>NZ_WXUB01000010.1 GCF_011799805.1 Maribellus sediminis
ATGGTAACATCAACAGTAAGAGTTGAGTCACAACCAGCAGCATTTTTCAGCATTTGTGTGTAAACACCTGTAGCGGTATAAACTGAATCGTTTACAGTAACAGTTTCGCAACCGTCAACATAAATGGTTTCTGAAGTAGGCTCGAGGATGGTAACATCAACAGTTAAAGTTGAGTCACAACCAGCAGCGTTTTTCAGCACTTGTGTGTAAACACCGGTAGCAGTATAAACTGAATCGTTTACAGTAACAGTTTCGCAACCGTCAACATAAATGGTTTCTGAAGTAGGCTCGAGGATGGTAACATCAACAGTAAGAGTTGAATCGCAACCTGCAGCATTTTTCAGCATTTGTGTGTAAACACCTGTAGCGGTATAAACTGAATCGTTTACAGTAACAGTTTCGCAACCTTCAACCTGGATAGTTTCAGCAGTTGGTGCATCTCCGTCGGCAACTGTAAAATTGCTTAATTCAACTTGTCCGCAATCTCCTTGAAGAGATAGGTCTTTTACATCGAGTGTATGCACACCGGCTGTTAAACCGGTGATAGTTTCACCTGAGTTAAAAGAAGTCCAGGCTCCATTGTCGATTGAATATTGCAAATCCGGAGTTCCCGATGTGGGAGATGTGGCTACAATTGTTACGGTGCCATCATTACCCGCACACGATTCCGGGGTAGTTGCAAGTGATCCGATTTGAACTCCTTCGACTATAATGTTGAATGAACATTCTGCGGTAATTGCAGCGCCTCCATCACTTGGAGTGTAAGTTGCTGTATATGTCAGTGTAGTGTCGCCTATAATAAAAAAACCTGATGGTGCCGGACCGGAAACAGTAAAGTCAATTCCCGAAGCACAATCAACATCAAGTAAAACACCGTCATGTACAATATCATCAATTGTGTTTTTGTTTGAGATATTGCTAAGTGCTGTTGTAAATAGAAATTTCAAGTAAAAAGCTCCGGTAGTATCCGGTGTTGAAAGTGTTGAACTTCCTGTAGAATTGATGGTGTTGGCATCAATTTCGGTTTCTACACCCGCTTCATCAATCAGAATCAGATGCCAGGTAAATTCCTCGCCATTGGGCACTGTAAAATAAACAGTCACATCTGTGTTCGGATGAAAATAGGTGAGTGGAGTAATGATGTATGGATCACCACTGCCTGAGGATTGCCATAATTTCATCCAGCCATCACTGGATTGACCGGTTCTTTGAACTCCGTTAAATTCCCAGCACTGGGCTGCCAGGTTACTTTCCGGCAGGTCGAAAGACATAAAGAAGTTTTGTGTTTCTCCTGTGTCTCCAACGCAGGTAAGTGTAAAGTCCGGAGCTGTCCAGGTGAGGTATTTTCCCTGTTGGCCGGTTATCGCGTTAACCGAATCGGCACATACAACTACGTCATCTGTATTGCAGCCGGAAGAAGTAATCTCGCATTGTGCATTACTTTCAGATGGTGCCAGTAATGCGAACAGTGCTAAAACTACTGTCGCGATTTGGATTAAAATCTTTTGGGTAAAACTTTTTTTCATCGTGTAAGGTTTAATAATTTCTTCAATGTTGTGTGTAACATAATATTATACGTCCAGCTCGATTTATAAAATCGATGCCTTAGCATTCAAATGTTTTGTTAAGTAACTTGAGTGAAATTATCGGATAGATTCAAATAACCCCTTATTCTTTATCTGCCCTAAATTCCAGATTCAATTATTGCAGTTGCAAAATACTACTTAACATCATAAAATCCAAAGTTAATTTTGAATTGCGTCCTTTTCATTATTTCAATTTTGTATTTAGTACGTTTGTGCCAATTAATAGGCAAAGGTTATGCCATTGGATTTAAGTAGCTGAAAAACAATGAGTAGGGATTTCTGAAAAGGTCTTTCGTGGTTTCATATTGGGACAAACATCCCGAAATGGCCAAAAAGATACATAAATATCCTTTATTCGAATTTCTCAAAAAAGTGGAGAATTGAGTAGAACAAGTGAATAAAAACTTAACCTTTTTGAAGAAGGGCTTATTTGAAACGACTATAATTATTGCTAAACGTTCATCTTTTGGTTTGGAGAATATTTAACCATCGATCTTGGTTTCAAAAGATCAAAAAAAGAAAAACCCGGAACCATCTCACCAGATTGGAAACCGGGTTTTAAAAACACAACATCAAAATTTCTTAGAAATATCTCGGTGAGATCACATTCTCTTTTTTGAATCTGAGTTCGTACGAAACCATTACTTCGTGTGTACCGTTGTTATGCTCTTTCAGATTGTTGGTAGAAAAATCGATCGCATAACCAATCCTCAGTTTCTCGGCAAATATCCATTGGGCAATAAAGCCGTACGACGATCCGGTACGGTACATCGCACCTAACCAAAGTTTTTCTTTGATCAGGAAGTTTCCGGTAAGATCGAATTGAACCGGAGTACCTGTTTCCGAGGTGAACGAAGCTTTCGTTAACATAGTTGGTTTGAACTTCACATTCTCGCCCAAATCAAATACTGCTCCCGCAATCAGGAAATAGTGTCTAAGTTCTCCTTCAACTGAAAAGTTTTTCATGTCGTTTTCGAAAGTGGTATTTACAACTTTCGGGATGGAGAATCCTACATAGGCTTTTTTACTGTATAAGAAAGCACCTACTCCAAAATTAGGTTTGAATGCGTTGTTAATTTCTCCAACGAAACTAGGATCGTTGGGATCAATTATGTCATATTCCTGCAGGTTGTTCGAATAGTTGGTGAAACCTCCCTTTAATCCCAAACGTAAGTTTGTTTTTTCGCCAACCGGTACCAGGTAGGAGTAGTCGGCAAAGAGGTAAAACTTCTTCTCCAATCCAACTTTATCGCTGATGACATCGAATCCGAGGGCTACCCGCTCGTTTTTAAGCGGGGCCTGGAGTGAAAATGTATAGGTTTCAGGTGCACCGTCCCAGCCTGTCCATTGATGGCGGCCAAGTGCCATAAAACCTACCGATTCCCATGTACCGGCATAAGCCGGGTTAATGGTTTGTGTATTGAACATGTATTGCGTATACATAGGGTCCTGTTGGGCATTTGATGTAAATGCGGCCACTACTATTGCCAGAATCCCTAAACCTTTGATTATATTTAATTTTGCTTTCATCTTTCTAAATTTTTCGGATTTAACATTCATTAATTAATCAATTAATTATTTAGGAATACTGATCCTGTAATAACCCGTTCATTATTCAAGTAGAGTATGTAGAAATACGTTCCCGTTGGTAACTTGTCATTACCTATCTGCATACTGTTCGTAGATGTACCGTCCCACCAGGCATCATATTCACCCCAATAATCAGTGTTTCCATACCTTTCTTTTTCATATAGCAGGTTGCCCCAACGGTTATAGATCTCAATCTTCGCATCCGTGAAATCATCTCCCAAGACTCTCGTCGTTTCTTCGCCTGTAACATCATTTACACAATATATCAACATTTCGAAGTAATCGTTGATGTTATCATTATTGGGTGAGAATCCATTAGGGATCACCGGTTCTCCACAGATATTGTTGCCTCTCCCTGTTTCGCGTTGTATAATATCTCTCCAATCTCGAATTCCATTAATAGTATCGCCAGCTATGTCCTGTAATGGAGCATAAGAACCAATAGCATTCAGTCCATGTAGCCATTCATCACTGGTGTCATAGGAATCGTAAGGATCATACAAACCATCGCCATCAGAATCGGTGGCCCCGATATCAGTATCGGCAATTGTATCATGCGGTGCTTCATCCCAACCTTCAATGTAATCCGGGATTCCATCTCCATCAGAATCATCATCTAAGTAATCAGGAATGAAATCAAGGTCCATGTCCAAAGGAGCGTAATAAACACCTTCATTTTCTGTGTCATATTGGTCATCCCAACCGTCGCCGTTTGAGTCGATTCCCAGAGGAGGATAATAATCCCAGTCAACCTGATCAATTTCTAACCTTCCTCTTCTGTCAGCTTCCAGTCCTTCAGCAATGGTTTGCTGCCATTCAATGTTGTCAGGAATACCGTCGTTATCCGAGTCAATATCGAGTCGGTCAACTATACCATCGCCATCAGAATCGAGTGTCTCCTGGTTCAGTGCATAGCTTTCTTCATCCACATCGAGTATTCCGTCGTCGTCATCATCAATGTCATCAATATCCGGAACACCGTCGCAATCAGTATCAAGCAATACCCGAATGGTAACCTCTGCACTGTCGCAATTCGTGCTGTCCGTCAAATCGCAAATTGAGTAGGTAAGCGTAAGCACTGCCTCGTTAGCAGTTTCGTTCAGGTAAACTAGCTCGCCATTAGTTACACTTACTCCGACAGGAATGTCAGTCGTTACGTTAAAGCTTACATCATCGCGGGTAAATCCTTCATCGTTGCTGAACAGATCGATATCTCCGGTAACAGTTCCTCCCGGACAGTAAATGAGCGTTAGTGTATCTGGATTCGCTTTGAATCGGGTTGGATTTATACCGCACAAGGCTTCGCCTTGCTTAACTGTTACAGTGGCAGTGCAAGTACTTTCGTTTCCTGCAGCATCAATAACTGTAAGTGTTACCTGGTTTTCTCCTCGATCATCACATGTAAACTCGGTTTTGTCGATGAACATGGTGTCGATCATGCAATTATCTGATGAACCATTTTCAATGTTCTCCAAAGTGATACTTGCATATCCTGAAGCGTTGAGTGCAATTTCAATATCGCTGCAAACAGCAACAGGAGCAATGGTGTCGATAACAGTTACTGCTGTAGTACATGTCGAGACGTTTCCACAAAGGTCGGTAGCTGTGATCGCCACTGCAATACCTTCCTGAATGCCTGCGTCGTTACAACCAAATTCGTACTGAGAAATAGTAACTGAGATGTCTTCTTCCGATGTACAATTATCGGAAACGGTATACAAATTGGCCATATCAGTGTCGCTGAGCATTATGCTGCCGTCTTCGCCGGTGTAAACCGTAAGTGGATTACAGGTGAGGGTAGGAGCTATATTGTCGCGAACAGTGATCGTCTGTACTTTCGAAGTATCGTTGCCACATCCGTCGGCCAGGTTCCAGGTACGAAGGATAATCCATTCGCCAGCACATTCCCCCTGAGCAATAGAGTCAGTAAAAGTTGCTTCCAATACTGCTTCAGAGCAAATATCGCTTTCATCGCTCACGTCACCGGTAATTTCTATGCCGGCTTCATATTCGCAGTTTTCATTCGAATAAATAATTGTATCAGCCGGAACGGTAAAGTCAGGCGCTTCAGTATCAACAATTGTAAATGTAGCTGAAGTTTGTACCGAGTTATCACATTCATCGAATGCAGTGAAAGTTACGGTTACACTGGCACCACAATTCTCAACTGTTAAGCCATCAAAATCATTGTCCCAGTTTATTTCGCCACAATTGTCGAAGCCACTTGCTCCCGCATTGGAAGCGAGCCATGCTTCAAGGTCTGCTACATTACCTTGTCCGTCACATTCTACAATCAGGTTCTGAGCCTGAGCAGTGAGTGTAGGAGCGCTATTGTCTACAACACTGAAAGTAGCAGTTGTTCGCGAGAAGTTGCCACAGTCGTCGGTGGCCGTAAAAGTTACGGTTGCACTTCCACTGGTACCACAGCTGTTGCTTAGTCCGTTAAAATTGTTGGACCATCTTACACCTCCACAAAGATCATCTGCAGTCGCTCCGCCGTTATTTGCGAGCCATGCATTCAGTATCGGAGTATAATCCTCATCACAATTCACTGTCTGGTTGCTGGCTGTTGTTATATCCGGAGGAGTGGTATCTTCAATTCTGAAAATGGCAGAAACAGTATCATTTCCGAATTCCGATCCACTTATAATTCCGGTGGTTTCAACAGTCCTTGTCAAACCACAGCCTTCAGTTGTATCCGACTCGATTGTTATTTCATACAATGAGGTATCTACTGTAAACTGCGCAATAAAGGTTTCGAAATCTTCGAGGTTACCGTTACCGTCGCACTCAACAGTCATGTCGCGCACTTCGATGGTCATCGGTACGCAGGCTACACCAAAGTCTTTGGTCAGATCAATCGCATTCCCTTCTGAAAGCGACGCGAACTGCGGATTGTCGGAAGTAACACCACACTCAGCATCAAATTCTGCATGTGGATCGTTGATTCCTTTTGGTAATCTGGCTGATTTGGTATTTGTTGTTAATACTTTCACCAGGCCACTTCTTCCCTTACTTGCAGCTACGGCTGATAAGTTGGCATCAAAATCAAGTGTTACCGTGTAATCTCCCATTACATCGGGGCGACTACGGTAGTAACCGATGATTCCTACAACCACACTGTCAGTGAAATTATTTGGTCCGGTTACAATTATATTCGGATTCAAAGCATTTCCAACACCGGCTTTGTTCAGCTCGCCCTCATTTTCAGGTCCATCGTATCTTCCGTCGCCGTTCATGTCTATCCATTCCCAGCTATTGAAATCGACATAACCATTGTTCGAAAAGTCGGGGAAGTTTTGTGTAACCTCGCCATCATCGTTGGCATCGTACCATTCATCCTGAATACCATTCTGGTTAACATCGTACCATACCAAGTCGCCTATTACAGGCCCATCAAACTCTTCATATTCGAAGTTATGCGTCTGGAATTCGCATTCAACGATAGTTGTAAAGAACAAACTGGAGTTCACGTTGAACAGGCCTTTTGCATTTAAGTTAGCATCCTGTACCTGCACCAGGTATTCACCCGGAACCATATTCACGAACGCATATTGTCCTTTTGTATTGGTTACACTAATCTGAACATCTCCAGGTGTATTTCCTTGTGGGATCAGAGTTACCATCACATTACGCTGCCCCTGACTGAGATCGCCAACGTAAACTTCACCATCTATACGTGTCTGATTTTCACAAAGCACGGATACCGTGAATTTACATGAATCAATGTTTCCACATTCGTCTTCTGCATAGTATGTAACCTCTGTATCACCAATTGGATAAATTGCACTTGCATTTTCTTCGCCGGTGAAGTCGTTGTAATAAGTTACATTTCCACAAGCATCAGAAACGGTTGGCAGCGGAATTTCAACGATTGCATAAGGATCGTTGGCATCAATATTCAAAGTTGTGTCGTTCGGGCAAATAATCGCCGGAGGAGTATTGTCGCCACCTGCATAGGTGATTTCAATTTCATCAGCAAAGTTGCCACATTCGTCAACAATCGAATAGGTATAAGTTACCGACCAGTGGCAGTCGCTATTCTCGCCTTCGGTTGTATCCTTGGTTACTGTTACCGTGCCACAGTTATCTTCAAAGAGTTCGGCAATTGCATCGGCCGAAGGACCTTCAGGAATTTCAGCCATACAAGCGTCTATTTCCTGGTCGCCTTGAGGAATTACTGCATCTTCGGTCAGTGCCGGAGGAGTGGTATCTTGTACCGTGAAAGTAGCGGAAGTGGTAACACTGTTTCCACATTCATCCATTGCAATAAAATCAACTTCTGCAGAGCCGGTTAATCCACATTCATTATTAATATTGACTATTTCGTAACTCCAGCTTACATCGCCACAATTATCGAAAGCCATTCCCTGAGTGAATAACCATTGGTGGAACGGATTAGCCAGGGCTCCAACCTGTTGTTCGTTGAGACGCAGGTCGAGTGGTACTTCCGGCACAGTAAGAATCTCAACACCGTAACAATCGATGGTCATATCCATTGCCTCCACTTCGAGAGTCGGAGGTGTGGTATCCTGAACAGTTACAACTTGTGTATGTTCGGTAGTGTTTCCGCACTCGTCTTCGGCTACCCATTTTCTTGTAATCACGTAGCTTGAAGCACATAGTTCACTCCAGCTGGTATCAGCCGATGGAGTTACTATTGCTGAGCCACAGTTGTCGGTAGCAGTAAGAGCAGTCATTACCGGAATTGCATCACAGTTCACTGTAGTATCTTGGGGCAGTGCTTCAACAAAAGTTGGTGATACGGTATCATTTACCGTAATCAGTTGTTCGACAGTTACATCGTTTCCGCAATCATCAGTAAATGTCCAGGTATAAGTGATGCTGAAGTTGTTTACGCATTCTCCTTCAGTAGTGTCGCGTGATACAACACCCAGTATATCATCTCCATTGTTATCTTGTGCATACAATACAGCGGGGGCAGGCACATCACCGGCACAAAGTACCATTGTGTCAGCCGGTGGAATAGGTGGAACCGGAGGCGTATTGTCGTTTACATTGATCACCTGTTTTACAGAGTCCACATTTCCGCAGTCATCTGCAAATATCCAGGTACGTGTAATTTTAGTGCTGTTCTCGCAAGGACCCTGCTCAATATCTTCACTCGGGCTTACCGTGATGTCTCCACTGCAGTTGTCCGTTGCAGTCAAGTCAACGGCAGCCGGAACAGAGTCAAGCAACTGAACCCAAAGGTCGGCAGGTGCCTGAGGAACATCAGGTTTGGTAATATCGTCCACTTCGAATGTTTTTGTCTCAGTGGTTACATTGCCACAGTCGTCTGTTGCGGTAAAAGTAACGGTTACCTCCTCGTTGCAATTGGTTTCCGGTTCATTGTATGAATAGTCTACCTCTATTACTTTATCGCAACCGTCGGTGGCTGTTGCAGTCATTGCCCAGTTCGCAACACGTGCTGAATCAAAACATTCCATTGTAAGATATTCTACAGGAACAGTAATTATCGGTCCCATAGTATCCAGTACAGTAATGGTTTGAACATCAGTAGCTGTGTTGCCACAATCATCAACCAGTGTCCATGTACGTGTAATTATTTTCTGACCATCGCATTCTCCGTCAGCAAGCTCGTCTTCGAAAGACGCCTGAAGAGCAGAAGAGCAGTTATCAGCTTCATCGGTTACATCACCGGTCACCAAAGTCGAATCGTTGAATTCGCAATTTGCATCGGCATAAATGGTAATGTCATTCGGAGCAGTGAATGTCGGATCGATTGTATCCAGCACGGTAATCACTTGAACATCTGTAGCTGTGTTGCCACAATCATCTACAAGTGTCCAGGTACGTGTGATTACTTTTTCACCCATGCAGTTTCCGTCAGCAAGCTCGTCTTCGAAAGTTGCCTGAAGAGCAGAAGAGCAATTATCAGCTTCATCGGTTACATCACCGGTTACCGAAGTAGAATCGTTGAATTCACAATTAGCATCGGCATAAATGGTAATGTCGGTAGGAGCAGTGAATGTAGGATCGATTGTATCCAGCACGGTAATCACTTGAACATCTGTTGCTGTGTTTCCACAATCATCTACAAGTGTCCATGTACGTGTGATTACTTTTTCACCCATGCAGTTTCCGTCAGCAAGCTCGTCTTCGAAAGTTGCTTCAAGATCAGATGAGCAATTGTCAGCCTCGTTGGTCACATCACCGGTTACCGAAGTCGAATCGTTGAATTCGCAATTTGCATCGGCATAAATGGTAATGTCGTCCGGTGCAGTAAATGTCGGATCGATTGTATCCAGCACGGTAATCACTTGAACATCTGTAGCTGTGTTGCCACAATCATCTACCAGAGTCCATGTACGTGTAATTATTTTCTGACCTTCGCATTCTCCATCGGCAAGCTCGTCTTCGAAAGTTGCCTGAAGACCAGAAGAGCAGTTATCAGCTTCATCGGTTACATCACCGGTTAGTGAAGTCGAATCGTTGAATTCACAATTTGCATCGGCGTAAATGGTAATGTGATCCGGAGCAGTGAATGTCGGATCGATTGTATCCAGAACGGTAATGACTTGAACATCTGTAGCGGTGTTTCCACAATCATCTAACAGTGTCCAGGTACGTGTGATTATTTTCCGACCATCGCATTCTCCGTCGGCAAGCTCGTCTTCGAAAGTTGCCTGAAGAGCAGAAGAGCAGTTATCAGCTTCATCGGTTACATCACCGGTTACTGAAGTCGAATCGTTGAATTCACAATTTGCATCGGCATAAATGGTAATGTCGTCCGGAGCAGTGAATGTCGGATCGATTGTATCCAGCACGGTAATCACTTGAACATCTGTAGCTGTGTTGCCACAATCATCTACCAGTGTCCAGGTACGCGTGATTATTTTCTGACCATCACATTCTCCATCAGCAAGCTCGTCTTCGAAAGTTGCCTGAAGAGCAGAAGAGCAGTTATCAGCTTCATCGGTTACATCACCGGTCACCGAAGTAGAATCGTTGAATTCACAATTTGCATCGGCGTAAATTGTAACATCATCCGGTGCAGTGAATGTCGGATCTGTTCTGTCTTTGATCACAAAAGCTGCCGTAGTACTGCTCGAGTTTCCACAAGTATCAGAAGCAATAAATGTTACTGATACAGAATCGGCACCACCACAAATATTAGTTGTATCTGCTTCCATGCTCCAGCTCACTTCGCTACAAATATCTGATGCTGCGGCACCTCCATATGCATTGAGCCATTCAGTAAATTCTGAAACATTACCCTGTCCGTCGCATTCAACTACTAAGTCGGACGCTTCGGTGTCGATGCTTGGCGGCGTACGGTCAATAATAGCTATTTTGGTGTAGCAGTGAACCTGGTTACCAAGGCTGTCGGTAACAGTAAATATTACTTCTTTTCCTGTTGCTGACCCAAAGTCAGTTACACATTCCACTGGTGGAAGTTCACCATCAAAGTCAGAAGTGATCATGTCCAGTGTAATCGGTTCATCATCTTCGGTATTGGCCAACATGGTATCCAGCATGTCGCTAACCCATTGTTGTGCTTCAGCCAGATAGTCGTCTCCGCAATCCAAAAGAAGCGGTTTTATTACGCAAATTGTGCGCGGAGTGCCACTTGGAGTAACGGTAACTGTAAATGAACACTCGCCTGTATTTCCACAATTATCAGTGACTTTCCAGGTAATATTATTTGTCCCCAATGGCATTTTAAATCCAGCAAGGGTTTCAATATCGTAAGTTGTTCCGTTAACTACGACCGAGGTATCTGCCAGTGTTCCGCATTCTTCTGATGCCGAAATAAGGTCAAATTCTGTACCTGAAGTCGTATAAAGGGTATCCACCGAAGAAACTTTGCGATTTTGATCTCCGGGGCAATTTACTATCGGGGCAGTATCGTCGCTTACCGAGATTGTCTGAACAAATTCAGCGCTTGTGTTTCCACAGTCATCTTTTGCTGTCCATTTTCTTTCAATTGTATAGTTGCCGGCGCAGTCTCCCGGTGTCACAATACTGTCAGTAAGTGTTACACTTACTCCTGAACCACATTCGTCGGTTGCGCTTGGTACAAGAGCTAAGACGGAATCCAGACCATTCGTATTATCACAGGCCAGGTCGGCATTTAAACTTCCTGCCGCAAGATCCCAAACCGGAGCAACGTTGTCCGATACTGTTATTGTTTGGATGAATTCTGAACTTACGTTATCGCAGTTGTCAGTAGCCTTCCATTTTTTTACTATAGTGAATGAACCGGCACAGTTTCCGGGAGTGACAATGCTGTCGGTCAGTGTTATCAATACTCCGGAATTGCAGTCGTCAGTTGCTGTTGGCGCCAGGGCCAAAACCGAGTCGAGTCCGTTGGTATTGTCACAGGTCAACTCAGCATCAAGGCTGTTGGCAGCAAGGTCCCAAACCGGGGCAACTGCATCGGTAACAGTAATTGTCTGAACAAACTCGGCACTTGTGTTATCGCAGTCGTCGGTAGCTGTCCATTTTTTGATAATGGTGAATGAACCTGCACAGTCACCGTCAATGGTGTCGTTTGCCACCAGCGTAACGGTTACTCCTGAGCCACATGAATCGGTGGCAGTAGGTTCAAGTTGCAGGGCGCTGATCAGGCTGCTGACATCGGCACATTCGAGGTTGGCATCGAGTTCTGCGGCTTCGTTGTCCCAAACCGGAGCAGTGGTATCGATCACATGAATGGTCTGCGATGCAGTTGAAGTGTTTCCACAGTCGTCCACAGCGGTCCATGTACGGGTTATGCTGTATTCCCCGGCGCAACCGCCGTTGGTGGTTGTGTCTTTGTATGTTAAATCAACTTCTGCACTACAATTATCAGTTGCAATTGCCTGTGCAAATACCGGAACCTCCGGACATGCTATCGTAGTATCAGCAGGAAGGTCTGCAAATACAGGTGCTGTATTGTCGATCACCTGGATTACCTGTTGAGCAGCCGAAACATTATTGCAGTTATCTGTTGCTGTCCAGTGACGTACGATTATATCGTTGTATTCGCAACCTGATAGAGCAGGTGTGAGACAGACACTATTAAAGGTTAAAGTGCCGATTCCTCCATCTACCTCTTTTTGTTTTCGTCCAAAGAGTCTCCAGGTCCCGTTCATGTCGCCGGTGAACTGATCAAAGCCAGATACCAGGCTTACACCTGGAACAGAAATTTCTGAAGTTGTTTCACCGTTCGGTTGAAACAATCCATCTAAACTGGCATTGGTACTATTGTTCCACACTGTTGAAGCAGTGCTGTTAAAAGTCACATTAAATGTTCCGGTTAAACTACAAACGTCACCGTCACCGCAATATGGTCCAACCAAAATTACAGCCTGGCCACTTGGAGCAATCAGCCAGAATTGAGCATTTCCAACTCCTTGTGTAACAGAGAAACTTAAGTCCAGATTTTTGATGTCACTGGCTTTCAGGTTATCCAGGCCACTTATATCGAATTCCGCAATTTGCCCAGCACTATTAGCAGAAAGTGTAAATGATACGTCGGTACCAAAACAGCTCCTGTCTACATAGCTTACCGTCGGATCTGTATCGCAATTGTCAGTGGCAGTTGCCATTCCTGTGCTTGCCGTAGTTGTGTCGGCCGAACAATTCTCATCAGAGAAAAGAATGGTATCAAGCGGAACTGAAAGAACTGGAGGAGTATTATCTTCAACTGTGATAGTTTGAGTAAATGAAACCGGATTTCCGCAGTCGTCTTCAGCTGTCCAGCGTCTAACAATCTGTCCGCAACCATCAACTACCGTATTGCTTAGCTCTTCGTAATTCACTGCTACATCTGTATCGCAGTTATCTGTTGCAGTTACTACAGGAGGAGCTGGTGCTCCTTGGTCGCAATTGACTGTTAATGTTGCTGAAGGCAGATTGTGTAATACGGGATCAGTTGTATCCTGTACCGTAACAATTTGCGTATGAGCAGTTACATTCCCACACTGGTCCGTCGCAGTCCAGGTTCTTTCTATTGAATAACTTCCGGGGCAAGAGCCGTCAGTTGTGTCGGCTGAAGGAATTACGTTTGCTGTACCGCAGTTGTCGGTAGCAGTGAGCGTAACCATATCGGGTACATTATCACAATCAACAGTAATATCCTGTGGCAGTTGTTCCACAAATACGGGATCAGTTGTATCCTGTACCGTAACAATTTGCGTATGAGCAGTTACATTCCCACACTGGTCCGTCGCAGTCCAGGTTCTTTCTATTGAATAACTTCCGGGACAAGAGCCGTCAGTTGTGTCAGCAGTAGGGACTACGTTTGCTGTACCGCAGTTGTCGGTAGCAGTGAGCGTAACCATATCGGGTACATTATCACAATCAACAGTAATATCCTGTGGCAGTTGTTCCACAAATACGGGATCAGTTGTATCCTGTACCG
>NZ_WXUB01000011.1 GCF_011799805.1 Maribellus sediminis
ATCAGTTGTATCCTGTACCGTAACGATTTGCGTATGAGCAGTTACATTACCGCACTGGTCCGTCGCAGTCCAGGTTCTTTCTATTGAATAACTTCCGGGACAAGAGCCGTCAGTTGTGTCAGCAGTAGGGACTACGTTTGCTGTACCGCAGTTGTCGGTAGCAGTGAGCGTAACCATATCGGGTACATTATCACAATCAACAGTAATATCCTGTGGCAGTTGTTCCACAAATACGGGATCAGTAGTGTCAATTACGCTAATAATTGAATCGCACATAGAACTACACCCATTATCCCAAACTTTCAATGATAAAGTGAATGGTGTTCCGCAATCATTTCCAGATGTGACACTTACTGAGGTTCCTGTACTATCTCCACTTATAGTTCCATTCCCTGAGATATGCCATAAAATAGAATCCATTCCAGATGGTGCTTCAAAGGTAAGCTCAGAATTTGGACAGACAGAACCGGAAATACCACTAATTGAAATATTAGGTGCTTCATTCAAAATAAACTGAGTACTAACAGTATCAGGACAGCCATCTGCATAATAGGCCATTCTTACAGTGTAAGTTCCAAATTCGATTAATGATGAAGGTATGATTGTATCGTTAGATCCAAGTATAGTTTCAGCACCAAAAGGATCTATAAGTGTAAATTCTCTTGCCGGACTATCATCAATAAGTCCTTCGCTTTTAAAGTTAATAGCTTTAGGTTCACCATCATTTGCACAAAATATTGCTGTATCATAGAAATTATCCTCTGTATTATAACTTATCTCAGCCTGACCAAAAGTTAATTTAACCTGAATCGGTGAAATTAAATCAACGAGGTTAGCCGAGCTGGACGGTGAAGTTTTTGTTTTGATCAAAATATTACTAATGGCCAATTTCCCTTCACAAGGATTTGCTAAGACATCAAGAAATCCACTAATATTTGCAGCTGCTTCAATAAATTGATTCGTTAAATTGTAGGAAGAACCTCCGAATGCAGTATAGGGTAAACTATTAATTGGAGCACTGTTTGAACGTACTGCCCAGTATTCTGCTGGAATACTACTAGTTTTTTCTACGTATGTGTATAGGCCTGAGTTGGCAGGTGATTCTTCCCAAACAAATAATTGTTTTGTAGCAGTTCCAGACTGAAAAGATAGGGATAATATAAAGTCACCTACTGTTCTGCCTCCTTCAGTTCCATCGCCACGAATGCCACCGTCAGGATCCAAATGAACAGAATTCTGGAAAAACTCAAAATCAATATAACTAGCTCCGTTATTGGTTTCTCTGTCTGCACTTAAAATAATCCACTGTTGAAGAAGTCCGTTTACTCCAGTACTTGTTGCATAGTGCAGCATGATATTATTTATATCCAGATCAGAGCCTGGATTGGTACTTATTTTCCATTGAAGTGAACCATCAAGATAATCGGTCCATTTTCCTCCAGCTTTAAAAATAGTATCATTCCCAGTCCATGGATCTACCAATTTTTTGGATGTATAAATGTCAAGTGGCTCGCCATTCACACCAAAAACAGCTTCTGATTTATCCGTGGCAGTATTATCATACCAGTCACCAAAACTATTCGGGACTATATTACCATCGATTTCGAATTGATTTGGGAACTCAACAGGAACTGTTTGTCCATAACTCTCATAAAGTCCAAAAATCAATAACACCAACCCCAGAAACAGAGCTCGTGTTAAATTTCGCTTGGGTAAAGTTGTTTTCATATCGTTTGTTGTGTTAATGTTTCAAAACATTCGTCTATATGCGTGGACACAAAACACACGTATTCATCTGAACACACGTATAGCCATGCTTAGCTTTTGCTTTTAAACTTGTTTGATATGAAATTTTTGGAAAGACTTGAAATAACCCCTTATTTTTTATCTACCTTAAATTTCAGAATCAATTATTGCTTATGCAAATTATGACTTTAGAACATAAAATCCAAATAATAAATTGATTTGCGTCTCATACATTGTTCCAATTTTGTTGTTTAGTACGTTTCGTCGTTAATTAACAACTTTTATGCCTTTTATTTAAAACGTAAATAAATCAGTCAGTTATGGCGTTTTTTGTTTTTGTTAAATTAATCCAAGTTGGGACAATATTCCCGAAATGAAAATATAAATATCTGTAAGTATTTTTATGTTTAGACGTAGTGTTTAACTATAAATTATTTTCACCATTCTATTTTATTTACTTTCAATATAAACTGATACAGTATGAGGTTCAAGATTGCAATCGAATTTTGGTATTTGGTCAATGCTCTCATGGAAGTTGGTTTTTGAACGTAGCTGTTTCAACAGGCAATGAATTTTAAGAGAATTACGCAGACTGTCTTTTTGTATTTTCTACAGCTATAGAAATTGTACAAAGCAATTTAAAACAGTCGTTTAGTTTATTAATTATTCCTTTTATATTTACCGTAATAATAAAAAATTTAACAACTATGTTGCGTCGACTAACTATCCTTGGATTAATTATCCTATTGTTTTCATGTTCGCAAGTTGAGCCACCAGCTCCGGTTTTACCACTGCCGACAGAACGTCAGCTGGCCTGGCACGAACTTGAATATTATGCTTTTGTGCACTTCAATATGAACACTTTTACCAATATGGAGTGGGGCTTGGGTAGCGAGGATCCGAAACTTTTTAGTCCATCAGAACTGGATTGCAGGCAATGGGCGCGGGTTGCGAAAGAAGCCGGAATGAAAGGAATCATTCTTACAGCCAAACATCACGATGGATTTTGTTTGTGGCCAACTGCAACAACCGGTCATTCAGTTAAAAATTCACCTTGGAAAGATGGAGAAGGTGATGTGGTGCAGGAACTGGCCGATGCCTGCAGGGAATACGATTTGAAACTTGGAATTTATTTGTCTCCCTGGGATAGGAATAATGCGGAATACGGAAATCAGAAATATATTGAAATATTCAGGGCACAACTGAAAGAACTAATGACCAATTATGGCGATGTTTTTGAAGTTTGGTTCGATGGTGCCAATGGAGGCACCGGCTATTACGGTGGTGCCAACGAAGAACGCCGTATCGATCGAAAAACGTATTATGACTGGGAGAACACCCGCAAAATAGTTCGTGAATTGCAACCAATGGCCTGTATGTTCAGCGATGCCGGACCGGATATTCGATGGGTAGGTAACGAAGAAGGTTGGGCCATGAAAACCAATTGGGCACCAATTCGCCGCGATGAGTTTTACCCCGGATCGCCAAATTACGCCGAGTTGCGAACCGGACATGAAGATGGTACACATTGGGTTCCTGCCGAAGTTGATGTTTCTATTCGTCCGGGATGGTATTATCACGCATCTGAAGATCATAAAGTGAAAACACTGCCACACCTGTTGGATATATATTATAATAGTATTGGACGGAATGCTTCACTACTGATCAATTTTCCTGTTGACACGCGTGGACTTATTCATGAAAACGATGCTGAACAGATTCTGAAACTGGCAGCGGCTGTTAAAGCTGATTTTGCGAACAATCTCGCAAAGGATAAAAATGCAGAGGCAACAAACACGCGCGGAAATTCAAAAGCCTATAAAGCTGAAAATATAGTTGATGGAAATCCTGATACTTATTGGGCAACCGATGATTCTGTGGTTTCTGCCTCGGTTATTATTGATTTGGGTGAACCAACAGAAATTAACCGTTTTCTGGCTCAGGAGTATATTCCATTGGGGCAGCGGGTGAAAAAGTTCAGTGTTGATGCCTGGGTAAATAATGACTGGAAGGAAATTGCCTCGGAAACAACAATTGGAAGAAAGCGAATTCTGAGATTGGACAACATCACCACTTCAAAGGTGCGGTTAAACATTTTGGATGCAAAAGCCTGTCCGCTTATTTCGAATATTGAATTGTACAAGGCGCCAAAAGTCCTGGTTGAACCGGAACTTCGTCGTGACAAAGAAGGTATTGTTAGTATTTCTGCCTTCGATTCGGGGCTGGACATTTATTATACAATGGATGGTACCGAACCTGGCAATACCTCCGCTAAATACGATAAACCGTTTTTACTGAACGAAAAGGCAACAATAAAAGCCGTTGCGATCGACCCGGAAACATCCAACTTAAGTGAGGTTTCAACAGCCGAATTTGATATTGTAAAAAACAAATGGAGTTTACTGGGAACTCTTAAAAGTGATGAAAACTCGGCTAAAATACTGGACGGCGATGAAAACACAGCCTGGAATATTTCAGGTGAGAAACCCTGTGATGTACTTATTGATTTGGGTGAAAAAGTTAATGTTTCAGGATTTAAATACCTGCCCGATCAGGGGCGTTGGAATCCGGGGATCATCTTTAATTACGAGATTTATGTAAGTAACGACGGTAAAAACTGGGGCAAAGCAAAGTCAGCTGGCGAATTTTCTAACATAAGGAACAGTCCGGTTTGGCAGACAAAATCATTCGAGCCGGTTGAAGGTCGATACATAAAACTACGAGCGATAAGTCCTGCTGAAGAAAACGGACGGATGGGGATTGCAGAGTTCGACATCATTACCAAATAAACAGAAACAATCAATTAAACCATAATAAAATGAAACAGCTTTTACTGGTCGTTTTAACGGCACTTATTTTTTGTCAAACAACAACAGCCCAGAAAAAGATTTGGGATGAGACCGAAGCTCAAAAACAGGAACGCATGCAGTGGTGGACCGATGCCCGGTTCGGTATGTTTATCCACTGGGGCTTGTATGCTCAGGCTGCCCGCCACGAATGGGTGAAGAAAAACGAACGCATTTCGGACGAAGATTATCAGAAATACTTCGAGCTATTCAATCCCGATTTGTTTGATCCAGCTGAATGGGCAAAAAAAGCGAAAGCTGCCGGAATGAAATACGCAGTGATCACAACCAAACATCACGAAGGCTTTAATATGTTCGATTCAGAATTTACCGACTATAAAGTTACCAATACGCCTTACGGAAAAGATATAATAAAGGAGTGGGTGGATGCATTCCGGGCTGAAGGTCTGGGAATCGGTTTTTATTATTCGCTGATCGACTGGCACCATCCTGAATATACTATCGACAGGGTACACCCGATGAGTGCAAAAACTCAGGAAGAATACGATGAGTTGAATAAAGACCGCGACATGAGTGTTTATCGCGAATACCTGAAAAACCAGGTGCGCGAAATTCTGACGAATTATGGTAAAATCGATGTTCTGTGGCTCGACTATTCATTTCCCGGGCAATTTGGAAAGGGACGCGATGACTGGGGATCGGTTGAGCTGATGAAAATGGTACGCGAACTTCAACCCGGAATTTTGGTGAACGACCGTGCCGACCTGAAAGATTATGCAGGCGGATGGGATTTTACAACTCCGGAGCAATTCAAAGTTCAACAATGGCCTGAAGAGAACGGCGTGAAAATTCCATGGGAAACCTGTCAGACTTTTTCAGGTTCGTGGGGATATTACCGCGACGAAAATACCTGGAAGGACAATAAACAGTTGTTGGTTTTGCTTATTGAATCGGTAAGTAAAGGTGGTAATCTCTTATTGAATGTTGGGCCAACTGCGCGTGGAACATTCGACTACCGTGCAGATAAGGCGCTTTCTGAAATAGGGGAGTGGATGAAGTTTAACAGCCGGTCGATTTATAACTGCACGCAGGCGCCGGAAGATTTCGAGGTGCCCGATAATACATTACTAACTTATAATCCTGAAACCAATCGTTTGTATGTGCACCTGCTCGATTATCCGCTGAGGAATTTCCTCATGCGGGGTTATGCAGATAAAATAAAATATGCGCAGTTTTTACACGATGCATCTGAAATAAAGGTTGGCAAACCTTACGGGCATTGGGTGCAACAGGAAACTGGCGAAAACGATGTTAATTTGTTGTTGCCGGTTATTAAGCCAAATGTTGAAATTCCGGTAATCGAGATTTTTTTGAAATAGGTGCCGGATAAAATTTCGGATGAATTAATTCCTCATTCATTTAACGGATTTGACATTGGATGCATTTGAAGCGACATTTGTGTTTCAGCAATTTTTATTATTAGTTTGTGTTCAACTTACACATATATATTAATAGTATAAACACTACAAAAGGAATAGAAGGGCATGGAGATAAAGAATGATGCAGTAATTTTTGGGATATTAATGCTGATACTGGCGGTTATTTTTGTGACATCATCGAGTAATAATAAATACTTGAAGAAATTTTACACGTACGTTCCGCCTTTACTGCTTTGTTATTTTGTCCCGGGTTTTCTGAACTGGCCTTTAGGTTTGGTTTCACCAGAAGAATCGCAATTGTACTTTGTGGCGTCGAGATATTTGCTCCCGGCCAGTTTGGTATTGTTCTGTTTGAGCATCGATCTAAAGGGAGTACTTAATCTTGGACCTAAAGCATTAATCATGTTCCTTACAGCCACATTTGGTATTGTTATAGGTGCTCCAATTGCATTATGGATTTCCGGCATGTTGTTTCCCGATATTAAACAGGCACTTCCCGGAGAAGAAATCTGGAGGGGACTTTCAACGATAGCCGGAAGCTGGATCGGAGGCGGTGCCAATCAAACCGCAATGAAAGAGATCTACCATTGCAGTGATGGTTTGTTTTCGTCAATGATTATTATTGATGTGTTGGTTGCTAATATATGGATGGGCTTCCTGTTGTTTGGTGCCGGACGCTACCATCAGATCGATAAACGACTAAAAGCTGATAACTCTGCCATCGACGAGCTCAAAACACGTGTGGAGAACTACAGTGCTTCCATCGCTAAAATTCCAAGTGTAACCGATTTGTTTGTAATACTGGCCATTGGGTTCGGTGCAACGGCAGTTGCGCATTTGGGAGCCGATTTTATCACACCTGTCATGGGAAAACACCACGAGTTTCTTGTAAAGTATAACTTGAATTCGCTTGCTTCAGGTTTCTTCTGGTTAATAGTTATTGCTACTACAATTGGATTGGCACTGTCATTTACTAAACTTAAAAGGTACGAAGGAGCCGGTGCCTCAAAATTTGGAAGCGTATTTATATATATACTGGTGGCAACTATCGGAATGAAAATGAATTTCCTGGAAGCTTTCAGCAATCTGCATTATTTCTTAATAGGTATTATTTGGATGCTGGTACATATTTCCATTTTATTATTGGTAGCTAAACTTATAAAAGCTCCTTTCTTTTTTGTGGCGGTAGGTAGTCAGGCAAATATCGGGGGAGCGGCATCAGCTCCAATTGTAGCGTCTGCTTTTAGTACAGCTTTAGCTCCGGTTGGTGTATTACTGGCTGTACTGGGATACGCTCTGGGAACCTATGCAGCAATTGCAAGTACCCAGTTAATGCAATGGACCTATTAATATACCTTTAATTTCATTTGGGATTTATTCGAATCATTCTAAAAACATCGGCAATTTGCGACTGTAATTTATACTGTATTTTGGGCTGATATGTGAAACCATTTTAAAGGTGCCTCGTAAACCTTATTCCGTTCTGAAATTTTTGAATATTGATTTTCAACTGATTAAAAAACAAACGCAATTTTTTCTGAAAAAAAAGACTGCAAAAGTTTGGAGCTTATGAAAACGTGATTACTTTTGCACCCGCTTTTACAGCGAAGTTCACTGACGAAATGGGATATAGAACGAAGGTAAAACCAACAATTTTTCAAGTTGTTTGTTTCATCAAAACTGAGAGAAAATATTTTTTGAGATTTTTTCGAAAATGTTTGGCGGTTTAAAAATGATCTTTACCTTTGCAGCCGCTTTTGAATAGAGGCGAAGTTCTAAGAGATGATGAAGGGGATTTTTGGAATGGAAACGGGCTTGGTTAACG
>NZ_WXUB01000012.1:2500-5659 GCF_011799805.1 Maribellus sediminis
GTAAGCGCACGGTTTCAGGTACTATTTCACTCCCCTGTTCGGGGTGCTTTTCACCTTTCCCTCACGGTACTTGTTCACTATCGGTCTCTCAGTAGTATTTAGCCTTACCAGATGGTCCTGGCAGATTCAGACAGAATTTCTCGTGTTCCGCCCTACTCAGGATACTGCTAGGATTGTATTGCTTACCTGTACGGGACTGTCACCCTCTTTGGTCGAATTTTCCAAAAACGTTCCAGTTCAAAATACTTCTCCATATCGCAGTCCTACAACCCCACCATTGCCGAAACAATGATGGTTTAGGCTGTTCCCTGTTCGCTCGCCACTACTAGGGGAATCATTATTATTTTCTTTTCCTCCGCCTACTTAGATGTTTCAGTTCAGCGGGTTTGCCTCCAGGTTACCCCGGATATCCATGATGGATGGGTTGCCCCATTCGGAAATCTTCGGATCGATTCATATTTGCTAATCCCCGAAGCTTATCGCAGCTTGTCACGTCCTTCATCGCCTCTGAGAGCCAAGGCATCCTCCGTACGCCCTTAGTAACTTTCTTTAGATAGAATCCTCGTATTGATTCACTTTGTATCTCTTGTAAAATTGTCGTATCTCTATAATTGTGATTTGACTCTCGATAATTTAAAATTATCGTTTGTTTTTCCCAACATGCCAAAGAACTTTAAAGCACAGAAACAGTTGCCTGTTTCAACTTGTGTAGATAATTAAGGAATCGAACCTTAAACAACGTTTGCACCAGCATTATCTCTTGTTCACCTATTACTTAATGAACCTTTCCGACCGTTTTTAGTCTCTTTCGTGGAGAATAAGGGAGTCGAACCCTTGACCTCTAGAATGCAAATCTAGCGCTCTAGCCAACTGAGCTAATCCCCCAAATCTGTCAGTTTACAGTATTCAGCCTCAGTTTTCAGTGTTTTGATCACTGTGACTGCCAACTGCTGACTGGACTTGTAGTCCCGCCCAGACTTGAACTGGGGACCCCTACATTATCAGTGTAGTACTCTAACCAGCTGAGCTACGGGACTCTATTACAGAGTTCCGCTTTGCGAGTTTAAAGTTTCGAGTTACAATTCTTTGAACTTTGAACTTTAAACTTTGAACTCTATCAGTAATATTTTAAAAAAAGCAAGGACCTTCTTTGTCAACTTCGTCACTGAGATCTATTGCTAGACCTGTGCTCCAGAAAGGAGGTGTTCCAGCCACACCTTCCGGTACGGCTACCTTGTTACGACTTAACCCCAGTTACCGGTTTTACCCTAGGCCGCTCCTTGCGGTCACAGACTTCAGGCACCCCCAGCTTCCATGGTTTGACGGGCGGTGTGTACAAGGCCCGGGAACGTATTCACCGCGCCATGGCTGATGCGCGATTACTAGCGAATCCAACTTCATGGAGTCGGGTTGCAGACTCCAATCCGAACTGGGATCGGCTTTTGGGATTAGCATCACATCGCTGTGTAGCTGCCCTTTGTACCGACCATTGTAACACGTGTGTAGCCCTGGACATAAGGGCCGTGCTGATTTGACGTCATCCCCACCTTCCTCTCACCTTACGGTGGCAGTCCCGCTAGAGTCCCCAGCATGACCTGATGGCAACTAACGGTAGGGGTTGCGCTCGTTATGGGACTTAACCCGACACCTCACGGCACGAGCTGACGACAACCATGCAGCACCTTGTAAATAGCTCCGAAGAGAAAGACTGTTTCCAATCTATGCAATCTACATTTAAGCCCAGGTAAGGTTCCTCGCGTATCATCGAATTAAACCACATGTTCCTCCGCTTGTGCGGGCCCCCGTCAATTCCTTTGAGTTTCAACCTTGCGATCGTACTCCCCAGGTGGATCACTTAATGCTTTCGCTCAGCCGCTTACTGTGTATCGCAAACAGCGAGTGATCATCGTTTACGGCGTGGACTACCAGGGTATCTAATCCTGTTCGCTCCCCACGCTTTCGTGCCTCAGCGTCAATCATGGCTTAGTAAGCTGCCTTCGCAATTGGAGTTCTGTGTCATATCTATGCATTTCACCGCTACACAACACATTCCACCTACCTCAACCATATTCAAGACTTGCAGTATCAATGGCAGTTCTACCGTTAAGCGGCAGCATTTCACCACTGACTTACAAGCCCGCCTGCGCACCCTTTAAACCCAATGAATCCGGATAACGCTTGCATCCTCCGTATTACCGCGGCTGCTGGCACGGAGTTAGCCGATGCTTATTCCTATGCTACCGGCAACTTCCTACACGTAGGAAGGTTTCTTGGCATAGAAAAGCAGTTTACAACCCGTAGGGCCGTCATCCTGCACGCGGGATGGCTGGTTCAGACTCTCGTCCATTGACCAATATTCCTCACTGCTGCCTCCCGTAGGAGTCTGGTCCGTGTCTCAGTACCAGTGTGGGGGATAATCCTCTCAGAACCCCTAAGGATCGTTGCCTAGGTGAGCCGTTACCTCACCTACTAGCTAATCCTACGCATGCCCATCTTGTACCACCTCAGCTTTAATTGTTAAACCATGCGGTTATACAATTCTATGGGGTATTAATCCACGTTTCCATGGGCTATCCCCCTGTACAAGGCAGGTTGCATACGCGTTACGCACCCGTGCGCCGCTCTCATCACCCGAAGGCGAATCCCGCTCGACTTGCATGTGTTAAGCCTCCCGCTAGCGTTCATCCTGAGCCAGGATCAAACTCTCCGTTGTAAATTAAAAAGTTTAAATATCCTTCGCTCCAGGTCTACTTGTCTCTCAGAAATCAACAAAGTTGGTTAAACCTTGCTTTTTTGTGCTTCAAAATTTTAAAGAACTTTTTTCCGTAAAAAAACCAGCACCTCAATTCTACCTCTTAATGCCGGTCATCTACTTTTTTGCTTCTTACTCACTGGCCATCCTTTCCTCTCATTCAGTCTTTCAACTTCTCTCCTCTCAGAATCTGCCAGAACTCGTTCCCTTATTACGGGGCGACAAAGGTAAATAGTTTTTTAAAACTACCAAAACTTCAAGCATTTTTTTTGAAGTTTTTTTCTCCCGATTTCCTTCCGAAAACTACCCGTTAACCAAGCCCGTTTCCATTCCAAAAATCCCCTTCATCATCTCTTAGAACTTCGCCTCTATTCAAAAGCGGCTGCAAAGGTAAAGATCATTTTTAA
>NZ_WXUB01000013.1 GCF_011799805.1 Maribellus sediminis
GACATATGATTGTACCTCCAGCGGATTCAAACATTCATCAAAAACAGTATAGTAATAAGTTACTGTCCAGTCACAATCGTCTCCGGTTGTTCTGGTGCTATCGAGAGATGCAGAAACAGCTTGCCCGCAATTATCAGAGTAACCTGTAATTGCATTTACTTCAGTCCATTCAGGAACTGTGCTTTGCGCATCAGACATACAGGCATCATATTCCGTAGCATCAGAAAATGGAGTCGTTGTCAGTGATGGAGCGGTCTGGTCGCTTCCAGAGTAGGTAACCGTTGGCGAAGGGTCAACATGATTACCTGCGTCGTCATATACATCATAGGTATAAGTTACAGACCAGGCACAATCATCATTTTCCGGTGCTTCCTGAGTTGTTTTATCTACATTAACCACACCGCAATTATCAGTAAATTCAGCTTTAATGTCATCTGTTGTTGGTCCAACAGGCATATCGGAATAACACAGGTTCATGTTTGTTGCTCCAACAGGAATAGAACCGACTAACTGGGGAGCTTCATTGTCCGGGACAACAGATACTTCAATCGGATTGGTAACGTACCAAGCTTTAAAAGTTGATTTATTGGCATTTTCAGGATGGGCCGGATCAGGTATCTCTCGAGATCCATCTGCCTGTTCTGTTCCGCCACAATTATCTCCATTGTCCTTTGCCGTAAATTCAACAACGCAAAAATAGTACCTGGTTCCCAAGACATTTTCCGGTGTATAACTATCACTAATAGTATCCGAATGGGAGTCATTTGATTGCACTTCAATTGCCGAACTTAATATGTTCGAATTGGTAGTATTATAATACCATTTGTAAGTTATCTCAACATAATCAGTATTTCCTCCACCTTGTCCGGTGCTACATGTTGAAAGTGATGCGCTTAAAGGACCGGGTAGTACACAGGAAAAACTGATAGGCCCGGTTTGGTCAATGCTTAAATCTGACGGAAATACTTGAATTGCATCTGAAAATTCAGTGTAAGCAACCAACCCACTTGACTGACCTGTTGCCGTCAACAAAAAGAATTCCCCTAAATCAGAAATATCGACTTTATAACTTTCATCGTAAATTTTGCCGTCTTCATCAGCAGTAACATAGATTACCTGATCATAGTGTGTTACGTAAAAAAGATGCTCGATATACAATTCCACTGTTTCGCCAGCTTCCCAGCCGGAACCAGAAATTATGACTGTTTCTCCCGGGAAGTAGTCATCTTTGTCGGTAATTACATCGGCTTGTCCAAAACCAGCATTAGCTGCCAGCAGTAAGAGCCCCGTACACAGCAGCATAAGTGCTGTTCGGATAGTTCGTAGATTTTTGTAGATTTTTTTCATTTCTTGTTTGTTTTGAGTTAAGGTATTTTAGTATTAGTTAAATACTTGTCATAATTCTTGGTGTTGAATCGATCATTTCGATTCCGAGGTACTTGTGAATGGGCATTGTGTTGTAATGAGTTAGAGGTTTTCAGCGTGTGTCCATAGAATTTTGGTTTTTAGATTGAAGTACTTTGAATGCGTCTCTTAAATAAATAAGAGCGTCCGGTATTCCATGCGGACAGAATTGTTCCGCAAGGCGCAAATACACAAAACCAGGAAAGAAAATGTTGAATTTTTCCATCGGTTCCAGTTTAAAAAGTAAGTGGTGTTAAATGAAGAGACCCTTATTTTTTATCCTCAATTAACAGTACGTAAATTACGAAATAAACTAATGTGTTGAATATCAGAGATGTCCCAATTTGAAAAAACGTTTTATGCCCTATATTGCCTTGGTTTACGGTAGTTACATTGTAGAATGTTATGTAAATATCTACCATTTAGCCTTATTATTCCATTTTTGAGAATGTGCTGAAAATGCATGAAAAGCGAATCTGGTATATAAGTAGCAATAAATCAGTGTAATAATTCATTCAGGCAGTTGATTACTTGAATTAGATTAAAACATAAAAAAACCGGCAGGCTGCTGCCTGCCGGTTTACTGTCCCCCAGATGCGTTTTATGTCATCCGGGCACAACAAATGATATTTTTTAGTTCGTTACATCAAACCAGTGGAAAATTATCGTTCGATCTGTAATAATTTTCCGGAAAGTTGTTTATCTCCTTTACGGAGCATATAGATCAGTGTATTTGAGTTTTGCCCCGGCATATTTACTTCAAAGGTATTGATGCCGGCATTCAAATGTCCCTCATGAATGGTCTTTACTTTTTGGCCCAACATATTGTACAGTTCCAGGCTTCCGTTACCTTCTTCGGGAATGTTTACTTCAAATTTTACCTGGTTAGTAAAAGGATTCGGATAGGCTTTAACCGTAAATTCAGTACTTACAGGCTCCTGTAAAGACGCAGATTTCCCTATATGTGCAGAATGCAAAACAGCTCCACCTGATACCTCAGAAGCCACTAGAAATCCACCACAGTCTTCAGGATTTGAAGTACATCCGTTGTCGTTCATTACCGTAAGAACATAACCGTCCCCAAATTTTAAACCTGTAAAGACGACGTCTCCCACTGCCGGTGCTATACTATCCTTGAACACGATATCGTTTGGTTCTTGATCTATACTGTAAGTATATCCCGGATGCGGATTTGTAACCTTTACGCTAAACGTTGTGTCTGTACATTCAGGAAGGAGCATTTCACCCACTGGAGCTTCTGGCAGGTTATTAACAGTAATATCAGCTGTGTTTGAACTTGTACAACCATTAGGGTCGGTATAGGTATAAGTTATGGTATGAGTTCCAACACCCGCTGTGGCCGGGTCAAATTGACCACTGCTAACACCCGTACCAGAATACGTTCCATTGGCAGGAGACCCACCTGAAAGTGCAAATTCAGCTGCATCAACACAAACATCTGAGAATGCCGACAGGGTTACCGTAGGCAGATCATTGACTGTAATATCAGCTGTGTTT
>NZ_WXUB01000001.1 GCF_011799805.1 Maribellus sediminis
CCCTACCGGTAATTGTATGGAATCAGGATACCAGGCATAAGCCTCACTACAGTTGTCGAAGACAGGAGGCAGCTCAAGGCTGGAGCTTAATGCATAACACTGACCTGGTTCTGTTTGAGCTTCAATTACAGCTGCGTAAATATCAATAAACGGAGCTTCGTTGTCGATTACAGTAACCTGTACCGGGTAATCTGCACTGTTCCCGTGAATATCTTCCACATGGAGGTTTATCCAGTTCTCACCAACAGGTATCTCAGGACCATCAGTATAATAAGCAGTACTGATACCACAATTATCCCATAACTCAGGAAGCGGGATGTTATTAATAAAGGCAGAACACATTCCGGGCTCGGTAAAAGCAACGATTGCTGAATCAGTTAGTATAACAGGTATAAAAGTATCAATCACGGATAGATTTTGAATGGCACTAGCAACTATAATGTCATTCTCATCAACAACAGACCATTCAATCACATACTCCCCAACAGAATAAATTACCTCCAAGTTATTTATTACCCTGTAATCGCAATTATTTATTATTTCAGGTTGGTGAATCTCTGGCGAAACATTACAAGAGTCTTTTGTCACATATGAAACAATTGGGACTGGTTCGACAATATAAACAGGTTCATGAACAGGATTAACAATAATAGGATAGCTGTACAGAGTAAGTTCGTTAGCCAAAGTGTTGGTTACCTGACAAGTATAAGCTCCTGAATCCTGCATTGATAAATTTGGAATTAACAATGAATCTGTAATAAGCGTATCCGAGACTGGAATGCCATCTTTGAACCACTGATATTTATTATAATTGCCTCCGACAGGCATAGTTAATATTACTTCTGAACACAGAGTGAATGTGGTGTCAGTATATTGACCAATCATCCGTTGAGGTGAATATCTACAATATTCATTTGCTACCCCAATGTTTGATTCAATATCCTCAAAAGTAAAATTATTCCAAGCTAGTAAAAGATGATTCAGATTGAATAAGCTGTCCAATACTGGCATGCTTGTCAATGAGTTATTGTTAACATTAAACCAATACAGATTCTTCAAATTGTTAATTTCAGATGGAACTTCTCCAACAAAATGATTAGAATATAATTGTACAAATTCCAAGCTACGCATCATTCCAAGTTCATTTGGTATGGTACTTGAAAGATTATTCTCACATATAATTAATGTCCGAATTGCATCTAATTGCCCAATCTCAGGAGGTAAGTAACCTTCTAAATTGTTCGTGCATAAATAAAGTTCTGATACCCGGTTATTGTCAATTGTGACCCCATACCAAGAGCTCACAGGTCCTTCAAGCCAATTATCATTATTTATCCAATTGTCCCCATTTGTTGAATAATAAATGGCAACTAATGCTAATGAATCTTCGACATTAACCGGATTACTTATACATCCAGTTGTTAGATAATATCCATCTTGTTGTATCTGATTATAATCCCATTCAAAATATACTCCATTTTCGCTTAAGCATTGAATGGCAGGGCAACTTTCAACATCAAAATTATTTCCAATAAAATTAACTGTAACCAAATTAGGGATATTGCATAAACCAACCGGAATGGCCCCACTGAACTGATTATTAGCTAAACTTAAAATACCAAGGTTAATCAACATTTCAAATTCTTGAGGTAAAAATCCTGAGAGTTGATTGTCCGACAGATACAGCTCGTATAAATTAGATAGCTGACCTAAGGCAACTGGCAATGTGCCACTTAGCTGATTAGAGCCTAAAATTAATCTTTCGAGATTATTCAACAATCCTATTTCGTCTGGAATTTGCCCCGTTAACTGATTTCCATTTAAATTTAAAGTTTGCAAATTTTCCAGTTGTCCGAATTCAATAGGAATTTGACCATTTAGGTTGCAATTATCGAGTGATAAAACATATAAATTCACTAATTGGCCCAATTCTAGAGGGATGGATCCTGAAATTTGGGTATTACCTAAATTTAAATAATTCAAATTAGTGAGCAATCCAAGTTCAGGAGGTATAAAACCAGAAATACTATTGCTACTTAAATACATTTCCCGCAAATTGGTTAACTGACCAATTTCAGGAGGTAAAGATCCTTGCAAATTATTGCTCGAGAGTTGAATACTTGTAACTCTCCCATTTTCAGTATAAACACCAAACCAGGATTCGATAGGACCTGTAAGCCAATTAGTATTATTTGTCCAATTTGGTCCATCTGTTGCATTATACAACGCAACTAATGCAAGTGAGTCCTGTATCTGAGATAGTGAAGAATTCTCCGCTTGTGTTATCGGGATTAAAGTATTAGTATCACAACCTGAAGCATATATTTCACCGGTCAAGGGATAAGGATATGGATTCTGAGGTACTGTAAAGAAAACCACTCCCAAAGTATTACCTCCGGGACCAGTATATCCTTGTGCTAATGTATCCTCTCCCAATATTACATGCCAGTACAAATCTTCATCATGAGATTGTAAGCCAAGATCGTAAGATCCTTCTTGATATGGTAAAGGATTTGGACTATTCCAATAAATTGTCAAGTTACAAGGTTCTTCATAGGTCGAGTCTATTACAAAGTTTGCAATTAGTTCTTTATTAGAATCCAAAACAAATGAATACTCTTGTTCTTTGCTTACTGTATTTCCATCTACAGTCCATTCGCTAAAGAACCACCCAGGATTAGGATATGCATTAACAGTTATAATATCTCCCTGCCAATTTGTTCCATCTCCTGAAGTATAACCGGCTTCCAAAGGATTTGCATAGGTTGTAACCTGAAATACTATAATTGGGATACCAAATGTTTGTGTTGCAATTAATTTTTGCCCACAGGTATCGGAGATGGTAAACGTCCGGGTAACCGGAATATAATTTTGTCCGCTATATGGATCATACTGTGTGTAAGTCTCCAGATTGTCAAAGTATGATATTGAAGCCACTCCGCAATCAAGGCTAAAATCCCCACCTTCAAAAAGGAATTGCTCAAGTATTATATAAGATGTATCGATTGAATACGGCAGATTGGTAACTCCATAGATTGAATCATTTAAACTCTCTACGACGATATATTCATCAAAATTTCTGTCGGCTGGTGCAATCACAAAATTATTTGATACGCCATCATTACAATCGTTAATTAGTGAATAACCGGATTGCTGAACTTGTGCAGGATCGCCCCAAAATTCAACATTCTTATCCAAAAGACACTGTATGGCCGCACAACTTTGGGTATTAAAGTTATTTCCCTGAAGATTAATATACCTAATGCCAGTGTTACAGATTTCTATTGGAAGTCCTCCTTCAAAATTTGCATCTTCAATATTAAATCCTTCAAGTTCATTAAGGTTACCAACTTCTGAAGTTATTGGACCAGAAATATTATTCCCACTTAAATATAACCAACGTAATCCCGTCAGATTATAAAATTCTGGTGGTATTTCTCCATTCAAATTGTTCCATTGTAAATAAAGATTTCTCACACGACCATCATAAATTTCAACTCCTTGCCACATCGAAAGCGGATATTCGGATAACCAAAATTTATTGTTATTCCAGCTCTCACCACCAGTCGCCAAATAAAGAGCAACAAGTGCCAGTGAATCTTGTATGGCTACATATTCCCCTTTGGGAATAAATCCACAATACTCAAACAATGAGTTGCCATCACGCTGTGTCTGTGATGCATCCCCGTTAAAGGTTACTCCTAGATCCGACAAACATTGAATCGTAGCACAGCTGGATGAATCCAAATAATTAGCGGTAAAATCAACATATCGGATAGGAGTGGAACACACGTCAGAAGGTACATGGGTTAAATAGTTATATCCTAGGTAGAGTGATTCAAGGTTACCAAGATTACCAATTTCAGGAGGTAATTCTCCATCTATGCTTGTTGAACTAATATTAAGATTATATAGTTCGGTCAAATTTCCAATTAAGGGTGAGATCTGACCACCAAGTCCTTCTCCACATAGATTCAGGTATCTCAATCCGGTTAAATCATAAAATTCATCAGGTAGTGAACCACTAAAGTTTTCCCAGCAACGATCTAAATATCTAACCCGACCATCATAAACATTCACACCTTGCCAGGTTGAAACCGGCCATTCTGTTAACCAATGTTCCTGATATTGCCAGTTTTCTCCACCAGTTGCATAGTACAATGCAACCAGAGCTAATGAATCTTGTAGAGCAACAGGCTCTCCAGGAGGAATAAAGCCGCACCATTCAAACAATGAGCTACCATCACGTTGTGTTTGGGCAGCATCATTTTCAAAAGTTACTCCTTTATCTACCAAACATTGAACAGCAGCACAACTTGCAGAATCGAGAGAATTTCCAGCGAAGTCAACTCGTTGGACTGGCGTTGAACAAATTTCAGGAGATAACAATGAAAGATTATTGTACCTTAACACAAATGATTCCAAGTTAGTTAGATTCCCAACTTCTGCAGGGACGGAACCATCAATCTGCGTATTTTGGATATAAACACTAATCAACTCAGTAAAATTTCCAATTAGCGGTGAGATCTGACCACCAAGTCCTTCTCCGCATAGATTGAGATATCTTAATCCAGTTAGATCATAAAACTCTTCAGGTAGTGAACCGCTAAAATTTTCCCAGCAACGATCTAAGTTTCTAACCCGACCATCATAAACATACACACCCTGCCAGGTTGAAACCGGCCATTCAGTTAACCAATGCTCCTGATATTGCCAGTTTTCTCCACCGGTCGCATTATATAAAGCAACCAGCGCTAATGAATCTTGCAAAGCAACTGGTTCTCCGGGTGGAATTATACCACATCCTTCAAAAATTGAAAATCCGTTTCTTTGTTGTTGAAGCACATCTCCTTCAAAAGATACATTATTGTCGACAAAACATTGTAAGGCTGCACAACTTGAAGCATCCAGGTAATTCCAACTTAGGTTGACTGTGTTTAATGAATTAATATTGCAAATAGAAGAAGGAATAGTACTAAAATAATTATAGCCAATATTGAATGTTAGCAGGCTGGTCAGGTTTTCAATTTCAGTTGGAATAGGACCACTTAATTGAGTTGAGTTAATTGTTAATGATACCAGGTTGGTTAGATTTCCAATCAGAGGCGAAATCTCTCCATTTAAACCTTCTCCACAGAATGTGATTTTCCGTAATCCTGTAAGTGTATAAAATTCATCTGGAATAGAGCCATTAAAGTTCTCCCAGCACAAGTTGATTTCGCCAACTCTTCCATTGAATACTCTGACACCTGCCCACTCTGATACCGGAGCATTTGTTAACCAGTTGTAATTATTGTTCCAGTTTTCACCACCTGTAGCATTATATAACGCAACCAATGCCAGAGAGTCCTGGTTTTCTATCAAAACTCCTGCAGGAATTATACCGCATTCATCAACCGGAGAAAATCCATTGTTTTGAATTTGAGAGGCATCTCCATCAAAATATGCGCCATTAGAAGCCAGACATTGGAAAGCAGAACAACTTAAAGAATCAAAATTATTGTAAGCTAAATTGACATACTCAAATGGAGCATTGCATATACCCTCCTGAATGAATGTAAAGTTATTGCCCTCAATATTCATGTAACGCAGGTTATTGCAGTTTCCCATTTCTGAGGGCAACTCTCCTGCCATTTGTGTGTATCTGATGCTAAAATTGTAAAGGTCAGCGAGGTTCCCGAATTGAGGTAAGATAGGTCCGCTTAAGCTGTCGTAACCAAATTCAAAATATCGCAAGCCTGTTAGATCATAAAATTCAACTGGAAGATTTCCGTTTAAGTTATTATCCCACATTTGTAACTCTCTTACTCTTCCATCATACACATTAACTCCTTCCCAGATGGACACAGGATATTCTGAAAGCCAATATTTCTGTCTGTACCAGTTACTGCCATTTGTTGAGTTATATAAAGCAACTAATGCTAGGGAATCTTGAGCTGGAACAGGATCACCAGAAGGAATAATTCCGCATCCCTCAATATAATTGAATCCACTTTTCTGTTCCTGGTATTTGTCACCATTAAATTGTACACCTTTTTCGACCAGACACTGGAAAGCAGCACAGCTTGAAGTATCCAGATTATTGTAACTTAAATCGATGTATTGAATTGAGGTATTGCAGATTTCCAAAGGAATAGACTCTAAGTCATTATACCCTATATACATTGATTCCAGGTCTTTGCAGTATTCTATTTCAGGTGGTATACTTCCGGAAATATTCGTAGAACTCAAATTTATATAGCGCAATTCTGTTAAATTGCCTATTAGAGAAGATATTTCGCCACTAAGTCCTTCTCCACAAATATTGATTTCCCAAATTCCGGTAAGATTATAAAACTCATCCGGAATTTCTCCATCGAAGTTTTCCCAGCACTTATTTATTGCACGAACACGTCCCTGGTCTACCCATACACCTTCCCATGTATCAATTGGACTAGATGTAAGCCAATTCTGTTTTGAATACCAGTTAACACCACCTGAAGCATAATAAAAGGCGACTAACGCAAGGGAATCTTTTTGTAAGTCGGATAACTCCGGCTCTTGAATTAATGTGTCCTGGTTAAAATTAACCGTGAAATAATGGGAAGTATCAGCAATAAAATAAATAGTAGAATCATAACTTATTTCATTTCCATTTTCCATCCAGCTCATGAATTCATAACCTGGATTGGCAATGGCTTGTAATACAGCAGTATCGCCATATGCATAGTTATTTTCGCCGATAACATAGCCTGTTCCGAGTGGATTGATCACCCAGTTTATTTCGATTATGGTCGGCAACGTGAAAATTTGCACGGCAGTATCAGCATGTCCACAGGTATCACTAACTATAAATGTTCTGCTAAAAATGGTGGTCTCAATATTTTCTTCAACAATATCATAATACTCAATCGACTGAATATCACAATTTGAAGTTATTGTACCGCCTTCATCAGTAAAATCTATGATTGTAATTTGTGTCGGGGATTCGGAATACGGAAGATTTGTAAGATCTAAAGTTGAATCATTTATATTTATAGGAGAACAAGGAACTTCCACCACTGCTGAAGGTGGAGTAACAATAGAGATTGTTGCTGAGTCGTCAGGAATTGTGTCTGAGACAAACTGCGCAAATAAATCAGTAGTTGAAGTAACATGAAGTGTAAAAGACGCATCAGATGATATTACTGAATCAAAAGCTGACCAATATTCAAACTTCCAACCAGGATAACTAAATGCTTCAACTTGTATATTTTCACCAACAGCTACAATGACACTGTCGATATTGGCATAGCCGGCGTAAGAAGGTTTCATTATTGTTATTATACATGCTGATTCGGCATATCTCCATGTAATGCTTTGTGTAAGGGTAATCATTGTTCCAAGGGAATCCTCCAAAAAAAACATTCGAGACAATACATTGTAACCGGAGTCTAACACCAAACTATCGCTATAAGTAATTGTTTTTACACCAAAATTGTAGGCTACTACTCCGCCTTCCGCAATGAATTGATTTAAAGTTATTTCTGGCGATAAATACGTGTAAGGCAAGTAAGTTATTCCATAAATGGAATCATGAATATTTTGTATCAATATAGGCTCGTCGACAAATTTATTCGGAGGTGCAACTGTAGTTTGAGATACTGTATCTTCATTTACAATCACAGTAATTGGATAGCTTTTCAGGACTAATCCAGGAACTGAATCATTTTCAACCTCATAAGAATACACTCCGGAATCATTGAAAGATATGTCTGGAACTATTAAGATTCCACTTCTACTGGTATCCTGTTCTCCGTTAGGTTTGAACCATACATAACGATTGTAATTTCCCCCACACTGGGCTTGAAGTATCAATGAGTCTCCTACGGTTCTATTGATTGTTTTTGATGTGTCGATGGAATCTTGCGGTGAATATTTTAATAATCCGTCTATTCCATTCGGGGCTGATTCCATATGGATAGATGTATTACTCTCAAGATCCTCAAAAGTTAAACGATTATTATAAACCTCTAACCAATACAAACGGGAAAGATTGGACAAATTGGGTAACCCAGTAAATAAATTATCTGCAAATCTGATATCTTCAATATTATCCATATCACCTAATGAAATTGGGATTTCACCTTCCAGTTGGTTCCTGTCTAAATAAAAGTATTTCAGGCTGTCAAGATTACCAATTAAATCCGGGATGTTTCCGGATAATTGGTTTCCTCCCAATCTTAGTTCCTCTAAACCAGAAATGTTACATAATTCTTCAGGAATGGATCCTGTTAGATTATTATCGTTGAAATCCAGTTCTTTCAATTGACTCATATTTCCAATTTCAGAAGGTATTTCTCCAGATAATTTGTTGAGACAAAGTACCAAATGTTCTAAATTGGTTAGATTTCCAATTTCGGAAGGTATTAAACCACTTAAGTTATTCGAGTCCAAATCTAAACGAATCAAATTAGTTAAATTGCCAATTTCTGCCGGGATTCTCCCCGTCAAATTATTTCCATATAGCTCAAGCCGCTCTAAACCAGTCAGATATCCTATTTCTATTGGTAACTCTCCACTCAAATTATTAAATGGAAGTTCAATTCGAGAGATTCTATTTGTCACAGAAGAAGTATCAATTCCAATCCAAGAATCAATAGGTCCCTCTAACCAATTTTCATTGGCCATCCAGTTAGGTCCATCCGTTGCATTATACAAGGCCACTAAAGCCATGGAATCGGTTTGGAGGTTATAGACCATTGTGTCGTTAACACAATCGTTTATTAATGAAAAACCTGATTGTTGGATCTGATCGGGATCAACATACTCGAATTTTACTCCATTATCTTTTAAGCATTGAATCGTTGGACAACTTTGAGAATCGAAATTATTATTAGAAAAATTAATTGATACAAGTCGAGGAAGATTACATAGCCCACTGGGGATAATACCTGAAAAATCATTGTTTTCCAAATACATGTATGACAAATTAGACAATTGTCCCATTTCGGGTGGTAAAGTTCCAATTAACTGATTATTATCTAAAGTCAAACCTGTTAACTCTAGCAAATTACCTATTTCTGATGTCAAGGTCCCCGATAGATTATTATCATCCAACTGTAAAACTCGTAAATTTGTTCTGCTGTAGATCGTTGCTGGTATTTCTCCTGTAAATTCATTTTCTCCAAGTTGTACATCCGTAAGAGTTGGAATATTGAAAAGTTCTTCTGGAATTTCACCCGACAAGTTATTTCTAAATAAAGAAAGATGTTTTAATTGACTCAAATTAGAAATACTCTGTGGTATTTCACCTTCAAGTTGGCACATATGTATAAAGAGGTATTCTAATGAATCCAGATTCCCAATATCAGAAGGAATAGTTCCAGAAATTAAGTTTCTACCTAAAGATAATTCTTTAAGATTTGTCAAATTTCCAATCTCAGCAGGAATGGTGCCATATAAGTTATTGTTATATAAATTAACATTGTTTACTCTGTTATTTTCAATCGTAACGCCATTCCAGGTATCAATTAACCCAGTTAGCCAGTTATCATTATTTGTCCAATTCGGTCCATCCATCGCATTGTACAATGCCACTAAAGCTATGGAATCGGTTCGCAGGTTATAGGCTTCTGTATCGTCAACACAGCCATTTGTTAACGAGAACCCCGACTGTTGAATTTGTAAAGAATCATACCAAGAAACTACATGATTATCTAATAGACACCGAATCGTCGGACAACTCTGAGAATCAAAATTGTTTCCTCCCAATTCCAGATATTCAAGTGATTGCAAATAACAAAGCTCAGCAGGTAGCGGATCTGATAAATTATTGTTTTCTAGTGAAATATTTCTAATGTTACCTAATTGGCCAAATTCTGCTGGTATGCCACCGTTCAATTGATTCCCTCCAAGATGCATGGTAATTAATTGAGAGAAATTTCCCATGCTTATTGGAATGTTACCTGTAAGATTATTCCATCCCAAATACAATTCGGTCAAATGAGTGAGATTCCCAATTTCATCCGGTATTTCCCCGTCCAGACTTCCATATAAATACAATGATTCAAGATTTGTCAGATTTCCGATATTAGGAGATATTGTGCCTGTTAAGTTGGCCGCAAGGGCAAGGCGTTTCAAAGAGGATAAGCTCCAGATTGTTTCAGGAATAGGTCCCGTTAGACCTGTATTCCACAATTTGAGTTCTTCTATATTGACAAGGCTTCCCAAAGAGGAAGGATAATTTCCGGTCAGGCTCGCGTCTCTGATTATTAGAACTCTCAGTTTTGTCAAACCAGGTATGAAGGTGGGGAATAGCCCCTGAATGTTGTTATATTCCAGATCGAGCGTTTGTAACTCTGTAAGGTTAGCCATTTCTGGAGGTAAAATCCCATTGAGATTATTTCCACGAATTATATTATCAATATTTCCAAATTTAATATGAGTAACTCTCTCATTTGCAACAGTTATTCCCCACCAGCTTTCAAGTGGACCAGCAAGCCAGTTGTCCTTGTGATCCCAATTCGGGCCATCAGTAGCATGATATAAAGCAACTAAGGCGAGAGAATCCTTTTGCAAATCAGTTAGAATTGGTTCATTGATAGTTGTATCCTGATAAAACAGAGCAGTGAATGCATGTGTTGTGTCAACTGTGTAAAAATAAGCAGTATCGGTTGAAACTAATTGATTGTTTTCGTACCATCCCTGAAATATCCAGCCAGGATTTGGTGTAGCTTCAATGTAGGCTGTTTCTCCAAACGGACGAATGCTGTCACCATAAACTGTTCCACCCTCTTCCGGAGAAGCATATTTATACACATAGAATCCATGCACTGTAAAATATTGGTTTGCGCTGAACTGGTTAAAACAAGTGTCCATTGCGCCATAAAAACGCTCAACTATTGAATATGTGTCGAAAGTATAAATTGAGTCAACATACCAAATATCGTGAACAGGACAATCTAATGAAATTTCACCACCTTCTGATACAAATTGTTCATATGAAATTGTTTCAGCCTTTAAAACTATAGGCAAACTTGTTAAATTGACTGGATGTTCGTTAATCAAATATGGATTCCAGCCTCCATTTACAATTTTATCGGGGGGAGCCAAAAAAATATCGACTGCAGTTTTTGGTGCTCTAGTATCATTTGCAAAACTAAGTTGAGTTAATAACAGCATGATAACTGTCACAAACATTTGAGACGTTTTCATAATATTGGTTGTTTTGGTTTATGTCTTATTCTTTAATATTGGGTGCAATAAAATTATTACTAGCAAATCGGATGCATTGCTTATGATTTTACTTTACACTTACCCGTATGATAAATTGAAAATTGGTGCTTGAAATGTGTTGTTTTAATGTGTGTTAATATTTTATCTTTTGTTGGCTTCAAATTAATAAATGTATTTAACAAAATGAACAATAGTCATTAATTTAGAATTTATATAAACTATTATTCAGTTAATAATGAGAATCAAAAGATGAAGTATTTTTTGAATTATTATCATTTCAAATGTTGTCAATAAGCCTAAAAATATCTCTATCAGTAAAGCAATTTCTCAAAATGAATCAAACATCGAGTATTTCCTAAAGTAGATATAACCTAGACGTACTTTATGTCAAGAAACATTCTCATTTTTTCCTTTGTATGCTCTTTATTTTCCTTACATAAGAATGTTCTGAAATTAATAGAGAGTAAGGATTTCAATAGTTATTTTTAGGAAAAGGTATTTCAATTCATGGCAAATGGATATAAAACTGGAGGCAGAAAGAAAGGTACGCCAAATAAAGTGACAGGTACCGTTCGTGAGATGATTACCAAATCAATTTCAAAGGAATTGGAGTCATTACCGGTATTATTCAGTCAATTGGAGCCAAAAGAAAAAATGGATGCCCTAATCAAACTGATGCCTTATATTATTCCAAAAGCAGAAGTTTTAGCTGAAGATAGTTCTTCTCAACCAATGAAGCATGAAGATTTTGTTCAGAAAATCAGGAGAAAGATTGAAGAGATAAATCTTTCAAAAAGGGATACCGCAAGTTCAATTTCGTAGTTTTTGTATCCCATTTGTATCTCATAAAATAAAAAAGCCTGACTATCAGTGGATAATCAGGCTTTGCTTGTACCCGGGGCGGGAATCGAACCACGCCCGTAATACACTTATAATCAATGTGTTATTTTAATGTAAATCGTGAGGTCTCGTTTTTGTCTCTCACTGGTTCATTTTCAATATTTTATCGTTTAAAAATACGAAATTGTAACCACTTCTTCAAATGTTGATTAATTCCCACGGATGTAGATGAAGAATACCTTCATAGTTCGAATATTTCATATCATCAAGAGAAACAACATACTTTTCATAGTTATCTTTTATCTGTAAAAGGTTGCCAAATTCCCTGTTTATAACATTTTCGTTGTTTAATAAATAGGCTACCTGAATATAAATTATCCTATCAGCCTTTTGGGCAATAAAATCAATCTCAAGATTATTTAATACTCCAACCTGCACTTCATATCCCAAACGTTTTAGTTGCAGATAAACGTAATTTTCAAGGTTATATCCGACATCTGTCGGTAAAAATCCAAACAAGAAATTTTTAAAAGCTAAATCATTCAGATAATATTTACAGGCACCTCCGAGTACTTGTTTCCCTCGCAAATTAAAACGATCTGCCTGATGAAAAATAAAGGCATCAGTTAAATACTGCACATAACTTGAAACAGTTTCGTAATTTGTTTTTTTCTGTTTGCTTTTAAAATAATTGATAATATTACTTATCGCTGTCAGGTTTCCGATATTTACCGCAAGGAACTTAAATAGTTCTTCCAGTAATGGTAGATCCTTAATTTTATGTCTGTCCAGTATATCGCGTAAAATGACAGTATTTTTTAAACTGGCTATGTAATTACGTTTAAGTTCTTCTGAATTAAGATGAAACAATTCAGGTAAACCTCCGGTTTTAAGATATTCAAGAAAACTTTCCTTTCCCAGAGTTAATTCCTTTACATCCAAAAATTCGGAGTAATCAAAAGGTAAAATCTCAAATTCAACATATCTACCTGATAGTAATGTTGCTAATTCTCCTGATAATAAAGTAGAGTTTGAGCCGGAAACAAATAGCTCGTATTCCTGTGTAAAATCCTGAGAATATGAATTAACAAAGGTTTCCCATCCTTCAATATTTTGCACTTCATCAAGAAATATATAGATTTTTCCTTCTACCTGTAGTTGTTTTCGATAAAAGGAAAACAATTCATCTAAGTCAGTAGCTTCTTGTATTTCATCAAATGCAATAAATTCCTTATTTAAAAAGAACAAATTCTTTGGATCAACATTCTTATTCGTAATGAGGTAATTCATTATTTGTCGTAATAGATAACTCTTTCCGGATCGACGTTGACCTACCAGTACTTTTACTAAACGAGTATCCAAAAATCCAGTTATTTTTTCAAGATATGGCTTACGCTCATAACCGATCTGTATTATTTGTCCTTCCCAGGCATTATATCTTTTTGTTTTCTCAAATATATTTGCAATTTTATCAGCCATATTTGAATTTATTTTGATTTGGTGTATTTTTTCAAATATACTTGAATTTTATATATTTATTTAGATATTTTCAGACTTATTTGAATTATTGTTTTGAAATTATATCTATTTGACCTTTACTGTCTATTCAATTCGACACATTAGCAATATTTTTGTCGATCCTAATCGACACTTTTATATCTAAATTGGCGCACAAGCTATAAAAATCACTTTTGTTGCCCCAATATGGTCAGTTCAGACGATACAAACCTATACATTGATATAAGCAACCTGTTTGCATTTTCTAGATACACTTCATTTTCGAAGGACTTTTGGTATCATTGAAAAGAAGAATATTCCCATTTTCATTCATTTCCCAAAGCTATCCTTAATCCCAAATCGTAAACACCGGCTCTTTCCAATTCAAGCATTAGACAAAAGGAAACGGAATAAATGGACTGAAAGATTGCGCCGGAGGACAGTAAATTGGCAAGTGTTTTTCCAATGCTTTGATGCCAAGTCTCCTTTCGAAGTATGAGAAGGGTGTCTTGGCAGCAAAGAATACAAACAATTCCAAAACTCTTGTCAATTTGCTGGCTGCGTTTATGCCGTAAGCTTTTGACGTTTGCCTGAATTGAAATTAATTTGTTGAAGATTTGGGAAACCCGCTTGTATGTAATTTACATCCTGTAACCCCTGCTTTTTTTCTTCGGTGGTTTTATTCTCTGGTACGGTTCCTTCTTTCGCTGTCTTTCTGCATCCTTCTCTGCCTGAAGAAGCCCGTCTCTGATTAATTGTTGAAAGTCATACTCGTGGGATGGATTTTGTATGACCTTAAAATATTCCTGTAATTTGTTCTGATCCAATCGGTACTTTATTTTGGAGTAGCTAAACTGCCTGTCAACTTTTGAACCATTAAATCTCAGATTGTTTTTGGTAAACGAAATCCCCTGAACAACATTTGTATTCCCCCTGTATTTGTAGTTTATTGTTATCCCCTCTTTGTTCAGTTTAGCTTCCAGTTCATCCATATCTTTGCATTGGGGAATAAGTTCTTTAAGGCAGTAATAAATCTCATATTTTGTTTTGTCTGGTTCTTTCAGCCGGTGAACGTTTACATTTTCTTTTCCCTTGGCAAAATACAAGTCATTCTTTCGTGTAAGCTCTTTACAGATCTTTTCACTACGGTAACGATCGTTTTTATTGGATATCGTTTTCCCCTGGTTGTTTACCCTGTTAAAAACAATGTGAATATGAGGATGCTCCTTATCGTAATGCCGGGCTATTATAAACTGGGTATATATGATTCCCATTCTGTTCAGGTAATCATCCGCAATTTTCAGAAGAAATACGCTACTAAGCTTTGCTTTATCCTGAACGGAGAAATCCAGGGAAATATGACCTACCGGTTTGCTTACCCGCGAATTGAGTTCTGTTTGGGCGACAAAACTTTTTGTAATCGAATTCGTGTTTTTCAAACGTACGCCCTCTCCGATTAACAATTCAGCTGCTTTTTTTGGATCAAGGATATAATTTACTGCACCGGCAAAGTCTCCACCTGTTGTTATCTTGGCGATCATAGCATTTTGTTTATGATTCGGTCAATTTTACGCGCAAGAAACAGGTATTCGCTACGAACGTGATCGTACCCTATGGCATTGGCTTTACGTGCAATCTGATTGAGGTTATTGGCCATTCCTGTAAGTTTTCTTATCTCAGCATTCAGTTCGGGTGTCAGGCGTTGAACAACCGTTGTATTCATAATTGAACGCCTGAGGAACTCACTTTGTGAAATCCCGGCTTCTGTTGATTTGCCAATTAGGCAGTAATATTCTACAGTCGACATTTTTACCGTTACCTTATATTTCATCTTCTCACCATCCAATTTTCGTGGACGGCCACCTTTGTTAAATTGCACCATATTTTATTACCATTTTTTAGACCAACGGGATGCTAAATAGGAGTTTTGGTCTTACCAAAACATAAACTTGCTATCCTACCTCGAAAGGGGTATTTTCATGAACATAAAGATAAAAAACAGAATAGACAAAGAAAACACTAAACTAATTCAATATCAATCAATTGCTATTGAATTTCAAAATGTAGAATTGGATCATATACTTCCAAACAATATTGATTCTTTATCAGGTTTACTTATAAACAGTAGGGAAAAATATTTTAATCAGTTAACATTTGGAACTTTCGTTTCTTTTATGAATGTAATTAAATCAAAATCTCATTTATACAATAATTAGATCACTTCTCCGAAATAGTTTTACTAAAGCATAAAATACTATCTTATGGAAAAGAAAAATAACATGAATAGCATCAGATTTATTGATTCATTCCCGGATGAGAATAATATAGGGAGCATTTTCATTAAGTTAGGGAAAAGGAAGGAATTGTATACAAAACAAGGATGTAATTGAGGAAAAATTGGAGTAGGCAAACGATACACCTGTAAAGACAAATTGACCAAGTGAACCCAACCGGAAAAATGTCAAACTTTTGTTTGACTATTTTGAGGCTAGCTTGAAGTTTATGAATACAGAGATACACAAGAAAAAGCTTAAATTGAAGTAAGTGGAGGAATAGTATCTTTGATTCATTTAGCAGATTGGGTAGTACTAATATTTAATCAATAAATAGGTAGACATGGATTGGTCCCTTCCAAATATTCTAAGAATATATGTACCGCTAACAAAATTCAGGTTTTTGATCACTAACTCGTCCCCATCAATATTTTTAGTGAGAACGATGTTGCCGGTCATATCCAGAATCTCAATTTTGCTGTAATCTTCTGATGGTAATTCAACAACTAAGTGGTCATGAACAGGATTTGGATAAACCCGAATATCTTTTTCTGATAATTCCACAACAGATGTCGTAGTACAGGTATCTGCAATTGTAAGATTTAGCATTGCAATACTGTCACAACCAGCAATATTTGTAAATATCGACTGATAATCCCCGGATGCGGTATAGGTGTTTCCATTCCACTCGTAGTTATTGCATACAGCAACCGTGTCATGAGAATAACTTGGTTCCAATATATTCAGATTTAATATCACCACTGAGTCACATCCTACTGAGTTGGTCAAAGTATACGTGGCCGTGTTGTTACTTTCGGTATAGGTCACGCCGTCAATCCAGGTGTAGCTTTCGCATTCAGTGGCTACATCTGTTCCTGTTGTCGGTTCAAGGATGGTAAGATTTAGCGTTACGACGCTGTCACATCCGTTCTGATTTGTATACACAGTCTGGTATTGTCCCGAAGTGGTCAGCACATTTCCGTCGAACACATAACTGCCACAAGACGATGTGTTCATCGTTACACTGTCCGGCTTTGTGATGGTCAGGTTCAGTGTCACCACCGAATCACATCCTGCAGAACTGGTTAAGGTGTACGTTGCGGTATTATTACTTTCGGTGTAAGTAATTCCATCAATCCAGGTATAACTTTCACAGACTGAAATCACATCTGTCCCCATTGACGGTTTAAGAATTGTAAGGTTCAAAGTAACTACACTGTCGCATCCTGACTGATTTGTAAAAGTAGCCTGATATTGTCCTGAGCTAGTTAAAACGTTTCCATCAAACACATAGCTCTCGCAAGCCTCCTTATCTATTGTTACATTATCTGATTCCCCGATAGTGAAGTCTAAAGTAACTACTGAATCACACCCCTGTGCACTGGTTAAGGTGTACGTTGCGGTGTTATTGCTTTCGGTGTAGGTAATTCCATCAATCCATGTATAACTTTCACAGGCTGAAATCACATCGGTTGCCGTTAAATTTTCAAGGATGGTAAGGTTCAAAGTAACTACACTGTCGCATCCGTTCTGATTGGTAAAAGTTGCCTGGTACTGTCCCGAAGTGGTCAAAATGTTTCCATTAAAGGTATAGCTTTCGCAAGCTTCTTTATCTATTGTTACATTATCTGATTCCCCGATAGTGAGGTCTAAAGTAACTACTGAATCACACCCCTGTGCACTGGTTAAGGTGTACGTTGCGGTGTTATTGCTTTCGGTGTAGGTAATTCCATCAATCCATGTATAACTTTCACAGGTTGAAATTACATCGGTCCCGGTTAAAGTTTCAAGGATGGTAAGGTTCAAAGTAACAATCGAATCGCAACCCTCAGAATTTGTCAACGTGTAGGTTTCTGTGTTGTTGCTTTCGGTATAAGTGACACCGTCGATCCAGGTATAGCTTTCGCAAGCCGAAATCACATCTTCGCCATAGCTTGGTTCAAGAATCGTAAGGTTCAAGGTAACAAGTGAATCACAACCTTCGGCATTAACCAAAGTGTAGGTTGCGGTGTTGTTGCTTTCGGTATAGGTGATGCCATCTATCCAGGTGTATTCATTACATGCTGTTTGATAGTCAAAACTTGTTGGTGTGATAAACGTCCAACCCGATGTATTTCCCGAATCATCACTATTGTTTGCAATGAACGATGCACCTCCGGTTACCACAACGTTATTAATATGCCAATAATTCCCTTTTGCACTTCCACTCTCGGAATGGATATATGCAGGGTCTGAAGTATTTGATTCAATTGTAACCAAGTCATTACAACTGGTTCCATCAGCCAATTCTAAAGTATCAATTGTTTGGGTCAGTCCTCCGGGTAATTGAATGGTTGAAGCATTGGGAACACTCAATATTACAAATGTGTTTGAACCGTATAATGAAAAAGAACTACTACTGATACCTGTTAATTTGTAATAATTCAGACCACCAGGTATGCATTGGGATTGACCGCAAATAACTTCTGAGGTACCGGGATTGATTGTCATATTTGTAGCATCTTCAATAAACCAAAAACCAGCGCAGTTAATAGTTGAACTTCCCATGTTCCAAACCCTGTTATTGGGCTGATCAGAATTCAGGCTGAAGAATTCCATATCATAATCGTTTGTATTCAGGGTACCTTTAACGAAATGAAGATCTTTGTTTATACTACTCATTTTAAACTCTGAGGCCAAATTCCATTCACCGCTTCCGTCAAAATATACATTTTGATTGAGTAAATTTCCGCGTGTGTTGATCACATTCCCTGTTTCATCTGACTTGAAGTATAAATTTCCATTAAAGGAATGGTAAGTATATATGCCTGATATATCAAATGATCCGTAAACATTAAGATCTGAAGTACCCTCTATTCTTCCCCAACCACCTGTTCCGGAGAAATCAAAATTCCGGCAAGAGGCATCTTCATCAATGGTTACAGTTCCATTAATATTATCAAATGAATGCTCATCAAAAACCACATCGTCATAAAAATTGGGGATACATCCACCGTTCCCGGAGCCGCCACTGCTTAATGCCCAGTGATCGGGATCACTCCAGTTCCCATGATGCCCTACCCAGTAATAGGTGGTTGATGAAAGGGCATTAAAGATCCAACCATCATTGTTTCCCCCATCCACTCCATTATTGTCAATAAAAACAGCTCCACCGGAGGTGTGTATATCCTGTAGTTGTACATAATCAACTGAAAGGGTCCCTGATGCCTTGGTTATTGTAGCTTCCGAACCAGGGGTTTGCGATTGTATAACGGTAAGATTACTACAGGAACCTGTAGCTGATATCTTATCAATGGCAACAGAAATACCGGCTTCTAATGACAAGTTTAATCCCGGATTAATGTATAGTGAGTCTATGGAGGCATTCCCGTACATTTTCACCGTGCCGGAACCTGTCAACGATACGTAATGATAATTCTGAGATCCGGTATACAGGGTTGAGCCCGACAGCCGGATCGTTGCGGTGCTTGCATCTATGTTCAGATTGCTACTGTTGGAGAAAAGCCAGTTTTGTGCTGTGATCAGGGATGTGCCCAGGTTCAGGTTCCTGATACCGGAGCCTCCTCCGCCCATATTGCTATTCAGAGAAATCGTATGATCATTGGTATTCAATGTTCCGGTAGTCAAATATATTGACCGTAAAGAAAGGTCACTTTGAAGATCCCATTCACCGGATCCGACAAAATAAAATAATGCAGAAGTAATACTGTGTCCGTTCATATGGATGCTATTCCCGGCAACGTCAGAAGAGAAGTATATGCTTTTGTTTGCAATGACCGTCATGTCGGTTGCAGAGGCAAGAATCAACGAGCCGCCTATATGCAAATCGTAAGATGTAGCCTGTAAGGTAGGATTATTGGTCACTCCTGTCCAATCCATAGAATTGCAGGACGCTTCCGTATTAAACATTACAGTTTGAGAGGCAGCCGTAAAAGAATTAGCGTCAAAAAATACATTGTCACCTGAAGAAGGCGTGCAGGTACCATTCCCTGTACCGCCGCTACTTGTTGCCCAATGATTTGGGTCATCCCAGTCTCCGGAGCCGCCTACCCAGTAATAATCTGTTGAACCAGACGGTTCATTGATGATCCAGTTGGTCACATTCCCAAGATCAACACTGTTATTGGCTGTGAATGTAGCTCCGCCTGTGATTCCGATATCTTTGATGCTCAGGTATTCGTTGATAACGGTCCCGCTTTCTTTGGAAATATAAGCCTGGCTGCCCGGGGTATCAGACTGGATGGTTACATTTTGTGCACAGCTACCATTCACCATGAGATTATTTATCTGAGTGGTGCTTCCTGCTTCAAAGGTAACGCTTGCAACATTTTCAAACGAAAGATCATGAAATACTGGGGCATTAAATATTTCATAATTGCTCAGCCCTGCCACAGATTTAAAATGAACGTCGTAAAACTCCAAACCGATGGCATTAAACGTGTCATCTGTTATGTTAAAGGTTGATGTCCCTGCATCAAGATGAATCATATTCGAGAAGAAAAATCGTATATCATCGACATTGATGATGGAAGAACCAAGGTTCAGATAGACGACATCGGTAAAAGGAAAAACGGCCAGGGCATTAGTGTTAATATCATAATTGTTGGTATTTAGTGTACCATATCCAATTGAAATACCATTTTCTCCGGAAATATTCAGATCCGATTCCAACGTATAATCGCCATATCCATAGAAGTCAATAATACTGGCATTGAGGTTAATTCCCGCAAAATCAAGGGTATTACCTGCAACATCCGATATTAATTCAAGATTTCCTGTGAAGCTGGCAGTCATTCCGGGAATCAGCTTTATTGAACCATACACCCATAAATCGCTCGAGCCTGCCAGATCAGGTGCATTTGTCGTTCCTGTCCAGTCCAAATTTTTACATTCAGCTTCAGCATCAATGGTTACTATTTGGCCTGCAAGTGAAAATGAGTTCGCATCAAAAAACACGTCATCATCCTGAGTAGGAGGTGTGCTGTGGAAGGTTGATCCACCTGAGGTGGTTGCCCAATGCGAAACATCTGACCAGTTTCCGCCATTGCCTACCCAATAATGACCCGGAACAGGTTCAGATAAAGAAAATACCCTTGCTGCGCCTCCAGAACTATAAAAGACTGTGTTTTCGGGGCAGCCGACAACCAGGTTGCTTCCATCGGCGGTTAACGAAACATAACTACCAAAAATATATTTCGTCGATCCACCCCAAATGGTATCACCTACAATGTTCCAATTGGAGCCATCCCAGTCCAAAACCTGAACACAACCCTCTCCACTTATTGTTTCAGGATCAGCATGGTTCACATTGTATTCGTCTCCGATTGCAATTCTGTTACCATTTTCCGAAATATCTAAACCACTCCCAAAATGAGTACCACCTTTAGTACCATAAAGCGGGCCTCCTTTCAAATTCCAGTTCGTTCCATCATATTCATATATCCATACCGTATCGTCCCACTGGCTTGAATACGCCATGGTTCTGCCATCATCTGATAACCTGACAATATCACCGGCAGCTGCGTTTTTGGATGCATCAGTAAAGGTTGTTCCCAGAACAGACCAATTGCTGCCATCCCAGGTATAAACCGTTGCACTCCCTGCATTTTCGTATACCGCATCATCGGCCGAAGCGCCAATTACTATTGTATGTCCCAAATAATCGAAGTCGATGGACCGGCCAAAATTGGCCGCCGGACCCCATGATTCTATGTCGTTTCCCATCTGGTTCCAGGTTGAACCATCCCATTGATAAATTCGAACAACACCTTTGTTTCCTGAACCCAAAACTTCATCTTGATAACTTATTGCCAAAACATCACCCGACGCAGACATTGCCACATCCTGCCCACATTTGTCACCGGTATTGGCTCCAACAAAAGTGTTTCCTTTTTGTACCCATGATGCTCCGTCCCAACTCCAAACTTTAACAATCCCGGAGCCAGTAAGGTCAATTCCTCCACCGGCAATGGTCGTTCCGTCAGCACTCATCGAAATACTAAAACCAAATAACTCCTTACTTGCTCCTGCACCGGTTAAATCAGATCCCATTTGGTTCCAGACTGAGCCATCCCATGAAAAAACACGAACTGCACCTGCAAGATATGCGACCGAGCTTTCGCCCAGTATTCCAAAGGCCATAATCGAGCCATCGTCGCTTATCTCCACCTGGTATCCAAGACCTTGATTAGCTGCATCTCCAAAGAAATCATCACCTACCTGGTTCCAATCCTGGCCGTGTGATATCATTGTTATTAATGCTAATTGAAGAACGAGCAATGTCCTCTTCAAAATTCGCATATTTCTGATATTCTCAGTAGTTAATAATAGAGAATTCGCATGGTCTGATATTCGGTTCTTTTTCATGATGGTTTTACTCGGGTTTGTAATTGTCCATGTTACAAAGATATTTATGCTCCGGCGTTTGGAAAAAGTATTCAACGAACACCGTAATTCCATCACTGTACCTTACCGTTTAATCACTTTTGTCGTTTTTGATATATATTTGGGATGGGAGAATTTTATTTCACTTGCTTAATGACCTATGATTAGATTCATCATTTACCTGATATTGATTTTTTGTTGTCTATTGTGTAATAACCTACAGGCTCAAAATACTGCCATTGATAGCCTTGAAAACCTGCTGCAAAAAGCAGAACATGACACAATAAAAATTGAATTATTGCAAAAGTTAGGGAAGGAATACAATATTGTTTTTAATCACCAAAAAGCACTGGAATTATTCTATGAGCAGTTAGACCTAACGAAAAATTACAGCAATATAGAAGGTGAAATGAAAGCGTATTCAAATTTAGGATATACTTTCAGAATGCTATCTGACTTTAAACTTGCCTTAGCTTATTGTGATTCATCTTTGGAGATCTCATATAACCTGAACGATGATCCTTGGATAGCCTATTTGTTGAACATGAAAGGGGCAGTCTATAATAATTTAGGAGATTGGTCAAAAGCAATTGAAAATTTTCAAAAATCACTTGAAAAAGAAGAAGAGCTAGAACCAAGAAATTTACAGCGAATTGCATATAAATATAGCAACATAGGAAGCATTTACACAAAAGCTGGTAACTATACTGAAAGTCTTAGGTATTTCCAAAAAGCTTTGAAATTACAGGAAAATGATAAAAATGAATTATTCAAAGCCCGAACCTTAAATAATATGTCAAGGCTTTATTATTATTTAGGGAACTATTCATTAGCTCTTGAAGGTTACCAGAAAGCATTACAGATAAAGCAAAAACTCAATCAAAAGCATGAAGTGTTATCAACAATAGGAAGTATTGCAAATGTCTATAAATCGCAAGGTAATTATGATAAGGCTTTACAATACCTTAGGCAGGCTATTAAATTAAGTGAAGAATATGGGTACAAAAATGCGATTCTTTCTTCTCAAAGAGGTATAGGAGAAGTATATCTTTCGCAAAATATTTATGATTCGGCCTATTACTATTTTAATAAAACTTTATCAAACAGCATTGAAATTGGTGCTAAAACTGAAATTGCCCAAGCATACAGATCCTTTGGTGATTATTATGCTAAATTAAATGACAATCCGAAAGCATTGGAAAATTACAAAGAATCCCTTGCCGTGCTTGAGGAAATTAATCATCAAAGTCGAATTGCAATGACATTGGTTGATATTGGTGAGATATATTACAATATGGGCCTTATTGACGATGCCATTAAGAATTGTGAAAAAAGTTTGGAAATTGCAACGCAGAAAAAGCAGAAATTACAAATTCGAAAAGCGAGCAATATTCTAGCAAAGTGCTATGCAGCAAAAGATGATTACAAAAGCGCCTATAATTACCATATACTGTTTAAACAAACCCACGACAGTATTTTTACAGAAGAAAATGTAAAAAAAGTCGCTGGTGTTGAAGCTGGATATGAACTTGAGCGAAAGGAAAACGAAATCGAATTACAGAAATCCGCCATCGAGAAACAAGATATTATTATCAAACAACAGCAGACCCGTCAGAAAGCACTTTGGGGTGGATTGTTTGCAGTATTTGTTATTGTTGTTATTGCAGGTATGGCTTATTTCCGAATTCGAAGTGCCAACCAACAAATCATAATTCAAAAAGCTGAAATTGAGACCCAAAACAAAGAACTGGAAAAACTGAATAAACTAAAGGACAAAATGTTCTCCATAATTGGTCACGATTTGCGGGCTCCGCTTGCCAATTTAAGTACATCGTTAGGAATAATGACCAGCGGGCAGTTTGACCAGTCTCCAGAAAAAGAGGAAAAACTGTTTCAACTACTTTCAGCAGGGACACAATCGGCATTGGGTTTATTGGAGAACCTTTTAACCTGGTCGCGAAGCCAGCAAAATACCATGGCCTTTTCACCCGAAACAATTCATTTATCAGAAGTTGTTGATGAAACCTTCAGCCTTTTGCTTACAAGTGCGGTCAACAAACAAATTGAACTAAAATCGGAAGTTCCTGAAGACCTTTCAGTATATGCTGATAAAAATATGATCAAAACAGTTATCAGGAACCTGGTAAGCAATGCTATTAAATTCTGCAATGAAAATGGTAAGATTGAGGTGTTCTCAAAAACCTATACCGATAAAATTGAAATAGGAGTAAAGGACAACGGAATTGGCATTTCAGAAGAAAATTTATCCAAAGTGCTAAATCCAAACGAGCATATAACAACACATGGTACTAAAAAGGAGAAAGGAGCTGGTTTGGGATTAATTATCTGCAAAGAATTTATTGAAAAAAACAACGGAACTATAAGAGTTGAAAGCAAACCAGGTGAAGGAAGTACTTTTTTTATTACTTTGCCAATAAGTAACGATAGTGACTAATTTAATAATTAATGCAAATTAATTGTATTTCCATAGATGATGACCCGGTAGCCCTAATGAATATTGAACAGTTTATTACTGTTACTCCTTTCTTGAACCTTATAGCAACCTGCGAAAGTGCTTTTGCTGCAATGGAGGTTTTAGATAGAGATAAAGTCGATTTGATTTTCACAGATATTGACATGCCGGAACTTAACGGGATGGAATTTGTAAAATCGTTACTGAACATGCCAAAGGTAGTTTTTACTACATCACACAAAGAATTTGCTGTTGAAGGATTTAGGGTTGATGCGATCGACTATTTAGTGAAACCATTTGATTATAGCCGATTCTTAAACGCAGCAAACAAAGCAAAGAAAATCATCGGTTCAATTGGCCTGGAAAACAAAGTACAATCTGAAAACAATGACCATATTTTTGTTAAATCAGATTATATGATTCTTAAAGCTAAATTTGACGATATCAAATATATCCAAGGAATGCATGAGTATGTTCAAATTCACTTTTTGACCCAAAAACCGATAATGACCCTAATTAGCTTAAAAAAACTTGGTGAGCAATTACCTGGAAATAAGTTTATGCGTGTTCACAAATCATACATTGTAAATCTTAACCACATCACCACTATTGAACGCAATAAAATAGTCTACCAAGATAATGTGAGGATTCCTGTGGGTGAGAGTTTTAAAAAGAAATTTCAGGAATTTATTGATAAAAAATTACTTGGTTAAATTTGTTCCGCCAGTTTTTATTGATTATACTCCATTTTTGTATATATCGGGAAGGTGAGTGTTTTCCACTCAATCCGGTATTGCCAGGATAAGATTATTGAATTATGAATTTGAATAAAAACAGAGGTATGAAGACAAATTGACCAAGTTATCCCGACGGAACTTGAACCAGCGTCGCAATCGTACCAATATGGAAAATCATTAATCTACAACTAAATACCACAAATAATATAAAAATTGACTTTTGTATAGCTTCTTGAATATAAATTTTTGATTGCACTTTAAGTATCTCGCAATAAAACAAAACTGATAAATTACATTTTTAAATCAAACCTCTTATTTTCTTAATATCCTCCGAAATTTTCGTATCGAGAATACGGGCATAAATTTGTGTAGTCTTTAGTGAACTATGTCCTAAAATCTTGGAAACGGTTTCAATAGGTACCCCATTGGTTAATGTTATTGTTGTTGCAAATGTATGCCTGGCTACATGCATTGATAGATTTTTTTTAATTCCGCATATATCAGCAATTTCTTTTAAATATGCATTCATTTTTTGGTTTGAATTCACTGGCAGCAATAGCCCTTTTGAAACATTTATTGGATAGTTTTTATAGCGCTTCAGAATGCTTTTTGCAGCAGGCAATAATGGAACTCTGCATCTTGATCCATTTTTTGTTCGGTCTATAATAATCCATTTATTACCATCGTTTCCGGTTCTTATATGTTGTTTTGCCAACTTTGAAATATCAGCATAAGACAGTCCTGTATAACAGGCAAATAGAAAAATGTCTCTAACAATAGCAAGCCGTTCAATCTCAATCTTTTTTTTCCTTATTTTCTTTAATTCCTTTTGAGTTAAAAATTCACGTTTCGGTTGTTCTGTTTTTACCTGAAACTTTAGATACGGATTCGTTGAAAGATAATCCATGGCAACTGCAATATTCAATACTTTCTTCATGTGTTTATGATAACACCAGGCAGTATTTACACTGTTGTTGTATTTGGTTTTTAGGTATACATCAAAATCATTAATAAACTTATAACCTATGTAGCTAAGGTTCCACTCCTTCTTCCCATAGACGTCAGATAAAAAGTTTAAAAGCCGGTTTTTTGAGGTTTTATAATGTTTGAGCGTTGTAGCTGAAAATCCTTTGCCAATATTTGATTCAATCGTGTTCATATAAACACCAAACATTTCAACTATTCCATGCTCTTCTTCTATGCCGCAAAGTTTGTTTTTAATATCAACTACATCAAACTTTTTGTTCCCGGCTTCAAACTGATTATAAATATCAAGAATATTAGAAGCTACTTTATCAAGACGATTATTAGTTGTCTTCGCTAAACTTGATGAGCCAGTCATTCTTTCTTTTGATATATCCCAGGAATTCTGATCAACAAATATCTTTGTCGATAATTCAGCACGTTTTCCATTGAGCGTAAACCTGACATAAACGGGGTAAGTTCTGTCTTCCCGCTTCTTTGATTTTTTAAGTAAAAATGCAATTGTAATCCTCATAATCCATAAATTTTAACAATTTAGGTCTCGCTCACTGTCTAAAAATACATTATAAATGCCACTTTTGAAACAGTAAAACGAACCAAATTAAACCAATTAAAATGAAATGAATCAGCGAGTTACAGTGTTTAGCGAGACCTATCGAGTCTATTTAACCATAGGTCTCGATTTTGTCGCATTTTAGATGCTTTTAAAGCACTTTTATTGATATTTATGCTAAATAAAAAAGCGCTTAAATCATTGATTTTAAGCGCTTTTAATGTTTTTTGGTATTTCACCAAGTACCCGGGGCGGGAATCGAACCCGCACTCCGTTGCCAGAACTGGATTTTGAATCCAGCGCGTCTACCAATTCCGCCACCCGGGCTTTTCCTTTGTGGAAAATTGGTGTGCAAAACTAATTATTTCACCCGAATCAGCAAAATATTATATCGAAATTTGTTTTTTACTGTCGATGTGTTTTACCACTTTGCCATAAATGATTAATGAAATAGCAGATACTGAGGCAATTCCAACAAAGTAGAACCAAATGTAATGGGCATTCACCGAAGCGGCTTCCCATTCAGCATGAGTGTCAAAAAGTATTGGGTCGGGACAATATTTGGTAAGCAGCCAGCCCGATAAGCCAAATCCCAGTATAGAAGAAAGGAACGAATGCAAATGACTAAAACCAAGGTAAAGTCCTTCTTCGCCTTTTGGTGCCTGCAGCGAAAAATACTCGAGGTAACGTGGTGAAATAAATGTTTCGGCCAAACCCTGGAAAACAATCCCAACTACCATCATAAATGCTACCGGGTGCATCCCTAAAATAGGTTCGCTGCCCATTAAGTGCCCCGATGCCATACTTAATGCCGACACGGGCATGATAAACATTCCGACCGACATGGAGAACAGCGAGGTTTTATTACGCATCATTTGAGTAACAAGGCCAACCGTCAGAAACACTACCAACGGATTAACGTTGGCAAACCACGAAATGGCGCTATCTTCTCCGGCAAGGCGCAATACATATTTCGGCATGGTGGCATACAATTGATGCTGAACCATCCAAAAACCCGTTATGATGAGGATTAAAATAATCAGGCGGGCGTTACCAAGTACTTTCAATAGTGCATGAAAAATCTGGCTAAAGCTTTTTGGCTCTTCCTGCGAACGGCTGGCTTTATAGAAAAATAAAACTAAGATTACAGCCAGGGCAGTAACTCCCGCGGCAAAGTAATTAAGTGTTACCAATCCTTCGTTGCCCATAGCGTCGCGAAGCGGTTTTACAATGGTTTTTCCGGAGAAAGCACCAATATTTACCATCATATAAAAAATGGAATAACCCTGTGCACGGGTATCTTTTGTGGTTTCGCGGGCTACCGTTCCGGTAATACACGATTTAATAAACGAACCGCCAATCATTATCACAATCATAATCGGGATGATGATCCATTTGAGGTTGCTTTCGCGCAGCCCGTGAAACTGCGTGGTTTTGGTATATTCTACCAAACCTGCCGATTCGAGCATGGTAGGCAATACACCCATCGCCAGGTAGCCAACAGAAAGCAAAGAGAAGGCGATTAGCAAGGATCGTTTAAATCCTATCTTATCGGCAATAGCTCCTGCAAAAGTGGGTAAGAGGTATAATCCGGCTGAAAACGAACCGGCCAGCATTGCAGCCTGAAAATCGTTAAATCCTAAAATCCGCGATAAATACAGCGTGATTACAATAAATACTCCGTAGTACGCAGCCCTTTCAAGTAATTCCACTGCATTGGCTACCCAAAATGCCTTGGGAAATGTCACTTTTACTTTCTTTTCCATGTTTATGCTATAAAATTGTGAGCGTAAAAATAGTATCTTAAACCACTTCACAAAATGACATATTTTATAAACATAAATTTCGTGTTTCGCAGCGAAATACTTTTTTCTAACTTAGCAAGAATCAATTGAGTAAGCCGGAATGAACCAATTCGAAGAACAAACCATTTTCGAAGATCTGAAAAAAGGAAAAGAACAGGCTTTTGAGCAACTGTTTAAACGCTATTACCAGGCACTGTGTACTTATGCAACGCAGCTTCTGCAGGACGATGACGCAGCAGAAGAAATCGTACAGGACTTTTTTGTGAAACTGTGGGAAAAGCGAAATTCAATCACCATCGAAACCTCGTTGAAAAGCTATCTGTTTCGTTCGGTTAAAAATCATAGCCTGAATCGGATTAAACACGAAAAAATAAAAACACAACACGCGCAGCATGTAATCGCCGAAGCAGAAATGAACGACTACGACGATCAGTTTTTAGAGGTTGATCTGAAAAAAGACATCGAAGAAAGTATTGCTGCCCTGCCTGAAAAACGGCGCGAAATTTTTCGCCTGAGTCGCGAAGAAGGATTGAAATACCGCGAAATCGCAGAAAAATTAAACCTGTCGGTAAAAACTGTTGAGGCTCAAATGGGGTTGGCAATCAAATCATTACGAGATAAACTAAAAAAATATAATTCCTTTATTTTCTTTTTAAGCTGTTTTCGGAAGAAAGCGGTTTAGGGGTAAATTATTTGTGCATTGTCATTTTAATGAATGGGAAAGATGGAGAATATAGAAAATCGGAATTGGGAATTGGTGGCCAAATACCTGGCCGGAGAAACCAATAACCACGAAAATCTGGAAGTTGAGGCCTGGTTGAAGGAATCGGAAGAAAATCGTAAAGCATTTGAAGAAAGCAAAAAAGCGCTGAAAAAAACGAATGCTTACTACCGCTCGAATCGATTTAACACCAACGAGGCCTGGAAAAATGTATATGCACAAACAGCCCGGTCGCAAGGCAAAACCGTTCAGTTTAAAAAGAAAAGAAAGGAGGCAATATCACAGTTTTACAAATATGCTGCGGTTATTGTTCTGGCGCTTTTACTGGGATCTGTTGGCTATTATATTGGTTTTATTAACCGGGTGCCGGCAATTTACAGCGAGATTATTTCGGCAGATAAACAGGTGTTGCAAGAGTATGTTTTACCCGACGGCTCAGTGGTTGCGCTAAACAGCAACTCGAAGCTTACGTTCCCCAAAAAATTCAGGGGCGATGTTCGTGAAGTGAGCATTGAAGGTGAAGCATTTTTCGATGTAGTGCCAAATGCTGAAAAGCCTTTTGTAATTAACGCCGGCGATGCGCAGGTGAAAGTTTTAGGTACCTCTTTTACCGTGAACGCATACCCCGAAAATGAGACCGTGGAAGTAATTGTGAAAACCGGCAAAGTGCAGGTAATTAGCAAAAACACTGAAAAGGAGACAAACAACAGGGAGGTATTTCTTACTCCCGGGGAAAAAGGAACACTGTTTACCGTAAATCATACCATCGAAAAATCGGTAAATACTGACCCAAATTTCCTGTCGTGGAAAACGCATGACCTTGTTTTTGACAATGTGCCGCTGGGTGAAGTCATCCGGTGCCTCGAGAAGACCTATCACATCGAGATCCAGTTGTCAGAACCAGAGCTGAGTGACCTGAGGTATGAAGGCCATTTCGATCAGAAACCCGCGAAGTTCGTATTGGATATAATACGGCTCACATTCAATCTCGATCTAACGGGCGACGAAGAACATTTTGTGTTGGCGAGCCGTAAAAACTAAGAGTGTGTCAAAACAGACACGATCAATAAAGCAATAAAGTTATGAAGACAATATGGATTAAAATAAAAAACCTCGCCTGGCTGGTAATTTTGGTACTTTTTTTAGCGCCTAATTTCGCACAGGCACAGGAGGAAAAGAGCCAGTCGCTCGATCAAAACATCAGTATTTATGCTGAAGACGAGCCGCTTTCGAGTGTAATAGAGAAAATCTGCAAGTACCTCGACATCGATTACCAATACAATTCGCAGGATCTTGCCGATAAGAAAATCAGTTTGAACGTTTCGAACAAGCCCATTAAATATGTGCTCGATAAACTGATGAACGATTTTTACCTGCTCTTCGAAATTGAAGATAACCTGCTGGTGGTTCGCGATTATGTTCCGCTCGATAAAAGTATGGAACTGGACAGGAACACCCAACAGTTTTACGCAAACAACCGTGGTTTTATGTTCGACGATCCACGTGATAAACGGCTGACCATCAAATTCAAATCGGCCAGTAACCTGATTATTATCCCGGTAAACATTAACGATTCGGACACCTTGAATTTTATTCTGGATACAGGCGTTCGTTTCCCGATAATCACCGAGCTGCCATTTGTAAACAAGTTGAACCTGAATTACATGATGCCGGTGAAAATTAAAGGTTTGGACGAAGGTGAAGGGCTGACTGCGTATCGCTCAGGAAACAATTCCTTGCACATTAACGGAATAACGGCTCGTAACCAGGAGGTTCAAATGATTATCGACGAAGATTTTCAGATTTCGCACATGCTGGGAATTCCTGTACACGGGCTGATCGGATTTAACCTGTTCAAAGACTTTGTGGTTGAAATCGATTATCACGATGAAGAACTTGTATTGTACAAACCTGAGTATTACAAATACCGCGATCGCAAAAACGACATCATTTTACCGCTGCATTTTGACGGCACAAAACCATTCGTGCGCACCTCCATCGTAACCGATTCCTTGAAGGAAGTTCCTGTAAAATTATTGGTTGATACAGGCGCCAGCGACGCGTTGTGGCTTTCAGAAAGTTCGGATGAACGGATTAAAATTCCGGAAAAGCATATGGAAACTTTCCTGGGAAGAGGTTTGAGTGGCGATCTTTACGGAACAAAAGGACGGATCGATGCCATTTGGGTAGGGCCATTGTTGCTTACTCAGCCAATTGTTGCATTCCCCGACTCTAAACTGATTGATAGCCTGATCACGTCGAACGACCGGAACGGAACCATTGGTGCCGAAATCCTTCGCAGGTTCTACGTCACTGTCGACTATCGTAACAGCCGACTGACTTTGCGACCCACGAATCGAATAAAAGAAGATTTTAATTATAACATGAGTGGCATGGAAGTAATTAATCCGATACCCGGGTTACCGGTGTACACCATTGCCGATGTTACCGAAAATTCGCCCGCTTATTTCGCAGGTATTCAGAAAGATGACCAAATCCTGTCTATCAATAGCAGCAGCCATAAGTCGCTGGAATTGAATGATATTAACTTACTGCTTCAAAGCAAGGAAAACAAGAAAATTAAAGTAAAAGTGCTGCGTGACGGCGAAGAAATAAAAACTTCTTTTGAGCTGAAAAAGATGTTTTAATGCATCGATATAAAATTGTCATATCCGTAACCATCCTGTTGCTCTCTTTAGTTTCAAAGGGCCAGCAACAGGATGGTTCTGTTTTTGAACGGCGTGTGACAATTAAACAGGATAAACAGGTTTTGGAAACCATTCTGGACCAAATCAGCTGGCAGGCTGAAGTTTATTTTTCATACGACGCTGCTGCCGTCAATACAGATCGGAAAGTATCGGTTGATGTGGTAAATAAATCGCTGTATCATGTGTTGAATCAGCTTTTCGAGCCTGAAAAATATTTGCTACGGGAGCGCGAAAACCAAATCATCATAACAAAAAAGGAGCGACGAGCCGATCCGGTTGTCGCACAGAACGACACTATACCGGTGAAATACTTTTTCCTGAAAGGTCGCTTAATAGAGGCCCGGCGCGAAAAGCCCGTTCCCTATGCTTCCGTATCTGTGTTTAATAAGCCAATTGGTACAATCTCAAATGCCGATGGCGAATTCCTGTTAAAACTGCATCCTGATAATATTCGCGATACGGTGGTGATCTCGTGTATGGGATATGCCCAAATCCTGATTCCGGCCTACAAGTTGCTCGACGAGGATCTGTTGATTCTTGAGCCTGTTTCAATTCGTATTAAGGAGGTTCGTATAACTGCTATCACTCCCGATCATCTGCTGGCCAGGATTCGTCAGAACCTGGAGAAGAATTACAGTACACAAACCAAACTGATGAAAGGTTTTTACCGCGAAACAGTTCAGCAGGATGGAAACTATATAAGTGTTTCGGAAGCGGTGATCGATGTATTGAAATCGCCCTATAACAATGGCCTTCGTAACGACCTGGTTCGCTTGGTAAAAGGCCGGAAAAGCCCGGATGTTCAGCCTTTTCGCTGGCTGAATTTTAAAATGCAGGGCGGGCCTTTCACCATTGTTCAGCTCGATGTGGTGAAAACGGTTGAAAGTTTCATTCATGCCAGTTATCAAAACTCGTATAGATATGAAATTACAAAGGTGATCTGGTATCACGAGCAACCTGTTTATGTGGTACATTTCGAACCTATTTCTCCCGATGTTTTTCCGGGATTTATTGGCGAAATGTATGTACATCGCGAAACCTTCGCCATTGTTCATGCCGAATTCCGTTTTAATAAAAGCAGTTTGAATGAGGCTACCAGTATCATGATCAAGAAAAAGCCGCGCGGAGTAAAGGCGCGTCCTTCGTATGTGCAGTACACGGTAAACTACCAGCAATATCAAGGTAAATGGCATCTTTCAACTGCCCAGGCATCCGTGAGTTTTAAAGTGAGGAGCAAGCGTGATAAGCTAAATTCTGAATTTCACAGTGTCTCCGATCTCCTGATCACCGACATTCAGCCTACGGATTTGAAGCGGTTTCCGGGTGAAGAGCGTTTTACCCAAAGCGATGTGTTTGTTGAAAAACTGGGTAATTTCGACGGAGAATTCTGGGAAAACTATAACATCATAAAACCCGACGAGGATTTGCGTGAAGCTTTTAAGAAATCGGAATAAGACAAGCTCTTCTGCTTAACCCAAAAATCCTGCAAAATTTAAAAGGTATTTTTCAATATTTTAGCAATACCCCTGTGCTGAAAATTGCTTCCTTTAAAAAGAGTTGCTAATTTTAGCTGCAATTCTAAATCAACTAAAAAATTCTAAGAATGAACAGGAAACTTCGGATGGGAATGGTCGGTGGAGGAACCGACGCATTTATTGGCGCCATACATCGTTTGGCTGCTTTAATGGATAACCAGATAGAACTTGTCTGTGGTTGTTTCAGCGTAAATCCTAAAATTTCAAAAGAATCAGGAAAACTTTATTTTCTTCCTGAGGAACGTGTTTATGATACTTACCAGGAAATGTTTGAAAAAGAAGCACAGCTTCCTGAAGGCGAACGAATGGATTTTGTATCCATTGTTACGCCAAATTTTGTGCATTTCGATCCGGCGGTTATGGCCTTGGATCATGGGTTCAACGTGGTGCTCGACAAACCTATCACCTTTACATTGGAGGAAGCACTGAAGCTAAAGGAGAAGATTGATGATACCGGATTAACATTTGCCTTAACGCACACTTATTCGGGATATCCGGCTGTTAAACAAGCAAAGCAAATGATTGCCGAAGGCCGTTTCGGAAAGATCAGAAAAGTATTTGTTGAATATCCGCAAGGATGGCTTTCATCAAAATTAGAAGATACGGGCAATCCTCAGGCGAGCTGGCGTACTGACCCTAAGAAATCGGGGAAAGCAGGCTGTATGGGCGACATCGGCACTCATGCACATCATTTGGCAGAATACATAACCGGGTTGAAAGTAACGGAGATCTGTGCCACCCTAAACGTTTTTGTTCCCAATCGCTTACTCGATGATGACGGTGCTGCTTTTATGCGTTTTGATAATGGCGCACAGGGGGTTTTGATGGCCACTCAAATTGCAGCCGGCGAAGAAAATGCCATTCGCATTCGTGTTTACGGCGATAAAGGTGGTTTGGACTGGGAACAGATGGAACCGAATTCATTAAAATTAAAATGGACGGATAAACCCATGCAGATTATGCGTGTGGGAACAAGTATGGATACGGCCATTGCAGCACACAATACACGTACTCCGGGCGGACATCCGGAAGGTTATCTCGAAGCCTTTGCCAACATTTACCGCAATTTCGCCCTCACGGTTAGAGCAAAAGCAAACGGTGAAGAACCTACTGCTGAAATGCTTGATTTTCCTGGTGTTGAAGACGGAATCCGTGGCATGCAATTTATCGATACCGTGGTTAGTGCCGGATATAACAATGAAGTTAAATGGGTGAAATTCGGCGATATAATTTAATTTTTTGACTTTATTACTGAACTACAAACTTTAAACTAAAAGTTATGGCAAGACCTGTTACAATATTCACCGGGCAGTGGGCCGATTTGCCACTCGAGACCATGTGTCAAAAAGCCAAAGAATTTGGTTACGATGGTTTGGAACTGTGTACCTGGGGCGATCATATGGAAGTGGCCAAAGCCGATCAGGCTTACTGCGACGACCGTAAGGCCTTACTCGATAAATACGGCCTTCAACTTTATTCCATTTCTGCCCATCTCGATGGACAGTGCGTTTGCGATCCAATCGATCAGCGGCATAAAAGCATTGCCAGTCCGCATGTTTGGGGCGATGGCGATCCGGAAGGAGTGCGTCAGCGGGCTGCGGAAGAAATGGTTAAAACCGCTGAAGTTGCTAAGCGCTTAGGAATAAGTACTGTGAACGGTTTTACCGGAAGTCCGATTTGGCACCTGCTGTATTCGTTTCCGCCGGTAAGTGCGGAAATGATTGAAGAGGGTTATGCCGATTTTGCACGTCGTTGGAAACCGATCCTCGATGAGTATCAAAGCCTGGGAATAAAATTTGCCCTTGAGGCTCATCCCACCGAGATTGCTTTTGATATACACACAGCACATCTCGCGTTAAAAGCGCTCGATTATCATCCGGCATTTGGTTTTAATTTCGATCCAAGCCACTTTGGTTACCAACATGTCGACTATGTTCGTTTTATCTACGAATTTGCCGACCGCATTTTCCACGTTCACATGAAAGACGCCTACTGGAGCGATGTGCCGATGGGAGTTGGTGTTTTTGGTGGCCATATGGAATTTGGAGACAATCGTCGTTACTGGAATTTCAGAAGCCTCGGACGTGGAAAGATCAATTTCGAGAATATTATCAGGGCGCTTAATGACGTTGGTTATGGCGGACCACTATCGGTTGAATGGGAAGATAGTGGAATGGACAGGGAACACGGTGCTGCAGAGGCTTGCGCTTTCGTAAAAAAAGTGGACTTTGCACCTTCTGATTTTGCATTCGATGATGCTATGCAGAAATAGGACTTCAAATAGAATATAACCTACATGATCGTTACGATCACCAACTAATTTATTATGACAGATAGAAGAGAATTTATTAAAACCACAGCGATGGCTACCGCCGGTGTAACCATGGTAGCAGGGATGCCCATGGCGATGAATTCATGTGCCGGTGCTAACGACAAACTGGTATGTGCCGCGATTGGTGTGAACGGAATGGGCTTTGCCGATTTGCAAGCTTTTTTGCGTCAGGAAAATACGGAGTGTGCTGCACTTTGCGATGTTGATGAGAATGTATTGAACAGACGCATTGCCGACGTAGAAAAAATTCAGGGAACTAAACCGAAGGGATTTAAAGATTTCAGAAAGTTGCTTGAAGAGCCCGGTATTGATGTGATCATTATCGGTACGCCCGATCACTGGCATACGCTTCCATTTGTGTATGCTGCCCAGGAAGGCAAGCAAATTTATTGCGAGAAACCTCTTGCAAACACCATCGAAGAGATCAATGTGATGGAGCGCGCACAGCAGCGTTACGGAAATATTGTACAGGTAGGCCAGTGGCAACGAAGCGATAAACACTGGCTCGATGCTGTAGATTTTGTACACTCGGGGAAATTGGGGCAAATCCGTGCAGTTCGTACCTGGTCGTATCAGGGTTGGATGAAATCGATTCCGGTTAAACCCGATGGTCCGGTTCCCGAAGGTGTAGATTACGATTTCTGGCTCGGACCGGCAAAAGCAAGGCCGTTCAATCCAAACCGTTTTCATTTCAACTTTCGCTGGTTCTGGGATTATGCCGGTGGTTTGATGACCGACTGGGGTGTGCATATCATCGATTTTGGCTTGTTCGGAATGAATGCAAAAGCACCAAAATCGGTAATGTCGATGGGAGGAAAATACGGTTACCCGGATGATGCTGCGGAAACACCAGATACCATGCAGGCACTTTTCGAATTCGACGATTATACCATGTTGTGGGATCATGCTACCAACATCGATGGAGGATATTACGGACGAAGCCATGGCGTTGGTTTTGTGGGCAATAACGGTACTTTGGTTGTCGATCGTGGCGGTTGGGAAGTAATTCCTGAAGGTGGTAAAAACCCAAGAATGGATCGCGTGGAATTAACAAAAGGCGATGGCCAGGGATTAAATAACCACATGGAAAACTTTGTGGATTGCATCCGGAAAGGAAGTACAGATACGAACTGCCACATTGGTATTGCCGCAAATACTGCTCGTGTAGCCCACCTTGGAAACATTGCCCTTAAAACCGGCGAACGTTTGTACTGGGATGCCGAAAACAGCAAGTTCATCGGTAACGAAAAAGCAAATGTGTACCTGACTCCAAACTACAGAGCTCCCTGGGTATTGCCAAAAATCTGATCGTTTTCTCTTATCACGATAGTTAAAGCAGATTCAATTTTGAGTCTGCTTTTTTGTTGTTTAATATTGAAAAGGTAAGTATGAAAATTATGCAACAAAGAAATACTATATAACTAGTAGTGTGTGATTTTGGTATTGAAGAAAACAGCCAGGATTTAAATGGTTTAGGAGTTAAACAGACCAGTATAATTTACCTGCACTATTCCGTTCAAACAATCAATACCGACATCATGATTATATATCATAAGGAATTATATAAGTGGCACTAAAACAAATAAATAAAACTACTATAAAAATAGAATAATAGCTGGTATTATACCGCAACATTATAGAGTGGGAGATTGAATTCAAAGCGCGTTCCCTGGTTCAATTTGCTATACACGTTAATGGTAGATTTGTGCAAATCGAGAATCTTTTTAACTATGGCCAAACCAAGTCCGGTACTGTTGGCACCATTTGTTTTTTTGCCCTTGTAATACCGTGTAAAAATAAAGGGCAGTTCATCTTCTGCAATTCCTTTTCCGGTATCGGTGATTTTTACTAAAACAGCTTCTTTTTGGAGTTCCAGTTCAATGGTTACCACATCTCCGGGGCTGCAGTATTTTATGGCATTGTCGAGAATATTCTGAAATACGCGGTCGGTCATTTGAATATCGGCATAAACCAGTGGGAGGCTTTTCGAATAAATGGTGTTGATGCTGATGTTTTTCTCGCGGGCCATAATTTGAAACTTGTCGGCCACGTCCTGAACCAATTCAGCGACCTGAACCGGTTCCGGTTGAATCATCTGTGGATTGGTTTCCAGTTTCGACAGCTCAAACAGGTCATTCACCAGCTTGCTCAGATTTTCGGAGTTCTGTAAAATGATCTCCAAATATTTTTTTCGTTCAGTTTCTGTCAGGTTTTCATCTTTCAGTAAAATGGTTTCGGCAAAACCCTGAATGGAGGCGATCGGACTCCTGAGGTCGTGAGACACATTAGCGATCAGTTCCTTACGCAATTCCTCAACACTTTTTAGCTGAATGATATTTTGCTGGATGGTTTCGGCCATGCTGTTAAAAGTGTCGGCAACATTGGCGAGTTCACCACCGGTTTTCATATTGATACGTACAGAATGATCGCCTGATTTAAAGCGCTGGAAAGCAGCAATAATTTTATTCAGGTTTCTGGTAATGACATAAATCGCCAGCAATCCTAAAATGGAAGTCAGCAAAACCGCAATCAGAATTGTACGTACTCCAATTTTTAGGATAAAGCTGTTTTCGAGCGCCGCCATGGTCGAAGTGTACTGGTTGCTGGCCAGAATGATGTACATGTAGCCTTTCATTTGTCCGTCTTCTATAACTTCGGCTACTGAGAATATTTTGGGCGAATCCGGATTTCTTGGGTCATCGCCTTTTATTGCCTTATCTGACTTTCGGTTAAGAAAGCTTTTTATAGGGCCAAGTGCCACAGCGTCGGTTTTTACATCCTGTTCGGGAACCACAAAAGTCAGGATCTTTCCTTCGGGATCAAGCAGATACACTTCAATACTTGGGTGAACCGCCATCATCGAATGCATCAGCACTGAAATAGCTTGTTCGTTCACTTTTCCATCAATAAATATCGGCGATACCTCTTTGATGGCACCGGCTGCAATCTCACCGTTTATTTTCTGTTGTGCTTCATCGTTGTAATCGGCCGAAAATATCACCGAGATATAAATGAATATGATGGTTAATACCACGGTGAACGCCAGGAATATTCCCGACACCTTCCAGTATAAACTGCTGAAAATCTTATTTGTCTTCATAATTCGTCGTTGAATTTATAACCTACTCCCCAACTCGTTAGTATGTATTTTGGGTGATTAATATCCGGCTCAATCTTCGACCGAAGCCGGTTGATGTGCGAGTTAACCGTATGTTCGTAGCCATTAAAATTGTAGCCCCAAACCTTGCTCAGCAAAGCGTTTCGACTGTATACCCTGCCCGGTTTTTGAGCTAGAAGCGCCAGCAAATCAAACTCCTTTGGCGTAAGATCAAGTTTGACATTCTTTAGCAATACTTTTCGTTTAACCATATCAATGTTAAGATCTTCCACCACAACCCTGTCGCCGGTATCGGCTTCATTTTCTGTGCTCAACGAATTCAACCTTCTGAGAATGGCTTTAACACGGGCAATAAATTCACGTACGCTAAACGGTTTGGTAAGGTAATCATCGGCCCCTGTTTCCAACCCCAGTACTTTGTCGATTTCTTCCGATTTGGCCGTAAGCATCAGGATGTGCGTTTTTATTTTGTCGGCACGCAACAAACGGCAAACTTCAAGTCCGTCCATTTTGGGCAGCATCAAATCCAGAATGATCAGACTGTACACTCCGCTGCTTGCTTTCTGATACCCGTCAAGTCCGTCTTCCGAAACATCAACATCCAGATTCAGATCTTTCAGGTGAATGCTGACTAACTCTCTGATGTGAGGATCGTCTTCGATCAATAAAACCTTATCCATTGATTACTAATTATTTGTTACTGCAACAATAACAACAAAGTATCACAAAAAGGTCACGAAGCGGTGGATTTTTTGTCAACTCGGTTTATTTTTTTGTAAAAGATGTACGCCAAAATTTCTGTAATTGTATGAGAAGTAATGATCATAATTGTTCTTGAAATTCACTAAATTTACACTACCTGCAAATAATTAAACTGAATGCCATGAGAATTCATATTTTACTCCTTTTAGTACTTGTTGTTTTATTCTCTTGCAGCAAAAAAGAAAAAGATTCGATTCCTTTACCGGAACATCCACGGCCTAATTTCGAGCGCAGTTTGTGGCAGAATTTGAATGGTAACTGGAAATTCAGGCCCGATTCTGCCAATATAGGTTTGAAAGAAAACTGGCAGATCGCTCCTGAAAACTTCACCGATGAAATTCTGGTGCCTTTTTCATGGGCAAGTCCGGCAAGTGGAGTTCGTCTGCCAAAGGTGAATTATGCCTGGTACTCCAGAACTTTTAAGCTTGAGAAACCTGAAGACTGGCAAGGGAAACAGGTTTACCTGAATTTTTGTGCCAGCGATTTTACTACTTCTGTGTGGATAAACGGGCAAAAAGTTGGCGACCATAATGGTGGTTATACGCCTTTCGATTTTAACATCACAAAGTATTTACAGGAAGGTGAGAATGAGCTGGTAGTTCGGGTTGAGGATGAGGAGTTGGATAACCGTCCTTCCGGCAAGCAGTATTATGGAAACGCCAAAGGTATCTGGCAAACGGTTTACCTGGAAGCACGCCCGGAGAATCATATCACCGGAATATTTTTCACTCCCGATATTGATAAAGAGGAAGTGGGCGTAAAACTGGTTTTGAATCATGAATTGAAGGAAAATGCTGAGTTTTTGTTAGCCGGATCCGGACTTAATTTCAGAGCCGCCTTACAAGCAGGAACCAAATCACAGGAGTTTACCATTCCGATAAAAAATATGCGCTTGTGGGATCTCGATAATCCGTATTTGTACAATGTGAAAGTTTGGTTAAATGGGAATCACTGGAGCGATGATATCGCAACGTATTTTGGTATGCGAAAAATATCGGCTGTAAATGTTCCCGGGAAAGATTTTCAGTATGTTGCGCTGAATAATAAACCGCTTTATTTGCGGCTTACACTCGATCAGAGTTATCATCCTGAAGGTTTTTATACGTTCCCTTCCGATGAGTTTATGAAGGAAGAAATCCAGCGTGCGAAAGACCTGGGATTAAACGGAATCCGTATTCATATTAAAGCAGAACTGCCGCGAAAACTATACTGGGCCGACAAGCTTGGATTGTTGGTTCAGGAGGATATTCCGAATTTTTGGGGCGAACCCGACAGTACCGCAAAAGCTAACTGGGAACAGGTAGCCACAGCTGAAATGGCCCGCGATTACAACTCGCCTTCCATTTTTTCGTGGGTGCTTTTCAACGAAACATGGGGCCTTTTTAGCAGGAATGAAGAGGGCCAGCGTGTTTATGCTCCCGAAACACAGGATTGGGTGCGAAGCTGGTACCACAAAGCAAAGGACTTTGATCAAACCCGTTTGGTCGAAGACAATTCACCCTGTAACTGGGATCACGTAATTACCGATATCAATACTTGGCACCGCTATTCTCCGGCGCGCCATTGGGCCGGTTTTCTCGATATGGTTTGCGAGAATACTTACCCGGGCTCAGGTTTTAATTTTATAGGCAACAATGTTCAGGGCAATCAGCCCATGTTTAATTCCGAATGTGGTGCAGTGTGGGGCTACAACGGAAGTACGGGCGACATTGACATTACCTGGGAATATCATATTATGATGAATGAATTCAGAAAGCGCCCGAAAATTGCAGGCTTTCTTTTTACCGAGTTTCACGATGTAATTAATGAATGGAACGGCTACTACCGTTTCGATCGCAGCAAAAAGGAATTTGGGCTCGATGAGTTGTGTCCGGGAATGACAATGAAGGATTTTCATGCTGATCTTTATGTAGTTGCCGGAAAGGATTTCTTTCAAACTTATAAAGGAGGCAGCCCGGTGGAAATACCAATTGGTATCAGTGCGGTGAGTAGCGAAACCCCTCAGAATTTAAAGATAAGGTATACTGTTTATGGTTGGGATGCATTAGGAGATAAGCAGGAAATAAGTTCGGGTGAACAGGAAGCAAAGGCGAGAGCATTTGAATTTGTTGAACAAAATCCGATAACCATCAATCTTCCGGACATGGCTCTTACTGGTATCCTCGCTACTGAACTTGTAGATGGTAATGGAATGGTGTTGCAACGCAATTTTGTGCCTTTCAAAGTGGAAGGAAGCCGGCCGGATGACATTCTGGTACTGACTAAATCGCCAACAGAATTTAGCGATGCTTCGTGGTCGATAAAATACCTCGCGCGGCAAAACGATCGAAAAGTGTGGGGAATGGGATCGGGTTTCTTTGAATATACTTTCGATTTGCCTGAAGGACTTTCAACTGAAAATGTGGAGTCGATCGAATTCAGGGCTGAACTGGCATCGAGGTATCCACAGGAAAAATACCTGGAAGATGGAGAGGCCGAGCGCATTGGGATGGAAATCGTTTCGGAGAAAGGCAAAATACCGGGATACGGTCAGAACAGCTATCCGCAAACCGATCAGAAATTACATGGTTCGCTGGTAAAAATTACGGCCAACGAAAATAAAATAGGCGAAGTGGAACTTTCCGATGATCCTGCCGACCATCGTGGCATTCTCTCGTGGATGAACCAGGAACCCGGCTCGGAGTGGGGAAGCGACGACCACAGCAAGCCGTGGCTGCTTGACGAAGCCGGATCATATGGTTACCTCGTGGTAGAAAAATTCGATGAGGCGTTAAAGAATGCAGTGCTGGAAGCCGGGCAGCTTGTTCTTCAAATGCATGTTGATGAACAGACGAAGAACCGTGGCGGACTTTCGGTTTATGGCGCCGATTCAGGCAGGTATCCTATGGATGTTAGTATTGTGATCAAAAAAAAATAGCCTGATTTAGGAAGATTTCTGTTGAGAGTCGTCTTTGCGATACTGGCCGGGAGTTATTCCATTGAATTCTTTAAAAGCCCTGGAAAAAGAATTGCTGGTTCCAAATCCGGCTTCTTCCGCAATGTACTCCAGCGTATAAGATTTATGCTCATCAGAACTTAAGAGCTTTTCGGCTTCGCGCACGCGATAATGATTTACAAATTCGTTGAAATTCATTCCAAATTCAACATTAATCAGTCTTGAAAGATAGGTTCTGTTTGTTTGCAATACCTCACAAAGGGTTGTGATTCTTAAATCAGTTTGTGTATAAATTTTTTCGTTTTCAAAAAGTTCGAGCAGTTTCTCTTTTAAAATTGATACCTGTCCGTGAACAGGTTCTTTTGGTTCGTTTTCCGTGTTAAATTCAACCAGATTTTCGGTAAGCACCTCTTGCTGATTAGCGTTAAATCCGATAATAAAATAAATTGTACTGAACAAAAAAGAAGGAATAAGCAAACTAACCGGTTTGTGTGCAAAATAACTGCGGCCAATCAACGAAAAGACAATGCCTGCAATTGAAACAACAAGAATAATTATACTGATATCGCGAACCCATTTCATTCTTCTTCCTTCGGTATTCGAGAAATATTCATGGAGCCACACATTATACCTGTTGGCCAGGCGAATACCGATTAGCAGATAAACTATGGATTGAATAATGAACGCGATTCTTGCAATCAGAAAAACCATGCCTTTTATACCGGTGATTGAAAAAAGATTAAGTTCTTTTAGATTTCTGGATATCAGTACTTCCTTAACATACATCACCCGTTCTTCGGGGCTGAGTACCAAAGTCAGAATAAGTGATGATAAGGCTAATATAAAGGCTGGCAGAAAATTAAGCCTAAATCTCTTCAGGTTTAATTCATGAGTCGACAGTACTAAAATGTAACCATAGAAAAGAGGATATAATGAAAGCAAGGTAAGCAAATACAGACTGTCGATAAAAGAATAAAGGTGGTAAAACTGATGGAAAAACACCGCATGTGAGCAATACAGTAAAGTGGCCGCAAGCATGAAAAGCCCCAAAACTTTGTTGGCACGTACAGGCGAATTTCTTTTTAACAGAAATACCAGGGCCCACATCAAAGTAACGTAAATAGGCAACAATAAGGATATTGATTTTACCATGTTACAAAATCGTTAGCGGTCCTAAAATTACAAAATTTACTTGTGCAGATTTCCTTTTTAGGAGGTATTCGAGCTATTTCTTAACGTATGTTCGGAATGGATAAAGTAGAAATATCGCTGGCTTTATCGGTAGCTTTCTTGTACTGTGAAGCAGTCAGCGCTTCAACGGCAATATCGATTGAGGCATTGTTGCCATGGGCTCCAAACTGAACGATGATCTTGTAGGTGTCGTTTTCATCCTTTTCTTCTTTAAAAACCGCTTTAAAATTCTCGCTTTTTATTTTTGACATTCCACCGAATTTTATAGCAAAGAATCCTTCATTGCCCTGGTAGTAATACGTTTTCTTTTTGGCATTGTAGCTGGCCTTGCTCATTGTACGGTGTTTGGGTTTGCTATCCATGTATTTACCTTCTTGTTGCGGGAAAAGCAAGGATATCCTGTAACTGCCGGCATCGAGGTGGGTGAAACTTACTTTTCCTTTTTCTCCGGTAATCTGGTATGCGATAAGTTGCGAACCTTTTTCGAGGTACACGCCGGTGTTTTTCGCAGGTTTCCCTCCAAAGAGCAAGATTAGTCCCGTTAATAGAATCAGTAGCAATCGCATATCAATCACTTGGTTTAAAAAAGAAAGGCACCCTATTGAGATGCCATTCTTCGTTATTGTTTAAAATGCATCGTCCAATGTTCGTAGTGTCAGCACTTCATTCAATTTTTCTTCTGAAATATCGGTTTTCAGATTGACTGTTACCTTTTCATTCGGTAACAGATCGAAATAATTATCCGAGAAAAATCCGTCTTCGTCGCCAATTTGCAGGTACACGTTTTTAGCCAGTTTGTCGGTATTCAGCGTTATGTCGAAACCATTGTCGCTTTTAGCAATGCTGTGTTCTAAAGTAGGCGCTTTGATTTTTAAATCTTTAAACGGAAGGAAATAGTAGTAGTTGTTCGAAATTACTTTGCCGTTCTCCACGAGCTCGGTTTTCAAAACAACATCGTTAATTTCCCGACGGTATTTGTAACGGAATTCCCACTTGTTCACTTCATAATAATCATCGCTCGAGTTGGCCGGAATTTCCACCAGCGAAGCTTCTTCCCAGATCACTTTTCCGTCAAAATCTACCAGTTGAATGCGAAGCTCCGCATTTACCGGCTCCAACCGGTCGTTCACAATACCTACTTTCAGTTTCAGATCGTCTTCGTAGGGACTCACTAAAACCGGACTAAACCCCTTTTTCACATAGTATTGCAAGGCTTTCCATTTCTGGAAATAATCGGTCGAGCTCCATGAAGCCACCGGCCAAACATCGTTAATCTGCCAGTACAAACTACCCATGCAGTATGGCATGGCCCGGCGGTGACCTTCCAGTCCGAATTTAATTCCGTCGGCCTGAAGTACGTGGTTCACATACAGGAAGGATTCAAAATCTTTCGGGTGTTTGTATTCTTTCAACAAGTAATATTCAATGGTCTCATTTCCGATGGATGAGCGCTGGTGCGATTTCATTACTTCCGAGTAAATGTCGTAATCTTCAGGCTCGGCATATTTGCGCACGCTTGCAATTTCGGGGAAACTCTGGAAGCCATATTCGCTCATAAAACGCGCCAGGTGAGTTGCGTATGTGCTGAACGGCTCTTTTCCCCACCAAACGCCCCAGTAATGTTCGTCGCCATTCACCAGGTCGGCCTGTACGCCAAGTCCCGACGATGGGCTTGAGCCCCAGTAACTGCGCGACGGATCGAGTTCTTCAACTACCTCGGGCAGTGTTTTGTGGAAAATATCGACATAAGCCTGCCAAACTTTCTCAGGAACATCTGCTCCCTCTTTTTCGGCATCTCGTTTCCAGCCCCAGGTATTCCAGGCAGTAAGAATTTCGTTGTTACCACACCACAATGCAATTGACGGATGGTTGCGCAGGCGTTTTACATTATCGATGGCTTCGTGTTTAATGTTATCCAGAAACTCGGCATCGTTGGGGAACATGGCACAGGCAAACATAAAATCCTGCCACACCAGTATTCCGTTCTCGTCGCAGAGGTCGTAAAAAATATCATTTTCGTAAATACCACCACCCCAGACACGCAACATGTTGTTGTTCGAAATTTTAGCAGTTTCTATCACTTTGCGGTAGTTTTCATCGGTCACACGAGGAAGAAACATATCATTGGGGATGTAGTTGGCGCCCTTCATAAATACCGGATGCCCGTTCAGTTTGAAATAGAAGGACGTTCCGTCATCGTCTTTTTCACGCACCAGTTCCAGGGTGCGAATTCCAATGCGGGTATCTTCGGTAACAGTTCTGCCGCGAACTTCCAAAGTTCCCGTTAGATTGTACAGGTGAGCTTCTCCCAAACCATTCGACCACCAAAGCTGCGGATTTGCAATTTCGAAATTAACCGAATACTTGCTTACTCCGGGAGTAAGATTTATTGCGCCGGAAGCGAGTGTTTGGCCATCGTTGCTGATCGAGACGGTCGCCTTTGCTTTTTTTACGGCATCAACTTCAAATACCGCGGTAAATGTTGCTTTATCATCTGATACTTCATGCTGAACAATTTGCAGACTCTCAATTTTTGCATCATCCCAGGCTTTCAGGTAAACCGGTTTCCAGATTCCGCTGGTTACCAGTCGCGGGCCCCAATCCCAACCATAATGATAACCGGCCTTCCGGGTGTAAATGCTAACTTTTTTATTGCCTTCAACCTGGCCCCGTTCGGCCTGGTCGTTTCCGGCCCCGGGATATACAAAGCCATTGGCATCGTATTTTTTCAGTCCTTCATTTATTGGCGAGCGAAAATGTATATGAAGTTCATTTTCTCCTTCATTCAGGTATTCTTTTACATCAGCCTGCCATTCGCGAAACATGTTATCGGCCGAGAGCACCTGCTTGCCGTTAACAAACACATCGGCATAGGTATCTAGCCCTTTAAAATCGAGTACCACCCGATCGCGGTTCAGGAACGTTTTGTCTACTACAAAAGTAGTTTTGTAGTCCCAGTCTACTTTGTCAATCCATTGCTGATCAAGCTCATTTAACCGGTAAAATGGATCCTCTATTTTGCCGTTATCCAGCAGGTCGGTGTGAACGGTTCCGGGTACTTTGGCCGGTAACCATTCGTCCTTGTCAGCCTGGCTAAATGTCCAGTTCTCATTTATTTCTTTGCTAATCATCAACTGCGGATCCTTGGGGTTTTGTTTGCAGGCAGTAATAAGAAGTAGTCCGATTGCCGCCAAAGTTGTAGTTCTCAATATCGACTTCATGTGATTTAAATTGGTCCTTGCATGATTTCATACTGAATTCGTATCGCGTATGTTACGAATTCAGGTAATTGAACGCTATTCATGCTCTTCTCATATATCGTATGATTTAAGCGCGGTTAAAGTTGATAAAATCGAAAGGATTTACCTAAAAAACACGATAAATATCATAAAATAAAAAATGCCAGCTGAACTAAAACAGTGGCATTCAAAGTGATTCTGATCAGCTTCCTAATTGTCCTTTTTGAGGGTCGAAATTTTAAAGGGAATATAGAGCGGACAAAATTTAAACAACCCTGTTGCAAGCGGAACAATCCCGATCAATCCCCACCAACTGTCGAAAATTACGCCGGCTATGGCAATTAGCAATCCTACTATAATCCGAAGTAAACGGTCGACCGGACCAACATTGTATTTCATATTTATAAGTTTTAATGAGTTTACAATCAAATAATTTAAACTGGTTCAGTTTAGATTTCACCGGCCAGGATATCGCAGGCAGATTTTATGAAACCCGGACATTTTTGCGTAAAAGCTTCGGCTTCTGTGGCTGCTTCCGATCCTTCGGGTGTTGAGATATCGTAACCGGTAAGTTCTTTGCAAATCAGCGAGCCGTGAACGGCTTTAAACTTTTCGTTAAACAGTTGAATCTTTTGCTTAGTATGAGCTTTGGCTTCCGCATCGCCAATGTAATGACCGTGTTTCATTCCAATTACCATATATGCTCCGGTAACTGCTCCGCAGGTTTCGGCACAAGCCATTCCACCACCAAAACCGCTGGCAATGCGAAGGGCTGTTTTTTCATCGATCCCAAGCTCGTCAGCATGCAGGCTAAATACCGTTTGTGCGCAGTTGAACTGAGTTGGGAAAAGATTGTCGACCAAATGGCTCTTGCTGTTCATTTTTCCTTTAAAGGTAGTAAGATTATAAGAAATTGATGAACTGTTAAATTGAAAAATTAGGCATTAAATAGCTGTGAGCTTCGAGCCACCAGAAGTAAGATTAAGAATCAAGAAAAAGCAAACCCGATTTATCCATCTTCTGATAGGTAAACCGGGCTTTTTGCTTGAACATTGTATTTTATTTTCTAAAGGTAACCCGAATCAATTTGTCGAATTGAGTGGCCAGGATAAAAATGACTACAACTTCGAAGGCCAGCAGTACTAGTTTTGAATTGCTGATGCCAGCAAATCCAAAATCGAAGGAGGCGAACAATGTTGTGGCGATCAGCCCAAGTGCTAGCCCAACCAGGAAAAAGAACCACGACCAGCGAATGTTTTTCCAAACCGATTTTTCGCTGGCTTGCTTTTCTCGAATTGCATCCATTACATTGTCTTCAAAATCCGGAAGTTTGATTTCCAGCTTCGAATGTTGCATCCAGTCTTTTAATTCTCTTTCTTCCATTTTAAATCAGAGTTTTTGCTTCGCCTTTCAAATATTTGGTGAAGAGCTTTTCCATGTTTTTTCGAGCCCGGTGCAGCGTTACTTTCACCTTCGATTCCGACCATCCGGTTATTTCACAAATTTCAGCAATATTATTCTCATTCAGGTAAAACAACCGAAGAACGAGCGATTCGGTAGCCGGCAGCCTGTTTAGGATCTCGTTGATGTAAAATTCCCGTTCATCCTCTTTCAGCTGATCGATCACCGAAGTATCACTAACCGGGTGAAGGTTGTGTGAACTGTTCAAATCTACGTTTTGCTCCCCTTTTTTGCGGATCACCTTGATTGATTCATTCACAACAATGCGATAAAACCAGGTACTGAATTTCGAATTCCCTTTAAATTTTTTGAGGTTTTGAAAAGCCTTCATAAAAGCCTCCTGCACAACGTCGGTGGCCAGAAACTCGTTCTTCACCACCGACATCGACAAGGTAAATGCCATGTCTTTATACTGACTGACAAAGTACCTGAAAGCCTCAGTATCACCGTCTATTACCTTTTTTATATAAAGGTCGTCCATTAATTGTTATTTGTTTTTTGGCCGGTCTACAAAATAAGCTACAATTATTGAAATGGCGGTAAAAAGAAAAATAACCCCAAAAATTAAGGGCTCTTCCTGGATTTCGCGTTTATCTATACCAAACTCAACTGCACCAAAGGCAACGAGCCAGCCAAATGAAAATCCGGTAAAAATAATTCCCAGTTTTAACCAGGGGAAATAAAAACGGATTTCGCGTTTCGGCCGTGCATAAATTTCAGAAACATCCTTGTCGCGTTCAATCAAGGCCATTCGTTCCTTGTTTCTTGCTTTTATGTAAAAGTACCAACCTAAAAAGATAGCGGCAAAAAATGCCGTCCATACAATCGCCAACATTACATCTTCCATATTCATTTATTTTTTAAAATTTCTCCTTTGATAGCTTAGCCTGGAAAAAGGTTACAATTTTTTTTAGCTGCAAGTTTTAAGCTTCAAGCCACAAGCTTTAAGTAGTGAGCTACGAGCTACGAGCTGCGAGACACGATTATCAAGAAACGAATATCAGCATCGAGTATTATAATATCCAGTATTGAATGACCAATAATCGATATTCAACGTTCCTTACCTTTGGAAATTTAACATTGAATATTGGAAATTCTACATCAAGTTTTTAGCTGAAAGCCACAAGCTACAAGTAGTGAGCTACGAGCTGCGAGTATCAAGAAACGAATATCAAGCATCAAGTAATAAATATCCAGTATTGAATGACCAATAATCGATATTCAACAATTTCTTACCGTTGGAAATTTAACATTGAATATTGGAAATTCTACATCAAGTTTTAAGCTTCAAGCCACAAGCTTTAAGTAGTGAGCTACGAGCTGCGAGCTGTGAGACGCGAGTATCAAGAAACGAATATCAAGCATCGAGTATAAAATAGCCAATATTGAATGACGAATAATCGATATTCAACGTTCCTTACCGTTGGAAATTTAGCATTGAATATTGGAAATTCTAGATTTAAAGAAGCCACAAGTCGTAAGCTTCAAGTATCCAGAATCGAGGATCCAGCATCCAATATTAAGGATCCGGCAAAAATAAACCCGATCTATCCGTCAGAAGACGGACAAACCGGGCTGTATCTATAACTATTTCGGTTGATCGCTTTTAAGCGGCTTTGCAGTGCTTATTCGCCACGAACGGCAGCAATTCCCGGAAGAACTTTTCCTTCGAGGTATTCGAGCAATGCACCACCGGCAGTCGAGATGTATGAAACACCGTCGGCAATTCCAAATTTGTTAACAGCTGCAACCGAGTCGCCGCCACCAACAAGCGAGAAAGCACCTTTTTCAGTTGCTTCAACAATAGCATCGCCAATGGCTTTGGTACCGGCAGCGAAAGCTTCCATTTCGAAAACTCCTGCAGGACCGTTCCAAAGAATAGTTTTTGAATTACCAATAACTTCTTTGAATGTTGCAATGGTGTCAGGACCTACATCCAATCCCATCCAGCCGTCTTTAATATTACCCGCTGAGCAAATTTCAGTATTTGCATCGTTGGCAAATTTGTCTGCAGCAACACAGTCTGAAGCGATTACAATGTTTACACCTTTATCTTTTGCCTGATCGATAATTTTCTTTGCCAGGTCTAAGTATTCATCTTCGCACAACGACGATCCGATGTTACCACCCATTGCTTTTACGAAAGTAAAAATCATACCACCACCGATAATCAGGTTGTCAACTTTCGACAACATGTTTTCGATGATTGTAATTTTTGTAGAAACTTTAGCACCACCCATAATTGCAGTTAACGGACGCTGTGGATCGGCAACTACTTTGTCGAGGCTGGCAACTTCGCTGTCAACCAGGTAACCAAACAATTTGTCGTTCGGGAAAAATTTAGCCATTACAGCAGTAGAAGCGTGAGCACGGTGTGCAGTACCAAAAGCTTCCATCACCCAGCAGTCGCCGTTTTCGGCCAGTTGCCTTGCGAATTCTTCGTCACCGGCAGTTTCTTCGTTGTGGAAACGCAGGTTTTCAAGTACCAGAACTTCTCCCGGTTGAAGTGCGTCAGCTATTGCTTTTGTTTCGGCACCAATACAATCCGGTGCAATTTTTACTGTTGTACCACCCAGTAATTCTGAAAGGTGACCAACCAGGTGCTTTAAAGAGAATTTATCTTCCGGACCGCCTTTCGGACGACCAAGGTGCGACATGATGATCGGAGAACCACCGCCTTCAATCACTTTTTTGATAGTAGGAAGCGCGGCGCGCATACGGGTGTCATCGGTAATCTCAAAATTTTCGTTTAAAGGCACGTTGAAATCAACACGAATAAGTGCTTTTTTGCCCTTAAAGTCGTAGCTGCTAATTGTTTGCATTTTATTGTATTTTTTAGAATATCAGAAAATCACTCAAAGATAAGAATTAATGCAACGCCATAACAGAGCTGATTTCGGGCTCAAATGAATTTAATGTTTGGGTAAAGTAAGCAGGGGCTGAAGGATAGAATGATTGAAGGACTGAGGGATTGAAGGAGTGAATTGTTAAACTGCTAAATTGTAGAAAATAGTCGCGAGCTATGAGCTATAAGCTGCGAGCTTTTTGTCCTCCATGTTTTTAATGGCAGTGGTTCATAACGACAGATTACATCTCCGTCCGTCAACTGACGGATCGGATCGTAATGACAATTAATTGGAAGGAGCCCAGTCAGCGGACCATAAGAATCAGGTTTCCGGCAAAAAACTGTACGGTCCGCTGCCGAACCCTAATAAACAGCGTCTTTGCGAGGGATCCGTCGGTTGACGGAGATCGAAGCAATCTCTCCGAGTGATTAGCGACCAATGACCATTCCCCAGCTCCTATTCATCACTCCCGGTTTCAAAAGACTGAGGGATTGAAGGAGTGAATTGTTAAATTGTAGAAAACAGCCGTGAACTACGAGCCACAAGCTGGGAGCTTTTTTCTTTCTAAACTTTTTCCCAATGACTAATGACTAGTGCCCAATCTCCCTCAACAAAACATATTTCTCCAGCACAACTCTTCCAAAACGACATAAAGTGCTATTTTTGGCTTTATGTTTTTCAAAGATGTAATCGGACAAGCTGAGATTAAAAAGCGCCTCATTCGCTCGGTGCAGGAACAACGTATCAGTCATGCGCAATTGTTTGCCGGACAGCCGGGAACAGGAAAGCTGGCCATGGCACTGGCTTATGCCCAATATGTTTCGTGCCGGAATCGCACTGAAGAGGATTCTTGCGGCGTGTGCCCGTCGTGTCACAAGTACCAAAAACTGGCACACCCCGATTTGCATTTTGTTTTCCCGATATTCAATGCTAAACAGTTCAACAAACCGGTAAGTGATGATTTTCTACCTCTGTGGCGCGAAAAGGTAAAAACGAACCCTTATTTCGAACTGAGTGAATGGCTTAGCCACATTAATGCCGGTAACGCCCAGGGTGAAATCTACGAGCGCGAAAGCGAATCGATTCTGCGAAAACTCAACCTGAAATCTTTCGAATCGGAATTTAAGGTGATGATCATCTGGTTACCGGAGAAAATGAATCCTGCCTGTTCGAACAAGCTACTGAAAATGATTGAGGAACCACCAAAGAAAACGCTTTTTTTGCTGATCAGCGAAAACGAAGAAGGCGTGATCGGTACCATTCGTTCGCGCGCCCAATTGGTGAAATTCCCCTTTATCGACAATGCTTCGCTGGCTGCGGCTTTGGCTAAGATCGAAGGTATCGATCCGGATATTATTCCCGACGCGGTGCACCTGGCAAACGGTAGTTACAACAGGGCTTTGCAATACATTACGCCCGGCGACGATGAGCAGTTCTATTTTCAGAAATTCCAGGAAATGATGCGTTTTGCTTACGCCCGGCAGGTTCGCGAATTAATCGATTGGGCCGATGAAATGGCCAAGATCGGTCGCGATAAGCAAAAGGCTTATTTTGCCGCTGCCCTTCGTTTAGTGCGCGAATATTTCATCTCGAACATGAAGCGCAACGAACTGGTGTACATGAACCGCGACGAGAAAGAATGGGGTAAAAAGTTCGCTCCCTTTATAAACGAGCGCAACATTGTTCCTTTTGCCAACGAGTTCGAACTGGGCATCAAACACATTACCATGAATGGCAATCCGCGAATCGTGTTCTTGGATACCGCGTTAAGGATGGTGCGGCTTATAAAACGATAGTAGCTTCATTTTATAGCGATATGGATGTCATCTTTCAAAAAGATGACATCCCGGCTGAACTAACTTTTTATTACACATCAAGTTTCAACTTCAATCCCAGGCCTATATAAACCCGCTCTAAACCAAAAATCGGATTAAACCGAAGCTCCGGTTCAAATACCAGTTTTTCGGATAATTTGATGTCTTTTCCCATCTTTACCATAGCTCCTAGATTATAGCTCGGATCAATGTCATAGTCGTCAACTTCAACTTCATCAGGAGATGATTTATCTTTCCATCCGAGAAAAACCTCAAAACTTGGTCCGGCAGAAACATTTACAATTCGTGAGGAGAACTTATAAAGTACCGGGATTGACAAATGGCTTTCACGAATATCTACATCATAGTAATGACCAGCCATGCTAAAAGACAACGATTGTATGTAAGTCCTGTAATATACTCCCGCTTCTATTCCACTATGTTTGCCAACAGTTCTTACGATATTTAGTCCAACGCCTGGACGTAAATGATCTTTATCAGCAACTTCGTTCACAAAGTCAATCCCTAAATAGGTTTTATTTTGGGCCTGAAGTGTATTTACTGATGAGAATAAGACAATAAAGAGGCCTACGATCAAGAATTGCTGATTTTTTAGGTTTTTCATGTTAATTGGGTTTTTATTTTTTTGAAATTGTTGTATCGTTTTGCAATTATTATGCCATTATGATAAGTATAAATCTTCGCCACCTTATGGTTTATTCCTTCTTTGGAATTTGGTTAAGCATCCCGATAAATTGGGACGGCAACGAGGTATAAAATGATATCGACACAAATCGGGAACGCAAAGTGGTAAAGCTATTTGCTGAATTAACCAATAATAGTCAATTAAAAAAAAGCAAATTGTCCCAAACGTCAATAGTGACGGAGTCTACCGTAAAAGCTCCGAACACTCCCAATTCGTTGCTCATATTGCTGTATACTTTCATGGGTTCGGCATAAATATCCCCTTCTATAATCTCATATTGATATTTTGATTTGTAACTTTCAAATAGCTCTTTGGATATGCTTCGTAAGTAAACTTTTATAAATTCCGTTCCCCTGTACCTTGGAAACTGGTTCCAGGCCAAAGATGGAGTATAGTCTTCCCTTTCAATTTTAAATTGAAGAGCATATTGTCTTCCAGAGAATAATTTGTCGGGAAATACACGGGGTTTATGAATTGAAATATCAAATGGCTCTTTAATTGAGCTTTGGTTATTAGGCAAGTAGGCGAAAACCGGATCTTCGATTGGAAACACCTGTTTTCTTGCGCCTCTTAAAGTATCAATATAAAACCTGTCGAGTGTGTCTTTATAGTGCGTGGGATTTTCAAAGTAGATGCTGTCTTTCAGATTGGTATCAATATAGTAGGTATGATTTTGCAGAGCGGTCATATAGTAGTTTTCGGTATCCGAAGGATCGGTAAAATACAAGGTAAAAAGGTAATATTCTTTTTCTCCTTCCGTAATTAGCCTTTTGCTCAGGCTGTCAATGCTGACCCTCTCCGGAACCTTACATATTCCAAAGGTTGCATCATAACCTTCGGCAATAATTCTTAGTTCGTATTCCGAACCGATAGTAATGTTGGCCTCAGTATTCTCGAAGTATTGATCGCGTATCTCTCCATCATCATACCTTCTGATTACCTGTTTAAATGAGCCAATCTTTTCCCCTTCTGACAATAATTCAAGTTCAACATTCGAAGGTAATGGAAAGGAATCTCTTAAGCTGGAATAAAGCGGATACGTTCTGTCAACATATATCTGAGTTGGCTGATCGGGTGAGACGTAGCCAAACACAACAAGTTGATCCTCCTGAACAGGAAAAGGTTCGTCTGATCTTTCAATCTTTACCTGGTCAAAAATTTCAGTACAGCCAAGAAGAGTGGTGAGTAGCAGCGTGATAATGATTATATATTTTCTCATTTTCATTAAAATTGATATTTGTAACCAATTGAGGGGATAATTGGATAAAGAGAGGCTTCGTAAATCGTTTGATACAAGTACCCCATGTTAATAATGTTTTATCGGGAATAAACATTGTAAATGGAAAAGGACCAATGATGGATGCCCTTTTTCGCCTTTTTGTGATAGTTCAGAGCCAGGTCCAGACGATGATAGGCCGGTATACGGTAATTGTTTTTGTTGTCGTAAAATTCGTAATACCCCAAACCGGAGTTATAGCCATCTCCGAAAAAATCGGCACCCCCAACCTGGTAAGTTGGCAACGAATAGGGATTGCCGGTGTAGTACACCCAGTTAAGACCGGCATCCCATTTTTTATTAAACTTTTGATTCAACACCACGGAAAATTCATGTCGCCTGTCGTAGTTTGAATAGTAGGTATTGCCGTTGTTTATGTTGTCGAATTTACGTTTCGCCCAGGAAAGAGTATATCCCATCCATCCGGTGGTTTTTCCTTCTTTTTTCTGCAGAAAAAGTTCTCCTCCGTAAGCCCATCCTTTTCCTGTTTCCACCTTATCTTCCCAGTCTCGTTTCGCACCGTAAAGACTCGACCCTTCCTGGTATTCTACAAGGTTATTCATTTCTTTAAAATAAGTCTCCAGACTTAGGGTTATTTCTTTGTTGAGCGCGAAACTCGTACCGGCAGCCCACTGTTTGGCAGTTTCCACAGGTAAATTCTCTGTGGCAGGAATCCAAAGGTCGGTTGGTAATTCCATGAGCGAAGAACTAAGTAAATGAAAAAACTGGCTGTTTTCAGAATACGAAGCTTTAAGCGACCAACTATCCATTAGCCTGATATTCATTCCCAATCGGGGGCTTATAAAAGTTTCCGTTATTTGATTCGATGAAATATGCGTCATTCGCACTCCAAGGTTGAGTTTTAAAAAGCTAAATACTTGCCAGTCATCTTCGAGGTATGCCGTAGTTTCGTATAGGGCTGTTTCAGACGGACCAACAGCGGTATCAGCTATAGCTGTTTGTTGAGAACCTCCTGTGCCGACTGCATACTCCCGATCAACCAAAGATGTAATACCGGGGCTAAAATAATGGCGTGTTATGCCCATCCCAAACCGAATTCTATGGGCTGGATTCAGGTAGTAGTCAAAATCGGTTTTTATGCCCACGTCTCTGATTCCCGAACGATACTCTAACTCATCTCCGAATCTGTCTCCTGCTCCTGTTGATTTAAATTCCCGTTCTCCGTAATTACCCAGGTAAAAATCGCTAAGAATAAGTGTGGTGTTGCTAAATAATTTTGGAGAGAAGATATAATTCCACCGTAGAGATCCCGTATAATTGCCCCAATCATAACCATAGGATGTTTTAAGTTTGTAGGGATTGTTGTTTATTTCAATGTCCTGCGGCTCCGACTTGGAATACTCCTTATCCTTTCCATAGTAGAAGCTGAGGTATAATCGGCTTTTATCCGAAAATTTCCGGTTTATTTTGGCATTGAAGTCTCCAAAATAGTAGGCGCCAACATCATCGCCAGCTATCCATTGATAGGGCACCGAAAAGAAATCGAGCAGTGTTCTTCGGCCTGAAATACAAAAAGTGGTTTTACTGTCCAAAGGACCGTCCAGGGCGAATTCTCCCGCAATCAGACTAATTCCGGCTTCTCCTTTTAGTTTTTCGGTGTTACCTTCCCGCAGGTTGATTTCCATTACCGAAGACAGTCGCCCACCATAACGCGCAGGAAAACTTCCTTTGATAATATTGGCCGACTGAATGGCATTGTCATTGAAAACCGATACCAATCCTAACAAGTGAGATACATTGTAAACCGGTACCCCGTCAAGCAGTATCAGGTTCTGATCCGGATTTCCTCCGCGCACCGACATGCCGGAAAAACCTTCGCGGGTGTTTTTTACACCTGGCATCAACTGAAAGGTTTTAATCACATCCTTTTCGCCGAAAAGTGCCGGGGTATTCTGAATTTCCGATAGATTCAACTCCATCCGTCCCATCTGCGTACTGTTCAGTTCCTCCTGTAGGGATCTGCGTTTTACAACTACCTCCTCAAGCTCGTTAGCCGTATACATTTGGATGTTTAGAACAGTGTCCTGACTGAGTAGAAATTCCAATTCCAGATCGTGGTAACCTACGTAGGAAACAATCAGTTTAACTTTCCCTAGTTTTTGAGTAATACTATAATAGCCATAGTTATTGGCAACCACTCCTTTTTTTATTTCAGGAAGATAGACACTGGCGTTTAGTAAACGCTCGCCTGTTTGACCATCTTCCACAAAACCTGATAATGTGGCGGTTTGGGCACCGCTTAAAACTGAAATTCCAAGAAACAAGATTTGAAAAAAAATGGTTTTTTTAATGTATTTGAAAACGATCATTAGTCCTCTAAGATGTGATTAAGGTCTTTTTTAAAAATGATTGATTTATGCAACAATAGACTGATAATTTATGATTGCATAGGTTTTGTTATTCCCAACAAATATGGCATTTTTTATGAACAATAAAAAAGTACGGAAATGTAAATAAACATGAAGTGGGATCGCATCTGTTTGAGCTTACTTTATTTCCTCTCTTATTAGATTCAGTCTAAAAAATGGCACTTTCCCCTTTAAATTCCTATTATTCATTATTTTTGTCAGTTCAGGATGCCCTGAAAAGAACAAAATCAATAACTTCGAACAACTATGCCGGAAGTTGATACCATTGACAGAGGAATTTGCAGATCGAATAAAACCTGTTGTGCCAAGCTGGAGGTAACCGATTGGTTATCTGATATTAAATCAGCTATTCCGCACGAAGACCTGGTTGAAGTTCGCTTTAAAAATACACGAAAAGATTATTTTGAAAACGTCAACAATTTGAATCTCAAAGTTGGCGACCTCGTGGCTGTTGAGGGAAATCCGGGGCATGATATCGGATTGATTTCATTGATGGGCGAGCTGGTGACCGAACAAATGAAGAGGCATCGGGTAACCCTGAACAACAATGGCGAATACCGGAAAATTTACCGACATGCCAAACAGGTGGACATTGAAAAATGGAAGGAAGCCATTTCGCTCGAACATCAAACCATGATCAAATCGCGGCAGATTGTAAAAGACCTGCGACTGGACATGAAAATTGGCGACGTAGAATACCAGGGCGATAAGACTAAGGCCATTTTCTATTATATCGCCGACGGGCGTGTCGATTTCCGTCAGTTGATAAAAGTACTGGCCGAGACTTTCCGTATCCGTGTTGAAATGAAACAGATTGGGGCGCGCCAGGAAGCCGGCAGAATTGGCGGAATAGGTCCTTGTGGCCGCGAGCTTTGTTGCTCTACCTGGATGGCCAATTTTGTTTCAGTATCAACCAGTTCGGCACGTTACCAGGAGATTTCGCTGAATCCGCAAAAACTGGCCGGCCAATGCGGTAAATTAAAATGTTGCCTGAACTTTGAGGTGGATGCTTACCTGGATGCCCAGAAAGATTTTCCGCCAACCAATATTACACTCGAAACCGAGCACGCCAGTTATTCGTACCTGAAAGCCGATATTTTTACAGGAACCTACTGGTATGCGCAACACGGACACGGGCCGAGCACCCTTGTTCCGGTGCATGTTAATCGGGTGAAAGAGGTGATTCGAATGAACCGGAAAGGGAAAAAGCCCGAAAAACTGGTGATTGAAAAGTACGATGGCGGAGTTAAAGAACTCGATACTTTTCACAATGTGGTTGGACAGGAAGACCTCACGCGTTTCGATCGCCCGAAACAGCAGGACCATAGAAGAAACCGAAACAAAAAACGAAATCCTAATCGCAACCAGCCGCAAAACCGTAATTCGGGCAACCGAAATCAACGATCGCGCAACAGTAACCGAAATTCCGGAAATAAATAGTTGAGAAGGGAATGAAGAAGATTTTTCAGTTAACGATGTTTGCTGTCATTTTGGTTTTGACTGTGTCGTGCCAGAAAAACCTGGTATTCGAGCAGTACAAACCCATCGAAAATAAAAGCTGGTACAAAGATTCGGTACTGGTGTTCACCGTTCCGGTAAGCGACACCACCGATAATCATAATTTATTTATAAACGTTCGAAACGACATTAATTACAGCTATAGCAACCTCTGGTTGTTCGTTACTATTGAGCAACCCGACGGAAAAACGCTCGAAGATAAGTTCGAAATCGCATTGGCCGATCCTTCGGGGAATTGGCTGGGCAAAGGGATTGGCGGCCTGAAAACCCGGGAAGCCATTTTTCGCAGAAACGTGTTTTTCCCCATGTCGGGCGAGTACAAAATCCGCGTTCAGCAAGGTATGCGCGAAGAAAACCTGAAAGGAATCAGCGATATTGGGATAAGAATTGACAAAGTAGAGTAAAGTGGGAAAGGGTAAGCTGAAGAAATTCAATGAAATGAAGGGCTTCGATCATGTGATCCAGGTGCCGTTTCATCTCATTGAAAAAGATGATTTTCATTTAAAGGGTAAGTGGTCAGGCGAGTTTTTCAAGAACGAAAATCCGCTGATATTGGAGTTGGGATGTGGCAAAGGCGAGTACACCGTTGAGCTGGCCACAAAAAATCCGCACATCAATTACATCGGTGTTGATATTAAAGGTGCTCGTTTGTGGAAAGGCGCCAAGCTGGCACTGCAGCGCGGACTAAATAATGTGGCTTTTTTGCGCACCAACATTGAGCTCATCGAACAGTTTTTTGGTGCAGATGAAGTTGCGGAGATCTGGCTGACTTTTCCCGATCCGCAAATGAAAAAGACCCGGAAACGATTGACATCAACCACATTCTTAAATAAATACCGAAATTTTTTGAAGCCGGGTGGTGTGATTCATCTGAAATGCGACAGTAATTTTCAGTACACCTACACACGAACGATGGTGTTGCTAAATAAGTTCGAAATTGTTGCCGATACCGATGATGTTTACGAATGGGATCACCTCGACGACACGCTGCGCATTCGAACCTTTTACGAAAAACAGTGGCTCGATCGCGGGATCAAAATAAAATACCTCGCCTTCAAACTTCATGATGGTGAGTACCACGAGCCGACGATTGAAATTGAAAGAGACGAGTACCGCAGTTTTGGACGAACTGCGAGAGAGTAAGGAGTACAAAGTAGTGAGTAGTGAGATTTTCATACTACGAAATTTATTTTCCATTCTCAATACTTAGTACGCACTACTCAAATCTAATAATCTAAAATGAGTGATTTTTTCCAGCAGGTATTCGAAGTAGTCAAACAAATTCCTCCCGGCAGGGTAACTTCCTACGGAGCCATTGCCAAATTCCTCGGAACTGGTGGTTCGGCGCGGATGGTAGGCTGGGCTATGAATGCCAGTCATTCGCATGCTGAATTTGTTCCGGCGCATCGTGTGGTTAACAGAAACGGGCTGCTCACCGGAAAACATCATTTCGATAACCCAAACGCCATGCAGGAATTACTCGAGGCCGAAGGACTAAAAATCGAAAACGATCAGATTCTCAATTTTAATGAAAGATTCTGGGATCCCGGGAAAGAACTTGAGATCTAGGTGGCCCATCGGACACTAATTTCTACTGATTTTGTACTTTTGATCGCTAAACAGAACTATGCCAAAAATACTTTCCATCGAAGAACTGTTGCCACTGACTGACAGCCTGCCGCTGATCGACGTCAGGTCTCCGGCAGAATACGAGCTGGCACACGTTCCCTGTGCCGTTAACATTCCTATTTTTAATAACGATGAGCGTCGCGACGTTGGAATTAAATACAAAGTTGGCGGTAAAGAAAATGCGGTTTTACTCGGGCTGGATTTTGTTGGCCCCAAAATGTCGGATTTTGTTCGGCAGGCAAAAAAAATAGCACGAAACAAAAGAGTGATGGTTCATTGCTGGCGTGGGGGAATGCGTTCGGCCAGCATGGCCTGGCTGTTCGAAACGGCCGGACTGGAGGTTTTTGTTCTGAAAGGAGGGTACAAAGCTTACCGGAAGTACATCCGTGAACAGTTTTCGCGACCGGCGAAAATGGTGGTGCTTGGTGGTTATACCGGCAGCGGAAAAACGGATATTCTTCAGGCGCTGAAAGAGCAGGGCGAACAGTTTCTCAATATCGAGGGACTCGCGAATCATCGTGGTTCTGCATTCGGGCCGCTGGGGCAAAATCCGCAACCGAGTAATGAGCAATTCGAAAACGATCTGGCTGATGCCTGGCGAAAATTTGATTTTTCGAAATCCATTTGGGTGGAAGACGAAAGCAGGCAGCTGGGAAAATGTGGCATTCCCGATCCTCTTTTTCAGCAATTAAGATCGGCGCCATTGATCAAAATAAATATTGGTAAAAAGCTAAGAATAAACCGCCTGGTAAAAGAATATGGCGGCTTTGAAAAGGAAGCCCTGAGACTCAAGGTTGACAGCATAAAAAAGCGTTTGGGTGGACTGGCAGCGAGTGCGGCCATTGAAGCTTTGGAAAATGGAGAGTTGGCAACTGTTGCCGATATTACGCTTACTTATTACGATAAAGCGTATGATTACGGTACATCGCAACGCGATCCGGAAGCTGTTTTTATACTCGACCTGGAAGACGATGCACCGGCGGGTAATGCAGCAATTATCAAAGAATTTTCGAACCAAAAACTACTGAAAATTGGAACCTATTTATCTTGATTATAACGCAACTACGCCCATTGCCAAAGAAGTGGCGGATGCAATGCGGCCTTACCTCGACGAGTTTTTCGGAAATCCTTCGAGTGTGCACAGTTACGGTGTAAAAACAAAGCTGGCGGTTGAAAAAGCACGCGGTCAATTGGCAGCCTTGATCGGATGCGATGCGTCGGAAATTGTATTTACCAGCGGAGGAACCGAATCGAATAACTACGCTATAAAAGGGTGTGCCTTTGCCAACAAACACCGGGGAAATCACATCATTACTTCAGCGATCGAGCATCCTGCTGTTTTCGAGGTCTGTCGTTATCTCGAAAAAAATGGTTTTGAAATCAGTACCATTCCAGTGGATGAACAGGGAATTGTTTTGCTGGATGAACTGAAGGCGGCGATTCGGCCTGAAACAATTTTGATCAGCATCATGCATGCCAATAACGAGGTGGGCACCATTCAGCCGATAAAGGAAATTTCAGAATTTGCCCGGGAGCACAACATCAATTTCCATTCTGATGCTGCACAGTCGCTGGGCAAAATTCCCGTGAATGTTGAGAATTTGGGTGTTGATCTGCTGAGTATTGCCGGACATAAATTATACGCGCCGAAAGGAATTGGTGCATTGTATATCCGCCGTGGAATTCAGTTGGAAAAGCTGATTCATGGTGCCGATCACGAGCAGAATTTGCGGGCAGGAACCGAGAATGTGCTTGAAATTGTAGGTTTAGGCGCTGCTGCTCAACTGGCAAACGAGCATCTGGCGGAAAACGAGAACGATTACAAAAAGACGCGTGATTACCTCGAAAAACTAATCCGGGAGGCGATTCCTACGATTAAAGTGAACGGTCATCCTGAAAAACGCTTGCCAAACACTTCAAGCATTTCGTTTCCAAAGGTGGAGGCGAATACTTTGATCGATCGTTTAGACGGCGTGGCTGCGTCTGCAGGGGCTGCCTGTCATGCCGAAAGTGTGGATGTTTCGGCAGTACTTGAAGCCATGCAGGTTCCAATTGAATTTGCCATGGGCACTATTCGGTTTTCTACGGGGCGGGGAACTACAATGCAGGACATTAAAAAAGCTGCTGACGAGATTATCGCTAAGGTTAAGCAACTCCTTCCAAAAGAGGAGGGACAAATCACTTCTGAGGTTTCTTTTCAGAAAGAAATTAAACTGACGCATTACACGCACGGCCTGGGATGTGCCTGTAAAATTCAACCAAAGAATCTCGAGAGAGTGCTTAAAAATCTGGCTCCGGTTATCGATCCGAAGGTGTTGGTTGGAACCGAAAATTCGGATGATGCAGCGGTTTACCTGCTGCGCGAGGATCTGGCCCTGGTGCAAACGCTCGATTTTTTCACGCCGGTAGTCGACGATCCATACCAGTTTGGAGCAGTGGCTGCAGCAAATGCACTCAGCGACATTTATGCGATGGGGGCCGAACCGGTTTTTGCCTTGAATATCGTTGGGTTCCCTGAAGACACCCTTCCGATGGATGTGCTGGAGCAAATTCTGAAAGGTGCACAGGACAAAGCCACTGAAGCCGGAATACCGATTTTGGGAGGTCACACGGTTGAAGATCCTGAACCGAAATACGGAATGGTGGTTTCAGGAACAGTTCACCCAGATAAAATACTTAAAAATGCCGGTGCCAAACCCGGCGATAAACTGGTTTTGACCAAGCCGCTGGGAACCGGAATCCTGTCAACGGCTATTAAACGCGGAATGGTGGATGATCGGTTGCGCGATCGGGTTACCCGTCAGATGACGCAACTTAACAAGACGGCTGCAACGCTGATGCGAAATTACAATGTACATGCCTGTACCGATGTTACCGGCTTTGGTTTAGCGGGCCATTTAAAAGAAATGACGACAGCCTCGGCCTGCGATGCGGAAATCTGGTTCGAAAAACTTCCTTTTCTACCTGAAGTAAAAAACCTTGCAGTTGCCGGTGTAATTCCCGGAGGATCGTACAACAACCTTGATTTTGTCGCCGATTTTGTCGATTTCGGCAAACTGCCCCGAACAGATCAGTTGTTGGTTTGCGATGCACAGACTTCCGGAGGTTTACTCATCGCGCTTCCTGCTGATGAGGCTGATAAACTGGTAGTCGATCTGCATGAGAACGGAATAAAGGAAGCCCTTGTTATAGGTGAGTTTACTGCTGAAGGGAAAGGTGTTATTGCTGTTAGATAATCGATTTTGTCAACTCTCAAAATGAACAAAAGATCAAAAAGAATTTTCGAAAAACAATTCTTTGGGAACGGTGTTTTATAAGGCAATTATTACATTTGCACCGATTTTTAAGATTGTGAGTAAAATAAAATTCAAATAAAATGGCTGATATACCAAGAAAATTAATTGTTCCCAAAAATATTACCGATGCGCTGCGGACTGTGAAATACCCGGGAAGCGACGAAGATGTTGTTTCGCTCGACATGCCACAGGAAATCCGTATTGCCGGTCTGCGTGTGAGCTTTTCTCTGGTTTTTCAGAAAAGCGACGATCCCAATATCGAAACACTGATTCTTGAGTGTGAAAAGGCCATAAAAAAATACGTGGGCGAAGAAGTGGAAATCGAAGACAACATCGCGGTTAAGTACATCCACGATATGGAACGCCCGGTTCTTCCGAAGGTGAAAAATATTATTGCAGTAGCTTCAGGTAAAGGCGGTGTTGGTAAATCAACGGTGTCAGTTAATCTTGCAGTTGCACTTGCCAATACAGGAGCTAAAGTTGGTTTGCTCGATGCCGATATTTTTGGCCCGTCGATCCCAAAAATGTTTGGTGCCGAAACTGAACGCCCGGCCGGCATAAAACTTGATGGCCGCGAAATGATCAACCCGATTGAAAAATATGGCGTGAAGTTTCTTTCGGTTGGCTTTTTTGTAGATACCGACAGTGCCATCATCTGGCGTGGCCCGATGGCTTCGAACGCATTGAAACAGTTGATTAGTGAAGGCAACTGGGGCGATCTGGACTACCTGCTGATCGATTTTCCTCCGGGTACCAGCGATATTCACCTTACTTTGGTACAGTCGGTTCCGGTAACGGGTGCTGTAATTGTAACAACTCCACAAGATGTCGCCCTGGCCGACGTTGTTCGCGGTGCCAGCATGTTTCAAAGTAAATCAATTGATGTTCCGATTCTTGGTCTGGTAGAAAATATGGCATGGTTCACCCCGGCCGAATTACCCGAGAACAAGTACTATATTTTTGGTAAAGACGGAGGTAAAAAACTGGCCGACAAACTGGGACTGAATTTCCTTGGTGAGATCCCGATCGTTCAAAGTATTCGCGAAGGCGGTGACTCCGGCAGCCCGGTAGCTCAAAATGGGGACTCTATAACCGGCCAAGCCTTCGCTACCATTGCTGAAAATGTGAAGCACCGCGTTCACATCAGAAACATACAAATGGCGCCAACAAAAAAGGTAAAAATCGAGCGTAAATAATCGCCTCCGATTTTACTTGTGGTCGAGAAATTAAGGTCATTCTGAAACTCAACAGGAGATTGATGTTTTGCCGCAATCAAATTTTCTTATTTTTGCAGCGTTTGTAATGCGAATAAATAGTGGTGAACAACAATATTCTACGCATAACCGAGTTTATTCTTAGAGTAAATAAAATACCTGTTTGAGAAGACTTTTTTTACATACAATATTTTTTCTTTTTTTAGTTGCTGTTTTTGCGGGCTGTTCTACAGAAAAAAACACACGTGCATCGCGGACTTTTCATAATGTTACATCGAAATACAACATCTATTTCAATGCCAACGAAAGTGTGAAAGCCGGTCTTGCAAGTGTTGAAGAACGCATTGAAGACGACTACACCCGCATTCTGCCGATTTATAAGGAAAGCGATGTTTCAGCAGCGCGTATGGTAAAATCCGATATGGATTATGCCGTTTCGAAATGTTCGAAGTTGGTGGAGATTCACTCGATCACGAAAAAGCCAAAACGAAAAAAGAAACGTACCCGCAAATACCAGGAGTTCGCCAGTCAGGAAGAATTCAACAAATGGATAGATGACAGCTACCTGTTGATGGGGAAAGCTTATTTCTACCAGCAAAATTATTATGCCGGAATTGACAATTTTTCGTACGTGGTGCGTAAATATCCGCAGGAAGAAACGGCCAGCGAGGCACAGGTTTTTCTGATTCGTGCCTACACCGAACTCGAACGTTTCATCGAGGCGAACGAGGTCATCCAGGCACTTCAGGGATACGACGATTTTCCGAAGAAATACGAACGCGATCTGGCATTGGCAACTGCTAATTATTACATAAAGCAGAAAGAGTATTCTGAAGCGATTAAGATGCTCGATATTGCCATTAAAAAAACTTTCTGGCGGAAAGAAAAAGCACGATACCAGTACATTATTGCTCAGCTTTACCAGGAATTGGGCGAAAATGAAAAGGCGTTGGAAGCCTTTAGAAATGTGGCTCGCACGAGTCCGGATTATACCATGGCCTTTAATGCTAAGATCAATTCGGCGGGTGTATTTTCAGGCGAAGGGAATGCCGCAGACTTGAGGAAGGAACTCAACAAAATGTTACGCGACAAAAAGAACGTTGATTTCCGCGACCAGATCTACTATGCACTTGGTAATCTCGATTTCCGTGAAGGTTTGCGCGATGATGCCAAGGAAGACTATAAGCAGTCAGTTGCTACCAGTTTTAAGAATCAATACCAGCGGGCGCTTTCGGCAATTACGCTGGCCGATTTATATTTCGAGGATCAGGAATACCGTGGTGCACAGAGCTACTACGATAGTGCAATGATCATTATCGATGACACTTACCCCGATTTTAAAAATGTTGAAGCACGTTATACCAATCTTACGCATTTGGTTGATAACCTGATGATTGTTGAACGGGAAGACAGTTTGCAAAAGGTGGCTCAAATGTCTGAAACTGAACGCGAAGCTTTGATTGCCCGTTTGATGCAGGAAGAACAGGAACGCCAGCGGAACATGGAAAACGTGGCAATGCAGGGAGCACAAAGTCAGGGTTACTACCGGTCGAACCGCTACCGGATGGGAATGGGTAGTTCGGGAGGAGGCGGATGGTATTTCTACAATCCACAGACAGTTTCTTATGGTAAGGTCTCATTCCAGCAGCAATGGGGCCGGCGAACACTGGAAGATGACTGGCGGCGGTCGAATAAAAATACAATGACCGAGTTCGATGAAGAGCAAATGGCAGATTCGGGCGAGGAGGAAGAACAACGCGTGGAAGACCCGCTTCAGAAAGAATTTTATACGCAGGATCTTCCGTTAACTGATTCGTTGATGGCGGTTTCGCACGAGCGGATAAGGGATGCGCTGTACAATGCCGGAAAAATATTTAAATCGGAATTTGAAGATTATCCGCGGTCGGCCGAATGTTTCGAAGACCTGAACAAACGCTACCCGAAAAACATTTACCTGCTGTCGGCTTATTTCGATTTGTACGATTTGTACGAACTGATGGGCGACAAGGAAAAGGCGAATTATTACCGTAACCTCTTGATCTCAGATTTCCCGGAAAGCAATTTTGCGCAATACCTGCTCAATCCGAATTTCTTTGTTGAAATGCAGGCGCGGCTCGACAGTCTGAACCGGATTTACCAGGAAACATTCACCAGTTATAAGCGTGGCCAGTACAGGAATGTATTGACTTTAACTGATGAAATGAAAGCCATGAAACCTGATTCGGTGATCATTCCGAAGATCGATTTTATGCAAACCATCGCTCAGGGTACTCAAACCGATGTACATCAGTTTGAAGCCTTGTTGAAAGGATATCTTGAGGCTTATCCCGATAAAGAACCATCGCCGCTGGCAAAAGAAATACTTACCTTGATTCAGGACAGTTCGTTAGCCGATTACCAGAAACTGGTGGAAATGGGCTACATCAACGAGGAAATTCAAAACGAAGAATTGCTCGATCAGAATGCAATTGACGATGAGTTTGGCGGTAAGTTTACTTACGAGGAAGATCTGCTGCACTATTTTGTGATCGCTTATCCGCGTGAAGACGAAAAGAAAATCGATCTGAATCGTCTGAAATTCGACCTTGCCAACTACAACATCGACCACTATACCAAAGTGGATTACGACATTGAAACCGAAAACCTGGATGAAAATCTGGCTTTTGTAGTGGTTCGTGCCATGCAGAACAAGGAAAATGCGCTGATCTACCATGGGGCGATTATTCGCAAAGCGGCAGTTTTCCAAGCTTTACAAGGTGTGGAATACCTGAATTTTGTGATTTCATCGACCAACTACAGAACCGTAAAATCAGATAAAACGATTGCCGACTACCTGAAGTTCTTTGTGAAGAATTACAGCCGTTTCATTCGCTCGAACTTTACCGACGAAGGACCGGATATTTCTCCTGAAGAATTAATGGCACGTGCCGAAGCCGAGAACAATGCTTTAAGAGAAAAGGGAACTTTTGTTTCGGTAACTACTGCACAGTCGGGCACATTTAATACGCAGGTGGATACCACTCAAAATTTTGTGCTGGCGGTAAAGGATAAAGGCATGTCGCTGCGACAGGTACTTAAAGAATTTTCTGACTTTAATCGTTCAGAATTTAGACCATGGAATCTATCATCTCAGTTGAAACAAACACAAGAGTATCAATTGCTGGTAGTGAGTGGGATTCCTTCTCTAAATCAATCATTATCGTATTTCCGAAAAGTGATTACCAACCGGAGTTTATATAATTCTTTGACGGGTAGTACTTATAGAGCATTCCTTGTAACCGATGAAAATCTTCAGACTTTAACAGATGAGAATAAGGTTGAAGAATATATGAGTTTCTTCAGAAACAATTATACCCAAAGGAGAACAAGTAACAGTACTACAACTACAAGTCAAACTCAGCAATCGACTGCAAATACAGAAACGGCCATAGCAACTGAAGCCACAACACAGGAAACGGCTGAATCTGTAGAAAATACCGGGCCTTATAACGAAAACATTGACAGCGGGCACAAAGTGGTCTTTGTAGTTCCAAAAGAGGGCATCATCAAAGCAGCGTTTATCAGCGGCCTGGAAGCCTTTAACCAGGAGAACTTCCCGGGTTCCGGCTTCACGGTTCGCGAGCAGTCGCTCGATGAATTCAGAAACCTCATTATTATTGACGGAATAGCCGACAAAGAAACGGCGCGCCAGTATTTCAGTAATGTTGTACGCAAACGCGATTTATTTGATCCGCTTGGAACAGCACAATACCGCAACTTCCTGATCTCAAACGAAAACTTCGATACCTTCCTTCAACAAAAGAACATTGTCGAATACATGGATTTCTACAAGAAAGTGTATTTAGGTAACTAGCTACGAGCCATGAGTTACGAGCCACGAGCATTTTTACTTTAAACTCTAAACTTTTAACTTCGCCTTAGGCGGAGGTTAAACTTTGTTAATGGCATACTATAGCGGCACCTTATTTGTTCTTATCTTTAGACGATAGAAACAATTATACGGTAAAACTTCCTGTCCGACCGGGAAGGATTAAGAAAACAAGAAAGAAAAGCGAATGAACAAACCAAGTATACTTTGGACAGACGATGAGATAGACTTACTGCGTGCCCACATTATTTTCCTGCAGGAAAAAGGTTATAATGTGGAAACCGCCAACAACGGTGTTGACGCTGTTGAAAAGGTCAGTCAGAATTACTACGACATTATTTTTCTGGATGAAAATATGCCCGGAATTACGGGGCTGGAAACGCTGACCCGGATAAAAGCAATTTCACCGAATGTGCCGGTGGTGATGATCACCAAAAGCGAGGAAGAGAACATTATGGATGAGGCGGTAGGTGCAAAAATTGCGGATTACCTGATTAAACCTGTCAATCCAAAGCAGATTCTGCTAACGCTTAAAAAGAACATCGATCAAAAACGTTTGGTAACCGAGCAAACTACTTCGAAATACCAGATGCAGTTTGCGCAGATCGGGATGCAGATCAACGACCGGCTCAATTTTAGCGAATGGAAAGAGATTTATAAGAAACTGGTGTACTGGGAACTGGAGTTGAGTGAGTCGGAAGATTCGGCGATGGACGAGATTCTGGCCATGCAAAAGGAGGAGGCTAATAAGACCTTTTACCGCTACGTGAAGGACAACTACCTTGATTGGTTCACTCTTGACAAAGAGGAACGTCCTTTACTGTCAACCGATATTTTTAAACACATTGTTTTTCCGCAACTCGACCGTAAACAGAAAACACTTGTACTGGTAATCGATAACCTGCGTTACGACCAGTGGCGAACCATCAGTCCGGTAATTAACGAGTACTTCCGAACGCAAACCGAAGAGTTGTATTGCAGCATTTTACCAACGGCAACCATGTATGCCCGGAACGCGATGTTTTCGGGTTTGATGCCGTCTGAAATCGAGAAACTGTATCCCGGCTTGTGGGAGCACGACGACGGGGAAGGCCACAAAAACAGGCACGAAGAGGAACTGCTTCAGAAACAGTTAGGACGTTACGGCCGCAAAGAAAATCTGTACTTTGAAAAAGTAACCGGCATAAGAAAAGACCGCTGGGTAACTGATAACTTAAAGAATATTCTGGACAACGATCTTTCGGTAATGGTGGTGAATTTTGTGGATATGATTTCACATGCCCGTACCGAAATGGACATGATCCGCGAACTGGCCAATAACGAAAAAGCGTATCGTTCGCTTACCTTGAGCTGGTTCCGTAACTCATCGTTACTCGAGTTGCTGCGTTCGCTGGCTGAGCATAACGTGAATGTTATTGTGACTACCGACCACGGAGCCATTCGGGTTGATAATCCAGTTAAAGTGATCGGCGACCGCGAAACCAATACCAACCTGCGTTACAAATTGGGCAAAAACCTGAATTTCAAATCGAAAAATGTATTTGAGATACGCGATCCGCGCAAAGCATATTTGCCTTCTCGAAACGTAAGTACAAGCTATATTTTTGCGCAAGGCACCGACTTTTTTGCTTATCCGAACAATTATAATTACTACGCAAACTATTACAAGGACACCTTCCAGCATGGCGGAATTTCAATGGAAGAAATGATTGTTCCGTTGGTGACATTGGTGCCGAAGAAGTAAATCTTGAGAAATTCGTTACTGGATTTTCTGAAAATGTTCGTTTTTCATCTATTAGTTGTAGTCCCAAATGAAATAGGTTAAAGGTTTGGAAATTAAGCTTGAAGATTAATTCGGTTAAAATAAAATTGCAACTGAATATTAGTTGCAAAATGCTTAACTTTGTTTTATGACCAAAGTTGAAAAGCTGATCGATCGGTTTAAACAAAAGCCCAAAGACTTTTCTTTTGATGAGTTAAGGAAGCTTTTAGGATTTCTGGGATATCAGGAAAAGCAGGGAGCTGGTTCACGTGTTGTTTTTGTGAACGAGAAACTGGATCACAAAATAAAACTGCATAAACCGCATCCTGAAAATATATTGAAACGTTATCAGGTGGATTTGATCAGCAAAGAACTGGCAAAAAAGCGATTGTTATGAAAGATGTATTGGTTTACAAAGAATTTATCGGTTCGGTGCATTACAGTGCCGAAGACCGTGCTTTTTACGGGAAAGTAGAGGGAATTGACGACCTGATTACTTTTGAAGGTTCAACGGTTGATGAACTGGAGCAGGGATTTAAATACATGGTAGACGAACATATTAAAGATTGCAAAGCGGAAGGTAAACCAGTAGAAAAGTCGTATAAGGGTACCTTGAATGTACGTCTTAATCCGGAGCTTCACAGAAAAGCCACCCGACAGGCACTATTGAAAGGGATGACCCTGAATCAGTATATTCAGCAGGCAGTAAAAAAACAATTGGAATCGGAGTTGTGATTGGTTGTTAAGCGCTTCGCGAATATGTAAAAGTAAATGATATCAACTTAAAGAGCTAGCTATTGTCCCCGCTTCATTTGTGCATAAAGTTTATTGGCAAAAATAAAGTCTTCGAGTTTTTGGTTATTCGAGTTCAGGATGTCGTGTTTGGTTCCCACCCATTCTTTTTCTCCTTTCGAAATAAACAGGACCGATTCACCAATTTCTATTACCGAATTCATATCGTGAGTATTGATGAGCGTTGTCATCTGAAACTCTTTGGTGAGGCTTTGGATCAGCTGGTCGATCACTGTAGCCGTTTCCGGATCGAGGCCCGAGTTCGGCTCGTCGCAAAACAGGTATTTTGGATTTAGTGCAATGGCACGCGCAATGGCCACACGTTTTTGCATCCCGCCACTGATCTCGCTTGGCGATAGTTTGAATGCCTGTTTCTCGATGTTTACGTGGTCGAGGCAAAATTCCACCCGCTTTTGTTTTTCGGCACTACTCATGTGGGTAAACATATCGAGTGGGAACCGAACGTTGCCTTCAACATTTATACTGTCGAACAATGCGCCACCCTGGAATACCATTCCCAGTTCGCGACGAAGCGCCTTTCGTTCCTTTTCACCCATGTTTACCAGGTTACGGTCGTTGAACCAGATCTCGCCCTCGTCCACCTCATACAATCCCAGTATCGACTTAAGCAGCACTGTTTTTCCGGAGCCGCTTCGCCCGATGATCAGGTTGGTTTTTCCCTGCTCGAAAGTGATGGAAATATCTTTCAGAACCGTATTCCCATCGAATGATTTGCTGAGATTTTTTACCGTGATCATGTCAGTAACAATCGGGTTAATATTAAATCGAAAAACAGAATGAGAATATTGGTATTCACCACCGCTTTGGTACTGGCTTTACCCACCTCAAGTGCGCCTCCTTGCACGTAATAACCGAAATAGGCCGACACCGACGCTATCAGGAATCCAAAAACCAAACACTTGATAATTGAGAAGGTGATAAAGTACGGATAAAAAAGCCATTGTATCCCGTCGATGTATTCGGGAATGGTAATTACACCTACCAGGGGACCAGTTACCAATCCACCGAGTAATCCAAAGAATACACTGATGATGTACAAAAACGGGAATATAAAAACTACGGCTATAATTTTAGGAAGAATCAGGTAACTGGCCGAATTCACACCCATAATTTCAAGCGAGTCGATTTGTTCGGTGACACGCATTGTACCGATCTCGGAAGTGATGTTCGAACCCACTTTCCCGGCCATAATAAGCGCCAGCATGGTGGACGAAAACTCGAGTAAAAGCGTATCACGCGTACCCAAACCTACCAGTTCGCTGGGATAAAGCGGATTTTCCATGGCATGCGCAAACTGAATCGTCATGATGCCGCCAATAAAAATCGAGATAATCAAAACAATCCAGACCGAATTCACACCCAGGTTGTCGATTTCAAGAAACAACTGGCGGATGTACATTTTCAGGCGTTCCGGACGTGCAAACACTTTTTTGAGCATCACGAAATATCGGCCTATGTGAAAAAAGAATCCCATTTTACTGATGTTAATCCGATCTGTTCGGCTAAAATTACAACTTAAAATATGGATACAAAACTTTTGTCTCCCGGTTTCCGTTACTAAAGAACCAAATTTAACCGTTGCAATTACGAATTCTCTTGTAAATTCAATATTTTTATAAGGAATACAAAACAAAAGATAAGGAGATCAATCAGGTTTTGAGGCACAACTCCTGAACAGACAAAACTTGTTGATCCACGAAAAACAAACAGCTAACAAATGAATGATAATTTCTGTGTGATAATGGCCGGTGGTGTTGGAAGCCGGTTTTGGCCGCTAAGTCGTACTGCAAAACCCAAACAGTTTCTGGATGTGCTTGGCACCGGGAAAACTTTCTTACAACAAACTTACGAACGCTTTTTAAAAGTAGTGCCCAGCGAAAATTTTTTGGTGGTTACCAATATTCGTTATAAAGATATGGTATTGGAACAGCTCCCGAATTTGAAAGAAGATCAGGTTTTGCTGGAACCATTCCGTAGAAACACAGCTCCCTGTTTGGCCTATGCGCTGTATCGGATAAAATTGAAAAACGCCGATGCAAAAGTGATCGTGACGCCTTCCGATCATTTGATACTCGACCAGGAAGAGTTTGTTGCGCAGCTGAACAACGGGCTGTCGTTTGTTAGTAGCAACGAGGCGCTACTTACGCTGGGAATGAAACCCAACCGGCCGGAAGCTATGTATGGTTACATTCAAATTAAAAAGCGGCAGGCTTTCAACGATCTGGAAAACCTGTATAAAGTGAAGACTTTTACTGAGAAGCCGGATGTTGAAATGGCAAAAATATTTATTGAAACCGGTGAGTTCTACTGGAACTCTGGGATTTTTATTTCCACCTTGTCGTGTTTTCTTGAAGCTTTTACAATGCATCTGCCAGAGATGGTAAATACGTTTAATAAAGGCGAACGTTTGTTGAATACCGACGACGAAGTGGCTTTTATTAAAAAAGCCTACTCGGAGTGCCAGGCCATTTCAATTGATTACGGGATAATGGAAAAAGCCCAAAATGTTTATGTCCTGACTGCCGAATTTGGCTGGTCCGATCTGGGGAGCTGGAGTTCGTTATACGAAAATCGCGAAAAAGATGCAGGCGGAAACATTGTAAATTGCACAAATGTGTTGATGTATGATGCCCAAAATTGTGTGGTTGATATTTCCGATGATAAGGTTGCTGTAATTCAGGGATTGGATGGTTACATCGTAGCCGAATCGAACGATGTTTTAATGATCTGTAGGCGTGAAGATGAAAGCCAAATCAAGAAATTTGTAACCGATGTACGAATCAGGAAAGGCGATTCATTGTTATAAGAAGGCATTATAAAACTGATAAATTGTAAAGTTGAATAAAGCAAGAGAGGCAGCCAAAGTTGGCTGCCTCTCTTGCTTTTATGAACGGTTTATTTTATGCTTCTGTTTTTTGCGGAACCTGGGGCAGGTTGCCGGTCCACTTCTTAATGGTGTAATTAATTCTAATGGTGATCATGTACATCACCGGAGAAATTACAAGAGTTAGAATTGTTGCGAAGGTCAGTCCGAATACAACGGTCCATGACATTGGTCCCCAGAATGCTACACTCTCACCACCTACCGAAATTTGCGGATCGAAGTGGGTGTACAACGAAAAGAAATCGAAGTTCAGTCCCATGGCTAAGGGAAGCAAACCAAGTACTGTGGTAATTGCTGTAAGCAACACCGGACGCAAACGGGTGCGGCCTGCCTCAACCAGTGCTTCGCGCTGTACATCCTTCGGAAGGAAAGCACCCTCGGGAAGTCCCAGTTCTTCGCGTTTCCGTTGCCGTGTCAGGTCAATATAGTCGATCAGTACAATACCATTGTTCACCACAATACCGGCCAGTGAAATAATTCCGATACCGGTCATGATTACTACAAATTCCATTTTGAATAAGCCGAGGCCAAGGAAAACACCGATGGTACTGAAAACTACCGTTGCAATGATGATGGCCGGACGGATAAACGAGTTGAACTGTGTAACCATGATGATCATGATTAATGCAATGGCAATAAACAGGGCATAAACCAGGAATTGCATACTTTCTGCCTGTTCCTGCTGTTCACCTGTAAACTCGTAAGAGTAGCCATAAGGCATATCGTAATCTTCCAGTAGCTGGGCAATTCGCGCGTTTATTTCGTTGGCGTTGTATCCTTCGGTAACTTCAGAGGAGATGGTGATCTCGCGTTTAAAATCGATGCGGCTGATCTTATCGTAAGTGGTGGCATATTTGAAACTGGCAACCGACGAAATTGGAATACTGTTTCCGTTTATCTTTATCTTCTGATTCATTAAAGTAGAAACGTCATTTCTGTATTCTTCGGCCAAACGCACAAAAATATCGTACTCATCTTCACCGTCCTTGAATTTGCTGGCTTCGTAACCGTACAAGGCATTTCTGAAAGCCAGTGCAATTTGCTGGGTCGAAAGCTCATAAAGACGTGCCTGTTCACGATCCACTTCAATGAGCATTTCAGGCTGATTTACATTGATGTTCAGCTTTAACTCGTCGATGCCGGGAATGTGGTCGGCCTCAATCAGACGCATAAAATCGTCAGTGATTTTGATGAGCTGATTAAACTCGTCGCCCGCAACATCAATATTAATCGGCGCTCCGGTTGGCGGCCCCTGATCGTCTTTGTCGACATATATTTTTGCCCCCACAAATCCATCCAGGTTTTGAGTGATTTCCTGCATAATTTTGGCAGTATTAATCCCTTCACGCTTTTTGTACTCGACAAACGAAACAGATGTGAGCGATTTATTCGGGCTGGTTTCATTCTCGAACATGCCGCCTTTACCGACACCAACATTGGTTGTTACCGATTTCACAATTGGGATAACAGGCTCAATGGTTTTCTTAATGATAGATTCCACTTCGCGCGAAACCTCATCGGTGCGTTCGATTGATGTTCCAAGTGGCAACTCCATCGTGACGTAAATCGTTGAAGGATCGGTTTCGGGGAAGAATACAGTTTTCGGGTTTCCACCAAAGTAGAATCCCATTGAGAATATCATAAGTACCACTGTTCCTCCAAAATAAATGTAAGGCCAGCGTCCGCTTAGCGCATGACGCAACTGGCGGGTATATGCATTTTCGAGCCAAACCAGGAATTTTGTTTGAAACCAGCGGGCCAATGGGCGCAAAGCCACTAAATTGAGTACCATAATCGCAGCAACTGTTGCCAACAGGTTACCCAGAAGATAGATTTTTAAGAAGTAAAACGGTACCGCAATAATGGCAAAAATGCCGGCATTTCTTAGTATTCGTTTTACATTGGCCTTTGCATTTATGTCTTCAATTTTCATGAAGTTGGCTATAAAAGGCGGATTTAGTACCAATGCCACAAAAAGCGAAGACGCAAGAACCACAATCAAGGTTCGCGGAAGAATGGCCATAAATTCACCAACAATACCTTCCCAGGCGAGCAGCGGAAAGAATGCTGCAAGTGTAGTTAAGGTTGACGAAATGATCGGAAAGGCAATTTCACTCACCCCGCGTTTTGTCGCTGTCATTAGTGAATAACCCAGACTGTATAATCGGTATACGTTTTCAACTACCACGATTGCATTATCCACCAGCATCCCGAGTGCCAGAATAAGGGCATACAACACCATCGAGTTCAGAGTAATTCCGCTTTGCTGAAGAATCACAAAAGAAAGAAACATCGACAAGGGAATGGCCAGACCGGCAAACAGGGCATTTCGGAAACCGAGGAAAAGAAACAATACAAAAGTTACCAGTATCATTCCAAGTATAATGCTGTTCTCCAGGTTCGAAATCGTATCCTCAATGTAAGTGGTCATGTCGTCGGTGACAATCACGTCAAGGTTTTTCGGAATCCGTCCATCTTCCTTCATTTTTTCAATCCCCTTAAACACATTCTCGGAAGCCGACAAAATGTTCTCGCCCGATTTTTTTGTAACCGAAAGCGTAACAACCGGTTTGTTGTCGAGTCGGGCAATAGTTTGCTGCTCCTCGTAACCATCGGTAACGGTGGCAATATCACGTATATAAACAGGTTTACCGTTATTGACTTTAATAATGGTATTCCTGATCTGATCCATGCTTTTGTAGTTCGCTTCGGTTCGAATGGTTCTGCGGATCTGGTCGGCAGTAAACTGGCCGGCACCCATGGTAATGTTTTCGAGCTGAATAGCCAGGGCAACATCTTCAAAAGTCAGATCAACTGCATCGAGTTTATACGGATCAACATCAATCTGAATTTCGCGTTCTTCCACACCACGGATGTTGGCTTCAGAAATCTCGCGATAGCTTTCAAATTCATCCTGAAGATCTTCGGCAAATCGTTTTAATTCGCGCATGCTGTACTCGCCCGAAATGTTAACGTTCATGATCGGGAATTCCGACAGATCGAAATCCGTTACATACGGATCGTTTGGAAGATCGTTCGGAAGTTCAGACTTTGCTTTGTCAACGCGGTCTTTCGTATCCTGCAGCGCCTGCTTAATGGAAACGTTCGTATTAAATTCCACAAAAACAGTGCTCACGTCCTGGTACGATGCCGAAGATACTTTCTTGACACCTTTCAGCCCTTTCAATTCTTTCTCGATAGGACGGGTACACAGGTTCTCGATATCAACAGGCGAGTTCCCGGGGTACACGGTTTGCACAAAAATGTAAGGAACTACAATTTCTGGCATCGCCTCGCGGGGCATCTGGTTGTACGAGAAAATCCCGAAAAACACCACTAGTGCCGTAAGAATGTAGATGGTGGTTTTATTTTTTATGGCGAGATAAGTGGGTTTAAATTTCCGCGTTATCTCTTTTTTATGGCTTTGATTTTCTTGCTCCATTTTTTTAATTGTTTGGAGTGATTAATTCAATTGAACAACGGTGCCGTTACTTACCTGGTTGTAACCTTCAGAAATCACCTGCATTCCGGCTGTCAGGCCGTCAACCACTTCGGTGAGGTTATTATTATTTACACCGGGTGTAACATATATCTTTTTAGCTACCGGATTTCCTCCTTCATTTTCAACAATATATGTGTAGTGTCCGGTAAAATCTTCTTTAATAAAGAGTGTAGGCACAACAATGGCTTCGTTGTTCACGTAATCGCGCAGTTTCAGGATGGCCACCAGGTTGGGTTTGATGGTTTTGTCCGGATTATCAAGGTTGATCCGGACGCGGAAAGTGCGGTTGTTCGGATCGATAATATTACCGATCTGATCGATTTTGGCATTCACATCTTCACTCAGTGCCGGGAAACGAACCTGAACGGCATCACCTTTATGTACCTTGGTAAGGTACGATTCCGAAACATCGCCGTATATTTTTAGTTTACTGATGTTGATCACTTTGGCAAAAGGGATTTGCGGGCTGCCGATCTGTCCTTTTTCCTGGTACAAAATATCTACTACACCATCAGAGGGCGATGTGATTTCAGCCAGTTCGATCTGTGTTTTCAAACTTTCTATTCGTTTCTCAAGGCTTTCCTTGTTGTTTTTAGCCTGAAGGTATTCCATCTCGGAACCGATATTCTGGTCCCAAAGGTTTTTCTGGCGTTCGTAATTGGTAGTGGCCAGCGTAAGCTGCACTTCGAGTTCGTCTACTGAACGTTCCAGTACATCCGTGTTCAACCTGGCCATCAGCTGGCCTTTTGAAACATTTTGGCCTTCCTTAATTAAAATTTCTTTGATGATACCCGAAGTTTCCGGACTAACATCCACATCCTGATCGGCTTCTACTTTTGCAGTCACCTCGATAAAGTGTTCGAATTTTTGCTGGGCCAGTTTTTGAGCCTTTATTTTTACTACCTCAACTTCTTCCGAACTGTTTAGTTCTTTTTCAATCGAATCGATTTGTTGCTGCAATGAATGCACTTGCTGCTTCAGTTGTTGAAGTTTCTCTCTTTTTGCAGCGTCGTCTTCAACAGTAGTGTTGGCACATGCCGATAAAAGAATCGCTGTTGTTAGTATGAATAAAATCCGTTTCATTGTATTTTTTATTTATTGTTTTCTGTTTATTATAAAGCGCCTGCTGCTTTTTTCAGGTTTAAGTCGGCCTGCAACAATTGCAAGGTTGATGATACCATCGCCTGGAAATTATTGATGTACTGGCTTTCCTGTTGCGAAAGTTCGGCACTGCTAATCATTCCGTTGTTAAATTTAATCTGCGATTTATCAAGAATGCTTTTTGCCAGATCACGGTTTTCGCGGTCGTTAAGAAAACGTTCGCGAGCCGTTTCCATATCGGCTTTGGCAGTCAGGTAATCTTTCTGAAGTGTAAGTTCAGCCAGTTTTTGTTCGTTAGCTGCTTTGTCCATTTCGAGTTGAGCTTGTTGTACTCTTGCTCGTTTCATCCCGGAATTGAAAATCGGAATGGAAGCCTGAAATCCAATCAGCGATGACGGGTACCACTTCTCTTTAAAGAGGTTGGCATTGTTGCTGTAAGCGGTTTTTGAAAAATTGTAGAAACCGCTTAAACTGGGCAGGTAGGCCACTTTTTCGAACCGCAACAGTTTTTCAGATACCTGAAAGTTAGAAGTTGCTATTCGGTAATCGATATGGTTCAGTAAATCGAGCTGAATGTTGCTTTGCTGCTGAACAAGCGGTGAAACAAAGGTTTCAATAACATCAATCAGCTGAATGTCGTTGTTCAAATCATAACCCATTGTGTATTTCAATACAATCTTAGCTATTGATAACTCACGATCGGAACGGAGCATCTCGTTTTCGGCGTTTTTCAAAAGAATGCGAAGCTGATCAACGTCCTGCGACTCGCGCAAACCGTTATCGAAATAAACCTTGGTTTCTTCGTATAGCTTTTCTGTATTGTCGTAGTTTTCCTGCATTACCTCTTTGTAGCGCTGGCTGATCAGCACCATGTAGTAAGCCTGGGTAACCGCATTGCGAATGTCTATCTCCGTTTTTTCGTGAGCCTGTTTAGCCAGATCTACATATAAGCTGGCCGAGCTTACTCCAACAATCCACGATCCGTCGAAAATTTGTTGTGAAACACGCAACCCGAAATCTGAATTATAATCCTGCCCGAATTTTACCGGAATATAGCTTCCCGGTTCCCCACCAAAAAATTCGCCGGGTATGAGTGAAACAGGCAAATTCAGGAAAGTGTTGTAATTAGCCGATCCTGAAACCTGCGGTAAACCTGTTGTTATGGTTTCCCACACCTTTTTCTGTGCAATGGTAATATCCTGACTGGTATTGTGCAGGACATATGAATTCTGCATCGCATAGTTTATGGCTTGTTCCAGGTTGAACGAGCTTTGTTCTTCCTGGGCCTGCACTATTTCAGCGATTAAGAATACTGAAGCAATCAGTAATACATACCTTTTTAATCTAGTTTTCATTCTGAATTTTGTTTATCCGTTTCTTAAAATATTTTATTCCTTGCTGTGTGCATATGGCGTGCATGTGATAGTCGAGAATAGTGTCGAAAAACGAAAGTGAACTAACCTCGTAATCGTCAAAAATGCCGTAATCCGGATTCAGGGTATACAGTGTCCGGCCAACCAGCAGTTTTGCGATAACCGAAGGATCCAAATCATTACGGTACAGGTTTTCTGCTATACCTTTTTTCAGATTCTCAATAGTATCTTCATAAATGCGCTGGCGTTTGGTGTCGTATACCTTTTGATAAAGTGCCGGATAAGTCCGCTTTAACTCAAGTTCAATGTTATTGTTGTACATCTTCATGATGTATGCTACTTTGTTGCGCAGATGAAAGATATCGTCGATAGCATTACCGGGGTTTGGATTCCTGACGCTCATTTCAGGATCTTCCATAAAATATTCGACCACCTGAGCTACCAGATGTTGTTTGTCGTTAAAGTATTGATAGAGCGTTTTTTTAGATATCCCAAACTCGGTGGCGACATTATCCATGGTCACATTTCGAATGCCGTATTTGAGGTACATTAGCCCAACATTCTTTATGATGTATCGTTTTCTGTCTTCCATGGCTGCAAAAGTAAAAATTAAAACGCAAGAAACTCTGGCGGTGTTGAAAGTTTACCCAATGTTAACATATTGTTTCCGTTGTGCTTGCTGTTTTAATTGTCTGTTTTATTTCGAGCCTAAAACTATGAAGACTGATAAAGTTTCCGAGGGACTTATCGGTGAATGGAGAAATAGTACCTACGAATGAATCGATACCGGAAGTGGAAGTCGATTTAATAAGCTATCAATTTGTTGCAATTACAATTTGGACGACAAAAATGCTTCGGCCTGAATAAGATCTTCAGGGTAAGTAATTTTTATGTTCTCGCGGTTACCAACAACGGTATTGATTGGTGTTCCTGAATTCTCGAGCACTGAAGCATCGTCGGTAAACCATTCGGAATAAGGCTGATTGTAGGCGGCTTTTATTACAGATACTTTAAAGGTTTGTGGTGTTTGTACCAGGAAATATTTCGAACGATCAACAGCCCTGCTTGTTTCATTTTCGATAAAACGCACCGACTCGGTTACCGGAACAACCGGCAAAGCATTCCCTTTCTCAAGTGTTCCGTTCAGGCAGTTTTGAAGCGTTTGGTCTGACACAAAAGGACGCACACCATCATGAATAAATACGATACCATCTTCTTGAATTGCATTTAATCCGTTTTTTACCGAATCGAAACGAACACTTCCTCCTGCGGCCAGTTGATGAGGAATGCCGAACTTATGCCTCGAGCACAGTTCTTTCCAGTAATCGAACTGATCTTCAGGAAGAACGAGGATAAACTCAATAGTAGGATCAAAACCTTGAAATGCTTCAATAGTGTGCATCAGAATTGGCTTGCCGGACAGTTCAAGAAATTGTTTCGGAACCGTCTGATTCATTCGGTTACCGCTGCCACCGGCCACAATAAGTGCAAACTTTTTAAGCATCCTCGTGTTTATTTTGTAATTTCCGATCAGTAAAAATAGCTCAAAATATTCCCATATGGACAAGGTTCTCGAATTTTTAAAGGAACTGGCGGCAAACAACAACCGCGAGTGGTTTCAAGATAACAAGAAGTGGTACGACCAAAGCCGTGAGAAGGTACTTTTTCTCACCGATGTATTAATCAACGAAATTGGCAAGTTCGACCCTGAAGTGAGGGGGCTGCAACCAAAAGATTGTATGTTCCGAATATTTCGCGACGTGCGGTTTTCGCACGATAAACGGCCCTATAAAACCAATTTCGGAAGCTTTATTTGCAAGGGAGGCCGAAAAAGCATGAATCCGGGATATTATTTTCACCTTGAACCGGGCGGTTGTTTTGTTGGAGGCGGAATTTATATGCCACCTGCCGAACCACTCCGCACCATTCGAAGTTTTATGGCCGATCATGCCGAAGAGTTTCTCGAATTTACTCAAGACCCTGACTTTAAAAAAGATTTTCCTGAAATGTATGACGATCGTTTGAAAACAGCGCCGAAAGGATTTCCGAAGGATCATGAACACATGGATCTTCTGCGCTACAAATCCTTTATCTATTCTAAAACCTTTAGCGACAAGGTGGTAAAAAGCGACAAATACATTGAAACGATGGTTGACACCTTTCATCAACTTTATCCTGTAAATAGCTTTTTATACCGCGCACTGGAATAATTTGTGTTTAAAAAGAATCTAAATAAAAAAAATTGGGATTACTTTTTTCGCGCCCAACGGATATTATAATATAGACCCTTATTTTTTATCTTCCCGATTTCAATGAAATGCCCCGGAAGTCCTTTCCGGGGTTTTTAATGGGCAAAATTTGAGATATTCAGACTTAACGGAGCGTTTAATTTAACCTGAAATTATCTTATGTTCTGAAACACAAGTATTCAGAAACATTCTATATTTTCAAGTTAGCTTATAAGTTCAATAAAAGATTATTTTAGCAGCGTTAAAATTGAATATATTGTTTAATTATTATGAAATAAGCTATTGACTACCATGTAATGGAAAATCAATCGGAGCGGATTTCATTCAAACTGTTGAATTTTTAAATTAATAAAAGATGAAAAGAATTCTACTACTGTTTTCATTTGTTGCCCTTGTTTCTTCACTGAGTGCCCAGAACATCCAACTTCATTACGATTTCGGAGAAGGTCGTAAAATGCTTACCTCAACCGTAGAAATGTTCAGACCTGATAAATACGGTTCTACTTTCTTTTTTATCGATATGGATTACGGATCGGAGGAGAGCGGTGTTGATAACGGAATTTCGTTGGGTTACTGGGAAATTGCCCGTGCCTTTAAATGGAACGAAACTCAAAAAATTATGCCACGTGTGGAATATAACGGTGGAATAATGGTGTTGGGAGGAGATAACTATCCGATTGAAAACTGCTGGCTGGCCGGTATCGAACGTACCTGGGCATCGGCCGATTTTTCGAAAATATTTACCTTGCAGGGAAATTACAAGTACATTAAGGATAAAGAAGATGCGTCGTTTCAGATAACCGCTGTGTGGACCGTTAATTTTTTGGATGGAAAAATGTCATTCCTGGGTTTTGCCGATTTCTGGAAAGAAGAAATGTTTTGGGGAACCGACTTCCGTTTCCTTAGCGAGCCACAAATATGGTACAATGCAAGCAAGAATTTTTCGCTGGGTAGCGAGATTGAGCTAAGTAACAATTTTGTTGGCGACGAATTCGCAGTAAAACCTACGCTTGCCGTAAAATGGACTTTCTAATCAAACAATAAGCAACTATGATTGACAAATTCTTTAGCATTTCTGAACGGGGATCATCGTACAGAAAAGAAATTATTGGCGGTGCCACTACTTTTCTAACGATGGCGTACATCATTTTTGTAAACCCGAATATTCTGGGCGATGCAGGAATGGATAAAAATGCACTGATCACGGTTACTATTTTAGCTTCAGTAATCGGTACTGTTTTAGCCGGTGTTTGGGCCAGGGTACCTTATGCCATGGCTCCCGGAATGGGATTGAATGCCTTTTTTACCTACACCCTTGTACTTGGTGCAGGCGTTGAATGGCAAACTGCTCTTGGAGTGGTATTTATCTCGGGTGTAATATTTCTTGCACTTACGGTTACCGGTATCCGAACCAAAATTATTCATACCATTCCGTTGGCGCTTCGTTTGGCTACCGGGGCCGGTATTGGATTATTCATTTCGTTTATTGGATTTAAGAACATGGGACTGGTTGTGGCTAACCCGGCAACATTTGTTGGTTTAGGCGCTTTTACTCCAACCCTGCTTATTGGTTTGGTTGGTCTGGTAATTACTGCAATACTTGAGGTTAAAAAAGTAAGAGGCGGTATTTTTTATGGTATTATAATAACCACTATTATCGCAGTGATATTTGGCGAAGTTAAAGCTCCTGATTCACTGGTTTCGATGCCGCCTTCAATGAGTCCGGTATTGTTGAAACTCGACATTATGTCGGCGCTTAGTTTCGGACTTATTGGTGCCATTTTCTCCTTTATGTTCGTCGATTTATTCGACTCGGTAGGAACCATTGTAGCATGTTCGTATGAAGCCGGATTTGTTGATAAAGATGGTAAAGTAGAACATGTTGACCGTATTCTGGAAGCTGATGCGGTTGCAACTGTTGCAGGTTCATTACTCGGTACAAGTACAACAACCACTTATATCGAATCGGCTTCGGGAATTGCCAATGGCGCAAAAACCGGATTTGCTTCGGTGATTACAGCGGCCTTATTTTTGCTGGCACTGTTCTTTGCTCCACTAATCGGGATTGTTCCCGGTTATGCAACTGCACCGGCATTGATTATTGTAGGAGTTTACATGTTTAAAAATATCAAGCAGATAAATTTTGCTGATTTTAGCGAATCGATTCCGGCATTTCTAACCATTATTCTGATGCCGCTTACTTACAGCATTTCAACCGGTCTGTCGTTTGGATTTATAGCCTACGTGCTTTTAAAGGCCGTTGCCGGTAAATTCGATGAAATATCGTGGCTGATGTGGATCATAGCTGCGTTATCAGTTCTCAATCTGTGGATTGGTGTTTAGGCTAAATTTTGAATGAAGTAACTCGCTTACAATTTCAAAACGAAAATATAAGAGGTGCAGAAATGTGCCTCTTTTTTTATTACTTTTGGCGGCAATGAGGCATTAGCTCAGTTGCTTGCCTGCCGTCAGGCAGGGTTTAGTCCGTCAGTTGACGGATGACAGAGTAGGGGTTGTTAGCTCAGTTGGTTTAGAGCATTACCTTGACAGGGTAGGGGTCACTGGTTCGAATCCAGTACAACCCACAAGATTTCCAAATACATCATGTATTATACCTATGTTTTATATTCTGAGGATTACAACAAAATCTATGTTGGATATTCTGCCAATCCTAATCAGCGATTAGAAATTCACAATTCAAAAGAAAATACTGGATGGACAAGGAGTTTTCAACCCTGGAAGATTATTCATTTAGAAGAATTTACCACTAAATCGGAAGCTTTGAAAAGAGAGAAGCAATTAAAATCCTCCAGAGGGCGTGCCTTTATTCATAATCTACTTTCACGTTAGCTAGTTGGTTTAGTCCGTGGCCGACGGATGACAGGGTAGTCCGTCAGTTGACGGATGGTTCGAATCCAGTATGCCTCACAAACAAAAATGGAGAACAAAGCTTATTTGTTCTCCATTTTTTATTTCTACGTTGTTAATTCATCATTCGAAATGGTTTGTGCTGTAATAAGCCATTTCCTGGACGATTTTTCCATCATCATTAAAGGAATGGGATAGCATGAGCGGCAATTCAATTTTCTTTCCGCTTTCTACATTAACATAAGACATTACCCACCAGGAATAAACGACAAATCCGTTATTCAATTCATAAAAAATGCAATCGGGATAGCCAACTTGTTCAAAGTGAATATCCTTTCTGTTTGCAAAACTTTCTTTTACGGCATTGGCTCTGGTTTCGAGGTCGATGGATTGATCGTATCCATGTTCCAAGTTACTAAATGTGACATTCTCAGCATAGAACGATTTTAGTGTCTCAAGGTCTTCAGCAGCATAAGCATTTAATGCCTTTCTAACGGTGGCGATAAGTGGGTGATTGATGTACACCTCTCCATTCTCGCGTGTGGTTTGAGCATCCCGAATGTCTTCAAAAACATTGTTGTTGAAATACTGTACTATAGTTGCAATTTTTCCTTCTTTATTAAATGCATAAAGGTTATGCATGTGCAGATCCAGGTTTATTCCGGTTTTCTCATTTGTTCCTGTCAGCTTCAACCAGTCCTGAACCCAAAAATTTCCGTCGCCGTATTCAATGGCGTCAGCATATGCTCCCTGTGTATCTTCTACTTTGAAATTGGTAAAATTATCGACCCACCATCCAGAGTTATTTCCAAATCTTTCAGCAGTTGTTTTCCAGTCGTTGCCATTCCTAACCACTGTAATGGAATCGGCGAAAAAGGTTTTCACTTTTTCTTTGTCACCGTTTTGGACAGCTTGCCATAAAGCTCTTGTTTTATCAATGGTTTCGTGTTCGTTATAAACCGTACCATTTTTCTTTTGGGCGAAAATTGTGCTTGCAAAAAGGGTTAAGATCAATAAAACAGTAAAATTTTTCATACTTCAGTTTTTTAGTTAATAATTCAGAAAAATTCCGGTTTTATATCACTCATTAATTGGGTACTTCAATACAATTTACGAAATGGCAAAATCATATAAAAATTATCTATTTTCTTTTTGCGCTGAAAATCAAATAATTACAGGTTTCAATAAGTTGGAGTATGATTTGTGGTCTTTTTAATTACTTGATATATAGATATATAAATACAAAAATATCTTCAATGAAGTAGCGTAGAAATTTCTGGAAATCTTTCGAATTATCATTTAAAATGTTCGTATCTATGATTATCGGCGGGTTTTAGCAGGTGTTTCTGTTTTTAAATCCGACATTTTCAATTATTTTTAGAAACGTAATTAAACCAACTAGACGATGTTAAATAAATCTCGAAGAAACTTTATAAAAACCACCTCGCTTGCAGGTTCAGGATTGTTGCTCTTATCTCCGGAAATTATGGCAATTGGAAAATCAGAAGAAAAGAATAGTTTGAGTGGAAAGAAGGTATTGTACGTTTACGGTGGTTGGGAAGGACATGAACCCAAACAGTCGGTAGATGTCTTCGTTCCCTGGCTGAAAACGGAAGGTGCTGATGTTACTGTTTCGGATACCCTTGACAGCTATTTAGATGAGGATCTGATGAATTCCATCGACCTGGTTGTTCAATCCTGGACAATGGGTAAGATTACCGGTGAGCAGGAAAAGGGTTTGTTGAAAGCCATTAAGAACGGTGCAGGACTGGCAGGTTGGCATGGAGGCATTGGCGACTCGTTTCGATATAATACCGAATACCAGTTTATGGTTGGCGGACAATGGGTGGCCCACCCCGGCGGAGTGATTGATTACTCGGTGCATATTACTGATAAAAAAGATCCGGTTACTCAGGGATTAAGAGATTTTAAAATGCATTCGGAACAATATTATATGCATGTTGATCCGAACGTAAAAGTACTGGCTACAACAAAGTTTACTTCTGATCATTCTTCCTGGATTGGCGACTGTGTTATTCCGGTAGTTTGGAAAAAATATTATGGCGATGGGCGCGTATTTTATTCGTCGCTCGGGCATGTAATGAAAGATTTTGAAGGTCCGGAAGTACTGGAGATAATGAAACGCGGTATCCGCTGGGCCGCAGAAAGTAAATATGCTCCAAAGGAAAAATGGAGAACACCTGTTTATGGTTGATTCCGTGCAGAATGAGTTTTTATAGTTAACCCCACTTTTATCCCCTCAAGCAGCTATTAACATACTATTACATTTGTTAAGACGTTTTGCTTGTATTTAACAGTATTAAGCATTAGTTAACCTTTTCTGAATTTACATTTGCAAAAACAAATTCAACACCGAACATAAACCAAAATTTATGAAATACCTTTTTGTTTACCTTCTTTTACTCTTTGCTGTTGGGGCCCTAAACGCACAAAATTACACCATTAGTGGTTACATCCGGGATAAAGCTTCTGCCGAGAATTTAATTGGTGCCAATGTATACGAACCCGATCTTCAAGCGGGTACAACCAGTAACGAATATGGTTTTTTTAGCCTTACTCTTCCCAGGGGAAAACATACAGTTGATTTTTCGTTTATCGGCTATAAGAAACAGAGCATGGTACTTGATCTGAAGAGAGACAGTAACCTGAACATTGAGTTGGAAATGTTGGCTGAAATTGAAGAGGTTACAGTGTACGGTACCGAAGGTTCGAAAGTAGATCGTACGCAAATGAGTATGGCCGAAATTCAAACATCAACTTTGACCAAAATTCCCGTCCTACTTGGTGAACCCGATGTATTAAAAGTTATCCAGTTATTGCCTGGTGTACAATCCGGAGCCGAAGGCACAAGCGGCATTTATGTTCGTGGAGGCGGCCCCGACCAGAACCTGTTTTTACTCGATGGTGTGCCGGTTTACAATGCCAGCCACCTTTTCGGATTCTTTTCGGTTTTTAATCCATCGGCAGTAAATTCGGTGAAACTATACAAGGGTGGTTTCCCTGCTCGCTTTGGTGGCCGATTGTCGTCGGTTGTCGATATCAGGATGAAAGAAGGGAACATGAAAGAGTTTAAAGGCGAATTTTCCATCGGACTTATTTCTTCCAGGTTTTCGTTTGAAGGGCCCATTAAAAAGGATAAAACTTCGTTTATTATATCAGGTCGAAGAACTTACATCGATTTGCTGGCGCGCCCGGTCATGAAAATTGTCAACAAGAGTACTGATGGTTACGACTATACAGGAGGCTATTATTTTTACGATTTAAATGCAAAAGTGAACCATATTTTTTCGGAAAAAAGCAGGTTGTACTTTTCATCGTACCTTGGTTTAGATAAAGCTTATGCAATTGATGAAGGATATTATGTTGACGACCATATCCGCTACAATGAAAAATTCGAAAATGGTTTAAAATGGGGGAATGTTACTAATGCACTGCGTTGGAACTATCTTTTTTCGCCCCGGTTATTTAGTAATTTAACACTTACTCACAGCAATTATAATTTTAATGTGGGCGAAGAGTCCTATATTTTTAACACAAAGGATAAAACGAAAACAGAAGATTTTTTCAGTTACGATTCCGGAATCAGGGACATAGCGCTTAAAATGGATTTTGATTATTCTTCTTCGAAGAGACATGCTGTTAAATTCGGGATTGAGAATATCTTTCACCGGTTCAGCCCGGGTGTAAATCATGTTAAATATGTTGATGGCGAGAACACGACACAGTCAGCCGATACAACGTACGGAAATACAGCGGTTAAGGCCAATGAATTACGCTTGTATGCCGAAGATATCTTTGAGTTATCGCCAAAAATTAAACTAAATGTCGGAGGTCATTTTTCGCTTTTTAATGTGCAAGGCAAAGCCTATACCTCTTTCGAACCACGTGCTTCGTTGCGTTTTTTAGGATCGGAAAAATGGTCGTTAAAAGCCTCGTACGCCAAAATGAGCCAGTACGTACATTTATTAACCACATCTACTATTAGTTTACCTACCGATTTATGGCTTCCGGCTACAAAAAATGTAAAACCACAAATTGCTCATCAATGGGCGCTGGGCGGTGTTTATAAGCTCCCAAAAGGTTTCGATTTGTCGGTAGAATTCTTCTATAAAACTATGGATAACCTTATCGAATACAGCGAAGGTGCTTCGTTTACCGGAATTGGAAACAGTTGGGAAAACAAGATCGAAACAGGGAAAGGATGGTCCTACGGAATGGAGGTGCTGTTTGAAAAAAATATTGGAAAAACTACCGGATGGCTTGGCTATACTTTATCGAAATCCGACAGGCAGTTCGAGAACCTTAATTTTGGCGAGGTCTTCCCGGCGAAATACGACCGAAGGCATGATATTAGTCTGGCGCTTACTCATAAGTTTAACGATCACATAGATATTGGAGCCTCGTGGGTATTTGGCAGTGGTAATGCAACAACTCTGGCACTTCAGGAATATTCGACGGCGTCCGGATCGTATAATTACTGGAATCCGTCGATAGAGTATTATGGAGGAAGAAACAATTACCGGATGCCTGCTTACCATCGGCTCGATGTTGCGGTAAATTTCCATAAACAAAAAAAGCATGGTATGCGAACCTGGTCGTTTGGCCTGTATAATGCATACAGCCGTCAAAATCCATTTTATCTTGACTGGGGATACGACACGCAACATGGTTATAACGAAGACGGCTGGTACTACGAAAACTCAAAAGGTGTGTTAAAACAAGTGAGTTTGTTTCCTTTAATCCCATCAATCTCATACACCTACAAATTCTAATAAATATGAAACGCATTGTGTTATTTATTTTGTCACTAGTCTTTTTAACGGTATTAATTTCGTGCGAGAAAACCATTGAGTTTAAATCGGGCGATATTCAACCCAAAATTGTGGTTAATGCATTTTTTTATGCCGGAAACAAGTACAATTATATCCGGATTGAAAAGAGCAAAAGTATTCTTGAAGAAAATTTGTACTATGAGGCGCTGCCAAATGCAAGAGTGAAACTTTATGAAGATGGGGAATTTGTGACTGAGATGCAGTTTGTCAGCCAGATGGATACCTTTACCCAATTGTTAGAGTATGGGGTTGTAAATACTTTTCCATACGAAAACGGATATTATCTCGATTCAACAACAATTATTAAATCGGGTTCTACTTATCGCCTCGAAGTGGAAAGCGAAGGATTTGATCTGGTTTCATGTGAAACAACAGTACCTTATCCGCCTCAGCTTAATAGTATAGATTTGGAATACGAAAACCTAGGCCGTAATAGTGGTTTTTACATGCCTGTTAAAATTAACTGCCGTTTAAATTTTTACGAACCAAAAGAAAGTAGAAATTATTATCAGCTATTTAATGACGGGATGCAGGGGATTGACATCGAAAATTTAAATACATATTCCTATTATACTGGTGAAATCAACACCGAATCGACAGGTTCTGATACTATCGCACAAGTTTATCGCGTATTTTGGTACATGGACACAAAAGATCCGGTGTTGTCTGGTTCGAGTGATGTGGATATTTTTAACGATGTTGCTTATGTAGACAATCTGTTTAGCGATGAATTGATAAGTACAGAGAATTATACACTCACTTATGCTGTGTATGCCGATCAGGCGATTAAAGAATCAATAGGTGAGTATATTCGCGTTGATGCAAGTGTGAAAAGTATCTCGGAAGAAGAATACTATTACCGGAAATCGTTACAAGAACAGCTAAATGTACAGGATAATCCATTTGCAGAACCGGTTCCGGTATTTTCCAATATTAATGGTGGATTGGGAATATTTGGTTCTTCGGCCTCCAGTACGATTTCATCCGTTGTTGGTGAATATCCAACGGACGGTAAAATTTATATTGATAGCGACGAATATTATACGGGAGGATATTCTTATTAAGTGTAGTGATAAAAAGTAGCTGGTATTCCGGTCGAAAAAAATACCTTGAACACTTTCAAAGCATTCAAGGTATTATATAATACAACCGTATATTTTGGTTAAAATTTATCCTTTTAAAGCCTCGGCACCACCAACAATTTCAAGAATTTCGCCGGTAATGGCTGCCTGACGTGCTTTGTTGTATTGCAGCGTAAGGTCGCCTATTAAAGTTGTGGCGTTATCGGTTGCCTGGTGCATGGCCGTCATTCGGGCGCCGTGTTCGGCAGCATGCGAATCGAGCAATGCTTTGTAAAACTGAATTTTTAACGAACGCGGAATCAACTCTTTGATAATGTATTCTTTCGATGGTTCGTAGATGAAATCGTAATTGGCTGCATTATCATCCTGTTCTTCCATTTCAACAGGTAAGAACTGTTCGGCTGTTTGTTCCTGCATTGCTGCATTTTTAAACTGGTTGTACACCAGTTCAATCCGGTCGTATTCTTTAGCTTCGAAAGCTTTCATTGCTCCTTCGGCTATTTTTGCCACATTGTCGAAAGTCAGTTCATCGAAAAGCGAATTCTCGTTTGCAACTACTTTGAAGCCCCTGTGTTTTAGGTAGCGTTCGCCTTGTTTTCCGATACACAGAAAATCAAGTTTATCCAGGCGAAGTTGTTGTTCGTATTTCGATGTAACCAATTCAATGGCTTTTTTTGATATGTTGGTGTTAAAACCACCACACAATCCACGGTTCGATGTTACCAGGATAACCAGCACTTTTTCAGGTGCACGATCCTGTGTATAAACCGAATCTTCTACGTTTTCGAGACTGGCACTTAACGAAAGCAGGATTTCATGCAATTTTTCGGCGTAAGGCCTGATCTGTAAAATGGCATCCTGTGCTTTTTTCAGTTTGGCAGCCGACACCATTTTCATGGCGCTGGTAACCTGCCGGGTGGTTTTTACCGATGCAATCCGTGTACGTATTTCTTTTAATCCAGCCATATTTTATTGATTGAATGATTGATTTGGTGAAGGATTGAATTCCGTCCCTCAGTCCATCAACGAATCAGTCCTTATTTCTTGTATTTCTCAGCCGTTTCTGCAGCCACTTTTCTGATAGTGTCTTCAATTTCCGGGGTCATTTTTCCGGCTTTGATTTCATCGAGAACAGCACGGTGCGACATTTCCATGGCTTCCAGGAAATCTACTTCAAAGTCTTTAACTTTTTCCACCGGAACCTGGCGCAATAACTCTTTTGTACCGCAGTAAATAATGGCAACCTGGTGCTCAATTTTCATTGGCGAATATTGCCCTTGCTTCAGGATTTCAACGTTTTTACGGCCTTTATCCAAAACACGCATGGTTGCAGCATCCAGGTCGGAACCAAATTTCGAGAAGGCTTCCAGTTCGCGGAATTGCGCCTGGTCGAGTTTCAGTGTACCCGCAATTTTCTTCATCGATTTAATCTGAGCACTACCTCCAACACGAGATACCGAAATACCCACGTTAATCGCAGGGCGGATACCTGAGTTGAACAGGTTCGACTCGAGGAAGATCTGTCCGTCGGTAATCGAAATTACGTTTGTAGGAATGTACGCGGAAACGTCACCTGCCTGCGTTTCGATAATAGGAAGCGCTGTTAATGAACCACCACCTTTTACCTTGTCTTTCAGACAGTCGGGCAGGTCGTTCATATTTTTCGCAATTTCATCCGATTCAATCACTTTAGCTGCACGTTCAAGCAGGCGTGAGTGCAGGTAGAATACGTCACCCGGATACGCTTCACGGCCCGGAGGACGACGCAGCAAGAGCGAAACTTCACGGTACGAAACGGCTTGTTTCGAAAGGTCGTCGTAAATGATGAGTGCATCGCGGCCGGTATCGCGGAAATATTCGCCGATAGCAGCACCTGCATATGGCGCGTAAAACTGCAACGCTGCCGGATCCGCTGCTGTGGCAGCAACTATTACCGTATAATCCATCGCTCCGGCTTTTTCAAGCGTCGATGCAATGTTTGCAACAGTAGATCCTTTCTGACCAACTGCAACATAAATACAGTAAACCGGATTGCCTTTTTCGAATCCTTCGCGCTGGTTGATAATGGTATCGATGGCCACGGCCGTTTTACCGGTTTGGCGGTCACCAATAATCAGCTCACGCTGTCCTTTACCGATCGGGATCATGGCGTCAATAGCTTTCAAACCTGTTTGAAGCGGCTGTTTTACCGGCTGACGATAAATTACACCCGGCGCTTTACGTTCGAGCGGCATTTCAAACAATTCACCGTCGATTGCTCCTTTACCGTCGATTGCTTCACCGATGGTGTTGATAACACGACCAAGCAGGCTTTCGCCAACTTCGATGGATGCAATGCGGCGTAAACGTTTTACGGTGTCGCCTTCTTTGATCAGTTCGGTTGGTCCCAAAAGCACAGCTCCAACATTGTCTTCTTCAAGGTTGAGCACGATACCTTTTATACCACTGTCGAATTCGATCATTTCGTTTGCCTCAACATTCGAAAGGCCGTAAATACGGGCAATACCGTCACCAACTTGTAGCACGGTACCTACCTCTTCCAATTCGGCTACCGACTTAAATCCTTCTAATTGTTGCTTAAGAATTTCGGATACTTCAGCAGGTTTTATATTCGCCATGTTCTATCTTGTTTTAGCTTATTGAATACTTTTTAATTCGGTTTCTAACAGGTTTTGCTTGATCTTTTTCAGTTGTGTTGCCACGCTGGCATCGTACTGGTTATCGTCGAGGCGCAAAACCAGGCCTCCGATTATTTCGGGTTTAACCTGAGCAGAAAGTTCAACTTCTGCATTCAACTCTTTACCCAGCAATTCCTTTATTTTTCCCAGCGTTGAAGCGCTCACTTCAGAAGCTGTCGTCAGAATTGCAGATTTTATATTTTGGTCTTTTCGGGTGAGATCGAGAAAGTTTCTGCAAATACCCGGAATGTGAACTTCGCGTTTGTTTTGAACGATCAGCGTTAGAAAATTCAGGGTGAGTTCGTTGATCGAACCACTGAAGATCTGCTTAATCAGTGCGGCTTTTTTTGATGTTTTTACCACGGGACTTTCGAGCAACAAAATAAAATCGGCCGAAGTTTTACAAACCTCGAGCACCGTTTCGATGTCGGTTTTGAGCTTAGTGAGCTGGTTTTTTTCTTTTGCAGTCGAAAAAAATGCCTTGGCGTATCGTACAGTTATTGCGCTTTGGTCCATGTTCTGTTAGTTCAGCTTGATATCGTCGATTAGTCCGTCAACCATCTTTTCCTGTTCTCCCTTGCCATCCAGTTGTTTTTTGATCACTTTTTCGGCGATCATTACCGAAAGCTCGGCCACCTGTTTTTTAATATCGTTGATGGCAGCAGTTTTTTCTGCTTCGATTTGCTGGCGTGCCTGATCGATGGTTTTTTGAGCTTCCTGGCCTGCTTTTTCTTTGGCTTCAGCAACAATTTTTTCCTTCAGCTCTTTAGCTTCTTTCAGGATCGCATCTTTTTCGAGGCGGGCTTCGGCGATGATTTTTTCGTTATCCGCTTTTAATCCGGCTACTTCTTTTTTAGCTTCTTCTGCTGAATTCAAAGCACTGGCAATCGATTCTTCACGCTCTTTCAAGGCATTCAGAATAGGTTTCCATGCGAACTTTTTCAGAATAAAAAGTACGATCCCGAAAATTATAAGCATCCAGATAATCGTACCCGGATTCGGCATTACTAATCCCATAGTTTCAAAATTTTAAGTGGCAACGGCATCCCGGGCAATCCCCGGGATGGCTGCCAAAGTTTTTTGCTATACAAAAACGATTAGGATACAAACAATAACGGCAAAGAAGGCAACACCTTCAATCAAAGCTGCCGATACAATCATGTTTGATCTGATGTCTCCGCTGGCCTCTGGTTGACGGGCAATAGCTTCCATGGCACTGGCACCGATTTTACCGATACCCATACCAGCTCCAATTGCTGCTAATCCTGCACCAATTGCTGCACCCATTTTACCAACCGCGGCTCCGGCGGTCGCTTGTAGCAATACTGTTAAAATAGCTGATAACATAGCTCAAATTTTAATTATTAATGATGATCTGAAGTCGCCATTCCGAAATAGAGTGCCGACAACAGCGTAAAAACATATGCTTGTATAAACGATACCAACACATCGAGCAGCAGGATAAACACCGAAAACAGGATGGATATCGGGCTGGCTCCGAGTCCTACGGCAGGACCAAAGAGGGTACCAAAAACAAAAATCAAACTGATAAAAACCATTACGATAAGGTGACCCGCCAGCATGTTGGCAAAGAGTCGGACCATAAGTACAAATGGCTTGGTAATAACTCCTGACAATTCAACGATCGGCATTAGCGGGATCGGGAATTTCAACCACCACGGTACATCCGGATTGTAAATTTCTTTCCAGTAATGTTTGTTGCCGTTAATGCTGGTGATGAAGAACGTGAACAGTGCCAAAACCATGGTTACTGCAATATTCCCGGTAACATTGGCGCCAAATGGCGGAATGGGAATTAATCCCATAAAGTTGTTAATCAGGATAAAAAAGAAAAGTGTGAGCAGAAACGGCATGAACTTTTCGTATTTGTGTTCGCCGATCGCCGGTTTTGCTACCTCGTCGCGAATAAACAGAATGATCGGTTCAAACAGGTTCTGAACTCCTGACGGCGCTTTGCCTTTGTTCTTTACCGCAGAACGTGCAACCGTGAGTACCAGCCACAATAAAATTACCACTGAAGCAAGAATACCTGCAATGGTTTTAGTAATTGAAATATCTATTGGTTTTCCAATTTCCTGTCCGTGTGCATCCAACTCAACTATCTTTCCTTTGAATTCTTCGCTTTGCGAAATTTCAAATCCTTTATAGGCATCGTGTCCGTGATGGAATTTTGATGACATGAAAACATGAAATGCTTTGCCTTCATGTAACTCAGGATGTTTGCTGTAGAGAATAATTGGAAGTGGAATGCTAATGTGTTTTTCGCCAACTGAAGTGATGTGCCAGTCGTAAGAATCAGAAACGTGATCGATAACAAATTCTCCGGCATTAAATCCTTCTTCTTCGTGGTGCTCATTGCCTGCTTCCAGTTCGGTCACATGGGTGTTTCCCTCTTCGTGACCGTGCTGTGCCTGCAACGGGCCCAAACTTAATAACGAAAGAATAAGAACTAAAAAGAATCCTTTTGTAAGCTTAAGCATGGTTTATTTTTGATTAACGCTGTACTTTTCTGTTTATATCTACGTAACAAACCAACTAACGGAATAAATGTTCTGTGGTTAGCTACATTTTTTTATTGTTTTTGCAATGTTCACAAATTTAACAGATTTTTTCAAGCGCGAATGGGAAAATCAGCTTTAAGGGGCATTATAATGATGTTTTAGAAACTGTTTTTCAACACTTACCTAACACATAAAACAGGTGCTAAGAATCAGTTTTGGCTATTTTTTCGATTTTGTGATTCGGGTGAGGCTGCTGACTTCAAAAAATGTAAAAATCAAATAGAGTGCCATCAGAACGATAACAAAAGCCACTGCATTTTCACGATCAATGGCAATGTAGACAACTGCTATGATGGAATACATCATCAGCTTAATAAAAGTGGTGAGCATGTTGCTTCGGGCAAATTTTCCGATATCCTTTTTAGCCACGTTCAGTTGGTACGCGTGAATTCCAATGGTGACGAGGTAAAAAAATGCGAGTAAAAACGGAAAAACAGGTAAATAATATTCCGGTAAGAACATTGCAAATACCAGCCAGCCGACAAGGACAATGGCAAGTGTGAGTAAAGTTAATTTGGCAATAAAACTCTTCATATTTGATAGCTTCGAGCTGTGATTTGAGCCACGAGCTTTTTTAAAATTATTTCTTTTTCAATAGACTTCGTGTTCCGTAAATTATGGCTGCGATCACGGAAAAAATGGCAAAGCCAAGCGTAAATCCTTTAAAGTCATTTTCCATCCACTGATCGATTTTATAGCCCAAAAAGGTAAATCCCCCAATGATGGCCATCATTTCGAAACCGAGGCTGGAGTAGCGAACAAAGTCGTTGTACTTATTTTTCTGATTATTTTTTTGCTTCCGGTTCATTAACGGGTTTTGAAGCTCCCATGCTACAGGTTCCGGTGAAAACGGCACCCGGCTCAACGGCCAGTTTACCGGCAATAATATCGCCTTCAATTCGTGCCGATGATTTCATATTCAGCAATTCGTTTGCTGTAACTTTTCCTTTAATAAAACCAGAAACTTCGATGTTGCTGGCTTGTACCTCTCCGTGAATTTTTCCGTTATTGCCCACAACAAGTTTCCCTTTTGTTGATAGGTTTCCAACCATTTCACCATCGATGCGGATATCGCCGTTTGAAATGATGTCGCCTTTTACTTTTGTTCCGTCGCTTAAAATGTTGATGAGCTGTGATGAATCTTCACCGTTAAACCGTGTTGTTTGTTTTGCCATGCCGTTGTAGTTAATACCAATTTTTTTGTTCCCCAATACTGTTCCTCAAAACGCGTTTGAATATACAATATTTTAGTACGCTCCCCAAAAAATTGCAGCTTTTGAACAGTATAAATTCCAAGACATTCACACAGTTGCAAATAACTTGTAATAAAAGTTGAAAATGGAGGTGAATTTTAGTGACCGGATTGTTTATTCAGCCGGATCGTAGGCCCACTTAATGTAGGTACTTCCCCAGGTAAATCCTGCACCAAATGCCGCAAGGATAATGTTGTCTCCTTTTTTGAGTTTCTTTTCGTAATCGTACAAACAAAGCGGAATGGTTGCAGCAGTGGTATTGCCGTAGTATTTGATGTTAACCATCACCTTATCTTTGCTCAGGTTCATGCGTTTAGCAGTAGCATCGATGATGCGTAAATTGGCCTGGTGGGGAACCAGCCACGAAACGTCTTCTGCCTTTAAATTATTTTTTTGCATGATCTCGGCCGCAACATCAGCCATACTTGATACAGCTGCTTTAAAAACCGCCTGGCCTTCCTGGTAAAGATAGTGCTCTTTGTTGGCAACGGTTTCTTCAGTGGCAGGTTTTAACGATCCACCGGCTTTAATGTGCAGATGGTAACGTCCGAGCCCGTCAACACGGTTAATGTAATCAACTACTCCCACATCTTCGGTTGTTGGTTCAACCATAACAGCAGCAGCTCCATCGCCAAACAATGGACAGGTTGTGCGGTCTTCGTAGTTAATAATCGACGACATTTTTTCGGCAGCAACAATCACTACCTTTTTGTACCTGCCCGACTCGATAAACTGCGTGGCGGTAGAAAGTGCAAAAATGAATCCCGAGCAGGCTGCATTCAGGTCGAAACTCCAGGCGTTGTGGATATCAGCTTTGTGGGCAATAATGTTTGCAGTGGCAGGCAAAACCATGTCGGGGGTAACAGTCGCACAAATCAGCATATCCACTTCTTCGGGCTTGGTGCCGGTCTTGCGAAGCAGGTCTTGAACTGCCCACGTTCCCATGTCGCTAGTTGCTTTTCCTTCTTCTTTTAAAATACGGCGTTCCTTAATTCCAATTCGTTGCATGATCCACTCATCCGAGGTATCAACCATGGTACTTATTTCTTCGTTTGTAAGTCGGTATTCGGGGAGATAGGCACCAACACCTGTAATTGCTGCTCTGATATTTGCCATTGCGCGCTAAAATCTACTTTATGTTTCTAAAAAAATGTTGTTCTGAAAACGGGATGAATTTAGAAGCAATAAAAAGGACCCACAAAATAATGAGGACATAAATGGGTTTATTTGAACATTATTTTAGCCGTGGCGACGAACAATTAATAACAATGTTCGAAAAGTCAGAAGATGTGGTCAGATTAAGTTAATGGTTGAGAAAACTCCGGGATTAAATAAACTTTTAACATAGTGAAAAAGTTTTTTGCCTTATCAGGCGGATTCTACTCTTTGGTTTAGCCCAAAGTGTAGACAGAAAAGCAGCCTTGAACTTTGTGCAAACTATTTGGTTCAAGCCAAATAGTATGGCCGCCAGCCGGCATTACATTTAACAAATTTTACTGTTGTTCAAATATTGTAATCAACCGGAATTTCAATGCAGTCTAAAGTGACAAGAATGATTGTTGAGGGCAAAAAAAAATTCCATCCCCGAATTTTCGAAGATGGAATTTTAGCCAACGGATGCCCGATGGCAGTTCGCTTAAAATGTCTTAAACGGCAATTTCTTTTTCAATTACCTGTTTTCCTCTGTAGTAGCCACATTCAGGACAAACTGTGTGGTATTTTACAGTGGTTCCGCAGTTTGAACAAGTTGCCAGAGTAGGAGCGACCGCTTTGTAGTGGGTACGTCTTTTATCCCTTCTCGATTTCGATGTTTTATGCTTTGGATGTGCCATTGTTATATGTTTTAATTATTATTTTTTAATTTTTTTAATGCCGCCCAACGTGGATCAATATCCTCTTCTTCTTTAGTTTCTTCTTCCTCGTCGAAGTGCGTGTATTCATTTAATTTCTCCAGCATTTCCGGATTGCAGCTGTTTTCTCCTCCGTCAGCTGACGGATTCGGATGGACATGCCTTATCGGAATGCTTAAAATAGTGTACTCATAAATTACCTGGGTCAGGTTGATGGCATGTTCTTCGGGCAAAACCCAAATTACATTGTCGCCTTCTTCAAACTCGGTTTCTTCGCCAAACTTTACAAATTGTTCGGTTTCCAGTTCCACAGTTTGTTGATAGTTGTCTAAGCAGTTGTCGCAGGTTAATTCAACCCAACCACTAAACTGAAGCTTCAGTTTTAAAAAAGAACTTCGTTTTTCCAGTTGTACATTAACAGTTACTGCACCAACTTCAACCAGACTTTCAGGAAAATGTTCAAAGAACTTATTATCCACTTCAAAAGTGTAATCGTGAAGGCCTTCCTTAAGACCTTTAAACTCAATACTATATTTTGTTGTCCAGCCCACGATTCCAAAAAAGTGGATGCAAAAGTATAAATTTTTTATTAACACCCGAAACAGGTGCTACTTTTTTTTAGTTTGAAACAGAATTAATTAGGAAAGTTTATTTGTTCAGAACAATTCTGAAGGTAGTTCCCTTCCCCATTTCCGACCATTTGATAAAGATTTTACCGTTGTGATAGATCTCGACAATACGCTTTGCAAGAGAAAGCCCAAGCCCCCATCCGCGCTTTTTTGTTGAAAAACCGGGTTGGAAGATGGTTTTTTGATTCGATTTAGGTACCCCGCAACCTGAATCGGTTATATCGATAAACACCTGATCGCTTTTTTCCTCAACATCAACGGTAATAGAACCGCTGTTTGCCATGGCATCGATGGCATTTTTGCAGACGTTTTCAATCACCCACGAAAACAGTGCGGCATTCAGCGGAGTTTCAACATAAGCTTCAGTGTCGTAATTACTGATAAACTTTACTTTATCCGACGAGCGGCTCTTCAGGTAACTAAGGGCCGAATTTAAAACTTCGATAAGGTTAATGCGCAGCAGTTCAGGTTTCGAACCTATTTTTGAGAATCGCTCGGTAATTCGTTCCAGTCGTGAAGTATCTCGTTCGAGTTCGGCCACCAGGCTCTCGTCCACGTCTTTTAGTTTCAAAAGTTCAATCCATGCCATGAGCGACGAAATAGGAGTTCCAAGCTGATGTGCTGTTTCTTTTGACATACCCACCCAAACCTGGTTTTGTTCGGCTTTGTTGGTTGCCAATACAGCAAAATAGGCAACTACAATAAATATTATAATGACTATTAGCTGGATAACAGGATAAATCCGAAGATTACGGAGAATGCTGGATTCGCGGTAATACAATAACAGGTAGTCCCCTTCATCTAATAAAATTTTAATTGGATCGGAATAGTCTTTCATTTTCTGAAGCTCTTTTTTTAGAACTTCATCACGCTTTCCGGCAGAGTAGTGGATATTAGCGTCTATGTTTAAGGAACCGTCAGCCCAAACAACAATTATTGGAATTGTAGTGTTGTCTTGAATAATTTTGCTTAGGAAATTGAAATATTCATCATTTTGATTTTCAACTTTATTTGAGGTTTGGCTATTTGCTGCAGTACCATCAGAATTTATGAGCTTTCCCTGTTCATCGCGCAAAATAATGTCTATGTTGTTAAAAAGTTCGTTTGCCTCTGCCCATATTTCCACCTTATTGCGCTCTTCCTGTGCCATTTTATTGGTTAGCCAGTTGGTATAGAGCAATGAAGCCACTCCGATCACTACTGCCACCATCAGCAGCAAAATCTTAGCCCGTTTTCGTTTCAGATAAATGTCCAAATGCTTGTGTTTTTAGTACAATGAAGCAAACGACAGAAAGATACAAATATTATACTGAAAATTTTGTTCAGTGAATAGCGTGAACAAATGGTGGAGTTGATCCACAAAAGTTGTTGACGTCAGATTAACTGACTGCTGTGTTTTTCCATAATCTGAACAGCTGCCTCCGTAATTCCATCGGCATCAATTCCGCACTCTTTGTAAAGGTCCTCAATGGTTCCGTGTTCAATAAAGCGATCAGGAACTCCCAGAACTCTAATCTTTCTGGAATAACCCCGGTCGATCATAAATTCAAGAACTGCGCTGCCAAAACCTCCTTTGATGGTTCCGTCTTCTACAGTAATTATATTCTCGAAATTCTCGAAAACCTCGAGGAGTAATTCTTCATCGAGTGGTTTTACAAAACGCAGGTCGTAGTGTGCGGCAGAAATACCTTTAGCTGCGAGTTTTTTTATCGAATCTATCGCAAAAATGCCTGTTTTTCCAATGGTCAGGATGGCGACATCGGTTCCGTCGGTCAGTTTTCTGCCTTTTCCGATCTCTATTTTTTCGAAAGGTTTTTTCCAATCGGGAATTATGCCACAACCTCGTGGATAACGAATGGAGAAAGGCATTGCATTCTCTTCAAGCTGTGCGGTATACATCAGGTTTCGCAGATCGATTTCGTCCATAGGTGCGGCAACTACCATGTTTGGTACGCAGCGCATGTAAGCAATATCGAATGTTCCGTGGTGCGTGGGGCCGTCTTCACCAACCAGTCCTCCACGATCCAGACAGAAAATAACATGCAGATTCTGAATGGCAACATCGTGTATCACCTGGTCGTAAGCCCTTTGCATAAAGGTTGAATAGATGTTGCAAAACGGCACCATTCCCTGTGTGGCCAGTCCGGCCGAAAAAGTTACTGCGTGTTGTTCGGCAATACCCACATCAAAAGCGCGATCCGGCATTTGCGCAATCATTTTATTCATCGAGCAACCGGTTGGCATTGCTGGAGTTATCCCGACAATCTTTTCATTCATCTCTGCCAGTTCAACCAATGTGTCGCCAAATACATTCTGGAATTTAGGTGCCTGGTTAATGGTGCAGTCACACGAAAATATTTCACCGGTTTCTTTATCGAAGATCCCCGGAGCATGGAATTTTGTCTGATGCTTTTCAGCCAGTTCAAATCCTTTTCCCTTTTGGGTGATCACATGAAGCAGTTTCGGGCCGGGAATATCTTTCAGGTCGTTAAGTAGCTTGGTGAGATAAACCACATCGTGGCCGTCAACCGGGCCAAAGTACCTGAAATTAAAAGCTTCGAATAAGGTATTTTCTTTAAAGATGATATTCTTCAGTGCGTGCTGATTTTTCTGAATAAACTTCCGGGTTTTCTTTCCGAGGCCATCCAGTTTGCCCAAGCCTTCCCAAACATCGTGTTTAAATCGGTTGTAAGTATTCGAAGTGGAAATGTTAAGCAGGTATTTATTCAGGCCGCCAACACTTGGGTCGATGGCCATGTTGTTGTCATTCAAAATAACCAGCATGTCGGCGTTTTCGCCTCCGGCATTATTAAGGGCTTCAAAAGCCATTCCACCGGTCATGGCGCCATCGCCAATTACGGCAACTATTTTACGATCGTCTTCATTTTTAATCTTGGCTGCAATGGCCATACCAAGTGCTGCCGAAATGGAAGTAGAGGAGTGTCCAACGCCAAAACTGTCGTATTCGCTTTCCTTTCGTTTTGGGAAACCACTTAAGCCTTTGTATTTGCGGTTGGTATTGAAATTGTCTCTTCTGCCGGTAAGAATTTTGTGACCGTACGCCTGGTGACCAACGTCCCAAACCAACTGATCGTAAGGCGTATTGTAAGCATAATGCAGAGCTACTGTCAGCTCAACAACTCCAAGACTGGCTCCGAAATGACCCGGATTTGACGATACAACGTCAATAATGTACTGCCGTAATTCGTCACAAACCTGTTCCAACTGGTTAATCGACAGCTTCTTTAAGTCTGCCGGGCTATTAATGTTTTCCAGTAAATTCCCCTGTTCCTGTTCCATCTACACAAAATAACTGCAAAGATAACATTTCCGTAACTACACTTCAAACGTTGGAGAAGCCTATTAGTTCGGTAAAAGTTGTAAATAAACTAATTTTGAACGAATTTAAAAATGAGTTATTGCCGCATTAACTTCTTCTTTCTTACAGTGAAATGATTTCGGCGATTAGAACCAGTCCCTCCAGTGTCAGCATTTTATCGGTGTGCTGAATGTTTTTTGTGAGCGGAGCTATTACCGCACTCAAACCACCGGTGGCAATTACATTTACTTTATGATTGAGTTCTTTTTCGGTGCGTTCGATCATTTGGTCAACCAGACCGGTGTAGCCATACATAATGCCACTTTGTATGGCATGAACGGTATTTGTTCCCAGTACCGAAGGCGGTGGCGTTAAATGTATTTCAGGAAGTTGGGCTGTTTTTCCGGCAAGGGCACTAACAGCTGTTTCGAGACCTGGAGCAATGGCCACTCCTGCAATCTCTGAATTGGCTCCAATGGTTGTAAAAGTAAGCGCCGTTCCAAAATCAATTACCATGGTCAATTCTCCAAATCGATGGTGTGCCGCTACTGAGTTTGCTACCAGATCGGTTCCGATTTCGTACGGATTTAAAACCTTCACGGGTAGTTTGTGATAGAGTTCCGGATTAAGCAAATTTATTTGCGCCGCCTCAAACAAACGAGCCAGCATTTCGCTAAAAGGACGTACCAACGAAGGAACAACACTGCTTACCAAAATATTTTTGACATCCGATCTGCAAATCTTTCCGGCTGAAAGTAGCGAACGAAAAATTACTTCATATTCATCAGCAGTTTTTAAATGATCAGTCTGAATCCGCCAATGATGCAGCCATTTACGGTCTTTGTATACGCCAAAAACAATATTGGTATTCCCGATGTCGATTACCAGTAACATAATGAATTTCTTAATGCTTTGTTTAGGACAAGATAATTTAATTCTTGTTGGGTGCCAAAATTAAACCCTTTATTGTGCCGTGCTTAATATTATGATTGTTTTCTTATAAAAAAGTATTATTTTTAGAGCAATTGCCAGCAATTCAACTCGACGATTATGCAACAAACTAAAAATCCGCGAATTTTTATTATTGAAGACAGTATTGTCTACAAGGATCTTATTGTTAATTATCTGAAAGCCAATAAATTTTCGGATATTAGTTTGTATAAAACCGGCGATGAATGCATGAAAAGTATGCACTTAAAACCGGATCTGATCATTCTCGACTATATTTCTACTGGTATGACGGGACTTGATCTGATGCTGAAAGTGCAAAAAGATCATCCTGAAGTCGACTTTATTTTTCTGAGTGGGCAGAACGATGTTGAAGTTGCTGTTCAGATTATGAAGCTGGGTGCGGCCGATTATATTGTAAAAAATGAAAAAGCACCCAAAAACCTGGTAAAATCGATCAACTCATTAATTACAACAACCAAGCGTGAAAAGCAAACTAAAGGATTCAGAATAGGAGTGGTTGGATTCTTTGTGTTACTTTTCCTTGTTATTATGGTGATTATTTTAATGTCGATTTTCCTTGAACTCGATTTTTAAGCATTAAAAAATATTAGTACTAAAACACCTGTCAATGTTGATGGGTGTTTTTTTTGAATGTATCCCGTTAAATCTGAATCGATGATAATCATCAATATATAATTCTCCATTTTTACTACCTTGCGCGCTTTACATAAATTTTTCGATCATGGGATTTGTAGCAACAATGAAGAAATACAACCGGAGTTTCTGGACTTCGAATACCATTGAATTGTTCGAACGTTGGGCCTGGTATGGTTTTTACCTCGCCTTTCCTATTTTTCTGGTGGGATCGACCGATACCGGTGCACTTGGTTTTTCCAACGGACAGAAAGGTGCTATTATGGGCACAGGTTCAGCATTGTTGTATTTCTTACCCGTGATAACCGGAGCCATAGCCGATAAGGTTGGGTACAAAAAAATCCTGCTGCTGGCCTTTGCGATTTACATCTCGGGCTTTTACATGATCAATATTTTTGATGGATACTCCCTGGTTTATATGGCTTTTATCTGGACCTGTGTGGGAGGTGCTTTCTTTAAACCTATAATTTCGGCGATGATTGCCAAAACCACAAATGAAGAAACTGCTTCCATCGGATTTGGCATTTTTTATATGATGATCAATATTGGTGGATTCATTGGTCCCTTTTTAGCAGGTGCATTGATGAAAGTGAGCTGGCAGAACGTTTTTTATATGTCGATAGCCGCTGTTGGAGTGAACGTGTTGCTAACCTTGTTTTTGTTCCGCGAGCCGGGTCGTGTGAAAGATGGATCGTCCTTGCTGCAGAATATTGGTCATGCATTTAAGAATATTTTTATTACGCTGCAAAACTGGAAATATGTATTGTTCCTGGTAATCATGATCCTGTTCTGGACCGCCTTTAATCAGTTGTATTATTCCTTCCCAATATTTGTTGATCAGTGGATTGACACCACCAAAGTTTATGATGGCTTGCATGCAGTTTGGCCCTGGCTGGCAGAAGCTATCGGAGATAACGGTACCATTAGTGCAGTATCGATGACCAGCATGGATTCATTCTTTATTATTGTTTTCCAGTTGATGGTGTCGGCTTTTGTGATGCGCTTCCGTCCGCTCGCTGCCATGATGGGTGGAATTTTAGTTTTAGCCGGAGGTTTAAATCTGATGTTCTCAACGCAAAGCGGCTGGTTAATTTTGCTCGGAATCCTTGTTTTTGCCTTGGGAGAAATGGGGAGTTCGCCTAAATTTACCGAGTACGTTGGAAATATTGCTCCGGCCGATCAGAAAGCGCTGTACATGGGAACTTCCTTTCTGCCCATTGCGGCCGGGCATAAACTGGCCGGATGGTTGTCGGGTGATTTTTATGAAGGAATTTCCGATAAATTCTTCCTGTTGCATAAAGAAGTTGCTGAAAGAGGACTTCAGTTTCCGACAGAGTACTCTGATTCCTTTACCAAAAACGATTTTTTTAGTCAGGCTGCCGAGAAAATGAACATGTCACAAACTGAATTGACCAACTACCTTTGGCAAACTTATCATCCTTCAAATATTTGGATGGTGTTTTCCGGGATTGCTGTTTCGGCTGTTGTTTTTCTGTGGTTGTACGATCGTTTTGTGATGGGAGGGAAGTAAAAAGTTCGCAGTGATCAGTCGCAGTTTTCAGTTTCTTATTGCTTGATAATGATCATTCTACATTGATTATTCTTTCATAACATAGCGCCAGGGTTTGCTAGCCCAGGGTTCGCCTGCGTAGGTAATGCCAATTCTTGGAGTAGTAATATACTCGGGTTTTATTCCTGTATCTTCAATCCATAATCTTTTTGAAGTTGAAAGATCTTCTCCGTAAAAAGATTTGTCTAACTGCAGCGCTTTGCCTACTCTGCCCGGCCCGGAAATGCCTTTCAACCCGCGGATTAAAACCGCAGAAGCATCGTTTTCTCTGCCGGTCACGATATTCAGCATCCAGTACATCCCGTAAATCAGGTAAACATACACCACTCCACCTTCGTGAAACATCACTTCTGTGCGGGCCGTTCTTCCTTTGCTGGCATGGCAGGCAATGTCTTCAGTTCCGCGATAGGCTTCTACTTCTGTTATGGTGAATTGTTGAATCGATCCATTTTCAAACTGGCGCACCAGTATTTTCCCCAATAATGCCGGAGCAACTTCAAGAACATCATGTTGAAAGAATTGAGGTGGCAGACGGTAACTCATAAAGAAAGTAGTGTTTACACGTTGTAAAATGCAAAATAAATAGGAATTGGGCTGTAAGGCACACTAATTTTATATTTTTAAAGTTTAAAAGAAAGAGTTTCTGACCAATTATGAAAACCATCCACTTTTCCGACTTATACGGCGAATACCTTACTATGAAACAGGAGGTCGACGAGGCAATCGCTGAAGTTATTCGTTCAACACATTTTGTGAAGAGCGGGAAAGTGTTGGAGTTTGAGTCGGAACTGGGAAAGTATTTAACTACCAATGTGATTGCCTGCGGAAACGGTACCGATGCCTTGCAGATCGCTTTTATGGCACTCGGGCTTCAGCCGGGTGACGAAGTAATTACAACTCCCTTTACCTTTGTTTCAACGGTGGAAACCGCTGCATTGATGGGCTTAAAACCCGTTTTTGCTGATGCCGATCCTGACAACTTTAATATTGATGTTTCGCAAGTTGAAAAACGGATAACTCCGAGAACAAAGGCGATTCTTCCGGTGCATTTGTTTGGACAGTGTGCCAACATGGAAGCTATTCTGGAACTTGCAAAAAAGCATGGATTATTTGTGATTGAAGATGCGTGCCAGGCGCTGGGAACTGATTATCATTTTTCTGACGGAAGAAAACAAAAAGCAGGAACCATTGGCGATATTGGATGTAATTCTTTCTTCCCCTCTAAAAATCTGGGAGCTTTTGGCGATGGAGGTGCCGTGTTTTCATCCAATGACGAACTGGCTTCGATAATTCGATCGATTGCCAACCACGGAATGAAAGCAAAATACGAATACGAACGAATCGGGGTGAACTCGAGGCTCGACAGTATTCAGGCAGCAATATTGGGTGTTAAACTGCTTTACCTCGATCAAAAAATTGAAAAGCTACAAAAGACGGCGGAATTTTATGACGCAAATCTTGAGGGAATTGGAGACCTGAAAGTTCCGGCACGGATGAGCTACAGTACGCATACTTTTCATCAGTACACGATTCAAACCGAGAAGCGTGATGAGTTACAGGAGTTCTTGAAAAGCAAAGGAATTCCGTCAATGGTTTATTATCCAAAGCCACTGCATTTACAGGAAGCGTATACGTTTCTTGGATACAAGAAGGGAGATTTCCCGGTAAGCGAAAGGCTTAGCCAGACTGTATTATCACTGCCCATGCATACTGAATTGGATGAGGAACAATTGGAGTATATTGTGAAAAGCATAAAGGAATTTTATTTGAAAGGATAAAACCACCCCCGTCCGTCAGCTGACGGACGACCCCTCCTTTAAAAGGAGGGGAAATTTGTGGTTCTATAAAATAATACTTGAATTTTTCTCCTCCTGGACAGGAGGAGTACTCCCGATGAAAATCGGGAGGGAGGTGGTTGAAGAACATAAACAGAATGGAAAAAGAATATTATAATCACGAAACAGCCATTATTGATGAAGGAGCCCAAATCGGTTCCGGAACAAAGATCTGGCATTTTTCACATGTTATGAGCACTGCTGAAATTGGTGAAAATTGCGTGCTCGGGCAAAATGTTTTTGTGGGCAGCAAAGTGAAGCTGGGCAACAACGTGAAAGTCCAAAATAATGTGTCGGTTTACGAGGGAGTGATTTGTGAAAATGATGTGTTTCTGGGGCCTTCGATGGTGTTTACCAATGTCATCAATCCGAGAAGTGCTGTTGAACGCAAAAACGAATTTAAACTAACACTGGTGAAATGCGGGGCAACCATTGGAGCTAATGCCACAATTGTTTGTGGTATCACTTTGGGTGAATATTGTTTTATCGGGGCAGGTGCAGTTGTTACCAAAGACGTTTTACCTTTTGCTTTGGTAACCGGCGTTCCTGCCAGACAAACAGGCTGGGTAAGCCGAGCAGGAAATGTGCTGGGCGATGATTTAATTTGCCCGGAAACCGGAGAAAAGTATAAATTAGCGGGCGAATTTCTTGAACTATCAGACGATGAATCATAAAGAGACGATATTTAAAAAGATAGAAAATAGTGAGCTGGTTGTAGGCATCATCGGATTAGGCTATGTAGGATTACCTCTTGCGGTTGGTTTTGCTGAGGCCGGTGTTCATGTATTGGGCTTTGATAAGAATCAGAAAAAGGTTGACAAGATCAACAGTGGAGAGAATTATATTAAGGATGTAAGGGATGCGGCATTGCGGGAAGTGGTAGAGAGTGTTACGTTTCATGCTACAATTGATTTCTCTCAAATGAATAAATGTGACGCTCTTTTAATTTGTGTCCCAACTCCTTTGGATCGGTTTAAGAAGCCCGATATGAGTTACATTCAATCGGCATGTGAAGAGATTGGAAAGTACATGAAGCCCGGCACATTTATTAGCCTGGAGAGTACCACCTACCCAACAACTACAGAAGATTTTATGCTTCCCATCATTGAGAAAGAATCGGGACTAAAACACGGCGATGATTTTTGGCTCGCATATTCTCCTGAAAGAGTCGATCCCGGGAATAAAGATTTCGTGACCAAGAATACGCCTAAAGTTTTGGGAGCCTTAACTGCAGATGGATTAGAAGTGGGACAGGCCATTTACCAGTTCGCGATTGACAATATTCACCCGGTGAGTTCGCCACGGGTTGCTGAAATGGTGAAGATCCTTGAAAATACCTACCGTTTAATAAACATCAGCTTAATTAACGAGCTGGCGTTGCTGTCGGGGAAAATGGATATTGATATCTGGGAAGTAATCGATGCAGCCAAAACCAAACCTTTCGGATTTCAGGCCTTTTATCCGGGACCGGGAGTTGGCGGACATTGTATTCCCTTAGATCCTTTTTACCTGGAACACATTGCTAAGAAGTTTCAGTTTGATCTCAGCATGATCCACACCGCAGGCCACATTAATATGCGCATGCCACATTACATGTACATAAAAATTGCCACTGCCTTAAACCGCCAGAAGAAAGCTGTGAACGGGAGTAAAATCTTGTTCTTAGGCGTGGCGTATAAACCAAATATCGATGATGAACGTGAGTCTCCGGCTCTTGAAATTATTGATACCGTAATACAAAAAGGCGGAGATGTACGATATCACGATCCTTATATTCCGGCGGTTAAAACCGAAAATGAGAATAGTCTGGAGTCGGTGGACTTAACTGTGGAAACTTTGAAGTCAGCAGATTGTGTGGTGATAACCACTAATCACTCTGTTTTCGAAGCCGACTTTATTCTGTCACATGCTCAACTTGTGGTTGACATGCGGAACGTGATCAAAGAAGCGTCGGAAAAGGTATATAAATTGTAAAGTTCAGTGTTCAAAGTAGAATACTTACGACTCAGTACTAATATCTCACTACTACAAAATGAAACGATTTGCATTAATAGGAGCTGCCGGATACATTGCCGAAAGACACATGCGCGCCATTAAAGAAACCGGCAATACTTTGGTTTGTGCTTCAGATCGTTTCGACGTAATGGGAAGAATGGATAGTTATTTCCCCGATGCTGATTTTTTTTTAGAACACGAAAACCTCGATCGTTTTATGGACGATCAGCGCATGGCAGGAACACCTATTGACTATGTTAGTATTTGTACTCCCAATTACATGCATCCATCGCACATCCGTTTTGCTCTGAGGAACGGTGCCAATGCCATTTGCGAAAAACCGATGGTGATTCATCCCGAGGAAATGCGGATCATCAAAGATATCGAAGCAGAAACCGGAAAAAGGGTATATACCATTTTGCAACTTCGCCATCATCCTGCGATTATTGAACTGAAAAAGAAAGTTGATGCTGCAGGGAAAGATAAATTTTATGACATTGATTTGAGTTACATTACTACCCGGGGAAAGTGGTACTTCAAAAGCTGGAAAGGTGATGTTCAGAAATCAGGAGGAATTGCCACTAACATTGGAATTCATTTGTTCGATATGCTGATCTGGTTGTTTGGCAGTGTGCGCGACAGTCAGGTAAATTTATACCAGCCCCATAAAGCCGCCGGTATTTTAAAACTCGAAAATGCAGAGGTAAACTGGCATTTAAGTCTCGATGAAAGCGATTTGCCGGATTTTGTTATAGAGGCCGGTAAAAGAACTTTCCGCTCGATAAAGGTCAACAATAAAGAGATCGACTTTACTGAGGGCTTCACCGAACTGCATACTGAATCTTACCGTCAGATTTTGGCCGGAAATGGTTTTGGAATTGATGATGCGCGTGAGAGCATTGAACTCACTGAGCAAATCAGAAAGGCCGGTATCTAACATATCAATACTATTTGATCTTCGCACCACTCCCCGTCCGGCAACTGACGGACGTACCCCTCCTGAGAGGCGGGGAAATTTCCGTGGTTCAGTTTTAATTGGAATTCAGAAATTGAATTGGAATGCGAACTTTCTCCTCCTTGACAGCCTGCCTGCCGGTAGGCAGGGAGGAGTGGATTCAGTTGAGATACGAAACTGAAGACGAGGTGGTGGTATTACTTCTTACTGTTTGCAAAATCAAGAATATCCTGTCGAATTACATCCGGGTATTCATACACCCAACTGTTTTCATAACGCAACACTGTAATCCCATGCTTCTTTAATTCCTTGTCGCGTTCAGCATCTCCGGCAATGCTGATTAAAGTTGCGTGTGGTTCGCCGTCCAGTTCAATAGCGAGCATGAGTTCGTAACAAAAAAAATCAACAACGTATTTTCCAATTGAATGTTGACGTCTGAATTTATAACCACCCACATGACTTTTCTGCAAAAGTTTCCAGAGTGTAGCTTCTGAAGCTGTTAAATGATTTCGAAGTTGTTTGCGCAGCGGTTTGTAGTATTTGCGGTTGTGGAGTTTCATTTTTAGAACAAAGTTAGGGATTTACAAAATTTCTCACCACCCCCCGTCCGTCAGCTGCCGGACGGACCCCTCCTGGGAGGAGGGGAAATTTTCGTGCTACGGTTTTATTTTGTAGTTCAGAAATTTATATTGGAATGCGAACGTTTCTCCTCCCTGCCTACCGGCAGGCAGGCTGGTCAGGAGGAGTACCCGAGTTTGCGAGGGGGAGGTGGTAGGTTTACACTGCTCCACAACATCTTGACTGTGAGCCTTGTTTTTCATAATTTGCAGTTAAGTTAAAACCAAAACATTCATCAGACCCATCTAACGGCTGTTTACACCGTTTAAATTTTAACAAACTCTGCTCACATACCACTGGGATGGTATGCACACTGGCTTTGAAATAACAGGCCGGCGATAAAGAGGCCGCCCTTGGTCTGGAAACTTCAGGCGGCCCAACAGTTATAGTTTTCACCATAAACTTTTTGCAATATGGCAAAAATGACCGAATCGGGAAAGCGCGATTTTGTGTCGCAGATGATCACCATTCTGCAACAGAATACCACGCTGCTTACCGATAGTGGTTTCGATCCAACGGCAAAAATAGCTCAGTTACAAACTGAGCTGAGTGCTGCCGACGAAGCCGAAGGTCGTCAAATCGATGCGAAAGCTGCTGCAAAAGCCGCCACTAAGGAGGCTTCGCAAACGCTTAAAACGGCGTACGACGACGGATCGGCCAGTGTTGAGATCATTGCCGGTTTTCTGGGCAAGGACCATCCATTGGTCCAGGAGCTCCGAAAACTGCGTAAAGTCAACAGCAAAACGGAAAAGGTTTCCGAATAAGCTACGACACGAACTTTTAAAGCGGCCATCCTGGTTTTCGGGATGGCTTCTTTGTGGTAGCCTGTTTTAGAAATCCTTGTCATTGACTCCCTAAATCCCCCAAAGGGGGACTATTTGAAATTTTTATTTTTGCCGGTGATTTCCGCGAATTCTGATTTTCTACTTTGTAGTTACAACGAAACAACTTCTTTTTAAAATGAATCGTTTTTTTGAAGCAATCCCCCGTATTTTTGCTTGGCGCCCCAAGGTATTTGCTTTGTGCCCCATGGGTACCGAAGCGCGAAAACAGGGGATGAATCCACGCCCCCAGGGTATTGTTAGGCAAAAACAGGGGATCGTTACCTGCCCCAAAGGGCTCGAATCCGGTACTTTGGGGATTGCTTTGCGCCCATGAGGGAACATATTATGCCCCTTAGGGCAAATACTAAAAAACAGGGGGACGGTGCCAATCCCCTGGGGGATGATTTTGTGCCCCTCGTTTGAATGCTTCTGAAAGCCGCATGGGAATGGGAATTCGTAGGGTTATGGGCAATCTTTTCGGTTGCAAAAATCTTTTTCGTGGTATTTGTATTCCTACATGTTCAAACATCTTTTATTCGGTATTAATCCCGTTTTGTTTCGGCAACAAACTTTATTTTGAACGAAGATGAATATTTTTGAATGTTAAAAAAAAAAAGGCAAAATTCAATATTTGATGGCTATATCTTGGTGTTTTCAGTGGTTGATTATTATAAGTTCCGATAAGGATATTTTGTGGGAAGTGGTTCTGGACTCTATGTGCGCTGTAATCGGTTAAATTAAGCTAAATTTGCACGAAGATAATCGCGAATAAACTCTAATTGAATGAAATTAATAAAGAAAGTTAGACTTAAACTGCATAATGGGAAGAAAAAAGTTGCCAGAATATCGGGAAATGTAGCAGTGAAAGTTAAATTTTGGGCCAATGTGCATTACTTGTTAATTGACTTGTCCCTTTATCGGGAAATGCACGGAATTAATTCTGGTATAATCGCTCATAGGAAAAGAACAATTGACGGTAATACCAGTTTCCTGAGAAGATGTATTCACAGAATAGAAAAGGGACTGTCTTCAAAAAATAGAAGAAAAAAATTTGCAGAGCAATACATATTGGATGCAGTGATAGCATTTAAAAAGGAATTTGAATCAAAAGGATTTAGTGAAACAATTAATTGGGCTTATAATACTTTTACTACATATTTCGAAGAAGTTGAACATACGCCGCAAATAGATAAGGCTCATAAATTGTTCGATGAGCAAATTGTTAAACTTGATACAAGATTGATAGATAAGAGAGAAATGATAAGGGCTGGTATGAGAAATGATATTACTGTTACTTATGAAGATTATCAGTCGTTGAACTTAAGAAGACGTTCAGTTCGTTCTTATAAAAACCAACCAGTAGAGAGAGACAAAATTGAGAAAGCGCTTTCGATTGCTCTACAGGCTCCCAGTGCATGCAACAGACAGCCATTTAGTTTTAAAATAGTTGAAAATAAAGAAAAACTGCTGGAAGTCGGATCATTGCCATTAGGGGCTGCAACTTTTTATGAAGATATCCCTTTAATGGTTTTTGCTATCGGCGACCTAAGTGCTTACGAATATATAAAAGACAGACATATAATTTATGTTGATACTGGATTAGTTGTTATGAACTTCATTTTAGCTCTTGAAACCTTAGGTTTATCTTCGTGTGTCATTAACTGGCCTGATGTTAAGGAAGCTGAGATGAAGTTGGCCCGGTCTTTTGATCTAGAGCCGCATGAAAAATGTGTGACGTGTATAGCAGTTGGCTATGCTGATGACGAATGTTATATTCCACTTTCCGAAAAGAAGAAAGTTAACAATGTTATTGAATATTATTAATTATGATTGTAAGAATTGAAGGTGTAGGTGGTGTGAATAAAGGTGCTGAATTGATGTTAATTGCAGCGATTGAAGAATTGGAGAGAAGATACAATGATCCAGTTATTGTTTTCTGCAACTTCAATCAGAAAAGCTACATTAGGAGAACGTTGGCTTACTTGATGAAAAAATATATATTAAAAAGGAATTCAAGATCGCCATTTGATGAGATAAGGAGTACAAACAGACTATTAGAGACTTTACCATTAATTTCCTACAATAAAAATATGAAGGTGGATCTGATTCTGGATGCCGGTGGTTTTCAGTTCAGTGATCAATTTGATAACAGCTCAAAAAGTTTTAGTAAACAAATTGAAAGATTGAGGTTGGCAAAAGAACAAGGTTCAAAAATAATTTTTTTACCTCAAGCCTTTGGTCCTTTCAATGATAGTTTAAGTGTCAGTAATATCAAAAGTATTAGTAAGTATGCAGATCTTTTTATTGCAAGAGAAAAGGTTTCTTGGGATTACTTAGTAAAAGTTCTTGGTAATGATTTGAAGGTTAAGGTTTTCACCGACTTTACAAATCTGGTTGAAGGAGAAGTCGAATCGGAATTGTTAGCAAAGGTGGAAAACAGAATATGTTTGATTCCTAATACAAAAATGATGACACATACCAATGGTAATAGAGGGAAAAAATATGTTGAGTTTTTTTTGGATTTGATGAATATGCTATATGAATTAAAAGAACCATTCTTTCTCCTTAATCATGAAGGCTTTGCTGATTTAAAACTCTGTAAAGAACTTAAGAGAAAAGCTAACATTCCAAATATTCAAATTGTAAATATTGAAGATGCAAAAGTAGTTAAAGGTATTATAGGTCGTTCTAAATTTGTCGTGTCATCAAGATATCATGGAGTAGCCAGTGCATTAAGTCAAGCTGTTCCTGTTTATGCAACAAGCTGGAGCCACAAATATAATTTGTTGTTTAACGATTATGATATTGACCAAGGAGTATTAAATTTTATGAATGGGAAGGAAAGCCTAAAAATTATCGAAACAGCGCTAAATAAAAAGGAGTTATTGGAATACCGACAACGTCTGCTGAAAGTGATACCAAATGTAAAAAGGCAGACTAACCTAATGTGGGATTCTGTTTTTAGCTTAATTTAAGTTTTGCATTTTTAGTATTCATGAATCAATAATTGCAGCATAAAAATCTTATTTTTTTATGATAAAAAAAATAATAAATGGGAACATTCAGAACAAATACCATTCAAGGAATTAAATGGTCATTTTTAAATAAAACCGCTACTCAAGGTCTTCTGTTTGTATTCTCTATCATTTTAGCCCGTCTGTTATCTCCCGATGATTTTGGGATGTTTGCAATGATCACTGTTTTTTCAAATTTTGGATTATTGTTCAACGATTTTGGATTTGGTCATGCACTTATCTACAAAAAAGAAACAACGAAGCAGGATTTCGATACCGTATTTATTTTAAATGTTTGGTTGGGAGTATTGTTATCTATCGTTTTTTATTTCTTAGCTCCTCTAATCTCAGATTTTTATGGAGAACCACGTTTAGAGAACCTGACTAAAGCTTTCTCAGTAGTCTTTGTTTTGCAGTCCGTAGGGCTAGTGAATATGGTTGAACTCAAGAAGAAAATTGACTTTAAACGAGTTGCAATTATTGAGAATATATCACTGTTGCTATCATCGATTTGTGCCATTATTCTTGCGTTTCTAAATTTTGGAGTTTGGAGCTTAATAGCACGTAACTTAATGAACATGATTCTGCGCACTATTTTGGTGTTTTTTGTATCATCCTACCGTCCTGGATTTAGTTTTACATTGACTGTAGTTAAAAAGCTATGGAAATATAGTGCAAGTGTTTCTGTAAATGGTTTTTTAACCTATTGGATGCGTAACCTCGATAATTTAATGATTGGTAAAATGATCGGGCAGCAATCTCTGGGTGTTTATAACATGGCTTATCAAATTATGCTCTTCCCCATTCGAAATATCAGCAATGTGATTAAAGATGTACTTTTCCCATCATTTTCTTCAATAAATAACGACATAAACAGAATAAGGGAAGTTTATTTAAAAGTGATTCAAACGATTGCTCTTGTTGCTTTTCCGTTGTTAGCTGGAGTATCCGTATTATCCGATTTATTTGTCTACTTGGTTTTGGGTGAAAAATGGGAATCTATGATACCAGTCTTAAGTTTGTTATCTTTGGTTGCTATTCCACAATCGGTATTTACAGTAAATGGTACCATTTATTTGAATACAGGAAGGCCTGATATTGCCTTAAAATTGAATATGATAGGTCTGCCGTTATATGCATTATCTTTTTACTTTGGGTTAAAATTAAATGGTATTATAGGTTTAGTACATGCCTATATTGTTACATATGCCTTTCTTGCCGTGCCAGCATATTATTTTAGTGCCAAAAACATAAAATTAAGGCTGTCTGAATTTCTTGGGAAATTACTACCTGTTATAATAGGGACTTTTGTTATGTATATTGGAGTGAAGATTGTTCGGCAAGTGATATTTAGGGATAGTATAGACTTGATATCATTTATAGTATTGATTTTCACAGGTGTTATTATATATTCTTTGGTTATACTGCTTTTTATTAGGAAGATAGATATATACAAATTATTAAAAGAGAATCAAATAAAATAGAGATCAATGGAACTTGTATCTGTAATCATCCCTACATATAACAGAGCTAATGTAATTGCTGAATCGATCAATTCAGTACTCAATCAAACTTACTCTAATCTTGAACTAATCATTGTTGACGATTATTCTACAGATAACACAGAAGAAATCATTAGAAATATGGGTGATAGAAGGTTAGTTTATTATAAGTTAGACAAAAACCGGGGAGCCTGTTTTGCCCGGAATTATGGTATTGAAAAAGCGCGGGGAGAATTAATTGCGTTTCAGGACAGCGATGATATTTGGCTTCCTACAAAATTGGAAAAACAAGTAAGTTGCATAAATGAACTGGATGGCTCGTATGGAATGGTTTACTGTAGTTTTACAAGGAATTACGGAAGTAAAAGCATTGTTCCTCGTCCGCAAGAGAAAAACACATCGGGTAACATACATAAAAAACTATTATATGGAAATTTTATAGGAACACCTACAATACTTTGCAAAAGAGATATTTTTAATAAAACTGGATCTTTTGATGATTCGCTTACTGCTTTGCAAGATTGGGATTTAGTTTTGAGAATCTCGAAGGAATATAAAATTATGCATTTAAAAGAAAGCCTGGTAAATGCGAGGATTACTTCGGATAGTATTACTAAAAACTTTAATAAAGGAATATTAGCGAGAGAATATTTTTTTAGTAAACACAAAGAAGATATGGATAAGATGACCTTACGGAAATGGCATTTCGGAATGGGGACCTTCTTAAAAAGAGCCAATCGATTAAAAGAAGCCCGCGAATCTTATTTTAAAGCCATAAATTTTCAATCGAAATGGGGGATTAAGGCTATAATGCAATACTTTCCCCTTGCACTGTCAATCAAGGTTTAAACAAAGATTTTGGATTTCGAAATAACAGTAAAATATACTCTTCTAACAGCCTAACCTGAAGCAAAAGTAAATTATAAAAGCTTGACAGATTTTGTTCATTGAAGAAACATGAAACAAGTAAGGCCTTCCTTTTATTTAACTGAAACTACCACGAATAAAATTTTGGATACAATTTGCTAAAAATGCTACGAAAAATCAAAAATGATTATAACGTATTCATTTTAGGATGAAGACCAGGATTAAAGAACCTATCTAATTAGGGGCTGTATTTAGTTTTTAAAAATAGTTATTTTCGCACGTTTGATTAATTTTAGAAGAGAAGAGATTTCGGCCAGAATAATATTAGATATGAATAGCGATATTAAACCTACTGTTTCTTTCGTGATTGTTTGTATGAATAATCTCAAAAACCTGTATCCTTGTTTGGATAGTATAAAAACACATACTACTGTTAATTATGAGACATTGGTTGTAGCTTATCTTTTTTCACAAATTAATCTGCAAAAATTGAAAGAAGATTATCCCTGGATCACTATAATTGAAAGTAATGAAATAAGAGGATTTTCTGAAAACAATAACTTAGCCCTACGACAAGCAAAAGGAGAATTTTGTTTTGTTTTAAATGATGATACGCTCTTTGAAATGCCCGTAGCAGACAAATTAGTCGATTCATTTGAATTTCAAAAAGAAGCCAGTATATTCTCGCCAACGATATTAAACGAAGACAATTCCATTCAACATTGCGGTAGACCGCCAATTAAAACATTTGATTTTGTTAAACATATTTTTAACCTGAAGAAATACGAAAATATCATCAGCAAATACAATAATCAAACTGGAATTTTTCAAACGTATAATATTTCAGGATCTGCGTTTCTTATTAAAACAGAGGTACTAAGAAAATTGAATTATTTTGATGAACGGTATTTTTTCTGTCCTGAAGATATCGCATTATCAACTAAGGCAAACCTTCAGGGGTATAAATGTTATGTAAACGAAGAAGTTAAGCTAAAACATTTACACGGTAAAACGTCAAAAAAGATTGAAGCAGCCACATTGCCTGCTTCACGGAAAGGAACGGTTATTTTTTATTCTGCTGATTATGGGGTGAATAAAAAACTGTTAGAAATCATTATATTTTTGGAGTCCTTAATAAAAATACCTGTTTATATTATCTTTTGGAATAAAATCAAATTAACTGCCTACCGACATGTAATGTTTAGCATATTTTCCAGCTCAACTCCCAAAGAGATTTTTATCAGATATTATAAAAAAATTGTGTGAATTTAGAGCAGCTTCATTAATCCTTCTTTCAAACTAATCTGCGGTATCCAGTTCAATTTCTTATTCATTTTACTTATATTAGCAACAGTGTCTAATACTTCATTTTTTCGCTGTTTTCCGGTAAATTCAAATTTATTCCCAACAATTTCTTGCACTATATCAATAACTTCTGCTACCGAATAGCTAATTCCTGTACCAAGATTAAACACATCAAAGCCATCAAAACCTTGGTCGATCATTTTAACTACAGCATCAACAACATCTGATACGTTAATGTAATCTCTCCTGGGACGCGGATCATCAAGAATTATTTTGGATTCGTTTTTGGTTTGTTGTATTATTTTTGATATCAAAAAATTTGAACTCTGGCCTTCACCGTAAATATTAAACGGACGAAATACGACTACCGGAACATTAAAATAGTTAGCATATGAATAACATAAGTCTTCGCCTTTTATTTTAGTGTCGGCATAGGGATTAAATGCTTTTAACGGATGTTTTTCATCAATGGGTAAATATTCAGGCTGACCATAAACATAAGAGCTAAAGAATATCATTTTAGCAGCCTTCTGTTTACACAATTCAAGAGCATGAAGGGTTCCAGTAATATTGGTATTGTAAAAATCGAAGGATTGTTGATAGGAATCCGGAACAAATAGTTTACCGGCAAGATGAATGAGATAATCAAATGAATCAATCTGCTTTAATAATTGCCAGTTTAACAAATCAATTCCGTTGGTTATATCAATTTCGATAATTTCAATATTCTTTTGCAGGAGCCTGTTTTTTAAATGGGTTCCTATAAAACCGGAACTACCTGTTATGGCGATCTTCATTAATTATCATTTTTTAAGAAACGTTCATATAAATTCCATTCCCCTATATCCATCCACGATTTTTCACTAACCGGGAAGATACCGATCTTTCCATTTCTTTTCATGACCAGACTCATTAAGTCGGTAATATGAAATATTCCATCATCGGGAATTACATCCAGTAGGTGTGGTTCAACAATATACATTCCGGCATTCACATGGAAGGTAAACTCCGGTTTTTCGGTTATATTATTTACCGAACCATCTTTGTCGAGGACAAAAGATCCATAAGGAAGCCGAAAACTTTTCACTGCTGTTACCGCTGTTATTTCGTTTTTGTTTTTCTTGTGATAATCTAATATTTGGGAGTAATCCTGATCAATTAAAATGTCGCAATTCGACACGAAAAAAGTGGATTTAATCTGATCTTTTATCAAAGAAAGGCTGCCTGCTGTTCCCCTTGGTGTATCTTCTTTATAAAATTGAATTTTATAATTTTTATCCGGCAAATTATTAAAATATGATTCGATCATATGAGACAGGTAATTTACCGACAAATAGAAATTTGATAAACCCGACTTGCAAAAATTATCAATAATCTTTTCAATAATTGTTTTTTCACCAATTGGAATGAGTGGCTTGGGTATAATATTCGTTAACGGTTTTAACCTGCTCCCTTTACCTCCTGCCATAATAACCACCGGAATAGCTAAATTCTGTTTTGGTTTGGATGAAACATCAAATTCTTCAGAAAATATTTCTTCCCAAAAATAGATATCAATTAATTCATTTGCCTCATTTACAACCGGCATAAACTGGGCTCTGATCTCTAACATTTTTTGTTTAATTTCTTCTTTGTTGTCAGAAACAGAGCAGACAATATCTTCACGGTTTAATGATTCTATTGCCTCATCCTGGAGAACTTTTCCTTGTATAATCGCCCTTTGCAGATCACCAATGCTAAGCAGGGATTTATATTTACTGTTTTCAAATACAATTAATAGTTTTACTCGCTCTTCATCCATCTTTTTTAAAGCTGAAAGAAGCGATTCTTTACTATCAATTATTAAATGTTCATATTCTTTTTCAGAATGCATAGCTAAACATTATATATATCTGTTTTATACTTATTCAAATTTTCATGTAAAGAAAACCATTCAATTGTCTTTTTCAGACCTCCTTCCAGACTATGCGTTGGCTGAAATCCTGTTAATTCCTTTAACAAAGTATTGTCACCCCAAAGCCGGAAAACTTCCGATTTCCCGGGCCTAATTCTTGATTTATCGGTTACGAAAGTGACGGATGAACCCATAATTTCTTTAATCATGTTTAAAGTATCACCCATCGAAATTTCAAAATTCGATGATAAATTTACTTCCTTACCAACAGCCTGTTCACTTTCGGATAATGCAATCAATCCATTACAAGTATCAGTTACAAAATTCAGATCCCTGGTTGGGGTTAAATCTCCAAGCATTATTTCCTTCTTCCCTGAAGCAATTTGGGTAATAATTGTAGGTATGATGGCACGTGCTGACTGCCTGGGGCCGTATGTATTAAACGGCCTTGCTATAACAACCGGCAAATTAAATGCATTATAAAAACTCATTGCCATGGCATCTGCTCCAATCTTTGAGGCAGAATAGGGCGATTGAGGCTGTTTGGGATGTTTTTCATCTATCGGAACATATTGTGCAGTTCCGTATACTTCAGATGTTGACATTTGCACAACTTTAATGTTGCCCAAATCTCTGGCTGCCTGACAAATATTTAATGCCCCTTTTACGTTAGTATCGACATATGAATCAGGAGCAACGTATGAATAAGGAATCGCAATAAGGGCAGCTAAGTTAAAAATTACGTCAACACCTTTCACGATGTTTCTGCATAAGTTCGAATCCCGAACATCTCCTGATACAATTTCCAGGTTGTCATTTTTAGGAATATATTCAAGCCAGCCCCAATCATTAAATGAATTATATAATGCTAACGCTCTTACTCGATAATTTCTGCTTAATAATTCCTCTACCAAATGAGACCCGATGAATCCATCTGCGCCAGTTACCAGAACTAATTTTTGGCTATTATTATTCATGCCTTTTTATTTTGTCATTATGTAAAAAAAAGATTGAACTAATTACATGATCGACATTAGGTCATTATATCTTTTATCTATTGAATAATTTGTGACAATAAAATCTCTGTTTTTTCTTCTTTGTTCTTCCTTATAGGAGTTCTCAGTCAATAATTTAATCGTTTCTGCGGTATTCCATTCCTGTAATAAAATTCCATGATTTTCTACTAAGTTTGCTACTCCTCCAACATTCATTGCAACGGGAATACTTCCACAAAGCATTGCTTCACAAATTGTACTTGGGAGCCCTTCACTTCTTGAGAGCTGTGCATAATATAAAGAATTCTGATAAATATTGTTGAGTTCCTTGTGTGTAACATGCGAACAAACTTCTAAATTTGAAGGTACATTGGTCAAATGAGACAGAAATTCTTTTGTCGTTCCAACCATGAGGAATAGTTTATCCGGCATTGCATTTGCTAATTCAATAAAACGGTCAATACCTTTCACCAGGTACCTTTCTTTATCATTCGTAATACTAACAGTAACTGCGAAATACTTTCTTTCTCCTTCCTTATAATGCCAATCCTCAACGACATAACCAGTTGGAATTGTTTTTATGTTTGCTTTACTACTAATTCTTAATATGGCAGGTATCAATTCTTTTGTGACAGGGATACAATATGTTGCATTTGATAGAACAAATTTTACCAGTTTGGCACGTATTGGATGCTTGACTGCACCATAATTAAATTCGGTTGAAAAATTAACATCATAACCTCCATTTACAACAAAAACCGATTTATGAAAAAGCTTTGCAAACAATACTGGTAAAAATGCATGGTAATCGGCAAACCAAATGAACATTTTTTTATATTTCCATCCCCAGAAGACCAGGAAAAAAAATTGCTTTAAAAGATTCATCATTATATGAAATGACGAGGAAAAAGGGTAAAATGCGATATCCTTTAAATTGTAATCCTTTTGAAGGATATTAATATCCTGAACAACAAACGTATTCCTTTTCTTATAAATAAAAAGAAGGTTTTCCTTATTTTTTCTTTCCATAGTATCCTTTTACGAATCCACGAGCTTCTTCCATGCCTAATACTTTTGTTTGCCACAATGCTTTAATTAACCCAAAGCCGTAAGCAAAAACCTGGATGTTTAAAGTTATCGGACTTAGCAAGGCAGCCGCTAAGGACTTGTATTTCATGAAAGCCTCGAAAAATGCCCATAGCACAATTAAAGCAAAACCGAAGCCGGTTAGCGACCACAATATCTTTGCGGTTGACGGAACCAGCAAGGTAAATAAGGCCAATGCAACAAGTCCAATTACAACCATTGCAGGAAGTAAATGAACCGGTTTTAACATCGAAGGATGTTTCTGTGCCAGGTTAATGCGGGCTACTCCCCAGTTAAATATCTGACGGTAAAATTTCGATAAACTTGTCCGGCGCTTGTGATAGACAAAAGCATCGGGGATAAGGCCTACTTTGTATCCGGCGTCGTATATACGTTGCGAAAAATCCATGTCTTGGCCATGGCGCAGTTTGTTCATTCCACCAATATTTTCGAATATTTTTCGGTGGATGCCCATGTTAAAGCTTCTGGGGTAGAATTTTCCAACCGACTTTTTACTTCCCCGGGTTCCGCCTGTCCCGATTAGCGAAGTCATGGAATAATTGATGGCTTTTAGAAGTGGGGAGAAGGACGGATGAAAGGTATCGGGGCCGCCGAAGGCATCGTAGTTGCTTTTAACGACTTCTTTGTCGATCTCCTTTAACCAGTGTGTGGGAAACATGCAGTCGGAATCCACATAGATATAATATTCGCCAAGGGCATTTTTCATCGCGTTATTTCGCGCTTCTCCCGGGCCTTTGTTTTCCTGGTAAATGGCCTTTATGTTTAAGCCGCTTTCCGATTTGTAGTGCTCTATAAATTGCTGAAAGCCGTCTTTCGATCCGTCATCAACGAACAGGAGCTCGAAGTTTTTGCGGTCGAACTCCAGATTTTCGGCCGATTGAAGCAATTCCTGTACTTCATCAACGCGATTATAAACGGCTACAATAACGGTATACTTCATTCGTTTATAATTGTTTATTTTTTATGGTAACTCATGTAACTCCCGTAATTTTAATCATCTGCGTTTGTGTGAAAAATTTTCTTATGGTCGTTTCATTTGCTACTGTTTGTTTTGGATCTTTTGTACCCATCGAAAAGAACGGAACCTAACAGAACTAAAATCAAGATATAGAAACTGTATTGCGAGAAAAGGTTTGCATTGTAATAATGCCCCGGATGAAAAACAAATTCTACTTTATGATCGCCCCGAGGAATTTCGATCCCTCTCAACACATAATTCACCCGGTAAATTTCGGCTTCTTTACCATCGATGTAGGCTTTCCAGTCGGGGTAATAAACCTCTGAAAAAACAGCAAGCCCGTTTTTGTCAGAACTGGAAGTATACGACATTCTATCCGGGGAATAATCATCGAGAGTTATCGATCCGTTAATACTGTTTCCTTCAGCTATTGATTTAAGTTTGTCTTTGTTTGTTGTCCTGATCACCGCTGTATTGGTGACATCGATATCGTTTAATGCGAGTATCTCGTCGTTTGGATTATCAACCCATTTAACGGAATCGACAAACCAGGCATCTCCCATCACAGCAGGATTGGTTTGAACACCGTTTTGGGTAATAAAATATTTGGCATTTAACATGTTCAAAACCGGCATGTGCATTTTACCGATGTGCTGTTCAATCATGTCCTGATACCTCCGGAGTTTTACAGGATGATATCCTCCGATCGACTTATGGGCGTTGGCAGTTACATTTTCCTGGAATGGAGAACCGGCTAAATTGAAAACACGGTACTGTGTGAACTTATTAATGACATGTGTAAGCAGTGCCTCTTCTTCTTCTTTGTTTTTTGGATTAAATTTAGCGGTGTATTCGCTTAATTTTTCCTGAAGTTCGGGCGAGGCATTCATTTCCTGCAGATAGATCTGACGATCGTTGTTGGATAAAGCATAGGTTTCTTCAACCAGGCTGTTTTTGTGAAATTGATCGATGCCAACATAACGACGTCCTATACCCCAAAAATCGAATACTGCCAGAACGATAATTGTTCCCCAAAACAGTTGTTTCGACAATTTCTTTCTTGATAACAGGTATATGGCAGCCGTTACCAAAACAACCAGGATCAAAGCCCGCCACAAATCGGCGCGGAAAACTCCGATACGAAAGGCCACCAGTTCGTTAATAAGCTGATCGACCTGGTTTCCTACATTTGGTTGACTCTGCCATTGGACGATCTGGTTTTGCTCAACATTACTGATATAGCTGTTGAATAAATGTGGAAGCGCAATGTTAATCAGCAAGAATAGTACAAAGCCTGCAGCAACAACCAGGTAAACAGGTTGTTCTTTTTTGAGACCGGGTACCTGCGCTTTTTTAGCCAGTAAGTCGTCGTCGGTACTTATTTGATACGCCGAGTAAAGCGCAAAAAAGCTTAATAATATAGCTGACAGCGCCAAAATAGATACCGGAGTTCGAAACTTATTGTACATCGGGAAATAGTCGATCCACAAATCGGTGAAGAACGAAAGATTTCCTCCCATGGCCAGCAGAAGAAAAAGAATAACCGGGATTAACAGGGCGGTTTTTAAACGGTCTTTTATTACGAAAACACCAATAACAAAGAGAAAGACAAACACAACTCCCAGGTAATTCGGGCCACCGCTAAATGGTTGGTCGCCCCAGTATTGGTTAAAACTTCCAAGTGTTTGGCGGTACTGGCGAGGTATTGAATTTAGCAATTCGCGATCCTGTGCTATTGACGCAGTTGATCCTCCTTTTACATTCGGAACGATCACCATCATGGCTTCGTCAACGCCGCTGCTCCACATGTTTATGTAGTCCTTATCCAGCCCTTTTTCGGTTTTTACTCCCTCGTTGCCAATGGTTAGTTCACTGCTGCCGCGAATTGACTGATCGTTGAAAAGGTAATAGTTTATCAACCGGGAGTAGTTTGGTGCAATACCCAAAATGGCTGCAACAACCAATACAAGAACTGTCTTCGAAAATTGTTTGAGTGTTTTTTCTTTAATCTGGTAAAACAGTTCAACGATACCAAATACCAGCAGAGAAATAAAGAAATAATAGATCATCTGAATGTGTGCCATGGTTATTTGCATGGCCAGGAAAAATGAAGTAAGAATGAATCCCCATCGGTATTTCCCTCTAAAAATCAGGATAATTCCGGCGAGTGTAGGTGGAATTAGTGCCAGCGTATATACCTTCATGTAATGGCCGGCAAGAATGATGATTATATTATACGAGCCAAGTGCGAAGGCAATAGCTCCTCCGGCCGATAGCAAGGGTGAAACTCCAACTGCGACCAACAAAATATAAAAGCCCAGCATGTACCAGAAAATGGAGGCCACTTCCCGTGGCATGCCTAATCGCATGGGGATATTGAAGACTTTTTTTAATGTTGATGCCCCTTTGTAATTAGCATGTACATATTCTGGCATGCCACTAAAAATCGATCCGTTCCAGATAACGGTTTCGTTTTCGTATTTCCTGAAATCCCGGGCTTCCCTTCCTTTTCCATATCCTCCAACAACATCTTCGCCTTGTAAGGTTTTGCCTTCCCAGGCCGGATAGAAATAAACAGAGGAAACAATGATCATGGCTAAAACAGCCAAAACATGCGGAACAAGACTTTTAAGAATGGGCTTGAAATTCATGGGTTGTGGTTTTTAAGCTTCATAATAAATTACCGGATAAAGTTGCATAAACTTTACCATTTACCAAAGGGGAATTTTAATATGTAGGTCAGTAAAAGATTTACTGAAGTTTCCCAAACAACTTCTTATAACTTATCTGCTCGCCAATAATTTTTCCAAGTTCTGAAATCGCAACGCGTTCCTGTTCCATGGTGTCGCGGTAACGGATCGTAACGGTGTTGTCTTCTGCTGTTTGGTGATCCACGGTTACACAGAACGGGGTTCCAATCGCATCCTGGCGGCGGTAGCGTTTACCAATCGAGTCTTTTTCGTCGTACTGACAGATGAAATCAAATTTCAGTTCGTCGATGATCTCGCGGGCTTTTTCAGGCAGACCGTCTTTTTTCACCAATGGCATAACAGCCAGTTTTACCGGGGCAAGTACCGGAGGCAATTTTAATACTACCCGTGTATCTTTTTCGAGTTGTTCTTCGCAATACGATGCCGAAATAACCTGCAGGAACATGCGGTCTACTCCGATTGAAGTTTCAACCACATAAGGCACATACGATTCATTCAGTTCAGGATCGAAATAGCGAATCTTTTTACCCGAATATTGCTCGTGTTGCGACAGGTCGAAATCAGTACGCGAGTGGATTCCTTCCACTTCTTTGAATCCGAATGGGAATTTGTATTCCACATCAACTGCGGCATTGGCATAGTGTGCCAGTTTTTCGTGCTCGTGGAAACGGTAGTTCTCGTCTCCGAAACCAAGTGCACGGTGCCACTTCATTCGCGTTTCCTTCCATTTTTCGAACCAGTCGAGTTCGCTGCCGGGACGCACGAAGAACTGCATTTCCATCTGTTCGAACTCGCGCATGCGGAAGATAAACTGACGGGCTACAATTTCGTTACGGAATGCTTTACCAATTTGTGCAATACCAAACGGGATCTTCATACGTCCGGTTTTTTGCACGTTCAGGTAGTTCACAAAAATTCCCTGGGCAGTTTCCGGACGCAGGTACACTTTTAGTGCACCGTCAGCTGTTGAGCCCATTTCGGTGGCAAACATCAGGTTAAACTGACGAACGTCGGTCCAGTTTCTTGATCCTGAAATCGGGCAAACAATGCCTTCGTCTTCGATGATCTGTTTCAATTCGGCCAGATCGCTATCATTTAACGCTTTTGAAAAGCGGTTGTGCAAAGTATTCCATTTTTCCTTATTGGCCAGTACTCTCGGGTTGGTTTCGCGGAATTGCTTTTCATCGAAAGCATCGCCAAAACGTTTGGAAGCTTTTTCTACTTCCTTGTTCATTTTTTCTTCGTACTTCGCCAGCTGGTCTTCGATCAACACATCGGCACGGTAGCGTTTCTTCGAATCTTTGTTGTCGATCAGCGGATCGTTAAAAGCATCAACGTGGCCCGAAGCTTTCCAAATAGTCGGGTGCATGAAAATTGCCGAATCAATTCCAACTACATTTTCGTGCAGCAGTACCATGCTGTCCCACCAGTATTTTTTGATGTTATTTTTTAACTCAACTCCGTATTGTCCGTAATCGTACACTGCTCCCAAACCATCGTAAATTTCGCTCGATTGAAATACATAACCGTATTCTTTGCAGTGTGCAACCAGTTTCTTGAAAATATCTTCTTGTGCCATCTATCTTTAATTATCTGAATTGAAGCACAAATGTAAACGATTTTTTTTATTTAGCTGCGAGCTGCAAGCTGCCAGCCGCGAGCTTTGCAATTCTTTTAAAATGAAAATTGAATTTCTATTAATTTGGGAATAAAATATTCAATATTGATGATTGAAAGATGAAGTATTCATGCACCTCATATGCCTGACTTTCGCTGACAATTTTACAATTCAGCAGTTTAACAATTCAATCCCCCAATCCTTCAATCCCCCAATCCTTCAGTCCCTCAATCCTTCCGTCCTTCAATTCTAGTCTACTTCCTCAAAATCGATGTATTCGCCTTTGCTGTCGGCAGCGTTTTTCTTGTGTTGAGGTTGTCCTTCAATGGTAACTTCTCCTTCAGGACGCCGTGGAGGTTGATTTCCTTGCTGCCGGTCTTGCATTTTTTGTTGCATGTTCTTAATTCCTTTGTCAACCAGCATAGGTAAAATGTAGCGTGTAAAAACACGAATGCCAAAATAGATCAGCGCTATGATTACTAGCGTCCGAAGAAAATTAACCAGGTATAATAGTACAAATAAGGTCATTTCAGCGTTATTTTTCTGTGGTGGAAAATAAAAAATTCACACCAAACGACAAATTTAGATATTTTGCTGAAGTGGGTGCAACAAAGCCAGTGATATTGTTGGTTGATAGGTAGAATTGGGCCCGCCGGCCGGTGTAACTGGCCGCCACTCCGGGTAAAAATTTATGAAAGTTTAACAGGCTGACGGTAGCTGCCAGGTTAACTTTTTCACCCAATTGGGTATGCATGAAACCACTGATATAATTGTCGGTGTATTTTTTTGTGTAGGTCAGCTGGCCCGAAACTCCCAAATCCAGGCTGTTTGTAAGTTTTTGTTTTAAGCTTGCTGTAAATTTCAGGGGAATTCGTTCAATCTCACGTTTGCTAACTTTACCTGCAGTCGTGATGTATGGGATCGAATCGCTAAAGGCCTGAATTGCCAGTTTGGGTTCTTTGTAGTTGGGCTCATCCGGGAATTTCGATTGATACAAATCATCCCGACTGTACCTGATCGCATCGGTAAACTCAACGTCGTAGGTATTGTGCTTAAATCCGATGTAACCAAGATCGAGAATCGCTGCTGAAATTTGAAGACCGTTGTCGAACCGATAATTTATTCCCAGATCGATTGCCGGGCTCAGGTTGTGAAAGTTGAAAAAATAATCGTTGGGTCGTGGGTTCGGTCGGATATTGGTAGCTCCTATTTCCTCGATATAAGTTACCTCAACCGGTGCCGAAAGGGTGTAATTTCCGTTTGGTTTCAAAATTAATTGTTCCGATTCTTCATTGGTGGTTACCTCAAAATTCAGTTCAGTAACATCATAATAAAAGCGGGCAAATAAAATCTTTGGTCGCACGCCAACCGAAAATCCTTCCCAGATTTCATAAGCGTAACCCACAGCAAGTTCGCGGAAATAGTAGCTTTTAAAAATAACGGGGCCAAAATCCTGGTTTTGCCCGTAATAGGGTTGAATGCCCTGGTCTAAAAACTTCAGGATTTCGTGGTCGAAATAACCTGTGGCATAGATGCGATCGCGGATCGACAAACTGAAATTGTGGTCGTACTTTTTCAAACTGAGGTAGAACATGGGAATATCGAACGTGCCGGTAGCATCGCCAGGTTCACCAAGTTCGTCGTAAAAATTCCCAAGGCTGTAGGTAAAATTTTTCGAGAAAATATAGTCGAGCGAAAAATTTGATTTCCAGTCGAAGGAAGCTCCTGAGATTAAAGGAAAGCCAATGATCAGTTTTTTGCTTTCGTTTTGATGTGCCGGATCAAAAAACGATGACTGACTGACGCCGGGAAGGAATTGCAAAGGATTTCCATCCTGCGATTTGCAGGGAACAGCAAATGTCAGTATTGAAATTAAAATCAGTAATAAGCTTTTTATTGCCTGCTTCATCAGCCTGAAAATATGAACGCAAAAATATGGTTTATATTCGATTACCTGAAAAAGGACATAAAAAAAGGCGGAACTTGCCGCCTTAATAGTTTATTGAATTTCAGATTATCTTTCTCTAACGTCGCCACCGCTCGATTCGTCAATGTCTTTTTTCTGCGGGTTTCCGTGGTAAACAATATCGGCGCCGCTGCTGGCATCGGCCTCCAGTTCTTCAGTAACTGTTAAACTGATGTCGGAACCACTGCTGGCATCCACCTTTGCATAAACCGATTCAAGGTCGGAAGCATCAATGTCGCTGCCACTGCTGGCTGACAGTCTCAGGTATTTTACTTTTCCGCTAAGTTCGGCATCAGAACCACTGCTGGTATCGAGCGACAGGTTTTTGTAATGTACATCAAGTTCGATATCGCTGCCGCTACTTGCCGAGATTTCCAGTTTTTCACCATCCAGTGTATTTTCCGATTCCACGTCGGAGCCCGATGAGGCTTTGATTGAAACCAGTTCGGTTACCGTAACATATACTTTTCGGGTTGCATTTCCGCCACCCCAGTTAAACCAATTGTTCTTTTTCATGTAAATGCGAAGGGTTCCGTTCTCAACCTCAGTTTTCAGGTCGTCGATAATATCATCGTCGGCTACTACTTTAACTGCTTCCGAATTACCCATGCTAATGTACAGGTCGATTCCGGTTGAGACAGAAATGGCATTAAAACCACTCAGGTTGCGGTTTTCGGTTTTGTCACTATTGCCTGCCAAAACCGGAACGGTGATGGCGATCATTGCGATTAGCAGAATTGCTTTAAGTTTTTTCATCTCTTTATGGTTAAAAATTTTCAGCGGTATTCGATGCCTGCCTGCGGTAGGCTGGGAACTTGCTTGTACTGATTCTCTTTATTGTAAATACTTTTACAAGCTCGTTTCATTTTTATGAATTGTTTTTGTCGATCTCTGTAAGGACGCAGGTAAATATTGAAAGTTACACACTGCCTACATTTTTATCACATTGCCACCCGACGATTTATGAAAATCGGTTTCTTTGGGATCACCGGCATAAAAAATATTTCCACCGCTATTGGCGTTGGCTTCCAGTCTTTTGTCGGCGCTTATCCAAATGTTGGCGCCGCTGCTTACTTTTGCTTCGGCATTCTTTGTTTTCAGATCCTCGGCTTTGATGTTCGATCCGGAACTGGCCCGTCCGTAAAAATCTTCAGCCAGTCCTTCAAGCTTAATGTTCGATCCGGCCGATGAGGCTGCATCTACCGTTGCAGCGTTTATTTCCAGTTTGATATTCGATCCTGCTGAGGCTCTTAATTCAAGCTCATCGGCAGAAATTTCATTTTCAGAATAAATATTGCAACCGGCCACGCCTTTTATTGCTTCGAATTTAGGCGCAGTTACAAAAACCTTAAAAGATTTGGCGTTTTTTACATTGGCCGTTGACCGGATGATCAGTTCGTGGCCGACCACTTCGGTTTCAATCACTTCAATCAGGTTTTCGTCGGCTTCAATAACAAGAGCCTTTGACTCACCCTGTGTGAGGTACAAATTAATTCCCCGGCTTGCTTTAATCTCATCAAACTGATCAAGCTCTCTTTCTTTCGTTGTAACGTTTCCGTTGCCTTTAATTGTGGGAGAAAATATACACGAAGTAAATAGAAGCGGGAGGCTAAGTAAAGCGAATAATACTTTGAATTTCATTTTAGCGCAATTGTTTGATTTAAAGCTGAAAGTTAAGCGGATTGCACCACGAACAGATTAATTTTTCGTTGAACACAGGAATTTCATCGGTAAACAAAATAATCTTCAATATCTTTTTGAAAGCTTTGCGTCTAGTTATGAATAACATATTGTCTTTCCAGACGGGAAATACTTTTTCCAATAGCTGAAAAAGTATTCAAAAAAGCCACCGCTGACATGAAAATTGCTAAAATTTGGTGAATTACGCTAAAAGAAAAGAACTCCACTGACGCTCGCTGTTCTCGATCAGTGTCAAACAGCTTTTCTTTTTAAACCTGCCCGACTGTGTTGTTCAGGCGGGCGCTGCATTCCCTAAATTTCTTTACGCATTTTCATGTAGGCGGAAGGAGTGGGCTTGTTAACATCAATTTTTGAAGAATCTTCATACCTGCATTGGCCTTTTTTGCTTCGTTTTTGTGTCAAGACAAAAATGAAGGCCTCCGGCAGGAATTATTGAGATTTTATATTATTAATCCAACAAATAAAATTCGTTGAAAACAAAAAAGACTGATCCAAAACAGATCAGTCTTTTCACTACCTCTTCTACCTCGTGTTATCCCCGATCGTTACGAGGTGGGCGTTCACCTCTGAAACGATCTTGCGGACGGTCTTTCATCCTTGCCTTTTGGGCATCAAATTTTATAAGTTGTTCTTCTGTCAACATCGACCGAACCTCCTGATGTTGTTTGGCCATAATTTTTTGAATATCCGCTTTTAGTTCTGAAATCTTGTCAATGTTCTGATAAATGGCATCCATATCAGCTTTTTCAGCGGTAGTCAGTGTTTGCTGACGAGCTTCCAGTTCGTTCAACTGGTTTTTCAGTGGCTTAATCTGTTTCGCAGTTTCAAGGCGAAGCGCTTTCATTTGTTCCTGTTGTTCTTCGGTAAAGAAATTGTCCATTCGTTCGGCCCTCAGGTCGTGGCGTTTCATCATTTCACCTTTCTTTTCCAAATCCCGTTTTCCTCTTTCAGCATTTTGGGCATTTACACTGCCGATTGCAAAAAAGGCAATCAATGCCAGTGTTAAAAATTTGATTTTCATGACTTTAATTTTTTGTTATTGAATTCGTTTTTTTTGACGGCATTAATTTTTTAAGGTTTAACGGTTGAAAAAGATCATATACTGAAACTTTACGTTATGGAATCCTAACTGGCTGAACAACAGCATGTACTTAGGGGGCTATTAAAAGACCAGTTCACCTGTTTTTAATATAAATTAACGTAATGAATAGTCGGTTTTGTTAACTTATATCAGGTAAGAATTGTTACTTTTGGCAGTTCATAACTGAATTGAAAGCCAATAAATTCAGAAAGGAGAAAAGATGATGAAGAAAAAAATTTGGATTGGAATAGCTCTGGTAGCAGTATTAAGCTTTTCGTTTTTCAGCTTTACACGCGATGAGAAAAACTTTGAGATTGCCAAAAACCTGGACATTTACCATACGCTTTTTAGGGAACTCAACATGTTTTACGTGGATGAGATCAACCCCAATGAGTTGGTAAAAACCAGTATCGACGATATGTTGCAGTCACTCGATCCGTATACCAATTACATTTCGGAAGACCAGATTGAAGACTTCCGTTTTATGACTACCGGAGAATATGCCGGTATTGGTGCGCTGATCGGAAAACAAGGAGATAAGATCATAATCTCTGAACCTTACGAGGGTTTTCCCGCACAAAAATCGGGATTAAAGGCCGGTGATATTATTCTCGAAGTTTCGGGAAAAGACACAAAGGAAATGTCTACCGAAGATGTGAGCAGCCTGTTGAAAGGCCCTGCGAAAAAACCGGTAACGATTAAAATTCAGCGTCCGGGCGAGAAAAAGCCTTTAACTTTTGATGTGGTTCGCGAGAAAGTGTCGATCGATGCAGTTCCGTACTATGGAATGCTTGACAAAAACACCGCTTATATCCGTTTGTCGAATTTTACCGCGAACTGTGGTGAGGATGTGAAGAATGCATTTCTCGAGTTAAAAAAGAACGATCCGGATGCGCTGGTACTCGATCTTCGTGGAAATCCCGGTGGACTGTTGATGGAAGCGGTAAAGATTGTGAACTTTTTTGTTCCGAAAGGCGAAGAAATTGTAAGCACCCGCGGCAAAGTAAAGCAATGGGATAAAGTTTACAAGGCTACTGCCGAGCCTATTGATACGACTATTAAAATTGCTGTTCTGGTTAACCGTGGTTCGGCTTCGGCTTCCGAAATTGTGTCGGGTGCTATTCAGGACCTCGACCGTGGAATTATCGTTGGTTCGCGAACATTTGGAAAAGGGCTGGTACAAACTACCCGCGATTTGAGCTACAATACAAAATTGAAAGTTACTACCGCAAAATATTACATTCCGAGTGGCCGCTGCATCCAGGCGTTGGATTACTCGCACCGTAACGAAGACGGAAGTGTTGGTCATGTACCTGATTCACTGATTTCAGAATTTACTACCAAACACGGACGAAAAGTATACGACGGTGGTGGAGTTGTTCCTGATTTAAAAGTGGATCAGGAAAGCCTGAGTACACTGGCTATTGAGCTGATGACGCAGTTCAAAATTTTCGATTTTGCGACCAAATATGCCAGCGAAAACGAATCGATTGCCACACCTGAGGAATTTAAAATCACGGATGATATCTACAGCCAGTTTGTCGACTATGTGAAAGCTTCGGATTTCCATTACGATTCGCAGTCGCAGGCCGATTTCGAAACGCTGCTTGAAACCGCAAAAGATGAAAAATACTATGGCCTGGCGAAAGAGGAATTCGAGGCTTTAAAAGCCAAACTCGAACCAAATCTCGATAAAGACCTGAATGGTTTCCGCGACGAGATCAGCGACCTGCTGGAAGACGAAATCGTGACAAGGTATTACTATCAAAAAGGTGCTATTCGTGCCGCTATCACTGACGACGACGGCATTAAAAAAACAATCGAGGCTTTGCATTCCGAAACTGCTTATGCGGGATACTTTCAGCCGGGACTGGTTATTTCAATGAATTAACAATTACGACATATATTTTTGAAAGGAGGCTGCCAGCCTCCTTTTTTTTGTCAAAACTTCAACATATTCTGGTTGTATGTGTTAGGTTTTAAAAGCCTACTTTAAATCGGTAATTCACAATCGCCTAAAATTTGTAATTTAAAGGCTTCAAGCGTCTTGTAAATAAAATCGACAGGCCTGCTTGCAGGATCACAAAACAACCAAATTGGAATAATTATGAAGCACCTTAAACGATTCATCCTTCCTGTTTTTTTACTGCTTATTTCTGTATTTCTGAAATATTTTCTCGAAAAGTACGATTTCACAAATGAAGCGTCGTATCCCGTATTTGACAAAATTGGTTCGATTTTAATGATCACCGGCATTGCCTGGATCCTAAGCTCATCATTACGAACGATCAAACGCATTTTTCTTGAGAAGTTTAATACGTCGAAAGAGGATAATCTTCGCTCGCGGAAATTCCATACGCAATTCAACATTCTTGAAAGTGTTTTTATCACGGTGATAATCGTAATTGCAATTGGCGCTGTACTGATGTTGTTTGATGACGTGAGGAAAGTGGGGATCAGTTTGTTTGCCTCGGCTGGAGTTGCCGGAATTATTGTGGGTTTTGCAGCCCAGAAATTTATTGGAGCTGTTATTGCGGGCTTGCAAATTGCGATTACTCAGCCTATCCGGCTCGACGATGTTGTGGTAATTGAAGGTGAGTGGGGAAGGATCGAAGAAATTACCTTGACCTACGTGGTTGTAAAGATCTGGGATTTGCGTCGTTTGGTAGTTCCGTCGACCTATTTTTTCGAAAAACCTTTTCAGAACTGGACCCGCACTTCGGCCGACATTCTGGGAACGGTTTTTATTTACACCGATTACAAAGTTTCGTTCGATGCCATGCGCGGAGAGCTGACAAGAATATTGGAGTCTACTCCATTATGGGATAAGAAAGTAAATGTACTTCAGGTAACCGATGCCAAACAAAATGGTGTGGAGGTGCGTGCGCTGATGAGTGCCAAAGATTCGTCAACCGCCTGGGACCTGCGCGTTCTCGTCCGCGAAAAACTGATTGAATTTCTTCAGAAAAATTATCCCGAAAGTCTGCCGAAAACCAGAATACTGGTTCAAAGCGATAGCGAACCAGGTGTAAAGATTGGTGGATTTGGTAAATTGCAACAAGGTTCTTAAAACACAGCAAAGTTCTAAGAAGTTCTAAACTTCTAATAACCTGAGAACCTGAAGATCACAATACTCATGTCTCACTACTCAATTCTATTAATTCAATGAAGATCTATTTTGCAGGCTCTATCCGCGGTGGCCGCGAGGACGCTGAGTTATATTATCAAATTATTGAATACCTCAAAAGCTTTGGTGAAGTGCTAACTGAGCATGTAGGCGATAAAACGCTTTCTGCTTTGGGCGATGACGGTCCAACTGACCGTTTTATCCACGACCGTGACCTCGAGTGGTTGCAGGCTGCCGATGTATTGGTAGCCGAAGTTACAACCGTTTCAATGGGCGTTGGTTACGAAATTGGACGTGCTGTTGAAGCCGGAAAACCGGTGCTCTGTTTGTTTCGACCCGAATCGGGTAAGAACTTATCAGCAATGATTGCCGGCTGCCCTGAAATTAAACTGGTCCGTTATGAGACTTTCGAAGAAGCACAAATGGCTATTTCTGCATTTATTGAGGGATAAACGATTCTTTCATCAGAAATAAAGTATTTTTTCATCGTGCAAGTGAAAGTGAGTCAGGTACTTTTGTAATCCATTATAAGTGTAGAAATAGAGGGACTCAGATATTTTCATAGTTTTGAATGAACTAAACACGAATGAATTTGTACAAATTCCGGTCGGGAATAATTCATTCTTACAAGATTGTATGAAACAGATAGCTCAATTGGTCGCTTTGTTTATTACATTATCTGCATTTCTTTTTCCTGCAAGGGTTGAAGCACAGGTAGTGATTAACGAATTTCTGGCTTCCAATACCGGAACAACTGTCGATCCTGATTACGGGGAAAGTGCCGACTGGATTGAAATTTACAACGCAGGGAATTCGGTGGTCGACATTGGAGGGTACTACCTTACCGATAATTTTAACAATACAAGCAAATGGAAGATTCCTGAAGGAACGCAAATTGAGCCACAAGGCTTCCTGCTTATCTGGGCCGATGGATATGACAACGGCCTGCACACCAATTTCAAAATTTCCGCTGATGGAGAAGAACTGGCTATTTTAAATCAGGATGGAATATTTATCGATTCGGTTTCATTCGGATTTCAGGAACCCAACATTTCAATGGGTCGAAAACCTGATGGTGGGCCGGATTGGAACTTTTTCCCCGAATCCTCTCCGGGTTTCCCGAATAGCACACAAAATTTTGAAGGAATTGTAAAAAATAAGCCTCTTTTTGATCCCTTGGGTGGAATTTTTAAGACGCCTGTTACAGTGTCGGTATTTAACTCTTTTGGAGGTGATATGCGCTATACAATCGATGGTTCTGTACCCACCGAGAATTCTCCGGTTTTAACTACAGACCTTCGAATTGAAAAAACTACAGTGCTCAGGGTGCGTATTTTTAAAGAAAACCAGGTTCCGGGTGAAACGGTAACCAACACTTATTTTATCGATGAGAATGATTCCATCGGGAAACTCCCGGTAGTTTCGCTGGCATCGGATCCTGAAAATTTCTGGGATACGGTGCAAGGAATTTATGTGCAGGATTTCAAACCTGAATGGGAAATTCCGATTAACATAGAACTTTTTGAAAACGATGGCAGCGATCGTGCAGGGTTTAACCTCGCAGCCGGCACAAAAATCAACGGATTGTATTCCTGGCAGCTTCCGCAGAAGATGTTAGGAATTTATTTCCGCAAAGAATACGGAAAAGGGAAGCTCGAATATCCGCTTTTATTTGATCGCGACCGATCTGCTTACGATGATTTTGCCTTAAGAGCATCGGGAAGCGACTGGGCTTTCACCCTGTTCAGAGATGGCATGGCACAAACGCTGACTGCTGATAACATGGACGTCGACTTCCAGGGAATCAGACCCTGTGTGGTGTTTGTCAACGGAGCGTACATGGGAATTCATAATATCCGCTCAAAAGTGAACGAAGACTTTATAGTGCAGAATCGCAAGCTTGGCGACCGGAAAATTGACATGGTAGAGAATGAAAATTATGTAGAAACCGGCTCACTTGATCAATACGCGGCGTTTGAAACTTTATACCACAAGGATTTGTCAAATCAGGCTAACTACAATGCTGTGGCCGAATTGATGGATATTGAAAATTTTACTGATTTTGTGATCACAGAAATCTACTCCCAAAATACTTCAGTCGATCATAACATCATGGCATGGAAGCCGCAGGACGGTGGAAAGTGGAAATGGATTTTGAATGATCTGGATCGCACCTTCTTCAATGCCGGGAATAACATGATTAATTTTTACGCCGGCAAAAGTGTGATTCCGCTTTCTGCGCTTCTTAAGAATGACGACTACAGGCATTATTTTGGTAAACGCCTGGCTGATCACCTGTTTACAACCTTTGATCCCGATCGGGTAAAGGCGATGATCGATGAATTTAGAACCAACATTGAAGAAGAAGTCCCAAAACATATTGAACGATGGAAGGGGACCAGTTCTGGCTATGGTGATCCGATTCCTTCAGTGGAGCACTGGAACAACGAAATAGACAAAATGAAGGTGTTTGCCGAGCACCGGCCAGCGGCCCTTTTAAATGATCTGAAAAACTATGGTTTTGAGGCCAGTAAATCTTTAGCGCTGCTGATATCCCCCGCAAATGCAGGTACAGTTAATTTCAACGGCATCAAAATTAAACAGGCTGAAAGCGAGGGTGCGTATCCCAAAAATGAAGAAATAAAGTTGTTTGCCGAAGCAAAAAGCGGAGATGATTTTATAGGTTGGAAAATACTCAGGAGTATTGCCATTATTGAGAAGGAAGCAGTTTGGAAATACAACGATTCAGGAACTGCTGCTCCTTCAACATGGAAAACTGCAGATTTTGATGATAGCGAATGGAAAGAAGGGCAGGCGGAACTTGGTTATGGCGACGGCGACGAAAATACACTGGTCGACTATGGAGGAGACGGCAGTAATAAACACATTACCACGTATTTCAGGAAAAAGTTCGTAATTGAAGATCCCGGCAATCTTGATAACTTAAAAGTTAATTTGAAATGCGACGACGGTGCCATAGTATACCTTAACGGTGTTGTGGTAATACGCGAAAACATGCCGGAAGGTGAAATAGTAAACTCAACCCGGGCTCTTACTGCTATTAGTGGTGGCGATGAAAGCGACTTTTTTGTTTATCCGGTTGATAAAACGCTTCTGGACACAGGTAATAATGTTATTGCCGTAGAAATTCACCAGGCAAATCCGACAAGTTCTGATATCAGTTTCGATTTGCAACTGACAGCATTTTCAACCGACAGTTCAGGTTTGATTACCAGTAACTCGTTAACTTTTACGCATACCGAAGATCTTGAGGTGATCGCACTTTTTGAAAGCGATGGAAGTTGTATCGTTCCGGAAGAGATTGCTGAAGAAATGATATTGAAAAAGGAATGTTCTCCTTATTGTGTGCCGGATGATGTTGTGATTACAAAAACGGGTAATCTTATCGTTGAACCGGGCGTTGAAATTTGGTTTTCGGATAATGTTTCAATGCATGTAACCGGCAAACTCGAAACAAGAGGAACTAATGAAGAGCCGGTGGTTTTCAGAAGTAATCCCGAAAGTAAAAACCACAAATGGGGAAACCTGAATTTTGTTAATGCCGATACCTCATATCTGACCAATATTATTATTGAAGATGCTTCGAAAGGAGGAAATCCGATACGGGAAATTGCTGCAGTTTCCGCTTTCAATTCCGTATTAATTATTGATGGTGCGGTGATAGAAAATGTTCATGAAAATCCGGTGCTTGGAAGATATTCTGATATTACGATGAAAAACAGCAGGCTGCATTCCGGGATAACGGGCGACCTTATCAATATTAAATACGGAAAAGGCTTAATCGACAGTTGTGAATTTATTGGGAATGACTTGCCGGATACCGACGCAATTGATTATGATGATGTTGAAAACGGCGTGATCAGGAATTCCTTTATTCGCGATTTTCACGGTTTGAACAGCGATGCGATCGACATAGGTGAAAGGGCAAAGAATATCACTATCGAAAATATGTTGGTGTATAACATTACTGACAAAGGTGTTTCAGTAGGGCAGCAATCATCAGCCAATATTTTAAATTCGGTTTTTGTCAACTGCAATTTGGGAGCCGGACTGAAAGACTCAAGCCGGGTGACAATAGATCATTGTACCTACTACGGAAATGGAACTTCTGTGGCCACTTACGAAAAGAATGAAGGTGACGCCGGTGCAAATGTGAGGATTACGAATTCCATTCTTTCGAATGCCTACGATGCCAGTTATTTCAGCGATTCAAAATCTACCATTGAAATTTCGCATTCAAGCTCCGACAACGATGAACTGCCGAGGTCAGGCAACAATTTATTTGTCGATCCTCAATTTGTCAATCCCAATTTGTTTGATTTTAGCTTATTGGCTGCTTCACCATGTATTGGTGCGGGATCCTCCGGGGATATCGGTTCAGATCTTTCGATAGAACACGAATTTAACCAGGTTTTAATAAGCGGAATAGCATTCAAATCTAATCCTGTATCAGAAATTATTGAGTTTATTAAACTCTCCAATCCGGGAAGGTCAGAAATTGATATTTCCGGTTATGTATTTACAAAAGGTATCACATTCGCATTTCCCGAAAATACCATTCTTGAGCCTGGTAAAGATGTTTACGTGGCCTACAACATAAGTTCTGATTTCTGGTTCAATAAAAACCGGGATGTTTACCAGTGGGAAAGCGGAAGACTGGCTGATGAAGGGGAAGCTATCAGATTGGAAACTCCCCAGGGAATTATTATCGATCAGGTGCATTACAATTTGGATGAAAGCTGGCCGGAAATCGCAAATGGAGAAGGTATTTCGTTAAATTCGAATGAGCTTGATAACCACTTTGGGAAGAACTGGAAGAAGAATAATTTGAACACTTTATTGAACGTAAAATCAGAGGATACAACGAATAGTAAATTGGCATTTTACCCAAATCCTACTTCAGGAGTAGTAAATATTTCAGGACTCGATACTGAGGGTGCACTTATCACTGTCTTCACTCTTACAGGAATTCCGGTGAAAAGTGAAAACCTCAATGCAAATCAGGCTCAAATTGATTTAAGTAATTTGCCTGAGGGAATGTATCTGTTGCGTTGTGGTTCGTATGCTCAACAAATTATATTATTGAAATAAGCTTACGGCGACAGAAAGCCGATTTCGTTCTCAAGAACTAGCAATCGGTGCTGCAATTGGCTTCCACCTGTTCTTTTTCAATTTGAAAAGTGGTGTGCCCAATACCAAAGCGATGTTCGAGATCGTTCTGCAGACGGGCCAAAAAAGCATCGTCGTTTCCGCCGGGCATGATCAGGTGAGCAGTAAGCGCCACTTTGGTGGTACTCATGGCCCAAATGTGCAGGTCGTGCACATTTATCACGCCTTTCTGAGCTTCCAGAAAGGTGCGGACCTCCTCCACTTTAATGTGATTTGGTACAGCATCGAGCGCCAGTCTCAGCGAATCGGTAAACAACTTCCAGGTACCCCACAAAACAACTGCGATAATCACAAAACTGGTTAGTGGATCGATCCAGAGTGCACCGGTGGACATAATAAGTAATCCGGCAATAACCACCCCCAGCGAAACGCCCGCATCGGCGGCCATGTGCAGAAACGCTCCCTTAATATTGAGGTCTTCCTTCTGGCCTTTCATAAAAAGCAGGGCGGTAATGGTGTTGATCACCACTCCGATTCCCGCAACAATCATTACTTGTGTTCCTGCCACCGGTTCAGGATTTTGGATTTTCCCAATGGCATCCCAGGCGATAAAACCTACAGCACCGAATAACAGCAGGGCGTTCAAAATAGAAACCAGAATGGTAGTTTTGCGCAGTCCGTAGGTGTATTTGCCGGTTGGTTTAATGGTCGCCATCCAGGCGGCAGTCCATGCAAAAACAAGACTCAGCACATCGCTGGCATTGTGGCCGGCATCGGCAAGTAACGCCGATGAATTGGCCAGCATGCCATAAATCACTTCTACCACCACAAATACCACATTTAGCGCAATGCCAATGGCAAAGGCCTTACCGTGGCGGTTGCCCGGCTCGTGGTGGTGATCATGTGAATGCGAATGTGCCATCCTTATTTTGTTAGAATAGAATTACAATGTACAAAAGTCAGTATAATAAACAGTACATATTTAAATCCTTAAATAATCTTCTGACTTACAACAATAAATACGTTTTTATTGAACTAACTCACCCTGATTGCGACTTCGTCACAATCGTCCCTCTCTATACGTAGAGAGGGAACAGAGGGAGAGTAAAATTCGTACATTAAAATGTTCTGGATCAATCATATGTAATTCATTAGCTGTAAATCAGCAATTGAGCTTTGGTTGTACTTAATTCCTTTTCCATTTCCAGTAAATTTTCCAGGCTGTCGTAATAAACAGTTAGTTCAAACAAGTACTCGGTAAGCGAAATTGAGCCTTTGTCCAAAGCCTTTTTCAGCAATTCGAGGTCGCTTTGTAAAGACAGCTGATCGCGAAATTCGCTGATGTTCTGCTGCAGCGCGATCGCCTTGGTATGAAGTGTTTTCATTTCGTTGTAAAAACGCATCTTTTCATCGATTTGCCGGTGCTGGGCCGCTTCGTTTTTCAGCCGTGCATATTTCACCGTGTTCTTGTTTTCAAACAGTGGAATCGATATTCCAACCGTAAGTCCCTGGAAATGTTCGCCAACTACTTTTTCGCTCATATAACCTGCATTCAGTTTGGGCAGGCTTTGGGCGCTTTGCAGCCTGGTGTTTTTTTCCGATATATCTATTTCCTGTTTTAACCAGTTGAGCACCGGATTGTTTACAGCCGCTTGTTCAACCCACTGTTCGAAATCAGTATCGATTGCCGACAGTTGAAAAACGCTGTCGTTAAAATCCACGGCATTTCCACCGTTAAGCGTTGCCAGTTGTTGCAACAACGTTTGCCGCTGAATTTCAATGTGTCGTAACTCAGCTTCTGTATTTAATAAGGTAACTTTTGCTTTGTTCCGGTCCAGAATGTTGGCTTCTCCTACATTGAGTTTTGTTTCAACCGATTGTGCAATCCGGCTGGCATTTTCCTGTCGTTTTTGGTATTCTGTTCGCAGTGCATTCTGGTAAGTGAGTTCAGCACAAATCAAACGCACCCGAAGAAAAATATCCAGCTTTTGCTTTTTGTATTCCAGTTCGGCCTGCTCATTTTTCATGTCAGCAATTTGATTGCGGTATGCATAGGCCGATGGAAAATCAAACGACTGCTGAACGCTGATGTCGGTACGGTTACCGATAGCCGAAGGGTTGCCCCACAAGTAATGAAATTCCACCTCGGGATTTTGCAGCTGAATACCTGTTTTATTGCCCATTTTTTCAGCTTCAACAGTTTTTCTGAGGGCTGAAAGCGTGGTATTGTTGTTCTCAATTTCAGCCAGTAAGGCATCAATATTATTTTGTGCCGATGAAAACTGGCCAATCGTTAGAACAGCGGTAAGTATCAATAGTAGTTGTTTCATTTCGATTCCTTTTTAGCGTATCCGTTTTTGTTTAAGGCATAGTAAACAATAGGCACAACATAAATATTCATGATGGTTGACGTAAGCAAACCACCAAGGATAACCTGTGCCATCGGGCTTTGTATTTCATTACCCGGCAGATCGCCTTTCATTGCCAGCGGAATAAGCGCGAGGGCGGCTGTTAATGCGGTCATCAGAATGGGTAACAAGCGGTCTTTAGATCCATGCACTAAGGTTTCGTACAACTTTTCGCCCTGTTGCTCCAGGTTCTGGTAACGCGAAACCAGCAGGATGCCGTTTCGGGTAGCGATGCCGAAAAGTGTAATAAAGCCGATAATAGCCGGAATGCTTAACATGCCCGACGTCAGCAAAATGGCAAAAATACCACCAATGAGCGCCAGCGGCAGATTTAGCAAAATGATGCCTGCCAACTTAAAGTTTTTGAATTCCTGGAACAGAAGCATGAAGATGACGAAAAGTGCTGCAATGGAAGTGAGTAACAACATGCGCGAAGCCTTTTCCTCGCTTTCAAACTGGCCGCCGTACTCAATGCGATAACCTTCCGGCAGTTCAATGTTTGCGTTGACGTTTTGTTTGATCTCTTCCACAACGCTGTGCAAATCGCGACCGGCAACGTTGGCCGAAACCACCAGTTTACGTTTTACATTTTCGCGGCTGATGGAGTTTGGCCCGCTGGCTGAAACGATTTCTGCGACTTCGCCTAGCGGTACTTTTTTCCCGTCGTGTGTATCGATCAATGCATTTTTAATGCCTTCCAGTTTTTCAGTATAATCGTTGTTGTACCGAAGTATCAGATCGTATGTTCTTTGTCCTTCGTAAATGTCCGCCATTTTTTCGCCGCCGAGTGCCACATCAACAAATTCGTTGAATTCGTGGATTGGAATGCCGTAAAATGCCAGCATATCGCGGTTGGGACGGATTTGAATCTGCGGGATCTCAATCTGCTGTTCTACGTTTACATCTACCAGCCCGTCGATATCAAAGATGCTTGATTTAATTTGATTGCCCATCTGGAACATCCGGTTTAAATCGGAGCCAAACAGTTTAATGGCGATGTTGGCGCGTGTTCCCGACAACATGTGGTCGATGCGATGTCCCAAAGGCTGACCTACGGTAAACGCAATTCCCGGAACTCCTGAAAGTTTGCTGCGGACGTCCTTCATAAACGTTTCCAGTTCGCGGTCTTTTAAAGTGAAATTCACATCGATTTCAGCACTGTTGGTGCTTTGTGAGTGCGTGTCGAGTTCACCACGGCCGGTACGCCGGGCGGTGCTGTTTACTTCAGGAATTGAAAGCATTTCTGTTTCTACCAGTTCGCCCAATTTGTCGCTTTCTTCCAGCGATGTTCCGGGTTGCGTGATCACCGATAGTGTTAAAGCTCCTTCGTTAAATTCCGGTAGAAAGCTTCGGCCAAAACCTGTGAAAATAAACAGAGACAGCACAAACAAGCCCAGAATTGGAATTGCAACTGCTTTTTTATGTTGTAATACCCAGATCAGTGAGCGTTCGTAGCCTATCGTGAGATTGCGTGCCAGCCAGCTTTCTTTTGAATTGCGGGAGAGATATTTGTCGCTTGATAACATCATTTTCGAAAGTAGCGGGGTGAGTGTCATTGCAACAATCAGCGACATAAACAGCGAAACGATATAGGCAATTCCGAGTGGTTTTAACATGCGGCCTTCCATTCCTGATAGGAAGAAGAGTGGCATAAAAGCAACGATGATAATTAAGGTTGCATTCAAAATTGAAGCCCTGATTTCTTTTGAGGCCTCGTACACCACCGTAAAAGAACTCTGGTGCTCGCCTTTTGGCAGCTGGAAATTTTGCCGGAGACGTTTGTACACGTTCTCCACATCGATAATGGCATCGTCCACCAGCGAACCGATGGCGATGGTCATTCCACCCAAACTCATGGTATTGATGTTCAGCCCAAAAAGGTTAAGCACAATTGCCGATCCCAGCAACGAAAGCGGAATGGCAAGCAGCGAGATCAGTGTTGTTCTGAAACTTCCGAGGAAAAGGAACAGGATGACAATTACCAGAACCGCTCCTTCCAACAGCGCACGTTGCACGTTGTTTACTGATGTTTCGATAAATTCTGCCTGGCGGAAAATTTTTGTATTGATGCTTACATCAGGTGGTAAGGTAGCCTTCATGGCAGCCAGCTTTTGCTCGATGTTTTCGGTAACCTCCAGTGTATTGGTCTTGGGTTGTTTCGAAATGGAAATAATGATCGCCTTTTTGCCATTGTGCGAAGCATATCCCATTTTAACGGCACTGCCGATTTTTACTTCTGCAACATCGTTTACCCGAACAGGTTTTCCGTCTATTATTTTGATGAAAGTATTTCCCAGTTCTTCGGGATTCGAAGTACGGGCTACGCCGCGCACCACGTATTCGTTACCGTGTTCACGAACGATCTTACCCGTCGAATTCTGGCTCATTTCGCGGCAGGCATCAGCCAGTTCGTTGATGGAAACACCGTAGAAATTCATTCTCAGGGGGTCGGCCAGCACCTGGTACTGTTTGTAATCGCCGCCAATAATGGTCACCTGCGAAACTCCTCCGGTGGCCAAAATTACGGGTTGTATATCCCATTCCGCGATCGAACGAAGTGTCATCAGATCGGTGGTATCTGATTGAAGACTGAGGAAAAATATTTCGCCCATAACACTCGACTGCGGAGCCAGGATTGGTTCGCCAACATTTGCCGGCATTGCTTCCTGAACGCTTATCAGTTTTTCACTAACCACCTGACGTGCTTTGTAAACGTCGGTTCCCCAATCGAAATCGACCCAAACAAATGAAAAGCCAAGTCCGGATGTTGAACGCACGCGACGAACGCCCATCGCACCGTTTACTGCTGTTTCTATGGGGTAGGTAACCAGGCGCTCTACTTCTTCCGGAGCCATGCCGTGTGCATCGGTCATTACAATTACGGTAGGTGCCGTGAGGTCGGGAAACACGTCAACATCAGTGTGTTTTACCGTGTAGATTCCAAACACGACCAGCACAACCGAACTCAAAATAATCAGGTATTTATTGTTCAGCGAGAACTTTATAATGTTGTTAATCATTGTGTTTTCTTTTTAGTGAACATGTCCGGCGTGGGCATCCAATGTTCCGGTGGCTTTAGCCAGTTTTACCTGCATGGCACCGTGTGTTACAATTCGCTCATCGGCACTCAAGCCCGAAATTACCTCGGTTTGTAAACCATCGGTTCCACCGATCTTAACTTCGCGTTTCTCAAACATTTCCGGCGTTTGCTGCACAAAAACATAGTAAATGCCCTGTTCTTCCAGAAGCGCACCATTCGGAACGGTTATCGCTTTGGAGTTGGTAAGGGTTTTCAGAAATATTTCAACAAAAGTACCAGGGGCAAAACCTGCATGGTTGGCAATTTCTATATTTACCGGGAAGAGGTAGGAATCATCGGGTGCCGATTTCCCAAAAGAAAGGATCTTGCCGTTCAGTTCGTCCAGCGTGAACGTTAGGTCATCATGCATGGTGCTGATGTTTGCTGTATTTACTTCCGGTAACAAGGGCAGGTATTTTTGCTGCACCTGCGCAGTGAGGAGCAGTTTGTTGTTTTGCGTGATGCTAACCAAAGGCTGGCCGGCAGCGACGTACTGTCCGTTGCTGACAAATATCTGTTTCACAAAACCATTCATTTTGCTCTTCACCATCTGACCGGATTCATTAAAATTTTTTGAAAGGTTTTCGTAAACTGCTTTGCTGGTTTCGTAGGCATTTTTGGCATTCAGTAATTCCTGCTCCGAAACCAGGCGGTCTTTCACCAGTTCCGATTTGCGTTCGTAATTGGCTTTGCTGGTTTCGTAATTGCTTTTGGCTTCTGCCAGTTGAACCGCAAAGTTGTTTTCGGCCATTTCGCTCGAGGAAATCGTGAAAAGCTTTTCGCCATTTGACACTGTTTTTCCTTCAACCAAATTGCTGTTGCTGAACAACACCAGACCGGCAGCTTTGGCAGCAATAATTTCTTCTTCGCCAGGTGCTGATTCGATTTTAGCCACTGTTTTTATTACCGGCCCGAACGCTTGTTCCCGGGGCAAAGCAGTTTCGAAATCGATTTTCCATGATTGCTCTTTTGTGAAAACGGTAGCGTTTACCGCCGATGGTTCGTCTCCGTGGTCATGATGTTCTTCCAGTTCCTCGTCGCTGGCAAAAACATCTACATCGGGAACAATAACCTCGAATTGATCTCCTCCGGTTTCTATTTCGAAATACAGCTTCCCTTCACCCGAAACAGTAGGATCAAGTGAAAAACTGTAGATGCCTTTTCGAAGCGGTTCGTTTAAAGTTTGGCTCACTGTTTTTCCATTAACGATGAGTTTGGCAGTTACTTTTCCCGATTCAAGTGGTTTGAAATTTTCAAGAAAAGTAAAGTGCGCCAGAATATTGGCCGACTCGCCTAATACCATGGCATCGGCTTCTGCAAACAGTTCAAAGTTAGCAGTGTAAGCGGTGAATTGAACTTTTTCGTGTTCGTGTTCCTCAGCAGCTTCGTGCTCGTGGTCTTGCTCAGCTTCTTCGCTGTGTGATGACTGGGATTGATGGCATGAGAAAAACATAAATGCAATAACTGCCATCCATAAGAATTTTGATTTCATTCTAATAATGTTGTTTAATTTTCCGAATAATAAAACGTGATTCCGGACGGGAGCCGGAAAGAAGTTTGGCGGGGAAAATTAAACCATTGGTGGAGCACGTAAACCTTTGGTTGACGCGTAAATACTTGCTGGTAAAGGAATGGTCCCTTCAATGTGATAACGCCAGTCGCAGGTATTTGTAATGAGTTGAGATTTGAATAATTCGGATGTGGTCAGGCTGTAGTTTTTTAGCAAACACGAGATAACCGTAGCCTGTTGTGCTTTTATTTGTTTCCCGGGAATTACAAGCAGGTGGTGCAAGGCACAATCGCTCGCTTCGTTTTCAGAATGATCGTGATTACAAGCTGTTGTGTGGCCATCAGCTTCATGCTGGTTGGTGTGTGTATGGTGACAACTGGAAATTCCGAAAAAAGGTTGCCCATCGTGCTGGTGATGAGGTACTAAAGCATGTGCCAGAATAACCGATCCGGCCAGCAATAAAAAAAGACTCCCAATATGTTTTAGTTTGCTTTTCAAAAAGTATAATTCCAGTTATTTGCTTCAGCGAATAACAAAAGTAAAAAAAAGTTGCTAAGCGAAAAGCTTAACAATAAGTATTTTGATGCGCTTCAAAAAGAAACCCGGCAGCTTAGAAATACTAAACAAACCGGGTTATTCCTTTCAATCCCTCAACTAAACTTTATTTCTCCTCATCTTTTTTCCGGTCGTAATGACAGCAGCCTGGCAGTTCGTTGTATACCTCATCCTTTGCTTTGTAATGTGGTGTATCGTGCCCTACTTTTGCAACGGCTTTTTCGATCTTGTCGGTGCTGGTAAGAGCATCGTCGAAAGTTACTTCCAGCATTTTTGTTTCTTTATTCCAGTCAGCTTTAGAAACTCCTTCAACCGCACTTGCAGCTTTTTCGATACGTTTTTCGCACATACCACAATTTCCAGACACTTTAATTTTTTCCGTTTTGTTTCCTGCAAAAACGGTAAATGCGCCCATTATAAACAGGGCTGCTAAACTCAAAACTTTTGCTTTCATCTTTTAAAATTTTAAATGGTTAATTATTAAGTTGTTATCCTAATTTTTAAATCTTTCCTTTTTCAAATTCACCCTTGAGGGGAATAAAAGGGGTGAATTTTGTTGAAATACTTATTCATCCTCCAGCCCCCTTCAAAGGGGGAGTTGAAAGCTGAATCTGAAGAAAATCTTTTAACATGTGCAATATCTGTTTTTTATTTTTTTCGTAATCGCAATGCATTGGTAATTACTGAAACCGAACTAAAGCTCATGGCAGTTGCTGCAATAATGGGACTCAGCAAAATGCCAAAAAACGGAAACAGGATTCCGGCAGCTACCGGGACTCCAACCGAGTTGTAAACAAATGCAAAGAACAGGTTCTGTTTAATGTTCTTCATAACTTTATGACTCAACTCACGAGCCCTTACAATTCCATTCAAATCACCTTTTACAAGTGTTATTTCTGCACTCTCCATGGCGATATCGGTGCCGGTGCCCATGGCAATACCAATGTTTGCCCTGGTAAGTGCCGGTGCATCGTTAATACCGTCGCCTGCCATGGCTACGATATGACCCTGGTCCTGTAATTCTTTTACTTTCCTGTTTTTGTCATCCGGAAGGCAGTTGGCAGAATAGCTGTCGAGCCCTATTTCATCGGCTACTGCCTTGGCGGTTTGTTCATTGTCGCCGGTAAACATGTGTACCTTTAAACCCTTTCGTTGCAATTCGTGAATGGCTTTTTTTGAGGTGGATTTTATGGAGTCGGCAACGCTGATAATTCCTTCTATGTTTTTAGTAGATATTACATACATCACTGTGTGGCCATAAGATTGCCATTCTTTTGCTTCATCTCGAACATCTCTTTCAGCGGTAATTCCAAAATCTTCTAACAAGCGGTGGTTTCCCAGACCAAATGTTTCATTTTTGTAAGTTGCCTTTACTCCTTTGCCGGTAATCGATTCAAAATCCTCTATTTTTTCGGTTTTGATCTTTTTCTCTTTAGCACCAGCAATAATGGATGCTGCAATGGGGTGTTCGCTGTTTGCTTCCAGGGATGCCGCCAGTTTCAACACTTCTTCATCGCTCATTTTACCGAACGATTTATAACTCTTGAGCGATGGTTTTCCTTCGGTAATGGTCCCGGTTTTATCGATTACCAGCGTATCAACCTTATTCATCTCTTCGATGGCACGCGCATCTTTTACCAGGACTCCGGACTGCGCCATTCGTCCCGAACCAACCATGATAGACATGGGTGTAGCAAGTCCAAGTGCACATGGACAGGCGACGATTAGAACCGCAACTGCATTTACAAAAGCGTAAACATAGGTCGGTTCGGGTCCCCAAATGGCCCAAATAATAAAAGTTGCTATGGCTACTGAAACCACAATCTGGACAAAATACTTCGAAATGGTATCCGCCATACTCTGAATAGGCGCCCGCGAGCGTCCGGCTTCATTCACCTGTTCCACAATTTGTGAAAGCAGGGTGTCTTCTCCAACTTTTTCTGCTTTCATTTCAAAGGCCGTTTTTCCGTTGACCGTTCCCCCGGTAACCTTGTCGTTTTTCTCCTTGTCGACCGGAATCGATTCACCGGTAATCATGCTTTCGTCGATCACGGCATTACCGTTCGTGATTACTCCGTCGACGGGTATTTTCTCACCCGGTTTTACTTTCAGAATGTCGCCAACCTGCACCTTTTCAAGTGGTATTTCCATTTCTTCGCCTTCGCGAATGATCCGGGCCACGGGAGGCGCAAGTTCCAGCAATGCCTTTATGGCTGAATTAGTTTTACTGTGTGCCTTTAACTCGAGCACCTGTCCCAGCAGCACTAGTGTAAGGATTACTGCGGCTGCTTCGAAATATACGTGAACATTGCCCTGTCCATCTTTAAATTGCGCAGGGAAGATGCCCGGCATGAGTATGGCAACTACACTAAACAAAAAAGCAGCCCCGACACCAATTGAAATTAGTGTCCACATGTTAGGACTGCGCCTGACTATTGAACTCCATCCACGTTTGAAAAAGTCCCATCCGGCATAAAAAACTACAGGAGTAGCCAATGCAAACTCAATCCAGTTCCAGACTTTTTCTGATGCAATGTTATTCAGTTTTAAAAAGGGAACCATTCCCGACATGGCTATTATTAACAAAGGCAGGCTAAATCCTACCGCCAGCCAGAACTTACGAAGCATTTTTTTGTACGCTTTTTCTTCCTCGCTTACATTCCCGCTTTTTTCGGGAACCAGGTCCATCCCGCACTTCGGACAACTTCCGGGGTGGTCTTGTTTTACCTCCGGGTGCATTGGGCAGGTGTAAGTTGTATTTTTGCTGCTGCTTTTTTTGCTTTCTTCTTTTTTCAGATCCATGCCACAAACCGGACAAGAGCCTGGTTCATTGTACATTTTGTCGCCTTCGCAACGCATGGGGCAGTAGTATTTGCCTTTTCCGTTTGATGATGCTTTATGTTGATGTTGGTGATTGTGTTGTTTATTATGCTCATGATGCTTGTGCGAACTACCACCGGCAGAATGATTGGCATGGTAAGATTGTCCTGCTTCTTCAACAGGAACAAGGTGCATGTTGCACACCGGACAATCACCCGGCTGGTCGTAGCTTTTATCGCCTTCGCAATGCATCGGGCAGGCATATTTCTTTACTTTTTCCATATTCATGTTTTTCTTTCTCTATGGATTAATGTGAAAGAACGCTTTTCTTTTCTTCGAACTCATCTTTGTTGATCTCGCCCCTTGCATAGCGCTCTTTTAAAATGTCAAGAGCCGATTTTCTTTCTGTTGAAACTGAGTTTCCAGAATTGACACTTTTGGTGACCGCCCAGATAATAAGTACCAGAATTGCCAGGCCAGCCAACCAGCCAAAGCCCATTCCCCAACTCATTCCATTCATTCCTGTTCCAATCATTCCGTACATGATGTGCCTCCTTTCTAAATTTTTACTACTGTAAAGTTACAATGCCGGCCTTCCAAATGCGTTACATCTTTTTTAAATTGATTTACACTATTTTAAGTCACACTTTATCGATCGATTTGCGCTTTTGTTCTCCCAGTTTTTTATAGTAGGAAGGCGTAAATCCGGTTACTTTTTTAAACTGTCCTGATAGGTGGGCCACACTGCTGTATCCCAGTTCCCAGGCAATCTCACTTAAGGTTTTTTCGTCGTACACCAGCAATTCTTTAACTCGTTCAATTTTCAGGTTAATGAGGTGCTTTTCGATGGTTGTACCTTCAATCGACGAAAACAAGGTGCTCAGATATGGATAATCAAGATTCAATTTACCGGTGAGGTAGTCCGAAAAATTCTCTTCGTGTTCGCCCGAGTGCTGATACACGTAATCGATTGACGCATTCCTGATCTTTTCAATCAGGCGGCTTTTGGCATCGTTGATGATTTCGAAACCAACTCTTTTTAATTGTTGGTTCACTTGTTTTACAGTTTCGTCGCGAAGTACTTCAGTAGTAGTCACCTTTCCCAATTGCACGTTTTCCACTTCAATACCTGCTTCACTGAAGATCTGCGAAACTACCATCACACAACGCTGGCAGACCATGTTCTTAATGTTTATATCCATAATCGTAATTTTATCGCTAGAATTCCATGTTCATGGTTACGCTCTTTCGAATATTTACGTCTCTTTTTTTGTTAAGTCGTTTACAGACAGTTTCTTTACCTCTATTTTGCGAGTCGGATGAGTTCCTTCCTCTTCGTTTTCTTCATTTACGAACGAACAGGAGCGCATCTCGAATTTTGCATTTTTATCGAACAGCATTTTGATCCCCAGTGCCAGCATGACAATAGCAACCAAAACCACAGATACGATAATTGTTTTGATGATCATGAGCGTCTTATTTAATCGTTTCTTTCGTCTCTCCGCAACTCAACATCATATCCCCGAAATACGGATTCCGGATTTCTTTTTCAGCGCTAAACCAGTAAGCTCCCTGATCGCCGTTGGCCATAGGGCAGTACTGATAATAAGTAGTGTCGTTGTCAAGCCCGAACATTTTCAGGCTTTTGTACAATGCAAGATTTAAAGTGGCGTATTCTAATCTCTGCTCGTCAATGTTGTTGCTGTTACCAATTTTTTGCAATGCCGGTTTTAAGGTTTTTAGTTGATCCATCCAGGCCATGTGGGCATCGCCTTTGAGGAGCTCCATTTCAACATTACCCAATGCATTGGCCGAATTTTTTGCTTCGGTACTCACTTTGGCTGCATCCGAAGCAATAAATGCCTCGTTCATTTTTAAGTAGGTTTCGTAAAAAGCAGTGAGTTGTTTCACAAATTTTGGATCGACTTTAACCTGTTCAATCACTGCATTTTCTTTATCAGAACTCATATTCATTTCGCCGTGATTGTGACCGGTTGTGATCGCTTCACCTCCGGGATTCATCATACTTTGTTTGCCTTGTAACTGAGCGGCTGCATCAATTTTGAATACGCCGTTGGTAGCAATTACCTCGCCTTCTTCGAGTCCTTCGGCTACCACATAATTATCGCCCGCTTCAGGTCCGAGTGTAATTTCATGATACAGGAACGTTGGATTCTCGCGCTCCGGAACTTTTACGTAAACCACTGCTCGTTTTCCTGTCCACAGCACCGCTGATTTTGGCACAAGCAACTGTTCCGAATTACTGGCTATGCGCGATGTAACGGTACCCGAAACAAACATCTCGGGTTTGATTTTTTGTCCGGGATTGCGTTGTTCCACCCTCACTTTTGCAATACGTGTTTTGGCATCGATGATCGGATCGATAAAAGCTACCTTGCCGCTAAATTTCTCAGCGGGTAACGACGGAATGATGAATTCAACCTTGTCGCCACTTTTGACCCATGGAAGGTCGCTTTCGTAGGCATCAAACTGTATCCATACGGTGCTGAGATCCACAACTTTAAAAAGTGCGCTGCCTTCTTTTACGTAATCGCCCAATGCCACGTGGCGCATGGTGACGGTCCCCGAGATGGGTGAAACCACATCGAAATGCACCTTCGGTTCGCCATTCTTTTCAATTTCGGCTACTTGTTCATCGCTAATGTCCCACAACCTGAGTTTGTTTTTTGCGGCATTGTACAGTGCCGGCCGGCTTTCCTTAAATTGTGCAGCCTCAATCAGCTCACGCTGTGCAGTAACCAGATCGGGTGAATAGATGGTGGCCAGTTTGTCGCCTTTTTTTACGTCCTGGCCTGTAAAATTGATGAACAGTTTTTCGATTCGGCCTCCATAGCGGGCAGTTATAAAAGAAATATTGCGTTCGTCTTCCTGTACTTTTCCCTGCAGAAAGATTTCATTTTGCGGTGTTTCCAATTTTACAACTGTTGTACGGATATTTGCCAGCTCGGCTGCCGCTTCCGTTAACATCAATTCATTCGGATTGGTGTTGTTTTCATCGTTTTGCATTGATGAAAGCGGAATAAGGTCCATGCCGCAAATGGGGCAGTCACCCGGTTCGTTTTGTTTTATTTGCGGGTGCATCGAGCAGGTCCAGACGGTGGCTTCCTCTGCTCCATGATCGTGTCCTTCGTGGCTTTCAGTTGCTGATCCTGCTTCGGTACTTTCTCCCCCATTGTGGAAGAACAGCCAGCCCAGTAACAAACCGGCCGCCAGCACCACCAGCACCAGTTTGTAATTCGTTTTTATATTTTGAATGATCTCTTTCATTTCTTTCTTTTTTTAGGTCTTCAGTTTATTTTCCCATCAGGTATTTTATGTTTGAAATAGCCGCCTGCTTGTCGGTTTTGGCTTTTTCGAGTTCCAGCGCATATTTCAAAAGTTTGCGTTCCATGCGCAGCAACTCTTCGAAATTCTTTCCGCTGGTGGCGTACTCGGTTTCCATGATATTCAGCGAACGCTGCGCTAGCGTGAGTTGCATATTGTACAATTCTATTCGCCGGTTGGCATCCATGTACTCCGTGTAAGCCGCTTCGAAAATCGCTTCAAGCATGTTGTCCTTGTTTTGCATTTCGAATGTTTTAGCCGATTCCTGCAGTACCACCTCTTTTACCATGGAGTTGTATTTATTTCGGTAAAGCGGAATGCTTAAGCCAATGCGGGGAAACATAAAAGCATCTTTCCCTTCCAGGTTCATTTCGCCTTTACCGACATTGATATAATCGAATCCGACCGAAATTGAAGGGCTTCCCTGCTTGCGGGCTACTTCCTGTTTCAAACTGAACAGTTCCCGCTCCAGTTCCAGCTTCAACAACTGGTGGTTTTGAGCGCGAATACTATCGAGGATGGCCACTTTTGAAAATTCAAGGTCGTTTGCCCATAAGTCGTTTGGCAATTTTACGGGTGTGTCCAGCGTGTCATTCAGCATTTGGTTGAAAAGTACCGTTTGCGAACGCATTTTATCCTTGAGCAATGCCAGTTGGTTCTCCAATTCACCGGTTTCCATTTCTATCCGGTATTCATCGACTGTTGAAACCAGTCCGGCTTCTATTTTAGCCACTGCCAGCTTCTGAAATGCCGATAAAATCTCCAGATTTTCACCGGTAATATCAATGGCTTTTTGCGTGAAGTACAGGTTGAAATAGGTCCCCCTAACGTCGTTGAACAATTGCGATTTAGCTTCTTCAAACAATTCATATTTCACTTTAGCCGCCTGAACTGCCACATTTTCGCGGGCATTCAAAGTTCCGAACCAGGGAAACATCTGGGTAAGTGAAACCTTAAACCGCTGCGGGCCCATTCGGGTTTCCACCGGTTGAATAAAATATCCAAATGCCAGTTGCGGATCGGGCAGGGCGCTCACCTGAGGAGCTACCTCCAAAGCCGCCATGTAGTCGTCGAATTTGGCTTTCAGTCCCGGATTATTTTCAGCTGCCGTTACCAGGTAGGTGTTCAGCTCATCCTGCGCTTTTGTTGGCATTGTTGCCAGAATCAGCAGGCTGCTGATGATATATATTAATTTCTTCATAATTAACCCTCCATTTTTTTGAGCTGTTTTTTTACCAGGCGTTCCTGCCACATGCTGTACAGAACTGGTACCACAAACATTGTCAGTACCTCAATGGTCATACCGCCAAACAGTGGAATGGCCATCGGAACCATAATATCCGATCCTTTTCCGGTGGAAGTAAGCACCGGTAACAGCGCAATCAATGTTGTAGCTGTGGTCATCATGGCCGGGCGCACCCTTTTCGAGCCGGCCTCCAATACAATGGCACGCACTTCTTTTACGCTTGTGGGCTTGTGTTTTTCGTGCAATTGTTTCAGGTAAGTGCTTATCAAAACACCGTCGTCGGTGGCAACACCAAAGAGTGCGATAAATCCCACCCAAACGGCCACACTAAGGTTGATGGTTTGTACCTGGAAGAGATCGCGTAAGTTCATGCCTTCGATGCTGAAGTTTAGAAACCACGGTTGTGCATACAACCAGATCATGATAAATCCGCCGGCCAGTGCTACAATTATCCCCGAGAAAATGAGTGATGTTGAAGTGACTGACTGAAACTGAAAATACAGGATCAGGAAAATTATAAGCAGGGAGAGTGGTACCACGATCAGCAGACGTTTGGTAGCCCGGATCTGGTTCTCGTAATTCCCGGTGAAAACATAATTCACTCCGGCAGGAATCACTAATTCTCCCGTTTCGATTTTCTCTTTCAGAAATTGTTGTGCATGTTCCACCACATCCACCTCGGCATAACCATCCTGTTTATCGAATATGACATAACCAACAAGGAAGGTGTTTTCGCTTTTTATCATTTGCGGACCACGGGTATACTGAATGTCTACCAGGGTACCCAAAGGGATCTGTGCACCTCCGGGTGTTGGAATCAAAATATTTTTCAGGTCTTCCGGGTCATCGCGGAATTCGCGGGCGTAACGTACCCTGATCGGGAAGCGCTCGCGGCCTTCAACAGTATTTCCCAGTTGCATTCCGCCAACTGCACTGCCAATTATCCGCTGCAGGTCCAGCACCGAAATCCCGTATCGTGCAATGGCATCGCGGTTGATCTTCAGTTCGATATAAGGTTTCCCTACTATACGGTCGGCAAATACCGACATTGGTTTAACACCTTCCACTTCTTTAAGTAAGGTTTCTAACTCCAGCCCAACTTTCTCTATGGTCTCCAGGTCGGGTCCAAAAACTTTTATTCCGATGGGTGCCCGCATACCGGTTTGCAGCATTACCAAACGTGTTTGAATGGGCTGTAATTTCGGTGCGGAAGTCAGTCCCGGAATATTGGCCTGCTGAACGATCTCATCCCAAATATCATTAGGCGAATGAATTTCATCACGCCACTGACGCAGGTATTCACCGTTTTTGTCTTCAATTAACCGGTCTTTATCAATTATCCCGAATCCATCTGTTTCAGGATTATAAGTACCACCATCTTTTAAAAGATATGCTCCTTCGTCGTTCACTTTGAAACGCATGCGGTGCCCTTTGTCATTCAGCATGTATTCCGGTCGGTAGTTGATCACATTTTCATACATCGAAACCGGAGCCGGGTCGAGAGCAGAACTTACACGGCCCCATTTGCCGATCACATTCTCCACTTCAGGAATTGAGTTTACTTTTTTATCGAGCAGGCGAATCACTTCCAGGTTTTCTTCAATACCCGAGTGTGGCATCGTTGTTGGCATCAGCAGGAAAGAACCTTCATCGAGTGAAGGCATAAATTCCTTTCCCAGTCCCGGGAAATTCCGGTCGGCCGATGCATAAAATTTGCCTGCCTTTATTTTTTCGGGAACAAACCCGAACAACTTATCAAATCCCTGCCAGGTCATGATTCCGAAAGTGACTATCAGGATTGGGACGCTCAGGAATAGCCATTTGTGGTTAAGGCTCCAGCGTAAAATTACCGGGTAGAAATATACCACGGATGATAAGGCGCCAAGCACAAATCCAACGATTATGGCAATATAGATGAAATTGGCAAAAGCGCTGTGTTGTGCACCCATCGGCATCCATGCCCGGGTTAAAAACCAGAGCACAACAAGCAATGTAATGGCTATATTGATGTAGTTAATTACTTTTTTGCTGAGCCATTTCTCGCTTAACAAGCCATTCACACCAAAAGCGGTCAGTGCAAGTGCAATGAAGTTCCCCGAAATTATTGCCAAAACAATTCCGGCAATTATCAGAACGCCGTTCCAGAAAAAGCGCATGCGTTTTTTATCCGATTTCAGCGAGAAAACAATATTGGCCAGCATCGGAATGATCATTAATCCCAGCAGCAGTGCCGAAACCATGGCAAAAGTTTTTGTGAAAGCCAGTGGCTTAAACAATTTCCCTTCGGCAGCCTGCATGGCAAAAACCGGCAGGAAACTAACGATGGTAGTTGTTAACGCAGTAATAACAGCACCGGCTACTTCTACCGTTCCTTCATAAATGACCTGGGTGAGTTTTTTCCCTTTTGCACCTGCATTTTGTGGTAGCTCCAGATGTCGGATTATGTTTTCTGAAAACACAATCCCAACATCCACCATCACGCCGATGGCAATGGCAATTCCCGAAAGTGCTACGATGTTGGCATCAACGCCAAACTGCCGCATGGTAATGAAGGTCATTAACACACCAATAGGCAAGACACTCGAAATGAGAAAGGATGCACGCAGATTGAAAACGAGCACGATCACCACAATAATACTGATCAGTATTTCAAGTGTTAATGCTTCTTCCAGTGTCCCCAATGTTTCCTTTATTAAACCGGTACGATCGTAAAACGGAACGATGGTAACTTTAGAAGTGGTTCCGTCTTCCAGCGTATGTGATGGCAAACCAGGAGCGATCTCTTCAATTTTAGCCTTAACATTTTCGATGGCTTGCATGGGGTTTGTGCCATAACGGGCAACCACTACACCACCTACGGCTTCGGAGCCACCTTTGTCGAGGCCACCACGACGGGTTGCCGGGCCATAATTAATCTTTGCAACGTCTTTTAACCGAATTGGGACGTTGTCGCGCACCGTGACCACACTTTTCTCAAGGTCTTCCAGGTTCTTCACATAACCCAGTGCCCTGACCAGGTATTCAGCCCTGTTAAATTCGATGGTTCGGGCACCGATATCGAGGTTGCTGTTTTTTACAGCCTGTATAATTTGTGCAACATTCACCCCCTGTGCTTTCATGGCAGCGGGATCGATATCGATCTGGTATTCTTTTACAAAGCCGCCAATTGAAGCGACTTCAGCCACGCCTTCTGCCGAAGTGAGCGCATATTTTACATAGTAGTCCTGAATGGTGCGCAGTTCCTGCGGATCCCAGCCACCGGCAGGTTTACCATTTTTATCGCGGCCTTCGAGTGTATACCAGTAGATTTGTCCGAGTGCAGTGGCATCGGGGCCAAGAGCCGGTGTTACATCATCGGGGAGCGTTCCCTGGGGCAAGGAATTTAGCTTTTCCAGTATCCTTGTGCGGCTCCAGTAAAATTCAACCGATTCGTCGAATATGATATAAATACTGGATAGCCCGAAAATGCTGTTGCTTCTGATGGTTTTAACACCAGGAATACCAAGCAGCGCAGTTGTCAGCGGATAGGAGATCTGGTCTTCAATATCCTGTGGCGACCTCCCCGGCCATTCGGTATAAACAATTTGCTGATTTTCGCCAATGTCGGGTATGGCATCCACCGGAACCGGATCGCTTGGAAGAATTCCGGTCTTCCAGCTAAAAGGAGAGGTTACAACTCCCCAAATAATGAAAGTAGCAAGAACCAGTACTGTAACCAGTTTATTTTCAAGAAAAAAGCGAATTATTTTATTGAGCATATCTTATTATCCTATGAGATTAATACAACAGAGAAACCGGATCATGAGCATTCATAATCAGTTAATTTATCATAATAAAATCATAAAAGATATACCTGTTCCTCGGCAAGAAATTCGAGTACTGTTGGAGGTGGAGGATCGTCGGTTAAAGTAAAGTTTTCTTCTGAATACTCAGAAGGAATCAATAAATCAAGATCGATAACGGAATGCTGTAATACGTCGATCTCTGCCAGAACCGGAATCGTATAAATTGCCGGTGTAGAAAAATCATCTTTTACCTGGTAGAAATGGTTTTCATTGGTACAGCATCCGCCGTCGTCGCAGCACGAGTCGGCTTCATCGAACATGGCAACCGAAACCAAATGGCCGCCGCAGAAATGTTTGCTCACAGCCATCCCCATTGTTGATACCAAAAGGAGCGTTGCTAAAACGATATGGCTGAGTTTTTTAATCATTACTATTTACTGTAAAAACAGTTGATCCTTGTAAAAGTTTAATACCTAAGATTTGACTAATTTACAGTTTTTCTGCAATATAGCCTGCTTTTTTAATATTGGTGATCAACGCATCGATATCAGCACCCTCCGAAGAGAAACTTACCAGTTTGTCGGGATGGGCCAGATCGATGGAATAATCAACTATTCCTTTTGTTTCTTTAAGGATCGGCTCTACTTTCATGGCACAATGCGGGCAACTCAAGTCTGTTTTCAGTTTAACTTGTTCCATTTTCAATTCTTTTCCACAAAGTTAAAGGCGAAACAGCCACGGGTTTTTATATAATTTTTGAAAAGTATTGTAAGATTTTGGCAAAGGCTTCACAATCCGATATGATCCAGCGGATTGCGGTGTTTGTCTTTTAGTTTTTTGTATTGACCGGGTGTCATGCCAGTTTCTTTTTTGAATTGCGAAGACAGGTGAGCTGCGCTGCTGTAACCCAATTTAAAGGCGATTTCGCTGGCAGTAAGTTCGCCGTAGGAAAGCAGCTCTTTTACCTTTTCAATTTTTTGAAGGATGGTAAACCGCTCGATCGTTAGCCCTTCCGATGATGAAAACAGGGTAGAAATTGATGAATAATCGGCACCGATCAGCGCCGAAAGATGACTGGAAAGGTTGACGTTTAGAATTTCGTTTTCGCTGTGGTGCACCAATTTTATGATCTCCGATTTCACCTGGTCGACAACAATCTTTTTTTTATCGTGTAACAGCTCAAATCCTTTGCTGTGCAATATTCTGGAAATATTTTCGAGTTGATCGGTGGTGGGTTGGCGGTCGATTTCGGCTTCGCCCAGTTTTATCTTCTGCACCTCGAATCCTTCGTTTGTCAGCACTTCCTGAACCGATTCGATGCACCGCGGACAAACCATATTTTTTATGTGTAACACTGCCGACATGATCTTTCTGAACTTTACCAATGATTAATTCTGTCAATATACGAAACCCAATTTCAAATAAATAGTTTAGTGCAGGCCGACAAAGAAGATTTCACGTTTAATCCACTTTTGAAACAGCTTTTAAAATGGCCGGGAAATAGATCAGGTCGTAATCTGAATCGTAAGCCAGGTATTTATTCACCCAATCGGGCTTAAATTTCTCCTTAAACAAATAAAGTCCTTTAAAGTGGTTGAGCGGCTTTAGATTTTCAAGAGCAAATTTCATCGAGCGTTCAGCCATGTTTCTGGTTTCAGTATTTCCGGTAAACGGTACCATTCCTAAATTCACTTTCGAAATTCCCTGTTGACGGAAATATTCGAACATTTCAGTTAAAAGAAAATAAATAATGCCGGTTGGAGCGCTGTCTGAAGTTCGTATCAGATCGTAGGTTCCTTCCGAGTTGGCATAATCCGGCACAATATTCAAAAAGGCCACAATTTTGTCTTCCGAATTTTCGATGCTAAGAATGGTTGTTTCCTTGATGACATCGGCTAAAAACATTCCCTGCGAAAAGATGGTCTCCTTCTTTCCCGGCTTTTTTAACCATTCGTCAGAAACCTGTTTTAGCTTTTGAATGACTCCGTCTTTTACAGGATGAGGATGAATATGAAAGGTGTAGCCTTCTTTTTTTGCTTTGTTGATGGCATTTCTCAGGGGATGCATTTTCGATCCACTCAAACTAAAAGTTTCCAGGTCGAGTATGGCTTCCTGACCAATAAAAAGTGTTTTCTTATTCAGTTTGTTAAACCACTTTGTCGATTCCTCCGGAATTCGGTAATAAAAGGTTCGCAAGCCGTTTTCGTACGCATATTTTTCGAAATCGTGTAACAATTTCTTTTTTGCCGATTTTGTTTCGCAAACAGGCAATTCAAGCACTACGGCAAAGTTCTTATGGATTTTGTAGGCCAAAAAACCATCGTTATGAAAAAAGAAAAGCTTATCGTGGTAGTACTTAAAATAGTCGAGTGCCGAGTCGCCGTAATTTTTTACTAACAGTTTGGCGTGGGCAATTTCGTTTTCGTCACTTTTGGCATCGTGGTCGAAAATGGGTTTAACAGCCAGAAAAATTGCAGAAATAAACAGAAATCCACTGCACCAGTACATGGAGGCAATAAAAAACTCGCCAAAGTGTGTTGACGGAATGTATTGCGAAGAGTCGAAAAAGAAGATTAAACGGGAGGAGGCTTTAATGGCTTCGAAAAAACTGTAATCGAAACCCATGTGGTGCTTTTCGAGAAAAAAGGTAGCTGCCACCGCATATAACAGAAGTGATGCCAACGAAACGATCCATATTTTCCACCAACTTGTTCGAAACAGCGGAAGTGATTTTACATGATAAAACCGGTGCGTGATGAGCAGGCTGAGAAAGGCTACAAATGAAATTGTGGCCTCTTCGTAATCTATGCCTTTTACCAAATGTCCGATAACCGATACGGCCAGTAATACCAATGTAATTCTTCTTGCCCGTTTTACGCCACGCAACAAATAAATGGCTAAAATTATCAGTAGTACGCCAATTACAAATACACTGTATTTCGAAACAGCAATGGCCAGCTGAGGCAGTAATTTTTCGAGAATAACGATGCGATCGGGGATTGAAGGAGTAATTGCCGAGATAACGTTGATGATACCCGAAATAAAAATAATGAACACCGGCAGTACCCGCGATAGCACATTCTTTTTTGAAAAGAGGAAGGATCCTAAACCGATGAGCAAAGGCATCCAGAATTCAAAAAAACGAAAGACCAAAGTAATGGTAGCTGCACCTGTTAATGGAATGCCGCTTTTTACGAAAACGTAGGTCATGGTTACTTCAATGGCACCCATTCCGCGTAAAAACGGCGACATAATCAATAACATTACCATGATGATGTAAGCGATTAACGACACCATTAAAGTTGGATGAAAACCCAATGCCAGCATCGAAATATAAACGTGGGCAATGCCAGCAAACTCGATAAATACCGACGATATAATGGTGTATAAAAAGTGTTTTTTATTTAAGCGCGTGGTATTTATGTTGTCGACAATGATGGATATTCCCGGATTAAAACGAAGCAGGAGTTTGTACACCAGCTTTCTTTGGAGCAGCGACCACACCGAGTAAATTACTAGTGCAATTAGCAGGGTAAGCAATAAAAAGGGGATCAATTCTTTTGATGTGAGCCTGTTTTTAAGCAATAATAACCCGATTACAGGAATAGCAACCAACACTACCGAAATTAGTCCGGTTAGTCCGTAAATGTACGATGCATAATAAATATCGGTATTGTTAAGGCCCTTCTTTTTAAGCGGTTTGGTAAAAAATACAAGTGAAGAAAAACCACCGGCCGGCAAAAAAACACTGATCAGGTTTCGTTTCAGAAACAATATTAGGGCATCCCAAACTGCGACTTTCAATCCAATGGTTCGAAAACTGAATACATACATTAAAGCTTGCAGAAAGAGATAAATAACCGTGACGAAAAGCCCGAGTATCAAATAAAACGAATTAATGTCTTTCAGAGTATTCTTTATTTCAACCAGTTCGAGATGCTCATTTTTTATGAAATAAATACTCATAACCAGCATTAACACCGCAAGTGCAACCTGCCAGATAGACTTGTGTATTTTAATATTTCTCAGCCTTTTAAACATGTAATACTTGTGCGGGTTTCAGCTAAAAGTTTCTTTTTTTTGAGGCAACAAAAACACATGCCAGAAATGTTGCGTGTTACCAAAGTTAATTTTTTATTCAGTACCATATTTGAATGAAATGTTAACGATGGAGCAATTCCAAAACCTGCCGTCAATTTGTATTGAGGGAATTTATTTGCGTGTTAGAGCTCGGAAAATTTGATGATCCAGCCATCGCTTCGTGGATTCAGGCGCTCGTTCAATCCGGGGCCGATTACTACAATCCCGCCATCGGGAGTTACAATTGCTTTACTTGCCTGTTCCAAACGCATGTTTAGCAGTTTTTCATCCAGAATGTTTCCATCCGGATCGATACGCAGCAACCAGGGGCCAATTTTTCCGGAGAATGAACTTGCTTTTGTTCCGGCAATAATGAAGTTTCCATCGGGTAGAATACTAACATTATTTCCTCCTTCAGCTCCCTCTCCATCATAGTTTTTGGTCCAGATCAGTTTGCCGTCGGCACTTAGTTTTTTAACAACTATGTCGAAGTCGAATACCGGGTATTCGCCGGAGATGTCATTCAGGCACAATCCGCCCCAGCCAACCATTATAAACGAGCTGTCGGCAGGCGAACAACAAACACACTGCGGCCATTCTTTGCTGTTGGGCGAAGGCAGGTGGCTAAACCAAAGTTGATTTCCCTCGCTATCGGTTCTGATCACGGCAACATCGCAGTCGTTTTCAACTTTACCGGCAACCTGGGCGCCAATAATAAACTGGCCGTTTGGCATTTGCTTGATGGAGTTGGCACAGCCTTTTCCGTTGTAAGTTTTTTCGCTGATTATTTCTCCGCTTTCATTCATCTTTGCCAGCCATATTTGCGGTATTTCGCTCCCCGTTTCAAGTTTATTGCCGGCTATCATGAATTCACCATTCGTTAAAGGAAACACATCGTTGCCGGTGTATTGTTTGTCAAGATTCGTTTCCCATTTTAGCTGCCCATTCTTGTTTGTTCGCCTTAAAATGCTTACTGTTTTTTCACCTTCAGTTGATTTGGACAGAATCAGAAAATCATCATCGCCCAGTGCAATTATTTTTTCGGGGATATCATTTCCGGGAGATTCAAATGTTTGCTCCCACATCAATTCGCCATCTTGCCGGTAACAATCCAGGTGCAAATCGGCCGAAGATCCACTTCCGCTTGCGCCCAGAACCAGGTAATTCCCGTCATTTGTCCGGGTGATGTCAGTATAATAATCCAACTTGTCGTTCCCTGAATATTTTTCCCAAACGATATTCCAGGATTGTGAGAATGCCGGTACCACCAACATGAGCATTAGCAATGCCGATAAGTAAGTTGATTTCATGTTTTTTCAAAGATTAAGTTGATTTCTGCTGTATACGGATAATTCAGTGGCAGGTTTAGAATGAATATATATTGTTGAAATGACCAGAAGGTCTGTTTTCATTCCTTTAAACGCAAAAAGAAATTTCTTATCTTGCTACGCCTTAACTAAACCGACTCTTGTAAAAGCTAAGGTTTTAAGGAACCGGGATTCAAACTTAAATTTTACTAAACATGGATAATAAAGAATCGAATCAACTAAATCGGAGGAAGTTTCTTGGTCTTTCGGCGCTCGGACTTACCGGACTTACCATCCTTCCGAGTTGGACCATCAACGGAATTAAAATTGCTCCAAGCGATCGTGTAACCATGGGTTTTATTGGCCTTGGTCAGCAGGGAATGAATGACTTTCGCAGTTTCTCATCGGTTCCGGGTGTTGAAATTGTTGCCGGTTGCGATGTTGATAGCATGAAAACGGAACGTTTCAAACGATCGGTTGAAGAGTGGCAAAAATCGCTGGGTTTAGCTCCCCGGGTCGACAGATACGAACAGTACGAAGAACTGCTCGAGCGCAAAGATATCGATGCTGTTGAAGTATGTACGCCCGACCACTGGCATGCTTTGATGACCATTCACGCCTGCCAGGCCGGTAAAGATGTTTATGTACAGAAGCCACTGTCGTTTACCATTACCGAAGCGCAAAAAATGGTGCGCGTTGCCAACGACAACAAACGCATTGTGCAGGTAGGAAGCCAGCAACGTTCAAGCGGCGAATTCCAGAAAGCCATCGAACTGGTTCAAACCGGAGCGATTGGCCACATCGATAAGATTTATGCCAAAGTGGGCGATCCGCCAAAACCACTGGATCTGCCGGAAGAAATGGTTCCCGGCAACCTGAATTTTAACCTGTGGATGGGACCTCTGAACGATCCGAATATTCATTATCATCCTGATCTGTGTCCTCCTATCTCGCTCGACCCGCCGGAAAGAGAGAAACTTTGGGGAGCATGGCGTTGGTACCGCGAAACCGGTAACGGTTTTACTGCCGACTGGGGTGCTCACATGTTTGATATCGCGCAGGCTGCCATTGGAATGGACGGATCAGGTCCTGCCGAAATTATTCCGAAAGGATACGATGGCGCCGAATACCTGACTTTTAAATATTTGAACGGTGTTGTAATGACCGAGCAACCCTATCTTGAAGATATGCCGGGAGCTCAGGGAATTAAATTCATTGGCGATAAAGGCTGGATTGAAGTGGGACGGGGTTACCTGGCCTGTTCCGATTCGTCGCTCGTGCCCGATGAACTGGCCGGCGCCCGCCCCGGAGATTTAACTGCTGCCGAAAAGGCCCGCAAATTTAAGGAAATGCAAAAAGCGCAGGCAAAAGGTGGTGGCAGTTTCGAAATCAGTTCGCCACATATGCAAAACTTTATCGATGGCGTTCGCTCGCGGCAAAAAACAATTGCCCCGATTGAGGTGGGAGCAAGTACTGCCATTGTGTGTTGCCTGGGTAACATTGCTACCGAATTGCAACGCCCTGTTAAATGGAATGCAGCCACGCAAAGTTTTGGCGAAGACAAGGAAGCCTGGAACCATCGTTTGTACCATTATAAATACAGGGGATCGTATAAATTATAGGTCAGCAAAATTTCGAAACCTTTGAAACAAGTCCCGGAATAAGGGGACGAGTTTCTTTTTACCATAATAAACCTAATAAAAAATTTGTCAGATGAATAAAAGAGAATTTCTAAAAGGACTTGGCTTGATTACAGCCGGCGGTATGGTGACAAGTGCCATTAACCCGCTTTCTGCTGCAACAAGTGTCAGCAGTTTACCGGCCAAAAAGAAAATTGGTTTGCAACTCTATTCGCTCGGAAAAGAATTAACCGACGACGTTCCAGCCGGATTGAAAAAAGTGGCTAAAATTGGCTATGCAACGGCAGAGGCAGCCGGTTATCGCGAGCGGAAAATGTATGGTTACGATATTGCCGAATTTATAAAGGTAGCGGATGATTCGGGTTTGAAAGTATCCGGATCGCATGTAAATCCGCCGGTGCGTAAGTACACCAAAGACAATAAAAGTGAAATTGCCGATTTTTGGAAGGCGACGGTTGAAGATCACGTAAAACTTGGTGTTTCATCCCTGGTTCAGCCAGGAATGCCACAAGTAGAAAGTAACGAGGATGCAGCAATGGTTTGCGAGGTTTTTAATAATGCCGGAGAGATTGCAAAATCGGCAGGCATTAAATGGGGCTATCATAACCACAGCGGCGAATTTAAACGCGTTGTAAAGCCTGAAGATAAGGAGAAGCAAAGTAATCCGTGGCAACGTGTAGGCGACGTGATTTACGACCTGATGCTGAACGGAACTGATCCGGACCTTGTATTCTTCGAAATGGATGTGTACTGGACAGTAATGGGCCAAAACGATCCGTTGGAGTATTTTAAAAAATACGCCGGCAGGTTCCCCGTGTTACATATTAAAGACCGCAAAGTTCTTGGTCAATCGGGAATGATGAACTTCAAGAATATTTTCACCAAAGCCTATGAAAACGGGCTCGATGAATTTTTTGTTGAACTGGAAGGGATTGGAAAAGAAGATAATATGACGCAGTTTGAGGGCGTTGAGGCCTGTTTCAATTACCTGAACAAAGCTTCGTTTGTAAAATAAAGGCCAGGGATCCGATCCCTCCAAGGGATCGGATCCTTTATTTTTTTAACCCTGCTAATTCTCTATGGGCACCGCGTTGTTGTAATCTTCTTGGGTGATTTTAACTATCCTTTCTTCAAGTAGTAAAGCATGGGCCGAATCCGTGAGGACTAATAGCTTTTTAGAATCAAATACTATACGTACAGAATCTACAGAGGCAATAGAGAAAAAAGACCGACTATCCGAATCTTCACCCATTTGTCTTTCAAATTCCAGCCTAGAATTTGGTGATAAAAATATACTATCAGATACAGATGTCCCTCTATTTCGATATCCTACAAGCGAAACATCAAAATCTGTATCATTTACCAGGGTATAGGTTATTGTAGGTTGGTTAGTGTACCAACAAGAATACAACGGTAACATTAATAAAAAATATATAATGATTTTTTTTGTTTTCATGGTAGAATTCTATTTGTAAGTTGTAAAAAGATAATCAATGTTTTCTTCAGTAGGGTTGTCAAACATCTTTTTCAAATCATCTCTCCATGCCCACCAGTTTCCTGAGGATGTCGGAAGAGCCCTTTCAATCTCGGATAAGGTATAACCCCAAGCTTGATCATTCGGTCGCAGGCTATTAAATTTTCCTTGGTTATAGTCATCAATTAAATCAATTACTAATGGTGTATATCCTTTTAAATCATCAATTTCTGAAATATCAACCAATTGATATTTATTATTATAAATGCCATATCCTTGATAAATATCGTTCGTTATTTGCCATTCAACTCCTACGGCCCAACTTTCAGGTATTCTTTTATTAACCACCCACAAGATATCTCCATAGCCAGAATCCCAATGTGATACATGTGCCAATTCGTGAATTGTTGTGCCAAAAATACCCCTACTGTCTTTGCCATTTCTATGTATGAGCACCGTCGCCGATTGTGCAATAACATTCAAATCAAAAAAATGAGAAGCAGAAAAGAAGTCAACCCTACCACCGATATGGAGTCGTTGTTCCAAAAGACCTTTCTCGTCACAAAGCTTCGTTTGTAAAATAAAGGCCAGGGATCCGATCCCTCCGAGGGATCGGAGCATTTATTTTTTTAACCTGCTAATACCCTATCAGCAACGCATTATTGTAATCTTCTTCGGTGATTGTATAAGTATATCTGAAGGTGCTTTCACTTACCTTACCACCAGCATAATTATCAATAATAAGAATATTCCTTGACGATGTATCATTATAGAAATAATCAATTCTAACAGAATCGTTAAACACAATACTTGCTTTAATCAAAGACTTTCCAAACGGATACTTTGATGTTTGATTTTCGCCATCTTCAACATAGAAGAATTCAGCCTCGGCCCCTTGATTTATAACCGTTACAGAGTCTAAGACAATTGAGTGACCAGCATCTGTTCTTGGTGCGATTATTTTAAGGTCACTATTTGTTGTATTGATAAAGTTAAAATAGGTAATAGATTCGTTGTCTTTAGTACAAGATGTTAGGAATAAAACTCCAATAAAAAATACAAATAACTTCTTCATAGAAAAGATTTTAATATAATTCTAGTAGTAATTCTATCTGAGCATCGGTTGTGCCATTCAACTTATATGCTTTAAGCGCATCTTCCAAACTACTTATACCATACGTGTCTTCAAGAATATGGTAATTAATATCTGCTAAAGTGTATCCGAAAATCTGATCATTCGGATAATTATTATTACCGGGTATATTTAAACCATAATGTAATCCTCCGTTTCTTTGATTAAAATCATCTAATAAATCAATAAAAACTGGAGAATATTCCCATTGAACGTCAGTTCTTCTCCAATCTTGTTTATCATCATGATTGAAATTTGTCATCCCATAGCTGTGATACTCATCATTAGTAATCGCCCACTCAACAGCTTCTGCCCAGCTTTCATAAATAACCTTATTTACTTGCCAGTACTGAATGTTACCGAGGGACTGGGAATGTACCTGGTGCCCCAATTCATGAGAGGTCGTTCCAAATATTAAATTAGTAGGTTTGTAACTCCCGCTTGAATATTTTCCATAAACTTTGATATCAGGTAATATACCACTACTACTCCAATCTCCCCAGAAAACACCAGAACCTTCTTCGTCAATATAACATAGCTTAGTTTTACTCCCGTCTGAAAGAATTGGTCGTCTTATTCCCAAATTATTTTTATAAAACTGTTTGTATGCTGCACGATGTATTGTTGCAAACATAATTGATTTTCCACCTTGTTCAATATTAAGATTCCAATCACCACTCTGATTCGGACCATTAAAATAAGCTTGCCCAAATGAACCATCACGTATATCGTAGTATGCCCTTTCCCATTTAATACTATAGTTGGCATCGTTGCTAAAGGTTCCATTGCAGGAGTAGTTTCCATTTGCATCGGTAATGTCGGAATAGGTAGTAAACCACCGGCGAGCGCGTACCTCAACTCCTTCTAGCGGAATGTAATGGCTGTTTACACTGTTGGTTACATAATGATAAATTGGTCGGGCACAAATATTCTCACCCTCGGGAATTTCACCCGTATTCTCATCCCCGTCGGCGGGTACCTCTTCGGTTGGGTCACCTGCGTTAACCGGCTCTCCGGTATCGCAATAAATATATTCGTAATGGCTAAAAACTTTAATCCGGGTGGAATATGAATTGATAATATCATCGAATACTTTTATGTTTCCGGCAGGTCTCCAACTTGTCGATTTTAATGTGTTTTCAGTTTGTGCGTTTTCGTCCAGGTTTCCGGTAATCCGCAACGCTTCGTTTTCCAGTTTTAACCAGTCGAAATGTTCTATTCCTGTACTTTTTAGTTCTGTCAATTCTTCTCCATATTCAGGTAAATACAAATTTGCAAGTTTCTGGTACTGCACCTTAGGAAAAACATAATCAACAGGTACTACCGTATATTGCCAGGTTATCTCGTTTTTAGGAATTTCCGGGTCGTGGTAATGTGTGCCACCTCTTTTAATTTCAACATCGAGAGGATAATCGTAAATATAAAGCGTTGTATCGCGGGTTATTAAATCAAGTTCCTTTGTGTTTTTGGGCCTGAACCGAACATAGAAATGGGTAGCCTCGATTTCTAAACCCGATTTGAGTTTGTTTTCGGTTTGTAAGTTTTCATAGGCAATTTTCATGTTTTCAACCGAATAAGGATTTTCAAGTTGTTTTCCCAGTATCATAGGGCCATCTTTGAAATGATCTTGTTCTGCAATAATTTCTCCATCCTGTTCATGAGAATAAAACTCTTCTTTCACACAACCAGCGAAAGTGAATAATAGCATAATAATACCTAAAAAAGCTGATCTTTTCATAATTTTGTAGTGTTTCTGGGGATTTGGAGGTGCAACTCCATTTCCCTGTTAATAAAAATAAATATTTGGGCCGGAGGAAACTCCGGTCTTTTTGTAACTGTGATTTGGGTATATTTCATAAAATAATTCGGAATTGAGGTTAAATATTTCTTGTGAAATTAGAAGATTTATTTTATTAAACCAACATTTTGATAATTAGGGGGGGGGTAATTTAGAGTTGTTCAAAATAAAAGAATCCGACTTTTAAAAGGTGATTAATACCAAATAGAAAGAGGCTGTTAGAAATTAATCTGACAGCCTCTTTTGATTTATAAAAATTGGGTTTTTTCTTTTTCCGAATTAGTACCTCGACATCATGGCCGAAATACCACCACCGTTTTTCACGTTTGAAAAGCCGCGGCTCATCAATACCTGCTGGGCATAAGCCGAACGGGCTCCACTGGCACAATACACAATAATCTCGCGATCGGTATCGTCACCCAAATCGGCATTACCCGACATCAGGTCATCCAACGGAATATTGATAGCATCAGGGAACGCACCGCTTCTGAATTCTCCCGGCGTACGAACATCAATTACCAGGCGCTCCAGTTCTTTAGCGCTTACGTTGTTGTTCGTTTCGGTTTCTTCCATCACCTTTTCGTTGATGCTCTTTTTCTCGATTGCCAACAACATCATGTTGACGTTTTTGAAACCTGCAGTTACCGCGTGGCGCTGCAACGAAATATGACCTCCTGAGATATTTTTTACCTCCTGGCATCCTGCTCCAATAAGCATACGAACGGCTTGGTGACCTTTCTTACCGGTTTCATCATAAATCAGTACCGGAATATCTTTTGGAATTCTGTCGAGGTTAGGCTGCAAATTTTCAAGCGGCAAATGGTAAGCACCATTCATATTGCTTTTCTGGTGGGCAAATACGTCGCGGATATCCAGTACTATCAGTTTTTCCTGAGTTTCAAGGTATTCATCCAGTTCCGAAGCTAAAATGCTGGGTCCGTAACCGCTCATCTTGTTTTCTGCCACGTAGGCTGCCATGTTCATGGCGTCGTTGGCGGTTCCGATTGGTGGCGAATAGGCAAAATCGATATCAGCAATTTCGCTTACCGGAAGTTTGGCGGCACAAGCAGTTGCAATTACATCCAAACGTTTGTCGGCGCCTTTGTAACCTGCGGTCTGGCCACCCAGTACAACACCGGTGTTTTTATCGTAAACCAGCATTACACTCACTGTTTCTGCGCCCGGATAGTATGAAGTGTGGTGTTCCTTGTGAACCACAACGGCATCGGCATCGATACCGGCAGCGCGGGCCTGTTTTAGCGATAGACCGGTAGTTCCGGCAACGGCTTCAAATACTCGAACAACCGAAGTTCCGATCGATCCTTTGTAGCTGTGATTTCCACCCAATGCGTTTTCGGCGGCAATCCTTCCCTGGCGGTTGGCAGGTCCTGCCAGCGGGATACGTACTTTTTTATCGTTTACACGGTGCTCAATTTCCACCATATCGCCGGCAGCAAAAATATCAGGATCCGAAGTTTGCAATTTATCGTTCACCAGCAAACCACCGGCTTCGCCAATTTCCAAACCGGCATCTTTGGCCAGTTGCAAGGTGGGGCGGACTCCAATCGACAACAGTACCATGTCGGCATTAATGGTTTTTCCGTTATCCAGTTCAACCGTGTTGTGGTTAATTTTTGTAACCGCAGTTTCGGTATGAACACCAACGCCGTAGGCTTTCAACTCGCGGGTGATAAACCCGGCCGTTTCAGCTTCCATAATCGACATTACATGCTGCATTTTTTCTACCACATGCACTTTCAAACCTCTTTTTACCAGCGCTTCCACCATTTCGAGCCCTATAAATCCACCACCCACGACTACGGCCGTTTCCGGTTCTTCGTTTTTCAGGTAGTTGTCAATTTTGTCCATGTCTTCCAGTGTCCACAAGCTGAAAACATGGTCGGCAACAGCACCCGGAACATCAGGTTGGATTGGGCGGCCACCCTGCGCTAAAATCAGTTTGGTATAATCGAATGATTTTTTTGAACCGTCGCGGCCATCAATGGTATGAACTACTTTGTTCCCGCGGTCGATTGAATTTACCAGCGTATGCGTATGTACTTTAACCTGGTATTGTTCATCGAAACTCTCAGGGCTCTGAAGAATCAGTTTCGAACGGCTGTCGATATCGCCGGCAATGTAGTACGGCAGTCCGCAGTTAGCGAACGAAATGTCAGGGCCGGCTTCCAGCATCGTAATTTGTGCCTCGGGTGACAGGCGACGTGCTTTTGCCGCCGCAGTAGCTCCGGCAGCAACTCCTCCAATGATTAAAATCTTTTCCATTATATTATTTTCTGTTTGTTATTATTTGCGTCTTTTAAATAATCTAGATATCTAGATATGTCGCTGCAAAAATAGAGAAGATTCTAAAAAGGATTAACAAAGGATTGCGAATGTTAAGTTATTGTTTAGCGACTTAAAGTCAACTGGAACGATGTTAAATTATCATACTCAATTTACCATCCTGATTGAGTTTGGAAGAGTAGTTTTCAGAACAAAAATGTTTTCCAAAGGATAGCTAAATAGCAGAATATAAAGTGAATATGTATTACGTTTTGGCTAACTTTAGATTGAAAAACTAAATGGTTTGCTTGTGTTTTCAGCAGGCTTGAAATTTAATTTTTAGCGCAGTTTTTTACGTCCGAATGTGTCAAATATTGAGTGTCCTGAAAAATGACAGTAAAAAAGCTATGAAATATCAGTGGATGCTCTTAAGCAAATGATTGTGCACAATAGTTAATAATCGAGTATCTTTAATAGAAAAATCAACATTCTGTTCATGAATAAACATCATCTAATCGTAATTGGTCTGTTGTTGCTGGCGGTGCAGAGTTTTGGACAGGATTCGCTGCTTACCATCCAAACAGCAGTGCAATCGGCTTATACCCGAAATGCCGAACTTCAGCAATTGTATGCCCAGTTAAAACAAAAGGAAAATGTCTGGCGTTCGGAAACCGGTATTTCCGCGCCCGAGGTCAGCTATTTTAAAGAAGGGATTTCATCGGGGCCGGGCGATGCTTTCGATGAGCAACGCATTACCATTTCGCAGGAAATTGACTTTCCGCTTACTACAGCTTATCGTTTAAAAGGTTTGAAAGAAGAAGTACAGGCGATCGAACTTCGGATAAAAGCCAGAGAAAATGAAATTAAGGCTGCCGTAAAAGGAAAGTATGTTGAAGTGCTGTATGCGCTTCGGCTTCAAAAATCGCGGCAACATCAGGTGGAACTTGCCCAGGAATTGTACAATGCCGTTTACACCAAGTTTGAAACCGGAATGGGAAACGGTATCGATCTGGCCAATGCCGAACTGCGCCTTGAGCAATCGAAAAATAACCTCGATCAAACCGAGTGGATTTTGCATCAGGCCCGTTACGGTTTGTTTTATGCCATGGGTTTACCGGTAGCCGATCAGAAATACAGCATTCAGTTTTCTGATTCGCTGAGCGCTACAGATATCGAGATCTCGCAAATTATGACCCTGGCAGTACAGGAAAATCAGCCCGATTTTTTATCCACAGAGCATGAGCTTTCGGCTACCAACTATTTTTTAAAGGAAGCCAGAAGCAACATTCTGCCCGATATCCGGCTAAATCTGTACACCCAGGATTATGGTAGCGGCTACGATTACCGCGGTTTTGAAGTGGGCCTGAAAATACCCATTTGGTATCCCTTCGATCAGCGCGGAAAGATCAACATGGCATTGGCACGTCAGGAGGAAGTTCAGTGGAAACAACAGGAAATAAGGCTGGATATGAAAAAGCAGATTGAATATGCCTGGCACAATTATTCGGTGAGCCGCAAAATTATTGAACGCTACAATACTACCATGCAGAGTAAGGCGGCACATTTACAAAGTCTTACCTTGAAAGCGTATCAGCTTGGTGAAGTTGATTTGCTGAATCTCCTGAATGCTCAGCAAACATTTTTATCGGGCGAAGAAGGCTACCTGATGGCTTTGCGCGATTATTACCTGCAATTGGTTTCGCTTGAAAAATACCTCGAACAGGATCTTGTTTATTAACCCACTCAACCAGAAAATACCAACGAAATGAAGAAAATAATTTTACTCCTGACAATTGCCGCAATTACAAGCACGTTTTTCGCCTGCAATTCTAAAAAGACAAAGGAACAATCCGCAAGTTCCGAACAAACTGAGTTGCCACCTTCGCTTCAGAAGGCAAGCACTGAGCTTAAATTGATCCACTTATCAGATAAAGAGCAAAAAGAGCTGAGCATTGAAACGATGGTTGTAAGCAACAACTTTATCGATTACACGGTTTCAGCTCCCGGCGTAGTGTTTCCGGCACCAAATCACGGCAGTATAATCAGCACGCCAATTAACGGACAAATCAACAAAGTGAATAAATTCGAAGGTCAGTGGGTACGTAAAGGTGAGGTACTGTTCGAGATTCAAAGCCTGGAATTTGGCACCCTGGTTTCGGAATACCTGCAGGCTTTTGCCGAAGAACGTTATCAGACCAACCGTTTAAGCCGGATAAAGCAACTGGTGGAAGAAACCATTACATCAACAAGTGAATTGGAGCGTGCAACTGCTGAATACGATCGCGCTTCTGCTTCGGTTCGGGCAAGCTATTCGAAACTAAAGGCAGTTGGCGTTTCTGATGCCGAAATTAAAGCGTTTACCGAAGCTGAAAATATTGATCCGCTTCTAAAAATATCGTCGCCGATCGATGGGGTAATTGAAAAGAACTTTGTGGAACTTGGGCAGTCGGTTAATGCGCTTGAAAACCTTTCGAGAGTGCTTGATACGCGCGATGTTTTGGTTCGTGCCTATTTATCGCCCGATGATGCCCGCCTGATTAATGTGGGTGATTCAGTGGATATTTTGAAACGCGAGAAAGCCGAGAATTTACTGTCGGCAACCATTACTTCGGTCAACCCCGGACTCGATGAAAGCAGCCGTTCGGTAATTGCGAATATTCTGGTTCCAACAAAGGATGGTTGGCCCAAACCGGGTGAAAATGTTCGCTTGTCGATTTCTACTTCTTCGCAACGGGAAATAATCGCGATCCCCGTGAAAGCTTTAACCTACGACGGTAACGATCCTGTGGTGTTTGTGAAAAAAAGCGTAGGTGTTTTTGAGAAACGATTTATCGGAGTTTCCGAAATCCGGGACCAGAGTGTGTTTGTAAACTCCGGATTGGACAAAGGCGAAGAAGTTGCCGTGTCGAATGTATTCAGCCTGAAAGCGCTTTCACGTTTCGATATTATTGCTGAAGAATAACCAGGAAAGAAAAACACCATGCTAAAACAAATCATAACATTTAGTGTCCGTCAAAAATATGTGGCCCTGGCCTTGGTTATTCTGATGGCTGTTGCCGGATATTTTTCTTTGATTCAGTTACCAATTAACTCGCTGCCCGATGTAACTCCGGTGCAGGTGCTGGTTATTACCAAGGCAGGCAGGTATTCGCCTTACGATGTGGAGAAACTGGTAAGTTACCCCATTGAAACGGCAATGAACGGTTTGCCCGATGTAGCTCAGGTGCGTTCGATTTCTCAGTTTGGATTATCGGCTGTTACGGTTGAATTTGAGGAGAAGACCGATATTTATTTTGCGCGTCAGATGGTGAGCCAGCGTTTACAGTCGATTAGCGATGAACTTCCACCCGATGTTTCCAGCCCGCAATTGGGGCCGATTACAACAGCTTTGGGCGAAATTTACCAGTATGTTGTTCGTGGAGAAAATTACTCGTTGACTGAACTCCGTGAAATACAGGACTGGCTGATCGCGCCGCAATTAAAAGTGGTGAAGGGAGTTACGGAGATCAACTCGTTCGGAGGTTTTGTAAAACAATACAATGTGGTTGTTCAGCCCGGGCGGTTGCGCATGTTCGGAATCGGGATTTCTGAAGTGATCACTGCCATAGAAAACAATAATAGTGTTTCGGGTGGTAATTACCTCGAACACAATGGCGAGCAGTTTATTATTCGCGGTGTGGGGCAGATCAATAAAGTGGACGACCTGGAGAATATTGTGATTACCAACATCAACAACAAACCTGTTTTTATAAAAGATGTTGCAGCTGTTGAAATTGGGACGCAAATCAGGCAGGGTGGAGTTACCCAGGATGGAAAGGGAGAAATTGTGACCGGTATTGTAATGATGCTTCGAGGGGGAAACGGTCGACAGGTTATTTCAGCGATCGAGGAAAAAATCGACAACATCAATAAGAATTTACCCGAAGGAGTTAACATCGAAAAATTCTACGATCAGTCGGATCTGATCAGCCGGACCACAGAAACCATTTCTACCAACTTATTGGAAGGAGGTTTTCTGGTTATTGTGGTACTCTTGTTACTACTTGGGGAGATTTCGGGTGCATTGATCGTCGCTATGGTTATTCCGTTTTCCATGTTGTTTGCCTTTATAGGAATGCGTGAGTTTGGATTGGCTGCCAACCTGATGAGTTTGGGTGCCATCGACTTTGGTATGGTGGTCGACGGCTCGGTAGTAATGGTGGAAAACATTGTTCACGGCCTTCAGAAAGAAAAAGGAGGAGATAAAAGCGAGATCATTCGAAAGTCAGCTCAACAGGTGGTTCGCCCCATCTTTTTTGGTGTTTTGATCATTCTGATGGTTTATGTTCCGATTATGACCTTCAGCGGAATGGAAGGAATTTTATTCCGGCCAATGGCGATAACGGTTGCAGCAGCCGTACTGGGTTCGCTGTTGCTGGCACTTATTTTTGTGCCGGCTATTTCATCCATCGTTTTCAGGAAGGGAGTTAAGGTGAGGCGGAATTACCTGATCGATTTTTTGCGTCCACTATATAAAACGCAACTGGCATTATACATGAACAGGAAGTGGTTTGTTGCCTTGTGGGCAGGAGCATTGTTTGCTGCTTCAGTCTTCCTGATGACTCGCCTCGGAACAGAATTCATTCCCGAACTGGATGAGGGTTCCATCCTGATTGAACAGGTTCGGATGCCTTCGGTTACACTCAACGAGTCGTTAGAAAATGCCAACTGGCTGGCCGGGAAACTGGTTCAGAATATACCCGAAATTCAAACCGTGGTTCCAAAAACCGGCCGCTCCGATTTGGCAAACGACTGGATGGGAGTGCACCAAACCGATGTGTGGGTGATTTTAAAACCTGCTGAAGAATGGCGAAAGGGAGTTACAAAAGAAGATATAGTAGCGCAGATTCAACCTTACCTGGAAACTGAACCGGGGCTTTCATACAACTTTACCCAACCGATTGCTATGCGAGTTGATGAGCTGACAAGTGGCGTGAAATCGGACCTGGCAGTAAAAATATATGGCGAAGATCTGGATGTGCTTAGTAATATCGGTGATAACATCTCGAACCTGTTGCCGGGTTTAAATGGTACCGATAATTTTTATGTGGAACAAACGGTAGGGCAGCCCTACATCACCATCGAGATTGATCGCGAAGCGGTGGCATCTTTTGGTTTGAATGTGGATGATGTGCAGCAGGTTATTGAAGCCGGAATTGGCGGGCAGGAGGTTGGACAGCTCTACGAAGGACAGCGTCGTTTTGGAATCGCCATCCGTTACCCCGAAGATATTCGCGACGAACTGCACAAAATACAGGATGTCCCGGTTCACCTTCCCAATGGCGATTATGTGCCGTTAAAGCGGGTGGCCGAAATTATCTTGCAGGAGGGTCCGCGCGAAATCCAGCGCGAAAACGGCTGGCGCCGGTTGATCGTTGGGATCAATATAAAAGGGATCGACCTGGGAACTTATGTTTCCAATCTTCAGAGCGAGATTATGGAAAAAGCAAATATTCCGGCCGGATACTTTGTAGAATACGGAGGTACTTTCGAAAACCAGCGACGTGCGATGAGGCACCTTTTGCTGGTTGTTCCGCTTTCAATTTTTATCATCATCGGCCTGTTGTACCTCAATTTCGGTAGGATGCGCTATGCCATTCTTATTTTGCTGAACCTGCCCTTTGCTTTGTCCGGAGGAATATTCCTGTTGTGGGTTCGCGGCATGTACCTGTCGGTTTCAGCCAGTATCGGATTTGTGGCCTTATTTGGGGTAGCGGTGTTAAATGGTATTGTGCTGATCGATCACATCAACGAGCTTCGAAAGGAGAAGAAAGGGGCGTTAAAAGACCTTATTGTTGAAGGTTCAGCAGATCGATTACGACCGGTATTAATGACCGCGTTAGTGGCCAGTCTTGGTTTTATACCGATGGCATTTAATACCGGCCCGGGTTCCGAAGTACAACGTCCGCTGGCTACAGTAGTTATCGGTGGTTTGATCACCTCAACTTTGCTCACATTAATGGTACTTCCAATAGTTTATCACTGGATGGAAAAAAGAGACCTAAAGAAAAAAGCGAAAACAGCAAAGTAATTTTTATCTGGGTAAGCTTTTGTAAGCTGCTTTTGTACATGCGGCGCCGTTTCCGGCGATACTTAGTGGGCATATAAATTCGAGTGAAAATTGATAAAAATCCACCGGAAATGAAGGTGCTACAGAAAGCAGAAGTTAATTAACGATATCGTCGAGTTTCACCTGGTTTTCGAGCAGATCCTGAATAGTAGTTGCTTTCAGGTAAGCGATGATCTGGTTGTTCAACTTGCCCCAGAAACCTTTTGAAGCGCATTTTCCTTCGCGTTTGCATGAATAGTTGTGCGATAAGCAATCGACCACGCAAACACCGGGTTCAAAAGCATTGTGAATATCGTTGATGGTAATTTCTTCAGGTTTTTTCGTGAGAACATAACCACTTTTTCTGCCGGAAGCTTTCGTGATAAGGCCGGCAACTTTCAGTGAATTCATAATGTGATCGAGGTACTTATACGAGATATTCTGATTCTTGGCGATATCTTTCTGATAAATGCCATTTTCAGAATCGTTCATAGCTATCTCAAGAATAGCACGAACTCCATACCTGGTTTTTGTACTGAATTTCACAAGTGGTTAGTTGAATATGCTCTCAAATATAATTAAAAGAAAAAGTAATATAAACCTTGTCGTCAACTTTTACAGTTCCAAGAACTTTTCTGGGAGGATCGATATCGAAGGCTGATAGTTTAACTTCGAGATTACCTTTAATTACAAGGCCCTCATTCTCGCAGTGGTCAACTTCACAAGGAATGATGTAATTATGTGTTTTCCCGGCAATGGTAATTTGAGTCTGTAATAATGTTCCGCCGGTTTCTTCGTCAAATTCGGCCGAATCGTAAGATTCAAGCCTGATGTTTATGAAAGGATATTTAGCAGCATTTAACAGCTGGTAAAAATCATTTAGCATTAATTTGTTGGGCCCCGAAAAATCGTACACCGGAATGTGAATATTCTGGGTGTGATTTTGGTTTTCGGCTTTTTGGTTGTTGATTTTGGTGTTGTAGTTGATAAATTCAAACTTGTTGATGTTTGATGAACCTTTGATTAATACATAGTTTTTGCATTCGCCTGGATTCTCATTGTCACGGTTGTTGTAAGCCAAAACCTGAAAATTCAAAGCAATGAGCAAAAGGAGTAAATAATATTTTCGGTAATCAGGCAACGATTGAAATTTATCAGTGAAGAAAAAACTTGTCCGGAATGTTTCAGCCGGACAAGTTTACAAAGTCCCAAAGTTTAGAATGAAATAGCAGCTTCAAGTACTACTCCATTGAACTTACCCCCATCAATATCTCCATGAGCTGGTCCATCATATTTTTGATTTACGTAGTCGAGTTTAACCAATGTGTTTGGTGTCATGTACCAACCACCACCGAAGTTGGCGCGGTTAACTGTCGATCCGTCGTTGTTGTCAACTTTGTTGAAACGGGTTCCAACATAAAAAGTACCGAATCTGTAGATTGCCTGAGCAGCGGTTTGTGTAAAATCCTGGTCGTTACTTTTTCTTACACCCTTCATGTTTTCGTAAATTCCGAATACTTCCAGTCCGTGGAATTTCACAAAAAGGTTAGCCATGTAGCTGTTCATTTCCGTCTGGCCACTGCTCGGATCCCAACGGCCTGAACGGAAGTTGTCGCCTTCGGCAGCAGCTGTCTGCATAACGTTGTAGTAACGTGCACCGGCACGGTCGCCACCCCACAGGTACGATCCGCTGTGTCCTTCACCAACATGGTAACCTGAAAGTGTAGCTCTTACACGCAGGTTTTCTGTAATGTTGTTGTCGTAACCAACTTTCCAGTTAAATACGAGGTCTTCGCCAAGGTCGCCGCCACGTCCGTAGTTCATACGTCCGTTGTTTGCACCAGCCAAAGCCAGAAAACCATTGCTGCGGAACATAACTTCCAATCCAGGATTGGTTGTGTAAGCATCCATTACCCAGTTTCCTACAAACGGGTTGTTCAGTACACCGGCGTTGTTGCTGCGGAAGTAGTGTGCATCACCATAATCAGGCATCATAACACCTGCTTTAATGGTCAGGTACTTCATAATGTTATCGGCAGCCGGCAAAAACGGCATGTTGTCGATAAGCAAATAACCGCCTTCAACCCATGCTTCGTTGTGGTGACGCGACGAAAGGTAGGTGTTCATGTGCAACTGAATACCAGCTGCTAAATCGGTAGTTATACTAAGGTTAGCAGTAGGGAGGTTGAAATTGTTTTTCAAATCAATCAATTCCACATCTGCTTCATGGTCAATCGCTTGCAATTGTATGGCGAAATCGGCTCCAACTTTAACTTTTACTTTTTCGAAAGTAGTCGGATCGAGTTTGGCCTGTTCGAATTGCTGGCCAAATGAAATCATGCTTACAAAAGCAGCAGTAATTACAAGAATAAATCTTTTCATTTTAAATAGAATTAGATAATTTACGTTATTACTAAAGCCGAAGAGTTTCGGCCTCTTTTTTATTATTTCTCAGATTTTTTTAAGGTAAGGTCGTAGCTGATCACTACTTCGTCGCCGGTTTTTAGGGCGCCCATCATGGCTGTTGGAGGATCGATACCAAAATCGCTCATTTTTACAGGCATTTTCCCGGCAATTTTTACCGTTGAATCGCTTGCGTCGTGAAGCGTAAATGGCAATTCAACTTCTTTTGTTTTTCCGGCAATACTAAGTTGTCCTTTAATTTTTGTTGCCGTGTTGGCAGAAACGGAAATATTCTCTGCCGATTTAAAAGTGATTTTCGGGTGCTTGTCGCCTTCAAGAGCTTTGTAGGTTTTGCCATCCATAATTTTGTTGTCGCTCTTTACGTTTTTCACCTCGCAAACCACACTTACATCCGAAACATTCACAATTCCGCTCGCGTCGTTTGTTACGGCAGCGTCGCAACTAAAATCGGCAACTTCAATTTCCCAGTCGTGTACCGAAGAGGTACCTAAAATAACCATTTTGCTAGCTGTTCCATCTACTTTGTACGGAACATCTGCTGTTGAAACAAGGTGCGCAGATAAAATCAATGCGCTTAAAATCAAGTATTTAAAATCTAGCTTTTTCATAATAAATTGTTTTCCTATATGTCCTATCGAATAAGTAGGACAAAGATATATTTGAAGCCTCAAATCGAAACCTGACAAAAGTCAGGAATTGCTGTATTTTAAATAAGTCTGATTAACTGAAAGCCTTGTCTATACAGTCAAATAATGCAATTTCATAATTCATTTATATGTTGAAAATCAAAATATTGGCAGGGAACATTTTGAGATTAATTTCGTTAATTTCCGAAAGTTGAATGATGATTTTTAAGCTTTGGTTTTTGCTTATTTATATCCATTCTGTTAGCATTTTGTTTACAATGACGGTTTTTGGGCAGGAAAATAGCTTTGCAGGAGAGCGCTACCTCATGGTAAAAAAGCAAATTGAAGCACGTGGAATAAATGACAAAGCAGTTTTGAGTGCATTCAGAACGGTTCCGCGGCACGAATTTGTTCTTTCCGAATATGTCCGTTATGCCTACAACGATTATCCCTTACCTATCGATGAGGGCCAGACCATTTCTCAACCTTTTATAGTAGCTTTTATGACCGATGCGCTCGATCTAAAGCATACCGACCGGGTATTGGAAGTCGGGACCGGCTCGGGTTATCAGGCTGCAATAATCGCACAAATCTGCGATTCGGTTTTTACTATTGAAATCTTTGAAGCGCTCACGGAAAAAGCCAAAGCGACTTTTGAGAAGCTCGGATACCAGAATATATATTGTAAGATAGGTGACGGCTATCTGGGTTGGGAAGAGAAAGCGCCTTTCGATGCCATTATTGTTACCTGTGCTCCCACTCACATTCCTAAAGCACTGGAGGATCAACTGGCTGAAGGAGGACGGATGATTATTCCGGTTGGGGAAAACCAGGTGCAACATCTTGTTTTGCTTGAAAAGCACAATGGAAAATTAAAAGAAAGGAAAGTTTTGCCGGTGCGTTTTGTACCTATGATCGACGAAGAAGGGGATAAGTACTGAAAGCTTTGAAATTGGAGCCTAAATTTTTTTATTTTAGGGCAACCAAAAATCAAATTATGTCAAAATCAACTTTCTTCTACCTGTTTCTTCTTCTTATTTTAATGTATTCAGCCGCTTGTCAGCCTGTTGATCCGCAGCGACAGTGGAGTATGTACCGTGGTACTTATGCGTCGGGAATTCTCGATGAAGCTAATTTGCCTCAGAACTGGGACATTGAAACGGGTGAAAATGTTGCCTGGGTTACAGAGATACCGGGTCTGGGTCACTCTTGTCCGATAGTTTGGGGCGACAATGTTTTTGTAACAACGGCGGTCAGCCAAGTGGATAGCGGTGCGATTAAAACCGGAATTTACGGCTCTATTGGGTCGGTACCCGATACTTCGGTTCATCAGTGGAAAGTTTATTGCCTCGACAAAAAAAGTGGTAAGATGAACTGGGAACAAACAGCATGCACGGGAGTTCCCGAACAAAAACGTCACCCGATGTCGTCGCATGCCAATTGCACACCGGCAACCAATGGTGATTATGTGGTCGCATTTTTTGGCTCCGAAGGGCTGTATTGCTACGATATGAAAGGACAGTTGCAGTGGAAGAAGGATTTTGGTGTGCTTAAGTCGAATTTCTTTTTGGTGCCCGATGCGGAATGGGAATTCTCGAGTTCACCGCTTATTCATAAAAATGTGGTTATTATTCAATGCGATGTACACGAAAATTCTTTTGTAGCTGCCTTCGATCTAAAGACCGGAAAAGAACTCTGGAAACAGGAACGCGACGAGTACCCGGGCTGGTGTACACCTAATATTTATTCCGACGGAAGCCGTGATATTGTTGCCGTTAATGGCTACAAACACCGTGGTGGCTATGATTTTGAGACCGGTGAAGAAGTCTGGCGCATGTCGGGTGGCGGCGATATCCCGATACCGACGCCAATAGTTGGAAACGATCTGGTTTATTTTAACAGTGCTCACGGAAAGATATCGCCAATTCTGGCTATCGATAAATCTGCTGAAGGAGATTTAACATTGGCTGAAGATGAAACTTCTAATGAACATGTAAAATGGGCATTGTTGAGGGGAGGCGCTTACATGGGAACCATGTTGCTTTACGGCGATTACCTGTACAATGCGCGTTGGAATGGCCGACTGAGCTGTTACAATGCCTTAACGGGTGAGGAGGTTTATTCCGAGAAAGTGGGGCACGGAAATAGCTATACTTCGTCGCCGGTTGCTGCTGATGGTGTGATTTATATTGTAGACAACGACGGTGTGGTGTACAGTGTTAAGGCCGGTCCGGAATATAAGCTGCTTAGCGAAAATAACCTCAATGAGGTGTGCATGTCGACCCCTGCCATTACCGATTCTTATTTGCTGTTTCGTACATCCCGTCACCTTATTGCAGTTGCAGCAACTAAAAATTAGGCTATCATAAAAAGACTTTAAATTGGCGGTTTCCCGGGGTCTTACTTTTCATTTATCGAAGAATTTGTGCTACTTTCGCCGGTGATTTAGATTTAAAAGCATGTGGGTCAGGGTTTCCCGGATTATTCTTAGGAATAGAATTTTACTTCTTAGTATTTTAGCAGTGATCACCATCTTTTTTGGCTACCATGCCCGAAAGGTGGAAATGTCGTACGAATATGCCTCCTTGCTACCCAAGAAAGACCAGGCCTACAAGGATTACCTGAAATTCGTTGATGTTTTTGGAGAAGAGGGAAATCTCATCATTGTTGGAATAAAAGATACAGCATTTTTCACCCTCGATCATTTTAACCGTTGGGAACGTTTAAGTAACGAATTATCGAAAATTGATGGAGTGGAAAACCTCCTTTCGGTTACCAATACTTATAACCTGGTTAAAGACACCGAAAAAAAACAGTTCAGAGTGGTGAATACCTTTCCCGACACGATTGCGAGTCAGGAAGAACTGGATGAATACACCAAAGAATTCAAGCGGTTGCCTTTTTACCGCGACCTTGTTTACAATCCCGAAACCGATGCCTATGTGCTGGCCATTACGGTGAACAAGGATAAAATGAAAAGCAAGGAACGCGAAGACGTGGTGGCCGATATCCAGAAAGTTTGCAAGGCTTTTGAACTGGATGAGAATGTGAAACTGCATTATTCCGGTCTGCCTTATATCCGGGTGGTGAATTCGGTGAAGATCAAAAAAGAACTGTACATGTTTAGCGCCCTGGCTTTGGCCATTTGTATTGTAGTCCTGTTCTTCTTTTTCAGGTCGTTTAAAGCTGTTTTTGTGCCTGTTCTCATCGTTATTGTTGGCGTGATCTGGGCCATGGGAATGCTTTCCCTGTTCGGTTATAAAATCACCCTGCTTTCAGGTATGATACCGCCGTTGCTGATCGTGATTGGAATTCCGAATAGTATCTATATGCTCAACAAATTTCATCACGAATTTGTGAGCCACGGAAACAAGGTAAAGGCATTGCAACGGGTGATCATAAAAATCGGGAATGCTACTTTCCTAACCAACCTGACGACTGCATCAGGTTTTGCCACTTTTATGATTGTGAAGAGTGATATCCTGCGGCAGTTCGGTATTATTGCTTCGCTGAATATCCTTGGTCTGTTTGTGTTGTCGCTTTTGCTGATACCGATTATTTTTAGTTTAATCGGACCGCCATCGTCGAAACACGTTGGGCATCTCGACAATAAATTTGTATCAGTCATTATTCAAAAACTGATACACATCACGCGCTACCACCGGAAAAAAGTATACATAATTACCATCGTAATTTTGGTTATTGGCCTGTTTGGCATTACCCGTATGAAAAGTTCGGGTTACATGGTGGACGATATTCCCGAAAGCGACCCGGTGTATGTCGATCTGAAATTCTTCGAAAATAACTTTCACGGGCTGATGCCACTTGAAATTATGGTGGATACCAAAAAACCACAGGGGGTAATGCAGCTCACTACATTCCGAAAAATTGAACAGCTGGAAAAACGGCTGGAAGCTTACCCCGAATTATCACGGCCAACATCGCTGCTCGATCTGCTGAAGTTTTCGAAACAAGCATTTTACAACGGCTTCGAACGATACTACAGCCTGCCCAACAACCGTGAAAAAAACTTTATTCTTCAATATGCTCAATCGGGGGAAGAAAATGCGCAACTTCTGCACTCCTTCCTCGACAGCACGCGGCAAACCACCCGAATAAGTATACGTGTAAAAGATGTGGGTACGAAGCGGATGAAGGAATTATACACCGATTTTTACAACGACATTGATTCCGTTTTTACTTCGGATAAATATGATATAACAGTCACCGGATCGAGCATTACGGCGTTTAAAGGTACGCAGTACCTGTTGAAGAACCTGTTTACCAGTTTAGGACTTGCCATATTACTGATCTCGTTGTTTATGGCCTTTATGTTCTCATCCTGGCGAATGGTGATCATGAGTTTAACACCTAATGTTATTCCGCTTGTTATTACTGCGGCGGTAATGGGATATACGGGTATTCCAATAAAGGCTTCCACTATTTTGGTATTCAGTATTGCCTTTGGTATTTCCGTGGATAATACTATCCATTTCCTGGCCAAATACCGGCAGGAACTCAACCATACAAACTGGGATATCCGCGAATCGGTGGTACTGGCGCTAAAAGAAACCGGGGTAAGTATTTTATATACATCGGTGGTGCTGTTTTTTGGATTTGGAATCTTTAGCATCTCCAATTTTGGCGGAACACAGGCTATGGGTATTCTGGTTTCGTTAACGCTGATGGTAGCGGTGACTTCCAACCTTATTTTGTTGCCATCCTTACTATCCGGACTTGAAAGACTGACCACTACCGAAGCATTCAAAGAGCCGTTGTTGCACATTTACGACGAAGAGGAAGACATTGAACTCGACGATCTGGAAATTGCAACCGATGACGAACACAAAAAAGAAAGTTGATGTATACAGTTGAAGAACTTCAAAATCTGGTTGAAAAAGAGGTAAGCAAACGGTCGGCTGATTTGCTGAAGCAGTCGCCGGTGGAGTTGTATCAGCCCATAAAGTATTCGCTTGATATGGGTGGAAAACGTCTGCGGCCGGTATTGCTCTTGTTGGCTTATAACCTGTTTTCAGAAGAAATAGGGAATGCAATGCCTGCTGCCCTGGCAATAGAAGTTTTTCACAACTTTACCTTGTTGCACGACGACATTATGGACAAGGCAGAAGTTCGCAGAAACGAGCCGACTGTTCATATCCGATTTGATGAGAACAGCGCCATCCTTTCTGGCGATGCCATGGCATTTCAGTCGTATAAATACCTTGTGGAATGTAAATCACCACGCTTGATCGAAACCATCGAATTGTTTACCAACACCGCAATTGAAGTTTGCGAAGGCCAGCAGTTCGATATGGATTTCGAAAAACGGCTGGATGTAAAAGAGGAGGAGTACCTCGAAATGATCAGGTTAAAAACTGCTGTTTTGCTGGCTTGTGCTTTAAAAGGCGGCGCTTTGCTGGCCGATGCTGCCCCGGAAATGGCCGACGCACTGTACAGATTTGGCGAAAACCTGGGGCTCGCATTTCAGTTGCAGGACGATCTGCTGGACACATTTGGTGATCAGCAAACTTTCGGAAAAAAGATCGGCGGCGATATTCTGGCGAATAAAAAAACCTTCCTGTTGATTAACGCGCTTGAAAAAGCAAGTGCCGGTAAACGTGAAGAATTACTTGGCTGGATCGAAAAAACTGATTTTGTTCCTGCAGAAAAAATTGGGGCGGTTACGGCTATTTATATTGAAAGTGGTGCAAAAAAATTAGCCGAACAAAAAGTTGACAGTTATTTTAACGAGGCTATCTCAATTCTTGATGATTTGGCACTTCAAGATGTTGTGAAACAGCAGCTTCGGAAATTAGCGCTGAAAATGCTTACCAGAAAGCAATAGCGCGCGAACCGGCCAAACAAATATTCTAATTTTAAAGAAAGCCCGGTTGCTTAAAACCAAAACAATGCTAAATTTGTTAGCTGTTTAAAATTTTAAAGAAATCCCGGAAAAAAACGGTATAAAAATCTAATCCGATATGGCTCAAAACATAGGAAAAATCATTCAGGTTATTGGACCTGTAGTTGATGTTAGTTTTGAAAGAGAAGGAAGCGAACTTCCTGCAATTTACGATGCACTTGAAATCCCGAGAGAAGGTAAGGAAAGCCTGATCATTGAATGTCAGCAGCACGTTGGCGAAAATACCATACGCTGTGTAGCAATGGACTCAACCGATGGCCTGAAAAGAGGTACTGAAGTAACGCCTCTTGGCAGTCCGATCAGAATGCCAAAAGGAGAAATCGCTCTTGGCCGTTTGCTGAACGTGGTAGGCGATTCCATCGATGGTTTGGAGCAGCTGCCAAAAGAAGGCGGAAAAATTCACAACGAACCACCAAAATACGAAGATCTTACAACCGAAACCGAAGTGTTGTACACCGGTATCAAGGTTATCGACCTGATTGAGCCATACGCCAAAGGAGGTAAAATTGGTTTGTTCGGTGGTGCCGGTGTTGGTAAAACCGTGTTAATCCAGGAATTGATCAACAACATTGCTCTTGCACACTCCGGTTTGTCTGTTTTTGCAGGAGTTGGAGAACGTACACGTGAAGGTAACGACTTGCTTCGTGAGATGATTGAAGCCAACATCGTTGATTACGGTGAAGAATTCAAGGAGTCGATGGAAAAAGGTAGTTGGGACCTATCGAAAGTGGATGAAACAAAATTAAAAGAATCGAAACTGGCCATGGTTTTTGGACAGATGAACGAACCTCCCGGTGCTCGTGCCCGTGTAGCACTTTCGGGATTAACCATTGCTGAAAGTTTGCGCGATGGCGACGGAAGTTCCGGTGGTGGTCGCGACATCCTTTTCTTTGTCGATAATATTTTCCGTTTTACACAGGCTGGTTCCGAAGTTTCGGCGCTGCTTGGTCGTATGCCTTCAGCGGTAGGTTACCAGCCGACACTTGCCACCGAAATGGGTGTGATGCAGGAACGAATTACATCAACCAAAAACGGATCGATCACTTCGGTTCAGGCGGTGTATGTGCCTGCCGATGACTTGACTGACCCTGCTCCGGCCACAACTTTTGCTCACCTTGATGCCACAACAGTATTAAGCCGTAAAATTGCTGAGCTGGGTATTTATCCTGCTGTTGACCCGCTTGATTCAAGTTCAAGGATTCTTACACCGGAGGTTGTTGGTGAAGAACATTACAATTGTGCTCAGGACGTGATCATGTTGTTACAGCGCTACACCGAACTGCAGGATATTATTGCAATCCTCGGTATGGACGAACTTTCAGAAGAAGATAAACTGGTTGTTCACCGTGCGCGTCGTGTACAGCGCTTCCTGTCGCAGCCGTTCTTCGTGGCCTCTGCATTTACCGGTCTCGAAGGTAAACTGGTTTCTATCGAAGACACCATTAAAGGTTTCCGTATGATTATGAATGGCGAAGTGGATAGGTATCCTGAATCGGCATTTAACCTGGTTGGAACCATTGAAGAAGCCATTGAGAAAGGCGAAAAAATGTTAGCTGAAAATTAATTCGGAAAGGAAGAACATGTACCTTGAAATTATTACACCCGATAAAAAGGTTTTTGAAGGAGAAGTAAAGTTGATACAGCTTCCCGGAAGTAAAGGAGCCTTCGAAATGCTGAAAAACCATGCCCCGATTATTTCTACCCTTGGAAAAGGAGTAATTAAAATTGAGGATATGGACAGCAAAGAACAGCTGTTCGAGATTGATGGCGGTGTAGTTGAAAATAAGGCCAACAAAATAATTGTACTTGTTGAATCTGTTTGAGAATAAGAATATGCTTATATTTCCCCGTAGAGAATTCTGCGGGGATTTTTATTTTATTATATCCACTCAGCAGTCTGAAATGAAAGAGGCAGAGTTTTAACTAAATCAATGAAGATTAAGTTTTTGGTCATACGTTTTAGTTCTATTGGCGATATTGTACTAACATCGCCGGTGGTACGTGGTCTGAAACAGCAGGTTGAAAACGCCGAAGTTCATTTTCTTACCAAAAAGAAGCACGCTTCGCTGGTCAGCTCAAATCCATACATCGATAAGGTACATTTATTCGATGAAAATATAGCAGACCTGATCACCCAACTGGAAACCGAACACTTTGATTATGTGATAGATCTTCACCAAAACATCAGGAGTAACCGTGTACGCAGACAACTAAAAGCGCCCGCTTTTGCTTTTCAGAAGTTGAATCTGGAGAAGTGGTTGATGGTGAAGTTTAAAGTAAACCGGCTTCCCGATCAGCACATTGTGGAACGCTACATTAAGTCGGTTTCTGTTTTTGATGTAAAAGATGATGGTCAGGGTCTCGATTTCTTTATTCCAGAAAATGAGGAGTTTAAGCAGGAAGAGCTTCCCGAGCTGTTTCAGAAAGGTTACGTTGCTTTTGTAATTGCCGGAACTTATTTCACCAAAAAACTACCGGCTGATAAAGTTTCCCAAATCTGCCAGCAAATTCCGTATCCTGTAATTCTGCTTGGCGGTAAAGCTGAGCAGGAGGAAGGCGAGAAAATACTGTCGGAATCAAAAGGAAATGTCCTGAATTACGCGGGTAAAATTAGCCTGAACCAATCTGCGTCGCTTGTTCGCGATGCGCGCGTAGTGCTTACTAACGATACCGGATTAATGCACATTGCAGCGGCGTTTAAAAAGAAGATTCTCTCTTTCTGGGGAAATACTGTACCTCAATTCGGCATGACTCCGTTCCAGGCAGATCCCGCATCAACAGAGCTGGAAGAAAAGGATTTGAAATGTCGCCCGTGCTCAAAACTGGGCTACCAGAAATGCCCCAAAAAACATTTCCGTTGTATGAATGACATCAATTTAGCGCAGGTTGTTAATTGGATCAATGAAAACTACTAAAGCGTAGCAAATGCTTTCTTCAGTCTTTCCAAAGCTTCTTCCAGAACACTTTTCGGGCAACCAACATTAACACGTAACCAACCCTCGCCGCCGGTTCCAAAGCGGCCGCCATCGTTTAGTGCCAGTTTTGCTTCTTCAATGGTGAATTTCATCAGTTCATCGTTTTTCATGCCATAGGCCGAAAAGTCGAGCCAAACCAGGTAAGTTGCCTCCGGTTTCATCACTTTTACCTTTGGCAGATGCTTATTAATGAAATCTTCCAGAGTTTTATAATTCTTCCATAAATAGTCAAGCAGTTGTTCGAGCCATTCGTCGCCGTGTGTATAAGCGGCTTCCATGGCGATTGTTCCAAAAATATTGCCCATTCCCAGGTGTCCGACTCCCATGGTTCGTTCGTATCGTGCAAACTTTGTTTTGTCGGGAATAATTACCAGCGACGAGGATAAGCCGGCTACATTAAAGGTTTTGCTTGGCGCCATCGAAATCATGCAGTTATTGGCAACTTCCTCTGAAATACTGGCTAACGGAATATGCCGGTTGCCTTTGAAAATAAGGTCGGAATGAATTTCGTCCGATATGATCATGATCTTATTTTCGAGACAAATGTCGGTGAGAGCAACCAGTTCCTCACGTGTCCAGGCCATTCCTCCCGGATTTTGAGGATTGCTCAGCAGCAGCAGTTTGGTGTTTTCGTCGATTTTCGATTTCAGATTCTCCAGGTCGAAAGTGTAGCGTCCGTTCTCCAGTTTCAGCGGATTTTCAATCATTTTTCGTTTCGTTCCCTTTACGCAGTCGAAAAACGGGAAATACACGGGCGGCATTACAACAACTCCGTCACCGGGTTTCGAAAACGTTTCAATTCCCAGGGTAAGTCCGGCAACTACTCCGGGGCTAAAACTTATCCATTCTTTTTTGATGTCCCAGTTGTGGCGACGCTTCATCCAGTTAATGATCGATTGAAAATACGAATCCGGGCGAAAAGTATAGCCCAGCACTTCATGTTCGGCGCGTATACGAATGGCATTCATAATAAAATCGGGAGTGCGGAAATCCATATCGGCCACCCAGAGCGGCAACAGATCATCGGCTTTAAAGTACATTCCCATGCCGTCGTGCTTCAAACAGTTGGTTCCTGTCCGGTCTATTTTTTCGTCGAAGTTGTATTTCATGACTGGTATTTGTTTCGAGGTTTCGAAGATAATCGAAATCTTTTCCTGTAAAAAATTTATCCTGCGTTTTGCTTTTTTCCACTTATTCGATAGCCTACACCAAATAGCAAAGCTTCAGCCCGGAATAGTGGAATGGCGCGGATAAGAACGATTGCGAAGAAATCGTTGAAGTATATTTTCGATCCAACCTTATAGTAGGCGCGTGAGCTGTAATAATCTGTATTGCCAAAATAGAATCCATAAGCCGCAAAAAAGTTTGTTCGGCCAAACAGAAATTCGGTTTGCAGGTTAGGGCCAAATCGATAACTAAGATCATCGGTTCCGGTGTAATTAAAATTTTGTCTGGCATACTGCGTTGCAGCACCGTCGCGAATAAAATCCATACCCACCCCCAGTTTATTGATCATGCTAATTTGCCGCGAATAATTTAGCGACAGTGTGAAAAATGTAAAGCGCTGATCGTAATTGTTAACTTCCTTCGTTCCTAAAACAGTATACAGCCAGTATTCATTTGTTCTATAAGGTTCTCGTGGTTCTTTTGGCACCGTATACTTTTCAATGGGTTTTTCAAATTGTGTACCTATCGAAAATTGATGGTTTATGCTGTTAATGCCAAGATTTGGGGATTTTACAAGTCCGTTAGAGAAATGATTGAGGCCATATGAATATTCAATAAAAACAGGGTGCAAACGTATTTTTGAATAAAACTGTGTTTCAGCTGCGATATTCAAATGCGAGCTAACGGCTGTATTTAATGGATTCGTATCCTTGTCATATATTTTATTCAGATAAGCCAGGCCAATTTTGCCTCTGAATCCCACATCGAAAACCCGACGCTGTTTTAAAAATGAGAATTGCATGAACGTGGTTAACGAATGAGCATGACCCAAAACTTCGGGATAGTTATATGATTTATACTTATAAGTAAATCCATAATTAGGGTAGTTGTAATATCTTTTCCATTGTGCTCCCAGTTTATTTTTCGTGGTGTATGTAAACGAGAAACCATCAACACGGTTGGCTGAAATGGGTTCGATTAGAGGTGAATGAACCAGGATTGAACCAAAGGAATAGGAGATGTCGATGCTTTCCTGTGCATGAGCAGCAAACTGGTTTGTCGAGAAAGCAATGATTGATAGTGGTAATAGCCTATATATAAATTCTTTAATCCTCATTGAGGTCTTCTGTATGTGCAGCAATAAGTTAAAGCTTTTTTGTTTTCGAAATACATTAATGCAAAAATGACCTTTAGTCTTTTTGTGTCGCGAACTTAAAAATAGAGTTTAGTGTCTTTGCATGTGCAAATAGGCGGAAATAAGGTCTGGAAGATGAAGGTTAGCATTAAAACTGTTGTAATATTCAGACATACAGTATTTTAGGTGGAATTAGTGTTCGATGCTGTGTTATTTTGATGAAAGTATATAAAATTAATTTAATATACAGATGCGTATAATGGCATGATATTTGATGTTACATAATGTAAAAATAACAAAAAGCCTGTATATAAAGCGAATTAGAGTTCTTCTATCACCCATATACAAATCCTATGTTAAGCTTATATTTAATCTTTCAAAACAAAACACATGTTGTGCAGCATTTATGTTGAAAAACATATATGTTTGTATCGTCATTCATGTTAAACACTAAAATTGAATGGTTATGAAAACAATTAAATTTTTATCTACAGTATTGGCGGTATCAATTGTAGCAATTGCAACCGCGGTTGAAAAACCCAAAATGAATGTGGTCCCCTTAAGTTCGGACAGAGCGGTGGTTTCGATCCAAAACGACAGACCTGCCGTGTTCGAATTGAGCATTGTAGCTAACAACGGTGATTTGGTTTATTACAAGCAAAGCGCCAAGCCATTGAATACTTATCAGAAAGTTTACGATTTCAAAGAGTTGGAAAATGGCAATTACACGCTTACGCTTAAAGTTAATGACACCAGGTTGTCGAAAGAGTTTGAAGTAGCATCTTCAGGAATTTATGTAGGCGAGTCAAAACTTCGTTTCGATCCTTACTTCGCATTTGCTGATGATGTGTTGAAACTTTCTTTCCTGAACTTCGATGGTGAAAGTTATTCTTTAAACATTTACGACGAAAATGGTTTGGTTTACAAATCAAGATTAGGAAAAGATTTCAACATGGTAAATGGTTACGACCTGTCAGCTTTGGCAAAAGGTAATTACGATGTTGTACTGAGCTCAGCGAATAATGAATTTACTTATAGTATAGTAAAATAGATTAGAAAATGTTATTGGTTTAAACGGGCCGGAAATCAAATCGATTTTCGGCTTTTTTTTGTCTGTATTTTTTGAATTGGAATTTCAGCTTTATGTTTCCTAAAGTTACGAGCCGATATGTTTTATCGGTTTTTCTTTTTTTCCACTTATCCCGGTAATTATCAATAGGATTAAAAAAGAAAAGGCTGCCCAACTGACAGCCTTTTTAACCTAAACCAACTAAACCTAATAAACCACAAGCACACCAGAAAGGCGTGCCCGGTTAATCTTAAATATCTTTATAACCTATTTAACGCTTTCTTATGCGTCAAAGATAGGATTTTTTTTTGCGATAAGAAATTGGTACAGAAATTAAGCGCTTTACTTTAAATAAATGTTGTATTGATTAAATTTGTAATTCATATTACAAATTGATCTATGAAAGCACAATTCTTATCAACGGTATTGTTTTTACTGATATTTTCAGCCTTAAACGCTCAGCCCAAATACGAATTCAGAGGCACCTGGGTGGCCACTGTGGTAAACATCGACTGGCCAACAAAGCCAGGTTTAAACAGTGAAACACAGAAGAAGGAAGCCATTCAGATTATTGAGACACAAAAGGATCTGGGAATGAATGCCATTATTCTGCAGATCCGTCCGGCTGCCGATGCTTTTTATGCCTCGCATCTCGAGCCCTGGTCGCGTTACCTGAGTGGAAGTCAGGGAACAGCACCCGATCCCTATTACGATCCGTTGAATTTTTGGATTGAAGAATGCCACAAGCGGGGAATGGAATTGCATGCCTGGCTAAATCCTTATCGTGTGGCTCAAAATGCTGAGGATCCGCTTGCTGCAACTCACATCGCTTTTCAACACCCCGAGTGGATATTAAAATATGGAAACAAATTGTATTTCGATCCGGGAATTCCGGAAGTGAGAACCTTTATCGCTAAAGTTGTAAGCGACATCGTTCGACGCTATGATCTGGATGCCATTCATATGGATGATTATTTTTATCCTTATCCGCTGTCAGAACCATTTCCGGATACGACTTCGTTTTTCATGTATAACCGAGGTTTTAAGCCCGAGCATCTGGCTGACTGGCGCCGCGAGAATGTCGACATAACCATCAAAATGCTGAATGATTCGATTAAGGCAACCAAGCCCTGGGTAAAATTCGGGATCAGTCCGTTTGGCGTGTGGCGCAACATTGCTGACGATCCGAATGGCTCTGAAACTACAGCCGGTGCAACCAACTACGATCATTTGTATGCCGACATTGTCAAATGGCAAAAAGAAGGCTGGATTGACTATTGCCTGCCGCAATTGTATTGGTTCATTGGTCATCCGGCGGCCGATTTTGAAGTGCTGGTCAACTGGTGGAAAAAACATACCTACGGACGTTCGATGTATATCGGTCTGGCTCCTTACCGCATTGATGCTGAATCGCAAACACCTGAATGGCGCGATCCGGCGCAAGTTCCAACCCAGATCAGGTTATTACGGTCGACACCGGGAATGGATGGCGAAGCCTTTTACAGCAGCAAACACTTTAACCGCGATTTGCTGGGTTTTCAGGACAGTCTGAAAACCGATTTATTTAGAAAACCTGCACTGGTCCCGCCAATGCCCTGGCTCGACAATACTCCACCTCAGCCAATTTCGGAACTCAAAAAACGCGGACGTAAATTTTCCTGGGATACTAAAGAGGCAAGCAAGGAGTTGGACAAGGCCTGGCAATATGTGATTTATTTGAATGAACTGGATGAAGCTTTCGATCCCGGAAGTGCGAAATTTATTTACGCTGTACAAAAGGGAAAAGAAATAAAGCTGGAGCGAATTAACAAAAAGCGAAAGGAATACGAAGTCAGAATATCGGTACTCGACCGTTTGAATAACGAAAGCAAAATAAGTATACCCGTACAAATTAAGCTGTAGGCTAACCCGGAGCAAGAACAGAGAACGGGTACCAGGGAAGGATTCTGAAGATCCAGAATACTATTACCACGGTGAAAATCACCCAGGGCGTGTATTTCATGTAAAACAGGTTGGGCAGTTTCCAGTTGAATACCTTGTTCAATATAGAATGCGCATAATGATAAACGATTAGCAGGGCAGCCGGTAAAAACAGGAAATTGTAGCTAATAACACCGGCAATGTCTAAATGTAAAAGGCTGTGTAAAGCCCGTTGCGAACCACAGCCCGGACAATAAGCTCCGGTGAGTGAATGGAACATGCATTTAGGGAAAATCTCGTGTTTATTCGGATCGAGTACAAAAAAAACAACTGCTACTCCCACAATCAGGAGTAGCAGTATAATGTTCAGAATTTTCTTCATGTATTAAAAATCGAGTGCATCGAGCGATAAGCCGGCAATAACACCAAATACTGAAAGCATGAACACAACAATCAGAATGGCAAATGCACTGGCAAATCCTATCCAGGCCCATAATTTAGCATTTTTACTTGCATTAATTGCGCCTTCGTAATCGCCTGCATTCCATTTCGAATTTACCTGGGCAGCAAAAACAATGGAAACAATTCCCAAAATCTGGCAACAGAAAATGGTAACCAGTATGGCAAAAACAAGATAATTTGGAGGCGGCGATTGAGGCTTTGTGATTTGTTCAGTCATAATTTTTTGTTTTTAATAAAGAGGGAATAAAGATTGTATTCAAATTTAGGGTAACATTTCATAAAATAAAAGCATTTAGGATTTATGTTAACAGTAATCTGCCTGTTTTCGTATTAATGGTTTTTATATGCGCACTTTCGATATTTTTCGTCTATTAACAACTCTTTAACAACTTCCGGATTAAACCCTTAAAAGACAAATTCGTCTTAATTGTATATTTGCAGCGCTAAGAAAACAATTGAAACAAAGGTTTAGTATATGAAGAAAATAGTTCTATGGCTTCTTATTTTTAATTTTTCCGCCGTCCTGGCATCAAAAGCTAATGTTGAAAAAACAGGTCCGGAAAGTGACGACGGAAAAGGAAAAATAAAGGGCGTTATAATTGATAAGGCAAGCAGCACACCCATGGAGTTCGCTAACATTGCCATTTACGATAGCGAAGATTCCACGCTGATTACAGGAGGAATTACCAATAGTAACGGCGAATTCGAAATTGGAGATGTTACTTATGGAGCTTATTATTTACAAGCCAATTTTATTGGATTCGATCCGCTCTACATAAATGATATTGTACTTAATCGCGAGAATAAAATCGAAGATCTCGGTGAAATAGACCTGAGTGTTTCAACGGTTGCGCTTGGTGAAGTGAATGTAGTTGCCGATCGTGCTGCGGTTGAGTACAAACTCGATAAAAAAGTGGTGAATGTGAGCCAGGTTATTAGTGCCGCTGGTGGTACTGCAGTTGAGGTTTTGGAAAATACACCTTCGGTTCAGGTTGATATCGACGGGAATGTATCACTTCGGGGATCATCGAACTTTACCGTGTTGATTGACGGGCGCCCAAGTGTACTTACCGGAAGTGACGCTCTTCAGCAAATTCCTGCATCGGCAATCGAAAATATCGAGATTATCACCAATCCTTCGGCAAAATACGAACCCGACGGAACCACTGGGATCATTAACCTGGTAATGAAAAAGAATTCGATGAACGGACTCAGCGGAATTATAAACGCTTCGGTTGGAACACGCGATAAATACCGCGGCGATTTTACTTTGAGTTACCGGACTGAGAAATTCAACATTACAGCCGGTGCTGATTTTCAGGATGAAAATGGAAAGGGTGGAAGTTATTCGCGGTCGGAAACGTATGCAGGCGACAGTATCGATTACCTGAATATGGATGGTACCCGGTTGGATAACCGTAAGGGACACAACTTTAAAGCAGGGGTTGACTGGTTTGTTTCTGATAATACCACTTTTGGAATTCAGGGACGCGCCGGAAGCCGTGAGCGCTTCAATACCGGAGGTGGAAAAACCCATGCTTTTACCAATTACGGAGGGCCCGAAGAATTCTCGATTTCCGAAGAGACTTCAACACGCTCGAACGACTTTTACAGCGGGACAATGAGTTTTCAGCATAAATTTAATGGCGAAGGCCACCAACTCGATGCCATGGCGTTTTACTCGCGCGACAAAGGCGACGACGAAGAAGTTGAAGGAGAGATCTGGTCGGATGCCGATTATGAATACGATGTTAATAATCCGGTTTACGCCGAACGGGTTTCAACGGTTGAAGGTGAAAACGAACACGATTTTCGTTTCCAGGTTGATTATGTGTATCCGTTCAGTAAAGACGGAAAGCTGGAGGCCGGAATGATGAGCCGTATTGAAAAGGAGGAAGAAAGCCTCGATTTCAGAGACTATGATCAGGCCTCAGATACCTGGATTCCAAACGATCAGTATTCAAGTTTAACCGATTTTCGTCGCGATATTCACGCGGTGTACACCACTTTCAGCAATAAATTAGGAAACTTTAGTTACATGGCCGGTTTGCGTGGGGAATACACATTACGCAAAATCGACAATACCAACGCCGACGGAACTTCTGAATTGAACCGTTTCGATCTGTTTCCAACTGCGCACATTTCGTACCCGCTTGGCGAGAACAACGAATTTATGGCTAGTTTTAGCCGCCGTATAAACCGCCCGGGCGGATGGGACCTCGATCCGTCGCCGAATTATTTTAACCGTTACACGATTCGTTTTGGTAATCCCGACCTGAAACCGGAATATACCAATTCTTACGAGCTGGGTTACATGCGCCGTTTCGGGCGTTCATACGTATCGCTCGATGCATTTCACCGCGTGACCAATAACAAGATCGACCGTTATTCGGTGCTGGGTGAAGACGATGTTTATTACCTCTACACCGATAATTTTGATAAGGATTATGCCACCGGACTTGAATTGACAGGAAACGTAAATTTCACGAAATGGCTGATTGTAAATGCCAGTACATCCATGTATCATTACCGCATTACCGGAACGTTGGAGGGCGAATCGATCGACCGTACCAGCACCAACTGGAGCGGACGGATCAATACTACTTTCCGTTTCTCGGATAATTCGAGGATGCAGATCCAGGGATTTTATAACGGCCCATCGGTTTCGGCACAGGGAGAGCGCAAAGCCATGATTTTTAGTAACATCTCGTACCGTCACGATTTTATGAAGAAAAAGCTTACAGCTACGGTGAGTGTTCGCGATCCGTTCGGTACTGCAAGTTATGAAGGTGAATCGTACGGCGAAAATTTTAGTCGCTCATACAAATGGGAGCGCGAACCACGTGTAGTGATGCTTACGTTGAGCTACAAACTCAACAATTTTAAAGAAGACAGAAATGGTAACCGCGGCGAAGGCGGCGGAATGGATATGGATGGAGGAGGGGAGTTCTAAACCCTTTTCTCTGAAGGAAATTGCAGATTAAAATACGCCACAAAAATACGAAATGCCGTTCATCGTTTGATGGATGGCATTTTTGTTTTTGGGGTGAAGGGGAAAAACTTAGTCTACTTAACTATCCATGACAGAATTAAATTTTTATGTACACCACCCCCCGGCTGAAGCCGGACCCCTCCTCGGGGAGTAGGGGAAATGTTCGTGCCGGAAAATTTGTATGTATTTCAATAGTTGAATTGAAAAAAGAATTTCTCCTCCAGTGAGGAGGAGTACGCAGCCGGAGTTTACGGAGGCTGGGGGAGGTGGTGTTCTCGCTTCTATTCATTGCTATCCCGAGACTTCGCAAGAGCAATCTCTTTCTTAATTAAAATAATAATCTGATGTGTTTTTTAAATGCCAGAAAACCAGTGATGTATGCAATGAGAATCTAAATTATAACTGAAAAAACAGTTTACAAACTGAAAAAACAGTTGCAAAACTGAAAAATCCGTTGTAAGTTTGTGATCAACTTGAAGAAAAGTCTCAATACTAAATACTCACGACTAAAAGTCTGAATCATGAAACGACTCACCCGGAAAGAAGAGGAATTAATGAAAATCCTCTGGCAACTAAAAAAGGCCTTTGTAAAAGACATTGTGGAAGAATATCCCGATCCAAAACCGCATTACAACACTATTTCTTCGCTGGTTAGGCTCTTGCAGGACAAAGGAGTGATCGGCTACAAACAGTATGGCAATACCTACCAGTATTTTCCGCTGCTTACGAAAGAAGACTACCGGAAGTCGTTTATGACGCAGGTGGTGAGCGATTATTTCGACAACTCGGTGAAAAGTGCTGTGGCCTTTTTTGTAAAAGAAAAAGGATTGTCGGAAGACGAATTGAACGAGTTGATTGAACTCATCAAAGGGAAAAAGTAATGGAAAGCTTCCTGATTTATATTGGCAAGTCGTCGCTTGCGGCCGGGGCATTTTACTTGCTTTACCTGGCGCTGTTCCAAAACCGGAAACAGTTTGTGTTTAACCGGATTTACCTGCCGGTATCGCTGGCTCTGAGTTTTTTGATACCGCTGATTACATTCACAAGTATTCGTTATATCGAAGCCAGACCGGTTGAATACACCGGTTATGCTTACCTCGCCGAATCTACGGCAGTTTCTGTGGTTCCTGAATTTCAACTGCAGTGGTACCATTATTTAAGCGCTTTGTATGTACTCGGTATGGCAGTATTTGTATTGTACCTTATTCTAGGTCATGTAAGGGCCCTGAACATTGTTAAAAACAGCCGCTTAACCTGTCTTTTCAACGTTAAGGTGAATGTAACTTTAAAAGATGTTCATCCTTTTTCGTTCTTTAATAAAATTGTGATTTCGGAAAACACGCTTGAACATCCCGGTCTGCCCTTGATTGTGCAGCACGAAGAGATCCATGTGCGCGAAAAACACACCCTCGATATTCTTTTTGCTGAACTGCTGTTCCTTTTGCAATGGTTTAATCCCTTTGCCTGGCTCATTAAAAGTGCCATAAAGGATAACCTGGAATATCTGACCGACCACGAAGTAGTAAAAACCAATAATCCGCAAGCCTACCAGCTGGCCATGCTCGAACTGTTACATAAACAAAGTGTGGCGCCTTTTCTTACGGCACTGAATGGCTCGCAACTAAAAAACCGAATTGTTATGATGAAAAAGAAAACCGAAAACAAATATGCACTGCTTAAACAACTTGTGGTGCTCCCGCTACTGGCCATTTTGGTTATGGGACTGTCGAACAAGGAAGTTAAAACTGAGATTGTTCAGCCCGAAAAGCAAATTGAAATTGTTGTTGATGGTAAAGCCATTCCAAAAGATGATCTTAGACTTCGGTCAGTTGATTTTTCCGTTGGAATAAATAGTGAGATTATTATTGATGCCTTAGATGTTGACAATGTGATAGCCACATCTTTAGACATAACTGACCAGATAAATGTATTGTACATCAGGACCTCAGATTATCTTCCCGGATCGGATGCTGAGTTTGAGTATCATACAACGAAAAATATCAATTTAGACGAGAGAAGGCTAAACGACGAATATTTCTACGCAATTGATGGTAAGATAGTAAGCAAACAAGAATTCACGGAAAAAGGAAAAAAGGGTTTTGAGAATGTCGTTTTTCTTACCGGGAAGGATGCTACAGGTAAATATGGTGAAAGCTATAATGGTGTATTAGCTGATGCTACTTCCGGTGTTTCAAACTTTGTAATATCGTCAGAAGGAGAGCAGATCGATACCAAAATTAACGAACAAATACGCTTTCATGATAATGACGTCCCAGATCCAAGAACAGAACAGTTTAGTCGTTTTATGAACAATATGCACAAAGACGGTAATGTTGTTCTCGACCCGCACGATGCTGAACTTCCTTATATTACTGTTGATGGGGAAAGATTAACCAATAAATTAATGATTAGCGAAGACGATATCGTTTCTATTCAGGCGAATCAGCCACCGTGGTCTGATAGCATGGGAGAAGATTATAAATATGGCGAAATTCGTATAACAACGATTAAGTCTTCTTTTCCCGGAAATAGAGATGATGAATCCTTAACAGAAAAACAAAAACCTGAATTCCCGGGTGGTGAGCCGGCACTCAGAAATTACATTCAGAGTAACTTGAATTATCCTCAAATAGCCATTTTTAACGGAATCAACGGAACTGTATATGTTTCGTTTCTAATCGACGAAAATGGGAAGGTTGTTAATCCTAAAGTTAAGGGAGGAGTAGATCCGGCATTGGATAAAGAAGCTTTGCGTGTGGTAAGTAGTTTACCTGCCTGGAAACCTGCAGAGGAAGATGGACAGCCTGTAAAGGCTGATTATACTGTACCGGTAAAATTTGAGTTGAGTGAGGACCTTATGCGCGAATACAAGAAAGTTGACTGGAATGGTAAGTTGGTCATGAAATACGCTTATTCCGTGAGCGGGAAAGTGACCGATAAACAAGGTCAGCCAATTAGCGGCGCAGCAGTTACTATTAAAGGAAAAAGCATTGGTACCGTCACCGACACGGATGGTAATTATAAAATTGGTTTGAACGACGAAAACGAATCATTGATTTTTACCTCAATGGGTTATCAAGCCAGGGAAATTTCGGTTGCCGGAGCCGATAATTTAGATGTACGGCTTGAAACCGATAAAACTTCCGGATCAGCAGGATGGACATTATCTGGTGGAATTAATGGAGTTGTAGCTGCAAATGGAGACGATGTTACCATAACTCCGTCTTCTTCAAATGGAATCAAAATATCCACCTACGGTCAGGAAGATAATCAACCGCTATACGTTGTGGATGGAAAAATACAAGCATCTCTCGATTACCTAAATCCCGCCGATATTGAATCACTCTCGGTTTTGAAAGATCAGAGTTCAACTGCGCTTTTTGGCGAAAAAGGGAAAAACGGGGTATTTCTAATAACTACGAAAGGAGCAGAACAAAAAACTATTTCTCCATCAGAAAAAAGCCAGGCAAGTATTAGTAATAAAGCGGCACCCGAGAGTGTTGTTAAAGAGACCATATACAAAGTCACAGGCAAAGTGACAGATGAAAACGGAGATCCGGTGCCGGGAACAAGTGTGCTGATTAAAGGCACAACACTTGGAACTGTGACAGACTTCTTTGGTCTTTACGAGATTCGCTATGGAAAGCCAATTGAAACCTTGATCTTTAAGATGAATGGTCTTGAGACCATTGAAAGAAAAGTAGCGAATGAAACCACAATGGATGTTTGTCTCAAGCCCATGAAGAGTGAAGAAATGGAAAAGCTGGAGGATAATTCAGTTGAAAAAAATGACGCAGTTGATAATCCGGATATAGAATTAAAATATGGTAAGCCGGTTGGGAGGTCAGTCTTTTCTTCAGAGCCAACTCACCTTTTATCATCGTTTCAGGTGATTTTAGAATTGAATGGTGATAGGGTTATCATGGAAGGTAGTGTGGGATGTACATTTAGAAGTGTAGAATTCATTGCCTCTGATGAACAATTTGTAAAAATTGGTCCATCCGGAATGATTACTTCAAATGATGTTAAGAACGAAAATTTTTCGTTCGAGCTTACAAATAAAAATGGGGAAATACGGTTAAAGGGAGACAAAGGAACTTTCTGGACCAATTTGAGCTTTACTGCTGTTGAAGGGAAAAAATATCTGATTACTGATCATGAAGTTGTTGAAGTAAAGGTTGACCCATTAATTATTTTAAATGGGGAAAAAACGGATAAATCCATGAGTGAGATTACTGGGGCTAATGTTGGCTCGATGACAATATTAAAAGATGCTACAGCCAGTGAATTGTATAACGAGGAAGGTAGAAACGGTGTGGTTGTCATAAACACCAAAGATTACAAAATAAGCACTGAATTAGACCTGCGTAAATTCTTTGCCCGTAATATGAAGTATCCGTATATAGCTGTGGAAAATAATCAGGAGGGAGTAGCTAAAGTAGCTGTGAAAACTGATAGTAGAGGAGCAGTGCGGGAAATTCTTGATAACATACCCGAAAATGCAACCGCTGTTGGTGAAGTAGTTGTAGTGGCTTATAAAAGTGATTCTCCTGAAGGTAACGGTTTGGAGCATGCTGATCAGGTTTTTGAAAAGGAAGTTAAACGGGTAATCGGCAAGCTTCCGCTAATTGATATTCCTGAACTCAAAGGGAATTTGGTATTTACCGTAAAGTTCGTACTGCAAAAAAGAGAATGAATTTACTCCCGATTCTAAAAAAAAGGATGGCATCCGTTTCTGATTCGTATCAGACGGATGCCATCCTTTTTTCTTGAAGCTAATTACTTGAAGCTTGCGACTATTTTTTGCTAATAATAGCCACCCAGCCACCACCGGGAGCCATTTTAACTTTTACAGTAGAACCTGAAGTAACCTGCACTGTTTCCTGTGCAAAATCGGCTGCGTGTTTGTCGGCGTTTATGCCATCTTTCCACACTTTCATGGTATAAGTTCCGTTGCCCAGGAAATCGAGTTTCAGTTCCATCTCTCGCGGATCCCAGTCGGTTAATGCCCCAACGTACCAGGTGTCGCCCGAGCGGCGTGCAATGGCAACATAATCGCTTACTTTGGCTTCCAGTACTTTGGTATCGTCCCAGGTTGAAGGAACTGCAGAAAGGAATTCCATACATTCCGGCTCGCGGTAGTAATTCGATGGATTATCGGCCAGCATCTGTAGCGGGCTTTCAAACACCACATACAAGCCCAACTGGTGACAGCGGGTACCCATGCTCATCGGTTCAGTGAAAACAGGATTGAAATTTAACTTGGTTTTATTGATCATTGCACCCGGTGTGTAATCCATCGGGCCGGCAACCATGCGGATAAATGGCAGGGTAAGGTTGTGCTCCGGATCGGGCAGTTCCGACCATTTGTTGTTCTCCAGCCCTCTTACTCCTTCGTATGAAATTACGTTGGGGTAGGCTCTGTCGAGACCAACCGGTTTATAGGCTCCGTGAAAATCGACCAGCAATTCGCGTTTGGCACATTCCTTTGCAATTTTTTCGTAGAAGTTCACCATCCACTGATCGTCGCGCTGCATGAAATCGATTTTAATGCCTTTCACTCCCCAGGCTTTAAACTGGTCGAGTGCTTCAATAAGTTTATCGTCGAGCGTTTTCCATACCACCCAAAGTATGATATCTACGTTTTTGGATTTGCCGTAATCAACAAGTTCCCGGATGTCAATGTCATCAACCACATCCAGTACATCGCCAAGGTGGTACCAGCCTTCATCCAGAATAATGTAATCGAGGCCGTATTTCGAAGCAAAGTCGATGTAATACTTATAGGTTTGATTGTTAATTCCCGATTCAAAATCAACTCCGTAAATGTTGTTGGCATTCCACCAGTCCCAGGCTACTTTCCCCGGTTTAATCCAGTCGGTGTTTTCAATAAGCTGTTCCGGTGCCAGTTGATAGATCAGGTCCGATTGAATCAGATCGGCATCATTTTCAGTGATCAGCATAACACGCCACGGGAAATTACGCGGGCCGCTGCACTCGGCAATATAATCGGCATATTTCGTGGGTTTCATATCCCGGTCTCTGATCAGTTCTTCTTCCAAAACAACTCCGGGGAATTTACCGACCAAAGCATTTGCATTTTCGTCGCTCCCCTGCAGCCACAAACCGGCATAGTCCAGCAATCCCGATTCCGAGATATAGGTTTTTACGTTGTTTCCGCAATCAACCAGCATTCCGGTAGAACAAAAACGATCGCTTCCAACGTTCGAAAGTTTGTCGCGCAGGTACACGCGTTCCTGGTGACTCATAAAACTTTCTTCTTCGGGGAACCAAATATTGTGATCGGCCGGAAAGTTGAAGTTTACTTCTTCGCTCATTACTTTATAATCGCCTTTTTTATTCGATACCCAGCGATAGGCAGCGCCTTTGTCGTAGGCACGAACCTCAAGCGAATGGTCTTTAAACGAAAGTGTAAGCTGATTGTATTCATCTTTTATTGTGGCAAATTTGCGCTGCACCACCGGTTTCAATTCCTGGGAAACCGAAGCAGTTTTCGCTTTTTTTACCTTTTCGCCGATTCCCCACGAGGTAGCATCATCAAGTGTCATAGAAATGGTTGAAGGAGCAATAATTGCTTTCCCATTCAACAGAACCTCATAACTTATTTTTTCACCGACAGCGATTTTTACTGTAATTTTTCCGGTAGGAGACTCGAGTGTGTAATCCTTTGCTGCCAGGTTAAAGCCAAGTACCAGCAAAGCAAACAGAAAGATTAGTTGTTTCATTTTTATCAGGTTTAATATTTAGTTTTCGAAAGTACAAAATTATTCCCGTGCCGAACTGTCACATATGTTTACAATGCTGGTATAAATTATTTTTTATGCTTAAATTCAGATTTTAAATGCGAACAGATCATGAAAAATACGACACTTTTACTGCTTCTTGTAATGATTTTTAGTCAGAGTAAGCTAATGGCAACCGAATTTGAAAAAGATGTATTTCAAACTTCGAAAGGCGAATTAACCATCAGTTTTATTGGGCACGGAACGCTAATGATGAAGTTTAACGACAAAGTCATCCATATTGACCCGGTTTCGGGCTATGCCGATTATGCAAGCCTGCCAAAGGCCGACTTGATTTTAATTACCCATGAACATGGCGACCACCTGGATGCGAAAGCTATCGATGCCGTTAAAAAGGACAATACCAGTATTGTGTTAACTGCCAAATGCAACGAAAAATACAAGGGGACAGACGTCATGAAGAATGGCAACACCAAAATGTTTGATGGCATCGAGGTAACAGCGGTGCCGGCTTATAACATCAAGCATGTGCGTGCCGAAGGGCAGCCTTTTCATCCAAAGGGTGTAGGAAATGGTTATGTCATTCGCTTTGGCAACAAAAAAGTATATGTGGCCGGCGATACCGAAAATATTCCTGAAATGGCCGATTTAAAGGCAATCGACATTGCGTTTCTTCCCATGAACCTACCCTATACCATGACACCTGAGATGTGTGCGGAAGCTGCGAAATCGTTTCAACCCAAAGTTTTGTATCCCTACCATTTCGGAGATACCGATACTAAAGAGTTGTTAAACCTCCTAAAATATCAGAATAAAATAGAGGTGCGTATCCGCAAATTGAATTAAAAAAACCGGGCAAATTAAGATCAACATACCTGGTTAGTGAGGTACAAACTTTCTCATTATTTCACCGTAAACATGAGTTTAAGTTGTGTTTATTTTGCTGCTTTGTTGCAGCCTCTGTAAATGCAAATTGAAGTTGCTGTGAGACCGATTGCTGCGAACGCAATAAGAAAACCGTAAAAAATATTTGCAGATAAATTGGCACAGCACGACAGGAAGCCAAGTAGCAGTGTCGCAAAGAAACCTAATATTCCCCAAAGTCCCAGGTTGTAGCAAATAAGCACTAAAATCTTTTTCATAGCCTTGTATTTAAATGAATAATTTCCTGGTATAAAAATAGATTTCAAAATGAACAAAAGATCAAAAAAGAATATGGCAATCAGCAAATGTTCGGGTGATATTTTGTATTTTTGAAGTTGAGGAAAGTAACGACAGAGTGTGATATATTGCACACATTATCAGTAAAACATCACAATAGAAACTGCCATATTGCAGATTAACCGAAGCAAAAAATAATGGCGATGGGATATAAAAAAGAAACTTGCCTGAACTGTACCATCAAATCAAATGTGGTGTCTTCGCTTACTGAAAAGGAACTGGCCCGCCTCGAGACCGGTTGTCTTCAAAATGTATTTGAGAAAGGTGAACTGATATTCAAGGAAGGTATGCCGGCCAACCATATCGTTTACATTCGCGAAGGTTTTGTGAAACTCAGTAAAAAAGGAATAGGAGGAAAAGATTATATACTGAGTATTGCCAAGAAAGGTGCCTATCTCGGAATCAATAACTTGAATAAAAAAACACGTTTATATTACACTTCGGCCATTGCGTTAACCACTACCGAGCTGTGCTTCATCGATATTGAACTGTTTGGAATGTTATTAAAAGAGAACGGCAAATTTGCCACCGAGGTGATCTATTATATTTTCGATGACGAAATGAATTATTTCGACCGCTTGGTAAATAACGTACAACAACAGGTGCCGGGAAGACTGGCTAACACCTTGTTTTATTTCAAAAACCAGGTTTATGGTTCTAATCCTTTCAAGATGAACATTACGAAAGTTGAGCTTGCTTCGTTAATCGGCACTTCACGCGAAAGTGTAACACGCCTGTTAAAAGAGTTTCAGGAAGAAGGGATAATCCGGGCAGATAAAAATGCCATTACCATTCTCGACGAGAAAAAACTAAAGGAAATACAACAGAAAGGCTAGCCTACCATGCTGAGGTGGCGTATTTTTTCGTAGTTCAATATGGATATTTCACTGCCTTTCATCTCGATAATTTTATCGCCAACAAAATCTTTTATTACCCTTGAAAGGCTTTCCTGAGACATGTTGGTAACGGCCGCCATTTCCTTTTTTGAAATGGGTACTTTGAATTTTTTGCGTCGATAGATACGCAGACTCAGGCACAATAAAAGGTCGGCAAATCGTCCGTGCAACTGTTTCAGTGTGAGACAAGCTGTGCGGTCGTACCAGAATAATGATTCATCGCTTAGCTGCTTCATCAGACTTGCTGCGAAACCTGCGTTCTGATTGATAAAATCCTGAATAGTGCTTTTGTCGTGCAAGCAAACTTTTGTTTCGGTGTAGGCCTGCACCGAATATGGGTACAGGTTTTTACCAAAAAGTGCCTGCAAACCGAGCAATTTTCCTTTTCCTTCAATGGATAGGATCATTTCTTCATGACCATTTTCACGATACAGTTTAACCAAACCCGTTTTCAGGTAAACCAGATGGCTGGCCATCACTCCCTGTTTAAAAATGGTTTCACCCTTTTTAAAAGTAATTTCTGCCCTGTTTCGGTTTATCTCGATTAATTGCTCAACAGTGAGTTCTTTGAATGGAAGAGACATACAGGCGCATCCGGTGCACTTTTGAATTAGTTTTGAATTTGGCATTTTTAGCTCACTTAAGGGCACGAAGATAATCAATTAGCACTTATAATTTTTATAACATCAATCATATTCTTGATATAGATCAAAAATAGTAATGAGTACGAAGGTAATTCACCTTGAGGCGCTTGAACCGGTTTTTGTCGTCTCAAATTGTCATGCATTCTATTTTTGAAACGTCGGTTATGCGACTCAAATTTTACTTAAAGCAGGACATGAGAGAGGCAATTTTTTTATTGTTTTTGGTGCAAGTTATATGCTTGCCGAAAAAGAACTTCCCCTTAAATTTTAATACCCTTTTAATAAAACCGGGATCGCCTTTCCGGTTCACTGCAGAACTATTCAATAACCTATAATTCTATTAAAAATGAAAAAGTACATTTTTTACACGCTTTTTTTAGCCCTCGTGGCTTCGATTTCTTTCACCGGATGTAAGTACGACGATCAGTGCGATTGTCCAGAAAATGGAGCAGATCCGTATGAAACATTAACATCGTATTTGGTTGAAAATGACATGGACCTCCCCGCTGTTTTAAGCTCGTGGATCACAGCACGTCCGGCAAGTGCCGATGAGGTTTCAACCTTTATTGCTACGTATGATATTTTCGATTTACGTGGTGAAACGGATTATGCCAACGGACATATTGAAGGTGCGGTAAACGTAACACTTGGTAATTTGTTGGAAAAAGCAGCCAGTACAACAAAACCTATTCTTGCGGTTTGTTATACAGGGCAAACTGCTTCGCTTGCCGTTGTTGCACTTCGCTTAAGCGGATATGCTGATGCCAAGGTTTTAATGTGGGGAATGAGTGGATGGACTTCAACACTTAGCGGTCCGTGGTTAGCCAACTCTGGTAACGAAAACGGTGTAATTGGTGTTGGTAATGCCAACTGGACAAGTGATGCAGTTTCTTCCGATACATCTCACGATACTCCTGAACTTCTTGTTTCTGCGACCGACGGTGCCGGAATTCTTGAAGAACGCGTTGCAGCCTTACTTGAAAATGGCTTTAAAGGAGTTGCTTCATCAGCTGTTCTTGATGCTCCTGCCAGCTACATGATCAACAATTACTGGGCACTGGCTGATGTAGAACATTACGGACACATTACCGGAGCACACCGTATCAATCCGCTTTCAATTCAAAATGGTGAAATCGATTTATTAGATCCTGATAAACAAATTTGTACTTACTGCTGGACAGGTCAGACTTCATCAATGATTACTGCTTATTTGAATGTATTGGGCTTTAACGCTGTTAGTTTGAAATTCGGAGCAAACAGCATGATTTATTCTGAATTAGAGAGCCACAAATTTGTTGCGCCAACAGTTGATTATCCTGTTGTAAAGTAAGCTGGCTCAATTGAGATCAACTTATGAATCATTTTTCATTCATCTAAAAAGAAAATCATGCGAAAGATATTATTTATAATTACCGCCGTTCTTTTTATTGGCTATACTGCCAATGCCCAGGGATGTGCAGAACCGGCATCGGAAGACGGTGTAAATGTGTTTGGATATTTACAGACTCAATACGATTACGGGTTTACGGAAGGTGATAACACTTCATCCTTTGGTTTTAACCGTGCACGAGTGGGTGTAATGGGCAATATCCCATACGATTTTAGTTACTATGTTTTACTCGAAACCAGTCCGTTTAAAAAAGACGGTCCAAAAGCTTATTTGCTCGATGCGTTTGTTACTTACTCGCGTTTCCCTTTTCTGAAGGTTAGTATGGGTTCGTTCAAATCGCCTTTCGGACAGGAATTGAGTACTCCGTGTAATGCGCTCTATACGATCAATCGATCAAAATTTGTGAACGAACTTACTGCTCCCGACCGCGATATGGGACTGATGTTACTGGGTGGAGCTGATACCACTCTGTTTCAGTATTCGGTGGCATATATGAACGGAACCGGGTTACTGGTTGCCGATAAGGACAAATACAAAGACCTTGTTGGACGTTTGATCGTTCATCCGATCGACTGGTTTCAGTTTGCGGGTAGTTTCCGTTTAGGCAAATCCGTAAGCAGCGATGAAACTGTTGAAGATGCTGATGAAAGAAAACGTTTTGGAGCCGATTTCCAGATTGAAAAATTTGGATTCCTGGTTCAGGGCGAATACATCTGGGCCGAAGACAAAGGTTCGTACCTGGTTGGTGGCGGCTGTGGCGGCGATCCTGAATTGGTTCAGGGTAGCGTTAAACGTCAGGGCCTTTCTATCATGGCACTTTATAATACACCCTGGAATCTGCAGCCCGTAATTAAATACGAAAATTACGATGACGATATCGATTTTGACGGATACAACAACTACGAGCACGTTACCACAATTGGTTTCAACTATTTCTTCAACGAGTGGACTCGTCTGCAGGTGAACTACGAATACAAGGCTGAGTGGGCAGGTGAGGTTGATAACGACATGTTAATGGTACAATTACAGGTGAAATTCTAATTCTTCAAAAAATTTATACAATGAAAACAAATAAGTTTTTTCTACTTGGATTCTTAATGCTGCTTGTTGCAGCAGTTTCAGCCCAGGATTTGATTTCAGAAAAAGATCTGGCAAAGATCTACAAAAATAACGACGTTGTTGTGGTTTGGGCCGGTGCAGCTGATGGTTACAAAGTACACATTACCGGATCGATAAGCCTTCCACATTCAACATTGTGCACCGATCAGCCTGTTCGCAACCTGATCAAGTCGCCGCAGGAAATGGCGAAGATTTTGGGAGAACATGGTATATCGCCTGATAAAACGATCGTAGTTTACGATGAAGGATCGACAAAATATGCAGGCCGCATGTACTGGATGTTAAAGTATCTGGGAGCGCCTAATGTTAAAATGCTGGATGGTAACATGAAAGCATGGAAAGCCGGTCGCAAACCCATTACCGGTGCTCCGGGTAAAGCTGCTGCCACAACATTTACAGCAAAAGTTGATGCTACTCAACTGGCCAAAATGGATGAGGTTAAAAAAGCTGTTGATAATGCTTCTTATGTTATTGTTGATGCGCGTACTCCGGAAGAATATGCGGGAACAGCCGAAACCGAATTGGAACGGCCCGGTCATATTCCGAGCGCGGTAAATGTTAATTACGAAACTTTATCGGATGCCAAAGGCCTGTTAAAATCGAGCGATGAATTAACAGCAATGTTCAAATCAAAAGGTATTACAAAGGATAAAACCGTTATTGTATACTGCGAGACCAGTGTACGTGCCGGCGTAATTTACCTGGCATTAAAAGGACTTGGATACGAAAACGTAAAAGTATACGATGGAGCTTATTTAGAATGGCAGTCAACTGCAGCTAACACTGTAGTTTAAGCCTTTCACATGTCCTGAACGCCCGGTATTTACCGGGCGTTTTTTTATGCTTTTATTTTGACAATAAAAAAGCCACCCGCGATAATTGGATGGCTTTGGTGGTATTTACTTCTTACTTTTCAATCTGTATGCTGGTATCTAAATCAATTCCAGATCCCAGCTCAATTTTGTCCAATGTCTTCATTTGGATATTCGACGAATTCAATATTGAATTCAAATTATTTTCATCCACATCTGCCAGACTTAGGAAATCAGATGGAACAACTACTACTCTGAAGGTTTGATTCAGTGTATAATCGTTTGGTAAGGTTGAAAAATCAACATCTCCGTCCAGAAAAACCGACATATCAACAACGCGATCGTTAGAGATATCTCCGGTAAAATCGAAATTGTATACCAAAATAGCACCGGAATCAAAATAGGTGGTTTGCGGAAGTGGACGCCAGTAATCCAAACCATCTTCATTTTTCCACAAAATATAGGTTAAGATCACATCCGACTCGTAAGGATCGAATCCATTATCCTGAAAATTAAATAGGAGTTGATATCCATTTGCATTGGTAAAATTACCGGTAAATTCAAAAGTAGTTCCAACAAAGTTGTAACCATCTTCTCCGGGAGGGCCAACCGGACCAACAGGCCCTTCGCATGCGCCCAGAATTAAGGCTGCTGCTGCGATTAGTAAAATGCTTGTAAGTTTTTTCATGACTCTGAATTTTTTGGTTATTGAATTGTTTTCAAATCGGTTTTAAACAAGTATGGTGCCAAAAAAACCTTCGGCAATCGCCGAAGGTTCAATTTATATCTGATTATTTTTGTTTAGTCAGCTGATCCCGGTACCGGAACTGTGGCTGTTTTTATATAACCAACATCACCCATAATATAGGTGTCAGGGCCAAGTTTCATATCCGAGTTCATCATTTCTTCCCAGGTAACTTCTTTACCTGTGTAAGCCGATACCCTACCCATAATTGCAGTAAGAACCGAATTGGCGGTAGCTTCAGCTTCATTGAAAGGAATATTCTGACGGATACAGGTAATCAGGTCTTTGTGCTCCTGAACGTATGGACTGGTTTCGTGATCTTCGTACGAGAACAGTTCGTTACCCTCCAAATCTACAATTTTCGATGTTCCCCCTTGTGAAGTAAAGGCTTTACCTTTGGTTCCGTGCATTACCTCGTTTACAGCATTTGTACAGCCATTAATCTGACGACAGGTACTTAAAACTTGTCTTCCGTCATCCAAATCGAAACGAACTGCAAAGTTATCGTACTGGTCACCGGTGGGTCGACGCTGACGCGATCCAAATCCCAGGGCTTTTATCGGATGCTTGCCAAAAAACCAGTTGGCTACATCGATATTGTGAACGTGTTGTTCAACAATGTGGTCGCCCGAAAGCCAGCACCAGTTTACCCAGTCACGGATCATCCACTCCATTTCGCTCCAGGCCGGATTACTGTTACGGTACCATAACTGACCGCCATTCCAGTATACTTCGGCTGTTGTAAGCTTGCCAATGGCATTATTCGAGAGTTCTTTGTAAACGTTTATGTATTTATGCTGGTGACGGCGTTGTGTTCCGGTAACTACTTTCAGTCCCAGGTTATCAGCCATTTTTGCAGCAGCCAAAACTTGACGAACGCCTGCAGTATCTACTGCCACAGGTTTTTCCATGAAAACGTGTTTTCTGGCTTTTACTGCAGCCTCGAATTGTTCTGGGCGAAATTTAGGCGGTGTGGCAAGAATAACGATGTCTACACCCGAATCGATCACTTTTTCAAAAGCATCGAAACCAATGAAACAGTTTTCGTCCGGAATTTCCAATCCGTGTTCTTTTTTAATTCTATCGCGGCAACCGTCGATTCGGTCTTGAAAAACATCACCAAGAGCAGTTATGGTAACTGTTGATCCGCCAGCCTCGAGAAAGTTGTTGGCAGCACCTGTTCCACGTCCACCACAACCGATAACACCGGCTTTTAATACTGTTCCTTCCGGAACCTGATCGAGCAATGGCGGGAAGTTGTAATCTCTTTGTTTCCAGTCGTAAATAGCACTGCTTCCGGCAGAGCTATCGCCTGAAGTACACGATGTTAACGGGCCAAATCCAATGGCTCCGGCGGCTCCTATTGCAGCAGCTCCGCCTAAAAATTTTCTTCTTGAAAATTGACTTTCACTCATAATGTTTATGTTTTAGTTGAATTAGGATTTTAAATGTACCTATTTTTTCCCTGTTTTCTCATCGAATTCGCAAACTACTCTAAAACTCATGTAGTTGCAGTCGGATAACCACCAGATACTTTTAGGAATCTGCGGGTCGGTTTTCATCCAGGCTTCCGATTGAGTGTGATCACGTGCGGCTGATCGAACCTCGCCGGCTGCACTTTTAAAGGTACCACCGCGAATAACTCTTTCAGTTCCCATTGCCGGTCCCTTAGGATCGGTAGCTCCGTCGCTTAATTGTGTGTAGGCGTCTTCGGCGTACCAGTCAAGGCAATATTCGGCGGCGTTACCCAGCATATTTTTCAAACCAAACGGATTGGCTTCCACATCTTCGGGTACACCTGTTTTTAATCCGCTGTTTTTTTCATAGATCACGTAGCTGTTGATCAGCTCGTTGCTCTTACCGAAAAGATTTCCTAAAAATCCTTTTTCGGCGAAATCTTTTGGATCTCCTTCAAAGAAATAAGGTGTTTCGGTGCCGCCTCGCGCTGCATATTCCCATTCGGCCTCGGTGGGTAATCGATAGGTTTTACCGGTTACCTGCGATAACCACTTGCAGTAAGTTTCAGCCGAATGATAACTCATCGTTATTGCAGGGCGGTCTCCCATACCCCAGTTCTGATCGGGTTGTCCGTAAGGTGGCGTAGGTCCTGTAATGGCATCAACTTCACCTTGCAAGCGGGAGCCTTCTGTATCGGTTGAACGGCCTTCGGCAGCTGTGGCTCCGTAGAAAGCAAGGTATTCATTCCAGCTAACTTCTATTTCAGCCATAAAGAACGGACTCAAATTCACCGTTTTTTGCGGACCTTCATCAGCTTCGCGATATTGTTCTTTTTCAGGGCTTCCTATTTTAAAACTTCCTCCCGGAATGGCTTTCATATTAAATGAAATGGTGGTTCCCGGAATCTGCTCAGTAAAATCTTCCAGTGCACTTACTGCAGTCGGTTCAGTAAATTTCTCTAAGTTCTCGTTTCCGGTACTTCCAAATTCAACATTTTTGGCGTGAAGTGCATTCGGATCGTAATGTCCCACATTCAGGTGACAGTTAATACAACGCAACTCATCTTCGTGCTGCGTATAGTATAAGTGAGCATCCTGTCCTTTACGGTTAAGCGTGATCGGGAACAGGTTTGAATGGCATTTTACGCACGACGCTTTAAACACATGGTGTTGTGCCTGGTCTAGACTTGATTTGGCCTCCCAGTTAAAATCAGCCGAATCTTTGAAAAAGAAACCATAGGCATCGCGTGCCGAAGCCTTTATTTTTTCTTTTAAATAACCTTCTCCTTTGGGGGGAAGATGACAGTCAACACAGCCAATTTTAATACCGACACGGGTATCGTAGTGAACGGATAACTTCCAGGAATCGGTAACGTGCGGATGAACATGGCACATTTCGCATGATTCAGGAGTTGATGTGGCTTCAATTGCTTTATTCGAATAAATGGCTGCAAGCAGCCCAATGACAAAGCCAATAAATAATACTAGTAATAGTTTTTCGCGTAGAAATTTTACAAAACGGCGTAGCATACACGTGGTCGTTTATTAGGTTCATGAATGATTTAGGTCTCAAATTTAATAATTTTCTTAAGTGATTTTAGTGTTTTATAACTATTTAAATTCGAAAAATAAAGCCAAAAGGTTGCCCGGATACGACAACCTTGGGAGAGTTTTAAAATTACAGGAATACAAGAGAGATAAGGGAAATATCTCGATATGCAAGATAGCTTGATTGCTTTTATAACGGATTATGTCAAGATTATGAGTGCATTAAACGTTTGTTAATGCATTAAGCATAAGTTAATTAATCCTTAAGTCTGTCTCGGTAATTTGTTGTAAATTACGGTATGATTAACCTGCACCAAAACATTACCGATATTCTGGAACTTGTGTTTCCAACTCTTTGCATTACCTGCGGTGAACGGCTTATAACCCAGGAAAAACTGGTGTGTTTTAATTGCTGGAACGATCTTCCGGTAACTCATTTTCATTTAGAGCCCGAAAATAAGGTCGCTCAACTTTTCTGGGGCCGCGTAACTATTGAAAATGCAGCTTCTTATTTTTCATACCGAAAAGGGAGTAAGTACCAGCAGCTCATTCATTTTACAAAATACAAAGGCTTAAAAGAGCTTGGTTATGAAACAGGAAGAAAATATGGATTCGTTCTTCGGGAATCGTCTGCTTTTTGTGCTGCTGATTTTGTTGTGCCGGTGCCGCTACATCCTAAAAAAGAGAAGAAGCGTGGATACAATCAATGCAAATGGATAGCAGAAGGTATTGCTGCATCGATGGATAAGAAAGTTGTTGCGGATAATTTGTTCAGAAAAACTTACACAAGCACTCAAACACGAAAAAACCGCTACGAGCGCTGGCAAAATGTGGAAGGTATTTTTGGAATCCACCGGCCCGAAGAATTTGAAAATAAACACCTGCTTTTGGTTGACGATGTGGTAACCACGGGCTCAACATTGGAAGCCTGCGCTTTCGAGATTCTTAAAATAAAGAATACAAAAGTGAGTATCGCTACTCTTGCTTTTGCCGATTTCTGATCCGGATTTTCACATTGGCAGAAAAGCATTGTATTTATTGACATAACTTCTCCGAAAATCCCTAAACAATGTCTTGCTTCAATCTGTTAAAGCAACAGTATGAACGCGATTTAATCATCAAAAAAAAGTATAGAATAATGAACATTAAAAATTTACTATTGATTATGCTGGTTGTGATTGGTTTTACGGCCTGTAACCAAAAACCGGCAGGCAATGAAGACTCAAACGTGAAGTATTACAGGCAGTTGTTATTTAGTGAAACTCCATGGGATTTGGAACGCGGTTCTCATGAAATTTCGGCTGACGAAGCTCAAAAAGTGAATAATTATAAATTCACCTGGAACGACAACGGAACCCTGGCTTCAGTGGAATATAACCGTAACGGCGTGTTGCTTGGATATTCGAATCTGCGTGCTGCTAAAATAACTTACACATACGAAGGAGACAAACAAGTTAAAAAATTCTTTAATGAGGATGGTGAGCAAATAGAAAGCGGTGGTACTTATACCCAGGAATATACACTCGATGATTCGGGAATGCGTGTTGCCTTGCGTTTTCTTGATAAAGATGGAAACCCGGTTGAAAACAGAAACAACATTCACAATTATGTGTGGTCGAAACTTGACAACGGAATGATTCGCGAACTACGTTACAACCTGGCAAAAGAAGAAACCATTATGAATCCGTTTTGCCCGTTTTACGAGTTGCGCTTTAGTTACAACGACAAGGGTTATGTAACCCGAATGGCAAATTACGAAGCCGACACTTTATACGATTGCACAGCCGAGAATTGTGGCGATGTGGGCGTTTCTTACTTTCTGTTCGAAAATAATGACAAAGGCGATTTGCTAACGTTTTCGGTACACAGCACCACCGGCCAGTTATCGAATTTGTACTGGGGCTGGGCAAAACGAAGCAATACAGTTGATGAAAACGGAAACCTTGTAAAAATGGTGATTTACGACCAGGATGATGAATTGCTTGGTGGTAAAGGAATACCTGTTACCGAAAACGAATACAACGAGCACGGAGCTTTGGTGAAAAGTATTTCGAAAGATGGCGACGGAAATGTAGTTAACAACCCGAACAGCGGAGTTGCCATTGTTGAATACAAGTACGACGATGAGGGACGACGTGTTGAAACCCTTCGTTACGACAAAGAAATGAACCCTGTAGAAAGTAATAGTTAAGTATTTACGATATTATGATTCACTTTAAACCGATTTTGAACTTTTTTACGCTCTCATTAGTTGTTCTGCTGCTATCCTGTTCAGGAGGGCAAAAAAAGGTGGAACAGGCAGATTCCGGCGTTGAAGCGTCGACCCCAAAAGTTGAGATAAACAGCGAAGCCAAATTATTGCTGAAAACTTTAAGTGAAATGGGCGATTATGCCAACAGCCGTAATTTTCCTTCGCTTATAAAGCCTTCCGCAGTATTTGAAGAGCTGGATGGCAATATACAGATCATCGATTTGCGAAGTGAAGATGCCTATGACGACGGACACATAAAAGGCGCTGTCCAGGTTAGTTTTTCTGATCTTCCCGCTTATTTTTCCAACGATATCAAACCATTTGAATACGACAAGATTGTGATGGTTTGTTACAGTGGGCAAATAGCCAGCTATGCTACCTCGTTATTGCGCCTGGCAGGTTACGGGAACGTTTATGCCATGCGCTGGGGAATGAGCGCCTGGAATAAATATTTTGCTGAAGATTCTTGGCTCGATAATGTTTCATCGGAATTTCAGGAACAACTGGAAACTGCGGAACATGATAAAGCAGCTGTTACCGATTTGCCAAAACTGAATACCGGAAAAACAAGCGGCGATGAGATTTTGCAGGTTCGCATCGATTCACTGTTTGCTGCAGGATACTCCGAAGCGCTCATCCATGCCGACGATGTTTTTGAAGATCCGGCGCATTATTACACCATAAATTACGACCGGAAAGACAAGTACGAATCGGGGCATATTCCCGGAGCAGTTCGTTATAAACCGGGTGGCACGCTCGGTATTGTTTCCGAAATGCAGACCATCCCAACCGATAAAGAGGTAGTGGTTTACTGTAATACCGGGCATAATTCAGGTTTTGCTACGGCATATTTGCGCTTGTTTGGTTACGATGCCAAAACCCTCACTTTTGGGAACAATGCATTTATGTACGATAAAATGAAGGAGGAAGAAAGTGCGCTTTCCTGGCTTCCGTTTACCGAAGCCGAAATACACGATTATCCATACGTTAGCAACTAAGAAAAGTAGTTCGAAGATATTTTATTCCGGCCTGATCGTTGGATCGGGCCGGAATTTATAATTTAGGACTTCCGGATTTTCTTCTTCCGAAAGGATAAAAACCGAATCGAAACCAAGCTGATTTAAAATCACCCAAGCCTTCGAACTTGTTGAAATATCTTTTGAATAAAGCAAAACAGCTCCTTTCAATTCCGCCAGTTTTTCCTTGTTCTCCTTTTGAGTTAGTTCGTTGAACGGGATGTAAACTGAATTATTGAAGCGCCGGTCTTCGTCAAATTCAATTATGGTATAATCACCATTTATATTACTAAGTTCCTGCACCGAAACTGTATTTTGTTGCGCCGCTTTCAATGCATCATTTACGTTTCTTTTAAACAGGTTCGGATTAAAAGTTTGCACTAAAACCAGTACAACTATTAGTAGCAGAAATGCTATTATCCAACTTAATTTTCTAATCATCTTTTTCGATTTTATTCACAACCGCCATCCAGCTGCGATTCTTCCAGTCGCCTGGCTTCAAGGTATTGCATTTTTAAACTATCTGGCAAACTGTTAATCTCAGTGAAGGTTCTGCGTGCCTTGTACCGGTTCTCAAACAGCGCATTCTCGCGTGGCGTAATGCGTTCGCCTTCAAATTTACTGAGCATAACGAGTTTGTACCATTCATTCAAACCACCTTTCATAACAAACGAATTTTTATATCCCAGCCCGGTGGCGATTGTCCAGGCTAAGTTGGCTGTTTCGTTGCCATTACTGTAATAAATGTTGCGTACTTTTTTTTGATTAAGGTAACCTTCCCAGTTCGGATTCAGCAGGTCATCAAAAGGAATATTTATCGATCCGGGAATGTTGCTTTTCATGTATTCTACTTCGCTTCTCAGATCGATCAATTGAACGGTGGTATCTTCATTATTCATAAAACGGGCCACTTCATCCACTGTAAAATACATGTCGCTGGCAGCTGCTAACTCAACAAGTTCGCCTGGTTTAACCTTGAAGGTTTTTGCGGCATTAAAAGGCAGAAATGCGAGGATAAAACCAACTCCCACCAGTAAAACCGATATTTTTATTCGTGCATTCATTTTCAAATTAAATTTCGGAAGTGATGTCGGGACGTGCATATTTTTTCTCGGCCATTTCTGCAAGCCAGAACATGATTATCGCTGCAACAATCAGCAGAAAAGTAAAAACACCCGGAGACACACCCATCCACTCATCAATTCGTACCGGACCTTTGTAATTGGCGCCTGCCAGTGTTTGTATCATCGGGTAAGTTTCGGCAAAAACAAAAGCGCCTGCCAGCCCGCCAAAAAGAAAAAGCAAGGCATCAATCTTTCCAATCGACAGGGCGCTGATACCTGTTCCGGGGCAAAATCCGCCCATTATAAATCCGGCTCCCATAATTACTCCGCCAACCAGTGTTGCAGTTATGTAATACGGATTTACGTACACCATATTCAGGTTAAGCAAGCCAAAATAGCTGAGCAACTGCGAACCTGCCAGCGCTACGATGGCAGCTGTAAAGAATACTTTTAAAACAGTAGTGTCGTAGCCGTAAAACATACCGGCAAGTTTTCGGCTCGAAGAAAAACCAGCCTGTTCCAGGGCAAAGCCAAAGCCAATGCCAATTAGAAAGCCAATGCCCAGATTCAGCCATTGAGGAAGTTCGTTAAGTACAGTAATCGGTCCCATAATTAAAGATTGATTTATTGAAGGATTGATGGACTGAAGATTAGATCCAAAGCTTTCTGAAAAACCACGCAAAAATGTAGGCCGAACCAAAAATGCCGATCATGGTCATAAATCCGGCTACTGAAAGGACGGCCATTCCTGAAAGTGCTGCTCCGCTTGTACAGCCGCGTGCCAGTTGTGCTCCGTAAACAAAAAACAAGCCGCCTAAAAAAGCGAAAAACAATCGCTTCCCGTTTGTTATGTTGGGCGATTTTTCAATTTTGAATTTTAGGCGACCGGACAAGGCCCCCGAAATAAATCCACCGAGAAACATTCCCAGCACCTCAAGTGCCAGCCAGTTTTTCAAGGGATTCTCCCCGTTTTCGAAATATTTCCGGTAATACGACGATTCCATTGCATGTTCGTGGTCGACTGCTTCAACGGCAGCAACAACAGCATATTTCAATCCGCCACTTGCTCCCAGTCCGCGCCCCGAAAAAAACATGGCGCTCAATAGTACCATTCCGAGCAACACACCGGCAAGGTATGGGTTCATGTATTTTCTTTTCATAGTAGTAGAAGGTTTTGGTTAACAAATAACCATCGAACACTAAGACAAATCAAGCGAGTTTATTGTTTTGAATAATGCCGAAGAAACTTTAAAAAATAACGAATCGTTACTGTGTTAGGTAAACATTTAATATGATAACTTTGTGGCAAGGTATTTGAAATGCATTCTGAAAATCAAAAACGTACACCATGAAAACGCTAACCTTCTTTCTATTGTTGATTTTAACCCTGACAGCTACCGCACAAGATAAGATCATCAAAAAAAATGCTGAGATATTGAATTGCAAAGTCACGGAAATTGGTGCCGATGAGGTTAAATATTATTATGCCGAAAGCCCAAAGTTGATTTTTGGAATTGATAAAGCACTGGTTGACCGGATTGAATTTGGTACCGGAGAAGTTCTCGAGATCGAAGAAAACACCTTTAGAAATCCGGAATATTACGTGAATCAGTCGAAAAATGCATTAAAGGTGAATTTCCTGTCGCCACTATTCGGGACTACCGAATTGGTTTATGAACGTAGTCTCAAACCAAGCCAGTCGTGGGAAGTAGCTTTGGGAATTATCGGTCTTGGAAATGATATTGACGACATCGATCCGTTCGGATTTTATGGAAAGTTTGCGTGGAAATTTATGCGCGATCCCGATTTTTACATGACCCGAATGCACTATTCCCACCTTTTGAAAGGCGGATATTTTGCGCCTGAAATTGCAATCCGACATATGGCGTATGATCAGTATTACTATGATTCGTATTACGATTCGTATGGAAATTACCATTATAAAACAGGTGAGAAAAGAGAAAATCGTACAACTTTAGCCCTGATGTTGAAGCTTGGAAAACAATGGGTGTTCGATGATTCATTTTTGATAGATACCTATGTAGGCGTTGGATATGGATTTGGTGCCGATGAATACGATGGCCTGCCTTACGGTTTCATTGTAGCTCCTGATGATTTTCCGATTGCATTAACCTCCGGTATAAGAGTTGGTTGGGTGTTTGGTAAGTAGTTTCCTCGCGAAAGTTTCAACTTCTTGCCGCTTTCTTTGTTTGGGGTAAAAACAGAAAGTCGGAATGGAACTAACAATAAGTCAATATTTCCCGGGCGTGCGGCCCAATGTAACGTTGCCAACAAAGCAAATGTTTGAGCTGTTGGGTGAACAAGGTATTCGCAAAATGGTAAGCGATCATTACGATCTTATCGTGCAAAGTCCTATTAAAGAGCTGTTCCCAAAAAATCCGATTGCCCTGGAAAAAGCCAAGGAACATTCAGCTGATTTCTTTATACAAATTTGTGGCGGGCCTGATTATTTTAACCAGAATCGTGGAATGCCGCAGCTAAACCGACGTCACCGGCCTTTTAAAATTACTGCTGAAGCTCGTATTGAATGGTTGAAATGTTACCAGCAGGTTTTGTCAAAACTTGAATTACCTGAAGATGTTTTGCAATCGTTTTGGAACTATCTCGATGTTTTCTCGAAATGGATGGTGAACAGTTACGATGTTGGTCTAAAGTCGGTAATAAACCGCTAGCGAAATTACATTGTTAAACTGGTTGTTGTGCCAGTAATAGTTGGTTCCTGAAGGCTGATTTCGGATAGGTACTACCGATAAAGCCAGGCGAAGATCGATGGAGGCACGTTCCAGAAAATCAAACTGAAATCCTAGAAATGGCTGAAGGTCGAAAGTGTTGAACGGATGCTGATCTTCTTTTGGGAATTCCCCGTAATTATCCAATTCTTTTGAATGAATAAGCACTCCGGGAGCGATGCCGGCAATGATCATACTTCTTTCGTTGGTTCTGAAACCCATAAAAATAGGAATGTCGATATAACCCAAACGCATCACGTATTTTTCTACTTCCGGCTGTTTAGGATCGTACTTTTTTCGCGAGCCTTTTTGCGAATATTTAATTTCCATGCCGGCAACAATCGCCGGTGCAACATCGGTTTGTACAAAAATACCGGCCAGGATTCCGGCTTTGTTATAGCCTTTAAAATAGTCGCCTTCAACCTGCGAACCGTTAAAGCCAGCTATCAATCCGGCATCGAAACGCTGGGCAAACAGTACATTTGCAGCCAGCAATAAAACTATCGTGATCAGAAACTTATTCATAAAACCAATTTACATATATTTTTTCAGTTCTGCTTTTAACTGCTCAACTCCTTTTCCTGCTTTTTCAACAATATAAGTTACATTCTTCTGAAACACTTCCGGTTTTCCAGGATCGACTACGAAAATGGGTGTTCCTCTGCGAACATAATTTACCAGGCTCGCGGCCGGGTAAACAGCCAGAGATGTTCCGATTACTACCAAAATATCGGCACTTTCCACAATGCCTATTGCTTTTGGAATATTTGGAACAGGCTCTCCGAACCAGACAATATGCGGGCGAAGCTGACTGCCTTTCTCGCAACGGTCGCCAATATCCAGCGCCCAGTGATCGAGTTCATACACCAAAAACGGATCGATGGTACTGCGGGCTTTCATCAACTCGCCATGCAGGTGAAGTACTTTTGTGCTGCCTGACTGCTCGTGAAGGTTATCCACGTTTTGGGTCACCACTTCAACATCAAAATGATTTTCGAGTTCGGCAATGGCCTGGTGTCCTGCGTTCGGTTCCGCCTGTAAAAGCTGTTTTCGCCGCTCGTTGTAAAAGCGCAAAACAAGTGCCGGATCACGCTCCCAGGCTTCCGGAGTGGCCACTTCGGTTACATCGTAACTCTCCCAAAGTCCGCCCATATCGCAGAAGGTTTTTAGTCCGCTTTCCTGGCTCATGCCCGCACCCGAAAGTACCACCAGCTTTTTCTTCATTGACATAAGATTTGTTTAAAAATACAATTTCTGAAGTATTGTTTCAAAAAAAACCTTTTGATCACCTGTTTCAGTCTATTTCTGATATTTTTGTACAGTGATTGATCCGGCTACCATAGAACGCATTTTAGATGCAGCAGAAATCTCAGATGTGGTTTCTGATTTTGTAACACTTCGAAAACGTGGTGTTAACATGTTGGGACTATGTCCTTTTCATAACGAAAAAACTCCTTCGTTTACAGTTTCGCCGGCAAAAGGCATTTTTAAATGCTTTGGTTGCGGGAAAGGCGGTAACTCCGTGAACTTCATCATGGAGCACGAAAATCTGAGTTATCCCGAAGCCCTGAAGTGGCTGGCAAGCAAATACAAAATTGCTGTTGTTGAAGAGGAAGAATCAGAGGAACAGAAACATCTGAAAGACGAGCGCGAAAGTTTGATGATTGTGACGGCTTTTGCCCAGAAATTTTTTACGCGGTATTTGTGGGAAGAAAACGAGGGACGAACGATCGGACTGAGTTATTTTCGTGAACGCAGTTTTCGCGACGATATCCTGAAAAAGTTTGAAGTAGGTTTTGCACCCGACGGAAAAACACCTTTTACTGATGCCGCCCAAAAGCAAGGTTACCGCATTGAGTACCTTGAGAAAACAGGACTCACAATTAAACGCGACGACTGGATGCGTGACCGCTTTGCGGGCCGTGTGATTTTCCCGATTCATAATCTCGCCGGCCGGGTTATCGCTTTTGGCGGACGTATTCTGAAAGACGACAAAAAAACAGCCAAATACCTTAATTCTCCGGAGTCGGATATTTATCACAAAAGCCGGGTTCTGTATGGGATTTACCAGGCGAAACGCGAAATTACACAACTCGATAAATGCTACCTGGTTGAAGGCTACACCGATGTGCTTTCGATGCACCAGGCGGGTATTACAAATGTTGTAGCATCTTCCGGAACGGCATTAACACCCGACCAGATTCGTATGGTCCGCCGGTTTTCGCAAAACATTACCATCATTTACGATGGCGATGCAGCGGGAATAAAAGCTTCACTGCGTGGAATCGACCTTGTGCTTGAAGAAGGAATGAACGTAAAGGTGTTGTTGCTTCCTGATGGCAAAGACCCCGATTCTTTTGCCAAGCAGAAAGGAGCCAGTGCGTTTCTGGAGTACATTAAGAATAATGAAACCGACTTTATTCGTTTCAAAACGCAGTTGCTGTTAAAGGAAACCGAAAACGATCCGATTGCAAAAGCAAAACTGATCACCGAGGTAATTCGCTCAGTTGCTGTTATTCCCGAAGCGATTACACGTTCAGTTTATATTAAGGATTGCAGCCGTTTGCTTGATGTGGATGAGGAAGTGCTGTACACCGAAGTGCGCCGCCAAAAATACAAGCAGGACGAAGATTTCAGGAAAAAGGAAGAACGAAAAATGGTAAGTGCTCCCAAAGTTCAGCAGGAGGAGAGAACAATTTCTCTGCCGTCGGATATGCTGACCGAGGATTTGCAATTTTTGCGTTTTCTGCTGAAACATGCCAATGCCGTTATCCAACTTAAAATAAAAGGCAGTAAAGAAGCCTTTGAAACCACGGTAAAGGAGTTTATGGTGACCGAAATTGAAGCTGATGAGCTGGTTTCTGAAAATCCCCTTTTCCAGAAGGTCTTTTACGAGGTAGCCGATCATATTGAAGAAGCGGGTTTTGATCCATGGCGCTATTTTATTTACCACGCCGATGGCGAAGTAAGTAAGTTGGCTACTGATCTTCTTTCGGATAAATACATTGAAAGTAAACGCTGGAAAAAGGCGGGTGCTTACACCGAAGCTGAAGAAGATATCCTGGATATTTTGATTCCCAGAATAGTAAACGAATATAAGCTCAGCAAGGTAAAACTGATACTCGACGAAATTGAAAAGGCCATCGACGCGGCATCGGCGGCTAACGATTTTGATAAGGTAATTGAAGAACAGTCGATGTATATGAACCTGAAAAGGGTACAAAAGGAACTTTCTGACGCACTTGGAAGAAGAGCCATAAATTAATTGCTTATGCGAACTAATTTTATCGAAGACAGGAATGAAATTGATGCGGTGATCAGGGCTTGTAAAACCTGTTACCTGGCCATGTCGGTAGGAGATAAACCTTATATTTTGCCAATGAACTTTGCGCTCGAAGGAGATGTCGTTATCCTGCATTCAGCGCAAGAGGGCCGCATGTGGGAAAGTATTTTGAAGAATCCAAAGGTGTGTATCAACTGGACTTTGGGAGAAGAACTTGCCTGGCAGGATGTTCGGGTTGGATGCAGTTACAGGGTTAAATCAAAGTCGGTGGTACTCGAAGGAACGGTGGAAATTGTTGACGATTACGACGAAAAATACCGCTGCCTTGAGTTATTAATGAAACAATACAGCGACAGGGAGTTTAAATTTGGCGAACCGGCTGTAAAGAATGTGGGCGTTTTTAAAGTTCACATCGATGAACTGGGAGCAAAGGAATTTGGCGCAAAGGCAACAACTCCATGGAACAGCTAGATTATAAATTATGATATTCGTTACCGGAGGAACAGGATTAGTTGGATCGCATCTGCTTTTTGAACTTACAAAAGGCGGTGAAAAAGTAAGGGCATTAAAACGCCCCACCAGTAATCTCAGTCAGGTTGTCAAAACCTTCTCTTATTATACCAACGACGCGCAGAAACTCTTCGACTCGATTGAATGGGTGGATGGCGATATTCTTGATTATTTTGCGCTGGAAGAATTGCTGAGAGGTGTTGACGTGATCTACCATTGTGCTGCCATTGTTTCTTTTGATGGAAGGGACCGGAGTAGAATGATCGGTAACAACGTAGAAGGAACTTCAAACCTGATAAATGCAGCCCTTGAAAACCAGGTGAAACGAATTTGCCACGTAAGTTCGATTGCAGCCCTGGGAAAGCGTGAGAACGGCGAAATGGTAAATGAGGAAACCAACTGGATTCCCGCAAAAAAGCACTCGGCCTATTCCGAAAGCAAGTTTTTTTCTGAGGCCGAAATCTGGAGAGGAGTGGAAGAAGGAATCGATGCGGTGATTGTAAATCCGTCTATTATTTTAGGGCCGGGAAACTGGGAGAACAGCAGTGCTAAATTTTTCAAAACGGTTTGGGATGGCATGAAATACTATACCCGGGGAGTTACCGGTTATGTTGATGTTCGTGATGTGGTTAGTGTTATGCTGCAATTGATGAACGAAGCACATTTTGAACGGTGTAAAAATCAGCGTTACCTTTTAAATGCTGAAAATCTAACCTACGAGGAAGTATTTAACCAGATTGCGGATGCAATAGGCAAACCACGTCCTTCGGTTTTTGCCTCCGATTTTATGACAGCAATAGCATGGCGCCTGGCGAAAGTTGGAAGCTGGTTCACACGAAAACAACCGGTACTAACGAAAGAGGTTGCGACCGGACGGAATGATATTAATAACTACGATGGATCGAAAATCATTACTGCCATCAATTTTCAATACACCCCTGTTTCAGCATCAATAAAAAATACCGCAAAACTGTTTTTGGCTGACGTAAAATAAAAAAGGGCAGAAAATTCTGCCCTTGTAATAAATAACGTCCTAACTTTTTTATCATCCGAGATGAAATGCCCGTTAAAGCACCGGACCTTAAACTGTCCGAATTATTTCAATGAATATGGTATGGTTACAATCAATAAGTAGCCAATTTTGTTAACCTGCTGTGTGCGAACACTTTCGCGCACGGGAAAGGGGGCAACTCTTGTTCAAAAAGCTGCCCATAAAAAAACAAAAAGATAAAAAATAAGGGTTTGTGGGTCTAAAGTAAAAACACCTAGAGGAGAAATCCAAATTTTTCTATAAGAAAATTATGTAGCGTTCGCAAATATACATAGACATTAACCAGCTGCGGGCCATTAATTTAGGTCGTATTTTGCTTTTTGGGGAATGATGAGATTTAACGATTTGAACAGTTTTGAATCATGTAAATTTCTTATTTAACTTAATTTTTACAGACTTGCTGATTTCTTAAAATACCTATCTTCACCAAAAATATAATTTGGATGCCGGACCTTTCAAATATCAAAAATATCATCTTCGATTTGGGGAATGTTTTGTTGAATCTTGATTTTGATGCTTCGATAAAAGCTTTTCAAAAACTGGGATTGAATAAAGCTGCGATCAATCCTTCAGTGGCTTTTTCCGATTCGGTATTCTATAACCTGGAAACGGGGCGGATTACACCGGCAGAATTCAGATCCAGAGTTCGGGAACTGCTTAATAATCCAAATGCTACCGATCAACAAATCGATGATGCCTGGTATGCCATGATCCTCGATATTCCCGAAAAGCGGGTTAAAACCTTGCAGGATCTTCGAAGTAAATACAGAATTTACCTGTTCAGCAATACCAATGAGATTCATATTGGCAGGTTGCTTGAGGAATTTAAGGCTATTTACGGATTTGAATTTTCGAGCCTGGTTGATGAGGTCTTTTATTCGCACGAAATAAAGGCCCGAAAGCCGGAAATAGAGGCCTTTGAGAAAGTAATTAAATTATCGGGAGTTGAACCGGTAGAAACACTTTTTATCGACGACCTTGAAAATAATATTCTTGCTGCTGATAAAGCTGGACTAAAAACATTATGGTTGAAAGCCGGAATGGAAATGGCGGATTTATTTTAGAATGCGGATCCGCAGGATTCGAATATCTTCCTCTGGTCGCCAGTTTTTATCCGTTTTCATTTTTACGATTTTGTCTACCACATCCATCCCCGAAGTTACCTGCCCGAAAATAGTGTAAGCGCCATCGAGGTGAGGGGCACCGCCAACCGTTTTATAGGCCTGACGCTGTGCTGCGGAAAATTTGATGCCGTTTTGTTCTTCCAGATCGTTAAGTTCTTCGTCGAAATATTTTCTTCCCGAAACAATGTAGAATTGTGAGCCGTCAGAGCGACGTCGCAGGTTTTTGGTATCCGGTATTCGTGGTGAGCCTATCATTCCACGTTTGTGGTATAATCCCGGAACAATGTGTGCCGGAATGGTGTAACCCGGTCCTTTCCATCCTACATTCTCACCCGGTTCGGCATAACGTGTATCGGCAGCTCCGCTCTGAATCCCGAAATCGGCAATTACCCGGTGGATTAAAAGGCTGTCAAAATAATGTTCTTTAGCCAATCGAATAAAATTATCGCGGTATTCGGGGGTTTCATTAAAAAGCTTTATGGTTATGTTGCCGGCATCAGTTTCAATAACCATTCCTTTTATTTTAGCATTTTCGGCTGCTGTTTCTTTATTCGCTCCCAATTTAAGTGATTCCAGGTTCTCCGGATCGTGTTTTTTTCGAAGTAATTCAGCAATATAAATCGAAGGAATTGCAAAGCTCTGATGTTCGTAGCTTACGGTGGCGGAATAACCAATTCCCATGGCTTTCTTATTTGAAACAAAAACCGGTGCACCGAATTGCGATCGACGAATTCGATTGGTTATACGGTACAATTTTGTGCCTTTTACCGTTGCCATGTTTAGCATTTTTCCGGTAAAAAGCTGGATGGTTCCTCCTGGAGAAGGCGATACCACCATGGTTTTGGCAGAATTGGGAAGTTTGCCTTCAACAAGTTTTATCGGTGTTCGTTTAATGCCGTCGACCTGAAGAATGATGAGGTCGTTAATTCGGTCGAAAGCAACAAATTTATCAGCATTGTAGGTTTTATCCTCATTGATGGGTTTCACATTAACTTTGGTAGCCTGGTTCACCAGCGAGTATTTGGTTACAAGCAGGTTCTCACCCACAAAAAATCCTTGTCCGCTTTCGAGAATGCGAGTACCATCGTATGAATCAATATTTGCAACAGCATCCGAAATTTCCTTCCAATCTTCGTTGGAGTTATCGGGAGTAGTGTTTTGGCTTTTTTCTGCCGGTTTTTCTGCCGGAGTTTGTTCCTTTTTCCCTCCGCCACACGAAGCAAAAATCAGTGCAAAAATCAATATGACAGTAAAGCGGATCATCAGTTCAAGACTTTAACGGTAATTTTTACATCGGTATACGGCCGGTTATTCTCGTCGGTTTTTAGCGATGCTATTTTATCAATCACATCGAATCCCGAAATACATTCGCCAAAAATGGTATATTTTCCATCCAGTTCCGGGTAGCCACCAACTGTTGTATAAGCTTTGCGTTGAGTCTCGGTAAATTCCAGCAGACCTGGATTCAGGTTGTATTCTGTTTCAATTTTATTCTTGATTTCTCCTGCCAGTTTTCTGAAATCTTCCACCTTGTTTTCTTCCTTTAGCTTTTTAAGTTCGTCTCTGGCTTCGGGAGTCATGTATTTCTGAACGATCTTATTTCTGATGGGACGGTTAACAGCCAATTCCATGGTATCGAGCGCACCTTCGGTATAAACACTGCCTTCGATAATAAAAAACTGCGAAATGTCGGATTGCTTAAAAGGATTCACTTCGTCGGGTTGCCGGGGGGCACATAAAGCTCCCTTTTTATGACAATAGTGCGACAGAATTTCGTCGTCTACCGTTTTGTCGGGATCGCCATATCCAATCCGTTTACCGGGAGGTGCATTCCGGCTGCTTTTCGATCCGCCCTGGATCAGAAAATCGTGGATAACACGGTAGAAAAGTGTGCCGTCGTAATAGCCCTCATTGGCCAGTTGTATAAAGGCATCACGGTGTTTTGGTGTATCGTCGTAAAGCCTGAATTTCATGCTGCCCATGTTGGTAGAGATTTCTATTTCTCTGGACTGGGCATGGCCTGAAAAAGTAATTAAAACGGTTAAAAGAAATACATATACGAATCGAACCATAAGCTATTTTACTATCTCAATTGTCATTTTAACATCGCTGAGTGGGCGGTCGGATTGATCGGTTTCTACAGCGGCAATTTTATCCAGCACATCAAATCCTTCCACCAATTCACCAAAAATGGTGTACTCGCCATCCAGCGAAGGGTAACCTCCGATGGTTGTATATATTTCACGCTGCTCGGCAGTTAATTTTTTCAATGGTTGCTGTTCCCATAAACTATCGGCTTCAGCTCTTATTTCAGCAACGCGGACATTAAAACCTTCGCGGTCGTTGTTTTGTCTGAACGTATTTAACTCGTTGTTGGCTTTGGAGAAACACTCCTGGTAAAATTCATTTTTTGCCCGGCTATTCATCATCATCTCCATCGAGTCGAGTGCCCCGTTAGTCATTACTTCTCCCTGAACGATATAGAATTGCGAGCCGCTTGATCTTTTTTCAGGATTCGATGGGCCTCCTCTTCTAGCCGCTGCCAGTGCACCTTTTTTATGAAAATGATTCGGTCGTAATTCTGCCGGGATTGTATAACCGGGATTTCCGCCCCCCAGGCGTTGACCGGGTTGGGCATTTTTCGAATCGGGATCGCCACCCTGAATCATAAAATTCTGCATCACCCGATGAAAAAGCAGGCCGTCGTAATAACCTTCGTTCACCAATTTCACAAAGTTTTTTTTGTGTTCGGGTGTGTCGTTGTATAGCTTTAATTTCATGTTCCCAAAGTCGGTTTTAATCAGCACCATGGTTTCTGTTTCCGCCGGTTTGGCGCCACACGCTGCCATTTCAACTCCCACGAATGCGATCAACAGAAAAATAAGAAACTTCTTCATCGGAATAATAAATTGTTTAATATTGAATTTTAAAATTCCCGTAAAGATATAAAGATGACCAAGATTGTCCCAATCCTATTTTTATTGAGCCTATTTTATGCCTGTTCTTCACCTTCTAATAAAGCAGAAAATACGACAACTAAGTCAGTGGAAAAAATCGTGGAAGCTTATGCCGAACCTTATATCCCTGAACTCCCGAAGCAACTTCACGAAATTTCTGGGCTGTTGATTTACGACCAGCTTTTTTGGGGATTTAACGACAGCGGGGGTGAAGCGAAACTGTTTGCGTTCAATAAAAAGGGAGCTATAAAAAGAGAAATTGAAGTTGAAGGCGTCGAGAATATCGATTGGGAATCGATTACCCAGGATGCTGATAATATTTACATCGGAGACTTTGGAAATAACAACGGATATCGTAAAAATCTGAGAATACTTAAATTAAATAAGGCGAACTTCAGCCAAGAAGCGGAACAAACTATAGAAGCCGAAAAGATTGGTTTTGAATATGATAAACAGGACACATTTGGGTATGCACCAATTAGCACACCTTTTGATTGTGAAGCGACGACTTCGTTTGGCGATGCTTTGTATATCTTCAGTAAAGACTGGCAAAGGGGAACAACCGTAAGTTATAAAATTCCGAAAGAGGCGGGAAGGTACCGGCTGACCGCACTTGATACTTTTAATGTTAGAGGATTGATTACCGGGGCCGACATCAACTCCGATAAAAATAAGCTGGCTTTACTGGGATATGCCGATTACCATACTTTCATTTGGTTGTTTACCGATTTTGAAAATGATGATTTTTTTGGCGGTGAACGATTGCGGATAGAAATCCCAAATCTGGATGACGCACAATCGGAAGGAATAAGTTTTTGGGGCAACGATTCCTTGCTGGTTTCATGCGAAAATTCGCGAGGTATAAAACAACAGGTTTTTGTTGTAGATTTGTTGAAACTGAACCATGGAACATATCAGGATAAATGATAAACTTCGACTTGAACGCGTAAAAACGGACATGGCGCCGGTGATATTCGAGACCATCAATCGTGATCGGGAATACCTGAAAAAATGGTTGCCGTTTGTGAATTATACACTTGAAATGTCAGACACCGAGCGTTTTTTGGAAAGTGTTAACAACAACGGGAAGGACGAGATATTCAGCATTTGGTATAACGAAGAATTTGCCGGACTGATCGGGTTTAAAGATATTGATCGGGTAAATCGAAAAACGGAAATCGGTTATTGGCTGGCTCAAAAAATGCAAGGAAAAGGAATCATTACAGATTGTGTGAAAAAGTTATGTCGTTATGCCTTTCAAAAATTGAAAATGAACCGCGTTCAGATTAAAGTGGCCGAGCAAAATGCAAAAAGCGAAGCTATTCCTTTAAAGTTAAATTTTAGTTTTGAAGGTATTGAACGGGCAGGCGAACTTCACGAGGACAAATTTGTGAACCTGAAAGTATACAGTTTGCTGGCAAACGAACGTTTTGAAGACTAACAGCAGCTTTTGTCCGCTCAAAATCTGTTGTGGAGTAGATTGATCAGGTTCATTTATTGGGTAAAATCCTATGTAATCTCCTGATTATTCCTATATTTGACCCGAAAATTCATTTGTTCGAATTTTAAACAGTAAGCATGAAAACAGAAATAGTAGAAGAGAAGTCAATCAGAAGAAATCTCTACAGGGTATTGCGCAAAACTGGTGTAACCAAAGAGAATATCTGCCTGAGCGCTTCTTTTATTGAGGATCTGCACTTCGACAAAATCGACTGGACCATTTTTACTTATTACCTTGAACGGATATTCAACATATCAATTCAGGATGAAGAGATAAGTAAATTTGGTAAGGTGAACGATACGTTGCATTATTTGCGTGGCGAACTGCACTACCTGAGTAATTAAGAAAAAAGCATCAAATTTTATAAAGGGCCTTGGTATCAGGGCCCTTTTTTTGTGAACTTTTCCAATGATTAATTGTAATTTCGATAGAAGTTAATCTTAATTCAAAATAATATGGAAAACCTTTCAGAACAACTTTATGGGATTGTAACGGTATACGGCCCAAAATTAATTGGAGCAATTATTACGCTGGTAATTGGTATGTGGATCATATCGATTCTCCGGAAAGCGTTAAGCAGAAATTTCGAGAAAAGAAACGTCGATCCTTCGCTTCGTGGCTTTCTTAACAGTATGATCGGCATTGGCCTGAAACTGATGTTATGGATTGCTGTGATTGGGATGATGGGAGTGCAAATGACCTCGTTTATTGCAATTCTTGGTGCTGTTGGTCTGGCAGTAGGAATGGCGCTATCAGGCACATTACAGAACTTTGCAGGGGGTGTGATGATCCTGCTTTTCAAACCTTTCAAGATTGGCGATTTTGTCGATGCCCAGGGACATGCCGGAATTGTTAGTGAGATTCAGATCTTTAATACCATCCTGAAAACTCCCGATAATAAAACGATAATTATCCCGAATGGTGGTTTATCTACCGGATCGATGACCAACTTTTCAACTGAGATGAAACGTCGTGTTGATTTTACCTTCGGAATTGCTTATGGCGACGACGTGGATAAAGCAAAGGAAGTTTTATTGAAATTGATAAAAGCTGATGCACGTATCATTAATGATCCTGCAGAACCGTTTATTGCCGTGAGCGAACTGGCCGATAGTTCGGTAAACCTTGTGGTTCGTGTATGGGCAGAAGCTGCCAATTATTGGGGAATTTATTTCGATTTACACGAAAATGTGTACAAAACATTTGCGAAGGAAGGCCTTAACATTCCATTCCCACAAATGGATGTACATCTTCAGAAATAGTTTTAAAAACTACAATAAAAAAGGCTGCCGGTTGATTTTCCGGCAGCCTTTTCTTTTACATTTATTTCAATAGATACTGAACAAAACAGTAACATTATCAGGCAAATAGCCGCTTGGTATTGCTTCGTTTAAAATTTCCGTTACATTTGTGCGCCCGAAAATCGAAGAGCCGTGATCAAAAACATTTTTCGATTGTTGAGGAGATAGAAAAACGACAGAAAGACCATGAAAGTTATACTCTTAATTCTTTTAGCATTTGGAGCGGTGGTTGCACTTGCCACCTGGATCAGCAATAAATTTTCAGGAAAAAGCAAAGAAGCGGAACAAGAGGAAGAGGATAAAATTGAAATCCCTACCGATTGCTGTGGTGCGCACGAGGTTTGCGAATTTGAAGAGATGTTGAAGAATCCGGAAGAGATTGTTTATTACGAAGATGAAGAACTGGACCGCTTTCGTGGAATTGCTGCCGATGCCTACACCGACGAACAAATCGACGAATTCCGCGAAGTTCTCTATACACTCAAAGACGATGAAATTAGAATGTGGCTCTTGAGTATCGAGCGTCGACAGTTGCAGTTGCCACAAATCCTTCGCCAGGAAGCCATGTTACTTTTTGCTGAAGTTTCCCAGTAACAGGTCAAACCAGTTTGATGGTTTTGCCCATCACTTCAATCACATCTCCTTTTACCAGTTTTGCCCGTTTTCGGTATTCGGTTTCGCCATTGCGGATAACTTCACCATCTTCCACAATTATTTTTGCGTGCCCGCCGGTTTGAGCTATTCTTAAAAGCTTCAGGAGTTTTACCAGTTCGATATAATCATCGGTAAGATTAAATTCGCGCATTACAATCCAAGTTTAGTTTTTATTGCATCCGGAATCGCATCTTTATGAACCAGGATGGCAATGGTTTTCAGGCGCACATAATCATCAGTAAGGTGGAGGTAGCCTTCGTAGTCGTTGCTGTCGACACCCCACGAGTTTTTAGTGTAAAAGCAATCTCTGCCACCGGCTTCTTTCGATAATCCAACAAAATGCATCAGGTGATCATCGGTTGTTGTTCGCCTGTAGAACGTTTCCTGACGCATTTCCTGGTCAACCTTACCAATTTGTTTTTGAGGCAAATCAGCTTTTCCATTTTTATGCCTGAACGTTTTTTCGCTGGTGTCGCCATCCCAGCAAACGGTGTAGCCTTGGTTCAATGAATAATACATTACTTCCATCAACTCATCGATTGGTAAGTTGTAATACAGGTCGTGCGACCAGTTGTCGGGCACTTCCAAAACAAAAGGCTGGTAATACGCATGGTGGCTAAAAGAAGTCAACTCCACGTAATCATCAGGATTTATACCCAGCTTATCACGCAATTCAAGTGGTGTGTATTTCGAGTCTTCGTATTTGATCTGTTTAGGCAATTTCCCGAGTTGTTTTTTTAGAATAGGTTCCAGCGAAGACAGGTCGGAAGCATCAAAATTCTCGCGCTTTTTGTTCAGTTCTTTTACTTCTTGTTGTAATTGGGCGACCAACTCGCGGTGTTTGTATTCATCGTCAACCATGTTACCGGGAAAGGCTTCGTAGGTTGAAACGCCATGTTCGCGAACCACGTTCATTACATCGTGTGCCTGACCACCCTGACCAAAGTTGTTATTGCCTTGAAAAAGCAGGTAGTCGGAAGCCTTGTTTAGATAAGCATAATAAACAGAGTACATCATCGACAAACGAGTTTCAGGAAATCCTTTACGTAGAATTTCAGACTCCAGGAAACTGGTAGTTGCAAAACTCCAGCAGGTACCGGTACTACCCTGATCGATAACAGCGGTATGTGGCAATTCCTTGACGATGGTAAATTGTTCTTTTTCAGCTGCATCCTGGGCGTAGTTCACGCCTGAGAAAATTATTAAAATGGCCGACAGCAATAATAACTTCTTCATTTTTATAGATTTTTATATTCTTCCTGGACCTTTCGCGGCAGACTTTTTACGATCATTTCGTATGATTCGTCGATCATTTTGCCAAGAAGGGCAGGAGGTACCGTTCCATCTAAAATAATGGTATTCCAGTGTTGTTTGTTCAAATGGTAACCTTGTGTTATGGCGGGATAATGTGCCCGGAGTTCAATGTTTTTCTCCGGATCGTTTTTTAAACTTATCTTCGATTCGTCGAGACTAAGCAGGCAAAACATTTTATTCATAACCTTGAAAACCAGTGTGGTTTCATCGAATGGAAAACCTTCGGTTACGGCTTTTTTTGCAATGCAATATTCTCTTAGTTCTTCAACGTTCATTTCGATAATTCTGAAAAGATAAAAGTAACAGATTCGGCGTGAAAACAAAAGGAGAAACGAAATATACAACAGAATTGTTCTTTACCCCGCTACCTCATTTTGTACGGCATCTCCGCTTGTGGGAAGAGCTGAAGAAGGGCGATTGCGTTGATATAATCCGGGGATTTACATGGTTGGGTAAAATGCATCCTTGAAATGTTCGAGCTCGTGTCCTTGTTTAAAAAAAATGACAGTAATTATGTCGAAACGGGTGTCAATATCCAGATCGTTTTCGATGATGTAGGCATCGGCAGCTTCAACAATGCGTTTTATTTTGGTGTTGGTAACCGCCTCCGAAGGATGTTCGTAACGAAGTCCGGACCGGGCTTTTACCTCAACAATTACCAGTTCTTCGCCGTCCATGGCAAGAATATCGAGTTCGAGGTGTCCGTAGTACCAGTTGGTAGCAACAATTTCGTAACCCAGTTTTACAAGGTGCTGTTGTGCCAGTCCTTCTGCTATTTCTCCAAGTTCGCGGGTGCTAACCATGCTATTAGTTTAGAGTTTAAAGTTCAGTGTTCAAAACCCAACTAAACGAATTCATTTGGGCAGGTTCAAGGTAGAAGTAAATGGTGTAAAGGCAAAGTTCGAACGCAGTCAATCTTACTCAATCTTCTTTCAATCTGCATTAATCTACATCAATCTCAAAATTGTTCCTTTCTCATGAACCTCCATTTCCCATTCGCGACCAAACATCAGCGCCAGGTTCAGCTTGTCGTGACCGGCGGGTAATCCGAAGCAAACAGGGTAAGTTAAATCACTTACTGCATCAGCAATAATTTCATGGACCGACTGTCCGAATGGAGATTCATTGTCTTTCATGTCGGTGAAATCGCCGATGATCAGTCCGGCCAGGTTATCCAGTTTCCCGCTTAGTTTTAATTGATGGATCATCCGGTCGGTGTGGTACAGAAACTCATCAATATCTTCCAGAAACAGGATCTTACCTTCGGTATCGAGATCGTAAAATGTACCTTGCAAACTGCTCACAATCGACAGGTTTCCGCCAATTAGTTCGGCTTTTACTTTACCTTGTCTGTTGAATTCGTTGCTTGTTATTTCGTAGGATGCCGTGTTTTCGGTAAGCACTTGCATCAGCGAAGTCAGGTTCTCATTTGGTGCTCCTTCGTCGTTGAAAAAATAGCGGGGCATGGCACCGTGAATGCTGGGAATTTGATAATTATTAAGGCAGCAATGCAAAATGGTGATGTCGCTAAAACCCACCAACCATTTCGGGTATTCAATGAAATTTGAAAAGTTCAGCTCGTCAATAATCCGAACTGTGCCGTAGCCACCACGCGAACAAATAATTGCGGCACAATCGGGATCGTCGAGTGCTTCCTGCAGGTCTTCCAAACGTTGCTCGTCGGTACCGGCAAACTGATAATGTTCGGCAAAAACGTGTTTCCCTAATTCAACAGTGTATCCGGCATTTTCAAGCCATTCTACTGCGGGGATCACATGTTCACGGGCAATTTTGCCAGCCGGTGAAACTATACGGATTTTCAGCCCGGGTTGTAATGGTGACGGTGTGATCATGGCATTCGTTTAATTTAAAGTTAATGCTATTTCGGCAGAAAAGTACTGGTTCAGATCGTTGCGCTGGTCGAGCGATTTCCAAATACTGGCTATGTTACGTGTAGGAACTGCATCGTAAAGAACTTTGTCTTTGTAGAGCACCTTGACATTTTGGTCCGGATCAAGCATTTTATCGTTGAGCAAAATAAGGAGTTCATGAATTTGATCAGCTTTTTCAATGGTAATCGTTTGTCCATCAATACTGGCAATGATTTCGGCATCTTTCACAGCTTCTTCCTTCGGAACTTCCAGCCAGTAGAAACGCGAGTGCGTAACACCACTTTGTTTCCAAACCACTTTATCGGGGTAAGCAACCCGCTCGAACTGCGCCATCCATTCAATGGCAACGGTATCTTTTTTTTCCATCCAGTGCCCCATGCCTTCGTGAATCTGCACATCGTGCACATAACCGTGCGGATCGTTTTCCTGCAAACTATCCAGCATTTCGCCCCACTGTGCAGCAATATTATTTCTGTTGTAGGCGGCATCTTCGGCACCCATTTGAATATCGAAAGGAAGGTTTCGCAATCCCAGCGGTGATGCGTCGTTCGGGTGCCCGGCCATCATGGCGGCTGCGGCAAACCAGTCGGCCATACGTGGTGCAAGCTGGTAGGTACCGTCGCCACCTGCCGAATATCCGGTGAGATAAACCCGGTTAGTATTGATGTCTTCAAAAACATTGGACAGCTGAATGAATAGGGCAAAAAAAGCATCGATATGTTCCTGGTGCCAGAGGTTCCAGGTGTTGGTAGGTGCGCGCGGAGCCATATAGATTCCCTCTTCGGGTTCGTATAATTTTTGCTGATTCCCCCACTGCTGGTCGTTTACTTCAGCCGGCGCATTACCGCCTCCATGCATCGAAATGTACAAACTCCAGCCTTCGGGCGGTTTTTCGCCAAACTTTTTATACTTGAATTTAAGTTGATGGTCGCCTAGAATCAAGGTTTCATTTTGCCACTCGCTTTCATATTCCTTTTTGAATTCGGCTTTGAGATGTTCATTGATCAACTGTGCTGCCAACTTACTTTCGTCTTCCGAAATATGCTTGCCCAGCTCCGAAATTCTGCCCGGATCTTCAGCCAGAAAGGTTTTCAGATTCCGAATGTTCTTTGAATTTTCTGGATTCTTGTTAATACAGGCAGCTAGCGCAATTGTGGTGATTCCAAGTATAAAAAATCGCTTTAACATATTTCTTTCCTTTGTGTTTCTGTTTTTATGCCGATAAAATCTCGTACAGTTCTTCTATATCTTCTGCAAAAAAATCAGGTGACGCATTACGCAATTCTTCGGGTTTTCCAAAACCGTAAGATACGGCAATGGTGGAAAGATTGTTTGCTTTTCCTCCTTCAATATCGAAAACAGTATCGCCAATCATAACGATCTCCGGAGAAGGTGAAAGTTGTTGCATTGTCATTAAGTCGGTAATAATCTGAGTTTTTGTGGCTTTTTCCCCTCCGTAATCGGCGCCTTTCAATTGAATAATGTATTTATCCATTTCGAAATATTCCATAATCTGAACGGCATATTTCTCGAGTTTCGATGTGGCGATGTACATTTTTTTACCCAGCCGGTCGAGTTCGGCAATCATTTCAAGAACACCGTCGTAGGGAACATTTTGGTGCCAGCCATTCTCGCCATAAAATTCCCTGAAATACTCCACTGCTATTTTAGTGTCTCTTACGTTCAGACCAAAAAGTTGGCTAAAACCCCATTGCAGCGGCGGCCCTATGAATCCATCGAGCAGGTTTTCAGGATAATCATCGATGTGCATTTTGTTTAGCGAATATTTCAGCGAGTTGATGATTCCCTGAGTGTTGTCGGTCAGGGTTCCGTCGAGGTCGAAAATTATATGCGTGAATTGTGTCATAATCTGAAAAACGCGAAGTTAAAGCATCCGCAACATAATTACAATTTCGGAACAGTTTTTGATTTTATGTTAATATCGAAAACCAGTAAACATGTAGCCATGAAAAAACATTACTTAAATCTTTCGATAATATTTTTGCTGGTCACTGGATTTTACTCAGAAAAGGCATCTGCCGGAATATTTTCTGGAAAAATCGATTCCATTCAAATTGTGTTTGATAAAAATCAACTGGTGTTACCTGGCGAGTCGTTTAAAATCGGGATCATCTCGTTTCATAAAAAGGGAAAAACAAAATCAACTTTTGGATTGCCGGGAGGATCCGTGTTTTGGTGGAAATACAATACCGAAATAATTGGTGGTGATATTTCCGGCGCGAAAATAACTGTAAATCCGCAACTTGCTCCGGCAATGGGCAAATATATAAGTATCAAAGTCTGGCCGAAACGCGAACCCGAAAAAGCGCAAAAAATACTTATTCCGCTCAATTACGAGACTAATATTGATTTTGTTGCCGATTACGGTTTCGATAAAGCCCCGGGTTGTTTTTTTACGGGAGAGGTAGTAAGTACTTTCAACAACGGAATTCAGGTATCCGAACGAGTTCATCGTTACAATTCGAAGAATTTTGAAGCACGTTTTGTCTTTGACGGAGTTAAACTTGAAAAAGGGAAATTTCAGATTGAACCCGATTTTGAGCAGATTTCCGGACACCGTGTTGGAATAGCCATTAATGCCGAACAAGATAAAAGTTTGTGGGGAAGTTCATTTTTTGAGCTCGATTACAAACACAACTATTCTCTTGATTTTTTCGGGAATTCGGGAGGTAGTGGTTTTAGCGGAAGCGATGGCCGCGATGGTTTTATGGGAGGAAATGGTTCTTCGGGCGGAAACGGACAAAACGGTGCTCCGGGATACGATGGCCCGGATGTAGGCGTTTGGGCGGATATGTATTACGATTCGTTGCTGGAATGCCAACTGCTGTATGTGTATGCCGAAAATTTCAATACTGGCGAAGCATTCAAATACCTGATTAATGTTGATGGCGGAAAGTTTTCTGTAAGTTCGAAAGGTGGCAGCGGCGGCAGTGGAGGGAATGGCGGCGACGGTGGTAATGGTGGGCGTGGTGCCGACGGAGAAGTTTGGTACAAAACTGTCACAAAAACCAGGACTGTACGCAAACCTTTCTCCGAAACAGTTACCCGAAAAGTAAAAAAGAGAAGACCAACACGGACAGGACAGGAGGAAGAATATGAAGAAACCGTTACGGAAACCATAACCGTTTATCGCGATGTGAAGGAAACTTATCAGGTTCAGGAAAGACATCAGAAGCCGGGTGAAAAAGGAGGACACGGTGGTGACGGTGGTGCAGGCGGTTTAGGAGGACCCGGAGGTTGGGGCGGTAACATTTTCCTGTATTTCACCAACGATGCAATGATTTATAAAAACCTGATCGTTGCCAATAGTAAAGGCGGTAGTGGCGGCTCCAACGGAAGTGGAGGTGATGGCGGCCGCGGTGGCAATGGTGGATATGGTGAGCCGAATGGTAAAAACGGGTACTCCGGATACGATGGCCCGTACGCAATGGGATGGGCACCCGACGGTAGAAGCGGTGATATTATTATAGGAAATACGGAGGAATTCTTCTTTTACGGAAATACACCGGTTGACCAGGAAACCACTCAAAATAGGTCCTTTTAACTCTCTGTAAATTGTCTTTGTTAGCATTCTGAAAAACAACTATCTTTGCAGCCCTGATTTCAAGAGTAAGAAAATTTCAAATATTTCAGAATGAGTAAGTTCAAACGTACATTGATTACCACGGCATTGCCTTATGCAAATGGCCCGATTCATATTGGTCACCTGGCCGGAGTTTATGTTCCTGCCGATATTTATGCCCGTTATTTGCGGCTAAAAAATGAAGACGTAATCATGATTGGTGGCTCTGACGAGCACGGTGTGCCAATTACGCTGAAAGCCAAAAACGAAGGTGTAACGCCACAGGATATTGTTGATCGTTACCACGGTATCATCAAAGACTCATTCGAGAAATTTGGTATTTCGTTCGATGTTTACTCGCGTACAAGTGCGCCGATTCATCACGAAACTGCGAGTGAATTTTTCAAAAAACTCTACGACGAAGGCAAATTTATTGAACAGACTTCAGAACAATATTTCGACGAAGAAAATAAACAATTTCTCGCCGATCGCTACATTATCGGTACCTGTCCGAAATGTGGTTTCGAAAAAGCATACGGCGACCAGTGTGAAAGTTGCGGAACTTCACTCAGCCCAACTGAGTTGATCAATCCAACCTCAACCATCAGCGGAAACCAGCCGGTTTTAAAGGAAACAAAACACTGGTACCTGCCGCTCGATCAGTACGAACCATGGCTGCGCGAGTGGATTCTGGAAGGACACCAGGAATGGAAGCCGAATGTGTACGGTCAGGTGAAATCGTGGATCGACGGCGGTTTGCAACCGCGTGCAGTTACACGCGACCTGGATTGGGGTGTGCCGGTTCCGGTGGAAGGAACCGACGGAAAAGTGCTTTACGTTTGGTTCGATGCCCCAATTGGTTACATTTCGGCTACCAAAGAACTAACTGAAGATTGGGAAACCTACTGGAAAGATCCTGAAACACGTATGTTGCATTTTATCGGCAAGGACAACATCGTTTTCCACTGTATTATTTTCCCGAGTATGCTGAAAGCTGAAGGTACCTTCAACCTGCCGGAGAATGTACCTGCCAACGAGTTTCTGAACCTGGAGAGCGATAAAATTTCTACTTCGCGGAACTGGGCAGTTTGGTTACACGAATACCTCGAAGAATTCCCCGGCAAAGAAGACGTATTGAAATATGTACTTACTGCGAATGCTCCGGAAACCAAGGATAACGATTTTACCTGGAAGGATTTTCAGGCCAGAAATAATAACGAGTTGGTTGCCATACTCGGTAATTTTGTAAACCGCGCACTGGTGCTTACCAACAAATACTACGATGGTGCAGTGCCTGCTCTTGGCGAGTTAAGCGATTATGACAAGGAGGCGCTGGCTGAGATCGGAAAAATCAAAGCTGAGGTTGAAAAAAGTATCGATAATTTCAGGATTCGCGAATCGCTGAAAAATGCAATGGACCTGGCTCGTTTGGGTAATAAGTACCTGGCTGACGAAGAGCCCTGGAAGGTGGTAAAAACAGATCCGGAGCGCGTGAATACCATCATGAACATCTGTTTGCAGATTACCGCGAACCTGACGATTTGTTTGGAACCATTCCTGCCTTTCAGTATGGATAAACTGCGTGGATTCCTGAACCTCGGGAAAATGGATTGGGAGCATTTTGGAAGCACCGAATTGTTGCCGGTTGGTCATCAGGTTAACAAGCCCGAACTGCTATTCGAAAAAATTGAAGATGCTACCATCGATGCTCAGATACAGAAACTGCTGGATACTAAAAAAGCCAACGATGCTGCAAATGCTGTGGCAAAACCGGCCAAAGAAAATTGTTCGTTCGACGATTTCATGAAAATGGATATCCGCACCGGAACTATTCTTGAAGCCGAGTTGGTGCCAAAAACCAAGAAGCTGCTGAAACTGAAAATCGATACAGGAATCGACCAACGAACTGTAGTTTCGGGAATTGCAGAATATTATCAACCCGAAAATATTATTGGGAAACAAGTGTCGATTCTTGTGAACCTGGAGCCACGCAAAATTCGTGGAATTGAATCTCAGGGAATGATCCTGATGGCTGAAGATGCCGACGGATCGTTGAAATTTGTTTCGCCTGTTGACAAGGTGAAAAACGGATCAGAAGTTCGATAGGTTTAAGCGGAATTCGTTATGGTAAGCATCAAAAGAACAAATTCGAAGGATAAAGATTTTGTGAGTTTGGTGGCAGAACTAAATGCTTTTCTGGCCATTATGGATGGTCGCGAACATGAATTTTACAACCAGTTCAACCAGATCGAAGACATCCGGCATGTTGTGGTTGCTTATGTTGACGAAAAACCGGTTTCCTGCGGTGCCATTAAAGCTTTTGATGCTGATTCGATGGAGGTGAAACGAATGTTTACCCTGGAAGCTTACCGCGGAAAAGGAATAGCGGGCAGGGTATTAACAGAGCTCGAAACCTGGACACAGGAATTGGCCTTGTCGAAATGTGTTCTCGAAACCGGCAAACGTCTTCCGGATGCCATTCGTTTGTACACGAAAAACGGATATCAGCAGATCCCGAATTACGGGCAATATGTGGGGATGGAGAATAGCGTTTGTTTCGAAAAATTATTGAACAAAAAATAAGCGCCAACATAGCGTTGGTGCTTTTCCACAGGTTCTCTTGCCGTGTTAAAACGGGTAGGTGCCTGTATTACTATATTAAACCGTTTCTGTACGCAGAAGCGGTTTTTAGTTTTAGATTACCACCACCAGAACAACCAGCAGCGCAAGCAACATCAGTAAAATAAACTGGTTACGCACAAATAGTCCGAGCAGGATGAGTATCTCCACCTCGTCGGTAATTGGCGTGGCCAAATCGATGGTGCCTTTGTCTTTGGTAATGAATTCGTGCGACGTGTAGGTAATAATGTCGATTCCATCAAATTTCCACGACCACTTCGACTGCCAGAAGTTTTTAATCTCAAGTTCAAACCGTTTTCCGTTGATAAGGATATCGCTGCGGGGATTTAAAAAATTGATCATAATGGTGCCCAGCAGAGACTGGCCGTTGGAGTCGTAGATCTCGAGTTTCGAAAGAAAAAACTCACGGTTCAGCGTAAACAAACGGCCGTTAATAATTGCCTGTGCTTTCGAGCTTACCATACTTTCCCAGTTGATGCTCCCGATTTTTTCATTGCCCTGCGAAATTTCGAGTTTCGACCCAAATATTTCTTTCGTCCAACTAAGTTTTTCCATCTTCCTTTTTCGCTTTCGAGATGCAATTTATGAATTTTAGAAAGAATAAATAAGGGGGTAATGCATCATCAATGTCTTTTGACATTTATTAACATATTGTGTTGTGTGGTTTTTACACGAAATGGTGTGCTCGTGTTGAAAAAGCTGGTTTTTGTTGCTGTTAAGGCATTTATTAATAGGTGGTTCCAAGGAATTTTTGAAACTCGCGGAAGTCTTTAACCGATTTTACATTGCGCGGCAGAGCAGGAGAGTGAATTTGAATCTGGCGGCCTGTTACAAAGATTTTTTGTTTCGGAAAACAATCTTTGAGTTGTACAAGGTAGTTTTCGAGCTCTTCTTTTGGAATGGAATTGGTGAATGCGGTAAACGCAAAATCGATGGTTTTCAACTCACTTATTTTTTGAAGATCGTCGAAGGGAACTGACTGACCAAGGTAAAAAATATCGAAACCACGTTTTTTTGCCAGATAAGAATAAAACAAAAGACCCATTTCGTGCAATTCTTCTTCGTGGGTAAAAAAGAGCATGGTAGAGCCTCTTTTTCGATCTACTTTAAGCTGATCGATAGCTGTAATCAGCTTCTGCCGGAACAGGTTGGTAACAAAGTGTTCCTGTGCAGGGAAAATCGAACCCACCTGCCAGTAGGTTCCAACCCGCTCAAAGAGGGCAAAAAAGACGTCGAAAAAAGCTTCCTCGATATCGTTCTTTTGAAGGATCTCATCTATAAGATCTTCAAAACCCTGGGTGTTCATGTCCACCATGAGCAACATAAAGCGCTCGAGGTAATCCGAATCAGAACTTTTGTCTTCCGATATTTTTAGTACTTTATCTCTTAATTCAGCATCATCCCAGCCGGCAATTTTTGAAATCTTAAAGCCATTTTTTGTCAGCATTGAGATATTAAGCAGGCGTTTCAGGTCGCTGTCGTCGTACCAGCGGATGTTAGTATCCGTTCGATGCGGATTCAGCAGGCTGTAACGCTTTTCCCAAATGCGTATTGTATGCATTTTTATGCCCGATAGAACCTCAAGGTCTTTTATTGAATATCCTGACTCTTTCATTTGTTTAAACTTATCTGTTTTTAACAGTATATCATAGGTTAGAATACTTAAATGCGGAAATCGATAAATTGTTCAATCATATTACGTGTAAAATTAAACAGAAATTTATTAAGTGTAACTAATAAATTGATTTAATGAGTGATGTGTAATTGAAAAAAGGATTCTAGGAGGAATCCTTTTTTCTAAAAAAGTCATGACGTGTTTTTATTACTCCGGAATTAATACTTTGTCGATTACATGAATAACTCCGTTCTTTCCCTTAATATCTGCTTTAATTACTTCGCTGTCGTTGATGTGAACTCCATTCGACAAATCAATTTTAATTTTCTTCCCGTTTAATGTAGCTACTGAAGTGTTTGTTAAATCACTCGACATTACTTCTCCGCTTACCACATGATAGGTTAAAATTGGAGTCAGTTGTTCGGCACTCAAATCTTCAATCCCCTTAACTCCGAGCTGTTTAAATAGCTTGCTGAATGCTTCGTTGGTCGGCGCGAAAACCGTGAATGGCCCGTCTGCACTCAATGCACCTGCAAGATCAGCTTTTGTTACAGCCTCAACCAGTGTCGAGAAATCGGGATTCGAAACAGCAATCTCAACTACAGTTGATGAATTGTTTCCGTCTTTGGCAATACTATGGAGCGAAACTCCGGTTACTAAAATTACTGCCAGCACGGTGGCTAAAATACTTTTCATTGTTTTCATTGTTCAATTTTTTTATGGATTTATTATTATTTAAAGTGTTTTCCAGAAACCACAGCATTACAAATTTGCAATGCCGTGGTTGTGCATTATTATTGTGGTAGGAGAACCTTGTCGATTACGTGTATAACTCCGTTTGCTCCCTGTATGTCTGCCGCTATAACATTGCTGTCGTTAATTTTTACACCTGATGATAAATCAACGGAAACCGTTTTTGATCCGCTAAGTGTACCAACTTCTCCATTTGAAAGATCGGTTGATAATACATTTCCCTGAACCACGTGATACAGTAGAATAGGCGTAAGCTGTTCTGCCGTAAGGTCAGCAATTCCGGAAACTCCAAGTTCCTGAAAAAGAGCTTCGAAGGCATCGTTGGTTGGCGCAAATACAGTAAATGGTCCAGCGGCACTCAGGGCATCAGCCAGACCGGCTTTTACCACAGCACTAACCAAAATGCTGAAGTTCGGATTGTCTATGGCTAAATTCACTACCGATGGCGGCAGGATAACATGATCAACCACATGGATCACTCCGTTATCTGCCTCAATGTCTGCAGCGGTTACCATTGTATTGCTGTTGATGCTTACACCGTTGTTCACACTGACATAAACATCCATTGGGTTGTTACTGAAAGTGGACAAGGTAGGATAGTAACCGGTTTCCAGATCGCCCGACATTGCTTTGCTGCCTATAACATGGTAGAGCAAAATGCTCTTTAGTGTTTCTGTTGGAACATCATTCAGCGAACCGGCGCCTAAGTCAGAAAGAAGCGCATTGAAAGCATCGTTGGTAGGCGCAAAAACAGTCAATTGTGCCCCTTTATCCGAAACCGCACCAACCAGGTTAGCTTTCGTTAGCGCTTCAACCAAAACAGAAAAGTCGGGATTTGCTATTGCAATATCCGCGATCGTGTTCGTCTCTTCCGGCATCATATCGTCATCATCGTTGTCGCAAGCAGTAAAACCTACCGCCAGTACAAGCATCAAAACCGGAATTAGAAATCTCGTTCTCAGGTTCTTATTAAATTCAATTGTTTTCATCATTTGTAGCTTTTAATCGTTACTTATTTTAATTGTTTTGTCTTAAATAATGTTTGACGTTTACTAGAACAAGGCTAAACAAATAATGTTTAAAAAACAATTTAAAAAAGTAAACAAAAAATAATTCATTACCTCAAAAGCCTATTAAATAAGCACTTTAATTATAAAGTTAAAAAATGTTAATAGAACAAATGGAGCTTCAATTTAGTTAAGATTGAAATACTTTATTGTTTTCATTTCTTTCACGGATAATTGCAAGTTGAATCTAATAAGATGCTTATGTTAAGTAGTTGATTATCTGTATTATGTCTTCATTTGGATTGACATTTGTCAAGGCTAAGGAGTATTTTTGAGCGGATTATATCTCTAAATTTAGAAAATACAACTAATTAAACTAGACTATGCCGGTTCAGTTAAAAACACTGCTCCCCCTTTTCGCATTGTTTATTCTGCTTTTTTTAATCGCACGTCATTTTCTCATCCCTGAATCTTTTGGAAAGTATGGCCACTATCGTGCCGATTCAATGGATGAGATCGCAGTTCTTCCCATCCATTATGCCGGGAAAAGCGTGTGTATTGAGTGTCATGATACCGAAGCTGAAATGCTTGAATCGGATCAGCACGCTGGTCTGTCGTGCGAAATTTGTCACGGTCCCAATGCCAAACATGCCGATGACTACGATGTAAAGGAATTTCTGGTGAAAGATGGCAGCAGAATATTTTGTGGCCGATGCCACGCTGTAAATGCTGCACGTAAGCTGGAAAATGTTATTCAGGTTGATGTAGTAGAGCATCATCCTGAAAAGGAAAATTGTACTGATTGTCATAATCCACATGCGGTATGGGAGATAAAAGAATGAAAGATTCACGGCGGAATTTTATAAAAAGAACAGCTGCACTTGCCGGAACTATTCTGGCAACATCGGCATTAAAACCATTTTCGGCAGTGATTTTTGCTACCGGAAAGCCAGAAGATCCAAGCAAACCCTGGTACGGGATTGGAATTGATATTGAAAAATGCATTGGATGCGGAATGTGTGCCAAAGCCTGTAAACTGGAAAATGATATTTCACAGGAACCTTTTTATTTCAGGTCGTGGGTGGAACAATACACCATTAGAACCGATGGCACCATTAAGGTTGAGTCACCCAACGGTGGTATCGATGGTTTTACACAATCAGTGCCTGATGAAGAGATCTATAAGACTTTTTTTGTGCCGAAAATGTGCAATCACTGCGCAAAATCACCCTGTACACAGGTTTGCCCGGTTGGTGCAACCTATGAAAGTCCGGAAGGAATCGCCCTGGTTGATGAAAAATATTGTATGGGTTGCAGCTATTGTGTTCAGGCTTGTCCTTACGGTTGCCGGTACTTACATCCCGAGACCAAAACAGCCGATAAATGCACGCTGTGTTATCATCGAATTACCAAGGGATTACAGCCGGCATGCATGGAGGTTTGTCCTACACATGCGAGGATTTACGGAGATTTAAACGATACGGAAGGAGAATTGTACAAATTTCTGAAGGAGCATAATTGCCAGATTTTAAAACCCCATTTGAATACTGGTTCTAAACTATTTTATAACGGATTAAGTTCGGAGGTGCGATAATATGGAACATTTATATGATATTCTGAATCAAGTGGATGGGTATATTTATCCGAACGAGATAGCGCTTCAATGGGGAATTCTTATTGTCCTCTATCCTTACATTACAGGTTTGGTTGCAGGTGCATTTATCCTGGCCTCACTCGAGCGTGTTTTTAAAGTAAAAGTCCTTCGCCCAACTTATCATCTGGCACTTTTAACGGCTTTGGCATTTTTATTGGTAGCCGGGTTACCATTGATTTCACACCTGGGGCACCCTTTACGAGCCTACGAGATCCTTATGACGCCGCACTTTTCATCCGCGATGGCCATTTTCGGCTTTGTGTATTTGTGGTACCTCATGGCAGTTCTTTTACTGGAAATTTGGTTTGATTATCGCCGCGACCTTGTTATTTGGTCGCAACAATCAACAGGAATTAAACGAAGGATATATAAGATACTGACGCTTGGCGTAACCGACATTTCTCCAAAAGCCCTCGAGTGGGATGAAAAACTCGGCTACATCATCACTGTTATCGGAGTTCCTTCTGCGTTCCTTTTGCACGGATATGTTGGTTTTATATTTGGCTCGATCAAAGCTAATCCATGGTGGTCAACTGTAATGATGCCGGTTATTTTTCTGTTGTCGGCAATGGTTTCAGGTATTGCGCTGGTTATGTTTATGTATATGGTCATCTCCCGTATTCGAAAAGTAAAGATCGACATGGCCTGTCTCGACGAAATTGGCAAATTTTTGTTTCTGGTTTTGATTCTTGATTTCACGCTTGAATCGCTCGACCAGGTTCACCGGATTTACGAAGCCGAAGAGTCTTTTGAAATTTTACACTTACTGGTAACAGGAAAATTAACCTATACACTTTTAATTTTCCAGGGACTAATGGGAACTGTAATCCCATTACTGATACTAGGTTTTTTCAGAATATCCCTTCCGGAAGAAAAAGTACGGAAACCCCTGTATTTTCTGGCAAGTTCGCTTGTCCTTTTCGGAGTCTTTTTCATGCGGTGGAATGTAGTTATAGGAGGGCAGCTCTTTTCAAAGAGTTTCCTTGGATTTACCAGCTTTAAATTAGGAATGGTTGGTTTGGAAGGATTTTGGATGGCACTATTCTGGATGATCCTGCCCTTTATGATTCTTTCATTATTACTCTGGTTATTACCTCCCTGGAAAAAGCAACTGGGATAAAGGCACCGACAAACTGAGTCTACTTTTCCAGTGGTGGTTATTTTAAATGATGTTGAATTTTAAACAAATGCATCATGAATGAAGAGAAAACAAATTTACCCGAACTGGAAGCCCTCAGGAAAGATTTGGATGCACTGACCGATAGATTGGCAAAAGTCGAAAGTTTGCTGGTACAATTGAAAGGTCAGCGTGTTGTGCCCGGCAAAAGTGAACTTCCCGAAGAAGAAGCTATCGACATTAAATTCCCGTTTCAATCCAAAGGGTCCATCGAATATGGCATTGGAGAATATGGAATGGCCTGGATAGGAAATATCGTATTGTTTTTTGGATTAATCTTTCTTGTTAATTACCTGCAAAATTCAGGAAGTTCATTAACGGCCGCAGCAGTAGGATTTTGTTCCGTTGCCTTGGTTTATGTTTCTTCCTATTACACCCGAAAATCGCTTTCGGTTCTTTCAAAACTACTGGTATTTAACGGCCATTTTTTATTGTATTTCTTTACGCTTCGACTCCATTTTTTTCAGGAAACTCCGCTTATTCAAAATAAAATACTGGGTTTTATTTTGCCGTTAGTTGTTTCGGCGGGAATGCTTTACATCGCTTTCCGAAAAGAATCGCAGTTTACAGCAGTTCTTTCATTACTAATGTTGGTTGCAGCATGTGTCTTTTATGACGTTGTGGGTGTTGTATCCGGTGTTGCGGCTATTACGGCAGTACTGGCTGTATTCCTGTATTATCGGTTTGGATGGATAAAGCTTACTTTTGCCTTCATATTCATCATTTATCTGACCCATTTAACCTGGCTGCTGAACGATCCTTTTATGGGGCATAACCCGGAATTTATTGCCTCACCGGGAAGCGGATACGTTTATTTTATTGCCACCGGATTTATTTTTTCAATTCTTGCTCTGATTCCAAAAAGAGAAGAAGTCTCCAACGAATTTATTATCTCCTCTATCATTTGGAACGGAATTGGTTTCACCATTCTGCTGGCGGCAATTGTTGTCACCTATTTTGCAGAGAATTACGTACCGATATTTTCAGCGATTACTGTGCTTTGTATTTTATGGGCAGTCATTCTGAAACTGAGATCCCAAATAAAGATCATCGCATCCATGTACGTCTTGTACGGATTTCTGGCATTGAGTGTAGCTATTTTCGGCATTTTGGGACTACCAAAATCATACGGACTTTTTGCGCTGCAAAGCTTGCTTGTGGTTTCCTTTGCCCTATGGTTCCGGTCACGTTTCATGATTATCATGAATACTATTCTCTTCCTGGTACTATTAATCTTTTTCATTCAGTCGAAGTCGTTTAACGACCTGACCAATTTCGCCTACATGTTGGTGGCTTTTATATCAGCACGAATAATCAACTGGAAAAAAGAGAGATTGAACATTAAAACTGAATTTGTACGCGATATCTACCTGGTAGCAGGATTTGCCATGACACTTGTTGCGTTCTACCATGTTTCACCTCCTTCATACATTACCGCCTCGTGGATTTTTGCAGGAATAATGTTCTTTTTAATGAGCCTTCTTATCAAAAACATCAAATACCGATGGCTGGCTATTGCAACAATGATTGTTTCGGCAATCCGCCTGATTTTTTTCGACATGGCAAGTGTAAATATCGGGTACCGGGTTCTTGTATTCCTCGGGCTTGCCATTATTTCTATTACAGTTTCAATCATGTATACAAAATACCTGGTAAAGAAAAAGGAATAAGTTCAATCTGTTTCCCGGCGCTAACATTTTTAAACGCCGGATCGTAATCGATATAAAATGATGAAAATGTACAGACAAACCGGATATAAATTAATATTCCCTGCGCTCTTGCTTGCTTTCGTTTTTTGGAGTTGTTCACATACAGCATCCAATACCGGATGGAATCAGTCTGATTCAGTATTGGAAGAAGGAGTTGTTGTTCATAAAAATGGCGATTTAACAGAGATGGCTGTCGAAGCACCTCCCTTTACCGAAGGAATTTACCCCTGCAACGATTGTCATACTGATATCGAACCTAATCCTAACAGAAGGGAATTGGTTGATTTTCATGACGACATCAGCGCCATTTTCGATCATGACAGTGAAAACCGTTGGTGCCTCGATTGTCATGATATGAACAATCGGGATTCGTTGAGACTGGCCAGCGGAAAACTACTTTCTTTTGAGGAATCCTATAAGCTCTGCGGACAATGCCATGGCGAAAAACTAAGAGACTGGAAAGTTGGGGTACATGGCAAAAGAACGGGATACTGGAACGGTAAAAAAGAATACCTCCTTTGTGTGCATTGCCATAATCCACACTCTCCCCGATTTAAAGCATTGATGCCGGAACCGCCTCCTGTCAGGCAAGAGGATATTCATATTTATGAACCGAAAACCGAGGAAGATGGAAAAGAATAAATCAAGGAGGTCCTTCCTTAAAAATATTTCACTGGCTTCTGCTTCTGCGCTTGCCCTTTCAGGGTGCACACTAAAAGAGTTGGAAAAGTTCTTTCAAAAGAATTTCAGGACTTTGTCTGAAGAAGAAAAAAAGGAGCTTATTGCAGAACTGGAAGCCGAATACAAAGAAAAGTATCAAAAGGATTTTCATGTTTCTGATAAAGCAGCAATCGATGGAACTTTATTTGGATATGCTCTGGATGTATCGAGATGTATTGGGTGCAGAAGGTGTGTTTATGCCTGTGTTGAAGAGAACAACCAATCGCGTGAACCACAAATTCACTGGATTCAGGTGCTGCAAATGGATAAGGAGAGAGGTATCGACTTTGCGCATTCCGATGTTCATTATGATCCGGAAACCGTTCCCGAAGAAGGACATTTCTACCTACCTGTTCAATGTCAGCAATGCCGCACACCGCAGTGTACAACCGTCTGTCCGGTAAAAGCAACTTGGCAGGAACCCGACGGGATTGTCGTGGTGGATTACAACTGGTGTATCGGTTGCAGGTACTGCATGGCGGCTTGTCCTTACGGGGCACGACATTTCAATTGGGCAAAACCGGAAATCCCGGAAGAGGAAATAAATACAGAAACTCACTATCTCGGAAATCGGCCAAGAATGAAAGGTGTGGTGGAAAAGTGTACTTTCTGCATTCAACGAGTGAGAGCAGGAAAATATCCGTCCTGTGTTGAAATCTGCCCGGTAGGTGCCCGTAAATTCGGGAACCTGCTTGATCCGGACAGCGAAATTAGATATATACTTGATAATAAAAGGGTTCTGGTCCTAAAAGAAGAATTGAATACTCAACCCAAATTTTACTATTTCTTCGGAGTGTGATTTTATATTTCCACGCAGGGATTACGCATTGAGGTCATGTTTTAAAACTAAAAACCGTTACCAATGAATTTTATCTATTTTATAAAAGGCAGTATCCGACTGATTTTTAAAGGATCGAAAACATATTATGCGTGGTTACTCTTTTTGCTGATTCTAATTGTTTGGGGCGGATTAGGTTACGCCAATCAACTTAGGGATGGTCTGATAACCACTCATATGAGGGATTCGGTTTCATGGGCTTTTTATATAGGTAATTTTACCTTTCTGGTTGGTGTGGCAGCTGCAGCCATTATGCTGGTGATTCCGGCTTATATTTACAACTGGAAACCCATTAAAGAGATTGTAATATTTGGAGAATTGCTGGCGGTTTGTGCGGTTATTATGTGTATCGCGTTTATCGTGGTCGATATCGGAAACCCATTGAGATTCTGGCATATGTTACCTGTTTTGGGTACGATGAATTTTCCTTACTCCATGCTTTCCTGGGACTTCTTTTTTCTCCTGGCCTATTTGATCATCAATTTTGTAGTTGTGTCGCATCTGTTATACTCAATTTTTTACAAAAAGGAATACAGGAAAAAGATGGTACTGACCATCGTTTTTATCAGCATACCTATGGCGGTGGGCATTCATACAGTTACAGCTTTTCTTTACAATGCCTTACCGGCCCGACCATTCTGGAACAGCGCTTTGCTGGCACCTCGTTTTCTGGCATCGGCCTTTTGTTCGGGGCCTGCTATTTTATTGATATTGTTTCAGATTCTTAGGAAAATGACTCACTTCGAGATCAAGGACGAAGCAATATGGAGAATCGCTGAACTGATGGTGTATGCAATGTTTATCTATCTGTTTTTTACAATTGCTGAACTCTTTAAAGAATTTTATTCCGGCACTCAGCATTTGTTGTACTGGAAGTATTTACTCTTCGGAATTGGCGAGAATAAGGAAATAGTGCCATATAGCTGGTTGTCGATCAGTTTGGGTTGTCTTGCATTTATTCTTTTTCTGATACCGAAAACGCGGAAAAATTTTGTAACACTAAACATCGGCGCAGTAGCTATTTATGCCAGTGTATATGTTGAAAAGGGTATTGCGCTGATAATCCCCGGATTTACTCCTGATGTTTTGGGCCAAATTTATGTTTATACTCCATCAATGACCGAAATCAGGACTGCAGCAATGATCTTTTCGTTGGGATCGTTACTCTTTACCTTTGTGGTAAAAATCGCCATCGCCATTATTTTTGAGAACTATAGCATTGATTCAATAAGCTTTCAGAAAAGAGGTATGAACATTCAACCCGAAACGTAAAAGAATAAGTTTATTTCTTCGTTCGCAACAAATTTATAGTGGTAAGGAATTAAAATGAATTATCAATTTTGTAACTGGGATTCAACAAAAGAATAAAGGATTGAAAGACCCGGTTCTAATTCTCATGGCACGAAAGATTAAGAGAACCTTAAATTGATTTTCCGGAAACATGATTTTTCTTAACATTTGTCAAAAACAACAGGCTTCCAGGCACTCAATCTGCTAAAAGCCTTAATTTTGCGGCACGATTTTCAAAAAACAACTTTCAACATGGCAGAAAAAGATAAAAAGCTTTTCGCTGATTTTAGCCCTGTTTCTACAGAGGAGTGGGAAGCAAAAATTAATGCCGATTTAAAAGGCAAAGACTACGAGCGCGCACTGGTTTGGAAGACTTACGAAGGATTTAGCGTGCGTCCGTATTACCGTCAGGAAAACCTTGCCGGGAAAGAGTACCTGGAAAGCTTACCGGGAGAATTTCCATACGTGCGGGGAAACAATAAAACCAGTAACAACTGGTTGATCCGTCAAAACATTTTTGTAACAGATTTCGAGGCAGCCAATAAAAAGGCGCTCACTATTTTGGGTAAAGGAGCTACTTCGCTCGGTTTCTTGTTTAGCGACTGTTGTGCAGTTACTAAAGAAAACCTGGCTGTGTTGCTGAAAGACATTTGTCTGGAAGCAGCTGAAGTAAATCTGGTTTGTCCAAGCGATGACTGTAACCTGGCTGAATTGTTTGTCGATCATGTTTCGGCAGGCAGTTGGGATAACAAAAATGTGGTAGCGTCAACAGCAACTGACCCGATAGGTACTTTTGTACTGCAAGGTATAATTGCCAGTGATGCAGTTACAAAACTTAAGGCTGTTGTAGAAAAAGCCAAGGCTGTTCCAAATTTCAGAACCATAGCTGTTCATGGTAAATTCTTTGCCAACAGCGGTGCTTCAATTGTTCAGGAACTGGCATTTGCGCTGGCACAGGGTGCCGAGTATTTAACAGGTTTGACCGAAGCAGGTGTTTCGATCGACGATGCTGCAAAAGCAATTAAGTTCAACATGGGAGTTGGAAACAACTACTTCATGGAAATTGCCAAGTTGCGTGCCGGTCGTTTATTGTGGTCGAAGATTGTGGAAGCTTACGGACCGGAATGCAAGTGTTCGGCTAAAATGATCGTTCACAGCGAAACCAACCGTTACAACAAGACAATTTACGATCCGTATGTGAACATGCTTCGTACACAAACCGAAGCCATGTCTGCTGCTTTGGGCGGTGCACACTCGCTGACTGTTCTTCCTTTCAACGCGGTTTACGAAGAAACTACCGAGTTTTCGGAAAGAATCGCTCGCAACCAGCAAATTCTGTTACAGGAAGAATCGCACCTGAACAAGATTGCAGACCCGTCAGCAGGTTCATACTACATCGAAACACTGACTGAGTCGATTGCTGATGAGGCATGGAAACTGTTCCTCGCTGTTCAGGACTTAGGTGGTTTTATTGCTGCTTTCAAAGCAGGATTTGTTCAGTCTGAAATTAAAGCGATGGCCGCCGAACGCGATAAGCGTGTTGCTCAACGTCGCGACAATATTCTGGGAACAAACCAATTCCCGAATTTCACCGAGAAAATGAAACCGGGTTTCGATGGTTCACTTTTCGAGCCGATTGATTTGACTGCCGAAGGTGCCGAAGTGGAAACTTTGAAACCTTACCGCGAATCACAGGCTTTCGAAGCACTGCGTTATACAACCGATATGTACGCCCAGGAAAACAAACGTCCGCTGGCTTTCATGCTGACCATGGGTAGCCTCGCTTTCCGTAAGGCACGCGCCCAGTTTAGCTGCAACTTCTTTGCCGTAGCCGGTTTTGATGTTGTAGATAACAACGGATTTGCAACGGTTGAAGAAGGTGTTGCCGCAGCAAAAGCTGCCGGAGCCGACATCGTTGTGGTTTGTAGTTCTGATGAAGAATATGCTGAAATCGCTCCAAAAGTTGCTGAACAGCTGGATGGAGAAATCCTGGTTGTTGCCGGTGCTCCTGCCTGCATGGACGAGCTGAAAGAAAAAGGAATTACCAATTTCATTCACGTGAAGAGCAACATTCTGGAAGATTTAAAGTCGTATCAAAGCAAACTTGGAATCTAAATCACATGATCCTGGATATTGGATACTGGATTCTCGATCAAGCATCAAATATCTAACATCGAGTATCGAGGATCAAAAATCAAGTCAAGATGAAACCGAATTTTAAAGACGTAAATATAAAAGCAGCGGCGGCGCAGAAAGATCTGACCGAATGGGCTGCAAAGAACAATATCAAAAAAGACTGGATGACACCGGAACAGATTCCGGTGAAACCGGTTTACACCAAGGAAGACCTTGAAGGAATGGAGCACCTGAACTACGCAGCAGGTTTGGCACCATACCTTCGCGGACCATATTCTGCCATGTATGCCATGCAGCCCTGGACTATCCGTCAGTACGCGGGTTTTTCCACTGCTGAAGAATCAAACGCTTTCTACCGTCGTAACCTTGCGGCCGGTCAGAAAGGTTTGTCAGTGGCATTCGACCTTGCAACTCACCGCGGATACGACTCAGATCACCCACGTGTGATCGGAGACGTTGGTAAAGCCGGTGTGGCAATCGATTCGATTCTGGATATGAAGATCCTCTTCGACCAGATCCCGCTCGATAAAATGTCGGTGTCGATGACCATGAACGGAGCCGTGCTTCCGGTAATGGCATTCTACATTGTAACCGGTCTGGAACAAGGTGCTACCCTGGAACAGCTTTCAGGAACAATTCAGAACGATATTCTGAAAGAATTCATGGTGCGTAACACTTACATTTACCCGCCGGAATTCTCGATGAAGATCATCGCAGATATTTTCGAATTTACTTCGAAGAACATGCCGAAATTCAACTCGATTTCGATTTCGGGTTACCATATGCAGGAAGCCGGTGCAACTGCCGACATTGAAATGGCGTACACGCTGGCCGACGGTCTGGATTACCTTCGCACCGGAGTGAAAGCAGGTTTGGATATCGATGCGTTTGCACCACGTTTGTCGTTCTTCTGGGCAATTGGTATGAACCACTTCATGGAGATCGCAAAAATGCGTGCTGCTCGTATGATCTGGGCGAAACTGGTGAAACAGTTCAATCCGAAAAACCCAAAATCGATGGCGCTGCGCACACACTCGCAAACTTCAGGATGGTCGCTGACCGAGCAGGATCCGTTCAACAACGTAGGACGTACTGCAATTGAAGCGATGGCTGCAGCACTGGGACACACCCAGAGTTTGCACACCAACGCACTGGATGAGGCGATTGCATTGCCAACCGATTTCTCGGCGCGTATTGCACGTAACACACAGTTATATATTCAGCAGGAAACTGAAATTTGTCGTTCGGCTGACCCGTGGGCAGGTTCGTACTATGTTGAAGCACTGACACACGAATTGGCTCAAAAAGCCTGGGCGCTGATCGAAGAAGTGGAAAAACTGGGCGGTATGGCAAAAGCCATCGAAACCGGTGTACCGAAAATGCGTATCGAAGAAGCTGCAGCACGTGCTCAGGGTAGAATCGACGGTGGTTCACAAACCATCGTAGGTATCAACAAATACCGTCTTGAGAAAGAAGATCCGATTGATATTCTGGATATCGACAACACTGCGGTTCGTGCATCACAGATCGAGCGTTTGAATAAACTGCGTGCCGAACGTAACGAAGCTGAAGTTCAGGAAGCGCTGGCAGCCATCACCAAAGCCGTTGAAACCGGCTTAGGTAATTTGCTGGAGTTATCGATCGAAGCTGCGAAAAAACGTGCATCTTTGGGTGAAATTTCAGACGCCTGCGAAAAAATAGTAGGCCGTTATAAAGCAGTAATCAGAACGATTGAAGGCGTGTACAAGTCAGAAGCTAAAGATAAATCAGAGTTTAAAGAAGCTCAGGAACTGGCCAAACAATTTGCCGAAATGGAAGGTCGCCAGCCTCGTATCATGATCGCAAAAATGGGTCAGGACGGACACGACCGTGGTGCAAAAGTGGTTGCTACCGGTTACGCCGACCTTGGTTTCGACGTAGACATGGGACCGCTGTTCCAGACTCCGGAAGAAGCTGCCAAGCAAGCCGTTGAAAACGACGTACATGTGGTAGGTGTTTCTTCGCTGGCTGCAGGACACAAAACGTTGGTTCCTGCGATTATCGAAGAACTGAAAAAACTTGGTCGCGACGACATCATGGTAATTTGCGGTGGTGTAATTCCGGCACAGGATTACCAGTACTTGTACGACGCAGGTGCGGTTGCCATTTTTGGCCCGGGTACCAGCGTGGCAGGTGCCGGTAAAAAAATCCTCGAGATTTTAATCGAAGCCTACAAAGAAGACTAATCTTTAAATGCGAAACTCATAGTAGAAGTCGCTATATACTGAAAGCCGGTTCCGTTTGGGACCGGCTTTTTTTATCCAACCCGTACCGGGTTGTTGGCAATGTTTGTCAACATTGCTACTAAAATCGAACGCATACTGCGTTCAGGATTTGGAAAAAGAAAAAATTTGTACGAGTTGCATGTTTTGTGTTGGTATGAGAATCTGTCGTTTCCGATAAAAATCCGGTACGGATTTGATTATAATAGCAGCAAACGTATGTTTGATGCGAAAGAACCCGGTACGGGTTCGATATACCACCGGCCCGCAAATCAATCGAAAAATTCAAATAAGAACCGATCGTCATAATCAACCTCAAACTTTTTAAAAAAAGCGAGGTATTCTTCCTGAAACGTTGTTTTATAATGGTGTTCTTTTTGATTCTGGATATAATTAACAACAGTATCTACCTGCGATTTACTGTACGAAAAACACGCATAACCATTTTGCCACTGAAACTTTCCGGGAAACCACTTTTTATCATTGATAAAATTGGACGACGCTCGTTTGATCTCTTTAATTGTTTCCGAAGGAGATTTGGCTGGCGAGAAACTCATAAAAACATGTACATGATCGGGCATGCCGTTTACTTCAAAACTTCTGTGTCCCATCGAATTGATCAACCCGGCTATAAACGGGAATACTTCCTTTTGTTGTTCGGGCTGTAAAAGTGCTTCTCTGAATTTAACTGCAAATACAAAATGCAGATAGATTTGTGTGAATGTTCCGGGTGTCATTTTTCTTTTAAAGGTAAGAAAAACAGGTGATTTTATCCAACCCATACCGGGTTGTGGTTTCCACCGTGAATAATTTATGCTATTAGAAGCCAACCCGAACCGTGTTGTTGGTAATGCTTGACGACATTGCTACAAAAATCGAACACATACTGCGTTCCGGATTCGGAAAAAGAAAAAAGTTCATACCGGGTTGCATGTTTTTGTCTGAAGGCAAATCCGTTGTTCGGAAGAAAATCCGGTACGGATTTGATTATAATAGCAGCAAGCGAAAGCTTGATGCGAAAGAACCCGGTACGGGTTCGATGTGCCATTGAACTAATTTTAGTCAAAGAAATCGAACAAGGAACGTCTTCGTTCTCGATTTCAAAATTTTGAGGAGCAGCCAGGTATTCTTCGTTGAGAAATATGGTGAAAGAAGGAAAACGATCGATTTGTTACCGGTTCGAAGCCGGTCGTGTAAAATTGACAACAAGATATAGCTGAAAATAAAATTATGTTACTTTTATGGACGCAAAGAAATCAAACTTTAAATCAACTAAAATGAGGAAAAATCTACTACTTCTTTTACTATTTCTGTTATGTGTTCCCAGCTCGTTTGCGCAATATACGCCGTTTTACCAATGGACCTTGCTGCCTCCTGCGGTGATGGATGAAATCATTGGTGAATCATCGGGGGAAACAGCCATAAATCATGTGATTGAGATGGTGGGTTATCAACGTAACCGCCCTGCAAGTGAATATGGTTCGGCAGATTTTCGCGAAGGAAAATATGTGCTTGACAAGTTAAACGAATATGGAATCGCAGGAGCCAAAATCGAACGTTTCGAAGGTGGTGAAACATGGGATGGTATTAAAGGAGAATTGTGGGAGATTGAACCGGGAAGAAAAAAACTGGCCGATTATAAAGACATTGCGCTTTCGCTGGCCGACGGAAGTCAACCAACCGATGTAACCTCCGAATTGATTTGGGTGGAGGAAGGCCGGGAAGAAGACTTTGAAGGTTTGGATGTTGCAGGCAAAATTGTTGTGACATCAGGAACAGTTGGCAGTGCCCACAGAACAGCAGTGGAAAAAGGTGCTGTTGGTGTTGTTGCTTTTGGCTCGAGCCGGGAACTTACGGTTCCACTTGCTATTCCTGCCAGCGGAATCAGGGGAGAAAACGCAACGTTTGGTTTTTACCTCACGCCACGCGAAGGTTACCAATTGCGTGACCGCTTGATTCATGGCGAAAAAATTAAAGTACATGCTGTTGTTGAGTCACAAATGTTGCCGTACGAACTGCAGGTGCCAACTTGTGTTATTCCGGGCAGCGATCCTGATGCAGGAGAGGTTATTCTTTCAGCTCATATTTTCGAAGGTTATTCAAAACAGGGAGCCAACGATAACGTATCGGGCGGTGCAGCCATTCTCGAAGTGGCACGCATCATTAATCAATTGGTTGCCGATGGCCGCATAGAACAACCCAAAAGAAGTATCCGTTTTATCTGGGTGCCCGAATTCTCGGGAACAATTCCGTGGGTGAGTGCACATAAAGACATCATGGACCAAACACTTTGTAACATCAACCTCGACATGGTGGGGCTTCACCTGAAAAGCAACAATTCGTTTTTTAGTCTGATGCGTACCACTTTTGGTAATCCGCATTATATAAACGATGTGATGGAAAATTACTTCGTGTACATGGGGGAGGTCAATCGCGAAATTCTTGCAAACAGGAGCAATAAAAAAATTGCCAATCAGATTATTGCGCCCAGCGGAACCGACGATCCTTTTTATTACCAGGTGGAGCAACATTACGGCTCATCGGACCACGAAGTATTTAATAACTGGACCATGCATGTGCCTGGAGTGATGCTGATTACATGGCCCGACATGTACTACCATACCTCACAGGATACTCCTGATAAACTCGATGCCACACAAATGAAACGCGCAGCAGTTATAGCAGCTGCGGGCGCTTATAACATCGCTTCAGCCGATGAAGAAATGGCCGGTTCGATTGCGGAAACCTCATTTACTTACGGATCGAAAAGAATGGGGATTGAACTGGCCCGTGCATTGGATGAATTGAAATATGCTGATGCAGAGTCGTTTGAACCCACCTGTAAAAAAGTAAAAGCTTATTTGGAAACTACTTATAAAAACGAGCTTGCCACTCTTCAATCGGTTGCTGAACTGGCTCCGAACAGTAAAGTACTTGGCAAACAGTTGGCAACATTGAGTGCATCGACGAAGCAGCTTTTCGAGGCCAATTCAGTAGTTTTGGATAATCAGATAGAATTGACAGCTACAAAACTAGGCTTGAAAGTTCCTTCGTACAAGCTTACAGAATTGGAAAAACAAGCGAGCGAATTCGTTCCTGTTCCCTCGGAAAAATTGTCGACAGGTAAATTTGGGATTGAACGTGCAGTGTATGCATTGCCCAAAGATATTTTGGAGAAATACCCTTTTAGAAACATGGCAAATGCTACTGAATTTTGTGCTTTAATTAATGGTAAAAACAGTGCATTGGATATTAAAAAGATGTTGGATACCCAACATAAAAAAGAATCGGATTTGCAAAGTGTTTTAAATTATTGCGAGTTGCTGCGCCTGGTAGAACTCATAAATTGAGTACTCGACATTAATTTATCGAAAAAATGAAACCATAGAATATGAAGAAATGGGCCGGTTCCTTTTTGGGGCCGGCTTTTTCATGTAATTAAAGCTTTTCCAGGGCAGCCGCTACTTCTGTTACATCAGACCTGTCGCCGTGGGTTGAGCTAACTTTTGAATAGATAACGGTGCCTTTTTTGTTGATTACAAAAGTTGATGGATAAGCTGTTTCTTTTGGGGCATCCCACCTGAGACCGTATTTATTTATCATTTTATAATTAGGGTCGAGAGCAAAGAAAAATCCATCGGGAAAGGAAAAATCTGAGGCAAATTCAGTAGCTTTTTCCAGTAGAACTTCAGAAGGTCCTGGGTAAACGAACAGCACTCTGGCACCGGATGCTTTAAACTGGTCTGTTCCGGCAATAAATTCGCCCACCTGCCTGGTACATATCGGACATTGGTACTCGGGCCATCCGCGAAGAACGATCAGGACCACCGGGCCTTCCTTATACAATTGGCTTAATTTTATACTTTCTCCACCAATCAGATCCAGTTTAAAATTGATGGCTTTATCGCCAGTTTTTACTTTAGCGTTTTGCGCTAAGGCAATTATTGGAAGACTTATTAAAAGGATTGCGAGTACTTTTTTCATGACAGAACTATTTTTTAAAGTTTTATAACACAGGATTTCAGTAAAGGTTGTTAGGTCTGCCACTTTCGGTGAAGCATGAAAAAAGCGAACCCCTAAGAGATTCGCTTTCCTAAAAATACTGTTTAACCTTAATTCAATTTAAAATCGTAGTTATACACATTCTTTCCGCTGATAAGAACGGCCATGTAGTTACCTGAATCAAGTTTCGATAAATTGAGTGCCTGCTTAATATCGTACTTCGGAAGTAAGCTTTCCTGGTATACCCAATATCCGTTATCCTTGTCGTAGAGCAATATTCTGGTATCTTTATCGTCAATATTCGGAAAGGTGAATTCCAGGAATTTGCCATCAAGTTTAAAATCAGGAGAAAGCTCCTCTTTTTGCCCTGTAATTTGAACAGTTCCGTTTTTTACTACCAGGTTTTTCAAGCTATTTTCGTTACCTACTTTAACTATGAAGGTGTAATTCCCGTCGTCGAGGTTCGAAAAATCGTAAATCTTCTTATAGTCAAACGTTGCCGGTTTCTCTTTATCTGAATAGAGAACACTGCCGTAACCGTCTTCCAATTGAACAACAATCGGAACATTCGGTACCGTATGAACATCAACTTCTGTTTTTTCTTTTTTTACCGGAATAATTTCAACGTCTAATATTCCTTTTGCTATTGTGCTGCCTGATGTCGTAACAATTAAGAACAACATCAGTAAAATTCTTAATTTTTTCATGACTTAAAATTCGAATTGTTTTTGCCAGGCTCTTTCGCCGGTTAAAAGACGAATCCAAATCGGATCCGTCTTTTAAAACAGTAAACCTGAACTTTATTATAAATGAAACTCATAATTATAGAGCTGATCGCCTGTTTCCACAACGGCGTTGTAATCTCCGGCTTTCAGTTTCGATAAATCAATTTCCTTGTTAATGGAAAAATCATTTGCCAGATCATTCTCAAAAACCAACTCGTTTGTGCCGTCGTCGTATAGCTGGAATTTGACATCCTGTTTTTCAAAATTCAGGAAGGTGAGCTCGAGCTCATTCCCGATAAGTTTGAAATACGGTTTCAACTCTTCTTTTTGACCTGAGATTTGAACATTTTCATTTTGGATATTCATCGAACTCAAAAGAGTTTCATCTCCAAGAACGACCGATAAAGTATAGTTTCCATCGTCAAGTTTCGAAAAATCATAGAGCTTCTCATACGAATCTCCGGGGTGTTTTATATGATGTGTATTAACCATCTCGCCATTCGCATCGGTGACTTCAACCATACATCTGTCACCATTGTTATCACTAACACTTACCAGCGCTTTTTCATTTTTGCCTGGGATAACACTTACATTTAGTAATCCGGTTGCCATAACCGAGCCGGATGCTAGAATTGTTACAAGTAGTAACATTGTTTTTTTTAAGTTTTTCATGACATCCAATTTTAAAGTTAAAACTTATGTTTTCTTTCAATTCTTACAACATTCTTAGACTCATTCAGTTTTTTAAAGTTTGTAAAGAAAAATTAAATACTGTTAAGTATTTTAATCGATATGGCGTGCAGTATTAAACCGTGTTAAATAAGGGTGTGCAGGTGTAAAGTTTGTGAAAAAATGAAACCGGGAATTCGGTATTAAGCAGGCATCCACAGCATAAGTGCTTCCTTTTGAAGCAACGACACATTCAGGGTATAAAATAAAAAGCGGATCTCAAACGAGATCCGCTTACTACCTTTTCAAACCATTAAAACAATTAATCTACCCTCAAGCTATGTTGATATACATCGTAATCATTTGCAATCACCAATTCATAGTAACCCGGTCTAAGTTCCGAAAGGTCAAGTCTCTTATGAATGGAGAAGTCATTGCCAAGTTCAGTTTCTGCCAGAACTGTTCTATTCTTGTCATACACATACAGTTTAACATTTTCCTTTTCGTAGTTCAATAACGACAAATCAACATGTTCGGCGTTGTGCTGAATGTACGGCTCTACAAATTTGCGTACATCAATTACTTCAATTGCACCATTTTTAATGGATAATTGTTTGGTGACCTTTTCGTTGTCAATTTTAACCGTATACCAGTATACTCCATCTTCTAGATTTGAAAAATCGTAACGTTTTTTCAATTCGCTTTTTGGTACCTTTGTTTCCATTTTGTACAATTTGTCCCCATATTGATCAAAAATGCCAATCTCGTAGTTTACTATTTTCGAATTGGTAATTTCAACAACAGCTGCTTCAGGATTATTTGAAGCCAGGTTTACTTTCAGATTTCCAGAGCCAAATGCAACAGATACTGATAACATCGCCATAAGTCCTACAAATAGTGTTTTCATTGCTTTCATTGTTTCTAATTTTTAAAAATTGTTTTTTCATTGTTATATACTGTATAAAGGAATTAGAAAGAATATTGTTTAGGTAACAGGCGTATATAGTAAACAATAATTAGTTTTAATGTTTTGAAAAGCCTGTGTTTAAAGGGTTTTTAGAAATTAGTTAAAAAAAGTTAAATATATTCGAAAACAACTAATTACTGAATCAAAATTCAACATGGAATATTTCTGGTACGAATGACAGGTATATGACTATGCGCTGGCTTTGTTGAGTTACTTTGAAAGGGAAAGCCAAACTTTTAATTGATTGTGTAAACCTTAGTTTTGCTTTATGTAAATAAGATGCAAACTACACATGATAGTGATTGTAACGGGAATTTTTTTGATTTCTTTTAGTGCTGTGGTAAAGTAAGAAAAAGCTCTCGTAAAAAATCATTAAAACTGAAATTAGTGTGGCCATAACCCATGCGAACTACTACCAGCTTTTTCGAAGGGATGATGTAGATCCGTTGCCCCAAAAATCCGTCGGCAAAAAATACATCGTCCGGCACATCTGTTAATGCATTTTCCGGTTTCCATTCTTTTAGCCAAAATGTACCTGCATACTGTCCTTCGGAAGCTTCCGCCGGAGTTTTCATAAAATCAACCCAGTCTTTTGAAAGGATTGTATCTCCGGCAAAAACGCCGTCATTCAGAAACAACATTCCAAATCTTGCCCAATCTCGGGTAGATCCGTAACTGTATGACGAAGCCACAAACAAGCCGTTGGCATCGGTTTCAACTTTTGTATGCAGCATCCCGGTGGGGTAGAGTAGTTTAGTGTAAATAAAGTTGTGGTAATCAGTGTCGTTATTTATCTTATTTCTGAGAATGCCCGATAAAAGGTTGGCATCGCCTGATGAATAATTCCAGTAAGTTCCGGGAGCGTATGCCTGTTCATTGTCGAGTATCGAAGCCAGCATATCGTCTTTTTGCATCAGCATTATTGTGGCATCAGAAATGGTAAAGTAATTCTCGTACCAGTCCAATCCCGACGACATTTGAATGATATCTTTAACCGAAATATTTTTACGATTGTCGTTATTCCATTCCTTAAATCCGGCTGGTTCTTCAACGTTTAGTTTTCCCTGGTCGGCTAAAATTCCTGCCAATGCGCCGGTGATCGATTTTGTCATCGACCAGCCATGAAACATCGTATTTGCATCGTATCCGTCGAGGTATTTTTCGGTAATTAGTTGATTGTCGTAAACCACTGCAATACCCAATGTTTTTTTGAAGGGTTCGCTGCCCGGTGCATCAAAACAAGTATCGATCAGTTCATTTAACCGGGCGTAATTTACTCCTTCCGTTTTGTTTTCGGCAAGAAGGTCGCCTTTTGGCCAAAGGATCGTATCCTGCGCGTAATTCGGGGCAGGGATATTTATTGCTGCGTCCTGCAACTTTTGCTCGTTTTTATTTCTTACCAGAACAGCTCCCAGGCCGTCGCGGTAGATGGCTTTGCGTTTGGCAAGGCCAAAAACAGTGGATGTTACCGATTTCTCATCGTAATCGATTTTCGACTTTGCCAGACTGATTGGGAAAAAAGACAAGTCTTCGGCTTCAACTCTTTCCGGAGTTTTGTTGGCCAGAAATACACTCGAACACATACCCTTGGCTGCAAAAGCTGTAATTATCGGTAGTCGGGGCCAGGCGAACCAGGTCGCTGCAATCAGTACGACGATAAGAAATGAAACCAGTATTTTTTTGATGAGTTGTTTTTTCATGATCCGGTATTTCCAGTTTTTAATTAAACTAAAATTAGAAATAATTTGTCACTGAGGCTTTTTGATGTCGCACAAAATACGGTGTTTCGCGGAAATTAGCCGAAATACCTTATTTTTATACTTTATTTTATTCTGAATACTATGAAAAACCAAAGCCTGGCAAAAATCTATACCGATGCATTTCATAAGAACTGGGATAGTCTTGCTTTTTCTGATTTCGACGGTGGCGATTTTAAATACAAAGATGTAGCCAAGATCATTAAATCGCTACACTTGTTTTATCAACTTTCGGGCCTGCAACCCGGCGATAAGATTGCTGTTTTAGGCCGAAATTCTGCCCGGTGGGGAGCTGTTTTTCTTTCAGCAATTTCTGCGCGCCTGGTAATTGTACCTATTTTGCCCGATTTCAATAAAAACGACACCAACCATATCATCAATCATTCCGAATCGAAACTTTTGATTTGCACCCGCGGGCAGTTGGAGAAGATCGATATCGATCATTCTGAAAACCTGCAGGCGGTGGTTGTCTTGGATGATTTTAGTTTTCATGGCGGAAAAGATGAGAACCTGCAATACAAACTCAGCGATGGATTTCAGTATTACGATGAAAACGAATTAACGAAAACCGCATTCAAATTTGAAGAGTGGGATAGCGAAGAATTATGCGTGATCTCTTATACATCGGGAACTTCAGGATTTACCAAGGGAGTAATGATCCCGGAAAGAAGCCTGGTGTCGAATATTATTTATGCACAGGAACATATGCCTTTAAAACCGGGCAACAGAATTGTTTCGTTTTTACCAATGGCGCATGTTTACGGTTTGTTATTCGAATTTTTATTTCCTTTATCAACCGGATGTCACATAACTTTCCTGAGTAAAATGCCAACCCCGGCAATTATCACAAAAGCTTTCGGACAGATTCAACCTCACTTGATTTTATCGGTACCACTTATCATCGAAAAGATTTACAAGAAGCGAATCTTACCTGCGATCGATAAGCCGGTAATGAAAGTCTTGTTGAAGATACCGGTGATTTCGGGAGTTATTCTAAAAAAGATCAAGGCAAAAATGATCGAAACATTTGGCGGACAGTTTTTCGAGATCGTTATTGGTGGTGCGCCGCTGAGTGCCGATGTAGAAAAATTCTTTAAACGCATTAAATTTCCTTTCACCATTGGCTACGGAATGACCGAATGCGGCCCGCTGATCAGTTATGAAGCCTGGGATAAAACAATGCCATCATCAGCCGGGACACTGGTCGATCGCATGGAGGTTCGGATCGATTCGGAAGATCCGTACAATGTGGTGGGCGAGATTCAGGTAAAAGGCGAAAATGTGATGCTGGGTTATTTCAAAAATGAAAAAGATACCGAAGCTGCTTTTACTGAAGATGGCTGGCTCAAAACCGGCGATTTGGGCGTGATCGATAAAAACAACTTCATTTATATTCGAGGGCGTTCAAAAAATATGTTGCTCGGACCATCGGGTCAAAATATTTATCCCGAGGAAATTGAGGCCAAACTTTCGAACCAGAACTATGTTGCCGAATGTGTGGTTGCCGATAGAAACGGTAAACTGGTTGCCATGGTTTTTCCCGATAAGGAAGCCATGCAGGCAGATAATATAAGCGACGATCAACTTCCTGATATTATGGAAGCTAATCGGAAAGCAGTGAATGGTGAACTGCCAAAATACGAACAACTTGCTTCCATTGAACTGGTAGCCGAGGAGTTTGAGAAAACACCAAAGAAGAATATAAAACGGTATAAATACGTATAAAAAAAGGAGGGCGGTTAAGCTCTCCTTTTTGTTGTTATTATTTTTCGAGTTTGTTTAAATGTACATCCATTTGCGGGAAAGGAATCTTAACACCGGCTTTGTCGAGTGCCAGTTTCCCTGCTTCGTAAACATCAAAATATACGGTCCAGTAATCTGATGGCTTGGCATATGGGCGCACAGCCAAATGGACAGCACTTTCGCCCAGATCGGAAACTCCAACAAAAGGAGCCGGATCTTTCAGCACATTCGGATGATCAACCATGATTTTCATTAAGGTGTCTTTTGCATCTTTTATATTAGAAGCATAAGATATACCAAAGGTCATATCAACACGAATTACACCCTGGGTAGTGTAGTTTACAATGTCGTTGCTCGAAACCGCTGCATTAGGAAGAATTACTGTTTTATTTTCAGGAGTCAGCATCGTAGTAACAAAAATGTGAATTTCCTTAACCGTTCCTAAATGTCCTTGCGAAACGATCAGGTCGCCCACTTTAAATGGTTTAAACAACAGGATCATTACTCCTCCGGCAAAGTTGGCGAGTGTGCCCTGTAGTGCCAACCCAACTGCCAGACCCGCAGCACCCAGCACTGCGATAAACGAGGTGGTTTTCAAACCAACCATTTCTGCAATACTGATAAGAAGTAATACTTTCAGCAGAATGCTTACCAGGCTTCTCATAAATCCCCTAAGCGAAACATTAACATCGCGTTTTACCATTACACGGTCGGTCGTTTTCACAATCCGTCTAATGATCCACAAACCGATAATAAGAACGATTATTGCGATAAGTACTTTCATCCCGTAAACAGCAATAAAATCGTAAGCTTTTTCTAAATAATCATGGAATTGTTCGTTCATAATGTTTGGTATTAAAATTTTAAGAAATTTACTGAAATAAAATATGTCAAACAACTACCTGAAGAGAATGATCAGAAATTCGAAGACCTTAAAAATATGCTTATTTTTAAAGGACCAACTAAATCTGATATGACAACAAATAAAGCAATGACCTCGCCGACAGAGAGATTATTGTCTCTCGACTTTTTCAGGGGATTAACCATGATCTTACTTGTAGCAGAAGGAACCAATTTATGGTCTGTGCTAATGCATGAACCCATTTCGGGGAGTTTCCTTGAACCTTTTTTCCTGCAGTTTCATCATCATCCCTGGAATGGATTGCGGTTCTGGGACCTTATTCAGCCATTTTTTATGTTCATCGTTGGAGTGGCTATGCCATTTTCTTACGAAAAACGGATAAAGAACGGGTCTTCCGGAAATCAAATTACAAAGCATATTCTGCAGCGGTCGGTAATTTTGCTGGCTTTGGGTGTCGGCTTACATTGCGGGTATCGCCGGAAACTGGTTTGGGAGCTTTGGAATGTCCTTTCGCAACTGTCGGTCACAATTTTAATAGCCTACTTTTTGATGCGTTATAAATGGGCCACTCAAATCATAGTGTCAATTGGATTGCTTTTACTGACCGAATTATTATACCGGACTTTTCCCATTGAAGGTTATAATCAACCTTTTGTTAAAGATCATAATTTTGGTAGCTGGATGGATATGGTACTCATGGGAAAAATCAATAATGGCGGAGGCTGGGTAGCTATTAATTGCATTCCAACTGCGGCGCATACTATTTGGGGTGTTGTAGCCGGTCAACTTTTGCGATCGGCAAAACCCAGCACTGAAAAACTCAGATTTTTATTTATTGGAGGAAGTCTTTTTGTGCTTTCCGGATATCTTTTGGATTGGACCTCGATAACACCCATCATAAAAAGAATAAGTACCTCGTCGTTTGTGCTGGCATCGGGCGGCTGGGCTTTGCTTGTTCTTGCATTCAGTTACTGGCTCATCGATGTAAAGAAGCGCAACAACTGGATCTTTCCATTTGTTGTTGTGGGTATGAATCCGATATTTATTTATCTTTTTTTCAATACGGTTGGCTCACAGTGGTTCAACGGTTTTGTGGCCATTTTTACTACCGGATTTCTAAACTGGTTACATACCCCGGAGTTTATTGTCGGGATATTTACCTCGTTAACGATACTGGCATTCGAGTGGTGGATGTGTTATTATCTTTACCGGAAAAGAATCTTTTTTAGAATTTAAGTGATATATTAATAAACAGATCAAAAGGAATTTCAACATAAATAATCAATAAAATGAATACAAATCGCAGAACTTTTATTCGGACTACAACGGCAGCCGCTGTCGGAACTTTCCTGTTGTCGCCGGCAATGGCAACTGTGGCGGCTAAAAAATCATCCTTTAAAATGTCTCTGGCAGAATGGTCGTTCCATCGGGCTTTGTTTGCCAACGAAATGAGCAACCTCGATTTTCCAAGAGTTACCCGTGAACTGGGACTCGAGGGCGTGGAATATGTGAACCAGTTTTTTAAAGACAAAGCCAAAGACGAGAAGTACCTGGCAGAGTTGAAAAAAATCGCTAAAAACGAAGGCGTTAAAAATGTGCTGATCATGTGCGATGGTGAAGGAATGGTTGGACATCCTGAGAAAGCAGAGCGCGAGAAGACGGTGGAGAACCACAAAAAGTGGATCGATGCTGCAGCATTTCTGGGCTGCCATTCAATACGAGTGAATGCCGGTAGCCGTGGAACTTACGAAGAGCAACAAAAACTGGCAGCCGATGGACTACGGATGTTGTGTGAATATGGCGATACCCAAAAAATAAATATAATTGTTGAAAATCACGGAGGCTTGTCGAGTAACGGAGAATGGCTGTCGGGGGTGATGAAAATGGTAGATCATAAGCGAGTGGGAACTTTGCCTGATTTTGGAAACTTTACGATAAACAATCAAACCAGAGAAACTTACGATCGTTATAAGGGTGTTGAATTACTGATGCCTTATGCCAAAGGAGTAAGCGCAAAATCACATGTTTTTGATAAAAACGGCGATGAAGCAGAAATGGATTATTACCGACTGATGAAGATTGTTGATGAGGCAGGATACAAAGGATTTGTGGGAATTGAATACGAAGGTTCGGAGCTGCCCGAGAAAGAAGGAGTAATCGCTACTAAAAAATTATTGGAGAAAGTTTTTCTAACCCTATAGTTTTCAGCAATAAAATCGTATAAGATTTCAAGTAGGATATTTCAGGTTATCAGTACCTTACAGGTTAAATGATGTTAATTTAATTTTCCAGCGAAACAAAGCCTATTTGATTGCGTAAATACCACATACAACTTTGCGTAGCAATACGAACTTAAGTGGTTGATTGAAAACATTTAAGACAAAGTTTGAGAGGTCATTAGTTGTTTGTCTTTCAGAAAAGCGGTGATAGCATCACCGCTTTTTTTTTAAAATAATATTCTGAAAAACTTCGACTCAAAAGGTTTTAACGTTACCGAACCATTTTCTATATTTTCTCCAAGAACATTAACCTGTTTTAAATAGATTTCTTCCTGAGTGAGCCCATTTATCAAATGGAGTGTTGCATTTTGTCCGTTTATTTCACGCACCTGGATTACAACGGAGTTTCCATCTATCGAAGGAATGGAGTTGATGAGTAAAACGTTTTCAGGCCAGCCGCTGATAAAAGTTCCACTGTTTTGATCCTCACCTTTACCTCCTCCAGGCAAAACTCTTGTTAAAAAAGGTATCCTGTTACTCCAGCCAAATCTTACTGCGTCCTGTCGGTGATTTTCAGGATTGCTCGAAATCGTGTAAGTCCAGGTATGACCGCCGCTCTGCTCGGCATTAAAATTGGTCACCCAGTAGTTGTTCATTGGCCAGCCAAAAATATGCGTAGTTTCCGGAGTTGCGCCTGCCTGGTACCTACCCGTATTTATTCCTCCAAATTGCATCAGCGGGATTTCTTTCGAACTTAGAATAATTTGCGCATCCTTGTTACTTAAACGGGCATAGTTTTGCACCGAATTCCAGTCGTTTGATGAACCGGGTATCTGATCAATTCCGGCTCTGATTTCGCCTCCCTGCACATCGAATGCCAGAACACCATCGTTCAATTGAAAAGGAAAAGCAATATAAATTCCTTCGGGATCGGTCACTGATTTTTTCTGAATCGAGTAATACAAGTCGATTCGTTTGGTTGTATTGAATAGCCTGATCTCAAAAACAAAATCTCCGTCAGCAATGGCAGCCTTTGTATTCCCTTTAAAGCGAATTGTGTTCCAAACAGGGCTTTCTTCATACCCGTCGAACCAAACTTTCTCAAGAGATTCGCGCGTGAAATTATCCAGGCGATAAGCTTCCATTTGTGACCGGTTATCCAGTAGTTCATAAATAAACTCTCCCAATTGGTATTTTGCATCCTGATTGACCAACTCCTTGTTCAGTTGCTTATCTACCAAACTTGATATCGTACCTTTTTCGGTGTCAATTTTGATTTTATACCAGGAGTTTTCCATTGTTTCTTTCACTCCTATGCCAAAGGTTTCAGGCCACAGTTCATTTTCAGGGACCTCAATGAAATATTTTTTATAACCAAAGGCAGGAACATCGTTGGCCCAAATTGCCCAGTAAGTTCCATCAGAATGTCGTTCAATTGGTTGCGCATAAGCCTGTTTTCCTGAAGCATCAATTAATTTGAAATTGCGGTCGCGCGGAATGATCTGATGATCGATGTAAACGGTGAACAAACCACTTCGTTGCCAGTTTAGCGTATTGTATACCAGTAGTGTTGGTTCAGCCGCTCTTTCCACATGACTTTGCAGCAATCCCAGCGTTTCCTCCCTGATTATTTTTGCACGCCGCCCGGCTTCCCAGGCATACGATTCTTTCAAAGCACGTTGTTCCATGGTGTTTTTTGAGAAAGGCTCGCGCACGCTTCCATGGTAGCCGACGGTATGTTCGGTGTAAAACAACAACGCACTGTTTGTTTCATCGGTTTTAAAGTCAATGTTTTTTGGGAGTTCCGATCCTTGCAGTGCTGCCATCGTTAGTCCGACATTATTAGCTATCAGGTCGGTCAGTGCTTCGCGGGTAGTGGCTACTTCACGAGCCGAAGCCCCAAATCCATCGGTCCACCAGTCGGGCCAGGCGCCTCGAATTACCCGGAACTCTGAACCGTGTTTCGCTTCCATTTCCTCGAAAAATTCGGTGGTTGTGGCTGTTTTCAATTTGGGCCAGGTATATTTTTCGTTCCATGTTCTGATCATGTCGGAAGCCAGAGTTGATGGCGGTGAATTATCCGTCAGAAATCCGGAATGCTGAATAGAAATAAGATCGTATTCATAGCCTTTGGCTTCCAGATCGGTAAGGTAAGTAAGCAGTTCATTTTCGAATACATTAAAATCTCCTGCATGAATTTTGAAAACTGTGTTACCGGTCATGTAGTGTTCGGCACGGTACGCCAGCATGCGTTTCCCCGAAGGAGATTCCCACCAGAAAAGTGTGGGTTTATCGAAAGCTATCAATGCCCGGTGTCCGTGGGTTCCCATGTTCAGGTATTTCACTCCCAGGTCGGAATAGTACTCGTTTAAACACCAGCCAATTCCGTTCACATCGTTTTGCATGGCGACTTTTACATCCAAACCATTTTCTCTGAAGTTTTTGATGGGTTGCAATGACGCTGCAAGAACCTGTTCATCGGGTAAGCCATCAAAATTGAAATACATACCTGTGAGCTCGATCCTGCCTTCTACCACGCGTTTTTTCAGACGTTCAATCTGCGATTGTGGGCGACTGTTTAAATATTCGTCAACTGGCCAGGTAGCTTCGCAGGTCCAACGGAATTTGGCATTATCGGGGTAGGAGTCGGTATTGTCGCAATAATCAAGAGCATAATCGATGTATCGCAAATGTTCGGCAAGAATTTCAGTTTGAGGACGTGTGTATCCAATATCGGTGTGTGAGTGCTGAACAAAATTTACCCGCCACTTTTTTACGGGTTTTAAATTTAGTTGTCCTTCCTCGTTAAAATCACCAACTTCAAGTCGGTAATTTACTGTCTTGTCTTCTTCCACCGTGGGAAGGTTTACTTTCAGATAGTTGTACCCAAAATTTACATTTTCCTCTTTTACCAGTTTATCCTCGATGAAAATTTTGGCCGGTCCGGGATTGCCGAAATGCAAAACACCGGCCACTCCCAGTTGATATTCTTTCCCGTCGGTTTCGGCAATAGCCGGAAAGCTCTTGAAGCTTAAGCCGTTTTTTATTTCGAATTTGAAGGTCATGTACCACGAAGTGAGATCGAAATTTCCACCTGTTACTTTCAAATTCAATGGCTTACCTTTTTCCAGCTGATTCGCAGGAATTTTCAGGTACATAAATCCAAATCGGTCACCGTGCTGGTCAACCATATCCTTTTTGAAGGAGAGGGTCTTTCCATCCGGATTCTCCAGTTTCCATTCATCTTTTCCATCCGCCCAAAATTCAAAAGCCGGCTTTCCATTTATTTCCAGGCCAAAACTTGCTTTGCCGGGTGACGAACCGAGTCCGGCTAACCAAACGAAAGTTACGTATTCGTCCTCAAGTTTTTCAGGAACGGCTTCTGTTTGCCACTCCATACTTGAGTTTCCATCGGTTGCCCGAATCAGTAGGCATTCTTTGGCCATAGGAATAGAAGAGTAGTAGCTAAAATCGTCACCTGTAATCTTGTGGGCAAAACCATTTGTAATTTTTATGTTTTGAAGGTTGGGAATCTGCGCCCACGTATTTGATATGTTGAGGATTAAAATGAAATAGAAAATTAGCTTTTTCATAATACAGTCTTTCTTATTGTTTCCCTTTTGTACGTTTCAAAAACGAATTATATTTTCTGAATCAGATTTCCAGGTTCCTCCCGGAAATACAATGAAGTGATAACTATAATATAGCGGCCAAATAAGCTTCGTTTTACATGCTTTTGGCAAATTTCTTTTGGCAATTTAAGCATTATAATAGAGTTTTCTGATATCGCAGTATTAAACGGTTTTCGAATTTTCAATACGAAAACTGGTTATGCAGAACAGGTTGGTTCAAATTGGTCATTCTTTTTCAGGTGGAATGGAAAATTCGAATCGGTTTTTTTTCTTCGGCAGTTCTTTTGGGTTCAACTTCGTTTTGGTAAAACACACACTACTGATTTACACGGTGAATTTTCAACAGACAGTGACTTGTTACACCAGTCATTATATTTTATGGTATCATAGAAGAAAGTTCCGATTTTGAACCGATATTATTTATCCGGAAACTTAAATTATAAAGGAATTTATACTAAAGAAATTCTTACCACTTTATTCTTAATCATTTATCCTCCTGCATGATTAAGGTTTACAGCGTTACCGATTTTATGACAGGTAATTGTAACTAACTTTTTTAATAAAATATCGCGTTCGAAGCTTACTTAAATATTTGGTGTAGCTACAATTGCGTCACTATCAACATATTGTATTTTCGATTAATAATCACTAACTTATACTTACTTACCGTAGAACCGTACCGATTTTCAACCCAATCTGCACTTCTTAATTGTTTTCCGATATAATTTCTGGTGATTATTTGGATGGAAAATAAAAACTAATAACACTAACTTTTAAATAACAATCAGATGAAAAAACTAACACTTGCTTTTATCATTCTTACAGGAATAATCTTTTCCGTTGACGCCAAATCATGGCGCGTGAACAATACTCCTGGCATTGATGCCGATTTTACTACCTTAACTGCTGCTCAGGATAGTGCCTCTGCAGGTGATACGTTGTACATTGAAGGCTCAGCTACTTCGTATGGGAACTTTAACATCAATAAGAAACTCATCATAATCGGGCCAGGCTATTTTTTGACTGAAAATGATTCTGCACAGGCACTAAAACAAACGGCCATTTTAGGTCAGGTTCAAATTTTTGCTGACGGAACTGTTTTATCAGGGATTTACGCCACGGGATATGTATTAAACAGAGCCAGTAATGTAGTAATTACAAGAAATTATGTAACTGAATCCAACAACGGAATTAGTGTAGCCCACGATGTATCCAATATACACGATGTTGTGGTCAGCCAGAATTATTGTGTCAGAATCTCCAGGAACAGGGATGTAAGAGATGTGCTCATATTCAACAATATAGTAGAATCTTATATCCTCATGGGAACCGCATCGGATAATTTTACAGGCGTAATAAAAAACAATGTTGTTGGCTATTACATCGAAGCTGTTCATGCTGAGATCAAGAACAATATCATTTATTACAGCAGTAATCCATACAATGGCAGTTACATCGGGTATAAAGTATTACCTGGTAGTACCTATCATTATAATCTGTTTGCAGGCACAACAGTACTTACTGGGATTGGTAATGTGGCAAATGTGGATATGAATGACGTTTTCACTGATTTTACCAACAAAAACGTGGATAACGATTTTATGCTGAAAGAAGGTTCGCCGGCATTAGCCGCCGGAGAGAATGGATCCGACTGCGGTGCTTTTGGTGGCGATCAGCCCTATGTATTATCGGGAATCCCCGGAGTTCCGCATATTTATGAGGCGATCATTCCAACTTCAGCTTCCGGCGACAGTGGATTAAAAGTGTTTTTAAAGATTAAAACCAATAACTGATTAATAAAAGAATGAAGACAACAAGATTAATACGAATCGGTGGTGTGCTCTTTCTTCTTTTATTCCTCTTTAATTTTGTCCCGTTTGATGCGGCTGCACGAACAGCTTATACAGAAGAAGCCGGTTTAACGGGATACGAAAACCGGGGAGCAATATCAGGAAACGACCATACTATTGATTTTAACATAGTGCAAGAATTATCTTCTCTTTTTAATAATGAAAAGGGGAGTATTCTTAAAATCGAATATTTTTTCGACACCGATCCGGGTTATGGAAAAGGAATAGCTCTTGACTTTACTACCGGTAGTGAAATTACCATTGATGAAGCCATACCGGTACATGCACTGGACGAGGGAATACATATTTTTTATATGCGGGTATGCGATGAGGCCGGACGATGGAGTCAAACACTGAACAGAATATTCCTGAAAACCAGCTTGCAGACCGATAACAGTTACAACATTACCAGGGCGGAGTATTTTTTCGATACCGATCCCGGAACAGGAAACGGCTTTTCCGCTGACTTTACCCTTAGCAACAAAATCGCTTTAGACAATAATTGGGCAGTAAATGCGCTAAGCGATGGTGTTCACATGTTGTATGTAAGGGCAATGGATGAATTTGGACAATGGAGCCAAACTTTTCACCGCTTGTTTTTAAAAACGCATCTGCAAAGCGATGTGATGAATATTGAGGAAATCGAATATTTTTTCGATACCGATCCCGGGAATGGCAACGGAACCAAAATGGAAAATCCGGGGGGCGAACAGCTCACCGTTGAACAGATAATCCCTGTTGAAGATTTGAGTGACGGTCTTCACAGTATCAATATCCGATGCAGGTTCTCCAACAATAACTGGGGACAGCTTTTCCACAGGAGCTTTATTAAATATCCGGCATACGATGTAGTAAAAGTGGAGTATTACTTCGACAATGATCCCGGGCGTGGCAATGCGATTGATATACCGGTCACCGCTTCCGAAATGGTTATCATCGACGATGTATTCTCCATTAGTTCGCTTACATCAGGCAACCACACCATTAGTATTCGTGCCTTAAGCGAAAAAGATAAATGGAGTGAAGTATTTACAGCAACCCTTACCGTTTTTGGAGGAGTTGGTATTGATGAAGCCGGTAAGGACAGAGCTTTTGTGAAAGTTTATCCAAATCCTACAAACGGATTCCTCATCGTAGAGATAAATAATATAAACCAAGAATTTGAAGTACAACTGATATCTACGAATGGCTCGGTTTTGCTCGACAGGAAGATTACGGTTAATGGCAATACAACACTGGATCTAAGCTCTTTTTCCAATGGTATTTACATTCTTAAGTTTCTTAATAAGAAGGAAGTTAGAACACAAAATATAATTTTAAGCCAATAGATTTTTCTACGTGTAATTTTAAAGGGTGAATCGTAGTGCTTATTCTAATTTGTCCTGAAACATTTTTTCGTCATTTAATCAGATAGCTTAGTTATCTTTTTTTCAGGTAGAAAGGTAGGTTTGGATCGACTTTGCCACCACCGCCTCTTCTTTTGGTTTCAACTTCGATGAGGTACACCAAACCAACACTAATTTGTGTAGTAAGCGATAAACGCCGATTATACTTCAGCAGATCCTCATCCATATTATAAGTGAAATTCGGAACGCCGTTAATGATACCGGAGTTAACAAGTGTAGCCGTTCCGTCTATTTGAAAGGCCAGGTTATCGGTCAGGTCGTAGTTAAAACCAATGCCAAGTCCACCATGAAAAGCCGGCCATTTTTTCTGATCAGAGTTGGAAGTACCACGGGCATAAAGTATGTCGGATTCCGGTTCTGTTGTGATATATCCATCCCAGGCAATATTGGTTTCAGGATCGTATCCACCTGTCATTTGTGTATAAACCGGATGTTCTTTATACGATAGATCGGTCCCCACAAAAGCCACAACACCCGTTAGTTTTACAAAGGGCTGAAAGTTGGATTCAGGGAAAAAAAAGTACTTATAGTTTACTGCCAGGTTGATCAGGGAAGTTTTGTATTTGATAGCTTCCTGGTAATACTCGTTCTGATAATAACTAAAGTACGGCGTTAAGTAATAATTGTAATAGGGTGGATTGTCGTTGTAGCCTTTTAAAGTAGAATAATCTACTTCGATGCCAAAAAAGCCGCGTTCGGAGATTTGAAACAGTACTTCTCCCTCAAATCCGTATGACAGTTGTGGAGTAAAACGTTCGGTGCTTTGGGCTGGTGTATTTGCAATGGCATCAGGATGCGGCACGTCAGAGCTGCCAAATTCGCTGATTAACATTCCCGAGTTGGCTGCAATGCGGAATCCTACCAGCTGAGAATTAGCTATTCCGGGCAATATCGAAAGCAAAAATAATAAACATATGATCTTTTTGGCATCCATGTGTAGCAGAAATTGCAAGTCATAAGTTAAGCCGTTTTTCTTAAAAACAAAAGAACATCGTTTAATAACTAGCGGCGTTCTTTTACTTCCTTGGCGTCAACAACTTTAAAAAGTTTATCTGCTCTTCTTAAAATGGTGTCAATTGGCACAGAGATGCGTTGTCCTTTTAAACCTTCTTCCACCGGATTTAACTCGAAACGAATTTCGGAAACTTCGCCTTGATATACTCCTGTGGTAGGTCCGGTTACAATAATTTCTTCACCAACTTTCAGGTTGTTGGTTTCGAGTTTAAGTTCGGCCACACCAATTTTTTTGAAGTAGTTGGTTACTTTTCCGATGTATAATTTTCGTTTGCTGGCCCTTGATCCGTAATTGTGGCTCCATTCGCCCAAACGTTGACCCAGGTAATAGCCGTCCCAGAATCCACGGTTGAATACCGAAGTCAGTCGCTCGTCCCAGTCTTCAATTCGTTCGTCGGTGAAGTCTTTTTCAAAATAAGCTTCCACGGCTTCGCGGTAGCATTGTACCACGGTTTTTACGTATTCGGCTGAACGGGCGCGCCCTTCGATTTTGAGGACTGAAACGCCGGCATCGAGTATTTTATTCAGAAAATGAATCGTTTTCAGATCCTTGGGCGACATGATGTATTCGTTGTCGATCTCGATCTCTGCTCCTGTTTCCTTGTCGGTAACGGTATAAGCACGACGGCAGGTTTGCAAACAGGCACCGCGGTTGGCCGATGAGTTCATTTCGTGTAAGCTGAGGTAACATTTCCCGCTGGTGGCCATGCAAAGTGCACCGTGCACAAACATCTCAATTTTTATAAGATCACCATTTGGCCCTTTTACATTTTGCTCTTTAATCTGGTTACTGATTTCCCAAACGCGGCCCAGGTTCATTTCGCGTGCCAGTACCACAACATCGGCAAAATTGGAATAAAACTTTACTGCCTCGATATTTGTGATGTTTACCTGCGTTGAAATATGAACTTCGAGGTTGACAGAACGGGCGTACTGAATAACAGAAATATCGGCAGCAATAACTGCAGAAACTCCCGCTTCTTTGGCGGCGTCAATAACCTCATGCATTTTATCCAACTCGCCATCGAAAATTTCCACGTTCATGGTCAGGTAGGTTTTTACCTTGTTTTCGGTGGCAATGCTTACAATTTTACGAAGGTCGTCGAGGTTGAAATTATTGGATGAACGCGATCGCATGTTCAGGTTCTCTACACCAAAATATACTGATCCTGCACCTCCCTGAATAGCCGCCATTAACGATTCGTACGAACCTACCGGCGCCATAATTTCCACTTCTCTTCGTTCCATTCTGATAAATTTTGCGGCGCAAAGTTATTGAACTTTTCCAAAGTCCGAAACTTTGGAAAAGTTTATCATTCAGCGAGATGGAAATACTTACACAAACTTCTCACGTTTCTGCAGGTTGAACAATCCGTATAGTATGAATACCAGCATCCCGATTCCAAGGAATATTCGGTTTTTTCGGATGGTGCCTTCCCAGATTACTTCATTCAAATTATTAGGAATCTTGAATGGATTGAGGAATGGATTCCACTGCGTATTTCGCATAGCATCCTGCAGAATGAGTAAGGCCACACCAATTAAAACCATGGCAACCGCGGTTCCGTTCCCGTTTTTTATCAGGGTTGAAAACATAAATCCCATCGATCCCAGGAATATGATCGGGAACATGAGCTGCACCGACATTTCGAAAATATTCACTTTATACAAAAGCACGGATGCCAGCGCTGAAAACAGCACAATGATTATAAAAACCAGTGTGTAGATCATGATCAGGCGAACGAGCCATACTTTGTATCGGTAATTCGGAATTCCGAACAAAATCTCCAGCATGCGTGAATCATCGTCGTGCTGAATACCAAATACCGAAGGATAAAAGATCAGCAAAACACCCGGAAAGATGAGCAATCCATAAACGGTATCTTCACCCATGCCGCGGTTCTCCAAAACCTGCTGAATGGCAAAAAACAGGAAGAATCCGAGTGCCGCAATCAGGAACCAAATGAAACGGTTTGCAAAAATGATCTTAAGATTGTACCTGATCATTTTCATCAGGATGTACAAGTTGTTTTTCATATTGAGTTTTGCAGCCATTTTACATAAAGTCTTTAAGTAAGCACAAATAAGCATCTTCAAGGTGAGGCGACACGTTTACAGCGTCGGGTGTTGGTTGTTCTTTCGCCAGACAGCGTACCTTGATGTTTTCGCCATCGCGCATGTGGTGAACGATCATTTGTTTGTTCGCAAAGTTGTCGAATTCCTTAGCTGGCAACGAGAACTGCCAAACAAATTTATTACCCATATTCACCATATCGCTTGGTGTTCCAAAGTATTTCAGGTTACCCCGGTTAATTACCGCCACCTGGTTACACGAACTCGAAATGTCTTCGATGATGTGGGTCGAGAATATAACGATACGTTCGCGACTCAGTTCTACCAGCAGGTTACGGAAACGGATACGTTCGCGTGGGTCGAGACCGGCAGTTGGTTCGTCAACTACCAGTATTCGTGGTAGGTTCAGGAGTATTTGCGCAATTCCGATACGTTGTTTCATACCTCCCGAGAAAGAACCGATCTTATCGTTTCGGCGTTCCCACATGTGAACGTTTTTCAACACGTATTCCAGGCGTTCGTTTCGAATTGTTGTATCCTTGATTCCTTTCAGAATTGCCTGGTAATCGAGGAATTCCCAGGCCGACATATTCTCGTAGGTTCCAAAAGCCTGAGGCAGATAACCTATCAATCCCTGAAGTTCTTCACGGTATTTCTGCGTGTCCATTCCATTGATCCAGATCTTTCCGTAACTCTGTTCAAGAATACCGGTAATGATCCGCATCATGGTTGATTTTCCTGCACCGTTCGGACCTAGTAATCCAAACATTCCGGTTTTAATTTCGAGCGAAACACCATTGAGTGCCCTGAACGGTTTCTTACGTTTCCCGATAATCGGTATCTGACGAACCATGGTAAAGTAAGCTCTTCGCAATTTGCCAAAGCGTCCTTCAATACGGGCAACGTTCACATTTTTGTTATGAATGTATTCGCCAGAACTATAAATGATCAGCAGCAAGAACCAGATGATGCCAATAAAAATAACCATACCCAGGTTATCCCAGTTTTTGTAAAAAACAAACAGGAAAACTGCGGGAATCACCCAGTAAATGATATTGTATATCCATTTTTTCAGCTTCAAATAAAACTGCTTGCCGCTAGCTTCATGCTGGTTAATAAGCACCTGATTAAACGGTATCCACAAAAGAAAAGTAAAGAAGTACACGCCATGCGACATGATCCACATCCACAGGTTGCTTTCCAGGTAGAAAAAGGTAAAATACACTACAAAGACAAACAGCGGTAGTTGCCATACGAGGTCGTAAAAGTCGCGAATGTGTTTATAATCGCGGGTTAATCCGGCACGTTCGCGGATTTTGATTCCCGATTTCCATTCGCGGACGAAACGTGAATCGCGGTCGTAAATTTTAACCAGTTTCCTTATTTTAATAACGATCGGCTCTTTTTCGTCGATCACTTTTTCGCTGGCTTGTCGCAGGCTGGTCATCACAAAAGCGATAATTCCAGGAACCAGTATGAGCAGCAGCATGTAATCGAGCAGCTGCCAAATAAATGAATCAACTTCAAGATAGATCAGGATTGAGCCAACCACGTAGGTTACGATTATCCCGGTTTTTAAACCCCAGTGCAGCGATTTTAACCAGTCGAGTGCATTTTCCAATCCGGCATAGAGTGTTGGAATGAAAACCAGAGTCAGCAATGTACTCAGTGCCAAACCGCCGATAACGGTAATGGCAAACGGTGCCCCGATAGCTCCAACATATTCGGCCTGACCCATAGCAAGCGGGAACAAGGCAACAATAGTCGTAATTGCGGTGATCAGGATCGGACGAACACGCGACAGTCCGGCGGTCATTAAAGCACGCGATTTACGGAAGCCACGTTTTCGTAAGATATTCGTAAAGTCGATAAGGATGATACCGTTGTTCACCACCACTCCAATCAGGATAATAAAGCCCATTAGGGTGTTGGCGTTGAACAGGCTGTTTCCTGTAAAAATCAATGCCAGGAACGAGCCAATTGCAGCCAGCGGGATCGAGAACATCAGTACAAACGGTGTTGAAACCGATTCGAAAACTGAGGCCAGAATCATCAGAATAAGGATGAATGCAGCAGCAATCAAAAACTTAAATTCCGAATACTGATCTTCTTCGTGAACGACTTCAACGGCTACACCCGAAGGCAGTTTATGTGAGCCAATAATATCATCGATCTCCAGGCGATACGCCTCGAGGAGGTCTTTTGATTGTTCAGCTTCATTAACAAAGCTGTAAGTGAGTTCGATCTGTTTTTCCTGGTTCACGCGGGTAATGCTGGCCATACCATCGGCATAAACCAGTTCGGTCAAATCCTGCAAATCGTAGGTGGCACCCTGGTTATTGCTGATCTGAAGTCGGCGCAAATCATCGATTCCTTTTTCCGAATCTTCCTCTTCAACACCCTCGGGCAGTTTTTCTTTTACTACAATTTCGTATTCTTCAGTACCCTGTTTAAAGTTTACACCGGCAGTAAATTCACGGGTAAAGGTTCCCAGTTCTGAAGTAATATTGTTGAGCGAGATGCCATATTCGGTGAGCAGTAGCTGGTTAAAATACATGTGAACCTCAGGCCGATTCCTTGAAACACTGACGTTGGCACGGCGAATCGATTCCAGGTCTTCGATGTAGTAGAGCAGGTCGTCGGCAACGCCTTTCATCACGGTGAAGTTTTCGCCTTTAATAACAATACGCTCCTGGTTACTGCCGATTCCCATAAATTGTGCGAAACCCTGGGTGCCGGAACGTCCTCCGCCACCGCCACCGCGGAAACTACCGCTCGATGTTGGGGCTTCCAGACTTATCTCGGCCTGCGAAATATTGTTGAAGCGTTTTTCCACATCGCTTTTAATTTCGGCGATGGTCCGGTCGGCAATGTCTTTATAATCATCTTTCAGAATAAAGGTGAGAATGGCTTCCTCCTCTTCGATGGTGGCCATCAGATCTTTCTTCTCTTCAATATCGTTCAAACGGCTTTCTACTTCGGTAACAACCTGGTCGGTGGCATCGAGTGTTGAACCGGTTGGCATGGTCACATAAATCGAGAACTGTGTTTCTTCTACTTCGCTAAGGTTGTTTACACTGAGTGCCAGAACAATAAAAACTGTAAGGAAGAACATCACAATCGCTCCGATTATGGTGCGACCCGGAACCCGCATACTTGCCTTTAGAAGAAGAACATAAATTTGAATGATGCGGTTGTTGGTGGTTACTTTTTCGTAGAAAATGTTGTGTTGGCGTTTGCCACGCAGTAACAGGTGAGCGCCCATTGGGATCAACAGCAAAGCAACAAATAAGGAAACCATCAGGGTTGAGATGATCGAAATACCTACGTGTTTTCCCAATAGTTTGATCATATATTCGGAGGAGAACAGGAAGGGAAGAAATACTGTAACCGTAGTTAATGTGGCGGCTACGATTGATCTCCAAACTTCCTGGGTGCCTTGTGTTACAGCTGTCTCAGCATCAAAGCGGTTCCCCGAAAGCCGGTATATATTTTCGAGCACAACAACGCTGTTATCGAGAAGCATCCCGATGGCAAGTACAAGTCCAACCAGTGTTAAACTGTTCAGCGAAAGGTTGAAGGCATAAAAAAGATTGAACGCAGTAAAAACCGATATTGGAATGGCCAGTGCGATGAAGGAAACAATGCGCATGTTCTTCAAAAACATCCACAGCACGAAAATGGCCAGCAGCCCGCCAACCATTGCAAGGTTGATCATCTGGTCGATGTTGTTTTCCATGGTTTCGGCCGTGTTGGTCTGAACCACAATTTCGACATCTTTTGCTGCCAGTTTTTCATTCAGCCTGGCGATTTGATCTTCAACACGGTGCGAAAGTTCAATCAGGTTGGCTTGTGAATCGCTCACCAGCCGCATCGAAACTGCATCGAGACCATTAACACGGCTGATCGAAGTTTCTTCACTCACGCCAAAAAATACATCAGCTACGTCGCGCAGATAAATTGGACCTTCGGCTACAACAATGTTTTCTATATCTGAAACCTTGTCGTATTCGGCTGTTACGTGTACAAAATACTGTTTGTTTGCATCGTGCAGGTAACCGGCAAAAGTTCGGTTTTGCGAGTTCCCGGAAATCGCGCTTCTGATCTGCGAAGGCGTAATTCCGTATGCTTCGCAGGCAGCCGCATCATAGGTTACTTCAATCGATCTTTCACGTCCTCCGTAAACGGCAACCGAAGCCACTCCGTCGATGTTTTCTATCTCTGAAGTGATTTCCTGGTCAACGATGTTGCGCACACGGTCTACACCGCCGCTTCCCCTGACCTGCAACTCCATAAACTGGTTGGTGAGTTGTTCGATATCAACTTTGTTTACCACTACCCTAAAATTGTCATCGAGATCGGCCGTAATCAGATCGATCTTTTCCTGCAGTTTAAGGAAGGTGTATTTTACGTTTACGTTCTGCTTAAAATTTACCTGTATTGACGCCGAGTTGTTGTTGATGAACGACTCCATGCTTTCGATGCCTTCCATGGTACCAATGGCGCCCTCAATCGGTATCACTGCCTGGTTTTCCATGTAAGTCGGGTCCACCTCGATGCGCGATTGAATTTGCACATAAAGCATGGGGAGTTCGGCATTTGGCATTAATTCCACCGGCAGCATCTTATAGGACACAAAACCCAAAAGGGTAAGCCCTATAAAGAGCATGCTGATGAATATTTTTCTATTTATGATGAACTTCATCCGTTTGTTTTATTCTTTTCAGGTTTGTGTTAGCTGGCTTTTTCTACTGCTTTGTCCGATCTTACAAATAGCAATCTGAATCTGTCGAGCACATCGTAAACACAAGGAATAACCACGAGTGTTAACAAGGTTGAGGTGATCAGACCGCCAACAACGGCCAGTGCCATTGGCGAACGAAGCGATGCACTTTCACCAAAACCAAAGGTCAGTGGCAGCAGTGCTAAAATCGTGGTCAAGCTGGTCATGATGATCGGGCGGATACGTTGCTGACCGGCCTGTAAAATAGCCTGCCGGCGATCCACTCCGTCGCGAATAAGCTGGTTGATGCGGTCGATCAGAATTATCGAGTCGTTCACCGCAATACCTACCAGCATAATCACACCGATGATGGCCATAATATTAAATGTTTTACCCATTATGAAAAAGATGAGTATGGTACCAACAACCGCCAGTGGAATCGTAAGCAGAATGGTGAAAGGATGAATCAGCGACTCGAACTGAGAAGCCAGAACCATGTACACCAGAACGATCGAAAGGATCAGTGCAAATGTAAGGTTGCTCAGTGATTCCTGACGTTTTTCCTCTTCACCGGTCACCATAATGCGGTAATCGGGAAGCAGGTCGATGGTGGCTACATGCTCGCGAATGTCTTTGGCAACATGGTCGAGTGCAACACCTTTTTCGAGTTGTGCAGTAACTTTTCCGATCCGGTTTTGGTTTCTGCGGATAATTTCTTTAGGAGCTACACCGTACGAAATATCTGCGATTTCGTTCAGCCTGAATACCTGTTCGCCCGAGGTGATCAGAATTGAGTTAATCTCATCCAATCCTTTTTCGGGAACTTTGATGGTGATGTCCTGCATTTCGCCATTCTTTTCGAGCTGGCCGGCAGTCCTACCTTCAAGCTGTTCCTGAATTTGAGAAATTACCGTGCTGATATTGAGGTTGTACATTCCTGCACGCATCCGGTCAACATGCACTTCAACTTCGGGTGCACCGTCTTCAATCGAAGTTTGAACATTGAACAAACCATTCATCCCGAGCATTTTCTCCTTCACCTGGTTCACAATGTTTTCTATCTCATCGAGTTCTTCTCCGCGAACCTCAACAACTACCGGTGCTTCATCGGTTCCGAGAATGGACTGAAGGGCACTTTCTTCCTGAGAAAAGGTCAGTTCCAGACCTTCAACATTAGCTGTTAAATTCGAAAGCGTTTTTACAATACTTTCAGAAGAAACGGTTGTCTCCGGTTTCAGGATCACTGTTATCTGTGCGGTATTCTCGCCTTCGAAAACGGCAGTTTGATCACCGGCGATTCCCGAACTCGGGCCGGCCTGCGCATAAATAATATCAAGGTTATCGCCCAGGTAATCCATCAGAATGTCTTCAATATTCCGAACCGTTGATTCCGTGCGGCTAAGTTTTGTGCCTTCCTGTAATTTTAAATCAATTTTAAGTTCCCGTGTTTCTGTTTTCGGCATGAATTCCGTTCCGATATAAGGAACCAGCAAAACCGAAGCACCAATAGCTACAGTGGCAACAATAATTACCAGCCATTTAGCATTTAAAACTTTATCGAGAAAACGACCGTATCCTCCAACCTGTATCGACTTGGCTTTAACGGGTGACTTTTTGTTTCGGTAGAAACGATGGTACATCATAGGGATAAGGAAAATAGCTACAACCAGCGATGAAAGCAGTGAGAAAGCCACTGTCCAGGCCTGGTCTTTAAAGAGCTCGCCCGATGCTCCGTGCAAATAAACAATCGGAAGAAATACTATAATCGTAGTAAGTGTTGAAGCGGTGATCGCTCCCCCCACTTGTGATGTTCCGGTTATGGCTGCCTCGCGCACACTCATGCCGTTTTCGTGGTTTCTGAAAATGTTTTCCATTACCACGATGGCGTTGTCTACCAGCATACCCGCACCCAGTGCCAATCCTCCCAATGTCATAATGTTTATGGTGAGGTGGTTGAAATACATCAGGTTAAAGGTGGCAATGATAGAGATCGGGATAGCAATACTTACAATCAATGTAGTACCAAGCCGGCGTAAAAACAGGAAGAGAACAACAATCGCCAGCAAAATACCCAGTAAGGCGGTATTCTGAACTTCTTTTATCGCACTGCTGATAAAACGTCCCTGGTTGGTAACCTTGGTTAGTTTGTAACCCGGCAAAGCTTTTTCGATGTTTACCAGAGCTTCATCGATCTGTTCTACCGATTTAACGGTGTTGTATTTTGTTTCCTTGTATATCGACAAGCCTAAACAACGCTCGCCATTGATGTGAACAATGTTATCCGGTTCCTTATTTCCTTCGCGAACAAAGGCAACGTCTTTCAGGTAAACAGGAGCCATTTCAACCGATGATCCGGTTTCGGTGGCTGATTGTGTACGAACTGCTTTGTAACCAACAATCAGGTTTTCGAAATCTTCGGCGGTTTGCAGCATGGAAACACCTTTAACAATGTACTGGATTCCCATATCGCTGATACGACCTCCGGAAACATTGCGGTTAAAGTTTTCGATGCGTGACGAGATTTCGTCCATTGAAAGATCCTGCGATTCAAGGCGATACACATCTGTTTCGATGATGATCTCGCTTTCTTCCTGACCAGAAAGTTCCACTTCGGCTACACCTTCCAAACGAACCAGTTCGTTGCGGATGTAGTTTTCCGCTACTTTTCTGAGCTCGTTCATATCGGAAATCTCATTGTGGGTAAGGCCAATGATCATTACCGGCGTTGTATTCGGGTCGTGCTGGGTTATTTTCAGCTCGTCGATTTCAGCGTTCTGGGTTAGTGTATTTAATGCTTTCTGCAGGTCGAGAAAGGCTTCGTCCATGTCCTTGTTCCAGGCATATTCTACGGTGACCTGTGCCGATCCCACGCGCGAAACAGAAGTAACCTGGATAACATCCGACTGGCGAATGGCCAGTGCTTCGATGTTCTCCACAAACTGTTGCTCCATTTCTTCAGGTGGTCGTTCGCCCGAAGTCACTTCCACAAAAATGCGGGGCGAGTTCAGGTCCGGGAACAGGTCAACACCCAATTTATCGTACGAAATGTAGCCGAGGAGTACAACTCCAAGTACCACCATCAGCACGGTAACCGGGTAATTGACAGCAAATTGTGTTAATTTCTTCATAATATAAAGTTAGAAGTTGGAAGCATGAAGCTGGAAGTACCGATGACTTCCGGCGTCCGACTTCCGGCTTTATTATAAAATCACTTTAACTTTTGAATTGTCGCGCAGGGTTTCAAATCCTTTAATGATGAGTCGGTCGTTGGCACTCAGGCCTTCTACAACTTCAACTTCATCCTGGTTCGAAATACCGGTGGTGATTCTGCGGTCTTCCGCCGAGCTGTTACGCCCAACAATAAACACATATTTTCCGCGTGATCCCGATAGGATAACATCTCTTGGAATGACAATAACACTGTCCTTTTGTGCTGTTACAATATTGGCTTTAATGAACATTCCGGGGCGAAGTTTCAACTCCGGATTTTCGATTTGCAGCTTGCCGGCAAATGTCCGTGTTTCGGTACTGATTACCGGTGACAGTTCTGTTACATGCCCGATAAGCGTATCTTCTGTGAGTGTGTAGTTGGTAATTAAGGCTTCCTGTCCGATTTTTATTTCAGAAATGTTTTTTTCCGGAAGGTTGATTTCAACAAACATTTTGTCGTAGCTCATTAGTTTTACCATGCTTTCGCCGGTGTTTACGCGCACGCCTTCGGTGTAATAGGGCAGTTCCACAATAATTCCCGCAAACGGAGCAGTAACCTGCATTTTTGCCATCTGAATCTGCGCATTTTCGTAACTGTACTTGGCGTCGATTTTTGAAACCTCAGAGTTACGCAATTCACGCAGGGTAACACCGCCTTTTTCATACAACGACTTTTGTTTGTCATATTCCTGCTCCGAGATCTCCAGGTTCAGTTTTCTTGATTCCATGGAGAGGCCATTTTCGTACTCTTCGTTTTCGAGTTTAACAATCACCTGGCCTTTTTCAACGCGATCGCCCAATTTGAATTTACGACCGGTTTTTGGATTGATCTGCAGGAAATATTCTCCTTCAATTTCCGAAGTCAATTCTGTTTCAGAGCCGGCTTTTGCGGTTCCGGTGGTTGAAATAAACTGCTGAATACTTTTCAGTTTGATGTTCTCAACAGAAACGGGTACCGCCAGGTCCGACGATTCCGAGGAGGGTTGGTTGTTGCAGGAAGCCATTAATGCCACAGCAACGATCAGGTAAAGTAATTTTATATTCTTCATGGTCAATTGTTTTTCAGATGTTATTTACTTTCTTCGTTCAGGTAGAGTTCGGTAGGAAGAATTGCTTCTTTCCTTTCGAAATCGTACAAGGATTGTATTTTCAGGTTTAATAATTCAATTTTATAGTTGATGAGTGCCTGGCTGTATGAAATTTTGTTTTGCGACAACTGGGTTTGGTACAGGTTAAGGTCCATACCGGTCAGGTCGCCGTTTTCGTAACGCTCGAGGTTGATCTCGTAAGTAAGCTGTGCGTTTCTTTCGTTTTGCTTGGCAATATCAATTTGTGTCAGCTGGTTTTGCAGGTTGCGATACACCTGTCTGATATCAACAATGATCTGCTTTTTTTCTTCCGATAAGCTTAACTCGTTCGATTTAATGGCTGCTTCAGAAGCCGCGATCCTGGCTTTCTTTTCGCCCCAGTCGAAGATTGGGATGTTGAATGTTAAACCAACCGAGGGGCTCCGGGTAGGCTGATCGAAAATCTGGTTCAACTTTTTATCGTCACCGGTGATACCTACGCGAAGATTCATTTCACCCATGAATTCGTTCAATGATTTGGTTTGGATAAGATCGAACTGGCTGTTTTCGATATCGATTTCGCGCTGGCGTATTTCCATTCTAGAATTTAATCCGTTCTGGATTGCCAGTTCCATATCTACCGGAACAGGATTCGAACTGATATCTGCCAGGATCAAAATGTCTTCGTAGAGGTCCATGCCCAGGTAAAGTTTTAGCTGGTCTTTGGCATTTTCAAAATTTACCTCATTGTTTTGAACCGTTGATTTGGCTGTTGAAAGGTTAAGTTCGGCCTGGTACAATTCTTCCTTAGCTGCCAATCCTGCGTTTACTTTGTTAACGATGATGTCGTAACTTTTTTGGGTATTTGCCAGCTCTTCTTTGGCAATGCTCAGGTTCATTTGTGTCATATACACATTGTAAAAGAACTCTGTAACATTTCGTTCGAGATTCAATCGCTGCATTGCGTAACTAATCTTGGCGTTTTCGAGGCTGAGCTCTAATTGCCGAAGTTGCACTTTCAGACGGTTGTATGTGAATAAAGGCTGATTGAAATTAAGATAGAGGTTATTATAAAACACCTCACTTTTATTTTCAGGATCTGAACTGTTTAATGTTGAGTTACTGCTCGACCAGCCAAACTCATTAATTAACGAGATGGTTCCATCTGTCGGGAGAATTGGTTGAGAAATAGTAAACCGGGTGTTCGATTCAAGGTTCTCGTTGGTATACCACTCCGAAAAACGTGTATCGAAACGTCGTTGGTTACTGTAATTCACCGGAGTTACTTCGAGCGAAAGGCGCGATTTTAATGCTGCCCGCTGAGCCTCAAGCGATTTTTGATAACGTTCGAGGTTTAGCAACGATTGCTGCAGATCGGGACTTCCGGTTTGCGCAATTGACAGTGCCCGGTCGAGTGTCAGCGTTACCTGTGCCTGTGCTGTATAAAATGACAGGCCGCTTAGCAGCAAAAGAATTGTGACTGTTTGGAATAGTCGGTGTCGAGATCGTGTCATTATCTGTTTTTTTATTGTTTACTGTTCAACCAGCTTTACTGCGTCGGCAAATACCATCCGAAGCTGGGTTTTATTTGTTAGTTCAATTAATGCTGTATCGGGCGAGAAGTAGTAGGTACCCAGATGGTTCCAGCCGGTTTCTGCTCCCGCAATATCGAGTGCTGCTTGTTCCGGTCCATCTTCGCCGTGAATTATAAAATTGTAATTACCTTTTTCTTCGTTTCTGTCGCGGCCGCGGGCACGCATTTTATACAGGTGAAAGTACACATCGTAGTAACCGGCCGATTGAATCGGAACGTTCCAGCGTGCCACCTGGTCGCCTTCGCCCCCCTTTATATAATATCCCGAGCGAACATATTCGCCATAGAAATCTTCGTTGGTTATAGCTGTCCAGCTGGTTGCCGGCCGCCACCAGTTTACTCCCTGGTACTTGCTGGTCTTTTCTTCTTCCTTCACAATGAGTTTCTCGAGCAAGCTAACGTTTTCGTTTTTGGTTACCGAGAATTCGTGATCTTCATTATCCACCACAATTTCGTTTGGTAATTTAAACTGAACGGGAGTTTCAACAATACGTTCGCCTTCCACCGGTTTTGCTTTCGGATCTTCTTCCACATCTCTGAAAAATTGCATCATTGTTTGAGGAATATTCTTCGAGGTCATCGTATTGAGTACCACCATTCTTGGCGATCCATCAAGCAGGTAGCTCAATTCTTTGGTTTGGTGTGCTTCCAGGTAGATCAGGTGGTCGATCGATTCATCGCCACCGCCACCGGGGCCGCGTCCAGGGCCTCCTCCTCCCATTCGAAATGAGAGTCTTACCAGTCCTTCAACGTCGGAAAAATTGGTTACTTTCAGGCTAACCATTGTTTTCATTGCATCGCCGCTTTTTACTTTAACGGCTTTTATTGGTGAAATCAGGTAGCCCGGTAACGCCTTTGCTTTAAACCAGTCGTCCATTATCGGTATCAATTCAATACCAAAACGGTCGTAGATCATTTTGTCGAAATCCTCGAAGGAAATATTCTTGTACCTGTTCTCGGTTAAAACTTGTCGCAAGAAATCTTCGAACTCTTTTTGTCCGGCTTTCCACTGTATCATCGAGAACAACACGTCGCCTTTAAGTTTGATCACATTGTCGACAATGTCTTTTTGATCGGGATCGGCAAGAATCTGCTCAAAAGTTTCATCCTGCAGAGCAACGTTTGCCAGCACATCTTCGCTTTCGCCATTCATATTACTCATAAAAATAGAGCGCATGTCCATGGCCTGTCCTTTCAGGTATGCTTCGAAAATACGGTTGGTAATCGGCCATTTATCCGACTGAATATTGTTTTGAAAATTGTATAACATCGGGAAGATGAAATAAGGATTTGGTTTTTGCGTCATTTCCATATTCCCTCTTGAGAAATTTCGGTCTGCCTCATATTCTTCGATGAACTTCCGGATAAAACCTTCCATTACCCGGATTTCCTTATCCATATCGGTCATTTCTCCTTCACCACGGCGCCCCCATCTGCCAACATTTTCTTTTTGTTTTTCAAAATCGGCATCGCGCATCATGTATCCTTTTTCAGGAATAAGCACCTGTTGTGGCTGAACAGCCTCTTGTACCGAAGTCCACATGCGAGCATACGTTTTGAATTGTGCCGGTACTTCAACAATATTGAAGCGTGTTCCGCTATAATCGAGGTTATAGGTGCGTTTGAAATCTTCGAAACGTTCGCTGATAATGCTGGCCAGTGTATCTTTCGATTCCGGGAATTGTTCCGAGAAATAATCGTGACCATTGATGTACCAAAGGCCAAAAGTGATGTTATCCTTTTCTATCGATTTTTGTTTGTAATGACCGATTGCCAGCGATACTTCAGTTAACGGATTCTCGTTTTTGAAACTGTATTCACCGGCAGTAATTTCGTTAATATTACCTTGTGAAACGGCCTGTAGTCCTTCGCTGGTTTTTACCCGAAGCGAATAATTTACAAATTGAGGATGGTACCAACTTACATCTTTTGTGCTGTAGGTAACACCGGTTTTGGGATACCAGTTGGCTTCCTTGGTAAGTAGTACATATTCGGGCGTGATAAAAGCAAAACGTTTATCTACATTCAATACAAATTTCCCGTATTTCTCCTGACGTGTTTCTTCTTCAATGTCAAGGTAACAATATGTTTCGTCGATACTGCCCGAGTAAGCAAATTCGATAATTGCTGAATCGCCAACTGCCAGGTTAATGTTATCGGAAAGAATAATGAGCTGTTTGTCGCGAAGGAAGCGCACATCGTTGCCGTTTAATTTTATACCTGAAAGCTCTAAGCCCGCATTCAGACTAAAAATAAGTTTGTTGAGTGGCTGTTTCCGATCGTTCAGAATAGCCATTTTAGAAACTACGTCGATTATATTTTCGTGATGCACTACTTCCAGATCGTTGGAAAGGATGGTTGGAACCGCTTCACCAACGTATTTATTATTTAGCTCAACTATTTCGGCACGCAGTTTTTCATTTTGTTTGAAATTATAAATGTGTTCGAACCCAAGGTAACCGGCACCGGCAATAAAAACAATGGCGAAAATTAGCGAAAACCAGGTCATTGCTTCCGATTGTGGCAAACGTTTCAGCAGGAAAATGGTCAGGAAGATAAAGCCGGCTCCCAGTCCGAAATACATTCCGCGGTGGATGAGAATGGTTTCGAGGTTACCGAATCCTACAATGTCGGAACTCAACATGGGGATGTTGAAGGCCATATAATCGAAAATATAGTAGAACTTGGCTTGTAACAGGAACAATGTGATTCCGATGTATCCCAGCACCAAAACAAAGGTGATGGCCTGGTTGCGGATAACACTCATCAGTAAAAATGAAAGCCCCATGATAAAAACCAGCGTTGGAATACTGATGAGCAACAGATAAACGCCGTAAGCTGTCCAGTTAATGGCAGTTCCCTGGGCCAGCGAATTGAATATCAGCGCCATGATTACCACTGCGATGTTCAGGATCATGAAAACCTGCATGTTTCCAAGGGTTTTTCCAATAACGTACTCACCGTTGGTCATCGAGCGCATATAAATTACTTCGGTGGTGTCCAGCTTTTTATCACGTTTTAAAAAGTCGGAGGCCAGGAATACGGCTATAATTGCCTGTGCAACGTTCAGAATTAAAAGGTTGAAGTATGGAATGGCGCTTGGAATCGCACGAATTGCCCAACCTTCGTCGCCACCGCCTTCGATCACCATTCCGAAATTCATTCCGAAAAGGACCAGCAGCGACAGGATACTAAATATCCTGAAGAACCAGCTGCGGAACAGTGTTTTGCGCTCGTATTTCGCAATAGAAAATATATTGTGTAATGAAATCATGTTTTCAGTTTTAGGCGTTTGACCACTGGTTGAGTTTGTTTTCCATAAAATGCACGTAGGCGTGCTCGAGGTTCGGCGCTATTTGTTTGCCCTGGTAGCCGTTGATGTTATCGGTAACTACCTGAACTTCCCAACCACCGTCAATAGGAATGGTGGAAATCACCGGGTATTTTTCATTGATCTCGAGGTATTCTGCTTCGGTGGCTTCAATCTGCCAAACATTTCCTTCGGCTTCTTTAACCAATTGTTCGGGTGAACCGTTAAATGCCAGTTTACCTCTATTCAGAAGTGCCATGTTATCGCAGGTACTCGAAATGTCGCCAACAATGTGGGTCGAAAGGATGATGATCACATCGCGGGTGCTGATGGTTGACAGCAGGTTCCGAAAACGGATACGCTCCTCCGGGTCGAGACCGGTGGTCGGCTCATCCACAATAATCACCTGCGGATCGTTGATTAGCGCCTGTGCAATTCCAAGGCGGCGTTTCATACCTCCCGAAAGTTTGTTGGCGTTGCGGTCGCGTGCTTCAAACAAACCAACTTCTTCCAGCATCTGGTCAACTGCAGAACGGCGGACAGCGCTGTTTTTCATACCAGATAAACGGGCAGTATAATCCAGAAATTCATAGGTTTTTAACTTTGAGAAAAAACTAAAATCCTGGGGCAGATAACCCAGCATCTGACGAATTTCGCGGCGGTTTTTCGATAACTCCATATCGTTGAACCATACTTTCCCGCTTGTTGGCTTCATAAGCGTTACGAGAATTCGCATGAGGGTTGATTTACCAGCGCCGTTAGGGCCGAGCAAACCAAACATTCCGTTCGGAATTTCAAGGTTCAGGTTATTTACTGCATAACTACCGCCCTTGTATACTTTGTTGAGATTTTCAATTTTTATATGCACAGTGCAAAATTCAGATTAGACAAAACACTGACTTGGACTAAGAAAGCGAGCAATCGTTTAAAAGCATCTGTAATTAAAATCAATGAAAATTACAGTTTAAATTTTTGTGACTTGGGTATGGAAAACTTACCGGGAATTATTCTATAAGAATTTGCGAATAAGTTGTGAAGTTAGCGGCTTGGTATTTAGTGTTTTAGTTTACAGGTTGATGATGATTAAATAAAAAGCCCTGTTTGAATTAATAATCTCAAACAGGGCTTTTCAAAAGTTTGCAAAGCTGTTATAATTCTGCAAGAAACTTGTGGTCGGTAATGTAATCGGTAACTACCACCTCGTAATCACCTGCTTTCAGTTTCGAAAGGTCGAGGCGTTTCTGGATGGCCAGATCTTTGCCGAGTTTAAATCCGTCGATGTGTTTTCCGTCCTGGTAAATGTTTACATAAACCGGTTTTTGCGGACTGTTAAAAAACGAAATGTTCAGCATTTTTTCTTCCAAACAGAAATAAGGCTCATAACACCGCATGGGCGCGCCAACTGAAATGCTTTCTCCATCAAGTAGCAGGTTACGTTTTACGCTTCTGTTACCGTAGTTAACACACATGCAGTAGCTTCCGTCTCCCAATTCAGCGAAGTCGAATACCTGATTGTATTCTGTTTCTTTCTGATTGGTCCGTTTAAAATACAGCACTTCACCGTTACAATCGGTGAGTGTTACTTCGAGCGTTGCAGCTGTTGGGGCCTTATAAGCCAACATGGCTTTGTTGGCCTCAACGGGTATTACATTCATCGCGGGGAAGTCTGTGGCATTTCCTACTGATACAATAAAAAATGCCAGGATTGCTAAAATCCAGGTCTTTGTTTTCATGACTGTTTTCTTTTAATTGTTATTAAATGGCTGATTAAAACTACGAATAAGAAACACGTCAGTCAACTTAATTCGGTTAAGTGTTTGTAAAAAAAGACAAAAGGGTCGATTATGTGGGTGAAATGCACATAACGATCCTTTTCGACGTTCATTAGTCGACGAAATACAATAGTGGTTGAACGACAGAATTTGCAGTCGAATTACATTTTTGGGAGAATACAAGAAAATGAATGGCTGTTTAGCGTTTCATGATGCCGTAGCAAATGATCTTAAGGATGGTGTCTACGCTTCGTTCCAGGTTTACATCGCCGTAATAGCCGGCAGTTAATGGCATTTCCAAACCTTTGATAGCGGTAGTAATACCAATGGCAGCCAGGTTAAAGTCGTAAATCTCGAATTCGTTTTTGCGTACGCCTTCAATTAAAATACGTTTGATCATTCGGATTTCGTCTTGCTCGTATTTCCGTTTTACTTCATCGATAAAGCCAACCGCAGTAATGTCATTCTCGATGGCGTGGTAAAAATTGGCCAGGTTTCTGAATGTGGCGAGCTTGGTTAAAATATAATCGCGCAGTTTATCAACCGGATCGGTATTACGGTTGATCACGATCTCGAGTTCATAAGCGAGAATTTCAACCTCTTTCATGATCACTGCCTGGAAAAGGTCTTCCTTACTATTGAAATAGTAATACAATGAGCTTTTCCCCTTCCTTACGGCATTGGCGATGTCGTCGAGAGTGGTTTTTTTGAAGCCGTATTTACTAAAGATTTCGCGGGCGATTTTCAGGATGTTTTCGCGGTTTGCATCCTTTTTGTTGCCGTTTTTGCTTAAGTTCTGCATGTCAGATTTTAAACGAAAATATGAACAAATATAATTATTTATTTTACCCGTGAAACAATCTTTAGAATTTTAAACTTTTAGGGACGATAAATGCTTCGTTTCACGGAAATGCCTGTATTTTCTTGATATTTAAAGATTTATTATTCGAAAATCCGATTATGCTTCATCTTTTGCCAGCCTGAAATCCAGTTGTTTCCGTTCGAGGTTGGTGCGCCAAACTTTTACCCGGATTGAATCGCCTAATTGATAGGTTCGATGCGAATGCCGGCCAACCAGTGCGTAATTGCGTTCGTCGAAAACATAAAAGTCGTCATCCAGCTCGGCAATCGGTATCATACCTTCAATTTTATTTTCCAGTTCAACATAAACGCCCCAGTCAGTTACACCCGAAATTACCCCGGAGTAAATATTACCAATGTGGTCCTGCATAAATTCCACCTGCTTGTATTTTATCGACGAGCGTTCGGCATTGGCAGCGCGGCTTTCCATGTCGGAAGAATGTTTGCACAGATCTTCGTATTTCTGTTCGTTTGCCGAGCGTTCGCCTGCCAGGTATTTCTCGAGCAAGCGGTGCACCATCATATCAGGATAGCGTCGGATGGGCGATGTAAAGTGCGTGTAATATTCAAAGGCAAGTCCGTAGTGCCCAATGTTTCGGGTTGAATATTCGGCTTTTGCCATTGAGCGGATCGCCAAAGTTTCAACCACGTTTTGTTCGCTTTTGCCTTTTACCTTATTTAAAAGATTGTTTAACGAAGTGGCAATGGCTTTTGGTGTTGTTAGCTGAATACCATGTCCGAAGCGCTGAATAAAGGTGTTGAGTGAAACCAGTTTGTCGGGATCGGGCTTGTCGTGAATTCGGTACACAAAGGTTTTAGGCTTTTTATTACCGCTTACATTTCCCACAAATTCGGCTACCCGCTTATTGGCCAGCAGCATGAATTCCTCGATCAGTTTATTCGATTCTTTGGCTTCCTTAAAAAATACAGTGAGTGGTTTGCCTTTTTCGTCAATCTCAAACTTCATTTCAATACGGTCGAAAGCGATGGACCCAGAGCTGAAACGTTTCTCGCGCAATTGAACCGCAAGTTCATTCAGTTTCAGCATTTCGTCTTTAAAATCTCCTTCGCCGGTTTCAATGATTTCCTGGGCTTCTTCGTATGTAAAACGGCGGTCGGAAAAAATGACTGTTTTACCAAACCACTCTTTTTTGAGCTCAGCTTTGTCGTTCAATTCGAAAACAGCCGAAAAGCACAGTTTTTCTTCGTTCGGACGCAGGGAGCAAACGCCGTTCGACAGGCGTTCGGGAAGCATCGGTACAACCCGGTCGACCAGGTAAACCGAAGTTGCACGCTCGCAGGCTTCCGTTTCAATTATCGAATTCGTTTTTACATAATGCGTTACATCGGCAATGTGAACACCAACCTCCCAGTTACCGTTATCCAGTTTTTTTAGCGACAATGCATCGTCAAAATCCTTGGCATCAACCGGGTCGATGGTAAAGGTTGTTGTACTGCGGAAATCGCGGCGATTTTTAATTTCTTCGGCTGAAATTTCCATCGGGATTTTTTCTGCCGCCTTATCCACATTTTCAGGGAATTTGTGAGGCAGGTCGTATTCAGCAAGAATGGCATGCATTTCTGCATCGTTATCGCCGGTGTCGCCCAACACTTCTTTAATCACTCCAAAAGGGCTGCGTGCCTTCGAAGGCCAGTCGGTAATTTCGGCAATAGCTTTCTGCCCGTCTTTAGCACCATTCAAATGTTCTTTCGGAATAAAAATATCGAAACTTACTTTGCCTGCCGGGATCAAAAATGCAAAATTACGCGATACCTGAACAGTACCCACAAACACCGATTTTGCTCGCTCAAGAATCTCAATCACTTCACCTTCTACATCGTGTTTTTTACGGCGGGCAAACAACCGGATGTGCACTTTATCACCGTCCATGGCATGGTTCAGGTTGCGCGATGAAATGATTACGGGGCGCTCCAGTTCGTCGCTTACCACATAGGCAAAACCCTGAGCTTGCATTTCAACCACACCACTTGCGGTTCCTGTTTTGGCCTTCAGTTTATATTTTCCTCTCGATATCCTGTCGAGGTAATCATCATCGGCAAGTTCTTCCAAAACAACGTTTACCAGTTTGCGTGTTTCAGGTTCTTTTAATCCAAGTGTTCCCGAAATCTGACGGTAATTCACTGATTTGCCAGGCTCTTCGTAGAGCATTGACAGGATGGTGCTTTTAAGTTTCTTTTTATTGAACGTGGTGGTCTTCTTCTGTCTAAAGCCTTTATTTTTTTTCTTTTTCTTAGCCATTTGCCTTAAAATATATCAAACCAAGTTAATATAATTCCGAAACAAGGAACCTGATATTTCCAATTACTTTCAAAAAAAAATAAGCCCGGTTAAAGGTTAATCAACCTTTGTTGTGTTTAGCAGTACTAACTTAATTTAACAAAGCACAAGGCAAAGAGTTAACAGGAATTTGTATGTTTGTAGACCAATTTTAGAGCATGAAACGAGCATGAATTTAACTAGTCGAATTCGCCTAAGTACTTTTTAAGTTAAAACTGGTAGGAGGATGATTCAAGTGCGAGTTACATATGATACCTTTAAAATTAACTATTTTAATCATATGAAGTTTAAAGGCAAAATACCTTTTGCAATTGTAGCAGCATTAACCTGGGTGGTCATTATTTCGTCGTGTGCCAATATTGGCATGCCAACAGGCGGACCCAGAGACACTATTCCTCCCGTTTTATTAAGCACAGAACCCGATTACCAGGCCCTGAATTACGATAAAAGTGATGTGCGGTTTACATTCAACGAATATATCGCAATTGATGAAATATCGGAGACACTTGTGATTTCGCCACCTTTGAAAAAACGGCCAACTATCCGGACAAAATCCAAAACGCTGATCATTCAGTTTAACGAAGATTTGAAAGACAGCACTACCTACTCGCTCGATTTTAAGAATTCGCTGGTGGATAACAACGAAAAGAATCCGATTGAAAATTTGCGTTTTTCTTTTAGTACCGGTCCTGAACTGGATACACTGCGTCTAGCAGGTCAGGTTGTAAACGCTTTCAATATGGAGCCTATCGAAAAAGGTTTGGTGCTGTTGCAGCGCAACCTGCACGATTCGGCGGTGTTTAAAGTAATACCCGACTATATTGCCCGGACCGATGAGCATGGCATGTTTTTAATGGATAATATCGCGGCCGGAGAATATCATGTTTTTGCGCTGAACGATATGAACAACGACATGATGTACAACGAAGGAGCAGAAGAAATTGCTTTTGTTAACGATGTGATTGTACCACGCGCCGAGTTTCACGAAAGTGGCGACACGCTTGTTAGCGGCCTCGATTCGATGCTGATTTTAGGGCACATCCACTTTTACCCTGAGCCGGTTTATCTAAGGTATTTCATGGAAGACATTTTTGAACAGTACCTGGAAACTGCCGAGCGTGAAGCCCGAAACAAATGTGTTTTTATTTTTAATGAATCGGTGAAGGACACTTTCAATGTGCGTTTGATCGATAATGATGCAAAGGACTGGAACATATTGGAGTACAACCAGAATTTGGATTCGATTGTGATGTGGATTGCCGATACAACACTAATGAAACAGGATTCGCTTTTTATGGAACTATCGTATATTCAACTTGATTCGATGAGCCAACCTTTTGTATACAAGGACACCATGCTGATGCAATTTTCGGCGCCAAAACTTGACGACAAACGAAAAAAGCGACGTGAAGAACAGAGCGAAGAGGGCCCAAAACTCATTGAGCAGTTCAATTGGCAAGCCAACATAAAAGGAACGATGGAGCTGAATGCTTCCATTCAAATTACATCACCAGAGCCGGTGGCCAGTATCGACAGCACCATGTTTTCGCTTTACCTGGCTGAAGATACGCTCAAAACTCCTTTGAATATTAAATTTCGCAAAGCTGAAAAAGCACATCGCAGCTACATCATTTCATACGACTGGGAGCCGCAAACTAAATATGCGCTGAGTATCGATTCGGCGGCCTGTTTTAATATTTATGGCATTTCGAGCAAGGCTTTCACAAAGAATTTTGAAACCCGCGAAGAAGATTATTACGGTTCAATCACTTTTGAGTTTTCAAATGTTACCGGGCCGATGATCGTTCAATTGCTTAAAAATAACGACGACGAAACGGTTATCCGCCAGCAAAGTTTTGATAAGGACGGGAAAATTGATTTTCTCCTGCTACCTCCCGAAAAGTACAAAGTGAAAATTATTTACGACGACAATAACAACGGGAAGTGGGATACGGGAAGTTATCAGGATAAATACCAGCCCGAGCTTGTTTCATACATTCCCGAAGTGATTAAGCTGCGCTCGAACTGGAGTGAAACCCACGCGTGGGATGTAACGCCGGATGTTTCTTTCCAAAAAAATATCATCGATAAAGAACTGGAAGAAAAGAAACGCAAGGACGCACTGGAAAAAGCCCGCAAAGAAAAAGAGCAGGAGCAAAAGAACAGCATGTTTAAACCGGGTTCTTCTTCCGGCCTGACCGGTGGTGGAGGCATCAGATAATCTGAACGCTCAGGTATTTATTTCCGTTAAATTTCGTAAGTTTAATCAACTTTAAAACAAAAAAGATGGCAAGCATCAGAAACCTAAAGAAAGACATCGATCTGATAATGTCGCTTACCTTAAGCGATTGTTTTTATGTACTGGAATACAATTCAAAAGTAGATCAGGAAGCGGTGTATAAAATAGCCGGAGAAGTAGTTACAGCTCACCGTGAATTACGATTGAGAGCCATCCATCCTGATGGGAAAGACAATCCGAAACTGGTAAAAGAATACTATAAAAGTCTGGTAACAGATATGCTGAAGGCTGCCGATGCCGCACTCGAAAAGCTTTCGCAGGAAGTAAAGAAAGCAGCTAAGTAGTATGAGTATTGATTGAATTAGATTGATTGCAGATTGGTAGAATCATCAACAATCTACTTCAATCTTTTATCCATCTCCAACAATCCTTACTTCTTATTTCAGGTTGAATATTTTATGTGCCACAACCTCACCTTTGTAGTAGGTTGTAATTTCCCACTTGCCTAGTTTGTCTTCAAGTGGTTCCCAAATACAGTCGCCCAGGTAAAATTTATAATCGTTTGTGCGAATAAATTGTTCGCCCGTAAATGGTGGCCGGATGTTTCCTTCTTCATCCGTAAACGGCGGGTGATCAATTCTGAATTCCAGTGTTTCGCCCTTTCCGTTTTTAATGTGTAATACATAACCAAATTCAGTTCCGATACTGGCCTTAATATCGGTGCTGAAATCCAGAATCTTTGGAATTTCAGAGCTGTTGCGATCCCAACCGGAGTATTCGCCATAGCTGTACATTTTAAAGACAGGCCTGCGTTTTCCCATCGTTAATTTTTTCTGCAAAAATAGATAATCTCTATTTAGATTAAATAAAATCTATATATTTTTGCGCATCTAATTTCAAGGGGAAGTGGTATACATTCGAAAACATAGTGCATTATTAGCGGTAACTGTTCTGCTGGCCTATTTTTTCATTGCCCAGACTTCGATCCAAAATAAGCATACCCACTTTTATCCCAATGGAGTTATAATTACCCACTCACATCCCGTAAATCATAACAACAACGAGCCCATACAGAATCACGGGCATACAAAAACCGAGATTTGTTTTTTCAACAATGTACATTTCGATTTTTACAACATTGCTGAACCCCCGAGTTGTTATGCAATTTTAAATGAACGTCCTGTCGTATTTTATATTCCAAAAAGCCAGGTCGTAAATTCTAAATTTTTCCAAAAATCCGATCCCCGCGGACCACCTTCGGTTGATGTAATAGCTTAATTAAGACCAAAGATTAATACATCATTTTTAACCGAATACTTTTTACATTATGATAAAATCAGTGACCGCACTTTTGGTGCTGTTATTCTCTTTTCAGTTGGTGGGAGCAACTGGGGATGATGATGACAAAAAACCAAAAACAGACGCCATGCTTTTTGGCGACGTAAAATCGGGCGGAGAACATATTCCTTTTGCTTCAATACGAATAAAAGGAACAACAATTGGAGCAGCGGCCGATGCAACCGGCCATTTTAAAATGACCAACCTTCCTGTGGGAGATCAAACTGTAGTTGTTTCAGCCATTGGATATATTCCTTTAGAAAGGAAAGTCACGCTGGAATCGAAGAAAAGTGTAACGATACTTTTTGAGTTGGATGCTGATATGATCGGCATCGAACAGGTTGTTGTTTCAGCCGACCGGAATGCTAAAAGCCGGAAAGAAACTCCGTCGATCGTAAACAGTTTGAATGCCGAGTTATTCGAACGCACACAAAGTGTTACACTTAGCGAAGGACTGGTGTTTTCGCCCGGACTACGTCTGGAGAATAATTGCCAGAACTGTGGTTTTTCGCAGGTACGAATGAACGGTCTGGAAGGGCCTTATTCGCAGATCCTGATCAATTCGCGGCCGGTGTTCAGCGGACTGGCCGGTGTGTACGGACTTGAGCTGATTCCGGCTAACATGATTGAACGTGTTGAGGTGGTTCGCGGAGGTGGATCGTCGATGTACGGTAGTAACGCCATTGCCGGAACTGTAAACCTGATCACAAAAGACCCGATAGCCAATACCTTTGAGGCAGCTGTTACCGATGCTGTTTTTGGAGTGAATAACGATATGGATGCGGCCAACGATCTCAGCTTAAATATGAATGGTTCGTTTGTAAGCGACGATTATCAGACCGGGTTCAGTATTTTCGGATTTCATCGCGACCGCGATTACCTCGATGCCAATGGTGACGGTTATTCCGAAATGTCAACCATAAAGAATACTACTGTTGGAGGACGTTTGTTCCAGCGTGTTGGAGACCGAGGCAAATTTACCCTCGATTATTTTCATATTGATGAATCGCGACGAGGTGGAAACAAATTCGACTTGCCCGAGCACGAGGCTGATATTGCCGAAAGTATTGATCATGCCATTAATTCAGGTTCGCTATACTTTGATGTGCTGATGCGTGAAGACGATAAATTCTCAGCTTTCCTGTCGATGCAGGCTGTCGACCGCGGAACATATTATGGTGCAAATAAAGATCTTTCGGCTTACGGACAAACCAACGACCTGACGTATTCTGCCGGAGTACAGTATACACGGTCGATCAATTACCTGCTTTTTTCACCTGCAACAATAACCTCGGGTATCGAATCGAACGGCAGCGACCTCACGGATAAAAAATTAGGATACTGGGATCCTGATGAAGATGTGCATTACGGAAATACGCTGGTGGCCGATCAGACCGCCAGAACCCAGGCTGCATTCCTGCAATCGGAATGGAAAGGAGAAAAAATTGTGTTCAGCGCCGGACTTCGATACGATCATTATAATATCAGCGGACATGGTGAAGAGAACGATGATGTAACAGGCGATGTATTAAGCCCGAGAGTGAATTTTCTGTATGATATTTCGGAGCATGTTCAGGCAAGGGCGGGTTATGCACGAGGATTTCGCGCCCCACAAATTTTCGACGAAGATCTGCATATCGAAACTTCAGGCTCGCGAAAAGTAATTCACAATAACGATCCAAATCTGAAGCAGGAGTCATCAAACAGCTTTACGGCTTCCATCGATTTATCGGATCATTCGGGGCAGTGGCAATACCAGTTTTTAGCCGAAGGTTTTTACACCCAGCTGATCAATCCTTTTGCCAGCGAATATGGAGATGTTGATGAAAACGGCACAGTGGTTTATACCCGTGTAAATGCTGAAGACGGTGCAAGCGTAGCAGGTGTTAACCTGGAACTGAATGTTTCGCCGTCGAATAAACTTCAGTTACAATCGGGATTTACGGTGCAGTCGAGCAAATTTGAAAAGCCACAGGAATTCAATGAAAAGCGTTTTTTCAGAACGCCGAATTACTATGGTTATCTAAGTATGAATTACAATCCGATTCCGGTTTTTAACATTGCGCTAACCGGGAACTATACCGGATCGATGTTAATCCCGTATTTCGGAAATACGATAGCCGATCCTGAAGCCGGCGAATTGCGCGAAAGCGATCCTTTCTTCGATCTGGGATTGAAACTGAGTTATGATTTCAGGGTAACGGATTATATCCAACTTCAATTAAACGGAGGGGTTAAAAATATCTTCAACAGCTATCAGAATGATTTCGATAGCGGTATTGATCGCGATCCGGGTTATATCTACGGGCCACTTAATCCGCGAACCATTTATTTCGGATTAAGTATCAGAACACTTCGATAGAACTTAATTGATTAAAAACGATTGGTGATAGAGCCGTTCAGCAAATGTTGAACGGCTTATTTGTTTTCTGGTTTAGTTAAACAGTTTGATTCCAAAAAACAGGGTTCTCGGTTTTGCAGGGCCATAAATATAACCGCTGTCGCGGTTTTTACCCGAATCAAAATCATTCTGATAGGCGTCGAATAAATTGCTTACACCACCAAAAATCTCAATCGAAGAATCGATTCGTTTCAACGAAACAGTGTAGGCCAGTTTAATATTGGTTTCCATGAATGAAGGAGAATTAAAGAGTTCGTCCATTTCAGGAGTTCCCGTATCCCCAGCCAGACCATAGTGCGGAACCAGCATACGCCCCGTGTAAACGCCCGATAATGCTGCACTAAATCGTTGATTTGGAGTCCAGCTAAAAGTATAATAGCCATAAGTTTCCGGTGTGCGCAGGTAATTCTTTTCTCCAGGCAATTCTTCTGACCAGGTAACTGCTTCATCGTATACGCTTTTTTGTAAAGTAAGGCCTCCTTCAATTTGAAGCTTGCGGTTGAAATTTGCCCGTGCTTCGAAAGTCGCTCCATAAACGGTGCTTTTCCCTCCGTTTCGTTTTTCCATCAGGGAATTACCTGCATCGTTTGTACCAATTTCTTCCAGTATGAAAGCATCTTTTAACTGCGTATAGAATCCTTCGAGTGTAAATCCGATAATGTGTTTTTCAGTTGGTTGGTCCCAGTTGAAAGAGGTGCTCCAGCTTTGAGATTTTTCTTCGGAAAGCTCATTCGCCAGCTGAACAGTTTGAATGCCTCCTCCGGCAAATGCGATGTGCATATCAGCATCAAAAGCTTGTGGCGCTCTGAATCCTGTTGACCAGGACACTCGAAGCTGGGAATTCAGATTTGGTTTTAATAGCAGCGAAACCCTTGGATTAAGGATCAATTTGTCAACAAAATTATGTTTGTCGGCCCTGATTCCGGCGAGCACAGTTGCTTTTCGTGTAACTGACCAGTCGCTTTGTACAAAAGCTCCCAGGTTTTTTGTATTCTGGTCAATCAGGTAATCGTATGCTTCAATCTGATCGTAAACATCATCCACTACGTATTCCAGTCCGAAAGTAAAGATGTTCGTCCCTGAACCCGCAAAATCATTTATGGCATGGTTCAGCTGCGAACCAAACTGGTAGGTATAATTTTTTGAATGACCGTAAGGCGGGGCATTGTTGTAAGCTTGCAATTCTTCACCGCCGTCTGGCGCAATACCGGTAAAATGTTTTCTTTTGGTGTACTGTCCGGCAGTGTATAAAACCAGGCTGGTGCGTGTACTAAAATTGTTTTCATAGTCAGCGCCGCCCATAATAATATCGTGTGTGCGTTCTTCCGATTGTTTCGCTAAATATGCGGGACCTTCAATCATTTCGCCTCCGTATCGGTATTCATTTGTCGCCGAAAAATTGGCTTCAATTTTCTGGTCTTCGTCGATTTTAAAAAATGAATTTAGCCCGAACGAGTTGTTGGTTATCTCAGGTAGTTCCGAATAATTATCAGCGTTGTGATCATACGCTTCACGTTCCCGATGAAAGGCGTAAAGCGCCATTCCGGCATTTCTTTTTTGCGAAAGTGCAGTTAAAGTTCCGTTTACGTTGTAATCGAGCGCCTCGCCTCCTATTATCTGGTTATTCGATGTTACTTCGTATGAATTGCGTTGAGGCAGTTTGGTGATAATGTTTACGGTTCCGCCAATTGCACTTGAACCATAGAGCGCCGATGCACCACCACGAACCACCTCAATCCGTTCAACCAGTGCGGTAGGTAATTGCTCCAATCCGTACAATCCGGTTAGCGGGCTAAAAACCGACCGGCTGTTAATTAGTATTTGACTGTAAGCGCCACCAAGCCCGTTCATTCGAAGTTGGGTGTAGTTGCAGGTCTGGCAGTCGGTTTCCATTCTTAAGCCCGGTTGAAAACTCAAGGACTCGGAGATGGTTTGTGCCGCCACGTTATTAATTGTTCTATTATCCAAAACGTTTACGATAACAGCACTTTCGGTCTGACGCTTAAATGTTTTTGTGCCGGTGATAACCACCTCATCCATGCGGATAACATCTTCTTCCAGTTCAAATTTTACTTCCAATGTCTTATTTGCTTCAAGCACAACATGCTTCTTTTGCTCCTTGAAACCAACCATTTTAGCTACCAGAATAAATTCTCCTACCGGCAAATCCACCAACATGTAGTGCCCGGTAACATCGGTAGTTGTTCCGTAGTTTGTTCCTTCAAGATAAATGTTTACAAAGGGAATATGCTCTCCTTTCGACACAACATGGCCCGTAATTACCACATCGTTGGGCCCGGTCTGGGAATAAGCTAATTTTAAAGTGAGCATTAAAATCAGGACAGTAAAAATTCGTATATAATTCATTTTTGTTATCATTCTTAAATTGATTTGGCAAATGTAGATTCGGGAAACATATAATGCAAATAATTTAGAACAATTCTAAATAAAAACAATTCTACAGCCAACAACTTCTTATTTGCCGCCGCATAAAAGATTATTAAATTTGCTGCGTTATTAAAACCAACTTGATACTGCAAAGATGAACGACGAATTAAATACCGGTGCCAAAAAGAAAGATCTTCGGAACAATATCATTGTAATTACGCTCGCAGTAATTCTGGTGGTGGTTGTGGGCCTTTATTTTATGCAAAGCCGCGAGCACAAAAGCATTGTGAATGAAATAAGTGCTGAAAAAGATTCCATACAGTTTCAACTTACAGAAATTGCTGCCAGTTACGATTCGTTGAAAACCGAAAACGATACCATTAACGAACAGCTTTTTGTGGCTCAGGCAAAAGTAAAGGACCTGCTTTTAGAGGTGGAACAAACCAAAAAAGTGAGTTACTCCAAAATTTCGGATTACCAGAAACAGGTGACAACTTTACGTGGAATTATGCGCGATTTTGTTGTACAGATCGATTCTTTGAACCGACGCAACGAGGAATTAATGGCCGAAAACCTGGAGGTAAAGCAACAGTTTAAACAAGCCGAGCAGCGGAATCAACAACTGAGTCAGGAAAAACAGCAACTGCAGCAAAACCTGAAAAGAGCATCGAAACTGGAAACGCGCGACCTGCTTGCTGAGACAATCAATTCAAGAAATAAGGAAACCAAATTCGCAAAACGCGCAGAAAAAATCCGGATCTATTTTATACTGGGGCAGAATGTGGCAGCCGAACGGGGAGCAAAAACGATTTATGCACGGATTATGCGTCCCGACCAGTTGCTGATGAGCAAATCGGAAAACAACCTGTTTCAATTTGAAGACCTGAAAATTCAGTATTCAGCAATGCGTGAAGTGGTGTACGAAGGCAAAGATTTGGCTGTGGCTATTTTCTGGGACAATACCGGCGAGCCTGAATTGATGACCGGAACCTACACCGTGAATTTATTTGCTGATGGTTTCGAGATTGGCGAAACAACTTTCACGCTTCAATAAACATTTTCTACTCTGAATATTTTATGGAGTACAATGAAGTTGTATAAAGTTAAAATTCATAATTATGATTTTTAATAGAATAAATCAACTCTTTGACTCTCCCTCTTCTCCCTCTCTACGCGTAGAGAGGGACGATCCCGAGTACTCGCGGATCAGGGTGAGTAATTTGAAATATCCTTCAGGATTTATTGTGTTTGTCTTGCCAATTATCTGTAAATAAGTTCATATTGTGTGTTTAAAACTAAACAAGTTTAAATTGGATTATGGCAACTTTTCTGTTTGATGAAATTATTTTTGGCCCCGTCGAAAGCCGGCGTCTGGGTGTTTCGCTCGGTATTAACCTGCTGCCCACCACTGCCAAAGTTTGCTCGTTCGATTGCATTTATTGCGAATGTGGTTTCACACCCAAAGCATACGAAGAAAAAGTAACGCTGCCAACGCGCGAAGAAGTTCGCGAAAAACTGGAAGCCAAACTCCTTGAAATGGGAGAGGAGAAACGCCTTCCCGATGTGATTACTTTTGCGGGCAACGGCGAGCCAACGCTGCACAAGGAATTTGCCGGAATCATTGATGATACCATCGAATTGCGCGATAAACTGGCTCCTAAGGCACGAATTGCGGTACTTTCGAATGCTACCATGTTGCACCGCAAACCGGTGTTCGATGCGCTGCTGAAAATAAAAGACAATATTCAGAAACTGGATTCGGCATTTGAAGAAACCGTTCGAATTCTGGACTGCCCAAAAGGTGATTTTGACCTGCAGAAAACGATCGAACAACTCATTGCCTTCAACGGAAAAGTGATCATTCAAACCATGTTTGTTCGTGGTTCGTTTAAAGGACAAAGCCTTGATAACACCACCGAAAAAGAAGTTTCAGCCTGGCTCGAGCTGCTTAAAAAAATAAATCCCCTGCAGGTGATGATTTACACCATTGCAAGGGATACACCGGTTGAAACCCTCGAAAAAATTCCGCTCGAAGAACTTAACCTGATCGCTGATCGCGTTCGCGAAGCCGGATTTGAGGTTCAGGTTTCAGGGTAAGTCAGTTTAGCGTTCAAAGTTCAAAGTTGTTTACGGATACTCTGAACTCTGAACAAGGAACTCTGAACTACAACGTAGTCCGATACCACTCCGAGCTTTTGCCCATCCAGCGAATGCCGGCAACAAAACCTTTCAGTTTCAGCAGTTCATCACCTTCGAGCCAACCATAACAATCGTAGGTTTTACCTGATTTTGGATCGTAAATGCTGCCGCTGTTCCATTCCTTTTTATCAGGATTGTAAACAAAATTGTTCAGGATCTGAAGCCCAACGATCGAACGTTCTCTTAATGCCGGATCCGGATTCTCGTCGTCTTTTGGTGGCGCTCCGTTTTCATACTTTTCAGGAATCATGTACACGATGGTTCCAATGTATTTGCCGTCTTTTTTCTCTACCTCAATTTTTGTGGTTTTTTCCTCGTTCCACCACACGCCAACAATTTTATCGGCTTCCTGGGCGTAGCTGCTAAGCGCATAAATTCCAAGGAAAAAAAGAATGATTAGTTTCTTCATAATGGCTTAATTAACTTAATTTTATAGCACTAAATATAGAAATATTTAAAGTTCATGCTTTAAAAACCTTTTCTTTTTTTAGCTGTTCATAGGAAGCAGTTAAGCATTTTTAATAAAAACCTGACAGAGAAATCAAAATCATATGAAACGAGCATCTAAATTCATTGCACCCAATTTTGTGCCTTTAGAGCGAGTTCCATATGATACCTCTGAAAACAGACAATTCTAATCATATGAAAATCGTAAAACGCATTCTTCTTGGATTATTAGCTCTTATTTTACTCGTACTTATTACCGCCATCGTTTACCTTCAGTTTCTGAAAACGACCGCAGTACCGGATTACAACAAAGATTTTGTTTTATATGGATTGAAGTCGGAGGTTGAAATCATGCGTGATTCACACGGAGTTCCGCATGTTTATGCCGAAAACGAAGATGACCTTTACCGCGCTGTTGGATTTGCCATGGCTCAGGACCGGCTTTGGCAAATGGACTTGCTTCGACGGGTGACGCAAGGAAGATTGTCGGAAATTCTCGGCAAAGACCAGGTTGAAACGGATCTGATGATGCGGGCTTTGCGTATCCAGGAAAAGTCACAAAAAATACTCGACAATTCCGATCCCAAAATTGTGGCCGCACTCGAAGCTTTTTCCGATGGTGTGAACCAGTACATCGCGCAGTTTCCCCTGGCACCTGAATTCAAAATTCTGGGTTATCAGCCCGAATGGTGGAAACCGGTACATTCGATCAACCTGATCGGTTATATGTCGTGGGACTTATCGATGGGCTGGGGTACTGAGTATTTTTTGCATCAGTTGCGTGCTCAAGTTCCGGACAGTCTGATTGCTGAGATGATTCCCAATCTTGAAAATCATAAAACACTTATTTACCCTGAGTTTGGCTTGAATAAGATTTCAGCAGAATCGACTTTACTTTCTGCTTCTCAGAATCTAAAAGACCTGGGAATCGAGATTTTTAACGGAAGCAACAACTGGGCAGTAGCCGGCAAAAAAAGTACCAGCGGAATGCCGCTGATGGCTAACGATATGCACCTGGGATTATTCGCGCCGGGCATCTGGTACCAGATGCATCAGGTAGTCGACGGAAAAGTAAACGTAACCGGGGTTGTAGTACCCGGGCAACCTTTTATTATAGCCGGACACAACGACCGCATTGCCTGGGGAATGACCAACGTGATGGTGGATGACCTCGATTTTTATGCCGAAAAACTCAACGAAGATTCTACAAAATACTGGTTCGAAGGCGCCTGGAAAGACTTTGATATACACCACGAAGTTATTAAAACTAAAGAAGGCGATTCGGTGCAGGTTGATCTTAAATTTACCCACCGTGGCCCGATGGTTAACCGTTTCAAAAAGGAAAAGGAGACACCGCTATCCATCCGTTGGCTGGGTAACGAAATGAGCAACGAAATACGTTCGGTTTACCTTTTGAACCGTGCCAAAAACTGGGATGAATTTCGCGATGCCTGCAGTACTTTTACCTCGGTGAGTCAAAATATTGTTTATTCCGATGTGGACGGAAATATTGGCTTGCAATGCAGTGCAGGCTTGCCGATTCGTGAAGGTTCGGGCATTCAGATTTATCCCGGCGACAGCAGCAAATACGACTGGCAGGGATTGGTTCCTTTCGAAGAGCTTCCCTACGAATTCAATCCTGAGCGAGGCTATGTTTCTTCGGCCAATAATAAAACGGTTTCAGCCGATTATCCCTACTACTTCAGTTACTGGTTTGCCACACCGAGCAGGATCGATCGCATCCGCGAAATGCTGGAGGCGAAAGAGAAATTAGGTATTGATGATTTTAAGGCGATGCACAGCGATTTTGAATCGAAAACAGCAGAGCGAATGACACAGGTGTTCTTAAAATCGCTTCAGCAATCAACTGAATATTCCGAGACAGAAAAATCTGCATTAAACCTGCTGTCGGGGTGGGATTATGTCCTGACGCGCGAAAGTCAGGCGGCTTCCATTTTTGAGGTCCTGTACCGCAAATCGATGCTCAACCTGGTAAAAGATGAGCTTTCTCCGGAACTTTTCGAGGGAATAAAAGGGCAGAAAGTATTGCTGGAGAATTTGATGATCAATGTCCTGCAGGATAAAAATTCATCCTGGATTGATGATGTAAATTCACCCGAAAAAGAAAGTTTCGATGATATTGTAATACAGTCGTTCAAAGAAACGGTTGACGAACTGAGCGAACAACTTGGAACCGATACTGAACAATGGCAATGGGGAAAATTGCACAGTTTTACACTGAGTCATCCGCTGGGAGTGGTACCTGTTTTAGATAAGCTTTTAAAACTGAACCGGGGGCCGTTTGAAGTGCCTGGAAGTTACCATACCGTTTGTCCATATTCCTATTCGTTTACCAATTTGTACAAAGCCAATCATGGAGCATCTGAGCGGCATATTTTCGATACCAAAAACTGGGACAATTCGCAAACGATTATTCCAACCGGAACCAGTGGAATTCCGGCCAGCCCGTTTTACCTCGATCAAACCGATCTTTACCTGAACAATCAATATCACGATGATCCGTTCAGTAAGCAAACGGTTGAAAAAAAGGCTGCCTTCAGAATGAAACTGACACCGCAGTAAACACTGCCGGGAACTTGAGTGTTTTAAGTAAAAGAACTTCAGGATCATGGGTAAAAAGAAAAAGAAAAAAAGTGCACCAATTTTTGTTATTTCCGGCGGTCGTGGAATTGCCGGAAACAACCTGGTACAGTCCATCCTGATTCAATACCCCAACAACAAAATTCCTGTTGAGATCTTTGGTGGTGTTGATTCTGAAGAAACGATTTTTGATATCGTAATGAGGGCCAAGAATGAAGGCGCACTCGTAACGCACACCATGGTGAATCCTGATCTCCGTTTGAAGGTAAACGAACTCTGTAACGATTTCAAGGTTGAAGTGATCGATCTGATGGGCGATCTGGCAGCTTATCTCGACCGGACCCTGGATGTGGAGCCACTGCAACATCCGGGATTGTACCGCGAGTTGAACCAGCAGTATTTCGATCGTATTGAATCCATCGAATTTACGCTGGCACGTGACGACGGGATGAGTCCGCAGCGTTTAAAAGAAGCCGAAATTGTACTCACCGGTGTATCGCGTGCCGGAAAAACCCCGCTGAGTGTTTACCTGGCCATGTACGGCTGGAAAGTGGCAAATGTGCCTTTGGTTCCCGGAGTTCAACCACCGCCCGAGTTGTTTGAGATCGATCGGAACCGGGTTTTTGGCCTGCACATCGGAGCTGGTCAGCTGATTACCCACCGAATAAAGCGCATGCAGGACTGGAACAATCACCGAAGTGAGTCCTACATCGATCAGCGATCGGTACGCGAGGAGATTAGAAACGCCATGTTTGTATTCGATCGCGGCGGATTTACAATCATAAATGTTTCGAATAAACCCATTGAAAGCACAGCTAACGAAATTCTGAAACACATGTCGAAACGGTTTATGTACCGCGGGCGTAAACTCGAATCGCCTTACCACGATCAAAAACCGGAATAAGCGCGCAAGTTTTTTTTAAGGTCCGTGTCATAGTGATATTATAAGCTTAATTTCATTATAAGTATGAGCGGAAAATTTAGCTGGAGAGCGTTTATCAGTTTTGGATTGACGTATGCAATGGTGATTCTTTTGGTGTCGGGTTTGATACTGTATGTTTCGCCTCCGGGACGCTATGCACATTGGGTAAACTGGACGTTGTGTGGATTGACAAAAGAAGAATGGCAAGGTTTGCACACCCTGTTTTCATTCAGCTTTATCCTGCTTTCCATCTTTCATTTATTTTCGGCAAACTGGAAAGCCTTTCTTAGTTATTTCCGTTCGAAAAAGCAAAACGGATTTAATAAGAAGAGAGAGTTTGCACTTTCTACCCTTTTGATTCTGGCCGTTTTTTTAGGGACCTACTTTTCAGTTCCACCCTTCGAAAATGTGATGACTTTGGGTGAAGATCTCACCAATTCGTGGGAAAATACCGAAGACCGTGCGCCGGTGCCTCACGCCGAGTTGCTTACACTTGCCGAATTAGCCGATCAACTTCGTTTGGAATCAACCGATGAAATGACGCGTAAACTTCAAAATCATCAGATTAAATTCGAAGATGTCCATACACAAACGTTGGAAGAAATGGCAGCAGCTAATAATACAACTCCGGCGGAATTGTACGAAATAGTATCAAAAAAAGCCGGGAATTCGATGCAGGGATCGGGAGTCGGGAGAAAGACACTTGAAGATTTTGCCACGGAGCTAAATAAGAATGCCGACGATCTGGTTCAAATTCTAAAAGACAACAATATTCAGGCTGATAAAAAGCAAACACTGCGCACGATTGGTGAGAACAATGATCTTCCTCCGCGCGATGTGTATGAATTGATCAGTAAATGATTTTAAAACCGGAGCAATTGTGTTAATTTTCCTTTGTAAATGTCCGACATCGAAATCATAGAACAGCTAAAACAGGGCAACGAGCAGGCTTTCAGAAAACTGGTTGAAAGTTACCGGAAGCTTGTTGTGAATACCTGTTATGGCCTGTTGCATAATCGCGAAGACGCCGAGGATGTCGCGCAGGATGTGTTTATTGAAGTGTATCGTTCTGTCGATAGTTTCAGGGCCGATGCCAAATTATCCACCTGGTTGTATCGCATTGCGGTTAATCGTTCGTTAAACCACATTCGCGACAATAAAAAGCACCGCTGGTTCAGTTTGTTCGAATCGGATGTAAAAACTGAAAACAAAAAGCTGTTGCAGGTAGAATCGAGTCTTACCGATCAACCGGAGTTTGAACTCGAAAATAAACAGCGCGCTATTATTTTGCATCAAGCGATTGGCAGTTTGCCAGAGAAACAGAAAGTAGCTTTTTCGCTGAGTAAATACGAAGACCTCTCGTACCAGGAAATTGCCGAAGTTATGGAACTTTCGGTTTCATCGGTAGAGTCCTTGTTGTTCAGGGCAAAGAAGAACCTTCAGAAAAAATTATATACCTGCTACAAAAAAAAGTGCATGTAGCGCAAGTTTTTAAAAATGAACGTGTCATACTATTAAATACTGAAAAATGAAGTGCAAGGATGTAAATAGTAAATTAATTTTCTTCCTCGATGAAGAGCTTCCGGCAACGGAGATGCAGGCTGTTAAGGAGCATCTGGCCGGTTGCACCGATTGCGCGCTCTTCGCAGAAGATATGAAGAAGACGCTCAGTATTTTGGAAACTGAAAAAACGCCGGAACTCAATCCGTTTTTCTATACTCGTGTTAAAGCGAAAATGGAAAGTCAGGAGGTAGAACAGGTTCTAAATCATCGGCCGGTGTTGGTAAGGGTTTTACAGCCGCTTGCGTTCTCAATTATCCTTTTGATTGGAATTTACGCCGGAATAAAACTGGGAGCTACCGGAACGACTTCAAAAACAAAGACCGTTTTGGCCGAACAGGATATGATTCCTTACTGGAACGAACTGGATGCCGAACCCATCGAAAGTTTCTTAATGGAATAGATTATGGCAACAAAAAATACATACCGCATACTTATTTGGGTGATTGTGATCCTGGTTGCCACCAATCTGTCGATGGGCTTATCGTTCTGGTTCCATAAACATCAGGATAATAAAATGGCAGAAAAAGCAGCTGAGGAACATGTTCAAATGCCGTCGGAACAGCGGACAAGGTTCTTTCGTGATCAGCTGAATCTAAGCATAGATCAGGTGGATGTGTTCAGAACTTTAAACCGGAAATACAATCAGAATGCACGTCAGATTTCGAATAAACTGGAACGATTGCGGGTTGAAATGGTGGATGAACTGGATAAGGAAGATCCTTCAGAAGAACTGCTCGATTCAATTGCAACTGAAATCGGGGATCTTCATAAGGAACTGAAAAAGGAAACCATTGAATATTACCTCGGAATGAAGAAGGAGTGCGACAGTGCTCAGCAGGAAAAGTTAAAGGAAATATTCCTTACGGTTTCAAAAACCAAAGAAGATGTGTCGCTGCCGGGAAGAGGGCGTGGTTATGGAAAGCGAAGAACAGAGTAAAACCAAAAAAACATAGACAACTGACCCGGAGCGCCGGGAAGGATCGAAAAACAACAATTTAAATATTAAGACGATGAAAACGAGAAGCTTACGAAAGTTTGCCTGGGTGTTCTTTGCCCTGGTGTTAACAACAGCAACAGTATTTGCACAGGGAAGGAGAAGGTCAAATACGGTACAAAACAATCAGAATCTTCCTTGTCTCACACAGATTTCGAACCTGAGTGACCAGCAGAAAACAGAGATCGAAAAACTGGAAACCGATCATCAGAAAGCGATGGCTGATTTGCGCGAGCAGCGCCGTTCAACCACCGATGCAGTTGGGAAAAGTGAGATCCGCACCACGATGCTCAAAAATGTGGATTCACACCGGAATGAAGTGAAAGCATTGCTGAACGAAGACCAGCAGCTTCAATACGATCAGCTGCATGCCTCTGCAGGTTACGGAAAGAATCAGGCCAATCAGGGACGTGGAAATGCGAACTTCAGGCGACAGGATAGTGGCAATGGTAATACCGGTTTCCGCAGTCAGGGAAACGCTTGTGGAAATCGTAGCTACTCAAGAGGTCAGGGCCGTGGTAAGCGTGTTGGGAACCAGGGCAGACAAGGAAATTGTATCCAATTGAATAACAACTAAAGTGTCATTCTGCCAGATTGATAATTAGTTATAATCATTTAAATTTTTAATTATGAAAACAAAAATTGTATTTGGATTGGTGGCAGGAATGGCCATGCTTTTTACTGCCTGCTCGGAGTCGACTGATGGAATTGACGAGTCGTTAGTTGACATGAAAAGTTCGGAGTTGGCAGGAACCTGCGACTCCTGTGATTTCTCGGCGGTATTAAACCAGGATGAAATTGACGGACTCTTGTGGATGTATGAAGAAGAAAAAATGGCTCACGACGTTTATGTTTATTTCTTCGATTTATTTGGAATGCCTGTATTTAACAACATTGCCGCCAGTGAAGCAAATCACATGGCTTCGGTTTTATACCTGCTTGAAGGGTATGAAATTGAGTTTACAAAAGCAGAAGGTGATGGCGTTTTTAACAATCCGGATATCACTGCACTGTACGACTGGTTAATTGCAGCCGGTACCGATTCGATGGCAGCACTGGCAAAAGGTGCTTTGATTGAAGAAACCGACATTAACGATTTGATTGCAGCGCTTGCTGCTACCGATGTCGAGAATATTCTACGGGTTTATACCAACCTGAAAAGTGGTTCAGAAAGTCACCTGCGTGCCTTTGTGAATACGCTCACCAGCCTCGGTGGTACTTACGAACCGCAGCTTCTTGATGCTGATTATTTTGCTGCTATTCTTGCCACCCAAAACGGCAAACGCGGTCAGGGTAAAGGACAAGGCAATGGTCAGGGAAACAAAGGAACTAACGGTAAAGGAACACAATCCGGTTCAGGAAATGCTAATCAGAACGGAAACAACGGAACCGGATCGAATGGCTCTAACGGAACCGGAATTTGCGATGGTACCGGGACTACTTCTTCCGGGCAGAACGGTAATTCAGGTTCTTCCGGTAATTCAAATGGAAAGGGTAAATAGAAAATATTCCCCCCTTTGATTAAAAAGCTATCCTTTGAGGATGGCTTTTTTTGTGCTTTCTCATTTCAGTATTAAAAAATGGCTGAATTTAGAGCAGCTTGTCAGATAATTGGCAATAAACTATAAATTTGTAGGCTTAAATCGGTGAGACTATGATTTTGTTTGCAAAAATCATTTAGCCGAACTGAATCCGAGCGAAAGTCGAGGGATCTCATGGGTTCTGTTTCCAGCGTATTAATACGAATGAAACACAGGATATTCCATCGGGATGCCTCGTAAGCTTGCTAAGAGGTGGAAGATAAATATAAGTTACAGATATAAGAAAGCATAAAGATCATGACACGTTTGAAGATTAAAGAAATTTTGACGAGTGGAAAAGCCGGCAGCGAAGTGGTTGCAAAAGGTTGGGTACGAACAAAACGAGGAAGCAAGAATGTGAATTTCATTGCTTTAAACGACGGCTCTACCATCAATAATCTTCAGGTAGTTGTTAATGTTGAAAGTTTCGATGAGGCTTTACTGCGCGATATCAACACCGGAGCAGCTTTGGCTGTAACCGGCGAGTTGGTTGAATCGGCCGGAAGCGGACAAAACATCGAATTGAACGCTACAAAAGTAGAATTGCTTGGAAAAGCCGATCCGGAGAAATTCCCGATCCAACCTAAAAAACACTCGCTCGAGTTTTTGCGCGAAAATGCTCACCTGCGTTTCCGCACCAACACTTTCGGTGCAGTGTTCCGCATTCGTCATGCCATGGCATTTGCCATTCATAAATATTTTAACGAAAAAGGATTTAACTACCTGCACACCCCGATTATTACGGCCAGCGATGCCGAAGGAGCAGGGCAGATGTTCCGGGTTTCGACACTAGATCCTAAAAATCCACCTTTAACCGAAGAGGGTGAAATTGATTATTCACAGGACTTTTTTGGGCGTGCCACCAACTTAACCGTTTCGGGCCAGCTGGAAGGTGAATTAGGTGCTTTGGCCTTGGGTGAAATTTATACGTTCGGACCTACTTTCCGTGCCGAGAATTCAAATACAACACGTCACCTTGCCGAGTTCTGGATGATTGAACCTGAAATGGCTTTTTACGATCTGAAAGACAACATGGATCTGGCTGAGGAATTCCTGAAATCGTGTATCAAATACGCACTTGATAACTGCATGGATGATCTGCAATTCCTTGCACAGCGTCTGGAGCAGGAAGAAAAGAACAAACCACAGGATCAGCGTTCGATGAACCTGATCGAGAAACTGGAGTTTGTGTTAAACAACGATTTCATTCGCCTGACTTATACCGAGGCGATCGACATTTTGAAGAATTCAAAACCTTATAAAAAGAATAAATTCCAGTTCCCGGTTGACTGGGGAGTGGACCTGCAAAGCGAACACGAACGTTACCTGGTTGAAAAACACTTTAAATGTCCGGTAATCCTTACCGATTATCCAAAGGATATTAAAGCGTTTTATATGAAGCAGAACGACGATGGAAAAACCGTTCGTGCGATGGACGTACTTTTCCCTCAAATCGGAGAAATTATTGGGGGATCGCAGCGTGAAGAAGACCTGGTTAAATTGGAAACCCGCATGTCGGAGATGGATATCCCTACAGAAGAAATGTGGTGGTACCTCGATACCCGTCGTTTCGGATCGGTTGTACATAGCGGCTTCGGACTGGGTTTTGAACGCTTCATCCTTTTTGTCACCGGAATGGGAAATATTCGTGACGTAATCGCTTTCCCAAGGACTCCAAAAAATGCCGAGTTCTAAGAAAGTTTAGAAGCTTTGCTTCGAAAAAATATTAAATTTACGAAGTTAAGCATTGGGATATGGAGCAGAAACTAACATTACAGCAGAAGCTTTTACAGAAGCTGTCACCTCAGCAAATACAGGTGATCAAGCTTTTGGAGATCCCGACAATGCAACTCGAACAGCGGATAAAAAAAGAACTGGAGGAGAATCCGGTTCTTGAACTTGAATCCGATAGTCCTGTGATGGATGATGACCCGTCTGATTTTTCCGATAGCGATGAAAACCGCGACGTGGATAACGAAGAGTTTTCCATGGAAGATTATTACGAAGACGAGGAAATTCCCACCTATAAATTAAATACCAACAATTTTTCGAAGGACGATAAATATGAGGATGTGCCGTTTTCAGTTGGAACCTCTTTTAATGAGTTTCTGAGTGAGCAATTAAGCTTGTCGGAACTGAACGAGAAGGAGCAGCAGCTGGCAGAATACGTTCTCGGCAATATCGACGACGATGGTTACCTGCGTCGCGACCTGATGTCGATCAGCGACGATCTGGCTTTTAATATGAACCTTGATGTTCCGGAGGAAGAACTGGAAAAGATCCTCAAAGTGATTCAGGATTTTGATCCGCCCGGGGTGGGGGCCCGCGATTTGCGCGAAAGCCTGATTTTGCAGCTCGACCGGAAAGAAGGTCCGGATTACAAGCTGGCAAAAACCATTGTAAAAGATTTTTTTCCCGAGTTTACCAAAAAGCATTACGATAAGATTCGGTCGAAACTGGAGATTTCGGAAGAGGAACTGAAAGACGGTATCAACCAGGTACTAAAGTTAAATCCGAAACCCGGAAGTTCATACAGTAATCCGTTGAATAAATCGAATCAGCACATCGTTCCCGATTTTATTCTCGAAATTGTGGATGGCGAGCTGAGTCTTTCGCTTAACCAACGGAATGTTCCTGAATTAAAGGTGAACGATGCCTATCAGGAAATGCTGAAGACCATGAGCGAGAATCAAAAGGCTAAAAAGAACGATAAGGAAGCCCTGCTTTTTGTAAAACAGAAACTCGATTCGGCCAAATGGTTCATCGATGCCATTCATCAGCGGCAAACAACCCTGCTGCTTACCATGTCGGAGATCATTAGTTTTCAGAAAGAATTTTTTCAGGAAGGCGACGAAGCCAAGTTAAGACCAATGATCCTGAAAGATATTGCCGAACGAACCAATCTCGATATTTCCACCATTTCAAGGGTCTCGAACAGTAAATACATTCAAACACATTTTGGTATTTATCCGCTGAAATATTTCTTCTCGGAAGGGATGCAGAAGGACGACGGGGAAGAGGTTTCAACCCGCGAGATCAAGAAAATTCTAAAAGAATGTATTGAAAACGAGGACAAACATAAGCCTCTTACCGACGAAAAACTGGCATCCATTCTAAAAGAGAAATCCTACAATATTGCCCGCCGGACGGTAGCAAAATACCGTGAGCAGCTCGATATTCCGGTTGCACGGCTGAGAAAAGAACTCTGATATGCAGGAAAAGTTAGCCAAAATTATTTCCATTGTTTTTCACCCCGTGTTAGTTCCCACGCTGGGCATGGTGTTGCTGATGAATTCAGGATTCTATTTTTCAATGTTGTCGTGGGAGGGAAAGCGTTTTGTGTTGCTGGTAGTATTTTTTACTACCTGTATTTTGCCCTTGCTACTGGTTTCCATCATGGCCATTAATCCGCGTTTCGACATCAGCATGCCCAAAAGTACCGACCGTGTGATTCCGCAACTGGCAGGCGCTGTGTTTTATTACCTCGGATTTATCTTGTTGGGCCGGATGAATATTTTCCCGGTATTCAAGTTGTTTATGCTGGCCGGTGTTTTAGTATTGGTGGCACTGTTGATCGTTTCATTTAAATGGAAGATCAGTAACCACATGGCTGCAATTGGTGCCGTAACCGGAGCTTTTTTTGCGCTTTCGTTTCGAAAAGGTTTGAATCCGGTTTATGCCTTGTTGATCGTCATCCTGGTATCCGGGCTGGTTGGTACAGCCCGTTTGATATTGAAAAAACACACTATTGGGCAGGTAGTTGCCGGGTATATTCTGGGATTCGTGATACTTTATCTTGTGATTTATTTTGTTTAAGTAAATCTGTTCGTTTTTCCCGATTCTTAAGTTTTTAATTGCCAAATGTCCTGAAAGGACTAAATGTGAATAACCACCGGTAGAACCGGTGACAGATCTGGATTATTTTAAAATTACCAGTGCTATTTTTTAAGTTCTCATAAAGTTGCTTTCCACGTGCGGCGCATGGTATTTCCCATTTCAATAAGAGTAGTAGGTTGCGCCTTTTTTTAACCAGATCGGCCAACCCAGGGCGACACTTACCGTCTTTCGACGGAACGTTTGCCCTGGGCTGGTTGATGTCGCGCCTTCAGCGCTTAAAATATTCTGTTTCGTTGAGTTGAAGCACTGAAAGTGCGTCATATTTTAGCCCGGGGCAGAGTATATCGTCGTTAGACGATAGCGTCGCCCCGGGATACGTGCAGTATCTAAACAAGGCGCAATCAGGTAATAGAATTGAAGTGACCGGCCAACCATGCGCCGCAATATGCAGCCCGGGTCAATCATCAAATAAGTTTGCAAATAGTTGAATTCCTGCGTCAATTTTTTGTAGTTGTCAGAAGTTGGAATTTAACTGTGTGTGAGACGCACGGTTATTCAATTTTAGTCCTTTCAGGACTTTTTAGAACGTCTGATTCAGTTAGGAACTAATCTGAAATAAACACAAAAAAAGCCCCGTCTAATCAGACGAGGCATTTATCGTTTTCAATTTATATTGATTCGCTTTTAATCCACAAACTTGTACCCGATACCTTTCAGGGTTTTGATGTGGTTGTTGCCGATCTTTTCGCGTAGTTTGCGAATGTGTACGTCGATGGTACGGTCGCCAACTACTACGTTTTCGCCCCAAACCGAGAAATAGATTTCTTCGCGGGTAAATACTTTGCCCGGTTTTGAAACCAGCAGCGAAAGCAGTTCGAATTCTTTTCGTGGAAGGATCATTTCTGTATCGCCGATACGGATGAGGTAACGTTCCTTATCGATCATCAGGTTACCAATGGTAATGATATTCGAATCCACTACTTCAGCAGCAGGTTGTGTAGCTTCGCCTGTACGTTTCAAAAGGGCTTTAACACGGCTGATCAGCACTTTCGGACGAACCGGTTTAGTGATGTAGTCGTCGGCACCGGCCTCGAAACCTGCAATCTGTGAATAATCTTCACCACGAGCTGTAAGGAAAGCGATTACTGTGCTGCTTAATGATGGAATTTTACGTAACTCTTCACAAGCTGCAATGCCATCCATCTCGGGCATCATCACATCAAGAATAATAAGGTGAGGCGTTTTCTTTTCGGCCACCTTTATGGCTTCAACACCATTTTTTGCGGTATATACTTTGTATCCTTCTTTTTCGAGGTTGTAGCTCAAAAATTCGAGGATGTCCAATTCGTCGTCAACTAATAAAACTTTAAACTGAGTGTCGCTCATAACTATTCAATTAAGGTGGCAAAGTTAGATAACTACTATTAAGAAACCATTAACTTTTATTTACAGTTAAGATAAAGACAAAGTTAGGCGATTATTTGGCTTTTTCAAGCGTAAAGTTAAAGGTGGTTCCTTTGTCGACAAGGCTCCGCACATTAATCGATTGATTGTGTGCCTCGATAATGTGCTTAACGATTGATAATCCGAGTCCTGTACCGCCCTGTTCGCGCGAACGCGACTTGTCGACGCGGAAGAATCGCTCGAAAATACGCGGCAGATCTTTTTTCTCAATTCCGATCCCGTCGTCGGCAACCTCAACGATAATGTTGTCTTCCAGATCGTGAAACGAGATGTTTACATTGCCCTTTTTTCTTCCGTACTTAATCCCGTTTACCACAAGGTTGGTAAGTACTTCGAGTATTCTTTTTTTATCGGCCTGAACGATAATGGGGCGCTCTGGTTTGTTAATTATCTGGAGGCTTATTTTGTTTTCGTTCGCTTGCCATTGCTCCATTTCAATTACCTCTTCTGCGGTCTTCACAATGTCGAAACGCGTCAGGTTCAGCTTCAATTCACCTGATTCAAGTTTGGTGATCGATTCCAGATCTTCTACAATCGAGATCATTCGGTCGATACTTTTTTCGGTGCGTTTCAGGTAAAGCATGTTAATTTTTGGGTCTTCCAGACCGCCTTCGAGCAGCGTCAAAACATAACCCTGAATGTTAAAGATCGGGGTTTTCAATTCGTGTGAAACATTACCTACAAAGTCTTTTCGGTACTTTTCAAGTTCCTTTAATCGTTCAATTTCCTTTAGCTGAGTTTTGGCCCATTCTTCCACTTCAAATTTTACCCCGAGCAACAAACTGTTCGGATCCATTTCAATTTTATCCATTTTGTTCCCGCTTAAGGGCAGGTCGCGAATGGTGTTGTAAATGGGTTTTATTCGGTCGATAATGTATTTCCGAATAATAAACGAAATGCTGAAATAGGCAGCTACAAAAAATAGCACCACCGGAATAAGAAGTACAAGCAGGTACTGGCCATAGTATTTGACCAGCAACAACATGGCCAATACCAGTATGGTGAGTATGGCTGCAACAATTGTGGCAAGAAATTTTGAAGAATATGTTCTCATCGTTGAAAAATGAATTCGAATAATAAAACCTAAAATCGTTATTCGAAATTAATGCGGCAAATGTATAAAATTTGCCTTACTTCCTGATTAACAGAAAATTTACGGTTGCTTAATGTTTTTTTAATATTCGTTATCAACGCTTCTATGCAGAGAGCATTTATATTTGCCCGCCGTTAGGTTGAGCCTGAATGGTGAAATACAGGGCTTGACAAAACAATTACAGACAGTCGATTATTATTGATCTCTCTTTGGATACTCATGATGCAATAATAATTTGAATATAATTTTGAAAATAAACTGAAGTCCTTAATTTTAGAGGGTAAAGTTGAAGACTAAACTGAATTGAAGAAACAGTATCAAAGAATACTTCTTTTAGCCGACATTAAATTCTGCATAAATGGATAACTTTTATTTAATTCTAGTTGTCGTACTTTTCGCTTTGGCAATCTCTGATTTGATTGTAGGTGTAAGTAACGACGCCGTAAACTTTTTGAACTCAGCTATTGGCTCGAAAGCCGCCCCTAAATGGGTAATTTTTCTGATGGCCAGTTTGGGGGTTCTCGTTGGAGCCACGTTCTCTAACGGAATGATGGAAGTAGCCCGCAAGGGAATTTTCCATCCCGAGATGTTCTACTTCTCCGAGATCATGGTGATTTTTCTTGCCGTGATGATCACCGATGTTATTCTTCTCGACATGTTCAACACCTTTGGAATGCCTACATCAACAACGGTTTCCATTGTTTTCGAGTTGCTCGGATCGGCTGTAGCCGTTTCTGTTGTGAAGATTAAAGCAGCCGGCGGATCCATCGTAATGGAACTTGCCCAGTACATCAATTCCGGGAAGGCGCTGGCCATTATCTCCGGTATTTTGGTGTCGGTGTTTATCGCATTTACGGTGGGTGCGGTGGTACAGTATATTGCCCGAATGGTGTTTACGTTCCAGTACCGAAAAACTATGAAATATGCCGGGGCGATATTTGGCGGGCTTGCCATAACTGCCATCACCTATTTTATGCTCATTAAAGGTATTCACGGTTCGTCGTTTGCCGATATTAAACTGCCGGGAGGCGAATCAATCGAGAGCTGGTCGGCCTCAAACACCTGGACAATTATGCTTTACAGCTTTTTGTTCTGGACCGTGCTTATCCAGTTGTTGCGTTGGATATTTAAAATAAAAATATTAAAAGTAGTTGTATTGGCCGGAACCTTTGCCCTGGCAATGGCTTTTGCCGGTAACGACCTGGTGAACTTCATCGGAGTGCCACTGGCCGGTTACAACTCGTTTAAAGCCTGGGTGGCTTCCGGAGGTCCGGCACCCGATTCCTTCACCATGGAAATGCTGGCCGGGAAAGTAGGTACACCAACTTATATGTTGCTGATTGCAGGCTTTGTGATGATTATTACGCTGATCATGTCGCGAAAAGCCAGGTCGGTTGTTGCAACTACCGTTGACCTTTCGCGCCAGTATGAAGGCGGAACAGAACGTTTCGATTCGTCGCTGGCAGCCAGAGTGCTGGTTCGGTCGTCAACACGCTTTAATAATAAGCTGACCAAGGTATTGCCGGGAGCGCTTACACGCATGGTTCAGTCGCGGTTCGAGCCATATTCGTATGTAAGCGAAGATGAAACCGACGGGCCCGCATTCGATAAAGTAAGGGCCGCCGTTAACCTGGTGGTAGCCAGTATTCTTATTGCTATTGGTACTTCGTTAAAACTTCCCTTATCAACCACCTATGTAACTTTTATGGTGGCTATGGGTACTTCGCTGGCCGACCGTGCATGGGACCGCGAATCGGCTGTTTACCGTATTTCCGGAGTGTTTTCGGTAATCGGTGGATGGTTCCTGACCGCTTTAATCGCCTTTTCGGTTTCGGCAATTATTGCACTGCTGATATCGCTCAGTGGTAACTTCATGATTTTTGTGTTTATAGCCCTTGCCATATTTATGGTCATCAGAACTCAGATCTTCTTTAAAAAACGTGCTAAGAAAAAAGCTGCTGAAGAAGAAGAAGATATTGATGTTGCCGATGCCAATGAGCAGATCATCGAGAAAAGTTCGAAACAAGTGGTAAAAGCTATCGTATCGAGCAACCAAATTGTGTCGCTGGGTATTGAAGGCTTTGTACAGGAAGACCGTGGTAAGTTGAAAACGGCAGAGGAAGCTTGTATGACCTTCTCTAAAAAGGCAAAACGAAATAAGGAGAAAGTGTATTCAACCGTAAATAATATTACCGCCGGAACACTTGAAACGAGCCACTTCTACGTGCAAATGATCGAACATCAGCGATTAATGGCACACGCCGTTCATTTCATGCTCGAACCAATGATCAAGCATGTTGAAAACAATCATAAACCATTTATCCCGGAACAGATTGAAAAACTGAACGAACTCAGCCAGCAGATGGATTCGCTTTTTAACTATGTTTTACATGCCGTTAAAGAAGAAAATTTTGATGAGCTGGATAATATTGTGAAAGAGCGGGATAACCTGATTGATTTGCTGAAGAAAATGGAGAAAAACCAGATTAAACGCATTAAGAACAAAGCAGTGAATACCAGAAATTCACAACTTTTCTTCAAAATTATCTCCGAAATTGAGTTCCTGTTGTTGCATGTTGTCAACCTTGTAAAAGCACAACGCGACTTCATAACAAACACACGTCAGATTAAATAAATACTGAGGTAATTATATATTGAAAGAGCCATCCGTTTTTGCGGATGGCTCTTCGTTATTTATAGCCTGTTTATTGAAAAAGAAACTTATAATGTTTCGATAGATCCGGTGGTAAAAATTGTTACTACACCATCGTTTTCGCTGCTTACAAGCAAAAGATTGGTGCCGGTAGGGCTTTCTTCGGCCGAAACAAAAGCCAGTCCTTCGGGTGCATCGCCGGTTTTTAACCACTGCAGGTATTTCGGATTACGTGGATTGGTAACATCGTAAACAGCAACAGCATCAACCCGCTCCATTCCTACAAACAGCAGTTTTATGTTGCCAATAGTACCAAGCACAACACCTTCAGGTTCGGTACTTTTATCATCGCTTCTGCCGTCTTCGTAGTTGTCGTTTAGGTAAGCCTGAACATCCAGTTCATCTCTGCTGTCGAAAACCTGATCGCCCGAGTTGCCATCCCATACACTGAACGAACGGGCTCCGTACGAATACAGTGCCTCGTATTCTTCATCGTCATCCAGATTTCCCAGTGTGGTTGTTATTTTCAGGCGACCAAGGTTTATCTTTTCCTGCAGATATTCATAATTCGGGAAAACCGTGGCATCGAGCACTATATCTTTCACACGGTCTTCTTCCGAAAACCCGGGGTAATCTCTTGAATCTCCTTCGTTCGCCGTAAATACATAAGGAATAGCATTGTCAGTTAACACCGCGATAGCATCGGGCATATAAATACCATATGCCGGCCAGTTTCCCGGATTGTATTCATCATTTTCGTCACTTGGATCGATTGGGTTTTGAGGAAGGCTGTAATCTTTAAACCCAAGTGGCAAAATATCGGTAATAGTTTGTGTTTCGATGTCGATTTTGGCCAGGGCATTGTTTTCCTGTAAGCTTACCCAGGCTGTTTTCGAGTCTTCTGACACGGTAATGTATTCCGGCTCGATATCCTGAGCAAAGCTGGCATTCGGGCCAAAAATTCGCAGACCTTTTTCCATCAGTTCACCGGCCTGCGACGCAAAACCAGAAAAACCGAGTGTGGTTGCAGTCAGCGAACTCACTTCGATAATGGAAACGGTACCTTCAGGATCCACATCATAATCATCGTTAGGCTCGCCTTCGTTGGCCGAAAGAATGTAATTCCCATCGGGAGTGAAGGTGACCATGTCGGGCAGTGCACCTACGCCGATTTCGCTAATTAATGTCAGGGTAGCAGCGTCATAAATGGCAACTGACCCCGGATCGGTTTTTACGTCAGCCTCAAGTGCGGCAGCCAGCATTCCATTTTTAACTGCTACACTGTTTACACCGCCTCCGCTAACCGCAATACTTGTTTTATAGGATAACGTTCCTGCCGGGCTAAGGTCGAACACGTCAATTTTACTATCTGCCGCATTGTTCACCACAAACAATTGCATGCTTGCCGGATCGTAAGCGCTTATTTCTGCTGCACCTTCGCCATATTCAATGGTTTTGCTGTGGTAAGTAAAGAAAATGTCGTTTTGCCCAAGTGCTTTACCATTTCCCGATTTCAGAACCACATGATCAGTTTCGTCAAACTGCGATTGGGTGCACGAAAATAACAGGGTCGTTGCCAGACTTGCGAGAACTAGTTTTTTCATAATTGAATAATTAATATTTAGTATTTGGAATAAATAATGTTCATCTGAGATCAACTTTGCGTGGAAAAAATACGACAATTGGAAGCACTGGAAAACACTATTAAGACGAATTAATCCTTTTTTAATTGAAATGTAATTTCATCGAAAAATTGGCAGGTATCCGCAATTTGTGTACGGTGGTTAACATCGGAGAAGAAGTGGCCGGTATTCATAAGTTTAATGCCGAATAAGTTGGTTCTACTGGAGGGAAAATTTTCCCAACATAAATGTCGGAGTTAATCTGCGCCTTTCCACAAAGGATTTCATGTACACCGAGCTCAGATTTATTCCAATCGTAATAAAAGTCTAACACCTCTTTAATAAGCACATATTTTCTTTGTGCTATATCTTTAGTATGAATAAGCGACAGATTGACGTATCAGTGATCTCGGACCTCCACCTGGCAACGCACGCCTGTAAACCCAAAAAAGTATTGGAGTACCTGAAATCCATCCACACCGATCTCCTGATCTTAAACGGCGATATTATAGACTCCTGGCGTTTTTCGAGAAATTATTTTCCAAAGAATCATTTAAAAGTTATCCGCCAACTGATTAAAATGATGGAAAAAGGAACCCGGGTGATCTACATTACGGGTAATCACGATGAGTTTCTGCGAAAATTCAGCGGTACCAAAGTTGGTTTGCTCGAAATTGCCAACCAGTTTATTTTTGAAGCAGGTGGAACGAAAACCTGGATTTTTCATGGCGATGTTTTCGATGAGATCATTCACCGATCGAAAAGACTGGCAAAGTTTGGAGCCGCACTTTACGGCTTGCTAACCTTGTTGAATAAATTGCTTAACTGGTTGCTGCTACCTTTTGGCAAAAAAGAGATCATCATTTACAAAAGTCTGAAAAAGAATTTTGTTCGCGAAAAAAGTACGACTTCCAAATTCGAAAGTCAGTTGGGTCAATCGGCAGTTGTGCAAGGCTACAATAGTGTAATTTGTGGCCACACACATCTTCCGAAATTTAAGATGCTCGACATTGATGGAACACCGGTTCAATACATCAATTGTGGCGATTGGGTGGAGCATTTGACAGCTGCCGAATTTTACAACGGCGAATGGCATTTATACGAACACAATCATATGGACGAAGAAAACCAGGCTGATGAAACGGATATTCCGGCCGAACAATTCATTTACCAGACTTTATTAAAGGAACTTACGTTTTCGAATTTAATAGAAGCCCGCCCGTGAAAATTCTTTATGCCATTCAGGGAACCGGAAACGGGCACCTGGCGCGTGCAACAGAAATTATTCCTTACCTGCAGGAATTAGGGGAGACTGACTTGCTGGTTAGCGGAATTCAGGGCGATATTCGATTGCCTTTCGAAGTAAAATACAAGCTCTATGGTTTCAGCTTTATTTTTGGCCGAAAAGGTGGCGTCGATATCTGGCAAACCATTTTAAAATTCAGGCCATTCCGATTATTACGCGACATTCTGAACTTACCGGTTCGCGATTACGACGTGGTGCTTTGCGATTTTGAACCCGTTGCTGCCTGGGCCTGTAAACTCCGTAAAGTAAAATGCGTCGGTGTCAGTCACCAAAATGCTGTTTTGCATCCGAAGGCACCAAAACCGGCTAAGTCAGAACTTTTTGGCCGGTTGATATTAAAGCATTATGCACCCACCGCCACCAACTACGGTTTTCATTTTAAGGCGCTCGATGCGCTGAACTTTACCCCGGTGATCCGCTCTTCGATCCGCCAGGCTGTTCCCGCACAAAAAGGTCATATTACAGTTTATTTGCCGGCTTTTAGCGACCGCCAAATTGAAAAGTTGCTCATTAATTTTAACCAAATACGCTGGGAGGTATTTTCAAAAAATACACGGGAAGAATATACACGTGGCTCCATTTATTTTTCCCCGGTTTCGATGAAAAACTTCAACCGTTCGTTTGTCAATTGCTCCGGAATTTTGTGTTCTGCAGGTTTTGAAACGCCCGCCGAGGCTCTTTTTATGGGAAAGAAATTGTGTGTGGTTCCCATGAAGAATCAATATGAACAAGCTTGCAATGCAGCATTTTTAGCTGAACTGGGTATCCCGGTTATCAAGCATATTTCCGATTTTCAGGAAAAACTACAGATGTGGTTGTCCGACCAGGAAGTTGTTCAAATAGCCTACCCCGATCAAACAAGGGAAATCATTCACGTAGTGGTAAACAGATATCAGAATTGATCTGTATGGATTCTATAATCTTGGTGGATTAAGTCGAAACAATGGATTTGCTACCGGAAGTATCGAATGTTTGTAGAAAAAATAGTCGGGTATTGAGTATTACAAAATTGTTACGATCGTATTTTTATTGACAAACAGCTTGTTAACTAGGTTTTAGGTAATAATTTAATCGTTTTGTAATAATTTTGTAACTGTGCTGTAATTGCAGTCTGCCACTTTTGCCCTCGAAATTAAAATTCAATCTTAAGTTAAAATGAAAAAAACAATTCTGCTGGTATTGTTTGTTCTAGGAGCAGCAATAACGAGCTTTAGTCAGGAAGTATCTGAAGAGTTTAAACCAAATGGCAAACCACTCGCATTGATATTTACAAATTTCCATACCGCAACTTCTGATGGTAACACCCTCTCGGAATTTGAAAACACCCGTGCTTATTTAGGTTATGAATATAATTTTAGTCAGGACTTTTATGCAAAAGTTGTTTTTGATGTTGGTGATCCAAAGGATGGTGGTGGCCACCAGCTTTCAGCATTTCTGAAAAATGCGTACGTAGAATACAATAAAGACAAATTGAAAATGTATTTCGGTATGATTTCGACTACCCAGTTTAAACTGTCTGAAAAGATGTGGGGTAACCGATACATGATGAAATCATACCAGGATGAATACAAATTCAACTCAAGCGCCGACCTTGGATTTAATATCGACTATGCGTTCGCGGATTTTATCAGTGTCGATTTTTCAGTAATTAATGGAGAAGGATACAAAAAAATTCAGGGCGATGATCTGCTAAGACCAGGACTGGGAACTACAATCACACCTGTGAAAAATTTAGTTGCCAGAGTATATGTTGACCAATACGGAAAAGATGTAAAACAGCAATCACTTGCAACTTTCCTTGCCTATAACACCAAAAAGTTGGCAGTAGCCGGAGAATATAACTATCAAACAAACTACAAAATGGTAGATGGTCAGGATATGTACGGTACTTCTTTTTATGCCTGGTATAAACCAAACAGCAACTGGAAAATTTTTGCCCGTTACGACGATTTGAACTCAAAAGCACTGGAAGGAGAACAGGATGGCTGGAACATCAGTCATGATGGACAACTTATGCTTGCAGGCGTTGAATACTCACCGGTAAAGGGAGTAAAAATTACACCAAACGTACGTTTGTGGAATCCGGATGAAGTGGATGCAAAGAATACCACTTATTTATACCTCAGCGCAGAGCTTAAATTCTAATATTATCTCTAATAAGAACATTTAAAAAGCTAAAAATGAAAAATTTTGCACTTCTAATTTTAACAGTATTTCTGTTCGGTGCATGTTCGAATTCTTCAAGCAAAAAAAGCGAAGAGAAATCAACAAGCAGTAAAAAAGTAACACTTACAGCTGCAGGAGCAACGTTTCCAATGCCATATTACAATTTAGTATTCAAGGCATATACTGCCGAAACCGGAACTCTTCTTACTTACGGAGGAATCGGATCAGGCGGGGGAATTCGCAGTTTGACAGATAAAGTGGTTGATTTTGGAGCCACCGATGCTTATCTCGATGATGCCAAACTTGCAGAAATGCCTGCTGAAGTTGTACACATTCCGACTGTTCTTGGAGCGGTTGTAATTGCCTATAACCTTCCCGGTGTCGACGATCTTAAACTTTCCAACGAACTATTGGAAAAGATATTTATGGGTAAAATAACCCGTTGGAACGATGCTGCTTTAAAGGCAAATAATCCGGGATTGACCTTGCCCGACATGGAGATTACTTTTGTTCACCGTTCGGATGGCAGCGGAACTACTCATATTTTCAGCGATTACATGAGCAAAATAAGTACCAACTGGGCCGACAATGTTGGTACAGGAAAATCATTGCAATGGCCTGTTGGAATGGGTGCAAAGGGTAATCCTGGCGTGGCCGGTACCATCAAGCAAACTGAGGGAGCTATTGGTTACATCGGTTCTGAATACGCATTCGCACAGAAAATTCAAACAGCAAAGGTGCAGAACAGTGCCGGAAACTATATTTTACCATCGATCGAGTCTGTTAGTGCGGCAGCCAATGCCGAAATTCCTGCAGACACACGTGTTATGCTCACTAACTCATCCGATCCGGAAGCCTATCCGATTAGTGGATTTACCTGGATTATTTTGTACAAAGAGCAGAGCTACGATGGTCGTACAAAAGATCAGGCAATGGCAACAGTTTCTTTTCTTGATTGGTTAATTAGCGATGAAGCCCAGGAACAGGCCGAGAAAGTGCATTATGCACCACTGCCTGCCTCAGCAGTGGAAAAAGCAAAAGCCATTTTGCGTTCAGTTACCTACGACGGAACTGCTTTGTTGAAATAATACGACATGACTATAAAATGTACATGGAACTATTTTCATGTACATTTTATTTTTCCCTCTATTTTATTAATTAAATGAACAGTGATAAAATAACTAAAGCCGTTCTGTTTGCATCTTCCTTTGTGATTTTGTTGATTGCAGGAGGAATGATTTTCTCGCTTGCAGGAGGTGCAATTCCGGCTATCAAAGCTTTTGGATTAAAGTTCATATGGGCGAATACATGGAATCCAACTGAAGGCCAGGAGAATTACGGTGCATTGCCATTTATTGCAGGAACGATACTCACTTCGATTGCTGCCCTTTTAATTAGTTTACCACTGTCGTTTTCAGCTTCTCTTTTTCTTGGAGAATACTTTCGGGGAACACGCCTTGCCAGGATATTGGGTACAATGGTCGACCTCTTAGCAGGTATACCTTCAATTGTATATGGTTTGTGGGGATTTTATGTGTTACGTCCGATGTTAATTGCAGTGGGATTACCGAATCAGGGATTTGGGATTTTCACAGCAAGCATTATTTTGGCAATCATGATCATTCCTTATGCCACTTCGTTGAGTACCGAAATCATTACTATGGTTCCCGGAGAATTAAAGGAAGCAGCTTATTCTTTGGGTGCAACCCGAACCGAGGTGATCTTTAGCGTGATTGTACCTTCGGCAAGATCAGGAATTGTTGCCGGTTATATTTTGTCGTTTGGCCGTGCACTTGGAGAAACAATGGCAGTTACCATGCTCATCGGGAATGCGAACAAAATACCGGACAGCTTTTTTGGAACAGGAAACACCATGGCTTCTGTTATTGCGAATCAGTTCGGAGAAGCTGACGGACTTAAGTTGAGTTCGCTTATTGCTATTGGATTACTCTTGTTCCTTATGACAGGAGTAATTAATAGCCTGGGGAAATTCATTATCAAAAAAATGGGGTAGGAAATGGAGTCACTTGCAAATCTTTCGTCAAAGAACCTTGAAAGAAGAAATTTAAAGGACAGACTTTTCAAAGGATTGGTCATTTTCTTGTCGATGCTTACAATTTCTCCTATTGTGCTCATCATTTACAAGCTTATTGAAAAGGGCATTCGTCAAATCAGCTTTGATTTCATATTAAAAACTCCGCCCGACACTTTTCAGGCAATGACCGCATTGAGCAATGGTGAACTGATACCAGGCGGGATTGCAAATGGAATAACGGGTACGCTTTTAATGGTAACACTGGCATCAGTAATTGCTATTCCTGTTGGAGTAATAACCGGAATTTATCTGTACGAAAATCCGGATAAATTTATGGCGAACATTACCCGAAATATCTCCGATATATTACAGGGTGTACCATCCATTGTACTTGGTTTGATAGCTTATATTTGGGTGGTAAAACCTATTACCAGCGGATTTTCTGCTTTGGCAGGCAGTGTTTCGCTGGCCATAATGATGTTGCCTATGATTGTTCGCTCGACAGAAGAAACATTGAAAATGATTCCTCAAAGTATTAAGGAGGCGGCTCTGGCATTGGGAGTGCCTTATTACAAGGTTTTATTGAGAGTGCTTATCCCAACCGGATTTAGTGGACTGCTAACCGGTATTTTATTAGGTATATCACGAATTTTAGGCGAGACAGCACCACTGATGTTAACAGCATTGGGAAGTTCTGTAATCAACCTCGATATTACAAAGCCAACAAGTGCCGTGCCTTTGCTTATTTGGGAATTCTATAACGATCCAAACATGGTGGATTTAATTTGGAGTTCGTCGCTGTTGTTAATGGCAATGGTGCTTGGTTTGAACCTGCTTTCAAAAAGGATAGCAGCCCGAACAAAATAGATTATAACAATGAACGAAAATACGGTAAAAATAAAAGATCCGGTTCTGTCAATACGCAATCTTTCTGTTTCATACGAGAAAGGAAAGTATGCTGTTAATGATGTTTCTGCTGACATAAAACGAAATGCAGTTACCGCAATTATGGGTCCATCCGGTTGCGGGAAAAGTACGATGTTACGGGCCATTAACCGCATGCACGAATTGTATGAAAACATTGAGACAAAGGGAACGCTGATCATGAATGGGAAAGACATTACGCACATGCCGACCATTCAATTAAGGAGAATGGCCGGAATGGTTTTCCAGCGTCCGAATCCTTTTCCAACCATGAGTATTTACGATAATGTGGTGGCCGGTTACAAATTGAACGGTATTCGAATGAAACGCTCGGAGCGTGATGATATCGTTGAGCGCTCGTTACGCGACGTAACGCTTTGGGATGAAGTAAAAGATAACCTGCACAGGAAAGGTACATTTCTTTCAGGAGGGCAACAACAGCGTTTATGTATCGCTCGTGCACTGGCATTCGATCCGGAAGTTATATTGCTGGATGAACCCACCTCAGCTCTCGACCCGGTGGCAACTGCCAAAATTGAGGATCTGCTGGTAAAACTGAAGGAGAATTACTCCATCTTAATGGTCACACATAACATGGCTCAGGCCGCAAGGATTTCTGATTATTCCATGTTTATGTACCTGGGTGAACTTGTTGAATATGATAAAACAAAAGACATGTTCACTAATCCCAGAGATCGAAGAACAGAGGAATACCTGACAGGTAAATTCGGTTAAAATTTTTAACTTCACTAAAATTAAGAAATTATGACTTTAAGAAAAGATGATGCCATAAACAGCATAATGAGCGATTTCGAAGAATTCGCGAATATGGTGCTGCATCAACTCGATTTGCTGGAGAATTTTGTTTCTTCAGGAGAAGTTTCTTTTTCGAAAACGCTAACCAAAGAATTAGTGGACAACGAAAAGAAACTGGACAAAATGGAGGTGAAGATTAGCGATAAAATTATTAATACCATAACGCTTTATCAGCCGGTAGCTTCCGATATTCGTAAAATTTTTGCCTGTTATCGAATTGTAATTAGTTTGGAGCGTGTTGGAGACATGGTCCTCAACATTCATAACTTAATCGAGAAAATTAAAATTCCTAAGGTTTACCAGGAATTATCGGAGGTAATTTCAAATATGTTGGTACAAAGCTCAAACATGGTAAATAAAGCATTATTGGCTTATACCAACGATGACAAAGATTATGCAATCTGGACCATTAAAAATGATTCAGTAATTGATGAGCTAAATAAAAAAATGCTGAAAAAGGCCATCAAAAAAAGCACTAACACCGATGAGGATAAACAGTTAATGACTAGTTTCATTAACCTTAATAGTATGCTTACTACCATTGAACGTATTGCGGACCACGCCACAAATATCGCTGAAGCTGCCATTTATTCAATTGAAGGTAAGGATGTTCGGCATAAATCTGATGTTAAATAAATCATGGACAATCCCATTCCAAAAATACTCATAGTCGACGACGAAAAGGATCTTTGTGAGATTCTTGAGTTCAATCTTTCGAGCGAAGGATTTCAAACTACAGTTGCACATTCAGCTGAACAGGCATTAAAATTTTCGCTCGACGAGTTTGATCTGATTCTTCTTGATGTGATGATGGGAGGAATTTCAGGGTATAAAATGGCAGATCGCATTCGAAGAGAAATGCAACTTTCGGTACCAATCATTTTCATGACTGCCAAAACAGCTGAAAATGATATTCTTACAGGCTTTAATGTTGGTGGCGATGACTATATATCAAAACCTTTCTCAATAAAAGAAATGGTAGCCCGAATTAAAGCGGTTCTTAAGCGGGGACGACAGGAAACTGGTCAGGTACGGGTATATAAAGAAGGAGAACTGGAAGTAGATGTAAACAGCAAGACCGTAAAGATTGAAGATAAAATAATAAGCCTTACAAGAAAAGAATTCGAAATCCTTACCATGTTACTCAAACATCAGGGGCAGTACATTAGCCGTGAAGAGATTCTGAACCGGGTATGGAGCGATGATGTAATTGTAACGGAACGAAATGTGGATGTTAACATAGCTCGTCTTCGAAAAAAGATAGGGGATTATGGAAATAAAATTAAGGGCAAATCAGGATTTGGTTATGCTTTCAAGAATTAGTTAAACACAATTAAAAAAAATAAACTGTGCCAATTCAGCAATCATTTAGGCAAAAAATATTCTACTACTTTATAGCAGTATTCTTATTGTTTACGGTAGCAATATTACTGTTTCAGCTGCAGCGGGAAAAGAATTATAAAACCGGCCAGCTCGAAAATACGCTCAAAAACGTAACTGAGGTTACGCATAATTTTATCGAGCATTACGACTTGATGAAAACCGGTAATTTTAGTAAAGCCGATACCTTAAAAGAACTGATTCCTCAAAGTAACATTCGTTTGACCATTATTGATAAAAAGGGTGTTGTTCTGTATGATAGTTTTGTATTTGACTACAAGAATATGGAGAACCATTTTGAAAGGCCGGAGGTACAGAAAGCACTTTATTCAGGTGAAGGTTCTAACATCAGGCATTCAGAAACTACAGGCAAGGACTTTTATTATTACGCCCGCAATTATGATGCGTACTTTGTAAGAACCGCCATGCTTTACAATGTTGAAGTTGAAAATTTTCTTAAAGCTGAGCGGGTATTCCTGTTCTTTATAATTGCCATATTTTTGGTTATCTGGCTGGTAATTAACGAACTCACAAAAAGATTATCAATATCGATAACAAAGCTGAAAGATTTTGCGATAAAAGCAGGACATAACGAAGCCATAAACGAGGATGAAGCACGGTTCCCTGATAATGAACTGGGTGAGATCGGATCTCAGATCGTTAAGATCTACAACAACCTGAGAATCGCTAATCATGAAATTGCGCTCGAAAAAGAACGACTGTCAAACCACATGAATATTCTAAACGAAGGAATAGGTTTTTTTAATCCGGCCAGGGAGAAAATGCTGGTGAACAGTCATTTCATACAACATGTGAGTATGATCTCAGATACTTCAACCATTTCTGCCGAGAATGTTTTTATGATTCCTGAGTTTAAGAAGGTAAATAAATTCCTGGATGAGAACCTTAAAAAAGACATCGAGTTTCTTGACAACGAATTACCACAGATTGAGTTCACAATCAATAAAAACGAAACATATTTCAAGATTCAGTGTATTGTTTTTGCCGATAAAAGTTTTGAAGTACTGATAACCGATATCACCCGCCCTGAAAAGCGTCGTTTACTCAAGCAGCAGCTTACTTCAAATATTGCTCACGAGTTAAAAACACCTCTCGCTTCTATAAAAGGCTATTTGGAAACGCTGATGGGCAATCCGAATATAAACAAGGAAAAGCAGCAATATTTTATCGAACGGGCAAGTGTACAGGCCGAACGATTGAATTTGCTTTTGAATGATATTTCGTTGCTAAACAACATTGAAGACGCAGGTGAACTTTTCGAATTCAAATCCATCAATATTAGGAACATTGTTTCGGATGTGATTGAAAACCTTGAAAACCGGTTAACGTCGAAAAATATCAAGTGTAAGATAAATATTGACGATGAGGTGGAAGTGAACGGAAATGATTCTTTACTTTCCTCAGTTTTTCAGAACCTGATTGAAAACTCCATTAATTATGCGGGTGAGAATATAAAAATTGAAATAAAAAATTATCTGGAAGATAAGAACTACCATTATTTCAGTTACACCGACTCGGGAGTAGGAATACCGGAAGAACACCTGCACAGAATATTCGAAAGGTTCTACAGAATTGATTCAGGCAGGACCCGTGAATTAGGTGGAACAGGTTTGGGATTATCCATTGTTAGAAATGCCATTCAATTGCACAAGGGTAATATTTCTGCAAGAAACAAACCCGAAGGTGGCATTGAGTTTCTCTTTACCCTGTCAAAAAAATAAGATTAGATCAAAGCCTATTGGAAAGAGCCTTTAATTAAGTATTAAAGGCTCTTTTTATTTAAAAACGATTAAAGTTAACCCCACTTCATTACAATTCTATTAAAAATAATTAATCCAAGTTTCATTCATATGTAATAAGGCTGTAACATAATTGCGGTTGGTTTGCGGTGGATATTTAAGTATACGATTTTAAACACTGCATATTTTTATGAAACAGCTTATTATTGGAAGCCTGTTAATCATCCAGACAATTTACTCGCTTGCCCAAACCGGAACGGTAAAAGGGCAGATAACCGATGCCAACACAAAGGAGTCTCTTATCGGCACTACCGTGATGTTAAAAGGGACGACAATCGGTACAATCACCGATTTCGATGGAAACTACGTCATTCCAAAGGTTGAGCCGGGAATGCATACCCTGGTTATTTCTTTTATTTCATACGATCCGCAAGAATTTGAAATTGAAGTAAAAGCAAATGAAGAAACCGTCGTAAATGCCGAACTGAAATCGGCTACCATTGAAGTGGAAGGTGTTGAGGTAGTGGCGAAAGCCAACCGCGAAACTGAGAACATGTTGCTGGTAGAACAGAAAAATGCCGTTATGGCAACACAGGCTATCGGTGCCCAGGAAATTTCGAGAAAAGGAGCCAGCGATGCTGAAGCTGCCGTTACAAAAGTTTCCGGTGTATCGAAGCAGGAAGGCGTTAAAAACGTATTTGTACGTGGATTAGGCGACCGTTTTAACGCTACCAGTTTGAACGACTTCCCGGTGCCTTCGGAAGATCCCGAGTACAAGAACATTTCGCTCGATTTCTTTTCATCCGACATTATTAAAGCCGTTGGAGTGAATAAAGTATTTAGCGGAGGAATGACAGGCGATGTTGCCGGGGCAGAAATCAATATCAACTCGAAAGAACTTGTTGGGAGTTCTGAGTTTAATGTTGATATCAAAGCTACTGTTAACTCTCAAACATATAATAAGTATTTTATGATCCCCGATGGAGTCAGTGGTTTTGGATTCGCACAGAATACCAGCAGCCCATCCAGCGGAGAAACATATGCCTTTAAAAACTCGCTGGATCCTGCAACACAAAGTATGCAGTTGGGGAAAGGCATCGGTATTTCCGCTGGTAAAAGTTTTAACCTGGGAGCAAATAACAATCCTTTGAGTTTTTACATCATTGGTAGTTATTCCAACGATTTTAACTTCACCGACGGAACCACCCGCCAAACAACTACAACAGGTACCGTTTATCGCGACCAAAAAACAAAAGAATACGAAACCGAATACCTGCATTTTGCAACCGCAAATGTGAATTACTCTTTTAACAAGTTTAATCTGAGCTATAATTTTATGGCCATCCATACCTCCAACCAGGTATTACGCGAAGATTTCGGAATGGATGGTAATCCGTTCAATAATAACGGAGAGAACGATTACCAGGGATTAGTACGACGTCAGCAAACCAATGATAATACTTTGCTGGTAAACCAGTTTCGGGTTAAAAAGGAATTTACAGATCGCATTTCTGCCGATGCAGGTGTGGCTTACAATTATACCAACGGAAAAGAACCCGACCGACGTGTAAATTATTTAAGCTATGTAGGCAATAATACACTGGAACCGCTGAAAGGGCAGGGTAACCAACACCGTTACTTTGGCGATTTAAAGGAAAATGATATCAACGCACTTGCAAAAGTTACCTATAAACTTAATGATGATGCAGATAACATTTCATCGATTGTAGTAGGGTACAGAGGCCGTTTCCTAAACGACGAATACAACGCCAGTGCCTGGGACAACAGTTGGTTGAAAAATCTGCCACAACTCGACCGTGATAATTTCTCGCTCGATGCCATTTTCAACCAGGAAGGATTCGAGGCCGGAAACTTCGCCAATAAGAATTACAAAACCTACATGTACTCGGTTGATAAAACCATTCATTCAGCTTTTGTCGAATTAAATTATGAGCTGACAAGTGATTTAGTTTTGAATCTTGGAGTGAAGGCTGACGATGTAAACATCGCCTTGAAATACGATTTGGATTTGAACGACCAGAGTCCTGCAAAAGCAGACTCGATCGACGAGTTTTTTATCCTTCCAAGTCTTAACCTGAAATACTCACTCAACGATAAAAACGCGCTGCGTTTAGGGGCAAGCAAAACGTACACTTTGCCGCAGTCAAAAGAAATTTCGCCAATGTTGTACGAAGGTCCGCAGTGGTCTTCTCAGGGTAACAAAGACCTTGTGCCATCAATCAATTACAACGTGGATTTAAAATGGGATTTGTACCTGACACGTGGTGAACTGGTTTCGGTAACAGCTTTCGGAAAGCTGATCAAAAACCCCATTTCAAAGGTTGAAATTGCCAGTGCGAACGGATATCAATCGTATGCAAACATTGCAGAGGAAGCAAAACTCGCAGGTTTCGAAGTTGAGATCCGGAAAAATATCTTCTCGATTGGTACCGACAACATCAATAAACTGACCACCGGAATAAACTTTTCATACATCAAAACAGGTGTAAAACTTAGCAACGAAAGTGGTGGTCTTCCACTGGATTTTACCAATGAAGAATCGGAATTGGAAGGTGCGTCCCCAGTTCTTGCCAATGCCGACCTGTCGTATCAATACAAAACTCAGGATTTTGAACTGAACAGCACCCTGGTTGCCAACTATTTCAGCGACCGTATCTACTCGATTGGAGTTGGGGGCTATAACGATATTCTGGAAAATGGACTTGCAACACTCGACTTCATTTCGTCTGTAAAATTTAAAAGGCATTGGGGAGTGAGTTTAAAAGCCAAAAACCTGCTCGATCCGGAATATAAGTTGACACGTCAACCAAGCAGTGAAGATTTAGAACCAATTGTATTGAGGAGTTATAAGAAAGGTTTGGAATTTAGTTTAGGCCTTTCCTACCAGTTTTAGCAAAAAAACCAAATTAATACAAAAAATTAAAAACAGAGAAAATGAAAAAATTACTGTTTGCATTCTTAATTGGAAGCATCCTTTTTGCAGGATGTAAAGAAGATGATCCAAAACCGGATCCGACTGTAAACGAAGAACTTTTCGGTGATATTACATCGGAAGTGACACTCGATGCCAGCGTTACTTACAAGTTGGTTGGTACCTTGAGTGTAAAAGATGGCGGTGTATTGAATATTCCGGCCGGAACAACTATTGAAGCAACAAAGGGATTTAGTTCTTATGTGATTGTTGAACAAGGCGGAAAAATTATGGCGCAGGGTACTGCAGCCAGTCCGATTACTTTTACTTCAGCAGAAGCTTCTCCTGCTGCCGGCGACTGGGGCGGAATCTGGATTAACGGTTATGCACCTGTTGCAGGCGGAGTTACCGGAACTTCGGAAGTTGATGCAACAGTACCTTACGGCGGTTCAAATGCCTCAGACAATTCAGGCGTATTAAAATATGTGAAAATCCTGTATTCAGGAGCGCAGTCAAGCGAAAATGTTGAACACAACGGATTGACGCTTGATGCCGTTGGTAATGGTACCGTAATCGAAAACATTTATGTAGCCGATGGTGCCGACGATGCTATCGAATTTTTTGGTGGTACGGTTAACGTTACGAATTTACTGGCTGTAAACTGCGACGACGATATGTTCGATGTAACACAAGGTTGGAGTGGAAAATTAACAAATGCTTATGGTGTTTGGGAAGCCGGTTATTCAAGTACCGAATCTGATCCACGCGGTATCGAAGCCGATGGTAACCTGGATGGTAACTTCCCGGATCAGTCGGGACAATCTACCTTCACCATGGAGAATGTTACCATCAAAAACGAATCAGACTATGTGATGGAAGATGGTATTAAAATCCGTCGTGGTGCTACTGCTACTATTACCAATGCCTTATTAATTGGAGGTTCGGCTAAAAACTTTATCGACCTTACCGATAGTAAAGGTGATGCGGTAACTGCCACTTCAATTAGCCTTACTGTTAAAAACGCTGAAAGTACTGATCTGACGATTAAGGCTAGCGAAACCTACGACAATGTTAAAATCGAAAGCGGAAACTCAGGCGCCAGTGCAGCAGCATTCGACTGGACAGGTTATACTTTCGGAACCGGTGGAACATCTTCAACTTTAATCGGTGATATTTCTAATGATGTAGAACTTGATCCTTCAGTTGTTTATACTTTAACAGGAACCGTAAAAGTAAAAAGCGGCGCAAAATTGACCATTCCGGCAGGAACTACCATTAAAGCAAAGAAAAGCTTCGAATCCTATATCATAGTTGAACAAGGCGGACAAATTATTGCAGAAGGAACTGCCTCATCTCCAATTACCTTTACTTCAGCAGAAGCTTCTCCTGCTGCCGGTGACTGGGGCGGAATCTGGATCAACGGATATGCGCCTATTTCAGGTGGTGGTACCGGAACTTCTGAAGTGGATGCAACGCTTCCTTACGGAGGTACCAATGCCGCTGATAACTCGGGAATTCTGAAATATGTGGTTATTGCTTATTCGGGAGCTCAAACCAGCGAAAACGTTGAACACAACGGTTTAACACTTGACGCAGTTGGTAACGGAACCGTAATCGAGAATATCTACATTTATGATGGTGCCGATGATGCCGTTGAATTCTTCGGTGGTACCGTTGATGTTAAGAACCTGTTAGCAGTAAATTGCGACGACGATATGTTCGATGTAACCCAGGGCTGGAGTGGGACATTAACCAATGCTTACGGTATTTGGGAAGATGGATACAGCAGCTCTGAATCTGATCCTCGTGGTATCGAAGCTGATGGAAACCTGGATGGTAATTTCCCTGATCAGTCCGGTCAGTCTACTTTCGCCATGACAAATGTTACCATTAAAAATGAATCGGACTACTTAATGGAAGATGGTATCAAAATTCGTCGCGGAGCTACCGCTACAATTACCAATGCTTTACTTTTAGGTGGATATGCAAAAGACCTGATTGACGTAACCGATAGTAAAGGAAATGGAAATACTGCCACTTCAATTAGCCTCACGATATCAAAATCAGGAAAAACTTCAAAAGATATTCATGTTGATGACACTTACGATAATGTTGCTTTAGTAGAAGGAAATACCGGAGCTGATGCATCTGCATTCGCATGGACCGGATACGATTTCTCATTCTCTAAATCAGAGACACTTAGTGGTGATGTAACTGAAGACATGAGGTTAAACGGTCTGTATGACTATTCGTTGAATGGAACCTTGAGTGTTAAAAATGGTGCTACTTTATATGTTCCTGCAGGTACTACAATCAAAGCTACAAAAAGCTTCGAATCGTATGTGATTGTTGAGCAGGGAGGTAAAATTATGGCAGAAGGAACTGCAGGCGATCCTGTTACCTTTACTTCCGGCGAGGCTAGTCCTGCTGCAGGAGACTGGGGTGGTATCTGGATCAACGGATATGCTCCAATTTCAGGTGGCGGTACCGGAACCTGTGAAGTAAATGCTACGCTTCCTTACGGTGGTAATGATGCTGCCGATAATTCAGGAGTATTAAAATATGTTGTTATTGCTTATTCAGGTGCTCAAACCAGTGAAAACGTTGAGCACAACGGATTGACGCTTGACGCGGTTGGTACCGGGACAGTTATTGAAAATCTATATGTATATAAAGGTGCTGACGATGCAGTTGAATTCTTCGGAGGAACTGTAAACGTAACAAACATGTTATCTGTAGACTGCGACGACGATATGTTCGACGTAACTCAGGGTTGGAGTGGTACGCTGGATAACGCTTACGGTGTTTGGCAGGCCGGTTACAGCAGCTCGGAATCTGATCCTCGCGGTATTGAAGCCGACGGTAACCTCGATGGTAACTTCCCCGATCAGACCGGACAATCGAACTTCACCATGTCGAATGTTACCATCAGAAATAACTCGGACTATATTATGGAAGATGGCATCAAAATCCGTCGTGGAGCAACAGCTACTGTAACCAATGCACTGATGATTGGCGGTCAGGCTAAAAATCTTATCGATATGACCGACAGCAAGGGTGATGCTACTACTGCTTCAGCTGTTAGTCTTACTGTTGATGGTGCTACCAGCACTTCAGGCGATATCAAAACAAACGAAACATACAATAACGTTAAAATCGAAGGCGGAAATACCGGCGCAGATGCTGCTGCATTCAGTTGGACCGGTTTCAGCTTCTAGAAAAAAGATCCACTATGCAGTGTTTAAGAACAGTTGGTTTTGACCAACTGGAAAGCTCCGGGAATTTTTCCGGGGCTTTCATCTTAAACCGTTAAAAGAGATTCGAAATCAAAAACAGTTAAATTTGATAGATAAAATCCTGGTCGCACCGTTTGAAAGACAGATTAGACTGCATGTAACAAAATAATTTAAGAATGAAACGAATAATAACACTGATTTTTACTCTAATGTCGTTCGTAGTTTCTATGAATGCCCAGACAGTGAGAGAAGTAGACGGAATCTATTACCAGGGGGCCAATAAATTCACTGGCAAGTACGCCACAAATTACGAGAATGGTAATCTCAAGCAGGAATTGCATATCAAGGACGGATTAAAACATGGGAAAATTTGCATTTATTTCGAGAATGGCCAGCTAAATGAAATCCGATCGTATAAAAAGAATCAGATGCACGGTAAGTGGATCATGTACAATGACCATGGTATAAAAACCTCAGTTGCCAGGTATAAAAACGGCGAGAAAGACGGGAAATGGCGCATCTGGAATGATTACGGAAATCTGTTATACGAATTGCAATACGATATGGGTAAGAAGACCGGCGTCTGGAAGAAATATGACGAGCAAGGGAAACTTATTAGCGTTCGGGAATATTAGTAGCCGATTTTGTTTCGGATTACGAATTAATAAAAGTGTAATAATTCTTTAATTACCCCGTAACAGCCAGTTTGTAATTTTACAGTGTCAATCAAGAAATAGAAAACATGAAAAAAGTAATGCTGATCGCCTGTATGTTAATCGCAGTAATTATAGTTCAGGCAAAAGATAATGAGTCGAAATCGAAGGATACTGACACCCAGGCAACGATGGTGCTAACAGGATCGGTTGTTGACGGGCAGTCGGGAGAATCGTTGGTAGGTGTTGAAGTTAAACTAGCGGGTACCGACAAAAAGACCTATACTGATTTTGACGGTAATTTTAACTTCGAGAACATTAAGCCGGGAGAATATAAAATAGAAACCAATTATATCTCCTATCAGCAAAAGGCTGAAAAACTTACAATAGCTACGAAAGAAAACAAGATTAAAATAAAGCTGCAGTCTTCGAATTAATGACGGATTAACTGCAGTAACTTAAGATTGAATCCGCCTCTGAGAGCAGGGGCGGTTTTCATTGTTTAGCAAAGTCTCTTTTCTAATTGTTATCCTACAAATCGCAAATAAGATTTTATGATCGCCAGGCAAACCATGCATCCAACGATGTGTGGTTTTTTTTATGTCGTTGAAATGGCTTTTCCAAAGTGTTTGGCTTCGGAAAGATAAGATATGCTCAGATAAAATTCTGGACAGATTATTTTCTGATCTTTCACAATAAATAGGAAGAAATTATTCCATCGGATTTTAGAAGTGATCTGTCAAACTACTGGTTTATTGTCTTCAAGATTTTCACAGCCTGTTTCGATCCCATGCCGGAAGCTTGATTCAACAAATTGATTGCTTCCTGTTTATTTCCAACAGCCAGTTGAGCTTTTGATAAAAGGAGGTAAGCATTAATATTTCGTGGTGCCGCAGCAATTACCTTTTTTAAATCGGGAATAGCCGGGTAGTAGTCTCCCAAATCGATGTAACACCTGGCCCTGGTTTCGTATATAGCCGGTAAACGCGATTGATCGGTGCAGTACTCGGCAGATGATGAGAAACTTTGCTTGGCTTCTTCATATCTTTTCTGATCATAAAGGATGAGGCCCCGGTTAAAATGTGATAAATAATCAGTTATATTTAAAGCAACAGCTTTATCCAGGTAGTGTAAGGCCAGTTCATTGTTTTTCTTATTAATGTAAATTACTCCCAATTTGTTGTATGCCTTATACTCGGTTGGATCAAGCTTAATTGCTTCATTAAAATCAGAAATAGCTGCAGCTTCATCATTCATTTTCATTCTAGTTCTTCCCCGGGTATAAAAATAATCGGCTTTCTTTTCAAGCGATATCGCCTTGTTCAAATCATCGATGGCCAGTTTATACTGGTCGAGCTGCAAGGCGGTATAACCCCTTTTATAGTAAGCATCGGCCAACTTCGGGAATTTGGCAATGGCTTCCGAAAAACTTTTGTATGCTTCGTTGTTCATCCCTTTTTCCTGGAGTATTTCACCCTCACGGATCAGGAACTCATCTTCGGCTAAAAACAGGGGATTAATCACCAAATCGGGGTCATACTCCATGTTTACAAATTCGGGAATGTTGTTGGCATATTTATCAAACGAGAAATTATCGAGATACACGGGTGGCGAATCGTTGCCATTTTCATCAATGTGTGTTAAAAAGAGCTGCGTATAAGGGCCAAATTTTTTGGTAGAAAATACGAGCCATTTGCTGTTTGGAGACCAGGAGTGCCACGAATTCATCACGTCCTGGTTACATTTAAGCATTCGTGCTTCTCCTCCCTCAGCCGGAACAATCCATAATTTGCTGTCTTTTTGAAGCAACATAAAACTTTCGGCCTGGTTGTATACGATCCATTTTCCATCGGGCGAAATGCGTGGGAAATAATTGCTCATTCCATTTTCTGAAGCTCCTTTAAGCGGTGCTGCAATTCCTCCTTTGCCTTCATTAAAAGGTATGGTGTAAATATCGTATTTAAATAGCGAATCGCGCGAAACATAACTTTGTTCAAATTTTTTGTAGCGTTCCATGTCTTTCAACTTCGCTCTTGATCCGTTCTGTATCCCGCTTTCTTCAAAATGTTTTGCTTTTGCTCTCACGAAAAGGATATTTTGACCATCGGGTGTCCAAACGGGATTTGATTGCACCAGGTTGGTATCGGCAGCTCCCGGTAATGGAGTAAATGTTTTATTAAACCGGTCGTAGGTCATTAAAATTCCCTTAAAAGGGAAAAACAGTTGTGAAAATTCAAGGTCGTTTTGTTCGATAAAAATCTCACAATCATGTAATGTGCTGACTGAATATCTGCCATCCGGCGACATTTTAGAAAGTAAGCCGTAGGTAAATGCCCCGTTTTGCGATTCATCCCAATCAATAATGTTATCGTTGGTAAATTTTGTTTCCTTTTCGAATTCGGTAATAACATACGATCCTTTGTCATTCGCTGCATCTACGTCCATCCCAATGTATTTTCCGTCATCTGAAAATGAATGGCAGTTGGCGCAAACGGGTATATTCCCCAAAATACGATGCGGCTTTTCTTCAGTACTGACACTGCCTAAATGCCACAGCAGGTTTTTCATATTTTCCCGGGCAAATTTAAACGGCAGCGGAACGCTTCTGAAAAAAATGGGTGCTTCAACTGCATCCTGCGAAATTGAAAAAGTAACTTGCCCTTCGCTTACTTTGCGTTTGTTAATTCCCTGAACGGTAAGTGTATAATTTTGCATGTACACTTTGCACACGTCACTCCAGATTTCTTTCGACGGTTTCCACCTCGGTTCTTCAACGCTGACTTTATCAACAAGAATGTTTTCGCCCGATTTTAAGGTTACCAGCCAGTTGCTTACTTCCGGGTTGGATTCGTTCCATACAAAGTTTGGAGGAGCAATATCTTTCGGATAAAGTGTTCCTTCAAAAGGATAGAAAAAGGATATGTCTTCTGTTTTATTCTGACAAGACTGAAAGCCAAGAATCATACTAAAAACAAGAACAAAAGTGGCAATCGAATTTAACCGCGTATTTTTATCTGACATCGTATCTTGGTTATGAAGAATTAGTGACTGAAGCTTTTGGCAACAGGCACGAAATAAGTAATTTTTGACTTGAATGAGAAAAAAAACACCTCAGAGAATAGCGGGCAATGATAATTTATAAAGTGTCTAAAAAACAAAATTAAATTAAGGCATCAGCCCTCAAATTAATGACAGGATTATTGCTGTTAATTAAGATGGAATCCGCCTCTGAGAGCAGGGGCGCTTTTCGAGTTACAATACACTCTATTCTATATGTTGTTCAATCCATGACTCAGGCATCCTAAGATGTGTGGTTTTTTATTGACAAATAGTTGCTTTTTGTAATTCACATTTTGTAAATTGCATTTTGCGAAAAATATTGAATAATGAAAATGATTCGTCCTACAACACCTTTCCCCACAACAGGATATTACGGGCCGTTGTATTTTTGCGACAGGAAAGAGGAAACTGACACGTTAATTTCGAATATTAATGGGGGGCAGTCAACGACCTTGGTTGCTATCAGAAGAATAGGGAAAACCGGACTAATAAAACATTTGCAACATCTGATGTCGGATAAGCTAATTTGTATCTATACCGATATCTTGCCAACGGAGAATAGTATCGATTTTCTTAATTCCCTCACAACAGCTATCCTGAATTCAGTGCCCGAAAAGACAGGATTCGGTAAAAAAATCTGGAATTTTATTAAATCTTTACGCCCCGTAATTTCCTTTGATTCACTTTCGGGCGAGCCAAATGTTACTTTTAATGTTCAGCCAAGCGAAAGCGAACATCAGATAGAATCGCTCTTTGCCTTTTTAGAAAAGCAGAATGAACGGGTATTTTTTGCGATCGATGAATTTCAGCAAATCCTGAATTATCCTGAAAAAAACGTAGAGGCATGGTTGCGAAGAATCATTCAGCAGTTAAAAAATGTAGTCTTTATATTTTCAGGAAGCCAACAACATCTGATGAATGAGATTTTTACTAATCCTGCAAAACCGTTTTTCAGAAGTACTCAATTTCTTAAGTTGGATAAAATTGATGTTGAAGCATACCAAGCGTTTATTCAATCGAAATTTTTGGAAAACAGGAAAAGCATCTTACCGGAAACTGTTGCCGAAATGCTGGAGTGGACAAATGTACACACCTATTATGTGCAATTGCTTTGTAACAGGGTTTTTATTAACTCAGGCAGGAGTATCAATACTGAAACCTGGCATGCAGAGGCGTTAAAAATTTTAAAGGAACAAGAGTATGTATTTTTCGGTTACCGCGATATGCTTACCAAACAGCAGTGGAATTTACTAAAAGCTATTGCAACTGAAGGAAAAGTATATAACATTACATCGAAAGATTTTATGCAGAACCATAAATTAGGTAGTCCTTCAACGGTAAATCGTTCCGTTAACTCACTATTGAATAAGGAGTTGATTTTTAAAGAACATGATAATGATGGACGATTGTATTATAGTGTTTATGATGTACTTTTTCAACGTTGGATTCAAAATTTGTAAATATGCTTTGCATTCAATTAAAAAACACCAATCCATTCTTTTGCCTGGCAGCCGAAGAGTACCTGCTCAAGACTTTTTCTGATGACATTTTTATGCTCTGGCAAAGCGAGAACACCGTGGTAGTTGGCAAACACCAAAATGCGCTGGGGGAGATCAATTATCCCTTTGTTCGCGAAAACGGCATTACTGTTGCGCGTCGTATTTCAGGTGGCGGAACCGTTTTTCATGATGCAGGAAACGTGAATTTCAGCTTTATAAAAAATGTGAGCAGTCCGGCCGAGATCAGTTTTAAGATGTTTACCGAACCGGTGGTTGAAGCATTGGCACAACTCGGTGTTACCGCAACAACATCGGGGAGAAACGATTTGCTGATCGAAGGCTTGAAAATTTCAGGCAATGCAGAACATGTTTATAAAAACCGCGTGTTGCACCACGGAACGCTGCTTTTTAATTCCGATCTCGGAAACCTTGGACAAGCTATAAAAGTCGTTCCGGGGAAATATGAAGGGAAGGCTGTTCAGTCGAATCGTAGCCAGGTAGCCAATATTTCAACCTTTTTACCGCAACCAGTGCAAGTGGATAAATTTGTTGATTTTTTGATCGAGGTTCAGCTTAAGAAAGATGGAAACAGCATTTATGAGCTCACGGAAGCGGATATCGAAATCGTTTCGAAGCTGGCAATGGAAAAGTTTGTTACATGGGATTGGAGCTACGGCTATTCACCAAAATACACGTTTAAAAATACGGTTGAAATTAACAACAAAACGCTCCGTATTTTTCTCGAGGTGAAAAAAGGGATTATCCTGAATGCTAAGTTCGAAGGCAATTACTTTGTGGAACCCTATACCACCGAGCTTTCCGCATTGTTAATAGGTAAGCGTCATTTTTACGAAGACATTCAGACTGTTCTCAAAACAAAGAACGAAGCCTTGATTTACGCGTTCTTCTAATTCACAAAATTAGTATTCCCGAAATTTCCGGAAACAAGTGATTCAGAATTTACGACTCATGTACTTTTCCGCACCGTTGACTAAAATATCGGGATCAGATTTTGCACTTTTTGTTATTACGACGATGGCCGGTGGTGCATCTTTTAATGTCGAATTAAAATTTAGCTGGGTAAAATAAATCTCTTTTATATCTGCAGGATCAAGTGCTAAAAATTCATTTTTATCTTTAAATCTATCATCAACAAGAAATGCCACACGATTGTAGCTTAAATTTGAATTAGCCAAAAGTTTTCCGGGAAACTCTTTTCGAACCAATTCCTCCATACTTTTGTATTTCGCGTATTTATTGGCTTCTTCAGCCAATAGCAACTGATTCAGTTCGTCTGCTGTCATTGTTGGTAAATAAGCCAAAGCCCGTCCAGTATTTTTACTGCCGGCTTTTATCATCATATTGATATGAAGTTCTTCTGTGTCAGGTTTTATTTTAATGGTTTGTTTATAGAATCCACTACCCGAAATAACTAGTTTCATTTCCTCATTCCCGGGAACTCTGAAGTTACCTTTTAAATCGCTGAACACGGATTCTTTTTCACCATTGACTTGTATTTGAATTCCTTTCAATGGAATACTGTCGAATGCAGTTACCATTCCAAGCAGATTTTTATTCTGTGAATTTCCTGATTGTGCAAGGAGAATGCAGATGACGATTGCGGCTAAGGTTAAATAATTTGTTTTCATTTGAGTAGCATTTGAGTTTAACAATAAATATAGCGGAAATATTTCTTTTTCGCAAGAATAATTATTGATTGCAAATTCAGCCCGGGACTCATAAGCGATCAATACATCGCTTCAAGCCAGCCATAAAAAAGCGCGCCACAAAACTGCAGCGCGCCATTCCAATATTCTAATCTTCCAACCTTCCTATTTTGGCAATGGGTAGCCTTCCAGTTTTTTCAGGTTGGCAGCAATTTCCGATTCCGGGTACTCGTAATCGTGTAATTCGCCGGCCAGGTATTTGTTGTAACCTACCAGGTCCATCAATCCATGTCCGCTAAAGTTGAAAAGAATCACTTTTTCCTTGCCTTCTTCTTTCGCTTTTTTAGCTTCGCGAATGGTAGCGGCAATGGCATGAGTGGTTTCCGGTGCCGGAATAATACCTTCGGTTTTTGCAAACAATAAACCGGCTTCGAAACATTCGCTTTGATGAACGGCAATCGCATCCATTAAGCCATCGCGCAGGGCAGCACTTACCAGTGGTGCCATTCCGTGATAGCGTAATCCACCGGCGTGTATTGGTGCAGGCACAAAGTTGTGTCCAAGGCTGTTCATGGCCAGCAGCGGAGTCATTTGAGCCACATCGCCGTTATCGTAAATAAACGGTGCTTTTGTAAGGGTCGGGCAGCTAAAAGGTTCTGCACCAATAATCTGAATGTCGGCACCGTTGATTTTATCGTACATGAAAGGGAACGAAAGTCCGGCAAAGTTACTTCCACCACCGCAGCAACCGATAACTACATCGGGTTTATCGATACCAACTTTGGCCAGCTGTTTTTTGGCTTCAAGACCAATAACAGTTTGGTGAAGCATTACGTGGTTCAGAACCGATCCCAGCGAGTAACGTGTTTGGCCGGAGGTGTCGCTTACTGCAGCTTCAACAGCTTCAGAAATTGCAATTCCCAGACTACCCGGAGTATCAGGAAACTGAGCCAGGATATCGCGGCCGGCCTGTGTTTCAGTACTCGGACTGGCAACACATTTTCCGCCCCAGGTTTCCATCATCATTTTACGAAATGGTTTCTGATCGAAACTAACGCGTACCATATAAACTTTACACTCAATGCCGCCAATTTGCGCACAGGCATACGATAAGGCAGAACCCCATTGTCCGGCACCGGTTTCGGTGGTCAGTTTTTTAATACCAAACTGTTTATTGTACCAGGCTTGTGCTACAGCCGTATTTGGTTTGTGACTTCCGGCTGGCGAGACACCTTCGTTTTTGTAATAAATTTTTGCCGGTGTTCCAAGTGCTGCTTCCAGTTCGTAAGCGCGAATCAGCGGACTTGGTCTCCACTGGATTAAGATGTCGCGAATACCTTCAGGAATATCTATCCAGCGTTCCTGGCTTACTTCCTGTTCCACCAGGTTCATCGGGAAAACAGGCGCCAGCATTTCCGGATTTACCGGATTACCGTCAGGGCCAAGTGGCGGATTTAAAGGTGTTGGCAGATCGGGTGCCAGGTTATACCATTGCTTGGGGAATTCCGACTCTTCTAGAAAAATCTTCTTTTGTCTGGTCATGATTGTCTATTTTTTTGGTTGATAATTCTATTTTAGGAGTGAGTACAAAGTACATAGTACTGAGAGATCCAATGGAATCTCCTCTTTGCACCATCTAGTATGTCTGTCTCACTACTCATATCTCATAATCTATTTATCTAATAATAAAAAAAGGGACCTGCTGCGTACACAACAAATCCCTTTTTCCGGCCTTTACCGCAAATTCATAGCATTATCCCGCACTTCCATTTTCACGTTGCGCCAGTTCCATTCCTTTCCGTATATAGGCTCTTTATACATTCTCGTTTCAGTGAAGCGTAAAGCTAATTATTATTTTTTATCGCGAAAACATTTCGGTTTGTAAAATGACTTCAAATTGAGTGTCGTTTCGTTCTACATCGTTTATTTTTGCAACAGTTATTCGATTGGTTTTATGTTTGAAATGACCGATTCAATCTCCATCAATCTCTTTTCAATCTTTCTCAATCTTTTCCGATTTATTCGAAGAAGCAGTTGTTCGATAGAAATTAGTTTTCAAAATTTGTGGACAGAAATTCAATACAATGAAAAAGACAAACGCCGCGCGCTTTCTCGACACTAAAAAGGTGAAATACGATTTGGTTGAATACGATGTTGATGAAGCGGATTTAAGTGCCGTTCATGTTGCTGAAACGCTGGGACAGAATGTGGAGCAGGTTTTTAAAACGCTGGTTTTACGCGGAAATGCCAATGGAATATTTGTGGCGATTATTCCGGGAAATGCAGAGTTAAACCTGAAAAAAGCAGCAAAAGTTTCGGGTAACAAAAATGCCGAGATGGTGGCTATGAAAGAACTCTTGCCATTGACCGGTTATATTCGCGGAGCCTGTTCGCCATTTGGCATGAAAAAGAACTATCCTCTGTTTATTCATGACAGCTGCCTGAATTACGACTTTATTTTTGTGAGTGCCGGAAAGCGCGGAATGCAAATTCAGATCGATCCGAAAGATCTAATTTCCTGTGCAAATGCCCGGGTTTGCGATTTAATTAATGTGTAATTGGCAGATATTCAGCCACATTCTTCTTTGATAGGGCTTTTTGTTTAATCGCTTGCTTTTTAGCTTTTTACTTTCCTGCTGAATGTCTATTTTTGCAGCTACTTAAAAATCAGAATAGTTAAGATGAATAAACCGACAGTTGTAAGCGGAATAAGACCCACAGGATATTTGCACCTTGGAAATTACTTTGGAGCCGTGCAAAACTTTATACGTATGCAGGATGATTTCAACTGCTACTTTTTTATAGCCGATATTCACTCGCTGACCACACATCCAACGCCTGAAAATTTGCAGTCGGGTGTGCGTCAGGTCCTGGCTGAGTATTTGGCCTGTGGAATCGATCCAGAAAAATCGACGATCTTTATACAAAGCGATGTTCCCGAAGTGTCGGAATTGTATGCTTTTCTGAATATGAACGCTTATTTGGGTGAGTTGGAGCGTACCACTTCGTTTAAAGACAAAGCCCGCCAGCAACCCGATAACGTAAATGCCGGTTTGCTGACTTACCCTGTTCTAATGGCTGCTGACATCATTATTCATAAAGCGCATTTTGTACCGGTTGGAAAAGACCAGGAACAAAACCTGGAAATGGCGCGCAAGTTTGCCAAACGTTTTAATCGCATGTACAAAAGCGATGTATTCCCCATCCCGCGTCCCTATACTTTCGGTGGTGGTGATATGATAAAAGTTCCGGGCCTCGACGGCAGCGGTAAAATGGGTAAATCGGAAGGAAATGCCATTAATTTATACGAGGATCCTAAGTCGATCCGCAAAAAAGTAATGCGAGCCGTAACCGATGCAGGACCAACTGAAATGAACCAGGAAAAACCTGAGGCAGTTCAAAATCTTTTTACGCTGCTCGATATTGTATCAACACCTGATACCGTAGCTCATTTCGATGAATTGTACAACAAATGCGAAATTCGATACGGCGACTTGAAAAAACAACTGGCCGAGGATATAATTGCCTACACTTCACCGATCCGCGAACGTATTATCGATATTCTGGAAGACGACGCTTACCTGGCAAAAGTGGCTAAATTGGGTGCTGAAAAAGCCCGTGAATCGGCTGTTAAAACTTTGCAGGAAGTTAAAGACGTTATTGGCTTCAGGAAACTGTTTTAAATGATATTCACCCGGTGAATAGTCCATTGAAAAAATTATGAGCATAGAAAGAGAACTACAAAAACGCACTACGGTTTGTGAACTGTGCGGCGCGTCGGAAAACCTGGGAGTTTATACTGTTGCCCCGGCAACACAGGAAAGCGAAAAGGACAGCATTTATATTTGTGAAACCTGTTCGTCGCAGATTGAAAATCCAGAAAGTATGGATGCCAACCACTGGCGCTGTTTAAACGACAGCATGTGGAGTACCGTGCCTGCTGTTCAGGTGGTGGCCTGGCGCATGTTAAACCGTTTGAAAACTGAAGGATGGCCACAGGATCTGCTCGAAATGCTTTACCTCGATGAAGAAACAAAAGCCTGGGCAGAAGCTACCGGCGAAGGGATCGATCCGGATGATGTGGTTCGTCACCTGGATAGTAACGGTGCCGTTTTACAGACCGGTGATACCGTGGTTTTAATAAAAGACCTGAACGTAAAAGGCGGAGGTTTTACAGCCAAACGCGGAACCGCTGTTCGGAACATCATGTTGGTTCACGATAATCCCGAACAGATTGAGGGAAAGGTAAACGGTCAGCAAATCGTTATTCTTACCCAGTATGTAAAGAAGAACTAAGATTTTTAAAGAGGAAACTCCGAAGATATATTTAAACCGAGCCGGTTCGTCAGTTGACGAATCGGCTTTTTTTATGCCTTGTTTGTGCGAGAACTACAAAACAGCTTATATTCGTAAATCTAAACCAGGTTAAGGGGAATAAATTCGATTTATTGTTCCCGTTAAACTAAATCAATACCGATGAAAACTAACAGAATTATCCTTTTACTTTTTTTGCTGGTCTTCAGCTCTGCCTTTTCCCAGGAAACCGAGATCGTATTTCTGTCGGGTACCGATGCTGAAAAAACAGTTGAGTGGGATTTCTTTTGTACTGACGGAAGAAACAGCGGCGAGTGGACAAAAATTCAAGTCCCATCCAACTGGGAATTACAGGGATTTGGGACCTACAATTATGGCCACGACTGGAGTAACCGTGATAAAACGCTTGGTAAGGAACATGGGTTGTATCGTCACGAATTCATGGTACCTGCTAACTGGCAGGGCAAAACCGTGAATATTGTTTTCGATGGATCGATGACGGATACCGAGGTTAAAATCAATGGTAAACTGGCCGGAGAAATTCATCAGGGGGCATTTTACAGGTTTAAGTACAATATTTCGGAGTTGTTAAGCTTTGGCGAAACCAATCTGCTTGAGGTGGATGTAGCAAAACATTCATCAAACGAATCGGTTAATCGTGCTGAGCGGCAGGCTGATTTCTGGATTTTTGGTGGCATTTTCCGCCCCGTTTTTCTTGAAGTGTTGCCGGCCATTCACATGAGTCGCACTGCTATTGATGCCAAAGCCGATGGTTCTTTTAATATTTTGCTCGATGTTAACAGAAACGAATCGGGCTATTCTGTTTTAGTTGATTTGTTCCATCTGAATGGCGAAAGGGCCGGACAAACGGTGCATGCAGAACTGGAGAAGGGAGCCGGTTCAAAAATGATTTCAGGAAAATTTGACGGGATACAATCCTGGAATCCGGAATGGCCCACTTTATACAACATGCAAATCACCTTAAAAAAAGGTGATGAAACGTTACACTCCGTTTCTGAACGAATTGGTTTTAGAACCGTTGAATTGCGTGAGCACGACGGTTTTTACATTAACGGTGAAAAGGTGGTTTTTAAAGGTGTTAACCGGCATTCTTTCTGGCCCGAAACCGGACGCGCACTGAGTGAAGCCAACCATTTGCAGGACATTCATTTGATGAAGGAAATGAACATGAATGCAGTGCGTTGCTCGCATTATGTCCCCGATAAAAGGTTTCTTGAATTGTGCGATTCGCTTGGGCTTTTCGTACTGGATGAAGTAACGGGTTGGCAGGATGGCTACGATACCATTGTTGGGCCAAAACTGATAAAAGAGACCGTGTTGCGCGATGAAAACCATCCGAGTGTTGTGATCTGGGATCATGGCAATGAAGGTGGCTGGGATTTTGCCAACGAAAAATGGCTGAATTACTGGGATATCCAGGATCGTCCGGTGCTGTGCCCCTGGTTGCTGCACAATGGTGCCGATACACATCATTACCCGCAGTTTGATTATGCCATTGGCCGTTTTGTTTTTGGAAACGATCCGTTTATGCCTACCGAGTTACTGCATGGTTTGTACGATGGCGGTCATGGTGCAGGGCTCGAGGAATTCTGGCGGAGTTACCAATCGTCGCCACTGCTTGCCGGAGGTTTTTTGTGGGTTCTGGCCGATGAGGCTGTCCTTCGCACCGATAAGCCGGGAACGGTTTTCGATTCCGACGGGAATCATGCTCCCGATGGAATTGTTGGTCCGCATCGCGAAAAGGAGGGAAGTTTTTACACCATAAAAGAAGTGTGGTCGCCTGTTCAGGTGCAACCGGTAACCATAAATCGCGAATGGAACGGAAGATTGTTCCTGAAAAATGAATTTATTTATACCAACTTAAAAGACTGCGCTTTTAACTGGCGGGCCGTAAAAACAAAAGTGGGCAGCAGCCTGGTAACAACAGTTGGTTCAGGAGTGATTGGCGCACCCGAGGCGCTTCCCGGAGAAACAGCACTGCTTGAAGTGAATTGCGCCGATGCATTAAAAACCGCTGATGTTTTTCAGTTTACTGCGCTCGATCCAAACGGTTACGAACTGTATACCTGGAGTTGGCCGGTGGTTCAGCCTGAAGAAATAGTAAATGAATGGTCTTTAACCGGCTTAAACGAATCGGAAATAGAAATAGAAAGAACGGAAGATTTGATCGTTGCACGTGTCGGAGAGCTTGAATTTTCGTTTAATAAAGCAGATGGAACTCTTCAAAATATCCGGAACAAAAAAGGACAAATTTCACTGTCGGGAGGTCCTTTCCCTGTTGGTACAGACTCAAAAGTTGCAGGCGCCAAATGGGGAAAAGATGAAAATGGAGATTTTAAATTGGAGATTTTGTACGATGCCTATCCAAAAAAAATGGTGTGGACAGTGTATAAAAACGGACTGCTGTTTTTGGAAGCCGATCCGTTACAGGGAGGACGAAATATCGATTTTATTGGGATTTCATTTAATTATCCGGAAGAATATTGTAAATCGGTGCGATGGATGGGACGCGGTCCGTACCGGGTTTGGAAAAACCGTTTGAAAGGCAGCAATTTTGGTGTCTGGGAAAAAGCGTACAACAACACCATTACCGGCGAAAGTTTTAATAACCTGGTTTATCCTGAATTTAAAGGGTATCACGGAAATCTGTATTGGGCAACACTCGAAACAAGCGAATCTGATTTCACGGTGATCTCGGAAACACCTAATCTGTTTTTCCGACTGTTTACACCCGGAAAACCTCAGCATGTTGCTGGAGGAACCTATCCGCCGTTTCCGGAAGGTGATATTTCTTTTTTGTATGAAATTCCGGCTATCGGCACAAAGTTTAAGCAGGCCGACCAGTTAGGTCCCAAAAGCCGAAAAGGTATTTTTGGCGGGCACAACGGAGATGAAACTTATCCGATTAAGCTGTGGTTCGATTTTCGGAATTAAGCGATTGTTTTATATGTTGTCTGAAATTTCAAACTGATGCAAACTAAACTATCTTTTTTCATTATTATTTCTACGCTTTTTTTGGGCTGCAGTCAGTTAGCCGAATTTAAAAGAATTGAGATCGAGGGTGTTCAAAATCCGGTGATATTGCTGAACGGAACCTGGAAATTTACCATGGATCCGCCTGAAGAATTCTGGAAAGAAAGTATTGATTTTCAAAACTGGGCAGATATCAGGGTACCGGGTGAGTGCCAGATGCAGGGTTTTGCAATTAAACATGATACGCCTTATGTATATAAAACCGAATTTCAAATTCCTGATGATTACAATGGGAAACAAATTGGTTTGAATTTTCATGGTGTGTATAGTTATGCCCGTGTTTGGGTGAACGGACATTTTATACGTGAACATTACGGTGGGTTTACGAAATGGACGTGCGACATAAGTGATTTTGTAGAAGCTGGTGAATCTGCTGTTTTAACAGTTGAATTTACCGATCTTACCGATGACATTTCCTACGGTAGCGGGTATGCAAAACATCAGATTGGCGGAATTTTACGCGATGTAGAGCTTACTGCTCTTCCGAAACAGAACTTTAAAAAGCTCTATTTTGAAAGCGATTTAGATGACAACTATGAGCATGCCGTATTGAGGGTTTTTTATGAACTCGAAGAATATTCAACCTCCGAGCTTAAAATTCAATTGATCAGTGCTGAAAATAAGGTAATCAAATCAGTAAAAAAGCAAACGGATGGGCAAGCCGGAGTTATCGAAATTCCGGTTGAAAATCCAAAGAAATGGGATGCTGAACATCCCAATTTATACACCGTAGTTGTTTCTTTAATTCACGACGGCAAAGAGATATTAAAAACTGTGGATAAAATTGGTTTTCGTGAAGTGGTAGTTGATGGTAATCGCTTGTTGGTAAACGGGATCCCTGTAAAATTACGCGGTGCCTGTCGCCACGATATTCACCCCGAATTAGGCAGAATGACAACTTCGGAATACGATTTGAAAGATGTTGTGCTGGCCAAAGAATGCAATATGAATTTTATTCGCACATCGCATTATCCGCCTTCGGAGCATTTTTTGCGTTACTGCGACGAATATGGGATTTATGTTGAAGACGAAACTGCGGTTTGCTTTGTGGGCTCGCACCGGACGGAGGCGTATCGCGAATCCGGTGCATCGGAAAGCGATCCGGATTTTACGGCACGCTATCTTTCTCAGCTCGAAGAAATGGTAGAGAATCACAGAAACCATCCAAGTATTTTAATTTGGTCAATTGGAAATGAAAATCATTTTGGGTCGAATTTCGTCGAGTCGTATAATTGGGTGAAGGAAAATGATTTGACACGGCCGGTTATCTACAGTTATCCGGGGCAGGTTCCTGACAGTCTGGAGATTTACGACATTGTTAGTATGCACTATCCGGATTGGCGAGGAAACCTGAATCAATACGGCGTGGCAACAGTCGGTTTTGAATCGGCTGAAAAACCCATGCTTTTCGATGAATGGGCGCATGTGGCCTGTTACAATAATTTTGAGTTGAAGGAAGATCCGAATGTTCGCAACTTTTGGGGGCAAAGTCTCGATAGCATGTGGACGAATCTTTTTGAAACTGAAGGAGGATTGGGAGGAGCGATCTGGTGCATGATAGACGAAACGTTTATGTTGCCTGATGATTTGGATGGATTTAACGAATGGTGGGGCATTCTTGATAAAAACATTATTCCGGCTACCTACGAAGGGCCATGCGTTGGGTATGGCGAGTGGGGGATAATTGATACCTGGCGCCGTAAGAAACCCGAATTCTGGGCTACTAAAAAAGCGTATTCTCCAACAAAAATTTATAGCAAGCAAATCAACGATTTCGAGCCAGGCAAAGAATTGAAAATCCCAGTCCACAATCGTTTCGACCATACCAATTTTTCTGAGCTAAAAATAAAATGGAAGTACGGTGCACAAAGTGGCGTTCTGGCTGAAACCAATATTGAACCGCACCACAAAGGAATACTTGTTTTTCCGGCAAACAGCTGGAATCCTGAAGAAAAATTAAATATTCAATTCTTTCAGAATGATACTTTTTTGGTAGATGAATACAACCTTCAAATTGGCGAGAAGACTGTAAAACTACCAACATTAAAACATGGAAACCTGAGTATTGTCGATTCCGGAGAATTAAAATTGATTACCGGTAAAAATTATACGCTAGAGGTAAATACCAAAAGCGGTTTATTCCAAAATGTTAAGGTAGATGGAGATTTGCTCTTGAAATCGGGGCCGCATTTAAACCTGCGAATTCCGGGAGAAAGTGTTCAGTATTCGACCATTAAGATGGATGATTTGGCAAAAAGCTGGGAATGCGAGAAATTTAGTTTTTCCGAAGAAGATGGTGTTGCAACTATTACAGTAAAAGGTAAATACGATAATTCGATAGATTTCTCATATAGAGTTAAAATGGACGAAAGCGGTGTTTTGGTCATTAATTATTCAGCCGGGAATTTGGAAAAAGACAGGAACATTCAGGAGGCCGGTATTAAATTTATGGCCGGCAATGAATTTAACAATCTTGCCTGGCAGATGAACTCTTACTTCACGGCATATCCTGAAGCTTCTATGGGAAGTCCGGAGGGAGAAGTTTCGCTGCTAGAGAAACCACCCATGATATATCGCCAAATGCCGCAACACAGTTGGGAAATGGACAGCAAAGGATTTTACTATTTCGGCCTTGAAAACGAACTGCCGTACACCAACATTGTCAGGGGCTTAAAAGAAAATTGTTTTTCATACACATTAAAAACAAATACTTCAGCACTTACCGTTTTATCGAATGGGACGCAGGCCTGTCGCTTTGATAAAATTGAGGGAGAAAATACTTTAATTGTGAATGATTTATGGGATTACAACAGTTTAATGTGGGGAAATTATTATAAGCAAGTAAAATCTGGAAGTGCTATTGAAGGTCAGGTTAATCTGGTATTTGAATGATAGAGCTTTACTGAGTTGTTCTTTTGATGACAGGTCATAAATCTTGCAGCAAAAAAAAGTGCCAACTTTCACACAGTGAATGATGGCACTTTTTTATTTTATGAATTGATTGATTATTTGCTCAAATCTTTAATCCGGATATTGCGGAAATACAATTCAGAACCGTGGCCTAAAAATCCGATATAGCCTTTATCGCGTTTCAAACCCGGATGGTTATTGCCATCGAGCGTGCCATTTTTGCTGGCTTCTTTTATGTCGCCGTCAACAATGGTTACACCGTTTAGTACAATTTTTATTTTCGATCCTTTCACCGTAACCTCTTCGTAGTTCCAGTCTCCAACCGGATTTAGGTAACCACGTTTTGCCGGAATAACACCATATACCGAACCGTGATACTGGTAATCGTGCAGGTTGGCGTAAATTGGCGCCGTGTTGTCCAGGATCTGAAGTTCCATGCCAACGTATGCCGCATCACCTTCGAGTGGTGCGCGAATTCCCAAACCATTATTGGCACCCGGCGTGAGTTTAAACTCAAATCGGAAAACAAAATCGCTGTATTCGTTTTCGGTGAATAGGTTTCCATGGCCACCCATTTTAGGATTCACAACTAATATTCCATTTTCGGCATAATAGTCGGTAAGATTTCCCTGCCAGCCATCCAGGTTTTTACCATTGAAGAGCGTAACGAAACCTTCGTTGATCTCTTCCTGGGTCAGGCCAATATTTTTAGTGTCGATTTCGCGCACATAAACATCGCGGAAAGCCAGCTCGTTGCCATGAGCCTGCAACTCGATGGTACCTTCGCTGAAAATCGGGATGCTGCGATCCCAGTAGTTGTCCATGCGAACATTATCAACCACCAGCTCGCCATTCAGGTAAACCGTAACATTTTCGCCAATCATGGTGATGCGGAACGTGTTCCACTCATCAACCGGGTTATCGGCAACCAAAAGCGGATTGCGCACATTGTCAGCATTGTTGTTGTACAGTCCGCCCGAGCCAACCTGCGCACCCACTTCAACGCGCGAGGTGTCCCAGATTTGCACCTGCGGTGTTCCACGCAGGTAAATACCGCTGTCGCCTTCTTTGGTGATCTTCCAGTCAACAATCATCTCAAAGTCTTTGTAGCGTTTTACCGAAACCAGGTTGGCTCCCTTTCCGCTAAAAACAATTTGTCCGTCTTTCACACTCCAGTTTTCGAGCATTTTTTTGTCGGCTTCCACCTGCTCTTTCGCACGTTCTTCGTCGCTTAATTTGGCTATGGCTATCGGGTTGCCGTTTAGCAACATGCCCTGCCAGCCATCCAGGTTTTTACCGTTGAACATCGATACAAAACCTTTGTCCTTTGGCATTTCGTCGAGGTATTTCTGAATGTTTATCCGGTCGTACTGACTGTCTTCACCTGAAAGCGTGTTTTTGGCTTTTTCAAGGATCCGGCGAACGATTTCTCCCGACATTCCGGTACTTTCATCCGAACCCGGCATAGCGATGCGCATGCAGGCATAAGCTACTGTTGGTGCCAGTTCTTCCTCGTTGAAATACCTTTCGAGATACACCAGCGACAGGAAGGTTTTTAGTCTTCCGATAGATGAAATAACGTTGTTTTTGTCTTCATCAGTTTGGGCGTAAGCCATGACTTTCCGGTACTGCAACAGTTTTTGGTCATCGGGAATATCAGCACTACGAACCAGACGAACATAATTGCTAAATGCTTTCCGGCGGTAATCTCCTTCAGAAGTTTTGCAAACCTCGAACAATGGTTGCGAAGCTTCATAAGCAGTCCATGATGCCAAAGCTTCAAATGCTGCACCTTTCACTGTGCCCGAACCGTTATTGAAATAGTTGGTAACTGTTTCCAGTGCAACCGGTCCTCCGATTTTCGGAAGAATTGGGAATAGACGTTCTTTTTTATTGCTCGATTTTAACGCAGTGAGTACCTTCCCGTTTTCATGTTTTTCAGCTTCAATATTTGTTGTCGCGGCTATTATCGCAGCTTGAGTTTCTGCTATTTCTGTTAAATCAGAAACGGAATGCAACAGTTTTAAAAGTGCATCGGTATTGTCGTAGTTTGAAATACTTTTAAGCGCATTAAAAGCTGCTGTCTTTTCAACTGTATTGTTTGATGCGGTAGTTGCAAGCACTTCGTTGAAATACTGGCTTCCTGATTTTGCTGCAACAAGTTCGATAAACGCAGCTTTGGTTTCATTGTTTGAATTTTTCAGCGCTGCTTCCAAAGTATAAAGGTGTTCTTTATCCAGCAGTGTATTTAAAGTTGCTTTGGTAGTTTCAATATCTTGTCCTTCTGTCAGGTGAGCCACCAATGTTGGAATTGTTTCTTTCCCTTGTAACTGTGCCAGTGCTACAATAGCTTCCTGTCTTACTGTTTCAGCAGAAGCCTCCAGATTACTGTTTACAAAAGCTGTGGCATAAGTATCTCCACGGCGTCCCAGCATCGAAATAATATCGGCTTTAACTTCTGCCGTTTCACTTGCTGCTTTCTCTACCCAAAGACGGGTGTCGGCAATATCTCCTGTTTTTTCAGCAATGTTCAGCACCGAATAACGGAAGGCTTTGTCAGGATTATTAACTGCAACCAAAAGCATTGGAGTAACCTCGTTTCCGAGGTATTTGGCAGAAATAAATAATGCTGATGAGTAGTTGTGCAACTGATCCGCTGAACCATTGGCTTTAAAAATTGCTTTACAAGCTTTCTTCATCAGATCGGTTTCATCCTGTGCTCCAAGTCGGTCGGTGTATACGATAAACGATTCTGCGGCATTGGCCGCATCGTATTTAAAATCCACATCCGAAGCCGCTTTCAGCAAGGTTTTATACGAATCTGGCGAACCGATTTCAGCCAAAGCTGTGAGCGCCGTTTTGCGCATGGATAAATTGTCAGAAGTCGCAAAAGGAGTAATCTGCGCAACTGCTCTTTTGCATTTCAGTTGACCGAGGGCGCGGATTAAGGTCATTTTTGCACTTTCAGGAGCTGTTGGCAACGCTTCCAAAAACTTCTCCGCTGCAGCGTGCACACCTGTGGCAAGCATTGCTTGTGTGGCAGGTTCAACCAGTGCTTCATTCGTCAGGTAGCCTGGCAAAGCCTCAACGGTTTTTATTCCGCCAACCAGGTTCAGTTGGTTCATAAGAAAAGTCGAAACCTCCACATCGCTTTGCTTTTTAATCGCGATCAGCAGATTTTCTTCCGCAAAAGCTTTTTCTTTTTCTCTGCCAAAATCACTGGCATAACGCGAAAAGCTATTCAGAGCAAAACGTACGGCAGTATCGTCGCCTGTTCCCGGCGGAACAAGCAGGCCGGCCAGTTTCTGAAATCCTTCCGATCCCATTTGGTAGAATTCAGCCATCGCATTGTCAAGCTGTGCCAGGTTTTTTGCAGGCATTTGTGCCAGCAAATCGGCTACTTTTGTGTCGAGCGTTCGTCGGTCCTGCGCCGTTGCTCCCATTACCATTACTGATAATAGCAGCAGTGTAAAAAGTTGAACTATATTTTTCTTCATTGTTGTCTTATTAATTATTCTAATTCTTTGCCTCAGCCTCAGCCTCAGCCTCAGCCTTTGCCTTTCTTATATCGTCCAGGGTGCACGCATCGGTTGATCAATCAATCGGTTGGCACCTTCATCGTCGATAAATTCCAGTTTCTCCGGATCGAAATTCAGTGTTCTTCCCAAACGAACAGCGATAATTCCGAGATTCACCAGTGTTGATGAGCGGAATCCGTTCATTTCGTTCAGTGCAAATTTCTTACGGGTTTTTACCGATTCGGAAAAAATACCGATCTGTGGTTCAGGATCAGGTAAAGTTTTAATAAAACTCTGAAGATTTGGGATGTCAGAACGGAATCCCTGGTAAATCTTGCCATTCGGGCCTTCGATATAGGCCGCATCTTTGTCACGGTTCTCGCCATCAAGTATGATCTGGCAACCATCGGCGTAAGTATATGTAATGCGTCGCCAACTGCCAACTGCATCGTAATGTTGCTGTGGTGCATCCACTTCAATTTTTACAGGGCTGGTATCGTCTTTGCCCAGCATATATTGTACCGGATCGAGGTAGTGTTGGCCCATATCGCCCAGTCCGCCACCGTCGTAATCCCAGTAACCGCGGAAATTGGAGTGAACACGCAGGTGGTTGTAAGGTTTGTAAGGTGCAGGTCCTAACCACATGTCGTAATCGAGATTCGCAGGAACCGTTTCGGGAGTGAGGTTGTGTTGTCCGCTCCAGAAGAACTTCCAGTTGTAACCGGTAATTCCGCTAACTGTAACTTTTAACGGCCATCCCAAGATACCGCTGTCGATCACTTTTTTCAGTGGTTTAACATCGGTTCCAAGTCCGTAGAAGGTATCTTTAAAACGAAACCAGGTGTTCAGGCGGAACATACGTCCGTGAGCATTTACGGCTTCCACCACTTTTTTGCCTTCGCCAATCGTTCGGGTCATGGGCTTTTCGCACCAGATATCCTTCCCGGCTTTAGCAGCTTCCACAGCCATAATTCCGTGCCAGTGAGGCGGGGTGGCTATGTGAACGATATCCACTTCAGGCAATTGGCAAACTTCCCTGTAATCACTGTATTCTTTTACTTTGTAATCGATCAGGTCGCGGGCAAGTGCCAGGTGTTCGGTATCCACGTCGCAAATGGCTACCACTTTTGTTCCTTCGTAGGGAATGTGTCCGCGTCCCATTCCGCCAACACCAATAATAGCTTTAGTTAAAGTGTCTGACGGAGCCAGAAATCCATTTCCACCCAGTACGTACCGCGGAACAATGGTCAGTCCGGCGCCGGCAGCAAGGGCTCCCTTTAAGAATTTTCTTCTTGATGATTGTGTAGAACTCATATCAGTTGGTTATAGATTATTAGAATTACTCACTGTCTGTGTTCAAAAATAGTAAAGTTTTTAAAATTAATTTGTAATCAATCTGGTACTTATTAAAAAAATATGAAATAGAGTGTAGTTTCCTTTCGTTGAATAAATGTTGAAAACTAGCACTTTGTCGGTTTAGCAGCGGTGCGATCATTTTGTATCTTTCGAAATGACTTTAAACCGATAAAAATGAAGAACATACCTGTTATCACCGTTTCCGGTGTTTCGCTGGCCGAAACTTATGAAAATGCCCTTATCAGTTTGTACGAACAAGGCACACGCTTTAAAACCCAGTATGATAAACCCGGCGACCCGTTAAGCATTGATTGCACTATGAATATGACCATTCTGGAGCCTGAAACCGACCCGATGATCCACATGGCTTTTCCCGGAGGAATCGATGATTTGAAGGAGTATGTTCTGGAATTGAAAGGCTATAAAAACCACTGGGTTAAAAACATGAACGACAAAAGCGACACGCGCTGGGAATACACTTACCATGGGCGCTTGAAGAATTATGGCGTTTGGAAAGATCTGGTGGATGGGGCTTCAACCGAAGTCGGGCCGTTTAAAGTCGATCAGATTGAAAGTGTGATCAATAAACTGTCGGAGCAGCCCTTTACCCGGCAGGCGCAAATGATCACCTGGATGCCCAACCTGGACAATACCTGTTACGACCCGCCATGTTTACAATCGCTGTGGTATCGAATTTTAGAGGATGAGGAAGGTGTGTACTGGCTGAACAGCAATATACGGTTCAGAAGTAACGATGCCTGGGGAGCAAGTTTTATGAATATGTTCGGTTTTATTCAGTTTAACAAAGAAGTGATTGCGGCGGGCGTTGCCGAAAGAACAGGAAAAACCGTAAAACTTGGCCGACTGAACTGGCAGGCCGATTCGTACCACATTTACGGGAAAGATATTAAAGCCGCCAAAGAGCGTTTATTCGAGCGTATTTCCGAAATGGCTTTCGAAGAACGCACCATGCCCTTCAACGATCCGTTTATTCGCGATATGTACGACGGTGCCGAGCCTGTTGTTATTCAAAAAATAAAGGAGTTTGACGAGCGGCACTAATCAACTGCTGTTGAATTAAGCAGTTCAATAAAGTTGAATTATCTTTTGTGCCGTACTTTGGTGCGGCGATTGATAAATACTTCCAGATTTTTGAATTTTCGGGAATTTTGTAGTTTGAATAATACAAAATTCCCGAAAATTCATTGATTAGCCAATGCAATGACACCGCACTAAAGTACGGTGCAATAGATATTAAAAGAAGATAAGGGGCTTTACTTAAGTCGTTCTCACCTTAATGCTAGTAAATCTGATTGAACTTTACTTTAGCGATCTCTTTTAACTCGTCCATCGAAATTTCTTTTCCGAGTTCCTGTTGAATGGAAGTTACCGCTGAAGATGCAAATCCGCAGGGATTGATGTAGTTGTAGTAACGCATGTCGGTATTTACATTTAGCGCAAAACCGTGCATGGTTACGTAGCGACTTACACGTACTCCGATCGCACAGATCTTGCGGGCACGTACTTTATGATCGGGTTGCAGCCAAACGCCTGTTGCACCTTCTTTTCTTCCTCCTTCGAGGCCATATTCTGCAATGGTAGCAATAATGGCATCCTCCATTTTTTCGATGTACTCACGCACCCCGATTTTGTAATATTCGAGGTCGATAATGGGATAACCCACCAATTGTCCGGGTCCGTGATATGTGATATCGCCGCCGCGGTTGATCTTGTAATAAGTAGCGTCAATCTTTTTCAGGAAATCGGCATTCGCCAGCAGGTTTTTTTCGTCGCCGCTCTTACCCAGCGTATATACATGCGGGTGTTCCACCAGTATGAATTCGTTACGTGAAGTAGCTTGTTTGGTACTTCGTTTTTCATCTGTAATCTCAGTCAGCCTTGCTTCCTGGTAATCCCAGCAATCTTTGTAATCTTTTAATCCAAGATCTTTATAATTGAAATCTGCCATTTTTTTGTTTAGCTTCAAGCTACTAGCCGCGAGCTGCGAGTCTTAACCTCACTCACTCAGTAACTCATTTTAATAATTGCTAAATTGTTCTATTGTTAAACTGTCAACTTCGACTGATTACCGTTCTTTTCCCTTACGCATTTACGTGCTCTTCGGCGCGATACGAACTGCGTACCAGCGGAGAACTTTCCACAAATTTAAATCCTTTTCGGATGCCGATGTTGCGGTATTCCTTGAATTTTTCAGGAGTAATGTATTCTTCAACCGGCATATGCTTGGTAGTAGGCGCCAGGTACTGCCCGATGGTCATCACTTTAGCGCCGGCTTCCAGCAGATCGTCCATGGTTTGAAGCACTTCTTCGTGTGTTTCACCCAGCCCGAGCATAATGCCCGATTTGGCTACCCTGAAATTTTCCGAAACATATTTAATCACATCCAGACTGCGGCGGTATTTCGAAGCAAATCGAATAAAGGGTGTCAATCGTTCGGTTGTTTCAAGGTTGTGCGAGATCACATCCGGACCGGCATCAATTACCTGCTGAATGAGTTCCGTTTTCCCACGGAAATCGGGGATAAGTACTTCTATTTTTGTTTCAGGATTTACGCGTTTTACTTCGCGAATGGTTTCTGCCCAGATTCCCGCTCCCTGATCGTCGAGGTCATCGCGGTCAACCGAAGTGATCACGCAGTGTTTTACGCCCATAATACGCACCGATTCGGCCAGCTTTTTAGGTTCTTCCAGGTCGGGAGCCAGCGGTCGGCCACTGGGCACAGCACAAAATTTACAGCGGCGGGTACAAATGTTTCCAAGAATCATAAAGGTTGCGGTGCCACGTCCCCAGCATTCGCCAATATTCGGGCAATTGCCACTGGTACAAATGGTATGCAATCCGTTTTCGGCTACCAGGTTTTTAACTTTCGAGTAGCTTTCGCCTTTTGGCATTTTCATTTTCATCCACCTCGGCAGTCGCTCCCTGCCTTTCAACTCATGTGCCATAATACTAACTGACTAAAAATTTTTGCAAAGGTAAAAGATAAATATCAATTAAAGATGATAAACTCCCATTTGCTAATTTAGTGCTAAGCTGAAAATTTATGAACATGAATTATTCAGGTTAAAAGAACACTACTTTGTACTTCTGTGTTATTTTTGTAATCAAGCTGAAATAGTATGCAAAGAATCAAATATATAATTCCCTTTCTGATATTCATTTTTGTATTGAATACCGGGAGCGCTCAGCAACGAAAGCAGTCGGAACTGCAGACGAAATCGAGCCTGGCCATTCGTTATTACAATGCCAAGGATTACGAGAAAGCCATGCCCTTGCTTCAGGAGGTGTATAAGCTGACGCGCAGCACCACGTATTTTCGTTATTACGTTACCTGTCTGACCGAGCTGCATCGTTATGCTGAAGCCGAAGAAGCGATTCAAAACGAAATTAAAAAGCAGAAAGCAGCGCGTCCCGAATTTTACATTAACTGGGGCTATGTACTTGAAGAGCAGGGCAGAGCCGATGAAGCAAAGGAGAAATACGAGGATGCCATACGTGAGATTCAACCCAACCGGGGGAGTTATTTAACGGTTGCTAATGCGTTTATGGGCTACCAAAAGTTTGATATGGCCAGAGATGCCTATCTGAAAGGGCGCGAACAACTGCCCGATCAGGAGTTTAATTATGAACTTGCACGTGCTTACCTTTATTTGCGCGACTACACCAATATGATGGAAGAATATTTGAACCTGCTGAAAGAAGATGAAAAGCATCTCTCGCGGGTTCAGAGCAGCTTGTCGTCGGCAATGAGGCTGGACATTGACGATGGCTTGCGCGACCAGTTTCGAGATCAGGTTTTACTGAGAATACAGTCCGATCCCGATGTTCTGGGTTATAATCGCTTGTTTATTTGGTTCTTGCTTCAGGAGAAGAAATTTGCAAGTGCTTTGCGGCAATCAATCGCTATCGACAGAAGAACAGGTGAAGAAGCCGGCCAAATTGCACAACTCGGCGACATGGCCTTGCGCAACAAACAATATGCTGAAGCCAAAAAGGCCTACAAATACTTAATGGATAAAGGAATTGAGAACAGTTATTTTGCCCAGGCTTTTGCCCGAAACCTTCATGCCTCGTATCTGGAGTTTGTGAATGAAACTCCTGATGATTCAACTGCAGGTGAGGAACTCGCCAAACAGTTTAATGAGGGGCTGGAATATTTGAAATACGGTCCGGCAACACTTAACCTGGTTCGCGAATATGCACATCTGTTAACTTTTTATCTTAATAATACCGACACGGCCTTGAAGGTTCTGGAAAGTGGCTTAAAGATTCCCGGACTGGAACCGGAACAAATTGGAGTGCTGAAAACCGAAATGGCCGACATTTATGTGTATGCCAACGATCCGTGGGAAGCCATGTTGATTTATTCGCAGGTGATTGATGAAAACAAGAAAAGCAGTTTGGGAGATGAGGTTAAACTGAAAAAGGCAAAACTGGGTTATTACATGGGCAATTTTAGCTGGGCCAAAGCGCAGTTGGATGTACTCAAAGCGAGTACCTCGAAACTGACCGCCAACGATGCCATGGAACTGTCGATGATGATAGGGAACAACCTCAATCTGGATACTACAGCCGTTCCACTAACCATGTTTGCAAAAGCTGATTTGCTCTTTTTTCAGAATAGAAATGATGAAGCCATGGTGATACTTGATGGCCTGGCCGAAACTTATCCCTATCATTCGCTGGTTGACGATATTCTTTTCCGCAAAGCAAAACTGGCCATGACGGTTCAGGATTATGCTTTGGCAGCAGAATATTATGAAGCCATTTTAACCGATTACAGTTACGATTTGCTTGGTGATGATGCCTTGTTTAATCTTGCAGAAATATATAATTACCACCTCGACCAGAAAGAAAAGGCCAGGGACTTGTACAAACAAATGCTGACGGCTTATCCGGGGAGTGTTTATATCGAGGAGTCGCGAAAATTGTACCGCGAACTGCGCGAAGTATACCCCGACGAACAACTTGATCAGAAAACGAAGGAAGAGCTCTTTATGGAGGGAGTGAAGCCGGATGAATTCGAGTAATAAGGCATACCTTTTTGCCGGGTTGTCAGTGTTGTTCTGGTCAACCGTGGCTACTTCCTTTAAACTGGCGCTACGCGACTACGACTTTATTCAACTAATTTTTTATGCCTCGGTAGTAACCGTTATCCTGTTGTTTTTTGTGTTGCTGGCACAACGAAAAACGCATCTGATTTTTAAACAGACCCGCCGGCAGTGGACACACTCTTTGTTAATGGGCGCCTTTAATCCCTTACTTTATTACCTCGTGCTTTTTAAGGCTTATTCACTGTTGCCGGCGCAGGTAGCACAACCACTGAATATGATTTGGCCAATAACTTTGGCGCTGCTTTCGGTGCCACTGCTTGGGCAGAAAATTAGCTGGATCAGTGTGGTGGCACTCATCATCAGTTTTGGCGGTGTGTTTTTTATTTCGTCACAAGGCGGACTCGATGGCTTCAAAAATACAAATCCGCTGGGTGTAGTTCTGGCCGTGGGAAGTTCTATTTTATGGTCGCTTTACTGGATTTTTAATGTACGCGACCGCCGCGATGAGGTGGTAAAATTATTTTTGAATTTCACCATCGGAATGATTTTCCTGGTTCCGGTAGTGGCACTGTTTTCTTCGTTCAGATTTACCTGGGGACCGGGATTTTGGGCGGTTATCTATTCCGGCATTTTTGAAGTAGGGATTACCTATGTACTCTGGTTAAAAGCCATGAACCTGACTACCAGCAACGCCAAAATCGGCAACCTGGTTTTCTTTGCACCTTTTCTTTCGCTGGTTTTTATTCATTTTATTCTCAAAGAAACCATATATGCCACCACTTTCATCGGGCTGATTTTCATTATCTCGGGAGTTTTGGTTCAGCAACTTGACAGACGAAGAAAGAGAGATTGATTGGGATTTATTGTGATTCATCGTAATTGTTTGTTTATCTCAATAATTCACAACTAGTCACAATAAATTACATTAAGTCGCCACAAATCACTATTTTCAAAAAATGGAAAAACCATTGCGTATTTTGGGTATTGATCCGGGAACCACGGTAACCGGTTACGGGCTGGTGGAAATACGGCAGAACAAGCCGGTGATCCTGCACATGGGGAACATTACACCTGGAAAATACTCCGATCATTACCAACGTTTGAAATACCTGCACGAGCGGGCGCTGCATCTGGTGGAGACGTACAAGCCTGATGTGATGGCCATTGAAGCTCCGTTTTACGGTAAAAACGTACAGTCGATGCTAAAACTGGGGCGAGGACAGGGAGTGTTGATGGCGGCCGCACTGATGCACGGTGTGCCGATCCAGGAATACGCACCCTTGCTGGTGAAACAATCGATTACCGGTATGGGACGTGCTTCGAAAGAGCAGGTGGCCTATTTTCTGCAAAAGGTATACAACCTAAAGGAAATGGATAAAGTGCTCGACGAAACCGATGCAGTGGCTGTAGCCATCTGTCATTTTATCCAGATGAATAAACCGCAAAAATCGAAAGAATATAAAAACTGGGCCGATTTTATTAAAAAGAATCCCGATAAAGTGAAATAAACCGCTTGTAATGAAGAAATCAGTAAAGACATTTTTGATCGTTCTGGCAGTTATTCTGGGCTTTGTTTTTCTTCCTCCCTTGTTTGAATGGATGAACGGGGGGAAATTTGAAGTTTCGACGGTGGAACTACGTTACGGAATCTTTCTCGGGATTACTACCCCATTTTTGATTTGGCTTTCATCAAAAATAAAAAGTTCCTGGCTTTTTGTTGTGCTGGCATTGGTAATCATTAGCATTGGCGGATTTTTGTTGAGCATTATTTTTCCGATTAAATAGTCTCACGACTCATTACTTAATACTAAAGTCTTAATCATGAAACGACGTTCCTTTTTCAAAACCGGTGCACTGGGAGGTTCGGTGCTTGCGATCTCAGGGATTGCTGCCTGCACGGCAGAAAACACCGCAACTCAAACAGACATCGATCTTACCGATTTCGACTTGAATGAAGTTACTGTTAGTGCGCTTCAGCAAAAAATGGAAGCCGGCGAACTGTCTTCTGAAACGATCTGTAAAAAGTACCTGGAACGAATTGAAAAAGTCGACCCATTTCTTAGATCAGTGATTGAGCTGAATCCCGATGCGTTGGAAATTGCCAGGCAAATGGATGAGGAACGAAAAAACAATAAGGTTCGTGGTCTGCTGCACGGCATCCCGATAATGATAAAGGATAACATCGATACCGGCGATAAAATGATGACCACTGCCGGGTCGCTTGCATTGTCAGGTAATGTGGTTGATAAAGATGCTTTTATTGTAACTAAATTGCGTGAAGCCGGTGCTGTTTTGCTCGGAAAAACCAACCTAAGTGAATGGGCCAATTTCCGATCGAACAATTCGTCGAGTGGCTGGAGCGGACGGGGCGGCCAGGTGCGCAATCCTTTTTGTCTTGATAGGAGTCCCTGCGGCTCGAGCTCGGGAACAGGCGCAGCTGTTTCGGCCAACTTGTGTACTATAGGAATCGGCACCGAAACGAATGGTTCTATTGTTTGTCCGTCGGGAATAAACGGACTGGTTGGCATTAAACCTACGCTTGGTTTATGGAGCCGGCAGGGAATTATCCCGATTGCCCACAGCCAGGACACGGCCGGTCCGATGTGCCGGAATGTTTCGGATGCGGCAATTTTGCTGGGAGCCTTGGCTGCATCAGATCCAAACGATGCTGAAACACATATTGAAAAAGCAGAATTTCCAACAGATTATACACCGTTTCTAAAGGCCGATGGTTTACAGGGGAAGCGAATCGGGATTGCATCACAAATGATTCCGGACAACGCAAAAGTAAAAGCGCTGTTCGCCCGGGCGATTGCCGATTTAAAAGCTCAGGGTGCGGAAGTGATAGAGGATGTGAAATTCGAAAATAACCGCAAGTGGGGAGGGCCGTCGTACCAGGTTTTGTTGTACGAATTCAAAGCCGATCTGAACAAGTACCTGTCAGAACATCCTACAGCACCTTCACGAACCATGGCCGAGATCATCGAATTCAATAAAAATAATGCCGACAAGGAAATGCCCTGGTTCGGGCAGGAGATCTTCGAACTGGCACAAGAAAAAGGTGATCTGAATTCGGAAGAATACCTGGAAGCATTGAAAAATTCGAAATTATACGCCGGAAAAGAAGGCATCGACAAAGTGATGGAAGAGCACAACCTGGATGCCATAATTGCACAAACCAATGGTCCAGCCTGGACGATAGATTGGGTGAATGGCGACCATTTCAGTGGTGGAAGTTCGTCGCCGGCAGCCATTTCGGGTTATCCAAATATTACTGTTCCCATGGGATTTGTGGAGGGATTGCCCATCGGAATTTCATTTTTTGGCAAAGCCTGGAGCGAACCAAAACTGATTGAGATTGCTTTTGCCTACGAACAGGCTACAAAGCACCGCAAAGCACCGGGCTTTATAAAATCGTTGATGGAGTAATCTGCCAGAATTATTGGATCGGTAAGGCATCGAAATCGATTGCCGGGTGATCTTTTTTCGACTGTTCTCTTTCGAAGATGGTACCTTTCTCCACATTTTCGTTAAAGAAACCACAGTTTTTCAGGAAAAACGATTGCTTGTTTTTTGTAAGGCCGCCACTGTAGTCAGCTCGTCGTTTTGCATTGGCTGTGGCGTCGTAGGTAAATTTTGCCTCGGCCAGTTCCATCCATTCCCCTTTTTCAGTAACAATCCACTGGTTGGCAAATTCAACTTCCCGGGTCAGGTGTCCCTGCGAGGGAATAAAATTTTCGAGAAATGAATGTGGGCGGGTATACCAGGTAACCTTTTGTGGTCGCGAGAATGAAGCAATTAATCGCCAGTCGTTTTGATTCGGATCGAAAAACCACGAGGTATAAACGGTTGCTCCTTCGCGGTTCTGATCAGGATGAATACGAGTCAGGAATCTATAAGTTTGTCCGGCTTTCCAGGGATAACGTAAAAAGCTTTGACCACCTGAACCTTCTCCGCCAAATTCTTTGGTTACCACATCTTTTCCTTTTCCGAGTAAATGCACTTCAGCGTCTTCCGGAATTTCTTCAGGATTATCGGTTTTGTAAGGGCTCCATACCGAGAAAAGGATGCGTCGTTCGTCGGGCGAGTTCACCTGGATGCCACAATAGCCTTCTCCAAATCCATTCACCATGTAATACGAACCAATTACATCTTCACCTTTTGGCACTGTTACTTCGTTGTAAAAATATTCTACGTTGCCTGCCGTTTCCGGTATCTGGTAAGAAAGATGAACCGAAGGGCCACGTCTTCCGAAATAAAAATTATCGGGTTCGCGAACAAAAATAAGCGGTTCGTCTGCGGCTGCTCCATCGATGATAATATCCGAAATTTCGGCAAAAACAGAACCTGTACTCGATTTACCTTGAAAGTCAACCTGCACATGTTGATTTTCTTTCACTTTGACGCTACCAACTTTAATTATTTCCCACGTAGATTTAGTGATATTTACCGGGAATTTTTTCCCGTCAATCGTGACTAAAATTTCAGAAGTGCCTTCCGGTACTTTCGCTTTAATCGCCAGGTTTAACTCCCCGCCTTGGCTTACTTTAAACCAGCTGCTGATTACCGCATCTTTGTTGTCCCAGTTACGAAGGCCTGATTTTGAAATTTCAACATTTCCAGCTTTTTGGGTGACATAGGCATTTCCGCCAAGAGGAATGTTAACGGCCGGCTGATTTGCAAATCCGTTAATAAATGCGAACACAAGAAGAAGTGTGAATATTTGAAATTTCATCTGTAACTATTTTATTGCTGTGGGGCAAACATACCATTTAAACATTAAACGAAAAGACACTTTTGTCAGGTTTCAAAACGCTTTGTTTTTAATGCGGTCAGATTCAGGGAATAAGATGCGGCAAAAAAAGAAACTGTATCTTTGTCGAAAATTTGAAAGGGAAATGGAACGCTTATTCGGAAAAACATTAGCGGAATTGCAGGAAATTGTGATCGAACTTGGTTTGCCTAAGTTTACGGCCAAACAAATTACCGATTGGTTATACAAGAAACAGATTTCGTCGATCGACGAGATGACCAACCTTTCGCTTAAAACGCGTGAATTGTTGAGCGAGCGTTTCGAATACGGATTGACCGCTTATACAAAAGTGCAGGCCAGTGTCGACGGCACAAAGAAATACCTTTTCCCAACCATTCAGAATAAATTTATTGAAACGGCCATGATTCCTGAACGCGACCGTAAAACCGTTTGCGTGAGCTCACAGGTAGGTTGTAAAATGGGCTGCCTGTTTTGCTTTACTGCCAAGCAGGGATTTCAGGGGCAGCTTTCGGCCGGAGAAATTGTCAACCAGATTCGCAGCATCGACGAGTTGAACGAGGTAAGCAACATTGTTTACATGGGCATGGGAGAACCCTTCGATAACCTGGAAGAAGTGCTGAAGAGCCTCGAAATTCTGACTTCGGAATGGGGTTACGCCATGAGTCCGCGACGGATAACGGTTTCTACCATTGGTATTATTCCCGGCATGCTTACATTCCTCGAAAGGAGTGAAGCACACCTGGCAGTTAGTCTTCATACTCCTTTTCATGAAGAGCGCCAGAAACTGATGCCCGTGCAGGTAGCCTATCCGGTGGAACAGGTGGTGGAAGAAATAAAAAGTTGGGATTTTGGCCGGCAGCGACGTGTTTCGTTCGAATATATTGTTTTTGAAAATCTGAACGATTCGCAGGAGCATGTAAACGAACTGGCGCGATTGCTAAGCGGCTTAAAATGCCGTATCAACCTGATCCGTTTTCACCCGGTTCCGGGAACACCATTAAAAAGTCCCGACGATGCAACCATTCAGAAATTTAAGGATGCATTGAATAAAAAAGGAATTCTAACTACTGTTCGTGCCTCGCGCGGACAGGATATTTATGCCGCCTGTGGTTTGCTTTCTACAAAAGAGCTGGTGAAAAATTAATAATACTTGTATTCTCTGAGTGAGACCATCATAGGTTCCTGATCTTTGTAGGCCACGCATTTAATCCAGTTTCCGGCTGTATCGTATTCATATTTGTAAACGGTAGTACTCTGTGTTTCGTTATTCGTGCCAAAAATTTCCTGTTTATCCATAAAACCTTCAGGGTTGTGAGTAAAATTCATTCCTCCTCTAATGGTATCGGCTCGCGAAACAGTGTAACCGGTTAACTGCCCGGTTCCATCGTATTTGAAATTGTAAGTATAGGTTGGTTCACCTTTAAAGTTCCTGATTCGAAAATTATCAAATAATTTGTCTGCTTTGAGTGTGATCAATATGGATGAACGCAATGTATCCGTTTCAGGATCAAAAGTCTCGATTTTGAAAATTCCGTCATCCGTTTTAGTGATTGTTTCTTTGTGTACTACTTTATCCTTTACTATTCTTTGGGCTGAGGTGTAATAATTTTCATCGCTGTTTATTTTCCAGCTATAAAGAATTTCTCCGTTGTCGCCCAGTGTAAACGATTCTTCTGCAAATCCTAATGGGTTATACTTAACTTTAAAATCATTTGTCCAACTAATGCTGTCGCGGGCTGCTACGGTAAGTGGTTCTCCGGCTTCAATCTGGCCCTCTTTTACGACAGGCCAGAAACTGGTTTCAGTGATTTCCATTACATTCCCGTGTAGAACTTCGGGGAAGGTAAAGTACGGAGTATAGTTCCCGACAATGGTTTTTTCTTTGGCTTTTTCATTCGAGCAGGCCAAACTGAATAACAAAACACAAATAATACAAATTAGCTTTTTCATAATTTTGGTTTTTTTAGTTTTAGAAGTGCACTTGTTGATGTATTCCTATTTGCAGAGATACAAGTGCTGCTACTTTTAATGCTTTACTTATTCGTTTTTTATGCTAAAAAGTTACAGTATGCCTCTATGAATGTATTATTCAGTTTATTAGTGTATTGAAGTGAGTCAGGAAGAACATGAGATTGTATTGAAAAATTCAGTTTAAACCAACATCATCTTTTCAATATAAATATCCTGAAACGCCGGGTCGCTTTCAAGACTGATATGGGTAGTAAGATCAAGAATTCTTTGGATTTCTGCTTCCTCTTCGAATAGAAACATTTTAGCGCCGATCAGTGCTGTATTTCCCAGTTTGTGAATTTTTTCTTCAGGTGCTTCGATCAGTCCGGTTCTGATCACATTTTTCAGATTCAGGAAATTCCCAAAACCGCCGGCGATGTATATTTTTTCAACATCATCCATCGAAATTTGCAGCCGGTTTAGCAACAACTGAACACCTGTTGCAACGGCCGCCTTGGCCAGCTGGAATTCGCGGATATCCTGTTGGATGAGATTTACATTATTTGTAATTTTTACTTCCTGATAGCCACTTTCTATCTCTCCAAACATCCCGATCTTTTGTTGCTCCAGAAGAATTGCCATAATGTCAATCAGCGCACTGCCGCAGATCCCCCGCGATTCTACATTGCCGATAACGTGGCAGCTTAAATCTTCGCCCGCGAATTCAATAGAAGAAATGGCACCCGTGGTTGCCCGCATGCCCTGGCTGATTTTTGCACCTTCGAAAGCCGGCCCGGCAGCGGTTGAGGCACAAATGATTTTCTCGCGATTCCCGACAACGATTTCACCGTTGGTTCCCAAATCGATGAGAATGGAGTAAGCCTCTTGTTCAGCCATTTTTGTAGCGGCAATTCCGGCAAGAATATCGCTTCCAACAAAACTGCCGATTGAAGCATTGAACTTGATTGTAACATCCGGCTGAATTTCCCAGCCAAGTTCGGAAGCAGTAAAAATTTTAGTACCCAGGTTGGGCGATTCAAAAGGATACATGGAAAGTGGCTGTACGTCGAGGCTGCAAAACAGGTGTTGCATTACGGTATTACCAACCAGTACAACTTTTACCAGATGGATGGGGTGTTTCGCAAGCATTCTTTGAATCATCTCACCGATTTTTTCCCTGATCAGTTTTTGCAAGTCAACCTGTTTCCCGTTGAGGCAACTTTCGATGCGTGAAATCAGATCAGCCCCAAATTTAGCTTGCGGATTTACATCAGAAACCGAATCGATGATGCTGCCGTTTTGAAGATCGACAAGCTGGGCGACAATTGTGGTTGTACCCAGGTCAACCGCAATTCCTGCACCTTCCTGTGGTTTAAAATTAAACTCGGAATTATCAGCCAGAATGATGTGTTCAAACTGCGAAACCTCGAGTGTAATATCCGAAGTTGCTTTGCAATAACAGGCCAGTCTGTAATTTTTGGGGTACCTGAGTTTTCTCAGTTTTTCAGCTTCCTGAGTACCGGTCTCCATATTGCCACCGAGAAGCTTTACTTTGCAGGTGCCGCAACTTCCTTTTCCGCCACAGGGAAATTCCACACCGTATTCATGCAATACATCGATAAGAGGTGTACCTTTTTGCACTTTAACGGTTTCGCCAAGTGGTTGAAAAGTAATATGAACAGGATCACTCATTGTTTAATTATGAAATACGGGCTGAATTTTACGGTGTCGCTAATTTATAAAAGTTACGGTATGAAACGGACATGTTAATTAAGATTTCCTCACCGGAGGCTAATAATCTGCCAGCTGACTAATGTGCAAATTCCGGCTATTCCCGTAACGATAAGTAATTTTAGCAGGGGGATAGTCGTGTTATTCTTTTTCCCCGAGGTGTTGTAAAAAGATTATATGTCGAGTTGAAACCAGTTGGAATTACCTTTCAGATAAGTAAAATGAATACTTGCCGTAAGCCACGGAACAGTCGGAGTCCAGAATTTGAATCCTGTGCCAAATGATATTCGTGGCTTCCGTTTATAGATTTCGAAATAATGGTCATCAGCCATTCCCCAATTGGTGTATATAAAATGTTCCAAAGCAAACCAGTTGAAATATAGGTAGGTAAAACTGCCTCTCAACCAGGCGTTGTAATGCCCCTGTCCCGACTCCTGTCCGTTTACAATACCTTTTATTTCGTTCGAGTTCACATAGTGTAGAAGCGACGGGATGGTTGATGTACTGTATCCCGTTGAAAAGCCGGCCGACAATTCAACAACTTTGTTAAGCGTTTTAAAATATGAGGCCCCAAATCCAAAGGAATGATAAATAGGACTATTCGCATCAAGCCCGATACCAATTCCGTAAGTACCCGAAACCGAGTATCCATCTAATTGGTGCCTGATTCGGTTAATCAAACCAATGGATTCTCCAATTGAAAGTGCAAGGTAATTTATGGTGTAATCATCAACAAAGGGGACTTCGGTTTTTAAAAGCGAAGTATCGGTTTTGTGTTGAAAAAGGTTCCAGCCAAAATTAGGCGAAAAGGTGTACTTATAGTCGGTATGCCACGGATTTCCTATGTTTCCTGAAATTTGTCTGGAGTGATAGGCTACAGCCGATGCTTTTTGATCGTTTTGGTACCTAAAGCTGTTTCCCGAACCATTTGAGATATGAAAAGATAAGGTCATATTTTTATACAGTAACTGGCGGGGGATATTTATTTGTGCGCTGTAATTACTGCTGTACGTGCCAACATTTCCAATGATAGCAAGGTTAATGTTTCGGCCTAAAAAGTTTTTATCCGAAAATCCCAACGACAGATTTTTTTCATCGCTGTTGCCGTTTAGCGTAACGTAGGGAACCAGATTAAAGGCATCTTTTGCAGTGAGGTGGAACAAGTAACTGCCGGGTGAAATTGAGTCGATGGAGTAATCGACATCGGTAAAATTTCCAATGTTCCATACCTGGCTTATCGACCTGTCGAGACATTCATTGTCGATTATCTCTCCCGGATTGAACTGAAGCTCACGTAGAATGATATGATCCCGTGTTCGCCAGTTCTTAGTGATCTTTATCGAATCGATTTTCCATTCATTGGTTTCCTGTGCCAAAATGTTTACTGCAACCAACAAAAGCAGAATATGTAGAAACAGTTTTCTCATTTGAAATTGCTTTAAAAATAGCGGACAGTGTGGCAACCGAATAGTGTTTTATCGGGAATGGGATAAAGTGATGCTATAAGGGATGAATTTTATTTGAGGTGGGATAAAAAGGCGATATTTGTGGTTAACCGGAATTGACCTTTGTATACTTTTACCAGTGAATTGCATTTGGTCTGAGATGCTGATGACATTTGAAGCTATCGTCTCAAAAGTTTGTTCAGGCTTTGCCGCGAATTATGGAAAAATGAAACATATCAGATTTGATGTATAGATTTCTTTTGTTTAAGCAACCTTTTTTTCTGAAACCGCATCCATTGGTTAAAAGCTGAATCATGAAAATTACACAACTAATATTTCTGCTTGCTCTCGTGCTTCTTTCTTCCTGCCGCGACAAGGATAACAATCTTGATGATAGCATCCTTGGAAAATGGGAAATAAAGGAATTTATGTCGCTTGAATCGGTTTTATATGCTAAAGATGCCGATTATAGCCCAATTATTGAATTCAATGACGATGGAACCTACAGTTTGCAACTCGACAGGAATGGCTGTGTGGGCAGTTTTGAATTTGGTGAAGGCGATGCCATCAGTATTTCTGCGGCCGGATGTACAAAAATTTGTTGCGACAGTGATTTTTCAGAAAAAGCAACAACAATGTTGTCTCAGGTAGAAAGTTTTGTGTTACAAAAGAATGAGCTGGAATTACATGTTCCGGGCTGGGGCTGGCTGGTTCTGAATAAAGTTTCAAACTAGTTTTTAGAGATCAAATTTTGATTTGGAGCGCTTTTGTAACGATTAAGAGTCTGATTTATTCTGTTTTCAAATTGTACTTTTTATGATAGTCGGTATCCTGCGAAAAGTCCATCACGTGTTTTACCACGCCATAATAATCGTCGATACCTTTTTCAACTTTATTCGATTTCAGGTACACATCGTTTACTTTTGAGGCCACCTTTTCGTAGCTCTCCTTCTGAAGTTCAAGCCAGTGCTCCCGAATCCTGTCAAAATCTTCCTGAACTTTTGGGTCGAGCATTTTTACCAGTTGCGGATATTCTTTCAATCCTCTGGCTGTGCTGAAAAAATACCTCAAAATAAACAGATTGCCCGAATATTGTAATTCAGGAGAATCGCTTTGCGAACAGACCAGCCAGGCATAAAAATTGGCTTCCGACTCGCCGGTGATCCCAAACTGGTGTGCTTTTTCGTGGGTCAGAACCGCGGGATATTCAACCGGCAGGATTTCTTTGTTTACATGTACTTCATTGAAGAATGGTCCGTAATAGCCACTAATTCCCGATTGTGCAAACAAACGGCTAAAGGTTATCGATTTGTCTTTCCGCTTACCTGCCGGGTACTTGATTTTTAGTGCCGGTGCCAGTTTTTTATAAGAAGCTTCTATCAGACTGTCGGTGGATGTTTTGTCAATCTCTGAAAGATCGCAGTACCCGGAATTGGTTTTGTAGATCAAATACTTAATCACGTGAACCAGTTCCTGTTTATCGGGCTGTCTTTCTTCAATACCCAGACGCGTATTTAAATCAGCACGGTAATAATTAAATCCCCAGAACAGGTAAAAGGCAATGTAACTTGTGCCCAGAATATTCAGGATCAGTTTTCCGGTATTACGAAAGGTGATTTTCCGAAGTAGCAGCAGTACAATCAGGGTGGGGACCAGTGCTATGAGGGCCATGTAGAATAGGTCGTCGAGTGAGAATGGAAAAATTGAGCTGATGGCTGACAGTACGCTGGCCAATATCGGGTAAAACGCTTCAGCATACCAACGTTCAATCCATTCCGGATTTCGACCGGCAAGCAAGGTGCCTAAAAAGCAGAACACTGCCAGAATTGGTACTATCAACCACTTGTATTTCAATCTTCGTATTTCCATATTTTCCTATTAACAGCGAATAAAGAAAATAATTTCCCGGGCGATGGAGAAATATATCCCAGTTATTCCTGCAAAAAGTTCGGAACAGTTACTAAATGCATAGCTTTTATCTTTCAGCAGTTTCGACTTTAGAACGCGAAACGGGACTAAGCGTGCTGCATTCGTTTTTTCGGCAGGCGGGCGAATAAATAAATAGTAACTTATAGAAATAAAACAATCTTATGTTTGATCAATTTGTTATAATTGTACTCCGTAATATTTACAAAAAGAAAAATGATCAAAGCTGTTTTAATCTTGTTGATAATGGGAGTAGTATTTACACAATGTACATCTGAAACCCCGGAAGAAAAGTTAAATCGAATTCACGAAGGAGCCATAACGGTAGATACCCACTGTGATACGCCGATGGCCTTGCTTAATGGAGATTTTGATGTTGCAGAGCGAAATGAGTCGCCGGGGAGTAGGGTAGATTTTCCGCGTATGAAGGACGGCGGACTGGATGCCATATTTTTTGCGGCATTTACCGGTCAAAAAGAACGCACTCCCGAGAACACCCAGGCAGCCTACGAAATGGCCAATAAGATGATTGAAAAGACTTACGAAGTTTGTGAGCAGAACAGCGATGTGGCTGAAGTTGCTACCGAACCGGGCGATGTTATTCGTTTGGAGAAAGAAGGCAAACGAGCCATTTTTATCGGAATGGAAAACGGATTCCCATTAGGATCGGAACTCGGCAGGGTGGAGGAGTTCTACAACAAGGGCGTGCGTTATGTTACCCTTTGTCATTCGTCGAACAACGATATTTGTGATTCATCAACCGACAAGAAAGGCCCGGAACATGATGGTCTAAGCGACTTTGGAAAACAGGTGGTTAAAGAAATGAATCGTTTGGGAATGATGATCGACGTGTCGCACATTTCAGACAAATCGTTTTACGATGTTATTGAGCTGAGCAAAGCACCGGTAATCGCATCGCATTCAAGTGTTCGAGCCATTGCACATCACAACCGGAATATGACAGACCATATGATAAAGACTTTGGCTGAACACAATGGCGTTATCCAAATCTGTTTGCTCGATGATTACATCAAAGATCCTGATACTACTACTGTTCGTTATCAAAAACAAAAGGAGCTTCGCGAGAAGTTTACCCAACGCGATAATTTGAGTGATGATGAGATTGCAGCCTTGCGCAAAGAGTGGAGAAGCCTCGATGAAAAATACCCGAAAGCCTTACCAACAGTTGCTGATTGTGTTGATCATATCGATCATGTTGTTGATTTGGTTGGTGTTGATTATGTTGGTATCGGCTCCGACTTTGACGGCGGCGGCGGACTGGAAGATTGTGCCGACGTTAGTCAGTTCCCGAATATCACGGCCGAAATGTTGAAACGCGGTTATACCGAAGAAGAAATTAACAAAGTTTGGGGCGGTAATTTCCTTCGGGTGTTTAATGCTGTAAGCGAACTGGCAGAATAGCCTCTGCTGTAAGCGGATTTTATTTACTTCCCCCCTTGATTTATTCAATTGGATAATTGGTCTGAATCCCAGTGTTTTATGTTCAGTACAAGAAATTGTTAAGGATTGTTAAACGGAATATTGCGCTTCATTTGGTTATCAACAGATCCCATATTGGGACAGTTAACATCGAATCATTTTAAAATCCTTTATTTACAGGCTTTTTGTGAATATCTTTTTCCTGTTCCAATGATTGCTTTTGTTGATAATTCTTCGTAGTTTGGTCATTGTTGTAACGAGAAAAAATAGGTATCGTCATCAAAAAGATTACTGTATTAGGAGTATTAGTCTTACTAATAGCAGTTAACTGTAGGGCGCAACAAGAACCCATTTTAACCTCATACATGTATAATAGCCAGGTGATAAATCCGGCTTATGCAGGTATTTGGGAGAAAATAGGTTTCACCGCATTAGTGAGAAAACAATGGGCAGGAATTAACCGTTCCCCGCTCACGGAATCGTTTTCATTTCACACGCCCCTCAAGAACGAAGCTGCTGGTATGGGCCTGAATGTCATGAACGACAAATTCGGGCTTGAAAATCGTTTGAGTGTACTCGGCGATTATGCCTACGAAGTTTACGTTTCACGCAGAACACGCCTCCGAATGGGCGTTAAATTCGGATTTGTAAACTACAAAAATCCGCTTACCGAATACAAATTATATCCTGATAATAAATACGATCACGCCTTTGATGAAGATGTAGATTTGAAGTTCCTGCCCAATTTTGGTGTGGGATTTTTTCTTTATCACGAGTATTTCTATGCCGGCTTCTCAGTCCCTAAAATTGTGGAAAACGACCTGAAAGAGAATTTCCATAACTATTCAACCAGCGCCGAAGTAAGGACTGTTTATTTGAATGGTGGCGTAGTTTTGCCTGTCGATCCCCTGAATTACCTGGTGTTTAAGCCTACCGTTCTCGTTCGTGCAACATGGGGGACCCCGCTACAGGCCGATTTATCAGCAAACTTGATGATACGCGAAAAACTTTGGTTGGGAGTGATGTATCGCACCGGTTCAGCAATTTGTTTTACGGGTAACTGGATGTTCAGCAACAACATTCGGGTAGGTTTCGCTATGGACGTGACCTATAACGAAATATATCCTTACCAGAATGGAACTTTTGAATTTACGATCGGTTACGATGTCGACTTTTTTGGACGAAGTTATTTGAGATCAAGATATTTCTAATACAACAGATTATGAAAAAGAATTACAAACCCATTGGAGTATTAACAATTAAAATAAAGAGTATTGAGTGATTTTATAACAAAGAACTAAGCCTTAACAAAAAATAGGTGACTAAACAACCACATAACCAGATTTTTAAAACAGCAGTATTTATACTGGCTGTTATTGCTGTGCTTATGGGCAATCTTTCCGTATGTGGGAGTGTTGTATCACCAAATCATTCTATTCTACTTTCTTCAGAAAATCCGGAACAACAAGTCACTCAAAACGATACCACCGACCTGGTTTGTCCGGAAGATCTTTCAACATACACCGACCTGAATTCTTGCGATGCCCTCATCACTTCAGGTCTTTCGATTTTAGATCCTGAAAATTCAATTAGCTCGTTAAACTGGCAAATGACCGGTGCCACCCAGGATCAATCACCAACATCTGGTGTTAACCAACTCAGTTCATACGTATTCAACGAAGGCACTACCACCATCACTTACCGTGGCCGAACCCGTTACAACAATCCTGTTTTTTGCTCTTTTACGGTAACGGTGAGTGATAATGAAGTGCCTCGTTTGATTTATTCACCAGGAGATATCACTGTTTCGAATATACCCGGTGAATGCTTTGCAAAGGTAAGCTGGACCGAACTGATCGTTTCGGATAACTGTGTACCGAAGGAGAGCCTTATTGTTGATGGAAGTCGCAGATCAGGAGACAATTTTGTTGTCGGAGAAACCGAGGTGGTGTACCGGATTAGTGACGGTGTAAATGAAACGATGCATCGCTTTACGGTTCGGGTAGTGGACCGTGAAGCTCCGGTATTGACAGCTCCTGAACCCATTGTAATTGTTTGTGGTGAAGAAGTGGAAGATGCTTTTACCGACTGGGATCATTTTGAACAGACCGGCGGAAAAGTGAGTGATAACTGCGCTGTTGATTATTCCAGCTTCCGCTATGTGCGCCAGACCAGTAGCGACATTCGTTGCCCTTACACCATTACCAGAACTTACAGCATTGCCGATGTTAATGGTAATTTTACTGAAGTGAAACGTGTTATTCAGGTTACTGGTGAGGAGCCGGAAGAAATTCAGGAAGATAAATCAGATCTTTTTTTAAAATCAGCCATGGCTGACTTTACGGCGCAACAATCAGGTAATTGGAACGATACTGCAACCTGGGGCGGTGCCATCCCAACCTCTGCGGATGATGTAACTATTTCTTCTGGAATTACAGTGACTGTTGATTCAACAGCTTTTTGTAATTCCATTAGTTTGAATGGAACATTGAATTATGGCGTTGACTCCACGCTATTTGTTTATGGGGACTGGACAAATGATGGCTCTTTTAATGCAGGGGGGGGATCAGTTGAATTTATTGGAAGTAATACTGCACTAATTTCTGGTGGCTCAACATCTATATTTTATAACCTTACTGTAAATAAAGGATCAAGTCGAGCAACTATACTAAATGTTGGTTCTACCGGAGGTGTGACTTGTACGCATTCATTCACTATTTCAAATGGATTATTCCGTCCGATTTCCGGAACGGTTAATTTATCAATGTCTAGTGGATTCAATATTCCAGGATCTGCAGGAATAGAGATAGATGGAGCTTCTGTTACAGGTAGTGATTACTCCATCACAAATAACGGGCTTTTTAAGATAATATCAGGCGATGTATCGTTAGGGGAGGCTACTGGTAATAGCTTACAAACTGCATCTGGAGGGACCTTTCAGATGGAAGGAGGTACATTGAGTGTTGCTGGAAGGCTATTTAACACAGCAGGAACAGCAAATATTATTGGTGGGACAATATATGTTTCAAAAAATGGACATAATAGTGGAACTTATGCAAGTTTCGACATGAGTATTTCAACTGTTCTTTCAATTACAGGAGGAACAATTATTTTCGAGAAACCTAACAGCGGTTCTGCTGGGGACATTTGGATTCGTAGCGGTGGATCGAAAAACATTACCGGGGGTACATTCCAGATTGGAGGCACTTTGACCACGGCAGGTTCTACTTTTATTATTAATTCACCTTATTCGTTATACGATTTAAAAATTAATAGTAACAACAATCCATCGTTACAAATTGCTGGAAGCGATCTTGCCATAAGCCATTTATTAACCATGAATGGAGGAAACATTGATGCTACCTCTTATGACTTAATTTTGTCTAATTCTTCCACAGGCGCACTCTCATACAGTTCTGGTTATGTTTCGGGTAACTTGCAGAGAGCCATAGCAAGTTCAGGTAGTCCTATTTATTTGTTCCCGGTTGGAAATAGCAGCAATTATACTCCTTTGAGCCTTACTTTTAACAGTTTGAATTCGGGAGGAAATGTTACCATTGCTTCAATTAGCGGAGACGATTCAAATATTGGATCATCTTTTCTGAATTCAGGACAGAGTGTAAACAATTATTGGACCGTCAATAATAGTGGAGTAGCCTTTAATACAGTTAATGGAACCTTTAATTTCCCTCCCGGACTTGGAGATGGTGGAAGTTACATTGTGGGTTCGTATAATGGTTCATGGACTTATCCAACTGTCTCCTCTTCAAGTTCAACTAGTGTAAGCTTTTCCAGTGCAACATCACTGGGCTCGAGCTATGCTCTTGCTGAATGTACGCCACCTTCTGCCCCAACGGCAGGAAATGTATCTACAACCTACGATGGGAATAGCCACACAGGTACCGCAACCGCAGCTATTCCAGCTTCAGAAGTTATTGATTGGTATGATGCTTCAACAGGCGGCAATTCAACAACCGCACCATCAGGAACAAATGTCGGCACTTATTCGGCTTGGGCTGAAAGTAGGAATACACTTACAGGATGTGTAAGTGATACCCGTACTCTGGTAACTGTTGAAATTAATACAGCTTCATTGACAGTAACAGCTACTGATGATTCTAAGACATATGATGGAGTTTCATACAGTGGAGGCAATGGAGTAAGTTACTCAGGATTTATTGCGGGAGAAGATGAAACAGTTCTTGGAGGAACACTGACCTACAGTGGAACGAGCCAGGGGGCAGTGGATGTTGGTAGTTACGTGATCACGCCGGGAGGATTGACCAGTAGTAACTACAGCATCACTTTTGTCGGTGGTACCCTGACAGTAGGCCAAAGAGATTTAACAGTAACGGCAACTGCCTCAGACAAGGTTTATGATGGTAACACCACAGCGACAGTTACTTTAAGCAGTGATGCTTTGGGAGGCGACGATGTGACGATAAGTTATACGAGTGCGACCTTCGATACGAAAGATGTGGGAGCGGGAAAAACAGTTACCGTAAGTGGCATAAGCATAGGTGGAACGGATGCGGGAAATTACAATCTGACCAATGCAAGCACGACTACTACAGCAGCAATTACGGGAATTCCATTGACAGTAACAGCTACTGATGATTCTAAGACATATGATGGAGTTTCATACAGTGGAGGCAATGGAGTAAGTTACTCAGGATTTATTGCGGGAGAAGATGAAACAGTTCTTGGAGGAACACTGACCTACAGTGGAACGAGCCAGGGGGCAGTGGATGTTGGTAGTTACGTGATCACGCCGGGAGGATTGACCAGTAGTAACTACAGCATCACTTTTGTCGGTGGTAACTTGGAAATTACAGCAATTATAGTTACTCCAAGTATTACAGCTGAAAACAAGTGCTACGATGGTACAACATCTGTCACATTAAGTAGCCAAACCTTAACAGGTGTTTTATCAGTAGATGATGTTACCCTTGTAGTTGGTTCTGTATCTTTTGACAACTCTGGTGATGGAAGCGGAAAAACAATAACTGCCACTGGGCTTACATTAAGTGGTACAGATGCTACGAATTATACATTATCATCAACGACAGCAACAACAACGGCCGATATTTATCCATTACCCACAGCCACCATCAGCGGCACCACCACCATCTGTGAAGGAGATGCAACTGATCTTACAATTACTTTAACCGGAACCCAGCCCTGGAGTATTACTTATACCGATGGAACTACTCCTGTAACAGTAAACAATATTACCAGCAGTCCACACACAATTAGCGTTTCTCCTTCAGCAAACAGTACCTACACATTAACCGATGTTAGTGATGCCAATTGTGACGGAACCGTTTCCGGTAGTGCTGCGATTGCCGTCAGACCCGCACCTACAGTTACAATCTCGGGAACTACTGCAGTCTGTCAGAATTCTTCTCCCACGCCTCAGATCAACATTACAAATACGTCGGCACATGCGGTGAGGCTTACTTACAACATCAACGATACCGTTACAAACACGGTTGCATTGAATACCGGCGCATCCACATTTATTTCTCAGGCAACTACTTCAGCCGGTGTATTCAATTATCACTTTGAAAGTGTAGAATATCAGACTGCTCCCAATTGTGTTACAACACTGGATGATACGATCACCATTGCAATATACCCAACTCCTACAGTCAATCCAATTACCGACAAAACGTATTGTAACGATGATTATATAGTATCAGGTATTGCGTTTAGCGGGCCTGTACCCGGAACAACATTTGAATGGATGAACAGCAATACTTCCATCGGTCTCGGGGCTGGCGGAACAGGAAATATCCCGGAATTCAGGGCAACCAATGACACGGATGATCCGATCAGTGCAACCATTACGGTTACTCCTACAGCCAATGGTTGCGTTGGACCCGATGAGACATTTACCATAACGGTACGTCCAACTTTAAGAGCATCCATCAGTGGAAACGATACGGTTTGTCTGAACTCAGCATCACCCTTGATAACCTTTACTAACCCAATCGGCTTACCGGTTAACGTATCCTACAACATAGGCAGTTCACCGCAGCCAGCTCTTACTATCCCGGCCCATGATTCTGTGCAGGTAGCAGTTCCGACCGGAACCGCGGGAACTTTTGTTTATGATCCTGTGAAGGTGGCTTACCTGGATGGTACTTGTGATGAGTCGTTCCCGGGAACTGCAACTGTAGTTGTCAATCCTGCCGCAGTTGCCATATCCACGCCATCGTCACAAAATATTTGTTCAGGCGATTCCATCATCCCCATTGTATTGACCAGTGCTACGCCGGATGTTACGTATAGCTGGGTGAGAAACAATACCTCGGTTACCGGTATTGCAGCCTCAGGAGTAGGAGACACGATCACAGGAGCCCTGACCAATACGAGCGGCTCAGCAATTACGGTAATTTTCAACATTACACCGATTTATGATGGTTGCCCCGGTACGCCTTCAACCGCCAGGGTAACTGTTTACCCGGTTCCTGAGCTGGTATTAACTCCCGATTCACAAATGAGATGTTCTGGGGAACCGATCGGTTCCATCGCTCCTTCAACTACAAGCGGAGGAGGAGGAACCTTTACCTGGACAAGGGACCATCTCGATGATGTAATAGGTGTTGATGCTTCCGGTACGGGAGCAGTACCTTCCACCACTATAACAAATCTTACCAATGAACCGATAATTGTCAATTTTATCTTTACAACCACCTCTGTTAACGGATGCTACGTGGTTGCCGATACGGCTAAAATACTGGTGAATCCGACACCACAGATCATCGACACTTCAGAAACGATCTGCAACAGCGGAACCTTTAATGTGACTCCTGTTGACGGGCCTTACGGAGTCGTACCTTTAGGTACAACCTATAAATGGGCGATTCAGACAGTAGAGGCAGGAATTTCCGGGGCTTCAGCTAGTACGGACGATGGTGTAACAAGTATTAGCGGTACACTTTCCAATTCTTCCAGTTCAGCACAATCAGTAATTTATGCGGTTACGCCTTATTACGGGGATTGCCCCAGAGGGGAGTTGTTCCTGCTGACCGTAACGGTAACGCCTGAACCGGACATCGACACCATGTACAAGAGTGTATGTAGCGAAGAATCGTTTAACGTAACTCCGTTAAATAACACAGATGGTGTTGTTCCGGCCGGAACTACCTATGAGTGGGAAGTGTTATTTGAACCTGCCGGGGTAACAGGCGCAAATGGTGGCAGTGGATCGAATATTTCAGATACACTGGTGAATAGCAGCAATACCAACAAGGTTGTCAGCTACACGGTTTGGCCAACCGCAGGTGTTTGTGCAGGAGACTCATTTATTTTGGAAGTTACTGTTAAACCTATACCTGTTATCATTAATTTGGATACGATTGCATGTAGCGAAGAAACGTTTACGGTTACACCGGTACACGGTACGGATGGAGTGGTTCCGGCCGGGACTACCTATAGCTGGACAATACCTGATATGCCCGACGGTATGACGGGCGGATCTCCGGGAAGCGGGGCTTCTGTAATTAGCGGTACATTAACGAATTCGAGCGATACAGCACAAACTGCAATCTACACCGTTACGCCTACTGCCGGGGGGTGTCCCGGTTCACCATTCGAAGTGCAGGTTACCGTATATCCAAAACCGGCCATTAATCCGATAAGAGATACCATTTGCAGCGGCGGAGATTTTAACCTGATACCGGAAGACGGTGTCAACGGCTCTATTCCTGCCGGAACAACCTATAGCTGGTCGGCACCGGTTGTTACAGGTATCGACGGAATATCAGCAGGAACAAATGAAACAAGCATTAGCGATACACTTATCAACAATAATACGACAGTAAGAACCGTGACTTACACGGTTACACCTACTTCGGGAGACTGTGACGGAGTACCATTTTCTGTGATTATTACTGTAAATCCGCAATTTACGGTCAGCAATATGTCAGCAACCGTTTGTAGTGATGAAGCTTTCTCTATTGTGCCTGTAAATGGTATTAACGGAACGGTACCTGCAGGTACAACTTACAGTTGGTCGGCACCTACCACAGTATATGGAAGTACCGGAGGTGGAGACGGTAGCGGAACATCGATTACTGATACGCTTTTTAATCCGTCCATTCATGTTGATACCGTTACTTATATCGTTTCTCCTACTTCAGGAAGTTGTTCAGGAAACGACTTCACACTAAAAGTTATTGTAAATCCTATTCCTGATGTTACGATCGGCGGTGATGATTCTACTTGTTACGGAGCGCTGGCTCCCTATGTCACATTTACCAACAACGTGGATTTACCTGTTACGGCCACCTATAAAATTAACGGGGGTGCAGATTTTACGATCGATATTGGTGGCAATAGTTCGGATTCCGTAGCAGCTACCGTTAACCAGGAAGGTACTTTTATTTACAGTCTCGAAAGCGTATCCTACCAGTCAACTCCTTATTGTTCTACTCCTTTAACTGACACCGCTACCATAGTAGTAAGACCGGTTACCACGGTGATTATTTCCAGATCTCCATCAGGGGCAGTTTGTGAAGGAACACCGGTGACATTTACATCTGCAGTGGCCAATGAAGGTACGGGAGCCACCTACCTGTGGTATGTGAACGGAGTTTCAACTGATTCGACAGGAACAACCTATACTCCGACGGATCTAAGCAACAAAGACACAGTTCGCTTGGTGGTTACCACTACAAGTGGTACACCCTGTCCCGGACCCAATTCAAGCAACCAGATCATTATGACGGTGAATCCGCTGAATATCCCGGATGTTACCATATATGAATCGTTGAATGACATTTGTGAAGGGACTTCGGTGACCTTCACAGCCGATCCGGTGATCAACGGTGGTACTAACCCAACTTTTGAATGGTTCTTAAATGATAATCCGGTTGGTGGGAACAGTCTGACCTATGTTACTGATTCCTTAAACGATGGTGACCAGGTAAAAGTAGTGCTTACTGCGGATCCATCAGCATCCTGTCCGGGACCGCCGGATACGAGTAATGTCGTAGTGATGACGGTCAGTCTTTTGGATACTGTAAGTGTAAGTGTAAGTGTAACTGCGGATACTGTGTGCGTTGGAACACCTGTTACTTTAACTGCTACTCCTGTAAACGGTGGCAGTACTCCGGCTTATCAATGGAGAAAGAATGGAGTAAATGTTGGAACAAACAGTAGTACGTATACCTATACTCCGTTGAATAATGATCAGGTAAGCGTAATATTAACGTCGAACGCAACATGTACCGCCGGAAATCCAGCGTATTCTGATACTGTTACAATGACTATAGATCCGCTTCCCACAGCTAGTGCAGGAGGGGACACTACAATTTGTGTTGAAGAAGCTGTTACTTTGAGCGGAGCAACAGCCGGTAACGGAACTATTTTATGGACACATGATGGAAACGGTACACTGGTGGATTCAACCACATTGACACCCACTTATACTTCAGCTGCTACAGACGAGGGAACTACAGTGACACTGACCCTGACAGTAGCTGGAGAAAATTCCTGTGGAACAGATACTGCTACTGCAAGCTATACCATTAATATTGATCCGCTACCTGTAGCAATTGCAGGCGGAAACGATACGATCTGTTCGAATGCAACAGCAACTGTTAGCGGGGCTTCTGCCACAAACGGAAACATTGCATGGACTTATGCTGGTGCAGGATCGCTGATTAATCCGGGGACGTTAACTCCAACTTATATAGCGGATGCAGCGGATGCCGGGAACGATGTAATCCTGACCCTGGTCGTAAGCAGCAATAATGTTTGTGGGACAGCCAGCGATACAGCTTACTATACAATACATATTGATTCACTACCCACAGCAAGTGCCGGAGGCGATACTACGATTTGTGTCAATGAAACTGCTACCGTTAGTGGAGCAACAGCTGCAAACGGAACCATTTTATGGACAGAAAACGGAGCAGGTACAATTACTTCCGGAGCTGCAACACTAACACCAACATATACTCCGGCCGCAGGTGACGAAGGAAATGATGTTATTCTGACGATGACCGTTACAAGTGATAATACTTGTGGAATAGCTAAAGCTACCGCTTTTTATACCGTTACGGTGAATCCATCAATTGATGCAAGTGTAAGTATTGTTGCTGATGCCACAGAAGTTTGTGATGGAGATGAAATAACATTTACTGCAACTCCTGTTAACGGAGGTGCTTCTCCAGGCTATAATTGGCTTATAAATGGTGCTTCCGCCGGAGCGGTGGATAGTTCGGTATTTAAAATTAATACTCTTGCTGATGGTGATATCATTTCCGTTGAAATGACTTCTGATGCGCTATGTGCGATAGGAGTTGATACGAGTAATGCGATACCGGTAATAATTGTAGACAGTGTGCCGGCAGCACCCGACTCTATAAGTGGTCTCAGTGGTATTTGTCCGCCTTTGCCAACGGTTTATTCCATTCCTGATAACGGAGCAGATTCTTATACTTGGTTTGTACCAGGTGGGTGGATCATCCAATCGGGTCAGGGAACAACTTTGCTTACGGTATCAGTGCCGGCAGTTGCAGTTTCAGGATATGTTAAGGTAGTTGCGAATAATGTTTGCGGATCCAGTGATACAACATTCCATTATGTAAATGTTGCGGCAGCTGCTTATGTTTATGCCGGTGACGATCAGGTGCTGTGCGAAGGAGCTACTTCAGTGGATCTTCACGGACAGGTTGGCGGTGCTGTTAGTACGAACAAGAAAGATTGGGAATGGGTAGCTGTCGCAGGTAATAATGGCGATTTTAAGCCGGATGATTTGAATACCACCTATGATTTTCCAGGTGGATTTACAACAGGGATTCTTTATGTTGTGCTTACCACCGATATTGAGGTGGTAGGTGGTTGTAATGTCATAGCGGATACAATGATGATCACGGTATTGCCCAATCCAACGGTGGATGCCGGAGGACCGGATACCGTTTGTCAGTCTTCAACACCTCTGGCGATAACCTTGTCGGGTGCAAGTGTTGGTGGCGGTGCCGACTCTGCTGCCTGGTCCATAACATCAGGTGGTGGTGCACTAAGTAGTACAGCGTATACACCAACACCTGATGCGATAACTTACATTCCTGCTGCAGATTTCAACGGAACCGTTACCTTAACCTTAACAACAAATGCTCTTGGCGATTGTACTCCGGTAAGTGCCAACAGAACCATAATCGTTAATCCTGTTGCAACGGTTAATGCCGGATTAAACGATACCATTTGTGCCAATGGCGTAGTTACATTGTCTGGTTCTGTAGGAGGATCTGCAACTTCAGGAAACTGGTCGACCAACGGTGACGGTGATTTTGATGATGCTACCGATTTATTTGCCACTTATACCCCCGGTTCCACCGATAGTATTAATGGTACAGTAACTCTGACGCTAAGTACTGATGATCCTATAGGACCATGCGATGCTGTATCTGATGATGTGCTTATAACGATCACCCCGGTGGCAACAGTTGAAGCCGGTGAGCCCGATACGCTTTGTCAGTCGGCAAGTCCGGTAGCCTTCTTATTATCCGGTGCAAGTGTCGGAGGAAGTGCTTTAACTGCAGCCTGGTCCAGTTCATCGGGTATCGGATTAAGTAGTACTGCACAAACCGCTACGCCGGGTAATGTAAGCTATACTCCCCAGGCTAATTTCTATGGAACTGATACTTTAACTTTAACCACAAATGCAACGGGGGAATGTCCGGCCGCAACCGATATCCGGTTAATAGTTATAGAACCGGCTCCTACGGTTGACGCCGGCGGTCCGGATACGATTTGTGAGGAAGAATTTCCTTCTGCCATTACTCTTGATGGAGCAAGTGTTGATGGCGGAGCAACAACAGGTACCTGGTCAATTACTTCGGGTGGAGGAAGTTTAGGATTTACCTCAGCAACGGAACAACCCGATACTGTAAGTTATACACCTGCCGGCAATTATAGCGGTACGGTAATTTTGTCGCTAACCACAAATGCTCCGGCTACCTGTGATGCCGTTAGTGCCACAAGAACAATTGTTATTGAATCTGCACCAACGGTTGAAGCCGGTTTAGCGGATACAATTTGTGAAGATGGATCGGTGACGCTGGCCGGTTCGGTTGGGGGAGCTGCCACTTCAGGGACATGGAGCGGAGGAGGAGGTTCATTCGATCCCGATGCTTCTGCACTGGATGCCATTTACACACCAAATGCAGCTGAAATAGCGGCCGGTTCAGTAACACTGACGCTTACCAGTAATGATCCTCCGGGACTGTGTGGAGCTGTTTCCGATACGGTTCGAATTACGATTAATCCACTTGTTGTGGTGGATGCCGGTCCTTACGATACGATCTGCCAGGGTGATGCGGCGGCTTTGGCCGGTATTATTAGCGGAGGTGGAAGCAGCGGTTCATGGATTGGCGGCAATGGAACTTTCAGTGGAGGCAGAAATAACCTGAATGCTACTTATACGCCAACAACTGCCGAAGTAAATGCAGGCTCGGTTACTTTAATACTGCGATCTGATGATCCTGCAGGTCCTTGCGGACCATTAAGTGATACCACAAAAATCACCATTTATAAGGCTGTTGTGATAACCGCAGATCCAGAAAGCAAAGGGGTATGTGTGGGTGATTCAACTGCCTTGACGGTTGTGGCAAGTGGTAGTCAGTTGGCTTACCAATGGCACAAAAACGGAGTTCCTATCCCGGGCGCCGATACATCAATACTTCAGTTTAGCTCGGTAAGTTTAGCTGATGACGCCAGTTATTATGTGGTAGTAAGCGGTGCTTCAGAGTGCTCATCTGATACTTCAAATACGGTGACCATTAACGTTGATGCTCCTATTGCCATAAGCAATCAGCCCGATTCATTGATCCGCTGTGAAGGTACCAATGCGACCTTTAGTGTTACAGCTGATGCTGGAGGTTTGCCACTGAATTACCAGTGGCGGCATAACGGAGCTGACATACCTGGTGCTACCTTATCTGCATATATGGTAGCGGGGGTCACTGCAGCTGATTCTGGTCGTTACGATGTGGTGATCAGCTCAACAGCAGGATTTACCTGTGATTCCACAATCTCCGATATCGCAACATTGACTGTCAACGGGCCGGGAACAATGGAACGCTTAGGAACCGACTCACTAACAATTTGTATGGATTCCACGATTTCAGCTATCAAATATATTATTGGCGGTTCAGCAACCGGTTATACGCTTTCAGGCTTCCTTCCTGCCGGAGTGACGCCTTCCATGAGCGGAGATACCTTGACCATTTCAGGAGCGCCAACCGAATCAGGAACATTCGATTTTGCCGTTACAACAACCGGCAGTCCTTGCGCGGATACTTCCTTAAGCGGACAAATTATCGTTGAGGATGTGGCTACTATCAGCCTGGCCGGCGGAAATGCCACTATACCACTGTGTATTAATAATCCGCTGCCGACCATTACTTATTCAATAGGAGGAAACGCCGACTCAGCTTTAATCATATGGGATTCGGTTCCATCCGGTATCAACGCCAGCTACAACTCATCCAACGGATATTTTACCATCAGCGGAACACCAACTTCAGCCGGAATTTATCCGTTCACTGTTGCAACTGTGGGTTCGCCCTGTGGAAATCCTACCTTATCAGGAGAGATAACCGTCACTCCGGATGCAATCATCGCATTAACCAGTGGTCCCGACAGTCAGGCTATTTGTATTGGATCGCCCATCGATCAGCTTACTTATGCCATTGGAGGTTCGGCCGACGGTGCCGTTATTGCCTCAGGTTCTTTGCCCAATGGCGTGAATCTGACTCAACAAAATGACAGTGTTTATACCATTTCCGGTACACCAAGCCAGGCGGGTACCTATACCTTTATCATTTCTACAACAGGAAACTGCCTGAATGTTTCAGATACCGCAGTTATAACAGTAGATGTGTTACCAGTTGGCGGGTCATTGAGCCCAGCTACTGATAAAGAGTGTGGTGAGGTTAACGATGGAATTTTGACACTGAGTAACTATACCGGCACCATTTTACGCTGGGAATCGTCGATTGATGCAGGTTTTAGCTGGGATACGCTTATCGGAACATCAGACACCTATACCTATACCAATCTTCAGCAGTTTACGCAATTCCGGGCAGTAGTTGGAAATGCTACCTGCGGAGAAACCTATTCAAATGTTGCCACTATAACGGTGGTTCCGTCGTTCACCCCTGTGATCAATGTATCAGGAGGTAATGTATGTACCGGTGAGCCGATCACACTTTGGGCGACGGCAGAGATTTTGCCGGATACAATTGGAATTATCCAGGGTGGTCATTTTAACTATGCCAACCCTAAGGGATGGAACAGTTACCTGGATGGAGTGCTGGGAAATCCTCGCTTACCGGCGAATAACGATAACGAGAAGGAGGACAGGTGGGCTGAGACCAATGGACCAAAAACATTCTGCGGCGGAAAATTATTTGATTCAGAGGATAAGAAATTTGCCCTTGTAAGTGGTCAGTTTAGTTCCTGGCTCGAAACACCGACATTTAACCTGATTGCCATGTCATCGGCCGAACTTTCATTTGACCAGGCCTATATATTTTCAGGCGGTGCAACAGGTACAGTAGAACTGTCAACAGATGGCGGTCTTAATTACAACATTGTTTTGGCAGAATACAACGATACCTTAATGAGTGGAATGCCCAATGTTGTAAATCCTGTTGACATTGATCTATCGCCCTACCTTGGAATGAACAACCTGAAACTCCGTTTTAACTTCAACAGTCCCAACGCATGCAGCGTTTGGGCGCTGGATAATATTAGTATACCCACACCTCAGCCCGACATAGAATACGAATGGGGACCGGTAGCGGAAATCCCCGGAGGTTCAGGTGAACTGGTTGTTGTGGTACCTCCAACAACTACAACATATACCTTAACGGTTTATATCATGGGATGTCCCGGAACAGCAACGGATACGCTCATTACAGTTTACGACAATCCCGAAGTCTTTACATCGAATACCTGTGTGGGCGATACGGCAACCTTCGCTCAATCGACTTTATACGATGGAACCTGGACCGTAAGCGGAGGTGGAAGTATCGACAATAACGGGCTGTTTACCGCCGACTCTGCAGGTTGTTTCGAAGCTACTTTTACCACAAGTTCAGGAGATTGCTTCGGAACGGCCAACTTTATGGTGTTCCCGGCTGCACCGCTGCCTGATGTGGATTCAGGGTGCGGCCCTATTAACCTTACTCCTCCGCCAACTGTGGCAGGATTTGACATTCAGTATAATTTCCTTGGAGGCGACGGTGACTGGACCTATGATAACATTCCGCCAACAGCTGATAATTGTGAAGGTTATCCGATCCAAATTCGTTACATCACATCAGAAGTTTGTGATACCGTTTCAATCGGTACAATCAATGAATGTAGCGTTTCTGATGTATTCCTGAGACGTGTCGACCAGACACCGCCAACATTCACAGTGCCGAAGGATACTACGCTCACAAAAAATGAAAGCTGCGAATACAGTGCCGATCCATCGATTACGGGCTATGCATCTAACCTGGCAGACAATTGTGCACTTCTTGGGGGACAGATTGCAACCTATATCGACGATACAATTATCGGTTTATGTGCCGATACCATTTTCCGTTACTGGACACTGATTGACGATTGCGGCAACGATACCACACAGATTCAAACCATTGCTATTGCCGATAACGGTTATGCACCGACATTTACCGTTCCGGCCGACTTCACCATTTATAAAAATGCCGATTGTACCTACGATGCTTCGATTTCAATTACCGGTGATGTGACCGATGAGGACGATAATTGTGCTGTGGGGCTGGAAGCTACTTATGCCGACACCTTAAGAGATGGCTCTTGTGTGGATACCATTTACCGTTACTGGACACTTGTGGATGATTGCGGAAGCGACAGTACACAAATCCAAACCATCATAGTTGTTGATAACACTGCCCCGGAATTCGATCCGGTAGCCCAGGATTCAGGCATCCAATGTTCGACCACCGATCCCGATCTTGAACCGGCTTACCTGGCCTGGCTGGCCAACCACGCAGGGGCAGATGCTAACGACCAGTGCGACCTGAATTTGGTTTGGACGGCTGATACCGCAACTACAAGCTGGACCGGTGATCCGGGAAATATCAGCAGATTGGTAACATTTGTCGTTACCGACGGTTGCGGAAATTCGGATACCACATCCGCCACATTCACCATCGTTGATTCGATACCTCCTGATTTATACTGTCCGGGTGATTTTACCGATACCATTCCGCCTGACAGTTGTTCTATTTATAAGTTGACCATGGATACGGTTTGGGCAGTTGACGATTGTTCGATACCGGAATTAAATTGGACAATAGTGCGACCAGATGGCTCATCTTACACAGGAAGCGGGCAGGTAAACAACGAAACCTTTGAAGTGGGAATTTCTTACGTTTATTACGAAGCTGTTGATAATGCGGGACTAACAGATACCTGTTCGTTTAGTGTTGAGGTGAAACAAATTGATATTGCGGATACCATGTACCAGTGTCCTCAGGATTATTGGGAGGCAGACGCCGATGCCAGTTGTGAGGCTTATCTCGATCTCGATTCCTTGTACATTATATCCGATCCGTGTAATGTCTTTGATTCCATCTGGCACGATTCTCCATATAGCAGCGATCCGCAAGATGCCGACGGTTCGTATCCGATAGGAACCACCAATTTTAACTGGTATATCCGTAACATTTCTGGTGTGATTGAAAGCTGTCCGGTGACAGTAGTTGTGAATGATGATTATGCACCAACAATAACCTGCCCAGGCAATGTGGAAGACAGCGTATACAATGGAGGTTGTGACAAAATTCCGGATAATATTGGCCTTCCAATTTTGAGCAGTGATTGTAGCCCGCTGGAATTGTACTACGAATTAACCTTGCCGGATAGCAGCACCTATGCCGATTCCGGTTTAGTAAATAATTACCGTTTCCCAATCGGACGTACCGATGTTATGTACATCGTTCAGGATACTTTTGGCAATGCCGATTCCTGTACTTTCTATGTACTTATCAAGGATACCATCAGTGAAGGTTACGAATTTGAATGTCCAAATCCGGATACCATAAAGGAATATGCAGATGCAAACTGTTTCGCACCAATTAATCTGGGAACTCCTACCATAATTGATACCTGTGATGCCATAGATACATTCTGGCACACTTCGCCCTACGGAGATGCTCTCGATCCTAGCGACGATTACCCGATTGGAGCAACCACGTTCTATTGGGTTATCAGAAATTATGCCGGAGACCTTGATTCCTGTGAAGTAAATATCGTGGTTTACGATACACTTACTCCTTATTTTACTTACTGTCCGCCTAATGCCATCGATAGTTTGACTAACAATGATTGTGACCTGGTTTCTGATCAGGTTCAAAGTCCGCGGATTAGTGGAGACTGTAGCCCGCTGGAATTGCTGTATGAACTTTATTTGCCCAACGGAGATACAGTATACGGAACTGATTCGTCAGCAACTTATTATCCTTATCCTCCGGGACGTACTGATGTTCATTATATCTTAAGAGATTCTGCCGGAAATGAAGACTATTGCGATTTTTATGTCCTTATTAAAGTGGATCTGGAAGAAGGACAGGATATTGACTACCCCGATAATTTTGTGGAAGAATGGGCCGATCGCGACAGTTGCGGTGCATGGGTAACTCTTCTGCCGGTAACTGTGCTTGATACCTGTGATGCCATCGATTCGGTATGGCAAGATTCGGAAATCTATATTGATTCGATGAATCCGAGCGGATTCTATCCGATAGATACCACCGTATTTAACTGGTATGTAAGGGAACGCGACGGAACTGTTCACACCTATCCGGTTACGGTGCTGGTACACGATTATATGCCGGAGTTGACCTGTCCGCCGGATACTACCGTATTTGCGCTCTATAATGAAACCTATGCCATTTTGGAATTGGCGCCACCGATTTTCCACGATAACTGTCCGGATTCAACCCTGATATGGGATGCGTGGTGGCAAGCTACCCCTGTACTGACTTATGGCGATACCGCTTCAAACGGTATAAATATTCTTACCGGACCTGATACTTTCAACATAGGAGTAACTTATATCGAATATACCTTTACCGATCAGCATGGTCATGATACAACCTGTACCTTCACAGTAACCGTGGAGGCAGCACCGGAAATTGAATGTCCGCCAAGTGATACCTTCTATGCCGATGATCAGTGTGAATACTGGTTTGATCCGGGGGTAGCCACATTGATAAAAGGAGCACAACCTATTTGGTGGACCTGGACCGTGACCGATGAGAACGGAACTATCCTTGATTTTGGACGTGATACAACAACGGCTACCGATACCGTTCTGAGCCCGATTGTACCCACAGCGCCAAATGAATATCCGTTCCAGCTTGGTGTTACAACCATAACCTGGACGGCAGAGAACCTGGCCGGTGCCGATACCTGTTCGCACTTTATAGAAGTGATCGACACCACACCTCCTGTATTCTACGAACTCGACTCGCTCGAAGACTGTATGGAAGTGATTCAATTTGCCATTTACAGTTCATCGGAACAGGACCTGTATTATCCCGACCGGCCCGACCATATTGTATTCGAACAGGGCGATACCACGCTCGATTTAACTATACTGGATGAATACGACGATAACTGCGAATTAAGTTGTGTCGATAGTATCACCTGGGTGATCGATTTCTCAGCATATACCTACCAGGACGGAACCAACGTGCCTGCTCAGGACAGTGCTTACTGGGGGCATGGGCAATTGTCGGACTGGAACATATATAATAGTTCAGGAGCCTATACCGGAACGGAACTACGCTTCCCGGGCGACGGCACCTATATGGGAGATGTAGAGCACTGGATCAACTATTTTGTTACCGACTGTGCAGGTAATACCTCGCTGGTAGGACGGAGAAGGATTATTGTAACACCACGACCTAAAATTGAAAAACTGAATTTTTACTAGATGAAACGAGATTCCGACATAAAATTTACAATGATGTTCCGGGCGACAGCCCCGGATGGCACTGGCCCGGCTAAGCGGGGAGCAGCCCTGCTGCATAGCGAGGCACCACAACGGTTTGGCAGATCGTCCTGCCCGGCAGGGCGGGGTACTCTACCCGCAGGGTTGACATTTTGTATGCCCGGGACGGGTCACAAGGTCGCAGGGTTGACATTTTGTAAGCCCGGGACGGGTCATAAGGTGACAGGAAGCGTTCACAGATTGACAGGACGGATTAAAGAGCATTCTGAAGTGGTATTCGTGTGTGGGCTCTCCCCTTCAGGGGCCGGGGGTAGCAAAGGAGCAGGAAGAATGAATGATGAATATCGATTAACGATTGAAGATTTTAGAAGTAAGCTGACGAACGAAATTCGAATTGGAAGAATAGATACAACTGAAACAGTAAACAAGCTCTGGGCTCACAGCTCTGGGCTCACAGCTCTCCTCCCCACACCCTTTTCTTCCCTAAAGGGAGCCGGGATAGTGCGTTCGATCTCCTCCGCCAGCTGGCGGATTGGGGGTAGCAAAGGAGCAGGAAGAAGGAATGAAGAATATCGATTAACGAACACTTCCGTTCGTAAGAATTTCTTTCCCCTCCTTGACAGGAGGGGGTGTGAAGGATCGAGTGATGGCAGGGGTGGTAGATTAAAAGATATAACCGAAACAGCAAACAAGCTTGAAGCTAATAATATCCAGTTTCCAATATCCAATATCCAATATCCAATAAGGAATAAGAAACAGGAAATAAAAAGTAAAACTGAAATAACAAACAAGCTCGTGGCCCGAAGCTCGCGGCTCGTGGCTCAAAATATTAATTCATTTTCCCCGCAAAACGGGAAAAGGACAGTAGCTAATAAAATAAAACAATCGAGTGCCTATGAAACATGACTAATGACTAAAACCTTTTCGGATCCGTCAGCTGACGGACCGTAAAGTTGGTTCTGTACGGGGTGCTAACAACCCCCGGGGGCGATCGGGAACAGTGGTATTTTTTCTCTACAACAACAACACGTCTTTTTTGACGATACAACATACCACGTTCCCGGAAGCCGGACCATTCGAAAGAATGCCGATGGACAAGGAAAAAGCTTTTGTAAGCTAAGCAAACAAAAAGCTTATTGAGTTGCCAATCGGTATCAGGCTTCAAATCCATCCGTCGGCTGACGGATGGAATTTGACAGAGATAACAACAACAAAAGCGCTAAGCAGTTCGAAACTGCTAAGCGCATAACAAGAAATAGAAAATGATGTCGCTAGTGGAAGAAAAAAGATGATAGTTCAGATGCAGGAGTGTAGTTTTATTGACTCACCCTGATTTCGACTACGTCTCAATCGTCCCTCTCTACGCGTAGAGAGGGAGAAGAGGGAGAGTCAGAATAAGACCGATATCGATAACAAGAAATAAAATAAAAGAAAAACGAATGTTGAACAAAGGATTACATAGCGAAGGAGTTCAGAGTTCAGAGTTCAAAGTTCAGAGTAATGAAACGAACTTGACTTCAGCTTCTGGAATGCCACGTCATCCTGAACTTGATTCAGGATCTCATGCTCGTGGCTCACAGCTCGAGACTCGTAGCTATTCTTTAAATCCACAAAAACCATTTGCCTATGAAACATGCCTAACAAAAAAAGCGGTACAGTTCATATCATCGCCGACTCAACTTTCTTCAAATCTTCCGTCAGCTGACGGAGGAGATCCCGGGTATCCGGGAGAGGGGGGAGTATCTTCTGCGAATTATGATATAGTGTACCATATAAACAACCTCATTGACCCGACCCTATTGGATCTGCGTTTACCCTTACCAACACAAACTGAGAGAAGTAATACCGATTTAACAACAAAATGTCGCATTCTGTCACTACGTTCAGACTGCTCCTTTGTTGTAGCATCGGCATTAACCATTGTAAACTCCGAAATTGCCCCTGGCATTTCAGAGAACAATGGATTTAACATTAACAAAAACCGGATTGACAAACAACCTTACCGTAATGTCGATCCACAAACAAAAACGAAAAAGTTCTGTGATTTTAACTCAGAAATGATACTTGATGAAAGCGAGAATTCCTTATTCGTGCCTGGTTCGCCACGAGCACGAATTTCTCCCCCCTGTAAAGGGGGAGCGTCCCTGACCGAAGCGTCAGGAAGAGGGGGGTTGAGTGTATTCCTGTAGAAATTCCGGGAAGAATAAACAGAACCGTATTAACTTAAAAATTAATATTATGAAAAAGCAATTTTTAATTTTAATCTTGTTCGTAGCGGCTATTGTCGCCGGAACATCAAAATCCTATGGGCAGACTGATACTGTACAATTAGGTCAGTATATTACTTCAACAATGGAAATTATTCCGCTTACCTGTGTGGATAGTTCAGAGCCACTTCACCCTATTGCCGGTGAGACTTACACGTATAAATTGATAGATACTGGTTTACAAGCAGTGGACCAATGGACATGGTGGGCAACTAAGGATACATCCTTCATTGATGCCTGGGGACTTAATATGACTGATTCATTAGGCATTAGTGGAACCGAATTACTTTATCACAGTTCCAACTATGGTTCAGCTAATAGTGCCGATAGTGTTGTGATTCAATGGTCAGCTGCTATTTTATCTGCAACCGAGTATCAGGCTGATGCTACGGGGTGGCAGACAGCATCCTCTACAAATCCAACACCTACATTCGTAGTCGGATTTGGGACAGGTGAATTTTGCTCGAACAACATCCAGGTTTATGAAATCGATCCAAAACCAAACTTTACCATTGATATTGCAAATATTGATGCAAGTGGAGTTACATTGGCTTGGGATGTGAATGATTCATCTTGTGTTTCACCGGTTTACAGTGCAACATACAATACCAGCGCTAACGCTTTGGAAATGAATTATGGTTGGGATACGCTGTATTTCGAAATCAGTGCTGCCAACTTCAATACAAATTTCATGACCTACTTCTCATTGATGAGCGGATTGGAGGATAACCAGACAGCGGAAATGGATTTATACAGAAGCTTAGCAGATGCTGAAGCAGGTACAGATTCTATATGGGGATGGAGCTGGGACAATACGGATGTTCTAGGTGACAGTATATTGGTTCCGGATACATTCTATGCTGGAGACCCAGCGGATATTACTGATGGTGTTTCAGTATTCTTGCGCGCGATTATTGCCAATAATCAATACGAATCATTAGCATATAATCCATTTACGATTGCAGTTGATGCCCGTGATGGTAATAACCAGGGAATTTGGGATATGGAAGATGACGATTGCGGAACTTCAGCTTTAGATGAGTTCGATCAGATCGACCAGGCAACTCATGTTATTACTCCACGTCCGAGAATCGATCATGGTACACAGGATAGAGGAGCTCCGGATCCAACTACGATTATACCAAAAGGTGGTGGCGCAGTTTTCCATAATCCTGACTACCCTGAATGGTAGAATTGTATGAAACTTGCTTTTTCATAACCTAAGATATTCAACAAGGTTTGTTCTGTTCCACTGGTGCTTTGGCACCGGTGGGGCGGGCAGCCGGGTTGGAAGGAGCAAATGCTTAAATGCAGAAATGCTTTAATGCGTGAATGGTTATGAAGAAGTGATATACAAGGCAAAATAGAAGTTATGGGTTTAGGATTTGTAGTTAAGCTCATCCCCCTGAATCCCCCCTGTCTACCGAACAGGCAGGCTTCGAAGGGGGAAGCGCGACGAAGGAGCGCAGGGGATGAAATTGAGGAAACCTGCCAGTAGCTTTGACTTGTAGCTCTGATGGAATTCCGGAGGCAAACGTGTTGAGGGCAGTGAAGCTGTCCGAAATCCTGATCCGTCAATTGACGGACGTCAGTGCCAAACGGAAATACGAAAAATAAAGCTTTGAGGTCCTTTGTGACTCCTTAGTGCTCTTTGTGTCCCGACTCGTCGGATGTTACACAAAGTGCCACAAAGCAAAAACGAAGAACCACTAAGATTTAAATTTAAAATATGGAAAAATGTGAACGATAGATATCGCAACATCTGGAAAGGCAATGCCCCGCCAATGGCGAGACTATTGCTAAATATGCGCGACGGGCCTCGTGGCCGTGAACCTGCAATCGGGTTTACCCGGCTTGCTACGGCCGACGGGGTTCCTGTCACGCTGAAAAATAATTCCTTTGTGAATCTCTGTGTGCACGCTGTGTACTCTGTGGTAAAAATCCGTCAGCTAACGGAAAACCACGAAGAATTACACAGAAGCCACAGAGAATTCAGAGGGTTATTAAACAGAGGTAGACCGCGCGCACTGCATCCCGAGTGCTCGGGACTTGCAGGAGGTTTATGCTTTTGTTTAAAGGATGTTGTGTATGGAAATTGATTCACAAAGATTAATTGAAAAAGTCGCAGAGTTGCACGGAGAAGACAGACAAACTTAAAAATAGAAGTCCACAGCATGCCTGGATTTCCCCTTTAGGGGCCAGGCGTAGCGCAGGAGAGATTAACGATGTATGATTGCAGATTGAAGATGGCACAGGCTGAGGCACAGGCGAAGCAGAAAGTGAACAGCCACAGTATTCAGTCGCAGTTGACAGTCATACAATTTGGCAATGAAACAGTTTAGCAATTTTGCAATAAATAAGTATGAAGAAAATTTACATTTAAAAGTTTTACATTTTAACAGTGATACAATTTTGCAGTATCACTAAATGGAATGACAAATCAAAAGAAGAAATGGATAGCTTGAGGCTTGCAGCTAAAGAATGACTAAAAAGTCTACACATATCATCCGTTGGGTACCGGGATTGCTCCTGGCACTGCTTACCATGACCAATGCTTTGGCTCAGGTAGGAGATAAACCTGTGCCTGTAATTCCGCCGGTGACGCAGTGTGATACGATCGTAGTACAGGTTGAAGATTTTCCTGCTGACCGGTACACCTGGGATCTGTATAGCGATCCTGATGGTGATTTTGCTATCAACCAGGGCGATATGGAATCGGTTCTTTATTTTGAGAATGGTATGTACGAAGGCTTTAAAGTACGTATCATAGATCTCCCTACAGGAACGTACTTTTTAAGAGTTATGGCCTGGGACGAAATAGAATGTACCAATAACCTGATGGTGTTTAAGCTGGAGGTAGTTGAACCTCCACCGCCTATTGTTATTGGCGATTCGGTTTGTGTGGATGAAGTTGCTAAAGTTCATATAGTATTTACAGGTACCGGACCATGGCAGTTTACCTACACCTATGGCGATGGAGTTAACACTATAAATGGTATTGGAGAAAGTGAAATAGAAGATTATATGTTGGAAATCACAGAACCTTTACCTGTTGGAGTAACCTCTTTCTGGATTATGGAAGTAATTGATGGCTGTGGAATTGCGCGTGAATTTACAGGAGATGAACGACCGGGAACAGGAATCCTGATCTACCCGAAACCGGCGAAGCAACCGATTTATTTAAAGGAGGAATAGCGTATGGTGAACATAAGTTGTATTTTTAAACAAGGCAAAAGTGAAAAGGAACAAGTTGAGGAAGGTGAAACCGACTGAAATCCCGATCGAAGCATCGGGAGCAAAAGGATGGATGACGGAAGCCGGAAGAAGGCTGAAGAAGTGTTCAGTGTTCAGTTCAACACGAACCAGTGACTAATGACCGATGATTGGTGACAAAAGAATGATGAATGATTGCTATTGTAGTTATGAGAATAGATACAAGAAATAAAGATTGCTTCTCCCGAGTCTTCGGGATCGCAATGACAGGTTGTTGTGGGATCATTGCTCGCTTCGCTCGCGCGACCGCAGGGAGCTCTTTCTCTATACTGAACTGTCATTCCGAGGAGGTACAGCTTGTCCCGATTATTCGGGAACGAAGGAATCTTTTATTGACTGGTTGACACTTTTACAATTTAGCAATGAAACAGTTTTGCAATTTATATGAAAGACATACATTAAATAAAAGATAAACAAGCTCGCGGCTCGTGGCTCGCAGCTTCAAGCTGGATTAACGAATGATGATTAACGATTTAAGATTTAAGATTGAAAAGGCACAGGCGAAGGCTGAGGCGAAGACAGCCCTGAAGGGGCGACAAGTAATAGCGCAGGGCAACGCCCTGTGGTAGAAAGCCCACCGTCATCCCGCGCTCCACGTTCCGGCGTTGAGTAAAGACCGATGGCAGCATGGAGCAAGAATTAGAAAGATTAGAGAAAGAATAACGAATATTGATTAACGACTGCAAAATGAAGAAGGCAAAGCCAAAGGCGAAGAAGAAAGTGATCAGTGTTCAGTCGCAGTTAACAGTTTGACAATAGAACAGTTTTACAATTTATATGAAAGACAAACATTAAGTAGAATAAAAAGAAGCTCACAGCTCGTAACTCGCGGCTCAAACAAAATATGAAAAAATTGATGTACATAGTATTCTTCCTGCTGATGGCGGCAAATCTGCTCGCCCAGGAGACCTATGTCATCGATTCAGTATGTGTGGGAGCCGAACGTACCTATCGCAGGGATGGCGGAGCCGGTTATACCTACGATTGGGAAATTATAGATTTACAAGGAGGAGATACCATTTATGTTACGGGCAATGATTTTATTGAAGTAAATGGCTCGGATACGACCTGGGGTAACGAAATTGAATACCTCTGGGATGCTGAAGGAGAATTTGATATTGTAGTTCAGGTTTTCAGTGAACACCGCTGTGATACGATTGAACAGGGCATTGTGAAGGTATTTGAGGAACCTTTTGTTGATGCCGGGCCTGACAGCATCCTCTGCGATGAAATAATAGAAATGACACTTGCGGGAGATACTGCCTGGAATTACAGCGCGCTCTACTGGGAAACACTTGGCGATGGAACCTTCACAGGAGATGCAGGATTGCATCCGACCTACCGGTTTGGAGCCACGGATATTGCAAACGGAGAGGTATCCCTGGTTTTAAAAGCTGACGGTTTTGCCTTAAACAATACCTGTGAACCGGCTTACGACACCGTAACCTATTACTTTAGCACACCTGAACTGACTTCCGACTGGCATGACCCGTACTGTTACAACGACAGCTCCGGTTGGATAAAAGTGAGTGTCAGCGGTGGCTTGCAACCGTTTGATTACTACTGGGAAGGTCCACCGGGGTTTGTTAGCTCGAATACCGACAGTATTGGCGGCCTGTGGGCCGGAACCTATTATGTAACGGTAACCGACCGCAACTTCTGTACCGATATCGATACGATCGTGCTTTTCAATCCTCCGGAATTGCTGCTTTCAATTGACAGTGTCAGAGATGTGAGCTGTTACGGCTATTCCGATGGATTTATTTGGGCCTCAGCCACAGGAGGAACCGGCGAACTTTCATTTAACTGGGAAGGACCTGACGGATATGTAGCTGGCGAAGATTCGATAAGTGATCTTAGGGCCGGAATTTATGTACTTACCGTTTGGGATGAATACGGCTGTACGCTGATTGATACCGTAACAGTTGAAGAACCGGATCCATTGATTGCCGTGATCGACAGCTTTATGAATGTGCAGTGTTACGGTTTCAACAATGGCTATGCCCATGTTGAAGTGACCGCCGGAACAGGGCCGTATACTTACTCGTGGAACAGCGATCCTGCGCAGGATTCAACCTGGGCGACCGACCTCGGCCCGGGATGGTATACCGCCACCATTACCGACCTGAACGGTTGTATGGCCTGGGATTCGGTTTACATTGATGAACCGGAACTGCTTGTGGTAACAGGCGACAGCATCGATGCACGTTGTGACGGCGGTAAGCCCGGCGAAATTCACCTCCAGGTTAGCGGTGGAAACCGACTGGCCAATGCACCTTTCTATTATTTTGAATGGTATAACGAAGCCGACAGCTTAATTGCTACCACTCAGGATATTTACGGGCTTGCCGGTGACCAGTATTATACGGTTTATGTTTCCGATTCATTGGGATGTAACGATTCACTGAGCATTTATGTAAACGAAATCCCGATGATGGAGATGGTTTACAAAGTGGATACAGCGCGTTGTTACGGAGATTTGTGGAATGTCGCCATTGACGTGAGTCTCGGAAGGCCTCCATATATTTATGAATGGATCGACACTGCAGGAACAGTATTCGCGACAACAGATTCAGTGACGGTTCCGGCCGGATTTTATACAGTGAATGTGATCGATCAGGATTCCTGTGTGCTGACCGAACTGTTCAACCTGGTTGAACCTCCGTTGGTTAAAGTGGACATTTCGGGCGATTCCATTTTGTGTTATGGCGACGAACTGATGCTGCACGGTAATCCACAGGGAGGAACGGGCGTCCTTGCTCAAAGCTGGACCGGTAACGGTTCCTATTATCTGAATTTTACGGATAGAGCTAATGTAAACTTTGCCTATCAACCACCCGCTGGTGCTTATGACTTTATATACACCATAGTTGATGAAGTGGGTTGTGATGCTACCGATACCTTCCTGGTTAATATCTATCCGCCAAGTTATTTCAACGATACTTTGGAGGTTTGTGCTTTCTCAGAACCATTCCAGTACAATGAACATATAACGATTACCAGTGATGCCGACCGTATATACCGGGATACCATTTTCGGAGGAAGTCAATACGGCTGCGACTCGCTGATAACAGTGGACGTAAAAGTGCTCTTCCCCGAATATTACGATACCACAATATATGTTTGCGAGAACGTAGCACCCTACCAACCCTACGGAAACATTACCATTTATCCCGACCGCGATAGTATTTACTTAGATACATTATCCTATGTGGGAACGGACTGTGACTCCTTGTTGATTACGATCAATGTCTTCACCAAGCCACTCACTTACAGCGAACACGATTCAACGCTTTGTGCGGGTGCCGACGAATTCCAATGGAATAACCGCTGGATCCAAACGGATTCAAGCCAGGTATATCTTGATACTCTTTTGGGAGCGAATCAGTTTGAATGTGACTCGATACTGACCTATATTGTAACGATCAATCCGCCCGATACGACATATCTTTTTGACACGATTTGTGAGGGATCAGATCCTTATGTTTGGATTGAAACCAGTACAGATACAATAATCGTTCAAACAGCTTACGACAGCATTTATGAGGCTGCACTTCCCAATCAATTTGGTTGCGATTCGATTGTGATACTGGATGTCCACCTGCTGCCAACAACAGATACCGTAATCGATACCATGCTGTGTTACAACGAGACTGATTTCTATGCCTGGAACCACCGGGTTGTTTATATGCAGCACGATAGCACTTATCTTGATACGCTGGTCAATCAGTGGGGTTGTGACTCACTGCTGACACTTAATGTGACGATCAGGTTCCCGGATACAACAAACATCGACACCACAATTTGTGAGGGCGAACCAATCTTTGCCTGGGGAGTAAATACCATCCACCAGGTGGATGCCTATACCGACAGCATTTATACCGACGTTCTTCAGAATCAGTTTGGTTGCGACTCCATTGTAAATCTTGATGTGAGGATACTTCGACCTGCTTATTTCGCTGATACGATCGATATCTGCGAAAGCGAACCTGCTTATTCGTGGTACAGTCACACGATACTGACCGACCGCGACAGCATTTATTACGATACGCTTTATTATGCACAAGGATGCGACTCGCTGCGTCTGCAGTTAGAGATTATTTCGCACCCGGTTTATGATATCCCATTCGATACAGTTCTTTGTGAAGGAAGCGATGGCTTTGTATGGAACAGTTACACTATTAATACCTTCGTTGATAGCCTCTACACTGATTCGCTGACTACGGTTTGGGGTTGCGATTCGATAGTAAGTCTGGATGTTAAAATAGTTCCGGCTTTCAAAGACACATTGCGTGAAGCTTTCTGTTTCGGAGAGCCAATAGCAGACTGGAACGGTCTGGTCATCTCCAATGAATCAGACGGCGTTTATCTTTATACTGTGCCCGGCCCCGGTGGTTGCGATACCCTGATCTTCTACGAAGTGACCATTAATCCGGTAACGGATACTGTTCTTGATACTGTGCTGTGTTATGGTTTGGATGACTTTATGTGGAATAACCGTTTGATCTCCGGCACTGTTGGTGGTTCTTATCTCGACACCCTGAAAAACAGCTATGGTTGCGATTCCCTGTTAACCTATAACGTAACCATTCTGCCTCCGGATACAGTTCGCATGGATACCATCCTTTGTGTAGGCACTCCGGAATATGACTGGAACGGTAATACCGTTTCAACCACTTTGGAAGATGTTTACGAAGCAACGTTGCAAACGGCTTTAGGCTGTGACTCAGTTGTAATTTTGACTGTGTCATTAATTGAAGGAACAACCACATATGATACCCTTTATGCCTGCGGAGAATATACCTGGATGGAAGGAACCGGAGAGACCTATTATGTATCTGATGATTATCTGCATACTTTAAATGCTGAAGCCGGATGTGCCGACAGTTTATGGCTGCACCTGGTGATCAGTAATCCGGTCATCATTGCTGATTCAGTAAATGTGCTTTGCTATGGCGACAGCACCGGATCAATTGATATTACTGTTACAGGAGGGGTTGAGCCATACACTTATTTATGGAGTAACGGAGCTACCACTCAAGATATCAGTGGACTGCCGGCCGGAACTTATACCGTAACCGTTACTGATGCATTATCTGATACGCTTCCTTGTTTTGCAACACTTGATATTACCATTGAAGAGCCTAAAGAATTGCTTCTTACACTGGATGCCGTAACAAATGTTGATGTTATGGGCGAATCGACGGGAAGCATTGAGGTTCTGGTTAGCGAAGGTACTCCGGATTATAGATTCCAGTGGACAAACGAAGCCGGTACCGTGGTTGACTCGGTTCAGAACCTGTATAACCAGCCCGCAGGAGATTATACATTAACTGTTTGGGATGCATACGACTGTCCGGCTACAATTTCCGCAACGATTACTGAACCTATTCCGCTGCAAAGATATATGGAGCCGGTTGATACTTCAATTTGTTATGAAGACCGCTACAATTTCCCTCTTCTGGATTCTCTGAAACAATATATTGCCTTACACCCTGACATTGATGTCTTCTCACTTGCGGGTCTCGATACCAGCACCTTTAGGCTTGATTCTGTAATAGTTGTAGGAAGCAGTTATTGTTACGAAGAAATACGTACCTACAGCATTATGGATTTTGATGGTGAAACCTTAAGCGCCACCCATCGGATTATTGTTGATGACCAGGAGGATCCGGTAATAAATTGTCCGGATGACTTCTCAGTTTCAGATGGAATTGTTCCTGATCATCTTGATTCTATCGGATTCCTGACTGCAGGTGGCTGGTTTAGTGATAACTGTGGCGTTGTACGTTTTGACTATGTCGGTCAGCAAAGTGATGGAAACTCTGATCCGGAGATAATATGGAGAACATATGAAGTTGAAGATTATTGCGGCAATATAAGTCAGTGTATTCAGGAGATTACCGTTTACACCACTGCCGATCTTGCACTCAACTGCGACGATCTGCCGGATGTTTATTATGATTGCAAAGATTTCAGACCAAACTATAGAAATATTGCAGACTTCGAAGCTGCCGGTGGTAAGTATTACAGTTCGGTGCCAATTGACACCTTCTTTTATAATGATAATGTGAAAGGCAGTTTCTGTCCGACTATTACCCGGACTTATACACTACGTAATGTTGCAGGACTGGAAGAAAAATGTACTCAGATATTTGAAGTACTCGATTCAGTGAAACCGACACTGATTCTTCCCGATAAACACATTTATTGTGATGAAACCTGGCCGACATATGCCACTTATTCCGAAGTAAACAGGTATCGGAACTCCCACGGAAATTTAGCTTCTGATAATTGTGGTAATGGATCGATAGATTATTTGACTTATGTAAGACAACGAGTGATAGGATCCTGTCCAACAGAGATACAAAGAACCTATCGCTTATATGATAAATGTGGAAATTTCAGGGAAACTGTTGAAAGTATATTTGTTTACGATACGATCCCACCTGTAGTAAACAACTTCCCGGATGAAATTACTGCCGATTGTGATATTCCAACACCATACACTTTAGCCGATTTAGATGTATTTGATGATTGTGTTCCTGCTGTTCAGATATCTTATCGCGATTCACTGGGTGATGTAAATGAATCGGGAGTCATGTACCGCATTTACACCTTCACCGATGGATGTAATCCTGTGGTGAAAGTTCAGAAGATTACTATTATTTTAACAGAAGTTCCCGAGTTTGACGCCATCGGCCCGATCTGTCAGTTTAACGAAGCTCCGGCATTACCAACTACTGATATTAATGGAATAACGGGATACTGGTTGCCTGATAGTATTAATACCGCAATTGCCGGAACTTCCGATTATATTTTCTATCCCGATTCAGGCCAGTGTGCAGGACCATTTAGCCTTGCAGTTGAGATCCGTCCGGCTATTGATGTGTATGAAGTGTTGCATGTTGACCAGGCATATAATCCCGATTCGGTTGGAGAAATTCGGATTGGTGTACTGGAGGGAACTGCTCCATTCGATTATTTATGGAGTAACGGAGGAACAACAAATTACATTGATAATCTGCCTGCGGGAACCTATACGGTTTATGTAAACGATGCTATCGGTTGTACAGATACTTTAACCATTGAAATTACTGCTGCAGAACCTGAACTGGCCTGTATCCCGGATACGACAATCGAATGTCCTGATCCGTTGCAATATCCGCCGGCTTCCACTATTGCTGAATTTATTGCCTATGGTGGCTCCTATAAACCGGACAGTCTGGTAGCAAGAGTGAGCAGCTTTGAAATGGCAGGCGATCGCGATTCATGTTTAAGCATCGATCGTTACTATGTGATTGAAAATATTTTCGGACGCAGTGACACCTGTGTGCAACATGTCGACTTCTATGATAATGTTCCACCTGTGATCATTGCTCCTGAAGGCGATACAGCTGAATGTTTGTCGACCGTAGTTCCGCGGATTGAAACATTTGCAGACTTCCTGGCGATGGATGGCGCAGATGCCTACGATCCGAATTGTGAGCTTGATCCTACCACATTCACGGTTCGTGATACAGCAATTCTCCTGGCACCTGGTCGCTCGCAAGTGATCTATTCCTACAGCATTGCCGATTTCTGCGGAAATATTGCACGCGATACCAGCTACTACATCAGTACCGATGACCAGGCACCGGAAGTATTCTGTGCCGATATTACGGTTTATCTGGATGAAAACGGCGAATATAAACTAAGTGTGCAGGATTCAATTGCTATGGTCGATAGCGTTTATGATAATTGCACTGCACCCGAAGACCTGGAAGTTCGTCTTTCATGGCGGGCAGTGACCTGTGAAGATGTGGAATCCGGACTTCAGGTTCGTATTGAAGTGTACGATGAAGCTGGTCTTTCTGATGCTTGTGTAGCTACTGTTACTGTGGTGGATACTGTACCTCCCGTAGCCCTTTGTAAACCGGATACCATTTATCTGGATGAAAATGGACAGGCAAGTATCACTGCCGATATGATCAATGATGGTTCGTATGATAATTGTACGGATGTAACACTGGAGCTTGACCGGTATAATTTTGATTGTGTTGATTTAGGAGACAATACGGTTACCTTAATCGTTACTGACGGATATGGATTAAAAGATAGTTGCCAGACTACGGTTACAGTATTGGATGCCATATCTCCTGAAATTAGCTGTATCGTTCGTGATACTGTTCGTTTGAGTGAAGAAGACGGTACTTATACTTTGACTTATGATATGGTAACTACTTCAGAGTGGGAGAATTGTGAAATTGTAAGCCGTGAACTGGATAGATACGTACTGAATTGCGACGATATAGAGGCAAGCCCGGTTACCATAACGGCAATCGCAACCGACCAAAGTGGTAATATTGGTTACTGTACAGCGGAATTTGTGGTATACGGAAATATTCCACCGGTAGCATTGCCAGATTACGATACCACCATTGTAGATGTGCCAATTTCGGTTTATGTAGTTGAGAACGACTACGACATAGGACTGAAAACCGATATACGAAATAGCACGCTTACTATCCTGACTCAACCTGGAAGCAATATTGGAACGGCAGAAGCGGATACTGTTAGCGGATTTATCAAGTTCACTCCGGCACCGGGATATGTTGGACGGGCTGTGATTCAATATAAAATTTGCGACGATGCTATTCCATGTAAGGAAGAATGTGCTGAAACTTACCTGTACATAATGGTTCTTCCGGCTAATAAGCCACCGCTTGCAGTAGATGATTACTTCGATGTGCCATGTATTAGTCTGTCAGGAGATGTATCGTTTACCGATTCCGATCCGGATGGCGATGAAATTGAGATCAATCCGGTTCCGCTTGTGTCGCCGGTTAACGGAACACTGGTGTTGTACAGTGATGGTCATTTCGAATACGAGCCATTTATCGACTTTACCGAAGGAGTTGACAGCTTCCAGTATGAAATTTGGGATAAACCTACATTTGGCGAAAGTCTGCGCGATACAGCCTGGGTATACATCACCCGTGTACCTGATAACGACTGTGACGGTGTAGCCGATGCAATTGATATCGACGATGACAACGACGGTATCCGTGATAACATTGAAAACGGAGGCTTCTGGCCGGAAGATCCGGGTGCGGAACTGATCGACTCCGATAACGATGGAATACCGAATTACCTGGATATTGATTCGGACAATGATGGAATTGTGGACAATATCGAAGGTCAGTGGGAAAATGGTGACGGATGGGCAAATTGGAATGAACCTGTGGGATGGCGCGACCAGAATAACAACGGCTGGGATGCTCATTACGACTGGGAAGAAGGTGCTGGTGGTATTCCGTTTGATATGGATTTGGCTGATACCGATGGAGACGGAGTTCCCGATTACCTTGATAGCGACTCGGATAACGACAATGTTCCCGACTACATTGAAGGACATGATGACAATGCCGATGGTATTGCCGATGTGATACGTATTTACAGCGATGTAGACCGCGATGGTTTGGATGATGCTTACGACTGGGTTGACGGTTGGGGAATACCTGACCTGATTGATAACGAAACAGGAAGCTCGGCTCCGCTTCAGGACTTCGATGGCGATGGTACACGCGACTGGCGTGATACCAACGACGAAGACGATGAGTACATGACCATCAACGAAGACATTAACGGTAACGGCGATTATAGTGATGATGACCTCGACCTCGACGGCCATCCGGAATACCTGGATACTGAACTTGAATGTGATCTCTTCATTCCTGAAGGATTCTCACCAAACGACGACGGTGTCCACGACTTCTTCCAGATCCTGTGTATCTACCCGCGTTACCCGGATGCGAAACTGATGATCTTTAACCGAAACGGTAACCTGCTCTGGGAAAAAGAACACTACGGAAACTACGATTACTGGGGATGGAACGATGCCTGGTGGTGGGGTACTTCCGATAATAAGCTCACTATTGGTAGGTCAGGAGGATTGCCGGCAGGTAACTACATTTACGTCCTCTTGTTGAACGACGGCCTTGGCGGCGTTCGTAATGGTACGGTTATGATCGCTTACTAAGGCAACTTACCCCAAATTATAAGGAATACATGTGACAATTGTCTTTACGAACTGCCTTTCAGCGGTGAGGTAATATTCCGTTTTGACAATACACTTCGGATTAATTTTGTTGTGATAAACCTACATTTTGTTAATTTATGGAACGAAGTTTGTATCTTGACTGCCAGAGTACTAAATAGCCGTCAGCATGTACAAAACACTTGTCCTCATTGTTTTTTTTCTTGGAAATATTTCGGTGGGTTTGGCTCAGGATTTAACATTTATTGAACACGAAAAGGCCATTCCTTTCGAGAAGGTATATTTGCAAACCGACCGCGAATTTTATTTTATGGGCGATACACTTTGGTTTGCCGCCTACCTTGTGAATGCCCAAAGTCATACACCCATCGCGGGGAAATGTAACCTTTATGTCGACCTGATAAATGCTGAAGGTGATTTTATTCGTCGCGAGCTGTTTATGCTTGATGATGGAACCTGTCCCGGCTATCTGAGTTTTTACGATAAAACGCTGGAAGAAGGCAATTACCTTCTGCGGGCTTATACCGACTACCTCAAACCTTTTGGCGATGATTTGTATTTTTCGAAGTCGATAAAACTGCTAAAGGTAAAGAACAGCTTCGGATTTAATGAGGAAGCGGAGAATACGACACCCAAAAAAATCGATCTTCAGTTTTTTCCTGAAGGAGGATTCCTGTTAAACGGGGTGATTAATCATGTTGCATTTATTGCCACCGACGAGAACGGAAGAGCTATTGATGTGAACGGCAGGGTGGTGGATAATACCGGAAAAGAACTCCTGCGGTTTGAAACAGCATACAAGGGGATGGGACGTTTTATTTTTATTCCCGAAACTACAAATACTTACTTCGTAGAGATCGATGGAGTTGGCGACCGCTTTGAACTGCCCGAAATAAGGAAAAAAGGGGCAAAACTTATGGCCGGTTTGCCAAACAGCGAATTTGTAAATGTGGTAGTGTTAACACCGCAATATATCGCTGATCAGAAATATTCGATTGCTGTTTTGCATCGTGGCGAAGGACTCGCAATACTTCAGCCCACCTCTGCATCACTTTCCAAAAGCATTAAAATAAGTAACGAATACCTTCGGCCGGGCATTAACAGGTTGGTGCTGCTCGATGAAAAAATGGAACCGGTTTCGGAGCGTCTGGTCTTCATGGATTTTAAGGATGAAATAAACGTCACAATAAAACTAAATGCCCAAGCACTGACAACACGCGATAAAGTAGATTTAAGACTGGAACTTCCGGATAACCTTGCTTCGGCAGAGACGGCAAAATTGTCGATGGTGGTGGTTAACGAAAATATTTTGAATGCTTCGGGGCCGTCGCAGAACATGAAGTCGTACCTGCTTGCAGATTCGGAGCTGAAAGGCAATATCGATGCACCGCTCGACTACTTTTCCGATGATGATAAGCTGAATTCGGGACAAAAACTCGATTTACTGATGCTAACACATGGCTGGCGAAACTACCTGTGGAATACCATTCGTACCGGCGACGTGGACTTTGAACCAAAAGCACAACAGGGAATTTCGTTTAGCGGGATGGTTAAAGCACCCAACAATAAAAAAGTTGTTGCAAACACCGAAGTGGTGTTCAGTTTAGGTGCCGGTAGCGAATCATACCTTATTTTCGGCAGCACCGATCTAAACGGTTATTATGCTTTCAACAATATCGTTTTTCACGATAGTGCATTGGTTTTAATACAGGGGAAAAACCGGCGCGACAAAACCAATACTACAACTGTTTTGGACGATCCCTGGTTTGCAGCGCCCGAATTGGGCAGGATTAGTGAAAAGAAGCTAAAGGATTTTCACGATATTCCTGTGTCTGCATTTCGGATGAAGTATTTAAATGAACTGGCACTGGAAGAATTCTATCCCGACAGGAATTCAAGGATGTTGGGGGAGATCAATATACTTGGACAGAAAAAGGAAGAACCGGAAGACGAACATTTTCGAATTTATGGTACGCCTGACTATTCGATTAAAGTTGATGAAAACAGTTATATGTACACTAACATTTTCCAGTTTCTGGTTGGCAGAGTGCCCGGAGTGCAGGTTGTTGGTGAGGAAATTAATATCAGGGGAGCAACATCCTTGTCGGGTGGCGATACAAATCCGCTGTTTGTGCTCGACGGGATTCCGACAGATAAGGACATGGTTGCCGATATTCCGATGGCTGATGTGGATAAAGTGGAAGTTCTTAAAGGAGCATCAGCAGCCATTTTTGGCATGCGCGGTGCCAATGGAGTGGTTATAATATTCACCAAGACAGGTGCTTCCTCCAATTATATTTCGCAGCCTATCCCCGGAACGGTTATAAAAAAGATAAAGGGATTTGCTCCTTATCGCGAATTTTATTCACCACAGTATACCGCTTCGAATATTAGTTCAGTAATCCCTGATTTCAGGACGACCTTGTATTGGAATCCCGAAATCCTGATGGATCAGCCGACAAAAAGCTTTTCCTTCTTTACCTGCGATAACTTATCGCATTATAAAGTTTTTGTGGAAGGCATTACTTCCGATGGCCGGATTTGTTTGGGTGAAGCCGATTTTGTGGTTGACCGGCGTCGCGAAAATTAATCAAGTGCCTGTTCAATATCAGCAATTAAATCGCCTGCATTTTCAATTCCAACCGACAAACGCATCATGGTGTTGCGGATATTTACCTTTGCTCTTTCAGCTTCCGAAAATTCGGCATAAATCGTCGAGTCAGGATGAATGATCAGCGATTTATTGTCGTTGAGGTTGGTAGCCCGTCGGATGATCTTTAGTTTATTCATAAAGCTGTAACAGGCTTCTTTCGATTCGAGGTCGAAACTCATGATTGTTCCGGGTACCCCTCCAAAATATTTTTGAGCCAGCTTGTAACCTTTATCCTGCGGAAGGCCCGGATAATCTACTCTTTTTACTTTTGGATGAGCCGATAAAAATTCACTAAGAACCATACAATTTTTGTAGCAGCGTTCAACCCTGATTTCGAGTATATCGAGCCCCTGAATTTGGTAGCGGGCAGTTTGCGGAGCCATACTTCCGCCGGTGTTCCGGTAGATGTTTTTTCTGATTTTTGCCAGGAAGGCATTTTTACCAAATTTTTCGGTGTAGCTTTTAACGTTCGGCTGGTTTGTCCAGTCGAAATTACCATGATCAACGATGGCTCCACCAAACGATGTAGCACCACCTGAAATGTATTTTGTTGTGGAAATGACCTCGATGTTCACGCCAAAATCGGCAGCCCTGAAAACATTTGGAGGCGTAATTGTACTGTCAGTAATAAGCAGTAGTTTGTGCTTCCGGGCAACTGAAGCCAGCAGCTCAATGTCGCTTACTTCAAGTTGCGGGTTGGTTACTGTTTCGAAATAAATGGCACGGGTATTACTATCGATCAGCGTTTCAATTTCATTTGCATCCCTTAAATCAGAAAAGCGGGTTTCGAGGCCAAATTCCGACAATGTTTGTTGAAACAGTGAGAGCGTGTGGCCAAAAAGCCGGTTGCCGGCAATAATGTTGTCGCCCGAACGTGTAATGGCGAGTATGGAATTGGATATGGCTGCCATGCCCGAACTCACCGCAATAACACCGTGACATTCGGTGAGCGCTTTTAATTTTTGTTCGAAATATTCAACGGTAGGGCTCGATGAGCGGGAATAAACATGTGCAATATATTCTCCCTTAAAATTGGCTTCTATTTGCTCTGCTGAATCAAATTCAAACGCTACTGCTTCGTAAAGTGGCATTTGTAATGCGTTGTGCGGATCTTCTTTTGGATAGGGTACATTAAGCGCTTTAGTAGTGAAACCGGTTTTTGACATCATTAAGTTTTTAGGAAAAACAATCGTAAAACATAAAAAGTTTTGAAAGAATTTAAAAAGTTGGTACGGTATTTGTAAGCTGTCCAACAGTTTTAGATTAATAATTAAACAGCATTTAAGAATTTATTACTAAACCATGGCGCCCCCCGTCATGGTTTTCTCTTTTTTAGCTGTTCACGAGCGAAAATTACGAAAGACTTTAACAGTTCAAAAACATATTCACGGAGTTTTAAAAAATCAGTTCATGAAAAATGTAATTCTGAACTTGTTTTTGTAACTTATTCTTCGGTTTTAAATTAATAATTAAAACCATTTATAGTAGATATAGCCATGGCGCCCCCGCGTCATGGCTTTTGCTTTAACTTCGTTACCTCTTCACAATCAACGCTAATCAGTACTGTGGCTGCAAATCAAAGGAAAAATAATACGATTTGTATTCCTTGTTTTCTGCGTTTCCATATCTTTATAAAAAAAGGGGTGGGGTATTCGGTGTAAGCAGAAAATGATTATTTGAAACGGTTAAATACTAGAAATCAAATGAAAAAGTTGCATGCGAATTTCATAAGTCACCACCTGAAACTAAAAAATCGATCGAATGAAGAAATACCTGCCTAAACTTGTTCAGGACGATCCCTGGCTGGAGCCATTTTCAAATATAATTTCCGACAGAATGATTGTGGCCGAGAGAAAAGAAAAAGAGCTGACCGGAGGCAAATCGCTTTATGATTTCGCATCGGGATATCTTTATTTTGGATTACATAAAACTCCACAGGGGTGGACAATGCGGGAATGGGCTCCTAACGCCACGCATATTTATCTGGTGGGCACCTTTAATAATTGGGAAGAACAAGCAGAATATTCTTTTGCTCACATTGGTCACGGGGTATGGGAGCTTAATCTGGCAGAGAGCGCTCTCAGGCATGAAGACTTGTATGCCTTGCACGTGCATTGGTCGGTAAATTTTGGAAAACGCATACCGGCCTGGGCAAAAAGGGTGGTTCAGGATGAAGAAACAAAAATGTTCAATGCCCAGGTATGGGCTCCTGAACAACCTTATGTGTGGAAACATGCCGATTTTGAACGAACCGATGAACCACCTTTGATTTATGAGGCGCATGTGGGAATGGCCGGCGAAGAACCGCGCGTGCATACTTACAAGGAATTTAGAGAACTGATGCTTCCCCGGATCAAGGAGAACGGTTACAACACCATTCAGTTGATGGCCATACCCGAACACCCGTATTACGGAAGTTTCGGCTACCACGTAAGCAGCTTTTTTGCAGCTTCATCGCGGTTTGGAACACCCGACGAACTTCGCGAACTCATCGACGAAGCACACGGTATGGGAATTGCAGTAATCATCGATCTGGTGCACTCGCACGCAGTAAAAAACGAAGTGGAAGGTTTGGGGAAATACGACGGGACCCGTTTTCAGTTTTTTCACGACGGGCCAAAAGGTGAGCATCCTGCCTGGGATTCGTATTGCTTCAACTACGGGAAGAACGAAGTGCTTCATTTTTTGCTTTCGAATATCAAGTTCTGGATGGAGGAATACCGCTTCGATGGATTCAGGTTCGATGGCGTGACCAGCATGTTGTATTTCAACCACGGCCTCGAGATTGCTTTTACCAATTATGGCGACTACTTTAATGCCAATGTCGATCACGAAGCAACCACTTATTTCAAAATGGCGAATAAGCTGATGAAACAGGTGAATCCAAAGTCGATTTCAATTGCAGAAGATATGAGCGGAATGCCGGGTTTGGCTGCGCCGGTGGAATACGGTGGCCTGGGATTCGACTACCGCATGGCGATGGGTATGCCCGATTTCTGGATTAAAGTGATCAAAGAAAAGGCTGACGAAGACTGGGATGTTGGCGATATTTTCTATCAACTCACTTCGAAGCGTCTTGAAGAAAAAGTGGTGAGCTACTCCGAATCACACGATCAGGCACTGGTGGGAGATAAAACCATCATCTTCCGCCTGATTGATAAGGAAATGTATTTCAGCATGCGAAAAGATCAGCCCAATCTGATTGTCGATCGTGGAATTGCCCTGCATAAAATGATCCGGCTTGCTACCGCCAGTTCGGCCGGTGGCGCTTACCTGAATTTTATGGGCAATGAATTCGGCCATCCCGAATGGATTGATTTTCCGCGTGAAGGGAATAACTGGTCCTTTAATCATGCCCGTCGTATATGGAGCATTGCCGATGATCCGGAGTTAAAATTCCACTGGCTCTACGACTTTGATAAGGAAATGGTACAGTTGATTAATGAAAACAGAATTCTAACGGTGCCTTCGGTAGATCTGGTGGTGGATAATAAACCCGATCAGGTGCTGGTATACCACCGCGGACTTTTCCTGTTTGTGTTCAATTTTAGTCCTGATAAATCATACGCTGATTACGGCATCCCATTAGGGGCAGGCAAATACAAAGTGGTGCTCAGTACCGATTCCGGCCGTTTTGGTGGTTTCGACCGGATTGATGAAGAGATTAGTTATTACACCATGCCAAGCGCCGGGGTGAACAGTCAGCACTTCCTGAAATTGTATTTGCCGGCCAGAACAGCGATGGTGCTTAAAAAAGTTGATATTCCAAAGGCCAAGTAAATGGGAGACGCCAAATTTCAGACACGGGTTGCGATTCCGGATTATCAGTGGAAGACGGGCTATCAGTGCAAGAACATTTTTATGGGCTCCTGTTTTACCGAGAACGTGGGACAAAGAATGGAGGACCTGAAATACCCGGTAGATATTAATCCTTTTGGAATTTTGTACAATCCCATGTCGGTCGCAAGTGGTCTGGAACTTTTACTGGCAGCAAAACATTTTTCCGAAAATGATCTTGTCGAACACAACGGATTGTGGCACAGTTTTTCACACCACGGGCGTTTTTCGGCTACCGGTAAAAGTGAAATGCTCGAAGGAATTAATAACAGACTTGAAGCTTCGACAAAATCGTTGAAGGAGGCCGATTTTCTGTTTATTACCTTTGGCACTGCCTGGATCTACCGTTATAATAAAACCGGAAAAGTGGTTTCGAATTGCCATAAAATACCGGCGGCAGAATTTAACCGCGAACGCTTATCTGTAACCGGGATAGTGGCTACTTACAAGGATTTACTACCCCGGATCAGAAAGCAAAATTCTAACCTGAAAGTTGTTTTTACAGTTAGCCCGATCCGTCACTGGAAAGACGGCGCCATCGAAAATCAGCGAAGTAAAGCCACTTTGCTACTGGCCATTGATGAACTTCAGAATCAGTTCCCCGGGTTTTGTACCTATTTCCCTTCTTACGAAATCGTTATGGACGAACTTCGCGACTACCGCTTTTATGCTGCCGATATGTTGCACATTAGCGATGTGGCAATCGATCATATCTGGCAGATATTCGAGGAGAATTTAATTGATGCCGAAAGCAGGCAGCTGGCTAAAAAAGTGTTAAAAATAAGGAATGCTGTTTCACACCGGCCTTTCAATATGAATACCCCCGAATTCAGTAAATTCATTCAGAAATTTTACAAAAACATACTTGAACTCGAGGCAGAATATCCTTATCTTAACTTAAAGTTAGAAAAAGAACATTTTATCCTTCATTTGTAGGATTTGGGAAGAGTTGACTCCAGAAAGTGAGATAAATCATATAATTTTGTTTGTGGAGGTTTAACCTTTCTCTCTAACTTTCTGAATCAATAATTCACACACAATATTTATAGGTTATGCATTACCTCAGTTTTGATCAGGAACAGTTAATCAATCTCGAATATTCGCTCAATAAGGAAATACTGCGCACCAATAAGGCGGGTTCATACCTGTGTACAACGCTGAACGGCTGCAACACGCGTAAGTACCATGGTCTGCTGGTAAGCCCGATTGAAAATTTTGGCGGAGAGAAGCATGTTTTGCTGTCAGCTCTGGATGAAACGGTTATTCAAAACGAAGCCGAGTTCAATCTGGGTATACGGCGTTATCAGGGAGGAACTTACGAGCCCAAAGGCCATAAATACATCAGAAACGTACAATTTGGGAATGTACCTAAAATAACCTATCGTGTAGGAGGTGTAGTGCTGACGAAAGAGCGTTTACTGGTTGAAAAGGAAGAGCAGGTACTGATCAGGTATACACTCGAAGAAGCTAAATCGCCAACCGTGCTGCGCCTGAAACCTTTTCTTGCTTTCCGGAATATTCACGCGCTGAGCAAGGCCAACATGTTTGTGAATACGCATTATCACAAAGCCGACAGCGGAATTTCAGTCAGATTGTACGAGGGCTATCCCGATCTGTTTATGCAAACCAGTAAAACTGTCGATTTTGTTCCCGTACCCGATTGGTATTACAATGTTGAATACCTGAAAGAATTAAACCGGGGTTATGATTATCTCGAGGATTTGTTTGTGCCGGGTTACTTCGAGTTCCCCCTGGCAAAGGGTGAATCAGTAATTTTTGGCGCCGGATTAAAGGAAGTGAAATCGGTTTCTTTAAAACAAAGGTTTACACGCGAACTGAAGAAAAGAGGGCAAAAAGAAACTTTTTCCAGTTCGCTTGAACATGCAGCCAAACAGTTTGTCATGCACAAAAAGAAAACGGCCGAGATCATTGCCGGCTTTCCCTGGTATGGAAGCATTACCCGGCAAACATTTATTTCGTTGCCGGGGCTTTGTTTGTCGCTCAAAGATCGGAACCTGTGCGCTACTATCCTTGATTCGTACCTGAAATATTTCAACGATGGTTTTTTCCCTGATAATATTGGTGACGGCGAACTCACTTATCATTCGGCTGATACCTCGTTGTGGTTTATTTGGGTGGTTCAGCATTGTTACAAAAAGAGGGGAAATCCGGAACAGACCTGGAAAATCTACGGGCCGGCCATTAAACGCATTTTGGAAGGTTACAGAGAATCGAAGTTGGGTTATGTTGAAATGACCAGCGACGGTTTAATCCAGGCAGCCAAAGATGATGTTGCACTTACCTGGATGGATTCCTATATTCTCGGTCACCCGGTTGTACCCCGGGCAGGAATGCCGGTTGAAGTGAATGCGCTGTGGTTTAATGCCATTTGCTTTGCTCTTGATCTGGCAGATATGGCCGGTGATATGGATTTTATTGAAGAATGGAAAGATATGGTTGAGAAAGTAGCCCGGTCGTTCCTGAAAACATTCTGGAGCGATGGACATGCTTCGTTAGCCGATTACGTATTCGACGGACAGGCCGACTGGGCCGTGAGGCCAAATATGGTAATAGCTGTTGCGCTCGATTACAGCCCACTTTCAAAAGAACAACAAAAACAGGTACTCAGTGTAGCCAAACGTAAATTGCTCACCAACCGTGGCTTGAGGTCTTTATCGCCAGATCACTTGCGGTACAAAGGCAGCGTGAGAGGGAATCAGCAGGAGCGTGAAGCAGCGGTACATATGGGAGCGGTTTATCCCTGGTTGTTGCAGTTCTTTGTCGAGGCCTACCTCAAGATTCACAAAAGAGGGGGACTTCCTTTTGTGAAGCAGATTGTGGAAAGTTTCGAACAGGAAATGACCGAAAATTGTGTGGGTACCGTTTCTGAAATGTACGACGGAAACCCGCCACACAGCGGAAAAGGAGCTTTATCGCAGGCCTGGAATGTTGCCGGGGTATCATATGCTCTGAACCTGATTCAGAAATACAGGGAGTAGTAGAAAAGGGGAAGGATTTTTGGGGAGGAAAACAGAAAACTAAAATTAGTAAACATGAAAATACTAATGTTTGGATGGGAATTTCCACCGCATATCTCAGGAGGCCTGGGGACAGCTTGCTACGGCCTTACCCGGGGGCTTTCGGAGATAAAAGATTTGGAAGTAACCTTTGTTGTGCCCAAAGCCTTTGGCGATGAGGAACAGACGGCCATGAAACTGATTGGAGCTAACAATATCCCGATAAACAGGAAAGAGATATTTTTGAAAGAAGGCAGTAAATCGATGGATTACATCGAAGTGGATTCGTTGATTGTTCCCTATGTTGGAGAAGAAGAATTCTGGAAGCAGAAGAGCAAAAAATATCCGCGTTCTACACGCTTTGTTGAAACCAACGATGGTGTTACCGTTAATTTTAGCGGAAGCTATGGTGACGGCTTGTTACAGGAGATAAAAAATTACGGTCTGGTGGCCGAAATAATTGCTGCCACTACCGATTTCGATATAATCCATGCCCACGACTGGCTGGCTTATCCGGCAGGGATAGCAGCCAAACAAGTGAGCGGAAAACCCTTGGTAGTTCATGTGCATGCTACCGATTTCGATCGCAGTGGCGGAAGTGTCAATCCGAATGTCTATTCCATCGAACGCGAAGGAATGGAAATTGCCGATAAAGTGATCACCGTAAGCAATCTGACACGCGATACTGTAATTAATAAATATGGTGTTGATCCTGAAAAAGTGAAAACCGTGTACAATGCGGTTGAACCCGTTGACGATGAACCCGGAACATTGCCACCCAAAGGAATCGACGAAAAAGTGGTGACTTTCCTGGGAAGGGTCACGATGCAAAAAGGTCCGGAGTATTTTATTGAGGCAGCCAGTCTGGTACTTCGTAAAATGAACAACGTGCGTTTTGTAATGGCAGGCAGCGGAGATATGCTCGATGCCATGATCAACCGAACTGCTGAACTTGGTATCGCCGACAAATTCCATTTCACCGGCTTTCTCAAAGGTTCCGATGTTAACGATCTCTTTAGAATGACCGATGTGTTTGTAATGCCTTCGGTTTCTGAACCATTCGGAATTGTACCGCTTGAAGCCATGCAGTTGAAAGTACCGGTTATTATTTCGAATCAGTCGGGTGTTGCCGAAGTTTTGGAAAATGCGATTAAAATCGATTTCTGGGACACCTTCGCCATGGCCGATTCCATTTATGGAATATTAAACTATGCCTCGCTGGCAACGTATTTTAAGGAAGAAGGAAAGCACGAAGTCGATGAACTACGGTGGTTAGATTCGGCCTTAAAAGTGAAAAATATATACGACCAGGTGTTAACCTGATAATTATAATTCAGCAAGATGAAACGACCATTGAATAATAATTATTTGAATAGAAGAAACGAATATCGAAGAATACTTTTAATGTACAGTGCCATGACTGAGGGAGTTACATCGAATTCCATTGAAAACATACAATTTTAATGAGATGAAATCAATTTGCTTATTTTTTCAAGTTCATCAGCCATTCAGGCACCGTCGTTACCGTTTTTTCGATATTGGTAACGACCACTACTATTACGACGATTATTCAAATGATGCCATTTTGCGAAAAGTGGCGGATAAATCCTATCTCCCGGGAAATAAATTATTATTGGAGCTGATTGATAAACTGGAAGGGAAGTTTAAGGTTTCGTTTTCGATAACCGGAACAGCGCTCGAACAATTCGAATTATATGCCCCCGAAGTGCTCGATTCGTTTCGCGATCTGGCCAAAACAGGCTGTGTTGAGTTTTTGTCGGAGACCTATTCTCATTCCTTATCCTCGTTAAAGGATGAAAATGCTTTTAAGGATCAGGTAAAACAACATAGCGAAAGGATTTTCGGTTTGTTTGGACAAAAACCGCGGGTTTTTCGAAATACCGAAATGATTTATTCGAACGAAATTGGAGAGTTGATTTCGAAAATGGGATACACGGCCATACTCACCGAGGGAGCTAAACAGGTGTTAGGCTGGAAAAGCCCGAATTTCGTTTATGTAAATGCACTTAACCCGCGCCTAAAGGTTTTGATGCGCAACTTTAAACTCAGCGACGACCTTGCTTTTCGTTTTTCAAACGGCAACTGGTCGGAATTTCCGCTAACGGCTGAAAAATATATTGGTTGGCTAAACCGTCTCGATAAAAGCGAGGAGGTGGTAAACCTGTTTTTAAGCTATGAAGCCTTTGGAGAACGCCAGCCTGCTGAAAGCGGTATATTCAATTTCCTGGAAGCTTTTGCTTCTCAGGTTGTAAAAAGCGATGAGTTGAAGTTTGCAACTCCATCAGAAGTAGTTGAGAAGCTGCAACCAGTTTCAGTGGTAAACGTTCCGGAATCAATATCCTGGGCCGATGAAGAGCGCGACCTTACTGCCTGGTTAGGTAACGGCATGCAAAAAGAAGCCTTCAATAAACTTTACGAGCTCAGTTCGAGAATGAAGCGATGCACCGATGAGAATCTGCTTAAGGATTGGAATTACCTGCAGGTCAGTGATCATTTTTATTACATGTCGACCAAGCATTCGCTCGACGGTAATCCGAACCGCCAGCAAAATCCTTTCGATTCGCCCTACGAAGCTTTCATCAATTACATGAATGTACTGAGTGATTTTAAGATTAGGTTAAATGCTGTTGAGCCTGAAAATGAAACAGAAAGCGAAATTGCCATCCTTCAACGGATTATTCAGGAAAAAGATGAAAAACTGAAAAAGCTGGAAGCCGACCTGAGTCGCCTGCAGAAGCCTAAAAGGCCAAGAAATCCCAGATCAAAAAAGAGCTGATATTTTGAACATTGAGTTAAAACAGGACCAATCCTATAAAATTGTGTAAATAACAGTAAGTCAAAATAAAAATTAATTTTGCATTCCTTTTTCTGAGGGTTCAGAACAATGAACCAATAACACAGAAGTCTGTTTCAGAATAGAATTTAAGATGCATAGTTGTTAGTTATTAATTTAATATCCGAAAACAATGAGTACTGAAAAATTAAGATATATCCCGACTCCGGAAATAGAGATGCCTGAGTGGAAAAAAATTAGTGTTGATTCGAACCTGCCTGACAGTTTGCAACCCTTGCGCGAGCTTTCGAAAAACCTTTGGTGGGTTTGGAACAGCGATGCGAGAGACTTGTTTCGTGCGATCGATGAAGAAATTTGGGAAGAATGTGAACACAATCCAATCCTCCTGCTCGACAGGGTAAGTTACAACCGCCTTATCGAGCTTACCAAAGATGAGGAGTTCATCGCCAAAATGCACCATGTCTACAATTCGCTGAATGCTTACCTCGAAGATAGAAAAGCACTGGAAGGACCTGAAATAGCCTATTTTAGTATGGAGTATGGTCTGCACGACAGTTTGAAAATATTCTCCGGAGGATTGGGAATTCTTGCAGGTGATTACCTGAAAGAGGCCAGCGATTCAAAAGTAAACCTGATTGCTGTTGGCTTGCTTTACCGTTACGGATACTTCAAACAAACCTTGAACCTGCACGGCGAGCAAATGGCCAATTATGAGGCGCAGCAATTCACTAAAATACCGGTTCAACCTGCCGTTGATAAGGACGGAAATTGGGTAAGTGTTGAGGTTGAGTATCCCGGCCGTAAAGTTGTTGCGCGTGTATGGCAGGTGAATGTAGGTTCCGTAAAACTGTTTCTACTCGATACCGATCATCCCGGAAACAGCGATGAAGACCGTTTTGTAACACACCATCTTTATGGTGGCGATAATGAAAACCGTTTGAAACAGGAAATGCTGCTTGGTCTGGGAGGTATTAAAGCTCTGAAAAAATTGGAATACAACTCCGATATTTATCACTGTAACGAAGGGCATGCAGCCTTTATAGGTATCGAGCGGATCATCAATATAATCAGCGAACAAGGACTGTCTTTTGCCGAAGCGCAGGAAGTGGTTCGCGCTTCAACAGTATTTACTACGCACACCCCTGTTCCTGCGGGTCACGACTCCTTCCATAACGACATGTTCAAGCATTATATGGGCGGATTCCCGGATAAATTGGGATTGAAATGGGAAGAGTTTGATATGCTGGGTAAAGCGTTTAAAACCGAAGATCATTTTAACATGAGCTACCTGGCCAGCAACTTGTCGCAGGGAATTAACGGTGTGAGTATGTTGCATGGCGATGTTAGTAAAGAAGTGCTTAAAAACCTGTATCATGGCTATCTTCCGGAAGAACTCGAAATTGGTTACGTAACCAACGGTGTCCACTATCCGTCGTGGACGGCACCTGAATGGAAACAGGTTCATAAACGCTATTTCGGAGAGAACTTCCCGGCTAACCAGTTGGATTTTGATGTTTGGAAAAACATATACAATGTTCCCGATCAGGAAATCTGGGAGCTTCGTAAAACACTGCGTTTGAAAATGATCAATTACGTGAAGCAGCGTTTTACCAACAACTGGATCAAAAGGAATGAGAATCCAAAAATTATTACCGAAATTTTGGGTAAACTCAATCCAAACGTGCTTACCATTGGTTTTGCGCGAAGGTTTGCTACCTATAAACGTGCGCACCTCCTATTTCGTAACCTCGATCGTTTGGCAAAGATTGTAAACAATCCCGAACGACCGGTACAGTTTATTTTTGCAGGCAAAGCTCACCCGGCCGACAAAGCCGGGCAGGATTTGATCAAATACATTGTTGAAGTATCAAAACAACCTGAATTCCGGGGAAAGATTTTGTTTGTACAAAATTACGACATCAACCTGGCAAAGATGCTGTTACAGGGAGTTGACGTTTGGATGAACACACCAACTCGTCCGCTGGAAGCATCTGGTACCAGTGGTGAAAAAGGCGTGATGAACGGAACCTTGCACTTCTCTGTACTCGACGGATGGTGGGTTGAAGGTTATCGCGAAAATGCCGGTTGGGCCTTACCTGCCGAGCGTGCTTACGATGTGCAGGACTTCCAGGATGAACTGGATGCTGAAACCATTTACAATATTCTTGAAGAAGAAGTTGTGCCGGCTTATTACGATCGAAACATGGGCGACATTCCTGAAAGGTGGATTGGTTATGTAAAAAATACAATTGCCCAGGTGGCTCCTGATTTTACAACCGGAAGGATGATCCGTGATTATCAGGATCGTTACTATAATCCGCAGTTTGAACGTTCGAAGCGTGTAATTGCTGACGATTATAAAATGGCCAAAGAATTAGTGGCCTGGAAAGAACACATCATCTCGAAATGGGGGGGAGTGAAAGTGAAGAAAGTTGAAATGGTGGAAGGTTTCACAACCAGTTTTGTGATGGGCAACGATTATCCGGTGAAGGTGAAAGTCGACCTGAACGGATTGTCGCCAAAAGAGGTGGGAGTAGAATTGGTAATTACTGAAACCAGTGAAGAAGAAGGCACCAAAATATTTGATGCCTGGGAATTTGAACCAACAGGTTGCGAAGGAAATCTTTGTACTTATGAATACCTGGTAAAACCCGATCATCCGGGATCATTCAATTACAGTTTCAGGTTGTTCGCTAAAAACGAAAACCTGCCACACCGCCAGGATTTTAAATACATCAAATGGATTTAATTTTAAATTAAGTATACAGCAAGGTGCCATTTGGCACCTTTTTTTATGTCGTAAAATGTGGCAGGTTTAAGGAATCGGTATATAATCTGAAAATCGATATGGATTGATTGACAAAGATTTTTTTCAATTCATTCAAACTGTTATTTTTACTGCTCAATAAAAAAACCGATTACTTTTAAGACAGTTGCAGCGGTTTTCCCTGGGATTTTTGTGCACGCTTATAAGTTAATGCTTAAAGGAATTCTTATGAAGAACAAAAAAAGAATAGGTAAGAAGATAAAGGATTTTAGAGAGTTTCGTCAGATTAGCCGTGAAGACCTGGCATTAAAAGCAAATCTCGATCCGGTTCAGTTGGAAATGATCGAAGAAAAGGGATCGGTTCCTTCACTAGGGCATCTAATAAAAATTTCCAGGGCCTTTGGCGTGCGAATTGGTACCTTCCTCGATGATCAGGAAAAAATCGGTCCTGCTATCGTAAAAAGAGGAGAGGAGCAGGCAGGGTTCAGTTTTTCAACAAAAGATGAAACGGCGCGTGAACATCTCAACTTCTTCTCACTGGCTCAGGCAAAAGCCGGAAGACACATGGAGCCTTTTATCGTAGAAATTGAACCAACAGCAGAATCTGATTATAAATTGTCGTCGCACGAGGGTGAAGAATTCATGTATGTGCTTGAAGGCAGAATAGAGATCAATTATGGCAAAGAGATATACCAGCTCGAACAGGGCGACAGTATTTATCTCGATTCAATAGTGGCACACAATGTACATGCAGTTGCCAACGAAAAAGCCAAGTTGCTGGCCGTTGTTTACACACCGGTTTAACCATAAACAGAAGCATTATGCAGCTACTCGATTATACCCTTGGCCAGATGCTCGAAAAATGGGCCTACGAAACTCCCGACCAGGATTTTATTGTTTATCCCGACCGCGATCTGCGTTTTTCGTACAAACAATTTAACGATCGGGTAGACCAGTTGGCAAAAGGTTTATTATTTATAGGGATTAAACCCGGCGACAAAGTAGGAATATGGGCCAAAAATGTTCCTGATTGGACAACGTTGATGTTTGCGACTGCAAAAATCGGCGCAATTCTGGTTACCATTAATACCAATTATAAACTGCACGAACTCGACTTTCTGCTGCGTAATGCCGATATCCATTCTTTGTTTCTTTTTGAAGGATATCGTGACAGTGATTATGTGCAGATGATCTTTGAGTTGGTTCCCGAATTGAAAACTCAAGCACGTGGCGAGTTAAAAAGCGAACGTTTTCCGGAACTCAAAAATGTAGGTTTTATCGGTCAGCAAAAGCACCGTGGAATGTACAGCACTGCAGAGTTGATCTTGCTGGGTACTCATATTGATGACCTGGAGCTGGAGAGTGTAAAAGAAACGGTGAATTGTCACGATGTGGTGAATATGCAGTACACTTCGGGAACAACAGGCTTTCCGAAAGGAGTAATGTTGTCACATCATAACATTGTGAACAATGGTTTTGCTACAGGCGAATGCATGAAGTACACACGCGATGAACGTTTGCTGGTATGTGTTCCGCTGTTCCATTGCTTTGGATGTGTGCTTGCCGTGTGCGCCATTGTTACTCACGGGGCAACCATGGTGCTTACCGAAGATTTCGATCCGCTAATGGTTTTGGCTTCGGTTCAAAAAGAAAAATGTACGGCACTTTACGGTGTCCCTACTATGTTTATAGCAGAGTTGAATCATCCCATGTTTGAGATGTTTGACCTGTCGAGCCTGAGAACTGGAATCATGGCAGGTTCTCCCTGTCCGATCGAAACCATGAATCAGGTGATGGACAAAATGAACATGAAGGACATTATTATTGTGTATGGTTTAACTGAGTCGTCGCCCGGAATGACGGCCACGCGAACACACAATTCCCCTGAAGTTCGTTCGACAACCGTTGGATTTGAATATCCGAATGTTGAAGTAAAGATTGTGGATCTCGAGACCGGTGAAGATTGTGAAACGGGAAAACAGGGAGAAATTTGTTGCCGTGGTTACAATGTAATGAAGGGTTACTATAATAATCCTGAAGCTACAGCAAAGGCCATCGACGATAATGGTTGGTTGCATTCGGGCGACCTGGCAGTAAAAACACAGGAAGGCTTCTACAAAATTACCGGACGTATTAAAGATATGATCATCCGGGGTGGTGAAAATATTTACCCGCGTGAAATAGAGAATTACCTGTACGGAATGCCCGAGATTGAAGCAGTTGAAGTGGCTGGTGTTCCGAGTAAAAAATATGGTGAAGCAGTTGGTGCATTCATCAAATTGAAAAAGGGGCAGACCCTGACTGAGGCTGACGTGCAGGATTTCTGCAGAGGCAATATTTCCCGTTTTAAAATTCCTAAGTACATTTTTTTTGTTGATGAGTTCCCGATGACTGCCAGCGGTAAAATTCAGAAATATAAATTAAGCGAGCTTTCGCTTGAACTTTGCAAGCAAAAAGGCATTGAAATAATATAATTGAAAGCCTGGATTTATTTCCGGTAATGATTGTATTTTCCAAATTTCACCGGGCTAATATAAAACATATTTGTTCGGCTGTAATTCGCTGTAATACTGACTTTCATCATTTTTACACCCTGCGAAAACAATCAACTTTGCAGCGAAATAGTTATGAGCAATTTTTATAGATTTTTTAACCCATTTTACGAAGGGTAATAATTAGACAGCGCAGTAAAAAAGGCCAACCGTCAATTGACAGTTGGCCTTTATATTTACCCAAAAACTATTTTATCTTTGCAACAGAAAATTCAATTCTTATGGCAAAATACAAACGTATTTTATTAAAACTTAGCGGAGAGTCGCTAATGGGCGACCAACAATATGGTATCGATCAACAGCGACTGAGCGATTACGCTGAAGAAATCTCAGAAATAGTTAAGGGAGGTACGCAGGTCGGCATTGTAATTGGTGGTGGCAATATTTTTCGCGGACTTAGTGGGGCAGCCAAAGGTTTCGACCGTGTAAAAGGTGACCAGATGGGGATGTTGGCAACAGTGATCAATAGCCTGGCACTGAATTCTGCTCTGGTAAATGCAGGTGTAAAGTCAAAAGTACTAACAGCCATAAGAATGGAACCCATTGGTGAATACTATTCGAAAGATAAAGCCGTTGAGTTATTGGAGAGAGGTGAAGTGGTAATTATTTCTGCAGGTACGAGTAATCCGTATTTTACGACAGATACAGCAAGTGCGCTGCGCGGAATAGAAATTGAAGCAGATGTGATGCTGAAAGGAACCCGGGTTGATGGTATCTATTCGGCCGATCCGGAAAAAGATTCTTCGGCAACCCGTTTCGATGAAATAAGCTTTGACGAGATTTATGCCAGAAATCTTAGAATTATGGATTTGACGGCAACCACTTTATGTAAAGAAAATAATTTGCCGATCCTGGTATTCAACATGGATCAAAAAGGTAATTTAAAGCGAGTTATGCAAGGTGAACCAATTGGAACTATTGTGCATAACTAGAGGAATCTTATTTTAACTCGCAATAAATTATTTAAAAAATTTTCAAGTATTTATATTTTTTCTATATTTGCTAACAGTCCTTGGTTGGAAACTCAGTGTTTTAACGAATGCAAGAAGAAGTAGATTTTGTTTTAGACGTTTGTAAGGAGAAGATGGAGGGGGCAGTTGAACACCTCGATAAAGAGTTGGCTCATATTAGAGCCGGAAAAGCAAGTCCAGCCATGTTAGACGGCGTTCTCGTTGAATATTATGGAAGTCAAACACCTTTAAATCAGGTGTCGAATGTAAGCACACCGGATGCGCGGACAATTGCCATTCAGCCCTGGGAGAAGAATCTGATCCCGGAAATCGAAAAGGCAATTATCAACTCAAATCTCGGGCTTAATCCGGATAATAACGGTGAGATCATTCGATTAAATGTTCCGGTACTTACCGAAGAGCGAAGAAGATCGCTGGTAAAACAGGTTCATGGAGAAGGTGAAAAGGCGAAGATAAGTGTTAGAGGGGCAAGAAAAGATGCCAACGACAGCTTAAAAAAGCTTCAGAAAGATGGTTTATCCGAAGATTTGGAGAAAGATGCTGAGGCTGATGTTCAACAAATGACTGATGCTTATAATAAAAAGATTGATGCTTTAGTGGAAGCTAAAGAAAAAGATATTATGACAATATAATTGTTTCTAGTTTTCTGTTTTCTGAACATTGTTTAATTGTTTTCATGGCTTTGAGGCAGCTTGTAGAAGCTGCCTTTTTTTTGTCCTTTTTTTCGGGATTATCTTCTTTTGAAATAGTAACTTTTCTTTTCCGATCGCACATCATAGGTAAATACTTCCCTGTGTCTGTAAAAGATTGAAAGTAGTCCAATATCTCCCGCACAAAAGAAACTATGTACAGCCATAATCATGATCATCAGATAGAATACCGGAGAGTTGAAAAAAATTAGCAGACCTATTATTGTTAATATTTTCACCACAACCAAAGGAGCTAATGCGATCAATTCGAATTGCGACTTGTTCAGTACGTGTTGGTCAGCTTCAGCATAAAAAATGAATTTTCGAAAATAAGCCCCGTAATAAATTTTTTCTGCCCCGGTTAATTTAAGTGCTAAACCGTGTAATAATTCATGAATGGGAATAAGCAGGGTGAAGCAAAATAGCAGGGCAATTCCGCTGAGAATTAAGGGCTCGTTTATACCGTGGTATGCCATTACGATAGAACGGGTCACGAAAAATATTCCAGCTAACAACATAATCACCTGGTACACCATAAAAGCAGTAATTATTTTACCGCCTGTAGCCAGTTGTTCCAGAACAAATTCTTTGATGGTAGCATGTTCCAGTTCTGCTATCAACTCAAATTGTTCCCCGTCGAGTAATTCTTCAATTGTAGGATTTGACATACCTATTCGTAACGGATTATCTTATAAAGGTCTTTCAGATTAAAAAGTTTAATTAGAACGGCAAAAACTACCGAAGCCAGAATCATAGTCAGATAACCGGTGAACCAGTGGCCGATATTTTTAGAGAATGTTCCGACAGCGAAAACTACACCTATGAAAATCAGAATCTGAAATACATACCTGAAGTTGGTCTGAAGTCGAAAAATTTTAACCGCAAGAAAGAGTTGTACGCCACCTGTGAAAAGCTGTGTGACCAGGCTGGCATAGGCTGATCCGAATGCCTGGTAGCGCGGAATTAAAACGATATTTAGAATCAGGTTAATTACCATGCCGGTGAAGGCCATAATGTTGAGTTGTTTCAAACTACCATTTGCCGTTAACAGCGTTCCAAAAATGTAGGTGGTAGCGATTCCGATAAAACCCGTCATAAGAATACCCAGAATATCAGCATATTCTCCGGTGTCGGAAGTGTACAATGCATCCATGATTTCGCCGGAATAATAGATGCTTGAAATGGCCAGAATAATGGCCGGCACAATTAGCAAGGTAAACGATAGTTTTACCATTTGCCCAACATGCTTCTTCTGTTTGAGCATTTTCGAAAAAATGGGAAGCAGTAATCCGGCAAACAAAACGCCGAACATCGAAACGGCATCGAGCAAACGGAAAGCCTGGGCATAAATACCAGCCTGTTCCTTACCCAGTGGGTGAGGCAAGAGGCGTTCGAGCATCACCGAATCGATCCGGTTATAAAACGACATCAGCAAAATCAGCAAGGCATAGGGATATGATTTTCGGAGGAAAACCATAAAGAATGCGGGGTTAAACTGAATTTGTATTCTACCCGATTTTTGGAGTACTATAATCATCGTAATAAGTGCAGTGATGGCATAGGCAATCGTCTGTGCATAAACAAACCAGTTGATGGTAAATTCAATTTTGAAAACATTCGTGAACAGCAAAAGACTGCAAATAATGATCATCAAACTGCGGTCGAGTACCGAGATCAGGCTGTCGGTTCTGAAGAGGTGAAGGGCGCTGATATTTGACCGGAGGTAAAGTGTGAATGAAATGAGAAACTGATTAAAAACCAGGAAGACCAGCAAATGAAACTGTACTTTATTATATCCAATAATTGCAGCGACACCAAAGGTAAAAACAGCATAAACAATCGCCAGCAGGAACTTCAAACTAATAATGTGCGACAGGTGCTTTGGTAAAAGGAAGTTGTGCTGCGCAATGTTTCGGTTGTTAAAATTGGTGATTCCAACATCGAGCAAAATATTCAGCAACATCGAAAAGTTGAACAGGGCAAAATATAAGCCGTAGGTTTCGTCGCCAACCATATTCTGAACCGTTCTGTCGATACCGAAAATCCAGAATGGTTTGATCAGCAGGTTGAGGAAAAGTAATAATATGAGGTTGGTTACAAATTTACGTTTCAAAACGCCAGGATAAGTTATTTGCCGTACTGTAATTAACGCCTAAAAGTAGCAAATATTGAACAACCCAACTGATAAAATAAATACAAACTTTGTACATTTACGGAAACTTGAATTCTACTCAATGGTTATTGCGGTTAATACGCGTTTACTTTTAAAAGGCAAGCTCGAAGGAATTGGCTGGTTCACTTACGAAACCCTGAAACGGATGACTTTGAACCACCCCGAGCACGAGTTTATCTTCATTTTCGACAGGCCTTATAATCAGGATTATATTTTTGCCGATAATATAAAGCCGGTAGTGATCGGACCACCAACAAGGCACCCGGTTTTGTGGTACCTGTGGTTCGAATTCCAGATACCACGAATATTGAAAAAGTATAAGGTGGATCTGTTTCTTTCGCCCGATGGTTATCTTTCGCAGCGGACAAAAGTTCCTCAGTTGGGTGTGATCCACGATATTAACTTCGTGCACCGTCCCGATGACCTTCCGTGGCTGAAAGCCAAATATTATAACTATTATTTCCCGAAATTCGCGCGTTTTGCTAAGCGCCTGGCAACGGTTTCGTTTTATTCGAAGGAGGACATTAGCCGCTCGTTTAAGGTTGATTACGACAAAATCGACGTGGTTTACGACGGCATCAACCAGATATTTGAACCCATTTCTAAAGAGGAGATCGTTAAAATCAGAGAGAAATATACCGGAGGAGCCGAATATTTCCTATTTGTTGGTGCACTGCATCCGCGGAAAAATGTAAGTGGTTTGCTGAAGGCTTTCGATGCGTTTAAGAGTGTGAACGGCAACAATACAAAATTGGTAGTGGTTGGTGGCGAAATGCATAAAACGGGCGATATTTTTGAGACATACGAGAACATGCGGAATAAAGATGAAGTAGTGTTTACCGGCCGTGTATCAACAAGCGAACTGCACGATATTTTCGGGGCAGCTCTTGCGCTTACGTTTGTTCCTTTTTTCGAAGGTTTTGGTATCCCGATTGTGGAAGCGATGAGCGCCGGAATTCCGGTAATTTGTTCCAATACTACATCAATTCCGGAGGTGGGTGGCAATGCTGTTCTTTATGCCGATCCAATTAAAATTGAACAGATTACCGATGCCATGATCAAAATTCAAAAGGATGTTGAACTGCGCAAAACACTGGTGGAAAAAGGATTTATTCAGAAGAACAAATTTAGCTGGGACGAAACCGCCCGACTGCTCTGGATGAGCGTAGAGAAAGCGTTGCAGTGATCAGTCACAGTTTAAAGTCTCAGTTTGAACTATGGCAATTTATCAGTTTAATAACTGACTTCGATTTTAGAATGATGATTAACGATTTGCGATTTATGAAGTGGCATCAAACAAACTTTTAGCAGAACAGTTGATTTTGAATGGAAGAAAAAGCTTAGCTCGTGGCTTGTGGCTCATAACTAACAACAATGAAGAAACAAAAGCTAGTATCATATTTTAATGAGGGACAGATAGAAGCCGGTTGCGATGAAGCCGGCCGCGGATGTTTGGCGGGGCCTGTTTTTGCTGCCGCGGTTATTCTTCCTCCCTATTTTGAAAGTGAGCTGTTGAACGATTCAAAAAAACTTACCGAAAAACAGCGTTATCAGCTTCGTCCCTTAATCGAAGAACAAGCCATTTCCTGGGCTGTGGTGGCGGTCGATAATCACGAGATTGATGAGGTAAATATTCTGAATGCGTCATTTCTGGCCATGAACCGGGCAGTTCAGAAACTGGAAACAAAACCTGAGCATTTATTAATTGACGGAAACCGTTTTCGTCCGCAAACAAAAATTCCGTATACCTGCATGATAAAAGGCGACGGACGGTTCTATTCCATCGCCGCGGCTTCGGTGCTGGCAAAAACTTACCGCGACGATTTCATGCTGAAAATTCATGCCGAGTTTCCACATTACGACTGGGACCGCAACAAAGGTTACCCCACCAAAAAACACCGCGCCGCAATAAAAGAATACGGGCCTACAAAATACCACCGGATGACATTTCGCCTGCTGGATGAACAGCTGGTGCTGGATTTCTGAAACGCGAAACAATGGCGGGGAAGAATTACTGCAAAATTCTTGCCGCGCATGAAAAGGCCGACGACGTTACCATAACATTCCCTGCTCAATCGACAGGAGGAGCAACGTTACCATAACGTTTGTCGCCCAATTGAAAAGTGAGGCAATGTTACCGTAACGTTTGCCATCCGGTGTAAAAACGAAGCAATGTACCCGGTTCATTAGTGGTTTGAAGCCGGAGATAGTAAAAACCATATTTTTTTAGCGGGCAGGCAACGTTTAACCAACATTCTGCATTTTACTAATGAAAGAAAAACAAACTGACTAAGTGCAGCTTCAAAAAATAATTCATAAGAGCTCGAAAGGAGACCGACGGGCACAAAAGCAGTTTTTCGAACTGTATGCCGATCGTTTGTTTGCCGTGGCCAAACGGTATGCGGTTTCGTATGAATCGGCGGAAGAGGCGCTTTTTCAGGCTTTCCTGAAGATATTTGAAAAATTACCGGATTTCGAGTTTATCAATGAACCTGCACTGGTTGGCTGGCTTTCTCGTATCGTTATCAACCAAGCGTTGATGGACAGACGAAAGGAGCTAAGTACGCTTTACAAACTGGAAACCATCGATGAAGAGCACTATAACATTGCTGGGACAGAAACCGTGGACGATGCCGTTTTAATTGAAGTGGTGAACCGACTTCCCGACGGGTACAAGACGGTTTTTATGATGCATGTGGTTGATGGATATGCGCACAAAGAAATTGCAGAAACGCTGGGGATCTCGGAAAGCACTTCGCGTTCGCAGTTTTTTAAAGCACGGAAATTATTACAAAAGAAATTGAATTACAACTATGGACAAGCTGGAACATAACATACAAAAGGCATTTGAAGAAGATGATGCCGGATTCCGTTATCAGGGGAAAGAGGTCATGTGGAAACAGCTCGACAATTCGCTGGGCACTTCCAAAAAAGTGGCGGCCTGGTGGCGGGTGGCTGCCGTTTTTCTGGGCTTGTTACTTGCAGGTGGCGTTTTTGCCGGACTAAACTACCAAAGGCAGCATGCGGCCGAAATTGCAGAGCTGGAAAATTTCAATTCGCAACTTCAGTTCGAGCTTGATTCCATAAAATCGATACCAACTCAGGTAAAAACAGAAACAAAAATTGTGGAGAAGGTGGTTTACCGCGATCGATTCGTTCAGCAAAAACAAGGAGCAAATGAAACCGACTGGGAGCAAAAATACGTGCAGTTGCAGGACTCAACTGAACACATACTTTTTGAGCAGCATCAAACCTACAAAGAAGAACTCGCAAAACTGACGGCTGATTTACAGGCTGCCCAAACCGAACTTACCGCACTTAAAAATGCAGATAACCCGGAGCAAACAGAGCCTTTTCAATTAAAAAGCGAGCGGGTGGAACTGGGCGTTCAGAAAAAACCGGCGGTAAATAATCCGGAATTGGAAGTCAAAATATTTCCGAAAAACTTCGGCGGCAAAACAAACGACTTAAACAGAACACTTTTTAAAAAATAGCCATGAAAACAATTAAAACCATTGCAATCGTAATTATTCTCACCATTATTTCTCAATCGGCGAATGCTGTAAGCGATATTTTTAAAGGAGATACCATCCGGTACAAATTCGATAAGATGTTGGTGGAGGTGGCAAGTACCAATTTTATAGCGAATAGCCCCGAGAAACTGCAACTGGCAGAAAAAACCGGGCAGCTACAAAAAATTCTTGACCAGCTGGCGATTGTCAGTCCAGCTGAAGATGAGTATGTGCTTATTGAGTATAAAAGTACAAATGACAACCAGTATGTTGAAAACACCAGGGATCTTTCATTGAAAAACCAGAAAAAGAATACGAAGCAGTTGGTCATTTTCGGCGATGGCACCATTTTCGAAAAAGACTTTGGGAAATATTGCCTGCACCTTATTTACCGTGAAATTGAATTCAAAATCTTTGTCGATCAGCCTTCAGATCTGTCTTATTTTTCTTCGGAAGCGTTTAAACAGAAAAGCAAAAGCGGGACAGTTGCATTAGGTGATAAGATAGGTAAAGGCTATCGTAAAAATCCCGTTCAGGCCTGGGTCGATTTACGTGATGATGAAGCGAAAGTTTTTATACAGGAACCAGCGTATAAGCCAATGGATATGCTTATTCTTAGCGGAGGAATTGGCGCCGGTTGGGTAAAAAATACCTTTGTTTCTGATTTCAATTTTCGACTTGGCCTTGGATTCGTGAATCGGGGAATGATGAAGAATATCTACTCCATCGACTGGAGCATGATGTATGATTTTTCCAATTCAAGCGATGACAATTATTTCGATCTGAATCATTTTGTATCCCTGGGTTGGGAACATAACTTTTCGAATTCTCCGTTGGATGAAAAATGGTACGGACTTTCCTTTGGTTACCTCGTCAGTCGAAACAACGATTTCTTCAAAGAAAATACCTTCCGCTTATCGATGAACAAGAAGATCAACAATACATTTTCGGTAAAGCCGGAGCTGTATTTCAACGACTTTTTCAAGAATATTTACCCGGGCATTCGCGTTTCGGTGGCCTTCTAACAAACATTGTTCAAGTCTGAAAGTTATCCCGGAGAAATCCGGGATTTTTACAGTTGGCGGAATTGAATAGCTAATCCTGAATTCGGCCGAATATCAAAATTCAACAACGAAGTGGAATTCACTTCCTGCTTATCAATACGTACTTTTGTAGGAATGTCAATTTCGGGATCGTACGAATAAACAATGGCTTCGTAACTCTTCCCGGTATCCAGAAAAGATAAGTTCAGTTGTAATGCATGTGAATTTTTTCCCGTTAAGGAGCCGAGAAACCAGTCGTTACCCGATTTTCTGGCAACGGTAGCGTAATCAGCAATTTTACCTTCCAACACTTTTGTATCGTTCCAAACCGTTGGCATATTTTTGAAAAATTCCAGTTCAGGAGTCAGTTCAATATAATCTTTGGCTCCGGGAACGCCGCCAATCACATCCGAAGAATTTGGTGGCCTGTCGTACCAGAACAAAAACTGCCACGGGCTGTAAAGCATTACAGCTTTGGCGAGTTGCGACACGTGTCCGCCCATTTTTTCGGTAACTCTTGGGGCAAAGTAACAAATGGTGTTGTCGCCGGCGCCGGCAAGCATGCGTGTAAAAAGCGTGGTAAGTGTGTGCGCATTCGCTGGGCTTTCTTCGTCGCCGCGAATACCTTCCTGCGTCATTAAATTAGGATAAGTGCGCGAAAAACCGGTGGGGCGATATTCGTCATGGATGTCAACCATCAATTCATTTTCAGCAGCTTTTTTTACTGCCTCGTGGAGCCAGGTCGTCCACTCCTGCGAACCCACCTGGACGAACCCATATTTTAAGCCTTTCACTCCCCACGACCGGTAAAGCGGAAGAATCTCATCAATTTGTTTTTCAAGGGCGCGCCGGTTGACATAGAGAATGATGCCAATTCCTTTGCTGTTAGCATAGTCGATTACTTTGTGCAGATCGAGCGGGCCAGGCGAGCGTTTCGGATCGACGGTAATTGTTGTGGCATCCGAGGCATCGTCGTATTCAAGCCCGTACCAGCCGGCATCAAATTCAACATATTGCAAGCCGTTTTCAACAGCAAAATCCACACAGGCAATTCCTCCTTTGGTGGTAAGTGTAACTTCGCGAATGACCTTACCCGATTTTATCCACGAAACATCATCAATTGCGCAGGGATCATTCAGGTTTTGCAGGAAATAATTGTGCTCAAGCAGTTCTCCCGGAGAATCCCCAACCATAATTGTCCGCCAGGGTGTTGTGTACGGAAGCGTGACTGTTGGTTCGTCGTGGAGTGTGGCCACAAGCGTGTTCGCACTTTCTCCTGCCATCAACTTCATGCGCGAAAAATCGATCAGTTTTGCTTCGCCGATTGCCAGGTATTTTTTATCTGCCTCGATCACCAGCGGCCGTTCAACAGGTGCAGCGATCTCGCTTATCGGAACCTTTCGGTATTCGGATTGTGCCCGGTCAGAAACCCAGCATTCATAATCATTTGCCAATTTGAACTCGGTAAGTTCTTTCTGAATAGTAAGTGTCGGATTGTTATCGTCGGAAAGAAAATTCAGATTAAAAGCCACTCCCTCGTTGTACACCCGGAATGTTAGTTCAAATTCCCTCGGAGTTTGGGTAGTTTCCTTTAGTCGAATTACTATTTGATTATATACATCAGGCACTTCAGCGAGTTCTCCGTAAACTGGTGTCCAGCTGTCAGCTACTTTTGTTTTCTGAACTGAAACGATCTTTACATTCGTCCCGATTTTCTCTCCATTTTCAAGTTCGAACCCCAAAAATGAAGGTTGAATAAGGATTTCCCCATCCTGGTTTACTGAATAATAGTTGTTGGATGCTTCGTCGATCCAATAGTCGACTTTTATTTTTCCATCGGGACTTTGTACGGAAACAGAGTTGGAATTGCTGCAGGCAAACAGTGCAAATGCCAGAATAACAAGAATCAGGTTTTTCATGGTTCAGTTTAGTTTATGAACCAAATATCACAAATGTTGCTGAGATTTCAGGAAAGTTTTGGAAAAAATCTGGTGAAATTTCTGATGTATTACAGGCCATTCAGTGGCGATGCAATCTTTTCGCCCATCTTAATGGTCGTTTCCAGTTCTTTGCCGGTGTTATCAATAAGGTCGGAATCGAATTGAATTTTGCCTTGTTCGAAAAGCAGCACCAGCGTTGAACCGCCAAAAGCAAAATAGCCCTTTTCGTCGCCTTTTTTAACTTCGCCCGGCTGGTATGTTTGAAGAATACTACCAACCATTGTGGCGCCAACATCTACAATCAGAATTTCTCCAAATTCCTGTGTTGCAAGGGTGCAATATTCACGTTTGTTCTCGCAAAATATCTCCAGGCTTTTTTGCAGCGCCAGTGGCGAAACCGAGAAATAATGCCCTTTTATTTTTGTTGTTTCCGACGCCAAACCTGAAGCCGGGAAATGGTAACGGTGGTAATCGGGTGGTGCCAGTCGGACAATGGCCATTGCGCCACCGGCATATTTTTCTGCCAGGACCTTATCTCTCAGGAAGTCTGTCAACGTGAATTCTATACCTTTTACAAAGAAGGAAAGAACATCTTTGATTGTGGGAAAAACCAAAATCTTTCCATCGGCCGGCGAAACCAGGTGTTCACCAATTGGCCGCGCTCCGGGCTTTAGTTTTCTGTAAAAGAAATCATTAAAGGAACTAAAATCCTGAACCGAGTCGCGTTGGTATTCATTCAGGTTTATATTGTGTTCTGCTATGAATTCGGGAATTCTGTTTTTCGAGATTCGTGTATTCATGTACCAGCCTCCCAATGCAGAAAAGAACTTCCGTTTAAACAACACGTTCAAAGCCAGCTTCCCCGATGGCGATGAATACAGCCATTTTAGCATTCCTTCGCTCGGAACCTTCTCGGTGCGGGCTTCTCCACTTGCCCTGTCTATGTAATTTATGGTTTTCATTTTTTGGCCTGAATCATCTTTGTTTTGGCAGGCAATCAGTGTCAAAAACAAAACGATCAAACTAAAGTACTTCATTTATTCCGGTTTATATCCCACGTCTTCCAAAAGCACCGGCTTGAATGATGCTTCCACAGCAAGCTCATCGCAGCGTTCGTTTAGCGGATTGTTGGCATGTCCTTTCACCCAAACAAATTTAACAAGATGCTTTTTGTAAATCTCGAGAAAACGCATCCAAAGATCGGGATTTTTCTTCCCCTTAAAGCGCTTTTTTACCCAGTTAAAAACCCAGCCTTTTTCAACAGCGTCGGCAACGTATTTCGAGTCGGTGTAAATGGTGACTTCGCTTCCGGGTATTTTCAGCGTTTCCAGGGCAACGATCACCGCCAGTAATTCCATGCGGTTGTTGGTCGTAAGCTTGTAGCCTTCTGAAAGTTCCTTGCGGTGTTCCCCCGACAAGAGAACGACTCCGTAGCCTCCCGGCCCCGGGTTTCCGCGTGCAGCGCCGTCAGTATAAATGGTTATTTTGGGTCGAGCCATTTTCTTTGTTGGTGAGTATTGAGAAAATTGTATCGAGTACAAAGTAGTGAGCTTTATTTGGAAGTTGCAACATTTATTAGAATTAGTCGCACTACTTACTACTAATAATCTCAAATTTAAAAAAATAAAACCCCGCCATAACTGACGAGGTTTTATGCTTTATTTTTTTGAAAATTATTTGATAATTTCCATTTCTTCGATGAGGTGGTCGGCACCGGCATACACATCGATTACCCACAGTACAAAGCGAATATCGACATTGATACAACGTTGCAGTTCTGGCTCAAAAGCCAGGTCACCACTCATGGCTTCCCAGTTGCCGTCGAAGGCAATACCGATCAGTTCGCCTTTACCGTTAATGACCGGGCTACCTGAGTTACCACCAGTAATGTCGTTATTGGTGATGAATGCCGCGTGTAATTTTCCATCGGCATCAGCATATTGTCCGTAGTTTTTGTCCAGCAAGAGTTCCTTCATGCGGGCAGGTACATCGAACTCGTAATCGCCCGGAATTTCTTTTTCAAGGTAACCGTCGGTGGTGGTGTAGAATTTATAGGTTACACCGTCGCGTGGGTCGTAATCGAGCACCTTACCATAAGTTAAACGCATGGTGGAGTTGGCGTCGGGATAGAACTTCTTGTCGGGCTGCATTTCCATTAAACCGGCAAGGAACAGTCTTCTTCCTTTTGCCAGTTCGTCGCCTTTTGTTGAAATCTGGTTGCTGATTTCGCGGTATTTTGCGAAAATATCATCGGCAGCCATAAATGCCATATCTTTCTTCAGCACTTTAACCGACGGATTATCCAGGAAGGCCATGAACTCGTCTTTATCATCGAAAATCGACTTCTGGAACATCTTGTCGGCATACTTATCGTAATCGCCTTTGTATTTCTTCTGAATCTCAGCAAAGAAAGCGGGCTGATATTCCGAAGTGTTTTTAGCAGCATAGATACGCATTAAAGCACCAGCGATCTGCTGGTCGGTATATGCGCTGTAATCTTTAAAATATTCTTCGGCAGCAGCTTTCAGCGCCTGAGAATAGCGTTCGATTCTGTCCTTATTCCCTTTCGGATCTTTTAGTAACTCTTCCAGGGGTTTTACACGGTTGGCAAACAGGAAGATCTCCGGTCCGCGCAATAAAGCCTCCGACATGTATTCACGAGCTTTATCGGCCTCAATATTGGTGTAGTAATTTTCGATCAGATTCAGTGCTTCACCATATTTTGCTTTTCTGCTTTCACTGGCGTTTGTCCAGCTGGTGAATTGCTTTTCGAGACCTTGCTTTTGAGCAATCACTTTTAACTTGGTAAGCGCTTCGTTCTGACCGATAGCATTTTTGTAGTAGTTGGCGCTTCTGGCGTGTTTTGAAGCGTATTGGATTTTTGCTTTTTGGCTGCTGGCCATGTAGTCGGCAATAATATCCAGTTTTTTCTCCCTTACTTCGATACGTGCGGTGTTGGTCACTTTCATGGTGTAGTCGATACCGTATGAAGTTTTGTATCGGGCAGTGCTGCCGGGATAACCCATCACCATGGCAAAATCACCTTCCTGAACACCTTTCAACGAAATAGGCAGAAAATGTTTTGGCTGGTAAGGAATGTTGTCTTCCGAGTATTCTGCAGGTTTTCCATCGGGACCGCAATAAACGCGGAACATCGAGAAGTCGTTGGTGTGACGAGGCCACATCCAGTTGTCGGTGTCGCCACCAAATTTACCAAGTGCTTGCGGAGGTGCGCCTACCAAACGAACGTCTTTGAACGTTTCGGTAACAAACAGGTAAAATTTATTTGAATTGAAAAAGTCGCGCACATAAACTTCGTAATGAGTGGTGCCTTTTGCTTCCTCTTTTAGTTTGTCGGCGGCTTCGTTAATTTTTGCATCACGTTCCGATTCGGTCATCTCATCAGTTACCTCGGCAAGTACTTTTTCGGTTACGTCATCAACACGAACCAAAAAAGTAACCGTTTTTCCCGGATTAGGGAGTTCTTCTTCTCTCGACATGGCCCAGAATCCGTCCTGCAGGTAGTCGTGTTCAACACTCGAATGTTTTTGAATTTCGCCAAAACCACAGTGGTGGTTGGTCAGCAGGAGTCCGTCTTTCGAAACCAGTTCAGCAGTACACGATCCGCGATCGAGTGCCACGACAGCATCTTTCAGGCTCGAATTGTTAATGCTGTAAATTTCTTCAGCACTCAGTTCGCAACCCATTTCCTGCATGGTGTTAATATTCAGTTTGTGAATCAGCGAAGGAAGCCACATCCCTTCGTCGGCTACTGCTGTACCGAAAAGAAACACAGTTAAGAGCAGTATCAGATTTAATCTTTTCATTATTTGAAATTATTACAACACCCAAAAATTAACTATGAAATTTTCCCTACAGGTAAGGTATAGTCAATTTAGGTGTATCCTTATTAAAATTAAAGTCGCAAATATAGTTTTTCCCAGCACTTCTAAAAGTGATATTTCTCTTAAAAATCAGTTTATTTCAATCTGTTTTTAGGAATTCGATTAGCGTTGAATTCAATTCTTTTAGGAATGGTTTCAAGGATAGGTATCAGATAATCTTCAAAAATTACACCCTTAAGAGTTTTTAAGTTTATTCGTAAAGATCGTGAATGTTGCTCTCCTCCAGTTCCACAAAATAGGCGGCGATTTTTTCGGTGACATCATGCACAAATTTTTCGCCTTTGGTGGCAGTGGCTTGGCGCGGATCGCCAATTCCGGTGTCTTCCGAAACCTTATCCCATTGCCGCGGTGCCCAGGCCGTTTTTTCGCGAATGGCTTTTAGTTTTGATGCTTTTTGTTTTCCGTTTCCTGCTTCGGAAAGTGGCAACACCAGTTCGGGGAAGAAGTGTAAAATGATGCTGGTCTCCATTTCGTTGGCATGGTCGCCACCCTTTTCAAAATAGTTTTCTTCATCAAGAATCTTGAACCATTCAACCAACGATAAAAATAGTTCGGGAAACTGTGGCTGAAGTTCGCGGATCATCGGTTTAAAATCGTTTCCGCCGTGGCCATTCATAATTACCAGTTTTTTTATGCCTTGCCTGTCGAGCGCAGAAACAAGGTCTTTCAAAATAAGCATTTGGGTTGAAGGTGGCGTGTGCAAACAAAAGGGCATATCGATTTGCCCCACATTTTGCGCTCCTAACGGAATGGTTGGCAACACCATGACTTTTGCGCCCTGTTCCCAGGCTTTTTCGGCAGCCAATGCTGCAATTTTTTCTGTTTCCAGCGAATCAGTTCCGTATGGTAAATGGTAGTTGTGGGGCTCGGTAGCACCCCAGGGAAGGATGGCCACTTCGTATTTCTGGTGTTTGATCTGTTTCCAGTTAGTTTCTTCAAGTATGTAAGGTCTCATAGCGTCTATTTTTCAATTTGAACAGTAGTGAAAACAATCCCTTGATAAGGATTCTCCATTCCTCCTTCGAACAAACAGCCTATGGTGTTTTTGTTTATTTGGCACAAGTCGGAATAAGCCGCCGGTCCGGGATGAAGTACCGTATGAGTTTTCCAGGTTTTACCCTCGTCGCTACTCATTTTTAAGGTCATATTGGTGCGGCTGTCAGTGTTTGCCGGATTCAGAAACCACAGAAAATTGTTGTCACTGGTGTACAGTAAACTAGCCTGGCAAATTGGTTCAATTAAGGCCGTATCCGACTGAATATCCGACCAGGTTAAACCACCGTCCTCACTGCAACTTATTTTTCGTGCTTTCTGCGAGCGGTCGTAGTTTCGCATGTTTAGCAGAAGTTTCCCGTCCGGGAGTTCTGCAACTGTGCTTTCGTTAACCTGATGTTGCGGAGTAGTTCCTCCAAGTAACCAGGTTTTTCCGTGATCATCGGAAAATATTGTATGCGAATAATACTGCTTGCTTTCTGCTTCAATGTGATCGCAGGGAATAAGCAAACGGCCTTTGATTTTGCTTGATTTTAGTTGAATGCCATGACAGGGACCTGTGGCATACCAGGTCCAGTTTTCTTTTTTTACGCTTGAAGTGATTTCTTTTGGAGTTGTCCAGCTATCGCCGTCATCCGACGATGAAGAAACAAATACGCGCCTTGTATCTTTACTTTTCAGGTCGATAATGTCACGTTCATGATCCTCACCTAAATTCCAGGTCATCAACAAATGAATTTCACCGGTTTGGACATCAACAACCGGCGCCGGATTTCCACATACATTGTTGCCGTCGTCCCAAATTATTTTTAGAGGGCTCCAGGTTTTTCCATCGTCGTCCGAACTTCTCATTACCAGATCGATATTGCCCGTGTCGGAACTTCCGTTAACACGTCCTTCGGCAAAAGTAAGCAGCCTGCCCGAGTTTGTTTGTACAATTGCAGGTATGCGAAAGGTGTTATAACCTTCGGAACCGGAAATATAAATACTACCTTTTAAAGCATTGTCTTTTTGTGAAAACAATAAAAAAGGTAGGGAAATAAAAATGAGGATGAACAGATGCTTCATCTTTTTCGGTTTAATTTGGACAGCTATTTTTTTCTGAATTTCATTTTAAAATCGTATCAGCGTAATCCCAAATGAAAAAGGTGTTAATTCAGGTCCCTTTTCTTCTTTGAAAAAGCTGACCAGATCGTAACTCGCATACAGGTTTATCCAGCGATAGCCGGTGCGAAACATCAGACCGTAATTAAAGTCGCGCAACGAAAAATGATCAACTACTTTGAGTTTTTCATTCTGTTCGACCTTGTACTTAACTTTTGTGTGGCTTGTAAGTTTTACTCCGCCGTACATTCCTCCGGAGATATAAATGCGGTTTTTGTAGTTATTGACAGGAATCTGAACCTCCGCCAGAACCGGAAGCACCAGCGACATTATTCCGAGTTTTGATTTTTTTATGTTTTCGAAATTGGGTTCATGGGGTTGTACCACATTGTTGTTATCAAGCACGATTGTGGTGTTATCATCCAAACGGTAACTTTGTAATCGGAGTCCGAGCCCGGTAACCAGTCCAAATGTATTCCGGTAGCGTTGCAGGCTTATACTTTGCTGCACAAAATTGATGTACATAGAATTTGAACGAAGCACATCGTTACTCATAAAGTCGGTTTCATATGCGCTGTAATCCTCATTCAGAAACATGTTGAATCCAAAGTCGATACCTGCCCAATGGCCAGAGAAATCATCCCTCCATAAATTAAACCCGTTAGTTGATATGTTTCGAATGTCGATCCTGCTCAGAATTTTCTCAGTATCTTCATCAACCGGCACGATGGTATCGCTAACCTGAGCAAAGGTGCTGGCAGAAATACTGAGCATCAAACTCCAAAAAAACAGTAAGTGATTGAGGTAAAAGTTATTTTTCAGTGGACTCGAAAGCTTCATATCTTCGTTTTTATTAAAACAAATGTAAGAGAATCCGTACTAAAATGCCGTGCATCCGATCGTAAAAATCGTAAACAAAAGTTGGAACAAACAGCCGCTGTTTTTGTGCGAAGTTCCTTGAACGTTAAATTTCATGAAAGTTTTTCGTAAATCGCTGTAATACAAATAAAACAAGTACCTTTGCGGCCACTTTTAAAAATTATAAATGAATTTATTTGAATCAATGGGTTTAAGGTCTGAAATTCTGGAGGCTATTCAGGAAATAGGATTTGAGAAGCCCACGCCGATACAGGAAAAAACAGTTCCGTTTTTACTGGAAAGCGATCAGGATATGGTTGCGTTGGCTCAAACAGGAACAGGAAAGACCGCTGCTTTTGGCTTGCCCATCATTCAGCAAATTGACCACACAGTTAACTCACCCCAGGCACTGATTTTAAGTCCAACCAGGGAACTGGCGCTGCAAATTGCAGCCGACCTGAATCAGTTCTCGAAAAACCTCAGCAAACTAAATGTTGCAGTTTTATATGGTGGATCCGATATTAGGAAACAGATTAAGGATCTTGAGAAAGGTGCACAGGTAGTGGTGGGAACACCAGGTAGAACTTTCGACCTCATTCGCAGGAAAAAGCTGAAAGTTCAGGGTATTAAATGGTTGGTGCTCGATGAAGCCGACGAAATGTTGTCCATGGGATTTAAAGATGATCTGGATGGCATTCTGGAAGACACACCGAAGGAAAAGCAAACCTTGCTTTTTTCGGCCACCATGCCAAAAGAGATCGTTACGATTGCCAACAAGTACATGACCGATCCGCATGAAATTTCAGTAGGAAAGAAAAACATCGGTGCTGATAATGTGGAACACCATTATTACCTGGTTCATGCTAAAGACCGTTATGTAGCCCTAAAACGAATTGCAGATATCAACCCGAATATATACGGAATTATTTTCTGCCGCACGCGCGCTGAAACTAAAGATGTTGCTGATAAACTGATGAAAGATGGTTACAATGCCGATGCATTGCATGGCGATCTTTCGCAGGCTCAACGCGATCACGTAATGTCGCGTTTCCGTACAGGACACTTACAAATGCTGGTAGCTACCGATGTTGCTGCCCGTGGTCTGGATGTAAACGATCTTACTCACGTAATCAACTACAACCTGCCCGACGATCCTGAGGTGTATATTCACCGAAGTGGCCGTACAGGCCGTGCCGGTAAGCGTGGTATTTCAATCACCCTTATCCACATGCGCGAAAAGGGTAAACTGAAAGATGTTGAGCGCAAGATAGGGAAACAGTTTGCGAAAGTGGCGGTTCCAAGCGGAAAAGAAATTTGTGAGAAACAGTTGTTTAACCTTATCGACAAAATGGAAAAGGTAGAGGTTAACAACGAGCAGATTGAACCATTTTTGCCGGTGATATATAAAAAACTGGCCTGGCTCGATCGTGAAGAATTGATCAAACATTTTGTTTCGGTGGAGTTCAACCGATTTCTGCAATATTACGAGAATGCCGAGGATATTAATGTCGATGAGACTTTTGAAAGAGAGTCGCAGCGTGGCGAACGCAGTAATAAACGTGGTCGCGAAGATCGCATGCGTGGCGACCGTGGCAGAGGAAGAGGTGGCAACTACAATTACTCACGTTTTTTCTTTAGCCTGGGCAAGAAAAATGGTGTGAGCAAGCGTACCATCATCGACCTTATCAATCAGAACATGCCTGGTAAAAGTGTGGAAATCGGAAGCATCGAGGTGTTGAAAGGGTTTTCATTCTTTGAAGTCGATCAGCGTTACGAGAAGGAGCTGACAAAGGCATTTAAAAATGCCCGCTACAAGGGACAACGCGTTGGTATTGAATTAGCCAATAAGAAAAAGTAAAATACTTCAAAAAGCTGTCTGAGATTTCAGGCAGCTTTTTTTTTGCTTTCAGCTTTTCCAAAGTTCCACACTTTGGAAAAGTTCCCGATTCGAAGAACTCATTTCCCACTCGTACCCCAAAACATCCCACTCAGCAAATCTTTCTTTTTAATGTTTTTGTGAATTTGGAAATTTGGATCAGTATTCAATCCAAAAAAGAAGAAATCATGAAATGAGCATGAGGATGGAATTCGTATCAAGCAAGAATGATTGAATATCATGCGAATTCCATACGATGCCGTAAAACAAACAATTTTAATCGTATGAAAACAATTTATCTGTTCATCGCAATGCTAGTAGCAACAAATGTAAGTGCACAGCAAAGAGCGAAGTTTGATATTCCAGTAAAATTGCCTCAAAGCCTTGAATTGAACGACGAAATCCAGCACTTTCAGGTGACGACCACACATTATAATGGCGATATTTTTGGGAACTTTTACAACAAACAGCAGGTTTGTGGCGAATACACCCGCGGCCTTCCGGGTGGTAAAGTCAAATGGAACAATGTAAGTTTTGCACAATCGAATTCAAACAATCGAAACGCTGAATTTCCAAAAGCAACTCCTGTTTACTACATGGAAGATTTTACATATCAGCCGAACGAAGAAATGCTAAAAGCCGAAAAATTCGAAACGTTTACCGAGTATGCCGATTTCACCAAAAACCTGGTTTGGGACATGCTCGGAATTGAAGGATTTGCCTGGGCTTATTTCGACAAGCTGCAACTGAATGTTCCATATGCAGTTGAAGAAATGAACGGTAAAGTGGATCTTGCCGGACAGGGTTATTTCGAGAACAAAGACATTCAACTTACCTGGACAGGAATTTCGGAGCAAAACAATGAAAACTGTGCAGTTATTGAATACCGTACAATGAATAATCCATTGGAGGTAAAGTCGGAAGTAGTTGAAATGAAAGGGCGCAGCCACTATTGGGGAACCATTTGGGTATCGCTTGAAGACAAACAGATTGAACACGCGGTATTATTCGAAGATGTAATGATGGAATTATTATTCCCGGGGGCCACTCAAAAACAACTAATGGATGCTACACGTGAAATTACGTATAAGCGCATTTTCTAAATAGAGTTGATATTAGATTTGGGTGTCGGCGGATCGTCGCCGGCACTCGTTTTACGGCCGGTCAAATATTCTGCATTGCCTTAACGGCAGAAACAATTAGTTTTAGTATTTTCAAAAACGAAATCATGAAACATCCAACCGCAAATAAAACCCTTCGGCAAAAGGTAGTCTGGCACCTGCTGATTTTAGCCGGCGCCGTAGTTATCAGTTCCTTGTTCAGCCTGGCAATAGCCCAAAAACTCATTCACCCGGGAACGCTAAGTATGCTCGTTCTTACTTTCCTTCAACTGGAATTGTTTTTATGGATCGGTTATTTATTCTTTTATGGCGTAAAACCCGATGCGCCCGGAGTTGTAAAGAGCACTTTAATAAGATTCGTACTTTTTTACTTGTCTGTAATGGTTATTGCCGTGATCGTATTTTTGGCACTTTTTACATACCATTTCTCGCGCACAGGAGCCGGTTTTTCTGAATTTATTCCCAGTCTTATTCACTCCGATTTTAAATCGTTTTTAACGGCTGCCGGTATTGGTTTTGCCATTGGAGCTTTGTTTTTCTTCTATACTCAGTGGTACGATGCCGTAAAACGCACGCAAAAACTAAAACAGGAAAAGCTCATTTTTCAGTACGAAACTTTAAAGAGCCAGGTAAATCCGCATTTTCTTTTTAACAGTTTGAATACGCTCTCGTCGTTAATTCGAAAGGATGTTGAGCTGTCAGAGCAATTCATTCTGAAATTATCGTCGGTTTATCGTTACGTACTCGAAAATCAGGATAAAGACCTGGTGCCTGTTGAAAATGAACTGGCATTTGTAAAAGATTTTTTTTCCCTGCAGCAGGTAAGAGATCAGGAAAAGATCGAACTTCAAATTGATTCAAACGGGGCAGGTTCAGAAAAGATCATTCCTGTTTCGTTGCAAATGCTGGTCGAAAATGCGCTCAAACACAACAAAGCTTCACGGAACGAACCACTTCGGATTACCATTCATTACGAAGGTTTGGATAAAATGGTCGTTCGTAATAATTTACAGGAGAAAGATCAATTAGGGCCTAAATCGGGAATTGGTTTGAAGAATCTCGATGAGCGTTGTAAACTCATACTAGACAGGGGGATCGAGCTAATGAAAAACGAAGACGAATTTGTAGTGAAATTACCTGTTCAAGCTGAAAAAAATGAAGATAGTAATTGTTGAAGACGAACAACTGGCTGCCGAAAAACTGGCAGATCAATTGACAAGGATTACTGCCGATATTGAAGTGGTGAAAGTTCTTGAGTCGGTTGAGTCGGCTGTTAACTGGTTTAGCCTTAATCCGTCACCTGACCTGGTTTTTATGGATATTCAGCTGGAAGACGGAATATCATTCGAGATTTTTGATGCCATCAAACTTCATGCTCCGGTGATTTTTACAACAGCATACGACGAATATGCTATTCGTGCTTTTAAAGTAAACAGTGTTGATTATCTTCTGAAACCGATCGGTGAAAATGATCTGAAACAGGCGCTGCAAAAGTTCAGAAAAATATTCGACGAATCGGATTTTGCCAGCAAAGTTACCCGGGTTATTGAGCAGGTTTCCAAAAGGTACAAAACAAGGTTTTTTATGAAAGTCGGTACACGTTTCCAATCGATAAAAGTGGCCGATATTTGTTGCTTTTTTGTTGAGGAGCGAAATACTTTCCTAAAAACCACCGGAGGAAAAACCTACGATATCGATCACTCGCTCGATCAGTTGCAGGGGATGGTCGATCCGGAGCAGTTTTTCAGAATAAACCGAAATTACCTCGTAAACATTAATTGCATTTCTGAAATTATAAGTTATTCAACCACACGTTTAAAGCTGAAATTGGAAGTGAATTTCCAGGAGGACCTGATCGTCAGCCGCGACCGGGTTACCGAATTCAAACACTGGATGGATAAATGAAACAGACATGATCCCCGACAATCACCAACGGTAATGAAAGTAAAGAAATAGACTCCTGTCTGGGATTAGTTTTAATTTTAAAGTCAGAATAATCAATACACAATTTCGAATATCCAATTTCCTGCTTTTGTTGGATATTTTACATTCAAAATTGAGTATTGAATATTTTTACGTTACATAAAAAAAGGAGCCCGAAAGCTCCTTTATTCCTCTTCTAACAAGTTAATTACATTAACTTTTCCCTTCTCTCACTCACTATTTTGTGTGAACCTTAAACCAGTGTGGCGTCAAGTTCAATTGTTGCTGTTCCTCCGGCATACAGTCTCGAAATCGGACATTTTACTTTGGCGGCCTGCGCGAGTTCTTCAAATTTTTCTTGCGACAAACCTTCACATTTTACTACACTGGTCAGTTTAATGTTGGTAATAGCCGGGCCACCGTCGAGTTCACCCAGTGTAACTGCAGCTTCTGTTTCAATGCTTTCAGGAGTAAGCTCTTCTCCGCTTATCAGAGCTGACAGAAACATGGAATAACATCCGGCTTGTGCTGCGCCAACAAGTTCTTCCGGGTTTGTTCCTTTTCCGTTTTCAAAACGCGACGCAAATGTAAACGGGCCGGTGTAGCCTGTAATATTCATTTCGCCTGTACCTCCTTTCAAGGTTCCGTTCCATACCGATTTTACTTTTCTTACTGTCATAATTTCAATTTTTTAGTTTACTGATATTAAAGTGTCGCCGGGCTGCCAGTCACATCCGGTTAATCCCGGGTTTTGAGTGGCTTCTAAAGCTCTCAGAACTTCCTGTACGTTTCGTCCGGTTGTATCATTATTACAATTAACCCACTGAATTGTTCCTTCCGGATCGACAATAAAAGTAGCTCGGTAGGCAACACTTCCTGGTTGTAAGATACCTAATTTCTTACACAATGACTTGGAAGTATCTTCAATTAATGGGAACCTCAGATTCGATAAACGCGGATCGTTTGCTTTCCATGCCAGGTGTACTTCCTGTGTGTCGGTTGATACTCCGTACAGGGTGGCATTTAAGGCATTAAACTTGTCGAAGTTATTGTTAAACTCAACAATTTCGGTCGGGCAAACAAAAGTAAAGTCTTTTGGATAGAAAAAAATGACCATCCATTTTCCTTCTTTTTTATGATCTTCATTCGTAATAGTATCAAACTGATTGTTGGCCAGTACTGCCTCCTTTTTAAACTTGGGAAACTTTTCTCCTACTGATTTCATGATTTTTTGTTTTTATAAGATGTTAAATAGTTCGCATTTTTAATGTCACAAAAGTAGATTGAAAAATTTCCTGCATCAAATCGATTTTTTTTAAGGAGAATAGACGAAAATTATATCGTTGTATCTAATGTGTTGATAGCTAGAATTAAATTCTAATTGTGAAATTCACAGTAACAATTGGGGGATTTAGCTTATGATATCGACCAACATTAGTTTAACAACATTTGATGCTGTTTTGCGCGTCAATATCATTATATTTATGAGCTTTTTAGCAAATTGTAAATACCTATCCGATTAAACAAATATTAGTATGGAGAAAAAATCAAACAAAAGTACAGTATCAAGAAGAGCATTTATTGGTACTTCGGCAGCTGTTGCTGCCGGAATCACAATTGTACCCAGTCATGCGGTCGCAGGTTTGGGACATAAGGCGCCCAGCGATAAACTCAACATTGCAGGTGTTGGGGTTGGTGGAATGGGATTCGCTAACCTGAAGAACCTGAAGTCGGAAAACATTATTGGTCTTTGTGATGTGGATTGGAAATACACCGGAGGTAATGGTGTTTTCGATGCTTTCCCCAATGCCAGAAAGTATAAAGACTGGCGCCGTATGTACGATGAAATTGGTAAAGAAATTGACGGGGTAGTTGTGGCAACTGCCGACCATACCCACGCGATTGTCGCAGCCACTGCAATGACAATGGGTAAACACGTTTATGTGCAGAAACCTTTGACTCACTCGGTATACGAGTCACGCCTGTTAACCAAACTTGCCAAAAAGTACAACGTGGCTACTCAAATGGGTAACCAGGGGTCTTCGGGTGAAGGGGTAAATCTTACCTGCGAGTGGTTAGCAAATGGCGAAATTGGTGACGTTACAAAAGTAGAAGCTTTTACCGACCGTCCGATTTGGCCTCAAGGTTTAAATACGCCGGAACAGGGACAGTGGGTTCCTGAAACCCTGGATTGGGATTTATTCATTGGTCCTGCAAAAATGCGTCCGTATAACGAAATTTACCACCCATGGAACTGGCGTGGCTGGTGGGATTACGGTACAGGAGCTCTTGGCGATATGGCTTGTCATATTCTTCACCCGGTATTCGTTGGCCTTGAATTAGGTTATCCGACTCATGCACAGGGTAATTCAAGCTTATTGCTGAATGATTGCGCACCTGTATCACAATCTGTAAAATTGACTTTCCCTGAAAGGAAGGCCAAGAAAAAAATGAAAATGAAACTTCCTGAAGTGGATGTTCACTGGTACGATGGTGGTATAAAACCTATGTTGCCGGAAGGTTGGCCAGATGGAAGAGATCCAAATGATGCTGGTGGTGGTGTATTGTTCCACGGAACCAAAGATACCTTAGTTTGCGGATGTTATGGAAAAGATCCATGGTTGCTTTCAGGTCGCACACCAAATGCACCTAAATTCCGCCGCCGTGTAGAAACCAGCCACGAAATGGATTGGGTTCGCGCATGTAAGGAAAATCCTGAAAACCGTATTCCTACTGCATCTGATTTTAGTGAAGCCGGTCCTTTCAACGAAATGGTAGTAATGGGCGTTCTTGCTGTTCGTTTGCAGTCGTTGAATAAAGTACTGGATTGGGACGGAGAAAACATGCAGTTCACCAACCTCACAGATGATGAAACGATCAAAACTGTTGTAAGAGATGGTTTCAAAATCCACGATGGTCACCCAACATTTGCCAAAACCTGGACAGATCCAATTTCTGCCAAGGAATTTGCAGCTGAACTGATTAAGCATACCTACCGTAAACCATGGAGTTTACCTGATATGCCTGCATAATCAGCATAAAATATATGATAAAGGGTGTCGCGGAGTGGCACCCTTTTTTTTGTGCTTAGCGAAAACAAGTTAAATATACCGATTGGAAGTTGTAATAAGCCTTTGGAGCGTGCGCCCTCAAAGCCTTTTCAATTTGCTGCCGGCATTAACGATTGTAATCTCAAAGTTTCGCATAATGCTTACTTTGAAAAACAATTCGTATTACTTGCGTAATTTCATTCAAATTCGTAAACTTGCACGCCGAAAATCATAATTATGTATTGATTTTCATCCCGGGCCTATAGCTCAGTTGGTTAGAGCACCTGACTCATAATCAGGGGGTCCCTGGTTCAAGCCCAGGTGGGCCCACGGATTTAAAATGAAGCACTTAGATATATTCTTTAAGTTGCTTCATTTTTTTTATTTGCACACAATTTGCACACAGAATTTGGATGTGATCGCTCTTGAGAGTGGAAATGGAATTCTAAAGTATCGGGCTGTGCTTAAACCAAGAGAATGACATTCTTCTATTTACGGCTGGATTCTTCTGAAGTTCCGAGACAATAACTTCATAAACTGACGTTTGCCTGGCTGTTATTTTGTATTGCTTGCGGCGGGGCTTATAACTTGTTTTTTGTCTAAGAATATCTAGTTTATCTATTATTTGACATCTCAATTCCCTCTTATTTAACACTCTAGCGACTCAAGAATATCTAAGTCTATCTAAAAGTTTATCTAAATCTATCTTGCATTTTCATTTTTAGATAAACTTAAGATCCAAATCGGATAACGATTTGTCCCAATATTGATTATGGTTTTATCTTTCTTTGACATTGCATATAGAATGTTCCTTCCTTTATTCTCTTTTTGTTTAACTTCCAATACTGAGGGGAAGATATCAAGGACCAAATTATCATTGTCCTTTTTAGTGGCTTCCGAGCGTTTTATACGTATCCTATATTCAAGGATTTTTTGGAAACAAGAGCATAATACAGTACTACCTTTCCAATGCATTTGTATTAAAGCAGGACGTTTTCTGTAGGTTTATAATGCGATGGGTTATTCGTACAATCGATTAAAATGATTTTCGAGATGCTTACGCATACCTTCCCTGAATTTTTTTGCACTACCGTTTTTTAATATTTGAACAAGCTCTTTATGCGAAACATGTTTCTTCTTCTTGATCGGCTTGTTTATTAAACCACTGTCGTAGGCAAAGTTAAATACCGGAAGCAGGATGGTTTGAAAATTCTTGAGTGTATTATTCCTTGTTATTTCATAAAGTTTACCGTGAAACTGTATTTCATGTTCAATGTCGAAAAGAACATTACCGGTCGATTCGGGTTCAGAATTGACAATATTTTCCAGTTCTGCAATGTCGTCATCAGTAATGTGTTGAAATATGGAATCGGCCATTCCTATCTCGAGGATTAGTCGAATTTCAAATATATTTCTTAGTGTTTCGTCATCAAGGACTTTAGGAATCATTGATTTCTGAAGAATCTGTGCCAGGTTTGGACTCGTGAGCACCGTTCCTTTGTGTTTAATGGAGTCTACTAATCCCATTGCCTTCAACCTGGTAAGTGACTCCCGAATCACAGTTCGGCTTACGCCCATGGCGCTGGCCAATTCCAGTTCTTTAGGTATTGTATCACCGGTCTTCAATCCTTTATTAATAAAAATCTCCAGCAACTGCATTTCTACGCGATCAACTAAACTGCTTGTGTCGATTGTAGATATCTGATTTAACAAGTTATTTTCTGCCATATTGTAAGTATAACACTATAAAAATTAAAAACATACAAATTTTAAAAAACATTTTGAATTAAAAAACTAATCCCTATATTTGTCGCATTATGTCATACATAAAACATTAATTAATATCAAATTTATGGAAAAAGTTCTAACTAAAAAAGCTATCATTTTACTTTTCCTACTCTTTATGGGCATAGTAAATGGTATGTCACAAATTGTGATAGAGGGCAAAGTCTTGGATGCCTCGCAAAATACCCCGCTGCCCGGTGTTAACGTAATTCTTCTTGGCACCACAACTGGTGTTTCTACAGATGTTGACGGAGCATTCTCTATTGAAGTACCTTCTGAAGAATCACAGTTGATGTTCTCTATGATCGGTTTCACATCGCGAACGATCACGGTTGGTACATCACGGTATTTCGATGTAGTATTAGAGGTTGAAACCACGGCTTTGGATGAAGTAGTTGTCACAGGTTATTCAACGCAATCTCGTGCAGAGATGACTACATCAATTTCGAAACTTGATACAAAAGTATTGCAAAGTGTTCCCCGTTCGAATGCGGCGACAGCCTTGCAGGGAACCATTGCAGGTTTGAAAGTTACACAAACAACAGGTCAGCCTGGAACTACTCCTTCTCTGGTGGTTCGTGGAGGTACAAGCTTCGATGGAAGCGGTTCTCCGCTGATTCTTGTGGATGGAGTCCCCAGTTCGTTTTATGCACTCAATTCCGACGACATAGAGTCGATGGAAGTGCTGAAAGATGCAGCCTCGACTGCTATTTACGGAGCAAGGGCAGCCAATGGTGTTATTCTTATTACCACGAAAAAAGGAAAGGTTGGAAAATCAAACATCAATTTCAGGGCGAAATTTACTTCAAATCAAAAACGCGATGATCCTATGGAATATTTAGGGGCAGCCGATTACGTAAAATATAATCGTTTGGGTGTGCGTGCAGCACAGGATGTTATGGGGTATCCGTGGCTTGATGTGTTTTTAACAGGCGGTCATGCAGCAGCGACAGGTAATAATACCACCAATTCAATATACACCACTATGGTTCTCACTGATGAGAACAAGTATTTGTTGAATTACGATGGATGGCAAACTATTGAAGATCCCATCAATCCCGGAACAACACTGATTTTCATGGAAAATCAAATGAACGAATTGTTTTACCAGGAAAGCTATTCGCAGGATTACAGTTTGTCGTTCGACGGCGGAAACGATAAAGGAACTTATTACCTGGGATTGGGATACATGGATGACAATGGATTGGTATTCGGCTCATCGTTCACTCGTGTCTCAGGAACCTTTAACGGATCGTATAAGATTACCGAAAATTTCAAGGTCAGTTCAAATATTATTTTTGCACATTCAAGCCAGGATTTGCCTTATGATTCAGAATACAACCTGTTTCAACGAACTGCCGGCTTAGCTCCGACTTCACGGATTTACAATAATAATCCTGATGGCAGTTTGTCAGATGAATACCAGCCGGGAACCTACCTTGGATTTGGAAATCCATTGTATTACAAAGATAAATTTGTCCGAACAAATCTTGAAGAACGTTTTACCGGCTCAGTTCAGTTTGATTATAAATTTCTGAACGATTTTAATCTTACCGTTCGCGGAAGTCATTTTTCAATCAATAATACAAATGAATCGTTTGATAAAGCATACTTGAACTCAGGGTCTTTAAGAACGGAAAGAAAATCAGCAGCCTCTTACCGGAGGACTCTGCGCGATCAGATAACAGCAATGCTGAATTACAAAAAGTCTTTTGACGGGCACAATGTTACTGCTTTGTTAGGATCGGAATATTTCATGGAGAAGTATTTCACATTTAATGCAGCAACACGGCTTTCACCAACCGATTTAATTTACACGATGAACGTTGGTTCCGAAGCCAGTGGTGTCCCTTATTCCTATAAAACCGGATACGAAATAGCATCGCTTTTTGGTCAGGTAAACTATGATTTCGATTATAAATACCTCTTTGGATTTACGTTTAGATACGATGGTACATCTCGCTTAGGAAATAATAAATACGATTTCTTCCCGGGCGTTTCGGCAGGATGGAACATCCATAATGAAGACTTCTTCAGCAAATCAAAAATTAAATCTACCATCAGTAAAATCAAACCACGTTTGAGTTACGGGGTGAACGGAAACATCGACGTCTTGAGTAATTTTGGTGTATTTGGTACATACGCTCTCACCAGTGTTTACGATACTCAAACGGGTTATGCCAATACACAACTTCCTTTGCTCGATTTGAAATGGGAACGATCAACTACTTTCAATATGGGCTTGGATATTGGTTTCTTCAACGACAGGCTGACCTTGATTGGAGATTATTTCATACGTGATGTGAAGGATAAACTGGCAGGCTTGACTTTGCCGCTTTGGACCGGTTTCTCTTCCATTACAACCAATAATGGCACCTTGCAAAACCGTGGCCTGGAATTACAGGTGAATGCTGATGTTATTAAAACTGCCGATTTTAACTGGAATGTAGGACTTACCTATTATTCAGTTAAAAATTATGCCAAATCGCTTCCCGATAATGGAATTGAAAAGAATCGACAGGGAGGTACCGAAATCTATGATCCGGCAACTGATGGAACAAAATATGTTGGTGGTTTGCAGGAAGGTGAACGTGTTGGACTGGATTTGATTACTGCCTATGTATTCGACGGTGTTTACCAGACACAAGCCGAAATCGATGAACACGATGGAAGGATTGTGGATTTTGCCACTAAAAAAGATGTAAGATTTCTTGGTGACACCAGATGGAAAGATTTAAATGGAGACAACATCATTAATTATCTCGATCGGGTTGTAATAGGAAGGAGAACTCCCAAATTTACGGGGGGTTTTACAAATGAATTTAATTATAAAGGCTTTAGTTTATTTGTAAAATCAGACTTTGCCGTGGGCCATTATATCATTAATGGTCGCCGGGTAAAAGGTATTGCACAAACTCAAGGGAACCAGAATGGGCCGGCCGAAATTGCAGATTCCTGGACAACAGAAAATCCAACTTCGAATATACCAATCTTCACTTTAGTTGACCGCCAACGTAACCATCTTGCCGCTGGAGGAGACCAGGGATCAATGGATAACAGCAGCTCCCGTATGTGGGAGAAGGGTGATTACCTTGCTTTACGTGAACTAACCTTGAGTTATGATTTGGATGGAAAAATTGCAAAGAATATTTTCCAAAACGCAAGATTATATATCAGTGGTTCTAACCTGGCTTATTTCAATGGTTTTTCAGGCAGTTCTCCTGAAGAATCGTCATCAGGTCTTGATACCGGTAGATTTCCTCTGCCTCGGACCTATACACTCGGATTAAATGTAACTTTTTAAGCAATATCAGATTATGAAAAAGTATATCATATTATTTGTGTCAATCGTATTCCTGATTTCATGTGAGCTCGACATGAAACCGGAAAGTGATTTAACTTACAATGGATTCTGGGATACAGAGGAAGCAGCCAAAGCTGCACACGTTGGAATTTATGCTAATTTCCGAAACTATCACTCTACAATCTGGAGAATGGGAGAAGTTCGTGCGGATCTATGGGGTGGAGCAACTTTTGCAAATTCACCTTCTGATCTTGATTTGATAGAAAACAACATTAGTACTTCAATAGTGTACTTTTCGAACTGGGCGAACTTTTATGGTTTGCTGCATTACATCAACGACTTCATAAAAAATGCACCTGAGGTTGAGTTTTCAAATGAACAGGATTTAAATCACATGCTGGGACAGGTATACGGACTACGTGCATTTGTATATTACACTATGGTAAAAGCCTGGGGTGACGTACCGATTAGTACTGAACCACTTTTAGAGGTAGATCTGGAAACATTGAAGAAACCACGCGCTCCAAAAACAGAAGTGATGAATCAAATTAAAAGCGACATTGCTAAATCGCTTGAATATTTTGGTAATGACAATAGTTTGTGGCTGGGGAAAACAATATACTGGTCGAAGGCTGCTACATTAGCTTTAAAAGGTGATGCATTCATTTGGTCAGGAAAAGTGCTTGGAGGCGGTAATGCAGATTTTAACGAGGCCAAATCGGCACTGGAGCAGATGACAGAATTCGAATTGGAGTCATACTCCAATCTTTGGGGACAGGTAAACGAAAATAACTTAGAGTTTATATTTACGGTTGATTATCAGAAGGACCAGGCCAGTAATTTTTATGGAAGCTGGACTACAACAAGAGCCGTTGATCTGGTTAATTTGACAGATGAACACGGAAACCCGATGGACAATTTTGTAGTGAATGGTCTGAGCCGTTACGGTGTTTCTGAGAAAGTTCTTCTAATGATGGATGATACCCTCGATCAACGACGGAATACTTTTCTACGTGTGTATGATGATGGAAGTGTTCATGTGCCGTTTCAGGCAGGAGATCCCAGTTATCAGGGGTCCATCCTTAATAAATTTTTAGGTGTAATAGGTGATGACGGAACACGTTGGGATTATAATAATGTTCCATTATACCGATATGCCGATGTATTACTCTTGCTGGCAGAGGCGAAGAATAACCTGAATGAAGATCCGTCAGAGTTGATCAATCTGGTCCGTGCAAGGGCTTATGGCGACAACTTTACCGGACATGAATATATCAATGGTACAAAAGCCGAGAATACACAAGCGATACTCGACGAAAGATTAAAAGAATTTTTCGCTGAAGGCAAACGCTGGTGGGATTTGGTTAGAGCAGGTGATAACTATGTTTTCGAAGAGGTGGCAACACTGGATGCTGACGAAGCATATAAAATTTACTACTCAATATCTGAGTCGATGCTCGCTAACGATCCGGAATTAAAACAGACCGATGGCTATTAATCAGGATGTTCGCATAGATTTAGTTTGGTTAGATTCATTAGAGGAGAGTCGTGTACTGCGACTCTCCTTGAATTAAATCTATTCGAATATAATTTTTCTGTTATTACGAAGCGTTTTGTTACCTTGTTAACGGTACTCATTAAGTAGTACCGGCAATTTTAAAAGAATAGTTTAAAGTTAGGAAGGAACAGCTAGCGTAATGCATTTTTGAAACTTACCCGACTACAGATTAGATATAAAATAGTTAAGAAATGAAGATTACGGTTTTAAATATTATTGTTTTACTTTTTGCATTAGCAGCTTGTGCTCAGGAAGATTTGCTTCAGAAAACGGAGAACGATCTGCTTTTACAAGATTTGTTTGATGCAGGAAATAATGACGCAGTTTCATGTTATCGAATCCCTGCAATCGTAACAGCTCCGAATGGAGATCTGGTTGCTGCAATTGATGAACGTGTTCCGTCGTGTGGCGATCTGAAATGGAGCAAAGACATCAACATTGTAATCCGGCGCAGTACCGACTTGGGCAAAACATGGACAGAAATTGAAAGAGTAGTCGATTTTCCGTTCGGACAATCTGCTTCCGATCCATCGATGATTGTTGATGAAGAAACGAAGGAGATTTTCCTGTTCTATAATTTTATGGACCTCGAAAAGGAAAAAGATGTGTATTACCTTCATTACACCAAAAGTGCCGACAACGGAAAAACCTGGAGTGATCCGGTTGATATTACAGCTCAAATTACAAAGCCGGAATGGGACACCGGTTTTAAATTTATTACATCGGGCCGCGGGATTTATACCAGCACCGGAAAAATGTTGCATTGCATGGTTAACCTTAGCTACGGAGTAAATGTGTTTGGCAGCAACGATCATGGGAAAACCTGGTATTTTATCGATACGCCGATTTCGCCAGCTGACGAATCAAAGATTGTAGAGCTCGAAGATGGCAGCTGGATGATAAACAGTCGTGTTAACGGGAAAGGAATGCGATATGTGCACATTTCAACAGACGAAGGGAAATCGTGGCAAACACGACCGGAATCGCATCTGATAGATCCGGGTTGCAATGCAAGTATAATTCGATATACTTCCGTAAAGGATGGCGACGACAAAAACCGTCTTCTTTTTTCAAATGCAAAAATGAAAGATGCCCGGGTGAACATGACGGTTCGTATTAGTTACGACGAGGGTGAAACATGGTCGGAAGGAAAAACGATTTATGCCGGGAGTTCGGCTTATTCATCGCTGACAGTTCTTGACAACGGTGACATTGGATTATTCTTCGAAAAAGATGAGTATTCTAAAAATACCTTCGTCAGCTTTTCTTTAGAATGGCTAACTGACGGTGAAGATGGTTTAAGAAAATCAAAAAATTGAAACAAAAAACCAATAGAACCAAATAAACAAACAGGAATATGCACAAATTCAACTTAAATCGGGGTTGGAGACAATTCATTAAATTGAATCTGCTGATACTATCAGTCCTGTTTTTCTTTGCGTGTAAAAAGCAGCACATTGAAAAGCCTGCGCTTATTCCCATGCCACAAAAGTTGGAATGGAACGGGGAGGTTTTTAAAATGACAGACAGTAGTGCATGTTTTGTGCAGCATATTGTTCCACGCATCGCTGAAGTCCCTTTTCACCAGCAAGAAGCCTACAGACTGCATATTACAGCTGATTCTGTAATTCTTGAAGCAACAACTGCAAAAGGTTTATACTGGGGACAACAAACCATTCGGCAAATCAAGCAAACGATTAACGGTAAGAAAGTTCTTCAGGGATGCGAAATCATTGACTGGCCGGCGTTTTCCGTGCGTGGATTTATGCAGGATGTAGGAAGAAATTATCAGTCGATTCAGATGCTGAAAGAGCAAATCGACGTGCTCTCGGCGTATAAGATGAACACCTTTCACTTACATCTCACCGATAATCCGGGGTGGAGGCTGGAAAGTAAAATATATTCGCAGTTGAAGAATCCCGAGACCATGAGTCGTTGGCCGGGAAAATACTATTCACAAGAACAGTTTGTAGAATTGTCAAATTACTGTGCAGGCAAAAATATTACCTTGATTCCGGAATTTGATGTACCGGGCCATAGTCAGGCTTTCCGCGAAGCATTCGAGTTGGACAGCATGAGCGATCCGAGCGTAAGAGCGATTTTGTTAGGTTTGATAGACGAACTTTGCAGTCTCCTGCCCCCGGAACAAATGCCTTTTATTCATATTGGAACCGATGAAGTTTGGCATGCCTACGAAAAACCTGATCCACAATTGTTATCAGATCTCATCGACCGAATTCAAAGCCACGGCAGGGAGGTCATTGTTTGGCGTCCTGGTATCGAGATACAAAGAGATACGGTTTCCATCACACAACTTTGGTCTTCAAATGGTCATCCAAAACCCGGGCATCGCTTCCTTGATTCGCGTTTGAATTACCTTAATCATCTTGATCCTCTGGCCGGAGTTACACAGTTATTTTTTGAACGTATTGGTGGCGCGGCTCATGGCGATTCCATTCGCCTGGGAGGAATTTTGTGTTGCTGGAACGATAACAACGTAAACGACGAATACGACATTATTAAACAGAATCCGGTTTACCCGGGAATACTCACCTACGCCGAAACTTCGTGGACAGGACAGGAAAACGAATTTGGCGAAACCTATCTTGCTAAACTGCCCGAAAAAGGAAGCGAGCTGTTTAACGAATTCAGTGCTTTTGAGGACAGGATGATTCAGCACCGCGATAAATATTTTACCGAAAAACCTTTCCCTTACATCAAACAAGCAAATATTGAATGGAAAATTTTAGGACCGATAGCAAATGATAGCGATGTTGATGCTAAGTTCCCGGTTGAAAATACTTTACAGGAAAATTACCAGATCGACACGACAAATTATACCTGGCAAGGACCTTTTTATGGAGGGACGATTCATTTGACTCACTTTTTTGGCTACCCGTCTAATTTTCCAAAAGAAGAGGGAACTTACTACGCATACACGAAAATTTGGTCACCCAAAGAACAAACTGCTGGGGCATGGATCGGTTTTCACGACTGGTCGCGTTCGGGTGGCAGAAGAGGAGGACCGTTTCCGAAAGAAGGAGAATGGCACAATACACAACCGAAAGTTTGGTTGAATGGTAAGCTTGTTGATGCTCCTAAATGGAATAATCCCGGGGTGGCAAGTAGTACGGAAGAAATTCCATTCTCTGACGAAAATTATTTTTTCAGAAAGCCGAGTTCCATTCACCTGAATAAAGGTTGGAACGAAGTGCTGCTGAAAATTCCAGTGAAAAAAGATACCTGGAAAAGAATGTTCACGTTCATTCCTGTTCAAATCGAAAACGAGAATGTAAAGGAAGTGCCAGGTTTAAAATATAATTCAGAAATAAATTTTAAAAATTAAGATGAATAAAATAAAAGGCCTTATCACAGCACCGTTCACCCCAATGGATGAAAAAGGAGAAATTGTTTTTGGGAAAATTCCCGATTACGTCAGGCTATTGTTGAAGAATAAGGTGGTTGGTGCATTTATAAATGGTTCAACAGGTGAGGGAGTTTCTCTTTCGCAAAAAGAAAGAATGCAATTGACAGAGCATTGGATAAAAGCTGCTTCTGGTACAAAGGAATTAAAAATCATTAACCTGGTTGGCGGGACATCATATAAGGAATCTATAGAAAATGCACAGCACTCGAGGGAGTGTGGGGTAGATGCAATTGCGTTGCTTGCACCGTATTATTTTAAGCCCGCGAATGCTGGTTTGTTAGCAGAGTTCTGCGCGAAAGTAGCCGAAGCTGTTCCGGATATACCTTTCTACTTCTACCACATACCGGTGCTATCGGGGTGTTATGTTTCCATGTATGATTTTCTTCAGGAAGCGGACTCGATGATTCCGAACCTTGCTGGTATAAAATACACTCATGAAGATTTTATGGATTTCCAAAGCTGTTTGAATTTTATGGACAGAAAATACGACATGCTTTGGGGGCGCGATGAGAACCTGTTATCTGCATTGGTATTAGGAGCCCGCGGAGGAGTTGGAAGTACGTTTAACTATGCTGCTCCTCTCTACTATCAACTTATTGATGCATTTGACAATGGTGATCTCGATAAAGCACGAAAATTACAACATCAGTCAATCGACATGATTCGCCTGCTTGGAAAATACGGTGGAATTGCGACCGGCAAAGCCTATATGCGATACATTGGTTTTGAATGCGGAGAATTCCGTTTACCTGTGAAGAATATGAGCGACGATGCTTACAAAGAGTTTGAAAAAGATGTTCATGATTTACAAATGCAGGAACTTTTCAGTTCGCTTTAAGCAAAAACTAAGATTGGTTTCATTTATCCTTTTAGGGGGAATTGTACTTCAATGCTCTCCCGATGATAAAATAACAGCAATGAAAATCAAATGGGGGAGTCTACCGGATCTACCACCGGTAAGTGACCAACTGGAACAAAAAGGACTTGCAGGTGCTCTGATTGGAGTATCTTCAGAAATGCTTATTGTTGCAGGAGGTTCCAATTTTCCGGATTCTTTGCCCTGGCGGGGAGGAACTAAAACCTATTACGACGATATTTATTTCGTTAACCTGAAGGGAAAAGGTGCTACATGGCACCTTGCTAAAGAAAAACTTCCGGAACCATTGGCCTATTCGAGCTGTGTATCGGTAGGTGACAAAATTATTTGTATTGGTGGCGAAAATCCGAATGGACCGCTACCAGGCGTTTTACAATTGAAGTATATTAACAATGAGGTGCTAATCAACAAGCTGACTGATTTTCCTGTACCCATTTCGAATAGCGGGGCAGCAGCCGTTGGTACCATGGTTTATGGTGTCGGAGGTATAGGTCCGAAAGGCAATCTATCATCGTTTTATTGTGCTGATGTGCAAAAAGCTGATTTCGAATGGGAAAAACTCCCCGACTTGCCACGAGAGGTATCCAATGCAGTAGTTGTAAGTCAGTGGGATGGGGTAGAGGATTGTGTTTATGTTTTAGGAGGTCGCAATAAGGAGGCGGCATTAAGCAATTTTTACAACACGGTTTGGAAATATACGCCGTCGAAGAAAGTGTGGCATCTTGTCGGTGAAATAAACAATGACCAAAATGAACCATTAACACTGGCTGCTGGAACAGGAGTTGCTGTAGGGAAAAACCATATCCTGCTTTTTGGTGGTGACAACGGTCAATTATACAACAAAACTGAAGCGTTTATCAATGCTGCTGCTGAAGCTGAAACACTCGGGCAAAAAACGGAAATAAACAGTAAGAAAATAAAGCATTTGGAAAGCCATCCTGGATTCAGTAAACAGGTGCTTTTATACAACACGCTTACTAACGAATGTGTGGAGATAACAACACTCCCGTTTCCGGCCCAGGTAACTACCAGCTCTGTAAAGTACGGTAATAAAATATTTATACCGAGTGGAGAAATCAGGCCGGGTGTGCGTACCCCAAAAGTAAATATTGCCGAAATATCAGAATAATTGGAAGTAGTAAAACAGGAAGAAATGGATTTCAAAATTTTATCGGAAAAATATAAAAGCGAACTATTTGATAAGGTGATTCCTTTTTGGGAAGAGCATTCGGTCGATCAGGAATATGGAGGATATTTCACGTGCTTAGACCGTGAAGGGAAGATTTTTGATACCGATAAATTTATATGGCTACAAGCCCGCCAGGTGTGGATGTTCTCAAAATTATACAATGAAGTAGAACAGAAGCCGGAATGGTTAGAGATTGCTTTAAACGGTGCAGCTTTTCTGCAACAGTATGGACATGACGGGAACCTGAATTGGTATTTTTCGCTTACCCGCGAGGGCGAGCCGTTGGTTCAGCCGTACAATGTTTTTTCCGATTGTTTTGCAACAATGGCCTTTGGGCAACTAAGCAAAGCTACCGGCAGCGATGAGTTCGCGACCATTGCAAAAGATACTTTTCAGAATATTTTAAAACGAAGCGATAATCCTAAGGGAGCATTCAACAAGTTAATGCCTGGCACACGTCCGTTAAAGGGATTTTCACTGCCCATGATTATGTGTAACCTGGCGCTCGAAATTGAGCATCTGCTGGCGCCTGAGTTGGTCTACAACACAGTCGAAAGAGTATTGCACGAAGTGATGGATGTTTTTTATCAGCCGGATTCCGGATTGATTTTGGAAAATGTTCATCCCGATGGTAGTTTTTCCGACTCTTTTGAAGGTCGCTTATTAAATCCGGGGCACGCCATCGAAGCCATGTGGTTCATATTAGACTTGTCTGAACGACTTCAAAAGCCTGAACTGGCGCAAAAGGCAGTAACCATTGCTCTGCGCACATTAAAATACGGATGGGATGAAGAATACGGTGGTATTTATTATTTCCTCGATATAAAAGGAAATCCGCCTCAGCAATTGGAATGGGACCAGAAACTCTGGTGGGTACATATCGAGACATTAATAACGCTGATAAAAGGATACACACTTACTGGAAACAAGGAATGTTTGAGCTGGTTTGAAAAAGTTCATGATTATACCTGGTCGCATTTTACCGACCCGGAATATGGTGAATGGTTTGGATACCTAAACCGGCAGGGCGATGTGTTGCTGAATCTGAAAGGCGGCAAATGGAAAGGTTGTTTTCATGTACCACGCGGTTTATTTCAGGTATGGAAAACATTGGAGAAAATAAACAACAGATAAACGGTAAAAAAGAATCAAATCAAACATATATGAATCAAAGCAAAGTAAAATCAATATATCCCTGGGTCGTAGTTGGACTTTTATGGGTGGTGGCTTTGTTAAATTACATGGATCGCCAGATGTTATCGACGATGAAAGTCTCGATGATGATCGATATAAAGGAGCTTGAAACAGCCGAAAATTTTGGTCGCTTAATGGCAGTTTTTCTTTGGATTTACGGTTTCATGAGCCCGGTGGCCGGATTGATTGCCGACCGTGTTAACCGTAAGTGGCTTATTGTCGGCAGTCTGGCTGTTTGGTCTGGGGTAACATTGTCAATGGGGTATTCAACAAACTTTCATGTTCTTTACATCCTACGTGCTATTATGGGGATTAGCGAAGCGCTATACATCCCTGCGGCCCTTGCATTAATTGCCGATTACCATAAGGAAGGAACACGCTCTCTGGCCATAGGAATACACATGACCGGATTATATTTTGGACAGGCTATTGGTGGTTTTGGAGCGACCGTGGCACACGAATTTTCGTGGCAAACTACATTTCATTCATTTGGACTTATCGGGATCGCTTACAGTATTGTCCTAATCTTTTTTCTGCGTGAAAAAAAGGATCGTTTTGCATCGAAACAAATCGAAACAAGTGGAGGTATTAAAATTCGAGGGTTTAAATCGATATCTCAAAGTCTTGGAATGTTACTGGGAACTGTAAGTTTCTGGGTGATCCTGTTTTATTTTGCAGCTCCCAGTTTTCCCGGATGGGCTACAAAAAACTGGCTGCCTACACTATTCTCAGAAAGTCTCGGAATGGACATGTCTAAAGCGGGTCCACTGGCAACCATTACCATTGCTGCTTCTTCGTTCATCGGTGTAATATTTGGAGGTATTCTGGCTGACCGTTGGATTATGAAGAACCTGCGTGGAAGGATTTACACGGGAGCCATTGGTTTGAGTTTGCTTATTCCTTCTTTGATACTACTCGGGTTTGGCCATGGATTAATAGGAATTCTTGGTGGTGGTGTATTGTTTGGGATTGGCTTTGGGATGTTTGATGCGAACAACATGCCCATATTGTGTCAGTTTGTTTCGCCGAGGCACCGTGCAGCAGGTTACGGATTAATGAACCTCACCGGTGTTTTTGCCGGTGCTTTTGTAACTGAATTACTCGGGAAATCTACCGATTCAGGTCATTTGGGAAGAGACATGGCATTGCTTGCTATTCCGGTTGCTTTGGCCGTTGTGCTCCAGCTACTGGTTTTGAAGCCAAAAGTGGCCAACAAGGAAGAGGATTAATCTGTAAAATTCTAATTTGTATACATAAATTGAATAAGCCATAATGGAGTTATGAAGAAGATTATTTTGAACCTTGTATTGCTGTTCTCTCTGTTCATCGTTTCGGCTCAGGAAAACGAGTTTGGCACCTATTATAACCAACGGTTGAGCCTTTTTATAAGTCTGCCTGATGAACCAAATGAGATAATAATGCTGGGTAACAGCATCACCGATGGCGGGGAATGGAGTGAGTTACTTCCTGGGTATAATGTAAAAAATCGTGGAATTAGCGGAGATGTTACCGCAGGTGTTTTGTACCGACTTAACGAGGTGACGAGCGCAAAACCCGCAAAAGTATTTCTGTTGATCGGGATCAACGATCTGGCAAGGGGAATTCCTGCAGACACAGTTTTCAAAAATATTTGTTTGATTGCGGAAAAGATCAGGGCGACAACTCCCGAAACTGAAGTTTATATTCAGAGTATCCTGCCGGTAAATCCTTCATTTAAGAAGTTCGCCGGACATGTTGACAAAACAAATGCTGTTAAGCAGATCAACCAAAAATTGAACGACTGGTGCAGCGAAAATGATGTTGAGTTTGTTAATCTGTTTGATGCTTTTATCGAAAGTGATTCTGACTATTTGGATCCTGAATTTACTAACGATGGTTTACATCTTACAGCGAAAGGGTATTTGACCTGGATCAAAATAATCTATCCATTCATCAAAAGTTAATTCAATAATTTAAACGCAAATACTACATTAAACACTTGAAGTGTAATGATATACGTAATAAGAGGCGTATAAATCGGGAGTAGACGATTTTCGACTTTTGTAATATGCTGATAACGAAATTCATAATAAAGAGTTCAAGCCCAGATGGGCCCACTTCTGGAAATTTAAGTTTGTGAAACGCTCGTTATAAATAACGGGCGTTTTTTATTGTGAATAAGATCAACTTGAATATCCAGTTTCTTTTGCAGATGCTTGAATAAAGGCTATTTTTATTCCCTGTCAATTTAAAACCAAATTCAGCTAAATATGAAACACCGGATCATTTTATTTATCCTGATTAGCTTCTCTCTTTACTCATGTAAAAACATAAATACAATTCAGCTTGTCAATCCGCTTTCAGAAGATCGTACCGATGAAGTGGTAGTAATTTCCCGTGCGGAAATAGAGCAACAAATTTCTTTGGAAAAAGGCAATGTTCCGGTTTTTAAAACAGGGGAAAATCTTGTTCCTTACCAGTTAGATGATATGAATGGTGACGGAAATTGGGATGAAGCAGCACTACTTCTCGACTTCGCAGCTAACGAAAGCAAGAACATTACGATTGGTCAGGCTGCCGAAGACGAAGCTCCAAAATTTGAAAAACGTACCAACCTTCGACTTGGCATTCACCAGGAAGAAGGTGGTTATAAAGAGGTGGATTATTATGAAGCTTTGCCATGTACTTCCGATTTCAAAATTATCGCTCAGGGTGAAAGCGTAAGTTGGGAGAATGATAAGATTGCCTTCCGGGTGTATTTCGATTGTAGAAACGTGAAAGATTTATTTGGTAAGCTAAAGCCCGAAATGATCATCGATAAGATTCATACACCTGCCATTCCGAATTACCACGATCTGAATGACTGGGGAATGGATATCCTTCACTGTGGAAGTTCGCTGGGATCGGGAGGAATTGCCTTGTTAAAGAATGACTCGCTTTACCGTCTTGGATCGACCGATGTTTACGAGTATCACAAAATCACGGAAGGACCGGTTCGTTCGGTTTTCGACCTGGTTTACAAAGGCTGGCATGTTGATGGTGATGATCTGGAGGCAACTGAAAGAATTTCAATCTATCCGGGAAAGTATTGGTTTCAGTCGGATGTTACGGTAAAAGGTGCGCCTGAAGGGTCGCAGATTGTTACCGGAATAGTAACCAGCATGTTGAAACGCGAACCATTTTCTTTCGAAGCTCACAGATTTCAATGCATTGGAACACAGGATGTTCAATCGCTGAACAACGATGAACTGGGAATGGCAGTGATGGTGCCACAAGATGAACTCGGAAAGATTGGTCGCAGCAGTGATACCAATTTCTATAAACTGGGTTATAAAACGGTTCCTGCGAAATCATTCAGCAACATTATTTCTGAAACCTATTACATCAGCCAAAACTTTAAGAATGAGGTGCCTGCCCGACATTACTTTTTTTCGGTTTGGGGGCTTGAAAAAAATCAGTGGAAAACAGAAGAAGGATTTAGGGCCTATCTTAGCGATGAAGCATTCCTGCTAAATTCGCCGATTAACACAAAGTAGCTCGATTTACCATTTACAGCACAATTACGCCTTCTATTTTATCTGCCTGTTCGGTGATCTCAACAATCTGATCGGCGGAGTCCATCAGTGCTATACAGGTTACCGAAACATGTTTCAAATTGGAAGTATGCTTGAATGTTGTTTTACCGCTGTTAGGCAGTAAAGCTTTTATTTGATCCACTTTCCCATCGTGGTTCGGGGTTATAAACTTGAACATGTATTTCAATGGCCAGTTATTATTTTCCATTAGGCGGTAACGCAGGTTTTTATATTTATCTATATCCATAAAATTCATCTTCTGTTAGTAATACATCTGATAGCTCTTTTTCGTTCACCATTTCAAGAAGAAAATTCAGTTTTTCTTTTGCAGGGAGACTTTGAACTGCGCATCAAATATTAGATTTTTCGGCTAATTTCACAACTTGACATTTAAATTGTATTTTAGAAACCATTAAATATTCTGTAAGCTGTACCAGATAAAGATTTGAAAAAGATTCTATACATACTGTTCGTTTTAATTCCGTTTTTTGGATTTACCCAGGTGAAAAAAATTGGGGTTCCAAATATATTAAACTACCCCAAAAAAGAATACAAAGCCGGAACACAAAACTGGAATATAGCGCAGGATCCTGATGGCTTCATGTATTTTGCCAATAACGACGGTTTGCTTCGTTTCGATGGACTAAACTGGGATTTGTTCAGAGTTTCGATATCGCCTGTTAGGTCGGTATGCATTGATGATGAGGGAATTATTTATATTGGCCTTGATGACGATTTTGGAATATTTAATCCAAATTCGCAAAATGGTCCCGAATTTATCAGTTTGCTCAATAAATTACCTGAAGATATTGATGAAGTAGATATTATTTGGAAAATATATGACACGCAGTACGGCATAGTTTTTCAGTCGTATCAATACATATTTATTTATCGCGATGAGAAAATCTGGACGATCAAACCGGAGAGAGCCTTTTTCTATTCCTTTTATGTAAACAAGCGCTTATTTTTTCACGAACCGGGAGTTGGTTTATTTGAATTCATAAATGGCTTTGTAAATAAAGTTCCATGGGCAGAACCTTTAAAAGATACCGAGATTCTTTCTATCATTAGTTTTTATGAAAATCAACTGTTGATTGGAACAGGGCAGGATGGTTGGTTTGAATATAAGAACGGAAGATTGGGGAAATGGGATGTGCCTGCCAACAGGCAGGTTGAAAAGGATATTTTGTTTAGCGCCCTCAAACTCGACGGAAATAATGTGGCCATCGGAACCATTCTGAACGGATTGATAATAGCCAATTCTGATGGTGCGATCATTCAGCAATTAAACCGTTCAAAGGGGCTTCAGAACAATACCATATTGAGCCTCTTTAAAGATCACTCGGGAAATTTATGGCTGGGACTCGATAACGGGATTGATTACATTGAGCTGAACTCTCCACTGAGCTACATATCCAGTTCAGAAGGTATTAGCACTGGGTATTGTTGCGTTATTCATAATGATATGCTTTACCTGGGCACAAACCAGGGGCTTTTTACAAGATCCTTTGCTTCACCTTCGCAAGATAACAGCGACAAGTTTGAACTGGTTCCGGGAACTGAGGGGCAGGTTTGGAGTTTAAAGGTAATTAACAACGAATTGTTATGCGGACACCACATGGGTACCTTCGTTGTGAAAGACAAAAAGGCATTTCAAATCAGCGATGAGCCAGGAGGGTGGACTTTTATTCAAAAGGATGAAAATCCAGCAATGGCAATTGGCGGAAATTATACGGGATTGTCGATTTATGATTATAAAGACAACACCTGGAAATTTCGGAATAAGGTGAAAGGATTCAGCGAATCGAGTAGATTTATTACTGAAGATAAAAACGGAAATATATGGGTGAGCCATGGAACAAGGGGAGTTTTTCGTGTTCGCTTGAATAATGAAAGTGATTCTGCAGTTCAGGTAAAACTGTACGGAAAAAATGAAGGGTTGCCTTCCGATAAACTCAATGTATTACTTTCGGTTGATGATTCGTGGTACATTTCTGCAATCGACGGCATTTATACCTACAATGAAAGTGTCGATTTTTTCGTAAAAGATGAACGTATGAATTCCTTGTTCGATTTGAATGAGCGCTTAAAATATGTTCAAAAAGATAATGAGGGTAATTATTGGTATATAACGGAAACAGGAGCCGGAGTTTTTCACCTGAACGACGACGGCACTTATACAAACATTACAACTCCATTTAAGCAATTGAGCAATAAATTGGTACAGGAGTGGGAGTTTTTATATGTTTACGGAACCGACAATGTATTTATTGCTACCGAAGATGGTTTTGCTCATTACTCTTCACGAATAGTAGCTACCTACAACCAGCCTTTCAGAAGTTACATTACCAAGGTTGATGTTCCATATTTAGATACAGCTATTTATCCTGATATTCAGCAGGAAATGCCGGAATTGCCATTTAAAAAGAATGCTTTCCGATTCTATTTTTCTGCTCCTTTTTACCAGAATCCGGAGCAGTTGGAATTTTCTTATTTTATTGAGAATTACTCGGATAAGTGGTCGTCGTGGTCGCACGATAATTATCGCGATTTAACCAATCTACCCGAAAACGAATATGTATTTCGTGTGAAAGCAAAAAACAGCTTCGATATTGAGAGTGAAGAAGCCAGCTTTTCATTTTTGATAGATCCACCCTGGTATCGTTCGAAAATGGCCATGTACATCTATATATTTGTCGTTATTCTGATCGGTTTATTGGTTGTTCGGCTTGTTAACAAACGCTTTGAGAGATCGAAACAAAAAGAACGTAAAAAACACGAAAAAGAGCTCAGAAAAAAGGAGAAAGAGTTCGAACAGCAGTCGGTATTGGCCGAGAAGGAAATTATACGCCTGAAAAATGAAAAACTGGAAGCCGAAAAACTTTCTCTGGATAAAGAGCTGGCCAATCAAACGTTGAGCATTGTAAATAAAAACAAGTTCCTGATGAAAATTAACCAGGAACTAAAACGTGTTTCCGAAGAAACCAGCGACGGCGCAGTGGCATCAAAAATGGCTATTCTTAAAAAGCGGATCGATAAGGAAATCGATAATCAGCATCAAAAGAAAATATTTGAAAGTTATTTTGAAGAAGTGCACGCCGATTTCTTCGTTAGAATGAAAGAACAATTCCCTCAGCTATCTCCAAATGATTTAAGGTTGTGTGCGTATATCCGCATGAACATGTCGACCAAGGAAATTGCAACCCTGCAAAATATTACTGAAAGGGGAGTTGAAATCAGTCGTTACCGCCTTCGTAAAAAGCTCGATATTTCTCGCGAAATCAATCTGTCAACCTACCTGCTTAATTTCTGATAATCGTCTTCTGTTGTACAACATACTTTCAAAAGAGGTAGTAATATTATGTGTTGTTGATTTTTAAATATCAAAAAATCAGCATCATAGAATATTTGTGATGTATTTTTGATGTATTGTCTTATGGGTCGAGATGTGTTTTTGTAGAGCCGGTTTATTCTTTTTTTAGCATTTGAACTCCCAAATTCGTAATGTGAAATTTTGTTAATAACAATAAGTTTAATTAAGATTGTATCGTTATTGTACATATTACAATAAACTGAACTAATCTAATTTAAAACTATGGAATTGAAAACATCATACATTGGACCCCAAAGAGTATTTATCATTTTGAAAAAATCGTTTTACTGGATTCTTGCATGTTGAACGTGATGTTCTAACATGAACTATTTTATACTAATATCAAAATTAGATCTATGAAAGAAAAACTATTGATGAGAAAAATTCTCATGTTGCTTTTAGGTACATTTTTTACCTGGGGCGTATTCGCTCAGGAAATTGTACTAAAAGGTGTGGTAACTTCAGCCGAAGATGGTCAGCCAATTCCCGGAGTCACCCTGGTGGTTAAAGGAACGGCGAATGGTACTATTACCAACATCGACGGAGAATATCAATTAAATGTGTCTTCCGACGATGTTCTTGTTTTTTCATTTGTAGGAATGAAAACCCAGGAAGTAGCTGTTGAAGGACGTTCTGAAATTAATGTTGAGATGTCAGCAGAATTGTTTAATGTTGACGAAGTGGTTGTTGTGGGTTATGGTGTTCAGAAAAAAGCCTTAACAACTGGTGCTAATTTAAATGTTAAAGGTGAAGATATTGCCGAGCTTAACACCGGTTCTGCAATGGAAGCCCTACAAGGGGTGGCAGCCGGTATAAGCATTACCAGGAATAATGGTGCTCCCGGAGCAGGGACCAGAGTAACCATCCGTGGTTTAGGAACCATTGGTAACTCTAACCCATTGTACATTGTTGATGGTGTAGCGGTTGGTAATATCGATTATTTGAACCCTTCGGATATCGAAAGCATTGATGTATTAAAGGATGCGGCATCAGCTGCTATTTACGGTTCGAGGGCTGCTAACGGAGTTGTTCTGGTAACTACTGTAAAGGGTAGCCAGGACCGCCCAGCCAAAATTACTTACGATGCTTATTATGGTGTTCAGAATATCTACAAAAACCTGGATCCGCTAACAGCTCAGGAGTACATGTACATTATGGACGAAGGCAGAGTGAACGATGGCCTTCAGCCATGGGACTGGGAATCGAAGATAAAGGACAACGACTGGCTTAGCAATAATTTCGGTAGCGAAATAGGCGGCCAATTGGGGCAGGAAGTATGGGATGCACTTCAAAATGGTTGGGAAGGAACCAACTGGATTGATGAAATGACCAGTAAAAATGTTCCGATCCAAAGTCATGCTTTAAACATCACAGGTGGAAGCAAAGACATAACTTACTCGCTTGGTGTATCGTATTTCGATCAGAAAAGTATCATTGGCAGCGAAATAACCGATGCCGGCTACAAAAGAATGACGGCAAGGTTGAATACGCAAATGATATTAAAGAAAAACAGCCGACACAATATCCTTACAGTTGGTGAAAATATTACTTATACGAACAGTGAGAACAGGAGTGCCCGTACAGGAAACATTTACTGGAACGACTTGCATAATGCGCTGGTTCAGCATCCGTTAATGCCTGCTTACTGGCAGCCAGCTATCGATAATAATATCAATCAATTCGGTTTTACTCCAACCATGGATGGTATCAATCAGGCTACAAATCCAATTGCATCGATGTACTATGCAACCAACTACAACTATGGCAAAGGAAACAATGTTGTTGGTAATGTATTCGCTGAGTTGGAGCCAATCAAAAACCTGAAACTAAGATCGTCGTACGGTATCGATGCATGGTTTGGCTGGGGCAGATCTATGAATCCTACATATGCCTTAGGAACCTTGTATACCGACAATGTTGATGGAGCTCAGCAAAGCCAGTATTTAGGAAATAACTGGACCTGGACTACCACGCTTTCTTACGATTATGAATTGGGTGATCATGCAATTTCGGCGCTGGTGGGTTACGAGTTGTTGCAAAACCACATTAATACCGAAGTTGGTGGATCGAGAACCAATTTATTATTCCCTGGTGATCCTAAATATGCGTACGTAAATAACACGCAAAGTCCGGAATCGATTAGTGATATCAATACCTGGGGTGCCGACTGGGCCGCTGGTGGTGGTGGCTTGATGTCGTACATGGCCAGGGCACAATACAATTACCTCGAGAAATACCTGCTTTCTGTAACTATGCGTGCTGATGGTTCGTCCAACTTTGCCAAAGGTAATCGTTGGGGATATTTCCCATCGGTTTCAGCAGGTTGGGTATTTACCAGTGAAGATTTTATGGAAAGCGCTTCGAGCATAGTTAACTTTGGTAAATTGAGGGTAAGCTGGGGACAGAACGGTAACCAGTCTATCGACAACTTTATCTACTCTTCTCAAATTACTTATGCTTTCCCCGGATATTTCTTTGGAGATACAAAACCGGTATCCGGAACCACGGCATATCCGGCAAAAGTTCCAAACCCGGATGTTACCTGGGAAACTTCAGAACAGTTAAATATTGGTGTTGATACGCGCATGCTCGATTCGAGACTGGGAGTAACACTCGACTGGTATAAGAAAACTACAAAAGACTGGTTGCTGGTAGCACCGATTTTGGGTACATCAGGCGCCGGTGCCCCATTTATTAATGGTGGCGATATTGAGAACACCGGATTTGAAATGGTTGTTAACTGGAACGACAGGGTAGGCGATTTTAAATATACCGTTTCGTTAAGCGGAGCGCACAACAAAAACGAGGTAACAAGAATTGCTAACACCGATGGTATTATTCATGGACCTTCACATGTGTTATCGCAAGGTACTGCCGAAGTATCAAGGGTGGAAGTTGGATACCCGATCGGTTATTTCTATGGTTACAAAACCGCCGGAATTTTGCAGAACCAGGACGAGGTTGAAGCTTATGTTGGTCCCGATGGATCTCCATATTTCAACGATCAGCGCCCGGGTGATGTTCGCTTTGTTGATCAAAACCTGGATGGAGTAATTGATGAAAATGATAAGGTTTATCTGGGAAATCCAAATCCTGATTTCGAACTGGGTATTCAGATTAACCTCGAATACAAAGGAGTTTATTTGAACACAACTTTGGCCGGGAAATTCGGTATGCAGGTTATGCAATCGTATCGTTCGTTCGCCGACAGTCCAACGCAAAACTATACCTCAACCGTATTTGATCGCTGGCATGGTGAAGGAACCTCAACCAAGATGCCGCGTTTGTCGAATGTTTCAAACAGAAATCAGCAATACGTTTCCGATATTTATATGCACAACGCAGATTATGTGAGAGTTAACAACTTGACCATTGGGTACGATTTCGGAAAAATGCTTTCAAATTTCGAAGCCATTTCATCTTTGAAAGTGTATGCAGCAGTAAATAACCTGCACACGTTTACAAAATATGATGGTATGGATCCTGAAGTTCGTTTTGGTCATGATGCTGGTTGGGCGTCGGGAATCGACCTCGGATTATATCCGTTGCCAAGAACAGTGATGTTTGGACTAAATGTTGCATTTTAATTCTAAAAAATAATGAAGATGAAGAAACTAATATATATAGCATTCATTGCAGGCTTGGTTTTTGCAACGAGCTGTAGTCAGGATTATCTGGATACAGATAATATCTATGGAAAAAGTCTGGAGACCTTTTACAGCACTCCGACTGATATTAATGAGGCAATGGCAGGGGTTTACAATGCCATTTATACGCCCAATGTACACAGTAACGAATCGGTTGCTGCGAGTTTAATGTCAGACCTGATGCTGGGAGGCGGTGGTGCTGATGATAAATCGGCAAAATGGGTTGACAATTTCGAAGACCCTGCTGAAGATACTTACCGCGATACGTGGGTGCAAAGTTACAACGGTATTTCAAGGGCAGCCGCTATTATCGACAATACGGCAGAAGCAGATTTCTCGCCATACTTTAGTAGCCCTGAAGAAGCCGAGGCTTTCAAAAATCAGTCGATTGGAGAAGCACTTTTTATGCGTGCCTTCTATTATTTCCGATTGGGGAAATTCTTCGGCGGTGTTCCTTTAATTATAAAATTCGACGACCCAAGGGATGTAGCAAGATCGACCTATACCGAGACTTTTGCACAAATTGCAAGCGATTTGGTTCAGGCCATCGAAATGTTGCCATCTACTCCTTTCTCCGAAATTCCGGAATCGCGTTACGGTCATGCAAACAAATGGGTGGCCGAAGCTTATTTGGCCAGGGTATATTTACATTATACCGGTTATATGACCAATATTGAAGGTCAGGCTACCACCGAATTACCATTGGTTGAAGGTGGATCGTTGTCAGCTTCCGATGTTAAAACGTATTTGGAAGATTGTATCAATAACAGCGGTTATGGACTTGTAAGCGATTTCAGAAACTTGTGGCCTTACTCGTATGTGAATATTGCTTCAGGCGATACTACTCTCTTACCTTGGGCTCATGCTGAAGGTTTATCGTGGGTAGGCCAGGATGGTCATACTCCTACTTTCGGAACAGGAAATAACGAAACCATGTTTGTTCAACGCTTCTCTTTCGGAGACTGGGGATGGTCAAACGGAAATATTTACACCAACCGGTTGGCTTTGTTCACAGGCCTTCGCGATAATTCTCTGGTACCATTCGGACAAGGATGGGGATGGTGTACCATTAATCCAAAACTGTTTACAGGTTGGAGCGATGACGATCCCCGAAAACTTGGTTCTATTCTTCAGGTTGGTCAGGCCGATCAGGGAACCGGTGATTACAAGGGTGATAAAGGTGACCACGAAACAGGTTTCTTTAACAAAAAATATACTGCGCTTCAATACAACGATGGAACCGGAGCTAATGTAGGGATGTTTGTTCAACTCTATAACTGGGGAAATACCGATATGCAGTTAATGCACGCACAGGATTTTATTTTTATGCGTTTTGCCGATGTACTGTTAATGCATTCTGAAATTACCGGAACTGCTGATGGAATGAATGCTGTAAGAGCACGTGCCGGTTTGGATCCTGTTGCTTATTCCTTGGAAGCACTTAAAGAAGAGCGTATGCACGAATTGGCATTCGAAGGATTGCGTTGGTTCGACCTGGTACGCTGGGGCGATGTAAACAACGCTTTCAACGATGTAATTGACGTAAGAAATTCAGGTTCCAGTGCCAAGTATAAAGTAACTTATCGCCCGGAAATAAAAGGCTTGATGCCAATTCCTGAAACAGAAATGAGACTCTCTAACGGCGTTTACGAGCAAAACCCTGGGTGGTAATGTTTAATTTTTAACACTGAAGAAAAATGAAAAGAAATAAAATTATATACAGTCTTTTTATTGGATTAATGATGCTGATGATTGGCTCATGCGATTCAATTGTAGACGAACAATACCTGGAAAACAGCACGGATGTTGCAGGTGTTGAACTGGTGGCCAAGCAAAATGATGCCAAAGGTAACCTGATTGAACTGAGCATGAATACTCCCGGAGTTACCGGGTACTGGGACTACAACCTGGGTAAAGCACTTACAAATAAAGTAGAAATAGTGTATCCAATTCCCGGAACATCGACTTTTACTTTTACAGGTACCCTGGGAGCCGAGTTTTTTGAAAAAACCATTGATGTTACTATCGATGTGCTTGATACGCCACTGGAGCAGGATTGGTACGATTTGGTAAGCGAAGCTACCTCGGCAGGAAAAACCTGGGTTTTCGACGGAGGTCCTGCATCTGATGGCAGATTGTGGTGGTTCATGTCCGATCCAAATAATGCGTGGGCAGTATGGTGGAATGCAGCAGGCGATTGCTGCCCTCCCGCTGATGCCGCCGGAAAAATGAAATTCGACCTGGATGGAGCTGCCAATTATTCCTATTACAGTGGTCCCGATGCAACACCGGTGAAAGGAAGTTTTGTTTTGGATGTAGAAAACCAAACATTGACACTTACCGGTGCAAGCCTGCTGGGTTCAATGGACGGCGGTGGCAATGCCGGTGTATTTAGGATAATGGAACTTACCGAAGATAAAATGGTGTTGTTTGTTCCCGATGCAGCCTGGGCAACAGGTTGGACCTGGATATTTCGACCCGAATAAGAAAACGCTCGATTGTTTGATAAATAGAGCTTAGTTTAGAAATGGACATAAGGGGAGGAAAGACCTCCCCTTATAGACCCTTTTTTGTGCTGAAATTGTCAGTATTTAGGGAAGTTATGCCTGTAAAAATTGAAGTAAACCTGAAAGTTAAGGCTAATATTCCATCGACAGAATCCCAATACCAATAATAGAGAATGCATCATTTCACGTGAAAACTTACTGGTCCATACTTGTATTTTGCTTGTTTAGCCGTAGTGCACTTGCGCAGGTAGGTGATTTATTGTGGGAAGACAATTTTAATGATGGCCAACTCAATACCGAATATTGGAACATTGAAACCGGCACCGGTGTAAATGGCGATTTTGGAACAGGACAGGTGGATCGTGCCACCGATCGTGCAAAAAATATAAGTTTTCAGAATAACATTGAAGGGGCGGATGATGGCTGTCTGGTAATTACTACTCAAAAGGAATTTTACATCGATAGAAATTATACCAGTGGCCGTATAAACACAGCAGCTAAAAAATCCTGGGGACCTGGTCACCGTATAGTTGCAAAAATCTATCCCAGGAATGTAAAACACCCGGGACAAGGTTTCGCATTCTGGATGATGCCCGATGAATTACCTGCCGGATGGGACTATATCATGTGGCCGCAGGGAGGCGAAATTGACATTATGGAATATGTTGGAGCTATCCCGTATCATAACCTCGGAAGTGTGCACTATGCCTGGTTCTGGCAAAATAATGAATGGGCCGATTGGAATCATGGCCACCAGGGAGCTTATTACAGTTATGAAACCCGGGAGGTACCTAATCCGAAGGAACCCGGATACGGAAATTATCCACCTCCGGCAAACGATCCAAATGCCGGAAGCGCAGGTTTTCATGAATATGGAATTGATTGGTATGCCGATCGGATGGAGTTTTTTATCGACGACCATGTATACCACATTCACTACCTGAACGATGGTGGTGCTTATTCAAAAGATGGCGAAGATCAGTCTGCAGTTCAGTACATCGATGGACGAAGAGTAAACATTTCGGAATATTCCAATCATTTTTCCGAGTGGCATCCTTTCGAACATAAAATGTATGTGATTTTAAGCGCAGGAGTTGGAGGCAGAGATTATTCCTATGGAGGTGCAATTGTTCCTGAAGCTGAATTTCCGTGTTCGGTTTATATCGATTGGGTACGTGTTTATCAACTCGATGTAAATGTTGGAATTAATCAGCCGGAGAAAACCGACAAGTTCGAAATTTATCCCAACCCGGTAGACGACAGACTGGTAGTGAGTTTACCTGGCAATGAAAAAGGATTTAAAAAACTGGGTATTGCAAATATGCAGGGACTTGAAATTCAAGAATTATTAACTGAAGGCAGCGAACAAATTAGTATCGATGTAAGTGCATTTGCCGAAGGCATGTATGTGGTTTACGAGAAAGGAAACAAGGAAGCAACAATTAAAAAATTTATCGTGGCAAAACACGAGTAAAGAGAAAAGAACATTGGTTAAGAATACCTGAAATCATAAACGAAATCAGGGGCCAAAACAAAAATTGATTACTAATATTTTGAATTTTACAATAAGTACAGTTTAAAAGCAAATATACGCTGCCCAAAATAAGAACTGAAGAAGAACTATAACGATGAAGAAATTGCATTTTATAAATAAATGGACTGCCTTGCTGATATTGATAAGTCTGAGCCTTCCATTTGCCGGTTGTGGCGAGGAAGATAATCCGGCTGATGCATTTTCGGTCGACTTTTCATACACATTTATCGATGATAATAATGTTCGCTTCAGCAACACATCCGAAGGCGAATATCACATCATGAACTGGGATTTTGGAAACGGACGTACCGAATCAACTACCTCAAAAAGTAAAACCTACGACGTGTATTACCCCGAAGCCGGCGACTACGATGTTGAATTACTTGTTGTTGGTCTGCAGGGTGACAAAAAATCGGCGGCAAAAACTGTTAACATTTCCAAAACCGATTTTGCACTGAGTTTTACAGCAACAGTTAACACTTCCAATCCGAACACTGTCAACCTCGTTAATACTTCAGAAGGTACTTTTGGTGCGTTCAGCTGGTCGTTTCGAAATAAAGTAATCGAGAATGAAACGAATGCCGTAGCCTATTTCCCATACGCCGGAACATACGAAATTGAATTGCAGGTTGAAAAAGATGGCGAAACTTATTCTTCTGTTCAGTCGGTGAGTATCGCTGCAAACGATCCCGATTATTTCTCGAAACTGGAGCTGGTTTGGTCGGACGAATTTGACGGAACTGGAGTTAATACTGATAACTGGACTTTTGAAACCGGCTCGGGAGGTTGGGGCAACAACGAACTTCAGAATTATACCAGTGGTAACAACTCCGAAATTCAGGATGGTATTTTAACCATTACGGCTAAAAAGGTAAACGACGATCAGCTTGCCGGATCTTACACTTCGAGCCGGATGATCACAAGCGGCAAAAAAGAATTCACTTATGGCCGAATGGAAATTCGTGCCAAGCTTCCGTCGGGAAGAGGAATTTGGCCTGCAATCTGGATGTTGGGAGCCGACATCGGATCGACCGGTTGGCCGGCTTGCGGCGAAATCGATATCATGGAGTATGTGGGCTACCAGCCAAATACCGTCCATGCAACCGTTCACACATCGGCTGGTTATGGCGGTAATGGCAGCGGAAGCAGCAAATCTTTCGAAACCGCCGAAGAAGAATTTCATATTTACGGATTATTCTGGACCGAAAAGGAACTGGTTTTTTATACCGATTCCCCAGAAAATGTGACACACCGCTATGCCCCGGCCAGCAAAACCATTGAAAACTGGCCATTTGATAAACCACAGTTTTTTATTCTGAATGTAGCTGTTGGCGGCAATTGGGGAGGTGCCCAAGGAATTGATAATAGCATTTTCCCGCAATCTATGCAAGTGGACTACGTTCGCGTTTACCAGGAAAAATAAATTCAAAAAAATAAAAGAAATGAAAATCAGAATTTTATTATCGATCGTTGGACTTGGGTTTCTGGCTGCGTGCTCGGCTGGCTCCGGGAATAACCTGGATACACAGGAAGAAAAGATCCGGCAGATGATTAGTGAGATGACGTTGGAGGAGAAGATTGGTCAGATGCAACAGGTTAACGACGGATTTTTTGGAGATGATGAGGCAACAAAACAGGCCATTAGAGAAGGGAAAGTTGGATCGTTTCTGAATATGATTGAACCGGATCGTATAGCTGAATTTCAGAAGGTAGCCATCGAAGAGAGCAAACACGGAATTCCGCTTTTGTTTGGCCGTGATGTGATTCACGGATTCCGAACAATCTTTCCTATTCCATTAGGAATGGCTTCGTCGTGGGAGCCTGAACTGGCAGAAAAAGCCATGCGTATTGCAGCCATCGAAGCATCGTCGATGGGAATTAACTGGACTTTTGCCCCCATGATGGATGTAAGCTGGGACCCGCGTTGGGGACGCATTGCCGAAGGTTGTGGCGAAGATCCTTTGCTGACCTCCGAATTCGCAGTTGCCATGGTCAAAGGGTTTCAGGGCGACCTGAACGACCCTACTGCAGTGGCAGCCTGTGCCAAGCATTATGTGGGTTACGGCATGTCGGAAGCCGGCCGCGATTATAATACTACTTACATTCCCGAACCGCTGTTGCGAAATGTACATTTACGTCCGTTTAAAGCGGCGGCTGATGCGGGAGCTCTGACTTTCATGTCGGCTTTTAACGATTTGAATGGTGTGCCAACATCGGGTAACGAATTTACCCTTAAAACCATTTTGCGCGACGAGTGGGGCTACAAAGGAATGGTAGTCAGCGATTGGGGCTCGATTGAAGAAATGATTAACCACGGTTTTGCAGCCGATAAAAAACAAGCTGCCGGGATCGCAGTAAAAGCGGGAGTCGACATGGAAATGGCAACCACTTGTTATGCTGATAATCTGGCGCAACTAATCAAAGACGGTGCGATTTCGGAAGAACAGATAAACGATCGTGTTGCTAATATAATTCGGGTAAAAATGGAAATGGGATTATTTAAAAAACCGTATAATTCCTTTGTTTCTGCCGATACCATTCTGGCGCCCTCGCACCTCGAAATGTCACGGGAAGTGGCACGAAAAAGTATGGTTTTGCTGAAAAACAACAACTCAACTCTTCCACTCTCGAAGAACATCCGTTCATTGGCCGTGATTGGTCCTTTAGCCGATGCAGGCCGCGATCAGCTCGGAACCTGGATTTTTGATGGTAACGGCGATGATTCCACAACACCAAAACAAGCTTTTGGCGAAATCCTGGGATCGAGGATGAACTACGTAGACGGACTGGAATACAGCCGTGATAAATCGACCAAAGGTTTTGCCCAGGCCATTGCAGCCGCTAAAAATTCGGATGCCGTTCTGTTCTTTGCAGGCGAAGAATCCATTCTTTCGGGCGAAGCTAATGCTCGTGGTATAATCGATTTGCCGGGTATCCAAACCGAACTGATCGCCGAACTTAAAAAAACAGGTAAACCTTTGATTTTGGTTGTTATGGCAGGAAGACCACTTGGTATAGGTGCCGAAATGGATATGGCCGACGCGGTGCTTTATGCCTGGCATCCGGGAACAATGGCCGGACCTGCAGTGGCCGACCTTATTTTTGGTGACTTTTCGCCATCGGGAAAACTACCGGTAACCTTTGTTAAAGGAGCCGGCCAGATTCCGTTTTACTATTATCGTAAAAATACGGGGCGCCCGGCTACTGAAAACGACGTGGTTTATATCGACGACATTCCACGCGACTCGAAGCAGCTTTCGCTTGGTTTTAAATCCATGCACATCGATTACGGTGTAACGCCACTACTCCCGTTTGGTTTTGGCTTGAGTTACACCGAATTTAAGTACGAAAACCTGAAACTTTCTTCCGGAGAAATGTCGAAAGATGGATCAATTACGCTTTCAGCCGATATTAGAAACGTTGGTAATTTCGAAGCTGAGGAAATCGTACAACTTTACGTGCACGATAAAGTTGGAAGCATAACCCGACCGATAAAAGAATTAAAAGGTTTTAAAAAGATCAATCTGAAACCGGGAGATAAAACAACTGTGAATTTTGATCTGAATGCCAAAGATCTGCAGTTTTTTAATGGCGATGCTTACGTGATTGAACCTGGTGATTTCGAAGTTTGGATAGGGCCAAATTCGGATGAAGGTTTAAAAGGAACTTTTGTATTGAAATAAAACCAGATAGAGTAAAAATTGAAGAAGGTACTTTCAGCGATGAAAGTGCCTTTTTTGTTTTCAAATTCAGCAATCAAAGTCATCCTCTTATTTTTTTCTTTGTAATCAACCGATGTCTTTGTATTCAACAATTTTTTAACTTTTTGCAGAAAATTTTTAGCTAAAGCTACATTTGCTAAAATTCATATAACTTTGTCTCACGTCAAATATTCTTCAACAGGGTGTTTGATTATAAAGAAGAGTGGAGAGATCGGGCTCTGAGAAACTCTGGCAACCTTGTCAGCCGGCTGGCTGATTAAAAGGTGCCAATACCCGGCCGGAAACGGAATTATAATGAAAACACGATCGATGAAGCTACTGCACTACAAATTATTTTTTACAAGCTACATGCACGGGGCCAATATGTGTATGCGCCAGCGGTTTTAACCGCTTCAGTGAATACGGATTTTGTTCCAGAACTAAAGATTTTTCAACCTGAAGTTAGCAAGAGTGGTCGAAAATTTATTTTCGACTTTCATCTGACTGCTTCTAACTAAATAAATATGTCAACAGTAAAAACCTACGAAAAGATGAACCGCAAACTCAAATCGGGTAAGGCAGTGGTTCTAACCGCCGAAGAAGTGTCGGAAATGGCCAAAACGCTTTCGCCTGAAGAAATTGTTGAGAAAGTTGATGTGGTAACTACTGCCACTTTTGGTGCCATGTGCTCGTCGGGCGCCATTATAAATTTTGGTCATGCCAATCCGCCAATCCGCATGGAAAAGATTCGGTTGAACGGAGTTCCCTGCTACGAAGGACTGGCTGCCGTAGATTCTTACATCGGAGCAACTGCCTGCGATCCTGAACGTCCGGAATATGGCGGTGCTCATGTTATCCAGGATCTTCTGGAAGGAAAAGATGTTGAACTTGAAGCCTGGGCTAAAGGAACGGACTGTTACCCGCGGAAGCACATCAAAACGAAAATCAACATCAACACGATCAATGAATTTACGCTTTTCAATCCGCGGAATGCTTACCAGAATTACAATGTTGCAGTGAACACCACTTCGAACATAAAACATACCTACATGGGTACTTTGTTGCCCAACCTGCGTAATGCCACGTATTCCACTTCCGGTGAATTGAGTCCGCTGATAAACGATCCGGAATTCAAAACCATTGGTCTTGGAACGCGTATTTTCCTGGGTGGAACGCAGGGTTTTGTGGTTTGGCCGGGAACACAATTTCATACTACCAGGCCGAAAAACGAATTTGGAGTGCCTGTTACCAACGCGGCCACTATTGCTGTTATGGGTAATTTAAAAGAAATGTCGGCAGAATACCTGCAAGCCGCTTACTACGAAAAATACGGCGTGAGCTTGTTTGTGGGTATTGGAATTCCAATTCCGGTGCTGAATGCTGATATTGCCAAACGTGTATCGATCAACAATAGCCAGATTGAAACGTCGGTACTCGATTATGGTACGGTTGGTACGCCCAAACTGGGGCAGGTTACTTATGAAGAGCTGCAATCGGGATCAATAAAAGTGAAAGGGAAAAAGATAAGAACCGCACCGGTTTCCAGTTTGTCGAAAGCCCGAAAAATCGCCGATGAACTAAAAAAGTGGTTATTGGATGGTGCATTCGAAGTGAGCCAGCCTGTTCAAATGTTTCCGCAAAACACCTCGTTAAACGGATTAAAAGAAACGGAGGCCGACAATGATTAAAAAACGATACATCCTTAATTTTCCGCCCGATAGTGGCGACAAAGCATTTACTTATCACCTGGTAAAAGATTACGATATCCGCATCAATATTCTGAAAGCTGAAGTTTTTCCGGGGAAAAGCGGAAGCCTTTTGCTTGAATTGCAGGGGAAGAAAGAGAACATTGAAAAAGGGGTGGAGTACATTCAAAGTCACAAAATTGTTTGCGAATCACTCGATAAACGTATCCATTTTCAAAGCGAAAAATGTATCGATTGCGGCAATTGTACGGCAGTTTGTTTTGCCGGCGCACTTACGATGGATAAACAGTCGTGGAACCTCAACTTCAACAAAGAAAAATGTGTGGTTTGCGAACTTTGCATTCCTGCCTGTCCGTTAAAATTATTTAGAATCGATTTTCAATAATGAACCTGTTTGAAGAACGAACATATCGTACGCAGTTCAATACCGAACGCTTTCAAGGCTTCGAGGTGAAGCACCTTGAAACGGATCTTTGGATCGGTGTTGACCCGGTTTCCTTTGATGAGAAAATGAAAGAAGTGGCTTTGGAGAAAGTCAGAAGTCTGCGCGAAATTTTCGATAAATACATTGAAAAGGAGCCATTTTTCAGGAAGAGTTTAAAGCCTTTTCAACCCAGTGAAATTGCACCTGCAGAGGCGCTGGAGATGGCACTTGCAGCCGAAAAAGCAGGTATCGGCCCCATGTCGGCAGTTGCGGGTTTGTTTGCCCGTGAAGTGGGGGAGGAAATTCGTAAGAACTTTTCGGTAAAGGAACTGTTAATTGAAAACGGCGGCGACATCTACCTGATTTTACAGGATGAGTTGGTGTTGTCGGTTTTTGCGGGCGAATCGATTCTTTCGGAGCGGATCGGGCTGGTTATTCCGGCGGCTGAAGGTGCTTTTGGCATTTGTACTTCGGCCGGAACTGTAGGTCCATCGCTGAGTTATGGAAAAGCCGATGCTGTAGTGGTAGTTTGCGAAGATATATTGATGGCTGATGCGCTTGCAACCGCACTTGGCAACCTGGTAAAATCGCCCGATCATGTGCAGAAGGTGATCAACAAAGCCGACAACTATCCCGATATTCAGTCGCTGCTGATAATTTGCGAAGACAAGATTGGAATAAAAGGGGAGAACGAAATACGCATTTTGAAATAGAACAAATACCACTAAATATTAATAGGTTTATTAAGTCAAATCCCCCTTAGAAGGGGGCAGGGGGATGAGCGGAATCTTAAAACTTTATATGACTTCTGCGGAAACAAATAATGAATACAACAAAAATCTGAAAGAGAAAGCAAGAGCGCTCAGAACGAACTCAACACTTGCTGAGGTACTTCTATGGGATAAAGTATTAAGGAAAAAACAACTAAGAGGCTATCAATTTCTGCGTCAAAGACCGATAAAAAACTATATAGTTGATTTCTTTTGCAAAAAATTGATGTTGATAATTGAATTGGATGGTGAAATTCATCGATTTCAAAAAAGTAAAGACAATAAACGAGAAGCTGATTTAAGAAAATCAGGCTATATAATTGTTCGATTTAAAAACAGGGAAATTTTGGATAACTTGTACAATGTCCAAAAGACTTTGGAATATTTGATCGATAATTTAGAAAATGATTTAAACTAGAAAAATCACCCCTGTGGTCCTCTCAAGGGGACATTTGAAGAAAATTATTTACAGACAGATGACTACAAAAAAAGACATAAGAGAAGAACTCAAAACCCGGGTATTGGTAATGGACGGTGCAATGGGATCGTTGATTCAGGAATATAAACTGACCGAAGCCGATTATCATGGGGAGCGATTAAAAGATCACCCGAATGATCAGAAAGGGAACAACGACATATTGTCGATTACGCATCCCGAGATCATAAAGGAAATTCATACGAAATACCTGGAGGCAGGCGCCGATATTTTGCTGACCAATACCTTTAACGCCACGCGCATTTCTCAGGCCGATTATGGTACTGAAGCTTTGGTGTACGAAATGAACAAGGCATCGGCAGAGCTGGCTTCAAAAATTGCAAATGAATTTACGGCAAAGAATCCCGACAAGCCGCGCTATGTTGCAGGTTCTCTGGGACCAACAAATAAAACGTTATCCCTGTCGCCCGATGTTAACGATCCCGGTTACCGGGCAGTTACTTTCGACGATGTAAAATCAGCTTACCGCGAGCAGGTTGAAGGCCTTTTGGATGGTGGTGTGGACTTGTTGCTGATTGAAACCATTTTTGACACGCTGAACGGGAAAGCCGCTATTTTCGCCATTGAAGATGCACTGGAAGCTCGCGGGATCAATCTCCCGCTGATGGTTTCTGGTACGATTACTGATGCCAGTGGACGTACGCTTTCAGGACAAACACTTGAAGCCTTTTTGAATTCGGTTTCGCATGTCGATTTGTTGAGTATTGGTTTGAACTGTTCACTTGGTGCCAGCGATCTGCGCCCTTATGTTAAGGAACTTTCAAAGAAAGCGCCGTTCCACATCAGTGCGCACCCAAATGCCGGGCTGCCGAACCAGTTTGGGGCTTACGATGAAACGCCTGAAATTATGGCCGGCTACATCAAAGATTACCTCGATAATAATTTTGTGAACATCATTGGTGGATGTTGCGGCACCACCCCTGATCATATTCATGCTTTTGCGGAATTGGCTGCAAAAGCAGAACCACATCATTTGGCGCCGTCGACAAATAACACCAAACTCAGCGGACTGGAACCGGTAACCATTACCGAGAACACCAACTTTGTAAATATTGGAGAACGCTGTAATGTTGCCGGATCGAAGAAATTTGCGCGCCTGATCAGTGAAGGGAAGTACGAAGAAGCGCTTTCGATTGCACGATCGCAGGTTGAAAACGGGGCACAGGTAATCGATGTAAACATGGATGATGCCATGTTGGACGCCGAAAAAGAAATGGTGACTTTCCTGAACCTGATCATGTCGGAACCGGATATTGCCAAACTTCCTATTATGATCGATTCATCGAAATGGAAGGTGATCGAGGCCGGGCTGAAGTGTTTGCAGGGGAAAGCCATTGTAAACTCCATCAGCCTGAAAGAAGGCGAAGAAGTATTCGTTCAGCAGGCTAAAACAATAAAACGATACGGTGCGGCCGTAATTGTGATGGCTTTCGATGAAAAAGGACAGGCCGATAATACCGAACGCCGTAAGGAAATTTGTACACGCGCTTATAAAATACTTACCGAAAAAGTACATTTCCCGCCACAGGATATCATTTTCGACCCGAACGTACTCACCATCGGTACAGGGATTGAAGAGCACAACAATTACGCAGTGTCGTTTATTGAATCGGTAAAATGGATCAAGGAGAACTTGCCATTTGCCAAGGTGAGCGCCGGTGTAAGTAACGTTTCGTTTTCGTTTCGTGGAAACAATGTGGTGCGCGAAGCCATGCATTCGGTGTTTCTGTTTTACGCCATAAAGGCCGGGCTCGATATGGGAATTGTGAATCCGGGCATGTTGCAGATTTACGACGAGATTCCAAAAGATCTGCTTGAAAAGATTGAGGATATAGTACTGAACCGCCGGCCGGATGCGACAGAACGTTTACTGGAATTTGCTGAAACACTCAAGGATCCGGGTAAAAGGGAAGAGAAGAAAGACGAATGGCGCGAATTACCGCTGGAAAAAAGAATCGAACATTCGCTGGTGAAAGGACTGCCCGAATATGTTGACGAAGACATGGCGGAAGCGCTTCAGAAATATTCGCCTACGCTGGATATTATTGAAGGGCCGTTGATGGACGGAATGAACGTGGTTGGCGATCTGTTTGGCTCTGGTAAAATGTTTCTTCCGCAGGTAATCAAATCGGCGCGGGTAATGAAAAAGGCCGTCGCCATTTTGTTGCCGTACATCGAGGCGGATAAGGCGAAATATAAAAATTCAACAGCGCAGAAAAAAGTGTTGATGGCCACCGTGAAAGGCGATGTACACGATATTGGTAAAAACATTGTTGGTGTGGTACTGGGCTGTAACAACTACGAGATCATTGATCTTGGCGTGATGGTGCCCACCGAAAAAATACTGGATGAAGCCGTCAAAAATAATGTAGATGTGATTGGTTTGAGCGGATTGATCACACCGTCATTGGAAATGATGGTAGACATTGCTAAAGAAATGGAACGCCGCAAAATGGATATTCCTGTTTTGATTGGTGGAGCAACCACTTCAAAAATTCATACGGCGGTTAAAATCGAACCGGAATATTCAAATCCGGTGGTGCATGTAAAGGATGCTTCTCTGGCGGTGAATGTGGTTTCGAACCTGATTGCCAAAAATCAGAAATACATTGATGCGGTAAAAGCCGATTACGTAAATATTCGCCAGTTTCAGGGACAGCGAAAGGCAAAAGAATACCTCAGTTTGGAGGAAGCCCGAGCGAATCGTTATGTTTCCGACTGGGATAAAACACCGATCTACAAGCCTAATTTTATTGGGGTAAAACACCTGATCGATTTCCCGTTGGAAGAACTGCGAAATTATATCGACTGGACTTTCTTCTTCATCACCTGGGGACTGAAAGGCCATTATCCGGCCATTTTTGCTGATGCAGAACAAGGCGAGGAAGCCAAAAAACTGTATCAGGAAGCGAATGAGTTTCTGGATGAGATCATCGAAAAGAACATGTTGCAGGCCAATGCAGCATTTGGTATCTGGCCGGCAAATGCCGACATGGACGATGTAGTATTGTATTCCGACGAACAACGCTCGGAAGAAATTGGCAGGTTTTACAACTTGCGTCAGCAGGAAAAGAAAAAAGGCAACAGCCCGAACCTGAACTTGTCGGACTTTGTGGCTCCAATCGAGTCGGGTAAAATTGATTACTGTGGAGGTTTTGCCACTACTGCCGGAATTGGCATTGAAAAGTGGAAAGATGAATACCGCAAAGATCACAACGATTATAAAGCCATTATGCTTGAGGCGCTTGCCGACCGTTTGAGTGAGGCATTTGCCGAGTTGCTGCACCTCGAAGTTCGTAAAAACTACTGGGGTTATGCACCCGACGAAAACCTGTCGATGGATGATATCCTGAAAGTAAAATACCAGGGAATTCGTCCGGCGCTTGGTTACCCGGCCTGTCCTGAACATTCTGAGAAAAGCAATCTTTTTAAGCTGATCAGGGCCGAAGAAGTTGGAATAAAGCTGACCGAGCATTTTGCGATGTATCCGAATGCATCGGTTTCGGGCGAGTATTTTGTGCATCCGGAGTCGCGGTATTTCAGCCTCGAAAAAGTAGGGAAAGACCAGGTTGAGGATTACGCACGCAGAAAAGGCGAAAGTGTTGAGTTTATCGAAAAATTTCTGCCAACAAATCTGAATTATAAGTAGAGCGTTTGAGAGTGGAATCCGGAAGCGGACCACCCTGAAAATAGATAGTCGAATGTTAGCATTTCAATGTAAATGCTAACATTCGTTGTTTTAGAAATCGTCTTAGCTCGAGTTCTTTAAAAAGCGATAGCAAAGAAATTCAGATTTTATTCCCATTTTAGCGATAAACTAACCAGAGCATGAAAGAAAGCAAGATCCGTGTTTATCCTTATCGCTGGACGATCCTACTACTTTATTTCCTGATCACTGTAATTATTGAAATTCAATGGCTGACTTTTGCATCCATTTCAACGGTTGCCCAGGAATTTTACGGCACGTCGGCACTCCGCATCGATTTTCTGTCGATAATTTTTATGATCGTTTTTATTGTAATGAGCATTCCCGCATCGTACGTTCTGGATACCTGGGGCTTGAAAAAAGGTTTGATGATTGGCGCGGTTCTCACCGGTATTTTTGGCGTTGTAAAATCGATCGGAGCCAACAATCTGCTGGTAGTTACCCTGGCACAAACAGGACTTGCCGTTGCACAGCCTTTTATTCTGAATGCGGTGACAAAGGTAGGAGCAAAATGGTTTCCGGTACAGGAACGAGCTACGGTAGCAGGATTGGGCTCGCTGGCACAATACGTCGGGATAATTATTGCACTCGCCGTAACTCCTTTGTTAATATCAGAAGCTAGTGAAGCTGGTTTCGGAATCAGCAGAATGCTTTGGATTTATGGAATCGCGTCGGTTTTGGGAGCCATTTTAGTGCTTTTGTTTATGAAGGAAGAACCGCCAACGCCACCTTCCGATGAAGAATTTACGGCAAGAATAAGCCCGATCGCGGGAATCAAAGATATTTTCAGCAAACGCGACATGAAGTTTTTACTGCTACTCTTTTTTATCGGACTTGGAATTTTTAATGCGGTAAGTACCTGTATCGACCAGATTTGCAAAGACCTTACCGTGGAAGAAACCGGCCTGGTTGGCGGTGTGATGCTGATTGGTGGTGTTTTGGGAGCCTTGATTCTACCTGCTTTGTCGGATAAGATGAGAAAGAGAAAACCCTTCATTGTACTGTGCATGATCCTGATGCTGCCGGGATTGATTGGATTAACCTTATTTTCAGCCTTTGTGCCGATGATGATCTCTGCCTTTATTTTTGGCTTTTTTATCATGAGTGCCGGACCAATCGGATTTCAATACGGAGCCGAGAAAAGCTACCCGGCCCCGGAGTCAACTTCGCAGGGCATAATTTTGCTGATGGGGCAGGTGTCGGGCATCCTGTTTGTTTTTGGCCTGAACAAAACCGGCGTGTTTGTCGCCATGCTTTCCTTTGTACTTCTAACGGTTTTCAATGTTTTTGTAAGCACCCGGTTAAGGGAATCGATTAGTAAATTTTTGTAGTTTCGATTAAACAGTATCTCTTAAAAAACGACGAAATTTGCAGAATTAGTCCATTTTTCCTGCTGGAAGCCCTCATTTTTGTATTGACACAAAAACGAAGCACGAGGAAGGCATTTCCGAGCTCAAGGCTGCTTTTTATCTTCACCTCTCATCTTCCTTTTAACTAAGTTCGGACGGGTGATTTCCTTCCCGAGTACTCGGGAGAACTTCCCGTTCTCACTAAGCTAAAACTTTGATTCAAGGATCGATAAAAGGAGGCCAGCTTTCGTCTGAAGTTTTCCAAACAAAAGTTAATGTTTGCAGCCCGTTCCTTCCGCCTACAGGAAAATGCGTTAAGAAATCAAAATCATGGAGCGTTAAAAAAGAAAAGCTGTTTGACACTGACCGAGGGAAACGAGAGTCAGGGGAGTTCTTTTCTTTTAGCGGAATGAGTTTGATTTTAGCAATTTTCATGTCAGCGGCGGCATTTTTGCTGACTTTTTTTGCTGAAGAAAAAAGTCAGTCGCAGCGAAGCGAGAAAACCTTACCGTTATAATTTGGGAATAGTTATTTCTACAACAATTTTACACCTATCCATTAAATCGTCGGTTAAATAAAAATAATTTTCGATTCTTAGCCGTCCGTGAAATCAGACTGACAGGTATGATTTATTAACTTTGTACAAAGAATACATTTCAATGAAAGTTATAGACAGCATAAATGCAGCAAAAAGCACCGTTTTTTCATTCGAGCTGCTTCCACCTTTAAAAGGTAACGATGTTTCAAAATTGTACCGGACCATCGAAAGTCTGACCGAGTTCGATCCAAAATACATCAACATCACCACGCATCGCGATGAGGAGGAGTTTAAGGAACTGGAAGATGGAAGCATTGTAAAACGGACAGTCAGGAAACGTCCGGGAACAGTAGCCATTGCTGCTGCCATTCAACATAAATACGGCATTCCGGTAGTTCCACATATTTTGTGCGGAGGTTTTACAAAAAGTGAAACCGAACACGTGCTTATCGATCTGAATTTCCTTGGAATAAACAACGTTCTGGCGCTTCGCGGTGATGGCATTAAAGGCCAGCATGTTTTCAAGCCTACTGAAAACGGAAATGCCAATGCCAACGAGTTGGTTGAACAGATCGTTAACCTTGGAAAAGGCAAGTACCTGCAGGGAGATCTGAAAAACAGCGCTGCTCTTGATTTTTGCATTGGTGTTGCCGGTTATCCCGAGAAGCATTTTGAAGCTCCGAATATGGAAACCGACATGGCTTACCTGAAACAAAAAGTTGATGCCGGTGCCGATTACATCGTTACTCAGATGTTTTTCGATAATAAGGTTTATTACAACTTTGTCGACAAATGCCGGGCTGCCGGAATTACTGTTCCGATTATTCCGGGAATCAAACCGATCAACCTTAAAAACCAGTTGACGGTGCTGCCAAAGATTTTCAATATCGATCTTCCGCAGGAACTGTCGAACGAACTGGCAAAGTGTAAAAACAACGATGACGCACGAAAAGTGGGGACAGAATGGGCGATTTATCAGTCGAAAGATTTAGTGACAAATAAAGTACCTTCGCTGCATGTTTATACTTACGGTGTTTCGGATAACGTACGCGAAATTGTAAAAGCAGTTTTCTAAACAGAGAAGATATTTGAAGTAAAAAAGAGCGGTGAAAATTCAATTTTCACCGCTCTTTTTATAGTTGCTAACTTCGAAAGATTATTAACCTTCAACATTAATTTCAAGTTCTTCCTGCTTATTCAATTTGTCGTTATCACTCTGATTATTCAATTTAATTGAATAAATCATCGATTCAACCTGACGCAACAAATTACGTTTGTCTTTGCTAGGTGCATAAACAAATCCGAAAGCGTTAATAACGCGCTGATTTGCTACGTCAAGCTCCGAAAGGGCAACATATGGTCCGCCCATGAAATCGTTCTCTACGCGCCACAAACCACGCATTTCGGTAGCATAATTCCCGTTATGGCGTTTTACATTAAATACCTGGTCGAGTCTTTTTTCGGTCGACATATAACTTCCGTCTGTCGGGCCTTCAACCTGTGCTTTTAAAATACTGTCGCGGATGGGCAACTGGTAATTAACAGTGAAAGCACTATCGGAACGAAAGGGATAAGTATAAATTACAATGCCCTGAAAAATATCGGGAGTATCGTATTGTATCCACAGAAAATCCTTGGCTTTTTTTACGATTCTGAAACCCGGAGGTACTTTCATGGTGAACCCGAAATCCTTGTCAAGTGTGTTGAAAACGGCCTTTTCGTATATCCGGTTGTAATTAAGTGTGTTGCGTTCCTTTTCGGCTGACAGAAAATACGAAAGTATCTTTTCTTTATTATCATTAAACAGCTCTACAAATTTCTCAGGTGTTTTGGCGGATATCTGGACTGTTGCCTGCGGAAAAGCCCAAACATCGTCGGTATACGACACGCCTTCTTTATCAACATTGGGCGAAATGCTTGTTTGTATGATGTTGCGGGTGGTCTTGAAAATTTGTTTGAATCCGTTGTGTGGCACGTCAATCAGGTCGAAAAGCGGTTCTTCCTGTGGCAACATTGCCTGTGGTTGAGCCAGGTATTCGCGGAGAACATTTCCGGGAGCACCCTCCCACGAGTCTTTTGAAATAACCACCACCAGTTCGCCGGCGTTTCCGGTAATATTTTTGCGCATGGGAGTGCTTTCACTTCCTCCGCACGACAGCAGAAATGCGGTTAAAACAATAAAAGAAAACAGCTGATAGATTTTGAATTTCATGTGTTTATAATTTTAAGTTTTTAGGTAACACATGTAATTCGCATGAGAATATAAATTCATTATAAGGTATAAATATTTATTCTCATACTCATTTCATAGTGTTGAGCTTTAAAATAGTTTTGTAGCTAAACTTACAAAAACCTTACCACTTTTAGTGTGTAATACTATTTTACCGGCTGGCTTTGAAAAAGTTACCGTGTGTCGGTAACAAAAAATCCCGTTCATAATGAACGGGATTGGTAATATCTATTTCGATATTAATTACTTTTCAATTTTATCAGGATCGGCTTTTTTATCATCATCGTCCTCTTTCGTGGCATTCTTGAATTCTTTCATTCCCTTGCCTAATCCTTTCATCAACTCCGGAATTTTACGGCCACCAAACAGAAGCAATACTATAATCAGAATGATAATGATCTCCTGCGGTCCAATGAATCCTGCTATTATAAATAAGTTCATCATACTTTGTTAATTGGTTCGACAACAAAAATAGAAATATTTTGCTAAAATGTTCCGTTAATCATTTTTATTATATCATTTGCATTGGCGTAAAGAACAAGCCCCAGCAAAAGTATCATTCCGGCAATTTGTGCATACTCCAGAAACTTCTCTCCCGGCTTGCGTCCGGTAATGATCTCGCCCATCAGGAACATAACGTGTCCACCGTCGAGTGCAGGAATTGGCAGCAGGTTCATAATGGCCAGAATTATTGAAATAAAGGCAGTCATGGTCCAGAAATGAGCCCAATCCCAGGTAGGTGCAAAAATGCTTCCAATGGTCGCAAAACCTCCCAGCGATTCATAAGCCTTCGTTTCTTTTTTGAAGAACAGCTTAAATTGCTTCAGGTAGTTTTCTGTGGTTTGAATACCACGATTAATACCCGCCGGAATCGATTCAAGGAAGCCGTATTTTATAGTTTTGAATTCGAATACATTCGGATTGTTAAACGCCGGATTAAAACCTAGCTTTCCTTCTTCGTTAACTGTAACCGTTTTGGTCATTGGCTGACCATTGCGGGTGATATTTATTTCAATTTGCGAACCGGCTTTTGATTCCAGGTAATTGGTGAACTGGTCGTAAAACCTGAATGACTTACCGTCGATATTCCCCAAAACATCGCCAACTTGAAGACCTGCTTTTTGTGCCGGGAAATCTTTGGCCATTTTACCAATATTGATGTCGTAAGGAATACGTTCTTCCCAAATACCTTTACTTTTCAATAACAATGCGAGGTCTTCGCCCGTGATTGGCACATCAATTTTTTGTCCGTCGCGCTCTACCTGAACGGTTTTGGCTCCATCCAATACAACGGTGGGGATGATCTTGTCAAAATTTTCAATGTGCTGATTATCTACCGTTAGAATTTTATCGCCGGTTTTAAAGCCGATTTTTTCACCGGTTTCGTTTACAACCACACCATATTTTACATTATCGGTTGGCAGGTACTGTTCGCCCCATGCATACAATACGCCAATATAAATAACCATTGCAAACAGAAAATTCATCAGTACACCGCCCACCATAATTAGCAGACGCTGCCATGCCGGTTTCGAACGAAATTCCCAGGGTTTTGGAGGCTGTTTCATGGCTTCCTTGTCCATCGATTCGTCGATCATTCCCGAAATTTTCACATAGCCACCAAGTGGTACCCAGCCAATTCCGTATTCAGTATCGCCTTTTTTAACTTTGAAAAGCGAAAACCACGGATCGAAAAACAGGTAAAATTTCTCAACGCGGGTTTTAAATAAACGGGCAAACATAAAGTGTCCCGCTTCGTGCAATACCACCAATATGGATAAGCTTAAAAGTAACTGTGTGGTTTTTATTAGTATCGATTCCATTAAATAACGTTTCTCCTAAATTTTGTCTTCTGTTAACAACTCTGTTACCCTTCTTGTTTCAATGTTGGTTTGAATTAAATCGTCAAGTCCCGGATTTTTTACAAAAGCAACAGTATTCATAGCCTTTTCAATGATCTCCGGTATTTGCAAAAACTTAATTCGCTGAGCTAAAAAAGCTTCAACAACTACTTCGTTGGCCGCATTCAGGATGCAGGGCATATTTCCACCCATTTCCATGGCTTCAAAAGCAAGTGCAAGGTTACGAAAAATTTTTGTATTGGGCGTCTCAAATTCCAGGGTCGGGTAATCCAGGAAGTTAAAGCGCGGAAACTTATTGGCAATCCGTTTAGGAAATCCCATGGCATACTGAATCGGGAGTTTCATATCGGGCAATCCCATTTGTGCTTTCATCGATCCGTCTTCAAACTGAACAATGGAATGGATGATGGACTGCGGATGAACGATAACATCGATTTTTTCGGCCGGCAAGCCAAACAACCAGTGCGCTTCTATTACCTCAAAACCTTTGTTCATCAGCGTGGCGGAATCGATGGTAATTTTGGCACCCATATCCCAGTTGGGGTGGGCCAGTGCGTGTTCAACGCTCACATCCTTTAGCTCGTCGAAAGTTTTTCCACGGAACGGACCACCCGAACATGTGAGGTAAATTTTCTCGATCGGATTCATGAATTCACCCACCAGGCATTGGAAAATTGCCGAATGTTCTGAATCAACGGGCAGCAAATCGACCTGTTTTTCGCGGGCCTTTTTTGTGATGATCTCACCGGCAACAACCAGTGTTTCCTTGTTGGCCAGGGCAATGTTTTTACCCGCATTCACCGCGTTGTAGGTTGGGATTAATCCCGAGTAGCCCACCATGGCAGTCAACACCAGGTCGATGGTATCCATATCCACTACCTGTGCAATGGCCTCATCGCCGGCGTACACTTTTATATCCTCGTCGGCCAAGGCGCCTGCTAAATAAGGGTACTTATCTTTATTGGCAATTACCACCACGTTTGGTTGGTATTTAATTGCCTGTTGAATAAGCAAATCAACATTATTATTTGCCGTCAGTACTTCAACTTCAAAATCATCCGGATTTTGGTCGATCACTTCTAGCGACTGTGTTCCGATTGAACCGGTGGATCCCAGGATTGCAATCCTTTTCTTCATCTTTTAAATTTTGTTCTGAATGTTTTGAGAATGCTAAAAATCGATAAACTTTTCCGGATCAAGCGCTGTCCCGTCGTGCCAGAGTTCGAAATGCAAATGTGCGCCACTCGACAATTCGCCGGTGTTTCCAATGATGGCAATAGCCTCGCCGGCCTTTACTTTTTCACCGGTTTTTTTAAGAAGTTCGGCATTGTGTTTATAAACCGAAACCAGGTCAGATTCGTGCTGAATATAAATGACGTACCCGGTGTTTAGCGTCCATCCCGAGAAAATTACCGTGCCATCGAGTACTGCTGATATTCTGGCATTTGCTTCACTTACGAGGTCAATTCCATAATGGTCGGGTTCTGCTTTAAAATGTTCGGTAACAACGCCCCTCACCGGAATAAAAAAATGCATCTGGTTCAAACTCGTTGCATTGCTGTTATCGTTTTTTAGCGATAAACTAAGCTGTTCGGCCAGCAATTCATCCTGGAAAACGGAATCGTGGTTGTATTCCTGAAATTCGATATTAGTAGTAGGAGCCTCGGCCTGCATGGTTTGTTCATCTTCAGGCACTTCTCCGGCCATTATCGACTGAATGCCCTTGAAAAACTGATCGCGCTTTTGGAGTTCCATTTCCAGCGAATCGACTATGAGTGCATTTCGAACCAGCATTTGGCGGTATTCGGCTTTCGGATAACCCGGAATGTATTCGCGTAATCCGGTTGTTGCAATCAAAAGAATAACAAGAACAACTATAATTGCAGACAACAGACTGGTAACGGTGAACACTTTCAATCGCGAGAGTTTCATGCTCCATACCGATTGAAAGGTAGTGTCGTTATAAATGATCAGCCTGTACTGGTTTTTTAATTTCGAATAAAACTTTTTCTTTTCTTCCACCCTGAAATATTTATGCCTGCAAATTTAGAAAGAAATGGAAAAATGCACTGATTATTAGCTTTTTTTAATATTTGAAGCTGCCTCTTTCCGCGAGGCAAATCTGTTTCGTGCTTATTTGGCTTGGAAAACAAACAATTATCATTTCTGATATTTATTTTTATGCAGTTATTGTGCCCTGAAAACAATACAATAAAAACACGCATAAAACAGAGTATTTAAAATGAAACTACTGCTCATTAGTAACTCAACAATGCCGGGTGAGCCCTATCTGGATTACCCAAAACATGAAATCAAAAAATTTCTGGGTGAAGAATCACTGACTGCAGTTTTTATCCCTTATGCCGCAGTGACATTTTCGTTTGATGAATACACGCAGAAAGTAGAAGAGCGATTTGCCGAATTAGGTCATCATGTGGTGGGCATTCATACTTTTGCCGATCCAATAAAAGCTATTGAACAGGCTGAAGCAATTGTAGTGGGTGGTGGAAATACCTGGCAACTGGTGCGTATGCTGCACGAAAGAAAACTGGTGTATGCGATTCGGGAGAAAGCACATTACGGGACGCCTTATATTGGATGGAGCGCCGGTTCGAATGTAGCTTGTCCGACACTGCGAACTACTAACGACATGCCAATCATCGATCCGCTGGGCTTCGACTGTGCAGGCCTGATTCCGTTCCAGATTAACCCGCACTACCTCGATGCCAATCCTGAAGGACACGGTGGTGAAACACGAGAGCAGCGAATAGCAGAGTTTCTCGAAATAAATCCGAACACGTATGTTGCAGGTTTACGCGAAGGAACCATGTTTAAAGTTGAAGATGGCTCAATTGAACTGATTGGAGAACGCACATGCCGGATCTTCAAAAAAGGACAGGAACCTGTAGAACTTGCGGCAGGCGACGATTTTAATTTCTTATTGAAATAACTACTTCTTATACCAATTTCATAAATCCCGATTCCACCTATTTGTAGCTTTTAGGATCAAGGGCTGTTGGCGACCAGTTTTTGTAAAAACGTAAAACTCTGTCACGGTCGTATCCTTTGTCTTTTTCGAGAAAAGCAGAATTCTGGGTGTGGATCCGATTGCCCTTTCCATCCAGGATAACAAATACCGGGAATCCGAAACGTTGCGGGTATACTAAATCAGAAAGTACTTCTTCGTTTTTGTTTTTAGGATCGTAATTCACTTTAACTACTACGAAGTTGTTTTGTACAAACTCACTGATTTCGGCATCGTTTTCAACAAACTGGTGAAATTTGATACACCACGAACACCAGTTTCCGCCAATTTGCAGAAAAACATGTTTGCCCGATTCAGCTGCTTCTTTTACTGCGGCTTTTATGTCTGCTTTTGCATTTGCTTCGGGATTGTAAATTTTGATGTCCTGAGCTTGCAACAAGCCGGCACAGGTCAGTAAGATTAAAGTGAATAAAATATTTTTCATAAAAAATTTATAATAGATGTTTCTTCTGGTTAGTTAAAACTTACTTTAAGATTAGTTCTTTTGGGCCTAATCCCAGATAGATTTCAGCTTGTAAACATCAAGTTTAAGAATTTCCAGTTCACCTCCGTTGGTGAACAGTTCCATTTCTTCGGCTTTCGCGTCTGGCGTGAAGCAGTTTGAAACAACAGCCTGTCCGTCGTTGGCATATATTTCGATCGAAGTGCGGTCGATAAGAATCTCAAGCTTTATTTTATTGTCGATGGGCAGCAGCGGAACGGTAGATCCCAACACGGTAAGGACACCACGTTTCACATTGTAAAGAATTTCAGTTCCCGGATTCTTTATGCTGTGGCGTACCATAAAACCAAAGTTGTCGCAAGTTTTAAGGTCGAATTCTCCGCTAAGGAATATGCAATCGCCCGACACATTCTTCACTTTATTCTGCTTGATTCCCGGGATGATGTTTTTATTCTCCCACGACTGGTGTTTGTCGTACAATAATTCAATTTCTGAAATCGGACGACGAATCAACTTGTATCCGGATGGAAGTTTTGTTACCGTTAATTCCGATGGGAAGGTCATTTGTCCGTTGAAAGACATTTCGGGGTAGTTTCCGCCACGCATCCATGCAATCTGAATAATACGTCCGTCTTCTTTTGGAATATTGCTCCAGGTTTGTGTGGCATAATAATTTTTGCCCCAGTCGCTTTTTATTTTTCCTGAAGTTGGTTTGAAACTTTCGCCGTCGAAATCTCCAAGCAGGTAACTGCCATCGCCGTCAAACATCGCCCACACTTTTTCGTTGGGGCGGTTGCTAACCGTAAATTCAACCAGGTCGGGGCATTCATAAAAACCCGGCATGTGGCTTTTCCATTCCCAATCAACCAGGTTGCCGGAAGTGTATATTGAAACTCCTTTTGAATTATCGTTTGCGTTAAGTTTTCGGTACAGCACCATAACCCATTTTTGTGTAGGCTCGTGCCAAAACACTTTCGGGTCTCTGGCATCGTCAGTAGCATCATACGGAATAATCGGATTTGCTTCATACTTTTCCCAGGTTCTGCCTTTGTCGTTACTATAGGCAATTCGCTGTCCACAATGCTGGCTGGTATAAAAGGCTACCAAAGTTTTGTTGTCGCCGCTTTGTTTGCCTAAAAGGTTATGCTCGTCAACAATCGCCGAACCTGAAAAGGCTGTACATCGTTCCTTATCAGTCGAATTTTCATCCGGGAAAATAGCTATTGGCATATGTTCCCAATGTACCAGGTCTTTACTTACTGCATGGCCCCAGTGCATGTAGCCCCACTCTTTTCCATTCGGATTGTGCTGATAGAAAAGATGGTATTCGCCATCGTAATAAACCAGTCCGTTCGGGTCGTTCATCCAGTTCACCAAGGGCGTAAAATGATACTGTGGACGGTAAATTTCATCCTCTTTATTGGCCTCCGACTTATCAACACCGTTGGTAAGACTCATTAGCACAGCGAGTAAAACTGTTGATAAAATATTCATAAACGAACAGTTGAAATGTTTTTTGGATGGCTAAACATAAGAAAAAAATTTGCACAATTTAAAATTATTCCTACATTTACTCCCACAAACCCATAAATGTAAAACCGTTCTTTGATTGACGCTATCGAATTTCAAGTAATTTAAATTCACTTTGAGCTGTACTGATGTTGATCGGTATGCTTAGAATTTTTGTTCAAAACGATCAGGATTAAACCCAATAAACTGATTCGTCCCGGAAAAAATTTCATCGACGCGAAATTTTTTCTGATTGATCTTTGGGGCTTTTATGCCCTGATTTTCAGCAATAAAAATTCTGGAGTTAATCAAAGAATAGGAAACTTTGTGATGTGAAAATTGAGTTGGATAAAAGATAACACAAACCATAGATTACAGAGTTGCTTTCCGAAAGGAATTAAGTTCTTTTTTTTATTGAAGTATTGGAGATTAGCTTGATGAGTGTTACAAACCCACTGTTTTAAAATTACAAACCCGTTAAAACAGGTACACCGTTAAGACGATTTCCGAACCATGTTGGAAAACCTTTGCGCTATTGGTACCCGGCATGGCAAATTACAAACCCTAATTTAAATTGTAATGAGACGCTTTTTAATCATTGCCCTGGTGCTTGTTGACGCTTTGAGTACCATGGGCCAAAAGCATGAATTGGAAAGGATTTCCGCAGGAACCGCTCCGATTAACATCGCTTCTGAAGAGAGTAGAAAATCATTTATTGAACCCCTGGAGCTTAATCTGAAATCGGGCACAGTCCTGAAATCTGATTTCCAGGTTGAATTTGTAGATTTCCCCGAAAGTGCCAAATCAGCATTTTTGTACGCCATTTCCATCTACGAAAACCTGCTTGCATCGGACGTGCCGATCGTTGTGCAGGCTAAGTGGCAAAAACTGGGAACAAACGTACTGGCTCACAGTTCTCCAACAGCTTTCTATAAGAATTTTGACGGAGCCCGTGTTGCTAACGTTTATTATCCGGTTGCCCTGGTAGAAAAACTTTCAGGAAAAGAAATTAACGGATCCGAGCCGGACATCGTATGTACCTTTAATTCAAACATGGACTGGTACCTCGGAACAAACGGAAACGGACCCGACAAACAGTACGATTTTGTTACTGTTGCACTGCACGAACTGGTTCATGGTCTTGGTTTCTCAGGATTTTTCGACAGCGAAAATGGAGTTGGGAATCTTAAAAACGATCAACACCTGCCAAGTATTTACGACTGGTACGTTTACCAGAACAATCTTCAGGTTTGCGACCACGATCATTTCGACATGCCATCAGCAGCACTTGGCAATGCACTGCAGTCAGGTTCATTAAACCTAAAAAGCAACGATGGCAGCGATATCGAAAAAGTATATGCTCCAAAATCATGGAACGACGGATCAAGCATCTACCACTACAACGAAAGTGGTTTCGATAAAGGCGATGCCAACGCGTTGATGAGTCCATATATTTTTAAAGGTGAAGCCATCCATTATCCAGGCGAGAAAACATTGAAAGTATTGGCCGACCTTGGCTGGAAATCAATGACTGTTGATGGGCTTATCATTAAGGACTTTGAAGAAGCGGTTGCTACACTTCCTGTTTCGGTTGAAGTAAGCAGCGAATTAAAAGTAGACAGCTCATCTGTTAAATTCACGTACTCAACCAACAGATTTACAACTTCAGAATCAATCAATTTAAAATATAACAAGGTTACCAGGAAGTTCGAAGGCGAAGTTCCGCTTTCGTCGGCAAAAGGTAACATTCAGTATTATTATTCGGCCAGCACCAGCTCGCATGTTCAGTTTACCTGTCCGGATAATGCTCCAAACAAAATGTATTCTTTCAGGATTGGTGCGGATTATTACCCACCGACTCTCAAACATAATCCACATAAATTGCTGACCACAGCTAATCCGGTGCTCGACATGAAAGCCATTGCAACCGACAATGTGGGAATCGAATCGGTTAGTATTATTTACCGCATCAACGGCGTTGATCAGGATCCAGTGAATCTGAAACTTCAGGGTTCGGATACTTATGCCGGTCAACTGGAACTTCCTGGTAATTTAACCGAAGCCGATATTATTGAATACCGTGTTCTGGCAAAAGACGACACCCAGCGTGGTAACAAAAGATATTTGCCGACCTCGGGATATTACACTGTTGATGTATTCGAAAATGCGAAGCCGGTTAGAGGTTACGTCAATAATTTTGATGAATACACCGAAGATTTTGAAATTTCGGATTTCGAGATAACCCGTCCATTAGGTTTTTCTTCGGGTAATCTTCATACCATGAATCCATATCCTGAATCGTCTGTTGATAATGAAAAATACAACCTGATCGCGCAGTTGAAATACCCGGTTATTATTGAAGAAAACGGCGAAATGAGTTTTGATGAGGTTGTGCTTGTTGAACCGGGTGAAGCAGGTACCAGATACACTGAAGATCTTTTCTGGGATTTTGTAATTGTTGAAGGTAGTAAAGACAATGGTAAAAGCTGGTTGCCGGTAACCGAAGGTTACGATTCTGGTGCCGATGCCTTGTGGAACTCTCATTTTACCAATACACTGAAAAGTTCGGTTTCTGAAGCCAGTGGTGCTGAAAGCATGTTCCTGCGCCAGAGCATCAACCTTACAGCTGATACTCCTTTTGAAGAAGGCGACACCGTATTGTTCCGTTTCCGTTTAGCTTCTGATCAGCAGGTAACAGGCTGGGGATGGGCTATCGATAACCTGGAAATACAGAAAAGTATTGCAACTGATGCTGAAGAAATCTTAGCCGAAAACAATGTATCCGTTTATCCAAATCCATTCCAAAACAGTATCTATGTTGACGGAATCGATGCAGACGGATCGGACCTTGAAGTAAGAGTAACCGACCTGTACGGAAAAACTGTTTTCCGCGAAACACGTTACGCTTCGTATGAGCAACGCATTAAAATCGACTTGCCAAATGTTGCCCCTGGTATCTATCTGGCAAGTATCTCAGATAATCAATCCCTCATTATTAATCAAAAAATCATAAAAAATTAGAATCATGAATAGTTTAATGATTATTGCCTTTGTTATGGCACTGTTAGGCTTCGTTACCTCGTTAGTGACATTGTACAAAATGGTAAACACGAAAAAAGCGCAAAGGTTACCAAATTAGATGATTGGTATTACAACCTTAAATTAGGGAGATGCCGGAATTTATTCCGGCATTTTTTATTTAATTATCACTGGAAAAGAAGCTGAAAAATCTATTTTTATACCCGTTATCCGAACTTTTGATTCTTTTAAGGGTTAGGGTATTTGCATTTTTAGATATAATCAAAAGAGCACGCCGTACTGTTAATATTGAGAAAAGCAATACAGATAGATATTGAAGCCGGCTGATTTTGTACAGCAATAATTGAAAGCAATTAATTACAATGAGATTAGGATTAGTAACACTATTGATAGTTGCCACTTTTAACGTGCTTTCGGCGCAATCGCTGAAAAGTATTCCGGGTGACCATGTGCTTCGCCCTGTATGTGAGGCATCGGGAACAGTTGAAAAATCTTTTATCCCTCCACCGGCGGAATTCCTGCTTAAATCAGGGGAACCAACCGCAGAAATAATTGTTGAGTTTGGATCGGGATTTCCGGAGGATGCCCGAAATGCTTTGAATTACGCAGTAGGTATTTGGGCGAGTATTATTGAGTCGGACGTTCCGATACACATCAATGCCAGATGGAGTTCTACCCTGGGAACAAATACTTTAGCCAGTTGTGGTCCCGAAACGTATTATACCAATTTTAAAAATATTCCCTTTGAGAACAGGTATTACGCCGTTGCTATAGCCGAGAAAATAGCTGGTGAGGAGCTTAACGGTGTTTCACGTTCCGATGTTGAAGCTACCTTTAGCAGCCGTATTAACTGGTATTATGGAACTGACGGAAATACACCCACTGATAAATATGATTTTGTTTCGGTTGCCTTGCATGAGATTGCACATGGTTTAGGATTTACAGGCTTTTTCTATGTTGATGCCGAAGCCGGAATGGGTGGCTATGCCTATTACGAATATGGCGATGCAACTACCTTCGACATGCTGGTTGAGAAACTTTCGGGTTCGCAACTGTTGAATACTACTTTATTCTCCAATCCTTCGGCCGAATTAAAGAGTGCACTTACAGGGTCGCTTTATGCCAACAGCCCCGTTGCAAAAAGCGAAAATTCAGGAGTAAGGCCACGTCTTTATTCACCTTCAACTTATAACGATGGTTCGAGTGTTTACCACCTAAACGATTTTACCTACGGAACCGGCAACGAGAACTCGCTAATGACACACGCTGTCGGAATGGGTGAGGCCATTCACGATCCGGGGCCGCTTGCCAGAGGTATTATGGAAGATATTGGCTGGACCAACCTAATTGTACGACACACTCCCGTAAAGGATATGGAAGAAGTTGGTACCTTGCATTTCGTGGCTAACATTGATAGTTATTACGATGTGGAAGAAGGTTCGGTATTGGTTGTTTATTCCACTGATAATTTTGAAAGTACGCGCGATACGCTGGTTTTAACACCAACAGCGAATGAAGGAGAATATTCAGCTACATTGGAACCCCAGAGTAATGTTGATATTCAATATTACCTGGAAGCTGCCGATGTTAAAGGGCGTTTGAGAATGTCGCCATGGGATGCCCCTCAAAATGTGCACGATGTACATTTTGGCCCCGACAACGAAGATCCTGTTATAGCAAGCGAAGCTATTCCTTATTTTCTGTTAAGAGGAGAACCACTTCAGATTAAGGCAGAAGTTGATGATAATCTTGGTTTGGATACGGTTTATGTAACGTATTCTATTAATGATGTGGATCAAACTCCGTTTCCTTTACTGCCGGAGTCGGGTACCACTTTCACGGGAACCTTTAACTTCGACCTGCTGAACCTGCACGACGGAGATTTAGTAAAATATAACATTGTTGCCCGCGATGCTTCTTCGAACCAAAATACAACCATCTATCCGGCCGTAAAATCAATGGAATTCAGAATTGAACGGATATTTGATGCGGTTACGAATTACGAAACGGACTTTAATTCTGAAAGTTCAGCTTTTATAATTTCCGATTTTTCGATATACACAGCAGAGAATTTCAACAACGATGCGCTGCACAGTCCGCATCCGTATCCCAGCCCGAACATCGATAACAAAGACCTCAACTTCTCTACTTTCCTGAAGTATCCGATCATACTGCAGGAGGATGGGGATATGTCGTTCGATGAAGTGGTACTGGTTGAGCCGGGAGAGTTTATGTCGGTTTATGGCGACGACGATTTTTGGGATTATGTGATTGTGGAAGGAAGTAAGGATTACGGTGAATCGTGGTATGCACTTACCGATGGTTATGATTCGGGAGAAAATGCCACCTGGCAACAAAACTACAACGCCGGCATTCCTTCAGGAGAACAGGATTCCGAAACCAAAGGTACTGCCGAGTGGTTTGTGAACCACCAAATATCCTTGCTGGAAAGTGGCCATTTCAATGTTGGCGATACCATTCTTATTCGTTTTCGTCTATATTCCGATCCCTACGCCAATGGCTGGGGTTGGGCAATCGATAATCTGCGGGTGCAATATCCACTGGCTACCGCAACCGTTCTGTCCCCGGGACAGGTGAATGCTTATCCTAACCCTTTCAATACTGCTATTCAGGTTGAAATATATCCGGATAGCGAATTACAGGAAGTGCGTATCGAAGTATTCGATGTATTCGGCAGGAAGCTGCAGGATATCATCAGGCAAAATGTAGAGGCATTGAAAGAGACAATAGATCTTCGGCAATACAGTAGTGGCTTGTTCCTGTTAAAGGTTAGCGAAAACGGGAAGCCGGTACTTTCAAAAAAAATGATTAAGAACTAAAAATTTACCTTCGCTTTAAATTTCAAACCAAAAAGTATAGAATTGTTTATATTTTAAAATATAGTTCTATATTTGCTTGAATAAAGCTTAGATGATGCAGACAACATTTAACAATAACTATTTCTACTTTTATTTTTATTATGGTTCTGAAGCCGGGATCAGGAAGTAGAGTATTGTTAAAACTGAAAATATTTTACAGAAAGGTCTCGAATTATTCGGGGCCTTTTTTTATGAAACGAACATGAATTTTCATTCTTTATAATCACAAATAAAAAGAATCAAAATTCATCGAGAGTTCCATCGAATACGATGGGAATGAATGATTTTAATGAGATGAAACGAAATTAAAATGAAGATTACAATTATTGGACTTGGACTAATTGGCGGATCGATCGCAAAAGACCTCCGTAACAGCGGTTTTGCCACAGAGCTTGTTGGTGTGGAGAGTAACGAAGAACACGCTGAACAGGCACTTGAACTGGGCCTGGTGGATCGGGTACTGCCACTTGACGAAGGTGTTAAGAAAACCGATTTGGTGGTGATTGCGATTCCTGTAAATAAGACACTTGAATTGCTTCCGGTGATCCTGGATAATATTGATAGTGGTACGACTGTTACTGACATGGGATCGACCAAAAAGCAATTGGTTGAGGCCGTTAAAAACCACGGGCGCAGAAAGAATTATGTTCCTGCTCACCCGATGTCGGGTACCGAGAATTCAGGGCCGACTGCAGCACTGGTTGACCTTTTCCGCGGAAAGATCGCCATCATTTGCGACCAGGAAAATTCAGGCCCGCAACACATAGCGCTCATCGAAAAAATGTTTCAGAATTTAGGGATGGATATTGCGTACATGACTTCCGACGAACAGGATCACAGTACGGCTTTTGTTTCGCACCTGCCACACGCGGCAGCCTATGCATTGGCAAATGCCGTGCAGGCCAAGGAAGACCGGAATATTATTTTCGACCTGGCGAGCGGTGGTTTTCGTTCAACGGTGCGTTTGGCAAAAAGTTCGGGATCGATGTGGCATCCTATTTTTCAACAAAACAGAACTTACGTTGTTGAAGCCCTGAACGTTTATATAAAACACCTCACCGAGTTTCGCGATTGCATGAAAAAAGAGGACGATGAAAAGATGTGGGCCTTGATTGAAAATGCAAACCGAATCCGTGGAATTCTGGGTGGAGAAAATCCACACCTGGTGAAAAATGAAGAGACAATTACAAAACTTTATACAAAGAAATCATGACTTTAAAACTTGACATTAATCCGATAAAAGCGTGGTTGCCACACATCGACAATCCACTGCTGATTTCGGGACCATGTAGCCTGGAAACAGAAAAACAGGCACTCGACACTGCACGTTTACTCGCAAAAGACAAACGTGTATTTGTATACCGCGGTGGAGTTTGGAAACCACGAACACGCCCCGGATCATTTGAAGGCGTTGGATCAATCGGTTTGGAATGGTTGAAAAAGGTACGCGAAGAAACCGGATTGCCGGTTGGGACTGAAGTAGCAAATGCGCAACATACCGAAGAAGCACTGAAAGCCGGACTGGATGTGCTTTGGATCGGAGCCCGTTCAACAGCCAGCCCTTTTGTTGTTCAGGAAATTGCGGATGTATTAAAAGGTTCCGATGCTGTGGTGATGATCAAAAATCCCGTGAACCCCGACGTACAGTTATGGATGGGAGCCGTTGAGCGTGTACATCAGGTAGGCATTAAAAACATTGTAGCTATTCATCGTGGTTTTACGCCATTCAGTGATACCAAATACCGCAACTATCCAAACTGGAAAACCGTAATCGAGTTACGTCGTAATATACCTAATTTGCCGATTATTTGCGACCCTAGCCACATTGCGGGTAAGCGCGAATACCTGTACGAAATTTCTCAAAAAGCTTTCGATATGGGAATGGAAGGTTTGATGGTAGAATCACATATCGATCCTTCGTGCGCATTGAGCGATGCCGGCCAGCAACTTACTCCTGCTGACCTTGGCAAGATGCTGGATAAATTGGTTATTCGCTACGAAACGGCCAATAATCCTGAATTTGAAACCCGTTTGGATATGTTGCGAAGCCGCATCGATGCGATCGATTCCGAGTTGCTCGAAATGTTATCATCGAGAGTGGAGATTGTGAAAGAGATTGGTAAGTATAAAAAAGAAAATAACGTAACTGCGTTGCAGATCAATCGCTGGTCGCAGTTAATGGAGAATCGTATTAATGTGGGTAACAGCCTGAACCTGGACGAGACTTTTGTGAAAATCCTTTTTCAGCTGATCCACGAGGACTCGGTTCGCATGCAAACTGAGATTATGGATTCGGAAGATTAATACCGAAACCGGATTAAAAGAAAAACGGAAGCTCATTTGAGCTTCCGTTTTTTTGTTCTATCAATGCTAGTATTGTTTTGCAACCGGATAACGCTTGAAAGTTTTTTCAGCCCATTCGGTGGTGCTGTAAATGTAAGCCATTTGTGCACGATGGTTATTTGCAAATTCCGGATCGGATGCGCGTTTTTCTTCAAATTCTTTTTTGAACTCCGGATGATCGTTCAAGTATTTAAGCGCGTTTTCTTCAAAACCATACGACGAGAAATATTCTCGCTGATCGAGTATTGAATCGAAGAAATTCCAGCGAAAAAATGAATCCATTGCTCTTGGCTCCAGCATTTCCAGCAGGTATTTCATTTTTTCCTGACGCACCGGAATTACCAGATCGCCGGCATAATATTGTATTTTCTGAATTTCCTGACGCGTTGTTACCTTGTTGTGAAAGTAGTGTCCGTTAAACGGTCGTTTCATTGTTTCATATTCATCGATGTAATCCACCTCAACTTCCAGCATCGTATCTTTTTCGAGCGTTTTAAACTCCACTCCGTTCAGTTGCAGGCGTTCGATCACATCAGACCATGCTTGAGGTAAAATGTAATATTCCGGTATTTTTATTTCTTCCACGGTGTTGTAAACATCGTAATAGCGGATCTCTTTCGAATACGGCTTCGTGCGGTCGTAGCCAAAGCGCGGCAGACCGGTAACTTTATCAATAACATTATCGCTGCTTTCGTAACCATCAAAATCAAAAGTAGAATATTGGGTAGTATCTACTTCGTAACTAATCGGATAGGTTTTCATCGTCAGCATTTCTTCGCCTCCTTTTTTACGACTGGCAATGATTTCTTCAGAATTTTCAGAGGTGAATTCAGAAAGCGCGGTAATAAACTGGTAACACGATTTTACGCGGTCGGGGAACTCTTTGTACACGTGGTTTTCGGTCATCATCCCGTAACTGTTGAACAGGCTGGCATAACCCGACGAATAGCGCGGCGAATCCTGCCAAAGCAGAATGCCGGAATTTGGATCGTGCGACATCAAATTAACGTATGGCGTAAGTTTGTATTCGCCTGCATCCATTTTCCTGAACATTTCGGGAATCATTTCAATACGCAGAAATTTTTCCTGAAAGGGCGGAAAATAATCTGGAAAAGGAGTGATCCAGGTGACGCTGTATTGATGATCGGAACCGTTGGTGGTGTGCGTATCAAGAAAAACATCCGGGTCCCATTCCTGAAATATCTCGTTGAAAGACTTTGCGTTTTTAGAATCGCATTTGGTAAAGTCACGGTTCAGATCGAGATTCTTCGCATTTCCCCTGAACCCGGTTTCGTAAGGCGTGGCCTGGTTGGCCCTGTTGTACGGCCCCCGGTTTAAATGACCACCAACGTTATAAACCGGAATGATAACGATCACCGTATTTTCGAGCCAGCTTTTCATCCCGTTTTTGTTGCGCAGAATGTCGTCGGCAAACTGCAGGCTGGCATCAATTCCTTCCGGCTCTCCCGGGTGAATTCCGTTGTTAATCAGCAGCACCGATTTACCTTGCTCCTTTATAGTTTTTGCATCGAAAACCGGTTCGGAATTGATAATAAAAGTGTGCAGCGGTTTTCCAACATCGGTTGTGCCACTTACAACGAGCTTTGCGTTTTCGTAGTTCGCATCAAGCAGGCTGAACATGTCAATCACTTCGTTATAAGTCGGGGTGTAATTCTCTTCATATTTTAAACGAAGAAGTGCTTGTTTTTGGGCTGAACTGACGAATGCACTGCATAAAATGATCAGTGCAAGGAAGAGGATTCTGGTCATTACTCGAATATTTTGATAACTAAACGTCCCGGAATTCAGGATGTGGTCGAATTATTTACGTACCAAATCTAGGTAAGAATAATCAAAATTGTTCTCTTCATCGTGAAAATCTTCGCGAGCGGCTTCTTCCCATTCCGAATAGGTAATTTCAGGGAAATAAACATCAGCGTCAAAAGGTTTATGCACCAGTGTGAGGTAGAGTTTACCGGCCACCGGGTAAAACTGACGATAGATCATTCCTCCGCCAATGATGAATGCTTCCTGTTCTCCTTTTACCTTTTCGATGGCTTCATCAATCGAGAACACCGTTTCGCAGCCCGGAAAAACATCATCTTCTTTATCGGTAATTACAATATGACGGCGATTGGGCAGCGGCCATTTGGGTAACGAAAGCAAGGTGTTTCTTCCCATAATAATGGTGTGGCCCGAGGTGATTTCTTTAAAACGTTTCAGGTCGTTGGGCAGGTGAAACAGCAAATCGTTGTTTTTGCCAATGGCGAAATTCTCGGCAATGGCAACAATAATTGAAATGTTTTTATGGATCATTCTTTAATTTTTAAACGGCAACAACTCCTTTAATGTGCGGGTGCGACTGGTAATTCACCAGCTCGAAATCTTCGTATTTAAAATCGAAAATACTTTTCACATCCGGATTGATTTTCATTGTTGGGAGTGGATATGGTTCGCGGGTCAACTGAAGTTTCACCTGTTCAATATGATTGGTGTAAATGTGTACGTCGCCAAAAGTGTGAACAAAATCGCCGGCTTGTAAACCGGTCACCTGCGCCATCATCATTGTCAACAGGGCATAAGATGCAATGTTAAACGGTACGCCCAGAAAAACATCGGCACTACGCTGGTACAACTGGCACGAGAGTTTTCCATCGGCCACATAAAACTGGAACAGAATATGGCATGGAGGCAGGTTCATTTTATCGAGTTCGCCAACATTCCAGGCACTTACAATGTGTCGCCGCGAATCAGGGTTTTTCTGAATCGACTCGAGTACCTGGCTGATCTGGTCGATGTGTTTCCCGTCGGGAGTTGGCCAGCTTCGCCACTGGTAACCGTAAATGTGCCCCAGGTTACCATCGTCGTCGGCCCATTCGTTCCAGATACGGACACCGTTATCAATCAGGTATTTTATATTGGTTTCGCCTTTCAGAAACCAAAGCAGTTCGTAAATGATCGATTTCAGATGCAATTTTTTAGTGGTTACCATCGGAAATCCTTCGCTTAAATCAAAACGCATTTGATGTCCAAACCTGCTGATCGTACCTGTTCCGGTGCGGTCTTCCTTCTTTGTCCCCTTTTCTAATATGGTCTCCAATAAATCAAGATACTGCCTCATATTTCCTCTGTTTGATGCAAAAATAGTTGTTTGAAAAAAGTGGTATCAGAATAGATACATTTAAATATCCACAAATGTTTAGATGTTGTTAACCGATTTGAAAGATGTGAATAGTGATGCTGGCTTTCAAAGATGTTTGTGAAGTTAGGGATTGATTTTCGATCCGCACTTTTTGCAGAATTTTGCGTCATCATCGTGTTTGTCGTGCAGGCAGTTGGGGCAAACCTGCGTATTGCCGCGATTCGAAGGATTAATGATCTCGGCAGTTACAATACCGGTTGGAACGGCAATAATGGCATAACCCATTATCATTACAATGCTAGCGGCGAATTGTCCGAATGGTGTTTGCGGGCTGATGTCGCCATAACCAACGGTCGTTAGCGTTACAATAGCCCAGTATATTCCGCGTGGAATGCTGGTGAACCCGTGTTCTTCGCCTTCAATCAGGTACATTACCGTCCCGATAACAATAACCAGAACTACAACAAAAAAGATAAAAACGCTGATCTTTTCGCGGCTGGCCCAAAGCGCCCGGCCAAGTGTGCGGCCGGCCTGAGTGTAGCGGGTAAGCTTTAATATCCTGAAAACACGCAACATGCGAAGTATGCGGATAACAACCAAATGGTGCGAGCCAACAATAAAAAGCCCAAGGTAAGTAGGTATCACCGAAAGGAAGTCGATTATGCCGTAAAAGCTGAAGATGTAGCGAAGTGGTTTTCGTACAATCACGATCCTTAGGACATATTCAAGGGTGAAAATTCCCGTAATAATCCATTCCAGAATGCGTAAGAACGGGCGGTAATTTGTTCGAATGGCAGGGACGCTTTCCAGCATGACAAGAGCCACGCTAATAAGAATAACAATCAGGAGAACAACATCGAACAACTTGCCCGCCGGAGTGTCGGCCTCAAAAATTACTTCATAAAGTTCATCCCTGGTTTTGCTCATTTCAAATGCATTTGAGGATTAAATATACGATATTCTTTTTTTAGAAGGGTTGGTACAAATAAAAAGGCCCTTCCCGATATCCGGAAAAGGCCCTTTGAGAATATATTGTCAGGTTTTCTTAGAGCAGTGAACTAGCTTCGTGATAAGGAAGGTTGAACGCTTCTGCCACACCTTTGTACACCACTTTACCATCCACAACATTCAAGCCTTTGCGTAATGGTTCACTGTCGATACAGGCCTGTTTCCAGCCTTTGTCGGCAATCTGGATGGCATAAGGCAGCGTAGCATTTGTAAGCGCGATGGTTGAGGTACGCGGAACTGCACCCGGCATGTTGGCTACACAGTAATGCAACACGTGGTCAATCACAAAAGTAGGATCGGCGTGAGTAGTTGCTTTTGTGGTTTCGAAACATCCGCCCTGATCAACAGCAACGTCAACCAAAACCGTACCCGGTTTCATCGTCGCCAACATATCGCGCGTAACAAGATGAGGTGCTTTTGCTCCCGGAATCAAAACGGCACCAATAATAACATCGTTGTTTTTAACTGCTGCACGTATGTTGTATTCGTTGCTCATCATTGTTTTTACGTTCGGCGGCATAATATCGTCGAGGTAACGCAGGCGTTTCAGCGAAACATCCATAATGGTTACGTCGGCTCCCAGACCGGCAGCCATTTTTGCGGCTTCGGTACCTACAATACCGCCACCGATAATAAGCACGTTTGCCGGTGGAACTCCGGGGACACCACCCAAAAGTACACCGTATCCGCCAAAAGTTTTTTCAAGATATTTTGCACCTTCCTGAACCGACATACGGCCGGCAACTTCACTCATCGGGATAAGCAAAGGAAGTGAACGGTCGGGCAATTCAACGGTTTCGTAAGCCAAACAGATCGATCCGTTCGCGATCATGGCATTGGTTAATTCCTCGCCCGATGCAAAGTGAAAATAAGTATAAAGGATCTGGCCTTTTTTAATCAGCTTGTATTCCGGTTCGATCGGTTCTTTTACTTTGATGATCATTTCGGCAATGCCGTAAACATCTTCAATGGTAGGCAGCATTTTTGCACCGGCTGAAATATAATCTTCATCAGGGAATCCACTTCCGCTACCACCGCCTGCCTGAACATAAACTTCGTGACCACGTTTTACAAGCTCTGCTGCTCCTGCCGGAGTCAGGGCTATACGGTTTTCATTGTTTTTTATCTCCTTGGGAACACCAATTATCATCGTACTATATTTTTAAGTATTATTTTGAGTTCAAAAATAGACCTCTCCTGTTGACTAAAACATGATAAAAATTACGAAATGCAAGGATAATTAAGAATGAGTAATCATCTGATACAATGATTTTAATGAATTGGAAGTTAATTTTTTAATAATATTTAAAATTGAAAAAAAATAATCATTCTTGATTTCAGATTGTTAAACTTATATTTGCTCACTTATACTTTATATTTTACAACATGCCGACAGTATCAGACAGGGGAAGGATAATGCCAGATTCTCCAATCAGGAAGCTGGCCCCGCTAGCCGAAAAGGCTAAGGAGAGAGGGATCAAAGTGTACCACTTGAATATCGGTCAGCCCGATTTACCTACTCCTCCTGAAGCGCTCGCGGCAATTAGAAATATTGACAGAAAGATTCTTGAATACACTCCGAGTGAGGGAATTTTGTCGTTCAGGCAAAAACTCGCGAAGTACTATCATAAATTCAATATCGATGTTGAAGCCCAGGATATCATCGTTACATCGGGTGGAAGCGAGGCTGTAACATTTGCTTTTATGAGCTGTCTCGATCCGGGTGACGAGATCATCGTTCCGGAACCGGCATATGCCAACTACGAAGCTTTTGCCATTGTTGCTGGGGCAAAAATCAGGTCGATTGCGGCCAATATCGAAGAAGGTTTTTCATTGCCTCCCGTCGAAGAATTCGAAAAGCTGATCACGCCCAAAACCAAGGGGATCATGATCTGTAATCCGAACAATCCGACCGGGTATTTGTACACGCAGCAGGAAATGAATGCGATTCGCGACCTGGTGAAAAAGTACGACCTGTATTTGTTTTCCGATGAAGTGTATCGCGAATTCTGTTATACCGGAGCTCCGTATATTTCGGCTTTTCACCTTGAGGGAATTGAGCAGAATGTGGTGTTGATTGATTCGGTATCGAAACGGTACAGCGAATGTGGATTAAGGATTGGAGCGCTGATTACGAAAAATGAAGCCGTAAAAAGGAACGTGCTCAAATTCTGTCAGGCACGTTTAAGCCCGCCACTTATCGGGCAGATTGCTGCCGAAGCCTCGCTCGAAGCCGATCCGGAATACATGCTGAATAACTACAATGAATATGTCAACCGCCGAAAATTTCTGATCGATGGGCTGAATCGAATCGACGGAGTTTATTCTCCCATCCCGATGGGTGCTTTTTATACCGTTGCACGAATGCCTGTTGATGATTCGGATAAATTTTGTGAGTGGTTGCTTTCAGATTTCTCGTATGAGAATCAGACCATATTTTTAGCACCTGCTTCCGGTTTTTACACCGGCTCAGATAAAGGGAAAGACGAGGTTAGGATTGCCTACGTGCTGAAAAAAGAAGACCTGGCTGTAGCACTTAAAATCCTACAGGAAGCGTTAAAGGTTTACCCGGGAAGCAAAGTGCGGATAAAAGTTGAGAATGAAGAAGCAAAATAAAAAACGCCGGTTTGTCAGTTGACAGACCGGCGTTTCGTTTATTCTTGTTTTTGAACTAGTTCAAATTCTTAATGCGTTCCATTGCTTCCAGTACACTGTCTCTGTCGGCAAATGCTGAAAAGCGGAAATAGCCTTCGCCCGAAGGACCAAATCCTGAACCGGGAGTTCCAACCACATTGGCTTCATTCAACACTTTATCGAAGAAATCCCACGATGTCATTCCGTTTTTGGTTTTCACCCAAATATAAGGTGCATTTACGCCACCAAAAACTTCGTACCCGGCTTCTGCCAGGCTGGCTTTCATAATGCTGGCATTTTCAAGATAATAAGCGATTACATCCGCAACTTCTTTTTTACCTTCCTCGGTGTAAATAGCAGCAGCTGCTTTTTGTACCGGGTACGAAACGCCGTTAAATTTAGTCGACTGGCGACGGTTCCACAAGGGTTTTACAGGGTATTCTTTTCCATCTTTACCAAATGCAACCAATTCGTTAGGTACAACGGTGAAGGCACAACGTGTTCCAGTAAAACCTGCAGTTTTTGAGAAACTGCGGAATTCGATGGCTACTTTTTTAGCGCCTTCAATTTCATATATCGAGTGTGGAACACCATCTTCAGTGATGAACGCTTCGTAAGCTGCATCGTATAAAATAATGGCGTTGTTTTCAGTCGCGTAGTCCACCCATTTTTTCAGTTCTTCTTTACTGGCTACCGTTCCGGTTGGATTATTTGGGTAACACAGGAAAATCAGGTCAGGTGTTTCCGTCGGCAATTCCGGAATAAAACCATTTTCACTGGTACATGGCATGTAAATAATTCCATCGTAATAACCATTGGTCTGGCAGCTACCAGTTTTTCCACTCATAACTGTAGTGTCGGCATAAACAGGGTAAACTGGGTCGCAGATGGCGATTTTATTTTCATTGCCAAAAATCTCCTGGATATTTCCGGTGTCGCATTTCGAGCCGTCAGAGATGAAAATCTCATCAGCCGAAACATTAACACCATTGTCCTGGTACGAATTTTTTGCAATGGCTTCGCGCAAAAATGCATAACCCTGTTCGGGGCCGTAACCCTTAAAAGTTTCGCCTTTGGCCATTTCGTCCACACCTTCGTGGAAGGCTTTAACTACCGATGGAACCAGTGGCCGGGTAACATCGCCAATACCCATTTTAATTACTTTTTTGTCGGGATTTGCAGCAATAAATTCGCTGACTCTTCTTCCGATTTCCGGGAATAAATATCCGGCTTGCAGTTTGAGGTAACTTTCGTTAATAAGTGCCATATTTTGTCTGTTATTTGTTTGTCACGATATTGCCACAAAGATAGCAATTTAACGATGTCGCAATTTTCAGTTGCTTCCAACTCAATTCTTATTTAGATTTATTTAAGAAAAATAGCGATTGTTTTTAGTCGTATGAGTTAATCCAAATGATCACCTGGTATCATCTGTAAATCAAGTAATGTTTTTTGAGACAAATGATCAAGTATTTGAGACAAATGCCAAAATGATCTTTCTGGCTTTTGAGTAACTTATGTATCCCGGAATATTCGTGAAAAATCAGATTGTTGAGGAATATCGTTAACCTAAAATAGATAGCCATGAAAAAATCTTTTACCAACAACAAGCGACTCAGAAAACATCTGATTATTTGTCTGGGTATCATTCTGTTCATAAGCGGATGCTACAAAATTGCTTATATCATTCAGCCAACTCAAGTCAATCCTGAAAGTACTTTTAATGTTACAATTTGTATTGAACCAGACTATGACGGTGAGAGGGACGATTATTTCCCTAGTTATGGAATTTTGGGGATTCTGTTACCGGAGGGATGGACCGTTGAAGATTCAATAGAATATGTGATTAATTGGCAAGACTCATCCTTGGGTGGATTCATTCTTCAAAATGATGGTGTTGATGTCTTTCTGGATAGCATTTACGCACCACGCGAACCCGGGTATTATTGGTGGGGTGCAAAATCGATTGATGTAATGACCCTGTTTGGTATGGAAGACGGTTTCATTTATATAAAGATTTCAACGGATTCTGTTCTTGGCGATTTCAAACTCAGGTATTTTTTAGGCGATACGGACAAATACTACAAAAGGAATTCAGAAGATCCCTTTGGTATTAAAGACAGCTCCGATTTTATGCCTATCAAAGTAGATTTAAGTGATGGCGTAAAATCCTGGTCACAAGTTGAATGGAATGTTTATCCAAATCCATCGAATGGAGAGGTGTTTGTACAACAGGATGATTTGAGCGGGGATGTTACATTGAAGGTATACGATTTAAATGGAAGGCTTCAAAAGTCAACTGTTCTATGTGAGAGTCTCAGTCGGGTTGATTTAAGTACTCTTTCAAAAGGTACTTATATTATTTCGTTGGAGAAGAAGGGTGATCTAAAAACTAAAAAGATAATTATTCAGTAATCCGAAGTTTTCAGCATTGCCATTCGTAAACAAGATAATTGTAATGGATTACCACTTTTTTGCCCATAAAATGAGATTTTGCTCCTAAAAGAGTTGGAAGCAGAAACGAATAATTAATTTTCGTTTGATACTTTTGTAGATCAAACGATTTCACTATGCAAAACTTCTTTGTAAAATCACACGGCCTGGGAAACGATTACATTGTTCTCGATCAGGAAAATATAAATTTTGAGTTGACCGAAGCGGCCATCATTCGTATTTGCGACGTGCATTATGGCATTGGCTCCGATGGAATTTTGTTAAAAGTGCCGTCGGAAAAAGCCGATTTCGGAATGCGAATTCTGAATCCCGATGGCTCGGAAGCTGAGAAGAGCGGTAACGGTCTGCGTATATTCTCCAAATATTTATACGATCACGGATTTACCAGGGCAAAAAGTTTTAGCATTGAAACTCCAGGGGGACTTGTTCGCTCCGAAATAATGGAAGAACGTAACGGAAAAGCCTTCATGATAAAAGTGGATATGGGCACTGCCATTTTCGATGCCAAAAAAGTACCGGTAAACATCGAAAAACCCGAATGTATTAATGAACCACTGCCCTTACACGATCAAACTTTCCACATCAATTGCGTGTCGGTTGGAAATCCGCATTGCGTTATCCTGGTAGATGAACTAAACGAGGCAGAGGTTAAAACTTATGGCTCCGACATTGAAAATCACCCCCTGTTTCCGAAACGCATAAACGTTCAGTTTGCGAAAGTGATATCACCTACAGAAGTGGAAATAATGATCTGGGAGCGTGGCGCCGGATGGACACTGGCCTCAGGCAGTTCGTCGTGTGCGGTGGCTGCAACGGTATTGAAACGAGGGCTAACAGAAAAAGACCTTACCATTTCGATGCCCGGAGGAAAACTTCATATTGAAATTGACGATAACTGGGAAATCAGAATGACCGGCGAAGTTCGCGAAATTTCTTCTGGTACATTAAGTGCCGAGTTAATTCAAGATCTTGACTTATGAAGCGGATCTTCTTTTTAATCCTGCTTTTTTCAATTTGCTTCACCTTAAATTCTGTAGCTCAGTTTAGTTGGCCAAACGGAGCCAAAGCAGCAGTTGTGTTTACTTACGACGATGGCCTCGATTGTCATTTGGATGTTGCTGTTCCGCAGCTGGATGAGTTTGGCTTTAAAGGAACTTTTTTTTGCACAGGTAACTCTCCGTCCTTGTTCAATCGGATGGAAGAATGGCGGGCCATTTCAAAAAATGGCCACGAGCTGGGGAATCATACCATATTTCATCCCTGCAACAGAAATACAAACGATTGGGTAGAACCCGAATACGATCTGAGTAAATATTCTGTTGAGCAAATTGTGGCCGAGATGAAAGCTGCCAATACTCTGCTGAAAGCGATCGACGGAAAAGAGAAACGTACTTTTGCATATACTTGCTGCGATTTTGTAGCAGGGAAATCTGACTTTTCGGGTGAAGTAGAAAAGCTTTTTACGGCAGCACGTCTCGATGGGCCGATACCGGAAACAATGGCAGGTTACGACCTGGCCAAAACGCCGAGTACAATGGTCGCCGACCCAACGGTCGAAGAATTGATCGCGCTTGTTGAAGAAGCTAAAAATAAGGGTACGATCATTGTATTTTTGTTTCACAACGTTGGTGGAGGTTATTTAAATGTTGGTGCGGAAGAACATCGTAAATTGCTGGAATATGTGAAGGCCCATGAAGATGAATTATATTCCGCTACCTTCATGGAAGTGATGGATTACATTAAAAATAACCGATAAATCTTCCCGCTTATCCAAACATTCATCTAAACTATTATCTTTGCGCTGATTTTTAACGTATTAATATAGAATTCCCTGCGGGGAAGGAACACCTAAAATAGAAGACAATGGCACATAAAGCAGGCTTTGTGAATATTGTTGGAAACCCCAATGTGGGTAAATCCACCATCATGAACGCTCTCGTAGGAGAAAAACTCTCCATCATTACCCAGAAAATGCAAACAACCCGCCACCGCATCAAAGGAATTGTTAGTGGCGACGATTTCCAAATTGTTTATTCCGATACACCGGGAATTCTGAAACCTAGTTATAAGCTTCAGGAGACGATGATGAAATTTGTTGATTCAGCGTTGATCGATGCGGACGTAATTTTGTTTGTTACCGATGTTGTTGAGAAACCTGATAAAAATCCGGAGTATATCGAAAAGGTTCGGAAATCGAACATGCCGGTGATCGTTCTGATCAACAAGATCGATCTTTCGAGTCAGGAAGAAGTATTGAAACTCTACGATTTGTGGAGTAACACTTTTCCGGGAGCAAATATTTTCCCGATTTCGGCACAGGAGAAATTCAACATCGAACCTATTTTCGACCGCATTCTTGAACTGCTCCCCGAAAGTCCGGCATTTTTCCCAAAGGATGAATTGACCGACCGGAACGAACGTTTTTTTGTGCAGGAAATCATTCGCGAAAAGATCCTGTTGCATTATCAAAAAGAGATTCCTTATGCTGTTGAGGTGGAAGTGGAAGAATTTAAAGAAGCCGAGAAAATCATCAATATTCGTGCAGTGATCTACGTTTCGCGCGAAAGCCAGAAAGGAATCATTATCGGTCACCAGGGAAAAATGATTAAGAAAATTGGAACCGAAGCCCGTGCTGATGCTGAAGAATTCTTCAGCAAAAAGATTTTCCTGGAGATATATGTTAAAGTAGCCAAAGACTGGCGCGAGAAAGATCGTCAGCTTAAGAAATTTGGATACGATTCGTTTTAATTTTAGTACAGAGTAGTGAGTATTTGGTAGTGAGATTGTAACAAGTCTTATTTCCCCCGGCTTTTAAACCGGTGATTTAGCAATTCCAACTTGCATCGGGCTTTAGCCCTTAAAAAAGAAGAAAATGAGTAGCAAAATAGTAGCAATAGTAGGACGTCCAAATGTTGGTAAATCAACTTTGTTTAACCGTTTGATCGAACAGCGAAAAGCCATTGTTGATCAAACAGCAGGAGTTACCCGCGACCGTAATTACGGTAAAGCAGAATGGACGGGAGTGGAGTTTTCTGTGATCGATACCGGAGGTTATGTGGTGAATTCGGATGATGTATTTGAAGCCGAGATCAACAAACAAGTTCATTTAGCCATCGACGAGGCCGATGTAATTGCTTTTGTTGTTGATGTGGAATCGGGGATCACCGATTTGGATGATGCCATTGCCAACATTCTGCGCCGAAGCAAAAAAGAAGTGATTTTGATTGTAAATAAAGTCGATAACAATCAGCGGATTATGGATGCTCAGGAATTCTATGGTCTCGGATTGGGTGAAATCTTCTGTATTTCGTCGATGACGGGAAGCGGAACCGGCGATATGCTGGATGCCCTGGTTGCTAAATTACCGGATAAACCGGGTGTTGATGAGGAACACGTTCTGCCGCATCTTTCGGTTGTTGGCCGGCCGAACGTTGGAAAATCATCGTTTATTAATGCATTGATTGGTGAAGACCGAAACATTGTTACCGATGTGGCCGGAACTACGCGAGACTCAATTCATACCCGCTACAATAAATTTGGTCACGATTTTATGATCGTTGATACCGCCGGATTGCGCAAAAAGGGCAAAGTACACGAAGATCTTGAATTCTACTCGGTTCTTCGTTCGGTACGTACTATCGAAAATTCTGATGTTTGTTTGTTGCTCATCGACGCAACCCGTGGTGTTGAAGCCCAGGATGTAAATATTTTCAACCTGATTGTTCGAAACAAAAAAGGCGTTGTGGTACTGGTAAATAAGTGGGATTTGATTGAAAAAGACACGCACAGCACCAAAAAGTTCGCCGAACAGATAAAAGAACGTTTTGCTCCGTTTGTCGATGTCCCGATCATTTTTATTTCGGCACTTACCAAACAGCGCGTTCATAAGGCATTGGAAACAGCCATTGAAGTTCATGAAAACCGTAAGCAGCGTATAAAAACATCGGAACTGAACGAAGTATTGCTTGAGGCCATTGAAAATTATGGTCCACCTGCCTGGAAGGGTAAATTCATAAAAATTAAATACTGTACGCAATTGCCTTCACCAACTCCGTCGTTTGCTTTGTTTGCCAATTTGCCGCAGTATATAAAAGAACCGTATAAACGCTATATTGAAAATCAGCTACGCGATAATTTCAATTTTACGGGTGTGCCTATACAGGTTTATTTCAGGCAGAAATAAGATCAGTGTTCAGGGATTGAAGTTATCCGGAGATGTGAATTTTCTAAAATAGTTCCGGGACATAATCGTCAGGTAGTGGATTGGCAAAACAATCCGCGATCATAGGTCCATCGATTATAAAAGAGAGTTTCGGACTGGTTCCGTTTTCTCTGATCAAAAAAGATTTTTTTGTTGGATAGATTGTTGATACTTCTTGTGAATAATAGTGTCTCAACGAACGTTCGTCCTGTGATACGGGAAATCCTTTTTGATCAGACCAATAGTAAACCTTTAACGAATCGGCATAAATAACATACTCTCTTGCGGGGCTGTTGAGTTTCGGAATTCTGTAAAATGCGGTTTCAGGTACCGGTGCGAAAACCTTTATTTCATACCCCTGTATCCCGGGATCGTTGTCGTAAATCGATTTTAAGAAGTGGCGGTAAGAGCCATAGTAAATTTGTAAACGTTTTTTTCTGTATTGTTCCAGTTTGCTGTTACTGGCTTCTAATGACTCGTAATAATAATAGGCTGTGAGCCGTGTTACTTCGTAACTTTTTACCGTATTCAATTTAACCTGTTCCCCTTTGGGTCCCAAAGTCTTTTGGACTCTAAATTCGTTAATAATTATTTTGATTTTGTATCCCAGGTTGTGATTTATAAGAATCAAGGGTTGATTTGTTCTTGCGAAAAAATTCATTTCGTCTCGCTCGAAATAAAGAACGGAATCGTTTATAATCTCAATTTTATTTGATTTGTTTGGTACAAATCGGGAATAAAAAAAATTCAGGTTCTGCTTGCGCTTATTTTTTCCCGATACCTTGATCTCAGAGACCTGAATGTTCTTAGGGGACAATTTAATGTTCAAATTCCCGCCATCCGTGAGTGGTTTAACAAATGAGTCGAATGAAATATGATCGGCTACCAAAGTGCAGGGCAAAAATGGTAGTTTAAGGCTGAAGTTTCCTTGATTATCAGTAATGCACCCAACCGTGGTCCCCGAAATAAATACTTCAACATGTGCTATCGGCTGTCCTGTGGTAGAATCGGTAACCGTTCCGAATACGGTATGTTTGTTTTGAGCGCTTGTATTCAGAAAAAAAAGTAAAAAACATGTGAGCAAAAAAATGGGTTTTGCCGGGTGTCGATTGATGGTCATTTTGGTAGTTAATTTTAACTCCTCAAAAATTACAAAAATTATTCCAACAGAGCTTCCTCTTTGTTGGTTGAGAACAGAATGTTGTATATTTAAGAAAAAAGAACAGGATGGCACGATTTCTAAAAGATCGCTCGAAAGCAAAAGGAACAGTTCCCGGATCGCTGGTGCTGATCGGACGACAGAAAATGGAAAATACCATTATTCAGTTCATTGGTTACACTCATGAAAATCTGATAGAAGAGGAAGTTAAAACTACTGCATCGGCAATCGAAAAATTTGACGAGGAAGGTATTAACTGGATTAATATTTACGGGATTCACGATCTGGAAATGATTGATAAAATTGGCCAGCAATTTGATCTGCCGGCGCTTTTGCTCGAAGATATTTTGAATACTGACCAGTCGCCTAAATACGAAAACGGCGAAACCTACGATGCTTTTATTTTGAAGATGCTTCACCAGGAAGAAAATTCAAACCGTGTTCATGCCGAACAGATCTCGATCATCCTGGGCAAAAATTATGTATTGACGCTTCAGGAAAGAAGGGGCGATTTTTTTGCCCCTGTGCGCGACCGGATTCGAAAAAGCAAAGGGCGGATCAGACAAAGCGGGAACGATTACCTGGCGTATGTTTTGATGGATACAATTCTGGATAATTACCTGCTGCTGATCGAAAAAATAGGTGCTAAGGTGGAGGACCTGGAAGACCGGCTTTTTAAAGCAATGGACAACAAAATTGTAGAAGAAATTTACCAGTATAAAACCGAGTTAAATTACCTGCGGAAAGCAGTTCGCCCGGTTAGGGATTTTTTGGTGCTGCTAAACCGCACCGAAGACTCGTACATTATGGAGCAAAACAAACAGTTTTTAAACGACCTTCAGGACCTGGCTGTTCAGTGTACCGATTCAATTGAATTGTATAATAACCTGGTTTCGGATCAGTTGAATATTTATAATTCGAACATGAGCAACAAGATGAACGAGGTGATGAAAACACTTACCATTTTTGCGTCAGTTTTTATCCCCTTGACTTTTGTAGCCGGAATTTACGGAATGAATTTCGAATACATGCCCGAGCTGAAATTCAAATATTCCTACCTGATTTTGTGGATTATCTTTTTGGTTTTGGGGGGAGGTTTGTTTATCTATTTCAAACGAAAAAAGTGGTTGTAGATAGTTTATACCTGCAACCACTTTTAATTTATTCCGGATTTGGTTTTAACGAATTTGAATCGTATTGTCGTAACCGCGAATTGAAATTACACCACCTTCTTTTCCGGCCATAATTTCCAACTCGCTGTTTTTTTCGATGTGTTTTGTAGGTTCCAGCGAATCAGGCAGGTCTATTTTGCCATATTTCATCATCACATCAACACGAAACGGAACGCTGCCGGATCCTATATTTAACTTGCCGTATTTACAGTCGAACGAAATCCCTTCAAAATTATCGCTTAGCTTTTCAATACTCACTCTATCGTCGTAACCGATAATTTTAAATTGACTGTTGGTCGACATGCTGTAACTGCTGTATTTGCTTTCCGAAATTTGTATGCTTTGCGATTTTTTAAGGTAAAAGTCGTTGTCGTACGATTGGCCAATTACCATGTTCTTCACATTACCAAGCTTTAATTCGCAGTACTTTCCATCGAATTTTAAATCTTTTGCTGAGGCGATTTTCAGGTTGCAGTCGTACAGGTTGAGTTTTACATCGTTCAACTCTGCTTCCGATTCCAGATCGGAATATTTGGCCTCCATTTCCAAACTGTTTAGCTCGTCGACGAAAATTTTATCATCGTAGGAATTGATGTTCAGACTTTGCGCTTTATCGCCTTCCAACCGCGAATATTTGCTTTCAACTTTCATTGCTCCGGCTGAGGCAAATTCAACATCGGTATCGTACAGTGTGAGTTGAGTTTCGGCTTTGAGGTCTGACACATACAGTTTTGAATATTTGGCTTCCAGTTCGAGTGACGACTCAAAATCTTCGGCATTCAACTTACTGTTGTAAAGATTCAGTTTTGCCGGGCCTTTCAAATCGGGCAAACTCACGTTGCTGTATTTGTTTTCAAGATCGATTTGTGCATTCACCGGAATACTGATTTCGTGGCTGATGGTGAAATCTTTCAGTTTAACCTTGTCGCCGTTCAAAAGTGTTAAAGTCGAACGGTTGTTTATCGTGTTCATATTCCGGTAGAAGCGTGTGTCGATTTTGAGGCGGCTTCCCTGAAGGTCAAATTCAAATTCATCGATGGCTTCGAGAATTCTTTTGGCATCGCTTTCGTCCCTTACATGTAAATTTACACTTGTTTTTAAGCTAACCTCGTTGCTGTTGCTTAATACGAACTTAACGTCGCCCGAATGGTTCGTCATTTCTATTTTCACATCGTTTGGCACGGCAAGCGATTTCGAAACTGTTTTGCTGGTTTCGTAGTCTTGTGCTAAAACCAAGGCTGACGAAAGGATCAGCGCTGTGAACATCGAAAATTTAAAGAGTAGTTGTTTTTTCATATGATTTAAATTGTATGTTTTCTATGGTATCATATGGAATTCGTCCCGAATTCTCGGAACTCATTTCATAGTGTTTCTGTTTTTCAATTTCCATGAGTAAACGGTTCAGTATTTTTATTTTTTTCTCATAGTTGTCAAGCATGGCACGAATCACCGGTTCGTTATTCAGCGTTTGGTTCAGGTCTTGCTGATACGAGGCATAAACGCAGTCGAGTTCTTTTAATTCGTCCAGCAAAAAGTTTATTTCCGAATTGCCGGAAGGGAGTTGGTTTTCCACTTCCTCCCATTTCAGGCTAACCGTTTGTTTGAGCAACTGTTCCTGGTTTCCCAGATCTTTCGAAATATCGGAAAGCGAAACAATAACCACCTTTTTTTGTGAGGTCTCGTTAACTATGAAGTATGTTGCTGATACCGCAAAAATGAAAATGGCAGCCACTTTCCAGAACCACTCGGGCATTGCTTTCTTTTTGTGCAGACCGCTTCTGATTCCTTCCCAGATCAGATCTGCTTCGGGCTCCTCAACATCAAGCCTTAATCGCTTCTCCTGTAATATTTTTTCCAGATCTTTCTTCATCATTCACTTCGTTAATCATTTTTGCAAGCAACTGTTTTGCTCTGAAAAACTGGGTTTTTGCGGTCGATTCCGAAATGCCCAGCTGCTCGCCAATTTCGGAGTGTTTGTATCCTTCGAGAGCACGCAGAACCAGAATTTCGCGGGCACCATCGGGCAGCTTTTTTATCAGTGCATGAATCTGCTCCGGTTCAACAGTGTCGTCCACTTCAACCGATTCTTCCAGCTCACTTTCGTTCAGGCTTTCCATGTCGGTAAACAACAGTTTCTTTTTCCGCGATGCGTCGATACAGAGGTTCGCCACAATCCGACGTAACCACCCTCCAAAAGCTTTTTCGTTTTTCAGCTTATTTATTTCACCAAAAGCTTTAATAAAAGCATCCTGAAGTACATCTTCCGCCATCGACTGGTTGTTTGTCATGCGCACAGCCAGGTTGTACATGCCTTTCGAATAAAGTTTGTACAATTTGTACTGTGCTTTTGCATCGCCTTTTTTGCAAAGTCGCACCAGGTGTTGTTCGTTTTGGTTAAAAATTACCTCCAAGTTCTGCCGGATTACTTCGGTTGTTAGCTTTTTCTATTCATTTTCAGAACGCATGTCTGATCGAATGACGAAGATAAGTTGAAAAGGTTGGAACGTTTATGAAAATATTTTTCAATTTTGTGCTACTACAATTAAAAAGAGTGATGTAGGATGAAAAATTGATCAACCTGAAAGGCCTAAACAAAATAGCCTGGAGGGCTTAAAACAAAAACTATGTACATCGTTCACGTGAATGTTCATGTAAAAAGAGATTGGGTTGAAGATTTTATCGATGCAACCATTGAGAATGCAAAAAACAGTTTGTTGGAACCCGGAGTCGCTCGTTTCGATATTGTGCAACAACAGGACGATCCAACGCGGTTTGTTCTGGTAGAAGCTTACCGGCATTACGAAGATCCGGCGCGGCACAAAGCTACAGAACACTACCAGCGCTGGCGCGAAAAAGTAGCGGACATGATGGAAGAACCCCGAACTTCTGTCGTATTCGATAACGTTATCCCTGAAGAAGAAAGTTGGGGGTGATAAACAAAACAAATCATGAATTTTTCATTTGCCACAGCCTCGAAAATAATATTTGGAAATCATTCCGTTGACCAGGTTCCGGCGCTGATTCGTGAACTTGGTAATAAAGTTCTATTGGTCTGTGGTAGAAATGCACAACGTGCAGAAGAATTGGCCGGGAAGCTGGATCCGGGCATCGAGGTCACTTTTTTTCAGGTTGAAAGTGAACCCACAACACGCCTGGTCACAGCAGGAATGGAACTTGCCCGCGAAAAGGAATGTGATGTTGTTGTGGCAATTGGCGGCGGCAGTGTGATCGATGCGGCGAAAGCCATAGCCGCAATGGCCACCAACAAAGGAGAACTGATGGATTACCTTGAAGTGATTGGCCGGGGAAAACCTTTGCTCGAAAAACCATTATCGTTTATTGCTATTCCAACTACGGCGGGTACAGGTGCCGAAGTCACTAAAAACTCGGTGATAAAATCGCCGGATCAGCATGTGAAAGTTAGCCTGCGCAGCGATTTTATGTATCCCGATGTGGCGCTGGTCGATCCGGTTCTCACATATTCCATGTCGCCGGAATTAACAGCCAGCACCGGCGTTGATACCCTGACGCATTTGCTCGAAACTTTTGTGTCGAATCAGGCCAATCCGTTTATCGATATGCTTTGCCGTGAAGGACTTCACCGCATTTCGAGATCCTTGTTGAAAGCATACAAGAATGGTGAAGACAAAGTAGCCAGGGAAGACATGGCTCTTGCAAGTTTGCTCGGCGGGATGGCGCTTGCTAACGTAAAACTGGGTGCTGTTCATGGTTTTGCCGGCCCGATGGGAGGGATGTATCCCATTCCGCACGGAACAGTTTGTGCCAGTTTGGTTTCGGCTGTCATCGAAATGAATATTGAAGTTTTAAGTGAATCAGGTGGCGATCTTTCAAAATTTGAAGAGCTGGCAAAAATATTAGCAGGAAGTCAAAAAGCTAAAGCTGAAGATTCAATTGTTTGGGTTGAAAACCTGGTAAGTGCTTTGAATATTCCGCCACTTTCAGTTTTTGGACTTACAGAACATGATTTTCCTATGCTCGTTGAAAAGGCGAAAGTTTCCAGTAGCATGAAAGGTAATCCGGTTATGCTCGACGATGAGCAACTAAGCTGGATACTGGAGAAATCACTTTAAAAAAATTAATTAAACCGTATTCTGAGAGATCCGTTGGACAGTGAATGGAGGCGTGGAATAATTTTTGCAGAATAAAGGTTATCTTTGTAGAAATCAGTGAAGTTGTAATTTTATAAACGAATTGATTTAGAATTACTTAGCAGATCTGATCCCGATTACGATAGTACTTCGGGATCGAGTAGAATAGAAATTGAATGATATACTTTGTGGCCCGACCATGAAGTTCAAAGACAGATAAAATGATAGGCAGATTTTTTCATACACCAGGAACCAAGAAATTCAGCATTACTCCCCGGTTTTACGATCCTGACAAAGAAGAACGTGACGAACGTGAAAGACGGATTAAGGAGGAGATGGGGATTGTTGATGAAAAAAAGGACGATGGTAAACCTTATCGCCCAAATGTTCGCGGGCAGTTCCGGGCATCAGGTGGCTGGGCCCGTTCAGGGGAAGAAGCGCGACGCTCACAAAACCGCCGCCTTATTTGGATCATAATTGTTCTTGCCCTCGTGTTGTACCTGTTTTTCTATTCCGATTTCTTTTCCTGATCGTTTTCTACTCATTTCTAATTATTTAAAGGTTTAAAATTGAGCGATATTATCCAGTTATTACCCGATGCAGTTGCTAACCAGATTGCTGCCGGAGAAGTCATTCAACGTCCGGCTTCGGTGGTTAAAGAACTGGTGGAAAATGCACTCGACGCGGGAGCTACTGAAATTACAATAAATATTAAAGACGCAGGGAAAACCCTGATTCAGATCAGTGACAACGGTTGCGGAATGTCGCCAACCGATGCACGGATGGCATTCGAACGACATGCAACATCTAAGATTCGAAGTGCCAACGATCTGTTTTGCATCCGCACCATGGGTTTTCGCGGCGAAGCGCTGGCTTCGGTAGCTGCCATTGCCGATGTAGAGTTGCGTACCAAACGCATGGAAGACGAAGTGGGGACTTTTATCCACATTGTCGGTTCCGAAGTAAAAACCCAGGAACCTGCCGGAATTAACAACGGCACCAACTTCATGATCAAGAATTTGTTTTTCAATGTTCCTGCCCGTCGCAAATTTTTGAAAGCTAACTCTACGGAGTTAAAACATATTATCTGGGAAATTCAGCGCATAGCGTTGCCCAATCCTACCATCAAATTTTCGCTGGTTCATAACGGCACTTCAGTGTACGAACTGCCGGCAACCAATTACCGGAAACGAATTGTTGATGTGTTCGGCAAATCACTGAATCAGAGCCTGGTGAGCGTGAAAGAGGAAACCAGTATTGTAAATATTCATGGTTTTATCGGTCAGCCCAAATTTGCCCGAAAAACAATGGGTGAGCAGTTCTTCTTTGTAAACGGAAGGTACATGCGGCATCCGTATTTTCATAAGGCCATCACGCAGGCCTACGAACAGTTGTTGCCACCCGACACTTTTCCATCGTATTTTTTATTTCTTGAACTCGATCCGGGTGAGATCGATATCAACGTTCACCCAACAAAAACCGAGATCAAGTTTGAGAATGAACGTGATATCTGGCCAATCATTCACGCTTCGATTCGCGAATCGTTAGGAAAACACAGTGTTGTGCCGTCGATCGATTTTGATCAAAGCGGAAGCATCGATATTCCTGTTCCAAGGCGGAGCAGTGAAGGCATTCGTTTTCCCGACATAAAAGTTAATCCCGAGTATAATCCGTTCGATACCGAAAAAAGTGGCTCGGGTGGCAGTTACACACCATCGGGAACCAGCTTTCGCGAAAAAAAGAACCTCGATAACTGGGAGGATTTGTACAGCGGGGCACAGTTGAAATTGAAACCGGAAGAAAACTACCGGGAGGAAAAAAGGAGCAGTAACGATTTGTATGCGCAAACAAAAGAGCAATACAACGGCAAAAAAGTGATGCAGCTGAAGCAACGTTATGTGCTTACACCGGTAAAATCGGGATTGATGGTGATCGATCAGAAAAGAGCGCACGAGCGCATTCTTTTCGAGCAGTTTATGGAGGTGCTGAAATCGGATTCTGTTGCCAGTCAGCAACAATTGTTCCCGCAAACCATTGAATTGAATCCTGCCGATGCCGAGGTTTTAAAGTCCATTCTGGAAGATCTGTTGTCGCTGGGGTTCGACATCAGGGAGTTCGGGAGAAATACCTTTATCATTAACGGAACTCCGGGAGTGCTGGATGTTTCATCTCCCGAAATGGTCGTTGAAAAATTGCTGGAAGAATATAAAAATTCACCGGTAGATGCACGTTCGAAGGCAAAAGAGCAGATTGCCCTTTCGCTGGCAAAAGCTTCGGCGCTCGATTATGGAATGGAGCTAAAACAGGAGGAAGTAGATCACCTGATTGATAATCTTTTTGCCTGTGCCACGCCGAATTTTACACCCGACGGTAAAAAGGTATTGACCATCATTTCGACCGAGGATATCGAAAAAAGTTTTCTCAGGTGACAGATTGTCGGTATTTTTAGCTGAATTGATAATGGAACGGCTCTTGTAAACTTCAGGCCTGATTTGAATGTTTAGTTTTAGTAATTAACAATTAGCAGTTGCTGGAAAAACTTCTTCGGGCTTCCGGCTTCCGGCTTCAAACTTGTTTATATGAATTACAGACCTGCACTGAATATGCCACCGGTGGTCAAGAATCTGATTCTTGTCAACGTGTTATTTTTCCTGGTAACAAAGATAATGGGACAAACGGGGACCGATCTTTACCATCTTCTTGGTTTATATTTTCCAGCGTCTCCAAATTTCCGTTTACACCAGCTTTTTACGCACATGTTTATGCACGGAAGTATCGGGCACATTTTCTTTAATATGTTTGCCCTCTACATGTTCGGCCGGGTGCTCGAAAGTGTTTGGGGACCAAAACGTTTCCTGACTTTTTATCTTGTTACCGGTTTGGGCGCAGCTGCTTTGCATTTGGGTGTGCTTACGCTTGAATATCGTCATGCCCTTGCAGATGTTGGTGTCGATCAACTGAATTATTTTAAAGAGCTCGCCGCTCAGGGAAAATATATTCCGGGAAACACGGTTTCTGAAATTTTAACTACCCCGACGGTAGGAGCTTCGGGTGCAGTATTCGGAATTTTACTTGGTTTTGGTATGCTATTTCCAAATACCGAGCTGATGCTGCTTTTCCCTCCGATACCAATAAAGGCCAAATATTTTGTGATTGGTTATGGTGTTCTGGAGCTTGTTCTCGGCTTGTCTCAACCCGGAAGTAACGTAGCACATTTTGCCCATCTCGGAGGTATGTTATTCGGTTATTTTATGATCCGTTACTGGAACAAAAATTCCAACACATTTTATTGATCAGAGCTTTTAAAATTTTCTGAAAGTGGATATCCTTGGAGACATAAAACGTACGTTTAAAGAAGGTTCGGTACTTACCCGCCTGATCTACATTAATATTGGTGTTTTTCTGGTGCTGAAGATAATCGGCGTATTTTTTTACCTCGTCGGTCAGCCTTTTTCGCTGGCTAACTGGCTGGCTGTGCCATCGGTTACCGATGAATTGATACGAAGACCATGGACTCCGTTTACCTACATGTTTTTGCATGTTGGTTTTTTGCATCTGCTTTTTAATGTGCTTGGATTGTACTGGTTCGGGCAATTGTTTTTATATCATTTCGAAGGACGAAAACTACTGAGTGTCTACTTGCTGGGAGGACTGGCAGGCGCTGCGCTTTACATCATTTCATATAACCTTTTTCCGGCTTTCGATTCGGTTTACGGGTTGTTGCTGGGCGCCTCTGCCTCGATTTTTGCGGTATTGGTAGCCGTGGCAGTTTATGATCCTAACCGCGAAATTCACTTGTTTTTTATCGGACGTTTCCCGCTGAAGTATGTGGCAGGTTTTTATGTTTTGTTATCCATACTCAGTATTTCAACCTCAAATCCCGGTGGAAATATTGCACATGTGGGAGGCGCTATATGGGGATGGTTTTATATTTATCAGTTAAAAAGAGGAAAAGACATGGGATCGGGTTTTGTAGATTTTATAAATAAAATAGGTGCTTTTTTTGCTGATGCTTTCAAGCCAAAAAGCAAAATGAAGGTGACCTATAAAAAGCCGCCTCGCGACGATCACGAATACGCCAAACAGCAACATGTGAAACAGGAGGAGATCAATCATATCCTTGACAAGATTGCCAAATCGGGTTACGAAAGCCTTTCCAAATCCGAAAAGGAATTGCTGTTCAGACAGGGGAAGAAGTAGTGTTAAGTGATCAGTGATCAGTTTTCAGTCGCAGTCGCAGTTTTCAGAATATTGAAGCATTCCAACTTCAATCCTTCGGTCCTTCAATCCTTCAATCCAAAAGTTGGCAATAAGCAAATGGCAGTAGGCAGTATTAAAGATATTTGAACATTAAGGCATTTTTACATTCGCGCATACCAACATCATTCCATCCATCCTTCATTTTTAAGTTTCAGTGAACAAGGTTGTTTGTTGAACTATAACTTTACAATTTTTCAATTTAGCAGTTTAACATTGAAGCATTCCAACTTCAATCCTTCCGTCCTTCATCCCTCAATCCAAAAGTTGGCAATAAGCAAATGGCAGTAGGCAGTATTAATGATATTTGAGCATTAAAGCATTTTTACATTCGCGCATACCAACATCATTCCATCCATCCTTCATTTTTAAGTTTCAGTCTCAGTGAACAGTTTTGTTTGTTGAACCCTAACTTTACAATTTTTCAATTTAGCAGTTTAACATTGAAGCATTCCAACTTCAATCCTTCCGTCCTTCAATCCTTCAATCCAAAAGTTGGCAATAAGCAAATGGCAGCAGGCAGTATTAATGATATTTGAGCATTAAGGCATTCCGAACTTCAGTCCTTCAGTTCATCAATCCTTCCGTCCTTCAAACTCTATTCTTCCAACGACGAACGCGCCTGGTAAATACTGGCGTTCAGTTCGAATCCGATCAACAGGATAAGCGACATGATGTACATCAAAAATAGAATGATTAATACGGTTCCGAGAGATCCGTACAATTTGTTATACTGACTGAAATTATTGATGTAGTAGGTAAATCCTGCGATAGTAACGATGCTTAAGATTGTGGCCAGAGTTCCTCCGGCCGAAATAAACCGCCACTTGGTTTTTTTGGCCGGCGCCATGTAGTATAAAAAGGAATAGGCAAAAAAGAACAGTGACAGCGTTATGATCCATTTTCCGACTGTAAGCAGCAGCAGAATAAAACTGTCGCGCAGGATGTCATTTTCTTCCAGATATTGGATAAAGATCTGCCCTCCCGTAAGTAAAGTAATGGCTACTGTCAGTAGAATAAATAATATAATAAGCAGGTAAATGGCTGTAATTCGTTGGCTGAGCCACGTCCTGCGTTGAATACTGTGTATCGTAGCATCGAAAGCGCTCATCATTGAGGCCAGTCCGTTGGTTGAAAATATAAGCGCCATAAAAAAACCAAACGACAACAAACCGCTATGAGGCACATTCAAAATATCGTCGACTGTAGTTTCAATAATCTGGAAGGTACTTTCGTCAGGGACTATTCCCTTTATCAGCTCAAAAAGTTCATCCTGAAAACCCTCGGCCGGAATAAAAGGTATGATGCGAGGGATGAATGGAATTAATGTAAACAGGAAAATAACAAAAGGGAAAAATGCCATAAAAAAGGAAAAAGCAATGGCCGATGCCCTCGTCGTAATTGAACCGTCAACGATGCTGCGCCAGAAGAAAAGTGCCACGTCGTACAAGGGTACGTCGTCAAAAAAAGGGATGGTTATCTTCTTCGCCCGTTCAACAATTTTTTCGCCCAACTGCTTTAAGCGCTGCAAAGTTTGGTTTTTCCCCATAAATCGGAGGATTACTGTTTTTCAATTCTGAGTTGATGGATGTATTCTTTAGATCCGTCCTTTTTCAGCAAAAAATAAACCCTAAATTCTCCTTTAGTGGTTTTTAGTTGCCCGATCACCGATTTGGCTTCTTTACCACTATTGAATTTAATGGTGAAAGCATTTTCCTTTACTGGTGTAAAACTGCTGAAAAAGCTGGCAACTATTTGTTCGGCCTGGGCCTTGCTGTAAACATTGTCATCATCCATAACCACCAGCTCAACATTCTGATTGAAATATTCAGCCAGCATTTTTGAGTCTCCGGTGTTAAAGCTCGTAATTATGTCGTTGGGCACCTGCGCAAATGAGGTATTTGCCAGAATCGCCACAAACAGAAAGCTTAATATCGATATTTTTTTTAGAATTGACATCGCTGTATATTTTCGGTATAACGTGCTGCATATTATCAAAAACTATGCAAAAAACACGATTATAGCCTTATTTTTACTGTAAATTTATAAAATTATGTGTCAAATGACCGAAACAGCTTATTTCGTTTTGCTAAGTTGCTGCAAAGTTAGGTTCATTTGGTTGATAATGAGAAGGAATAAATTATCTGCAAAGCTTTAATTTGTGGAATGAGCATATAAATTTTGTGTATGAATATTACCTTATTGGTTATTGGTAAAACCGATGCTTCTTACATTCAGGAAGGAATGGATATTTATATCAAGCGCCTGAAACACTATGTGAACTTCAGTGTTGAGGTGATTCCCGATATCAGGAAAGGTAAAAATACCAGCGAAGAGTTGCAAAAAATCAAGGAAGGTGAAATCATTCTTTCGAAATTGGCGGCAGGAAAAGAAATGCACTTGTTCGACGAGCGTGGTAAAAGTTTCAGTTCGAAAGAGTTTGCCAGGTTTATTGAGCAAAAAATGCTGAATAGTGTAAAAGAACTGATTTTTGTAATTGGCGGCCCCTACGGTTTCTCGGAAGAAGTTTATCAAAAAGCACATTCAAAAATATCATTATCAAAATTGACTTTTTCGCATCAAATGGTGCGATTGTTGTGTGTTGAACAAATTTACCGGGCTTTTACCATTTTAAAGGGCGAGCCCTATCACCATGAATAAGGATGTCGAGAATAAATAAATATACTTTTTTGTTTTTGGCGCTCGGAATAATTATTGCCGCAGCTATTATCGAGAATGGGCTGCTAAAAAAACATCCCGAGACCAGTCTTATCCAGGAATTTCAGGCACAGATCATTCACAATGAAAACGAACTGCACCTGCGCCTCGATAAATTTCGCGATCAGCTTTCGAAGGAAGATCTCGATATGGTGATCGAACAGTATTATTCTCAAAAGCTTACACTGGTAAGGGAAACCGGGTTTGGTTTCCTGGTCTACGAAAACAATGAACTGGTTTTCTGGACCGATCGTTCCATAGCTTTTTTTAACTCGCCCGACGAGTTTGAAACCACCGACGGTTTTACAGAACTACGAAATGGCTATTTTTTAATTGATTCGGTACATGTTGATAATTATGCAATATTCGGTCTGCACCGCATAAAGAACAATTACAGTTTCGAAAACAAGTACCTCCAAAACAGGTTCTTCAGTAGTTATAACATCCCCGACGAATACATTATTGAAGCAAAAAAAGACAACGATGCCTATTTGTTGTACAATGGCGAGGGCGAATTTTTGTTCTCGCTATGGCCTTACGGAAAGTACCTCTGTACAACCAAACAACTATATTTTCCGGGATTTTTATACCTGCTTGGGCTAATATTTCTGCTTATTTATTTCCGCCGCGAATTTGTAGACAGGAAAGCACCATTCGGTTTAAAACTGGTTGGACTGGCGGGCGCTCTGTTTATCGTGTACTGGTTTCATTTGTTGTTTATGGTGCCAAAGGTGTTTTTCCACCTCAAGTTTTTTGGCCCCGATTTCTTCGCCATCAACTACTGGATGCCTTCGCTTGGCGACTATGTGCTGCTGTCCTTGTTTTTCCTGTTTTGGATTTACAATTTTTCCATCGATTTGCGCATAAAGGAACTGAAGGAAAGTTCACAACTTCCGGTGCGTGCAATAGTATGGATTTTAATGCTTTTTGCGGCGAGCTTGTTTCTGCTGATACATTTCCTGATCAAAGAATTGATCATAAATTCAACCATCTCTTTTGCGCTTAATAAAATTACTGAGATATCCTTTCAGAGCGTTCTGGGTGTTATTGCTGTAGGTTTGTTGTTGCTCGGGAATATTTTCTTTACCATCAGAATCAATCACGAATCGCGCCGTTTTTTGAAGCTAAGAGAAGTCTTCCTGATGGCAGTGTCGGTCGGTGTGTTTCTGTCCCTTGTTCAATGGATCGTTATCAGGGATTTTTACTACACTGTGCTCATTCTGTTTATTGTGACAACTTTTATGGCGTCGCTGTTCAGTTTAAAATACATTCGAACCTTCACGCTTAGTTACCTTATTATTTTTGTGTCGTTGGTTTCGGTGTATTCGCTTATTGTAATAAACGGAACGATTAAAAAGAAGGAGAAGGCCCAGCAAAAGTTATTTGCAGTTTCCCTTGTTACCGAACGCGATCCTGCGGCGGAAGTTTTTCTGGCCGAAATTCAGTACCGTATTCTTAACGACCCGGCCATTCAGAGTTTGTTACTACAGGGCGAAGATGTAGAAGAATACATAGCACAATCGTATTTTAATACCTATTTTCGGAAATATAACCTGAGCATTTTTGTGTGTTCGGAGGCCGATAGCCTGATAGTAGAACCCGATGAAGTAAAGGTTCCCTGTATTCCATTTATGAATGAAATGATCGAAAACCAGGGAGTACCGATTTCGGGGACCAATTTTTATTTCATGGATAATATGAACGGCAGGATTTCTTATACCGGCCGCTTGTTTATTCAGCTAACACCTGAAGGCAAAGGCGAATTTCTTTTTATTGATCTCGATTCGGAACTCTTATTCGAAGGGATTGGCTTCCCCGAGTTGCTGATTGATAAATCGATGACGCGCTCGGAAACCTACCGTAAATTCAGCTATGCCAAATATTATGGCGGAGAACTTACCGATAAGTTTGGCGATTACAATTACAACTTCAACGGACATCCCTACCTTACTTCCGATAAGGAATTTAATTTTATAAAACAGGATAATTACGAGCACCTCGTTTACCATACACAGGATTATAATTTTGTGGTGGTTACCCGCGAATTACTCTCGTTTGGCGACTACCTTATTGCTTTTCCCTACCTGTTTGTATTTTACCTTGTAATGTTGATGTTGATTTTGCTAATCGGGAACAGTGCAGTAAGGGAGAAAAGTTTCCAGATCGACTTGAAGTTCAGGATTCAGGCCGCCATTATTTCCATTGTTTTTGTTTCGTTACTGGTAGTGGCACTTGTTACCATTTTTTACAATGTGCGGGAATATCGCTCGAAGCACGAAGAGGACCTGAATGAAAAAATGAAATCGATTTCGGAAGAGATTGACATGCGACTGACCAACCGGCGCGAAATCACCCCTGAAATGGAGGTGGACCTGCAATCTGAGCTGTCAAAATTGTCGAATATATTTCGAACCGATATCAACATTTACAATACAGCCGGTAATCTTATTGCTTCATCACGTGCCGAGATTTTCGAACGTGGTCTGGTATCAACCCGAATAAATGCAAAGGCATATTTCGAAATGTTTCAGAATTTTAAGATAAGTTATTTTCAACCCGAAAATATTGGACAGTTGTCGTATCTCTCGGCGTACCGGCCAATCATAAACAACTGGGGCGATTATCTTGGATTTATAAACCTGCCTTATTTTATCAAACAGGATACGTACAGCCAGGAGATTTCAACTTATATTGTGGCTTTTATCAATTTGTATGTACTGCTGTTTCTGGCCAGCATTATTGCTGCCGTATTTATCGCCAACCAAATTACGCGACCTCTGGTGCTCATTCAGCAGAACCTGCAAAAAATGCAGCTTGGTAAACGGAACGAACCCATTCATTATACCCGGAAAGACGAGATTGGCAGCCTGGTGCAAGAGTACAATAAAAAGGTGGAAGAACTTGCCGTTAGCGCCGAGTTGCTGGCTCGATCCGAGCGGGAATCGGCCTGGCGTGAAATGGCCAAGCAGATTGCACACGAAATTAAGAATCCGCTGACACCGATGAAACTAAATATTCAGTATCTGCAGCGGTCAAAAGGGAAAGACGAAGAATACAATAAATACCTCGACAGGGTTACCAATACCTTGATCGAGCAAATTGACAACCTATCGAATATCGCCACTGAATTCTCGAATTTTGCTAAGATTCCAAGGGCCACAAATCAGATATTTGTGCTGGCCGAACAACTGGAACGCACAATCAATCTTTATACAAGTTACAATCAGGCTAAATTTATTTTCGAATTGAATGAGTGCGAAAAGGTGGAGGTGAACGCGGATAAAGAACAATTGTCGCGGGCCATCATCAACCTGATAAAAAACGCCATCCAGTCGGTTCCTGAAAAGCAACAGGCGGTAATTACAATTGAACTCACACGAAAAGAAGAAAATGTGGTTATTGCAGTTTCCGACAATGGTAGTGGTATTCCGGTAGAGCTCAGGCATAAACTGTTTACCCCAAGTTTTACTACTAAAACCAGCGGTATGGGACTGGGACTGGCAATTGTAAAAAATATTGTGGAGAATTTTGCCGGCAAGGTATGGTTTGAGACCGAGTTAGATAAAGGAACTACTTTTTATATTGAGATGCCGATATACCACGAAGAGGGCAAATCGAAAGAAAGCAGAAAACAAAACAGAATAGGATAAGACAGATGGTACCACTTTCATTTCAGGAAATAGCAGCAAGGTTAAAAACAATTGAATTTCCACCAATCGACCTGGTTATTGGAATTGGTTCGGGAGGTGTGCCGGCAGCCACCATGCTCGCCTATCATTTAGAAGCCGAACTCGAGGTTATTACCCTAAACTACCGTGATGAACAAAATAATCCACGTTACGAGGCTCCCAAAATATTGAATCAACCTACTATGCAGCTCAACGGAAAAAAGATTCTTTTGGTTGACGATGTCTCGGTGAGTGGAAAAACGATGAATGCCGCTCTGGAATTGCTTCAAGGGTTCAATGTTAAAACCTGTGCCATGAAAGGAAACGCCGATTTTGTACTTTTCCCTGAAATTAAAGATTGCGTAAAGTGGCCCTGGAAACCTTAATGGATGTTCCCTGAAATGTTAATTTCATTTCGAGGTGTTTATCATTTAACTATTTTATGATATTTCGGTGCCGGGAATTTCTTAAATTAGAGCTTTGCAAATGAACGGCTTAGCTTTAAAATCAAAAAGAACGTAATCGGAACAACAAATCGCATAACTGTTTTTGGGGCCCTGGTTCTTATCAGCGTCCTCTTTTCCCCTTTTAAGAATATGGCCCAGGAAAGCGATTCCACGCAAACAAGACCAAAAATTGGCCTGGTTTTAAGTGGGGGCGGAGCGAAGGGATTTGCCCATATCGGTGTAATAAATGTACTCGAAGAAATTGGTATAACTCCTGATATCATTACCGGTACAAGCATGGGGAGTATCATAGGTGGACTTTATGCGGTTGGCTACTCGGGCGAGGAACTGACCGAAATTAACCAAACAGCTAACTGGGGGCAGCTACTCAACGACAATGTGAGCCTGAGCAAAGTAGCCATGCAGGAAAAAAGAGAAACCCGGAAATACATTGTTGAGTTTCCTTTTAAAGAAAAAAAGGTGGATCTTCCGATTGGATTGATTGAGGGCCACAACCTGGAAGGACGGTTTTCAGAATTATTCTGGCCTCTTTCAGAAGAACAGAATTTCGACAGCCTGCCGATTCCTTTTCATTGTATGGCCGTTGATGTAGTTTCGGGTAAAGTAATTGAACACCGTTCGGGAGACCTCGTAACTGCTATCCGCTCGAGTATGGCCATTCCTACGGTATTTGCACCCGTAAAAATGGATTCTATGCTTTTGGTAGATGGTGGTGTAGCACGAAATTTTCCGGTGCAGGAAGCATTGGATATGGGAGCCGATATCATTATTGGCGTTTACGTTGGTTTTCAGGAAAATGTAAATGCTGAAGATTTGGAATCGATGACAGCGGTATTATCACGTGCTGTGGCTTTGTCGGGAATTGTTGACGCCAGGGAACAATTCGATAACGTTGATGTTCTGATCATTCCGAAACTTGGCAAGTATACTTCAAGCGATTTTGTAAAAGGGCCTGAAATCGAAAAACTTGGGGAGGTGGCCGCCCGTGAAATGTACGCCGAACTTAGATCCTTAGCCGACAGCCTGCATCTTAGCTTACATCCTCCTAAAAAAATCGATCAGCCGCATAAAATTCTGATCACCGGAATTGAAGTAAAAAACCTAAGAAATATTGATGACGATTACATCATATCAAAGTCGGGTATCGAAAAAGGAGATTCATTGTCTTATGCCGATATAAAAGAGGCTATTGAATACATGCACGGTTCGCCCGATTTAAGAAAACTAACCTATTCGTTGGAAAGAGATGAAGAAAATGAAGGTTATATTCTTGTGTTCAATGTTACCGAGAATCCTCGGGCGATGGTGAAATATGCTGCCCGCTACGACGATGATCTTGGTGTTGGTTTGATCAGCAATATTACCCTGCGAAATGTAATTGTGCCTTCTTCGCGTTTTCTTTTTACACTGAACATTTCAGAGAACCCGGAGCTGAGAATGGACCTGAACAAACTGGTGGGAAAGAAGCAGCATTTTTACGATCATTTCTATTATAACGGTTACCGCTACGAGCTACCCTTATACAACACTGGCGATCAGCTGGGGCATTATAAAATCAACAACCTTGAATTCGGATATGGCATTCATTACACACCGGGACTGAACCACCAGATTGGTGTTGATGGCTTTTACAAACGAAACAGTATCAAACCTCAGCCCGACCTGCAAAATATTTACGATCAGGCGGGTTTTGGGAAGCACCGTACGCGCGATTGGGGCTATGCGGTTTTTTATAATGTAAATACCACCGATGACCTGTATTTCCCGAAAAGAGGCATCAACTTTAAAATCTTGTTCACGCATGCCCTTTCATCCAAATCGGTTCTCGAGAACAAACTACATGGCGACGATTTTGATTATTTCGTGAAAGAACGCCAGGATCCCTTTGCCACACTTTTGATCGATCATAACTGGTATAAGTCGTTTGGTGCGGTTACTTACAACTTTGGTATAAGCAGCGGATTGAATACCGATGATCCGGGAGTTACCGGGAATTTCGTGTTGGGAGGAGATAGTTACAGGTACAGAAACAATTACCGCAACTTTGCCGGTTTTAATATGGCTGAAATTTATACACCAAATTTCTTTCTTGCCAAATCAACATTGAACATCGAAGTGTTTAAGGACATTTATCTTTCAGGAACCGTGAATGTTGGCAATATTGGCGATTCAATTGAAGACCTTTACAATGTAATTATTGATAATGCATTCCCCGAATACATTTGGGGCTACAATGCAGGAATTCGATACGATTCATTTATCGGTCCAATCCAATTGCTGATGGCCGGTAATAATCAGGATTCAAAAACACGTTTTCAGATAAGTGTAGGTTATCCGTTTTAATTTTTGATGATCGTGGGACGCATTTCTGTGAGTGAAACTCGTTTAGAGTTTTTATAGTCAACAGATTCTATTATTTTTACTCCCCTTCAATAAAAGTGAAAGTATTAACCAACTAAAATTATAAGGATGAAAACCAGAAGAAGTTTTCTTAAAATTTCAGCAGCAGGGGCGGTTGGAGCAATGGCTCTGGGCCCAATGGCATGTACTTCTGCAGCTGTCGATAAAAAAAGTTTTGGCGTTGGTCTGCAATTGTATACCATTCGCGATGCCATAGCAAATGATTTGCAGGGTTCGTTAAAAAAAGTATCAGACCTTGGATATAGAAACCTTGAGATGGCTTCGTATGCCGATGGAAAATTCTATGGTATGGCACCAAAAGAATTCAGGAAATTGGTGGAAGATCTCGGTATGAAAATCGTGAGTAGCCACACCAGTGTGGAAGCTGAAGGGATAACAGCTGCAAGTGCGCAGAAACTGGCAGATGCTCATGCCGAAATCGGTGTTGAATTTTGTGTTCAGCCATGGATCGAAGAAAAAGACAGGAACGTTGAAACTTACAAACGAATGATTGCCGATTGGAATAAAGTAGGTGAGATCATGAAAAATGTGGGCATTCAGTTTGGGTATCACAACCATAATTTCGAGTTCTTGCCAACCGACGGAATAGTACCTTATTACGATGTCTTTATGAAAGAAATGGATGCAGATCTGATTACTATGGAGCTGGATTGTTACTGGGCAACAAAAGCTGGCCAGGACCCGGTTGAAATGTTCAATAAATATCCGGGACGCTTCCGCTTGCTCCATTTTAAAGACATGTCGAAAGAAGTGGCAGAGCCATTTTATACTGTAGATAAAGACGATATCACAGCAGTTGGTGCCGGACTTATCGATTACAAACGCATTTACGATGCCCGCGAAACCGCCGGTTTGAAGTACTTCTTTGTTGAAGACGACAACCAGGGAAATGGTTTCCCATTTGAAGGCATTCAAACCAGTATCGATAATTTAACCGGAAAAATTCTGGTGTAATTAATAACGATTAGGAAAATACGGCAGCCGGATTTCTTAAAGAGTCCGGCTTTTTTTATTCAGATTGGATATAGTTTTTTAGAAATCAGATACTTTTTAATTTTTAGTGAGCGGCCGAATTAATAATTTGTTATTTTTACAATAAGTTGAATTCAGAATATGAACTAAAACTAAATTTGGGACAATTAAGCTCAAATATTTTGATCTTAATGTTGTAAATACAATATCTTTGGCCTCGATTGTTGATAGGCTTAGTAAAAGTGCTCTGCAAGCAGAATATGCCTAGGCTGAACACAATTGAGTGATTAGAGATTAGAAAATAAACATAGAACAGGAACCTTTCCTGTAAACTATTAAACCTGACAACTAATAAATACAAACCATTTCATGAAGTTTGGATTTTTTGACGATGCCAATCGTGAGTATGTAATTACAAATCCGGCGACACCCTGGCCCTGGATTAATTACCTGGGGAATACCGATTTTTTTTCATTGATTTCAAATACAGCGGGAGGCTATTCCTTTTTCAAGGATGCAAAATTCAGAAGGATTACCCGTTACCGATACAATAACGTGCCAATGGATGAAGGTGGCCGGTACTTCTACATAAAGGAAGGAGATACCATTTGGTCGCCGGGCTGGAAGCCTTGTAAAACACCACTCGATGTGTATGAATGTCGGCATGGTATGAATTATACCAAAATAAAAGGTGAAAAGGACGGACTCACCGCTGAGGCATTGTTTTTTGTTCCCTTAAATACACACGCCGAAGTTCAGAAATTGTCACTGACCAATAATTCTGAAAGCACTAAAAAATTCAAACTTTTCTCGTTTGCAGAATGGGCACTTTGGAATGCGGCCACCGACATGGAGAACTTTCAGCGAAATTTTTCTACCGGCGAAGTTGAGGTGGATGGTTCGGTGCTGTACCACAAAACCGAATACAAAGAACGACGCGATCATTATGCCTACTATTCAGTAAATACCGAAATAAACGGTTTCGATACCGATCGTGAAACGTTTATGGGACTGTACAATGGTTTTCACGAACCGCAGGCAGTTCTCGATGGCGCTTCGAAACAAAGTGTGGCACACGGTTGGTCTCCCATTGCATCACACTATCTCGAAATTGAACTTCAACCCGGCGAAACCAAAGATTTGGTGTTTGTTCTGGGTTATGTTGAAAATAAAGAAGACGAGAAGTGGGAATCAAAAGGTGTCATCAACAAAACAAAGGCAAAAGCCACCATCGCAAATTTTGATACTGCCGAAAAGGTTGATGCAGCCTTAGCAGAATTGAAAGCATACTGGGATGATTTATTAAGTGTTTACACTCTCGATTCGGGCGACGAAAAGCTTGACCGGATGGTGAATATCTGGAACCAGTACCAGTGTATGATCACCTTTAACTTCTCGCGTTCAGCTTCATTTTTCGAAAGTGGAATCGGCCGTGGAATGGGTTTCCGCGATTCCAACCAGGATTTGGTTGGATTTGTGCATCAGATTCCGGAACGTGCCCGCGAACGCATCATTGATATTGCATCAACACAATTCCCCGACGGCGGCTGTTATCACCAGTACCAACCGCTCACAAAACGCGGGAACAACGATATTGGAGGCGGTTTTAACGACGACCCTATGTGGCTGATCCTTGGAGTTGTAAGCTACATAAAAGAAACAGGCGATTTCAGTATTCTGGATGAATTGGTTCCGTTTGATAACGACGAGAGCCTGGCAAAAACCATGTTCAATCACCTTACCGTTTCGTTCGATCATGTGGTAAATAATCTTGGCCCTCACGGACTTCCTCTAATAGGAAGAGCAGACTGGAATGACTGCCTCAACCTGAATTGCTTTTCAAACGATCCGAATGAATCGTTTCAAACTACAGAGAATAAAACCGAAGGTTCGAAAGCTGAGTCGCTGATGATTGCCGGTTTGTTTGTGGTTTACGGTAGCGATTATGTGGAACTTTGTGAAAAGGTTGGCAAGCAGGAAGAAGCTAAACGTGCCCGTAAGCATGTGAAAAATATGGTGGAAGCCGTGAAACAACACGGTTGGGATGGCGAATGGTTCCTGCGAGCCTACGATTATTTTGGCAACAAAATAGGAAGTAACGACAACGAAGAAGGTAAGATATTTATCGAATCGAATGGCTGGTGTACCATGGCCGGAATTGGTCTGGAAGAAGGAATGGTTGAAAAAGCACTTGATTCGGTAAAGGAACGATTGGACTGTGAATACGGTATTGTCTTGAATAACCCGGCATTTACGAAATACTACATCGAATACGGCGAGATTTCCAGTTATCCGGCGGGTTACAAGGAAAATGCGGGCATTTTCTGCCACAACAATCCGTGGATAATGATCGGAGAAACAGTGCTTGGACGTGGTGATCAGGCCTGGGAATATTACAAAAAGATTTGCCCGGCTTATCTTGAAGATATCAGCGATCTGCACAAAACAGAGCCTTACGTTTACTCACAAATGATTGCCGGAAAGGATGCCGCTAAACCGGGCGAAGCTAAGAACTCGTGGCTCACGGGTACCGCTGCATGGAACTACCTTACCATTACGCAACATATTCTTGGTATCCGCACACACTACGATGGATTGATCATCGATCCTTGTATCCCGGTCGGCTGGAAAGAATTTAAAGTAACACGTAAATTCCGTGGTGCCAGCTTCGAAATAGAGGTGAGCAATCCGGAAGGCGTGAGCAAGGGAGTTAAACAACTATTTATGAACGATCAAGCAATTGAGGGGAGTATGATTCCGGTAATGCCGGAGGGGAAATATAGGGTGAAGGTGATTCTTGGAACATCAACTTAAAGCCAAATAAAATGCCTAATCTTAAACCTGTAACTTATCTATTTATCGTACTGCTGTTTGTTCAGTACGCGTGTTCGGATTCTGCCATTGAAAAGCAAAAAATTTCTGAAGATATTCTGATCAACCAAATCGGTTACCCGACTGCTGCTCAAAAATTGGCACTGTTAAGAATCGATGCCGATGAATTTGCAATTAAAAACAGCGAGCAGGAAACAGTATTTACCGGGAAAACCGGTGCATGGAAATACTGGAAACTTTCAGGAGATTCGGTACGTGTAGCTGATTTTTCTGAGTTTAAAGCACCCGGAGAATATACCATCTGTGTGAATGATTCGCTTTGTTCTTATCCGTTTAAGATCGAAAATGAAGTTTACAACAATTTAGCCGACGCCGTTTTAAAGTCATACTATTACGCCCGTTGTGGAGTTGATATTGATTCAACATACGGTGGGAAATGGCATTGGAAAGCAGGGCATCCCGATACGCAGGTAATGATACACGCTTCTGCAGCCGATAATAACCGTCCCGAAGGAACCATCATTTCTTCTCCCGGAGGTTGGTACGATGCCGGCGATTACGGGAAATATGTGGTGAACAGTGGAATTAGTACCTATACTTTGTTGCTGAGTTGTGAATTAAACAAGAAGTTTCATCAAACACAAAATCTAAATATTCCGGAATCGGGAAACGAACTGCCTGATATTCTGGATGAAGCCCTGGTAAACCTGAAATGGATGATGACCATGCAGGACCCGAACGACGGAGGCGTGTACCATAAACTCACCACCAAAAATTTTACAGGTTTTGTAGCTCCGTCCGAAACTTCGGAACAACGATACGTGGTGCAGAAAAGCACCGCAGCTGCGCTTGATTTTGCGGCAACCATGGCACATGCTTCGCGGCTTGTAGCCAAATATGGAATGGATGAACTTTCAGCCGAAATGAAACAAGGTGCTGAAAAAGCCTGGATTTGGGCGCTTCGTAATCCGGATGTTCTTTATAAACAACCTGCTGATGTTTCTACCGGTGCTTATGGCGACCGTTCGCTCACCGATGAATGGTATTGGGCTGCTGCCGAATTATACCTGAACGACACTCACAACAGAAGCTATCTCGACGCCATGCTCGATCATTGGAAAAAACCGGAAACACCAACCTGGAATAGCGTGAATACACTGGGAGTTATTTCGCTTTTAACTTCGGATGAACGCGAAAAATTTCCGGCAGTTGAGGCCGGTTTTCTGGCGCATGTTGACCAGCTTTTAGCGAAAGAAAAGCAGGCACCTTATTCGGTAAGTATCAATAAGTTTGCGTGGGGAAGCAACTCGGATGTTGCTAATGATGGGATGCTGAAGCTGATTGCCTGGCAGCTTACCAGGGATGAAAAATATGTTGCATCGGCACAGAACGATCTCGATTATATTTTAGGAAGAAATGCTACAGGATTTTCGTTTGTTACCGGTTTTGGCCCAAAATCCACGCGGAATCCACATAATCGGATCATGTCTTCCGATGGCGTTGACGATCCAATTCCCGGTTACCTGGCCGGTGGCCCCAACCTGGCGGTTTTGACTGATTGCGACCCGAAAGAAGTGAAGAGAAGCCCGTATCCTGCAGCTTCTTATGTTGATGTAGAATGTAGCTATTCTACAAACGAAACGGCAATAAACTGGAATGCCCCGTTGGTATTCCTGGTTTCAGGTTTAGATTATTTCTATGTGAAATGAGCAAGTAAATAAATTATACAAAAATTGAGATTCATAATTCAAGCGAATTCCATACGATACAATTAAAATAATCTGTTTTAATCGTATGAAATTATAGTGCAAAGCACATTACCAAAAACGATTTGAGCCTGTCAGTCGGGAGATTGTCAGGCTTTTTCTTTTTTGTTTTGCATTCAAAGTTCTACTTTACTCATGAGTGTCAATGAGAGCGGAGTGGAATCGTAATTGGCATTACTTTGCCGATTCTCACTTTTCGAGAAAGCTGATAAATTTTTTCATGGTATTTATCTCAGGTTCACGGGCACAGGCTGATGATATCCATGTTTTTAATTCTTTGCCCGGCTTACTTACCAGTAAAAACTGTGATCCATCATCAACAGTTTGTACAAAATCATCAGGATTATATTTTATTGCTGCTCCAAGCGCAACAATTTCGGCAGCTACATCTTCCGGATGAACTCCCCATGCGGCAATCAAACCGTCTTTTTTATAAATTTCTTCGCCTTTGTGGTAGTTTATTCCGGTTACAAACTGAACAGGCTCATCGCTTAATGCAAAAGCCTCAACTTTGGCGTTTCTTTCACCTGAATAAACGGTAACTCGTACCAGTACATCCACTTTGCGTCCCATATAAGGCACATCTTCCGAAAGCATTTCCATGTACGAACAGGTCGGTTCGTTAACAACACGCGCGGTACGGTTCGAAACAGGATTCAGCTTTACCGGTTTTTCGCCATCCCAAAGCCAGACGCCGCCAAGTCCAACAGTCGATCCTACCTTGTAATAATCGGCTCCCCAACCTGCTTTTTGGTCTTCTGCGCTTGGGTACCACTTCTTTTCATGGAGTTCAAGCTGTGGCTTTGCTTTCGAATAAACATCGATTGCTGCTTTTTCGCTAAAGTAAATACGCAAGGCCATCCATTCGTTTTCAACAGCAGGACCGTGGTGCCCGATGGTATTGTACAGATCGCCCGATTCGGCACTGATTTCCGTCTGTTGAATACTGTCGGAACGCATAAATAAGCTTACATCGGTTTTATTTTGAGCTTGGATTTGCAGTACCTGAAATGCGGCAATTACAAATAGTGATAGTCTGTTTATCATGTTCAGATTTTTTGGTTTGAAATTATTTGTTCAGTTCTACGGCAGCCAAAATAAGTGGACCAACGCCTTTCGAATCGTTCACCACCTTTTTTTCGGTAATGTAATAATTGTAGTCGGCTTCACGATACGGATTTCCACCTAATCCGCAACTTCCAACCGTATTGTTAAGGTTAGGGTAACCATCGTCGCCTTCGGTAACCAGGTTTTTGATGAGGCTGTCGAAACAAGTGTTGGCAGTTTCGAGGTAGTTCTGATCGAGCAATTCCATTTTAGCACCTTTAGCAAACGCGTAAATGATCATGGCTGAACCGGATGCTTCGAGGTAATTTCCTTCGCGGCCACCCATGTCGAGCACCTGGTACCACAATCCGGTTTCCGGATCCTGAACCTTAATGAGTGCGGTACTCAGGTCATTCAGAATCCTGATCAGCTTAGCACGTTCAGGATGATTTTCAGGAAGGTATTCGAGTACATCAACCAGTGCCATCATGTACCAACCTGTACCACGGCTCCAGAAATGTTTGCTTTGTCCGGTTTCGGGCTGGCACCAGCGTTCCTGTTTGCTTTCGTCCCAGGCATGATATACCAGACCGGTTGCTGAATCGAGCGTGTGTTTATAGACTTCTTCCAATTGGAAAGTTGCCTCGTCGTACCATTCAGGCTGATCGAAAACCGTGGCGTAACGCACAAGGAAAGGTTCAGCCATGTACAAGCCGTCGAGCCACATCTGGTACGGATAGATTTTTTTATGCCAGAATCCGCCCGAGTTGGTGCGTGGCTGTCCTTCCATTTGGTTAACCAGCGTTTCAATTCCCAACTTATATTTTTCGTCGCCGTAATCTTCGTACAACGAGATCATACAATTTCCCGGGCGCACCCGGTCGATATTGTAATCCGATGTTTTATATGTGTCGATTTTTCCGTCGTCATGCAAAAAATAATCAATGTAATCCTTCATATACTTACCGTATTTAGGATCCACTTTTCGCAGCGAGTAAATCGCATCTGCGAGCAGGCTGAAATCGTACTCGAATTTTGGTTCGTCACGCATGTAATAGATTAAACTATCAGCGCGGTGCATGGTAGCATCGGCAAAACGGGTTGCCCAGTACAACTCTTTTGAGTCGTTTGTTTGTTGTTGTGGAGTGCAGCTAAATAACAGCGCAAGAATGAATAGTGAAAATGTAGCTTTCATCTGTTTTATTGATTTGTATACAAAACTAAATAACCTGTGATTGTAGTAACAGTTTATTTGTATCAATTAGCGTGACGATTTTCCCAAGCATGCTTATTGTATGTGAAAATCAGCCTTATCTATCAGAAACAGTATTGGTGGTTCTCTTTTTCTTGAGCTACGAAGAAGGGCTCGGTGTATAAATTCTTAACATAACAACCATGGTTAATATCCATTATAACTTTAACTTGTGGCCCAAATTCGTGATCCGTTTATTGAAAATGGAGTCAGAAAGCTGAAATGAAATAAAACCGATAATGATGAGAAAGTTACTGTTTGGCCTTTTGCTGATTGTTGTTTCCGGAACTGTTTATTCGCAGGAATGCCAGATAAGCGCCGACCTTGGTTCGTTTCATAGGGCCGACTGGACAAAGCAAAAATTTAACCGACAAATTAGCTGGTATCAACTGAAATCGAGGGAATTATTCGGTGAACCTCAAAGCATAAATGTACTCAGGATCGATCTTAAAAAACACCGATACGAGGTGTCGATGGTTTATTCCGACTCCACCCTTATTCTTTTAAGCGATATGGCTGATGAGCAAAATGCACTGGCAGCAATCAACGGCACATTTTTCGATACAAAAAACGGCGGTTCAGTTTTGTTTCTGAAAGTAGACGATGAAATTATTACACATCCAAATCCGAATGCAAAAGCGTTTATTAGTGAAGCGGCATTCGTTGTCGGCGATTCTGCGCGTGTTGTGGAATTTCCGAAAAACGATTGGCAAAACTGGCACCGTAACTACGAAGATATTATGGTTTCGGGTCCACTACTTGTAAAAAACGGAATACTCGTTGAACCGGACACCGTTGTCTTCAACACCACCAAACATCCGCGCTCAGCTATCGGGATAACTTCGGATTATGAACTCTTAATGGTTGCGGCTGATGGCAGACATGAACACAAGGCTGCAGGACTTTCCATTAAAGAACTCGGTATTTTAATGCAAGCACTCGGTTGCAAGGAGGCTATGAATCTGGATGGCGGCGGATCGACCACACTTTGGTTGAAAAAGGAAGGGGTTGTGAATTATCCTTCCGACAATAAAAAGTTTGACCACGAAGGAGCACGTGCCATTGCCAATGGTATTGTAGTGTTTATGAACTAACATTTATGAGATTGATTCGAGGTTTTTTCGAATAAAAAAAGCCTTGTAATTATTACAAGGCATTCCTGAAATTTGTTGACCTGCCAGGGCTCGAACCTGGACTCTTCTGATCCAGAGTCATAATATTACTTCTTATTTTGTTTAATTGATTTTCCTATAATACTTGATATGTCTCAGCATTTGCGGTGCTTATAGGTAATAACAGTAACAGCTTATTTTAGTTTTTCTGACATATTATTGTGCAAATATTGTGCAAATTTATATTTTTGCACAAAACATATTCAGCATGGAAACCACCGTATCGATTCTTCTGGACACCCGCAGATCAAAATCTGATGAAACTTACCCAATAAAATTAAGAGTATATTCTCCTTTATTGCAAAAGGCAAAAATATATTCAGCAGGGGTCAGCATGACAAAACAACAATTCGAGAGCGTATGGTTAACCGAACGTCCCCGAAAAATTCATCAGGACGATAGGGACTTTCTGGATGAGATTCGAATTAATGCTGTGAACGCTGCGAAAAATACCGATCCGTTTTCATTTGAAGTATTTGAAAAGAAACTCAGGAGACGTAAAGGTGATGGAAAGAATGTTATCTATCACTACAAACAGCGGATAAAGCACTACCTAGAACTCGAACAACATTCTACTGCCGATTCATATAGATTAAGCTTACAATCGATACTGAAATACATCGAATCGCAAAAGGGGAGCATCCCAAACCAAGTTTCATTCAACTCGGTTACGCCAACGTTTTTGCAGAAGTATGAATTCTACATGGTTAAATCAGGCAAAAGTGAAACGACTGTAGGCATATACCTACGAAACCTCAGAGCGGTATTTAATCATGCTATCAGGGAGGGTGAGGTATCCGAAGACCTCTACCCGTTCGGAAAGCGAAAATACGAAATCCCTCAAGGGCGTGCTGTAAAAAAAGCCTTAAGCAAAAATCAGATAAAAGCACTCTGGCACGCCAAGCCATTAACACCGCAGCAGCAAAAAGCAAAAGACTTCTGGTTTTTCAGCTTCATCTGCAACGGTATCAACATGAAAGATATCTGCCTACTGAAATACGAAAACTTAAAGGGTGATACGATTGAATTTAAGAGAGCGAAAACAAGGCAGACATCCAAAAAGAACATCACTACAATCGTGATCCATCTTACTGATTATGCAAAATCGGTTATCGAGAAATACGGCAACGAGAATAGGGAAGCTGACCAATACATATTCCCGATATTGACTGAATCCACTCCTCCAATAGAAGTCAGACCAATAGTCATTAATTTTACACGGATTATCAATCTACACATCAAACTCTTGGCAAAAGCTAACAACTTGCCCGAGGAAATCTCCACATACTGGGCAAGGCATTCGTTTGCTACTTTAGCCATCCAGGGCGGTGCGAACATGGAATTTGTAAAGGAAGCGTTCGGACACCAGAATATTACTACTACCCAGAACTACTTTGCTGGCTTCGAGGATGAAGCAAAAAAAAGTATTGTCGAGAATTTGCTAAATTTTAAATAGCTATTATTTTATTTTTGCCCAAAAATTTACTGGTTTTTGAACATGACAAAAGTAAAAAAGGTAAAAACGGCATTAGAAGCATTTGCTCCAATCATTTCCAGATTGCACACAATTGAACAAAATAGGATGTGGCATGGAATAGTGCATTTCGATAACATAAGTAAAGCAACGAAATTTATTGTTTCTCAACTTGATAATTTTAGTTATTCTCAAATAAAACAGGTTGCAGAAAAATTACTCAGCAAAACCACAGCGAATTTAGTTCATCTTGGAAAAACTGAAGCCACAAAAGATGAAATTAAACTGATAAACAAAATGCGCTCAGGATCAAAGCCTAACAAATGGGTGCCAGTTTTTCAAGAACTCATCGTGTATCGTGACTTTCTGCAAGACATAATCAATAAAACAACTGCTTTATTGGCATTTGAGGAAGATTTTTCAGTTCAACCAGAACAAGAACGCATAACGGAAGAATTCCAATCCTCAGGGAAAATAGATTCAGAGCAGTCCCCTAAAAACAATGACATATCCAATGAAATAGGTAGAAGTCAACATGATTTCATTCCGAAAGATTTGAAATTTAGACCAGGATGGAAAGGCAATTTTTTACCCGAACATATTCGAAACGAAAGATATTTTATGGAATTTGAGAAAAAGCTATTCGAGAATGGGTTTATCGATTCCGACTACAATCTGATTGGGGAGAAAAAACAGTTGGCAGGTATTTACCGAATCCTGATTAACCTTAACTACTTTAAATTGGATGGTCGAATTAAAATTACGAGGATCGACATTCGAAATTTTCTCGACAACAGATATCAAACCCATACTTCAGATCAGTTTAAACCATCAGACCTCACCGAAGAGTTTTTATACAAACTCAGCATCAAAAATCCTTGGTTAGAAAAGCTGCTAAAGCTCTAATCCCGTTTTTTTCCTTTTTAATCCCGCCTCAAATCCCGCCTCCAAAAGCTCAAAGCGTAGATTATCAGCCCAATACCCCTCCGTGTCAAATGCGGGATTGCTACTTTCACAACCTTTCCTTCATTTTTGCCTCAGACACCATCGAAACGGTGTAGGCTACCTGCAGGAGCTTTGATCATAGTGATAATTTTAAAACGCTTCAAAGATGAAGAAAAATTACAGGGGGCTGCAACCTAAAACGCAGCAGGAGGGTGAACAAGAAAAGAAGCAATGGGATGAAAAAACATTGAACTCCCGAGCGGAGATTAATGTACTCGAATCGCACACACCCAAACAGCAAGTTGCGGAGAAGACTCTGGATACCCAAACGCAGATCGTATTACACCAGCTGTCACAATTAAAGCAGATGATCACGGAGCATAGCCTTTGCACTAAGGATGTTTTGACCATGCCAGAGGCAGCAAAGTACCTATCCCTATCGGAAGGCTACCTGTACCAGTTGATCAGTAAGGGAGTAATACCACACTACAAACCGAATGGGAAGAAGCTGTATTTCAGCCGACAGGAACTGGATAACTGGGTGCTGAGTAACAAACAGCAGTCGAGAGACGAAATTCGTCAGAGTGCAGAAGACTTTTTGGTAACTGGTAAAAGGACGTAGTATGGAGTTTAGTTTTTACACCCGCCCAATAAGCAACACTCTACCTCAGAGGTCGGTAACGCTCAGCGAGACATTCGAATGGATCACCAGTGACAAGTACGAATTCGTAACAAGGCGTATCCGTGTGGCATCCACAAAAGAGATACGGCAGAAACTCAAAACCAGCATCCTCGATTACGTAACGTTCTCAGGTGAGTTTGAATGGCGCAACAACAACGAACTGAAAACACACTCAGGATTGATGGTGTTCGATTTCGATGATCTGGATGATGTTGAAGAAGTACGGCAAACGCTACTTAACGACCCCAGTATTGAAACAGCACTACTGTTCCGCTCCCCGTCAGGGAATGGACTGAAATGGGTAGTCCCCATTGATCTGGATAGTGCAACACATCAGGAATGGTTCGAGGGCATAGCCAACTACTTGAAAGCGACTCATGGTCTTGGAGTTGATCCATCGGGGAAGGATGTTGCCAGAGCCTGCTTCCTGTGCCATGATCCGAATGCATATTTAAATCCAAAATTCAGTAAATAATATGAGTGAAGTAAAAGAAAAGTGCTTCAATCCACATGATTGGCGGGAATCGAAGCAACTGCCCTTAGTGGAGGATACTCCACCTGTAAAGCTGGAGCAATCCGAACCCAGTCCAGAACTCATTGCCAATATCGAACAGGTCGTGAAAGCGATTGAGGATAATAAGCTGGACATAACGACTACCTACCCTAAATGGCGAGGGGTAGGTTTTGGACTGGCAGACTCTTGTGGTGAATCAGGACGCAAATATTACCATCGGATCAGTAAGCAATATCCAGAGTACGATGAGGACGAATGCGATCTTCAATATGACAGGTGCTTAAAGGCAGACGGAACTGGTGATAAAATTAAAATAGCAACACTATTCTACCTTGCAAAAGAAGCGGGAATAGGTGTATCGAATTCTGAAGACAGCGACCATTTGTCCCCTTTACCAAGGTTGTCAAAAATAGTCTACGATCGAGTGCCAGGTTTCTTTCATCAGGTAGTAAAGGTCGGAACGAATGATGCTGAACGTGATATTCTTTTGATTGGAGCATTGGCTACAATTAGTGCTGTTCTGCCAAATGTTCGTGGAATATATGATAGCAGGAACGTCTACGCCAATCTCTATGCGTTCGTGATGGGGAAGCCTGGGTCTGGGAAATCGAAGCTTGATCCTTGTAGAAAGCTCGTGAAGGCGATCCAGGATCATTACAACGAGTTGCATGAGCAGGAATATGCAAAGTATCAGGCTAAAATGGCTATGTACAAAGCTCAAAAAAAAGATGATCCGTCTTTAATTCCACCCGTTAAGCCGAAAAAGAAGCTGATTATCCTGCCAGCAAATAATACTGCACCAGGTATGTTTGATTTGGTTAACAACAATGGCGGATGGGGGCTAATTTTTGAAACCGAGGCTGATGCGCTTGCTAATGCGTTTAGAAACAAAGATTTTGGAAGTATTAATGATTTTTTACGAAAAGCGTTTCAGCATGAAACCGCTAGTTCATATCGAAAATCCGAGCAAGAACTTTTTGAGATTGAAGAGCCGAAATTATCAGTAGTGTTGTCGGGAACACCTCAACAGGTACTGAACCTAATTCCGAATGCGGAGAATGGTCTGTTCAGTCGGTTTGGGTTCTACAGCACACCCTCTAACAATAGATGGAAAGATGTTTTTCGGGAATTTAAGGGGACTACTTTGGATGATCATTTTCAGATGTTGGGTGAACGGTTGCTGGTGCTTTATACCGCACTACTGCAATCATCAGGCATTTTATTTGAACTTACAGAAGAACAGCAAGGAATGTTTAATCAGCGATATGATCGCTTGCAAAATCAGAATGCGACCCTTTTGGGAGATCACTTTGATTCGGTGGTAAAGCGAATGGGACTGATCGTATTCCGTATTGCCATGATATTTACGGTAATCCGAAACATGGACAGTATCACGAACAGCGAATCCTTGGTGTGCAACGATGATGACTTTAACAACGCTATGGCTATCGGGGAGGTGTTACTGGAACACTCGAAGCACGCTTTTCGGGGACTGAAGGAAACACCTATTGTGAAGCAGTTGCCAAATCACAAGGAAAGGTTTTATAATGCTTTACCTGAGGAATTTGACTTCCAGACGTACTCTGAAATAGCAGAAAAGATTGGCTTAAATCCGAAAACAGTTCAAAAGTATGTACGTGAATTTTGCAACAAAGGACTTGTTCAAAAAATCGGTCATAACCAATACAAAAAAAATATATGATACAAATTTTACAGACAAAACTCAAAATCCGCAGAATCTGCTAAATCCGCAGAATCCGCAACTAAGTATTTTAAAAACATGGAAAACGAACAATCATTAACAACAGGATTACTAAACAACTTAAAAGAAGAAATTATGAACGAAAAGAAAGTAAACAACAAACTACGCTACACTGGAAGTAGGGAACAGATGAAAGCCGTAAGTGCTTACCTGAGGAAAATGGGAGGCATCAAAAAACAGCGTACTCAATTTAGTCTGATAAAAGGTAGTATACCACCTGAAGGCTTGAAACCTAAACGTAGCGTTGCTGTTGATTTAGCTTTGAAAGTTCTATTCGACTACAGATCGCTTGGCGGAAGTTATTCAATGCGAGATGCACGGAACTTCTTTACAGCATTGCCAAGGCAAGAGCAGGAAGAGTGCTTATTGCAAGCCATTGATTCCTTCCATACAAAAAATAGAACAGGGTTTGCAGATTTGGATCAGTGGAGTGGATATACGGGATACGAATATTCTCAACCACCACAGGGGTATATCGAGATTGAGTTCGCCAGTCAGTTAACATCTAGCCTTGATCTTATCCTGAATTTAAGTAAGGAGTTCCCAACGCTATCATTTCATTACGATTGCAGCAATGAAAAAATTGATAGGATGTGGAATATTGAAGGTGGTGAAATTGTTCGTGAATTTGAATTTTTATTTGATGAGTAGATGCTTGGGAGTGTCAGTCAAATGGCACTCCTCTTCTCCAGAAAGGATTGCATTCAGCAGTGGTGAGAAAACTGACGTTAAACCCTTTTACAATTGATTATTAATAAATAAAATATTTTATATGAGTACTTTTTATAGCAACACTTTGAAGATTGTAGGTAGTGATAAACAAGTTTCCGAAGTACGCAAGTTTATTGCTGGAACTGGAGATACTGAATTTATCGACTTCAACAACATTGATCCCATGCCAAAAGAGTTGAAGCTGGAAACCATTAGTGGGCATGAAAGCATGGCTATCCAATTACTTTGGGGGCAAAACAGTTCATACAGGAATGAATCCATCGAAAAGATTCAGTTACTGTTCAGCGGACTGGGTACACAGGAGCAGCAACGTGCTATTGATATTGCCTTTGAGTATAAGAATTACAAGGAGGAATATGGTAGTGGTACACAAATGGAATGGATTCGACAAAGTTGGGGGACAATCTGGAGTGAAAGTTATTCGCAACGGCTTCTGAATAAAGACGAAATCCAGTTTGAAACGAAAAATGCTTCTGGAAAAGTAATAGTAGACAAACTGAGTCAACGATTCCCTGATACTGAGTTGAGATTGCAATATTGGAACGAGCAGGATTATTCGGGTGAATATGTTTTTAAGAATGGACTGATAAAAGAAACGGAAGTCTGGGAAATGCATCCGTAGTAGATAAGAAGCGAAATTAATCGGGTATGGAGGCTGGTTCTTGAACGACATCGAATCAGCTATCCATTACCCTCAACAAACGAATCATTAAAAATAAATACATGAATTATAAAAATACATTAACAATAATTGGGGAGGACGAAGAAGTTGTGTCGGTACGGAAATCGATCCGTAGTAAAACAAATTTTGGTGAATTACCGAAGTACATCGACTTCAACAACATTATTGAAATGCCCATTGGCTTAAACCTTGAATACAATACTGAATCAGACATAGCCAGACAGTTGTTATTTGGGGAGTCATTTTATTACGAAGGATACTCACGAAAGCAAGCGTGGCAAGAGATTGCTACTTTTACACGAAAAGATCAAAATAAGAGTATTTTGTCCGCTATTCAGATTCAAGAGAATATTCGAAACACTGGACACGCATTTAGCCATGTATGGAAGAGAGAAAATTGGGGTACTGAAAGAAATGCATACTCACAGGTAATCGAGTCACCGAACGTTATAAGCTTTTATACTGATAATGCACCAGCTACGAAAGTAGTGGATGCACTAAAGTTGAAGTTCCCCACAGTTAGTTTCGATCATAAAATTGAGGAGGATGATGAGGCTGGTGACGATCTCCCGTTTTAAAAAAAACACCGTTGCGGAAACTGCGGATTTGCGGATTCTGCGGAAATGATGTTTCTCTTGTAATAAGTAAAAGATTGTAAATCAAAGTGAATGCCTGGAGCGGTAATGTACTGCTCCAGGTTTCTTTCTTATCCATTGTATGGTGTTCCAGCAGTTCCAGTCTCTGGTTGCCCTTCAGTCCATCCTAAACTGTAGTGGAGTTTAAAACCATCGGTAGCTTTCAGCGTAACAACGGTTTCGTAGTAGTAATTGCCACAATCCAGTTCCTCCTCTCGGAACATCTTGTTGTAGGCTTCTACAAACTCCTCCAAGTCATCATCAAAGAAGCAATATTCGATATCCACTAAGTCTTCTTCCTCGAAAGCTTCAGCGATCCAGTCAGAGTTGCTATCAGGCTCATAGGAGGCATATACAGCCTTTATTGTCCCGATTGCTTCCTCTTTGTCCATATCCGCCAACTTTTCGTTTATATCCTGTTTATCGTTGTAATAAGCCACCTGATCTGGCTCGATCTCTTCAAGCTTGCAGCCGTACAGTAACTCGAAGATGAGGTTGTAATTTTTGTCCGAAACTATCTTGTATTCGTTCCTGCCCGAGCGGATATCCTCAGCGATTTTATCGATCCGTTCCTGTTCCGTTTTCAGTGACCGTATTTCTCCGACCAACATATTGATCAGGTACTCCAGTTTATTTTCTTTAGTGGGATTTCTGATCATTTTCATAGCTGTTCGGAATTCCTGCTCCCCATCGCCATGAAAGCCACATCGAGGGCATCCCCAATGCAGGGAGTTATTCCAGAATGTTATGTTGAACTTCTGACAGCTGGGGCAATTTGCAAGCCATTGACCTACTCCATTTTCATTTGGCTGAGGCTTTAATCCGAATTCTTTGAACAGTTCAGTAAGTGCAGGAGGTTTTTGTAATGCTTCTGCTTCGTTGCGTTCAAACTCAGCGATGAGGTCTGCGATAAGTGTATCGAACTCCTCGGTGGTGATCAGTCCACTTTTGGTGGCTTCTTGGGGAAAACCAATCACAAATCTGGAATGTTTAATGTAATCCTTGAGGATGGCTTTTATCTGAAGTTCGACAGGTTGATCCGATCTTTTGAACTGGGCAATAATCACGGGACTGGTGATATCAGTCTTCCCCACTACTTGAAGATAGCCATCTTCTGTTTCGAGGTCGTAAATCGACTGGGTTATCGTGTCGATTCCGATGTAGAGATCGTAAGACACTACCAGTTGACACTGGTTAAAATACTCACTGGGATTGCCAAAGTCATGGCGGGATGAAAGGTTAAAACCTTCTTTTTTTACTGATGCATTCATAGTATAAATATTAATGATTAACTACAAACACCTCGAAAACAAAGGGAATGGTGCATTTTATTTTGGCGACCGCCCACATACTAAACCACCGTTGTGTTGCCCACTCGGTTGGCGACAGTATTAACTGTTCTCTTGATGCTGGAGTAAAGATAGTAATTTCTGCTTACCAAAGGGATAAGTACACTAACAACCAGTTTTTGATTTTATATGGTGCAAAAATCAATCACTAATCCTATATTAAAGGTGATCGAAATCAGCAGAACACCTATACGTCCGAATTAATCATCACCTACCTAAATAGCAACTGATGCTTACAAACATATTTTAATGTATCAAACATACAATAGAAGTTCTATCTTTACGTTTAGAAAATAGCACCAACCAATTAAGTTTATATAATCAGAATTTGTGGAGATATACGCTGTTCATAAAACTAAATGTACTAATGTGACCATTAAACCTCAGATAATGCTGTCATACGAAACCCACAATAACCAAAAGGTTGTTAGTATAAGGGTTAGGTACAATCAGTTAATTATTGACAGGCTGAAAAGTGTTACTTCTACCCGTTGGAGTGCTTCCATGAATTGCTGGTATATCACGGAGGATGAATTCAAACTTAATCTATTCTTCGAACAATTCAGGGACATTGCCTACATAGATTATTCTGCATTAAAAAATACTCAGAACAATCAACCAATACCTGAACCAAAGCATTCACCCCATTACGACCACCGACAACAGATAAAAGTGCCTGACGAGTACGTGGAGAAACTGGAACAGAAACGTTACAGTAAAAGCACTATTAAGTCCTATACAGCCTATTTTAAGGACTTTATGCACTACTTTCCTGACAGGGACTTGGATAGCATCGAAAAGGATGAAGTCAACGGTTACATCCTTTATTTAATACGTAGTAAGAAGATATCTGAATCGCAGCAGAACCAGCGAATAAATGCCATTAAGTTTTACTACGAAAAGGTTCTGGGACTGAACAGGGAGGTTTATGATATCGAGCGTCCAAGACAAAAACGAGAGTTGCCAAGAGTGTTATCCGAGGCTGAAATAGTTCGTATACTGGATGCTACCGAGAACATTAAACACAAGGCATTAATAGCCACCATATATTCGGCAGGACTGCGAAGAAGCGAACTAATTGGCTTGCGTAAGGAAGATGTAGATTTCGACAAAAGAATTATTTACATTCGGGGAGCAAAAGGGAGGAAGGACAGAATAAGTATCCTGTCGGAAGCGACAGCCATTTTGCTTGAAGCGTATATGAAGAGTTTCAGTCCCAATTACTGGATGTTTGAAGGTTCAGACCGAAAGCAATATAGTGGAGTAAGTATTAGCAGGGTAGTTAAGGCAGGGGCAGCTAAAGCAGGAATATCCAAGCGGGTAACACCGCATATGCTCAGGCATTCGTTCGCCACACATTTACTGGAACAGGGAGTGGATATTCGTTACATTCAAACATTGTTAGGGCATGAATCGAGTATAACCACAGACATTTACACCCATGTGAGCAAAAAGTCTCTTGCAAATATCAAGAGTCCATTAGACCGAATTATTGATGATAATAAACTGAATTACAATAACTTAAAATAACGATGCCTAATAAGATGTATATTACACTGTAACATACACGTACGTTGTGTGGCATATAAGACTGATGCGATAATGAACAAACCTATAATTACAATATTCTTTATTCTGGCGACAATGATTTCTTGTAAGCAATCCAACAAACAAGGACAGAATCAGGATTTTAACACAAAATTTCTTACTTATTTAGAGCGAATTGATAGTGTCTCATTGCCATATAGCGCAAGTTGTTTTGACTTCATAGATTTAGAAAATACGGGAAAGTATGCTGACCTAATCGATACAACATATGCTTCCGAATGGGAGTTACCCTACGGGAAGATAAAAACCAATGGCAATTATAAAATTGTAATTTATTTATGTCCAGCCGACATCTTTGTTCCAATAATGAGAACCTTTGACTTAAAAGGAAAGAGAATATCTGAATTTAAGTTTTTCACCAATTGTGGAGGAGAACCTGGTTTTAGAGAGAGACAATTCGTGAATATCAATAATGATTTTCAGATAATCAAAAAGGATTCAATCTGGAGGTGGGATTTAGACCAAAATCATAATGAGATAGATTCAACAATGAAAATAAAAGTGATTGAGACAATACTCACAATTGATGAAAATGGACTGATAAAATAATAAATACGCCACACAACACCTTGTATATTCCATAGGGGTTTCCGTGGTTTTCGGGTTTTGTTGCTCTTGCCAAAATAAGTGCAACGGTCGACAGGAAAGCACTCCGAAAACCCCTACGTAACATACAATTTTCCGTTACCACACATTTTGAACGAGATGCAGAAACTAACAATCATATTATTAATAATTCTGTTTTCCACAGGCATTATCTATTCTCAGGATTTTAAAGAAAATTCAATTGGAGTAGCTACTGTAAAACTGGACTTAGAAACAGAATATGAAATTGAAATTGTGTTTCCGTACAAGACAATTTCCAACTATGAAATCGAGAGACCGATTCTTGAATGGAAAGACGTAATGACCAAATTTGTAAATAACTCACCAATTACATTATTCGATGACATAGGAGAATTAGCGACATTAAATTTCAAAGACTCGATGAAAATTGAATTTTGGTGTGAAAATGACGGTGGTATTCAATTTAGACCAACATTTACGACAAGGATAAAAAAACAAGATTTAAAGAGAGAATTAAAAACAAACTTTCAAGCTGACAATGTTTCCTGTTTTGTAATCACAAACATTAACAAGGAAAAAATTGAGCCAGTTTCAAAGAAAATTCCAAACGATAGAATAAAACTAAGAGGAGATTTAGATGGAAACGGAAATCTAGAGGCGATAATTTGGGCAGAGACAGACGAAACAGGAATCTGTGATTTGTCTTTTCATTTAACGTTTGGAGAAAAGGACTATTACATAAACTGTTGTGGACCATAAAACATAAAAGAACATGCAATTTCATTTTAAAATAATTCTCATTGTAACAATAACTATTCTTATTGCGAGGGAATTACATGCTCAAGAAACAAAGAATAATTTATTGAAATGCAATATTGAAATTGTACTTGAAATGAGTGAAAACATCGAAAACTGTAATGACGAATTGATAGTGAAATTTCTGCAATCATTTGGAAGAGAGTGTAAAAGCAATGTGGAATATTGTGAGTTCAGCAATGAAGTTTTGTTTAAACTACTACAAAGTCAACCAGAACAATTTTCCAAGGTGCTGACCAAATATAAAGACAGCATTGATTTTAATTATCTAATCCAGGAAATTGAAAATCCTTTACTTGATTTAGTTGACCTTGAGAATACTCAAAAAAGAATAGTAAAATCAATAAATGACAAAGAGTTAAAAAACAAACTGAATAAAGCTTTCAATAAAGCAATAGAGAAAAATAAATAAAAAACGTGTGGTAACAAATTGTAAATTGCATTGCGGGGTTCGTGGTGTGTCGTTCGCTGGATTCTCGCAACATCGTTCCGTCCTGCCGGACAGGAACGAAGCTCCGAAATCCGCAACGACAACTTAGTGTGCCGAGAAGCGATGAATCGGCAATTAACGTTCATTGCATGCTGTGATTAAGATGGTGGAATCGACCCACCAAAACCGTTGTACAGGCAAGGGTTTTAAACCACCTAAAGGTGCTGTGTTTAAGAGGCATGGTATTGAGCGTTTAGGAAAAGGTTCTGTCAAGAGCAGAATCAGGTATGGATAAAGGAGATGAACTAACCGTAACCGCTGAAGAGGTGTCGAGAAGTTGCCACATTCTGTCAAAAGCTGTAGAGTAAGTTATGCAGTGATAAGCACAGCGGAAACCTGTTTACTGGCTGTGCGGCAGACGTCATTCAGGCGGCATGACCTTTATCTGGGCTTAATTATGGAACTCGGGAATCTGTCCTGCAATGCAAAGGGAAACGCACAACGGGAACAACCTGAAGGCAGAATACCGATGAGCAGGAACAGAGACGGACTAACCCGTAGTAGCGATGAAGTTTCTGTAATGGAAATGGAGCGAAGGGGTTAGGTTATACAGTATCATAACATTGAACAACTCGCAAGAGGATGAATTTATGGAATGAGACAAAATCAGTACCTATAAGCAAAACCATGGTATGGGAAGCTTATAAGAAGGTAAAAGCCAACAAAGGGAGTGCAGGTGTTGACCAAATCAGCATGGAAGAATTTGATGCCGAAAGGTCGAAACATTTGTACAAGCTTTGGAATCGTATGGCATCGGGCAGTTACTTTCCGCCACCTGTTAAGGAAGTTGAGATAGCTAAGAAAGACGGTAAAACCCGCTTACTTGGTATACCAACTATCTCCGACAGGATTGGACAGATGGTTGTAAAAGATTATTTAGAACCAAGGTTTGAGGCTATATTCAGTACTAATTCCTATGGTTATCGTCCGAGCAGGAATGCCCATCAGGCTCTTGCAAAGGTTCGTGAGAACTGTAGGAAGACAGACTGGGTAATCGACCTCGATATAAAAGGTTTCTTTGATAATATCGACCATGGAAAACTACTGCGTGCCTTGGAGAAACATTTAACCGAGAATTGGTGCTTATTTTACATCAATCGGTGGCTGAATGCACCCGTGCAAACGAAATCAGGAGAACTGGTTCACAAGCAGGGAAAAGGCACTCCACAAGGCGGTGTGATAAGCCCGTTACTTGCCAATTTGTTTCTGCATTATGCTATGGATAAATGGCTTGAACTAAAGCACAAAACAGTGAATTTTGTTCGCTATGCCGATGATGCAATAATTCACTGTGAGAGTAAAGCCCAAGCAGAATGGCTGCTGGAAAAGTTACGTGTAAGGCTTGAAGATTGTGGATTGGAACTCCACCCAGAAAAGACAAAATTGGTTTACTGTCTTGACTATCGTAGACAAGGCACTCATCCAATTGTAAAGTTCGATTTTCTGGGTTATTCGTTTCAACCACGTACAACCAAATCGCCAAGAACAGGAAAACTGTTTCTCGGGTACGATTGTGCTATCAGCATTAGTTCTAAGAAACGCATTGCTGATAAAATGGAAGAACTTAACATTGTTGGATTGACCTATAAAAGCATTGTTGGTGTAGCTCAATTTCTAAACCCGTTTATTCGGGGATGGATTAACTATTTTGGTAAGTTCAGAAAACACGAGTTGAATCCAATCTTTATTTGGCTGAACAAGCGATTAATCCGCTGGGCAAGGAAAAGGTACAAACGCTATAAAACCAGTATAAAACGAGCTTTCCAATGGTTCACGAGAGTTAAGGAACAATTCCCGAGCCTGTTTTACCATTGGCAACTTGGATTAGGTTGATGAAGCGTTTAGATTTGTATAACAAGAGCCGTATGACGGGAGACTGTCACGTACGGTTCTGTGAGAGGCTTAGGGTGAAAGTCCCTTTGCCTACTCGACCAAGTGACCGTTAGCGCCAAGCAAAAAACAACACAGCATAATGACAATGAAAGTTCCAAAATCAAGTATATTAATATTGTTATTTGTGTCTATTTTGACTATTTCGCCAAAAATCATAATTTATTTATGGCCAGAAAGATTTAATTATTCACTACTCATTTTTCTTGCTGGAATGACTCCTATTTTATTGACTCACATGTCTTCATTAGGCTTAAGGTTTAAGAATTATTATTTTTCTGGACTTTGGGGACTACTCATTCTTATTAACGGACTAATGTATAATGATGTAATGGACATATGGGTATTAATGCTTACTAGTTTTCTATATTATAACGCACTTAGATTGATTTTTAGGCTTGTTAATAAAGAAGAACCGATTCCATTACAATTGAGATATGGAATGACTTTATCTTTCAACCGAAATATGAAGAGAAAAGAAAATAAAAGAGACGTTCTTTTTTCTGTTCTTTCATTCGGCTTTGGATTAGTAATTATAATGACCAAAATACTAAAATAAATGCCAGGCGCTAACAAACCGCAATAAAGCATATGGAGGTCAGCATGGTTTGTAAGTTCTGTGGCTTCGACAAACAACGCCAAATCGCTGATTTGGCTTTAAAAATGAAAAGTTAAAACAAATACACCGCTTTGGCTCTGCTCAATTTGGAAAGATTGTAAGGTTAATCTTCCATACGCTTCATGCGGCAGGCCGTTAGCGTTCATGTTGAAAAAGAGTAAGTTCAGAATTCTGCGGAAAGAAAAGTTATGAATCAATTAAACAATAAAATAGTTTCAGGACTGAAAAGAAATAAACGAAATGTTTTATTAATTGTCCTTTTATTGATAGCTATCCAATTCAGCTATTCACAAACTGGTTATTTTGCTGGTTCACCAAAACTTGCTTTCTGGGAACTTGGTGATTCAAACGAAAAAACAATCATTCTTCATGGAGGTCCAGCAGTTGAACATTCATATCTTAGACCAGAATGGGATACTCTTTCCTCAATATCAAAAATATATTACTATGACCAACGTGGTTCTGGTAAAAGTGATACAGCGCAAAGTTATACATGGATTGACCATGTTCAAGACCTAAAAAGGATAAAAGAAATAATTTCTAAAAATGATAAAATAATATTGGCTGGTTCATCATGGGGTGCAGAGCTTGCTCTATTGTATTCTATTTACTATCCAGATGATTTAAAAGCAATAATCCTATCTGGCTTTTGTGGTTGGCCAGGAATGAATCCCAAAAAGATTGATTTTAATGACTATGTTGTTGATTCCCTTTATTCGTTTAAAAGGAATGAAAACATTTCCAACTACGAAGATTCGATTCGAAATTCAAAAAGATTAGATTATAAAGAATTTTTCAAGCGAGTTAATGAAAATGCAAATCCAGAAAAAGAATTACAGAAACGAATAACCACCAATTTTGGTAATAAAAAAAGCATAATTGGGGCACAGACAAAAAACAGTAGAAAATCTGCTCCAGACATTAATTATCTTAAAAATATAAATGTACCCATTTTGGTTTTTGGTGGAAACTTGCCATGCACTTATCAAGACTGGTCTGACGTAATGGAGAATTTGAATGATAGAACTCAAAGAATATTAATCGAAAATTCTTGTCATGACCCTTGGTTTACTCATCCTGAACAGTTTTTTCAGGAATGTTTTAAATTTATAGACAACTTAAATGATAATAAAAACTAAAACACGAAACGCTAACAATTTGTATATGGCAGGCGGGGGTTTTAGCGGTCTGACAAGTCAGACCTTGCGCCCACTTTCCTGCGGGTCTGACAGAATTTCTCTTCGAAATCCCGCCCGACCACATACAAGTGACCGTTGTGCGTCATGTTAAGAAAAGAATGAAGACAGTTTTATCTATAATATTAACCTTGGTATTCTTGACTGGATTCAAGAATTTACAGACAATAGAAAATGAATATTTGTCATTCAAAAATCAATATAAATCTAAAAGCTATTCCCAATTAGATTCTAAAATTCTGACGGAAGATTTATTTGAAAATTCAGATAAAATGACATTAATCGACACTCCTTTTTTGCTGCCATTAAAATTAGTTGACACTTCAAAAAATGGAAAAGAATGGGGAATTAAAAATCTGGTAGATTATGATTGTAGACTAATCAACTTTACAGAAAACAAAAAATTTGATTGCATTACGACAATTTCTTATACTTCAACAGCAGGAGATGGAAATCCAATAATATTAGTGAATACTTATGACAAAAAAGGAAAATTTTTATCAAGTGCAAAATTCGATATTATTGGACAACATGACTATTCGCCTGTGCCGACACAATACCTATCTATAATTGACTGTGAGAAAATCACAATGGACTTACAACTGAAAAACTTTGAAATAGTTGATTCACTGGGTACCGAGGTATTAAAATATATTGGGACAGATTATTTAGAAGAAGATTACACAATTAGTAAAAACGGAATTATAATTCGTTCAAATTAGTTTGACAATAAGAAAAAATAAAATATTAATTGAAATAAAACACGAACGCACAACAAAGTACATATTGCAGGGCGGGGTTCGGTGGTACGCCAACTGCGGATTCTCGTTTCGCAGTTCCGTGTCCTTCGGACAGGAACGCTCTTCGAAATCCGCCCCGACAACATGTACCAACCGTTAGCGGTAATTGTAAATCACTATAAAAGAAACTAAAATCATAAAACCCAATAAATCAAACCTATGAACTCTCCAGAAAAAAAGTTATTTGATAGAATTAGAAGTTATTTGCGTAGCACAAATAGTTTCATTCGGAAAATTATTGTTTTCGTTGTTCTGGGTTTAACTATACAGAGCGTCTTTGCTCAGGAATATCAGTATGTACATTTTCCAGATTCAAATGCAGTATGGAGCGAAGTATATTGGAAGCCTATATCAGAACCTTATCCCAGGTGGGTTTACAACCAATATGCCCTGTTTAATGAGGATACGGTAATTAACGGCATGACTTATCATAAACTTTTTCATACCAACGCTACCGAAATAACAAAGGAAAATTCAGAATGTATTGGTGGAATACGAGAAGATAGTATAAAAAGGATTTTAATTTGTTATGCTATAGGTTTTAAACCTGATGAACCTTATTATAAAAAGGAATTTTTATTGTACCGTTTTAACATAGACATAGGAGATACAATTTGGGGATATAAAGAAAATATAGACATCCCTCCTTTGGAATTTCTTACAGTCAAATCCATTGATACAATAAAGATTTATAACTCGATGCGTAAAGTGTACAGTTTCGAACAAATCCCATGGGTTTACTGGATAGAAGGAATAGGAAATGTAAAAGGGCTGATATTTACATCAGGTGACCTCCCAACCAATGGAATGAACAATGATTTAATCTGTATGCACCAAAACGATTCACTATTGTTTTATAACTCTGATTACGATGGATGTGTTCCATCTTTTGTGATAGACGATGTGGCTCTACTTCCGAATACCGATGTTAATGTTTATCCAAACCCTGTCACCAATGGAATTGTATATTTTGAAAACCTGAGTTTTGAATCAATTGAACTGTTCGATTTGAATGGAAGCCTGATACTGAATGAGCAAATCAAAGGACTAAGTACCTATAAACTCGATATACCAGAACTAACCACAGGGATATATACTTATAGGCTTAGTACAAAAGGATTGATTCCGACTATGGGTAAATTAGTTGTTGAATAAATAGTCTAATGAAAAATATAAACAACATACCGCTAACACTTTGAAATATGGCAGTTATCACCGCCACATATTAGTGACTATCAGAAAATCAAACACGTTCTACTATTAATCACTCCAGCATAGAACTTCTATATTTATTTTTTATATTTGGTACAGCTTAAACAACAATAACAAGAATGAGTGAAGTATCAAAAGAACTAATGGGAGCATCCTCCATCCCGCTTATCCTTTCCATTTTGAAAACTGGTGATACCTATGGCTTTGAAATCATGGATAAGATTAAGGTATTGTCGCAAGAGAAGATTATATGGAAAGATGGTTCGCTGTATCCCGTTCTCCGCAAACTGGAGAAGGCTGGCTTGATCAAATCCTACTGGAAGAATGAAGACAACGGTGGCAGGTTAAGAAGAAGACGCTACTACAAGATTGTTGACAAAGGCAACAAGATGCTTGAGAAGCAAAAAGAAGAATGGGCTATGATGCAATCAATATTTAATGAACTATGGAATCTTCAAACGTTTTCAACCTTCAGGAAGCTATTGATGATTGGCTAAAAACCAATACTGACCACCTGAACATAACCGATGACGACAAGGAGGAAATGCTCGACCATTTTCGTTCCACCATTAATGAACTTATGAAACAAGGTTTATCGGAAGAAGAAGCATTTGCGGTTGCAAAGATTCGCTTTGGTGGTTCTGATAACTGGGGGGACGATTTTAAGCAGGTTTCCACGGATAATTTCCAGGTTAAAAAGGTTATCACCTTCTTTTTTGGAATAATGATTTATTTCATCATTAACCTGGCTATTTTGCTTTTCATTAATCTCATTTATATTGGATTAAATCGCTTTGGAGTTAGTTCAACCGCCTTCAACCTTAAAACAACGCAACAAATCTTCTATGTGGTGTATATAGCTATACCTGTTATAATGTTCCTGTTATTCAGGTACAGAGACAAGGTTCTGCCCTATTTGAAAAGCAAACAACTTAGCATTGGAAAGCTACTTTGGGCATTTATAATATTGCTTGTGGTTCTTGCTGGTGAACGGTTTACTTACCCATTAATACGAAAAGTGCTTGAACCGATGGAAAATTGGCGGGGCATACTGTCGCAATACAGGCTATTACAACGGGACTTTCAGTTTTATTTTCCCATCCTCATTGTTATCAGCTTTATAATACTATACCTGCTGTACCGAAAGAAGAACTACGTGTGAAAGATAAACTTAAAAACCATGACTATATTAAAATCAATCAATTCAATAAACCATTTCAACATGGACAGGACTCTTGCAAATTTCGAGAGTCCTTTAGCTGAATAACTGACAATAAATTAAATAGTAACAACTAATACGTTGTATGTTACACTATAAACTATACATACGTTAAGGATAAGACTGTATTAAAAACATCTATAAACTAAACTCAAATCAAATGAAGATTTTTTTCCTTCTTTTCTTAGCTGCGATAATTGTGTCTTGTAATTCTGACTATTCTGACACCAATACTAAAATTTTAATAAGCGACTTTTTTGATACGAATTTTCAATTTGTGTGTTCGGACAGTACTACAGGGGAAGTACAATTATTGCCTTTGAATTATGAACTGGATAAGGAGACTATGTCATTCAAATTCGTTATCCCAGACAGTTTACAGTATTCTGACTTTTACAAAACTTATACTGGAAGGCTTATGGAAATTTATTTTTTAGGCTTATATGCTAATGAAAAAAATTCAATCGATTCTTTACTGATTATTTCAGGTTGTGACACCGAAGCTGTAAAAGAAAGAATTGTGGAACATTACTATAACGACCCTATTTTCTTTAATGTATTTAAGACAGCTTTAGAAAGCTTTTACAGTAAACCTGAGAAAAAGGACGATTTAAAAGTCTCTCCCTTTAAAAAAGTAAATCTTCCTATTGATACGTTGATAAAAATATCGTTGCTTCAGTTTGACATTCTTAACTACGATACTAAAAGAGGATTTAGTTATCATTTTGTATGCGGTGTTAATCCATATTCCTATGCCATGAATAATAAAGTAAACTTGTTGCTTGCTGGGTTTTGTCAGGACGCTATGAAGAATAAAACAATGAAGGAGGCACATTCCCAAATTATGAGTGAGTTCAGGGAACAAGTAAAGATTGATTACCCTAATGAAAAAGATGATGTTAAGGGGATGTGTAAGAGGTATCAGGATGAGCTTCGAGAACGCCTTGTTGAAGATGGAACTCTTACAAGATGCCTGATTGAACATTACGAAAAGAATAAAGATGTTGAAGCATTTATATTAGCTGACGACATGAAATAGTTGTAATTAATATATGGAAGGCATAGCAATTTGTCATATTGCAGGGCGGGGTAACAGAACCCTATCCATCGATCAAAATCCTTCGTATTAGATGCAATTATTTTATTAATTAAATAATACTAAATACTCTGCAATCCTCTATTATGATCTAATCTTCAGCTTCTTGTTAAATGTTAAAACAAGGAGTTATTCTATCCTTAGTTACGATAGGCATGATAAGCTTTTATTTGCGATATAACGTACTGAAACATCTCTTTGAGACGAATAGTTACCTGCCTCGCAAAATCTCCCCAAAACGGTAGTTTGCTGCCCCATTGTTGTTAAATGTTTCAATTGTATCGCAAATCGGCTCTTCCCAGGGATACATTTGCCGTTTTTCCTTTCGTTTCCCTGTTACTTCAGTTTGGAATATCTCGTAGTGAACTTCCTTGGTTTCGATGTTGGTTACCTGATAAAAATATATAAGTCCAGCTGACAGGAACTTGTAGTACCTGTATCCATCCTTAATGCCTTGCCCTATAAAATTATCGGGAAGTGCTTTGGCTACAGGATCACCTAAAGTTTCTATCGTCTTATGCCAAGCATCCATCTGAATTACGTATCCGTCCATTGTTTTAATGTTTGAGTTTAGCGTAAAGTTATACGAGCCATTGCAATGCTACACGGTTAGATAACGTGATTTTGCGGTTACGAAACGGGAATTGCGGTAAGTGTGTTGAAATGTACCTGGGAACAAATAAGTCGGGTGTTTTTGTGCAAATATTGTGCAAATAAAAAGAGTCGCAAGAACAAAGTCTTGTAACTCTCTGATATTCTGGTTGACCTGCCAGGGCTCGAACCTGGACTCTTCTGATCCAGAGTCAGACGTGTTGCCAGTTACACCACAGGTCAAAATTGTGGCTGCAAAATTAGTAAAAGTCACAAAGATTGTTCTTCAAAAATCTTATTTTATTTAATGATTTGATTTCCATTTCTGTTATGTTTAAATCCTGAAACCTGCTGCGGCAAAAAAGTGATATAAAATGAATATCCCGGATAAAAACACGACTTTCCCGCTTCCTCATCACGATCGGCTTTGTTTTTTGAAGAACATTATCAAAAATCCCAACATCATTGTGGGCGACTACACCTACTACGACGATTTTGACGATGTCCATAATTTCGAAAAAAACGTAAAGTATCATTTCGATTTTGTTGGAGACAAACTCATCATCGGCAAGTTTTGCATGATCGCTTCAGGCGCCACTTTTATAATGAACGGCGGCAATCACATTACCGATGCTATTTCATCTTACCCCTTCTCCATTTTTGGCGGTGACTGGTCGAATGCGATGGATGGGAAATCCTTCCCTTATAAAGGCGACACAATAATTGACAACGATGTGTGGATTGGTCATAATGCTGTAATTATGCCCGGTGTGAAAATTGGGGACGGAGCAATCGTTGCTACCAATTCAACCGTTACAAAAGATGTGGAACCTTATTCGATTGTGGGTGGCAATCCTGCAAAAACCATTCGGAAACGTTTTTCGGATGAACAGATCGAAATCCTTTTGAATTTGAAATGGTGGGATTGGGAGTTGGAAAAGATCACCCGTTCTGTGGAGATTCTCACTGGAAACGATGTAGATGCACTTCAGAAATTATTGAATGACTAAAAAATGAGGATCGGAATTGTCATTTTTACTTTATTAAAGTTCACTAAACAACCACTGCATTTAACAATATTGTGTAATTCTGTACACCCTTTTTAATCGTATGTAAATCTTCATCTGGTAGCTACAGTCATAAATTGTCTTGTTCTGCTCAATCCTTGTTTTTTTAAAGATTAGCTTAACTTTGGTTGGAATCATAAACCAAACCAGCATGACCAGAGTGAGTTTTGAAGAAATGAAGGCTACCATAAAAGCTGCTTTTGAAAAGGCAGGGATGCCTGTAGAAAAATCAGAAATTTGTGCGCGTATACATACCGAATCGAGCCGGGATGGTGTCTATTCACACGGATTGAATCGTGTTGAACGATTTGTGGATTACATCAAAAAGGGCTGGGTAGATGTTCATGCGGAACCAACTTTAGAGAAGAATCTTGGATCGCTTGAAGTATACAACGGAAATCTTGGACCTGGTATCTTAAATGCCCTTTTTTCTATGAATCGGGCGACTGAGATTGCAGAGAATATGGGGCTGGGATTGGTTGCTTTAAACAATACAACACACTGGATGAGGGGAGGGACTTATGGCTGGCAGGCTGCTGAAAAAGGATACGTGGCCATATGTTGGACCAACACCGAATCCTGCATGCCTGCTTGGGGTGCCAAAACTATTGGCATAGGAAATAATCCGTTCATTATGGCCGTGCCGCGTAAAGAAGGACACATTGTTCTGGACATGGCCATGTCGCAATATTCGTATGGAAAACTGCAGGTTACGCGTTTAAAGAATGAAAAACTTCCCTATCCGGGCGGCTATGATAAGGAAGGCAATTTAACCGATGTTCCCGGTCCTATCGAAGAAACAATGCGCATTTTGCCAACCGGATACTGGAAGGGATCAGGTTTGTCAATTCTGCTGGATATCATTTCAGCATTGCTTTCAAATGGTTTATCGACTGCCGAAATTGATAAAGCCGGAGTGGGAAGTTGTGGCAGGTGCAATCAGGTATTTATTGCCATCGATCCGTTGAAAATTAGTACTCAGGAATTCATCGACAATGTTCTCGACGAGACGGTTAAACAGCTAAAGGCATCGGTGCCTGCAAACGAAAACGGTGAAATATTTTATCCCGGCGAACAATCCTTGCGAACCCGGACCATAAATTCTGAATTGGGAATTTTGGTAGACGACGGAGTGTGGGGAAATGTAAAAAAATTGGCAGGCGTTTAGTTCGATCAGCGTAAAAGTTATTATTGTATAAGCACCAAATAAGGTTTGCCTGTAAGAAAGTAAAACAGCGGAGATAAAAACCGGTAACAACGTTTTTATAAAAATAAGGACCGGTGGAATTTTTGGTTTTGCTGTTCTTAATTTTGAAATCGGGGAATGGTTTTACAACTGACCACAAGCGTATCCTTCGATTTTCATAAATAAAAAAGGAGTACAAAATTGTACTCCTTAGTTTTGGTTGACCCGCCAGGGCTCGAACCTGGACTCTTCTGAACCAAAATCAGACGTGTTGCCAATTACACCACGGGTCAGTCCTTATTGTGTCTTTTCGTTAAAGACGGTGCAAAAGTATAAAAATTTTTTATTCTGCAATATCGACGCATATTTTTTTTGAAGTCACCCGATTTTTTGGATTGTATTTTATCAAGTTGTTGATTTTGAAAGGTATTGTTACGTTTTGTAAACAGCAGGTCCTCCAACACTAAGGAAAGAACTGCGCAATAGCTTAACTAAAAATTCTAATGCTAATTATATGAAAAGTTTATCTTTGCTCTTGTTCAAAAAAACAAGACATGCAAAATACAACACGGATCAACAACATTCTTGGTTGGATCGTATTTCTGATAGCTACAGTAACTTATTTTCTTACCCTCGAACCAACAGTTAGTTGGTGGGATTGCGGCGAGTTTATAACCAGTGCTTTCAAGCTGGAAGTTGGTCACCCGCCGGGTGCACCTACTTTTATTATACTTGGCCGGATGTTTACGCTGCTGGGAGGCGGACCCGAACGGGCCGCAGTAATGGTGAATGCCATGTCGGCTCTGGCAAGTGCCGGAACGATTATGATTCTTTACTGGACGATTGTACACCTCGCAAATAAACTTTTCCCCGAAGAAAAACTCTCAGCAAGTGAGCAGATTGCAGTTTGGGGAAGCGGTCTTGTTGGTGCGCTCGCCTTTACATTTACCGATTCGTTTTGGTTTTCGGCAGTTGAAGGCGAAGTATATGCATTGTCTTCATTTTTTACCGCGCTTGTTTTTTGGGCCATTCTGAAGTGGGAAAATGTGGCTCACGAAAAAAATGCCAACCGTTGGCTGGTACTTATTGCCTACCTGGTGGGCCTCTCAATTGGCGTCCACCTGTTGAACCTGCTGGCCATTCCGGCAATCGGACTCGTTTATTATTTCAAAAAATATGAATTCTCGTGGAAAGGCGTAATTTGGGCACTCATCGCTTCGATGGGCATTTTATTGGGTATCCAGTACGGAATCATTCCGGGAGTTCCACGCGTAGCCTTTGTTTTCGACCGTGTTTTTGTAAATACGTTCGGACTGCCGTTTAACTCGGGAATCCTGTTTATGATGGCGCTGATCATTGCCGGTTCGGTATGGACCATTCGATATACCCGTCAGCGAAACATGGTTGTATGGAACACAGCCGTTACCATGGTGATCGTCATTCTGATCGGCTATTCCTCGTTCGCCTTAATATTGATTCGTGCATCGGCAAATCCGCCAATGAACCAAAGCCATCCGGATAACGCTTTTGCACTGTTACGCTACCTGAATCGTGAGCAGTATGGCGACCGCCCACTGGCTTACGGTCAGTATTATAATGCACCGCGAATAGGTACCAGTAACCCCAAAGATCAATACAATAAAGTAGACGGAAAGTATAAAATGACGGGTACCATGCCCGGCAAATCGGAATTTGATCCGAAAATGGAAACCATTTTTCCGCGCATGTACAGCGACAATGCAAACCATGTTCGGGCATACAAAGAATGGGGGAAAGTAAAGGGAACTCCGGTACGCATACGTGATCGGGGTGAAGTGAAAACCTTGCAGAAACCAACATTTGGTGAGAACCTGCGCTTCTTTTTTTCCTATCAGCTCGGGCACATGTACATGCGCTATTTTATGTGGAATTTTGTTGGGCGTCAGAATGATATTCAGGGACACGGGGAATTCAATAATGGAAACTGGATCAGCGGAATTGAAGCCTTCGATAAGGTCAAAGTTGGCCCAACCGGCGAAATGCCGGATTTTATGAAAAATGATCCGAGCCGGAATACTTACTATTTCCTACCATTGATTTTTGGATTACTTGGCATGTTTTATCAATACAACCAGGGCAAAAAAGGAAAGGAAACCTTTACGGTTACCATGTTACTTTTCTTACTCACCGGTATTGCCATTGTGGTTTACCTTAACCAGTATCCGTTCCAGCCGCGCGAACGCGATTATGCTTATGCGGGTTCGTTCTATGCCTTTGCAATTTGGGTAGGTTTGGGCGTTCTGGCACTTCACTCGCTGGTTAAAAAAGTTCTGAAAGGATCGCCGGGAGCTATTCTGGTTACGGCGGTTTCGCTGGCTTTGGTCCCCGGTATTCTGGCGGCCGAAAACTGGGATGATCACGATCGCTCGGGACGTTATATGACCCGCGATTATGCAAAGAATTACCTTGAGTCGTGTGCCCCGAATGCCATATTGTTTACCTACGGTGATAACGATACCTTCCCGCTTTGGTACGTGCAGGAGGTTGAAGGAGTACGGCCTGATATTAAGATCATCAACACCAGCTATCTTGGGATGGACTGGTACATTTACCAACAACAATTTACTACGAACGAGGCTCCGCCGGTGCCATTTACGTTCAGTGAGGATAAATATTACATGGGACGAATGGATGCGGTGCTGTTCCAGGATCGTATAAAAGGTTCGGTTGAACTGAGTGAAGCCATGGAATTTCTCGGTAGCGACGATGTTCGTACAAAGGTAAAAGTAACAACCGGGGCGATGATGGATTACCTGCCGTCGAAAGAATTTCACATTACGGTTGACAAGCAAAAAGCGCTGGACAGTGGAACGGTTAAGCCGGAAGATGCCGACCTGATTGCCGATCGCATAAGTTTTAAGATCAACAAAAGCATGATCGGAAAAAGTGAAATGGCGGTGCTGAACATGATTGCAGCCAACAACTGGGAACGTCCGATTTACATCGATCACAGTTTGTTGTATACCGGAAATATTCATTTTCTCGACTGGTTGCAGTTCGAAGGTCTGGCCTATCGTTTCGTTCCTATCAGAACTCCAAAACAGGGAATTATGAGCGGAAGAATTGATGCCGATATTCTTTACGATAATGTGATGAACAAATATGTTTGGGGTAATGTGAACGATCCGGATATTCACATGGATGAATACAACCGGAAGCAGATCAACATCATGCAAACGCGATATATGTTTGCGCGTTTGGCAGAGGCTCTGGTTCAAAAAGGAGAAAATGAAAAGGCGATTGAAGTCATCGATAAATTGTTTGAACTTTTCCCTGATTCGGTTATTCCATTAACATTTGATTCCTTCCCGGCAGTGGAACAATATTACCGTGCCGGAGCTATCGATAAAGCAAATGAAATCGTTCGTATTCTGGCCAAAAACAGCCTCGGTATGCTGAATTATTATACTTCGCTGCCTGAGAAGCTGGCTGCCACTATCGAAGGAGATCAAAACAGAGAGATATCGCAAATGCGCAACCTGATCATCATTACCAGAAACTATAAACAAGATGAGCTGAACAAGGAACTTGATGAACAATTACAAGCCTTGATCGACAAATTGGAAGCCGGAAGATCTTAACGAATTCCGGTTTGTTTCCTGAGTTTTTGAAGCAGTTTATTTCCTCGCGAGCGAATACCGGGAGTTGGATGATGCTCAATTTCCTGCTGAATGATCTCCATGAGTTCAGGTTTCAGATCCGGCTCTGTTTCTGAAATGTTGTAGAGAATTTGCATGGCATGAACACGGTTGGCAATAGGTTCCTTTGCCGATGTGAAAGTGTTCAGACAGTAATCCATAAGAAATCCGAAATGTTGTTCCGGTATAGAGTTCAAACTGATCAGTTTCAGAAAGTGACGTTTTTTCCCGTGATGCTGCTCCGTTTTCAGCTGTTCCAATATTTCTTCCAGATAAGGTTCGATAATTTCAGCCTGGGTTTCGTGCAACTTATCGGCCAGGTAAATTGCACGCCAACTGTTGCGGTGATCACTGTAAATGGCAATTTGCATCAAAGCGGGCAGGTGCTGCGGATTCGAGCGGAGTTCTGCAAGTAGGATCTCGAAATTATCCCACGATTCCAGCAAGCCAAGTAGATCCTTTTCTGTCATAGTAATGCTTTTATACAAATATAATTAGCCTGATAAAATTTAAGCATTGTTTTTATTTTTACTCCATGATTGAAGTAAGTTGTGCACTGATCGTTGAGCAAGGGCGGATCTTAATTGCCCAAAACCGCGCGACCTCCGACCATCCGGGGAAATGGGAGTTTCCGGGAGGGAAGCTAAAAAAAGGCGAAACGCCTGAACAGAGTATTGTACGCGAAATATTTGAGGAACTGAATCTACAGGTTAAAGTCATCCGAAAACTGGAAGTTGTCGCGTACGATTACGGGCACAAACACATTCAGCTTATTCCTTTTATTTGTTGTGTTGAAGGAGGCGAACTGGCTTTGAATGATCACGAGGCAGTGAAGTGGATAAGTATGGAACAAAGCCTGAATGCTGATTTTTCGGAGGCGGATAAAGTGTTACTGCAGCAGCCTGCGAATTGGCGAATTCTAAAAGAATACCTTAGGGAATAAGTGAATCAGCCCGGATAATACACCTGCCCAACCCACAATCGATACGATCATGTATTTTACGATGTGTTTGCGTTTCCCGTAATATTTATTGGCAAGAAAAGCTCCGATCGGGATAGTAAGGATTACCGGAGTTGCGATGATAATTCCCCAGAATCCGTAAGACGTTTTCACCCGAACAATAAAGCGGTTTTTCCGGGAAAAATGCCGGCGCTTTTTCTTTGGCTTATGACGATCGCAAAAAGATTTGAACCGCAGTTTCATGCTGTATGGAACCATGGCACAAACACGCGGATGCAACCAATTGAATCCCCGGTTAACCGGCTTGCTCAAATAATAAAAAAACAGGAAGCCACCAATTCCTCCCGCAAGAACAGCAAGAATGGCATACTTGTATTCCACACCAATGATCATGGCGTATGGCAGCGTCAGAATATATTTGACCGACGCCAGTATTACAATATGAAGCAGTTTTATTATCACTAATTACCCTTGAACTTCTGCTATAACGTTGGGTCGATCAAAATTGTTTCACTAAGTTGCCTCTCAATTTCAATCCTTTAAACATTCTTAACGATTGAGATTAAGCAGCCGGTTGGAAGTCAACTGTCCTTAATTGACTACATTAACAGGGTTTCCGGCGATAAAGGCTTCCAGGTTGTCGCCTGCAATTTTCATGAGTCGCTGGCGGGCTTCAAGTGTTGCCCAGGCAATGTGCGGCGTGATAAAACAGTTTTTAGCCTTGGGTAATGGATTATCGGCAGTGGCCGGTTCAACCGAAAGTACGTCAAGCCCGGCACCGGCAATTGTGCCCTCATTCAAAGCATCAGCCAAATCCTGTTCGTTGATCAGCGGGCCACGGCCGGTATTAACAAGAAATGCCGATTTTTTCATTTTGCTTAACGCGGTTTTATCGATAAAGCCTTTGTTGTCGTCAGTTAGCGGGCAGTTGATGCTGATAAAATCACTTTCGCGTAACAACGTGTCGAGTTCAACCTGTTGTGCTGTGATTTCGGTTTGTTTTATGCTTCGGTTGTTGAAGATTACTTTCATCCCCATGGCCGCTGCGATTTTTGCTACCGCCTGGCCGATCTGCCCGAAGCCGATAATTCCCATTGTTTTGCCCGCCAGTTCAATTTGAGGAGTCAGCCAGTACGAAAAATCCTTGCTGCCTGGCCAATCGCCGGCAGAAACAGACTGCGCATGCGTTGCAACATGCTGTGTAAAATGAAGGATGTGTGCAAATACCATTTGTGCTACAGAGGCTGTGCTGTATGCCGGTATGTTGCAAACCACAATCCCGGCAGCGCGAGCCGCTTCCGTATCAACAATATTGTACCCGGTGGCAAGCACTCCAATAAATTTCAAATTGGGTAAGTGTTCAATTATTTTAGAATCGATGATAACCTTGTTGGTGAATACAGCTTCAGCACCTGCTGCACGTTCAATTGTCAGTTCAGCCGGAGTGCGTTCGTAAACCGTTAAATCTCCCAGTTTTTGAATCCCATCCCAGCTTAAGTCGCCCGGATTTAAAGTGTGCCCGTCCAATACTACTATCTTCATTTTCTAATTTTTCAGGAAAAATAGAACTCTTTTCAGTTATGAGCAAATCAATATAATTCTTATAATGTTTTATTCATTTACTCAAATGATTTATCTTTACAAGCAATAAAAGATAAAAACCGACACACCGGTTTCCTAAAGTAGAAATTTGTATGAACCACCCCGAATCTAAAAATGGATATGGCAAAATTCTGATTGCAGAAGATGACATGATTAATCAACGTCTGCTTTCATATCAGCTAAAAGATTTGCGCGACGAGCTGATTTTTGCCAACAATGGGCATGAAGCGCTTCATTTGTACCGTGAGAACACCAATGTTCGTCTGATACTGATGGATATTCAAATGCCTGTTATGAATGGAGCTGATGCTACCCGTAAAATTCTTGAAATCAATCCCGGTGCCAAAGTGATCGGTCTTTCGGCGTATCCGAAGGACGAAAATCAGTTCAATTTGAAAGAGGTAAATTTTGTGGATTACGTCACCAAACCCATCAATAAAACCGAATTAGTCAGAGTTATTATTAAGCATCTGGCTTAAGCAATGAACCACTGTTTCTGATGACTTATTTTCCCTGAACTTTAGCCCATTTATCAGCAATCATATTCAGTACTTCCACAGGATCGTAGCCCTGGCAATGCCCCATCATCGGCACAAAAGTAACCACTGCATCCGACTCGGGATTAGTTTGTGCTTTTAGCATCCGGTCGAACGAGCGCATTGGCGGATTCAGGTAGAAATTGTCCATGTCGCCCATCCAGATCCAGAGCTTGCCCTGCAATTTCGGCCCCAGCGTTTCCCAGTTGTTTTCTACGTAACGTTTAAGGTCGTGTTTTTCCCATTCTTTAACCACTCCTTTATCGAAGTCTCCGGTGACCGGATCAAACAAGGCTTTTGGCAAACCGTCGGCTCCGCTGGTAGTAAACAGCGCACTGAAGGCACTGAATTGTCCGCCCGAATTTACATAACTATCGTTGGGCGAAAGCACATTTTCGAAATAGATAAAATCTTTTTGCGAAACGATCGGCTCGCCATTTACATCGCGCATGATTGGGCGCAGGTAGCCGTATTCGTTGTAATAGGCATTTTCGTCTTTGTAAATATCCATCAGCTGGCAGTATTCAAAATCCACTTCGTCGGCACTGTACGAAAAACAACCGTTAAAGAAATCGGGGTAATAAATCTGCAGCGAAAGCGAAACATAACCTCCGGTTGAACAGCCATCGAGGTAGCGCGACTCAGGAGTTCCCACAGCCCTGAATTCTTTTTCAATATATGGAATCAATTCTTCGGTAAGCGCCACGCCATAAGGGCCGCTGTTTTCAGAATCCATCTGGTAACAATCGCCAAAAGGACCATAACCGTCGAGGAAAACATTGATGATCTGCGGCGCATCCTCCGACATCCACCATTTCTCCAGTTCGCTGCCTTTGTGAACCATTCGTGCAGCACGGGTGAATCGGCCACCATAACCTGCAATATTGTAGCGAACCGGGTATTTTGCATCCGGATTTTTGTAATAGCCAGATGGAAGAACAACAGCTGCTTTTACGCGAATTTCCTTCCCCCAGAATTTTGAAACCGCATCGCTTTTTATATCCACCAGTTTCAGAAAATCGGTTTCTGCAAATTCAGGAGCCTGTGTAATTTCTTCCAGTGGAATATCGAGTGTTGTATTTTTATTCAGGTCCAGGGAAACTGTTTTGCTGTAAAGGTTTCCTGCTTCATTAATGCCCGATTGCCACAAATCCTGGTCCCAGAGTACCTGCACTTTATATTTTCCTTCGGCTAAAACATCCAGACCGGCATCTACCGATTTGGTAAGTTCAACGGTGCCATCGAATGTAAACGGTTTCGAAGGATCCCAGTCGTTCAGATTAAGTGCAAAAATTTTATTCGACAGGTTTGGCCAGGTGTTCATTCTTGGTTCACGCCCTCCTCCGTTACTCACAAACAGAAAAAGTCTGCCTTCGGGTTTAAACTCATTTTTTACGTTTTCGGAAACACTTACGTTGACTTTTAACGACCAGGTATTTTGAGCTTGTGCGCTGATGATAACAGCAAACATCAATGCGAAAACAGCAATTCCTTTTTTCATGTAGCGAGATTTTTTTGTTGAAGAAAGTTAAAACTATAAAATAATAAGCTTGGATAACAGGGATGAGGAAATCTTTTCAGCGTTTTCTTTTCTGAATGGTAAATAAATACGGATTATGTAAATCTTTTTCGCATGTAATGACATAGTGATTATCTTAATTCATCATTAGTTAGAACTCATACATCCGTAGATATGTTAAGGTTGGCGTGTTCGAGAATTATTCTGAAGAACAACTTCAACTTAAAACCAAATAATAGTTATCAAAATTGGCACGAATAAAAAAACTCATTTTAAATTTTTGGGCAGTTTTATTGAATCTGGTAGTATTCAGCCGGGACAAACCAACATGGCTCAGGTATTCAGCTATTCCCCCGCTAGCGCGAATTTGTAATTCGTGCTTTGTTTTGCAAAAACAATAGGATATTCCATATGAGCCTAAATATTCACCCTCATCGATTTAGTTTTCCGTTGGTATAATGTTTTGAACTTATTTTTCAAATGCGGCGCAAGGGACTTTACATTTTCAATCCAGTTGCCAGCTTGCGCCTTCCTTATTTTTATTCGTAACCCAGGGCGTCACTTTCCGTCTTTCGACGGTTCGTTTGCCCTGGGCTGATATATGTCGCACCTTCAGCGCTTTGGTTATCAAAATATTTCTTTTCTTCCCAGCACTGAAGGTGCGTCAGCTAATAGCCTGGGGTAGAGTATATCGCCATTAGGCGATAACGCCGCCCCGGGTTAAATACCGACACCACCCAAAGGCGCAATCTGCTAGCTCTTTGAAATACATACGCTACTATGCGCCGCAATAGGAGGCCCAGAATTGAATCACCAGCAGGAATGAAAGTTGCATTTTATTTACCCTCTATCCTGTCCCCGTCCGACTTGTCCATCCGGGCGGGTCTCCCTTCTCGAAAGGAGAGACGATCGGCCTACATATCTAATAAGGGTATAGCTGATCAACTGATCTGTTTGAGCGAATATAAGCTGGACAAACGTCCCGGCCACTTTTGGTTGTTGCCCGGAGTTGAAATAAAACCTTAAAGAGTGCGGGAAGCTCTCACGTGTACTCGGGAAGGAGATCACCCGTCCGAACTTAGCTTTTATGAAAAAGTAGAGGAAGGATAAAAAGCAGCTTTGAGCTCGGAAATGTCTTCCTCGTGCTTCGTTTTTGTGTCAAGTCTAAAATGAAGGCCGCCGGCAGGCAAATAAAAAAGGGAGAAACATTGTTCCTCCCTTTTGTGGTGCCACTCGGAATCGAACCAAGGACACACGGATTTTCAGTCCGTTGCTCTACCAACTGAGCTATGGCACCTTAAAGTTTGGCTGTTTTAGCAGCACCCCTTTATTTTGGTGATGCAAAAGTATACATTTTTTTGAAACAGCAAAGAAAATTTATTGAATTTGAAAAAAATCAACTTTCTGTATCGATTTTTTGTTGAAGGGTGACTGCTTCTCATTCGTTCTGATTGTTTTAACTGCGAACAGATGGGGCAATCGAATTCTTTTTTTACTTTTGCAGGCTGATAAAGATTATAATGGTAGATACTGATTATCTGACACATACATTGGGGAATGGGATCCGCATAATTCACCAGCGCACCGACTCGCCCGTGGGGCATTTGGGCGTTCTGATAAATGCCGGATCGCGTGATGAGGAAGAAAAAGAACACGGGCTGGCTCATTTTATCGAGCACTCGGTTTTTAAAGGAACACAAAAACGTAAGGCTTTCCATATTCTGAGCCGTATTGAAGGTGTTGGTGGCGAGCTGAATGCCTACACCACCAAGGAAGAAACCGTTTTGTACTCCACTTTTTTAACGGAATATTACGACCGCACCGCCGAGCTTTTAAGCGATATCCTTTTTAACAGTGTTTATCCCGAAAAGGAGTTGAAGCGCGAAAAGGAAGTGATAATCGAAGAGATCAACTCGTATAAAGATTCGCCTTCGGAACTGATTTTCGACGAATTTGAAGAACTGATTTATGATGGTCATCCGATTGCGCGAAATATTCTGGGAACCAAGAAACGCCTGCGCGAATTTAACCGCGATTCCATTTTCCGGTTTATCGCCAACAATTACCACACCGATCAAATGGTGATCAGTTCGGTGGGGAACATCGATTTTGGGAACCTGGTAAAAATGCTGGAGAAGTATTTTGGAACGGCGCCCGAAAAGTTGCGGACTGAGAAGCGCACAAAATTCGAAAATTACATTCCGCAGGAAAAGGTAATTCAACGCGATACTTTTCAGTCGCACTGCGTGGTCGGAAATATTGCTTTCGATGTGATGCACGAGCAGCGCATTGTAATGGTTTTGCTGAATAATATGCTTGGCGGCCAGGCGCTGAATTCACGTCTGAACCTGTCGTTGCGCGAACGCCGCGGAATGGCCTACAACGTGGAGTCGAGTTATGTGGCATACAGCGATACCGGCCTTTTCAATGTCTATTTCGGAACCGATAAGGAAAACCTGCAAAAAGCGCTCAACCTGGTTCAAAAGGAATTTGATCTGATGCGGAATACCAAACTGGGTGGCCTGCAACTGAGTCGCGCCAAAAAACAATTGCTCGGCCAGATTGCCATTTCAACCGAAAGCCGCGAAGACATGATGCTGACCATCGGGAAAAGCTATTTGCTCTATGATAAAGTGGATCCTTTGCGTGTGGTTTTCAAAAAAATAGAGGCCGTTACCGCCGAACAGGTTTTGGAAGTGGCCAACACCGTGCTCGATAAAAAGCACATGAGCACGCTGATTTACCAGTAAAAGCCGAATAAATTCAGCAGATGAACCGACAAAAAGATCTCGATAAATACATCCTGGATCACATCGATGATGAAGATCCGATCCTTAACGAGCTCGATCGCGAAACGCACCTGAAAGTGCTTGGCGCGCGCATGATCTCCGGGCATTTGCAGGGACAGGTTCTCACGATGCTCTCAAAAATGATCGGGCCAAAAAATATTCTGGAGCTTGGCACGTATACCGGTTACTCGGCCATTTGTCTTGCCAAAGGCTTGCAGGAAGGCGGAAAGCTGGTAACCATTGAAGTGGATGATGAGCTTGAAAGCCTGGCGCAGAAATATTTTAAAAAGGCAGGTTTGCAGGATAAAATTGAACAACGTATCGGTTCGGCGCTCGATATTATTCCGACGCTGAATAAGCCCTTCGACCTGGTTTTTCTGGATGCTGATAAGCGGGAGTACCTCGATTACTACAATTTACTGATCTATCGTCTGGAGAGCGGGGCTTATATTTTGGCCGATAATACACTTTGGAGCGGGAAAGTGCTGGATAAGCCTAAAGCTGATGACTGGCAAACCCTTGGAATTCTGGAATTCAACGAGGCCATAAAAAAAGACCACCGCGTTGAGAAAGTGATCCTTCCTTTACGCGATGGTATGACACTTATTCGTAAGAAATAATTTATTCGTTTTTCTTTTCTACCCTGAATTTCGGCTTTCGGTTCCTATTCCTGTTCGAATTATTTCCCTGATTTTTTGCCTGATTCGTGTTCGGATCCTGGGCATTTGCCTGAGCCTGACCTTGATTCTGCACCTGGTTCTGATTGCGGTTCCTGTTATTCCTTCCGCGATTGTTCGAACGTCGGTTCTTGTTGTTAATGTTGTCGCGTTTCTGTTTTTTATTGAAACGATCGAGATCGTCATCCAAAGTAACTATGCCGCTCTCCGTTTTATCGCTTTCCTTCGCTTTGTTGGCAAAAGTGTCGACTTCGGGTCTGATCCCGCGTTTATTTTTCTGGATGATGTTTTTTACCTCTTTCAGCGACAGGTTAAAGGTGTTGCCAATCGAACCATCGAGCATGTACCAGATCTCTTTTTTCAGGTAATCGGTTTTGAAAGGCTTGGCAATACCCGCCGCCAGTTCCAGGTCGAGCAATTCCCGGGGGAACTCGTTTCCGGCTTCAACGTAGGCATCCAGTTCATACAGCAAACAACACTTCAGTTTTCCGCAGGCGCCGGCCATTTTTTGCGCCGATGGCGACAAGCCTTGTTTTAGTGCTGCATCCGACGAAATACTGTCGAAGTCGGTTCGCCAGCTCGAGCAGCATAGCTCACGGCCACACGAGCCGATTCCGCCAACCAATCCGGCTTCCTGGCGCGCTCCGATCTGCTTCATTTCAACTTTAATCCTGAAATCGCGGGCATAAATTTTGATCAGCTCACGGAAATCAACACGTCCTTCAGCAATGTAATAAAAGATGGCTTTTTTATTGTCGCCTCTGAATTCCACATCACCAATTTTCATATCGAGTCCCAATTCGGCTGCCGCCTGACGGGCCCTGATCATCGTTTGTTTTTCACGTCCGCGTGCTTCTTCCAGCTTTTCAATATCGCCTTCATTTGCCTTGCGGTAAACCGGGTTCAATGTATAGCGCGATGGATTTTTTATACGTAGCTTAAATTGCTTTTCGGCCAGGTAACCTGTCAGCGAAACTTCACCAACATCGTGCCCCGGCGAGGTGGCAACTACTACTTTATCGCCCCGTTTTATGGGTAGATTTTCTATATTTTTGAAATACTCCTTTCGGGTCGACTTAAATTTAACTTCAACAATGTCTGATTTATCTGTAGTGTCCGGCAGATCGCTCAGCCAGTCATATCCTCCACTAGTTGTTGAATTATTAAATGAACATCCGTTACAACTCATAATATCCTCTCTCTGCTTGCTTTCTGATTGCCGTTCCTCCCTAAATAATTATTGTTTGAAGGTTCTTCTATGGGCAATCTCGTTAAATAATTCGATACAAAGATTGGAAAAAGAATTGAATATCGTATTTTAATATGATCTAAATTAATACTAAAAGGTATGAATATGTCAGAAATTCTTTCTTCGATCAACGTTTGGGCGGTGCTTGTTGCTGCCATGAGCGCGTTTATTGTTGGCTGGTTGTGGTACGGTCCGCTGTTCGGGAAACTGTGGATGAAACTGAATGGATTTACCCCGGAAATGCTACGTGATGGCAAGGGCATGTCGATGCCTTTGATTATGGTACTCAACTACATTGCAACAGTACTGGCAGCTTTTGCTATTGCCATGTTTATTGGTGCCGAAGCCGATATGCATTTTGGGATTTTTGCGGGTTTTATGATCTCGATATTCTGGATCGGTACAAGCCGCTTAAACGACGTGCTTTACGAGCGTAAGCCATGGAAACTGTACTTTATTAATGTAGGTTATTACGTGGTTATTTACATCATCATGGGTGCAGTGCTCGGCGCCTGGCATTAAAAATTTAATAGATTGAAGGAAGCAGAATGCAAAGGTATTCTGCTTTTTTTATTTCTTTATTTTAACTTCATGCCCGAAAAGACAAGCATGATGCAAAATCGAAAACCGACCTTTTTATTGCTGGCATTTTTTATGTTCTGGTTCACCGGAGCCGGGGCATTCCAACTTACCGGGAGTGCCGAAATAAGTATTCTAACCTGCAGTCCGGGAGACGAAGCCTACTCGGTTTACGGGCATTCTGCCATTCGTGTACATGATCCGGCGCTGCAATACGACCTTGTTTTTAATTACGGCATTTTCGATTTTAGCTCGTCGAATTTTGTGTGGCGTTTTGCCAAAGGACAAACCGATTACTTGCTGGGGGCCACAAAATTCAGGTCGTTTCTGGCTGAATACATTAATGATGAACGCAGCGTTTTTGAGCAACAACTGAATCTGACGCAAGCTGAAAAACAAAAAATATTCGATTTTTTATTGTGGAATGCTGCTCCCGAAAACCGTGTTTACCGCTACAATTTTTTCTTCGATAATTGTGCCTCGCGTGTTCGCGATGTAATTGCGCAAAACGTAGAAGGCGGAATTGAATATACCGATGAGGCTAGCGGAAAAACATTGCGCGATCTGATCCATGATTACCAGCAACCGCTGCAATGGCTGAATTTTGGAAATGATTTTCTGGTGGGCGCCGAAGCCGACCGAAAAGCTACTTTGCAGGAAGAAATGTTTTTGCCCGATTATGTGATGAAGCATTTTGCATCAGCGCAACGGGTGGATAATGGTCAGCCGATTGTTGCTGCGTCGCAGGTGCTTTACCAGGCTCCAAAACACAATCTGAAAGTGAGCATCCTAACCAGTCCTTTTTCTGTTTTTCTACTCTTGTTTCTGGTGGTTCTGCTGCTTTCGCTGGGTGAGTTCAAAAGAGGGAAATTGAAACCGGCACTTGATTTTACGCTGTTTTTTGTAAGTGGATTTGCCGGAATCTTCGTCGGATGGTTTGTGCTTTTTTCCGAACATCCCGCCATGAGCCCCAATTATAATCTGCTGTGGTTATTTCCATTGAACGCCGTTTTTGCCTTCCTGTGGCTGAAGAAAAAATGGAGGCCTGCTTTGAAGTATTATCACCTGGTTATTTCTGTGTGGTGGATTCTTTTTATAGTAGCCGGAAGCTTTCTTCCACAGAAATTTCACCCTGTATTTTTCCTGATGACCGGCATGTTTCTGATTCGCCCGGTGCTACATTCAATAAATATTCTGAAGAATAAATCGGTGTACTAAACCTTCATCGGCTAACCATAGGATGATAAGGTGGTTGTTTTGACTAACTCCGGGATTCATCCCGGGGAAAAAATGAAGTTGAGGTGAGACTCGGGCTTTAGCCCTTAATATATTCTAATTTGGACTTATGGCCTGGATTCTGAGCTGTTGTCATCCACCGGCATTAATGCCGGTGTTAGTCAATTTCGGCATGCTAGGAAATAGGCGATATTAGAAATTACGGCTTCTGAACGTAACTGTTGAAAAAAAACTACCAAGTATCGGCCTCCGAATTTCCTATCCGTAGCTAATCTTTTATCTTTGTTTCGCTCTAAAATCAGAACAATTTGGCAGGAACAAAAAAATATGTGGAAACACCTTTGATGAAGCAATATTACGACATCAAAGACAAACATCCCGATGCAGTTTTGCTGTTTCGCGTAGGCGATTTTTACGAAACTTTTGGTGAGGATGCGATTAAGGCTGCCGAGATTTTGGGCATCACGCTTACCCGCCGGGCAAATGGAGCCGCCAGCTACGTGGAACTTGCTGGATTTCCGCATCATGCGCTCGATACTTATTTGCCAAAACTCGTACGCGCAGGGCAACGGGTCGCTATTTGCGAACAGCTCGAAGATCCAAAACTGACAAAAAAGATCGTGAAACGCGGAATTACCGAGTTGGTTACTCCGGGCGTTTCCATCAACGACAATATACTCGAGAACCGGGAAAACAACTTTCTGGCTTCGGTTCATTTCGATAAAAAACGGGCGGGCGTTGCCTTTCTCGATATTTCAACGGGCGAATTTCTCACAGCCGAAGGAAGTCATGAATACGTGGATAAACTGCTGAATTCTTTTCAACCCAAAGAAGTGCTTTTTCAGCGCGGCAGGGGAAATGAATTTACCGGCATTTTTGGTTCGAAATATTACACCTTCAACCTAGAAGACTGGGTGTATACTTCTGATGCAGCCAACGACCGTTTGACGCGGCATTTCGAAACCAGTTCGCTCAAAGGTTTTGGTGTGCAGGATATGCAACTGGCCATTATCGCATCGGGCGCCATTTTGCATTACCTCGACATTACGCAGCACCAGCACCTCGGGCATATTTCGGGTTTAAGCCGGATTGAGGAAGATCACTATGTTTGGCTCGACCGTTTTACCATTCGCAACCTCGAGTTGTTCGCACCGATTCACGAAAGTGGGAAATCGCTGATCAATGTGATCGACAAAACCATTTCGCCAATGGGATCGCGTTTACTAAAACGTTGGATGGCCCTGCCTTTAAAAGACATCGAGCCAATTAACGGACGATTGGAAGTGGTGGAGTTGTTTATGAAAGATCCCGAAACGAAGGAGTATATTGAAGAGCATCTGCGTCAGATTGGCGACCTCGAACGTTTGATCTCGAAAGTGGCAGTAGGAAGGATCAATCCGCGAGAAATGGTTCAGGTAGTAAGTGCATTGAATGCGATCGGTCCGATCAAGACGATTTGTGCAGAAGCCGAGAACCGCGCTTTGAAACGCTTTGCCGAACAGCTTAATCCCTGCGACATTATTCGCGAAAGAATTCAAAAGGAAATTGTTGCCGATCCGCCAACAGCCATCAATAAAGGGAAAGTGATGGCCGAAGGTGTTTCTCAGGAACTCGACGACCTGAGAAAGATTGCGTATTCGGGTAAAGATTATTTAGCGCAGATTCAGCAACGCGAAAGCGAGAAGCACGGAATCTCGTCGTTAAAGATCGGCTTCAACAATGTTTTTGGTTATTATATCGAAGTCAGGAATACGCATAAAAATAAGGTTCCGGCGGAATGGATCCGCAAACAGACTTTGGTGAATGCCGAACGCTACATCACCGAGGAATTAAAAGAATACGAAACAAAAATATTGGGTGCAGAAGAGAAAATTCAGGAGCTGGAAACCCGCCTGTTTGGCGAGCTGGTTTTTGCGCTTTCAGAATACATTTCGGCTATCCAGTTGAATTCGAATATCCTGGCGCAAATCGATTGTTTATTGTCGTATACCACGTGTGCAGTGGAATACAAATATTTCCGCCCCGAAATCAACGACGGGATGGAGATCGATATCAAAAACGGCCGTCACCCGGTAATCGAACAACAACTCCCGATTGGCGAATCGTATATTGCCAACGACGTGCAGCTCGATCAGGAAGATCAGCAGATCATCATCATTACCGGGCCGAACATGGCCGGTAAGTCGGCTTTGTTGCGGCAAACCGCACTGATCGTTCTGTTGGCGCAAATGGGATCTTTTGTACCGGCCGAAGTGGCAAGAATTGGTTTGGTAGATAAAATATTTACCCGTGTCGGAGCATCGGATAATATTTCATTGGGCGAGTCAACTTTTATGGTTGAGATGAACGAAGCCGCCAGTATTTTGAATAATGTTTCCGACCGCAGCCTTATTCTTTTTGATGAACTGGGGCGCGGAACTTCAACCTACGACGGAATTTCGATTGCCTGGTCGATTGTGGAACACCTGCATGAACACCCGGCTGCAAAAGCAAAAACTTTGTTTGCAACGCACTACCACGAATTGAACGAAATGGAAGGCGCTTTCCCGCGGGTGAAGAATTTCAATGTCTCGATAAAGGAAGTAGGGAACAAGGTGATTTTCCTGAGAAAGCTGGTGCGGGGTGGTAGTAACCACAGTTTTGGTATTCACGTGGCCGGAATGGCCGGCATGCCAAAATCGGTGATTAAGCGTGCCGAGCAGATCCTGAAAAAACTCGAAGGCGGCAAGGAAAAAGAGAGTCTGGCCAAACCTTTGGAAGAGATCGGTGAGAACCGCGAAGGGATGCAACTTAGCTTTTTTCAGCTCGACGATCCCGTGTTGAAGCAAATTCGCGACGAAATAAAGGGGCTGGATGTAAATAATCTTACACCAATCGAGGCCCTGAATAAGTTGAATGACATAAAGAAATTGACGGGATTGAAGTAGGTGTTTTCAGTCAGTTCGCCCCGTCATTCCTGAGATCCCGGGGCTGACGCCCGGGATTAGTTCGGCTAAAGATTTGAAAAATTCAAATCTAAGTCTCGCGAATTTTGCGAGATAAAAAAATAGCAATATATTTGCATCGCTTTTTAAGACACGTTCTAATAAATATGCGAGAATAGCTCAGTTGGTAGAGCACGACCTTGCCAAGGTCGGGGTCGCGGGTTCGAGTCCCGTTTCTCGCTCATAACAGAAGGGAAGGAAATGTCTATCCCTAATCCGAAATCAGGATTGGGACGTCACCTGCCCGTTCGTTCAAAAACATAAGGATGCCCGGGTGGTGGAATGGTAGACACGTTGGACTTAAAATCCAATGAACATTATGTTCGTGGGGGTTCAAGTCCCCCTCCGGGTACCAAATGCGAGAATAGCTCAGTTGGTAGAGCACGACCTTGCCAAGGTCGGGGTCGCGGGTTCGAGTCCCGTTTCTCGCTCAGAATCAAAGGTCTTACAGAAAATTGTAAGACCTTTTTTTATGCCCAATATTTTGATGGAGAGGGACGAGAGGTTTATCCCGATGGAAATCGGGAAGTCCCGTTTCTCGCTCAGAAAAAGCTTCACAAGAAATTGTGTAGCTTTTTTTGTTTTAAAATTGCACCATGCTTTAGCATGGTGTTTTTGGTTTATACGATTAGATTGGCTTTAGCCGTTAATCGCAACTTTAAAGGCTGAAGCCAATGCTTATACGGTTTCATTTTATCACCGGGCTAAAGCCGCGGTGCAAAATATTCAGTTGAGAAATACTTTGGGCTTCTGTTTTACTGGTTGCGGTTCTTCTTATTTATGCGGTTTTTTATGACTAAATTTTGGAAGATCAAGTGACAGAAGTTGTCTCGATATTTATTGCGAAGTCCCTTTTCTCGCTCGAAAATGAAGGTTTTGTAGTAATTTGTAAGACCTTTTTATCCCTGAAATTTGACTTAATGCTTTAAAAAGGGAACCGTTCTTTAAAAAAGAAAACGGTTCCTTTTCATTTTGTTATTTAAAGGGATGTCATCTTTTAAAAAGATGACATCCCTTTTTACCTTGCAAAAACGAAAGCCTCCGGCAGGAAAAACTACCTGTAAAAATTGAGGCGTCCTGCAATGCTTACGGATAACATCGACGACGATAAACGCATGCAGAGAAATTTAGTATACAAAGTACGGAGAAACTTTACAGGAAATTTTGTTTTCCATATTTACTATCTTCAAGCCAACTTTTAAGCAACCTAAAATGAAGCAGCGAAACCTTTTATTAATTATCGCAGGAATTGTTACAGCCCTTTTTTCATGCAGTCCGGAATTTCAGCCGGAACAGGAAGCACCAAAATTTATTAGCATCGATGGTCCAAATTTAAAGGCACCCGATGGGAGCAACTATTTTATAAAAGGTACCAACCTGGGCAACTGGTTAAATCCTGAAGGATATATGTTTCAATTCAAAAGGGTGAATTCGGCCCGCTGGATCGATGAGGCTTTTCGTGAGTTGGTTGGCCCTGATTTTACCGATGAATTCTGGAAAATTTTTCAAGATAATTACGTCACGCGGGAAGATATTCAATACATAAAAAGCACTGGTGCAAACACCATTCGCATACCTTTTCATTACAAGCTGTTTGCCGATGAAGATTACATGGGATTAACGCATGATCAGGATGGTTTTCAGCGTCTGGACAGTTTGGTGGAGTGGTGCCGCGAGGCGGAGATTTACCTGATCCTGGATATGCACGATGCACCGGGCGGACAAACCGGCGACAACATCGACGACAGCTACGGATACCCGTGGTTGTTTGTCAGCGAAAAAAGCCAGGAGTTGTTTGTGGATATCTGGAAAAGAATTGCCGATCATTATAAAAATGAGCCGGTGATTTTAGGATACGACCTGTTGAACGAACCAATTGCCACCTATTTTGAAGAAGAACGTGCAATGTTGAACGCACAACTTGAGCCACTTTACATGAAAGCCACCAAGGCTATTCGCGAGGTGGATAAGAACCACATTGTGATGTTAGGTGGGGCGCAGTGGAACAGTAATTTCACTGTTTTTACCGATTCGAAGTTCGATGAGAAACTGATGTACACCTGCCACCGTTACTGGTGCGATACCTTGCAAGCCAATATTCAGGATTTTGTCGATTTCAGGGACTCAGTAAATCTGCCGATTTACATGGGAGAAACGGGGGAAAATACCAACGAATGGATTGCCGCCTGGACCCGGTTGATGATTCGGAACAACATTGGATACACTTACTGGCCTTACAAGAAAATGGGCAGCGAGCGTGGCATGGTTACCATCCCAACACCAGAGAACTGGGACCTTGTTGTCGACTTCGTGGAAGGTCCGCGTAGCTCTTATGCACAAATCCGCGAATCGCGACCCGATCAGGAAGTGGCCAAACAAGCCCTGCTCGATTTTCTCGAAAACTGTAAATACCGAAACTGTTCCAAAAATCCGGATTATATCAGGGCGATGGATCTGGAGCCGTAACTAAGAATTTAATTGTTGATGCTAATTCTTGCACCGTACTCTAGTGCGGCGCAATTAATAACTAAACTCATTTTCGCTTCCGGTAAAAGACTTAATTTATTTACTGACTATTTTAAAACGATCGCCTTTTTCGAGTCGCGTACTCAATTCTTTGTTGTTTAATAAAGCAAACTCCTTATACTGATCTTTAGGAACATTTAATGCCGCGAATAATTCCTGTAAAGAAGCTGATTTTGGCGCTGTTTTTACCCTAATCCGCTCAGGTTTAATGTTGATCTTGTTTTGATCGGTCAGTACCTTGAAATCCCTCCCTGTTGATTCAAATGCCGGCAGGTAATTATCAAAGGTTGTTCCGTTCGAAATTCCATGGAAGATATATACTTTTTCTCCTTTTTTGATGAAGTACGACATAACTTTGGTTACCGTTTGCGAACCGTCCTGTGCCTGGTTTACCTGTTGCGAAACTACTTCTACCGCTTCATTCCCGTTAACCGAAACTGTTTTTGAATCCAGTGCAGTTAATCTTAAATCACCAAGTGCTTTTTGAGATGCAGCCGCTGGAGTGCTTTCTTCCGAGAGTGTGAAAATTATGCCTGCTTTCTGGTCGAGGGAAATAATCTGTACCTGTGTCGGTGTGTTCACCAAAACCCATTTGTCGGGAAATTTGAACTGGAAGCGCAGATCGGGATGATAGAAAGTATTGTTCTCAACAAAACCCTGACGCGGATCTTCGCCATAAACTATGCCGTCGATCATGTCGAGGTAATGATCAGAATTTACCGCAAACTTTTCACCCGGATATTTGGCCTGCCACGTATCGGTAAGCGAATGAACCGTTGTAAAACGATCTTTTGGGTCGGGGTGAGTAGACATAAAAGTAGGTACGCCACCCTCGGAACTGGCCATGCTCATTTTGTCGAGCACGCCAAAAAAATCAGCCATTTTATTGGCATCGTAGCCCATTTTTGTGGCGTATTCCACACCCAGCCTGTCGGATTCACGCTCGTGTTCGCGACTAAAACTCAGAAATAGAAGTTGCATCCCGGCCATGGCAACATCGGCCAGTTCGTAAATCTCTTTCGAGGCGATCATTCCGCCTGCCAGAACAATCTGCCCGATTTGCTGGTTGGTTTGCTGCTGCGCCGTATGACGTGCCGTAACATGTCCCATTTCGTGGCCAAGCACACCAATCAGTTCGGCTTCACTGTTCATTTGCGCCAGAATTCCGCGGGTAAAATACAGGTAGCCCCCCGGAACTGCAAAAGCATTTACCACCGGTGAGTCGAGAATGGTAAAATGGTAACGCAGGTTTGGGCGGTGCGACAATTGACCCATTTGCGTTCCTTTCTCTTCCAGAAATTTTTGCAGGGGATCGTTCTCATAAACTCCAAAGGTCGAGATCACCGAAGGATGGTATTGAGTGCCCATGGCAATTTCCTGTTCTTCGGAAACAAACATAATCTGTCGTTTCCCGCTGACCGGATTTACCGCGCACGATGGAATCAAAAAAATCAGAATTAGAACAAAGCTGATAGTAAACAGTGCTTTTCCAGTTTTCATAGTAAGTGGCGCATTAATATTATTTTAAACCAAAGTTCAGTCAAATTTTATTAGTCGAATTCAGCTGCTTCAGGTTTATTGTTATTTTTATAAGATCAAACTTAAATATCGTCAAAAAATTACTTCAGTTCAATGATCCAGCGTAAAATAATAATAACAATCCAGCTCCTCATCTCGTTCATTTTCTCCGGAATTGCTCAAAATCCTGACTTGTCAGTGATCGACACGGCAGATTTGAGAGAATACCTCACTTATCTTGCTTCGGATGAATTACAGGGGCGGAGGCTTGGAACCGAAGTGGATGGATTGAACATGGCGGCAGATTATCTGGCAGCAAATGCTGCACGTTTGGGATTGATTCCCGGTGCTCCCGGTTATTTTCAAACGGTTGACATGCTAGCTATAGAAAAAGACGAAACCAATTTTGTGGAAGTGGTTGATGCAAAGGGTAAATCGAAACTGACAACGCATTCGATGATTGAACTCCGAAGTTCTGAAAAATCAAAAAGTCTGCAGAATCTTCCCGTGGTTGTTGTTGGTTTTGCGGATCAGCTACCCGATGAAGATTTTAAGGGGAAAGCGGTTCTTGTTTCCCAGGGAACCGAAGCTAGTTTTAATAACAGGCTTTTTCACTGGAATAACCGAATGGAAAATGAGCGCCTGGAAGCAATAAAAAGTAAAAATCCTGAGGCAGTTTTGCTTGTAACCGATCCTAATGATAACACCGACAAGATTTTCAGGCAGATCAGTTCCTGGTTTGGCCGAACGCGTTATCAACTGGGTACGCAAGATCAAGCAGAGGAAACACCCGTAATTCTTGTGCGTTCTGAAGTGGCCGATCAACTGATGGGAGGGAAAGGGAAATACCACAAGTTTCTGACTCAGCTATCGGAAGGAAAACAGCAGGTTCCCTTTACAATCGAAAAAAGAAGCCTCAATCTGAAAACTGGCAAAAAGACTGAGAAACTAAATGCAAAAAATGTAGTTGCCATTTTAGAAGGTTCTGATCCGATTCTTAGAAAGGAGTGTGTGGTGTTGATGTCGCATTACGATCATCTTGGCCTGGATGAAAATGGTGAGGTATACAATGGTGCCGACGACAACGGATCGGGTGTGGTAACCATTATGGAGTTGGCAAAAGCCTACGCCGGTTTAAAAGAAAGGCCAAAACGCAGCATTGTTTTTCTTTGGGTTACAGGGGAAGAACTAGGCATGCTTGGATCGAATTTTTATACCCAAAATCCTATTGTGCCACTTGAAAATACGGTAGCCTGTTTAAATCTCGATATGGTAGGGCGTGTATTTGAAAAGCGCGATACCGTTTGGAACAAATCGCCCAAAATAGTGAAGGATTTTGACGGAGTATTTGCGTTATCGAACGATGCCTGGCCTGAACTGGCAAAAATCAATCAAAAATATTGCGATGAATTGGGGCTAATCCCCGACACCACGCTGCCAGCCCAATTTATACGTTCGAGCGATCATTATCACTTTCATAAAAACGGAATTCCGATTTTGAATTATGCCACGGGTTATCATGCCGATTACCATAAAGTGAGCGACGAGGTGGACAAAATTAATTTCGCAAAGATGAAACGCGTTGCCGAGCTTTGTTTCCTGGTAAGCCTCGAGGTGGCAAATCGCGAGGATATTGAAATAAATAAGTCGGATCAGTAATATTTTGGGAATTAGAATACGAATCAACATATAAAATTTGAATAAAATGATTAAAACTAAACTTGCGCTAAACCTGATGTTGCTGTTAGCCGGCAGCATTGTTTTTGCTCAAAACAAACCGGTTGAAACAATTACCGAAAACGACTTGCAGGCACATCTTGAATATGTTGCCAGCGACCTGATGCAGGGCCGTGATTTTAATACCATTGTTCCGGGACTCGAACTCACCGCGAATTACATTAAAACACAGTGTAAAAAACTGGGACTCAAGCCCGGATTCGACGATTATTTTCAAACTGTTGAGATGGTTTCTTCGAAACCCGATCCTGAAAATACCTACTTTCAGCTAATTGGAGAAAACGGTGAAGTAGCGTTCGAAGGCAAGGATTTCTTTTCGTTGGGAGGTGCAAGTGAAAATGATACCGTAAAAGGAAATATCGTTTTTACGGGTTACGGCTGGTACAACAACGAAACCAAGTACAACGATACCGAAGGCCTCGATCTGAAAGGGAAAGTTGTGGTTGTGATGACCCGGAATCCGGAAATGGTTAAAGCAGACGAGAAAAATAATATGCAGATCGAAATGCAAAAAATGCAAAAAGCCGTGATGGGTGGAGCTCAGGCCGTACTTTTTATTTCCGATCCTCAAAATCCCGATAAGGAATACATCAACAGCATAAAAAAATACGCTACCGGCGGTATGATGCAACTGAAAGGTGGTCAGGCGAGTCAGAGAATGCCAATAAAGTTACTGTTTGGAACAGAGGAGCTTGCCGACCAGATCGTTAAGGAATCGGGTAAAACGCTGGCTCAGATTCAGAATGAAATGAACGAAAGTGGAAGTCCCAAATCGTTCGATATAAAAGAACTTTCTGCCAACGTTTTGTTGGGTAAAGCCGTTTCAATAATCGAAGGAAAAAATATTGTGGCCATGATAGAAGGCAGCGATCCTGTTTTAAAGAATGAATGTGTGGTTTACACGGCGCATTACGATCATATGGGTGTGGATGGCGAAGGCGAAATTTACAACGGGGCCGACGATAACGGAACTGGAACCGTGGCCTTGCTTGAAATTGCAGAGGCTTTTCAAAGCATGAAAAAGAAACCAAAACGAAGCATCGTATTCGCCTGGGTTACTGCCGAAGAAAAAGGTTTGATAGGTTCGGATTATTATTCCCGGAATCCGGTTTTTGCAATGGAAAAAACACTGGCCGATATCAATCTTGATATGATTGGCCGTTCGGCAGAACAAGAACCGGACCCTGATGCTGAAGTGGAAAAAAGTCTGGCCGGCCCCAATGGTTTGTACATTGTCTCAGGGAAACAAAGTTCGGAACTGATGGGCATCAGCAACGATATCTGCAAGGAACTCGGATTGATTCCAAGCGATAAACTGTCGCAGGCATTTTTAACCCGAAGCGATTATTACCACTTCTACAAAAATGGAGTACCCGTTTTGGGATTAAGCACCGGTTTACATGACGATTACCACACCGTAAACGATGAATTGGCTAAAATCGATTACCACAAAATGAAGCGCGTTGCTCAATACAGCTTTTTAGTGGGCGAAAAAGTAGCCAACCAAAAACAGCGTATCGTGGTGGATAATCCGGCGATGGAGTAGAACTACAATTCTTCGTAAAATAATTCAGCGGGTGACTATTTGATTTTTATCAAAGTCACCCGCTGAATTGCTTTATAGAATTATGAATATCAATTTCGGATTTACTAACAGAACTTCTCTTTCCTTCGTAAATCTTCAATCGTTAATTATCAATCTAAAATCTATTCTTCCAGTGCTTTTTTCAAGCCTTCGGTAGTAGTGTAGTATTTTACGATCATATTTGGCACTTCCCATTCAGGGAGTTTGCCGTCAACCAAGTATTGCAGGTATTTTTCGGTAACCTGGCCAAAATGAGCTTCGTGTCCAACTTTGTATTTGTCGGGAATATTCAGTGCCCATTTGGTGTCGCCGAGTTTTTCCAGTTCAATTCCCGGGTATTTTTCAGCCAGCCCCTGAACACCGTTGTTCAGATTACCGGCAAAAGCTTTCAGATCATCACCCGTAAATTCGATGTACAAACGAGGTTTGTAACCTTCTGCTTCTCCCTGTTGAATAATCAGGTTACACAGGGTTCCGCGCATGATCGAGTAATGGGTGTCGCCGGCTCCTTCGGGAGCTTCAAAATTCCAGATCACCGAAGCTTTGGCATGAATACCTTTTAAGGTGTAATTGATCTCGCCGTTGCTGTATACCTTCAAAACATTGTTTTCAATATCTTTCTGAAGGAAATCAGGATAGCTTTCAAGGTGGGTCACCTTTGTAAACATTTCAGGTGTAAGATCCGTGGTCCATCGTTTGGCCGACATAATTTCCACATCATCTTTCGACAGGATAACTTCAGGAAATGCTTCCCATTGGATCAGGTCGACCAGGTGCGTATTTACATCAACAATGCCTTCTCCCTGCTGCTCGGTGTCGAAAAACCATGCCGGGCGGGTGAGTGGTTTCCCCGATACATATTTGAAAAAATGATGGACACTTTCTTTCGTAATGGCCGGTTCTTCTTCGGTACCGGTTTGCAATTTCCCAAAAACTTCGGGTAACTGCGAAAGTTCGCGCTGGAGCATCGTGGTGATCTCGTGGCGCTCGGTCATAATATCGTACAATAAAAGTCCTTTTTCGTCGGCTACCTGAAATGCTTTTTCCAGTTTCGGAAAATCTTCAGGTTTGATAACCATCGGTTTATCAGCCAGAACATTAATTCCCGCTTCAACAGTCTTCAGGATATATTCCGTTTTTTTTGCGTTGTTTCCGGCAGTATTCATCACATTGCCCGGTTTTTCGCTCAGCATTTTCTCCAAATAATCAGCTCCTTTGTAAACCTTCAGGTCCCACGAAGTTGGATCTTCAGCACGGGTGTTATACGATTCTATGCGGGCCAGCTGGTCCTCTACGTCCGGTCCGTCGGGGGCATAAACATGAACCACCGGATTTACCTGGTCGTACATCGTTTTCAGTACGAGGGCTGCATGAAAATGCCCCGGGTCGAGCGACATGATCTTTACTTCGCCCTTAGCGCCTGTAAACATATTTTCTTTTTTTTGTGAAGTTTCGCTTGATGATTTTGTTGATCCTCCCGAACAGGCCGTCATAAAAAGTGCCAGTCCGATCGAAGCCAATAGAAGCTGTCTCATAAAATGTTTCTTTGTTGGTTTATTGTGGTAACAAATTTAAAATTTATTTCAAGACTCGTCGCTGAATTCCGGCAAAAGCTGACTATACAACTTCTTTAGTTCAGGAAACAAATTTCAGGTTGTGGTTTAAACGGAATGTTTATTTTTGTTCAGATAGTGCTAAGGCCGGTCCGGGAAATTATGGTTCGTTCAGCACTCAATTAAACTTATTAGTATGAAATTCAATCAACTCTACCTATTCGCGGCATTTCTATTCTTAGTTCTCGGATGTCAAAATGCCGATCAACCAAAATCAGATTTAAAACTTTGGTACGATAAACCTGCCAATGCTTCAGCCGAAGATGATAAAAACGGTTGGAAAGACGATCCGGAATGGCTGAAAGCTTTGCCTTTGGGAAATGGTTCGCTTGGTGCCATGGTTTTTGGCGATGTGAACACCGAACGCATTCAACTAAATGAAGAAAGTATGTGGTCGGGAAGTGTTGATGATAATGATAATCCGGATGCCCGGGAAGCTCAGGTAGAAATTCGCCGCCTGTTGTTCGAAGGAAAATATAAGGAAGCAACTCAGCTGACCAATAAAACGCAGGTTTGTAAGGGTGCCGGAAGTGGTCACGGGAACGGTTCCACAGTGCCTTTTGGCTGTTTTCAGACGCTTGGCGATCTTCGGATAGATTTTCAAAACGAGGCAGAATATCAAAATTACTACCGCGACCTGGATTTGAACACAGCAGTGGCCAGTGTAAGTTACACTCAAAACGACGTTCATTTTAAACGCGAAATTTTTACCAGTTATCCTGATCAGGTGCTTGTTGCGCGATTTACTGCCGATAAACCCGGGCAGCTATCGTTTAGCTGTTCGCTCGACCGTCCGGAATATTTTTCAACCACTACGGAAGACGATCAATTGATCATGTCGGGAGCACTTGTTGATGGAAAAGGCGGGAAAAACCTCGAATACATGGCACGTTTAAAGGCTGTGAACAGGGGGGGAGAGCTTGCTTTTAATAACTCAGAGCTGATTGTTCGCAATGCTGATGAAGTTATTCTGTTGCTGTCGGCATCAACTGATTATGTGCTCAAATATCCTGAATACAAAGAGCGCGACTACAAATCGATAACCGCAAAAAATATTGAGAAGGCAGCTGCAAAAAGTTACAAGCAGCTTTTGGCCGATCACCTTGCTGAATACCAGGCTTATTTTAGTCGGGTTGAACTTGATTTAACCCCGGAGGAAATCAATCCGGTTCCCACCGATAAACGAATTGCACAATTCAAAGAAAGCCAGCACGATAATCACCTGGTGGAACTGATGTTTCAGTATGGCCGTTATTTGCTGATCTCATCGTCGAGGCCGGGATGTTTACCGGCTAATTTACAGGGCGTTTGGGCCAATAAAATTCAAACGCCTTGGAATGCCGATTACCACACCGATGTCAACGTTCAGATGAACTACTGGCCGGCCGAGGTATGCAACCTTTCAGAAATGCATGAGCCTTTGTTCGATCTGGTTGCATCGCTGGTTGAACCCGGCACCAAAACGGCGCAGGTGCAATATGGTAACCGTGGTTGGGTGGTACACCCCATTACAAATATCTGGGGATATACCTCACCCGGTGAAGCAGCAAGCTGGGGCATGCACACGGGAGCCAGTGCCTGGATAGCGACGCACATTGCCGAACATTATCGCTTTACCGGCGACAAAGAATTTTTGGAAAGAATGTACCCGGTTTTAAAAGGCGCGATTGCGTTTTACCTCGACTGGCTGGTAGAAGATCCGGAAACTGGAAAACTGGTTTCGGGGCCGGCGGTTTCTCCCGAAAATACTTTTCTGGCACCTGACGGAAGCCGTTGCCAGATCAGTATGGGGCCGGCGCATGATCAGGAGGTGATCTGGCAATTGTTTACCGATTTTATGCTGGCATCGGATGAACTGGGTATTTCGGATGATTTCGTAAAACAAACGACAGAAGCCAGAGCGAATTTGGCCGGGCCAAAGATTGGTTCTGATGGCCGATTGATGGAATGGGCCCACGAATTTCCTGAAGTAGAACCTGGCCATCGTCATATTTCGCATTTGTTTGCTGTACATCCTGGTGAGCAGATCAACTTGCAGGAAACACCCGATTTGGCGGCAGCAGCTAAAAAATCGCTGGATTACCGCATCGAAAACGGTGGGGGACACACCGGTTGGAGTGCCGCCTGGCTGATCAGTCAGTATGCGCGCCTGGGCGAGGCCGAAAAGGCGGAACACAGCCTGAATACGGTATTAGCAAAAAGCACTTCTAAAAATTTATTTGGGCAACATCCTCCTTTCCAAATGGATGCCAATTTTGGAACTACCGCCGGAATTGCTGAGATGCTAATTCAAAGTCATGCTGGTGTGGTTGAGTTATTGCCTGCACTTCCTGCCGACTGGCCTGCCGGTAAAGTTAGCGGTCTGAGAGCCAGAGGTGGTTATACAGTTGATATTGTTTGGGCAGAAGGAAAACTCACGTCAGCAAAAATTAACGCAGATAAAGACGGCACTCTGAAGTTGAAGTACAATGATGTTGTTTCGGAAAAGGATTTAAAAGCCGGCGAAACATTTCATTTTAGTCTTTAAAACACAGAAAAGTATTAATGGTATAAGCCGGTGTCACCTTCTTTTAAAAGGGGCATCAGCTGTTCAACTATCCCGGGATGTTGGGCTGCAATGTTCTTGCTTTCGTTCGGATCACTTTTATGGTCGTATAACTCGATCACCGGTTCCTGTTTGCGGAAATATTGCGTTAAACGATAATCTTTTGTGCGAACAGAAATGCCATTGTTAAAATACCCGTAAGCTGCTTCCTGCCACTCTTTATCCGGATTTTGAAGGAGTGGAACAAGGCTTTCCCCATCGGTTTGATGCGGCATGTCAACACCGCAAAGGTCGAGTATTGTAGGATAAATGTCGATTGAACTTACTACTTGTTGAATGCTTTCACCCTTTGTTTTTCCGGGAGCCCGGACAATAAAAGTGCTACTGAGGGCGCGTTCAAACAGGGTGTGTTTTCCCCACACGCGCTGGTCGCCAAGGTGCCAGCCATGGTCGCCCCAAATTACCACAATGGTATTTTCCCCCAGACCTTGTTGGTCCAGTTCATCGAGCAATTTGCCAATTTGTGCATCGGTATACGAGATACAGGCATAGTAGGCATGGCGTAATTTTTTGGCATACGCATCCGAAACCGGATGATCAAGTGAGGCTTTTTCATCGGTAAGTTGATAGCCATTCAATTCGCCGCTGTTTTGCAAACTGGCCGGATTCACGTTCTTTGGAATTGAATCGAAAGGAGCGGTTGCAAGATCTTCTTCCGCATACAGATCCCAGTATTTTTTAGGCGCAGTAAAGGGCAAATGAGGTTTAAAAAATCCGACCCCCAAAAAGAATGGTTCATCCTTTTTAGCAAGTTCTTTCAATTTGTTCACTGCCAGTTCGGCTGTGTAGCCATCCACATAACCATAATCATCGGTATCGGCACTTTCGTAAGGTTTTACCTGCCTGTTCATACTTTGGCGGTTTTCGCCGTCGGCATAACCAAAGAAGGCGTTCCACCCGGTTTTCCATTTGGCCGGATTAAACAGCAATTCGTTCCAGCTGTTAGGCAATTCGCGTTCGGTACCTACGGAATCGGTGTAGCCGTATAACAATCCATCGGCATAATGGCTGATCTTTCCAATTCCGACGGTGTAATAGCCGTTATTTTTTAACTGATGAATAAAAGTCTCGGGTTCGTCACCGGAGGATTTTTCAGCAATAAATTTTCGGCAAGCCTCATTTCCCAGATGGCCTTTTGTTTTTGGCAACATCCCGGTTAGCATGCTGTAGCGCGAGGCGCCACACGTGGGAATTTGTGCATACTGGTGAATAAATACCGCACCGGTTTGCGCCAGTTTGTCGATGTTAGGCGAATGAACCACCGGATTCCCGTAACAACCCAGATCGGGGCGCAAATCATCAACAGCAATAAACAGTACATTCGGATGCTCAGGCTTTTGTTCTTTCTGCTGAACGCAGGCTGAAAAAAGTATGAAAACAAAAAGGATGATCAGATTTCGTCTCATTTTGGTAGCTGTTTATTCGTCGATAAAATATTTGATACTGGTATCGTAATCGGTGTAATGAATGTATTTTTTGTTCTCCATCCACATCACCACGGTTTTTGCATCAGCTGATTTATTTCGTGGCACATAGGGCCTTACCTGGTCGTAGGTTGAGTTACTTGTAATCGGGGTGATTTTCCAGTTTTCACCTCCATCGGAAGTCACGTGTTTTTCAATCTCAAAACGTCCGTTGATCTGGCGCGAAAGGTAAACGGTTTCCGGGTTGGCCGGATCGAATGTGAGGTTGCCCATGTAGTGGGGTTCACGTTCAACTTCACCTTCGGGTGTTTGCGGAAACCAGCGGCCTGCTTTGCATATTTCATGATCAATCCAGTTTCCCTCTTCTGCGTTATACCAGGCGTAGCGGTAGCGGTGGTCGGTCTCTTCGGGATGACGCGAGTACAGGATTACCGGCTGTCCGTCTTTCACCACGATATCGGCGATCCACGATCTGCCGGTTTCTTCGGTGGCTTTGTAAACTACCGAGGCATCTTTTGGCTCAAACGGCAATTCGTCGAGCTTGCAGATCTTGCTGCCGTCCACTTTCCAAAACGCTCCGTTTTCGTAGTAGCAATAATAAACCGAATTAAGTGGTTCGTTACGCGGGTGTCCGTCGGTAAAAATCATGTGAATTTTCGATTTGCCATCGGAATAATAATTCACGTAAGGACGGTTATCGGGTGTAAACGGATTATCGCTAACAATCACATATTTTTCGCTCCAGCTTTGACCATTGTCGTCAGAAACAATAAGATTCGGTTTAAAGCCGGTCCAGCGGCCAAATACAAACAATTTGTTGTTTTCTTCCGATAGCACAAAAGGGTTGGCATAGGTATATGTCTCGCGCGGGAAACGTTCAAGCAATGCCTCACTGGTAGGCTTAAATGTTATGCTTTCGCCAAACGAACTGATATCGCCGCCGTTTGTAGTGGTGTTCATAAGCACTCCTTTTTTTGTGGAATGCCAGGTATACATGGCCAATACATTCCCGTTGGGCAGGATGGTAAATGCCGGGTTATCGTGATCGTCGATTTCGAGTTGAGGAAAGAGTATCTTGAATTGTTTTTCGCCGCTTGTTAAATCCAGTGAAGCAGCTTCTACCGAACCGTCTTTTTTTACCCAACCCGTTATCAGTTTGTCATTATTGTAATACACAGCTCTCGGATTCGAGAACCAGCACCATGTGCCATCATTGGTAAATGTTTCTGCGCTTACTTCTTTTTGGGTCGCCTTTTTCTGATTCGAAGAAGTGCAAGCCACGAATAAGATTGTGATTAGTAATACAGGCATTAATATGCGTCTCATGATTCTTCTGATTTTGCCTCACGAAGATATCAAAAATCGAATGAAAGTAAGGCAGCACTAAAGAGTAAGCGCTGCTTGTCATTCGACAAGCAGCGCTTTTGGTAAACTCTAACTAAACTTCTATATTCAGAATAATACGGATTGATCGATAATAAATAATTTCCGTTTATTCGTTTGGATCAACGATGATTCCTTCACCTTCACCGTCCTGCCAGTAAACCGGTTCGCGGTAAACTTCTTCGCCTGGGTAACCTTTGTTTTGGTTAATTACTCCCTTGGTATTCGAGTTAATTGCTTCTGCTGGAATTGGCCATAGGGCAATCCACGGAGCAGCACGGTAGGTGTAATGAGGAGCCACTACATTGTTACGGTAAAATGAATTTTTCTCCATTACACGATCGTACCAGAAGTTATTTTCAGTGAAATTGCTCATGCTATAAGTTTTTCCGTTGTAACATGGTTTACCACTTTCTGCGAGCATAAAGGCCATACGTGTAATTTCTGTTTTGCGCGGTTCTTCAAAGAACAATTCGCGAGCCCGTTCGTCAAGAATGGTGCCCAGGTTGATTTGTCCGGCAGAATAGGGTGCTGCATTGGCACGAACACGAACTGCATTTAAATCGTCAGCAGCCTTTTGGAGTTGGCCTTTCCAGAAATAGGCTTCGGCACGTAGCAAATAGGTTTCGGCCAAACGGTAACAATACCAGTCTCCGTTTCCTCCGTCCGGCGTATTATCGGTCGGGTCGGCTACATACAATTTGTAATGCGGCCATCCAAACCATGAACGAATGGTATCGGTACATAAAATACCTCCTGAGCTGGTGTATAATTGCAGATTTTTACCATAGTAGTCATCGTTCTTATTTAGCAGATCCGGATTGTTATACAGCATGTCTTCCATATTCATCCAGTTCCCCGGAGCATGGCGATAATCATTTGGATCGTCCCAGTTTTGTGTATGGCTATAAGGTGTTTGTCGACAACGGCCAATTCCACGACCATATGTTGTTACCATATCGATTTCTACCGCCTTGCCACTAACTTTACTCCCAAGAGGTTTGTCAGACATGCCATTGTTCCCATTCGGTGTTTTAATGTTTTTAGGCCAGAATGGTACACACTGACGCATCGTTGAAATCCGTTCACTTGCATTATCTTCAGTCAACTCCTCACGTGAGGTGAATAAATAAATTCTTTCGCGGTTTTCAGCTATCGATTTATTTGGTACCTGGTGCAAATCCCAGGTTACGTTTTTAGTTGGATCATCTTTATCGATACCAAAACGCTCCGTCATCAGATGGTGGTAACCATCGTCAATAACTGCACTTGCAGAAGCTATGGCATCATCGTACTCATGCAGAGCCAAATTAATTTTTGTAAGCAGGTGATTACAGGCTGCTTTGTTGATGTCGCCAACAGGAACACCTTCCGCTTCAGTTTTTACCCATTGGGCTGCAAATTCCATGTCCTTTTTCATCTTGCGCAAAATACTTTCGCGCGTACAAGAATAAAAATCCAGTTTCGGTGAAGTAATTTCTTCCAAAAGCAAAGGGACATCGCCAAACTGTTGGGTTAGGCGATAGTAAACTCTTGCACGGTGAAAATATGCCTTACCCAAAATATTGTTACGATCGGCCTCACTATTCCAATCAGCTACGTCAATGCGTGAAATAACCGTGTTGGCATATTTAATCCGGTAGTAACCTTCCTGCCAGTACCAGCCAATGCGATTGTAATTGGTGCTATTGAGATTAGCATCGGGTAAAATTTGTGCCGGTAAATCCTGGGCAGGGCCCGATTTGTCGGTAGTACCTTCTACAGCAACATCCGAGAAAACATTTTCAGTAATTATTGGACTACCATCGCCGTAAAACTCATGGCGGGCATTCCTTAAGCAAGCAACCAATGCAGCATCTAGGCCCTCTTCGTTAACAAAGGTAGTACTTGGTTCGTAAAACGATAATGGTTTAGGTTCCAGGAAATCTTCCGAACAACTGGTCCACATTAAAACCATTACCAAAGTTACAATTGAAATTATATTAAACTTTTTCATAATCTTCATCTTTTAAAGTGTAAGGTTCAGTTTCAGTGAATAAGTTGATGGAGTATAGCCCCATGTAGAGTTTCTTTCAGGATCCATCCACGACCAGGTTGTAAATACATAAGGATTGGATGCCACGAATGAAAGTTTGCAACGTTCTACCTGAATTTTTTTCAACAGCACTTCAGGAACATTATAGCTTACTGAAATATTGTCGATACGCAAGAACGAGTTGTTTTCATAAACATTGAAGCCCGATTCATAGCTTTCTACACTCGCCCATTTGTTATTTGGTTTTTCCGGTGTCCAGTATGGTACATCAAAAGAAGAACCCCTGTCGTAAAATACGTCATTGTTACGTAAATGGTTATTGGCTGTTTTAAATCCTGTATATGCATACATCTTTATTGAAGCCTCCCAGTTTCTCCAACTGAAGTCATTTCTTATGTTCCAGCGCCATGGTGGTCTAGAGTACCCCTGGAATACTTTGTCATCGTTGGTATAATAGCCATCTCCTGCATCCGGAATGCCATCCCCGTCTGTATCTTCTGTTAGCTGGTCAACAAGTTTATAATCACCTGGTTTACGTGAATATTTAGCAGCTTCTTCAGCTTCTTCTAGTTGCCAGATGCCATCGGTTTGATAATCCCATATTTCATCCAGTGAATGACCAATAAACCACCTGTTTGTTGGATCATCCAGTTCATTGCCTTCTTCATCGAAATCACCATAAAGGTGAACGATTTCGTTTCGGTTAAAAGCTACTGCAAAATTGGTTGTCCATTCGAAATCGTTTTTCTGTATATTGATTGAAGTTAACGAGAGCTCGAAACCACGGTTGTCAACCTGACCTAAGTTAGAGAATACACTGCTGTAACCTGTAATTGTGGGCAATTTACGAGGAATAAGCAGGTCGGTAGTCTCCATTAAATAACCTTCCACGTTTCCGCGAAGTCGGCCATTAAAGGTAGAGAAATCGAGTCCGAGGTTGTAAGCTGTAGTTCTTTCCCATTTCAACTCTTTGTTCTCCATACGACTTGAGTACAACTGCGAAACATATCCTGCTGTACCATTGGTTTGTAAAACGTATTTACCTGTTGCCAGTTGCGACATGGCATCGTAGGTGCCAACACCACGGTTACCATTCGATCCGTAAGATAAACGAACCTTCAACATGTCCATCCACTCCACACTAAAGAAATCCTCTTCACTTATTGTCCAGGCAGCAGCTGCCGAACCGAAATTAGCGCGTGGATTTGCCTGACCAAATGCCGAGTATCCGTCGCGGCGCCATGAACCGGTTAAGTGATATTTTCCTTTGTATATATAGTTTAGGCGAGCCATAAGTGCGTCGGCAGTGCTGTAAGTATCGTTACTCGATATTTCAATATCCTCGGTAGCAGCCTGCATACGGTGGTAGCCTAAGATGTCGCTGGGCTGGAACTGGCGGCGTTGCATGTAACTTTGCCAATACTGGTTTTTCTCAGCATTCTGAAGGAAAGTAAAGTCGAAATCGTGTTCGCCATAACTTTTATTCCATTTCAAAATATTGTTCAATTGCCATTCAAGGCGTTTACGGTGCCTGCGTGTAGCTATACCTCCTTGTTTTCCCCAATCAGGATGTTCAGATGATTGCGCATCATAATATTCTTCCCATGAAAAACGAGGGATGTATTCTGAGGTGAAACTAATACCATAGGGTAAAGTAAGGGTTGCAAATAATTTACTGTAAAGGTTGGTGTATGTTTGTAAGCGATCGCGGTAGCCCAGGTCGAGCCATGGGTTACGCGATGCCGAAATGTTACCGGTTGGAGCGTATTCCAATACGTCAGTGAAATTGCCGTCGGCGTCTCTTTCATACAATTGAGAGTAAGGAGTAAATTGTCCCCAGTTATCGCTGGCAACCACATTACTTTCGTCCCGAATAGAGAATTGGGTATTGGTCCCCACTTTTAACCAATCGGTTACATTTGCCTCGAGGTTAATGCGCGAACGATATGATTCAAATTGCTCGTTATATCGGATACCTTCATTGTTGGTATAACCAACCGACCAATAGTAGTTGAAATTTTCGCTAGCACCACTTAAACTTAGACTATAGTCCTGATGTAATCCGGTTTGATACAATATATCTTTCCAGTTTTCCTTATAACCACTTTTGTAATTGGCAATTTCCAACGGATAAAAGCCTAAGCGGTTTAGCCAAATCTGATCAATATCATTTACAGCGCCCGAGCCATCATATTCTTTCCAGGTTTGTAAATCAACCCCTGCATCGTCAGGATGTCTGTAGTAGCCTGGCTTTTCAATTTGGTGTCTCTCTTTATTTTCAAATCCTGCGATACGCCAGTCAATAAATTCTTCGCCATCCATCCAGTCTAATGCGGTATGCGCAATTACTGCAACGCCAACACTTGCACTGGCATTAATGGTTGGTTTACCTTTTCTACCTCTTTTGGTAGTTATGAGTATAACCCCGTTCGATGCCCGCGAACCATAAATGGCTGCAGATGACGCATCCTTCAAAATATCGAAAGTCTGAATGTCGTTGGGATTAATGTCCGCAAGGTCGCCGTTGTAAATCATTCCGTCAACCACAACGAGTGGAGCGTTTGCGGCCTTTTGATCGTTTGCGTCAGATCTAACGGAAGTTTCTCCACGTATCAACATATCACTGGCACTGCTTAATCCTTTAGCTGTGTGGCTAAAGTTTACATTCAATCCCGGAACTGCACCACGTAACACATCGGTAATGTTAGCAGTTGCCTCTTTTTCAAGTTTTTCGGCATTTACCTGGGTAACAGCACCGGTAAGGTCTTTCTTCTTAACCGTACCGTAACCAATAGCTACTACTTCTTCCAAGCCAATTACATCAGGTTCCATAGTTACGTTAACCACTGTTTGGTTACCAACTTCTACCTCTGTACTCTTCATTCCCACAAACGAGAACAAAAGAACAGCCTGCTCGGGTACCTGCAAGGTATACTTGCCGTCTATGTCGGTTATGGTACCGGTAACAGTTTCTTTCACTACCACGGTAACTCCCGGTAAAGGAATACCATCGGTTCCTGTAACAGTTCCTGTCACAGTCTTTTGCGCCATAGCAGTACCTATAGTACTACAAAGCACAATAAGAATCATCAATAATTTTTGCATAAGCTCATGATTTAGTTAATTGAATTTGTCATTCAATTTTGTTAGTTGTATGAATAGTTAGAAATAAAATTGCGTATTAATAATTTGTAAATACAAATATCAAATGGGGGCAATTTTTGCGTAAAAACTCTGAAGTTTCATAGTTTTGAATAGTTTAGTTTAAGTCCTTTTAGATTAAGCTATAATCGGGAGAAGTGTTGCAGCATTTCTCCTTCTTTTTTATACTTATTTCATCCTCTTTCCATTTCTTCCAAATTTATGCTGGCAGCTAATTCAACACTTGTATTGTTTTTGCAGAATTTGATATTTTTTTAGCAAGCCTTCATGTTTTTAAGCATATTATTATTGAGAATACCCCGCCTGCCCGGATCAGAACCCTGCTATTTTTTTTGTGTGTATTATTGCCGTGAAACAGGTTTGTCGTCAACTTTATAATCGCCTGTAGCATATTGAATTCCATCGAGGACAAATTTCAACAAACGCGGATTCTCAAAACTTTGAGCGTTGTGTGAAGGCGATGTGTAAAACACCCGACCTTTGCCAAAAGGTTTTATCCAGGCAACATATCTGATGTTTTCCTCAATTGGCTTTGGTTTCTTTTCCAGCTTATCGGTATCCATGTATAACAGTGGCCTGAAATTCTTTTTCTCATATGCCTTATTAAAAAGATAAGGTTCGTCAACGTGGACAAATGCCTCTCCTTCAAAAGCTTTTAACAAGGGATGTTCAGGTTCTGCCAGTTCAAGCCTTACTGTTTGTTGCGGAGGGTGGTAGTCGAAACTTCCTCCAACCATTTCGCTAAACGGCATCGAATTGTTTTGCATTACGATTGCTCCGTGTACAACCACCAAACCACCGCCTTTTTTTACATAGTCGATTAGGTTTTCTTCCAGTTCAGCGGCTTTTTTCTTGCATTCTTCTTCGCTCAGCTTGGTATCCTTTTCCAAAGCATCGAGGATAAGGTCGCGCCGGGGACCAACTGAACAGGCATTGTTAAGAACAACCACATCGTATTTTTTCAGGTTTTTTGTTTCGAAACAGAAGATGTCCTTGGTTGTTTCAGTTTGATAAGCTCCGCTTTTATCTCCGAGTGCCTTAATTACCTGGCTGGTGTGAGGCGTTACCCAGTGATTGAATCCCGTAAACCGGTCGAATACAAGTATTTTTCTGGTTTTTTGTGGTTTCACCTCAGGTTGTTCCGGTGCCAGACCTTTTATTTTCTGGATCCAGGAATCATTACACTCAAATTCTTTTAGTTGTGCGTTGGCAATAAAGTTTATTGCAACGAATATCAATAACAATATTCTTTTCTTCATCGTATTTAAGTTTGAATTACAATTTAGTCGTCCTGGTTATGGTGACCTACATTTTTACGTAGTTCGTTCCGTATGGATAGCGCTGTGGACGGCTAAGCATTGAATTGGCCAGATCGTTATTTTTAAATCTTTCGGCAGTCGGATCCCATTCCAAAATTCCGGGTATTTTCATTGCAATGTGACTGACCAAACAAACAGAGCAGGCGCGGTGTCCTATTTCAGCCGGAGAGATTGGTTGTTTGCGCGATTTTATGCAATCCAGCCAGTTGCCATGTTGTTCCTCACTTACATATAGTTTTATTTCATCGTCGCCAATAACCGACTTCAAAATGTCCTCGCTACTGGCATCCAGGGCTTTTGTCGATCCTTCAGGAATAGGATCAGTTGGAGTTGCGCGATATGCACCGCGTGTAACAAAAATCCAACCGTCTTCGCCTTCGTAACGAATTCCGTTTGGAAATCCACCACTTGTATAAACGGTAATTCCGTTGGCATATTCGTGTTTTACCATAAAGTCGCCATGTACATTCCAGTCGCCTGATTTTGGAAACTGTGCTACGGCTTCAACTGATATTGGTCCTGTAAATTCGGTATCCATTCCCCATGCTGCAGAGTCGTAATGGTGCTGTCCCCATCCCGTAATCATGCCTGCACCATAATTCTCGTGGCGTAACCATCCCGGCCGGCTGTAATCGTTTTGCGGATGTACCAGTTTTTCTTTGTATTCAACTTCCGGGGTTGAACCCAGCCACATATCAAAATTTAGGTTCGATGGCACCGGTCCGGTTTCAAATACAGGGCCTGACGGATCGCCGGGCAATCCGATTTTTACGGTATGAACTTTCCCGATTCTGCCGTTGCGAACCAGTTCGGCTGCTCTCCGGAACTGAGACGACGAACGCTGCTGTGTTCCCATTTGAAGGATGGTTCCCTGGCGGTTTACAATATCACTCAATTGCCGGCCTTCAGTAATAGTAAGCGAAGTTGGTTTTTGCAGGTAAATATCTTTACCGGCTAGCGCAGCTTCAATGGCCGGTTGCGAGTGCCAGTGGTCGGGAGTACTTATAATAACTGCATCAATCTCTTTGTTGGCCAGCAAATTTTTATAATCGTCATACATCTTTACATCAACAGGATTTGAACTACCTGTTTTCTTCTTGTAAAAATCTTCAGTATATTTTTTCGCCTTTTCGGTTCTGATACTGTCAACATCGCATACAGCTATCAACCTGGCTGCATCGTGTTGCAGGGTGCCCGGCATGTCATGCGTAATGGCAATACGTCCGCAGCCGATTTGGCCAATATTGATTTTGTTACTCGGTGCATTCGCTCCGAATACCGAGGAGGGAACAATGGTTGGGATAATCAGCGTGCCGGCAGTAGTGGCTGCTGCATTTTTTAGAAAGTTTCTTCGTCTCATGTTGTTTTAGTGATTTAAGTATGTTCTATTAGTTCGTTAGTTTTTAAATTTAATCAATAAATTCGACTTCGGGCATGGAGGCAAAACTGTTCCAGTATTTCTCCGCCGTTTCTGCATCCAGTTTACCATCAAAAACAATCATCCTGTATTTTAAGGTATAATTTGTTTTCGAATCAAGTTTCCAGTCGTTGTGTCGGATCGGAACAAATTCGAAATACATATCGCCTCTTCCGCCGTTGGCATCAAGCGGCCAAACCCGCATTGGTTCCGGATGCATCCGGTTCGATGGGTGACTCAAAAAAAGTATGCCTGAACGTCCCTGTTCAGTTTCCGATTCACCTTCCACAATACACCAACGCGCATTTGAACCATCGGCATCTGCACGGGTTTTCCCTTCAGAAGTACGCACCGTACAGTTGTCTTTGTCCCAGGTTTCTGTAGCACGCCAGCCAATTCCACCTCCGTACCTGTAGGCATCGAGCATGATCCCATCCTTTAGGGGGCAATTTAAGGAAACCGTGTAGTCAATCATCCATACACCTTTAAGCAGGTTCCATACACGCACATCCAGAACTTCATTCATCGCAACCTGGTCTTCGCCTTTTGCTCCAAAATCGATGTGTTGTTGTAAGGCTTCAAAACCGCTGAATAATGCACCTTCCGTTTCAGTCAGAAAACTGGCGAATTTCACCGTTCCCTCACCTTTTATCAGGTTCCAGAAATCAACCTCTCGTCCGTCAATATGGGTTTTTGTCCAGGGGCCCCAAATACCGTAATGATGGTAATGATCAGCGGGCTGTATGCGGGTCAGAACTTTTCCTCCCGGCGACCACAGCGGATGAATATAGCCTGACCGTTTAAAAAGCGGATTGGCTTCTTTTGGAGGCAGTGTGGTGGCATACCGGTATTTTAATATCGGTTGGTCGTTCTTTTGCAAGATGAGATCTTCGCTGTCCAATTGCAACTGGATTGCCGGCTGTATTGTTCCGGGATTATCTTCCTGACGAATGACGAACCGGCGTTCACTGCCCGCTGTCGTCGGTCCTTCCAAAACAAACCACAAACGAGCTGTATGCCCGTATTCAACCTGAGATGGAACGGCTTCCTCTCCGGTTTCGCTCAACTCGTAAAGCACGAGTGCTCCCATGTCGCTGTTGTAATTTATTGCATCGAGCGGAACAGAAACCGGTGCATCAACACGGTCGGTTTTTGATGTAACCACAAATTTTGCCAGATCCTGCGCAAACAACGAATTTGCGACAATGATTAAGCCGAAAAGAAGCAAGGTTTTCATTTTATTTAGGTTTAGTTCGGAATATTATTCTTTAGCCCAGTTGTGGCACTACTTCATCAATGGTTTCTTTAAAAGCCTGAATGTTTTCCGTACTTACATTTTGTGGCATTCCGCCTCCGCACGACCAGATCACGCGATTGGGATCGCCAAATTCGAGTACCATTTTCCGGGTTTCCTCGCGAACCTGTTCCGGAGTTTTGGCCATCAGCACATCGCGTGGCGGAAGGTTGCCGATTAACGCAACTTCGGGGCCGGCGAGTTCGCGGATCTCTTTCATGCTGTGCTCGAAACTAAAATTGAAAAGGCTGACTCCCATTTCTTTTAAATAAGGAGTTGAAATCAAACCCTGAGCATCATTATGGAAGAAGTTCAGTTTTGAATCGATAGCAGAGAAAATCCGCTGAATGTAGGGCACTGCAAATTCTTTGCATTCGTCGTCGCCAATAAAACCAACAATATCATCCAAAAGCAGGATCCCTTCTATGCTGGGAAACTTTTCTTTTTGGTACTGTATCCAGTCGATCGAAAATCGGGTGATGGTTTCCAGCAACTTGTGTGCGTTTTCAGGATCCATCATCAGCGCCATCATAAATTCGGTGGTGCCCATTAAAAACGAGGCGATATTGAGCGGGCCGCGTGCAACGGCAAATTTTATGTCGTGGCCCATCTGCCTTATCGGAGTTTCATAATTCGCCAACCGCTGGATAATGAATGGCAGCAAGCCGTCGGTTTTCGGATTGGGGATTTTTAAGCCTGCAGCATCCGAAATATCGTATATTACTTTGTCGGCATGCGGTAAATTGAATTCGTTCCACACCAGTTTGGCACCAAAAGCCGATGGTTCGGTACACATTCCAAATTCGGACCAGAATCCCGGCAGAAACAGAATCTCCGGAAATGTTTCGATGGCTTTTTTGTTGGCCTCAAACCAAATTTGTTCCGATGAGTAAAATTGTAGCGTTGAAATATTTGCCCAGCCCGGAATCCAGGGACTGTCGATGATGAATCCGGTTACAGGTTTTTGTGGCTTTTCTCCATGCACTGTTCGCAGGAGAATATCCCATTGATCATTTGTCATTTTATTGGTTTTAGTAACCTTCAAATTTATCGACTTGTGTAAAAAACTAACAGTATTAAAATTGCAAGAGATGGTACTTTTTTTACATTTGTTACAGATTCATGAATTAAGAAGAGATGCTGCTATGAAACTAATGCACGAACAGATTAGCTTTCCCGGTCAGTCGATCGTGAACGCCAAACTAAAAAACAGACCTCACTTTACTTTTCCCTGGCATTTTCATTCAGAATACGAGATAATGTATGTGATTGATGGCTCAGGCAGTCGTTTTGTAGGCGATAATATTGAGTCGTTCAGTTCGGGCGATTTAGTATTACTGGGCAGCAATCTGCCACATTTCTGGAAGTCGGATGAGTCCTATCATCGAACTGAAAGCAATAAGAATATTGAGTATGTTGTCATCCATTTTTCGAATACTTTTTTTGATAACGCAGTTTCTGAATTTCCTGAATTCCAGCTTGTAATGGATATGCTGCAGCGTTCATCAAGAGGGATGTGTTTTCCTCCTGAAATTTCGAAACAGGCAGAAGCTACCGTTTTTAGTATTGTGAACTCAAAAGGACTGGATCGGATCATTCATACGCTCGAGCTCCTTCAGTTTTTATCGAATACCGAAGATTACCATTTGCTGGCCGGAGAACTCTACCAGTTTGAATTGCACAAATACATTGATGACCGCTTTTCAAAGGTGTTGCACTATTTAAATTCATCATACCTGAAAAAAGTGGAGCTTAAAGAGGTGGCAGGAATCGCAAATTTGCATCCTTCGGCATTCTGCAGGTATTTTAAAGAAAAATCGAGTAAATCGCTTTCTGAATTCGTAAACGATTTGCGCATTAGCTATGCCTGCCGGTTGATTATTGAAGGTAAAATGTCGATTTCGCAAATATGTTTCGAAAGTGGTTTTAATAACCTGTCCAACTTCAACAGAAGCTTTAAACGACAGACCGGTTTCACCCCATCGGCATATTTCCACGAATACAATAAGCATAACGTTGAAGCAATCTGATTTTATAAAGAACGGGGATTGATAAAGCGACTCAGCAATCTTATTTTTACGGATGTTCGACCTGGCGATAAACAAAAAATCAAAACATGAATCGTATTCCTCTTTTCATTCTTCTGTGTTTGTTTTTAAGTGCAACTTCTCAGGAAATTGAATTTCTTCCCGACGACTGGCAAAATCCGTCCGTTTTTGAAAAAGGACAGAATGCGCCACATGCTTTTCATATGCCTTATAGTTCGCGGGATCAGGCCATTCAGAATTTGCCCCGAAAGTGCGAAAACTTTCAGTTACTAAACGGAAAATGGAAATTCCTGTGGGTGGAAACTCCTGATCAGGTTCCGGAAGGTTTTTGGGAATCGGATTTCAAAACAAAAGACTGGGACGAAATCACAGTACCGTCGAACTGGCAGATGGAAGGATACGGACATCCAAAGTTCCGGAATGTTGCCCTCACTTTTGAGAATGATCCGCCTCATATTCCTGATTATTACAATCCGGTGGGGTGTTACAAACGTAAATTTGAACTGCCACGCGAGTGGGAAGACAAACAGGTGATGCTGCGGTTTGAAGGGATAAAATCAGCATCGTATGTTTGGGTGAACGGAAAACGTGTGGGCTACAACCAGGGTGGTTTCGAGCCTGCTGAATACAACATTACGCCTTTTCTCGATCGGGGTGAAAACGATATTTCGGTGGAAGTGCTGCGCTTTTGCGATGGTTCTTACCTCGAAAATCAGGACATGTGGCGACTGTCGGGAATTTTTCGCAATGTGAAACTTTATGCTCAGCCCAAAACTCATATCCACGATCATTATGTAAGCACCGATTTGGATGATGAATACAAAGATGCAACGCTGAACGTAGAGCTTGACGTGAAGAATACGTATGCTGAACCGGTTGATGTAACAGTAGAAATGGATGTGTTTGATGAGGAAGGAAGATCGATTTTGCAGGAAGGACTTCAAAAACAGGAACTGACGATTGATTCGGCAGCCAGTCAAAAGATCATTCTTTCAACACTGGTTAACGATCCGCCCAAATGGTCGGCTGAATTCCCCAATCTGTTTCAGATGTTGCTTGTTTTGAAAGATGAAAATGGAAATATTCTGGAAGCTTTCACCCAGAAAATTGGTTTTCGTGAAGTGGAATACAAGGACCATATTCTTACGGTGAACGGTGTTCCGGTAAAGCTGAATGGGGTGAACAGTCACATGCACGATCCCAAACACGGGCAGGCAGTGCCGCTGGAAACTTTACGTACCGACCTCATTCTCATGAAGCAAAACAATATTAATTGCGTACGTACCTGTCATTATCCGCCAACACCCGAATATCTCAGCATGGCCGATGAACTGGGAATGTACATCTTTGCCGAAGTGGGTGATGAGGCGCATAAAAACCTGCAACTCTCGGAAGATCCGGCATGGACTGAAATGTACCGCGACCGTTCGCGTAAGCTGGTTTATCGCGACCGCAATCATCCGTCGGTGATCGTATGGAGTGCCGGAAACGAATCGGGCAACGGTCAGAATATTCACGAGGTGATAAAAACCGGGAAAGCGATCGATCCGAGCCGCCCCGCATGGATGTACGGCGGAAATAGCTTTTATATTCCTTTTGAAGATATAGTTGGGCCACGTTACTGGAGCCCGATTGATTATAAAAATCTGGCAGAAGGAAAGGTCTTGCCCGAAAACGATCAACGGGCTTCGTTTATGGATGAATACCTGGCAGCCACCGGCAACGGTTTGGGAGGAATGGATGAATACTGGGAGTACATATGGAAATATCCGAGGCTGACCGGCGGTGCGATTTGGGACTGGATCAGTCCGGGCATTGAAACACCACGTTGGATTGTCAACGATATTTCTGAAGCCAAAAACGACGGACAAATTATGGGACGTCCGGTATTTCAGGAAGGCAAAAACGGTTGGGGACTCGAATTCTCAGGTCACGACGACTGGGTGGAATTTTACCGCGATCCGAGTCTTGATATCACAGGGAATCAGCTGTCCATTTCGTTTTGGGTGAAACCATTCGAGATTCCTCAGGCGAACACTTTTATAACAAAGGGCGAACATGGATATGGAATCAGAATGGAAGATTCGCAAACACTCGAATTTTATGTACAGGGCGAAAAGCGAATTTCAGCAAAAGCTAAAGTAACTGATGATTTTTACGACAACTGGCACCACATTGCCGGTATTTATAACGGCAGCAGTCTGCAACTTTATATCGATAAAAAACGAGTTGCGAATACTTCATTTAACGGGAATAGCAGCCCAACACCTTTCCCGTTGTGCATAGGCCGCGAAGCCGAAAATCAGGATCAGGGAGAGTATTCGGGGCGTCTTTCAAAAATGGTGATCGACGAAGTAAAAGTTTTCCCCAAAGCTGTAACGATTAACAGCATTGAAGAAGCAAAAACAGGTGCCGTGTTGGATCTCGACTTTGAAAAAGATACACTAACCGACAACTTTTACGCAGTGGGATTGGGTGGCCGCACCTACGGAATTGTTTGGCCCGATAGAAGCGTGCAACCTGAAATACACCAGATAAAAAAATCGGGGCAGCCGGTAAAAATCGAAGCTGTCGATATTGAAAATGGTCGTTTCAAAATCATCAATCGCCACCACTTTAAAAACCTGAATGACCTTGATGGATTTTGGGAAATTGAAGTCGACGGAAAACCTTCGCAAAATGGCCTTTTTGAATGTGATCTGGCACCCGGAGACACTACTGAAATTGCGATTGATTACCGCCGTTTGCGCATCGACGCGCGTCAGGAGGCGATAATGACCGTTGGTTTTATGCTGAAAGAAGATAAAGATTGGGCATCCAAAGGCCACGAAATTGCCTGGGAGCAATTCACGGTTCCAACCGATTTATTTTTTGTAGAAGATGCCCAAAATGATAAAAAAGTAAGTTATACGGGAGATGAAAATCAGCTGATCATTTCCGGAGCTGACTTCCGATATGTGCTGGATAAAAGAACGGGAGAACTGGCATCGTTGCAATTTAACGGAACCGAGTATTTGGAAGGCGGACCGCAATTTAATGTTTGGCGGGCACCAACGGCCAACGATATCGATCCGTGGGGACGCTACATGTTTAGCCGCGAAAACCGGACTCCGGGATATGGCCGAAGTATCGACAATACCTTACGCACCCTCGGAATGCGCGATTTGGTTACTCAGGTTGATGACGTGGAAGTGATTGAGCTATACGAGAATGCAGTAAAAGTTCGCATGAAAGTGTTTTCTAATTCATCGTTGCCGGCCAATCGCCGCTTAAACTGGGGCGGTAATTTTTCAGCTTTCGAGCGTATTGAAACCTGGACATTTACCGCTGACGGGAAAATTGAACTGGAACAGGAAATCATTCCGCACGGTCCAATGCCCGATATGTTGCCAAAAATTGGGTTGCAGTTTCAGTTGCCAAAGGCTTTCAATAAGGTTGATTATTATGGCCGCGGACCTTTTGAAAATTACCCGGACAGAAAAACCGGGGCAAAAGTCAGCCGTTATCATTCTACTGTCGATTCGATGTATGTTCCTTACATTATTCCGCAGGAATATGGAAACCGTTGCGATGTGCGTTGGTTGCAAGTGCAAAACGACGAGGGCAAAGGTTTGCTGATAAAAGGCGATGAGCTCTTGAATTTCAGCTTGCATAAATACACTACCGATAACCTTTCGCGGGCAATGTACACCTATCAGTTGCACGAAGCGCCAAATACGATATTGAACGTGGATTACGAAGTTTCGGGGGTTGGTGGAACATCAATCCGGCAATTACAAAAATACCGTGTACGGCCGGGTGTCAGAAAGTATAAAATATCAATCACTCCATATTAGTGACTTTCCCGATTTCTCTGGTTCCTGAACCTTTTTCCAAGCCAACATTCAGATCGCCCAGTTCGGTGCGTGCTGCTTCTGCAACTTTCATCAGTTCAGTGGCTTTTTCAGGATAGAATTCAATAACGTTGTATTGTTCGCCGGGATCGCGCATCATGTTATACAATTCAGGTTCCTCTACTTTCATCGGGATTCTGGGGCCTCCATGTCCATCTTTTCCCGGTTTGGTGTAGTACGACATCCAGGTGTGTGGCAATACGAGTTTCCAGTTTCCCTTTCGAACTCCGTTCAGGTTATTTTTCCCGTAGTAAAACAAAATCGTTTCGCGAGGTGCTGCTTCTGTATTTCCTTTCCAGAGTTCTACAACACTGGTTCCGTCAATCTTTTGTTCAGGTAGCGGTGCTTCGGTAATTTCTGCAAAACTCGGTAACAGGTCGATTGCACAGGCCAGCTTGTTGCAGATGGTGCCTTCGGGTGTTTTCCCCGGCCATTTTATAATAAAAGGTACGCGCTGACCACCTTCCCAACTAGTGGTTTTTCCTTCGCGCAATCCACCCGACGAACCGGCGTGGTTGCCAAAATTCAGCCACGGACCATTATCCGTTGTGAAAATGAAAACCGTATTGTCTGCAAGGTTGTTTGATTCCAGTGCTTTCTCAATTTCGCCTACACTCCAGTCAATCTCCATCATTACATCGCCATACTTGCCTTGTTCACTTTTCCCCCTGAATTTATCGGAGACTCCGAGTGGAATGTGTCCCATTGAATGCGGCATATACAGGAAAAATGCCTGGTTGGCGTGGCGATTGATAAAATCCACTGCTTTTTCGGTATACAAAGTGGTCAGTTTATCCTGTCCTTCGAGGCTGGTAATTCTTTCCATCACCTCATTTCCTTCCAGTATCGGGAGTTCCGGGTAAGTGCTTCTTCGCGATGTTTTCGGTACAGGTTCGCCAACATCGTTTAATGGCCACATGTCGTTTGAGTAGGGAATACCAACATACTCATCAAAACCATGTTGAAGTGGCAGAAATTTTTCCAGATGACCGAGGTGCCATTTGCCAAAGATACCTGTTGCATAACCTTTGGTTTTCAGCATTTCGGCAATTGTGGTTTCTGCGGGGTTGATTCCCACTTCGCTATCGGGGAAAAGAGCTCCTGAAAATCCAATCCGGTTGGGGTAACATCCCGTTAGCAGGCCTGCACGCGAAGCGCTGCAAACCGGCTGAGCCGAGTAAAAGTTGGTAAAACGCATTCCCTGTGCTGCCAGCTTGTCGAGGTTGGGAGTGATGTAACCCGTGGCTCCGTAACAGCCCACATCGCCATATCCCATATCATCGATAAAAACTAAAACAATATTGGGTAGCTTTTCTGAATTTTCTGAGTTGGGACTATTGGAACAAGATATGCTTAGTAGAAGCACAAGGGCAACGAGCACTGATTTTTTCATTTTATTGGTTTTAGTTGATAGCTGAAGTTAATGATAAATTTGCTGGAGTATCAAACTTTACCTGCATAATTCTGGTGCAGAAATTCAAAAAACTTATTGATGCGATCAACCTTGGTATCTTCGTTTTTTGTGTCTTCAATATGTTCAATCCAAAACATTTTTCCTGATATGTTTAGCTTATTGAAATACTTTTTCATTTGCTGGTCGTTATCAAGTAACCACTGCAGGTATTCGGGTATTTCAATGGTTCGTGTTTTGTCCGATTTATTGAGTTCAACGTTTACTGTATCTCCCTCTTGTTTTCCAATTTCATCACGGATTTCTTTTTTCAGGTGGAGCCAATGCCCGCCATTGCCGTTCGGGAGCAGGTTCATGGAATATGTTTTGCCTTCTATCGAAACATCGCACCAAACATGCTTTTTTGTGCCAAATTCTTTTTGACTATCGAAAGGAAAATCAGCATAGGTGCCGTTAAAGGCTCCTTTTATCAACACCGACTGAAATGTAAACTTTTTAGCCATCTCTCAGGAACTTTAGGTTTCTTTTTAATCCTTTAAATCCGGCACGTTTGACTGCAGAGTTTCTGAAAAGTTCATTAAAAAGCGGCCGCTCCATGGTGTTCCAGTCTTCGTTGTTAAGTTGCAGGAGTTTAGGATGAGGTTCGAAGGCCTGTTCGTTGTGTGGCTCCGATTTCAGGTTCCAGGGACAAACATCCTGGCAAATATCGCAGCCAAAAACACGGTTTTCGAATTGTCCTTTCAGTGTATCGTCCATTTCACCTTTCACTTCAATCGTTTGGTACGAAATGCATTTTCGGGCATCCACCACCCGGTCGGCAACGATGGCTTTTGTCGGGCAGGCATCAATGCATTTGGTGCAGCGCCCGCAATGATCGGTTACGAGCTTTGGATGGTCGTAGGGCAATTCAATATCCAGTATCAGTTCGCCAATAAAAAAGAAACTTCCGTGTTCGAGCGAGATCAGGTTGCTGTTTTTGCCTATCCAGCCCAAACCGGCTTTTCTGGCCCAGGCACGTTCGAGTACCGGCGCTGAATCTACAAACGGGCGTCCCGAGCAGGAAGCAATTTCGTCGTTAATAAATTGCAGCAGCAGCTTCAGCTTATCTTTCAATACAAAATGATAATCGGTTCCATAAGCATATTTCGATAAAACCGGTGCTGAACTATCTTCCTGAGTGTGTGCGGGGTAATAATTTTGAAGGACAACTACAATGCTCTTCGCATTTTCAACCAGTAATTCAGGATTAACACGTTTTTCCCGGTTTCGGGCCATGTAATGCATTTCTCCGTTCATTTGCTGGCCCAGCCATTCATCCAAATGTGCCTTATCTTCTGCTAAATACTCCACCGGCAGAATGGCGCAATCCTGCAGACCTAATTCATTTGCTTTTCCTTTTATTATATCGGATATTTGTCTGGATTTCATCAAAATCAAATTTAGAAATAAACTTTCAAAGTTCGCATTTATGCGTATCGCTGTTATCGACCTGGGAACCAACACCTGTAACCTGCTTGTTGCTGAAATGCAACGCGGAGGCTTTAAAATCCTGCACCAAAGCAAGCAACTCGTTAAGTTGGGTGACGATAAAATTCGGGATGACGAGATCAGTCCTGCAGCGATGGAACGTACGCTCGAATCATTCAGATTGCATAAGAAGATTATCGAAGATTTGGAGGTTGAGCGGGTATATGCGCTGGGAACCTCGGCAGTGCGTGGCGCTTCAAATAAAGTTGATTTATTGGAGCGACTTGGTGACGAATGCGGTTGGCTGGTAAAGGTTATTCCCGGTGAAAAAGAGGCAGAACTTATTTTTAAAGGCGTTTTGCTGGCCTTTCAAAATCTTGAAAATCCGGCAGTGATTCTCGATATTGGCGGGGGAAGCAACGAACTGATTTTGGCTAAAGATCAGGATTTATTGTGGAAAGAAAGCCAGGCTACTGGGATGGCACGCATCATTAATAAATTCAAGTTATCTGATCCTGTTCAACAGAACGAAATAGAAACGCTGCAAAAGTATTTTACGGAACAACATGTTCAGGCCATTCAGCGATGCACAGAAAGCAAGGTGGGAATGTTGGTCGGATGTTCTGGTGCTTTCGATACTGTAGTAGACATGATTGATGAAGTTGATCCGGGAGAGAAACAACGCATTACCCAAGAAATTTTACCGGATGATTTTTATAAGGTATATCACAAACTGATTGCATCGACACGTGAAGAACGCATAAAAATGAAAGGGATGGATCATGTTCGGGTGGATCTGATCGTACCTGCAGTTGTTTTGATTGAAACGCTGGTTCGGAGTATTGGTATCAAAAAAATTGTACAAACCGATTATGCATTGCGCGAAGGTGTTTTGTTTGAGTTGATCGAACGGCAGAATTACGTATGATCTGATTCCTGTAGACTACACTACTTTATTCCTGATTTTAATTGTTGCAATTCCATTTTCATTGCGTTTACACTTTGCACTACTTTTTGCAGGTCGCTTTCCGGTTCCGGGATTTCGGTATTCAGGTAGCAAACAAATTTCCAGATCTCCTTAATTTCAGTCACAGCAATTTCGTAAGGTTCATATTCTGAGTTTAGGGAAATTAATTTCAATGAACGCTTTTCATCGATATTGTTTTCAACCAGTTTAAATACAATGCCTTCGTCGCGGGTGACAACAATGCAGGCTTGTCCGTTTTTTGCTTCCATAAAATCCTGAACAAACTCACCGATCACCACCGAACCACTCGGAATGGGTAACATGGAGTCGCCACTGATCGTAAAGGCGCGGTACTTTTTTTCTTTCGATAAAAAAGGCAATTGAAAAACAGGGAGTTTGCCAATGTATTCGGGGTCGGCAAAACTGGTAACATAACCCGCCTGTGCTTTTTCGTTCACAAACTCAATGTTGTCGTTATTTTGCGGATCAACCGTAGTCGCGATCACCCGCAAGTTGGTGCCGCGGATAAATACATCGAAACCATTCTGAAGGTCGGTGAATTGCATTTCCGAAAGCCGGCTTAAATCGATGTTGATCAGTGTGTCGATTGCAATTCCAAAATACTTCGAATAAGCTTGTAACTGCGGAACGGTTGGCTGACTAATCGAATTCTCCAACGCATTTATTGTGGTGCGTTTCAGATTAAGCGCCAGCGCCACTTCGTTTTGCGTACGCTTTTTTCTGCTTCGCAAGAGTTTGATGTTGTTGCTGAAATGGTTCATAAATTTATTTCTGTTTTTGTATCCTCATACTTTCAACGAGAGATTCTTCGCTCCTCCGTCAATTAACGGATACGCTCAGAATGACAAGATTCAGAAGGCAGATAGCTGCCGTGCTTGTACATTCTAATTAGAATATGAAATTCATGCACGGCAGTCACTACAAATTATAACTTGTCATTTCGAACCATCTATTGATGGCGAGAAATCTTTTTCATATGGAATCAATTTTTCTTATTCAAAATTAGAAAATATTCTTGCTCATTCAATAGAAATGATTAATTTATTATCGTCATTAATGATAAAAATATTATCAAACAGTCGTGAAAACAATTTCCATTAATTCCTGTGGGCTTTGCCCAAACATTGAGGTTCCAAATCCCCGGTATTGACCGGGGATTTTTTGTCGAAGAAAATGAAACGCCATGAATGAACAAGTAGCAAATAAACTTAAAATACTCTCCGACGCCGCCAAGTACGATGTGTCGTGTGCTTCGAGTGGCAGTAATCGGTCGAACCATTCAAAAGGAATAGGTACCGGAGTGGCTTGCGGGATTTGCCACAGCTTTACCGACGACGGACGTTGCGTGAGTCTGTTTAAAATACTGATGACCAACCACTGCATTTACGATTGTGCTTACTGCATAAACCGGAGAAGTAACGACCGGCCGCGTGCCACTTTTACACCTCAGGAAATTGTTGACCTGACGATCGGATTTTACCGCCGTAATTATATCGAAGGTTTGTTTTTGAGTTCGGGAGTGATAAAAAGCCCCGATCACACCATGGAGCGAATGGTATCGATTGCCAAAAAGCTGCGCACCGAAGAAAACTACAACGGTTACATTCATTTAAAAGCCATTCCGGGAGCGAGTGATGTATTGATTCATGAAGCCGGAATCTGGGCCGACCGTTTAAGTGTGAACATGGAAATACCTACCGAGCCCAACCTGAAAAAGTTGGCCCCCGAAAAAAATTACCCCGATATTATTTCACCGATGGGACAGATCCGCGATTCGATTCTTGTGGCAAAAGAAGAGCGGAAAAAATACCGGAAAGCGCCGCGTTTTGCACCGGCCGGACAAAGTACACAACTGATTGTTGGAGCTTCGCCCGAAACCGACCGCCAGATCATTCTGCTGTCGTCGGGATTATACAAGAATCAGAATTTGAAGCGCGTTTATTTTTCGGGTTATCTGCCTGTGAATGATTACGACAAACGATTGCCCGCCATTACACGTCCTCCGCTGGTTCGTGAAAATCGCTTGTATCAGAGCGACTGGCTGATGCGTTTCTACCATTTCAAAGCCGAAGAAATATTGAACGAAGATCAGCCTTTTCTCGATCTTGATGTGGATCCGAAACTGGGTTATGCACTTCGGAATATGCATTTATTCCCGGTTGATATTAACAGGGCCGATTACGAAATGATCCTGCGTGTGCCGGGGATCGGGGTGCAATCGGCACAAAAGATCATTCTGGCGCGCAGGCACCGCCGGTTGACGATGCTGCATCTGAAAAAGCTTGGGATTGTAATGAAACGAGCCAAGTATTTTATTACGACCAACGAACTTCCGGCTTCGTTTTCGGACTGGGAGCCACTGCGATTGAAACATAAATTATTGAGTGAAATGAATTCGAAATTCAAAAAATCAGAGGACACGCAACTAAAGTTGTTTACCGATTTTAAACCGGTGTTACCAACGCTGCATTAGTTCCGTTAGCAGTCGCAGTTTTCAGTCTCAGTATATAGAAAAACAGTATCCGGAATCAAATATCCATTATCCATTATCAAGAATCCAATATCGAGTATCCAGTCATGAAAATATACACTTACGATAATAGTTTTGAGGGATTGCTGACGGCTGTGTTTGAATGCTACCGCCGCAAAGACTTTCCGGTTGATATTTGCTCCAGGGCCGGTGAGCAGCGTTACCTCTTTGTTGAAAGTGTGCACATTGAAACTGATCCTGTAAAAGCAGAACGGGTTTGGAAAGGTGTCCAGGATAAGCTATCGGGCAGGAACAAACAATTGCTGTTTTACGCGTTTCTTTCAGAAGAGCAGGGAATTGAAATGAAGATCTATCGTTTTCTCCGACGTTTGTTTAGCGGTCATTTCAACCTGGAAACCGATTATGGCGATTCTGATGTGCTTTACCTGACTCAAACTTCGCAAAAAGTAAAAAAGGAGGCCATGCGCATGCTACAGTTTATTCGTTTTCAGCACACCAAAGACGGGATGTATTTTTGTGGCATTGAACCACGTTACGACGTTATTCCAATGGTTTTAAATCATTATCAGAAACGCTTTGCCGATCAAAAGTGGCTGATTTACGACATCAAACGCAACTATGGTATTTATTACGACAAGGACAAAGCAGAAGAAGTTGAAATTTCGAAGAAACAGTTTAACACCTACAACGGGCAGGTGAAGCAAGCTTTGCTCGATGAAGGCGAAGACTTTTATCAAAAACTCTGGCGCTCGTATTTTAAGCACGTGAGTATTGAAGAACGTAAAAACCTGCGTTTGCAACGTCAGCACATGCCGCGACGGTTTTGGCGGTATTTGCCCGAAAAACAGATGGAAGGTTAGAGTTCGGAGTTCAAAGTTCAAAGTTCAGGGTTCAGAGTTTCGTTGTCGCTTTCCGAGAGAATAAAGTTTTAAAAGGTAAAAAGAAAATGTGCTAAGAAGTTAAAACCTCTTAGCACATTTTTTTGCTGCTAACTGCGAGCGAATGCTATTTTTCTGCTTTGGTTGTAGGCAATAACAAATTCAGAATAATTCCAACGGTAGCTGCCAAACCAATTCCGGCGAGCGAAAAATGGCCGTATGTAATAATGGCTCCACCAATACCAACAGTTAGTACCACGGATACGATAACCTGGTTGCGTGTTTCGCCCAGATCTGCTTTCGAATCTACCAGCGTTTTAATACCAATAGAGGCGATCATTCCGAATAATAATAACATGATACCTCCAAGGATTGCCTGCGGAATGGTTTCGAGGAATCCGCTGATTTTGCCTACCAGTGCGAAAACAATGGCTGTGACTGCTGCAATGCGTAAAATGAAAGGATTGGTTACTTTGGTAAGCGTAATTGCTCCTGTAACTTCCGAGTAAGTCGTGTTAGGTACACCTCCAAAAAATCCGGCAAGGGCCGTTGCAATACCGTCGCCAAGCAGTGTGCGGTGCAACCCCGGTTTTTCAATAAAATTCTTTTCGCAAACACCACCAATGGTATACATATCGCCAACGTGTTCGATAATCGGAGCGATGGCTACTGGAACCATGTAAAGAATGGCCTGCCAGCTGAATTTAGGAGCTGTGAATTCGGGAAGCGAAAACCAGGCGGCTTCCTGAATGGCAGAATAGTCCACTTTCCCCCAGATGAGCGCCACGATGTAACCTACTGCAATTCCAATAAAAATAGGGATCAGTTTGATCATTCTTTTACCAAAAATTACAACTGTAATTGCCGTAGCCAGCGAAATAACGGCCAGCGCCCAGTCGGTTTTGGCCATGTCAACTGCAGCTGAAGCCAGCGACAAACCAATGATCATGATCACAGGACCGACTACAACCGCCGGAAAAAGACGTTCAACAAAAGTAATCCCGCGGAGCTTTACCAATGCCGATACTACTCCGTAAACAACACCAACAGCGATTATCCCTGACAATGTGCCCGGCCAGCCATACAGTCTTGTGGCTTCGATTATGGGAGCGATAAACGCAAAACTACTTCCCAGAAATACCGGAACCTGTCGTTTGGTAATCAGGTGAAAAAGTAAGGTACCAATTCCTGCCGTGAAAAGTGCAACTGCCGGATCGATACTTACCATCAGCGGAACAAGAACTGTTGCTCCAAACGCAACAAATAAAAACTGAACGCCTAAAATCGTGTTTTTGAAGGTCAACTGTTCGCGAAAAGTTTTCTCACTCATCTTTTGAATTTTAAATTTGGTTTTATAATAATAAACCTGTTTCAGCCGGAAACAGGTTTAATTGAAATTTCTTATTGAAGGAGTTCAGCGGGGATCTCCTTTATCGGTTTTATACGGATTGATCGAATAAACAGATCGCCACCTTCCGATTGTAACTGAATTTTTCCGGATTTAAGCGGTTTAATTTCACCGTCCTCGAAGACTCCGGTATTTGTATTTACCATCACGGTTTTGCCATTCACCACATGAACGGTTGTCCGGCCAAGGCTGTACAATTCCACGGTATTCCATTCACCCAAAGCATTTTCAGCATCGCTGGCTTTTTTTATACCGGGGCCGTTAAAATCTTTTCCGAATTGTGTAAGCTCGCCGGCCGGATCAAATGTGAGACCTGCTTCGGTTTTTGTCGTTTTTGTTTCGCAAACGGTATTGTTCATCAGGTAAGTATCGCCAAGGTTCTCGTGCATTAACTGGCATTCGATGTTGGTCATCCAGGTGCCGATAGCTGCCCCAAATTCGCCAAAACTATGGTAAAGCAAACCACTGTTTCGGCGCGTATAAACCTGTTCGCCCCATTTAAACACCAGCTCGAGGTGATAATTCGAGAAGGTATCTACAGTTGCCAACGAACCATTTACCTCGCCCGATATATGAATGAGTTTCTCTCCATCAACGTCAACCACACTGAAAACTTTGTCGGTAGTAGCGTTGGCATGCAGGTCTTCGAAACCCGTGAGCGGTGTTCCGATGTAGGTTTCCCAGCCTTCAAGATCTTCGCCATTGTAGATTGGCTGCCAAGGTTTTTCGCACGATACAAGGAAAAATGTTGCAACAAGTACAAGCAGGAGTGGTGTTAATTTTTTCATCATTTTTTAGGTTTAGTTTAAAATTTGGCAAAAAAAAACTGCCCCATAAATATAGGACAGTTTTTCAATATTTTATGTTTGCTTTTTAATTGTTAAACTGCAGCAGCTTGCATTAATTCTTTCGCTCTATCCAGAATTGCCGTATCATCAAGGAGAACAATCCCACCGTTTGGTCCCGGTTCCATATGGATTCCAACCGCTCTTCCGTTGGTATAATTAGCGCCTCCAAAATAATTCCTGACGGTTTCTTCTGATACTTCAAATTCTTGCGCCATTTTTGCGATTGCACCGTCAGGTAAGCTGTCTTTAATTTTTCTCAGCTCATTGAATGTTATTTTCTTTTCCATATCGCTGTGATATTATTTGATTAATATTATTGTAAAGAACGTTTTTATGTGATACACGTAAAGATAGGATTAAATGATTAATAATAAAAGATTAAGAAGAGCCTCAAAGCGGCTGAGGCGTATTGAAGCTAACATAATCACAGGATGGCGTAAAGGGGTAAAATGTAAGTGATTGTTTTTAAGCGAAAAAGAAAATCGTTATATGTTGTATAACAGGGAGGTAGATTGAAGTTATTAACATTTTTTAAGGCAGGGCAACTAGTTTTCGATGCTATTGTAAATGGCCTGGTGCATTTCGGTACGAATGTTCAGTTGGTAAAGCTTTTGGTTTTCGCGGGTGGGGTGAACACGGTTCGACATGAAGATGTAAAGTAATCCGTTTTCCGGATCGGCCCAGGCAAAAGTACCTGTAAATCCACTGTGTCCGAAGCTGCTTTTGCTGGATGAAACTGCAGGGTAAGCATCTTCAATCGCATTCTTTTCGTTATCGATAAGCGGTTTGTCAAAACCCAAACCACGACGGTTCTTATTCTCGGGGTATTGAATGCGGGTAAATTCGTTTATGGTAGCTTCCGAAATGTAGCGTTTTCCCCCAAAATAGCCTTTCTGCAGGTACATCTGGAACAATTTAGCCAGATCGTTGGTCGATCCGAAAAGTCCGGCATTGCCTGAAACTCCTGCCATCATTGCTGCTCCTTCATCGTGAACAAAACCGCAAAGCGCTTCATGTCTGAAAAAATCATCGATTTCGGTTGGTACAATTTGTTTAAGCGGAAAATGTTTGTAGGCGTTATAAGTAATAGTAGTAGCCCCAAGCGGCTTGTAAAAATTGTTTTTAAGGTAGGTTTCGTACTCACTTCCGGTCAGGTTTTCAATAATTTTCGGATACAGGTAAAAGCTAAGTCCCGAGTAAGTGTATTTTTTTCGCGGAAGTAATTTTGACCGCACCAAAGTATCCATCATTGTCGCGTAGTAACCGGGCGCCATATAAAGTTTATCCGAAATCCGTACACTAAACTCATCGGAAGGTTCGTGCCTGAAAACATGACGGTCGAGCTCACCTGTTTTTGTTCGCGTGGCCGTCCAGAACGATATGTAAGCCTGCAACCTGGCCTGGTGGGCGAGTACCTCTCTTAAAACCAGGTTTTCTTTGTTGCTGCCAATAAATTCGGGCCAGTATTTGCTGAGTTTTGAGTCGACATAAATTTTTTTTTCATCCACAAGTTTCATAATCGCCGGTAACGGGCCGGTTACTTTTGTGATGGATGCCCAGTCGTAAATATTGTTTTTTTGAACAGGTACTTCTTCGTTATAAGTCAGGTATCCAAAGCACTTGTGATAGATGACTTGTCCGTCCTTGGCAATGAGTACCTGGCAGCCGGGGTAGGCTTTCTCTTCAATTCCTATTCTTGCAATCGTGTCTACCACCAGCAATTTTTTCGAATTCACCCCGGCTTCTTCCGGGATGGTATACGAAAAGCTGCGGTTCCCTTCCACCTTTAGTCCGTCGTTTACTTTGAAGCGCTCGTCCACAGTCACTGGTAATTTTCCGTTCGCACCGTATGCCCCGAACAGTAATTGTGCCGCCAGTTCCTGAGTCAGTTGATTTTCCTGGTAAGCAACAACTAAGCCTTTGGCATGTTGAATGTTGTCGAAGTGCTTTAAAGCGTATGCGTTTCCAAAAAATACGAATACCGAATTGCATTCATTTACGATGTCGCTAACGGCCTTTTGCTGAATTTCAGTAACACCATATTTACCTGATGGATACCGGTGAATGTCTTCAATTGACGCAATTACCATGTTGTAATTTTCAAGTTTGATACGCAGGTTGGCCCAATCTCTTTCGCTTGCTTCTTTCGACAATACGAAATGTTCAACTTCGGTGTAATTGTCGAGCATTTGCTGGAAAGCGGAATTCTTGTCGCCACCCAGACTCACTGAAGCAATCTTCAAATTTTCCAGGTTTTCAATCGGTAAGATGTTATTGTTCTTCAGAACAGTCATCGAGCCTTTGATCAGCTTCCGACGTGTTACTTCAAATTTTGGTGCATTTAAACGATCTGTAAGATCTGCTGTAACAGTTGGCCGGTACTGGTTTAAGTTTACCCAACGTTTTAAGGCCAGTACCGTACGGCATTTATCATCGATTTGCTGTTCACTGATTTCATTATTTTCCATGGCTAGTTTCACCGCTGAAACCGCTTTTTTCAGATCGGGTACAAACTCAATAATGTCATTCCCGGCCAGCAGTGCTTCCAGTTCTGCTCTTCCCGGTTCGGCCTGTACGCCTTTCATGTTAATGGCATCGGTGACAACAAACCCTTTAAATCCGATTTCATTTCGTAAATATCCGGTGACTACTTTTTTTGAAAGAGATGAGGTTTTGCCCGAAGGATCAAGCGCAGGAACATTCAGGTGGGCAGTCATTATACCGCTGATTCCTTTTTCTGAAAGATAGCGGAAAGGGTATGATTCAATATTGTCGAGCCGCTCTTTAGAATGCGGAACAAGTGGCAACGTTTTATGCGAATCGGTCTTGGTGTCGCCGTGTCCCGGAAAATGTTTGGCTACCGGAAGTACACCTGCATCCTGCATACCTTTGGCTACCATCCATGCTTTCACAGCCACATTTTGTTTGTCTTCGCCAAACGAACGAAAATTGATCACGGGATTGCCCGGATTGGTATTCACGTCGGCTACCGGCGCAAAATTCATTTGGATACCCAGCATTTTTAACTGCTCTCCAAATTCCTTTCCCATCTGATAAACAAGGGTTGTATCCTGGATGGCTCCAAGTGTCTGGGCATATGGATAATTTATCGTACTGTCGATGCGCATGGCAGGTCCCCATTCGCCGTCAACCGCTACGAGTAACGGAATGTTGCTTACATTTTGAAACTCGTTGATCCACCTGCTTGTTTTTGCCGGATCTCCCTGCATGACCAGAATCCCGCCGGGCTGACTGGTTTTTATTACTTCGAGAGCAGCATTTTTACTCGCCTCGTTTTGGGTAGGGTACACCGTGTACACCATCAATTGTGCAATTTTTTCTTCGAGTGATAATTTTCCCAGTTGCTCTGTTACCCAGGGATCGTTCCTGTATACCAGAAATGGCGGTTCGCCGGCCTCGACTTTTGTAAAACCCAGTAAGAACCAAAGTACAAGAATATATAGTGAGGGAATACGTTTCATTTTTCTGTTTAATGATTGCTTTCTAAAATATTTAAAATCTATCTTAGTACCTGCAAATGTAATGTTTTAATAACGATGTTCAGAATAAATCTATTGCTGATTTTTATGGCCTTATTTTCGGCCTGTAATTTACATGCCGGACAAAAAGAGATAGTTGTGGGAGCAGCCCAACCGGGAGAATATTTGCCGCTTATTTCAGGGAAATCTGTTGGTTTGGTGGTTAATAATACTTCGCGGGTAGGCGATGTTCACCTGGTAGATTTTCTGCTGAAAAATTCAGTGGACGTGCAAAAGATTTTTGCTCCCGAACACGGTTTCAGAGGCGATATTTCAGCCGGTGGTGAAGTAAAAGACGGAGTGGATACAAAAACCGGATTGCCTGTTTTTTCGCTTTACGGCGAAAACAAAAAACCTACTGCTGAACATCTGAAAGACGTTGATGTAATGATCTTCGACATTCAGGATGTGGGGTGCCGCTTTTACACTTACATTTCAACTTTACATTATGTGCTGGAAGCCTGTGCCGAGCATGATATTCCGCTCATTGTTTTCGATCGCCCGAATCCGAATGGCGATTATGTTGCCGGACCGATCAGGAAAGCAGGTTTTGAATCTTTTGTCAGTTTGGATCCGATACCGATCGTTCATGGATGTACGGTGGGGGAGTTGGCACAAATGATAAATGGCGAAAATTGGTACAGCGGAGATAGAAAATGTGAACTGACTGTAATTCCGGTCTTAAATTACGATCATAAAATGACCTATTCTTTGCCGGTTCGTCCGTCACCAAATTTACCCAACGATTTGTCTATTCGGTTGTATCCTTCGCTTTGTTTTTTCGAAGCAACCAGTGTAAGTGTAGGCCGCGGAACTGATTTCCCGTTCCAGGTTCTGGGTGGATTGAAAGCGGATCTTGGTGATTTTGAATTTACTCCGCGTAGTATTCCGGGTGTAGCAATAAATCCGCTGAACAAGGATAAAAAATGTTTTGGCGTTGATTTGAGGGAATTAAAGGAAGTGCCGGAATTCACGCTTAAATATTTCCTCGATTTTTATCAGAAATACAGTGTTGAAAGTGAATTTCTGACCCGCGAGCGCTGGTTGAATTTGTTGGCCGGAACCGACGATCTGATCATACAGATCAGGGAAGGCAAAAGCGAAGAACAGATTTTGAAAAGCTGGCAAGCCGAACTGGAGCAGTATAAGCAGTTCCGAAAAAAATATTTATTGTACCCCGATTTTGAATAGATAAATTATGAGTCCATACCTGGTTCTGGGAATTGTTTTAGGATATTTTTTTGTTTTAATTGGCATTTCGTGGCTGACTTCGCGGAAAGCTGATACACAAACATTTTTTACCGCCAACCGGAAATCGCCATGGTACCTGGTTGCCTTCGGAATGGTGGGGGCCACCCTTTCCGGCGTAACTTTTATTTCGGTTCCGGGAGAAGTTGGAACCTCAGCCTTCTCGTACCTGCAGTTTGTGTTTGGTAATGTGGTGGGTTATTGGCTTGTTGCCGGAATTTTACTGCCGCTTTATTATAAAATGAACCTGGTTTCCATTTACTCTTTTCTCGATCAGCGCTTTGGGCCAAAGTCGTATAAAACCGGATCGTTTTTCTTCCTGATTTCGAAACTGATTGGCGCTGCCTTTCGTTTGTTCCTGGTTGCGGGCGTTTTGCAGATTGCATTTTTCGATGCGTTTAACATTCCTTTCAGTGTTACGGTAATCGTTACCATTGCATTGATTTGGGTGTACACGTTCCGCGGTGGCATTAAAACCATTGTGTGGACCGATACTTTGCAAACGCTCTTTCTGGTGAGTGCTGTAATCTTTACCATCGTAGCTATTTCCAAAAGCCTCGATCTTGATTTCTCAGGATTAGTTCAAACGATATCGGCTAACGAGCATGCTCAAATATTTTTCTGGGACTGGCGCTCTGGCAATCATTTTCTGAAGCAGTTTTTTGCCGGTATGTTTATTACAATCGTTATCACCGGGATGGATCAGGACATGATGCAAAAAAACCTCACCTGTAAGAACAAAAAAGAAGCCCAAAAGAATATGGTCGTGTTTAGTGCTTCGTTTTTGCTTACGGTTGTGCTGTTTTTAAGCCTCGGTGTCATGTTGTACATTTTTGCCGAAAAGAGCGGAATTGCGATTCCCGAAAATACCGACGATTTGTATCCTTTGCTGGCACTTCAATACCTCGGATTACCGGTCGGAATTGCATTCTTGCTGGGAATTACAGCTGCGGCCTATTCCAGTGCTGATTCGGCACTAACGGCACTTACTACTTCGTTTAGCATCGACTTCCTAAAGATTGAACAGTACGATGAAGAGAAGCGGCAGAAAATAAAAAAATGGTCGCACCTGATGTTTTCAGTGTTGCTAATACTTGTAATTCTGGTTTTTCAGACGATTAACAACCAGAGTATAGTTATGGCAGTATTTACCGCCGCCGGGTATACTTACGGTCCAATCTTAGGCTTATTCATTTTTGGCCTGTATACCAAAAGATCAGTTATTGATAAGTGGGTGCCGCTGGTTGGAATTTCAGCGCCTTTGATCTCATATTTTATTTCGGCAAATTCAGAACAATGGTTTAACGGCTATAAGTTTGGATTTGAGTTGTTAATCTTAAATGGAGCGATAACAATGCTCGGTTTGCTGATAATTTCAAAAAAAAATGCAGCAGATCATTAATGATTGTAAATAAGTGTTAAAAGATGTGAATTGATTTTTTATATTTGCATACTAAGAGCTAACACTAAAACGTTAGGTTTTTAAACGAATTCGATTTGGCCAAATATCTACTACATATTTTTGCGGTAGCTGTGATACTTGTCTCTCTCTTCGCTTGTGAGGATGAGGGATATATGAATTCGCCCGACGCACAGCTGAAATTCTCGGTAGATACCATTACTTTCGACACAATATTTACAACAATTGGCTCCACAACACGTAGGTTCACGGTTCAAAATCCTTACGAAGAAGATGTTCTGATTTCTCATATCCGTTTGGCTGGTGGAAATCAATCAAATTTCAGGTTGAACATCAACGGTGTTGTTGGCAATGAACTATATGATGTAGAGGTACCCGGAAAAGACAGTATCTTCATTTTTGTTGAGGTAACCGTTGATCCGACGGGGCAAAACTTGCCGATGGTTGTTCAGGATTCCATCGAGTTTTCGACCAATTCGAATATTCAGGACGTAAACCTTATCGCCTACGGACAGGACTTTGTACTGGTAAAAGGCGAAACCATAGAAACCACCACCTGGACGGCCGATAAACCTTACCTGGTTTACGATTACGCTTATGTCGACAGTTTATCGACGCTTACAATAGAACCCGGAGCAAGAATTCATTTTCATAAAGGGGCCGGATTGTATGTGCGCGGGCAAATTATTGCTAATGGCAATGCACAGCAACCTATTCAGTTTCGTTCCGATCGTCTGGAAGATTCTTATAAAAATGTGCCCGACCAGTGGAACAGCATTATCCTGTTTTCGGGTAGCCATGATAATGTGATTAATCACGCCATAATCAAGAATGCCAATATCGGGTTACAGGTTGGAACGATAGAACACGATGGTTATGCTTCGTTACAATTAAGCAATACGAGAATTGAAAACATGGCCTACGCCGGGCTGTTTGCATTGAAATCGAGAATATACGCCTATAACGACGTAATTGCCAACTGCGGATATTATGCAGCGGCTTTATTGGTTGGTGGAGAATATGAATTCTACCACACAACCATTGCCAATTACTGGGGAAATTATGGCAGCAAAGTTCGTTCAACTTCTTCGTTGGTAATTTCGAATGTTCTGGTGGTTGACGATGCCGATGGCAGCAGAACTTCCTATAATGGCGATTTGGTTAAAGCCACTTTTGCGAACAGCATAATCTATGGTAACATTAACAAGGAGCTTGAGTTAGGTGATAATAGCGAGAGCATGTTCAATTACATGTTCGATCATTGTATTATTCAAATTCCTGATACAACAAATACTTCGGATAAAGATCATTTTAACCAGGTGTGGCTAGGACCGGATTACGATCCTGAATTTGTTGATCCGTACGACGACTATATTTATGAGTTGGATACCTTATCCCCGGCCATTGATTTAGGTTCGTTGGAGATCGCCAAAGATTTTCCAATTGATATTCTGGATAAAAACCGCTTAGGTGATAATCGCCCTGATCTGGGAGCTTACGAATACATCCCTAAAAAAGATGATGAGGAATAAACTCATTTTCATACTTTTCATTTTCCTGTATTTTGAACTTCACGCCCAAAACGAAAATGGATTTTCAGTTGTATTTTATAATGTTGAAAACCTTTTTGACTGGAAGGACGATCCGGCTACCGAAGATGATGAATTTACTCCCGAAGGCGCACGCCACTGGACCTACAATCGTTTTGAACAACGTATAAAAAATACAGCTAAAGTTCTGATAAATACCAATGGCTGGGACACACCGGCCTTGGTTGGATTGTGTGAAGTTGAAAATCGGGAGGTGCTCGAACGCTTAAATAATGAAACACCGCTAAAAAGAACAGGCTACAAGATCATTCATAAAGAATCGCCCGACCCACGAGGGATAGATGTGGCTCTGCTCTATAATCCTGATGTCTTTTATCCGATTGGCTATGACTATTTCCCACTTCGGAATGATGATGGTTCTGTTCGCCAAACCAGGGAGATTTTATACGTAAGTGGGATTTTGGCCGGTTTGGATACGCTACATGTTTTTATTAATCATTGGCCATCGCGTTATTCCGGTTTGCTCGAAACAAGGCCGTGGAGAAATAAAGCAGCGACTTTATTACGGGAGAAAGTCGATTCCATTCTCATGGTTCATCAACACGCTAAAATCGTTATTATGGGTGATTTTAACGACCAGCCAGAAGATGAAAGCATTCAGCGACATTTGAAAGCCGGTGAATTAACCGCACCTCCGAAGCCCAGGAAATTATACAACCTTTCGTTGGGTTGGGCAGCACCCGATGTTGGCACGCTGAAATACCAGTCGCAATGGAATACTTTTGATCAGATTATTGTTTCGGGGGCCTTATTAGGTGCTAAAGGAATTTATACCAAACCTGGCTGGGCCACTATTATAGACAACGCTTTTCTTTTTGAACAGGATGAAAGATATGGCGGCAGAAAATTAAAACGCACCTATATTGGCTACACTTACAATGGAGGATTTAGCGATCACCTGCCGGTAAAATTAAAGCTCGGAACACGCTAGGTTACAGGTTTAAGACCAAGTTCTTTTGCTTTGGTCAGCATAAACTGAAAGGCTTCCTCGTAGTTATTATGAATGTCGCCATCCAAAATGGCATCTTTAATGGCATCTTTAATTAATCCAACTTCGCGACAAGGTTCCAGACCAAAAGTTTCCATAATTAATTCGCCGCTGACGGGTGGCTGAAAATTACGAACCGCGTCTTTCTCTTCAATTTCCTTCAGCTTTTGACGCACCACTTTAAAGTTCTTCATGTAGCGCTTCACTTTGGCTTCGTTTTTCGAGGTTATGTCGGCTTCGCACAGCGTCATTAAATCATCGATATCATCGCCTGCTTCAAACAACAGCCGCCGAACCGCCGAGTCGGTAACAATGTCTTCCGATAATACGATGGGGCGCATATGGAGCTGAACCATTTTCTGAACGTATTTCATTTTTTCGTTCAGCGGTAATTTCATTCGTCTGAAGATTTTAGGGATCATTTTAACCCCAACAAAATTATGTGCATGGAAAGTCCAGCCCAGGCCTTCAACAAATTTCTTAGTGGGAGGTTTGGCAATGTCGTGCAGCAATGCCGACCAGCGTAGCCACAAATTATTGGTGTTTGGTACAATCCGGTCGAGAACCTCCAACGTGTGGTAAAAATTATCTTTATGACCAATGCCGTTAACAACATCAGTCCCTTTCATGGCTTGTAGCTCGGGAAATATAATTGCCAGAATTCCTGTTTCCTCGAGGAGTTTAAAACCAACCGAAGGCTTTGACGCCATCATTATTTTATTGACTTCGTCGATAATGCGCTCAGCTGAAACGATCTTTATCCGATCCTTGTTTGCGGTTATCGATTGCAATGTCGCCGGTTCAATCTCAAAACTCAGCTGAGTGGCAAACCGGATGGCACGCATCATTCGCAGGGGATCATCCGAAAAAGTGATGTCCGGATCAAGAGGCGTTCTTATGATTCCTTTTTCCAGGTCATCAATTCCGTTAAACGGGTCAAGTAATTCGCCAAAATGTTCCTGGTTCAGGGAAATGGCAAGCGCATTGATGGTAAAGTCGCGCCGGTTCTGATCGTCTTGCAGCGTACCGTCTTCAACAACAGGTTTACGCGAATTACGTTGGTACGATTCTTTGCGGGCACCTACAAATTCAATTTCCAGGTCCTTGTATTTCAGCATGGCCGTACCAAAATTCTTAAAGTAATTTACTCTGGGAGTTGGTTTCAGGCTGTCGGCAACTGCTTTGGCCAATTCAATACCGCTGCCAATTGTAACTACATCGATATCCTTCGAAGGACGCTCTAAATACAGGTCGCGAACGTAGCCTCCAATGACATACGTTTCCAGATTTAACTGGTCGGCAACTTTTGATAATTGTTGAAATATGCTGTCTTTCAGTTTCTTCATTGAATCAAATTTCTCCGGCTACATGTTAAGCGAATATGAAATTTATCCAAACGCCAGAGTTACAAATGTCCATTTTTTATCGGCTGTAATAACTGTCAAAACGGATTAAAGGTTCAGACTTTACTGCCATTTCTGATAAAATCGTGACAAAATTACAATTATTTACTTGAATAATAGTGGTATATTGTTGATTGGATGGATGGCATTATATTTGTATCGACACATCTAGATAAATAGATATATAATAATCAAAAGCAGATAAGATATGTTAGAACATTTAACCATGGAAACTTTCAAAGAGAAAGTTTTCAATTTCGAAGCGAACAAAGAATGGAAATACGAAGGTTCAGTGCCTTGTATGATTGATTTTTATGCAGACTGGTGTGGCCCGTGTAAAATGGTTGCACCTGTTTTGGAAGAATTGCAAAAAGAATACGGCGAAAGCATTGTTATTTACAAAGTAAATACCGAAGAAGAACAGCAGTTAGCCGGAATGTTTGGTATTCAGAGTATCCCATCATTGTTGTTTGTGCCTACCGACGGACAACCACAAATGGCTATGGGAGCGCTGCCAAAACCAACGTTCGAAAAAGCTATTGCTGATGTGCTGAAAGTTGAAAAACCTTCAGTTAACTAAGAATTTCGAGCACTTTTTCAAGCTGAATACCACGGGAACCTTTTATTAAAATGTTCCCGTTTTTTATTGGGTTTTTCTCAAGATAAGCACACAACTCTTCAATGTGATAAAAGGCCATGAATGAGTACGCCGTGTTTGCCTTGAGAAATTCTTTTCCTACCAGGTAAACATTTTTGAAGCCTTTCTCCTGAACAAGTTTAAGCGTTTGCAGGTGTTCTTCTTCTGCATACTTTCCCATTTCGAGCATATCGCCTAAAATCAGGTAACCTTTGTCATTCAGGCCGGCGGCAAAGCTACTGATCGATGCTTTCATACTGGTTGGATTGGCATTGTATGCATCCATAATAATTTTCAGCCCATTTTTTTGAATTAACTGCGAACGGTTGTTCTTTGGTTCGTAGTTTTTAATTGCTTCCTGAATTTTGAGAGGATCAACACCAAGATAATTTCCGATGCAGGCTGCCGCCAGAATGTTCTCGTAATTAAAATCTCCGATCAGTCTCGAATTCAGGTAAAGGACTCCTTTTGCAAAATTTGCTTTTACATGGATGAACGGTGGCGATTGAATTGGTTCTCCATTCAGGTCGGCTCCCGATTTGCCGTAAGCTATTCGCTTCGGAAGTTTTGCTCCTATTTCTTCCAAAATAGCGTTATCGCGATTGTAGAAAACAACACCTTTTTTTGCTGCCAGAAAATCGTATAATTCGCCTTTGGTTTTTATTACACCTTCAAACGAGCCAAAACCTTCGAGGTGTGCTTTCCCAATATTTGTAATGATGCCAAAATCGGGATCGGCAATTTCACAAAGTAATTTGATCTCGCCCGGGTGGTTGGCGCCCATTTCCACAACCCCAAATTCGGTAGATTTATCCATGGCAAGCAAGGTAAGCGGTACACCGATGTGATTATTTAGATTCCCCTGCGTAAATGCCAACTTGAATTTTTTTGAAAGCACTGCTGCAATAAGTTCCTTGGTAGTGGTTTTGCCGTTGGTACCGGTAATTCCCAGGATTGGTAGCCCAAGTTTTTTGCGGTGGTGGTGTGCCAAATCCTGCAGGCATTTTAGCACATCGTCAACCAGTATGATATTTTCTGCAGTAACAAATTCTGCTTCATCAACAATCGCACAAACGGCCCCTTTTTTAAGCGCCTCAGAGGCATATTTATTACCGTTAAAGTTTTCTCCTTTCAAGGCAAAAAACAAACAACCGTCTTCAATTTTTCTACTGTCAGTTGAAATTTTACCTGATTCCAGAAATATCTGATATATTTTTTCAAGCCGTGTCATGTCTCAAAAATAAGTACAATTTGGCACAAAAAAAGCCTCATTAATAAATGAAGCTTTTTCTGAAGTGATAATATTTTTACAAACCTTGCGGGCTTCCTACTCTGGTCATAGCACAGCGGAAACCAAGGTCTTTTTTTGCTTTTGTTTGCTCGAGGTAACGGCGTGTTCCGGGTACCAGCCAGTAAGGACGGTCTTTCCATGAGCCACCTTTGTAAACCCGAACTTCATCATTGATAAGTGAAGAGAATGAACCCTGGCGATCATCCTGAATGTACATGCCTTCAGTTCCTTTGTCCTGAACTTCGGTCCAGTTTTCACCTTCAATAACCTGAGAATTACGATCACCGTCATCATAGTTACGGTAGTCCATTCCGGGGATAGTATCTTTTATGAGTTCACCATATTCGTTACGCATTAGCTGACCGTTTGCATCGCGACGGTATTCAGTAATAACATTACCACGGAAAGGGCTGAATTCTTCAACGTCATTAAACGACATTGGACGGTATACATCAGCAACCCATTCGTTCACGTTACCAGCCATACAGTATAAACCATAATCGTTTGGCTGATAAGAGAAAACAGGAGCAGCAATATCAGCGTTGTCATTTAATGCGCCTGCCATACCCATCATGTCACCACGACCCCGAACAAAGTTGGCATTCATTTGCCCTTTGTCTTTCTTTTTATCATCGCGCAGGTAAGCTCCGTTCCATGGATAAAGTTTACGGTCGGTTAGTAATTCACCGTCGGTGTTTCCAATTAAACCGTATGCTGCATATTCCCATTCAGCTTCGGTAGGGAGGCGGTACTCCGGCATCAAAACGCCATCTTCCCATTTCACGCGACGTGTGGTTCCGTCGTTATTTTCAATTGGTTTATCTCCTGCTGTACCTTCATACAATCCTGTGAGGTATGTTTTTGTTGTATAAACATTCTGTCCCGATTGTGAAGGATCGTGGGTAATGATGTCTTTATCAACAAGAACTTGTTCATTAACCCTGTCAGTTCTCCATTTGCAATAAGCTTCTGCCTGTTCCCAGGTTACACCAACTACCGGATACTCAGAATAAGCGGGGTGGCGGAAGTAATTTTCTACATAAGGTTCGTTGTACGCCAGTTCGCTTCTCCAAACACTTGAATCAGGTGTAATCGATTTCGTTTTGTCTGGATCATTTGGATATACTCTGGAAGTCCAGTGTGTAAATTCGCGGTAATCCTGGTTCGAAACTTCTGTCTCGTCCATGTAGAAAGAAGGAACTGTTACCCTGCGGGGAAAGTTATCATTGCGGTACATCACATCCTGTTCAACGCGTCCCATTGTGAAAGTACCACCTTGTACGAAAACAAGACCTGGTCCTGCTTCCTGTTCATAGCCTGAGATGTTGGGAATATTCCCGGTCTCATCATCGTTATATGACCAGCCGGTGGTGCGGGAAGTATCCTTTTTACCTCCTCCAAATAAACCACAGCCGGAAACTAAGGCGGCCAGAATGAAAATGAATAATGGTTTTAGTTTCATCAAACTCATTTTTTGCATTTAATTTTCGTATCGACACAAATATAACTAAATAGTTCAATTCTTATTGTTCAGCGTTTTCAATATTTTCACCAAGTTTTCCAGTATGTTAATATCTTTGTCGTCCGTATTGTTAATTATTTTGAGGTGAATCAGAAATCACTCTGTTGCAATATTTAAATGCGAACTGCGTTTTTTGAGGTACACCGTAGAAGATTTATCTATGAGAAAATTTTTATTCCTGTTGTTTGTTGTACTGGTTGGTTTTTCGGTTGACGATGTTCAAAAAGAATCGGTTGTGCTTGATTGGTCTGTCCTGAATTCAAGTTATGAAGAGGAGGGTGGAGTGACTTCGTGGTTCATTCAGCCAGATTCATCGGCCGAAATTCAGGAATTACCACGATATTCTCGCTTGTATCCCCTCAACGGAGCCCATGAAAACTTTCGGTTTGTGCTTGAAGCAACGGAATTTGAATTGGCAGATCAGGAACCGCTGCAGAATATGCGTGATCAGCTAAGTGAAAATATCAATATAAGTACTACGGTTTTTAAATCGGGAAACGATTATAAAGTTGAATTTCAGATTGTACCGCTAAAAGTTGAGGCTGGCAAACTATACAGGCTTACTTCTTTTCAGATAAAAAAAATACCGGTTGCCAAAGAAAAGAGTGCATTGCAGGCTTATGATTGGCAACCAAGTTCGGTATTAAATTCAGGGAAATGGTATAAAATAAGTGCTTCGGCTAAAGGGATTTATAAAATACCGTTTTCAACGCTTAGCAGTTGGGGATTCAGCCAGCCTGAAGCAGTTAAAGTATTTGGTTCGGGTGGTATTTCTTTACCTGAAGATCCGGGTGAAATTCCATACGACGACCTTGGGCAGTGCGTTGCCTGGACCGATGAGAACGGTGGGGAGCAATGCTTGTTTTTTTACTCGCCCGGAGTTACAGAGTGGCGTTGGAACGGGAGCAGGTTCAGGCATAAGAACAACGATTACACCACCAAAGCTTATTTCTTTTTGAGTGAAGACGTGGGTAATGAAAAGCAGCTTGAGTTATACGAAGAAATCAGTGGAGAACCAACTCACCGTATTTCGGATTTTGATGAATATGTTTTTTTCGAACAGGAAAAGTATAATCTTTTGCCTCTGGGCTCGGGAAAACAATGGTACGGCGATAAATTTAGTAGTGGTACCAGCCGTGAATATACTTTAGCAGTGACCGATCCGGTGCAGGGGATTGATGCCGGTTTGACAATAAACGCTGCAGCCAGAAGCTACGCTACTTCAGTTTTCAATATCGATGCAAATGGTCAGAGTCTCGGAGAAATGAGTTTTCCAAAAGTAGATACCGATGACGGTCACGGGCTCTATGCGTATGAAAAAAATACAACTTTCCCGTTTGCTCTTTCCGGAGCGAGCCTGAATGTGGATTTAGCCTATAATCCTTCAAACTCGAATGCTTTTGCATGGATCGATTACCTGGAACTAAACTATCGCAGACTCCTTAAAGTTGGTAACAGCCCTGTTTTCTTTAGAGACGGAAGCTCAGTTGGAAATGGGAATATACTGGAATTCTCGATTGAAAATGCCGGCGCAGCAACCAAAATTCTGGATGTTACAGCGGTGAATGATGTAAAACAAATACCGGCGAGCCTTGCTGGTAGCGCTTTAACCGCCAGGCGTCCTGCAGATGAGTTACGCGAATATGTTGTGTTCGATCCTGCCGGCAGCTTTAATGTTCCCGAGTTGATTGAGGAAGTAGGAAATCAGAACCTGCACGCTTTAAGTACTCCCGAATTTTTAATCATCTCACATCCGAATTTTTTGAGTTCGGCTGAAGAGCTCGCCGCCTTTCACCGAGAATACGATGAAATGGATGTTGAAGTAGTGAATGTGAACCATGTTTACAACGAATTTAGTTCGGGTAGCAAAAATGCAACGGGGATCAGGAATTTTATAAAAATGTTCTACGACCGAAACGAACAATTAAAATATGTTTTGCTTTTAGGCGACGGAAGTTACGATAACAAGGGTGTCAATCCTGAAAGCAACAACTTTATTCCTACCTATCAATCTGATAATTCGCTGACACCGACCGCATCGTTTGTTACCGACGATTATTTTGTGCTGCTCGATGCTGGCGAAAACGTTTATTCAGGCGCTATCGATCTTGGAATTGGGCGAATTACAGCCACAACGAGTTATGAGGCGCAACTGGTAGTCGACAAGGTTAAACGCTATTACGAAGCCGAGGCTCTGGGTAACTGGCGAAATGCAATTGCTTTTATCGGCGATGATGAAGATTCGGGCCTTCACATGCAACAAGCTGAAGAACTGGCCGATTCGGTAAATGCGAATTACAGTGCCTTTGTTACCGATAAAATTTATTTCGATGCCTTTGTAGAGGAGTCTACTCCTTCGGGAGATCGTTATCCGGGTGTGAATGCTGCCCTTAACGAGAAGGTGGAGGACGGAGTTTTGATCCTGAATTATACCGGTCATGCCAACGAGCGTTTTCTGGCGCACGAAAATGTGCTTACTATCAGCGATATTAATTCCTGGACCAATAAAAACAAAATGCCGATTTTTGTTACTGCTACGTGTGAGTACAGTCGTTTTGATGGTGATCAGACTTCGGCAGGTGAATACATTCTTCTTAATGCAAATGGCGGAGGTATTGGATTATTCTCGACAACGCGTGTAGTTTATGCATCTGCCAATTTCAGGCTAAGCAAAAGTTTTTATCGGTTTATTTTTGATAACGACAGTAATGGCGAACATTACCGGATGGGCGATGTTATGCGCCTTGCCAAAATAAATATCGGTAGTTCCGTTAATAAAAGGAACTTTTCGCTTTTAGCCGATCCGGCGCTTAAATTATCTTATCCAAAATACAAGGTTGTGACAAGCACTATCAATCAGCACGATGCTAATAACGGCCGCGAAACGATTGGGGGGCTTGAAAAGGTTACCATTTCGGGTTATGTTTCCGATGCCTTTGGAAATAAGGTTGATAACTTTAACGGAACGCTGGTACCAACAGTTTACGATAAACAGGTAACCATGCAAACCCTTGGTAACGGAGGTCAGCGACCAATCAATTTTAAGGTGCGCGAAAATATTATCTATAAAGGAAAAACGACTGTTGAAAATGGTGATTTCACCTTTAGTTTTGTTGTGCCGAAAGACATTTCCTACAGTATTGGAGAAGGAAAGATCGTTTATTATGCTGAGAATGGAGTGGAAGATGCGCACGGAGCTTTTACCAATTTCGATATTGGCGGTTCAGGATCGGAGATTACTGATAATGATGGCCCCGACATTGAACTGTACCTTGATTCTTACGATTTTAAATCGGGTGATGAAACCGGAAAAAGTCCGGTGTTGTTGGCCAATCTTAGTGATGAAAACGGTATAAATACAGTAGGAACAGGAATAGGACACGACATTACGGCAGTGATCGATGACGACTATTCCAACGCCATAGTATTGAATAATTATTACCAGGCCAGTGCCAACGACTACACCAGCGGGAACATAACATTTCCGCTCAGTAACCTATCGGTAGGCCCGCACACTTTAAAGTTAAAAGCCTGGGATGTGGCTAACAATTCGTCGGAAGTAGAAGTGGAGTTTCAGGTTACCGGAGACTTTATTATTTCGGATGTAAGTGCTTATCCCAATCCGGCGAGTGATTATACCTTCTTTGTTTTGGAACACAACCAGGCCGGTGCCTCACTGAATGTAATTATTGATGTTTATGATATAAACGGCCGGTCGGTTGATCGTTTTCAAACAACGGTGGGCTCAAACGGATCAACCACCAATCCTATTCGCTGGGACCTGGCGGAATCGAAAATACCGGCTACTCCGGGTATTTATATTTATCGTGCACTGGTGCAGAATCAGGAAGGTTTAATTGCTTCAAAATCAGGTAAAATTACAATTGCACGTTAAAAAGAAACATCCGGTAAAATTTTTCTGAGAAAGTTCCGTTCAGTTATTAGTTAAAAATATGGTAACAACAACATTTGTTTTATCTTTGCACGCTCAATTTTAGTAAAATTATGAAGAGGATTTTTCGATTATTATTTATTCTGACACTGATAGTTATTGCAACTGAGAATGTTTTTGCACAAGGTACATTATCGGGTGCTAACACTATTACAACAGCGGTTCCGTTCCTGGGAATTACACCTGATTCGAGAGCAGGAGGTATGGGAGATGTAGGGGTAGGAACTACTGCCGACATTAACTCGCAACACTGGAACCCTGCAAAATATGTATTTATGGAGAGCGACATGGGAGTTGGTTTGTCTTACTCACCGTGGCTACGTAACCTGGTAGACGATATTAACCTGGCTTATTTGGTGGGTTACAAACGTTTGGACGATGTACAGACTTTGAGTGCTTCATTGCGCTACTTTGCTTTGGGAGACATCGTATTTACAAGCGATCAGGGTGAATTGATGGGACAACAAAGCCCGAATGAATTTTCCATCGATTTTGGTTATTCGCGTTTGCTTTCTGAAACATGGTCGGGTGCGGTAGCCGTGCGCTACATTCGTTCCGATCTTACCGGCGGCCAGTTGGTAAATGGAGTAGAGACGCATGCGGGTAACTCGTTTGCTGCCGACGTTGCTTTCTATTATTTTAACGAATTCAGAAGAAGCCGCAAAGACAATAGTTTTTCTGCGGGTATCAACATTCAGAATATTGGTGCGAAAATTTCGTATACCGATGGTGAAGTAAAAGACTTTATCCCAACTACTTTGAAATTGGGTGCTTCTTACACCATGGAGCTCGACGATTACAATACTTTCTCGTTCTCGGCTGAAGCCAACAAATTACTGGTTCCAACTCCACCTGCTGATTCAACGGCTTATGGCGATGGAGATGTAATTTATTCTGGTGGAATCAATTCAGATATCGGTGTTATCGAGGGTATTTTTAAATCCTTTGCCGATGCACCGGGTGGAATGAAAGAAGAATTCCAGGAAATTACCTGGGCTGCGGGTGTTGAATACTGGTATAACAAGCAGTTTGCCATCCGTGCAGGTTATTTCTACGAGCATGAAAATAAAGGTAACCGTAAATATTTTACTGCGGGTGCAGGTTTAAAAATGAACGTTTTTGCACTCGATTTCTCTTACCTTTTCCCAACTCAGCGTAACCACCCGCTGGAAAATACGCTACGCTTCACGCTATCGTTTGATATCGATGCATTTAGCAACCAGCGATGAGTTTCAGAGTTGGTATAGGATATGATGTACACCGTCTGGCTGAAGGAGAAACCTTGTGGCTGGGCGGTATTTTAGTTCCACACCATAAAGGAACTGTTGCGCATTCCGATGGCGATGTACTGATACATGCCATTTGTGATGCCATGCTCGGTGCCTTGAAATTGCGCGACATCGGTACGCATTTCCCCGATAATTCAGCAGAATTTAAAAATATTGATAGCAAGCTTTTGCTCAAGCGTTCGTACGAACTGGTAAAGGAAAAAGGTTACTCGATCGTAAATATCGATTCGTCGATCAGTGCGCAGCAACCAAAACTAAAGCCTTTTATTCCGGAAATGGAAAAAGTGATGGCCGATGTTTTGGGTATCGATGTCGATTGTGTTTCGGTTAAAGCTACCACCACCGAAAAACTCGGTTTCGAAGGACGTGAAGAAGGCATTTCGGTGAATGCCGTTGTATTGCTACAGAAATCATGACAGAACATAAACCGACATTGGTTATTGGAGCCAGCGAAAATCCCGCTCGTTATTCGAACCGGGCTATTCATTCGCTGCGCAATCGTGGATATCATGTGGTGGCGCTGGCGAAACGTATGGGACAGGTTGCTGATGTTGCTATTCAAACCGAATTCCCGGAAAATCCGATTCACACGGTGAGTTTGTACGTTGGTCCACAACGTCAGCCTGAGTATTACTCAAAAGTTCTTGAGCTTCATCCCAAACGAGTGGTTTTTAATCCGGGGACCGAAAATCCGGAGTTTGAAGTACTCTTGGAAGAAAATGGAATTGAAGCTGTTCAGGCCTGCACGCTGGTCATGTTAAGTATTGGAAATTATTAATTCGCCATGTACACAGAAATACAAAACTTTGAAGAGTTTGAAAGCCTGAAAAATGAACCGGCGTTGCTGGCTTATTTCTCAACCGAAGCCTGTAATGTATGCAAAGTGCTTAAGCCGAAAGTGGTTCAATTGCTCGAAGCTGAGTTTCCTGAAATGAAAATGGCTTACGTAAAATCGGATGTCCTGCCCGATATTGCGGGACAGAACAGGATTTTTGCTGCACCCACAATTCTTGTTTTTTTCGATGGCCGCGAATACATTCGTAAAAGCCGGAATATCGGAATTAGCGAATTGCAGGAAGCTATTGCAAGGCCTTATAATATGATGTTCGGAAAATAGTTATTTCTCATGAAAACAGAAAAAGGGATGACATCTTTTCAGACAGATGTCATCCCTTTTATTAGTTAACAGAAGTCAGTCTTTCATCAATCTCGGAAGGGCAATATTAAAGCGGATAGCCACAATACGAATAATGATGATTAGCGCAACAGCAACGATTTCGCAGATTACTTCAGGTACCGACAGGTTATAAAGAAGAAGAAAGGCCAATGCCCCTCCAATGCAGGCTGTGGCATACACTTCGCGGTGTAATATTAAAGGGACTTCGTTACACAAAATATCGCGTATTACGCCACCTACCACTGCCGACGACAATCCCATCAATACGGCCATGGAAGGATCGATTCCCATGAGCAAAGCCTTTTTTAGTCCGATTACGGTAAACGTAGCAATACCAATTGTATCGAACAGGAAAAGCGTACGTTTGAGGCTCATTACCTGTTTTCGGAACAGAATGGTTACAACAACTGCCGCAATAATTACCCAGAAATAAGTCGTATTTCTCATCCAGGCTACCGGCACGTCGCCCAGCAGAATGTCGCGTAAGGTTCCTCCTCCAATGGCGGTGACAAAACCAATTACCGTGGCGCCAAAAAAATCAAGTCGTTTTTCGGCAGCCGTTAACACACCACTTATGGCAAACACAAATGTTCCAATGTAATCGAGAAGTAATAGAAGATCCATTATGCAAAGAAATGAAAAATGAAATATCCTGACAGCGATAATGAGTGTAAAAACTGAGTCAAGCTTATCTCTATGAAATATTCAGCAGGTTTACCCCTAAAACTTTCAATACAACAACTACAACTATTAGTATAGCCATTATGAAAAGAAAAAATAAAATCATACCGCCAACGTAAATAATCAGGGCCCCAAAAAACGAAGTAATCACTGATTTTTGGTATATGAGGAAAAAAGCAAAAGTGAAATAGATGATTGTAAAACTAAAGTTGATTATTGGGTAAATTTTGAGAATCACCGGAAACATCATTAGAACAGGAGAAAACAACACCGAAATAAGAATGCTTTGGGCAAAAATGAACGTATTAATTATTAGGTGTTCACCGTAAAAGAGCTTCCGTTTATTATAATACCACTTCGAAATAAGACTGGCAAAAGGGATCATCAAAATGGGAATAAAATTCATATATTTTTTAACGAATTCAATCCAGCGCAATTGCATTTCCATGACTTCAGCGGACGGTTGCGCGCCATCATTTTGTAAAATCGAGTTAGTAGTAGCAAGACTAGAGTCGAGTATATTGAGCGACAGTACCAAAAAAGCGTAGGCCCCGGCAATTATCAAAATGTAATTCAGAGGATTAATATAAATCTTTGTTTTACCTTTCAGATAATCACCAACAACCTTTCCCGGATTCCGAAACAGCCAAACTACAGTGTAAAGAAACCCTCTTTCAATATTCAATGCATTGCCAATTACTTCAAAAAATCCTTTGGTAGTGAAACGTTTTTGGTATATTTTCTGACCACATTTAAGGCAGTAATTATCAATGTGTGTTGAATTGCAATTCGGACAATGTTCAATAGCGGATCGATCGAGCATTCTTGTTGGTTTTTGTTAAGTAATCGTTTTTCTGATTGTAAGTTAGATGTTTTTACCTGAAATAAAAAGGGGGACTAACATTGCGTTAAGTCCCCCGTAAATATGTTTTTTACTTTGTTTAAAACAAACTATCCAGCAACGCATCATCTGCTTCTTCGGGCAGCGTAACTTTAAGTGCAGGATTTTTTTTCATCGCCTGTTCAATCGCAAAACGTGCCGGTTTATTGCGTGCCCAGCTACGTCGCGAGATTCCGTTGTTCACATCCCAGTGCAGCATCGAAGTTAAACGTTCCTCTGCCTCCGGTGAGCCATCGATGGTCATTCCAAATCCGCCGTTGATCACTTCGCCCCAGCCAACACCGCCGCCGTTGTGCAACGAAACCCAGGTGGCGCCACGGAAAGCATCGCCTACAAAATTTTGAACCGCCATATCGGCTGTAAACGAAGAACCATCGTAAATGTTCGATGTTTCGCGGTATGGAGAATCCGTGCCCGAAACATCGTGGTGATCGCGCCCCAGAACGATAGGTGCTGAAATCCGTCCTTCACGAATGGCATCGTTAAAAGCCCTGGCAATTTTGGTGCGGCCGGTACAATCGGCATAAAGAATACGTGCCTGCGATCCCACAACCAGTTTATTTTTTCCGGCTTCACGGATCCAGTGTATGTTGTCCTGCATTTGCTGCCTGATCTCTTCAGGTGAGTTTTTTGCAAGCTCTTCAAGAACTTCAGCAGCAATTTTATCAGTAACTTCCAAGTCTTCCTGTTTCCCCGAAGTACACACCCAGCGGAAAGGACCAAAACCATAATCGAAGAAAAGCGGTCCCATAATATCCTGCACATACGACGGATAAATAAAATCGCCTTTATCATTGGTGATATCGGCGCCTGCACGGCTGGCTTCCAACAGGAAAGCATTGCCATAATCCCAAAAATACATGCCGTTTTGGGTGAGTTTGTTTATTGCAGCTACTTGGCGACGCAAAGATTCGTATACTTTTTCTCGGAAAAGATCAGGCTGCTCCGCCATCATTTTGTTCGATTCCTCAAAGCTTAGTCCTGCAGGGTAGTAGCCTCCTGCAAACGGATTATGAAGTGAAGTCTGGTCGGATCCTAATTCTACGGGGAAGTTTTCTTCGGCCAGTTTTTCCCATAGATCGATCACATTGCCCTGGTACACCAGCGAAACAGCTTCTTTATTTTCGCGAGCCTTTAACGCCCGAACCAGTAATTCATCCAAATCGGTATAAACCTCATCAACCCAACCCTGACTGTGACGAACTTCAACAGCTTTTAGATTGATTTCAGCAACAATACACACCATGCCGGCAATTACCGTTGCTTTTGGCTGTGCTCCCGACATTCCACCGAGGCCACTGGTTACAAAGATCTTTCCTCCAAAATCCCCGGGAGAGTGGAGTCTGGCAGCATTCATAACAGTGATTGTTGTTCCGTGTACAATGCCCTGCGGGCCAATGTACATGTACGATCCGGCGGTCATTTGTCCGTATTGCGATACGCCCAGTGCATTCATCCGTTCGTAATCGTCGCGGCCCGAATAATTCGGGATTACCATGCCGTTGGTAACCACTACTCGTGGTGCATTTTTATGCGAAGGATACAATCCCATCGGGTGACCGGAATACATCACCAACGTTTGTTCGTCGGTCATTTCCGCCAGGTATTTCATCGTGAGCAAGTATTGCGCCCAGTTCTGGAAAACTGCTCCGTTGCCGCCATAAGTGATGAGTTCGTGCGGATGTTGTGCCACGGCTTTATCCAGGTTGTTTTGGATCATCAGCATAATGGATGCAGCCTGTTTCGATTTGGCCGGGTACTCATCAATCGGCCGTGCATACATTTCGTAATCAGGACGAAAGCGGTACATGTAAATTCGACCAAACAATTCCAGCTCATTTAAAAATTCAGGAGCCAGCACATCATGAAACTTCTGCGGAAAATAGCGCAATGCATTTCTTAAGGCCAGCTTCTTTTCTTCCTGGTTTAGAATATCTTTGCGCTTTGGTGCGTGGTTAATTGTAGTATCGTAAGGTTTGGGTAAAGGTAGCTGCTCAGGAATTCCGGCTACAATTGCTGCAATAAAATCTGAACTGTTCATGATCGTTCTGCTTTATCTTACTAGATTCTGAATACGGCGACAAAATATCGCCTTTCCCCGAAAATCGCGATGATATTTGACACTTTTTAGAAATATTTGCGGGTAACAATTAAATAGAATAAAAATGAAGAGACTAGGAATTGTATTGATAGCAGTAGTAAGTGCTTTTTTATTTTCCAGCTGTGGTTATAATAAAATGGTAGAGTTGGATGAACAGGTGACCTCCTCGTGGGCACAGGTTGAAAACGTGTATCAACGCCGGGCCGATTTGATTCCAAACCTGGTGAATACGGTAAAAGGTTACGCGTCGCACGAACAGGAAACATTGGAAGGCGTAATCGAAGCCCGTTCAAAAGCCACTTCTGTAAATATCGATCTTGAAAAATTAACTCCTGAAACCTTGCAACAGTTTAACCAGGCCCAAGATGGACTTTCGTCGGCATTGAGCAGGTTGATGGTTGTTGTAGAACGTTACCCGGATTTGAAAGCCAATCAGAATTTCCTCGATTTGCAGGCTCAGCTCGAAGGTACTGAGAACCGGATTGCAGTTGAAAGGCGAAAATTCAATCAAACAACACAAACCTATAATGCCTATATCCGAAAGTTCCCGAGAGTGATCTATGCCGGGTGGTTTGGATTTGATAAGAAAAGTTATTTTGAAGCGCAGCAAGGCGCAGAGAAGGCACCTGAAGTGCAATTTTAACTAAAGGAAGGCAGATAATGAGTGTACATAAATATTTTACAGAACAGGATAAATTACAAATTACCAATGCCATTCGGGTAGCTGAAACCAACACTTCGGGAGAGATCAGGTTACATGTCGAAAATAAGTGCCCTGGCGATGTTTTGGATCGGGCAGCTTATATTTTTGAAAAGCTGGAAATGCACAAAACGGAGCTTCGCAACGGGGTGCTTTTTTACCTGGCTGTTGAAGACCGCAAATTTGCCATACTTGGCGATGCCGGGATTAACCAGAAGGTAAATGATGATTTTTGGGAATGTACGAAGGAGAAGGTGATCGTTCATCTGAAAGACGGAAAATATGCCCAGGGACTGGCGGATGGGATAGTGATGGCAGGAGAACAGTTGAAAGCTCACTTTCCATATCAGAAAGATGATATCAACGAGCTTTCTGATGAAATATCATTTGGAAAATAATTAAATAAAACTTTCCGCTTTTTCTCTCCTTGTAAGGGGAGGTGCCCGCGTGAGGAAAGTGGGTGGATGGCAGAGGGATTAACATTAATAGAGATGAAAAAATTAATAATATTACTATTTGTATTGGTTGGTACAGTAACAAGCCTGATGGCCCAAATCCCTGATCGTCCCGTGCCTCCACGCCTGGTGAATGATTTTGCCGGACTTCTTCAAAAAGGTGAAGTAAAAAATATGGAGAATGCGCTGGAGCAGTTTGCACGTCAAACTTCAACGCAAATTGTTGTGGTAACAGTGCCCGATTTGGAAGGATATGCTCCGGGCGATTTTGCTCAACAAATTGGCGAGAAATGGGGAGTAGGTCAGAAAGGCGATGACAATGGACTCGTAATTCTGTTAAAACCCAAAACAAACGACAGCAGGGGAGAAGTGTTTGTAGCCACCGGTTATGGTTTAGAAGGTGTTTTGCCCGATGCTATAGTGAATCGCGAAATTGTGGATAACGAAATGATCCCGCGATTTAAAAACAACGATTATTACGGTGGGTTGGCTACTGGTATCAACGTAATTATGGATATTACCCGTGGTGAATACACTGCACAGCAATACCAGGAAAAAGTAAGCAGGGGAGGTTCTGCAGGAATTCCTTTCTTCATTATCCTATTTGTGCTTTTTATTTCGTTGTTCGGAAGAAGTCGCCGGCGCAGATTTTATACCGGCGGTAGTAGTCTGCCATTTTGGATGGCTATGGGAATGATGTCAGGAGGTCACCGTTCTTCGGGTTCGTTTGGTAACTTTTCGTCGGGGGGCGGAGGTTTTGGTGGATTCGGAGGCGGAAGCTTTGGCGGTGGCGGTGCCGGAGGAAGCTGGTAACCGAAACAGTTCAGAGTTTGTAGTTCAAAATTCAGTGTGGACTAAAAAGATATTTTCAAAACAATGTTTAAGTTGAAACCGTTTTCGGGATGCCGGGAACGGTTTTTAACTATTCCAAAGTTCCAAACGTTGGAATAGTTGCAACAAAAAAGCCGGTGCGTCAATTGACGGACCGGCTTTCTGATAAATATTGTAATAGCTTATTCAGCTACATCTTCAATTATGTTGATGTTTTCATCCACAAGAATACGTCCGCAATATTCGCAAACGATGATCTTTTTGCGGCTGGCAATATCAAGCTGGCGCTGTGGCGGGATCTTAGCAAAACATCCACCACAAGAATCGCGTTGAATGGTAACAACAGCCAGGCCGTTGCGAGCATTTTTGCGGATACGTTTAAACGCAGTAAGCAAACGCGGCTCGATAAACGACTCGATTTTTTCTGATTTACTTTTCAGTTTTTCTTCCTCGATCTTAGTTTCTTCAGTAATCTCTTTCAATTCACTTTTCTTGCGATCAAGGTCTTCTTCACGCTCTTTTAATTGCTTTTTCGAGTTGTCGATGGTTTCTTTTTTAATCGTCATCTCGGCAGTAAATTCCTTGATGCGTTTTTCCGACAGTTCAATTTCCAGGTTCTGGAATTCAATTTCTTTTGAGAGCGAGTCGAATTCACGGTTGTTACGAACATTGTTTTGTTGTTCGGTATATTTGGCAATCAATGCCTGTGAATCTTTGATCGCAATCTTTTTGTTATTGATGGCTGTATCCAGGTTTTTGATCTCGTCGTCCAAATTCACCAACCTGGTTTTCAACCCTGCAATATCGTCTTCAAGGTCTTGCACTTCCAGCGGAAGTTCACCCCGCAGAGTTTTTATTTTGTCAACTTCTGAAACCACACTTTGCAACTCGTGCAGTGCGCGCAGTTTTTCTTCAATAGAAATGTCTTTGTCGTCTTGCCTTGAATATGGTGCATTCATGCTGCTAATATTTAATTTTTATTTTCTTTCTGTTTTCAGGCTAATAACACTAACAGAGTGTTTTAAGTTCGTCACGTGCCGTTATTCCTGTATGTTCAAACCAAAAAATCAGAAGTAAAAAACCGGGTTGGTATTCACCTCTGACAAATGGACTGCAAATTTAGATAAATTTTTCGTAAGTAACTCATAAAAAAGTTCTTTAGTAAACTGTTCGCTCTCAAAATGTCCGATATCGGCAATTACTATTTTGTTTTCGGCATCGAAAAACTGGTGATACTTAAAATCGCCGGTAACAAAAAGGTCGGCACCGGCTGCGATAGCACGGTTTAGCAGGAACGAACCAGAGCCGCCGCAAACGGCCACTTTTTTTACTTTTTTATTCTGAAGTTGCGTGTGTCGGATAACTCCCGTATTGAATATTTCTTTTAATTGCTGAAGAAATTTGGTTTCGTCCAGTTCTTCCGGTAACGTTCCGATCATTCCCATTCCTACCTGGTCGAATTTATTATCAAGCGGATAAATATCGTAAGCTACTTCTTCGTATGGGTGAGCATTAAGTAAGGCTGAAATCACCTGTCCTTGAATGTAAGCCGGAAAAATGGTTTCGAAGCGAATCTCGTTCTCGTAATGTTGCTCGCCTTTTTTGCCCACATAAGGATTTGTGGTATCGTCGCCACGAAAAGTGCCTTGACCGTGAATGTTGAAACTGCACGAATCATAATTGCCAATGTGTCCGGCGCCGGCTTCAAAAACAGACTGTCGCACTTTTTCTGCATGATCGACAGGAACAAAAGTTACCAGCTTTTTTAGCAGCCCATCTGCCGGTTGAAGAATCCTGCAATTTTCAAGACCCAGTTTTTCGCAGATCTTGCCGTTTACCCCACCCGTAACACTATCAAGATTGGTATGAGCCGCATAAATGGCCACATCATTTTTTATGGCTTTTAGCAATGTGCGTTCCACATAGTTTTTACCTGTAATTTTTTTGAGGCCCGAAAAAACAATCGGATGGTGGGCTACAATCAATTCACATTTTTTTTGAATGGCTTCTTCCACAACGTCCTCCGTAACATCGAGGGTAATCAGCACGTTTGTTATTTCTGAATTCTGGTCGCCCAAAATTAATCCGGCATTGTCGTACGATTCCTGCAAACGCAGTGGTGCAAAACTTTCAAGGAAGTTGCTTATGTCTTTAATTTTTGTCATCAGAAAAAGTTAATTTGCCCTTTAGGGTAAATTCAAAATATATTCTTTTATAACTGCTAATGTACCTATTAAGTTATTATTGATGTCTTCATTTTTTATCCGAAGTATCCGCAAATCTCCACTTTTTAAGATTTCTTCCCGGTATAAATCTTTTTGTTTTTGAAAATCGTGGATTTTGCCATCTACTTCAATAATCAACTTTTTTTCAGCACAATAAAAATCGGGAATAAAATATTTAGGTTCATGATTAATTCGATCGTAGATAATAGGATGTTGTCGTAAAAATTTCAAACCTAACAATTTTCTCCCACTAAGTTTTTGCCAAAGCATATTTTCCTCTTCCGTCATTACACGGCGGAGTTTTCGTGCTCTACTTATAGGTGAATAGTTATTACTCATAATATTATTTTAGACTCTCCCTCTCTACGCGTAGAGAGGGACGATTGTGACGTAGTCGCGATCAGGGTGAGTCTCTTTGATGGGGAATTACCTTTGAAACTACTCATTATCCAAATTCTGACTTATTTCAACGAGTTCCTGTTTTATATCCTGTAACTTTTTTACAATTTCGTAATTGTTCAGGGTATCCTCGCGGTTGTCTTTCAATTTCTTTTGTGCGCCTTTAATGGTGAGTCCACGATCTTTTACAAGGTGATTAATCAGACGGATGGTTTCAATGTCGTCCTTGGTAAAAAGCCGGTTTCCTTTTTTATTCTTGAATGGTTTCAGTGCGTCGAACTGTTGCTCCCAGTAACGGATGTGCGAAGGATTCAGCCCAAACATTTCGGATACTTCACCCACCGAGTAGTAAATTTTTTCTATTTCAGGTTTTTTATAAGGCACTGCTTCGATTTTGAGATACCAAGATAAACAGATTTTGGAATCGGGGCAAAATAAAAAACTTCCATTGGTTATGCCAATGGAAGTTCCATTTTATCTTTTTTAAAATCTGATCAAGTATCGAGAACCCGGAATCAAGTTTCCAACAATTAGTCAAGCGTTTGACCGATGTTCGACGAAATTGCGATCATTTTGTCGTATTCCTGTGGCGTGAGGTCCTGGAATACATAATAAGCCGGGTTCACTCTTTTACCATCTTTGTGTACTTCGTAGTGAACATGCGGTGCGGTAGATCCACCCGAGTTACCCACATAGCCGATAATATCGCCACGTTTTACTTTCTGACCCCGTTTAACATTGAACTCGTTCATGTGCCCGTAAACTGTTTCATAGCCGTAACCATGATCTATCTTCACACTCAGTCCAAGTCCAATGCGACTTCTTTTCGAACCCTGAACTTCGGTAACCGTACCATCACCGGTAGCGTAAATGGGCGTGCCGATAGGTGCAGTAAAATCGAGTCCCCAGTGCATTTTACGAACCTTGTAAATGGGGTGAATGCGATATCCGAATCCACTTGATGTGCGCTTCAGGTCTTTGTTCGTTACCGGTTGTATTGCAGGAAGACAGGCGAGCATTTTTTCTTTGTTCAATGCCAGGTTCAGAACTTCGTCATACGATTTCGACTGTATATATGCTTGCTTTGAAATAACATCCAGTTTGTGAGCAGTTGCAATGATCAGCTCCGAATTGTCCATTCCTTCGAGGTGCGAATATTTGTTTACACCACCAAATCCGGCTTCCCTAACTGATGAAGGGATCGGTTCAGCCTCGAAAATAACCCGGTAAATATTATCGTCGCGCTGCTGCAAATCGCTTAGAACCTGTTCAACCTTATCTAAATCCTTCGACATCAACTCGTACTGCGAAAGCAATTGTTTGTTTTCACGCTTCAATGCTTTTGTTTTTGGTGTTTCGTAGAAATTCAGAAACACAACAACAAAAACCAATGCCAGCGCAAAACTGCTCGACAGGTAAGTCAAAATTCTGGACGCTTTCTCTTTCCAGGTAAGACCTATGCTTTCGTAGTTAAGGGTGTCTGGATTAAATTTATACTTCTTTCTTGCCATAAAGGCTGGTTTTTATTCCTCTTACAATCTAAATTAATTAAAACCTATAACTTTGCATGGTTTTAAAAAAACGTGATATTTTCACGCGGCAAATGTAAGTAAATAACTCATAACTAGGGTTTTTATTTTATTTGCATTAAATAATTTTAACAAAATCGTAAACATTTACAGACGGTAACATGAAGACTTCTAAAGAGATACGTGCAGCATTTCTCGACTTTTTTAAGGAGAAAGAACATCAGATTGTCAATTCGGCGCCAATGGTTGTGAAGGGCGATCCAACGCTGATGTTCACAAACGCTGGGATGAACCAGTTTAAAGACTGGTTTTTGGGAAATGAGCCGGTGAAGTGGCCTCGTGTTGCCGATACCCAGAAATGTTTGCGTGTTTCAGGGAAGCACAACGACCTGGAAGAAGTGGGGCTCGATACTTATCACCACACCATGTTCGAGATGTTGGGTAACTGGTCGTTTGGCGACTATTTTAAAAAGGAAGCCATCGATTGGGCCTGGGAATTTTTGGTAGATAGAATGGGAATTGACAGCAGCCGTTTGTATGCAACCGTTTTTGAAGGAAGTGCCGATGATAACCTGGAGCGCGACGATGAAGCTGCCGGTTACTGGGAAAAATACCTTCCCAAAGATCGTGTACTGAACGGAAGCAAAAAAGATAATTTCTGGGAAATGGGCGATACAGGTCCGTGTGGCCCTTGTTCCGAAGTTCATGTTGATATTCGTCCGCAGGAAGAAGTGGATAAACTTTCGGGACGCGAACTGGTGAATAAAGACCACCCACAGGTGATTGAAATCTGGAACCTGGTTTTTATTCAGTTTAATCGTAAAGCAAATGGTGCTTTAGAAGAATTACCCGCCAAACATGTTGATACCGGGATGGGCTTCGAACGCCTGTGTATGGTTTTGCAGGGCGTTACTTCCAATTACGATACCGATGTATTTCAGAGTACAATTGCTGAAATTGGTAAGCTAAGCAACAAAAATTATGGCGACGATTTAAAATCGGACATTGCCATGCGTGTTATTGCCGACCATCTTCGCGCAGTGGCTTTTGCCATTGCCGAAGGTCAGTTACCTTCAAACAATAAGGCCGGTTATGTAATCCGCCGTATTTTGCGCCGCGCGGTTCGTTACGGATATACTTTCCTCGATTTCAGGGAAGCTACCATTTATCGATTGATCGAGGTGCTAAAAAATACCATGGGAGAAGCTTTCCCTGAATTGGTAAGTCAGCAGCAATTAATAGAAAAGGTGATCAAAGAGGAGGAGGAATCTTTCTTACGCACCCTTTCTACCGGTATTAAGTTACTCGATGATTTAATGAGCAAAGCAAAAGCCGAGGGTAAAACAGAAATTGCCGGAAAAGATGCTTTTGTGCTTTACGATACCTATGGATTTCCGCTCGACCTTACCGAGTTGATCACCCGCGAAAATGATTTGGGTGTCGATCAAAAAGGTTTTGCAGTTGAAATGCAGGCTCAAAAAGACCGTTCGAGAAATGCAGCGGCCCAGGAAACTGACGATTGGGTGGAACTGCGCAAAATTGATAAAACTGAATTCCTCGGTTACGACCGACTGGAAGCCGAAGTACGTATTGCCCGCTACCGCAAGGTGAGCCAAAAGAAAAAATCATTCTACCAACTGGTATTCGATCAAACTCCGTTTTACGGCGAATCGGGTGGCCAGGTTGGCGACTCGGGCTACATTGAATTCGAAGGGGCCAAAACCCGCATTTTCGATACACAAAAAGAAAATAACCTGATCGTTCACCTCGTGGAAAAACTTCCTGAAAATCCGGAAGAATATTTCCAGGCTGTTGTGGATGGAAAACGCAGAACTAATATTGCCAATAATCACACGGCCACTCACTTATTGCATGCTGCTTTACGTGAGGTGCTGGGAACGCATGTTGAGCAAAAAGGTTCGTTGGTAAATGCCGACCATTTGCGCTTCGACTTTTCGCATTTCCAGAAAATGACCGAAGAAGAAATTGAGCAGGTTGAATTGCTGGTAAATCGAAAAATACGTCAAAACTCGGCGCTCGAAGAAAACCGCGAGACTCCGATTGCTGAAGCCAGAGAAGCCGGCGCCATGATGTTATTTGGCGAAAAATATGGTGAAACTGTTCGTACCATTAAATTTGGTGAATCGATAGAATTATGTGGAGGAACCCACGTAGCATCGACCGGGCAGATCGGACTTTTAAAAATTGTTTCGGAAAGTGCCATTGCAGCCGGTGTTCGGCGTATTGAAGCCATCACTGCCGACCACGCCGAGAAATTCATCAATGAACAACTGGGAATATTGAAAAATATCCAGGAAGTGATAAAAGGATCGAAAGATGTGCTGGGGCAGATTACTGCGCTGATGCAACAGAATTCGGAATTATCGAAACAGATTGAGAGTTTCCAGCGCGAACAGATGAAAATTGCTAAAGCCAACCTGAAAAGCAAGGTACTGCAGGAGCATGGTGTAAACATTATCGCGCAAAAAATCGATTTGGATAATGCCGCATTGATTAAAGACCTGGCCTTCCAGTTAAAAGGAGAGGTTGAAGATCTGTACCTGGTACTTGGTGCCGAAATAAACGGGAAGCCAAATCTTACCATCATGATCTCTGAAAATATCGTGGAAGAAAAAGGATTGAATGCCGGGCAGATTGTACGCGAAGCCGGTAAAGAAATACAGGGTGGCGGTGGAGGCCAGCCATTTTACGCAACTGCAGGAGGTAAAAATGCTGCAGGAATTGACGCCGCAATCGAAAAAGCACTTTCGTTTTTACAGTAAGTAATTAGTAAGCTAAAATACAACAGCAGCTATCTTTAAAAATAGCTGCTGTTTTTATTTATAGTTACATCTGTTTCAGTTGCAAAAGAAGCGATAACTACTGATTAGCCATGACTCTGTCAATAACTTCCCATAATTCTGATTTAACAAGTAATCTTGAATTGTTGGTTTGTTCCATTAGCTTACTGACGTCTTCGTTTGGATGAGCCTTTGAGGTGGCGTCGTTGTAATTCGCCGTTCCGATTTGAGCAAAATTGGAAAAATAATTAACTGTAACATACTGAAAATCGAGTCCGTAGCCCGAGGGAAAGACTCTTCCCCAAAGCGACCAGCCAACCCGCGAACCGGCTTTGATAAATTCATTATGAATCGGCTTCCAAACCTCAACCTCCGTATTGTAGTATTCACTATCGTGTCCCTGTTTAACCTTCATGTAATCAAGTTGAAGGTATTTAAAATCACCCGGGCCGCCTTCAGGAAAAACAAATTCCATTCTGTTCATCAGATTACTGCCAACCATTTTGCGGGTTTTCATGGTTTCTTCAAATACTTTGTCAACATCAATATCGCCAAGTACTTCAGCAGGATCTATGTCTGCCCATGGATTTTCCAGTTTATTTTTGTCAGAGAATAAGGTTACAGTAACATAATTGTAAGGATCGTCAGAGGCGGTGTAATGCACCTTGTATAAGTACCACCCAACAATAAGTCCTTTGTCGATTCGCGCCTGATGTAGCTTCTTCCAGGTGTTTAGCTCCATTTCAACATAGTTCCCTTCGTTACCGGGGGTGGTTTTCATAAACTCTACCAGACCAAATAGTGGGCTCGGACTGTCTTGTCCCTGCATAGTTAAGGGAGCAAAACCCAACATAAAAACCAACGCAGTGCATAAAAGCACTGTTTTTTTAAAATTGTTGCACATCGTGTTCATCATGTAGTTTTTTAGTATTAATAATTAAGCAGATATAATTTACGATATATTTTCAGAATAAAATAGCATTAACTCTTTTAATTAATTGAAAATATGTGAATTGATCGAAGTCTTTCGGGGAAGCCAATTGGTCATATGTTTTGGATTAAATACTTTTAAGTCGGGTTTTATGCTTCTTTCTTTGATTTATTCTAAATAAGAATTATTTTCAGCCTCATTATCATTTATCCGATGTCTGAAGAGATTTCGAACCAATTTCAAAAACTATGAAGAAGCTGTATGCCTTTTTAACATCGCTGCCCTTTATGTCTTTTATTTTTCTGGCCCTCGCGTTTTCTATGGCGATCGCTACTTTTGTTGAAAGCAGCTATGGCACTCCAACGGCTCGCGCCCTGGTTTACAACACGCATTGGTTCGAAGCTTTATGGGGATTATTTGCATTTAACTTGCTGAATAATATCTTTCGCTACCGGTTTTTTACATCCCGACGATTCACTCTGGGCTTGTTTCATGTTTCATTTCTGGTAATGATTCTGGGGGGCGGCATTACACGCTACTTCAGTTTCGAAGGAATGATGCACATTCGCGAGAATGAGAGTGCCAATTATATCCTTTCGTCGGAAGATTATTTTTATGCCGGATTCGGGGATCAGGAGAAAGATAAAGTAGTTCGTTTCTCCGAGATCACACCCAAACAATATAAAGCGAAGTTCGATGTAAACGGACTTAAAGTAAAGGTAAAGTCGACCGGATTTATCGAGAATGCGGAGCGGAAAGCTATTCCGGCAGAAAAAGGCGATCCGGTTATCGATTTTGTATTTGCTACACCCGGTGGTCAGGGCATGCAGTCGTACATGTTCCGAATGGGTGATGTGCTCAATCATCCTGGATTTACTGCTGGTTTTAATGTCCCGGAAGAAAAGCTTATTAATTTCTTTCTTCGCGACGGTCAACTGTATCTAACTTCTTTTGCAAGCTTGGAAGAAACTACCATGGCGAGTCAGGAAACAGTGGCTTTTAATCCCGGCGATACGATTCCGGTGAAACCAATGTTCTTGTATGGATTTGGGGATTACCGGTTTTTGGTGCGGAATTATTACCCGAGTGCCACTTTTACTGCAGTTAAAAGTCAGGGCGAAACCAATGAAGATGCGGTATTTATCGAAATTTCGGATGGCATAAAAAAACAAACAGTTCCGGTTTTCGGTCATTCAGGAATGGCACCCGACACGGTTCGTGTTCCTTTGGGCGACGGAACCTTAAAACTGGCTTATGGCGCTATGCCTCGCATCGTACCCTTTAGTATTTACCTGAAGGATTTTCAAATGGAGCGCTACCCCGGATCGGAGTCGCCTTCGTCTTACGCTTCCGAAGTCGTGTTGCAGGATCAGGCGAAAGGTATAACGGAGAATATTCGAATTTTCATGAATAATACACTAACACACCGGGGATATAAGTTTTTCCAGTCGTCGTATGATATGGATGAAAAGGGAACGATTCTGTCGGTGAACTATGATTTCCTGGGAACATGGGTTTCCTACCTTGGATATTTCCTGTTGTTTATCGGTATCGTTACATCGCTCATCAATAAGAATTCATATTTCCAGTTCCTGGCTCAAAAGCTTAAAAACAGTACAGTAAAATCTTTGCTGCTGCTCGCCACGCTCGGAAGTCTTGCTTTTGGTGCTTCGGCACAAAGCGGAGTGGGGGCAGGCATTCCTGATATCGATGATGAAGTAGTACAGGAATTCAGCGAATTGTGGGTGCAGGGAGTTGACGGGAGAATAGAACCAATCTCGACTTTAACCAGTGAAATTGTTCGAAAAGTTAGCCGGAAATCGTCGTTGTACGGATTATCGCCCGATGAGGTGGTATTGAGCATGATGACGCATCCCGAGATTTGGCGTTCGATGCCTTTTGTTCGGGTGTCGGATAAGGTTCTGGCTGCTCAGCTTGGAGCTGTCGATAATAAATATGTAAGCATTGAATCGTTGTTTGACGAACAAGGCAATTACCGAATTTTGGAACCGGTACGCGCAGCTTATGCAAAAGCTCCGGCTTTCCGGAACCGAATCGAAAAGGAATACCTGTACCTCGATGAACGCGTGAATATTGCTTTCATGGTTTTCCAGGGATCGATGTTCAACCTGTTTCCGCGTGAACATACCGAAGATCCATGGTATGCCCCGGGAGCGGTAGCCGCAGAATATACCGATGGTGATTCGATCTTTATTAAAAGTGGATTTCAGTTGTTCCTCCAATCTATTGTGGATAATAATTCTGCTGATGCCGTTCAGATATTACAGGCACTGGAAAACTTTCAGACGAAGTATGGCGGTGATTTAATTCCAGGAGAAACAAAACGGAATATAGAGATTTTATACAACGATGTAAATCCGTTCAAACGTATTTTCCCTTATTACCTGATGTTCGGATTCCTGTTGTTGTTTGTATTGCTGGTAAATATATTCCGACAAAAACCATTACCACGTGTAATCAAATACAGCTTTGCTTCGGTAATTGTGCTGCTGTTTCTTGTACATACGGCCGGACTGGTGCTGCGCTGGTACATTTCCGGGCACGCTCCCTGGAGTAACGGTTTCGAATCGGTGGTTTATGTGGCCTGGGCCGCAATGCTGGCAGGAATCATTTTTGGTCGAAAATACCCGCTGGTAATCGGTACAGCTGCTTTTCTTTCCGGAATTGCATTGTTTGTAGCTCACCTGAGTTGGATGAATCCTGAAGTCACACCTTTGGTTCCGGTGCTCAAATCATACTGGTTAACCATTCACGTGGCCATTATCACAGCAAGTTATGGTTTCCTGGGGCTGAGTACTTTCCTTGGCGTTTTAACGATGATTTTGTTTGTGATGCGTAACAACAGAAACGCTGAACGTGTGAGTGGTTTTATCGAACAACTGACAACCATTAACGAAATGTCGGCAACCGTAGGTTTGTACGCGCTTACTTTTGGTACCTTCCTTGGCGGTGTTTGGGCCAACGAAAGCTGGGGGCGTTACTGGGGCTGGGATCCCAAAGAAACCTGGGCACTGATAACAGTAGTTGTTTATTCATTTATTGTGCACATGCGTTTGATCCCCCCATTAAAAGGTGTATTCAATTACAATTTCGCGTCAATTCTGGGATTTGCTTCAGTATTGATGACGTATTTCGGGGTGAACTACTACCTTTCTGGATTGCATTCTTACGGAAAAGGAGTGGCCGACGGAGTGAACCCGGCAGTGCCAATCAGTTTTGCTGTTTTGGCCGGATTAATTATTTGGGCTTATATAAAGGATTCGAATTTCGAAAAGGCAAAATCGCAAAAAGAATAGGCTGAATAATTCTAATTTTTCGTTGAAAATTTGAAGTAAAATATCAGCGATAAGCATTAACATAATTATTTATTTTTGGAACATTTTGCTCGGATAGTCGATCGTTGTCCTTTTAATGTTCTGTAATACAGGCATATGTAATTATTTAGAATATTTAAAAATAGCGACGTTCTTCATATCCCAATTCAAATTTTTAAAATGTGGAAAAACAAAACTATTATCTTTCGCCGTTTTTAAAATTTATTTATGGCACAGACAGTTACCCGTACTTTTGACATTCTCGAACGCACATTAAATGAATTTCCAAGAGAAGATGCTTTAGGAGGTAAAAAGGGGAGTGAGTGGTACACTTATTCCACGGCCGAATACCACCGGAAATCGCACCAGTTCGCCATGGGTTTAATGGCGCTTGGTTTAAAGAAAGGCGATAAGGTGGCAACCGTAACCAACAATCGTCCGGAATGGAATTTTGCTGATATGGGAATGGCAATGACCGGTGTGGTTCATGTGCCCATTTATCCAACTTTGGGAGAAGAAGAATACCGTTACATTCTGAAGCACGCCGAAGTAAAAATGATTCTGGTTGGCGATGCCAAGCTGCATGAGAAAATTCTTCCGTTGGCGAATTTACTCGAGTTGCCTTTTGTCTATTCTTTTGATGAGGTTGAAGGCGTAAAGAATTACCAGGAAGTTCTTGAGCTTGGTGAATCAAAAAGTGGAGAGCTAGCGGATAAATTAGAGGAAATAAAAGCTTCGATTACGCCTGACGATCTGGCTACATTAATATATACCTCAGGAACAACTGGTGTTCCTAAAGGTGTGATGTTGACACAGGAAAACCTGGTTTCAAACTTTGTGTCACACGCAGCCATGCACCACCTTGGAAAAGACCATCGTGTAATCAGTTTTCTCCCGTTGTGTCATGTTTACGAACGAAGCGTAAATTACCATTTTCAATACAAGGGAATGGGAGTTTATTATGTCGGTAACCTGTCGCAGATTGTTGGTGCGATTAGGGAGATAAAACCGCACATGTTTAATTCGGTTCCGCGTTTACTCGAAAAAGTATACGATGGTTTTGTTGCTAAAGGGAAGGAACTCAGCGGAATTAAAAAGGCTCTGTATTTCTGGGCTCTCGACCTTACACAGCATTTTGAATACAACAAAAAATATGGCCCGATCCTAAGCCTCAAAATAAAAATTGCCGATAAACTGATCTACTCGAAATGGCGCGAAGCGCTTGGCGGTAACATTGTTTATGTGGTTTCTGGCGGTGCCGCACTGCAACCCCGAATTGCCCGTGTTTTAGGAATGGCCGGAATGTATAACCTCGAGGGTTACGGACTTACTGAAACCTCACCTGTGATTGCGGTAAATAATCCGGCTAAAAATGAGATGAAAATTGGAACAGTAGGACCAATTCTCGATGGAGTGGAAGTAAAAATAGCCAACGACGGTGAAATCCTTTGTAAGGGTCCGGGTGTTATGAAAGGCTATTACAAAGCACCTGAACTGACCGACGAAGTGATTGATGAGAATGGCTGGTTCCATACCGGCGATATCGGAATTATGGAGGAAGGCAAATACCTGAAGATCACTGATCGTAAAAAAGAGATTTTCAAGTTGTCGGGTGGTAAATACATTGCACCGCAAATGATCGAGAACAAGCTGAAAGCTTCGAACCTGATTGAACAGGTAATGGTTATTGGTGCCAACGAAAAATTTGCAAGTGCGCTTATTTCACCAAACTTCCCCTTGCTTCATGATTGGGCAGCGCAGCATAAACTGCATTACGAAGACAACAAAGCATTGATACAGCTTCCGGAAGTGGTTTCACTTATTCAGAAGGAAGTTTCAAAAATAAACAAAACACTGGGAAGCCACGAACAGATCAACCGCATCCGGCTGGTTTGTGAAGAGTGGTCGCCGGCATCGGGCGAATTGTCTCCAACATTAAAACTACGCAGAAATATGGTGGCTGTGAAATACCAGCACCTGATCGACGATATTTATTCTGTAAGAAAACAAAGCGAAGTGGCGTACTAAGAAACGCTGTCTAAACCAAACTTAGAAAAGGTTGTGGAATTTTTCTGCAGCCTTTTTTTCTAAAACATTGCCCGGTCCCATGGAATGGCCATCAGGATAACCAACAACGAAATACCATAAAAAATAAAGGAACTCCGGTGTTTCTTCCAGCCCGGCAGATCTTTCTTCGTTCGCGATTTACCAATGTGAACCAGGGCCAGCGCAATCACCATTATCAGTATGTGTTCCACTGCATAAAAACGCAGCGTCTCGTTTTTCATGGCAGCACCAAAATCGTTAAACGCGGCTTTGGTCATCGGGCTAAGGAATACATAAAGCACCAGGCCGATCAAAAACTGAATATCCATTAATATCGTAAGAACAAGACCTGATATTTTTCCCGACTTAGTCCATTCGCTTCTTTTTATCCATCCTGCGAGGGAGATAACAATAGCAACTACCAGTGCAATTAAAACTAACCAGCGGAAACCACTGTGTGCGTGTAATAATCCGTTATACATAATTTCTAATTTTTATCAATCTAACAGTTGTTACGGGTTTTGGTTGAAAATAATTTTAAAAAGATACTGAAAAAATGGACCGTTCCAGCTTATACGGTTTTATTCTCAGGGCTGAACGGAATATTATTATCTTTAATCGACAAATTGTACCAACTTATCTGAACCAACATGCGAAGATTATTTTTAACGTTAATATTGTTGATGCTGCTTTTACCGAATTCTTTGGTATTTGGGCAGGAAACCGTCTGGAAGGGAAAATCAGTAGATTTTTCTCACGGGAAATTGCAGGTATCCGAGAATCGCCGCTTCCTGGTATTCGACGACGGATCACCGTTCTTTTACTTGGGTGATACTGCCTGGGAGCTATTTCATCGCTTATCGAAGGAAGATGCTGAAAAATACCTCGAAAACAGAAGAGCAAAGGGATTTACTGTTATCCAGGCCGTTATTCTGGCCGAACTCGACGGCTTGAACACTCCGAATATGGAAGGCGAAAAGCCACTTGTCGATAATGATCCAACCAAAATCAATGAAGCTTATTTTAAGCATGTTGATTGGGTGATCCGTAAGGCGGAAGAAAAGGGATTGTTTGTTGGATTATTGCCAACATGGGGCGATAAAGTGGATAAAAAGTGGGGTGTAGGCCCTGTTATTTTTAATGCTGAAAATGCCAGAAAGTATGGAGAGATTGTAGGTAACAGGTACAAAAATTTCAGGAATATTATCTGGATAAATGGTGGCGACAGAAGTGGCGGCGGAGATAACTTTCCCATTTGGAATGCGCTGGCAGAGGGCATAAAGTCTGTCGATAAAAATCATCTGATGACCTTTCATCCGATGGGTGAGAACAGTTCATCAATGTGGTTTCACAATTCAGACTGGCTCGATTTTAATATGATGCAAACCGGACACGGCCAGCGATCGTATGCTATTTACCAACGAATGATGGTTCCCGATTATCAAAAAACACCCGTAAAACCTGTATTCGATGGCGAACCACGCTACGAAGATCATCCACATGGCTGGAAGCCGGAAGAACTGGGATGGTTCGATGATGCCGATGTAAGGCAAGCCTGTTACTGGGATTTATTTTCAGGAGGTTTTGGCCATACGTATGGCTGTCACGCCATTTGGCAAATGCTTACACCCGATCGCGATCCGGTTGGTTTTGCACGAAACAACTGGTATGACGATATAGATCTGCCCGGCGCCTGGGACATGATTCATGCTCGAAAACTGATGGAATCCAGACCTTTTACTGATAGGATGCCTTTTCCTCAAATTGTTAAAAATGAATCGGTTCCGGAAACTGATTACATTGTGGCCACCCGTGGCGAAGATTATGTAATGGTTTATATCCCGACCGGTCTGGCGGCTTCGCTCGACCTTCAGCAGTGCGAGTGGCCAAAAGCCAAAGCATGGTGGTATAATTGCCGGACTGGAGATGTCAGCAAAATAGGCAAGATCAATACAAATCAGATAAAATCATTTAAACCGGAAACATCCGGACGAGGTGAGGATTATGTGCTAATTTTAGATAATGCCTCGAAAAATTTTGGAGCGCCCGGAAAATAAAAATCAAAATATGAAGAAGACATACTTTTTGCTCGTATTGCTTGTAATCTTTTTGGGAGCCTGTAACCAGCACAAAAGCCAAAAGATCAGGATAATCATCGATACCGACGCAAATAATGAGTTGGATGATCAGCATGCGCTGGCATATGCTTTTTTAAATCCCGAAGTTTTTGATGTCAGAGGAGTGACGGTAAACAATACCGATAATGGTTTCGGAATCCAGGGGCAATACGACGAAGCACTACGAATTATTCAGTTGTTCGATCTTCAGGATCAGGTCCCACTGTTTCTTGGTGCCGATGAAGATTACGAACAAATTGCCTCACATATACAGGAAGAAGGTTTCGATGGACAAGCGGCTGTGGATTTTATTATTTCCGAAGCCATGAAAACCGAGAAAGGGAAACTTGTGCTGGCACCAATCGGTAAACTAACCAACATTGCTTTGGCTATCCTGAAGGAGCCTAAAATTGTTGATAAAATCAAGGTTGTTTGGCTGGGAGGCAACTATCCGTCGCCGGGCGAATACAACCTGGTAAACGATAATTCGGCGGTTAATCCGGTGATTGAATCGGGTGTTGAGTTCGAAATGGTAACAGTGCGTTACGGGCAGCCAACTGCCACCGATGCCGTTCGGGTAACTCCGGATGAGGTGGCTGAACATCTGGCCGGTAAAGGACCGGTTTCGAAAAATACGATCACAGGCAGGCACGGCGGTACTTTTAACCGCTTTGGCGATTATTCAAAAGATCTGTTCGATCATACCAGCATGCACGGCTATCCGCCATCAAGGGCCTTGTTCGACATGGTAGTGCTGGCCGTTCTGAAAAATCCGGAATGGGGAACAAAACATGAAATTCCGGCCCCGAAACTGGTTGGCCATGCCTGGGAAGATCAGCCCGAAAATCCGCACACAATCATTTATTGGGATGATTTCGACCGTGACGGGATTGTAAATGATCTGTTCGAAAAAATGGAATCAACAACACCCGCTAACTGATGCTGCGTTTAAAATGCAGGATGAAAAAAACAACTGGAGGTTTTACTGATCAACTATTTCAGGGAGTGTTATGACGCTTTCCCGAAAGGTAGGATCGTGCCGGCGGAATCTCCCGATTTCATGGTTAAGGCTCCATCGAAAAGGCGCCTGGGAATAGAACTGACCAAGCTTCATTCTCCAGTTTCTCCTGATGAAACCCAAAATAGGATTCTGCAACTGTCGCAGGAACTTTACGAACGCAGTGACCATCACAAATTACTGGTGAAAGTTCTGTTTTCGGATGAACACCCGATTAGTGCCGAAAGTGAACTGGCGGTTTCCGCGCGATTGGCAAACGTTGTTCGCAATGCCGTAAAGTCAAGAAAAGAACGGAGCTTTTTCAGTGTAAATTTGGAAAGAACGCAGCTGCCGACCGGTATAGAAAAGCTCGCGCTTATTCATCATCCACAGTTTGTAGTATCGGTCTGGGAATCGGTGAATTCCGCATATCCTCCGCCGGATATTATTAAGGATATCAAAGTGGCAATCGATAAAAAAGAACAAAAACTTCCGCTTTACCGCCGTCATCAATTTGATGAATACTGGTTGGTGATAAACTGTGATCATATTCAAAATACAAGAAACTTCAGGAAGCAAAATCCGATTCTGAATGAACTTATTCAAAGCAGTTTTCGTCGGATATTTTTGTTCGAAATTCTTAGCGGACGTGTATTCGAATTAAGTGAATGAGAAATTTTTCCGATATGAGTTGATCCTAGAACAAAGAGGGCAGTAAAAACGTCATATTTGTAATCTTAAAAAAATAATCATGTCATTATTCGATATTCGAGGAAAAGTGGCCGTTGTAACAGGTGGCTCGGGAACACTGGGTGGCAGCATTTCGAAATACCTTGCCAACGAGGGAGTAAAAGTTGCCGTAGTTGGACGTACCCAGGAAAATGTGGATCTCCGACTCGGGAAGATTGAAAAAGCCGGTGGAATTGGAATGGGACTCGTTGTTGATGTTTTAAATGTTGAAGAGCTGAAACAAGCCCGTGAAACTATTCTGAAGGAATGGGGCCGGATTGATATATTGGTGAATACAGCTGGAGGAAACCTTCCGGGTGCCACGCTTACGGAGGATCAAACGGTATTCGACATGAAAATCAAGGATTTCAATAAAGTTACTGATCTCAACCTGAACGGTACGGTTTATCCTTCGCTGGTATTTGGCGAGGTGATGGGCGAACAAAAAAGCGGCTCCATTATAAATATCTCGAGTATGGCTACCATGTCATCGATCACAAGGGTTCCCGGCTATTCTGTAGCTAAATCGGGTGTCGAGATATTCACCAAATGGCTGGCTATGGAAATGGCTACAAAATTCAGTGAAAAGGTTCGGGTAAACGCCATTGCTCCAGGTTTTTTCATCAGCACTCAAAATCAAAAAGTATTGCTGAATGAAGACGGGTCTTTGACCGAACGCAGTAAAAAGGTAATTGCCAAAACCCCAATGGGCCGTTTCGGAAGTATTGATGAACTGAACGGGGCGGTGCACTACCTGTCGTCGGATGCGGCCAGTTTTGTTACCGGCACCATTATTCCTGTTGATGGTGGCTTTAGTTCGTTCTCAGGCATATAAAGCGGCAATTTTCAACTTGAAATTTTAATCGATGAAACTGATAAAATCGTGGCGGTGGTTTGGTGAAAAGGACTCGGTGTCGCTGGAGTGGTTAAAGCAGAACGGCATTGAAGAAGTAGTAACAGCTTTACACCATATTCCAAATGGTGAAGTTTGGCCCGAAGAAGAAATTCTTAAAGTAAAATCAAAGCTTGAAGCCGCCGGTTTAGGCTGGTCGGTTGTGGAAAGTCTGCCGGTTACCGAAGCCATCAAAACAGCGTCCGGTTTGCGCGATCAGCACATTCACAACTACAAAATATCGTTACGCAATTTAGCGGCTTGTGGCATAAAAACGGTTGTTTATAATTTTATGCCGGTGCTCGATTGGGCACGTACCGATTTGCATTACCAGATTCCCGGACTCGGTGAATCGATGCTGTTCGATTACCCCACTTTTGCTGCGTTTGACGTTTTCATTTTGAAGCGTCCCGGAGCCAAAAAAGATTACTCGCCAGAATTGTTAGAGGCTGCAAAAGCTGTTTTCGAGAAAATGACACCTGAAGAGGATGAAAAACTGGCGCACAACATCATTGTTGTCACTCAGGGTTTTATCGATGGTGTGATCGATCCAGGTATTGAAGATTACAAAAAGGAGTTTCTGAATCACTTGCAGCGCTATCAAAATATCGATGATCAAAAACTTCGTGAACATCTCGCTTATTTTTTAAATGAGGTGATTCCTGCTGCTGAGGAGGTTGGCATCAATCTGGCCATTCACCCCGACGATCCGCCATTTTCTGTTTTAGGGTTACCACGCATCTTCGGAACTGAATCAGATATGAAATGGTTGGCCAATACCAATCCATCGCTTAACAACGGTATTGCATTTTGCGCCGGTTCCTTTTCTGCCCGAGCGGATAACAACCTGGTTGAAATGGCAAAAAAATATGCTGATCGGATTCATTTTGCCCACTTGCGAAACACCCGCTTACTGCCCGACGGAAGCTTTTACGAATCGGGACACATCAACGGATCGGTTGATATGAAAGCACTGGTGAATGTATTTCTGCAGGAGATGAAGCTGCGTTCAGCCCGAATTCCAATGCGCCCCGATCACGGAATTAAAGGTCCCGATGATGAAGGATTGAACGCAAATCCAGGTTATCCTAAATTTGGCCGTTTAAAGGGATTGAAAGAAATCGAGAGCCTTGAAAATGAGCTTTTAAATGAAAATGCCCGGTAATATCGTTTTCCCGGGCATTTCTATTTTATCTTAGGTTTTTCTTTAATTCACAATCGCAGCAATAGCTGCACCCAGCAGACTTGAATTTTCCACTTCCACTATTTCGTAATAGCGTTTGTTTTCTCCCGAAAGAAAGTCGTTCAGGTAGTTCTCAAATAGTGTTCTGAAATTGTGAAGCTTATAAAAGGTTGTTCCTTCAATGGTCATCAACACCGGCTTTTCATGCAATTTCGCTTTTCCGGTTTGTAAAATTACGGCGGCAAGGTTAGCAGCTACCAGTTTGGCGGCGCGTTCAATCAATCCGTCGATAATTTCTGCCGCAATCAGCTTGTCCGACTCATGAGTAAATACTCCGGGAAGTACGCTTTTGGCAGCCTCAATTCCATGTACGTAATTATTCACCTGTTCGGTGCTAAGTTCTTCCATGTTTTCAAATGCAGACGGTTCGGCAAAAACGCCAGCTTTTGCTGCTGTTTTCAAAGCTTCAGTGCACAATCCTCCAAAATAACCACCCGAAAACATTTTTTCAAAAGCATAACGTCCGGGATTCTTGGTGGTATTGTCGAATGCCAGATCGATATCGGTGCGTGGTGCCAGTGTAAATGCTCCCGATTCTATGTTGATGATCTGACTACCCTCCATATTTAGACCGTCGGTTTTTGTAATGTTACAATTGGCTTCAATGTAACTGGTGTTGGTGCCTGTTCCAAGTATAAATCCGATGTAAGTATCATAGGTTTTTATAGCGCGTGCAGCTTTCCCGGCCAGCAAAGTAGATACGGTGTCGTTCATCAAAACCAGTTGCTTCTCCGGCGTTCCCATAGCTGCAAGCAATTCTTTACCGATCATCCGTCCGATCACTTCAGGAGCTTTGATTTCCTTGCTCCACTCCAGCAGTTTTCCATCTTTATTTGGAAAAATCTCGGCGGCATACGAGAAGCAGAAGCCGAGTTTATCCGACACTTTTTTATAGTCGCTCATGTAGCCGGCGAGGGTATCAAAAAAATCTGCTTTCGAAAGTTCTTCATCAACACCGGGCATTTTACCTTTTTGGATGTTTTCGGTAACCAGTTTCAGGTTATCGTCGAAATAAACTTTGGCAGCCCTGAAATTGGTTCCCCCGGCATCAATCGCTACCACCGGGTCGTTCGCTTTTACTTCTCCGTCAGCCTCAATATAGGTTGGTAGCATCAGCAGTGAGCTTTCCTGTCCGGCCAATCCTTTTGCCATTTCTGATAAAAAGGCATTCACCACTTCTTTCATATTTACGTCTTCTGCTGTCATTTTATGCGACTTCAGAAATTCATATGCTTTGGTCATGATCTTAGTTTTAAGTATGTTTTCGTTCTTAATTTAATATTCTTAATTCACAATTTAACTTTGAATACCCAGGCAAATTCACCCGGATTGTCGGCTGGAGAGATTTGTGGCACCACTATTTTTGTGGAGTTCCCCGATGTTTTAAAGGAAATTTTGCCACTATATCCCAACATGCTGACTGCTGTTGCTTTCACGCCTTTCAAATTAATGGGCTCAGTTGGAAATTTGGTACAGTGGACATACAAATAATCGTCGTTCCGGGTGAAAAAGATATTTTCAGTTTGATTGTTTTTGGCGCCGTCCCATTTCCTGGTTTCGTAAATAGCTTCGCCATTAACAGCCAGCCAAGACCCGATATCTGCCAGTCGCTGTTGCTGAATTACCGGGATTCTACCGTCGGAAGTTGGCCCGACATCAAGCAGCAGGTTACCGCCTCCGGCTACTTTTTCGATAAGCATATCAATCAGCGCATCCGAGCTTTGGTAATTATCGAGGTCTTCAATTTGATTATAACCGAACGAAGTTCCAATTCCGCGACATTCTTCCCATGCTTTTTCCATTTCTCCACCGGCTCCATCGTGCACCAGATCATATTCGGTAGTGAAAAATCCTCCGTGTTTTCCACGTGTCTTGGAGCCCCAGCGATCGTTAACACAAACGCGTTCTTTCACCGGAGATTCGTTATACAACCAGGCCAGGAACTCGGTACTTTTCCATTTTTCACTTGGATGATCCCATTCTCCATCGGTCCACAAAATATCGGGTTCGTAGCGCGTTACCAGGTCCTTCATTTGCGGGATCATGTGATCGTCAACATATTTTTCGAGGTTATTTTTATACAGAGGGTTGTACCATTCGTACAAAGAATAGTAGAATCCCATGTGCAGACCGGCATCTTTTACGGCAGTGCTGAGGTCGCCGCAAAGGTCGCGGTGTGGTCCAATGTCAACACTGTTCCAGTTCCAGCTTTGTTCGCTGGGCCACAAGGTAAATCCTTCGTGATGTTTCGAAGTAAGCACCACGTATTTGGCACCGGCATCTTTAAAAATGCTGGCCCATTGTGCCGGATCCCAATGTTGCGCCTTAAACATGGGCGCAAAATCCTGGTATTTAAAATCAGCTCCGTACATTTTATCATGGTAGTCGCGGAACAAACGGCCGGCTTTACTTTCTTCGTTGATCCGCCACCAGTACCATTCAGCATATTTTGCATAAATTCCAATGTCGGCATCGGCAGGTGCCCAGGCCGGAACCGAGTATAGTCCCCAATGTATAAAAATTCCAAACTTGGCATCTTCGAACCACTGTGGGATAGGCCTGCTATCGATGGATTCCCAATCGCTTTTGTATTGTTGTGCCTGTACGAATGGAGCACTGATAAATAAAAGGAGTAATAAAATTAGACTTTTCATTTTAGTTGGTTTAGGTGCTCAAGATAGCTACATCTGCTGTTTTGAAAAAGTACAATTTTATATTCTTCAGCTACTTTGTCAACTTTTTTGGTATACAGGTTGCGGGAAAAAGCGGCAACTATTTGGGAAGATCGGGAAAGTCGGTGTTCGCAAAACTTCAAACTTTTGCAGTAAAATAACGTATTCCGCAGTATGCGGAATCATCCAATAAAAACCAAAAGTCATGGAATCTGTTCCCCTTTTTTTCGATCGCCTGGACAAGAGGCTAGAACGTAAAATCGATACAAAAAATCTGACACCCAGAGAAGAACTGGTCCAAAAGTACATGAGGATGCAGGGCATTTTTGCGCTAAGCGGATTATCGCTGATGTTGATGGTTGCCTGGATTCTGGGAGCCAAAATGATGGCCGAATTCAGTTTGGTTTATATTCCTTTTATGATGGTTGCGGGTAACATCATGAAGCGCTCAAAACAGATGCTTAAAATCATCTTCCTTTTCAAAATTTCGATGATCATCATTTCGTCAGTTTATATCGTTCGCATGGGAGGGATATTGACCAGTGGAGGTCTTTTTTTACTTACAATTCAGGCAGTAACCAGTTCGGTAATCATGCGTGATTTTCGTAGGATTTTTGCGGTAGCATTTTCCTTTGTTATTGCCGTAACGCTTTTGGTGGTGTTAGAGCCTTACTTCCCCACGCGTTATGCGCTCAATCAACACCAAAATACCATTTTCCTTGGATTCAATCTGGTCTTGATCACTGGCTATATTTTCTTTTTTAGCTTGTATGCCGTCAATTTATATTCGAAAATGGAGCAGCGTGAAACACAACGGCAAAAAGAATTAAATGACGCCAAAACCAGGTTATACACCAACATTACACACGAATTTCGCACACCGCTCACCGTTATCCTGGGGTTGGCTGATGCTGTGAAATACGGACAGCAGAACCACATTGAAGCGAAAATGGATACGATTATCCGAAACGGTAAAAACCTGTTGCAATTGGTCGATCAGATGCTTGATTTAAGCAAGTTGGAGTCGGGCAAAATTTCGATAAACAGGATTCACGCCAATATTATCCCATTTCTGAAATACATTTTTCAATTGCAGGAATTTTATGCCGAGGGTAAGCGCATCAATATGTCATTTTTCTCCGAGAGCCAGTCATATGAGCTTGATTTCGATCCTGAAAAAACGGCGGCGGTTGTAAGTAACCTGTTGAATAATGCGATCAAATTCACAAACGAGGGAGGGAATGTTCAACTGAAGGTCTTCAGGAAGTCAGATTCACTTTATATTGAAGTGCGCGATACCGGAATTGGTATCCCCGGCGAAAAAATGGAACAGATATTTGATCGCTTTTACCAGGTAGATGGAAAGAACACCCGTAAAGAAGGAGGCGCCGGAATTGGTCTTTCATTAACGCGCGAACTGGTGAACCTGATGGACGGAACCATTAATGTGAAAAGTGTGCCTGAGGAGGAAACTGTTTTTACCGTACAACTTCCGATAAGGCATGAACACGAAAAGGCGGAAATTGAAAAAAATCCTGCATTTGAAGCCGAATTGGAAGCAAAGCAGCTTACCAATAGTGTTTCAGAAACTCAAAACGGCTCGCCAAAACATTTGCTGATTGTTGAGGACAACGCTGATGTTATTGCCTATATGAAAGCGTGTTACGAGACGCATTTTAAAATTACGGTGGCTCAGGATGGATTGGAGGGACATAAACGTGCCCTGGAAGATGTTCCTGATATCATTATCAGTGATGTAATGATGCCGGGCATGGATGGTTTCGAACTCTGCAAAAAACTGAAAGACGACTACCGCACCAGCCATATACCGATTATTCTACTTACCGCAAAAGCTGATATTCCTTCGCGAATTGAAGGCCTGGAACAAGGTGCCGATGCGTTTGTGGTAAAACCCTTTAACCAGCAAGAGTTAATGGTTCGTATGCAGAATTTGCTGGATTTGCGAAAACGGCTGTTTGAATGCTACAAAAATGGTAATGGATCCGAATGCTCGTCCGACCCGGTCATTCAAAAAGAAGATGTTTTTTTTAAGCGGCTGAACGAATCCATTAACAACAACCTTTGCGATGAGCATTACGATATTCATAAACTGTGCGAAGACATGGCCATGAGCAAGTCGCAATTGTACCGAAAGTTCCGAGCTCTGACCAACGATTCCGCAGCCCGCTACATTCGCCGCCAACGTATGAAACGCGCCAAAGAACTCCTGCAAACCACCGACATGAACATCACCGAAGTAGGTTACGAGGTGGGGATGAAAAGCCTTTCCACTTTCAGTCAGCTGTTCAAGGATGAATTTGGCGAAAGTCCGAGGGAGTTTCAAAATCACCTGCAGGTTAATGGGAACGGGAAGGCACATTGAACCGACCCAAAGTCAAAAATGGTATAGAAATTTAGGTGACAATTATACCGTCCGAATAAGAAAACAGAGGAATATTGGTTATTAATCTGGCTCGTATTTCGTAACTTAGATAGAATAAAAGCTTTGTAAACGAATGAGTTAACTAATCGTATTCCAAATGTCATTCCGGTTTAATGATTATATTACCTGGCTTGAGATTTTTTTTCTGGGAACGTATGAAGATGACAAACACAGAAAAAGAAAATCAGTTCTGTTATTTGCTTCTTTCGTGTTTATGATCTACACCCTCATTGTAGCCATTTCAGTTTTGATATTAGGTCAGCTTCTATTTTTTTATTACGGGATGTCGATGCTAATGACCTATTTCCTGTTTTTCAGTTTTGTCAAAATAACAAAAAATATCGACGTCGTTTTTTTTATAGAACTGATAGTAATTATTCTTCATACTGCTGTATTTATAGTGCTTCTGGGCGGCATTCCTTATTCCGGCGGGATAGTACTTAGCGGATTGGCTGCTACAATTTTTTCTATTCATTTCGAACGCATAAAATGGTCAATAATCCTTTTTCTCCTTTATTCCTTATCCGTAATCGTTGCCGGTATTTTGCAGCCCTTTTTAAAAATTGAACCGCAAATGCCATCCAATATAAACCTTTTATTGTTTATCGTATTTTCAGTTTTTCTTTGTGGTTTAACGACCCTGTTTGTTGCCGACGTTGTAAAAGAAAGAATTAGGATACAGGAGTATATGGTAAAAAAACTACAGGAACTCGATAGGGCAAAAACAAACCTGTATACCAATATTACCCATGAATTTCGCACTCCAATTACCGTTATATTGGGAATAACAGAAATTTTAAACGATCACTTAAATAGCAAACAAAAAGAAGATCTTTCCTTAATTTCAAGAAATGGTGAGAAACTACTGAATCTGGTCAATCAATTGCTTGACCTGGCAAAACTGGACTCCGGAACAATTGAACTCAATAAAATCAACGGAAACATAATCGAATCGGTTAATTATGTGATCGCTTCATTTGAAAGTATCTCACAACAAAAAAATACACGTATTCATAAGTTGTTCGATGTTTCTGAGATAGTCATGGATTTCGATCCTGAAAAGGTGGAATCAATTCTAACAAACCTGCTTGACAATGCATTAAAAAACACCGAAAACGGAGATGTTTATATTCTTATTTCGCAGGAAAAGGAAAGCAATGTTCTAATTATTAAGATAAAAGATACAGGTTCCGGTATTCCTTCTGAACTTGCAAACAGAATATTTGATCGTTTCTTTCAGGTTGAAAAATCCGTATCGGGATTAACAGGAGGAACAGGAATTGGGCTGGCCATTGTAAAAGAATATATACATTTAATGGGGGGCGATATTTTTGTAAAAAGCGAAATAAACAAGGGTACGGAATTTACAATTCAAATCCCGATAACTAATGAAGCATCCCCGCTTAAGGTTCCCCTCAAAAAAGCAGTTACCAGTTATCGGAACATCGATGAAAATTCAACTGAATCGAAAAGCAAAAAAGAACTGCCGGTTTTGCTGATTATTGAAGACAACCTGGATTTAGTACAATTCCTGTTAAAATTGCTAAGCGATGAATTTGAAATATTAGTCGCAGGTAACGGAAAAGAAGGCATCGACAAAGCGATCGAACACATTCCTGATATTATTATTTCCGATGTGATGATGCCTGAAATGAATGGCTTTGAAGTCACCGATCGGTTAAAAAATGATTTGAGAACAAGCCATATTCCGGTGCTTCTTTTAACCGCAAAAGCCGACGAGCAATCTAAACTGTCGGGATTGTCAAAAGGTGCCGATGCTTATATGGTGAAACCGTTTAATAAAAAGGAATTACGAGTAAGACTTGAAAACCTGGTTGATGTCCGGCGGAAACTAAAGACGAGGTATGAATATTATATTCCCGAATTAATTGAAAGCGGAAAGGGAACTTCGCTTGACGAGATTTTTTTGAAGAAGATAAAAGATGATTTGGAAAAGAATTATTCGGATGAAAACTACAACACAAAACAACTCTGCGAGAATATTGGCGTCAGCCGCGTGCAACTCTTCAGGAAGTTAAAAGCGCTAACCGGAATAGTACCTTCGTTGATGATACGAGCCTACCGACTTGAAAAATCACGGAACTTAATCGTCTCTACCGATCTTCAAATAGCAGAAATAGCATACAGTTGCGGCTTTGGCAATGCTGCTTACTTCACCCAGATCTTTAGTGAAGTTTATGGAATTTTGCCTACTCAGATGCGCAATTCAAAACAGGATTCGGTAACCTAAACAACAAAAATGTAACCCAGACAACATTCAATTCAACACCATTTGAAACCTTACATAAACTAAGCATGGTAATAAAAAGCTAATTTGATTATCACAATTAACCTTAAAAATGATAATCATGAAACGAGTATTTTTTTTACTGATCGGAATCCTGATTCTTTGCGTAGCATGTCAGGATGATTTTGTTGAACCTGAAAACGCACCCGTGACCAAGAGTGCGAAGTACGAAAGAACTAAAACTTTTGAACTTCGGGGGCATGTCAGTTCCATTCCAGATTTCAACGGTCCTTTTGTTTCCTGCTTGCCCGAAGGAAGCGGTTTGGTACTGGCCGAAACCGGGTGGGTTAGTGGCCAGGTAAATATCCTGGGACAATTAATGCCTGAAAAATGCACCTATGAAGGGGTAAGCTGTGAAATGGATTTGACCGACGGAGTACCAACGGTGTTTATAACGGCCAATGTTGAACTTGTACGAAACAACGGAGACAAAATTATTCTTGTGAGCCACATGGTACTGGATCCCCTGATCAACGAAATCAGCGGATACAATGAATATATCGGTGGCACCGGAAGATTTGAAGGAGTTACTGGCGAATGCAACATCATTAACGGTGTTCTTGATCCTGATACCGGAATCGCCAGCTGGGAAGAAGTGGGAGAAATAACCCTGATTCTTAAAGATTGAAAGCTCTTGAGTTGATGGATTTTTCTGCTGGGACATATCATCAAAACTTCGGGAAAATCCATCAACTCGGTTCGCAGTTCTAAAGCTAACTTGGGTTCACCAAGAGTTTAAGAGATTTGTTTGCATCCAAAACTTGAAAAAATTCGTAAATCAGAAAGTTATCTTATTAAACTATGCAGTTTTTCAACTAATCTTAAAACAAACAGAATGACTTCTGTCCCAAAACATCAGAATTTATGGGCTCGATTGAACTACCTTCTTTTCGATAGATTTGATGTGTCGGAGCGTGAAATGCGGAAATTTCATCTTGCAATGCAACTGGGATTTATTGGAGGAATGCTGATTTGCATTGCCGAGTCGCTTGTCGGTAATATTCCTGTTCTGGGATATCTCGGATTAACCGGAATTGCTTTTGCTTTGGTGCTGCTGATAGTTTTCTTTTTTGCGAAAAAAGTGAAGTATCTGATACTCACTAAAGAGCTCGGATTACTGCTTATCGTTTTCTATTTCACTTATCACACAGGAGGCCTTTTAACTTGTGGGGGAATTGTTCTGATCGGGATTGTACCTGTGCTTGTTTCTCTAAGTTTCAAAAGCTCCCGACAGATCATACTGGTTTTTTCGCTTTATTTTATTTCGGTGGTTTATCTGGCTATTGCCGATAAGAATCTACCGGGAAAGGATTTGATTCCACCGGAATGGAACCTGATCGTTTTTGCAACAACTTTATTGGCATGTACTCTGGTTTTCTTTATTTCGGCACTGTTGGCACAGCGAATTTTCACCAACCTGGAACGCCGGGAAACCGAACATCAGAAAGAGATCAACGATGCAAAAACCAGGTTGTATACCAACATTACACATGAATTCCGCACTCCGCTAACGGTTATTTTGGGGCTGGCCGATTCGGCTAAAAACAATGGTCATTCAAATGTTTCCTGTAAAATGGATACCATCATAAAAAACGGGAAAAGCCTCCTTCAGCTGGTCGATCAGATGCTGGATTTAAGTAAACTTGAATCGGGTCGGATGACGGTGAATAAAATAGGCGCAAACATTATTCCATTTCTGAAATATGTTTTTCAGTTGCAGGAATTTTATGCAGAGGAGAAAAATATCTCCATGCGTTTTTCTTCCGAAAGCCAGTCGTATGAAATTGAATTTGATCCTGAAAAACTGGCATCAATTGTTTCCAACTTGCTAAGCAATGCCATAAAATTTACGCCCGAGGGTGGGCAGATTATTATGACGGTATATCGACGTAATGAAAATATCTGTTTTGAAGTTAAAGATAACGGTGTTGGAATTCCACCGGAAAAGCAGAATACCATTTTCGACCGCTTTTACCAGGTAGAAAGCAAGAGCACCCGCAAAGAAGGTGGGGCAGGAATTGGCCTGGCAATAACGCGCGAACTCGTGCACCTATTGGAGGGTACAGTTCGAGTTAGAAGCAATTCCGGAGTAGGCACGGTTTTTACGGTGTGTTTGCCTTATGTACCTGCAAGCGAAAATTCAGTGGTAATGACTGATGCTGATGAAGAGACCGAGTCGTGGGAAGAAAGCGCTAATGGAGACAAATTGTTGCAAGCTGGTTTCAATGGCCATTATCGACTGTTGATTATCGAAGACAATCCGGATGTGGTCGGTTACCTTAAAGCCTGTTATCAAAATCATTTCTCTATTCATGCCGCAAAAGATGGAATAGATGGATTTGAGCTGGCTGTGGAAGAGATTCCCGACATCATAATCAGCGATGTGATGATGCCCGGAATGGATGGTTTTGAACTGTGCAAGAAGTTGAAAGACGATTACCGCACCAGCCACATTCCGATAATACTACTGACTGCCAAAGCCGATATCCCATCCCGAATTGAAGGACTGGAAACCGGTGCCGATGCATACATTGTAAAACCATTTAACCAACGCGAATTACTGGTGCGTATGCAAAAATTGCTCGAATTGCGCCGAAAACTTTTTCAAAGGTACAACAACGGAAACAGCCTTGAATTTTCCGACAATCCGGTGGTGCGGAAAGAAGATCAATTCTTTCAAAAGCTTAATGAGGTTATCCTTAAAAATCTGGGAGATGAGTTCTTTACGATCCAGGTGCTTTGCAATGAAATGGCCATGAGCAAATCGCAGCTGTACCGTAAATTCAGTGCGCTTACCAATATTTCAGCGGCAAAATACATTCGAACACTGCGCATGAAAAGAGCAAAAGAACTGCTCCAGACCACTTCGATGAATATCACTGAAGTGGGCTACGAAGTGGGTATGAAAAGTGTATCGGTTTTTAGTAAAATATTTAAAGAAGAGTTTGGCTACAGTCCTACCGATTTTGTGCATCAGAGTTTGAAAACCAATGAGGTAATTTCGAACTGAATAGCATTCATTTCTCCCAAAACATTTATTCTCCTGGTCTCGTGTCCATTCACTTTTAATTATTCGTCATGCTGAATTCATTTCAGCATCTCTGCATTAAAACAACAGGTTCTGAAATATCCCGATAGTAGTCGGGACGGAATGACAGTGCTCTATTATAGGTCCGAAGTACTGCTCTTTCAGTTTGGGATGAATAGACAAAACTCAGGGAAAATCCGACAATCCCAAATCGTGTGTTCATCCTAATTTTGAGGATAATAATCAATGTTTAACCTTAAATCGAGAAATTATGAAACGAGTATTTTTTTTATTGATTGGAATCCTGATCGTCGCAGTTGCCTGTCAGGATGATTTTGATGAACCTGAACATTCCCTGACAACAAAAAGTGCGAAGTATGAGAAAATTAAGACTTTTCAGGTAAAAGGCTGGACCCAAATTATTCCTGATGAAACAGCTCCCAGGTTTCAATGCATGCCTGTGGAAGCCGGGGTGGATATGTGTTCTTATGGTTGGTTAGACGGACATATGAACATTTCTGGCAAGATCATTCAGGAAGAAAGTACCTACACAAAACTGTATTGCGAGTTGATGCTTACTCCTGCAGGACCGGTTATCTATAATGAAGTAAGTGCTGATGTCAAATTCGCCTGCGGCGAGAGCGTTTCTGCATTGGGATTCGTGTCGATCAATACGGTAACAGGAGAGGTAACAGGGCATACTGATTATGTTGCGGGAACAGGTCGATTTGAAGGAATTACCGGATCAACAAAAGTTGTGAATGGCAAAGTACTGCCCGACGGAGGATTGTTCTGGGATACAGAAGGTGCGATAACACTCGTCCTAAAAGATTGACTTCGTATTTAATGAGCGTTCCGGGAAATCTTTGCAAGTATTGGGAAGAGTCCGTAACTCCCTGGGAAAAGCGAAAAAACCGAACAGCCGGCATTGGTATAACTTCGTAAGTAGTTAACCAATAAAATCAGTAATAATGAAAACCAAAATTTTACTGGCAGTGCTGGCTTCGGTATTTTTCATGGCCGCCTGCGAAAAAGAGTATTTAACAGATGAAAATGATCCGACTCCCACCCCGAAAGCTGCGGAGATCGGTGAAGGAACAATTGTTTCAAACATCGTGCATTTCTCGTCACTCGAGGGAAATATTCTGGATGATCCTGCCACCCGGAAAGTCAATGTTTATTTGCCCAAAAGTTATTTTACCTGCCCCGAAAAACATTTTCCGGTGATTTATTTTCTTCACGGTACACCCGCCTGGGGCGATATGTTGCTGGACCCGCTTCCGTTTGAATATTTTTTCCAGGCTGCAGGTTTGCAAGCACCTGTCGATTTCCCCGAAGAAGGGTTTTTGGCCTGGCTTAACAATCTGATTGATAACGAAGGCATGAAGGAGGTGATCATCGTAATGCCCGATGCGAGGGCAAAGTACGGACCGAGCATGTATGTGAATTCTTCCACCCAGGGAAATTATGAGGATTATATTGTGGATGAACTGGTTTCATACATCGATCAAAATTACCGGACCATCGCACATTTTAACTGGCGGGCCATCAGCGGACACTGTGCAGGTGCTTATGGAGCGTTGAACGCTGCAATGAAACACCCAAAGGTTTTTCGTTATGTAGGTGCCTTGTCACCACCACATTTTCCTGCTCCGTTATTGCAGTACCTCACCGGTTTTATTGCGCTCGAAGATCAGATGTGGGGGGTGGAAGGACCGCTTCCATACGATCCGCAGGCTCCTTTTAAATTTGCCAACAATGGCGCTTATAATTTGTCGCAGGCCTGGCTGCCCAATCCCGAAAATCCACCCTATTACTGCGATCTTCCTCTTGATTACGTTGATGGCAACTGGGTGGACAATCCTGAAAATCTGGCGAAATGGGATTCCCAAAGTCTGATGGTTCTGGCAGAACAATATCGAACCGAATTAAAGCAGTTGAAAACCGTTTATTTCGATTGCGGGACGAATGACGATCTTGGGATGTATCAATCGAATGTAATGTTTCACGAGCAACTGGAAGCGATGCATATTAAACATCAATTCGAGACATACTCCAATCCCGGAACACACATTAGTAACCTCTACGAAAGACTTGGAATGGTTTGGACAATGTTATCGAATGATTTTCCCGAATACGAAGATTAGCTCCCGGAATTGTTGATCGTAAAAACACGCATCAATTTCAAAAACAGGAAGGCTGACGGCTTTCCTGTTTTTTTAGGCTACCACATTCTGAAGTTCCTGTTTTCTGCGAAACTCATTCGGCGTACAACCGTTCATCTCTTTAAATTTCCGGTTAAAATTCGAAAGGTTGCCAAAACCCACCCGGTAACAAATTTCCGAAATACTAACTTCCTCCTGTTGCAGCAATTTGCAAGCCTGTCCAATGCGGTATTCGGTAAGGAAATTCACATAGGTTTTTCGTGTGCGTGTTTTAAAGTAGCGGCAAAACGAGTTCACTGTCATATTCGAAACACCGGCAACTTCCTCCAGGCTTATCGGCCGGTGAAATTCATTCAGCGTAAACCGAAATACAGCGTCCAGTCGTTTTTCATCGGTTTCATTCAACTTGTTGTAAGTGCCTTCAGTAGTTAACACTTTATCGTTTCCCGATTCCGAAAGCCGGGTAAGCAGATCGAGTAGTAAAGTTAAGCGCCTGATCTCTTTTTCTTCGGAAATGGCCTCGATAATGCCGGCTTCTTCTCCATGAAGAACAGCAGGGTAGTGGATACCGCGATCAGCTTTTCGAATGTATTCTTTGAGCGACTGTGTTTCAGGCAGGTTCCAGAAGGATGCACCAAAAACTTCGGTTTCAAAATAAATAGAAATAGCATGTGCAAATAAATCAGGATCGTTGTGATAGTATTCCGGATCGTTTCGTAAAGCATGCGGCAGACCAGATCCCAGTACAAAAATATCACCGGGCTGAAAAGCTATAATCTGATTGCCAACAATGATATTACCTGTACTTTTCTTGATCAGGGTGATTTGAAACTCAACATGCTGGTGCAATATATCGTAAAGATGGGGGAGCTTTTCGTTCTGCACCCAAACCGACTGGTCAACAGGTTTTGCGATTTTAAATGGAAGAATTTTCATGTCGATAATTCCTTTATCTAATATTTAATATTCGATCCAGGTGCTTGATTCTATTAAACATGGATAAGATAGTATTAGTTCATGATAATATTAAGACAGTATAGTCTTTTTCTATGTTCTAATTTTGTAGTAAAGGATTTGAATATCATTTTTATGAATGAAAATTACTTCTGTTTACTAAAAATATTAAGATTCTTTCGCTTCTCCGTCGACTGACGGATGCGCTCAGAATGACAGGTCGTTACGTTATGGCGGGCTGTTGGGAGGAGTGGTTTGGCCACGAATGTTCGTGGCCAAACCACTCCTCCCAACAGCACAAATCTTCAATAAGCCTGTCATTCCGAATCCGCCAAATGGCGGTGAGGAATCTTTTCAATATTTAAGGACAGTCGTGTTAGTACACCGAAATTGAATTTAATAACTGAAAAAATATAGATCATGAATTTTGAATGGAAAGGAATTTTCCCAGCAGTAACAACCAAGTTTACTGCAAACGACGAGTTGGATTTTGAAGCTTTTGATGTCAATCTTGAGGCACAAATTGAAGCCGGTGTTGACGGTATTATACTAGGTGGCTCGCTTGGAGAAGCCAGTACACTGCTCCAGGATGAAAAGGATGCTTTGCTGAAGCACGTAAAAGAAGCTTCAAACGGGCGTGTTCCGGTGTTGATGAACGTTGCCGAGGCATCGACAAAATTGGCTGTTGAAGCTGCTTTACGTGCCCGCGACAATGGCGCTGATGGCCTGATGTTGCTGCCACCGATGCGTTATACTTCTGACGATCGTGAAACGGTAACTTTCCTGCGTGAAGTCGCATCGGCCACTGAATTGCCAATCATTTTATACAACAACCCGGCTGATTACAAAATCTGGATTTCTCCTGATATGTTCCATCAACTGGAAGACCTGCCAACCATTCAGGCGGTTAAAGAATCAACCCGCGACATCTCGAATGTTACCTGCATGAAAAATGCTTTTGGCGATCGTTTTGCTGTGCTTATCGGAGTGGATACGCTAGGAATGGAAAGTTTGCTGATGGGCGCCGATGGTTGGGTTGCCGGACTGGTTTGTGCGTTCCCAAAAGAAACCGTGGCCATTTACCGACTGATCAAAGCCGGGAAAATTGCTGAGGCGCTCGAAATTTACCGTTGGTTCCTGCCCGTACTCGAACTCGATGTTTCAACAAAACTGGTTCAAAACATTAAACTGGCAGAGAGTTTAACGGGAATTGGAAATGAAATTGTACGCGCACCCCGCTTGCCATTAATTGGAGAAGAACGCGAGCGTGTGTTGTCAATTCTAAATAAAGCCCTTGAAACGCGTCCTGAATTGCCTGAGTATTTGAACCTGGAAAAAGAGTTGGTATGATCCACGGAAAAAATAATATAGGGTTTAGTTTATCTGCAAAAGGTGACGTGAGTTTCCAGACTTTTAGTCCGATTAAATTGGAGCAATTGCCGGAGAAATTTGTGCAGGCTACTACTGATGAGTTGCAAGAAGCCGTGCAAAAAGCTGTAAGCGCTTATTCGGTTTACAAAAAGAAATTGGGGAAAGAACGTGCTGCTTTTTTGCGTTCCATTGCTGATGAAATTGAAGCAATCGGTTCGGATTTAATTGAACGTGCCTGTGCCGAAAGTGGATTGCCCGAAGGTAGAATTACCGGAGAACGCGGTCGAACGACAAATCAGTTGCGCATGTTTGCCAAAGTTTTGGAGGACGGCGATTGGGTGGAAGCTTCCATCGATCCGGCTATGCCCGAAAGAAAACCGTTGCCACGTACCGATATTCGCAAAATGTTGCAGCCGGTTGGGCCGGTTGTGGTTTTTACAGCCAGCAACTTTCCGCTGGCATTTTCAACAGCAGGAGGTGATACTGCCTCGGCTTTGGCTGCCGGTAATCCGGTAATTGTAAAATCGCACCCTTACCACGCAGGAACCAACGAACTGGTTTCGGGCGCTATCGTTAAAGCAGCGCAGAAAACAGGAATGCCCGACGGTGTATTTTCATCGCTCAATGCCACCGATTTTACAATTGGTCAGGCATTGGTATTGCATCCGAAAGTAAAATCAGTTGCTTTTACCGGTTCATTCAATGGCGGCAAAAGTTTGTACGATCTGGCTCAAACGCGAAAGGAACCGATTCCGGTTTTTGCCGAAATGGGAAGTGTAAATCCGGTACTGCTTTTGCCCGGGAAAATTAAGGAAAATACGGCAGGTCTTGCAGCGACTATTGCTTCTTCCATCAACCTGGGAGCCGGACAGTTTTGTACCAATCCGGGTGTGTTGGTAGCATTGAAAGGAGAAGAAACCGAAGCTTTTAAAAGCGAATTGGCAGCAAACGTTTCGAAACTGATGCCCGAAAAAATGCTGCATAAAAACATCATCAGCAACTACGAGCAGAAAACAAAAAGTTTTTTCGAAAACGGCGTGGTTTCCAAGTTGGCCGAATCGGAAAATGAACCTGTACAATTAACAGGAAAACCTGTTGTGGCCATTGTAAAAGGAAGCGATTTTGTTCAGCATCCTGATCTGGCTGAAGAAATATTCGGGCCATTTTCATTGCTTATCGAATGTGATGGTAAAGCAGAACTGGAAGCAGTTATGGCGGCTTTTGATGGTCAGCTGACTGCTTCAGTTTATTGTACTGCTGCAGATGTTGAAGCGTATTCTTCGGCTATCGAAATCGTTCAGGAAGTAGTTGGCCGATTGATCTTTAACGGTGTACCAACCGGTGTTGAAGTGGGCTACTCTATGCAACACGGTGGGCCGTTCCCGGCTTCAACCGACGGACGTTTTACTTCGGTAGGAGTTGATGCAATTAAGCGTTTTGTGCGACCTGTAGCTTTTCAGGATGCTCCGGATGCTTACCTGCCCGATGAACTGAAGGACGCCAATCCGCTTGGAATCTGGCGGCGTGTGGATGGAAAATTAACAAAAAATGTGATTAACAGATAAGAAAATGGCTGCCAAAACCTTTTTTTGTGTTGACGCGCACACTTGCGGAAATCCCGTGAGAGTGGTGGCCGGCGGTGGTCCTGTTTTAAAAGGAAAAGACATGTTCGAACGCCGCCTGCATTTTATGAAAGAGTTCGACTGGATCCGTCAGGGATTAATGTTTGAACCGCGCGGGCACGATATGATGTCGGGAAGTATTATTTTTCCTCCGGTCGATCCTGCCAACGATTTTGGAATATTGTTCATCGAAACCAGTGGTTGCCTGCCCATGTGCGGTCACGGAACAATTGGAACCGTAACTGTCGCCATTGAACAGGGACTGGTAACTCCCAAAACACCGGGTCAGTTGATGGTGGAAGTTCCGGCGGGCCTGATTAAAGTGGAATACCAAATGAACGGCAAGAAAGTGAGTTCGGTGAAATTAACGAATGTGGCGTCGTACCTGGCGGGTGAAAACCTCGAAATTGAATCTCCGCATCTTGGTAAACTTACTTTCGATGTGGCTTATGGCGGAAATTTTTATGCCATCGTCGATCCACAGGAGAACTTTAAAGGCATGGAACATTATTCAGCCGATGAACTGATTGCGATCAGTCGCCCGCTTAGGAAACTGATTAATGAAAAATACACTTTTCATCATCCTGAAAATAACGAGATACAAGGCGTTTCTCATATCGAATGGACCGGAGCAACTATTTCTCCTGAAGCTGATGGACGGAATGCGGTTTTCTATGGCGATAAAGCCATAGACCGTTCGCCCTGCGGAACCGGAACTTCGGCGCGAATGGCACAACTTGCTGCGCAAGGAAAGTTAAACGAAGGCGATAAATTCCTGCACGAAAGCATTATTGGCAGCCAGTTTCTTGGGCGAGTTGAAGGTAAAACCAAAGTAGGTGAATACGACGCCATCATTCCCAGCATCGAAGGCTGGGCGAAGATCACATCGTTCAACAATATATTTATCGACGATGAGGATGATCCTTATGCACACGGTTTCCAGGTGCTTTAATCTTTATTGATGCCAAAAAATATGAGTAAGGTAGTTGTTGTTGGAGGGGGAGTGGTAGGTCTGTTTTCTGCCTGGTTTTTACAGAAAAAAGGATTTCAGGTAACCGTCATCGACCGTGGTGATTTTACCAATGGATGCTCTCATTTCAACGCCGGATTAATTGTTCCAAGTCACGTTATTCCGTTGGCTTCGCCGGGCATGCTGCGAAAAGGCATTAAAAACCTGTTAAATTCAAAATCGCCGGTTGGCTTTCGCATTGCCCCCGAAAAAGATCTGCTGCGATGGTACCTGAAATTTACTGCTGTGGCAAACGAGCGTCATGTGCATCGCTCAATTAATGTACTACGCGATTTAAGTTTGCTGAGTAAGGATCTTTTCACTGATTTGAAGGAAAGTGGTGAACTTGATTTTCCGCTTTGGCAAAACGGTTTGCTGATGTTGTATCAGGCCGAAAAAGCAGGCGAAGATTTGCGTGAAGAAGCCGAAATTGCCAAGGAGGCAGGATTGGACGTAGAGGAGTTATCGCAGGCAGATATTCGGAAGCTGGAACCCGGAATTCAGGCTGAAGTTTCGGGTGGATTTCACTACCATTCCGATGATCATTTGAATCCTTCGGTTCTGATGCAGGCGCTGTATGTTTCGCTCGAAAGTAAAGATGTTCAGTTTGTGAAAGATTGTACTGTAACAACGATTCAAACTTCTGCGCAAAAAGCAACAGCTCTGGAAACCGACAAAGGAATCTTCGAATTTGAGGAGTTGGTGATCGCTGCCGGAATGTGGAGTTCGCAGTTGCTGAAAAAGCTGAAAGTGAACATCGATGTTCAGCCCGGCAAAGGTTACAGCTTTATGACGAAGCAAACGCCAGTCAATTATCCGGCGCTTTTGGCCGATGCAAATGTGGCAGCTACGCCACTCGGAAATGGTCTGACTCAATTTGCAGGCGGTATGGAAATTGGTTATACGGGTTATACTATCACCGCTGCGCGAGTTCAGAATATAATTAAGGGCGCCAATTCTTTTTACCGGCTCGACCAAAATATTGAGCCAAAAGAAACTGAAATTTGGCAGGGGCATCGCCCGTGTTCTTTTGATGGTTTGCCTTACATCGGGAGAGTTCCTGAATTTCAAAACATTCATGTTGGAACCGGACATTCGATGATGGGATTGACCCTGGGGCCGGTAACCGGTTTGCTGCTAAGTGAATCCATTGCCGGGGAAAAAACCAGCCTTGATCTAAATCCATTCCGGATAGGCCGATAATAGAAATTTCTTCATGATTTTTTGACGGTTTTCGTGATTCTCGGTTTTGCTTTCTATTTTTGAGGATCAACAACAATCATCATGAAGAAATTTTCCTTTTTACTGCTCATTACATTGCTACTGCTCGGATGTCAAAACAATTCAATTTCTGTAAAAGCCGAATTCGCCAAGCTGGAAGCCAACTCGGAAGCCAGCTTGCGTGGTTTGTTTGTAGTTGATGAAAATGTCATCTGGGCAAGCGGATCGGGAGGTACAATTTTGCTTTCTACTGATTCAGGCGAGAGTTGGAAGGAAATGAAAGTTCAGGGCGCTGAAGAAAATGACTTCAGAAGTATTTATGCACGGGATAAGAATCATGCCATTGTTTTTGGAATTGCCGGCCCTGATTTTGGCTATTCTACCACTAACGGAGGCGAAAGCTGGGAAGTGGTTTATCGCGATACAACCGCCGGACTGTTTTTCAATTCATTAAAATTCGCAGATGATAGGCACGGGCTTGCAGTAAGTGATCCGATCGAGGGGAAGTTTTTTGTGATCAGAACCGAAGATGGTGGCGCCACCTGGCAAAGAGTTGAGTCACTTCCTCCGGTGGAAGAAGGTGAGGCGAATTTTGCTGCTTCGAATACCTGCATCGAGTTTTTACCTTCGGGGAAAGCGTGGATCGCCAGTGGCGGGAAAGCTGCCCGGGTATTTTATTCCGAAGATTTTGGCTTAACCTGGGACGTAGCCAAAACACCCATGATTCGTGGAACAGCTTCTTCAGGAATATTTTCGGTTGCCTTTCAAAACGATAAAGCCGGAGCCGTGGTTGGAGGCATCTACGACCAACCCGAAATAAATACAAACATTGCAGCTTATACTGTTGACGGCGGTAAGAACTGGTTGTCGTCTGAAACCATGCCGGCAGAATACCGCTCGTGTGTTCAATCCGTAAAATCGGGTACGCATTCGTTTCTGTTTGCCATTGGTAAAACCGGTTGCGATGTTTCAACGGATGGCGGCCAAAACTGGAACTTTGTTTCCGAAGACGGTTATTACACTTTCAGGGCAGTACCGGGGGAGTTATCGGGTTTTGCTGCCGGCAGCGAAGGAAGGATTGCAAAAATAAGCTTTGGGCATCAGTAATATATTTACCTTTGGTTTATAATTATCTGATTACAATTCATGCAAAAGAAATCCGGCGGCAGATCGTCTCAAACACCCGCACAAAAGAAGGACATGCTCTTAGTAGTTAAAGAAAACACCGTTTTAATGGAGTTTCTGATTGCACAACTACCAACTAAAAGCCGGAACAATATAAAATCCTTACTCAAAAACAAACAGGTTTGGGTCGATGACAAGGTGGTGTCGCAATTCGATCATCCACTTCTTTCGGGCCAGAAAATAACAATTTCGGCGAGTAGGAGCCGGGTAGAAAAGAAATTCACCGAATTCACTATCCTCTATGAAGATGAGGCGATTATTGTAATAGATAAGTCAGCAGGATTACTGTCGGTAGCCACAAAAAATGAAAAGCGCAGAACCGCTTATAGTATGTTGAGCGACTACGTTAAAAGGAGCGACTCAAACAATAAAATTTTCATAGTACATCGGCTGGATCGTGAAACTTCGGGATTAATGGTTTTTGCCAAAAATGAAGAGGCGAAAAAGTTGCTTCAGGAAAATTGGAATGGGGCGGGAACGCAAAAAAGCTATGTTGCCTTGGTGGAAGGTAAGATGGAGAAACCTGAAGGAACAATTGTTTCGTATTTAACCGAAGACAAGGTTTTTAAGGTGCATGCTTCTCAAAATCCTAAAAAAGGATTAAAAGCCGTGACTCATTATTCAGTGATCGAAGCGAGTTCTGCATTTTCGCTTTTAGAAGTTAAAATTGAAACAGGCCGTAAAAATCAAATTCGGGTACACATGGAAGAATTAGGCCACAGCATTGTTGGCGACAAAAAATATGGAGCCACTTCGAGTCCGATTCGACGCCTGGGACTTCATGCACAAAAACTGGAATTTTTGCATCCTTTGAGTGGTGAGAAACTCCGTTTTGAAACAAAAATCCCACCTGCGTTCTATTCGGTTTTGAAAAGAAAACACAGGTAGGATTCTTCTGGTTTTTTTGAAATTCGAATCAGCTTTTATTCCTCCCAGGGAACAAGTTTCGACTTGTAATAGTCGATTCCCAAAGCTTCGAAGCGTTTGCCGTGTTTTGCCAAACGTGTTTTGTATGCCTCCCAGTTTCTTTCGACAGGTGCCGTCCAGCCAATTTCGGCATAACCGGGCAGGCGCGGAAAAACCAGGTACTCCGCTTCATCGATGTTCGAAACTGTTTCCGACCAAAGCGGTGCTTCAATTCCAATAATATTTTCTTTGGTAACTCCTTCAACCAAAGTTGCCGGGTCCCAGTTGTAACCGTGATCTACTTCAATATAACCGGCCCAGTGTAAGCCATACTGCGAAGTTGAATCGTATTGCATATCAAGATAAGCGCGGGCTGCAGGCGACATAAGTACTTTTGCACCTTTTTCAACGCCCATCGTGGTATTTTTAACATCGGCCCAAAACTGAACGGTAGCATCGTCAACCAGTTCAGCATTGGCGATCTCGTCCCAGCCAATTACTTTCTTTCCGTATTTCCCAACAATTTTTTGAACACGATTTACAAAATATACATAGTCGTCGTGCGCCGTTACATGCGATTCATCGCCACCAATGTGAATGTAGTCACCTGGCGTTAACGCCACCAACTCGCGCAGTACGTCATCAATAAATTCGTAAGTAACTTCTTTATCGGTGCAAAGCGTACTGAAACCCACTTCAGTTCCGGTATACAAATCGCGGGCTTTTCCGTCGCAATTCAGTTCGGCATACGATGCCAGTGCGGCATTGGTGTGGCCCGGCATATCAATTTCAGGAACGATCATGATCTGACGATCGGCAGCATACTGAACCAGTTCCTTGTATTCTTCCTGGGTGTAAAAGCCGCCTTCGCCACCGCCAACTTCGGTTTGTGCACCAATCTCAGTAAGTTTTGGCCACGATTTAATTTCAATCCTCCAGCCCTGGTCATCCGACAAATGCAGGTGTAGCGCATTCATTTTGTACAGCGCCAGAAAATCGATGTATTGTTTTACTTCTTCAAGCGTGAAAAAATGACGGGCAACATCGAGCATGGCACCTCGATAACCGTATTCAGGATAATCGCGAACGGTACCGGTTGCTAAATAAAGCGGTTCCTCCAGAGAGGTATTAACCGGGAGCGTTTGCAATAAAGTTTGCACACCGTAAAAACATCCGGCAGCGTTGGTTCCGGTGATGGTAATTAATTTCTTGCCAATGTTAAGTTCGTATCCTTCTTTACCCAAATCATCATTTTCCTGAATGGCAAGGTAGATACCTTTTGATGGTGCCTCACTTACGGTTTGAACTCTGGTTTGGCCGGTAACTTTTCCAATTTCTGCTGCCAGGATTCCGGCAGTATGCAGCAGCTGTTCCGAACCTTCCTGAACATAGATAACGGTTGATTTTTTGATTTCAAATGCAGTCCCGGTAGCTGCAATGCTCACAGGTTTAGGAATGAAAGCCGTTTTTGTAAGGTCGGTTTCAATTTTTTCGGAGCATGCCTGAAACAGCACGAACAAAGCAGCAACAAGAGCTGAAACGGTTATTTTTTTCATTAATTAGTTTTTAAAATATTTAAATAGATAGTGTAAATATAGAAAATAAATTCACTGTTAAACGGATGCTTTATTCAGAAGCGGTCGTATATTCTATTGAACCGGAATAAAAACAATGTAAGCGTCATCTCCCTTTTTTACTGCAAGCGAAAGCACCTGTGGTTCGTCATTTTCAACATAAACGAAGGGACGTTCCAGACGGTCGGGTTTCATAAGCCCATCGCTTGTTTGCAGGATTTTGTCCATGAGTACATATTCCGTTGCCTTTTTCCAGTTAAATCCATCGGCTGAACTTACCATTCCGATAAAAGAATTGGCATGAAAAACACCATAATAATAGTCGCGTTTGCCGTCGTACCAAAGCGACATATCTTCGGTGTCGAGGTAATCGATTACCGGTTTGTCCATCATTTTAAAAGGTCCGGTGGGTGAATCAGAAATGGCAATCGCCTGGTTTCTGATAAAGCGTGTTTCGTTGGGTTTGTCTCCTTTTACAATCAGGTAATACTTTCCGTCTTTTCCCTGTGTAATGGCCGGATTCACAGTTATGGTAGCAATTGGTCCTGATGGCTCGATAAGTGGTTGATCCATCCTTTCCCACGGCCCGTTTAACGAAGAAGCAACTGCAACACCGGTTCGCTGGTTGGGGCGCAGGTATTTCTTCCAGTTCGGATGACTGTAACCAACCTTTGCTGTTTCAACTAATTCTTCCTCGGTGTAGTCCTGGTCGCCCATGTTGGTGGAAACATAATAGAGGTAATATTTGTCTCCAAACTTTTTGATTTTTGGGTTGTGCACGGTTATCGCATCCCAGTGTCCCTTGCCGTGGCTTTGCATGACTGTTTCCTTGTATTCCCATGGACCGGCGGGTGAATCGGAAACAGCGTGCGCTACTTCGGAATGCGTCAGCCAACTCAGAAATCCATATTTTTTGGGCCAGCGCGAATAAAACAGGTGGTATTTACCATCATCGCTTTTAATGATCGATGAGCACCAGTTGTAGTATTCATCCGATCTGAAAATATTGTCTTCAGTAAGCGTTTTTTTTAGACGATCCTCAAAAAAAAGCTCGTCTGTTTTTGGCTGCGCTATAACGATTCCGGCACAAAGCATAAGAAATAGAAAAAGAAATTTTTTCATTTTGAGTGAAAATTATTAAGTGCCAATGATAATGAATACTGCCTTAGCAGAGCATGAAAACAATCATAGCCGCCATTATTTTTGTCAAAACTACCTGATCAGTTTATAGGCTTTAATCTGGTTTTTAAAGAAAGTAGGCACATACAGAACCTGGTCTTTAACGCTGTAGGCCGCATCAGCTGTATTTTCTTCCTGTTCCTGGGTGTCGAGCAAGGTGGTAACTTTGCCTTCCGAATCAACATAAAAAATAGTTCCCGACCAACTGGTGGTGATATAATTTCCATCGCCAACTCCGCAAACCGCATCACCGGCTCCCATATTCTCCGAAATTACCTTTGCTTCCATGGTAAGCCACGGAATCGCCAAAAACTGACTGCTACCACTGGTAACCAGCATCATTCGGTCTTTTTCCCAATAGAGCCCATTGAAGCGTTCGTCGCCTTTGCCTTCAAAAACGGGGGCTAAAATTCCTTTTTCGAGTTTATAGATCTTGCTGGTTCCCGATGCCGAAACATACACATTTCCATCGTCGCCAACCGTAACATCGTTTAACTGCGCATCGGCAGTGGCCGGGTAACGTGCAGCAATACTGGCTGATTCAACATCGATTTGTTCCAACTCATCAATATCGGCAACAAAAAGTTGGTTTCCCTGCAGTCCCATTCCTTTTGGTGCACTCAATCCTTCCACCCATTTCAGCTCTGTAATGTTTCCCTCCTTGTCCATTTTCGAAATAAAACCATTACCGTCCTTTTCCCATGGATTGGAGTTGATGTTTGATACATATAATATATTGTTTATTGTATCAAGAAGTACCGATTCCGGTGTACGCAGCAATGTATCTGATTCCCAGATTAACTCCAGTTTTGGTGTGCTTTTTTCAGTGTTTTCCGTTTTTGAGTTGTCTTTGGGTTTAGTATTGCACGATAATAAAATTACTGCAACAAGGAAGAAAAACGCATTTTTCATGGTTGTATAATTTAAAGATTGAATGTGAATTAAATATACTCTACCTTGCTGAGAATATCAAATCCGAAGGCTGTGAAACAACATCTGTAAAGATGGCAAAAGCCAAATAATTCTTATATTTTACACTCCTTTTAACAAAAACTTTGTGAATCATGGCCGAAAAAGACCTTAACAGAAGAAGTTTTATTACCAAAAGTACAGTGGGTGCTTTGGGTGCCGCCACCTTACTGGCTGCCTGTTCCAATGAAAAGACACCGGTAGCCGAGACACCGGTCCCCGATTTATTGGATCGAGCTCCGGATGGAAAGGTCATAAAGGCAGGATTGGTTGGTTGCGGAGGCCGCGGTACCGGAGCAGCGATCAATTTTCTGGATGCCGGGCCAAACCTGGAGATCGTTGCGTTGGGCGATGTTTTTCAGGATAAAATTGATAATTGCCGTGAGCAGCTTAAAACAGAACGGGGAGTGGAAATAGCGGATGAGAAATGTTTCCTGGGTTTTGATGCCTATCAGAAAGTAATTGATTCGGGAGTAGATCTGGTGTTGTTGTGTACTCCGCCACATTTTCGTCCGGTGCATGTTGAAGCAGCAGTCAATGCGCGCAAAAATGTGTTTATGGAAAAACCATGCGCTGTTGATCCGGTTGGAGCCCGTTCGGTTCTCGCCTCATCTAAGAAAGCTGAAGCACTTGGTTTATCGATGGTAAGTGGCACAATTCGGCGTGTTCAGAAGGACTACATGATCACACAGCAAAAAGTGAAAAACGGTGAAATCGGAGAAATCGTAGGTGCAAATATTCTTCGAAACGGTGGTGCATTGTGGTTCAGAAAACGCCAGCCACAATGGACAGATATGGAATATATGCTGCGAAACTGGGTGAATTTTTGCTGGCTTTCGGGCGACCATATTACCGAGCAGTTTATTCACGAAGTTGATGTGATGAGCTGGTTTGTAGGCAAGAATCCGTTAAAGGCTGTCGGCTACGGCGGACGTCAGCGGCGGATTACAGGCGATCAATATGATTTTTTCAGTGTTGAATACGTGTATGAAAATGGCATGCGGACACATGCAGCATCACGGCAAATTAATGGTTGCACCAACAGCAAAGTAGAACGCATTATTGGAACTAATGGTGTTGCAAACGCTTCGGGCGAAATTCTGGATGCTGAGGGGAATCGGGTTTGGACTTATCCGAAGTGGGAAGAAGGCGTTACAGATCCGAAATGGAGAGTTACTAATCCTTTTGTGCAGGAACACATTAACCTGGTTACCGCCATCAGAACCGGCAAACCTGTTAACGATGCCGAGGCACAGGTGAATTCCACCATTACTACTATAATGGGAAGAATTGCAGCCTATACAGGTAAAGATGTTTCGTGGGAAGAGGTGATGAATTCTGATTTGTACCTCGGTCCTAAAACTTATTCATTTGGCCCGGTAGAAGGTATTAAAAGTGGGATACCGCTGGCAGGCGTTGAGAATAAACTGAGTTAGTTCGGAGTTTATATAATAGAAGTATGAAGGTTCAGGTAGTTTTAGTGTTGATTTTTCTGTCGTTAGCCGTAGCAAACGCACAAGAAAATTTATTCAGTTTCGGAGAAGTTGTCTCCTGGCAGCATGTGGTGGATGGCGAAAACACCAGAACCGATTCAATTGAATGGATACAGGTAAACACGCTTTCTGATACCTGGAAGAAAAACGGTACGGAACTGATCTGTTTCGGCCAGCCGATAGGAGTGATCCGTTCAGCGAAAAAGTACCGGAATTTTATGATGCATATTGAATGGAAACACATGGAGGCGGGGGGAAACTCGGGTACTTTTGTGTGGAGCGATGCTGAACCCGGATCGAATCGTTTGCCCAATGGTGTTGAAGTGCAGATGCTTGAACTTGATTGGGTTAAGCTTAACAAACGCGATGGTAAAGAACCGCCGATTGCCTATGTTCACGGCGAATTATTTGGAGTAGGCGGAGTTACTGTTATACCGGATAATCCGCGTGGCGAACGCAGCAAATCGTTGGAAAACCGGTGTAAAGGTAAGGGCGAATGGAATGTGTACGACGTAGTTTGCATTGACGGTACAATTAAACTTTCGGTAAACGGTAAATTTGTAAACGGTATTAGCAAAGCCTCAAAAACAGAAGGCTACATTTGTCTGGAATCGGAAGGAGCAGAAATTCATTTCAGAAACCTGAAGATTATTGAGTTGCCTTAGTTTATAGATTTTCCAATTTTACCGGTTCGGGATGAATAGTTGTGAAATAACCGAACTCTGCTTTGATTTCCTTTTCAATTTTGGTGCATATATCGTGAGCTTCATTGAGCGACATTTCGGGCGGAAGCTTGATGTGGCAACTCATTTCTGTATGGTGTCCGTAATTGTGCAAATGAATATGATGAATGTGTAACGGACGGTCGAAATTTTTTTGTGCTGCTTCACGGATGGAAAGCAATAATTCGTCGGAGGGACTTTCTCCGAGGAGTGAATTTATTTCTTTTGACAGAATTTCGTAACTCGCATAAGCGATCATGATGGCAACGATAATACTCAATACAGCATCGGTCCACCAGAACGATCTTCCTAAAATTATACCTATCAGCACAATTATTGATGAAAGTGCATCAGTCCGGTGATGCCAGCCATCGGCGATAAGCATGGTGGAATTTATTTTTTTGCCGGCCCAAAACGAATACTGCGTCATTAATTCATTCATAATAATTGAAATAATGATGGCGATCCATGCGAAAGTACTGTAATAGGTATGTTCGCGTTCGCCTAGCTTTTCAATTCCGTTAAGAACAAAATCGAAGGCAACAATTGCTAGCACAACACCAATAATTATTGCGGCTATATGTTCGGCCCTTCCATGTCCGAAGGGGTGATCATCGTCGGCCGGTTTTCGCGAAATCTTACCTCCGATCAGCACAATGGCAGAGGTAACAACGTCGGAAATAGAATGCCAAGCATCGGCAACCAGGGCCAGCGACCCGGTAGAAATTCCCGCCCAGTACTTTAATCCTGAAAGCAGGATATTTCCAAGAATGGAAAACCATCCGGCACGAATATTATATTTTCTCCTGTCATCCATATTTACGAATGTATGGCTAAAAATACCAAAAAAGTTGAGAAGGGAAAAGATTAAAAGTTATCCATAAGCTTATTGAGTTCAGCCTTGTAATTGCGTCCAACGGGCAACTTCTTTTTGTTGATCTCCACGAAGCCGGGCCCGACTGATCCAATCTTATCGATTGAAACAATGTAACTTCGGTGGATTTGTATAAAACGATCGGAAGGTAGCACTTCGGCGAGATGGCTGATTCGTTCTTTTGAAACAATTTTCATATCAGCGGTGTAGGTAATAACATAATCGCCAAGGCTTTCGATGAATAGGATGTCGGCAAGATTTACTTTGTAGTGTTTTTTATCGGCTTTAAGAAAAATAAAGTCCTTTTCCTGGTTCGTACTTATACTTTCCCGCAACGGAGGTGTTGGATTTTCCTGGATCAGAAAATGCTGAATGGCTTTTGCAAAGCGTTCGAACGAAATGGGTTTTAAAAGGTAATCAACCACGTGTAATTCGAAGGCATCAACTGCATAATCGCGGTAAGCCGTGGTAAAAATTACCTGAGGTGGGTGTGATAGCGTTTTCACCAAATCAACTCCGGTAAGTTGGGGCATCTGAATATCGCAAAACATCAGGTCGATCTTTTCTTTTGAAAGAACTGAAATCGCCTCGAGTGCATTGTTACATTCTGCCACCACTTCGAAATCGCTAAAGGAGGCAAGATGATTTCGGATTACGCGAATCGCAATCGGTTCATCGTCGATGATCAGGCAGCGGTACATATTATTCCTCCAGTTTCAGAGTTAAATTTACAGAAAAAGTCTCATCCTTTTTATCAACTTCAAGGATGTAATTGCCGGCATACAACAGGTCGAGCCGGCGCTTGGCATTGGCCATTCCAATTCCACCTGATGTGTTGTTGCCATTTTTTACCAGTGGATTTCGTGTGTTTTCAATATGAAAGTTCAGGTTCTTTCCCGAAACCGACAGGCTGATTTTCACAAAAGCGGTTCCCGGGAAATGGCTGACACCGTGCTTAAACGCGTTTTCAACGTAGGGCAACAAAATCAGTGGTGCTATCTGCAATTTACCGGTATGTTTCGGAAATTCTACCGTCATTTTCAGTTTATGCGAGTAACGTATTTTTTCAATATCAATGTAATTTTTCAGGTTGTTCAAATCTTCTTTCAAAAGCACTTTTGGGGCATCGCAGCGGTACAGTATGTAATCGAGAATTTCGGAAAGCTGCAAAACGAGTTTTGGTGCTTCATCCGATTTTTCGAGTGTTAGCCCGTAAAGGTTGTTCAGCGTATTGAATAGAAAGTGTGGATGAACCTGAGCTTTCAACAGTTTCAGTTCGGCTTCTTTTAATTTAAGTTGAGTAGTGAGTTGCGCCTTTTCGAGTTCATTTTTTTCCTGTTGCATGAAAAAAGCGCGTTTCACCTGTTTTACGGCAATGGCAAAAAACACGATAAAATTCAGCGATATCACCTGAAGTTCGGGGTGCAAAGTGGCCGGTTCGAGTGAAGCTTCAGTGTTCAGAATATTGATTAAGGCATAAAAAACAATCAGAAACGAAAGCCATGTTGAAACCAATACCGTAAACAGGCTGAGGTAAAAGAATTTACCGTATTTCCTGTTGCTTAAGAATTTTGGGATAAGCAGGTAATTGAAAATATAGGTTTCGAGGATGGCAACCGGTAAAAGACCAATTGTAAAAATGAGCGAAACTTTCGGAAAGTCACTATTCAATATGAATATGAAATAGTAAAAATACCCAACCGTTAACCAGAACAGTACATGAAGTGAAATCCTGAGTGATCCTGATGAACTGATTTTTTGGATGATATGTAGCCATTTCTCTTTCATAATATTCTAAAATTAGAAAAATAATGAGGATTTTTAATCTTCAGAAATTCAATCGATAAAAGGCAACATTTAAAAGTTAAACAACCAAAATCGGCGGCACACGGCAATTAAAGGGGCGCAGGTAGTTAAACTGTGGTTTGGTGTCGTTCAACGATTAAAGTACCCGCTAATGCAGTTTGTGATTTAGCTTGCAGTCGAAAACCAAAAAAACAAACAAAATGATTGATTTAGACAAAGCGGACAGCGGATTTCAATATGTTATGCAAGCCTATAAGATAGGCGGTCCGTATATGAATCTGATAACAATTTTGGGGCTGCTTGCATTGGTGATCACCGTATGGAAAGTAGTTCAGATTGTAGGAAAAAGGAACGTAAACACACGCCTGCTTGGCCTGATTAAAATGTCAGGTTCGCTGGCTGTAGCTCTCGGATTTTTATCACAGGTAATTGGCATTGTGGAGGCGCTCGAAGCGATTAAGGCTGCAGCTGATGTATCGCCGCAAATTGTGATGAACGGTGCAATAGTAAGTTTTTATGCCCCCATTTGGGGATTGATCGTATTTGTAATTGCAATGCTGTTTTATTATGTGTTGAAAGCAATTATTAAAGCCAAAATGCCGGAAAACAATTAAGCAAGTTCAAAAGAAAGAATGCGAGGCCGTCTCCACTGAAAGATAGAGACGGCTTTTATTTAATGAAAACATTTTTAGAGGACAAGAAGACAGTAGGACTATAACAAAACTAAGGTGTGGCTCCAATAAGCTTCATGAAAGTGTTCCAGTCCCAGTAGTCGCTGTTTCGTATTATTTTTTGGTTTTCGATTTCCATCACAGAAACTCCCGGCAATTCAAAATATTTGCCGGTAGCAGGTATTCCTATAAAATCCCAACCAACCGAGTTTGTTCCTTTCCAAATCCACTCAATAGCGGCATATTTTTCATTCCCCATTACCGAAACTATTTTAAACTTTGAATCAGGTATGCCTGCAATTGTCGCAGTAAAATATGTTGTGAGTGCATCTGCATTCGCGTAAGTTTGTCCTGATGCTACCTCTGTGTATAAAAAATCTTTGGCAAATAAAGCATTAAGATCTGTGGCTTTATGTGAATCCCAGGCTTTGATAAACGAAATGGCGATGGACTCATTTTGTTGCGCCACTTTACTTTCATTACAACCCGAAAGAAGAAAACCTGCCAGGCAAACCAGAAAAAGAACGCTGCTAGACTTCATTATTCGATAGTTTAAAGTGAGGAGAAAGTTTTAATATTTACCACTGCCAACATTCGATATCAATCCTTCGCAATGCATATACATTGTTGTTATGGCCATCGGATCGTCGGCATAACCGCTGGCTTCTACATAACCTACAGCATTTTTAAATCTGCCGGTTCCGTTTTCAATTTCGATATGTGCAATTAATTCGTTGGCCGGAATATTAAATGTTCCGGACAGATTGTAGTACATCAAATCGCCGTTTGCAGCACATGTAGCTCCTGACATTTCCCAACTAATGGTCCATGTAGCTTCATCAAGCGTTAAAGAAGTAGTATTGAAAATACTTTTTTCTGCAATTAACTGCCCCAGGTGCGTCATGTTTCCGGAAAGAATTCCCTGAACAGGCACACCATCCTGATAGGCGGTAACATGTGATTGAATTTCTCCTTTAATTGGGACCATCTTTAGCTCAGCAGATTTCAGATCACTTTCGGATTCCGATTCGGGGAACAGCGAATCGTTTACGTCGCAGCCAGTAAATACAAGGCTCAGACTTAGCAGTAGAAGGAATAATAGATGTTTCATCGCATTGAAATTTAAAAGATTAGATGTTGTGATTTAATGTCCGATAAAGGTATGCGAAGAATATGTGCCGAGTTTTGGTACTTATCTCAAATGTTTTGGTAATTGTTGCAAAGTTCCTATTCAATATCTTTTGTTACTTCACTTGGAGGAATCCCAAATTCTTCGTGAAAAATGGCACTGAAATGGGAGAGGTTTTTAAAACCCGTAGCAAATGCAGCTTCGGTAACGTTTAGTTCTTTGCTTTCCAAAAAGTGTTTTGCTTTCTGAAGTCGGTATGAACGAAGGTATTTTCCAATTGATTTATTGGTAAGCGCTTTAAATTTCCGGTACAATTGAGGTCGGCTCATGTTAAATGCCATGCAAATTTCAGTAACTCCAAAATCTTCAGCATCCAAATTCGTCTCAAGAAGCGTATTCAGTTTTCCCATAAATTTAATTTCCTGCCGGTATTCCGATTTCCCGCTTGAACCTGGCTGTAGAATTCCGAGTTTTAACTGCATCTTATTACGGGCTTCAAGCAGGTTCCGCAGTTTCAGTAGCAACTCCTGTTTGTTAAATGGTTTTACCAGGTAATGATCAGCACCAATTTCAAGCCCGGATATTTGTGAGTCGAAATCGCCACGCGCAGTCAGTACTACCACTGGAATGTGATCCGTTCGCACGTCGTTTCTCAAATTCCCGATCATTTCAAAGCCATCCATTTCAGGCATCATTACATCCGTCAGAATTACATCAGGTATGTGATTCCGGGCTTTCTCCAATCCTTCCTTCCCGTTTAGTGCGAGATCGAGTTGGTAGTTGTTTTCTAAAACTGAAACCAGATATTCGAGTACATCTTCATTGTCCTCAACAATCAGAAGCAGCGGTTTCTCAGGCTGATAGTTTTGAAATTTTTCTGTAGATGTTCTGTGAGACCTTAAGATAGTCGAATTCTCAAGACCTTTTATGCCCGAAATACCATCATCGCTTGCTTCGGGTGCTGAATTTTTAATCGGAAGATTAACCGAGAAAACCGAGCCCTTTCCGGGAGTACTGTCAACCTTGATTTTTCCATTCATCAATTCCACCAGTTCGTAAGTTAAAGCCAGACCAAGCCCGGTTCCGGATGTTTGAGATTTGTGATCTTTAACCTGGTAAAAACGATCAAAAATATGTGGGATTTCTTCAGCAGGTATTCCTTTCCCGGTATCAGAAACACGGATTTGTACCTGCTGATTTTCGTCGTTTTCAAATAACGAAACGGTAACTAAAATATTCCCACCAGCTTGCGTGAACTTGATGGCATTCGAAAGCAGGTTGGCCAATACTTCCATTAGTTTTTCAGGATCGTAGTCCGTAAATATCGGATCGTTAGGAAGCTTGATCGATAGGTGAATCTTAAATGTTTGGGCCAGGCTTTCGAACTGGGCAGTAATGTATTGAATGTAACGTCCAATATTTCCATGAACTTCATTTAGGCGGATTCCTTCGGCCTCGATTTTCGAGATATCGAGCATTTGTTTTACCAAACGAAGCAAGATTTCACTTTGTGTTTTGATTTTTATCGAATCGCTTTTACTTTGGTTTTCCGATCTGTCTTCAATTTGTTCTGCAATTCCCCTGATAATGGTTAGGGGAGTCCTGAATTCGTGTGATACATTTGTGTAGAGAAGTGTTTTTGCTTCATCGAGTTTTCGGAGTTTTTCAGCTTCTGCTTTTTCGTAACGACTTTTGTCCTTCATAAAAAGTATAACCAGGAACAGGATACAGGCATTAATCCATACCGCCAAAAAAACAAAAGCTTTGGCGTTGATCTCAGCCGTTATATAATCAGGTGTTTGCAGGTAAGGCTGTGCTATTCCCAAAGCAACAATTGTAGAACAATACAAGGTGAACATCGCAATGGTCCACCGAAGATTGCCGACAAGCACTGAGCCCATGGCGGCATTAATTCCAACAAAAACAAAGCCCAGAGAGCTTGATAAACCTCCTGTTTGAAGCATAGCAAAGAATACCATAAGAGTAAAAATGGCAAATATGATATTGCATACCAGGTCGAAACGCAAAACACGAGGGTAAAGCAGAAATAGAAAGGTGTAACCCATAATGAACATTACTCCAACCCAGATGAGGGGCCAAAGCTTCAGAATAAAAAGAAAGTAAATAATGGAAGCGATAACACCCAGTAGGGTTGAGAACATCCAGATCAAGGCCCACCTTTTCCGAAGTTGTTCTTCAGGGCTTAGCCTTGGATCGGCCACGTAGCTGTCAATCCCCAGGATCAGACGATCTTTAATACGAGTAACTTTCGATATGGATGTGTTGTTATCCATATTCCACCGTTCAAAGGTTTTGTTCGTGTTCTTGATTTTAGCGTGTTGCTAAGTAGAGACAAGTTACGGCTTTTTGATTTGCTATCGAAATCAAATACAGCTACTTATTGACTAAAAACTAAAGCAGATCAAGGAATTACAATGTGCGGTTTCTATTTTATTTTATCCGAAACTTTACCAACAATCTTATTGATAACAGGCATTTGCTCCAACCTGGTAAAAAGGCTTTTTCTTCCGTAATGAAGCAGGATATTTCTGGTGTACACAAAAATACCGAATCCATGGGATGCAAATAATACCGGATCGAGTCGGGGGATAGAATAGGTGAAAATCATGGATGAACCCAGAATGCTGATAACCCAGAAACCCAGAGGGAAAACAGAGTCTTTTTCCTTTTCTGAAAATATCCATTGGTAGAAGAAACGCGAAATAAATACGATCTGTGCCAGCGTTCCCCAAACTAACCAGAAGGCACTCACATCTTCATTCTTTAGCATAGAGGAGAAATTTCCGGAGGAAATGAGCCAGAATACATAGCCCAGCGGAACAGTAATGGCCAGAATCCGGGACAACCAGTGCATACTTTTCCATGCATTTTTTAACTGCAGGTTCCGAATATAAATCATGTAAACCAACAACTGACCGACAACAATGGCAAAATCGTGACGTAAAATGCCATAAGTCAGCATTAGTATTGAAGCCACTAAACTGATTTGCCAGAAGATAACCGGAGAAAGAACTTCGCCTTCTTTTTCCGATTTAAACCACTGCGCAATGATTCTGATGAAAAAAAGAACCTGTGCCAGGAATCCAATGCCTATGATGAGAATGTGTTCCATTTAAGCTTTTTTGCGCGGGCAAAATTAAAAAGAATGTGTTAGTTACAACCCGAAGTTTACTTTAATTCGTTGATCTTTTTGAGCGTGACCCTGGCAGCATTCTGATGTGCCTCTTTTTTTGAACTGCCGCTGCCTGTACCAACTTTTTCGTTATCGATTTTTACAACAGCGATAAATTTGGGCTGTTTCAGGTTTTCATCGGTTTCTTCGGTTGTTTCAAACTCAAGTTCGCGCTTGTTTTTTTGGCTCCACTCTATCAACTGGCTTTTAAAGTTCGAATCTTCCTGTTCGATCTCGTTGAGGTTAACAAATTGTGAAAGTATTTTTTTCGTCACAAAAAATTTAGCTGCCTGGTAGTCGCGGTCGAGGTAAATGGCCCCGATCAATGCTTCCAGAGCATCGCCGTAAATGTGGCTTTTATCTATTTTTTTTGTGGTATTCGAATCGATAAATACGTGCAGCCCCATGTCGTGAGTCAACTGGGTGAGAAAAGCACGGTTGACCAATTTCGAACGGGTTTTGGTCAGAAAGCCTTCGTCTTCCTGCGGAAAACGGTTGTACAAAAAATCGGCAATAATGGCTCCTAAAATGGCATCGCCAAGGTATTCAAGGCGTTCGTTATTTACCAGGTTACCTTGCGAATCGACAACCGAAGCCGATTTGTGAATAAAAGCAACGTCGTATAAACGGAGATTTTGGGGATAAAATCCGAGGAGGTCCTTTAAAAATAAATAAAACTCTTTTCGTTCAGACGAAAAGAGTTTTACTCGTTGTACTATTTTTCTAACCACGGTTTCCTAAAGTTTTTTGAAAACCACTGTAGCGTTGTGTCCACCAAATCCGAATGTATTGCTGATAGCAATATTCAGCTCCCTTTCCTTGGCTTTGTTGAATGTGAAATCCAACCTGCTATCAATTTCAGGATCGTCGGTGAAATGGTTAATAGTCGGCGGAACGATATTGTTTCTCAATGCCATAATACTCGCAAGTCCTTCAATAGCTCCGGCGGCACCAAGAAGGTGACCGGTCATTGATTTGGTAGAACTGATGCTAACATTGTAGGCATGTTCGCCAAATGCTTTGAGAATTGCTTTTGGCTCAGCAATATCGCCAAGAGGTGTCGATGTTCCGTGAACGTTGATGTAATCCACATCTTCAGGTTTGATACCGGCATCTTCCAATGCCCATTTCATTACCAGGGTAGCGCCTCGTCCATCAGGATCGGGTGCTGTCATGTGGAACGCATCAGCCGACATACCTCCACCGGCTAATTCTGCATAAATGGTGGCTCCTCTATTAACTGCAGATTCGTATTCTTCAAGAACAAATGCTGCTGATCCTTCACCCATAACAAAACCATCACGGTCTTTATCAAACGGACGAGATGCCGTTTTCGGATCATCGTTACGGGTTGAAAGTGCTCGCATTGAATTGAATCCTGCCAGACCGGCTTCGTTTACTCCTGCTTCAGAACCACCTGTCAGCATAATGTCGGCTTTTCCCATGCGAATCATGTTAAAAGCATCAATCATGGCGTGCGATGCAGAAGCACAGGCACTAACGGTTGTGTAGTTAGGACCTCTGAATCCGTACTTAATAGAGATTAAACCACCAGCTATGTTGGCGATCATCTTTGGAATAAAAAACGGAGAGAAGCGTGGTCGATCTTCGCTAAAGGCCCGAACTTCCTCATGGAAAGTTTGTAAGCCACCAATGCCGGCTCCCCAGATAACGCCAACCCTGTCACCATCTACTTTTTCCAGATCGAGTCCACTGTCGGCAACTGCCTGGGCCGAACTGGCAAAAGCATATAATGTGTACGGATCGTGTTTACGAACCTCCTTTTTTTCAACGTATTCAAGTGGGTCGAAATTTTTTACTTCGCAAGCAAACTGCGTGGTAAACTTGGAAGCATCGAAGTGAGTAATGGGGCCAGCCCCACTCACTCCGTTTTTTAAATTCTCCCAGAATTCCTGAACGGAGTTTCCTAAAGGATTAACGGTTCCAACACCCGTTATTACTACCCGTTTTAATTCCATAAAATGAAAAATATGAGAAGTTTACTTAACTGCTGATTCAATGTGTGCGATTGCTTCGCCTACTGTAGAAATTTTTTCAGCTTCATCATCAGGAATAGCCAAATCGAATTCTTTTTCGAATTCCATGATTAATTCTACAGTGTCAAGTGAATCGGCACCTAAATCGTTAGTGAAAGATGCTTCTGGAGTAACTTCACTTTCGTCAACGCCAAGTTTATCAACGATTATCGCTTTTACTTTTGCTGCAACGTCAGACATAATGTTTAATTTTAATTAATACTAAATTTTGTTTTAAATAATTCGCTGCAAAGTAATACATTTACGGTTTAAACTTCCAAGAAAATTCTAAAAAAAGATGTAAACGTGTAGACTGGCTAATATTCTAAATAGCGAAATTTGAATTGCCGGTTTAAAAGTTCGAAAAAGAAAAATGAAGGTTAGGATGGGGATTAAAAGAATAGCAATTTTTGCTTCAGGATCGGGTACAAATGCAGAGAATATATTTACTTATTTTGCGGAGAATGAGCAGGTTGATATCGACTCCCTTTGGTCGAATAAAGCCGATGCATTTGCCCTTGAAAGGGCACGTAAATTTGGGGTGGAAACCTTTGTGTTTAATCGCGATAAATTTTATGGAACTGACGATATTGTTGATACTTTAAGAAAACGTAAAGTCGACTTAATTGTGCTTGCCGGCTTCCTATGGCTGATCCCTGAAAATCTGGTTCGTAATTTTACCATAGTTAATATACATCCTGCCTTGTTGCCCAAATACGGAGGTAAGGGAATGTACGGGATGAATGTTCACAAAGCTGTAGTAGCAAATGGTGAAAAAGAGTCGGGGATATCAATTCATTATGTTAATGAGAGCTATGATGAAGGCAAAATGATCTTTCAGGCGAGCTGCCCGGTTCTTCCCGATGATACACCTGATGAGGTGGCTCAAAAAGTACATCAACTCGAATACGAACACTTCCCAAAAGTCATTGAAAAAGTGCTTTTAGGTCAGTAATTTTACTTGCAGGTTAGTGGTGGCTGGTTAATAAGTTTTACAATCACACATATCCTGTTAAATAATGTTAAGCCGATATTCCACCGCATTTCTTTAAAATTATCTTTGAAGCATGAGTCGAAAGATGTTGATATCGCTGATTGTTTTGATGGCTATTGTGCTTTCGGGCTTAATACTGGTTCAGACATCAATGATCAAATCTGCTTCGGATATTCGCGAAGAGCAATTTGATCAGTTGGTGCGCAACGTACTTGGCTTTGTCGCCGATCAACTCGAACAGGATGAGGAAAAGCTCGCAAGGATAAGTGCAGAAAGAGGAGAATTACCTGGCTTTGAGAATCCGGCAGACGTATTCGGGAATGTTTTCCCTCGAGGTAGCGCTAGCGGAACACCAGGGATGATGAGCTTAAGTTTTAGTTATTCGCAGCAAGGACCATCGGGTGTATACACAGAAGAATTACATATTTCGGCTCTGGATTCTACACAAACAAAATCCCTGATAGGCGGATTGAAGGGATTTATGGAACAAAGCATGGAGCAACAGCAGCGTAGGAAAAGCTGGTTGCGCAACAGCAACTGGAGAAATTATAAAATACAATTGGAAGACTGGCCGATCGAAAAAAGAATAGACTCAACTCGTTTGGTTCAGTTCTTAGAAACCGGTTTACAGGCAACGAAAATTGATTTGCCTTATAAATATTCCATTACAAATTCTAATCTGGGCAGACAATCGGTAATACTGGGCGATAAAGACTTCGATTCCAGGAGTCCCGGTTTGTATTCCCAGCCTTTGTTTCAGAATGACTATGATGGGCCAAAACCCAACTATTTAAATATTTATTTTCCGCATCGGAAAAGGTATCTTTTAAAACAAACCGGATTGACCATCATTCCCACAATAATATTAACAGGTTTACTGATCGCTATTTTTGTTTATGCCATTATGATCATATTAAGGCAGAAAAAGCTGTCGATGGTAAAAAACGATTTCATTAACAACATGACCCACGAGCTGAAAACGCCGATTTCGACTATCTCACTTGCCAGTCAGATGTTACAGGATGGAAGCATTTCGAATACACCTGCTACCATTGCACACGTTTCGAAGGTCATAAGCCAGGAAAGCAAACGATTGAGTTTTCAGGTTGAAAAAGTGTTGCAGATGGCTGTTTTTAATGAGGGCCGGTTAAAGTTGAAATTACGCGAATTCGACGTTAACAAAATGATTGAAACGGTAGCCTCCAATTTCGAGTTGAGGGTAAAAAACAAAAATGGAACCTTAACAACAGAAATTAAGGCTGATAATGCAATTGTTAAAGGCGATGAAGTTCATATTACAAATGTTATTTTTAACTTGCTTGATAATGCAATGAAGTACAGCAGGGATGTACCTCATATTAAAGTAAGCACCGAGAACCGGAAAGACCAGGTGATGATTTCTGTTGAAGATAATGGCATAGGAATTGCGAAAGAACACCATGCTCAAATTTTCGACCGGTTTTACAGGGTACCAACCGGAAACGTTCACGATGTGAAAGGATTTGGGTTAGGATTGAGCTATGTAAAGAAAATTGTGGATTTACATAATGGTATCATCAAAGTTGAAAGTGCATTAAACAAAGGGACCAGGTTCAAAATCTATTTCCCACAAATAAATAATTAACCATGGAACAAAAAACAAAACTACTACTGGCCGAAGACGATGAAAATTTAGGGCTCTTGTTAAAAGAATACCTGGTAGCCAAAGGTTTCGATGCCGATCTTTATCCCGATGGGGAAGCCGCATACAAAGGATTTATGAAGGAGCATTACGACATCTGTATCCTGGATGTGATGATGCCAAAAAAAGATGGTTTTACACTGGCCAAAGATATTCGTATTGTTAACGCCGAAATTCCGGTAATTTTTCTGACAGCCAAAAACATGAAAGATGATGTGCTGGAGGGATTTAAACTGGGAGCCGACGATTACATCACCAAACCTTTTAGCATGGAGGAACTGATCTTGCGGATTGAGGCAATTTTACGTCGTACTACGCAGGACGGGCAAGCCAGTTCTCAGCAGGTATTCACTTTGGGTAAATTTACTTTCGACACCCGCAAACAAACACTGTCTGATGGCGATGAATCGGTGAAACTTACAACCAAAGAATCGGAGCTGCTTAAACTTTTGTGCCAGAACGCCAATAAGGTTTTGGAGCGAAATTATGCGCTGAAATCAATCTGGATTGATGATAATTACTTTAATGCGCGAAGCATGGACGTTTACATTACTAAATTGCGTAAGCACCTGAAGGACGAAACTTCGGTTGAAATCATCAATGTACACGGAAAAGGTTATAAATTAATTGTGTAAGATTTATTCATATAAATAAAAAATGCCCGGCTTTCACCGGGCATTTTTTTATTGGTGCTTTTGTTGTATTAATCGAGTTTAAGAACTGCAAGAAATGCTTTTTGCGGAACTTCAACATTTCCAACCTGTTTCATTCGCTTTTTACCTTTCTTTTGTTTTTCGAGCAGTTTTCGTTTACGTGTGATATCGCCACCGTAACATTTTGCAGTAACGTCTTTTCGAACAGCTTTTACGGTTTCACGGGCAATAATTTTCGCACCTATCGCTGCCTGAATAGCAATATCAAATTGTTGTCGCGGGATGAGTTCTTTTAACTTTTCGCACATGCGGCGCCCGAATGGATAGGCATTATCGAAATGAATGAGCGTTGAAAGTGCATCCACCATTTCACCGTTCAGCAAAATATCGAGCCGAACCAGTTTAGCAGGTCTGTATCCATTCATATGATAGTCGAACGATGCATAACCTTTCGAGATACTTTTCAGCTTATCGTAAAAATCGAAAACAATTTCTCCCAGTGGAATATTGAAAACGAGTTCTGCTCTTTCGGCAGTCAGGTAATTCTGGCTAACCAGTTCGCCGCGTTTGTCGAGGCAAAGGTTCATTACCGCACCGATAAATTCAGAAGCAGTAATGATATTGGCCCGAATATAAGGTTCATCAATCTCGTCAATGGTAGTTGAGGTAGGCATGCCTGACGGATTATAAACGGTTTGCAAACTGCCGTCGGTCATGTGAACCTGGTAAGAAACGTTGGGAACTGTGGTAATCACATTCATATCGAATTCCCTTTCCAATCGTTCCTGAATAATTTCCATGTGTAACAAACCGAGGAATCCGCAACGGAATCCAAAGCCAAGTGCTGCCGACGATTCAGGTTCGAATGTCAACGAAGCATCGTTTAACTGAAGCTTGTCCATTGCTGCCCGAAGATCTTCGTAATCTTCAGCATCAATTGGATAAACACCCGCAAAAACCATGGGTTTCACTTCCTCAAAACCTTCGATAGCCACACCCGGGTTTTTAACGTGCGTAATGGTATCTCCAACCTTTACCTCTTTTGCAGTCTTAATTCCTGAAATAATGTAGCCAACATCGCCGGGACCCAAAAGATCACGAGGGGCCAGTCCAAGTTTTAGCACTCCAATCTCATCGGCATCGTATTCCTTTTTAGTAGCAATAAATTTTACCATGTCCTTTTTCCTGATCTGACCATTCAAAATCTTGAAATAGGCGATAATACCGCGGAACGAATTGAATACCGAATCAAAAATAAGTGCCTGTAAAGGAGCTTCCGGATCGCCTTTTGGTTGAGGAATTTTATGAATGATTGCATCAAGAATCGCTTCAACGCCTTCGCCGGTTTTTCCACTGGCACGAATAATATCTTCATGGTCGCAGCCGATCAGATCGATAATTTGATCTTCAACAACCTCGGGCATGGCATTGGGCAGGTCCATTTTATTGAGCACAGGAATAATTTCCAGGTCATGCTCAATAGCCAGGTATAAGTTGGAAATGGTTTGCGCCTGTATTCCCTGGGTGGCATCAATAATTAGTAATGCGCCCTCGCATGCTGCAATCGAACGTGAAACTTCATAAGAAAAGTCCACGTGTCCGGGAGTATCAATCAGGTTGAGTTTGTACTTTTGATCATTGTGCACAAAATCCATCTGAATGGCATGACTTTTAATAGTGATGCCACGTTCCTGCTCCAGGTCCATACTGTCGAGTACCTGGTCGTGCATGTCGCGTTCGCCAATTGTATTTGTATGTTCCAAAAGGCGATCGGCGAGTGTACTCTTACCGTGATCGATGTGTGCAATTATGCAAAAGTTTCTGATGTTTTCCATTTACCAACCAATAACAACCATTCAACGAAATGGTTCCTTTAATTTTGCGCAAAGATATTTAAATTTTTCATCCTTGATAGCCACAGAAAATAAAGGAATTATGACAACTGTTGTTTTTGAATTAGAAAGGCTTATTTATTCTGTTTCAGTGTGCTTGTGGTTAGATTGAGAATACAGATTAATTGTCTCAATTATTCTTTCTGATTTCATCGATAAGAGCGGAAACAAACTGATAAGCCGCTAGTTGACAACCGGGGTGTTCGCTTTCCCGTGGACCGGCAATGTTTAGTGTTTTTATACCATTCAGGTACAACCAAATTAAAATATCTTTAATTGGAATTTCCGGATTTATTGTTCGGACAGGTTTATTGAAGTTTTGTGCAAGTTCTGCCGTCAATTTTGTGCCAGGTGAATTTTCCGATCCGAAAAGTATAAGTGTTGCATCTGAATCGGAAATGTTCTTCCCGGTTCGTGTTGCATAGTTAGCTTCCTTGGTTTCGTTAAGCGGGTAAACAGCTGGAATAATGCCGTCTTCAGCGCGTCTACCCGAAGGACACCACCCTCCGCACGGAAATTTTTTAGCAAGGCAAGCGTCTAAAGTTCCACGATCGACACCAGTTTGTCCTCCGCTGATGAATTTTTGGCACAGTATTTGTAAATTATTTTTTACCATGAAAACAATTAAACGAGGGAAACAGAAAACAGTTTTTCTCGTTTAACAGATTAGAATAAAATACTTCACAGCAATTTGCTGTTTTTTCATAAGTTTGGTTTAGTTAGGTTTAGTTTTGATCCCGGGGTGTTGACCCCGGGATTTTCTTTTTAAACCAATTTGTTTTAGAAATAAGCCTTACTATCGGTATTATACCTCTTTATTTTTGAAATATTCTATTTTCCCTGTCAGAGCAATGTCTTTTACTTTATCCACCAAAGCCTCCCGTTCTGTTTCCGTTAGTTTTGTGAAAGAACGGGCCAACGCAATTTTTTCGCGCATAAAAGTGGCATTCTCATTTCCAGAAATAAGTACGCTTACCGGCAACGACCATACAAAGTGCATGGCTTCTTTTATGCTAAGGTAGTTCGGAATAATGGGATCGTCCGATTTCCAGTTCGTTTCTTCTTTCGTGGCAAAAAATCGGCCATCAGCCAGTGATTTGATCGATAAAACGCCCATGTTTCGTTCCAATGCTTTCGGCAACACATTCTTAGTAAAGCTGAAATATACCTGGTCGAGCACGTTAACCGGCATTAAAACCGTATCAAAAATATCGCTTTCCTCAGTTCTTTCGAGCATGCGAGTGTGTGCAAAAGGATTTTGGTGGCCGGTAAAACCGAGGTACTTGATTTTGCCTTCCTGTTTAGCTTTCAGCAATACATCGAGCACGCCATTGGCAATGCGGTCATCCACATCTTTAGGTGTACGAATAGAGTGAACCTGGTAAAGATCCAGCTGGTCGGTATTTAGCCGGCGCAAGGTTCCTTCCAAATGTTCGCGAACGGTTTTGGCGTCGCGGCCTGTCGATTTACTCATCAGAAAAACCAGATCGCGGTATTTAGGCGTCAGGTATTTTCCGTAGCGTTCTTCACTTCTGCCGTTCGAATAGCTTTCCGCGGTATCGAAAAAACGGACTCCTCCTTCCAGTGAGGCTTCTATAACTTCCTGCGCGTCGCGTTCTGTGGTCCATCCAATGTGGTAGCCGCCGGTCCCCAGCATAGTTACGTATTCGCCTGTTCGTCCGAGTTTGCGTTTTGGTAATACTTCACCAAGTCGGTCCGAATTTGTGTTCTGTGCAAAACTTGATGAGGCGATGCTTAAGCCGGCAGTTGCACCGGCAAGCGATTTTAAGAATGTTCGTCTGTTGGTCATGTGGTTTAAATTTTATTAGCTTCATATAAAGTTACAAAAAGCTTGTGAGTTTCAATAATCACTAAAATTCAGATCCGACAGTTTTTCAAACCTCTCATTTTGGTTATCTTCGGTTTCTGATTTAAATCAACTTGAAACCTTACTGAGAACAATATCAATAAAATTCAAACTATGAAAAAACTAGTATTAATGGCTTTGGTGCTGTTTCTGGCACATTCCGAGTTTTATGCACAAACCAAATCAGCACAAAAATCTCCGCGGCTGGAAGAAGCTTCCTGCGAAAGTGTGGGATTATCGGCCGAACGTGTAGCACGTATCGATAAAATGTGTACCGAAGAAGTGCAAAAAGGCAATCTCCCCGGAGTTGTTGCATTGCTGGCACGTAACGGTAAAATTGTGCACTGGAAAGCTTATGGCAATGCCACAGCCGAAGGACGCGAATTAAAACGCGACGATATTTTCAGAATCGCTTCGCAATCAAAAGCGATTACGTCAACAGCAGTGATGATGCTTTGGGAAGAAGGAAAGTTCCAACTCGATGATCCGATCTCGAAGTATATTCCGGAATTCAAAGGGCAACAGGTTTTGAAGTCATTCAGATACAGCGATACCACCTGGACAGGAGAGCCGGTGAAAAATGAAATTACTATTAGGCACTTGCTAACGCATACATCGGGAATTGGTTATGGGGTGATCGATAGCGACGAACGGTTTAAAATGATCTATCAGAAAGCCGGAACTACTGATTTGTTTACCACCGAAAATGTTACTATCGGGGAAAGTGTTAAAAAGTTAGCTAAACTGCCTTTGCATCATAATCCCGGAGCGCAGTTTACCTACAGCGAAGGACTCGATGTACTGGGCTATTTTATTGAAATAGTTTCGGGAATGCCTTTCGATGAATTTTTGAAAACCCACATTTTCGATCCTTTGGAAATGAATGATACCCGTTTTTATCAGCCTGATTCAAAAGCTAATCGCCTGGTTGATGTTCAGCACAAAGTGGAAGGTGATTGGGAAAAATATCCTGTTACTTTTTACGATCCTGATTATCCGGTAAAAGGTGCCAAATCCTTCTTCTCAGGAGGTGCCGGTCTGAGTAGCACGGCAAAAGATTATGCTGTTTTTCTGCAAATGTACCTGAATGGCGGAGAATACAACGGAATTCGTTTGCTGAGCCGAAAAACGGTAAATGTTATTCTGAGCAACCAGATAGGCGATATTTGGGGAGCTAATTCGGATAATGAATTCGGACTGGCTTTTCAACTGGTGACTGAAAAAGGACAGAACAAGGGAGCCAACGGGAGCACGGGAACGTTCAGCTGGGGTGGTTATTTTAATACCCAGTATTTTGCCGATCCTGAAGAAAATATGATCGGAATAATTATGAAGCAAACCCAGGGGCCGGTTAACGATGTTACCGGATGGAAGTTCAAGCAACTGGTTTTTCAAACACTTGACGATTAATACGAAAAAGTTGATTACAGTAGAACAACTGGCAAAAATGATCGACCACTCCATTCTTCATCCTACATTGACAGATGAGGATATGAAGCGTGAGTGCGCGATTGCCGCAAAATACAATGTAGCTTCAGTTTGTGTAAAGCCTTACGCCGTTAAACAGGTGGTGCAACTGTTAGAGAACAGCGAAGTTCTTGTTGGTTGTGTTGTCGGTTTTCCCGCTGGTAATTCGGCTATCGAAGTAAAAGTGTTTGAAACCGAAAAGGCTTGCAGCGAAGGGGCCGCGGAAATTGATATGGTCATCAACATTGGTAAAGCGTTACAAGGCGACTGGGCCTACATTGAACGGGAAATTGCAGCTGTTACGGAGGCATGTCATAAAAACAAGGCCATTGTAAAGGTGATCTTCGAAACCGATTATGTGAGTAGGGAAGAAGACATCATTCAGCTATGCAAAATCTGCACAAAAGTTGGGGCCGATTATGTAAAGACCTCAACCGGCTTTGGATTTGTGAAAGGAGAAGATGGAAGATATTCCTACCGGGGAGCCACCATCAAAAACCTCGAACTGATGCAAAAAAACATAGGCCCAATGGTAAAATTAAAAGCTGCCGGTGGAGTGCGAACACTCGATGGGTTGCTGGCTGTTCGCGAAGCAGGTTGCTCGCGTTGCGGAGCCACAGCTACTGTTTCAATTTTAGAGGAAGCAAAGAAACGATATAAAGAATAGTTGATAATTGAGATAGATTAATTTATGGAAATTGTAATTCGAAAAGCGACAGACGATGATATTCCGGCCATTTTTGGCCTGATCCAGGAACTGGCTATTTATGAAAACGGCTTGGATAAAGTGAAAAACTCGGTGGACCAAATGTATGCCGAAAAGGACTTTTTCAATTGTTATGTGGCCGAAGATAATGGTGAAATTATAGGTATGTCGCTCTACTACTTTGTTTATTACACCTGGGTGGGTAAGGCGCTTTACCTCGACGATCTTTTTGTGAAGGAAGCCTATCGCGGGAAAAAGATTGGAAGCAAATTGATGCAAAAAATGATGGATGTTGCACGCGAAGAAAAGTGTCACCGTTTGCGCTTACAGGTATTGAACTGGAATTCACCGGCCATCGAATTTTATAAAAAGAGCGGATTCAATATCGACGAAGACTGGCACAATTGCGATTTTATCGATCTGTAATACTAATGCGCCAAAGCAGCTTTTACGGCGTCAACGGTTTTTGGGGCATTGCCAACAAAAAGCTGCTTATCGATTTCAAATACCGGTCGTTTCAGAAAAGTGTAGTCGGCTAAAAGCAGTTGTTTGTAATCAGCATCATTGCTTACCGGCTGTTCAGCAAGAACCGCTTTTAATTTGCGGGCGCGTTTGTTGATCAGGGCTTCATAGCTTCCCGTATACGTATAAAGTTGTTCCACCTGTTCTTCAGTAAGTGGAGTGAATTTGATGTCCTGTTGCTCAAAACTTTCATCAACACCCACTTCTTTCATAATTCGCCGGCAGGTATCGCAAGTGGATAAAAAATATACTTTTCGCATCGCAGATAATGTTTAAAAGGAAGATAAGAAAAGTCGCTTAAAATTCAATATCGTACAAGCCTTCACCATCCTGCTCGAAAGTAGCTACACTGATATCGGTCATTGGGTGTTTAATCAGTTGCATCAACAGTTCAGGACTGATGGTGGCTGAATGTGCACGTCTCATGCTCACGCGGTAAATCTGGTCGACGGTTTTAAAACTGGCAGCCAGTACCTTGGTATTCAGCTTGTATTCAATAATGTTTTGTGCAATATCGCCCACCACATCAATTCCGTGCGACGAAATATTATCTAAACGGCTAACATAGGGGGCTACAAAATCGGCGCCGGCTTTAGCAGCTACCAGTGCCTGCTGTTGTGTAAAAATGGCGGTGGCAGTAACATTTATGCCAGCGTCTTTCAGTATCGCCATGGCTTTGTATCCCTGCGGTGTCACCGGAATTTTGGTGTAGTAATTATCACCGAGGTCGAAATAGGTTTTGTACTTTTTTGCTTCTCTGACAATGTCTTCAGCTTGCGAGCTCATTACCTGCACGTGAATCATTCCATCGCCAACAATCTTCTTAATCGCATCGATGGATTTCGAAAGCGGAAGTCCCGATTGTTTTAAAATAGTTGGATTTGTAGTGATGCCTTCAAGCGGAAAGAAATCGTATAATTCTTTTAAGGCTGAAAGATCAGCCGTATCTGCCATGTAAATCATTGTTTCTGTTTTTGTTTTCGATTGTTTTCTGGTTCAGTGAAAACTGAACGGTACAAAGGTCAGCATTCTTTGCTGAACGCGAGATAAAATAAAGCAGTAAATTGAAAAATTTACTTTTTCTTCAGATGCGGAATTTATTGAGTTTTTCTTTTTTATCGCTTCAAGTGTTTGTAGAATCTTATTCTTTCACCACTTCGGTACCATCAGTAAATTGCGCAAAACGGCCTTTGTTTTTGTTAAAAACCTGGTCGTGTCTCGGCCAGGGCCATCCACCAAATTCAGTATCCCGGTAGTCTTGAAAAGCTGCTTGTATTTCAGCCTCGGAATTCATTACGAAAGGTCCGTATTGCACTACACGTTCCTGGATGGGTTTACCTTGAAGTAGTAAACAACGGCATTTTTTTGCTCCGTTTTTAATCTCCACGTTTTCTGATGCTTCAAGTTCCACGGCACTACCTGGATGAACAGATTCATCTTCTACCTGCAGGATATCGCCTTCAAAAAAATAGAGCATTCGGTTTACTCCTTTACCTGCGGCAGGAATTTGCCAGCTTGCAGAAGCATCCATGTGAATTTGCCAGATGGCCACTTCATGATCCGGTTCGGCGGCCCAAGAATCAGGCGTAGGATCGGGTGCTACGAATTCACCGATCGAACCGGCAACGATATCCACGGAAGTTCTTCTCCCGTTTTCATCCTCAAAAACCGCTTCCGGGATATTCTCGTTCCAAAGCATTTTATACGAAGGACTGGCCATCTTTTTTGCCTTAGGCAGATTCAGCCAAATCTGAAAAAGTTCGGTGGTGTTTGGGTTTTCATCATCCAGCAACGGAAACATTTCGGAATGCTGAAGTCCGCTTCCGGCCGTCATCCATTGCACATCGCGGTTGCCGTAACGTCCGTTTCCTCCGGCCGAATCGGCATGGTCAACCATTCCCTGTGTTACAAAAGTCACGGTTTCGAATCCACGGTGCGGATGAGCCGGGAACCCCGGTACTTTATCACCATGATACATCCGCCAGCCATCTTTTATCACAAAGTCGTTTCCAATATTCCGGCCTTGCAACGACGCATCGGGACCCATTTCCCCATTGCCTTTCGGGTAGAAATCGAGGTGATGCACACAAAACAAAAACGGATCGAGCGTGATCCAGGGAAAGCCTAACTTGTGTTGTTTGATAATCTTTTTCGACATGACTTCTTATTTTACGTTTCTCATTCAACCGTGCTATCCGGTGTTTTCCAAAACGTTTGATATAAAAGATTGTTCGTACGGTTTTAAAGATTACAATCATTTCCCGCTCCGAATAAATCCCAACATGTTGGGATTTATATCCTGATTACGCAACATAATTTTGCCCCCATTAAAATCATTCTTAATAATAACCATTAGCGGACGATCAGTTGTGAACACCGTTTTGAAAAACAATATTTTGAAAAAAACAAAACCAATCCATATTATTCAGGTTTTATTGCTGGTGCTTTGTATGCCTGCAACTGTTTGGGCGCAGCAGGCAACGGCTTCGCTAAATGGAGTTGTGATGGCACCGGATGGGGAAACCCTTCCGGGAGTGAACGTGGTGTTGAAAGAACTGAATAAAGGTACCACCACCAATATTGAAGGGGAATTTGAACTTTCAGCTGTTCCCGAAGGTTTGTATTCGCTGCTGATCAGCTGTATTGGTTTTAAGTCGCACGAACAAGCTGTGCAGCTAAAGGCAGGCCAGACTTTAAAGCTTTCGCTTTTGCTGAAAGAGGAATCGTACCTGATCAACGATGTGGTGGTAAGCGGTAAATCGGCAACCCGCCGGATTATTGAGCAAGCTTACCAGGTTGCATCGGTTTCTACCAAAGAACTTTTCAACAGCACTGCCGATGCAAAAGCTGTCATGAACCGGATTCCCGGTGTCCGCATTCAGGAAGAAGGTGGTCTGGGTTCTGATTTCAGTTTTACGTTGAACGGTTTTTCGGGCGACCAGGTAAAATTCTTTATGGACGGTATTCCGATGGACAATTTTGGGGCGATGAAGCTGGGAGATATGCCGGTGAACATGATTGAAAGAATCGATGTATACAAGGGAGTTGTTCCGGTGTGGCTGGGAACCGATGCACTTGGTGGCGCAGTAAATATTGTTACCAACCGAAAGGAAAAATACCTCGACGCGTCGTATTCCTTTCGCTCGTTTAACACGCACCGCGCATCGGTGAACGGAGCTTACACCAACAACAAAACAGGATTTACGGTTCGCGGGAATTTGTTTTACAACTATTCGGATAACAACTACAAAGTGTGGGCGCGTATTGTGGAGAATAATACTGTTGTTGACACCGCCTGGGTACGTCGCTTTCACGACCGGTACCGTTCTGCTTCTGTGAAACTTGAAAGCGGATACATTAACAAGCCTTTTGCAGATAACCTGCTTGTGGGTGTTATGCTCAGTACCAACGACAAACAGGTACAACACGGAGCAACCATGAATACGGTGTACGGAGGTATTATGCGTAACAGCAAATCGCTTGTTCCAACAATGAAATACAATAAAAAGAATTTGCTGACCGACGGATTGGATGTGAGCCTGTTCTCCGCTTTCAACCTGAGTGAATCGCAGGTAATTGATACTTTAAGTGGAGTTCGGTACAACTGGCTGGGCGAGAAAACGATATTAACAAGCGGTGACGGACAGCCATCGACCGACGGCGAGTTTTACCGTACATTTACAACACTCGACGAACAAGAACTGAGCTCACAGCTGAATTTGAGTTATGCCATCAGTACGAAGAGTTCGCTGGCGTTAAATTATGCTTTCAATCATTTCCACAGAAAGGCTTTCGATACGGAACATCCCGACGATGTAGACAACCGGTTTCCAAAATCGCTGCGAAAACAAGTGCTTGGCCTGGCCCTGAAATTCGATCCCGACAGGCGCTGGAGTACCACGGTTTTTGGAAAGATGTATCACATCAAGGCAAAAACCTCGAAAGAATTCGATTTTGCCCTGGAAACCCAACGCATTGAAGAGGTACTGAATACGCAGCTGAATTTTGGTTATGGCCTGGCTTCCACCTGGTTTGTTGTTCCTGAACTTCAGTTAAAACTTTCGTACGAGCATACTTCGCGCATGCCAACACCCGAAGAAATTTTTGGCGATGGTTTATTTGTAGGCGCCAATCCTGATCTGGGGCCCGAGCAAAGTCACAATTTCAACCTGGGAGCAGAATATCGTTTTAAACTGAACAACACGCATCAGTTTGCTTTGGGCGGCAGTTTTATTTACCGCGATGCAAAAGATTTGATATACACTGTGGTTACCGTTTCGAGCCCAAAAACCTATTACGACAACCTGAGCAAAACGCGGGTGATGGGTTTCGAGGGAAACTTCATTTACCGTTGGCACGAAATTGCCCATGTAGGTGCAAATGTTACCTTTCAGGATATTACCGACCGCGCCAAACTGGTGTATAACGAATCGTACACAGGAACCGGCTGGCAGCAAAACTTTCATTACGGTTTCCGCCTGCCCAACAAACCTTACCTTTTTGCCAATTTTAATGCGGGACTGAATTTTGCCGACATCACGTGTCCTGGTTCATCACTCAGCTTTAATTACTACCTGAATTTTGTAGAACAATACTTTTTAACCTGGGCCGAACTCGGATCGGGTAACAGCAAATATGTTATTCCACGTCAGGTTTCGCATGATGTTGAGCTCAGCTACAGCTGGAAAAAAGGTAAGTACAATATTTCCGGGGAGTGCAGTAATCTGTTCGACGCAAAGCTCTACGATAAATATTACCTCCAGAAACCCGGACGTGCATTCAGCATAAAACTTCGATATACAATTTAATATTCATAAAACAAGTAAACTACATTACAATGAAACAGTTATTTAAACTTCGATTTTTAATCCTTATTCTGCTTTTTGCAGGAATGAGCCAGGTAATTATTTCGTGCAGCGATGAGGAAACCGGCGAGGACGAATATGTTGGTGAAGATGCATTTGTGCTGTCGCTGGCCTACCAGGGAACCGACGGTAATTTTACGTATTATACGGTTCAGTTCGACGATGTGATGAATGGTAGTCTTTCCGCCATAGGAAAAGGGATCGATCATTTGGGATATTACACTTTTAACCAGGTTGACAATAAAATTTACGCTACCGGTGGCTTCGAGTTGACCGATATTATAGCGATGAAAAAGAATACGGCCGGGGAACTGGAAGAATCGGGTGGTGTTTCATCGTTCAGCAACAGCTTGAATGATGTGATAAAAGGCGAGGATGGAAGCCTTGTTGCAATTGAAATGTCGAATTCATCAGATGTGGTAAGTTTGCACCGCATTAATCCCGAAACCGTGAGTGTTCAGGATTCAAAAACCACCGCAGTTTCAAACCTGACTGATTTGACCGGACCTTCTTATTCGGGCATGGTTCAGGCCGGAAATTACCTTTTTGTTAGTTTTTACATCAGCGATCCAGCCACTTTCGCAACAGGATATACGGATAAGGCGCAGCTTGCAGTGTTTACTTACCCGGGGCTTGAATTTGTAAAAGTGATTGAAGACGACCGTACAGGGCCAATCGGTGGTTTCGGAACCAGTTCAGGTTTGATCAAAGACAACAGCGGAAACGTTTATGCGCTTTCGCATTCCAATCCGGCCAACGGTTACAGCCAGTTTACCAAAGAAGCTGCCATCCTGAAAATTAACAGTGGAGAAACTACATTCGATCAATCTTATCTTTTCGATTTTAATTCGGTAACCGGCGGAAAAACCACTGCTCACCTGGTTTATCTTGAAGGCAATAAGGTTTTTGCAGAAATAAATATGCAAGATCGCTCGGAGCAGGGGGCATGGTCGGATAGCCCGTTGAAACCTGCCATTCTCGATCTGCAGGCACAAACAGTGAAATACATCGATGATGTTCCTGAACACTCAGGTCTTGGACGTAAACTGGCGGCTACTTCTTTGTACGACAACGGTTATGTATACTTGGTAGTTCCAGAGGATATTAACTCATACGTTTATCGTATCAACACAAAAGATTATTCAGCAACAAAAGGAGCTGTGGTGGAAGCCAATTTTACAGCCGGATTCTTTAAACTCTAAAAAAATAGTTTTCATAACGTAACACAAATCCGGCTCGATCTGAATGACGAAAGAGTCGGTTTTTTCATCAAGAAAGCAGTATGAAAAAATGGAAAGCATTCAACAGGTGGCTTCATCTTTGGCTGGGACTGATTTCGGGGATCGTTGTTTTCATTGTTAGCATTACCGGGGCTATTTTCGTTTTCAATAAAGAAATTAGCGCAGCTCTGGAACCCTGGCGTTTTGTTGAGGTGCAGGATAATGCAGTTGTGCCTCCCAGTGTTTTACTCGACTCGGCAATGACTTATGTCCCTGGTGTTAAACCAACCGGCTTAACTTACGATGGAAAGGAAGAAGCTGCCGCGGTTGGTTTTTGGTCGGAAGTGGAGGGAAATCAGGTTTTTACAGCTGTATTCCTTAATCCCTATACCGGCGAGTTTATTCAAAAAAGGTCTCCCGTAGGGAACGAATTTAATTTTTTCCAGTTCATCAACAATGGTCACCGGACATTGTGGTTGCCACAGCATATCGGAACTCGCGTGGTGGGTATAGCCACACTTATTTTCTCTGTGCTGTTGATCAGTGGTTTGATAAACTGGTGGCCGCGAACCTTTAAAAATGGTTTTTGGAAAAATAGTTTCCGTATTGCCTGGCGGGCAACGTCGATGAGGATTTTCTACGACCTTCACAACGTATTGGGCTTTTATGTGCTAATATTTGCCTTTGCCATCGCAACCACTGGATTGGTATGGAGCTTCGACTGGTTCGGGAATGGACTTTATTACCTCACTTCGGGCGGTAAGCAAAAGCTTGAACACCATCATCCGCACTCCAATCCTGCTCATGGACCAATAGCCGACAACGACAGTATCCCAGCCATCGACCGTGCTTTTTACAAGGCACTTGCCGAAGAGCCTGATCCGCAGAGAATTTACATAACTCCTTACCCCGAGGATGAAGAGGATGCGATTGAAATTGTGTTCTACCGCGACAAGGGAAAATTCTACAGCCACAACGAATACTTTTTTGATCAGTACACGGTTGAATCACTGCGAATAGACGGTGATCGCTACGTCGACGCCGGATTTGGCGACAGACTCGAGATGATGAATTACGATATTCATACCGGTGCTGTTCTTGGTCTTCCCGGAAAAATTCTGGCTTTTTTTATTAGTTTGATTTGTGCCAGTTTGCCGATCACAGGTTTTGTGATGTGGCAAAAAAAGCGAAAGATCACAAAAATGCAACGCCGTTCCGTGCGATAAAAAAGGAATCGGCATAAAACAGAAAAGCACCACTAACTAGCGGCGCTTTTTTGTTTTTATAGAAATTGTAATTATTTCTTTTCTTTCAAATCCAGTTTCAGATTGAGTTCATCTAACTGAGCATTGGCAATCGGAGCTGGCGAGTCGATCATTACATCGCGGCCCGAATTGTTTTTCGGGAAAGCGATCACGTCGCGAATCGTGTCTTCGCCGGCAAACATCGAAACCAGGCGGTCGAAACCAAATGCAATTCCTGCATGTGGCGGTGCACCAAATTTAAAGGCATTCATCAGGAAGCCAAACTGAGCTTCGGCTTCTTCTGGTGTGAATCCCAGTTTATCGAACATTTTTGCCTGCAAATCGGCATTGAAAATTCGAACTGAACCTCCACCAATTTCAACCCCGTTAATAACAAGGTCGTAGGCATTGGCACGGACTTTTCCGGGATCGGTATCCAGCAACGAAATATCTTCGGGTTTTGGTGCCGTGAAAGGGTGGTGCATCGCATAAAAACGCTGCGAGTCTTCATCCCATTCCAACAGCGGGAAATCAACCACCCACAATGGTTTAAATACATTTTTATCGCGAAGACCAAGTTGATTGGCCATTTCCAAACGAAGCTCACCCAAGGCATCGAGCATGTGTTTTCTGTCGCCCGACATTACCAAAATCAGGTCGCCGGCTTCGGCACCTGTTTGTTCAGCCCAAAGTTTCAGATCTTCTTCCGAATAAAATTTATCAACAGATGATTTGAAAGTACCGTCGGCATTGCATTTTACATACACCAACCCTTTGGCACCAATTTGCGGACGTTTTACCCAGTTGGTCAGTGCATCGAGTTGTTTACGCGTATATTCGGCGCAGCCTTTTGCACAAATGGCACCAATGTATTCGGCCGAATCAAAAACTACAAAATCCTTACCTTTTACGGTTTCTGTAATGTCGCTGATCAGCATGTCGAAACGGGTATCGGGTTTGTCCGAACCGTATTTTTCCATGGCTTCGGAGTAAGGCATCCACGGGAATTCTGTCACCTCAACATCCAACACTTCCTTAAACATGTGGCGGGTTAGTCCTTCGAACATTTCGAGCACATCTTTCTGTTCAACAAACGACATTTCGCAGTCGATCTGTGTAAATTCCGGCTGACGGTCGGCACGCAGGTCCTCGTCGCGGAAACACTTTACAATCTGGTAGTAACGGTCGAAACCGGCCACCATCAGCAATTGCTTAAAGGTTTGCGGCGATTGCGGCAATGCATAAAACTCTCCAGGATTCATGCGCGAAGGCACCACGAAGTCGCGTGCTCCCTCAGGTGTTGATTTAATCAGCACCGGAGTTTCAGTTTCAATAAAATCTTTTGCATTGAGGTAACTGCGAACCGCATGCGCCATTTTTGCACGCAGTACCAGGTTTTCGCGAACCGGGTTACGGCGCAAATCGAGGTAGCGGTATTTCATTCGCAGATCGTCGCCACCATCGGTATCATCCTGGATGGTAAACGGAGGAAGTTCTGCTGCACTCAGTACTTTTATTTCATTCAGAGCGATTTCAATTTCACCTGTCGGAATATTCTTGTTTTTGCTCGAACGCTCGCGAACAAGACCTTTTACCTGCAACACAAACTCGCGTCCCAGTTCATCCAGTTGATCAGCGATTGCCTTATCTGTGTTTTCATCTACTACCAACTGAGTAATTCCGTAACGGTCGCGAAGATCGATGAACGACATGGCGCCCAGGTCGCGGATGCGTTGCACCCAGCCCGATAGTGTTACTTCAGTATTTACATGGTCGATTCGAAGCTCGCCGCAAGTATGAGTTCTGTACATAATCTGTTTCTTTGATTTCGGTTGCGAAAATAAGAAGATTTTAGCAATTTTAGCCGATACAATTCAAAGCATTTGGGCCTGATTCGGACTATAGATAAAAAGAGGCAATTATGATCGAACCGTTTAACGATGAATATTTTATGAAGAAAGCTTTTTCGGAAGCTTTGCAGGCTTTTGATGAAGGAGAAATCCCGGTTGGTGCAGTTGTGGTATCGGCAGGCAAAATCATTGCACGCGCACACAACCTCACCGAAACGTTGAACGATGTAACCGCCCACGCCGAAATGCAGGCCATTACTGCTGCTGCCAACCTGCTTGGAGGAAAATACCTGAACGACTGCACCTTGTATGTTACACTCGAACCCTGTGTGATGTGTGCCGGAGCATTGGGCTGGTCGCAAATCAGCAAAATTGTGTTTGGTGCTTATGACGAGAAGCGTGGGTACCACAAATTTGCGAATAAGGCTCTGCATCCGAAAACCGAAGTTGTAGGTGGAGTTCTCGAAACTGAGTGCCGCGAATTAATACAGGAGTTCTTCCGTCAGAAAAGATAATATTTACAGAATTTATTACATCAAACTAACTATATTAAAATGAGCGAATTTAAACGACTGATCTCTCTTGATGCTTTTAGGGGCTTTACGATTGCCGCAATGATTATGGTTAACAATCCTGCTACCTGGGGACACATTTATCCGCCATTGCGACATGCTGAGTGGAACGGACTTACGCCAACCGATCTGATTTTTCCGTTCTTTATTTTTATTGTTGGTGTTTCCATTACACTGGCTTATACCAAGCGTTTAAGTGCCGGAATTGAGAAAGGACCGATGTATCGCAAAATTATTATTCGCTCGTTAAAAATTTTTGCTGTTGGAATTTTATTGTGGTTGTTCCCGAAGTTCAATTTCGAAACGGTAAGAATTGCCGGTGTGTTGCAACGAATTGCCATAGTTTTTATGGTTAGTGCGCTCTTATTTTTAAATACGCGCTGGAAAACACAGGCCATTATTGCAGCGGTTTTACTGGTTGGATACTGGCTGGTAATGATGCTGATACCAACACCCGGTTATGGCAAAGTGATGCTGGAGCCCGGTGCAAATATTGCAGCCTGGATCGACAGTAAGTTTTTACCCGGTTACATGTGGCAGAAAACCTGGGACCCGGAAGGTTTATTAAGTACATTCCCAGCCATTGCAAGCGGTATAAGCGGAATGCTGGCCGGACATCTTATTCTGAGTAAAATCCCGCAGGACAGAAAAGTGATCTACCTGTTTACCTTATCATTTTTTGCTTTCGTGATCGGTTTCTTCTGGAGTTATATTTTTCCGTTGAATAAAAGCATCTGGACCAGTTCGTTTGTGATGGTCACCTCGGGATTAGCCGGAATGACACTGGCAGCCAGTATTTTTGTTGTTGATATTTTAGGAAGGACAAGATTTACAAAACCCGGAATAATTTTCGGTTCAAATGCCATCGCCGTTTATGTTTTGGCCGATCTGTGGCGTTTGCCGTTTTACACCTGGAAGTTTGGTGGTGCCAGCCTCAATGTTCACTGGATGCAGATGTTTGAGAACCTGGGTTGGAGCATGAATTTCGGAAGTTTTAGCTATGCCGCAATGTTTATTGCATTCAACTTTATACCGGCCTGGATACTTTATAAGAAGAAAATATTTATCAAATTGTAGGAACGTTATCCCGGTCTGGATCCGGGATCTTTCCCTATTTCTCAATCCTGAAACCGACTTTCTCCAGGTCTTCCCAGAAACCGGGATAGGATTTTGTAACTACCATCGGATCATCGATCTGCATGGGCAGCCCGGCCAGAGCCATTGGTGCAAACGCCAGTGCCATCCGATGGTCGTGGTAAGTCTTTATCAGAGGAAGATCTTCTTTCATTTCCATATCGAGTTTACCTTCCCACGCCAACTCGCCATCGGCCGGTTCAACAAGTTGAGCGCCAAATTTAGCCAGTTCGTTTTGTAAAGCTGCGATCCGGTCGGTTTCCTTTATTTTCAAGGTTTTCAAGCCGGAAAAATGAAACGGAATTTCCTTGGCTACACACAAGCAGGCCATGGTTTGAGCCACATCGGGATTTTCAATAAAGTCGAGGACCAGTTCCTGCGGATGATAATTCTTTGTCTTTTTTAGCAACACGCCATTCTCTTTTTGAATGGAACTAACTCCAAAGGGCACAAACCAGTCTGCAATATTGGCATCGCCTTGCAGACTATCCAGTTTAAGGTTTTCAAGCAAAATCTCGCCATCATCGGCCAGTGCCATAATTTGATACCAGTATGAAGCTCCCGACCAATCGGCTTCGCAGGTAAAATCCAACGGGAAATAATGTTGTTCGGGTACCACAATTTTATTGCCTTCCCACTGATACTGAATGCCAAATTTGGCCATCAATTCCAGCGTAAGTTTTATGTAAGATCGCGATGTAATGTCGCCTTTTAACTCCAGCGTCAGTCCATTTTCAATAGTTGGTGCGATTAATAGCAGTGCCGAAATATACTGGCTCGAAATACTTCCATCGAGTTCGAGTGTTTTTCCTTCAAGGTGTGAACCCAGAATCTTTAACGGAGGATAGCCTTCGTTATTGATGTATTCGATTTTTGCACCCAATTGAACGAGCGCATCAACCAAAATTTTGATGGGGCGTTGCTGCATACGTTCCGAGCCTGTGATTTCCCATTCGCCAACAATTTTGGCAAGAAATGCGGTCAGAAAACGCATGGCAGTTCCGGCATGACCGATATCGAATTTGCTGGTGTTCGAGAACAGTGCCGCCTCCAGAACTTTGGTGTCGTCGCTGTCGGAAAGATTACGAATAGGGTAGGGACTATACGATAGTGCATTAATAATCAATGCCCGGTTACTGATGCTTTTTGATGCAGGCAGATTTATGCTTCCCTGTATATTTTTGTTTTGTGTCAAAACTTTGTAGTTCATAGTTAACAAGATGAGAACATGAAACGTGAGTAACTAAATCGGCTAAAGATTTTTGTAGAAATTCAGGGCTTCGAGAATGAGTTCCTTACTGCAATTCTGATTGATCTCGATTTTGCCGACTGCAGGCAACAGCGTAAAATTGATCCGGCCTGAATCGTTTTTCTTATCGTGGGTCATCAGTTGATACAAGGCCTCAAAATCAGTTGCCTCAATTTCAAATTTACCGTAGATTTCAAGTAGCCATTTAATTAATTCTCCCAGCTCATCTTCAGAAAAATTACACATTTTAGCCGACAGGTACAACTCGGCAATCATTCCGTAAGCTACGGCGTAACCATGTAAAATGGGGCGTCCCTGTTTCATGGCCAGGCTTTCGAAGGCATGTCCAACCGTGTGACCGAAATTCAATGCTTTTCGAATGTTCTTTTCGGTAAGGTCGTTGGCTACAAAATGCGTTTTTACTTCCACCGAATGACGGATGACCTCCTGCAAAATGTCGTAGTCAATGTCGTCGAAATTGAAAGATTTGAGTTCTTCCAGGTGCTCGGCATTGTGAATGAGTCCGTGTTTGATCATTTCAGCAAAACCCGATACAAAGTTCGCTTTGTCGATGGTTTTCAGAAAATCGGTATTAATGACCACGGCAATAGGTTCTTTAAACGTACCCACTTCGTTTTTCAGTCCGCTGAAATTTATCCCGGTTTTACCGCCAACCGATGCATCAACCTGCGAAAGCAGGGTGGTAGGTACATTCAGAAAATCAATTCCGCGTTTAAACGTAGTAGCTGCAAAACCCGCGAGATCGGTAAGCATTCCACCGCCGATATTAATCAACAAAGATTTACGGTCGCCGCCATTATTCGACAGAAATTCCCAGATTTTTCCAACCGATTCAATTTTCTTGTTCTGCTCACCCGATGGTATCTGAACTTTTTTTACACTCAACTCACTAAAAAAATCGTCGAACTTCGATATCCATAATTTATCGACGGTATTTTCGGTAGCAAGAAACACTTTTCCTGCAGGGTATTGCTGAATGATCGGGCGGAGTGTTTTTTCCAGTTCCCGGGTATAAAATATTTTGGAATAAATCTTTGAATTTCCCATAAGTAGCTGCTAAATTGCGTAAAGTTACAATAAAAATGGTATTCGGATTTTTTTAACCGAATTTACCTTTCACAGTTTGAATTTTAATAACGCATGCGCATTTCAAATAAAAGCCGGGCGATCAGTTATAAACGCCTTTTCTTTTTGGTAAGTATTATTATCGCACTGGGTGCACTGGTGCTTTTTTTGCTCGATTTAACACTTTACGGCATTGCTGCTGTTGGTGTTTTCTCGTTGTGGTATTTGTATTTTCATGTTGCCGATTATCAGTTTATTGAATACAGTGATGAGGATGGGAAAATAACATTACGCTTTTTTAAGGCGGTGAGTTTTGGATCGAAATCGTACCATTCAATAGAATTTCCGCAAAACATCCTTCAAAACGCTCACTTCGAGAATTCGGTGTTTGGAAAGTTATCGGATATTACTTTTATCGTACGAACAAAACGCGGAATAGCCGAATATCCTTCTGTCAGTTTATCCGCTGTACCTTTTGATGAGCGTAAGAAAATGCAGGAGAGCTTGTTTAAGATTTTACACCGATAATTTCTCCCGGTTAACCCTACAAAATGAATGAACAACTAAAATATCAAATTGCCTTATCGATGTTGCCCGGAATTGGCGGAGTTCTCGCCCGAAACCTTGTGGCCTATGTTGGCAACGTTGAGGAGATTTTTAAAGCTTCCATTCAAACACTGCAGAAAATTCCCGGGATAGGGGAGTACAATGCCCGACGTATAAAAAATGCCGGCGTGCTGCAAAAGGCGGAACAGGAGATCGAGTTCATTCAGAAAAATAATATTAAAGCCAGTTTCTATACCGATCAGGATTTTCCGCGAAGATTAAAAGCATGTATCGATGCACCGGTTCTGATTTATACCAAAGGGAACGTGAAGCTCGACGAGCAGCGTGTAATCAGTATTGTTGGTACGCGAAATGCTACTGATTACGGAAAAGCTGTAGTTGATGAACTCTTAAAAGCGTTCGCAGAAAGAAACTATGAAATTCTTGTGGTAAGTGGTCTGGCATACGGAATTGATATCAGCGCGCACCGGAGTGCATTAAAATACAATATTCCCACGGTTGGTGTTGTGGCTCACGGTCTCGACAGGTTGTACCCGGCATTGCACAAAGAAACCGCAACGAAAATGATGAAACAGGGAGGAATGGTCAGTGATTTTCCGAGCGACACCAAAATCGATCCGCAGAACTTTGTAAAACGTAACCGTATTATCGCCGGACTTGCCGATGCTACTATTGTTGTTGAATCGGCTGAAAAAGGCGGAGCCCTGATTACTGCGGAAATTGCTTCATCATACAATCGCGATGTGTTTGCTTTCCCGGGCCGCGCAGGTGATTCTTACTCGAAAGGTTGTAATCAGCTGATTAAAAACAGCGGTGCCAGCCTGATTGAGGGAATCGACGATCTTGAGTTTTTTATGGGTTGGGAGAAAACGAAAATGCAGGAAGCTGTACAATCGAGTTTGTTTATAGAGCTAAAACCCGACGAACAAAAAATTGTGGATCTGCTGAAAAATAAGGGTGAATTGTTTATCGATCAGATTGCAGCGGAAGTGGAATTACCTGTAAGTAGGATCTCAACAATTATGATCAACCTGGAGTTCAAGAATGTGCTTACGGCATTACCCGGAAAAATGTATAAGCTTCGTTAACGCAGTAAATTGCTTCAAATCAGTTATCTTTTCTATTTTTGCAGCATGAAGAATACGTTTGAGGAACTTAAAATAGCGAAATCGATTTTGAAATCGCTTGATGATATAGGTTTTAAAGTACCTACGCCGATTCAGCAAAAGGCTATCCCTAAAATTAATTCGGGAGGAAATCTTGTTGGGATAGCCCAGACCGGTACTGGAAAAACCGCCGCTTATCTTTTGCCATTGTTAACACGGCTACAAAAACCGGAAGGCAACGACCCGCGGGTTGTGATACTTGTTCCAACCCGTGAACTGGCCATTCAGGTTGGTGAGGATATTGCCGAACTTACGACTTATTCCGAGCTACGCCATGCTGCTGTTTTTGGAGGTATTGGCTGGACGAAACATGCCGAACTGGTAGAACCGGGTATCGATATTATAGTGGCAACTCCCGGACGTTTATGGGACTTGTATCAGGAGGGTGTGTTACGTTTAAAGAAAGTGAAACACCTTGTTATCGACGAGGCAGACCGTATGCTTGATATGGGATTTATGCCGCAATTAAAGCAGTTGCAGGAGATTATTCCGGCTCGTCGCCAAAACCTGCTGTTCTCAGCAACCTTTTCTCCGGCCATTGAAAAACTGGCAGAAGAATTTCTCGATTTCTACGATAAGCTCGAGGTTGCACCTTCGGCAACAACTGTTAGCCAGGTAACTCAAACTGCATACAAAGTGCCCAATTATCGGACGAAACTCAACCTGATTAGGTACCTGCTGGAGGATGAAGAAAAATTTACCAGGGTTGTAATTTTTGTAAAGACAAAAGAACATGCGGAGGGAGTTTTCAAAGTCATTCAGCGAAAAGCGGAAGGAGAGAAGCGTATCCTGCATTCGAACAAGGCGCAGAATACGCGAATCAACGCCATCCAGGCATTTAAAAGTGGCGATGTACGTATCCTGATCACTACCGATGTTTCGGCTCGCGGGATGGATGTAAGCATGGTGAGCCACGTAATTAATTTCGATTTACCGCGCGATTACGATGATTATGTGCACCGTATTGGGCGTACTGCCCGTGCTGGGAACAAAGGCGATGCCATAACTTTAATCGATCCTGCTGACGAATGGCACTGGAAAAATATTCTGAAACTGATTCGAAAAGATATCGAACTGTTGCCTTTACCCGAAGAGGTTGAGGTACTGGAAACTGAGTTCGGGGAAAACCAGGACCAGTTGCGGGAGATCGACCGTCAACGGAAAATTGATGATCCTACTTTTCAGGGAGCATTTCATCAGAAAAAAAGAAAGGGCTCGAACAAACGTTCGTTTGACGATAAGTTTTCACGTTCGAAAGAAAGACAAAAACGTAAAAAGAGAAGAAAATTATAAAATTGAAGTCAACAAAAAAGGGAAGCAATTGCTTCCCTTTTTTTGTATCTGTCTCAAAGATTTATCTTTCAGTTCTTTGTCTTGATGAGTAGTTGATGTTCAATGCAGCTGACTTACGCAGTTCCTGCTTTACATCCTGTACAATTCCCATCTTTGTGTTATCATCAATTTTAAGCGACGTTACCATGAATGGTTGTTCAGCTTCTTCTCTGGCTTCACGTTCAGCAATAATAAAATCTTGAATTGATTCTACAGGCTCAAACTGATCGTTCAGCTGGATACGTGGAGCTTTACCAAAGGTTTTTTGGTACATGGGTAGAGGTTCACCAATGTAGATGTAACTTACAAGTGATTTCTTTTCCAGCTTACTTAATTCAGTAGCTTCCGGAAGGTGCATCTTAACTCTTAAAGTTACTTCGCGCATGGTGGTACTTACCATGAAAAAGAATAAAAGCATGAACACAATATCAGGCAGCGATGCTGTTGAAATTGGAGGTAATTCTTTACCGTCGTCTTTTCTAAACTTGCTCATAATTTATTCTTTATATTTTACCTTTTGGTTCAGCTTCAGAAATTCTGGAAGGATAGATAGTCTGAATGGCTTTTTGTTGTTCTTCATCCAGCTCATCATATGGTTTTCCCCATTTTTCTTTAGCCTTTTCGTCTCTTAATTCATTAATGGCAGCAACCAGTTCGTTTTGGACAGCAATATACGTTCCGTATTTCGTGTCAAGGTCGTTACGCAGCGAGATCACCCCTTTTGTTACCATAACTTCACCGAAGTATGGTACTTCTTTAGGTTCTTTTTCCGGAAGGTCTTCATCGTTAAATGGATTTTCCATAAACTCTTTAGTCCTTTCACGTAAATTCTCAACTCGTTCGTAGTCTCCTTCAACCAAAAGATCGTTGTTTTTATTTACCAGAACCACAAACACATTGCGTTCGTTAATTCTGTCATCGTTCTCTAATTCTGAAGGATCAACCCATTGCGGTAATTTTCTACGTAAACCGCTGTCAACGTCCATCGTGGTTGTTACCAGGAAAAAGATCAGCAACATGAAGGCAATGTCTGCTAACGATGCCGCCGGTATTTCAGGTATTTTCTTAGACATAATTTTTCCTGTTTTATTTTACCACGATTTTCTTATCTAAACAAACGGAACACTGACGATGATACAACCGCCAAAACTGCCAATCCAAGCAGAATATAAGTTGCGTACAAACCAGTGTCTACCAATTTTGCAATACTCTCATTAAGGGATCCGTCTGCAATAAATTTATCAACACCAACAAATTGTGGTATTTCAGGAGATGCGATCAAATATGAAATTAATCCTACAACTCCAAGGAACGCAATGGATATCAACCCTCCTTTTGCAGCTTTTTTATCGGTGAACATGTGAAGCAGTGATGCAACGATCGCTACTCCGGCACCGATAGCTACAAGTATGTAGGCCCAAATCAGGTTGGAATTAATCCAACTCAACATTGCAGGATCGGTATCTACTTCCGTGTTGATGTTAACCACCAACGATACGATAAGTATAGCCGATACAATGAGAAGTGCCCACAGTATTATCGTAACTATTTTACCTATTTTACCCATTTTAAAAACTCCTATTTTTTCAGGTTATGTTTTACTAACAGGTCTAACAACGAGATAGAAGCATCTTCCATGTTGTTGATGATGCTATCGATTTTAGCAACACAGTAGTTGTAGAAAATCTGAAGAATAATAGCAACAATAAGACCAGTTACAGTTGTAATCAAAGCCACTTTAATACCACCGGCAACCAATGAGGGAGAAATGTCCCCTGCGATCTCGATAGCATCGAAGGCACTAATCATACCAATTACTGTACCCATAAAACCTAACATAGGAGCAAGAGCGATAAACAGTGCGATCCAGCTCAAACCTTTTTCCAAAAGACCAGCCTGAACACTTCCGTAAGAGATAACTGTTTTCTCAACTACGTCGATTCCGTGATCAAATCTGTCAAGTCCTTGATAAAAAATGCTGGCAACTGGGCCACGAGTATTTCTACAAACATCTTTTGCTGCTTCTACACCGCCACTTTCAAGTGCTTCTTCAACATTGGCAAGCAATTTTTTAGTGTTGCTGGTAGCCAGGTTCAGGTAAAGAACTCTTTCAATAGCAAATGCCAAACCTAAAATTAAAGTAATCAATACGAAGGTCATGAAATCCGCACCACCTTCAATGAATTTTTGTTTCAACTGGCTATGCAGAGATTTTCCTTCTTCTGCAGCTGCTGCAGCTTGTTCCTCAGCATCGGCAGTCAAGTCTACCTGTTCTTCCTGAACAGCAGGTTCTGTTGCAGCTGCCTCATCTTCCTGAGCAAAAGCTACATTTGATGCCATGAATAACAGCATCCCAAATACGGCTATTAACGCGAATAGTCTTTTCATAATTGATTTGAATTTTTAATTAATAATCTTTTTTGATTTTTATTTTCTCTTGAATTTTATTTGATAAACTCGGAATGCCACAAAAAATGTGCCTTCCTTTGTTATTTCCCACTCAAATACAATGAACTTTTCTCTTTTCAGCGGAGAGAGGGGGATTCGAACCCCCGAGACGCTTTCGGCGTCTACACGCTTTCCAGGCGTGCCAGTTCAACCACTCCTGCACCTCTCCAGTATTAATACTGGCTCCCCTAAAACGAGGGCTGCAAATTAATAAAAAATTACGAAAAAAAAATAGCGCTATTCACTAATTTCCCCACGCATACTTTTATTGAGATACATTTTAATTTCTTCATGTTTTAAGTCCTGTCCCAACAGGAACATCAACTTGGTAATCGCCGCCTCTGTAGTCATATCCTTGCCCGAAATTACACCTGCGTTCAATAATTCAAGGCTTGTTTGGTACTGTCCCATTACCACACGACCACCTTCACACTGTGTTACATTTAAAATAATAACTCCCTTTTTTATTGCCCGCTTTATGCAATTGGTCAGCCAACGAGAGGTTGGCACATTGCCCGAGCCAAAAGTTTCAAGTACAATGCCTTTCAAACCCGGTGTGTTCAATACCGAATTCATCACACTTTGGTTGATGCCCGGGAATATTTTTAAAATCACCACATTGTCATCGAAATTGGTGTTCACTTTTAAAATACCCTGATTTTCGGGTTTGTAAATAAAATCGTAACTGTATTTAATATCGATGCCGGCAACAGCGAGCTCGGGATAATTCACCGAGCGAAATGCACTGAACAATTCTGCATCACGCTTCACAGTTCTGTTGCCGCGATACAGTTTAAAATCGAAATAAATACATACTTCGGGAACTATGCTGGAGCCGTCCTTTTTTGCGGCTGCAATTTCAATTGCTGTTATCAGGTTTTCTTTTCCGTCGGTGCGGATCATGCCGATGGGAAGCTGAGAGCCTGTTAATATTATTGGCTTGTCGAGGTTTTCGAACATGAAACTTAATGCCGAAGCAGTATACGACATCGTGTCGGTGCCGTGTAGCACCACGAAACCATCAAAATTATTGTAATTCCGCTCGATGGTTTTTGCAATTTTAATCCACACCAGAGGGTTCATATTCGATGAATCGAGAGCCGGATTAAACGTGATGGTTTTAATAATGAAATCGTATTTCTTTAACTCAGGTACCACTTCCTGAATCTTTTCGAAACGTACGGGTATGAGCGTTTTGTTCTGAGGGTGCTGAACCATACCGATTGTTCCACCGGTATAGATTATGAGAATGGAAGTTTTTTTCTCGGTTTTTATTTTCATTACATCTGGAAATACGAGCCGCAAGTTATTAAATTTCGAATAATTTGCGTGCATTTGCCGTTGTAATTTCTGCTACCTGGGTTAGCGGAACATTATAAACATCTGCCACTTTTTGAGCTACATAGACCAGGTAGGAGCTTTCGTTGCGCTTGCCTCGCTTGGGTACGGGCGCGAGGTAAGGAGAATCGGTTTCCAGAATAAGATTCTCGAGTTTTATTTCGCTTATTGTTTGACTGAGATCGCTGTTTTTAAATGTAAGTACGCCGCCAATTCCTAAAAAGAATCCAACGTCGATTACTTTTTTAGCTTCTTTCTCAGAACCGGTAAAACAATGAAAAACACCTTTTAAGGTTCCGTCTTGTTCTTCTTTTACAATTTTATAGGTTTCTTCGAATGAATCGCGCACGTGAATTACCACCGGAAGATTTTCGCTCTTAGCCAGTTTTAACTGGTGACGAAAAGCATCGATCTGTTCGTTTTTGAATTTCGTATCCCAGTAAAGGTCAATACCAATTTCGCCAATTCCATAGAATTTTCGTTTTTCGAGCCAGTATTCTACCGCCTGAAGTTCTTCCTTGTAATCTTCGTCAACCGATGTGGGATGTAATCCCATTAACGGGTAACAGAAATGCGGATAGGCGTCGGACAAATCCAGCATATGACGGATTGATCCGGAATCGATATTCGGAAGGATGATTTTTTTTACACCACTGTCGTAAGCCCGTTGGAGCGCTTCGTCGCGGTCGTGCGTAAAATCTTCCGAATATATATGTGAGTGCGTATCTATCAGCATTTTCAATAAATTTCGACAAATGTAGAAAAGTGTACAAACCCGACGTAGTTTTTTATATTATCAGATATTTAAATTTAACATTGGTGAATTTAGTTTTCCTTAATTCAAAAAAAAATCCGCGGCATTACCACGGATTTAATTCTTCAATATATAATGGTGTCTTTTATACTACTCCCTGTGCCAGCATTGCTTCTGCAACTTTAACAAAGCCACCAACGTTTGCACCTTTTACGTAGTTAATGCGGTTGCCATTTTTTCCATATTCTACACAGGTATCGTGAATACTGCTCATGATTCCTTTTAATCGGTGATCAACTTCTTCACGTGGCCAGTTGATGCGCATGCTGTTTTGCGACATTTCGAGGCCGGAAACTGCAACTCCACCGGCATTTACTGCTTTACCCGGTGCATAATCGAGATGTTCCTGCAGGTAGTCGACGGCTTCGGCGGTACATCCCATGTTTGAAGCTTCGGCCAATAACGAGCAGCCATTTTTTACCAGGGCTTTTGCATCGTCTTCACCTACTTCGTTTTCTGTAGCGCATGGCATCGCCATATCAACAGGTACTTCCCACGGGCGTTTATTGGCATGGAATTCAGCACCAAATTCATCGGCGTATGGCTCAACAATGTCGTTGTTGGTAGCACGTAATTCGAGTAGGTATTCAAGCTTATCGCCGCTGATACCGGCTTTGTCATAGATGTAACCATCAGGACCTGAAATGGTAACAACCTTTCCGCCCAGTTCATTTATTTTTGAAATGGCACCCCAGGCAACATTTCCAAAACCAGAAACGGCAACGGTTTGTCCTTCAATGTCCTTGCCAATTCGGTTAAGCATGTGTTGTGCAAAATATACGGCACCAAAACCTGTGGCTTCGGGCCGGATCAGGCTGCCGCCCCAGGCCAGTCCTTTGCCGGTAAGTACTCCGGTGAATTCGTTTTTCAGACGTTTGTACTGGCCAAACAAATAACCTATTTCGCGTCCGCCTACACCAATATCGCCGGCGGGTACATCGGTATTTGGCCCGATATGGCGATAAAGTTCGGTCATAAACGATTGACAGAAACGCATGATCTCGCCATCGGTTTTTCCTTTAGGGCTAAAATCGGAACCACCTTTACCGCCACCCATCGGAAGCGTAGTAAGACTGTTTTTAAAGGTCTGTTCAAATCCCAGGAATTTAAGGATGCTGAGTGTTACACTGGCGTGGAAACGTAGACCACCTTTGTAGGGTCCAAGTGCCGAATTGAATTCAACACGATAACCTCGGTTGATTTGTACTTCGCCACGATCGTCGACCCAGGGAACACGGAACATGATCACCCTTTCAGGTTCGCACATTCTTTCCAGTATTTTGGCTTTTTGATAACGCGGATTTTTTTTATAGAAATCCCAAACAGAGGTGATTACCTCTTCAACTGCCTGGTGAAATTCATTTTCGCCCGGAGTTTTTTTCTCCAAATTCAGAATGAATTCATTAATATCTGCATTCATCGCTTTTTTATTAAGTTGATCAGTTTTTGATGGTCCTTATTCCGAAAAACGGATTTTGGTTCATCATTCCTGATTTAAAAGATTAACGGGGTAAAGGTAGGTAACTTCTAAATGAATAGATAAAATTTGAATTAAGTTTCGATGTTGTTATAAGTAGCAGTATTACAGTTGTTTGTGTTTGGGAATAAGATGTTAAAAAACACTGTCTGACTATTGTCAGGATTTTGGATATAAAAAAAGCCCTTTCGAAACCGAAAGAGCTTTTGATATATATGGTAAGAATTTTATTACATCATTCCACCCATTCCGCCCATGCCGGGAGCTCCCATTGGCATAGCTGGAGTATCTTCTTTTTCCTCAACAATAACTGTTTCAGTAGTCAGGAACATACCTGCAATAGAAGCGGCATTTTCCAAAGCAACACGCGTTACTTTAGCAGGATCGATTACTCCGGCTTCGAGTAAGTTCTGGTATACATCGATACGGGCATTGTAACCAAAGTCTTTTTCGCCTTCTTTTACTTTTTGTACAACAACAGCACCTTCTTTACCGGCGTTGCTTACAATCTGGCGAAGTGGTTCTTCAATAGCACGTTTGATGATTTCGATACCTGTAGTTTCGTCTTCGTTCTCACCTTTCAGGCCTTCCAAAGAAGCGATTGCGCGGATATAAGTTACACCACCACCAGGAACAATTCCTTCTTCAACGGCAGCACGGGTTGCGTGCAATGCATCGTCAACACGGTCTTTTTTCTCTTTCATTTCAACTTCAGAAGCAGCACCAACATAGATTACGGCAACACCACCGGCCAGTTTAGCCAAACGTTCCTGCAGTTTTTCTTTGTCGTAGTCAGAAGTTGTTGATTCCATCTGAGTTTTAATCTGGCTAACACGAGCTGCAATAGCTTCCTGCGCGCCTGCACCGTTAACAATAGTTGTGTTTTCCTTGTCAACAGTAATTTTTTCAGACTGGCCAAGCATATCAATTGTAGCTTGTTCCAGTTTCATGCCTTTTTCTTCGGTGATTACTGTACCGCCGGTCAGAATAGCAATGTCTTCCAACATTTCTTTTCTGCGATCGCCAAAACCAGGAGCTTTTACGGCGCATACTTTCAACGAACCACGCAGGCGGTTAACAACCAAAGTAGCCAAAGCTTCACCATCAACATCTTCAGCAATAATCATCAACGGACGACCAGTTTGTGCTGTAGCTTCCAGAACAGGAAGAAGGTCTTTCATTGTGCTGACTTTTTTGTCGTGAATCAGAATGAACGGATTGTCCAATTCTGCAGACATTTTTTCAGCGTCGGTTACAAAGTATGGAGAAATGTATCCACGATCGAATTGCATACCTTCAACTACATCAACATACGTATCGGTACTTTTTGCTTCTTCAATGGTGATCACACCTTCTTTCTGAACTTTTTTCATGGCTTCGGCAATCAAAGAGCCAATAACTGAATCGTTGTTAGCAGAGATTTTAGCAACCGACTCAATTTTAGCATAGTCGTCGCCAATCGTTTCCGCCTGGTCTTTAATGCTTTTTACAACAGCTTCAACGGCTTTGTCGATACCACGTTTCAAATCCATTGGATTTGCACCGGCAGTTACGTTTTTCAAACCAACATTAACAATTGCCTGTGCCAAAACAGTAGCGGTAGTAGTTCCGTCACCTGCATCGTCGCCGGTTTTTGAAGCTACTTCTTTAACCATTTGCGCTCCCAGGTTTTCGTACGAATTGCTGAGTTCAATCTCTTTCGCAACAGTTACACCGTCTTTTGTGATTTGTGGTGCACCAAATTTTTTCTCGATAACAACGTTTCTACCTTTTGGGCCGAGCGTTACTTTCACTGCATCGGCCAGCTGGTCAACACCGCTTTTCAGCAGGTCGCGCGCTTCAATATCAAATTTAATTTCTTTAGCCATCTTTTATGTTTTTTTTGAATTTGTTTATACAATGTATAAAACGTCGCTTTGCGACATTAATAAATAATCGGTACCATCAATGTTCAACTCAGTTCCTGAATATTTTCCATAGAAAACAACTTCTCCAACTTTAAGCTCCATTGGTTCATCTTTTTTATCCGAACCCACCAATACAACTTTCCCAACTTGTGGTTTTTCTTTTGCTGAATCGGGAATGATGATTCCACTGGAAGTTTTTGTTTCAGCTTCCTGTGGCTGTACCAGGATTTTGCCAGCCAGGATTTTACCTTTTAATTCTGCCATTGTAGTTACAATTTATTTATTAAACATTATTTTATTTCGACACCGTGGGTTTATCACATTCTGTGCCAACTCCTAAATGAAGACTTCATACGAATTTACAGGGACAAAATTACATTGTTAATGTAATGGAGTTTGGTAGTAGTATTGGTTAATGGTCATGTAGTCAGGTGTTTGCGTGTTGTGTCATTTGATCTGACAAGCTGGCATAAAATCGATTTATATACAGTTGTAAACCAGAAACCGCCGTTACGTGAACAATCAACAATACATGTTGTTGTAGCTGTTAATACTATTGCATAGTTTATTTACCCGATTAAGTTTTTGATATAAAAACAGAGGCATAGTATAAGAACCTTAAAGTTAATGCCTTGAATCATGGGGAAAGAAAATCTTCAGGAACAAAACTCAAATCCAAATTCAAACAAGCGTTTAAATGGTGTTGGGAAATCTTTTAATTTCAACACCAAAGGAGCAGTTTACTGGTTCGACAAGCAACGTAACAAAGCGATTTGCCTTATTGATGTTTCCGATGTGGAGAATATCAGGTTATTACATTCTAAGCTTTTTGGCTCCATTCCGCTCAACATCATTGAAATCGATAGCGAAGTTGTTACACATTTTATCGGGCAACTCAGAAACGCGGAATATTTAGATGAAGGACTGAACAATGGAAAAGATTACCTGATTGTTCTTTCCCGAAAACTAAGTCCTGAAAAGATCAGGGCAGAAGACCGTAAATTGGTTAAAGAGTTGATGCAGGATTTTCATATAAAGACCACCAAAACAGTTTTAAAGTATGAGGGACATATTCTACGTTTTTATGAAGATTATTTACAGGTGTCATTCATTAGTGCCCGGGAAGCGATTGAATGTTCCAAAAAGCTAGATGAACAGTTTAACGCCTGCCGGGAAAAAATTCCATTCTGTAAGGTGTCGATGAAAATTGGTATCAGTTTCAGTGGTCTGGTAAACTGGCAAATTGATCCCCTGGACGACGCGATGCACCAGGCACGAAGAATGTCGTATGTGGCTGATAACCGGATCATGGTTTCGGCAGCTGTAAAACAGCAATATGATTCTGAGTCCTCCAAACAGCTAGATGGAAACAGAATTAGGGTATTATCGAATGAAGAACAGGCGTTTATTACCAGGTTGATGGATTGCATGGAAGAGAAATGGAAGGATGAAAATCTGCAGGTGAACGATTTGGGAGCCTATATGAACTGCAGCAAATCGAAAATTTATCGAAAAATGATGGAGTTGATCGGACAATCTCCTAACACCTTTATTAAGAACTACCGTCTCGATCGTTCCATCGATCTAATACGGCAGAAACATGGCAATATATCGGAAGTTGCATTTGAATCTGGTTTCGGCAGTCCCTCTTACTTTACGAAATGCTTTCAAAATCGCTTTGGTCTCAACCCGACCGAATACATACAAACAATTGATCTTTAATCTTTCCTTTTTGATTGTTACTATCTGTCTATTGGTTAAAAACAATAATAAAAGACAAAATGGTCTATTTTTTCAGTTGTTTGAACCAAAAATGCTATCCTTTGCTTCAATGCTTGTCGTAAATTTGCTTAAACCTCGAGTTCTAAAGTGGTAACTACATCAGTTTTTCCACTAAAATATTGAAACAAATGACGATGTAAAAAAACGATTTGCATTGTTGAATTATACAATTTGAATGGCCTGACAATATACCCTCGGAATTCTGTTTTTTCGTAAGCCAATAGTCCCGATAATTAATTGTGTGTTTAAGTTTTATCGAAGCAAGATTAAAAATTCACCTCAAAGCCATTATAGAAAAAATTAATTGTCCCCTGTTAATCGTCTAAGGAGATGTTGTTTGGTCCATTCAAATTTTTAAACTTTCGGTTTCTGTGGTTCTGCATCTTGACTTTTTGGTGCTTTTTTCGTAAATTATATTAAGCAACTCACCCAATTTCTTTGCAAAAACGAAGCTTGAATGGCTTGTTAGCTGTTGATGAACTGCGAGCCCGGCACACCGGAAGTATTATTGAACAGTAAACTAGATAGTCATGAAACTCAGAAAAATTTTATGGATTGGTATTTTATTGATGCCAATATTTGCCTGTGACGAAGTAAACGATCAGGCCGAAACGAGTGCCGAACTAAACGTACCAATTACTCTCGAAGCTGTTATGGTGGAAAATACTTATTCCACAACGAGTCCGTTTGATCTCTACTCTTTTAACGGATTAAACACTTTTTGCCTGGCTAACAAGGACAATGTAAAAAACTGTCCGGGGCTGGTAGTTGGTGTTACTCCCGGAGTTGGAGCCAAGCTGTATTTTGATGGTATTGGAGATAATCAGCATATTCAGTCTCTTCAGCTCGAATGGGGATACGGAACTGCTGGAAAATATGAATTTGAAATGCAGCCACCGATTCAATTGTTATCTGATGGTGAATTACTGACACCGGATAAGCTAACAGTAGACATCGATCAGATTATGGCAACGGTTATTCAGAAGATGGATGAAAATCCGAGGTTTTTTATTGTGGTGAAACTATCGGGCTACTCAAATTTCGATGTATCGTTTGATGCTGTGATGAAGGTACCTGTAGTTGTAAAATCGGAAGACATTTCAGCAGGATTTACTTTATAAAGTAGATTCGAAATAGTTATTGGGAACATTAAAGAAATAGATTCGGCAGAAAAATTGATATAAAAAAAGAGCCATGTGCATTTACACATGGCTCTTTTTTTGAGTATTGACTCGCCTTAGTTTCCTCCGTCTTCATCGTTATTGTCAGCCGGAGTTGCACTGTTGTTTGTTGCAGGAGCTGCATTGTTTGTTGCCGGCGGTGTAGTAGGGAATGTTGGAACCTGAGTAGGATCTACTGCGGTTTCAATTTGTTCCTGTACACGCGATTGGTTGGCATCCATTTTTTCGCGCGGAATAAATCCGGCACCAACAACCGATAAAAACAATAATGCGCCAGCCAAAACCCAGGTGCCTTTTTCAAGGAAATCGGTGGTTTTACGAACACCCATTACCTGACCTGTTGACTGAAAGTTGCTTGCTAAACCTCCACCTTTTGAATTTTGTACCAAAACGATTAGTACCAAAAGGATGCAAACAATAAAAAGTAATACGGTAATAAAAATATACATCTTGCTAAGTATTATTCTTTATAACTTCAATTTCTTTAATTCGGCTTGCAAAGTAAATACTTTTTTCCGGATATTTCAAACTTAATTTTTGGTAGGCATCCAATGCTTTTTCATAATTTTTTTGTTGCAGGTAGATGCCGGCCAAAGTTTCTGTTATCAGATCATCATTTTCCTTTACGCTTTTTTCGATAATATGTTTGTTTATAGTGCTTTCTGTTTGTTGCTCCGGAGCTTTTCGTTGACGGATACTTCCGGGATTTACACTTAAAAATTTATCGATCAGCGAATCGCCGTTGGGAACATTTTGAACAGGAAGTTGGTAGTGGTTCAGCCCGAAAACTGAGTTGTGCGATGCTTGTGATAATTTTATTTCGTTATTCAGAAATTTATAAAGCTGTTTTCGGTCGTGCACAATAATGGCCACTTTTTTTAAAACAGTTTCAAATTCAGGCGAGTTCAATACCTTCAGATTTTTTAAATACAGCATCCAGCCGGCCTGAAACCAAGGTGATTTCTGAGTTAAGGCCTGCAATTCTACCAGCGATTCTTCGGTAAAAGGCAATTGCTGATGCAGGTATTTCTGAAACTGTTCTTTTTCCATCATTTTACCAATTGGCAATAGTGGCATTAAATATATCTTCGGTCAGCTTTTCAATGATGGCCGTTGTCAGTTCGTCTTCAACCGAACTGATTGGCAAACTGCTGTCGAAATCTTCATAAGCTGTGAAGTTGGTTTCAAAATCGTCTTCCGGAACTTTATGGTTCGTATATTTTACTTTAATGGTGATTGTTAAACGTGTTTGCGACGATAAGTCGTCTTTTTGCACCGCCATAGGCCGGAACTCGTAGCCGGTAATCTGTCCTTCGAACTCAATATCGCCATTCTCCGACATTTCATTTAACGAAGTTTGTCGCTGAAGTTTTTCGCGCAACTGTTCGGTCAAACTCTGACTTAGCGTAGGATTTACCAACCGGGCGCGGTTTGGAAAATAATAAACCGAAAAAGTTTTTACCTCAGGAGAAAGGTTGGCTCCGGTAAAGGAATAACTTATTTTGCACGAGGGCGAAATACTAAAAATGAGTGTGGCAAAAATGGCCACCAGCAAAAATTTTCTCCACATAAATTATCCCTTAATATCGTATTCTTTAATTTTTCTGTAAAGTGTTCGTTCCGAGATTCCCAGCTCCTGAGCTGCATATTTCCGTTTCCCGCGGTGTTTATCCAGAGCCTTTTTAATCAGTTCAATCTCCTTGTCGGCCAAAGAAAGCGATTCTTCAACAAATTCTTCGGTATCCTGAATATTTTCTTTGTCGACATGTGAAATATGAATGGGGCTATGCGCACTGTGTGCAGGCTCGTTGTGCGGAATCGTATCTTCGTCAGGATATAGGTTGCGAATGATTCTGGCCTGATCACCCGAAATCGGCGCCTCACGGTTTTCCATCAGGTCGAGTACCAGTTTTTTCAGATCATTCATGTCGTTTTTCATATCGAAAAGAACCTTGTACAATATTTCCCGCTCGTTACTAAACGACTGGTTACTTTCGGTGCGCGAGAACAGTGCAGGCAGATTTGCTCCACCTTCATTGGGCAGGTAATGACGCAGAACTTCACCCGGAATTTCACGTTCCTGCTCGATAATGGAAACCTGTTCAGTCACGTTTTTTAACTGACGGATGTTTCCCGGCCAGCGGTAACTCACCAGCAACGATCGGGCATCGTCGGTTAAGCGAACCGGAGGCATGCGGTATTTTTCAGCAAAATCGCGTGCAAATTTCCGGAATAGCAGGTTTACATCATCAGCGCGTTCACGCAGCGGCAATACCGTGATCGGTACAGTATTTAAACGATAATACAAATCTTCGCGAAATTTGCCTTCTTCAATGGCCTTCGGCAGGTTAACGTTGGTGGCGGCAATTACACGAACATTGGTTTTTATAACTTTAGATGAACCAACACGGATAAATTCACCCGATTCGAGTACCCTTAACAAGCGTACCTGGGTTGACAGAGGAAGTTCTCCAATTTCATCCAAAAAAATGGTTCCGCCATCCGCTTCCTGAAAATATCCTTTACGGTCGGCAAGTGCACCCGTAAAAGCGCCTTTTTCGTGCCCGAAAAGTTCTGAATCGATGGTTCCTTCCGGAATTGCACCACAGTTTACTGCAATGTATTTACCATGTTTTCGGCTTGAAAACTGGTGAATGATCTGTGGAAAGATCTCCTTACCTACACCACTTTCACCGGTAATTAATACCGAAAGGTCGGTTGGTGCTACCTGAACAGCAACTTCAATTGCCCGGTTCAGACCCGGAGAATTTCCTATAATTTCAAAACGTTGCTTTATTGTTTGTAGATCCATGTCAAAAAATAAATGTTTTCTGTTTCTGTAATTGTGAAACGAAAATGCTTTGGTTAGCCATTTTTGCGGATATTAAAAGTACCGCGTAAAATACCAAAGCGCAAATTTACAATTTTTCGGCGGCATTGTAGTTTGTAACCAATCAATTAAGATTTTTTAGTTTTTCCCGGCTTTATTTACAGCCGATTCATAATGGTAATTCTTTCGCATGATTATCTTTGCTCTTCAGGAAAACAATCATTTTAAGAACAGATATGAAATTCGCAGGCATCATTCCGGCTCGTTATCAATCCACGCGTTTCCCCGGTAAACCATTGGCAATGATCAAAAACAAACCAATGATACAGTGGGTGTATGAAAATGCCTCGAAGGCACTCGGGCAGGTTTGGGTGGCCACCGATGATAAACGGATTTTTGAGGCTGTTCGGGCTTTTGGCGGTAATGTGGTGGAAACGCTTCCAACCCATCAGAGTGGTACCGACCGTTGTGCCGAAGCTGCCCGCATTGTGGCTAAGGATACCGATTTCGATGTAGTGATTAATATTCAGGGCGACGAACCATTTATAAAACCTGAGCAGATTGAAGTGTTGAAAAGTTGCTTTCAGGATGAAACGGTGGACGTGGCAACGCTGGTAAAAAAGATTGAAACGGAAGAGGAACTTTTTAATCCGAACCGGCCCAAAGTCGTGATGGATGCAAAACGGAATGCGCTGTATTTCAGTCGCTCGCCAATTCCTTTTATGCGCGGAGAACAGGAAGCCAACTGGCATGTAAAACACAATTTTTGGGCACACATTGGCTTGTATGCTTTTCGTGCCGAGGTGTTGCAGCAACTTACAAAACTCGAACAAACTCCGCTTGAACTGGCCGAATCGTTGGAGCAGCTGCGCTGGTTAGAAAACGGCTACAAAATTAAAACTGCCGAAACCTCATTTCGTACGATTGGGATAGATACCCCGGAAGATCTTGAGGCTGCGTTGCAACTGTTCTGATTTTTTGCTGTCGGTATAAATAAAGGCATGTTATTTGCATGTCGTAATTTGTAGCCATTAAAGTTTTAAGCCATGAAACAATTTATACTAGCACTCTTCATATTTGTACTTCCTTTTCAGTTGTTGGCCAACGATAGCTGGAACGACAGTTTGTCGCAAAAGGAAGAATTGGAAACCGAATTAAAAGTATATCCCAATCCGGTAAAGAATAACCAGGTTACTATTGCTTTTCAAACCAAAGAAATGAAAGAAGTTCGTTTGGTGAACATTACCGGCAAGGAAGTTTTGCGCGAAATACTGGATTTCCCGGAACAAAAGAAAACCGTGAAATTGAATAATATTCCGAATGGAATTTACATTCTTCAGATAAAAACTACAGAAGATAAAGTAGTATCTAAAAAATTGATGATTTCGAGGGACTGATTCTCTTTTTTCTGCTTTAAAACCCCTGAAAATTTATACATTCGGGTCTTTAATTTTCAAAGTTATGACTCGAACTCTATTAGTTGTGATCCTTTCACTTATTTCCTTTTTTTCATACGCGCAAAACGCTATAGGCGATGCCAGACAACAAACAGTTGGGACAGTAGTAACTGTTTCCGGGATTGTTACCAACGGCAGTGAATTGGGAACAATACGATACATGCAGGATAATACCGGTGGAATTGCAGTTTACGATAATCAATTATCAGGAGTAAATCGTGGCGATTCGATAAGTGTTACCGGAGAACTGGATGACTACAACAATCTGCTGGAAATAAAAAATGTGACTACAATTACAGTTCACAAAAGTGGACTTAGCCTGCCGTCGCCAAAGTTGATTACAATTGACAATATTGGCGAAAACTATGAAAGCCAGCTGATCGCCATCGATGATATATCGTTTGCAGATGCTACCGGGGCTTTTTCTGGTAATAAAAATTATACGTTTACCGATGGGAGTTTAAGCGGGGATATGCGTATTAACACCAATAGTCCCATTGTCGGCCAGCCCATTCCAACTGAGGCATTTAAGCTGGTGGCACTTTGCTCGCAGTTCTCTTATACAAATAACAATACCCAAAGTGGTTACCAGCTTCTTCCGCGCGATATGGATGACTTCGTTTCAAAAAGCAAGGTAAATTTTACTTCACAGGTAAAGGTTATCAGTCTTGATAAAAACTCTGTTGTTCTGGGATGGACTACCGATAACGGAGCATTTCCTTTTGTGCGCTACGGAAATTACAACAATACAGATAGTTTAACGCATTACAAAGCCGGCGACTCAACCACTTCTGACGAGGTGAATTCTCACATAGTTGAGATCACCGGTTTGCAGCCTTCGGAAGTTATTTATGCGCAGGTATTCATGGTTCTGGAGTCGGACACTGTATTTTCAGGTGTTCATGCATACGTTACTGAATCAAATTCAACCGGGGATATCAAAGTTTATTTTAACAGCGAAGTCGACCAGGATTTAGCGACTACAACGCCTGCACAAAATATTGGCGACAGCATGGCAGACACGCTGGCTGCCTATGTCAACCGGGCCGAAAAAAGTATTGATCTGAGCATTTACAACTTCGATAATAAAACCGTTAGCGATGCATTAAACGCGGCAGCACAACGAGGTGTTAAAATCAGGGTAATTACATGTGGCTCAACTTCTCATGCAAGTATCTATAATCTTTCAAATACTATTCCGGTGCTGGAACGTCCTGAAATTTCGGGAGCACAAAGCGGAATCATGCACAATAAGTTTGCAATTTTCGATGCCGATCATTCAAATGCGAACAAAGTTTGGGTTTGGTCGGGTTCAACAAACTTAACGGCCGGTCAGCTGTATTCCGATGCGAACAACATGATCTTCATTCAGGATCAGTCGCTGGCTATGACCTATAAAATAGAATTTGAAGAAATGTGGGGGAGTAGCGGTGATCAGCCGAATGCCGCTGCAGCCAGGTTTGGCGAAGATAAAACCGATAATACACCTCACGAGTTAATGGTTGGTGGAAACTGGATTGAATCTTATTTTAGTCCTTCGGATCAAACCAACCAAAAACTGATTGACGCCATGGGAACCGCAGATTATAACCTGCATGTTGAAACGATGCTTATCACACGTTCCGATCTGGCTGCGGCCATTACCGATGCTTATCAGCGTGGAGTAAACGTGAACGTACTTACCGATGTTGAAGCTTCGAATGTGGATTATGTGAACGACGCTTTGAACAACACGCTTCCTGACGGAAAATTTGTATTTGATAATACTGCCACGGGATTGATGCATCACAAACTGGCCATCATCGATGCGAACAGCCAAACTTCGGATCCGCAGGTAATAACCGGAAGCCATAACTGGAGTAATTCGGCCAATGATATTAACGACGAAAATACTTTGATCATTCACAACGCAGATATTGCTAACCAATATTTGCAACAATTTGCATACCGCTTCGGGCAGAATAACGGTGATTTTGTCGTTTCCGCACTGCTTGTTGAAAATCCTGAACTGAAAGTTTATCCAAATCCCAGCGAAGGGCAAATTACCGTGAGTTCAGATCAAACTTTAAAAAGTGTTCAGCTTTTTAATTTGAGTGGTGCCTTGCTTCAACAATGGGAAGGGGCATTAAACACTATAATAACAATAGAACTTCCGGCAGAAATTAGTGGGATGTATTTGTTAAAGGTAGAACAAGATAATGGAGCAGTGGGGATTCATAAAATTGTAAAACATTAATTCCTAAACGTTAGCCTTAGTGGCAATAATGACATAAGATTAAATTTGTTTTGTGAAAGACTGCTGTATTTCTTCAATATTCGTAACTTTCTGTTCTATTTTTTCAAGGAAAATAATCGAATTGAATAATAAACGTAAAAATCAAAAATCATGAGAAAAACTGCACTTTTCTTAGTGTTGGCTTTGTTTGTTGCATTTTCTGCCTGCACGCCAAAAGAAAAATACCAGACCGGAGAAAAATATCACGGATTTACGCTGGTTGAAAAAAAGTTTGTTGACGAAGTTAACGCTGATTGTCTGCTGTTCAAACACGACAAAAGCGGGGCGCGTTTGCTGAAGATCGCAGCCGACGATCCGAATAAGCTTTTTAACATCGCGTTTAAAACTGCGCCTCAGAACGACTACGGAACACCACACATTATGGAACATTCGGTATTGAATGGTTCGAAAAACTTTCCGGTAAAAAGTCCGTTCGATGTGCTGATGAAGGGTTCGCTGAATACTTTTCTAAATGCAATGACCGGATCGGATATAACCACTTATCCGGTGGCCAGCATGAACGAAAAAGACTATTTCAACCTGATGCATGTTTACCTCGATGCCGTTCTGAATCCGCTGATTTATGAAGATCCGAAAATTTTTATGCAGGAGGGCTGGCATCATGAACTGGAAAGCGAAGATGGAGATGTAAGCTACAAGGGTGTGGTTTACAACGAAATGAAAGGGGCTTATTCCAGCCCGGGCCGCGAGTTGGATTACCAGATCAATAAGATACTTTTCCCCGACAATACTTACGGAGTTTCTTCAGGTGGATATCCTACTGAAATTCCAAAACTGACGTACCAGGCTTTTGTCGATTTTCATAAGAAATACTACCATCCCGGAAACAGCTATATATTATTGTATGGCGATGCCGATCTGGATAAAGAACTTGCATTTATCGACACCGAATACCTGGCGAACTACGACCAGCCAACCGAAAATATAAAAATTCGCGAACAGAAACCTTTCGACAAAATGAAGGAGGCTGTAAAACCTTATGCCGTGCCGGAAGGTGCTCCGACTGAAGACCAAACTTTCCTAAGTATGAGTTTCGTTGTGGGATCGAGTGTCGACCGCACACAGGCAATGGTTTGCGATGTGCTTTCGGAAGCGCTTGTGAACCACGAATCAGCACCACTTCGCCTGGCTTTGCAAAAAGCAGGAATTGGCCGCGATATAAATGCTTCGTTTAACGAGGCCAAACAAAATGTTTTTCAGATTACCGTGCAAAATGCGAATCCTGAAGATAAGGATGCGTTCAAAGAAATTGTTTTTGCTACCCTGGATTCTGTGGCTAAAACAGGTTTCGATAGAACTACTGTTGAAGGAATTCTGAATCGCATGGAATTCAACATGAAGGAGGGCAACACACCGCAAAAAGGATTAATGTATTTGATGCAGAGTTACCAAACCTGGTTTTTTGCCGACGATCCTTTCCTCGGACTGGAATTTAATGCGCCACTTGAAGAAGCCAAAAAAGCACTCGATAGCGACATGCTTCAGACTGCCGTAACAAATTACCTGATTAATAATCCGCATGCTTTGCTGATGGTGCTTGAGCCGGAACCGGGCCTGCAGGCAAAAATTACTGAAGCAACCAATGCTGAACTGGCCGCTTATCAGAAAGGTTTATCAAAAGAAGATAAAGAAAAGTTGATTGCCGAAACCAATGAGCTAATCGAACATCAAAAGCGCGAAGATACTCCGGAAGCACTGGCTACCATACCAATGTTGGAGCGTTCGGATATCAGTCCCGATGTTGAATGGTTTTCAGTTGATGAAAAGGAAGTTGATGGCATTGATGTATTGCACCACAATGCTTTTACCAACGACATTTTGTACAGCAACCTTTATTTCGATGTGCGCGTTGTTCCTCAGGAACTGATTCCTTACGCCAAATTATTGTCGTCGCTGTTGGGCAAGTTAAATACCGAAAACTATTCGTACGGCGAACTTGATAATGCTCTGAATATTCAAACCGGTGGTTTTAGTACATATCTTACCGAGTATCTCGAAGGACACGCTGATGATCACATGCTGCCAAAGTTTGTGGTGTATTCGAAAGCTACAACTCAAAAGGCGGATAAAATGTTTGAACTCACCGACGAGATCATCAAAAACTCGAAATTGGATGACACAGAGCGTTTAAAAGAACTGATCTCGCGTCATCAGGCTCGTATCGATTCCGACATCAAAAACAACGGTTTGAACTACGCCATGACCCGTCTGCGTTCGTACTATTCGCAAATGGGTATGTACAGCGAAAAAACAGGTGGTTTGGATTATTACCGCTTTGTAAGCGACCTGTCGGAAAATTTCAATGCAAAAAGTGCCGAGATTGTTGCGAATTTGCAGAAAACAGCTGCTTTGCTTTTCACTAAGGAAAACCTGATTGCTACCGTAACCTGCAGCGACAAGGATTTTAAAGCTTACTCAGGCGGACTGGAAGCACTGGCCTCGGTTTTACCCGATGACAATGTGGAAATGCAAGACTGGAAATTCGATTTTGCCAAGAAAAACGAAGGGTTGAAATCAGCATCAAAAGTTCAATATGTGGTAAAAGGTTACGATTTCAAAAAACTGGGTTACGAATACAGCGGAAAAATGCGTGTACTCAACCAGGTACTTTCTACCGACTGGTTGCAAAACCAGGTACGTGTAATTGGCGGTGCCTACGGTGGATTTGCAGGAATCTCGTCAAGCGGAAATGTGTACTTTGCGTCTTACCGCGACCCGAACCTGAAAGAAACCATCGAAAATTATGACAACACACCCGGTTACCTGGAAACCTTCGAAGCCGACGATAAAGAAATGACGCGTTACATAATTGGTACTATTTCGCGTATGGATCAACCAAAAACGCCTTCGCAGGAGGGTAATCTGGCAGTTCAGTATTATTTCGAAAAAACTACCCCCGAAGAATTGAAAGCTGAGCGCGAGGCAGTTTTATCGACAACGGCAGACGATATTAAAGGAATGAAAAAGTTCGTTGCCGATGTGTTGAGCCAGGATGCTATTTGCGTGTATGGTAACGACGAGAAAGTAGATGAAAACGCCGATATATTTGGAGAAGTCATCAGCATTACTGAGTAATACAATTCATGATATATTTTGAAAAAGGAGCCAATTGGCTCCTTTTCTTTTTGTGTCGTTTTATTCTGACTCAAACTCATTCAAAACCTGAAGTGCCTTGTTGTTAAAATCGAAAAGCGCCAGGTTTTCCCAGGCTGATGCATCGGTGGCCTCAGGTCCTTTCCAGGCAATCTGCTCGCCGCCCCAATACGAGAAACCAAGGCCACGCTCCACATTCTCCCATGATATGGTTTTTATTGCTCGAATGAACTCCTGTTGCCCGGTTTCGGATGCCGGATAATCGGGTGAAATTAATTGATCCTCGGTGCCTACAATGTTGTTAGTCCAGTCGTTCCAGTCCAGGGTAAACGGGTAAGCTGTTTCGGCAACAACGATATCCTTGTCGTAATTTTCACTTAATTGCTTCATGGTCTGTTCCAGTACCGATAATTCCTTCCCGTGCCACCAGGGATAGTACGAAAGCCCGATAATGTCGAAATCGAGGTCTTTTACTTTGTTGTAAAAAAGGCTGGCACCATTAATGCCCGCAAAATGCAGCATAATTTTAGTGTCGGAGTTTGCTTTCCTGACAGCCTGAATACCAGCTTCGAGCAGGGCTTTAAACTGGTTAAAGTTGTTAATACTTCCCATCGGAAACAGGAACCCGGCGTTGATTTCGTTTCCTATCTGGATATAATCGGGCGACATTTCTTCTACCACTTTGGCGGTGTAAGCACTCATGCTGTCCAGTAAATTCGGATAATCAAGATTTTGCCAGCGGGCTGGAGTTTCCTGACTCCCCGGATCGGCCCAGGTATCGGAATAATGGACTGTGAGCCAGGTTTTAAATCCCTTGTTGTGAAGTGTTTGCGAAAATTGTTTTACTTCGGCAAAACCGGCGTGTCCGTCAGCCGGATCAACCCATAATTTTACCCGTATGGTGTTTACTCCGCTTTCTTTCAGAATACTAAGCAAATCTTTTACCTGGTTATTTTGATCATAAAAAACGGGGTTGCTCAACATGATCTCAGGATATCGCGAAATATCAACCGACGAAATAAATGTCTTGTTAGTTTCAGGACCATCGGGTTCCGAAGGCTCGTCTTTGCTGCAGCCCACAGCCAGCATGAAAAACAGCAGGCCGGCGCTTAGCAGTTTTTTTGCACTTGCTTTCATAATCGTATTAATTGGGGAGCTTCTTATCAAAACTTATGCCTTAATCAACGCATCGAGTTTGGCAAACAACTCTTTTTCCAGGTCAAGAATTTTGCCGTATTCATTCTTATTAAACATTTTCAGGTAGAGAAGGTTAATCCTACCCAAAGTTTTGCGTAAAAGAATATACCACAAAAAGGCCAGTTTCCCTGCAAAAGGCAACGATACAAGGAACAACAGTTTGAACCATATTCCGGGAAGTAGTCCTGAAACTGCCCAAAGTTCGAGCAGGTAGACAATCGGGAAAATTAAAATTCCAAGAACCAGCGAGAAGGTGCTCCAAAAGGCAACGTCCCTGATTTTTGCGCGTACCAGTTTGTCGATGGCAAAAAACGGAATAGCATTAAAAATAAAGCCAAACAAAAACACCGGTAGTCCAGCTAACAGCGCTAATTTATTGAGAACAATTTTCAGGGCATTGTTTGCCGGTTTGTTTACCAGCCAGTTACGCAGGTGGTGCTTCTTTAATATTTTTTGATAGGCGCGAACAGTATTTACCACGTCCTCAATTTTATTGGGAGAAGCTTCTTCTAACTGATCCAGCTGATTCGTAAGTTTCTGATCGGATTTAAAGAGATTGGTAGGCGAATATGTTATGCCTTGCTTATTCAGAAATTCCTTGCCATAATATTCTCTGATTAGCTCGAAATCCTGGTAATGCGCTTTGCTTCTAATGTTGATAGTCAGCTTGTCAATTTCTTCGTAAAGTTTTTCACGAAGGGCCATGGTAGCAGCGTTCGGATTGTTCTTGTATTCTTCGAGGTAATCGTTCACCAAAACCGGATCGCCAAAATTGACAATTACAGTGCGATTAAATTTCCAGTAACTGCTGTAGTAAATTCCTGTAGGAATGATGTGGATATCGATGTTTTCATCAGACTTTTCTTCAGCCATAAAAACGATTCGCGGCACTGCTTTTTTATGCGCAAGCATTTGTCTTTTGCCTGAGTGTGCTGCTTCCGGGAACAAAGCCAGTGCTCCGTTGCTTTTCAATACCTTTATCGAGTTGTTGAATGTAGTATCGTTATTTACCATTTGGTCTTTCCCGTCGCGAATTCGGTAAACCGGCATAATTTTCATAAAGTGCAAAATGGCTGCGGCAATTTTATTTTTGAAGATGTCGGCACGGGCCAACCAAACGGGCTGATAAGGAGTATGAAGCAGAACAGCCATTGGGTCGCTCAATGCATTCTGATGATTTGGTGCAAACAAAATTGGTTTGTCTCTTGGAATCTTTTCCTTTGAGTTGATGATAATTTGTTTGTATATAATGAAATCGGCAAAGCGTACTATGTTTTTTAATACCCAATAACCCGGAGACCATTTTTCGTACTTCATATGTTTCAGAATTTATGCTTTAAATGCCTTGCTTAGTTTGTAGCGCGACATAAGATAGGAGACACCAAAACCACTTAAAATGTGCCATACACCCCACCAGGCGGCAATAATGGTCATGCCACCAAGTTCGAGTTCGGGAGGAAATATTTTTGGATTGAACATTAACACCAAAGCCAGTCCGGAGTTTTGAATACCCGTTTCAATGGTAATTGTCCGTCGGTCGATTCTAGGTAAACGTGCCAGCCAACTCAGGGAATAACCCGATATAAGAGCCAGTGCATTATGCACAAGAACGATCAGAAATACCAGGTGGATAAACTTGCGGAAATGGTCGAAATTGGCGCTTAATAGTATAATCACATAAGCGATAAATATGATGATGGAAAGTTGGCGGATCGGTTTTCTGATTTTTGCCGTGAATTTTGGTAAATACTGCGAGAACATCAGCCCTACAAAAACAGGAATACCCAACAGAATAACTACCGTTTGCACCATCTGAAAAAAGTCGATTTCGATGGGAACCAGTAATTCGTGAGCACTGGCGTTGTTGTAGAAATTAATATAAAATCTTCCCCACAATGCAAAGTTAATCGGGGTCATAAATGTGGCTGCCAGTGTTGCAATACCCGTTAAACTCACCGAAAGTGCCAGGTTGCCTTTTGCCATGGCGCTCATAAAATTCGAAACGTTTCCGCCCGGACAGGCAGCAATCAAAAGCATGCCCAAAGCCACGGTAGGTGTTGGATTCAGCACTAAAATAAAAAGATAAGTTACAGCAGGTAGTACCAGGAATTGCGAGATTATCCCGACCAGCACCGACTTCGGACGCATTACCAATTCTTTAAAATGTTCGAATTTGATGTCGAGAGCCACACCAAACATTATGAAAGCAATGGTTATATTTAACGCAAGTAGTCCGGTGGGTGAAAAGTTTAACCTAACATGATCGAGTACCTCTAGCGCTTCTTTCATCGATATGATTTAGTGAAATTCGGCGGAAAGATAAAAAACAATGGTCAAATATCATAAAAAAGACCGGAATCCTATGCATGATAAGATTCCGGTCTTTTTCAATTATTCTGATTGAAATTACTTGCCTAGTAACAGGGCTTTCATTTTGTTATGCAGTTCGGTGTTTTCCATAATTCCGGTAAACTCTTCTGCGCCCGGTCCGTACGCAAAAACAGGCACCATAACAGCCGAGTGGCCTTTTGTGGTGTATTCTCCCTTAACCATTCCGGTCTTCATATCGCCGCCAATAACACTCATTCCACCAGTTTCGTGGTCGGCCGTAACAATAATAAGCGTTTCGCCATCTTTCGCGGCAAATTCGAGTGCTTTGCCAATCGTTTTGTCGAAATCAAGCATGTCTTCAACAATATAATTGGTGCTGTTGGCGTGGCCGCCCCAGTCAATTTGCGAACCTTCCACCATTATGAAAAATCCTTTGTCATTGTTATCGAGAATATTAAGCGCGGTAGTTGTCGCAATCGGCAACATATCGCCACGTTCAGCGACACGGCCATTATGGATGCCAGCCGTTAAACCTGCCAGTTTACCGGTTTTTACTTTTTCAATTTTGCTCATTTCAAGCTCAACCTGGTATCCTTTTGCCTGCAACTCTTTTAACAGGTTGCGTTTGTCCTGGCGTTGTGAAAAGTGCGCAATACCACCACCAATAAATACATCAATGTCGGTATTCAGGAAATCGGCAGCGATGGCTTCATACATTCCGCGGTTGGGTTGGTGTGCAATAAACGACGCCGGTGTTGCATGTGTAATAGCCGATGTTGAAACCAATCCTGTTGCCAGACCTTTGGCTTCGGCCTCTTCAAGAATAGTTTTTACGGCAACAGTATCGGTATTTACACCGATGGCACCATTATATGTTTTTACACCGCACGAGATGGCTGTTCCTCCCGCAGCAGAGTCCGTGATATAGTCATCGGCTGACTGCGTTTTCGAAAAGCCGATGTGTTTAAAGTTATCGAGAAATAGACTTCCGTGATTAGCTGTAATGCCCGCAAAAACCTGGGTAACACCCATTCCGTCACCAATCATTAGAATGATATTCTTTGGTTTGTTCGATTTAAATTTTTGCTTGTAGGTTTTTACTTTGTAAGCTTCACCACCCAAATAGATTTTTTCTTTCTCTTCGGCGCTGGCATCCATGTATGCATCTTGCGCGAATGTTTTCAATCCCGTTGAAACGAGAAAAATCAGTATCAAAAAATATTTTATCATTATTTATAATTTAAAGAATAGTCAAAAGTATTTAATTATTTGTGTAAGTGCCCTTTCTAAACAATAAAAATCTGATAAGGTTTTGTTAAAATCCGATCAGGAAAATTTATCCAGTTCTTCTTTATCGAAATCATGATTCAGGCTGAAAACCGTCCCTTCTTCGGCGGTATGGATTTGAATAATATTGATTACCAGAAAATTGCTCAGTACTTCAGTTGCTGTTCGCCGTGGAATATTTGCCAGACGCATAAATTTTGAAAACGAAATATAGGTGTGATGTTGCAGGTAATCGATCAAGAAACGTTCGTCGTCAGAATAAGTAAAACAGATTCCCCGGGTGCTTTTTTGTTTCTTCCACGCCTCAATCTGAATGCGGTGGGCCAGAAAATTTTCATCAGCCACGCGAATATATGCAAGCCATTTCCCGTTTTCGTCTTTGGCAAAATAAGGTTTTTCAACCCCCGGTTCTATGCCAATTTCAAGCACGGTTTTTCCTTCAACCTGCCACTGTCGTGTTGTAAAATCGATAGCCGGTTTGCTGAAGATCTTAGCGGCCGATTCGATCATATAAAACTCTTCGTCGCTGCTGATGCCCGCAATTTTACCATTATCCTTTACCCCGATGAGCAAACGTCCGCCATCGGTATTGGCAAAGGCAACCAGCGATTTGGCAATTTTTTTCGAATCGTTGATGCAGTATTTAAAATCCTGCTGTTGGTGTTCGCCTTCTGCAATTAATTTATATAGATGAGTGCTCAAAATTCTTAAACTTCAATACCAAAAACAATGCGGGCCAGGTAACCCAGGCCAAACGAAATAAGGCCAACTACTGTACTTAAGGTAACCATTTCAACAAAACGTTTGCGGAAAGGTTGTTCGTTGGCCACCGAAATATAGAAGGTGAAAAGAAATACGATGAAGATCGAATCGAACACTGCCACGGCCAGACTCATAAACGGCGATTTAAAAATGAAATACGGCGCCACCAGGAAGATAACTGCAAAAACATAAGCAATTCCGGTGAAAATGGCCGATTTAACTGCACCGTCTTCTTTGCCTTCCGATTTGTTGGACAGGTATTCTGATGACGACATGGAAAGCGCACCGGCAATACCGGTAATAATACCCGCCAGCGCCACCAGTTTATTGTTTTGTAGCGCAAATGTAAGTCCGGCAAGTGTTCCAAGAATTTCAACCAGTGCATCGTTGAGCCCCAGAACGATAGAACCAATGTATTTTAACTGGTCCTCGTCAATCATGGCGATCAACTCTTTTTCGTGGTTGTTTTCATCCTGACTGATCTTGAGCGCTTCCGGAATTTCTTTGCCAATCTCTTTGTAGTTTATCTGGGCGCGTTCTTCGCCACGCTCCATAATCTTTAACCCGAAAGTCAAACCAAAAATACGTGCAATCCAAAAGTACTTTTTAATGTTCCAGCTACCTGGCGCAACTTCTCTCTGACTATATGATTTCCAGATGTTGTAATGCCGCAACTCATCTTCGGCAATTCGTTCCAATACTTCTTTATTTGCCGCTTTTTTTGTTCGTTTTGCGAGGCGCTTATAAATATGATATTCGGTAATTTCGGCCCTCTGCGCCTTTATAATCTGGTCGCGCACTAAAGGAGTCAGCGATTTCATGCGTTTAAAGTTGTTTTAAGTAACTTGAAAAACTCACACTGCTGTCAATTGACAGTGTGGTATTTGTTTCTAATTTACCTGATTTTTTGGAGTCCGGCCTTTCGCATCCGGATTATTTTAGCCATTCAAACGTAATATAATGATCCTGGTTCATTCCGAGGTTCTCGTATGTTTTGTGAGCTGCCAGGTTCGACTTGTCGGCGTATAAGCGAATTCCCTTCAAATCGTCGGAACTAAGCACCATGCTTTTTATGTGCGAATACATGCTGCGGTAAACTCCTCTCCGCCGGTATTGCGGCATTACATAAACCGATTGTATCCACAGTACCGTTCCGTTGCGCCAGTCGCTCCACTCGTAGGTAGTAAGTAATGAACTCACCACCTGTTTGTTGATTTCGGCCACATAGTAAATGCCCTTGTTCGGGTCCTCGAGCACAGCTTTTACTCCTTTCTCAAGCGGATCGAGATGTAACTCAATTCCTTCCGTTTCGTGTGCCATGGCCTGCTGAAATTCTACAATAGCCTGGTAATCATTCATGGTAGCTTTTCTGACTTTCATATTCATTCGATTTATACCTACGAAAATAGTAATTCCAATTCACAAACAAAGTGACAAAAGTCTGTGAGCGGGGCGGAATTATGGATTTGTGGTGCCTAAAAAATGCCTATTTTTCAGAAAAATTTAGGAGAATGCAAGTAATTGTGGCATCAAAGAATCCGGTAAAGGTAGAAGCGACCCGGAACGGATTTCAAACTTATTTTAACGATGTTAATGTTGAAGGTGCATCAGTTGAATCGGGTGTTGCCGATCAACCCATGAGTGACGAAGAAACACTGGAAGGTGCCCGCAACAGGGCGGCTAATGCTGCCAGGAAATTCCCGGAAGCCAATTTCTGGGTCGGTATTGAGGGAGGTGTTGACCGGAAAAATGAAAACCTGCTGGCTTTTGCCTGGATTGTTGTTTTGGGAAAAGACGCTTCAGGTGAATCGCGAACCACTACTTTTAGTTTGCCGCCTGAGGTAGTAGCCATGATAGACGAAGGTTATGAATTGGGACATGCCAACGACGTGATCTTTAAAAAACACAATTCGAAACAAAAGTCGGGGGCAGTTGGACTTTTAACTCAGGATAAACTTACACGGGCTCAATTGTATACACAGGCCGTTCAGCTTGCTTTAATACCAATAATTAATGAGAAAATGTACCGGCTTAGCGCTCGGTGATCCGGTCCATGATCTCTTCTATTTTAATACGTTCCTCGTGCAGCAATACCAATTGAATTTTTTCCTTTTCCAGTTTTTTGCTCACCATCGGGCCCACCTCGCCAGTGATAATTGAAGTAACACCCTCTTTTTGCAGGTATTCTACCAACCTGATTCCACTGTGTTCCTTTTCAATAAATTTATTTTCCTCAATTGAGAAAACGTTTTTTACCGGATCGAAAAAAACGATGTGGGCACATTTGCCAAAACGGAGGTCAAGAAAAGATTTTTCGGTTTTACCCGATGAAGTTATTGCAAACAGTTTATTCATTTTATGCTAATTAATCGACTATTGATAACAATTAAATCAGGAAAAAGATCAATCCTGAGTGGTATTGTTTAATTCCTCCCAGTATTCAACGGCTCTTCGTGTGTGCGGAATAACGATAGTTCCACCCACCAGGTTTGCAACGCCAAATACTTCGAATATTTCTTCGGTGCTTACTCCTTGTTCGAAACATTTCTCGAGGTGATATTTTACGCAGTCGTCGCAACGTAATACCATGGAAGTCGACAAGCCAAGCATTTCTTTTACTTTCGTACTCAGTGCTCCTTCCTGGTAGGTGAGTGTGTCGAGGCTGTAAATCCGTTTCATTACCTTGTTGTCGGAGGCCAGAATTTTTTCATTCATTTTAGCCCGGTAGGCATTAAATTCTTCTACTAGTTTTCCCATGTTGTTGCTTTAAAATATCCAGCTTAAAAAACCGTTACTTTCAATGTCGGGCACAAAGTTATTACTAATTATCAATGTAGAAAACCGGACGAAAAGATGAACCTGTTTTGCGCTATTTTATCCAAAGATTAACGTGTGGTACTTGTTGAGCAATGAATGCTTGTTTTATATGTTTTTGAATTATCTTTGCACCTTCAAGAGATGAACTATGAAGATTCTTTTTCTCTTTTTTATTGGATGTTTTGCTGTTGAGTTGGCTGTTGCTCAGGATTTTGACGGGAAGGAAATACAGCAGGATTCAGTGCAGGTTTCGCTGGTTGATGATCTGCAGGTAGAACGTGACGCGCGCCTCGACAAAATGTTGAAGTGGCACGTCGAAAAAAACAGGGAGAGAGAAGGACTGGATGGTTACCGGGTAGAAATTTTCTTTAGCTCGAATATGGATGCCAGAGAAAAAGCCCTCGATACCAAAGTTGATTTCTTGAAAGAATTCCCGGAATATCCTGTTCACATTAAATTTGTGGCACCTAATTTTAGGGTGCGCGTTGGCGATTTCAGGACAAAGAATGAAGCCTGGAAACTGTATAAACAAATTCAAAAAGATTATCCGACCGCGTTTGTAGTGCCGGACATTATTAATTTTCCTCAGCTGAAAGCGAATCAATATGAGTGATCAGATTAAACACGAGTGTGGAATAGCATTAATTCGTTTATTAAAACCTCTGTCGTACTATCATAAAAAGTATGGTACCTGGAAATACGGGCTTAACAAGCTGTATTTGTTGATGGAGAAACAACATAACCGTGGCCAGGATGGAGCCGGAATTGTATGTTTAAAAACCAATCTTGAACCGGGAAATCCGTACATCAGCCGTTTCCGATCGGTGGAACAAAATCCGATACAGAATGTCTTCGATAAAGTGAATAAACCGCTGAAAAAGGCGAAACGTCACGATGCAGACATAAACGATCCGGAGTGGGCTGAAAACAATTTCCCATTTGCCGGATCGCTTTATTTAGGACACTTGCGCTACGGAACATTCGGGAAAAACAGCATCGAGTTTACACATCCGGTAATGCGTCAGAATAACTGGAAATCGAGAAACCTGGTGTTGGCCGGTAACTTTAACCTTACCAATACCGATGAGTTATTCGATGTACTTATCGAGTTGGGGCAGCACCCAAAAGCCTATACAGATACGGTTACGGCACTCGAAAAAGTAGGGCACTTCCTCGATGAGGAAAATCAATACCTCTTTAGAAAATACAAGAACGAAGGATACAATAACGCCGATATTTCACCACTTATTGAAAAGAATCTGGATGTTCAGAATATTTTGGAACGTGCTTCAAAAGACTGGGACGGTGGTTACGCGATGGCCGGTTTAATCGGACACGGCGATGCCTTTGTTGTGCGCGATCCGTGGGGAATTCGTCCGGCACATTATTATTACGACGATGAAATCGTGGTGGTTGCTTCTGAACGTCCGGTTATTCAAACGGTAATGAATGTTCATCACGATGCTGTGAAGGAAATTGCACCGGGTGAAGCCCTAATTGTTAAGAAAAACGGACAGATCAGCCGCGAAATGATTCGCGTTCCGCACAAACGTAAATCGTGTTCATTTGAAAGGATTTATTTCTCGCGTGGTAGCGATAAATCGATTTACAACGAGCGAAAAGAACTGGGGCGTCTGATAACTCCTACTGTTTTGAAAGCAGTTGATTACGATTACGAGAATACAGTATTTTCATATATCCCGAATACCGCCGAAACCGCATTTTACGGAATGGTTGAAGGTATCAGGAATAACCTGGTTGACTGGAAAATTGAGCAGATCCAATCGAAGAACGGTTCACTCGACGACAAAGAGATCAAGCGCATTCTGTCGTTTGAACCACGGGTTGAAAAGATTGCTATTAAAGACGTAAAACTCAGGACTTTTATTGCCGATGATGCCAGCCGCGATGACCTTGTGGCACACGTTTACGATGTTACCTACGGTATTATCAAAAACGACAAAGATACGCTGGTAATTATCGATGATTCTATTGTTCGCGGAACTACGCTGAAAAACAGTATCCTGAAAATACTCGATCGTCTGCATCCGAAAAAAATCATTGTGGTTTCATCGGCACCGCAGATTCGTTACCCCGACTGTTATGGTATCGACATGGCCCGACTGGATAAATTTATCGCATTTAATGCCGCTATTGAATTGTTAAAAGATCACGGCAAAGAATCGATCATCCAGGATGTTTACAAGAAATGTAAGGAGCAGGAGAACCTGTCGAAAGAAGAAATGGTGAACTATGTTCGCGAGATTTACAAGCCATTTTCAGCAGAAGAAATTTCGGCAAAAATTGCTGAGTTACTTAAACCTGAAGATTGTAAAGCTGAAGTAGAGATTGTTTACCAGTCGATTGAGAACCTGCACAAAGCCTGTCCGAACGATTTGGGCGACTGGTACTTCACCGGAAATTACCCAACGCCGGGAGGAAACCGGGTAGTGAATTCATCCTTTATTAATTACGTGGAAGGCAAAGACGAAAGAGCTTATTAAGTTCAGAGTTTAGAGTTCAAGGTTCGGAGTTTAAAGAAGTTTTCAGTCGCAGTCTCAGTTTACAGTAGGAAAACCGGTGATTTATCGTGATTGTTAGTAATTTATTGTGATTGATGTCTCTGTAAATTTGACTATTCAAAACGACGAGTTTTCGGACACAGTATTCAGTTTTCTTTTTTGAATTCGCAATTTAACAATTTTGCAGTTTAGCAACTTTCAGGCTTGTCCAACCCATACTGGGTTGATGACTGCTGTTTAGTATGATGTTACTAAAATCCAATCCGTACCGGATAGCATTATAGGTCAACGCAGTATGCGTTCGATTTTAAGAGGGCAAGGCTTTAAGGAAGAACAAAACCCTGTAAGGGTTTGATAAAATAGAGTTTAAGCCCGCTCGAACGAATTTCATTCGAGTAGGTCCAGTGTCTCAGTCAGCAGTCTCATTTATAGCGTACAGTTTTGTATTCGGAGTTAACAATTATGCAATTCAACAGTTTTTCAATTTCACAATTTGGCGCTTATTTCATCTGCCTTGGAAAGTGATATTTCTTTGATACCGGATTCCGGAACTTAGAGTTCGAAATTAAGTCCTTTCAGGAGAAGTTCTTCGTATTTTGAAGTGTTGAATTTGTAGTAGAAAGCTCCTTTTTTCGACGTTTCTTTTTCCTTTTCTTCAAGTTTGTCGAGCAAGCCCATGGCGAGCACTTTTCTTCGGAAGTTACGTTTGTCGAAAGGTTTTTGGTAAATGGCTTCGTAAAGGCGCTGAAGTTGCGGAATGGTAAATTTTTCAGGTAAAAGTTCAAACCCGATGGGCTGTGTTCTTGCCCTGATTCTTAATTTACGCAGGGCCTTTGAAACCATATCGCCATGATCAAATATCAGCTCCGGAATTTCGGATAAGGGAATCCAGTAAGCGCCATGCTGTTTTACAAGTTCGCGGTCGTATTCGTTAATTTTGATCAATGACACATAGGAAACAGAAATAATGCGGCCTCCCGGGTCGCGATCAGGCTCCCCAAAAGCATAAAGCTGCTCCATGTATACATCTTCCAGCCCTGTAAGTTTTTCAACAATGCGTTTTGCTGCATCATCCAGACTTTCGTCCGAATTAACAAAACCACCCATTAAAGACCACTCGCCTTTGGCCGGTTCAAACTTTCGTTTCAACAAAAGCACCTTTAATTCATAGTCGTTTTCGTTAAATCCAAAAATGATGGAATCAACAGCAACAAGAATTTTCGGGTGTTTTGCGTAGAATTCTTTCATCGTTATTCAGGCATCGGGAAATCGTTGTCCTCTTTTCCCTTGATGTAAGTTTCAATATGGCGGTCGACCTTCACCTCGTAAATGTCTTTAATCGTGACAATTATCCCGGTTTCCAGTACATTTCCAAACTTTTCGTTTCTGATAGTACCAAACGTCTTCATCGAAGGCGACAAATTCATATAGGCATTTACCAGTGGAGGTACATTTTCTCCAAACTGACGCACACTCTGAATCAATATTTTGTAATCTTCAGAATAGTCCTTGCCGCAGAAAAGTTTGGCCATTGCTTCCATGTCGATATCAAATTCAACAGGATTTCTGGGGTAAGCAAGGTTTTCTTTATCGCGGAAATATTTTTTAAAGAAATATTGAATCAGGTTTCGGGCCTCGTTATGAAAGTGTTCGTACATCGTGATCTTGCCGAAAAAATATTTAATTTCAGGATGATCAACGGTAAGTGCTCCCAGTCCGTCCCAAAGGTTGTCGAGTGCAAAAAGTGCTTTTGCTCCGGCTTTGCTCGATTGGTATGCAGGTTGCACAAACGAGCGTCCCAGTTCCAGTGTATAGGGCAGGTAATTTTCTTTGAATTCTTTAGAGAAATAGAAAACCCTTGATGTTGCCATCATCACATTTCCTTCCTCATCTACCGGTGCATCGGCACACAACATGTAGCGATAACCGCCCAGAATTTCTTTCGCATCAGGATCCCACACAATCAACTGTTTGTATGGTTTTTCCTGTGTATCGTAGGTATCGATGTCGGTTTCCTTACCGGTGCCTCCTCCTGCATCGCGGAAAGTAATTTCACGTAAACGGCCAAGTTCGTGCATCACCGAAGGTGAATCGTGGGCCGTTACAATGTAAATTTCATTTCCTCCCTTATTGGTCTTTCTGAGCAGTTTCTCAGGAGTTAGCTCTTTATATATTTCTTCCCTCGGCAGAGGTTTTACAATATCTTTCATCTGTAATACTTGTTTTGTTTCAAAAACACTCAGATCTCACACAATTGTTTCAGGCCGTTTCGTTGTTTCCTCTTTTGGAAAAATGGAATACAAAATTAAAAAAATCCGTGTAAGGATGACACTTTACGTGTTATATTTCCATTACTTCGTATTTACGGGTAATTTATAAACTTGTTCCTTCACCCACGCAGCCCATTCACTGTGGCTCTTTCCCGAATCAAAAGTTGTGTACGGAATAGGTTTGCCAAAATAAAGGTGAACGTCCATATTTCGGTGACGGTAGGTCTCGTCGGGCAAAAGAAACATTTCCAGATTCCATTTTATACGAAAAAACTTCCTGATTTTCGCCAGCCTGTAAAATCTGTTGGTGTTATGCCCGCTAATAAAAACCGGGATAACGTCGCGTTTATGCTGAATGGATTTTGTTATAAAATGTTTTCTCCACTCCAGATCGGTAACTTTTCCTTTTACCTTTCTCGAAGCTAATCCATAAGGAAAGATCAAAACCTGGCAATCGGAGTTGTAGACTTCCGACAATTTACGGGCAGCATCACGTGCGTGTCCGCCATGTTTGTTTACCGGCACAAAAACCGGGCTTAGCTGAGGAATATTAAACAGGATGTCGTTGGCCAAAAACTTAAATTCACCAAGTTGTTTTTCAACCGTTTTCATCAGTAGCATGCCATCGAAACCGCCCAAAGGATGATTGCTGGCAAAAATGAATTTTCCATCCTTCGGAATATTCTCCAGGCCGTGCAAATGTTCCTTCACGTTAAACATTTCCACAACACTGTCAACAAAGGCTGTCCCTTGCAGGTGGCCGTAATTTGTAAGAACCTCGTTAATGTAATCGATATGAAGAATGCGATGCAAAAACCGGTAAATAAATCCCGGAATAAATTTCGCTATGCCGGGGCTTTTATCTGCGAATACTTCCCTGATATCGATAGGCTTAACCTTATTTTCTGCGCTGTCTCCTTTCATTCCCGATAACTTGACAAGGCAATTAAGCAAAAATCAGCCAATCTGTAAAATTTTGAATGCACTATTCTGACACTTTTTGACCCTGATTTAGTGTTGTGGAACGCAATGGTGTTTTGGTGTTTCGAGGGTGGAAGAATCCGGAATGTGATTTCCTGAGTTATTAACGGTTGTTTGTAAAATAGGGTGTTGATTTATTTCTATTGGTATTCAGCTGATTGGGTGAAATTATTTTTATCCGCTAACTCGTTGTTAACATGAAGTGAAAAGGTTATCAACAAAAAAGTGCAAAATCGTTGTGGAATGATTTGGAATAGAATGGCATAAAATGGAATAAAATTGTATTTTTACGCTTAAGAAAAAGTGGAATCTCATAAATGGCAACTTTTGCAGGACAATACAATGCTACGATCGACGACAAAGGGCGCGTTGTTCTTCCTTCGGCTTTTAAGAAAGCCATGGGGGAGATGCAACTCGATTTTGTTGTGGTTGAACGCAATCGCAGAAGTAAATGTCTTGATATTCACACGGTAGATGCCTGGAAAAAAGAGGTGGAAAAATTCAGGAACAAATTGAATCCTGAAACGAACCCGATGCACGATAAGCTGCTCCAGCTCTACTTTCAGAATTTTGTGCAGATAGGAGTTGCTGCCAATGGAAGGATTAATATTCCGAATGAATTTCTGGAATATGCCAGCCTTAAAGACAAGGTTACTTTCATCGGGATGCAGACTTCGATCCGACTCAGCGCTGCTGCTACTGCCACCGGTATGGAAGTATCGGATGCAGATTATCTGGAGCTTTTGAAACTGATTGATAAAAAAGAGGAATAAGACTGCCCATGACTGAGGTATATCACATACCTGTTTTGGCCAGAGAGAGTATTGAGGCGCTCCGGTTGAAAGATGACTACGATGTAATTGATGCAACGTATGGGGGAGGTGGCCACTCCCGGCTGATTCTGGAAAATATGAACGAAGGCAGACTTTTCGCCTTTGATCAGGATGAAGACGCTGCCGGGAATGCCTTAGAGGATGACCGGCTTTTTTTTATCAGACATAATTTTCGTTACGCAAAGAATTTCCTAAAGCATTTTGGAGTTACCCAGGTGGACGCAGTTTTTGCCGACCTGGGCGTTTCGTCACACGATTTCGATGTGGCCGAACGTGGCTTTTCATTTCGCTTCGACGGTGATCTGGATATGCGCATGAACCGCGATGCAAAAACTGATGCCGCGCAGGTGGTGAATGAATATCCCGAAGCTGAATTACAGCGCATTTTTGGGATGTACGGCGAAATTAAAAATGCGCGCCGTCTTGCTGCTGAAATTGTGAAAGCACGAAAAGAGCAGCCGATTAAAACAACCACGCAGCTTAAAGAAATTGCCTCGGCTTGTGCTCCAAGAGCCATCGAAAATAAATACCTCGCGCAGGTTTTTCAAGCTTTACGAATTGAAGTGAACGAAGAGATGGAAGCGCTGAAGGAATTCCTGGAAGCAGCGCTCGATCTGCTGAAACCGGGCGGAATATTGGCAATTATTACTTATCACAGCCTCGAGGATCGTTTGTGTAAGAATTTTATGAAATCCGGAAATTTTGAAGGCAAAATAGAAAAGGATTTTTACGGGAATGTACAATCGCCTTTCAAAGTGATTACCCGAAAAGTAATTGTTCCCGGCAAGGAAGAACTGGAAGCAAACCCGCGCTCGCGAAGTGCAAAATTGCGTGTGGCAGAAAAGATATAAAATGGCGGAGAAGAATAAAAATAGCAGGAAACGACCGGGAATGAAATCCCTTATCGGAGGAACGATCCTTACCGATGAGCGCATTTCTCGTCAGTTCCCGTTTGTGGTGATGTTGGCCATGTTTGGCCTGGCGCTGATTATGAACCGTAACTGGTCGGAAAAAACCATCCGTCAGATTGGCGATCAGCAAAAAGAACTGGAGGCGCTACGTGCAGAGCACTCATCTATTTCGGCCAAATTAATGGACGAAAGCCGCCCGTCGGAAGTAGCCAAGCGTGTTGAGGAAGCCGGAATTGGATTGTCGGAGCCTGTGCGTCCGCCCAAAAAATTAATTGTTGAAACTGAAGATTAGATAGTGGGAATCAGAAAAACCATATTGACCCGTTTTGCATTGGTGTATTTCATCCTCTTCCTTTTTGTGTTGGTGGTGATCGCTAAGTTGGTGTCTGTTCAGCAGATCAACAACGACCGCTGGCAGCAGATCGAGAAGAACCTCAGTGAAAACACGGTTATCGTTCCGCCGACGCGTGGAAATATTTGTGCCGATGATGGAAGTATTCTGGCTTCGTCGGTTCCCGGATTTTTTATTCGTATGGACCTGGCAGCTCCGGGCGTTAAAAAAGTGTTCAAAAACGAAAGCGATTCGCTGGCCTGGTATCTGGCCGATTTCTTTAAAGACGCTTCAAAAAACGAATACCGCCGACGATTGAATGCGGCCTACAGTGCCGGAAACCGGGGATTTCTACTCACACCCCGGAAAGTAGATTATATGGAACTTCAGGAAATTAAGAAGTTCCCGATTCTGCGTCGTGGTCGTTTTGCCGGAGGAATAATCATTGAGCAGGAGAACAAACGAATTAATCCGCTTGGTCCTTTGGCCTTAAGAACCATCGGTAGTCTGAATAAGGGAGAATACGAAGAAATTACCGGTCCGATTGGATATACCGGTTTGGAGCGTGCCTATGAACCATATTTGAAAGGACAAAACGGCGTGAGCTACCGGCAGAACTTAAGCGGGCGCTGGGTGATCCGTACCGAAATCGAACCTCGCGATGGCATGGATGTCATCACTACTATTAATGTAAAGCTGCAGGATATTGTTGAAAGTGCACTGTACAAACAATTGATAGAAGAAAGAGCCGATTGGGGAACTGCCATTTTAATGGAGGTGAAAACGGGCGAGATCAAAGCTATTGCCAATCTTGGCCGCGCCAACGACGATTATTACGAAAAAGATAATTACGCACTGGGCCACCGTGGCTGTTTCGAACCGGGTTCTTCATTTAAACTGGTTTCGTTAATGGCCGCTTTGGAAGACGGAGTTGTTGATACCAGCGACGTAGTTGATACCGGAAACGGAAAATGGCAAAGTAACGGACGTATTATCAGCGACAGTCACGCCGGCGGTTATGGGAAACTGACTGTAAAAGAGGTGTTTGAAAAATCATCGAACATTGGTACAGCCAAGATAATTACCGAGCACTACGCAAATAATCCCAAAAAATATGTCGACCGTGTGTACAGTTTTGGCGTGAACAAACCTTTGGGAATTGAAATCGAAGGAGAAGGCCGTCCCTATTTTAAATACCCGGGCGACGCCGACTGGTGGGGAACAACTTTGGCAAGTATGGCTTATGGTTACGATACCAAAATGACACCGCTGCAAATCCTGACTTTCTATAATGCCGTGGCGAACAATGGCCGAATGGTAAAACCGCACCTGGTGAAAGAAATCCGTGATAAAGGTGCGCTGGAAAAACGTTTCGACCCGGAAGTTTTAAATCCGATGATCGCTTCGAAAGAAACCATTGGCAAAGCGCAGGCCATGCTCGAGGGTGTTTGCGAACACGGAACCGGTACGCAGATTCAGGGCGAATTCTTCAAACTGGCCGGTAAAACAGGAACGGCTCGTGTTGCTACAAGCAGTTCGGGCTATACCAACGGCATGTACCTGGCTTCGTTTACGGGTTATTTTCCTGCCGACAATCCGAAGTACTCGCTGATCGTGACCATGAACAATCCCCGAAAAACGATATACGGAGCCTCAGCTGCCGGCCCGGCGTACAAAGAAATTTCGGAGCGTGTATTTGCCAGCCAGATTTATGCTGATCTCGATGAAAAAGATAATTCGGATGAATTGGAAACACCACAGGTGATCCGCGGGCTAACCAAAGATATTCTTGAAGTAGCCGAAGAACTCGAATTCAAAAATATTCAGGGTAAACCTGAAACTACACTGGCACATGTTGAGGCCAGCGAAAATCAACTGGTATTAGCCGAAGAAGAATTGCCTGTTGGCAAAGTACCCAACGTAGTTGGAATGGGCGCCAGCAATGCGGTTTTTGTATTGGAAAATGCCGGGTTAAAAGTGGTAATAAACGGAGTAGGAAAAGTAAAGAAACAATCGTTAAGAGCCGGAGATAACTGTCGCCCGGGACAAACGATTTATATAGCACTGGGATAGAATGGAACTGAGCCGACTTATTGAAAATATAGACGTAGTACAGCTTCTCGGAAATGAAACTGGAGATATTTCAGGGATTGAATTTGATTCACGAAAAGTGGAGCAGGGAACTGCTTTTGTTGCTCAGCGTGGTGTTCATGTTGATGGTCATGTTTTTATTGAAAAAGCCATCGAAAAAGGAGCTGTTGCTGTTTTTTGTGAAGAACTTCCGGAGACAACTTCTGATAAGGTAAGCTACGTAAAAGTTGCCGATTCCAACCTTGTATTAGGTGAGCTGGCCGCTGCCTTTTATGGCCATCCTTCGAAAAAAATGAAAGTGGTTGGAGTAACGGGTACCAACGGAAAAACCAGCATTGCTACATTGTTGCACCGCCTTTTTAGGAAACAGGGATACAGTGTGGGATTGATTTCAACTATTTCCTATAAAATAAATGAACACGAAGAAACCGCTTCGCACACTACGCCCAATGCTTTGAAAATTCAACAGTTGTTGGCCGAAATGGTAAACGAGGGCTGCGAGTTCTGTTTTATGGAAGTGAGTTCACACGCGATTCATCAGCATCGCATTGCCGGTATTGATTTTGCGGGTGGTATTTTCACCAACATCACGCACGATCACCTCGATTATCACAAAACTTTCGCAGAATACATTAAAGCCAAAAAAGCATTTTTCGACGGACTTTCTGCAGACGCTTTTGCCATTACCAACATCGACGATAAAAACGGCATGGTAATGATTCAGAATACAAAGGCGCACAAATTTACGTATTCGAACCGGGCTATGGCTGACTTCCGTTGCAAAGTGCTCGAAAGTCATTTCGACGGCATGTTGCTGAACCTCGACGGGCAGGAAGTGTGGACACGTTTTGTAGGCCTTTTCAACGCCTCGAATCTGCTGGCCGTTTATGCAGCAGCGATTCAGCTCGATCAGGATAAACAGGAAGTTTTGGCACAGCTGAGCGATCTTCAACCCGTTCAGGGACGCTTCGAAATCATTCGCAGCCTGGATGGAAAATACGCAATTGTGGATTATGCCCACACTCCCGATGCTTTGAAAAACGTGCTGACTGCCATTTCAGAAATCAGAACGCGGAACGAGCAGGTGATTACAGTAGTTGGTGCCGGTGGCGACCGCGACAAAACCAAACGCCCCGAAATGGCAAAAGAAGCCTTGTTGGCCAGCGATAAAGTGATCCTGACTTCGGACAATCCGCGTACGGAGGATCCGACAGCGATCATAAAAGACATGGAAGACGGAGTAGAACCTCAACATAAAAGCAAAGTGGTCTCAATAGAAAATCGCCGTGAAGCGATAAAAACGGCCGCTTTGCTTGCTCAACCCGGCGATATCATTTTGATCGCCGGTAAAGGACACGAGAATTACCAGGAGATCAACGGAGTGAAACACCACTTCGATGATAAGGAAGAGATTAAGAAATGCTTTGGACTTGAAGACTAAACACTGAGATATGTTTTACTGGATTTACACATTATTGGCAGATTACGATATTCCGGGATTGGGGATGCTCCCCGGTATTTCATTTCGGTCGGCAGCCGCAATTATTCTTTCGCTCATCATTACCACTGTTTTTGGTAAGAAAATGATCAGGGTGCTGCAGCAAAAACAAATTGACGACGAAATTCGTGACCTGGGACTCGAAGGTCAAATGCAGAAAAAAGGTACTCCTACCATGGGAGGAATCATTATTTTGATGGGGATCATCATCCCGACCATCTTGTTTGCCCGCCTCGATAATGTTTACATCCTGTTAATGCTGATCACCACGGCTTTCCTGGGTATGATCGGTTTCATCGACGACTACATTAAAGTATTTAAAAAGAACAAACAGGGGCTGGCCGGAAAATTTAAAATTCTGGGACAGGTTTCACTGGGACTTCTTGTTGTTGCCACCTTGTTTTTTAGCGACGATGTAAAAGTTCGGGAACATGTTCGCGATGATAACGGCGAATATGTGACCATGCAAACCATTGATCCTGAAACCGGCGATGCGGTCGAGGTTTTTGTAACCGAAGATGTGAAGTCGACCAAAACGACGATACCATTTATAAAAAAGAATGAATTCGATTATGGCCGACTGGTTGCTTTTGCCGGCGATGCAGCACGGTGGTTAAAATGGGTGGTTTACGCACTGGCGATTATTCTGATCATAACAGCCGTTTCAAATGCAGCGAACCTTACCGACGGAATTGACGGGCTGGCCACCGGAACATCGGCAATCAGCGGGGCAACATTGGGTATCCTCGCTTATGTAAGTGGTAACATCATTTATGCCGATTACCTGAGCATTATGTACATTCCGAATATTGGTGAACTTACCATTTTTATCGCGGCTTTTATTGGTGCTACCGTCGGATTCTTATGGTACAATTCATACCCGGCACAGGTATTTATGGGCGACACCGGAAGTCTGGCATTGGGCGGAATTCTGGCGGTGTTCTCCATCATCATCCGCAAAGAAATTTTGATACCGCTGTTATGCGGAATATTCCTGATTGAAAATTTATCAGTAATGATTCAGGTGTCGTGGTTCAAGTACACCAAACGCAAATATGGCGAAGGCCGTCGTGTATTTCTGATGAGTCCGATCCACCACCATTTTCAGAAAAAGGGATTCCCGGAACCAAAGATCGTTACGCGTTTCTGGATCGTGGGAATTGTACTGGCAGTGGTAACACTGGCAACCTTAAAAGTACGCTAGGTTGAAAGAGAAGGTAGCCATACTGGGAGCAGGCGAAAGCGGAGTGGGAGCGGCCATTCTGGCACAGAAAAAAGGATATGAAGTTTTTGTTTCCGACATGGGAACAATAAAAGATAAGTACAAAGAAGTTCTTGGAAATTTTGAAATCGATTTTGAAGAAGGACAGCACACTGAAAGCCGGATCCTCGATGCAGCGCTGGTGGTAAAAAGCCCGGGAATTCCCGAAACGGCGCCACTGGTAAAAAAGCTGCATGAAATGGGAACACCTGTGATTTCGGAAATTGAATTTGCAGGAAGATTTACTTCAGCAAAAACAATTTGCATAACAGGTAGCAACGGCAAAACCACAACAACACTACTGACTTACCACATCCTGAAAAGCGCGGGATTGAATGTAGGGCTGGCAGGAAACGTGGGAAAAAGCTTTGCCTGGCAGGTGGCTGAAGATGATTTTGATGTGTATGTGATCGAACTGAGCAGTTTTCAGCTCGATGGCATGTACGAATTCCGGGCCGATGTGGCAGTGTTGATGAACATCACACCCGATCATCTTGATCGTTACGGCTACGACATGCAAAACTATGTGGATTCCAAATTCAGGATTCTTCAAAATCAAACAAGCAGCGATTACTTCATTTATTGCGACGACGATGAAGTGATCAGCAAAGAATTAGAAAAAAGAGAGGTTACTGCTGTTAAAGTTCCTTTTGGGTTGGGAGCGCCGGCAAATCCGGGAGCAGGAGTACAAGAGAATCGGATAATTATAAATATTAACGAAAACCAATTCAGTATGTCTATTCTGGATTTATCACTACAGGGAAAACACAACACTTACAACAGCATGGCGGCAGGAATTGCCAGCATGGTGTTTCAGATTCGCAACGAGCAGTTGCGGGAGAGCATGGCCGATTTCAAGGGGGTGGAACATCGTCTCGAACGATTTTTGAAAGTGCACGGCATCGAGTTCATTAACGACTCGAAAGCCACCAACGTAAATTCTACCTGGTACGCACTCGAAAGCGTTCACAAACCGGTTGTTTGGATCGCCGGCGGAGTGGACAAAGGCAACGATTATTCCATGCTGAAAGGATTGGCCACGGAAAAAGTTAAGGCGATTGTTTGCCTCGGAAAAAACAATGCAAAAATCAAAGATGCGTTTGGCGATTGCGTCAACGACATCGTTGAAACATCGAGTATGGAAGAAGCTGTTAAAGCCGCTTATTACCTGGCACGAAACGGCGACACCGTTTTACTTTCGCCGGCATGCGCGAGTTTCGATTTATTCAACAATTACGAAGACAGAGGAAATCAATTTAAAGAACAGGTGAGGAATTTGTAATGGAAGGTTCCATTTCGAAAATATTTAGAGGCGACCGTGTAATTTGGGCGGTGTTGATCTTGTTATCAATGCTCTCGCTACTGATTGTGTACAGTGCCACCGGTGCATTGGCCTATCGTGTTGCGGGCGGAAAAACATGGATCTACCTCGTTCGTCACATGGTATTTTTGGTGTTGGGTTTTGGGGTGATGTTGCTGATGGTGAATGTACTGCCTGTTAAAATATATTCGATGTTCGCCACGCTGGCGCTCTACCTCAGTATCGGCTTGCTGATATTGGCGGTAGGATTAAAGTTTGCCGGTATAATTCATGGCAGTGGACGAACCTTGCCACTTGGCCCTTTATCGTTTCAGCCGGCCGAGGTAGCCAAAATATCACTCATATTATTTAGCGCGAAAGTGCTCGGTAAAAAGCAAAAAACAAAACGCGATCTGTACCTCGCATTCCGAAGTATTATAATACCAACAGGCATTGTGTGTTTTCTTATTTCATTATCCGATTTTTCCACTTCGGCATTGCTTTTTGCTACTATTATGACCATGATGTTTGTTGGCCGGATTCCAATGAAATACATGTTGCTGGTAGTTGCTGCCGGAATAGGTTTTGTGGCACTCATGTATTTCGGCGCCAGCGTCATAGATGAGCCTCCGGCGCGTATTGCGACAATCAAAGGTCGTATCGATCGTTTTATTCATGGCGATCCGAATTCAGAAACCGGGATTACCCAGGCCGATTACGCGAAACTGGCTATTTATTCGGGCGGAATATTTGGCAAAGGCCCGGGACATTCCGATGTAAGTAATTATATGGCCGCTGCCTACAACGATTTTATTTTTGCCATTATCGTTGAAGAGTACGGACTGATTATAGGAGTTTTTGTGGTCTTTTTGTACCTGATCTTCTTTTTCAGAGGAATAACGATTGTCCGGCGGGCAACGCGAACGTTTCCTGCATTTATGGTGGTTGGTCTTACGATGATTTTGGTGTACCAGGCCATGATAAATATTGGCGTTTCGAGTGGCGCATTGCCGGTTACCGGTCAGCCTTTGCCCTGGGTGAGTTACGGTGGAACGGCCATGATTTTTACAGCCATTTCGTTTGGCTGCATTTTAAGTGTGAGTTATCAAAACCAGGAAAACAAGGAAATTGCAGAACAGCCGGTGATGATTAAAGCACCCGACGAAGATTACGAAATTGAGAAAGATGACAAAACTAAATAGAGTCATATTAAGCGGAGGAGGAACCGGGGGACACATTTTCCCGGCCTTATCAATTGCCAACGAAATTAAGCGTCGTAATCCCGATGCCGACATTTTGTTTGTTGGCGCTTTGGGCCGAATGGAGATGGAAAAAGTACCTGCCGCAGGCTATAAAATTATTGGCCTGCCGGTAATGGGATTCCCGCGGAAACCCAGCCTGAAGATGTTTACCTTTTTTAAAAAGCTGCTGAAGAGTTCATCGATGGCTCGCAATATTGTAAAAGATTTTAAACCTGAAATTGCGATTGGTGTCGGTGGATATGCCAGCGGGCCTCTGCTTCGTGCCGCAGCAAAATACAAAGTGCCAACGCTTATTCAGGAACAGAACTCATATGCCGGAATTACCAACAAATTGCTGAGCAAAAAAGTAAAAAGCATTTGTGTGGCTTACGATAAAATGGATCGCTTTTTTCCACAGGAAAAGATCGTGTTTACCGGGAACCCGGTGCGCCAGAACCTGATGGAAGAAGTGGATAAAGCGACGGCGCTGGGATACTTCAAACTAAAAGAAGACGACAAAGTAATTCTGATTGTTGGCGGAAGTCTGGGAGCTCGCTCGGTCAATCAATCAGTATTAAAAAATATAAAAGAAATTGCAGCATCCGGTATTCAGGTGATCTGGCAAACCGGGGCAATTTATTACGACAGAATTCAGGAAGAATTAAAGGATTCGAAACCTGAAAACCTGCAGATTCACAAATTCATTACCGATATGGATAAAGCCTACGCGGTTGCCGACCTGGTGATTTCGCGTGCGGGAGCCGGAACCATTTCGGAATTGTGCCTGGTTGGAAAAGCGTCGATTTTGGTGCCATCGCCAAATGTTGCCGAAGATCATCAGACGAAAAATGCCATGGCGCTGGTTGAAAAAGAGGCCGCATTGATGGTGCGCGACGACGAGATAAACGAAAAGCTGTTTCCACTGGCTTTTGAAGCCGTGAACGATAAAGATAAATGTGCGGTTTTGTCGGAGAAAATAAAAGAACTGGCAAAGCCGGAAGCCACAAAAACAATAGTTGACGAAGTAGAGAAATTAGTAAGATGAAGAGCATCGGGAACATAAAAAATGTGTATTTCCTGGGGATAGGAGGAATTGGGATGAGTGCACTTGCCCGGTATTTTAAATACACGGGGAAGAATGTGGCGGGTTACGATAAAACGCCAAGCGACCTCACCGCGAAGTTGCAGGAGGAAGGAATTGATGTTCATTTTGAGGACGACATTCGTAAGATCCCGTCGAAATGGAATCCGGCCGAAACCATTGCGGTTTACACACCGGCTATTCCGGAGGAACATAAAGAACTGAACTGGTTTAAAAGCCAGCCGATAGGTTTGTTTAAGCGCGCCAAAGTGCTGGGTTTGATTGCTAATGAAAAAAGCGGGATTGCCGTTGCCGGAACGCATGGAAAAACCACAACCAGTACCATGGTTGCGAATATGCTGAATAAAACCAAAGTTGGTTGCGGCGCCTTCTTGGGGGGTATCTCGAAAAACTTTGGAAGCAACCTCTTGTTGCCCAAAGACGATTCGCCATGGATCGTAGCTGAAGCAGATGAGTTTGATCGATCATTTTTGCACCTTCAGCCTGAATTGGCTTTGGTGACTTCGGTTGATGCCGATCACCTGGATATTTATGGCGACAAGGCAAAAATTGTGGAGTCGTTCGAGAAATTTATTTCGCAGATCAGAAAAGGCGGAAACCTGGTTTTGAAAAAAGGAGTTGAATTAGACACTTCCAAAACCGCTGCAAAAATTTATACCTATTCGTTAAAAGACGATACCGATTTCCGTGCCGTGAATCTGAAGCTGGACGAAAGCACGGGATTTTATCGGTTCGATCTGAAAACGCCCGAGGGAGTGATTGCCAATTGCAGCATGAATTATCCGGGACTGGTAAACGTTGAAAATACCATTGGTGCTTCGGCGCTGGCCTGGCTGTCCGGTGTTAGTGCCAACGAAATCAAGGCCGGAATTGCCGATTACCAGGGAGTGGCCCGCCGTTTCGATATTCAGTATAAATCGGATAACAAAGTTTATATCGACGATTATGCGCACCACCCCGAGGAGTTGAAAGCTTTTATTGCTTCGGTGAAAGCGCTGTATCCGGGCCGAAAAGTTACCGGTATTTTTCAGCCGCACTTGTATTCGCGGACCAAGGATTTTGCCGCTGAATTTGCTGCCAGCCTCGATTTGCTCGATCGTGCTATCCTGATCCCGCTTTACCCGGCACGCGAAGAACCTATCAAGGGAGTTTCGTCAGAAATTATTTTCGAAAAGATGAAACTGGAAGAGAAGTTTCTGCTCGAAAAAGAAGAATGTCTGGAACAGATAAAAAGCGATGATAACGAATTGTTATTAACGATGGGAGCGGGCGACATCGACCGCATGGTTAAGCCGATAGTGGAATCATTAAAAACAAAATACGGTGTTTAAAAAGTTGTCGAAAATAGCAGGTGTTTTAGCCCTGATCGCCTTTTTGGTGATCACGCTCGCCTTTACATCCATTAAATATCACGATGCACCGTGTTCGGGTATCGTGATTGAATATGCTCCCGACGACAAAATTGCACTCGATAAGGCAGTTATCAGAAAGATCATTTTGAATGCAGATAAAGACCTCCTGGGGCAGCATTTCGACAGCATCAACACTGCTGCGCTGGAACAGGAAGTGGAAGAATTACCTGCCGTATTCAATGCCGAGGTTTTCGAAATGGTGGCCAAAGACAGTACTTCGTACAAAGGAGTACTGACCGTTCGGGTAAAACACCGCGAGCCGCTTTTGCGGGTTATCACCAAATCGGAATCGTATTACCTCGATGAATTCGGTTACAAGTTTCCGGTTTCGAGCAGTTATCCGGCCCATGTTTTGGTGGCCACCGGAAACATCAGCGAGAAATTTGCCAGGGAAGAATTGTTGCCCTGCGTTAGTTTCATCGAAAACAATGAATTTTGGAGGGCGCAAATCGAGCAGGTTTATGTGGAATCGGAGGACGAAGTAATACTGACGCCACTGTTTGGCGAGCAGTTAATAGAAATGGGGAGTCTGGATAATTACCAGGAGAAACTCCGCAATATGAAAACCTTTTACAAAAAGGTACTGGCTAACAATAACTGGAATAAATATAAATCGATAAGTCTGAAATACAGAGATCAGATCGTTGCAAAAAGAAAATAAACATGGCTTCAAAACAAGAACTTTCAGTTGTAATCGACCTGGGTACATCAAAAATGGTGGCACTCGCTGGAAAGCTTACGGAGCTGGGCAAAATTGACGTAAAAGGGCTCGTTCAACTTCCTTCGAAAGGAATAAAGCGGGGTGTGGTTTTTAATATTGATGAAACCGCAGAAGTGGTGTCGCAACTCATTGCTAAACTCGAAGAACAAACCGATGAGGAAGTAAATGTGGTGAATGTTGCAATGGCCGGTGCCAAAATGCAAACCATTAATTACAAATGTTCGGCGTTAACTTCGGGCGAGGGTTTTGTTACTGCCTCCGATGTTCAGCGATTGACGGATGAAGCCCAAAATGTAGTCTTGAAACAGGATTACAAAGTGGTAAAAGTGATCCCGACTTCTTACATTATCGACGATGAAAATGAAGTTGAAAAACCGGTTGGAACGACAGGCCGAAAAATTGAAGCCAGTTTTAAGCTGGTAGTCGTTCCGCTGGAATACATTAATGCGCTGAAACTCGTTTTGACCAAAGCCGGTGTTGAACTCGGAGAACTGATTCATTCGTCGTTGGCCATTTCTGAAGCCGTGGCCAATTCCGAAGAAAAAGAGGTTGGAGTTATTGTGGTTGACCTGGGAGCCGGAACAACAAATCTGGCCGTGTATCAGGAGAACGTACTAAAACATACGGCTGTGATTCCTTTTGCCGGGCAGGTAATTACCAACGATATCAAAGAAGGCTGTTCCATTTTTCTGAAAAAGGCGGAACTCCTAAAAGTAAAATACGGGCAGGCGATGGGCGATTTTGCCGACGACCAGAAAGTAGTGACCATAGCCGGCGAAAACGGTTGGGAACCACGCGATATCTCATTCAAAAGTCTTGCCTACATTATTCAGGCCCGTTTGGAAGAGATCATTGAAATCGCGAACGAGCAGATCCACCGCTCGGGAATCGAAGAAAACCTGGGCTCCGGAATTGTAATAACCGGGGGAACCTGTAACATGGATAACATTATTTCGCTTGTAAAATTTAAAACCGGAATGGATGCCCGAAAAGGACATTCGCTGATCTATCCGGCAACGCGAAAAGAGGAGTTTCAGAATACGGAATACCTGACTGCACTCGGAGCATTAAAAATGGTTTTGAGTTCGGCAGGAAATACCACTACAAGTACACACGTACGCAAAACAAAGAAAAAAGATCGGGGCTTTGCTCCGTTGATCAAGGATGTAGTTCAGGGAGCGCTGAACTTATTCGACACCGATCAATCAGATTTAGAATTAAATTAAAACAACACGATATGGCCGAAGAATTCGTAAACTTTCAATTTCCAAAAGCAACATCTTCCATCATCAAGGTGATTGGTGCGGGAGGTGCCGGTTGCAACGCGGTCAATCACATGTTCGAGGAAGGCATAAAAGGCGTTGACTACATTATTTGCAATACCGATGCGCAGGCACTCGAAAACAGCAAGGTGCCGGTGAAAATCCAGCTCGGTGTAACATTAACCGAAGGACGGGGAGCCGGTAACAAACCTGAAATGGGTGAAGAGGCTGCGCGCGAAAACTACGAGGACCTGCGTAAGGTACTTCAGGATAATACCAAGATGCTGTTTATTGCTGCCGGAATGGGCGGTGGTACCGGAACCGGAGCTGCTCCGGTTATTGCAGCGCTGGCACGCGAACTCGATATCCTGACGATTGCAGTAGTAACAATTCCATCGAAAGCCGAAGGTAAAAAACGCTACGATCAGGCTCAGGAAGGGATTAATAAGCTGAAGGAGTCAGTGGATAGTATGCTGGTGATCAGCAACGACCGCCTTCACAATATTTATGGCGATCTTCCGGCCAGCAGGGCTTTTAAAATGGCCGATAACATTATTGCCACAGCCGTTAAAGGTGTGGCAGAAATTATAACCGTTCACGGAAATGTAAACATCGACTACACCGACGTTCACACCGTGATGCACAAAAGTGAGGTGTTTATTATGGGAACCGGTTTTGCCACCGGAGAAGGCCGTGCCATGGATGCTGTTCATGCAGCACTGGAATCGCCGCTTCTGGATAGCAACGACATTTACGGAACCAAGAACATTCTTTTAAATATCATATCTGGTAGTGAAGAAATCAGAATTGGTGAAATCGGTGAAATCATCGAAGAACTTCAGGAGAAGGCCGGACAGGAAGCCGATATTATCTGGGGTAACGGTTACGACGACCGACTTGGCGACAAGATCAGTGTAACCATTCTTGCCACCGGTTTCGATACCAATCCAAACAGCATTCTTCAACCCAAACCCGAAACCCAGAAATTCGAACTGGAAGAAGAAGAACAGCACGAAACAAAAGAAGAAATGAACTTTATTTTCGATGAGGATGATCACGAAGAAGATCGCGTCAGCATTGAAATGGAAGAAGAAGAGACAATAATCGTTTCGCCACCTTCGTTCGATCATTCAAGGCCGAAGAAGGAGAAAAAGGAGAAACGCAGAAAAGAACGAAGCAGGAAAGATGAGCCGGTATCTGAATCAAATGTGGATAACTGGTTCTTTAAAAACTTTGGTTTAGGGAAGCTTTTTGATGAAGATGACCAAAGTATGGATTAAAACAATGTAACCCTGAAAATGGAAGAAAATGGACAATTTGGAGAATTTTAATTTTGATGAATCACCGGGAGCAGAGATAAAGATCGTTGGAGTAGGCGGTGGTGGTGGTAATGCGCTCAACCATATGTATATTCAGGGGATACGCGATGTTGGTTACCTGATTTGCAACACCGATGCGCAAGCCATGGAAAACAGCCCGATAAGGGCCAGGGTACAGTTGGGAGCCACATTGACCGAAGGCCGGGGTGCCGGTAACAAACCCGAAGTTGGCAAAAGGGCTGCCGAAGAAAACATCGACGATGTTAAAAAAGCCCTGGGCGAAAACACAAAAATGGTATTTATCACCGCCGGAATGGGTGGTGGTACGGGTACCGGAGGTGCACCGGTTATCGCCCAAGCCTGTCGCGAAAAAGATTATTTAACTGTCGCGATCGTTACTATTCCGTTCCGGAATGAGGGACGCCGACGCGTAAAACAGGCGATCGAAGGAATAAAGGAACTGGAGCAGTATGTTGATTCGCTGCTTGTAATTAATAACGAACGCATCCGCGAGATGTACGGCGATTTTGGTATCTCAGAAGCTTTTTCGCGGGCCGATAATATTCTGGCAACAGCCGCTCGCGGAATAGCCGAGATCATTACAGTGCCGGGTTACATTAATGTTGATTTTGCCGATGTAGAAACCGTGATGCGTAGAAGTGGAATGGCGGTAATGGGTACCGGTGTAGCTACCGGCGAAAACCGCGCAGAGGAAGCCGTTGAGCTGGCGTTAAATTCACCCTTATTGAACAACAACGATATTCGCGGTGCACGCAATGTTTTGGTGCACATTACTTCGGGCGATAAGGAAGTAACCATGGACGAAGTGGGCCGTATTACCGATTATGTGCAAAACAAAGCCGGATTCGATGCGGATATGATCTGGGGTAACGGATTCGATGAAAACCTTGATGAGGAGTTGTCGGTAACCGTAATTGCAACAGGTTTTCCGAGTAGTATTCTTTCAAGCTTTAGTGAGGAAAAACAGGAAAAAGAAACCGTTGTACTTGATTCTTCGGGTCATCAGAACGAAGGCGGAACTTCAATAAACAGTGGAAGACCGGGGCAAAAAACCATCGAGTTCGATATCCGGAAGGAGCGTGAAAAGGAAGACATGGAGTTTGAAAACCTCTATCCGAATACGTCGAAAAAGCGAACGCAAAATGATCATCATCTGGAAATCAAAGACTTTTCTACGATGAGCGAAGAGGACATGGATGATTTGGACAAAACGCCGGCATACATGCGCCGAAAGATCAGAATGAATGATCCGAAGTTTCAGAAAAATAATTCGAAATATTCGGTGAACCGGAACAACCAGATTTCAGACAGAAACAGTTATTTACACGATAAAGTAGATTAAAAATACAAGATTATGACACTATTCGAACAAATCAACAACGACATAAAAGAGGCAATGAAAGCCCGCGAAAAGGAAAGACTGGAAGCCCTTCGTGGAATAAAAAAAGTAATGATTGAGGCGAAAACCGCCAAAGGTGCGGGTGCTGAACTTAGCGATGACGAGGCACTCAAAATCATTTCGAAACTGGCAAAACAGGGTGGCGATTCAGCCAATATTTATAAAGAACAGGGGAGGGAAGACCTCTACGAACAGGAAATGCTGCAGGTAAAAATCTTTGAATCGTACCTGCCTGCAAAAATGTCGGACGAAGCGCTCGAGGCGGCCGTTAAAGCCATTATCGACGAAACCGGCGCCAGCGGTATGAAAGATATGGGAAAAGTAATGGGGATTGCTTCCAAAAAATTAGCCGGTCAGGCCGATGGGAAAGACATTGCAGATAAAGTAAAATCAATGCTCGCTTGAGAGAGTTGCATAAATCAGGAAATACAAAAGAAAAAGGCTTGCGATTGCAAGCCTTTTTTATTTATTAATCTTCGTCGTCGTCTTCGTCTATTTCTTCTTCCTCTTCTACGTCATCTTCGTCTTCGTTAAGCTTATCAGCAATGTGATCAAGTTCTGAATACTTATCTTCGTATTCCTGCTTAACTTCATCTTTCAGGAAGCCGTCATCATCATAGTCATCATCTTCATCAACCAGCGCCACAGCTTCGTTCTCGGTCATGCGCAGCATATAATATTTGTCTTCGGTTTCAAAAGGAAGTACGGTTATTTTAAGCCCGTTTTTATCAAAAAAGTGAATCAGATTGTCGGCAAAACCATCTGCATAAATTAACTTGATCTGCTGCTGCAGATCTTTGTCCAGTTTGTTGTAATCTTTTATTACCCTGGGTTTGCTGTTTGTCATCTCTCGATCGTTAAGTATTTGTTTTTAGCCTTAATATACAGCGGTTGAAAATTCAACCCTTCAAAAAAATCTAACTGAAGTATGTATAAATTCCTTCAACAAATAAATGTTATCAATTCGACATTTGCAATAGCTCGATGTTATTTTTTTTGATTCTGGCTTTTATTATTTGTAAACGGCAGAATTACAGGGTTGTTGGCTACTTATTGACATATCTTTTATTTAATTGAGCTAAGTACCAAGCCACGGAATTTCAAAAACAAAAAAAGGGATCTGTTTTGCAGATCCCCCTTGTTATTGTATTGCTTTTCTTAAGCTTCTGAAATAACAATCTTCTCGATTTCATCACCCTGGCGGATGTCGTCGATCACATCAAGTCCTTCGTAAACCTTACCGAAGCACGTGTGGTGACGATCGAGATGTTGCGTGTTTTCACGATTGTGACAGATAAAAAACTGTGAGCCGCCGGTATTTCTTCCTGCGTGAGCCATCGAAAGAACACCTTTATCGTGATACTGGTTATTTCCATCCAGTTCACATTTTATCGTGTAACCAGGTCCGCCCGCACCTGTCCCGTCGGGGCAACCACCCTGGATCACAAAATTCGGGATCACACGGTGAAAAGTCAGGCCATCATAAAAACCTTCTTCCGAAAGTTTAATAAAATTAGCCACAGTTCCGGGTGCGTCTTCCTCGAAGAATTTTACTTTCATTACACCTTTACTGGTATGAATTTCTGCTGTCTTCATATTAATAATATTCTTAGAATTCGGCACAAAAGTAGAAAAAGAGATTGGATTTCATAATGAGATTGAATCGCCGCATTAGTTTTAACTTCTTTTAGGAAGAAACATTTTATAGCGTGAATGGGATATGTAAGCTGTTTTGGTTGATTTTCAGTTTCTTGTAAAAGAAAGAAGGAGACTCATCAGTCTCCTTCCTAAATGTTAACCCCCAAACACACAATATGGGATGAATCCCAAATGCAATGCAAATATAGTCAAATAAATTTTCCGTCAAAAATGATTTTTGTCATTTTAACAATATTCTTCTATATGTTTACATAATTATATTATTGCATATTAAAATTTGATTGAAAAGCATTATTTTGTAATATTGATTTTGAAACTTTCTTTATTTGAATTGTTTTAACTTTAGGGCTTAAATTAACCGCGATGAAACTAAAGCTAATAATACTACCTCTGATTTTATTTCTATCCTTTGGGCAAACTTTTGCGCAATATCCCCAGGTGGAAACGAAGCTGGATAAGAAGATTAAAACTTTCCTCGAAGAGAATGCCAGTAATTGGACGGATATGAATGTGCCCTTGTCGGATGGAAAAATTATTTACGATATCATTATAAAAAACGGCTATACAAACGCCGTCGAAATTGGAACATCAACTGGTCACTCTGCGATTTGGATTGCCTGGGCGTTAAGTAAAACCGGTGGGAAATTAATTACCATCGAAATTGATAAAAACCGCTACATACAGGCCAAAGCCAATTTTAAAAAGGCGGGAGTTAGCAAGTATATCGATGTACGTTTGGCCGATGCACACGAACTGGTTCCGCAACTTGAAGGGAAATACGATTTTGTTTTTTCCGATGCCGACAAATACTGGTACAAGAACTATTTTATTGCCATGGAGCCAAAACTTAAAGTTGGTGGCTGTTTTGTAGGACACAATGTGGGAATGCGTGCAAACGGAATTCGCGACTTTTTAGACTATATTGAAAACGCTGAGAATTTCGCGACTACCTTTGATAAAAACAGCCGGGCAGGCATGTCGATTAGTTATAAGCTGAGCGAAAAATAGCACAAGTTTGAATGATTCCAATCATAGACTCCAACGAAAACTAGGACTTTTCCCTGTTACCAACATCGTTATAGCCAACATTATTGGTGCCGGTATATTTACCACCACAGGTTACCTGATGGGATTTCTTGGGAATGCGATGATAATGTTAGCGCTTTGGGTCATTGGTGGAATGATTGCACTGTGCGGAGCCATTGCTTTTGGCGAACTCGGCGCTGCTTATCCCGAAGCCGGTGGCGAGTATGTTTTTATTTCGAAACTTTTCAATCCCTTATTGGGCTTCTTAAGCGGTTGGCTTTCGTTGATTGTGGGTTTCTCTGCGCCAATCGCTGCCTCTGCAATTGGCTTCAGCGACTATTTTACCTGGGCATTTCCAAACTTACAGAATTGGTTAATGCTGAATGGAGTGATCAGCGGGCAAAGCTTTAGCCGAATACTGGCCATTGCCCTGATTTTAATTTTTAGTGTGATTCATTCTCGGGGTGTAGTACTCGGAGCCAGGGTACAAAATATTCTTACTCTGTTAAAAATAGTTTTGGTAGCCGGACTGATAATAGCCGGATTTACCGTTGGTGAAGGCAGTTTTTCGCATTTGGAAAACCGTGAAATGCTGAGTTTCGATTTCGAAAACTGGAAGTCGATTGGACTGTCGCTAATGTTTATCATGTTTGCTTACAGCGGCTGGAATTCGGCTACCTACATCGGATCCGAAATCAGAAATCCGGGAAAAGTCATTCCACGTTCTTTATTGATTTCAACCTTGGTAGTAACAGTTTTATACGTATTGTTGAATCTGTTTTTTGTATACGCAATTCCTGTGGACCAAATGAAAAATGAACCAGAAATTGGCGGACTGGCAGCCGGTTTTGCATTTGGGGCAACTGCAGAAGTTATTGTCTCCCTGCTTATTTCATTCGCACTTTTCTCATCGCTCAGCGCATTTATTTTGCTGGGGCCGCGTGTGTATTATAAAATGGCACTGGATGGCTATTTCTTCAAGTCAATTGCAGCAATTCACCTTCGACGAAAGGTGCCGTCGAATGCTATTTATTTACAGGCAGCCATTGCCATAATTCTGGTTTTGTCAGGCACATTCGAAGAAATTCTGACCTACATGGGATTCTCCTTAGGGATTTTTCCTCTTTTGGCCGTGGCTGGAGTTTTTAAGTTGCGCAAGCAGAGAAAGAGTCACCTTAAACTTCCTGGTTTTCCTTTGATTCACATTTTTTTTATCGGTACAAACATTGCCATTTTGGTGCTGGCTTATTTTCAAAGGCCTGTTGAATCAACCATTGCGGTAATTACGGCACTGTCAGGAGTGCCGGTCTATTACTGGTTCAGATTTCGAAAACGAATTCAGAATTCCTGAATTTCTTCCAGCATGGCATCGATTTTTTCTTTTACCTGCTTTTGAAGTTCTTGGTAGTCGTTTGATGAAATTGGTTCGCCAAAGCGAACATTCACCCGGGTTACGGGTTTTCCGAGCTGGCGGAAAAAATGACCGATGAAAGTATCATCATCTACCCAGGCATCGTCTTTGTCTTTAAATTCGATGGCCATCGGGATCACCGGAATTTGAGTATCAGCGGCAATTTTAAAACTGCCGTTTTTAAAATGTTTGGTTAACGGTCCTTTAAAGGTTGTTCCTTCGGGGAACAGCGTGACAGGAATGCCCTGTGAAACCGAGCTTTTAATTTTCGACATGGTTTGCAACAGGCTGCTGGTGTTTTTACGGTCGACTAAGATCGAACCGGTGCCTCTGACTCCCATATTTACAAAGGGCCATTTGGCAACTTCGGCTTTGGCTATCATTGCAGATGGAACGAGGCCTGTCACAATAAAAATATCGATGTAACTCCGGTGATTAGGCATCAGAATAAAATTAGTGCTCTGTGGTAACTGATACTTGTTGAGTATAACTCCCAGAATAAACATAATGGCTCTTCCCCAGTTGCGTTCCATCCAGTTTTGCAGTTTTCGGCTAAATCCGAAAAGCTTTAGCCACAATATGCCAACAATGGTAATGTAAGCGGTGATGGCAAGCAGCAGAATAAGGCGAATAAAAGCAAGCGGAAAGAAAAGGATGGTACGGATTAGCTTCATACCTGCAAATATGGGAAAAGAAATTTTTAGTGATTACAGGGAACTGGAAAATTATTTGAAGTTGTAGAAATAAAAAAAGGCAGTCAAACTGACTGCCTTTTTTTGAGGTTCCTGGCGGAGTCGAACCGCCGTACACGGTTTTGCAGACCGCTGCCTAGCCACTCGGCCAAGGAACCATTTGTACGTTTCGGTGTGCAAAAATATAAATTTTTACACATCCTGCAACAGGAAAATTAATTGTATTATTTTCTCAGGTTTTGCCAGTGTGCATTTACAAGGATTTCGGCCGGTCCTGAAACTTTTGGTTCGTTGATGATTTTTGGATTTTTCCCCTCTTGTAACTCGCGTTTGCGGCCTCCTGCACAGTTGTCGCGGCAACCGCCTTCATTCAAATTTCGTGTATTTAAAAACATTGTTTAAAGCTTTAATGGTTCTGTTTTCAAAAATACGAACAAAAAGTTTGAAAAATTTGACTTATGTCATTATCCGGCTGGTAATTAAATATTTAATAACATATGTTTTGAAGGGCTGAAAGAAATGCTTTAATGCTTAAATGCGGGAATGCTTTAATGTCAAACTGCTAAATTGAAGAATTGCAAAATTGCAATTCCCCAAAAGAAACTGTCTACTGCGACTGTGACTGCCAACTGCACAATGCCAATTGCCAACTTGAACATTGAAGGATTGATGGACTGAGGGATTGCTGGAAAGTGCTTTAATAGAAGGTCGTTTAACTGCTAAATTGAAGAATTGTAAAATTGCATACTTCAAAAAGAAAACTGCGTTGGTGACTGCCAACTGCACAATGCCAATTGCCTACTTAAACGTTGAAGGATTTATGGACTGAGGGATTGCCGGAAAATGCTTCAATGTTAAACTGCTAAATTGAAAAATGTCAAATTGTAATTTCACAAACAAGTGTACACGGAGACTGAGACTGTAAACTGCGACTGTCTGCTCCTCTAAACCCTGAACCCTGAACTCCCTCACCGTTCCAAAGTCACACTTACTTTCTCTATTTCGCCACCCATTGGAGGATTCATTTTCGAGATTTTCACCCGGGCGTGTTCAATAGCCGGGAATTTAGCGTGTAATGCATCCAGCATGCGTTGCGCAACATGTTCGAGTAGTGCTGATGGAATTTTCATTTCGGCCTGAAGGGTTTCGTAAACCGACTGGTAGTTCAGTGCATCGTCTAGATTATCGCTGGCGGCGGCTTTGCTACAATCCGTCTCTATGCGAAGGTTAACCTCAAATTTGTTTCCAACTACCTTTTCAGCTTCAAAATGCCCGTGATAGGCATAGAATTTCATTCCTTCGATTTCGATAACTCCCATGCGATTTTTAATTATTGTCAACAAAAGTAATAAATTGAAGTGGGGCTGACCGTTCTCACAAATCATTTTTTAATTTTGTAGCTTCATTTAAAAGGGGTTAATTCAAATACAATGACGGATAATAAAACAAATACAGCTACAGAACCGCAGAAGAAATCGAATTTTATTCACATGCAGATCGACGCTGACCTGGCGGCGGGTAAAAACGGAGGAAGGGTGCATACGCGTTTCCCCCCCGAACCGAATGGTTACCTGCACATAGGGCATGCCAAATCGATCTGTCTGAACTTTGGTTTGGCGCAGAAATATGGTGGTAAAACCAACCTTCGTTTCGACGATACCAATCCATCGAAAGAGGAGACCGAATATGTTGATTCGATTATGGCTGACGTGCGTTGGTTAGGTTTCGACTGGGAAGACCGTTTGTATTATGCATCCGACTTTTTCCCGAAACTGCATGCTTTTGCTATTCAGTTGATCAAGGAAGGAAAAGCTTATGTCGACGATCAGGATGCGGAAACGATTAGCAGCCAGAAAGGAACACCCCAGAAACCGGGAATGGAAAGTCCGTTCAGAAATCGCACTGTTGAGGAAAACCTCGATCTTTTTGAACGAATGACAGCCGGTGAATTTAATGAAGGAGAAAAAGTGTTACGCGCCAAAATAAATATGGCATCGCCAAATATGCACATGCGCGATCCGATCATTTACCGGATCATGAAAGCGCACCACCACCGCACCGGCGATAAGTGGTGTGTGTACCCGATGTACGATTTTGCCCACGGACAGTGCGATTTTTGGGAAGGAATTACCCATTCGATCTGTACCCTGGAATTTGAGGTGCACCGCCCCTTGTACGATTGGTTTGTCGATCAATTGATGGATTCGGATTACCGACCGCGCCAGATTGAATTTGCGCGTTTGAACCTGACTTATACCGTGATGAGTAAACGTAAATTGCTCGAACTGGTGAAGGACGGTCACGTAAATGGCTGGGACGATCCGAGGATGCCCACTATTTCAGGCTTACGCCGCAGGGGATATACACCGGAATCGATCCGTAATTTCTCGGATAAGATCGGAGTGACCAAAGTGGATGGGATGATCGATGTTTCACTGCTGGAATTCAGCGTACGTGAGCATCTGAATAAAACCGCACAACGTGTGATGGGAGTGATCAATCCGCTAAAAGTGGTGATTACGAATTATCCCGATGGAGAGACTGAAGAGCTGGATGCTGTGAACAACCCGGAAGATGAGTTGATGGGAACGCGTAAAGTGCCGTTCTCGAAAGTGCTGTACATCGAACGCGATGATTTCATGGAAGATCCGCCAAGAAAATTTTTCCGACTTGGTCCGGGCCGCGAAGTACGTTTGCGTTACGCGTATTTTATTACCTGTACCGATGTAATCAAAGATGCAGATGGTAATATTACTGAACTGTTGTGTACTTACGATCCGGCGTCAAAAGGTGGTAATTCGCCCGATGGGCGTAAGGTAAAAGCCACATTGCACTGGGTTTCAGCTGAACACGCTGTGAAATCGGAAGTGCGTTTATACGATCGTTTGTTTAACGACGAAGATCCGGCAGGACATAAAGATGTGGACTTTAAGGAATTTATGAATCCCGATTCGCTGAAGATTCTACCGGATTGTTACCTGGAACCGTTTGTGAAGGAATCGAAACCTTTCGATCATTTTCAGTTTGAACGTTTGGGGTACTTCAACATGGACCCGGATTCGACACCGGAAAAACCGGTATTTAACCGAACAGTTGCGTTACGCGACTCGTGGGCAAAGGCTCAAAACAAACAATAATACAAAAGCGGGATTCTTTCCCGCTTTTTTTGTTTTTTCAGCTTACTCCCCAATTTTCAAGAGAAACATTATCACATTCACCGATTGATAACCTATGTTAACCGAATGTTAAGTCCTCTTGTATTCAAACATCTTTACATTTGAACGGTAATTTAAAAATGGGACTATGGAAAATCGAGTGGAACAACAAGACAACTCCAGAAAAGTATTGGCAATCGTACTCATTGTACTGGGTATTTTATTGGTACTGAAAAAAAGTGGTGCGATCTATAATTTTCCATTTTTTCATTTAAACAATGTGTTTTTCCCCTTTCAGAATGCCTTTCATAGTATCGGGCACGTCGTTTTCTCGTGGCCGGTTATTCTGCTAATCGTCGGAATAGTTTTACTGGCCGGCCGTCGTTCGGGAGGCTGGGTATTGGTTGTGATTGGCGGCTTATTTTTGCTGCCCAAATTGTTCGTTTTGTCGGGAGCTGCAATTGTACTGTTGTTACCACTTATTTTAATTGGAGTGGGAATAGCAATAGTAGCCCGATTGCTTTAGAGGATAGCTTAACCGACAATAAAAGGTGTTTTACCGATTAAAAATGCAACAAACAGAGCTTCAAGAATAGATTTGACACATAAATTTGAAAAAATGGAAAAACCGGAAACATCAAATAAACGAGTTTACTTCGGACTGTTCCTGATCGTTGTGGGATCCTTGTGGATTCTCGAACGCCTGAACCTTATCCCGTCGTTTTGGAATGACATCCTGATCTCGTGGCAGATGCTGCTGATAGGAATCGGCGTTTTCTCAATGATTGGAGGAAACAAAACAACCGGTATTATTCTGATTGTCATTGGCGGATTCTTTTTGATCCCGGAACTGACAGATATTCCTTATCAATTAAGACGAATCGGATGGCCGGTATTGATCGTGGCAGTTGGTTTTGTTCTACTGTTCACACAGGGAGGGAAACATCATAAGGCACACATGCATCCACCTTTCGAGCCGGGCGATCCGCACCAGCAACATCAACATGCAAACAACGATTATTTCGATGATTTTGTGATCTTCGGCGGACGTGAGGTTTACGTTGATTCGCAGCATTTTATCGGCGGAAAAACTACCTCCGTTTTCGGTGGAACCGAGTTCGATCTGCGTCAGGCTAAACTGTCGCAAAACGGAGCAGTAATCGATTGTCTGGCTCTGTTCGGAGGCTGCGGTTTTAAAGTACCGCCCGACTGGACCGTAAAAAATGAAGTGACAGCTATTTTTGGCGGTTATACCGATAAACGTGGATCATCGCTCAATCACATTGTGTCTGATCCTACAAAAACACTCGTTATTAAAGGTTTTGCGGCCTTTGGCGGTGTTGAAATAAAGTATATGTAAAACCTAAATGGACTTTCGCCATCCTTTTATATCTAATCCAAAGCTGTTAATCGGGTACGGAGCTTTCTGGCTACTGGTTTCGGCGGCGCTAATTGGTACGGCCACAACCATCGATGGTATGCCTTTTGGGATGGCAGTGCTCGAAGTTTTTACTTTTGTTATCCTGTATGCCATTATCGGAGCAGCCATCTGGTATGTAATTAAATACAGTTCGCTCGAAAGCAGCAGCATTATCCGAGTTGTATCGGCCCACCTCATTGCAGCGACCATCATCGTTTTGCTGTGGATGTACCTCGGGGCCGTCTTTATTAAAATATTTCATCCGCTCGCGCAGCAATGGCTTGAAAAAGCCGCAGTAACGCGCGTTGTTGCGGGTTACATGATGTACATCGGTTTTGTGATATTCTTTTACGCTGTAAATTATTATTATGCATTTAAGGAAAAATCGAGAAACGAAACCCGTTTAAAAGCCCTGGTAAAGGAAGCTGAGTTACATGCACTGAAATCGCAAATCAATCCTCACTTTCTGTTCAATAGTTTAAACAGTATCTCGTCGTTAACGATGACTGATCCGGCTCGTGCCCAGGAAATGGTGATCAACCTGTCGCAGCTGATGCGTTATTCCCTGAAACACGATCAGGACGAGAAAGTTACGTTGGAACAGGAGTTGGAGAACAACAAACTTTATCTAAGTATCGAGAAAGTGCGTTTTGGCTCGAAACTCAATCCGGTTTTTGCCATCGAAAAAGAGTGCCTTAAAGCCAAAATTCCTAATATGATCCTTCAGCCACTGTACGAGAATGCTATTAAATATGGCGTTTACGAGGCCATCGATACCGTGGACGTGATTACCCATTGCCGTGCCACAGACAGTATGCTGGAGGTAACCATCAGCAATACTTACGATAAGAATGTGATGAGCAAAAAAGGTGAAGGAATTGGCTTGCGTAACATTCGCGACCGCCTTCAGGTAATTTATGGAAATCCACATTTATTAAAGGTTGTCAACCAAAATAACGAATTTACTGTAACTTTAACCATTCCTCAAAATCTCTGAAAATGACTGAAAAATTGCGAACCATAATCGTTGAAGACGAAGAACTGGCCCGGAATCTGATGAAATCCTTTCTGGCGAAAATCGATGCCATCGAGTTAATCGCCGAGTGTGAAAACGGATTTGAAGGGGTGAAAATGATCAATGAATTGAAACCCGACCTGGTTTTTCTGGATATCCAGATGCCCAAAATCACAGGTTTCGAAATGTTGGAGTTGCTCGATCATAAACCGCAGATCATATTTGCAACGGCTTACGACCAGTATGCATTAAAAGCTTTCGATTACAACGCCGCCGATTACCTCCTAAAACCGTATTCGCAGGATCGTTTGAAAGAAGCCGTTGAAAAAGTGCTGGAACGTATTCAAACCGAAGGAAAAGAATCGGATGTGGCAGAAAAAATCAGTGAATTTCCAAAAGAAGAATACCTCGACAGGGTAGTGGTTAAGGACCGCCATAAAATTCATATCGCCCCGATAGATGCGGTGCGGTACATCGAGTCGATGGATGATTACGTAATGATTTATACCACCGAAGGCCGCTGGATGAAACAAAAGACCATGAAGTATTTCGAAAATGCACTGAATCCGAAGGACTTTGTGCGCATTCACCGCAGCTACATTGTTAAGGTAAACGAGATAGGTGAAATTCAGCAGTACGAAAAAGAGTCGTATGTGGTCATTCTTCACGATAAAACAAAACTAAAGGTTAGTAAAACAGGCTATAAAAACTTAAAAGACGTGCTTAGTTTTTAAAAGAAATATTCTATTCAAATGATATTTGTAGGCCTGCCTGGTGAAACCAGGCAGGCTTTTTTTATTGTTAGCCGCAACCTTCAGCTGACTCAAAAATCCTTTACTGACTTTTATGCTGTTTTGTAAAAGGGATAATTATTATCTTCAGCAGCTGCATATGACCTGTACCAACGTAAAATACCTGATTATTCAAGCTGTCTGTGTTTCAGATCATTCAAATACAAAAACGCTATAAATAATTGCTTTATGAAAAAACTGACACTGTTTCTGATTGCCGTTTTTTTAACCTCTACGGTAATCTTTGCAAAAAAGAAAGAGGAGGAAAAGAAAGAAGAAGCCAAGCCCTTTATTAATTCGGGCCTGGTGAGTGGACTTAAATGGCGCAGCATTGGTCCGGCATGGGCCAGCGGGCGTATTGCCGATTTTGCTGTAAATCCAAAAAATCCAAAAGAATATTACGTGGGAGTTGCCAGTGGTAACGTTTGGAAAACCGAAAACAATGGCACCACCTGGAAACCGATTTTTGATAACTACGGATCTTATTCCATCGGTATTGTTGAACTCGACCCGAACAATCCGAATGTAGTTTGGGTTGGCACCGGCGAAAACAATCACCAGCGTGCCCTTGGATATGGCGACGGGGTTTATAAGTCGCTCGATGGTGGAAAGTCTTTCAAAAATATGGGACTGAAAGAAAGCCGCCAGATTGGAGGAATCGTTATCGATCCGAGGAATTCTGACGTTGTTTTTGTGGCAGCCGAAGGTTCGGTATGGGGACCGGGTGAAGAGCGTGGCCTTTACAAATCGACCGACGGTGGTGAAACCTGGAACCAGGTTCTGTCGATTAGTGAAAATACAGGCGTTAATAATGTGGTGATGGATCCTTCGAATCCCGACATCATGTACGCCACATCAGAGCAACGTCGCAGAACTTCATTTACGAAAATTGGCGGAGGACCTGAATCAGCAGTCTATAAATCAACTGACGGAGGTGAAAACTGGCGCAAGATCATGAAAGGCCTTCCGGGAGTTCATCTTGGAGGAATGGGCATTGATGTTTCACCGGTCGATCCTAACTATGTTTACCTGATTGTTGAAGCTGCCGACGATAAAGGCGGATTCTTCCGCTCGACAGATAAAGGCGAAAGCTGGGAGAAAATGAGCGACTACCACAGTAGCGGCCAGTATTACAACGAAATTGTTTGCGATCCGAAAGATGTTGATAAAGTGTATTCCACTGAAACGGTTTCGAAAGTTACGGTTGACGGTGGTAAAAACTGGAGCAGTATCAGTACCCGCGGCCGTCATGTTGACGATCATGCGATATGGATCGATCCGGCCGATACCGACCATTATATTATTGGTGGAGACGGTGGTATTTACGAAACCTGGGATGCCGGACAAACCTTCGATTTTAAAGAAAATCTGCCGGTTACGCAGTTCTATCGTGTTTTTGTTGACGACGCCGAACCGTTTTACAATGTGTATGGCGGAACTCAGGACAACAATTCGATGGGTGGTCCTTCGCGCACGATCAGCCGCAGCGGGGTTGTCAACGACGAATGGTATGTAACCATGGGCGGCGACGGTTTCTGGGCAGCTACCGAACCGGGGAATCCCGACATTGTTTACACTGAATATCAGTATGGAAACATGTCGCGCTACGATAAAAAGAGTGGCGAAAGAATCAGTATCAAACCCCGCGAACGGAAAGGGGAGCTAACATATAAGTGGAACTGGAATACACCGCTGATTGTTAGTCCGCACCTGAAAACTCGTTTGTATGTAGCTGCCAATAAAGTTTTCAGAAGCGACGACCGTGGAAATACATGGGAAGTCATCAGCGACGATCTAACTGCACAGGTTGATCGAAACTCTTTCCCGGTGATGGGAAAATACTGGCCATCTGACGCCGTGGCAAAAGATGTTTCCACCTCGCAGTGGGGAACTATTGTTGCGCTCGACGAGTCAAAAATCAAGGAAGGTTTGCTGTATGCCGGAACCGATGATGGTGTGATCTCGGTAACTGAAAATGGTGGTGACGACTGGACACAGGTAAAAGCGTTTCCCGGCGTTCCAGAATATACCACAGTGAGTGACCTTGCTGCCGACCGTTTTGACGAAAATGTGGTATACGCCACTTTTGATAACCTGAAACGCGATGACTTTAAGCCTTACGTGTATAAGAGTTCTGACAAAGGGAAGACCTGGGTGAATATATCGGGCAACCTCCCTGAAAATGGTACGGTTTATACGATTGTGCAGGATTACCTACGCCCCGAATTATTGTTTGTGGGTACTGAATTTGCTATCTACTTTACTGTTGATAATGGCGAAAACTGGGTGGAACTGAAATCGGGTCTGCCAACTATTCCGGTTCGCGATATTACCATTCAGGAACGTGAAAGCGATTTGGTGATTGCTACTTTTGGCCGTGGCTTTTATATTCTCGACGATTACAGTCCGTTGCGCCAGGTGAGTGCCGAACTGGAAAATAGTGAGGCAGAAATTTTCCCGATAAAAGATGCACTGATGTTTATTCAAACCAGTGGTAAAAGCAACCAGGGCAGCACATATTTTACTGCCGACAATCCGGAATACGGAGCCACTTTTACCTATTTCCTGAAAGAGGTTCCAAAAACCAAAGCGCAATTGAGAAAGGAAGAAGAAAAAGAGCTGTTCAAAGAAGGAAAACCGATTCCGCAGCCAAGCTGGAGGGAATTGCAACTGGAAGAGCAGCAGGAAAAAACACACCTGATTTTCACCATTTACGATAACAATGGCAATGTGATCGACCAGTTTAGCAAGGCACCTTCAAAAGGTATCAGCCGGGTGAACTGGAACATGACTTATGCTACTACTGTTAATTCGCGAATTGGTGGAAAATTCAACCCGGTTTCGAATACCGGACGAGGAATTATGGTGATGCCCGGAACCTATAAGGTGGGATTAAAAATGTGGCACGAAGGTGAGTTGACCGAGCTGGTTGAACCGGTATCTTTTGTTTGCAAAAAACTCAATAATACCGTTCTTCCGGCCGAAGATTATAACGAAAATGTTGAATTCGCCGAAAAAGTAAACAAACTGGCGCTCGCTGTTGTAGGTGCCGGCCGTGTTATTAATGAGAATATTGATAAAGTTGAGAATATCAAACAGGCCATTTATGCCACACCGGGTGCCAGCCAGGAACTAATGGACAAAGCCCGCGCATTGGGTGTTGAATTGGAAAAACTCAACTTTACCATGAACGGTTTACCTGCTAAAGCAAGTGGCGAGGAAGTTCCGCCGGCACAAGTACCGTTGAACGATCGGCTTGGAAACATTACCTATACCCACATGGGATCGACCAGTGGAATTACTACTACAGAAAAGCAGGCTTACGAGATTTTGAAAGAAGAATTTCCACCTGTATTAAGTGCCTTAAAACAACTTGTTGAAAAAGATATTCCGGCTTTGGAAGCTGAGCTGAACAAGATCAATGCTCCGTGGACACCCGGGCGCCTGATCGACTGGAAAGAATAAGATAGCTTTGAGCTAAGTGCTTTGAGCTACGAGCAGATCACCCGATTTCGGTCATATGACAGAAATCGGGTGAATTTGTTTTATCAATATCTTTTTCTATTTTTAGCCTTTAGTTAAATGTACAACCAAAATGCAAACACATGAACATCAAAGAACTAATTCAGGTTTACAAGCAAGACCCCGTTGTTAGAACCCTGCTTGTTATTGCCGCAATTTTAGCATCTTTATTACTACTTTTTAGTATTGGAATAAGCTAACTGTGTAGGGCGACATAATTGGTGCTCCTACGAATAGGCCCCGTACTGATTTGAATTTCTGTGCATACATTTTTACTTCATTTATTCAGTGGAATAAATGATTCGAGCGTACTTGAGAATGGATTAACTATGTGAAATAGTTTAGCAACTATAAAAAATAGTTGCAAAACTAAAAAATATAGTTATATTTGTTTTGTAGTTTAAATCTAAAAATCAGCATGATGCAAAAACTGACACAAAAAGAAGAGGAAATAATGAACTACTTCTGGGAGAAAGGCCCAATGTTTGTGAAAGAACTCAAAGAATTATACACGGATCAGAAACTGCATTACAATACCCTTTCAACAATGGTGCGGGCTCTCGAAGAAAAAGGCTTTGTAGGTCATGAGCAGTTTGGAAACACACACCGTTATTTTGCCATTGTCAGCAAAGAAGAATACAGTAAGGGAACACTTGGGAATGTGGTGAAGAAATACTTTAATAACTCGTATAAAAGTGTGGTGTCGCTGCTGGTTGAAGAAGAAAACCTTTCGCTCGATGACCTGAAGAAACTGATTGAAGAAATTGAAAAACAACAAAACAACCTGCAATGAACCCATTCCTGGTTTGGCTCCTAAAATCGAGTGTAAGTCTGGCGCTGTTGTATGCAGTGTTTAAGCTGGCTGTTTGTCGCGACAAAATGCACACTGCCAACCGCTTTGTATTGCTGGGTATTTTGCTAACATCGGTAATCCTTCCTTTTGCCAACATCCCACTTATACGCGAAACACAGGTGATTCCGCAGTTCGAAACGATTCACGAGTGGGTGGCTGCACCCGTAGCAAACGAGTTAGTAATTTATACCGAAAATCTACCGCTGAGTGAGCCAACTCCCGCGAAAGCGCCGCTTAACCTGTGGCTGTTGTTTTACCTGTCGGTAATCGGGCTGCTGGTGGTTCGTGTACTCTTTTCGGTGGTGCGGGTGATGCAGCTCATTCGCCGGGCCGAGAAACAAAACTTCAGGGACGTGGTTTTGGCCATTGTAAAAGATCTTATTCAGCCCTTCTCTTTTTTGCAGCACATTGTTTTGTCGGAAAAGGATTTTACCGAAAACCATGATATTGTGGTGGCCCACGAATACGCACACATTCAGCACAAACACGCGCTCGATCTGATGATCTGCGAGCTGTTTGCGGCCCTTTTCTGGTTTAACCCGGTGGTGTGGCTGTTGCGCCGCGATCTGAAACTGATACACGAATACCAGGCCGATGAGGCCGTACTAAATAAAGGCATCGATGCAAAAACATACCAACTGTTGGTTCTTAAAAAGGCCGTAGGCGAAAGACGTTTTGCCCTGGCCAGCCATTTTACACAAAAACCAATTTTAAAACGAATCAAAATGATGCACATGAAAACAAATCGCCGCCGGACAAGCCTGAAACTGGTTTTGTTTGTTCCGGTGTTGGCACTGCTCTTACAGGCTTTTGCAAGACCTGAGATGATTCCTAATAAAATCAGTGATCTGGTACCTACAATAGGTGTTCAGAAAGACAGTTCGGAAGTTTGGCTCGATAACTGGAGCATTCAGCACCTGTCGAAAATAAACGACGGACTGGAGATGAACCAATTTGAGGTGGCACCTCCACCCCCGGAGAGCAATCAAGAGCGGTTTCCGAAATATGATAAGACAAAACACGGCGATCCAATACCGTCAGAGAATATAATGACGATTCTGGTTAACCGGGAAAGTCGGATTTTAGCCTGTGGTTCCTTCGCAACTATTGATGGAGTGCTTGATGGAGTAACGAAATTCTTAAACGGAAATCCGCCTTTTGAACAAGTGAAAAACGGGCCAGAAGTCATTACCAAAAATCTGCCATTAGTGGGAGATGTGAAAATCTCTAGAGGGGTAATTACCTTGCGATACGATGCTGAAACAGATAAAGCTTTTGTAGATAAAATGCTTCGCTCCATTGGGAAAATTTATCTTGAAAAGCGTCAACAATTGTCGCAGGCAGAATTCAAACAGGATTATTTCTCCTTGTCTGCTGAGAAGAAAAATGTGATCAATCAAATGCTTCCGGTGCGGTTTTCGATTATGGAGCCAAAGGTTACGAGTTCAGTAGCTCCACCGCCACCGCCACCACCGTTTGTTAATGTAAAAATTACAAAAGAAGGAGCTATTTATGTTGAAAGATATTACGTCGAGCCAAAAGCAAAGGATGAAAAATGGCAGCTAATAGAAAACAAAGAACTTACAATCGAAGAACTAAAGGAGTATTTGGCACAACGGAGAAATTTGGTTAATGAAGGAAATCGAAAAACCGGAACTAATCACGAACAGGGAGTAAATGTAACCGTCGAAAACGGGGCCAGTGATAAGGTTGTTGCCGAGGTAAAAGAAACTTTGTTTTTTACCGGGATAAAAAACGCAAATTTTAGAAGGGCCTCAGATGATACATCTTCTTCGCAACATATTGGAAAATACGATGTGAGAGTTTATCCTGATAAATTCGAGGTTTTTAACAAAGTATCTACCGTTGAAAACGTAAAACAGGAAGTTGAAGAATATTTAAAATCAATGGGTGATAAAACAACGATTTCCGTTTTGTCTTTTAGCGATGTCCCGAAAGAAAGATTGCGTGCCGTTCTCAATGAACTGAACCAGGTTCCGTTTGTAAAAGTAAGTACAACGGTTCTGAAATTGGAGCAGGAACCGGTTTCCACTGCGCAACACAAAATTCTGTTAAAAGCCAATGGGAAAATTGATCTGGATAACAAAGAATACAACCTGAACGCGTTTGAAACCAAGATAAACCAAATCGGAAAACAGCCTGGGGAAACCAATGTTGTTTTAACCCTTGAAGACGATGTTACTTATCTTCAATCAGAAACGGTATTAAATGTTCTTAGAAAAGCAAACATTAACCAGGTTGGTTATAGCATTGAAAGGCACTCAGTAAGGGAAACAGAACCAGGAACAAAGATCGGCGAATCGGTTAACATGTTTTGGTTTGGTTGGTCGGGAAATTCTCCTGAATTGGAAAAAGCAAAACGGGAAGCTAAAAAATTTCTTTCAGGAAAAGGTAATCGGAGTTTGTACGCCGGTATCACACCGGATGAAAATGCAACGTCGGAAGATATTGAGGCTGTTAAAAATGCGCTGATTGAAGCAGGTTTTCTAAAAGTGGATGTCCGTACGCGTCAGAATTGATGCTTCTGACTTAGGCAATCTGTAGTTATCACTATATCATTAACATAAAGAATTAGACCAATGAAACGTTTTGGTATTACCATTGCTATGGTAGTGGTTTGTTATGCATTATTTGCACAAAAAGGGCAGGTAAATAAAGCCGCCAATTATTTAGAATCCGGGGATCTGGACAGGGCATTGGAATGTATTCAAATTGCTACTGATTCAACCAGCGAAAAATCATCAAGATCCATTAATTGGCCGCGAACCTGGCAGGTCAGGGGCGAAATATTTCAGGCGAATGACAAGAAACTTAAATCAATTACCGATGATCCTTTAACCGAGGCGTTTAATTCATACAAAAGGGCAATGGCCTTGGATTTAAACAATAAGTTCTCGAAAAGTTTAAAAGTTAATTTAACCTTACTGATCAACGATCTTCAAAAAGAGGCAATTACAGACTACAATGATAGTGCTTATGTTGATGCCGTAAAGAAATTTGAACAAATTTTGGAAATTTACGAGATGTCAGTGTTTCATTCCGATGATAGTTTTATCGACACAGCAATTATTTACAACTGTGGATTGGCAGCATTAAATGCTGAACAATTCGATAAAGCCATAAAATACTTTAAACAAACATCACAATTGGGCTATAATCCTGAAGCTTCATATATATGGTCTGCCAAAGCATACAAAAATATAAAGGATTCATTAAATGCCTTGGAAACTCTAAAGGAAGGTTTTAGCATTTATCAAAATGATGTTGGAATAATGAACGAGTTGATTCAAATTCTTTTAGAATTGGATAGTAGAGATGAAGCTATAAAATACTTGGATATGGCTATTGAGAATAATCCAGAGGTTAATTATTATCTGATAAAAGGAGACTTGTATAAAAAAAATGGCGACGAGGAAAATGCTATTAATTTTTATGAAGAGGCATTAACGATAAAGCCAGAAAACATAATGGCCCTATACAATCTTGGGGTAATTTATTATAACCGTGGTGTTAAGCAGGTTGAATTGGCCGGAAAGGTTCCAATAAATGATGAAGTAGCGTATCAAAACGAGATTGATAAATCCAGGATATGGTGGGGAAAGTCGTTGCCTTACATCGAGAAATGCCATCAGTTAGATCCGAGTGATGTTACGATTAAAGAAACTTTGAAGACATTGTATTTAAGGCTAAAGCTGATGGAGAAATATCAAACTATAGCAGGGGAGTAATACATGAAACTAAAAAGTACTTATTGTGGAAAAGTATTAGAAAATTAAGAAATCTTAAGGACAATGAAATTTACTCATAAGTTGGTAAATAATGGTTAAATAAAAAGCCCGGAGAGCCGGGCTTTTTTATAGAGGTTAATTAAATATCCTCGAACGTCGTTTTTCTTTTTTGCTGAAATTCCAGGTAAGTTTTGCTCCTACCATTCTGGGAGGGCCGGGTACAAAAGTTGGTGCTCCAAACAAGCTTCCTGTGTTTCCGGCGCTGGTTATAAATTGCTCATCGAGCACATTGGTTGCCCAAACCGAAAGAATTATGTTGGGATCCGACATGGCAAGTCCGCCGTTGATATTCAGAATGCCATAGGCATCCTGTTCCAATCCCGGCGAGTTAGCATCTTCAAAGTAGATGTGCGATTTCCAGGCATACGAGGGCGTAACAAACAGTTGCATTACCGGAAGTATATTAACCCTTGCACTTAATCCAACATTAAAACTGTGGTCAGGTGCCATTCTGAAAACATTGCCGGAATATTCCTGTGCCACTCCGTCAACATCGGTTGAATCGAATGCGGTTTTCAGCCAGGCATAATTGGCAAAAAAATCGAGTTGTTTAATGATCGCCACCCTCAGATTTGCTTCTGCGCCATAGGATGTTGCTTGTCCGCTGTCCTTAAATTTCAGGTTGAATTCACCCGATTCGGGATCAGCTACCCAGGCCTGCGTCTGAAAGTTCTTGTAGAGTTGATAGAAACCGGTAACATCCAGATAAATCCGGTCGAAATAAACGCCTTTTACACCCAGCTCAAAATTATCGAGTATTTCGGCATCCAAAACTTCTTCTTCGCCGGTAGAGGTGAACTGCAGCACATTTGGCCGGCGGCCGCGTGCATAGTTCGCAAATACATTTCCATATTCGTTAAAGCGGTACTTTAAGCCTCCCTGCCAGGTAAGCGACAACGTGTTCTTTTTAATTTCCTGACGTTCGCCGGGGAGAAAAAATACATTGGGGTAATTCCCTGTGAACGAACCAAGGGTAGAAGCTTCACCACCCACAAATGCTGCTTCGTTCGACAGTTTGTAGCGGTCGTAAACGCCACGAACGCCTGCCGAAACAAAAAACTTGCGCGTAAGCTGGTATGTAATATCAAAGAAAGCTTCGGCAGCCATGTTTTTTGCCTTGCTGTAATTGTCTTCTTCGTGCGTTGTTGGCAGCGGAATATAGAATGTTGTATCCAGAACCGGATCGTAATTGGGAATAACCGGAATGGAATTCGGTTGCCCATTTGCATCAACGAGCGGCAGTGGAGGAGAGGCTAACATAAGGTTCGCCAGGTGTTGTTCGTTTGTCGAGAACCAGTAGCGTTGATCGGCCTTTTCCTGCCAGTAGCTTGCGCCTATCACACCGGTCAGTCTGCTGTTCGAAAAATTGCCTCGGATTTCCTGGTAGAATTGCGACGCTGCACTGGTTTCTGCCATATCGATAGCTGCCGCTGCAGTTCCGTCGCCGTCCCAGCGGGCATTGGCATCGAGCTTGCGGTACGAGGTGATCGAAGTCCAGTATGTTTGCTCGTTAACGTAAAAACGATAATTCAGTGTAGCATCAAACAATTCCTTTCCTGTTCCCAGGTTCTTGCCCTGTTCGTGCGACGCCACACCGCTGAAAATACCGATGTCGCCATTCGTGTTTGGCAGATCGGCAGGCATAAAAGCAATGCCGGGAGATTTATCTTTCTGGTAGTTCAAAACCAGGTCGACTCTGTGATTCCATGCCGGACGAAAACGTGTTGAAAACCTTCCGGCAATTGTCTCTTTTCCCATCAAGTCGCCGCCAAAAGTATTTTCAACATAACCATCGTGCATGTTGTAACTACCGGCTGCGCGAATCATCAGTTTATCCTCAAAAATCGGGACATTAACAAAACCACTTACTTCCTTGTGTCCGTAGTCGCCAATACCTGCGGTCAAACTTCCGTACAAATCGCTGGTTGGCATCTTGCTGACGTAATGAAGAGCACCGGCTTGTGCATTTCGCCCGAAGAACGTGTTTTGCGGTCCTTTCAGTACTTCAACACGTTCCATCTCGTATAATTCGAGAGAAGCCCCGCTCGCACGGTTGATGGGAACGCTGTTGAAATAAACCGATACACGCGGCTGTGCACTCGGGCTTACTTCATCGCTGGTCAATCCACGGATAACAAAGGTTGGACGGTTCGCTCCCTGCTCCCGAATATACAGTCCCGGCACAAATTCGCTCAACTGGCTGAGTTCGGTAATGTTCGATTGTTCCAACATGTTGTCAGTCACCGAGGCAATGGCCGTAGGAACATCCATGATTTGTTGCTCGCGTTTTTGTGCATTTACCAAAACCGGCTCCAGGTGCACATTATCAAGCTGCAGCATAACGTTCTTCTCGTTTTGTCCGGCCCGAAGAATTATGTCGGCAGTGTGGGTTTCGTAACCGATAAAGGATACCCTTACCCGCGCGCGTCCGGTAACCAGCCCGAGAATGAGGTATTCGCCATCCTCATTGGTATTCACACCTTTGCTCGTTCCGTCAATTGTGACATGGGCTCCGGGAAGCGGAACATAGTTCTCGTCGTAAACAGCGCCGCGAATGATCACGGGAGGAAGTTCCCTCGAGACAGTTTCGGTATTGCGGTATTTTCGCTTAACCTGACCTCTTTTTTTTGCCTGGCCGTAAGTAGCTGACGAAAATACAAGTATTATTAATGCTGAAAGGAGAATTCTCATAAGAACAATTTTAATGCTATCCTAAATAACGCAAAAGTTGAAGGAATAATATATGGAGAATTTTGGGGCTGAAGAAATATTAATGGTGAGGAATGGAATAAACAGGCATTTTTAGCCAGATAGAAAACTCATCGAGGCTTTGCTGACCGAGTTCGGGCGTTTTGCAGGTTTTTATTTCGATGGCTGGCTTTTTGGCTTTATTTACGAGGTAGATCCGGTATTCTATTTTCTGCGAAGAATTCACCCGATTGGAGCGGCTGTACATGGTAAGCACCTTTTTAATGGGTACCAAAGTAACGCCCAGGTAATCGTCGAGGTTTTGCCACCGACCTGATTTAAACAATGCAAAATGTTTATTGTAAGCTTTGAATTTTCTGGCTTCGGTGTTGATTTCCACTCCTGAAAAAGTACCAAACAGATATCCGGCAATTATGAGGTTGAATGCTGCAAACCACCATTGGGCCGAGAAGAGACTGAGCAGGCCGGTAATTACAAATATCAATCCGAAGAAAATATAAGGACCTGTCAGAAAAGGTGTTATTTTGTTATTGATCGTCATTCTTCAACAATCCGTGCAGTAATAATTCTTACATCGTTTAAAGGGCGATCCAGTGAATCGACTGGCTGTGCCGCAATCGAATCTACAATGTTCATTCCCTCGATTACTTCACCAAAAACCGTATAATTCTGATCGAGGTGTGGGGCACCGCCAATGGTTTTATAAACCTCGCGGTGTGCTTCCGGATAGGAATAACGTTCGAAATTGGTGTAGCTTTTTCCTCCCGATTGAATGCTGTCGGCCCATTTCATATAGGCCTGTTCGTTTTCAGCTTTCATGGCCGTTTCAAATGAATCGCGAATGGCTTTGTTGGTCGGATCGTTAACAAAATAATATTCCGCCAGCCAATTGTTGATCCTTTTTTCTGATCGTTCCAAGGTGCTGTCGGTTTGTACTTTACCCTGAACAATAAAAAACTGTGAACCTGCCGAGGCGCGGTCGGGATTGTTATCGCGGGCAGCATTTAAGGCACCACGTTTATGGAAAAGTTCGGTATTAATTTCCGCCGGAATCGTATAAACAGGGCCTCCGTTCCCGAGAGCTTCGCCGGGCTTTGCCGTTTTACTGTCGGGATCGCCCGATTGAATTCCAAAACCATTGATGACCCGGTGAAAAAGCATGCCATCGAAATAGCCTTCATTTGTGAGCTTCACAAAATTATCGCGGTGAAGAGGTGTTTCATCCGATAATTCGAGTATCACATTACCATAACTGGTAGCCAGTTCAATTTTTACCGGTTTTTGTTTTTTCTGTGAAGAACAAGCGTAGAGCAGGCCAAGTATTAGGACGAGGTATTTGAAGTGCGACATGGTTTTGTTTTTGATGCTAGTCAAATCTACTAAATTTGGTGGTTTTTGGGGTGTTTATTCCAGCGTTAATTTGCGCTTTTCGATGTAGGCGTGCCACAAAATATACGTTGCTACCGAACGGTAAGGCGAAAAGCGTTTCATGTATTCCACAATTTGCTCTTTCGAAGCTTCGGCAGGAACAAGATTGAGTTCGTATACGGCTTTTATTGTTGCCAGATCTCCCGGAGGAAAAATGTCGGAAAAATGCAGACTCATTAAAACATACATATCCACAGTCCAGTTGCCAATGCCTTTCAGGTGGATCAACTTCTCACGAATTTGCTGTTCGTCGAGCTGATTGATCTGCTGCAGATCAAGGCGGCCTTCAACAATTTCGGTAGCAAGTATGCGGGTGTATTGAATTTTTTGCCTGCTGAAATAGCATTCCCAGAGTTCCTGGTCGCTAAGTTTTAGCAGGTTTTGGGGTGTTATATCTACAATCCGATCAAGCAATTTCAGGTAGGCAGCTTTTGCCGAAGCCAGCGAAACCTGCTGTTCGAGAATGGTGAGCACCAGCGTGGCAAAATTGGGATCGCGGTGCCAGAAAGGCGGGTAATCGTATTCACTGATCACCGAGGCCAGCCTGGGCTCTTTTTCGGTGCACCAATCGCAAAGCAATTTAAATTCGGCTTCGTTTTTAATTTTCTTCATGCCCTAAAATAAAACAAAAAGGGAGATGACACGCATCTCCCTTTGAAGGCAATACCGAATTAAATAAACTAAATCTTCTCTGATTGAATTTCTGCCTTCTGACTAAAAAAACGGTAAATAGTTTTATTTATTATCAGACTTTTGATCTTAGAAAGGGGATTTTACGGAACATTCGGACTATCAGAATTTAACAAGCGCCGAAATCGATGCATTTATTCCCGGAGCAACTATTCCTGAAGAATATGGCCGATAGCGTTTGTCGAGTATATTTTCGAGCCCGGCACTTAAAGTTACCTTCTGACTGAGCTTGTAATTCGATTTCAGGTTGATGGTCCACCACGACGGCGAATATGGATTCCCATTTTCGTCGGGCAAATATAAATGTGGTTTGTTTTGTCCGTCGGGAGCCAGTTCGTCAAAATCGAGTTTGCCATTGTAGTTCACATACAGGTCGACAAACCAAAGTTGATTTTCGTAGATCAGATGCGAACTGCCAAAAGTCGGCGGAACGTGTCTGATCGGGAGGCCTTCCGAATCTTCGCCTTTGGTGATACTGATGTCGTGACGGGTTCTCATGTGATGATTGAAAAGAAACTCGACGTTCACATTCAGTCCGTAAATTTTTGCCGACTCGGCATTCACCAGCGCTTCCACCTTGCTCATTTCGCCATCGTACAAAATTGAATCCTGGCCGTTCAAACTAAAGTCACGGCGAACCATGGCATCTTTCAACCAGGTATAAAAGCCGGTGAATTCAATTTTAGCTTTGTCGTTGATGTTTCGCAGAACATTAATCTCAAAATTGCGGGCATACTCGGGTTTCAAGTCCGGATTCGGAACAACCACGTTACCGGGTTCCGAATCGAAAACCTTGGCCACATCGTCGATGTTGGGCGAACGGAAACCGGTTGATCCGTGCAGGTTAATCTGCCACTCAGGCGTTGGATGCCACACCAAACCCAGGTTACCGTTGAAAGCCGAATTCTGCATGTCGAATCCGTCGAAAGGGAAATTATAATATTCCGGATCGAAGGTTCCTTCGAGTTGAGTGACCGTAAAACGGGAACCAACCTGGAAAATGAGTTTCGGGCTGATGTTGTATTTGAATGAATAATAAGCAGCAATACTCTGGTAAAGCGATCCGTCGGGATAACGCGGTGCAATGTCCCTGGTTTCGTCGTTGAGCAGATTTTGGGAAACGCCGGTTGATCCTACATTATTCAGGTAGCCTTCAACACCATAAAACAATTCCGCTTTCGTATCGAATGCCTTTCCAAAATCGAGGTTGAAAGAGAAAATGTCCAGATCTTCTTCACGGCTGCGTAACCAGTCTTTGTTCACTTTTCTGTCGTTCCGGCTTTCGGTATATCCCTGGTAGCCCAACAACAAACTCATCCGGTCGAAAAGCAGATGTTGTTGCGTGTAGGCCACACGCCCTGACAACATTGACCAAATTTGAGGTCCATAATACCAGTCGGCATAAGTAAGTTTATCTCCACTGTATTGGATCAGGCGGTCGTAGCGCGGAATGTCACCTGTTTGCGAGTGATGGGCGCTCAATACAAAATCCCATTTTTCGCTTGGGCGGTAACGCAGTTTTCCCATAATGTTAAACTGGTTGTACCCGGTATATTTTTGAATTTTATCATTGCTGTTCTGAACGGTCTTGTCTTCTCCGGTGTATTTTTCATCCAATACATATTCCGGGCGAAGGTACGAATCAGGTCCTGAGCTTCCCATGCGCAAATCGTCGAAACCGGTATAAGTTGTACTGATGACAGCCGCCCATTTTTTACCTCCCAGATTATACGAACCGTGTATTGTTTTTTCGAAATTGGCACTGGAGTAACGTGAGTAGATCTTCCCGAATGATTCCGGTTTGTCGCTGGTAGAAAGTTTTGGCGACAGGGTATTAAAACTCATTACACCACCAAGCGCATCGCTTCCATAGATCACTGAACCGGGGCCAAAAATAACTTCGGTGCTTTCCAGGCTGTTGGCATCGATCGCTATTACGTTTTGCAGGTTTCCACTGCGATAAATGGCATTGTTCATTCTGATCCCATCCACCACAATCAGAACACGATTGGCCGAAAAACCGCGTATCATGGGGCTTCCACCACCCATCTGACTTTTCTGGATAAAGATTCCCACTTTCGATCCCAGCAGATCGGCAGTAGTTTGCGGGCTGTAATTCAGGACGTCTTCCGGGCCGATGGTTTCTATCAGGTGAGGGATCTCCGATTTTGATTCTGCCCAGCGATTCACCGAGATAACCACTTCGTCAATTTTTATGGGATTCTCGATCAACAGTATAACATTCCCGTGTTTAGCAATTTTATTTCGGGTACTGGTTGTGCTTAAAAACGATGAATGTTGAAACTTAATGCTTTCATCTTCCTTGAATCCGTCGAGCCTGGCTTTCCCTTTACCATCGGTTTGCGTGGTATGTTTTTCTGAAATTAAAAGAACACCTTCAACCGGGCTGCCGTTTTTAGCGTCGATAACGGTAACCAGTTCCTGGCTGAATAGTGTAGATGTAAGAAGTAACAGTACAAAGGTCAGTAGTTGTTTTTGCATAAAATACGAATCAGACTTGGTTCATCTTCGCGCAAGGATAACAAAAATCATACCTTTTTATCTAATTATAGCCGCAATACGAATTTAAGATTGATGAGAATATCTTCGGTCTTTTATTGGTTGGTGTAAATAACAGATAGACAGCTGATAGAAAAAAAACCGAACTGAAAGATCAATCCGGATTTATCTGAAATGAGAATTTAGTTCTTTTTATACCAGTCCCTGAGCCATCATTGAATTGGCTACTTTTACAAAGCCGCCAATGTTAGCTCCTTTTACATAGTTGGTAAAATCGGAAGATTCAGAGCCATATTTTACACACATTTCATGAATGTTTTTCATGATTGAATGTAGTTTGGTATCTACCTCTTCGCGGCTCCAGGCCAGGCGCATGCTGTTTTGCGTCATTTCCAGTCCCGATACTGCCACACCTCCGGCATTGGCAGCTTTTCCAGGTCCATAAAGTATTTTAGTTGCCAAAAAGAGATGAACTGCTTCCTCGTTACTCGGCATGTTGGCACCTTCGGCTACAACAAAGCAACCATTGGTTATCAGCGTTTTGGCTTCTTCGAGGTTAATCTCATTTTCGGTGGCACATGGCAATGCTACATCGCATTTTATACTCCACGGGCGTTGACCTTTGAGGTACGGTACTCCATATTTTTCGGCGTATTCCTTGATTCGTCCACGGTGTGCATTTTTTAGTTCCATCACGTAAGACAGTTTTTCAGTGTCAATTCCATCAGGATCGTGGATTGAACCGCTTGAATCGGAAAGTGTGACAACTTTCCCACCAAGCTCGAGTACTTTTTCGCAGGCAAACTGGGCCACATTACCCGAGCCGGAGATGGCAACTGTTTTTCCTTTAAAACTTTCTCCCCGGGTTTTCATCATCTCCTCAGCAAAGTAAACAGCTCCGTATCCGGTGGCTTCGGGGCGTATCAGCGATCCACCCCATTCTACACCTTTCCCGGTAAGTACTCCCGTGAATTCGTTGCGCAATCGTTTATATTGTCCGAACAAAAAACCGATTTCTCGTCCGCCAACGCCAATGTCACCGGCCGGAACATCGGTATATTGTCCAATGTGGCGCGAAAGTTCCGTCATAAAACTTTGGCAGAACCGCATCACTTCGTTATCCGATTTATTTTTCGGATCGAAATCAGAACCACCTTTTCCACCGCCCATTGGCAACGAAGTCAGACTGTTTTTGAGAACCTGCTCAAAAGCCAGGAACTTCAGAATACTTTGGTTAACCGTTGGGTGAAAACGCAAGCCGCCTTTGTAGGGACCAATCGCGCTGTTCATTTCAACACGAAAACCCCTGTTGATGTTAATGTTTCCGCGATCATCAGTCCACGGAACACGGAACTGAATAATGCGTTCGGGCTCAATCAGCCGTTCCAGGATTTTAGCATGAAGGTAACGCGGATTGTCCAGTAAATAATCGGCCAGCGATTCTACTACTTCATGTACAGCCTGGTGAAATTCAGGTTGTCCCGGATCCTTACTTTTAGCGTATGCCATGAAGTCATCCACAAAAGACTTGCTGTTCTTGGTGTTCATTGTTCTGTATTTTGTATTATGCAGTTAAATTACGAAAAAAAAATGTTCTTATGTATTTGTTTTTCAGCATGTTGATAATGTGTCGGAAAAACAATTTGATACTTTTTTTATTGGTGAGATATTAATTCCTAACCAATGTGTTCAATTTCTGTGGAATGTGTAATATAGGATGGTATCCATTGCCGGGGAGGCTGGATGCTATCCGTATCCGTTAATGTTTCAGTTTTGAAATTGAAATGTTTTGAGAATAAAAAGGTAACATGCTCGGTTCATATACCTTGTTGCTTTCTTATAAATATTTCCCTACTTTCAAGATAAAAAATGCCATCTGTAGAAACTATTACTCCGTTGGTAGGTGGAGGTTACTATCATATTTACAATCGAGGTGCTAATAAGGGAAATATTTTTTTTCAGCCAGAAAACTACCAATACTTTTTAGCATTGTTAAAAAAGTACCTGTTGGATTCTGTTGAAGTTTTGGCATATTGTCTGTTGCCTAATCATTTTCACCTTCTTTTGAGAATTAGAGAATCACTTGATATAATGGATGCTAAAGGTCAGTTAGTTACCAGTATTACAGATGAGGCGGAAATTGGAAGGCTTGCATCAGAAAAATTCCGGCGTTTGTTTATTTCATATTCGCAGGCAATAAATCGTCAGGAGAAACGGACAGGTGGTCTTTTTAACAGGAATTTCAAACGAATTTTACTTGAAGAAGACGACCACTTAAAATATCTGTTTTTTTACATCCATTATAATCCTCAGAAACACGGTTTCTGCAAGAATTTCAAAACGTATAAATTCAGCTCGTTTCAGGCTTATCTTTCCAACAAATCCAGTTCTGTTTATCGGAAAATTGGATTGGATTTGTTCGATGGGGTGGATGGCTTTGTAAGATTTCATAATTATTTTCAAAGTGAGCGTGATTATCTGCATTTGGAATCGTAAAAATGAAAATCATCCGGTACCTGCAATATTTTTTGTTTTTTGGGAATTTACGGTTCAAAAAATGGATAGCATCGCTTTGGAGCGATGCCATCCAACAAAATACTTATCTTTGCGGCTTTAATTCAGAATCCTGTTCAATAAAGAAAAATGGAATATAAATTCGCAGAAATTGAGCCGAAATGGCAGCGCTATTGGGAAGAAAACAAAACATTTAAAACGGTCGACGATTATTCTAAGCCAAAATATTATATCCTCGATATGTTTCCGTACCCTTCGGGAGCGGGATTGCACGTAGGGCACCCTGAAGGTTATACCGCAACGGATATTCTGAGCCGTTACAAGCGGATGAAAGGCTTTAATGTGCTGCACCCGATGGGATATGATGCCTTTGGTTTGCCGGCCGAGCAATATGCCATTCAAACCGGTACGCACCCAGCGATTACAACACAAAAGAACTGCGATAATTTCCGTCGCCAGATTAAAGCCATAGGTTTGAGCTACGACTGGGACAGGGAGATAAACACTACCGATCCGAAATATTTCAAATGGACACAGTGGATCTTCAAAAAACTTTACGATACCTATTTTGATGAGGAACAGCAAAAAGGCCGTCCGATCTCGGAATTGGTAATTCCTGAAGCAGTAAAAGTTCAGGGCGAGGAAGCCGTAAAAACATACATCAGCGAAAAACGCCTGGCTTATTACGATAATGCACAGGTTTGGTGGTGTGATTCATGTAAAACGGTTTGCGCCAACGAAGAGGTGCTGACAGATGGTTCGCACGAAAAATGCGGACACCAGGTAGTTCGCAAAAACCTGAAACAATGGTTGCTCCGTATTCCGCATTATGGCGAACGTTTGCTGAGCGGTCTCGAAGGAGTTGACTGGCCGGAAGGTGTAAAAGACATGCAACGCAACTGGATTGGCAAATCAACCGGTGCTGAAGTCGATTTCCGGATCGATGGTTTGGATAAAAACCTGCGGGTTTACACCACACGCCCTGATACCTTGTTCGGAGCCACCTACATGGTAATTGCACCGGAACATGCCCTGGTAAATGAAATCACTACTGATGAACAACGTTCGTCGGTTGAAGCATATATAAAAGCTGCTGCGTTGAAATCGGATCTGGATCGTACCGATCTGGCGAAAGAAAAAACCGGTGTTTTTACCGGAAGATACGCGGTGAATCCTGTCAATAAGGAATTGATCCCAATTTGGGTGGCCGACTATGTTTTAATGGGCTACGGTACCGGAGCCATTATGGCAGTACCGGCTCACGATACCCGTGACTTTGAGTTTGCCAAGGAATTCAATATTCCGGTGATTTGCATCCTCGATCCGAAAAATGCGGAAAACCGTGACGAAGTATTGGCCGGCGATGCCTGCTGGACCGAAGACGGAGAATACATCCGTTCTGCCAGTGCCGAAACCGGACTCGATATTAACGGCCTGAATAAAACAGCAGGTATAGATAAAACTGTTGCCTGGCTCGAAGAAAACGGTCTGGGTAAAGCCACTGTAAATTTCAAATTGCGCGACTGGCTGTTTAGCCGTCAGCGTTACTGGGGCGAACCATTCCCGGTTATTCACTGGGAAGATGGTGAAGTAACTTTAGTGGAAGATGAAAATCTGCCATTGCAATTGCCCGAACTGGAAGAATACAAACCGAGCGAAAGCGGTGAATCGCCACTGGCAAATGCCGGTGATTGGTTGACCGTTACTGATAAAAACGGACGAAAAGGACGCCGCGAAACCAACACCATGCCGCAGTGGGCAGGTTCGTGCTGGTACTACCTGCGTTACATCGATCCGAATAACGAAGACAGTATTTTCGATGGTAAAAAAGAACAATACTGGATGCCGGTGGATTTGTATGTGGGCGGAGCCGAACACGCTGTTCTGCACTTGCTTTATTCACGTTTCTGGCACAAAGTGCTGTTCGATTTGGGAGTTGTTTCTACTGATGAACCGTTCCAGAAACTGTTTAACCAGGGAATGATCCTGGCTTTTGCATACGAAACTTCAACAGGTGCCAAAGTGGCCTCGGATTTGGTGGAGGAGAAAGATGGTAAGTATTTCCATACTGAAACCGGTGAAGAACTGAGACAAATTGTGGCAAAAATGTCGAAGTCGCTTAAAAATGTTGTGAATCCGGATGATGTGATCGAACGTTACGGTGCCGACTCGCTGCGTTTGTACGAAATGTTTATGGGACCACTCGATGAGCGTAAACCATGGGCTGAGAACGGTGTAAAAGGAGTGTTCAACTTCCTGGCACGCGCTTACCGTTTCTTCGCAAACACTGAAAATATTGTAGAAGGAGAGGAAGACAAGGAAGTGGCGAAACTGCTTCATCAAACGATCAAAAAAGTGGCTTTCGATATTGAAAACCTGAAGTTCAATACCGGAATCGCAGCGCTGATGATGTTTAATAACCTGGCCATTAAAAAAGGCAAGGTAACAAAGGCAACAGCACGCACTTTTGCGAAGATTCTTTCGCCTTATGCACCTCATATGGGAGAAGAGTTGTGGTCGATGTATGGTGATACGGAAACGCTGGCTTACGAACCGTGGCCTGAAGTTGACGAAAGCCTGTTGCAGGAAGCTACTTACGAGTACCCGGTTTCGTTTAACGGAAAAACGCGCTTTAAAATCGAACTTCCGGTGGATATGCCAAAAGAGGAGATCGAAAAAACAGTGCTGGCCGACGAGCGTTGTGCGAAATGGATGGAAGGAAAAACAGTACGGAAATTCATTTTTGTGCCGAAAAAGATCATCAATATTGCAATAGGTTAATATCGAAATCAAAATAAACAGAAAGGGATGGCAAAACTGCCATCCCTTTTTTCATGAAAAAAGCTTCTCTTAGAAACTCAATACCGCAGCTCCTTCTTTTACCCGTTCGTGTATGGCTACCGAGCCCACGATTTTTACTCCCTCAACCAAGTCTTCCTCGCTGTATCCGCGCACTTTGGCACAAGGTGGACATACGCTGATGCTGCAACCGTTGTTGAATACATTCTGGATCATTTCCTTCATGGTTGGATCTTCAGGATTCGGGCGTGCTTTTTCAGCTGCTCCTTTGCGTACCCAGTCGATGGCTGAGCTGACCAGGAAGATGGAAACATCCAGTCCGTTGTTAATACCTCCGTTAGCAATGCTCCATGCTACTGATGAGCGTTCGTCGTCGTGACCTCTCGAAATAACTACTACTAATTTTTGTTTTGCTTTCATGATGTTAAATTTTAATGGTGAATACTATTTGTATGATTAAAAAATGTTTTCGTTAAATGATTTTGGACTGCCGGGGGTGTAAACGTGTAAGCTTACGGCTGAAGCTCCGAAGGGATTGCCAACGGCGTGGTAACCCAGACGATCGTCGATGTAGGCGATGCTGCCTGCCCGGTAACCATTCGAGCAAAGAATCCGCTGCTTTTCATCGGTGGAATACCTCAGTTCCTCCAGTTTGCCGTGCAGTACCTTAAAAACGCATCCTCCGCTTGGGTGACCGTGAATGTCACTCACTTTTCCGGGTTTCCAGTGAATCAGCACTACTTTCATCCAGCTGTTGTCAACCAGAACGTGTCGTGTTTCCCTGTTTTTTAAAAATCGTTTTAGTTGATCGGGATCAAGAGTTGAAACCTGTTGCATTACCGGAACAAACTGAAGTGCTGAATAAGGCGCTTGTTTCGTGTGAAAAGTGTTAAACAATTCGCGGCAAACTGTTGCCAGGTTCGGAAGACTGCCGTTGCTCATTCCCAACGAGGCTTCCGGAGTTAAGAGCCGGCTTGTACCAAAGTTATTGGAGTTATTTGCCTGAACATCGTTATTGTTTTCGTAGCTTTTTTTCGATGTTCCTTTCAGAAAGAAGAAAGGAGAGAATCCGTTGTCGGATGTTTTTGCTGTGGTGTAAATCAAGTTTTTCATAGTTCTCTGTTTTTGTTGATACAAAGTTGAGAACTATCTGAGCGTCAGACTTTGCTAAAAAGTCCGAAGTATTGACTATTTAGTTCATGAGCTGAAATTTGATCAAAAAACCATCGATTTTTTGTATTCGGAAGGACTTTTACCTGTGATTTTTTTGAAAACCCGGCTAAAATGAGAGACATCTTCAAAGCCGGTTTCGTAAGCTATTTGCGTAATACTTTGGTTTGAATTTGCGATTATATTGGCTGCATGTTCTACGCGGCGCCGTGTTATCCATTTTCCGGGCGACTCGTTAAACAGCTGTTGGAATTCGCGCTTAAACGACGAAAGACTGCGGTGCGAAAGTTCGGCAAAATCTTCCAACTTCAGATTAAAGCAAAAATTCTTTTCCATAATCTGTTTAAGAGATGGCCGGTCGGTTTCGGTTAAACCTATAAAATAGGAGGTAAGCACCGGATCGCAATTTACCAGGTTGATCAGCAATTCTTTTAGTTTTAACACCAGAATCGGATCGGGCGGGCGGTTAACTCCCCTGAAATAGGTGAGCATGGAATTAAAATATCCTTCCAGATAATCGGATTCTTTTACAGGACGAGCTGTAAAATCAGCACTGTCATTTCCGGATTTTAAAACCTGATTCCCCTGCAATTCCTTTATGGTTTCGCGGATGAGTTCATCGGAGAGAAAAAAGCCAAGCATACAGTACTGGTCATCAAAATACTGATGGATAATTTCCGCTCCTTTTTTAAGGTAGAGTGTCTGTCCTGGTTCCAGGGTCCATTCGCCATAAAGCGTTTTATAGGTTTTCTTACCACTCAATACATATACAATGTAATCGTTTCTCGAAAAAATACCGATCTCTTCAGCCTCAATCGGGCAGGTGTACTCGAGGCACACTGTTTCCCTGAACTCAAACCGCTTAAAATTCAGGTTTTCCTTTACTATTTTGTAGAAATTAAGCACGGCAATTCGTTTTGGAGAATACAATTTAAGATATTTTAGTCGTTAATCAAAGCTGATTGGTTATACAAGGTGTTATTGCATAGTAGTTTAAGAGGAGTGTTGTTTGTTTTGTGCGTACAAAAGTCCGTGACAAAGCTATTGTTGGAAGTAAGTAATTATTGCCGGGTGACTTCAAAAATACTGAAATGTGTATCAGTAAATAACTGATAATGGGCTTTCGGATTTTGGAGGTATATGTTCATAATAACATTTTACTTAACTTGACCTTCGATGTTAGTTCAACACCATACTAACTGTGAGTAATGAGATAAAATCAATAAGGGAAAAAATTACTAATAAGATTATTCTTATTACCGTTGTTTTTTTGACTCCCGGTTACCTGGCATCCATTGCCCGATGGCTGGAATTTGGTTGGAAAGACATTTATGCCATTCATACAGTGATGTATGTGATGATCCTTACCCTTTATTATTTCCGAAACAAACTTAGTACAGAGTTAAAAGTATACATTCTTACTGCTTCCTACACAATCGTGGGTTTGGTTGCGCTTTGGTACCTTAGTTTTAGTGGTGTTCACTATTTTGTGATTATAGCTATTGCAATTGCCACCATATTAACCGAAAGAAGGATGGCAATAACTCTGATTTTATTTATTGGCTTCGCATATATAACCATTGCCATTCTGTTTATGATTGGGGCGATAGAGCCTAATTTCGACCTCAATGCACTTCCGAATTCCGTCATTCAATGGTCATCTGTTCTTTTCTCACTGCTTGCATTTTCTATAATATTTATTGAAGGTTTTGGGCAATTGTATCATAGGTTGCTCTTTTCAATTGATGATAAAGGTAAAATTGCAAAAGCACTTGAGCACCAGAACGAAGTTTTGCTAAAAACCCAGGGGCAACTCAACCAGAAAATTGAAGAGCTCAATAAACTGAATGTTCGCTTACAGGTCAGCGAAGAAAAGTACAGGAACATAGTTGATGTTTTTCCAGATGTACTGTACCGTTATTCGACCAAAAACGGAGGCTTGTTTTTTTCTGAAAGCATTAAAAATATTCTGGGATACGAGCCTTCGGAATTGGAATACAACGTGGAAAAGTGGCAGCAAATTATTCTGCCGGAGGATTGGAACACACTACACGAGCAATTAAGGACGTCAGTGATTAACGAAAGAAATTTACTGGAGAACCGGCTGCTGACCAAATCGGGTGAATGGATCTGGGTAAATAATGCTTTTGTAGTGCTTAAAAAAAATCAGGACGAAATACTTGTTGAAGGTCATTTTTCGGATATAACTGAAAAGAAGCGCATGGAGCTGATGTTAAAAGACAGCGAACAACGCTGGCAGTTTTCGGTTGATGGCAGCAATTTAGGACTTTGGGACTGGGATATTCCTTCGGGGAAGGTGTTTTTTTCCAGACGTTGGAAAAGTATGTTGGGGTATGAGGATCACGAAATTGCAGGAGATTTTATCGAGTGGGAAAACCGTGTACATCCGGATGATTTACCCGAAGCTAAAAGAAAGCTTGAAGAGTGTTTTGCAAATAAAGAAGTTCATTATTTAAGTGAATTCAGAATGCGCTGCAAGGACGGTTCGTATAAATGGATTCTGGACCGAGGAAAAGTATTGTCGTACGACGAAGATGGTAAGCCGCTGAGAATGATTGGCACACATGCCGACATAACAGAGAAGAAGCTGGCAGAATTTGAATTGAAAAGGATAAACAGCACCAAGGACAAGCTGTTCTCCATTATTGCCCACGACCTGAAAAGCCCTTTTAATTCGATGATCGGATTATCGGAAATACTTAAAAACAATTTCGATGAACTGGATGTGAAAAGTAAAAAGAAATTTGTTAAAGCGGTTCACGGTGGGATTCTGGAAACTTATGATTTGCTCGAAGACCTCCTGCTCTGGGCCAGTACCCAGCGCGACACTATTGCTTTTAATTCAGAACCGCTGGACCTCCAGAAATTGATAACCCAGGTAAAAGGTACTTTGAAGTTGGCTGCTGATGCGAAAACTATTAGCATTCTATCGCAGATACCCGCCGGTACAATAGTGAATGCCGACCGCTTTATGCTGGCCGCTATTTTGCGTAACCTGATTTCGAATGCGATAAAATTCACGCCAAAGGGCGGTGAGATCATTATTAGTCTGGATACACTGTCAAAGGAAAACAAACGGTTTTCAAAAATTGGTGTCCACGATAATGGAGTGGGTGTTACGCCTGAAAACCAGGCCACTATTTTTGATGTTGACGGAAACACGTCGACAAAAGGTACCGAAAATGAGAAAGGATCCGGAATGGGGCTTTCAATTTGTTACGAGTTTGTAAAAAAACATGGTGGTACTATTTGGCTTGAAAGCGAACCCGGAAAAGGATCCAACTTCTATTTTACGCTTCCTGATTCTACGGTGAGTTAAGGTGCGTATTGAAGAAAAAGTGATTTTCAAATGCCGGAAATTCGCTTTCAATGATTTCATATTCAGTTTGTTCAATTTATTCTGCATTTCCTATTTTTTTTAGTTGAATTATTTTGAAATACTGATAAACTTCAGGCTTTTAACAAGAAACTGTTTGTTTTTTTGCGGCCGAATTTAACCTCAAAAAAGTAAGTGATGTTTACGAAAATTACTGCAGCTAATCATAACCTTTTTAAAGTAATCGAAGATTACGGAATCATGACCTTTGGCTTGTTTCTGTTTGCCATGTCGTGGGTAGTTTTTATCATACCTGCTCAGATCACCGGAGGTGGAGTGAGTGGGGTGGCAGCAGTGCTATATTATGCAACAAAGATTCCGGTAAGTATAACCTACCTCAGTATTAATGCGGTACTTGTGATAATAGCCATAAAAGTACTGGGTGCCAATTTCGGGGTAAAAACCATTTACAGCATCCTGGTTATCACCGCCTTTTTTGCCATTTTTCAGAATTTGGTTAAGCAGCCTTTGGTTGATGATATGTTCTTATCCTCTGTTTTAGGTGGCGGACTCAGCGGCATCGGGCTGGGGCTTGTATTTTCGCGTGGTGGGAGCACTGGCGGTACCGATATTATCGCCATGATAATTACCAAATACAGAAATGTGAGCCCCGGGCGTGTTATTATGCTTTGCGATGTTATAATAATCGGCTCGGTTTTTCTGGTATTCCGGTCAGTTGAAAAAATGGTTTACGGTTATGTGGTAATGTGGGTGGTTTCTTATGCGCTCGATTCGTTTCTGAGTGGCGCCAACCGCTCCGCGCAAATGTTTATTATTTCGAAAAAGTACGAGGAAATTTCAGAATTCATCAATAAGGAAGCCATCCGCGGGGTAACACTTCTCGAAGGATCGGGGTGGTATACCAAACAGAATGTAAAAGTTATTATGTCAGTTGTCCGTAAAAAAGAGACCGGGGCTATATTTAGAAAAATCAAACATATCGATCCGGATGCTTTTATTTCGATGGGCAGCGTAATGGGTGTTTACGGGCAGGGTTTCGATAAACTTAAACTCTGATGTTGAACTTCCGTTAGTCAGCTCATTCTAAATTACCGCGAAGATGACATACTTAAGTTCCGTTTTAATCAGTTTTCTTATTTTTGCCTAATTAAAGCGAAACAGTATGTTGAAATTTATCAGATTGACTTTTGTGGGGCTTGGACTGTTCATCGCATTCTCCCAGTTCTCGTGCAGCTCGAAAGCTGAAAAACGGGTTGAGCAAATTCCTCAGGATACGATTGTTCCGGTGAAAGAACCGGTTTTAAAATACGGTTTGCCTGTCGATTCGTTCGACGTGGAATACGGTAAGGTTAGAAACAACCAGTACCTCAGCCAGATTTTGAACGAGAAAGGAGTGAGCATGGTCACCATCGACAAGATTGCCCGAAAATCAAGGTCGATATTTGATGTGCGTAAAATTAAAAGTGGCGAACCTTATGCCATTTTCTCATCGCGAGATTCAGTTCCCACAGCCAAATATTTTGTTTACGAAAATTCAGCGGTCGACTATACCGTATTCGAACTGTTCGATACGCTTGGAATTATACAAGGTAGCAAGGAAGTGAGAACCGAAATGCGCACCGCTCAGGGGGTGGTTGAAACTTCGTTGTGGAACAGCATGGTCGACAATGGTCAGGATCCGATGCTTGCACTCGAGTTGTCGGATATTTTTGCCTGGACGATCGACTTCTTCGCCATTCAACAGGGCGACCGCTTCCGGGTAATTTACGACGAAATGTTTGTCGATTCAGTGCCAATCGGAATTGGCGAAATTTATGCCGTTCAGTTCGATCATTATGGCGAGGAAAACTATGCTTTTCTTTTCGATCAGGATGATCGCCTTGATTATTTCGACGATAAAGGGCAAAGTTTGCGGAAAGCATTTTTGAAAGCTCCTTTACAGTTCTCACGTATTAGTTCGCGTTTTTCCAAAAGCAGAATGCATCCGGTTCTTCGTATTCGCCGCCCACACCAGGGGGTAGATTATGCCGCCGCCAAAGGTACTCCCGTAATGAGTATTGGCGATGGTACTGTAATTGCCCGTGCCTATCAGAAAAACGGCGGCGGAAATTACGTGAAAATCAAACATAACTCTGTTTATACTACCACCTATATGCACCTTTCAGGTTTCGGCAAAGGAGTCAGCACCGGGGCACGAGTGAAACAAGGCCAAGTTATTGGTTATGTTGGTGCTACCGGAATTGCTACCGGCCCTCACCTCGATTTCAGGGTACAAAAAAACGGAAGTTATGTTGATCCCTTAACTGTAAAAGCTCCGCCGGTAGAACCGGTCAAAGAAGAGAACATGGAACGTTATGTCGTCTTACGAGATTCCATGATGAACGAACTTCAGAAGATTAAATGGGCCGAAGATCTGGATGTTCTCGTTAGTAAATAATTACGACAATTCTTTTATCCGTTTGTTGTTCGATTTCCCCCGTTGTTTTAATTGGTAAATAGTTCGGATGGATTGATCTGAACTTTAGCTTGTTACGGCTATCCAGTCACTACAGCTTTCTTTTCCTGTACGCCGTTTAGAATGATTTTAAAATACTAAAGTTCATTGCTTTAACGTATATCTAAATTATTATATACGTAAATTTAAAGATCAATAAAAAACCAGGAACGGATGGGGAGGTTGGCACACACTGTTTATCTGGCAGTCTTAACCGGAATTGTAGTATTCGTATTTATTACGCTGGCTTTTTATGGCCGGTCGTATTATACCACACCCTTTCATGAACGCCATTTCCACGAACAAAATGAGTTGCTGAAACCATCGGGTTTTGTTGGGCACGGAATTGGTATCGCCGGATCAGCTTTTATGGTTATCGGTGTTTTTGGCTACATGGCACGAAAACGCTTTCGACGCTTATCTCGTATTGGTATCCTTAAGCACTGGCTCGAATTTCATATTTTCCTTTGCACGCTCGGGCCCGTTCTGGTGCTTTACCACACTTCTTTCAAATTCGGCGGGATAGTTGCCGTTAGTTTCTGGAGCATGGTTGCCGTGGTTGTAAGTGGCATTATCGGCCGATATATTTACCTGCAAATACCACGTACTATCGAAGGTCGCGAAATGAGCTTGAACGATCTGAATTCGATGGAAACAGATCTTTACGACCGCTTAAAAGATCAGTTTCAGGTTGCACCTCAAACACTGACGAAAATGAACACCGCATTGTTGCAGGCTGTGCAGCCAGAAGAAACGAATTACCTGATCCGTATCGTAAAACGATTCCTCTTCGAACAAAAACTGGTCAGGCAGATCAAGCAGGAACTCAGGGATCAGGGAATAAAAGGAAGAAACATGCGGAAAGCTACCCGCATTTTCAAATCGAAAATAATCCTGAACAGAAGGATCGCCTGGCTTTCGTCGATGCAGAATTTTCTGCGCTACTGGCATGTGGCTCATTTGCCATTTGCCTTGATTATGCTGGTAATTATGATTGTACACATCGTTATTGCAGCGCTTTTTGGTTACACCTGGATATTTTGAACATGGAAAATTTCTTGGAAAAAATAATTATCTACGGTGCCGTCAGCATTTTCCTGATCGGCGTAGTTTATGTATATATCAGGAAGCTGCGTCGGGAGTCGAAAATTGTTGGTGAAAAGATCAGGGTTGCAAAAGAAGAAGGCCTGCACGAGCCGGTGTCGCTTCATCCGGTGGTGGATGTGAACTCGTGTATTCAGAGTGGTGCCTGCATCCGGGCTTGTCCCGAACACGATATTCTGGGCATTCAGAACGGAAAAGCTACAGTAATTAATGCCAGCCGCTGTGTGGGTCACGGCGCCTGTTTTCATGCCTGCCCTACACAGGCAATTTCACTTTTTATCGGAACGGAAAAACGCGGCGTAGATCTGCCGCATGTAAATCAATTTTTCGAATCGAATGTCAAGGGCATTTTCATAGCAGGCGAAATGGGTGGCATGGGACTGATTAAAAATGCGGTTGAGCAGGGTCGACAAGCAGTTAATAATCTTGCCCGGGGAATTGACAAGAAAAGTGAAGAGGATTACGATCTGGTTATCGTTGGTGCCGGGCCTGCCGGTATCGCATCAACACTTGAGGCCCATCGTCTGAAGTTAAAAACCATCACGCTGGAACAGGATTCATTGGGTGGAACTGTTTCCAGTTTTCCCCGATCAAAAATTGTTATGACTTCTCCGATGGATCTGCCGCTACACGGAAAAGTAAAGCTCTTCGAAACCGGCAAGGCAGAATTGTTGGAGCTTTGGAACGAGGTGCTTTCAAAAAATGCCATTCAAATTGCAGAGAAAAAGAAAGTCGATCGCATCGTGCAGCAAAACGGCGGTTTCGAAGTACAGTGCAACGACGGAAGCAACTTTTCTACCCAACGAGTATTATTGGCGATTGGAAGGAGAGGAACACCCCGAAAGCTCAATGTTCCGGGTGAACATCTGCCTAAAGTTTTTTACCGTTTACTGGAACCCGAGTTGATCCACAATAAAAATATACTGGTAGTGGGAGGTGGCGATTCGGCCATTGAATCGGCACTTCTGCTGGCTTTGCAGAATCAGGTTACGCTTTCATATCGAAAGGATACTTTCTCGCGATTAAAGTCTAAAAACAAACAGAATCTCGATACTGCGATTGCTGAAAAGCAATTTGAGGTGGTGCTGAATTCAAATGTGGTAAAGATTGAAAAGGATTCCGTTCTGCTTGAATTAAATGACCACGAAGAAATTTCAATTCCGAACGATCTGGTGTACATTTTTGCCGGAGGCGAGCTGCCAACCGACTTCCTGAAAAGTGCAGGCATTTTAATAACACGGAAGTTTGGTGAAGCAGTATTGAAACACGAAAAACGATAAATGAACGGTGGATTAAAATATGGTGTAATATTTCTGTTGATGCTGGTGAATACCGCGTTACTGGCACAGATCTCGCCAGGCGAGCTTTCAAAAGCTCATGCTCATCTCGAAGGTTTGACGAACTGCACCAAATGTCATGTTTTGGGTGAACAGGAAACAACTTCGAAATGCCTCGATTGCCACAAGGAGATCAAAGCTTTGATCGATCAGAACAAAGGTTATCATGCTTCGGTTGAGGCAAAAGGGAAGAAGTGTGCCCAATGTCACGGCGAGCATTTTGGACGCGATTTCAAAATTGTGCGTTTCGAGCCGGAGAATTTTGACCACCAGCTAGCAGGTTTTAAACTGGAGGGCAAACATGCTGCGATTAAATGCGCCGATTGCCATAAAGCAGAACTGATTGCCACAAAATTATCGCAAAAAAAGCAGCCGGGTACTTTTCTGGGAATGGGAACCGATTGTACTTCGTGTCATGAAGATGTGCATCAAAACACGCTTTCGAAAACCTGTACGCAATGCCACAGTCAGGATGCATTTAAACCGGCAACGGGTTTCGATCATTCAAAAACCGATTTTGTACTGATCGGGCAACACAAGGGAACAGCCTGTATAAAATGTCACCCTATCACCACACTCAACGAAAAGGAATTTCAGCAGTTTGCCGGCCTCGAATTTGGCACATGCACCAATTGTCACGACGATGTACACGATAATAAATTTGGCTCGGATTGCCGGAAATGTCACAACGAATTTTCTTTTAAACAGGTAAATACAGCTTCCACTTTCAATCATAATCACACCGACTATCCTTTGCTGGGTAAACACCTTGGCGTGGATTGTAAAAGTTGCCACAAAAGCGGGAGTTATACACGGGCCTTAAAATTTCAGCGTTGCACCGATTGCCACCGTGATTATCACGAAGGACAGTTGGCAAAAAAAGGTGTGTCGCCCGATTGCGAGTCCTGTCATTCAGTAAATGGATTTTCTACTTCGTCATATTCAATCATGCGGCACAATCAAAGTCAGTTTGCACTGGAAGGGGCGCACATGGCCACACCGTGTTTTGCCTGCCACAAATCAGGTGAAAAATGGAATTTCAGCATTCCCGTAAATCGATGTGTCGACTGTCACGAAAACATTCATAGAGATGTGCTGGATAATAAGTACATGCCCGAATCGGATTGCAAGGCTTGTCATAACAATGATGTATGGAAGCAAGTTTCATTCGACCATAACACCACCAATTTTAAACTTCTTGGAAAGCATGCACAGCAAACCTGCCGTGATTGTCATTTCCGGGAAAGCGATGGAATTGTAAAACAACAGTTTTCAACACTTTCTGAGAGTTGTGAAAACTGTCACGAGGATATTCATTTCAAACAATTTGAAGTACTGGGGAAAAATGATTGCACGCGTTGCCACACCTATAATAACTGGCTGCCCGACAAGTTCAATCATGCTGATGCGCGTTTCAAACTCGATGGGAAACACGAAGGCCTGCAATGTTTGGCCTGCCACAAGCCCACCGATGGATTGATCAGGAATTACATTGTTTACAAATTTGAAGACATATCATGCAAAAGTTGTCATTAATGCTTTTGATTGTATTCTGGGCTTTGTCGGTAAAGGCGCAGGATAATCCGCATGGCGACGATCTGAAGTTTGACTGTTTGGATTGCCACACCACCGAAGGCTGGATCTTTTCTGCAGCCACTGCGAAGTTCGATCACAATAAAACCACTTTCAAGTTGGAAGGTCAGCACGTGGCGACGGATTGTAAAGCCTGTCATTCGAGCCTTGTTTTTTCAGAAGCCAAAACCAACTGCATGGATTGCCACACCGATATGCATAACACTACCCTGGGAATGGACTGCGCACGTTGTCACGACCCGAAATCGTGGCTGGTTTCAAACATTACCGAAATACACCAGGCAAGCCGGTTTCCTTTGCTGGGAGCACATAATACTGCCGATTGTGCCGACTGCCACACCTCGGCTTCGAAGCTCGAGTTTCAGCCACTTGGCATAGAGTGTATCGATTGTCACCGGCAGGATTACGAAGCCACTACCAATCCGAATCATGCCCAGGCGGGCTTGTCAACCGATTGTATTGAGTGTCACAAAATCGATGCTTTTTCATGGAGCTCTCAAGGCTTTAACCACGACTTTTTCCCGTTGAGTAAGGGGCACGAAATTAATGATTGTGCGGCCTGTCATACTGCCGGAGTTTTTGAGCCCATTTCTTCGGATTGTTACTCGTGTCATCAAAACGATTATTTAACTGCCGCCAATCCATCGCATCAGAATTCCGGCTTTACTACAACTTGCACTGATTGTCATACCACAGCCCCCGGCTGGCAACCTGCTAAATTTGATATTCACGACGATTATTATTTTCCGATTTTCTCAGGTAAACACCGTGGCGAGTGGGAGAGCTGCACCGATTGTCACACCCAACCCGAAAGCTACGCCGTTTTTAGTTGTACCGGTTGTCACGAGCACAACCAGAACAAAATGGATGATGAACACCGCGGTATTAACGGGTACTCCTACAATAGCTTAGCTTGTTATGCTTGCCACCCGATGGGAAGGGAAGAAGGAGCATTTAATCACGAAACCACAGGTTTTTCGTTGAAAGGGGCACATGTCCAAACCGATTGTCTGGAGTGTCACTCCAATGGTTTTTCAGGTACATCAAACGAATGTGCAAGTTGTCATATCAATAGTTATAATGAAGCCGCAAACCCGGTGCATCTTACAGCCGGAATTTCCACCGAGTGTCAGGTCTGCCATACTGAAGAAGGTTGGATTCCATCGCAATTCGATCATACTGCAACCAGTGGGTTTGAACTCACAGGTGGCCATTCAGGAAGACAATGTGCCGACTGCCACCTTGGAACCACAACGGCTGCGAGTTCAGAATGCATTACCTGCCACCAGGCCAATTTCAATGAAGCACCCAATCATCTGGCGCAGAATTATCCAACTGAATGTTTGCAATGCCACACGGTGAACAGTTGGGAGGCCGTGAATTTTGATCATAACCTGACGAACTTTCCGTTGACTGGAGCACATATTGCCACGGAGTGTTCGGCGTGCCACTCCGATGGTTACACCGGTACTTCGATGCTGTGTAATTCGTGCCATGCAGAGAATTACAACCAGGCACAAAATCCGATACACAGTACTGCCGGATTATCTACCGAATGTGAAAACTGCCATACCACCACCGCGTGGATTCCATCGCAATTTGACCATACAGCAACCAGTGGTTTTGAACTTACTGGCGGCCATTCAGGAAGACAATGTGCCGACTGCCACCTTGGAACCACAACTGCTGCAAGTTCAGAATGCATTTCCTGTCATCAGGCTAATTTCAACAGTGCGCCCAATCATTTGGCACAGAATTATCCAACCGAATGTTTGCAATGCCACACTGTGAACAGTTGGGAGGCTGTTAATTTTGATCATAACCTGACGAACTTCCCCTTGACCGGAGCACATATTGCTACCGAATGTTCGGCGTGCCACACCGATGGTTATACCGGGACTTCGATGTTGTGTAATTCTTGTCATGCAGAGAATTATAACCAGGCACAAAATCCAATACACAGCACCGCCGGATTATCTACCGAATGTGAAAACTGCCATACCACGACCGCCTGGATTCCATCGCAATTCGATCATACTGCAACCAGTGGGTTTGAACTCACAGGTGGCCATTCAGGAAGACAATGTGCCGACTGCCATCTGGGAACAACAAGTGCAGCGAGTTCAGAATGCATTTCCTGTCACCAGGCTAATTTCAACAATGCGCCCAACCATTTGACACAGAATTATCCAACCGAATGTTTGCAGTGCCATACCGTTAACAGTTGGGACGCTGTGAATTTCGATCATAGCCTGACGAACTTCCCGCTCACCGGAGCACACATTGCCACGGAATGTTCGGCTTGCCATACCGATGGTTATACCGGTACCTCGATGCTGTGCAATTCGTGCCATGATGATAATTATAACCAGGCACAAAATCCGATACACAGTACTGCCGGATTATCTACCGAATGTGAAAACTGCCATACCACCACCGCGTGGATTCCATCGCAATTCGACCATACTGTGACCAGTGGATTTGAACTCACTGGCGGCCATTCCGAAAGACAGTGTGCTGACTGCCACCTTGGAACCACAACGGCTGCGAGTTCAGAATGCATTACCTGCCATCAGGCGAATTTCAACAATGCGCCCAACCATTTGACACAGAATTATCCAACCGAATGTTTGCAATGCCACACGGTTAACAGTTGGGATGCTGTAAATTTTGATCATAACCTAACGAATTTCGCGCTTACCGGAGCACATATTGCCACAGAATGTTCGGCATGCCATTCCGATGGTTATACCGGGACTTCAATGTTGTGCAGCGCTTGTCATACAGCGGATTACAACGCAAGTATAAACCCAAGTCACGGATCACTGGGGCTCTCTACTTCCTGCGATGATTGTCATACCACTAACCCGGGGTGGGAGCCTGCGCTGTTTCCAAATCACAACGATTATTATGCGCTGAATGGTGATCATGCAACGGTTGCAAGTAATTGCTTTTTATGTCACGAGGGAAATTATTCAAACACGCCGAACACCTGTTACGGGTGTCATGCCTCAGATTATAATACTACTACAGACCCTTCTCACCTGGCGGCAAACTTTCCAACCGAGTGTCAAACTTGTCATACGGAAACGGCCTGGGTGCCTTCTACTTTTGATCACGACGGGCAATATTTCCCCATTTACAGCGGACGTCACAATGGCGCTTGGAACTCCTGTGCCGATTGTCATACGCAGGCTACAAATTATGCTGTGTTCTCGTGTATTACCTGTCACGAACACAATCAAACTGAAACCGACAGCCGTCATACTGATGTGAGCGAATATGTATATACAGCAACCAGTTGCTTTGATTGTCACCCGAATGGATTTGCCGGAGATGATTAGCCGAATTCCACATAGAAGCTCGTTGGTTTTGCTGATACTGTTTTTTTGCGGGATCATAAATGGCTATTCACAGGAAAAGTACAGGCAGGGAACTGTTTCGTATATCAGTGGCGATAACATTTATGTGAAGTTTGAAACCACGGCCGGAATTGAAAACGGGGATACGCTTTTTGTATTTAAGGAACAGGCATACATACCGGCACTGGTAGTTCAGCATCAATCTTCCATTTCGTGTTTATGTACTGCCCTTGGAGACCTCACTTTCAAAACATCGGATTTGATTTTTAATCGCGAAAAGTCTTTGCCGAAAAGCGATGTTATTCCCGTTATTGCTGAGCAGGAACTTCCTGAAAAGGATGTGAGCCAGCAAGTGTTGACAGCGACGGAACCAACAAATCAGAAAAAAAATACGCCGGATTTTTCAGGGAAATTGCGTTTATCGTCATACTCCAATTTCTCGAATGTATCGGACGATATGCATCGCTTTCGTTACACATTTTCGGCACTGGCTTCGAATGTTTCAGGTTCAAATCTCTCTGCCGAAACCTATATTTCGTTTACCCATAAATTGAACGAATGGGACGTGGTGAAAGAGAACCTGAACGATGCACTTAAAATTTACAGCCTGGCCCTGCGCTACGATTTCACAGAATCAACTTCGCTGTGGCTGGGGCGTAAAATAAATCCACACGTAGCCAATGTTGGTGCAGTGGATGGTATTCAGTTTGAATACGATTTCAAGAATTTCTACGCGGGTATTATTGCCGGATCGCGCCCCGATTATTACGATTATGGCTATAATTTCGATCTGTTTGAATATGGTGCCTATTTCGGCCACAGCCGGAAGGTTGAGCATGGTTTTGTGCAGTCGTCGCTGGCTTTTTTCGAACAGCGAAATGCGGGAAATGTTGATCGCCGCTTTGCTTATTTTCAGCACACCAACTCAGCCGTTAAAAATCTGAATCTTTTTACTTCCTTCGAAATCGATTTGTATAAACTCGAAAACAATCAACCCAAAAATACGCTGAGTCTTACCAGTTTATATTTGTCGGCGAATTACCGTTTTTCAAGGCAGTTGTCGCTGTTTGCTTCTTACGATAACCGGAAGAATGTGATCTACTACGAAACGTTCAGAAACATAACCGACGAAATTCTTCAGCAGGCAAGCCGGCAGGGAGTACGGGTTCGCATGAATTTCCGCCCCATAAATTACCTGATCGTAAGTGCCAGCGCTGGCACGCGTTTCAGTGAAAACGATCCGAGACCTACCAAAACAGTAAATGGTTTTGTTACCTGGTCCCGGTTGCCAGGAATAAATGCGTCTTTAAGTTTAAGCGGAAACCTGATGCAAACCAGCTACCTCGATGGCCAGGTGTACGGTGCACGGTTGTCGAAAGATCTGATTGACGGGAAGTTGTATTCCATGCTTTATTACAGGTGGGTTGATTTCAACTATGTCAATTCTCTTTCAAGTTTGAAACAACACATCGGAGAGATCGATTTTTCTTATCGATTCAACAAAAATTTTTACTTCTCTGTTAACTTTGAAGCCACTATTCAGGAAAAAGATATTTTTAATCGGTTATATTTAAGCCTGAGAAAGAATTTTTAGAATAGAGGAGTTTAATTTATTAAATAGTGCAAAATGTATAAAACAAGATTATTCTTTTTGGTGATTTTAGTGATCGTATTTTCATCATGTGTCCGCAATAAAAATCCGCAGCAAATGCAGCAAAGCGTGATTCAACCAACAAATCAACATGTTTTTGAAATAAGCGAAGTGATTCAGGGAAACACCTACACTTACCTTAAGGTGAAAGAGAACATGATGGAGCGCTGGGTGGCTATCGGTAAAAAAGACGTGAATAAAGGCGATGTATTGTATTACGATGAAGCTTTGCAAATGACCGATTTTCACAGTAAAGAAATCGATCGGACTTTCGATGTGATTTATTTTGTGAACCAGGTGAGCACAACACCTTTGAATCAGCAACCCGCAATGACTGGTGGAATGCCATCGGCGCATAAAGGTAAAGTAAGTGCAAGCGATGCAGAAGTTGAAATTGACAAGCCGGAGGGTGAATTAAGTATTGCCGATGTGTATGCCAACAAGGCCGATTACAGCAGCAAAGAATTTGAAATACGCGGAGTTGTAGTAAAAGTGAACGATCAGGTGATGGGTAAAAACTGGGTGCATATTCAGGATGGAACCGGAACCAGTGGAAATTTCGATTTGACTATAACCACGGAAGCTGTTGTAAAGGTTGGCGACGAAGTTGTTTTTAAAGGGAAACTTACTTTGAATAAGGATTTTGGTGCCGGTTATTTCTACGATTTAATCATGGAAGACGGTACTTTGGTCAGCAAAAAGGTTTCGTAAACGTATTTTGAAACCGGACTCTAAATTTATTTATATATTTGTATCTAAATATATCGATATATTATGATAGAGTTCAAAAAGCTGGAGATTAAGGAAGAAGGAAACCGGTTTCAACGCCTGGTCAGGAAGCCACATACAAAAAAAACGCTGGTGTATATTCTGATTGGTGCTGTAGCCGGTTTTCTGTTTTATTTTTTTACCGAAGGAATGCACATGGATGCCATGCCGGGCCGCGAGATTATTCAAAGTGTGGCAGTGGGAGCTTTTTTCGGATTCTTTGTCACCAACAGTCCGTGTTCACGGGGGCGGTGTTAAAAAGTCAACCGGTTATTTCTGAATTCCCAAACTTAAACACTTGTCTTTAGACAAAGGTGTCTCAATATTTCTTTATGTTGCATGTTGATTTTTGTAACTTTAATCTGAAAATCAATACAAGTAAGGTATTACGTTTAAACATCCCGCAATGAAGAAATTAGTAGTTATCATTGGCACTTTCTTAATCCTCATGTCCTGCTCTAATCCAAACAGCGAACACCAGAAGAAAAAAAATCTTACTCCTGAGGAACAAAAAATGGAGTGGTGGACCGACGCCCGTTTCGGGATGTTTATTCACTGGGGCCTGTATGCTGAGCCAGCCGGAGAATGGAAAGGTGAACGTATTCCGGGAATTAGTGAATGGATAATGTGCAATGCAAAAATTCCGGTAAAAGAATACGAAAAGCTGGCTGAAACTTTTAATCCGGTTAAATTCAATGCCGATGAATGGGTGAAACTGGCCAAATTTGCGGGGATGAAATACATCGTAATCACCTCAAAGCATCACGATGGATTTGCCATGTATCATTCTTTGGCCAGCAAGTATAATATCGTTGATGCCACACCTTTCACACGTGATCCGCTAAAAGAATTGGCCGATGCCTGTAAAAAGTACGATATGCGGCTTGGGTTTTATTACTCGCAGGCACAGGACTGGCACGAGCCGGGCGGAACTTACCGTGGTTACGACGAAGGTAAGCCTCACTGGGATCCGGATCTTGTACGCGAACCATTTATGGATTATATTGAAGGGAAAGCCATTCCGCAGGTAAAAGAAATTTTGGAAAATTATGGTGGCCTCGATATACTTTGGTGGGATACCCCGTTTGGCATGACCGAAGAAGCGGCTGAAAAACTAAAAGCAATAACCGATGATTATCCAAAACTGATTACCAATAACCGATTATACAGACCCTGGCCGGGCGATTTTTCGACGCCTGAACAGTATGTACCGCCAACAGGGCTCGATTATAACTGGGAAGTGTGTATGACCATGAACACAAGCTGGGGCTACAAGTGGTACGACGATAACTGGAAATCGTCGGAAGATTTGATTCGCATGCTGGTTGATATTGCGAGTAAAGGCGGTAATTTCTTGTTGAATGTTGGCCCTACCGCTGAGGGTGAGTTTCCGGAGCCGAGCGTAGAACGACTTAAAGCAATCGGGACCTGGATGCAAAAAAATGGCGAATCGGTTTACGGTACTTCCGCGAGTCCGTTTTTTAAGCTGCCGTGGGGGCGTTGCACGGTTAAAAAAGTAAGAGGTGGAACAAATTTTTACCTGCATGTGTTCGACTGGCCCAAAAACGGTTTGCTCACCGTGCCGGGTTTCAAGGCAAACGTGAAGGATATTTATCTGCTTTCGAATTCAAACCAGCATTTTGCCTGGAAATTTGATGGGAATAACCTGGATATTCATGCACCTTCAGTGATCTTCGATGAGGTGAATACCGTAGTGGTAGTGAAGGTAAAAGGACAATATATTGTTGAAAGTAACAAGCCGACTCTGTTTAATGGCAGCATATTGTTACCGGCCGATTTTGCCGATGTTTATAATCCGGGGTATGGCAGTCATGCTAAGATAGAAGGACAAGGAACAAAATCAGTTATTTCAAACTGGGTTGACGGCCGCTCGAAGCTAAAGTGGATTTTTGATGTAAGCGAGCCCGGGAAATACAGGGTAGAAACATTGGTGAATGCTGAAAGTAGTTCAGGTTTGAACATGGAGATTGGTGACAACAAAATAGCTTCAGAAATTCGTTCAACCGACGGCAAATTTGACGTAGTGAAGCTCGGTGAAATCGAGATTAGTGAAACCGGAGATCACATGATTTCCCTGGTCCCCGATCGCGAAAACTGGAATGGTGCCGAGCTGATGTACCTTGAACTGATTAAACTTTAGTCGCGCGGTGCATAGTCGTGATTGGGCACAGGAAACTGTGCATTCGTTTCGGATAAACGTGCTTCCAGCAATTTTTGCAATTCCCTAACTTTCTCCGGATTTTGTTCGGCTATATTAGTCGATTCTCCCGGATCATTGGCGAGGTTGTATAATTCCACATGATCATCTTCGTAAAAAAGTACCAGTTTCCAGTCACCTTTTCTGATGGCCGATCCCGGAGTCCAGGCACTGCCGTGGTAATGCGGGTAATGCCAGAATAATTCGTCACGATTTAGACTTCCCTCGTTGGTGAGAATTGGTAAGAGATTCTCCCCGTCGTTATCCTCATGTTCTATTTCAGCCAGATTCAAAATGGTAGTAAAATAATCCATACTAATGGCGGGTGTTTCAGTGCTTCTTCCCGGTTCAGCCACCTCGGGGCCGGCAATGATCAACGGCACCCGAATCCCGCCTTCGTAACACCAGCCTTTGCCGGCGCGCAACGGCCCGTTGCTTGTTGGAGCATTGGGGCGGTACAATGTCGATAATCCACCGTTATCGCTTGTGAAAATCACCCATGTATTTTCGTCGAGACCTTGTTCTTTCAGTGCTGCCAGGATTCTGCCGACGTTCGCATCCATGGCATTTACCATCGAAGCATAGGGCGCATCTTCCTGCATCATTTTGGTCCAGCCTTCGCCTTCCTCGCGGAACGGAACGTCTTCAATATTCATAGCTTCGCGCTTGGCTTCGTATTTTTCTATGCTCGATTTGGCTGCCTGGATAGGTGTATGAACAGTATAAAAAGCCAGGTATAAAAAGAAGGAATTTTCTTTATTTTCGGTGATGAACTTGATCCCTTCATTCGTCAGGCGGTCGGTGAGGTACTCACCTTCGGGACCATCCGGAAGTTTCGGATTTTTGTAGGGCGAATAATAACCCCCCGGAGGATGCCCCATGTGATAACCGCCGATATTGATATCAAAACCCTGATCCTCGGGATAAAAACCTTCGCTGCCCAAATGCCATTTTCCTATAAAACCGGTTTTATAGCCTTTCTCTTTTAGTTTTTCGGCAATTGTAATTTCATTCAGTGCCAGCTCGTCGGCATCCTGCGGACCCAGCAGCGGACGTTTTTTCGGATCGTTACCAGGGATCCAGTCAGTAATATTTACCCGGTTCGGGTGTTTGCCGGTCATTATAGCGGCACGTGTGGGGCTGCATACCGGGTTGGCCGCATAAGCCTGTGCAAAGCGCACGCCGCTTTTAGCCAGTTTATCGATGTTGGGTGTGTCGTAAAAACTTTCAGGATAATTGCATTTTACATCGGCCCATCCCAGGTCGTCAACCAGAATGAATACAAAGTTGGGATCTTTCTTTTTTGAACAGGAAAGAATGCTAATGGCGATGATAAAAAGTAAAAATGCTTTACGAAACATGGCGAATTATTTTAGCCTGAAACTACCACTTTATACGCGAATAAAAAAGAACCGTTCTCTCTAAAAAGAACGGTTCTCTTAGTATAAACAATGGCCAAGTTTTATCCTATTAATTATTTTCGGTACCTTTTCGGTGCAAATAATAACTAAAACCCCAGCGCACATCAAAATTATCACTTGGAAATGTGGATCCTATCTGGGTAAAATCATCCGCATTTTCTGAATTTCGATAGGAGAGCCAAAGAAATGTACTCAGGTTTTGTGTTATATTCCATGCAACTTTAGGGCCGATGATAAAAGAGGCATAATCCTTCGACTGAGGATACATATTATTCTTGAGAACGAAATTTACACCTGTTTTAACGGAAATACCAAAATTATTACGATTTAGCAGGTAGGCTTCTAAAGTTGGCCCTGCCGTTAAGTTATTGATGGTATTAGATTCTTTGTATCCAATATAACTAACTTTAAAACCTGCAGAAAAATGCTTGAATATGAAATAACTAACATGCGTATTTAGTAAGAAAGTTTTAATTTTCTTTTCGTCTGTGCTATTAACACTGGAATAATTTCCTGATCCGCCCAATTCAAAAGAGCCTCTGTCGGGCTGAGCAAATGTTTGAATGGATATAAGGCATAAAATTAGAATTGTAAATAATTTGTGTTTCATGGCAATGATTTTTAACGAATGATTAATTGTTGTTTTACTAGCTCATTGTTCCAGTTTACATGTAAAAAATAAGTGTCTGGTTCCAGGTCGCGGGTATCAATATTTAGATTTAATGCCTTGGATTCAATCGATTTTCGCACTCTTCCGTTTTTATCCAAAATTTGTACCAAATATTCATCAATATCTCCATTTTTAAGATTCTTATTTTTATTAACTTTAATTTTATTCTTTTTTTCTTTCACGTCTTTTTCTTCAATAAAAGTTAATTCAACATACGAATCTGCCGGATTGGGAGACATTAACATATACATGCCGTAATCTTCGGTATAAAACATTGCACCCTGCGCCATAATATAGTCTGTTCCGCATTGGTTCTCGGCATTTACCTGAATTACCTGACTTGAAGGAGCTGTATTGTCCAGATACAAATAAACAGTGTAGTTATCAGGATGGCCACCTCCCGAGCTATATCCTGTTATGTAGTCTGCCCAGGCTTGTCCGGGCCATCCGGTTCCTCCAAAGTTCCAGTTGTAAGTATTAACACCCTGCACCGTTTCATTTGAATTGTTAAGAATTCCAATAGCAATGGATTCATTTCTTGGCGCTACATATTGATTGCTTTCAAAATACACTCCAAAGTCTATTTCGTTGTTGCTGGGAATACCATACCAAACAGGTTTATTACTCTCATCGCTGTCAGCATATCCATCCGCAACTGCTTTTACTTTAACATTTCCACTTCCTGATCCTGAAGGTTTGTGTACGGTAACAGATGTTTCCGGTCCGGTATAAGAAGTAACATATTGTCCTCCCTGGTATATCTTTAATCCATTTGTTACTGTCCATGCATATTCTTCAGTGGGCGAGTCACTTGTTGAGATTGAGTAGACTTCAGAACTACAAATAGGTGTATCTCCGCTAATAGTTGGTGGATTTAATTTACGAGCAATATTCACTGTATCCCATGGTATGAATTCACTGCAAAGATCGGATTGCATATATTTTGTTTTAAAGCTCACCCACCCAGGCTGATCACCTGTCATTTTATACTTGTATACATGTTCAATAATATCAGCTTCATTTATAGACCAGCTATATTGGTCTTCATTGATATTGGATGATTTTAAATATTCATAAACTACGCCGGGATTCGAATTAAGTCTAACATAAAATACTTTATTATTGCCAACTGGAACTGTTTTCTCGTGTGTTTCTCCCAGAGTCAACCACGTTGGATGCAAATAATGAATGTCAAATTCTTGAAAGTCTTGTTCTCCTTGCCCATAATTTACAGTAAGTATCCCATCATTTATTATATCGTTCCATCGAATACTAATCTCATTATTGGTACTATCAGCATTCATCCTAATTATTGTACTGTCGTTCGAATTTAGATAGTAACTTCACGGTACAATAAAAACTCCACCGTTCAGAATTAGATCAATATTCCCATATTCATAATAGTTTGAGTCTATGGTATAATTATATTCTTCTCCATAACAAACATCTTCATTATCTGGAGAAACAATTTGAGCTAAAGAAAAATGAGAAAAGCTAATTAAAAAAGCTGCGAATAAAGTAAATAGAAAATTTTTCATTGGTTTAAAATTTGGGTTTATAATTCACATTAATTGTAGTATGATGTATCTGGAATATATTAAGCGCGCGTCCAGGTATCATAGTTCGATAAAGGTATAATACCCCCCCCTGTTTTAATATGATAAATATCAGCAGTGTTATGAAGCATAAAAACGTGTGTGGTGTGAACAGATTATGATGATTTAATAAGAAAGAACCGTTCTCTCTAAAAAGAACGGTTCTCTATCTCATTACTATTATTCTATATACTCAGTACTACTTACTCATCTCCGCAAAATACTTGTAGAAAAGCGGAAGGGTTCTGATGCCGTTAAAGAATTGCTCCAGCGGATAATTTTCGTTGGGCGAGTGTATGGCATCCGCTTCGAGGCCAAAGCCCATTAGTACGGTTTTTATACCCAGCACTTCCTCAAAAGTCGAAATGATGGGGATACTGCCACCCGAACGTATCGGCACCGGACGTTTGCCATAAGTATCCTGATAGGCTTTTTCGGCAGCCTGGTAGGCCGGAATATCAATAGGACAAACGTATCCCTGACCGCCATGCAGCGAAGTTACCTCTACTTTTACCGATTTTGGTGCAATGCTCTCGAAATGGTTTTTGAAGAGTACAGCGATTTTTTCGTGGTTTTGATTGGGGACCAGTCGCGATGAAATTTTTGCAAACGCTTTTGAAGGCAAAACGGTTTTGGCACCTTCGCCGGTGTAACCTCCCCAGATGCCGCAAACATCAAACGACGGGCGGATTCCGGTGCGTTCCGAAGGAGTGTATCCTTCTTCGCCGGCTAACTCTTCCACGTCGATGGCTTTTTTATAGGCCTCTTCATTAAACGGAGCGCGGCCAAGCAGTTCGCGTTCTTTGGCTGAAACTTCCAGCACATCGTCGTAAAAGCCGGGGATCGTAACTTTGCCTTGTTCGTCTACCATTTGAGTGATCATTTTCGACAACACGTTAATCGGGTTGGCTACCGAACCTCCAAATATTCCTGAGTGCAGGTCTTTGTTGGGGCCGGTAACTTCTACCTGCCAGTAGGCTAGACCGCGCAATCCGGTAGTAATCGACGGTGTATCGCGGGCGATCATCGAAGTATCGGAAACCAGGATGACATCAGCCTTTAGCATGTCCTTGTTTGCGGCACACCAATGTCCCAGGTTAGGCGATCCGATTTCTTCTTCGCCTTCAATCATGAATTTTACGTTGCAGGGCAGCGTATTGGTTTTTACCATCAATTCGAAAGCTTTGGCGTGCATCATTCCCTGACCTTTGTCGTCGTCGGCACCGCGGGCAAAAATTTTTCCATCGCGGATTTCCGGCTGAAACGGATCGGAGTTCCACTTTTCAATCGGATCAACCGGCATTACATCCATGTGCGAATAAACCAATACAGTTGGCAGCGCCGGGTCGATGATCTTTTCGGCATATGTAACCGGATTCCCTTCGGTTTCAAAAACTTCTGCTTTGTCGGCTCCCGATTTCAGCAGCAGTTCTTTTAAATACTCGGCAGCCCTGTACATATCGGGCTTGTGGCTTTTTATCGAACTGATTGACGGAATGCGAATCAGTCCAAAAAGTTCTTCCAGAAAACGGTCTTTGTTTTCTTCAATATACTTATTGATGTGTTCCATAATAGTGCAAGTTTTAAGCGTTGAAAATAGGGGTTTTCACGGTACTAAAAAAACGCTTTTGTCATGTAGAGGAAGAAAGGCGGAAGAGTTCAGAGTTCAGGATTCAAAGTCGCAGTATCCAGTCTCTGTCAGCAGTTTTCTTTTGATAGTTTGCAATTTGACAATTTATCAGTTGAACAGTTTTGCAATTCTCAGGCTTGTCCAATCCATACCGGGTTGCCGGTACTTTGATTCAAATGATTTTACCAAAATCAAATCCGTACCGGATTGCTTCGCATCTCAACGCAGTATGCGTTAGCTTATGGTAGTAGGTGCTGCTTTTCCTTGCAGCGAAGCAGGTGATATGGTGAGTGAAGATGAAACGACTAAGCGCGTTAAGTTCTCTCCAACCCATACCGGTTTGCCAGGATTATGAGTCTTATGATTTACTAAAATCAAATCCACACTGTATTGCTTCGCGTCTCAACGCAGTATGCGTTGGTTTATAGTAGTATGTGCAAATGAATTCGATAAAACCCTGTAAGGGTTTGATAAACGAAGGTTTAACGTTCAGAAATCTAAGTAACAATAATCGTAAAGTATAATTTGTTATTATAATAATTATTAAATTTATGCAACTATGATTCTGCCCCTTGAAAAAGTTTATTGCATATATTTTGTTTCTATTACTGCATTCATGTTCAGAATTTAAATCTGAGGATGAAAAAGTCATTCACTTAGCCGATTCATATTATGGTCATTATATCAATACCAATCCTGAATATGCTCTAATACAAGGTATTTCGTCTGAACTTATATTTCAGTTTAACCCGAATAGCTTAGAAGATTTTAAAAGGAATGAATTCTTTGAAGACAGTTTATATACAGAGCTGCTTGCTGTCGATAAAACCCAAATAGAAGATAAAGTCAATACAATTACCTATTCGATTCTAAAAGAGCAATTGGAGCGGACTGCCGATCTTCGCATTTGCAAAACATACCTGTGGAATGTGAGCCATAGATATGGCCTTCATCACAGGTTCTTAAAGCTTGCTGAGCAGCAGCCACTCGAAACCCATTTACAGCGAAATGCAGCTTTAAAACGATGGGCTACTTTCCCTGATTACATACAAAATGAACTTAATAACCTGAAAACCGGGATTTCGGAAGGTTACACGATGCCCAAGGAAGTTGTCAGAGCTGTTATCGTTCAGATTAACAGAATTTTGGATTATGATTTGGATGACTCCCCATTCGTAAAGCCGGTATTAAAAACCGGAGACAAGATTTTTATTCAGGATTGGAAACAGTTGGTCGAACAAAAGGTGCTGCCGGCATTAAGTTTATATCGCAACTTTTTAAGTGATACGTATTACAAAGAAGCAAGAACCGATATTTCAATGTTGGAATTGCCAAATGGAGAGGAATGCTACAATGCATATTTGAGATTAAATATCGGTCCGAATGTATCCGGTGCTGAAATCTACGAACTCGGACAGCAACTGGTTTCCTCAAATGTTTCAGCAATAAAAGCTCTTGGAAGTGAACTTTACGGAACTGATCAGTTCCCGGAAATTATCCAACATTTGCGTAATGATTCTTTAAATTTCTTTCATAGCAAGAATGAACTGATGACTTGTGTGGATTCTGTTCTTCTTTATTCAAAAGAAGAGTGCACATCATATTTCGCCAATTTACCGACCAAAGACATTCTGATAGACGAATATAAACCTTATGAAAATGGTGCCGGTGAAATGGATCCGGCAACTGGTAATCTGCAGGCATACATTAGAATAAATACCGGTTATCAGCTTGAATCAACCAAAACCGATTGCGAAAGATTGATTTTTCATGAGGCTTATCCCGGTCATCATTTGCAAATAGGAATTGAGCAGGCACAGATAAAGATGCACCCTATTTCGAAAATCATTTCCTTTGAAAGTTATACCGAAGGTTGGGCAATTTATGCGGAACAGTTGGCTGAAGAAATGGGGCTATATTCCAGTGAAGCCGCTACGATTGAGCGACGAAGTGAAATTGGAAGGTTCATGGTAATTGATGCAGGAATTCATTTACATGGTTGGACCAGGGAGCAAGTAGTTGATTATTGTGCAGAGATTGGCTTGGACCGGAAGGTTGGCCTGGGGATGTACTATAGAAGTGCAGTTTGGCCGGGTCAGTTAGTTGCCTATAATTACGGTGGGGAAGAGATTAAGTCGCTGAGAAAGCTGGCAGAGGAACAACTGGGTGATAGGTTTGACATTGCAGAGTTTCATACCAAAGTGTTGGAAAACGGTTCTGTTCCTTTAGATATTCTGCGTGATAATATTGTGGAATGGATTGCTCTTGACGTTAATTCACAGGGAGATTAAGTTAGAAGTGAACTGGATCTTTGGGAATTCTTTCAACCAGCTCCAGCCTATACCGGGTTGCCGGGACAATGACTCTAATGATTTTACTAATATCAAATCCGTACCGGATTGTTTTGTGGTCAACGCAGTAAGCGTTGGTTTATCGTAGTATGTGCAGATGAATGAGAGCGAAAACCCTGTATGGGTTTGATAAACTAGAGTTTAAAGTTCAGGTTTCAAAGCAGGATCATTAGCCAATTATACAGTTTTTCAATTTAGCAGTTTCACAATTTATCAGTGTTCCGGGAAATAAAAAAGGCAGCCCGAAGACTGCCTTTCCTTAAGCTTATCACAACTTAATTAGTCAACGATTGCCTTGAATTTAGGATCGTTGAAATATTTTGCAAATTCCATGTCAACTTTAGCTGCTTCTTTCAGTTCTGGTTTGATGTCGCAGGCAGCCTTCAGGCTGTCGAAAAGCAATGCTTCTTTAGCAGTGCGGGCACCAACAACAGCTTTCAGGTATTCAGCCATCCAGCAATTTGGTATTTCGCAAGCTTCCAGATCTTTTAAAGCACCGTTGTTGTCGCCGGCTAAAATTTTAGCAAGACCGGTGTTCGGATCCTGGTATTTTCCGTAGTAACGAACTGCTTTGTCGTATTCAGCTTTTTTCACGCTAACGATTCCCAGGTTGTAATTAACCTCGTCGCCGCTTCCGGCTGCTGCACCAAACAGTGTTTCTGCTTTTGCAACATCACCTTCAGTTAATGCAATGGCACCCAGGTTATTTTTGATAACCGGCTCGTTGTTTTTTAGCGTTTCAGCTTTTTCGAAATAAGGTTTTGCATCGGCATATTTCATTTGGCTGGCCAGCACATAACCTACGTTGTTTGGTCCACGCCAGTCGTTAGGGTAAGCTTTTACGAATGATTCGTAAACTTCTTTCTGATCGGCTTTGTCGGCAAACAAAGTAGCAGCGTAAAGCAATTCTGCAGGATTTAATGAAGCGGGATTAGCTTTGGCAGCAGCTTTCAGTTCTTCGTCGGTTTTACCAATCAAATCAACGCTGGTAACCAATTTTGCACGACGCAACTGAGGAAGGATCTCTTCAGCAACTTCGGTGAAAGTTTCACTCAGGTTACGGATTTCACGCTCACGAACTTCAGGATCGTTGTACATTGAAAGTACGCGGAGAATAAGTTCTTTATCCTGAATATTCGATTGTTCCATTTTTTCTTTGAACCCGTCCCAGTCTTCAGGAGTGTATTTTGTTTTCAGTTCGATATCAACGCCGGCTTCTTTCAGTTTTTTAGCTAAAAACTCTGATGAAGTGCTTTTACGTGCAGCAGCCAGTTCAGTGTTGAAATCAATGGTACCGTCAGGTGAAGCATAAGCCGAAACTTCAACATCTTTCAGGTCGATTCTTTCGTCTTCGTTTGCTTTTTTAGTATAATCTTCAAGCGCTTTTACTTCGCTTTTTTCGGTTTCGTCTCTTCTTAGGTTCGAACGGTTGATCAGGTATTTGATGTCAGCCATTTGCTCATCAGGAACAACACGTTGGAAAGCATCGATATTCGGATCGTATTTGCCCGAATTGTTGGCTTCGCGGGTAACACCCAAAATGGCTTTTGGTACCACTGCTACTCTTTCGCTGGTTGCAAGTACACCGTCGGCAATTTTGATTGGCGAGAAATCAACTGATTTTTTGCCTTGTGAAGCAGTAATGTTTACATACAATTCCGATTTAGCCATTGCTTTGTTGTAAGCAACTGCATCTTTGTAAGTAACGTTACCACCGCTGTTGGCAATAACTTTGTTGTTTGCCTGAACACTTTCGCCCTGAACAGTTACAGGTTGAAATTCAGTTTCTCCTTCAGCGTATTTCAATACCGGGGTAGCTGTCAGAGTAACTTTTTTATGGAAATATTTTGAGGGAAATCTTCCGGTAATTGCCACATCAACTTCGCTTGCATGCGCTTCAAGTACTTCCGGAGTAACCTTGAAATTAATTTGATCGGCATTCTTCTTCATTTTATTAAGCCCTGAACAGCTCGACAACACCACAGCCACAGCAACGATCAGTGCAAAAGGTTTAAAGTTGATCCTTTTCATAACAGACTAAAAATTAATAAGAGTTTAAAATTCTACGAAATCAGTCCACAAAAATATAAAGCTTTTTAAGATATGAAAGCTGCTAAGCAGGTTTTTATCACAATATTAGACGGTTTATCCCCAATTCATATTTTTGGTCGAAAATGGCCGTTTTAAGAAGCTGATATTCATCATGATTTTGCACAAAATCGATGTTGTTGATATCGATGATCAGCACCGGGAACGGGTGTTTCTGTTTCAAAAAACTGAAATAACCTTTTTCTATTTTCGAAAGGTATTCTGATGTAATGTGCTTTTCGTAATCGCGACCTCTGCTTGCGATGTTTTTCATCAGGCGGTTCACATCGGCATGGAGGTAAACATAGAGGTCGGGTTTGGGCATCGACTCCGAAACCATATCGAAAATTTGCCGAAACAAATGGTACTCATTGCCCTGCAGAGTGTTCTGAGCAAAAATGGCAGTTTTCGAGAAGTAGTAATCCGATATCAAAAAAGAATGAAAAAGGTCGAGGTTCAGAATCTCTTTTTTGATCTGTCTGTACCGGTCGGCCAGAAAAGATAATTCAAGTGGGAAAGAGTAGCGTTCCTGGTTTTCGTAAAACTTCGGAAGAAAAGGATTGTCGGCAAATTGTTCCAACACCAACTTGGCATTGAATTCCTCAGCCACCATTCCCGACAAGGTCGTTTTCCCGGCTCCAATATTTCCTTCGATTACCAAAAATTGCATGTGTTCTTTGCGTTTTCTTAAAGAATTAAGTTATTAAATGCAAATACGTTAACTAGCTGTCTGATATAGAATAATAACGTTTGATATATATGAAAATACATGTCACTTTGCTTTGAATACTCACCCTGATCGTGTCTTCGACACAATCGTCCCTCTCTTCATGCAGAGAGGGAGAAGAGGGAGAGTCAAAGAATATACATGTATAAATAATCTATCAAATTTTAAATTTAGCTTCTGACAGTTTGAATTTCAAAAATAACGGCTTTTAGCGATTCATCCCCGAAATGTTGAAAACTCTACATCAGTTTATTGTCGTTTCTTACTTTTTTGTCTTTAAAATTTCCTGCGAAGTAGGCGACGACTAATCCGATAGAAATTCCGATAGCAAACATTTCGAGCTTGTGCAGCGGTTGAAGTTTCATGAAAAGTAAACCGAGTGCTGTACCTGCAATGGCTCCGTATAAGGCGTAAATATAACTGTAATAATATGGGGCATAAAAACCATGCTCTTTTCGCATATGGCTCGAAAGGCGGCTAATCAGACGATCGTATTCGCGGCGCTTTCTACCGGGAACATCCACTGCCACATCAATGCTTTCAACCACCTCGGCAATGTCGATCATTTCTTTTTTACAGGAGGGACAGGAAGTTGAAAATTCATCAACGCGCTCTATGTTTCGCTTAAATTCTTTTATTCTGAAAAAGATGATGTCTTTATCGCGTGCGCTTTCCAGTTTGCTGTCAATTTTTGCAGTAATTTCTTCCGACCAGTTTCCCATGATTGCAATTTTGATGCGAAGTTAATGAAAGGAGAGAAATGAGTTTAAAGTTTAGGGTTTAAAGTTCAGAGTAGTCTCAGTTTTCAGTCGCAGTCGGCAGTCACAGTTTTCAGTCTCAGTCTCAGTGAGCAGATATGATTATTGAACTACAATTTTTCAATTCAACAATTTTTCAATTTAGCAGTTTAACATTGAAGCATTCCCGCATTTAAGCAATAAAGCATTTCCTTTAGCCCTTCAATCCATCAGTCCTTCAATGTTCAAGTAGGCAATTGGCATTATACAGTTGGCAGTCTCAGTGAACAGTTTTGTTTGTTAAACTACAATTTTTCAATTTAACAATCTTCCAATTCTTCCATAAAAAACGCCCCACCAACTGGCAGAGCGTTTTATATGTTTTTGAAAATCAATTCAATTAATCGTTGTCGCGACGCGGACGGAAGTCCCTGCTTTCGCCCCCACGGCTGTCTCTGCGGTCGCCCCCACGGTTATCGCGACGGTCGCCACCACGGAAATCTCTGCGATCTCCACCACGACGATCACCTCCACGGTCGCCACGGTTTTCTCTTGGCGGACGTTCTACATAACCTTCAGGTTTTGGCAGCAATACTTTGCGTGAAAGTTTCAGTTTACCGGTTTTTTCGTCAACACCGATCAGCTTCACTTCCATTTCTTCGCCTTCTTTGGTAAATCCTTCGGCTGATTCTACACGGGCCCAATCCATTTCAGACACGTGCAGCAAGCCTTCTTTACCCGGCATAATTTCGATGAAAGCACCAAACGATACTACCGATTTAACTTTTCCTTTGTAAACTTCGCCAACTTCAGGAAGTGCGGTAATGGCTTTGATTTTAGCTTTTGCAGCTTCAATCGGCTCTAATCCGGCACCTGAAATCTGTACATAACCAAGATCGTCTTTTTCTTCGATTACGATTACGGTTTGAGTTTCTTCCTGGATAGCCTGAATAACTTTTCCACCAGGTCCGATCACCGCACCAATCATATCTTTCGGAATCTGAATGGTTTCGATACGTGGCACGTTTGGTTTGTAATCCTCACGTGGTTCCGAAATCGTTTCCATCATTTTACCCAGAATGTGCATACGGCCTTCTTTGGCTTGTTGCAAGGCTTGCGACAGTACTTCGTAAGAAAGACCGTCAACTTTGATGTCCATTTGAGTAGCAGTGATACCGTCAGCAGTTCCGGTTACTTTAAAGTCCATGTCACCCAGGTGGTCTTCGTCACCCAGAATGTCAGACAGTACAGCAAATTTATCCGAACCTTTGTCGGTGATCAATCCCATGGCGATACCCGATACCGGTTTTTTAATTTTGATACCGGAATCCATCATGGCCATTGTACCTGAACATACTGTTGCCATCGATGAAGAACCATTTGACTCAAGTATGTCGGTAACAATACGTACTACATATGGGAATTCATCAGGAATCATATTTTTTAATGCACGAAGAGCAAGGTTACCGTGACCAATTTCACGACGACCCACTCCGCGAGGTGTTTTAGGCTCGCCAACACTGAAAGGAGGGAAGTTGTAGTGTAAGAGGAAACGCTCTTTTCCCTGGACGGTAACACCATCGATGATTTTTTCATCCATTTTGGTTCCCATGGTCACTGATGTAAGTGCCTGGGTTTCACCACGGGTGAAAATTGATGAACCGTGTGCTCCCGGAAGGTAATCTACTTCACCCCAAATTGGGCGGATTTCGTGAGTCTTTCTACCATCCAAACGTATGCCTTCGTCCAGAATCATCCGGCGCATGGCTTCTTTTTCTACATCGTGGTAGTATCTTTTAATCAGATTAACTTTTTTGTCAAGCTCTTCGTCTTCAGCATTTTCTGCTTTAAACTTTTCGATCCACTCATCGCGAAGGGTTTCGAAAGCTCCGTAACGTTCACTTTTGTTAGTGATCTGCTGTGTTGCAATTGCAAAACACTGTTCGTATAGCTCAGTTTTTACACGTTCGCGTAGTTCTTCGTCATTGTTTTCGTGCGAGTATTCGCGTTTAACAACTCCGAGTTCCGCAGCAAGTTCTTCCTGTACTTTACAATGTTTTTTAATTTCTTCGTGTGCCACTTTAATGGCTTCGAGCATAACATCTTCTGTTACCTCTTTCATTTCACCTTCCACCATCATAATGTTGTCGTGCGAAGCACCAACCATAATGTCGAGGTCGGCTTCAGCCAACTGCGTGTAAGTAGGGTTGATAATGAATTCGCCGTTTACGCGAACCACACGAACTTCTGAGATAGGGGTTGTAAAAGGTACATCAGAAACTGCAATTGCAGCTGATGCAGCAAGTCCTGCCAGTTGGTCAGGCATTTCGTCGATTCCTGAAGAGATTAGTGAGATCATCACTGCAGTTTCAGCGTGATAATCATCGGGGAAAAGCGGGCGTAGTGCACGGTCAACTAAACGTGCTACCAGAATTTCATCGTCGCTCGGACGGGCTTCTCTTTTCATGAATCCACCGGGGAAACGGCCCGCGGCAGAAAATTTTTCGCGGTAATCAACCGATACCGGCATAAAATCTACATCTTCTTTGGCTTCTTTGGCTGAAACAACCGTAGCCAGCAACATGGTGTCACCCATACGTACCACTACCGAGCCATCGGCTTGTTTTGCCAATTTGCCGGTTTCAATGGTAATCGACCTGCCATCTGCAAGTTCGATTGTCTTAACTGTTGCGTTTACCATAATTTCAAATAAATCTTTAAAGTTTAAATTACAACGGGTGGTGAGGTTTTGCAATTTACAAAAAAAGAAAGGCAATACCTATGCATTGCCTTTCAATATAATTTACTTACGTAAGTTCAATTCTTTGATGATCGCACGGTAACGTTCGATATCCTTCTTGATGAGGTAGTCGAGCAAGCTTCTGCGCTTTCCTACCAGTTTAATCAATGCACGACGGGTGCTGTGGTCTTTTTTGTTTTTCTTCAGGTGTTCTGTCAGGTGATTGATTCTGAATGTGAACAATGCAATCTGACCTTCTGCACTACCTGTGTTCTTAGCATCTTTGCCATGTTGGGCAAAAAGCTCCTGTTTTTTTTCGCTTGTTAAATACATTTTAAAAGAACTTTGTGTTATACAATGTTTAAGCCGTAGCATCGCGTTAAATAACAACAGCTTAAAATTAATTCGGCGCAAAAGTATATAAAAGATTTTGATTTACAAATAGATAATGCAAAGATATCAACATTGTTTTTAGCGGCAAGAACAAACGAAAATAAAGGAAAACAGGTGTTCATAACTATCGTACCAGACCCGGAGAACGCCCTGAATTTTCCTTATTCACTTTAAGTTGTTAATAACTAGCACTTTGAAAATCGCTAATTTTTTTAATGGTTTTGTAATATTGTAGTACCCTTATTTTTTATCATTAATTACAGTTGAGGGGGTGGTCAGAGGGCTACCCTTTTCTTTTTGTATATACTGGTTTTATCGGACATGTGAAACCCCACACGGACAAGCCAGAAAAGATTGATTATAGATTGAAAACAGATTGAAGTAGATTAATTCAATCCCATCAATCTCATCAATCCTTCAATCTTAATCCGGTTGAAAATATATTGCCGGATAGTACACGAGCTATATTGATGGTCCTATAATTCCAGGGTGGAATTAAAATTCACCGTGGCTCCCTGCTGCTCTAAAATGCTGGTCCACAGTTGTTCCGAAAGGTTGATCTTTTCGTCGTTTTCCGGATTTCGGGTAACCACAACAAAAATCTCAAACTCGCTTAAGTCGGGTAAAGCCGGACCATTTTTTGCCAGTTGGTCCAGGGTAAGCTCCGGATCTTCAGCCAGCTTTTCTATTTGTTGCTTCCAGTTCAATCCGTAAAAACTAAACAACTTGCTATTCTCTAGCATATCAGAATAAATGATCAGGTACTTTCGGTCAGCCTCATTTCTTTTCATTTTTAGCAGTTCGCGACTTACCTTTTGGTAGATCTTCGATGCGTCGGTTCCCCAGTCGGCATTTTCCAGAATTGTTGTAAACGATTCCTTTAGTTCGGTGCTGAAACGCTGCACTTCATCGCGCCGGTTAAGGGGATTTTCGCCCAGCATTCCGGTTTCAGCCGTGGCGATTTTTATGGTTTTCGATTTCGAATCAGAAACTTCGTTAATCAAGGAAAGTTTGATCTCGCCTCCCGAGAAGCCGTCACTTTCCTGGTCGAGCTTCATCAATTTCAGAAATTTAGGCAGGTTTTCGGTAACGAAATTGTCGTCTCTGAATTTTTCGTCGGTTACGTCGATCAGAACACAGACCTGTGTGTACTGTACTTCCTGTTTTTTACAGGATGAAAAAATCAAAACAAGAAGAAGTGCAATTATGGAATATTTAATCTTCATTTTGCCGGTATAAATTAGAAGTTCGTTCTACACAAATCAAAGGGTATCTTCGGGAAGTGGATTAGACGTCCTCTTTCCCAATTTCAATTGGCGATCTTTCGCTGAATTTTGAAAAATGTCCCTGAAGATCAGGAACGATTTCGCCCCACGATTTAGGCTGTTTATGGTTGTTTCGGAAGGTCAGGTTGGTATCGCGGTAGTTAAAGATCACCTCTTTGTAATGCGAGTTGATCTTGCGCTCCATTCCCTGGCAAAATGCAAGTATCTTATTATAGTTCCCCTCGATCTCTGTTTTTTGGGTTTTTAAAGCTTGCAGCTTGTTTTTCAGACTTTCAACTTTATCCGAAAATTCTTTCTGAATTCGTTTTCGCTCCGCATCATAATGCTCTTTTTCTGTTGACCGTTTATCGCTTACTTCTTTTTGAAACTTCAGAAACTGCTCTTCTTCCCGGTGGTATTTTTTATAAACGGTGGCAAATTCGTGGCTGCTGTCGTGAGCAAAAAATGACGCCATGGTTCCAACCATGAACAGGATAACTCCGATGGTAAAAAAGGTCCACTGATCAAGAAAAAGCTGACTTTCCTGTACTCCGAGTTCAGAAAGATAATTCGTTCGCAGAAGTGCCGTGAAGTAACTGATGGTTCCCACAGTTAAGAACAAGGCGATAAACACAAAGGGATAAATGCTGCGTTCTTTGGCTTGTTTTAAAACTTTACCCGCAGCGTGTGCCAGAAAGGGGAGTGTGATCACCAAAACGCCGGCCATGATCAAGGTGAGCAACGGAGTTTCGCGGAAGGAAATAAATACCTGGTTATTCAAGGGAAATTCGGCAATGCCAATACCAAACAACAGTAAAATATATGCCCAGTATGGTCGGAGCTGAATGTTCAGTTCCTGTCGATTGTGCTTCTCAGTAATCTGTTCCCAGCGGGCTTTTATTTTTTCGAAACGTTTTTTCCCATCCTGATAATGCGGTGAATTTTCAATGTCCTTCACTGTATCCAGATGATTCGTGTTTAATTCATTCAATTGTTTATTTTTTGCTGATTCAGCTTCATTAATCAGGACTTCAATTTTATCGGAGTCAAGTTCTCCGAGTTCCTGTTCAACCGATTTCAGCTTTTTTTTGCTTAAATCATTTAAAGCTTGTTGACCGGTCTGGTACAAAGCTTCCACTTCGGCCTGGTACTTGCTCCGGATCTCGTGTTCTACCGGCGTGGTAAAATCATCATCAACGGCGGGCAGGTTACGTTTACCGTCTTCTTCGCCTTTTTCTTTGATTTTATGCAACTGCTGGCGGTGGTTTTCGGCCAGTTTACTTTCGAGGGTTGACTGGTATTCTATTAAAAAATTATCTGCTTCCATGGCTTTATGGTTTTAGATGCGTACTGATTAAAACGATTATCCCAAGTTTAAAGTATTCAAATGCAGTGAAATACACGAGTTATTTCGTTTAACCATTTTAAAACATCGATGAAATGATACGGTACTTCGACAAAATTGTTGAGGAAAACCTGTGGAGGACAATTTCAGTACAAATGAAATGAGGCAGACATTAAACTTTTAAGGCATAAGTAGGTCAAACAGAAATACACGTGAATTATGGCAGCTGATTCTCTTTTTTCAAAACTAATAACCTGGCTGAAATCACCTGAAGTTTTTGGGAGTATTACGAAAAAAATACCCGGTGAGTGGCGCCTGTATGAATATTATATTGATTTGGAGGAAAGCCTGATCAATCTGAAAGAAGAGGATTTGAAGATCAACAAGGAATCTTTGTTGATAGCTTTCGACGAGGAAGAACAGTTCTTTTTAGAGGCTAGTCTTCCACTGTCGCTTTTCAAAAATCTTGGTAAAGGAAGTTGGAGCGTTCAACGGAACTATATTACACTTATCGATCCTGAGAACTTTAGAAACAATCTTGAATTTCAGTTTGCATTTGAAAAGGGCAACCTGAAATTGCTAAAAAAGGATAAGGCTGGGAAGATTGAGTTTTTTGGATTCTTTCGTTCCGCCCAAAAAACGCCTAAGTAACATCCGACCTTTTGGCAGAATATTCCTCGAATTCACTGTTTTCAACAATTTCCTGCATGCGTTGCACGGTTTGCCACACTTCGGTGAAAGTGGTATACAGGGGTGTAAATCCGAAACGAAGGTTGTCCGGTTCGCGAAAATCAGGAATCACCTTTATTGCTGAAGATCTTGGATGTATCAGCGCCTGGCAGATCCGGTAAGCCTCGGGATGCTTTAGTGCGATGTGCGATCCTCTGTTGCCGGGATCTGTCGGAGATCCTAATTCAAAACCAATTTGGCTGAGCTGCGATTCTACAAGTGACAGGAAGAAATCTGAAAGTTGAATGCTTTTTTTGTGTATGTTTTTTATTCCTGCCTCGTTGATTATATCAAGACCCGGTTCTATGGCCATCAGGTTGAGTACCGGCGGGGTGCCCGAAAGGAACCTTCGAATGCCGGGAGCCGGACGGTAATTCAGATCGAATTCAAAAGGTTGGGCATCGCCAAACCATCCCTGTATGGGTGAATGGAGTTTCTCCTGCAGATCGTGACGAACAAATAAAAAAGCAGGCGAGCCCGGACCGCCATTCAGGTATTTGTAGGTGCAGCCCACTGCCAAATCAACATTGTTTTGGTTGAGTTTGATTTCAACGGCACCTGCAGCATGACTAAGATCCAGTAGCACAAGCGCACCCATTTTATGAGCGTACTCTGTAATTTCATCGAGCTGATACATAAAAGCGCTTTTGAATGCTACCAGCGACAATACTACCAATGCAGTGTTTTCAGTAATTTTCGATTTTATCTCGTCTGTTACAATGCTTATGTTGTCGTTTGATCCGGCAAGCCCGAGTGTGTATTTTGGCCCAAATTCCCTGATCAGTCCCTGCAAAATATACAGGTCGGTTGGGAAATTAAGGACATCACTTACAATAGTTGTTTTCTCTTTTTGATATTTCAGGGCGGCATGTGCCAGTTTGTAGATGTTTAGCGAAGTGCTGTCGGAAACGATAACTTCACCCTTTGTAGCGCCGATTATAGGAGCGATCTTGTCGCCCAAATGAATCGCCTTTTGGTACCAGTGGCGGTTCCAGCTTTCTATCAGTTCGCGGCCCCATTGATTTTCCACTACATCAGAAATTAAGGCTTTGCTTTTTAGCGGAAGGCGGCCCAGCGAGTTTCCATCCAAATAAATTGTGCTCTCAGAATCAATATAAAACCGTTTTCTGAAGTGATATAAAGGATCCTCCTTGTCGAGTTTTTCAGCTATGGTTTTGCTTTGGTTCGTGGTCATCTATTTTTGGTTTTCCAGTATTTCGATGGCTCCAGTTAGTATTTTTTCAACCCAGCGCCGGTACATTTCTCCTGATGGGTGCAGACCATCACTTGCCACAAGAGTTTCATCGTTTAATGCTTCGCGCGATATGGCTGTTATTCCGACATAGCGAACATTGGCCTGCTTTGACTCCTCCATGTTGATCGCATTGAATTGATCGATTTCTTTTGCAATCTTATCAGAATCTCTCATTTTCCCGAATGGTGTAACTCCGTAGTCGGGGATAGAGATGACAATAACATGTTGTGGCTGCTGGTTTGCCAATTCAACAGCGGTTTTCAGAAGGTCTCTGAATTCGCCTCGGTATTCATCTGCACTTCTGCCGCGGTATTGATTATTTACTCCAATCAACAAGGTTACCAGGTTATATGATTTTTCTAAAGATTCATTTTGGATGGCTTCTGCAAGTTTATCGGTTGTCCAGCCAGTGCGTGCCACAATCTTTGCAGGTTTTATACGAAATCCCTTGCCTTTTAATTGCTCTGTCAATTGAACCGGAAAACGTTCATTCTCGGTAACACTTTCACCGATAGTGTATGAATCTCCCAAGGCGAGATAAGACAAGGTTGAATCAACATTTTCAGTAGTAAAATCTGGCTTCGGTTGCTCAATCATTAGTAAACAATTTTCTGAATTGGAACAGGCCAGTCCTGCAAAAAACAAAAGAATAAAAAGTATCCGGTCCATGTATTAAAATGTTTTACGTGCTTAACACCATGTTTCGGTTTAAAGTTGAAGAAAGCCCCCGTAAATATACGGAGGCTTTACTATATTTTCTGCTGTTGTATCAGCTTAATCGAGTTCCAGTGGTTTGTATTCCTTAAACAGGGATATTTGTGTTTCTTCCACTTTAGTTCTAAATCCGGGCCATGTATTTTCATAGAAAGCATTGATGGCATCTACTCCTTCCCTGATTTTGAGCTTAGCAAATTCGGTCAATCTTTCCTCGGTTGCTGTTGGCATTCCGGGACGTGAAGTGATCTGTCGGATGGCCATAAAAACTTTGCCATTTACATACTTATCGTAATCACGTGAAGTGATTCCCTGTGCATTCAGGTCCTGTTTGCCAAAAATCATATCCTGTATTGCAGCAATGGAATCCTGAACCGCTTTTACCTCTTTTTGCAGTGCTTTAATTTCATCACCCTCCAATCCTTTTAGCTGCGTAGAGATTTTATCAGTGACGCTTTTGCTTTCAATAAGGCGTTCAGTTCCGTTGTAAAGCACTTCAAGGTTTTTGGTCAATTCATCCACCATGGCATTTTGGGCCAGCATTACTTCATCCGATTTCGGAACTCTTGGATCCATAACAACTTTTAATTCGGTTGAATCTTTTAAGTCCTTGTATTCTGCCACAAGTTTGTAAGTTCCCGGAAGGACTGTTTTAGAGCTTCTGCTTCTACGCATGTACCTGCTCAATTCTCCTTCCTGTCCACCTCTGCGTGGCATCTTCAGATCTCCGCTATCCAATCTCCAGCGAACAATGTTCAGTCCGTTTTCCGGAATCATATCAACTGTTTTAACCAGGGTGTTTTCTGCATCGTAAACGTAAACTTTTAGCGAATCGGCTTTTGCTCCGCCGCGACGACCTCTGCTCTCACTATCCGATTCTTTTTCTTCCTTCTCTTCTTTTGCAACCAGCACTTTTATTTGCGCTCCGGTTGGCTTGTTCTCGCCCGAGAAAATAGCATCAGCAGGGAAATGTGATCCCATATTTGATAGTTCTCCATTCACGATTATGGCATTATTTGGTTCGAAAATTGCCAATTTTTGATCCAGGATTTCCCCGGAAGTAGCTGCTGTTTTTCGTAAAGGACGAATATCGTCGAGGATGTATATTGAACGGCCAAAGGTTGCAATGACAAGGTCAGCTTCTCTCTCCTGAATTGCAAGATCCATTGTTGAAACGGCAGGAAAACCGTGACTCCATCTTGTCCAGCTTTCGCCTTTATCAATACTTACCCACAAACCATGCTCTGTTCCCATGAAAACCAGGTTTGGTTCAACCGGATCCTGCAGAATTGTTAGTGTGTACCCAAAAACTTTATCATCGTTTACAATTCGTTTCCATGTTTTTCCGAAATCGTTAGTTAAGTATGCGTAAGCGGTAAAATCACCACGGCGATAATTATTGGCAACAACCCAGGCTGTTCCGGCGTCGTATGTTGAAGCGCGAACCTGGGGAATCCAGCTTGCTTCCGGAAGACCCGGCAGTTTGTTTACGTTGGCCCAGGTTTTGCCGCCGTCGCGTGTTACTTGCAGGTTTCCGTCATCAGTACCCACCCAGATCACATTTTTATCCAATTTACTGGGGGCGATGGTCAGAATGCACGTGTGATTTTCTGCTCCGGTAACATCAAAAGTTAATCCTCCACTTTCGCTAAACTTTTGTTTGGTGGTATCGTTGGTAGTCAGGTCGGGTGAAATGATTTCCCAGGTCAAACCCTTGTCGGTACTTTTGTGAACGAATTGCGAACCAAAGTATATGGTGTTGTTATCATTTGGATCCTGAGCCATGGCGGCATTCCAGTGGAACCGTAGCTGGGTGTCCATTTCGGGAGCAACCGGTTTGATGGAATAGGTGTTCCCGGTTTTTGAGTCGTATCTTCCAACATTGCCCTGTTGCGACATAGCGTATCCCCACCTGGCATCATCAGGGTCCGGAATAACATCAAAGCCATCACCAAACATTACTTCCAGCCACATCTGGTTAAGAATACCTCCGGTTTGATAAATATAACCCGGGCCTTTCCACGATCCGTTATCCTGCATTCCTCCGTAAACGTGGTAAGGCAGTTCGTTGTCAACATTAATATGGTAAAACTGACCAACAGGCAGATTCTCTACAAAACGCCAGGTTTTTCCATAATCGTACGAAATATTCATCCCTCCATCGTTGCCCTCTATCAGATGTGCCGGATTTTCGGGATTGATCCACATAGCGTGGTGGTCGGAGTGTGTCCCGCCTTCAATGGAAGTGAAGCTGCGTCCGCCATCTTCACTCATAGTAATTCCGGTGTGCAGGCTGTACAAGCGGTTGTGATCTTTAGGATCGGCATAAATTTCACAATAGTAGAACGGCCGGTTGCCGATTTCACTCTTGTCGTTTATTTTTTTGAAATTTTTTCCTCCGTCGGTTGATTTATAAAGGGCATTCTTTTTCGATTCAATAAGCGCATAAACCACATTCGGATTGCTGGGGGCAATGGCCAGTCCCATTCTACCCAGATCACCATCCGGAATGCCATTGTCTTTCGAAGTCAGTTTGGTCCAGTTTTTTCCTCCGTCCTGAGTCACGTACAAACCGGAACCCGGTCCACCTGATGTGAAGAACCACGGCCAGCGGTGATGTTCCCACATGTTCACAAAAAGTTTGTTCGGATTGGTAGGATCCATGATCATTTCACCAACTCCGGTTTTTTCATCCACGTACAGGATCTTTTCAAAAGTATCACCTCCGTCAGTTGTTTTGTACAAGCCGCGTTCGGAATGTTCGGCATAAGGATTTCCGATTACTCCGATATAAGCTACATTTTCGTCACGTGGATCAAGCAAAATACGGTGGATATTTTTTGTTTTTTCGAGACCCAGCAATTTCCAGGTTTTTCCGGCATCCATCGATTTGTACAAACCTCCACCTATATTAATCGAGTTTCGGGGATTGCCTTCTCCGGTTCCTACCCAGATAATATCGGGATTTGACTGACAGATTTTGATTGCCCCGATATTGATAAGCTTTTCATCATCGAAAATGGGATTCCAGGTTATTCCTCCGTCTTCCGATTTCCAAACGCCACCTGAGGCAGCTCCGGCATAAATAATGTCGGGATTGGTAACAACGGCATCAATTGCAACAATCCGGCCACTCATTCCTGCTGGACCGATACTTCTGGCTTCCATACTTTCCAGCTTATCGATATCAAGCTTTTGTGCTGACAGCGAAAATCCAAAAAGCGTACAAAGGATGATCAAAGAAGTAAACTTACTTCTTACATTAAACAGCAATTTTTTCATTTTAAAGGTAATTAATTGTGGTTTTGCAATTCTTTCCCTAAAAATAGCAATGTTTTTCTAAAAGCATAAAAGCCAAAACACGAAGTTGTGTTCCGGCTTAAATTTGTAGCAAATTGCAATAAGTGCTGATTAATGCATTGGTTGGTTAGCAGCTTTGTAAACTTCCAAAGCAGCAGGAAAAGGTTGAAGGGCACGTTCAAAAATTCCAAGCGAGTAGGCAATAGTGAGGCCGTAGTTGGTAATTGGAACCTTGGCTTGTCGCGCTTTCATAATGCGACTCAGCATTTCTCGGCGGTTCCACATGCAGGCACCGCAGTGAATGATCAGTTTGTAGTCGGAAATATTGGCCGGGAAATCGTGTCCGCGAATACTGTCTATCTCCAGTTTGCCGCCAACATACTGTGTTAACCAGCGTGGTATTTTTACGGTTCCAATGTCTTCGCCGATAGGATGGTGTGAACAGGCTTCGGCAATCAGCACCTTGTCGCCGGTTTTGAGTTTATCTATGGCCATCGCGCCTTTCACCATTTCGAGCAGGTCGCCCTGGAAGCGCGCAAATAATATTGAGAACGAAGTCATTGGGATTTCGTGTGGAGTATCGGCAGCAACTTTTAAGAATGCCTGCGAGTCGGTAACTACCAGCTTGGGTGGAGTGTTAAAACGTGAAATCGCTTCACGCAGTTCCCGCTCTTTTACTACAAGCGTGAAAGCATCGTTGTCGAGCAAGTCGCGTATGCTTTGTACCTGCGGTAGAATCAGCCTCCCTTTTGGAGCTTCTTTATCGATAGGTACCACCAGAACAGCCAGTTCGCCTGCTCCAACCAGGTCGGCAAGAATAGTTGGGCGTTCAATAAATTCTGCCGGTGCCGAACGCAATAACAATTGTCGGAGATCGGAAATTCCGGTTCCTTTCAGTACAGAAGTTTGAACGTATTTAATTTTAACGGAATCAAGTGTTGAAGCAATCGAAAGATCTTCGGAATGAATATCGGTTTTATTAAATACGATGATGAAAGGGATGTTCCGGTCTTTGAGCTCGCCCATAAGCCTTTCTTCGTATTTGCCCCAGTCCTGGAAATTAGATACAATTACACCCAGATCGGTTCGGTCGAAAACAGCCAGTGTTTTGGCTACTCGTTTTTCGCCGAGATCGCCTACATCGTCAATCCCTGCTGTGTCGATAAATAGCACGGGGCCGAGAGGAAGCAGCTCCATTGGCTTTTCAACCGGATCGGTTGTTGTGCCGGCCACCTCGGAAACAATCGAGACATCCTGTTGCGTAAGTGCATTCAAGATACTTGATTTGCCGGCATTTCTGCGGCCAAAAATCCCAATATGTAAACGAAATGTTTTTGGTGCTCTCATGTCTTCCTGTTTTCCGTGGTGAAAGTAAGCAATCAAAGTATTTCAAGCAACGAAAAACAAAAAAAGGGTGCAAAAGCACCCTTTAATATCTTAATTAGATGGCTGTTAATTCCCTCCGCCACAACATTTTTTTGTAGTGGTAGCCTTCTTTTCTTCGCCACAAGTTTTTCCACTGGCTGCGCAGCTTTTCTTTTGTGCCTCGCTGCAACCGGTAGATTTTTTAGCATCGGTAGCTTTTTCTGCACTTTCTGCTTTCTTTTCGGTTTTTTTCTTTTTCTCTTTATCTTCTTCAGAAAATGCAATTTGGCTGTTGTCGTCAGCAACAATGCTCACTTTGGTCTTTTCAGTAACGATTGTTTTTGCTGAAGTGTTAGCCATTGATACTCCGTAAGCTACAATCAGAGCAAGTACAAGTAGGATCTTTTTCATCATTTTAAATGTTAAAGGTTAATATGAAATTATTAATAACTATTGTTCAGTATTAAATAAAATATTGATTTTTAGCCGATTGAAAGATAAGATTTTTTCAATTAAAATGACAACTCAAAAGTACATAAACGAAAAAACCGTTTGTCAGTTTATGACAAACGGTTTTTGTATATAATCAAGGATATTCGTATCCTTATTTTCCTCCGCAACCACCGCCGCTTTTAGCTTCAGCAGTTTTTTTAGTGTCGCAACCTTCACCTTTAGCTGCTGATTTTTCGCCAGCACATCCTTCTGATTTGGCAGCTTTTTCACCACCACAACCTTTAGCTTCAGATTTTGCCTCAGCTTTGGCTTCGCTTTTCGCAGCTTTTTTCTCTTTTTCTTTTTCTACTTCGCTTTTCGCATCATCGGCAACAATTGTTACATTATCATTAATTGCAACAACAGGAGCTTGTGTCATTGCCATTGATACTCCGTAAACTGCAACCAGGGCTAATACAAATAGTACTTTCTTCATGATTTTAATTTTAAAGTTATAAAATAATTATATAGCTATTTATCTTAATTTGCAACAAGATAGAAAATCTCGATCATAAAATCCAAATAAATATTAAGATATTTTAATCTGAAAAATCAAATATTTCATAAAATACTGATTATCAGAGGTAGTGTGATTGTTAATGGCTTGTTAATAGAAGGGATTATTTAGTTTCCCAGTCGGCAAACCTGTTCAGGAGTGATCAGTTCTTCGAATTCTGAAGCAGTCATAATCTTTAATAGAAGAACTGATTCTCTGATTGTTATCTTTTTAGATTTGGAGAGAGCCGCAACTTCGCTGGCTTTTTTGTATCCTATTTTTGGAATAAGCGCTGTAATTGAGGCCGTTGAATTTTCAACCTGTTGTTTACATATTTCTTCATTCGCAATTAGCCCGGAAACACACTTTTCGCTAAATATCTTGCTGGCGTTCGATAACAAAGTTAGTGATTCGAGAAGCGAGTCGGCAATCAGCGGCATGAATTGATTCAGTTCCAGGTTGCCTGCACTGCAAGCCTGTGCAATAGCCTGATCGTTGGCCATCACTTTTATGGCAGCCTGCGCAACTGCTTCGGGAATTACCGGATTCACTTTCCCCGGCATAATCGACGAACCGGCCTGCATTTCAGGCAGTGAGATTTCACCCAGACCTGCGTCGGGGCCACTCGACATGAAACGTAAATCGTTACTTATTTTAAGAAGATTGGTCGCACAGGCTTTTAGAATGCCTGAGACTTCCACAAAAACATCGGCGTTCTGCGTGTTGTCGATCAGGTTTTCACTACGGGCGAGACCGATATTTGTATTTTCGCGGAGTTTGTCAACTACCTGAAAGATAAATTTCTTAGGTGCGCCCAAGCCGGTACCGATGGCTGTTCCACCAAGATTAACCACCCGTAGTCTTTCTTCGCATTTGTAAATTCGCCATCGGTCGCGGTTAAAAGCTTCGGCATAAGCACTCATTTCTCTTCCAAGCGTTGTTAACACAGCATCCTGCAACTGAGTACGGCCGATTTTTACAATGTGGGCAAATTCTTTTTCCTTTTGCTGAAAGGCTTCCTGAAGCGCCAAAACTTGCTGCTCCAGTTCGCGAAGCAAGCGGATGGCTGCAACTTTAAACGCGGTGGGGTAGGTGTCGTTGGTACTTTGGTGAAGGTTGATATCATCAAGCGGAGAAATGAGGTCGTAATTTCCCGGTTCTTCACCTAAGATTTGTAATGCCCGGTTTGCGATTACCTCGTTCACGTTCATGTTGGTAGACGTGCCTGCACCGCCTTGTAAGGCATCAACAACGATGTATTCTTTCAAGAGCCCCTGCGCCAATTCGGAACAAGCCTGCCCGATGGCAGAAGTCTTTTCAGGATCTTTCCAATACGCAAGTTGCGAATTGGTTTGTGCACAGGCCAGTTTTACTTCGCCGTAAGCTTTAATTAATTCATGATTTATTTTCTGATTGCTGATCGGAAAGTTCTCAACCGCACGGGCAGTATGGATTCCCCACAACATGTCTGCCGGAATTTGTTTGGTGCCTAGTAGATCTTTTTCTTCCCTCGTTTTGACCATGATTAACTTGATTTTGGGATTACATGATTTTGTTGAATTCTTGCTCAATGCTCAAAGCACAAGGCCATATTAACAGTACACATCATCTCTTCCGGCTTCTACTCGCTTCACCAGTTTTTCGGCTCGTTGACGTGCAATGCCATTCATTTCTGCAATGTTTTTCTGAATAAATTCATCACCTACAGCTACCGTATTAGGGCTGGCAAAGTTCTGCAGGTATTCCTTAAACGAACTTAAAGCGTTAGGAGCACAGTGCAGTTTGATGTCGCCGGGTTTTGCCAGGTCCATAAAATCTTGACCGGTTCTTCCCATCCGGTAGCAGGCTGTACAAAACGACGGTACATAACCCATCGAAGCGACGTCACGAATAACTTCGTCGAGTGGGCGGTGATCGCCTAGGCTGAACTGCCCTGAAATTGCATCATCTTCTTCATAACCTCCCGGATTGGTTTTGCTTCCGGCGGAAATCTGACTAACTCCCAGCGCAAAAGTTTCGCGGCGCATTTTGGCTGTTTCGCGGGTCGACATGATAATGCCGGTGTAAGGAACTGCCAGACGCAGAATAGCTACAATTTTTCTAAAGTCGATATCGGAAACAGGGAAAGGCGGATGCGAAGCCATATCGCTGTTTGTCGCAGGTTCCATTCGCGGAACGCTGATGGTATGCGGCCCAACACCAAACTTTTCTTCCAGTTCGTTAATGTGTTGCATCATGGCCAGCATTTCGAAACGGTAATCAAAAAGTCCGAAAAGAACTCCGATTCCTACATCGTCGATGCCGGCTTCCATTGCCCGGTGCAAGGACCAGACGCGCCAGTTGTAATCACGTTTTTTGCCGCCAACGTGAACCTTTGCGTAGGTTTCGCGGTGATAGGTTTCCTGGAAGATCTGATAAGTTCCAATATTCTCCGCCTTTAATTGTTTAAACTCATCAACGCTTAACGGAGCTACATTTACATTTACACGACGAATTTCGCCATGCTCCGATTTTACGCCATATACGGTACGTACCGAATCCAACACGTATTGAAGTCCTTCTTTGGGGTACGACTCACCGGCAACCAGCAAAATTCGTTTATGCCCCTGCTTGATCAGTACTTCCACTTCGCGTGCAATGTGCTCCTGCGACAATGCATGCCGGTCAATTTCCTTGTTCGTGGCCCTAAAAGCACAGTAAAGGCATTCGTTGGCGCAAAGGTTCGAAATGTATAAGGGAGCGAACAGAACCAGACGCTTTCCGTAAATGGTTTCCTTAACGTGATTGGCTGTGTTGAACAATTCAGCCAGCATTTCCGGATCGCTAATACAGGTCAGCACGGCAACATCTTCGAGGCTGAGCCCCTTCATTTCTTTCGCTTTTTCAAGCACTTCCCTGATTTTGGCAGCATCCGGATTTTTATTGCTTTCCAGCGTTTCCCAAATTTTTTGTTCGTTGATATAATCGGCTTCTATTTTGTACATGGTAGTTGAAAATTTTAAAGTTAATCGTTCGAGGCTCTGTGAAATTTCATCCCCCTAATCCCCCTTCAAAGGGGGAAGCGATCCGTCATTTGACGGAGAGCGGGGGATGATTGAATACTTTTTCATATCTGTTTTGTTTATCGCTATTTTTTTGCTAATCCTGATTTTACCGAAACCCCTGGAATCGATCCCAGTTTCCCGGTCAGTTTTCCAAGTTCGTCGGTGGTTGAATCGATCACCAGTGTGATTACTGAAGTATTTTCTTTAATGTGGGGTAGTCCGGTGCGGGCCAGAATGAGGTCAGAAAAGTCGCTTAACACCGTATTTACAATACCGGCGCATTTTTCACGATCTTCAATAATAATTCCCACAAAACCTAATCGTTTCATTTATTTGAGTACTGAGATTTCAGTTCTGAGTATTCAGACTAAAAATCGGTTCATAAATAATTTCTGCGGGAATAGTGGAGATACAGGAATAAAAAGACTTTTGCCTTTTTACCTCATACATCTTGTGTTGTTCCCCCTAAAGTCAGCTATTGCCTTCCCGCAGGATTCGGGCGTAAAGGTAAGTTAAAGAGCCTCAATTTTATATGAGAATTATCTTTAAATGCTATGTTGTTTAATATTAATTTGAAATGATAATGTTTTTTGAACTTACTGATTTGCCATCGATAATTAACGCCACCCGATAAATTCCGTTTGGCAGAGCACCTAAATCGCTTCGGGCAAGACTAACTTTTATAAATTCATCAACAATGTTATTTATTTCTACGGTTTTAAGAAGATGCCCATTCATGTCGAAGAAATACAGTTTTTTATTAAAGAGTAAATCTTCTGTATCGATATGCAACCACACTTTAAAGTCTAGCTTAGCCGGATTTGGATAAATCCTGTTGATATTCGATCTTGACTGTTCAGCTTCCGACTCTTTGAAAGACATGGCATCAGCCGAGTACAAGCCGGTTGCGTAGTTTCCTCCAACTGCCAAATCGCCAACTCCTTCGGGCAGGGGTAAAGGCTGTGTTACCGTTGTAACTGAATCTCCCGTATTCCTTATCAACGAATCGATTGCGATAAATGAAGTGTATCGTGTCAATAGATTGTATTTCAATCCGAGTTCTGTGATTATCGCTTTAAGCTCTTCATTATTACTATTGCTTACGCCACTGTAATCGTCGAGTCGTTGAATAAGGTATCGTGCCCATAAATATTTAAGTGCTTCGTTTTCCGGATCCGGGGAGTAGTCGGTAATATTAAGGCGCTGGAAAAAGTTACTGGTTCCCGTTTGTCCGGAAATTTCAACGTAGCCTGTCGGATTTCCCGTCCATTTACCAAAAGTAATGATCGGACGTGCGGCAAACACATCAGGAATCGTTAAGGGTTCAACATCGTATACATTAAAATTATTGTAATTGATCTCAATATTGGTAAGAACTGGTGTCTGTATGTACTGTCGGAACTTCTCCGATTGCACCAGCGCTTCATCTTCATTCAAAATAACAAAAGGTTCGCCCATCCCAACATGTGCAATTCCTTCAATGAGGTAGCGGTTTACCGAGCTGCCTATTCCAAATGCAAAAAAATTGGCTTCCGAAAGGTTATTTCGAATCAGGTCGAATGCTTCCTGCTCTACACTCACATAACCATCAGTGACTATAACGAAAGTTCTCGAAAAATCTTCAGTGCCAGGTAAGGCCAATGCTTTCTGAAGGGCAAGTAACATGTTGGTACCGCCACTCCCGTCCTTATTGTTAATTACATCAAGGGCTTTGTCTATATTTTCCTGAGTGGCGTCCAGTGAATGATCTGCAAGTGTTTGTGTGCCACCTGCAAAACAAATAACATTGAATTTATCCCCGGGACTTAAATTTGAAATCAGGTCGGTTAAAAGAATTTTGGAAATATTTATAGGAAAACCATTCATCGATCCGGAAACGTCCATGATAAATACATATTCGCGAGGTGGAATATCTCCTGCAGTTGGTGATTTCGGAGGTTGAATCATGGTCAGGAAGAAATTTTCATCTTCACCTTCGTAAAGCAACATCCCTGAACTCAGGCCTTCACCCGAAAGTACATACCGTAACACAAAATCTTTGTTTCCCGACTTCTTTTCACTTTCGGGAAGCCGGCACCGGGCGCTGTTATCCGATAAATAATCGATTTCAAGGTTTGAGTGTGAAGGTGAGCTGATTTCCTGAATTGGCATTCCGGCATTTATTGTTGTGCTAATGTCGAAGTCATATGTTGGAGCTTCTCCCTCATGTGTATAGGGGATTTCAATCCACGAACTGTCTCCTTCGTGCGAAAGTTCTGCATACCGGGGACCTACAACGGTTGGATAAACAAATTCGTAAACACCTTCAAGCGGCGTCAGTAGTTCAGTATATCGCATTTCAATGTTGATGGTATCTCCGGGAAGTATGTTCGCTACATTCATCTGAAAAACATTTGGGCGTTGTTGTTCAAGAAGCGTGGTTGTTTTACCTTCTTCTTTTGCCTCTTCATACTCTTCTCTGGCTTGTTCTTTTTCGCGTATTTCTGCTTTTAATATTCTGCCACCCAACTCCATCTGCATAAAATAAACGGCTGCTTTGGTCGATGCCGGGAAAATATAGATAGCCTCAAGCGGCTTTTCGCCAACGTTGCAATAAGTTTGTTTTACGGTAACATCGGCAATTACTCCACTTATTATGACATCGGCAGAGGTCGCTTTTAACGGAAGCTGGTCAACAGTTCCATCATCGGATTTTACAAAAAAGAAGGGTGAGGACGTTTGATCGGTGACGGAATCTTGCTCTTGTGCTTTGAGTTGAACAGTAAGCGTTACGAAAAGAAGAGCGAGTAAGGTTGGGATAGACCTTGTTAACATTAATGTTTTCATTTTTATTGGTTTAAAAGGTATTTGAAAGAAAGATGCAAGAACGTGATAAATGGTTGCGTATTCGCTTTTTGTCGTTTAAAACGAACATTTGACCAATAAAGATATTTAAAACATTTTAAACTGAATTGGAATCTTATCTTTTTATAATCGCATTGTCGATTACTAGCTGAAGAGTCAGAAAATGAATGAGATCAAACAGGTAGTTACGATTTCAGGCGAAGTACGAATCGAACTTATAAATCTCCGCAGAAAGTTCAAATAACAACAACATCTTTTTGCTACAAAATTGCTTTGTAAAAACAAACAGCCGATGAAGGACAAAGTGCAGAATATTCAGATGTCGATTGAATTTCCGAAGGGCATAAATCACGCGAAATCTCCTGATAATTTAATTGGCTGAAAAATGATTCCGCGGTAGTTGTTAACAGGTACAGTCTCTGAATATTAAGTTCTTTAGCCTTGTTCTCGAGAAAGGTGATAATCTGTTTTCCAAGGCCCTTTTTTTGATGATCGGGATGAACGGCTACAGACCTCAGCAAAGCCACCGGCTTAATAATTTCCAATGCGCCAATGGCGATTAACTGTTCGTCTTTCGTTATCCCGTAAAAAACTACCGGTGCTGTTTCCAGGTCAGAAACCGGCAAATTATGCGATTCTAACAGGGTTGCTATTGAGGTTCGGTCGCTGTTGTTTAATTTCAGAATCTCATCCATTAGCTTAATGGTTTTGTCGCTTCTATGTAAGCCGAAACAATCCGCTCATTCAAATTATTGTTTTGAGGAGTAATTTTAATATTTACGAATCCCGAATTTTCCAGCATGTTCGTTAGGCTATCAATTGAAGATGCTCCAGATATACAGGAACAGTAAAGATCCATGTTACGTTTGTCTTCTTCAGCAATCTCGCCAAGGCTTACCGGATCGGAAATGGCGAGTCGCCCACCGGATTTTAAAACGCGGAAAGCTTCGTTGAAAACCTGTTGTTTCTCCGGAGAAAGATTGATCACGCAATTCGATATGATTACATCTGCAAAATCATTGCCAACCGGAAGGTGTTCTATTTCTCCCAGGCGGAATTCAACATTGTTTGATTCGATTTTAGTCGCATTTTTTCGTGCTTTGGCAATCATGGCCTGAGTCATATCAACTCCAATTGCTTTTCCTTTTTTACCCACTTTCCCGGATGCAAGAAACACATCGAATCCAGCTCCGCTTCCCAGATCAACTACTGTTTCCCCTTCTTGCAGGTTTGCAATCGCAATTGGATTTCCGCTACCCAGGCCGAGATTTGAATTTTCAGGAACTGCTCTAATATCATCCTCAGTATATCCAATTCTTAATGATTGGAGATCAATATTGTCGTGGGTAATGCAGCAAGGTTCGCTTTCGCTGGTTGTGCAACATCCGTTTTGCAATTCAACACTTGAATTAGCTATTCTGCTGTATGCTTTTTGTACAGTTTCCCTGATTTCATTTTCATTTTTCATGATCTTCATTTTTTTATTCATATGGTAGACGGGGAAAAATGAAATCGGACACAGGTTGAAGCTACTTTTAGCATTTTTTACAAACCGGGGCATTACGATGATAGTCGATAATGTTGCCGTAAACGTCCACATGAAAGGTACAGCAATCAGTAAGACTTTTCTTCAACGCTTGTCGTCCACGGTGAACACGGGCCCGTGCGTTGGTGTAACTGATGTTTAGTTTTTCTGCAACTTCACCAATCGACAATCCGTTTAATTCCGATAATACCACGGCCTCTTTATAATTCTCAGGCAGCCCATCGATGTACAATCCAATCCAGCTTTCAGCTTCCTTCATCGATGAATTGTCTTCAGGTTCATCTTCCTCTGATGTAACATAATGAATTTGTTTGTCTTCCTTTTTCTGTAAACGGAAATGATCGATAATGGTGTTACGTGCAATTTGATACATCCAGCTTTTAAGCTTTTCAGAATCTTTCAAAGAATCTATCTTATCCAATATCTTCAGAAAGACTTCCTGCAAAATATCCTCCGCCTCAATCGGATCTTTTGTTCTTTTTCGAATAAAGTCAAGCAGTTGGTCGTGATGTTCTTTCCAGATATGGTTGATTTCGTCGTTCATAATAATCCATATAAAATTAGAATATTTAATTTGCTTTAGATGCTAATAGCAAACGCTATCTATTTCTGTTGACGGAAAAGTGATGTTTTGGATACACCAAAATTAGAAACTAAGTAATAAAAATGTTAATGGCGAAACATATTTTGAAAGTAACACATGGTAAATTTCTATCTTCGCAGCGTGAATAATTTTCAGGAAATATTAAAGCGAAAGACCTTTTCAAAGGAAGAGCTGATTGTTTTAATCCGATCAAAAGGCGAGGAGCGAATCCAACTTTTAAAACGGTCGCAGGAGGTTAAAAACCGCGAGGTAGGCAACAAGGTCTATTTTCGTGGACTGATTGAATTTTCGAATATCTGCTCGAAAGATTGTTTGTACTGTGGCATTCGTAAAGGCAACGAAAAAGTGCTGCGCTACCATGCAAAAGACGAGGAGATTCTGGACGCCTGCCGCTTTGCCTGGAAAAACGGATTTGCTTCGGTGGTGCTGCAATCGGGCGAATTGTCGACACCGGCATTTGTCGACCGCGTGGATAAGCTGCTGAAAAAGATTAAGCAACTTTCGAATAACGAGCTTGGCATCACTTTAAGCTGCGGTGAGCAAACGCTGGAAACGTACAAGCGTTGGTTCGAAAGTGGGGCACATCGTTATTTGTTGCGCATCGAATCGAGCAACCGTGAGCTTTATTATAAAATTCATCCCAAAAACGACGATCATTCGTTTGAGAAACGAATTGAAGCGCTTGGATTTTTAAAGGAAGCCGGTTACCAGGTGGGCACAGGAGTTATGATCGGACTGCCTTTTCAAACCTATGAAGACCTGGCTAATGATCTCTTGTTTATGAAAAAACTCGACATCGACATGTGTGGAATGGGGCCTTACCTCGAGCATGAAGATACGCCGCTTTACCAATACCGGAATATGTTGATGAGCAAACAGGAACGGTTTAACCTGGCACTAAACATGGTTGCTGTACTGCGTTTACTGATGCCCGATATTAATATAGCTGCAGCAACCGCTTTGCAGGCCATCGATCCGGCCGGGCGTGAAAAAGCACTGGCTGTTGGTGCCAATGTGATCATGCCTAATCTGACTCCCTGCGAATACCGCGAAGAATACCAGTTATACGAGAACAAGCCTTGTTTGGATGAAGACGCAGAATTATGTCGTAATTGTCTGGAAGCCCGGATTGAACTGGCAGGCGCTGAAATTGGTTACAACGAGTGGGGCGATTCCAGGCATTTTATAAAGCGAATGCAAACCGGCAAATAATTGTCGAATTAGTCCAAGCTCGATTACAATCAGTGAATCCGGATTCCTGCATTTACGCCAATCCAGAACCGAAGGTTGGTATTGCCATTAGTTTTACTCCAGATTGAATAAGGCGGAAAATCGGAACCAATCTTGCCATTTTTATTCACATAATCCGAAACCATCAGGTTAAACGTTGGTCCGGCGTAAAACTGAACGTGCTCGTTCTGGCCTCCGGCAAAAGTCAACTTTAATTGTTGTAGCCCATTGTAGGCGTCAGTCCACTCCGTACCCTCGTTTATCTGGTACGAAATGGCTTCGAGATTTACCTTGAAATCAGTATTTTTCACAAGGTGAGTCCCGATTCCGTAACCCACACCCCAGCGAAAATCGTTGAGAAACTGCGTGCCAATTGCAAAAATATTGTAGAACCGGTCGACCCCGAGTTTTAACGATGCAGTGGTATTCAGACCTTCGCTAAATCCAATTTCAAATTCATGAAATCCATTTCGAACTATACTTAAAACACCTATCGGAACTCCGCTAACCACACTGTCGGCAACATTTAAAACCGATAATTGAAGTCCTTCTACTTTTTGCGCAACGTTTAGTATTCCGGCAATTTGAGCTCCATGCACATATTTTGTTGCATTAACAATCCCGGCTGCCTGAAGTCCGCGAACACTTTTCCCGGCGTTGACAATTCCCGCCAGCTGTGCACCGTTCACATCGCGAAGGGCAAAGTTTACAATACCGGCAAACTGCGCACCGTTTAACTCCTCGGCATAATTTACGATTCCGGCTGCCTGGATCAGGTTTGAACTACCCATGGTATAATTAACAATTCCGGCTCCCTGGAAAATTTGAGAACTGCCAATATTAACATTGCTTATTCCTGCAAACTGAAAAGCATTTGCATTGCCCAGGTTAACATTTGAAATACCTGCCCACTGAAAACCGGTTACATCAGCACCGGTATAATTGGCGATACCTGCCCATTGAAAGCCGTTCACAAAATCGCGGTTCAGGTTGGCAATACCTCCAAATTCGAATCCCCTGACAGCGGAATGATATCCGGCCAGAATGTTGAATGAAACCGTATTAATGGTATTGATTGAATTGGTCCCGTTTGTTCCAATCGGCGTGATCAGTGTAATTTGGAGCTTGGCTTCTTTTAAGGTTCCGGTACTTTGAGCTCTGCCCTGAACAACGAGAAGTGCCGTAAGCAGGAGTATGAGGATAGAAATTTTCATAACGATGGTTAAGTTGTAAATTTACGCAAACTGATTCATTTATAGTTTATTAATTGATGCAATACATTAATTACATCAAGTTCTATCCTAAAAGACAAGGCAATAAACAAGAGGTTGCATTTTGAAGGGATTAATTATCAGATTTTTTGTGAGGAACAGGCTATTTAGAATTCCAGCCTGTCGTAACCGGACTAGTTAAATGGTGTGCTGCTCTTATTCACAATCCGGTTGTAGTTGTCGATGGCTACAAAATAGTTGGGGTCTTCCAGTACATTCACATCGCAAATTTTTTCAGCCCGTTTCACCAGTTTGATACAATCCTTGCTGAGGTGGCGTAAATGGATGGTTTTACCAACTTTCTGGTAACGCTCGGCCAGTTTGTTGATCGCTTCAATGGCCGACTGATCCATAATACGCGATTCCTTAAAATCTACGATTACTTCGTCCGGATCGTTTTGAACATCAAATTTAGATTGGAATAAGGTAGTAGATCCGAAAAACAAGGGGCCAAAAATTTCGTAATGTTTAATGCCGTGTTCGTCAACGCTTTTGCGGGCCCGAATGCGTTTGGCGTTTTCCCACGAGAAAACCAAAGCTGATACAATTACACCGGCCAAAACTGCAATGGCCAGATCGAAAATAACCGTAAGCCCGGTTACCAAAACAATCACAATTAAATCGGACAAAGGAATTTTATTGATGATGTTGAAAGTACTCCAGGCAAAAGTTCCGATTACTACCATGAACATCACACCAACAAGTGCCGCAATCGGGATCATTTCAATATAGCTTGATGCGAACAGGATAAACATAAGCAACATAACAGCTGCAAAAATTCCTGACAAGCGACCGCGCCCACCGGATTTAATGTTGATAATACTTTGCCCGATCATGGCACAACCACCCATACCGCCAAAAAATCCGTTAACAATGTTGGCAGTTCCCTGCGCTACACACTCGCGGTTTCCACTTCCGCGTGTTTCAGTGAGTTCATCTACAAGGTTCAGTGTCATCAGCGACTCGATCAAACCAACTGCGGCAAGAATCAGCGAGTAGGGAAGAATCAGTTTCAGTGTTTCAATATTGAATGGAATTACAGGCACATTGAAAGTGGGGAGACCTGCTTTAATGCCTTCTCCTCCGCCCGACTGTATAAATGATTTAACGGTTTCAGTTTCAATATTTCCAAAAATAACGATGGCCGAAACAACCAATATTCCGACCAGGGCTGCAGGAATGGCTTTGCTCAATTTGGGGAGGAAATACATAATTGCCATTGTTAATGCTACCAGCCCGAGCATTGTGTACAGCGGGGTTCCGCTTAACCATTCGCCTCCTGCCTTAAACATGTTCAGTTGCGACAGAAAGATTACAATTGCCAGACCATTCACAAAACCCATCATTACCGAATGAGGAACCAAACGAATAAACTTTCCGAGCTTGAAAACACCAAACAGGCTTTGTATTGTTCCGGCAAGAATGAGGGCTGCAAAAAGATACTGCAAGCCTTGCATATCGCCCATTGCGTTTCCTTTTTGTACCAGGCTAACCATCACCACTGCCATGGCTCCGGTTGCCCCGGAAATCATACCCGGGCGGCCACCAAAAATAGAAGTCACCAGGCCCATCATAAATGCACCGTACAAACCAACAATGGGCGAAACACCTGCTACAAAAGCAAATGCTACTGCTTCGGGTACCAACGCCAGCGACACGGTTAATCCTGAAAGGATATCATCTTTAATGGTTCCTTGTTTTTTATCTATAAACTGAAATTGAAACTTCATGGTAACTTATTTTTTCGGGAGAATTCTTGCTTATTCGTATTTGGTCTAAATAATTCTCTGAATGAGCGCGCGAAAATAGGGCATAATCCCGGAATAGAGTTCTGCAGCGCTATTATTTCAGGATTGTTAATATTGAGGTAAACTGGTGTTCAGTGCTAATGCATTGTAATTAAGCATGTAGAATGGTTTAAACTGATGTTTGGATTACAGTATTTTTTTATCTTTGGCGCAAATCCGATTAAGTTTATGGGCCAATTACGGGTATATTTCTTAGTAATCGTTATGTGTTTTTTTGTTCCGAAAGTAAAAAGTCAGGACGAACAGACGGTATCAATTGCGGCATTGGATTCGCTACCTGCAATCGAACAGGTTCATCTGCTTTCTGAACTATGCTGGAAGAACCGTGAGAAGCATTCGGATAAAGCCATAGAATATGGACTGAAAGGAATTGAAATAGCAAAACGTAAGGGATTTACAAAAGAGCTGGGAGTACTTTATAATTACGTAGGTGTGGTTTACCAGCACTACAAAGACGATGTTCATAAGGCCATTTACTATTATAACCTGGGATTGCCAATTATTCTGGAGGTGGACGATGCTGTTGAACTGGCCTATGTTTACAATAATTTGGGTGACGCATTTTATCGGATCGGAAATGTTTCGCTGGCCCAGGAATATGCAGAACGTTCGGGTGAATTATTTCAAAAATTGAAAGATAAGAAGGGTATCGCATACAGTTTCATAAACCTGGGATACCTCAATCGCTTGAACGAGGATTATGATGCGGCTCTTAATTACTTTAACAAAGCAATTGCCTTACGTGAAACCTTTAATGATACTGTAGGGATCGCTTCGGCAAAACTGGAAATTGCCCAGACTTTATTTTTGATGGGACAGACCGATGAGGCTATGAAGAATTTCAGGGAATCGCTTCAAAGCCATCTCCGACTCGACAATAAAAGCTATATGGCCTATGCGTTGGAAGGGCTGGGCGATGTTTATTTTAAAAAGAATGAGCTGGATTCGGCATATGTTTACTACATAAAAGCTTTGGCGCTTTTTAAGGAGCGGGAAAACAGGACAGGGCAAACAGAGTGCCAATTGGGGATTGCCAATGTGCTGGCGAAAAAAGGCGAATATGCCGCTTGCGAAAAAGTTTTGAATGAGGCTTTGCTTGTGGCGGGCGAATCAAAGCTTACTGGCAATATTTTGAAAGTTTATAAGGCAAAAGGCGAATTTTATTTCGATCAACACGAATATAAAACAGCTTCAGAGTTTTATCAGACGTATTTGGCTGTTTACGACTCATTGTTTTCAGCTGTTCAGTTTCAAAATTTATCTCAGATTAAAGATCGTTTTAGCATTACAGAGCAACTATATACGGTTCACATGAATCTCAAAAATAAGCAACGAATGCAGGGATTTGCTTTTGCTTTTATAGTGATGCTGCTATCGTTTCTGATAATTTTGGTTTATCGCAATAAGAAGATTTCGAAACTAAGTGCTGAACTGGCTGAATCGAATGACGCAAAGGATAAGATCTTTTCCATTATTTCGCACGACCTGGTGAGCCCTTTTCACGTGTTACTCGGGGGAAGCGAATTGCTGGTTGAAAGTCTGGAAGAGAAAGATCTGGAAAATGCTAAAACCAGCGCTTCACTTATTCAGCAAACTTCAGAAGAAGCCTATCGCTTTATTTCAAACTTGCTGGCCTGGTCGCGTTCGCAACGCAAAAAAATCAAACTCTACCGTGAAGATTTTCCTGTTGGAAATCTGACTTCCAAAGTGCGGGATATGAGCATTAATCAGGCCAAGCTGAAAGGCATTGATATTACACTGAATCAGGACGAACAACTCACGATTAATGCAGATATGAACCTGTTGCAAATTGTTTTGATCAACCTGGTTAACAATGCCATCAAATTTACTCCGAAAAACGGATCTATCGAAATTGGAGTGAAAGAAGATATGGAGAACATTCGAATTGCGGTGAAGGATTCCGGTATCGGGATTCCGGCAGATCGTTTAAAGTTGCTTTTCTCGGAAGGCAGTATTGAGAGTACACACGGAACAAACAACGAAAAAGGAACGGGCCTAGGCTTGTTGCTTTGTAAGGAATTTGTTGAGCTGCACGGCGGGAAAATAGGTGTGCGAAGCGAAGAAGGAAAAGGTTCTGAGTTTTGGTTTACGATTCCGGCAGGTTTATAGCTGTATTGATTGTTTTTATTCAACAGTAAAGGGTTGATGCCAACGACTCCAGTCTGACCAAATATTGTTGTAATTTTTTTGTCGTACCCGGCAAAAATATGTTTCTCCCGAAGTCAATTTAGATTTCTTTTGCAGCATGCCCGAAAAGGTTCCGTTCTCACTTGCTATTTTTATGGCTTCCTGTGGTCGTATTTCTTTTGATTGAAATACAATGCTGTTTCCGGAATAGTCCGTTGCAAGTTCTATTTCCCACGCCGATAATGAGTCTCGGCCGTGGTAAGGGGTCTTATGGATTACCGGATTTGCCGGACACACAACCGGCCCAATCGCCTGGGTAGAAATCACAAAATTGTCAAACCAACGATTTTCTGTTTTTATGGCTCCGTCGTTCCAGTAAGCTTCCAGAAAAACTGCATTTATGCCGTGTTCGGTGTAAGTACCTCTCAGGTTCAGGTTGGTACGCTCGGCTTCCAGTCGCCCATCAATCCATAGTCGATTCAGCCCGTCGTTTTTCCCCGGTGTGTTAAGCCGTACCATCGATTCTACTAAAACCCAGTAACCTGATTCCTCGGTTGAAGATATCTGAAACTCGGAACACGGACTATTCCCCAGCCAATGAAAATTCTTAAAATCGTTATAATGCTGTGTTTTTACTTTTGCACTTTGTTCATCAACTCCCCGCACAGGATCAAGTGTCAGCGAATTTCCTTCTCCACTCCAAACATGGGCAATCATTGCTTGTCGCCATGATCTGGCTGATACGATACTTGTTGCCCGCGACATTTTTGCAGGTGCACCTTCCCAGCCGTATTCGTGTTTCACATATATGCGCCAATAAATTTCATCGAAATGTTCTCCTGCTCTGAGTACATTTCTGTTTGAGGGAAAATCGCCAAATGCAACTTTGCGATTTCCTTTCCCCTCAATCATGTCTTTTTCAAATCCGGCTTCCATCGATCCACCGGTAATTCCAAACTTTACTTCGTAATCGATTTTTCCTGAAGACTCCAGGTACGCTTTTTCGAGTCTAAAATCATCATACCAAATAACATCAGGATTTGATTCGTGAGGCTGCACAGCCGACATCTCAATGAAATCGATATGCGGAGTTTCCACAACGGTTGATACGCCGGATAGTGGTTGATTATTGTCCGCAACGTGAATGGTTATTAAAGTGATTATCAGTAAGAAAGTATTTGTGCTAATTGGCATAAGTGGTATTTTTGGCGATTTTAAAGTTATTTAAATTTAGTAACTCGCAATAAAAAAAGAGCCATTCGTTAGAAACGAATGGCTCTCAAACATTGAAATTTATCTATGAATTTATTCTACTTCCGAAATTTTAACTGCCCAGGCTAAACCGCAAGGCAGGTTCTTCCTGATGTTTTCAGGAACGCTGATTTCGATTCCTTCAGCTGTATTTTTCCATTTCAGACTGCCTTTGGCGCCAAGCATGCTCAATTTCGCATTTTTAGCAGCTTTAATACCATTTACTGTAAACGATTTTGGAATACCAGATCCGTCTTCCTGCTCCAGGTAGATGGCATAAACCGCTTTCGTATCCTTTTGCTGAGTCAAACAAACGTTCTCGGTTTTATAAGGTGCAATGGCGCGGGTTGAGTAGATGGCTTCGCCGTTAACATCAATCCATTTTCCCATGGCATCAAGCAGTTCGTATGCTTCTTTGTGCCAGCTTCCGTCAGGTCCCGGCGCGATGTTGTACAATAAGTTTCCGCCTTTTGCCACAATGTCAACTAACATGTGAATGGCTTGTTTTGGGCTCATGTATTTTGCATCGGGCACCCACGACCAGCCACCGCCGGCAATTATACACGACTCCCATGGATAAGGAAGTTGGGTGTCGGGAACACGGTTTTCCGGAGTGAGGTAATTCTGGTTAGGTCCCGGAACGGCACGGTCGACCACAATAAGTCCGGGTTGTTTTTCGCGTGCTTTAGCTGCCAGTTCACTCATTCGAATATCCTGGTCTACAACGCGGTTTTTAATAAATCCACCCGGCGCCTGTGCTGAACGACTTTCGTAAAAAGCTTTCATCGCCTCATCCGACTTTTTACTGACCCAACCGCCATCGAGCCACAGGATGTCAATTTTACCGTAGTCTTCCATCAGTTCCATAACCTGGTTGTGCGTAAATTCTACAAATTTCTCCCATTTTTCAGGATAAAGATGTGGATCGTAATTTACGTTTCTGTCGAACGGAGGAAATTTAGGATCCCAGTAATATTCATTATTCCAGTCAGGTTTCGAGAAATAAGCTCCTGCCCACATTCCTTCTTCGCGAAATGCATCAAAAACTTCCTTGGCAACATTGGCTTTTTCATTTTTGCCGAAAGCGCATTCATCCGAAGTGATCTTATAATCGGTGTATTTCGAATCGAACATACAGAAACCATCGTGGTGTTTGGTTGTAAAAACCACATATTTCATCCCTGCATTTGAAGCAGCAGCTGCCCATTTTTCAGGATTGAAATTTATGGGGTTGAATGTTAGTTTCAGGTTTTCGTATTCTTTTTTATACGTGAAATAGTCGTCAGGATTACTTCCTTTTTTACGCTCGCACCAACCTTCATCTTCGGGGCAAAGCGACCATGATTCAACAACACCCCACTGACTGTAGGCTCCCCAGTGCATTAACAAGCCAAATTTCAGGTCTTGCCAATCTTCAAGTTTTTGTAATAATTGCTCGTCTTCCGGCCAAACGTAGCCGGTAACTTCATGCTCGTATTGCGCATGGGCCGCAAATACAAACAGAAAAGGTAAAATGAATATCAGTTTTCTCATCGTGATAAAGTTTATTGAATTTTCATACTAATTGATTTCATTGTAAGTCGCCGACAATTCTTCTGCCGTGAAGTTCCGCTGCCCCGGTCTTATCGCTTACTTCGTCAACATTCGAATCAAGCACCTTACCGGCTACCAGAATAATGATCTGCTCGCCTGCTATCTGAATCATTTCCCGAATGGTTTCCTGGCCTTCCATAGCAGTGGCTTTTCCGCCGGAGGTAAGGATACGTTTAATTCCCGGAATTTGTTTTAAAATCCGAACGCCTTCAACCGGATCATCAAGTTCGTCGATGGCCTTGTGGAAAGTAACCGGAAGTGGTTGAGCATATTCTGCCAGAAGTCGTGTGTTGGGCTCGTCGATTTGGTTGTCAGGAGTTAAAAGACCAAAAACTACACCCGCAGCATTCGCAGCCTTGGCACGATCAATTGCGGCTTTCATTTCTTCTATTTCAGACTGGGTGTGTACGAAATTTCCGGCTCGTGGCCGAATCATTACCATCACCGGAATGTTCAACTCAGTACAGGCTTTTTGCATTAATTCGTCCGAAGGAGTAAGCCCGTCGTTAGCCAGATCGGAGCATAGCTCAATGCGACTGGCGCCACGTTCCTGTGCTTTGGCAGCTTCTTCAAAAGTCTCAACACAAGCTTCTTTGATCATGATATTTACAGTTAAAAACGGACTTCAAATATAAGTCAATTTGCATTTATTTTAAAAAATATGAGAAAATACTTAAAAATTTTAAAAAGTATTAATCCGGGTTTTAATCCGGAAAAACACGGAAGAAGACATGATTTATTGCTTATTTTGCAGAAAAATTGATCGGCTTTGAAATACAATCTGCTTACCATACTCGGACCCACAGCAACAGGAAAGACCGGACTGGCTGCACATGTTGCGGCTAAAATAAATGGCGAAGTTATTTCAGCCGATTCACGCCAGGTCTATCGCGGAATGGATTTAGGGACCGGAAAAGATTACGGGGATTATTTTGTCGATGGTGTTGAAGTTCCGTCGCACCTGGTTGATATTGAGGCTGCCGGTGTTCATTACAATGTTTACCGCTTTCAAACCGACTTTATTAATGTTTTTGGAGAAATACAGGGCCGGAACAAATTCCCGGTTCTGTGTGGCGGAAGCGGATTGTACCTGGAAGCCGTGCTGAAAAATTACAGGTTGATTGAGGTGCCGCCAAACAAAGAACTTCGAAAAGAACTGGAAGGTAAATCGCTGGAAGAACTCACCGAAATTCTGAAAGCAATGAAACCGGAATTGCACAACGACACCGATGTTGAAACCGACCGGCGAGCAATTCGTGCCATAGAAATTGAAAAATATTACGCCGAACATCCTCAGGAAGATTCGGAGATGCCCAATATTCAAAGTCTGAATATTGGTATTGATTTCGATAGGAACATACGTCGCGAAAGAATTACTAAGCGGTTGAAACAACGATTGGACGAAGGAATGCTCGATGAGGTTCAGCGGCTGCTTGATTCGGGACTCACACCCGAGCAGTTGATTTATTACGGACTTGAATACAAATTCCTGACTTTACACTTGATTGGCGAATTAAGTTTCGACGAAATGTTCTCGAAACTCGAGATTGCCATCCACCAATTTGCTAAACGTCAGATGACCTGGTTCCGCGGCATGGAAAAACGTGGTACTAAAATTCACTGGGTGAACGGCCACTTGCCAATGGAAGAAAAAGTGGAGGAGGTTATTCGTTTATTAAAATCATAAAGATCCGGTCTTTATCAGTTCAAACTAACAAAAACCAGATCTTTAAATTATCCTGATTAAAGCTTTTTCAAGCCATTTAATTCATCTTTATTTTCAGCTTTTATAATGCTAATGGCATAACCACCACCCGGTGCGCAATCCTGTTTTAGTTTCGATTTGCTGTTCACCACATACTTTCTTATTTCATATGCCTTTGGATTTGTGAGATAGTGTGCATCTTTTGCATCAGCATAAACTGTTGCAATGTATTTCACATCCGGATCGAGAAAGTCAAAACTGATCTCCGAAGTTCTTTTTTCTTCATCATTCGTTCTGCCCACAAACCAGTTATCGCTGTTTTTTGCTTTACGCGCATAGGTAATGTAATCGCCGGGTTCGGCTTCCAGAACAAGTGTTTTGTCCCAGTCGATCGCGACATCTTTTATAAACTGAAAAGCATCGATGTGTTTGTTGTAGGTTTCAGGAAGATCGGCGGCCATTTGCAGCGGACTGTACATGGTAACATACAAGGCAAGCTGACGTGCAATGGTAGTATTAACATGCGAATTGTTGTTCGGATTGTACTGGCTAACATCGGGCTCGAAAATACCGGGTGTGTAATCCATCGGACCACCAAGCAACCGGGTAAACGGCAAGATGGTGGTGTGGTCTGGATGATTTCCGCCAAAGGCTTCGTATTCCGTTCCACGTGCCGACTCGTTCCCGATCAGGTTGGGATAAGTCCGGCACAAACCTGTGGGGCGAACCGCTTCATGTGCGTTCACCATGATTTTGTAATCACCAGCTTTTTTCAAAGCGTAGAGGTAGTGGTTTACCATCCATTGTCCGTAATGGTATTCACCACGAGGAATAATGTCGCCAACATACCCGCTTTTTACCGAATTGTAGCTGTGGTCAACCATAAACTGGTAAGCTGTATCAAGGTGACGCTCGTAATTGCGAACCGAACCTGAAGTTTCGTGGTGCATCATCAACTTTACATTTTTACTTTTGGCGTAAGCCTGAAGCTCGTCTACATCAAAATCGGGGTAGGGCGTTACAAAATCAAAAACATAGTCTTTTGATTTACCGAACCAGTCTTCCCAACCTTCGTTCCATCCTTCCACTAAAACGGCATCAAAACCATGTTGGGCGGCAAAATCGATGTATTCTTTTACATGTTTGGTGTTTGCTGCATGTGTACCGTTCGGCGTTGTTTTGGAATAATCCGTTTCGCCCAGTTTCACGCTCGGGAGATTCGTGTAGGACCACGTACTCTTACCTGTGATCATTTCCCACCAAACACCAACATATTTTACAGGTTTAATCCAATCGGTGTTTTCGTATGCGCACGGTTCGTTCAAATTTAAGGTGATGTTCGAAAGTAAAATGTCTCCGGCATTTTTACCTGCAATAATGGTTCGCCAGGGCGTGGAGCAGGGAGCCTGCAAGTACGCCATATTTCCAAGGGCATCGGGTGTTAAAACCGATTCGAATATCATGTTTTTATCATCCAGTTCAAGATGCATACACGAATAATCTTTTAATGCAGCTTCATGAAGGTTGATGTAGTAACCATCGTCGGTTTTCATCATCAGTGCAGTTTGAACAGCGGTTTCCGAAATTGGTGTTTGCGAAGCGTTGGGTGTAATGGCGCTTTCCATCAAAGCTCTGATTTCTGAAAGTTTCGAAGTCGTGTAGTCATATTCCTGCGTGTCGTAGTCTCCCGGAATCCAGTAAGCGGTGTGGTCGCCGGCCATGGCAAATTGGCTGTGTTCGGCCTTAACAACAAAATAAATCAGGTTGTTTTGTTCGGGAAATTCGTAACGAAAACCAAGTCCGTCGTCGAACACACGGAAGCGCAGGATCATTTCTCGTTGTGTGGAAGCCTGTTTTAAGGTTAGCTCGAGTTCATTGTAATGGTTTCGAATGGTGCTACTCTCTCCCCAGACCGGTTTCCAGGTTTCGTCGAACGTCGTAGTTAGGGTGTTTTCGATAGAAAAGCCGGTCATTAAATCATCAGCATCTTTTAATTCCAGTCCCAGTTTGCTGGGTTTTATTATCGGGTGTCCGTCAAGAGCCAGTTGATAAACTGGAACGCCCTTTTCAAGGTCGAAAGTAAGTTTCATTTTGCCGTTGGGTGAACTCAGTTCTTCGGCAAAAGCGGTGGTGAACAGAAATACCGCCAGTAAAATCAAGATTATTTGCTTCATACTACATAAGTTTTATTGGCCTGAATGCGATACGTGAAACTTCAGTTTAAGTTTTAGCTCAACCTGAAATAGTTTACGAATGATTACAGGCAAATGGTTGTGTAAATAATTTAAGATAAGACATTTGAGAAAATGCAAACGTTTGAAACCGTTTCATTTTTTTTATGTTCTGTAAATTATTTGCCTTATGAGTAGTGTTGCAAATAGTCTTTGTTCACGAAGTGCTTAATGCAGTTTATTTACGAGAATCCCAAACCAAACGGGCCCTGATCAGATCGGCCCCATCGCTTTCGCGAACAACGCTGCAAATATGGTTATTTTTATCGAAGATCTGTTTTTTTATTGAAAGATTGTCTTCAGGCACACCTTCCTTTACAAAATTGATCTCCAGTTCTTTTAGTTCAAATGCTTCATGAAATGCGAAATCGTAACTATCGATAATGCGTTCGAGGTAGCGGCCTGAATTAAAATGCTGGTTTACATCAATCTCGTTAAAAAGAACGGGGGAGAATACCGAAATTTCATCTGATTTTGCAGGTTGAACTTTGCCGGCAAATCCTTCAAAAACACGTTCATCATGAAAAGGAAAATCCCTGAAATCCTCGAAGCGCAAAATACGCTTGGTTTTCATGTCGAGGATCAGCCAGCTGGTGGTAGCCTTAATGATTTGTTCGCCTTTTTCATCGATAAAACGAATGTCGCGGTGTGCCAGAAAACCATCCGACCCTGCCGGCCAGGTTTCTATTGTAAATTTTTCGCCCCAAACCGGTCGGCGGTCAATTTTAATAAGCATGCGCGAAAGCACCCAAAATTGTTCATCTTTCTTCAGGTTATCGAAACCAACACCCAGCATCTCGGCGTGTTCCCATGCGATGTCCTGAATTTGCCAAAAAAGGTACGAGGTTGAAAGTTTGCCAAAGCGATTAACGAAATACGATTTTGTAGTGAGTTCCTGGCGATGTATATTCATTTTCCTGATGCTTGAAATTAGATACTTGTTTGTGGATGTTGCATTTTCTTCGTGCTTCCAACTTCACACTTCCAGCTTTTTTAAACTTTTTAGCAAATTTATTGTTCGGTTTTGAAAATCGCTCACAAATGTTCAATTTTGCGCGAAGAATTAAAGTTTATGGGAAAGATTGTAATTAAAACACCGGAACAGATCGACGGAATCAGAAAAAGTTCGAAACTGGCTGCGCAGGCACTCGATTTTGCTGAACAGTTTGTGCGCCCGGGTGTAAATACTGAATTTATCGACGACAAAATTGATGAATTTGTTCGTTCCCATGGAGCCATTTCGGCAACCAAAGGTTACAACGGTTATCCAAAATCGAGCTGTATTTCGCTTAACGACGTAATTTGCCACGGTATTCCTTCTAAAACTACTGTTTTAAAAGAAGGCGATATTTTGAATATCGATGTAACAACGATACTTGATGGTTATTATGGCGATACTTCGCGAATGTTTACGGTAGGAGAGATTACCGAAGAGGCAGATCGCCTGATAGAAACCACCTTGCATTGTCTCGACCTTGGTATTGAGCAGGTAAAACCGGGCAACCGATTCGGAAATATTGGATTTGTAATTAACCGCTATGCCAAAGCGAAAGGTTATAGCGTTGTCTATGAATTTTGCGGACATGGTGTAGGGGTTGATTTTCACGAAGAACCCCAGGTGGATCATGCCTCACGCAGGAATTCAGGCCCCGAGATGCGTCCGGGAATGATTTTTACCATCGAACCCATGATCAACCAGGGAAAACCAAAAGCAGTGATCGACAGAAATGATGGCTGGACAGCCAGAACAATCGATAAACGGCTTTCTGCGCAGTTTGAACATACTATCCTGGTAACTCAAACGGGTTACGAAGTACTTACCGACATACACAACGACTACCCGATCACCTAAAAATTCTGATCAGATTTTTACAAAGAAAAACCGCCACCCATCCAACGGACGAGTAGCGGCTTTAACATAGGATATTATTCGTCTTAAATTCTCCAGGTTTTTGAACTGGTCATCCAGGTATCCAATTGAAGTGCGGCTTCATGTTCGATTTCAACTTCAACGGTGCGAACTCCAAAGTAGTTAGTATTGGTCATCCAGTCTTCGAGTTCGAGTGCGGCTTCGGTTTCTACATTTAATCCTGTTAATCCGGTGAAAAGATTTTCATTTACCATCCAATCTTCCAATTCCAGACTATTTTCAGTTTCGGTTTCATAGTTTAAACCTGTCCCAAAGTAGTTTTCGTTTACCATCCAGTCTTCAACATTAAGCGCTTCATCAGCTTCTTCTTCGTAGTAAAAGGTAGCTTCTGTTGTTGCAGGTGCAACATCCATTTCAACACTGGCTTCGTCAACCATGGCCATTGCAATTTGGTGGAAGCTATTGTTTTTCAATACGCTTTTCCAAAATTCCTGGGCCTGAACTGTGATGCTGATAAGAACTAAACTGATGATTACTGCGAATGCTTTTGTGATTGTTTTCTGAACATTGTTTTTTGTTTTCATGACTTTTGCCTCCCGTTTCTTGTTTTTGTTTTTGCTTGCTTGTTTTCTTGCTTTTTGTTTGTTTTCTCGTTTGCTTGTTTTTTGTTTCTGTCTTTAAGACGATCGATTTTTTAATTCGTTACAAATTTTTAGAACTTTTTTTTAGATATTACTTTATTTAGCCTTGAACATTGTATTGCAAATATATGAATAAAAACTAATACCATGCAATACATAGTAGTGTATTTTTTGAAATTATTTTTCGAAAAATTAGATAAAATACTGTAAATGAGATAAGAAGAAAATGTGATTAGAATGGAATATTTTTAAACTTTATATCTAAAATTCTATATTTGCAGCATTAACAGAGGAAAATATGTCGTTAGTAATTGAAGAAAAAGATCTGGAGAAGTTCATAATGGTTGGCGATCGGGTATTAGTGAAGCCAAAAAATCCGAGCGGAAAAACAAAATCGGGCCTGTACCTTCCGCCAACCGTTCAGGAAAATGAAATGATTCAAAGCGGTTACATCGTAAAAGTCGGACCGGGTTATCCAATTCCGGCCGTAAGCGATGAGGAAGAGGTGTGGAAGGAAAAGAAAGATGAAGTGAAATATGTGCCTTTACAAACACACATTGGCGACCTGGCCATTTATCTTAATAAAAGTGGTCACGAAATCGAATTCAATAACGAAAAATACATCATTTTGCCACACTCGGCTATTCTGATGATCATTCGCGACGAAAATTTATTTGATTAAAAGCTGAAGATTATGAAAATGCCGGTAGCTATTTCATGAAATTGAGATAGCTTTCTTTTTGAAAACGTCCATGGTGTTTTTGTAACCAAGTTCGTACAACTCATCGGCATGTTTTCGCATTAATATGTCATACTTGTCAATTCCTTTCGGCTCGATATAATAGGTAGCCAGTTCTTTTACCCGTTCACTTTTCACATTCACACTCATATACACTGTCCGGGTGGCAATTTGCACCAGGTTTTTCAGATTCGCTTTCGGATTGATCGGGCTGATATTTGATACAATCAGGTTTTCACAATCTTTTTGAATCGGTTCCACGGGAATATTATCCATGAGTCCGCCATCGACATATAAATAGCGCCCGAGCGAAACAGGAGCGAATATAATAGGTATAGAAGCAGAAGCCAGTACCGTATCTCCCAATGGGCCTTTATTCTTATATTCAGCTGTACCTTTATTTAAGTTTGACACACATATATGAAAAGGAATTTTCAGGTCTTCAATTTTTTTGATCGCAATTTCTTTTTCAATAATTTCTTTAACACCATCTAATTTCAGCAGGCCGTCAACCGGCAAATGAATTTTGGTATACTGGAAAAACCAACCTTTTTTGAAGATGTTAAGCACATCGTGTGGCGAAATTCCTGCGGCTATAAATGCACCAACAATAGCACCGGCACTAACTCCGGAGATCACATCGGGCTGGATGCCTAACTCCTGCAGTGCCGAAATAACACCAAGGTGGGCAAATCCACGCGTGCCACCTCCACTTAAAACAAGTCCGTATTTATACTTGTGTGTCATGCGAGCAAAGTTAATGTTCGCAGATAAAGATACGAACATTCGGGGCTAATAAATAATGCTCAGTGCAATGTCAGAATGTTATCTGTTCTGTTAGTCCAGGCTAAACCATTTTTGCATAAGATCGTTGTCGCTTCCTTGTTTTTTATGCTGGAAATCGTTTTTACGCATTACATGTTCGTAATCTTCGCGGTACACATCAATGTTGGCAACAATATCATTTAGTGCCTCAATCATCAGGTCAACCTCTGCATCAGTCATGGTAGGGTGGAGTGACCAACGCACCCAACCCGGTTTTTCCGACAAATCGCCAAGGTTGATCATATTGGTTATTTCCTCCGATTGCTCATACGATACTTCCAGCAGAAAATGGCCATAAGTTCCGGCACAGGCACAACCGCCACGTGTTTGGATACCGTATTTGTCGTTCAGCAAACGCACCAGAAGATTGTAATGTATACCTTCAACATAAAAAGAAATTACCCCCAAACGGTCGCGAACATTATCGGCCAGAATATTCAGTCCCGATATTTTATCCAGCCCAGCAAAGGCGCGCTCCAGCAATTCTTCTTCGCGTTTACGAATGTTTTCTATCCCCATTTGGTCTTTTAACTCAAAGCAAAGTGCAGTTCTTATCGATTGCATGAATCCGGGAGTACCTCCATCTTCGCGGGCTTCAATATCGTCAACATATTTGTATTTTCCCCAGGGATTGGTCCAGTCAACGGTACCACCGCCCGGTTGATCAGGAACTTCGTTTTTATACATCGAAGCATCGAAAACGATCACACCCGAAGAACCCGGGCCACCTAAAAACTTGTGTGGTGAAAACATTACGGCGTCCAGTTTTTCCATCGGATCTTCAGGATGCATGTCAATTTCGTCGTAAGGAGCCGAAGCTGCAAAATCAATAAAACAAACACCACCGTATTCGTGCATTATTTTGGCCATTTCGCGATAAGGCGTGCGCACTCCGGTTACATTTGAGCAAGCCGTGAAAGATCCTATTTTGAATGGTCGGTCCTTGTATTCCTCCAGCGCTTTTCTGAGGTTGTAAGTGTTAATCAGCAACCCTTCACCGGGTTCAATAACCACTACATCGGCGCTTGTTTCGTACCACGAAGTCTGGTTCGAGTGGTGTTCCATGTGGGTAATAAAAACAACAGGGCGTTCGCGTTCGGCAATACAGTTTTTCCCCGAAACTTTACCGCAGTACTTCAGTCCGAGAATACGCTGGAATTTATTTATCACCGCAGTCATACCAAAACCTGCTGTAATAATCACGTCGTTTGGCCCGGCATTTACATGTTCTTTTATCAGCTGATGTGAACGGTGATAAGCATGTGTCATTCGTATCCCTGTTTCGCTGGTTTCGGTATGTGTATTTCCAACAAACGGGCCTATGTCGTCGCTTAAGCGTTTTTCAATCGGGCCATATAAACGACCGCTGGCAATCCAGTCGCCGTATACGATCTTTTTTGTGCCGAAGGGAGTTTCAAACTCCTGATCGATACCAACAATGTTATTCCTGAATTTCTCGAAGTACTTTTCCAGACTACTCATTCTCTTTTATCTTGAAGACGCAAATTAAGTGACTTTGGGTGAGTTGAAAAAGGGGTAATGTCATAAAAAGACCGTGACTAAGGTTACATTCACTTTCCAGGAAAAATATTTACAGCGGTTAATTCTGAGGGAATCTGTTCTATTTCTTATTTAACTTGGCTGGATTTTGCCTGTTGTCGAACAAGGTAATGATTCTGATTTCGTAATGCTCAATTCTGTAAAATAGGCTCGTTTGCTTCGTTATTACAGATTTCTTTAATCCCTTCGAATGAATTGATTCAGCAAAAATAAAGGGATTGGATTCTATTAAATTAAGTTTCTTATCAAGCAGTCGTGCGAATTTCCGAATTTCTCTTTATGTCCAATTGAGCTCAAGATATTCAAGAATATGTTTTAAGTTTTGAATTGCTTCGTTGGACCAGATCAGTTTATAGGTATTTTTCATAGAGTTGACGGGCAGTTTGGTCGGATTGAGTTTGTCCTTCTTCAAAATCTTTTAATCCCCGTTCAATCGAATCTAACTCTTCTTGTTTCAATTCATTCCACCAATCGTTCGTTGATGTGTAATCATCCCTCAATTTTAGTAGTTTATCGATTACCGACGTATCTTTCAGGGTAGATATCCACTCAATTAAACTTAACTTTTCAGCCTGAATATTCATAACCATTGTTTTCATCAAAATTATAACAAAAAGCGGAATAAGAAAAATCAGAACAGACCATTCTGTCGGAGTACAAAGTTGTCCTGCTGTCAAATCGTCATTAAAACCAAATGGCACACGGTTTGATTTTATGCCCCGCGTAAAATTGAGTTGAAAATTAAAATCATAAAACAATGCAGACAGGAAAAATTGGAGTAAGCAGTGAGAATCTTTTTCCAATCATCAAAAAGTTTCTCTATTCTGACCACGACATTTTTTTAAGAGAGATTGTATCAAACGCTGTTGATGCTACACAAAAATTAAAAACACTGGCTTCGAAAGGCGAGTATAAAGGCGAAGTTGGCGATGCCAAGGTTACCGTGAAACTTGATAAGGATGCCGGTACCATCACCGTTTCTGATAACGGTATCGGTATGACAGCCGAAGAGGTTGAAAAATACATTAACCAGATTGCCTTTTCAGGTGCCAACGAGTTCCTCGATAAATATAAGGATGATGCCAACGCCATTATCGGTCATTTCGGACTTGGTTTCTACAGTTCGTTCATGGTTTCCAACAGGGTTGAAGTCATCACCAAATCGTATAAAGAAGATGCAAAAGCAGTAAAATGGAGCTGCGACGGTAGTCCTGAATTTACGCTCGATGAGGTTGAAAAAGAAGACGTTGGTACCGATATCGTAATGCACGTGATGGAAGAAGAAAAGGGTTTTCTGGAAGATGCCCGCATTTCTGAAATCCTGAATAAATATTGTAAATTCCTTCCTGTTCCGGTTATTTACGGAAAGAAAAAAGAATGGAAAGATGGCCAGCAAGTTGACACTGCTGAGGACAACCAGATAAACGATGTTGCACCGGCCTGGACAAAAACTCCGGCCGATCTGAAGGATGAAGATTACAAGAACTTCTACCGTCAGTTGTACCCGATGTCAGATGAGCCACTGTTCAACATTCACCTGAATGTGGACTATCCGTTCAATCTAACCGGTATTTTGTACTTCCCGAAAATCAAGAACAATTTCGAAGTTCAGAAAAATAAAATCCAGTTATACAGCAATCAGGTTTTTGTAACCGATTCAGTTGAAGGTATCGTTCCTGAATTTTTGACATTGCTGCACGGTGTGATCGATTCGCCTGATATTCCGCTGAACGTTTCACGTTCGTACCTGCAAAGCGATTCGAATGTGAAGAAGATCAGCAGCCACATCAATAAAAAAGTGGCCGACCGTTTAAGCCAGATCTTTAAGGATAACCGCGAAGATTTCGAAAGTAAATGGGACGATCTGAAGATCTTCATCGAGTACGGAATGCTTACAGAGGATAAATTCTACGATCGCGCCATGAGTTTCTTCCTATTGAAAAATACGGAAGGAAAATATTTTACCTGGGAAGAATACGAAAAGCTGGTTAAAGACAACCAGACTGACAAGGATAAGAACACGATTTATCTGTACACCACAAATGTTGAAGAGCAATTTACCTTTGTGGAAGAAGCCAAAAACAAAGGCTACGATGTGTTGATCCTTGACGATGTACTCGCCCCTCACCTGATTAACAAGTTCGAGCAGAAATATACCGACAAGCGTTTTGTGCGTGTGGACTCTGATGTGGTTGAAAACCTGATTAAAAAGGAGGACAACCAAAAAGAAGAATGGAGCTGGGAGCAAAAACAGGAATTGTCGCCGGTTTTCCAGGCTGTTTGTCCTGAAAATAAAGACCTTCAGTTTATTGTTGATTTCCAGGACCTGGGTGAAACGGGTTCGCCGATGGTAATCACCCGCAACGAATTTATGCGACGCATGAAAGATATGAGTGCTGCACAGGGAGGCATGAATATTTATGGCGATCTGCCCGAATCGTTAAACCTGGTCGTGAACACATCGCACCCCCTGGTGAAGAAAGTGTTGGATGCAAAAGATAAGAAACTGGGTAAAAAACTGGAAGAAGTAGGTACACAGTTACAGGTAAAAAAAGATGAGATTGCAGCGCTTGAAAAAGCAAAAGAGGGTAAAAAAGACGAGGAAATTCCACAAGCCGACAAAGAAAAACTTGATGGATTAAATTCGGAGTTGGCTAAACTGGAAGAGGCTAAACGCGAAAAGTTGACCGATTTTGGTAAATCGAATAAACTGGCCAAACAAATGGTTGACCTGGCATTACTGGCTAACGGCATGCTTAAAGGAGCCGACCTCGACAAGTTTGTAAAAAGAAGCGTTGAGCTGATAAAATAAAAAATCGTGTAACACGATTAGTGGTCAAGGGAAAATGATTGTAACGCCGGCCTGTCGATTGACAGATCGGCGTTCTTTTTTGCCTGAATTTTTGGCTTAGTTTTTTTTCTTGTTTTATTCCTTTTATAATTTTTTCGTAATAAATTTACTTTATGAAAATAACAAAATTGCTAGCAATCGCTGTCCTAATCGCTTTAATGTCGTGTTCGCCAACAATGACAAAGATCTGGACAAAAGAGAATTATAAGGGGAAAGCATTTGAAAAGATTTTGGTAGTTGCCATCACCAAACACAATACAAAGGCAGGACAGGTTTTTGAAGATGCCGTTGTACAGGAACTAAAGAAGAAAGGAATTACGGCAACCAACAGTACAAACGTGCTTCCTGAATCTTTAAGAAACGGGAATTTAAGCGACGAGCAGATTGAAGAAAACGTTAGAAAAGAAAATTACGATGGTATTTTAGTTGCCTGGCTCGCAGATGTGCAAACCAAACAGATTACTCTTAGTAACCCCGATGGATATCGCTCCGAAGTAAGCAATTACAGAAGCTATATAAATAACGGTATTCAGTTTGATTATGCTCCCGATGATGTGCGGGTAGAGACAACTTATGTTTTGGAAACCAAATTGTTTGATGCCAAAATTTCAGGAGCAGCAGAAGCTGCTTTATGGTCGGGCCAGTCAACACTCACCGAGCCCGAATCGTTTTATGCAGGCGCCAAAGAATATGCCTCTTTATTGGTGAAAACACTCACGAATACAGGAATAATCAAAGCCCCTAAGTAACTTTTATTGCATAAAAGCTCGAGGTATTCAGGCAGACAAGGCTTCAGTTGAGTCTGTTATTTTCCGTCAGCAAAATCCTGTAAATAAGCAAAGCGCTCGGTTAGTTTGCCGGCTTTTGTAATACTTGCCCGTTCAATAACTGCATCGCTGTCTTCGATAAACAAGCTAGGGAAAACCTTTTCGATCAGGTTTCGGCCAAAATCAAGTGAGGCATCTTTTGGTAGCTCGCACGGTAGGTTATCCACCGCCTGAACCGAAAGGTTATTTGGATTTGAAAAAGCTTCTTCCAATTCTCCGGTCTGCAGGTTGTAGTCGTAAAACGGATCGTCGATAGTAGAAGCCTTTTTTGTGGATGGAATCGAACCTTCAATATCGCAGGTAATGTCCGAAATTACACTGATCCTGAAATCCGGATCCTTCATTTCTTCAGCAGTGAACAATACCGGTGCTTTCGGATCCCAGTATGCTGAGGCAATCAACAAATCAGTGGCTTTTGCGAAAGGCTGAAATGCATTCTCATACATTTCCGGATGATTAAAAAAGTGCATCAAATCGAAGGCTTCTCCATCACTTCTTTTGGCGTAATTGTTGGGTAGCAGCTGGACATAAATTGGTGACTCCGGTTCTACTTCATTCAGAAAACCTTCGGGGGTCACCCGCATAATATTCATGTGTTTCAGAATTTCGAGTACACCACCTGCTACACGTCCGTCGCCTGTAACAGCTATTTTTACGGGTGGCAGGTTAGTTTTCTTAAGGTGTCCCAGCATTTCAGCGAGATCGGCACACTGATGTGCCGGTTTCAATTCGAAAAGTTCGTTTTTCAGCCCAAAAGCCCGAAGTCCGTTATAAGCGCCTACCAATCCGGCAAATCGCCCAAAACCAATTATCCGGAATCCTTCCTTGTTTGTAAGCACTTCGTAATCGACCAGTTGAATGTTTTTAGCCAAAACCGTTTGTAGTAGCTTACGGTTGTATTCCTGTTTTTTTATGGTATGCGAGAAAAAGAAATATATTTTCCCGGGGATAAAGTCTTCAATCCGAACCTCTTTAACACCAAGCAATACGTCACAATCACTAAGATCTTCCTGAAGTGTGATTCCAAGTTCAGCATATTCGCTGTCTTTAAAACTTCGTATCGGGCTGGGTTGAACAACGACCTTCACTCCCGGAAACGTTCGCATAACCTCAAGGCATTGTTCGGGTGTTAAGGGCACGCGCTTGTCAGGAGGGGTCTTTCCTTCTCTCAGAATACCTATCTTCATTTTAACTTTATGTTTAAAACTGTCTGTTGATGTGAATTCCGTGCATAAGTTATTTCCACGGATAAAATATTTCTGCTAATTTACACAATATTATTTGGCCAGCCATTTACTCGCGACAGCGAAATTTGTACCGGGTTAAATGAGAGCATTTATAAACCTAAAACTAAACTAAAATGATAAATCGAATTCCGCTGCAGTCAAAGCGTACCAGTTTCATTATCCTTCTTTTTTTGATTGCATTTATAAATCCTTCATGCAAAACAGAGTCGGGCAAACCAACAGACAAACCAAACATTTTAATGATTACTTCGGAAGATAACAGCGCTTATTTTTTGGGCTGCTACGGAAACGAAATGGCAACTACGCCCAACCTTGATAAACTGGCCGCCGAGGGATTTATGTACACCCGGGCTTTTGCTAATTGTCCGGTTTGTGCTCCCGCGCGTAACACAATTTTAACCGGTGTTTATGCCGCTTCAAACGGGAGCGAACAAATGCGTAGTAAGTACGCCAAGTCAGAGATTGTTAAAACCTACCCCGAATATTTTCGTGAAGCCGGTTACTACTGCACCAACAACGTAAAAACCGACTACAATTATGCCGGCGACTGGAATGCCATTTGGGACGAATGCAGCCGGACCGCCACCTATAACAACCGGCAACCTGGCCAACCTTTTTTTGCGGTATTCAGCAACTTTACAACACACGAAAGTCAGATACACAAGCAGATTCCAACAGCTGAACTGAAACACGATCCGGCGAAAGTTGAGATTGCTCCTTACCATCCCGATCTGCCTGAAATTCGACACGATTGGGCGCAGTATTACGATCGGAACGAACAAATGGATGCCGAGATCGGACAAATACTGAAGGAACTGGAAGAAAGCGGCGAAGCAGAAAACACCATTGTGATTTATTATGGCGATCATGGCGGGGTTTTGGCGCGAAGCAAACGTTACGTATACGAAACCGGAACCCGCGTGCCTTTCATAATTCGAATTCCTGAGAAGTACCAGAAGTTATTCCCGGCTAAAAATCCGGGAGAACCGGTTGAGCGCATTGTCAGTTTTGTCGATCTGCTGCCAACTTTTTTGAGTATTATAGGTGTTGAAACTCCTGATCACCTTCAGGGAAATGCTTTTCTGGGAGAACAGAAAACCAAAAATCCTGAATATGCTTTTATGACCCGGCAACGGATGGATGAACGTTTTGATATGGTGCGGGCCGTCAGGGATAACAAGTACCGGTATATTCGGAATTACATGCCGTTTCGAATTACGATGCAGCATCTCGATTACCTTTTCAGAGCTTCCTCGGCGCAAGCCTGGGAAGATGCATTTAAAGCCGGCAAAACCAATCAGATTCAGAGCCTCGCTTTTCTGGAAAAGCCACTTGAAGAATTGTACGATACAGAGAATGATCCCTGGGAAATCAATAACCTGGCAGAAAATCCTGAGTATGCCGAAGTATTGGAACGCATGCGAAAGGCTGAAACAGAATGGATGCGTGAAACCCGCGATGTTGGATTGATTCCGGAAATGGATTACCAGTATTTTGCCGGGCAAGGTGCGCTTTACGATTACATGCGATCGGAAGATTGCCCGTTTGAGGAATTGCTTGAGGCGGCTCAGCAGGCAACAATTCCTGATACGGACATCGAATATTTTATTCGGAATTTGCAAAACGAAAACCGCGCAATTCGCTATTGGGGAGCTGTCGGTCTGTTGATTCACCGCGACAAAGCTGCTTCGGCCGTAAATGCTTTAAAAGTGGCTGTAACTGATTCATCAAGTGCGGTAGCCACTCTTGCAGCGGAAACACTGTTCCGGATGAATTATCAGGATCTGGCCATTTCGAGCTACGAACGAATATTGGCCGACACGATAACCTACTCCTCCCTCGACCGATGTTTTGCATTAAACAGTGTTGATGCAGTAAATGCATCTTCACCTTTTCTGAAAAGTCAGGTTGAAAAAGTGTATTTCATGAAACCGGATCAGCAGGCGACAATGGTTGAAAATTACGACCAAAGAATTGCAAAAACACTGCTATTAAAGTGGGATATGCTTGCTGATGAGACAAATTGAGATGCTAAGATGGCGAACAATGAAAACGGGTGGGGCTAAAATAGATTTATTCTTATTCAATATTTTGCAATCTTTGTTCCATTAAATCAATAAGCTGTGAGGAAATTGAATTCAATAAAATGGGTATTGGTGCTGGGAATCATTGCGAGTTTATTCTCGTGTAAGCAACGGAGTAACAACACAATGGCCGACTCCGATTTTATGGGGTCGCAAAGTTGTATTGAATGCCACCAACGTTTCTACGACTTGTGGTCGCCATCGTATCATGCACAGGCCATGATGCCCGTTAATGCTGAATTCATGGCAAAGCATCAACTGCCGGATAGCAAGCCGATTTATGTTGAAGGAAATATGTTTCAGGTTGAATTTAAAGATTCAACCATGGTGATGTATGAACGAAACGGCGATGATTTAGTCGCAACTTACGAAGTGATCTGGGCTATGGGCGGACACAACGTCTATTGTTTTCTAACGCCTTTCGAAAAAGGGCGGCTCCAGAATATTCCGCTGGCCTACGATGCCAACGCGAAAAAGTGGTTCAATTATCCCGAGGCCGGTGTGCGTCATTTTGGAACCGAATATCCCGACGATGAGGCCTTGCCCTGGAAAGATGACCAGTTCGCTTTTAATACCGGATGTTACAGCTGTCACATCAGCCAGTTGAGCACCAACTTCGATTTGGAAACCGATACCTACCACACTACCTGGAAAGAGCCGGGGATTAATTGCGAAACCTGTCACGGGCCGGCCGGTGAACACGTACGGATTTATAAGAATCTGAAGGAAGGAGAGAAAGCTCCGAAGCTGGGATTGATTAGCACTTCGGTGTTTACGCAGCAACAAGATAACGATGCCTGTTCAACCTGTCATTCAAAAATGCAGCCGATTACACCTAGTTACATGCCCGGCGATAAGTTTTTTGATAATTATAACCTGACTACCCTCGAGGATCGCGATTTTTATCCCGACGGACGAGATTTGGGAGAAAATTATACGCTCACAGGCTGGATGTTAAATGCCTGTGCCGAAAACAGCGAATTGCATTGTGTTTCCTGCCATACTTCCAGCGGTCGCGATCGTTTTAAGGACGATCCAAACCAAGCCTGTTTGAAATGCCATGGTAAACGCAATGATGATTTGGCAGAACATACCGGGCATCCGGCTTCAGCAGGATTAACCTGTTTGAGTTGCCACATGCCAAAGCGCGAATTTGTAGGGCATTTCCTGCGAAGTGATCACTCTTTTCGACCGCCAATGCCTGAGGCCACCATTAAATTTGGTTCGCCTAATGCCTGCAATCAATGCCACAAAGATAAATCGCCCGAGTGGGCCAATAAAATCGTTAAAGCGCGTCCTAATGGCAACTACCAGGAAGAAACATTGAGATGGGCGCAACTCATCAAAGAAGCCCGTGAATCGGAATGGAAGAATGTAGATAAAATGTTCGCGCTTGTTCGTAATCCGGAAACCGACGACGTGGTGGCAAACTCTATGATTCGCCTGCTGAATAATTATCCCGATGCATCGAAAGCGGAGGTGTTGATTGATGCACTGAACAACAAATCGGAACTGGTGCGCTCGTCGGCAGCTTATGCTTTAGGTGGAATTCTAACGGACACGGTAAAAGAAGCCCTTTTAAAGGCTTGCCAGGATGATATTCGTTTGGTACGCATACAGGCAGCAAATGCTATTTTAACCTTTCCGGAAGATGATTTTACCGCCGAGCAGAAAACCATTATTGCAGGTGCCGAGAAGGAATATGTAACTTCGATGACATCGCGGCCGGATAACTGGAGCAACCATTATAACCTGGGACTTTACCATCAGAATAAAGGTGATGCACAGGCTGCGTTGGGTGCCTATGAAACTGCCGCCCGACTGTATCCCGAATCAGTGTTGCCGCTGATAAACAGCAGTGTGTTGTATTCGTATATTGGTAACCCTGAAAAAGCAGAGGAAAACCTGAAAAAAGTGTTGGATTATGAACCTGGTAATGAAGCCGCTAATTTGAACCTGGGACTTTTGCTGGCCGAGCAGGGAAGAATGAATGAGGCGGAAAAAGCTTTGAAAGCCGCACTCGAAGCTAATCCTGATGATCAGCCGGTAGCCGCGAAAAACTTAAGTGTTATTGTGGGTCAGAAAGGTGATTTTGCAGGTGCCGTAAAATATGCCGAGCTGGCGCTAAAAGCCCGCCCCGACAATCCGGAATATGCGTATACACTTGCTTTTTACCAGGTGCAAAACGGACAAAAAACAAAGGCCATCAACACCCTTAACAAGGTTATTGATTCGCATCCGCTTTATCTGGATGCCCGGCAGTTTTTGGCCGATATTTATCTGCGCGACGGAAACCGGAACATGGCCCTCAAATTGTATCAGGATGCTTTAAAACTTGAAGGAATTGGCGAGCAGAATAAAGCCGCTTTGCAACAGGTAATTACAGCGCTCCAACAAAGTATGTAATCAACATGTTTTCGATAGTTAAGAATTGCATTATCAATTCTTCTTTTAGTAGTTAGTATGCTTTTTAATAGAGGCATTCTTTGCTATCTTCGTGTATCAGAAACTAACAAATCTAATACTATGAAGAGATTATTGCTCATGCTGGTCTGCGCACTTTTTTTTGCAGGCCTGCAAGCCCAGGATGTAATCATCCCGATTTCCACAAAAGATAACCTGATGTTGCTTCAAACATCGCGTGAAGGACGCCTGAATACGGTGTATTTTGGCGAACCGCTTCAGAACGAGGCTGAATACAAGGAAGTAGCTGATCGCTTTAATTTCCGGGATAACAATGCCGGAATTTACAACGCCACCTACACCACATCCGGAACATGGAACCTGGTTGAACCGGCCATTGAGGTAGTGCAATCTGATGGAAATACGTCGCTCGAATTGAAATATGTGAGTCATACGCAGGAAAAGACCGATGACAATGCAACGCTTACGGTGATCAACCTTGAAGACGCGCAATATCATTTCAACGTAAAGCTTTTTTACAAAGCATGGACGGCTGAGAATGTGATTGAGCAGTGGACCGAAATTGAGCACAACCAGAAGAAGGCAGTTGTTCTGAAAAAATTTGCCTCGGCCAACCTGTTTTTTACCGGAAACGATTTTTACCTGACCACCTATGGAAACGAGTGGGCGAAGGAAATGCAACGGAACGAGGAGAATCTCACCCGCGGGATCAAATCGATCGATAGCAAACTCGGGACACGCGCTCACCTTTTGCAATCGCCCAACTTTATTCTTTCGTTTGATAGCAAAGCAGCCGAAAATACAGGAACTGTTGTTTTGGGACAGTTGGCCTGGAGTTCCAATTTTCGTTACGATTTTGAGATCGATTCGCACGATAACCTGCGTTTTAATGCCGGTATAAATCCATTCGCATCGGAATATACTTTACAGCCCGGAGAAAGCTTTAAAACGCCTTCGCTGGTGTATGTGGTTTCGCACAAGGGAACGGGTGAAGCCAGCCGTAACCTGCACAGTTGGGCAAGAGATTACCGTGTACTGGATGGCAACGGCGAACGTTTGACTTTGCTGAATAACTGGGAAGCTACTTATTTCGATTTTGATGAAAATAAGATCACCGCTCTTTTTAAAGATGCCAAGAGTTTGGGTGTTGATCTGTTTCTGCTCGACGACGGCTGGTTTGCCAATAAATATCCGCGAAATTCTGATCGCGCCGGCTTGGGTGACTGGCAGGAAAACAAAGCTAAGCTTCCGAACGGTATCGGTCATTTGGTATCAGAGGCAACAAAAGAAGGGATCAAGTTCGGCATCTGGATTGAGCCTGAAATGGTGAATCCGAAAAGTGAATTGTACGAGAATCATATTGACTGGGTGATTCGTCAACCCGAACGCCCCGAGAAATATTTCAGAAACCAGCTGGTGCTCGATCTGTCGAATCCCGAAGTACAGGATTTTGTATTCGGCATCGTCGACAAGTTGTTTACCGATAGTCCGGAACTGGCGTTTATTAAGTGGGATTGCAACTCGGTGATCTACAATGCGCATTCTGCCTATCTCGAAAAGAAAAATATTCCGCAAACGCATTTGTACATCGAATATACCAAAGGCTTGTACAAAGTGATGGAACGTGTTCGGGAGAAATATCCCGATGTTCCGATCATGATGTGTTCGGGTGGCGGTGGCCGTGGCGATTACGAGCTCTTTAAATATTTCACCGAGTTTTGGCCAAGCGACGACACCGATCCGCTGGAACGCGTGTTTATGCAGTGGAATTATTCCTATTTCTTTCCGTCGATTGTTACCGATTGCCACGTTACCGACTGGAGCAACCTTCCGCTAAAATACCGTGTGGATGTAGCCAGCATGGGCAAGCTTGGTTTTGATATTGTGGCGCACGAACTCAGTGAAAAAGACCTGCAGTTTGCACAGGAAGCTGTTCAGAATTACAATTCGTTTAAAAACATAGTTTGGCACGGCGACCTGTTCCGATTGGTAAATCCATATGAAAATAATTTTGCAGCACTGATGTATGTCAACAACGATAAAAGCCGTGCAGTGGTGTTCAACTACCTGGTGAACTTTCGCTACATGCAAACCGCATCGATGTTGCCTGTTAAATTTGCAGGCCTCGACGCAACTAAAAAATACACGGTAAAAGAGCTGAATGTTTATCCCGGAAACAGATCGCGGATTGATTCAGAAAAAACCTATTCGGGAGATTTCCTGATGAAAGTGGGTTTTAATCCGAACATCAATAAATGGAATATGAGTGTAGTTCTGGAAGTGAACGAAGTAGAAGATTAATACCCGATTATTAAGTCTGTTTAATATTGATAATTACAATTCTGTTTGAATAATAAAGGCTTAAGTTGTTTTTTTTGACAAGCAGCTTCAGCCTTTTTCTTTTTTAAAAGATTGGCGTACCTTCTGCTTTTCAGTCGGCAAGACATCTGTTCGGATGAATGCTTTTTTACTTTTAAGTAATTTGAAGTATGTAGGCAAATTTGATCTTCCCGTATTAAATTAAAGTCCTAAGTGTCTTGTTTCTGGCGAGTTAGTTTGCCCGATTGGTGGAATACATTATTTTTGCGGACAATACAGAAGGAAGAAGACACAACATTCGGATTTAATGAAGGAAACAGAGGTTACCAAATATCAGGTTGGTGGCGACACGATGTATATTCGTGAAGGCAATGTTATACATGTTGTCGTCGTAGGGTACCAGAGCCATGAATTTGCGTTGAAGGTGAAGGAGAAATGCAGTGAGCTCGCTAATCAAATTGAAGGGATGCACCATTACCTGATCGATTTAAATAAGTGCGGAAAAAATGATGCCGCTGCAAGGAAAGTTTGGAAAGAACTTAGTCGTGATGTCAGAACAAATAAGGTGGCAACTTTTGGAATGAACCCGGTTTCAAGGGTGATTGCGAATTTTGTAATTGGTACATACGAAGGAAAAAATATTCGCTTTTTTAAACATGAAAAAGATGCCTTAAAGTGGTTGAAGGAAGAAGATAAGGATTAATTAGAGGCAGGTGCAACGAATATTTTAAACCCGCGCATTACGGGATAACTATATAAATTTAAGATCGGTTTTAACCTGTTTGTATTGGTAAAATTTCCTTGTAATCGCCACTAAAAATTTTTTAAAATCCACGTAATGATTGCTTGAACTGCGCTCTTTTAATTTTAATGTGACTTCATTTCTATTCCATATTTTCTTAATGATAACTCAAGTTAAAAGGTTTGAAGAAGCTTATCAGGTTTGAATTTTAAATATTAAATTAAACACCTAAGTGTCTTATTCTGGTTGGGTTAGTTTGGTGAAATGAGGGAATAAATTATTTTTGCTGTCAATACAGAAGGAAAAGGACGAGACATTCGAGATTTTATTATGAATAGAGAAATTTCTCAATATCATATAGGTAACAATACCTATACGATTCGTGAGGGCAATATTATACATATTGTCACGCATGGAGATTTTCCCGTTGAATTGGCGTTGGAAATAAAGAATTTCTGCCTCGCACAAGCCGGTAAAATGGATGGGAAATGCAGTTACCTGGTAGATTTAACCAACTGCGGAAAAAACGATCCTGCTGCCAGAGAGATTTGGAAGGAAATTAGCAACGATGCAAGTACAAATAAGGTTGCAACTTTCGGAATGAATCCGGTTGCAAGGGTGATTGCAAATTTTGTGATTGGCACTTACGGCGGGGTAAATATGCGTTTGTTTAGAAATGAGAAGGATGCACTTGCTTGGATATTAGAAGGAGAAGATCAGTAATTAATGACGAACAAAATTAACCAGGATAGGATAGAAGCAATAACTGAGGCGATCATTAAAGTTGCACGTGGCGATTTTTCTGTGCAGGTCCCGGTTACGGATAAATATGATCATATTGATGCCCTGGCCATGGGGATTAATATGATGATCGACGACCTGAAACTGAAGGAAGAAACAGATAAGGAAAACGAGCAAATTAAACTCTTAAACAAAGAACTCGAGGAAGCAAAATTAAAGGCCGAAGAAAGCGAGCGCCTGAAAATGGCATTTCTGGCAAATATGAGCCACGAGATACGCACCCCGATGAACGGGATTCTTGGTTTTGCCGATCTCCTGAAAAGTCATGTCCTGCCTGAAGAAAAGAAGTTGGAGTTTATCGGGCTCATCGAAAAGAGCGGAAATCGTATGCTGGATATTATTAACGACATTGTTGATATTTCGAGGATCGAATCGAAGCTTGTTACAAAAAATATCAGCACGGTTAACATTAACGATTTACTGGAACAACAATACAAATTTTTTAAACCCCGTGCTAAACAAAAAGAACTAAAGCTTTCTCTGCACAAAGGTTTACCGGATGAGAATTCGGTATTGGAAACCGATGGTCAGAAGTTAAATGCAGTGCTTATTAACCTAGTAAATAACGCGATTAAATATACCAAAACAGGACAGGTTGAGTTTGGCTATGCTATCAGGCAAAACGATGGCCAAACGAAATTAGAATTCTATGTCCGCGATACCGGTATTGGTATTTCAAAAGAGGATCAGGCACTAATTTTTGATCGCTTTACGAGAAGCAAAAAAGCCGATATGGATGCCATTGAAGGTACCGGTCTTGGCCTGGCAATCAGTAAAGCTTATGTTGAAATTCTTGACGGAAAAATCTGGGTGGAAAGTGTCGAAGGAGAAGGTTCTGTTTTCTATTTCGATGTGCCTGTGACTGAAGATAGCAAAATGTATCAGGCAGTTAGACAGGTAGATAAAACTGACGTTGCAACTATTGATTGTGCCGGCAAAAAGATCCTTGTCGTTGAAGATGATCCCGTTTCGGGATACTTCCTGAAAATCGCACTACAGGGGCTGTCGAATAATATTCTTGTTGCGCGCGACGGGCAGGAAGCTGTAGATATGTTTATGGATAATCCGGATCTCTGCCTTATTCTAATGGACATTTCTCTGCCGAGAATGCGTGGAGATGAAGCCGTTAAAATTATCCGGAAAACAAATACAGAAATACCCATTATTGCCCAAACGGCCTATTGCATGGAAGGAGATAAAGAGCACCTTAAAGCAATTGGTTGTAATGATTACCTGGGAAAGCCCGTTAAAATGGATTTATTACTGAAAACGGTGCAGAATTATATGGAAAGAGGTTGCACACGGTGTTTAAAATACAAGAGCTCTAACGTTGAGAAATAGCAAAGTTGATACACATAGTTTCATCATTATTTGTTCAATTTTATCGCTTAGCACAATGGTCAGAAAAAATGAAGTTTCAAATTCATTTTAACTGGTTGTTCTGATGATAATCCAGGATGCCAGCCTTTTTGGGGTTTAAATAATTTCACTGTTCTGGATTCAGGAAAATCCCTTTTCCTGTTAAGCATAAACCTTTAATCATCGAATTTCTTTTATCTTTAACAAGCTTATCAAAATAAGTAAGATAATACAGACTTTATGCATAGTTTTTTCGAGAAATTTCTGGATTATAACCCTATTATTTTGGCGCTCTTTGCCACACTATTTACCTGGTTTTTGACCGCATTGGGTGCAGGCATGGTTTTCTTTTTTAAATCGATTAAGAAGAAGGTGTTGAATTCAATGCTGGGTTTTGCTTCAGGAGTGATGATCGCAGCCAGTTTCTGGTCGTTATTGAATCCTGCCATCGAAATGGCGGAAGGCGGACCAGTTCCTTCTTGGGTGCCGGCCGTGGTTGGATTCCTGGCAGGCGGTGCATTCTTACTCATTGTCGATAAAACGCTTCCTCACCTTCACCTGGGATTGCCCAGAGATCAGGCTGAAGGAATCTCCACATCCTGGAAACGAAGTGTATTGCTGGTGCTGGCCATTACCTTGCACAACATCCCCGAAGGTTTGGCGGTTGGTGTGGCTTTCGGAGCCCTGGCCAATAATCCCGATCCGGCGATGTTAGCCGGAGCTGTGGCATTGGCAATGGGTATAGGTTTACAGAACTTTCCTGAAGGTGCTGCCGTTTCTATTCCGTTGCGTCGCGAGGGCTTTTCCCGCCTTAAAGCTTTTAACTACGGACAGTTGTCGGGTGTTGTAGAACCGATTGCAGGAGTTCTTGGTGCTTACCTGGTATTAACCATGGAGCCTTTATTACCATATGCACTTTCTTTTGCTGCCGGAGCCATGATATTTGTGGTGGTAGAAGAACTGATTCCGGAGTCGCAGTCGGGCAACGAAACCGATCTTTCAACCATTGGTGCAATTTTGGGTTTTGCTACAATGATGCTGCTCGATGTTGCTTTGGGGTAATTCTTCTTCAAAAGTAAAAAGTTAAGGTTTTCGACAACCAAATTTAATCCCGAACGTTGTATTCATGAAACTAAAAATTAAATAATCATGAGTTATTATATTGGAACAAAAGTTCAGAACAAAAATTTTGATGAAGCCATTGAGTTAGTAACAGCTGAATTGAAAAATGAAGGATTTGGGGTAATTACTGAAGTAGATGTAACAAATACCTTAAAAAACAAAATTGATGTTGATTTCAAAAAATACCGCATTCTTGGAGCCTGCAATCCAAATTTTGCTTATCAGGCCCTATCTGCAGAAGATAAAATCGGGATTTTACTCCCATGTAATGTAGTGGTGGAAGAGCACGAAAACGGCGAGGTTGAAGTTTCAGCTGTAGATCCGATCGTGTCAATGAGTTCGGTTGAAAATGAAAAACTTGTTGGTTTGGCTACCGAAGTAAAAGAACGACTTACACGGGTGATTGAAAATCTGAAAGCTTAACCGGATATATTTTATTGTATGTTAATTGTAATTTCTCCGGCCAAATCGCTGGATTTTGATAGCCCCGCAAAAACGGCTGAGTTTACCATGCCCGAGATGCTGGAAGAATCGGAAAAGCTGATTGCCCGCCTGAAGAAAATGAGCCCTAAAAAGTTGTCGGAGCTGATGAGTATTTCGGCAACTTTGGGACAATTAAATTACGAACGTTATCAAACCTGGCATCAGCCGTTCACTCCTGAAAATGCAAAGCAGGCAGTACTTGCTTTCAATGGCGATGTTTACCAGGGACTGGATGCAAGTTGGCTTTCAGGGGAACAATTACATCGGTTGCAGTCGAAACTGCGTATACTTTCGGGATTATACGGCGTATTAAAGCCGCTTGATCTGATTCAGCCCTATCGCCTCGAAATGGGTACACGATTGAAGTACCAACGTTCGGCCGATCTGTATGCTTTCTGGAAAAACAAAATTACACCAAAAGTTAAGCAGGCACTTGCTGAATCAGGTAGTAATGTTCTTATTAACCTGGCATCAAATGAGTACTTTAAAAGTATAGATATAAAGAAATTGGGCGCTGAAATTGTAACGCCTGAATTCAAGGACCTGAAAAACGGTGAGTACAAAATGATTTCGTTTTTTGCAAAAAAGGCGAGGGGATTGATGACTCGTTTTATCCTTGAAAACAACATTGAAAAAGTGGAGGAATTGCAGGCTTTCGATTCGGAAGGTTATGTGTTTAATCCGCGTCTTTCAAAACCCGGGAAACCGGTATTTACGCGCGACAATTATTAAGATTAGAGGTCAATAAAAATAGAGAAGCCGGAGATACATCACGTATTCCCAGCTTCTTTTTTATAAGAATTTTTAGTCGCTTTGCTTATACGAACTAGAACGGCAGATCGTTTGCACCATCTCCTTCCGGTTCCGGCGGAATATCATCCATTCTAAACTCAGGAGGAGGTTCTGGCATGTTGTTATCCTGGCTCACTCGATCAATTTTCCAGGCATTGACATTGGTAAACCAGCGGCCGTTGTATTCGCGCGATTCGATGTTAAAAGAAACTTCAACTTCCTGACCCTGACCTACACTGCTGATCATGTCAACTTTGTCGCCAAAAAGTGTAAAGCAAACTTTCCGGGGAAACTGCTCATCGGTCTCCAGAATAAATTCCTGTTTTTTCCACTCTTTACCGGCCCGGCTAACACCCGACTCCATTTTCAATATTTGTTCAACTTTTCCTTTTACACTTAATGCCATTCCTGTTTTTTGTTTGAATTTCTGCCAAAAGTAAAAAAAAGAAACCCTTTGCCTGAATGAGACAAAGGGTTTTTATTAACAAGAACAAACAAGCTTTTGCTGTTCTTAGTTATTTGATTTACTTGTCGCCTTTTACAATTTCGAGCAATTCAACTTCGAAAATAAGTGTTTCGTTCGGGCCGATATCGCCACCGGCACCACGTGGTCCGTAAGCCAGGTTAGAAGGAACATAAACTTTCCATTTCGAACCAACAGGCATTAACTGTAATGCTTCAGTCCAACCTGGGATAACACGATTTACACCGAAAACTGCAGGTTCTCCACCTTCAACAGAACTGTCGAAAACTGTTCCATCGATTAAAGTACCATGATAATGTACACGAACCTGGTCGGTTGCACTTGGTTTCTCACCGTCGCCTTCTACAAGAATTTCATATTGCAGACCGCTTTCAGTAGTATGTACACCTTCGCGTGCTTTATTCTCTTCCAGGAATTTATTGCCTTCTTCAAGGTTGCCTTGCGCTTCTTTTTCACTGGCTTCAGTAAAGAATTTCTGGATCAACGCATTAGCCTCTTCCGGAGTCATTTCGGTTTCTTCGCCCAATGAGGTTTTACGAAAGGCTGCTGCCATCACCTCAATGTTCATTTTATCGTCACCCGGAACGTTCTCGAGTTGTTGGTTATTATTTGTACCCACCAAAACTCCAATGGCGTAACTTACCGAATCGATTGGAGTTTCAACTTTCACATTCGATGTTCCGCCTTGTTGACAAGAAGCTGCAACGATCATAAGTCCAGCTACCACAAGATAAAGAAAACTGTTTTTCATCTTACTAATTTTTTTGATAACACTTAAGTGATAATTATTAATGTTTTATAGGATTTCCAATAATTCAACATCGAAAATAAGGGTTGTATTCGGGCCGATAGCACCACCGGCACCACGACTTCCATAAGCCAGGTCAGAAGGAATATAAAGTCTCCATTTCGAACCTTCCGACATCAATTGCAGTGCTTCTACCCATCCCTGAATAACTCCGTTTACCGGAAACACAGCAGGCTCTCCACGCTGAACCGAGCTATCGAAAACAGTTCCGTCGATTAAAGTACCGTGGTAGTGGCATTTCACCTGGTTGTTGGCAGTTGGAATGTCGCCGTCACCTTCTTTTAATACTTCGTATTGTAATCCACTGGGCAACTCAATTACTTCGCTTTTTTTAGCATTCTCAGTTAAAAATGCCAGACCTTCTTCAAGGTTTTTTGCGGCGTCGCCTTCCTGGCTTTTTGCCATAAATGATTCCAATATCTGGTTAGCGTCTTCCGGGGCTATTTGTGGTTGCTCTCCTGCAAAAACATCTCGCAATGCCGAAATAAATGCTTCAGGATGAACCTGTTTTACTCCGGATTGAATGAGGTTGGCTGAAATGCTTAAACCGAGTGCGTAACTAAATTTCTCTAACTCGTTATTCAAATTTATTTGTGCCATATCTTTTTTTAAGATTAGGTGTGCGAAGATAAAGTAATTTTTTAGTAATTAATCGCTTAACACTTTATAATTTGGTGAAGCTTAGTAATAGATGGCTCTGCCAGCGTTTGAGCGTAATTAATTTGGTTGAGAATATACTTATTACTTCATAAGGCTGTCCGAAGTATTTTACGCTGCGGAAACATTTATATTAAATTGATAGCCGGGCAGCGGAAAGATTCTTATTTTTAGACTTAAAACTATATCACTATCCATGTCGCAGACAACTCTTTTTGCCGAAAATGTAAGGATTGCGATGGTTTCGATAAGGAGCAACCTGCTGCGAACCATCTTAACCGTAATGATTATAGCGATTGGAATAACCGCCCTGGTCGGTATTTTAACTGCAATCGATTCGATAAAACATTCTATAACCAGCGAGTTGGCTTTTATGGGAGCCAATACATTTTCAATTTCAAGTGGTGGGCTGCGTGTACAGGGAAACATACGTTACCGGACCAAAAACCACGCTTATATTTCCTATTATCAGGCAAAAGAGTTTAAAGAAGAATTTGATTTTCCCGTATTAACTTCAATATCCGTAAACTGTACCAGTACTGCCACATTAAAATGCGGTTCCGAAAAAACCAATCCAAATATTACGGTTCGCGGAATCGACGACAATTACCTTACAACTTCAGGTTACGAGATTGAACAGGGGAGAAGTATTGGTATTCACGATATTGAAGGAGGTAGAAATGTTACTTTGATCGGAAGTGCCATTGCCAAACGTCTTTTTAAACAAGGCGAGAATCCTGTCGATAAGATTATTAGTATTGGTGGTGGAAAATATAAAGTGGTCGGTGTGCTTGCATCAAAGGGAAGTGGTTTCGGGATGAATAATGATATGATCTGTTTTATTCCGTACTCCAATGCACGAACTTACTTTTCACGACCGAATATGAATTTCGGAATCCAGGTAAAAGTCGAACAGCCTGAACTAATGGATGCGGCCACCGGGCAGGCAGAGGCTGTATTCCGAAATGTCAGAAATTTGCAACCGCTCGATGAAACGGATTTCAATATTGAGAAAAGTGATAACCTGGCAAAGCTACTTATTGACAACATAAAAAACATTACAATGGTGGCTACAATTATCGGGTTGATTACTTTGTTTGGGGCTGCAGTTGGATTGATGAATATTATGTTGGTTTCGGTAACCGAGCGGACCCGGGAGATTGGGGTGCGAAAAGCCATTGGCGCAAAAGGAAAAACCGTGAGGCAACAATTTCTGGTAGAGGCGATTGTGGTAGGGCAGATTGGTGGGTTTGTTGGAATTATTATGGGTATACTGATCGGAAACCTGGTATCTACATTAATCAATTCTGCTTTTATCATTCCATGGGCATGGATTATTTTGGGGGTAATTTTATGTTTTGTGGTTGGTATCATTTCCGGCTACTATCCCGCGCAAAAAGCTGCGAAACTCGATGCAATTGAATCGTTGCGGTACGAGTAGTTCAAAGTTCAGTGTTCAAAGTTCAGTGTTCAAAGTTCAAAGTTCGTAGTTTTCAGTCGCAGTCACAGTTTACAGTGCAGGCGAGTAATTTATTGTAATTGGGTAATTGGGAATTTCCAATCGCAGTGAACAGTTTAATTTTTGTAGTATACAATTTGGCAATTTTACAATTTTGCATTTTCACCGCTATCCATTTTCCGATTTAAGCTTATCAGCTTCCAGCTATCGATCTTTGTCTCCTTTCTCAAACATGGCCCAACCCCACCTAAATCTTAAATCGTTAATCGAAATTCACAGTTCAAATTTCTGAGTACGTGAGGATGTAATAAAACATTCAGTATCCGAAACTTTGAGAAAGAAAAAAAGGGAACCTTTCGATTCCCTTTTATACATTATATATAATGTAAATTATTTTACTGATTCCATGTACTCGATCAGTTCGCAAACTTTTGCAGAGTAACCCATTTCATTGTCGTACCATGAAACAACTTTTACGAAGTTAGGATTCAATGAAATACCAGCACCTGCATCGAAGATTGAAGTACGAGTGTCGCCAACGAAGTCGTTAGAAACAACCTGATCTTCAGTGTATCCAAGGATACCTTTCAATTCGCCTTCAGAAGCTTCTTTCATTGCTGCACAAATTTCTGCGTAAGATGCACCTTTTTCCAAAACTACAGTTAAATCAACAACTGATACGTCAGGAGTAGGAACGCGGAAAGCCATACCGGTAAGTTTGCCATTCAGTTCAGGAATAACTTTACCTACAGCTTTAGCAGCACCTGTAGAAGAAGGGATGATGTTTTGACCGGCACCACGACCACCTCTCCAGTCTTTCATAGAAGGACCGTCAACAGTTTTCTGAGTAGCAGTAGTCGCGTGAACAGTAGTCATAAGACCTTCTTTGATACCGAATTTGTCGTTCAATACTTTTGCAACAGGAGCCAAACAGTTGGTAGTACAAGAAGCGTTTGAAACGAAATTCATATCGTTAGTATATGAAGTGTGGTTAACACCCATAACGAACATTGGAGTATCGTCTTTTGACGGAGCTGACATAATTACTTTTTTCGCACCAGCGTCGATGTGACCCTGAGCTTTTCCTTTTTCAAGGAACAAACCAGTCGATTCAACAACATATTCAGCACCAACAGCACCCCAGTTGATATCAGCAGGATTTCTTTCTGCAGTTACACGGATTTCGTTACCGTTAACAACCAGTTTACCGTCTTTTACTTCAACAGTACCGTTGAACAAACCGTGAGTAGAGTCGTATTTCAACATGTAAGCCATGTAGTCAACGTCGATGAGGTCGTTGATAGCTACAACCTGGATAGTTCCTTTGGCCACTGCCTGACGGAAAACAAAACGTCCGATTCTTCCGAATCCGTTAATACCTATTTTAATCATAGTTGAGAAAGTTTTTAATTATTGTATAAAAAATTTATTTAAGTCTTGCTGATCAGGTTAAAGTCCTGATTTCTAAAAGCCACACAAAGTAAGTACATTTTAACTATTGAGTCAAGTGGCTAAACTTTTTTCATTCTAACCTTAATAATTACTTAAAGTGTTTAGATTGCCATATTTGGATTAATCATGCATGAGAGGCAATTTGTTTTAAAATATTCAATTCTCGCGGCCTTAAAAAACGACTAAGATTCAGAAATTGAATAAGATATTGCTGTTTTTTGATGTTCAGTTTTGAAGTGAACTAGCTAAAACGGCAGTAAAAACGCACTTTTTGAAGTATTTTTCTCTTCATTGAAGCTCTTGAGCATAGAAAGGCGAATCGGATCCTGCTATACAATCTAAAATAAATATGCCTTTTCTACTGGTTGCAAGACTGCAAATTCTGTGGTTTGAATTTGTGGTACGTGTTCATTTGTCGGAGGCGTTTCGCTATATGCCGGACATTTACATGTTTTGCACGAAGCAATAAAAAGCGCCATGAAAAACAGGGCGATTAAAATGGGGGTTTGTTTAGTTTTTATTTTATTCCGATTCAACATGGTTATTAACATATTAGGATTTTATTGTAGCGTGTTTCCTGCTGTAGTGTTAATAAAATCAATGTTTTTAACGATTCTATATTAATAGATATTATTTTGAACGTAAAGCAATAAAAAAAAGTGTTAACAATGGTTATTATTAAAAAAATTAGTTTAAAATTGTAGCTTGAATTGATAATATACAGAACCGGAAGCTAAAAATCAGGACAAAATTTGGAAAATGCTCCAAAAAGCAGGATTTAATTGAATACCGGGCTGTTGAAAACATTACGTGAAACATTGCATTTTATGCAATAGATATTTTGTACATTGAGGCAAATTTTTATACGTTTGTACAGTTTACTGTACCTGTATAGGCCAATTTATGAGAAAATAGATCAGACGAATGATTAAAGAATTAAATAAATTAAAATCAATCAATCAATTAAGTTCAATTTAAAAGAAATGCTATGAGAAAAATGTTTACAAAGCTTTTTGGCTTGACGTTGCTCATGTATTTGTTTACAGCGTTTTCTGGGCTTTACGCTCAAGACTGTGACATTACTTTAGACAACGTTGTGCTGCTTACAGACATCACTACCAAGTGTGACAGTGATCTTGTACAGTATGCGGTCATTGGTGTTCCTTCCGGTACGGAATACTCATTTAATGGTGTTGGTGACACAACAGCAGCAGGTTTTAGTCCTGATTCTACCTTTTGGGTAAAAGAAGGAGTGGGATTTGTTGTGCAAGTGCGTAATGGTGCTTGTTATTCAAATATTTTACCTGTTCCAGGTGAAGATTTAATTCAGCCGGTATACGTGGATACATTATTGTTGACACAAGCTAGATGTGCTGATGATCAGGGAGAACTTACTGTAGTAGTTGGAGGAACGGAAGCGTTCTTTGTCTACTTTGTAGATTCAACTGATTGGGATGGAGTAGATGGAACTTATCCTAAGTATAACGGAACCCAATTTCAGGCCGAACCTGGAATGAAATATTATGTAACTGTTGAGTCTGCTAACGGATGTGCAAGTGCAGATTGGGACTCAGTTACATTTAATGGTGCACCGGCCCCAGTTGTTATTGACAGCATTTATGTTTCGGACTCTATACTGTGTCCGGCTGGATTAGGAACGATAACAGTTTTAGTCGATACTACTACTGGTATTCCTTATGCTGGTAATGAATATATGGTTACTATTGAAGATTCATCAAAAATGACTGTTGATGGGGTTGCTACTTTTATGATGCCAGCTGGCGAATATTGGGCAATTGCAACTGACAGCGTTGGTTGTGATGTAACTTCTGACAGTTCTGCGGTTCTCGTTGATCCGGCAGCAATTACTTTTGATATTTCTTTGGATGATATCGCTTGTGCTGATTCTACTGATGGTGCTATTTATGTGCACGATTTTGTAGGAGATGCTGATTCAGTATATCTGTCTTACTTTGGTGCTGATACTATGTTAGCAGTAGCCGAAATAACAGGTGATACTGTATCTTTCCCAGGTCTTATGGTAGGTTACTACAGCGTTTGGGTTGGTTATACAAACGGATGTGATCCTGTTGCTTATGATAATCCAAATAATACTGGTAATGTTATTAGTCTTCAGGCTCCAACAAGTATCGATTTTACTATTAGTATTGATACTATGGTTTGTTTGGGTGAAAGCTCAGTTATTACCGCAAGTGCCACTGGTGGTTCAGGTAATTATGAATATTTCTTAGACGGTGTTAGTTCAGTATGGAGTGATACAGCGACTTGGACTGTTGGTGCTGGTACTTATAATGCATACGTTAGAGATGCAGATGTAGCCAGTTGTGAAATACAGGCTGATGCACCTATCGTTTTAGTAGATCCTGCAGCAGTAGTTATTGACAGCGTTGTGACTGTTTCTCCAACTTGTCCTGGAGCGAATGATGGTGTAATTAATATTGCAGCTTCTGGTGGTGTTGGTACTTTAATGTATTCTTTAGATAGTATTTCCTGGAAATACAATAACATTTTTGCAGTAGCAGCAGATACTTTCACTGTTTATGTGAAAACTGATATGTGTGCTGATGATGTTGCTGTGAAAGATACAGTTGTTGTTGTGCCACTTCAAGAAAATGTTCTTGAAATTGTGGCTAAAGACACAGCAAATGAATGTTATGGAGTATTATCTAGTTGGGTGGAAGTTAAAACAACTACCTGGGCTAGTCAAACAGGTGAAACTCGTAACGTTACAGTTTCTATCACTGATGGCGCTGCTTTCAATGATACTTTGGTTTATAATGGAAGTACCTATAAAATCCAAAAATTAACGGCTGGAACATATACTATTGACGCGGAAGATAATTTTGGATGTGTTTCTAAAAATACGCTGACTGTTGTTATTACTGAAGAAGGACAATTAACTGTTTCTGGTACAGTTACAGGTGAAGCAACTTGTTACGGTAACTACGATGGTGTTATGACTATCTACGCTGAAGATGGAACACCAACAAAATATGCACATGCAAATACCTTGCAAGCTGCAAATAATTTACCTGATGCAGCATTTACTGCATGGCCTGCAGGTGCCGACTCTGTAAACATACAGGTAGGCAAAGGAACCTATTATGTTGTAATTAAGGACGCATGTGGTGCCAAAGCATTTGACGGACCGTTTGAAGTAGACGGTCTGGACCCAGTGGAAATCGATGCAGAACCTGTTACCAATATGGGTAATGACTGTTATGGTGATACAGATGGTTACGTTGAAGTAGCTGCTGCTACTGGTGGATCTGAAGATCTCGTTTATACCTTGCAACAAATGGTAGATGGAATGTGGGAAGATGTTGATGGATACGTTGAAGTTGAATCAACTATTTTCGAAAACCTTCCTTCTGATACATTCAAAGTTGTTGTTTCTGACCTTGTAGGTGGATGCGATGGCACTGAAACTGATGCTTTCATTGTTGACGGACCTGCTATGGGAGTAAGCTTTACAGCAACTCCAACAGATATTACCTGTTATGGCGCCAGTGATGGTACAATCACTGTAGTTGCTACAGGTGGTGTAGGTGGTTACGAATTCAAAATTGGATCTACTAACTGGCGTAATTTCCCTGAAGGATCAGATACCAAAGTAATCGTTGTAACTGAGCCAGGAACTTACACTGTTTGGGTAAGAGACTCTATTGCATGCCCTACTGAAGGCCAAGACTTTACAATCAATGAACCTTCAGAAATCATGTTGTCAGTTGAAACAACTGATGTAACAGCTGGTTCATGTGCCACTCCAGATGGTGTAATTGATGTGACCGTTTACGGAGGAAATTCAGATACATTCGATATTTATATTCCGGGATTGGATACAGCTAACATGGTGACAGATAGTTCAGCTACTTTCACAGACGTTCCAGCTGGAACTTATACAATCTATGCTGTTGAATTAAACGGTAATGGTTGCTATGCTATGGAAGAGGTTACTATCACAAATCCGGATTCATTAAGCGCAGTAGCAACTGTTCTTGATTCTGTTGGTTGTTACGGAACCGGTGGTGGTGAAATTCTGGTTGAAGTAAGTGGTGGTCAAGCTCCGTATGCTATACAATTACCAGGTGTAGATACCGTAACTGGTGACAGCGTAGTCTTCTCTGATTTAATGGCTGGTTCTTATACAGTTACCGTAGTGGATGCTAGTAGTTGTACCTATACATTGGGAACTATTGAAATTAGCCAGTCTGACTCAATTGAGTTAGCAGCTACATGGATTTCAGATATTACTTGTGCCGATAGCGGACAGTTCTCTGTTGAAGCTACAGGTGGTTCAGGTGATTTCATCTATTATGCTGAAATTTCAAGACTTCCAGAACATATTATAGTTCCGAATCCGGATTCATCTAGTATGTGGCAAGCTGAAAACTTATTCAAAGTAACTGAGCCTGGTACATACATTGTTTGGGCTTACGACCGTGTAAATGGTTGTTTAGTTGGAGGTGAAGATTGGAATGGAGTTCCAGTTAACGAGTGGCGTGTGAAAATGGCAGAGCCTGATACAAAAGTTACTGTTAACGCTGAAGTTATCGGTAATACCGATTGTTATGGTGCTACATTTGATATCACAGTACCTGCTGACAGTGTTGTAATTACAGTTGATGGTGATACTCTTGCAACACCTGTATATACTGTAATGATTGACACAGTAATGAACGATACTTTAAGCGGAGTTGGCCCTGGTACATACATTGTTACAGTAACTCACGAAAGTGGATGTTTCGGTACTGATACAGTAGTTATTGCTGAACAAGAAGTATTTGAGGTTGTACTCGATAAAGGTGATGGTGAATTCTCTTGTCCTGATGTAGTAGAAGGTTATCTTGAAGCAACTGTTGTTTCAGGTGGTGGCGACACTCTTGAATATCAATTGTGGCAAGACGGTGTTCTGAAAACTGACTACCAACCGGAAAATTCATTCTTAGTAAGAATTAACCACGATTATGTTGTAGTAGTTAAGGATGAAAACGGATGTACTGACACATCGAACGTTATGATTCTTGATCCGGTTGATGCAGCTGCATTTGCTATCAAAGATGTAACTTGTTACGATGATACCATGGCGTCAGCTAAGGTTATTGTAACCGGTGAAGAAGGACGTTCTTTCAGATTACACTGGAATGAAATGGAAACCAGTGATATGGGTGTGACTGAATACTTTATGGGTGATACAATTCTTTCTCAATTCTTTGAATTTGATGAAAAGAATACTACAGACAGACACTATGAAATGTGGATTGAAGATAGCGAAGGTTGTACTTCTGCTATAGATACACTGACTTTCAAACGTGTTGATGGTCCATTACAAGTTGTTAATGTAACTGATACTGTTGGAGATTGTGCAACAACATTCAGCTTCGAAATCGCTGGTGGTACTGCTCCTTACATGGTAATGGTTGATACTACTGTAATTGCTGACTCAATTGGTTTCTACGAAAGAATTACATTGAATCTTGCTGGTGGTACACATAATGTATATGTATTAGACGCTCAGGAATGTGAGTTGGAATACAACTTCGATCTGGAGTATGGTACAGTTCTTTATGATACAGTAAACATCTACGCAGGTGACACAGCTCATTACATGGAGAATGGTTTAGATACAATGCTGGTTGGTGGCGACTATGAATTCATCGTTGGTGAAGAAGGTTGCGCAACTCAGTTATTTGTAACTGTTGTAGAACGTGAAAAAACTGCACCTGTATTGGTATCAGTAAGTCCTGACAAAGATACTATCGCTAATAACCATCCTGAAGCATTGGTTATCACATTCTCTGATGATGTAACATTCACAGGAGAAGGAACAATGACCATTAGCGGAATGGATGCTGAAACACCAGCTGTAACTATCACACTTGACTCGTCAATGTTCAGTGGTAATACAGTTACTGTAACTTACGATGCGGCTGTTAGCGGTGGATTAGATAAGAATACTACTTACTATGTAAATGTTGACAGTGCAGCTGTTATGGGTGACGGCCTTGTATGGGGTGGAATCGCCGATGACACTACCTGGACATTTACAACTGGTCCTGAGTTCTTAACTGATGTTGATGAATTGGTTACTACAGACTTCAAAGTTTATCCTAACCCATTCAATAGCTTTATCAGAATTGATAATGCTGAAAAACTCGACAGAGTTGTAGTTACGAACATTGCAGGTCAGCGTGTATTAGACATTGAAAATCCAACTTACGAAATACGTACTGGAAATCTGGTTACCGGCGTTTACGTTGTGACATTAATTTCGAACGACGAAATCGTTAAATCAGAAAGGATTATTAAAAGGTAATACCGAATTGATTGATTAAAAAGGGGAAGCTTTTAGCTTCCCTTTTTTATTGCTATTTTTTCAACAAAAAAGATTATGGAACTACTAAATAACCATGTTTCCATTCGTCAGTTTAAGGACGTTGATGTTTCATCAGAGTTGCTGAAAAGTATTCTGTATTCAGGTACAAGAGCTTCGACAACTGGTAATATGCAACTTTACAGCATCGTTGTAAACAAGGATAAAGCTTTACGTAAAAAATTGGCTCCGCTTCACTTTAATCAACCTGTAGCTGTAAATGCTCCTGTATTGTTGACTTTTGTAGCCGATTTTAATCGTTTTAATAAATGGTGTGAGCAGAATAATGCAAAGCCCGGGTATGATAATTTTCTGTCGTTTAACAACGCATTAATTGATGCAACACTGGTTGCACAAAACGTTTGTATAGCAGCCGAGAATATGGGCTTAGGAGTTTGTTATTTGGGAACTACTTTATACAATGCCGATAAGATAATCGATGTACTACAGCTGCCAAAATATACTTTTCCTGTAACAACTGTTGCATTAGGATATCCGGCAAACATCCCTGATTTAACCGATCGCATACCATTTGAAGGAGTGGTACATGAGGAAGTATATGCAGATTATACAAATCAGAAAATCGATGAATTGTATGCGTTTAAGGAAAGCCTGGAATCATCTAAGCAATTTGTTAAAGAGAATGGAAAAGAGAGTTTAGCGCAGGTTTTTACTGATGTCCGTTATAAGAAAGAAGACAATGAATTCTTCTCTGAGAAAATGCTGGAAGTACTAAAGCAGCAGGGATTTTTATAGTTAATAGTTTTAGTCTGCAAGGAAGCGATTAATAAATTCAGTGAAATCCTGCCGAAAACTATTGCCGATGGGTAACTTGTTGCCTTTAATTGAAACCATGTTTCCCTCAACAGAATCAATTTTATCAAGGGAAATGATAAATGATTTATGAATCCGGTAAAACTGATCTTCAGGTAGCAGATCAATGATCTTCTTCATCGAAAGATTTGTAACCAGCTTATTATCCTTTATGTGTAGTTTTATATAATCGCCAAGACCTTCGATATAAAATATATCCTCATACTTTACCTTGTAAGTTTTCTTATTTGATTTGACAAATAAAAAGTCACCGGCTTTTTTATCGGCCACGTTTGCTTTTGTAGCATTTTCCCGCAACAATAATTGCTCCTCAGCGCGGTAGTATGCTTTACAAAAACGTTCAAAAGAAAACGGCTTTTTCAAGTAATCAATCGCATTTAATTCAAATCCTTCGAGTGCATATTCGGAATACGCCGTTGTAAAGATTACCAGCGGGGGATTTTTTAGGTTACGCAAAAATGAAATTCCCGACAGTTTAGGCATATTTATATCCAGAAAAAGTAAATCAATTTCCTGCTCCTGAAGAATTTTATGCGCACAAATAGCTTCACAGCATGTTGCTGCAATTGTAAGATCGGGTAATTTTTGTGCATATTGCTTAATGACATCCTGAGCAAGTGGTTCGTCGTCGATTATAAGTGCCTTAATTTCCATTTTAATTTGAATAAGCAGGTTAGTGTAGTTTCAGGTTTAATTCAACGCAATAAACGTGATTATCTTTGTGAATGAGCAAATCATATTCGTTTTTCTTGTAAAGGAGACTCAAACGTTGTTTTACGTTTTGGATACCGATTCCTGAATGCTTTTTGTTCCATTTTTGTTCGTCGCTGAAATTGTTTTCTATTTTGAAATGTAATTTATCAGCAGAAAACTGAAACCCGATATTGATAAAGTCGCTATCCGTATTTCCAGGAACACCATGTTTAAATGCATTGTCGATGAATGGCTCGAACAACAGAGGAACTATTCTGGCATGTGGTATTTCACCTGATTTTTCATATTTCAATTTGGTATTATTCGAAATTCGGATCTGCTGTAATGCGACAAAATTGTCTACAAATTCTATTTCCTTTTCGAGCGCGATAAAGTTTTCTTTCGATTCGTAGATGATGTGTCGCATAAGATCCGATAATTTCAGGATCAGTTCAGGTACTTTATCCGATTTAATTAGCGCAAGTGAGTAAATATTATTCAACGAATTAAAAAGAAAGTGCGGATTCAGCTGGCCTTTCAATGTATTCAGTTCTGCTTCGAGTTTTTGTTTTTCGATTTTTGCGAGTTTATAATTTAAGTCCTGCATGGCAATCCAGTCTTTCACAAACTTCAGAAAGGAAGAAACACCTACATAAACCAGTGTAACAAAAAAGAAGGCCGAGTGGATATTGGCATTAAAACCGGTTAGTTGCTCCGATACGTGCAACACATTTCGGAAAGGATAAAGTATGGCAAACTGAACAAAGAAGCTACTGGCCGAAATGGTGAGAATTAGCCAGAATACATAAAAAATGTAACTTTTCTTTTTTAACAGTTTTGGTATCAGTACATAAAGGTTGATATAAACGCTGATGGCCAGACCAATGTTGGTAATGGCTGCTTTGGCTACTAATTCTGAATTAAATTCCGGATTAAATTGTTTGCTGCTCAGGTAAAAAATCAATGAAAAGAACGCAACACTAAAAAACCACGAAAAAATATGGCCAAGCAGGTTGTTTCTTTTATTTAACAGTTTTTCAGGCATTTCAGATGCGGTCGCGTTTTAAGAAGATTTTTTTAAGGTAATACAACACCGGGTTTTTATATTTAAGGTTTTTCCACGGTCTGCTGGAATGGGGGAGGTGTAATACTTCAACACCCTTAGCAAGGTAATTGTGGTAACCCATTTTTTTCGATTTCCGGCTAATGAAAACATCAAACCAGTCTTTATTCTCGGCAAGTGTTTTAAAACTGAAATCAGTTAAGAAATCAGGAGTTAAAAGCGTACAGCAAAAACTCAGGCTGTGATTGGTATCCAGAACCTCGGTCCCTTTTATTTTCTCAAAAGTATACGGGAAATTGTATGCTCCGGACTGATCAACCGTGATAGCTCCGACAACTCCGGGATTTTTTTCTTTCGAGGCAATTTCGAAAAGTTGGGTGAAAGTATCCTTTTTTACTACCACATCCGACTCTACAATTACTAATGGACACGATTTCTTAAGTGCCATTTCCTGCGCCATTTGCAATACAAGCTTGTAATTTGGCGAGGGTGTATCGGTAATGTCTTCAAGGTGAATTACCTGGAATTTATGTTCTGCGGCTGCCTTGTTAAGGTAGTCCTTTGTTGCTGTCTGGCTAAAATCGTTAAATACAATGTATTCAAAATCACCATCGGCTTGAATAATGGCTTCAACAGTTTGTTGTAAGGTAGTTAGAGAATCCTTTACCGGAGTGATTACGATTGCTTCTGACATAGTTTAAAAATTTGCGCTTTAAAGGTACACATTAATCGTTTATTCTTCTTTGTGAATAATACGCGAGAATGCCTGGCTGGTTGGCATTATCAGCACATCGTCGATATTTACATGTGCGGGGCGGGTTACCATAAACAGGATTGTTTCTGCGATGTCGTTGGCATATAATGGAACAAATCCTTTATATACCCCGTCAGCTTTCGATTTATCTCCTTTAAATCGCACCATCGAGAATTCGGTTTCAACGGCGCCCGGAGCAAGAGAACTTACTTTTATTCCGTGTTTAACAAGGTCGATACGCATGCCCTGAGTTAATCCTTGTACAGCATGTTTTGTGGCGCAATAAACATTTCCCATGGCATAAGCTTCTTTACCGGCAATAGAAGAAAGGTTGATAATGTGACCGCTTTTTCGTTGTACCATAAGTGGCGAAACAAGGCGGGTAATGTATAAAAGGCCTTTGATGTTGGTGTCAATCATCCGTTCCCAGTCATCAACAACACCTTCATCAATAGTTTCCATTCCCACAGCAAGACCGGCATTATTGATCAATACATCAATTGCCTTCCATTTAGCAGAAAGGCTACTAAAAGCTGATTCTGTAGCTGCTTTATCCCTTACATCAAACGCTAAAATAACAACTTCACAGCTTGTATCCTTTTGAAGCCTGGCTTGAAGTTCTGTCAGTCTGTCTTTTCTTCGACCGGTGAGTATCAGGTCGAAATTGTTTTGAGCCAGAATCTCAGCTGTAGCCTCTCCAATGCCTGAAGTGGCACCGGTAATTAATGCAATACGGTTCATGGTGCACGATTTAGAGTATGCGCGAAATTAAAAAAAACATCTATTTTTATGGATAAATGACGTACTTAATTACCTTTGCTTGAACTTAATTATTACTGAAAGGAGGAGCCAGATGAGTGACACTATCCAGACTGAGCAGGAATTTTCAATCGATAGTATACCGGAACCGGAGAATATAGAAGAGGTAATCTTTTCGTTGATGGTAAACCCGAATTTATCGACCATAAATTATTTCAACGACTTTAATGAACTGAATATATCGCCCGATGCCATTGGCGACAGCGATACCGATGAAACAGGTGTATTCGATCTTGATGCGAATGGAACAAAAATGGCCATTAGCACACACGCATTTCACCACCATTTGGAAAGTGATCCGCAAAAGGCAACAGAAATCCTCATTTCGAGGGCAGCGCGCAAAATGCGTTGTTTTGGGGCTACACCAACTGTAATAAGCGCATTTTTATACCATATAAATGTGGCCGACCCGAATGGTCAGTTTATTGCTTCGGGAGCCAAAAAAGGCCTCGAAAATGCCGCTCAGCGTTTTAACCTGAAGATCTCGGACCGCAAGATACGTTTCGATCATTTTTCGGAACACGGACCGGTTCCGCCAACCATCATTATTAGTATGATGGGGATCGTGGAAAAAGATACTGAGATTAAAACTCATTCATTTAAAAGAAAAGGGAACCATATTTTCATGATTGGAAATATGATTGATGATGTTAATTCATCAGAGTACCTCGAGTTTTTTCACGGAATTTCCGAATCGCCGCTGCCGGCTTTCAATATCAACGAGGAGGTTAAAATTCAGGACTGTATAAAAAAGTTGATTTCCGACAATCTGATTGAAAGTGCGAGCCCGATCGGAAAAGGTGGTTTGTTCTTTACCCTGTTAAGAGCCGCCATCCCGAACGAACTTGGATTCGATATAACAACAAGTGCCGAAACGCGCATCGATTCGTTTCTGTTCGGCGAAGCTATGGGTAGGATTCTTGTTGGTGTTCACCCCGATAAAGAAGATGATTTTGTGGATGCTATGACAGACATGAAAATACCTTTCTTTACTTTGGGACACGTTACCAAGGGTGAAATTCGAATTGATGACGAGTCGTATGGTTTTATCGATAAAATGACCGCCGGAGTTTAATGGCCCTTCCATATAAGCATTCAGATCAAAACAAAAAGGGACAGGTTGAGGAGATGTTCGACAATATCTCCCCGAAGTATGATTTGCTGAACCACCTTTTGTCGGTTAATATCGACAAACTTTGGCGTAAGCATACCATTTACAAATTGAAGCCCTTTAAACCGGAGCGTATTCTTGATATTGCCACCGGTACAGGAGATTTTGCCATTGCCGCCTCGAAGCGTATTGATGCCGAAATTGTAGGTATCGATCTTTCTGAAGGCATGTTGAACGTGGCACGTGAGAAAATTGCCAAAAGAAAGTTTGGAGACCGGATTTCTGTGTTGAAGGCCGATTCCGAAAACCTGCCATTCGAAGATGCCGTTTTCGATGCCGCAATCGTTGGCTTTGGCGTTAGGAATTTCGAAAACCTGAAAATCGGTCTGCAGGAGATATTGCGGGTTATAAAGCCGGGAGGAGTTTTTTATGTGCTGGAATTTTCAAAACCCGTAAAAGCGCCATTCAAACAGTTGTACCTGTTTTATTTTAAACGCATTCTACCATTAATAGGTCGTATCGTTTCAAAGGATCAGAGTGCCTATACTTATTTGCCTGAATCGGTAGAAGAATTTCCCGATGGTGATAATTTTTTAGCTATTTTAGCCGAAGTTGGTTTCATACAAAATAAGTGCTACCCGCAAACCTTTGGTATAGCCTCTATTTACGAGGCACATAAACCAAAGAAATAAGCAGGAGGTAAACAATAAATTGGATTTTTTCAGGTTTGAGAAATTAGGAATTAAATATTACTGTGAGGAAATTATTAGTTGTTATACTGCTGTTGTTTATTGGGATTTCGTCTTTCGCGCAAAAGCAAAAGGTGAATTTCCTGACCACTTTCGATGACAAGTTGGTTCATTTTGGATTTTCAATTGGCTTAAACACCCTCGATTTTAATGTTGTGAATTTCAATCCGATTAGTGAAAATCCAGATTTTGTTTTTAATCCTGCCGACAGATGGCCAACTGATGAAACAAATATTCGTTCTGATGTTGCAACATTGGTTCCCGGATTTACCGTTGGAATTATTTCAAGTCTGCGCTTGAATAAAGACTTTAACCTACGATTCTTACCCGGACTTTCGTTTGGCGAACGCCAACTTACCTACAATGTTCCGGTTATTGATATTAATAACTACGAAACTACTCAGTATTACTCAATAAAATCTACTTTTCTCGATTTTCCCTTACTTTTAAAATACAAGGCCCGCCGTATTAATAACAACCGGCCATATGTTATTGTGGGAAGTGCTTACCGACACGATATATCGCGAACAGCACAGGAAGATCTTGTGAAATTAAAAAAGAGTGGTTTTTATGCTGAAATGGGTGGAGGCTGGGATCACTATTTTCCATTCTTCCGATTTTCGGTGGAGGCCAAATTCAGTTATGGTTTGAATAATCAGTTGGGAGACCTGCCTGCTCCTGTGCAGAAACAGTATTATGCACAATCCATTAAAGATCTCCGATCGAAGATCTTTACACTTTCTTTTCATTTCGAGTAATTGATTACCTGCGTTTAAATTCGGAACAGATAATTGCAATGGCTACCGAAACGTTCAGCGACTCTGCTTTGCTATTGTTTTCTGAGAAATTTGGGATACTGATTTTTTTATCGATTAAAGCTTCTGAAGCTTCACGAATGCCGTTTCCTTCGTTACCAACAACCAGGATCGAATGCTCAGCCAGGTTTGCGGCATAGATATTTTCTCCATTCATAAATGCCCCGTAAATTACCGCTCCTGATGCTGCTGCCAGGGCTTTTACAGCTTCCAATTCGCATTCATAAACATTCACCCGCATAAACGATCCCATACTGGCCTGAATCACTTTTGGATTAAACAAATCAACCGTGTCGGGAGAGCAGAATAGATGTTGAATTCCAAACCAGTCGCAAAGACGAACGATCGTTCCCATGTTACCGGGGTCCTGTATTCCATCCAAGAAAACGGACAGGTCGTCGTTAATCATTTCCGGTATCGGTTTGGCTTCCGGTAAACGACAAACGGCCAGACTATTCTGTGGTGTTTTTAACTGGCTTATTTTTTTTAGCTCAGCTTTTTCAACAACGCTTATTTTTTCAGCCTTCAAACCACTTTTTTTATAATCGTGTTCGAAATCTGCCGTAACGAATAGTTCTGCAATAATCAGTGCCGAGCTGGCAAGTTCCAGTACCATTTTATCACCTTCAACTAAAAACAACCCTTCCTTATTTCGGTATTTTTTTTGCGATAAGGAATTCAGGCGTTTTATTGTATTTTTACTGATCATTCAGAAAAAGCAATTTAATTTGAATAAAGAAGTAAAGTTAATCTTTCTGAAAGAAACTCTTCTTTAATTTTGGGCATTAAAAGATTTGAAATTGGGAAAATTACGTGATAGAAATAGAGTAGTAGTAGGGAAGTGGTTGCTATTAATATCCGTGTTATTTTTTGTGTCCTGCTCGCAGACTCGTTTTGTGCCCGAAGAAAAGTACCTGCTCAATAAAGTAGAGCTCCAAGTCGATGATCCGAATATCAATAAAGAAGAAGCCAAATCTTTTCTCAGGCAGAAAGAAAACTACAAAATCCTGGGTTTTATTAAGTTTTACCTGCTGATGTACAACCTGTCGTCGAAGAAAAAGACTGACGACTGGCTGAAACGCATTGGAGAGCCGCCTGTATTGTATGATGAAGTATTAACCGAACGTTCGAACGATCAACTGGAACAGTACATGAATAACAAAGGTTATTACCAGGCGCGCATAGCGAATGATGTAAGTTTTAATGAAAAAACGCAAAAGGCCGATTTGAAATTTAGTATTGAACCCGGTGAACGCTATCGGATTAAAGAAATTCGATATCATTTTTCAACTCCGGAATTACGCGACATTTTCCTGAAAGATTCGGTCAACCAGCGATTTAAACCTGGCATTCCTTTCGATATCTACCAGCTCGAGAAACAGCAGGAGCGGATTGTAAAACTCTACCGCGATAACGGCTACTACTATTTTTCGAAAAACCAGGTACGTTACGTTGCCGATACTCTTCAGTATACTAAGCAGGCTTTGCTCGACCTTTACGTGGGCGAAACAAAAGATGCTCAGAAGGATTCTGCAAAGATTTTGAGGCCTTATTTTGTCAACAATTTTTATTATTCGATACTTCCCGGGAATTCGCCGGTTGGGTCGTATCAATTCGGAGGAACTGTTTTTACTGATACTGTACGTTGGGATAATTCGCAACTTTTTCTGACAAAACACTTTAAATATCCGCCCGGACTTTTCATTCGTTCAACCCAAATGACCAGTGGTGAGTTGTATAATAGTTCGGAAGTTGAGCAGACTTTTAATGCCTTTAACCGTTTGCGCCAGTTTCGGTATGTCGATATCCAGTTTAATGAGACCTACGCGGCACAAGACAGTAATTTGCTCGACTGCAGGATTCGCTTGGCACCGTTAAATAAGCAATCGGTGTCGCTCGATCTGGAAGGGACGAATACTTCCGGAAACTTTGGTGTTGCAGGTAATATTTATTACCAGCACCGGAATGTGTTTAAAGGGGCCGAAGTTCTTCAATTAAGGCTGAAAGGTGCTACAGAACGAATGAAGCGTACGGTAAACAACAACACGGAATATTTTAATACACGTGAACTTGGAGCCGAAGCTAATCTTACCATTCCAAAGCTTCTTGGTCCGGGTAAATACATTCGAAGTTTCGAGCGAAATCTGCCGAAAACGATTGTAAATGTTGGGTATAATTACCAGCGTCGTCCGGAATATACACGAACCATTTCGAACGTGAAGCTGGGATACGACTGGAAAACTTCGCAGAATTACAGCCACATCTGGAATTTCCTGGATATGAACCTCGTACATTTGTATGAGTTTGATGAAGACTTTATAAACTCAATCAAGGATCTGTATATCAAGAGTAGTTTTATCGATCACTTTATTTTTGCAATGAACTATTCGTTGATCTTTAATAACCAGCGACTGAACCTCAAGGATAATTATACCTATGCCCGGTTTAATGTTGAATCATCGGGCAATACACTTTGGCTTTTGTCGACCCTGACCGGACAAAGCAAACACACAAGAGTACTCGAAGGCGACACCCTGGTTTATTACCAGTTTTTAAATACCCAATATGCCCAATACCTTAAAGCCGATATCGAAGTTCGCCGCTCAGTAACTTTGGATCAGTATAACCGCATTGTAGGTCGGGCATTTTTAGGAGTTGGATTTCCATATGGAAACTCGAAAGTGCTGCCTTTTGAAAAACAGTATTTTACCGGAGGTGCCAACGGAATTCGGGCATGGCAGGTTCGTTCGCTTGGACCGGGTACGTACAGGGCTGATCCGGAGAATTATCCAAATCAATCATCGGATATTAAGTTGGAAGGCAACGTGGAATATCGATTTAAACTTTTGGGAAAGCTTGAAGGTGCGTTGTTTGTAGATGCAGGAAATATTTGGGCGATTAACAGTAACGACAACCGGGAGGGTGCTGTTTTCAAATTTAATAAGTTTTACCGACAGATCGCTGTTGGAACCGGTACTGGATTGAGGTTAGACATGAACTACTTTATTCTTCGCGTGGATATGGGATTAAAATTGCGCGACCCGTCGGCCGATAGAGGGCAGCGCTGGATAATCGGAAATCGTGGTTTAACCGGCGACGACTTGAATTTCACTTTCGCAATTGGCTATCCTTTTTAAATTTTTGGTTTTTTCCATACTATCTTTTTTTAGAAGTGTTATTTTTTTGCATTTTTGGTGCCACAATTCCGAAATTGTAAGATTCACAGGATATTTAATTAATAATTGAAATTTTATGGCAAATATTCCATCTGGTAACCGCGATTCTTTTGGGTCGAAATTTGGAGTGATTGCAGCAGCTGCCGGTTCTGCTGTTGGATTGGGTAACATTTGGCGATTCCCACTGGTTACAACCCAGAATGGAGGTGGCGCCTTTCTTATTCTATACATCAGCTTTATTGTATTTATCGGTATACCTGTTATGCTTTCTGAATTCTCGATTGGAAGAAGGGCACAGTTGAACGCTTTTGGATCGTTTAAAAAACTGGCACCCAAAACGCCCTGGTACCTGGTGGGATTCCTTGGAATTCTTACCGCATTTGCTATTCTTTCTTTTTATAGTGCCGTTGCAGGATGGACACTGGAGTATCTTGTGCAGGCCATTTCAGGAAAACTGCTGCACACCGATGATTATGTGAAGAATTTTGCCGATTTCAGTACCGACGTATACCGCCCGCTTATTTGGCAAATGGTATTTATGTTCCTAACCGCAATTGTAGTTTATGCTGGAATTAAAAAAGGTATCGAAAAGTTCACAAAAATATTAATGCCTGTGCTGGTAATTCTTATTGGTGTAGTTGTTGTTCGTTCAGTAAGTTTACCAGGAGCCGCTGAAGGTATAAAATACCTTTTTGTTCCCGATTGGTCGGCAGTGAACTTTAAAACAGTGCTGATGGCACTCGGTCAGGCAGCATTCTCACTGAGTATCGGTATGGGAACGCTTATTACGTACGGATCATACATTCAAAAAGATAATCACTTATTGAGAACGTCATCGCAGGTTGCACTAGCCGATACAAGTATTGCTATTCTGTCAAGTTTGATGGTTATTCCGGCCATCTTTGCTTTTTCTTCTGTATCCATCGACCAAATGTCTCCGGGGCCAGGTTTGGTGTTTGAAGTTCTTCCCGCGGTATTTAAAGCCATGCCGGGTGGAGTAATTTTCGCTGTTGTATTTTTCTTTTTGCTGGCCGTCGCTGCGTTAACTTCTACAATCTCAGTGCTTGAGGTTGTTGTGGCTTATTTGAAAGAAGAATTGGGAATGACAAGAGGAAAGGCAACGATAATCGCTTCGGTGTCGATTAGTGTATTGGGAGTATTGGCCACATTATCGTTTAGTTCGTTAAGTGGATTTCATATTTTCGGACTGAATATTTTCGATCTGCTAAATTTCGCATCAGCCAATATTATGTTGACGTTTGGAGCACTGTTTATTGTAGTTTTTGTAGGTTGGAAACTTGGTAAATCGAACTTCCTTGATGAGATCAGTAATAAGGGAGAAATCAAATCTGTTTTGCACAAGATCGTTTTCTTTATCATTCGATATATTGCCCCGGTTGCCATTGGTATAATTGCCGTTGCTGCTTTATTCATAAAAGGATTAACTTAGAATTCAGATAAGATATTTATTAGGCCGGTTAATACCGGCCTTTTTACTTTCTGTCTTTGTGTATTTTGTTCATTTTTCATAACTTAACAACTTGTTATTCCCAATGTTAAACTAGGTCACAATGTTAAACCTCTGGCGAAAAATTCAACGTCAATTTTTAACCTATTCCAGGTCTGACAGGAATGCGGTGCTTATTCTTGCAGCAATTCTGCTTCTATTGATATTTGCTAATCGAATTTTACCTGCATTCAGAACAGAACGGTCACATGATTTTTCTAAACTTGAAGGGATCATTGAAGATTGGGAAAAAAAGCAGGCCCTCGAAAATGCAAAGCCGGAACTTGAACTGTTTAATTTCGATCCTAATGTGATAACCCGTGATCAAATCGAAATACTCGATTTGCCTTATTTTGTTAAGCAAAACATTCTAAGTTACCGGGAGTCGGGAGGAAAGTTCACTAGTACCTGTGATCTAAGAAAGATATATGGTATGAATGATTCCATATTCAATGCGATTAAAGACTACATACAAATTGAAAGAACTCAGGCTGAATCGTCACCGGTAAAAACGAAAGTTGAACTTGAAATGACCGGAACGCCATTCGATCCGAACAAGGTGTCTGCAGACAGTTTGCTCAAATATGGTTTCACTGAATTTCAGTCGTCGAACCTGATCAAATACCGGGATAACGGAGGTGTGTTCACACTCCCTCAGGATTTGCTCAAGATTTACGGAATAGATTCGGTGTTTTATGTGCGAATTGAAGATTATATTCGAATTGAATCCCCGAACAAGGAGGTCAAAGAAATCGTAAGGATAGAATTGAATGGTGCTGATACTTCCGACCTGATGAAGCTTCCCGGAATAGGACCGGCTTATGCATCCCGGATAATTAGATATCGTGAGTTGTTAGGTGGTTATTACACTGTCGAACAATTGCTCGAGGTTTACGGTTTCCCTCAGGAAGTCTACGATCGTGTTTCGAACCAGGTTTTTACCGATACTGTTAAATTAAATAAGCTGCGTATAAACTTCCTAGAATACCCGGAACTGATTCGGCACCCCTATTTAAATAAAGAGCAAGTTACTGAACTCTTAAACCACCGCGATGCGTCAGGAGCCTACAAAAAGCTTGAAGATATTAAGTTTTTGGAAAGTTTTGACAGCGAGAACTTTAAGCGGATACGCCCGTATATCACATGTCGTTAAATAGTTTTAAACAAAAATAATCACATAGGATATATTAATTTTTTACTTTAAATTTGATATACTATGAATAATTTCTAAATTTGCGCCTCAATTTTTAAAAAGTAAAACCGTTAGATATGATAGTTATTCCGGTAAAAGAGGGCGAAAACATTGAAAGAGCTCTTAAGAGGTTCAAAAGAAAATTCGAAAAGACTGGTGTAATCAAAGAATTACGCGAACGTCAAAAATTTACCAAGCCTTCGGTAAAAAGAAGGGAAGAGTTGAAGAAAGCTGCTTACGTGCAAGGTTTGCAGCGTCAGGAAGACTAAACTTGTTTTAGTGGTTCCTGATTTAATTTGTATCGATAGCCAATGAGTTATCAGGAATCGTTTATCAACTATTTGAAGTGTGAGAAGAGGTATTCTGCTCATACGGTGGTGGCATATAAAAATGACCTCGATCAGTTTGTGGAGTATTCTGCAATAGTGATCGGGGAATTTCATGTTAAAGCAGTAACAACTGACACTGTCAGGGGGTGGTTGCTGCATTTGATGGAACAGGGATTAACTCCTCGTTCGATACATCGGAAAGCCACCACAGTAAAGTCGTTTTATAATTTCCTGATGCGCGAGGATGTTGTAGAGTCAAATCCTGCATCCAATTTAACTTTACCGAAAGTTCGTAAAAAGCTTCCCAATTTTGTCGACGAGAAAAGTCTGAATCATTTGTTGGATGATCTTGGGAATTTTGACGATGATTTTTCAGGAGTTCGTGATAAACTGATCTTGTCTCTTTTCTACGGAACGGGTATAAGGCTTTCGGAACTGATAAATCTGAAGGAAAGGGATATTGATACCAGGGAGAAGCTGATTCGTGTTCTCGGGAAGCGACAGAAAGAAAGAATCATTCCTTATCCATCAGAAATCAACAATCTGCTAGAGAATTATGTTATAGCAAGAAATAAGCAGATAGGATACAAAACAGACTTTTTGCTGGTTACGGAAAAAGGAAAGCAGGTATACGAAAAACTGGTGTACCGGGTAGTGAAAAAGAGCCTGGGTAAAGTAACATCGCTGGAGAAAAAAAGCCCGCATGTGCTCAGACATACCTACGCTACTCACTTGTTAAATAAAGGGGCCGACCTGAATGCCGTAAAAGAATTATTAGGACATGCAAATTTAGCAGCTACACAGGTTTATACACATACTACCTTCGAAAAGCTGCGCGACAGTTATAAACAAGCCCATCCGCGTGGGGATAAAAACAATTAATTATGGAAGTAAAACTTAATTCAGTACATTTTAATGCCGATCAAAAGCTGATAGAATTTGTGAACAAAAAAGTTAGCAAGCTCGACACTTTTTTTGATGGTATTATAAAAGCGGATGTAACTCTTAAAGTTGCAAAACCCGAAACAGCAAATAACAAGGTTGCTGAGTTAAAACTTTCGATTCCGGCAACGGAAAATTTATTTGCCAAAAAACAGGCCGATACTTTCGAAGAAGCTACTGATTTAGCGATCGACGCAATGAAGAAACAGCTTGATAAATACAAACAAAAGTTAAAGAACAAATAATTTTTAAAAAAGACCTGCGAGAGTTAGGTTTTTAAAATATAATTTTTACATTTGCAAACCCTTTTTAGGGGCGTTCTGAAAACAGCTGAAATAGTCGCACTTTCAACAAAAACGTATAAAAATGCTTGGGTTTTTTAAGCACGTTTTTAGGAGGTTAGCAACAAAAAATGACATGATTTTTCGTTAAAGAGAAAAAATTTTTAGCTGTTTGGAAAAAAGTTGTAATTTTGCACGGCATTTTTGCCAGGGAAATATAGATGCGGGAATAGCTCAGTTGATAGAGCATTAGCCTTCCAAGCTAAGGGTCGCGGGTTTGAGTCCCGTTTCCCGCTCAAAATAGAGATTGGAATTTTGAACAGCGATGATCATTATTCCTGTCTCTTTATGTGTTTAAGCCGGAGTAGCTCAGGGGTAGAGCGCATCCTTGGTAAGGATGAGGTCACGAGTTCAATTCTCGTCTTCGGCTCAGATGATTTAAAAGATAAATAAATTAAAATTTTGCAGTTATGGCTAAAGAACATTTTAACAGGGATAAGGACCATGTAAACATTGGTACTATTGGCCACGTTGACCATGGTAAAACTACCCTGACCGCAGCTATTACTATGGTATTAGCTAAAAAAGGATGGTCAGAAGTTAAAGCATTTGACCAAATCGACAATGCTCCTGAAGAAAAAGAAAGGGGTATCACTATTAACACTGCTCACGTAGAGTATCAGACAGCTACTCGTCACTATGCGCACGTTGACTGTCCTGGACACGCCGACTACGTTAAGAATATGGTAACTGGTGCTGCTCAGATGGACGGTGCTATTATCGTTGTTGCTGCTACTGATGGTCCTATGCCACAAACACGTGAGCACATTCTTCTTGCTCGTCAGGTAAACGTACCTAAATTGGTAGTATTCATGAACAAAGTGGATATGGTTGACGACGAAGAATTATTGGAACTTGTTGAAATGGAAATCCGCGAACTGCTCGATTTCTATGAATTCGACGGTGACAATACACCTGTTATTATGGGTTCTGCTCTTGGTGCATTGAACGGAGAGCCAGAATGGGAAGAAAAAGTATTGGAATTGATGGAAGCTTGTGATACCTGGATTCCACTTCCTCCACGTGATATTGACAAGCCATTCCTTATGCCTGTTGAAGATGTATTCTCGATCACTGGTCGTGGTACTGTAGCAACTGGTCGTATCGAAACTGGTATGGTTCACACTGGTGACGAACTGCAGTTGATTGGTTTAGGTGCTGAAGGTCGCAAGACTGTATGTACTGGTGTTGAGATGTTCCGTAAGATTTTGGATGATGGTCAGGCTGGTGACAACGTAGGTTTGTTGTTACGTGGTGTTGACAAAAAAGAAATCAAACGTGGACAGATCCTGGCAAAACCTGGTTCAATCACTCCTCACAAAAAATTCAAAGCTGAGGTTTACGTATTGAAAAAAGAAGAAGGTGGACGTCACACTCCATTCCACAACAAATACCGTCCTCAATTCTACCTGCGTACTTTGGACGTAACTGGTGAGATTCACCTGGAAGCTGGCCGCGAAATGGTTATGCCTGGTGATAACGTAACCATCGAAGTAGAATTGATCTACCCGGTAGCATTGAACATCGGTCTTCGTTTCGCAATCCGCGAAGGTGGTCGTACAGTAGGTGCTGGTCAGGTTACTGAAATTATTGATTAATTCGATAGTTCACATATAAGAATATAAGTCCCGGGCTCTTGGGCCCGGGACTATTTTCGGTTGAAACTCGAAGTTGGGAGTGGTTAGTTAACAGTAAGTTCGAATCTTACCTTCCGATCAAAACAACGAACATTTACAGATGAAGTTAAAAGTATACATCCAGGAAGCTTACGACGAGCTGGTGCATAAAGTAACATGGCCAACCTGGAAAGAGCTGCAAAGCAGCGCATTGGTAGTAATGATTGCTTCCTTTATTATATCATTAGTTATCTTCCTAATGGACCTGTCATTCAGGAACATTATGGATTTTGTTTATGGTTTATTTTATTAATCAAAACCTTAAGTCGAGATGAGCGAAAATAGTAAAAAGTGGTATGTTCTTCGTGCTATTGGAGGCAAAGAGAAGAAGGTAAAAGAATATATCGACAACGAAATCGCAAATGGAGATCTAAAAGGTTTTGTTGATCAGGTTCTAATACCAACCGAAAAAGTTTATCAGATCCGAAATGGTAAAAAAATCAGTAAGGAGCGAAACTTTTTTCCGGGGTATGTTTTAATCGAAGCTGCATTAGTGGGTGAAGTTGCACACACACTAAGGAATTTTCCTAACGTAATCGGATTTTTAGGCGACACCAAAGGTGGAGATCCGGTGCCGATGCGGCAGAGTGAGGTAAACAGGATTTTAGGTCGTGTTGACGAATTAGCGGAAACCGACGAAGAAATCAATATCCCATATGTGGTAGGCGAAACTGTAAAAGTTATCGATGGACCATTCAACGGCTTTAACGGAACCATTGAAGAAATCAATGAGGAAAAGAAGAAGCTGCAAGTGATGGTGAAGATTTTTGGACGTAAAACTCCTTTAGAGCTTAGCTTCATGCAAGTTGAAAAGGAATAGTAACGCTTTAATTTATTGTTATGGCGAAAGAAATTGCTGGATTAATTAAATTACAGATCAAAGGTGGTGCAGCTAATCCTTCACCACCGGTGGGACCAGCATTGGGTGCCAAGGGGGTAAACATTATGCAGTTCTGCAAACAGTTTAACGGGCGTACACAAGACCAAGCAGGGAAAGTGTTGCCGGTTATTATTACTGTTTATGCCGACAAGTCATTCGACTTCATAATTAAACAACCTCCTGTGGCTGTTCAATTGTTAGAGGCTGCTAAGTTAAAGAGCGGGTCATCAGAACCACATGTTAAAAAAGTGGGTTCTGTAACCTGGGATCAGGTAAAACAAATTGCCGAAGGCAAAATGGAAGACCTGAACTGCTTTACAGTAGAATCAGCAATGAAAATGGTAGCTGGAACTGCCAGAAGTATGGGAATCACTGTTAAAGGTGCTTCACCATTCAATAACTAAAAATATCTTTTACGATGGGCAGAATTACGAAAAATAAAAAAGCGTCTTTGGAGAAACTCGAAAAAGGAAAGGTATACTCAATCGACGAGGCAGCACAATTGGTAAAGGAAATTACTTATACCAAATTCGATGCTTCTGTTGATATCGATGTACGCCTTGGAGTTGACCCAAGAAAGGCTAACCAGATGGTTAGAGGCGTAGTTTCGTTACCCCATGGAACCGGAAAAGAAGTACGTGTTTTGGCTATGGTTACTCCTGACAAAGAGCAGGAAGCCAAAGATGCCGGAGCAGATTATGTAGGTCTCGACGATTTCGTTGAGAAAATTAAAGGCGGTTGGACTGACATTGATGTTATCATCACTATGCCACCGGTTATGGGAAAAGTAGGGCAGTTAGGACGTATTCTTGGTCCTCGTGGCTTAATGCCAAACCCTAAAAGTGGTACCGTAACTATGGATGTTGGTAAAGCCATCTCTGAAGTAAAACAGGGTAAAATCGATTTTAAAGTGGACAAATTTGGTATTGTTCACACTTCAATCGGTAAAGTTTCATTCACTCCTGAGAAAATCAAGGAGAATGCTGTTGAGTTCATCAACACCATTAACAAACTGAAACCTGTTGCTGCAAAAGGAACCTACATTAAGAGTATTTATCTTTCCAGTACCATGAGCCCTGGTATTCAGGTAGAATCTAAGTCGTTTGCAGAATAAAAATAGGAATTATGAAGAGTTCAGAAAAACAAGTTATTATAAATAATTTACAAGAACAGATAGATTCATACGACCATTTTTATCTGGCAGACATTGCAGGCTTAAACGCTGAAGATACCAGTGAGTTAAGGAGACTATGTTTTAAACAAGATGTAAAACTGGTTGTTGTTAAGAATACACTCTTACGTAAAGCTCTTGAAAGTTCTGAAAAGAACACCGAAGAAATTTACGATGCACTAAAGGGAAACACTTCCGTAATGTTTACGACTGTCGGTAACGTTCCTGCTAAACTGATTAAAGAATTCGCTAAAAAGCATAAAAAGCCGGTATTAAAGGCTGCTTTTGTTGAAGAATCAGTTTACATGGGAGCTGAGCAATTGGATGCTCTGGTTGCCGTTAAATCGAAAAACGAACTTATTGCAGATGTTGTTGCTCTGTTACAATCACCAATGAAAACTGTTCTTGGACAGTTGCAATCGGGTGGTAATATTATCCACGGTGTTCTTGATACACTGAAAGAGAAAGAATAATTTTTTTGAAATAATATTTAAAAAGAAATAAAAATGGCAGATTTAAAACAGCTTGCAGAAGAGTTAGTAAACTTGACTGTTAAAGAGGTTAACGAATTAGCTGGTATCCTTAAGGATGAATATGGTATCGAACCAGCTGCTGCTGCAGTTGCAGTTGCAGGTCCAGCCGCTGGCGGTGGCGAAGAAGCTGCTGCTGAACAAACTGAGTTTGATGTAATCCTGAAATCAGGTGGTGCATCAAAACTTGCTGTTGTTAAACTCGTTAAAGAATTAACTGGCCTTGGTCTGAAAGAAGCCAAAGCAGTTGTTGACGAAGCTCCTAAAGCACTGAAAGAAAAAGTGTCGAAGGACGAAGCTGAAGCACTGAAAGCACAGTTGGAAGAAGCTGGCGCTGAAGTAGAATTAAAATAACGCATTATTACCTATTGCACAATAGGTTATACGGTTTAGAATCCATCGGGAGATGGGTTCTAAACCTTTTTGTGTATTTATATTTTATATCTCATTAACCTGTATAAATACATGTCAGTAAATACAAGACAAGAGAGGATTAATTTTTCCTCAACACAAACCAGGTTTGATTACCCTGACTTCTTAGAAGTACAAGTTAAATCGTTTAAAGACTTTTTTCAGTTAAAAACCACTCCCGACGACAGGAGGAATGAAGGTTTATACCAGGTATTCGAAGAAAACTTTCCTATTTCTGACACCAGAAATAACTTTGTGTTAGAATTTCTCGATTATCAGGTTGACCCTCCAAGATATTCCATCGACGAATGCATCGAGCGTGGTTTAACTTTTAGTGTGCCGTTAAAGGCTAAACTCAAATTGTATTGTACCGACCCGGAACACGAAGATTTCGACACTGTGGTGCAAGACGTGTATTTGGGTACTGTGCCATACATGACCGAAAGAGGTACATTCATCATCAACGGAGCGGAACGGGTTATCGTTTCTCAGTTACACCGTTCACCGGGTGTTTTCTTCGGACAGAGTGTACACGCCAACGGTACAAAACTTTATTCAGCACGTATCATCCCATTCAAAGGTTCGTGGATTGAGTTTGCAACAGACATTAACAGTGTCATGTTTGCATACATCGACAGGAAAAAGAAATTACCTGTTACCACCTTGTTACGTGCTATCGGATTTGAGAGTGATAAAGATATTCTCGAAATCTTCAACCTTGCTGATGAGGTAAAAGTTTCAAAAACAGGTCTTAAAAAAGTAGTTGGTCGTCGACTGGCTGCCCGTGTTCTTAAATCGTGGGTTGAAGACTTTGTTGATGAAGATACAGGAGAAGTGGTTTCAATCGAGCGTAACGAAGTTATCATCGATCGTGAAACCGACATTGAAGAAGATCATATTGAAGAAATCCTTGATTCAGGTGTAAAAACCATTCTTCTGCATAAAGAAGATCAGAATCAACAGGATTTTGCCATTATATACAATACTCTTCAAAAAGATCCATGTAACTCAGAAAAAGAAGCAGTACTTCACATTTATCGCCAGTTGCGTAACGCAGAACCGCCGGATGAGGCTACTGCCCGCGACGTAATCGATAAACTGTTCTTCTCTGACAAACGTTACGATCTTGGAGAAGTAGGTCGATACCGTATTAACCGTAAACTCGGAATCGATGTTGACATGGAAAACCGGGTTCTTACCAAAGAGGATATCATTGAGATTATCAAGAACCTCATTCAGTTGGTGAACTCGAAAACTGATGTTGACGATATCGACCACCTTAGCAACCGTAGGGTACGTACGGTTGGCGAGCAAATGTTCAACCAGTTTGGTGTAGGTTTGGCTCGTATGGCCCGTACCATTCGCGAAAGAATGAATGTTCGCGACAATGAAGTGTTTACACCGATCGATTTGATCAACTCGAAAACACTTTCATCGGTTATTAATTCATTCTTCGGTACCAATGCACTTTCGCAGTTCATGGACCAAACCAACCCGCTGGCTGAGATGACGCACAAACGTCGTATGTCGGCATTAGGTCCTGGTGGTCTGTCGCGTGAAAGAGCAGGTTTCGAAGTACGTGACGTACACTTTACACACTACGGACGTCTTTGTCCGATTGAAACACCTGAAGGACCGAACATCGGTTTGATTTCTTCGTTGTGTGTATTTGCAAAGATTAACGATCTAGGTTTTATCTCAACTCCGTACCGTAAGGTTGAAAACGGAAGAGTGGATCTTTCAGAAGCAGGTGCTGTTTATTTAACAGCTGAAGAAGAAGAAGGAAAGATCATTGCTCAGGCCAACGCACCGATCGACGAAGATGGTAATTTCATTAACGAGCGTGTTAAAGCACGTTTGGACGGTGACTACCCTGTTGTTGAGCGTGAGAAAGTTGAGCTGATGGACGTAGGTCCGAACCAGATTGCTTCTGTTGCTGCATCGCTGATTTCATTCCTTGAGCACGACGATGCTAACCGTGCATTGATGGGATCGAACATGATGCGCCAGGCAGTTCCGCTTCTTCGTCCTGAAGCGCCTATTGTAGGTACAGGTTTGGAAGGTAGAGCTGCTGCCGACTCGAACATTATGGTAAAAGCCGAGTTCGATGGTGTTATCGAATTTGTTGATGCAAGACAAATTATCGTACGTTACGATGTTTCTGAAGATGACCGTTTTGTAAGTTTCGACCCTGAAGTTGTTACTTACAACCTTCAAAAATATACTAAAACCAACCAGGGAACAACAGTTGACCTGAAGCCAATTGTTGTTAAAGGTCAACGCATTAAACAAGGCGAGATCCTTACCGAAGGTTATGCAACCGATAAAGGTGAATTAGCACTCGGACGTAACCTGATGGTAGCATTCATGCCATGGCAGGGGTACAACTACGAGGATGCGATCGTGATTTCGGAGCGCATCGTTCGCGAGGACGTATTTACTTCGGTTCACGTTGATGAATACAGCCTTGAGGTTCGCGATACCAAACGTGGTGTTGAAGAATTTACTTCTGATATTCCAAACGTTAGCGAGGAAGCTACCCGCAACCTTGATGAAAACGGTTTGATCCGTATTGGTGCCAACGTAAAACCTGGTGACATTCTTATCGGTAAGATCACTCCAAAAGGAGAATCTGATCCTTCACCTGAAGAAAAACTGCTTCGTGCTATCTTCGGCGACAAAGCAGGCGATGTAAAAGACGCTTCACTGAAAGCTTCTCCATCGCTGAAAGGTGTGGTTATCGATAAAAAGTTATTCTCTAGAGTAACAAAAGATAAAAAAGGTAAAGCCACAAAAACACTGCTCGATCAGATCGATGAAAAACTGGATCGCGATATAGCAGGTTTGAGGGCTAAACTCGAAGATAAACTGTTCACACTGGTAAGTGGTAAAACTTCTCAGGGAGTAAAAGACTACTACGGAACAGAAGTAGTTGCAAAAGGTGTGAAATTCACCTTGAAACAACTTCAGGAACTTGATTACATGACGGTTAATCCATCAAAATGGACAACCGATAAAGATAAGAACGATCTTATCTTCCGTGTGATCAATAATTACATCATGAAGTGTAAAGAAGCTGAAGCGGTTTCACGTCGCGAACGCTACAATGTTACCATCGGTGACGAACTTCCTGCAGGTATCATCCAATTGGCAAAAATTTACATTGCCAAAAAGCGCAAGCTTCAGATTGGTGATAAAATGGCGGGACGTCACGGAAACAAAGGTATTGTTTCAAGAGTAGTTCGTGCTGAGGACATGCCGTTCCTGAAAGATGGTACACCGGTTGACATCGTGCTTAACCCACTGGGTGTACCTTCGAGGATGAACCTTGGACAGATTTACGAAACTGTACTTGGATGGGCCGGAAAGGAACTGGGATTAAAATTTGCAACTCCGATTTTTGATGGTGCAAGCTTAGAGGAAGTTTCAGAATATACTGATAAAGCAGGCGTGCCAAGATTTGGAGAAACACGTTTGATTAACGGTGAAACTGGTGAACCTTTCGACCAGCCTGCAACCGTGGGGATTATCTATATGTTGAAACTGGGCCACATGGTTGAAGACAAAATGCACGCCCGTTCAATCGGACCATACTCGCTTATTACACAGCAGCCATTGGGTGGTAAAGCCCAGTTCGGTGGTCAGCGTTTTGGTGAGATGGAAGTTTGGGCACTCGAAGCATTTGGTGCTTCTCATATTCTGCAGGAAATCCTTACCGTTAAGTCGGATGACGTAATGGGACGTGCAAAAGCTTATGAAACCATTGTGAAAGGTGAGCCGATGCCGCAACCGGGAATTCCGGAGTCGTTGAACGTACTGCTTCACGAATTGCGCGGTCTTGGACTTAGCGTTCGTATGGAGTAGAATATTTTAAGGTTCAGTTTAATAGAATTTAATTTGAATTATGGCATTCAGAAAAGATAATAAAGCAAAAACGAGTTTCTCAAAAGTATCTGTGAGCCTTGCATCTCCTGAAGAAATTCTGGAAAGATCGTATGGTGAAGTGCTGAAACCGGAAACCATTAACTACAGAACATATAAACCTGAGCGCGACGGTTTATTTTGCGAGCGTATTTTCGGACCTGTAAAAGACTACGAGTGTCATTGCGGTAAATATAAACGTATCCGATACAAAGGAATCGTTTGCGACCGCTGTGGTGTTGAAGTTACCGAAAAGAAAGTACGTCGTGAAAGAATGGGCCACATCTCGCTGGTAGTTCCTGTAGCTCATATTTGGTATTTCCGCTCGTTACCAAACAAAATTGGTTACCTGCTTGGTTTGCCAACCAAAAAACTCGACTCGATTATTTACTACGAACGTTATGTAGTAATTCAGGCGGGTGTTAAAGCCGAAGACGGTGTTAAACAACTGGATTTCCTTACTGAAGAAGAATACCTGGATATTCTGGATTCACTTCCAAAAGAAAACCAGTTCCTTGATGATGACGATCCAAACAAGTTTATTGCGAAAATGGGAGCGGAAGCGCTTTATGATATTTTGGCAAAAATTGAACTTGATGATTTGTCATTTAACTTAAGGCACAAAGCTAACACCGAAACGTCGCAGCAACGTAAAAACGAAGCGTTGAAAAGACTTCAGGTAGTAGAGGCATTCAGAGCCAGCAAAAACCTGAACCGTCCGGAATGGATGATCGTTCGCGTTGTTCCTGTAATACCTCCGGATTTGCGTCCGTTGGTGCCGCTGGATGGTGGACGTTTTGCCACTTCCGACCTGAACGACCTTTACCGCAGGGTGATCATTCGTAACAACCGTTTGAAACGACTGATCGAGATTAAAGCACCTGAGGTAATCTTAAGAAACGAGAAACGTATGCTACAGGAAGCTGTAGACTCGTTATTCGATAACTCGCGTAAAGTAAACGCGGTAAAAACCGAAAACAACCGTGCACTGAAATCACTGTCCGACAGTTTGAAAGGTAAACAAGGACGTTTCCGTCAGAACCTGTTGGGTAAACGTGTTGACTATTCTGCACGTTCGGTGATTGTTGTAGGACCTAAACTTCATATCCATGAATGTGGTCTTCCAAAAGATATGGCTGCAGAGCTTTACAAACCTTTCGTAATCCGTAAGTTGATTGAGCGAGGAATTGTAAAAACTGTAAAATCGGCCAAAAAAATTGTCGATAGAAAAGACCCGGTTGTTTGGGAAATTCTTGAAAATGTATTGAAAGGACATCCTGTAATGTTGAACAGGGCGCCCACACTGCACCGTCTGTCAATTCAGGCTTTCCAGCCGGTACTGATCGAGGGTAAAGCGATTCAGCTGCACCCGCTGGTATGTACAGGTTTTAACGCCGACTTCGACGGTGACCAGATGGCTGTTCACTTACCATTAGGTAACGCTGCAATTCTGGAAGCACAGCTTTTGATGCTGGCTTCGCACAACCTGCTTAACCCTGCTAACGGAGCACCTATCCAGGTACCATCGCAGGATATGGTTCTTGGTCTGTACTACATGACCAAGCCTCGTAAAGGCGGCCGTGGCGAAGGAATGATTTTCTATTCAGCAGAAGAGGTTGCCATTGCCTATGCAGAAAAAGCAATCGATTTGCACGCCATCATCAAAGTAAAAGTTGAAGATGTTGATGAAAACGGTGAGTATTTCAATCACATTATCGAAACTACTGTTGGTCGCGTAATATTCAACGAATTTGTTCCACGTCAGGCAGGTTACGTAAACCAGTTGCTGACCAAGAAATCGTTGAGAACCATTATTACCGATGTATTCAACAAGAGTGGTAATGCGATTACCGTTAAGTTCCTCGACGATATTAAAAACCTTGGATACACCATGGCTTATCGCGGTGGATTGTCTTTCAACCTTGGTGATGTTATCATTCCTGAAGATAAGGAAAGCATTGTAAGCGAAGGTTACGAAGAGGTTGAAGAGGTTATCAGCAACTATAACATGGGTTTCATTACCAACAACGAGCGTTACAACCAGGTTATTGATATCTGGACACATGCCAACGCGAAATTGACTCATTCGGTAATGAAGACCTTGAGTACCGACCGTCAGGGATTCAACTCAATTTATATGATGCTCGACTCCGGAGCTCGTGGATCGAAAGAACAGATCCGTCAGCTTTGCGGAATGAGAGGATTGATGGCAAAACCACAAAAATCAGGATCAACCGGTTCACAAATTATCGAGAACCCGATCCTCGCCAACTTTAAAGAAGGACTTTCGGTACTGGAGTACTTTATCTCTACCCACGGTGCTCGTAAAGGTTTGGCGGATACCGCGCTTAAAACAGCAGATGCGGGTTATTTGACCCGTCGTTTGGTTGACGTTGCTCAGGACGTAATTATTTCTGAAGACGACTGTGGAACGCTGCGTGGTTTGATTGCTGCCGATGTGAAAAACAATGAAGAAGTAGTTGCTTCACTGTTCGAAAGAATCATTGGACGTACTACTGTTCACGATATTTATCACCCGCTGAATGGTAACCTGATTATTAAATCGGGTGACGAAATCACAGAGGATATTGCTCGCGTGATCGAGGATTCTCCGATTGAAACCGTTGAAATTCGTTCGGTACTTACCTGTGAATCAAAAGTAGGTGTATGTGCTAAGTGTTATGGTCGTAACCTGGCCAGTGGAATGAAGGTTCAGAAAGGTGAAGCTGTTGGTGTTATCGCTGCACAGTCGATCGGTGAACCTGGTACTCAGCTTACACTGCGTACTTTCCACGTGGGTGGTATTGCAGGTAACATTTCTGCGCAGTCTACTGTTGAATCGAAATATGATGGTTACTGTGAAATCGAAGAACTACGTTCAGTAGAATTCAAAGATAACGAAGGTAAAGATCGTGTGGTAGTTGTTAGTCGTTTGGCCGAATTGAAGATCATCGACAAAAACACCAATATCCCACTTTCTACTCACCCACTGCCATACGGTTCTAAACTGTATGTGAAAAACGGTGAAGAAATTCGTAAAGGAACACTGATTTGTGAATGGGACCCATTCAACGGTGTAATCATTACTGAATTCGACGGTAAGATTGATTTCGAGAACCTGATTGAAGGTATTACATTCCGTGAAGAATCGGATGAACAAACCGGTTATAGCGAGAAAGTAATTATCGAAACCAAGGATAAGACCAAAAACCCAACATTGAGAATTGTTGATAAGAAAGGTGAAATGATCCGTTCTTATAACCTTCCGGTTGGTGGTCACATCGCGGTATCGCAAGGTCAGGAAGTTAAGGCCGGTACTATTCTGGTTAAAATTCCACGTGCTGCTGGTAAAGCAGGCGATATCACCGGTGGTCTTCCACGTGTTACCGAGTTGTTCGAGGCACGTAACCCATCGAACCCGGCAGTTGTTTCCGAGGTTGATGGTGAAGTTTCACTGGGTAAGATCAAACGTGGTAACCGCGAAATCATCGTTACTACTAAAACCGACGATGTTAAGAAGTACCTTGTACCACTGTCAAAACAAATCCTTGTTCAGGAGAACGACTATATCAGGGCAGGAACACCGTTATCAGATGGTGCTACTACTCCTTCTGATATTCTGGCAATTAAAGGACCGACAGCTGTTCAGGAATATATCTTGAATGAAGTTCAGGACGTGTACCGTATGCAGGGTGTAAAAATTAACGATAAACACTTCGAAGTTATCATCCGTCAGATGATGCGCAAAGTGGAAATCGTAGACCCGGGAGATACACGTTTCCTTGAAAAACAAGTTGTTGACAAAAACGAATTCTCTTCAGAAAACGACTGGATCTACGGTAAAAAAGTAGTAATCGAGCCCGGTGATGCTGAGGATTTGAAAGCTGGTCAGATCATTTCTGCACGTCGACTGAGAGATGAAAACTCACAGTTGAGAAGAAAAGATAAGCAACTGGTTGAATCGCGTGATGCAATTCCTGCAACATCGAGCCAGATCCTTCAGGGAATTACCAAGGCTGCACTGCAAACCCGTAGTTGGTTATCAGCTGCATCCTTCCAGGAAACCACTAAGGTTCTTAACGAAGCCGCTATCAACGGTAAAGTCGATTACCTCGACGGATTGAAAGAGAACGTTATTTGTGGTCACCTGATCCCGGCCGGTACCGGTTTGAAAGAATACAAAAACCTGGTTGTAGGTTCGAAAGAAGAATACGACAGGTTGGTTGATATGCGTCATACAACGACGAATAGCTAAAACATAAAGCAAAATGGAAGATAAAAAACAAAAGTCACAACAGATCAATATTGAACTGAGCGAGGAGGTAGCCCAGGGGATTTATTCTAATCTGGCAGTTATAACTCATTCAAGTTCAGAGTTTGTAGTGGATTTTGTCCGGATAATGCCGGGTGTTCCAAAAGCAAATGTAAAATCAAGAGTTATTCTTACACCGGAACACGCAAAACGTTTATTGATGGCTTTGCAGGACAATATTGCAAAATATGAAGCACTGCACGGTCCTATCAAGAATGTAAAACCGGGTTCGGATCCTTCGTTGCCACCAATGAACTTTGGTGGGCCAACGGCACAAGCATAAAACATAATAGATGCGAAATAGAAAAAGGGAGTCAATAGGCTCCCTTTTTTATTTTGGAGTTGCGAAAGCAGGCATTATTTCCTGAGTTTTTTCCTGTATGTTAAAAGTTATCTTAAAAATTAAAATTATTGGCAATAAAATAGTGCACAATATAATAGTTGACTATATTTGTGCCGGCATGAAAGAAACTTTAGCGTTAGATAATCAGGTATGTTTTCCGGTTTACACTTTAGCCAGGGAAATTATCGGCAAGTACCGTCCTTTTCTTGATGAGTTGGACATTACCTACCCGCAATACCTGGCATTAATGGTGCTGTGGGAAAAAGGAGTGCAAACTGTAAATCAGATCGGAGATAACTTATTTCTGGATAGTGGAACTTTGACCCCATTGTTAAAACGAATGGAACAAAAGGGGCTATTAACCAGAACAAGGAAACAGAGCGATGAGCGGGTTGTGGAAATCGCGTTAACGCAAAAAGGGGAATTGTTAAAAGAGCAAGCTGCTTTGGTTCCTCAGAAAGTAACAGAAGCCATGGGAGTAAGTTCCCAGGAACTATTGGAACTTAAACAGATAGTTGCCAAAATTCTGAACATCGCTAAAAATTCTGATGTAAATTCTTAATACTTAGGAGTCTGCTTGCCCACATTTGAAAGTTTTAGCTAATCGGGCCTTAATCACATCACGAAGTTTAATATTGATTTTATTATAAAGAGAACAGAAAATGATACTGGAAGATTTGAAATGGCGTTACGCCACAAAAAAGTACGATCGTACGAGAAAAGTTGCACAGAAAGATATTGATAAAATAGTGGAAGCTGCACGATTGACTCCAACTTCATCGGGGCTTCAGCAGTTTCGCGTAATCGTGATATCAAATGAGCAATTAAAGAAAAAAATTGTACCTATTGCTATGGGGCAGGAAATTGTGGCCGAGTGTTCGCACCTACTTGTATTTGCTGCCTGGGATAAATATACCGAAGAACGTATCGATTCGATATTTGATTATATCACTGATCAGCGCGGTTTGCCTAAAGGACGCTTTAAATCATATACTGATAAACTTAAGGCATTATATCTACCTCAAAGCGCCGAGGAAAACTTTGTACATACTGCCCGACAAGCCTACATTGCATTGGGCCTGGCGCTTACACAGGCAGCCGAACTTAAAATTGACAGTACCCCGATGGAAGGGTTTGATAGTCAGCAGCTGGACGAGCTCTTAGGACTTGCCGATAAAGGGTTGAAAAGTGTTATTTTACTTCCGCTTGGGTATCGCGACCAGCAAGGAGATTGGCTTGCTCCAATGAAGAAAGTAAGAAACCCAAAGGAAGATTTTATACTGGAATACAATTAAATGTTTGTACTACAGATTAATGTTAATTATACTTGATTGTAAAATATAAAGTCGGTTCAATTTGAACCGACTTTATCATTTTAATTTGGTTAGATTTGGTTAAAAAACCATCCCGAATATAGTAAATTATTTCAACACACAATTTGCGGGTAACTTCCTTAGCCTGAATTTCATTTTTCAATCCGTAATATTCTCTATATTTAAGAGTTGTTTGAAAAAGGATTAACCTGGAATCTGACTTATGAATAGTTTAGTGCTTGCCATATTGGCTTTTATCGGCTACCTGGTAGCCTATCATACTTATGGTAGGTATCTGGCCAAAAAGTTATTCAAGCTTTCCGACACAAGGAATATGCCGGCCAACGAATTCAACGACGGAATCGATTTCGTTCCCTCGAAAAAGAACATCATTTTTGGACATCATTTTACCACAATTGCCGGACTTGGGCCGATAGTTGGCCCGGCCATCGGCATTATCTGGGGTTGGTTACCCGCATTTTTGTGGGTTGTGTTTGGCGCTGTTTTTATGGGAGGCGTTCACGATTTTTCAACCATGGTTATTTCGGGTAGAAACAAGGGAAAAACGATTGGCGATTTAACCGGAGATGTAATTAGCCCTGGCACCCGTTATGTTTTTCAGTTTATCATGCAGCTGCTTTTATTAATTGTTTTGGCGGTGTTTGCAATGATTGTGGGTGTTCTATTCGAAAAATACCCTGAATCCGTTTTTCCGGTGTGGATTGAAATCCCTGTTGCGGTTTGGCTGGGTTACAACGTCAGAAAGGGGAGAAGCGACTTACTTTATTCTATTATTGCCGTTGCTTTGCTTTATCTTTCCATTTACTTTAGTGTGTACTACCTGCCACCGATCAAGGTACCACCGATTATGGGATCAGGAGTTGTAACCTGGGCGCTGATCTTGTACGTTTATGCTTTCTTCGCATCTACCGTCCCGGTTCAAAAATTACTTCAACCACGCGATTACATCAATTCGCATCAACTGTTGATGGCTATCGCTCTCATTCTTTTAGGATTGATTGTGGCACATCCGGTGATCAGTGCTCCTGCCTTAAACAGTGCAGCATTCCATTCTGAGAATGTACCTGCAATGATGCCCTTGCTATTTATTACCATTGCCTGTGGCGCCATCTCAGGATTCCACTCGTTGGCCAGTACCGGAACTACCATTAAGCAGGTAAATAAAGAAAGCGATACTTTATTCATCGGTTACGGAAGTATGCTTACTGAAGGTTTTCTGGCCGTATTGGTTATTCTGGCAGTAGCCGGTGGTTTAGGAATGGGCATGGAAAAAGAGGGAGTTCTTCTGACAGGATCCGATGCTTTTTACGCTCATTATTCTTCGTGGGCCAGTGCTTCCGGCCTGGCTGCAAAGCTGGAGGCCTTTATTATTGGCAGTGCCAATCTCCTCGAAAGTATTGGCGTGCCAAAAGAGTTTGGGGCCGCTGTTATTGCTGTATTTATTGTAAGCTTTGCCAATACCACACTCGATTCGGCAGCCCGTATTCAGCGTCTTTCACTACAGGAGATTTTTAAAGACAAATCCGGGACGGTTAAAAAGCCTTTTGATAACCGCTATTTTGCCACCGCAGTTGTTGTGTTCCTGGCTATGGTACTCACCTTTCTTCAACCCGGAGCACAGGGAGCACTCTTACTGTGGCCCTTGTTTGGTGCCCTGAATCAACTGGTAGCCGCACTAGCTCTTGGGGTTGTGGTCTTGTATCTCATTATGAAAAAACAGAATCCGCTTTTTGCACTCATACCCATGCTTTTTGTTTTGATAATGACCGTCTGGGCGATGTTCGATAACCTGATCAGTTTTATGCAGGAAAAGAACTATACTTTAACTGTTCTTTCAATATTGATCATTCTTCTTACTGTTTGGTTATTGGTTAGCGGACTCAATGTACTCACTTCGCAACAACGAAAAAAAATACAAAGTCTGGTCTGAAGATTTTCAAACACAACACCATCAAAAGTAACTGCAAAACCTATCTTCTGCCTGGGATCAGTGCTTGTCTTACTTAAATCAAGTATAAATTAGCATTTCAATTGTTCTTTCCGCGAATTTTAGAATTATCAGGTAAATTGTTTTAAAGCGTTGATATGCCTGCTTTCCGAGACGCTGTGAGCCCCATTTTTACAGGTATTTCATGGGAATTAACAAACATTAATTATTTGCCCGATTTTCAGGGCTTGGTTTCTGTTTGCTCGATTTTTATATTTGCTTCTCCTTCAAAAAAAATAGCCAGGAATACCTTCTGTTTTCGTGGCATTTAAAGAGAGAAAGAATAAGAAATTAAACCAAAAAATATTGTGAATGAAGACTTATAACATTATTATTTTGGCCAAACAAGTTCCCGACACCCGAAATGTGGGTAAGGATGCGATGAAAGCGGACGGGACGATCAACAGGGCAGTTTTGCCGGCCATTTTTAATCCAGAAGACCTGAATGCGCTTGAACAGGCGTTGCGCATTAAAGATAAGTTTCCGGGTACTACAGTACGAATTTTAACGATGGGACCAGGACGTGCCGCCGACATTATCCGTGAAGGATTGTTCCGTGGTGCCGATGGTGGTATTTTGCTTACCGACCGTGCTTTTGCCGGATCTGATACATTGGCCACTTCCTATGCACTGGCTCAGGCCTTGAAGAAGATCGGTGATGTAGATATTATCATTGCAGGTCGTCAGGCGATTGACGGTGATACTGCACAGGTAGGACCTCAGGTAGCCGAAAAACTGGCTTTACCACAAATCACTTATGTTGAAGAAGTGATTGATTTGAAAGATAAAGCCATTACGGTAAAACGTCGTCTCGAAAACGGTGTTGAAACTGTAAGATGCAAGCTTCCGCTGGTAATTACGGTTAATGGTTCGGCCCCTGATTGCAGAGCCCGAAATGCCAAGCGTTTGATGAAATACAAACACGCCAAAACGATCACCGAACTTCAGAAAGAAAATGAAGATTATACCCACATGTACAACGAACGTGCGGGTTTGAATATCCCGGAATGGACGGTTAACGATATCGAAACCGATGCTTCACAATTGGGGCTTACCGGTTCGCCAACCAAGGTGAAAACGATTGAGAATGTGGTGCTTAGTGCGAAAGATTCAAAAGTGATTTCAGCAGCCGATGCCGATATTGAAGCCATGATGATGGAATTGCTTGAAAGTCATACAATTGGTTAACAACTCCTAAAAATCAGAAGAATATGAACAACGTAAGTGTTTATTGCGAGATAGAAGACGGCCACGTGGTCGATGTAAGTCTGGAGTTGCTGACCAAAGGTAGAACTCTGGCAAATGAATTGAATTGCAAACTGGAAGCCGTTGTCATTGGCAGCGATTTAAAAGGTATCGAAAAACAGATCATTCCTTATGGTGTTGACACGGTTTTTATTGCTGATGATAAACGATTGTATCCTTATCAAACGTTACCACACACGTCGGTAATTGTGAACTTGTTTAAAGAAGAAAAACCACAGATTGCCCTGATGGGAGCTTCTTCCATCGGTCGTGACCTTGGTCCACGTGTTTCTTCGGCTTTACATAGCGGATTAACTGCCGATTGTACCAGTTTGGTAATTGGCGATCATTTCGATAAAAAACAGGATAAACAGTACGATAACCTGCTGTACCAGATCCGTCCGGCTTTTGGTGGAAACATTATTGCAACCATTATCAATCCCGATTGTCGCCCGCAAATGGCAACCGTTCGCGAGGGGGTAATGAAAAAGGAAATACTCGATCCGAAATACAAAGGGAAGGTAGTTGAGCTGGATGTTGCGAAATACGTAAGCGACGAAGATTTTGTAGTGGAGATTATTGAACGCCATGTTGAAAAAAGCAAGGTCAACATAAAAGGAGCACCTATTGTGGTTGCCGGTGGATATGGTGTTGGTTCAAAAGAGAATTTCAATTTGCTGTACGAACTGGCTGAAGTTCTGGGAGGTGAAGTAGGTGCGTCGCGTGCTGCAGTAGATGCAGGTTACACCATCCACGAGCGCCAGATCGGTCAAACCGGTGTTACCGTTCGTCCGAAGTTGTATATCGCCTGCGGTATTTCAGGACAAATTCAGCACCGTGCCGGAATGGAAGAATCGGCTCAGATCATTGCGATCAATACCGATCCTGAAGCACCGATCAATGCCATTGCCGATTATGTAATTACCGGCGATGTAGCTGAGGTCATTCCGAAAATGATCAAGTATTATAAAAAGAATTCCAAGTAGAAATTAAACACCAATAAAATGGCAAATTATTATACTGATAATAGCGAACTGAAATTTCATTTGACTCACCCTCTGATGGAAAAAATCGTTCGCCTCAAAGAACGCGAATATTCTTTTACCAAAGAGTTTGATTTTGCCCCGATGGATTTTGAAGATGCGGTTGACAATTACGACCGTGTGCTGGATGTGGTGGGCGATATTTGCGGAAACATTGTTGCTGAAAATGCCGAAAGCATCGATGCTGAAGGACCTCAGGTAGTTGACGGACATGTAATTTATGCACGTGGCACCCAGGAAAATATTGATGCTTTAAACAAAGCAGGATTGATGGGAATGTCGCTGCCCTACAAATACGACGGATTGAATTTCCCGATCGTTCCTTACATTATGGCTGCCGATATTGTTTCGCGTGCCGACGCCGGTTTTGTAAACATTTGGGGACTGCAGGATTGTGCCGAAACCATCAACGAATTTGCTTCTGAAGAGCAAAAAGAGAAATATTTACCACGTGTTGCAGCAGGCGATACCATGGCAATGGATCTTACCGAGCCCGATGCAGGTTCCGATTTGCAAGCCGTTCAATTAAAAGCCACCTGGAATGAAGAAAAGCAAACCTGGTTGCTTAACGGTGTGAAACGTTTCATCACCAATGGCGATGGCGAAATCTCTCTGGTACTGGCCCGTTCAGAGCCGGGAACAAAGGACGGCCGCGGTCTTTCGATGTATATTTACGATAAGCTGAGCGGAGGAGTAACCGTACGCCGCATCGAACATAAAATGGGTATCATCGGTTCGCCAACCTGCGAGCTGGTGTTTAAGGATGCACCTGCCGAGTTGGTAGGATCGCGTAAGATGGGATTGATAAAATACGTAATGGCACTGATGAACGGTGCCCGTTTGGGAATTGCAGCTCAATCAGTAGGAGTGAGCGAAGCAGCGTACCGCGAGGCGTTGGCTTATGCCAAAGAACGTATGCAGTTCGGAAAAGCCATCGTGCGCTTCCCGGCCGTTTACGAAATGCTGTCGATGATGAAAGCTAAACTCGATGCTTCCAGAACTTTACTCTACGAAACTGCCCGTTTTGTTGACATGTACAAAACTTACATGCACATTTCGGAAGAACGTAAACTGGAAAAAGAAGAGCGCGACGAAATGAAAATGTACCAGCGTTTGGCCGATATTTACACGCCGCTTGTAAAAGGTATGGCGAGCGAATACAGCAACCAGCTGGCTTACGATGCGGTTCAGATTCACGGAGGATCAGGTTTTATGAAAGATTACCCGGTTGAGCGTATTTACCGCGATGCACGTATTACCTCTATTTACGAGGGAACTACACAATTGCAGGTGGTTGCAGCGATCCGTGGTGTTACAACCGGCGCTTATCTGAACCAGATCAGGGAATACGAAGCAGAACGTGTATCGCCAAAACTGGAATACATGAAACGTTCGTTGATTATTCTTACTGATGATTATGAACGCGCCGTGAAAAGGGTGGTTGGGGCCGACGACAATGAGTTTGTTGATTTCCATGCCCGTCGTTTGGTTGAAATGGCCGGACATATCATTATGAGCTACCTGTTGTTGCTTGACACCAACCGCGACGAACAATTCTTGAGATCAGCACAAAATTATTTAAACTTTGCTAAAGGCCAGATAAAAGCACATGCCGAGTTTATTAATGCTTCTGATTTAGCTGATTTGAGCAATTATAAGTTTGAAGTTTCATAACTCACTTTTTGTGAGATACAAGCAAAAAATATGGGAGCCACTCCATTTCGGGGTGGCTCTTTCTTTTATTTTGAAACTCGAACTACCTCAAATTCAACGTCCGGATAAATTCCGCCGGGAGGCGCCAGATCAAAATGGGCGTTAACAGCATAAAGACAATTTCCGAACTCTGCAATGGTTGTCGGTATGCCAAAATCTAAACTTGTAATTGTTTTTACAAGTGAACCTGAATCCAGTTCATCATTCAGCTCAATTACGGCTACCACATTCAACAGATTCTGCACCACAAAAAGGGTCTTGCCATCCAGTAGAATACCATCAGCAAAAGGCAGTAATGTTCCACCCAAATCCAATAAAACAGCCTCACCGGTATTTGGATCAACACGATAAATTTCACCACGATCGGTTGAGGCAACCAATAGAAATTTGCCGTTCGGGGAAGCATCAATCCCATTCGAAAATACACCAAGATGTGGAACCATTGGATTTGGGATTGTACTGAATTCTCCTGATAAATTTATTTGCATTACCTGAACAGGATTTGTCAACTGTCCGTTTTTTTCGAGAGGAACTTTGTAAATAACAGGTGCAAAAGAATTTGTAAAGTAGGCAGCCGATGATGTAACTGTTACATCATTAATGAATGCCGTTCCCGGTGTCGTGAAATTTAGTGAATGTACTATTTCCCCTGTTTGTGTATTAATAACTGATCCGGCACCCATCATGCCATTGGCCACAAACAAGTACGAACTCCTGGGATCAAAGGCCAATCCACCTGCCTGAGACTGAAAGGGAGGCGTAATGAAAATTTCTCCTTCACCGGTTTGGATATCACCTTTATAAATGTTCCCGGTTACAATAGAGCCTACATAAAATTGATGGGAATTACCGATAACTATCCCTTCAGGTTGAAAACCATTGGGGAGTTGTAATATTTCAGGGAAGATCATCAATGAGGTAGATTTAGTACTTTCCGGAATACCTTCAGAAGGGGTGAGAGATTCTTCCCCGCATCCAAAGAGCAGTATCACCATTGATATTAGAAATAACTTTTTCATGACTCAAAAATTTAATGTTCACGAAATAAGTTAGTATAGTTTTTATCATTCAACTTGGATGATTGTTCCAAATTCTTGCACAATAATGGGATATAATCTCAGGAATGATCAGATGTGTTGTCAGAAGTTTTTAAGCGAAACCGCGTTGGTGCACTTCCAAATTCTTTGGTAAATAATCGTGAAAAATAAGCCGGATCGTTAAATCCAACTTCATAAGCAATCTCAGAAATATTCAGGTTCGATTTCAGAACCTTTTGTTTTGCAACGGATAAACGATAAAAATTAATGAAGCGAGATGCTGATAATCCGGTTAATGCTTTGAGCTTTCTGAACAGTTGGGATCTGGATATACCAAGTTGCTGTGAGAGGGCTTCAGCATTAAAGCTATCTTCAGAATAGTACCTGTTTAGTATCTCTTTGGTTTTTAGTAGGAATATTTCTTCCGGATCCCGGGATTCTTCTATGTCAGGCTCAGAAACAAGCGACAAGGTTTTATATTTCGTTTTCAGGTTTTCGCGCATTTCAATTAATTTTTCCAACCGAACCAAAAGTTCGCGCGGATCGAATGGTTTTGTGACATAGGCATCGGCACCTTTTTCATAACCGGTAATTTGCGATTCTTTATCTGTTTTGGCCGTAAGAAGAACAATGGGGATATGACTTGTTCTGAAATCATTTTTGAGGGTAGCGCATACCTCATAACCATTGATTCCCGGCATTAAGATATCGGAAATGATTATGTCCGGTATATTTTCCTGCGCTAATTCAATCCCCTTGATTCCATTCTCCGCTGAAAGATGCTCATACTTTTTGTCCGTTACCATCTTAATGTAAGCAGCAACATCATGGTTGTCTTCAATAATCAATAAAACAGGCAGTTCTTTGCCTTTTTTGACTTTCGTTTTATTAAGGTTCTTAACCTCCTCGCCTTCACCTTGCATTGTGAACACTTCTTCAAATTCAGTTTTTTTTGCCTTGTTGCTTATCGGAAGTAGGACTGTCATATCAGTTCCTTTGCCCGGCGTACTGGAAATAAAAAGATTTCCATGAAGCAGATTTACCATTTCTTTTACCAACAGCAGTCCGAGCCCTGAACCTTCGTTACGGGATGCTTTGTCTGATTCAACCTGATAAAAACGTTTAAATATATTTGGGATTTCACTCTTTTCAATTCCCGGACCGCTGTCTTTTATTCGAATGTTCAATAATTGCGAGCTGTTATACTCGCGCACGGGTAACGGCGAATAGCCGTAAGTGTTTCCCGGATGCTCAGGGGATTGAATGGAAACTGAAAAATTGATTGATCCGCCCTGTGGAGTATATCTTATGGCATTTGATAAAAGATTACTGACGATGGATTCCATTTTTTCAGGATCAAAATCCATATTCAATTCTTTTTGCGCAGTTGAAAATTGAAAACGGATATTCTTTTTGTTTGCCAGATGTGTAAAAGGTTCGATTAAGCTGTGAATAAATGGGCAAATATCACTTTGAATATAACTTACCTGCATAGCTTTAGCTTCCAGCTTCGACAAATCAAGCATTTGGTTCACCAGTTGAAGTAAGCGGTTGCCGTTTCGCCTGATTAGCAAAATGTTCTTTTTTAGTTTAGTTGAGTTCATTTTTAATGAAGGATTTGTTAGCCCCAGAATAACGGTTAACGGAGTTCTGAACTCGTGGGTGATATTGGTATAAAACTTTGTTTTTATTTTATCCAGTTCTTTTAAATGTTCCGCTTCCATTTTCTTTGCTTTTAAACTTTGTTGCAGATAAGTTCTCAGCGTTATGTAGAGAGAAAAGGAAATTACCAGTAAGTGAAGCACAAAAAGCAGGAGGTTTAGACCCGGCGTCAACTCGGGAACCGGAACCAGGAGCGGCTGTAAAAAGGCTTCGATGATAATCGAACAGATGTAGATGATGAAAAGATACTTTATCTGGTTTGGAGAGAGAAACGACAGGGAAACAAGCGCACCGGCCAGCCCGATAAAGACTGTACCTCCCGAATACAAAATACCTCCGAAATGAAGAACGGCAATAAATGAAAAGAGTATATAAAAGTACTGGTTGATCAGTACAAACAAAATTGTGTGTTTGCGTTTCAGCATGAAAATCAGGAGAATGAATAGCTCTGAAACAGTAAAGATCCAGAATGCAGTGGCAAGATGGATACAACCCAGGAAAAAGAAAACGATACCAAATATAGCAACTAACGGTATACCCCGAACAAGGAAAAAAAAGAAGTTCTTTCTGGTGGCCAATGCTTCAGGCTTGTCTCCCGGCAAGGTGAAATAGTTGTCGATTAGCCGGCCAATTTCATTTATTTTGGTACTGAAATTCACCGTTTTTGAAGGAATGATAACCAGGTGTCGGTTAAATTAGTCTGCTTTACTATTCAATTTACAAAATTTAGTGCTGAAGTCAATGTGTTTTAGTGTTGGATAAAAATTGTTTAAAGGTCTTTTACACATAAATCATCTTTGTTGTCATTCCGCCATCAATTACAAAGTTCTGCCCGGTAATAAAGTCGTTTTCGGGTTTTAGGAGAAAGAGCATCATATTGGCAATGTCCTGTGCTTTTCCAACACGGCCGGCCGGATGTTGGGTGTGATCCTCGGGCCTAAACGCGTATTGCCTGGCTTCGGCTTTCTTTTTTGCAGCCGAAACATCGATCCATCCCGGACTGATGCTGTTTACTTTTACATCGGGGCCAAGACTGGCAGCCAGTGCATGCGTAAGCGCCACAATGCCTCCCTTGCTGGCTGAGTAGGCTTCGGTATTGGCTTCGGATTGAAAAGCCCGCGTAGAAGCCATGTTGATGATCCTGCCTTTTGACTGTTTCAGATGAGGCGCGGTAAATTTCGAACAAAGAAAAGCCCCCGTGAGGTTGGTGCCAATCACCCGGTTCCATTCTTCGGGAGAAAGTTCAAGGATGGATTTGTTGGCCGAAATAGCGGCATTGTTAACCAGTCCGTAAACATTTCCAAAACGTTTGGCCGAGTGAGCAACAGCTTCTTTAACCGATTGAGCATCGGCAACATCAACCGTATACACAGCAACTATCTCATCAGAAATTTCCTGCCGAAATTCTGAAATGGCTTCTTCATCAATTTCAAAAACGGAAACAGCATAGCCTTTATTTAGTAAATTAAGAACCATTGTTTTGCCAATTCCCTGTGTCCCCCCGGTGACGATCACATTTTTTTTCATAGTATTTTGAGCTATTCTTCGATTCAGTTTTTTGTTTTTGAATTTACATCAAATCAGAGATAATCTTCTTTTTCGGACCCTGAAAACAGGTGCATTGCAACTAAAAATGATGAAATTGAACGGATTGGACCTTTTTCGCTGTGACATTTTGTTAGTATTTCGGCAGAAAACCGTCAAAAACTGAATTTTACAGTAAGGTGCCTTTTTTATACCCATTTGTGAAATTAAAGGATATATTTCTGGTTGGTAAATATAATTACGCAGGGGGTGATCGTTAAAAAAAACAGTTTAAATGAATATTGCCTGTGATAAATGAGGGGGGTACTACATATTGTTGTATAATAAAATGATGACATTTTGCGGTTTTATGTTTTAAAATGAATACTAAGTGTTAAATAAATAAGAAAAATGTCAGATATTGTTTTGGAGTTTTGACAAAGTGATTATTTTTGGGAAGTATAATTAACGGAATAAACAGTTATCAGATATGTGTGGAATAGTAGGAGTTTTTGATTTAAAGATCACATCGGAGGAATTGAGGCCACAGGTGCTTAAGCAATCGAGAAAGTTGCGTCATCGCGGACCAGACTGGTCGGGGATCTACTGTGGCGAAAAGGCGGTGATCGCACACGAAAGACTTTCAATTGTCGATCCTGAATCGGGAGGCCAACCTTTATATAGTAAGGACCGCAAATTAATTCTGGGTGTAAATGGCGAAATATACAACCACCAGGAGATTCGCAAACAATACGCTGGAAAATATGAATTTATGACCGGTTCGGATTGTGAGGTGATTCTGGCCTTATACCGCGATAAAAAAGAAAAGTTCCTGGATGATATGAATGGAATTTTTGCTTTTGCATTATACGATGAGGAAGATGATGCTTACCTGATTGGACGCGATCATATCGGAATCATTCCGTTGTACCAGGGATGGGATAAATATGGCAATTATTACGTGGCTTCGGAACTTAAGGCATTGGAACGCTACTGTTTTAAAATTGAAGAGTTCCCTCCCGGACACTACCTGTACAGTAAAGAGGGTGAAATCAAACGCTGGTATGTGCGCGAATGGACTGAATTTGATAATGTAAAAGATAATCCTGCCAGTATCGAAGAATTGGCTCAGGCTTTGGAAGATGCAGTGCATCGCCAGTTGATGTCGGATGTTCCGTATGGTGTTCTTTTATCAGGAGGTTTGGATTCTTCGATTACGTCGGCGCTGGCCAAAAAATATTCAGGTAAACGTGTAGAATCAGGTGGAGAGAAAGACGCCTGGTGGCCACAGCTTCACTCGTTCGTTATTGGTTTGGACGGTTCGCCCGACTTAGCCGCTGCACGAAAAGTGGCTGATCACATTGGTACCGTACATCACGAAATTAATTATACCATACAGGAAGGCTTGGATGCCATTAAAGACGTAATCTACCACATCGAAACTTACGATGTGACTACAGTTCGCGCATCAACTCCGATGTACATGTTGTCGCGTGTAATCAAATCGATGGGTATTAAAATGGTACTTACAGGCGAAGGTGCCGACGAACTTTTTGGTGGTTACCTTTATTTTCATAAAGCACCGGATGCTCAGGCCTTTCACGAGGAAAGTGTGCGCAAGGTAAGCCGACTGAACATGTACGACTGTTTGCGTGCCAATAAATCGCTTGCGGCCTGGGGTGTTGAAGGACGTGTTCCTTTCCTCGATAAGGAATTTGTTGATGTGGCCATGCGTTTCAACCCGGAAGAAAAGATGGCTAAAAACGGCAAAATGGAAAAACATTGTTTACGGGAAGCATTTGCCGGGTACCTGCCCGATGAGGTTGCCTGGCGTCAAAAAGAGCAATTCTCGGATGGTGTTGGCTACGGTTGGATCGATACCTTAAAAGCCATTGCCAAAGAGAAAGTAAGCGATGAAATGATGGATAACGCGAAATTTCGTTTTCCGATCAATACACCAAACAGCAAGGAAGAATATTTATACCGCGAAATCTATAGCGAACATTTCCCTTCCGACGCAGCTGCCAAGTGTGTGCCTTCTGAAGCATCAATTGCATGTAGCACTGCCGCCGCATTGGAATGGGACGCCTCTTTTAAAAACAACGCCGATCCTTCGGGTAGGGCAGTGAACATGGTTCACGAAAAAGGTACCAGCTTTGCCGGTAAATAACCGAAGTTATTGTTGAGAAAGTATATCAGTCAATTCTGAAAACCACTCGTATTATTACGGGTGGTTTTTTATGAATTTTCCAATAAAAGACGTGTAGATTCCAGGATGTAAACCAACGGATACTCTCCTAAATAGGCAAAGTATTTGCCATTTGGAGCAATTACCACAAAACTGCCGCACGGATAGTGATAGTTGAAAAAATTCTTCTCGAAGAAAAGACCGGGGTCCTGAATCCATTCCTGTTTTTTCTTTTTCAGATTTAACCCGGTGTCGTCTTTATAAATCCTTACCAGATTGATTTGCTCATCAATTTTTTCCAATTCATTTCTGAGCACATCTTTTTTTGAGTTACTCTTGGTCCCACCTGAGTTGCATTTATCGCGCCCCGGATAATAGATACAAACAATTGGTTTATCAAAATTGAGGGAATAGATGGATAAAGAATCCAGTGTTTTATAAACCTTTTCAATATGAACTAAATTTCCTTCAGCATAGCGGTATACCAGACGTTTGTGGTTGCTGGAATCTCCCGGCACTTCTAGATAATCTCGCGAATCGAGTTGTTCCATGTATTTCTCTTCAGAAATTTCCATGTTTGTTTCATCGAAATATCGGACTGTTTCCTGAGACAGACCTGGTCGCTGTTGAGCGCACAACAAGAAATGTGTAAGGTTCAAAAGGACAAAAACTATAGAACAAAAGATTGATTTCATTTGAGGAGAAAATTGTTCCGTTTTCAATACTTATTATTTTATATCATCAAGCACTTTTTGTGCGGCCAGTCTTCCCGTTTCGATCACTTCTTTGGCTTTATAAAAATCGTAAGTGCCACAGGTGTCGCGCGAGGTTTCTATCAATATATCGGGGTTGCCGTTTTTAATGGTAAGTTGAGCCAATTGCAACATTCCGGTGGCAAGTGTATTATCGATCAGCGAAAGAAAGCCCAAACTGTGTTCTTTTTCTTTTGAGCTGCTAAGAAATTCGCTGATGTTGCTGAGCCATTTTTTGTATTTCGACTCTTTCTCTTCTTCTTCTTTTTTATTCAATACCGGAGTAATCGCAGGTATATTGGCATTAACATGAACCACGACGAGCTTGTCGCCTTTGGTTCTTTTTACGTTCGAAATCGGCACATTATTCATCACTCCGCCGTCAACAAGCACAGCGCCATTCTTCTTTATCGGCGTGAAGACTGTAGGTATGGCAATCGATGCCCGAATGGCATCATAAAGGCTGCCGCTGGTAAATACCACTTCCTGGTGCTTGATTATGTCGGTGGCTGTGGCCGAGTAGGGAATAGGCAGTTCTTCAATTTTTACATCGGGAATAAACTCCTTCATGGCGTTAAGTACTTTTTCACCTTTTACAATACCCGCCGCACCCAGGGTGAAATCAACCAGTTTAAATAGTTCGAAATGATCGAGCGAGATCATCCAGTCCCGGAATTCGCTTAACTTACCATGGGCATAAACGCCTCCTACCAAAGCTCCCATTGAAGTTCCGGCAATGGAAGTAATTTCAAAATCGTGTTTTTCAAGTTCTTCAATAACCCCAATGTGAGCTAATCCACGGGCTCCGCCTCCCGATAAAACCAACGCAATTTTCTGACTCATTTTGAATTGAATTAATTTCAATAAAAATACAAAGATTCGCTTTTTCCGATGCAATTTTTCCGGTAAACAATATGCCTTTGCCTCATATCGAATATTTTAAATGTTTGATTATCTTCGAACCTTAATTCTGTATTTAAAAATTCAGAATGCTTTTGGTGGATAATGGCTTCACAAAGGAGAAAGTAAATCACCAATTAAAAAACAACATCGAAATCTTTAAATTGTAATTATATGAAAAAGTATTTTGTTTTGATTTTTGCTGCCGGACTTTTTGCATGTTCGCAGCAAAGCGGTTTTAAAATTAACGTTAACCTCGAAGGTGCCGAAGGACAGGTGGTTCTTGAAGAACGTAAAGATGGCGCACTGGTGGGTATTGATACGGCTGATATTGTTGATGGTACTGCAGTTCTTGAAGGTGAAGTAGAAGTTCCCGGAGCATATTACCTTTCGATATTAGGGCAGCGGGCAAAAGCACTGGTTTTTGTTGAAAATGCAAAAATGACGGTAAGCGGTAAAGCTGATTCAATTCGTTTTGCGAAAGTTAGTGGTTCGGCCAGTCACGACGATTATGCAGCGTTAAGCGATAAACTGAAAAAGATCTCTGATGAGTATATGGCCCTCTACCAGGAAGCCAGAACCGCTGAAGCTGCAGGTGATACTGCAAAGTCGGCTAAACTAATGGCGCAGGTTGAGGAAATGTACGAAAGTACCAATACTATTCAGGAAGATTTTGTAAAAGAACATCCGGCATCGTATGTAACTCCAATTATTCTTGGTGGAATTTCCTATGGAAAAGAAGCCGATGAACTGGAAGCACTGGTAAACGGTTTGGATCCAAAGATTCAGGAAGTGCCAAGTATTGTTGAGCTGAAAGATAAAATAGAGAAACTGAAAGTCGTAGCTATCGGGCAGATTGCTCCCGATTTTACCCAGAACGATCCTGAAGGAAATCCGGTGAAATTCTCTGATGTTTATTCGCAGCACGAATTGACTTTACTCGATTTCTGGGCGTCGTGGTGTGGTCCTTGTCGTCAGGAAAACCCAAATGTTGTGGCTGTTTTTAATGAATTTAAAGACAAAGGCTTCACCGTTTTTGGTGTTTCACTCGATCGTGATAAAGAAGCTTGGTTAAAGGGAATCGAAGACGATGGCTTAACCTGGACACAGGTTTCTGACCTTGCTTACTGGAATAACACAGTGGCTAAAACCTATGCTGTTAGCGGAATTCCTCACAGTATTCTTGTAGGCAAAGACGGTAAGATCATTGCCAAAAACAAGCGTGGCGATGAGCTTCGCGAAGCGGTTCAGGAATATTTGAATAACTAGTGAAAAGTACAAACTGATAAAGGGAACCATTCTTCAGCTTGTGTGAGGAATGGTTCTTTTTTTAGTTGAAATCGCTTACTTAAATCTGATATGCAAAACCATTTTGGAGAAATAGCAGGTGTGCTTACAGCAGTATTCTGGACGATTACAGCACTGGCTTTTGAATCGGCAGGAAAAAAGGTAGGATCGCTTGCGGTGAATCTTATTCGCCTGGTAATCGCTTTTTTTCTCATTGGTATTTACAGTTGGGTGGTTCGTGGTTTTTTCTTCCCTACCGATGCCACCTGGTTTGCCTGGAAATGGCTGGCACTTTCGGGACTGATTGGTTTTGTAATTGGTGATCTTTTATTGTTTCAGTCGTACCTGATTATTGGTGCACGTGTGGCTATGCTAATCATGGCGCTGGCACCACCCTTTGCAGCTTTTATCGGCTGGCTGATGCTGGGCGAGGTACTTTCTCCCATGAATTGGCTCGGGATGGTAGTTACCATGAGTGGTATTGTTCTGGTAATTCTGAAACGCGAGAAATCGGAGGAGAACGGTGCGATCATCAAAAAGTTGAAATCGAATTATTCGCTTCCCGGACTTTTGCTGGCACTTGGTGGCGCACTGGGACAGGCTGCCGGTTTGGTGATCAGCAAAAAAGGAATGGGCGACTACGATGCTTTTTCGGCTACACAAATACGCGTACTAACCGGGATTGTGGGATTCTCTATTTTGTTCTTTTTTATTCGGCGCTGGAAGCTGGTGGGGCTGGCTTTAAAAAATGGCTCGGCCATGAAACGCATCACATTGGGAGCTTTCTTTGGCCCTTTTCTGGGCGTTTCTTTTTCATTGCTGGCAGTGCAACACACACAAACCGGTATTGCCGCCACATTAATGGCCATCGTTCCGGTACTGATTATTGCCCCCGCCGTGCTTATTTTCCACGAAAAAGTAAACTGGAAAGAAATTCTTGGCGCCGTAATAACAGTTGCAGGAGTAGCTTTGTTTTTTCTATAGCAAAAGCTTAAGCTTGCACTTTATTCCATTCGTCGATTTTAGATTATTTTTATCGTGCTGCAAATTAGTTGTTTAGTCTGAGTTAGTGTGGTGCGTGACTAAAATCATGTTCAAATTTTTGTTTTTTCAAGCTACTCAAATTATTTTCACGTATCCTTAATACAAAACAACTTTACGATAAATGTACTAGCATAATGAACTAATGACAGTAACTTGGACGTAGCCAGGCTACACAACCCAAACCAAACCTTTGCTTGTGATAGCTGTAAACTACCTTTAAATGGCTCTTCTTTATTTCCGTTAGGAATTTCATTGCATGGAAGCATCAAACGCTTCCTATTAATTTATTATTTATTCATATTAAAAAATTTATATAAATGAAAAGAAACAACAAATTTCTCGTAAAATTTTTATGCTTAGTAGTGTTTATTGGAACCACTGTAAGCGCAACATCATCCGCACAAAATAGCAGAACTGCCAAAGATCTTACACGATATGAAGTGGCCGTAGACCTTCAAAATTTATTCTCTGACGGTATCCCGGATAAGGTATTATTCAAGTTAAATAATATTAAAAATAACCAAATAATAGGGGCATATCGTTTTGGAATTGGTACCTCTTATAGTGTGAGTAAATATAGTGTTACTCATGATGATGAGAACTATGAATTAACCGGAAAAGAACAAAAAACCAACTTCTCGTTCTCTCTCGGTTATGAATTTCAAAACAAATTCAATAAAGCTGTTTTTTATTACGGGGCTGATGCTGGAGCTTATTTAGGCATTATCGACGATATGGATTATCCCAAAACGGATGATTATTATAATATTTCCTTTGTTCCTTTTGTCGGAGTAAAAGTATTGTTATCAAGTAATTTATCAATAGCTTTTGAAACCGGTATAGAAAACAAATTCGAACGTTGGAAAACGGAAGGGACAAATGTTGATCCAAACAATAGAGTAAAGCACACTTATTATCATTCCCGAATTCAATTACCTTATAGTTTAACTTTTAATTTTAATTTTTAATGAACAAACACATTGAGATTCTTACTGAACTGTTACTGAAAAACAAATTTCATAAAATTATAGGGAAGCATGGTTGAGGCCTTCAAGCATTAATGGAAGCTTGATTGCCTCAATTATCTATAATAATATACAGGATATAAGAAAAAGCGCAGAATTACTTTTTCATTTCCAGCCATTCTTCCAGTTTGGCTTTTACCAGTGCTTTTTGATCTTCCGGAAGGTTTCCGATACGTGCGTTATGGCTTCCTTCAGGTTTTACAATTTTCAGGAAATTGTCTTTCTGTGGTACTTCAAATGCCGAGGCCGACCAGGGATCCCATTCGCCGTAAATAAAGAGTATTCTAGAGTCTGTGGTATCGATAAACTTTTTCACCGCAAGAGCAGTTTTTGGTTGGTATTTAACCTTTAAATCTTTGGGTAGATAGATTTTGGTCATCCAGCCTTCGGCGCTTTTTATACGCAGATAATCTTTAAATGGTTCGGTGTCGTAACCATAATAACCCAACTCGCGTGCAGCCTGAATGTAGAACGATAAGAAGATATTAACGCCTTCATCGCTGAGGTACATAGGCGACGATATTTTTACCAGGTGCTCAAAGATCACATCATCTCCGGCGTCAGTGGCCGGAATAGCATCGATCGGAGTGCCGTACTGCCAGAATCCGTAGGAATATTCCAACACCACAAAGTCCAGCATTTCTTCCGGCTCTAAGCGGGAATGTAACTTTTTTTCTTCACAATAATCTTTTAGCATCGGCACAAATTCGTCACGGTGCTTTACTACATAAAGCTGAAGATCGCGTACTTTTTTTCGGCCTTCAGCAGTTCCCGTAACATTTGCTATGAAAGGTTCGTGGCGGCCATCTTCAACAGCAAAATTCAGCGGAGCAACATATGGAATCGAAACATCAACATCGTCGGGATAGAGCCAACGGTGATAAACGACTGTCTGTCCGCCTTTGCTGATGCCAGTGGTGATCCATTTTTCCTCGTAATATTTTTTCATCATTTGAATCACTTCGTGATGATCGGCAGCTGCATTCCGCACGGTCAGGTAGTCCCAGTTTAGCGGATCGGGCATCGATTCGCCAAAATAACGGTGATCCATACAAATTTGGTTGGCTTCCAAAATCGGACTCAGTTCGTTTATGTACCTCGGATTTTCGGCATAACCACCATTGTAACCTTCAGTAATAAAAACCACCGGGCGATCTACTCCTTTGTTACAAATGATCACACGCTGCAAAAAAGTTCCTTTTTTAGGGTGCCGGTGATCCAGAGGCTGTTCCACCATTATTTTATACTTCTCGTTAAAAAAGTCATTCGTCTCCAGCTTCTCGATGCTTTTAACTTGCGGTTGTTCCTTTAAAAATGCTTCGAGCGAAGGATACTGTGCAAAAACAAATGTTGACAGCAGCAGTAAAAGCAGTAGCAATTGAAATCTTTTCATTTTGCAATTTTTATTCTAAATATAAAATGCGTTAATATTTTTAGCGCCGTCCTTTAGTGCGGCGATTTATGAGTTTCCCAGATGAAATTTGATTTTCCGGAAATTTCGAAGTTTGTAGGATACAAAATTTCCGGAAAATAAGTACGAAATGAATGTCTCTTGCCACCGCACTAAAGTACGGTGCAAAAAATACAAGCCAATGCTTCAACTGTCAAACTCATTTTATCAAGCTTAGTTAACAGGTTTTCTTACTTTTGAATGCAAGTAAATCATTCTATTCAAATTAAAAAATGAAGAAAGTAATATTGTTATCGTGGCTGCTGATTGTTTTTGTTCAGTTAAGCTTTGCCGGGCAATTGCCCAAAGTTCTGATGACTACAAGTTTGGGTAAGATTGTATTGGAGATTGATACTGTTCGTGCCCCGGTAACGGCTAAAAACTTTTTGATGCACGTTAAAAATGGAACGTACAAAAATGCAGTGTTTTACCGTGTAGTTCGCCCGGATAATCAACCCAACAACGCTATTAAAATTGAAGTGATCCAGGGTGGGGTTTACGATGATAAGCTGATTGATCAGATTCCGACAATAGCACATGAAACAACTGAAATGACGGGTATCAAACACAAAGACGGCACTTTTTCGATGGCCAGGTACACGCCGGGAACCGCCTGCTCCGAATTTTTTATTTGTGTTGGCGATCAGCCGGAACTGGATTTTGGTGGTAAACGAAATCCCGACGGTCAGGGATTTGCAGCTTTCGGACAAGTAGTAAAAGGAATGAAAGTGGTTCGGAAAATTCAGCAGCAAAAAGATAAAGCACAGTATTTGCTCGCACCTGTGAAAATTGAAAGCATCGGGATACTAAAATAAAAAATGGCCCCGAAGGGCCATTTCTTGTAAAATTATTTTGTTTTAAGGTAGAGTCAGAACTTCGTTGTACTCTCCGTAAGAACCCAGGTCGGGAATAAGATGTTCGATTGTCATCGTTAACACTTTTCCACTCATGGTTCCCGATCCCAAAACATGGACATCAGATTCATAGGTATTGCTGTACCAGCCAACCTGCTCTTCAATGGTAATGATATTATTTTCCACGATCACCGTAACATCAATACCAACATCGTACAACTCTTTAAGCTTGTATAACGTTTTAGAGCCTACAACTAATTTGTAAACTTCCACATCCCAGATATCTTCAAAGAATTCGGAATTGAAATTAGCTGTTCCAACATAATCAAATTTAAATCCGGCTTTATAGGTGGCCGTATTAAATAATTCTGATGCATTATCGCTGGTTATGGTAAGATTGAACACATACGCTTTGGTTGGATCCAACTGATCAGGGCTGACCAGGGGGACTATTTTTACATAGGCCGTTCCTTTGCCATCTTCGAAAGTAACGCTGTTGTTTTCCAATGCAAATACACCTTCAATATCCGCATTCATTTCCAATTCGATGTTGGCCGTTGCTGAACCTTTCAAATCGGAACGAACAAGAACACAGTTTACTGAGAAGTTGTTATCCGCCGAAAGTACATTATCTGGAACAACAGAAGTTGCAAAACTTACATAAGGACCGTCCGGCTCATAAATGGTTCCAATATTGTCCTGGTCGCAGGATGCCAACGCCAGAGCAAATAGCATTAAAAGCAAATATATTTTATTCATTTCAATCGTTTTTAGCGTTTAATTATCAGCGAATGGATTCTGATCAGTCACTTCATTCATATTCTTGTTTCCGTCAAATTCCGATTGTGGAATAGACATTACAAAGTCAGCATATTCCGGATTCAGCGTATTGCGGGTCAGTAGTTTATCCACATGATTGCTTCCCGCAAAATTACGTGAGAAACCGGTTTTCAATCGTTTAACATCCATAATCCTTCCAACTTCTCCCCAAAGTTCGATCCTGCGTTGCAGTATAATCTCGTCGAGCAAGGTTACCGAACCTCCGGCCGGGGTTGTTGGCCCGTTAGCGTCGTTGGTAGTAAGTGTGTGCGAATCCTGCAATGAAGAGATGTCATAAGTGACATCACGTTCAGCCATCAACTCATTGAGCACTGCGCGGGCCTGGGTGTACTTACTTTGCATGCACATGGCTTCGGCCTGTACCAGCATCATTTCTTCGGTACGCATCAGGATATAATCGCCCAGTGCATTCGTAGCATCCGAGAAACGGAACTTGAACTGGTTGTAGCTCATCACCGGACCAATTGGATCGTCAGATTCCAGAGGGCCGTTCCACCAAAGGTTTTTACGAACATCAAAGTCCGACATCTGATCGTACAACCAGCTGCTGATACATTTGCGCGATGTTTGCGCATAGTAATCGGCACTGGCATCCATGTGCGAAAAGAATGAACCAAAAACTGTTGAATGCTCGGAAATAATTTTCAGTCCCCACAAAACGGTGGGAGCTGAAGCATCGTTAAATGCAAAACCGTTGTCCAGATCATCCATCGAGAGCATCGAGGTTCCACCGCTTAAAGCAATTGTTGCGGCCGATTCTGCCGTTGCCCAATCATTTTTTTCGAGGGCGATATTCGCTTTAATACCGTTAGCCACGTAATAGTCGATATGTGACGGATGACTTTTAGGTGCTGCATTATCCGGATTAAGTAAATTGATCGCTTCGTCGATATCAGCATCTATTCGCTGATAAACATCGGCAACTGTTCCGCGAGCTTGGCCTTCCGATGTATTCGTTGTTGGTTCAGTGTAAATTGGCACACCAGGAGCATCTTCATTCCCTACATAAGTTTGCTGAAAAAACCGAACCAGGTTAAAGTAAGCATAGGCTCTCAAAGCATATGCCTGTCCGATCAAACTGTTTATTTCAGAAGGTTCTCCGGCGATTCCATCTTTTGCAGCAATAATAGAATTGGCATTGGAGATTACAGTATAGTAGAAGAACCACACTGCATAGGGCCGACCGCTTTTATGGACATAGTCCGATTTAACATTGTAGATGTAATCGTAATAAAACCATCCCTGGCCTTCTTCGTTTTGTACCATATCTTCGGCCATCAGGTCGTAAGTCAGCGTAAAGGCAGTTACTCCGAATTCTTCATCAGCCCAGTTTGCCGACCAGGTGGAAGCCACGTACATAGCTCTGTAAATGCCATTTAGTGCGACATTCGCCTTAGCTACATCCGAGAACAGAACGTCGCCCGAGGTGCTGTCGGTTGGGTTGGTGTCGAGGTAATCCTCGCATGAGGAAACGAACACCACCGCAATTATCAGTAAAAGTATTTTATATAATTTCATGATGTTTTATTTTAAAATTTTACTTCAATACCTAAAAGACTTGTTCTGTCAGGTGTGTATGCAAAATTGGTTGATCCCGTAAAATTGTATTGCGGATTCATACCATCGAGATGAGAGAACAGGGCTACATTGTCGACAGTTACATAAGCGCGGACACTTTGTATCCCGATTCGTTGCAGAAAGGCTTTTGGAAGTGTATATCCAAGCGTGATATTTTTGATAGAAAAGTAAGAGGCATCCAACAGATCGCTGTCGGTTGCTATCCTTGAAAAACCTGTGCCATTCTGAATTCTTGGCACATCGGTTACATCGCCGGGTTGACGCCACGCCCGTAAAACTTTATCTGCATAATTGGTACCGATATAAGTCGGGTTCCCAAGGCTACGATACACCTGTTCATAAATTTCGCCACCAACCGAGAAGGTAGTCATAAAAGAAAAGTCAAAGTTTTTGAACAGGATGAAATCACTTCCAAAGGCACCATAAAAATCAGGTATCCGGCTTCCGGAGATTATTTTACTTTGCGTTGCTTTCTGGTAATCAGCCGAAATATAAGGTTCGCCGGGGAACCCGTCGTCATCCAGGTCAAATACCCAGTAAAGTTGTGCACCGGTGGTAATATCAACTCCGGCAGATTGAGCTACGTAATAAGAGTTTAACTCTTCTCCTTTTTTCTGAATGATACTTCCATTCACAATCTGATCCTGTTCTCCGTCAAGTTCTACGATCTCATTTTTCAATGTGGTAAGGTTCAGCGTAGCGTTCCACCTGAAATTCTGAGCATCCAATACAATAGTTTTCGAGTTAAATTCGAGGCCTGAGTTCAGCATTTCGCCAACATTGGCCCAATAACTATCAAAACCAAGTGATGTGGCCATCGGCTTTTCCATCAGCATACTTACCGTTCTTCGCTGGTAGTATTCAAGTCCGAATTCAAGTCTTTTCCAAAGTGTTCCTTCAACACCTATGTTGAAATTGTTATTTTCTTCCCATTTGATGGTCGTGTTTTCAAGCGACGATAACAAGGCTCCGTTCAGGTTAGCATTCGACCAGTCGAGGTTGTAAAGCGACTGCCAGCCATAATAAGTACCAATACGGTCGTTACCTTGTTTCCCGTAACTTCCTTTCAATTTAAGATTGTCCACCCAAGTGACACTGTCGAAGAACTTTTCTTCGCTGATTCTCCACGAAGCACCAACAGACCAGAATTTTCCCCAACGATAATCTTTGTTGAATCGTGACGAACCGTCGGTTCTGAAACTTGCAGAAAGGTAATAGCGATCAGCAAAATCATAGGTCAAGTTACTGAGGAACGATTCAATGCTGTAATTATCTTCAAACGATGTAAGTTTTGATACGGTTGATCCAGGAGCCAGTTCTTTGATCCCGGAATAAGGGAAGCCTGTTTTTTCACCTTCCAACTCGTTGATCATCAGTTTGTAGAATTCGTGGCCAACCAGTAGGCTAATACTGTGCTGCCCGAAATCTTTTTCATACCGCAGCAACTCATTCACTGTAAAAGAGAAGTTCCTGTTATTGACAAGATTCAGACGGCCGCCAACAATAGCTCCGTCCCCAAAATCGGGATTGTTATAACTTTTTGTGTTGGTATTTACATAGTCGAACCCAATATTGGTGCTCAGTTTAAGACCGGTTAATGAGGTGCCCATTCCATTACCGAGCAAATCGAAATGAAATCTTCCTGAGAGGTTGTCGGCGCGTGTTTCGTACGAGTCTTCGTAGAGTGTTGCTACAGGATTCCAGTTAGGATTAGCACCCGATGGCCGTGACAGGCCATAATCAAATTGTTTCTCGCCCAGTTCGTCAAGTACAGGATTTCCGTTTTCGTCCTGTATATACACCGGATAAATTGGCGCCATGAATTGGGCCGAGTACCAAACGTTATTGTTGTAGGTAGTTGCCTGGTTAGCCAGGAAATCAGATTCTGTTTTCGAGAAATTGACGTTTCCTCCATAATTGAACCAGGCGGTTGGAGTGAGTTCAGCACCGATCCTGCCTGAGATTCTTGTGAAATCAGTGGTTTTCAACAAACCTTCTTTATTCAGATAGGCGATTGATGAAAAGATCTTTGCATTTTCTGATCCACCGTTCAGGAAAAGCTGGTACTCCTGGTGTTGCGCATTGTTGTTGGTGATTTCTCCCATCCAGTCGGCTTCATAAAGCAATTTAGCCGAAGGATTCACCATGCCGGTTACGGGATCAATCAGTTCGGCAATCGGCATATTATACGGATTGTACATTTCGTTGGTCCCGAAAATTCCGGAATTCCCTGTCATTGCTGCAATGGCTGCTTCACCAGCCAGATCGGGATGAACACCGCTTCTGTAAATCAGATCATTCTTATAGCCCTGGAAAGAGGCTTCAATAAACTCAGCCGTGTTCAGCGTATTATAGGGTTTGATGGCCCGGCTCGCCACACCGTAAGTGGCTTTTAATTCAACCGAAAGTCTGTCGGCTTTCCCTTTCTTTGTAGTTATCACCACAACACCATTGGCCCCGCGTGAACCATAGAGTGCACCTGCAGACGCATCTTTCAAAATCGTCATCGACTCGATGTCGCCCGGGTTGATGGCATTCAGGTTACCGTCGTACGGCACACCGTCTACTACGTAAAGCGGATTATTGCTCGAATTGATCGAACCAAATCCACGGATCACGATACTCGCTCCATCGCCCGGTTGGCCCGAACCTGATGTAGTTTGTACACCGGCAACCTGGCCTTCGAGTGCCTTGGAAATGTTGGCCACCGGCCTTTTTTCCAGCACATCGTTGCTGATTACTTCGGCAGAACCCGTAAACGATTCTTTTTTGGCTGTACCATAAGCAACAACCATAACCTCGTCAACACCAATCAGTTCGTTTTCCAGCTCAATGTTGTAAGTGGATTGATCGGTGATTGGGACTTCAACGGTTTTCATTCCTACAAAAGAGAAAACCAGGGTTTCGTTCTCAGGAACGGTAAGCATGAACACACCGTCGATGTTGGTAGTAGTACCATTGGTAGTACCCTTTACCACTACCGATACGCCGGGTATCGGGGTGCCATCTTCGGCAGAACTTACTTTCCCTGTAATTTGCTTTGTTTGGGCGAAAATGGTGAATACACCCATGAACAAAGCTACAATGAGTAATAGTAGTTTTTTCATGTACAAAAGTTTATGTTAATACTCTAGCGATAATTACCCTTCGCTTATGTTTTCTTGCATAAGAAAACTCCCGCCGGGGAAACGGGAGTTTGAATATCCGCCAGCCGGCCAGATATTACTCTTTTTACATTTGCATTGCTGTTTAACTATTTCTATGTAAAAAAGCGGAGTCTTTTTTTGTTTGTCTGTTTCCCCGTACTCCCCGTAAATTTTTTGTTGGAATTCTATGGCTCAAGAGTTCCCTGTTTTAGTTTTTTTTCAAACTTAAGACAGAAATCAATTCGGTGAAAAAAAATTCAGCAAACGACAGTGAAATTTGTGCAACATGCTAATATTAGACTGTTTAGGTGTGTTTTGGCAATTTTTGAGCACATGGCAGATAATAGGTGGTAGTTTACAGATGAATTTAGGCAGTTTACATAAAAAAAGCGGGTAAATACCCGCTTCTATTTTTTAAGCCGCAATGTCCTTAAAGGCCTCAGCCAGAACATCGGGATACTGATTTTTAAAATTGGCATAACACCAGGTATACAACTCGCCAATCTGATCGGGTTCTACCCAGTTGATGCACTTATTCAGTTCTTTTCTGAACAAATCTTTACTAAAACTAACTTTAGGAAGAATGATTTTAGCATACTCTAACATGGCTTGTGCTTTTAATGATTGTTGGTATTAAGATAACTCTTAGCAGGCATTTTAAGTATGCTGTAAAATATGCTTTAACACTATTTAATAGTCCGTTTTTGTGCCAATTCTGATTAACCGTTTGTAGCTTAATTGTTTACAGAATAAAGGCTGCTTTTCTGTTTCAAAACATACCTTTGGCGTAAACATTTTTTAGCTTATTTAATCGGGCTGAATGATGTTTTCCACGAACACTTTGATTCCTGTTTTCAGGTCTGTTGAACTCGAAACAGCATTTACGAATGCACTTCCAATAATGGCTCCATTGGCGTATTTACAGGCGTTACCAAAGGTTGCACGGTCAGAAATGCCAAACCCGATCAAACGTGGGTTCTTTAATTGCATGTTCTGAATTCGTTCAAAATAATCCTGGTGAAAATCCTCTACTTTTTTACCTGCACCGGTTGTTGAAGCCGACGATACCATGTAAATAAATCCTCCGCTAATTTCGTCGATCTGTCGAATTCTCGCTTCTGAAGTTTGTGGTGTGATCAGCAAAATATTATGCAGGTTATTTTTATCGTAAAAAGCTTTATAGTGGCTTTCAAATTCATCAAGCGGAAGATCGGGCAGAATGGTTCCGTCGATTCCGATTTCAGCACATTTTTCACAAAAACGATCGATGCCATACTGGTAAACCGGATTGATGTAGCCCATCAGAATAAGCGGGATGTTCACCGATTTGCGGATATCTTTTAGCTGTTCGAACAGCAGGTTCAGGTTCATGCCATTTTTCAGAGCTGTTTCGCTGCTTTTCTGAATGGTTGGTCCGTCGGCCGTTGGATCAGAAAAAGGAATGCCAATTTCGATGAGGTCCACGCCATTCTTTTCCAGTTCCTGAATGATTTCTACGGTATCATTCAAGTTTGGAAATCCGGCTGTGAAATAAACTGATAGTATATTTTGCTTCTTGGTTTCGAAAAGTTTGTTTATTCTGTTCATCATTTTGTTTCATTTAGAAATGAGATTAAGAGTAATTAGTATTGAGAACTTTGAAGTAACCTTCTTCTCAATACTCACTCTCTCACGACTCTGTACTATTTAGTATCCAAAATAATTAAGGTACGTTTCCATGTCCTTATTCCCGCTGCCCGAAAGATTGATGACATTAACATCGTCGGGTTTCATTTTTATCTTATCAAGCGCTGCCAGTGCATGTGCCGATTCCAGTGCCGGAATAATTCCTTCTTTTTGCGTGAGCAGCAGAACGGATTGCAGCACTTCTTCGTCGGTTGCAGCAAGGAATTTTGCACGGCCGGTTTTGTGCAGATGAGCGTGCAAAGGCCCGATGCCCGGGTAATCCAGTCCGGCCGAGATGGAATATGGCTCCGTGATTTGTCCGTCGGCATTTTGCATGAGCATTGTTTTAGCGGCATGTAATACGCCGGGAGAACCAACCGTAAGAGTGGCTGCCGTTTCTTCGGTATCAACACCTTTCCCGGCGGCTTCCACGCCAATGAGTTCTACCTGTTCATCGTCGAGAAAATGGTAGAAAGCTCCGGCGGCGTTGCTTCCTCCGCCCACACAGGCCAGTACCCGGGTTGGCAGTTCCGAACCGGTTTGTTCCAGCAACTGGCTCTTCATTTCTTTGCTGATCACCGACTGAAAACGTGCCACCATGTCGGGGTAGGGATGAGGCCCAACCACCGAACCGATGATGTAGTGCGTATCTTCCGGGTTGTTGATCCAGTCGCGCATGGCTTCGTTGGTAGCATCTTTCAATGTTTTGTTACCACTGTGAACCGGGACAACTTCAGCGCCCAGCATTTTCATCTTTTTTACGTTTGGTGCCTGACGTGAAACATCGAGTGCACCCATGTAAACCACACATTGCAGTCCTTTAAGCGCACAAACTGTAGCTGTGGCCACTCCATGCTGGCCGGCACCTGTTTCGGCAATAATTCGTTTTTTGCCCAGTTTCTCGGCCAGCAAAATCTGCCCGATCGTATTATTCAGTTTGTGCGAGCCCGTGTGGTTCAGGTCTTCGCGTTTCAGGTAAATTTTTGTTCCGTAATGCTCCGATAAACGGCCGGCAAAGTACAAAGGCGAGGGGCGGCCTACGTAATCCTTCAACAACTGGTCGAACTCACTTTTGAATTCTTCTGATCCGATTATTTCAAGGTAGCGGTTTTTCAACTCCTCAATGTTGGTGTACATCATTTCAGGGATCCAGGCCCCGCCAAATTCACCGTAATATCCTTTTTCGTCAACTTGGTATTTCATAGTCTGTGTTTTTCTTTTCCATCGTCATTCCCGCGAAGGCGGGATTCTCATCAGTTTCCTGCTTTCGCAGGAAAGACAACTGTTTGTTATTGCAGTTCTTCAATAAACTGTTTTAGTTTTTCAATATTTTTTATTCCCGGCTCGTCTTCAAATCCGCTGTTTAAATCCACTCCGGTAAGTTTTGGATGATCGATCTTTTTGATCTCTGAAACATCCCCGGGTCCAATACCGCCGCTTAAAAAAAATGGTCGGTGCCCGGTGTATTTATTCAATATCTCCCAGTTAAATTTTTTCCCCGATCCGCCATGCAGCTTGGTTTTGGTGTCGAATAAAAAGTAATCGACATCTTTCTCGAAGGCTTGAGTAGTTTCAAATTTGAAGGAATCGTCAACCGAAAAGGCTTTGATGATTTTCAACCCTTGTTTTTTGAGCATGCCACAGGTTTTGGGATTTTCTTTCCCGTGTAGCTGGACATACTCGAAGTCGAAGTTTTTTGTCAGCGCCAGTATTTCAAAAGCGTTTTCATCGACAAAAACAGCAACTTTGGGTTTGGCAGCATAAAAAAGCCCGGCATCCGGATCATCGCCAACAAAGCGTTTCGAAGGTTCGTAGAAAATGTAACCGAGCAGATCGACTCCAAGTTGTTCCACCTGTTCACGATTTTCGGCGAACTTCATTCCACAAACCTTTATCTTCAATTTTCTTTCCATTCGATTTTTCTTTTCCTGTATTCTTTTCTAATATCCCCTTGAGGCCTGCCTGCCGATAGGCAGGAGACTACAGGGGTGATTTGACTCACTATTTTAGTTTTTGAATAAACTTTTTACACGCTTTTCCGGGATTCTCGGTTTTCATGAAGGTCTCACCAATCAGGAATCCTTTAAATCCGTGACTTCTGAGGTATTTTATTTCATCGGGACCTGCCAGTCCGCTTTCCGATATTTTTATGAATTTATCGGGGATGAGTTTGCCCAGTTCAACCGATGTTTCAACACTCACTTCAAAAGTTTTCAGGTTGCGGTTGTTTACGCCAACAATATCCACAAAATCGTTAACGATGTCCAGTTCTTCGGCATTATGGATTTCCATCAATACTTCGAGACCCAGTTCTTTTGCAGCCTGAGCCAGTTCCAGTGCCTGTCTTTTACTCAGGCAGGCAGCAATCAGCAAAATAACATCGGCACCATAACCTTTGGCTTCCACCATCTGGTACGGATCGATCATAAAATCCTTGCGAAGAATCGGAATATCGGGATTGTGTTCTCGCGCAATCACCAGGTTCGACTGCGAACCTCCGAAAAAGTGTTTTTCCGTAAGAACCGACAGCCCTGCAGCCCCTGCTTTTCGGTAAGCTTCGGTTACTTTTTCCACCCTTGCCGACAGATTGATATCCCCTTTTGAGGGAGATCGTTGCTTAAATTCTGCAATAATTCCGGATGAACCTTCTTTTAGCAGACTTGCACAGAGTGAATTACATTCCCTGTAAAAATCAGGAATGTCTTTCAACACCTCGATGTCGACCAATTCTTTTTGGTGCGTAATTTCAAGCTTTTTAGCTTCAATGATTTTGTCCAGGATGTTCATGATATTATTGAATAACAGATTTCAGACATTGTAAAGCCTTGCCACTATCGAGTGACTCGCGGGCCATAGCAACACATTCAGTCAATTCCTTTTCAGGATAAACCACCTGAAGTGCGAGACCTGCATTGGCCAAAACCACGTTGGTTTGCTCTTTGGTTCCCTTTCCTTCCAGCACGCTGGTAAAGATCTTTGCAGCTTCCTCAATCGTGGTTCCGCCGAATAATTTCTCGGGCCGGACACTTTCCAGGTTAAAGTCTTCGGCAGTGAGGTATTTTTCCGTCCCTTTTAATCCCAAACGCGTATTGGCAGTTAAAGAGATCTCGTCGTAACCATCGATACTATGAACTATTGCAAAATTAATAGCCAACGATTCATAAACGTTCTTATAGTGCATAAAATTTTCGGAATTGTTTACACCCAGAACCTGGTATTTTGGTGCCGACGGATTGATCATCGGGCCAAGTATATTAAAGAAGGTCGGCACTTTCAGCGCACGGCGGACTGGAGCGATGTGTTTCATTGCCGGATGAAATAGCGGCGCATGCAAAAAGCAAAAATTGCCTTTTTCAAGGTCGCCCTTCAGTTTGTGAATATCGCTGCTGAATTTGTATCCGAGGTACTCCAGCACGTTTGATGAACCACTGTTTGAACTCGCTGCGTAATTACCGTGCTTGGTAATGTTTACTCCCGAACCGGCCACAACAAAACAGGCCAAAGTTGAAATATTAAAGGTATTTTTTCCATCGCCACCGGTACCAACAATGTCCATTCCATTAAATTCCGACAGATCGACTCTTGCACTCAGTTCAAACATGGCATCGCGAAAACCGGCCAGTTCTTCCGATTCCAGGGGACGCATTTTAAATACTGTAAGAAACGAAGCAAATTCAGCTTCGGAGTGCTGACCTTTGCCAACTTCCAGCAGACTGCTTTTTGCCTCTTCCCGAGTGAGTTTATTACCTTCAAACAAGTATTGTAAAGTATCTTTCATGTCTAAGTATTTAGTATTGAGATTTTAGTAATGAGAATTTTTAACTGTTGAGTTTATTGAGTTGTTTCTCTACTCACTACTTTGTACTATTGTCTGAATTCAGCCAGTTTTCAATCATTTTTTCGCCGAGAGGTGTTAATACTGATTCGGGGTGAAACTGCACACCCTGCACGTCGTATTCCTTGTGTTTCATCGACATGATCTGTCCGTCGGCATCGTAACTCGTTACTTCGAAACAAGCTGGCAGGTTTTCGCTTTTAACGATCCACGAGTGGTAGCGGCCAACATCAAAAGTTTCGGGCAGCGAATCAAAAAGAATCGATTTGTTTTCGGTGAGCTTAACCGGCGTAGCAATTCCGTGCAGTACCCGATTCATATTGTGGAGTTCGCCGCCAAACGCTTCACCAATGGCCTGGTGACCAAGACAAACACCCAGCATACTTTTCTTAGGCCCGAATTCTTTTATAATGTCGAGCAGCAGACCGGCTTCTTCGGGGATTCCCGGTCCGGGAGACAACACAATTTTGTCGTATTTCGCGATTTCTTCCAGCGAAATCTCATCGTTGCGGTACACATCAACCTGCTGGCCGGATATTTTTTTAATGGCATGAACCAGGTTGTAGGTAAACGAGTCGTAATTATCAATAACTAATATCTTCATGATCTTTGGATTTACTAGTTGATTTCTTTGGCCATTTCAATGGCCTTTTTCAAGGCTGCCAGTTTGTTATTCACTTCCTGCAGTTCGCTTTCTTCTTTCGAATCGGCAACAATTCCGGCACCCGCCTGGTAAAACAATTTGCTATTCTTGCTTAAAAAGCTGCGAATCATGATCGCGTGGTTTACGGTTCTGTCGAAGCCAAGATAACCAATACATCCGCCATAATAACCACGATTCTGATTTTCGTATTTATCGATCAGTTCCATGGCTTTATACTTTGGTGCACCGGAAAGGGTTCCGGCCGGGAATGTTTCGCCCAAAACTTTAATCAGGTTGGTGTCGTCGGTGATCCTTCCTGATACCTGCGAAACCAGGTGAATAACATGCGAGAAGAACTGTACTTCGCGGTACGTTTCCACCACCACATTATCGGCATTCCGGCTCAAATCGTTGCGCGCGAGATCAACCAGCATTACATGTTCGGCATTTTCTTTGGGATCCTTGCTCAATTGCTCTGCCAGTTCACGGTCCTGATCATCGTTGCCGGTACGTTTAAAAGTACCGGCAATGGGATGAATATAAGCTTTGTTTTCTTTTATGCGGATCTCCGCTTCGGGGCTCGAGCCAAAAATACGGTAAGTGCCATAGTCGAAATAAAACAAATAAGGCGATGGATTAATGGAACGCAGTGCACGGTACACATTAAAATCATCGCCTTTATACTCTTGCGAGAACTGTCGGCTGAGTACGATCTGGAAGACATCGCCACGGTAACAGTGCTCCTTACCTTTTGTTACCATGTATTTGTATTCTTCGTCGGTAATGTTGGATTCTTCCGCTCCTGTAGGTTCGAATTTTGCTGTGGCAAAATTCAGGTTGATGAGCAAATGGTGGATGTAATCGATCTGCGACTCTTCGCCTTCCATCAGGTTCTCCACCATGTGGATTTGGTTTTTGTGGTGATCGATGGCAACCACATACTTGTAAAAACTGTAGAACACTTCCGGAATCTGGTATTCCTCTTTTTTCGGTGAAGAAAAGCGGATGTTTTCGAAATGCTGAATGGCATCGAAATTCAGGTAGCCAAATAAACCGTTTGCAGGTAATTCTATTTCGCTCGAATCAACATCGAAGGTTTTGAAAAAGGCATCCAGTTCATCGTGAAGTTTGCGCTCATTTGTCAAAGCATATTCTTCTTTGTCCTTTCCCGGAAATGCTTTGGTAACCTGGCCTTCCTTTACTTTAAAGCTGGCCAGCGGACTAAATGCAATAAACGAGTAGGCATTTTCATTGCCGTGATAATCCGAACTTTCCAGAAGAATCGACTTCGGATAAAGTGTGCGCAGCCGGAGGTAAATGCTCACCGGAGTTACCGTATCGGCAAGTATTTTCCGGACTACCGGTTTAAATTTTAATTTTTCCATTATTGTATTTTTTAGATTTTTCGATTAAAAAAAACGGCTCATCGTGATTTCGATGAGCCGTTTCCATTTTTAGCATATGGCGATCCTCTTTTCACGATTCCTGTAAAAAGTTGCAACGCCACCACCAAATATTGTTTTGTAATTTCATTCTGCTTTTTTTCATAAAAAAACCCGCTCTTAACAGGAGCAGGCCTTCGGTTTTTAATATCTTTAAAAAATACCAATATGGCTCTTTAACTCCTAACTTACGCAAGAAGACCCCACCACGGAAGCCATATTGTATTTATTTTTTTCATTTCTGTACTAAATTTCCTCTGCAAGAAAAACCATTTTTTTGTAAAATCAAAATATTCGCAGCTTTTTGCTTTCAAATCCTTTCTTAGCATAAGGTTATATTAACACTAATTCGAAAGGGTGAAACGGAAGCTGACCCCGAAATTCGCATTTGTTGTACGGTACGAAGTTGAAATGAACGGATTGTTTAAAATCCGGTCGTAGAATACCCGCATTTCAAATTTGTCGCTTAGGCGGTAATCTGCATAGGTTTTAATCGTAAAGTTACCTTGTCCAGCTGTGATTTGCGATACATCATCCAAGGGGCGCAACATGGTTTTGCTTTTCCGGTACGAAATATCGGCACGGATATTTAAATCATTGGAGTAGGCTTGTTGCGAGTTTTTGGTTTTAATGATCAGGTCCATATGCGTAAAGCGGTAGCCCATACCAAAGATGAATTCGCTGGTAAGAACCTCGGTAATCTGGTTGTTGGCAAACGACAGGTTGAGGTTACGTGCCCGCTTAATCTCGGCTCTTGTAGTCAGGTCGCTGTGCCACATGATATCCATGTTGATAAGTGGATTGAAGGCCTCAACAATACTCACAGAGTTAAAATCGTAGGGAGTTTTAAAGTTGTAAGCCAGGTCTACCAGTTCATCCATGTAATCAGAAAATTCACTTCCATCCAGATAATCCAGATTGGTAACATACGAACCAATGTTATAGGTTGAACGGTAGGTATGCTGGAAATTCAGCGAACGCATCACTTTATTCAGCCCCGGTATACGCGAAACCATTCCTTCGTAACGGATGCTCCAGTTTGGCCGGATGAATTTCGCTGAAGGGAAAAGGTCGAGCGAAACCTTATTCGGATCTTTATCCTGATATGCAGCAAGGAAGGCCGGTACCAGTACTTCTACCGAGTTTGGACCATAGCCCTGAGGATATCCCGGGTAATTTTGATGCTGTACGTTTGGATCGTAATTTCCGCCGGACGCACGTTGAGCTGCCAAACGGTGTGCAATAATCTGACGGTATTCTTTTAAATTTTCAAAAGCTTCAGAACTAACTACTTCTTCTCTTCCAATTGAGAAGAAAGCTGTTTTCCATGATAATGTGGAAATGCTAAAATTACCCGACTCAGTAGGACTGTTTGCTTTAAAAGCGCCGGTTCCGTCGTAATCGTAGAATTCGCTTATGTTTTTAGAGAAATTTCTTTCTCCCGTGATATCAATACGTAGGTCGGGGAGTGGTTCCCACAATACCCGCAGGTTCAAGCGTTCTGTATTTCGGAACATGAACGGTTGATTTAATGTTGAGTCGATGGTTAACCAACCATTGTCAGCGGCTTTACGGGCAAAATCGCGATCCTGCCACCCAAACATAAATGGTAAGCCCGGAGCAAAATTTGACTGTACATTTGGTAGCGACCAATCAGGATCGCCTGAATAATTACCTGCACCAAATAACGATGGTTCCGGGAGATAACCCGGCAATACCGTACTTCCGTTTTTGGAATACATTATCGATGCTGTGCGCACACCAATCACCATTCGGGTGGTGAGGTCGAGTACATCCTTCAGGAAGGGTTGATCTCCCCGTTTACCGCTAACTGTCAACATCGCCTGGTTGGCGTCTTCGTTTGGCGTAAATTCAATGGTGTTTGCGTCAACAATCGTCAGTTTTCCCGGAATTGCTTTTCCTTCCACTCCGGTTACCAGCACCTTAACTTTTTTGGTATTTAGCTTATGCTGTACTTTTTGAGGAGCACCGGCTATAAATTTCAAATTTGTACTAAAGGTTTCTTCCGATTTTCGTTCCAAGGGTTGATTATCCTGTTGGTTGCTTCTACTTGAATTCCTGTTCAGGCTTCCACGTCCGCGTCCTGTTCTCCGGAATTTTTGGTTCACCTCACGGAAATACGGAACCTGGTTGAATAAGGTCTGAAAATTGGCATTTCCGGTTAACGACATGTTACGCGAGTTGCTGATCACGTTACCGATATTTATGTCTTCTTCGGTCAGTGGCCCGGCCACCCAATCGTAAGTTCCTGAATACCGAACGTTGGCACTCATAAAACTCAGCGCTTTGATAGACCGAAGAGGTACCTGGTAATTCAGGTTAAAAGTGTGACCGTAAATGGTTGGCCTCCCCAGGTGCATCAGATTGGTCAATATCGAATCGCGTTTCCATTCGTAATCATCGTCTCGTCGGTTAATCCGGCCTTCGGGTTCGTCGATTCGTGAAGTGGCACGCGACGAGAAGTCGAATTTAAGCGAACGGGTCATGTCGTAACGAATATCGAGGTAACGGTTCCACAGGAAATCTTTTTCAAAATTGGTCGGCAATATCAGGTTCGGATTGGTAATGTTACGCGTCTGTACTTCGTGGTACCTTCTGAACAAATCGGTTCGATACGAAATCTGTGTTGGCAGCGGATAAAAGTTAAAATCACCGATTAGTTTTAACGGGCCTTTCTGTAACACAGAAACTTTTTTGAAAGGCTCAATCAGTTTTGAACGGCTGCTGTAATTGTAAGAGAACATTGCACGATGCGTTTTATCCACATTGTATTCAGTAGTCACATTTCGTTTCGAAATCTCGTTGTAGGCGTAGGTCACCGCGAAATTTTGAGGATCCCACAAATGCGTTTTTTCTTTCTGACGCTGAGGTTCAACTTTCACGTTGGTAAAGTTGATGCTCTTGCGCTCAACCACATCCTGGGTTATATTTTTTAATGAATCTTTTTCATGTTTGGTCTCCAGGTGGGCCAGCGATTTGTCCATTTCGATATCCGGCTCAAGCGGATTGTATTTTGGTTTTACCGTACTTTTCGAATAACCATAGTACATTGGAATGCGAACGCCGGCTTTTTCGGGGAAAAAGCGTCCCCAGTCGATTGATGTTGAAACATCCATTTCGTCGAGGTCTTCCAGTTGGCGGCTGTTTATGTTTTGATCGATGCTTCCAAAACCCGAAGTGCGTTTTCGTCCGGCCACAGTAATGCTACCCAAATCGGCAAGTCGTGCTGAAACACGTCCGTTTGCGGCCCAGCCACCTTCTTCATCAAAATCGGTAAGGCGTAATTCGTTGGCCCACACTTCCACCGATTTCGGACCGGTATTTACCTGTCCGCGGCGGTTGCGAACACCCATCATAAATACCTCAACGTTGCCGAGGTTCGGACTACCCTTAATTTTCACCCGGTTCTTTCCACTGTTCCGGTCAGGGTCCGATTTTTCATAAATATCGTTAATCCGTATTGTTGAGCCGCCTTCGCGGATGGCGTCATTTCTATCGAGTTTCAGGTTGGTAAACAGGTCGAGCGGAAGATCAATCAGGTTTTCTTCCGGCCAGACGATCATTCGGTCTGATTCACTGTCGTTGATATAATTACCTTCAGGTGTAAGTTTTAACGGAATTTCGTATTCGTAATAGTTATTGTTGTAATCCGATCCCATCCTGATAAAGAATGACAATTCATCATCTCTCAGGGGTGAGCCTTCAATCTCTTCGGCATGAACAAACATTTTCAGTTTTTTGTACCTGCGGAAGTCCATGTACAACGACTTGTATGTTGCTTTGGCATCTCCCTGTTCCAGGTCAGTCGCTTTTAATACGATAGACTGTTCGTTCAACTGGCGTAACTGTGGATTGGCGGGGTCAATAACCCTTGATATTCCGGGAGGAAGGATGTAGTTCACCGGCTCGCGGCTACCGTTTTCTTCGATACTTACGGCTGATATCTCGAAATTAGCATTCGCTGAAGGAGCCGAAATGTCGTCGGAAAGATCGCCTGAGTAACGGCGCCAGTCGGCTCGAACAAGATCAAGTGTTGCAAAACGCATAACTGTTGAGTCCTGGAAACCGCGCATGAACATCCTCATAAAACGGATCGATTTGAAATCGCTGATGTTACCGATCACCTGATCAGGATTTGTAACCGGTATTTTAAACTGATACCAGTTCACTTCTCCAACGGTTCCGTTTTTAAGTTCAACCTTACTGTGTTTAATATCGGTAATGTAGTTTTGCCCCAACACCATGTCCTCGCGACGAACACTAATATGATACTGGAAATAACGTTCGTATTCGTTTAGGGTGTTGTCGCCGTTAATGTCCTCAATATCCGGAATGGTAGTAGCCGAAGTAGGGTAGCTTTCCGGCGACATTTCTGCTGTTGGTGAGTTGCCTTCGGGACCGTTGTATTTTTTGTAACGTTGCAGGATTCCTACCTGATCCCGGTCGTAGTCAGAGCCCCGGTAATAATGGAAGTTATCTGTTGAAGGGTCATTCAGTGCATTCTGATACGCATCGTCGTTCACTCTCAAACGCAGTTCTTCGAGGTATTGCTCAAAAAGCGATTTCTCGTCGTTATCATTTAATCCGTCGAAACCAATGTCCTGGTATTGTCTCGAAGTCAGGTTGTTATCAAATGCATTTACCAGCGACTGCTGTGTTGATACACGTCCCCAGATGGTTGTATCAACATTGGTGACTTCCGCAGTTGTCGGCAATCCGTTTTCAAATGCTTTTCGCGAATCTTTTAATATATCTTCCGAGATTTCTCCAAGGTTAAAATACAGGTCACCACCTTCATGGGTTTGAAGTGTATCGTTCACAAAAGGGTCCATCACCCAGAATTCGATGTATTCGATGTTGGCGTTTTCAAAATCGCTGGTTTGAATCTCGCGCATGATACCGCCCCATCGGGTTTCTGGTGCTCTCAGTTTTCCATCCGACTCAACACCGGCAGAAAAGTTGCTGTTTCCCGCATCGTAGTTATACGGTCCACGTTCCTCAGGGTAAAAGGCGAGGTCGAAGGTTTGAATGTTGGTTGGTTCACCGGTTGTGAACTCTTTTTCAGGGAAAAGTTCCTGTTCGAATACCTCACGTACCAGGTGGTTCGACTGCATGCTACGGTCGTTTTTAATGTGATCGGGTGTCAGCGAGTTGTTCCTCAAAAATAAAGGATCGATATTGTAAAATGCCAGTTTTGCACGGTTGATACCGTATTCCAGCGTATTGGTCAGGTTGGCTTCAGGGAACAGGTCGCTCTGGTATTGCGGCGTACTGGCCAGCATCCACGACTGGCGGGCTCGCATGTCGATGGCTGTTTTTGTGGCTTCAAAGTCATCGATATATGCCGAGCCATCAATTGCTTTTGCACTTCCCGGTACCAGTTTGGCATATTCTCCTTCAATATTAATCGATGAAGTAGCGTTGGTCGAATAGAAGGGCAGCGCATCGAGTGCTTTGGTAATTAACATGCTTTCGGTGTTGTAGCGTGCATCGAGCCCGTACATCAGGTTCGAAATGGGATCCTGACCATAATCTACTTTCTCTGTAAGCGGACGCTCGTGCATGTACAGCATGGTGGCGCCAACGTTAAAATTATCGGAGAAGGCATAGTTCGCGTAAGTTCCCATCAGGGTTTTGCGCTGCATGGTAAACAGGTCTTCAGTTTCTGTTGAAACCTGGATCGGAGTACCGGCCTCCAAAAGTGCCTGGTTAATGATCTTAACTCTACCAAGGGTATAGTCTACGGTGTAGTCAACGTTTTCAACAAGCACCTGCCCCCCGGCAGTAACTTTAACCGATCCCTGTGCAAGGTTCAGTCCGCCAAGCATGATCTCCGAACTCGACGAGCCCTTGTAGCTACCAATAAGTTTGAACTTGTTATGCTCGGCATCCTGTTCGGCCCTAACCTGAGTGGAATCGTAGAGCGACTGGTAAACATATTTGTCGACCAGGGCCGGATCGATAATTGAATCGGCCAGATGGCTACCAAACGGTTCAACTACCGGGAATATGATCCGCCCGCTGCTTGGATTCACCGTGATCCCCGGAACGTAGTCAAAGATTCCGTCTTTTGTTGGGTCGAGCTGCTTGTTGAGCATGTCGAGACGCATCACTTCCAAAAGGATGTGTCCTTCAATTCTACTTTCCGGAAGGTAATTGATGTAGGTACCGGTAGAGTCGTTCTGGTACACAATGTTTAACTCAAAATCTTCGCTGGTCAACTGATAAGCATTCAGGTTGTAAATGTTTTTCATCATCAGTTTCCAGGTAGGTTTTCCCGGTGAAAGGTTTGTTCCTTTTAATAACTTCAGGAATAAAGTCTGAGGTGCATCAATCCCACCAGTCGAGAATTCACCAACCTGAAAAGTTTGACCGTTTACGGTGAAGTTGTAAGCAACAGCAAGAACTTCATCCGTGTTTAGCGCTGAATTCAGAGAGATGTAACCAAGCGTGGTGTTCACATTATATTCCGACGGACTTAGTTTACGGGCACTTTCAATCTTTTCAAAATCGGTACCTCCAACGAAATCCTGTCCGAATTGGGCCATCACACCGGTAATATTTTCAACCTGACGAACATCGGAATACGTAGTGTTCATTTCGCTGTACAAACCGTTGGCAGCATTGTTCGGATAAATATTCTGTGGATAAGGAAGCCCCGGTGTGGACTGAAACTGCGGCACCTGATTATAAATATTAGGATCGTGTTCTGCAAGGTCCTGGAAAGCCAGAATGTTGCGCGACTCGGTAAAATCGTTGGACTTATTGGTTATCCAAACTTCAATTTTATTAATAGTGACCGGCGAACGCGGAACGGCGGTACTTTTTAACCATTCATCGTAATGGTCGCGGAAATACTGTGCCAGGAAAAAGTGTCGGTTCGCATCATAGTTCGAAGCCGAAATATCGAAGGTTGCCACCTGTGCTCCACCTTCGGTTTCAACGGTTTTCGATTCACCTTTACTTTGCGAGAAAATAGTGGTAACGTTCAGTTTCCCGAACTGCATCTCTGTTTTTACCCCAAAAAGGTTGGATGCACCCGAAATCAATGAACCATTCAGCGGAAGCGAAACATTACCGGCCTCAATACGTTTGATGATCTCATCTTCGTCGCCGGTATATTCCAGGTTCATTTTATTTTCGTAATCGAAGGTGGCCTCGGTGTTGTAATTCACCCGCATGTTCATTTTTGTTCCGATCTGGCCGGTAACATTCATCTGAATCTTTTCGTCGAAATCGAATGTTGGCACCTTACGCAGGCGCTCCGGTATCGACGGGTTGTCGGTTTTATTCACCTGGTAGCCGAAACTTACTTCAACATAACCCTGTGGCTGAATATTGATGGTGTTACCGCCAAAAATGCGGTTAAAGGCTTCACTTCCGATTGTCAGTTGAGGCAGTAAGCCTCCGCGGCGGTCCTGGTCTTCGAGTTGTGTACGGCTTTTCCAGTATTCCTGGATCGACCGGTCGAAGTCGTAATCGATATAATCGTCGAGCGACATACTTTGTGGCAGACGATAATTCAGGTTGCCAATTTTTTCGTAGAACACATATTGTCCGGTTATCGGATCGTACTCTACTTCGTATTTAATGTTACTGGGTTTGTTCAGAAACAGCTTCATGGAGTCCTGTTCAGGATATCCAAATGCAGGTTGATCCTTAAAAGGATAGGGTAGGTTGCCGGTTGTGTCCATTACAGGAGCATCCTGTGCCAGCCCCAATTGGGGAATCGCGAGGGACATTACGGCGAATAAAATGAAGTATATTTTTACTAACCTTCGGTTCAGTTTCATATAAAATCAATTACTACGTAAAAGGCAGTCAATTTTACGGGTAATTTCCTTTTCTCTCATCAAGACAGATTTGGTACGGTCTTCCCGGGTTACAGCCTTTTTAATGCTTGTTTAATCACACTTTCTACAGTTGAGTCAGGTTGCTCGCCGAGGATTTTGGAAACTACCTTTTCCGCGTCCTTTTTGGCGAACCCAAGCATGACTAATGCAGATAACGCTTCAATCTGTATAGTATTGTCTGCTACAGGCAAAATATGGCCACTTTCGGATAATTTTCCGAGCTTATCTTTTAAATCGATAATGATACGCTGAGCTGTTTTTGCCCCGATGCCTTTTACCGCTTTCAGAACATTAACATTATCAGTGGCTACAGCCGACCTGATCTCGTCGGGAGATAAGGACGAAAGCATCATAATTGCCGTGCTTGCACCAACACCATTCACCGAGATCAGGTTCCGGAATAATTCGCGTTCCTTAACATCGGCAAAACCATAAAGCGTGTGGGCGTCTTCACGCACAATCTGGTGCAGAAACAGTCGTGTTTCCTGCTTGCCACTCAGCTGGCTGTAAGAGTTCAGTGAAATATTGATAAAATAGCCTATTCCGCCGGCTTCAACAATGATGTTTGCCGGGCTGATATCCGCAATGTTGCCCCGGATATATTCGTACATGTGTAATACAGTTTATAAGTTGTCTTCTTCCTCGCTTGCTTCAATGTCAACGCTCTCGTCCACCTGGTTCGGATTGATCTCGTACTTCTTGAGTGGATTTTGAGTGATCTCGTCGTAGATCATTCTGTTTTTATAAATGTCGATGGCCAGGTAAAGTGCCTGTCTGAACGATTCGGGCGATGCTTTGTCTTCACCTGCCAGCGCGTAGGCTGTTCCGTGTGCAGGCGATGTGCGGATCACCGGAAGTCCGGCAGTGAAATTTACGCCGCGCTCAAACGAAGCCAGTTTGAAAGGGATCAGGCCCTGGTCGTGATACATGGCCAGAATAGCATCGAACTTGCGGTAATCTTCCGATCCGAAAAAGCCATCGGCAGGGTACGGACCAAGTGCGATGATGCCTTCTTTTTTGGCCTGAATAATTGCCGGAAGGATAATTTCCTTTTCTTCATTTCCGATCAGACCGTTATCGCCGGCATGCGGATTCAAACCAAAAACCGCAATCCGTGGACGGGTGATTGAAAAATCCTGTTGCAGCGATCTGTTAATGATCCTGAGTTTTGAAAGAATAGCTTCCTTGCTCAGGCTTTGTGCAACCTGTGAAATTGGGATGTGTGTTGTTACAACCCCAACTTTCATGGTTTCGCTTACCATCAACATGAGGTAATCTTTTGTTTCGAATTTCTCGGCCAGGAATTCGGTATGTCCCGGGAATTTGAAATTCTCACCTTGAATATTGTCTTTGTTGATAGGTGCTGTAATGAGCGCATCGATGTAGCCTTTTTGCAAATCGGAAGTGGCTTTTTCCAATGCGTTGTACGACGATAAACCGGCTTCTTCGGTTGATTTTCCAAGTTCAACCCTGATTTGCTCATCCACACAATTAATGATGTTCGCTTTTTTGTGAAAAGCCTCTTTTGTGTTTTTAATGTGGTTGAAACTTACATCGTTTATGTTTAGCGCCTTGCGATGGTAGGCAGCAACTTTCGGCGAGCCGTAAACAATTGGTGTGCACATCTCAAGGATACGCGGATCCTGAAGTGTTTTTAAAATTACTTCGTAACCAATGCCGTTGATGTCGCCATGCGAAATCCCGATTTTTATATTGTCGTGTTGATTATGCTGTTTCATCTGTATTGCAATTACACTTTTTATCTGTTAAATCTTGTTTTTTTGAAACCTGTATTTATCTAAAGAAACACAGTTTAGGCGTTTCCCGGATCATCCCTTATCAGACAGGCGCTGCAAAGTTAATTTTTTAATTGAAAGATTCATAGCCGGTTTTGTGCTGTCCGGTTCCGGAAGACGCCCTGTTCTTTAAGCGATTAAAATTGCCTTTTCGTATGTTTCTAACTAAATTTTTCTTTTAAGAAATGATACACCAAACGCACTCCAAAACCCGTTCCGCCTGCCGGATGGTATTGGTCGGCTTCTTTAAAATAAGGAGTTCCGGCCGAATCGATGTGCATCCAATCATAGTCGGTAAAATGTTCGAGGAATTTACCTGCAACTGTCGACTGTGCTTCACGCGATCCCAGGTTGTTCAGATCGGCAATATGCGATTTAAGCGGTTTGGCATACTCTTCCCAGAGCGGAACCTCTATAAGGCGCTCGTAAGTTTTTAAGCCAATCTCCTTAATGGAATCGATATTCTTTTTCGAATTTCCCATAACAACTGCCGCATGTGGGCCGGCAACAATATCGGCTGCCCCGGTGAGTGTAGCATAATCAATTACCAGTTCTGGATCGAACTTTTTGGCATAGCTCAGAGCATCGGCCAGGATGAGGCGGCCTTCGGCATCGGTATTTTTTACTTCAACAGTAGTTCCGTCGAACATCGTGATGATGTCGCCCGGAACATAGGCATTTCCATCGGGGCGGTTATCGGTTGCCGGAATAAGGGCAATAACATGGATGGGTAACTTATTTTTAGCTATGGCATAAACTACACTTACCATGACTGCGGCCCCGGCCATGTCGGTTTTCATGTAGTCCATTGAATTAGCAGTTGGTTTTAGGCTAAGTCCGCCCGTATCGTAAACGATACCTTTGCCCACCAGCACCACCGGCTTTTTATTGACTGCGTTTTCCGGTTTCCATTCAAGGATGTTGAACGTTGGCGGATCGATGCTGCCTTTGTTAACAGCCAGCAGGCCTCCCATTTTCAGCGATTCAATTTTTTGCTTGTTGAATACCTCCACATCAAAACCGGCTTCCTCTCCCAGTTTTTCAATTTCAACCGAAAATTGTGGTGCAGTAAGAAACGACAGTGGTTCGTTCACCAGATCGCGTGCAGCAAAAACCGCTTTGATAATATTGGATAGTTCGACGATCTTTTCTCTGGTTATCGAATCATCAACAAGCAGGATCTCTTCGATTGAGAACGACGACTTTTCTTTTTTGTATTTGTCGAAGCAGTAGTTGCTCAACAGCAAGCCTTCGAGCAGCGCGTAAGTCAGTTCAGGCTTACTCCGATTTTGCAGCTGAACGGTTTTTGAGTCGATCGCTTTTAATGCTGAAAACAGTTTTGAGCCGGCTTTTCGGGCGGCTTCCAGTTGCTGGTAGTTTTCCTGGTCGTCTTTTACTTTTTCCACAAAAAGTATAACCGGCAGTTTGTGGACTATCGCACTTGACTTTGTTTCCAGTACCGATCCCAGGTACTGCAGTTCCGCATCAGAAATCTCAGGGAATTGTGCTTTGTCTATTTCTCGGGTAAGCACGGCAGTTGATGTGTTTTTCTGCCGCGTAGTTATCATTTTTATCTGTGGTATCATTATATGAATTTTGCTAAAATGTGTATTAGTCAGTTGCTATTATTGTACCGCTTCGATGTGAGAAACCACATCTTTCAGGCCGAGTACTTCAAAGCCATGAACAAGGTAGGCGATCACAAAGTTTCGGACTTCGGTGTTTTCGTCAAGCTTTGGCAATATAATGTCAACGGCTTTCAGGTACGCTTTAGTACGCTGCTCCTTGTTAAACGACTTATCGTTGAAAAGTACCAGGAATTCGAATATTTTATCGGTGTATGCCTGTGAGTTGATCAGGCTAGCATCGGTAAATTCGATGTGCTTGAAAAAATTGGTTTTTTCGGCTTCTTTGCGCTCAGCAGGTGATAAAAAGCCATCCTTAAGCGGCTCGCGTTCGAGGGCAATCAATTTCGAGGCAAACTTATCGTGGTTTTGCTGAATGGTCTGAACAAGACGCAGGTCCCACTCCATTTGAAGCTGGTTGAACTCGTTGGAAAGATTGATCGCCTTGGTGGTATCTTTTTGGGCCCAATACTGATCCACTTCCTGCTCCATCAGCGAAATTGCTTTTTCGTATTCGCGCTGGCGCTGCATAAAATCGTAATAAAACCTGTTCTCATCCGACTCGTAAATCCACAAGGCACCCAGTGGATTTTTAAAATCGGTTTTCAAATTGATGTTTTCGTTGTTGAAAATAAAGTCGAGTTGTTGCGGATCATCATTCATTACTTTGGCGTAGCCCGTTTTTCCCAAGATCAAACGGTAGACACCGGGCTGAGCATTTTCCGGAAACAGAAACTGAACAGAACCATTTGTTGCCTTCGCACTGTCGATGCTGATAAAATTATCGCCTTCAAGCCGGCCAAAAACTACCGGGTTGTCGGGTTGATTCTGAATTTGAATTTCTAGGTTGTATGGTTGCGCGGAAAGTGGAATAAGGCCGCAAAAATAAATAATTAGAACCAAAATCGATTTTAAAAAGGTATTCATAGTTTTTGCTTTCTTCAAATTTAACCATTCGCTTTTGTTTCTGTTCGCATGAAACAGCTAAAATACGATTTCATCCTCAAAAATAACAGGAGTCTTCGTGGATGTATTCAAATTCGATTTAGTACCTGCTTTTAGCTTCTATTTTGTTTTTGAAATGGCGGAATAGTGCGATCACATTGATTTTCTGAGAGTAGTGTGCACTAGGTCAATTTAGATATTTAAGAGTCGGTAGAATGTGGATGTAATGGCAAATTAAGAATGTAAGATTTTTTTGAAAAATGTTTTGAGATTTCAGAAAAGCTATTACTTTTGCATCGCTTTTGAAAAGCAAACGTTCTACAGAACAAAACAATATTCCCTAGTAGCTCAGTTGGTTAGAGCGGCGGACTGTTAATCCGTAGGTCGTAGGTTCAAGTCCTACCTGGGGAGCAGCAAATTCAAAGAGGTCTTTTTAGGACCTCTTTTTTTGTTTCTATAATTCTTAACCTTTTTTGAATCTACAATTCCCAACGACTTTATTTTTATTTTGCTGCATTCGCATAAGTTAAGAACGGAATTATATCTTCATTTTTAGATGAACTGGTACCGTCGTATTCTATGGTAACAATTGGAATCCCGGTTATTTTTTCCATTTTCGATTTCATTGCCTGCGTTACGAGTGACGGACAACAATACGAAGGATTTGTTTGTACGAATAAAGCAATATCCGGGTAATACTCTATCAGATGGATAATTTTAAGTGCATTTTCAAACGATTCTCCATTATAGGAGGTAGTAAGATTGAGTTTTTTCAATTTATCGTTGTATGATTTTAGTGGTTTGGAAATAGGTTCGTGTAAAATTTCATTAAAAAGGTTCAAGTATCTCTCTTCCAACTGAGTTGCTACTGCTATAAGAAAACGTCGTAACGATGCTTTCATATAAAAACCTTCCTTTATTAAACGGTTGTTCGAAGCAAAAGCTATAATTTTTATATACTCACTGTACGGAGTTGTAATTGCTTCACCCCCGTTTTTCTCAATAAAGCGGATTAAATTCTGATTAAACACGTCGTTGTCGCGGACATACAAATCTCCAAAAATTGCCACTTTTGGGCGGTGTTGTTTTTTTGTTTTAATTGTTTTACTCCATGTAATAACTTGTTTCAACGCTTCTTCTTTCGAGCTTCCATCCATGAAAGTTTGATAAAGAAGTTCCATCGACTTTTTTATTAGAATATCAGTCTGGCCTTTTTGTATTTCGTATGGTCTTAGTTTGCACTCTATTTTGCGCAGAAAACCACCAAACAGAAATGCCAGGTAGGAATTTATGGAAGTATTTATTGAAATATCGGCAAAAGTTATTTGCCCGCAGTAAATCCGCAATTGTTGGAATTCTTCCTTCTGTTCTCTCAGAAGTTTAGCCATGTAATTGATAAACATTCCCAGGTTACAGGAAATCGGAGATTCGATCATCCATAAAACTGTATTTGCCGGATCGAGGTTATTTTTCTCAATATAATCGAATGCATCCTGAAGGATAATATTTAGAGGCAAACACTGACCGGTATTCGAATTAAGGCTTCTTTTTATCGAATCTTCTGAATCAAAAAGGGTATGTGCTTCAATTCCAATCCGGCGTAAATTGGCCTCAAGCAATTTCGAGGCATATTCGCCCAAAGATGGCATTAGCAGGATTTTACCTTTAAGTTCAGCGGCGTCGGTTATCAAATTGTTAGTCGATTTAGCGCTGTTACTTTTCACTGTTTCGATAGAATGATAATGATTTTGAAAAGAACGGAGTGCAGCTTCAATCCGCGTTTCATAACCTACATTAGAATTATATTCATCCAGCTGTAAAATCAAATAAGGTTTTTTATAAAAATCCATTATTTGTTTGAAGTATTCAATCGTGAACGAATCGGGAGAACATTTAAAAGAAGAAATTAATACAGGGTATAAATCCTTTTTCCGGGCCACATAATCGGCAGCAGTCAGAATGGCTGAAGCAAATTTCCATTTTGTAGAGCTTAAAATTTCGCTGATGCTATCAATTTCATTTTCATTTACTTTCAACATATTCTGATAAAAGGTTTTCACTCCTTTTTTTGCAAAAATATCCGGAATATTATTATTCATAACCGGTGTAAGAACCGTATAGGGCCTTCCCAGTAAGATTACTTTCAGGTTCGAATCTGTGGACGATTTAGTTTGAAATTTAGCTTTCCATGAATTTAATTTTTCCTCCTTCTCTCGTTTGGCTTTGTTAAAGGCATTTGAAATGCTTATCAGATTTATACCTGTAAACCCGGCCTTTTTTAGGGAGTTGAACAATTCATTTTTTAACAGCACTTCATTTTGAAGGGAGAAAAGAATAGGGTTTATAATTTTATTCTGTTCGGCAATCTCGTCGATCGAAGCCACAACAGGAGGAGCAAACTGACTGTAGTAGCAATATTGCCGGCGTAAGCTTTTAGATTTCTGACGTTCTTCAAGATAGGTTGGCAAAAATATGTAATCGGCTTTGTCGAGGAGATACTTTACATGTCCCTGTATCGCATTCATCGGGGAACAGAATTCGGCACCGGAAATTCGTTTTCCTGTCTTTACTGCATCACGAAAGTTTGCGCTGGTAACCGTTTTTATATTTAACAAATCGAAAAATCGCTGCCACAGCAACAGGTCTTCGAATAGATATAAACCGGCCGGAATTCCAATGGCTATTTTTGATTCTCCTTTATTCAGGGCTTTAAACCTGAAGTGTTTGTTGTACTCTTTTGCAAGGTTGAAATCGGAGGTATTGTTGTCGACAAAACTGGTGGAGTTGTAATCTCTGCCGCATAAGAATCCATATGCCTCTTTTTCACCTTCCACTTCCGCAATTTTGTATTTGCAATGATTGGTACATATGTCACAAATTTCAGTTTGTACAGGTATTTCGTTCTTATAAAGTTTTATTCCTCTGAATTTTGTTTGGTTTATTTTTTTGTCCGATAATTCAAGTGCAACTCCTAATGCACCGGTTAAATGGCAATATTTCGAAACCAGAATCGGCTTATTTAGTTTTTGTTCGAATGCGGCAACCAAGGCCTGGTTTTTAGCCGTTGCTCCCTGGAAGAAAATTTTGTTGCCAATGTTTTTTTCAATAGCAACTTTAAGCAGATAGTTTTCACGAACCGAATGCAGGACAGATGCCAGTATTTCGTTGGTCGTGTAGTTTTCGTTGAGGTAATGATTTAAATCGCGCTCCATAAAAACAGTGCACCTGTCACTGGCAATCGGGGCAATTGTATTCATGGCTTTCTCAGAATAGTCATCCAGGCTCACCCCTAGTTTTTTTGCCTGTTCTTCAATAAAACTACCTGTGCCGGCAGCACATACATTGTTCATTATCGAGAAAGTGACTCTTCCATTGCTTAATGTGGTAAATTTTGCGTCCTGCCCGCCAATTTCAATAATGGTATCTACTTCGGCATCCAACTCAATGGCAGCCCTCGCATGTGCAGTTATTTCATCAGGAATGATATCGGCACCAATAATTTTACCGATAAACTTTCTGCCTGAACCGGTTGTGCCAACTCCTAAAATATTTAGCTGGCAGTTCGTTTTAGAAATAATGTCCTGAATGGTTTCAAATATGGCGCGAACGGCATTTACGGGCTGACCGGAAGTACGTGTGTAAAAACCTGCCAGAACATCTTTATTTTCATTCAGAAGAAGTGCTTTGGTACTTGTTGAACCAATATCAATACCCATAAAAACGTCATATTCCCGGTTTTTAATTTCGGTGTAAATATCAACTTCAACTTCTGTAACATGCTTTACTATTTTGGATTCTAAATTGTATTTGTCAAAAGCTATAAAATCAGGATATTCGGATAACTCCAGTTTCAGAGGTTTGTAGAAATAGCTCCTTTCCTTTTTATCTTCCAAAAGAATGTCACCCGGTACCTTAAAATCAAAACTTAATTTTCCCTTTTTATCGTCGATAAGATGAATAGCGGCTCCAATTGCTCCATAAAGATGTGAATGTTCTCCAACCACCGGTTTAATTCCGGTAAGGTTTTCAATATGCCGGGCCACTGCAACATTCAACGAAACTCCTCCTGTAAAAATCATTGGAGATGCTATGTTCCCGGCATTAAATAATGTATCCACAATATTTTTGGCCAAGCCGTGACACAATCCGTCGCAAATTTCAGAAAGTGAATAACCTTCCTGCTGGGCATGAATAAGATCGGTTTTTGCAAAAACGGAGCACCTCGATGCAATTTTTGGAAAGTCTCCATGATTTTGGTTTGCAAGGTCGCTAAAACTGGAAATGCTATCCAGGTTTAAGCGTTTGGCTTGCTGATCTAAAAAACTACCTGTTCCGGCTGCACATGATGAGTTGCCTTTAAATGTCCGGTACTGCTGTTTGTCATCGAACAGAACAAGGCCAAATCTTTCACCTCCCACAATCAGAATCGAACCAACCTTTTTGTGCATTGATTTCGACGCTGTTATGTAGGTTACCCGACTATCGTAAACTGCAGAACTTTTGATATATGAAGGAGTAGAAGATGTAGTGGCTATTCCACGAATATTTTTGAGGTTAAATGGCGATAGAAGTTCAATTAATTTATCGGCAATTTTTCCTTCATGAAAATCGTAAGCCGTATCAATTATTTCCTTTTTATCATTAAGAATAACTATTGATATGGCAACTGAACCGACATCAATTCCCAAATATTTATTTTCAACGTTCATTATTAAAGTATAATATATGGAACGTTACACTCTTTGCTGAAACAAATTTACTGATATGTAATGACTTATTTATTGAATCCTTGAAACTAATCCCCGATTTAGGGGTGAGTTACATGGAATACCTTTAGAGTTAATTAATTTTTAGGAAGGAAACCAACAAGCATTTCCTGCTTTACTGCCTGTTATTTGAAAAGTATATGCAAAGATTAGTTGCAGTTGGTTTTCAAGATGTCTGAATATCAAGCCTTAGCTGTGTTTTTTATTACCCTTGAGTACGCTTCATAAATACGAATTAACAACAATGCATAACATAGTACCAAGTAAAAAAAGGAAATATCTTAAAAAAAGAACTATATAAGTGTAACGTCCTCGGGAAATGTGCGTCATATAATTGAAAACAATTCGAAAACAATACAACAAAAGACAACAGGAGGATAAGTCATGAAAACAAAAAACAATGTTCAGAAAGCAACTACAAAATTATTCGCATTAGGATTAATTTTAGTCGTTCTGGGTTTAAATGTAAATGCTCAGAAATTAGGAAAATCATTGCCGGAAACTGTCGGTTTTAAGCAATTAGCCCTTGCAATGGTTGATAACCCTATCGAACCCAAATCATCATCAACCAGGACTGAAGTTGATGCTTCAAATTTCGTTGTGGAAACTGAAGAAGCATTGGAACTGGAAGATTGGATGACAGATGAAGTCAGGTTTGATGTCTATTCACAATATTCTCTAACAGAACAGGAAGAAGCACTGGAACTGGAAGACTGGATGATTGATGAATCTACTTTTAAGATTTGGTCTTTTCAGTTAACTGTAGAAACTGAATCGCGATTGGAATTGGAAGACTGGATGACTTCTGACGAACTATGGAATCGCTAGTTCCAATTGAAATCGTAAAAAAAGAAAATTATAACCATTTAAAAGTCAGAAATAATGAAATTAGAGAATACAAAAGCACAAATGAGAAAAGGGGTATTGGAATACTGTATCTTACTTATTTGTAGAGAAGAACCGGTGTATGCAGTTAACGTTATTAAAGGTTTACGGGATGCCAATATGATAGTGGTTGAGGGTACTATTTATCCCTTACTAACCCGATTAAAGAATGACGGATTATTATCCTACCGTTGGGAAGAGTCTACCCAGGGACCACCCCGGAAATACTACGAACTGACCGCCAGAGGCAGAGATTTTTTAAGTGAGCTGGAAGGTTCGTGGGGTGAATTAGTTAACGCCGTTAGAAGAGTTAAAGCAAAAAGAGCATAATAATAAGAATCAGTAAAAAAGTAATTACTTAAAAATCGATAAAAATGAAAAAGACATTGACAATAAACATAAGCGGCAGCGTATTTCATATTGAAGAAGACGCATATGAGGCACTGCAGAAATACATGGTAATCCTGAAAAATTATTTTGGGAAAGATGATGAAGGCACAGAAATTTTCGCTGACATTGAAGCGAGAATTGCGGAAATTTTTACAGAAAAAATGGATAAGAAAAATCAGGCAGTTACGCTTGAATGGGTAGAGGAGTTAATAGAAACCCTGGGCACTCCTGAGAATTTCACGGAAGAGGTTGGAGAGGAAGAGCCATTGGCAGGACAGAATCAGAGAAAAAGAAAACTTTACCGTGATCCTGAACAAACAGTTATTGCAGGAGTATGTGGCGGACTGGCCGCTTATTTTGATATGGACCCGGTAGTTATAAGATTAATTGTTGTGTTACTTGTTTTCCTAACATCAGGAGCGGGTTTATTGGTTTATATCATTCTTTGGATAATTGTACCCAAGGCCGTAAGCACAGCACAACGGCTCGAAATGAAAGGCGAAGAGGTTACTGTAAAAAACATCGAGAAATTTTTGAAAGATGAGGTGGATGCCGTAAAAGAGAGTTATAAAAAAATAAGGAAATCCCGTTTTTTTTCAAAAAAGAAATCGTAGAAGGAAAAGCTTTTAAGGAAGCTTTTGGATCGGTTTAATATTTGAATTGTTTAAATAAGTTGGACCAAAAAATAAGCTGCTTAACAACTGAAATAATTGTTACAGGTAAACAATTCATTGCTTTGCATCATTTTTAAAAATAGAGCACTAAAGAAGGAGATCATATTTGATCTCCTTATTTTATTTCCGAATTTCTTAAGATCCTTCGTATGCTGCGCCAAACTATATTAGTTGTTGTGACGCACAACCAGCAAGATGTTCGCCTTATGCATAAATGTACGCTAATACTGAGTGTAATACAGGATATGATATTCTGGATAAATCAATTAAAAGCTAAAAGTTATTTTAGGACGGCAGCGGACTTCCAACGGGGATGTCACATCGGTGCCCCGGCTGGCCGTGTGGCGGATTTAATTTGGGGTTATTACTTGCGGTAGCCGGCAGTGGATCTCCAACCGGTATATCACAGCGATGCCCCGGTTGACCATGAGGTGGATTTTTCACAAGGGCCTGACCGGAGGAATTAATCGGTTTCGACGGAGTAAAAGTTTTAAGATTCTCAATGGTTGGGCCAACTTGGCCGGTAGAAGGTTTTATTGTGGTATTTGCAGTATTTGCCGCAGGAATAACAGGTGTTATTGAAGCACTTTTTTCGGGCTGTGTTGCATTTGCTGACGGTGAATTTAGTGGTGCACCTACTGCAATATCGCATCTGTGACCGGGTTCGCCGTGTGGTGGATTTAATTTTACCTGCTCATCTGTTGTTGTTGTTGTTGTTGTTGTTGTTGTTGCTTTCTGAGGTTCTTCAACGTCGAGGTTTGCTATCGCAGTTTCAGTATTCTGATTTTCTATACTGGTTGGATCATTCATTTCCTGAAGCAGGCTCGGAGTTGATTCAAGGACTGCCGTTTCGTTTTGAACGTTGTCCTTATTTGCAGTTCCGCACGCTGCCAGCGTAAAAAGAATGATTATAACAGCTAACACTCGGGAAGAAACTATTTTAAATCGAATGTTGTGTTGTTTCATAGCAGAAAATTTAGTTGTAAAATCGTTTTGTGAACTTATTTAAATAAAAGCATTACGATTGAAACACATATCTTTTCTAATAAGTTCAAAAAGACCTTCTAATTTGAAGCTCTCAATTGCATATTGATTTTTGGGAACCTATATAGTTTTATCAGAACTCAATCCTGTAATTCAGGATCGGGATCAATCCATTCATATAGCTTTTTTCAACTTTCCCGGTTTCCGGACTGTAGTATTCATCCCAAACGTTTAAACGGCCGCTTACATTTTGAACGTCGAGTGAAACGATCCACGACCAGGAAGGTTTGTTTTTCCGGTAGCTGATTCCACAGTCAACACGGAAATAGTCGGGTGCTTTCGTTTCAAAAGCACGTGAATAATCCCGGACTTCGCGGTTTTGAGCGAGTGATGCATCCAGATCAAGCGGGGTGGTGCGGTAACCGCCTCTCCACATGGTTCTCAGGTTTAATCCAAGTATGTTTTGTTTGTTTTTACCCACTTCAAACTCTTTTCCACCAACCACATTAAAAATGTATTTACTGTTAAACGCGGTGTTTCGCTCAACTCCATCGGGCATGGTGTATTTCGATTCGAAAAGCGAGGCAGTTGTAAGCATATACCAGTTGTTGGAGAAGAACTTTTCAAGTGTCAGTTCTAATCCGTAATTTCTCCCGGTTCCCTGGTTGGTAAGTTTCTCGTTGGTAAAACCGCTGCTAAAGTTAAGGGAACTTACCGTATTTGTTGAGTCTTTCGGATCAACCGGGACATCATACAGATGCTGGTAGTACACTTCTGCTTTTATTCGGAAATCGCGTGCAAAATTCCAGTTGTACCCCATAACCACGTGAGCAGCTTTCGTGATTTTTAAGTCCTTATTTGGTTGAATGGTGCTGCCATCGCTTAATTCTCTTTCTGCCAGATAGATTGAAATGGGTTCAATTTTACTGTGCAGACCGGCACCAAAATTAACACGTTGTTGCTTATTTATATCCCAACGGATTCCTAAACGAGGTTCGATACTATAATCCTTGTTCAATGCCAGAAAAGTGTAATGAAGGCCTGAATTGATATCAACTTTTTCATTCAAGCGATATTTCCATTGAACGTACGATTCAAAAACCTGGGTACTTCCCTTACTTTTTACTTGTTGTTCCAGATTACCGGTATCAAAATTCAAACTTGAAGCATCGAGATTATAGCCCCGGTTATGGAAAATGAAACCACCCATAAGAACATGTTGTGCATTAAATTTGTGATTAATGAATGAATTAAAACTAAGTGTGTTGTAGGTGAAATTTTCATCTTCTGTGGTTGCCGGTTTTAGATCGTAATTCAACGAATCAACCGTAATATCATCTTTTGTATGCGAATACGCAGCCACTGTTTTGATATAGGTTTTTGAATTGGGGAAAAGATAATTATGGGTTATCCCAGCAATTCCAAGTTGATGATTTTCCGTGTCCCGAAAGCGATCAGAACGGTACATCCATTGCGAAGTGTCCTGAACAACAGTGGAACCAGCTGAACTAATTCCTCCCAGTCCCCAAACAGAGAAGTATCCTGCTTTTTTTGTAGGGATATAAAATTTATACGACAGATCCTGCCATTCGGGAATAATGTCGCCACCGCTGATATCAATGCCAACTTTGCTTAAAAGTTTTAAGGTTGAATAACGGTAGTTGAACAGGTAGGAAGCTTCACTTCCTTTTTTCAGCGGGCCTTCGAGCGCCGCCTGTGCTCCCAGCACACCCAGTTGAAAGGCATATTCATGTTTTTCGTAGTTGCCGTTTCGCAGTTTTAGGTCGAACACCCCCGAAAGTGCATTCCCGTACTCTGCAGGGAAAGCTCCGGTGAAAAAATCAGAATTGGCTAAAACCTGGGTGCTAAGTGCCGAAACACCACCTCCCGAGCCTCCTTCTCCATTTGTAAAATGGTTCGGATTCGGAATTTCGATTCCTTCCATACGCCACAGCATTCCGCGCGGAGAGTTTCCACGGATAACCAGTTCGTTGTTTTCGTCGTCGGCTGATGAAACGCCTGCAAAAGATTGTGCCGTTCTTCCCGGATCGTTTATACCGGCTGCAATCCTCGAAGTTGATTCCACAGTGATTTGAGTGGCACTAATAGTTGCCATTTGGTTGATCGGTTCACTTTTATCGTCGTACGCATAAACTGTAACTTCGTCCAAATCGGCAACCGATTCTTTCATCTCAATGTTTAAAACCACCTCACGACCCGAGCCAACCATAATTTCATTCAAAGTAACATCCTCATAACCGAGGAATGATACTTTAAAACTCTGTCTTCCTACAGGTACTTTTTCAATTTTGAAATTTCCGTTTCCATCTGAAGCCGCACCCTTCATAGTGTTCCCGCCTGTTAGCAGAACAATGTTGGCACCGGGCAACGGACCTTTTGTATCAGCATCAGTTATTTTTCCTTTTACGGTTTGAGTTAACCCCTGTGCAAACATAAACGCCGGTAGAGTGCATATCAATATGGTTAATAGTATTGTTTTCATAGCTTTTTGTTTCTTTGTTCGTTTGAGTTTCTGTTTTCTGTTGCTTTGGTTTCTAATTTATTTTGATGATTTCCGAGGCGTCCTTCAGGTTTTGATATTCGATAACACCGTTTCCTTTGTAATAAACTTTTGAAGCACCTCTGGCAGTAACATCCAGTTTTTGCTCAACTGTTAACGAGATTTTAGATCCTCCATCCAGATCGGCCTTTAAGTTGTTGCATATAAAACTAAATCCTGACATTTCACATGCTCCTGTCGCATCGATGTGGAAGTTGGTACACAAACCATCGACTTCCATTTTTGAGGCTCCTTCTATTTGTGCAGTTAATGTTTCTGTATCAAGCGATCCTTTAAGCCGGCTGGCTCCTGTCAATTCAATTTCAACCTGATCGATAAGTAAGGCATCGCGAAATTCAACAGATGCGGCACCCTCTGCCATAACTTTTGAAAGGGAGGTGGTTGTAATGTAAACGTTTAAAACCGGTGCACCGCTAATGTTGGTGTTTTTCTTTAATCCAACCGATAGACGGTCGCCCGTTTGATTCATTTCGATAAATGAATGTAAGTTTTCGTTGGCCTCAACCTGAACAGACTCCTCTGTTTCTGAAAAATTGACATACACATGGAAGACGTCGGAAATGGCTAACTGGCTGACGCCTGACGCGGAGAAATCGGTAGTGGTGACTTTCGCTGATGGAATTACATCGAAATGATCCTTTTCGCAAGAGGTAAATAAAACTCCTACTGCTAAAATTGCTGCTAAAAATACTTTTGTTTTCATGACTTTAATTTTTAATTGTTTCTAATGGTATTGTTTAAGTATCCTGTTTTAAGTTTTTAATCTATTTGTCAAATTTGAGGTATTAAAAGCCTGTATTCGACCGACTGCATAAAATCGAACTGTTTACTCACCGGAAAATTGGTTCGAGTGAATTTTTTATTATGTCCGACTTTGTTGTAAATGTCAGATCTTGTGCTGTTTAATGCAGGTGTTATTGTTTTGGTTAAATTCATCTTGAAAGCGTTTGTTTGTTTTGTTTGGCCATTCTGTAGCTGTATTTTTTCCAGATGAATTCGATAGGTCCCTGGTGAAATCGCTGCAAATACAAATGGGTAATAAAGGTTTGGAACGCATAAAATGCAATGGCAAGCATCCACGATTGAAAATTTGTGAGCTTTCCGAAAAGGTTAAAGAGGTTGAAGCAATTATAGAATACAAAAACGTAAAGAGATGATTGTAAAATATAATTGCTTAAAGCTGTCCGTCCAACCGGATTGAAAAGCTGCAATACTTTTCTGATTGATCTGTTCTGATAGATTTGTAGGAACGCTGAAATGTAAAAAAGGCTTTGCAGAATCATTCCTGCTACAAGTACAAACGGTAGCCAGAATAATTCAAGTTCTAATTTGCCTGCCACTACTTGATAATAAAGATAGCTTGAAGCCAATCCGAACGTCATGCCCAACGTTATAAACCAGGTTGAGGTGTTTTTGAATTTTTCAGGGCATTTAAAGAAATCAATTTTTGCAAGGATAAATCCAATCAACATATTACCAAAAGTGAAGGCAACGGTCAATGGCATATCCCGATAGAAATTGGTCCAGGGATCGAATAAAAAATTCAGTTTCAGATACCTGAGAAAAGATGTTGTAAGGGGTAATTCCTTTGCCAGTTCAAAATCGAAATTGTGTGTCGACCAGCCAAACGAAGTCAACCCGATGTAAATTGCCCCGGTAAAGACAACATTCAACACCACTGCCAGAACAAACAGCTTTTTAACCGATGTATTCCGCAGCAGTAAAAGAAAGAGGCCGCCTGCTGCATACGTTCTAATTATATCGCCATTCCATATGAGGAAAGCGTGTAAGCTGCCTATTCCAAACAGCAACAGCATTCGAAAGGCAAAATATTTACCGAAGGCTACATTTTTCTCTGCAGCTCGTTGCATTTGAATGTAAAATCCAAATCCGAACAATATGGAAAATATGGTGATGAATTTTTTATCGATTAAAAAATGAAATAGAAAGGTCATGAGTGAATCCAGTTCACCGGTTACAGGCGAGTTAGTTTGATAAGGGATATTTGCAATTATTATCCCTAACAGGGCAAATCCGCGTAAACCATCAACCGATTCAATTCGGCTCTCTTGAGTGCTCCGTTTCAGTTTCGAAATTTGTATTTCCTGTTTCTGATTCATCATTAAATCATTTTCGTGTTGAAAAATCGTTAATGCAAATGTCAAGAATGTCAGTGTGTTATAAAAGTTTTACATGTCGCGGATCCTGAATTCAGAACACGCATTCTCAGAAAATGCAGAATTCAGGACAAAAGTGAAATTGATATGTAGAAATCAGGACAACGATGAATTGTGGCTGTAGAAATCAGGACATCGAAAAAAGAAAGAAAGGAAGAAAATTTTAGTTGCTTCTGAAATTTCCGGGTGTCTTTCCGGTTTTCTTTTTAAAAGCGATATACATTGCTGAACGGGATTTGAATCCGGAATCCAAACCGATCCCTTCAATCGACAGATGATCGTTATTTTTATCGTTCAGGATTTCAAGAGCCTTTTCAACCCGGTAATTGTTTACCCATTCGTTAAAGTTGTATCCAAAATTCTTGTTAATGCAGGTTGAAATGGTTCGGGCTGAAACGTGAATTTCTTTTGCAAAATCATGAATCGATAAATCCTGGTTTAAATAATATTGTCCGGTTTCCATCGAGTTTTTAACCGATTCGCAAATTGTATTTGATGATTTGGATTTGTCTTCTTCCGGATCTTTTCGAGTATGATTTTCTTTGGTTTCAGCTCTCTGGTAAAATAAATCCTGCTGTGTAAATGCTTTAAAACTTACAATATAAATAATGATGGATACAGCTCCCCAGATTACCACAACAATGTCAGATTGACCAACTCCTCCGATAAGAATCCGGATTAATTCGATTCCCCATAAAACTACAACAGGAACAAAAATCAATACAAATTGCCACAGCCAGTTAATGTCGAGAAGTGTTATATCAGAATACTCGTTTTTTACAATATTCCGGTATTTAATTGTTTCAACAATAGCAATTGAAACTGCCGAAACAGTAAGTAAATAGGCGTAATATTGTATTGCCATAAAGTATTTGTCGACTGTGTCGAATTCAATAAAACTATAAATGGATTTCCCGTTCACAAAAAATATTCCCAGGTTGACGAAAGTAATGGCAACAACGATAAAAGCCAGAATATAATGGATTCGAATAAATAGTTTATAAGATGATGCCCGTTGCAATTTAACCAGAACATAATGCAGGAAAAGTATTGGAAATAAGAGTTTTACTTCGGGAAGCGTAAAGTATCGACTAACTGAGTAGCCGCCAATTTGGTCGAATGGTAAAAGGTCGGTAGCAGCTCCAAGGATGAATATTATAAGAAAGAGTCCTAACAGCGTATTGGAGAAGCTTTTATGTCTCCTTGAAAAGATGAAAACAAATCCAAGCAGAACTCCTTGAAGTACAGCTGCCCAAATTAAAGTTGTGAAAACGATTTCCATTCAATGTCCGCTTAAATTATTTTTCGTTAAGACCACAATGTATTACTAATTGTTCAAAGTGGCAATCTTCTTTTTTTTGGTGCATTAAATATCGGGCAAATCGGATTTCGGATATCTGAAAAACAATGGCAAACTGACTTAAGGCAATAATAAAATAGGTTCTCAAAAGAACCTATTTTAATTGTGTTTCTGATTTCTGAATAGTTGTTCTAATCTGCTTTTATGATCTCTGAGGCATTTTTAAGGTTTTGATTTTCAACGATACCATTTCCTTTGTAATAAACTTTTGATGCTCCCCGTGCATCTACTTTTAGTGATTGCTGAACTGTTAACGACACTTTACATCCACCTTCAAGTTTGGCATCAAGGTTATTGGTTGAAAAATTAAATCCTGTCATTTCAGAAGCGCCGGTAGCGTCAATTGAAGAGTTGCCCGAAAAACCGGTTAGATCGAGTTTGGAAGCACCTTCGATTTGAGCTGTCAGGAAATCAGTATTAATGCTTCCTGATAGTTTGCTGGCTCCTTTAAGTTCGATTTCAAAATCAACATTTTCCAGCTGATTTTCCAGCATAATAGTAACTAAACCTTCACCCTTAATTTTGTCAAGTGAATTTGTTTTTACATAAAGGTTAAGTACTGGTTCGCCAATTATATTCGTGTCTTCCAGCTCAACTTTTAATCTTCCATTGTCATTATCGATTTCAATTAAAGAATGAAGATTATCATCTGCTTCAATATATGCCGATTCTTCGGTATCAGAAAAACTTACATACACGTTGAACAGGCTTGAAACATCAACGAAATTGATTCCACTTATTGGAATTGATTTGGTAGTTACATTACCTGAAGGGGTAACATCATATTCATTTTTTTCACATGAAGAAAAAAGAATACCTAATACTAAAATTGCTGATAAAAATTTAATTGTTTTCATGACTCTAATTTTTAATTGTTTATAAATGTTTGTTTAAAACTCAATCTTATAACTAAGATTTGGGATAACAAGCCCGTCGTATTTGGTGTCAATTTGGTTTGTTTTCAGGTTGTAGAAATCGTTTGAATATTCTTCGCTACCATTGGCATTGAGTACCTGCAATGACCACACCGATGAGTATTTTGCTTTGTTTTTTCGATACGATAGGGTAAATGATACTACCGGCAAATCATCATGTTTTTGACTAAATGCGATGTTACCGTTTGTTTCGCCATAAACCACATCGTGCTGTTGCAACGAGGCATCCATATCAATTGGTTCAATGCGGTTTCCTCCCAGGTAATTTAGCCTCACATTGGCACTCAAAATGTTGTTTTTAGCGGTTTGCCATTCTTTCCCGGCCATCAGGTTAAAAACGTAGTTTCGATTAAAACGGGTGTTTCGTTCAATACCATCGGCTGCTGTGTATTTCGAATCGAAAACCGAAGCAGTTAGCATGTAGTAATATCCGCGGCTTAAAAATTTCTCAAGCGTAAAATCAATACCCACATTTCGTCCTTTTCCTTTGCTAACCAGCACTTCGTTAAAGAAAAGTGTGTTGTTATTATTCAAAGTTGAAATATAACCGTCGGGGCTTACCGGAACATCCTTTAATTGCTGGAAGTAAGGTTCAATTCGTAGATGAAGGTTGTCGGCAAGTTTTGCCTGGTAAGAAAATACATAATGGGCAGATTTCATAAAGTCGAGATCTTTGTTGGGTGTGCTGCCGTTGGCCGAAACAAAATATACAGGCAACTGTTCCAGGCGGCTGTGAATTCCATAGGCCAATCCCAGGCTATGTTTGTTGTTGATGTTGTACTTTAATCCAATTCGCGGTTCAATCGAAAAATTATCATTTAGCAATAAATATTGGGCGTTAACACCGGCATTCAGGACAAGGCTTTGAGACAGGTTAATTTTTGATTGTGTATAGAATTGAACAAAGTCGGTGCTGCCGGTTTGGTTAGCTATTTGAGTAGGATTTTCTCCTTCGGCAAGCGATTCTGCCACATCAATATCAAAAGAAAGATGACTGTACCGAACGCCGGTTTTATTACTGTGTGTTTCGTTAAAACGTTTGGTAAAATCGCTTTGAACCGTAATTTGGCTGGTGGTGTTTTGGGCTTTCGATTGTGGATGAGGCTGCAGGTTAAAGTCCAAACGCTGCTCTTCAAACTCTAATCCGCTTCCTGAATACGATACGGTCGTTTTCAGGAATGCATTGCCGGGCAGGTTTATTTTATGCGAAAGGGCGGTTGCAAACATATAAATTGATGTTTCCGAGTTGTCGCGGTCGAAGTCTGATTCCCAATCAATGCTATCGGCAGCGTCCATATTTACGCCATCGATTGTGCCAATCCCCCAAAGCGTAAATGTTCCGCTGTTTTTAGTTGGGAAGTTGGTTTTAAAAGACAAATCCTGGTACCGTAAAACTCCTGCATCATCGGGTAAAAGCGGGGCTAAAAGTGCCATGGTTGAATTGCGGTAGTTGACAATATAAGTAGCATCCGTACCTTTTTTGAAAGGCCCTTGTGCCATTGCGCCAACACCTAAAATTCCGGCTTCGAAAGCATATTGCCGTTTGTTGCGGTTTCCTTCCCGTAATTTTATATCGAAAACTCCCGATGAGGCATTTCCGTATTCAGCCGGAAAAGCACCGGTGTAAAAATCGCTGTTTGCCATCATTTGGTTACTGATGGCCGACATTAATCCCCCGCCGGCAATGGTAAGGTTGGCAAAGTGGTTGGGATTGGGTACCTCCACGCCGTCGATACGCCACAACAAACCGTCGGGATTGTTTCCGCGAACCGAAATGCCATTGTCGCTTATCGAAGGATTCGCCACACCGGCAAACGATGCAGTCAAACGTGCCGGATCATCCAATCCACCTGCATAACGTTGCGTTTCTTCCACTGTAAACTGTCGGCTGCTTAAAGTTGCCATGCTGTTTAGCGGTGTTGATTTGTTCACCCGAACCACAACTTCATCAAGTTCAGCATTGCTTTGTTGCATCCCGATAGTCAGGTTAATCTCCTGCCCCGAACTCACCAATAGTTCCTTCATTTCGTAGGTGTCGTAACCAACCATTGAAATGCTTAGGATTTGGCGCCCAACCGGCACGTTTTTTAGAATGAAATTCCCTTCTGTATCTGAAACAGTACCGATTAACGGTTCGCTTCCTTTGACAACAATACTTGCAAAAGGTAACGTTTCGTTTGTGATGTCATCAAACACTTTCCCATTAATGGTTTGCGTAACATTCTGTGCCGACAAACTTCCGGTTGATTCAACTAAAAGCAATCCCAGAAACATAAAGGCGACGATCAATTTCGAAGTCCTGTTTACCCATACTGTTCTGCTTATTGAACTTGCAGTTTTTATTTCTTTCGAGAAGAAAAATGATTTGTCGTTCACCACAATATAAAGTGCAAACAGAATTAATAGACCCGTTTGAATAACCTTGCTCATGGGGTGGGCGGCAAATATTTCGTTAAAAAAACCGGCTGCGATGTGAAATATGACGGGCAAAATGATATTTCGGTTGGCTTTGTAGTAAATCCAGTTCATAATAAGTACAAAGGGGAAAAGACTTACTATAAAATTGAGCGAATAAATCCAACCTGCCTCAACCAGATTACTGTGGTAATAATCTTTAATACCACTGAGTGGTACATGCCATATTCCCCAGAATAAAGCGAATAATAATGATGTTGTAAATAGATTGAAACGAACCCGCAAAGAATCAGTCCCATACGAATGCCAGGCCAATTCTTCCAGTAGCGGTGCAACAATTAGCATCACCCAAACAGGGAAAACGCCCGATGTAAACGAAAAAGATTTTGCGAATTGAAACTGGTCTATACTGTATCCAAACATTAGCGATACAGCTTGAGCAAGCAAAATGCTAAATGGCATTAATAATAGAGTAAGTACGATGTAGGTTGAGCGGATTTCTTTAAAATTAAAAATCCTTCGGCTTAAATCGTAGGCCAGGTTTTTATTTTGACTGGCCATAAAGAGTGTAATCAAAACCGGAGCCAGTAAGCCTAAAAATGCAATTATGCTGGCCAGTGATTGTGGTGCTGAACCATTGTTTTCGATGTGACTTATATGGCCTGCCAGAATCCATAATATCCATGGAATTAGTGTTGCCAGACCATAAAATAAAGCTGTTTTGTTGTAAATCCTGGTGTTCATAATTTCGCGTTTTAAAATTGTTTCTGAGGCAAAGATTTATCAAAAACAAAGGCGCATCGCCCAAACGTGAAAGGCTGAACTTTTTTGAGGTACAAACATACAGGAGTGTACCCTAAATAGGTTGTGAATGAGCGTTTTGGCTGATTTTTGCTAAAATGTAATTTTTAAACTGAAAAATGTGATTCAGGACTTTAATCCTGAAATGTATTGCGAAGGAGTGACTGATTTGTGTTTCCTGAAAACATTGTTAAACGACGATTTTGAATTAAACCCCGAATCGAGCGCATGTGCCAGCAGACTAAAATTTTTATTGGATTGAACCCGCTGAATAAATTCTTCAACACGATACTTATTTACAAAATCGTGAAAGTTTACCTGCTCGTATTGGTTAATGATTTGCGATAGATGATTCGAAGACAATGATAAAGTGTTCGCCAGTTCGCTTAAAGTTAGTTTGGGATTTAAATAGGGTTTTTCTTTTTGCATTAATTCCAGCAATTCACTGTGTTTCTGGATAGCTAATTCCTGTTTTAATCCCGATCTTTTGTATTCGCTTTCAGTCCTCAGCAAGTCAATTTCATTTTTCACAGTATTGGAAAAAAGGTCCTGTTGCCGTATTCCCGAATATCCGATAAATACCACAAATGCCACAATAATTGAATAGAATAAAATGTCGGCGTTAAACGGAAACTGAAGGCCCAGCATTTCGCGCATGATGGTAACTGCAGCGGCCGTTATAAACACAGAGCCAATTCCAAGAATCGCAAAACGCAGCCAATTCATATCGATGCGGTTACTGTACGAGTAATTATCCTCAACAATTTTATGTCTTTTCAGCAACATTCTGTAGGCTAAAATTGCATAGGCGATTCCTGATATAATGAAGGATAGAAGAAGAATTGTTGAAAAAAGGCCGTAATCGTCAATCAGGCCTTTGTCAACCTGAACTTTTTCGTCGGCGGTGTATGTAAAATAGAAGGGCATCATTAGCAGGTAAGAAACCAGTGCCGGGGCAAAATGGATATAATCTCTTTTTTGTATGTGTTTTTTACTCTTTAACGAATACCGAACATAGAGGTACAAAAAAGGGCCGTATAAAAGCGGGAAAGGCGCGGTAATTCCAATCAGGTGAGGATATAAATCCCAGTATCCCTTATAATTTAGAAAATACCCGGTAAGATGAATTCCGATAACGACCAGCCACAACGATAGTATGTTGTCGGTAAGCACTTTGTCTCTTTTCGAAAACAAAAGAATCCCTAAAAAGAAAGAAAGTATTATGCCGATATTTAATACAATTTCCATGTCTTGCCAGATTAAAACTTACAGCTAGCTTGTATTCGAAAAATGTTATACCGCTCGTTTGAAATATAAGGATAATAAATTTACAAATTTTGTGCTGGCTAATTTTTTTGATTTGATAGCAAATGCATCAGGTCTCTTAAGAATAAAGTAATTTGAAATCATTTGAACTGCTTTTTATGCCACAGACAGTGATTTTTGTTTGCGGTATTCAGTGGGTGTAAATCCCGTGTGTTTCTTAAACGCTGTATTAAACGATGATTTTGAGTTAAATCCCACTTCGTATAAAATCTCCAAAACAGTGTATTCTTTTCTGTCGGGAGAAGTAAGTAATTCCATTGCTTTTTCAATTCGGTATTCATTTACAAAATCGAAAAAGTGTTTGTTAAGGTGGTGATTGATCAATATCGAGAGTTCGCGACTGGGAATATGGCATTCTTTGGCAAGCGTATGAAGTGTTAAGGCGGGATCCAAAAATGGCTCATCACTTGCCATAACTTTTTGAACCTGTTCAATTTGGGCCTTTATTTCCGGTTCAAAATCCAATTCGTTCTGGAACCGTGAATTTTTTACCAGTTTTTTTACCGGTGGCTGGGCGTTTACTTCATCGATAAACAACTCGGGAGAACGAAGGCCGCTGAATATCAGCCAGCAAAATAGAAACAGAACAGTGCTGATTACAACATAAGAGAAAAAGGACAAGCTCTGTATTTGCAGTACAAACTTGGTAAGAATATTTATGAACGATAAAAGAAATAAAATACCAACTCCAACTATCAGGTTTCTGAGATAGGCGTATCGCGTTGTGTTTGTATTTGAATAATTCTCGAAGAATATTTGTTTGTGCTTTCGTAACTCGCGAAACGATAAGAACAGGTAAGTATACATTTGAATATAAAGAATGGAATAAAAAATTAACCCCACTTTATATTCAATCTCTTCAGGTATGTCGCCCTTTTGAACTTCGGTAATAATTAAAATAATAATAACGATATTGGTAATTACAAATACCGTTAGATGCATCAAATCCTTCGCCTTGAATTTACTGTCTGGAAACAGGAAAGTCTTGATATGAAAGTAGAGAGCAGGTGCTGCCAGATAAATGGAGGTTTGTATAAATACGGTAATATTTTCGGAAAAAGGATTTAATATAAACTTGGCAAAATAGTCGAGCACATTTAAAGCCAGAAGAGCAATAAACAGGGCAATAAAATAATTACTCGATTTTTGTCCGTCTTTTTTAATAACGAGGTAAATGGCAAATAAAAAGGCCTGAAATCCGGCCAGTAACTCAATGGCATGTAAAAGTGTTATTTCCATTTATTTGTCAATTGCTAGTCAGGTATCTACAATAATACAAATAAATGCTTTGTGGATGAAATTTGTTTAGTTAGTCCAATCTCTTCACCCTGTTAAAATGAAATAGTTTGCTCGGGTCATTTAGAGGAATGATAACAGATTTTCAAGAACCCAGTTCGTTATTACCCGTTCTTTATCCAGAAAGATCATGGTGATGCCAAACATATCGTAAATTCCATGGGTAAGGACGCCTGCCCAAAGATTCTTCGGATTTTTATACAGAATAAATCCAAAAATTAGCGCAACAAAAAAGGTGGATACAATACCGGAAATTCCCTGGTAAGTATGCGCAAAACCAAATACCACCGACGAAACGATAATGGCTGCAAACCAGGCCTTCTTTGATTCTCCAAATATTATTGCCAGCCTTTTGGTCATGTATCCCCGAAAAAGAAACTCTTCTCCAAAAGCGGCAACCACCCACATTATCAAAATAAAAATGACATAATTCGCTACGTTTCCCTTAATTCCTTCAAACGAAGAAAGATCTGTTGAACCGTAATAAAATTCGATAACTGGTTGAAACAGAAAATCATTTACAAGAATTATTAAAGCCGTGTAAAACACTGCTTTTCCCAATGTCTTAAAGAATGGATTTCGTTGAAAGCCAAAATAGCTCCATTTCCATTTTATTGCCCAAAGTGTGAAAAGCGCAATTATAAATCCTAAGATTGTTCCGTAATTGCTTGTGATTACTGATAAAGTGAAAATTACCGAGGTTGCAGTTATTACTGTAAATGGCGAAGTCATAACCGCTGCCAGCCGTTCGCGTATTGTCAAGGTATTTGTTTTATTCGTTTCCATTTTTTATTACTTTTTCTATTTCATTTACTAATTCCAGGTTGTTTTCAAGTGCCTGCTTGTATATTTTTATGTTTTGCTGATAAAAAGAAATTATCCCCAGGTACATATTGGTGAACTCCAAACTTTTGTAGCATTCATCATCGATAAATTCGCGTTTAAGAATGTGGTAATTTTTATAGATAATAGGGAAACCATAATCGTTCATATGGTTCAGGTAAAACTGTTCCACATTTTTTACTTCGTGCAAGAGGCTGTAATACGAGCTAATGGCTTCTTTAACCCGGTAATTTGCAATTAAATTCAGGTTGCCACTGTTAATAATATCGTCGTAGGTATCGTCAGCGGGGGTGAACCATTCCAAAAACAAGATCTCACCGATAATTTCATCAGCCATTTCTCGGGTGAGAGCATTATTATCGTAGTCCGTTTTCTTCAGTACTTCCAATAAACCATCCGTCTTTATCTGAGTACGTTGTATTAAAGAATCCAGATCGTCTTTATCCGATAAAAGGTTGGCATAAAAGCCGTTTAAATACTTTTGTTCAAGTTTTGAATTCGAGTTATCTTCGCGCCAGTTGTTTAACAGAAAACCTGCTGTTACCCCAATAAAAACTACCAGTAATTCAATCAGGTAATAGAACCAGTTAATTTTTTTCCTTTTCGCCATTTGCAATCTTCGTTTCAGTTTACATCAGCAAAAGTGCAGTAATGCGTTTTCTTATACGACCGAATACATAAAGTCGAACTATTTAATGAATTCCGAATAGGTTCGATTATTTTGAAAGAAACAGTTCGACTTTGTTTTAAGTGACAGATTGCTAGGTTAGTGTAGTGTTTTGTACACCGGTTTCAGCAGTTCGGAGCCGATTTACAATTAAAGTGGTGCTAATTAACAATCCGGAAATTCCGTCACAGTTTTGCGGAAAACCGGCCAATACTGCTAGATGCAGTTCAGGCCAATCAGATTTACGATGCAGTCGGAACACAGGTATTTAAATTACCAACGACACATGAAAGAATACTGGCAGAAATAATTTTATAACATGGAAAATAGTGGCTTCAAAAAATAGATGAATTTGAGTGCTACACTTTTTTTAGTTTTCGTTTTTTACTTTTTACGTTTTTCATAGTCAAACAATACATATTCGATAAGCAAATTGCTGTGAATCGACTGTAACAGGTAGATGAGCTTATTGGATTTAGATAAAAGACAGTGAAAAAGTTGATTGTTCTCTGAAGGTAAAAGTGGGAGGTGACAGTGATTTATCTGACAAAGTGTGCGACCGAACAATTTTTTAAATCACATGAATCAAACAGAGATAGATTATAAATCGACGAAAGAAGGAATATTAAACTGGTCACATATTGTTCAACCAGAGGAATATTTATTCAATTATAAATTTCAAATTAATATCAATCTAAACTAAATTGAAGAACATGAAAAAGAATCTTAAAAAAATGCAGATGAATCGCTTTAATTTTTTGCGGTTGTTGTCTTTTGTTTTTGGCTTTTTACTCATTATTCCTGTAATGGCAAATGCTCAGTCGGGTAAAGCCAATTTTTCCGGAAGTTGGACTTTAAATGAATCAAAAAGTAAAATGGGCGAAGGAGGCCGGAGATTTGGTGGTGGCGACTTTGTTGTTAAGCAAGAAGCCAATCTTCTTTCAGTTGAAAGAAGCTTTAATGATCAGAGCTTCACCAGTAAGTACACGCTTGACGGAAAAGAAAGTGTGAACTCTTTTGGAAGAGGTGAAAGCAAATCAACAGCAAAATGGTCTGCTGATGGTAAATCGCTTACTATTGTTACAAAGATGAACTTCAATGGTTCCGAAAGAACATCAACCCAGGTTTGGACATTGAGCGATTCGAAAGTACTGTCTATTGAATCAACAAGGCAAAACAGGGATGGAGATACGGTTAAAACCACGATGGTTTACGACAAGAAATAATTTTTCTCTGAATAGTAAAAGAGACCTCTAGAACAGAGGTCTTTTTTTATTCCTTTTCATAAGTAGTTTATTTATAATTTTGAAGGAAAGAATTTTCACTGATAAAGATTATGGCGAATAAGAAGCTATCCGATTCTTCATTGAACTATCCACCTTCGAGGAGTAAAAATGTATTTACCGATGCGTGGCATTTTCTTATTCATTCGCCAAAAATCAATACGCTTGTAAAAACCGATACCGAGGAAAAAAGGCAGGAATATAACCAGCGGGTTATGCAACGGGTGGGTGTTCAAATCGATAAAAACAGGGTGCTGAATATTCATCAGATTGGCGTGAATGCACCGGTGAGTTATGTTTTCAACGAGCTCCTGAACTGGAACGGCGATTCAACCTGCTGGCCAAACCATGTTGCCCGTGTGGAACGTATCAACAACCAGCTCGAGCAGATCAGAATTCTGCCTTTTGGCTGGTCGAAATATCCTTTTCGGTTTATGAAAAGTTTTTTGGGATTGCACATTATTCCATTGTTTTATCTGAAATCGATCCGTTTCAAACAAGTTCCCGATACTTTTGATTTCGATAACGCACGTTACCTGCTATATGAATGCAGCGGGGGATATCCGATCGGAATATTTGCCATGTATGTGCGCTCTTCGATTGAGGATTTGGGTGAGACGGCTTCTTCACAACTGGTCTTTGCAGTTAGTTTTAATTTTTACGGCAACGAAAAACAGCGGAGTAAGCTGGTAAATAAAACATGGGAAGCGGTGCACAACAGGGTTACTGCAAATGTGCTTAACCGCATAAAGCAGCTCAGCGAGTGGCGGGTCGAAAAAATGAAACGGCAGCTTGAATACCTGTAATTTAATTCGTAAGTGACACGGTTTTATCTCGTGTTAAAGTATCCCGAAGATAATAGATGCGTATAGAATAAAACGCATGTACCGAAAAAGCGACCATAATAAATAGCGCTTAAAATTGTACTTAATCAGACCAGATGCCAGGCTCACAATAGAGTGGGGGATTGGCGAAACCGCGCCTAAAAAAACAAAAATGCCCCCCCATTTCCGAAGGTTAATAATGTGCTTTTGTATTTTGTTTTCAATGTAATTTTTTACCGATGGAATCAATGACAAGCGGGTACCAAGGAAGTAGGCAATTATACCACCAACATAGGATAACGAAGCCAGGGTGAACAGTGCAACCCACGGAGCATCTAATTTTGAAGCCCATGCAATAAACACCTCAGGAGGTAATAAACCTAAAACGGTCTCAGAAATAAGAAATACAGTATAAATTATTTTGGGTGCATAAATGGTAACCAGATTGTTGAGAATGATATTAAAATCTAACAGGAATATTTCCAGGCTTACCAGTAACAGTACAAAAATTGCGGTAACGCTACCTCCCTTGTAGGCCGTGTTTTTCAGAAAGGAATAAAACCGGGTAATTCTGTAATACCGGTTCAGTATTGCCAGGCGTCTGGGTGAAAAACTGTAAAGCAAATTTTTTATCATCGTTCAATTTTATCGTGGCTAAAGAATGACTTTTAATAACAAGATTGGTTATTGAAATGTTGCACAGGCATGGCATTTCTTTCGAATATTTTCGGATGGCAAATATATTCAGGAAAACCTGGCTTCTGCTGGAAATGAAAAATAATTTGATCGTTGAATACGGGAATTTTCACTTCGATCTATGAAAACTGCAGCTTTATAATCATCTTTAAGCTCTAACTTAAATCCAACCATCTCATTTATTTCATTTGAAGTAAATGGAGATAAAATCTGGTACAATGAAACGAGCATGAGAAAGATTTTCACACATAGTCGAATTAATAAAATCATGCGAGTTCCATCTGTTACGATAATAGATAAACAATTTTAAACAGATGAAATACTTACTGTTATTTTTCTTTTTACTCCCGATTGTAGTCACTACACTCGGGCAGAGCGAAAAAACAAACGAAGAAATAGTACTAACCAACAAACGCGGTAAAACTACTGTCATTTCAAACGAGAATGGAGAATTACTAGTCAATGTATCGCCAAAGAATGTTCGAAAACTTAAAGCTGAGGGAGTAGTTCGATACAGCTATTTTGGTGCAAAAGGGGATGGAAAAGCAGATGATATTGACGCCATTGCTGCAACACATGCTTTTGCCAATCGGCATGGCTTGTTGGTGAAAGCAGATGAAGAAGCTACGTATTATATCGGAGGAAAGGATCGAACGGCAGTAATTCAAACCGATACCGATTTTGGAAATGCCGAATTTATTATCGATGATACTGATGTTGAAAATCGCAATTCCTTTGTTTTTCTTGTTAATTCAGGCCTGCAATCGTTTAAACCGGAAGGGATAACCAGGCTAAAGAGAAATCAGAAAAAACTAGACATTACTCTTCCCGGTGCCTGTTTGGTAACAGTGGTTAACTCTGGCATAAAACGTTATATTCGTTTTGGACCCAACCAGAATAATGGATACTCGCAGACTGATATTTTTATAGTTGACAAAAAAGGTAATGTTGACATGGATGCCCCGATTATCTGGGATTTTGATCAGATTACTAAAATTGCAGCGCTTCCAATCGACGAAAAAAAGCTGACGATCAGCGGAGGCCGTTTTACCACAATTGCCAACCGTGCAGAATCGAAATACACCTACTATAACCGAGGATTTGGTATCAAACGTTCGAACGTGATTCTGGATGGACTTGAGCACCGTATTACCGGAGAAGGAGACAACGGAGCACCTTACGGTGGCTTTCTCAATATAAGCGAATGTGCTTATGTCACGGTTCAAAACACCATCCTTACCGGACATAAAACCTATAAAACCATTGGCTCAGCCGGAGTTGCTGTACCGATGGGAACCTACGACATTTCGGTGAATCGCGCTCTGAATGTTTCATTTATAAATTGCAGCCAAACAAACGACATTAACGATAATCTTTACTGGGGAATACTGGGATCGAACTACTCCAAAAATCTGTTGTATGATCAGTGTGTTTTTTCCCGTTTCGATGCTCATATGGGAGTAGCCAATGCCACCATTCGTAACTCAACGCTCGGTCATCAGGGGATAAACGCCATTGGAAGCGGTACCTTCATTGTTGAGAATTCGACTATTCGGGGAAGGAACCTTATTAACCTGCGATCGGATTACGGCAGTACCTGGCAGGGGGAGTTCATTATTCGCGACTGCGTTTTTGTTCCTTTAAACGGCAAACAAACCACTGCCAGCCTGATTGGTGGCTCCAATTCAGGACAACATGATTTTGGGTATACCTGTTACATGCCCGAACGAATTACTATTGAAAATCTAAATATCGACGACTCGAACCATCCGGAGGACTATCCCGGGCCCGCAATTTTCGACGATTTCAATTCAAAAATGACCACGGATGCCTACGTGCAGAAATTTCCTTATGTAGTTACAAAAGAAGTTGTTCTGAATAAGGTAAGTACGTCGAGTGGAAAAACTCTGAGAATAAGTGAGAATGCTTACATGTTTCGAAATGTAGAAGTAACGACGGAGTAGCAGTTTTGTTTGGAATGCTCACCAAATCGAAAGACCGGTAGCAGTTAACCATCCCAGTTTAGCGTAGGTCAAACATGATATCTACAATTTCAACTGATGGCGGTTCTATAGCACCGTAAGCTTTTGCGATGGTGGCTGCAAGTTCCGACTGGCGAAATTCTGTAAGCGATTCACGCGAATCCCAAATATATATTCCGCCGAACTCGCCCGGATTACCCATTTTGACGTAATACTTCTGAACCAGACCAGGAATCGCCATGAATTGAGGTTCTCTTTCGTGGGCTATTTTTAGCATTTCTTCTTCACTTAGTTTTGTTTTGAGCCTGACAATCTGCATGATCGTTCCTTTTCCATTGTTGTTCATTGTAAGTACCGTTTTAGTTTGATGTTTTTAATCATTGCAACAATTATTGTTTCCTATTGGTTGATTAATTGCCCCAAACGGCTTGTCTAACGGCGATGATTCTAATTCCAATGAGCGCATTTTTCCTGGGTTTCTTAGCTCACAACTCAACAGAATCTATACATTTTGAATTTTCAATTGAATAAACTAACTTGTTGTGTTCGGACGCAAATTGTTTATTATGAAAGCTTTCCAGCGATTGTTTTGGGTTTTGTTATTGCTAAGCGGATTTGCTTCGTGTAGTGACCCGGGTGACCCTTGCGAAATCAGTAATTTGAAGGTAATAACCAAAGAATGCCTCACTGACTCAACTTATCAACTCACAATTGATTTCGATTATCAACATGCAGCAAATGACTTTTTCGATGTTTTCGTTCGTGAAAATCAACACCTTGGTTATTACAGTCTGGCTGATCTTCCGGTCACCATTGAAGATTTTAAGTTGTCGGGAAAAGATTTTGATTATCTGAAAGTTTGCATCAATGATCGTCTTGACTGTTGTGAAGAAATTGAGTTTGAAACTCCTGATTGTTCGGATAAAAAATGCAGTATAACAGACTTAGAAGTTGAACCCGGAGAATGTGACGGAAATAACACCTACAATTTGAAGCTCAATTTTGAGTACGCAAATCCCGGAAATGACTACTTCGAAGTTTATGGTCGGGATAATCAAAGGATTGGTACTTATAAATTTTCGAACTTGCCAATAAGCCTTGAGAATTTTGAAACCAGTGGGAATGAATACGATTTTATCAAGGTATGTGTGAACGACCATCCCGACTGTTGTAAGGCTATTGAATTTAAAGCTCCGGATTGTTTGTCTGAAAAATGTGAAATAGGCGCATTAAACATTGACATTGGAAATTGTACCGGAGATAACACTTACAACATTTTCCTGAACTTTGAGTACGCAAATCCCGGCAATGACTACTTCGAAGTTTATGGTCGGGAGAATCAAAGGATTGGTACTTATAAATTTTCGGACTTGCCAATAAGCCTTGAGAATTTTGAAACCAGTGGGAATGAATACGATTTTATCAAAGTATGTGTGAACGACCATCCCGACTGTTGTAAGGCTATAGAATTTAAAGCTCCGGATTGTTTGTCAGAAAAATGTGAAATAGGCGAATTAAACATTGACATAGGGAATTGTACCGGAGATAACACTTACAATCTTTTCCTGAACTTTGAATACGCAAATCCCGGCAATGACTACTTCGAAGTTTATGGTCGGGAAAATCAAAGGATTGGTACTTATAAATTTTCGGACTTGCCAATAAGCCTTGAGAATTTTGAAACCAGTGGTAATGAATACGATTTTATCAAAGTATGTGTGAACGACCATCCTGATTGCTGCAGTGTAGTTGAATTCAAAGCCCCTGAGTGTGCCAACCAAAACTGTGAGCTTACTGAACTGACAGTTTCAGTTGGTGATTGCGTAAACGACAGCACTTATCAGCTTACAATTAATTTTGATTACATCAATCCAAACAATGATTATTTTGAGGTATTTCTCCGGAATGATAAGCGTTTGGGGTACTACAAATTAACGGATCTGCCACTAACTATTTCGGAATTCAGGAAAAGTGGGAAAGAGTACGATTTCATTAAAGTTTGTATCAATGATCATCCGGATTGTTGTAAAGTGTTGGAGTTTAAATCGCCGGGATGCGAATAGAGAATTTCAGTGTAAATACTTGTAAAAAAAGAAAGTCCGGTTGATTTCTTCATCAATCGGACTTTGCAGGTACTTTATAAGTGTACCTTATTTTTTATCATAAACTTGTGTTTCTTCCATGTCGCCGTATGAAGAAGAGGCTTTCGACTTAATAACCATCGAACCGTTTTCCATGGAATATATTTCTGTAATTGTCATGGTTTCGCCCTGCATCGGAATTTTTGAAGTAACTGTTAGCGACTTTTTATCGCCCGACCAAACCGCTGTCGATTTTTTCTCGGTGTCCATAAATCCTTTATTTACACATTCTTTCCCATCCAGCGTGTATTTATCGGTAGAAGTAAATTCATTCCCCTGGAATTCTGAATGTTTTTCAACGCTCATATCATTACTTTTCTGGCTAACAACAATTGTTTTTGGTGCCATACTGAATTGTTCACCCAGCTTACTTTTCGAGGTGTTTAATTTCCAGTTACCAGATAAATCTACTTGAGCAAAAAGGGATGTGGTGAGAATTACCGCCAACACCGAAAGAAGAAATTTTTTCATAATCATTGTATTATAGTTTAAGTTTAATTGTGCTCTTTGACTGATTAATTCATTGTTGGTTTAACGGACCTTCTCATTAATGTGCTGAAAAGCAGGTTTTTGTTGAAAATTCGCAACAAGAATTTAGAACACAATTAATTTCATTGATAAGAATATTGTATGCGCCATATATCCAGATCGATAGTAATCAACTTAACATTTTAGACTAGGAAATGAAAACTTAATTTGATGTCGATGGTTATTTTCTACAGTATCCACTAAACGAAACGACCAAATTTATGCAGGTACGCGATCTTAAATGGGCCTTTTTTTCATACGGGCACAATCTGGGAGATTTTACACGGGCACTCGAAACAGCTATTGGTATGAAGCAAAGCGGAGCTCAGGTAAAGTTTTTTAATCACGGAGGAATACACAATAAACATATTGCCGAAGCGGGTATCGAAGCGGAGGACCTGCAACCTGAACTGACCTGGGAGCAACACAAGGTAATAATGGACATCAACCGTTATAAGGCTGCGGTCGGAACGCCTCTTCCGGTTACCCGGGAACAATGGATAAAGATGGCTGAAGCCGACTTAAAAGCGTTTGATGAATATCAGCCCAATGGGGTGTATGCAGGTTTAAATCTCAGTTGCATGATTTCGGTTCCTTATGCCAAACTGCCCATGGTAACTCAGGTGCCAACGGTTAATTGTCCGGCCTTCATTCATAACGAAATGTATAACATGCCCAATACCATGGAGCGGAATTTCTTCATGCGGCACGTTCTTCCCGGAATGATCAAGCGAAAGATTATGAAGAAAGTTTTGCTTGGCAATTCGGCAGGCGCTTCGCTGACAACCTTTAATGAAGCCCGTAAACATTTTGGTTTGAAACCGATCTATAATATTACCGATCTGGTGCGTGGTGACATTACGCTCTTGCCCGATCTTCCGGTTTTAAGCGGACTGGCTGAAAAGGACCTGAATAGTGGCTATTATTACACAGGCCCTATTTTTTCAGGAATTGAATTTCCGCTGGATGACCAGATCCGAAAGGTTTTTTCGCGCCCGGGATTAAAAGTATATTGTTCGTTAGGTAGTTCGGGGTATCCGGAAACATTGCGTGAGATAATAGCAGCTCTCCGGCAAAACAGTAATTTAAATATAGTTTGTGCCACCACAACAATACTCGATCCGGAAGAACTTAAACCTTTTTCCGAAAATTTTTATGCTACCCGATTTCTACCGGCTACGAAGGTGAACGCTTTGGCTGATATTGCTGTTCTGCATGGTGGTCAGGGGACCATCCAGAATGCAGTTTGGGCAGGCACTCCGGTGGTTGGCATTGGTTTTCAGGCCGAGCAACAAGCGAATATTGATGGGATAGCACGCGAAGGAATGGCCATTCGAATTCCTATTTATTCTGTAAACAGCAAACGGATACTAAAGGCTGTTAACGAAATATCGAAAGAAAAATACCGAAACAGGGCCAGGCAAATTCAGACACAGGTGAGAAGTACGAATGGCGTTCGTAAATCAGTGGAACTTATGAATCAATTGGTGTTGGGTCAGTTGCCTGAAAGTAAAAAATTCAGTTAGAAAACCGGGTCAATGTTTTCCCATTTTACCTTCCAATCTTCAGGGAAACCGGGATTTTTTGTGGTGTTGCCTTCAAAGCCGGCACACATCATAGCCACTGCGGTTAAAAGTCCTCCGTTGCCGGGCAGATAAATTCTCAGGCGTTCTCCCTGGTAGTTGTGTCCATTCGGTAAGTAGGTATTTTTTAGCACATCTTTTAAAAGCAGATCGATGGCCTGTTCAGGTTTTCCGAGCCGCGTGGCACACATGGCTGCCATTGGGTAATCCCATCCCCAGGTGCGGTCCCAGTTCCAGTGGCGCTCAATGTAATCAAAGGTTTCCGACATAATCCCGGTGTCAAGCGGAAGCGTTTGTGGTAAAATTCCAAATGTCCCAAGAACCATTGGATGATCAGAATAATAATCTTCGTTTTCATATGAATCAGGCGCACTTTCTGCTGCCAGGTACAACCCATCTTTTTGCGGAAGCAATGATAAATTATCGATCACATTCTGCCACTCCTGATTTGACGGCAGGTTTAGCCGATTTAACCAGCTTTGTGCAGTTGTCAGTCCCCAATGCCAGTAGGCAAGTTCAAAAGGTGGATTGAAAGTTTTTTCTTTTTCCAGACTTTCCTGAGCAGGAATAAGCGGCGGTCCGAGAATGAAACGTTTATTCTCTTCATCCCATCGGGCAAAGTCGGCCATAAAATCGGCAGTGGCCTGAATCAAAGGCAGGTATTTTTCAAGCGTTGCTTCTTCGGGATGACTTTGATACAACTGCTCGGCAAAATAGATAATGTGTGGCTGCTGCCAGATCAAAAATTCACCAACACTCGACGGGCTGTCGTTACCGGCGTTGTCGGTCATTTTTGGCCAGCGGGCGCCTTCGTAGCCCTGCAACGCTGCCTTATGTTTCGCTTTGTTCAGGATCTCAAAATAATAATCCAGACTTCTTTTAAGGAACTCCGGGCGATTCCAGTATGTCCAGTGCGCCGCATGCCACCAGTGCATTTCCAGATGAAATTTGCCGTACCAGCTGTTAAACGTCAATCCGGTTTCCTGCGGAGGGTAGTGGCCTGCTTCCTGTGCCCGAATTAAATATTGCGAAAGAATTACCCGGCGTTCCAGTTCAGCTGCCCGTGGATCAGTTGTTTCCGAAAAGTCAACAATACCGCCACTTTCCCAGTAATTTTTCCACGACGCTTGGGATTCAACCAGTATATTTGCAAAATCTTCGGATATAGCGAAATTGTTATCCGAATTGAATTCAAAGGAAAAGGAAAAATCACGCAGGTTCTCCGGTTTTATGACAAAATAATGAGGCTGCTTTTGCACTAATTCCGCATTCCCCGTCCAGTTTATTTTAACGAAGTATGTAGTAGAATCAATGGTGTGACGAAAAACGGCTGATTGAGCTTTTTGCTCCACAATTGCCGAAAAATGGTCATTAATATTTTGCCAGTCGGCTGCTCCATCAACATGACCACCGGTGGGATAGGGGAAACGGATCTTTATTCCATCCACTTGTTCACCTTTATTTTCTGTTTTAAAGCTAACTCCGATTAAGTCGCGTGATGGATGACAACAGGTTTCTACCCGGTAAATATCATTCTTCACTTGAAATTCACTTCTGATGGTTCCTTCCCAAAGGTTGAGTTCCTGCGAAATTGCAGAGATTTGTTCCGGTTTCACTCCGTCACGGAATTCAAACCCTATTCCGGCCAGTTGCAGCCGATGAGGATTAACCCGGAAATAATCGGACGCAGCTTTTTTTCTCCCTTCTTCCTTTGGCTGAACAGCATACGGTATTTCTCTGCCTTCTACTTTGTAATAATTGAAAGCTTCTTCGCGCAAATAACCCTCAGTATTGGGAAAACTGTGCCAACCCCATTCTGACATGGTGCCAAGACAAATCCCGTTTTCGTAAATCTCCTGAAATGTTTGTAAGCCCGTCGCATCAACGGTAAATGCAAAAGCACCGTTTCCAACTGTCAACGATGAAAGGGAATCAAAAGCATTTACCCGAACATTATGCCTGTTGACTAGTGCAAAGCGATCGATTTTAGCATTTTCATCAGAACATGAAACAACCAGAAATGAAATTAGAAAAACAAAAAACAGGTACTTCGATATAAGTAACGGGCACTTTGTAAGGTTATGAAGTTTTCGTTGCATGAAATTTAGTTGAAGTTCGCGTTGCTCAAGGTAATAAAAGCGTAGTAATTTTTCAGATTACGGCAAGATAAAATGGCGTGTTGTTGAGCTGAGTTTCTTGTTGCCTATTTTGAATAGCTGGTGATTATGCATTAATTATCACGACTGAATTACAACAACTACACCACGCAAATTCCACTGTGTTTCCTGTTTCCGGACGTTATCACCCTGTGACTGATACCTTCAGTTTTACACAAAATGCAGTTCTTAAGCAAAGCTATCAATCTAATATTTATGCAAGTGGCAAAAAAAGTTGTGACGCTTCATGCTGAAAATATTTCTGAAAATTCTATTAAGCTCCAATTAGATACGAGATTTGCAAATAAGAGACATTGTGAATGTAAAGCAATACAAACGGTTAGAAGATACTGTTTGAAAGCTCGTTTTATGAGCCAACTTCAAGGGGTTTTAAAGTTCGGTCTGGTGACTGGATAAAAGCCACCGGTTTCGTCGTGGAACCCGACAAACTAAAACCGGCAATCCAAAGTCCTTTTTCCCATTCTTTCACTATTGATCGTTTGTCAGCTAAAATTGCTATATTTAAGTAGCTGAAAACCTGATTGCTAACCACATTCTGAACTTATGTCTGAAAATTTTGAAAATAAAGTCAGGCTAATCATCCAACACAGAATACAGGAGGAAAACTTTGGAGTTTCTGAATTGGCGGCCGAATTGGGATTGAGTCGATCGCAGGCTTTGCGCAAGATTAAGGCAGCAACCGGCAAATCGATTAACCGTTTGATTCGGGATATCAGGTTGGAAGAGTCCACAAAGTTGCTGGGTGACGAGGATTTAACCGCTTCCGAAATAGCCTATCGTGTTGGTTTTAGCAGCCCTTCTTATTTCAATAAGTGTTTCCTCGATCGATATGGTGTAACTCCGGGCGAGTACAAAAAGGACTCGGAAAATAGTCATGGTACTTCAATTCAGACAAAAAGTACTAGTAAGAAGAAACCTTTGTTCATCATATTTTTTTTCTTAATAATCATAATCACCGCAATCTATTCTACAATTGGGCATAAGAAAGAAACACCTGCCAATCTTACTTCAATTGCCGTACTGCCTTTGCTCGATTTTTCAGAGTCGCACGATAAAGACTACCTGACCGATGGAATAACTGAGGCCATAACTCTGGAATTGGCACGCAACGAGTCGATCCGTGTGATCTCGCGTGGTTCGGCTATGAAATACAAGAACGAAAAGAAACTCTACTCTGAAATTGCAGAAGAACTTGGCGTCGATCTTTTACTCGAGGGTTCAGTATTATCGGGGAACAACACGCTTCGAGTGGTGGTGCAACTTATAAAACCCTACCCCGAAGAAAGACACATCTGGCAGAATAGTTACGACAGAAATCATTCTGATATTTTGGGGTTGATTCGTAATGTTTCTAACGAAATCGCCAGTGAAATTTCGGATGTGGTAGAACCTGATGCGACAAGGCAAAAGACATATAAGGTTGATCCGAAGGCTTATGACCTTTACCTGCGGGGACGTCATTTGTGGAACACTCAAAATATCAAAAAGGAAGCGTTGTTAACAGCTGTAGATTATTTGAAAGAAGCGCTAAAAATTGATCCGGAATTTGCTCAGGCTTATGTAACTCTGGCTGAAACGTATATTGCGATAAATACACTTATTGGCGACAACGAGGAGAAAATGCAGTATCGTGAAAATGCCCGTATAGCCATAGATAAAGCATTGGAACTTGACCAGTTTCTTGCAGAAGCTTATGTTACCAAAGGTAACCTGGCTGGCAAATTGGACTGGGATTGGGAAACCATGAAGCAAATGGCAAATGAGGCATTGCAGCTTGAACCAAGCAATGCAAACGCACACCTAACGCTTTCAAATTATTTTGTAGTAAAAGGCGAGTACAATAAAGCCGTAGCTGAAGCATTGAAAGCCGAAGTCCTCGATCCGCTTAATCCACAGATAGGTTGTTTGGTGGCTGAACGTTATTACATTGCCGGTGATTTTAATCGATCTATCGAAAAATATCAGGAAGTGATTGATCTGAATCCAAATTATGGTTTTGCGTACAATAATATAGGTTTTGTTTATTTCAAAATGGGAGATATTGAGAAAGCTGTTGAAGCCTGGCAATACCTGCAAACAATCAGGGGACATAAAGCACTTTATGACTGTTACGATGAACATCCTTACCAATATTGTTTAAATTTTTTCCTGGATCATGCCAAACAGAACGAACCGCGTTTTTGCAGTAATCCGGTTATTATTTCATCAGTTCAGATGCTGGTGGATGATAAGCAAGGCGCACTTCAATTTTTGGAGATTGCCCGGCAGTATAAAAACGAGGACCTGCCCGTAATGATAACTTACCCCGATTTTTATGCACTGCACCAACAAGAAGAATTTCAAAAAATAGCAGAAGAAGTGGGTGTTAAACTACCCATCTGATAAATCAATTCCTTTGTTTTTACCTGAATGCTTCAAAATTTAAAGTTGTGCTTCAAATTTTAAAGTTTATGCGCCGTGGCTGATAAGTTGTAAACGATCCCTTCTCCGAACTTTGTAGTATAAACTTTAAATCTCATTATTATGAAAACGAAACTTATTGTAGTACTATGTCTTTTCGCAGGATTGATGTGGACAAATTCTTTTGCTCAGGACAACAATCGAAAAGCAAGCCAGGGTTGGTTTAGTGGAACCTATTGGTCGCCAGTATTTTGCGATGGTGAAATGGTTGATTTTTTGGAAGGAGGTACCCTCCGGATTCATTATGTAACACGCATTAAACCGTATGTTTATTATAAGGAGATGGACCAGCTGAAAGGTGAAGTAACTAGCAGTGTGACCGGCGAGGTATTTCAAGTTAGAGAAATTGATAAGGTTCTCTATACGCCAGATATGTATGTGGTGTCATGGAAATTTAACCTTATTGGAAATATGGGAACGCATTATCATGGAAATATAACAATGGACATGCGCACCGGAGATATTACAGTAGGAAAAACAGTATGCAACTAAAACTAATTTATCATGAAAAAAATAATTTATATTCTATCGATTGTTGCTGTGACTCTGGTGTTTACAGCTTGCGAAAATAGTTGGATTGAAGAACCGGCAAACGACCTTCAGGAAAAAAGTGCACATAAGGATAAGCTGAAAGGATTCGATGAATGGGGGTTTAATTGGCAGGCACAGCAATTTAACGGCTATTTGATTAATATGATATTAGGCGACCATTATTTTGAAGGATGGGCTCATTATCAGCAACATGTCTACAATGGCGAAGGCATCGAATTTTGGCAAATGTTGCAGGCGGTATATGGTTATTTTCATTTTCTAATGCCGATGGAACTTTTGGATGTGAAGTTGAATGCGCACTGGAACGAGGGCCTGATCAGTAAAGATGGTGTATATCCGGCAACATGGCTGAATTCCGATGCCTGGATAAGCTTTAAATATTCAGGGAAAGATGGTAATGAGCGTTGGTCGCACTTCCGAAAGCTGGTGGCGGCCAAAACCGGTGATCTCCTTGATAAACAAGACACCAATGGAGATGGTGTTATAGATATGTATGATGATTTAGGTACCTGGTATAACGCTGATGGGGAAGAGATTGGTTTCGAGTCGGCATACTGGCCGGAATTAATCGTTGTGCAGGTAGTAAATACCGGCAACGTTCCTCCTGTCTTTTATGCTGAATATGTTAGTCCTTGGGGGCCGGGCTACGGTCACTATAAATCTGAATAAGCAAACTTTTTTAGTGTACGTATTTAGATGTATACTTTACTAAAAATCATTAACTATGAAATCATTAACTATTTCTGTATTTCTATTTTTCTTATTTGGTGCATTATATTCACAGGAGCAATTTGAGGTGCCCCAGTTAACGCAGGAACAAAAGACCGAAGTTCTTTACAGCCATATGGTTGCCTATGCAGCTACCGGGATAAGTTTTGCAAAATCGCAGGGATTGAGTGCAAAAGATTATGGAAAGTTTATTGGTCAAAAATTCGCCGCATTCTGGAATCCCGAAGATGGTTTCGCCATGCTGGTCAACCGAATGATGTTTATCCTGGCCGGATTACACCCGGAGAACGAAATGCAAATCGTTGAGCAGGATGACAGCGGCATCACCTTCAAATTAAAAAATGTGGATCTGGCTTTTAAGAATGGACCAATGTTCGATGTTCCGTACCAGGATTTCCTTGATTGTTCCGAAGGAATAATAGCCGTAATCGCGAAACACATGAAATCTTCTTTTGCTCACGAAATGACAACTGACGGATGGTATGTTGTACACTTAAAAAATATGTAGCCCGAATTTGAATGCATAAATGTTAATCAAAAAATCAATCACAAAAGGAGGTCGACAAAGGCCTCCTTTATTTTTATGCAATTACAAGAGTCATCTTTGAATCGATTTACTGGTTTTCTGAAGGCTTCGGCCTTTTGCATAAAAAGCTTAATTTTCGTAACTTATATTATTGGTAATCAGTATTGATTCTAACATATGATAGGCGTAAGATAAAATCTTTTAGCTATCCAGCTACTTCATATCATCTTGTGATACTACCGGTTTTATCAACTAACTTTTAAAATTCATGCCTATGAAAACTTTTACCAAAATTCAACTGACTTTAGGACTCTTAATTTTTGTCAGCTTTTCGTTACAGGCGATAAATGTCAGTCCTATTGAACCCATCACCGCCATCACAAAAAACATGAGTAACAATGCTCTTAACATCCCTGGTGATAAACCTGAAGAATTTCCGCTCATAGGAATAATAGGTGATGCCGTAAATGGCTGGATGGGGACCGATGCATTTATGGAAACTACGGATGGAGAGGTGTATACACTTACTGAATTTCCGCTCAAAATGGGCGAACTAAAATTTCGACAAGATGGTGACTGGGTCTTAAACTGGGGACCGGAATGGGGATCGCCACCGGCATTTCCCGATGGATTTGGAGTTCAGGATGGACAGAATATTCCAATACCAAAATCAGGAAACTATGATATTATGTTCGTTCGTTCATCCGGTGAGTATCATTTCACATGCATAAGTAATTGTGCTCGCGATATTGGTATTACCGGCACAGCAGTACCCCCATTTTTTAACTGGGACGATAATCATCCAATGATAAGTCCGGATGGAGAGAATTATTTTATCCCGATACGCTACTTTGGCAATGGTGAAGTGAAATTCAGACAACTTGATGATTGGGATAATTACTGGGGAGGACCTGATTTCCCTTCTGGGCGAGCAGTTCCCGGAGGTGCAGGTATTCCTGTGGTGGAAGCTTTTTATTCTGTTCATTTCAATGCTAATACACTGGATTATCAGTTCGATTATCCTTTTTTGGGAATGGTTGGTAGTGCGCTTGAAGGTTGGGAAAACGACATCCCAATGGAAACAAATGATGGAATTCACTACAATTTGCCAGAACACTACTTTAATCAGGGAGAAACCAAAATCAGGGCGAATCATGATTGGGCTTTCAATTTTGGAACCTTTTGGGGCAATCCTTCGGGAGGATTCCCGGAAGGGCTGGCGGTTCGAAGCCAAATGAATTTTTTTGTTCCTGCCGGCGTTTATGCTGTGAATTTTAATTTACAAACGAAAGAATACCATTTCGATGGTACGCCTTGCATGATTTGTCCCCAGGATACCTTTGTTTTTGCTGTCGCCGATCAATGTGGAGCTATTGTTGAATTTCCTGATTTAAACGTAAATGAAATTTGCGGATCGAATTTTACGATTGATCAAGTTGAAGGATTGCCAAGTGGATCACTATTCCCTCCCGGACAGACTCATCAGGCATTTATTGCCTACAATGATGAGGGGAAATACATGGAATGCCATTTCAATGTGGTAGTTGCAGATACCGTACCTCCTGAAATCATTGATTTCACAGCGGATTATGAAATGCCGTGGCCACCAAACCACGAAATGATTCCGGTAACATTGAATTATGAAATTAATGATGTATGTGGAGCAGAAGTATTCAAGTGGATGAATATTTGGTGCAATGAGAATAATTTGAAAGGGCAGGGAAATACTTCTCCTGACTGGGAAATTCTGGATGATCACCACGTTCTGGTTCGGGCAGAAAGATCAGGTAACGGAACGGGACGTGAATATCATATCATTTTGGGGACTTATGATGCAAACAAAAATTATACTGTCCAGGAAGTCATTGTCAGAGTTGAGCATGATATGGGGGAATCCATGAATAAATCGGCTCATATAGCGGAAGAACAAACCGATATTTCGCGGGCACAAGTTTGGCCGAATCCAACAAATGGAGCATTCAATTTGACTTTGCCTTTAGAATTAAAATCAGAAGTAGAACTAGTAATCTTGAATGTCAACGGACAGATGATATCAAGAGAGTTGGTTCGTAACCGTACGCAAACATTTGGCGAAGAATTACCTTCCGGAGTTTATGTGCTGCAGTTGAAGTCATCAAATCAAAATCGTACGTTTAAAATCGTGAAAGAATAAAACTAAAGAAGCCGTCTTCGAATAGAGGACGGTTTCTTCGTTTATGATCTGCTAATTTCCCTGTTGTTCCATGTTTACCATACAGACAATGTTCACTTCTAAAGTAATTCAAAAGTAAAAAGTATATTATCAGGGTAATTCGAATAAGTTGACATAATATTGTTTTGTTTATATTTGTTTTGTGTTAATTTCGTGAAAAACAATAATCTATACCTTTTTGTCATGAAATTAACTAATCTTCTTTTTGTTTGTTTAGCAATATTGGTATTGAGCTCATGTTCAAAAGCCGATAAGAACGCTGAAAAGCTTTCTGTTCCTTATGTACAATATGAATTGGGTAATGGTCTGGATGTAATTTTGCATCAGGACAAATCTGATCCAATTGTAGCGGTTGCCATTCAATACCATGTTGGCTCTAATCGCGAAGTTCCCGGACGCACAGGTTTTGCACACCTGTTCGAACACATGATGTTTCAACAGTCGGAAAATGTTGGGCAGGACGAATTCTTCCGCAAAATACAGGGTGCCGGTGGTACACTTAATGGCGGAACCAGTAATGATGGAACTGTGTATTACGAAGTTGTTCCGAAAAATGCTTTGGAAATGGTGTTGTGGCTCGAGTCCGACAGGATGGGCTATCTGACCAATACTGTTACCAAATCGGCTTTTGCAAATCAACAGAACGTGGTTCAGAACGAAAAACGCCAGTCGTACGACAACCGTCCTTACGGGCATAACAGCTGGGTAATTGCTAAAAATCTATACCCCGAAGGCCATCCTTACAACTGGACTGTAATTGGCGAGATGGAAGACCTGTTTAATGCAACAGTAGACGATGTTATTGAGTTTCACGATAAATTTTATGTGCCGAATAATTCAACACTGGTAATAGCCGGTGATTTTGAGTTGGAAGATGTAAAGCCGTTGGTAGAAAAGTATTTTGGCGAGATTCCTTCGGGAGAAGCGGTTGCTGATCCGGAACCAATCGAAGTAACTTTAACCGAAACCAAGAAACTGTACCACGAAGATAATTTCGCGCGTACACCACAATTGACTATGGTTTGGCCGGTTCCTGAACAATACAGTAAAGAGTCGTATGCACTCGATTTCCTGGGGCAGGTGCTTGGCAGTGGTAAAACCGCTCCGTTCTATCGCGTAATTGTTAAAGATAAAAAACTGGCTCCGCGTGCAAGCGTCAGAAACCGTTCGCAGGAACTTGGCGGACAGTTTACAATTTCGATTGGTGCGAATGCCGGAACCAGTCTTGCAGAAGTGGAAGACGCGGTTTTTGAGGCTTTTAAATTATTCGAAGAAGAAGGCATTACCGAGAAAGACCTCGAAAAACACAAAGCCGGAATAGAAACCGGTTTCTACAATGGAATCAGTTCTGTTTTAGGCAAATCATTCCAGCTGGCCCGTTATAACGAATACGCCGGATCACCTGATTTTATTGAGCAGGATATCGCCAACATTCAGGCGGTTACCATCGAGGATATTATGCAGGTTTATGAAAAATACATCAAAGACAAACCGTATGTAGCTACCAGTTTTGTTCCTAAAGGCCAGGTTGACCTGATTGCTGAGAACTCAGTAAAAGCGAGCGTAGTGGAAGAAAACATTGCAGAAGCAACAGAGGTTGACCAGTCGACGATTGTAGACGAAGAAGTGATTGAAAAAACACCGACTTCTTTTGATCGTTCGGTAGAGCCGGCTAAGGGACCCGATCCTGACCTTTCATTACCTGAAGTTTGGACTGCCGAAGCCGCAAACGGAATGAATGTTTTAGGCATTGAGTACACTGAAGTTCCTCTTATTCAGTATTCCATTGTTATGGACGGTGGCCACATTCTGGAATCGAAAGATAAGGCGGGAGTTGCAAGTTTTCTGGCAAGTATGTTAACCGAAGGTACAGCCAATAAAACGCCGGAAGAACTGGAAGAGGCTATCGATATGTTAGGAGCAAGAATCTCGGTAGGATCGGGATCAGAAAGCATGATGGTTAGTGTGAACTGTTTGTCACGAAATTTTGAAAGTACCATGGCGTTGGTACAGGAAATTCTGTTGGAGCCGCGTTGGGATGAAGAACAATTTGACCTTATAAAAGCACGAATGATCAACTCGATAAAAAGAAACCAGGCCAGTCCCGGCTATCTTGCGAGCGTTGCGTTTAATAAACTGGTTTACGGCGATGATTGTATTCTGGCGGTACCAAGCGGAGGGACCATAGAATCGATCGAATCGATTACCATGGACGACCTGAAGGATTTTTACGAAAAGAGCTTTTCGCCATCGGTGGCCAATATGCACGTTGTTGGTAAAATTAAGCAAGACCGGGTAATGTCGGCTGTTCAGTCTTTAGCTGAAAACTGGGAAGCAAAAGATGTTGAAATTCCTGAGATTGCGATGCACGAACCACCTGCAACATCAAAAATTTACTTTGTTGATGTACCCGGCGCCAAACAGTCGGTTATAAATATTGGCGGAGTTGGATTACCTGAATCGAATGAAGATTATTATCCGGCTTATGTGATGAACTATAAACTGGGTGGCTCGTTCAACGGAATTGTTAACCTGATCCTTCGCGAAGAAAAAGGTTATACCTACGGAGCCAGAACCGGTTTTTCAGGTGGAAAACAATACGGTACGTTTACTGCAAGTTCAAGTGTTCGTTCCAGTGCAACCGAGGAATCAGTTCAGATCTTCAAAGAAGAAATGGAAAAATACATCCAGGGAATCGATGATGAAGGATTAATGTTTACAAAAGACGCACTTATAAAATCAAATGCCCGTGGTTTTGAAACTTTGTATGCGCTGCATGGTATGTTAACCGATATTAGTGCTTATGATCTGCCTTTCGACTATGTTAAAAAGGAAGAGGATTTTGTAAAGGCTTTAACCAGCGAAAAACATAAAGAGCTGGCTCAGAAATACATTCAGCCCGACCATATGTACTATATAGTGGTTGGCGATGCTGAAACACAATTGTCGGCCCTGAAAAATGTTGGGCTAGGAGATCCGATACTTCTGGAACTTTAAACATAAAAAAAACGATCCGGACAACCGGATCGTTTTTTTTATCTCGTTATATTATTTTTTACAATCCACTGAAATCAACATTGTCGAACAAGATCGATGGTGTTCTCCACGATGAGGTTTCGTTCACATCTTTTCCAATTTCTCCAATGTTCGACCAGAGTGTTAGCATGTTTCCGGTAATGTTCATTTCAGATACGGGTTGAACGATTTTTCCATTTTCGATCAGAAATCCATCGATTCCGTATGAGAAATCACCGGTTGAGCCGTTGCAGTTTCCACCGTTGAATCCGGTAACAAGAATGCCTTTTTTTACCGATGCGATCAGTGCTTCAAGGTCCTTATCACCTGTTTCAAAAATCAGGTTGGTTGTGCCGCCACTGGTTGGGGCCATTTCCATTTTTTTCCCGTAATACGTATCGATGTAGTAATTTTTTAAAATACCTTTATCGAAAACAACACGTTTTTTAGTGGCAAGTCCTTCTCCGTCGAACAAACGCGAACCACGGCCGCCAACAATAAACGGATCATCTGTTAGGGTAAGTTTCTCGGAAACTACTTGCTCTCCCAGTTTATCAATCAGGAACGAGTTTTTTTGCTGAATTTGAGAAGCGTTCAAGGCATTGATCAACGGACCGAAAATTCGGCCTACCTGGCGGTTTTCAACTATCATTGGCATAGTTCCTGATCCGATCTTTTGCTGTCCGATTTTCTTTAATGCCTTTTCCAGAGCAATTTTTCCCGTTCCCGTTTTTTGAAGGTCGGAATAGGTAATTGAACTTTCGCTCCAGCCGGCTTCAGGTCGTGCTTCGCCTCCTTTTACCGATACTTCGGTAAAAATGCCAAAAACCGAATTGGCAGTGTCGCCTTCAAAACCATTGCTGGTAACCATTACGCGCTCGTTCATGCTGTCGTAATAGCTCGATGATACCGAAATGATCCGTTCGTCCTTACCCAGCGCTTCCTGCTCGGCATTCATAGCCAGATCGATCTTTTGTTGTGGCTCAACTGCATCGAAATTTGTATCCAGAGAATTCAGTTCCGGGCCACCGCCTTTGTAATACAGCTCCGGATCGGGTAATGTTCTGAATTCATCTTCTGCCAGGAAACGTGTACCTTCAATAGCCTCTTCAATAAAATGGGCAATATCTTCTTTCTTCAACCTGCTGGTTGAATGTGCCGAGTATTTCCCGTCCACAAAAAGCCGGATGGAAAGGTTGCTTTGGATAGCTTGTTCCAGTTTATCAATTTTTTGTTCGCGCACTTCAACACTGCTGCTTTTACTGTTGGCAATGCTAACGCTAACTTGCTGTGCACCATTTTCAAGTGCATGGTTCATGGCCCATTTAGCCAATGTATATTTTTCTTCTTTTGTCATTTCTCAAGTTTTAGATTCAAACATCAACTTTAATTTTCGTTTCTTTCATCCCCTGCACTCCTTCGTCGCGCTTCCCCCTTCGAAGGGGGAATAGGGGGATGATTGGCCTAATTATCAATTAGGAAACTTAATCTTATGAATTTGTTCCTCCAACAGTAAGTTTTTTCACCAGTACCGTAGGCAATCCCAGCGTTACCGGAACCGACTGCCCGTCTTTTCCGCATGTCCAGGTGCCACTGTCGTTTTTATAGTCGTTGGCTGCCATGGTAATATCGGCAAGGGCCTGTGGTCCGTTACCCACGATGTTGATGTCTTTGATCGGTTGGGTAAGTTTACCGTTTTCGATAATGTAGCCCGATTTTACAAAGAATGTGAAATCGCCGGCTCCGATTTTAACTTCACCGTTGCTGAAATTGTCGACAAACACACCGTATTTCACTTGCGAAATAATGTCGTCTTTGGTGTGAGGGCCATTCTCCATGTAGGTAGAACGCATACGTGGCAACGGAATATTCCGGAACGATTCACGACGTCCGTTACCGGTTGGCTCAACACCATAATATTCGGCACTGATCCGGTCGTGGATGTAGCTGTTCAGAATCCCGTCTTTTACCAGGTAGGTTTTCTGAACGTCGTTTCCTTCATCGTCGATGTTGATAGCGCCACGATCATGTGGCAGCGTTCCGTCATCGATAATGTTGATGAAATTCTCGGCTACCTTTTTGCCAAGTTTATCACTAAAAATTGAAGTTCCCTTGCGGTTGAAGTCGGCTTCAAAAGTGTGCCCAATGGCTTCGTGAAGCAAAATACCCGAGCCACCGGCGCCGAGTACCACCTGCATTTCTCCGGCTTTTGGTTTGCCGGCTTCAAAAAGGATATTGGTTTTTTCGATGGCCTCGTTGGCGATTTCATCAACCAGTTCGTCGGTCATGACCTCAAAACCGGAACGGAACGAACGTGCCGAATAGGCATTCTCAATTTGTCCGTCTTTTTGCATGACACAAACAGCTCCGATTCGCATCATTGGCCGATAATCGTACGTCAGTCTTCCTTCTGAATTGTAGAAAAGAACATAGGAAGTGGAGTCGCCAAGAAAGGCATTCACTTTAATTACTTTTTCATCGAGACTAAAAACCTTGTCGTTAATTTTCTGCACAAAGGGCACCTTGTCTTTGATGCCTACATCAGTCCATTTTTGCGAGATCCTGTAAAAATCGGCCGGCACTTTTTCGCTCACCGACTGTGCACCGAATTCCTGTGGTTGATCGGCAATGTTAGCTGCCATTTTTGCTGCATTCAGCATATCCTCCATGCTGATGTTCTCAGAATAGGCAAAACCGGTTTGGTCGCCCTTTAGTACACGAATTCCAACTCCAAAGTCAACATTAGAAAATGCACGGTTCACCTTTCCGTCTTCCAGGGAAACCTGGTTGGTGATTTTGTGTTCAAAATAAAGGTCGGCATAATTACCCCCTTTACTCATTGCTGCTGCAATAACTTTCTGCAGCATTTCGGTTGAAACCTCAAAATGTTCTAAGTAACTTTTCACGTTTGTTGAAATTTGTACGTTCTGGCACGATTGCATTAATGTTGGAAGTACCATACTCCCCGCTGCAAACATACCACTTGTTTTGATAAAATCTCGTCTGTCAAACTTCATTTTGGTTGATTTAAATACGATAGTTATTTGGTTTATTATGAACAATAAGTACTGAAACTGTGCATATTGTTACATGTAAATTCCGATCGGAGATGATATTTTTTCGATATAAACTTCAATTATGGATTATACGGGTGTGAATTGTAGTGTTAAAAATGGCCGCTTCCCTTTTTTGTAGGGTGCAGCAAAAATTTTGTGTAAAAAGTTATTAAAATCCTCAAAAAGAAAGAGGTGTTTTTTAAAACAAATAGTAGTTTTGAGCGAGAGGTATCAAAAAGACTTAGGGTGACTGACAAAAATCTACTTTTAATGTAAATTTTTTATTAATTCTTTACAATTTGTTATAAAAACGTATTTGTAGGTTTCATTTAAGCATATTTTTGTTGTCAGCAGTTATAGAATATCCATTATTTAAAATAATTTATTACATCATGAAATCAAAATTGGAATACATTTGGCTGGACGGTACCGTACCAACTCAGCAGCTAAGAGCAAAAACACGTGTTGAAAGTAACTTCAGCGGTAAGCTGGAAGATTGTCCTGAATGGTCGTTTGATGGATCTTCTACAAATCAGGCATCTGGTGGTTCTTCTGACTTGCTTTTGAAACCTGTTTTTATCTGTCCTGATCCTGATCGTAAGAATGCTTACCTGGTGATGACTGAGGTTTTGAATGCAGACGGTACTCCACACGAAACCAACGGTCGTGCTCATATCGAAGAAGAGGATGAAGATTTCTGGTTCGGTTTTGAACAGGAATATTTCCTTTACGATCCGCAAACCCGTCTTCCATTAGGTTTCCCGGCTGGTGGTTTCCCTGGTCCGCAAGGTCCTTACTATTGTGGTGTTGGTGGTTCAAAAGCTTTTGGTCGTCAGATTGTTGAAGAACATTTCGATCTTTGTCTTGAAGCTGGTTTGAATGTTGAAGGTATCAACGCTGAGGTTGCTGCCGGACAGTGGGAATTCCAGATTTTCGCCAAAGGTGCACACAGTGCCGGTGACCAAATTTGGATGGCTCGCTTCCTGTTGGAGCGTACAGCTGAAAAATATGGTGTTGATGTTGAATGGCATCCAAAACCACTGGGTAAAGACCTCGACTGGAACGGTTCGGGTATGCACGCCAACTTCTCTAATGGTTTGATGAGAACTTGTGGTGACGAGAAAGTATTTACGGCTATTTGTGAAGAATTCGGAAAACACATTCCGGAACACATTGCAGTTTACGGTGCATATAACGATCAACGTTTGACTGGTCTTCACGAAACTGCTGCCATCACTGATTTCAGCTATGGTGTTTCTGACCGCGGCGCTTCTATTCGTATCCCTGTAGGTACTATCGAAGCTGGTTGGAAAGGTCGTTTGGAAGACCGTCGTCCTGCATCAAACGGCGATCCTTACAAAATTGCGGCTGTAATCATTAAAACAACCAAAAAAGCAAAGGTTTAGAAATAAACGTTTAGTAGATAATTGCATATTTTAAAAGCTGTTCCAATTGCGGGGCAGCTTTTTTTGCTTTCAAGACGGGCTTTAGTTCAGCAGAGTCATTCCATGACCATTTAATCAATCTATATCTTGTAGAAAGAGGAGATAATCTTGCTGATGATATAGCAAGATGAATAACATTCGCCCCCAAGGACTATTTTACTCAATTACTGCCGATTCGCAAACGTAGGTAGGAATGATTCCCGAGCTTCCAATTTTAATTTTAGCCATTTCAGGCAATGTATTTCCCGAAAGCACCAGCACAGTATCGAGTCCAAATTTGTTGCCACCGATAATGTCGGTAAACAATGTGTCACCCACCATCAGAATTTCGTTGCGTTTAATGTCCGGAATATCCTGCATAGCACGTTCGTAGGCCAGCAAAAACATTTGGGCATCCGGCTTTCCGAAGCGAATAAATTTTTTCCCAAGAATCTGTTCCACCAGATCGGCCAGTCCGCCGATAGCCACTGAAATATCGTTTTTGTTCACCGGGTAATTGATGTCGGTGTTGGCTACGATTACCGTCATGTTTTTATGCCGGAGCAGGTTGATGGTTTTGTCGATGTCTTTGTTCCAATCGAAACCTTCATCATCGAGAAAAGCAAAAGACTTTATGTGGTCCAAATCTTCCAGATTTACCTCGCTGATTGGAACCGTTTTTTGCCCCGCTGTTTCGAGGTAATGCGCCGATTCTTTGGTTCCAAGGTAGGCCACCGCTTTCCCATTGGCCAGTTTGGTTTTAAAGAATTCCATGGCCAGCATTCCCGACGACAGAATTTTATCGGTAGTAATGCATTCCAGTCCTCTGTTTTGGTACCAGTTCGAAAGTTCATCGGGGCTGCGCGACGAGTCGTTCGTTAGCACGTAATACGGGATTCCTTTCGACTCAAGGTACTTAAAAGTGTTTCCAACTCCATCAATTAAGCCCGAGTGGTTTTTCAATACTCCAAAGGCATCGAAAAAAACGGCTTTGTAATTCTTTACTACACTTTTGAAACTTACTGTACGCATGATTCCAATTTATAATTTTAATGTTTTTAAGATTTTTTCTACCCGGTAATTCGCATCCATCGCCGGGAAATAAGTCTCGTAGGCTTCTTTTATGAGTTTGTTCGAATAATACCTTCTGAAAAAATAAGGGCCGTCTTTTACTACATAATTCAAAATAAAGAAGCGGTAAACTTCCTTGATCAGCCTGACTTCAGGCTCTGTAAGCGGGAAGATCCGGTGGTATTCTTTTAGGAACATCATAAAGCGTTCTTCCATCAGGGTGTCAACCATGTAACTAAAAACTGTGCGGTCGCCTACATCGGATACTACGCGGCTAAAAAAGTAAAAATCCATCACCCGCGACGACATACGGAACCAGTCGTAATCCCAGCGTGAGAAGAATTTACCATCGCCGGTAACTGAAAAGTTACCAATGTTCCAATCCACAAAAACCGGAATGGTTTCTATCTCCGTCGAGTAATTTACACGGTCAGAATTTTCAAGAAAATGATCGGCATGGCGAAGTATCGTATCCTTGTGCGCATCGCACATTTTTATTTCGTTGTTGTGAATCGACCGCTTTAAGCGCTGAATGTCGATGATCACATTTTTTGAGGATTGCGGCAGCTGGTTCGCAACATTGGTGCAGGCCCTGTGAAAGCGAGCCAGTTCGCGCCCCAGTTTCTTAATGTGTTTTTCATCCAGCCGGCGAGGTAGCTTATTGCGAATCATAATAGGATTGTAAAATACCACCCACGCACTGCTTCCGTCCAACTCGTGATAACGGTAAATAAACAATTCATTACGTTTTACCAGCGACTGAGCCAGAAACATCTGGTAAGGATATTCGAGGTTATTGGCCAGGTTATTTATTATGATGTGGTCTTCTCTGAAATCTTCAAAATTGCCGTATTCCGAAATTTTCGCAAAAACGGGCTCGCGTTTATAGAAAGAAAGTTTATAAACGTGATTGGTAGAAACCTTGGCACTTACATCGAAAACACCTTTGATTTGGTGTCGTTCGCCATCGAACTCGCGCCAGGCCAGTTTTATTATTTGAGCATAATCTGCTTTTTGCATTTCCCGGGTTCTTTTAAAATCAAAACTACCTAAATAATCTCAAAATACCTTTTTAATTCCCAGTTCTCGTCGTTTGGATCAACCTGTCTGCATTCCCATTCGCGGGTAAGTGTAAAATGGTCTACAAATGCTTCACCGAAAAGTTCATTGGCAATTTTCGAGTCGGCCATTTTTTTCGTGGCTATTTCCAGAGAATTGGGGAGTAAATGCTCTTTCGATTCAAGATAGGCATTTCCCTGGCTGGCAGGTGTAGTAAGTTCCAGTTCATTCTTAATGCCGTAAAGACCTGCTGCCAGCGATGCCGCCATGGCCAGGTAAGCGTTGGTATCTGCACCGGGAACGCGCATTTCGATTCGGGTAGAAGTTTCGTTTCCGGGTATAGCGCGTATCGAAGCAGTCCGGTTGTCGATTCCCCAGGTCAATGTGCGTGGTGCCCAGTCACCACCGCTAAGGCGTTTGTAACTATTCGGATTTGGTGCGAACATCGGCAATATCTCCGGCAGACATTTTAATAAGCCGGCAATGTACTGTTTCATCAGCTTGCTCATTCGGTTGCTATCATCTACCTCAAAAAACAGATTCTTTTCACGACTTTTATCCCATAAACTTTGGTGAATGTGCCCGCCACTTCCCGGTAGGTTTTTATTCCATTTGGCCATGAATGTTGCTACAAAATTATGGCGGTAGGCAATTTCTTTTACAGCAGTTTTAAATAGTATGGCTTTGTCGGCAGCATGCAGTATTTCATCATAAATCACGGTAGCTTCTACTACTCCCGGTCCGGTTTCGGTGTGCATGCCCTCGAGCGGTACATCAAATTTCAAGAGCATTTCAAAAAGGTCATTAAAAAACGCATGGTTTAAGGAGGTACGAAGCAGCGAATAGCCAAACATGCCCGGTGTTATCGGTTTTAAATTTCGAAAATCATCCTGGTATATTTCGCTTGGAGTACCCATGAAATTGAACCACTCAAATTCCTGCGAAAAAAACGGAATAAATCCCATGGCTTCACTTTCTGCAGCAACACGTTTCAGCAGGCTGCGCGAACAGGTGGCCTGAGCATATTTTTCATCCTGACTAAAATCTCCCAGAAAAAAAGGCGTGTCGTTTTCCCAGGGAATTTCACGAAAAGTATTTATGTCGATTAGTGCCTGTGCATCGGGATAACCCGTGTGCCAGCCCGTAATCTCAATATTGTCGTAACATTTGTCGTTACAATCCCATCCAAAAATCACATCGCAAAATCCCAGTCCCTGGTCGATGGCCTTCGAAAATTTGTCTTTGTGAATGTATTTTCCACGAAGAATGCCATCAATATCAGGAAAAGCAATTTTAACTTTTTTGCTGCTTGAATTTTTGATTTTATAGAGTAATTCTGTTTTGTTCATATTTTCAAAAGTAGTGCTAAAAGCTACGGAAACATGGAGCATATTTATTCATTCCCCTTGCTTATCTTCCGTATCGTTTATAAGATTGAAAAATACTGCATGTTTCAGTAATAATCAAACGAACCACAAATTAATATGTAAAAGAGATACGGTTAAAAACGGTGATTTAGTAAGAAAAAAGTAAAAAAATAGGAAAGGGCCTCTCATTCAGTGAGGTGTGATGTGATAAATTGGTGAAATTTTTCAATTAAGCACTCTAAAATTGGATGGGTGAGAGCTAATATTGTTATTTTTATACAGACAAAACAGACTTAATATTCACTTATAATGGCACAATTTAGATTTAAGGCACTTGAAGAAGTGCTAAACCGCAAGCCTGACGAAGTGGTCAGGGAGAATAATCTTGTATCTGATTATTTTGGAATGTTGGTTTTCGACACTCCGAAAATGAAAAAATACCTCTCGCGAGAGGCTTATAAGGCAGTAACCGATGCTATCGAGAAAGGAACTGCAATCGACCGAAAAATGGCGGACCAGGTGGCTCAGGGAATGAAAGCCTGGGCGATTGAGAATGGTGCGACACATTACACACACTGGTTTCATCCACTTACTGATTCCACGGCAGAAAAACACGATGCCTTTATTGTTCAGGGTGCCGATGGTGGTGTGATTGAGTCATTCTCCGGAAATCTGCTTTCGCAGCAGGAGCCTGACGCTTCTTCTTTTCCGAGTGGTGGTATTCGGCAAACATTCGAAGCGCGTGGTTATACGGCCTGGGATCCAACTTCGCCGGCTTTTATCAGCGAAACTACGCTGACTATCCCGACGATTTTTATTTCATACACCGGCGAAGCACTTGATTATAAAACGCCGCTATTGAGGGCCTTACAGGCTGTAAACAAAGCAGCAACCGAAGTGTGCCAGTATTTTGATAAAAATGTTACATCGGTTCAGGCTAACTTGGGCTGGGAACAGGAATATTTTCTGATTGATGAAGCGTTGTTTATGGCGCGTCCCGACCTGGTTTTAACTGGCCGGACTTTAATGGGCCACAGTTCGTCGAAAGATCAGCAACTGGCCGATCATTATTTTTCTTCGATACCAACACGCGCCAACCGTTTTATGCAGGATCTGGAAAATGAAGCCTACAAGCTGGGCATTCCGGTAAAAACACGTCATAACGAAGTAGCACCAAATCAGTTCGAATTTGCACCAATTTACGAAGAGGCAAATCTTGCCAACGACCACAACCAGCTGATGATGGACATTATGCAGAAGATTGCCCGGAAACACAAATTCCGTGTTCTTTTTCATGAAAAGCCATTTGCCGGTATCAACGGTTCGGGTAAACACAACAACTGGTCGTTGACTACCAATACCGGTGTAAATGTGTACAAACCGGGTAAAAATCCAAAGTCAAACCTGCAGTTCCTGACTTTTGTAATCAATACTTTGCAGGCAGTTTACGATGGACAGGATCTTTTGAGAGCAAGTATTTTAACGGCTTCAAATTCTCACCGTTTAGGCGCCAATGAAGCACCGCCATCAATTCTTTCGGTTTTCCTTGGGTCAGAGGTTTCAAAAATGCTCGACTTGATGGAAGAAGCTGTGGTTGACCGGAAAATGACTCCCGATGAAAAAACAGCACTTAAACTGAACATCGGGCGAATTCCTGAGATCATTCTAGATAACACCGACCGCAACCGGACATCGCCATTCGCCTTTACCGGTAACCGCTTCGAATTCAGGGCAATTGGATCATCAGCGAATAATGCCTCTTCATTGATTGTGCTGAATACGCTTGTAGCGAATCAACTCATGAAATTTAAAGCTTCAGTTGACAAACTGATTGAAAAAGACGTGAAGAAAGATGAGGCAATTTTTCAGGTGTTAAAAGACCTGATCATTTCTTCAAAACCTATCCGCTTTAACGGTGACGGTTACAGCCCGGAATGGGTGGAAGAGGCGACGATGCGAGGATTGTCGAACATCAATAATGTTCCTGAGTCTTTGAGTGCCTACTTGCGACCGGAGAGTACTAAACTATTTGAAAAAATGAAGGTGCTTACCGAGTCGGAACTGCGCGGAAGGGTGGAAGTGGAATATGAAAAGTTTGTGATGAAGGTGCAGATCGAATCACGCGTTCTTGCCGATCTCGCAATTAATCATATTGTACCTACTGCCGTTCAGTACCAGACCATTTTGCTCGAGAATGTTAAACATCAGAAAGAAATATTTTCTCCTCAGGAATTTGAGGAGCAAGCGAGCGGACGACTGGAACTGATCCGGGAAATAGGAGGCCATATTTCTGCCATCAAAATAAAGCGTAAGGAAATGATTGAAGCCCGTAAACAGGCCAACATAATTGAAGATGTTTACGAAAGGGCAAAACTGTACAACGATACCGTGAAGCCATTTCTTGAAGAACTGCGCGATCACATCGACCGTTTGGAACTGATCGTTGATAACGAAAAATGGCCGCTGCCTAAGTATCGCGAGCTGTTATTTGTTCGCTAACAATACAAGACATCCTATAAAATGGCTTCTCAATTTACTGAGAAGCCATTTTTTTTATGAAAGTCACAAGAAATTCAACAGTAAATTGCGGTTCTAAATTTTCATACTCACCCTGATTGTCCTTCGACACAATCGTCCCTGCCTGAACTGCGAACGGCAGGCAGGCCTCTCTGCGCGCAGCTAACCTTCATACACATCTTTGCGAGGTTCTGCTCCATTTTCGTCCGGAACAATCGTTCAGCTACGATCAGCATTCTTCGCCGGACAAGGTACATCATGCTATTGTAACCCAGGCCGCCGTAATTCTTTGAATTACTTTGTCCTGGGCTAAAATACAACGCACTTTCAGTGCTGTTTTTTTTAAATCTCGAAAGCAAGTTTTGCCATTTGTAGTGCTGAAAGTCCTTAATCATTCAGCGGGGTTAATGATCCTACAAAATCGGCGCAATTGCGGCAAAGCATTGAAAAGGTACACTATAATGCGCCGAATTTCTGGAGCTGATCAAAATCGCTCATTCCTTGTACTTGTGTATAAAGGGTAGCTGCGCGCAGAAAGGGAGCAAAGGAGAGTCTGCACAAAATTGTATGGCCTTCATTCCAAATGGTAATTCCTGAGAATCATGATCTTTTTATTTCAGTGTTCTGTCAATCAGTTGTTTGTCAAACAAATTGGTGTCTTACCTGTTCTTTAAAAACAGCTCAGCAGAAAATCTCAATTTGATTCCATTTAGGCTGTTAACAAGCCTTAAATTACTTTTCTGCGTGATCATAATTTCGTAAATTGAAAAAAGCCAAAAATCATAAGGATAAGTTATAGGCATATAAAATGTATATATATTGATTATTTTAAATTTGGTGTAGAAACTTCATAAAATTTAAAGAATATGGAACACGACACACACGCAGACAAAGGATCACATCACGGAAATGGTGAGGGGAAATGCCCGGTTACCGGCCATACATCTGGTGGCGGAACCACCAATCGCGATTGGTGGCCCAATCAGTTGAACTTAAACATACTTCGTCAGAACTCTTCGCTTTCCGACCCGATGGGAGATGGTTTTGATTATGCAAAAGAATTTGAAAGCCTTGATTTGGCGGCTGTGAAAAAAGATCTTGCAGCGTTGATGACAGATTCTAAAGACTGGTGGCCTGCTGATTTTGGTCACTACGGTCCATTGTTTATTCGTATGGCCTGGCACAGTGCCGGAACCTACCGAACAGGTGACGGCCGTGGAGGAGGTGGTACCGGACAACAACGTTTTGCCCCGTTGAACAGCTGGCCCGACAACGTAAGTTTAGACAAAGCGCGAAGGTTGATATGGCCGATCAAGCAAAAATACGGTCGTAAAATTTCATGGGCCGACCTGATGATTCTGGCTGGTAATGTGGCGCTGGAATCGATGGGATTTAAAACTTTTGGTTTTGCCGGTGGCCGCGCTGATGTGTGGGAACCCGAACAGGATGTTTACTGGGGACAGGAAAGTACCTGGCTGGATGATAAACGTTATTCGGGAGATCGTGACCTTGAGGATCCGCTTGCAGCCGTGCAAATGGGCTTGATCTATGTAAATCCGGAAGGTCCAAATGGTAATCCGGATCCGATCGCAGCAGCCAAAGATATTCGTGAGACTTTTGCCCGAATGGCCATGAACGACGAGGAAACAGTAGCATTGATCGCGGGCGGTCATACCTTTGGGAAAACACACGGAGCAGGACCTGCCGATCATGTTGGCCCGGAGCCTGAAGCAGCCGGTATTGCCGAACAGGGCTTGGGCTGGAGCAGTAGCTTTGGAACAGGAAAAGGCGGCGATACCATAACGAGTGGCTTGGAAGTTACCTGGACAAAAACTCCGACAAAATGGAGCAATAATTTCTTTGAAAACCTTTTCGATTACGAATGGGAATTAACCAAAAGCCCGGCCGGAGCGTATCAGTGGAAACCACGCGGACAGGCTGGTGCCGGAAGTGTTCCTCATGCCCATGATCCTGAAAAAAGGATAGCGCCAAACATGTTGACTACCGACCTTTCGTTGCGTTTTGATCCGGCTTATGAAAAAATATCACGACGTTTTTACGAAAATCCGGATGAGTTTGCCGATGTATTTGCACGTGCCTGGTTCAAACTGACCCACCGCGACATGGGGCCAAAATCACGCTACCTGGGGCCCGAAGTTCCGGAAGAAGATTTGATTTGGCAGGATCCGATCCCGGCTGTTACTCACGAGTTGATAAATGAGCAGGATACAGCCGATCTGAAAGCAAAATTGCTGAATTCAGGTTTGTCAGTTTCCGAATTGGTTTCTACAGCATGGGCTTCGGCATCTACATTCCGAGGTTCTGATATGCGTGGTGGCGCCAACGGAGCACGTATTCGTTTAGCACCTCAAAAATTCTGGAAAGTCAATAATCCCGAAAAGCTTGCTAAAGTGCTGGAGGTAATCGAAAATATTCAAAATGAATTTAACGAAGCTCAATCAGGTAATAAAAAGGTTTCTATTGCCGACCTGATCGTACTTGGAGGATGTGCCGCCATTGAACAGGCTGCAAAAAATGCCGGGTTCGATGTTTCGGTTCCATTCACTCCCGGACGTGGCGATGCCTTGGCTGAACAAACCGATGTTGAGGCAATGAGTGTTTTGGAGCCGGTTGCCGACGGTTTCCGTAACTACCTGAAAGGAAATTATACCATTCCGGCCGAGAAATTATTGATAGACAAAGCCCAATTGCTGAAACTCACTCCACCGGAATTGACCGTTTTGATTGGCGGAATGCGTGTGTTGGGAACCAACTGGGACGGATCGAATCATGGTGTTTTTACCGACAAGGTTGGGACGCTGAGCAATGATTATTTTTTGAACCTGTTGGATATGGGCACTGAATGGAAGCCTACGTCGAAATATGAGGAGTTGTTTGAAGGTCGCGACAGAAATACAGGTGATTTGAAATGGACCGGAACACGCGTCGACCTGATTTTTGGTTCCAACTCCGAACTTCGTGCCTTGGCTGAAGTGTACGGATGTGCGGATTCAGGTGAGAAATTTGTGAAAGATTTCATAGCAGCCTGGGATAAGGTAATGAACCTCGATCGCTTCGACCTGTAATAGTTGAAAACTGATTTCATAATAGATAAGAAACCGTTCCAGTTTTGGGGCGGTTTTTTATGTATCAGTCCTGATGATCGTTCTGTTTGAAGTCGAGTCCACAATCAAAACAGTGCATCTTTTTCCTGATAGGCCACAAAGGAGCGGTAAGTAAAGACAGAACGAGGTACAGTATATCCCACTTAATGTCGATCGCGTACCCAAAAACCACATTTGTAGAATGACATTCAGGACAAGAATCGTGGGAATCGGTATCTGAAGTGTCATTATATTTCTCCACCAATTCTTTATCCAGGTAATATTCCACGGGCCTGATTCGCAGGTAGCTAAATACACTGCGGTCAAAATCTAGAAGCTCGTACCAGAAATCTTTCCAGTCAAAATTGAGTCTTTTATTGCTAAGCCTGTTGAATTCAATTTCTGATTCAATTAAAACTGCCAGTTCATATTCGCTAAGTATTTCTGTTTTTAATTGTTCAGGCGTGTTCAACAGCTTTGGATTCTTGCGGATTGCAGATTTTATTCTAAGTATTTCGTTTTGTCTGATTAATTCATCCTGAAATACTTCGGAAAGCGAATAAACGCCGTTTTCATCCGAAAGTTGCTGAGTCTGCTGCAATGCAATCGTATTTGCTGCCTTTTTCTGCTGATCTTCGGGAACCTTTATTTTTACACCACCAATAGCCACAGCTCTGAAAGGATGCACCCAAACCATGTTTTCATCATATATGAAACAATTAATTCCCTCGGTTTCCAATCTTCCTTTCAGGATATGGCAGTTTACAGGAATATTTGAACTATAAATGGTTTTGAGTCTGGTCATTTCGGGATTGAGGTGGAAAAATGTTTGGTTCAATATGATTTTATGTAAGTAGCTACTGTACTGGTTTTCATTGTTTCAAATGTAATGATTTCAGGTATTGATTACAAAAAAATAATTATGAATTTAAAGCCTTGTTGTGGTAACGGGTTGAAATTTTGATCAGTGTGGAATATTTGCAACTCTTTTGTGATATTTTCTTCCTAATATACTTTCGAACCTAAACTCACGTTATCTTTTCAGCTGTTTAAAAAAAACGTTTACTTTTACTTCCCGAAATAAAACTGGGCATGAAGCAAATAAGATTAGTAGTTTTTCCTGTTTTGATCTTAATCTTAAGTGCATGTGGGTCGGCAAAGTATGGCCGTGAAGCCACACTTTCGAAAGACATTGGCGAATACTACAAAGCTATTGAACAATACAAGAAAGCACGTAAAAAGGAGAAGAGTCGCGAGAAGCGTATCGATTACGCCTATAAGATTGCGGATTGTTACCGTGCAATTGGACAATACGAATACGCCGCCCAAAACTACAAATTTGCCATTCGATTAGGTTATCCCGATCCTGAAGCATTATTGAATTATGCTGAAATGCTTCGGATTACGCAAAAGTACGAGGAGGCGACAGAAACTTACCGTACTTATCTCGATTCGGTTCCAGGCGACCAACGCGCCCTCGATGGCATTGAGGCTATGCGTAAAACCCAGGAGTGGGTGGCCAATCCAACACGACACATCATCAATCCGATAAAAGAGATCAACTCGCGGGAAAGTGATTTTGCACCTGTTTTTGTAGGCGGACGCGATAACGAAATAATTTTTACTTCCACCAGAAAGGCAGCTACGGGACGCAAGGAAAGTATGATTACCGGGCAGAAATATGCCGACTTGTTCAGGGCTACTTTTGGCGTTCAGCGCCAGAAATGGCAACAGCCCAAATTGCTCGACGAAAACCTGATCATCAATACAGGAGAAGAGGAAGGAGCAGCTACGCTGTCATCCACCGGAGAACAAATGATATTTACCCGTTGCCGTTACGATAAGGCAAAAGCCATGGGAACCGAATTGTATTCCACCTCGCAGTCGCGAGGATCGTGGTCCGATCCTATAAAGCTCGAAGTGACCGGCGACAGTATCATTGCGGCGCATCCGGCAATGAGTGCCGACGGAAGTGTGCTTTATTTTGTTTCAGATATGGCCGGAGGTCAGGGAGGAAAAGACATCTGGATGGTTGAGTCGAACGGCGGATCATACGGCAAACCTGTAAATATGGGGGCAACCATCAATACCGCCGGCGACGAAATGTTTCCATTCGCCCGTGATAACGGTGAGTTGTATTTTGCTTCAAACGGCCACATCGGAATGGGCGGTTTCGACCTTTATGTTGCTGCGAAGAACGAAGACAATGTTTGGATCGTTAAAAACATGGGATCGCCAATGAACTCGCCTGCTGATGACTTCGGAATTAGCTATGTTACCGGCGAAAATAAAGGGATGTTTTCTTCGAACAGAAAAGGATCGAGAGGCGACGATATTTATGAGTTTATGGTGCCGCCAAAAGTCTACCAGGTTGAAGCCGATATTTTCAATAAGGAAACCAATGCCAAACTGGATGGAGCAACGGTGCGCGTAATTGCTACCGACGGAACAAACCTGAAAGTTCGGGCAAGCAATGGTAATTTTAAAATGAATCTGAAGCCCGAAACCGAATATGTTTTTGCGGCTTACAAAGACGGATTTTTGCGGGATAAAGCTGCAGTAAGTACCATTGGCCTGGAAGAAAGTAAAGATTACCGCTTCACCATGTACCTGACACCGACCGATGCACCGATAAAAGTGGAGAATATCAGTTACGAATTTGGTAGCTGGGAACTGATGGAAAGCTCCAAAGCCTCGCTCGACTCACTGGTGCAAATACTGATATTTAACCCGACTATTACAATTGAGTTAATGGCACATACCGACCACGTTGGTAGCGATCAGTTTAACTTCGATCTGTCGCAAAAACGTGCGCAAAGTGTGGTTGATTATTTGATTGAAAAAGGGATTAATCCGGCACGTTTGGTTGCAAAAGGGTATGGCGAAACCTGGCCAAAAACAGTTACACGCGAGTTGGCCAAACAATATGATTTCCTGAAACGCGGTGATGAACTCACTGAAGCGTTTATTAATAAGCTCACGCCGGAGCAGCAGGAAATTGCCACATCTATTAATCGTAGAACAGAGTTCAGGGTGTTGTCTACCGACTTTATCGAAAAATTTGATGCAGAACCGGAGCGTTAATTTTCTCCCTCTTTTGGGATTTCTTTTGGAGGTTCTTTTACCTGACGGGTTGAGTGGTAATCTTTAGTTCGGTCATTCCTCGCTTTTACGAATACTTTTCCCAGAACATCGGATGGCGAAAAGCGGACAATGCTTACCGAAGCCGCTTCTACTCGCATTTGACGGTTATTTTCGGTTATTACAGCGGAAACGGGATTCTGTTGGTCGGCACTTATTTTGGTGAAGGCCGGAACTTCATATTGGTTAATAAATTTAAGGTTGTCATTGGCTCTGTCGAGGTCGCTGATTTGTTCGGGACTAACACGGATCTCGGGAACATTAATGTGTTCTGAATACATTTCTATCATGGGATTGACAAGAATGGTTTGTACCCGGACTACCTTCCGGATGTATGAAATGTGTGAAAGAACCAGTGAGTCGGAAGGAGTCACCCAAATGGTAAAAACGCCATTGTCGCGACTGATATCCTTGTCGTGATTCCTGAGGTTGACGACATAAACATCAGGGATGGCCATTCCGTTCTGATCAACTATTCTACCTTCAATAAGAAATGCTTCATGTTGGGCTTCAGAAACGAGGCCCGAAAAAAGAAACATGAACAGAAATAAAATACGCAGTATCCTTTTTTTCTTTGTCATATTTGCTGTTTTTGCCGGCTAATCGCAGCGGGTATTACACTACAATTTAACGAATAATTCGCAAAACAGGTTATACGTATTCTACTTTAACTTTTTTAAAGAATTTGTGCACCAGGATTTTTACGATGCGCTTTATCACAAATTTCCTTAGCTCCAGTTCCAATGGTTGATCCGGATCCTGATGGGCCCAGTTGATTCGGGTTCCAACTATAATATCAATACTATCATGTTGCAGCAACAATTTTACAACTTCCTCGGGAGGTGTATTTCCCAAACGCGTATCGCTGTCGTAAGTTTCCAGTATTTCTTCAACTTTCCCCAGTGTGAGGATACCCTCGGTTACCATTTCAAAGCCCGACATGGTTGCGCTGGGTGGTAGTTTTTCAAGGTTTTTATTTCCGTGTTGAATTTCCACATTCAGGTTTAATTCGCGCGCAATGATCTCTGCTGTTGTACCGCCGCAAATGATCTTTTTCCCATCGAATCCCTTTATGCGGCCTACAAAATCGTAATCCTTTATTTTGTAAAACGGAGGCCCGGTAATCAGCATGAATTTCCGGGGTTCGCGAAAATAGATTACCCCCGACGTAGCATCATCTTTTACTGAGTAGTCGTCATTCATTAAGGCCTGGTTGATGACTTTACGCGAAAGTTTAGTCGCCGAAATATCCGGTTGTCGTTTCACCTGGTTCAGGATAAATGCTTCCAATTGTTCCATGCCCCAACCCATTGGGAAGCGTTTATTGCCCAATCCCGACTGCGGTATTCCGTCCGACATAAAAATAATCCGGTCTTCTTTACGTGCCATAAACTCTTTGCAAAGCATTACTTTGCCTTCGTTGCCTTCGCCTTTGATGGCCAGCTTATATTCTTTGGGCTGAATTGAAACTCCGTTCCTGATGACCAGCACACAGGGATTGTCGTAGTTCACAATGCGCACGTGCCCGTCGTCTTCCAGTTCGATGATGGTAAACGTTGCATAGCTTTCTTTTTCTTCGCTTCTTGGAAGTGCTTCAAGAATAAACTTGGCGGCAACTTCGGGTTTGGTGTGCAGTTGTGTGTATTTCAAGGCCATGGTAGAGGTTAAAGTCGCCAAAACACTGGCTTTTATTCCATGACCGATTCCGTCGCTCAGTACCAGGACTGTACGACCTTCTTCTCTGAAAATACTGGATTGAAACACATCGCCGCAAGCTGTTTCTCCTTTTGGGCGTTGTTGCTGAACATCAATTTCAACATGAAAATCAGGAATTGTCTTCGTCTCCATAACGGTAAGTTTGAATGATCGAGTTTAACAATTCTTCAGTTTCTGCTGCATTTTCGCCCAACAGGAAAGCTACTTTCTGAACGGTCTCAATATTTTGTTTGTTGATTCTCCGGGCCCGGTTAATGATCTCATCCTGAACCAGCATAGGTGCCGACATGTCGCGAAAAACGGCACCGACCACCCTGTTTTTATACAATGTAACTACAGAAACGTGGAGCAGTTTGTTGGCAAAACGCAGGTCGCGTTCGGTTTTTTCTTCGCCTGAATTCAGCACTCCCTGCATCATTTTATAAACCACTTCGGGTACCAGACCACTCACATCGGCTCCTTTTAATCCCGGAATAGTGTCGTACAATTCTTCGATTTCTTCACCCATTAAACGGGCAAAACTCTCGTTCGAATCCACCACTTTAAACTCACGGTCCATCATGACGATCCCCGCCGATATTTTATGGATCATTTGCGAAGAAACTTCCATTGATTCCTGTGCCTTTGCCAAACGTTTCTCCGTCATTTTTAAATCCGTGATATCGTTTATAGAACCAACAATGCCGACTATTTCACCTTCATTGTCGCGGATTACAGCCTTGTTCAGAATAACATGATGCGATGTTCCGTCGCCATGACGCACTTGCGTATTGTACACCTGAACGTCAGGATTATTTAGCAATTCGGCATCCTGATGGGAGTATTTTTCGGCCATTTCTTTGGTGTGTACCTCAAAAACCGACTTTCCAACAATCTGTTGCTTTGTTTTTCCGGTAAACTTTTCGTGTGCCGCATTACACATTTGGTAAACGCCATTTACATCGCGGTAAAAAATGGGTACGGGAAGCGTATCAATAATCTTTTGGTGTATTTCCGGATCGTCGATGTTTCCGGTCAGAAACGAGTCTTTATCGTAAATCATGGTCTGATGTTTATTGGTCTTTTTTATAAAATCTCATAGTTCCATGTTAATTTAAGATTACGTCGTTTCACACCTAATTTCCTTAAAATTGTCATTGTGAACGAAGTGGCGCAATCCTTTAAAACCGATGCATTGCAGGTCAATAGTTGTTAAAAATACGGATTTTATCAGGCATAAAAAATATCGCTTGTTTTTAATGAATTTAAATTCCGCCTCTTGAACTATAAAATAATGATTATCACCTTGGCTACTACTATATTTGCAGCGTAAACGATTTTATAAACCAGAAATTGAAACGTGAAACTAGCTGATATTATTCGACATACAGAGGCTAATCTCGTTGTTGGTAGCGATTTGGATCAGCACGATCTGAAAAAAGCATTTAGCTCCGATTTGATGAGCGATGTACTGACCCTTGATACCGAAAATATTCTATTGATTACAGGACTAACCAATCCGCAACTGATTCGCACGGCTGAAATAGCTGACATCGAAGTGGTGTTGCTGGCACGTAATAAAAAAGCCAGTGCCGAGATGATTGAACTGGCCCGTGAAGTGGGTGTGGTGTTGCTTGAAACACCTTACTCCATTTACCGGGCAAGTGGTATTTTATACAAAAACGGATTGGAGCCGGTGTATTAAAATGAAGTTGGAATTCGACATAGCAAGTGGCGACTTTTCTCAGGCCGGACAAGCATCGAGCCGGATAAAAAAGGTATTGAAGCAACTTCAGGTCGATCCGAAGGTGATCAAGCGTATTGTCGTGGCCGTTTACGAAGCCGAAGTAAACGTAGTGGCGCATTCGTTAGGCGGCCAAATCATTGCCGAATTCAGTAACGAATACGTTGAAATTACGGTTCAGGATTGCGGCCCGGGTATCGCCGATATCGGGCAGGCAATGACCGAAGGCTATTCTACCGCTTCTAAGAAAGTAAGGGATATGGGATTTGGCGCCGGAATGGGCCTGCCTAATATTAAAAGGAATACCGATGAGTTGAGTATCGAAAGTACTGTGGGGAAAGGAACCTGCTTAAAATTTAAGAACAATTTGAACGGATGACAACATTAACACCATACCATGCCATTAAAGTTGACCCGGATAAATGCATCGGTTGTACACATTGCATGAAAACCTGTCCGACGGAAGCAATCCGTATTAAAAACGGGCTGGCGGCCATTAATGCTTTACGTTGCGTGGATTGTGGCAACTGTTTGCGTTCGTGCCCGGTAGATGCTTTTTATGTGGAACACGACAACCTGCATCAGATTGAGGATTACAAATACCGTGTGGCATTGTTCCCAGCGGTAATGATCGGGCAGTTTCATGAGAAATACAGCGAAGATCAAATTTATCAGGCAGTTCTTAAACTGGGATTTACGCATATCTTCGAAGTAGAACAACCCATCAGTTTGTTGGTGAACGAGATAAAAGGGCAGGTGCGGGAGGCCGATTCGAAACCATTGATTTCATCTTTTTGTCCGGCAATTGTCCGCTTGATCCGCTCGAAATACCCGTCGCTGGTCGATAACATTATTCCGCTAAAAGTTCCGCACGACCTTGCAGCTGCTTTCGCCATCGAAACGCTACGAAAAAAAGGAATTGAAAGAGAAGAGATCGGTTTGTTTTATGTGTCGCCATGCTCAGCCAAAATGGCCGCTGTTAAAAGGCCCCTGGGAGAGAAGGAGTCAGTGGTCGACGGGCTGATCAATATGAAAGATTTTTATAACCGGATCATGCAGGTAATTTCAAAAGATCAGGTTGAAGACACCAGCGAGTTGAGAAAGCACTTGCGCCGCGATGGAATTCTGTGGAGTTTGCCACGTGGTGAAGCACGGCATTTCAAGCAAAAATCGATGGCTGTTGACGGTATCAACAATGTTGTGAAGATACTGGAACGGATGGAAAACGACAATGTGCCTGATCTCGATTTCCTTGAATTGAAATCGTGCCACCAGGGCTGTGCCGGAGGAATCCTGCTGACAGGAAACCGGTTTTTAACGGTAGAGCGTTTGCAGAAGCGTTCGAAACGTTATCCCTTTATAGGAGAAGATGACCTTGGCTGCGTTGATTGTAATGCAATTGAACCAACCCTGAAAGGAGAGCCGATTCTGCCAAATTATGTTTTTGCGCTGGATGCCGATCGAATGAAAGCGCTGGAGAAACTTCAGAAAATGGATCGTATTCTTTGTCAGCTGCCGGGGATCGATTGCGGTGCCTGTGGCGCACCAAACTGTCATGCACTGGCCGAAGACATGGTTCAGGGAAAAGCAAAAATGACGGACTGCGTATTTCTGCAAAACAGATATTTAAACGAAAATAAAATAGACGTTAAACGGGCGACACGCAACCTGGAAAATACTTGGGGGCAAAATCGTTTTGACGCCGACTGTAATAAAAAAGGAGGAAGAAATGAAGGTTTCTGATCTTGTAAATCAACTGCAACTAGAAGTTTTTTGCGGCCAGGCCGGGCTGGATAATGAAATCACCGGCGGCTATGTTTCCGACTTGTTGAGCGATGTGATGGGCAACGCTTCGGAAGGCGACGTGTGGATCACTTTGCAAACGCATCAGAATGTGATGGCAATTGCTTCCTTGAAAGAGCTGGCTGCGGTGATCCTGGTAAAAGGATTCGAACCCGATGAAGATTCTGTAAAGTACAGCAACGAGGAAGGAATCCCGGTTTTGGGAACCTCGATGACCACTTTCGAAATCAGCGGGAAATTGTACGATATTTTAAAATAAGCACATGCTGAGATTCAGGGCCGATTTACACATTCACACTGTTTTGTCGCCCTGTGCCGATTTGGAAATGTCGCCGCGAAATATCGTGTCGGGAGCCAAAGAGGCAGGGCTGCAGATCATTGGCATTACCGACCATAATTCAACTAGGAATGCGTTGGTAATCAAAAATCTGGCCCAAGCTGAAGGTATTTATGTTTTAATGGGGGCAGAGGTTACTACCAAAGAAGAGGTGCACTGTCTGGCGTTCTTTGAAGCTGATGAAGAGCTGAAGGAATTTCAAAATTATCTGAATGACAACATCACAAAAATACCCAATCCGAACGGACACTTTGGTTATCAGCCGGTGGTTGATGCCGACGAAAATGTGCTGGAAATGGTGGATTATTTTTTGACTTCGGCACTTAAAAAAGGCATTTCCGAAATTCAGCAAAAAGTGTACGATCTGAACGGAATATTTATTCCGGCGCATGTAACGCGGCCGATGGGAGGAATTTTTTCGCAGCTTGGATTTATTCCGGCTACGTTAAACTACGATGCACTTGGAATTACATCGAAAACTTCGGCAGCAGCTATTCGTGCTACAAAAGGTGTGAAACCTGATGTTACGCTGGTGTACAATTCCGATGCTCATTTCCCGGAACAAATCGGCAGAAATTACTCGGTCTTCCATCTCGAGGAAGTTAGTTTTAAGGAGATTCGAATGGCCCTGAACAGGCTTCATGAAAGATTTGTGGAAGAGCGATGAGAACACTGTCGGAACACATACTTGATATTGCTCAGAATTCAACCCGGGCCGGGGCGAAAATGATTGAAATCATAGTTGAAGAAAGCAAAAAGAAAGACCTTTGTAGCCTGACTATTAGCGATAACGGTTGCGGAATGGATGAGGAAACGTTGAAACAGGCAACCAACCCGTTCTTTACTTCCAGAACTACCAGAAAGGTAGGATTGGGCCTGCCACTTTTAAAACAAAAAGCCGAAGATGCAGGAGGCAGTTTTTCTCTGAAATCGGAACCCGGCAAGGGAACAAAGCTGCGAGCCGAATTTCAACTTTCAAACATCGACCGGCCTCCCATGGGCGATATCTGGGACACACTTTACCTGCTGTTTTTAAGCTACCGCGATATTCAACTTGTTTATCGTCACGTTACTGCAAACGGTGAGTTCAGTATCAGTACATCGGAACTAAACGAAGCACTTGGCGATGTTTCGTGGCAGGAAAAGGAAATAAGAAACGGAATTATTGAATTGATAAAAGCAAACCTCGGCGAGATCGGGGCAGCAAAATAGAGAAATATTATAACTCAAAAAAACCGATAATGACTAAGATTAAATCATTGGCTGATCTTCGGAAAATGAAAGAGGAAGTTCAGTCGAAAATTAAGCTTCGCGAAAACAGCGATAATTCGGGCCAACTGGTTCAGATTAAAGTTGGAATGGCAACCTGTGGAATCGCCTCGGGAGCCAAGGACACCATGAAATTCTTTATTGAAGAACTGGAGCAGGAAGCCATCGATGCAGTGGTTACCCAAACCGGGTGCATGGGTTTTTGTTATGCCGAACCAACTGTTGAGGTAATTCTGCCAAACAAAGAACCGGTTATTTTTGGCCATGTAGGCAAAGAAAAAGTTCACGAAATTGTTGATGCTTACATCAAACGCGGTGAACTGGTTGACGGAATTATTCCGGTGAATTTTAAAACCATTGACGACTAATCAAAACCGAAACTATGACCGATTACAAAATGCATCTGCTTCTTTGCGGCGGTACAGGATGTAAAGCCTCAGAAAGCGATGAAATAAAAAAAGAACTCAACCGGGTTCTCGAAAACCACAAACTTCAGGATGAAGTTCAGGTAGTATCGACCGGTTGTTTTGGCTTTTGCGAAAAGGGCCCGATTATTAAAGTACTGCCTGATAATACCTTCTATGTTCAGGTTACCCCGCACGATGCGGTTGAAATTGTTGAAGAGCACGTGGTAAAAGGCCGTCCGGTACAGCACTTGTTGTATACCGATCCAAAAACGGCAAAGCATATTCCCGATTCAAAAGGGATGGATTTCTACAAAAAGCAGATCCGAATTGCCCTAAAAAACTGCGGTTTTATCAACCCTGAAAACATTGATGAATACATTGCGCGCGACGGGTACCAGGCACTGGGTAAGTGTCTTACTGAAATGACGCAGGATGAAGTAATTAAGGAGGTAAAAGATTCAGGCCTGCGGGGTAGAGGAGGCGGTGGTTTCCCAACCGGATTGAAATGGGAGATCACAAAAAATGTGGAGAACGAGCAAAAGTACGTGGTGTGTAATGCCGATGAGGGCGACCCCGGTGCTTTTATGGACCGTTCAATTCTTGAAGGCGACCCGCACGCCGTACTTGAAGCCATGGCAATTTGTGGCTACTGCATTGGTGCCGATACCGGTTTAATTTACATACGCGCAGAATATCCTTTGGCCATTCAGCGACTAAAAGTTGCGATTAAACAAGCCGAAGATTACGGTTTGATCGGAGACGATATTATGGGAACCGGCTTCAATTTCAGAATTGAATTGCGTTACGGTGCCGGAGCTTTTGTGTGTGGTGAAGAAACCGCGCTGATACATTCGATGGAAGGTTTGCGCGGCGAGCCTACTTTCAAACCACCGTTCCCATCGGTTTCGGGTTATATGGGCAAACCTACCAACGTAAACAACGTGGAAACTTTTGCCAATATTCCGGTGATCATCAACAAGGGAGCAGCCTGGTTTAGCAGCATTGGCAGCGAAAAATCGAAAGGTACAAAGGTGTTCGCACTAGCCGGAAAAATCAACAACGTTGGTTTGATTGAGGTTCCGATGGGAACTACATTGCGCGAGGTGATCTACGACATTGGCGGCGGTATCAAAAACGGGAAGAAATTTAAAGCGGTACAAACAGGTGGCCCGTCGGGAGGATGTTTGACCAAAGAACATTTGGATATCCCGATCGATTACGATAACCTGATTGCCGCCGGTTCGATGATGGGCTCGGGAGGAATGATTGTGATGGATGAAGACGATTGTATGGTTTCTATTGCCAAATTCTACCTCGATTTCACGCTGGAAGAATCGTGTGGAAAATGTACACCTTGCCGTGTTGGAAACAAACGGCTTTATGAAATTCTGGATAAAATCACCCGCGGAAAAGGTGAGGTGGAAGACATTGAAAAATTGAAAGAATTAAGTGGTGTAATCAAAGACACAGCACTTTGCGGCCTGGGGCAAACATCGCCAAATCCGGTACTTTCAACCATTAATAATTTCGAAAAAGAATACCTGGCCCACGTTCTGGATGAGAAATGTCCGGCAGGACAATGTAAATCGCTGGTGCGTTACGATATTCTGGAAGATGCCTGTACAGGATGTACCTTGTGTTTCAGAAATTGTCCGGTGGGTGCCATCTCAGGCGAACGCCGTCAGCCACATTACATCGATCACAACTTGTGTATTAAGTGTGGTGTATGTTTCGAAAAATGTAAGTTCAACGCGATTACAATTAGCTAACCCGGAAACTCTGAATAATTATGGATACAATAAATCTTACGATAGATAATAAAACACTGGTGGTGAAGAAAGGCACCACTATTCTGGAGGCAGCTTCGGGGATCGGGATCGATATTCCAACCCTTTGCCACATGAAACTCGACGACCTGAACATTGAGAACAAACCGGGAGGGTGCCGCATTTGTGTGGTGGAAGTGAATGGAAGAAGAAATCTTGCTCCGGCGTGTTGCACCGAAGTGAACGAAGGAATGGAAATCAATACCCACTCGATGCGTGTGATAAATGCACGTCGTACCGTAATGGAATTGATTCTTTCCGACCATCCTTTCGACTGTTTGATCTGTGCCAAATCGGGAAACTGCGACCTGCAGGATATGGCACACAACCTTGGAATACGCGAGATTCGCTACCAGGGCGAACAATCGACTTACCGCGAAGATACTTCGCCGGCCATTATCCGCGAAGTAGACAAATGTATCATGTGCCGCCGGTGCGAAACCATGTGTAACGAGGTGCAAACGGTTGGTGTACTTTCTGCCATTAACCGTGGATTCGAGTCGGTGGTTTCACCGGCTTTCGAAATGAACCTCGATCACTCGGTATGTACTTATTGCGGACAGTGTGTGGCGGTTTGTCCCACCGGAGCATTAACCGAAGTTGATGAAACCGGTAAAGTCGTACGTGCACTTTCTGATCCAACTAAAACGGTGATCGTGCAAACTGCACCTGCAGTACGCGCTGCTTTGGGCGAAGAATTTGGCATGGAAGCCGGAACACTGGTTACCGGCAAACTGGTAGCTGCTTTACGTCGTCTTGGATTCGACCATGTTTTTGACACCGATTTTGCTGCCGACCTCACCATTATGGAAGAAGGCACTGAATTATTAAATCGTCTTGGAAAACATTTGAGCGGAGATAAAGATGTAAAACTTCCGATTTTGACTTCGTGCTGTCCGGCCTGGGTGAAGTTCTTTGAACACCAGTTCCCGGAAATGAAAGATATTCCTTCAACAGCGCGTTCGCCACAGCAAATGTTCGGAGCCATTGCCAAAACGTATTTTGCCGACCAACTCGGCGTAAAACGCGAAGATCTGGTAGTGGTTTCAATCATGCCTTGTGTGGCTAAAAAATACGAATGTGGCCGCGAGGAATTCAAAACCAACGATAATCCGGATGTGGATCACGCTCTCACAACACGTGAGTTGGCTGCTTTGATCAAGCTGTCGAACATCGATTTTAAATCGCTGCCGAACGAGGAGTTTGATAATCCTCTTGGAGAATCAACCGGAGCCGGAGTTATTTTCGGAACAACGGGTGGTGTAATTGAAGCGGCTGTTCGTACAGCCTACGAAATTCATACGAAGAAAGAATTACCTCGACTCGATTTTGATGAACTGCGCGGAATGGAAGGCATTCGCGAGGCAACTATCGACTTCGACGGGCTTCCAATAAAAATTGGAATTGCTCATGGTCTTGGAAATGCCCGGAAATTGCTGGAAGATATTCAGGCCGGGAAAAGCGAATTCCATGCCATTGAAATTATGAGCTGCCCCGGTGGTTGTATTGGCGGCGGTGGTCAGCCATATCACCATGGTAATGCCGATGTGCTTAAGCAAAGACAAAAAGCGCTGTACACTGAGGATAAAAACAAAGCTATTCGCAAGTCGCACGAAAATCCTTACATCGTGAAATTGTACGAAGAGTTCCTGGGAAAACCGATGAGCGATAAAGCGCATCATCTGTTGCACACCGAATACTTTGACAGAACCTAGTAGTCATTGGTCATTAGACAATAGTCATTAGGATATAAAGAAGGAAATCATGAGGTTAGAAGATTTAGTTGTATATCAGTTGGCAATGGAAATTGGAGAAGAAGTTTTTGCTATTGTTGATCAGTGGGAAAGCTTTCATAAATGGACAACTGGCAAACAACTTGTTGAAGCTGCTGATTCTATGGCCTCGAATATCTCAGAAGGATATGGAAGGTATTTCTATAAAGAAAACAAGCAGTTTCAATACTATTCAAGAGGATCTCAAAGTGAGACAAGAACCTGGTTACAAAAAGCAAAAAACAGAAAGCTGATAGATGAGGAAACTCATCACGGATTGATAGTAAAGCTGGATGAACTGGGTAGGCGACACAATAATTGTATCAAATCAATTGGAAAGACTGATGACCAGTGACAATTGACTAATGACTGTTCTTCAAGGAAAAAAGAATTATTGATTTAAAAAAAATAAAATCAAGAAAGAGATGCCAAAAATAAAACTTGCTGAAAATACAGTAGAACTTATAAAAGCCGTTTGTGCTGAGTTTGAAAATAAGGAAAGCGAACTGATAAACGTATTGCACGGGGTACAGCAGAAACTGGGTTATTTACCGGCCGAAGTGCAGGAAGTAATTGCCCGCGAACTGAACATGTCGGTGGCGAAAGTTTACGGAGTTGTTACCTTCTACAGCTTTTTTACCATGATCCCGCAAGGTGAATTCCCAATCTCGATTTGTATGGGAACCGCCTGCTATGTTCGTGGTGCCGAGCAGGTGCTTAACGAATTTAAACGCCAGTTAAAAGTTGAAGTTGGAGAATCAACCGAAGACGGAAAATTTTCGATCAACTGTTTGCGTTGCGTTGGAGCCTGTGGGCTCGCGCCGGTAGTTACGGTTGGTGAAAAAGTTTACGGACGTGTTTCTCCTTCAGAAGTTAAAAAGATCATCGCTGAATACCGTGAAGGTTGTGCTGATGATGCGAAAACAGCCTGATACAACCACAAGAAAGTCATGCTCTCACTTCAGGTGAGGGTATGACTTTATTTTTACCCTGAAATACTTTTTATGAATTCGATGCTGCGCCGGTTAAAGATCTCCGGTTGATCGATGTTGCACACATGACCGCTGTTGTCGATCACTTCGAGGCGCGAATTGAAATGCTTTTTTACCAGGTTCGATACCATGGGCAGAAACATGTGGTCGCGGTCGCCCATCAGGTAAAGAACAGGTGCCGAAGCTTCTTTAATAAGAAATTCCTGAAGGTTGTCTTTGATTTCAGTTGACATGCGCAGCCATTTCTTAAATTCTTTTTCACCCAAACGAATGGCTTCCTTAATAAACAATTTTCGCGATTCGATATCCTTTTTGTAGGGAATAAGAATCCACGCGTTGATCCTGTACAACCACATGTAAGGAACGATTGAACTTAGCAGTTTTGCTACGCTTACCAAAACCCGAATCCGTCCGTTGAACTGGATAACAGCACCTCCCATAATGATGGATTCAGCGCGTCCGGGTGCCAGTTTGTCAATGGCCCGAATAACGATACATCCCAAAGAAATACCAACAAGGTGAGCAGTTTCAATTTGCAAATGATCCATGGTTTTGATCACATCCATGGCAATTTCGTCAAACTTGTATTGCTCTTCTTTGGTGTATTCTTTTTTCGATTTGCCGTGGCCGCGTAAGTCAACCAAAAGCACATTGAAATGCTTTTTGAATTCGCGCAGTTGCCGAAACCAAACAATATTACTTCCGCCGGCGCCGTGTATAAAAACGACCCACGTTTTAGAAGTTTTATGATGGAATGTTTTGTGGTACAGCATGGCGCAAAAGTAGGTTTATTTTGAAAAATACCAAATACCCCAATCTTACCCCAAATAGCCACGTGTCAGCAAGCGTTTGTTGCAGCTGCTTTCTGTTGATTATTACAAATTGATTAAATATCAGAATAGGCGGTTGGATGACACAGCCATTTATCAATATGTGAAACTGTATTGGCGTATTCTGGTTTGTCTTTTAGTGCATTCCAATCCGGGTGGTCACGGAAGGCATCCCAATGTTCCTTGTTCGATTTCCTGTCGGAAAAAGACGTCATGTACATGAGGTTTGGCATGGCAGAACCCGACAATACCTCGCCGTAAAAAACAGCACTGAACACCAGTTTCTTGAATAACGCGCATTCTCCGCCTTTGTTGAACATGTGTACCTTTTGTCGCCACAGTTTTTCAGTAGGCCCCTGGTAACTTCTGAGTTCAAATATATGATCGCTTTTGGGCGTATCATATTTTGGAACGAAGAATTCCGGCTGATTTTCAAAAGCCCTCAGCAGAATCGATTCAATGCGAACATAGGGAGGATTATCATGTTTGGCATCCAGGTAAGCCTGCCCGTTTTTAAGGTATTCTTTGTCTTTGATGACCTTGTCTTCAACCGTTTCAAGCTGGCCTAAATTTTTTAAAGGAATAAAAACAAAGATTTTTGTTCCAACGGCAGGATCTTCTTCAACGGGTTTAAAAACGCCAACGGTTTTTATTCCGGCCCGGTGGAGTGCCGGTAAATAGGCATCTTCTAAATAAGCATCCACCATATTTTCCTGGGCCTTGTTTTCCAGGGTGTATACCTTTATCTGGTAGTAATCGCGTGCTATTGCACCAACTGAACTAAAAAGAATAGTCAGCAGAATGAATCCGAAAAGAGCTTTTTTTGATTTCATAGGTTTAGTTTTTGTGGTTTATTGATTCTGAAGGTAGTGAAGATAGCTAATTTTTCACCAATTTGAATTCAGGTACAAATAATTCCTTGTGTGTTTCGGCAAGCATCTCTTTTACGGGGATGTTTGGCGGAATCCTGGAACTGTCGATCTGTGCTATATTTTCCGAAGTTGGCAGCAACCCGGGAAACCAGTGGCTTTTTTGTTCAAATATTTTGTAACGGTATTTTGCAAAATCTTTCATGTCGTAGCATTTCCAAAGTTTACGCAAACGCAACACCTGCGGAATGTTTATTCCCGAAGGATCGTTTTGCAGATCGTAACCGTCGTAGGTGGCGTAAGGATCATCTTTTACAAAACTGTCCAATAGTAATTTAGTCTGTTGTTCTGCATCGCTCCAGGGCAGTTCAAACGGGAAGATGCCTTTCATTTCTTCGAAATGGGCCACTTCGTGCATGCCAAATGTTAGCGTGTGGACGGCGGGATTTTGCAAACAGAAACGCGCATTCCATTGAATAGGAGTAAGGGGAGCAGTAGCCTTTCTTACCTTTTCTGGAGCCTTAAAAAGCTGGCCTCCCTTGTCGTTGGGCGAGATTATAAAAACACCCATATCGTTTACCTGAGCCATGTTAACCGCTGCCAGGTTTCGCTGGTCGAAGTAGTAGTAATGCAGGTTTACAAATTCAAAAAGTCCCGTTTCGATAGCCCTGATGATCACCTCAAGCGGTGCGTGTGTACTAAATCCAACATGACGGATCACACCTTCTTCTTTCAGTTTTAACAGTTCTTCAACGGCACCCCCCGGTTTGCAACTCTGTTCAAAGAGTTCCTGGGTGTTCATGCCATGCCAGCCATAAAAATCGAAATAATCGGTTTGAAGATCTACCAACTGTTTTTCTACAAGTTTTCGGGTATCCTCAGCTGTAAGCGGATTGCCCTTGGTCATTAAATGGTAGGAATTGCGCGGAACCTTCAGCTCTTCATTCAACACCTTGCCATAAACTGTTTCGCTCTTTTTGTAGCCCCATGCTGTTTCAATATGATTGATCCCGGCATCAAAAGCCAAACGAACCGAAGTGAGGCATTCTTCCAGTGTATCTTTTGGAATTTCATGACGGGGATCGTCCCACCCATGTTTAAAACGCATTCCTCCCAGCGTTATTACACTAAGGTATTCTCCGGTTTTGCCAAAACGGCGGTATTGCATGCCCGGTTTGTTGTTTAAAATCTTGTGCATACTGTTTCTTCTGAAGCTCTAAATTTCAGCAAATTGTTACGAAGAAACCAACAAACAAGTGGAGTAGAAGTTGAATTGATATTGATTTAATGTTTTTATTGTGACGAAATCCTGGTGCAAAAAAAAACTAAGGGTTATTTCAGCCCTTAGTTTTTTGCTATCCTGTGTTTTGAATTCCTAGAAATCAGTATAATCCCATTTTCCGCGATACGGACGTGAAAGCATCAAGTTGGCAGGTTGGTCACCAATAAACTTTTCATCTTTCGGATCCCACTGTAATGGGCGTTCCAGTGTGTAGGCAATATTGGCAATGTTGCAAACCGAACTGGTACGATGCCCTGTTTCAACATCAGAAATTGGACGTGTGCGATTTCGCATAGCATCCAGAAAATCCTGGTAATGATTGTCGCTGTAATACAGTTTTCGGTCTTCCGGCTTAATTTCAAGCTGAGCCAGTTTTTCGTTGGGGTAGGTTTTTATAAATCCACGCGTCACTTCTATTCGCCCTTCCGTTCCGATAAATTCTACGCCGTTACCCATTGGCAAATCCACATGATTCATTACCACACCATTGTCATAAACCATTTTAAGTCCGTGTGTTTGGCCATGTTTAGGCGGAATGTAAACACTGGGGCCGCTATGGTCCATCTGTAAAGCCCACTGTCCAATGTCGAACATATGAGCTCCCCAATCCGTGATCATACCTCCGCCAAAATCGCGGTATAGCCTCCAGTTGGGGTAAATATCTTCCTCAACAGGTGGCGAAAGTACTGGATTAAACTCCCGGTAAGGCGACGGGCCAACCCATAAGTTCCAGTCGAGATTTGCCGGTGCTTCCATCGAAGGGAGATCGCAGGCAACCACGGGGCCACCCACGCAGGCATTAATGGTTTTTACTTCACCGATGTATCCACCTGCAACCAGTTCACAGGCCTGACGGAAATTATAACTCGAACGTTGCATGTTTCCGGTTTGAAACACCCGGTCGTATTTCCGGGTGGCGTTTACCATGGCTCTGCCTTCAGCAACGGTGTATGCCATAGGTTTTTCGCAGTAAACATCTTTGCCGGCTTTACAGGCATCGATGGCAACCTGGGCATGCCAGTGGTCAGGTGTGGCAACTACCACAGCATCGATATCACTGCGCTCAAGAATTTCGCGGTAATGTTTTGTAGCGAATATTTCAATATCAGTGCCGCGCTTTTTATTGGCACCTTTAGCAATTCCAATAAATTTATCCAGCTTTTGACTGTCCACGTCACTGGCTGCAATTGTAACCGTTTCGTCGGTTCTATCTTTAAAGAAATTCTGGAGAATACGTCCCTGTTTTCCTGTTCCTATAAAAGCCAGGTTAATTCTGTCGTTGGCAGCAATTCCACCGTTTTTACCCAATACGGTTGCCGGGATAATGGTAAACGCTGCAGCAGAGGTCGCAGTCGTTTTAATAAAGCTTCTTCTTTTCATTAGGTTTTATGGTTTTAGTTAGTGAAGTTGTTTAACCTTAATCGGAAAACCTGTGAGCAATATCTTGATCTAACCAGCTTTAGGTAACTCTGCTTCAGTAGCTAAGGCTATGCAGGAAAAATCCAACTTTGCCAGGTAGAATCACTAAGTCATTCTCACAATTTCTAATTCCTGGTAAACGACTTCAGAATATGCCTTTGAAAATACAAAAAATCCCTAAGACTGAGTTCAATCTTAGGGATTATGAGCCTGAAAAACGACTTTATGTCAATTTCCGGCTGTTACTCTTTGTTTTTTACATATTTCTCCAGCCACTGGTCCTGTTCCCACAACATGTGCAGGATCGATTCCTTTGCAGCGTATCCGTGGCTTTCTTTTGGTAACATGACCAAACGAACAGGAGCACCAAGTCCTTTCAGCGCGTTAAAATAGCGCTCGCTTTGCAGCGGGTAAGTACCGGCGTTATTATCGGCTTCTCCGTGAATCAGCAACAATGGAGTTTTCATTTTATCGGCGTGCATAAACGGCGACATGTTATAATAAATTTCAGGAGCTTCCCAATAGGTACGTTCTTCGCTTTGGAAGCCAAAAGGAGTAAGTGTCCGGTTATAGGCTCCGCTACGGGCGACACCAGCTGCAAAAAGATCGGAGTGCGATAGGAGGTTGGCAGTCATAAAGGCTCCGTAAGAGTGTCCGCCAACAGCAACTTTATTGCGATCGATGTAGCCCAGTTCATCAACAGCATCGATAGCTGCTTTGGCATTGGCCACCAGCTGCTTAATGAAGGTGTCGTTTGGTTCTTCGTCGCCTTCTCCCACAATGGGAAACGCTGCTCCGTCGAGAATGGCATAACCCCGGGTGACCCAGTAAATCATCGATCCGTAGGATGGATAGGTAAATGAATGTGGTGATGTAGTCACCTGTCCTGCAGTTGATGCATCTTTGTATTCGCGCGGGTAAGCCCACATGATCATCGGCAGCTTTTCTTTTTTCTCCCTCTCGTATCCGGCCGGAAGATAAAGTGTTCCGGAAAGCTCGAGGCCATCTTCGCGTTTGTAGGTGATCACTTCCTTGTAAATATCCTGGATGCTTTCGAATGGATTTTTAAAGTTGGTGATCTGTTGTGGTGCAATACGTTTTTTTATGTTCCGAATATAATAGTTCGGGTACTGCGTGCTGGTTTCCACACGGGTAAGCAGCACACCTTGAGGGGCGTCAATAACCTTCGCTATTCTTTCCAGGGTTTCTTTACCATCAGCCCGCCATAAACGCTTTGTTTCTTTTGTTTTCAGATCGAATTCATCGAAAAACGGACGGATACCTTCCGGAGAATAGCCGGTTCCGTCGAGGTATAATTTGCCTTTTTCAATCTCCAGTGTATATTGGCCCAGTTCATTTCGCTGAGTTACAAATGAACCCGGATCGGCATAATTGTCCTGGTAATTCAGGTCGAATAATACTTCAGGTTCCGAACCCGGATTGGATGGATTGAAAAGGTAGGTTTTTGCATTTCGGGTATTCCACCAGCGATCGCGTGCAATGGCAATTTCGTCGTTACCCCAGGTAATTCCGGCATAACGTTGTTTTGTTTTGAGGATTGAAGTTGGTTCGCTGCTGAAGGGTGCATCCCACGAGAAAATTTCATCGCGGTAGTCAACCTCAACTTCAGGATCGCCTCCATCAAGTGCTTTGGCATAGTATAACGTTGCCGGTTTATCAGACCGCCACCGCATACTCCTGATTTCTTTGGTAGTCGCCATAAATCCTTTTGGCTGAACTTCTTCCAGGGGAACATCGCGGACAACTTTTACCAGTTTACCGTCTTTGTCGTAGATTGTTGTTTTTTGAGGAAAGCGGCTTAGGGTAACCAGGTAAGAAAAAGGCCGGTGCAAGGTCTCTACCATCACGTATTCGCCGTTGGGCGAAAATTGAAGACCCGCGTACATGGCTGTTTCTTTCCAGAGCTTTTTGTTTGCGTTCAGATCAACGGTATAAATGGTGGCACGCAAAAGCTGTTCAAAATTAAATTCATCGGCTTTGTCTTTCAGCAGGTCCTGATACGTCCTGTTTTGGGCCTTACTGCCGTCGCTTACCGATACCCGCGGTCCAGTCGGTATGGCAGTCGATTTGTCAATCAAAGGTTTACGGTCATCGGGAAGAAAACTAACCAATAACTTATCGTTGCTCTCGTACCATTCGTAAGGCCTTCCAATGTTGGCATTTAATGTAGCGTCAGTAAGTTTTTTACAAGTGGCGCTTGCAATGTCGAGCACCCACAATTCAACCCCTGTTTCAGTGGTATTGGTGAAAGCCATTTTACTTTGATCGGGCGACCAGGAAGCGTTTGCCAGTTGCGGATTTTCGGGCAAGCCACTTACCTGAGTTTCTTCAGGATTGCCAACCTTCATCAAAGTGATGTTGTAATAATAGCCATTTCGGCTACCAATGTTAGTTACCGGATTAATGCGCAATCCGGCTAACCGAAGTTCTGTCTCCGACAACTCGGCAATGCTTTTGTATTGACTCCGGTACAACAAAACAATATTCTCGTTTTTGTAATCGAAAACCGTTGAAGGAGCTAACGGGGCATCAACAAGGTCAAGAATTTCTTTGGGTGGTTTTTGGTAGGTCAGATCAACTTGCGCGTGGACGAGTCCGGCCAGCAAAATCAGAATAAAAGTAAGTGCAGTAATTTTTTTCATTTTTTTAGTATATGTGTTATACAATGGTTGAATTCGCTAAATTAGAAAATGACAACAAATTATGAAACCGATAAGTTTGAATGAATTGTTAACGCGATTCGCAGTAAATCTCTTCTTTTAGCTTCCTCGTAGAAAAAAAATGATCGCATAAAACATAATTCATGGCCCGATGTGAAACGATTTTTCCCGATCTGGGAAAGCTTAAGTTTTTGGCGTTGCCGTAAAGTATTGAAAATGAGGCATGTTTGATTTTTGGCCTGATGCTTGCTTTTAATGGCACAAGAAGTTCATTAAATATTGGTAGGACGATTTCTACAACTGATTGGTTTTATATTTGGGTTTGTAATGTCAATCATCTAAAAAAAGCGTCATATTAGTTCTATCAATAATTACAATAAAAAAAACCGTTCAATTCTGAACGGTTTTTTTGTTGGGTTCTATTTCAAAAAGCGTCAAAAAATATTGGCTTAAAACCAAGTTCAATTTTTTTGTAAATAAGTTGAGTTTTGCGTCCACTCACAAATATATTCCCTTAAACGAGGAAAGGTAACCAGGAAATCGGGGCTTTTTAATCAAAAATGGCCTATTTTAAAATCATTCAAGATAAGCAGTACATTTAATAATTCACGACATCCGATATTTCCGGTTGATCCAATTGCAGCTCGTTCCCGGGAGTTTGTTTTAAAAGAATGTTTTTTCCAAGCAAATCTTCCGACAGTTGATTGCCTCCGAGCTTTATGTTTTTGCAGTATTCGAAACTGAAAGTATATAAGCGTTCGTGGTAGGGCTCGAAATTAAAACTACGGCTTAATGTATTGCCTTCGAATGCCAGGCCATCGACCGAGCGTGCAAAAAGCACCGGGAAATCAAAGGGATGAAATTCATTGTTTATAATTCGGATGTTCCGATGGAAGGCAGGTGCACTGTCATCGAGTTTCGGGATGATGGGGTAGATGGAAATAATGGCCTCACAAAACTGATAGGGGCTGGTGTTGCAGAGGTCAGAAAACGTATTGTTTTGTATCAGTACGTCATTAACTGCTCCCGATTCGAACCAGCCGTTGGCATCGCCGGAAATCAGAATGGCGCTGCCGCTCGATTCAAAAACATTGTTTTCGATCAGCACTTTCCCGGGTGTGGAAACCAGCAGTCCACGGGCGCGGCAATTCCCGAAATGATTGTTTCGTACAGTTAGATCGGGTGACCAGGTAAGGTTTTCCAGCGCATCGCCCACCTGTAATTCTTTTGGAACCGGGGCAGCCAGTGTCAGCATGAAATTCTCATTATCGATCGTTTTAAATTCAAGGACTTCTCCTTTCCCAAGAGAATTCATTCGCTCGTTTTCGATAAAACTGATCTTGTCGCCTTTGTGTCCCCAGGTCATGCCAACACTCTGGTGATGCATGAAGCGGCATTTGAGCTGTGTTGGCGAAACAATCTGCTGAATCTGGACACTGGTGCCGTGCACATTCACAGGATCGTCCATCAAACCGGCAAATTCGCAGTTTTGTATATTTATCTGGCCTTTGCAATTCGACACCTGAATGCCATCGTCGCCACCACCGAAATACCGATTTTTTCCCGGATTCGGAACTGCCCGGTAAGCATCGAAAGTAAGGTCTTCGCTAAACTGTGCCAGAATTCCCAGTCCGGTTGCATGATACAGGTTAATGTTCTGCACTTTCACATTTTTCGACTCGTTGATAAATATGCCTGAATGGGCCCGCTCGGCGTGGCGTAAAACCAGGAAATTACGTTCTTTGGGTTGGCGGGTAAAATGATTGTTTAGCCGAACGATTCCGGGCATGGTGGTTACAGCTTCATATTCCTGCCAGTGATCGCCTAAACAACCCTTGTCGCCGGTTTGAGGAACAATGTATCGCCCCTTTCGATCGAACTCCATGGTACTTCGCCAGATATTTTTCTTGCTGCGGTTTACATCGAACCAGAGTTTGCCATCTTCAATCCGGTAGGGTGTTTCCCTGAAATCGATGGCCAGATCGATGTAATGATCTGTAACTTTCAATACTTCGCCCTGGGCGATCAGCGGATTTTGCCAGTCGATACTCAGGTTTTTCAACACAATATTGCTGCAATTGTCGAAAGTAAACGGCTGCATCTGCTCGTGAAAGATCAGCGTGCTTCCGCGTCCGTCGATGGTCAGGTTATGCACATTTTCAAAAAGAAAAGCGCATACTTTCGGATTTACATCAGTGGTGTTCGATTCGTAGTAAACCTTGGTTTTTGCACCATCGGGATAGAAATGATACACTCCGGGTCGAAAAACAAGGACCTTCGGAGCATTGTCTTTCAGCAGGTCGTCATCCAGTGCCTTATTGATGTATTTAATGCAGTTTTTGTCCTTCGTACGCTGAAGTCCGTATTCTTTTAGGAAAATGTAAGTCGTGTCGCTTGCTACCCGATTTTCAGCAGCTAAATTCAAAGTTGTAAAGCAAAGGAAAACGATGGAAAGAATCAGGTTCGACTTCATGGCAAAATCTTTCCCGCAAGATAATTATTTTGTGGTTTTTCCTTCGTACATCTTTTCAAAAACCTGGTCAACCGGCTCCCATAATTCGATCTTATTGTTCTCAGGATCGAGGATGTGCACAAACTTTCCGTATTCGTAAGTTTCAATTTCGTCGCAGATGATAACTCCGGCTTCCCGCAATTCTTCCACCAGCTTTTCAATGTTTTCAACCCGGTAATTGATCATGAATTCTTTTTCCGAAGGCTGAAAATATTCGGTATCTTCTTTGAACGGACTCCACACCGAGTAGGCCTTGTTTTCAGGTTTATCCGATTCGCGAAACTCAAACACCGAACCATATTCGTTGGTTACCAATCCGAGATTCCTGGCATACCAGTCTTTCATAAGCTCCGGGTCTTTTGTTTTGAAAAAGATGCCGCCAAGTCCTGTTACTTTTTTCATGTTGCGAATTACGTTGTTAGAAAGTATGTTCTGGTATAAGGAGCCAACTGCGCTAAAAGTTTAGTTCTCGTTTATTTTTTTTAGCAACAGAAGTCTGAAATCCATCACCTGCCTGCCCGGTATTTTGGTTGCTTGCAGGCTGAGCTCACCCGTTCCTTTCGTTAAGTGGATACTTCCAATATTTGTTCTTTTGAAATCTTTGACATACCCTTCCATTCGCGGATAAATATCAGTGTCTTTTTTCAACGGCGGATCGAAGGCCTCACTCAGTAAGAAATCGAGGACCGCACCCTTGTAACTCAGTCGAACGGCAGAGCCAATATCCTCGGGAGGGCAGGTATAAAATAATTCAACCTCGTAAGTACCGCTGTTCAGCACTTCCACATCAAAAGTAATTGTATCATTTATATTGGTCCAGTTGGTGAAGTAAGTGCAGTTCGGGTGTTTATTCGAGCGCAGTATATTTCCATGAGGAACAGCATCACGCGCCGGGAGTTGGGTGTATTCCATCGAAGTGTGGCCAATGGTAAAAGGTCTTTTTACAGATGGATCCAATTCTGACAAAACATCTTTTTTCCAGGATTCTTTTGCTGTTGAAAGCCTTTTAAATGCTTCTGGAAACTCTTGCGCCACGTTTTTGGATTGGCCGGGATCGTTCTCCATATCAAAAAGCCGATCTTCCTGATCGAGTCGGAATTTCTGTGACCGGACACTGGTTTTTCCTGCCCAGTAGTTTACCAGTATTCGATCGTCCCATTCTGGGTTTTCATCCAGTAAAAGGGTTTTCAGGCTTTTCCCATCCGGCTGTTTTGGAGTATTCAGTTCAATTCCGGAAAGCTCGCTGAGTGTGGGAAACAAATCAATGGCACCGGCAATCTGTTTTATTACTTTTCCTTTCGGCAGCACGCCGCTCCAATTCATGATCATCGGAGAGCGAACTCCACCCTCGTCTGTTGAGCCTTTTTTACCTTTCATTCCTCCATTCCAGCGCCAGTCGTTAGGCCCGTTGTCGGAGAGATAAATCACGATGGTATTTTCTGCCAGGCCCAGTTCCTCAATTTTTCGGGTTATCCTTCCAACGTTCCAGTCAATATTCTCGCACATGGCCAACGCAGCCCGGGTGAAATCGATGTCCTCCTTTTCTTTATCGCGGTGAAACATCGATAGTTCCTTGTGCTCAAACTTATCCCAATATGCTTTTGGAGCCTGCATGGGGGAATGCGGTGTATTAAACGGCAGGTAAAGAAAAAAGGGCTGATCTTTGTGATCTTCCATAAACTGCAGCCCGTGATCGGTAAAATCGTCGATGGTAAAACCATTCCCTTTTACAATGTCGCCGTTATGTTCAAGCATCGGACTAAAATAGTTTCCCCAGTGGCCGGAACAAAAACCATAGAAATCATCAAATCCGCGTGAATTTGGATGATAAGGAGCCTGCATGCCGTTGTGCCATTTTCCATAGGCAGCAGTGGCGTAACCCGCACTTTTAAATACTTCGGCAATGGTTGTTTCATCCGTGTCAAGGCGCTCGCCGCCCGAACTGGTAGAATATACTCCGCCCCGTACATGATACCTTCCGGTAAGTAACTCGGCACGTGTAGGCGAGCACACCGCACAAACATAAAAGCGGTCGAAAGTTACTCCCGTTTCCGCCAATTTGTCGATATTGGGCGTTTCAATATTGGTATTTCCGTTAATGCTCAGATCACCCCAAGCCTGGTCGTCGGACAATATAATTACGATATTGGGTTTGGACGGAGACTGTTTGTTTGTGCAGGCATTAAAAAAAAGAGAAGCCAGAAGTAATAAGATCAGGTTTTTCACAATAGCAGGTTTAAGTTGATTTTAAAAATAGAAAAACCAATCTGTTTTATCGCCTCAAAAAGGAAATATTCTTTTCTTAAAATTCTGATTTACCATAAAACTGAATTGAAACGGAAAAGAGCTACAGTTTCACCTGCAGAAATGCAGTTTTCTTTTTCTTACAATGCCAGGTTTACCACCGTGATCCCGGCGCCGCCAAAATCAACATGTTCGTCCTTGTAGTTGCGAACCATGGGTTCCGAACGCAAATAATCGCGGATGGTTTGTTTCAGAATGCCGTGTCCTTTACCGTGCAGGATGCGGAGTTGTCCCACTTCGAACATAATGGCCTCGTCGATAAATTCGGTGATCTTTGCAATGGCTTCGTCAACGCGTTGCCCGCGAATATCGATCTCGGGTTTGAAGGTCAGGCGGCGTTCCGAGAAATTTTCGGTCACCCTGGTGGCACGTGCACCTCTTGTTTTGTCGAGCTTTTTTGCTTCGTTATTACTGATGCGCTCAATGTTTTTTCGCGGGATGGTGGTCATCAGCTGGCCAAAAGCAACCACGGCATTTTTCTCGTTTACTTCGATGAGGTCGCCGATGGTGTCCTGTCCTTTTAAACGCACTTTATCGCCCGGACGCAGTTCAATGCGTTCTTCAAGCTTGTCTTGCGGAATGGACTTTTTAAATTCCTCGGGGCGGCGTTTATTTCGGTTCGACTCGCGCTGACGTAGTTTGTCCATTTTACCGGCAATCTGCTGGTCATCGGCCATCGATTTTTTTCCAACCTCTTTTTTCAGCGCATCCAGGCTTTCGCGTGCTTCGCGGGTTTTTTCCTTGTCGGCCTGTGCCTGCTTGATCTCACGGATGGTATTTTCGATGCGTTTGTTAACGTCTTTCAGCAAGGCATCAGCTTCTTCCTTCGCCTTTTTCAGGATCTCCTTGCGCTGTTTCTGAATCTCTTCCAGCTCGCTTTGGTAATTCTCCGCCGTGTTGTCCAGTATCTTTTCCACCTTGCGGATCTTCATCCGTTTGGTTTCCCAGTAGCGCTTGTCACGGTCGATCTGGCGCAGGTTGCGGTCGAAATCAATATGGTCTTTACCGATCTTCTCGGTGGCTTTTTCAAGAATGTCTTCGGGCAACCCGATTTTACGTGCTATTTCAAAAGCAAAGGAACTTCCCGGTTTCCCGATCTCCAGTTTGAAAAGCGGATTCATCAGGTGCGAATCGTACAGCATGGCGCCGTTTACAATCCCATCGGCCGATGAGGCAAAGTGCTTGAGGTTGGTATAGTGCGTGGTAATTACGCCAAATGTACGCAGCTGGTTCAACTTGTCGAGGATAGCTTCGGCAATCGATCCGCCCAGCATGGGCTCGGTTCCGGTTCCGAATTCATCGATCAGTACCAGTGTTTTTTCATCAGAATTACGCACGAAATGTTTCATGTTCATCAGGTGCGAACTGTAGGTACTCAAGTCGTTGTCCATCGATTGTTCGTCGCCGATGTCGATAAACAGTTGATTGAAAATACCTGTTTTACTGCCTTCGCTGATCGGGATGAGCAAACCGCACTGCAACATGTATTGCAACAAACCGGTGGTTTTCAGACACACCGATTTACCCCCGGCATTCGGACCTGATATCAGCAGAATGTGTTCTTCGTCGGTGAGTTTTATATCCAGCGGAACGATCTTGCGGTTTTCCCTGCGCAGCGTTTGCTGCAAAAGCGGATGAATGGCGTGGTACCATTCAATCAGCGACTCCTCGTGCAGTTCAGGATTGATGGCATCGAACTCGACAGCCAGCAAAGCCTTTGCCCGCAGAAAATCGATTTCGCCCAGGAAGTCGTAGGAATAAAACAGCTCGTCGAGGTAGGGGCGGATGTCATTCGAAAAGTTGGTAAGGATCTTGATCACTTCGCGGCGTTCGGCATATTCCAGTTCACGGATCTCGTTGTTGAGTTCCACAATTTCTGTAGGCTCGATGTACGAGGTTTTTCCGGTAGCCGATTCGTCGTAAACAATGCCTTTCAATTTGCGTTTGTTGGCGGCAGGCACCGGGATAACAGCGCGCCCGTCGCGGATGGATACGGCGGCATCTTCATCCACCCAGCCATCTTTCTGCGCCTGTTTTAGTATGCTGTGCAGGCGTTTCGACATGCTCGACTGCATATTAAAAATGCTGCGGCGTATCTGTGCCAACTCGGGCGAGGCATTGTCGCGTATCTTTCCAAATTTATTGATGATGGTGTCGATGCGGTCGTAAATGTAAGGGAACACCTGAACGTTGGCAGTTTTTTCCTTTAGCCGCGGAAAAACTTCCTCTTCCTGTTTGGCAAAAAAATTAACGATGGCCCGCACGGCTTCCAGCGAACGTTTCAGGTCGAAGAGCTCAACGGGCTCGAGGAAACGGCCTTCGATACGAATTTTTTTCAGTGCTTCGCGCAGGTCGTAATAGTGCCCGGCAGGAAAATTATCGTGTTCGCGTACGATCCTGCAAAATTCTTCGGTGAGCCCCAGTTGCAGCGCAATGGCCTCGTACGAAGTTTGAAACTGCATCGCTTCCACCCATTCCGTTCCCATGGTGCTGATGCATTTGTTACTCAGCATTTCACGGATGCGGTCGAAACCAATTTTCGCCTCAAAATTATTTGGATAGATGTTTTGCATTGCGGTGCAAAAGTAATGTTCAAAGTTCAATGTTCAAAGAGATAAGTTCAGAGTTCAGAGTTCAGAGTTGCGAGCTTAGAGCAATGAGCCGCGAGCTTGTGTCTCGTTCCAAATTGGATATTGAATATTCAGCATTGAATATTGGGAATTATTTGCTGCTGATCTGTAGAGATCGCGTCGGTCTCCGTCAGCTGACGGATTCCTCGAGATGACCCCGCTCTCGCACGATTGTATCGTGTGAATTAGCCCACAGGACGGAAGCGTCGGAAGCATGTTAGGAAATGTCAGTCACTACGATTAAGGGCTAAAGCCCGTTTTAGCATAGTTCTGCTTTACCCCGGGCTTAAGCCCGGGGTAATTCAAGACTAGTGAACCCCGGCTTTAGCCATTAAAGTCCGGTATTCGTGTTCCCGCTGCCTCGCTGTTGCGCGATTGTAAAGCTGAAGCAATCTCTTTTATTTAGCCGCGAGCTTCGAGCAGTGAGCCACGAGCTTGTTTGGCTTTCCAAATTGGAAATGGGCTATTCAGAATTCAATATTGAAAATTGTTTGGCTAACTCTGAACACGTCTGCTGGCGCATGCCGGGCTGACACTGAACTCTGAACTCTGAACATTGAACACTGAATACCGTGCCTTCCGCCTCCTTAACATAGTTTAATCTTTTTTGATGCCTGTTAATAGCTTTATTCCTGACCTTTGGAAAAACAAAGCCAGCTTATGAAGCACCTTTTACTCGCAACCTTATTGTTATCAGGTTTGTGTACCCTCGCCCAGGAAAAACGCATGACCATTCAGGGAAAGATCGTAGATGCAAGAGGTAATCCCGTTCCCGATGTGTACATTATCAACCTGGTGAGCAACGAAAAGGATATCACGCTGAATAACGGCGTTTTTACGATTCAGATCTTCCCGACTGATTCATTGATTCTTTCGCACATTTCGTATTTCAGAAAAGTGGTAACGGCCAACGCATTGCTGCTGAACCCGGTGGTGACACTCGAATCGGAGAGTATAAATGTTGAGGAGGTAACAGTTTCGCCCGAACAAAAGACGGATGCCGACAATGCCCTTGAAAACATCGAACAAATTGACTGGGACCCCAGGCCGAAGGTAGGCGATGGTTTTTCCGAAGCCGACAGGGTGAGCCAAACCATGAAGGAAAACAACCGCCTATTACGCACCGAAGCTGCCTCGGTATCCTTACTGAAATTCTCAGTAGGCGATATGCTGGCCAAATGGAAGAAAAAACGGCAGCGGCGGAAAAATCGCCGATAGCGTTGTAAGGGAATAAAGAACCGTTCTTTATGCGTAGCGACAAAGAGAGAACGGTTCTCTCGGAAGTCATTGAATAGCGCGAGATTATTTGATGCCGGCAATATGAGATTGCGTCTCCCGGGCACCCGAAATCCGCAACAACAACTTGCAATTGACCCCTGACAGTAATTACAGATTAACCCTTAAGCTATATGTGTTTTTGGGATGGACGAAACAAGAAGCAATGGGAGCAAAGTTAAATAATGCGATATTTCTGTAATAAATTTATGTTATAGTTCATAATACAAAATGAAAATTCCTTTATTAGTATAGCAAAAACTATCTTTCCTATGTAAAAGACTACAATTCGAAACTCTACAAAATCTACTATGAACAATAAACAAAAAACATTTTTACTGGCGTTTAGCGCCCTAATTTTGGGAGCTTTTGGTTTACAAGCCCAATCAACAGGGCGTCAAATGGACGATCCCGCTCTAAGCGATACTACCGGAAGAAGCATTGAAGCATACTTTGTTCCGGCCACAAAAGAAATTAAGACCCCGGATGCCGATGGTTTTATTCAACGTTGGAATCTCCTGGAACCCATTAGCAAACCAAACCGTACGAATACTGTTTTCACCGACAGTTACCTAAGGGAAGCTTTTGATACACTTTATTTTCCGAACCAGTTTACCATTCTTCCAAAAGATGGTGAAAAAGTAACAGTTGCAAACCAGCAACTAGCCTGGCATGCCCTGGATAGTAAACTGTTTAATGTAAAATTATTCCGTTTCGCTTACGGGTTAAATAAACCCATTTACGGTGTGGTATTTTGGGCTGTAACAGTGGTTAACAGTCCGCAGGAAATGAAAAATGTAAGGATGGCAGTGGGCTCAAATTCTGCATCCATGTGGTGGCTAAACGGAGAAGAAGCCGTATTACTTTCAGGTGACAGGCGCATGGTTATGGACGATTGTGTATCGCCCCGCCTGACACTTAACAAAGGGAAAAATATAATTCGCGGGGTTGTAATCAATGGCCCGGGTATGAGTGATTTCTGTGTTCGCTTCCTTGATGAAAAAGGGGAGCCGGTAAAAAATATCACCATAAGTTGCGAATAAAATTATTCAGTCATTCTATTAAAATTTTACTGGAATTATTATGAAACGAATAAAAATAGTAGGCTCAATAGCCCTGTTATCATTACTGTTAACCGGAACAATATCAGCTCAGGTTGGGAAACCATTTATACACGATCCTTCAACAATTGTTGAATGCGAAGGAAAGTACTATACGTTTGGCACATTTGGAGGCGGATTAATATCAGAAGATGGCTGGACATGGAACGGAGGTGCCGAAAGACCCGGAAGAGGAGCTGCTCCTGATGCCCTGAAAATTGGTGACCGTTATCTCGTAGCCTATAGTTCAACCGGCGGTGGCCTGGGAGGCGGTCACAACGGGAGAATACTTACCATGTGGAACAAAACCCTCGATCCAAATTCACCCGATTTTAAATTTACTGATCCCATTGAAGTTGCATCATCGGAAGGCATGGAAGATTGTGATGCCATTGACGCCGGGCTGCTGCTTGACCCAACTACGGGACGCTTATGGTGTACCTATGGTACGTATTTCGGATTTATTAGAATGGTTGAACTTGACCCCGAAACAGGAGAACGTGTTGAAGGTAATGAAGCCATTGATATAGCTATTGACTGTGAAGCCACAACCCTGATGTATCGTAACGGATGGTATTATCTGCTGGGTACACACGGAACCTGCTGCGATGGTGCCAACTCAACCTATAATATTGTTGTTGGCCGCTCAAGGGAGATAACCGGCCCTTATGTTGACAATGTAGGAAGAGAAATGTTAAAAGGAGGTGGCAAAATGGTTATTGCTGCACACAACCGGGTTACCGGCCCCGGACACTTCGGCCGTTGGATTATTGATGAGGGCGTTGAAAAAATGTCATGTCACTTCGAAGCCGATTTTGACCAGGGCGGGCGCAGCGTATTGGGCATTCGTCCTTTGTTGTGGAAAAACGACTGGCCGGTAGCAGGTGAGAAATTCAAAGAAGGTACCTACAAAATTGAATCGGAACGCAGGGGTTATGGCTTAGAATTGGAAGTTGATTTTGTGCGTATGCCACGCGGACCCCGACGATTTGGTCAGGAGGATAATGAGCCAATACTTCCCATTGAATCACAAAAATTAGAAGATGTAATTGCTACTTGGCCAACAGGAAACATCGGTGTAAGAATATCCGACTACATGTTCCGCCCACATCAGAAATGGACCATTACAGCGGTTCCCGGTGCAGGAGGATATCCCGGGGGTCCCTACTATAAAATAGTTATTGAAGGAACCGAACGGGCACTGACAGCAACAGCTGAAGCCGAAGTAATAACAGTTCCGGAATTTACCGCTGCTCCCGAGCAATTGTGGCGAATTGATCAGTTGGTCGACGGAACCTACAGAATTATGCCAAAGGTGGTTCCAAATTCCGACAAGAAGTATGCATTGATATCGATTGGCGACAGCACACCTACTCTTGCTGAATTTGACCCCAACAGCGACAATTCAAAATGGAATTTCAAGGATCACTAGAGGGAATAAAGAACCGTTCTTTATGAGTAGCGACACATAGAGAACGGTTCTCCCGAACGTCATTGAATAGTGGAGATTGTCTACCGCCGGAGGAATGAGATCGCTTCTCCCGAGGGTTCGGGATCGCGATGACGATGGATAGGTTTTTTATGCAGCGGACAATGATATATTCGGTTCGGAGATGATTTTTTACTGTCCGCTGCCGACACCCTTTATAACAAATGTCATTGCGATCCGATCCGTCAGCCGACGGAGAGGAGAAGCAATCTGTTTTATTTAGCCGCGAGCTTGTTTGTCGACCCAATTGGAAATTGGATATCCTGAATTGAATATTGGAAATTGCCCCGCAAACTTAACCCTGAACCCTTTCCTCTTTGCTCTCTGCCCTTTGCGCTCCGCCCTCTGCCCTCCGCTCTTTTCCCTCTGCTGTTATCTTATGTTTAAAAACTTTTGCTAAATTCGTGGGTATTAATGTGGTGATACCCCGTGACCGAACAGCAGCGAGAGATTTTTTTCACCCTTTAGTATCTGATGATTTATAGGAATTTCCTGTTAAGAATTAATTTACAATAAAAGCATTTAGATATGGTTATAGAATCTGCTTTGTTCATTTCGTTTGCGACATGGTTAGGGAGTAAGATAGCTGATAAAGGTTTTGAAGATATTTATTCAAAACTAACACAAGATGATAAGTTTGATAAACTATTTTTGCATTGTGTTAACGAAACTTCGAAAAAATTCGAAGAAAAATATCCAGATATACTTGGTAATTCGATAAGTTATTTTTTTACACAAGAAGAAGTTTTTGACGAATTATGTAAATTATTATTCGTTAACCAAGATATTAACTTAGATATTATCTCAGATTCTTTTTACGAGGCTACTTTACCTAAAGACTTTATTCTTGAATTTGTTTCAGAATTGAAGAATACCTTAGCTTCTAAGCCAGATTTTCAGGCACTTCTGTCAAACAAGGAGTTGTTTATCGCAGTAAAAGGAATTTCTAAGGATTTAGATGAACTCACTAAAAATTCAAGTCTGACCCTACAGGAAGTAAATCAAATAAAGAATATCCTTCAAGAGAGATTTAAAAACAAATTTAGTTTAGAAAGCTTTTTGTCTTTGTACACTAAAAATCTTGTAAATAATTTAGGAATTCTAAATTTTATCGGACTCGGTATCGATCCATCAATTAAGAAAGGAAAAAGAAAGGATTTAGAAAAAATCTTTGTAAAACCAAATTTAAGGTTAATTAGTAAGTTTCATATTGAAAAAGAAAAGAATGGTAAGATTAAGTATTTTGATGAGGAAAACGAGTTTGGTGAAGGAATTATAATATCTTACGAGCACTTATTTGACAGGCCATATAATTATGTGATATTAGGTAGTCCTGGTGCAGGCAAATCATTATTAATAAAATCAGTTGTATGCCATATTGCAAATAATGAACGAAAACAATTTTCAAACAAACGAATATTATCTTATATACCCTTTAGGATTGAACTAAAGAATTATTTATCATATAAAAGAGAAAAAGGAGGTAATCTCTTAAAGTATTTAACCGTTCTTTTGGAAGAAGAATATTCGGTCCCTAGTATTTTGGAAGAAAATTTATTTTCTGTTTTTTCGAATGAAAAAGTAATTGTATTTTTTGATGGACTAGACGAAATATTCAATGCTTCGGATAAAGGACATATAAAAAATGATATCCAAAATTTTCATAATATTTTTCCAAAAATAAGATCGATCACAACTTCTAGATTTATCGGTTACAACGAAGTCAAATTGGATGAAAAATTATTCTGTGAATTAAATATATTACCATTCAATCCCAAACAAGTAGAAGAATATGTAAAGAAATGGTACAATATTGAAGAAGAGGATGAAAAAATAAGAGAAATTGAAACACAGGATTTCATCTCTAAGATGAACAACGTAGATGGAGAATTATTATCCAATCCTTTACTGTTGTCACTGATTGTGATATTATTTAGGAATAACCTAAAAATTCCTGAATCAAAGCTGGAAATTTATCAAAGTTGTACCAATACTTTAGTTGATAAATGGGATGCGAGTAAGAATTTAGAGTTAAAAATAAGTGAAGAGATATTACAGAAAAAGGAACCAATTCTTGCAGATTTAGCATTCTGGCAATATGAACAGTTAAGTTCTAGAAAGACTAATATAACATATCAGAGAGCTAAACAAATAGTTTCAGAATCACTCATCAGAAAAAAAGTCGCTGACGAATTCAATTGTGACCAATTGGCTGATTCGTTTCTAAGCTACGCCCAAAAACGATCAATTTACTTTGATAACAATTTTACACATAAAACTTTTCTTGAATATTATACCGCATATTGGATTTATTCAAACATTGAAAAGAAACATAACATAAAGGAACGTAATAAGATTATTAAGAAATATATTAACAATCCTTTTTGGTTTATTGTATTGGAACTTCTTCTTAATATGATTGATAAAGACCAACCAGACTCTGAAATTATAGATTCAATTTTTGCTCAGCATATTGGAAGTAGTCTTTCACTGTCTTTTTTGATTTATATTGTACCAAACATAATAAATGTAAGTTCTGAAATTGTTATCAGGCTATACAAGGAAAGTATTTTTTATCTAATATCTACTATTGAAATAGATCAAAAAAGAAAGGATTTATTTGAAAAGATAGTTAAAAATGCACTCACATTTGAACATGGGGCCAAACTCATTACTGCATTCAACCAGATAGAAGAAAAAGATAGAAATTTAAATTATTATATTCTTATTAACGAAATGGAGTTTAGTCCAAAATATGCTGAAGTGAATATAGGTTTCCAATTCATAAAAGATTCTGAGCATTATAAATCTTTTATAGTAAAAGATCCATATTTATTCCAAATAGATAGAACGTACATATCTGATGAAATAGAACAAGAGACTTTTGTTGAAAAGACAATTGAATACCTCAGATTATTTAATCATGAAGAAATATTTCAAAATCATCCAAGTTTATATGATTCTTATTCGCTGGGATCATTCATGGGATATTTTTTCTATTTCCAACTTAGAAGTCGAAATATAGAAGATTTAGCACATAATATAGCGTTGTTAGAAAAGGAATCTTTATCATATATTTCATTGATTCGCTTTGTTGTAAGTAGAAGTTTTTATTATTCAAAGCCAGAAATTGAATCATTAAATTATTTATGTGAAAGGATTATCCATACAGAAACACACGATAAAATAAAATTACTTTTTATTTCAATCTTAAAAGAAATTCTTTCAAACAGATTTATTCAAAGAGGTGATAAAATTGAGATTGAAAACTTAGCAACTACATCTAAACTTAAAAGCCTTTTGAGAAAAGTTAAAAGAATGAAAAATAACAAAAAATTTATAGAAACGGCAGTGAAGGAATTAAAACTTATTGATAGAGACATTATTGAGGTTATGGAATCAATTGGCAATTGAAAGTACTCCCTCACTGGCGCAGCTTTGTAAACCGTACCTCCGCTGGCGCACATTTGTAATGTGTGCCTCAGCCAATGGCTGAAAAACATTTGCCGTGATAATGGCAATATATAGCGGCTCGGAATGTAAGCCGTGCCCTTTAAATAAACCAAAAAGCAAAAAAATGGAAAACCTTAATCCGCTCATTATTATCATCCCAATTCTGGTGCTGTTTTTTATTATTCTTTTTTTTCTGCCTATCGGGCTATGGTTTGCTGCAACTGTTTCCGGGGTTCGTATTTCCTTAATGGAGCTGTTATTGATGCGGATTCGGAGATCGCCGATACAGGAAATCGTAAGTGGTTTAATTGTTTCGGCCAAAGGAGGATTAAACCTGAGCCGCGAAGAGTTGGAAGCATTTGCATTAAGCGGTGGCAATATTCAAAATGTGGTGAATGGAATGGTGGCCGCTAAACAAGCCGGTTTTCCCTTGTCGTTTAATAATGCTGCAAAAGCCGATGCCCAGGGACTGGATATCGTAGCATCGGTAAAAGAAAAAATGCGCGAAACACAAAAAGTTCAGTTTGAGTAAACCCGCTTATTGCGCGATTGCATCGCGTGAAAGTTAAACCACAAAATAAAATCGTGCAGGAGCGCAAACAGCCTGCCGGTGGCTTCGACAAAATGAACCTTTAAAGATTGAAATACGAACTGATAGCCTGAATTTAAAATCAAACCAAAACTTATGAAAACCTTTACCCGAATTCTTGTTTTAATGCTGCTGCTTCCGGCAGTGGGGTGTAACGACGACGATGACAGCCCTGAATTCTTCCTTTTTGTTGAAAATTTTGAATACAGTACCGGCGTTTTACTCTCGGGACCGGAGCCGCCAATTTTGCAAATCGATTATCCAACTTACAGGTATCATGAGCAGGCAAATATACTGGAGGGTGAAATCGATTTTGAGCTTAACAAGCATTTGAAACTAATTTACGGAAGCGGTGTCACGTTAAGTGGAACTGCAGGTGGAGGCGGAGCAAGCGGCTTATACGAAATTACCGAACTGCCATTTGAAAAGGGGGTGTTTACGCTGCATGAGATAGCGCCCGACGGAAGCATTTCGGTAACTTACAGGGACTCCCTTTTTACCCTGGCCGTGAATGAAAAATTTATCTATGCCAAAACCACTATTGATACCGTTCCTTTTTATGCCGTTGGAAGTGAAGAAGCCGATACCTGCATTACGCAAACAACCACTACACGCGTCATCTCGAATTTTGGTTTTATCCCCCGCGAGAATATACAGGCCTGGGAGTGGTAAGGCGCTGCAAGCTGTTAGCTGCAAGCTTGTTTCGCATGTTCGACGGAAATTCAATATTGGAGATTAAAGAACCGTTCTGTATTAGCGACGACTAGGAGAGAACGGTTCTCTTTGAGGTTCGACTCGCCCTGCACGATTTTTTGACGTCCTGCACCTTTTTTTCGATTCCCTGTTGGATTTTTCGGATTCCTGCAGCTTATTTTGACGTCCTGTAACATTTTTTTCAAATCCTGCTAAGTTTTTTCCCGTCCTGTTTAGCAGGAAAGCCTGAAAATGTAACAGGGAGGATTAAAACCTTACGGGGCGGCTCAAAATCATACAGGACGGCTACCGCTATCGCGCGCTTGATTCGCATGAATTAGCCCACAGGATGGAAGCGTCGGTTCGGAAATGTGAGTCACGTGATTAAGGGCTAAAGCCCGTTTTAGAACAGATCTGCTTAACCCCGGGCTTAAGCCCGGGGTAATTCAAGACTAGTGAACCCCGGCTTTAGCCATTAAAGTCCGGTATTCGTGTTCCCGCTGCCTCGTTGTTGCGCGATTGTAACGCGGAAGCAATCTAATTTATTTAGCGTCGAGCTTCAAGCCGCGAGCTTGTTTGGCGTTGCAAATTGGAAATTGGCTATTCGGTTGTGAATAGAGGGAATGAGTTCTTGTCGTAAAGTTGTTTTGTTTTAGAAATAAATGATCAACCACCTCGACCTTTGCTTCGTTCCTACGCAAAGCCCACTCCTCCTGACCAGGAGGAGAAACGTTCGAATTCCTAACTTACATTGAAATAAAAGATATATTGAAATACGAATCCATTCCCCTCATCTCTGAGGAGGGGTGTCAGCGAAAATAAATTTACCATGTAATACAAAATCAAAATTCGCTGACGGGGTGGTGTAAAAGCTTCAAGCCGCGAGCTTGTTTGGCGTTGCAAATTGGAAATTGGCTGTTCGGTATTGAATAGAGGGAATGAGTTCTTGTCGTATAGTTGTTTTGTTTTATAATTAAATGATCAACCACCTCGACCTTTGCTTCGTTCCTACGCAAAGCCCACTCCCTGCCTGAACTGTGAACGCCCGCCTGACTATTCGGGCAGGGCAGGCAGGCTCCTGACCAGGAGGAGAAACGTTCGAATTCCTAACTTACATTGAAATAAAAGATATATCGAAATACGAATCAATTCCCCTCATCTCTGAGGAGGGGTGTCAGCGAAAATAAATTTACCATGTAATACAAAATCAAAATTCGCTGACGGGGTGGTGTAAAAGCTTCAAGCCACGAGCTTGTTTGGCGTTGCAAATTGGAAATTGGATATTCTGTATTGAATATTGGTAATAAGCCCCAAAACGAAAGTGTTAAGTTAAATACATGTTGTAAAAAACATTCATTTTTACCTTTGTTTTCGGGGTGTTTTCGCAACATTTGTTACTTTTGATAAGTACGTAACAGTACATTTAAAAATAACCATTAATCCGGATGATAACCTCCATTCCATCAATAAGCTGCATTGTTAAAGAACGATCCTGAATGCCTGTTAATAAGGTGCCTTGTCACTCTTATTTAGCCATTGTTTTAAAAAAATACGAATTAACTAACACAACAATTCATGAAAAAAATGCTCCGAATAGTCATTGCTTTGTTCCTGCTGACTAGTACACACCTTTTTGCCAAAGATTCAAAAATAAAGCTGGGTGATGTTCCCCGTGAAGAGATCGAAATGGAAATTTATGCCGCCGATTCATCGGCCCCGGCTGTGATTTTAAACGATCTTGGCGATTTGACTTTTCAAGTGCAGAATTCCCTCGAATATTCGTTCAAAAGGATCGTTCGCATAAAGATTTTAACGAAAGAAGGACTTGACTACGCCAATTTCTTTATTCCGCAGTACGACGGTGGTTCGTCAAGAGAAAGTCTGAGAAGCATAAAAGGCTTTACTTACAACATAACCGACGGAAAGGTGGAGAAAACCAAACTGGATAAGGAGTCGATTCACCGGGAGCAGACTTCCGATTCGTATGAGACTACCAAAATCACTTTTCCGAATGTGCAACCCGGTTCGGTTATTGAACTTGAATACACCATCATTTCCAACTTATTCGGAAAATTAAGAGGCTGGAATTTTCAGTCTGATATCCCTGTGCGTGAATCGGAATACACGGTAGAAATCCCGGAGTATTTTACATACCGAATTCACTCGAAAGGTTATGAGCCCATGGATGTTTCAGAAACAAGTTATGGTTCGCTGAATGGACTTACTACAAATAAGTACCATTGGAAAGCTTCCAACATGCCGGCTTTTAAGGATGAACCGTTCATGCTGGCCAGCGACGGATATATTGCAGGTCTCGATTTCGAATTATCCAAGGTAAACATTCCGGGCAGTGTGTATAAAGATTTCTCGAGTAGCTGGCAATCGGTAAAAACGGAAATGACAGACGAATACCAAACGGAATTGAACGGGGGAGCTTATTTAAAGGATGCTGAGATGGCTATAAATGTTTCGTGTGCCGATAATTTATCGAAAACCAAAGCAGCTTTTGAATACATTCAGCAAAACATGAAATGGAATGAACGCTATGGTATTTATCCTGCAGAAACACTTCGTAAAGCCTTTAACGATAAGGAGGGTAACTGTGCCGATATTAACCTGATGCTTGTGGTACTGCTAAACCGCCTGGGAATTGAAAGTTACCCAGTATTGGTTTGTTCCAGAGGTAACGGCATACTTAATATGTTTATCCCAAAAATTACGGCTTTTGATTATATGGTTGCGGTAGCCAATGTCGACGGACAGGAGGTGTTGCTCGATGCCACAGATGCGGTTAGCAAATGCGGCGACCTGCCTTTCAGGTGTTTGAATATGCAGGGCCTGAAAATCGCTCCGTGGAATGTGGCGTGGGTAGAGTTAATGAATTTTAAAAGCGAAAAGCGGGTGAATTGCAACCTCAACCTTAGTGATTTGGATAATATAAGCGGTCAGGTCGTATATAGTCACAAGGATTATTCGGCTTACCTGTTTCGGAAAGAAACCGAAGATAAAACCGATGACCGGATTATTGAAGACTTTGAAGCAGATTACGACTGGATTTTGGTTGACGAATTCAAGAAGAAAGATATGCCGGATAATGACCGCGCCGTGTCGGTTCAATACGATTGCGAATTCACCGACATTTTTCAGGAAAGTGGCGACATGCTTTATGTCAATCCAATAGTGGTTGAACGGCAGAAGACCAATCCTTTTACGCTTAAGGAAAGAAAATACCCGGTTGATTTTGGTTTCTCGAGCCGTGAAGACCTGGTCTTTATCATTTCTTTGCCCGAAGGTTACAAGGTTGAAACATTGCCCGAGCCTATTAAGGTTGTTTTACCCGAGGATGGTGGAAGCTTTACCTACCTGGTGCAGGAAAGTCCGCTTGGAATACAGGTGTTGAGTAAGGTGGAAATTAAACGGTCGGTTTTTGTCGACTCGGAGTACGCGTACATCAAAGAACTCTTCGACCAAATTGTGAAAAAGCAGTCGGAAATGATCGTGTTAAAAAAACAATCTTAAACTATGAAAGTAAATTGTTTAACGGCCCTGTTGCTGGTGGTGTTCAGTTTAAACGTATTCGGCAAAGAGGAGAAGAAATATCTGGTTTCCGATATTCCGGAAATCCTGAAAGAGGATGCTAATTCAGTAATACGGGTCGACGAGAAGCTCTACACGGTTGTTGATAATGAACAACTGAACCTGACACGTAAATTTGCCATCACCATTCTTAATTCCCGGGCCGAAGACCTGGCATCGTTTGGAATTTACTACGATAAATTCATGAAGATCGGTAAACTGAATGCACGTATTTACGATGCCGAAGGTAATTTAGTTGATAAAGTAAAGTCGTCGGATATTATGGATCTTAATATTGCAGCGGGACAGTCGGCCGCCATCGACGATTCGCGGATAAAAACCTACACCGCAAGACACAACAGTTTCCCCTTTACCTTCGAGTTCGAATACGAAATTGAAATAAAGGCAACACTGTTTTATCCCGACTGGCAGCCGGTTAAAAATTATTATCAGTCGGTAGTCTTTGATATGCTTTCGATTCAGGTTCCTCCGGGAATAGATTTTAGCTATAAGGAAAGCAACCTGACAACTCCGGTAGTGATGGAAGAGGTAGACGGAGCGAAAAAATACACCTGGAAACTGAACGATTTTCAGGCTTTGGAACCTGAGCCGTATTCGCCTGACATTTCTGAATTCACCCCTTTTGTATATACCCGGGCAAAGGATTTTGTAATGGATGACTACCCCGGCACCCTCGATTCGTGGGCCACGCTTGGTCAGTGGGTTGAGACTTTAAACCGTGGGCGGGACGAGCTTAGCCCTGAAACCATTGCCAAACTGAATGAATTGGTTGCCGGCTGCACCACTACCGAAGAAAAGGTGGCGAAGATTTATAGTTACCTCCAGTCGAATACACGTTATGTAAGTATTCAGCTGGGGATTGGTGGCTGGCAGGCCATTCCGGCGAATGAGGTGGACGAAAAAGGCTATGGCGATTGTAAGGCCTTATCGAACTACATGAAAGCGATGTTGCAGGCTGTTGGTGTCGATTCGAAATATGTATTGATCTCGGCCGGTTCAAGCGCCCGGTCATTGGATGAGGAGTTTCCAAAATCGCAGTTTAACCATGCCATTGTGATGGTTCCCAACGAGAATGACACCATTTGGCTCGAATGTACCTCGCAGCGAAATCCTCTCGGTTACCAGGGCCGTTTTACCGGTGCCCGAAAAGCACTGGTTGTTGATGGAGAAAAGACCAGGCTGGTAGAGACCACACATTATTCGGCCGAACAAAATGTGGTAAAAAATGTGGGCGAGTTCAAATTACTGGCCGACGGTAGCGCAACGGTATCTACGCAAAGTAGTTTTGGCGGTTTGGATTACGACGACATCAGAAGCATGTACTTTGAAGGCGCCGAAGAACAGGAAAAGTTTTTGTATGACTGGATTGATTTAAATGGAGTGAAAATAGACAACTATTCACTAAAACGTGAGGAAGGCAGAATCCCGCAGTCTGAACTTCAGCTGAATATGCAGGTAAGAAATTACGGCACCTCCATGAACGACCGCATGTTTGTTCCGGTAAATGGATTCAACAGGTGGACGAATGTTCCCAAACGAATTCGCGATCGTAAGACCGATATTGTAAAACGCTATTCATTTACCGAAGAAGATGAATACACCTATGTTCTTCCCGAAGGTTTCGAAATTGAAAGCATTCCTGAAAACATAAATATTGAAAACCAGTTTGGAACGTTTAATACGGCCACGAAAGTGGAAGACGGGAAAATTACGTATTCCAGAAAGCTGGTACTGTTCGAAGGAACTTTTCAAAAGGAAACTTATCCCGATCTGATCGATTTTTATAAGAACATTTCAAAAAGTGATAAAAACTCGTTTGTATTGAAACAAGGGGCGTAGTAAAGAGCAAAGAGCAAAGAGCAGAGGGCAGAGAGCGAAGAGCACAGAGCACATAGCAGGGAGCTAATAATATGTTTTTAAGGAACCGTTCTTTTTAAAGAGAACGGTTTCTTCGTTTTTGAAGAAGACGATAAGGACGGCGGATCATTTTGTTTTCTTCCCATAAACTCAACATTCAAAACATGCTGGTGTTATACTCACAAACAACTCATGCATGGCGATACCAACTAAAAGCAGCGCAACGCCAGAATACGATGTAGAAATGCTCGACCGGATTGTTGCCTTTCTGAACAGCGTTGGAATACCGGTGACCGAGACCCAATTGGATGATGCCTGTTTTCTGCCGGGGATGTTGCCAAAAGAAAATGGTGTATTGATCGATCGGGCACGCTTAAAGTACCCCGGCGATTTGTTGCACGAAGCCGGTCATGTTGCGGTAACCGAAGCTCATTTTCGCCCATTGATCGGAACTCCTGAAATGCCCGGAAGATGGCCGAATCAGGGAGAAGAGTTTGGAGCCATTCTCTGGTCGTATGCAGCAGTTCGCGCCATGGGAATTCCTGCTGAAGTTGTGTTTCATGGCGATGGCTATAAAGGTGACGGGGAGTGGCTCATCGAACAGTTTGAAAAGAAAAACTACATCGGCCTGCCACTTTTTGCCTGGATGGGATTTTGTTCAGCAGAAGAAAATGCTGATGAGCAATCACGGTTTCCCAATGTGCTAAAATGGCTGCGATAAAAATTCCTCCACTATTGTTGTCACAGATAAATCGTTAAGTTGGCTGCCTATCTTCTTTTTGATCTGATCAGCTAATTCGAATTTGAACAAGGATCAAAAAGAAGGATCGAATTGCCAAACATCGCGCAGGTTGCCGAAATGCTCGCAGGTTCGTCCTCCAACGATGTATCCGTAATTGCCTATTGCAAAACTGCCGGCCGATTTTCTGGCTAAACCTTCGAAGGTGATCGATGTCCACGCATTGCTGTTTGGATCGAACGAGAACCAGGAAGAAGTTCCGCCGCAGTACGAGAACATACCGGTACCCATGTACAATTTACCCATCAATTCAAAACCAGTTGTTTCCCGGTTCGGGGCAGGAACTGTGCCAGCCTGGTTCCATGAATTTTTTTCAAAATCATACTCCCACATGTCACGGCTGTTTAATCTGTAGTCTCCCAGGATAAAAGCTTTGTCGTCTACAGTATATGCTTCAATATCATCGTGGCTGCTGATTTCGGCTATATTGTTTTTTTGTATCCAACTGTCGCCGGTCGGATCGTACTCCCAAAAATCGGTTTTTGCCTGGTAATTGCCGTATGCGCCGCCTCCCAGGTATCCTTTTCCGGCGTGTGTGAATCCGAATGCACCATGGCGAGCTCCTCCCGGGAAATCTGATTTTTGGGTCCATGAACCATTTGTGATATCAAACTCCCATACTTCATTTAGGTTATCTTCATCGGTATACATATTGTCGGTATAACCACAGCACACATACAATTTATCGTCGACCACAAACCAGGCTGTTTCCCCACGTTTTATTGCCGGAAGTGGTTCGAGTTCTTTCCAACTGTCAGTTTCCGGATCGTATTCCCACAAATCGGAATAATGGTTTCGGAAAGTTTCATACGATCCCAGCCCTATGTATCCTTTCCCTTCGTAAGAGAAAGATACCGGATCAAGTCGCATATCGCCGGGAAAGTCATTTAGCTTTTTCCATCGCGCCTTGTAATTGATAAAAAGTGAATCGGAAGTAGTTGCCTGCTGATCGAGCGACTGCACAACTATGGGTAAGGTTTTTGTTACCGCTACATATTCGTTCGGAATGATCTGATTATTAATCCGGCACGTGATTTCTCCGGGAAAGCAAGAAATGATCGGTACTTCTTTGTCTCCGATAAATACGCGGTTTTTTGCTGCATCGGGATGAAAATTTTGTCCATAAATGTTAAAACTTTCATTGTAAGTTGTTATTTCATTAGGAGAAATTCCGTTAATCTGAGGAGGCTTAATTTTTAACTTGTTGCTGAAGGTTTTATTCGCACCTTCCAGTTCAACTTTTATTTCAAGCTGTGAGTTGCTGATCTCTTTAGGGATCACTGCTTTGAGCGTAGTTGGTGTAATTTCTGAAATGGAAACACTTACGGAATTGAAATACACCTTGCCCAAATCTGAATCTATTGGAAAATCGGTGCCAATGACTGTAACGGTGTCGTAAATCGCTGCAGTGGCTGGAGAATATCCAAGGATTACCGGATTGATATAACTAAACAAATCTCGGGATACTGACCGTTGACCATACAAAAGAACAAATACATTAACAGGTGTAATACTAGCCACCTCAGGAATTTCTACAGTAATTAACGAATCATTGCAGCTAAGAATTTTTGCGCTTGCATTGTCATTGAAAATCACATGAATCTGATCAGAAAAGAAGCTGAAGTTTTTCCCGAATATTTTCATTTCATTTCCCCATTTTGCACGCATAGGACTTATTGAATCTATTTCAGGAGCCGGAGATGTGAATTCGTTGGCAAAACTAATTCGTTCGCTATAAACCAGAAAGTCGGCCGTTCGGGCCCAGGCATGTACATAATAGGTTTTGCCCGGTGTTAAATCAACTTTACCTGTGGCGCCAAAAGTATCATTACCTTTGGTATCGGAACTAATTATTTTGGCATTAATGCCGTCGGCCGAACTAACCGTTGAATACATAAATCCCTTTTCAATGATCGGCGTACTTCCCTGCGAACGGATCTCTGCATTAAAATACACACCGTTTTCGTTTTGATAAACCTGCTTAGAAATACCTAAGCGCGGGAATTCCCGGTCGACATACTCCTCTTCTTTGCAACTTGTGAATATTGTAGAAAGCACTATGGCTAAAACTATTGCTAATATGGTATTTTGTATGAGGTGTTTCATTTTTTGTTTCCGGTTAGGTATATACCCATGTTTATTCCTACTTTCCTGAAAGATGTTTTATTGTTGCTATTTTGTGCTTTTGTTTGAGTATAGGTGGCAAAAACAAAAAACGGAATCTTATTTCTACTCAGATTGAAATCGCAACCTAAGCGCAGAAACCAACCCAAAGAGGATGGCGAAAATGGCGACTCACTTAATTCCTGAGTTTCTACTTTATCACTTTTCTCTGTTTCGATGATTAACCGTGAATCTATCGAAATGTTAACATCGAATAATGTTCCTGCTGCTATTGTTGGACGAAACTTACCCTTTGGATAGGTATATCTGAATCCAAACGAAGGTTCGAAAATGGTCTGAGATAGAAAGCTTTCAGAATAGGTTCGCCAAATGCCTGTGTTGTATTCATTGGAACCATGATAATTTACTTTAGTAAATGCAAGACCGAAGTCTAGTGAGATTTTTTCGTTTAGAGCCGGAGAATATAAATTCAGCATGATTCCTCCTTCTAATGCCGAAGTCGAGGGGTATTCCATAACTGGATAATCGCCGGATGAGACATTTAGCTTCCATACACCAAAACCTACCAGAGGACTTAGTTTTGCTCTTAAAGGAGGAAGCGGCTTTTCGAAAACAATGCATTCCTGATCGGTACAAACATAATCATGGTAGTCTTTTGTAATTTTTAATAGCGATTTATGGCTGAGTCTGGCTTTGTCAATTTCGGGTTGAATTTCCATGCAGTCTGCCATAGAGGTCTTTAACAATCCAATATAACGATTAGTATTCTGAATGGTCTTTCCTATTCCCGGCACCTCTTTTTCTATTTCCTCTTCCTGTAATCTCAACATTTGCATGTTTTTATCTTCCAAAAAATACATGTAGGTATATGATGTGGCGTAAAAATACAGTTTAGTAATTCCATCAAGTATAAATTCCAGAAACACCTGTTTCGTACCATCTTCTGTCTCAATTGATTTAGAAATATAATACTTGCTGTTGGTAAAACGGTAAGCTTTTATATCCGATGGTTCAAACTTAATAGGTTCAGCATCCTTGTTCGTTTTAAAAGCACAAAAGCTACTGTTTCGCACATTGCCTCTATAGTCCACCAGACCATGAACAGTATCGTTTTCCCAGGTAATGTAGTACCCAGGACGAAAATCGGTCTGACCAGATGCAGTTGTTGCAGTAAATAGTAAAATAATTAAAAGGAGTCGAATCGCTTTAAGCTGACTGGAATAAAAAATGTGCCTTCGAAAGGGGGAATAATTAGTAAACATCATCATAAAAGTTCGTCCATATTTGCTTATAAATATATAAATTTTATCACGCCATTAACATTTTAAGAATTTGAAAATGATTTTGTTTTATTTTAACCAGTTCGCTTTTTGGGTGTGCAACTAGAAATAATTCACCGTCAACTATCATGTGGTTTATCCGATTTTATTTCAAAAGTAACACTTTGCCAAAATCTAAAGAAGAGAGAAGTTTTATCCTTATTCGTGATCCTTGTAGGCGGCCATAAAGTCGTTGTTCTGGTTAATGTCTTCGAAATAAGCCATATCGTTTGATACAAAAACCGAAATCTCGGGGTGGTTCATCAATAAAAGAGGAACATATGCCGATTTTTTCCAAAAGTCTCTTTCTGCGTCATAGCGGTAAATGAAATTATAACGGGTGTCGTAAACATATCCGTTGTTGCGGTACGAGAAACCAACAGGAAATTGACTATAGCCTCCTGTTTCTATAGGATTTTGGTTTTTCTCAATCCATAAGTCGCCGTTTTCGATGTATTGATAAGTACGTTCAGCAACCATCATGTACATATTATTGTCGCTTTTGAATGCAAAACCAAATGCATATTCGAAATTCACCGGGAAATTACGCAGACGGGAATATTCTTCATTTTCAAAATCGCATAGCCAGTGTTCGCCCGTGTCGGTAATAACATGAGTACCGTTGGCAGTTTCGAAATAAGTTGCCGTTCTAAAACTGAATGGCAAATTGCCTTTTTGGGTCCAGGTTTTTCCTGGGATGTCGTACACCCAAAGGTCGTTATAGGTTTCGCCCAGCCAGTCTTGCCCGCCAACCAGGTACAGGCTGTCATTGTTTGTAATGTACAAGGCTCCCTTGGTGTTATGTGGAAAATAGTCGCTGTCCTCAGTCTGCCAGCTGTCGTTTTCGGGATCGTAAATATGAACTACTGGCCGCCATATTTCGTGAATGTAAGCCCGGTTGTTGTACGTGAAAAACTGGTTTTGAGTGGCGCTGTAATCCAGGCTGCTTTTCCTGGTCCACGAGTGTTTGATCACAAAATCGCCGGAATGAGTCACCGATTTCATGCCGCTTTGGTAGCGAATGCTCACGTTCATATCGTCGAAGAGCTGCTCTACGTAATACGTGGAAGGCACCAGGGCTTCAATTTTTGTATTGCTTAGCGACAGAATTTCCGCTTCTTTATCGTCGAAGTACAGCGCATGATGATCGCCGTACAACATGAAATTTTGTCCGGTGATGGTGAGGTAATCACCTGCAAAACCTGAGTTGGATGACAAGTTCTCGATTTCGGGCCCCAGAATGCGGAGGTATGCCGACGAGGTGGTGGATTTCTCGCCCACCTGTAATTCTATTTTGGTTTCGCCGCTAAAGGCCATTTCGGGGATAGTACATACTATCGAATCGGCACCGGACCTTAGTACCGGCGCTATAGTTCCATTTAAATAAATAAGATTGTTGCTTAATTTATGGCTGAAATTTGAACCGATGATCAGCAACTCAGCTCCTTCTGCAATTTCTTTTGGCGAAAAATCGGTAATAACCGGTTCCGCTGCTCCCTGGCTGGTAAAAGTAACAGTGGTGCCGTAAACCGTTTTTTCGGTAGTTCTTACATAGGCGCGGCATACAAACTGCTCGCCATTCTCCAGGTCGCTGCTGATTCTCACTGCGAAATCGTCTTCATTTTTTAGCGAGAGGCTGAACTCGTTATATGGATTGCTCCAATAAAATCCCCTGTCAACAATGGTGAAATCGTCTGCATTGGGCACACTTGCCGAAAAGCTGACTCCTGTGGAATTGATATCAGCGACAGGATTGGTGATTACAAAAGGATACGTTTTTTCCTGAATTTCGGCGTCTTTTTCGCAGGCAAACAAAAAAATGACCAACACCAGTAATGAAATGATTGCTTTTGTTTTCATGGTTAAAAGTTTATGGAGGTGATCACTTGCAGGTCGGAATTATCAATGGTTTGGATCGATTCCTTTTTTAGGAATTTATTGTAGCGCAATTCAAGAAACAGTGAATGTCGTGCATTCAAATGATACTCGAGTCCGAGGCCGGCGGCAATTCCCGATTGAAAGTCGCTAAACAAGGATTGGTTGTAAGCCGTGTTTATTTTAACAATATCGTTGTTGAAGGAGGTAACATACGCATCGCCATTTTTTTTAAAGTTATACGCTAATACACCACCGGCGTTAACAAAGGGGCTTATTTTGCGCGTGACAAAGGTATAACGCAACAAAACCGGAATTTTTAAAGAAGTTATGTTCGCTACAAAGTCAATTCCCTTGCTGTCGGCTTCTTCGAAATAAGAAAAGGCATGTTTTACCAAAATGGCTTCGGTGTGCAGCGAAAAATAAGTGGTCATTATCGGGATATCGGCAAACAAACCCACCGCAAACGACGATTCCTGCTTGTCGTTCACCAGTTGATAGGCCGGTTCAATGTACTTTTCAGAAACGATAAGCCTGGTATTTTCCCAGGCGGCCAAAGCACCGAAACGAATATGCGGGAAAGGGCGATCGAGACGCTGGTTGTAATCGTTAAAGAAACGGGTTAAAGCTGCCCGGTTGTAGTTCACGAAATTAATTTGATCCGCTATTTCGGGAAAATCAGATGTTATTTCGTGCAGTTGCTTTTTATAAATAACGGTTTTGCTGTCGTCGTTTTTTTTCAGCTCTACAAACAGCGTACTGTCGCGCTCCACAAAGTAAGTTTTCCCTGTTTTTGTGGCCAGAAAGTAGAGTTTTGTCGGGCCGTTTATCAGTCGCTCAAGGAAGTAAGCTTGTTCTATTCCGTTGTATTCCACCTTTTTCGATACATAAATCTCTCCATTTTGTATGCCGTAGCTCCTAATTTCGTCGGGACTGAAAGTCAATAAAGAATCTCTTAAATCGATGGTACACTGCAAAGCGTTGGTGATTTTATTGCTCATATTAATCTTAATTCCGCTATAGAGGCTGGTATCGCGGGCATAAAAGCCACGTTGAGCCAGAGCAGAAGTATTCAGGAGCAGAATAAGTACAAATAAAGGCAGGATATGCCAAATGCGTTGGTTGTTGACGTCCATAATGGTTTTGGTTTTTCAATATTGCTTCAAAAGCAAAGGAAGTATATTTATATGTAAAATATAAATTGCTAAGCAAACTATTTTCCGAAGTTATTAAGAAGAAAATGTGGATAGAAGTCAGCGCATGATCTTCAAAACAACATGCTTAATTTTTCGGCGCTTGTAGGTGTAGGAAATGTGTACCAATCCATCTTTGGTTTGAATGATGTCGGGATAACTGAATTCACCTTCCGGCTCGTCCTCCAGTTGAAAAATATCCGTCCAGTTTTTACCGTCGGCGGAGTAGTACAGGTCGAGTTTGTTACGGCCCGTTTCCCACGAGTTGCCACTTTTCAAGGGATTATTTACCAGTAGTTTTTCGCCGGATTGCAATGTGGTGGCATCGATCCCGGAATTGGGATGCCTGATGCCGGTTTGCTGAACGGCGCTCCAGCTCAGCCCTTCATCTTCCGACCAGCTTTCCATCACTACATTCTGATTACTTCGCATCAACGCCTGAATTTTGTTACCCGGGTAAATGAGTAACGCCGGCTGTATAACTTTTACCGAGTCGGGCGAAGGAATGTCGATTTTCGTCCAGCTTTGTCCACCGTCCTCCGAACGCTCGATGTGCGATTTCCACAACTCATGCGTAGCTTCAGTGCTCGACGGACTTAAAATAACGCCTGACTCAAGCAGTATCGGTTGATTTCGTATCGGGCCAAGAATACCATCGGGCAATTTCTCAGGTTTCGACCAGGTTTGTCCTTCATCGGAGGAATGCATCACCATTCCCCACCAGTCGTTTGGGCTTGGTCCAACTTTGTAATACAACGAAATGCTATTGTCGGCACGTCGGAACAACACCGGATTCCATGTTGGATATCTGAGTGTGTCGTTAACAATTCCGTCGGCTACTTTTTCAGGTTTGCTCCAGCTGCCCTTCCGCAGGCGTGAAGTGTAAATGCTTACGTCGGGATGGCGTTCATAGGGTCCGGCAAACCAGGCCAGCAGCAGGCCATCATTTGTCTCTACCAGCGTAGAGGCATGACATTGTTCGAATTGCGTGGTATCATCTATCAATTCGGAAGTCAATACTTCTATTCCGGGAAGCGAATTGTCAGGAGTACTGCACGATCCCAGCACAATGAAAAGTAGTATCCAAATCGAATTTTTAATCATTTAGGTTTAGCCTTTCGGTACTTTTTCTCCCGGATAGCGATCGGCATATTCTTTCCAGAAAGCTTTTACTTCCTGTTTCATTTCTTTCGACAAAGCCAGTATTCCGAACAGGTTAGGAATGGTCATCAACGCGATGGTGATCCCTGAAAGTGTCCAGATGATGGTGGTATCGGTAAACGATGCAAAGAAAAATCCGATCACATAAATAATGTGGTAGTAAATTACCTTTCCTGATCCGAAAAGGAAAGTGACTGCCCTGTCGCCATAATACGACCAGCTGATTGCAGTAGAGAAGGCAAACATCAGCAAGCCTACCGAAACGATGTATTTTCCCCAGTCGCCAAACCAGCTACGGGTAAAGGCAATGGTGGTAAGTGGTGCACTATGCATCAGCGATTTTCCGCTAAGTTTCAGCCCTTCGGTATTTACCAGTTTACCGTTATTAAACTGAATGTCGCCGGTGTACGGCTGGTTGTTCACAAAAACCTTTACATCTTCGGCTACTGAACGTGCATGAAGAATGGTTGGTTGATCGGCGATAACACCATTAACTACGTGCAGGCTTCCGGTAAAAACAGGAAGATCTTCTTTACCTACCAGGTAGTCGTGTAGATGTATAACATCGCTTTCACTTGCTTCAGAGTACGTTCCGTCGAGTACAACGAGGTCAGCTTCCTGGAACTGGTTCTCGTGTTTTTCGGTCCACACGCCTGATGACAACAACACCAAACCGGTAAGCGAACAAATAATGATGGTATCGATAAAAGGTTCGAGCAAGGCTACCAGACCTTCTGAAACGGGCTCGTGGGCGCGTGCAGCGGCGTGGGCAATTGGTGCCGATCCCTGTCCGGCCTCGTTCGAGAACAAGCCACGGTTTACACCGCGGTTAAAAGCAAAAGCGATGCTTCCGCCAAGGAAACCGCCGGCAGCTGCTGTTCCGGTAAATACATCGCCAAAAATAGCCTGTAGCGATGGAATAATATTTTCGAAGTTATACAGAATAACGGCCAGCGCACCAACAAAATAAATTATGGCCATTAGGGGCACTAGTCGCGAGGTTACTTTTGCAATTCGTTTGATCCCGCCGATGATTACAAAACCCAGTAACAGCGCCAGAATTCCACCGGTAAGCATGTGGTTAATGCCAAAGGTTTCGAACAGCGAATTGGAGATACTGTTGATCTGCGGCAAACTTCCGGTACCAAAAGACGACAGTACCGTGGCGATGGCAAAAATTACTGCCAGCCATTTCAGGTTCAATCTGTTTTTCATGTAGTACATCGGTCCACCGGCAATCGAACCGTCTTCGGCCACCTCGCGGTATTTGTGCGAGAGCGTTACCTCAACAAATTTGGTGGTCATACCCACGGCTGCTGTAACCAGCATCCAAAATAAAGCAGCAGGGCCACCCAGGTGGATGGCAAGTGCCACACCGGCAATGTTACCGGTTCCTACAGTACCCGAAAGGGCAGTGGTAAGCGCCTGAAAGTGCGAGGTGTCTCCCTGGTCGCCTTCTTTATCAAATTTACCGCGTACAATACGAAACGAGTGTTTCAGGTAACGGAACTGTGGGAATTTCAGGTAAATGGTAAAAAAGATACCCGTTCCCAATAACAAAAATACAAACCATTGAGAGCCGCCGATGTAACCATCGATGAGTGAGAGAATGTCGTTAAGTTTATGCATTGATTGTTGTCTTTTTTTCGGATGAAGTGCTAAAAATAGTAATCCTGTCCAAAATGTTAAAAAATGTGTGCTTTAAATTCCAATTTATTATGAACAGATTCAAAATTCGGTTAAAAAGATTTTTGGAAAAGGACTTGAGGTAGAATTAACCGGGAATGTATTGCACCGTCCTTTAGGGCGGTGTTAAGAAGAGTGTATTTTCTAAGGAAAACATCAGCTTATATCTTCTCCCGTAAAAAATTGAGCATTAAAAATAAATTATGTTGTACCTTAGCTTTACAATTAAAAAAACAATTAAGCATGCTACCCAAGTTTTTATTAGCCGACAATTCACTTGAAACACCCGACACTATTTTTGTGGTTCACACCGAAACTCCGCGTTTTATTGTTGAAGCCGACATCGAAGACTTCTGGAGCAACCAGGAAATTCACTGGATTGATGGCGAACCCGGTGACGAGGATTTAATTTCGGAACTGATCGAGGCAGCCGAAGAGTTTTTGGAAAAAGAGTTCGAAAACGAAGAGTTACTTTCGGAAGAAGACGACGAAGAATAAGCAGTGGCTTCCGGAAAATTATACCGGTCGCGCAACAGAATGCTTGGTGGTGTTCTGGCGGGTATTGCTGAGCATCTGGATGTTGATGTGGTGCTTATTCGCCTGATTTATGTTTTGCTGTCACTATTCTCGGCAGGTTTTCCGGGCTTGTTGGTTTATATCATCCTTTGGGCGGTTATTCCCGATCAACCAAACGAAAATATTCCGTACACGTAGCGAAGCTTTCCAAAGTTTTTAGAATAGGGAACCGTTCTTTTCAAGAGAACGGTTCCTTACTAATATTATGTTACTCTTGTTCCACTCCCTTCATCGAAAGCTGAATTCGTTTTCGCGGAATATCCACTTCTTTCACCCGAACTTTTACGTGTTCGTGCAGTTTCACAATTTCATTCGGATCGGAAACAAAACGGTCGGCCAGTTCTGAAATATGCACTAAGCCTGATTCCTTGATTCCCACATCAACAAAAGCCCCGAATTTGGTGATGTTGTTGACAATACCGGGTAGTACCATGCCAACATGCAAATCTCCAATGGAGAAAATACCATCGGCAAATTCAAACACTTTGATTGGTTTACGCGGGTCGCGGCCGGGTTTCAGCAATTCGCTTTTAATGTCGTTCAGCGTTGGAAGTCCAACTTCGGCAGTGACGTATTTATTCCAGTCGATTTTTGATACCAGTTCCTCGTTTCGAATCAGCTCTTTGAGTTCACATTTCAGGTCTTTGGCAATTTTATTTATCAGTTTATACGATTCAGGGTGAACTCCCGAATTGTCCAGCGGATTTTCAGCATCGGGAATGCGCAGGAAACCTGCGGCCTGTTCAAAAGCTTTTGGTCCCATTCGCGGCACTTTTTTCAGTGCATCGCGCGAAGCAAACATGCCATTTTCTTTTCTGTAATTGGTGATGTTTTCGGCCAGTTGAGGCCCTAAACCTGAAATGTAAGTTAGCAGGTGTTTGCTGGCGGTATTCAGGTTAACACCTACCGAGTTCACGCTCAATTCAACTACAGCATCGAGGCTGTCCTTTAATTTTTTCTGATCAATATCGTGTTGGTACTGTCCAACGCCAATGCTTTTCGGATCTATTTTTACCAGTTCAGCCAGCGGGTCCATCAGGCGGCGGCCAATGGAAACGGCACCGCGCACGGTAACATCGTACTGTGGAAATTCCTGGCGCGCCACCGAAGAAGCTGAATATACCGAGGCGCCGTCTTCGCTGACCACGTAAACCCGTACTTCGCGGTTATAGCGTAGTTTTTTTATGAAAGCTTCGGTTTCGCGACTGGCAGTTCCGTTGCCAATGGCAATGGCATCGATTTTATACACTTCCACCATCGAGGAAATCTTTTTGGCAGCCATCTTTTTTTCGTCCTGTGGCTTGTGCGGGTAAATAGTTTCGTTGTGCAGCAGGTTGCCCTGCTCGTCGAGACAAACCACTTTGCAACCGGTTCTGTATCCCGGATCGATGGCCAGCGTGCGTTTCTGTCCGAGTGGTGGCGCCAGTAAAAGTTGTTTCAGGTTTTCAGCAAAAACTTTTATGGCTTCGTCATCGGCCTTTTCTTTCGAGAGCTTGGCAAATTCCGTTTCAATCGAAGGTTGAATCAGGCGTTTGTAACTGTCTTTTACAGCCAGTGCCACCTGTTCGGCACTTTCGTTGTTGCCTTTTACAAAAAAGCGATCGAGGTTCTCCAGAACCCTGTCATCATCAGGCGAAATGCTGACCCGCAAGAAACCTTCGTTCTCGCCACGTCGCATCGCCAGCAAACGGTGCGAAGGACATTTTTTCAAAGGCTCTTTCCAGTCGAAATAATCGCGGAATTTGGCGGCTTCTTCTTCCTTGCCCTTAACCACTTTAGAGCTTACTTCAGCACCCTGTTCAAAGCCGCGGCGGGCGATGTTTCGGGCGCGTTCGTTTTCACTTACCCATTCGGCAATAATATCGCGGGCACCTGCCAGTGCTTCTTCAACCGAACTAACTTCATCGTTTAAAAACTGATTGGCACGAAATTCAGGATCGCGTTCCACCTGCTTCATAATGATTTTGGCAAGCGGCTCCAAACCTTTCTCGCGGGCCATGGTCGCCTTGGTCCGGCGTTTGGGTTTGTAGGGCAGGTATATGTCTTCCAGTTCAACGGGATCGTAACAGTTTTCAATACGCGACTGAAGTTCAGGCGTCAGCTTTTCCTGCTCATCAATGGTTTTCAGAATGGTTTCTTTCCGCTTCTCCAACTCTTTAAATTTCTCATTCTGCTCCTTGATTGCCAGTACCTGCACCTCGTCGAGGCTTCCGGTTCGTTCTTTCCGGTAGCGCGAAATAAATGGAACCGTGGCTCCTTCATCAAGCAGTGCGATGGTGTTGTTTACCTGGTTAGTTCTTACGCCCAGGTTTTGGGCAATTATTTCGATGATGGTTTGCTGCATGATTTGTTTTGTTGAGGTGCAAAGGTAGTAAGCCAAAACTTATATTTTGTAAGTCTGGCGTATAAAAAAGGCCCTGAAAGGGCCTTTGTATTTTCTTTTAGCTAAGGTTTAAAACAAATAGAGTTGAATCCAGCCCTGGATGATCTCACCGGTTTCAGGATCGAGTTCCGAACCGTACATGCTATGCGGAATGGAATAGACCAACAGCATTACCACTGTTGCAACTACTGTATAAATAGGTCGTTCTTTGTTGCGGTTCATTCCGAATGCCAGTAACCAAAACAGGAATGCAATTAATGTTTTATTATCGGTAAGGTCCCAGGCAAACGGTACTCCTGCCCATGCTTCGCCAAAGGCATAAAGTTGCACAATAGGGCCAAGGATCATTCCGCCTATAAAGAATGCGATGATGGTTAAGGTAGTATAAAACTTGTAGCGGTTGTGCTTGAAAATGGCCATAATTCCGGCCAGGTTACCCAATAACATCGCAAAAAACATAAAGAAAATGTGCGGTGTAAGTATCGATGGAGGAACTGCTCCTTTGAACCTTACTACAATGGGCTCATCTTTTAAATAGGTTTTAGTTCCGTTGCTATCAGTAATCTCGAAATAATACTGAATTTTTCCCGCTGCGGGTTGATCCGGAACATCGGCAAACCAACCTTTTTCTTCATTTATCCCGAAAATTTTGTTCATGATAAACGAATCAACCGGCTTGTTGGCGTAGGTAAAGGGCACAGAAGTGTACTCATCTTTTGTCAAATACCTTTTATAATAGAGCCTGGCTTCAATCGTTTCATCATCAATTGAAAGTTTAAACGGATCGTGGCTGCCAATTTCAATACTTCTGACCAGTTTCAGTTCGAAGGTTTTTCCGTTCACTTCAACATCAAACTTTTTATGATAGGTTGGCCCGGTCGTCCGCTGGTAGATTGCTGCTGTAAGGGTAACAATAATTGCGATTATCCAGTAAAAAAAAGTCTTCATAAGAATTATTTAAGATCAATAATTAGGTCTTGCTATTAAGTTTTGAATAACAAAAATATCAATTCAATGTTTTGAGCAAACATAATTGCCGAATATTATCGATTTTCAGACTGGTTTTTTGCACCTTCAAATTGAAAGCCCATAATTAACGATACTTTGTGAACAAAGATTCCCGGATGTTCCCGGCTAAAATTGTTTAATGCAGAACAGATTTTTACTTTTACGGAAATTTGAGAACTATTTTTCCGTACATTGACTTCCCTGTAAAATTACAGAAGGAAGAATTCTAAACAATATGGCACTGAATTACATCTTTATTTTCTTTTTCCTTGTTGCTTTTGTTATTGCTCTGGCACGTCTTATTTTCCTGGGCGATGCCGAAGTGTTTCCCCAAATGGTGCAGGCCACTTTCGACATGTCTAAAACAGGTTTCGAAATTTCGCTGGGACTTACCGGCGTTCTGACCCTTTGGATGGGAATTATGAAAATAGGGGAGAAAGGCGGAATTGTTCATGTTTTCTCAAAGCTGATCGGGCCGTTTTTTAACAAGCTATTTCCTGAACTGGGAAAAGAACATCCGGCTCACGGATCGATCATGATGAACATTGCTGCTAACATGCTGAACCTGGATAATGCAGCCACGCCAATGGGTTTGCAGGCTATGAAAGAAATGCAGGAGACCAATCCGGATAAAAAAGTGGCATCGAATGCCCAGATCATGTTCCTGGTTTTGAATACATCTGGGCTAACCTTGTTGCCAATCAGTATTATGGTTTACCGTGCTCAACTTGGGGCAGTGAATCCTTCTGATATATTTATTCCCATTTTGCTGGCTACTTATTTTTCAACCATTGCCGGACTGATCTCAGTGGCCCTTTATCAGAAAATAAATCTTCTGGATAAAGTGGTGCTGGCCTATCTTGGAGGGCTGACTGCCATAATTGTTGGCTTGATCTGGTATTTCTCTACCCTGGATAAAGATGCCATTACACAGGTTTCGAACATCGCCAGCAATACGATACTTTTTACGGTGATCGTGGCATTTATACTGATGGCATTTTTCAAAAAGGTAAATGTATACGAGGCTTTTATTGAAGGTGCAAAAGATGGGTTTAAAACTGCGGTGAAGATCATTCCGTACCTGGTAGCCATCTTGGTGGCCATTGGTGTTTTTCGGGCATCCGGTGCTATGGACTGGTTCGTGTCGGGGGTTACTTGGGTTTTTGAACAGATGGGAGTAAACACCGATTTTACAGCCGCTCTGCCTACTGCACTTATGAAACCTTTAAGTGGAAGCGGCGCACGCGGAATGATGGTAGATGCCATGAATACCTACGGAGCCGATTCATTTGTGGGCCGGGTTGCCAGCACAGTTCAGGGAGCTACCGATACCACATTCTACATACTTGCAGTTTATTTTGGTGCGGTGGGCATTAAAAATACCCGTTATGCAGTTGTTTGTGGATTGATTGCTGATTTTGTTGGAATTATTGCAGCCATTTTAATGGCTTACCTGTTCTTTCATTAACAGCAATTACAGATTGAAATCGGTGGAATCGTATACAATCACTTTATTCCAAAGGTGCTGATTTTCTTCAACAAATTTTAGATGGATCGGATCAACCTGGTAAGCATCCTGATCGGCCTGACTGTCGAACATGACCATGTACGAAACCGAATAGGAGTGATCTACTACATCACGGTTTTCGGTGCCTGCCGGCAAGCCAATGTGACTCAAACGGATCGTTTCCACTTTCAGCAGTTTTTCCAAAGCATCGAGCAGTTGTTTCAAATGCGTTTTATTATCCGGTTCTTTTAACCAGAAAAAAACATGATGAACCAAAGCACTTTCAAGCTTTATTTCGCCTGCGTTAGCTTTCCTGGTAAGTGGCGATAATCCGGCAAGGGCCATTCCTGCTGCCGCTTTCTTTAAAAACGATCGTCTGTTTTTCATTTCGTATTAGTTATTAGTTGGTTTATTTCTGATAAATGTAACTGAAAATGGAGCGGAAAATCGAGCACCATTTCTTTTAGTGAAACAAATTCATTTTCGTCTGCTTTCCACTGCTGATTTAGTTTGTCCGGATCGATTGCGCCGACTACATGCAAAAAGTGCAGATGCGCGTATTTCCAAAGCTGAACCAGATCTTCCCAGTTTTCATGCTGATAGTTTTGAATCGCGATCCAGCGATCGTTGTTGCCATAGGTGGCGTAGTTCGGAAAATCCACAGGCGACTCGCGATATTGTAAATGTACTATCCGGTGTGTATTGTTCGACGCAGAATCAACCATGTGCCCAACTATCTGACGAATGGAACGGTTCTGGCTGTTCTTTCGGTTTGAGCTAAGCTCATTATCCAGGCCGTTCAGCTTTTGCTCCCAGTCGTAAATTGCCGGTTTTAATGTATTGATGAGTTCTGCGAAGCTCATTTTAAAATTGGCTGATGGTTTGTCGTATTGCAACCAATCTTTCCAGTAAACCTTCCAAAAGATCGAGTTTCAGCATATTGGCTCCATCTGATTTTGCCACGGATGGATCGGGATGCGTTTCGATAAAAATACCATCAGCACCAACGGCAATACCTGCGCGGGCCACGGTCTCAATTAATGCCGGTTTGCCACCCGTAACACCACTTGTCTGGTTGGGTTGTTGAAGCGAGTGCGTGATATCGAGCACAACCGGAACATTAAATGCACGCATTTCGGGTATGCCGCGATAATCTACAACTAGGTCCTGGTAGCCAAAGGTTGTGCCGCGTTCAGTTAACACGATATTATTATTGCCGCTGTCGATCACTTTCTGAACCGCAAATTTCATAGCACCTGCCGAAAGAAATTGTCCTTTTTTGATGTTCACCACTTTACCAGTTTCCGCAGCTGCTACCAAAAGGTCGGTCTGCCTGCAAAGAAATGCAGGGATCTGGAGAACATCAACATATTCGGCGGCCATGGAGGCTTCCTGTGCCGAATGAATATCGGTAACCGTTGGAACATCAAAAGTCTCAGAAACCTTTCTCAGGATTTTTAATGCCTTTTCATCGCCAATGCCCGAAAAAGAATCGATCCTCGAGCGGTTTGCCTTGCGGTACGATCCTTTAAAAATGTAAGGTATTTTTAATTTGTCGCTTATAGCAACCACTTTTTCTGCGATTTCAAGTGCCATTTTTTCACTTTCAATAGCACAAGGTCCGGCCATCAAAAAGAAATTATCAGAGCCGGCGTATTTCAATAGGTCCAAGGATGGAATCATAGTATAATTTATTGTCCAAAAATAGCAAGAAAATAAGAATCAGAAAGCCAATTCAGAATTATAGAATGCTGCAATAATCAGCAAGCTTCCTATTTCACTGGTGCATCGATTTATAGGTGCTTCTATAAATGTTTTGTATGAGCGAATACATTAAAGCTGTCGACCAGCCAATAAGCATAATTCCATTAATTGCTTCGAATCCCGATAACATTCTCCATGGTGAACTTATGGTGAGATCTCCATATCCAAGTGTGGTAAAAGTAACCACCGAGTAATAAAACAAATCATTAGAGGTAGCAAAATCAATCTTTGTAGCAGGCAGAACGCCGATAAATACTGCCCAGATCAATGCGTGAATAAGGTGTAACAATGTCAGATAAAGGAAGGATAGGATCAATAAGGTTATGGCTCTTCTGGTAGTAATTTCATCGTGCCATTTTTCAACTGATGATGCAATCTTGCGGGTCCAATAGGTGCTGGCGATTGCCTGAAGTATAACATTTATCGCAATGACCGAAAAACCAATCAATAACATTTTAATCATATTCTGAAAGTTTAGTCTGGTAAAGTTTTGAGGTGAATGTCACCAGATTGCTTAATCTTTTTGATAAAGCTAGTAAAATCGGAAATATGTTACAATAGTTTTTATTGAAGGATGGATTATGAAGAACAGCAATAACAGGTTGTATAAAAACACAAATGGGAACTATTCTTTGACAAATAGTTCCCATCCACTTCCAAACAACCGAAGTTGTTTTTCGTGCCAGGCTACGGTTATTGCGACCGGCTTCTGATCGTTTTTTCAAACTTTCTTTGGCCCCTTGCTTTCCGATTTGACTTTTTACAGCCAAACTTTCCGGCAGTTCATTTGGTATTCGCGTTTTTACCTTCCTGAACGAAGTGCCTCTCAGCGAACTTTTCAATTTCCTTGCGGTCCTTGCCAGTTTTCACCCACATTTCAGGTTTCCCCGATCTGTGGTGCAGTTTTGTTGCCGGGGCCGAAACCCTTTTAACATCCTGCCTGGAGACTTCACCTTGTAAAGAACTTCTGGATTTTCTTTTAGATGATTAATTGAACCTTCGACCTTCCAGATGATCTTGGTTCAAACTTCGGCTTTTCCGTCGTGCCTTCCCGAAGGTTGGTTTGAATTGGTTCCGGTTTCAACTAAGAAACTTTTCCCTTTTCCACGATTTCCAAGCGGTCCTTTATGGCTCACCTGATGATTCAAATGTAGTTCGAAATTCCGAAAAAGCAAGTGATTTTCAATGGTTTATATTCACCTTGAATCAACCGCAGTTATTAACAATTGTTGATAAGCTGTTTGAGGGCTCAATTCACAGTCCAACTATTTTATCCACATCCATTGAAAATTCACACTTTCGTTTTTGGCAGGCTCAATGCTGAGTTCTATATCGTACATACCGGCTTCAGGAAAATGGATGGTGCCGAGGTTTTTCGATTTGAAATTTTCGATGTGCCAGTTCTCGTTTGGTTCGCCAACTGTTAACCCGGTTTCGCTAATATCACCCGTTAGTTCAGCTTTAAAAATCCGAACGGTGAATTTCCCTGAATTTGCCTTTCCCTGGAAACTGTAGGAAACATCCACTTTTTTGTCTCCCGGTTCATTGATGAAAACTTTCCACTTAAAAGTTTGCTCGTTTTCAACTACAACATGTGCCGGTACGGTGCCATAGTTTGAAGCCGGTGTCACCGAAATATTTTTAAGTCTGCTTATTTGATTGTGAGGTTTCAAAGCGTAACCACCATCGGTGGTCTTGGCGGCAATGTCGTCAACAATAGTGGGACGTTTGCTGTACTCAAGAACTACCACCGAAACATACGGATCGGGCTGATCGGACGGAAGGTCAATAGACGTGAATGTGCTGATATGTTCGAATTGCAGCTGCGTTTTTTCTTTGTCGGACAGTAGATAAATCTTTTCTGGAATTTCGTTGACTCCGGTAAGAAATAGCTTTTTATTCAGCGGCCAGTTGTATACGTGCAGGTATAATTTAAAGCTGTTTTCGTCCGGTTTGCAGGTAATCTTTCCCCAGTCGTGCTGGTCGGCGTGCAAATCGAAAGCCTCGCTGCCGTAAACCGATTCGCCGTTTACTTTTAGCCATTCTCCCATTTCAAGCAAACGCTGTGAAATTTCGAAAGGTACATCGCCATTGGCTCGCGGTCCGATATTCAGCATGAAGTTTCCGTTGAGGCTGGCATTTCCGATCAACGATTTCAACAGGGCAGAAGTCGATTTCCATTGGGTATCCGACGAATGAAAGCCCCATGAATGTGCAACAGTTGCCGGCGATTGCCAAGGGAAATCCTCTTTTTTGCTACCCAGCTGGTTGTCGCCCAAAGTTTTAAAATCGATATCGGGATCTTCCTCAATTGAAAGTCCGAGACGAGAGTTCACCAAACAGTTGGGTTGCAGTTCGCGGATCATGTTTTTAAGCTGAAGAAGCTGATCTTTGGAAACAACTGCATCCTTGTGGTTGATCCACATGTCGAACCACATCAGTGCGATTTCGCCGTAATTGGTAAGCAGCTCGCGAACCTGTGGTATCACCTTTTCCTGCCAGTATTGGTCGTATTCTTCGGGAGTGATGCCATAGATTTCGCGTTCGTGATTCCAACCGTACAGATGTTCCCAGTCGACCCAATGTGAATAATACAGCCCCAGTTTCAACCCATGTTTTTTACAGGCTTCGGCCATTTCCTTAATAATGTCGCGGTCGGTGTAATTTCCAAGGTCGTAATCGCTCACTTTACTGTCCCAAAGTGCAAAACCATCGTGGTGTTTGGCCGTGATGGTCACATATTTCATGCCTGCTTTTTTAGCCAGAATCACCCATTCCTCAGGATCGATGTCTTCCCAGTTGAAACGATCGAGCAAGCCCACATATTCATCCTTTTCAATTTGATTTCGGTAGTAGATCCATTCTGCATAATCGTTGTTGTTGCGCAGTTTTTCGCCTTTCCAGTAACCTTCAGCGGCACTGTACAAGCCCCAGTGAATAAACATGCCAAAGCGCGCATCGGTAAACCATTCCGCACGTTCATTCGTATTTTTTTGAGCAAAAATCTGAACGGAGAGGAACAGTAATAAAAAAGCAGGTATGGATTTCTTCATTTTATTGAATCAGGAAAGTCGGTTTTTGAAATCGTTGTACGAGAATTCCCGCACGATTTTAAGTTGATCATTTTCGGTCCAAATGGCAATAGCCGGATGGTTGACCCCGTTGAACATGGTGGTTTTTACCATCGTGTAATGGATCATATCGAGGAAAACGATTTGCTCGCCGATTTGGAGTTCGTGACCAAAATCGTAAGGTGCCATAAAATCGCCTGCCAGGCAACTACCACCGCCTAAACGATAAAGGTATTTACTTTCGTCGGTTGGTTCGCTTGCTCCAATAATTTTGGGGCGATACGGCATTTCCAGTGTGTCGGGCATGTGGGCCGTAAACGAAACATCGAGAATGGCTGTTTTTATACCACGGTGCTCAACAATATCCTGAACAGACGCAAGCAAAACACCGGTTTCCCATGCAATAGCACTTCCCGGTTCCAGAATGACTTTAATGTTGTATTTCTCCCTGAAGCGTTTCAGTAATTGAATGAGGTGATCGTGGTCGTAACCTTTGCGGGTCATTAAATGTCCGCCGCCCATGTTTACCCATTTTACCTGACTGAGGTATTTACCAAAGTTCGCCTCAAATTTCTCCAACACCTTTTCAAGGCTGTACGAATCTGATTCGCACAGTACGTGAAAATGGATACCTTCAATTCCTTCCGGAAGTTGATCGGGCATTTCTTCAATTCCAACTCCAAGTCGCGAACCGGCAGCACTTGGATTGTACAGGTCGGTTTCTACATCCGAGAATTCTGGATTAACGCGTATGCCACATGAAATGTGATGATCAGCCGATTTTGTTCGTTCGTAAGATTTATTGAACTGATTAAACGAATTGAATACGATGTGGCTGCTGTATTCCATCAGTTCGTCGAATTCATTTTCGAGATAAACCGGTGAATAGGTGTGCGCCCGTGTTTGCATTTCCTCGTAACAAAGCCGGGCTTCATTAAGCGAACTGGCGGTTGCACCTTTCAGGTACTCGCGCACCAGCGGAAATGCGCTCCACATGGCAAAACCTTTAAAAGCCAGGATGATCTCGATGTCGGCATCCTTCTGAACACGGTTGATCAATTCCAGGTTCTTTCGAAGCAGCTTTTCATCCAGAACAAAAGCCGGAGACGGAATTTCTTTATAGTTCAATGCTAATAATTTGGGCAGAGGGCACGGAGCAGAGGGCAGAGTGTTTCACTTCGCCCTTTGCTCGCTGCACTTTGCAATTTATACTTCTAAGTCGCCGTTAATTTCTTCCTGCCATGGCAAACCAAATTCGCCAATGCGTTCCATAAACGGATCGGGATCAAATTCTTCAACGTTGAAAACGCCTTCGCCTTTCCATTTTCCGGTAAGTACCATCATGGCGCCCAACATAGCCGGTACGCCGGTAGTGTAGGAAACACCCTGAGTTCCGGTTTCTTCGTAAGCTTGCTGGTGCCGACAGTTGTTCCAAACGTAGTAAGTTTTTTCTTGTCCGTCTTTTATTCCTTTAATTCTGCACCCAATCGATGTTTCACCGGTATAGTTTTCGCCAAGGTCGCCAGGATTTGGCAAAACAGCTTTAAGGAATTCGAGCGGTATAACATCTACTCCTTTGTATTTTACAGGATCGATGCGGCTCATACCAATATTTTGAATCACACGCAGGTGAGTCAGGTATTCATCACCAAAAGTCATCCAGAAACGTGCACGTTTCAGGCTTGGATAGTTTTTGGTAAGCGACTCCAGCTCTTCGTGGTACAATACATACGAATTACGCGGGCCAATATTTGGGTAAGTCAAGGCCTGTTTTATTTCAAAGGGTTTTGTTTCCACCCACTGGCCATTTTCCCAGTAACGTCCGTTTTGTGTGATTTCGCGAATATTAATTTCAGGGTTGAAATTGGTGGCAAATGCTTTTCCATGATCGCCGCCGTTACAGTCAACAATATCGAGGTAATGCATTTCATCGAAATGATGTTTGGCTGCATAAGCCGTGTAAATGCTGGTTACACCCGGATCGAAACCACAGCCCAGAACTGCCATAATTCCTTTTTCCTTGAAGCGGTCGTGGTAAGCCCATTGCCAGCTGTATTCGAATTTAGCTTCGTCTTTGGGTTCGTAATTGGCAGTATCGAGGTAATTCACACCGGTTTCCAAACAGGCATCCATAATAGGCAGATCCTGGTATGGAAGTGCAACATTGATTACCAGTTCGGGTTGAAACGATTTAATCAGTGCTACCGTCTCAGCAACATTATCGGCGTCGAGTTGAGCGGTTTGTATGCGGCCCTTTCCAACCTCTTTTGCAATTACATCGCACTTGGCTTTGGTACGGCTGGCCAGCAGAATTTCAGAAAAAACATCCGGATTGTCGGCACATTTGCTGGCAACAACACGTCCAACACCTCCGGCTCCGATTATTAAAACTTTACTCATTTTATCTACTCATTTAAATATTATTCAAACTTAAAAATCTTTCAAGGATTACATGCAATAATATGTACATCTCATGAATAAAAATAAGAAATTATCGTATTTTTTGCTGACTGTATGACCCGAAAAAAGCGGATAATGGATTGAAATAGCTTAATTTAGCATTTAATAATAAAGTGACTTCTGTAACTTGCTTTATTTGAGCATGTCAGATAAAACTTGCTTTCGTTTTAATTTTTAAGAAATGCGCCGAACATTTTGAGAAAATTTGATTTTATTTGCGATGGAAAATAATCAGCGAACAACATTACATTTATGGTTTAGATGAAAAACAGTTATTTTGATTTGATTGAGCAGAGCTACTACTTTCCGCAGGAAGGCTTTGATTTGAGAGACAACTACCTGACGTTTCACGGTATTTCACTCATGTACCTGATAAAGAAGTACGGAACTCCGTTCAGGTTTATATACCTTCCGAAGATTGGCGATCAGATCAAAAAATCGAGAAACCTGTTTAACAAGGCCATAAAAAAGAGCAACTACGAGGGTAAATACTACTATTGTTACTGCACCAAGTGTAACCACTTTTCGCATGTAATTAACGAGGCGCTAAAACACAATGTGAACCTCGAAACTTCTTCGTCGTACGATATCGATCTCATTCTGCATTTATACAAGGATAAAAAGCTGGATAAAAACCGGATCATCGTTCACAACGGTTATAAAACGGAAGAGTACCTGAGCAAGATCATTTCGATGCAGCGTTTGGGTTTCAAGAATAATATTATTGTTCTTGACAGTATGAACGAACTGGATCGTTTGGAGAAACTGGCGAACGGCGATAAGCTGAAGCTGGGTATCCGGATGGCGATTAATGAAGAATCGCAGTCGGCTTATTATACTTCCCGACTGGGAATCCGACACACGCAAATCCTTGATTTTTACGAGAAGAAAATAAAAGGGAAGAAAAACCTGGAGCTGAAAATGCTGCATTTCTTTGTCGATTCAGGAATTAAGGACAGTTTGTACTACTGGGGCGAGTTTCAGAAAGCAATCAAACTGTATATCGACCTGAAAAAGCAATGTACATCGCTCGATGCTTTTAACCTTGGCGGAGGGTTCCCGATTCGTAACCACCTGGGTTTTGAGTACGATTACGAGTACATGATCAAAGAGATCGTTTCGAACATAAAAACAGCTTGTGCAGCCGAAAACCTGCCCGATCCTGATATTTTTACCGAATTTGGCAAATACACGGTGGGCGAAAGCGGTGCCATCATTTTTGAGGTGCTGGAGCAAAAGCAGCAGAATGATACTGAAAGCTGGTACATTATTAATAACAGTTTGATGAATACGATCCCGGATTCGTGGTCGATATTCGAGAAATTTATTCTTCTGCCAATCAACAAATGGAACAACGAGTACCGGCGTGCGAACATTGGCGGTATCAGTTGCGATCATTCGGATTATTACAACTCGGAAGACTTTAACCAGGAAGTGCTGTTGCCATCGTATTCCGATGACGACAAGGAACCGCTTTACCTTGGATTTTTTCATACCGGTGCTTATCAGGATGCAATAAGCGGTTACGGCGGAATTAAGCACTGCCTGATCCCGTCGCCAAAACATGTAATTATCGATCGCGACGAAAAAGGAAACTTTATCGATTACGTGTACCGTAACGAGCAGTCGGCCGACGATATGTTCAAAATTCTGGGTTATAATAAAGAGGAAGAGTAAATCGCGGGTTTAGACCCACTTCTTTTTTTGGCTATCCCCGGGTTTAATTTCGATCAATAAGATTCAAACTTTTCTGTGAGAATCGTGTTTTTCTTTAGCAACTGACTTTTAAAAAAGAAAACATGTCGATTTCAGAAATAATCAAAAACAGGAGAGCAACGCCTCCGCGCTTTTTAACCGGGAAAGGAATTGCGCGCGAGACCATAGAAACACTTCTCGAGAATGCGTCGTGGGCGCCAAATCATAAAAAAACAGAACCCTGGCGTTTTCAGGTATTCACCGGCGATGCCAAACAAGAACTGGCGCAAAAGTGTGAGACCATACTTCGTGAGAAACAGGCTGAAGGTTATGAAATAGCCAGCGAAAAGATTGAGAAATTTACAGCCAACCTAAAGGGCGTTCCTGTGGCCATTGTTACTATTTTGCAGGTTGATTCTGCGCATCGTTTGCCCGAGTGGGAAGAGCTGGCTGCCGTTTCAATGGCGGTTCAGAACATGTGGCTGACGGCCACCGAAATGGGACTGGGAGCCTTTTGGGCAACACCCGGCTTTATGAATTTATTTGATGAAATTCTTGGTATCGGTGAAGGACAAAAAGCGTTGGGATTCTTCTATGTTGGCGAAGTGCTGATGGATTATCCATCGCCGGGAAGAGGCGATCAGGCACAAAAAATACTTTGGAAATAGTCTGGAAAGAATTTTAAGTACCCTTAACTTATAAGTGGTGGTTAAAGGCTTGTACTATTTTGTTAACTTTCGGGAAATTGTGTAAGAAAAATGTCAAATCTGAACAATGAAAAAACTGGTTGCATACTTTGTTTTTCTGATTATAACCCATTTCTCATTTGCCCAAAGTTTAAGTTCGGTAAATTATCATACACATCGTGAGGCGCTGCGAAATTCATTTCTAAAGTTTCAAAACGAAAAGAAGGGAAGAGTTGCCTTTCTTGGCGGCTCTATTACCTACAATCAGGGATGGCGAGATTCAGTTTGTAACTACCTGCAACAGAAATTCCCTGAAACGGAGTTCGATTTTATTGCTGCTGGAATCCCATCGATGGGATCTACGCCAGGGGCATTTCGTTTCAGGCGCGATATTGCAAACAATGGTTTGGTGGATTTGCTTTTTGAGGAAGCCGCGGTAAACGACAATTTAAATGAAAGAACTCCCGAAGAAATTATTCGGGGAATGGAAGGCATTGTACGCCACGCAAAAAGGACTAATCCTAAATGTGATGTAGTAATTCTGCATTTTGTCGATCCTGATAAAATGATGGATTACCGTTCTGGAAAGGTTCCTGAAGCGATTCAATTGCACGAAAAGGTTGCAACGCACTATAATGTTTCAACGATAAACCTGGCAAAAGAAGTTACAGAACGGATTGATGCAGGTGAATTTGATTGGGAAAATGATTTTAAGGATCTCCATCCTTCTCCTTTCGGACAGGGAATTTATGCACGTTCAATTATCCGTTTTTTAGAAGATGAATTCAGTCAGAATTTTACCGAGGACGATGGTGCTGAATTCCAGTTTCCTGAGCCATTGGATCCATTCTGTTTTGATAATGGTAAACTTGTGCCTCCCAATCCTCCGAAACCTGCAAAAGGCTGGATAATGGATGAAAACTGGAATCCGGGGAACGGAAATGCCACAAGATGGAATTATGTGGATGTACCCATGTTGGTTGGCGAATTTCCATCTAAAATTATAAAATTTGAATTTAGAGGAAATGCAGTTGGAATTGCTGTCGCTGCCGGACCTGATGCCGGGATTATTGAATATAGTGTGGACAATCAGCCCTGGAAAAAGCAGGATTTATATACCAAATGGAGCAAAAATCTGTACTTACCCTGGTATTATACCTTAGAGAGTGGTTTGAAAAACCGGAAACATATGCTTCAGATTCGCATGGCCCCTGAAAGAAATCCCGAAAGCTCTGGGAATAAATGTGTACTAAGGTATTTCTATTTTAACGAGAAATACTGAAGTTAATCCAGTTTCGTATTGCCTTTCAGCTCTATATCCTATTTACGAATACTTCGGATTAGAAACTATTTGATATTCTCCAGAACATCCACCAAATGCTTCCAGAATTTTTCGGTGGCTCCAATATCAAGTCGTTCGTCGGGCGAGTGTGCTCCACGAATGGTGGGGCCAAACGAAACCATATCGAGATGCGGGTATTTTTCAAGGAAAAGGCCACATTCCAAACCGGCATGGATGGAGCGAACGACCGGCTCGTCGCCAAATAATTTTTTATAGGAATCTACCGTGGTTTTTAACACTGCTGAATTCGGATTAGGCGCCCAGCCCGGGTAGCCATCGGAATGTACAACCTTTGCTGCGGCCAGTTTAAAAACTGCTTCCACGCTGTTGGCTGCAAAATGTTTACGGCTTTCCAGTTCGCTTCGCTGGCTGGTGGTTACCAGAATTTTGTGAGCACTAATTATTTTCACAGAAGCCAGGTTGGTCGATGTTTCCACCATACCTTCCATCCGGGTGCTCATTTCCAGAACTCCGTGCGGACAGGCGTAAATTGCATTCAGTAGTTTTGTTTGTGTGTCGCTGTCGATTACAGTTTTCGGCAGATCAGTTTCTTCGCAAACAAGTTGAAGTTTCGTTTCCGAAAATTCAAATTCCGTTTTTATTTCAGCTGCCAGTTTTTCAAATGCATTGATTACTTCTTTCTTCGATTCTGTTGGAACGGTTACTATGCCAAACGCCTCCCGGGCAATGGCATTTCGCAGGTTGCCTCCGTTAAAATCTGCCAGTTGTGCATTAAAATCGTTACTGAATTTCCAGAGAAAACGGTTTAGAATTTTGTTGGCATTACCACGGTTTTTGTTGATGTCGTCGCCTGAATGTCCGCCTAAAAGCCCGGATACTGTAATTTTTAAAGCAACGGAATTTTCAGGAACATCTTCAGTATGATAATCGAACCAGGCGAGTGTATCAATCCCGCCGGCACAACCGATAAAAATCTCTCCTTCGTCTTCCGAATCGAGGTTGAGCAAAATATCGCCACTCAGCGTACCTTTTTCTAACGCAAAAGCTCCTGTTAATCCTGTTTCTTCATCCACCGTGATCAGGCATTCCAGCGGACCGTGTTTTATTTCAGTAGAAGTGAGTACCGCCAGTTGAGCAGCAATTCCAATTCCGCAGTCGGCACCCAAGGTTGTGCCGTTGGCTTTTACCCAGCCATCCACAATCACCGGTTCAATCGGATCTTTATCAAAATCGAAAACCTTGTCTGAATTCTTTTCGCAAACCATGTCCATGTGTGTTTGCAGGATCACGGTAGGCGCATCTTCCATTCCGGAAGTTGCCGGTTTCAGAATCACTACGTTGCCGGCTTTATCGGTCTTGTTTTGCAGTCCATTTTTGTCAGCAAAATCAAGTAGAAATTTTCGGATCTGTTCTTCCTTTTTTGATGGACGTGGAACCTGGCAAATGTCTTCGAAATAGTTAAAAAGCGGCTGGGGTTGAAGTGCGGATAAAGTTCTTGTTTTCATACCTGCGAAGATGTTAAAAAGCTTTAGGGCCTGAAACGATTATTGTCAGTTTTCGTTCGGATTTAGTAGGAATGTTTTCCTGTGGTCCAGCCTTTTTTGTTCAGGTATTTTTCTCCCGATTCAATAGCGCCGCTTTCCATTTCTGTACCCATCGAATCGTTCCAGCGGTTGAGGTAGCCAAACAAAGCCACTACTCCGGTAATTTCCACTATTTCACCTTCATCCCAATATTTTCGAAGGTTTTCGGCAATGGCATCGTCCACTGAGTTTGGAATAATTGAAGCTGCAAATGCGAAATCGAGCGCTGCGCGTTCGGCTTCTGAAAATGCCGGATGTGTCTTATAATCCCAAATGCTATCAAGTTTTTCCTGTTCGGCACCGTAACGTTCGGCGGCGCGAATTGCATGAGCCTGGCAATAACGGCAACCTGCTGCATTGCTGCTGATGTAGGCGATCATCCGTTTCAAAGCACTTGTTACCCGCCCGTGATTGGCCATTACCGCTTTATTCATTTCAATAAAGGCATAAGCAATGTGTGGCCGGTGGTGCATCGTACGCACACTATTCGGGCAAAAGCCCAGCGTTTCATTGTAAAACTCAATCAATTTTTGAAGCTCAGGATCAGTATCTCCTGATTTTGGAATAACAAGCGGTTGTTTCATTTATTACTTTTTTGAAATAGGAATGATCAGTCGTTCTGTTCATTATTAATATTTCCCTGCTGACTCAAGAGGATAGCAAAGGGTCTTGTCCCCGGAAATTCGGACATGATCAGAATCAGAATAACTGTGATGGGTACACTCAGTAACATCCCCGAAATTCCCCAGATAACTCCCCAGATTGCGAGTGTAAGGAAAACCACCAGCGGACTGATGTTGAGCGAATTTCCCATAAGGCGTGGTTCTACCACATTTCCGATGATCATCTGAATAGAGCCGACTATCGCAAGTACCAAAATGCCGGGTGTAAATTCGCCAAACTGAAGAATCGCAAACATAGCCGGGAATACAGTCGCAATAAGCGAACCAATTGTCGGAATAAAATTCAATACAAATATGAGGAAAGCCCAGAAAACAGGAGCGTCGATGCCAATAAACAGAAGCGTAAAATAACTCAGAAATCCAGTCATCAGACTGGTAAGCGTTTTTAGGGCCACATAATTACCAATGCTGTGATCGATTTTGTTAACCACATCGGTAACGTGTTTGTGCTTTTTATCATCGGGGTACATGGCACGCAGTTTTTTCTGAAAAGTGGGTTCCTCCAATAACAAAAATACCAGGTAAAGTAACACTGTAAATGCATTTCCGAAAAGCCCGGTAAGTGTTGACAATAATGAGCTAAGCAGGCTTCCGAACTTAATGTTCTTGCTAAAGTCGCCAAGCAGGTTCATCACATCGATATTAAAACGTTCGTTAATCGTTTGCGTCATTTTATGTACGTTGGCTTCGTATTTGGGCATGGCTTTCGAAAGTTCAGCAATGTTATTCGAAATCATACTGACTGCCAATACCAGGAATCCGAGAAGCAAAAGGGTAGAAAATAAAGTCAACAACCAGCGTGGTAAACCACTGATAAATTTAACTTTCGATAATACTTTTTTGATTACACGAATGAGAAACCAAAAGAGAATGGCCAAAACAAAAGGGAGTATGATCGACTGCGCATAAATGCAAACCACAACGGTAGTAATGACGATCAGAAAAACATAAATTTTTTTGCTGTTTTCCATAACATTGGGTTTAAAGGCTACAAAATACAAATCATTTGGAGAACTACCCAAAGCATTTCACGAACAATAAATTAACCCAATTTTTCCGATTCAGGCAATCCCCATTCTTCTTTCATGGCAATCCCTAAGGTCTCCAATTCATTCAAAACCGGTTCGTAAATTGTTTTTGTATTTGGAATTTGAACTCCCGTATCGCTGATTTTTCCTTCGAGGATCATTTTAACCGCTATTGCGGCCGGTAATGCAACTGTCCGGGCAATTGAAGTATCTTCTTTTGTGGCAAAATCAATCAGGTGTGATTTTACAACTTCTTTCGATCCATCACTGTTTTGAACCAGAAAAGAGTGCATCATAATCACCATATCACGCGCGCCTTCGGGCAGCATCATTTTTTTCTGCATCCGTTCAGTAGTCAGGTCGAAAGTGGAACCTTCGCTCATTTTTACCAGGTCGTCGCTAAACAAACCAAGCCATTCCATGGCAATAATTGCCGGGCTGTTGATCGATAAGTTCAGTCGCTCAGCAACTTTTTCCTTCATGTTAGCCGGGTATACATCAAGCTGGCGCGCCATGACTTTTTTGTAGGTTTTACCTTCAAAGCTTTTGCGGTCGTAACTCAACATGCCAATTGCTTTAAGGGCGTCCATAATTTCGCACCAGTTTTTGTAACGGAAAGTTCCACGGTACATGGTATCAATCTCCTTTAGATTGTAGAGATCGATGTACATCAGCGAATCGCGATTCGGGTAAACTTCCATTTGCCCAACTTCCGGGAAATTGATTTGCAGCGGACGCTTAAAAAGGTCTTCTGTTGGAATTTCAACGATTTCGCCATTCTTTAAGTACCGGGCACTGTTGTTTCCGGCCATGATAACACCACGAGGCGACCACGAGAATTTATAGCGGAACGGGTTATTCGCTTCTTCAGGAGCAGCCAGTGCACCGCATAACGAATAGAATTCTTTTACTTTTCCACCCTGATCGTGCACTTTGTCGATGATGCGCATGGCTGTCATGTGATCGAAGCCAGGATCAACCCCGATTTCGTTCAGAATAATGATGCCTGCTTTTTTAGCCGCCGAATCGAGCGCCTTCATTTTTTCGGACACATACGAAGTGGTAAGCATGTTTTTGCCATGCTTAATACACAGTTTCGCAACTGCAACGTGGTAGATATAGGGCAATAAGCTAACAACCAGATTATTATCCCTGACCAAGTCTTCCAGCTTCTTCATGTCTTCCATGGTCCACGACACCGCTTTACCGTTGGCTTTGTTTTGCAGTAGCTTTTCTGCTTTTTCAATGGTGCGGCTGGCAACGGTAAGTTCTATATTGTGGTTGAGTAAGTATTCTGTAATGGGTTTGGTAACCATCCCGGCGCCAAGTAAAAGTACCTTTTTCATTTTCTAAATTACCTTAAAAACTTCCTGAATCTTAACGTGTTAAAAACGTGGAAGTCAATTTTCTGTTTTCTTTTAAATGCTATGTAAAGGTGGTGAAATTTTATCAGCTTGTGCTTCAGATGTTGTAAAAAATATCTTAAATAAAATATCTCTTATAAAGTTTGCTTAACTTAAGGCCATGATTCAATCGTATCAATGTCCGATTTTCTTCTACGTTGGGATGCCCGAGTGTCTCGATGAGGATACGGTTTCTCATTAGCTGCCTGCGCAGCTTCTCCATTAGAACGATTTTCCCGCATCAGGATGTGAATTCAGGTGCCTTCTAATTGCATTTTTATAAACCTTTTCAGGCTGACCTGAATCACTAACGACGGGAGTCGATTCCGATTTTTATGTGATGTTGTACAACGCTGCTTGTGCGTTGATCGTAAAACAAAAAAAACAGGTCATGAATTCTCACGAGTATATCAAAAACCTTGAAATGTCTGATGTTCTTCGTATGCTTGAACGCTATCAGCTAAATTTTGAAACCATCCAAACCATTCAACAGGAAAATCTTCTGCCTCCCGGACTTATAAAGCGTTTGCACAATGCTTATCCGCAACATTCCGGATTTTTCTACGACGATAAAATTATTTTTAATGAAAAGTCGCGTTACTCAGGCTTAAAGGGGTTTCGCGAAATTGTTCAAAAACTGAAAGACCACGGAATTTTGATTGATCGGATGAACGATCGCGAATTTTTTATTGAAGTGTACCGATTTATGGTCACCGGATTTGTGTTGAATACCATCGACTGGAAAAATTTAGAGCACGATTCAAATTACCAGCTGGTATTTCCGCAACCCGGAATGATGCCGGCCAAGGCTGTGAAAAAGTATGCCGAAGCCAAAACTGATGAGGAAAGGCAAAAAGTGGTGGATGAATATATGCTTAAAACCAATCCGCACGACGGCAAACAAAAACTGAATAAACCCTGGTACATTAACGACGAAGGTCAGCTGGAAATTCTGGAAGGGAGCCAGCACAAATACCCGCCGATTAAACTGATCCTCGACCAAACCACGCAAACCTGCTTTTCTTTCTGCACCTACTGTTTCAGGCACGCACAAGTGCGTGGTGATGAGGATATGTTTGTTCAGCGCGAAGTTTCGCAGGTGCACGAGTACCTTAAACGACACAAGGAAGTGAGCGATATTCTCATTACCGGCGGCGACGGTGCGTTTATCCCTTACGAGCGCCTGTTGGAATATGTCGATCCGCTGATCGAAGATCCGGAACTGATGCACATCAGGACTGTTCGAATAGGATCGCGGGCTATTAATTTTCAGCCCGAACTGATCTTGAGCGACCAATTCAAGGCGAATCTCGAATTGCTTAAAAAACTGATCGATCATGGCATTCAGGCCATTTGGGTGGCTCATATTTCTACTCCTCACGAAATCCTGAATCCGGCTTCTGTGGCCGCAATCCGAAGGTTGAAGAAATACGGGATCACTGTAAAAAGCCAAAGCCCGATCATGAATCACATCAGCCTGTTTTACGATGAAAACGGGAAGGTTGACATCGATCGTTCGGCTCAAAACTGGATCGATCTTGGAAATGTGTTGGGGATGCTGGGTATCGGATTTCATTCGATGTACTGTGCACGGCCAACCGGCGAACACCATTATTTTACAGCTCCTTTGGCTGATATCTCAAAGATCTTCAACAAAGTATACCGAACTCTCTCTTCTGTGAATCGCCCCTCGCGTTACATCACAATGACCTCCTCGGCCGGGAAAACCTCCTTGTTGGGAACTACCGAAATAAAAGGCGAGAAAGTGTTTGTACTCAAGTTTAACGAGGCACGAAACATGGAATGGATGGACACCACTTTCTTTGCTAAATACGATGAAACTGAGAACACCATTGAAAAACTGATCCCTTTCGATGGCGATAATTATTTCTACGAAGAAGAGCTGGAGGCAATAGAATCCAGGCTTTCCGAGGCACTTGAAAAAGAAATGAAAATAGCCGAAAATCATGATCAATAAAATTGTATCAACAGTAAATGAAGCTGTGGCTGATGTATTTGATGGCGCCACAGTTCTGATCAGCGGATTTGGTGAAGCCGGAAGTCCGGTGGAACTCATCCATGCTTTGGTTGATCAGGGAGCAAAAAACCTAACCGTGGTGAGTAATAATGCAGGTAGTGGACATGTTGGGCTGGCGGCGCTCATCGAAAACCGGCAGGTTCGCAAGATCATCTGTTCCTTTCCGCGTACTTCTATTTCCGTGGTTTTTCCTGAGTTATACCGAAAAGGCGAAATAGAACTGGAGTTGGTTCCGCAAGGGACTTTGGCCGAGCGAATTCGTGCCGGAGGTGCAGGAATCCCGGCATTTTTTACTCCGGCATCTGTAAATACTCCTTTGGCTGAAGGTAAGGAAGTAAGGACATTCGGTAAGCGTGATTTTGTGTTGGAATATGCTATTAAAGCTGATTTTGCCCTGGTAAAATGCAGTAAAGCCGATAAATACGGGAACCTGGTTTACAACAAAACAGCGCGGAATTTTGGCCCGGTAATGTGCACTGCAGCCAAAACTACCATTGTTCAGGCTAAACAAATCGTGGAAGTTGGCCAGCTTGATCCTGAATGTGTGATTACGCCGGGGAATTTTGTCCATCGTGTGGTGGAAGTTGCCAATCCTGCCGACGAATCAAAATTGGTTGCCGAAGAAAGGAGGTATCCGTGGAACTAAGCAAAGGCTGGAACCTGGCACAAATGGCTCAAAATGTTGCCAATGATATTCCTGATGGTGCTTATGTAAATCTTGGAATCGGTATGCCCGAGTTGGTAGCCGGTTTTATCCCCGAAGGTCGCGAGGTGATCTATCATACTGAAAATGGTTTGCTTGGAATGGGAGAAGTTGCCGAAGTCGGTTACGAAGATCCTGAGCTGGTAAATGCAGGTAAAAAATACGTGACTGCCATTCCGGGTGCTGCCTATTTTCACCATGCCGACAGCTTTGCAATGATCCGTGGCGGCCACATCGATATTTGTGTTTTGGGAGCCTACCAGATTTCGGAAGAAGGTGATCTGGCCAACTGGTCAACGGGCGATGAAGATGCAATTCCCGCTGTTGGAGGAGCGATGGATCTGGTGGCCGGTGTAGAGAACATTTTTGTGATTACAAAACATTGCACTAAAAGTGGTGAATCAAAAATTGTTAAACACTGCACATATCCCTTGACCGGCAAAAATGTGGTCAGCAGAATTTATACTGATCTTGCCATTATCGATGTAGTAGATAAAAAACTGGAAGTCCGGGAGCTTGCTCCGGGTATCAGTTTCGAAGAACTTCAGGAGCTTACCGCGGCAGAACTTTACATGTCAAACTATTCAATCTGAACGCCATGACCAAGACCAGTAACAGCGAAAAATTATACAAAAAGGCCGAAAAAGTGCTTGCTGGCGGAGTGAGTCGGAATACTGTATTCCGACAACCTTATCCGAATTATGCCAACACGGCCTCGGGGTGTTACATCAGCGATATTGAAGGAATTACGCGAATTGATTTTGCCAATAATATGGCGGCGTTGATTCACGGGCATTCATTTCCTCCGATTGTTGAGGCGGTGATCGAACAATTAAGAAAAGGAACCGCTTTTACGCTGGCATCAGAAATTGAAGTGGCCTTTGCACAGCACCTGATCAAACGAGTAAAAAGTTTCGAACGAATTCGATTCGTAAACTCGGGAACCGAGGCGGTAATGGCGATGATAAAAGCTTCTCGAGCCTTTACAGGCCGGCCAAAAATTGCCAAAGCCGAGGGTGCCTATCACGGAACTTACGATTTTGCGGAAGTCAGTCAAACAGCAAATCCATCCAACTGGGGTCGGATTGATCGGCCGGCCAGTGTTCCGCTGGCTCACGGCACACCTCCAAATGTGCGGAAAGATGTGATCATTTATCCTTATAACGACATCGAGAGAACCTTGAATATTCTCGATCGCTATGCCGATGAGATCGCCTGTGTGATCATTGATCCGGTTCCGCACCGCGTTGGTTTAATGCCGGGGACTGATGAATTTATTGAAGCCATTTACAACTGGACGCGAAAAAATGACGCGCTCATGGTTTTTGATGAAGTAATTACGTTCAGGGTGAATTATGGCGGAACCCAGGAAAACTACAAAGTTCAACCTGATCTGACATCGCTGGGTAAAATTATCGGCGGCGGTTTTCCGGTTGGTGCTGTAGCAGGTCGTGCCGACGTAATGAAGGTGTTCGATCCGCACGAGAAAAACCTGTTGTTGCCACACTCAGGAACATTTTCAGCCAATCCGATTACCATGACTGCCGGTTTCAAGGCCATGGAATATTTCGATCGGAAGGCTGTTAAAGAATTAAACGCCCTGACCCAAAAAGCCATTCATCAAATTCAGGAAGCGATCAAGCTGGAAGATGTACCGGTTTCGATAACTGGTGCAGGTTCCATGTTCAGGATGCATTTACGCGCAACTCCGCCTGCCACTTACCGCGAGGCCTGGCAGAATCCCGAAGAAAGTGCTGTGATTAAAGAGCTCCTGGAATACATGTACACAAAAGAAAATATTCTGATGATCAACACTTTTTCGTGCATGCTTTCAACTGTAATGACTCAGAATGAAATCGATAAGCTCACGGAAGGTTTGCAACGCGCCTTCCGGGCGTTAAAACCAAAAATTGGTAAGTTGAAATAAGTAAAATGATTAATCAAGCTCGAAGCTAATCGCTCGAAGCTCAAAGCTATAAGAGATGAAAGAAGTATTTATATGTGATGCCATTCGAACTCCGGTAGGAAAATACGGAGGATCGCTTTCCTCGGTTCGCCCTGATGATCTGGCCGCGATTCCTTTGAGAGCCATTCTTGAACGAAATCCCGGAATTGATGCAACCGAAATCGACGATGTAATTTTTGGGTGCGCTAACCAGGCAGGTGAAGATAACCGCAATGTAGCGCGAATGGGGCTTTTGCTCGCCGGATATCCTGAATCGGTACCGGGGGTTACGGTGAATCGCCTTTGCGCATCGGGGATGGAAGCGGTGGCCATGGCAGCACGAACCATACGCAGTGGTGAGGCAGAGTTGATCATTGCAGGAGGAGTGGAAAGCATGTCGCGTTCACCTTTTGTAATGCCAAAACATACGACTGCGTTTTCACGTGAGGCTGAAATTTACGACACTACCATTGGCTGGCGCTTTGTTAATCCAGAATTTTTGAATCGTTTTGGCACCGATCCGCTGATTGCAACTGCCGAGAATATCGCTGAAGAATACAATATCAGCCGCGAGGATCAGGATCGTTTTGCGCATCATAGTCAGGAAAAAGCAGCTGTAGCACAGAAAAATGGTCTGCTGGCCCGGGAAATTGTTCCGGTGACTATTCCGCAGCGAAAAGGCGACCCTGTGCTTGTTGAAGTTGATGAACATCCCCGACTGACATCGCTTGAGAAACTGGCCTCTCTGAAACCTGCTTTTCAAAAAGACGGAACCGTTACTGCAGGGAATGCTTCTGGAATTAACGATGGTGCAGCAGCACTTGTCGTTGCTTCTGCTGAAGCTGTAAAACTTTTTAACCTGGTTCCGAAAGTGAAGATTTTGGGAACTCAGGCTGCAGGTGTTCCACCGCGAATAATGGGAATCGGACCTGTTCCGGCCACAAAGAAAGTGCTGAGTCTACTCGGAATGTCACTTGAGCAGATGGATATTATTGAGTTGAACGAAGCCTTTGCTTCGCAGTCATTGGCGTGTATCCGCGAATTTGGACTCGATGACTTTGATCCACGAATAAATCCACTGGGTGGTGCCATTGCTTTGGGCCATCCGCTTGGAATGTCGGGAGCACGTTTGCTGACCACCGCTTTTCATCAGATGAGCAATACCGAATCAAAATATGCCCTATGTACCATGTGCATTGGTGTTGGTCAGGGGCTTTCAATGGTACTCGAAAAAATTTAATTCTAAAAAATATTCAAATGATTGACACAATGAAAGAAATAGATTTCAAACCTATTTTAAAAGAACTCCACCTCGAAGCAAAAAATCCTGGTGTATGTACCGGAACAGAATGGAAATACACTACCGGTAAATTCATCGAATCGTTTTCGCCATCCGACGGAAAATTGATAGCAGGAGTTCAGCAATGCGGCGTTGAAGACTACCATGAAGTAATTGAAACCGCCAAAGAAGCTTTTAAAAGTTGGAGAATGGTGCCGGCACCAAAACGTGGCGAGGTTGTCCGCCAGATCGGACTTGAACTGCGAAAATACAAAGAACCTCTCGGTAAACTGGTTTCCTATGAAATGGGAAAGATTTACCAGGAAGGTTTGGGCGAAGTGCAGGAAATGATTGATATCTGCGATTTTGCAGTGGGGCAGTCGCGCCAGTTATATGGTTTTACCATGCATTCCGAACGTGCTAAACACCGCATGTACGATCAGTATCATCCGCTGGGAATTGTCGGAGTGGTTTCGGCGTTTAACTTTCCGGTAGCCGTTTGGGCGTGGAATGCCATGATTGCACTGGTGGCCGGCGACGTTGTGGTTTGGAAACCGTCGTCGAAAGTGTATCTCTGCGCAGTTGCGGTGCACAAAATTGTTGCAAAGGTTTTAAAGGAAAATAGTGTTCCTGAAGGTGTGTTGAACCTCGTTGCTGCCGATTCAAAAGTGCTGGGCGACACACTGTTTTCTGATAAAAACATCCCATTGGTTTCATTTACCGGATCCACAAGAATTGGCAAAAAAGTAGGACGGCTGGTTGGCGAGCGTTTGGGACGCTCCATCCTTGAACTTGGGGGTAATAACGCCATCATTATCACTCCAAATGCCGATTTGGAAATGGCATTGCGGGCGGTTGTTTTTGGCGCCGTTGGTACCTGCGGACAGCGTTGTACCTCCACCCGCCGGATTATCATGCACGAATCGGTTTACGAAACGTTCAAACAAAAACTGGTGGCTGTTTACGAAAAGTTGCCCATCGGTCATGCTTTGGATGAAACTACACTGGTCGGACCACTTGTCGATAATTGGGCAGTGCAGGATTTCCGGAATGCCATTGAACGTGTGAAAAAGGAAGGTGGAAATATAATCACCGGTGGCAAAGTTTTGGAAGGGGAGGATTACAGTTCGGGTACTTATGTTCGCCCGTGTATTGCTGAAGTTGAGAATCACTACGATATCGTTCAGGAAGAAACCTTTGCCCCGATTTTGTACCTCATAAAATATAAAACGCTGGAAGAAGCTATTCAGATCCATAACGATGTGCCGCAAGGATTGTCGTCGGCCCTGTTTTCAACCAACATGCTCGAAACGGAAACTTTCCTCTCGCATGAAGGTTCAGATTGCGGTATTGCGAACATTAATATAGGTACATCGGGAGCAGAAATCGGTGGTGCTTTTGGCGGTGAGAAAGAAACCGGTGGCGGTCGCGAATCGGGCTCCGATGCCTGGAAAGCCTACATGCGCAGGCAAACAAATACCATCAATTTTAGTACCGAATTGCCACTTGCACAAGGTATTGAGTTTAGTGTGTGAAGTTTAAAGTTTAGGGTTCAGAGTTCAAAGTAGAAGAACCGAAAACGAGTTGATCAACGCATGAAAAACCCTGAAAGGGTTTGATTATAATGGCCCCGGGTTTTAACCCGGGGTTCGGCGCACGGGAAAAGGCGGATTGAAAATCCGACCAATCCTGCGCCGAAAAGAGCAGAAGTAGATCAGTATGAGGAAAATAGAAACCAGAGATAAAGTTTAGAATTTACCTATGAAGAACATATTAATATTCGGTGCCGGACGATCCAGTAAATATTTGATTGAATACCTGGTTGAACATGCCCGTTTGTATAACTGTAAAATACGCATAGCAGATTTGCAGCTTGATGAAAAACGGTCAACTCCGGAAGTTGAGTATTCCGTATTAAATGTCAGGGATGAATTTGCCCGCGATGCTGAGGTAAAAATTGCCGATCTGGTGATATCGATGTTACCGGCCCGTTTTCATAAACTGGTTGCTCAATCGTGCTTGAAATTCTCGAAAAATCTGCTGACTGCCTCTTACGAAACAAACGAACTAAAAGCTTTCGAAGAAGAGGTAAACGAAAAAGGACTTTTCTTTCTGAACGAATGCGGACTCGATCCCGGTCTCGATCATATGTCGGCCATGAAAATGATCGATGAAATAAAGAGTAGCGGAAATGAAATGCTTTCTTTCGAGTCGTTTACGGGCGGTTTGGTAGCTCCCGAATCAGATAATAATCCCTGGAACTATAAGTTCAGCTGGAATCCGCGAAACGTGGTATTGGCCGGTCAGGGCGGTCCGGCACAGTTTATTCAGAACGGAAAAATAAAGTACATTCCATATAATCGCCTGTTTCGTCGCACAGAAATGATCGACCTTGGCAAATATGGTATGTTTGAAGGATATGCCAACCGCGATTCGTTAAAATACCTCGATCGGTATAGTTTACAAGGTATTCCAACAATTTTCAGGGGAACGCTTCGCAGGCCCGGTTTCAGCAAAGCATGGAATGTGTTCGTTCAGCTGGGTGCCACCGACGATTCGTATGTAATGGAAGGCACTGAAAACATGACTTACCGCGAGTTTATCAATTCTTTCCTGCCATACCACCCAAGCGATTCGGTGGAGCTGAAACTGTTTCACTACCTGAATATTCCCCAGGATTCTGAAATCGTATACAAGTTGAAATGGCTGGGAATCTTTGAAAACACGCCCATCGGTTTGAAGCGTGCAACGCCTGCACAGGTGCTCGAACATATTCTGAAACAAAAATGGCAGTTGCGCTCCGAAGATAAGGACATGATTGTGATGTGGCATAAATTCATTTTCAGAAACAAGCACACCGGGCAAACATTAAAAAAGACAAGTTCATTGGTAGTAACAGGCGAAAACAGTGATGATACAGCAATGGCACTTACAGTTGGTTTACCACTGGCGGTGGCTGCAAAACTGGTGCTCACTGATCAGCTGAAACTAAAAGGCATGTTTATTCCCAACAGAAAAGAAATTTACGAGCCCATTTTGGATGAACTCGAGAATTATGGGATAACCTTTTACGAATCCGAAGTTGTTGAGGAAGAGACGTCGGTGTGTTATTGACTCTATTTCTTCAGTTTTAGCACACTCAATACAGCGCAGTGATCCGAGGCAACAGCATCACAAATCTCCCGGCTTTCAATAAGCTCCCAACGTTGAGCAGGGCGAAACAGGATGTAATCAATTTTCCGATCCGGCTCGTCTGACGGAAAAGTCAGAAATGATTTTCCCTTTGAACTGTCCGTCCATACTGTCTTTAAAATTGATATGGCCTCACTCTCAGGAGTGTCGTTTAAATCGCCGGCAAGAATCCCCGGATAGTCATCGTCTCCAAAAACAGCATTGATCTTTTTCACCTGATCGGTTCTGTCAGTACTGTTTTCCTGATGTTCGAGGTGTGTGGCAATAAAACGAATGGTATCGCCTGATTCGAGTTGAACCAAAACAGACAAAGCCGCACGAGGTTCGTTACCGGGAGAATGAGGAAGTGCTACATTTTCACTTTTCAGTATCGGCATTTTTGTAAGAATTCCTTCGCCATATGCTCCACCGTCGTAAGGCATGGCAATACCAAACAAGGGTGCCATTTTGGTCCGTAGCCCCAGTTCGGTGGCAAGATCATAATTCTGAGCACGTCGGGTTTTAAAATCCACTTCCTGCATGGCAACAAGATCTGGATTTGCATCTTTGATTACCGCAGCAATTTTATCGAGATCGAAATCACCCTGAGTCGTGGCACCATGTAATATATTGAATGTTAGAATTCGAAGCGTTGTTTCTTTTTGACCGTAATCCTGAGTGTAACCGGAATAACCAAGAAAAAGCAACATAAAAAGTACGAAAGTGGTAGTAATAGTTTTCAAAACTTCTGTTTTTTAATGAGCACCAAATGTAGCGAATTCATACTTCTTATGAACAAAAGGATGTCATCTTTCAAAAAGATGACATCCTTTACTATATTTGGTAGTAAGAATAAAAACCAACTACCATGAATTCTAAACTTTCAATCCTGATTTTTCTGCTCACCTTTGTTGTTGCAGCTTGTCAAAACAAAACTGCTAACTGGACTCATTTTCGCGGCTCTAACATGGACGGACATGCTGAAGTGGAAAAAGCTCCGCTACACTGGAGCGAGGCCGATAATGTGGTGTGGAAAGTAGCGGTGAAAGGACAGGGATGGTCGTCGCCGGTAGTTTTCGGCAATCAGATTTGGTTAACTTCAGCTGAAGAAGACGGCACGCAATTTTATGTGTGCTGTTACAATCTTGACTCCGGTGAATTGCTGCTGGAAAAGACGCTTTTCACCGCGGAAGAACCACAGCGTATTCACAGTACAAATTCGTACGCCACACCAACGCCATGTATCGAACAAGGAAAGGTTTATGTGCATTACGGAACTTTCGGAACGGCCTGTATCGATACCAAAAGCTTTGATGTACTCTGGAAGCGTGAAGACCTGAAATGCGATCACATGCAGGGGCCGGCATCGTCGCCGATTTTATATAAAAATATGCTTATCGTGCACCTCGAAGGCACCAAAGATCCGTATGTGGTGGCATTGGATAGGAACACGGGTGAAACCATCTGGAAGAGCGTGCGGCCCAAAGAAATTTATGATCCGCTGGAGCCGGTGTACCGGAAATCGTACCAGACGCCGATTGTAATTAATGTGAACGGGAAGGAGCTCCTGATCAGCAATTCGGCCTACATGTGTTTTGCACATGATGTAAACACCGGCGAAGTAATCTGGACGATCACTTATGGTTTCGATTCCACCGTCAGCCAGCCGTTGTACTGGAACGGGCTTGTATTTGTAAATTCGGGCTGGATATTCGAAGATAACAAACCCTATTTTACACGCCAATACGCTATTGATCCGACAGGAACCGGAGATGTGACTGAGACACATGTAAAATGGATGTACGAAGACGAAGTCCCGCAAATTCCAACTCCGGTAATTGTAGATGGAAAAATGTACATGGCGCACGACCGTGGAATGGTGACGTGTCTGGAAACCATGACCGGAAACCCGGTTTGGAAAGAGGAGCTTAAAGGCAACTTCAACGCTTCGCCGATTTATGCAGCAGGAAATATTTATTTCATGAGTGTGAAAGGCGAATGTACCATCATTAAACCTGGTGATACGTTTCAGAAAGTGGCCGAAAACGATTTGGATGAAATCGTAAAAGCAACTCCGGCTTTTGTTGGCGATAAAATGATTATTCGTTCGGATAAAAACCTGTATTTAATAAAATAATCCCTGTATTTCTTTAGATAAATTCCTTTATTTTGAAATAAAAACTATAATCATAGTATTAAATTTAATAATTTGATATATTTGATTCGAAGTTGAAATTAATACAGTGTAGTTATGCAGGAAATAACCAAAGCTCAGGAAGAAATCTTAAAGGCGCTCTGGACAATAGAAAGAGGTGCCGTGAGTGACATTCTTAATGCACTGCCCGATCCCAAACCGGCATACAACACGGTTGCGACAGTTATTAAAGTGCTGGAGAAAAAGAAATACGTTTCCTATAATAAATACGGAAAAACTTTTGTGTACTATCCGTTAATCAGTCAAAAAGAGTACGGGAAACAAATTTTTACCAGTACGCTAAAAAACCTTTACAACAATTCACTCACCCAAATGGTATCTCATTTTATGAAAAGCAAAAAGGTGAGTCTCGATGAATTGGAAGCCCTGAAAGCTTCGATTGAAGATGAAATCAAAAAACAAAAACCGTAAACGATGGGCACCCCAACTAATTACCTGATCGCAACGTCAGTCTGTCTGGCATTTACCTATCTCATTTATCTTCTTTTTTTCAGAAAGGAAACCAATTTCAGACAGCGCCGCTTCTTTCTTATTTTTGCTGCAGTTTTTTCCTTGCTTCTCCCAACGGGTAGCTACTACATTCTACTGCCTTTAACTAAAAATGCAGAAACACAAACAGAAGTCTTTGCTCCTCCTCCGGTTTGGGAAAGACCAGCTCTACAAACTACTCCAACCGATTTTTATCCTGTTAACCCGGTTTCCGTTCCCGATGCAGAACCGGTAAAAAAGAGAAATTCAATCAATTGGTTGCAGGCTTTACAATACCTGTATTTTGCCGGACTTGCTGTTTTGTTGCTGCGTTTTATTGCACAGCTTGTAACCATTAATGTTTGGTACTACAAGTCGCGAAAAGTAAAACAGCCACTATTTACGCTGTTGTTTCACGAACGGTTTTCCACGACCTTTTCCTTTTTTAGCTGGATTTTTTTGACAGAGAAAAGGATGCCGGAAGCCGATCTGGACAAGATTATTGCACACGAAAGCGTACACGTAAAACAAAGGCACTCATTCGACGCCGTATTTTTTGAGTTGCTCTGCATTTTTATGTGGTTCAACCCGATTGTTTGGATGATGCGCCGCTCCATAAATCTTACACACGAATTTCTGGCCGACGAAGGCGCCATTCAGTCGGGCATTGACAGTTTGCATTACCAGGCCTTGATGGTTAACCAGGTGGCTGAAGGAAACATTGTGAGCATAGCTTCCAATTTTAATAAATCGATGTTAAGCCGGCGTATAAAAATGATTGCCGACAGTCGCTTGTATAAAAAGGCGAAGTACAAGATCCTGGTGTTGGCTCCTGTGGCGCTGGTTTTGTTTTTATTTATTGCCGGCGTTAATGGCCTGAACCAGCGAAAGGTTCTGTACCGGAATCTCAAAAAGGATCCTGTAATCAGTAAAGTATTTTCAAAAGACGAAATAAAAGATTTGGTAGAACTGAGGTTGATGACCGATGAAATGGTGATTAATACAACCGGCGAGTCTGACACAAAGATTGCCTATCAGAAGTTTAATGAATTGCTGTCGTCGAAAAACACAGGGGAAGAAGTTGAGGGGATTATAACCGTGCCTCATGATTCATTGGTAACTGTGGTGAAATCGCATCCTGCCTTGTTGGAAATCTATGATGTATCGAATAGTAATTATATGAGTTTTAGCATTAACCGACAGGGAAAGGTAATGGAATTTCTACAAGAATTATCAAAACAAAATGGCGTATACAAAAACGTTCTTGAACGTATTGAAATTGCCGGGGATATTTCTCCTTCAAATATTTCGTCGTTTATAAAGGAGCCGGAAAAATACAATATGGAAAGCGAGGCAGAACGATTGTATGCATCAATTATTTATGGATTTTTGAGTAATGAAATAATATTGAAGGGAAAGTCACAAAATAGAAAGGTTTTGGAAAATGAACTTTACCAAAATATGTTGAAAGATCTGGTAATCAGTAAAGTATTCTCAAAAGATGAAATAAAAGGTTTAGTTGACTTACGATTGATGAATGATGAGATGGTGGTTAATGTAACCGGCGAATCAGACACGAAGATTGCTTATCAAAAATTTAATGAACTTTTAATTCAAAAAGAAACAACAGACGAACTTGAAAGCATGATCATTTTGTCTCCCGATGTTTTTAAAAATGTAGTGAGATCACATCCTGTTTTTGATGAAATATGGCATGTTTCGGGTGTTGGTTCCTGGGATTTTACTTTTAGAATTTTCGGAAAGTTTATGCAGTTTTTAAAAGCCATGAGCAAACAAAACGATGTATATTATGGCCTTGCTTATACGCTTGAACTTGCCGGGGATGTCTCACCAGGCTTGATTTCTCCATTTTTTCAGAATCCCGAAAAATACAAGATGGAGACTGAAGCAGAAAAACTTTATGCGTCTTTTATTTACGGTATTTTGGCGAATGGTAAGATCGTGAATCAGGATAAAACGAGTAACGATGATGAGCAAGAAGAATGCGGATGTTATAGTGGAATCGGTTCTTCCGAAACAGATAAACCAAGTATGGTGGTTGAATTCAGCAATCGAGTCAGTGTTTCGGTTTGTGGTTTTGAGAAAGAAAAGATATCAGATACGGAGGTTGTTGTATCGGAATTCAATGTTTTTGATTGCAAAACAGGAAAATCGTTGCTTGAATATGGTGCTGTAAACACCTGCAATGTAAAATTTGCAGATGGGAAGTTATATATTACTGAATTGGAGTATTTGCCAGCCGGGGAAAACTGGAAATGGGAATCAATTCCGATGATGCAGGAATACTTATTTGTGAATGGGGATAATTTATCAAAGTCACCACGGAAATTTGTTTACCAGAAGATTAATATCCCGCAAACCAGGGTTGACAGGTTTATGCAAGAAGTAAGGAACCTTAAAGGAAAAGGCTATAATAAGGATTTTGAAACGATTTTGGGTAGATTAGCTTTATTAGCACTAAATGGCAATATGGAAGCGAAAAATATCCTTTCGAATTTTGAAACATACTTCAATAGCAGCCCGGATGGATCGGTTGCAGAATTATTAAACAGATGGACATCATTGATTTCCTATTGGAAGGATTATCAGGATACAAGGATCGACTTTAAGGTAAATAATTCGGAAGTAATAATTCATGACGAGGACAACTATTCAACAAATTTTATGGCCGGTTTATTTAGTTTGCCGCCAGAGTATAAAAAGATAGAACTAAGAGGAAGTACACTCATTTTAAATGATATGGTTTTCGAACCGTTGCCTGATTATCTTGGTTTGGGTAAAACATATAAAATGGAAGCGACTGACGACAACATACATGTAGAGCTTTCATTTACCCAGAATACATACACTAGTATTGATTATGTTGTTCAGGTAAGTCAAAATGGTGAGCCTCAGAAACAATATGCAGGTGTGGCAGAATTGCAAGCTTCTTTTTTCTTTGGAACAGAGATAGTTTTGGATGATCTGAAAAATGAAATTTTCGATGCCGACCAGTTTATTGACAGTCAAGGGCAGTGGATCAATATTAAAATTGGAAAAGACGGACTCTACCAATTAAGATGCCTGGTAGAAAATAATGACTTCAAAAGTCCTGTTTTACGATCGAAAAACATTGAAATGCCCAATCAACCACGGCTAGGTCCAAATCATGTTGGCGATTTGCGTAAAATGAATGTACAAACGCTTTTCGCCCGCCTGCGTTTTAAATCAACGGTAAATTTTATGGCCGATCCGGATGAAGAAAAATTTATTGTTTACGGTGAAGCTTACGGTACTGATGTAAGTGGTACACGACTTGATGTTCGGAACTGGTTATCGTACGACGATCTGAAATTTTTAATGGATAACCTGGAGTCGCAGGAGGTTTGTAAGAATATGATGAGTGTATTTTCTTCTCATATCCCATACGATATGAAAAGTACTATTGGAGGATTTGCTGCACTGTTTCTGAATTTATACCGAAATAATCGTTCGTTTAGTGCTTTGGAGGCTACTCCGGCCACCACCCCCGAAATGGTTAAGGAACTTAAAGAATGGTGGAAAAATTACAAAAACGAAAATACCCGGTATTTTGAGATTGGCGATGTAACAGTAAAAGTTTACCAGTTAAATAACTCCGACTCGAGAATGGGTAATGATTTCCTCTGCCGTGGCAAACTAATAAGTTCCAAAAATAACCTGCCTGTTGATAGTTTAATTTTTAACGATATGGAGGCTGTAGGCGACCGCTATGGATTGAATTTTAATTCGCAACCGGTTAAGGGAATGGTAATTGGTACAAAGTTTGGCGATTACGATGGCCGTTTGATCCTGATCGACGAAACGGGTAAAATTCAAAACTTTCGGGGAGGTTTCTTTTTTATAAGCAAAGATCAGCGTTACATTGTTTCGCCTTGGCATTCAGATATGGCAGGGATTACTATTTACGATTTGAAAGACAGAAAAGTGAAAATGGACGAGGAGACTCGAATTTATCCGGCATTCTGGTATTATTTTGATGGAGAATACTACATCTCAAGATTTCAGTCTCAACCTGAAAGAATAGAAACCGATGAAATTTACCGGCTGGATTTAGAAAAAGGGAAGCTGGAAAAATCGGAAATTACCTTAAGCGAACTCCAAAATGGGGAGAAGGTTCAAATGTTCAATTCAGAACATTGTGAATGTAACTAACCTGCTGAAACATGAGAGGAACCATTCTTTTGTGAAAAATGGTTCCTTATGTTATGAGGTTGATTGATAATTACATATCAAACGCACTTCCGGCAATTTCCATTACCTGCTGAAATTCTCCTATCGATTTCAGATCGAGCGTTCCCGTTATATAAATGATCATATCGGAGCTAACCAGTAAAAACTCATTTTCGTTTTTACCTTCTTTTTTGTAAAAATGAAGCACTTCGTGATTGTCGCGCCTCGTCATTAAACGCGTGTAGCTCTGTAAGTCAGTGTTTTCCAGGAATGTCTTCACGATTATTTCACCGTGATTGCTGGCCGTTCTGCCGGGTTGGATCATCTTAAGTTTGTGCAGCTGTTTTATGTAGTTTACATACTCAGGACTAACGCCTTTTGACTCAGACAACATCGTAAACATGTCTTTGGTTACTTCAAAATACGAGTCACCTGGCGTAATGATCTTGTCCATTGCTTTTTCGATCGATAAACTGCCGTTTTGTGCTGCTCCAAGCAAGCTAAGTGATAATAGGAATAGAATTAATTTTGTTTTCATATTATTAGAATTGTTTGTTTTCAACGGTATAATATGGAACTCGTCCCGATAATTCGGGACTCGTTTCATAACTGATTGAAATTGATGTTTTTAAATGGATTGTTCTTGTTGATATTTACATTTTTTAGTGCCTGCATACTGGCTACAGGTTCTCCCATCTTTTTTTGGGCATCTTCCAGCTGGGTCAGGCATACATTCAGCTCTTTTGAAAAATAGAGCAGTGCCTGTGTTGTGTTTTTTTGAATTTCAGCAATCTCCCGCTTATGGACTTTTCTGGTAGAATAGTTTTGGTAAGCAAAAAACAGGCTTACCGCAACTACAACCGATGCAGCATAAGAAAGTACACGTTTAACGGTAAGTACGCGTTTCTTTTGTTCTTCTTTTAGTTTGGCAAAAGGATCAAACTCCGCTTTTCGAGCTTGTTCACCGCGAATCATTTCATCGTATAAACGATTAAATTCGCCTTCTTCCTGTGTATTTGTTGGAATGTGGTCAGTATTTCCCAAGTCAGGTTCTTCTTCCCAAAACAGATGTGAATTATTGGTACGCATCTTTCAATTCCTCCTTAAATAGTTCGTATAATTTTTTTCTTCCCCTCGAAACATTCACGCGTATGGTTTCAATATTGTGTCCCAGAATTTCGCTGATTTCAGCATAATCGAAACCTTCAATATCTTTAAGGCTAACCGCCAGTCGTTGTTGATCGGGCAGTCGGTACAGTTCCTGTTTTAGCTTTTCAACCAGATCGACCTGATCAATTGCAGGTTCGGTGGTGGCTTCTATTAAAATGTTCTGTTCGTAATTCTGCTGCTGTTTTTGTTTCCGTAGTACATCAAAACAATAATTCTTTAGCGCATTCAAACAATAGCTTTCCAGGTTTTTCGCCCGGTCAAGTGAACTTCTGTTCTTCCATAGTTTTAGCACAACTTCCTGAACAGCATCCTGTGCATCAGCTCCGTTTTTCAGGATACTGAACGCAAACCTGAATAGCTTGTCCTTGTGTTGAAAAATAAGTTGTTCAAATTCGCGATTGGTCATCCGTTTGATATTGCTTTTATGGAATACGTTTGTGCAACCGATTCATAACATCAGCAGGAAAATTAAATGAAATTTTGTTAAAAGTCGAGGACTTTTCCGGCAAACGAAACAGGTTTAGGAATAAATAAGGTAATAGTCGTCAAGCAGTTGTTCCAGAAACTTCACCGGAATCATATCTGATTCAATGTGCAGCTTCTTTTTTAGTGAGTTGCTGGTTTGTTTCAGCATTGTTGCCGCGGTGCCATAATATCCGGCTTCTTTTCCAAAGGCTAACACCTCGCGAATAAGCTCAATGTCTTTGTCTTCGAGCAGGTTCGCCTGGCTGAATACTACCTTTTTCCCTTCTTCCGGTTTCTTTGCATACCGAAGTTCCTGAAGTTTCTGTGAAGCCTCCTTCCTGATTACAAGGGTATTTGCAGCAATATCTCCAACCCGTTGTCCTTTTTTGCTCAGCAAAATTGAAACAACACCAACACTGGCAAAGAGCATCCAGATATCGACCAAACGCAATATCCATCGCAGAAGATAAGAAGTAAAAGGAACATTTTCCCCTTCGCCATGAACCACCTTAATTTTCATGACCATTTTCCCGAATGTTTGCCCGTTAAACAATAATTCGAGCAGCAGGGTGTAGAAATAAGCCGGGATCAGGAATATAGTGATAAACAAATAATCCTGAGAAAAAAGATTCGACAGAAAGATCCCTATCAATGCGTATGCGCCAATAACCATGGCATCAAGTACCGATGCAATCATTCGTTCACCAAGACTGGCTTTAGTTTGGTAGAGTAGTGTGTTTTGCGCTGTTTGTATTTTAATTGCGGTCATAGTTAGTTTTATTGCGGTGTCTTCGGAGAACTAATTTGTATTTTGTTATTTTAGCCTTGAAATTAACATATTCTTTTATTGAGAGCCGTTAATCAGAAAAAAATCTAATAAAAAACCAAACAGCTAACAAAACTGTTTTCCAAATCGAAGCATGAAGGAAGTCGTTTTTGTAAAACGAAATTCGGAAAAGTGGGGCCAGGTCGAAAAACTATTAAATGAGAACCTCCAGGTAAATCCCGACGAACTTTACAACATGTATGTAGGGCTGAACGATGATTTATCGTATGCTGCTACTTTTTATCCGCGCAGCGAAACGCTGGTCTACCTGAATAATCTTACAATTCTGCTTCACCAGAAAATTTATATCAACAAAAAGGTCAGTCGGAACCGTTTTGTCGAATTCTGGAAGACGGATTACCCTCTTTTGTTTTGGGAGAACAGAAAATATTTTTGGTATGCTTTTACCGTTTTTATTGTTAGCGCACTGATTGGTGCGTTTTCAACGGCAGTTGATGTCGATTTTCCGAGGCTTATCCTGGGCGATCATTATGTGAACATGACGCTTGAAAATATCTCGAACGGCGACCCATTGGCGGTTTATAAACAAGCCAACGAAATGAATATGTTTCTGGGTATAACAATTAATAATATCAGGGTTGCTTTTTTTGCCTTCGTGGCCGGAGTGTTCTTCTCGTTCGGCTCCGGATATATTTTACTTCGAAACGGAATAATGCTCGGTTGCTTTCAATATTTCTTTTACGACTATAATTTGCTGAGAGAGTCGGTATTAACAATTTATATACATGGAACTTTAGAGCTTTTCTCAATTATTGTAGCCGGTGCAGCCGGAATGGCAATTGGCAACAGCATCCTTTTTCCGGGGACTTTACCGCGCACTTTGTCGTTTCAGAAAGGAGCAGCTACCGGGCTTAAAATCGTGTCAGGCGTAATTCCACTGTTTCTGGTAGCCGGTTTTTTCGAAGGCTTTGTAACCCGGCACACCGAATTGCCTGATGTGGTCAGAGGCGGAATTATTGTGCTGTCGCTGGCATTTATTATCGCTTACTTCTTTTTATACCCGAAATATTTAAAACAAAAATCAATACCCTAAATTATGGAACAACATTTTGAATTTAGAAAAATCCGCGATTTCGGAACAGTTATGAACGATTCGTTCGATTTTATCCGTCTGGAATTCAAACGGCTTGGGAAAACGATTCTAATCTACATTTTACCGTTTTTTGTTTTTACCGGTATTCTGCTGGCCTATTCGCAAATAAGAATGTACGGATCAATTCTGGATGGTTCTGCCATGGATTCGGTTTCAAGTCTGTACATACGAATGATCCCGAGTTATATCGTTATGCTTTTGAATTATACCGTATTAACCACAGTACTTTATCAATACATTAATCTGCACCGTACAACAAAAGGCAATTTTGAACCTGAAGATCTTTGGCCGGGGCTGCTCACCGTTGGGCTGAAAATGCTGGCCGTTTATTTTGTAACTTTTTTTATTGTTGTGATTGCCAGTATTTTTCTGTTAGTACCGGGTATTTATCTCGGGATAGTATTTAGCTTCTTTCCCGCGGTGATTATTTTCGAAGAATTAAGTTTTGGTACTGCAATGAACCGTTGTTTTGCCGTTATTAAAGAAAACTGGTGGCAAACTTTTGGTATCATTATCGTTGGTGGACTAATTGTATATATCTTCAGCATTATAATGTCGGTTCCGTTAATTATTGCCACTGCTTTAAAAGTTTTCCATGCGGCCTCGAATAAAACTGAACCCCAGATTTTTTCAACCGGTTACATAATTGCATCAACAGTAATTTCCATGTTTCAAAATTTAGGCTATAGTCTGGTTTTGATTTTTGTTGCTATTCAATATTTCAGTTTAGTGGAAAAAAAGGAACGACCTACATTGCAAGCAAAAATTGATAGGTTGGTCGAGGAAACAAATGAGTAGATTGTTACCCAAAATAGTTGTTTTTATAGTGCTGTTCCTTTGCCTCGGAGCAAGAGGTGGTTTTGCATTTGCCGCTGACAGTGAAACCGGCGAAAGACAATTTAGCGAGACTAAGCTCGAAGAATTCCGGGCAGATAAAGATTTTCAGTATGATAGTGTTACGTACCGCCAAATTACAATTTGGGATAAAGTGCGTTATTATTTTTATCAATTGCTGAAATTCATGTTTGGTGAAGAAGGAGCTGCTCCCGTAATTCGCTATGTGTTTTTAGTGGCGGTTATACTGTTTGTTGTATTGCAGCTCACCGGCGCAAAAGTGCAATGGTTTTTAGGAAAAGGGAAACAGGCCGCGAAAGGGATTGTGAGTATTCCGGATGAAGATATTTCCAATATTGATTTACAGGAATTAGCCGATAAAGCGTTGTCGGAAGGCAACCTGAGACTTTGTATTCGTTACCATTATTTGCATTTGCTGAAAGTGCTCGATGAAAAGGCACATATAAGTTGGCACAAAGACAAAACCAATCGCGATTATCTGGCCGAAATAAAGGAACCTGAAATACGCAAGCAGTTTCGGCAGCAAACTTTGGTATTCGATTACGTTTGGTACGGTAATTTTAAGCTCAGCGATGAGCAGTTTGCGTGGGTGAATTCAGGTTTTCAGCAGTTAGTAAACAAACTTCAATCGCAAGAGTAGAAATGAAGGGATACTTCAAATATATTATTCTGATAGTTGCCCTTTTTGCGGTTCTGGTTTACTTGGAAGTAATTTCGCCGAAAGACGTGGATTGGCGGCAAACTTTTTCAGCCCGCGATAAAATACCTTTTGGGACCTGGGTGTTGCACGATGAGCTTAAATCGCTTTACCCCGCTACCGAAGTGAAAGATCTTACAAGCAGTTTTTATGAATACCAGAATCTAAGCGAAAACGTAAATAACAGCATCGTAATTATTACAAAAAACTTTGGGCCTGATTCACTGGATATGGACTTTTTGTTTCGGAAAGCCAAAGCAGGAGCCGATGTATTCATTTCAGCCAATTATTTCGATGATGTGCTGACCGATTCTCTCCGTATTCAAATAAAACAAAAAATGGGTGTGCTCCCCGATTCTGTTACCAACCTTCGGGTATGGAACGGGCAGGGGTGGGGCGATCATTTTCGTTTGAATAAGAGCGTTCAACCTACCTGGTTCGTTCTATCAGACAGTAGCCGGGTAATACCTTTGGGACTAGGAAACGACAGCATAAATTTTGTGAAGATTCCCTATGGCGATGGAAACTTTCTGTTACACTCGGCACCACTTGTTTTTACCAATTATCATTTGCTTTACAGCGATCACCAGTACCAGGAACAGTTGTTGAGTTGGTTTTCGGTACCTACCGGTACCTTGGAGTGGGATGAATATTACAAACCATTTCGGGTAGAAAATCGGTCGCCAATAAAAATGATATTAACAAACCGAAGTCTGCGTGCAGCATACTGGACTTCTTTAATCGGGCTCTTAGTTTATGTATTCACGAATATGTTGCGGCGGCAGCGAATAATTCCGGTTCTAAAAGCAAAAAACAACATGTCGCTCGATTTTGTGAGGACAATTGGCTTGCTGTATTACAACCGGAAAGACCATAAAGATTTGCTTATAAAGATTTTTACGGGATTCTCGGAAACTATCACTACGAGGTATTTCCTGCGTTTTGAATACAGCGAAGATTTTTATAAAAAACTGGCATTAAAATCAGGGGTAAGCGAAAAAATTACCCGGATGATTTTTTCCCGATACCGAATACTATCAGATAAAAAGCAGGTTTATGAAGATGAGCTTTTGCAGTTTAACGATTTGGTTGAACAGTTTTACCGCGAGAGTAAACAGACTTCTTCTACGAGATAAAAATGGAACAACAAAAAGGAATAGATATGGATGAAAATAATTTGTTTGAAACACGTATTGATTTTACGGCACTTAGCGAAGCCGTTGAAAAGATCAGGGCTGAATTGGCCAAAGTGATTGTCGGGCAGGGTCAAATGATCGACCTGTTGCTGATAGCTTTGTTAACCGGCGGGCATACCTTAATTGAAGGAGTTCCCGGGGTGGCAAAAACTTTGGTGGCAAAGTTGCTCGCCAAATCAATTGAAGCCGATTTTTCGAGGATTCAGTTTACGCCCGATCTTATGCCGTCGGATGTTATTGGCACCACGGTTTACAATATGGGAAAGGGTGAATTTCAATTTAAACAAGGGCCTGTTTTTTCAAACCTGGTGTTGATCGACGAAATCAACCGTGCACCCGCAAAAACACAATCTGCGCTGTTCGAAGTAATGGAAGAAAGACAGATCTCGGTTGATGGGATTACTTACCAAATGCCCTTGCCATTTTTGGTTTTCGCCACACAAAATCCGATTGAACACGAAGGAACTTATCGTTTGCCCGAGGCTCAGCTCGATCGTTTCCTGTTTAAAGTAATTGTCAACTATCCATCAGTTGGGGAAGACGAACAAATTCTTGATATTCACGATAAAGCCAAAGGGCAGTTGCAAACTGAGGCTATTTCTCCGGTATTGTCGGCCGGTCAGTTGGTCGAATTTCAAAAGCAGATTTTTGAGGTGACCATTGAGGACAGTCTTAAAAATTACATTGCCCGAATTGTTTCGGCCACCCGAAATCATAAAGATATTTATCTGGGGGCATCACCTCGCGCCGGTATTCACATTATGAATGCCGCTAAGGCTGTTGCTGCAATCAGTGGTCGCGATTTTGTTACGCCCAGCGACATTAAAGAGATTACCGGCGCCGTTTTGTGCCACCGCATTGTTCTGTCGCCCGACAAAGAAATGGAAGGAATCCGGCCTGAGGAAATGATAAAGCTACTGGTACAATCAATCGAAGTTCCGCGCTAGCTAAAGGCGAAAGCAATAAGATTATGAGCAAAATAAGGAACCACATTTATTTGTCAAAACGTTTTTTTATCAGCTTGCTGCTGGTAGTTGCCCTGTTTATTCTGGGCTATTCTTTTGCGTGGTTCTATTTTGCAGGCAGATTAACTCTGTTGGTTTTTATCGTACTCACAGTAAGCGACTTTTCCTGGCTGTTTTTCAATCGCGAAAGACTGACAATTCAGCGAAAACTTCCGGCGCGCCTTTCGCTTGGCGACGATAACCCGATACTTGTTTCAATCCGTAGTGATTTTCCGATGAAGATCAGTTATGAGGTGATAGAAGAATTGCCTCCCCAGTTTCAGAAACGTGATTTTTTGGTAAAAGGACAATTGTTACCGGGCGAAAGTTATCAACTCGATTACCTGTTGAAACCCTTGACGCGCGGGGAGTATAATTTTGGATACACCAACGTATATGTTTCAAGTGTTTTGGGTTTCATTCAGCATCGCATAAAAGGAAGTGAGCCGGAAACGGTTGCGGTTTATCCGTCGTTCATAAGCATGCGAAAACTCGAGCTAATGGCTATTTCCAACCGTTTGGAAGATGTAGGTGTTAAACGTATCCGAAAAGTGGGGCTGCATTCTGAGTTCGACCAGATTCGCGAATATGTTCCGGGTGACGATTCGCGCACATTAAACTGGAAAGCAACGGCACGGCGTGCAACGCTAATGGTAAATCAATACCAGGATGAACGTTCGCAACAGGTGGTTTCGCTAATCGATATGGGGCGTGTAATGGAAATGCCGTTTAACGGAATGGCTTTGCTTGATTATGCCATAAATGCCAGTTTAATTATTTCGAATACCGCCATGTTTAAACACGACAGGGCAGGGCTGATCACCTTTTCCGATCAGATTCATTCGCTCGTTGCCCCCGATCGTAAAGGCGGGCATCTGCAGCGTATTTTGGAGGTGCTTTACAAACAGCAAGCCGATTTTAATGAGTCGTCTTATGAAAAATTGTATGCTACTGTTTCTTCCAAAATCAGGCAACGATCCTTACTCATTTTATACACAAATTTCGAAGGAATGCCTTCGATGAGAAGGCAGCTTCCGTATTTAAAAAAGCTCGCCGGCAAACACTTGCTTCTTGTTGTATTCTTCGAAAATACTGAAGTTCAGCAATTGGCTGACGCGCGTTCCAGAAGTCTTGAGGAGGTGTATGTGCACAATATTGCACGTAAATTTATTCACGATAAAAAGCTAATGGTAAGGGAGATGAAACGGGCAGGGATAATGGCTTTGTTAACACCTCCTGAAAGCCTGTCGGTAAACCTGATTAACAAATACCTGGAGATTAAGGCCCGGGAATTGATTTAAACACCCGGTCCGGAACGGAGCAAAGTCATATTAAATTTCTACCAAACTCACCCTAATTTCTTCATTAATGTGTAAGGCACTGCAAATCTTTCGTACATTTGCGCGCCGATTTCAGGGAAGGTCATAGTTGTGTAATCGATTGATTGTGAAACGAACATGTAATCCGCCCATAGTGGAACACACAAATTATCCATTAAAAGCGAGTTACATCATACCCTTGGGAATTTACAATTATTTGAAATGAAAACAATTCAGGCTTTCGGCTGTTGGCTAAATGGATTGGAAAAAAGAAAATGACAGAAATTAGAAATATTGCCATTATTGCGCACGTCGACCATGGTAAGACCACATTGGTTGACCGCATTCTGCACCAGGTAAAATTATTCCGCGACAACCAGGAAGTGCAGGAGCTTTTGCTCGATAACAACGAACTGGAACGCGAACGCGGAATTACCATTCTTTCAAAGAACGTATCGGTACGTTACAAAGACACTAAAATCAACATCATCGATACTCCCGGTCACAGCGACTTCGGAGGCGAAGTTGAACGTGTTTTGAACATGGCCGACGGCGTGTTGCTCATCGTTGATGCTTTTGAAGGCCCGATGCCGCAAACACGTTTTGTGTTGCAAAAAGCCATCGAACTGGGATTGAAACCCATTGTGGTGGTAAACAAAGTGGATAAAGAGAACTGTACCCCTGATATTGCTCAGGAAAAGGTTTTCGACCTGATGTTCAGCCTTGATGCTACCGAAGAACAGCTGGACTTTCCAACTGTTTATGGTTCGGCAAAAGCTGGCTGGATGGGCCCCGACTGGAAAACACCCACCGAAGACGTAATTTACTTACTTGATACAATAGTAGAACATATTCCGGCAGCTACGCACAAGGAAGGAACCCTTCAAATGCGTATTACTTCGCTGGATTATTCTTCGTACACCGGACGTATTGCCGTGGGCAAAGTATCGCGTGGTCAGTTGGTTCCGGGAACACCGGTTTCGCTGGTAAAACGCGACGGAAAAATTGTAAAGGCAGTGGCAAAAGAATGTTACCTGTTTGAAGGACTGGGAAAAGAAAAAACAAAAGATCCGGTGCCATCGGGTGAGATTTGTGCAGTTCTTGGCCTGGAAGGTTTTGATATTGGCGACACGGTTGCCGACGCTGAAGAACCGGAAGGACTCAAGCCGGTGCAGGTTGATGAACCAACAATGAGCATGACTTTTGTGGCCAATAACTCTCCGTTTTTCGGAAAAGATGGAAAATTCGTTACTTCCCGTCAGTTGCGCGACCGTTTATTCAAAGAAACCGAGAAGAACCTGGCGCTGCGTGTGGAAGAAACCAATTCGGCCGATGCTTTCCTTGTATACGGACGCGGTATTCTGCACCTTTCAATCCTGATTGAAACCATGCGTCGCGAGGGATTCGAACTTCAGGTTGGTCAGCCAAAGGTATTGATCAAAGAAATTGATGGTGTAAAACACGAACCCATCGAGGCCCTGACTGTACATGTTCCTGAAATTTTTTCGGGAAAAGTAATCGAACTCGTAACTCAGCGAAAAGGCGACATTGCCAACATTGAAGTAAAAGACGATCGGGCACACCTCGACTTCCTGATACCTGCACGTGGATTGATTGGTTTAAGAAACCAAATGCTTACGGCCACTGAAGGAGAAGCCATCATGGCTCACCGGTTTTATGGTTACGAACCCTGGAAAGGTGAACTGGGAGTTCGCAGAAACGGAGCTTTAATTTCATTGGAGACCGGTACTGCCATTGCCTATTCGATTGATAAAATGCAGGATCGCGGTCGTTTCTTTGTAAATCCGGGAGAAGATGTATACATGGGGCAGGTGATTGGCGAAAACACGCGTATGGATGATTTAACGCTGAATATTGTTAAATCGAAGAAACTGACCAACATGCGTGCTTCGGGTTCCGATGAAAAAACAAGCATTGCTCCGGCCATTAAATTTTCGTTGGAAGAAGCGATGGAGTACATCCGTAACGATGAGTACATCGAAATTACGCCAAATTTTATGCGTATTCGTAAAATTTATTTGAACGAACACGACCGGAAGCGCATGGCAAAAACAATTTCAGAATAAGACTGAATACTATAAATTCTTAAAAGCTTCATCGAAAGATGAGGCTTTTTTTGTTCTCGCAAGTTCAGTATTCATAGTCCTTTTCATCGGTTTTAATCCATTATTTAAACTCGTTATTTTTAGTTTGGGCAGAATTTCATTTAATTCGCCTTGCTATGAAGAAGAATTGTGTTATCTATTGTAATTGCGGAGCGAATATTATTTCGAAGGAAAAACAAGCTCAAATTTCCTCAGTCATGGGGGAATTGAAAACTGATGTAATAGAATTACACGATTTATGTGCCTACTCGGTACACGAAAAAGAAGTACTGAGTGAAATCAGTTCCAGGTACGAAAAGAAATGGGTGGTGGCCTGTTATCCGCGGGCTATTGATAATATGTTCCGCCAGAACAACATTACTTTTGACAACTACGAGGTGCTGAATTTTCGTTTGATTTCGGCCGGCCAGATCAAAACCGAACTGGACGGAAAGCTGGAACCAAAGTCAGAAGATACGGTTTACGAGGTGAAAAAGACCAGCCTCGACGTTCCGGCATGGTATCCAATAATCGATGAAGAGCGCTGCATTTATTGTGGCAAATGTGCACGTTTTTGTGTGTTCGGAGTTTACAAATTCAGCAAGAAAAGTCTGGAGGTGGTTGAGCCACTAAACTGTAAAAATAACTGCCCGGCCTGTGGTCGTACCTGTCCGACTTCGGCCATAATTTTTCCACGTTTACCCGAAAATTCAGCCCTGTCGGGTGCCGAACCCGGAAGCGGTGAACAGGTAGTTGCCTCAGCACCAAAAGACGGTTTGTTTGTGATGTTGAACGAACGCAACAAGACCCGCAGAAGCATTTTTAAAAACGATATGATGCAATTGGCCGAAGACGAAAAACGCAAGGCCATTGAAGAACTGAAAAAAAGAGCCAAAGAGTAAGCATGATCAAACAGGTACTTTTCCATACCGATAAAAAATGCCTTTATAAGTTCTCCTACAACATGGGCGTTAAAGGAGCGATTGGCCTGAGTCGTTTTAAGAAACGATTGAAAAAGGGCGATTTTTATCCTGCCTTTCATTTTATATCGGTTACCGACGATTGCAACCTGAATTGCCAGGGCTGCTGGGTAACCGGCAAAAAGAAAAATGCACGTATGTCGCCGGCAATGCTCGACAAGATCATTACCGAATCCAAAGCCAAAGGCTCTTACTTTTTTGGTATTCTGGGTGGCGAACCACTGATGTACAAACCTTTATTTGAGGTTTTCAGAAAGCATTCCGACTGCTATTTTCAGCTATTTACGAATGGAACTTTGCTTACGGAATCGGTTGCCGAAGAATTGCGAAAGCTGGCCAATGTTACACCGCTTATTAGTTTTGAAGGTGATGAAGAAGTGGCCGATGTGCGCCGCGGAGGTTTAAATGTATACGAGAAGGCACAGGCTGCCATCGATCATTCCACGAAAGCCGGATTGATTACCGGTGTGGCAATGAGTGTTTGTAAATCGAACCTCGAACTGGCCTTTTCCGAAGAGTTCATTAACTCGCTGATAAAAAGGGGAGTGCTTTATTTGTGGTACTACATTTACCGCCCAGTTGGGAAAGATGCAACGGTTGAACTGGCTTTGTCGAAGGCTGAAATCCAGCAGCTTCGTAATTTTCTGGTTGAAGCACGTACTAAATATAAAATCGCGATCATCGACGCGTACTGGGATCAAAACGGCGACGGACTTTGTCCGGCAGCTTCAGGTTTGAGCCATCATATAAACGCTTCCGGCGATATCGAACCTTGTCCTGTGATTCAGTTTGCAGCAAATAATGTGGCCGACGGACCGCTCGAAGAAATCTATCGTAATTCGGAATTTCTGGCAGAATTTAAATCCGAAATTCCTACGCTAACAAAAGGCTGTGTGGTAATGGATAATCCGCAGTGGCTGGTAAATAAGGTTCAGAAACACGTTGCCAGAGATTCTTCGGGACGTGGCAACGAGCTGGAACGATTAGAGGAAATGGAGCAGGTTCCCAGTCATGGAGGTGTTGAACCGGTGCGCGAGAGAAAGTGGATTTACCGTTTTGCCAAGAAACACGCTTTCTTTGGTTTGGGCGCTTATGGATAACGAATGAACAAGAAGAAACGCATATTGAAAGTTCCAAAGGAGTCGTTCCTGCGTAACAAATTGCGCAAAGAAACGCATCAGCTCATCAGCGAGATCGGGCTGCGACCTCCTGCACCGTTTACGGTAATGGAACAACTTGCGATTGACTTGTTGCAACGACTTGAAATTTCAGAGGAATACATCGATTTTACCATCGTGCTGATTGGCAATGAAACCTGGAGAAAAACTGTAGAAGCCACACCGTTTCACCGCCGCTTGTTGTTGTTGCCACAGTGCCTGAAGGACAATAACTCGTGCCAGGGTGTTTTCGATGAGCTGGGTTTGAATTGTGCCGGCTGTAAAAGCTGTCCTATCGATGATATTTTAATCGAAGCCGAAAATTTGGGCTACTCAACACTGGTTGCCGAAGGCACAACTGTTGCCATTGGTTTGGTGGAAGAAGGCGCGATCGATGCGGTTATTGGTGTAAGTTGTATGCCGGTGCTACAGCGTTCGTTCGAGGCCGTTACAAAAGCAGCTGTCCCGGTCATCGGTTTGCCACTGATGTATGATGGTTGCGTAAATACCAAAATCGACCTGAAATGGTTATACGATGAGATTTGTACTGAAATAGAAGATAAAGGATCGAATCCGATTTCTATCAGCGGACTGAATTTACAACTTAACGAGTTTTTTGGTAACGGTACACTCGATAAATTCTTCGGCAAAAAAAGTGAAACAGAAAGGCTGGCAAAAGAGTTTCTCCAGGTTGGGGGACAACGAATGCGGCCTTTGATAACAGCTTTAAGTTATAAAGCTTATTCGCAGCAGGAGAACGACGATGTGCTTTATCCACTTTCACTGATTATCGAGTGTTTTCATAAAGCCTCGCTGATTCATGATGATATAGAAGACGAAACAGCTATTCGCTACGATACTGATACCGTTCATAAAAAGCATGGCATTCCGCATGCCATTAATGCCGGCGATTTCCTGATTGGGAAAGGTTACGAATTGCTGGCACAGCTTCCGGTTGAAGGGGCTGTAATTGCAAAAGCGTTACAAAAAGTTGCGCAGTCGCACACACAACTTACCCGCGGTCAGGGAGCAGATATTCAGTTTAATTCAGGAAAATACGTTCCGGGGCTTGAAGAGACTCTGGAGATATTTCAGCATAAAACCGGCGAAGCCATAAAAGTGGCGCTGGTTATGGGTGCCATTGTTGGCGGTGCATCCAACGATGAAATAACTATTCTGGAAAACTTTGCCGACTATTTTGGCATTGCTTACCAGGTTCGCGACGATCTGAATGAGTTTGAAGAGCAAAGAAGCGATGAGAAAATTGCCGATTTTCCACTTTTGGTAGCTTTACTGCGGGAGCATTCTTCCGAACCTCGGCTGACCGATGTAGTCACTTTCAAACGACAAATTAAAGAACTGAAACTGGATGAAAAGGCTCACTCAATTTTGAACAGTTATGTGGCGAAGTGTTATGCAGAACTCGACAAACTTGAAAATGACAGATTGCGTTTGAGTTTATACGGCGTTTTGGGAAAGATCTTTAAACCGCTCGTGGCAAATGAATAAATCGAATACTGTTCCGGTTTATCAGTTATTGGTCGAATATCTGAAAAAGGGATTCAGTGTACTCGATGCCAATATTCAGCAGGAAATAATCACTTTCGTTCGTAGTCAGCAAAATCAAAACGGTGGGTTTAGCGATCGTGCCGGAAATCCCGATTTATACTATTCATTGTTCGGACTTTGGCTCTGCCTGGCTACCGGACAGGATGAATCACTTTCTAAACTCAAAAAATATTGTTCAGGCATCGAGCTGCAAGGTCAGGGGCCGGTGGAGCAAATGGCGCTAGTTTTGACAAAAGCCGCACTAGAGCCCAAAACCAAAAAGCGATCGGTACTTTCTTTGCTTCGAATGTTGAATCAGCAGGGAAAAAATATCAGTCTATCGTACCGCTTTTTTTTGTTTGCCTTGCTGGTTGATGCCGCCGGAAAAAACAAGACAGTGTACTATTTGCTGGCCAGGATCTACCTCTTATTTTATCACCCAAAACCTGACTTCCCGTGTAGTTTGGTGGCTGCATTTACTTATGCCCGAAAAATGCTGGGATTGAAGGTTCATAAGTTCCAGGAACTCGTGATGAATTATTACGTAGAAGGCGGAGGATTTAAAGCATTCGATACAACTTCTAATAGCGATATGTTATCAACCGCAGTTGCACTTTTTGTATTGAAAGAAATTGATGCCGACCTTCGCTTGATACGTCCGGCAACGCTTGAATTTGTGCAAAATAATTATTTTGAAGGCGCATTTTTGTCGGGCGATGGCGATGAGACCAAAGATTTGGAATATACTTTTTACGGCTTGCTGGCTCTGGGTAGCCTGGTAAATAATGAAAAATGAACGAATGCTGAATGCTTATAATTTTTTGTCAAGAACCACAAAGTCGCTCTAAGTCCGGCTCAAGGTCTCACGAAGTTAATAGTAAAAACTTTGCGGTTCTTCGTGAAAGACTCCGTGCTACTTTGTGGTAAAAGTTAAGAATCGACAGGACTTTGGGAACATAAAAAGTATGCAGTGAATGAAAAATATGACTGATCTTGAAATACGGTTTAAGGAGCTAAGCGAAATACTTCTCTCAGAAATGAATGAAGACGGTTTCTGGTCGGGGCAATTATCGTCGAGTGCCCTGGGAGTTGCTGTGGCTGTTGCAGCACTTCATTTTTACGATTCCGAAGAGAATGCTGCGCAAATTAAGGCCGGATTAAGCTGGTTAACAAGCAACTTAAATACCGACGGAAGTTATGGCGACACTCCGGAAAGTCCGGGGAATATTTCAACTACTTTACTGGTTTATGCAGCTTTGAATCTCTATTCAAATGAAGATGAAAATATTGCTGCTGTTCAGAAACAATCGGAGGACTGGTTGCTTGCGCAAAACATTAATCTGCGAACCGGCGATGTAGCAACAGCAATTCTTGCTCATTATAAAACCGATTATACTTTTTCTGTTCCGATACTTACCATGTGTGCCTTGTGTGGAATTCCCGAGAAAGATGGTTTTCAACGTATTCCGCAATTGCCTTTCGAGCTGGCATTGATGCCACAGAAATTCTACCGTATGTTGAATTTAAGCGTGGTGAGTTACGCGATTCCGGCGCTAATCGCAGTGGGAATTGTAATCCTGAAAAAGAAAAGATCAGGCAAAATTGGCAAATGGATAAGAGGCGGAGCCGAAAAGAAAGCTTTGAAAATTTTACAGAAATCGATGCCCGAGAGCGGAGGTTTCCTTGAAGCCATTCCACTAACTGCTTTTGTCGCTTTAAGCCTGATCCACGCCGGTTATCGTGATTTGGATGTGGTGGAAAAAGGAATTGCTTTTCTGAAACGTACTCAACGCGAAGACGGTGGCTGGCCAATCGATATCGATCTTTCAACCTGGGTCACCACGTTAAGCATCAAAGCGCTGGGAAACAGAAAGGATGAAGTGCTGGCAGAACAACAGCAAAATAAACTGACAAAACATTTAAAATCGGTTCAGAATAAAATCGTTCATCCTTTTAACGGCACTTCGCCGGGTGGTTGGGGCTGGACCAACTATTCAGGCTCGGTGCCGGATTGCGATGATACACCGGGGGCGATCCTTGCCCTGCTTCGATTGAATGCTCCTGAGAATGTGAAACATGAAGTGATTGCTGGTGTTGAATGGCTTTTTGAACTGCAGAATTCGGATGGAGGTTTTCCGACCTTTACAAAAGGTTGGGGGAAATTGCCTTTCGACCAGAGTTGTGCCGACTTAACCGGGCATTGTTTACTGGCCCTGGCTACCGCCAGGTCGGTATATAAAAGCGAAATGCCGGCTGATTTTGTTTTAAGGCTGAACAATGCACTTCGCAATGCTTTTGAATACCTGCGAAAACATCAGCAGAAAAACGGAGCCTGGCTGCCACTTTGGTTCGGAAATCAGTGGGAAAGGGCCCACCAGAATCCGGTTTACGGAACTGCCCGTGTATTGGCGTATTTAAAGGAAGCGCTTTTGGCCGAGGAGGATGATCTGGCATTTCAGGAAGAACTGGCAACATTAATACCTTCAGCCGAAAGATTCCTGGTTGAGGTTCAGAATGAAGACGGTAGTTGGGGAGGAGCCAAAAGCATTAACGGCACTATTGAGGAAACAGCACTGAGCGTTACTGCACTTGCCGACAGTAAGCATAAGAATGCCTGCGAGGAAGGCCTGAAATGGCTGGACGAAACCTTCAGACAAAACGGATTGAAGTCAGCTCCAGTCGGCTTATATTTTGCTTCATTGTGGTACGACGAAAAATTATACCCGCTGACTGCTTATCTCGAGGCGATCACAAAAAGCTTACAAACCAAATAGTCTTATTCTTTCTGTACTACTACTCACTGATTTCCTAAATTCTTTTTCGCCGATTCCTCATTATTTTGATGTCAGAAAGTCATAATTTAGATAGATACTAAATTATCGTAAACCATTGGTCAAATGAGAGATTGATTCTATTTTTAGGGGCTTATCACAATAACCTAAGTCATGAGAAAGAAGACAATTTTATCCTTATTTTTTATACTGATTTTTACCTCGGCATCACTGGCTCAAAAACCAACCGTTTGGCGGGGAGGAAACAATGGTGTTTATGCCGAAACTGGCTTATTACAAGCCTGGCCTGAAAACGGCCCCGAAATTCTGTGGTCGTATGAAGAACTGGGAGAAGGTCATTCCTCTCCTGTTTTTGCCAACGACAAAATTTATCTTACCGGAATGGTGGATGGCGAAGGTTTCATTTTTGTGCTGTCACAGGATGGAAAGCTCTTGTGGAAAAAGTCGTATGGCAAGGAATTTACAGATAGTTATCCGGGTGCACGTTCATCGGTTGTAGTGGATGGCGACCTCATGTATGTATACAGCGGCTATGGTGTTTTAAGCTGCATGGACTCCGGTAACGGGGATGTGAAATGGACAAAAAATGCATTTGAAGATTTTGACGGTGCAAATATTACCTGGGGAGTTACTGAGACAGTAGTAATCGATGGTGATATACTTTATTTTACTCCCGGTGGAAAGAAGAACAACGTAGTGGCTCTGAACCGTTTTAATGGAGACCTTATCTGGACTTCAGCAGGAAAAGGCGAGCTTTCTGCATACTGCACTCCTCTGTTGGTTGAACTTCCGGCGAGAAAACTTTTGGTTACACACACTGCCGATCATATCCTCGGACTTGATGCAAAAACAGGGCAGTTGCTTTGGGATTTTCCGCATACCAACCGCTGGAAGGTACATGCCAATACTCCGATATTCTACAACGGTGGTTTGTTTTGTTTTAGCGGATACGGTCAGGGTGGCGTAAAACTCAATTTAAGTGTGGACGGAAGCAGCATAACAAAAGCCTGGACAAAAACCGAACTCGACAGCCGAATGGGAGGAATGGTGGTTGTTGACGGTTACCTCTACGGATCGGGCGACAATGCCCGCGAGTGGCGTTGCGTAAACTGGGAAACCGGTGAAGAAACCTACGCTGCCAAAGACATTGCCAAAGGCGTCACCATTTATGCCGATGGAATGTTGTATTGCTACAGCGAGCGCGGTGAACTGGCACTGGTGAAAGCCGATCCGAAAGCTTTCGAAATTGTTAGCAAAACTAAGGTTGAGCTGGGAAGTGCTCAACACTGGGCGCATCCTGTCATCAATAACGGACGCCTGTTCGTTCACCACGGCAATGCTTTGATTGCCTATAAAATTAAATAACAGTCAAACTGCTCAACTTCGCTTTGAAGCTGGTATTTAACTCAGTAATTTGAATATTGAGCAGACTTAAAATAAGTTTGAACGTACATTTAACCAAAACCATAAACCATGAAGTATTTATTAACCACAGCATTACTGATTTTCTTAGGAGCCGGTATCAAAGCTCAGGTCGTTCAGTGGCGGGGGCCTGCCCGCGACGGTCAATTCACCGAAACCGGGTTGTTAAAGCAGTGGCCTGAAGATGGTCCCGCGCAAGTACTCGAAGTAGAAGGAATTGGGAAAGGTTATTCTTCTGCCATTTTCGAGAATGGAATGATCTATACTTCAGGAATGATCGATACAATGGACTATCTGACTGCCATCAATCCCGATGGTTCTTTTAAGTGGCAGGTAGCTTACGGACGGTCGTGGAATAAGTCGTTTCCCGATACCCGCAGTACTCCTGTTATTGAAGAAAACCGCATTTATGTGCAGAGTGGTACAGGCCAGGTTTCCTGTATCGACAAAGAAACCGGAAAGGCCATCTGGGAAGTTGATGTTGACAAAGATTTTAACGGAGAATATCATATCTGGGGAAATTCAGAAACGGTGTTATTGTGCGACGACAAAGTGATTGTTTCTCCCGGAGGACAGGAAACCAGCATTGTGGCACTGGATAAAATGACCGGCAAAGAAATCTGGCAAACCAAATCGTTGGGTGGCCCGCGTGCATACGCTTCGGCTACCATCTACGAATGGAACGGATTGCGTTACATCCTTGCAGTAATTGGAACCGATTTAATGGCTATTGTTCCCGAAACTGGGGAGATTGCCTGGAGCTACCGGTACTGGGATTCAGAAAAATGGGATCAGAACGGATTGATCTGGACCAACACTCCTACATTCAGCAACAACACTATTTTCCTGACCATGGGTTACGATTATCCGGCGGTGATGCTGGAAATGGACTCAACCGGAACCTCGGTTTCAGAAAAATTTGTCGACCATACTTTCGATAACCACCATCACGGTGTAATTCTCAATGACGGTTATTTGTATGGTTCGAACTGGTTCGATAATAAACGTGGCCGCTGGGTATGCATGAAATGGGATACCGGCGAAATAAAATACGTTACCGATTGGGATACAAAAGGAGCCATGGTGATGGCCGATGGATTATTGTATTGCTACAACGAGCGCGGAAGTGTTGGCTTGGTGAAACCCGATCCGGATGGTTTTGAGGTGATCAGCGAATTCAAAATAAAAAAAGGAGCCGGTCCGCATTGGGCACATCCTTTTATTGCCGACGGAAAATTGTTCATGCGTCACGGTGATGTGTTAATGGTATACGATATTCAGCAAAAATAACGGTGAAACACGCGCTGACCATATTGATTCTGTTAGTCGGATGGAGTGCCGCTGCCCAGGAACTGGTTCAGTTCAGGGGAGTTGATCGTAGCGGTTACTACAACGAAACCGGGCTTCTGAAAAGATGGCCGGAGAATGGTCCGCGTATGTTGTTGAAGATAGAAGGAATTGGAAAGGGTTTTTCACAGCCCATTCTTGCCGATGGAAAAATATTTGTGACCGGTATAAAAGAAGATACGCTTGATATTCTCTCTGCTTACTCGTTGAATGGGGAAATGCTCTGGGACGTTGCCTATGGTCGTTCGTGGACCGCTTCGTACATCGACAGCAGAAGCACTCCCACTTTTTGCGACGGAAAACTTTATGTGGTAAGTGGCACCGGACAGGTGAATTGCATCGACGGAAATACGGGTAAGATAATCTGGCAGGTTGATGCAATTAAGAAATATGCTGGTTCAATACACACGCATGGCGATTCGGAAGCGCCCTTGCTTGTTGGCGATCTGGTGGTGTATACTACCGGCGGTGAAGCTTATACCATGATTGCTTTCGATAAAAATAATGGGAACCTGGTCTGGAAAACCAAAAGTCTGGGAGGAAACAAATCGTATGCTTCTCCAACATTGATACGGCATAATAGCAAACCAATCATTCTGGTGCAAACTGCCGAAAATTTTATTGGAATCAATCCTGAAAATGGTACTTTACTGTGGAGTCATAATCTTATGCAGTATCATTTAAACAGCTCAGGAAAAGGTGGTAATACGAATCCGCCGCTTTACCACAACGGGGAAATATTTGTGACCAGCGGTTACGATCATCCCGGGTTGATGTTCAGGCTTTCCGAGGATGGCAGATCGATCAGCTTAAAATGGAGAAACGATGTGCTGGACAACCATCATGGTGGGATTGTACTGTTGGATGGAAATATTTACGGAGCCAACTGGACCAATAATTCAAACGGTAAGTGGGCGAGCATAAACTGGGAAACCGGGGAAACCAACTGGGAACAGGATTGGATTAACAAAGGATCGATAATTTCTGCGGATAATATGCTGTATTTTTATGAAGAAAAGCGCGGCAATGTTGCGCTTGTTGAGCCTTCACCCGAAAAACTGAATATTGTAAGCAGTTTTAGGATTGAAGATGGAGCAGGGCCGCATTGGGCGCATCCTGCCATTTATAACGGGACTTTATTTATCCGGCACGGAGATGTGATGATGATGTACGATATACAGGCAAATTAGAATTCAGCCGAAATTATGAAGCTGAGAAAATGAAATGACAATACGTAAGCTAAATATTATTCTTATTGCAGTAGGAACCATTGCGTTGGTTACGCTTTTCTGGTGGCTAAGTGCCGACCCAACAAAAGATTTCACGGTAAACCTGGAAGGTGCTGATAACCGGGGTGAAGGTGTTGCATTTGTACAGGATGTGAATATAGGGGAGTACTTCGAGGAATTCAGCACCGACTATAAACCACTGAACGAAACGTGGACCAATTTCCGCGGCGCCGATTACGATAACATTTCAAAATCTCCTGTAAAACTGATCGATAAATTTGGCCCCGAAGGACCAAAAATCATGTGGTCGGTTGAGTTGGGTGAAGGACACTCGGGTGCTGCTATCTACAAAGGTTTAGCATACATTCTCGATTACAATGAAGAAGAGCGTGCCGACCGTTTGCGCTGTTTTTCACTCCTTGACGGAACTGAACAGTGGAGCCGGGGTTACGATGTGGCCGTCAAGCGAAATCATGGCATGTCGCGAACCATTCCTGCAGTAACCGAAGATTATATTGTGACCATCGGGCCGAAGTGCCATGTTATGTGTCTCGATCGCGAAACAGGAAATTTCCGTTGGGGACTTGATATCGTTAAAGAATATCAGAATGAAATTCCTTTTTGGTACACCGGGCAGTGTCCTTTGATCGACAATAATGTGGCGATTCTGGCGGCCGGTGGTTCAAAAATGATGGTAGCTGTAGATTGCGAAAGCGGCGAAAAACTTTGGGAAACTCCCAATCCGAATGGTTGGAAAATGTCGCATTCATCCGTTATTCCCTTCACTTTTGGTGGAAGAAAAATGTATGTGTACAGTGCCATTGGAGGCTTGCTTGGTGTAGCGGCCGACGGACCAGATGTAGGTACTATTTTATGGGAAACCAATGCCTGGACTCACTCGGTAGTTGCTCCTTCGCCACTTTGCATGCCCGATGGAAAAATCTTCGTGACTGCCGGATACGGTGCGGGAAGTATGATGGTGCAACTTCACGAGAATAATGGGGAATTTAGTGTTGAAGTTATCGACGAATACACACCTAAAGACGGGCTGGCCTGCGAACAGCAAACACCAATTTTCTGGAATGGATATTTGTTTGGAATTCTGCCAAAAGATGGTGGTCCGCTGAGAAATCAGTTGGTTTGTGTTAATCCGGCCGATACGAAAAAAGTGGTGTGGTCGAGCGGAAAGGAAACCCGCTTTGGTTTAGGACCTTATTTTATTGCTGATAATAAAATGTTTATTCTGAATGACGACGGTACGCTGACCATTGCACGGCCAAGTACCGAAAAATACATTCAGCTCGATCAGGTAAAAGTAATTGAAGACGGGCACGATGCATGGGCTCCCTTTGCATTGGCCGACGGTTATTTGTTAATGCGCGACTCAAAAACAATGGTTTGTATTGATCTGAATAAGTAATTGACAGATTGTGAAACTGAAAAATTGCGAAAACAGATAAAGAAATTATTGAATGAGAACCGACACTGAAAGTGTCAAATATGAATAAAGGTTGATAAAGGCGCTTTCACGAATGTTGATTGAAAATCAGGCTTAGCAAGCGCCGCACATGGATAGTTGAATAGAATAATGAAAAACAAGGGAATCGTCATATTTCTGATTGTACTGGCAATTGTCATCGTAGGAGTGATGGTGGTCGACTGGTATTCAAAACGTCCCGACCGGATGGAGGCCAATAAGTTTGAGTTCAGTGTGGATGAATTTAAAAATGTGCCGGAAGAACTGATTCAGTATAAGGAAACCAAAAATTTCAATCCCGGATTTGAAAAGCCTGCCGGACTGAGGATCAGCGACGATCAGATTTACCTGGTTGGCGACAGGGTGCTAAAACAAATTGACAAGTCCGGTCAGCTGATCAGGGAGATTGATCTTGATGACGAACCTTCAACAGTTGAAGTAAGCGCCGATCGGATTTATATCGCCTTTAAAAATAGCATTCAAATCTACGATAAGTCCGGACATTTAATTGATGAGTGGAGGCTTGACAACGAGAATAGCCTTATTACGGCAATTGGAGCAGCAGATGACAATGTTTTTGTAGCTGATGCCGGAACCAGGAGAATTTTGAGGTTTAGTGTTGCCGGCGAACTTTTGAACGAAATTAAAGGGAAAGCAAGTGCCGACGACTTGCATGGTTTTATCATCCCAAGTCCTTATTTCGATTTGGATATAACTGAATACGACGATTTGTGGGTGGTTAATCCGGGGCTGCATACCCTGGAACAATATACCGAAGACGGAAATCTGCGTGAGCACTGGCGTGCGAGTGGTGCGCGAACAGAAGGATTTAGTGGATGTTGCAATCCGGCTCACTTTTGCTTTCTGCCCGATGGAAGTTTTGTTACCAGTGAAAAAGGTTTGGTGCGGATCAAGGTGTACAAACCTTCCGGTGAATTCTCCGGCGTAGTAGCTGCACCAACAAAGTTCGAAGACAAAATTGAAGGCGAGGCACCGGATGTTGCTGTCGACAGTGAGGGAAATATTTACGCTCTCGATTTCGACCGGAAAGTACTGCGGGTATTTGAGAAGAAAACTCCGTAGGAGTTTGAATTTAATAACACCGGGCTTTAGCCCGGAGATAATGAGCGAAGCGAATAAAAGGCGCTGATGGGAAAGTCGATTGAAACAGAAACTTTTCAAGCGCCGCACAAACAAAAGCTGAATAGAAGAATGGATCGAAAAAAATTCATACAAACAGGAGGAAGGCTGATGCTGCTTGGAGGGATTATCGCGGCATCGGGTTACCTGGTAAAGAATAACCGGGTAACTGCCAGTTGTTCGGTTTCTCCAACATGCGGGAATTGCGGAAAATACAGTAAATGCGAACTGCCGCAAGCAGAGGATTTTAAGTCACGAAAAGTAACTCCATAGGAGTTGATTAATAGCACCGGGTTTTAACCCGGGGTAGATAAGTGAAGCGAATGAAAGGCACATCAGATTCAGTAGTTTGAAAAGATTTTATTCCATGTGCCGCACACAGAAATGTTGATCAGAAAGACGATGGAAAAGAAAAATAAAGCACAATCCAGACGAAAATTCATCCAGAACGGGATGAGGTTTTCCCTGTTGCTATCGCTGGGAACAGTTAGTGCTGCCGCCCTGCGAAAGGTAACAACTGATGATTATGTCTGGCAGATCGATCCCTTTAAATGCACGCAATGCGGGCGCTGTGCTACGGAATGTGTTATGTCGCCGTCAGCTGTAAAATGTGTTCATGCATTCGATTTATGTGGCTACTGCGATTTGTGCGGAGGTTATCTGAAACCTGACGCCAATGCGCGCAGTACAGCGGCTGAAAACCAGTTGTGTCCCACTGCAGCCATCGAACGCAGGTTTATTGAAGAACCTTATTTTGAATACCACATCGACGAAGATTTGTGCATCGGTTGTGCCAAATGTGTGGCCGGCTGCACATCGTTTGGAAACGGTTCGCTGCATTTGCAGATCATCCATGACATCTGCCTGAACTGCAACGAATGTTCCATTGCCCGTGTTTGTCCGTCGGATGCAATCAGCCGGGTACCGGCCAGTGAGGCCTACAAAGTAAAAGGAAGTTGGACGAACCCAACATAGATTGAAATAAATGAACCAAAAAACCAAAATAGAATCAAGTCACGAGCTACGAGCTGCGAGCTGCAAGTCATTAGTAAATGAGACTGCAAACTGCGACTGGAAACTTCATGCATTCAAATATGCAAAGTTCATCGTTTTCGCTGTCGTCTTTTTTCTTTCAACTTTTACCTTGAGCGCACAACAACAACGGTTTCCAAAGCCTGAATTTGATACAGGATACGAACAGCCTTCACCAATAACACCGGAACCACGTGCCTTAGCCCTCGAATACTTTGATGTGCTGGTACTTCTACTGGTACTCTCTGCTGCTACCTGGATGGCCCTGAAAAGCCGTTCACGACAGGGACTGATCTGGTTGTCGATATTTACTCTGGCCTATTTTGGATTTTACCGGAATGGCTGCATCTGCAGCATCGGATCGATACAAAATGTAACACTTACGTTTTTCGATCCCACCTATGCCATTTCACTTACGGCGCTATTGTTTTTTGTGTTGCCCTTGTTATTTACCTTGTTTTTTGGGCGAACCTTTTGTGCCGGAGCCTGTCCGCTGGGAGCCATTCAGGATCTGATAGTAATCAAACCAATCAGTCTTCCAAAATGGCTGAACAAAACGCTGGGATTGATACCTTACCTTTATTTGTCGCTGGCAGTATTGTTTGCAGCCACCGGAACTGATTTTATTATTTGTCGCTACGATCCGTTTGTTGGTATCTTCAGGATGGATGCAAAACTGCTGATGGCCATTTTGGGCATTTCCTTTTTATTGATGGGAATGTTTGTGGCACGACCGTATTGCCGCTTTTTATGCCCGTACAGTGTGCCTCTTAGCTGGATGTCGCGTTTCTCGAAATGGCACCTCACCATAACACCTTCAACTTGTATTCAGTGTAAGCTTTGTGCCAATTCGTGTCCTTTCGATGCAATTGATTATCCGACCAACGAGAAGGAAGTGGTGAAATCAGGCCTGGGACCCAAACGATTTCTTACTTATGTCCTGGTCATTCCATTGTGGGTGGCGTTAGGTGTATTTGTCGGAAACCGTTCGCATGTATTCCTGTCAAAAGCCAATTCAACGGTTTATCTCGCCGAGTTACTGATCTCGCATCCGGAAGTAAGAAATGATCCCGACAATATTGATGTACAAACTTTTATGTCGCTGGGGAAAACCATGGACGAGTTGGTGGTGGAAGCAGAAAAAATTCAGGATAAGTTTTACCTCGGAAGTATGATCGCCGGAGGATTTATGGGACTGGTGATCGGAATGACTTTGCTGAACACGGTGGTTTTCAGAAAACGGCAGGATTACGAACCGCACAAAGGAAACTGTTTTAGCTGTGCCCGTTGTGTGGATTATTGTCCGGTAGAAAAGTGATAAACCGGTAAATTGAAAAATTGTGAAATTGAAAAGAACTGACGATATTTTTTAACGATGAACTCCGTAGGAGTTCGATTTTGGTAGAATCAGTAAATAAATAGGAATAGAAAAGGCGCTTACATAAAACGCGTATGAAAAGCAGGCATCGCAAGCGCCGCAAAAGGAAAGAAACATTAAAAATGTAGCAACTCCGTAGGAGTTCGATTATGGTAGAAAATTGAATTAGAATACAAAAAGGCGCTTCCGCCGAAGCTGAATTGAAAAACAGACTAAGCAAGCGCCACACAAACGAACCAGGATTGAAAAACGAATAAAAGCATGATGGAAACCTGGTAGCTGAAGAAACTCTTCCCGCTTCCTGCTTCCATCTTCAAACCAAAAATATATGACCAACAACGATAAAATAAAAATAGCACAAAACATCGCCCTGATTGCCGGCATATTCTGCACGGTAGTGGCGATCCTGTTGTTGCTTAATTTCTGGCAGATTTCAAAGAGCGACCCCATTGAAAGTAAAGCTCTGGAAGCACTTGTTGAACGCCTGAAGCAGGAGCCCAATAACGAAGAGTTAAAAACGGAGATCCGCAACTTCGATCTGTTGGCGCGCAAAGCTTATTTTAATAGCGAGTGGCAGGTAAAAACCGGCGCTTATTTGATGTTGATTGGGGCAATCGTTCTGGCTTTGGCCTTACGATTTTATTATTCGCTGAAAAGCAAAATCGAAGAACCCGATACCCGTTACGAAAATGAAATTACCAGCAGGATTCTGGCTCAAAAGGGAGTGATCATTGTTGGGGCAGTAGTGATGGTTCTGGCTTTTGTCGCATCATTTGCAACCGTAAATCATTTGGATGACTACGATGCCGCTTCAGCTCAGGTGGCCGAAAATGAGGCAAGTGCAGATGAAGATCAGATTGAAGTTATTGAAGTCAGCAAATCACCTGTTGCTAATGAAACGGATGTGGAACCTGAAGTTCAGCAGGAAACGGAATCGGCTGTCGTTGTTGCAGAAGAAAAAGCAGCTGCGGAAGAAACAGCACCTGAAAAAATAGAACAGGTAGCTCCCGAAAAAACTGCGGCGACATCTTCAGGATTAACACTGGAAGCGGTCAGGGTAAATCATAACTCATTAAGAGGGCCGTTGAGTCAGGGAGTAAGTTTTCGTAAAAACATTCCGACCGAGTGGGATGCCGCCGCAGGAACAAATGTTCTGTGGAAATCACCCATCGCAAAGCATGGCTTCAATTCACCGGTAATTTGGGGTGATAAAATATTTATTGCGGGAGCAGATGCAGCCAGCCGAGAGGTGTATTGCTATGATAGAAACACCGGAAAACTTTTATGGACAGGTGTTGCCAACAACATCTCCGGATCACCAACAACAGTCCCCAAAGTTACTCCCGATACCGGACTTTCGGCACCTACACTTACAACGGATGGGAAAGCGGTTTTTGCAATTTTCGCAACGGGCGATGTAATTGCCTTCGATATGAATGGCAAACGTCTGTGGGCACGTAACCTCGGGGTGCCAAACAATCATTACGGGCATTCATCTTCGTTGACTACCTGGGACGGAAAACTTATCGTTCAATACGATACCAACAGTGGTGGAAAGGTGCTGGCGCTCGACAATACCACCGGAGAAAACGTTTGGGAAACCGAGCGTGAAAGTAAGATTTCATGGGCCAGCCCGGTTCTTGCTGAAATTGATGGAAGCTATCAGGTGGTGCTGACTGCCGATCCGATTGTAGCCGGCTACGACGTAAAAACCGGAAAAGAACTTTGGCAGGTGGAATGTATGATGGGTGAAGTTGGTCCTTCTGTGGCTTATAGCGATGGAATTGTATTCGCAGCTAATGAATATGCCCGACTGGTTGCCATCGACGTGAAAAAGAATTCAATTATTTGGGAAGACGATTATTATTTGCCTGAAGCATCGAGTCCGGTTGCATATAACGGCCTCTTGATCGTATGTACCAGCTACGGTGTTATTGCCTGCTACGATGCCAAAAGCGGTGAAATGTACTGGGAAGAAGATTTAGGTACCACATTGTATTCTTCACCGATGGTAGCCGAAGGGAAGCTGTTCATTATGGACAACGACGGTGTAATGCGCATTTACGAATTCAGTAAAGAACTGAAGAAAATTGCGGAGAATGAATTGGGTGAAACTGCAGGAACAACGCCTGCCTTTGCCGATGGCCGGATTTACATTCGAGGAGAGAACAATTTGTATTGCATAGGTAAATAGTTCCGAAGCAGTTTAATATGAATAACCCCGGGTTTTAACCCGGGGATTGAAAAATAACCATAAGAAAAGGCGCATTCACGCTCAGAGATTAAAACTCGACTTTATCATGCGCCGCACGATAATAAGTCGTTTGAAATAGGAAAGTGAAGGAATAAAAATTCATGTCAGAATACAAACAATATATCGATCAACTGATTGCTGAAAAAGGCTCTACTAAAAAGAGTTTAATTCCGATTCTGCAAGCCATTCAGAAGGAATACAACTATCTTCCTGAAGAAGCGCTGCGTCTGTTGGCGGATAATTCAGAGATAACAGCTGCCGAGATTATCGGTGTGGCAAGCTTTTATTCGCAGTTCCGTTTGCATCCTGTTGGCGAACACATGATTAAAGTGTGCGTGGGAACGGCTTGTCACGTTAAAGGAGCAGTGCAGGTTTACGATGCTTTCCGTCGCGAATTAAAATTGAAGGATGGAATTGATACCGACGAATCGGGCAAATACACCATTGAAAAAGTAGCCTGTCTGGGATGTTGTACGCTGGCTCCAGTTGTTCAGATCGACGGAACGACTTATGGACATGTGGCATCCGATCAGATAGAGCAGATCATCGAGGACTTTGAAAGTATAAAAAGTAAAAAAGATACCGGCAAAGCCCGAAAAGCAGATGGAACTGAAATTCAGGGCGAAATCAGAATCGGACTCGGATCGTGTTGTGTGGCCAGCGGTAGCAAGGAAATCCAGGAAGAAGTGGAACATGTGGTCAACGAAAGTGGTTTACGGGTTAATCTGAAGCATGTGGGATGTGTCGGAATGTGTCACCAGGTGCCTTTGGTCGAGGTGGTTCCCAACGAAGGTGAACCAACCTTGTACGCCAAAGTAAAACCCGAAGACGTAAAAAATATCGTTGAAAATCACTTTGACGCGCCCGGACTGTTTACTAAACTGAAGAATAAACTGATACGCACCGCTGAAACGATTCAAACCGACCGGAACTGGGAAGGTGTGCAGCGTTACGAGATCAGCATGCGCGAAAAACCGGTGGCTTCTTTCCTTGGAAATCAGTTACCGATTGCCACCGAATACCGGGGCATGATCAATCCGCTCGATTTAAAAGAATACAGAACCCGCGGAGGTTTCGAATCGTTGAAGAAGGTACTTGAAACCATGTCGCCCGACGAGGTAGTCGATGAAGTAAAACAAAGTGGTATTCGTGGTCGTGGTGGCGCAGGGTTTCCAACCGGCTTGAAGTGGGAATTTGTAAAAAAGGAAAAGAGCGAACTAAAATACCTGATCTGTAATGGCGATGAAGGTGATCCCGGTGCGTTTATGGACCGCATGTTGCTGGAATCCTATCCGTATCGAATCATCGAGGGAATGACCATTGCTGCTTATGCAACGGGCATTCATCAGGGGTATTTCTACATTCGGGCTGAATATCCGCTCGCAGTTAGTCGTATTCGCGAAGCCCTTAAAATCTGCAGGGAAAATAATTACCTGGGAAAAAATATTCTGGGAAGCGGTTTCGATTTAGATCTTCAGATTTATGAAGGTGCCGGAGCTTTTGTATGTGGCGAAGAAACAGCTTTGATTGCTTCCATCGAAGGAAGTCGTGGATTTCCGCGTATTCGTCCGCCTTTTCCTGCTCAGAACGGTTTGTTCGGTCAGCCAACCCTGGTAAACAACACCGAAACATTTGCTCAAATCTCCTACATTCTGCGTGAAGGCTGGAAGAGATTTGCCGAAATTGGAACCGGAAGAAGCACAGGAACAAAAGTATTTGCACTGGCCGGGAAAGTGGCCCGTGGCGGATTGATAGAAGTTCCCATGGGTATTACGATTCGTGAAGTGATTGAAGAGATCGGTGGTGGCATTGCCAATGGCCGGAAATTCAAGGCTGTTCAGATCGGCGGGCCATCGGGAGGATGTATTCCTGCGGAATATGCTGATACCCCGATTAATTACGAGTCGCTCCAGGAGATGGGAGCCATGATGGGATCCGGAGGATTGGTGGTACTCGACGACACCGATTGTATGGTGGACATTGCCCGCTACTTTTTGTCGTTCACGCAGGAAGAATCGTGCGGAAAATGTACCTTCTGTCGTGTGGGAACTCGTCGGATGCTGGATATTCTTGAAAATATAACCAGCGGAAAAGGCAAGCAGGGAGATATTGAAGAACTGGAACATCTGGCCGAATGGACGAGAAAAGGAAGCTTGTGCGGACTGGGAAGAACGGCACCAAATCCGGTGCTGAGTACATTGAAATATTTCAGGGAAGAATACGAGGCACACATTAACGGAACCTGTCCCACCGGGAAATGCATGGAACTGATCACCTATTCTGTAAATGACGAGTGTATTGGTTGTACCAAATGCGCGCAAAAATGTCCGGTCGACGCCATTCCATTCACGCCTCACGAAAAACACAGCATCGATACTGAATTATGTATAAAGTGCGATGCCTGCCGGGCTGCTTGTCCGGTTGATGCGATTGACGTAAAATAGTTTAAAGTTCAGTGTTTAAAGTTCAAAGTGATCCAGTATCCAATATCGAATATCCAGAATCGAGAAACAGATGATCAAACTAAAAATAAATAATAAGGAAATTCAAGTTGAAGCGGGCACCTCAGTAATGAAGGCGGCGCAGTCGCTGGGTTTCGATATTCCAAACATGTGCTGGCACGACGAGCTGGAGCATTTTACTTCCTGCATGTTGTGCATGGTAAAAGATCATGGCACGGGTAAATTGCTGCCATCGTGTTCGGTGAATGTGGTGGACGGTATGGATATTGAAACCGACAACGAAGAAGTGGCTGAATCGCGAAAAACCGCACTCGAATTACTGATGAGCGAACATACCGGCGATTGCGAAGCTCCTTGCCAGATAGCGTGTCCGGCTCATATGGACATTCCAAAAATGAACCGTTTGATTGCCGCCGATAAACTTGATGAAGCCTTGCAGGTGGTTAAAAAAGATATTGCGCTCCCGGCTGTTTTGGGGCGCATTTGCCCGGCACCCTGCGAAGGTGCTTGCCATCGGAAAACGGTGGATGAGCCGGTTTCAATTTGCCTGTTGAAACGGATTACCGGCGATGAAGGAATTGAGTCAGAGATTCAAAAAGTACCATCAACCGGAAAAAACGTGGCTGTTATTGGTGCAGGTCCGGCCGGATTGGCAGCAGCCTACTACCTTCAGCTAAAAGGCATTCAGGTAACTTTGTTCGATAAAAGCCAAAAAGCAGGTGGTTTGCTGAGAACAGCACTAAGCGAAGAAATATTACCCAAAGAAGTGCTTGATAAAGAAATCGGGTCGATACTGAAAACGGGTGTTCTGTTCGAAGGCGGTACAGAAATTACGGCCGAAAAATTCGCTCAGATAAAGAACGAATTTGATGCCGTGGTTTTAGCCACCGGTGCCATTTCAGAAAATGCCGAGGTTTTTGGTTTGAAATCGAATCCCAAAGGAATTGATGCCGAACGTTCGACTTATCAGACTTCGGATGAAAAAGTATTTGCCGTTGGAAATGTACTGCGTTCCTCGCGATTGGCAGTACGTTCGGTGGGGCAGGGTAAGGAAGTGGCTTTTTCGGTATTGCAGTTTTTAAACAACCAGGAAATAAAAGGTGAACCACGCTTGTTCAATTCGCGGGTTGGAAAATTGGTGGCTGAAGAATTTGCTGAATATTTAAAAGAATCGGTTCCGGGAAAACGGACATTCCCGAAAGAAGGCGGACGCTCCGGTTTCACAAAAGAAGAAGCCATTGCCGAAGCTAAACGTTGCCTGCATTGCGATTGCCGTGCTATCGATGATTGCAAACTGCGAACATATTCCGATCATTATCAGGTAGATCAAAAAAGATTTAAAACCAGCGCGCGACGCAACATAACCAAACAAATCAATCATGGTTCGGTGGTTTACGAGCCACAAAAATGCATTAAGTGTGGTATTTGTGTGCGCTTGACAGAGAAATATTCCGAGCGTTTTGGTTTTACTTATGTTGGGCGTGGTTTTGATGTGGTAATTGGTGTACCTTTCGACGAAGCTTTGGAAAAAGGCCTGACAGAAACAGCCGAAAAAGTGGCAAAAAGTTGCCCGACCGGTGCTATAAGTTTAAAAGAAAAAGAATGATGATTAACCCCGTCTGAACGGGACGGGCAGGGATTTTGGATTTATGAAGGAAATCTTCTATCGAAATTCGTTAATCACTATTCACAAATCAAAGGATTTATGAAGTATTGGATAATTATATTACTATTTCTTACAAGTGTAAATATATTCGCACAGCCGTCAGATTCATGGCCTATTTTCAGGGGCGATCAGAAATTAAACGGCTTATCAAAATCTTCAATCCCGGAATCACCAAAATTGAAGTGGACCTTCGAAACCGGCGACAACATCAAATCTGCTCCTGTAGTTGCCGAAGGTAAAGTGGTGGTTGGTTCAACCGATGGAATTGTTTATTGTCTCAACACTGAAGGTGAACTGCTGTGGAAATTCGAAACCACCAATTCGATCGAAGCTCCGGCTTTGATCGTGGATAAAACCATTTACATTGGCAACCTTGATGGGATGTTGTATGCGCTAAGTCTGGATTCAGGAGAGAAACTCTGGGAGTATGAATGCGAGAACCAGATCATTGGTTCTGCCAACTGGTGGAAATCGGGCGACAAAACGCGTATTGTTGTCGGAAGTTACGACTATTATCTACACTGTGTTGATGCTCAAACCGGAGAGGGACTGTGGAAGTATGAATCGGACAATTTTATAAATGGCGCACCGGCCTGCGAAAACGGAATGGCCATGTTTGGTGGTTGCGACGGCTATTTGCATTTGGTAGATATCGCCAGCGGAAAACTCATCAAAAAAGTTGATGTGGCAACTTATGTGGCCAGTTCGGTGGCTGCCGAAGTCGACAAAGCCTATATAGGTGATTACGATGGGCGTTTTTTTCAGGTTGATTTGAAAAGCGATGAAACAACCTGGGTGTGGGAAGACGAAAATACTCACCTGCAGTTTATTGCTTCGCCTGCAATTATTGGCGATAAAGTGCTCACGGCTAATTACAATAAGTTTCTGTATTGTTTCAATAAAAACACGGGGGAGAAGCTTTGGGAATACAACACCGGCCGTAATGTGGAGGCTTCACCTGTTGTTGTTCAAAACAAGGTGATTGTGGCAAATATGCGTGGCGATCTGATTATTGTAAACCTTTCGGATGGGAAACCTGTTTGGAAGTATGAAATTGGTGGTCAGATTATTAGTAATCCGGCAATTGCCGGCGGGCAGATTTACGTTGGAGCCTTTGATGGCAATGTATATTGTTTCGGGAAATAGCTTGAAACACAAAGACGCAAAGGCACTAAGATTAATTGCGAAGATTATGAGGAGAACTTCGATGAGAGCAAACATGTTATTGTGAGTAGCTCTAAACATAAAGACTTGATGATTTAATTTGTGGTTTCGTGTCTTCGTGTTAACATATAAAAGATGAACATTATTCAGATCATACCGGGTTCAGGAGGTAGTTTTTACTGCGGAAACTGCCTGCGCGACAGCAAATATTTCAATGCGCTTCGGGCCGAAGGTCACCAGGTGACCAAAATTCCGATGTACCTGCCTTTGTTTGCCGACGAACATGATATTTCTGAGATCCCGATTTTTTATGGTGCCATTAGTACTTACCTGAAACAGCTTTATCCGGTTTTCAGGAAAGCACCGGCCTGGTTCGATCGCCTGCTCAATTCGAAGCCCATGATGAAAATGGCCGCATCGATGGCCGGCTCAACAAATGCAAAAGGCCTGGAAGACATGACGGTTTCGATGCTTTTGGGCGAAGAAGGTGAACAAAAGGACGAACTCGACCACATGGTGAACTGGATTGCAGATCATTGCAAACCGGATATCATTCACATATCGAATGCATTGTTGCTGGGTTTGGCTCGACGTCTGAAGGAGAAAATCGGGGTGCCGGTTCTCTGCACGCTGCAGGATGAAGATGTTTGGATCGATCCGATGAAACCACAGTTTCAGAAGCGAATTTGGGATTTAATGCACGAACGGTCGAAGGATGTGGATGTGCTGGTGGCGGTAAGCGATTTTTTTGCCGGTGTGATGAAGGACCGTATGAAGCTCTCGGATGAGCAAGTGAAAACGATTCATCTTGGGGTGAATGTGGAAGATTACCAGTTTATGTCGGTAAAAGAAAAGCCACGTAATGTTGGCTATATTTCACGAATGTGTCATAAAGATGGGTTCGATATTGTTGTTGACGCCTTTATTGAATTAAAGAAAAAGTCGGGTTTTGAAGATGTGAAACTCATCGCAACGGGCGGATCAACTGGCGATGACAACAAATTTAATAAAGAGCAAAAACGTAAACTGAAGGAAAATAACCTGCTGGACGACTTTGATATCGTTCCCGATTTTGAAGGAAAAGAAGTAAACGATTTTTTCAGGAAAGTGCGGTTGGTTTCTGTGCCGGTTCGTATTGGTGAGGCATTCGGTATGTATATGATCGAATCGATGGCTTCGGGCGTTCCGGTGGTACAGCCAGCATTAGGGGCCTTCCCTGAGATTATCGAACTATCAGGTGGAGGCGTGACTTACATGCCCAATTCCCCAAAGAAACTGAGCGAAACATGGGCTGAATTACTCAACGATCAGGACAAACTTGAAAAACTTAGTCTGGCCGGTTACGAGGGAACGCGCCAAAAGTTCAACATTCACAATCACACCAAAGAAATTATAACTTTATACGAGAGTCTTCGTCAGTAATCATTGCGAAAGTTGCGCTACTTGGCGCTCTTTGCGCTTAAATAAAAATGATGTTGCTACAATTAAAAAATATTTCGAAAGGATACGGAGAGCCCGGAACACATAGTTTTCGGCCGGTTTTGAAGGGGTTGAACCTAGAAATTGGAAAAGGAGAGAAAGTGGCCATTATCGGGCCAAGCGGATCCGGAAAAACAACTTTACTAAATCTGATTGGTGCATTGGATTTGCCTGAATCAGGCGAAGTCATTTTCAATGATAACGATCTGACCACCTATTCGAAAAATCAGCTGGCTGAATTTCGTAACAAAAATCTGGGCTTTGTTTTTCAGATGCATCATTTGATGCCGCAACTCACCTTAATGGAGAATGTGTTGTTGCCGATCCTTCCGCAAGGAAAAGTGAAAAAGGAACAGAAAGATTGGGCGGAGTACCTCATAAAAAAAGTGGGTATCTGGGAACAGCGCAATCAGAAGCCTTCGGAAATGTCGGGTGGTGAATGCCAGCGGACAGCTGTGGTTCGTGCACTGGTCAATAAGCCGGAACTGATCCTGGCCGACGAGCCAACCGGAGCACTCGACGAAGACAATGCCACGGCGCTAACCGACCTGCTCATTCAGCTTAGCGATGAGGAAAAAGTTACACTGGTAACCGTAACGCATTCCGCAGAAATGGCAGCAAAAATGGATCGGAAACTCGTTTTGAAAAACGGACAATTAAGTTCAGAGCTCAAAGTTTAAAGTTCAAAATAATTCTCCCCTTGAGGGGAGAGCCCCGAGTATTCGGGGGGAGGGGTGAACATGACACGATTACAATTCATACTAAAATCTTTTATTCATTATTTCAAGGCCAACTTACTGGTAGCGCTTGGCGTGGCCATTAGCGCCATGGTTTTGACCGGTTCACTGGTAATTGGCGACTCGGTGCGATACAGTTTAACGCAGGCAACCTTTTACCGGCTGGGCGAAACAACCCACCTGGTTTCGGTAAAGGAGCGATATTTCAGACAGGAAATGGCTGCTGAGATGGAAGCCCGGCAACCTGAAATTAAAGCTACGCCAATTTTGTTACTGGAAGGAATCGCTGTGGCCGATGGCGGTCAACGACGCGCGAATAAAGTTCAGGTGGTCGGTGTAGATTCCGATTTTTCAGAAATTTCGAATACTTCGGTTTTCTCCGTACTTGAAAATAATGAGATTGCGATTAGTCAAAACCTGGCGGAAAAACTACAGGTTCAGGAAGGTGATAATCTACTGATCAGAATAAAAAAAGCCAGTTTAATTCCGATGAATGCACCTTTTGTTTCGGCCGAAGAAACTACTGTTGCCTTGCGCGCTTCGGTGAGAATTGTGCTCACAAAAGAGCAGCTCGGAAGATTCAACCTGAAAAATTCGCAGACGGCGCCTTTCAATATCTTTTTATCGATTGGTCGACTCAATCAATTAATGGAGTTTGAGGGAAAAGCAAACCAGATTCTGGTGAAAAGTAATCTGGATAATGGCGCAATCCTGCAAACAGTTAATGATTGTCATACACCAGCCGATGCCGGACTTCAAGTCAAACAGATCGGAAAAAGTAATGAAGTTGAGATTTCTACGGAGCGGGTTTTTATTGAAGAAAAAGTGGCTGAAACGCTTCAAAAACTACCGGATGCTGATCCAATTCTGACCTATTTTGTAAATGAGATTGCAGAGGAAACGACGAGCCACGAGCCACGAGCCGCGAGTTCAGCTAACAATCAATCTCTATCAATCTCAACCAATCTCCATCAATCTCCAACGATTCCATATTCCTTCGTTTCATCACTTCAAGGTCTAGGCGAAAACGAAATAAGCCTGAATAAATGGGCCGCTGATGATCTTGGAGCGAATGTTGGCGATTCTATCGTTTTAAAATACTGGCAAATCGGGCCACTCCGGAAACTCATTGAAAAGGAATCTTTGTTTATAGTCAGTGAGATTATTCCTATGAATTCAGTGTTGTGCGATCCTGAACGTGTGCCGGAATTACCCGGACTTTCCGATGCCGGACACTGCCGCGAGTGGGAAGCCGGCGTTCCGATCAACCTGGATGCCATTCGCGATAAAGACGAGCAGTACTGGAACGAATACAAAGGAACCCCAAAAGCATTTGTGTCGCTCGGCAAGGCGCTGGAAATGTGGTCGAACCGTTTTGGGAATTACACGGCATTTCGTTTTCCGGCAGCTACATTCAGCGAGGAAAAGTTTACCGAAGTTTTCAAACAGAATATCACTTCTGCTGATCTCGGAATGATGGTCGAACCAATCCGGGCAAATGGTGTGCAGGCCGCACAAAATGGTACCGATTTTAGTGGTTTGTTTATCGGGCTCAGTTTTTTTATTTTGATCGCTGCGATTATATTAACGGCACTGTTATTCCGCTTTAATCTCGAAAACCGTTCCACGCAGGTCGGTTTGCTGGCAGCGCTTGGTTTTCAGCAAAAACAGATCCGACGGATTTATATCTCCGAAGGTCTGGTAACGGCCGTATTTGGCGCCGTGCTCGGCGTAATCGTCTCTGTTTTCTACACGCGTCTCGTATTTCGGATTTTGAATACCTTGTGGTTTGACATTGTTCGAACCAATGTCCTGGAAATAGAAATAGTACCGTTAACATTGGTTACAGGATTTTTGATCAGTGTATTGGTTTCACTGGTTGCTATTTTTATTTCGGTTCGGAAGTTTCAGCAACGCCAAATTGCGGAAATTCAGAAATCGGTGTCCGGGAAATCGACTAAAAAATTCAATGTTATTTACGATGTGCTGATGTGGGCTTCGCTGCTAGTTGTAGTGGTTATTTCCATTTTACAACTCACTGCGGGTAAGCTGGAGCCTTCCATGTTTTTTACCTCCGGTGCGCTTCTTTTACTCGGACTCTTGCTTTTGTTCCGAAAAGTTTTGAGAAGAATTGCAAAAACGGGGAGTAATGAACCAACGATTTTTACGCTAATCAAAGCCAATCTTGGTCGTAACCTTAGTCGTTCGTTAACCGTTGTGATCCTCTTTGCACTGGGAACATTTATCGTAGTTTCAACAGGGTCAAACAAACTCGATCTCTTCGCCAATGCGCAGAATAAAACAAGCGGTACCGGAGGTTTTCTCTATTTTGCAGAAACAACTGTTCCTGTTCTTTTCGATATTAATGATCCGCAGAAAAAAGCTCAAGAAGGTATTTTTGAGTCATTTGATGTCGTGCAATTCCGAAAGGTTGATGGCGACGATGCCAGTTGTCTGAATCTGAACAGAATTGCACAACCAGCCATTTTGGGAGTTGATCCGGAAGCATTGGCCGACCGATTTTCGTTTGCAGTAAAGGAAAAGGAAGTAGAAGGTGATCCGTGGTTGGCTTTAGACACAGATTTAGATGATGGTACCATTCCTGCCATTGCCGATCAAACTGTAATCCAGTGGGGGCTTGGGAAAAAAGTTGGCGATGTTATTCAGTACCAGAATGAACTGGGCGACACTTTAAATCTAAAACTGATTGCGGGCACCACACCGTCTATTTTCCAGGGATTTGTAATCATTTCAAACCAACAATTCCTGAAAAGCTACCCCAGCAGTAGCGGCAGTTCTGTATTCCTGATTGATGGAGCTCCTGCCAATGAACAGGCGATTGGAGATGAGCTGCAATCGGTTTTCCGCGATTACGGTTGGGAAATGGAAAATTCCGCAAAGCGTTTGGTCGAATTTTACTCCATAACAAATACATATCTTTCGATATTTCTGGCACTCGGAACACTCGGACTTATTCTTGGAACGATCGGGCTGGCGGTGATCCTTGCGCGAACCATCCTTGAACGTCGTCGTGAAATTGCTATGATGCAGGCGGTGGGTTTCCGAAATTCCTCCATTTTCCGGGTTCTGGCAAATGAATATTTGGTGTTGCTGGTAACGGGAGTACTAATGGGATTTGTGGCTGCAGTGGTCGCTACATTGCCGGCATTTTTATCGACCAACAGCGATGCCTCTTTTTCGACCGTATTGTTTGTTGTGGCTGCTATTCTGGTAAATGGTGTTATCTGGATTGCTGCATTGAGCCGGTTTTCATTAAATAGAACAATTGTGATAGAAGGCTTACAGGCTGATTAAATTGGATTTTCCAAAAACGTGCTTAGGAGTTTTTTGGATGGTGATCATGCTTGAGTTGATACAAGGTGTACAAAACAGGAGAATTCAATACCTCAAAATGTCATCCAACCCTTGTTTTAGCTCTGCCAGCTGTTTTTCTGTAATCGTACCAATTTTCTTTATCAGTCGTTCTTTCGAAACGGAACGAATATGAAAAGTAAGAACCTCCGATTGCTGTGATAGCTTGTTGATACTATCCGCTTCCAAAATCAAATTTCCTTTGTAACCTTTAATTTTTGTTGTTAGCGGACAAACAATTACGATTGGCATGTAATCGTTTAGAACATTCCCGCTTAGTATTACTACAGGGCGCATTCCTTTTTGCTCGCTACCTTTTACCGGATTCAGGTCAGCAAGCCAGATTTCACACTGTTTCATCGCCGAGCTGTTTTAAATAGTCCTCCATGCCTTCCTCTGCAATCTCCTGGATACTTTCGTCGGAAGCAGCCTGTTTATACGATTTTATATACTCGGCTCTCGTAAGTTGGTCGAGGTAGATTTGCAGGGCTTTTTCGATGATCTTGTTTTTGGGCAGGGCAAGTTTTTGAGCCATTTCATTGAGTCGGTTCAAAATATCGTCGGGCAATGTGCTGGTAAATGTTGCCATTGTTATTTGTGTTGAATATTTATAAAATACAAATATAAAACATATTTATACATATCGCATCTCTCATTTGTGGTTATAATTCAATCGATGTACACGTGAGAAGATGACCCGATTTACCGAGGATGTGTAAAATTTTAAATTTTCCAATAAAAAAAGATGTTTTTGACTGAAATGTAAACAAATTGTTGTTTTTGATCAGGCGTAAAACAATCATTTTTTGCATTTGTTTCAATAGTAAAAATTTGTACAAATGCCTGTTAATATACCAAAAACGGGACAGCCGCGTGTTGTTATCATCGGTGCCGGATTTGCCGGGCTGAAACTGGCCCGTAAATTATATAAGCACAACTTTCAGGTTGTGTTGATCGATCGCAACAATTATCATCAGTTTCAACCCCTGTTTTACCAGGTTGCTACTTCGGGGCTTGAGCCGAGTTCAATCTCATTCCCTTTAAGAAAGGCTTTTCAGAATATTGAAAATGTGTTCATCCGTATTGCTGAGGTAAAACAAATAATGACCGGTGAAAAAATGATCGACACCACTCTTGGAACCGTTTGGTACGATTACCTGGTGATAGCAACCGGAGCAACCACCAATTTCTTCGGGATGGAGAGTTTCTCGAAAAATGGGATTCCTATGAAATCGGTTTCGGAGGCACTTTACCTGCGAAACACCTTGCTCGAGAATTTTGAAAAAGCCGTAACCCGAACAGATAAAGAAGAGAAGCGTCGTTTGCTGAATGTGGTTGTTGTTGGAGGTGGCCCAACCGGTGTGGAGGTTTCGGGTGCACTGGCTGAAATGCGAAAGTTTGTGCTTCCGAAAGATTATCCTGAAATGGATTTTAACAACATGACCATCACGCTTGTGGAGGCGAACACACACCTTCTGCACGGAATGAGTGAAGAAGCAGCATCGAAAGCGTTCGATTACCTGACTGACTTGGGAGTGGAAGTAAAACTCAATCACAAGGTGCTGAATTATAACGGAGAAGTAGTGGAGCTCGAAGACAAGGAAAACTTTCAAACCAATACGCTCATTTGGGCGGCCGGGGTAAAAGGGCAGATGCCTGGTGGAGTAAATCCTGATATCGTTGTACGCGGCAACCGCATAAAGGTCAATCAGTTTAACCAGATTGAAGGAGAAGAAAATATTTTTGCCATTGGCGATATCGCTTACATGGAAACCGAAGCCTATCCCAATGGCCATCCCCAGGTTGCCCAGGTTGCCCTGCAACAGGCAAAATTACTTGCTAAAAACCTCCTGAATATCCGGGACGAAAAATCCCTGGTTGCTTTTAAATACAACGATAAAGGTTCGATGGCAACGGTAGGAAGAAACCGTGCAGTGGTGGATTTGCCAAAGCTGAAATTTGCCGGATTTCCTGCATGGATGGTGTGGATGTTTGTTCACCTGATGTCGATTGTAGGGGTAAAAAACCGACTGGTAATTTTCATCAACTGGTTATGGAATTACATGACTTACGATCAGTCGCTGCGCCTGATAATCCGTCCTTCGGCAAAAAGTGTTGAATGGCAGAAACGAAAGCAGTAAGCAGGCTTTTCCTTGCTTTTCTGTTGGGGGAAACTTAACTTTAAACGCGTACAAACACGCTGCAGAAGTATGAAAGAAGCTGACGGAAATTTTATGCGGGCTGCCATTCGGCTGGCTGAAAAAGGCATGCAGATGAATGCCGGCGGTCCTTTTGGTGCCGTGGTGGTAAAAGATGGTGAAATTATTGCCGAAGGATTTAACCGCGTAACTTCAGATAACGATCCAACTGCACATGCGGAGGTAATTGCCATTCGTGAAGCCTGTAAAAAACTGGGAACTTTTCAGCTCGACGACTGCGTAATTTATACTTCCTGCGAACCTTGCCCCATGTGTTTGGGCGCTATTTACTGGGCACGTCCTAAAAAAGTGTTTTATGCATGTACACGCGAAGATGCTGCACTGGCAGCTTTCGACGACCAGTTTATTTACGACGAACTAAAAGTGAATATTCAAGAACGTAAAGTTGATTTTGAAAACATTATCCGCGACGAAGGCCTGCACCTTTTTTCGCAGTGGAAAGCAAAGTCGGATAAAATGGAATACTAAGCCTGGAAGTGAATTTCTACCTCCTCTGATTTTTGTTCAAGACTGAATGAGCCTTTGTTTTCAAGGGTGATGGAATCCTGCAGTGCCACATCCGAGAGTTTTTTGTAGAGTTGGTTTTTATCTTCCGGATTACAATCATTGTGAAAATAGCAGAACAGGTTTTTCTCGTTCGCGTCGTTAAACTGAATTAAAAAAGCCATGTGTTCCGGAAACACCAGATCTTCGTAGGCATAAGTAATTTCAAGCCCCGTGGCTTCTTTTATGATATAGCGTACCGCTTCTAAATTTCTGAATTTCATACCTATTGTTTTATAATAGTGAAAACCACATTTTTATTTGCTGAACTTCTTCGGCTTGTTCGTAGGTTTGGCATTTTACCAGTTGCATAGTAATGGCGTCTTCGAATTCTCCCATGTCGAAACCAAGTTTTTGTAGCAAATCTTCTTTTGAATTACTTTGGTAGCAGGATTTTCGAAGTTGTTTATCGTTGCCTGCCTGCTTAATGAATTTGATTGCTTTTCCAAGTGCCATAATTTTCGTTTTTAAGAACAGGATGATGAACAGCTTGAACACGAACTTTTGTTGCAGGCCTGATACGTCCTTGATTCGTTTGCAGTATATAACTCCAGTTCGCTTTCGTTGAAAAGACGAATGTTTTCGTCAATATCGGTGCTTCGCGCCTTAAGTACTTCAATGCTGTTACGCCTGAACATATTTAGCACCATCGGAGTAACTTTCAAACTGATTATGGTATTTACTCCACGTTGTAGTAACGCTCCATTCAGTCCGCCGGGAGTTGAACTGAGATTTTTGGCTTCCAGCCATTCGCAGGCTTTCATGCTGCTGTCGTATATACAAACGTATTGAATGTTGTGAAATCCCTCTGCGAGTTCCTTTTTCGAAGAACCAGCCTCTTTTACCGGTAGCATCACTTTCATTGTTCCCGTTTTTTAATTTGCTGAAAACGGAGGCAAAGCCGGTGCCAAAAAGATCCGGTACTTGTATTTCAGAGTTTTAACAGTATTGAACGACTTGACATTCTTCAAAAATGTATGAAATTGAAAACTAAATCCTACAAAAATGTAGGATTAGCAGGTGTTGAATCCTTTGATTTGTGTGGTATAACTTTCAGTTTGCTTTTCCTGTTCTGTCGTATTACTTTTAGTACCTGCTTTTATCCCTAATTTAAATGGATCAGGAAAAGAAAAAGGAATTTACGGCGCGGCTGGAGAAACTGGAAAACCAGCTTTCAGAATTAAGGATTCAGTTGGAGGATACTTCGATCCTGTATCAAAATGAACTGGAGAAAAGGCAGTTTTACCAGTTGATAGCTGATTTTACTTTTGCCTGGGAATTATGGTTCGAACCCGACGGGAACATTAAATACTGTTCGCCGTCGTGTTACGATCTCACCGGATATACATCCAACGAAATCATTCATGCCAGCGGGATTGATGCCTTGCTGGTTTATGAAGCCGATAAAGAAAATTTTAATGCTTTTCTGAAAAATTCGCTGAATCAGTCGCAGATTAATCAAACACTGGAGTTTCGTATTTTAACCCGAACCAAGCAATTGCGCTGGTGCATGATAAATGTGCGGGGCGTTTACGACAAACTTGGAAAATATCTGGGAATTCGTGCCTCGGTACAGGATATTTCGCGACTGAAGAGGGCGATGGGTCATATTTCTGATCTGGAGAAAGGGAAAGAGTTTGAACAGCGAAACAAACAGCGTCTTCAAAATCAACTCGAATTAAAAGACCGGGAACTGGTTTCCTTTTTGTTGCAGTTGTCGCAAAAAAATGAATTGATTCAGAAAGCTGCAATCCTGATTCAAGAATTAAAAACTACTGAAAGTAGAAAAGGAAATGTTGTCCTGAATCAATTATCAACCGCCTTTGATCAGCATAATTCGGTACTTGTAGATTGGAATATGATCGAGAGCCAGGTTGAAAAAATTCATCCCGGATTTTTGGCGCGCCTTCAAAAGAAACATCCTTCAATCACCGAAAAGGATAAAAAGCTTTGTTCGTACATCAGGCTGGGGCTTTCAAGTAAGGCTATAGCCGGACTGATGAACATCACTGCAAAGAGTGTTGAAATCGCCCGCGTTCGTCTGCGGAAAAAACTCAATCTCGATTCAGGAACACGCCTGACTTCCTACCTGTTGCAATTTTGATAAGGTATTTTCTATTTCCCTGTAAAAATATGTTAGGTTTGTTCGTATTCAAAAACGTTGATATAGTTTAATATTTGTTAGAAGTGTAATGTATTATTAGGATACATTTGTGTTGGTGTTAGGTTTTGTATTTGCATTCGAGTATTTATGCCGTAAATTTGAGCATCTAAAGCTTGAAAATAGTTATGGTTCAAAATACCTCAGCAATTTACCGCAACTTGCTCGATGAAGAGATCGGACAGCTGGTTCATCAGGGCTGTTCCTCAACCGACTGGAGTTTGGTGAAAGTATCTCCCGATTTTATTCCCGATTGTATCGAAAACACAAAGTTCACAGGGCGAATCCGTCTGAACAGTTTTTCAGGGACCGTTAATCTTACGGGAGGTATCACCTTTAAAACGGGTATTTACAACGCCTGGCTGCACAACTGCGAAGTTGGTCGCAATGCCTTGATTCATAATGTCAGGAGTTATATAGCCAATTACAACATAGGGGATAACGTCATTATCCATAACATCACAACGCTGGCGGTTGACGGGAGAACCGCTTTTGGTAACGGCGTCCGGGTTGAGGCCATCAATGAAGGCGGGGGCCGCGAGATACCAATTTACGATTACCTGTCGACGCATGTTGCCTACATTATGGCCTTGTATCGTCACCGGCCCAGGTTGGTGAGTACGCTCAAGGAAATGGTGCAGGATTACACCGATTTTGTGAGTGATGAGATCGGAGTTATCGGTGCCGATTCAAAAATCCTTAACTGTAACACCATATTGAATGTGAAAACCGGCCCGGCCACGTTGATCGACGGCGCTCAGAAATTGACGAACGGGAGCATTAACAGTAATTACGAGGCACCGGTAAAAATTGGGGAAGGTGTGATCATGGAGGACTTTATTTTGAGTTCGGGCACGCTGGTAGCTGATGCAACACTTATCTCAAAATGTTTTATCGGACAGGGGAGTGTGCTGGATAAGCACTATTCTGCAGAGAATTCTTTGTTTTTCGCCAATTGCCAGGGATTTCACGGCGAGGCATGTTCTATTTTTGCGGGACCATATACGGTTACACACCACAAATCCACTTTGCTGATTGCCGGGATGTTTTCGTTTCTGAATGCCGGAAGCGGATCGAACCAAAGTAATCATTTGTATAAACTCGGCCCGATTCATCAGGGAATTATGGAGCGCGGCGCGAAAACCACCAGCGATTCCTACCTGCTGTGGCCTTCGCATATCGGGGCATTTTCGCTCGTAATGGGGCGCCATTATAAACACTGCGATACCACCAGTTTTCCATTTTCGTACCTGATTGAAAGTAAGGATGAAAGTATCCTGGTTCCCGGTATCAACCTTAAAAGTATTGGTACCATTCGCGATACACAAAAGTGGCCGCGGCGCGATAAACGCACCGATTCGCACCTGCTCGATTTTATCAATTTTAATTTGCTGAGTCCGTATACCGTTCATAAAATGCTGTCGGGGAGAGAAAAGCTTATCGCTTTGCGTAAGTCTGCCGGTGAAAATGTAAAAGTTTATGATTTCGACCGGATGAAGATTGAAAAGCACGCGCTCGACCGCGGTATCAGCTTGTATGAAATGGCAATTTGGAAATTCCTGGGGAACTCGCTTATTACCCGGCTTGGTGATCGTAACTATTCGAGCGATGAAGAGATTCAAAAAGCACTTCAACCCGATACCCCTCTGGGCAAAGGTTACTGGGTGGATCTGTCAGGAATGTTGTGCCCCTTCGAAGCACTGGATCAATTGCTGACTTCGGTGGAAAGTGGAGCTGTTCAGTCGCTGGAAGAAGTAAATGCCGGCCTGGCCATGCTGCATAAAAATTACTACAACTACGAATGGACCTGGGCGGCGGATGCCCTCGAGCAATTTTATGGAAAGGCACTGGCAGAATTCCGTTCAGAAGATGTGATTCAGGTAGTGGAAAAATGGAAGGAGAGTGTTTTGGGAATCGACAAGTATTTATATGAAGATGCGAAGAAAGAGTTTTCGATGGCCAAAATGACCGGTTTTGGGGTAGACGGACAAAACGGTGCCCGTGAGCTGGATTTTGCTGAGGTTCGTGGTGAATTCGAAAATAACGAAACAGTAACCGCCATTCAGCAACACATGGAGAAAAAGGAAGCTCTGGGAAATAAGATGATTGCAGCAATGAATCGGGTTATGGCTCCAACTTTGAACTCTAAACAAATAAAAGCCTAAAAATACTTTTTCATCCCCCGCTCTCCGTCAGATGACGGATCGCTTCCCCTTTCGAAGGGGGATTAGGGGGATGATGGATAGCACAAATATGTAATAGTAAACACTGATTATTATGTGTGGAATAGTAGGATATATTGGAGAAAAACAAGCTTTCCCGATTTTGATAAACGGGTTGAAGCGACTGGAATATCGCGGTTATGATTCGGCCGGAGTGGCACTTTTAAATGGTTCGCTGGAGAACTTTAAAAGAAAAGGCAAGGTGGCCGAACTGGAGGAATTCGTGGCAGAAAAGAGCTGTAATGGCACTGTAGGAATCGGCCACACACGTTGGGCCACACATGGCGAACCAAGTGATAGTAATGCGCACCCGCACACGTCTATGAACGGCGTATTTTCCATCGTTCATAACGGGATCATCGAGAATTATGCGCGGCTAAAAGAGGATCTTGTAAAACACGATTATAGTTTTAAAAGCGAAACGGATACCGAAGTTCTGGCCAACCTGATAGAATATTTTTACCTGCAGAACGATGAAATGTCAAGCGAAGGCGCGGTTCAGCTGGCTTTGTCGAAAGTAGTGGGAGCATACGGAATTGCCGTATTGTGCAGCCGCGAAAGCGAAAAAATTGTAGTGGCCCGCAAAGGCAGTCCGCTGGTTGTTGGGCTAGGCGACAAAGAATATTTTATTGCCAGCGATGCTTCGCCGATTGCCGAATATACCAGCCAGGTGGTTTACTTGAACGATGAAGATATTGCCATAATTCAGCGCGATGGTTTTACGCTGAAAAATGTACAAAACAATCCTGTTTCTTTAAAAATATCGAATCTTGATCTGGAAATCGGAACTCTGGACAAAGGCGATTTTGATTACTTCATGCTGAAGGAGATCTACGAGCAACCTGATACCATTAAAGAAACCTTTCGGGGACGTTTGCGCGAGGATTATTCCGAGATTGTTTTGGGTGGCCTGCTTAATGTGTTTCCAAAAATTGAAGCCGCAGAGCGAATAATTATCATTGGTTGTGGTACCTCGTGGCATGCGGCACTAATCGGTGAATACATGCTGGAAGAATATGCCCGTGTTCCGGTTGAAGTGGAATATGCCTCGGAGTTTCGCTACCGGAAACCGATCATCAACTCAAACGATGTGGTTATTCTGATCAGTCAGAGTGGTGAAACCGCCGATACTCTGGCGGCGCTGCATCTGGCTAAGGCAAAAGGTGCTACGGTAATTGGAATCTGTAACGTAGTAGGTTCATCGCTGGCACGCGAAACCGATGCCGGTGTTTATACCCACGCCGGAGTTGAGATTGGCGTGGCATCTACAAAAGCTTTCACTGCGCAGGTAACGGTGCTGACCATGATCGCACTGAAGCTGGCCAAACGAAAAGGTACCATCGATTTATACGAATACCAAAACCTGGTAAAAGAGCTGTCACAGATTCCTGAAAAGGGGAGAATTATCCTCGAAAGCGATGCCAAAATTCAGCAAATAGCTGAAAAGTACCACGAAGCTGTGAATGCACTTTACCTGGGGCGCGGCTACCTGTTTCCGGTGGCTTTGGAAGGCGCACTGAAGTTGAAAGAGATCTCCTACGTTCATGCCGAAGGATACGCAGCCGGTGAAATGAAACATGGTCCTATTGCTTTGGTCGATGATAATCTGCCGGTTGTGGTGGTGGCTCCCGAAGATGCCTATTACGAAAAGGTGGTGAGCAATATTCAGGAGGTAAAAGCGCGGAAAGGAAATGTGATTGCCATTGTTACTGAAGGCGATTCAGGATTAAAGGAACTGGCAAACGATGTAATTGAAATTCCGAAGTCGCATCCGGCGGTGGCGCCTTTGCTGGCGGTAATTCCGCTGCAGTTGTTGGCCTATCATATTGCCTTGCTAAAAGGGTGTAATGTCGATCAACCGCGTAATTTGGCAAAGAGTGTAACCGTAGAGTAAGTTTGGTTTTTTTATTTGGCCGGACAAACGGGCTTTTCGCTTTACCTGTCTTGTCAAGCCTGGTTTTTGTAAACGGTACGTGGGCTCCTTTCATCCGCCTCCGTCCGATAACAAAAAACTCATGCTTGCCTGCAACAGGGTGTCGCTTCAATCCCTGCCGGGGTGCTTCGTATAATTTTCTTTCATCGAATGATTTAAAAGTTAGTTTTAGTAGAAGCAATTTCTTCGTTAGGTGTGTCACCGTGGTGCATTTGCTTACACTCAATGTACTGCCTTTTATCAGTGGCGGCTAAATGTTCAATTGCGAAACCCTGCCACGGATGCGCGGCACTACTTTGTATCCTTTACAAACCTGTGCCACCGAAGCACGACAACCTTATATTCACGTACGAAACCACCCCGCGGGTGCGTGGCAAGGCTTTGTAAGCCTTACAGACTTATGCCGCCAATGCACGGCAATACTTTGCAAGTGTTACAAAGTGTTGCCTTTGGCTGGTGGCGGCCTCTCTTTATCAGTAAGTTAGGGTGTTTTTCGTTGTGGTGTTTTTTCTGAAATCCGCTGCTGGCGAGGAAACCGGGCTAATGCCCCTGCACTATGTGGTATTCGCTAAGCCCAGGCTTAAGCCTGGGCTTAATCATAGCGTACTTAACCGGGTTTTAGTCCTCAATAATGCTTTTGATGTTTTCTGTTCCCAGAATTCAATTATTTCGTTAAATTCGGCAATCAATTAATTGACCCAGATTTACAGCAATGAACAAGATTAGATCCCACAATATGCCCTATAAACAAGGACAAAATGCCATGGGATTTTTCATCACTGCGTATGAGGATTATATAGCAGCACGACAACTTCTAATAAACGAATTATTGATACAAGGATGTATCCTTGCCAATACCTCTATCGAAAAATATTTTAAAGGAATGAAAGCTATTCTGGGAGAAGAGATACCAAGGCACCATGATATTACGGTTAGAAAGTTTAAAAACACATTGAAGAATAAATTCGGGAGTATCTATCAAGTAATAAATTTCGAATTCATTGAATTTCTTGCCAAATGTTATCAATTAAGGTATTTTGATGAAATTGAGAATAATTACAGCATTGCGATAATTAGAGCAAAAACTCTGGCAGAACTCGATTTTATAGTAAAACATATCGAAAACAGTTTTAGTTTTAGAGAACCAGGCAAGGAAGCGGCAGAGAATAGATTTACGCTTGAAAAGAATGAAAAGAATCCAAAACTTTGGGACTTTAACCATATATTACACGGAATTGATAAACAACATTATATTGAAAAGCCAGACAAGGTTTATGAGTTTAGAAAATTACACAATGGACAAATTATGCAGGTTCATTACGTGACGGATCAAATTAAAGATGATGGCAAATTTATTTATGAAGCCATCAAACCAAAGGCAGAAGACCCAAAATCTTTTACGCTTTGTTTTACCCCGTATGGACAAAATAATTGATGACCAAAGAATAAAGATTTATTAGTAATATAAATGGCAAACAGCAACCTTACCGAAGCAAAACGCGCAAAAAACGACGAGTTTTATACCCAATACCACGATATTGAAAAAGAAATAAATGCCTACATCGAATACAACCCCGATGTGTTTCGCGGGAAAACTATTCTGCTGCCTTGCGACGACCCCGAATGGAGCAACTTTACCAGGTTTTTTGCGCAAAACTTCGAGCGTTTTGGCCTGAAAAAGCTGATTAGCACCAGCTATGCCGCCAACAGCAAAAAATACAAAAGCGGTTACCAGCCCTCGCTTTTTGAGGTAAACGACCCGCAGTACGATGCATACAAAACCAAAAAGAACGGAAAGATTTTTATTCTTGACCACGATCGTAGTGGCGATGGAAAAATAGATGTGGACGACCTTGAATGGCACTACCTCGAAGGCGATGGCGATTTTAAAAGCGCTGAAATCTGCGGGCTTCGCGACGAAGCCGATATCATTATCACCAACCCGCCCTTTTCGCTGTTTCGCGAGTTTTTAGCCTGGATTATCGAAGCCGGTAAACAGTTTGTGATTATTGGCAATATGAATGCCATTACTTATAAAGAAGTTTTTCCGTTAATTAAGGATAACAAACTTTGGCTAGGAGCAACAGGAAATGGAAACGATATGGTTTTTGGTGTTCCGAAAGGAACTGAAGTTGCAGAATCAGACCGACAAAAAGCTGCACGATTAGGTTATGTGGGTGATTATACACGTTTAGGCAATTCATGTTGGTTTACCAGTGTTGACCACGGCAAACGTCACCAACCCTTAGCCCTGATGTCGATGGAAGAGAATCTTAAATTTAATAAAAAGCTTAAGGGGAAGGAATCATACGATTGCTACGACAACTACGATGCAATTGAAGTTCCTTTTACTGATGCCATTCCAAATGATTATGATGGTGTAATGGGTGTACCAATTAGCTTTTTAGATAAATACAATCCAGACCAATTTCAAATTTTAGCCATTACTAAAACATGGTTTGGTGCCGCGTCAAAGATTTATCCACCCCAAATTCAGGTTAGTGCAAATGGTAAGAGGAGTGATGTTACCAAGTTAAACGATGGCGCTACTTTGAAATTAGATAGACCTCCTAATGGTCAAACCTATTATATTGTCGGCAATGACTATTTTATCCAAGTGTACGCTCGTGTTCTCATCAAACATAAAAAACTAACAAAATGAAAACCACACTGCAAACCGAAATTACAGTAAAAGATCTTTGCGAAGGCTTTGTATATAACGAACTCGAAGGCAAGGGACTTTTTGGGCTGGCCGGAAAACTTACCATTCAGCCCGAATATCAACGTAACTACATTTATGCCGATGGCCGTAGAGATGTGGCGGTTATTGAATCCATCCTCAAAGGTTATCCGCTGGGGCTTATCTATTTTGTAAAAGTAGCCGACGATAAGTTTGAGGTGCTCGACGGACAACAACGAATTACGAGCTTTGGCCGTTATGTTACCAACAAATTTGCAGTAATCGACGAAAACGGCAAACCGCATTACTTTGGCGGTTTGGCCGCCGACAAACAAAAGCTTATACTCGAAACTCCTTTGCTGATTTACGAATGCGAAGGCGAGGAAAGCGAAATAAAGGAGTGGTTCCGCACCATTAACATCGCGGGGATACCGCTTAACGACCAGGAAGTAAACAATGCCATTTTCTCAGGTCCTTTTGTTACGCTGGCCAAGGAAGAATTTAGCAATACCCAAAATTCCAATACCCAGAAATGGAGCGCTTATATAAAAGGTAGCGCCAACCGCCAGGAATTTCTCGAACGCGCGCTCGACTGGGTGAGCAAAGGAAATATCGTTTCGTATATGAGCCAGCATCGTTACGACAATAGCATTAAAGAATTAAAAACCTATTTCAATAGTGTAATCGATTGGGTAAGCGGTGTATTTATCGATGTAGAAAAAGAGATGTGCGGTTTGGAATGGGGGCGTTTGTACGAAACATATCATAATAAAGCGTATGATCCGAAAAAAGTTTCGGACGCAGTGCAAAAGCTTATCAGCGATTCGTATGTAACAAACCGGAAGGGGATTTTTGAATATATACTTGGTGGTTCGGTCGATACTAAACTACTTAATGTGCGGGTATTTAATGAGCCAATAAAAAAGGCAAGCTATAAAATGCAAACCTCAGATGCTGAGAAGAAAGGCATTTCCAATTGTCCACATTGTGCATTAGGCCACGATGCTAATAAACAAAAAATCTGGAAACTGAGCGAAATGGATGCCGACCATGTAACCGCATGGAGCAAAGGCGGCGCCACCGATGACAAAAACTGCCAGATGTTGTGCAAAACACATAACAGGGTAAAGGGGAATCGTTAAAAGAATATTATGGGAAATATCGCCACGGATACAACAACGCAAATTGCTCTGCTGAAAGAGCGAGGCATGACCTTAGATTTGCCAGAAGATAAAGTTAAAGAACATCTATTGGATATTGGCTATTATCGTTTGGGCTTTTACTGGTATCCGTTTCAGAAGAACACAGATCATGAATTCATCGAAGGAACGAAGTTTTCGGATGTGATTAAACTCTATTATTTAGACAGCGATCTTCGAATCTTATTAATCAAATATACCAACAGGATTGAAATTAACTTTCGCACAAAAGTAATTTATTATGTGTCTAATCATTACATTGAATCGCCAACATGGTTTGCTGATCCTGCTATTGTGAACAAAGAAATTATAGATTTCCTTGATAAAAACTATGATCAGAAATTCATAAAAAACAATAAACCAATAAAACAACATCATTTTAAACACATTAATGATAAATATGCCCCGGCATGGAAAACCTTAGAGTTTCTTACGTTTGGAAATGTATTCAATATTTACAAAAACGTAAAGAATAGGGCGTTAAAAGAACAAATAGCAAATGAGTTTGGCGTTGTGAGTCTGGATAAATTTTACAATCTGTTTAAAGTAATACTTGATATAAGAAACAGTTGTGCACACGGTGATGTTCTTTATGACTACAGGCGACCAACGGGAATCTCTGTAATCCCGTCTATTCCTTTTAATAATAAGGATAGAAGTTCTCTTGATTCGTGTGTTAGAGTAATTTCTTATTTCCTGGGAAATATTTCTAAAAACAGACAAGCGGATCTCAAAGATTCCATAAAAAAACTATTTGGGAAATATGCTGATAATGCAGCGCTTAAAACTATTATCGAAGATAAAATAAACTACAATTTCAAGGAGAACATTTGAATTTGATAACAAAGTTTTTAACTTTGTACCCGCAGTGCACTGCTATTCGTTTATCGCTTTAGTTTCTGCACTTAAAAATATTCTAATAAACCCGGGTTCACCCCGGGTTTTTGCGTTTATATATTTACCCTTACTGGTGTGCCCGTGAATTAAGGGATTATAATATTCCTTTTATAAACTCAAACAGTTTTTCACCTACTCGCTCCTTAACAATTGACCCATTCAACACAATTTTCGAAACAGTAACCTAATTTTTTATCAAATCTGATTGAATAGATGCGATTTAAAGGCCATTCTTTGATTTTCGATTAAATTTGCGCCGGAATTAATAAACTCAAAAATTATGAAGGCATTTGTATTTCCCGGACAGGGAGCACAATACCCGGGAATGGGAAAAGATCTTTATGAAAATTCGGCAGAAGCGAAAGCGCTGTTCGAAAAAGCAAATGATATTCTTGGATTCGATATTACCAAAATTATGTTCGAAGGTGATGTGGAAGACCTGAAGCAAACAAAGGTTACACAACCTGCCATTTTCCTGCATTCGGTATTGCTGGCTAAAACATTAAAAGATTTTGCACCCGATATGGTTGCCGGTCACTCGTTGGGTGAATTTTCGGCACTGGTGGCAAACGGAACGCTAACGTTCGAAGACGGACTGAAGCTGGTTTCGCAACGTGCGATGGCCATGCAAAAAGCCTGCGAAATTGAGCCATCAACTATGGCTGCTATTGTAGGACTGGAAGATGCAGTGGTTGAAGAAGTTTGTGCCGAGATCGATGACGTAGTAGTTCCGGCTAACTACAATTGCCCGGGACAGCTGGTAATTTCCGGTTCGGAGGCCGGCATTGACAAAGCTTGTGCCCTGTTAACTGAAAAAGGTGCTAAACGCGCTTTAAAACTGGTAGTTGGTGGTGCATTCCACTCGCCGTTTATGGAGCCTGCCCGCGAAGAACTGGCAGCTGCCATTGAAGCGACTACATTTAGTGTGCCTGCTTGTCCGGTGTATCAGAACGTTGATGCAAAACCGGTATCAGATCCGGCGGTAATTAAGGAAAACCTTATTGCACAGTTGACCGCTCCGGTAAAATGGACACAGATTGTTCAGAATATGATTGCCGACGGAGCTACTTCATTCACTGAAGTTGGTCCGGGAAAAGTGTTACAAGGCCTGGTTAAAAAAGTTGACCGCGCCATGGAAACTTTTGGTGTGAACAGCTACGAGGGATAAGAAATATTCTCATGACATAAAAAATCCCGGTAAGCATTGGCTTACCGGGATTTTCTTTTGGGAAGGATTGCCTAATCCATATTTTTTTGCAGCATCCGGTAAATGGTAGATTTCCCAATTCCCAGTTTCGATGCCACTAAGCGTACATTCTGATTGTATTTATTCAGAAAGAATTTTACGATTTCGTTGTTGTATTCTTCCAGGGTTTTCTCCGAAGCCAGCAGGTTCTGCACGTTTTCATCCACATTCATGTTCAGGTGGCTGGGCTTGATAACATCGCGGCTGCACATTACACAGGCCAGTTCCATAATCGCTTTCAATTCCCTGATATTTCCCGGGTAATGATAGGTAAGCAACATCTGTTTGGCTTCCTCCGAAATGGTTTTGGGCTCCAGATCGTTGTCTCTGCAAAATTCATCGACAAAGAATTTCGCCAGCAGAATTTTGTCGTTGCCACGCTGCCGCAGTGGCGGTATTTCGATAGGTAAACCGAGCAGGCGGTAATAAAGGTCCTGCCTGAATTTATCATCGGTTGCCAGTGCCGACAGGTTTTTATGGGTGGCGGTAATGATCCTTACATCTAGTGGAATATTGTCGTGGCCGCCCAGACGAACCAGTTCGCGCTCCTGAATCACCCGAAGCAGTTTGGCCTGCAGATTCAGGTTCAGGTCGGCAATTTCGTCTAAGAAAAGTGTTCCGCCGTTGGCCATTTCAAATTTCCCGATCTTCTGAAAATCAGCGCCGGTAAATGCTCCCTTTTCGTGTCCAAATAATTCGCTTTCAATCAGTCCGTCGGGAATGGCAGAGACGTTTACAGCCACAAAAGGTTTGTTGCTTCTTCTCGAGTTATAATGGATGCCTTTTGCTACCAATTCCTTACCGGTTCCGGTTTCGCCCGAAATGGATACCGAAATATTGGTTTGAATGGCTTTATTCATCAAATCAAAAACATGGTCGATTTCGCGACTGTTCCCTTTTATAAGGTTCTTGAAGTTATAGCGTTCCTTTACAGCATCTTTAAGAATAATATTTTCTTTAACCAACTGATCGGTTTTGTAAATATTCCTGATGATGTTGCTTAGTTTTTCGCGGGTATCGGGCGCTTTCATAATGTAATCATAAGCGCCGTTCTTCATCAACTCAATGGCAGTGTCAATACTGTCCTGAGCCGATATAACGATAACATTCGCTTCGGGGTGCTCTATCTGGATTTTTTGCAACACTTCTTTCCCGGTCATGTCGGGTAGGGTATAATCGAGTGTTACCACGTCGGGTTTCTCGTGAAGTGCATTAATGAAGTCGGTTCCGTTATAAAATACTTTTACCTGGAGGTTGTCATCAGTGAGTTGCTTCTTAAGCACTCGGGCATATAGTTCGTTGTCTTCAACTATAAATACCTTGTACTGGGTTTGCTGGTTTTGCTTTGACATGTTTTTGTACTAATTGCGAAAACTAAAATAGATAAAAGAATCATGCGTAACAAGTGCTTTGTCCAAAATATGGAAAATATTTAGGAGGGTATCCCATATTCAAAAAAAGTTTCCTCGATATGGAATATGTGTTTAAAAACTTATAAGCTACTATTTGAAATTTTTCCAATGATGTTATGGTTCTCTTCGGATTTAGCCATTAATGCCGGAGGGCCAACTTTTTCTGTCTTTTGCCTCTTGTTCCTTGCCAATTCCCAATTTGGTAACATCCTCAAATGTCTGTCAATACCTCAGGGTGCTACATCGTAAAAAGTAAAAGAACGAATTCGACTAGATTGCATTAATTTATAATGATTGGTTTTAGTTCATTAAATTTTGAAGAATAGAAGTAATGCACCCGATATGTAAAAATCAATTCTTAAATTTAGCATTTTACGAACCAAAATTCCGGGAAGAAACGTTCCGGCACACTAGTCAGAATTCTTCTTCGGAGTAAAAAATAGTATACTATGAATTATCGTGCTTTCCATAAATTGTCTTATGGCTTATATATTATTGCTACCGAACACGAAGGTGAAAAGGTTGGGTATATTGGAAATACTGCTTTTCAGGTCACTTCCGAACCTTCGAAAATTGCTATAAGCAGTAACAAGGATAATTATTCAACTCAAAAAATAATCGACAGTAAAAAATTCTCGCTTTCGGTTTTGAAGAAGGAAGTTGAAACATCATTGATCGGTAAGTTTGGTTTTATGTCGAGTTCCGACATTGACAAGTTCGATGGAGTTATGACAAAACGATCGGTTACAGGAGCTCCGATTGTGATTAATTCCTGCGTGGCCTGGCTCGATTGTAAAGTGCTGGATACCGTTGATGTGGGCACACATATATTGATTATTGCTGAGGTTGTTGACAGCGATATTATTTCGAACGAGGAACCACTGACTTACGATTATTACCACAAAAAATACAAAATGTTCGCTCCTAAAAATGCACCTACTTACATCGATAAAGATAAGCTGGGTGACGAGCCGGAGCCCGAACCGGAACCTCCGAAAGAAGAAAAGAAAGAAAAAGCCAAAACGATTGATGAGAACGGGGTATTTACCTGCTCAATTTGTGGTTTCAGATACGATCCTGAAGAAGGCGATCCTTCAGCCGGAATACCTCCGGGAACACCATTCGAAGACCTGCCCGACGATTATAAATGTCCGATTTGTAACGCCAGCAAGGAGTATTTTAAAAAGGATTTATAAGGTGCGGTGCGTGCCGTCGCAATATGGTTTATTCGACGAATGTTTGCACTGGCACAACCACACATCTTTCTTTTCATCAATGGTGAAAGCTACGGGTGTTATGCCGGTTACTTTGTGTGAACCGTCGCAAAAAGGTTGATTCTGGCTTCTTCCACAGGCGCACCAGAAATAGGTGCCGGGCTCAAGCGTTAGCATTTTGGGAGCTTTTTTAGCAATAACAGGTTTGTCCATATTTAATCGTTTTTCTTTGTAAATTCAACACCAAAACTTAATAATATAAAATGAAACACTACATTTTGTTCATTTGGGGAGTCCTTCTTTCTACATTCGTATTGGGGCAAAACTCAAAATATCAGGAGTTTTTTGTTGGGACATATACATCAGAAGGAGCTGAAGGAATTAATCTTTGCAAGCTCAATACTGAAACGGGTGAAATTAATCTTGAAAATACTTTCACCGGAATTGAGAATCCTTCGTTTTTACGTTTATCGCCCAATAAGAAATTCTTGTATGCGGTTTCTGAAGCCGGAGATGCCGGAAGTTTTGTTTATGCCTATGAGGTGGTTAATAATGAGCTTAAATTTTTGAACAAACAAAGTTCTAACGGACAGGGCCCCTGTCATGTTGATGTTTCGTCAAAGGGAAGTTATGTTGCGGTGGCCTGTTATGGTGGTGGTACAACATCGATTTATCCGGTGTTAAAAAACGGCAAACTTATGGAGGCTTTTATTACCAACGTTAACTCCGGTACGGGACCTGTTAAAGATCGCCAGGCAAAACCACATGCCCATTCCATAAAATTTTCGCCTTTTGAAAGCCTTGTTTTCAGTGCCGACCTTGGGACTGATCAACTCGATATTTACCAATTAAACTTCGGCGGTTTAAAAAAAGCCGAACAGAAATTTGTTAAACTGCCTCCCGGCTCCGGACCCAGGCATTTCGATTTCCATCCCAACGGAAAGGTGATTTATGTGATCAATGAATTGAACTCAACGGTTTCAGCGATCAGAAAAGAAGGTAATGACTGGAAAGTTTTTCAAAACATTTCAACTTTACCGAAAGATTTTAAAGGAGAAAGTTATTGTGCCGACATTCATGTTTCGAAAGACGGTAAATACGTGTATGGCTCCAATCGCGGACACAACTCTATCGCTGTTTTCGAAGTGAATCCAACCGATCAGTCGTTAAAGTTGTTGGAAACGGTTTCGGTTGAAGGAAACTGGCCAAGGAATTTTGGCATTACACCCGACGGAACCCGGATGTTGGTTGCCAACCAGCGAAGTAGTAATATCACGGTATTCAATATCGATAAAGAAACCGGCAGACTAGAATTCACGGGTAAAGAAATTAAATTGCCAGCCCCGGTTTGTATTGAATTTTTGTAAGTTTCTTTCCGGGATGAGGCGGCTGAAGGATTGAAGGATTGGGAGATGAATGCTTAAATGCTTTAATTCGGAAATGCTTAAATTTTTTAATAGTGTGTAACGACAATCTTCATCGATCTCAATCAATCTCGATCAATCTCAATCAATCACCTGTTCACAGGAACTAGCTTAATTTCGAACTGATCAGTTTGATAAATTCTTCGCGTGTAGCTACTTTTTGGAAAGCTCCGGTAAAATCGGAAGTTGTGGTTATTGAATGTTGTTTTTGAATCCCTCTCATTTGCATACACAGGTGTTGTGCTTCAATTACTACAGCTACGCCAAGAGGTTGTAAGGTTTCCTGTATGCATTCTTTAATTTGCAGTGTCAGACGTTCCTGAACCTGCAGCCGGCGCGCAAAAACATCGACAACTCGCGCAATCTTGCTTAAGCCGGTAATGGTGCCATTAGGAATATAAGCCACATGTGCTTTACCAAAAAACGGCAATAAATGGTGTTCACACATCGAATAAATCTCAATGTCTTTAACAATTACCATTTGGCGGTAGTCTTCTTTGAACATGGCCGATTTCAGTATCTCAACCGGATCGGCAGTGTAGCCGTGCAATAAAAACTGCATGGCTTTGGCCACTCGTTCCGGTGTTTTATTGAGTCCTTCCCGCGTTGGATCTTCTCCGATTATTGTTAAAATTTCAGTGTAATGTTTCGAAAGTTCACGGGTTGATTCGTCGTCATATGAATCTGTTCTCTGGTATCCGTTCGTGTTGTCAGAATTAATTGAACACATTTTTTTGAATTAAAGTTAGTACAAAGATTAACTTTTTTTCAGAAAAACAGTATTAAAGCATAAACACGGTAAACGAATCAAAAATATTCTGCTATCAAAAAATTATGAAGATATTGTTAGTTGCAGCCACGTGGATGGAAGTGAATCTTCTGGTTGAGGAGCTGGAAAAAGTTGAAGAGAAAAGTCACTTGTTAAAAACCTACCGTTTGGGTGAAAATCTAATCGATGTTCTCATTTCAGGGATCGGTGTCACGTTCACAACCTTTCATTTAACCAGTACTTTGCATCAGGAAGAATACGATTTAGTGATCAATTTCGGAATTGCGGGAAGCTTGACACATCAACTCGAAATAGGAGAGGTTGTTAATGTAGTGTACGAGGAATTTGCTGATCTTGGCATTGAGACCTCGCATGAGTTCTTAACGCTGTTTGAATCGGGGTATATGAATATCAACGAGTTTCCTTTCGAGAATGGCATTTTAAAAGCTACCAGCATGTTGGAATGGGACCAATTGAAGAAAGTACGCGGAATAACTGTTAGCAAGAGCCACCGAAACCGGGAAAGTATTAGCAAGATATTATCAAAATTCTCTGGCCATACCGAATCCATGGAAGGAGCAGCTGTTTTTTATGTTTGCAATTGGATGGGCGTTGAATGTTGTCAAATTCGTGCAATATCAAATTATTTAGAGCCCGACAGCTCGGCAAAATGGAACATTCCGCTTGCGCTGGATAATTTAAAGCACAGTTTGCTACGTCAATTGAAACAATTGGCCGTTTCTGTAAATTAAATAGATGCTGTAAAAATTCTTTACGCACATTTCTTTGTCCGTGAAGAAGCTGATCCTCTGTTCACTGAAATTTTTCAATAAAAACTTAATGTAAAGAAGCAACCTTTAAGGGCCGCATTTCACCTAATTAGTACCAGATGTTTGTCTATTAAAGAAAGTTAAATTTATTTTGTGCACCGTGCAATAAAAACGAAGTGGATGAGTTTTATGAGAAAGCCAGATTTCAGAATACAGAGTTTTTACTGTACTAAAAAATCGCATATTCAATGATTGTAGTAACAGGCGCAGCCGGTTTTATCGGAAGTTATTTAGTAGGGAGACTCAATAGAGCAGGTTATACCGATCTGATTCTGGTTGACAAATTCGATGACCCCTGGAAAGATTTAAACCTTTTACATAAGAAATACCGGAAATTTATCGATCGCGATAATTTCTTCAAATGGTTAATTAAGCATTCAGCTGATGTCGATTTCATCTTTCATCTTGGTGCACGGACCGATACAGTAGGGCAGGAGCCTGAACTCTATCAGCAGCTTAACTTGATTTATTCGCAGCGTCTTTGGAATATTTGTTCCGAAATTCAGGTGCCTTTGCTTTATGCATCATCGGCAGCTACCTACGGAAACGGCGAGGAAGGCTTCTCGGATTCACACGTGAAAATTCGTGACTTGCGACCGCTGAATCTTTATGGTTGGTCGAAACACGATTTTGATGTTTGGGCGTTGAAACAATTTCGTACACCTCCGTTCTGGGCGGGCATGAAATTTTTTAATGTGTATGGTCCGAATGAATACCATAAAGGACGAATGGCGTCGGTAGTATTGCATGCTTACAAAACAATTCGCGAAACCGGACAAATGCAATTGTTCCGTTCACACCATAAAGCGTATAAAGACGGACAGCAAAGTCGCGATTTTATTTATGTAGAAGACATTGCTGATGTAATGATGTTCTTTATGGAGAACCAGAATAATTCAGGTATTTTCAATGTGGGCACCGGGAAAGCCCGTTCGTACTTCGATTTGACTACAAGTGTTTTTAAAAGCATGAAAATTGAACCGAACATTTCATTTATTGACACTCCGGTTGATCTTCGTGGACGATATCAGTATTTTACCGAAGCCGAAATCAATAAATTACGTGAAGCAGGATACCGAAAACCGTTTGTTGAGTTGGAAGATGGTGTTTCGCAGTATGTTAAAGAATTTCTGGTAGCGGAATCCTGTTACTAGCCTGCCGGATTTTCGTGTTCTCATTCCCTTTCATTTTCGCAGCTAATTCTTTTTCGAAGAAGTTCAGCTATTTCTTTTGCAAAAAACCTATTTTTATGGCAAGCATAATTGTTCAATGAAAAAAGTTGTACTGCATTTCCTGTTTGCCATAATCGTTATTGGCGATCTTATTGGAGAATACCTTCAAAACCCTCAAATCGATCATATTTTTAAGCCATTGATCTTAGTGTGGATTGCTGTTTATTTTTTGATCTACTCAAGAAATGTTGATCGGAAGGTAATTCGCTTTGCGGTGCTTGCTTTTCTTGCCTCGTGGATCGGTGACTTGTTTATGATGTTCGCCGCCGATTTCATTTATTTTGTTTCCGGAATTGCCGGTTTTTTGATTGCACAGGTGCTCTACGTTTACCTTTTTCTCCGCACGATCAACCTGTCGGGTAAAAAGCCATTTTTAAAGAAGAAACCGTTTTGGCTAATCCCGTACATCGCTTATGGAATACTAATTTACATTGTATTGTTTCCGCATCTTGATAACGTGCTGAGAATAGCTGTTTTTGTGTATATGGTATCTATTCTAACCATGTCGGTTATGGCCTTGAACCGTTATGGAAACGGACATCCACAAAGTTTTACTCTGGTATTTGCAGGCTCGTTGTTATTTATCATTTCCGACAGTTTAATTGCAATAAACCGGTTTTTGGTGGCCATTCCATATGAGGGGCTGTTAATTATGGCCACCTATATTGCTGCTCAATACCTGATAATGCGTGGTTTGTTGAGGCAATATGAATAAAAAATCCCGATTTGAATAGAACAAACCGGGATCGTGCCTGATGTATTTTGTTTATTTACGAAGCAAATATTTTCGAATTCGAACTTATAATCCTGTCAATAAATAGCAATATTGATGAGGCTATTAATATTCCGGCAACACTTAGCGGAACAGAACCTATTTTACCAAAGAAACTGTTGAAAGAATTACTAACGGTTTCGTTTACCTGTGGCAATAGCCGGGCAGTTTCTTCCTGAGGCTGAGCGCCAGAACCGGCCATGAAAAACATGGCAGCCAGTAACACCACAAACACGACCAGTATCGTCCAAAAACCTCTGCCCAATACCCGTTCGGCTTTGATTTTTTCGAAAACACTATCCTCCTCAAAAATCCTGTTCATCACCCGTGCAGAGAACTTCTCGCCGGGCGAATCCAATTGCATGCTTTGCAGTAAGGCTTGCAGTTTTATGTCTTCTAATTCGCTCATAATATGGTGTATAATTCATCCTTCATAATGTTACTGATAATCGTATAGAGCTTTTTTCGCGCTCTGTATAGCTTTACTTTCGTGTTACTTTCCGATAAGCCGGTGACTTTGCCGATATCTTCGATTGATTGTTCCTCGAAATAATACAGCAGCACCAGCGTATATTCATCTTCGGGAAGTTGGTCCAAGGCCTGCTTAATTACCTGCGCCCTGTTTTCTGCCGGAATACCATCGAGATTCAGCTCCTCGGATTCATCTTTTATTTCAATTTCGCTTGTCGACGCAAAGTTCATTTTGCGTTTTCTGATCTCCGAAATACAGGAGTTGTAGGTAATACGGTACAGCCAGGTCGAAAATTTTGCATTTCCTTTAAAAGTATGCAACGAATTGTATGCCTTAATAAAGCTTTCCTGGGCCAGCTCTTCCGCGTCTTCACGATTTTTAAGAACTTTCAGAGCTATTGAAAATACAATTTCTTTGTATTTCTCTACGATATAAGAAAAAGCATTTGTCTCACCACTTTTTACTTTTTCTATGTAATAGATATCGTCTTTTTGCTCCATCTGTTTCTTTGACGCAAGATCATTTTGGTGGTTACAAGTTACTAAGAAAATTTTCATGCTGATAGCGCAGAAAAGACAGATTTATTTAAAACGACCAAGTCACGAAGAAACCGAAAAAGGAGATTTTATTCACTAAGCTTTGTGCCTTGTGGTAAAAAAGTTCGAAGAAATCAGTAAAGTGACTAATCAGCAAGAAAAAAAATGAAAAAGTTGTAACCACAGAAATAAAGTGGCGTCAAAAGGGCGAAAACAAATTAAAAAACAATTTAAAACGTAATATCATGGAAGGATTATTTGTACCGATCGGATTTTTTCTGGCAGTGTTCGCAATATTATATGTATACTGGACAACCAGAACAAAAGAGCGCCTGGCATTAGTTGAAAAAGGTCTTGATGCAGGTATCTTTAAAGGTGAATGCTCGCAGCTGGCACTGGTTAAATGGGGCATCTTTTTAATTGCCATTGGACTGGGAGTAGTTGCCGGCTTTGCTTTGTCGAGAACCATTAACGAAGTAGTTGCTTTCTTTACAGCAATTTTGGTTTGTGGCGGAGTAGGACTGATTGTGGCTTACCTCGTAACCAATAAATTACTCAAGAAGGAATAGAAAACAGAAAAGCCAAAACAATTAACAAAGGAAACGGATGTAAAAACTACATCCGTTTTTTGTGCGTATTAATTTCTTATTCAGCCTGCGCGCGAATAACTTTTCTGATGGCTTCCCTGCAAACTGGGCAAAATCCTTCGGCATTGTTGGTATTCATCCGGCAATCGATATACGGACTGAAAATGCCTTTGCTCATGTATCCTCCTCCTTCGTAGGCTCCAATGGTTTTAGTGTATTTTGCTGTTCGTGGCGTTGGAACCGGAGTTGATTCGTCGATCATTGATTTCCATTTTTTATCAAATTCAACCATGGTGGTAATGTTGGGTTCCCAGGGCTCAATTTCCAGGTTGTAGAAATCTTCGTAGGCTACGCTCGAGTTATAATATTCATCACCCAGTCCGGCAAATCCGTGACCAAATTCATGTACAATAATTTTTGGAGTCAGTTCATTATCGGATGAGCAAACGGTTAAAAAGTTGTAGAATCCGCCGCCACCATATCGTTCGGTATTCACCAGAATGTAAATATGATCGTAAGGCACCACCGAGGCTGCATCGTAAATTGTTTTCATATCGCTGGTGGTTAGGTAGCGCGGGAGATCGAAGGTATAAAAGCTGGAATTGAATTTGGTATTTTTATAAATGTGCTCTCCCGGAATGTCGGTTCCCGATTCTTCCGATTCAGTAAATACAGCTTTTACGTTAAAATTACTTTTCTCCGATTTGAACGGTTCAGCTTCAAAAAGGTAGTCGCTTACCCGTGCTGCATCGGCAAAGAACTTCTCCTGCTCTTTTGCAGTATAACCTTCTGCCAGAATTGCAATATCAACTTTATGTTCCGGCTTCCCGTTATCGAGAATGGCTTTAATTGGGTAGTCATCTTCTTTCTCATTCAGAATAAAATAGTTTTTTGGATCGATTTCAGTCGAATATATGGTTTTAAACGTACCGTCCCACTGCCGGGCATCGATTTGTAACTTCACATCTTTTTTGGGAAACGGGAATATGGCGGCCTGATAAAAGGTTTTTTCTGTTTTTTTAGCCTCCGCGGTAGTTTGCCATTCCTGGAAAAGCGTACTAAAACCTTTCGAAAAAATAAGGCTGTCAGATTTTAGATCGAAAACCCGGAAACGGTAGCTGCCGTAATTAAACGGATCAATCAGGTTGGTATGATTTCCTGCCCAATAAGGTTCTTGTTTCATCATTTCGGGGTAAACGGCAACTTTTTCGCTGTTTCCACCTAAAAGAAAATCGAAACGTAAGGCACCATTTTTATAGTAATTATTGAAGTTAATCTGAGCTGACAGAAAAGTGGGTACAAAAAGAAATAACCATAAAATAAATGATCTCATAGCAGCATTTTATAAATTTGTGGCCTAAATTATCAAATGTAATCTAAAATCACATGCATTATTTATATCGATTTCTATTACAGGAGTTCAGATTAATAGAAGGGTTTGAAACGTTTGCCAAACCTCTGGCAGCACTTTTAACTTTTTTGTCCATTGCGCTCGTTTCTTACTTATCCTATTTACTTGCGCGAAAGTTCATGTTGATTGTTGTGCATCGCATTGCAAATAAAACTCAAACCACCTGGGACGATATTTTGGTTGAAAACCACGTTTTCAAAGGACTAGCCAATTTGGTGCCGGCACTAATTTTCTTTTACACCGCGAATTTTGCAGGTCCCGAACCTATCGGACACTTTGGAAAGGCAGAACAGATTACTGCAGCTGATTTAGCAGATTTTTATGTCAATCTCGACAATTTCCTGATTCTGATGTCGAAAGTGTATTTGATTGGGATTGCAGTTCATCTTTTCAATGCTTTACTGAATTCGGTTCTTGGCATTTATAATACAACGCCATATGCAGCTACTCGTCCGATAAAAGGCTACATCCAACTGGTAAAGATTTTTATTTACAGTATGGCGGTTATTTTAATCATTGCCTCCTTGTTTAAAAAAGATCCCTGGGATTTGATTATTGGACTGGGAACGATGGCGGCTGTGTTGTTACTGATTTTCCGCGATACTATTCTGGGATTTGTAGCCTCAATACAGCTTTCGGCCAATAAAATGGTAAACCTTGGCGACTGGATAACGGTGCCCAAGCATAATGCTGACGGAACTGTAATTGATATTACTCTGAATACCGTTAAAGTGCAGAACTGGGATAAAACCATTTCTACAATTCCAACTTATGCCATGGTTTCAGAGTCGTTCAGCAACTGGAGGGGAATGGAAGAATCGGGTGGGCGCCGAATAAAACGATCGATTCTGATTGATGTAAATACGATTAAGTTTTGTGACGTGGCAATGCTAACACGATTCGAAAAATTTGATTTGATTCGTGATTACGTGAAGGAGAAGGAAAGGGAGCTTAAAGAATACAATAAACAGCGCAAACTATCGGATGACGATTACATTAGCGGACGCCACCAAACCAATGTAGGGATTTTCAGAAAGTACCTCGAAGTGTATTTAAAACAGCATCCAAAAGTTCACCAGAATATGACTTTCCTTGTACGACAACTACAGCCTGGAGGAAAAGGTTTACCAATCGAAATTTATGTCTTTTCGAAAGAACAGGAGTGGGCAAAATACGAGGCAATACAAGCCGATATTTTCGACCATATTTTTGCAGTAGTACCCGAATTTGAATTACGTGTTTTTCAGGAACTTTCGGGAGTGGATTTTGCACGCTCGGGTATGAACAGAATACCACAGGAAAATTGAAAAATATGGATGTGAAAATCCCTTCAACTTACGGTCTGTAAAATTTCGTATGTTTTAAAGCAGCATAGATTAGTATTTGTGATTTTTATCTACTTTTGTTTTACGATTTGAAACTCGTTTTGAAAATTTGAGGCACAGGTTCGGAATTCATTTTTGCGGAATTCTAATGTATATGTGTTCAAATTTATTGGGCGAGTTTAAAGAATTAATGGTTATAAATTACTTCGGAGCGGACTTTGCACACGAACTAAAAAACAGATACTAGCGAATTCCCTCGATTGCCAACAATGTAAACAATTAATGAGATGAAATCAACTGATTATTTTGAAGAGAAGGCAGCTGACATCGATGAACTGGATGAAAAAATACTAAAGCTGATCACCAAAAATGCACGTATCCCATTCCTTGAAGTAGCACGCGAATGCGGAGTTTCCGGTGCTGCAATTCATCAGCGCGTACAGCGATTATTGAATATTGGGGTTGTTCATGGCAGCGAATTTATTGTTAGCCCTCAAAAATTAGGCTACAATACCTGCGCGTACATGGGCATTTACCTCGAAAAGCAAAAATACCACACGCAGGTGGCTGAGGCACTCAGGAATATTCCGGAAATTGTGGAGTGTCACTACACTACCGGGGCCTATGCTATTTTTATTAAAATTCAAACCAAAACCAATACGCATTTGAAGCGCTTAATCGACCAGGACCTTCAGGATATTGAAGGTATTGCGCGTACCGAGACATTTATCTCACTTGAAATGGATTTTAAACGACAAGTTCCAATTAAATAAGAAAAGGCCGGTGAAAACCGGCCTTTTTTATTATTCGTTAGTTCAATTTACTGTTCATCAGAATAAACAAAGTTGTACGATTCGTCGTGCTGGCTGATATCCAGACCAATTTTTTCACCATGGGGAGAAATACGTAATGGAACGATCATATCGGTAATTTTATACATTAGAAAGGAACCTCCGAATGTAAATGCTCCAACAATAACAAGGGCAAGCAGGTGATAAAGGAAAGTCGTGATTTCGCCGTGAATTAAGCCAACTTCATTCGCAAAAACTGCGGTGAGGATCATACCGGTGATACCACCCATCCCATGTGCCGGGAATACATCCAGCGTATCGTCAAGTTTCGATTTTGTACGCAGCGTAATGGCATAATTACTAATTATTGCAGCGATAACTCCAATAAAGATACTTGAGCCAACATTAACAAAACCGGCGGCCGGTGTAATGGCAACCAAACCAACTACCAGTCCGATGGAGGCACCAACTGCAGACGGTTTTTTCCCTTGAGCCGCATCGAAAAATATCCAGGTAAGCATGGCAGCTGCTGAGGCTGTATTGGTGTTAACAAGTGCCGAAGCGGCAACATCATTGGCCGCTAATGCCGAACCCGCATTAAAACCAAACCAGCCAAACCAAAGCATTCCGGCTCCCAACAGGATGTACGGAATATTTGCTGGTTTGAATTCTTTATTGGCATCTTTTCTGCGTCCGAGGAACATAGCTCCGGCAAGTGCTGCGAAACCTGCTGACATATGTACAACGGTTCCACCGGCAAAATCAAGAACACCCCAGTTTCGCAAAAATCCGTTCGGATGCCAGGTCCAGTGGGCGAGTGGCGCATAAATAAAAAGGATGAATAATACCATAAATAACATGTAAGCGCGGAACCTGACTCGTCCGGCAAAGGAACCGGTGATGAGTGCCGGTGTGATGATTGCAAATTTCAGCTGAAACATGGCAAAAACCGCAAATGGAAATGTTGGAGCCAAATCCGGATTGGTACCACCACCAACGCCTTTAAACATGAAATACGTGGCAGGATTACCAAATAGTCCGAAACCTTCCGGACCAATACTGTCACCAAAAGCAATGCTAAAACCTACAATTACCCACAAAACACTAACTATCCCCATGGCAATAAAGCTCTGAAGCATTGTTGAGATAATGTTTCTCGACTGAATCATCCCGCCATAGAATAATGCCAGACCTGGAGTCATAAGCAGAACTAAACCGGTTGCAGTAAGCATCCATGCAGTGTCACCGGCATTCAGATTCGAATAATCTTGCTCGACTGTACCTGTAGGAATTAATACTCCGAGAAAAGCAACAATAACCAATAAGGCTAGTAGCAGCCACCAACTTGTTTTATTTTTCATACTCTGAAAATTTTAAAGCGCACCAAATCGAATTTAAGTGGATAGATACACTCATTCCACAACGATATAATGCGGATTTATTCCGTAATTAAGTTTTGTTTTTCTGTCTGTTTTGATAAAAATCAAAAGTAAATATATTAATTCATTACGGAAAAGCCTTATATTGTAGAAAAATGAAACTAAAAATTCAAGAATGTTCATAAAATGATAATATTGAAGTCCTGTTTTGGATGGATCAAAACTTTTGTTTTCATTTTGTTACTTTTTTGTAACGCTCATATAAAAACAGGGTTATAATGTTAAATTTTTGATATTTTTGTGGAAAATTGTTAGATATGACCTTGAGGAATACCTTAGACGACTGGGATCTTAAAATTTTAGACATCATAACTAAAAACGCCCGAATTCCCTTTAAAGATGTAGCCAAAGAAGTTGGAATTTCAAGAGCAGCCGTGCATCAGCGAGTTAACCGGATGGTTGACCTGGAAGTAATTGTTGGCTCGGGGTACCATATCAATCCCAAAAAAGTTGAATTTAAAACCTGTACCTACATTGGCATCTTTTTAGAGAAAGGTGGCCTGTTTACAGAAGTGGTTAAAAAACTGGAACAAATTCCGGAGATCGTGGAGTGCCACTATACAACCGGGGCTTATGCCATTTTTATTAAGGTTTATGCCAAGGATAACGAGCACCTGAAATCGATTTTAAGTGGCCAGATTCAGAAAATACAGGGAGTTGCCAGTACAGAAACTTTCATTTCGCTCGAAGAATCGTTCAAACGAACTATTCCTGTAAACATTTAATTTCTTTGACGTACAGCTTCGTAGATCATCAACGCGGCTGAAACAGAAACGTTCAGAGATTCTATTTTTCCATTGATTGGGATTTTTAATTCTTCATCGGCAAGCTTTAACAGCTTGGGCGAGATACCTATGTCTTCAGATCCCATAACAATGGCGAGCGGAGCGGTCATATCGGCAGCGGTATACAACTTATCTCCCTTTTCGGTGGCGGCCACAATATAAATTCCAGAATCCTTCAGGTATCTTACAGTGTCTTCAAGGTTCCTTACTTTGCAGATAGGTAAGTGATGAATAGCACCTGCCGATGTTTTCACAGCATCAGCTCCAATGCGAGCCATACCTTTTTCAGGTATAATGATTGCCTGAACTCCGGCGCATTCGGCAGAGCGCGCAATGGCACCAAAATTTCTCACATCAGTTATCTGGTCAAGAACGAGCAATAAGGGATTTTGGCCGGCTTCATAAATCCCGGGTAATACGGTTTCAATATTGTCGAATTCAACGGGTGAAACAAACGCGATAACTCCCTGGTGATTTTTTCGCGTAATTCGGTTGATTTTTTCTATTGGAACATACTGAAAGGCAATGCCGTTTTCTTTTATGAGTAGGTGGAGCTCTGAAATCAATTCGTTTTTTAGGCCTGTTTTAATCAGCACCTTATCAATGGTTTTTCCTGTTTTTATGGCCTCGATAACTGAACGAGTTCCAAATACAAAATCTTCTTTGTTAATCATGATTTGTAAATTGTTCTGCTAAACTTAAAGTTAGTTGTTTTTATGCGAAGTTTGGGATTTATCTACCAGGTTTTACGCGATGTCCAATCCTCAAGCTCTTCGTGCAGTAACTCCCACTCATACATCACCTGCTCAAGTTTGTGTTTAAGTTGTTCGTATTGATCAAATACTGATTGGTCCTCGATACTTTCAGGAGAAGCAAGTAGCTTGTCCATATTTTTGATGTTGTCTTCAATTTCTGCTATCTGAGTTTCTGTGGTTTCAACCTTTTTTTCCAAACGGGAAATATTTCGATTGATTTCTTTTTGTTCCTCGAAACTCAGTTCCTGTTTCGGTTTTTCCTTTGAAGCCGAAGCCGACTTTGTCGTTCCTTTTTGCGTTTCAAGTTCTTTCAACGACTCCATCTTTTTTCGGTATAGAAAATCGAAAATGCCTCCCAGGTATTGTTTGGCCTTTTTATTTCTGAACTCATATACACAATTTACTAGTCCGTCAAGAAAATCACGGTCGTGTGATACCACAAGTACGGTTCCTGTGAAATTGTTGAGTGCGTTTTTCAGGATTTCTTTCGAGCGGATATCCAGGTGGTTTGTTGGTTCGTCAAGAATCAGAAAATTAACGGGCTCCAACATAAGCCGGATCATTGCTAATCGCGATTTTTCGCCACCACTTAGCACCTTAACTTTTTTATCGATGTCTTCGCCACGAAACAAAAAAGCTGCCAGTATATCTCTGATTTTTGTACGAATATCGCCAACGGCAATTTCATCGATAGTTTCAAAAACCGTTAACTCTTCATTCAACAGTTGGGCCTGGTTTTGCGCAAAATAGCCGACTTTTACATTGTGACCCAGTGTCATTTGGCCTTCATGTGCCAGTTCGTTCATGATGATTCGGGCAAGCGTGGTTTTACCTTCGCCGTTCCTTCCCACAAATGCAGTTTTATCACCACTTTCAATGGTCAGGTCAACGTTCTTTAAAACAAGCAGATCGCCATACGATTTGCTGATGTTTTTCCCTTCAACGACCACTTTGCCTGATCTCGGAGCAGGAGGGAAATTTAGTTTCAAGGCTGCGTTATCTTCTTCCTCAATTTCAATCCTGTCGATTTTTTCCAATTGCTTAATGCGCGATTGCACCTGAACAGCCTTACTGGCCTTGTACCTGAATCGCTCAATAAATTTCTCGGTATCATCGATCATTTTTTGCTGGTTTCTGTATGCTGCCAGCGTAATCTCTTTTTGTTCCTGTTTCCAGTCAAGAAAAGCCGAGTAATTCATTTTCTGATCCAGAATCTTACCCAGCGAAATTTCTATGGTTCGGTTGCACACCGCATTCAGAAATGTTTTATCGTGCGAAACCAGAACTACGGCGCCTTTATAATCTTTCAGAAAATCTTCCAGCCATTGAATGGATTCGATGTCGAGGTGGTTGGTCGGTTCATCCAGCAAAAATACATCCGGTTTTTTCAACAGGATCTTTGCGAGCTCTACACGCATACGCCATCCTCCACTGAAATCAGAAGTTGGTCGATCAAAATCTGTCCGCTCAAATCCCAGTCCTATTAAAGTGCGCTCAAGTTCGGCTTCATAATTATCTCCGCCAAGCAGTTGATAGCGCTCGTTCAATTCGGTAACGATATCCAATTTATTGAGGTATTCCTCTGAATGGTAATCTTCGCTTTCTGCAATTTCTGTGTTCAGGCGGGCAATTCGTTTTTCTAAATTAAGCAGCTCTTCAAAAGCCAGAACCGCTTCCTCTTTTAATGTTCTGGTATCTGACAACTTCATCTGCTGTGGCAGGTAACCAAGGCTAGCATCCTTCGGCATTCCAACACTTCCTGAGGTTGGATGTTCTGTTCCGCTAACAATCTTTAATAATGTAGTTTTACCCGCTCCGTTTTTACCGATCAGCCCGATTCGATCCTTCGGATTAATTAGAAAACTGATTTCCTTAAACAGCTCGAATCCGCCGAAGCTAAGGTTTATTTTATCTAATGATATCATTATTGCTTTTGAAAAGCCGCAAATATAATTAATAATGAATGATATAGGATGTTAAATTTTAGACAAAAAAAATACCCTTCCGGGTAAAAAAGGAAGGGGAAAGCACTATGGACGCTTTTTGAAGATGATTGATAATTTACAAACCCCTAAACACAAAACCAATCATAAATACAGAAGTCGCTTTCCCCTATTTAGTTTTACTTATTGAAAATAAAACCAACCATTAAATCAGTAACAAATATAGATAAATGATTAATATAGCATTACATAATCTAACATAAAATTGATTTTATATAGACAAAAAGCCATCGTTTTCCCATTCTGGGATATTTATTTTTTATTTGGGAACCAAGCTAGTGTTCGGTGGTAATGCCATCTTCATTAATAGTTTATATTTGCAGAAAATTTGTAGAAAAGTGGCTAGGAACAAGAAAAAACCATTTTACGAGAACGTAAAAATAAGTGACATAGGTGCGGAAGGTAAAGCAATTGCTAAGGTTGGCGACATGGTAGTTTTTACAAAACTGGCTATTCCGGGGGATGTTGTCGACTTGCAAGTGACTAAAAAACGTAAACGTTATCAGGAGGCTTTTATTAAAGAATACAAAGAACTAAGTAGTGATAGGATCGAAGCCTTTTGTGAGCACTTTGGAACTTGTGGTGGTTGCAAATGGCAAATGTTGCCCTATGAAAAGCAACTTTTTTATAAGCAGAAGCAAGTGGATGATCAGCTTACCCGGATTGGAAAAATCGAATTACCCGATGTCTCACCCATTTTAGGATCTGCCAGCGATACATTTTATCGTAACAAGCTCGAGTTCACCTTCTCGAATAAACGTTGGCTCACTTTTGAAGAAGTAGCAGAAGGGGAGGAAATCAGTGAACCGAACGCCTTAGGATTTCACGTTCCTGGCTTATTCGACAAGGTGATCAATATTAACAAGTGCTGGTTACAACCTGAGCCTTCTAACAAAATCAGGAACTTTATTTACGATTACGCCACAAAACATAAACTCGATTTTTTTGATATACGTGATCAGAAAGGTTTTCTGCGTACCCTTATTATTAGAACGGCCAGTACGGGTGAATTAATGGTCATTCTGTCGTTTTATAAAGAGGATGAGGAAAAACGTGTTGCGCTAATGGAGGCAGTAAATGAAACGTTCCCTGAAATTACAGCATTATTATATGTAATCAATACAAAAGGGAACGACACGATAACCGATCAGGAAATCCATGTTTTTAAAGGACGTGACCACATTTTGGAGAATATGGAAGGACTGAAATTCAAAATCGGCCCGAAAAGTTTTTATCAAACCAATTCGGAACAGGCATATGAATTATACAAAGTAGCCCGCGAATTTGCCGATCTGAAAGGAGACGAAACCGTTTATGATTTGTATACAGGGACAGGTACGATTGCCAATTTCGTGGCAAAAAGTGCGAAAAAAGTAATCGGTATCGAATATGTTCCTGAAGCTATTGAGGATGCAAAAGTGAATTCTTCGATCAATAACATAACGAACACATCGTTTTGGGCCGGAGATATCAAAAATATTCTGAATGAGGATTTTGTAAAAGAAAATGGAAAAGCGGATGTAATTATTACCGATCCGCCTCGAGCCGGAATGCATGCCGATGTTGTTCAGTCCATTCTTTCAATGAATCCCGATAAAATAGTTTATGTTAGCTGCAATCCGGCCACACAGGCCAGAGACATCGCACTGTTAGACGAATTATACCAGGTTAACAAAATTCAACCTGTCGACATGTTTCCTCACACCCATCATGTGGAAAATGTTGTTTTGCTTACCCGGAGGTCTTGATTTATTAAGTTAGATAGCCTAACTTAGTGAAACCAAATACTATCATAATGATGTTTGGTTTAAAATAAGGGTCGTATTAAAAAGCTGGAATCAGTTTTTTAATATTTGTATTGGTATAATTCGTAAAATCCTAAATTCAGAATACTATGAAAAAGATCTTACTTTTTTTATTGGGCTTTCTTCCTGTTATGTTAACAGCCCAGCAAAAATGCGTCTTCTTCGAGAAGATGGTAAAACTAGACACCGAAAAGACTAATCTAAACACCTCCCAAAGCGATTTTGGACCGGCATTCGTTGATAATGAACTTTGGTTCTCGGCATTTGACGATGAAGAAATTGAAAAACTGAGCAGTGGTTCCGATAAAAAAATCTACTATAACTTATTTACTGTTCCTGTTGATGCCAAAGGTAACGTAACAGGCACAAAAACGATGAAATTTGCAGAATTGAGTCAGGGATATCACGCCGGACCGGCCTCGTATTGTAAAGCCACCGGCGAATTGTTTTTAACCCTGAGCAACTTCGAAAATCCTGACATCAAGAATAAAGTCTATCAAAAAGCTAACATTCGTTTAAAAATAATTATTGCCAGGAAAGTAAATGGCGTGTGGGAAAAAACAGGTGAATTGCCGTTTAACAGCCCTGAATATTCAGTAGGGCATCCATCGGTTACTTCAACTGGTGATACTTTGTATTTTGCTTCTGATATTCCTGAGAAAGGCCTTGGTGGAACAGATATTTACATGACCATACGTAGCAATGGAGTTTGGGGAGAGATGAAGAATCTTGGTGATAAGATCAATACATCAGGAGACGACATGTTTCCTTTCATCTTCAAAGATAGAATACTGATTTATGCATCAAACGGATTGGGTGATGGTGATGATCTGGATATCTATGCGGCAGGTTTAATGGGCGATAACGTAATGGAACCGAACGCCATAAGCGAATTAAATTCTGATGGTGACGATTTTGCATTTGTAATTCATCCCAAAGGCGAAGTAGGATACTATACTTCGAATAAAGCCGGAGGAGTTGGAAGCGATGATATTTACAAAGTAAATATAACTCCACAGGGTAAACATGAACTTGAATTGGTTGTGATGGATAAAAAAACAATGCAGCCAATACCCGATGCAAAAATTACGTTCGCCGGAGTATTAAGCACCATAACTGGACTTATTTTCAAACAAGAACTTGAAAAAGAAAAAAGCTACGCGGTTGCCACAAACATCGATGGATATATGAATGATTCAAAAACCATTTCAACTGTTGGAAAACCTTTTGGGGTAATCAAAGATACGCTGTGGGTTGAGAAGGTTGAAGTAGGACAGAAGTTTGTGATGGAAAATATTTACTATGATTTCGATAAGTCAGATATTCTTCCGGCGTCTGCTGTTGAACTCGACAAACTGGTGAAAGTAATGAAAGATAATCCTGGTTGGAAAGTTGAGTTGGGATCGCACACTGATAGCAGAGGTAGTGATGCTTATAACGAGGATCTGAGCCAGAGACGTTCTGATTCGGCAGTGGCTTACATTATCGGTAAAGGCATTCCACAGGATCGCATTATTGCCAAAGGTTACGGCGAAACTCAACTGGTTAACAAATGCGATGACGGTGTTCCCTGTTCACCGGAAGAACACCGTAAAAACCGCCGTACTGAGTTTAAGATTCTTGAAATGAACTAAGATAATTGAATTTGTTATTTGAGTAGAAAGCTGTTCATTATGGGCAGCTTTCTTTGTTTTTGTATTTTTACTCCGATGGCTACAACCCAGGTAAATATTCGTAAAATCATTCACATCGATATGGATGCTTTTTTTGCTTCGGTTGAGCAACTGGATCATCCGGAGTTGCGTGGTAAGCCTATCGCTGTTGGTGGTTCGAGCGAGCGGGGAGTTGTAGCTGCAGCCAGTTACGAAGCGCGAAAATTTGGAGTGAGGTCGGCCATGGCATCAAAAGTTGCAAAACAGAAATGCCCCGATTTGATTTTTGTGAAACATCGTTTTGAAAGGTACCGGCAGATTTCGCAGCAAATTCGAAGCATATTTCTGGAATATACCGATCTGGTTGAACCACTTTCGCTTGATGAAGCATACCTCGATGTAACATTAGCGAAAAAAGGAAAACCTTCGGCAACACTTATTGCACAGGAAATAAGAAAGCGTATTTACGACGAAACCGGTCTTACTGCTTCTGCCGGGGTTTCTTACAATAAATTCCTGGCAAAAGTGAGCTCTGATGTTAACAAACCAAACGGCATTTTTGTGGTAACTCCGGCTGAAGCACAGGAATTCATCGATCAGTTAGAGGTGAAAAAGTTTTATGGTATTGGAAAAGTGACAGCTTCAAAACTGAACAAAATGGGGGTGTGGTTTGGACGCGATCTTCGAAAAATCGATCGTTTGGAGCTGGTTCATATGTTTGGGAAAGCAGGGAACTATTACTACGATATTTGTCGGGGTGTGGATAATCGTTCGGTTCAACCTTCGCGCGAAAGAAAATCAGTAGGAGCCGAAAATACTTTTGAACACGACTTATTTTCTGAGAAAGAGCTGCAAGACGAATTGCTGAAGATTGCCGAAAAAGTGTGGAAACGTAGTTCAAAGTCGGAAGTAAAAGCCAAAACTTTAACTCTCAAATTTAAGTATGCCGACTTTGAACAACACACCAGGAGCAAAACAATTGAAACAGGTTTTACCTCAAAAGAACAATTTCTGGAAGAAAGTTTAAGGCTTTTGAAAGTTGATGAAGGATTTCCCAAAGGCATCCGTTTGCTCGGCCTGACCTTATCCAATTTCATGCACGAAGAGAAGAAAGAAGAGGCAGTTCAACTGGTCATTGAATTTTAAAGAGGAATTATTTGCACCGATCGCTTGCAGATTCTCACCAATCTCTTGTATCTTTCAGCAAACTAAGTTGTGAATTATGAAGCGCATCAAAAACTTCTTTGCAATACTGATTTTACTGGTAATAGTTGTTTACATGCTGGGACCAAAACCGGCAAAACCTGAACTGAACAAAGATCTCCCGTCAGTTTCGACAAGCATTAGTAGCATCGACGCTTACATTGAAAAAGTGGAAGCAGCTTTCGACATTAAACCTGACAACGAATCACGTATTTTCTGGGCAAACGATTCTGTTCATGAACGCACAGAGTATTGTGTGCTATATCTTCACGGCTTCTCTGCCTCGTGGTACGAAGGTTATCCGGCACATGTGGAATTTGCAAAGCATTTCGGATTCAATTTGTACACCCCTCGTTTGCACGACCATGGTTTGGTAACAGAAGATCCGCTGCTTGATATGACTCCGGATAAACTTTGGGAATCGGCAAAAGAGGCGCTCATGGTTGCACGCAGCCTTGGTAAAAAAGTGATCATCATGAGTACTTCAACAGGTGGAACGCTCGGGTTGAAGTTAGCCGCCGATTTTCCTGAATATGTAGATGGATTAATTATGTATTCACCAAATATCAGGATCAACAACAGCACAGCTTTTATTCTAACCAAACCCTGGGGATTGCAGATTGGCCGCAAGGTAACCGGAGGAAAGTACCGGATTACGAACGAAGATTTTGAATCAAAAGACTGTCAGTACTGGAACTGTAAATATCGTCTGGAAGCAGTTGTGTATCTGCAGCAGTTGGTTGAAGCTACCATGAAAAAAAGTACGTTCAACCAGGTAACTACGCCGGTTTTCCTTGGTTATTATTATAAAGATGAAGAACACCAGGACGAAACAGTTCGGGTAGATGCCATGTTGAAAATGTTCGATCAGTTGGGAACTCTTCCTACGCAAAAGGTAAAAAAAGCATTTCCAGAAGCCGGAGAACACGTCATTGGTTGTGAACTCACTTCGGGTTGTGTTGACGAAGTAATTGCAGAAACCATTGATTTTGGGGAGAATATTATGGGGTTTAAACCGGTAGAATGAATCACTAGGAAATCAACGAAGCTGCTTCTTCATCCAAGAACCAGATAAGATCACCATTTGTTGGGGCAATGTAATACGCCGGTAAAAGTTTGGCTGCTTCATTGTCGTTCATTATCTCCGAAACACGCATTGCTTTGTTTTCGCCTGTTACAAGAAAATAAATCCGGTTGGCATTGTTCAACACATTTCCGGTGAGGGTGATCCTTTTTTGTCCGCTTATGGGATGTTGCGCTACCGCACAGTTTTCGGGATAATCGAATAACTCAATCTGGTCGGGGAATATCGAAGCTGTATGTCCATCGTCGCCAAGCCCCAGAATGATCAGGTCGAAAACCGGATCTTTTCCCCTCGAGTTCAGCGTGTCTTCCAATTCTTTTGAATAACGTTTGGCTTCCTGTTCCGGATCTTCTTCACCACGAATTCGGTGTATGTTTTCCTCCGGAATATCAATATTCGACAGCAGATAATCCACAGTCATTTTGTAGTTGCTTTGTTCACTGTCGGGCGAAACACAACGTTCATCTCCCCACCACAAATGGATGCGTTTCCATGGGATTTCGTCCTTGTATTTTTTACTGATCTTTTTGAAAAGACCTTTTGGAGAATTCCCGCCGGAAAGTGCTATGTCAAAAGCTTTTTGCTGCGATTCCTGGGTTAACTTGATGATGCTTTTGGCAATTGCATTATATACCTTCTTTGGCGACTTGTAGATTTTAACCTCGGTAATATGCTCCATGGTGAACAAGAGTTATTGTTTATTCAAATATAATTAAAGCTCGCAATACAAACCATCGTTAGTTAAATTTTTACAGGGATAGCGCCAGTTGCTATTCGGGATCAAGTTTTCCGATTCTTCGGGCCCCCATGTTCCGGCCGGATAACCATAAATCGGAATTTCCGGGTTGCTTTCCCATGCATTTATAATTGGCTGGACAAATTCCCATGCTTTTTCAACAGCGTCGCCACGGGCGTAAAGCGTTGCATCACCGATCATACAATCGTGTAACAAGCGTTCGTAGGCTGCCGGAACTTTCGTATCGGCCAGATCGGAATAATGAAAGTCCATATTCACACTTTGTACTTTGAAGCCGGCTCCCGGTGTTTTCATGCCAAATTTGAATAAAATACCTTCGTCGGGCTGAATGCGGATAATTAGCTGGTTATGAGTTTGTACCTGGCCATGACTGTCAAATAAGTGATGCGGAACTTTTTTAAAGGTGATCACGATCTCGGTAACGCGCGTCGGTAATTTTTTCCCGGTTCTGATGAGAAAAGGAACGCCGGCCCAGCGCCAGTTATCAATAAAAAATTTGAGGGCTACAAAGGTTTCCGTCCGCGAAAGCCGGTCAACACCATTTTCATCGCGATAAGCCGGAACTGCTTCACCTTTAATTTTTGAAGCAGTGTACTGCCCCCTGATCACATACCTGGAAACTTCATTTTCATGTATTGGCCGTATCGACTGGAATACTTTCAGAATTTCGTTTCTGATAGCATCGGCTTCAACTACCACCGGTGGTTCCATGGCTACAAAGCCGGTTACCTGCAACAGGTGGTTCTGAACCATGTCGCGAAGTGCACCCGAATGATCATAGTAGCCACCACGGTCTTCCACCCCAAGACTTTCTGCCGAAGTTATTTCAACACGTTCAATGTATCGGCGGTTCCACAATGGCTCAAAAATTCCGTTCGAAAAACGGGTGACCAACATGTTTTGCACCGTTTCCTTCCCGAGGTAATGATCGATACGATAAATCTGGTCTTCTGCAAAATAATTCAGTAACTGAATGTTTAGTTCTTTTGCCGTTTTCAGGTTGGTCCCAAATGGTTTCTCAACGATCAGCCGCCTGAAAAATTCATTTGATTTCGACAGTCCTACTTCATCCAGCAATCGTGGAATTACGGAATATAACGAAGGTGGAGTGGAAAGGTAAAAAATGTAATTCTGATCGATATTTAATTCTGAAGTCAGTTGTTCCAAACGTGATTTCAGTGGTTTAAAATCGTCGGCTGAATTATTTTGCACCGACTGATAAAATAGCTTCTGTTTAAACGCGTTCAGCTGCTCGTCTTCGGGCAAAAATTCGTCAGCCCGCGTCCTGAAATCTTCATCCGAAAGCTCGGAACGGGAAGCTCCCAACACGGCAAACTTCTCGGGTAATAGCTTTTGTTTATACAGTTCGAAAAGTGCCGGGATAAGTTTGCGTTTGGTAAGGTCGCCCGAAGCTCCAAAGATTATGAGTATTTGACTTTTTGCTTGTTTCATCTGTCAGAATATATTATGCTGAACGCTAATCGTTGAAATGAAATTCCCTTCAATTAAAACGAGGTTCAGAATTTAAAGGTCGTTTTTTGAATTTATATTTCAACAGCATAAACCAGCACATTGTTCTCGATAAAATGAAAATACATTTTAAAAGAAATGTTACTGCTTTGCTGTATCAATTTTCCTTTGAATGGTCTGCCGTTTTCAGGCACAAAATCATCAATTCTGATCTGGCTGTTAAAATGTATACCATGTTCATCGGCACACTTGAAAATGGCCTCTTTTGCCGACCAGTAGGCAACTTTGGCCAGTTGTTGATCTTCAAAAACGCTGATCGTAGTTTTTTCAATGGCATGAAGAAAGCGGTCAGCAACTCTGTCAATATTGCGATCAGCCCGTTCAATATCGATTCCTATTCTATTGTTGGAAACAAAAACGCAGGCAAAATCGGCTGAGTGTGAAATGCTGATTTTTTTATAGCTGTTTTTTAAATGTGGCTTTCCAAAACCGTTGTATTCGATTTCCGGGATTTCGCCAAATGCCATTTTTAAAAGCATGCGAGCGGCTAGAAATTCTACCTTTCGTTTTTCTGAACGCATGGCGGCGAACCGAAGATCATCTTCATTGGGAAGCTGAATTTGTGTCAACAATTCTTTCGGATTCTCCTCCAGTTTCCAGGTTCCAATCCAGCCATATTCCGTTTGTATTTGCTTAAAAAATGGCATTACTTCCAGTGGGTGGTTTCAATCATTCTGATTACATCCGGTTCCAGGAAATTAATGACCGGACGAAGCGAGTCAATGTCAGGAACTTCACTGATATAAAATGCCCCGCGCAGAAAATGTTTGGTACTGTCGGTTAGAAAAAACTGCATGGGCGATGCCGCATTGCCATGTATGTTGTAAATGGTGCCATAAACTTTTTCGGGGCGGTTTATAAAAATCTTTTCGTCGATGGCAGTGGCTTTTATTGAGTGTTTGTAGGCCAGTGACCGCGTTTCTTCCATTAATTCGATGAGTAGCTCTCGCGCTGGTTGACTACCGTTTTGAAGATCGTAATAGGAAAAATGGATTTGTGCATTATTTGCAGGAACCTCCACTGTTATCCAGTCTTTCTCAGCCGGATTAGTGCGGTTTGCACTTACAGTAGCATAATCCGGAACTTCAAATTCATAAGGAAAATTGCCCTGCAATTCGCTGTAACTTTTTTTCGGGAAATCGATTCTGAAAAAACCTCTCGGTTTTGGCGTGTGCTTTTCGCCACACCCGAAAACGAAGAGAACTAAAAAAATTACTGAGAGGAAGCGCATAAAGATTGTTTTTGCTAAAACGCCTTTTCGGGCTTGTTTATTGAATCTTGACCTTTATTTCTTTGATTCTTCGGTTGTCAACCTGTTTAATGGTAAACAAAAACTGTTTACATTTTATTTCTTCGTTCAGTTTCGGGATCTCACCTTTTAGTTCAAGGATCAAACCGGCGAGGGTATCGGCGTCGCCTTTCACTTCGTCGAAAATGGTATCGTCGCAATTGGTTATACGGTAGAAATCACCCAGCAAAATCTTGGCATCGAACACAAAATTCTTATCGTCGATTTTGGTAAAGTATTTTTCTTCTTCATCAAATTCATCGGTGATGTCGCCAACAATTTCTTCCAGGATATCTTCGAGTGTAACGATTCCAGAAGTTCCGCCATACTCATCAACAACAACAGCAAGATGGATCTTCGATTTCTGAAACTCTTCGAGCAGCGAACTGATCTTTTTCGTATCGGGTACATAAAAAGGCGGCCTGATAAGCGTTTGCCACTTAAAGACCTTGGTTTTATGGTAATGCGGCAGAATATCTTTAATGTATAAAATGCCGCTAACATTGTCGAAACTTTCGATATAAACAGGTATGCGCGAATAACCCGATTTATTGATGGTATTAATTACCTCGTCGAATTCGGTTTTAATATCGAGTGCAACTACATCTACGCGAGGTTTCATAATCTCGCTAACGTTTTTGTTGCCAAATTTTACGATGCCTTCCAAAATGTCTTTTTCATCGGAAAGTTCGTGTTCCGAAGTTAATTCGAGCGCCTGCGAAATTTCATTCATCGAAATGTTCTTCCGGTGTTTTTGCAAGCGACGATTAACAAATCCGGTAGAATAAATAAGTATTGAATTGATCGGGCGAAATAATTTCTCGAGTGTTTGAAGTGGCAGTGCCATCAGTTTTGCAAAACGCAAAGCAGTATGCGAGGCGTATACTTTTGGAATGATCTCGCCAAACAGCAGAAGGAAAAAAGTAATGAGCACCACCTGGAAAATAAACTCAAGGAGCGGTGCATTTACAAACGAAACCAGGTTGTTGGCCACAAATGCCGTCAGAATAATAATTCCGACATTCACGAAATTGTTGGTAACGAGAATAGTTGCCAGCAATTTCTCCGGATTATCAAGATTCTCCAAAACGCGCTGATTCGTGCGGCCCGGCTTTTTCAGTTTTTGCTTTTCGGCTGCACTTAACGAAAAATAAGCCACCTCGGAACCACTGATCATGGCCGAGGTGAAAAGCAGCAGTAAAACAACAATTAATGCCAAAATTATCCCAATAGTCAGGGGATGAAAATCAATGTTCCAGCCACTCAAGTCTATGGCTCCGGGTAACGGGTCTGTTTCCAAATTTCAAATTTTTGGTTAGAACGGTAAGTCATCGTCGCCTTCCGGAGTGTCGATATCTGGTTCACTCACTTGTGGTGTCGATGTTCTTGGTGTTTCCATGCTTCCCCCTCCAGGTTCCGATGTCGGACCGGAATCTTTTGAGCCAAGCATTTGCATCACATCTCCGTAAATCTCTGTCGTATATCTTTTGTTGCCGTCTTTGTCGTCGTACGAACGTGTTCTAATTCTGCCCTCGATGTATAACTGGCGGCCTTTGGTAACATACTTTTCTGCAACGTCGGCAAGGCCACGCCACAATACAATATTATGCCACTCGGTGGTGGTCACTCTTTCGCCGTTTTTGGCGGTGTACGATTCTGATGTAGCCAATGGAAAATTAGCAACGGCAACTCCTGAATCCAAATGTCTTACTTCGGGATCTTTCCCTACGTTTCCTACTAAAATAACTTTGTTTACTGACATAATTCTTAATTATTTAGGTTAACATTATTGATTAATATTTGTCATGTTTATCATTAAAATCAACAGCTTCTAAAAAGATTTCCAGTAACCTGGGTACAGCAAATTTAGAAATATCTTTTTTATTTACCTTAACGAATGGATTTTCAATTGTAACATCTTTCGAAATTTCAACCCGGATTAATTTTGCCCAAATAATCTGATGGCTTAAAATGTGTTTTTTTGCTTCCGAAACCGAAACTACATTAAAAGTTGTATTACTTGGCAGTGCGGGTATTTTTTGCTGAATAATTTGTTTGTCGGTAAGGGCATTTTGTGTTTCAGTAAGTGGTAACTGGTATAAGTTTTTCCAAATATCATTCCCGATGCGTTTTTCCATAAAGATAGCATCACCCTGTTCTATCAGGTAATAATAAAAGTAGCGTGTACTTTGTTTCGTTTTCTTTTCCTTCACCGGGAGGAATTCAACCTTCTTATTTATTACAGCATAACACGATTGTTGCAAGGGGCAATTCCTGCAATCGGGATTTTTAGGAGTACATTGCAGTGCGCCGAATTCCATAAAGGCCTGGTTGTGCATTCCCGGGTCGCTTCCTTCAATCAGTGTTTCCGCCAGTTCAAGGAACTCTTTTTTCCCAATGGTTGAATCGATGGGAGTTTCAATTCCGAAGTAACGCGACAGTACCCGGTACACATTTCCGTCGACCGCCGGATAGGGACGTTGAAATGCAATGGAAGCCACCGCAGCGGCAGTGTATGGCCCAACTCCGGGCAGCATTCTTATATTATTATATTCAGAAGGAAAAACACCGTCGTATTTTTCTGCAATTTCTTTGGCTGCACGATGCAGGTTTCTCGCCCGCGAATAATAACCAAGTCCCTGCCATAGTTTTAGCACCTTATCTTCCGGCGCATTGGCCAGATCAATTATTGTCGGAAATGTATCGGTAAACTTAAGGTAATATGAACTCCCCTGGTCAATTCGGGTTTGCTGGAGGATGATTTCGGAAATCCATATTTTATACGGATCACTTGTTTGACGCCACGGTAAATCACGTTTGTTTTTTCTGTACCAATTGTAAATTGCCCCTGATAAATGCTGCATTTTCTTCTAACCCACTAAAAATCTTGAGAAAAACAAAAATAATTTATTTGAAAAAGCTTTTCGGTTTTTAAATTATTTTTATTTTTGCACACTCGATTAAAAACGATTAATATATTAAAAATAAATATTTTAAGAGATGACAAAGGCAGATATTGTAAACGAAATTTCGAAAGAAACTGGAATTGAAAAAGTAACTGTTCAGAAAACAGTTGAAGCTTTTATGGAAACAGTAAAAGATTCATTGGTAGATGGAAAAAATGTATATTTAAGAGGTTTCGGTAGTTTTGTTGTGAAAAAGAGAGCAGAAAAAACTGCAAGAAATATTTCAAAAAATACAACGATTATCATTCCAGCTCACAATATTCCTTCGTTCAAGCCAGCTAAAACATTTGTATCGGAAGTTAAGAACCAAGTAAAAAAATAGAGTTATGCCAAGCGGAAAGAAGAGAAAGAGACATAAGATGGCCACTCATAAGCGCAAAAAAAGATTGCGTAAAAACAGGCACAAAAAGAAAAAATAGAGTTCTGTTAAGATAGAATTCTTTAGCGATGATGATTAAACCTAAAGCAATGTTGCTTTAGGTTTAATCTGTTTAAATAGTAGTATTAACCAATAAAATTACAGTTTAAAATTTAGGTTGTGAGTAGCGATTTAATAATTGATGTAACTCCATCCGAAATTGTTATTGCTTTACAGGAGAATAAAAAGCTTGTAGAATTAACAAGAGAAAAAAGCGGGGCAAAGTTTGCCGTCGGGGATATTTACCTCGGAAAAGTAAAAAAAATAATGCCCAGCTTAAACGCCGCGTTTATCGACGTAGGTTACAGCAAAGACGCTTTTTTACATTACCTTGACATGGGGCCACAGTTTGCCACATTAAACAAATTCCTGCGAATAGTTTCATCACGAAAAAACAAGGTTTCTTCCATCGCAAGAATTAAGTCAGAACCTGATATTAACAAGGAAGGTAAAGTAAACGAGCTATTAAAAGTAGGCCAGAAAATACTGGTACAAGTTGCCAAAGAGCCCATTTCAACGAAAGGGCCACGACTAACATCAGAGATTTCAATAGCAGGCCGAAACCTGGTTCTAATGCCATTTAGCGACAAGATTTCAGTATCGCAAAAGATTAGAACCAACGAAGAAAAAAACCGGTTAAAAAAACTGGTACAAAGCATTAAGCCCCGAAAGTACGGGGTGATTATCCGAACTGTAGCCGAAGGAAAAAAAGTAGCAGAACTCGATCAAGAGCTGCGACGCCTGGTCGATAAGTGGGAAACAACATTTCACAAGCTTAGCAGGGCACAGGTACCGTCACTAATTATCGGTGAACTGGACCGTACAACCGCTCTATTGCGCGACATTTATCATCCTGACTTTAACAGCATTATTGTAAACGAACAGTCGGCGTTCGAAGAAATTGCCGATTACATAGGTAGCATTGCACCTGACAAGCAAAAAATTGTCAAGTACTACAAAGGACGCCGTCCTATTTTCGAGCACTATAGCATCGAAAAACAAATAAAGGCGTCGTTTGGCAAAACCGTTTCTTTTAAAGATGGTGCCTATTTAATCGTAGAACATACCGAAGCGTTTCATGTAATAGATGTTAACAGCGGGAACCGCGCGAGAGCCGGAAACGACCAGGAATCGAATGCACTGGAAGTGAACCTGGCCGCCTGCGATGAAATAGCAAGACAATTAAGGCTGAGAGACATGGGTGGAATCATAGTTATTGATTTCATCGACATGCATGTCGCCGCCAACCGCCAGAAAGTAAATGATTACATGAAGGAGGTGATGGCGAGGGATCGGACTAAGCACAACATTTTACCACTCAGTAAATTCTGTTTAATGCAGATCACCCGGCAACGTGTAAGACCGGAAGAAAATATTGAAACGGCAGAAAGCTGCCCGACCTGTAACGGAAGTGGTAAAATAGTGCCCTCTATCTTATTTGCCGACGATATTAACGGCAAAGTAAAATACGCTCTTAAGGAGCTGAATAAAAAGAAATTATCCTTGAAAGTTCATCCATTTATGGCTGCCTATCTAACGAAAGGACTCAAAAGCCCGAGAAACAAATGGTTCTCAAAGTATTTGAAATGGGTGAAGGTGGAAGGAAACAGTGCATATTCGTATTTGGAATATCACTTCTACGATGAAAGCATGGAAGAAATAATCTTGTGAAAAGGAGCCGTTCAGTAATGAACGGCTTTTTTTTATCCGAAGCTTACCTATGTTCAAAGCACAATAGTACCCCTGAGATTGATAGAAAACACCCGAAGTTTATATGAGGAGGCTACATTTTATCTTTATCAAATGATCAATAGCTGATCAGCTGAAAATTATAGATGCAGTCAGTCGATTGTGGATAAAAGTTGAAATTCAGGTTTAATTCTTTAATCCGGATTTTAAAATATTATTTCGATAAAGACCGTTCAATTGTACTGTTTTGCTTATTTTCGAACCAATCAAATAAATTATGATGAATTACCGGAAGATTTTCCTGCTTTTGTTTCTTTTTCTTTCGTGGCAGATAAATGCCATGGAAATCAAAGGACGTATCAGCCTGGAGGAAGGTTGGCAACCGGTAGTTTTCCTGGCAGCTTTAAATTCTCCGGTTGATTTGTTTGTAGCTTCCCCTGACTTTATTCTTGCTGAAACATTTATTCAAGCCGATGGGAGCTTTGAAATAAGAACCGATGACGTTCCCGAAAATCCTGGGTTTTATCGACTCTATCTGGTGAAAGCAGATATTTCGCTTGTTGAGTTTAATACCACTGAGAACAGAAATTACATTCACCTGCTACTCGACAGAAATTCAACCATTGAGTTGCAGGCAAGTGTAAGCAATAACGCCTTGGTGATTGATGGGCTTGCCGGAAGTGCAGTGAAGGAAAACCTGGATATTTTGAATTTCGATCGCGAATATGTGCGACGCGGCAAAATGCTGACGGGTGATTTAACAAAGGTGAGAAGGGATTTCCTGACCAATGATATGACAGCCTATATTCGTCAGTTTGTAAGCAGCCAGGAGAATGCGCTTGTCGGGCTTTATGCACTGTATCATATCGATGATAAGAACACTGATTTTTTGCTTAACAGTGAGTTTTACTTTGACTTTCAACAAAAACTGGAAGACCAGTTTCCAATAAATACCTACACCGATGCTTATAATGACTTGCTGAAAGAACTGATCGGTTTTCGCGATTACGTTTGTGAAATGCCTGGAATTCAGCCCAAGTGGAAAGACCAGCTAATTATTGCTGAGTCATTTATCATCGTTTTATTATTGGTGTTTACGGTTTGGTTGATCGTAACAAAAAGGAAACTCAAGTTTAGCCAGGCCAACCTTAATCCGAAATCCCTTTACGACAGTTTAACCACGAAACAGCAGGAAATTTTAGGCATGTTGGCCAATGGTAAAACCAATAAAGAGATTGCGCAGGAATTATTTGTTGAGGTAAGTACCGTAAAAACGCATATCAACAACATTTACAGACAATTAAATGTGACTACGCGTAAAGAGGCAATCGATTATTTCAGACAGATTGTTGGACAATAAAGGGGGTCTAGTCCCTATTTCAATCCGGCTACTACTCATCTGCGATGCCTAAATTTCCTATTATTGTTCGCTGTAATACGAATCCAAAAAAAAAAATATTCTATAGATGAGAAAAATTACACTTGCACTGTTTCTTTTTGTTTTGGCCATAGCGGCCAGGTCACAGGTAGTTGAACCAGTAACCTGGAGTTTTTCGCAAAATAAAGTTTCAGAAACTGAATACGATTTATTATTGACAGCCAAAATTGATGAGGGCTGGCACCTTTATGCCACCGAACTTCCTGAAGGTGGTCCAATTCAAACTACTTTTTATTTTGAAGGTTTAGAAAACACTGAATTATCAGGTGAGATATCAGCCGATAAAGAAGCTATCGACAAGTTCGATCCTTCGTTTCAGCTCGATGTAAAATATTACGAGAAAGAAGTAACCTTCAAACAACGCGTGAAACTCACAGGAACTTCCGGCATCGTAAATGGTTACGTTGAATTTATGAGTTGTAACGACGAAACCTGCACTCCGCCAATGGATCAGGAGTTCAACTTTAAATTGGACGGCGGTAACGCTGCAGCAGCAACTACGGTTCAGGCTGATACAGATTCGGATGATGCAGGTGGCCAAAAACGCAATTACTGGAGTATATTCTTTATAGCATTTTTGGGTGGATTGGCAGCTTTGCTTACTCCATGTGTTTTCCCGATGATACCGATGACGGTAAGCTTCTTTACAAAACAAAGTAAAACGCAGGCAGGCGGTATTAGAAACGGAATCTGGTACGGGCTTTCAATCATCATTATTTATGTGATATTGGGTACGGTTGTAACAGCCGTATTTGGTGCCGAAAGTTTAAATAATCTCTCCACAAATCCATGGTTTAACATATTCTTCGCCTTACTGTTATTCGTTTTTGCCTTTTCATTTATGGGGGCATTTGAAATTGTATTGCCAAGCAGCTGGGTGAATGCTGTTGATCGTAAAGCAGACAAAGGTGGATTAATAGGTATTTTCTTTATGGCTTTTGCTTTGGCTTTGGTTTCGTTCTCATGCACGGGACCGATCGTTGGAGCTTTGATTGTTGAAGCGGCACGAAGCGGTGGTATGGCACCGGTTGTAGGAATGTTAGGATTTTCATCGGCACTGGCCATTCCTTTCGCCTTGTTCGCAGCCTTCCCGGGTTGGTTGAATTCACTGCCAAAATCGGGTGGTTGGTTGAATTCTGTTAAAGTAGTTCTCGGTTTCCTTGAATTTGCTTTTGCATTTAAATTTCTGTCGATAGCTGATATGGTACTCGATTTGAGAATTTTGGAACGCGAAGAATATTTGGCTATTTGGATCGCAATCTTCATGGGATTGGCACTTTATTTATGGGGAAAAATAAAATTACCACACGATTCGCCAATGACCCATTTACCTGTTTCAAGGTTCGTGTTGGGAACCATGGTATTTGCCTTTGTTATTTATATGATTCCGGGCTTATGGGGAGCACCTGTGAAAATGATCAGCGGATTCCCTCCTCCTGTCGATTATGCCGAATCACCGCAGGGGGTAGGTAAATCACAGGTTCAGGGCGTAGCCACTTCTTCGGTGAACGTTGATCCGGGTAAACATATTGGTCCGCACGGAATTCCGTTGTATGAAGATTACGACAAAGCTTTGTCGGAATCGATTAAAACGGGTAAACCCTTGTTAATCGATTTTACAGGAAAAGGTTGTACAAACTGCCGGAAAATGGAGGACAATGTTTGGGTAGACCCGGAAGTTAAGAAGATGTTTCTTGAGGACTACGTAGTGGTATCGTTATTTGTCGACCTGAGAGAAAAACTACCGGAAAGCGAACAATACATTTCGGAAACAACAGGTAAGAAGGTACGCACAGTGGGAAATAAATGGACGGATTTTCAGATATCGCGGTTTCACAGAAACACACAACCCTATTACGTTATCCTCGACCAAAATGAAACAGAATTGGTTGAAGGGTATGGATATAATTCTGATCCTGAGGAATTTATTTCCTGGTTGAAAACCGGATTGGAAATGAACAGAAACAAGTAACAACAAATTAAGAACTATATACATGAAAAAGGTATTATTTACAGCAGTAATCGCTTTTCTGGCGGTAATGGCTCAGGCACAAATGATCGTTCCCGTAAAATGGGACATCGAAATTAAAGAGTTGCCAGGTGGCAATCAATACGAGATTGTGGCAAAGGCTAAGATCGATCCGGGTTTTAAATTGTATGGTGTGAACATGGCCGATGGTGGCCCGATAAAAACTTCGTTCAATTTCGAAACCACGGAAAATTGTAAAAAGGTTGGAAAACCGGTTGAAGTTACTCCTTCAAAAAAGATGCACGACAAGATCTTCGATATGGAAGTAACCTATTTCAAAGAAACCGCTACTATTTCTCATAAAATCTGGGTGACAGAAAAGCCGGCAAAAGTTGCAGGGTACATTCAGTGGATGAGCTGTAACGACGACATGTGTACGCCGCCCACCGACGAAGAGTTTGAGTTTGTGATCAAGTAACACAACTCACGCGATAGAAGGTAAAACCACCTGTAAACTTTTTTAGCAGTTTGCAGGTGGTTTTTTTTATTTGCATTTGTCTGTGGTTAACTAAAATTTTGTTGCACAGGCTTTTTGGTTGAAAGTTTAAAAGCCAATAACTTTAGAGAAATTAAAACAGGTTTGAAATGAAACGAGGATTGTTATTCTGGAATGTTGATACGCAGGTTGATTTTATGGAACCCAGCGGGAAATTATATGCCCCGGGAGCAGAACAAATTAAACCGGCATTGAAACAGCTTACTGAATTCGCGGCTCATAATAATATTCAGGTAGTAAATACTGCAGATTTTCACTATCCCAATTCGGCAGAGCTTTCTGCAGAGCCTGACTTTATTCTCACTTTTCCTGAACATTGCATGGCAGATACAGAAGGTGCAGAATATGTTGCTGAAACCAAACCGGAAGATCCGCTTGTATTCGACTGGAACAAAGAATATTTCTCGTTAGATGAAGTAAAGACACACAGAAATGTTGTGATCAGAAAAGATGCATTTGATGTTTTTGCCGGAAATCCTTACACGGATAAAATTGTTGAATTAATTGCTCCTGAAACAGTAGTGGTTTACGGAGTTACAACGAATGTTTGTGTCAACGATGCGGTAATTGGATTGGCCAGACGAGTAGATAAAGTTTTTGTAGTTGAAGATGCAATAAAGGAACTGCCGAATATTCCTTTGCCATTTGATAAATGGGAAAAGCTGGGCGTGAAAATGATCACTGCTGCACAACTCGACGAACTTTTAAGTTAGAAATAAAAAAGAGCCGTTTCGTTATGAAACGGCTCTTTCACTGTCAACTGCGATTGAACGCTTTGACTATTCTTTACAGTCTTTACATGCATTGTAAATACCTTCGAACATTTCTTTTACATCGGAAGCGGCAACAGCTGAGAAAGCAATACGAAGCACATTACCCAAACTGATCAGGCCAATGCTGTATTTCTCTATCAATAGCTGACGAATTTCGTCGCCATTTAATCCTTCAGTCAGCTTCACACACATAAAATAGCCCGAGTTGTATGGCAAAGCCTCAAAGTATTCCAGGTATTTTTCTTCCAGTAAGGCAGCTTTAACGGCATCGTAGCGTTTTTGCATGATGTTGTACTTGGCTGCTTTCTGATCGGCATATTCCTGGCTTTCGAAAGCTGCCAGCAACAACGATTGCGAAATATTGGCTGCATTCGAAATGTTTCCACGGATAGCACCGGCGGTTTTTGATTCAAGTGCACTGTATAATGCCGCATCACCGCCTTTTATTCCATAGGTGATAAATCCAACACGGAAACCCCAAACATAATCTTCCTTGGTAGCGCCGTCAACCTTAACTGCCAGAACATTTTCGTGCAACTGGCTCAATGGCGAGAAGATACTTTCTTTGGCAATTCCTTCTTCGTAAACCAGTCCAAAATAGGCGTCGTCGATAATGGCAACAATTTTATTTCCTTTGTCAGCAGAAGCGTTTATAATTTCAACAATAGCATCCTGTTCAGCATCGGTTGGCGTATAACCCGATGGATTATTCGGAAAATTGAGGATCACGACTTTTTTGCCAATTCCACCTTCATTCAATTTGGCTTCAAAAGCTTCCAAATCGAATCCACCATCTTTAAACAGGTTGAATTTGGTGATTGCCGAACCATAAGCATTGGTCAGTGTCAGGTTGTAATTTCCCCAGAAAAGGTCGGGAACAATCACTTCATCCTCAGGATCCAGAAACATATAGCCCGCCATGCTAATACCATGCGTCAACGCGTTGGTAACAACCGGTAAGCTAAGTTCCACTCCGCTTAAGGACGGGTTTTTATCGTAAATCATGCTTTTCCACTTGGCGCGAATATCAGGGCGGCCAAAGCTTGGTGCATAGGGAAAAACCAGCGACGGATCGAGGTTGATCTTTGATGCAATGGCTTCCAAACGCATCGGTGTGCCATCGTCTTCAACGGCGGCTCCAATTGTGGCGTTAATCTTTGTTCCTTTAGCTTCGGCGGTTTGACCTAAAATTCCCTTTTTCGGGAAAAATATGCTTTTGCCCCTTTCGGAAAGCATTTCAAAAACAATACTGCTTTTTTCCTGGATTACGCTGTTTAGTTCAGCTGCCTGTGGATTCATAATGAATTAATCTTTTAGTCTGTTTTGTTAAGTACCTCAATTTTTACGCAAGATAGAAAATTGAATATTATATTGGCGGGTAGTGTTCGCAACTTGCTTTTATTTTTGATAATATGCTAACATTCTGATTGAGCAGAGATTATTGACAAGGAAAATTGTAGCTTTTGAAACTCAATCGTTTCGGCAAAAACTTCATCTTACCTGGATTTATATTTGGGTTTGGAATGATGAACGACTTGCTATTACCTGCTATTTAATCCCAAACAAATTTCCATTCGCCATTTTCCTGGAGTTTCCAAACGGTGTGAAAAATACCCGTGTCGCGGCTGGTTACGCCGGATGAATCTGTTACTGAATAGATATATTTTCCGTAGGTATAGCCCAAATCTCCCGATTTTGCAACATCAACAAAGTCAGGTTCCCAGGTTAAACTTACGCCTTCCTGTTTTGCCAAGCTATTCCCAAAACTTTTTTCAATGGCCACTTTGCCAACTATTAGTTTATTGTTGCGCATCAGAACCGCACTGTCGGCTGCAAAATGTAAAAACGCTGCAGCAATTCCTTCATTTTCGGCCATGTTGTTAAAAGCTCTTTCAGCTTCAATAATTTCCTGTTTGGCTTTATCTGTTCGCTTATTGTTTTGCACGTTACAAGCGGTGAGAAACATAATCAAAACGAGTAAATGCAGTTTGCTAATTTTCATTTCAACCTGAAATAAATAAGTTTAAACCATGCGAAGGGCTCCAACAATTATAAAGAAACCTAATAAGGCTACCACACTTGTTATTACAACAAGCGTACTGGCTCGTTTATGGTTTTTCCATTCGAGTAGGAATGTAGGAATGGCCATAATCCCGGCAATCAGGAATCCCAAATATGCAGGAAACAACTTAGCTTCAATCGGCACTTCATTCAGAATTTCGTCGTTCAATTCTTCGGCGACAACTTCCTCAGGAGTTAAAAAATTGCCAGCTGCGAGGAAATCGCCCAACAGGACAATTAACGCAAAAATGCCCAACAGAATGAACATGGCTTCACCTGTCAGCCGGAACACTTTTTTTTGCTCTACCCATCCGTAAACTATTACAAACAACGCTGCAAATACGATCCATTGCGGGAAGGTGTATAAAAATACCTGGTTCATTGAATTTTAATTTAGTTAGAACAAAGGTTAAAATTTTTGTGAAATTAAAAAGCTTATTCCAATTCGCGGTAGGAAAAGATTAATTTCGGCACCAGAAACAATGAAGCATGAAGAAAGAATTGGATATAGATAGCAGAGCCAGGGCACTTATTTTTGACCTCGACGGTACCCTGGCCGATACAATGCAGGTGCATTTTTTGGCTTACCAACACATTTTGAGCCAATACGGAATTGATTACACCTATGAAACTTTTATGTCGCTTGCGGGTGTTCCTGCGTTTGGTACCATCGAAAGAATAAATGAAATGTTTGGTACTTCGCTTGTTCCTGAAGAGGTTGGGAATGCCAAAGAAGCCGAGTACGAAAAAATCATGCACCAGATGAAGCCCATCGAGCCGGTTGTGGAACTGGTGAAAAAGTATCACGGTAAACTCCCGATGTCGGTTGGAACGGGAGGCTATCACCGTTTGGCCTGGAAAACCCTGCAAATAATAGGACTCGATAAATATTTTGATATTCTTGTTTCAGCCGAAGATGTGGAGAAGCATAAACCACACCCGGATACTTTTCTTCGCTGTGCCGAACTAATGGGCGTTGCGCCTGAGCATTGCCAGGTTTTCGAAGACGGTCAGCCGGGTATGCAGGCTGCGAAAGCAGCCGGAATGATGGCTACTTTGGTTACTGATTATTTCGACGATACTGTTCGGGTCTAGTCGCTAATTTTAATTGTTGTAAAGAACGGAATTTCGGGATGGTTGTTTTTTGCGCCGTATTTTAGTGCGGTGACAAAAGAGGCGCCTATCAATAATTATCCGGAAATCCTGTACTTTCAATGATACAGAATTTCCGGAGAATCAGAGGAAGTGAAGTAATCCTTTCGGACGTCTTCAGTACTTCAATAAAATTACCAGTTCAAATCGTCGCAAACATCCTGTTCAAAAAGGTGTTCGATAAGGATTTTGATTCTTCCGTCGTCCATGGTTTCCGAAGTGATATTCGAAGTAGACGAATTCAGGTAATTGCCGTTCGCATCAAAGTCGGTACTAAATTCATCGTGTTCCCAGTTTTCTTGCCATAAAAAGCGAATCTCGTAATCTTCGTTGGCTTTGGCCAGAATGTCTACAACGCCACCTTTCATATAAATTCCCTGCCAGGGATCGCCACTGTCTTTAATCCTTATTTCTGCACTGTAAGTCGGTGCCAGTGCAATGGTCGGTTCACCCGAGCAAAATGCTTTCAACACAATCAGGTACTCCACATAACCGTCTTCCGCTTCAACATCAACATTGTAGCTTCCGCTGCACAGGTTATCAACTTCAAGCGAAGCAATTGCCTTAAACGCCGGATTATTGTCTCGGAAAACGATAGTTGCCGCTGTGTTCGGAACATTTTCCAAAGTAATGCTTTGGGGGAACGTTCCTTTAAAATTAGTTGTCTTTATGAGTTGACCAGCCGAGTTATAAATGTCGGCATCAATTGAAAAACTGGTTTTTGAATTCGAAGAAAAATTAAGTGTACCCCCGATCCCGCAAATGTCGTCGATCGAGGCACTGGCCAGGATGTAGGATAGATTCAGGTTGTAATGCTCCACCGTAACTGCAGAAATACTCCAGGCATCACCAATTGTGCTTGCAAAGCCAAAAAGATCGGGTGCTGTTGTTCCGGTGTAGGTACAACTTTGGGAAATTTTTCCGCCGTTTAAATCTTTAACGGTGCGTCCGCCGACGGTTAGTCTAACCAGATCGCCAATTTCGAGTCGTTGAAACAGGGCCACTTTTTCCGAACCATTCTCCAACACCTTGTCGGTGGCTGCCGGAAATCCGGTTTTTATATCAAAAGTAAGTTGTATGAATCCCGTAGGACTGGCTTTGGCAGCTGCTTCCAATTCTTCTACACTACCGAATAAAGTCTGCCCGCTGGCATCTTTAAAGTTGATCAGGTCTTCTTTTAAGATTTTGTAATTCACTTTATAATCTTTCCCAACACTCGCCGATTTGGTAACACCAAAAACCGAGAAAATGAATGAATCGCCACTGTCTTCTCCGTTTAAAGTTTCTTCATCGCCACCTGAAACTGGCGACAGGTACAATTCATAGGTTTTTGTTCCTTCAATGTTTACCTGAATATTTTGCGTGAAGGTTTGATAACCGTCCACTTCAACATGCACTGTAAAATCAAGTGGCGAGCTTTCCGAAAATGGCACATACGGATCAACGGTCAGTTCCAGTTGTCCCTGCGATGTCAGAAATTCGGATTCTTTTTCGCCTGCAAAAGTTACAATGTCGCCGGCATTGGTTCCGGTAAACCAAACACGGGCTTCTTCGGTTATTTGTTCGTTGCTTGCAACATCGATAACCTTGTAGGTCATCGGGGTGGTAAAAATGTTAAGATCTACGATCAGCAGATTTATATCTTCTCCTGTTTCTTTATCCTTTAACGGATTGTCGAACATGTCGCCACAACCCGAAAACAGTAATAGCAGAATAAAACTAAGAAGTGTGTTTTTGTATTTTAGTAAGTTACTTTTCATGATCTGTGATTTTAAAGGTTAAAATATCCGGTAAGCGAGGTTAAGCTTTATTACAGGGTAGATTTTGTACGCGCTGAACTGGTCGGAAAGGTATTCTGCCTGTCCAAATGCAGGATCGGAAGTTGGCGACAATAATCCGTCGGATTCAATTGTCAATACAGGAGCTCCCATGTAATAAATGCCCATTTCAAAATTGAAGGTCAGACGTTTGGCCCGTCCCATAAAAGCCTGATAACCGGCTCCAACGTAGGGCGAAACTTTTAGTCCCGGTTTCATATTCATGCTGAATGTACCGATATCTTCAGCAGGAATAGTAATATCGCCTAACTGGTAATCTCCAACGGCCCGTCCGTCAACAGCAGGCTTAAACGAATTAGCAATAATTCCGGTAGAGATGTAGAGGTTTTTGGTGTAACTAAAATCGCCCAGGAATAAAACGCCGCCACTTTGGTAATCGAAATAAGCATTGTAGTCAATTCCGTTTTCATCAAAATCGAAGTTGTGCGTAAAATTCATTGTTTCGAAACCGGTTTTTAGGGCGAACCAGTTATTAAACACATATTTGGCATTAAAGCCCCAGCCATTGGTCGACGCATTGCCACCCAGGTAAAATCCACTGAAATCTGTTGTTTTGTAGCTGGTTGGAAATTGATCGTCCTGAGCCGAAACATGAAGGCCGTACATGAGCAAAACAGCCATAAAGGCGAGGGTACAGAATCTTTTCATTTTAGAAATTTGGTTAATGTTGTCCACGTTTTGAAAACGTTAAAGTGATTTAATGGTTCGCTAAAAATAGGAAAAATGTCAAAGATAAATTTTGATAGCGGTTTAATTTACTTTTAAGTTTGTCTATATTCGTGTATGGATTTTAAGGTAGTATCTGATTATAAACCCACTGGCGATCAGCCGGAAGCCATTAAGCAACTGGTTGAAGGAATCGTGAACGGAGAGCGGTTTCAGACCTTGTTAGGTGTAACAGGATCGGGAAAAACTTTTACCGTGGCCAATGTTATTAAAGAAGTTCAGCGACCAACTTTGTTGCTAAGCCACAACAAAACTCTGGCAGCGCAGTTGTACAGCGAAATGAAACAATTTTTCCCGAATAATGCAGTGGAATATTTTGTTTCGTACTACGATTATTACCAGCCTGAAGCTTATTTGCCAACAACCGATACTTATATCGAAAAAGACCTTTCCATTAACCAGGATATCGAAAAACTGCGCTTGAGTGCAACATCTTCCTTGCTTTCCGGAAGGCGCGATGTGCTCGTGGTTTCATCGGTGTCGTGTTTATACGGAATTGGTAATCCCGAAGATTTTCATGCCAACGTTACCAGCATTGTTGTTGGCGAGAAGATTTCACGAAATGTTATGCTGCATCAATTGGTGGAAGCTTTGTACTCCCGAAGTGAAGTGGATTTTCAACGTGGTAATTTTCGGGTTAAGGGTGATACAGTGGACATATTTCCGGCTTATGCCGATGTGGCATACCGAATTACTTTTTGGGGCGATGAGATCGAGGAAATCAACAGTTTCGATCCGGTAGATGGATTGACCATCGAAAGCATGGATCAGGTGAAGATTTATCCGGCCAATATATTTGTGACCACTAAAGACCGAATGAAGTCGGCCATTCACCACATTCAGGATGACTTGGTAAAACAAGTAGAATTTTTTAAAGAAATTGGCAAGCCACTCGAAGCAAAACGCATTCTCGAACGCACCGAATACGATATGGAAATGATGCGTGAATTGGGTTATTGCCCCGGAATTGAGAATTACTCGCGTTATTTCGATGGCCGGGCAGCAGGTACCCGTCCGTTCTGTTTACTCGATTATTTTCCCGATGATTTTCTGACCGTAATTGATGAAAGCCACGTGACCATTCCGCAGATTCGAGCCATGTATGGTGGTGATAATTCACGAAAAGTCAACCTGGTGGAATATGGATTTCGATTACCTGCTGCAATTGACAACCGACCGTTGCGATTCGAGGAGTTTGAAAACCTGGTGAACCAAACGATCTATGTCAGCGCAACTCCGGCCGATTACGAACTGGCCAAATGCGAAGGGATAGTGGTTGAACAGATCATTCGCCCGACGGGTTTGCTCGATCCGATCATCGATGTTCGACCAAGTACCAACCAGATTGATGACCTGATGCACGAGATCAACCTCAGAATTGAAAAAAATGAGCGCGTTCTTGTGACTACCTTAACCAAACGAATGGCCGAGGAACTGTCGAAATACCTCGTGAACATGGGCGTTAAAACGCGCTACATTCACTCGGATGTCGATACCATGGAGCGTATTGAAATTATGGAGCAGTTGCGAAAAGGCGAGTTTGATGTTTTGGTGGGGATCAACTTGCTTCGCGAGGGACTGGATTTGCCTGAAGTTTCGCTGGTTGCCATACTTGATGCCGATAAAGAAGGTTTCCTTCGTTCAGAAAGATCTTTAACACAAACAGCAGGACGTGCTGCGCGTAACCTTAACGGAATGGTGATCATGTACGCCGATAAGATTACCGATTCGATGCGGAGGACCATTGACTCGACAAATTACCGCCGCGAAAAACAATTGAAATACAATGAGGCAAACAACATTACGCCAACCGCGATTATAAAACCAACACGCGAAATTATCGGTTACGAATACCGCAGCGATAAACAACCACAGTACGAAGGCGGACTGGGACAGCCCGATATTGCTGCCGATCCGGTGGTGCAGTACATGAGCATCGACGGCTTGCAGAAAGCGATCGACAAAACCGAAAAACAAATGAAAGCATCCGCAAAAGAGCTCGATTTTATTGAAGCTGCCCGACTGCGCGACGAAATGTTTGCTTTGCAGAATATTCTTCAGGAGCGGAAACGCGAGGCTGAAAAGAAAGCACAATAAAACAAGGTTGACTGCATAATCTTCGCTTTTCGGAACCTGATGTATCTTTCGTTTTGTTTACTGCGCAAGATGAAAATTTTCCTAAATTTGATTTAAAGTGTAATTTAGCCGCAAATTTTAAGGGAATGGAATTTTCATTTTCGAACATAATTACACAAGTAAAAGAACTGATCTTTACTCCAACTGATTTCTGGAAAGCAATTAAAGAAAATTCAGAAAACAGTAAAACGTTGTGGCTGTTGTACATGCTGCCGATTTTGCTGGTTGTGGCGGTGGCAGTTTTCGTTGGAGAGTTTTTTAAACGCACGGATTTCTTCATCGAATATCCGCTATTGAAAGCTTTGCGCGAAATCCTGCTTTTTATTTCTCAGTATTTCATCAGTGTGTTTTTAACCACTGAACTGATGAAGTCGTTCGGAGCCGAAAAGCAAATTGATATTGCTCGTAAACTGGTGGTATATTCTATGACTCCCTTGTTGCTGGTTTCGGTTGTTACCGGTCTTTTCCCGTTTCTGTACGTGCTGGATATTCTTGGCGTGTACAGTTTTTACATCTTCTGGATCGGGGTGAAAGAACTACTCACTTTCCCGGAAAATAAAGAGAACAGTTACATTTTAATTACGATAGTAGCTAACTTTTTTGTGTTCAGCTTTTTAAGTGTTCTGCTATCAAAATTGCTAAATGCATATTATTAAATCAGATAAGAGTAAATAGTAGTGAGTAATGAGAAAAAGCAAGGATTTGTAAAATTGATTAAATATTAAAAGAGTATCTCAAAATTGAGCAAAGATTGTACGCTGTACTCAAATCTCAACACTCGTATCTTAGTACTCAATTCTAAAAAATATGGCACACAATAATCAGCAAAATATCAGTATTAAAAACCGTAAGGCGACGTTCGAATATGAATTGGTAGAACGTTTTGTTGCGGGTATGATGCTGGTTGGTACCGAAATAAAATCCATCAGGAGCGGGAAGGTGAACCTAACCGATTCGTATTGTCAGGTTATACGCGGTGAATTGTATGTAATCAACCTGCACATTGCTGAGTACGAAATGGGGAACATAAACAACCACATAGCCAAACGCGACCGGAAATTATTGCTGAACAGGAAGGAAATTCAAAAGCTGGAAAAGAAAACCAAGGAATCGGGATTCACCATTGTTCCTGTTAAACTCTTTGTGAACGACAAGGGATTGGCAAAACTGGAAATTGCACTGGCGCGTGGTAAAAAGACCTACGACAAACGGGAATCATTAAAAACCAAGGATGCCAAGCGCGATATCGACCGAATGATGAAACATTAGACGATTTTATGTGTTAAGTTGTGGTAAAAATTAAAACCGAATGAAGAAGTTACACAAAATACAGGCATTGTTTTTAGCTTTAGTTCTAACGCTTTCGCTCAACTTAGAAGCCTTGGGGTGGGGGGCCAACGGACACAGAGCCATTGCCGAAATTGCCAATCAGCAACTTGACAAATCAACTAAAAAGAAAATAGAAGCACTGCTTGGTGACAGTTACCTGCCGCTCTACGGCACTTATGCCGACGATGTACGTTCAGAACGAGATAATCCCTTATCGCGTGTGCCGCATTACGTAAACATGCCTTTTGAGAAAACCTATGAAACGTCGGACAAAAACGAACAGGGCGATTTGGTGACGGTTATGAACGACATGATCAGCACGTTGAAGGCTAAAAACGCGACCAAAGAAGAAAAAGCTGTCGCATTAAAATTTATTATCCATCTGGTTGCCGATGCCCACCAACCCATGCATGTTGGTTTGGCTGACGACCTTGGCGGTAATAAGGTTGATGTAAAATGGTTTGGCAAGGAAACCAACCTGCATCGCGTTTGGGATACCAATATTATCGAATCTACTTTTCTTAGCTATCTGGAGTTGGCACGTTTTGCCGAATCGGCAGTAGTCAGCAGCCAGATTGATAAAACGGCTATTTCTGTTGTCGGCTGGATTGATGAGACGCACGAATACACCAAACTCATCTATGATAATCTGGGCGACAGAAATTACGGTTACGATTATTTTCACCAGTTCGAACCTCTGGTGATGCAGCAAATCAATGTTGCCGGCTATCGTTTGGGGAATTTCCTGAACGATGTAATGAAGGATCTTAAGCTGAGCGATCTAAAATAATCCATATCGTCAACTACACACTTTCCAGATTTTCGAACGGAATAACTTTATCGCCTTTGTATTTTAAAAGCAGGTTGGCAACTGCAAGCGTATCTTTTTCGCAATATTTGATTATCCGGTCAATGTCATTTTCTTCCCAGTAAACTTTGGCAACCTGGCTGCCGTCGATATCGTCTTTCGGCGTTGGAATATTGAAGAGTTCGCAAAGTAAGGAAAGCGACGTATAATGCTTGTAATCGCCAAATTTCCATAACTGCAGGGTATCGATTAAAACATCCTTTACTTCCCATGGTTTTGCCCCGGCCATATCGAGTACTTTAGGCAGGCGCAGGTTGTTTACGAGTGCCCGGCGCGATATATACGGGAAATCGAATTCCTGTCCGTTATGCGCACACAGCCTGCGTTTTCCTGATTTTGCAAAACGGCTGAGAGCATTAAAAAAATTCTGGATCAGCATTTTCTCATCTTCATCGTAAAACGATTTTACACGGAACCACAATTCTCCTTTTTTCTGGGTAACGTAACCGGCCGAAATACAGATAATACGGCCAAATTCGGCATAAATACCTGCCCGGTCGTAAAGCTCTTCGGCAGGTTCACCGTTGTTGATCTGGAACTGCATTTTGTGGGCCCACAATTGTTGCCACTTTTCAGTGAGTTCGGTGTATTCAGGCGCCAAAGGAACAGTTTCAATGTCAAGGAATAAAATCTCTTCGATGTTCAAATTATGTAACATTACCGGGTAATTAAGGTTTGAAGAATGTGGTTGGTGAGAATTTGAATAGCAATTTTGTTTTTCCCGCCCTGCGGAACAATGATATCGGCGTAGCGTTTAGTGGGTTCAATAAATTGCAGGTGACTTGGGCGAACTGTTTGTTCGTAACGGGCAAGCACTTGGGAAACATCGCGGCCACGTTCCTGGATATCACGTTGAATAACACGCGAAAGCCGGATGTCGGAATCGCAATCAACATAAACTTTTATGTCCATCAGGTCGCGCAAGGCTTTGCTGGTGAGGCATAAAATACCTTCAATAATCAGCACATGGCGTGGTTCTACCCGTTTTGTTTCAGCCGATCGTGTACAGGAGATAAAGGAATAAACCGGTTCTTCAATTGCTTCGCCTCGCTGCAATTGTTTTACGTGCTCAATCATCAGGTCGAACTCGATTGATTCAGGATGGTCGAAGTTTTTTTTACGGCGTTCTTCCAGCGTGAGGTGGCTGTTATCGTAGTAATAGGAGTCGTGCGAGAGAACTGCTACTTCTTCAGTCGAAAACTGCTCACAAATTTTGTTTACCACGGTGGTCTTTCCCGAACCCGTTCCTCCTGCTATGCCAATAATCAGCATGTTCTTGTAATTAATTGTTATCTTTCTTTTCCGTGGGCAAATTAGCCAAATGGAATGCTAAGAAAACACTAATTTCGTAGCATTAAAAGCACAATTTACAAAAAATAGACAGCAATGATCAACCATGTGGTTCTTTTTAAGTTGAAGACATATCCCGACGCCGAGAAAAAGCAAGTTCTTGAACAATTCAAAAACATGTTGCTGGGATTAAAAGACAAAATCGAGGAGTTGAAATACTGCCAGGTAGGTGAAAATTACGAACTGAACGCTAAAAGTTTCGATCTGGCCTTAATTACCCATTTCGACAGTATCGAGGACCTCGATGCATACCGTGTTCATCCCGAACATATGAAAGTGGTTGAATTTGCCGGTGAAATTGTTGCAGACCGTGCTGCTGTTGATTTTCAATTTTAATTAAACTCTTTTGCTGATTGGCTGTTTGAAAAGTCGTCACATTTAAAAATGCAATTTATCATGAGCGGATTATATCCTATAAAATTCAGACCGATATTTCACGAAAAAATCTGGGGCGGCAACCGTATGCGCACCATTTTAAACAAAGACTACGGCGATCTGCCCAATTGCGGCGAAAGCTGGGAACTATCGGGTGTTGAAGGCAATATTTCAGTTGTAAGCAATGGTTTTCTCGAAGGAAACGATCTGAACGATCTGATTGAAATTTATATGGGCGACCTGGTAGGCGAGAAGGTCTATGAAAAGTTTGGTAACGAATTTCCTTTGCTGATAAAATTCATCGATGCACAGGACGATCTTTCAATTCAGGTTCATCCGAATGATAAACTCTCGAAAGAGCGCCACAATGCCTATGGTAAAACCGAAATGTGGTATGTGGCTGGTGCCGAAGAAGGAGCTCTGATCAACTCTGGATTTAACCAGGAAGTAAACCGCGAAAAATACCTTGAATATTTGAATGCCGGTAAACTGACGGATCTGTTGCATTACGATGAGGCAAATGTTGGTGATGTGTTCTTTATCCCGGCGGGGCGTGTTCATGCCATCGGCAAAGGATCGCTGGTAGCTGAAATTCAGCAAACATCGGATGTTACCTATCGCATTTTCGATTACAACCGAAAAGATGACAAGGGAAACGAGCGCGAATTGCACACCGATCTGGCACTCGATGCCATCGATTTTTCGTATTCGAGTGAATACAAAACCAGCTATAAAACCGAAATCAACGTTACAAAAGAACTGGTGAGCTGTCCTTATTTCACCACCAACATTATTGAATTTGATAAAGAGTTGGATAAGGATTACAATGCCGTTGATTCGTTTGTAATATATATGACCCTGGAAGGAAGTTTCGATATTAAAACCGAAGGCGGAACCGAAACTGCAGAAATGGGCGACACAATTCTGATACCTGCCACACTGGAATCGGTGCAATTAAAACCACGCAGCGAAAGGGTAAAAATCCTGGAAGTTTATATTAAGTAGCTGAGAATTTCTTAACTTCAGAATTCATACCAAATCAATTTTTGATGGAGATAAAAGAAGCTCAGTTTTTAATGAGCAATACTGAAGTAGAAAAGTGCCCGGCCCCCAACAAGCCGGAGTATGCTTTTATTGGCCGCTCTAACGTGGGCAAATCATCGTTGATAAATATGCTCACCAATAAAAAGTCGCTGGCTAAAACATCGGGCAAACCCGGAAAGACACGTCTGCTGAACCATTTTCTGATAAACAAAGAATGGTACCTGGTAGATTTACCGGGTTACGGTTACGCCAAAGTGCCCAAGGCTGAGCGCATGAAATGGGAGAAAATGCTGCAAAATTATATCCTGAAACGCGAAAACCTGTATTGCCTTTTTGTGCTCATCGATTCGAGACATCCGGCGCAGCAAGTCGACCTGGAGTTTATGGAATGGTTGGGTGTCAGCGAAATCCCTTTTAGTATCATTTTCACAAAAACCGACAAGCTTCGGCCGGTCGAGCTGGAAGAAAATCTGAAAGCTTACGAAAAGAAAATGTTCGAGACCTGGGAAACCATGCCCGGATATTTTATTTCGTCGGCAGAAACCGGAGCCGGTAAGGATGAGATACTTGCATTTATCGACGACCTAAATAAAAATCAATAGGACGTTTGTTTTTAATCGTTCTATAAGATAATTTAGAGACGATATCATTCAAAGTTTTAACTTTGCAGCATAAAACTACATCGTACAGATTAACGAAAATTCGAATGAAGACTCACCCGCTTAAAATTTTTACAGGAAGAAATTCAAGGTATTTAACAGAAAAAATTTGCGACAGTCTGGATGTCGATCTTGGACATTCGTCGTGCCCGGTTTTTGCCGATGGCGAGTTTGAACCTTGCTACGAGGAAACCATCCGTGGTTCGCATGTTTTTATTGTGCAGTCGACACCACCACCGGCTGATAACCTTTTGGAATTGCTGTTAATGATTGATGCTGCCAAACGTGCGAGCGCCTACAAAGTTATTGCAGTAATCCCTTACTTTGGCTATGCCCGTCAGGACCGCAAAGACAAACCGCGTGTCTCGATCGGAGCCAAACTGGTTGCCGATCTGTTATCGACTGCCGGAATTGACCGCCTGATAACCATGGACCTGCATGCCGACCAGATTCAGGGCTTTTTCAACGTTCCTGTAGATCATTTGTATGCATCAACTTTGTTTGTTCCGTTTATCGAAAAAATGGGATTGAAAGACGTGGTGATTGCTTCGCCTGACGTTGGTGGAACCAAGCGTGCCAATACCTATGCAAAAATGCTGGAAACCGGTATCGTTATCTGTCACAAAACCCGCGCTCGTCCGAATGAAGTTGGAAACATGACCGTGATTGGTGATGTAAAAGGCAAAGATGTGATTATTGTTGATGACATGATAGACACTGCCGGTACAATAACCAAGGCAGCCAATCTGATGAAGAAAGAAGGAGCACGCAGTGTACGCGCTTTTGCTGCGCATGGAGTGCTGTCGGGACCCGCAGTTGAACGCATCGAAAAATCAGAACTGGAAGAGGTTTATTTTACTGATTCGATTAAGTCGCGTGCTGAAAGTTCGAAGATCCGTTATATCTCTACTGCCGACGCTTTTGCCGAGGCCATCAGAAGGGTATATAAAAATCAGTCAATAAGTTCGTTATATTACAAATAATTTATACTTTTGCACCGCTTTTTCCATAAGCAGAGGCATTAATAATGTGCATGCTGTTGGCCCTGAGAAAATCGGGGAGGACTGAGTACCATGATTATTAACGAAAAATTATTTAAAATGCAATCACTTACAATTAAAGGGGACATTCGTACTGCCCTTGGCAAAAAAGATGCTAAAAAATTACGCGCCGAAGAAAAAGCTCCGGCAGTATTGTACGGTGGAGATGAACCGATCCATTTTTCAGTTGATTTTGCAGAACTACGTCAGTTGATCTATACTCCAAATGTATACCTGATCGACCTTGAATTAGGCGGAAAATCATACAAAGCAATCATGCAGGATATCCAATGGCATCCGGTTGATGAGCAAGTACTTCATGTTGATTTTCTTAAAATCAGTGATGATAAGCCAATTAAAATGGAAGTGCCAATCAAAGTTTCAGGACACGCTAAAGGTATCAAAGCCGGTGGTAAACTGAATACCAACTTGCGTCGTTTGAAAGTAAAAGCTTTGGCTGCCGACCTGCCTGATACCATCAACATCGATGTAACCAAATTAGGTTTGGGACAAAGTATTAAAGTTGCCAACCTGAGCGTTGACAATGTTGAATTCCTTGATCCAAAATCTAACGTAGTAGTTAGCGTTGCCATCACAAGGGCTGCAAGATCTGCTGCCGGTGCTGCTGTTGCCATGGATGATGATGAAGAAGAAGGAGGAGAAGAAGTTGCTGCTGAAGGCGGTGAAGAATAAATCTTAAAATCAATTTGTGTGAAGTACTTAATTGCCGGTCTCGGTAATATAGGACCAGAATACAAAAATACTCGCCATAATATTGGCTTTCAAATATTGGACGCTCTCGCTGAGGCGTCCAATATTAGTTTTAGCGATAAGCGATATGGTTTTGTGGCTGAGTTGAAATTCAAGGCAAGAACCTTTATTTTGCTAAAGCCAACCACGTACATGAACCTTAGTGGCCGTGCAGTTCATTACTGGATGAATAAGGAAAAAATCGACATTAAGAACCTGCTGGTTCTGGTCGATGATCTCGCTTTATCTTTCGGAACTTTGCGTGTTCGGGCAAAAGGAGGCGCCGGTGGTCATAACGGGCTCGAAAACATTAACCAGGTTCTTGGACGTAACGACTACGCACGTTTACGTTTTGGCATTGGCGATGATTTCCATAAAGGTTACCAGGTGGATTATGTCCTTGGGGAATGGAACAAAGAAGAACAAAAGGAATTGCCTTTTAAAATTGATGATTGCATCGATATCATTAAAAGCTTCGGAACGATTGGTGTTGAGAGAACGATGAACGTTTACAACAAGAGATAAACGTTATGGCTGAAGGTGTTCGCATTGACAAATGGTTGTGGGCTGTGAGGATATTCAAAACTCGCAGTCAGGCCACCGAAGCCTGTAAAAAGGGACAGGTTACCATCGATAAATTTCCGGCGAAGGCATCGCGCGAAATTCATGTTGGTGAAATCGTTCAGGTACGAAAAGCGCCGATAACAAGAAGTTTTAAAGTACTTGCTCTGACCGGAAAACGGATGGGAGCTAAACTGGTTTCCGATTTTTTGCTGGATGTAACACCGCCGGAAGAACTTGAGATCATCGAGATGCAAAAACACATGCGTTGGAGCGAACGTGCAAAAGGAACCGGCCGGCCAACCAAAAAAGACCGACGCGATCTGGACGATTTTTTTGATTGGGGAGAGTAAGAACTGAGGGACTGATTTGGTGAAGTATTGCTTTCTTTACCTAATGACTCTTCTTTAAACTCTGAACTCTAAACTTTAAACTCAATAGTATGCTGATAGCAAAACAAAAACGAAAAGAGAACATAGCTGAATACATCCTTTACCTTTACCAGGTAGAAGACCTCATAAGGGCTTTCAAACTCGATATGGATATAATTGAGCAGCGCCTTGTGAGCAGTTACAAAGCTGATGATAAAACAAAAGCAGAAATCACCGACTGGTATACCAACCTGGTGTTGATGATGGAACGCGAACAGATCAGGGAGAAAGGCCATTTACAATTCCTGAAGAACCTGATCGATGATCTTGACGACTTTCATTTAAAGTTGATGGAATCGAAAAAAGATCCGTTGTATGTTCAAACTTTTCAAACTGTTGCCGGCCTAATAACTGAGTTAAAGCAGAAAAATCCGGATGCAAAAAATGAGGTCGATCTGGGAATCACAGCGATTTATGGATTTCTGTTATTGAAAATGCAGCAGAAACAAATCTCGATTGATACTACCGAGGCTATTAAACGTATCAGCAAGTGGCTTAGCGATCTTTCAAAGTTGTACCGCGATTTTGAATCCGGCGAACTTAGTTTTGAATAAACCTGCAGGTATTGCGTTTCCCGAACCAACGGTAACGGTTTCGTGCAATCCAGCGGTAAATCCCGTCGCGTAATTTTTTAGGAATAATTCTGAACCCTGACGACCACTTCCATGGCCAGGGCAACAGACGCCCTATTTCAATGGCAGCTTCAGATTCAATGTAAACCGTTTCATTCAGTATTAGAATGACGGAGTCTGTTTCTTCGGGAATTTGATAGCTTTTCACAAGTTTCACGCCTTCATCCGATTGCAGCGAAATATACCGGAACTGCTTCCGTTTATCCCTTTTCAGAATGAAATTAATGGCAGCGTTGCAGAGGTTGCAAACGCCATCGAACAATATGATTGGTAATCTCTGATTCACAGTATAAAAACAGATTGAAAAGCATAGAGTTTAATTTAATGAAAAAAGAGCTTTATTATGATGAATGTGTACAAGTTCAAAGTATTTTTTTGTTTTATTTACATCTGTTCTGTTTTGTAAAATTGATCATATGAGAGTTCCCAAAAAGTATAAAATTTATCTTCAACCAACACTTATATCAGTAGTAATTTTTGTTTTACTGGCTGCTGGCATTTCCGGTTTTACAAAATACAAACTGGGTTTGTGGGAGAAAGATATAAGGGCAGGATTATTCGATGTTGTCTCAGGGAAAAAGTCGAAACTGGAAAAAGCTTTGTATTCACGCATTTTTTATACTCGCGGAGTTGCTGCCTATGTTTCGTTAAATCCGGAAATTTCGCAGGATGAGTTCGCAGAGCTGGCCAAAGAATACATCAAAAACGATACGGTAATTAGTACAATGTCGCTGTCGAAAGACTGTATCATTACCGACATTTACCCTGTAGAAGGCCATGAGGAAGCAATTGGCCTTAATTTGCTGGAACATCCCGAGCGTAAGAAAATAGTAGAAAAAACCATAGAAACACATTTAACTTTTATTGCCGGTCCTGTTGAATTGGTGGAAGGTGGTATCGCGTTTATCAGCTATACCCCGGTCTTCGACAAAACGATGACGGGAAAAGAGCGTTTTTGGGGAGTTACTGATATTGTGATCAAACGCGATGAGCTCTTAAACGAGGCGGGTTTAAATAAATTAGAAAATGGATTTGAGTATGCGTTACGGGGAGTAAACGGCGATGGTTACGAAGGAGATGTATTTTGGGGTGATCCTGCCATTTTTGATCAGAATCCGGTAGAAATTTCAGTTGATTTACCGATCGGTAAGTGGATACTGGCTGCTGCACCTTCATCCGGATGGAGAAAGTATGCCGATCAGGATAAGGCCATGTTTATGGTGTTGTTGTTCAGTGCGATAATTATCAGTATTCTTATCTGGCTGTTTGTAAATGCCCTGTCGAAAATCAGCAGAAACGAGAAAGAGCTGAAAGCCATCTTTGCATCGTTGGATAGCCTGATTATCGAACTGGATTCGAATGGAAGATATCTGAAGATTGCAGCAATAAACGAGGATGATCTTATTTTGCCTAAAGAAGAGTTGATCGGCAAATTTATTCACGATGTTTTTGATCCGTCGAAAACGGAATACATAATGCAGGCAATAAAAAACTGTTTAAAATCGAAAGAGCTGCAGGTGGTTGAATACTCAATTGTTCTTAACGGAAAAGAAAAATGGTTCTCTGCCAGAATAAGTTACAAAAGTTACGACAGCATAATTTTTAATGCCTATGATATTACCGAAGCCAAAGAGCGGGAAAAACAGTTGCAGGAATCAGAGCTGCAATTAAAAGAATTAAACGCATCGAAAGATAAGTTCTTCTCAATCATTGCGCACGATTTGCGTAGCCCCCTGGCCGGGCAAAAAGGAGTGATCGATATTCTGTTGGCAGAGCAGGATGAACTCGATGAAAAAACCAAAAGAGATCTGCTGAAAAGCGTTCAAACCTCATCGAACCAGCTGTACGTGTTACTGGAGAATCTGTTGAAGTGGGCGCTTTCTCAATCTGGAGCTTTGAATTCCGTTCCAACTAAATTTGATTTATATTCAACGTATGATGCTGTTATACAGCGTTATGAAACGAGTGCCCGTCTGAAAGCTATTCAGCTGGAAGATAAGCTTACCGAAGGAATTGTGGTTATGGCTGATGAACAACTTACAGATACAGTGCTTCGGAATTTGGTTTCCAATGCCATAAAATTTACACAACAGGGCGGTAAAGTAAGTGTGCATTCAGAAGTTGTTCAACAGAATGGAAAGTCCTTCTGCAAAGTGAGTGTATCTGATACTGGGATAGGAATATCACCTGAAGTACTGGAGAAGCTGTTTAAAACAGGAAATAGTAAATCTTCAAACGGTACAGCCAACGAGATGGGTAGTGGACTTGGGTTGCTACTGTGCAAAGAGTTTGTTGGAATTCAGGGCGGCGAGATCTGGGCCGAAAGTACTGTTGGTAAAGGCTCTGTTTTCTCTTTCACACTTCCAATGGCAGAATAGAGTTTACTTTTTCAATTAAAATAAATCGGGAAAGTAAGCGTGTAAATCCAGGGGATCCTCCATCATTTTTTGCTGATCTTTTAACCGGGAAATAAGTTGCATTTTTATATCAATGAATTCCGATTGATCGGATAAATCAACGGTTTCGAGCGGATCATTTTCCAGATCAAATAACAGGATTTTCGGAACCCGCGGGTACACGATCAGTTTGTACCGGTCGGTCCTGATCATGCGTTGAAAGTTGATGTAGGCACCATAAATCTCAGGATAAAAACTTTCGGTTTTCTCCTCGCTGATCAAGGGCATCAAGCTGTTAAATTCTACATATTCAGGCTTGTCAATACCTGCCAAATCAAATGTTGTGGCCATAATATCCTGAAGATAAACCTGCATATCACGTTTTTCATTTTCAGGAATATCGGGTCCGGCTACAATTAGCGGAACGCGCATACTATGATCGTACATATTTTGTTTGCCAACCAAGCCGTGATGGCCAACAGCCAGACCATGATCGGCACTAAACAGGATGTAAGTGTTTTTGTCCTGGCCGGTTTCTTTTAAATAGGCTAAAATGCGCCCGATCTGATCATCCAAATGTGTGATGATGGCATAATATTCCTGACGGTGAGTTTGAATTGAATAGGTTGTTCGTGGAAAAGGAGCGAGGCGTTCGTCCCGCAGTCCTTCGCCACAACCGATACTGTCTTTGTAAGGATACCGTTCCTTGAAATTTTCCGGGATGGCAATTTCATCGACCGGATACATTTCAACATACTTTTTCGGCGATTGCCGGGGATCGTGAGGAGCGTTGAAAGCGAGGTACATAAAAAACGGGTGTTCACTCGTTTTCGCCTGATTCAAAAAATCGATGGCATTGTCGCCAACCACTTCGGTCCAGTGTTTACCTCCCTGCCAGTAACCTCCGTATTTGGTGTGCCATGGCAGCCAGGTGGTATCATTAGGCGATAAAGGGCGGTTGTAGGCTTCGGGCATCGAACCCGGCATTCCCGGTCGTATATCGCGCACATGCTGAAACAAACTGTCGGCTGAAATGGACACGTGCCATTTGCCCGTCATGTAGGTATCGTAACCGGCTGCCTGTAGCTGCAAACTCCAGAACTGCCGCTCGTTTTTCATATTCTCGTAGTTGGCCTGCGATGATTTTGCTCGCCAAAGGTAACGGCCGGTATTTAACATGGCCCGGCTGGCTACACAAACTGCTCCGTTCCAACCACCCATATTGTAGGTGTGTGTGAAAGTTACCCCTTGTTCGGCAAGTTTGTCGAGGTTTGGAGTGATCACCTCAGTGTTACCAGCAAAGTGAACGGCTTCGTAACTTAAGTCGTCAGCAAAAATAAAAAGGATGTTTGGGCGTGCAGTCTCTTTTTCCCGGCACCCGATAAATAGAATCGAAAGTGCAACAGCGAAATAGAAATACCTCATTTTATAAGCTTAGGTTTATCTATTCAAGATTACCATTTTTTTTGCAAATAAAAAATGAGTTGGATTAAGGGGACTAAAAAACGAAAATTCGGGTTTATTTATTTGTTTTAAAGTCCTGAATTAAACCTTCGGCCAGCCAGTTGGCAACCGCTTGCCGGTTGGTGGGAATGATCAGTCGTTTTATATCGCGTTCGTGGTTCATATTACCAAGTTCGATATAAACTGCCACTGGCCAGGTGTTGCGTACCACATACAATCCCCGGTCAGAAACAGTCCCCCCATAACCACGGCCGGGTTGATGTTCCTGGTATTTCTTCTGGAATGTATCTTTCAAAATAGTTGCCGCCTTTTTGCCGGTGTCACTACGTTTATCGTGATAAAAGAAAACGTCGATATTCTCGCCCTGTGAACGCGAATCCACATGAATAGCGATCATCCGTTGAAAAGCCCCACGGTTCTTTTTATACAATGCATTAACGGCATCCGAGCGTTGGCGGAGACGTTTAGTCTGGTTGAGCGGAATGGTCTGTTTCGGGTAGCAATACTCGTCGTGATCGACTTTCAAATAGTTTTCTTCACGAATTCCGTCATTCGGGTCGCGGGTGATAATGTAAACTGTTGCTCCATCCATAATCAGGTTTCGGGCAAGTCGCAAAGTTACATCGTAGGCATATTCATCTTCGCACACGGTGTGGCCGTTGTATTTTCCAACGGCTCCCGGGTCGGGGCCTCCGTGTCCGGCTACCAGGTAGTAAATCGCTCCATTGAGTGTGTTACTTTCGATTGGAACATCGGCCTTTTCCTTTCCAAAAATCTCGTAACGGACTGTCTTTCCTGTTCCCTCAGCCGGTTTTTCCGTCTTCCCTGCTGTCGTTTCGTTTACAGCAGTTTCACCATCCGGAAGCTTGTATTTTACGCCGGCAAGCAAGGTATTGTTTTTGCCAAGGTTCTCCTTGTTTAGCGCAATAAAGTCTTCCATGGTTTCGGTAACCGAATAGCCGTAACGTTTTAATAAACTGTAGATTCCGTCACCTTTTTTGGCCACCACTTCTTTTGTTTGTGCTGAAGTAATGATCGGTAGAAAGGCCGTAATAAGAACCAGGAATAAAATAATCTGAAAGCGTGATTTTATATGTAAGTTTGAAACGAACATCGAATTGTATTTCATTTAATAATAACGACTCACTTGCTAAAATAAAGGTAACTTCCAGAAGTTTTTTTTGTTCACGCTACAATCTTTCAGCCATACACTGTTGATAACTTGCCTTGGCTTATCGGCTCAAATGCATCGGAACTGCTGGAAACTGCTGTCAGACTTGTCACTTCCAAAGATTGACAGGGTAGTTGAAAGCCTTCACAAAATATAAACTTCGATTTGTATATTTGATCAAACAAATGAAACGAATACATCGCTTATCACTGTCTTTCACCTCCGGAATCCTGTTAAGTCTGCCCTGGCTCGGCTTTCCCGGATGGATACTTTTCGTTGCATTTGTACCACTACTTTTTCTTGAAGATTTTTTCAAAAGGAAAAAAGATCAGTATCCTTCCATTTCGCTGCCGCAACATGTTTTTTTAGCCACGCTGGTCTGGAATGTTCTGGCTTCGTGGTGGATGGCTAAAGTTTCAATTGTTGGTGTGGGTTCAGCCATGGTTTTCAATGCTTTTCTGATGGCAGGAGTGTGGTGGATTGCCCATTTAGCAGGTCGAAAACTATCACCAGGATTAGGGTATTTGTTGCTAATTGCCTTATGGATTTCGTTCGAGTACATTCAGTTTAACTGGGATATAGAATGGCCCTGTTTGCAAATGGGCAGTGTACTTGCAGACCATGTCAAATTGATTCAGTGGTATGAATATACCGGAACATTCGGAGGAACACTTTGGCTGTTAGTATTGAATTTAATGCTATTTCGAATCTTTAAGCATCTCCAGCAAAAAACACCCTTCTTACACATCGTTCCAACAACTACCATTTTCTTGTTAGCGCTGATCGTGCCTTTACTTATTTCGAATAGGCAGTATAATAGTTATGAAGAAAAGCCGGATCCGGTTCAGATTACAATTATTCAACCCAATGTTGATCCTTATAACGAAAGTTTTGATATGGCAGCCGAAGAGGAGAAACTGAATCGTTTTATGACATTGGCAGCAGAAGTTACAAGCGATGAAACAGACTTTATTTTGGGGCCTGAGACTGTTTTTGAAAATCCCACTTACTGGAATGAGGCCAATTTCGGCAGCAACGAATTTATAACACGATTAAGCGCATTCATAGGGCAATACAAAAAGGCCGAGCTGGTTTTTGGAGTTTCCTCCTTTCATGTTTATAAAAATAAGAATGAAGCTACAATAACTGCCCAAAACAGGGACGGGATAATTTACGACAGGTACAACACTGCTTTATACCTGACCAGGGAAGGAGAGCTGCAAACCTATCATAAATCGAAGCTGGTTGCAGGCGTGGAAAAAGCACCCTTTCTGAAATACTTCCCGTTTTTAAAGAACTGGTTTCTTGATCTGGGTGGTGCATCGGGTAACCTTGGCCGACAAAAAGAAGCATCGAATTTTGTTTGTGAAAACGGAGTGAAAGTGGCGCCTGTGATCTGTTTCGAATCGGTTTTTGGAGAATATCTTACGGATTATGTAAACGCCGGTGCCGAAGTTATTTTCGTAATCACCAACGACGGGTGGTGGAAAAACTCACGAGGGTATAAGCAACACCTGCTTTTTTCGCAGTTGCGAGCCATTGAAACCCGACGGAGCATCGCACGTACTGCCAATACTGGTACATCATGTTTTATTAATCAACGCGGCGAGGTGGAACAAGCTACTGAATGGTGGGTAGAAACAGCAATTTCAGGAAGCATCAACAAAAACGATAAGATCACTTTTTATGCACAATATGGCGATTACATTGCCCGCGTAGCACTGTTTGTAAGTGTAATGCTTGTTTTACTGCTGATTGTGCGAAATTTCACGGAAGAGCAAAAAAAATCCGCACCAATTTGATTTGTGTAAAACCCCTGTATAACAGGATTTGAGTGCCCGATTGATCAAACTTCCACCGGTCCGAAGACTCATCCGTCAGCTGACGGACTACAAGGCCTGTTTTTACAACCATAAAGAGCTTTCTCGGTTTAATTTTTTCTGTTGAGTTTACCAATCTAATTAATGCGGAAAATATCTTTTTTCTATCTGAAAGAACGCTTGCTTGTTGATTCAAATGTAGCTGTAAGCATTGGTATATGCAAATTTTAGCACTTAATTCTAGGCTTCCACAATGTAACAGATTGTTGGTTAGTTTATTAAAACCGGGCCTTTTTGTTGGAGTATAAATATTTAATTACGAATATGAACATTATGATCCAATATTGTTTGAAAGGTCAGGAAATCAGCATGTTATATTCTTATTTCTAATGCCGTCCATTGATGAACGATTTTAAACCATCCCTAAGTAATTCAGTATGGTGCTTTTATGACGCCTGGCTAAGATTTAAGGTTTTGGAAATTCTGTTCAAACGGTATTGATATAACTGTGTACCTTTAATAAATCGACCAATACTAGAATAAAAAACGGGAATCGGAGATAATCCGGATTCCCGTTCTACAACTAACTAATTAAACTAACTTAAATATAAAGTTCAACTTTATTTCCATTGTATTTTACAGTTTCAACCAAGCCTTTGTCCGACAGGAATGGAATGGCATTTTCACCTGAAACCTTGTGAATGCGGAACACTCGATTTTCGATCATTCCATCAAATCCACCTTCACGATCCGTGATCGTAAGTTTGTGTTGATCTTCGGAGTATTCAAACTTAATGGTGCTGAATTTTCCTTCCTCGTAATTGTAATTGGTCGATTCGTCTTCGTACAAGGTAAAACTTCCGTCTTTTCCGGTATATACATAAATGTCGATAGGCGCATCACGCTTCTGATCGGTGTATTCAATTTCAGGACCGGCAGGAAGAATGGAACCTTCGCGCACATAAAGTGGCATCCGCTCGTAAGGAGCTTCCACATTGAGTTGCTGACCTCCTTCTATAAATTCGCCTGAATAAAGGTTGTACCAACCTGTACTTTCCGGGAAATAAACTTCACGTGAGGTCGCTTCATATTCGTATACCGGGCAAACCAGCAACGACGAGCCAAACATAAACTGATCGCCAATATTCAAAACATTTTTATCTGCAGAAAAATCCATGGCTAAGCCACGCATGATGGTGTAATCTTCGTGGTAAACAGCGCCCGTAAGGCTGTAGATATAAGGCATCAAACGGTAACGCAGTTTGTTGTAATACAGCATCGATTTATACGCCGGATGGCTTTCGGGAGCGATGTTCCAGATTTCGCGGTAAGGATACTGACCATGTACCCTGAAAAGCGGAGCAAAGGTTCCGAACTGGTACCAGCGGGTATTCAATTCGCGCCATTCTTTCATGTCTTCGCTGCCTTCCTCGGCACGTTCAAATTTCTTTTGAACACAGAAACCGCCAATATCCATGGTCCAGTAGGGCAGACCCGACATCGAGAAGTTGATCCCTGCCGAAATCTGTGCTTTCATATCCTCCCAGGTTGTACCAATGTCGCCACTCCAGGTAGTTGTTCCGTAACGCTGCATGCCGGCAAAACCCGAACGTGTCAGGATAAATACGCGGTCAACCGGATTTTCCTGACGCTGGCCTTCGTAAATACCTTTGGCATTCATTAAAGCATAAGCATTGAAATATTGGGTTGATGGCCCCATTGATGTTGGGTTCATCAGTTTTTTGCGGTACTCTATACTGGCATTCGACAGAATATCGGGTTCGGTAGCATCGAGCCACCAGGCATCAATACCTTTCGAATAAAGTTTTTCGTTGATCTGTTTCCAAAACAGTTTTCGAGCGTCGGCGCTGTAGGCATCGTAAAAAGAACCGATATAACCCGGCCATATCCAGTCTTTGATGCTGTCGTTGATGGCTTGTTTGTACATCCAGCCGTTCTCATCAAATTCTTTGTAATGTTCTGTTCCAAGGTAAAATTTGGGCCACACCGAAATCAGGATACGGGCATTGTTTTCATGCACCATGTCAATCATTCCTTCCGGATTGGGGAATCGTGCGGCATCAAAATCGTGACTTCCCCATTCGGTAACCGGCCAGTACGACCAGTCTTGCACAATATTGTCGATCGGGATGTGTCGTTTCCTAAATTCTTTCAGGGTATTTTCCAACTCATCCTGTGTTTTGTAGCGTTCGCGACTTTGCCAGAAACCCATGGCCCATTTCGGCATCACCTGCGCTTTTCCTGTAAGGTGGCGGTAGCGCGAAATCACATCGTCCATCGATTCACCTTTCATGAAATAGTAGTTGATCTGGTTGCCCATTTCAGAGTAAAACGAAATGTCATCCTGCTGTTCGGCCGGTACAGGAGACAGTGCTTTTAATCCGATGTACGAAATACCGCCGTCAGGAAACCATTCCAGCTTCAGGTCGTGTTTTGTTCCGGGCTCCATTTCAACCTGGAATTTGGCTACTGATGGATTCCATGCAGTCCGCCATTTGTCGGCCATTAACTGCCCGTCGATCCAGATTTTTGTATAACCGGCGTAATACAGCAAGAAGTGATACAAGCCACTTTCAGGGGCTTCAATCTGTCCTTCCCAGGTTATTTTGGCATTGTTGAAATCGAAACCTTCAGGGAAATTCTCAACAGTTTCCAGGTTTTCGTAATCGATGGTCGATTCGTTCCTGACCGTAAAAACATGGTCAGTTTCAGTATTGTCAATATAAGTTGCTGTCAGGCTGTTTGCTTCGCCGTCCTTGTTATAAAGTTTGAATTGATCCATTTGACCATAGGGACGCGGATCACCAAATCTCGATAGCGAATAGTTGTCCCACAACAAACCATAGTTTTTTGTTGAAATGATAAAAGGAATAGAAACCTTGGTATTGTATTGAAACAGTTCCTCGTTCTTGCCTTTGTAGTTCATTTCGTCGGCCTGGTGTTGTCCCAAACCGTAAAGCGCCTCGTTATCCGACGACTCGAAAACCTGTTGCATACTGTAGGCTTTTACACCGTCAACTTCAATTGGTTCGAGGTTTTTACCACCATTGGCTTTTTCCTGCAGGTAAAGGTTTCCTGCTTCGTCGTAGAATTGAACTTCGCCACTTAGTTTCGATACTTTTACTGTTGTTTTTGAAGTTGATACCAACAGAAAATCGCCGTCGTCTTTTACGTCGAATTCAACTGTTTTTATTTCAGACTGAACAACCAGGCTTTCTTCGTCGCTAAACGTTTTGGTGGCACTTGCCGAAACTTTTATGATCTCTTCATCAACCGGAGCGATTAGGATCGCTTTTACAGTGTTAGCTTTTGTTGGATATACGATCACTCCGTTTTCACTCGATTCCCAGTTTTGCTGCGAACACGAAAAACTAAAGAGTGCGATAAGCAGTACGATTAAAAATTGTTTCATCGGTATATTTATTTACTTGTTATTGTCTCAAAATCTGTCCGTCTTATAATTTCTTAGAATGGATAGTTCCCTTCTTCAGCTCCTTTTAGCAAGCCTTTGTACGAAAGCGAATCTCGCACCATGTTGTTGGTGCGGTCGAATATTGAATTATCCCAACAAAATGGTATAATGCCTTTATTTTTCGATTCGCGGGCAATTGTTTCATAAAAGTAAGCCCTCGATTCGTCGTGTTTTTGTTGCCATTCCTGGTTGCCCAAATGACGGTGCATCGCCCCGAATTCACCCAAAATAACAGGGATGCCGACATTCACAAACTTGGTTTTCGCTTTTAGGAACTGCGCGGCGAGGTAATTTTCTTCACAATCCCAGTTTGGATAACGGTCGGGTGCGTCGGCAACATGATAGGGAGCCCCCCAGAAATAAAACATTTTTCCCCAGTCAGCATCTTCATCCATCAGGCAAAACTGATAGGGAGAATAGTAGTGAACTTCGGCAAACAGCCTGTTTGCTACTTGGTCGGTTGGCATAAACTGAAGCGAAACGGACTTGTCGATATTGGTATACGGTGCCTGTACGATGAGGTTCCGGTATGCATTCCGTCCACCGGTTGCCCGCACCACATCTATAAAAGTTTGCAGATAAACCTTTAAAACATTGGCCTGTTGCTGGTCTTCGGCATTTGGTTCGTTGGCACCTGCAAACAAAAGGTGCTCATCGTAATCGCGGAAATACACGGCAATTTGTTTCCAGATAATCGCTTGTTTGGCCGCTAATTCTTCCTGTTTGGCCGGTGTGCAATTATTTTCGAGCCAGCCGCCGTCCCAGTGAATGTTCAGAATGGCGTACATCTCGTTATTCACGCAATAATCAACAACTTCCTTTACCCGTTGGAGCCAACTTTCCTTTATTCGGTAATCTTCTTGGTCGATGAGGTACTGATCCCACGAACAGGGAATTCGAACCGCGTTGAATCCTGAAGCTTTCACCGCTGCGATCAGATCGTTGGTTGTTTTGGGGTTTCCCCAGGCTGTTTCTCCGCCAATGGCTTCCAATGTATTCACCAGGTTCCAGCCCAGGTGGATTTTTGCAGCCAGTGTTTTTGCATCGCTCTCCATTCCGCTGGCGTCGGGTTCAATATAGCTGGCAATCGCCGGCTGGAAAGCATCCTGTGAAACGGAAATGCTGACAGGATCGACCTCTAAACCACTAATGGTAACAGTTGCAGAGCGCTCACTCTCTTTATAGCTGGCTTTTGCCGAAATGGTAATGGTTGCATTGGAATGTGAACTTTGCCGCGATGCAGTACACCACGGTTCATTGCTACTAATGGTCCATGCGGTGTTTGATGTAATCGAAATATTTTGGGTGCCACCATCGGCAGTGAAACTGAGTGAAACAGGGATAGCCGATAATTCATTTGGAATTAGTGGTTTGTCTTCCGGATTTTCTGATTTGCTGCATGCTAAACCAAGAGCGGCCAGCACAAAAAACAGAAGAACGTAGGTAGCCGATTTCATTTTAATAATTTATTCGTTAGAGTTAGATGTGAAGTACAAATATAATCTATATTGTGAAAACGACAATAACTTTCCTGCAACAGGATGAAAAGTATTGAAATGCTGTTCGTTTTAGGCAACTATAGTTTCCTTTTTCTAAAATAATACGAACGGTAGAGATAAATTTTAATGCTTAACTTTACTTCTGCTAAAATCATGCTAAACGATTCAAATCTGTTCGAATGAAACTTTTGTCGATTCTATCACTGTTGTTTCTTGCCAACATTACATGGGCTCAAAAGAGTATGCCTACCGACTCAAAGGCCACAACTGAAACAATCAATCTGTACCGTAACCTGATGCAACTGCAACACGAAAAACTGATGTTTGGACATCAGGATGATCTGGCTTACGGGCACACCTGGGTGTTTGAAGAAGGCCGCTCGGATGTGAAGGAGGTTTGTGGTGATTATCCGGCGGTTTATGGTTGGGAGCTTGGTCACATTGAACTGGGTGACGCTTACAGTCTTGATTCTGTATATTTCGATAAAATTCAAAAGTGGATAAAAAAAGTATACGACAGAGGTGGCGTAAATACCATAAGCTGGCATTTGCGAAATCCTTATACCGGCGGCACAGCCTGGGATACATCATCAAAACAAGCGGTTAAATCTATTTTGCCGGGAGGCGAAAAACACGAGTTGTTTTGCACGTATCTCGACCGACTGGCAACTTTTCTGGAAGGACTAAAAACGGAGGATGGAACATACATTCCGGTTCTTTTCAGACCTTATCATGAGCACACCGGAAGTTGGTTCTGGTGGGGAAAGAATCTCTGTACTCCGGTCGAATACAAAGCACTGTGGCGGTTTACGGTAGGTTATCTTCAAAACGAAAAGAATATACACCATCTTTTGTATTCGTATTCGACTGATCGTGTTAAAACAGTTGATGAGTACCTGGAGCGCTATCCCGGAGACGATATTGTCGATATTCTGGCCTTTGATCTTTACGACCGTGGCCCCGATTATCCTGAGGCATTAAGAACCTGCGCGACCATTGTAACCGACTTGGCTAAAAACAGAAATAAAGTGGCAACCATGAGTGAAACGGGTGCATCGCTTTCCGAAAATCCTGAGTGGTGGACAAAAACTTTGCTCGAAGCTGTCAAACCCTTCGATTTGTCGTATGTGCTTGTTTGGCGAAATCCTTGGAAACGTGCTGATCACGGTGCATTTGGACCTTACAAAAACAGCCCTGATGCTACAGACTTTGTGAAATTTTACAACGATCCGAAGACCGTATTTCAGAAAGAAGTAAGCAAGCTAAATCTGTACAAAAGTAAGTGATTTAAAAAACTGAATTCAGGAAGTCTATTCCAGGAAAAAATTGGTCTCTATCAGTTGTGTGGCCCGGATGGCTTCTTCATTGGTTCTGAAGCTGTTTTTGTCTTTGCGGAGCAATTTCCTGAGTTCTTTCTTTTTATCGGGGAAAAGCGCAAGTAAGGAACCCCGTTTAAGCTTAACCTTTTCAAAATGCATATCGGGAAAGCAGATATAATAATTCCGACGCAGTACAAAATCCGAAACCTGCAATAAACCATTACGGTCCTTATATGGCGAGGTTTTTTCCTCCATCGTCCGGTTAAATATTACAAGTTGAAGCCTACCTTCGTACAGCATTTCAAAATAATGATCGCCTTTTGGTATTCGGTCGAACTCCATTTTCTTAAAGCGTTGCGATGCTTTTACTCTTTTATCAAATACAAATTCTGATACCGCATCTTTATCAATTGTAATGGCGCGTCTGTTGTTTGTATTTAAATAGATCAATTCATCGTCTACAGTATTGTATTTAAGATGAAGGTTGGTGTAAACATCTCCGTTTATGAGAACTACCGAACCTGTTTCCCAATTGTCATCATAAAACTGTGAACCTCTTGGTATATAAATCGGATAGAATTGTTTGCCGGGGATTTTGTAATTCGTGGTATTCGAAGCCGTTGTTAGTTTTATCTCAGGCGAAAATTTGTTTTTCTGTGCCCAGGAAACCGACACCAGCAGCATAAACAAAACAAAAGCCAGAACGCATTTTGTATTAAATGCCATTACTGATTTAGCGTATGTTTTTGTGTACATCATTTTATTTTTGCCTTTATCGCTTACCGGTTTTCGAAAACCTTGTGGTGTTGTAAAATATTTTGTTGTTTGCTTATTACAATTACGTCAACTACAATATCTCCCTGTATATCCGAAGTATCGAAATTTATTGTTTCCGAAGAGCTTACTTCTGTCCATGTTTTCCGGAAGAAAACCTTTTTGAAATCAGGAGTATTTGTTCTTCTCCAAGAAGTGTTCTTGAAATTCCATTTTGATTCAGGCTGCAAACACTGGTAGCGTATCAGGTTGACTCCTTCAATGTTCTCCACCCAGGTCGTCGATGGCTGGTGAGTATAAACTGCCAGTACTCCGCTAAAGCCAAGGTCACCAAAATACTGTTTATAGAAAACCGCATCAACCTTTTTTATTCTGCTAGTTCCCATGTCGGAAAATATTTTAGGATCGAACACCGGAACGCCATCCAGTAGTTTAAAAGGTTCGTCATTGAAAATATTATCGGTGCCGTGGTCGAACAAACGGATGGTCACTTCATCTTTTCGTTCACGGTACTGAACACCACGCAGAATTTCGCGCGAAATTTCCTGGAAATCGGGTAGATCGATAAATTCTTCAGGGTAAAATGAAGCAGTTGGCTTCCCGTAAAACGGATAAGAAAATTCGGTACTTATCGAAAACGTATCGGTACTGATCTTGTTGTAAGTTTTGAAAAATCTGTCGAAATAAGCCGCTTTTATAAGGTCTTCTGCATAGCTTCGTTCTTCGTTATTCATGAATTTTTGAGAAGTAACAAAAGCCGGTGTCTCAATGTAGTTTTCATAGAATTCAATGCTGTTCAAGCCAGGCGTTTCTGTTAATTCCTGAACGATGAGGTCGCCAATTCCGTAGGCATTCCGCAGGTAGAAATAAAAACGACCAAGACTGTCGGAAATGCAATAATCGAAGTAGGGTAGAGTATCCGATATGCTTAGTATTATCTTTGCCCCCTGAACTTCTTTTCCATCCTGATTCGAAAATATTTTACCCTTTATCAGCAAACCATTCTTTTCGCGAAAGGGCATATATGCTGCTTCTTTTTGAACAAGTGGAGCACTTACCCAACCCGTACTGAAAGCTTCCGAGTTGACGTCGGCCAAGCGGGCAGTAACGATCATTTCTTCTGCTTCGTTCTGAATTTCTTCAGGAATGTTGATGGTGAAACTCACAGGCTTTGATCCTTCCACTCCCTTGTTCTTTACGATTCGAATCTCGTTTAACTGATCGAAATTTTGCAATGAAAATTCGGGGTAGTTTAAACTACTGATTTCAGTGTCGAAGCGGTTATATACCGTTAAAAGGCGTTGATGAACCACAGCAGATGTTTGTGCCATTTGTACATTGGTAAACGCTTTTAAAACGTAGGTGCCGCTTGAAAGCGAATCGGGAACGGGCAGAAAACCGCGGCCGGTAATTTCGTTTGATACAATGTTTACGCGTGTGATATGTTTGCCATCCAGTTTATCAAGTTGAACATGAACCACATTTCCCGCTACGTTTTCACGTGTACCATCGAAAACCGCTGTGGTGAACCAAACGGTGTCGCCGCTGACGCATGAAGTACGGTCGGGAATTAAAAATACCTTTTCCTGTGCAGTGGTGGTTAGTCCCATTACGAACACGAACAAGAGTAATATGGCTGAATATTTTTTATTCATCAGGATAGGTTCTGGATATTTGTTCCCAGAAATCAGGGCGATCATCTTTTATATAACCTCTTTCGGGAATATCATAGAAATAAGGAATTTTTCGTAGCCAGAATTCTTCCCGTTTTCTGGTATAATACAGAAAGTAACGGTACTCTGACCGGGTTGTGATCTCAAAATTGCCGAGTACTAGCTTCGACGGATCGCTGTCGCAATACATGTTGCCTTGTAACTGCACGTAAACCGGATCAAATATTCTTCCTTCAGTTCCAAGTTGCTGGTTAAGGTCATTATAATAGTTATAGGAATTTTCGTTAATGCCAAATTCATCAATAAGATAGATCCAGCCCATGAAAGACAAGGTATCAGGCATGTATTTGAAATAGTCATCCTCAAAAAACTCCAGCGGATGTTTTGAGATATCGCGGCTTGCACTGTAGGAAGGCGGACCGGCAATGTTAAAGATACCGCTCGGATAAACCGAACGCCAAATGTATATAGGACGGGTTTCAGGCATACCCATAATCACAGTATCGTAAGTATCCATGTATTGAATGACTTTTCTGCCGTAAAAGCGATAGTGGTTTAAGGTTTCCTGATCATTAATATCTGCAAGGATTTGAATACCGTATTCTTTTACAATGTCATCAGCAGTGTTGGCAGCGCCCCTGACAGAAACTCTGTAATCCCTTTCTCCATATACTGTATCGATAACAGGAGTTATCGGAACTTCCTGAGCTTCGGATATGTATTGTTTGCCATCGAGATTGATATGCAGCGTGTAAATACGGTTAGGATTGAGAAGTTCATTCGTGATATATATTCCCGCAGTTGATTCGGCAAAATTCAATGTGCCTCCCTCGTCGTCAGTGAGGAAAACAGTTGCTCCGCTAACCCTGGGATACGATTCGTCGGTAGCATTAAAGCCCCTTGATCGGTATAGTTTAATGCTGTTGAATTGCTGATCAACCCGAAGAATGGCCTCAACCACCAGCATGTCATCTACTTCATCTATCTTTGGATTGTAGATCTCCTCGCAGGCTACAAAAGTCAGGATAAGAATCAATATGTATAAACCTTGCTTCATATCAGAACTTAAAATTGTAGGTTAATGATGGAACCGGAACTCCGATAATCGACATTTTATACAATCCATTACCTCGAGAGCCCGAACCCGGTGATGCTTTACGGTAATACACCGAATACGGATTATTTCGACCATAAACATTGTAAACCGATAAGGTCCAGCTGCCTTTCCACATTCGCTTTCTTCTCAGGTTTTCATCGAAAGTAAGCGAAATGTCCAGACGATGATAAGGTTCCATTCGGTATTTATTTCTGTCGGAATAATAAACCAGCGTTTCACCGGCGTACTGGTAAGTCATCTCAGGCAAAGTAACCGGCCTTCCCGAAATAAAAACGAAGTTACCCGATACCCTCCATCTGCGGCTGATATTGTAAGTTGCAACAGCTGAAAGGTCGTGTGGTTTATCGTATATCGAGGGGTAATAATCGCCCTTATTAATCTGTTCTTCGTCGAATTCACCCGTAGTTTCCCGCATGGTACGCGAATAAGTGTAGTTCAGCCAGCCTGTCAATCTTCCTTCTTTTTTGTTGAGTGACAATTCCAGTCCATAGGAATAACCATCAGCCGGAATGAGGTCGGTTTCCAGGTGCTCGTTCATAATAATTTGAGCGCCGTTTTTGTATTCTATCAGGTTTTGCAATTGCTTGTAATACGCTTCAACAGTAAAATCGATGCCGGTAAAAAGCATATTATTGGTAAGCCCTACGGTTATCTGATCGTTAATCAGAGGCTCCAGGTGATAATCGCTGGTTTTCCAGATTTCTGCCGGCGAAATTACAGCGCTGTTGCTAATTTGATTCACATACTGTCGGGTTCGCTGGTAACTCAGTTTAAACGAATAACCATTTTCGGCATCATAATTCATTGAGATGCGAGGTTCCAGACCACCGTATGATTTTACCGTTTCGTTTTTGCCGAACTCCCTGGTGTCGATCACTGTTTCCGGGCTTTTGGGGTGGTTCTCGTCATAAATTAAAACGGTCGATGGCCCTCGTAAGGCAAACAAACTATAGCGTAATCCGGCATTCAGTGTTAATCCCGGAGTGATATCAAACTCATCGCTGGCATAAACAGCACCTTCAAATGCTTTTTCCGGGTTTATTTTTTGAGGAACCACAATGGTTGTATCGGAATAAGCCGAAATTTCACCGGGTTCGTTTTCATACCTGATCAGGTTAAAGCCGGTTTGTGTATTGTGCAACGGGTGCGGATGCCAGATCAGGTTATATTTTGCAGCATCGTACCGGATGTTGTTATCCAGGTAATAAGCTTCATAATCTTTTCCATCGGCCAGATCGGTTAGTCTGAAATGGTAATCACTGTGCGACAGGTTCAACTCGCCAAACAGATTTTCAGTGAATTTGTTACGCGATTGTAAATTGAGCAGCAGATTGCCATATTCATTAACCGATTGTGAACTTGTACTGAACTCGTCGTTGCTGATATAGCCCATTAAACGCAGCGAGTTGTGTTTGTCGAAACGGTACATCAACTTTCCGCTGGCATCGTAAAAATTGGTGGTACTTTCCGAAACAACAGGATCGGGCACCAGGTCGAGCAGCCAATCGGAATACGACAATCTTCCGCCGGCAGCAATGGTCAGTTTTTTATCTTTGGTCAGCGGTCCGTCCAGCGCCAGTCTCGAGTTGATGGTTCCAATTCCGCCATAAACACGCAAAATGTCGGAGTCGCCGTTTTTTATGTCTACTTCCATAACCGATGATACACGTTCGCCATAGCGTGCCGGCAGCCCGCCCTTAAAAACACGGAGGTCTTCCACAAGGTCGGGATTAATCATCGACAAAAATCCGAAGAGGTGAGTGCTGTTGAAAACAGGAGAACCGTCGAGTAAAATCAGGTTCTGGTCCGAATTTCCGCCTCGTACGTTAAAGCCCGACGAAAGTTCACCAACAGAAGTGATCCCCGGCATCATGGTAATACTTTTTATAACGTCGCGCTCGCCCATCAGTAAGGGCAGGTTTTTTATTTCTTTCGACGTCATTTGTACCAGACTGGTTTGCGTGCGCGACGAGTTAAACTCATCCGCAACAACAATCACTTCTTCCAGGTTGTGCGTTTCTTCAAAAAGTTCGAACTCAGCCTCACCGGATTCGATCAACTTGATTTTTTGCTCATACTCCTGAAAACCCATGTACGAAATTTTTAGAATATGTTCGCCGCTGGGAAGATCCAGGGTAAACTTACCTTCCGAATTTGTAGAGGCTCCCTTCTCAAGTTTTGGTTCGTAGATTACTGCTCCCGGAAGTGGATCGCCGGTTTTTCCGTCGATTACTTTCCCGGTTATTGTTCCGGTTCTGTATTTTCCCAGGTTAATTGGATCGCCAATCACCAAAATTCCCCCTGACGCATCGAATGTTGTTCGGGTATCCATACGCCGTGGATAAACCAAAATGGCATTATTCTGAAATACCTCGAAAGTAAGGTCGTGTGTTAAAAAAATACTATTCAATGCGCGAAGGAGAGGATTTTCGTTAAACGTTGTGTTTATGGTATAAGGGGCTACCCATGATTTCTTGTAAAATACCTGAACACCATAATCTTTTTCAAGGGTTTGCAAAAAACTTTCGAGCGGAACATTCCTGAAATTACCCGATATTTTAATCGCTTCAAGCTTTTGGGCCTGAACAGGTAATGTATTCGTGAAGATCAACATCAAGCACAGGAAAAAAATAGATCGGCTTAATAGTGTTTTCTGCATTGCTTAATTGCGATAAGTCCGGTTGGTTGCAAAATTAGCGTTCTAAAATTACATAATTTTTTAGTGTATTTCCAGCTTTCAATATAAAACAGGTATGCTTCAAAACACCCTAAATTATTTTAAAATAATATGTATTATTTTAAGTTGCTTAATTACAGTTCTTTTCGGCAGCGTTGATTTTTTTGTGTTAGACCAAACAAATTGTCAGTGGTTTAATCTTCAAATAACATTTCTATATACAGGTAGTTTTTTTATAAGAATTAAAAGCGCAGAGGCAAACTTATTCTGTAAGAATATCTCAATTGTAAGCGGACCAAGCATTCCTGAAGGTTTCAGAATGATTTTTCGGGGTGTTGCCCCCTAAAAGAGTTCCAAAGGATAATGTTTGTGTTGGGTTTAAAAAATTAGTTCGAATTTGATCGATTGAAACTGACAAAGACTGATCCGCACCTTCTTTCCCGGAATCGGATCACGAAACCGGGAAAGAAAATGCAATCAGGAATAAGATCAGTAATCACTTCATTTAAGTTTCACCGGACTGATCATGAAACTAAACTCGTAATTCTGGTAAGGAATGCGGTATTGTTCAAGTGGGAGATAGCCCCAGCTGTTGATACAACCCAGTCCCATTTGTACTTTGTCGATGCAAACCGTAACAAAGTCGCTTTTCGGAACTTCAGGAGCATGTCGCTGATCTTTGTCCAGACCGTCATCCAAAGCGTCAACAGTGTAATTTAAAGCCGAAGCTGAGAAAGCAGCATCCGACACAAATTTCAAGCCGCTACCACTGATATTTGCTTGTTTCCACCAGCGGATGTCGGATTTTGTACCGGTTTCCTGCGGACGAATGTAAGGGTAAAACTGCTCGCAGACATCCTGGTTGTAAATTCCGATAAATTCAGAATATTTACGATCCACATAGTTTTCAACAGGTCCGCGGCCATAGTATTCAATGTTGCTGTAAGCCTTTGGCATTTCCAGTTTCATTCCAAAGCGGAACATGTCGGAAACTTCGCTGTTGGCACCGGCAATAAGTTTTTGTGTCACTTTTATTTCACCAGCGTTATTGATAACATACTGAAGTTCAAGTTGGCCTGAAATGTCTGGCATTTCGTAGGTGGCAGCAACTTTTACAAGTTGATCTGCTTCCTCTGCATCCAGTGATTTGAGTTTCATTTCAGGATTGTTCCAAACCCGGTAACGACGTTGGAGTCGAGCACCAAAATCGTTGTCGGTTGGGGCGCGCCAGAAGTTGGGAACCAACTGGCTACCTTCAACCAGCATTGCCTTGCCATTAACGATGTAACGGCTTAAAAATCCGTTTTGTTTATTAAAATCAAGGCTGAAATTTTCGCCAATGATCCGCAGATAATGATAGTCGTTTTCTTTAATTGTTGGTACAGTAACTGTTTGGTTCGAAGCCTGTTTGTTTGAAATTTCGAGCGCTTTGAAATCCCATGCTTTCGCTTCCAGCTGGTCTTTCGACAGGGTGTAACCAGCCGGAACAGGACCTTCAGCTTCTTTTAATTTATAAGCTACGTTTACAAATACTTCATTTGCGTTCAAATCAGCAGGAACACTCAACCCAAGATTAATTGTTGCTTTCTGATGAGGTGCAACATTCAGATCTTTTACAGTGCCTGTTTCAACTACTTTTCCATCGGCTACCAATTCCCAATCGAGGTAGAAATTGGAGAGATCGCGGAAGAAATATTCGTTGTAAACTTCTACAGTACCTTTTTTCAAATCAACCGGTGTTGTCCAGATCGACTGATAGAAATAACCCACTTCGTAATAGTGCGGATTTGGAACGCGGTCGGGACTGATCAAACCGTTGTCGAGGAAATTATTGTCGGAAGCATCGTATGGATTGAAATCGCCACCGTAAGCATAAATCGGTTGACCGTCTTTGTTTTTCCAGTGAATACTCTGGTCAACAAAATCCCAAATAAATCCACCCTGGTAATTCGGATACTTACGAATAAGGTCCCAGTATTCCTTGAAACCACCCATTGAGTTACCCATAGCATGTGCATATTCACACTGAATCAACGGTTTATCAGTGTCCTTTTGACCATATTGGTCGCAACGGTCGTTCGGATAATACATCGGGCAGAAAATATCGGAGTATTCGTTGCCGTGAGCCTGTTCGTATTGAACCGGACGCGAATTATCGTAATCTTTTATCCATGTGTAACATGCTTCGAAGTTGGGGCCAAAACCGGCTTCGTTACCCAGCGACCATGTAATTACCGCAGGATGGTTGAAGTTGCGTAAAACGTTGCGTTGGTTACGTTGTAGGTGCGCCAGAGCAAACGCCTCATTTTTGGCCAGGGTTTGAGGACCGTACCCCATTCCGTGTGATTCGATATTGGCTTCGGCTACCATATAAATCCCGTATTCATCACACAGGTCGTACCAGGTGCTGTTGTCGGGGTAGTGGCAGGTACGCACAGCATTTACATTGAATTTTTTCATCATTTCAATGTCCTGAATCATGCGTTCGCGCGAAACAACATAACCGCCATCGGGATCAAGCTCATGACGGTTAACACCCTTTATCAGGATAGCCTTGCCGTTTACACAAAGTTGTCCGTTAAGCATTTCCACCTTACGGAATCCTACTTTTACAGGGATAACTTCAAGTACTTTATCACCACTTTTTACTGTAGCTGTAAGTTTATATAATACAGGTGTTTCAGCTGTCCATTTTGCGGGATTTGTTACGGATAATTCCGTACGGAAATTACTGGAAGTATTTACGGATTTTTCTACTACGGTATTTCCCGCAGCATCGGTGAGTGCTAAATCAACGCTTCCTTTACCAACGAGGTTTAAGGCAACAATCAGACTGCCGTTGACATAGTCAGTATCCAGATCCGGTGTAACTTTTATATCCTGCAGGTAAGTAGCATTTCTGCTGTACAGGTAGCAATCGCGTCCAACGCCAGAAAAACGCCAGAAATCCTGGTCTTCAAGATACGATCCGTCGCTCCAGCGAAATACCTGGAATGCGATGAGGTTTTTCCCCGGCTTCAGGTATTTTGTAAGGTCGAATTCAGCTTCGAGTTTGCTGTCTTCGCTGTATCCTACAAATTTGCCATTCACATAAAGCGTTATGTTAGAAGTAACCGATCCGAAGTGGGCAAATATCTTTTTGCCGTCCCACGAGGCAGGTATTTCAATTTCTTTGCGATAAGTACCCACGTGGTTGTTCTCTTCAGGAACAACAGGAGGATTGTTTCTGTATTGGTTTCTCCAGGCATAACCAACGTTTACATAGATTGGATCGCCATAACCATTTAATTCCCACATTGCAGGAACCTGAATTTTGTCCCAGCCTTTGTCGTTAAAATCGGTTCCAAAACAATCAGTCGGCCGTTGCCAGGCGTGTTCAACCCAGTTAAAATTCCAGGTTCCGTTCAAGCTTAGGAAATTGGCCGATTGTTCCATGCAACCGGTTTCTGCACTTTCTGCTGATTCGAAAGCAAAATAAGTGCTGTGCATTGGCGTGCGGTTAATCTCGTTCATCTTTGGATCTTGCCACGGATCATCCTGAGCATGAATAACTTGAGATGCTAAAAGCATCAAAATGATTAAGGTTTTTAACTTCATGATTTATTAAATATTAGTTGGTAATCTGTAACGGTTCTATGCCTTCAAAGGTAGGTATTACTTCTAAAATATTTCCATTTACATCGAACTCAAGTTTGTCGATACACACTTCGCGGTGAAAACCTCCCGAGCCGCGTGGCATATCAACTCCCTTCGGATAAGTAAAGCGGTGGTAAACCAGGTACCATTCATCTTTCCCGGGAACCTGAACAGCTGAATTGTGTCCGGTTGCAAAAATATTGGTTTCCGGATCGCGCTGAATTACAATGTTGTTTTCAGGAATCGTAAGTTTGCCCATTGGGCTGTCAGCTTTTGCCCACCTTACTTTGTAGTTGGGGCTTCGGGTATCGTCTTCCGACCACATAAAATAATAGGTTCCATTTCGATATATCACATAGGTACCTTCACGAAAAGTGCCATCCACATTAAAGGTCTTAAATGTTTTCATATTGAGCGATACCATATCGTCGTTCAGTTCTGCTCCGGCCATGTAGCCATTTCCCCAATAGAGGTAGGTTTTATTTGTTTTTGGATCGGTAAAAACGTCAGGATCAATCTCCTGGCCACGGTTGATGCCTTTGGGTTTCCAGTCAATTAAGGCTTTGCCACTGTCAACAAAAGGTCCGGTTGGACTATCAGCCACAGCCACCCCGATTTTCTGAGCCGCAGTGAAATAATAGAAATATTTGTATTCGCCATTTATTTTCTTTTCAACGATACAGGGCGCCCAGGCATTTCTATTCGCCCAGCTCACATCTTTATGCAGATCGAGAATGATTCCTTCATCTGTCCAGTCAACCAAATTATCCGAAGAAAATACCTTGAAATAATAGCCCGACCAGCCATCGAAACCATCGCTTGTTGGATAAATATAATATTTGCCTGTTTTTTCGGAATACAAAATATCAGGATCGGCATAGTAGCCTTCCAATACCGGGTTGTGATCTTCGGAAGCACTGACCTGGTAGACCACATTTCCCTTTCCTTCGATTGAAAAAGTATAAGCCACCGGCCCGTTTGAGAAATCCTGTGGCCCGAGCGGACTAGCCGAGAAACCAGGCCAGCATTTGAATTCCGGATCGAAGTTTTTTAAATCGACTCCTCTTTTTACGGGCAAATGAATGGTTCTTTCTTTTCCTTTTATATCCACGTTCAGCTTCTTCAACTGGGGAGAAGTTATATCAACAAACAGGTCATCAAAGTTTCCCCATTTAGCAACCAAACGTTTTAATTCCTTTCCGGTAATTGGCATCACCGTTCCGTGGCGCGGATGAAAATTCATCGAAATATCTTCATCGATCACTTCGAAATGTTCCAGGTCAGAACTTTTGGTGAATTGGTAGCGTCCGTTGGTATACACATCATACATCAGGATGTATTCATCCGAATTATTAAGTTTGAAAACACTACTGCCTTCAACCCGGTTTCTTTCGCTGTCAACACGCTTGTCGCTTACCAGTTTATAGCCTTCAGTGAGTTTATCCGAAATTGCCAGTTTTATTCCTGGATCGCCGTCTTCCGCTTTATGGAACAGGTAAAATTTGCCGTTAAACGGAATTATATCGCCATCGATACAGGCTTTCGTGTTACTATCTGCCGGAGGAAAATACAACTGCTTCGGAGCTGCCTCCAGTGCAGTAAAATCTTTGTTCGTATAAGCGTAATAGATAATGTCGGGGGCGCCATCGCCGCTGCGCATCGAGAAATAAACCATGTATTTCCCGGTTTCTTCGTCGTAAATAGTTTGAGGAGCCCAAACACGGTCAACTTTGCCGAATTCATTTGGGAAAGTTTCGGGAATATTTACAACCGATGTTTGCCAGTTGATCAAGTCGGTCGATTTCATCAAAATCATTGCAAAATTGTTCCAACCCTGTTCAGGGACATATAAATCGGTGGCTACCATGTAAAAGGTTTTGCCATCGGCACCACGTAAAATATGAGGGTCACGAACGCCACCTGATGTACTGATCTGTTTCGAATCAAGAACCGGGTAATTTCCATTCAGTGCCAGATAATGATAGCCGTCGGTGCTTATTGCAAAGCGAACAGCTTCCTGCTGTGGACCGTTTCCTGTAAAGTATGCAAATAGGTAGCCTTCCATATTTTCAGGTTTGCTACATCCGGTCATGAAAAGGACAACAGATAACATCAAAACGAAATGAAAGGAGAGGTTCTTTGTGATTTTTAGGTTTATCATATGAATTGATCTAAGGTTGAATTTTGAGTTTGCAGATGTAAAATGCATTTCCCAGCGCTTTTAATTGAAAGTTGTTTTTATTTGTATTTATGAATGTGTTTGTCGGTATAATATTGTTTGGTGCTTCCAGCGTATTTACTGCTTCTGGCACGTTTGAATGCAGGCAGCTTACCAGTACTTGATTGTCTTGAATTGTTCCTTTAAGTCCTCGCAACGAAATATCGATAGTCTGAATTTCAGCAGAAGCATTAACTACTTTTACAATAATTTCCGAGGTATTTGCATCAATACAAGAAGATGCATATAAACCATCTTTTCCCGAAATAATATCCCCACCTGAGGTAATTGAAAGTACGTTTGTTCCAACATTCTGTGCATACATTTGCTGCACGTAATAATTTGGTGTGCGCACAACATTAAGGTTGTCGAACCAGATCATATCAGGTTTCCACTGCCAGGCATCGAAATGGGCAAATAAAGGTGCATAAGTAGCCAGGTGAACAACATCGGCATTTCGCTCCAAACCGGTCATAAAAGCAGCTTCAGCAATTGCTCCTGCTACGTTATTGTCGCGGCTTCTGGGGTGGGCGGCATATTCACCGGCAAATACTTTTGGCCCGTTCCGGTCGTAACTGTCGTAACGTTCAGCATTTTCCAGAAACCATTCGGGGCTGCGGTAATAGTGCTCGTCTACCAGGTCTACTTTCAGTTCCTTCATTTTTGGCCACAGGTAGTCAAAATTTTCACCATCGGGAGCCGGACCTGCTGTTCCAATAATCTTGATTTCAGGATACTTTTTTTGGATGGCTTCCATAAACGGGATCAAACGTTCCACATAACCTTCGCCCCACTGTTCGTTTCCAATCGCTATATATTTCAGATGAAACGGTTCCGGATGCCCCATCTCGGCGCGTACTTTTCCCCATTTCGAATCGGCAGGTCCGTTGGCAAATTCTATCAGATCCACTGCATCGTCAATATAGGGTTGCAAATCACCAACAGCTACACATTCTGTACTTTCGTACTGACAAGCCAGTCCGCAACTCACTACAGGAAGCGGTTCAGCACCCAAATCGTCACTAAGCAAGAAGAACTCGTAAAAACCCAGTCCGTAAGTCTGGTAATAATCCGGAAAGAAACGATGTTTGAAGGTGTAGTTCCAGCGGTTTTCATTCAACGGACGGTTTTCAACAGGGCCTACGCTGTTCTTCCACTGGTAGCGGGTTTCGAGTGTATTGCCTTCGATGATACAACCTCCGGGAAAACGAAACACACCCGGATTCAGATCGTATAGAGCTTCAACCAAATCTTTTCGCAATCCGTTCTCGCGGTTTTTCCAGGTTTCTGTCGGGAACATCGAAATGTGATCGAGATCCACTTCGCCGGCAGTTTCCAGTACCAAACGAATTTTTCCTTTTAAAGCTGTTTCTCCGGCCTTAACAGTGCATTCGTATTTTTTCCAGTCGGAACCACTTACCAACAGGTTTTCTTTCCCGATTGTATTGTTATCACTAATCAGTTCAATTCTGAATTTCTTTTCAGCACCATCTAAGGAGCGGGCGTAAAACGAAAACCGGTAAGTATTGTTTTGTTTGAATCCAATTCCTGTGAAACCAACGTTTTCCAGGCCGGTTCCTCTGCGAAGGCCTTTTTCATTTAATCGCACATAATGCGGATTCCGATCGAAACAAGGATCTTCATCCATCACTTTTACATCGCCAAACGGTGTCCAGCCAACAAAAGGCTGATCAAATTCGAACGAGCGGTTTTTGATTAGTTCGGCGTATAAACCGCCGTCGGCACCAAAATTAATGTCTTCGAAAAACACCCCGTACATATCGGGCTGAATCTCAGATCCAACTTTGCTTGCATCAACGGTAAATGTTTTTTGCGCCCACAATGCTGAGTGGACAAGAATCAATAGAATTATTACTCCGGAATATTTCATGAGAAATCTAGTTTTAGTCAATTGTTTCGTAAATTATAGATTAATCCAAACCTTCATTTTGTTGGCACCTCGGTTGTTCCAAACAAAATAAGGTATCGCTTTAAAATTTTCATTTTTAGTGTTTCCTGAGGCATTAATTACTTCAACGCCATGAAGTAAGCTTGCATCGAAACTGGTGCTGAATTCTGAATCAGGAGTGACAGCAACCTGGTCGATTTGCGGATTATCTGCTTCTTCGAGGCAATACACGATAGGGCCGCGTTCAATGGCTACTTTGCCACGATCATCTTCCACATTTTCGTTTGCAAGCACTTTCTTTACTTCCATCGGTAGGTTCAGCTCAACCTCGTCGCCTTCCTGCCAGTTGTGATTTAAAACAGCAAATCCTTTTTCTGTTTCATAATCAACTTCCTGACCGTTTATCTTTATGGTTGGAGGGGCAGTCGACTTGTTTTCATACGAATACAAATCGCTGGGTACCGGTTGATTTTCAGCCCACCCCGGAATGCGCAGTTTTAAGTTGAAGTTGCTTGCAGCTTCCGTTTTTATTGTGAGTTTAACCGTGCCATCCCAGGGATAATTCGTTTCCTGGTTAATGCCAACCTTTGTGTTTTCCAAGTCGACTTCGGTAGAACTTTGAACATATAAATTCACATACAGATCTTCTCCGTGATGCGCATAAATATAGCCAGCCACCGAAGACATGAAGCGCGCCAGGTTGGTGGGGCAACACGAGCAATCGAACCAGGGCTGACGAGTAAGAGCACCGCGGTTAAAAGGATAATGCATGTTGCATTCCAGCGGATTTGGATAAAAGAAATGGGTGCCATCGAGCGAAACGCCCGAGATCACATTGTTGTAAAGACTTCTCTCCAGAACATCCAAATATTTGGCATCACCTTTCAACAGAAACATGCGGTAATTCCAGTAAACATTGGCAATGGCAGCGCAGGTTTCGTTGTAGGCTGATGCGTTTGGCAATTCATAATTATCGCCAAAGGCTTCGCCGTCGTGTCGTGAACCGATTCCACCTGTGAGGTACATTTTTTTAGAAACCACATTGTTCCAGATATTTTCTACGGCAGCTGTGTACCCCGAATCATTATAGAACGCAGCAATATCGGTCATTCCGGCGTACATGTAGGCTGCGCGAACAGCATGGCCAACGGCTTCATCCTGTTGTGTTACCGGTTTATGATCCTGAGTGTACGGCCCGTGAAGACGGTGCTTGGTGCTGTCGCCACGAGTATCCAGAAAATGACGCGCCAGTTTCAGGTAGTCTTCGTTTTGCGTGATAAGGTACAGTTTTATCAGTCCGGTTTCAACAATCTGGTGGCCAGGAACAAAACCCGGATGTTCTTCAGTAAAAACCTTTACTAAAAGGTCGGCATTTTTGAGTGCAATATTCAGGAAGTTCGTTTTTCCGGTGGCGGCATAATGTGCGGCAGCCGCTTCGAACAAGTGACCGCTGTTGTACAATTCGTGACTGCAATCCAGATTTTGCCATCGTGCTCCTGCCGGACACCAACTTGCCGGAGCATTGGTTGTATCTATTGTTTTGTAGGTCGTCAGGTAGCCATCGGCTTCCTGTCCGATTGCAATAATAGCGATTATCGAATCCACATACGCATCCAGTTTGGGATCGGGGAAAGTGGTGAGCGAATAAGCTGCTCCCTCGATGGTTTTATACACATCGGTGTCGTCGAACGGCATTTCGCCTTTTACGGGGCCTGCCATTTTTCCGCCGGCAATCAGGAAATTATCCATTCGGCCCATTTCTTCACACTTCTGAAATGCGGCCGGAATGGTATGGTCTCTGTTAACTTTGATTTTAGGTAGCCAGAAATTGTCGTTTAGCTGAACCTGATTGAATGCCACTCCTGAAATCGGATATGCCGATCGGAGCTTGTCTTTTTCCTTTACATTCTGACAGGAAAACATCGCAACAATTGCGAACAGGATCACAGCTCTGTTGATCCATATTTTAACCGGTTTAGTTTGCATTATTTTAGTTGGATACATGGTTGTACTATCATCAAGGCAAATTTCTAAAAATCTATCTTTGTCAACGGACTGATTTTAGTCGAATAACTGTCAGAGAATAGGCAGGCACTTCAATTTCAAATTCAGAACTAACTGAAATTTTACTCGTTACAGGCTTTGCTTTTTCGTCGGTAACTTCTCCCTGAAGCGTGATCAATTCAGCGTCCCCTTCAATTACAGGAAGGTCAGCCAGGTTTATTGTTGAGTTGATTTGCACCGGAAGAAGGTTTGCCAGCTTCAGAATATAATCGCCTGATTCGCGGTCGAAAACTACCGATGATGCAACCCGCTTTTTCAGGTTCTCATTTCCGTCAGATAGTTTGATCAGCGAAGCATAAAATTCATCTCCCGCATTTTGTCCAAACAATTTTTGCACGTAATAATCGGTGGTGAGAAACACTTCAGAGTTGTTAAAATATATCAGGTCCGGGTTCCACTGCGTATGACCGTGTTTGGCTAGTAAAGGTGCGTACGAAGTCATGCTCACCACATCGGCATTGCGTTCCACATTTATCAGGTGAAGTGCATCGCAAAGTGCCGTTTCCATGTTTAAGCGGCGTCCCGGAATGTGCGTGGCATATTCGCCCAAATAAACCTTCGATTTCGTACGGTCGTAACGGTCGTAAAAATCCTGGTTGCTTAAATACCATCCCGGAGGTTGATAGTAATGTTCGTCCACCATCGGCACTTTTAGTTTGGAAGCGATTTCCCAGCCAACTCTGTAATCAGTTCCTTCCGAGAACGGTCCAACTGTGCCGATCACGGTAATTTCGGGATACTTTTCTTTTATCGCATTGAAGATCATTGTGAAACGCTCTTCAAAAATGTCGGTGATCAAATCTTCGTTTCCAATACCCACATATTTTAGGTTGAAAGGCTCGGGATGTCCGGCTTCAGCGCGCAGCTTACCCCACTTCGTACTTTTGTCGCCATTGGCCCATTCAATCAAATCAAGAATATCCTGAACATACTGATCCATATCGCACATTGGGATTCCGCATTGCTGACCGTGGCCTCCGGTTGATGAATTTTGGCAGGGAACTCCCGCTGCAATAACAGGTAGTGGCTCGGCGCCAATATCCTCACAAAACTGAAAATATTCGAAATAACCCAATCCCATCGATTGATGATAATTCCAAATATTTCGGTCGGGTTTGCGGCTTTCCAACGGGCCGATGGTGTTTTTCCAGCGGTAAATGTTGTCGAGGCCGTCGCCATGCGTAACACAGCCCCCCGGGAATCGCACAAAGCGTGGATGAAGATCAGCAATAGCCTTTGCCAGATCGGGGCGCAAACCATTTTCCCGGCCTTTAAAAGTTTGCTGCGGGAATAGCGAAATCATGTCGAGCGCTACCTTCCCGGTAAACTGCGGAACGACCTGCAATCTTGCATTTCCAATACTTTCATTTGCCATTAAAACGAGTTCCAGTTTTTTCCAGTCAGCGGCAACCGGTTTCGTGCTGGCCTGGGCATAAACTTTCCCGTTTTCATCTACCAGGCGAACCAGCAACTTTCCTTTAGCTCCGGTCAAGCCTTTCGCAAAAACCGAGAAATTGTATTTGTCGCCGGCTTTTAACAGAATGCCGTCAAAACCTTCGTTTTGAAGTGCCTCTCCGACCTGCGAAATCGTCAGAACCGCAAAGTGTTTTTGATTGGGATGTACCGGTGCCAGTGTGTCGATTGTAAATCCGGATTCGCTCCCGGTAAAGCTCCACGCTTTTTTACTGTTCCAGTTAAGATCACGGAACTTGGTGTCGGCCGGATTGTATTCAAAACCACGATTCTGAATAAGTTCGGCATACAAACCACCATCGGCTGCGTAATTAATGTCTTCAAAAAAAACTCCGATCAGCAGATCACTGATCGCCTTGCTGTTTTCGGGATCAACGGTTATTTCAGCCTTCAAATCTTTTAAATCGGCAAAACGCTCGGCATCATCGGTCAAACGTTCGGCACGTTGAATTTCACGAAACTTCGACAACTCGTAAAATTTTATCAGGCCATCGATTACCGGCCAGGATACTTTCGAAATTACCCCAAGCTGCTTATTTCCATCGATCAGAACTTCTTCGCGCGCATTTATCCGGTCGTTCTCAGTGCCTTCAACCGTTGGCGAATAGCTTTTAAAATCGGTGGTAGTGGTTTTAAATATTTTCTGATCGCCGTCGATATTACTCAGCCAGGTTATCAGGTAGTTCTGTTCGTTTGATTGATAGGAAACTTCCGGCAACATGACATTTCCATCGTTCATTACTTCCGGATACGATTGAGGTTCCCAGGTAAATAAATCGTTAGTTGCCGCATGTGCAAATTGTCCTACCTGTTCATTCAAACTCCAGATGGCATGCCATGTTTCCTGCTGATCCTGAAACAAAAATGGCGTTAACATTCGTTTCTGAGAGCCCCACGCTCCGAAATCGCAAAACAGAAAGCGAAATTCCGGACCGATGCCGTTCCAATTTTTCCGGTCGATACTCCATGCATAATGCAACCCGTTATGTCCACCATTTTTTGTTGTGGCATACGAAAAAACATAGGCAGAATCGGGCTGATTGGCAAGCAGATTTTGAGCCAATATTAACAGAACCAGCGAGAATAACAGAGCTATCCGTTTCATTGGAATTCGATTTAGTTGATTACGATTTGAAAATGGATATCTGTTACGTTTTTAACACGTTATCCAGGTTCAATTAAAATTACTGCAAAATAAGAAAAGCCTGCATTTTTACCACATTTTCAAGGTTCAAACCGGCCACATTTGTTAATTATTTCTGCCGGAACGGTTGACCTGTGATATTGTACTGATTCGACTTTTTGAAAAGGAAAGCTGCGACAGTTGTGATTCAAAATTTGCGAATCATTTTAGAAGATGCTGGATGCAATTATTATTGTGGATAAGGTGACTAAGTCGGATTAGTGATGGAGAGGGTTGTTGAGGCAAGAGGTTGTATCAATACTTTTTGAGTGATAAAAAGTAATTGTTCGGGGAGTAAAGTCAGGTTAATTTTGGCGAATTTGTGTGCACCGCCATAAACGACGATGCACAGTATACTGTTTGCTGTGAATGATTGCTTATAACGAATTCAGGTTAAATAAAATTCTTCAAGCTTTACTCCTCCGAACTCAGCGAAACACAATAGCGATGTACGATTTCGGGGAAGTCTTCGAATTGATAGGCATTATTTTCAATGTCGTTAACCAACGAGCGATTCATCGAAAACAGTTTTACGCAATCTTTATAATTTTCTGCTGTAAACTCGTGCCAACGCATATTTATTTTGAGCAGGTAACTTTTTATTTCTTCCATTTCCGATTCAATACCCGTGTTTACCATTTTTGTGGTTACAAAATAATAGAGCGGATACAAATCGTCGTTCACCCGGTAATAGAAATGTCCTTTTTTCGACGGGAATGCTGACAGTGTAATATCGTTACGGCTTTCGAAAACCATTTTACCACCGTCGGTTTCCAAAAAGTACCCATTGATCATTGTAGGTTTAAAAGATTTCTTTTTGCCACCGGCATCAATAAATCTCACCTTGTTTTGCATTTTCGTGATGTGTTCGAGTAAAATGTTGGCTTTAATAGTATCGTTGTTTAAACTTATAATGCCTCCCGGGAAATATCGTTCGTTTTCCTGTGAAGCAGCATCGAAACTAATCGAATAAAGTAATACGAAGAATAAAAAAAAATACTTCATGGCTATGGTTTTTTAGTTAAATATTTGATGGTTAAATACATAAATTGTGCCGTTTTAAATGGTTAGATGGCTCAAATGGATTAAGGTTTAAAGTGTGTTCATGAAATTATTGTTTTCACGTATGTGTTTTATATAACGAACTTATTGTTTAATTATTTTACGGGTTGATATAAATCCTTTTAAATCGGCCAGTTGTAAAATATAAATTCCCGGATTAAGCGATGAAATATCCAATTGGGTGATTTGCTGATTTACATCACGCCTCGAAAGAATTGTTTTGCCCGTAAGGTCGAGTAGCAAAACGTAATCGAGGTATTCACCCGACTTAATGTTTAATCTTTCACTGGCAGGATTCGGATAAACAAGGATATCCGCCTCTTCTGAAATTGCGGCGGTATAAGTTTGTTGACAATCGCCAAGCATATTCTGATCGAGCCATTGAAGACGTGTTTTTATCCAGTTTTTAAGTTTCTCTACCTCGCCTTCGTATGTTTTTGGTTGCGCATCAACTTCGGGAGCCCCAACATTAATTCCCAATATCTGCCATTTCTGAAAATGCCGAACCTGGGCATCTTTTACCTCGTTGTACAACGAATCGATTGTTACATTAATAGCGGCATCAGACAAGAGGCCTGCCCGGGCATCAAAATATCGGCAGTTGGTTTTGTTTTTGAAATTGGAATCGTAAAACAAACGAATCATCCAGCCCGGCGATTTAACATCGGGGTTACAATCGTTAATTTTATACGCCCAACCTGATCCATCGGTGGCTTTGAAAATATAGCATTGGTTTATGTTTTTCCAGGCCCAGTCGAAATCCCAAACAGGTCCTGCAACTATTTTACCGTTTTTGTCTTTATGGAAATAACGACTTTTCTTATAGCCATCGTTATTTCTGGAAATTTCGCTCACAATAAAATAGTCGATAAAACTTTCTTCATCGAGGTAGGCGGCATACCCGGTTGATGGATCAGCATAGTGTGAACTGTATAGTGTCGATTCGAAATCGGTAACATAATCTTCGAGGTAATTTTTTTGTTGCCATACCAGTTCATCCCATGTGGGATCGTAATAAACAAAATGTATATTGAATTCCGGATGATTAATTGGGCGATATGGCGACAACCAGCTATTGTTATTGTTCCAGTAGTCGATTTTAAATATATAACCGCCGGTAAGTTCTTCACCTGCAATGTCTTCTTCTTTCAGTTTTGCAATGTCAACCCTGTTTTTATCGCGTTTGATTTTTTCCCCAAATAAATAAATCCCCTGGTAGTTGCCATTCAGAAAAACTTCAACATACCGTGCCCGGGGTGCGTAGTTACCCAGCGCTTCGAACATTTTGTATGCGAGAATATTCCGCATAAACGATTTGTCGTTGTAATTCGAAAGCAGTACCCAGTCATTTTCTTCAGGTAGTCCGAGCAAGCTTACATTTTTATTTGATCCATCGGCCTCGCGGGTTTCGAGGGCATAAGGTTTTTGCGGGTAGCCCTGCGAGGAAGCGCCACGCAATTCAATTCCAATCCATCCATCGTATTCGTTGGCAGTATCGGTGTACCTGTTTTGACCATTTGTATTGTTAATTATTTTCATGCGAACCATAATTTTAGGTTCGTCAGGAATGGTCTTTCCATCGGTTTCGATTTTAACGATGGGCAAATTCGAAACAAACGAAGTGTTCTGCGCGTGTGCATTATTTGAAAAATGACCAGTGCAAATCAGTAGTAGAAAAAGCAATTGTTTTTTTAGCTTGTGCATGCTTTTAGTTTTTAATGAATTTTACTCGGTACGTTTGCTGCTTGTCATTGCTGATAACCAAATAATACATTCCGGGCGACAGGTGGGCGACATTTATTGATTGACTTGCTGCCGGCAAATTATGCTGTTCATCCACTTTATTCCCGGTGCCTGAATAAATGTTGTAGTTCCATTTCCCGTTGATGTTTCCGGGGAAGTCAAGTGTCAGCCTGTCGTTGCACGGAACCGGAAAAACATTGATCATTTTGCTAAGTTCATTTTCGATTACCGAAGTCACATTATCCTTGTGGTAACAGCCGGTCAATGCAATTTCGGCGATGCTGGCCCAGGTATTTCCATTTTGTTCAGAAATTGCTCGGAAACGCAGGTATCGTCCGGTGGTAGCTTCAAAACTGATATTTTTTTCATTTGCACCACTATCAAAACTTCCGGTAGTAACCGGAACGCCCCAGTTCGACCGGGAATCGGAAATGTATATTTCGTAGTTTTTTATTCTTCCGTTACTGCTGTTTTGCCGGGGAAGGTACTTTAATCCACTGAGGTTGAAGGTGTCGCCCAAATCGATCTGAATTTCATGCGGGTAGCCGGGGCTTGAATAGTACCATTCGGTGTGCCAGATAGTCGTCGGATCCTCGTCGAAAGCATTAACGGCACTGCCATCTTCTCCTGCAGTTTCTTCGCTATCAACGTAAAAAAGGCTCCACAGGCTTTTATCCAGCCTGCCGGGGTTGCTGCAATCAGTTAACGACGGACAAGTTGTAGTTTCAACCATGTTCGGAATGGTTTTACTGTACGCTTCACCATCGACAGTCACTGTTAAAGTTACATCGTAACTCCCCGGGTTTCCCAGAACTACTTTTGGATTTCTCTTATTTACATTATCAATGTAAAGCGGTTCAGGCGATATTGACCATTCCCAGGTGGCCCCCGAATGATTGAGAATTGAATGGTCGTCGAAATAAAGGGTGTCTTCCATACACGAATAAAAGGCTTTTTCGACCCAGGGATTAATAAGCGGGGTAAATGTAGTATCTACCATTTTTACTTCCCAGATTCCGGCATTTCCGGCCATCCGTATTTTACTGTCGCGGTAAAAGGGTAGGGCACTGTTAACACTTACTCCCGAAGGGTATTTTTCGTTAAAATCTAACCAGTAGGGATAACCTTCTTCGCGTGTGTAAACTTTTGACGTTTCTCCATTTATTGAATTGGTGAAAATATAGAGTCGATCCTTACCATTTTTTGTTGGTTGAATCACCAGGCATTTGGTATATTCCTGCAATCCATCGCTCCAGTCGGTCCAGGTGTCACCACCATCATCCGAGCGGAATATTTTTCCAATGTCATCCGACCAGGTTCCATTTTGCAGACAGACGTATATTTTATCTTCATCGGTTGGCGAGAGCACAAAAAATAATTTACCATTCCAGGAAGCATTGGCATAAGTCCCGTTGGTTAATGATGGTTTTCTCTCCCAGGTTATACCACCATCAGTACTTTTATACAGGCCGTAATTTACAATATCGACAAAAAGCAGGTTGGGATTTACAGGACTAATTTGCAGAAAACGCACCCTGCCGGGAAACTGGTGTAAGAGATCGAACGATTGTCCCATGTCAGTACTTCTCCAAAAACCATTTTCTTCACCCAAATAAATAGTGCCGTAGTAATTCGGATGCTGAACAAGGTTACCACGTCGGCCACCGTATTCGTCCATGTTAGGGTATTTGCTAAATATGAAACGGCCTTCAGCATATCCGTCCGATTTATCGGGTAAAATCCATCCGTTTCCAAGATCATTGAAAGCAACGTGACGGCTTTTACCTTTTATTACCCATCCTGTGGGCGATTCGGCTCCTCCCATTCGCAGAGCTTTTCCATCGTAAAAGTCGGTAAGGGCTGTGTTTCCATTGTGGTACCTTCCGCCAACAATAATATCTTCGTTCCATCCCTGATCGAATCCCCACATGTCGGAGCCCAGAATTCCATACGAACGCGAACTGTAGTTTTCAACATCGGAAAAATAATCGGTCGAAAAATTCATGCCTCCGTCAGTAGCCACCCACATTTCTCCGTTCTCCAGAATTTTCATATCCTGAATATCAGGGTGAATAGGAAAATTACCACCATAGCCACCAATTTTGGTGAAACCCGAGCCTCCATTAGTGGATTTATAAAGTGTAGTTGTTCCAACAAATAGTATATTCTCGTTATTCGGAGAAACTTCAAGTACGAGATCGAAGTATCCCTGTCCGTTATTCATTTCCAAGGCAGGGGTTTTCCCTGATGCCAGTTTCACCCAGTTCCATTCATTATTTGTAATTGTTCCTTTATACAAATAAGGTGTTTCGTCTTCATCGGAACTAAGCATTACGGCAAATAGTACATCCTGGTTGTTGGCTGTTACTGCCAGTAATCCACCACTGTATTCTGTAATAGCTGACGGGAAATTTTCCTGAACCGAAAAATTACTTCCACCATCGGTTGAAATTACCAGTGTATATTTTCCGCTGCTATTTTTGCTGAGTCCATAAATTACATCACTAGTATTTGGTTTAATATCAACATCATAAGTTGGGTAATTCCATTTTTTTTGCCACACAACTCCGCCGGTGGTTGAAATAAAAAGACCCTCTCCGGCAGCAGCCATAATTTTATTTGGATTGTTTGCGTCAATCTTCAGGCGGCTTGCACTAAACAGGTTGTTTAATGGCAATAGTGGTGCCCATGTTTTTCCACCATCGGTGGTTTTATGTATTTGTTTTCCTGCTGCCACGTAAACTGTATCAGGTGAATTTGGATGAATGGCAACCGCCGTAATTCCTCCACCAAAAGGATAGTTAAGACCAAGAGGTTCCCAGCTTGAGCCTTTGTCGGTACTTTTATTTACATATCCTGTTTCGGTTCCGCAGTAAATAATATTTTCATTGGTAGCAGCAACATCAAAGGAATAAACATTTACCTGCCAGGGGCATTGTTTTGGATGTCCGTTTTCGCCAATCCGGTCACTGCTGATGTTTGGATCGTTTAACCAGGTGGTCTCTACCGGTCCTAAAAAACGCCAGCCGGTATTGCCTGCATGGGTCGATTTTAAAAGCTTCTGTTGGGCGGATTGCTGCTCATACAATTTATTTTGCCATTCATCAGAATGAAGAATATCTATTTCACCATCGGCGTTGGTATAATCTGCTATTACACGCGACCAAATTTTGTAATAGCGAGTCAGGGCCGATTTTTCATTTGGATGAAGATTGGAATATCGCTCAAAATCATTTCTGATTTGATGATAGTTAACCGGGTATTGATAAAGCATTTTTTGCCAGCCCGTGTAGGACTCAGAATATGCTGGTTTAACTGTTTTATCGATACCGGGTAATTCATCGTAAGGTGTAAAATGAGATTGTGCTTTGGTAAAAAAAGGAATAAGTAGGAGGAGAATAAGTTGTAAAAGTATTGTTTTCATAGGCGTATGAAAAAGAAAACCCGTTGAAACGGGTTTTCTTTTTAAAATTATCTAAGCTAATAAAGCTATTCTATTACTTGTCCGTAAACATTCATTTCTGCCAGGAAGGTAAAATTCTTTGGCCCTTCTAGCGCCACAAATTTGAAATACCTGGCTGTTGGCAAGAAAGCCATCGGATAGAATTGGAAATCGTTGATTTGATTGTTAAAAGGGAAAGTTCCCTGATCTTCGAAGTTTACTCCATCCATACTGGTCAAGATCTGGAATTTTGTATGACCATTTCCATTTCCTTTTCTTCTTGCAAAATCCATCGCAAACATTCGGACAGTTTTTTTCATGTCGATTGTTATATGGTGCGGATAATCCGGTGAAGCGGTTGACCACGTGGTATGCCAGAATGTATTTACGTCGTCATCAAAAGCAGCAGTTACGTATCCATTTACCGGACCTTCACCACCAGCTTCTTCTGAAGAGAAGTCGACAGCTTCCCAAACCGATTTGTCCATTTTAGCTGCAACCTGTCCGTAAACATCCAGCTCGGCCAGGAAGGCAAAGAAATTAGAACCCTTAGTTGCTACGTATTTTACGTAACGAGCCATCGGTAACGAAGGCAGGTTATAAGACATACTATCCAGACCGGCATCGTAGCTAAATGTGCCCTGTTGGGTGTAATTCACTCCGTCTAAACTGGTATGAATCTGGAATTCGGTTTGTCCGCGGCTATCGCCCTGACGTCGGAAGGTTTTAATCATATTGATTTTTACAATATCCTTCATGTCAACGGTGAAATGGTGTGGATATCCCGGATTGCCGCCACTCCATTGTGTATGCCAGAATGTACCCAGGTTATTATCGATTGCAGCAGAAGCTAAGCCGTTTGGAGCTCCTTCTGCGGGTTCTTCAGTAGAAAAATCGATAATTTCCCAGTTGGTTTTAGCAATTTTAGTACCGTTGAATTCAATAAACGTAGGCAAAGTTTCAGTGGCTTCGGCTGACGCAAATGTGTCGATGGCATTTTCTTCGGGAATGTAATACGACTTGTAAGTCATTTCACTTTCCGACTGCCAACCCCTGATTACCAGCTTGTCCATGTCGGGAGCAAGGGTTGCTGTTACGGTTGCTCCATCAGAGTTAATGTAGCTGTATTCAACTCCGGTATGACCTTTTCCTGGTGTTCCCCACATTACTGTAACCGAGTCAACAGTTCCTCCTCCTTCAATGCTCAGAACCGGACGGTTTGTTAAACCTGCCTGGTATTTCAGGTCGTAAGAAGAGCCGGTAACCTGTGTTTTTACAGAGCGGTTTCCATTTTTGTCGATCGTGTAAATCTTAAAGAGGTACGATTTCTCTTCCAGGTTATTGATCATAAAGGTTATGGAATCGAGTGGTACTGCCGGCGTTATTTCTTCGGTTTGCGAGTCGGCGCCGTCGTTCCATTCAATAACACATTTATTCACGTTTATGGCATTAAACAGATAATACTTAATGCCGATCCTGTTTTTACCTGCAAATGTTTCCGGTATTAGGGGCTTGGGCGCATAAATAACCTCGCCATCCAGGTATTCACTATGTATGTCTTCCATATCCTGACAGGCATTAAAAAGCAATGCAAGGCCAAAAATGAAAGCAAATATTATAGTTATTTTTTTCATATGTTTTAGTTTTTATTCAGATATTTCTTGTCCGTAAAAAGTAATCTCCCCAAAGTGTGAGAATCCTGTTAATCCCCAGGTTTCATGTATCACAAATCGAACATATCTCACTTCCGGATCATCTAAAGTAAACGAGTATTCATCACCACTCAACAGGTGTTCATCATCTTCAGCAGCAGTTCCGCCCTCTAACGAAGGTCGTCTTGCAACACATCCGTTTTCAGGAGCTACACGAAGCGGGAACCAGTTATCGAGGCTGCCGTCTTGTGCAGGTGCTTCCTTAATTCCCCAAATATCCATCAAACGCGGATTACCATGTCGGTAGGCGAATGTTTGACGTTGGTGGACAATAACCCTACTAAGTTTTACATTAGCTCCAAGGTCAAGTGTTAACCTTTGTGGCCAACCATCAGAACCGGCATAGGTGTGGTTAAAGGTATTGATGTCATCGTCCCAGGCATATTCTGCTCTTCCTTCCCAGGCATTCCAGGCTGAAGGTGGATCATTAGCCAGCTGAACCAACACCCATTTCTCTTTATCCAGTTTTTGTTCGAAAAGCGGAGTAACTGTTATTTTTGCGGTATCAGAATAATTATCCCACCTGTCGCGAACCACAACAGCGAACTCACGTTCTTCAGGTTCAAATCCCCTGATGGTATATTCTCCTTCAGTAACCCCCGAATAAACAACATTTAGTAAGCTCAGAGTTCCTGTAGAATCTTCAGCCATGAAAAAGAAAGCCAAAGAGGCATTGTTTTCGTTTTGCCAACGGAAACGAACGCCACCGAAGTCGCCCACCATTTCAATGGTATTTTTTACAGAATGAACATCGGGAAGTTCCGGGTTAACTTTTACAGTTACCGGGCTGGAAACATTTTCGCTACGGTCTACAGCATATAAGGTAACGGTTTTTTCGTTCGTGTCGCCGAAGCCCTCCACCTGAATCATATTCAGATAGCCTGAACTTTTGCTTTCCATCATTCTTCCGTCTGATAAGGTATATTCCGCTTTTACATAAAGCAGGTCCTCGTCTGATGGAAGACTATAGGAAATCATTGCAGCACCGGGTAAGTTTTCAACCTGTGGATTCGTAATTGGCCCCGGAGGATTTGAGTCCGGAAACAATGGTTTATGGGTATCTTCCTCACAACCACTCAACAGGGTTATAATTGCGAATATTGCGATTAAATTAATGTATTTTTTCATCTTTTAAATCTTTAAAATTAAGCTACTACCAGCCCGGGTTTTGCACCAGGTTCGGGTTTTTAACGATTTCCTCTTCGCGTATTGGCCACAAGTAGTCCTTGAAATTGTACGAAGGTGTAAAGATGGTTGTTACATTGTAGAAACCAGTTCCTGCTCCATTAATGTTCCACCCACGAATCGGTTGGTTCATGTATTTCTCTGCATCCTTCCATCTTCTTAAGTCCCAGAAACGCTGTCCTTCAAACGCCAGTTCGATTAAGCGTTCCTGTTTAATAATCTCACGCATTCCTTCCTTAGTGGTAGGTTTATCGGGTTGGGTGGAATAGTTGGCCCAACTTTCAACAACACCTTCGAGTCCTGCTCTTTCTCTTACTAAATCAATGTATTCATATACTTCGGCATCAGGTGTACTTTTTACTTCGTTTAGTGCCTCAGCATACAACAGGAATACATCGGCCAGACGAATGATCGGGAACGGATATTCGTAATAAGCCAACATGGTGTTGGTATTCAGAGCACTGTTCGGATTGATCAGTTTCTTCACGAAATATCCGGTTGCTGAGAATTCGCCCTGGTTACGTTTTGTAGCCAGTTCGCCCTGACGTGTTTGCACGTAGTAATAAGTAGGATCCATGAAATAGGTTCCGCGGTCGAAGGCAATGCTGGCGTAAAAACGTGCTTCACGATCGAAGTGCAGAACTGCAGTTTGTTCACCCGAGCGCACAAAATCACTTTCTTCAGTAACGGCGGTTCTTAGTTCAAAACGGTTAGCGTAATCAAAGTTGGCATCTTCATCAATCGGCACACCGTTTTTAGTGTAAAACAACTCGGCCATACGCAGGGTTGATGCATAAAACTGGCTAACCGGGTTCGATGAAGTTACCTGGATCATCAATGGTACACACATACGCTGGTAACCCTGAGAGAATCTGAAGTCGGTGGAACCCCACAACAATTCCGGGCTGTTACGGTCGGTGAAAATAGAACGTATAACACATTCCCGTTCCAAATCTGAAGAGATGTCCGATTTTGTGCGGTACTCGTTCACCAAACTGTGATTAGCAGCCAGTGCAGTGTCGATAGCAGCTTTTGCTGCATTGGCAGCAATTTGCCATTTATTAGGATCGTAGGCTTGATTAAAAAGGCTTACACCTCTGTTGTCGACTACCGAAGAATAATCGGTATTTCCGTTAAAAAGCGGACTGGCAGCTGTTGCCAGCACTCGAGCTTTCATTGCCAGTGCGATTGGCCGTGTAATACGTCCCAGCTCAATGGCTTCTGATGTAAGTCGCATAGGAAGATCAGGTGAAGCTTCGTCAATCAGTTCAACAATGTAACTCACTACATCGTCAACCGGATCGCGGTAAACCTGTACATCTTCGGTGTTGGTATAAATCGGTAGGTTTTCGCGAATGATCGGAATTGGCCCGTACGATTTAAACAACCAAAAATGATAATAGGCTTTCAGAAACTTAACCTCGGCAATCCAACGTGCTTTTTCCGCACCGGTAAGGTCTGTTGCGTTGTCAATCTCTTCAAGAAAGATGTTGCAGTCGCGAATGGCAATGTACATGCTTTTACCCCGCATGCGGCCATCCCAGAAATTCAGGTGAGGATCATTTGTATTTTGTAATCCACGGGCTATTAATGCCGAGTTAAAATTACTGCCAACTATTTCTTCGTTGAACCAAACTTCGTCGCCCGAACCAATACCTGAATTAATCCATGGGTCGCCAAAGTTGGGCAGATAGCTGTAACAAGTAGCCAGAAATTTTTCAGCCGATGCCTTGTCAACAAAAGCATCGTCGATGGTGGCTACGTTATCGGGTACTACGTCAAGATAATCACACGAAAATGCTGTGAATAATATGAGTAGAACTGTTATACTGTGTTTTATATTCTTCATATCCTTATTCTTTTAATGTTTAAAACCCTACCTGAATACCGATGTTAACTACACGCTGAACCGGATATCCAAGGCCGTTTCCACCCATTTCAGGATCCCATAGTTTAAACTTGCTAAAAGTAAGCAGGTTAGTACCACTCAAATAGATTCGGCAATTATCCAGACCAATTCTTTGATAAACACTGGTTGGTATAGTATAGCCAAATTCGGCTGATTTTAATCGCAGGAATGCTCCGTCTTGCATAAACCAGGTATTTCTGGCGGTGTTATTCGGTTCGGCCGTATCGGATAAACGTGGCCAGAGTGCATATACATCCTGGTTAGCTTCCGACCAGTGGCTGTCGGCGTATGCCTGTAACAAGGCATTGTTTTTTTCGAAACCGCTAAATGGATCACCACCCCATGAATGATTGATAAATGGTGCAGTGGCATTTGCATCGATCCAGAACGATGAACGGGCTGATCCCTGGAAGAATACGGAAGCATCGAATCCTTTCCAACCGGCAGATACACCAAAACCATAAATAATTTCAGGTGTGGTAGGATAACCAATCGGAACCTGGTCTAAAGAGGTGATCTTATCATCGCCGTTTATGTCGCGGTACTTGATATCCCCACCACGAACTTCACTACCTCCGAATGTCTGCTCCGGTGAGTTTATTACTTCCCAATCGTCAACAAACAAGCGCTCGGCAATGTAGCCCCACTGCTGATCGATCGCTTGTCCGACTCTCGATTTCCATGGTGTTGCGCTGTAATCGGGTTCTTCCACCTTCTCGAAAATACCCCGGGCATAGGTGAAGTTACCACGTCCGGTTAACCATATACCATTGTCGAATATTTGGTTGTAGTCCAGTGACACATCAATACCCTTGCTAGATGCTTCGCCCACGTTAGCTTTTGTACTGGCCTGCAATCCGAATGTTGAAAATGCCAAACGGTCCATGAGGATATTGGTCCTGTATTCACTAAAGATATCGGCCTGGATTTCTAATTTGTCCCACAAACCAAGTTCGATACCAATGTTGGTTTTTGTAGCTGTTTCCCAGGTTATCTGGTCGTTGGCATAGCGCGAAATCGAAACTCCGTTTACGGTATAATTTGAGTTGGTTCCCCAACTGTATTGCCGGTCGCCGGTATCATTAAGGTTTACATTCGACAGGTAGAAAAAGCGGTCATTACGAGAACCAATCTGATCGTTACCAACCTTTCCATAAGTCGCTTTAATTTTCAGTTTCGAAATGGTGGGTTTCAGTCCCTGCATAAAAGCTTCGTTTGATACAAACCATGCGGCACCCGCCGAAGGGAAGAAACCAAAACGCTCTTGTTTCGAGAAACGTTCAGTACCGTTATACCCAAAGTTAAACTCGGCAAAATAACGGCTGTCGTATGAATAAGTAAAACGGCCTGATAGTCCGAGGTTACGGCTTGGAAGTGATGCCTGAAGGCTTCCTTCGTTACCCGAAAGTGATTGCCTCATTATACCAACTAAAAGCCCGCTTACTCCGTGTTTATCACTAAAAGTTTGATCGTATGACAATGCGGCTTCTGAATAGAAAGAAGATGACACTGTTTTATTTCCCTCCTGATAGTCGAGCGAAGTACGCCCTTCATTGGCATTCAGTACGGTTAGTTCATATTCTTCAGTTCTTGGATCATAATCCGTTACGGTATAGTAAAATGGATTATACGAACGTACTACATCGAAATAGGCATTTCTGGTGGTGTTACCCAGGAAACGGGCTCGAAGTCCGTCGGTAACAAATGAAAGATCCTGCTTTATTTCGAATTGGGCCAGCATCAGCGATTGGCTGTATTCCTTATATCCTCTTACGAGTTCAGCATAAGGGTTGATGTAATTGGCATTTCCGTAGTTACCAAACAAAATGTGTTGTGTATTGGCGTGCGCTGCATCGGGTTCGTAAACCGCCGGGAAATAAGCCGGATTCGAACGCATGATAGCCCGGTACATTTCCTGACCACCCTGGATCGGTCCGCGGTAATCGTCGAATGTTCCGTGAACACGAACAACAGCTTCCGTAGTGTTGGTTACATTGATATTAATGTTTGAACGGATCAGGTAGCGTTTCAGGTCGATATTACTGTTAAACGAGTTGTCGCCACGTACATTAAGAATACCGTTGTCTTTCGAAACAGAACCTGCGATGTAGTAACGTGCCACTTTACCTCCACCCGACATGTTCAGGTTCAAACGCTGGTTCATGGCATAATCTTTTAACAATTCATCCTGCCAGTCGGTTTGTGGAAATACCATTGGGTTTTTACCTGCTATGGTATTATCGATCTTGCTTTGCGAATAAGGAAGGAATCCAAGTGGATCGCGTGTTCTAACTGCTTCATTGTGCAGTTTCATGTAGGTAATCGGATCGGCAAAATCGATATTCTGAGTTGGCTGCGATAAGGAGTTCTCGAAGCGTATACTCACTTTAGCCGCTCCTTCACGTCCTTCTTTTGTAGTTACCAGGATAACACCGTTTGCTCCACGAGCACCATAAAGTGCTGTTGCTGTAGCATCCTTCATAATCGAGAACGCTGCAATATCATCGGGATGCAGGCGTGAAAGGTCGGTAGCCGAAAGTTCGATACCGTCAATCAGAATAAGTGGGTCTTTTTTGTAACCAAAGGTAGTTACACCGCGAATGAAGAACTGGGCATTATCCTGTCCCGGTTCACCACTTCGCTGGTAAGAAATAACTCCCGACATTCTACCGGCCAGAGCAGTAGTAAGGTTACTTGCAGGTACACGCAGTTCATCGGGGCGTACCGTTTCGATCGATGCAAGTACGCTTTCCTTTTTCTGTTTGGCGTAAGCTACAACCGTAACATCTTCCAGTTCCTCGGTTTTTTCCGATAAGGTTATTTTCAAAGTAGTTTGGTTACCTACGTCAACTACTTGCGACTCCATTCCGATAAACGAGAAAACCAGTTTGTCATCAGATGTAGCGTCGATTGAAAAAGTTCCGTCAACGTCGGTAATAACACCACGTGTGGTTCCGAGCACAGTAACTGTAGCTCCCGGCAGTGGCGATCCGCTTTTGTCGACAATGGTACCTGTAATCTTTTTTTGCTGAGGAAGGTCCGAATTGGCCTTTGAGTCGATTTCTACTTCGGCTTTTGCGCGAATTATTACAGTTTGATCATCTATTTCATAATCAAATCCCTGTGGAACCAGGTATTTGTTTAAGATTTCTTCAACAGAAGTAGCGTTCTCGTCGATATTGATTTTATCCAGTTCATCGAATAAATCAGCACGATAAAGAAATGTAAACTCGCTTTGTTCTTCTATTTTACTTAAAACTTCGGTTACTTTCGCATTTTGTAGTTGCAAGGTAAGTTTTGTAGCCTGTGAGTAAACACTCGCCTGCGACTGCATAACTCCCAAAACTAATAGTAGCACAGTAACCTTCATAAATAAAATACATTTGAGCCAACTGAAACAGAAGGCCCCTTCTTTCATTTTTTTCATAAGCTGGTAAATAATGGTTTTAAAAAATTATAGTGCGTGTAAACGCACAGGGAATTACTTCCCAAATCAACTTGTTAGTTTAAAAAAATGGTATTCTCATAGGCACTAAAAGTTATTTCATTTGTTTTACTAAGTTTTACTAATATCGTTTGTATATTCTCGTATCGTTTTAAATTGCCACTGAATTTTATTTCTCGGGTTTCGTCGTTATTGAATTGAAATTCAACATCGTACCATCTCGCCAGTATTTTTGTCATTTCTTCAAGACTCATGTTTCTGAAATAGAAGCGACCCTCACTCCACGACGTAAATTCGCTGACATTTACCTTTTTTGTTTCAAATACTTCGTTGTCTTTTCTGAATACGGATTGATGACCGGGAATTAGTTCGTGTTCAGCTCCTCCGACAACACTGTTGGTTACGTGTCCTTCAATTAAAGTAGTGCAGGTTTCGTTTTCTTCGGGGTACGATTTAATATTAAAGGTGGTGCCATAAACTTTGGTAAGGTGTTTTCCGGTGCTAATAATAAAAGGTTTCGCAGCATCCGACTTCACCTTAAAGAAGGCTTCCCCGATCAATTCCACATTCCTCGAGTTGCCTGTGAATTCAACCGGGTACCTCAGTATCGATTCCGAATTGATTTTTACCGTAGTTCCATCTGTCAGCACAAGATCGTATTCTCCGCCTCTGGGAACAATTAATGTATTGTATCGTATTTCTTTAGGTTTCTTTGTGATCTTCTGATCCTTTTCTTTCGTTTGGTAGTTCAGTACCTTGTTGCTGTTATTTATAAGTACCTCATCGTTACTGATTACCGTGTCGGTTTGGGCTTCCAGTTCAACTTGCGAGCCATTTTCGAATACAAGAGTTGCCTTTGATATTCCCGGATCGAAACTGATATCTGAAATCGGAACGGGTTGTATTTGCCGGCTTTGATTAAGTACAAAAAACAACGCCAGTCCTGCAATCACCAGAAAACCGGCTGCAACCGAAATTTGCCATCGTATATTTCGCTTCTTATTTATGGAACGGCTAATGTTTCTCCAGGCAGTTTCCATATCCGGATTGTATTGAACCAAATTGTTTTCCGAATATTTCTTCTTTACATTTTCAAAATACGCGCGATGCTTCGAAGATGATTTTAGCCATACATCCAGCTCCTGCTGATCTTGCTCAGACAGATCAGAATGAAAATATTTCCAAAGTATGTGATAATCGATTTTGCTGTTCACTTCACAAGTTGTTCGTAACAGTAAGGCACATCTAAACGACAAAAGGTTTACTTACACTTGAAAAAAATTAACCCGTTAACAATTTTAGTTGCTTGCGTAAGATGATGCGGCCCTTAAAAAGGTGTGATTTTACTGTATTTTCGCTAACCGAAAGGTTTTGCGCTATTTCTTTTATACTTAGTTCTTCCTTAAAGCGCAAAAAGAATATCTGGTACATTTTTTCAGGCAACTTCATTAAAGCTTGCTGAACTTCTTCCAGTAATTCTGTGTCATGATGCTCTTCTTCCTTTAATTGGAGTAAAGCCGCTTCGAGATATAAGATTTGGTGTTTGTCGTAAATCTGTATGGCTCGTAACTGATTGAGACAGGAGTTTTTTACCGCTTTGAATAAATAGGATTTTAAAGATTGTGTTAACTCGATTTTTGATGCATTTTCCCAGAGATAGATAAAGACACCCTGAACCACGTCTTCGGCTAAGGGAATATCGTTTAAAAAACGATCAGCATACTGCACCAATATACGATAATGTATATTGAATAATTCCCGATATGCCCGTTCATCTCCTGCCCTGATTTTAGACAAAATAGTTTTATCCTTCAACACAATGGCTAAGTTTGTTCAGTTAGTAAAAAAAAATGGTAATTACTTACCCTTTCCCGTTAGTTTTACCGAAGTGAATAACAAGCTGAATGTAAAATGATTTGTCCCAATTGTTACATTCTTATTCCTACTTCAGGTTTTCAAATGTATGTAATAAGATTAGTGTTTCAAAACATGAATTAAGAAAAATTAACGTTTTTGATTTTGTGTTATTTACAGTAACCCCTGGTTTGTTATGGCTAAGATTCATACATATAGTGAATTACAGTTATTAAGAGGTTGTTGAAAAATTTAAAAACTTTTATACATCATTTTAATTTATTTAAAACAACAACTTGTTCCTGGTCTCCCGGCGCTCTCAAATTCAATATTTTACCACCCGATATCGTATCGGTTTGTACGCATTCTCCTTTTCTGATGTCCATCCAGTACACTTCAAATTCTGAGTCTGCATTTTGCATATCCAGTCCAACTTCACCGCCGTTGGTAAAAAATACCACATAAGCTTCTCCCGTGGCCGAAGCCAGGTAGGCTTCGTTGTCTTCCCTGTCCGACAGCAAATCATTTCCAGGTTGAAGGTTCCAGAATTTTACGCTTTTTTCTATTTCGCGGACCGTTTTAATCGAATTCAGAGAAATATCAGATAATCCAAGGCCTGATGTCGGGCGATGGAAACGTGCAGCGGCGGCTCCACCCAAAATGTGCCTCCACCAACGCTCCAGGCCGTCATCAGTATTGCCAAAAGTGCCACCATCGGCGCCGTAGGTTTTTACTGTGTTTAATGGCCTTGGTTGCCCGGAAATATAATTTCGTACCCATTGAAAGTTGTCCCAGTGTACCTGTCCTTTTTTCTGATTGTTTTGCGATACATCGCAAAATGCATATCGCTCAGGATGATCGAAAGTGCGTTTATGATGGTCCGATTTTAAATCCCAGTCGTCCCACATTTCTGTAACACAGATTTTCTTGCCGGCCATAGCCGCCCTTTTCAAAATATACTCCGCCCAAAATGTAGCCCATTCTTCCTGGGCCGAAGTTTCATTATCCATGCAGTACAATACGTTGTCGTACTTTAGTGAATACGAAAGCATTTTATCTACAAATCTTTTTTGGTATGCCAGCAGAAGCTCGTTGTTTTGCTGCTGCGGCGTGGTGTAAAAAAAAGGTTGTCTGTTAGTACCCGGATGGTCGGGATATTTTTCGCCCAGTTTTGATTCTTCATTGTTATAATTGATATTGTTTTTGGGATTATAAGGATTCTTGATCCAGTTATCACGTGAATAATCAAAACGATCCCACACTTCAATTTGCACAATAATATCTCGTTTCCTGGTTGCTTTCAGAAACTGTTCAAAACGATCCCAGTAAGTTTTATTCCACCTGTTAAGATCGTGTTTTCCGTTGTTGAGTTGCTGATAAGGATAAACTTCAAAGCTTTTATCGTACCTGTCACTCATGGTGTTACGCACGTAGTTGGCACCAACCATTACCATCGAATCCAGTTGCGGAATCAGTATTTCTTTTGGCCACTGAAAAAGGTTGTCATCATCACTGGCTCCAAGCAATAAAATGGGTTCGTTTTTGTACTGCCAATACCAATGATTTTCGGTCCAGGGCTGAATTCGTTTACTCTCCTTATTTGTTCCGCTTTGTAACTGAACGAAAAGAAACAGGCTGAAAATGTAAATCTGTAAGTTCATGGTTTAGTTGCTTTAATTTCAATTGTTGCCGGGTAATTCAAAGTACCAAGATACAGATTAATGGTTTGAACATTAATTGTTTGGCAAGTATTTCATGTTGGCAAATTAATTTTATACCTGCTTTTGGCCGATTGTTACTGAACAGTGTTGCTAATAACTCAATCTTTAAATAATTTAGTCAGCTGAAAATACTGACTGATATTCGCAGTTTTTTTAGTTGCCGGGCAGGCAGAACAAAATCTTTACTATGCAAACCAAAACTTTAGGATCAACCGATATGTCGTGTCCACCCATAATATACGGAACCAGCTTTCTGGGAAACCTCTACCGCGAACTGTCGTGGGAAGAAAAACTTTCGCTGATGCGCGAATGGTTTAATGTTTCCGAAGGAAAAGTGATGATTGACAGCGCCGGTAAATATGGCGCCGGACTGGCACTGGAAGTTATTGGCAGAGGCCTCGCAGAGTTGGGTGTTCAACCTGAAGCAATCACAATCAGTAATAAACTGGGCTGGTACCGGGTGCCGCTGGAAACAGAAGAACCAACTTTTGAGCCCGGAGCCTGGGCAAACCTGAAATACGATGCTGTTCAGAAGATCAGTTACGAAGGTATCCTGCAGTGTTGGGAACAAGGTTGCGAGTTACTGGGCGAGGCTTACAAACCTGAAGTGGTTTCTGTTCACGATCCGGATGAATACCTTGCTGCCGCTACTGATGAAGCTGACCGCGAAAAACGTTTGCAGGATATATTGGGAGCGTATAAAGCTTTGTTCGAGCTAAAAGAAAAAGGCGAAGTAAAAGCGGTTGGAATCGGCTCGAAAGACTGGCTGGTCATTAAAGAATTGTATGAAAAGGTGAAGTTCGACTGGGTGATGTTTGCCAATAAATTCACCATTTACCACCACCCAAAAGCGATTGTTGATTTTGTGAAGCAACTTGGTGATGACGGAGTGGGAGTGATTAATTCCGCCATTTTTAATGCAGGATTTTTAACAGGTGGCGAATATTTCGATTACCGCGTAGTCAGCCCCGAAAATCCTGACGACAGGCACCTGTTTGAATGGCGTGAAAAGTTCTTTGCAAGTTGTGAGAAATTTGACATTGCACCCGGCGATGCTTGTTTGAAGTTTGCGCTTTCGGCACCTCAGATTCAGGCAGTGGCATTAAATCCGAGCAAACCGAAACGAATGGCAAACAACAAAGCTCTGTTGGAGAAAGAATTCCCCATAGAATTTTGGTCTGAATTGAAGGCTGAAGGTATAATTGAACAAGATTACCCGTATTTATAAACTACCGACTATGATTATTGATACGCACCACCATTACTGGAATTACGACCCGGTTGAATACGACTGGATCGATGATGATATGGCCCAAATCCGCCGCAGCTTTTTACCTGCCGACCTAAAAGAAACATTGAAAGGAACCGGAGTTGAAGGCGTTGTAACGGTTCAGGCCCGGCAAAGCCTGGAAGAGACCAACTGGTTGTTGGAACTGGCTGCCGAAAATGAGTTTATGCGTGGCATAGTTGGCTGGCTTCCGTTGGCTGCTGAAAATATTGGAGAGCTACTGGATAAATACAGCCAAGACAAAAATCTGAAGTCGCTTCGTCATGTGGTTCAGGGTGAACCGGATCCGAACTTTATTCTTGGAAAGGAATTTAACCGTGGAATTTCGCTGCTTAAAAACTACGATTTGGCCTATGATATTCTGATTTTTGAGCACCAATTGGTCAATACCATCACATTTGTCGACCAGCATCCTGATCAGCAGTTTGTGCTCGATCACATTGCCAAACCACGCATAAAAGCGAATGAGCTGGAACCGTGGGCAAAATATTTATGGGAACTGGCCGAACGTGAAAATGTAAGCTGCAAAATAAGTGGAATGGTTACCGAAGCTGATTTTAATAACTGGACTGAGGAACAGTTGAAACCTTATTTCGATGTAGTGATTAAAGCATTCGGCCCCGAACGTTTGCTGTTTGGATCAGACTGGCCGGTGTGCCTTGTTGCCACCGAATATTCTGACTGGCTGAACCTGGTAAAAAAGCAGCTGGCACAATTTTCAGAAGAAGAACAAAAAATGATATTTCATAAAAATGCCGAAAAGGTGTATCAACTTTAAAATTAGAAATAGATGAAGGCAATAGAGATAACAGAAGCAGGGGAGATGCAGTTGGTTGAGCGTGCTTTGCCACAACCGGCCAGTGGCGAGATTTTGCTAAAATTAAAATATGTGGGCTTTTGCGGCTCCGACCTAAGTACTTACCTTGGTAAAAATCCACTGGTTCAGTATCCGCGAGTTCCGGGTCACGAAATTTCTGCCGTTATTGAAGAAATAGGAGAGAATGTACCTGATACTTTTTCTGTTGGTCAATTGGTAACGGTGGTGCCATACACCAATTGCGGACAGTGTAGCTCGTGTAAAAAGAAACGTTTTAATGCCTGTCGCTACAACCAGACTTTGGGTGTTCAGCGTGATGGTGCCATGGCCGAGTACATCTCAGTTCCGTGGCAAAAGGTGTTAAAAGATGAGGCCTTATCAGATTTGCAACTGGCGTTGGTAGAACCGCTCACTGTTGGTTTCCATGCGATTGACAACGGAAAAGTGACCGATATCGACACGGTGATGGTTTTTGGTTGCGGAATGATTGGTAGTGGTGCTATAATTCGGGCCAAACTTCGTGGAGCCACAGTTATAGCCGTTGATATTGATGACTCAAAACTGGAAGTGGCCAAAGAATTGGGCGCAACGTATACCATCAACTCAAAAGATCAGAACCTGCATGAGGAGCTGGAGAAAATTACGAATGGCGACGGGCCAACAGTGGTGATCGAAGCTGCCGGTAATCCGATAACCTACAAAGCTGCGATTGAAGAAGTGGCTTTTGCCGGCCGTGTGGTTTGCATCGGTTACGCCGGTTCCGAGATTTCATTCTCAACCAAATTATGGGTGCAGAAAGAGCTGGAGATCATGGGATCGAGAAATGCGAATCCTAGCGATTTTGAAGCTGTGATGAAATACCTGCGAGAAAGTGACCTGGACGAAAGTTTACTGGTTTCAAGAATCGTTGATCCGGAAGATGCACCCGAGACGATGAAAGAATGGTCGGAAGCGCCGGGCAAGATCCTGAAGATTTTGGTGAAATTCTAGTTATGATTATTCACCGGGTGACTATAAGTTGTAAAAAAGAGTCACCCGGTGAATAGTGCCTAAGTATTACATATTTTTTAGGTACTCCGTCAATAATTCCTGATAAGCTTCCATGCTATCCATATCACGAAGAATTCTACCTCCCTCGATAAACTGAACATTATCCCGATATTTCATCAGGATCGATTTGGCGCCTTGTCTGCCATTAAGTTTTCCAAGCTCATCAAAATAGTGATGATCGAAAACCGCAGGAACGCCCTCCCAGCCTTCATCCGATCTTGAAGCTATAATTGAAGCTTTTCCGGAAGAAAAGGAATCAATCAATTTCTGAAGATGAGCCACACTCATTAATGGCTGATCAACCAAGGTAAAAAGTACAGCCGACGATGAAGGAAAATCAGCCTGCAACTTTTCCATGCAGGTAGCAACGGAACTACCCATTCCGCTTTCCCAGTTTGAATTGATGACGAAGTTTGCATTGTATTTATCGATTACCGGAATAATTTTTTCAGCATTAGCACCCAAAACAACGATGATCGGATGCCCGAGTTTTTGTAAAATTTGTAGTTGGTGTTCAATCAATGTTACTTCTCCCCACCGAAGCAATTGTTTGGCTTGCCCCATTCGGGAGGAACCACCGGCAGCCAGCAATATTACGGGAATTTCATCCATGAATGGAACTGAGTTTGTCGCGTAAACGAATAGGTTCCTGTTGGCGCACCACGCCCAGAATTTCAGCCAGAATTGAAACTGAAATTTCAGCCGCACTTTCAGCACCGATACTGATTCCGGCCGGCCCGTGAATCTGTTCCAGGAAGTCAATTGAAATGTCAGGTTTGTAATCCAGCACCATATTCAACACACGTTCCCTACGACTGAACGAGCCCAACAAACCAATGTAGGCAGGTTGCGCATCTTTTAAAGCCATCAGGTACTGAACGTCTTTATTGAAACTGTGTGTCATTAACACTACAGCAGTCTGATTGTCAATTTTCAGTTGGTCAATTTCGTCGAAAGCCGGTGTTATCAATTCGCTGGCTCCCGGGAAATAATCGCAGGATTTTTCTTCATCGGGCGACGCCACAACGGTCACTTCCCAGCCCAACAGTTTTGCTGCCTGACTGAGCTGCACCGCATCGTGTTCCGCGCCAAAAATAAACAGCCGGAAAAGTGGCTCAAAACTCTGCGAAAAGCATTCCAACTCATCATTTCTTGAAGGCTGGAAATCAGGAGATAGGCTGTATTGTTTTCCGTTTATTTGAAGCACAGAGCCCATTCCGTCAAACTCGCCAACTTCGTTCACGAACCAGGTTTCCATTTCGAAAGTTTGACGAGCGTTGAGTTGTTTTTCAAAATCAGCGAGCAATTCAGAAGACAGGCTTACCGGTTCAATAAGCATATGAATAATGCCCTCGCAACCGATGCGTAAACGGCCGTCGTAACTCATTACTTTTGCTTTGCCACTTTTAAAAACACTCTGCGCCTGCCGGATGATTTCATTTTCCACACAGCCGCCACTTATGGCGCCCACTGTTTCTCCATCTTCGCCAACGACCATTCGCACACCGGGTCTTCGGTAAGATGTACCATTGAGGGCAACTACCGAAACAAAAACAGCTTTTTTACCCTGTTTTTGCCAGGCGTGCACTGTTTCAAATAGTTGTTTAAGTTCGTGCGTCATTTTGGTTTTTCTTCAGTTTTAAACTTCGAAAGTGTTCTTGATAAACGGCTGATGATAATAACGGGTTCCGGTGGCTTTGTAAAGCGCATTGGCCAGCGCGGCCATAACCGGCGGATATGGTGGTTCTCCCAGTCCGGTAGGGTGGATGTCGTTTTCAATAAAGTAGGTATCAATCTTTTTCGGAGCTTCAGCATGGCGGATCAAACGATAACCATCGAAGTTACTTTGTTCGGGTTCGCCATTGTTAAAGGTAATTTCACCATACATCGCGGTACCGATTCCGTCAACTACCGAACCTTCCGACATATTTCTGGCGGCATCGGGATTGATTACAATTCCACAATCAACCGAGCTGTAAACGTGATCCACTTTTGGTTCTCCGTTTTCCAACACTATATCGACTACCTGTGCAACGTAACTGCGGTGGCAGAAATACGCGGCAACACCGCGGTTTTTCCCTTCGGAATTGGTATTCCATCCCGATTTTTCGCGAATGTCTTCCAGCACGCCGGCATAACGCGCGGCATCGTAATCGTTGTTCTCACCAACCGGATTTTCCTGTGCCCGTTTTAGCAAATCGAGCCGGAACTGAATCGAATCGACACCCATAACTTCGGTCAGTTCGTCGAGAAACGATTGTTCGGCAGCGGCATTGAAGTTACTGCCCGGTGCCCTGAATGCGCCTACACTGATATTCGAATCAACAGACCAGCTTTCAGCCAGGTAGTTATCAATTGCCCCGGCCGGGAAGCGGTTGGCGTGCAGTGCATTTTGAGGAATACCACCCATTTTTACATGGAAGCCAATAAGCTTGTTGTCGGCATCCAACGCGGCCCGGTACACAGCGTGGTACATCGGTCGGTAAATACCAAAGGTCATTTCGTCTTCGCGGGTGTACACCAGTTTAACGGGCGCTTTCATCTTTTGTGAGATCACCGCCACTTCCGCCATAAAGTGGCCATATAAACGACGGCCAAAACCACCTCCCATTCTTGTCATTTGAACTTCCACATTTTCCACTGGTAATCCCAACCTCTCGGCAATGGTTTTTTGCATCGGTTCCGGCGACTGTATTGGACCAACCAATGTTGCGTTATCTTCTTTTACATCGGCAAAAAAGTTCATCGGTTCCATGGGGCTGTGAGCCAGGAAAGGAGCCGTGTAAGTACGTTCAATTATTTTGGCAGCCTTTTTAAATGCTTCCTCCGGATTTCCGTCGCGGCGGACAACACGGGCATCTTTTGATGCTTCTGCTATTATTTTTTTTCTGTGATTGGAAGAACTCTCCAAACCACCGGGGACGGTAACATCGCGACTGTCGCCACCCCAGCCTGCTGCTTTGTAATTTTGCACATCAAATGGTTCCCATTCTGCATTCAGCATCAGTTTTGCCGTCCACACTTCCCAGGTGGTATTTCCCACAATTGCCACTAATTCGGTAAACGAAGTTGTGTCGGACCACTGACGCGAATAATCGTCGTTATATACATTAATTGCAAAAACGTCTTTAATACCAGGCATCGATTTTACCTCAGCGGCATCAAACGATTTGAGTTTCAGACCAAAAGCCGGCGGATGAACGATCATGGCGGTTAACATGCCATCCACTTTATAATCGAGGCCGAATAATGGTTTTCCGGTTACAATTTTCAACCCATCAACGTTTTTTTGCGAATGGCCTATAATTTTAAAATCACCAAGGTCCTTGAGATCTACTTCTTCAGGAACAGCTATTTCTGAAGCCGCTGAAGCAAACTTGCCGTATCCGGCTTCTTTCCCGCTGGATTTGTGGAAAATAATTCCGTCTTCGGTTGTTAATTCATCAACCGAAACATCCCAGGCTTGTGCTGCTGCCGTCAGTAACATTAAACGCGCGGAAGCACCGGCCATTCTTAATGCCGTGAAGGTGGTGCGTATGGAATCGCTGCCACCGGCCAGCTGGCGGGTATATTTTTTTGTGTTGAGCGGAGCCTGTTCAACCAGCACATTTTTCCAGTCGATATCGAGTTCCTCAGCAACAATCATCGGCATTGACGTTTTAACGTTCTGCCCGATTTCGGGATTCGGCGAAAAAATGGTAGTAACGCCATTATCTCCTATTTTTAAATAGGCGTTGATTTCGAACCACTCTTCTGGTATTACCAAACCTTTCGGCGCATTGGTACTACACCCCGAAGCAAGCCAGTTAAATCCGATTAGCAGACCACCACCGGCTGCCAGCGAGCTTTTTAAAAAAGAACGTCTGTTGTATGTTGTTTTAATCCGTGTCATGTTTCGCGATTTTAATTCAACTAATAAACTTATGATTTCGCTGCTGTTTTAATGGCCGCTTTAATCCGTGTGTAGGTTCCGCAACGGCAAATGTTTCCATTCATAGCCGTTTCTATCTCTTCATCAGTAGGACTTGGATTTGCGTTGAGCAGCGCGGTTGCCGACATGATCTGTCCGGACTGGCAGTAGCCGCATTGTGCTACATCGTGTTCGATCCAGGCCTGCTGAACCGGATGATCACCGTTTTCTGAAAGTCCTTCAATGGTTGTAATTTCCTTGTCTCCAACCGAATCGACAAAGGTGATGCACGAACGTACTGCCCGGCCATCGAGATGGATGGTACAGGCGCCACATTGTGCGATTCCGCAACCGTACTTGGTTCCCAACAGGTTTAAATGATCGCGAAGCACCCACAACATCGGGGTGGAAGGATCAACGTCAACCTGGTATTCTTTTTTGTTGATTTTTAGAGTGTAAACAGCCATGATTTTAGAAGTATTTTGAATTTAATTTTCCTCGAAGTTGGTTTATGTACAATGTGATATGCAATTAAATATACGAAAAACAAACTAGTGTAAAAAAAGGTTGTGTCGGTAAGTGACTAAATGACTGCAGAGTGATACAATGATTTGGTTGAAAGCGAACTATAAGGCGCATAAATATTGGCCTAAACGAAATCTTCAGGATATTGAGGTATTGAATATGAATCTGAGGTTTTCAGTTCAAATAATCCTATTGGTCTTATTCACATCAAATATTGCTGATGTTATTCAAGGCCAATCTGATTCTCTTTGTCATTTCTTACGACCGGATTAAATACGACAGCTTAATAAAAAATCCGCGTTGTTGCTGAGTTGGTCTGTGGTTTTGGTCGAGGAAATTTAGATCCGCATCGGTCTGTTCATACAAAGCTCCGTACCCAATGTGCCCCACCGTGCCGGGAATGTAGGTAAACGAAAGCAACACATCGCCAAGAAATTCTTTACTATACCCGTTGTATTCGCCCACACCACGCAAAAACAGGTATTTATTAAACTGGTAGGTTACTTTCAGGCGTTCGATGGGGTAGTTGTAAATTTTTTCGTCGCTGCCATCGGCCCTAAAATCGTACCACGAAAAACTTGCCTCTGCATTTAATTTTGGCAAGGGTTGAAAGCTGAACATCGAAGTGATTTTATTGTATTTGCCCTGCTCCGGATCGGCCGAATAGTAAATCCCGTTCATCCGGCGGTAAACTACATGACCTTCGAACCAGTTTCCGGCAGCACCGCCAAGCAGCACATTTATACCCCCGGTATTAAACCGTTCACCCATAAAAATTTCGTTGCTCAACAGGTATTTAATTTTAAAGACACCGCGTCCTTGTGTGCGCACCTGTGCCGACACAAAATTGTAGGTTTCATTCATGTTGTAAATACGGTCGCGGGTATAGGTGGTAAACAGTTCAAAATCGAGGCGGTTAAACACTTTATTGCCGGGGTAAATCTTGGGCATCAGCAAACCGGCCAGTTGATAAATCCCGGTTCGGGTTACATACCCGGTTTCCACACGAAAATCTTCGTCAACACCTTTCGCCGAAACTTTGTAGGTCAGGTTACGGGTATCGTGGGTTAACACAAGCCCAAAACTATTACCGGGATTCTTTTCTTCAGCAACAATAGTTTGACTGTGGAACCCATTGTATTCGAACATCGTCGATTTATTTAAACGAATTTGTCCGTCGACACCCAATACACGGTTGTTAAATTCCGGCGCCTCACGACCGGTGTATAAAAAGCCCAGGAAACTTTCGTCTTTCAGGTTGCGTTTGTAGCGAAACAGCGGGAAATGTGCATATTCGTTTTTTCCATCTTCGGTTTCGGTGCCCAGTTCATCCGCCGAATACAAAATGTTTACTTCATCTTTTTTACCGATTTTTCCGGTGAGTTTAGCCCCGGTAAGCGGATTAACAATGGTTCGTGTGTGCACCATCATTTGAATGGGATCGATAACCGAAGTTTGCGTAGCTGCCACATTGAATTTCTCCAGCCCCTCCAAAAAGAAAGGACGTTTTTCGGGATACAACAACTGGTAGCGCAGGTTTACGTCAATCTGCCCGGCATCGGCTTCTACCTGGCTAAAGTCGGGGTTTAGTGTTCCGTCGAAAACAAGGTCCGAAGTAATGCCGTATTTAACTGTCAGGCTCGCTTCAGGCTTGCGCTGGTCTTTTACCATTTTTCCATCCTGGTTGATATCGGTGTGTTTGTAGGTAACTGCCGGAAGTATTTCCCAAAGTCTGTGGTAATTGATGCCGGCGTAGTTCACTCCCATAAACTGGGTTAAAAAGGCATATCCTTTTTCGGGATCCATTTCGGGAACTGAACCATGCGTTTTTGTGCGTGCAATGGTTCGTTCGAGGAAAAGCCCCATTTGCACGGTGTCGTTTTTCGAAAAACGGATACTTTTCAAAGGAATCCTGATTTCAACGCTATAACCGTCATCGTCGATTTTGCCGGCGCTGTACCATACTAGGTCGATACTCGGATCTTCGGTTCCGGCAGCAAAACGCGAGTCGCCCTGAATCCCCAGCGGGTTCACATAAAAGGCGTACAGCGATTGCTGGTCGTTATGCGAATCAAGATTTACGCATACAAAATCGTCATCAAAAATCTGGTCGCGGGCCGAAACAGTGGCTTTTATTTTATCCGGTTCGCTATCGTAACATCTAAAGGCAAAGTACAGGTTCTCCTCGTCGTAACTTAACCAGGCTTCGGTTTTTTCGGGCATGGGTTTTTCAAAGTCGGGGATGAAAGTTATAAAGCCTGTAAATTTATTGGCACTCGTCCAGGTTGCATCATCAAGCTTCCCATCAATAACCGGTGGTTGAGTGGTTTTTACTACGTTGACTTCCTGTTTGGCGGCAATACAATTAATGGAAATAAGAATGAAAAGAATTAGGTAAGGTGATTTCATGCACAGTCTGGTTTTTCAGCAGTGAATATAGGTTTTTCAGCTGATAAGTCGATCAATTTGGCAATTTGTTACACGTAAAACATCAAGTAAGAAAATCTTAGTATAAAGTCGAAAGTTGTATTTCCTTTAAAGATTAGTCCAGATTCGCTGGTTGCGACGAATTTCCGACCCAAGTTGATTATTACGGAACTAACTAATTCGTTGGTCAGTCATAGATTTGTGTTCAAACCGAATTAAGGACAAATCAAAAAAAATGAGCAAAGTATTTTTACTGTTCTTTACAATTTCCACGATTCTTTTATTTACGAATTGTCAGCAAAAGAAGACCGAATTTAGTGGTAATCCGCTTTTTGAAGAGCCTTTAACCGCAGATCCTGCTGTTCTTGTTTACAAGGACACCCTTTATCTTTTTACCGGTTCAGATGAGGTGCCTGTGGGAGAAGACGGGTTTGTGATGAAAAAGTGGTATGTGTTTTCTACGGCAGATATGGTAAACTGGACCAACCATGGAGTAAAACTGAGTGTTGAAGATTTCGATTGGGCATCGAAAAACGCTTTTGCCGGGCACTGTGTGGAAAACCACGGTAAATTTTGGTGGTATGTGCCTATGGTGGTGAAAGATACAACAACCATTCTACACGAAGGATTTGGAATCGGCGTAGCGGTTGCCGATCACCCGCTGGGACCTTATAAAGATGCTTCAGGGCAACCCATCATCTGCGACACCACTGCAAATTCGATCGTTCTGAATATTGATCCGGCAGTTTATGTCGACGATGACGGGCAGGTTTACATGTATTGGGGATCGTGGAACGCAGCCCGCTACGTAAAGTTGAAAGACAATATGATTGAAACAGACGGGCCGGTTGAAACCGTTAAAGCCACAAACTTTTTCGAAGCGCCCTGGATTCACAAAAAGGGTGAAACCTACTACCTCTCGTATGCAGCACATTACCCTTCTACAACCGAATATTCGACTTCTAAAAGCATAACCGGCCCATGGGAATACCAGGGAGTGATTAATGATACCATTCCAAACTCGCCCACGAATCACCAGGCCATTGTAACTTTTAAAGGACAGGACTATATTTTTTATCACAATGCTGATACGCCTACAGGAGGACCTTTCCGCCGCAGTGTTTGTGTCGATAAACTGGAATACGATGAGAACGGGAAAATCATGAAATTGGTTCGTACCAAAACAGGTGTTCCTGTAATTGAATAAATGACAAATTGGCAATTTACCAGGACTAATATTAGGTTTCGTTTTTGAAGATAGTTTTTCTAATTATTTAGAGAACCTGATCAGGTTGAACTGATTGTATTGAATGTTGAAAACCAGAAGCTTTCCGCTGAGTACTTCGCCGTATCCGGTTATGATTTTTATGATTTCGTTGGCCTGAAGAGTACCGGCAACTCCCGGTAAAACACCCAGCAACCCGATTTCATTTTCAAGGTAAATTCCATCTTTTGGAACGCTAGGGAAAAGGTCGGCATAAACCGGCCCGTGCTTATAGTTGAACACACTCAGTTGGGCTTCGTAATTTAACACCGACGCAAAAGCCAGCGGCTTATTCAACTTTGCCGACACTTTGCCGATAAGCGCCCGGGATTGATAATTGTCGGTGCAATCGGCAATCACATCATACCTGTTAAACAGTTCTTCTGTATTCGATTCGTTCAACCTGAAATCAAAGCTTTCAACTTCAATTTCGGGGTACAAGGCACGAAGCTTTTTCGAAGCAAGTTCCACTTTTTTCTGTCCAACTTCGGCTGATGTATAAAGTATCTGACGCTGAAGATTGGAAACACTGACCACATCATCATCAACAATGCCAATGTTGCCAATTCCTGCGGCGGCCAGATAAATTAATAGCGGACTTCCCAAACCTCCGGCACCAATAACCAGTACCCGGGCATTCTTTAATTTTTGTTGTCCCTGTTCACCAATTTCAGCCAGCGACAGGTGCCGTGTAAAACGAGAATAGTCCTCTTTATTTAGCTTCCTCATGATGCTGATGCTGATGCTGATGTTCGTGGTCGTTGCTTACACAGTCACAGTTTTGCCCCCATTCGCTGGTGCCGTCGGTAAAAAACTCGTGTTTCCAAATGGGAACCTCGTTCTTTACCCGATCGATAATAAAGCGATTCGCATCGTAAGCTTCCTTTCGGTGCCCCGATCCGGTGATGACCACAACGGCACAACCACTAATATCAACTTTGCCCAAACGGTGCACACACACGGCCTGATTAAGCTTGAACCGGGTTTTGGCTTCTTCTAAAATCTTTGCGATCATTTTGTTGGCCATCGGTTCATAGGCTTCGTATTCGAGGTGTGTAACTGCCCGGCCTTTATTATTGTCGCGCACTTCGCCGCTAAAAAGAACTACCGCACCACTGTTTGGATTTCGGAATTCGGCAAATAGTTCGGCGTAGTTTATCTCGTCATATTGCAGGTGTTTCATAGATCATTCATTTTAACCTCCGCTCGATGGAGGAATTAAAAACAAGGTGTCAACGGCTTCTATTTTTTCATCAGGCTGAACAAATTCTTCATTTACCGCAATCCGGCAACTCGCTAAAACATCATTTGCTTCAGGGTTAACAAGTTTCAGTTCATCGATAACTGCCGAGTAGGTTGCTCCCGGTTCAACAACCACGGTAGTTTCTCCGCCAAAGTATTTTCGAAGCCCGGCAAAACACACAATCTTTATCGTTCTTTTATCCATTTTATCCTCCTATATTTCTCATTGATAATTTGCTGCCATGAAACCGAACCGGTTGTTTTAGTAAAAGCAGTCCTTTCAGTTTCTCTGATAATAAACCTTTGTCGTGCACAAAGGGTGAAAGTTTCTCGCCATGGGCATTGCTCAAACAACCGTAAAAAATGCCGTTGCTGTCCATTCTTAAGCGGTTGCAGTCGTGACAAAAAGGTGTTGATTCGTTGGCGATTATCCCGAAAATTCCACCACCGGATGTTCGCCAGTAATTGGCTGTTTCTGCATGTTCTCTGGGTAGTTCTTCAATTGCATACTTTTTCTGAATTTCCTTCAGCATCTCCTCTTCCGAAAAGAAATGACCGTTTTTCGATTGATAAAGGTGTCCCATTTTCATCAACTCCAGAAAGCGGATTTTGATCCCCAGTTTGGTGGCATAATCGAGCAAGGGAATTATTTGCGATTCATTCTCACCACGCATAATAACGGCATTCAGTTTAACTTTCATTCCGGCATCGATGGCTGCTTCAATACCTGCAAACACCCTCGTTGGATCGGGATGCCGCGCTATTTTTTTGAACAACTCCAGGTCGATCGCATCCACCGAAATATTTACTGATTTTACCCCGGCCTCATAAAGTTTTACGGCTTTCTCTTTCAGGTAATACGCATTGGTGGTGAGGCGGATATCAGTAATTCCAAGGTTTCGGATATTACCAACCAGGGTGTAAAGATCGCGGTAAAGTAACGGTTCTCCTCCGGTTAAGCGTATGCTTTTTAGTTTGCTTAAGCTGTGAACTTCAGAAATTATTTTGGCGAATTCATCAGGTGTGAGCGGCTGCTCCTTAGCTGATTTTCCTATGGATGGTGCCGGAATATCCCCCAGATCTTCACTCACACAATACACGCACGAAAAATTGCAGGTATTCAGTAAACTTATCCTCAACTTCTCAAATCGACGTCCTATGCGATCTTCAATTTTCGTCATGCTAATTTAACTGATGAGCGAAATATTTGTTTTTGGAATTCGGTTTTTTGTGTTTAAATGCTGACTGATCAACACTGTTTATTTTGAATTACCGGAACGAGTAGGGTTTGGAGCAGGAAATTATACTATTTTTAAAGTTGGACAAGCTGAGTTAACAGGAGATACTTTGAGGTGAATAGCCAAAGACGGAGAAATGATGTCTTAATGTTTTGAAAAACAGTCGTGTTGGTGCGGCGGTAATAGAACGTGCAGTGCAGGATTTTCCATATGAAAGTTATTAATCGACCAAAATTCCCCCTGTGTTTGACCAGATGAACGTCATGAGGAGGTGGTAATTTCAATACTTTTAGCACCCGATCATTGCAATAAAACTAAACCTGAAATGAAAAAAATGACCCGTATATTCTTAGCAGTTTTTATGCTGATGATGGCGATTTCGACAATGGCTGAAAAGAAGCCAAATATTTTGTGGATCACCATTGAAGATTCGTCACCACAATTTTTTGGTTGTTACGGAAATAAACAGGCACATACGCCGGTAATCGATAAATTGGCCGAGGAAGGTGTGCGTTTTACCAACGCCTTTTCAACCGGAACTGTTTGTTCGCCAAGCCGAAGCACAATAATTACCGGAGTGCGGACTTACAAGGCAGGTACCGGAAATCACCGCAGTAATTATCCTGTGCCTGATTACATTAAGGGATTTCCTTACTACATGCAGCAGCAGGGATATTACGTTACCAACAATGCGAAAACCGATTACAATATTGCCAAAGAAAAGGCATTTATAAAGGAAGCCTGGAACGAGAGTTCGGGACAAGCAGGTTGGTGGAACCGAAAACCGGGACAAGCTTTTTTTGCGGTTTTTAATTTTAATGATTCGCATCAATCGCGAACCATGACAATGCCTTACGAATGGTATACAAAAAATGTGTGGGAGCAACTCGAAGCTGATGAACGAATTGCTGAAACGGCTTTTGAAATGCCGCCCATTTATCGCGAAAGTGCCGAAATGCGCAAACACTTTGCACGTGTTTACAACTCCATTTCGCTAACCGATAAACGAATCGGTCAGTTGCTCGATCGTCTCGAAAGCGACCAACTTCGCGACAGTACCATCATCTTCTTTTTTGCCGATCATGGCGAAGGCGAACCACGTGGAAAAACAAACGGTATCGACTACGGTTATCGCGTGCCCTTCGTAGTTTGGTTCCCTGAAATGTACAAGCACCTTTCACCATGGGGTGAAGCAGGTGTTGTTAGCAATGAATTACTGAATTTCGAAGATTTGGCACCTACGCTTATCAGTTTGTCAGGCGGAGCGGTGCCTGATTATCTCGAAGGAAGAGTTTTGTTAGGTGAGAAACGATCGGCTCCGGTTGACCATCTTGTGTTGTCGGCCGATCGGTCGGATAACGGAATTGATATGGTAAGATCTGTAACCGACGGACGTTTTATGTACTCGCGTAATTACCTGCCTTTTATTCCGCAGGGACGTTACATTCGGTACATGTACATTTCGGAAATTGTGCAGCAAATGCGAAGCGATTATGAAAATGAACTGCTTGATTCGCTGCAGCAAAGCTATTTTGAACCGCGCCCGGCAGAATACCTTTTCGACATTAAAAACGACCTGTGGGAAACCAATAACCTTGCGAATAATCCGGCTTACAGCGAAGTGTTGCAACGCATGCGAAACCAACTTGACAATGAATTGGAGAAGGCTCGCGATGTACTGTTTCTGCCGGAATATGAGATCGGCTTAATTTCAGAAAAACAAACGCCCTACGAATTTCGGAAAAACGATGCAAGCTATCCATTTGATAGGATTTATCAGGCAGCAAAGCTTTCAGGTAAACAAGGAGCGGACATAACGAAAACGCAGGTAGAGCTACTTAAAAATAAAAACAAAGTAGTTCGTTATTGGGCAATTATGGGATTGCGAAGCCAGCCTGTAGAATTTTTGGAAGCTTACAAAACAAAGGTCGAGCAGAGCATAGGCGATGAATATCCGCCGGCTTCGGTGGCTGCAGCAGCAATTGCTTTTCGAAACTGGCAAAACAAAAATGCGGAGCAGGTACTGATGGAAGCCTGTAAATCGGAGAACCTGGATATTTCATTGCTAGCGATCAATTTTTTAATGTACACTGAGAATAAACAACCATTTGTAGATACCATTTGGGAGGTTTACAAAATGCCTGATAGAGACTACAATGTAAAAGCTGCCTGCATGGATTTCCTGGGTAGTTTAAACCTGGTTCCAAACAATTACGAAAACCGGGACTGATGAAATTGAAACGAGCATGCTAAATTTTTATCTTGCAGAAGGATAACTATCGTGCGAGTTTCATGTAACACCATTACGACTAACAATTATTGACGAATGAAAAATTTATTATTGACACTATTTTCGGTACTGATCTTTTTGCCTGCAATTGCACAAAATCAGAAGAGTTTTCAACCGGGCGAGCTATGGCCCGATAATAAAGGGATACACATTAATGCTCATGGTGGCGGAATGTTATTTTACGAAGGAAAGTATTACTGGTTTGGCGAGCACAAAATAGACGGGAAAATGGGCAACAGAGCAATGGTTGGAGTACACTGTTATTCTTCGGCCGATCTGCTTAACTGGACTGACGAAGGTATTGCCCTTGAAGTGGATAAGGACAATCCTGATTCGGATATTACACAGGGATGTATCCTTGAAAGGCCCAAGGTAATTTACAATGCCAAAACCGGGAAGTTTGTTATGTGGTTTCATCTCGAACTAAAGGGAATGGGATACGCAGCAGCGCGTACCGGTTTAGCAGTTGCCGACAAGGTTACCGGACCGTTCACTTTTGTGCGTTCGTTAAATCCGAATGCAGGGAAGTGGCCACTTAATTTTGCGGATGAGTTAAAAGGCAAAAACTGGCCCGATGATCTGAAACCGTGGAGCGATGAATGGGTACAGGCAGTTAAGGATGGCATGCTTCTGAAACGTGACTTTCAGAAAGGCCAAATGGCGCGGGATATGACACTTTATGTTGACAAAGATGGAAAAGCATACCATATTCATGCATCGGAGGAAAACCTGACCTTGCACATTTCTGAGCTGACAGATGATTACCTTGGGTTTACCGGAAATTATATTCGCGTTCAGCCAACCGGGCACAATGAAGCACCATCAATTTTCGAACACAATGGTAAATACTATATGATCACTTCGGGCTGTACCGGATGGGCTCCCAATGCAGCTCGCTTACTGGTGTCGGATTCTGTTATGGGCGAGTGGGAATACGTCAACAATCCATGTGTTGGTGACGACCGCGATCTTACTTTTCATTCGCAAAGCACCTACATTCTGCCGGTTGAAGGAAAGACCGATGCTTTTATTTTTATGGCCGACCGTTGGCAACCTCAAAATCCGATTGATGGTCGCTACATTTGGTTACCCATTCAGTTCGATGACAAAGGATTGCCGGTTTTGGAATGGATGGACAGCTGGAGTATGGAAATCTTTGACCGATAATTTGGTTCAATAAAATAGTTGTTTAAATAAAGCTAATACCTAAGGACTTACGAATGAAACTTAACAGACTATTACTTGTTGCTGCACTTCTGCTGGGAGCCTTTACAGGCTTTACACAGCAGAAACAACCCAACTTTATTATTATACTGGCTGATGACCTGGGTTATGCCGATTTAAGCCTCAACGGCAGCAAACAAATATCTACTCCACATATTGATAAATTGGCTGAAAATGGCGTTAATTTCACTAACGGATATGTTTCGGGGCCGGTTTGCAGTCCGTCGAGGGCTGGATTACTCACCGGTAGAAACCAGGTAACTTTTGGACACGACAATAACCTCGGAGGTGTTCTCCCTGGATTTGATGAGGAATACAACGGTTTACCTTTAACCGAAACGCTTATTGCCCAACGTTTGCACGATCTTGGCTATACTACCGGGCTGGTTGGAAAATGGCACCTTGGAACGCTTCCAAAATTTCACCCCTTGAATCGCGGATTCGACGAATTTTGGGGATACACAGGTGGCGGCCACGACTATTTCACAGCAAAAGCCGACGGAAAAGGTTATCAGGCACCCATTGAGTGTAACTATAAAACACCTCAGGAACTTACGTATATTACCGATGATAAGGGCGATGAGTGCGTTGATTTTATTGCACGCCACAAGGACGAGCCATTTTTTCTGTTCGCCTCTTTCAACGCACCGCATGCACCCATGCAGGCAACTACAGAAGATCTTAAGTTGTTCCAGCACATTAAGGATGAAAAACGACGCAGCTATTGCGCCATGGTTCACCGCCTCGATGTAAATGTTGGCAGGATAATGCAGGCACTCGAAGAAAACGGGGTTGCTGAAAATACCCTGGTCGTTTTTCTTAGCGATAACGGTGGCCCGTGTGATTCGAACGGATCGATAAATGCACCATTTAACGGGCAAAAAGGTATATTGCTCGAAGGCGGTATACATGTTCCTTTTGTAATGAGCTGGCCCGGTAATTTGCCGGCGGGTGAAACCTATGAACATCCGGTTATCTCCCTGGATCTGGCTGCTACTTTTTTCGAGCTGGCTGGAGGTGTAAAAACTGATGAGGTAAAATTCGACGGCGTGAATCTGGTTCCGTATTTAAAGGATAAAGCAAGTGGTAAGCCTCACGAATCATTCAACTGGCGGTTTACAATAAGTGCAGCCATCAGGCAGGGAAACTGGAAACTGGTGCGTTTACCCGATCGTCTGCCCCTGCTTTTCGATCTGTCAAAAGATATTTCCGAACAAAATAATGTTGCACTCGACCATCTCGACGTAACGACTTCGTTGTTAAAGCAACTTGGCGATTGGGACGTGTCGCTCCCGCACCCGGTATTTTTGGAAGGTGCGGTTTGGAAAAAGCGTCAGCTAAAACTTTATGACAATCATTATCAGTTGGTTCAGCCTGAATAGGAATATTTCCACCAGTATTGGAAGCAGGCATATTCAATAGAATTATTATCTTGCCATGGCCTGAATTTAAAGTTCTGCTCACAGACGATAAATTTCGTGCACTAAAACTGATAGAACAAATGAATGAGATTAACTGATATGAAAAAGTTGATCAAATATCAGCTTACCCTCTTGCTGATTTATTGGTCAGTTGTTGTTAATGCTCAGCCCGAACAATTACTAAAAAATTTCTTCACAGTTGATAATGGTCTTTCGCATAACGAAGTAACTTCGATTGTTCAGGACCATGATGGATTTATCTGGTTTGGAACACGCGGTGGACTGAACCGTTACGATGGCTACGATTTTAAGATTTTTAACCAGGTTCCGGGTGATTCCAACAGTTTGGTTAACCCATCCATCGAATCGTTGTTTGTTGATAGAAAGGGAAATATTTGGATAGGAACCAAGTCAGGCGGTGTCAGTAAATACGATGCCGACAAAGAAGAATTCTCCAATATCGTTTCAAACTACAGGAATAAAAGTGAGGTATTACCCGATAGCCGGGTTTTATCGTTTTACGAAGATAAGAACGACCGCATTTGGATGGGAACATGGAACCACGGTTTGATTATTTATGATGAGCATAATAAAACATCAATCCGATTATTAAGTGGTGCAGTAAATTCGATTGTCGAAACCCTTAATGGCGATATATGGGTGGGTAGCAATAATGGGCTTTATAAGTTCTTTTCAACAAAAGACAATATCATACAGGTTGATATGCCGCATATTTCAATGGTGTGTCATGAGATTCAATATGACCCCAAAAGAAATGTCTTATGGATAGCAGAATCAGGATTGACCAAGTTTGATTTGCACACTTACGAACGAACCTACTATGAAATTGGTGATGCGTTTAAAGGCCAAACAGTTCATGCTTATGAATCGATATATTTAGATAATAATGGCATGGTATGGCTGGGGACGTGGGGAACCGGATTCTATTATTTCGATCCCGCCCGCGAGGTTTTTCAGCGTTACCAGATTTATCCTGAAAACAGGGCAACATTGAACAAGGATTATGATGCTGTTTTGACTATCTTCCAGGATAGAGATAATAATCTTTGGTTGGGAACTAACGGTGGCGGTATATGCGTGCTTACACCTAAATTAGACTTTAAAACTGTGGGTTTTAATCCACAACGATTTAAGGGGCTTCGGAATACCCGCATAATGACAGTAGTTAATGATAAAAAGAAGAACCTGTGGTTGGGAACGATTGGAAGTGGTCTGGTATGGTCGCCCGATCGCGAAAACTTTTATCCGGTAGCCTATCCGGAGGGAGTTAACCAGTCGAGGTTCCTGATTATAAAATATTTATACGAAGATAAAGCAGGAGTTATTTGGGTGGGGACAAATATTGGGACCTACATTATTCAGTTCAGGGATAACGTGCCACAGATGATCCTACCAAACCTTGATCCGAAGTATCTAAACAGGTGGCGACAGGTCGTTTCAATTATCGATGCTCAGGATAAATTGTGGCTGGGGAGTTTAATGAGTGGCTTATGTATTTTTGATAAAACACAAGATTATAAGTTAGTTAAGCATTTGAATATTAATGATGAGGAATCGGGTGATTTGAACAGCGACAGGATAAGCTATTTGTTTGAAGACAGTCGTGGAAGGATATGGGTGGGAACTTATAATGGTTTGCATGTTTACAATCCTTCGGATACAACAGTTGTTTTAGCAGAAGACTATTTTGAGATTGACGGTGAATTTACCGGTAACATCATCACCTGCATCGATCAGGATATAAACGGGAATTTGTGGATAGGTACGCCTAACGGCCTCAATAAGTTGTCAGAAGCTGAAAATTCGCGTTTCTCGTTAAAGTTGTACACCGAAAAAGACGGCCTTGCCAGTAATTTTATCAAAGGAATTTCGGGAGATTCGGAAGGAAATATCTGGATCAGTACGAGTTTGGGAATCTCGAGGATTGATGGAAAAGGAGAGGGTAATGCCATTCGAAATTACAAAGAAAGCGATGGTGTTGGCGGAAAGAATTTTACTGAGGCATCTGTCTTCCGAAATGGCGAAGGCGAAATATTTTTTGGTGGATCCAATGGTCTCACTTACTTTAATCCCGGTAAAATAGAGGCGCTTCCAACCGCACACAAACCTGTGCTTACCGAACTCAAAATTCTGAATGAACCTGTTTCCATTAATCAGGAGTATGGATCAAAGGTTGTTATGGATCAGTCCATTATTCATGAAGATAAAATCGCAATTCCTTACCGGTTCAATAATTTTGAAATACAGTTTTCGGCACTTGATTACCGTTCGCAAGGCGGGAATCTGTACAAGTATAAACTTGAAAAATACGACAACGACTGGCAATATATCGGTACAAGGAGGTTTGTGAATTTTAACAGTTTAAGGCCCGGAGAATACAAGTTGCTCGTAATGAGTGCCAATAGTCACAACGTTTGGAATGAAGAACCAACGAGTTTGACGATCGAAATTCTTCCTCCGTTTTGGCAAACCTGGTACGCTCTTTTATTTTATATCCTACTTGTTGTTGGCATTGTTTCTGTGATCAGGTGGAACGCAGTAAAACAGGTGCGTCTGGCCAACAGTCTGGAAATGGAGAAGTTGAAGCACAGGCAGGATCAAAAGATCAATGAAATGCGCCTGCGTTTCTTTACCAATCTCTCACACGAATTTCGTACACCTCTGACTTTAATTCTGGCGCCGCTAAAAGAATTGTTGCGGAAAAAGGAAGAATATCAACTTACTGAAGAAACTGAGCACAAAATTAAGATCATCAATAACAATTCGGTCCGCTTAATGAAGCTGATAAATCAGCTGCTCGATTTTAGAAAGCTGGAAACGGGAAACGCCAAACTTTACGCATCAGAAACAAATGTGGTAGAATTAGTTAGCGAATTGTGTCAACCGTTTCAGGAACTGGCAGCAATTAATAACATTAGGTTTAAGGCTGACCTCGATATTCAAACTGCATACCTTTGGATTGACAGGGATAAAATTGAGATTATCGTCAATAATTTATTATCCAATGCTTTTAAGCACGTGCAGGAAAATGGCAAAGTTGAAGTTGCCCTGTACGAAGAAGAGGAAGAGGTGTTGCTGACAGTATCGGATAATGGGCGCGGCATACCCAAAAGCGAGCTTGAATTTATTTTTGACCGTTTTTACCGGGGAGCCGACAGCAAAATGGATGGCAGTTCGGGGATTGGCCTTGCCCTGGCAAAACGTTTTACTGAATTACACAAAGGAAACATATCGGTGGTAAGCGAACCATTCAAGCTCACGCAGTTTACTGTTGCCATTCCTAAAGGAACGGGGCATTTAAAACCTGAAGAAATTGTTGAGCCTAAAACCGAAAAGAAACGCCCGGGATTTAACGATGGAGTGCTTAAGAATATCTTTCCGAATAAGACGACGAATTCAGTTGCGTCAGATGAATGTATTCTGGTTGTTGAAGATAACCGGGAGATGCGGGATTACCTGGTGAATATATTGTCGCCTTTGTATCGGCTTGAAACGGCCGAAAACGGAAAGGCAGGCTACGAAAAAGCACAGAGTTTGAAACCCGATCTCATTGTTTCGGATGTAATGATGCCGGAGATGGATGGCTTCGAATTTTGCAAGAAATTGCGTGAGGATGAGAATTTGGCTACCATTCCGTTAATCTTTTTAACCGCCAAAGACGATGAGCAATTTCGCTTTTTGGGAACACAACTTGGAGCCGATGACTTTATTTCCAAGCCATTCGACCCGATATTACTCACCGAAAAAGTAAAGAACATACTTTCGCGGCAGAAAAAGTTGCAAAAGCAATACAGCAAATCGGTTCGCCTTGAACCTTCTGATGTTCTAATAACTTCTTCGGAAGAACTGTTTATTGAAAAGGCAATTTCCATTGTTGAAGCTAATTTGCACAATTCAAATTTTACTTCCGATACCCTTGCTTCGGGAATGAACATGAGTACATCGTCGCTTTATCGCCGATTGAAGAGTTTAACCGGGTATTCTACCGCTGAATTTATTCGGTCGCTCCGAATAAAACGCGCTGCTCAACTGATGGCGGACAAAGAAAAGACCATCACCGAAATTGCATTCGATGTTGGTTTTAACGATGTAAAACATTTTCGAACCGTCTTTCAAAAACAGTTTAAATGTACTCCCACCGAGTACCGTCAAAAGTTATAGCTTCTTATTTTTAATCCGTTCTGCAAAAATGCAAGGTGCTGAATGTGAATGACTGAATGGCTTGTCCTATTTTTGTTATTCTCTAGGTTATCAGTCTTTTAAGCTTTTGTTTGACCGAATATTCCCCTTCTTGTGAAAAGTAAAATAAGTTGGGATTGAACGAAATTTCACCCATCATTTCCCAAGCTGCTTCCTTTTGAAAGGTTCAAATTTTCGAGTTTTGAAGTATAGTTTTTAGTTAAACTAAACCGAAACTTATGAACAAGAAAAAAAACATCCCAAAAGGACTGTTCGCCTTTCGTGCTATTAATGTCATCCTTTACCTCATGCTCATCGCAATCGTGATTTTACTTTTTATGTTTCTCTAATAATAACTAATTACATTCTTATGAAACAAGCTAATCAAATTCTGATCAGAAAGTTGTGTTTGGTGTTTGTGGTCATTTTGCTGGCCTCATCCGCATGGGCACAACAAACAATTACCGGAAAAGTAACCGACGAAACCGGGGAGTCGCTTCCCGGGGTAGCAGTTATTCTTCGCGGTTCAACAATTGGTACGGTAACCGACATTGATGGGTTATATACACTTCAGGTACCCGATGGCGGAACTTTACAGTTCAATTTTGTAGGTATGAAAGTTGTAACCGAACCGATCGACGGCCGCACAACGATCGACGTAACCATGCAGGTGGATGCAATAGGACTGGAAGAAGTTGTTGCGGTAGGTTATGGCGTACAAAAGAAAGCCACTTTAACCGGATCGGTGGGTAATGTTAAGGCTGAGGAAATGTTGCAGCGGCCGGTGGCCAATACCACTGAGTTGCTGCAAGGCCAGGTATCCGGTCTGTACACGCGTCAAACCAGTGGGCTGCCCGGAGCCGATGGAACCACATTAAACATCAGGGGATATGGAGACAATCCGCTGGTGTTAATCGATGGGATTGAAGGCAGTCTCGGTCAGGTTGATCCAAACGATATCGAATCGGTGAGTGTGTTAAAAGATGCTTCGGCTGCAGTTTACGGTGCCCGTGCCGGTAATGGTGTAATTCTGGTTACCACCAAAAGAGGTACTGAAAAACCATCACAGATTACCTATCACGGGAATGTATCATTTACAGCTCCTACATTCCTGCCTGATTTGGTTGATGCCAGAAAATGGGCAGAGTTGCTGAATGAATCGGGACTGAATCCTGATGATTACAGCCCTGCACATGTGCATTACGATGCCGATTCCAAAAGACTAATAAATACAATGGATGACAGTGATTATTATGGTTACGATTGGGATGAAGCTTTGTATCGCGACTGGACACCTCAGCAGCAACACAACATTAGTGCAAGCGGTGGAACCAGCACTGTCAAGTATTTTGTTTCGGCAGGTTATGTCGATCAGGCCAGTATTTTTACATCAGGCGATTACGATTATAAACGATATAACATTCGTTCAAATATCGATGCAAAGATCAAGAAAAACCTGAGTGTTTCGGTTGATTTTGCTTACCGCAGTTCAAGGCTCGACAAGGCCAACTTTGGTGTCGACGATATGTACAACTCGTTACAGACCGCTAAACCCGTTTACCCGTATTATCACGAAGAGGATCCAACACGCGCCGCTTATTCAGGATTCCTCCAACGTTCGCCTTACCATCAAACCTTTAAAGATTTTTCAGGTTTTCAGGATAACCGCGATAAAGTGTTGCAGGGAGCCTTGGAAATGAAATACACCATTCCGTTTGTAAAAGGCCTGGTGGCTAAAGCACGCCTGAACTACGAAGAATCCATGAAATGGAACAAGCGCGTGTCGCAACCCTATGATGTGTGGGATTATAATCCACTTGCAGCTCAGGCCGGAGATGACCCCTGGGTAAAACGTGGAACGCAGAATACCAATAATATGTTGGTTTATTCCAACCGTTCAACCGAATTATTGCCGCAGGTAAGCCTGCAATACGACAAGATCATCGGCGACCACACGTTAAAAGCCGTATTGGTAGGTGAAACGTGGAGTTACAAATGGACCAGTTTGCAAGGTTCCAGAAAAGACATTCTTTCGTTTGAGGCACCCTACCTGATCTACGCATCAGAAGAAGGAAAAGACAATGCAGAGAATCTGCAAACCAATGGAGATGTAGGAACAACAGAACGTGCGCGTGCATCGGTTATCGGTCGTGTTAATTACGATTACAAAGGAAAATACATTGCCGAGGTGGCCATGCGTGCTGATGCTTCGGGCGAATACCCACCCGAAGGTCGCTGGGGTTATTTCCCAAGTGTAAGCGTTGGCTGGCGATTGTCGGAAGAGGCATTTCTGAAAGATAATTTTAGCAAAATGAATAACCTGAAATTACGTGCTTCCTATGGTATCCTGGGGAACGATGCGGTTTCGTCGTTCGACTATTTATCGGGTTACACCATTTCAACCAATTATTACGTATTTGGTTCTTCTCCTGCACCGGTAATTGCATCGGCAGGTTTGGCCAACCCAAATATTACCTGGGAAACCATGAAAATGAGCAACATAGGTTTGGATGGTACTTTTTGGGATGGCTTACTCGGGTTTGAACTTGAATACTATTATCGTTTAAGGGAGAACATTTTGGCACAACCAACCGAACAGGTGCCAAGCACTTTTGGTGCCAGTTTACCGCGTACCAACCTGAATAAACGCGACAACCGCGGTATTGAATTAACACTGACGCACACCAACAAGATCGGAGATTTTTCTTACGATATTTCACCGATGTTTGCCTGGACACGAGGCAAATATGTGGATTTGGATGAGGATGTGTTGCCAACAACCGGAGATCTTGATCCGGAAACATTGGAATTCAATAAATTGTGGAATGCCCGCTATGTAAACGAAGGCCAGTGGGACGATCGTTTCTGGGGTTATGTTTCCGACGGTTTCTTCATGAACCAGGAACAAATCGATAATTACGAAGTCGATCAGGATCAGGCCGGAAACCAAACCATTAAAGTAGGTGATATCATTTACAAAGACCTGAACGGTGACAATTACATCGACTGGCGCGACCAGAAAGTGATCGGGAAATCAGGATTGCCAAAAACGATGTACAGCATGGATATGGGAGCCAGCTGGAAAGGACTTTCCTTACGCATGTTATGGCAGGGAGGATCCAATTATATGGTCACCATCGCAGGTTCGGCAGCTGCTCCGTTCTCTAACGAATCAATTCCACTTTCGCAACATTACGATTATCGTGCAATTGTTGGTCAGGACGGTAACGGACTGGATTACATTACTAATCCTGATGATTTTAAACTTCCTCCGGTTACGCAAAACGGAAGAACGTCAAACAACAACAAAACATCTGACATTTGGAGCTACGATGCAGCTTATGTCCGGCTAAAAAACATAAATCTGTCGTATACACTTCCAAGAACGTTGATTGAGCAAGCAGGCTTCTCGAATTGTATCCTGTATTTCAGTGGTACAAATATGTTGTCATTTAGTAATCTGGGTATCTGGAAAAATAATTTCGATCCTGAAGTAACCGGGGCAAACAATCGGGATTACCCACCGGTGAAAACAGTAACCTTTGGTATCAGGCTCACTTTGTAATCTTTAAAAAAGTATAGAACATGAAAAAGATATTCATAATATTACCATTATTTGTATTGCTGTTCGGATGTAACGATTTGCTGGACATTGCGCCTACAAACATTATTTCGGAAGATGCAGTGAAAAACGACCCGGTCCTTGTGGACGCTTTCTTAAACAAAATTTATGTGAACACCCGCTTTCAGTCGGGAAGCACTTATGCGCCCGATCAGGCCTTGTTGCATGTAATGTCGGGCGAAGCAAACGTGTTTGCCGGCTGGCAGGTACCTTTTGCTGCTGCCATGAAAATTATCGATGAAAATGGTGCACACAGTCAGGCAGAATACTGGCCTTACGGCAATATTCGCTCGTGTAACGAGATCATCGATATGCTTAAAGAAGCCACTTTCGATCCGGAGCTTATAGAACAAAAAACGGCGGAAGCACGCTGGTTACGGGCCTTCATGTATTTCGATCTGGTAAAACGTTACGGTGGCGTTCCACTCATCACGGTAGCTCAGAGTATTGACCAGCCTATCGAAGAATTATATGTAGAGCGAAATTCTGAAAAAGAGATCTACGATTTCATAGCATCCGAAATGGATGACCTGGCTAACATTTTACCTGAAAGTTATTCAACTGATGAATTTGGACGTCCTACAAAATGGGCTGCACTGGCATTAAAAAGCCGTGCGATGTTGTATGCCGGAAGTATTGCGAAATACGGAACGGTTCAGTTGAATGGCCTGCTTGGAATTCCTTCGGGTGAAGCCAACAGCTATTATCAAAAATCATACGATGCAGCCATGGCCATTATTAATGGTGGTATGCATCCGCTTTATAAGGAAAATCCTGATCCACAGGCCAATTACGGCGAAATTTTCATAAAAGACGGAAATTCGGAAGTAATTTTTGCTGAAGTGTACGATCTAGGTTTATTAAAAACCCATTCCTGGAACTTTGTTTGTATGCCCGATGGATTTCAGACGGGCTGGGGATCGAACAATTGGATGTACCTTGAATCGTGGGAGCGCTACGAATACAATGATGGCTCTTCAGCCATGTGGGACAATAGTTTACTTGACGGAAAACATAAATTCTCGCTGGATTCTATCATTCGAAATAAAGATCCACGCTTTTTGGCAAGCGCATTTTATCCGGAAACTCCCTGGCAGGATGCTACAGTTTATGTGCATACTTCCACAAAAGGAACGATACCGGCTGGCTCTGATTGGCCTAACGCCGCTCCAAACCGTAATAAAATCAAAACAGGGATGATGATTAAAAAACGGGTAAATGAAGCGATTAAACTTCCTATCGGGGGTGAAGACGAAACCGACTGGATCGTATTCAGAACCGCAGAGATGTATCTGAATGCTGCTGAAGCCAAATTTGAAATGGGTGAGGTAGATGCTGCCCGTAACCTGGTGAATATCATTAGAGACCGCGCAGGAATGCCCGACAAACAAACCCTTTCGCTGGATGAATTGCGTAACGAACGTTATGTTGAATTGTACATTGAGGAACATCATTACTGGGACATTCGTCGCTGGCGTATTGCGGTTGATGAACTCAACGGAAAAGGTTTTCACGGAGTTGTATGGGATTACTACATTGACGAAGATAAATACACCCTTAAGATTAAAGACGGTGATTTCGGACAAATCCGGACTTTTGCCGAAAGAAATTATTATTTCCCAATAGGACTCGATAGAATTGCCGATAACCCGAATTTAGTTGAGAATCCGGGATACTAGCATAGTTTCGTTTGGTTAGTTAACACAGGGGCCATATTATTGGCCCCTGGTTTTCAAAATAAAACAGGGTACTAAAACCCGTATATTTGATAAAAAACTAAAATGAAAAGAGTACTTTTTTGCCTGGTATTGTTCGCCGTATTTTTTGCTTCGTGTACCCGTGATGAGAAAAATGAGGCGCCAAATCTGATCCTGATCCTGGTGGATGACATGGGCTATGCCGACGTTGGCTTTAATGGTTGCACCGATATTCCAACTCCCAATATTGATAAATTGGCGGAAGGCGGTGTGCGTTTTACCAACGGATACGTTAGTTACTGCGTTTGTGGCCCAAGTAGGGCAGGTCTTCTTACCGGCCGATATCAGGACCGATTTGGTTTTAGCAGAAATCCGCTGTTTGCACCAAACGATCCCGGGATGGGATTGCCGTTAACTGAAGAAACCCTTGCCGATGCCTTAAAGAAGGCGGGTTACAAATCGCTGGCAATTGGAAAATGGCACATGGGAGCACATGAATCGTTACACCCTTTAAAAAGAGGATTTGATGATTTTTACGGATTTTTAAGTGGTGGTCACCGATATTTTCCGGAAGAACTGACCCTGAATGATCCGTTTGAGGCAACCTCACAATTCGACGGTTACAAAACACGCCTGCTACGAAATTACGAAAGAGTAGATGAAACCGAGTATTTGACTGATGCTTTATCGCGTGAAGCGGTTTCGTACATCGAAAAAAACAAAGACAATCCGTTTTTTATTTACCTCGCCTATAATGCACCGCATGCACCCTTGCAGGCCACCGAAAAATACCTGAGCAGGTTTGAAAACATTGATAATAAAAAAAGAAAAACCTACGCAGCCATGGTAAGTGCGGTTGACGATGGAGTTGGACTCATACTAAATAAACTGGAAGAACTGAATTTGGAAGAAAATACACTCGTGGTATTTTTATCCGACAACGGCGGACCTGAAAACCACAACGCTTCGGATAACGGAATTTTGCGCGGACAAAAAGGCGATTTATTTGAAGGGGGAATACGAGTACCTTTTGCAATGAAATGGCGCGGAACGATTCCGGCAGGTGAAGTATATGAAAATCCCATAATCTCACTCGATATTTTTGCAACGATAATCGCTCAGAGCGGTAAGAAAATACCGCTGAAAAACGAAATTGATGGTGTCGATTTGATCCCGTATCTGAAGGGGGAGAATAATTCGCAACCACACGATCAATTATTTTGGCGAAAATTTGATGCACAGGATTATGCCGTTCGTCAGGGAGATGATAAACTGCTGATAAAAGCTGATAGTAAAAACATGCTTTTTAACCTCACTGATGATATTTCGGAAGAAAACAACCTTGAGGAACAGAGGCCAGATAGAGTTTTACAGCTAACCAAAGAATTTCAGAACTGGAACAGAAATATGAAGGATCCGATTTTTATGGGATTGAGTCAAGATAAGAAATATAATGAGCTTCATCCTGAAAGATTTGAAAAGCTTACAGAATAAGAAAACCTAAACCAAATGAACCTTAATAAACTTATTGTATTAGCTGGTGTATTTGTTGTTTTCGGTAGCGTTCTTTTAAACGTACAATCGGCTACAATAAATACTTGAAATTATAAACACACAGAACTCAACATGATGAACCAATTCACTAAATTATTACTCGTTATTATTTTATCGGCTAACTTTTTTGGATGTTCTCAGAAAACATCCAATCAAAACGAAAAGCCAAACGTTCTGCTCATCATTGTTGATGATCAGGGCTATGCTGATTTTGAACCGTTTGAAAATCATTCGCCTGAAATTTCAACCCCAAATATGAACCGGCTTGCCGAAGCGGGTACGGTATTTACCGAGGCATATACAACGGCACCGGTTTGCAGCCCTTCCAGAGCAGGGTTAATGACCGGGAAGAACCAATTCCGTTGGGATGAGAAAGCAAGTTGGGGACCTGGCTTACCCGACAATGTGAAAACCATTGCCGAATATTTGAAAGAAGCAGGTTACACTACCGCCCGAATTGGGAAAGCTGATTTTGGAACAAATTACCATAAATTCGATGTGCGTGAATATCCTTTAAATCACGGTTATGATTACTTTCTAGGATTTAGCGCACATGCTCACGACTATTGGTTAACTTCGGAAGAGATCGCTGACCGCACACCCGATCCGAATGGAACCAGCGCACACCTTGGGCCATTAATGGAAAACAAGGGCTACAAAAGTTATCCTGATGACGAATACCTGACCGATATTTTTACCAACGAAGCCATCAAATACCTGAAATCGGAAAAAGATGCTCCCTTCTTTTTAACGCTGGCGTACAACTCGGTACACCATATAATTCACGAAGTTCCGCAAAAATACCTGGACAAATACCAGGTGGAGCCAATCCATAATTATGAACCCGATTCGATGGAAACATTTAATAATCAAAAACCGGGATCTTATTCAGCTTATTACGAAAAATATACGCGACTTGGTGCCATTCAGGATGAGGACATGCGAAAGTTTTATCTGGCCAATCTTGATTGTCTCGACGATAACATCGGTCGTGTTTTGGATGCGCTGAATGAGCAGGGACTCGATCAGGAAACAATGATAATTTTTGTTTCCGATAATGGTGGCTCTCCGTTAACCGGCGCTAAAAATGCTCCGCTTTCTGCCGGCAAATATTCGCTTTGGGAAGGAGGAATTCGGGTGCCGATGGCAATAAGCTGGCCGGGAAAAGTGAAAGCCGGGAAAGTTGAAACCAATTATGTTTCAACTACCGATATTTTACCAACCATAAGCAATGCCGCCGGAATTGAGCTTACCGACGAGACTATAGATGGAATTGACCTTTTACACCCCAACCAGGATCGTGTGCTGGTTTGGCGGTGGGGAAATACCTGGGCGGTGCGCAAAGGCAACTGGAAACTTACCAATACCAACGAACAGTGGGGAAAAGGCCGTCCGTCCGATTTTTATATTAAACCGATATCTGATGATCTGAGCCTTAAACTTTTTAATCTTTCTGATGATCCGGGAGAACGTGATAATCTTGCGCTTACTATGCCCGAAAAAGTAAAAGAGCTTGAAAACGCTTATAATAATTGGTTGGAAGAAAATAGCAGGAAGTATTAACCACAGTCATAATTGCAATAAAAATGGATAAAATTACAGCTGTATTTGCCCTATTATTATTGAATTCGATCGTTCTCGCTCAACCCAATTGGGAAAATGAACAGGTAATCGGTATCAACAAAGAACCTGTTCACGCCACTTTTTACCCCTTAAATTCAGTGGGAGATGCTTTTGAGGATGGAATGAAATCACAGTGGGTTCAACTCCTGAACGGTACCTGGAAATTCAATTGGGTAGCCAATGTGGATGACCGGCCAATGGATTTTTTTCAAACTAATTTCGATGCTTCTGATTGGACCGAGATCCCGGTTCCTTCCTGCTGGCAAATGCAAGGATTTGGCACACCCATCTATACAAATATTACCTATCCGTTTGACAAGAATCCTCCTAAAATCTCGGGAGAAAATGGCAATCCGGTTGGTTCGTACCTGCGTACGTTTACTATTCCCGAAAATTGGGATGGAAGAGAAGTCTTTATCCATTTCGATGGAGTTTCTTCAGCTTTTTACATTTGGGTGAATGGCGAAAAAGTGGGGTACAGTCAGGGAAGCCGCACCCCGGCAGAATTCAACCTTACCAATTATTTGCAAAAGGGCGAAAATAAGATTGCCGTGCAGGTTTTTCAGTGGTGCGATGGCAGTTACCTCGAAGACCAGGATGGCTGGCGAATGAGTGGAATTTTCAGGGATGTGTATTTGTATGCTACACCCAAAATGCAGATTCAGGATTTCTTCGTGACAACCGACCTGGATGAACATTACCGGGACGCAGTTATCGATGTAACTGTCAAATTAAAAAATTACAACAAGCGCACTTTTAAGAACGGTGCTGTTGAGTTTAAGCTGCTGGATGTTAGTGGAAGCGAAATTGAACTAGCAGGTGAAACAGCTCAACAACTATCCGGTATTAAGCCGGGCGAAACAAGTGAGATTAAGTTGCAGGCAAAGGTTGAAAATCCATTAAAATGGACACACGAAACACCCAACCTGTACAAAGTTTGTGTGCTTTTAAAGGACGATGAAGAGCTGAGTGAAGTAGTGGCTTGTAATACCGGATTTCGCGAAATCGAGATCAAAGACCGCCAATTGTTACTGAACGGAAAACCGGTTCTTTTCAAGGGTGTGAATAAGGTGGAGCATCATCCTGTTTATGGGAAAACTGTAACACGCGAATGGCTTGAAAACGAGGTGGTTCTAATGAAACAACATAACATTAACTCCATTCGGACAGCCCATTATCCGCCACATCCGTATTTACTCGATTTGTGCGACCGATACGGTATTTTGCTGATTGATGAAGCGAATGTGGAATCACATGGCATGGGTTACGGAGCAGAATCACTGGCTAAAGATCCGGCATGGGAGAAGGCGCATGTTCAGCGTTTGCGTTCAATGATTCAGCGCGATAAGAACCACCCAAGCGTTATCCTTTGGTCGCATGGAAATGAAGCAGGCAACGGGGTGAATTTTGTGGCCATGAACGAAGAAGCACACCGGCTCGATCCAACACGTCCGACACATTATCATTTTGCCGAAGATCCGGTTTCATCGGATGTGATTGGAGGTTGGAAACGGGGAAACGGGCCAATCTGGCAAGGGCGTTACCTTGAAGTAACCGATTTGTACAAGTACCAGTTTTCCGACGATCCACGACCATTTATTTTAAATGAATACGCTCATGCCATGGGGAATGCCATGGGAAATCTCAAAGAATATGTTGATGCTTTTGAAGAAGTTGACGGTCTGATTGGTGGGCATATCTGGGACTGGCTTGACCAGGGCATTGAACAAAAAACACAGTCGGGAGAAGCGTATTTTGCTTATGGTGGCGACTTTGGCGATCATCCGAATGATAAAAATTTCTGTCTGAATGGCATTGTCTTGCCCGATCTGAGCGTAACGCCAAAAACCATTGAAGTAAAAAGAGTTTACCAAAACATTGGCTTCAGGCTTGTTAACGGGAATGTCCTGGAAATAGTAAACAAAAACCGGCATATATCGCTGGATGGTATCACGTTTTACTGGAGTGTTTTGGAGAACGGACAAACGATTGATTCGGGAAATCTCAAAGACGATGTGGGGCCCGGATTGACAGAAAATGTCACGATTCCGATTAACTATTCGCAGTTTCAAAAAGGCAAAGAATACCTGTTGAATATTTCCGCAAAACAGGATGACGAAACGCTGTGGTCGCCGTCAAATTTCGAAATTGCTTACGACCAGTTTATACTTCAGGAGTGGAATTTCAAAAACGAATTTGCACATTCAGGGAGCAATAAGTTGCGTGTTGAAGAAACAGGTGATTATGTGACTGCCTCGGGAGATGATTTCGTTTTTACCTTCGACAAGAAAAACGGCATTATCACTGACTATAAAATCCACGCAGAACCAATTCTTCAGCAGGGGCCAACACTGCAGGTTTGGCGTGCACCCACCGACAACGACGGCTCATACTGGCCCGACGGCAATAACAAACGAACCTGCAAACTGTGGCTCGACGCCGGATTGAATGAAATGAAAAATGACGTAAAAAGCTTTGAGATCAAAGAATCGAATGCCGGGAAATTGACTTTTGTGACCAAAAATATTCTTTCGAATTCAGAGAATATAGCGGGATTTAATTACGATGTGGAATATACGGTTTATGCCGACGGTACTTTCAGTATGAACACAAAAGTGGAGCCGTTTGGCGAACTTCCCAACCTTCCGCGGTTGGGTTACCTGCTGGTTTTTAATGATGCTTTTAATCAGTTCAAATGGTATGGTCGTGGACCTCACGAAAATTATAACGACAGAAAAGTTGGTGCATTGATAGGGAATTATTCGGGTACGGTGGATGATCAGTTTACGTATTATGTGGTTCCTCAGGAGAACGGCAATAAAACGGATGTTCGCTGGGCCAGGCTTACCGATTCAAAGGGAATTGGATTGCAGGTTGCCGGCGATATTCCATTGGAGACCTCGGTGCATCATTACAGTGCAAAGGCTTTGTCCGAGGCCGTTCATACTTACGAATTGCAAAAAGAAAACAAAACCTACTGGAACATTGACTACCGTCAGGGAGGCCTTGGTGGCAATAGTTGTGGTCCTTTGCCACTTGAAAAATATTTGCTAAAACCTGAAGCTGTGCAGTTCAGCTTATTTTTCACTCCAATTTCAAATTAAATGAGAAAACGGTATGATCTTTCAAAAGACCCCGGCGAACAGCATAATGTAGCCTCCGAGCATCCCGAAGTGCATGCCCGGATTCAAACCGTTGCAGAGAGTGAATGTGTGGATTCAGAATATTTTAAACACTAAACCATGAATAAACTTCTTCTAATAATTATTGTCTTGCTTTTTGCTTCCTGTTCAAAAGAGGAACAGTCGAAACAAATTTACTATGTAAATAGCGAAACAGGGAGCGATACTAACAACGGAATGACACCGGAAACTGCCTGGAAAAGTTTTGATCGAATAACTAAAATAGAACTAAAACCAGGTGCTCAAATTCTGTTGGCATCAGGTTCTGTATTTAATGGAGGATTGGTTTTGGAGGATGTTTCGGGAACTTCTGATGCGCTGGTAGAAATTAGCATGTACAAATATTCTGAAAATACGAATCTGCCTGTTATTGATGCGAAAGGATTTGCCAATGGAATAACACTGCTAAACTGTAGTAATGTTGTTGTGTCTGATCTTGAAATTACCGGAAATGGGGGAGGTGTTATTCAAGCCGGAAACTCAGGACAAAATATGCATTGCGGAGTGTTGGTAACAACTACAACCGAAGGGGTTTATGAAAATATTCAGTTGAAAAACCTAAAGATACGCGATGTTTTTTTTGAAGATGCAGGTTATAAAAGAGGCAAGGATGAAGTACGCACTGCAAACGGGACTCAAAGCTATGGTTGGGGCATTCGTGTTATTAATCAGCTGGAGAAGGCGGAAATAAAAAGTATCGTAATCGAAAATTGTGAGGTCAGCAATGTTGCTCACACAGGCATTAAATTAACCGGACGAAACCAAAATATCAGTGAGGTTAAACTTTACAGCAACCGGGTTTTATTTTCCGGTGGCCCCGGAATGCAGATGAGCGGAGTTAAAAATGCACACATTCAAAAAAATTATATCGACCATTCGGGCAGCAACAACGATTCACGAAAGTGGGGGCGTGGCAGTGGCCTGTGGACCTGGGGTTGCTCTGATGTTTTAATCGAACACAATTCGTTCAGAAATGCTAATGGTCCGGGAGATTCAGCCGGGTGCCATATCGATTTTAATTGTAAAAATGTTGTAGTTCAATATTGTTTTAGTGAAAACAATGCCGGTGGATTTTGTGAGATTTTAGGCAATAATTATAACTGTGCGTATCGATACAATATCAGCGTTAACGATGGCCATCGTGTTAAAGGTGAGAATGGCGCATTTCAGGAAGGGAAAATATTTTGGCTAAGCGGATACAATGGCGACAAACCGCGAAAGGGGCCTTTTAATAGTTATTTTTATAACAATACCATTTACGTTAATAAGGATATTGTAGCCAAAATTGCAGTCGACCGGGCGTCATCCGGAGTGCTTATTGCCAATAATATTTTTTGCATCGAAGGCGAAAGCCGGGCAGTTCAGGGCGACCAGTATAAGCCGGAAACAGAGGGGCAATCGCAGGTGGAAAATATCGTATTTAAAAACAACTTATACCTGAAAAAAGAAAATTGGCCCGTTGATGTTTTAATTCAGGATGAGGGCCAGATTGTTGGCGACCCCCAATTTAAAAATCCTGGAGGACTGAATAAAGAGGATTATATTCCAGGTAATATTGACCTTATAAAAGATAAGGGGATAAAAGTTGAACCAATTCCGGGAGATTCGATCGGTTTGACAATCGGATTAGACGTAGAATATGATTATTTTGGCAACAAAATAGAAGGTTTACCCGACCTGGGAGCTATTCAATGCAAATAGTATAAGCTACAGCTTAATGAACTAATTTATATTTTCATAAGGAGTGGCACAAGCAGATTAAAAACAAAATATTACCATGTACAAAGCGATTCTATTTATTTTTTTAGTAGCAATCTTGTTTGGATGCGATACAAACCGGAAAATTCAAAGCTTAGTCCCGAATGAGGTTGGGACAGCTCCAAATTATTGGTGCACATGGTATTGGCAAAACTACCTCATCCTAAAAGGGCAGGAAGTAACAAATCCTGATGCTGCAACTGTTTATACAAATACAGCAGCAAGAGAAGAAATGAACGAAGAGAATATCTTTGGTGAGCAAGGCATGGCGGTGGTAATGTTGCCGAAAACAAGAAGCGACTATTATTTTGTGATTGACCACGGCTGGCAAGATAAACGAATCAAGGATAATACATTTTTCACCTTAATAATGGACACGCTTGATTTTCCCAGATGCGCAAAGTTCGATCCAAAGGAACGAATAAAACAAATGAACCTTGATATCAAAGAACTGGGTTGGAAAGGACTTGGATTGTGGGTTCGGGGAAATCCGTCGGAGGATGAAATGAGAAAATTTGTGGAGTGGAGCAAATATGCAGGAGTTGAATACTGGAAGATAGATGGAGGGGATATTGCCCATTATTACGCCTCCAAAATTAAAGATGAGATATATCCTGAGCTGACTTTGGAGCATATTACGGGTACAGGACCGGTAAATCCTAAATGGAATACCCCCGGGTTAACTTCATATCTTTCAGTTTATAATGGACAAAATGCTGTTTCTCAGGAATTGAATGCTTCATTAAATTCGACTACAGAAAAAGCAGAAAAATCATTGGATGTTATCAAAAATACAGATGTATTCAGAACGTATGATGCAGCACCTTTGCTGGTGAGTACAACTACCATGCAAAGAGTACATGATATATTAGTGCAAACTGCAGGTAACAATGACTATAAAGCCTTTCTTAATATTCAGGATGATTGTAACATTGCTGCAGCTTTGGGTTTACTTGTTGCAGCTAAACGTCACCCGATGAATACCCCGCGAATGTACGATGGAAAAGATTTTCATTTACAGATTTCCGGAGACCGACATGTAGACAAACGACTAAATGAAATGGATAGACTTGCATTATGGCAACGTATTGCACCTCCAATGGTTGCCGGTTATGGAACCTATCATTTTTCGACCCAAAGCCTTGTCGACAGTATTGTTTTCCAAAAAAATGACACTTGGCTAAAGTCGACACACGGAAAGATGGTACGGCAAAGTGCTCCTGCAATAATGACTCGAAATATAGCTCTTCCCGAAGTTAAATGCGAAGGAATACCACCTTATGTACTGGCTTCAAAATTTCCAAATGGTGCTATAGCAATTGCTACTGAAGGGCGGGTTACACCCGATAAAAGCTGGCAACATCCAAAGGCCGATATTACATTAAAGGAAGTGGAGCTTAATAAACCCATCGGTATATTTGGTTACTATGAATCTTTAACATTCGAATTTTCAGAAACCTTACCTGATGAAATTAAGATTTATGGACAGGATCTTTTGTCAAAAAAAGCAATCGATATCACAAATAAAATAAAGAGAAATAAGAATAGCTTTATAATTCAAGGTGATCTGATTGATGAAATAGGAACTATGGCCGGAGACAAAGGCGATATCTCGGTTCCGGGAATGGTTATTAAAATTATTTCTGATAGAGTCAATTAGCCAGTTTCTAAGATTTATCCGGGCAATGATAGGCGATGTTGGTTGTCAAATGATCAAATAATATAATGATGGGCATATGTTGAATTTCGTTTTTAAAAATATTAATACTGAAAATTCTATTAAAATGAATAAACTCAGAACTGCTTTTTATTCCGTACTACTTCTGATCTCGGTGTCGTTCGTGGCTTGCACATCTTCTACACAATCGAAGCAAGAAACGGCAGCACCGGAAACAAAACCCAATATTGTAATTATTTACCTCGATGATTTGGGGTATGGCGATATGGGGGCCTACGGAGCAACTGAAATTAAAACGCCAAATATGGATCGTTTGGCAAACGATGGTGTTATGTTTACCGACGGACATGCTTCGTCGTCAACCTGTACCCCAAGTCGTTATGCGTTGTTAACCGGCATGTATCCTTGGCGAAACAAAGATGCTAAGATTTTGCCGGGTACGGCACCGCTGATTATTGATACGGCACAGGTAACTATCCCAAAAATGCTGAAGGGACAGGGTTATTACACCGGAGTTGTAGGTAAATGGCACCTCGGTTTGGGAACCGGGCATGTTGATTGGAATAAACATGTTTCTCCCGGCCCGAATGAAGTTGGTTTCGATTACGCCTACATTATGGCGGCCACACAGGACAGGGTTCCTACGGTTTATCTTGAAAACGGACTGGTAGAAGGACTGGATCCGAACGATCCGATTGAGGTGGATTACGAGAAAAAGTTTGAAGGAGAACCTACCGGAAAAGACAATCCTGAGTTGCTAACCATGAAATGGCACCACGGGCATAATAATTCAATAGTAAATGGAATTCCGCGAATTGGATTTATGAAAGGTGGCGAAAAAGCTAAATGGAGCGATGTGGATATGGCCGATCATTTTTTGGCAAAAGCTCAGGATTATGTGAAGGAACATAAGGACGAACCGTTCTTTTTATACTATGCCTTGCAGCAACCACACGTTCCGCGTACTCCAAATCCACGGTTTGTAGGTAGTACCGATTTGGGGCCGCGTGGCGATGTGATTGTTGAAGCCGACTGGTGTATTGGTGAATTTCTGAAAACCCTGGAAGAAGAAGGAATTCTGGAAAATACACTGATTATTTTCTCAAGCGATAATGGCCCGGTGTTGAATGATGGTTATTATGATGATGCGGTAGAGCGAATTGGCGATCATGATCAGAATGGAGGGCTTAGAGGCGGAAAATACAGCTTATTCGAAGCCGGCACACGTGTTCCGTTTATTACCTACTGGAAAGGAAAGATTATGCCCGCAAAATCGGATGCGCTGATTAGTCAGATTGATCTGCTGGCCTCGCTGGCAAAACTTACCGGAACAGAAGAAGGCACCACCGACAGCCAGGAATTACTGGATGTTCTTCTTGGAAAATCAGAAAAGGGGAGAGAAGATCTCGTTTTGGAAGCCACTTCGCGGACAGCTTATCGTAAGGGCCAATGGTTGATGATTCCGCCATACAAAGGCCCGGCAAAAATTGCTTCGGTAAACATTGAAATTGGTAACGCACCTGAGTATCAACTCTACAATTTAAGTGACGATTTAGGGCAGCAGGAGAATATTGCAGCAGGTAATCCTGATGTTCTAAAGGAAATGATAAAGGAATACACAGCCATTGTTGGAGTCCCAAATTCGGAGGTGGAAGCAGTGGAGCTAAAGTAGTTTTCTGAACACTTTAACCAGGATATAGAAGAAAGTCTATGGGAAGATTATCAAATCGACCATGGACTTTTTTTGTGTCTTTTAGGAAGATAGCTATTCAGGTTTGGATAAATTTGGCTCTGATATCATCAGCCTAAGTTTGAACTTTCGAAAACAAATCTTATGCAAAAAAAAAAGAGTCACAAGAAATAAATCTTGTAACTCTTTGATTTTTAGTGGTCGGGATACCAGGATTCGAACCTGGGACCCCCTGCTCCCAAAGCAGGTGCGCTAACCGGACTGCGCTACATCCCGATGTTATATTTTTTTGCGGAGAGAGGGGGATTCGAACCCCCGGTACGGTTACCCGTACGTCAGTTTAGCAAACTGGTGGTTTCAGCCACTCACCCACCTCTCCTTTTTAAAATGAAGTGCGGCAGTTTAGCATCCCGAATTCTCGGGATCAGCCACTCATCCATCTCTGCTAAAGATGATTAAAGTTGCTAAATTTCCCTCGCCTCTCAGCGGTGGTCATTAAAACTTCATCACAGTGTCAAAAGAACGTTGTTACTGTTCGTTTTTCGTGCGTGCAAAAGTAGAAATTGTTTTTACATTGACAAAAATTTCATGAAAAAAAAGGCGAAAAAAGCACACTTCCTTTAGTCGGCTATTTCTTGTTTTCTGTAGTGCCTTATTTTTCAGCAGATTCAGCGTTTTTCATTTGTATTGTTCAATGATTTTTGCGGCAATATTTCCAGGTACCTTGAAAACTGTACCATGGCGCACACCTCCTGTAAACGATATTTTTTCTGAAATATCCTTCCAGTTTTTTAGATCGCTTGATTCAACAGCTCCCATTTCTTTTTTACGGTATTTGTCGAAGTACACAATGTATTTATCCCCGGATTTAATGCAGGTGGGGCCTTCAGCCCAGTAGTTTCCCGTAATTGGTTCCGAGGCATCGGAGTACGGACCGGTAATTGTAGTTGCAGTTGCCCAACGGATATTTTTCTCCGGGTCGGGCCAGCGTGTTTCATCTTTTAAGAACAACACGTACTTATTCTTCAGTTTTAATATAGAACCATCAATTACGTTGAAGCCACGATCGTACAGCAATTTTGTATCGCTAAACGTCTCGAAATCGTTCGTGGTAACATAGTACATACGGTGGTTGTAGCCATCGTCGCCGATGGCATCGGTTTCAGGGAAACGGCCGGGAATGGTGGTTGACCAGAAAATCATGTATTGTTTTTCTTCATCGTCGTAAACGATTTCCGGTGCCCAGCAGTTTCTTGCAGTCGCTTCATGCTCCATCACCGGAATATATTTTTGTTCCGACCAGGTGATCAGATCTTTCGAACTGGCGTAACCGATCCCTTTTTCTGTCCAGCCGGCTGTCCAAACCATGTGGAATTGTTTGTCGGGGCCGAAAATGATACAGGGATCGCGCATTAAAACGCTTTCTCCAACAGCCGGAGTTAAAAATGATTCATCGTTTTTTAAAGTGTTCCATTTATAGCCGTCGTTGCTGTAGGCTAAATGCAGCCCGTCTTCACCGTTCCCTTTAAAATAGGAGAAAAACAACACATCATTTTGTGCAATGCCAAATAATGGCAGTACTAAAAAGACGAATAGCAGTCGTTTAAAATTCATAATTCGGAATTTGATTACAGCAAAAATATGGATTCCGTTTCAATGAAACGATCGGAAATTCAGCTAATCCTTATCGATTTTGAGATTATCGGCATGGAGTTGTTTAGATATTGTGTTTAAAAGGTTAAACAAAAGTACGTTTTATCTGTTTCTTCATTTTGTATTAAATAGTAGAAACAGAAATACAATTATCCAATGAGTTACAGGGAAGAAATACTTTTCACCAATTTCAGCAAGGAAAGAAATGGAAAAGAAACAAACGGGAAACATCACGATACCTTAGGCGATAATCATGTTGCCACATCAATTGATACCCCTTTGCGCAAGGATGCATTTGAACTAAGCGATGAACAAAAAATAGCGCTTATTGAAGACAAGTTTCGCGATATTATGCAAGTAATCGGACTTGATCTTAACGACGATAGTTTGCAGGGAACACCGCATCGTGTGGCCAAAATGTTTGTTCAGGAAATCTTTTACGGGCTGAATCCGGCGAATAAACCCAAAATCTCGGTTTTCGACAATAAATTCAAATACGGTGAAATGTTGCTGGAAAAGAACATCAATATGAACTCGTTTTGCGAGCACCACTTTTTACCAATCGTTGGAAAAGCACACGTGGCTTACATTTCGAGCGGCGAGGTGATCGGGTTAAGCAAAATCAACCGGATTGTAGATTATTTTGCACGCCGCCCACAGGTGCAGGAACGCCTGACGGTACAAATTGCCGCCGAACTCAAAAAGGTGTTGAAGACCGATGATGTGGCAGTGGTGATCGACGCCAAACACATGTGTGTTTCGTGCCGCGGCATCAAAGACGAAAGCAGCACGACCATTACCGCAGAATATTCGGGTAAATTCAAGGAAAAAGATACACGCGAAGAATTTCTGAAATACCTGAATCTGTAAAACTACCGATTCAGGATTTTCCTTCGAAATAGCTTTCCTGCATGCTTATAACCGATTTGTGAAATTCAGGAAAGCGCAACCACAGGTCTTTGTCGCAGTTTTTTAACGATTTGCATTCAATACAGGAGTCGAACTTCTTTTTGATTGCGCAGCTGCGAACAGTGCAGTTGGTCATCACAACTCCTGCAGGCTTGTCATCATTTTTACATCCGAAACAGAAAATTTTGTCGGCAGAGAATTCTACATGGTAACGTTCTTTGATTTCCCACTGATCATAAGCTGCTTTTTTTAGCGTTGAATCATTTTTCAGGGAAGCTTCCAAAAACTGGCAGTCTTTGGGGCAGGTATAGCCGCAGTAATTCAGTTTTTTCGGATCTTGTACCTCGTCCTGTGGAAAAGAGAAGGCCAGTAATTTTCCCGAAACAAGTAGGGCGCATCCGGCAATGGAAGAGTTTCTGATAAATTGGCGACGGTCAGATTGAGTTCTCATACTTGGTAGTATTGGTTTTTGATTAATAGACAATTGCAAACGAACTTACCCTTAAGGCACTTTATTCTGAATGCTGCTTTCGTGTGCGTTAATTGTTCACAAAATCTTCATTATTTACGTGTGTATCAATTCTTCGTCACGGTCAAAATGTATTAACTTTGAGCCTTAAAATTTTAAACCAGGAAAAATGAAGAGAGATACTGCGGTTTTTGACATTATAAAAAAGGAACACGAACGCCAGTTAAGCGGAATCGAATTAATTGCGTCGGAGAACTTTGTCAGCGATCAGGTGATGGAAGCTATGGGTTCGGTGCTGACCAACAAATATGCAGAAGGCTACCCGGGGAAAAGGTATTACGGAGGTTGCCAGTTTGTTGACGAAAGCGAACAACTTGCCATCGACCGCATCAAGAAGATCTACGATGCAGAATGGGCGAACGTTCAGCCGCACTCAGGAGCTCAGGCAAACGCTGCGGTTTTGAGTGTTATTTTGAAACCCGGAGATACTTTTCTTGGTTTGGATCTTTCGCACGGAGGTCACCTTTCGCACGGTTCGCATGTAAACTCATCGGGCATTTTATACAATCCGGTGGCTTACAAAGTAAAAGAAGATACCGGAATGGTGGATTACGACGAAATGGAAGCTTTGGCCATCGAGCACAAACCAAAACTGATTATTGGTGGAGCATCGGCTTACAGTCGTGAGTGGGACTACAAACGCATGCGCGAAATTGCTGATAAAGTGGGCGCACTGTTTATGGTAGATATGGCTCACCCTGCAGGTTTAATTGCAGCCGGTTTGCTCGATAATCCATTGAAATATGCTCACGTTGTAACATCTACAACGCACAAAACATTACGTGGTCCGCGTGGTGGAATCATTCTTATAGGGAAAGATTTTGAAAATCCATGGGGAATTACAACACCCAAAGGTGTGGTACGTACAATGTCATCTTTGCTGGATTCAGCTGTTTTCCCGGGACAACAGGGTGGACCGCTTGAACATGTAATTGCAGCTAAAGCCGTTGCTTTTGGCGAAGCCCTCGAGCCGGAATACAAAGAATACCAGGCCCAGGTAAAAAAGAATGCTGCAGTAATGGCACAGGCTTTTGTTGATTTGGGATACAAAGTTATTTCAGGTGGAACCGACAACCACTCGATGTTGATCGACCTGCGTACCAAATATCCTGAGATTACAGGTAAACTGGTTGAAAATACCATTGTGAATGCTGAGATCACAGTAAACAAAAACATGGTTCCTTTCGACAGCCGCTCACCGTTCCAGACTTCTGGTTTGCGTGTGGGAACACCGGCCATTACCACCCGTGGTGTTAAAGAAGACCTGATGCCGGTTATCGTTCAGCTAATCGACGACGCTATTGCCAATATCGACAACGATAAAATGATCAAATCAATTGGCGAAAAAGTACACGGAATGATGAAAGATTATCCGCTTTTTGCGTATTAGGAATTAAAAACCGAACAACATAAAACCCTAAGGGAGCTTTGCACCCTTAGGGTTTTTCTTTTACTTTTGGTAGGTTGGCGAACGCCGCCGATCCATCCCGATGAGCTTTGCCGAATCGGGGAAACTCTGAACTCAATTCGTTATGGAATGGTACCTTATTTTAGCTTTAATCGGAACCGGAATTGCAGCCGGTTTTATTAATACCACAGCCGGAGGTGGTTCAATGCTCACACTTCCTTTGTTGATGTTTTTGGGTTTGCCGGCCAATGTGGCTAACGGTACTAACCGGGTTGCAATTCTGCTGCAGAATGTAATCGGTGTTCAAACTTTCAGAAAAAAGCAGGTGCTCGATTTAAAAACCGATTACAAACTTGCAATACCTGCCATCATCGGATCGGTTATCGGGGCTTTGGTTGCGGTAGAAATAAATGTGGAGTTGCTAAAAAATATCATTGCAGGTTTAATGGTTCTGTTGTTGCTTGTTGTGGTATTAAAACCCGACGTTTGGATAAAGGAACGCGCCGGTTCAACACTGGCAAAACCTACCGTTTTACAATATATAATTTTCTTTTTTATTGGTTTGTATGGTGGCTTTATTCAAATGGGTGTTGGCTTCTTTTTACTCGCCGGACTTGTGCTGGGCTGTGGTCAGGATCTGGTTCGGGCCAATGCAATCAAGGTTTTTATTGTACTGATTTATACTGTTTTTTCATTGGGGATATTTATTTACAACAAGCAGGTTGATATTTTAGCCGGATTGATCCTGGCAGCCGGGAACATGTTTGGAGCCTGGCTGGGGGCCAACTTCGCCGTAAAAGGCGGTGCAAAATATGTGAGGTACGTTCTCATTTTGGCCATGATCATTGTGATCTTAAATTTGTTTGGATTGTTTGGTTAAGCGTACAACAGTAGATAACGAAGACTCCGTTCATCGGAGCGAATTCTCCCCTCGAGGGGAGTGCCCGAAGGGAAGGGGTGATTAACTTTTAAATACAGTTTCGATTTGCAGCACAAAACTAAAATACCAGTCACAGTTATCACCGGTTTTCTGGGGGCCGGGAAAACCACTTTTATCAATAACCTTCTTCAAAAGTACCAGGGACGGAAATTTGCATTGGTGGAGAATGAATTTGGCGAGGTGGCTATCGATACCAAACTGATAAAAGGTGTTGATGCCAGTCAGATGTTCGAATTGAAACAAGGCTGTATTTGCTGTACCATTACCGATGAATATGAACTGGTATTACAGGAATTGGCCGAACGTTTTCTGGATGTAGAACATTTGCTGATTGAAACGACCGGCGTGGCTGATCCGGCCGGTGTTATCCAGCCTTTTTTTCACGACGAGCAACTAAAGGAACTGTATCAGTATAACGGGACCATCTGTTTGCTGGATACTTTGCATTATAAGGATCAGCCGGAGAAAGAGCTTACTATGAAACAGCTGGCTGTGGCCGACCTTATACTTGTAAATAAATCGGAAAAGCTAGATAAGAGGTCTACAGCTGATATTAAATCTGAACTTCGCGCTATCAATCCATTTGCTGTTGTTGATTTTACCTCATTTGGTCAAGCTGAAGAAATTGAATTAGATCAACTCCAAGAGAAGGAGCGGTCGGTTTTCGATTTTGTGAGTTTGGCTTCTTCACACACACACATTCAAACAAAAACGTATAAGTTCGACCACCTGTTGAGCAGGGAAGAGTTTATGCGTAACCTGGAATACACCATCGACATTTATAAACGAGAGATTTACCGGGTAAAAGGAGTGCTGTACTTTCAAAACGAGCCTTTTGAATACATTCTTCAGGGCGTTGGCGGCAGTTTCGAATTGATCGAGGGAGATCCTTACCTAAAGCCCGGTGAAAGTAAAATTGTGTTTATCGGGAAACTGGAAAATGTAAAGTTCCGATCAGTTTAACAAAGCGATCCACAACGGAATAATAATCACCGAAAGCAGTGTGCCCAGCACTACAATTCTAGCTACCAGTTTTGTTTCCAGTTTGTACTGAACAGCCAATGCGTAAGGTGTCAGTCCAAGCGGCATGGCAGCGTCGAGGATGGTAGCTTTTAGTTGCAGGTCATTTAATCCGGCGGTGTGAATACCGAAGTGCAGCAGAAAAGGGAAAACAAACATCGTAATTACTACAAAAACAAAAACACGGATCCACTCACGGGGAGCGCCAATTTTATTCTGCCCGAGGAAAATTCCAAGCGAAAACAATACCACCGCGGTTACCGATTCAGCAAAAAGGCTGATGGTTTTATCGATAAACGAAGGGACCTTGATTTGAAATACAACAATAGCAACTCCCACAAAAACCGAAAGCAGCAATGGGTTTTTGACCAGGCTAAGTACCAACTTTTTCGGCTGAATGCCTTCTTCACCGGTTGCTTCGATGAGGATGATCCCAAGCGTCAGCAGCCAGAAAACATACACTGAAGAAAGAATGGCTGCCACCGGCAAAATTTCATCTCCAAAACTGTTACGCAGAACCGGAATACCGAGGTACGCCACGTTACCAAACGAAAGAATCAGGAAGAGCGAACTTCTCAGTTGCTTTGAGAATTTGAAGATGCGTGCAATGGGGAAGGCCAGCAACATGCAACCCGCGATGTATGCCGAATTGATAAGAATAAGCTGCGTATAGGATTCGCCCTGCGGATCGAGGTGCATCAGCGAAGCGATCACCAGTGCCGGGAATCCGATCCAGAGCGCATACTTGTTAAGTACATCAACCCACGGACCGTGTGAGGCTTTGCTGCGCGAAAATAGTGTTCCGGTAAAAATAACGAGAAACAGGGGAGCAACCGTTTTCAGGGCCAGCAGGAAATGTGCCATAATACCCTTTTTACTTGTTAACGGGCAGCGCCCATTCGCCGTAACTGATGTGCTCGCGAACGTCGGTCACAAACATGCCCGCCTCTCTGGCTGCTGAAATACCCAGATCGCCGTCTTCGAAAACCTGGCAAAATTGGGATTCAACGCCCATTAGTTCGGCACAGCGTACAAAGGTTTCGGGGTGTGGTTTGTGTTTCTCCACATCGTCGGCAGAAACAACAAAATCGAAATAATCCGTCAATCCCAATGCTTTCAGCTGCACTTCAGCGCTGCGGCCACTGGCACCGGTTCCAACTGCCATTGGCAATTTTCCGTGGTAGTTTTTTACAATGGCGATTACTTCTGCAACGGGCTCCAGCAAATGGGCCAGATCCCAAAACGATTGTTGCTTCAAACGCACCAGTACATTTGGATCTTCATCCAACTTGTATTGCTCAATTATTCGTTTGGCAAACTCGATGGTAGGCCGGCCCGTCATTTCGAAAATGATATTCGGATCAAATTCAAATCCGTATTTTTCGCCTACCAGTTTCCATGTTTCCACATGCACCGGCAACGAATTCGAAAGCGTTCCGTCTAAATCAAAAATCAAAGCTTTAGCCTCAGAATGTACTGATATTCCCATCTTAAATTGTTTGCGTTCAAAAGTAATACAACCCAAAAATATGGCATTTGTTCCCAAAGCTTCCTACAAAAACTTAATTATCACTTAATGGATGTATTGCATTTATTATCTTTGAAGAAACCAATAAACCGTATAAATCCTATGAAAAAGTTACTGCTCCTCGTCCTCTCATTCTTTACTTTATTGTCATTTGCAAATGGCTCCGGCAATAATCCGAAAGGTAAGCAAAAAGATATCGTGTCGGAGAAATGGCAACTGGTATGGGAAGATAATTTTGATGTTGACGGCTTGCCTGATTCCGAAATTTGGGGATACGAGGTTGGTTATGTTCGAAATCGTGAAGCGCAATATTATACGAAGGGCAGAGTGGAAAATGCCAGAGTTGAAAACGATTGTCTGGTAATTGAAGCGAGAAAGGACAACTGGGAGGGCCATGAAATCACATCGGCGAGTTTACAAACTTACGGTAAAAAGAGCATCCTTTACGGAAAGATTGAAGTACGCGCAAAATTACCCACAGGCAAAGGCACCTGGCCCGCAATCTGGATGTTAGGCGACAGTTACGGCGAAGGTACCAGGTGGCCCGACTGCGGAGAAATCGATATCATGGAAAATGTAGGCTTTAATCCCGACCGGATTCATGCCAATGTTCATACTAAAAAATTCAATCACTCTATTGGAACAGGCAGAGGAAGTTACATTGATATTGAGAAGCCGTTTGAAGATTTTCATGTTTATGCGCTCGAATGGGACGAGAAAGAATTGCGTTTTTATGTGGACGATCAGCTCTATTTTACCTGTAAAGATGACGGAACGGGTAACGATGCCTGGCCATTTGATAAACCTCAATACCTGATTTTGAATCTGGCAATCGGAGGAACCTGGGGCGGTCAGCAGGGAATAGCCGACGATCTCTTGCCCCAAAAATATTACATCGATTATGTTCGTGTATACAAACAAAAGTGAATTGGAATAAAAAAGAGGCCCGTCCGTTTGGATGGCCTCTTTCCAGATATACTCTTGAATAGAACTCTTACTGGTCGATTTCCCACGAAATAACAATATTGGTTCCCATTTTTACCTCGTCGGGTTCCATCAGATCGATTATTTCACTATATGATTCAGCCTGCATCATTAGTCCTGATTTCCGCAAGGCGGGAGGATTATTAATTCCGATGATATTCGGCTCGCCGTACTGAATAGCACTGATCTTGCTTAACTCAACACCTGATGCAGCGGCAATTATCCCTGCTTTTTCTTTTGCATCGTCAACGGCAAGCTTTATGAGCTTTGCTTTTACTTCGGCGATCTGTTTTTCCGAAAGCTGAAAGTTCAGGTTGAAATTCGATTCCAGATTGTCTTTAATGAGTGTGAAGATCAAATCGTTTTTGTCGTAATCCCTTTTGGTGCGAACGGTTAGCGGAACGGTAGCCTGGTAGCCGTCGAATACCATTTTTCGCAGTTCGGGGTCATGGCGTTGAATTTCCCTGATGGAATAGTTGTTGGTTTTAATCAGGTTCTTATCGATACCATTATCGGTAAACAGCGATTTTATTTCCGCCAGTTTTTGCACCGCGAGATCGGAACAGGTTTTATAATCAGTATCTTTTACCGACATCATAACGTTGAACCAGATTTCCTCGGGAAGCAGTTTTACTTCCGATTTTCCTTCAACGGTTAACAAACTTTTTTCAGCCGATTGTGCAAACGAAGCTGCAGCAAAAAAGATTACCGCAAGAATTAAAACAACTTTCTTCATGACCTTAATTTTTGATGATTTTTGTAGTAAATCTGTTTTTCTGGTTTTGCAAGGAAACAAAATAAATGCCAGAAGTCAATGTGCTAAGTTCGATTTCGTTCTTAAAGTTATTTAAAGTCCGGCTTAGAACAATGCGACCCTGCAGGTTGCTGATCACTATCTGCTGAAAATCATCGCGGTTATTTAGTATCAGTTTGTTCTGAACCGGGTTTGGAAATATCTGGCTGTCCACATCTTTTTTCAATAAGGAAGATGAAGGTTCCTGTAGTTCGATCGATTCCAGAACAATGGATTTGAAAGACACATTTTCAGCCGAGCGCCCCATATCGAAAACGATTCTGGCGGCATTATCATTTTCCTTCATATCGAATACGTAGGAATACGTGGCGAATTCGGTGCCGATATTCGTGGAATTGTATCCGCTGTACGACGACCATGGCGACACGCTTTGGCCGGTATAGGCGTTAATTTGTCGCTGCCCGGCGGCTTTTGCCACAAATGTTACCCGGTATTTTTTTCCCGCTTCAAGTCGGACGTTGTTTTTTACCAGCTGAACATGCCAGTTTTCGGTGCCAACACTGTTGATAGTAATGTCGAGATTGCCCGATGAATTTTCTTTGATGGCAGACGCGCCACCTTGAGTGTAGACGTTCCAGCCCGAAGTATTCTGCGAAAAGCCGGATGTATAAACAGGGGTACCGACATAATAAGCCGGTTCGGGCATCGGATTGTGCAGGAGTGCATCAACCAGAAACTTTCTGTAAGTGTCGCTGCCGGGATTGTAAATTCCAAAACCTGCGCTGAATTCCCAGTAGGCCCAGCTCCAGTTCTGGCTTTCGAAATAGCGGGCCAGGTAGGTAGTCCATTTGCCACGTGAGCTTTCGTCGGCTTTGCTGTACGAACCGAATTCGCCAATGTGAACAGGAACATTGTTTTGTGTTTCCATGGTTTTTAAAGGGGCAAAATCGTTTTGAATTACCTGCCGTTCGGTTTCGGTATCGTTCCATTTGGTTCCCAGCCAGGCGTCCGATCCTTCCGACCATTCCGCACCCTGGTGTGTAAAATGAAACGGGTTGTAGTAGTGGATGGTCAAAATAATATTGTCATCGTTGGGGAGTTCGAGTTTCGGTAATCCACCTAAACCTCCCCATTCCGGAGTGCCGATCAGAACTACGCGCTTAGGATTTGTTACCCTTATCTTCGCCAGCGCATCAACAAGGAAAGTATTCCATTTTGTGGCCGTCATGGCACCATTGGGTTCGTTTAATATTTCGAAAAGCAACTCGTCGGGGTAATCTTTAAAGAACTCTGCTATCTGTTCCCATTGAGCCAGGAAACGTGCCTTTTGCGCATCCGGATCTGTCAGCAATGCTTCGTGGTGGTGCATGTTTATAATTGCCAATAATCCGTTATTGAGGCACGAATCAACCACTTGCTTTATGCGATTGAGGAAAATTTCTTCTATGGTGAATGGGAAGGTGGAAGAGCTTCTGGCTTCCGGTTCCCAGCGAATCGGAATTCGAACATGATGAAAGCCAAGATCAGCAATTATTCCTGCATATTCAGCCTGCCAGGGATTTCCCCAACCTGTTTCTGTGGGGGCCTCAAACATATTTCCGAAATTGACACCGCGCCCCAGTTTTTCGTTAATTTCAAAAGCATGTTCACGGTTTTGTGCAAAAACAGAGCAGGCACACGTAAGCAGCAACATCAAAAAGAAAGATTTCATAAGGTTTGATTTTGTTGTGCTTGTAAAGGTAAAAAAAGAGGCCGCAAAACCTTTCGCTTGCAGCCTTAAAATCGTTTGGTATTTAGTGAACTAAACCAGCTTTTTTTTGAAAAAATCAGCAGTACGTTGCCAGGCCAGTTTAGCGGCTTTTTCATCGTAACGCGGCGTGGTGTCGTTGTGAAATCCGTGATTGGCGCCTTCATAAATATAGGCCGTGTACTCTTTGTTATTTGCTTTTAGCGCCGCTTCATAAGCGGGCCAGCCGGCATTTACACGCTGGTCGAGGCCGGCATAATGCAGCAACAAGGGCGCCTGAATCTTTGGAACATCTTCAGCATCAGGTTGCCCACCGTAAAACGGAACGGCAGCTTTCAAATCCGGAACCCGAACAGCCATCATGTTCGAAATCCAGCCACCAAAACAAAAACCTACCACTCCAATATTTCCGTCACATTCGGGATGGTTTTTGAGGGTTTCAAAGGCAGCAATAAAATCCTCCAGCATTTCATTTCGGTCGCGTTTGCTTTGAAGGGCACGGCCATCGTCGTCATTGCCCGGGTAACCACCCAGCGGTGTTAAAGCATCCGGCGAAAGCGAAATAAAACCTTCAAGTGCAGCTCTTCGTCCAACATCGGCGATGTGCGGATTCAGCCCACGATTTTCGTGAACAACCACAATGCCCGGTAATTTTTTAGTATTGCCTGCAGGTCTCGAAAGTTGTCCCCTGATTTTACCCCCGCCTTTTGGCGAGGCATATTCGATGGTCTCGGTCTTTAACCTGCTGTCATCGGCTTTTACCTGTATCTTTTCCTGGTAATCAGGCATTATAAAACTCATCAGCGACGCTACCGTCAATCCACCAACGGCATAAGCCGAAAGTCGTTCCATAAACTGCCGGCGATCGATCTTGTTGTGTGCGTACTCGTCGTACAGGTCAAATACTCCCTGGTCAACCTGTTCTTTTTTTATGTTTTTCATGGAAAAGTATTTTCATTAAAAACCTGAAAAAGAATGTTTTGTTCAAGAAGAGCAAAGGCTTTTTTCGAGAAGGTACAAAACGTAAGGAAAGTAAAACGAGGGATTACCCGGAACTTAATTCAACGGGAGGATTCGGTGCTGTTCATTTCCAAAACCGGTCACTTCAATCTTGTTTTTGCTGAGTTTTACAATTGAAAAACTGTTGATATCAGCGGTTTCTACCATGCCTTTCAGGTTTAGGAAATGTATGCCATCGGTGAAGGTATAATTGCCTGCATGATTATGTCCGTTCATCCAGCATTTTACGCAATCATATTTTTTCAGGAGGTCAACAACTTCTTCGGTGTTCCAAAGTGAATGGGCATCGTAGGGCAGAAGCGGATAATGACAAAACAGGATTACTTTTTGCTGCTTGTCTTGTGCTTCCTGCAGCTCGCGTTCCATCCATTGAAGTTGCTCGTTACCAATTCCACCGTTCCATTCGTGGTAATTGGGTTTGCCTTCGTTCTTCAAGGTTGTGGTGAGTGTCTTTGCTTTTTCAACGATATTGGGGTCGTTCGATTGAAACGTAACATCGCTCCCGTTCAAAAAGATAAAACGCCAGCCTTTTTTTACAAACGAATACCACGTTTTATCAAGCATTAGTTTTTGAGGTACTTCTTGCAAATCCGCAATATTAACTTCCAGATCGTGATTGCCGATCACCTGGAAAATTTCTGTTTTCGATTGCGCTAAAATGGGAGTTATACTGTCGTAACTCGAAATATCCCTGTCGATCAGATCGCCCAGTCCAACGATAAACTTTACATTGCTACTGTTAAATTGCCGGATGCAGTCGTTCAGTTTGCCGAGTGAATTTCTGTAAAAACGGGTGCCCTTGGTGTCGCAATCGCAATACTGGCAATCGGCGAATACCCCAACTGTAATTTGCGATTTTGCCATTTGACTGAAACTGAATAGAAGCAGAACAAAGAATAGTTTTAGAATCGATTTTCCCGACATTGAATTTAATTTATGTTTCCTGTAACACCAGGATTGCTAATTTAGCAAGGAACATTCAAAATAGAATATGCAAAAGTCAATAATTCTTCTGGTTACCCTTTTTTTAGGGCTTTCGGCAATTGCCGAAAATCGCTTAAGTGAAAAGGATGAGCGCGCTATCCGTAACCTGCTTCAGCTGCAGTCGGAAGCCTGGAACGAAGGCAATCTCGAAAAATTTATGGAAACCTACTGGCACTCCGATCAACTGGCATTTGTTGGTGGTAATGGCCCCACTTATGGCTGGGATGCCACGCTCGAGCGCTACAAAAAAGGTTACCCCGACAAAAAAGCAATGGGCCACCTTCAGTTTAAGGTGCTTCGCCTTCAGAAAATCGACCGGAAAACAGTGTTTATGATCGGACGTTACGACCTTACCCGTGAGATCGGCGATGCTGCCGGGCACTTTACGCTGGTGTTTCAAAAGATCGACGGAGCGTGGAAGATTGTTAGCGATCATTCCAGCGCGGAAAACTGATTATTCTTCTTTTTTTAGCGGATCACGAATAGTATTTTCGCCCTTCACATTCAAAATAGATTACCGTGAAGAGATTAGTCCTTTTATTTTTGATCCTCAGCCAGATTGCAGTTGCCCAAACCAAACAAATGAGTCTCGAAGACGCCGTTTGGGGACGCTACACCTATTTACGCCCCGAATCGGTAAGCGGGCTAAACTGGAGAACCGACGGAACTTATACACAGGTTGACGAAAATGCACTGGTTGAAACCGATGCCAAAAGCGGCAACAAACAAACCTTGCTTACGGTGGCTCAGTTGAGTGAAATTACCAACAGGGACTTTACCCGCTTTCCGTATTACGAATGGAATTCTGAAAATGAGCTGCTGATCCGCACACAGCAAAGTTACCTGGTCGTTGATCTTGCAAAAACGCAGCTGAATTACGAAATCATAGTGCCCGAAGGAGCCGAGGATCTGAATTTCAGCAAAACCGGGAAATTTGTTGCCTACGTTCAGAATAATAACCTCTTTGTTGTTGATGCACAAAATAAAACAACACAAATAACCACCGACGGCGGCAACGGTATTGTAAACGGGAAGACCGTACACCGCAACGAATTTGGCATTTCAGGCGGGATTTATATTTCACCGAAAGCCAATTTTATTGCTTTTTACCGCAAGGACGAAAGCATGGTAAAAGATTATCCGCTGGTTGATTTTATGGCACGCGAAGCCGAATACACCCCGGTGAAATACCCGATGGCCGGAATGGCAAGTCACCACGTTACGCTGGGTGTTTACACTATCGCAAGCGGAAAAACGGTATTTCTTAAGACCGGTGAACCGCTCGATCATTTTCTGACCAACGTGGCCTGGTCGCCCGACGAAAAAAACATTTACATGGCCGAGCTCAACCGCGAACAAAACCACATGCAGCTAAATTGTTACGATGTTGCCAACGGCGAACGTGTTAAAACGCTGTTCGAAGAAACAGCCGATACTTATGTTGAGCCGCTGTACCCCATTCAGTTTTCGAAAGTAAATACCGGCGAGTTTTATTACCTGAGCCGCCAGGATGGCTGGTTTCATGTGTACAAATACAATACAAACGGCGACTTGCTGCAGCAAATCACAAAAGGGGAGTGGGAGGTAACTGCAATCCTTGGTTTCGATGAAAAGGAAAAACAGTTGTTTGTTGAAGGTACCCTGGACGATCCGCTGCAAAACAACCTGTACAAAGTGGATGTAAAGTCGGGGGCAACCACACGGCTGAGCAGCGACGAAGGCATTCATCACGGTACATTGAGCCCGAATACCACCTATCTTATCGATAGCTGGAACGCTACTTCGGTTCCCGGCAAAGTTGACGTGGTGAGCACCAAAGGCAAACCGGTGCGGAATGTTTTTACAGCCAACGATCCGGTAGCGGATTACGACCTGGGCGAAAACAAACTGGTGACCTTAAAAACCAAAGACGGCAACTACGATCTGTATGGCCGCCTGATCCTGCCAACCCATTTCGATCCTACGAAAAAATACCCGGTGGTGGTGTACGTTTACGGCGGGCCGCATTCGCAGCTGGTAGATAAGAGCTGGCACAACCAGGCACGCTGGTGGCAGTATTACATGGCTTCGCAGGGCTACATTGCGTTTACGCTCGATAACCGCGGAACCAGTAACCGCGGGCGCAGTTTCGAGACCGCGATCCACCGTCAGTTGGGCGTGTTGGAAACCGAAGACCAGATGCAGGGAATCGAGTTCCTGCTTTCGCTGCCTTATGTTGATGCCGACCGCATTGGTGTGCACGGCTGGAGCTACGGTGGTTTTATGACCCTGAACCTGATGACACGCCACCCCGAAGTGTTTAAAGTGGGTGTTGCCGGCGGGCCTGTGGTCGACTGGAGCATGTACGAGATTATGTACGGCGAACGCTACATGGACATGCCGCAGGAAAACCCGGAAGGTTACGGAGAAACAAACATGACCAGCCATATCAAAAATTTGCAGGGAAAATTAATGCTGATCCACGGCGTTCAGGACGAAACAGTGGTGATGCAGCACAGCATGAAGTACCTGCGCGAATGTGTGAAGGAAGGCAAGCAGGTCGACTTTTTTGCTTACCCGATTCACCCGCACAACGTACGCGGAAAAGACCGCATCCACCTGATGCAAAAAGTAAGTCAGTACTTTTTCGATTATTTGTAATCCAAAGGGATCCGATCCGTATCCGTTGAACCCGGAATGGATCGGATCCTTCTTTCAGTAGACCTTGGAGGTTTCAAAAAGCTTCAAGGTCTGAACTCACCATTGGTTTTCGTCCGGGACAACCAACAAGCTCTTATCAACTTTCTTCGCCGGACGAGTTGCTGGCTGGTCATTAACCCGGCGCTGCACACCGGGCTGATTGCTCGCGCCCCTTTGGGGCTTTTTCCCTCTTAGTCCTGAAGGGACGAAAGCTAACAGCCCGGGGCAAATGAATCCGGCGACTGACGGATGAAGGCCGCCCTGGGATAAATGTGTGGGAAAAACAGGCGCAACCGCAGAACTATTTTGAAAATATGCATTGGCATGCGCCGCATAAGAATTGTTGATTAGAAGTGGGAGAGGGATCCGATCCGTGTGAGATAAAACAATGACGGATCGGATCCTTTTTATAGAAGCGGCCTTGAAGGGTTCTTAAACCTTCAAGGTTTGGATGCTCGCACGTAGCTATCGCCCGATTTTATCGAATGAGTTCAAAATAAAATACTAGTCCGCGATACAATTGCGAACCAGCGGGGCGAACCAGCAGAGGACTTAACATTCGGTGTCGTCCCTCCGGGACTTATGTTTGTGTTGGCATGATGTTTTACCAATCTGTCGTCCCTAATGGGACTTTTAACCTGCAGAAACTACTGAATCGATTTTAATCCCGGAGGGATGAAATATCTGTAGCCCCGCCTTTTAAGGCGGGGTATTGGGTGCAGCAAAAAAAGGCGGTGCAAGCAGTTGGTTGTTCGGGCTTGTTGGTGGTTTGCACCGCAATTATGGTGAGATTGCTTCTCCCGGGTGCCCGGGATCGCAATGACTGCATAAGTGTATAATATCCGGCAGCCGGCGGAAGGCGAAGCAATCTCAGATACTATCGAATCAATCTTAATCCCGGAGGGATGAAATGTTCGTAGGTCTGAGGATGCGAACGTACATTGCTCCGAACTTTCCCTGTTTTTTTCCTTCACTCCCCATGGGAATTACCTTTCTCCCCGGGGTAACCATAGCTATTCCCTAAAAAAAATAGTTCCGATAACAGAGGAAACAGCTGTCGTGGACAAGGAAATAATGGCTGTGGACAAGTCCGGCATCGTTCCGGACAAGGAAATCATAGACATTCCCTAAGAAATAATGTCTCTGGCATAGGAAATAACTATGATGGACAAGGAAATAATGCCTGTGGACAAGTCCGGCATCGTACCGGATAAGGAAATTATAGCTATTTCCTAAGAAATAATGTTGCTGGCATAGGAAATATCGATGATGGACAAGGAAATAATCCCTCCGGATAAGGAAATTATCCTTCTCCCCCGATGCTGCAAGCCTGTTCCCCGCTTACGAAAGCCGCGGAAACACTGTCTTTGTTATCATATTCAGGTGTTTAGCTGCAAAACATCCTGTGTTTCTGTTGAACAAAACATTTTTATTTCTATCTTCGGGAAAACTAAAAATTAATACCTTACTAATGAAAATGCTCCCTCCTATAAAATTCAGAAAAGATGGTATGCCCCATAATTTGGTTCCATTATCCAAAGTGATAAAAGTGAAATAATACAACTTGCTGGATTTCATGTATAGTAACGACAAATTTTTAAAAAATTTAGAACAAAATAACATAATTATGATACATACTATAAGGTTAGGCAATTATAAGGCATTTAAAAGTGGCGAAATAAAAATTAAACCTATAACTATTCTACTTGGCACTAACAGTGCAGGGAAAAGTAGCTTAATACAATTATTGTTAATGATTACTCAAACATTCAGTAGTAGAAAAAATAGACAAAATATTCTTCAACTCAATGGTGATTTGGTAAAATTAGGAGAGAACAAAAATATTTTTCATAATAAAAAAACGAGTTCTAACATACGACTTTGTTTTGATATTTCCAATATAGAATATAAACGAGTTATTGAAAATGTCAATGAAAGAATATTTGAATTATTTTATACGCTAGATAAAATTTATTCCCTTATTACCATTAAAGAAGACGATAACAGAATCATAAGAAGAGCTAGAGACATTCGTTACCAATTTACACCAAGTTTTGAAGAAATAATGGATGTTGGTAATGTTTTCTCAAAGCTCAGTGGGCTAAAGAGAAAAATTAATATGGCCGCCAAAAACTTACCTTCAAAAGAATTTGAAAAAATAATGGATATATATTTTCGGAATATGTGGAGATATGATGATTCGAATATTTATTCATCAGCTGAGAAGAAAATTATTGTGGATTTCGCTCCCTATAAACACGCTTCTCAGTTCGCAAACACTTTATCCAATATTGATTTTAAAAATTTGGAAATTGAGTATGTCATAAAATACAATGAAAAAAATAGAACTACTGAGCTAGAGGGATTTACAATAAATGCAAAAAATCAAGTAATACTGAATTATTACTATAAAAATGTTCGAAGAGGAAAACATCATGTATTGCAAAGTGATGTGTTTGATAGTGAGTTGCTTGAAAAATACTCAAGTAAATTCGGAAACACTATAGATTTAACAAACCTGGAATTGGCAAGTCGTATGGTCGTAAGACGAAAAAGAGATAATTTTTTCATTGAATTTCTTCTACAACTTATTGAACAAACAATAAGTCCTATAAAAGATAATTTCAACCATAGAAATATTAACTATATAAATCCATTAAGAGCGTACCCAAGACGTTATTATTTTCAAGATGAGGTTATAAATTCCTATTCTGTTAGCACAGTGGACTCAATACAATTAATTGAGCTTTTTAGAGAACGAACAGATATTAAAAGGAAGGTAAACTCCTGGATGAAGAAATTTAACATTAACGTAGACATTGACCAATTAGAAGAAGTAATTCACAAAATTAGAGTTCATCATAGTGGTTTAAGTTTAGATATCACAGATGTAGGCTTTGGCATATCACAAGTAATGCCAATTATTGCACAAAGTTATTTAGCTAGGAATAATTCAATTACTTTGATAGAACAGCCAGAAATTCACTTACATCCAAAGATGCAAGCAGAACTAGCCGATTTATTTATTGATACATGTAAGGACGATAATATTACAAGAAACTTTATTATCGAAACACACAGTGAATATTTATTAAAAAGACTTAGAAGGAGGATATCTGATGGGAGCATCGACGCCTCGGATGTCGCCATTTACTTTATACATCCAAAAAATGATTCAAGAAATCACGCAATAATTGAGAATGTAGAAATAAGCGATACTGGTGAGTTTGAGTGGCCAAGCGATTTTTATGCAGATGATTTAAAGGATACTATTGAATTTCTAAAGAATCAGATATAACTATGGATTATACAGTTTGTTCAAAGGTACTAGAAACTGCAAGTAAAGAGTTAAAGTACGCATATGATTTACTATGGCACTTTATTCAAGAAAATCCTAATAGAGTTGTAATTAATGATAAAATACTTGAGGAGTACATTAAATATGCCAATGAATCAGGTACAATTCGTGAATGGATTAAAGGAATGGATTTTAAGAAATACTGGAAACCAGTTGCTATTAATGATTTTGAAAATCTATTTATTGATACCTGCAGAAGAACTCATGATAAAAGATTAATTGTATGTGAAAAGGAGGATTATAATCCTATTAATTATAATGGAATAACTGTTTTTAATAAAGATGAAGCGATTTCAGAATTACAACCAGCAGGGATCGTAATTAATCAAAGTGGCAATAATAACCAAGCTGCAACGGGCAATAATTCTTCAAATATTAAGTAATATGGCAACAATTAATCAGACTGGAAATGATAACCAAGCATCAACAGGAGATAACTCTCCTAATATTAGAGGTAACAGAAATAAAATAGGAATTCCTGATAAAAGAAGCATTGGTTGGTTTACAAGTGGTGTTATTCTTCCAATATTGGTTGGATTAATACTTGAGATTACTAAACAAGGAAAAGTAAGTGAATTATTATACTATATAATTAGGATTTTTAGCGAATGACGTTTGGCAACAATCTTTCGGATTAGTCTCTCGCTCCTGCTTCTCCTCCGCTCGCGCCTCCCGATCCGTCAGCTGACGGATGGGATGCAATCGGTGTGTCTCCGAAAGGATTGAATCTTTTCACGAACAAGATCATGAAAAAAAAACTAACCAATGACAGAATTAACAACTCAAAATTATCCTAACGTAGCTCAAAGTTTTGGAATTACAGGGATTGTAATCCTCGGTATGATCTTCCTTGCGCCGGTTTTAGCATTGGAGAAATTGATTGGCAAAGAAGCCTCCATGCTGCTGTATTACCTGCTGGCAATCGGGCTGCCTTTTTTTCTGGTTTATACCATACGTAAAAGAAAAACAAGTAAGCACTCGTTTAACATCGCTATTGAAAACAAGCTGATAATTCCCTGGGTGGTAGTTGGAACAATTGCTTTATTGTTTGGAATTGTTTCACCGCTTGGAAATCTGATTCCCATGCCCGAGAGCATTAAAAAAGCATTTATGGATTTTGGAAGTCAAACCGGGGTTTTTGCGTTTTTGATGATGGTGGTGGCCGCTCCAATACTGGAAGAATTAATATTTCGGGGGATAATCCTTGATGGATTGCTGAAAAATTATTCACCCCAAAAATCCATCCTGATTTCCGCTTTGCTTTTTGGACTGGTGCACCTGAATCCCTGGCAATTTGTAACCGGACTGATTATCGGAATCTTTTCGGGATGGGTGTATTACCGTACCAGGAGTTTGTCGTATTCGATAATCATACACGCATCGGCTAATTTAAGTGCCTATTTAACGCACTTTTTTGTTGATGATTCAACGGCCATGGATGAAACCCTGGTACAAATGTATGGCGGGCTAACAAATTTGATTTTAGCCATTGTTGGGTCAATAATTATCGTTTTGGTGAGTACTTACTTTTTGCAAAAGGAATTTAATAAAGCGCCGCTGAAAGTGGCAGCAGCGCACGAAGAGGAGAGCTCGTAGTTGTATGTGGTGACCCGCTCTCGCCGCTCGCGCCTCCCGATCCGTCAGCTGACGGATGGGATGTAATCGGTGTGTCTCCGAAAGGATTGAAATATAAATTTCAGCCTGTGGCTGATTTTTGATTCGCGCCAGCCAAGGTCTAATGTTCAGATATAGCATATGAAAAACACAAAAACAGTTACACAAATATTGCTTCAGTCAGTAATGGTTTTCTGTATACTGTTGTTGCCCATTGTGATTCTCAATATTTCGGTGGCAAAATTTGTGTTTACAAAAATAGTGATTGTTATACCCCTGGTAATTCTTAGCCTGGTATTTTCATTTACCCTTCTGAAGAGTCGGGTTGCAGGCATTACAGTTGTTCTGTCATTTGCTTTTTTTATGTCTCTGGTTTCAATAGTAATTGGAACTATTGAAAAAGATTATGAGGAAGAAGTAGTCTGGAGTTTGAATGCGGACAAATTTACAAGTGACTTTACGGTTGGGAATGAAGGCCATTTATACCTGAAAGCACAAATAAATGGTGCTCCGGGACTTTTTCTTTTCGATACGGGTTGTGGTGTAACTGTAGTTAATGAGAAATACATTAGCAACGGAAGCTTGAAGTGGAAACACCTTACAATTAAAGATGCGAATGGTATAAGACAAAATAAACCTTCTCATATTGTTAGAGAGTTCGAATTGGGCGACATTTCAATTAGAAACTTAAAAACCTATCCCCTTGACTCGCTGACGTGGACTTCTTCTGATGGAATATTTTTTGGGCACGACAGTGTTGTTGGAGTTCTCGGAAATGATATCATATCCAAATTTACCTGGGATTTCGATCTCTTAAATCAATGTGTTACCGTCTCAAATAACAAAGCGTATTGCAGTACTTTATCCGACTCCCTGGCTATTGATTTAGTTTCAAAAAATAACGTTAAAGAAATCCCGGTGTTTATCAACGAAACAGCGAAAATGCTTCTTCTCGATTTCGGGTGTAGTTCTCCTATAATTCTTTCCGATTCAATACCACAGGGAAAAGAGTCTGAAAAGGAGAAAATAACTTTTTATCAGGCTCGCGGGAAAGGAGGATTAAACCATTTAGATTCAATTAATAATCAGACCATCGATGGCAGTTTTGTTGACATAAAATTCGGGAAATATGAATATAACAATATTAGATGTGTTAATAATAACCATGCCGATTTATTAGGCATTCCCTTTATATGGTCGTTTGAAAGGGTCGTTTTAGATTTTCCGAATAACAAATCCTACTTTATTTCCGCCAACTTAAATGCAAGCCAATTCAGCGTTAAGAACCATAGTTGGCAGTCCGTTATAGATAATGATAATACCATAGAACTATATCCAAAACCCGGGGGAACTGTAATTTCAATTGAAAGTGAATCAAAACAGGTTAATTATGTGGCTTTTGGATACACAAAATTATATAAGCAGAAAGGTCGTGTTTATCGTATGTTCTGTCAGGACTCTGTTCGTTTACCGGATGGCAAAACGATAAACGGACCGGTAACAATGGAACTAAACAACTAAGACCCTGCTCGCCGCTATCGCACGATCTTATTGTGTGATTAAAAAATAAACTATTGGTCCGCGATGCAATCGCTAACCAGCTGGGCTTTGGAAAATGGAAATACTGAAAATGAAGAAAGTAACTTAGAACAGGAATAAATAACTGATATTTTTTGTTCGGGTTGCGATAACATTTGAAAACGTAAATTTTACATTGATATAAAACAAAAAATTCTAAAATAATATGTAGAGTCGCGGCACTTCTGAAAAGTAAAAGGAAGACGTGATGGACAAAAAACTTTAAAATTTTTATCAGATGGAAAAATCAATTATTCTACTAACCTTATTGTTTGCCTTTGGAGGTGCTTTTGCCCAAAAAGGTAAAGTTACAAGTGCTCAGAATTTTAAAGACACCGGTAAACTCGACAAGGCTTTGGAAGCCATTAAAGAAGCCATTGATCCTTCTAACGAGAAGGCTGAAAAGTCTATTCCATGGTCAAAAACATGGGAAGTTCGTGGCGAAATTTACCAGGCAATATTTGAGAGTCAGGATGCCAATGTGAAAGCTTTAGCGGAAGATCCGTTAACAACAGCTTTGGAATCGTACAAAAAAGCTTTGGAACTCGACGACAAAGGTAAAGGCTCTAACAGCATTAAAATTAAACTGACTCTGTTGACCAACAACCTGAGCAACCAGGCGGTTGAAGCTTTTAATACTAACGATTACGAAACTGCACTTAGATCTTTCGAGCAGATTCTTGATATTCAGAACATCGATATTGTAAAAGCTGATAATCCGGATGCTGTTGATACGGTGATTATATATAATAGCGGTTTGGCCGCATACTATTCTCAACAGTACGAAAAAGCCATCACATATTATGGTGAGGCTGCAAAATACAATTACAATGGTGAGAGCGCTTACCGAATGATTTATGAATCATACATGAATCTGAAGGACACGACAAAAGCGCTGGAAACAATTAAGGAAGGGTTTGAGAAATATCCGGCTGACAATGATATTCTGACCAGTATGATCGACTTGTACCTTAAAACCAATCAGACTAAGGAAGCGATGAAATATTTGGATATGGCTATCAAGCAGGATCCAAATAACGTTACTTATCACTTTGCACAGGGTACTTTATACGAGCGTTTTGGCGATGAAGAAAATGCTATTAAATGCTACGAAGAGGCTATGAAAGTTGATCCAACTTTCTTTGACGCTCATTACAACATTGGTGCATTGTACTACAACAAAGGAGTACAGCAATATGATGTAGCCCGCGATGTTCCGGCTAACGAAAATGAAAAGTACGAGGCCGAACTGAAAAAAGTCGATCAGTGGTTCGAGAAATCATTGCCTTACATGGAAAAATGCCTTGAGCTGAATCCTGAAGATATTAATACGCTTGAGTCGTTGAAAAGCCTGTACTACCGTATGAAAGATATGGACAAGTACAACGCCATTCTTGAAAAGCTGGGGGAGTAATCACACTGTTTCCTTATGATATCGAAAGCCGTTCTGTTTACAGATCGGCTTTTTAGCGTTTTCACGGATTCGATCCGAACGTGTTTCAACTGGAAAGGATCGGATCCCTTTATCGTAGCGTCTGTACCTAGACTAACGCCGCTATAGCTCTATTTTATCGAATGATCTCAAAATAAATACTAGTCCGCGATGCAATCGCGAATCAGCGATGTCGTCCCGCTGGGACTTATGTTTGTAATCACATTCTGTTATACCAACCTGCCGTCCCTAACGGGACTTTTAATCTGCAGAAACTACTGAATCGATTTTAATCCCGGAGGGATGAAATGTGTTTAGCCTCCCGACGTTCGCAAACTCAGTCGGGACAGGCCGTCCTTTTAAGGCGGGGTAGTAAGTGCAGCAAAAAAGCTGTGCAGGCAATTGGTTGTTCGGGCTGATCGGTGTTTTGCACCGCAATTGTGGTGAGCTTGTTTTTCCCGAGTGCCCGGGATCGCAATTGCCACACGATTTGTCAACTGCCGAAAAACGAAGCAATCTGTTTCGCGGCGTGGGCACTTACTGAAAATTTTCGGTAAGCGCCCGCAAAAATTTTAACTTTACAGTTACTTGTCTACCGGTAAAAAACATTTCGAATGAAATGGATGTTTAAACGATCCAAAAACAACAACAATATGGCAACAATTTTTAAAGCACAGGAAAGAGAATTTAAGGAACATCCGAACAGAATTGATAACTACCGCCTGTTTACGGAAGTATCGAGAAGCAAAAAAGGAATAAATCCGGAGAACTTAAACTTTGATTTGAGGCAATTGAATCCCGAACAGTACTCAGCTCCTTTTCATTTCCATCGATTTGCGGAAGAACTGTTCATGATTATTTCCGGATCAGCTACATTGAGAACGCCTGAAGGACTGACCGTGGTGAATACCGGCGACCTGATCTTTTTTGAAAAAGGAGAAACAGGGGCACATCAATTATACAATCATACAACAGAAAGTTGTGTTTACCTCGATATAAGAACGTACATAGGTTACGATATTGCTGAATATCCCGATTCGAATAAAATATTGATAGCTCCTACCTTTGAAATTTTTGAGAATAGCGCTCAGGTTGGCTATTTTAAAGGTGAAGAGAATATTAAGGAGGTGTGGAAACAAGTTGAAGACGAAGAAAAGTAAGAGCGTGCACTCAAACAGTTCTTTTCGCCGCTATCGCCCGATTTTATCGTGTGATTTCAAAATAAACTAGTGGTCTGCGAAGCAATCGCGAACCGGCGGGGACGTTAAACAAACCTGTCAATACGAGCCAATCCGCCTGCAGAATAAAACGTGATAGCCCAAAAAACAACCGATACTCAGGAACTTAAGTTCTCATTAACTGTTGTAACAGAATCATGTAGCAACTTAACTGATGAAATCGAATCGTTTAGCTTTTATTTCTCTGCTTCTTATTTCGCTTGCCTGCTCAGGTCAGCAAAGCAAAAAGATCGATAGGGAAACCGGCAGAGCAACTCCGGCTCCAAGGCTCAGGGTTTATTAGACCGACTCGGAGGAGGAAAAGGAAGCACTCGGCGAATCCTTTACTGGAATTACCAGCGACGGGAAAATTCGTCAGGGGCTTTATCCCATCGAGGTGACCGGTCTGAGCACGGAACCCATAAAAAATGCAGTTGAAAATTTCCTGCGCTCGTTAAACGATGAACAAAAGGAAAGCTGTGTTTTTCCGGTCGACGATAAGGAATGGCGTCGGTGGAGCAATATCGATATCGGATTGTACAAACGCACCGGAATTGGACTTGCTGATCTAAGCGAAGAGCAGAAAGATCTGTCCTTTCAAATCCTCCATGAGAGCTTAAGTCCAAAGGGATTCGAAAAAACGCAGGACATCATGAAAATGGAGGATTATCTGGCCCGTTTGTCAGGTGAATTCGAAAACCTGGGGCACGACAAATACTGGTTTACATTTTTTGGAAAACCTTCGGATACCGAACCCTGGGGCTGGCAACTCGACGGCCATCACCTGGTAATTAATTACTTTGTGCTGGGCGGTCAGATTGTTATGACACCCACCTTTATGGGATCGGAACCAAATTACATTGAAGATGGTGAAAATGCCGGAACCCGGACATTTGAAAAGGAAGAACTACTCGGATTGACCTTGTACCATTCGTTAGATGATGAACAAAAGCAGCAGGCTACTTTATTCGACAGAAAAGAGGTGGCCTACAACCAAACGGAGTCGTTTCGTGATAATGCTGTTCTTCCGTATGCCGGCATTAAAGCATCCGCGTTCAGCGAATCACAACTAATGCTGTTGAAAGGCTTAATTTCTGAATATGTTGGCAATATGCGCGAAGGCTATTCAAAAATAAAAATGGATGAGGTGTTGGCGCATATCGATGAAACTTACTTTTCGTGGGTAGGCGCGATGGACGGAAGTGGGCCGTTTTATTACCGGATTCAAAGCCCGGTAATAATCATTGAATTCGATCATCAAAAGCCGGTTTTCCTCGAAGGAGATAAACCCTCGAAGAAACACGTTCACACTGTAGTGAGAACGCCCAACGGAAACGATTATGGAAAAGATCTGCTTCGTCAGCATTTGGAACAACATGCGCATTAACTTTCAGTGCTTAAGGAGATTGCCTGAATCGCTTGCCGGCATCGAAGGCATCCGATTGGGGTAGTACGGCACCGGCGGGAGCTTCATAAAATTACCCTTACACCAATTGGCACGAGCTGCTCAACAAAAAGCAAAATACAGTTGTTTTGGAGAAAACATAACTAAATGGCACAAATTAATCCTTACATCCATTTTAACGGAAATGCAGAAGAAGCATTTTCCTTTTATAAATCGGTTTTTGGCGGAGAGTTCGCCATGATCATGCGTTTCAAAGATATGCCGGGCGTCCCTGAAGGTTCGTTTTCAGAAAGTGAAGCCAACAAAATTATGCACATTGCCTTACCCATTGGTGAAAGCGATGTTTTAATGGGGAGCGATACCCCACAATCGCTGGGAAAGCACAACGAAAATGAAACGAGAAGCAAAATTTCGATAAATGCTGAAACCCGGGAAGAAGCTGATATATTATTTAAGGGGCTTTCGGAAGGAGGGAAAATAGAAGTGCCGATTGCCGACAGCCCGTGGGGTTCGTATTTTGGCATGTTCAGAGACAAATATGGGATTGAATGGATAGTGGATTTCGACCCAAATTATAATGGGCGGGTATAACATCCGATGTCGTCCCGCCGGGACTTATTGTTGTGATCGCATTATATTTTACCGATATGCCGTCCCTATCGGGACTTTTAATCAGCAACAACACCGAATCAATTTTAATCCCGGAGGGATGAAATATCTGTAGCCTCCCGACGTTCGCAAACTCAGTCGGGACAGGCCGTCCTTTTAAGGCGGGGTATTAAGTGCCACAAATATAGCGGTGCAATCAGTAAGTTCTTCGGGCATGTTGGTGGTTTGCACCGCAATTATGGCGTAATTGTTTCAATTATCCCTACTGAATCCATGTTCACGCCTCCTGCTAACAAATTTCACAACCCAACAACTTTTTCATCCCCTTAGCGGTTATTGAACGGGAAAGGCATTCAAAATAATTTCTTCTTGTAAACCAAACGAATCAAACAAATGAGCAAGATAATCTTCGACAGCGGCATATCGCTCGATGGCTTTTTCGCAGGCGAAAACAGAAGTCCCAAAAATCCGATGGGCGGAGTATCAGGAAAACTGCACCAGTGGATGTTTCAGCAAAAAGCATTTTGGAAACAGATAAAAATGGAAGGCGGTGCAGAATATGGTGCCGACAGTAAAGTAATTGAAGCGGTGTTTGCACGGACAGGCGCTTACATCATGGGGAAACGCATGTTCGAAGAAGGCGAAGTGGCCTGGGCAGAAGATTTATACGAAGCCGATGTTTTTGTGCTGACACACGAAAAACGGGAACCCTGGGCGCATGGCAAGCGCACTACCTTTTATTTCGTTAACGACGGGATAGAAAGTGCACTGGAGAAAGCCAGGCAATCGGCCCGGGGAAAGGATATTCGAATACAGGGCGGGGCGAATACGATCCAGCAGTTTCTGAACGCAGGGCTTATCGACGAATTTTTGATACACATCGCACCCGTATTTCTGGGTAGCGGAATCCGGCTTTTCGACGGGATTGAAAAAGAAAAGTATGACATTGAGATTGCAGAAGTTATTCCATCGGACCTGACGACACATATACGCTATAAACTGACAAAAAAATAGGACAGGCTGCCCGCCGAACGTGCCTTCCGGGAAGTATAGGGGTAAGCAGCAAAGTAAGATTGCAGCTGTGGTTCATCCTTCGCAATGACTTTGCCCGGAATGAACAACCGGGTATCGTCCCGCCGGGACTTATGTTTGTGTTCGCATGATGGTTTACCAATCTGTCGTCCCTAACGGGACTTTTAATCTGCAGAAACTACTGAATCGATTTTAATCCCGGAGGGATGAAATAGTTGTAGCCCCGCCTTTTAAGGCGGGGTAATAAGTGCCACAAATATAGCGGTGCAAGCAGTTAGTTGTTCGGGCTTGTCGGTGGTTTGCACCGCAATTATTGCGAGCTTGCTTCAGTCCCCGAACAATCGGGGCAGGCTGTTCTTCCTGTCTTCATCTGCGAATGATAGAAACTGGTGCGACCACCTCCCTCTCGCATACTCGGGTACTCCTCCTGGTCAGGAGGAGAAATTCTTTTTACAAAACAGACTTTGAAATACAATAAATATCCCGGCACGAATTTTTCCCATCCTCTCTGAGGAGGGGTGCCCCGATCCGTCAGTTGACGGACGGGGTGGGGTGGTGTTCTAGTTGAAAAATAAAACAGGCTGCTCGCATGTGAACAACCTGTTTCCTTATGTGATAAATCTTGTAATCGGATTCTATAGATTGCTTCTCCCGGGTGCTCGGGATCGCAATGACGATGTACAGAGGGGATACCTGGCAGCGGACAATGAATTGATTTATTCTGACATGATTCCTGATAGTCCGCTGCCTGCGACTTTAAACAAACCTGTCATTGCGAGCCAATCCGCCAGCCGGCGGAAGGCGAAGCAATCTGTGGCAATTTAATTAAGTTACCCTATTCCGTTCAGAAATTTACAGTATTCAAATACTTGTCAACCAGCAAACCATTTTTGATTTCCGGGTTGAAGGTAAAAGCACGTTTGGCTTTAAACTGAAGGATCAGGATGGTGCCGTCGCCTTCTACCGCTGCCTGATCGCCGATGTTTACAAAAGTGGGGTAGAGCACCCTGTCGCCGTTCGAGTGCAAACGGTTGTAGGTGAAGTTGTCCATTTCTTTTGTATTCACGGTTGTTACACCAACATATTCCAAGTCGTTACCGCTGTAGGGGAGTGCAAAACTAAAGGCATTCACCGATGTTAGCCCGCTGCCTTCCACTTTTATCTCCACGGTTTCGCCGGCTTTGTAGCTGCTTTTTGCTGAACTTAAAGTCAGTTTTCCTGCTACTTTTTCTACCGGCGCGTTGCTGATCCCGTCGTTTAGCTGGGTGCTTACGTTTGATATATCGTAGGCATCGATCAGGCCGTTCTTGTTTACGTCGCCACGACTCACATAACCAAAATCGCTGTCGCCTTCGCGCAAACCGGTGTAGTTCATGTACGAGGTCAGGTCGTTTTTGTCGATCACACCGTCGTTGTTGATGTCGCCCGGCAGGAAGCTTTCGGTTCCCGGAACTTTGAAAATGTAGATTTGCCGTCCGGAGCCAAAATCGCCATACGCTTTGTCAACCGACAGTTTGATGTAACGAACCACAGGCTGGTCTTTCAATACAAATGTTTTCGCTTCGTTATCAGCTTTCCACTCAAAACTTCCGGCATCCGTCCAGTTTTCCTTGTCGCTGCTGTAGGAAATATTGCCAGTTTGTATGATGCCGTTTTTCCCGCTCAGACGTGGCAGGTAAACAATTTTCTCCAGCTGGTTAATCGATTTCAGATCGATCACAATTTCAAACGGAAGCGCGTTTTCACCGTAGCGGGTATGCATCATCGAATTTTCATCGAAGTCGAACAGTTTGCTCAAACCTTCGCCCCCCTGCATGTTGGCCGTACATTCTGCCCTGATTCCCTTAATTGCAAACTGCAGCGGATCGGCTTTTGTTGTAGCCGTGAAACTGATCCATGCTGAAGTTCCGCTTTTATTTACAGCGCGGGCTTTGAAGGTATAATTCGTTTCCGGTCTTAGATTTTCGAACAGCAATTCGTTGTTTTTGATGTGGGTGTACAACATGCCATTGAACTGCAGTTCGTAGTAATCGGCATTGTCCACTTTTTCCCAGCTAGGTTTCAGAGTATAAGCCGTAGCGTTGGTGCCGGCAACCGCAACATTTTTAAAATCAGATAAATCGCCTGAATTGTTTAGCAACTTGTTTTCCATTTTATACTCATAGCCGCTAAGCTGAAGCTGAACGCTGTTTTGGCTAATGTCGGTTTTTTTAACCTTTACCAGCAACTGCGGGTTTTTGGTGATCTTTACTTTTTCGAATTCGCTGCCTTTCGTAGCAAACTGATTCATGTTTACCGCCGGATTGTAATAGTAAACATTGCTTCTCTTCCTGAAAGCCTCCATCGATTTCACATGTTTTAGGCGCACTTTTTTATCGCCGATTTTTGCTGAAACATTTTTGGGTTGGCTTGTTACATTGATCCGGAATTCCGTTGCTTTCTCTTTTTCGAAACCATTGAAAGAACCGTTTGTCGGTTCCACAGTCAGGTTCACTACATCGCCGTCAACTTCCGAAGTAATGCGTGTTTTGGCAAATTCGTTGTTGAGGTAGGCGGTAGTTACACCGTCGTCGTCGTATTCGGTGAAAGATGATTTTCCGTAAGGATAGATCTCAAAGATCCTCACTTGTTTGTTGATCTCGTTGACATTGTTGTTCGGGTTTACCATTGGAATAATGGCGCCTCGTTTTACAAACACCGGAAGTTTCCAGATCGGAGCATCAAAATTGTTGATGATCCGTCCGCCTTCGTAAACCTCGCCTGTAAAATAGTCGACCCAGCTTCCTTCGGGTAAATAAATGTGGTCGCGAATGTCGTTCCCCTCTTCATCCGATTTGGTATCCTGATAAATGGGAGCAACCAGAAAATCGGGGCCGAACATAAACTGGTATTCGGTATTTTCCCCCAATGTGTACGCATTCTGTTCTTCGAGGAACATCGCCCTGATTGCCGGCAATCCGTCAACCGCTTCGTGCGCCACACTGTAGGCATATGGCAACAATTCCGATTTCAGTTTTAAATAGTTTCGGTTGATCGAAGTGGCAGGTTCATTCAAAGCGTGCGGATATTTCTCGTTGGCGCCCCAGCCGTCCATGTTCAACTCCATTAATGTAAACGTCTTCCATTGGAAATCGCGCATATTGATGATCGGGTTTTTACCTCCGAAAATGCCGTCCATGTCGTTGGTAATGTTGGGTTGCCCCGACAATCCCGAGCCAATAAATGTAGGAATGTGGAAACGAATGTACTCCCATTTGCCACCCGTTTGGTCGCCCGACCAGATTGTGGCATAGCGTTGTGTACCTGCCCAGCCGTCAAGCGAAATGATAAAGGGACGTGCGTTGTTTCCGTGTTCCTGCATAATTTCGGCAGCATCCTGCACGCCGTTCAATCCAAACGAATAGCCGGCGCCTACCCAGGCCACATCGGTTTTTAACACGCGAACTCCGGCTACGCCAACTTCCTTTACAATATCGCGCTGCAAAAGCGCTTCAATGGTATCGATGGGGTGGAGATCAGACTGTGTCCACAAACCAATTTCAACACCCTGCTCACGGGCGTAGTCGCCAAAATCTTTCAGGTTGGCAATGTTTCCGTCTAAAGTTGAGGTTTGTCCGTACCCCGCGCCATAACCGTCGTTGGGCAAGATCCAGCCAAGTGGCATATCGTGGTTTTTGTAGCGGTCGACAACGGCCCTGGCTGAAAACTGGTAGTTGTTCAGCTCGCCGTTCAGCGACTCTTTGGTACCGCCGTTGTCCTTTTGCGATTCTTTGTAACGTTTGCCGTCTTCAAAAAGAATTCCGGTTGAATCTTCTTTCCAGTAGTCGCGGTTGTAGGCGTTCAGGTGGCCTTCGTAGAATCCGAATTTCGGGATCAGCACCGGATTTCCGGTAAGTTGATAGAAATCGTTCAACAAAGCCACAGCGCCGTCATTTACCATAAAAAATACGTCGAGGTAATCGGTGTCGTGCGAGAGTGTTACATGATCTTTGTTTCTGGCGCCAAAGCTGTAGGTGCCTTTTTTGAACGTGTAGGCCATAAAACCATAGCCATTGGTCGACCAGTAAAAGGGATTCGGAGAAGCCACACCTCCGTCGGTCCAGCTGTTTTGGTTCTCGATGGCGATTACTTTTCCTTTATGCGAAAAACGTCCGTTTTGCACGCCACCACCATAGAAATATTCATCCGCACCTTCGCTTAACTGAATTTCTACTTTGTTTTTTCCGAAGGCGATCGGAGCGATGGATTGTACAACCGTTTTCCCTGTTTTCAGATTTTTAAGTTCGAAGGTTGTTGTCTTTTTATTGATGTTTAGCTGAACATCAGTCGTTTTTATCGTGATCGTGTTTCCGGCGTCACATACATCCAGTTCTGTAACTGCCTTTCGTGGATTCTTAACCAGAATTTCTGCAGGTGGTTCAGCCTGAGGTGCTCGCATGCCTTTGCCACTGTTGTCCTGAAACATCCGGAAAATATTGTTTCCGTAAAAGTCAATCAACATAAGCTGATTGTTCGAAAACTCAATTTCTACGGTGGTGGAATTTGTTTTTTTTGCAGCGGTAATTTCTACTTGCTCTTCTTCGTTGCTCTGTGCACCAACACAGGTTGAGCTAAAAACAAGAAGCATTGAAAGGATAAATGCGCTGATTTTTCTTACTGAATTCTGCATCTGATTTGTATTGGTTATTCTATTTGTCAGTTTTATTGATCGATAATTTTGCTGTGCTGTAAAGTAAAACAAAACAAGCAAATTGAATCATGACTTTTGTAAATATTTTAAAAGTTTAGGGATGGCTTAAAATATTTCATAAAGTGGAAGGCGGAAATTGGAGGTTGAAAACAGGTATTTTTGAGCTATATAATTGATTTATTTATTTTTAAACCACCTCCCCCTGACACTCATTTCAATCGGTCAAGGTACTCCTCCTTGTCAAGGAGGAGAAATGTTTGTACCACACAACTTGTCATTTGGAATTCAACAAACTTTTGTAATTCGGATTTCCCCTCCTTGCTGAGGAGGGGTGCCCCGATCCGTCAGCTGACGGACGGGGTGGGGTGGTGAAACTTTGGAAAAGGTTATACCCAAAAGGAACAGAAACTGATTATTTAAACCCAACAGCAGCATAGCCCACCCAGTGGTGCGGCGTGGCAATGGCGGTGCGTCCCATGTCGAGGTCGTCAACCGGAATATGTTTTTGGCTTATGCTGGTTTCGTATGCAAGCGGAACACCGGCAAGAGGCGTTGCATTTTCCTCTTGTTGCAGTTTCAAGGCTACTTTTAGCCCGAGTGGAACAGAATAGCGTCCACACCAGGTCCATTTGTATTGGCGGAAATCGTCGTCCTTAACCGTATAGCCGATAAAACGATTGGGCTGCTCATCGGTAAGTTCGCCTGTAAAACAGTTTTGAATGATCTCATGTTCCAGCGCAACGGCCTGCCGGTAGCCTGTGCTGTCGCAACCAAAACGGGCGTAATTACTGCCGCCCCATTCTTCATCGCCGTAATGCACAGCATCGGTTGTGATCAGTATCGAAAAATCTTTTCCCCAAACCAGTTGGTCAGCTGAAGTAACTGATTTGATTGCAGTGGCCAGCTGCCCGGCGATCGTATCCATTTTTGCGGAAGACATGTATGGAACAAGGATGGAGATAATTTCGGTTTCAGGATTTTGCATTTGCAGAAAGGGGAGCATCGACTCCACCGAGTGTTCGATCATTTGCATGCTATCGTGAACTACATACAGTTCTTTTGGAAGTTGCTGGATGATCTTATCGCGCAGCGGTGAAACCTGCACTTCTCCCTTTGGCCCCTGCCAGGCATCGAAACTATCGAATACAATCCGGTCTTCGAGCTCGAAATTCAAGGCCCGGTGCGCTACCCCAAAAATGATCACAGTTTTTGAACGCACGTTTTTCAAAACAGCCGGATACAGCCAGCTGGCGTAGGTATAATCGTCGTGCGGACAGATGGCGGCTCTCCATGCCGTTTCCGGCGATTGCGAAACGGCGTCAAGTTCGCTTCCGAAGTCTTTATTGATTCGATACAACACCGAATCCATTTGCCAACTCAAATGAGCAAAACCAACGGTATCAACCACCTGCCGTACTCTCGCTTCGCCCGTTTCACTGTTTTTTGGCGAAGAACAACTTGAGAATAAAATAGAAATGACAAGGAATGAAAAGAGAGCGTTCAGATTCATTTTTGTGTTTTTCATAAAGATAGACGATTTCTTCAAAACTGCTGATCAAATGTTTTCAAACTGAGCTTCCTTCCGTTCTATTTAAAAGCTGGATAGAGAGTGGGATTAGATTGCTTCTCCGCCAGCTGGCGGAGAAGCAATCTCTCATTCTGCCGAGGAAGGTAATGTTGAGTTTTTACCGGTGTTGGCAATATTCCGGATCATGCCGTTAAAAATAAAATAGTGAAAGGGGGAAGTAAGGATCCAGTATAAACGTCCCCAAATGCCACGGGGCCGGAAGGTGGCTGTTTGGTGCAGCACATTATTTTCATCAATTTTGAATTCGAGCCAGGCCTCGCCTGGAAGTTTCATTTCGGCAAAAAGCAGAAGGCGTTTTTTCTCGCGGCTGGCATACAATACGCGCCAGAAATCCAGCGACTCGCCCGGCTTTATATCATCCGGAAGTTTCCGCCCGCGACGCAGCCCAACACCTCCAAACAGCATGTCGAACAAACCACGGATCTTCCACAACCAGTTGGCGAAATAATAGCCTTTGTCGCCGCCGATTGTCCAAATGTTATGCATTACTTTGTTCACGTCGGTGATCTCCACTTTTTTTATGTCTTTGTAACAACCAAAATTCGGGACTTCAATAAAATCAGACAAAGTAAGTCCGAGGCTGCTGCTGATGATCGAATCGCGCCAACTGCTTAGTACCAGGTGCTGCTTGATTCGCAGAAAGGCATATTTAAGTGCGGTCTTGTAGGTGATCGGCTGAATGTTAAGGATTTGCTGCAGTTCATTGTCCCTGCAGGTAACGTCATTTTTCATGCTGTCGGCAAGACTAATCGCCAGTTTGTACGAAACCGTGGTAATAAAAAACAACCAGTACGACGACACGCGCGGCGTGATGAGCGAGGTGGTGTAGATCCGGCGTTTCAGGTGACGAACTTCAGCGTATTGCAGCATCATATCTTTGTAGGTCAGTATTTCGGGGCCTCCAATATCGAAGGTGCGGCCGAAGCACTGATCGTGTCCCATCACACCCACCAGAAACTTAATGACGTCGCGAATGGCAATCGGTTGCGATGGCGTAAGTATCCATTTGGGAGTGACCATTATTGGCAATTTCTCCACAATGTCGCGGATGATCTCAAAGGACGCACTGCCTGAGCCAACAATTATTCCTGCACGCAGCACGGTAAGTTGATAATGTTCGCTTTTCAGAATATCTTCCACTTTCCGGCGCGAACTCAGGTGTTTCGAAAGTTTATCGGTGTTGGAAATGCCACTCAGGTAAATTACCTGTTTTACTGCCGTAGAGTGCATGTAACTTTTAAAGTTGCTGGCTGCCAGCGATTCAAGCGCATCAAATTTATCCTGCGATGTCGACATGGAATGGATGAGGTAGTAGGCAATATCAATATCCTGCGGCAGAAGATCGGGGGTGATTGGGTGCAGAAAATCAATTTCAATCAGTTCAATTTTATCGAGCAGCGCCTGGTGTAATCCGATCCGGCTTTTTTCGCGCACGCAACAAATAACCTCGTGTCCTTTATCGATAAGAACAGGGAGGAGTCTTTTGCCGACATAGCCGGTTACACCGGTTAAAAGTATCTTCATTGCACTAACTTATTGCAATTTAAACTTCAGTGTGTTTAAGAAAGTTTAGAACTTCATGCGCGAAAACTTGCTTTAAGTTAGTAAAATTCGAATTTTAGCGGCAGCCATCGGCAACTTTTACATATGATTTCATATTTTTGCCCACCTGAGAACGTTAATTAAATCAATTACAAAGTCAAAGGTTTTTTCCGATTGAAATACCAGCTCAAATATCTTTTTCTGCTACTTTTCCTGCCTTTGGTAAGTCGATCGCAACCTGATACGATCTCAAATCTCACCCTTCAAAATTTTGCTCAGAACCTTAGCGGACATGAGATTTATGTTGCCGGCACTTCAAATAGTAGTGAACCCAGCACTACTTTTCCCGATCAGTTTAAAGCGAATAAAGGAAGTTTGTTTCACGACGAACTCGCATTGTCTGCTAAATTTTACGACTTTCTAAACCGCTTTCCTGCATCGGACAGGGAAAAGCTGGTGCAGCGTTTTGCGAACTACGATAACTATTTTGCGACGGTTTTAAAGGAGGCAGGCTTGCCTGAAGATTTGAAATACCTGGCACCGGCCCTATCGGCCATGAACCCGGTGGCTGCCGATCAGGATAAACGTGCCGGGATTTGGCAACTGACGCATTTTCAGGGTGTTTTTAACGATCTGGAAATAAACAAACTTGTTGATGAGCGTTTCGATACTTATAAATCAACGGAAGCATTTACTACACAACTAAAAAAGAATATCGATTTGTTTGGCTCGACGGAATATGCTGTTCTGGCTTATCTCTCGGGAAATACGAGTTTCAGAAATGCACTCGCTGTTGTTGGTGATCGTGCTTCGGTACCAAGTCTGATAACCTATTTGCCCGATGATGTGAATGAAAGCCTGGCTGCTTTTCAGGCGGTAACAGTTTTTCTGAAAAATGTGGAAGTTACGGAGCCTGCAGTGTCAGGTAACCCGGATACCGTTTTTGTTGTTCAGAAAATGCATTTTCAGCAGGTGTCGAAAGTGTTGGACATTTCTTTAAAGGATTTACAAAACCTGAATCCGAAATACCGTTATTCCATCGTTCCGGGCGACGAAGAAAAATCCGTGCTGCTGCTTCCGGCAGGCAAGGGGGCCGATTATTTGACCATGCAGGACACAATTGCTACTGCTTTTGATTCTACTTTGTTTGAAGTTCTGGCGCAAAAGGTGGAATATCCGCCGGCTCCGAATCGGCAATATGTGGGCGAACCTGTTAAGGACCTTGAAATTGAAGGCAAAACAAAAATTAAATACACCATAAAAACCGGTGATGTATTGGGATTTATTGCTGAGGATTTTGACGTGCGGGTAGCCGACCTGAAATACTGGAACAATATTTACAACGAACGAAAAATACGGGCAGGGGCTACACTCGATATTTTTGTGGATGACGAAAATGCCGATTATTACCGCAAGCGTTATCCGGAGCCAACGGCAAAAGCGGCAACTGCCGAATCAACAGCGCCTACTGTTTATCCGATTCCTGAATCAGCGAAAAAGATCGAGCACGTGGTTAAAAGCGGCGAATCGCCCTATGTAATCGCTAAAAAGTACCAGGGAGTAACACCCGAAGCCATTTTGTACTGGAACGGTATCAGCGATGCACGGAAAATTCAGATCGGTCAGAAACTAACCATTTATTCCATCCAATGAGACCCTTACAAACATTAGCATACATTTTGGGCGTTTTTCTGCTGCTATCGGGGGTGATGCTGATCACGCCAAAGAACGGTGTAGAAATTGGCGGCTTTACTTTTCATATGCCAACGCTAAAGGAAATGCTGGTGAACGATAAGGTGGAATACGCCGATCTTTCTGATATCATTAATCAACAGTTTGAAATCGATTCGCTGGTGGAGTTCGAGGTGGACACCCTGATGGGCGATACTCTGGTTGAAGTGATTCACCGTGCCAATTACGATACGCTGGTACAACGCATCCAAAAGCTGGAGATGAACCGGCTTGGGCGCGAGAACCTCGAAAAATTCTTTTATCATTTGCAACACGATTCGCTAACCCGGATCATGCATTATGGCGACAGCCAGATTGAAGGTGACCGGATCACTTCTTTTGTAAGAAACAAACTGCAGGTGCGTTTTGGCGGAACCGGAGTGGGTTTGCGCCCGGCACTTCAACCTTACGATTACGTATTTAGTGCCAACCAGTTTAACTCTGAAAACTGGAAACGCTACCCGATTTACGGTGCGGTGGATTCGACCATTACCCACAGCAGGTACGGCGTAATGGGGGCTTTTTCGCGCTATGCTCCGTTAGTGCCGGATTCGGTACCATTTACAGATTCTACTTTTTATGAAGCTGAAATGACTGTTTCGAAATCGGATATATCCTACCGAAAAACACGCGAATACGATTACATGCGCCTGTTCTATGGAAATACAAGACGTCCGGTTAAAACGGTGGTCATTGCCCGGGGAGATACGGTGTTGACTGATTCGCTTCAGGCTGATATTGATTATGCGGTGCTGGAATGTGCTTTGCCCGATTCCACCGAAAGTGTAACCATCAAATTCACGGGTTACGATGGTCCCGATGTTTACGGAATAGAACTGGCATCACAAAGCGGTGTGATCATGGATAACATTGCCTTGCGTGGAAGTTCGGGCACCATTTTCACAAAAGCCGATTACGAGCATAGCCTGAAAATGTACAACGATTTACATCCTTCACTTTTCATCCTGCAATTTGGCGGAAATGTGGTGCCGTACATACAGAGCAGTAAAGCCATAAAACGCTACGGCCGCTATTTTGGCAGTCAGATAAAACGCATAAAGGAACTGTGTCCGGAGGCTGCGATTCTGGTGATTGGCCCAAGTGATATGTCTACCAAGGAGAAGGACAAATATGTGACTTACGCTCACCTGCCTGAACTGGTGGCAACATTGCGCGAAGTTACCGTTACCAGTGGCTGTGCCTACTGGGATATGTATACGGCAATGGGAGGTTACAACAGCATGCCCTCGTGGGTGAATGCCGATCCTGAACTGGCACGTCCCGATTATGTGCACTTTTCGGCAAAAGGTGCCCGCCTGGTCGCCAATATGTTCTACAATTCACTGATGTTCGAGTACAATAACTATTTGGAGGAGGCCAGGAAATGAGGGGAAGTGGGAGTTTAGAGTTCAGAGCCTGTTCGGCTTATGTTTGTAGACGGATTCAGGGCTTATTCAATCTTGTAGCCCAGTCTCCACACAATCTCTTTTCAATCTCTATCAATCTTCATCAATCCGTAAAAGCCCGAAGCTCGTGGCTCGCAACCAGAAACTTGCCGCTAATTGTTCTTGGCATTTTCATGCTGCTATCTGGAGCTAGTTTTGCTCAGGAAGAAGCCTACCTCTATCATATAAATCCATACAACTTTATTCGGTACGATCTCAATCAGATGCACTATCCCGGTGGCAGGGAAAACATTGACCGCTTTCAGAATAAGCTTGAAAAACTGATGACGACCGGGGAAGGCCGCATGAATATTGTACACATTGGCGGATCGCACATTCAGGCAGGATCGTTTTCGGGGCAAATGCGCACCCGTTTTCAGCAAATGAACGGCGACATGAATGCCGGCTGGGGATTTATGTTTCCTTACCGGATTTCGAGAACCAATTCGCCTTTTGGCTATTACATCCGTTACAACGGAAGCTGGAGAAGTTTCAGAAATGTAGAAAGCAAAAAAAGCGGAACCCTTGGAGTGGGAGGGATTTCGGCTACAACCGCTTCGCCAAAAGCTGAGCTAACCATTTTGCTCGAGAAGGAAAATGTACTGGATTACAGTTTTAATCAACTTCGGATCTACTATCAAAATAAGGCTGATAATTATTCGGTTTCGGTTGATAGCGCTTTGATTTCGAAATCAACAAAAACCGATGATTACATCGACTTCACACTGAATGAATTTGTCGACAGTTTGAAAATAACACTAACCAAAGATCCGGGTAAAGCCGGTGAGTTTACGCTGTTTGGGATGACTACTGAAAAAGCTACGAACGGTATCATGTACCACAGCATCGGGGTGAACGGGGCGCATGTTCCGGCTTATTTGCGTTGCCAGCTTTTTAGCGAGCAGCTGGCCGAAATGCAGCCTGATATGGTTATTCTGGGAATCGGGATTAATGATGCGTACGGCCGGCGTTTTTCCGAAAGCCGCTTCGAAAGCAACTATGCACAGCTGATTGCCGAAATAAAACAGGCAGCTCCCGAAGCGCTGATTGTTTTTACCACCAACAACGACAGTTACCTGTACCGAAGATATGTGAACAAGAACGGTGAGAAAGTGCGCGATAGCATGTTTCGTATGGCCGAACAATACAAGGCTGGTGTGTGGGACATGTTTGAAGTAATGGGTGGTTTGAACTCGATTGTACTGTGGCAGAAAAATCAGCTGGCACAAAGCGATAAAATTCATTTTACCCGCGAAGGTTATTTACTTATTGCCGACCTGTTTTTTACCGCTTTTATGCAGGATTTTGAAAAACAACTTCAAACCAAACATAAGCTTGCAGAAGATGCGGCGCAACCGGAAAGGAATGATCTTTCAAAACCTTCGGACACAAATAACGGAGAATAACAAATTAGAAAACCGCTAAAACTTGGACTTACTTCAACAAATAGATTTTTCGGAACTGGCAAGAAATATTTTCTTCTACGATAAAAGCGCACCCCTGATTTTTACGCGTTTTTTCTTTTGGGCTTTTTTTGCCATTGTATTGTTGGGGTACTCGCTTGTTTACAAGAATAAAAACCGAAGCATCAGGGCAGGATACCTGTTTATGGCAAGTTTGTTTTTCTATTATAAATCGAGCGGATTTTTCTTTTTTATTCTGCTCTTTAGTACACTCACCGATTTTTTTATTGGAAAATGGATTTACAATTCGAAAAACGAATTGTTACGAAAAACGTTGATCGCTACCAGTGTGGTTGTCAACCTGGGATTGCTGGCCTATTTTAAGTATGCCTATTTCTTTGTCGACAGCGTTAACCTGATGTTCGGCACCGATGTTCATGTGATCAATCACCTGGCGCTTTGGGCGAATGAAGCCACCGGAACGCATTTTAATGTGAACCAGATTCTGCTGCCTGTAGGTATTTCGTTTTTTACTTTTCAAACCATCAGTTATTCGGTCGACGTTTATCGCGGCGAGACGAAACCGGTGAATAACCTTATTGATTTTGGGTTTTATGTCTCGTTTTTTCCGCAGCTGGTGGCAGGACCAATCGTTCGTGCTTCGGGCTTTATAAAACAGATTTACGAGGATTACCACCTTACGCGTCCGGAGTTTGGATGGGCACTATTTATGATCTTAAAAGGACTAATAAAAAAGATATTTATCGGCGACTACATTGCCATTAATTTTGTCGACCGTGTGTTTTCCGATCCGCTGCATTATTCAGGCTTCGAAAACCTGATGGCACTGTTTGGCTATTCGCTGCAGGTGTATGTCGATTTTTCGGGCTATACCGATATTGCCATCGGCGTTGCCCTGTTAATGGGCTATCGTTTGCCGCAAAATTTTAATTCGCCTTACAAAGCCAAAAACGTGGGCGAATTCTGGAAACGCTGGCATATGTCGCTGTCGTCGTGGTTGAAGGATTATTTGTACATCCCGATTGGCGGAAACCGCGAAGGTTCGGTATTTAGTTACATCAGTTTGGGTGTAATCCTGGCCATCATTGTTTTGTTGGCAGGCAAACTCATTCTGGTCCCTATTTTTGCAGCTCTGGTACTTGTTTTTGGCTTACTCGCCCGGTTCTCCTCAAAAATCAGGCGTAGTATCGATACCAACATCAACCTGATGCTGACCATGTTGCTGGGCGGATTGTGGCACGGTGCTTCGTGGCAGTTCATCATCTGGGGCGGATTAAACGGAATTGGTCTGGTTGTTTATAAATTCTGGCGAAAAATCAGTCCGTGGGAGAACAGAAGCAATATCCTGGTAAACGTTTGGAAGATCGCCATTACCTTCACTTTCATCACTTTTACGCGTGTGTTTTTCCGTTCCGAATCAATGGATGTAGTGAACGGAATGCTACACCAGATCGGTACCAACCTCGATCTTACCCTTATTCCGAAAGTTTTGGTAGCCTATAAACTGGTGTTTCTGGTGATGTTGTTCGGATTTGTAATCCACTGGCTCAGTCAGAAATGGAAAGACCGGATCATGAACTGGTTCATCGATTCGCCAATCTGGATGCAAGCTGTTGTTGCCGCAGTTACGGTGGTCATCGTTTACCAATCCATTTCGTCGGACATGCAACCTTTTATTTACTTCCAGTTCTAATGCTAGCTACTCAAATGGTTTTGGGTAGGGTTGCACCGGTTCAAACGACATAAATCTACTTTTCGACTGTTCGTCGAGCACTACGCCAACAAAGCTCATGTCGCTGGGGTGGAAGGGGTAAAACGCCAGCCTGAAACGGAAGGTCTCAAAAACAAGGTTTTCGTTGTGAAGCCTTATTCCCACTCCGAGTCCGGAATAATAATTCTGAGTGAAGATCAGTTTGTTGCTTTCTCCAATGATTCCAAGATCGGCGAATCCAAAGAGTGCCATATTAAACTTGTAGAATTGGCGGGGCAGAAAAACAACGTGTTCAAACTTGGCAGAAAACCGTTGTTGCCCAATTGCCGTTCGGCTGTTAAACCCGCGAATATGATCGAAGCGTCTCAATGTAAGGTATTCCAGATCGTAGCGTTCAATGCCAAGTGTATAACTCAGATTAATAAACGAACGTACCTGTTTACTTCCTGCTGAAACCAGTTTTGTAATGAACTCGAGCTCACCGTTGATCTGTCCCTGTTCAAAATTCCCCTTATTGAAGTAGCCTCCAATTCCGGTGGACATAAACACGTAACCTGTACGGCTTAAGAGAAGATTACCGTTAGAGGTTTCGAATTGAAAAAAATGCCGGTCGCCAAATTCGTTGGCATCGTAACCGTAAAGCAGTTCGTGTTTGTAGCCTTCCGGAATATCCTCGGTGATGCCATAACTGTAGATCAACTGGTCCTGAACGTAGCGGCGTTGTGTGAGGTTGATACCGGCCATATACATGGAGCGGTTGGCGAAAAGATGCTCGTTGCCCGGTTCTATTTTCGGTTTCTCAAAAAAGCTAACGTTGTGAAAGGATGCTGTTAAGGTTAGCTGTGTCAGGTTTTCGTTATTGGTATTCAGGTTAAAACTGTGGCCGGCCCATAAGTTATAGTATGATTCGTTTAAGGGTTCCTCAAATTTTATGGGATCGTCGTTGGTTATTCGCTCGGTTCTGAACAATCGGTTCACACTCAGCCCGTAACCCCATTTTATTTCTTCGGTAATAAAGGGCTTTTCCAGGTTGTAAATAAAGCCTTCGTCTCTGAAAGTGTTCAGGTAGCCCAGTTCCATATCGAGGAAACGGCCGCCAATGTTGTTTATCTTGTAATAGGTTTCAATGCCCAGGTAAGGCTCCTGGTTCAGGTGACCCACAAATTTTACCGAAAACTCGTGGCCTATACCGAAGATATTTTTGTTATACAGCCTGATATCGCCCGAACTTGTGCCGTTAACCCCGCCCGATGCACCAAACGAAAACCGGTCTTTTGTAAGTACCTTCACATTTGCGAACGCGGAGTAAATGCTGTCCTGTTCGATTACAAATTTTACATCTTTCAGGTAAGGCAGTTTACGTATCAAGCGTTCGTTCTCGTACATCAGCTCCGGATCGATGATGTCGCCAATTTTAAAAAGCAGTTGCTTTTCAATGGTTTTCAGGTTCGATTTGGTATGAATGGTATTGGCAAAGCGTTCAGCCCAGTTATCGACTTTTTTATCGGGGTTGGTAAATGATGGTCCGAAAACTTCGAGTGCCTCAATTTCTATTTTTGCAATCACCATTCCCTCATATTGGTTGAAATAGTCGAGCGCAAGCGCCTTTTTATCTACATATGGGCGGGGTGGCGAAATCAGAACGTCGTAAAGCCAACCGGTGAATTTATTTCGGTTGGCCCGGTTGGCAAGGCTATCGTAAAATTCGTCTTGTCGCTGAAATTTGATCATGGAAGCAGAATCGGGCAAAACGACCTGTGCTACGGCAGGTGATCCCATAACAGACCTAACTATTGCCAGCAAAAGAAATATGTACCACCGTCTTATCATGTTCTACTTCTACCCAATTTCCTGCTTCTTCAACAACTGTTTTCAAGGTCTATCGAAAATTAGCCAATTTTATGTGATTCGTTATTAATTGCCGTTAAATTTCGTTAAACAGGTGTTGATTTCAAAAAAAAACCATCTGCTAAATGCAAATGGTTTTTATCATCGTCTTGTACTTAATTTCTATTTATTTCGGTGTTCCAGAAAGGCATTCAGGAATTTCTGATCGTTCTCATCGCTGTCGCCGTAGGAGGCACGTAGCTCGACCAGTCTTTTATGCAGATCTTCCCTGATGTCTGTGTAGACCGGATCGTCGTATACATTATTCATTTCATGCGGATCGGTTTCCAGATCGTACAGTTCCCATTCATCAACATCGTAATAAAAATGAATGAGTTTGTAACGTTCAGTTGCGATCCCGTAATGGCGTTTTACCATGTGCTCGGCCGGATATTCATAATAGGTATAATACACCGCATCGCGCCACTCGCTTGTTTTGCCACTAACCAGATCACGGAACGAAATACCCTGCATTTCTTTGGGGATTTCAATGCCTGCATAATCAAGAAAAGTTGGAGCAAAGTCGAGGTTCTGTACCAGTTTATCGATTTTTGTTCCGGCTTTAATTTCTTTAGGAAATCGCACCAGCAGCGGTGTGCGGAACGATTCTTCGTACATGAAACGTTTGTCGAACCAGCCGTGTTCGCCTAAATAAAAACCCTGGTCCGAAGTATAAACCACAATGGTATTTTCAGCAAGTCCGGCTTCTTCGAGGTAATCGAGTACCTCGCCAACACCGTCGTCAACCGATTTTATGGTACGCAGGTAGTCTTTAATGTATCGGTTGAATTTCCATTTGGCCAATTCTTCACCTTCTAATTTAGCGGCACGAAAGGCATCGTTTTTTGGCGTGTAGGCGGCCAGCCAGTCGGCGCGTTGTTTTTCAGTAAAACGATCGAGTTGTTTTTCAAATCCGGTAGGATTTCCGTCAGGATCAGTTATCAGTTTAAAATCGTGCCCCCAGCGTGCATCACCGTCAATTTTCATTTCCTGCGTTTTTGCCGCAGTGCCCCGGTTGCTGTAATCGTCGAAATAGTTTACCGGAGGTTCAAAAGTTATATCATCATATAAAGTAAGGTATTCAGGTGCTGGTTTCCAGTTACGGTGTGGTGCTTTCTGATGATATAAGGCGCAAAAAGGTTTGTTCGGATCTCTTTTGTTTTTTAACCAGTCGAGCATGCGTTCGGTCACAATATCGGTACAATAGCCTTCAATCCGTTCCCATTTTCCACTTCCGTTCAGCATGAACTCAGGATTGTAGTAACTTCCCTGTCCGCGCAATACCATCGAATAATCAAATCCCTGAGGAGCACCATCGAGGTGTATTTTTCCGATCATCGCCGTTTCGTATCCGTTGGCCTGCATCAGCTTCGGGAAATTGTCCTGATCCCAGTTAAAAGGTTGCAGGTTGTCGACTTTCCCGTTTATAAAACTGTGTTTACCGGTGAGCAATACTGCACGGCTTGGTGCGCATATTGAGTTGGTAACACAGGCACGGTTAAAAATTGCTCCTTCCTCGGCAATACGGTCGATGTTGGGTGTTTTATTGAGTCCGTAACCATAAGCGCTGATTGCCTGGTAGGCATGGTCGTCGCTCATTATAAACAGGATGTTTGGTCGTTGGGGAGTTTTTTCAACGTTGCCACTACACCCGAACAGGATAGCACCGAATGACAACAGGAGAACAAAAAGGCTCAAATTCTTCATTATTGTAGTTGTTTTAGATTTCTTCAGCCGTGCAATTTTACCCAAAAAAAACAGAACTTAAAAAAGTTAACCACGATCTGGATATTGTTGCTTACACAGTAAATTTGATTTCACTGCATATTTAAGACTTTTTTGTTTTGCGATAAGTTATTAATGAAATTTAGCTTGACAAAAATCTTATTAAAATATTTAAAAAAGATTTGGATTAGTGTTAAATCTTTCCGTAACTTGCACCGGTTACTAACTTAACTATTTAGTCTTATGATTCTCATCCAGGAAATTGAGCATGTAGAATTGACCGGTAACGTTTTAAAGAATTATCGGAGAAAGAAAAAGATTCTTGATCTGCTCTATCATAAGGAAACCCTTTCGGCAACTGAATTAAGTAAGAAAATCGGAGTAAGTGTACCTACCTCAATTTCGCTACTAAAGGAATTAAGCGAAGACGAGTTGGTTGAAGTTCGTGGTACAGGTCCATCGAAAGGTGGTAGAAGACCGGCTGTATTTGGTTTAAAAAGCGATTCCATTTTTGTGGTTTCTTGTGAGCTTGGCCGATATACCGGAAAAGTTGGCATTTTCGATGCACATAACCAGTTAGTTGCACCTATCGTAAAATTCAAGACCAGTATCGACGACGACGAACTTATTGATAAGATCTACAACGAAGTTGCCAGTATTGTACGTGCAAAACGAATTAATCCGAAGCGGATATACGGTGTAGGAATTGCTATGCCTGGTTTGGTTGACGAAAAAGAAGGATATAACCATACCATAAAAAAGGAAGAGTTACGCAATGTAGCCAAACGCATGCGTACAAAGTTCAATAAGCTGGTTTATGTAAATAACGATGCCCGAATGCAAGCATATGGAGAATTTATTTTTGGAGCTGCAAAAGGACATAAGAATGCACTCATTCTTAACTGGAACTGGGGACTTGGATTGGGAATGATCCTGGACGGTAAGATCTACAGCGGGGCAGCCGGTTTTGCCGGTGAGTTTTCTCATATAAAATTTATCGACGACGGTGAATTATGTATCTGCGGTAAAAGAGGCTGTTTAGAAACTGTTTCTTCAGCTTACGTCATAATTCGTCGTGCGCAGGAAGCAGTGAAAGCGAACACGGTTTCGCAACTAACCGCAAAATTCAAGGGGCGTGAATCTGAAATTACCGTTGAAGATATTATTCAGGCAGCCCGTCTGGGCGACGAATGCTCCATAAATCTGCTTGGTGAAGTAGGTGCCGCAGTTGGAAAGGCACTGGCAAATGCCATTCAGCTTTTAAATCCCGATGTAATAGTACTCGGAGGCGTCGTTTCTGCGGCCAAACAATATGTGCTGAATCCTATTCAGCAATCGATTCACACGCATAGTCTGGAACAAATTTCGGGCGATGTACAACTTCTTATTTCTGAAAGCTGGGAACAAGCCGGACTTCTGGGGACGACGGCCATGTTATTTCAGAAGCTATTTAGTAATATGTATAATTAATCTAGTTCAAATCGTTTAAATTAAAATCTATGCAAAAGATTTTTTTGATTTTGGTAATGTGTTTTGCACTACTAGGTAGTGCTTACGCACAACAAACAGTATCGGGGACGGTGACAGGCGATGATGGCCTGGGCATTCCCGGTGTGTCAATTTTGGAGCAGGGTACTGCAAACGGTACCGTGACCGATATTGATGGAAAGTATTCTCTTTCCGTTAAAGATGATGCAATACTGGTTTATTCATTTGTTGGGATGGAAATGGTGGAAGAAACCGTTGCCGGCCGTTCAACAATTGATGTAGTAATGAAGGCCAGTACAGTTGGTCTTGATGAAGTTGTAGTAACAGCTTTGGGTATTCAAAAAGAAGCAAAAGCCCTGGGTTATTCTGTTGCTAAAGTGGATAACGAAAGAATTCTGGCCAGTGGTACGCCGGTAAACGCTTTACAATCATTGTACGGTAGTGCTGCGGGTGTTCAGGTTGCTTCAACAGCAACAGGCCCGGCTGGTGGTATGAAAATCAACATTCGTAACGCAGTTTCTTTTGATGCCAATTCAACAACACGTCCGTTAATTGTTGTTGACGGTGTTCCAATTCACGATGAAAATACAGGGATGAATTATAATGCCCGTACGGGTAGGGATAATGGTACCGGTATCAACGACATCAACCCTGATGATATTGCATCCTTTGAGATTCTTAAAGGCGCAAAAGCTTCGGTTCTTTACGGAAGTGAAGGTGCCAACGGTGTTATTTTAATTACCACAAAAAGTGGTTCAAGAAGTGGTGGATTAGGAATTTCTGCTTCGTTCACAACATCGTGGGATAACATTGCTTTTATGCCTGAATTACAAGACCAGTATGGTACAGGTAGAAGCCCGAGTAATTCCCAAACCGATGCACAAGGTTATTACCTGGATGAAAATGGTGTAAGAACCTTGGATTACAGCGGAAGTGCTTTCGGACCAAAATTCGATCCTAGTGTTCAACTGAAATGGTGGGATGGAACTACCCGCCCATGGGTTGCTCAGGATAAATCAATTTATGATCAGTTATTTGAGCAGGGACGTCAAAACACTACCAACGTGGCATTAAGCTCTGGTAACGATAAAGGATCGATTCGTTTTTCATACACTAATATGCAGCTCGACCCGGTATACCCAGGATCGGAATACGACAAAAATACTTTTAGTATTAGTGCCATGTACAAAATGAATGATTACATCACAGTAAAATACTCAGGTAACTATTATGTTACAAGTAACCTTAATTCAGCCTATGCCGGTTCGTTTGATGCGCAGGGTGCAAGGGCAAGCCTGGGAGCATATTCTGCTGATATTGATGTAGCCTTGTTAGAACAATACATGGTTACTGAGGATGGATACAACTATTTTGCAAATCCTAACCTTACCAATTTTGTTTCAACAGGTCGTCAGTCAATTGTTGGTACACTTTGGGACTGGACCCAAAATGAATCGAATTTTGATCGTATTCACAACATTCAATCACTTACTGTTGATCTGAAACTGAATAAAACCTTCAGTGCAACCATCATGGGTGGATTGGATAATACCAATGAAAGAAGTGTTTACAAAGGAAAATTGCAGGACCCAAGTTTAATTGGACCTAACAGTGGTGCTGTTTTTACAGACCAGGCAAGGATTATCCGCAAAACTTATGGTCAGGGAATGATCAACTTTGATACAGATGTAAACGAATTTAATATTTCAGGTTTTGTAGGTGGAGTTATTCGTCAGAATTACATGGAAATGAAAGGAGCCACACAAATTGGAGGAATGGTAATTCCAAACTTCTTCTCATTTTCGAACCTTCCTTCTGGTGTACAACCTGTTTATATGTACGAAAACGGAGAAGATATTTTATACAGTTTACTGGGATCAGCTCAGTTGGCCTGGAAAGACCAGGTTTATGTTGAAGCACAGGTTCGTAACGACTGGTCTTCAATTCTTCCTCCACAAAACAACAGCTACTTTTACCCTGGTGTAAGTGCTTCATGGATTGCATCAAGTTCGCTCGATTTGCCTGAAATAATTGAATTCCTTAAGGTAAGAGCATCCTGGGCAGACGTAGGTCGTCCCGGACCACGCTACTTTAGTAACGTAAACCTTGGAGTATCGGCTTCAGGCGGAGGTTATATTGTATCTCCTCCAAGCGACCTTCCTCCAATGGATGATGATTTCGTTCCGAACCTGAAACCTGAAAGAAAACGTGAATACGAGTTTGGTTTGGAGAGTTACCTTTTCGCAAATCAACGTCTGGGAATTGATTTCTCGATTTACCATTCGAATACATACGACCAGATTATGTCGGTTACTGCACCTCCCGGACTTGGTGTAAACAACATCAGAATGAATGCCGGAGATGTAGCCAACAATGGTTGGGAACTTGCGTTAAAGACAAAACCTGTATTTGGCCGTGATTTTAAATGGAACCTCGACCTTACATTTGCAGGAAGTAAAACAAGGGTTAAAGAACTTGATGGAAGCTTATCTTCGCTTACTTTATGGAGTACCAACGGTTTGAATGCTGTTGCCGAAGTAGGTGGCGAATATGGTTTGATTTACCAGCAGACAGGATGGCAACATTACATCAATCCTTCGGATGAAAATGATCCGAATAATGGTAAACGCATTGTTCAAGACAGTGGTACACGCTATAAGTACTCGTCGACCAGTAGTAAAATGGTTGGAAAATTGTTGCCTGATGTAACAGGTGGATTGTTTACATCTTTCCAATACAAAAACTTCAACCTGAAAGTTAATATGGACTACTCATTTGGTGCCTTCTTTATTTCAGAAGGAGAAACCTATATGATGGCTGCCGGTGTACTTAAAGAATCGTTGAAATACAGGGATGAAGCATCGGGTGGTGTTGCGTATTATTTAGATAATACCGGAAAGAAAATTGCAGGAAATAATCCTTCAGGTGATACTTACCACGATGGTGTTTTACTGGATGGAGTATTTGCCAACGGAAATGTAAACAATCAGGTTGTTTCAGCTGAAGATTACTATTACGATTCTTACTTCTCTAACGGATTTTATCCTGAAGACAGGTTGTTTAAAAGCGATTATATCGCATTGCGTAACATAGCATTGGATTACACCGTACCATATACTATTTCGAAAAAAGTTGGTTTAAATAATTTAGTGCTTTCGGTATTTGCAAACAACGTAGCATACTTGTACAAAGATGCACCAAATACCTATCCTGAGTCATCCAATGGTACCAGTTGGAATAACAGTAGTTACGGAACTACTGCCTTACCTTCTCAGCGTTCAATTGGATTAGCAATTAAAGTTAAACTATAAAAATGGAAGACACGATGAAAAATATAATTTCTAAATCAATTCTCGCTCTACTGGTATTGCTGGGATCTTTTGGCTGTCAGGACAAGTTGGAAGAATTGTACCAGGATCCTGATGGATTTTCAAAAGCCCAGGCCGACAAGGCGGGTGTGAGTGTGATTGCAGGATACTTTACCTCGCAATGTACACGTGGATTTTTATTGAGAGGTGAATATGGAGCATCCTACCACCAAATGAGAAGTGGTTCTCGTGTTATGGGAACCGGTGTACAGATCTATTATACTACCAATGCTTATGGTTTCTCTTACACTTTAAGAGATGTTGAAGGTGACTGGGGATCGAACGGATTTAATCAAACCGTTTTTAATAAAATCAACAGCGACTGGATCAAACAGGTACTTTGGGCGCAAAAGGAATTCAACAAAACTCCTGAAGAAGAGCGTACTACAATGGACGTTTTATTCATGCGCCTCTTACATGTACTAAAAGCAGTAGGATATCAGCGTGCGATCGATCTCTACGACGAAGTTCCTTATTTCGAAACAGGATCGGCTGGTGCTCTTGAAGGTGATAAAGCAAACTACATTGGACAGAGCGAGATTTATCCGAAGATTATTGCGGAAATGAAAGAAATTGATGACTATTTGGCTGGCTTGGAACTAACTGATTCAGAACAGGCAATTTTTACACAGCAAGACGTTATCTTCCAGGGGGATATCATGCAGTGGCGCAAATATGTGAATTCATTGCGTGTGCGTTGGGCACTTACAATTAGTGAAGTTGAACCTGGCATTACTCAAACCGTACTTTCTGAAACCAGCGGAAAACCATTGTTCGACTCGTATAATGATGTGGCAGGTTTAGCCGACATTGCTATTGTTGAACCTTATCGTTTGCAGGTAGAACTTGGTATTACCCGTGCATTTAGAGAACGTGCTGACGAATGTCGTGCTCCTAAACTTTTCCTGGATGATGTAATGCATTGCACTCCAGTTGAAAAAAGTGTTGAAATGAATGGTGAAACACTCTATTATTTCGACGGGGATAATTCAGAAGAAGGTTTAATGAATGGAACAGTTGATCCAAGGGTAGCTTACCTGTTCTCGAAAGATGTTATGGGAAGGTATGTTGGCGCAGAAACCGGATGGGATGACGGAACCGATGCTAACAGTTACTTCAACAAAGCTATGAGAGGATATTATATCAATGATCCGATCATGACTGACATCAATGTAACATCAATTACATTTGGTGCAGAAGGTTACGAGCAAACCATTAACTTAAATGATGAAGCCGCAGCCGATTTGTCGAAACGTGAAGCTTATTTACGTGAAGCTTTCCGCACACGTTGTGGACAGTACCTTGATATTAACTGGACCATCGGTACCGACCGCAACATGGTTTCTGAATATAATGTTCGTCCACAGTACAACTTCGATATTCGTTACCCCACCTTACATGCTGTTGAAACAGAGTTGAATTTGGCCGAGGCAGCCGTAAGAGGTTTTGGTACTGTGAACGGTTCTGCACGCGAACACTACAAGAACGCGATTATATTGTCATGCGATTACTGGTATCATATGAATGTGGACAATAAGTACTCGAAACAAACTACTCCTTCCTATCCAAGTAATATGGATAATTCAAGGATTGAAAGAGACAGGCCAACTATGCAGTACGATGCAAGCGCTTATGCCGAATACGAAGCTCAGCGTTTTGATGGATTATCCGATCAGGAAAAAGTAGAGGCAATTTTCTATCAGTTGCAATTGCACTACAATTTCTTCAATTTTGAAACTCCATATACTGCAGCACGTCGTTTAATTAAATACCTTGGAGATAATCCTGGTTCTCCGTTTGAATTATTCAAATGGAAAGAAAGAATGACCTATAATCCGAGTATTCAGGCATCCGATCCTGAAAACTGGGCAAAAATCAGTCAGCATAACGATCCTGACCTGCCAATTTGGTTCACCGGTCGAACTGAAAAATGGAAAAACGTTCTCGAGTAAAATCTAACTTAAATATTGAATACGAATATGAAAAAGATATTATTTATAATGATAATTGCATTTGCAGCCTTTGCATGTAGCAAGGATGAAGGAACAATTATGGGAACTGCAAGTGCTGATGGTGGAAACGTTGTTTCAGGAATAACGGTGAAGCTATATAACGAAAATGCCAGTCACCTGAAAGAGACCACGACTGACAGTGGAGGTAATTTCTCTTTTTCCGGACTAAAATCAGGGAATTATTATATTGCTGCTACAGTTACAGTCAATGGTGAAGTTTGGGATACCGGCAATACACCACAGATGGTTTTTGTAAGCGATGATATTGAAAAAGAAGTAGCTCTTACACTCAGTAAGAAGTAGGACTAGTTTGGTTAGATTAAACCGCTGTTCGTCGTTTGACGGATGGCGGTTTTTTTATGCTTTAATTGTTCCACAGCAGAAATGGCAGGGTTTTTAGCTGAAGGTATTGATTATCTTATGTTTGTGTTGTATCTTTTTTGAAAAAGACCATGTCTACTATTCTCAACTATTTTGGGCTGATTCTGAAATGGCTCCTCATCATCCTGTTCTTATTATTCGCATTGACCACCTTCCTGGGGAAATCCTATGTACAAACACTTGTTTTGTTGCTGGTAGTTGCTTCGCTCGTTTGGTGGCCCGCAGTAATCGGTAAAAAATGGAATAGGGCTATTGCGCTTGGTTCGCGCATAGCTTTTGTGATCATTTTATTAGTGGTCAATTTTGTGGCTTTCAGACCTGGTCCCAAAACCACCATTTACACTTCCGACACAGGAAAAAAAGAACTCTACCGTGTTTATCGTGACCAGCTAAAGAACTGGCCGGATAATACTGAAAATATTTTGATCGAAACGGAGTATGGCCGCGTTCATGTATTGGCTTGTGGGGAGAAAACAAATCCTCCAATTGTACTGTTACATGCCGCATCGATGGGGGCACACTCCTGGGCCGAAAACCTGGCTCCCTTGTTGCCGTATTATCGTATTTTTGCCATCGACAACATTGGAGAAGGAAACCTGAGTGAACTCACCGATGCATCGATCTATCCGATGAACGGGCAGCAGATTGCCGACCTGTATTCCATGATTTTTGATGAATTGAATATCGAAAGTGCTCCTGTTCTTGGCGCTTCAAATGGCGGATATATCGCGCAGTGCCTGGCTTATTATCATCCGGGGAAAGTAGATAAACTGGCCTTGTTCTGCCCGATGGGGATTACGCAACTGAGCGGTTCAAGCATTTTTATGCTGGCAGTAGCCTCCATGTATCCTTTCGATTTTATACGAGACTGGGTAGCCAACTGGGCGCTTGGTACAGATCCCGCTGTACATAAGAAATATGGCAAGTGGTTTAATTGCATTATGGCGTCAACCATTCCTTCGGTTGCCCAACCTGTTCCCATGTTAACTGAGCAGAAACAAACAATGGATTTGCCGGTGTTGTTGTTTCTTGGAACCAGTGATAAACTGGTTGGAGACGTCAGGCTCGCCGCAAACCTGGCCGGCGATTATCCGAATATTCAAACTAAAGTGCTGGAATCGGGACACATGATCGCAGTAGAGCATGCCGATACTGTTAATCCGATTTTAATCTCCTTTCTGCTCAACGATATCAATTAGAGGCAGTATTTCAATTGTAAGAATATCAGGATTTTAATTAAGTAGTCGTTTTTTATTGTTAAAAAAGTTATTCTTCACGCAACCTCATTTCACCACTTCCCATCTACTAGTTAATGGAAGTCCAAAACTTCCGCATTGCTGCTAAAAACTAAAATTCAAACGAATGAAGAAATTGTGTCTGTTATTACTTGGGCTGGTTTTTCTTTTACCCACCTTCGCCCAATCCGAAAAAGGGTACATTCATTTAAAGAATGGATCTGTTGTCAAAGGAAAATATATCTATTCTGCCGATGCTGAAAAGGTCAGTGTTCAGTCGGGTGGAAGCCTCTGGATGTTTGATGCGGCCGAAATTGACAGCATCACTTCGCACCGAGGTGGTAAACCGGCTTATGTCCCCGAAAATGACAACTCCAAACTGTTCTATCGCACCGAACTGGGTGTGCTTGCAGGAAATGCCGACAACAGTCAGTCGGCACCTTTCAGTATTACCGGATCGGTAAATTACCGGGTTACTCCACGGTTGTCTGCCGGTCTTGGTTTAGGTGTCGAATTCTTAAAAGAATCTTACCTGCCGGTGTTTGGCAACTTCGAATATAAATTCCGGAGCTCGCTTTCATCGCCTTATGTATTCCTGAAAGCTGGTTACCAGGTTCCGATCGAAGAATCAAACGCAGTGTATTACGATGTGGTGCCCTTGTGGATGAGTTACTGGCCCTGGCCAAATGTAAGTGGCGATGAACCGCTTGATACCAAAGGCGGATTTCTGATCAACCCGGGAGTTGGCTATCAGCAAATGTTTTCGCAGAATTTTGGGATGACATTCGCAGTTGGTTACCAGTTTCATCGTCTCAATTATGCTGCAAGCGATGATTACGAACTGGATATTGATTACAACCGTGTAACGGTTAAAGTGGGTATCATTTTTAAATAAAGCTGAACTATGAAAACAATACGAAATATATTCTTTTTACTGACGGTTGTATTTGGATTCACTTCTTGCATGGACGAATACACCGAAGAATTTACAGCCAACAAACCGATTTATCTTTCCTACGAAGATTTACGAACTTCGGTGAAATACTCCGATGCCCGCGTTCTGGTAAATCCCGGGAAGATTTATTTCAAAGACGATCTGATTTTTATAAATGAAGAATTTCAGGGTGTGCACATCATCAACAATGCCAATCCTGCCGATCCGCAAAATATTGGTTTTATCGAAATTCCGGGCAACGTCGACATTGCCATCAAAAACAACACACTTTATGCCGATAGTTACATCGATTTGGTAGCTATTGATATCAGCGATATCAGCAATCCAACTGAACTTAATCGTGTTGAAGATGTGTTTCCGTATACTTTACCTCCTTATGATGAGGAGCATAGGGTTGCCGACATCGATGAGGAAAAAGGTGTGGTGATTGGTTGGGAGCTAACCCGGGTGCGCCAGGAAATGGAGTACCATTACTACCCGGTTTACAGGTGGGGCTATTACGAAGATTTTGCAATGATGGATGGAGCATTAAGCAGTGGTGGCGGATCAGCTCAGGGCTCAACCTTCGGAATTGGTGGTTCGATGGCACGCTTCGGATTATACGACGATTACCTGTATGTGGTTGATCACAGTAACCTGAATATTTTCGAGGTGAAAACCGATGGGCAGCCTAAAGATATCGGAAAGCAATACGTTGGCTGGAATGTGGAAACCATGTTTATGTACGATAATCATATGTTTCTGGGAACACAATCAGGAATGATCGTTTTTAGCCTCGAAGTTCCAACGGTACCTTCTTATGTCAGCGATTTCTGGCACGTTACCAGTTGCGACCCGGTTGTAATTGCCGATGGATATGCCTACATTACTTTAAGAGGTGGAACAACCTGCGGAAGCACGGTTAATCGCCTGGATGTGCTGGAACTGGCCGACAATTATGTCGACAATAACCTGGTTGCTTCGTACCCTCTCAATGGCCCATACGGCCTTGGAATTGATGATGATATTCTTTTTGTATGTGATGGCGATGCCGGCCTTAAAGTTTATGATGCTACCGACAAAACCCAGATAGACGACCACATGATTGCCATTTTCCCCAACATTAATACCTACGATGTAATTCCGGTGAACGGTTACCTTTTTATGATTGGTGACGATGGTTTTTATTTGTACGATTATTCCGACCTGAATAACATTCAGAAAATTGGTGAAATTCCGGTGTTCAGAGAAGATTAAACAATGTTCGAAATACGTCATGCCTTCACTTTTGTGAGGGTGTGACTATATGTTTTGAATACGAGAAATGCTGTGAAAATAGTATCATTTGTATAAAACTGCGGTTCGCACCAAGTAAATGAACGGATTTCCATAAATAGAGGTAACGCGAACACTTTGACTTTCATTCATTTTTGGTAATTTTGGATGAAATGCAACAAGAAGAAAGTCATGGATGGAATTAAATACATAACAGATGAGGCAGGACGGCGTATAGCTGTTCAAATTGATTTAGAAAAACATAAACAGTTTATCGAGGATTATCTGGATTTTATCGAGGATGAAAATGATGTTCGGAATGTTGTAAACGAACCATTGATCCCATTAGAAGAAGTAATTTCAAAATTTGAAAAACTTCATGGGGAAAAATTATAAAATAGTTTTTCGAAAATCAGCAGAAAAGCAATTGCTTAAATTACCCAAAGAAACAGCAAGAAATATTCTGAAACAGATTCAATCACTTTCTGCAAATCCTGTCCCTTCCAGATCAAAGAAAATGGCAGGTTTCGATAATGTTTTTAGATTACGCTTTCGTAATTACAGGATAGTCTACCGTATTGAAAAGGATGAATTAATAATAGAAATTATTAAGATAGGTCACCGTCAAAATATTTATAAATAACTAACATTCCGGATTAATAAACGCATTGAGCGCTGTGCAATGACAATAGTTAATCTCTGGTGATAAATATATTTTAAGGCTCGGCAAACTGTCGGGCTTGTTTCATTGTTAAGCTAGTGTAATTCTGTATTTTTGTCCTTCTGTTTCAGGATACAGGAATATTTATTATTGACTATCAAATCAAATGGCGATGAGTAAGAAAAAGGGATGGAGAGTAGCAATGACAGTGATGACCTTGTTTAATATTGTGGCTTTGGTCATGGTTTTGAGTTCGGCAAGTCCCGATGATTCAAAGAAAAAAGAAGCCGGTGAAGCACGTTACGAAAGCGTTAGATTACCCGACAAAGTAAGTTTTGCCGGCGAAGCCATGCCGCTCGATCGTTTCTATGTGAAGGAAGCACTCGACCGTGAACTGTTGTCGAATGCCTATTTTCATTCGCAAACCATTCGCTACATCAAAATGGCGCCGCGTTATTTTAAAATCATCGAGCCCATTCTGAAAGAAAAAGGTATTCCTGATGATTTTAAATACCTGGCAGTAGCCGAAAGCGGCCTCGATCCGCGTGCGGTTTCTCCGGCGCGTGCCGTTGGTTTCTGGCAGTTGCTCGAAGGAACCGGAAAAGATTACGGTTTGGAGATCAACAGCGAAGTGGATGAACGTTATCACGTCGAAAAAGCAACATACGTGGCATGCGATTACCTGAAAGATGCCTACGAAAAATTTGGTAGCTGGACACTAGTTGCGGCAGCATACAATCGTGGTATGACCGGTGTGAAAAAGCAAATGGACCGCCAGGAACAGGAAGATTATTACGACCTGTTGATCACGACCGAAACAGCCCGTTATGTGTACCGGATCGTGGCGCTGAAACTGATTATGGAGAATCCCGAGAAATACCATTTTTACATTTCAGAAGCCGATAAATACCCGGTTATTCCAACTAAAAAAGTTGAAATTACCGGCTCGGTGGCCAACTTTGCCGATTATGCAAAAGAACAGGGACTGAGTTACAAACTATTTAAGGATTTTAATCCCTGGTTGCGCGAAAACACGCTCACTTACTCGGGAAAAAAAAGATACTGGGTGGAAATCCCGAAATTGTAAATTAAGTTTTATAACCCGTCATGCTGTCCGCCAACTGGCGGATTCAGCATCTGCTAAAGGTTCCTATCCTGCAATTGAAGGACGGAATGACGTATTGCTAAGATGAATGGCTAAAAAAGCAAAAACAGATATCGACGAACAACTGGAGCTCGAATCGGAAGAAAAGATTGTGGTTCATGGTGCACGTGTTCACAATCTGAAGAACATCGATGTGGAAATTCCGCGAAACAAACTCACCGTGATTACCGGTTTGAGTGGCAGTGGAAAATCGTCGCTGGCATTCGATACCATTTACGCTGAAGGACAACGCCGCTACATCGAAACGTTTTCGGCGTACGCGCGTTCGTTCCTCGGTAACATGGAACGCCCCGATGTGGACAAGATCACCGGATTAAGCCCAGTAATCTCGATCGAGCAAAAAGTGACCACCCGCAATCCAAGATCGACTGTTGGAACGGTAACCGAGATCTACGATTTTCTGCGTTTGCTGTATGCTCGCGCCGGCGAAGCTTATTCGTACAATACGGGCGAAAAAATGGTGAAGTACACCGAGGAAAAGATCATCCAACTCATAAAGTCTGATTTCGCAGGAAAACGCATCAATATTCTGGCTCCGGTGGTAAAAGGCCGGAAAGGACATTACCGCGAGTTGTTCGAGTCGATTTTAAGGAAAGGATTTCTGACTGCCCGTGTTGATGGCGAACTCACCGAACTGAGGCATAATTTTAAGGTCGATCGTTATAAAAACCACTTTATCGAAATCCTGATCGATAAGCTGATTGTGGATGAAGCCGATACAAAGCGTTTGAAAGAAAGTGTGCAAACGGCACTGAAACACGGCCACGGGATATTGATGATCCTCGATCACGACACTCAGATAGCCAAGTATTACAGCCGTTTGTTGATGTGCCCTACCACCGGGATCTCCTACAATGAACCGGCACCACATAATTTTTCGTTTAACTCGCCACAAGGAGCCTGCCCGAAATGCAACGGGTTGGGGCGCATCACCGAGATTGACATGGACAAGGTGATCCCCGATAGAAACCTGAGCATTGGCAAAGGGGCGATCGCTCCGCTCGGACCTTTTAAAAATTCGCTTATTTTCTGGCAGATCGAAGCACTGGGCGAGAAATACGATTTCGATTTGAAAACGCCAGTTAAAGAAATTTCTGAAGAAGGAATCGACGCGGTGCTGTTTGGAAGTAACGAACGCATACAGCTAAAAAATACACCGCTGGGCAGCAGCATGAATTACATGATGAGCTACGATGGTGTTATCAAATACATCGATAATCAGCGTGAAGAAAGTACGTCGAAAAAGGCACAAAAGTGGGCCAACCAGTTTGTAAAGAAAATTGAGTGTCCCGAGTGCCACGGCATGCGTCTGAAAAAGGAATCGCTGCATTTTAAAATCGACGATAAAAACATCTCCGAACTCTCGAAACTCGATCTCGATGAGCTGGGTGTCTGGCTCGATGGTCTGGAAGAACGGATCACCGAACGTCAGCGCATTATTGGTGCCGAAGTGATCAAAGAAATTCGCGACCGCCTGGGTTTTATGCTGGGTGTTGGACTGAATTACCTCGCACTCGACCGAACGGCTCAAAGTCTTTCGGGTGGGGAGTCGCAGCGTATCAGGCTGGCTACTCAAATCGGTTCGCAGCTGGTGAATGTGCTGTATATTCTTGACGAGCCAAGTATTGGCCTTCATCACCGCGATAACCTGAAACTGATTCAGGCGCTCGAGCAGCTTCGCGATTCAGGGAACTCGGTGGTTGTGGTGGAACACGATAAAGATACCATGCTGCACGCCGATCACCTGATCGACATGGGGCCACACGCCGGCCGTCATGGAGGAGAGGTGGTTTTTGAAGGCAAGCCGGAAGATGTACTTAAAGCCAAAACACTCACTTCCGACTACCTGAACGAACGCAAAACGATTGAAATTCCGAAGGTACGCCGAAACGGAAAATCAGACATTCTAAAAATTAGTGGCTGCTCGGGTAATAACCTGCAGAATGTGACCATCGAAATTCCCTTAGGCAAGTTTATTTGCGTGACGGGTGTTTCGGGAAGTGGAAAATCAACCCTGATAAACGAAACGCTGCAACCCATTTTAAGCCAGTATTTTTACAAATCGGTGAAGGATCCGCTGCCTTACAAAAAGGTGGAAGGATTGAAACTTGTTGATAAAGTGATCCGTGTTGATCAGTCGCCGATCGGCCGCACACCGCGTTCAAATCCGGTGACGTATACCAATGTTTTTTCCGATATCCGAAACCTGTTCTCGCAATTGCCTGAGGCAAAAATACGGGGCTACAAACCCGGTCGTTTTTCGTTTAACGTAAAAGGTGGCCGTTGCGAAGAATGCCAGGGTGGGGGACTCAAACTCATTGAAATGAATTTTCTGCCCGATGTGTATGTGCATTGCGACAAATGCGACGGGAAACGCTACAACCGCGAAACGCTGGAGGTGCGTTACAAAGGAAAATCGATCAGCGATGTGCTGGATATGACCATCAACCAGGGCGTGGAATTTTTTGAAAATATCCCGTCGATTGCCGTTAAACTCGAGACGCTTAAAGACGTGGGACTGGGTTATATAACGCTGGGTCAGTCAGCCACAACACTGTCGGGAGGAGAGGCACAACGCGTAAAATTGGCCTCAGAGCTGGCCAAACGCGATACCGGCCAAACACTTTACATTCTCGATGAACCGACTACCGGTCTGCATTTCGAAGACATTCGTGTGTTGCTCGAAGTCCTCAATAAACTCGTTGACAAAGGGAATACCGTAATTGTGATCGAGCATAATCTGGATGTGATTAAAGTAGCCGACCACATCATCGATTTGGGCCCCGAAGGCGGAAAGCATGGCGGCAAAATTCTTTGCAGCGGTACTCCTGAAGAGGTGGCGCTGAATAAAAAGTCGTACACCGCAAAATTTCTGAAAGCAGAGTTGGGATTATAAAATTAGAAATTGAACTGTGTTGTAATGTAGTAGTCGAATATCGGCATCTGCGTCATTAGTTCCACTTTGGATGCTTCTTAAGCTCGTTTTCCAAAGCCGCTTTTATAGTCAGTTCTTCAGGTTTTAGTGAATCTGAAGTTAAGGGATATTTCTCCAGTTTATCATTCGTTAGCTTGAAAAATGTACTGTTCTGGTACAATTTGTAATCCAGCGTTCGAACAAATTGATTCCGGTATTGATTTACATTTTTTCCCCATCGAGGATCGTAATGAACAAAGGCAGTTTCCCGGGGCTTGTATTCGCCACCAACCAGCAAGGGATAAAAACTCTTTCCGTCGTTTTCCTTGCCTTCAATGCCTGCCAGTTCGGCGAGTGTCGGGAAGAAGTCGCTAAACTCAATAAGATCTTCGTAAACACTGCTTTCCTTTATTTGCCCGGGCCACGAAACAATTAAAGGTACGTGCGTGCCGGCATCGATGGTATTTCCTTTGGCTCCCTGAATAGGCGTACCCGCACGCATTTTGGAAGTGATAGTTGGATGCGTGCCGTTATCGCCGGTGAAAATTACCAACGTGTTTTCATCCAGGTTCAGTTCTTTTAATTTATCCATGATTTTACCGACAATTTTATCGGTGTAAGCCACCATGTCCTTAAAATAGGCGGTATCGTTTTTATAGCGGTTTTCTTTAACAACCCAGTCTTTTGAATCGGGTGTTGGAACAAAAGGATCGTGCACCAGTACCATAGGATAGTAAACAAAGAAGGGCTGATCTTTTTTACGTTCGATAAAATCCAGTATGTAGTCCGCAAAAATATTCGGGCCATAGATGTCGGCATTTCTTTCCAGCGCCATCCCGTTCTGTTCGATCATCGGATCGGCATAACGTTCGCCTTCGCTTCTGTCTTTGGTAAGTTGCCACAGGCAATATTCATCAAATCCGAATTTATTGGGGCGGGTGTTGTCGTTCCAATCCGCAATCTGATCTTTATACGACAGCCCGTTCAGTTGCCATTTGCCGGCAATACAGGTGGCGTAGCCTGCATCTTGCATCACATTTCCGAAGGTATATTCCGAAAGGTTTAGATGGCCGAAATAATCATAGTTACGGTAGTTGTATTTCCCGGTCATTATTTTCACCCGCGAAGGCGTGCACAAAGGCTGAGAAACACAGTTCTCGAAACGTATGCCTTCCGATGCCAGCTGATCGATGCGTGGTGTTTGATACGAGGCGGAACCGTAAGCTCCCACACATTCGTAGCCCATGTCATCGGCCATGATCAGTATCACATTTGGCATTTTTTTATCCGTGCTCGTAGTGCACGAAAGCAGAAAAAGTACAAATGATAAGAGGGATATTTTAAAAACGAATTTCATAACATTCATTGATCTGCAATAAATAAAATGTTTTGCAAGATACTATCATCTGCTTTTCCGTCCACTTTTATATTCAAGTTTTTTAGCCCGGTCGCTTTAAGTGCACCTGGACTGTATTTCGATATTATGGTTTTATTATAGCATAATTACTGGTAGCCTATTCTAATGTTCTTTTGTCATTTTAATAGTAACGATATTTATGAGTTTGGGTTAATTTTCAAATTCCAACTGACCTATTTGTCTGGTTTCTTTATTGTCTGCGAGTTGCACTGTAATGTGTTTGGCTTCTTGCTGCTCTGTTCCATAGTTGGTAAATAAAGTAGCATAAATAGTAACGGGGCCGGTAATTGTTTGTCTTGCCTCACTGAAATAGTTCACATACACTGTATAAGTGCCACGTTTTGCCTCTTTCAACGAATATTCTTCCGGACCGTATCCTCGTGTGAAATCTGAGCTTATTTTTCCTCCGATTTTGGTTTGGGTATGCTCGTAATAGCATTTCTCCCCATTCGGATCAATAACCCATAAATCGATATCATTTTCGTTGCTACTCCAATCTATTGTTATTCTGATATCCAGAGGCATTGGAACAATATACTCAGGATTAACAGATTTAATGTCCAGATCAGTTTTGTGCAACAGAATCAGATTATTGAATTCGTTAAGAACAACATCTTTTATTTCTTCAAAACGATTCCAATCACTATCTAAAATGTATAAATATGTATCCAAAGCCTTTTGGAATTGCTTGTTTGCGGCAAAGGCCAAAGCTAAATCCCGAAACGATTGAGGTTCCTCAGGACGAAGCCTTTTTATTTCTTCGTAAATTTCAATTGCAGTTGAATATTCTCCTTCGTGCATCAGGCGTTTTGCCACCACTTTTAACAGCTCAGGATTCTCGAGATCCAGTTCTAGGGTATTTGATAGAATCCGAACTGCCTTATCATTCATTTTCTTTTCAAACAGAAAGTCAGCAACTTGTATGTAGAATGACGGACGGTTTCTGTTTTCCTCTTTAAAAACATAATAGAGCGAATCAATAGCAGTGTCAGAAGCATCACGCAATACGTTCATGTACGGTGCATCGGGCAACCAAGCCTGAACCTTTATTTCAGGTTTAGAAATTGTTTTTAATGCAGGTGAGTCATCAACTTCCGATTCTTCTGCCAATTCAAGATCATCATTAATCATCATTAATGCATCTACATCTCTGACCGGAGGTGGTGGAGGAGGAGGTGGATTTGATCCTTCCTCCCTTGTAATTGGTATAACTTCATCTGCTTCAGAAATGGAGAACAGTACATCGGCATTTTCGCCTGATTGTGTGTTGTTTTTGGTTGAGGTTGGTATTGGATTTACATACCAGGACTGAAGTCTTTCGATTCGCTCCAAATTTCTTTTATGAATTACTTTAGGAGATACCTCTTTTTCTTTCACAAAAGTTGCCAATACTTTGTTGTATTCGTCCTTTAATTCTTCAGGCGGACTAATATTGTATTGAACATAGTCTTCTACCCGGTCGAGAACAATAAAGGCTGTATTTGGGGTGACGATATTGAATTTACTGCCAAGCTGTAATATTTCTTTTTCGTTTCTTTTGTAATTCATTTCCAGGGCTGCTATCTTCTTCCCGGCCCAAATTCTGGAAATAGCAGTGTTTGAAATTTTGCTTATTTCAAAAGTCTGAGTTTTTGTAATTGTTCCGCTATTTCCATAATTAACATCCAATACTGCCTTCTCTCCGGTTAAAATGCCTGCAAGCTCGAAGTATCCGTTTATGCGGGTAGGAGTATTGGGAAAGACTTCTTTCAGTTTAGAATTGTTGTAATTACACGACAAAAATTTCTCTTCGGTATGCAACATCATTTGCAATGCTTCATCCACTGATGTAAAGTTTAAATCAATGAATTCTCCATCAGTCACGCTTGCAACTCTTTTTAAAAATGAATAATTGCTTCCTATACTTGACGAGATGGAATAAACCGGAATAGCAGAAGTTTCAAATTGATCTTCCCCAATTGTATTTATTGCATCTGAAAACAGGAGGATTTCGTCGCAATTTTTGTCCGGTTTAATTTTGTCTAAGCAAGTAGCTCCATCGTTTTTTAGCTGTTTGATATAATTAATCAGTTCGCCAGGATCTTGTTTAATACTAAAAATTTTAGGAGAGCCTAACCTTTGATTAAAAGTAATAAGGGTAACCTCTTTATTACCTTTTAGTGCAAGCAGGTAATTTTTCAGTAAAACCAATTCTTTGTCTATATCCCGATTGAATGCAGAGAATGAATTGTCCCAGTATATTGTGATTTTCCCGGGCACTTCTTTTTCAGCAGAGCTTAGTTCTGGCGTTTTTATGATCAGGTAGAAATATGTTTGACCGTCCACCTCACAAGTAAACAGTTGATGATTCGATTTGGAAAATCTTGGAATTGTAAACTTCAATGGAGAATTGGATGAGAAGTTTTGTCTTACGAGGTTTAAACAATAGGCGTCATCCGTATTGTCAAATTTAATGTTTTCAAAGTTGGTTGAAATGTGCTTGTCTTCAGATTGACTCTTAACCACTTTTACATCGAGCTTAAATTCACCGATGTTTTTGGATGTCTTCAATGGCAGCGAATAATACAAATTATCATCATCTCCGCGAAGTGTTTCAGATATTGCCAAAACAACTCTTTTTGTCCCATTTCCCGGAATTGGAAAAATTCGTGTTTTAAAGAAATTTCCTTTGGTGATATTCGCAATTCCGGGATCAATATTTTGTCTGATGACAGCTTCAAAAGTTTGCCGTGCTTTTATTTTTTCCACGATAGCACCTTCTCTTAATTTACCATTAACCTCCAAGGCATACCTGCAGATTTCCTGACCATCGGCAAGTGGCAACGATAACTCACCTTCCAGGTTCCGATTAAACGGATTATAAAAGATAATGTCGAAAGTTGTTGTTGAAATATTTCCAACAACATCTACATTTACCTTAAGTTGGGATATCTCAAGGTCTTGTTTTTTTTCTGCATTTTGAATGCTGAGTGAAGGAATCTGGCCAAAAGTCAATTGGCAAATAATAAGTCCTAGAATTGTTGTTAGTGTTTTCATATTGGCTGGTTTTTTAGTTAATTCCCGTTAATGGAAATTTCTGTTTTTATGTTTAACCATTAACTAAAAACATACAACCAAAAATCGTTCCGATAATTTTAACTTGTAAAATTATGTTTATATGTGCTGGTTTACAGGCGAATATTTTTTGTACTCAGCACAATTAGATTGGCAGGAGGTAGCACACTCGTTTGTATTGTCAAATGAAATAACAAAAATACAACAGTGAATGGTATGTTGTCGTTGCGGATTGCGATTGATGTCCGTATACAGAACGAAGCTAATCATGCGGGAATGCGGGGCTACTAACTGCATCAGACATCGCAATACTATTTAGAAAATGTAAAAGGTTACTTTTATTTTTTTATTTCCCATTTCGGAGTAACAGCAATTCTTTTTCCATCTTCCGTTGAATATTCCTCTAATGAGTTTTCTTTTGCCTGTATACAAATGTACACCATGTTTTCTTCTGACGTGTTGCATAAGCTTCTGATACCATCAGGTGCAACTCTTATTACACTTCCTTCCTGAATGGGAAAACAATCATCATCTACCTGATAATAACCTGAACCTTTAAGTATGATATAAGTTTCTTCGTCGTTGTAATGTATATGGAAATATCCTAATTCTGATTTTGGCGGTATTGTTGTAAATGATATTTCTGTTCCGGTTGATTTGGTAAGGTCTTTTAAAAAAACTTTCCCAATAATCTCTGTTTTTAGAATTGGATGAATAAGTGAATATTTTTCTACATCTTTTAATCTGCCAACATTTACCGCTGTATAATTCTTGTTTTCTGAAATCAATGCTAGTTTTTTCATTTTCCTGTGCTTTATTGATTGGATAATCTTTGAATTAATTCCACTATCTCTTCTTTCTTAAAAATATTTATTTGTTTAGTTTAAAGCAGCGCTGCCTTATACCATGTCATAACAAAAGTTTTCTAGTTTTTATTTAAATATCCAAGTTTCATTAAGTCGTTATTGTCTTTAGTTAAATAAGTTATGCCATTCGAAATTACATAAATTTCATCGCAGGTGTCGATAATATGTTCATACAAATGGTCGGTAATGATAATGCCTTTGTTTGTTTTCTCGTGCCGGATCAACTTTTTTATTGTTTCAACATGCACCGGCATTACCTGTGAGAATGGTTCGTCAAGCATACAAAATTTTGTCTTGGAGGCGAGAATCACGTAAATCTCTACAATCCTGCTTTCTCCTCCCGAAAGCTTACCAATCTTAAAACTGTAATACTTTTTAAATTCGGGAAAGTATCCTGCGAAACGGGAAAAGTCCAATCTGAAATCGTTAAATATTCTTTTAATTGTGATGTTTCCCGGCATAAAATTAAACTGAGGCAGGTATCTTATGTTCCCGGGATTTCGATAAGCGTCGTAAATGACATTCCCATCCAGTCTAATTGATTTATTAGTTGTTTTAAGTTCGCCATATATAATGTTCATCAGGCATGTTTTGCCGGAACCATTACGCCCCAGAATTCCGGTTGCTTTCCCGGTTTCATTTTTGAGATAAACATCCTGCAGAACTCTTTTGGTATCGAATTCAAGAATTATACTGTCAACTTCCAGGGTGTGTTTCATGAAGATGTGATGCTAAAATTAGAAGTGCAGTCAGAAAAAATAAAAAGTCGAATACCAGAATAGGAACCCACAATGCAATTTTCGAAACTCCGAGATTTTTATAATAGTAATACTGTTTGGCTTTGTACTCATTAATGGAATACAAGGTGAGGCCAAGCGTAATAATTTTGAACCAAAACAAAACCTGAATGAGGTAAATTCCTTTTGCACCGAAACCATATAAAATACCCAGGCAAATAAACGTTATCAAGAAACTTGAAAGTGCGAAGGATTTATAAAAGGTAAGTATTAGTCGTATGGTTCTCATTTATAGATTATACTGTTGCTGTAAGAAGACGGGATTTCACACTACCCCCCTGTGTTCATTTTTAATTCAACTTAAGCGGTGTTTTTGGTTTTGATTTCTTTTGGTTATGGAATAAAATTAAACATAAAACTTTGAATATGTTAATTAAAAAACATTAAAAAAAGCTAATGAAGTAAGCTCAGTTATTCATTATCAGCTGTTTCTTTATCTGAGCCTTGCTTGATCCCCGGACTTACTGTTGCTGTGTAAGGGATGTCATCTTTTGAAAAGATGACATCCTTCAGCGAGATCCGATCCCTGGTTTAAATTTGTAAGTTGCCATGAAAAAACATTGTTTAACATTAATCGGCTATTGAAATGTATACTTTGTACTGTATCGGTACTTCAAACCGGGCTTTTCCCACACCGAAAGTCTGAAGTTTATTGTTTTCAATCCCTCTCTTTAATTGGCACTATTGCCGTCGGCAAATCTATGCAAGCATTTTCGTATTTTCTCATTAAAGCATTTGAAACCTCAATCCCTCAGTCCTTCAATCCCTCAATCCTTTAATCCATCAGTCTCTCTTCCTCCGCCTTCTTCTCCTTCTTGCAACTTGCCAACTTTTACCTACATTTACTTTTGAAAACAGACAGCGATGAAAGAAGTAGAAATTTTTTGCAAGAATACCGGTTCGTACCACAGTTATCCCATGGGCACTTCGCTGCTCGAAATCAGTAACGATCTGAATATTAAAGACGATCATTGTGTGTGCGGTGCCATTGTTAACAACCAGGCCCGCGAACTTTCGTTTTGCGTGGTAAAACCCAAGCAGATCGAGTTTATCGATGTATCGCATCCCGATGGCATGCGGCTGTACACACGCAGCCTGATATTTATTTTGTATGCAGCCGTTAAGGAAGTTTTCCCTCATGTCGATTTCAGGGTGCAAAACGGTATCTCGAATGGCTACTTCTGCGAACTTCGTGGACTGGAGCGCGAGATCAGCGAATCGGATGTGTTTTCGATAAAACAGGAAATGCAGGCACTTATCGATGCCGATCTTCCCTTTGTAAAAAAGGATTTGCTGACGACCGAAGCCGTGGATCTGTTAATGAAACAGGGCCTCGAAGAAAAGGCGCAGTTGATCGGGCAACAGGGACAATTGTACACGCATCTGTATTTTTTGAACGAGCTTGCCGATTACCTCTATGGACATTTACTCCCTTCAACCGCTTACATCCGGAATTTTGGGCTGATCCCTTATTACGATGGTCTGTTGCTTATCGTCCCGCGCCGGAAGAACTTTTTGAAATTGCGCAAAGTGAGTTACCACGATAAACTGTTCGAGATTTTCCAGGAACAAAAAGACTGGGCCGGAATTATTGATGTTTCAACGGTAGGTAGTTTAAACGAGCGTACCCTAAATGGAAGGGGAGGCGATGTGATAAAAATTTCGGAAGCCCTGCACGAAAAGAAAATTGCCGAAATCGCGAACATGATCTCGCAACGAAACGGCGACGCAAAAGTGGTGCTGATTGCCGGACCGTCGGCGTCGGGAAAAACCACTTTTAGCAAACGTTTGGGGGTTCAACTGGCAGTAAATGGCTTGCGCCCTCACCATGTTTCACTCGACGATTATTTTGTCGACCGCGAACAAACACCCAAAGACGAGCACGGCGAATACGATTTCGAAGCCCTGGAAGCCATCGACATAAAGTTTTTTAACCAGCAGATGATCGAGTTGTTCGACGGACAGAAGGTGAGGTTGCCCCGCTTCGATTTTCACCTGGGAAAACGTGCACAGAATGGCGACACACTGCAGCTCACTCCCGGCGATATTCTGATAGTTGAAGGAATTCACGGCATGAATCCCGGCCTGCTCACACAAATTGAGGAACGTAACACTTTCAAGATATTTATTTCGGCTCTTACACAGATCTCGATGGATGAGCACACGCACATTTCCACGGCTGATAACCGCCTGCTGCGGCGCACCATCCGCGATGCCCAATACCGCGGCTACCATGCTGCCGATACCATTAAACGCTGGCCTTCAGTACGAAAAGGCGAGGAACGCAATATTTTCCCGTACCAGGAAAATGCCGATGTAATGTTTAACTCGGCCACATTGTACGAACTGGCTGTGCTAAAAAAGTATGCGGAACCTTTGCTAAAATCTGTACTCGAAAACCAGGACGAATATTCGGAGGCCACCCGCCTGCTCGAATTTCTTTCGTATTTCAAACAGATCAGCGACGAGGAAATTCCGCCAACTTCTTTGCTTCGTGAGTTTTTGGGCGGCAGTAGTTTTGTCTACTAGCTGCAAACCACAAGCTGCAAGCCGCTAGCGTTTCACCGGTTGACTAAAGTTCACCCGGTGAATGGTAAAGAATATCGAATGTCGATTAGCGATTAGTGATTGCAGATTTTTAAGAGCGATTCAATCCTTCAGTCCTTCAATCCCTCAGTCTATAAATCGGCGCTTCGTGTTTCATGAATTCAAAATAATCCTTTTAGCGCCGCGGATTGTGTTCTTGATTTACGAATGATGATTAACGATTAGCGATTGCAGATTTATTAAGTACGAATCAATCCTTCAATCTCATCTTCCTTTGCATCAGCCGACGGACTGCGATGATAGCCTTCGCTTTTTATTGAATTTCAGAGAATTGCGATTCTTGTGTTTTATTTGTAATTTAACGAGTGCTTTTCAATTTAAATAACATAAAACACCTTTAGGATACGCAATACGGGCGGGATGAGCGTGTGTTCTGGAAATCATTATTCAAAACATAAAAATTGTAGTAATGATAGTATCAAGGTCATTATTATTGTCAATTTCTCAGGAACCATTCTTGCTATAAATAATCATTAGGGAACGAATAAACTTCAACATGAAAAAATTAAGTATCAGTATAATTGATCTTATTCATAACAGTAGCTCGCGTTCGCTGTATCGGAAAATTATGTTTCCCAACTATATCAGTATCATGCCCCAGATTATTGGAGTTTGGTGTCGTCAACTCGGTCACGAGGTACACTACGCTTTTTATACCGGGATGCAGGAAATTAAAACACTTTGGGATGAAAACAGCGATGTTGTGTTTATAAGTTCGTTTACGTTTACAGCACAATATGCGTATGCGCTGAGTAATTATTTTAGAAGTAAAGGCAAGATAACTGTGCTTGGAGGACCGCATGCCCGCTGTTATCCTGAGGATGCCTGTAAGTATTTCGACTATGTTTTAGGTTTGGTTGATGAGGAGTTGTTAAAAGACCTCTTGCATAGTCTCGAACCTCAAAAACAGGGGGGAATTTACCTGAATGCAAAAGCCCAGCCCAAATCTTTACCGGGAGCCAGGGACAGGTGGAACTTTATTGAAACCGCTCATAAGAAGCAGCACATTATCAAATTTGTGCAAATGATTGCAAGTTTGGGTTGCCCATATGGTTGCGACTTTTGCATCGATTCAAAAATCCCATACCAGTTGCTCGATTTAGATGTACTAAAGGATGATCTTCGCTTTTTAACCACAAAAATTAAACGTCCGAAGGTGAGTTGGTACGATCCTAATTTTGGAGTAAAGTTCGATACCATTATGGAAAGTATTGAATCTGCCATACCTCCGGGGAGTATCGATTTCGTGGCTGAATGTAATCTGTCGACACTGTCGGAGCAAAATGCACGAAGGTTACAACAGAACAGTTTTAAAATGGTAATGCCGGGAATTGAGTCCTGGTATGGTTATGGAAATAAATCGAAAACGGGTAATAATACCGGGTATGAAAAAGTAAAACAAGTTGCAGAACACGTAAATATGATCCAGAAATATATCCCGCATGTTCAAACTAATTTTTTGCTCGGACTTGATTCTGAATCGGGGGATGAACCATTTGATTTAACCCGGAGATTTGTCGATCTGGCTCCGGTGGCTTATCCGTCTTTTGCGCTGCTTTCGGTTTACGGAAAGGCTGCCGTTGAAAATGTGAAGTATGAGAACGAGGACAGGATCATTCCCTTTCCCTTTCATTACATGATGTCGGTTCATACGTTGAATATCGTACCAAAGAATTATTCGTGGGAAGAGTTTTATCGTCAGTATATCAATTTGTTGAGACACTGTTTTTCACCGTCTACAATTCATAAAAGGTTTAAAAATAATGATGAACCCAATTCGAAATGGTTAATCCTTTTGCTTTCTCTTTCTCTTGGCGGGCGCGGGAAGATCAAATTTTTAGAGTCCTTACTTGAACGCTTGAAAAATGATAACGAATTCCAAGCCTTTGTACGAAAGGATTCCACTGAAATTCCCCGGTTCATGACCGAAAGAATTAAAAGCGACCTCGGAGAATTATGGGAATGGCTACCCGATAAAACCTTTCGCTATGAGACGAACGTTCATTCAGCCATGCCTGTGACTTTGTCGGATGAGGTCCCGAATTAAATGCGCCATTCTCGGGATATATTTATGAGAAGTTTACCAAAAGCTTCAAGCTGCAAGCTTCAAGCTACAAGTGCTTCACCGATTGACTTTAGATCACCCGGTTAATAGGTATGAATCAGTCCTTCAATCCCTCAATCCTTCAAGTTGAGATCCCTCTCCGTCAGCCGACGCCTCGGGATGACAAAAGATGAGTTAATAGAGCAGCGCTTCGTATTATATGATTTAAAAATAATCCCTTTTGCGCCGCGGATTGTGTTTTTGATTGACGAATGATGATTAACGATTTGCGATTACAGATTTGTTAGGTACGAATTGATCCTACAGTTAATCAAGGCTTCAATCCCTCAATCCTTCCGTCCTTCAACTTTTCTGCGAGTGCCGACTGAGCTGCATTTCACACATCAATTCTGTCACTTCACGCAATTTTTGTTAATAAGGTCCCCGACGTCCGGATATTTTTGGTTGCAATTTGAAAAAGCAGAAACAATCAAAAATATCATACGATGCAATTTAGAAACATTTTACTGGTAGTATCAGCTGCAATTTTTGCCCTGTCGGGTTGCAAAAGTTCAACCGGAGAAGCGCCTCTGGCCGAAACAATTAAGTACGTAAAAGTAGAGACAATTAACGATGGAGTAGTTCAGAACTCCATGACGCTGAACGGAAAGGTGAAGGAAAAAAGCCTTACTTCACTTTCTTTCCGTGTTGGCGGTCCTTTGAAAAAACTGAATGTAAAACCCGGCGATTATGTTCGCGCGGGGCAGGTTATTGCCGAGATCGACAAACGCGATTACGAACTTCAGCTGGCAACCACCAAAGCACAATTCGAGCAGGTGGAAGGAGAATACAACCGTTACAAGCAGTTGATCGATCAAAACAAAATTCCGGAGAACACCTTCGAAAAGATAAAATCGGGTTACCTGATGGCCAAAACAGCTTACGAAAATGCGCAGAACCAATTGCATGATACCGAGTTGAAAGCGCCATTTTCGGGCTACATTTATGAGAAGTTTGCCGAAAATTTCCAAACTGTAGGTGCCGGAATGCCGATCGTTTCGATCATCGATAATTCGCACCTCGAGGTAGTTGCTTCGGTTTCTGAAAGTCAGCTGAACAAGGTAAAGAACGACCAGGAGAGTTTTGTAAATGTGGCCAACGCCGGAATTACCAAAATGCCGGTTGACGTGTTTAGTGTTGGCGAGAAAGCAAAAAAGGATGGTTTGTACGAAGTTAAATTTTCGTTCGAAAACCAGAACCACATGAATGTTGCTCCGGGTATGACCGCAGAAGTAACCGTTTACTGCAAGGCTGAAGCCAATCATTTGTCGGTGTCGCAGTCAGCCATTTTCCACGAAAAAACAACCACTTATGTCTGGATCTTCAATCCTTCGACAAGCAAAGTCGAAAAACGTGAAGTAAGGATTTCGCTCGACGGAACAAAAGGACGTGTGAACCTGGTTTCCGGGGTACAAAACGGCGAGCAAGTGGTTACAGCAGGTGTGCATTACCTGGTTGAGGGCCAAAAAGTAAAGCCACTTGAAAATCCTTCGGTAACTAATATCGGAGGGCTGCTGTAATGTTGGAGAAACTATTGAATCAAAAAGCCATGATTTCGACAATACTGTTCGCGGTATTGTTTGGAGGGATCATCGCTTACAATAATATCGGAAAGCTCGAAGATGCCGAGATCCCGATCAAAGCGGCAACGGTAATTACGGTTTACCCGGGGGCAACGGCGCATGAAGTGGAACTGGAAGTTACCGACATGCTCGAAAAAGCGATTCAGAAACTGGAGAACATCGACGATATTACTTCTGTGTCAGAACCGGGGCTGTCCATCATCACGGTAAATATAAAGTCGAATGTAAAAACACCCGACTTGCCACAGTTGTGGGACCACCTTCGCCGGAAAGTGAACGATGTAAAAGGAAGTTTGCCTTCGGGTGCTATGGAGCCAATCGTTAACGACGACTTTGCCGATGTGTACGGAATTTTATACGCTATTACGGCCGACGGTTATACGCACGAAGAACTGGTGAAATATACCGAGTACATCGAGCGTGAGTTACTGGCTGTTGACGGTGTTCGCCGGTCGCAGATATTCGGGGAACAAACACAAACCATCGATGTGGTTTTTTCTTCTGAAAAACTGGCCGGATTGAGTGTTAATCCCATGTATATTGCTGCGGCCATTCAAAACGAAACCGCGATCATCAACCCGGGATCGGTTGTAGCCGGCAAAGAATCGATTCGTGTGGGAGTGGGGCAGAAAATCACGACAATTGATGAGATTGAAAACCTGCTGATCCAGGTTCCCGGTGGAGGAAATTTCCGTTTGGGAGACATTGCCACCGTAGAAAAATCGTACCTCGAACCGAAGCGATCGGCATTGTATTATAACAATCACGCAGGTTTAACGCTTGGTTTGTCGAACGAAAGCGGGATCAATGTGGTAAAACTGGGTGAAAAACTCGACGAGAAACTGGCTCAGCTGCAAAAGGAATTGCCGGCCGGAATCGAGGTCAACCAGGTGTATTATCAGCCCGACCGGGTGGATGCAGCCGTAAAAGATTTTATGCTGAACCTGGCCATGTCGGTTGGGATTGTGATCGTTGTACTGATGTTTGCCATGGGCTTACGTTCGGGGTTGCTTATTTCAAGCGGACTGGTGTTCACCATTATGGGAACCCTGATTGTGATGCTGGCTATCGGACTGCCGTTGCACCGTGTTTCTTTGGCAGCCATTATTTTGGCCATGGGTATGTTGGTGGATAACGCCATTGTTGTCGCCGACGGTATTTTGGTCGACTTAAAAGCCGGCATGGACCGCAGTAAAGCTTTTGTAAATACCGCGAAGAAAACGGCACTGCCACTGCTTGGTGCAACCGCTGTTGCCATCCTGGCTTTCCTGCCTTTGCGCATGTCGCCAAATGCTGCCGGCGAATTTCTTTCGTCGCTATTCACCGTATTGATCATTTCGTTGTCGCTGAGTTGGGTATTTGCTATGATCCAGACGCCTTTTAATGCGAAATATTTCTACCGTAAAACACGTCCGAAAGGTGAACATGCCGAACACTATGATTCGATGTTTTACCGCATTTTCAGGGGATCGCTGCAGTGGGCAATTCGAAATAAATTCCTGTTTACCATTGGTTCATTTGCTGTTCTGATCTTTGCTTTCTGGTCGTTCCGTTTTGTAAAAGTCGATTTTATGTCGAAAATGGCTTACGATCAGTTCTTTATTGAATACACGCTGCCACAGGGCGCCGATATTGAAGCAGTGGAAAACGACCTTCAGCAAATTCAAAAAGATATTCTGGCGATGGATGGTGTGCATTCGGTTACAGCTTCGGCTGGCCGTCCACCGGCACGCTACCTCCTGATGCGTCACATGCAAACCGGAGGTTTTAATTACGGCGATCTCATTATCGAAACCGACAATACAGATAGGGTGCCTGAAATTATCCCTAAAATTGAGGAGTACCTGAATCAGAATTATCCCGATGCTTTCTTCCGGGTAATGGAATATGGCGCGGCCTTTTCCGATGCCGATATTGAGGCACAGTTTACCGGACCCGATCCGGCAGTACTGAAGGATTTGGCCAACAAGGCAAAACAGATTTTTTTAGAGGAACCGGCAGCAATAAATGTTACCGACAACTGGAAAAATCAAACGAAAAAGATCGTTCCCGAATATTCGGTAGAACGGGCACAACCGCTTGGATTGACCCGCTCGGACGTGGGGAATTCGATTTTGGTTGCCACCAACGGAATGCCGATCGGAGCCATTTACGAAGGCGACCGTATGTTGCCGATCGTACTACGTACCGACAATAATGTAGGAGAAAATGTAGAGCAACTGATGAACATTCCGGTTTGGGGACAACGCAGCCAGGCCAGTGTTCCGCTCTCGCAGATTGCAGACACCTTAAAAGTGACCTGGGATTATGAATTGATCAACCGTCTGGACAATGAGCGTTCGATAAAAGCACAGTGCGATGCAGCAGAAGGATTTACAGCTGCCGAGGTGCAGGCCATGTTTCAGGATAAGGTTAAAGCTATTGATTTGCCCGATGGATATAAATTGAACTGGGAGGGAGCAACCGCACGTTCGAGTGAAGCGAACAGCGGACTGTTTATGTTTCTTCCGCTGGCAATTGGTTTAATGGCCATCATAATTATCGGTCTGTTTAACAACCTGAAACAACCGCTCATTATCTTCCTTGTAGTGCCTTTCGCATTTATCGGAATTGTGCTTGGGCTGGTAAGTACCGGCATCTTCCTGACCTTCGCCGGAATTATTGGCGCCCTTGGATTGATTGGAATGATGATTAAAAATGCGGTGGTGTTGCTCGATGAAATCAACCATAATATCTACGAAGGCAAAGACCGCCTGACTGCTACCATCGATGCGGCTTTATCGCGCTTGCGTCCGGTAATGATGGCATCGTTGACAACTATTCTGGGGATGGCGCCACTGATCACCGATTCGATGTTTAATTCAACAGCAATCGTGATCATGTTTGGTTTGGCAGTAGGATCGCTGATTACATTGATTGTAGTGCCGGTGTTGTACACGGTTTTGTACAGGATTGATGGGAGTGAACTAAAAATGGCAATGAAATAGGGTCGCACTTAGAAGAGTGGATGAATGAAAATTTAAGAAGAGAATAATGAAGAAAACAATAAAATTTATGATGGGCTCGCTGATGTTGCTGGCAGTTGTTGCAGGTTTTAATACTGCATCTGCTCAAAAAGTGATGACACTGGAAGAATGCAGGCAACAGGCGGTTGAATTCAACAAGGAATTGAAAAATGCAGCATTACAGAATAAAGAAGCGCAGATAAACCAGAAGGTAGCCAGAACGGCTTACCTGCCTTCTGTAGGATTTACATCGTCGTTGATGCACCGCCCCAATATGGATCCGATCAGTATGCCGGGATATTTTCTTCCGACTGCAAATAGCGAGGAAGATGCTATGAATGGCAACTTTTCGGGAACCAGCGATGTTTGGAAACCCGGAACAACAATCGACCTGAAAAGCCTTACGCTTTTAACCGGAGGATTCGAAGTAAACCAGCCAGTTTACGTTGGTGGAAAAATTCGCTACTCGAATCAACAGGCCGATGCCGGCGTTGCCATAGCCGATCTGGCGCTGAATATGAAATATTCGGATGTGATTGAACAGACCGATAAGGCATTCTGGCAGGTAGCATCGGTTCAGGAAAATATTAAAATTGCCGAAGATTACATTAAAATGCTGGCTGAACTGGAAGACCAGATGAACGCCATGTACGAAGTGGGTTTGCAACCTGCAAGTGAGAAATTACGTGTAACTGTTCAGAAAAACCAGGCTGAATTAAACCTGATGACTGCCCGAAACGGACTGAGGGTGGCAAAAATGTACCTGAATCAGATTCTGGGACAAGCGCTCGAAACCGAAATTCAGATTGAATACAAGGAAGTGGCAAGCGTAGAGTTGTTCGATCTTGAAAACGGATTGTTTGAAGCAATTAACAAACGTAATGAATTGAAAATTCTGGAAAAGCAAAAAGAACTGAGTGAACTTGATGCAAAAATCACCAGGGCCGATTATCTGCCCCAGGTTGGTGTTAGTGCACAATATACCAGCTATTGGGTGAGAGATGTATATGAAGATATCAATTTTCAACCCATGTTGGCGGCGCAGGTTTCCATCCCGATTTTCCAGTGGGGGCAGGGCAAAAAGAAAATGCAGGCTGCCCAGCTTAAAGTTCAGCAGGCTGAAACAGATTTGCAACATACAAATGATTTGATTAATCTTGAGGTAATGCAGGTTAAAGTTCAGGTTGAAGAAGCATACGAAAGAGTGTCGCTTGCCAAAAAGAGTGTTGAGGAAGCTGAAGAAAGTCTGGAAGAGACCCGCGCAAGTTTCGAAGTGGGATTAAATACAACTACCGACATGTTGAATTCGCAGGCTGAGTGGCAGGCATCGAAAGCACGGTTAACGCAGGCTGTGGCTAATTTCGAGGTACTGAAAATACGCTGGCAAAGTGTAACCGGGAACTTGTACATTCCTGAAACTGCCGAATAAATGCAGAGGTGGATTAAATGAAGTGTTTACAGTTACATAGCAAAAAGAAGGACGATCTGTTTCTCCGTTTACCGGGTTACGAACCGCTTAGTATAATTATTCGGTTTGTAATTACCAGCATCATTGCTTTTGGAGTGTTGCGCTTCATTGTTGCCATTACAGATGTGCCGCCGGAAATTGATGAAAGGATTCCTTTTGTTATTTATGTGGTGGTGGTGCTGGCCTTCAACCTGGCTGTGGAATTACAGATTGTTCTGGATAACGTGCTCGAACGGTTTCTACCGGTACCTACCAGGATAAAACTGCGGTTGTTTTTACAGATCAGTGTAGGTATCCTTTTTTTGGTTGCTGCACACCGGGTTATCATGTTTTTTGTTGATCCAAAATTAACCCTAGAAGAATCGCGGCCCGGAGTAATTCTGGGGATGGCAGCCGGACTGATTTTTGTGCAGATGGTGGCAAATTCGCTGACGCTGGCAAGGTTAACGCAGAAGTGGGTGAATTTGCAGGAAACAATTGCAGAAATGAAGCGCGAAAAACTCCAGATGGATTACAACATGTTACAGGATCAGTTGAATCCGCACTTTCTGTTCAATAACCTGAGTGTGCTGAAATCGTTGATCATTTACGATCCCGATGTTGCCGTGGAATTTACCGAGAATTTTACCGATGTCTACCGTTATGTTCTCCAAAGCCGGAATAAACGCCTGGTTAAATTATCGGAAGAATTTGAATTTATGAAAGCATATTACGCCTTGCACAAAGAACGCCTTGGAGACGGGATTGCCGTGGAAACAAATGTTCCGAAAGGCATTCTGGACAAGGAAATCGCTCCGCTGACCGGTCAGCTGCTGATTGAAAATGCAGTGAAACACAACATCACCAGTAAGGAAACACCGTTGAAAATTAGCGTTACAGTTGAGGATAATTACCTGGTGGTTTCGAATAATATGAATTTAAGAACGACATCGTATTCTACAAAAACGGGATTAAAGAACCTGTTTAAGCGCTACGAGATGCTAACCGAAAGGGAGATCGTCGTTCAGTATGATAAGGAACGGTTTGAAGTAAAAGTGCCGCTATTATAATTAGTAGTGAGTATTTAGTAATGAGTATTGAGATGAAAGACATTTTGAAACGTTGGAGAAATTTTATTGAAGTATGTCTCAAATCTCCTGTCTCACAATCTCAAGTCTAAAAGAATGAGAGTAATTATTGTTGAAGACGAAATGCACAACTACCGCCTGTTAAAAGGCATGGTAGAAAAGCTCCGGCCCGGATGGGAGATTCTGGACGGGCTGGAAAGCGTAAAAAGCACGGTGGAGTGGCTCACTAACAATTCTTCACCCGACCTTATTTTTATGGATATTCAGCTAACAGATGGCATTAGTTTTTCGGTGTTCGATGAGGTACAGGTCGACAGCATGGTCATTTTTACTACGGCTTACGACGAATATGCATTACGTGCCTTCCAGGTGAACAGCATCGATTATCTGCTAAAGCCAATAAAACAGGAAAAGCTGGAGCAGGCCATCGTAAAATTTGAGAACCTTGTGAAACCTCAACAGGAAAGCAATGCAATAAAACCCGATTATAAAGAACTTTTACAGGCGATTACTCAGGGAGAAAAGAAATACAGGAAACGTTTTCTGGTTTCAGGTGCAACCGCATTTTTTAAGCTCGATACCGATGACATTGCTTGGTTTTATACCCAGGATCGGGTAACAACTGCTGTTACTTTTGCGGGAAAAGAACACACTATTGATTTGACCATTGAGAAGCTGGAGGAGCAACTCGATCCCGAGATGTTCTTCCGCACCAACCGAAGTTCAATTGTTCATATAAATGCTATCCGGAAGTTTGAGAACCATTTTGGCGGCAAACTGATACTACGCCTCATTCATCCTTTCGACGAGCCAATAATGATCAGCAGGTTAAAAGCCGCTGAATTCAAGGAATGGGTAGGGAACTAAACCTGTAACTGTTAGTATAAAAGTGAATTACACGAAAAAGAATCCAATGAAAAACAGAAAAGAGTTATTTGAAGAAGCAAAATCCCTGATTGTTGAATCGAATCCGCACAAGGAAAGCATACTTTATCACAATATTTTCTCGCTGAAAGTTAACGGCTTTTATCCTTTCTCATCGAAACAGGATGTAATGGGACTGGTTAATTTTTTGAACAATATCGATTAAATAATCGGAATCCAAATTTTCTGCAATCCCAACAGTTTGACAGGGATTCAAAATCTCTTAAATGATTATTTGGCCCGAACGTATTTTTCCTGCCGGTAATTTTTTTTGTCGTATGTCCAGTCGTCTTTTATAGGATAAACCTGGTAAAGGGTGTCTCCTTTTATTTCAAGCAGCACCTTAACAGCCTTCCCTTCATTTGCTCCACTTACCATGTGAATAAAATTTTCGGTGTAGTGTGTTCCATCGATAGAATAAGTTGCACTGCCATAATTGTACCTGTCCCCTCCATTAACATGGAATTTTCCTACAAACAGTACATGATCTTTTGTCCAGGTTTTTAACTGTTCTCCATTGAGATAATTTGATTCACCATTATTGACGACTTTGTAGGAAACCATCTGCCAGGTTCCTTCCAGCTTTTTGACCGGTGGCATGAATGCCATAAGGCAAAATACAACTAAGATTGAGGCTAATTTTTTCATGAATTGTGGTTTTTTGAGTGATTAATTCATTTATTTGGATAAATACCTTATACCCTAATACAGAATAAGAGTTACATAAATGAGCGAATAATTTGTTTCACGAATATTTCAGTTCACATCATCTGGCGTCTTTCATTTTCGTTATTCTTTCACACCATTATATAGCTATCACCTAAAAAATAAATAGCAGGTAAAAAAGCTTCATGATTTTTGGCTTATATACAGTGTAATTTTATTCAGGTTGAATCCATTTTATTGAGTGCAAAAAACTGTACCGCATTTCAACGAAAATTTTCGGATTTTTCAGCCCAATGTTGTGTAAGTTTTTACAGCCTGAAATCTCATTTGAAGGTAATTTTGCGTACTGGTTGAACAACAGCAAGTTGTAATGTACTGTTTGCAGTGTATTTTTCATTTTGCAACCTTCATGTTGCAAACGTGAACTTCCTCAAAATTTAGTATTTTTGCAGTGTTGCGAACTAAGTGATTGATTTCGTTTAGGTTGCTTTTATGTTTAGCAGGTGTTGAGACGGAACGACGAGATGTCAATAATAGAATATAAAACAATCTCTTTATCATGTTAAATCATGGTGCTATAATGACTTTTTCAAACTTTTGTCAGGGTCTCGACAGTTCCACTTTACTATTTTTGAACCGTTTTTTATAGAAGCACATTTCGTTAACGTTCGCGTTAACGATTTTGAATAAAGTTTTAAGTCAATAGATGAAAACAGGAATTTACATTACCAATACCGAGCGCAGTACAGGAAGGTCGCTGGTGGCACTGGGTATCTTCAAACAGTTACTGTCAAAAGTAAGCCGCGTGGGTTATTTCAGACCCATCATCAACGACCAGCCGCATGGCAAGCGCGATAACCACATCGAAACTATGCTCAAGTATTTCAACCTTGAGATGGATTACAAAGATGCTTATGGTTTTACGATGTCGCAGGTGGTGAAGTACATGAATCGTGGTCAGGAAGCCCGCCTGATTGAAAAAATCATCGAGCAGTACAAAGCCCTCGAAGAAAACTTCGATTACATTGTGGTTGAAGGAGCCGACTTTGCCGACAAAGGTGTTGCCATTGAATTTGAGCTCGACATTGAAATTGCCAAAAACCTGGCGTTGCCGACGATCCTGGTCAGCTCTGCACAAGGAAAGGAAATTAAGGATGCAGCTTCAAACGTTGATCTGGCCGTAAAAACGTGTGCCGAACTGGATGTAAATGTACTTTCGGTAGTCATGAACCGTGTTCCGGAAGATAAGATCGACGAAATGAAAGCCGAACTCGAAAGTGTGATTCCGGCGGATACGGCAATTGAGATTATTCCCGATATTCCGCAACTGGCAAGCCCGGTTGTTCGCGAGATTCTGGAAGAACTAAATGGAAAAGTATTGTTGGGGGAAAACTTATTGTGTAAACAGGTTGATCGCATCGATATTGGTGCCATGCAACTGCGTAATTTCCTCGATCGTCTTGGCGATAACAGTCTGATCATTACTCCGGGCGACCGCTCCGATATTATTTTGGGTGCGTTGCAGGCAAATGTTTCAGCCAACTACCCAACGGTTTCTGGTATTGTGGTTACCGGCGGACTACCTCCGCGCAAAGCCATTATGAAACTGATTGAAGGGCTGCCAAGCATTGTCCCGATCATTCTGGTTGACGATGTAACTTTTGATGCTGCCAATAAAGTGGCACATGTTAAACCAAAAATCCGCCCGGGTATCACACGCAAAATCGAACTAAGTATCTCAACATTTGAAAAATATGTTGATTGCGAATACCTGATCGAACGTTTCCAGAATTATCACACCGATGTGGTTACTCCACACATGTTCCAGTACAGCCTGGTTGCCAAAGCCAAATCGAAAAAAATGCACATTGTATTGCCCGAAGGTATGGACAACCGTATTCTGATGGCTGCAGCAAGCCTGGTACAACAGAATGTGGTAGATATAACCTTGCTTGGTAAACGCGAGGAAATACAGGCAAAAGCCGCTGAGATTGGTATTAATCTTTCTGAGAAAGTAAATATCATCAATCCGGTTGAATCGGAGTATTACGAAGACTACTGGAAAACCTATTACGAATTACGTAAACACAAAAATATTCCCGAAGAAATGGCGCAGGACGCCCTGGCCGATGTATCGTACTTTGGTACCATGATGGTTTACAAAGGACATGCCGACGGAATGGTTTCGGGAGCAGCACATACCACCGCACATACCATTATTCCTGCACTGCAGTTTGTTAAAACTCGTCCGGGAGTATCTACTGTTTCATCGTGTTTCTTTATGTGTCTCGATGATCATGTTTCGGTATTTGGCGATTGTGCTGTAAACGTAAGTCCTACCGCCGATCAGTTGGCAGAAATTGCTATTTCATCAGCCGAATCGGCAAAAGCATTTGGTATTGAGCCTAAAGTGGCCATGCTTTCTTATTCATCAGGAACATCGGGTACCGGTGCCGAAGTGGATAAAGTAAGGGCTGCAACAGAAAAGGCCAAACAATTACGTCCCGACCTGAAGATTGAAGGTCCTATTCAGTACGACGCGGCGGTTGATCCGAGTGTAGGGAAAAGCAAAATGCCCGATTCGGAAGTGGCAGGACAGGCAACTGTACTGGTATTTCCCGATTTGAATACCGGAAACAACACTTACAAAGCCGTTCAACGTGAAACCGGTGCACTGGCAATCGGCCCAATGTTGCAAGGCTTGAACAAACCGGTGAACGACCTGAGTCGTGGTTGTACTGTTGACGATATTTTCAACACAGTAGTTATCACAGCCATTCAGGCGCAGGAGGGATTCTAATCTAAATAATACAAGTATAAATAGATTGAAGGCTCATCCCCGTTAAATCCCCCTTCGAAGGGGAAGGAACCGAAGTGACAGGGGGATGATTTAATATAAAGAGCAAATTAAAAATTATTCAATGAACATATTAGTAGTAAACGCGGGAAGTTCGTCGATCAAATATCAATTGATTGATATGACCACGGAAAAACCGCTATCAAGTGGGATTGTTGAACGTATCGGATTGGAAGAAGGTACCATCACCCACAAAACATTTTTGAACGGAGAAGAAAAGAAAACCAAAGAAGTATTCCCGATTCCGGATCACACTGTTGGTTTGAAACGCGTTGCCGAACTTTTGGTTGACGCGGAGTGGGGTGTAATCAGCGATCCGTCGGAAATTCAGGCTGTTGGACACCGTTTGGTACATGGAGGCGAGGCCTTTACAAAAACAGTGGTTATCACCGAGGAAGTAAAAGCAAAAGTGAAAGAGCTTTTCCCGTTGGCACCACTGCACAACCCGGCTAACCTGATTGGTGTTGAAGTAGCAGAAAAGGTATTCCCGAATGCTACTCAGATTGGGGTTTTCGATACTGCTTTCCACCAAACAATGCCGGAAGTTGCTTACCGTTATGCTATTCCGAATGAATTATATACCGAAATGGGTATCCGTAAATACGGTTTCCACGGAACATCGCACAAATATGTTTCTGAAAAAGCCGCTGAATACCTTGGAAATGAAAAGGCAAAAGTAGTGACCATTCACCTGGGTAATGGTGCATCAATGGCAGCTGTTGACGGTGGTGTTTGTAAAGATACAACCATGGGGATAGGACCACTGAACGGCCTGATCATGGGAACACGTTCCGGAGATGTCGATCCGTCGATCATTTTCTACCTGATTGAACAAAAAGGTTATTCGGTTGCCGAAGTTTCAAAAATACTGAACAAGGAAAGTGGCATGCAGGGACTTACCGGCGATACCGATATGCGCGATATCGAAGACCGTTACATAAAGGGCGATAAAACAGCAGTTCTGGCTTACGAAATGTATGCTTATCGTATTCAGCAGTTTATCGGAAAGTATGCCGCAGCAATGAATGGACTTGATGCCATTGTATTTACCGCCGGAATTGGTGAGAATGATACCATCGCTCGTAGTCTTGTTTGTAAGAACATGACTTATTTCGGAATTGAAATGGACGAAGCAAAGAATGCTGTACGTAGCAAGGATATTCGCGAAATAAATGTTGAAGGAGCAAAAACCAAGGTTTTGGTTATCTCAACCAACGAAGAACTGGAAATTGCACAACAGTCATACAATTTGGTGAAGTAAGATTGTATAAACGATATTGAATAGGCGGCGTAAGTTCTTTACGCCGCCTATTTTTTTAAAATCTATGGTGATTCACCTTAAATCACGGTTCTAAGTTTTCATACTCACCCTTGCTCACTCTCTATGAATTTACCCTTTATACACAAATACAAGGAATGAGCGATTTTGATCAGCTCCAGAAATTCGGCGCATTATAGTGTACCTTTTCAATGCTTTGCCGCAATTGCGCCGATTTTGTAGGATCATTAACCCCGGGCGGCACTCACCCCGAATGTTCGGGGGTCGTTCTGCCCGGGGCTGAATGATGAAGGACTTTCAGCCCTTCGATTGGCAAAACTTGCTTTCGAGATTTTAAAAAAACAGCACTGAAAGTGCGTTGTATTTTAGCCCAGGCCAAAGTAATTCAAAGAATTACGGCGGCCTGGGTTACAATAGCATGATGTACCTCGTCCGGCGAAAAAGGCTGATCGAAGCTGAACAATTGTTCCGGACGAAAATGGAGCAGAACCTCGCAAAGATGTATATAAAGGGAAGCTCTATGAATAGAGGGAGCGAGGGAGAGTCTGCACAAAATTGTATGGCTTTCATGCCTGTTGGTGATTCCTGAGAATCATGATTGTTATATTGAAGTAAAAAGTGATCGTTCTATTTTTTCACCTTTAATAAAATCCTGATATTTGAAAACTCAAAATTAGAAGAATGACAACTAAAAATATTCCAACTGTACTAGGCGTAGGCAATGCGCTTGTTGATGTAATTTCTGTGCTTGAGAGCGATGCTTTGCTGGAAACGTTTGGCCTGCCACGGGGCAGTATGACCCTGGTTGATGCTGAGCGTTCGAAGCAGATCTATGAAGCAACCTATTCTGATAAAAGTGAATTAACAACCGGTGGATCGGTGGCAAATACCATGCGCGGAATGGCCAATCTTGGAAGTGCAGGCGGCTACATGGGAAAAGTTGGAAAAGACGAGTTAGGCGAACTCTTCAAAAACGATTTCGAAAAACGCGGCCTCACCACACACCTGGTTTTTAGCGATACTGTTGATACCGGTCGGGTAATGGCTTTGGTAAGTCAGGATTCGGAACGTACGATGGCTACCTACCTGGGGGCAGCAGCAGAGATGCGTGCCGAAGAATTTCAGACTGATGTGCTGGGCAACTACAACTACATGTACGTTGAAGGCTACCTGGTTTTCAATCACGATCTGATTAAAGCCGGTGTTGAATTGGCCCGGGAAAAGGATTTGAAAGTAGCGCTCGATCTGTCAAGTTTTAATGTGGTGGAAGCTAATCTCGATTTTCTGAAAGAGCTTGTAAAAACGCATGTTGATATTGTTTTTGCAAATGAAGAGGAAGCCAAATCTTTTACCGGTCTCGATCCGGAAGCTGCATTGCATGAAATTGCAAAAGATTGTGAGTTGGTGATTGTAAAACTCGGAAAGGAAGGATCGCTCATAAAGTACAAAGGCGAAGTAACCCGCGTGGGTTCAATTCCTGCCAAAGCGCTTGATACTACCGGTGCCGGTGATGCTTATGCCGCCGGATTCTTCTATGGGCTGACCAATGGCTACGATATGGCAACCTGCGGAAAAATTGCTGCCCTGGTTTCAGGAAAAGTAGTGGAAGTTATGGGCCCCAATCTACCCGATTCGGCTTGGGCAGAAGTAAAGCAGGAAATCGCAAAGATTGTGGGATAGAGAGTTAAAAGTTCAGAGTTTAGAGTTCAGAGTTCAGAGCCCGCCTGAACGAATTCCTGCGGGCAGGGTTAAAGTTTAGAGTGGAACAGGCGATTTCCAATCGCCTGAATCTATAAAACAAAAGGATGGCATCCGTTTTTGTGTCAATACACGCGGATGCCATCCTTTTTTCTGCAAATGACTAATGATTAAAACAATCCGTGAATCTGTGCATCGATCTTGTCGATCACATAACTCAAATCTTCAGGATTGGCCGTAAAATCAAGATCATCCACATTGATCACCAGTAATTTTCCCATTTTGTAGTTGTTGACCCAGCTCTCGTAGCGGTCGTTCAACTGTTTCAAATAATCCAGGCGGATCGAATTTTCATACTCCCTACCACGTTTCTGGATCTGGTTAACCAGTGTAGGAATACTGCCGCGCAGGTAAATCAACAAATCAGGCGGTTCTATGAGGCTGATCATCAGGTCGAAAAGCGTTTTATAGTTTTTAAAGTCGCGGGTGCTCATCAGGCCCATGCTGTGCAGGTTGGGAGCAAAAATCTCCGCATCCTCATAAATCGTACGGTCCTGTATAATGGTTTTTCCCGATTTACGGATATCAATAATTTGCTTAAAACGGGAGTTCAAAAAGTAGATCTGCAAATTGAACGACCAACGCTGCATATCGTTGTAAAAATCGTTGAGGTATGGATTCTCGTCCACATCCTCGTAATGTGGCGTCCATTTGTAATGTTTCGCAAGTAATTCAGTAAGAGTGGTTTTTCCCGCCCCTATATTTCCGGCTATCGCTATGTGCATTGTTGATGTTTATTTGAGAATCTAAAGTATGAAAAAATTATCTTTTATCGGGTAACATGTTCATAAGTTCGTCCAGATACTGTCGGTTATTGGCCAGTCGCGGAATTTTATTTTGCCCCCCGATTTTACCGCGTTGTTTCATCCAATTGTAAAATGTTCCTTTCGGTGCATTTACCACATGCGGCATTTCCAGTGTGAGGTTTTTATGGCGCTTGGCTTCATAATCCGAATTCAGGGTTTTTAGCGTATTATCCAGTATACTGGTAAAGTGATCCAGGTCTTTTGGAGGCACATCAAATTCGATGATCCATTGATGGGCACCACGCTGGTTTTCTCCCATAAATATTGGTCCGGCGGTATATTCGTTAACAATGGCTCCCGTGTGCTGGCAAGCCACATTCATGGCATTCTCGGCATTATCTATAATAACTTCTTCGCCAAAGGCATTGATAAAATGTTTGGTTCGTCCGGTAACTTTTATTTTGAACGGATATTTACAGGTGAATTTTATCGTGTCCCCAATAATGTAGCGCCACAAACCGGCACTTGTGGAGATAACCAGTGCGTAATTTTCGTCCAGTTCAACCTCTTCCAGTCCCAGCACAGTTGGGTTTGCTTTTCCAAACTCCGACATAGGGATGAATTCGTAAAAAATACCATAGTCGAGCATCAGCAGCATGTCGTTCTGATGTTCGTTATCCTGAATGCCGAAAAATCCTTCCGAAGCGTTATACGTTTCCAGGTAGTGCATTTGCGACGACGGGATCAGGTTACGGAACTGCTCGCGATACGGCTCGAAGTTTACGCCGCCATGAGCAAAAACCTCGAGATTAGGCCACACTTCCAGGAGATTCGTTTTTCCAGTTGTTTCGAGTACCTTTTTCAGCAGCACCAGGTACCAGGACGGAACGCCTGCAAAACCGGTCACATTTTCTTCGAGCGCCGTTTCAATTATCTTTTCAATCTTTTCCTCAAACTCCTCAATTAGTGCAATCTCGGTAGTTGGTGTGCGAAACAGATCGCTCCAGAATGGCACGTTCTCCAGCATAATGGCCGATAAATCGCCGTAATACGAATTGTTACTAAAGTTGTTTATCCGGTGACTGCCGCCAAGTGTCAACACTTTGCCTTTTAAAAGCTTGGTTTCGGGATGTGTATGAATGTATTGCATAAAAACATCCTTTGGGCCTTGCAGGTGGCAATTTTCAAGCGCTTCGCGGGTGACCGGGATAAATTTACTTTTGTCGCTGGTGGTTCCCGATGATTTGGCAAACCATTTGGTTTCGCCAGGCCACAGTACATCGCGCTCGCCTTCACGCAAACGGTCGACATAGGGTTTTATATCGTTATAATCCTGAAGAGGATTGTTCTCCTGAAATTCCTTCAGCGAAGTGATCGATTCAAAATTGTGCGCCTTGCCCCAAACAGTATCCTTGGCACTCTGAATCAGGTTAAAAAGGGTTTCGTTCTGAATCTCTAACGGGTATCTGCGGTAGTATTGGATTTCGTCACTACGTCGTGTAGTCACCCAGCGTACAACTGAATTAATTAGCGGCATACAACACAAATTGGTTCGAAGCCAAATTTATGAATTTATGTTGAAATGGCTGGCAAAAATAAAAGACGGTATTTCTGCGTTAAACGATAAAAAAGAATCACTCGCCGATTATGTAGTTTTTTTAGTCACCCGTGATTTTTATTTTTATATTCGTTATCATTTCTTAAAAACCGGGGTGTAACTGCTGTATGAACACTCAAAAGAATCAAATTTATGAAACAAGCATGATGCTTAGTAATTCAGAAATTGAATTCAAATTCATGCGGGTTCCATTTGTACCACTAAAGTCGAATAAAAATGAATTACATTGACATAATTTTACTGATCCTGCTTATTCTGGCGGCGGTCAGCGGATTTAAAAAAGGACTGGTTGCCGAGGTAGCTTCACTGGCTGCCCTTATCCTTGGAATCTGGGGTGCCATCGAGTTTTCATACATCACTTCCGATTTTCTGGTCGAAAACTTCGATCTGAAAACTGATCACCTGAACATCATCTCTTTTGTGGTAACTTTTGTGGTCATTGTAATTCTGGTGCACATTGTGGGAAATGTGGTTAACAAAATGCTCGAAACCGTGATGCTGGGTTTTGTAAATAAACTGGCCGGCCTCGTTTTTGGCGTTTTAAAATCTGCCCTTATTCTGAGCATTCTACTTGTTGTTTTCGACAAAATTGATGAAGACGTGCACATTCTTCCTGAAAAGACAAAAGAAAATTCAAGAATGTACGAACCCATCCGATCGTTTGCTCCGTCGATTTTCCCGTTTATTGAAAACTGGAGCATAAATGGCGATAAAAAGAACCGAGATTCACATGTGGTCTAAATTGAAAGAACGTATTCAGCAGAAAAGAACAAAAGCTCCTGCGGGAGACCATTGCTGCAAGAATTGTGAAACCGAATTCACCGGGCATTATTGCCCCAACTGCGGGCAGGCGGTTAAAGAGTTTGACAAACCGTTTAGTTTTATTTTTTACAATTTTCTGGGTGATTTTTTTGCTTTCGATACGCGTTTTTTCAAAACGCTGTTTCTCCTGATTGCCAAACCCGGGTTTCTTACCAAACAATATTTCGATGGAAAACGTGTGCGTTATGCACCGCCCTTCAGAATCTATATTTTTGTAAGTTTTATCCTCTTTTTACTCTTGCAGAATTTCACAAACCGGGGATTAACAACGGTGCTCGATTCGGAACTTGATGGCGATAAAATCGGGTTGGATTCTGCTTCAATGGTTGTGGCTGATTCTATCCTTAGCACGGTCAATCAAGACATGGATCCGGAGCAGAAAGCGGTGGTCGATTCGCTGGTGGCTCCGTTTGTGGTCAAGGATACAACAGGAGAGGAGGGACAGAATTTCAAACTGGACATGGAAACATTTCGGGAGACCCGAAATCTGCGTCAGGCTTTGAATAAATACGCCATAAGCCTGGAAGAGGATCTTGAAGTTGAGACCGATCCGGAGAAAAGAACCGAACTGCGCGAATACATCCGCTATTGCCGCTCACCCGAAACGGCGCTGGCAAAAATTCTCCAATACATTTCATGGGCCTTTTTCCTGCTGTTACCGCTGTTTGCCGTTTTATTGAAACTGGTGTACATCCGGCGCAGGCAAAACTATATGCGCCACCTGGTATTTTCCATACACATTCATTCGTTTGTGCTCCTGGTAATGATAGCAATTATGGCGCTGTTTATGAGTTTTGGTACAAAAGTTACCTTGATCAGTACCATTTTATTCCTGTCGGTGCCCTTGTATTTTATTATTGCGATGAAAAAATTTTACGGGCAATCGGTAGGCAAGGCCATCATGAAATTCTTTGCCGTTTCTTTTATGTACAATATCGTGTTCTGGATAATTGTAATCTATGCCTCTTTAAATGCGATTAACCTGGTATAGTTAAGGTGAAAACCATAGATTCTATTGAAAACGGTATTCGCCGATCTGTTGGAAACCCCGCAGAAAGTCGTTTGTTTTCATTCGCTTTTTACCTGCAAGCTGAATGTCGGTGATTTGTAGCCAACCATCGCCGCAAGCCACTTTCAGGTAGTTTTTACCATCGGTTTCAATGCTTCCCGGTTTTGTAGTTTTACCATCAGCATGCATGACAAAAAACATTTTTGCCGAAATTTCCTGTCCGCTTTTTTCATGTACCAGCGTAGTCCAGGCAGCAGGGTAGGGCGACAAGCCTCGAATGAGGTTGCGAACCGATTCAACATCTTTCGACCAATCGATTTTGCAGTCGTCTTTAAAAATCTTTGGAGCATGTTTAATCTCAGTTTCGCCAGCCAGTTCTTCCTGAGGAATGGCTTTGTAATCGCCTGAAGCCAATGCATCAACAGTTTCCACAACAAGTCCGGCACCAATTTCCATTAAACTATCGTGGATGGTTCCAACGGTATCATTTTCCCAGATATCGATCTCTTTTTTGAAAAGGATTTTTCCGGTATCAATTTCATGATCGAGCAAAAAGGTAGTAACACCGGTTTTTGTTTCGCCATTTATTACCGCCCAGTTCAAAGGTGCTGCACCGCGATATTGCGGAAGCAAAGAACCGTGCAGGTTAAAAGTTCCTAGGCGTGGCATGGCCCAAACTACTTCGGGTAACATGCGGAAAGCAACAACCACCTGCAGGTCGGCATTCAGAGCTTCCAACTCGGCTAAAAATTCCGGATTCTTAAGCTTTTCGGGTTGAAGCACTTTCAATGAATTTGCTACAGCATATTTTTTTACCGCAGATTCTGCAAGTTGTTTTCCCCTGCCTGCCGGACGGTCGGGAGCCGTAATTACTCCAACTACATTGTACCCGTTTTCAACCAGTTTTTGGAGACTGGCCACTGCAAAATCGGGAGTCCCCATAAATACGATGCGCAGATCTTTTCCTTGTGTCATTTGCTTTTTCTTAATACGGTGTTTCCTTTTTGGGCTTTTGGCCAGTAAGGGCAGTGCCGGCAACCATTGGCACAACAATAACCTCGGTTGGTCAGGTATTCCTCAGTCATGACCCGGTAGCCCTTCTCCATATAAAAATCTTTTCCCTCTGTTAACTCATCTTCGAATTTGTCGCTAAAGAGGTCATCGAAATAGCCCATAAACTAATTTTTTGCAAAACTAAGGATTATTGTTTGAATGCAAGAATGCTTTAATGCCTTAATGTTTTACCTTTTCCAAAGTTCAAAACTTTGGAAAAGTTGCATTCAGGAAAGTTGTCGATAACTGAAAATACTTAATTTTAGACATTACATAAAAGAATAAGCAATTCAAAATGAGCATAGAACGCGATTATTTGATGCGGCAAATGATGCAACTCTTCCAGGTGCTGCGAAAAATTCTGGGCCTCCGCGAAGACGGTGAAATTGAGGAAGCCCAATCACAGGTGAGGTATTTCTACCGCATTTTAAATATCAACACCGATATCCAAAAACTGGGTATTGAAGAACTGCTTTATTTGTTGCAGGAAGAAAAAAAGTTCACCAATGAGCAGATCGAGCTTTTTGCTTTTGTTTTGAAGGAACAGGGAGAAATGGCCGATGAAGAAACACTGCGCCTCGATTATTTCAGGAAAGCCTGGTTTCTGCTGGATAAAGTGGACAAGGAAAGCATTTCTTTTTCGATAGAAAGGCAAATGAAGTTGCAGGAATTAAATGCATATCTGAATTGAATTTATTGCTAAATTCAGAAATAAACGACCAACTTATAAACTAAACCGACTGATGAAACAGCTACTTCTTTTTATTACTCTGGGCCTTATTACTCCTCTGTTGACCAATGCAAAAATTCATCCCGAAAAGCTGAGGTGTGAGTACCTCGAAAATCCTTTCGTTGTTGATGATTTGCACCCGCATTTGTCGTGGATAAACGTGGCCGATGATGGCGAGAGGGGACAATTACAAACTGCCTGTCAGATACGAGTTGCCAGTTCGCTACAAAATCTTGAACAAGCCGATTTATGGTTAAGCCCTAAACTGAATTCAACTCGTGTGGCATACCAGGGTAAAGACTTGCAATCGCGGCAGGAGTGTTGGTGGCAGGTTCGCGTGTGGGATAAAAACGGCCATGTTTCAGCGTGGAGTGAACCGGGATTCTGGCGCATGGGAATTCTTAACGATTCGGAGTGGAAAGCGAATTGGATAGGTGCCCCCTGGCAGGGAGAGGAAACCTTGCCCAAACCCATGAATCCAAACGCTGAACTGCCTGCTGAATTACCACCTCCGGCACCCCTGTTAAGAAAAGAATTTCGGGTGAAAAAGGAGGTAAAAAGTGCCGTGGCTTTTGTTACCGGCCTTGGCTATTTTGAGTTGTACCTGAACGGCAAAAAGGTTGGCAATGATGTATTGGTTCCCAATCAAACCAATTATGACAAACGCCCGGGATTGTTGAACCAGAATATTCCGCTTCCCGACGACTTTCGAAAATATAAAGTGATGTACCTGGCTTACGATGTTTCACAGGAATTATCAGGCGGAGACAATTGTGTTGGCGGCATTTTGGGAAATGGTTTTTACAATCCGGCCAAGTACTGGGCCGAAGGATACGGAACGCCACGGTTTTTGCTGCAACTTCACATCAGTTATACCGACGGAACGGAAGATGTGATCGTGAGTGATGAAACCTGGAAAGCCGGCAGAAGTCCCATTTTAATGGATATGGTGTATTACGGCGAACATTACGATGCCCGCCTCGAACAACCGGGATGGTGCTCGCTCGGATTTGATGACAGTAGCTGGGAGCAGGTTGCCATGCGTAAAGCACCTGAAGGAGAGCTGGTGGCACATACTGCCCGACCCGATAAAGTGGTGCAACAACTGCAACCTGTCCGATTGGAAAAAATGTACAATGGAAATTATAAGGTCGATTTTGGAGAAGAAATTTCGGGTTGGGTACGGCTAAAAGATGTTGAAGGCCCGGCCGGTCATAAAGTTGAAATCAGGTATTTGAGTAATTCCTATTCAGGCGACAATTCATACATTTTTTCCGGCAATGGAAAGGAGAACTACGCGGCACGCTTTAACTGGTTTGTTTTTCGTGAAGTGGAGATCGTGAACTGGCCCGGAATTCTGAATCCCGAGCAAATTATTGCTGAGGTAGTAAATACCGAAATTCCGGAAACCGCTGAGTTCGAAACATCGAACCCGATGTTTAATGCCATCAATAAAATCTGGAAACGGAGCCAGATGGATAACATGCACGGCGGTGTTGCCAGCGATTGTCCGCATCGCGAACGGTCGCCATACACCGGCGACGGACAGGTTGCCTGTGTTACCGTGATGCATAATTTCGATGCCCGCAACTTTTATCAGAAATGGATACGCGATATTATTGATGCGCAGCTAGTTGAAAGCGGCTATGTTCCTAACGGAGCGCCCTGGCAGCCCGGCTGTGGTGGGGGAGTGGCCTGGGGAGCTGCTATTTGCATCATGCCCTGGGAATACTATGTGCATTACGGCGATAAGGATATGCTGACAGACTCGTATTTTGCCATGAAAGAATACATCCGTTATATGGAACAGTGGATCGATGCTGAAGGAATCATGCTTTCGCAGCGTACCGGAAAGGATGGGAATGTGCTGCGCTGGTTTAATTTAGGCGATTGGGTAGCACCCGGAAACTTGCCGCCGGATGACATGGTACATACTTTTTATTTCTGGCGTTGTGCTGATATTGCCGCCAAAACTGCAGCAGCTTTAGGTGAAAAATCAAAAGAGGTAAAGCATTACGACGATTTGGCAAAAAGGACAAAAGAAGCATTCTTTAAGCGTTTTTATAACGAAGAATCAGGAACCTACGGGCCGGCAGGAGGAAATATATTTGCCCTTAAAATGGGCGTGCCGCCGGAACAATATTCTAAAGTTATCGCTGCGTTGAAAAAAGATATTCAAAAAAACAATGGTCATCTGGATACAGGAATCTTTGGTACGCAGTTTTTTTTCGAAGTGCTTTCAGAAAACGGACTGCATGATTTAGCATATGAGGCGATGAATAAAAAGTGCGAACCCGGTTATGGCCGTTGGTTAGACCTGGGTGCAACCACAACCTGGGAACATTGGAATACCACAGGCTCGCACAATCACCCCATGTTTGGCGGTGGTTTGGTTTGGTATTACCGGAAACTGGCGGGAATGCAGGCCGATGAGGCAGAACCGGGGTACAAGCATCTTATTTTTAAACCACAGCCGGTTGAAGACATTTCATTTGTTCGATATTCCAACGAAACATCCTTCGGGAACGCCGGTATTCACTGGCAGAAGGATAATTCGAATTTTTCTATGGAAGTTACAATTCCGGTTGGGGCGCATGCCAGTATTTATGTACCTTGTGAAAGCGGTCAAATAACAAAAGAAGGTGGTGTTCCTGTTAACGAAAACAGCGACATTCAATACCTGGGCTGGAATAACGGATATTCACAAATTAATGCAGGCAGCGGAATCTATCATTTTACCGTTGATTAAAATTTACTTTTAAAACGAATTGAACAAAACCAACATAAACAGATGAAATCATCAAAAATATTTTTCTTCTCGATTGTAGTAGCACTCGCCGGCTTTCTGTTTGGATTCGATACGGTGGTGATTTCGGGTGCCGATCAGCAGTTGCAGGCCTTTTGGCAAAGTTCCGATCTTTTTCACGGCCTGGTGGTCATGTCCACGGCATTATGGGGAACGGTTGTGGGTGCTATATTTGGCTCAATTCCTACCAACCGGTTAGGACGAAAGAAAACCCTGATGAGTATTGGTGCCCTTTTTTTTATTTCGGCCCTTGGATCAGCAATTGCCTCCGATCCTTATGTGTTTGCAGTTCTTCGCTTTATAGGCGGTCTTGGAATTGGCGTTTCCACCGTTGTAGCGCCGTCCTATGTGTCGGAGATTGCACCACCCGATCAACGGGGCAAACTCGTGGCCCTGTATCAGTTTAACATCGTTTTTGGGATTCTGATGGCCTATGTTTCGAATTACCTGTTAAAAGACATTGGCGAAAATGCCTGGCGCTGGATGCTGGGTGTTGAGGCCATTCCGGCTTTTATTTATTCGATGCTCGTTTTAAGAGTGCCCGAAAGCCCGCGCTGGTTGATGGAATACAAAAACGACAAAATTGCTGCGACACAGATCTTAAAAAGCATTTTTAACAACGAGGATGTTGAACGTGAAATTACGGCCATTGAAAATGAGAAAGCGGATGAGGTGGTGAACGAAAATATTTACATGAAGAAATTCCGGGTTCCGCTGATGCTGGCCTTTTTTATCGCCTTTTTTAATCAGCTCTCGGGAATAAATGCCTTTTTGTATTATGCTCCCCGGATTTTTGAATTGGCCGGACTCGAGAAATCTGCTTCTTTTTTGAGCTCGATCGGCATTGGCGTAATCAACTTGGTGTTTACACTCATCGGTATTTCAATGATCGACAAGTTTGGGCGCAAAACACTGATGTACATCTGTTCCTTCGGTTATATATTTTCCCTTTCGCTGGTAACCGCTGCCTTTGCTTTGAAGTGGGAAGGAATGCTGGTGCCCTTGTTCTTTTTTATTTTTATTGCGGCGCATGCAGTGGGGCAGGGAGCTGTTATCTGGGTATTTATCTCTGAAATATTTCCAACCAGGTTGCGGGCATCCGGACAAGCTTTTGGTGCTTCAGTACACTGGATTTTGGCTGCTGCCATTCCGGCTTTGATTCCTTTTCTTTTTGGACAAATTGGTCCGGCGCTGGTTTATGCCTTTTTCGGAATAATGATGGTGGGACAGCTTTTTTGGGTCGTTTTAAAAATGCCCGAGACCAAAGGACAGACCCTGGAAAGCCTTGCAGCTAAATTGTCAAGTTAATTTAAAGACATTCAGGATTGTCAGTTTATTTCGCAAAGTATCATAATCTGAATATTTTGTTAATTATATTTAGCCAGTTATTTTTAAACATTTAATATGCAACTTAAACCAGGCCTAAGATTCTTAGCTATTGTAGTATTGTTTTTTGTCTTTAGTTCAGAGACGAGTGCACAAAAACGAAGCACCCAAAACATTATCGACCGAGAATCGATCACGCAAGGGCAATACACCCTGATCTATATTAACAAGGATGAAAATTTCAAATCGGAGATCGGGCAAAAGCTAAAGGAAACTTTTTTTGAAGTTTATCCGGAAATGGCCCGCGAGTACAACCGGAAAGCAGCTAAAAAGGTGGTTTTTGTCATCGATCCGGCGTATGATGGAGTCGCCGCCACTTCCAATGCCAGGGTCGTGTTTAATCCAAGGTGGTTCGACCGTTCGCCAAACGATATTGATGTTGTAACCCATGAAGTAATGCACATTGTTCAGGATTACGGGAATACGCCGGGGCCCTGGTGGGTAACCGAAGGCATAGCCGATTATGTGCGTTATAAATACGGGGTGAACAATGCGGCTGCTGGCTGGTCATTACCCGAAGTAACAGACAAGCAGAATTACGATAATTCGTATCGGATAAGCGCCCGCTTTTTTGTTTGGATTGAGCAAAATAAAAACAAGCATTTTATAAAGAAAATGGATAGGGTGATGCGAAAGCACACTTATGAGGATGAAATTTGGGTAAAGCTTACCGGGAAAAATCCGACAGAACTTTGGCAGGAATATACCTTAAATCCACAGATTTAAGAAGCTGAGGATTCTGCTGATGAACGTTTGAAGGATGTGCTTAAAGTAAGTCGCCCCATCGTTTCAGCAAGTCTTTTTTGCAGGATGCGGCAATAAACGGATCGTTAATGGCGCGGGTCACTTCCGGATCGAATTCTTCGGCATAAATCCATTTATAAACCTGTTGAATGGAAACGGAGTCTTTTCGCTCTATAAGTTCCATGGTATCGCCGGCTTTAACATGCCCGTTTTCAAGAACACGAACATAAACGCCCGAAAAACCGGAATCCACAAACTTGCGAACGATTAGTTTATCGTTGAAACGAAATTCAAGCTTAAAACAGGGTTGCCTGGGTTGTGTAGCCTGAACAACAGCTTTGCCGATTTTAAAAATATCGCCAATGTTGACTTCAGCTTCGTGCAAGCCTTCAACGGTAAGGTTTTCTCCAAACATTCCCCACGGAAGTTCCGATTCGGGATACAGCTTCTGCCAGTACTGATAATGATCGGCAGAATACAGATAACATGCCTTGTCAGTTCCTCCATGGTAGCGCCGGTCGATTACGTGGTCTTTATCCACATCCTCCGTTCCAAGGTAAATGCCGTATTCCACCGGAAACTTGAAAATGCCGGTTTTAACTTCTTCCCCGTGGTGTACGAAGGTTCTTGGTTCGCCTATATTGGTGGAAATTATTTTCATCCGTAATATTTTTGAGTTCAAAGTTCAGAGTTCAAAGTTCAGTATCAGTTCCCCGAATATTTAAGCATTAAGGCATTTAAGCATTATTGCATTCAATCCTTCAATCCTTCCGTCCCTCAGTCCTTCTGTCCCTCAATCCTTCCGTCCCTCAATCCTTCACCCTACGCAATATTTCGTTCCTTCTTAATGTTCTCGTAGGCTTGATTCACCTTCTGAAACTTTTCTTTGGCAGCATTCTGAATTTCCGTACCCAGCGTACTCACTTTATCGGGGTGGAATTTCATGGCCATTCTTCGGTATGCTTTTTTTACTTCATCGTCGGTAGCGGTTCGTTCAATTTCCAGGATTTTATAGTCTGAATCGGTATTTGGAACAAACATTGCCTGAATGGATTCGTAATCATTCCGCTGAATTCCCATCAGGTTGCAAATCTGATTAATGAGCTCCAATTCTCTTGGATCCACCTGGCCGTCGGCTTGTGCAATTCCAAACAAAAAATGAACGAGCTGCAAACGGGCCGAATAATTCATATTCGCCTGAATCTGACGGCAGACTTCATTTACAGGAATAGTTTGCTGCAACAGATCGCGTAACATTTTAATGGCTTCCTGTGCCGAGTCTTCACCAAAATTATGAACGAGAAACCTTTTTACATAATCCAGTTCCGATTTCAGCACCTTGCCGTCGGCTTTCATTACGGCAGCTACCAAAACAAGCAGGCTCATAACATAGCCGCCGGTGGTAGTTTGCGACGAATAACCTCTTGTTCCACGCTTAACGGCTTCCTGTCCGCCATCGAACATCGAACCAACCATAAAACCTACTATTCCTCCAATGGGGCCTCCAAAAGCCCAACCCAGGCCGCCACCTATCCATTTACCAAATTTTGCCATCTTCTCTTAATTGTTTGTCAATCTTTATTATGCCCGGAAGTATAAGATCCGAGTCTGAATTTTTTATTTCTGCAGTTGCCAGTTTTCGTTTCTCCGAATCGGGCCACTGTTTTTTAATTCTCTCAATTACCTGTTGTTCCGTTACCTTATCGCGTTTCATTACGCGGGCTATACGTTCCTTTTCCGGTGCCGAAACGAGCAAGGTGTAGTCCATCATTTTATAAAAGCCACTTTCGAAAAGAATGGCGGCTTCGTGAATGACGTATGGAGCTGTTTGTTCTTTTGCCCATGCTAAAAACTCAGCCCGAACCACCGGATGGATCAGTTCGTTTACCTTTTGCAGTTGAATGTCGTTGTTAAATATGTAGCCGGCAAGTTTTTTTCGGTCAAGGGTCCCATTTTCGGTATAAATGTCGCTTCCAAACAGTTCGATGAGTCCTTTTCTGATAACGGGGTTTGTATTGGTAAGGTGTTTGGCCACACTATCGGCTTCGAAAACAGGCACTCCCAGAAACCTGAAAACCTTGCAAACAGTAGATTTTCCGCTTCCTATTCCTCCCGTGATACCAACAGTAACAGCCATTTTTAATTTTTTTCTATCAGGTATTCCACTGCATCGGGCGAGGTTCTTACCACTTGAATGTAAGATGACCTCTTTTCGATAATAACGTTTAAGTTGCTGGTGTTGCCCGAACTTTCGTTATAATCAACAAAGGCATTTATATCGTTTGAAGTAAGCTCTTCAAATTCGCTTAAACCAACAAGGCAGGTCACGTTCACCTCTGAAGGGAACAGTTTTACATTCACACTGTCCGGTTTATTTTTTATCAGAATTGGAATGTGAAGCAGCTTTTCGGTGTACTTTTCCACTTCGATTTTTAACAGCGTTTTATTCGGACTAATTGATGTATGTTCCGGGTGGAGAATATCGAGGTTTTTCTCAACAGTTTCATCCAGTTCATTAAATGTTTTCATTTCGGTGCTTAGGGAACTAATGGTATCAACAATCCCTGAAGGTCCTGTGATCTTTACTGTTCCCGGATCCAGCTCAACCGGACTTTTAAGGTTGAACTGACTCTTGAAACTTACATTGACATTTGCCTTAATTTGCACCGTTTTTGTTTTCAGGCTGTCGAGAACGATTGGAATATGGTCGGGCAGAACTTCCAGAATTTTTATTTCATTACTCACCTGGCTTTCGATGCGACGTAAAAGTGTGTACGACTGTATGGTGTACGTTCCGTTTTGCGATTCGATGTTTTTAGTGATGTTGTTGAGGTTTAGCACGATGGGCGAAAATGAAAGGCTGAGTTTATGTCTGAGCAGGGTAAAACCACCTGCATCCACTTTCAGCTCTAGTTTCGATGGCGGTGTGTTGGCCAAAAACTGCCGGTTAGGCGGATTAATGTACTTCACCGGATATGAAATGGTAGTTGAATAGTCTTTGCCAAGTGCATTTAAAAACCAAAGCCCGGTAGCAATAAGCAGACACACCAAAAAAATGACAACACGTTTGTCATTCTTGATGTGATCCATTTTTAAGTACTCCGGTATTTTGTGGATGCTTTTATTCATTCGAAACTGAAAAGCACAAATTTAACCAAATCTGTCAATATGTAAACCGAAGAAAGCCGGGAAGTTCGAATTCCCGGCTACTATTAATTTTATAGTTGAAACGTTTTTAATTTTCATGCTGATAAGCGTGTTTCAAAGGCGCAAAATTATCTTCGCCAATAATAACCGTATTACCCGGTGAAACATCACGAGCTGAGAAGAAACCAAGTACGCGTTTATTGTCGCTCGAACTTAAGTTTCCCTGCACGTTTGCCGGCGGTACACTAAACGGATTGCCTGCAAATGCCTGGTTTACCATGCCCAGGTAAAAGTCGTAGATCGGTGCCGTAATCGACAGCTGTTCCACATAAATCGTGTCGCCCATACGAAGTATCTGGTCTTCATCGTCTTCGTAGAAATCAGTAAAAATCTCAAAATCGTAGATGTAATTTCCGTCAACCAGTTCGTCGCTGGCAAACGACAAATTTTCGCTTTCGTACAGCAAGTTATTGTTGATGTAGATATCCCACTTGTAGTAATCGCCTTCGCCCGGTGTTTCCTGCGAACTGATGAAAATGGCTAAAAATTCGAAATCGCCGCGGGCCGACAGGTTGACTTTTACCGAATCGAGTGTCTCCACTTTTTTCATGTAATCGCTGGCAGTAACTTGAACGCCGTCGGAAGTTGTAATCCTTAAATAGTATGTTTTATCAGGTTGGGCTTCGTAAGTTACATTGCCCGGAAGCACGTAAATTCCGCTATTGCTTACCTCTTTTAAGACAACGCTGTTGGAGTAATTTTCGTTGTCTGAAATCTCCACAACGGCATCGTTTATAGGTGGATTCTGTTCGCTGTTGTCAACCGGAAGTGTGCTCTGTAACTTCACATACACATTGTCGGTTGGTCGGTTCTCGAGGTAAGCTTCCACCGAAATCAGATCAATATTTTCTTCGTTCAAATCAACTTCAATCACGTCTTCACATGAATAGAGAACAGCCGAAAGAAGCGTTGCGATAATCAGTATTTTAAATGTGAATATTCTTTTCATGGCCTTAAAATTTAAAATTGTAGGTGATGGATGGGATAGGTGCGCCTATGATCGATAATCGAACGAATTCGGTTTGATTGAGGTTATCCTCGTTGGCCCGCGGTGTAATGGAATATGCATTCCTGCGGCCGTATACATTGTACACCGAGAAATTCAACGACTGTTTAAAGCGTCGGTGCTCGTTCTTTTTGAAATCGTAGGTTACCGAAAGATCAAGGCGGTGATAATCGGGAATACGGTAGCTGTTACGCGCCGAATATTCGTAAATCTGGTTGCCCTGAACGTAGTATTTCGATACCGGATAGGAGGTAGGCGTACCTGTAGCCAGAATGAAATTAGCTGCAAAGTTCCAGCGTTTATTCAATTCGTAATTACCTACTACCGAAAGATCGTGCGTTCTGTCGTACGACGAAGGATACGGATCACCATTGTTGATGCCTTCTATGGTTCGTGTGGTTTTCGACCAGGTATAACCAACCCAGCCGGTTAGCTGTCCCTGTGTTTTCTTAACAAGTAATTCCACACCCTTCGATTCGCCACTGCCGTGCAGGAGTTCGGTTTCAATCGAATTATTCAGGAATAGTTCGGCACCTTCTTTATAATCCAGCACGTTTTTCATGTCTTTATAATACAATTCAACTGAAGTTTCCCACATGTTTCTGGCAAGATTCCTGAAGTACCCAACCGACACCTGATCAACGATAAGCGGTTCGATGTAAGTGCTAGTCGGTAACCATATATCAAGAGGCGACGGCGACTGGGTGTTGGTGATGAGATGCAGGTTTTGAACCATGCGGTTGTACGACGCCTTTGCTGAGCTGTTAGCATCTACAGTGTATTTCAAACCTAAACGAGGTTCAATATGTACAACTGCGTCGCCCACTTTGTCCCACTTACCATATTTCACAGTTTCTGTAATTTCATTCTTTTGAGGTTGTTCGGGATTCTCGTAGAAATTTACTTCTCCCGGTCCGATTTGCTGAAAGTGACTTAATCTTAATCCGTACTGCATCGAGAAACGGTCGGAAATAATCTGTTCGTTACTCAGGTAAACCGCACTTTCAAGGGCATTGTATTCGGCCAGTTCCATATCCGAGAACATGGAGTTTTCGCCGTTGGTTGCAACCTTGCCCGGCTTGAAATTGTGGTGGATCGCATTCACACCGTATTTTATGGTGTTCTTTGGGTTTAGAAATAAGGTGAAATCCAGTTTCGCATTGTAATCGCGAATGCGTGACGACCAGTCGAAGTTATCGGCATTGTCTCCGGGAACCCCAAGGTTGTAATCGTAGTTGGAGTAGATAGCCGACACATTCATAAACAGTTTATCGCCAAAAATGTGGTTCCAGCGAGCCGTTGCAGTGGCATTTCCCCAACGCATGTAAAGCGATTCACCCAGTTCAAAATTATCGTCACCCATATATCCTGAAAGGAAAATCCGGTTTTTATCGTTGATTACCAGGTTCGACTTTCCGTTCAAATCGTAAAAATAAAGTTTGTTTTCTTTTAATTCTTCAAGACCGACAGCTCTTCCCAATACATCGTAATACGTACGTCTTCCGGCAAGAATAAAACTCCATTTATCTTTAATGATCGGGCCTTCAATCGTCAATCTACTTGAAAGATTTCCGATTCCGCCATCAAATCCGAAGCGTTTTGAGTTACCGTCTTTTTGACGAATATCGATCACCGAAGAGGCTTTCCCGCCAAATTGTGCCGGAATACCGCTTTTGTAAACCTGGATATCGTTAATGGCATTTGAGTTAAACACCGAGAAAAAACCCATAAGGTGCGATGCATTGTACACCGGAGCTTCATCCAGGATCATCAGGTTTTCGTCGGGGCCACCGCCACGTACATACAAACCTGAACTTGCTTCGCCACCACTTTGGATACCCGGCAGCAGCTGAATGGATTTAATAATGTCGACTTCGCCCATAAAGGCCGGAAGTTTCTGAATGGTTTTTACCGGCAACTTGGTCATGCCCATCTGGATGCGTTCCACATTGGCATTGGCAGCTTCGGCTTTTACAACTACCTCTTCAATTTTTTGCGAATCGTCGGTGAGTGAAAAAGTTTTAGTGCTGTTTTCGGTGGCTTTAACAGGTTCCTGAATGGTGGTATAACCAATATAGGAAACATGCATGTTGTAGGAGCCTTCGGGAATTGTTAGCGAGTAAAATCCGTAGGCATTACTGGCTGTTCCCTGTTTCAACTCGGGGATGTAGACAGTGGCTCCAATCAAGGCCTCGCCGTTGGAGGCATCCTTGATGTAACCACTTAATGTTACTTCCTGCGCCCTCGTCAGAGTTGAGAGAAAAAGAAGGAGCAGGATAATGTTCTGTTTTAACATTTGGCTTTTGTTTTCTGTTAATAATTGTTTATTGTTTCTTGGCAGCACGAATTTAAATTGTTCAGTTTTCATATCTGGTTTGTTTCCGACCAATAAACTGATTTTGTCGGTGAACAAACATATACTGCTCAAAATGAATTCGTTTTACACTTTTTGAAAGACAAACGAAAAATCTAAGGGTTGCAGTTCGTGTATTAAATTTCATTAAAAGAATGACCGGGGGTAAAATTTGATCTGCTTATTCAGTTTGTAATGAGCGAGTTTAAATGAGAAGAGTGAATACCCGGATTGATCCTGTTATAGATTGAGATCGTTCTTCGGATCAGAAAGTAATCCGGGTAAAAATCCGAAATTCATTATTCTTTTTATGTTTTAAAGTTGGGCCATTGTAGAGAAATTCGTGACGTAGCCCAAGTCCAAGGTGTTTGGTAACTGAGTAAGCCAATTCGGTTTCCAATTCACAACCTACATCATCAGTTGCATAAAAAAGAATACTCGTCCAGTTTTTTAGATTTATTCTTTCTGACAACTGATAATTGTTATCAAGATAAAGCGAAGGTGCTTTCTTATGTATTTCAATATCACCCCTTATTATAAACAACTGCAGATAATTGTACAGCACTGATAAACGAGTGCCTCCCATCTTTTTGGTTTCAAAAAAATAGCCGGGGCCAATTCCTCCCAGCAAAATAATATAATCAATATCAACACCTTCAAATGTCCGTTGATTACGTTCAATTATTCCCTGTCCTGCCACATGCCACTTTTTATGTAAGGTATGGTACCAGTTTACTCTTAAATTTTGCTCATTGTCGTCTTTTTTGCCGTTATCCAAGCTAAAATCTGATTCCAGTTTTATATCAATTTCGTCGAGCCGGCCTATAAGCGAAGCACCAAAGCGTAAATCGAAATCAAACTCCTTATCATCATCTTCGTTCGACCACTCGGCAGCTCCGCTGATGTAAGAATCGCTGGTGGTCCATTTTCTGATATGCTCAACTGAATCGATGGTTGTACTATCATTAATTGTAGTCAACGTATCGGAAATTAGGGATGTGACAATTATGGGTTGGGCAGCCAACGCCGGAGCCACAACTGCCAATAAAAAGAGGAAAAATATCAGATTTCTCTTCAGACCATTATAGAACATAATATAATAATTGAATCATAATGTTTTTACCTATAAATTTAATTTTAAATGTAATACAGGCAATACCTGTTAATACCTTTATATTATTTTTGGATTAAAGTGAACAGTGCCGAAGATCTTTCTTTTTTGCTTTTATGCAGGCGTGTCTTTTAACACGTGTGGCATTCGTAGTAAACTTTCTTATTCATCAGGCGTTTTTATTAATAATTGTAATACCCCATATTGATGGGTTGTTGATATTATTAACATATTATTTCAAATTCACACAATAACTAAAATGCAATTATGAAACACAAAAACTTACGTGGCCCGATGCTTGTGGCCATAATCTTAACATTATCATTTTGGACTTTTGCCCAGAATAAACCGAATATCCTTGTCATCATGGTTGATGACGTTGCTCCGAATGCGTTAAGTTGTTACAGCTTAGGTCTGCAGTATCCAACACCGAATATCGACCGGATTGCAAAAGAAGGCGTACTTTTTACCGACCATTATTCGCAGCCCAGTTGTACGGCCGGTCGTGCTGCTTTTATTACCGGACAAAAGCCGGTTCGTACCGGACTTACGACGGTTGGACAGCCCGGTAATCCACTTGGTCTGAAAAAAGAAGATCCAACCCTGGCCGAGTTGCTGAAACCGCTGGGATATATGACGGCGCAGTATGGAAAAAACCACCTGGGCGACCGTAACGAACACCTGCCAACCGTGCATGGATTCGACGAATTTTTTGGAAACCTGTATCACCTGAACGTTTCGGAAGAAGAAGAGCAGGCTGATTATCCGAAAAGCAAGGAATTCTATGAAAAGTACGGACCGCGTGGTATCATCGAATCGTATGCTACCGATACTTACGATCCAACAGAAGATCCGCGTTTTGGTGTGATTGGCAAACAGAAAGTTACCGATACCGGAAAACTCACCAGTAAGCGTATGGAAACCTTCGACGAAGAGCTGGTAGCCAAAACCGAAGATTTTATAAAACGGGCACACGATGCCGGCAAGCCATTTTTTATCTGGCATGCAACAAGCCGTATGCACGTTTACACGCACCTGAAAGAAGAATCACGTAACCTGGCCACACCGATAAGTACCGATATGGACCTGTTTGGTTCAGGGTTAATGGAACATGACGGACAGGTGGGTGAAATTCTGGATTACCTCGATGAATTAGGAATTGCAGACAATACCATTGTAATTTATACCACCGATAATGGCCCTGAACAAAGTACCTGGCCCGATGCCGGAGTAACCATGTTCCGTGGCGAGAAAATGACAACCTACGAAGGTGGTGTTCGTGCGCCGTTCTTGGTACGCTGGCCTAAAAACATTCCTGCAGGATTAATCCGTAACGGTATTTCGGCACACGAAGATGTACTGCCTACCATTATGGCAGCCGTTGGCGAGCCTGAAATAAAAGACGAATTAAAAGCCGGGAAAACCATTGGCGATATGACCTACAAAGTGTACATCGACGGATTTAACAACCTCGATTACTGGGAAGGAAAAACCGATGAATCGGCACGAAACTATTTCTTCTATTATTACGAATCGGGTTTAACAGCTATGCGTGTTGGCCCATGGAAAATGCATTTTGCCACCAAGGAACGTTATTTCGATGATATGGTGACGCATACCATGCCACAGCTTTTTAACCTGCGGAAAGACCCGTTTGAAAAATATGACGATATCTATGGTTTCGAACTGATTATGCACAAATCGTGGGTAATGCAACCGGCTATTGGTATGTTAACGGAGCATTTGTCGAGCTTTAAGGATTTTCCTCCTCGTCAGGCTGCTGCTTCGCTCGATATTAATAAAGCTATTGATGCTATTTTGAAATCGGATACTAGACAGTAAATATTGTAATGTCGAAAGAATATTATATGGGGCACTCAAAGCGGGTGCCCTTTTTACTTTTCAACCCAGTGGTTGTGAGTATGTTTTATAGATTATTTGTGATTGAGTTCTTAGCATAAAGACTCGTGTGAGGCTACTTGATTCTCTGGAATTGTTTAATAATTAATTGAATTAGCTGAACAAGATAATCTGAAACAATGTTTATTTACAAATGAATATGTTTCATTGTGGAATCTATTCTTTTGCAGTATTGGAAAGACAATTAAATGAATTACTCTTTTTATTCTGAATTAATATTGAATTTATTTGTTGACTTGCTTAACTTATATCAGAATAATGAACTAATAATTGTAAAATACCATTTTATAACACGCAATTCAAATGCATAAACATTAACGACAATGAAACACAATTTTAGAATCTTAAAGAGAAGTTTATTAGTGCTGCTCTTCTTACCGTTTGTAACTTTTGCTCAGGACAAGCCTAATATTTTAATCATTTTCCCTGATGATGTGGGCTGGAGCAATGTAAGCGCTTATGGACACGGCGTAATGGGATACACCACTCCCAATATCGACCGGATTGCCAATGAAGGTATCATGTTTACCGAACATTATGCTCAGCCATCCTGCACAGCGGGTCGTGCTGCGTTAATTACAGGACAGTATCCCATTCGTAGTGGCATGACCACAGTTGGCAGACCCGGTGCTGAACTTGGTCTCAAAAATGAGACCCCTACTCTTGCCGAAGTTCTTAAAGAACAGGGCTATGCAACCGGGCAATTTGGGAAAAATCACCTGGGCGACAGAAACTCTCACCTCCCTACAGTTCACGGATTTGATGAATTCTTTGGAAATCTTTATCACCTGAACACTCAGGAAGAGTACCAGCAAATGGATTATCCGCAAGATCCGGAATATTTTAAAAAATTCGGAACACGTGGCGTACTTCATACCTGGGCAACCGACGTGGATGACCCAACGGTTGATCCAAGGTTTGGAAAAGTAGGGAAACAAAAGATTGAAGATACCGGTCAACTCTCGAGAGAAAGGATGGAAACCGTAGATGAAGAATTTATGGAGGCAATGGTGGACTTCATGAAAAGAGCTAAAAATGATGATAAACCTTTTTTCGCCTGGTTTAATCCGAGCAGAATGCACATGTTCACCCACTTGAAACCCGAGCATCGATATCTGGCGTTACCTTACACTACCGAGCACGATTTTTATGGAAGTGGTATGATTGAACACGATATGATGATTGGAGAACTGCTCGACGAGCTGGAGAAAATGGGTGTATTGGAAAATACCATTGTTATTTATTCTACCGATAATGGTCCTGAACACAGTGCCCGTACGCATGGTGGAACTACCCCTTTCAGAGGCGAAAAAATGACGACTTATGAAGGAGGTGTTCGGGTGCCAATGATGGTGATGTGGAAAGATAAAATTAAAGCAGGCAGGACACTTCGGGGCATTCAGGCACATATGGATATTTTTACTACACTGGCTGCAGCAGCAGGGGTACCTGATGTTGTTGAAAAAATGGATAAGGAACGTCATCAGTACATCGACGGTGTAAATAACCTGGATTACTGGCTGGGTAAATCGGATGAAAGCAACAGGAATAATTTTATCTATTACCACGAGTCAGATATACGGGCAGTACGTATAAATCAATGGAAAATGCACTTTCAAACCAGTGAAAATTATTACGCGCCTTATGTGAAGCAAAAGTTTCCAATCATGTACAACATCCATTTCGATCCATTCGAAAGCTTCGACAACCTTACGGACAGATCGGACATGTTGCAACGAAAGCAATTTATTAACGAACCGATGCAGGAACTGCTTACTGAACACATTGAATCGCTGGTGGAATATCCACCCGTTCAAAAGGCAGCCAGCTTCGATTTTTCTGAGATAATCAGGCAATTGAGTGAAGGAAAACAATAGCGGAAATTCAATTCTCAATTGTTTAAATTTTGTGAGACTAATTTAAGTGATACAAAATACAATAAAAGGGCATCCAAAACGGATGCCCTTTTTGATACTGAGTTAATAAAGGCCCCAATCGCCTTACGGGATTAAAGTTTATTCTTCCGGTTTTTTCCGGCGTTTTTTTACCACCTCGTTGTTTTCGGCTATAATGGTGGCAATGGTACGTGCAAATCAGCGCCAGCTTGTGAATTCACTAACCCCGGCATTAATACCGGGCTTAGGCAACATATTCCAACCGTTGGCAAGAAGTGTGATATGCCCATAACATGTATTGTATGATTATAAAGTGCCGGAAAATCACTATTTTACATAGAAATTAGTCTTTTAAACCATACAATATGAAAACCAAGAACCTTCCTTATTTTATTCTGGTAGTAGTTATGTCTCTTGCTTTTGCCAACAAAACGTATGGACAGGAAATATTACCATTTCCACCAACGCCTTCAGCTTCAAAGGCAGGAATAACGTTATCCGAGTCAACTCACCAGAAAAGACAAACGGTTAATCACCTCCCCGAGGACGCTCCCAACATTGTCATCATATTAATCGACGATGTAGGTCCCGGACAAGCCGGTACTTTTGGTGGCGAATTTAACACGCCTACTTTAAGCAAAATTGCTGAAGAAGGAATTTCTTACAACCGGTTTCACTCAACAGCTATGTGTTCGCCTACCCGGGCTTCGTTACTAACCGGGCGAAATCACCACAAAGTTGGAAATGGTCAGATTCCGGAATACGCAAACGACTGGGATGGTTATACCGGAGTGATCCCCAGAAGTGCTGCAACCGTTGCAGAAGTACTAAAAAATTATGGCTATTCCACCTCCGCTTTTGGCAAGTGGCACAATACTGCACCCGAAGAGTCAAGTGCTGCCGGTCCTTTCGACCACTGGCCTACGGGTTATGGCTTCGAATATTTTTACGGTTTCATGGCTGGCGATGCCTCGCAATACGAACCTACCTTATTTGAGAACACAACATTGGTTCCCGAGGAACACTTTCACAAAAAAGGCTATCACCTGAGTGAAGATTTGGCAGACCAGGCTATCAACTGGATGCGTCAACACAAAGCAATAGAGCCCGACAAACCTTTTTTAATGTACTGGTCGAGTGGGGCGGTACACGGCCCCCACCACGTAACAAAAGAATGGGCTGATAAATACAAGGGGAAATTTGATGATGGCTGGGACGAGTACAGAAAGCGTGTGTATGAAAAGGCAAAAAAACTGGGATGGATACCTGAAAACGCAAAACTTACGCCACGTCCGTCGACAATGCAAGCATGGGATGACATTCCTGAAGATGAAAGAGCATTCCAGCTGCGTTTGATGGAAGTGTATGCAGGATATGCAGAGCATGTGGATGCACAAGTTGGTAAAGTAATTGATGAACTTGACAATTTAGGGTATGAGGACAATACCCTGGTTTTCTATATATGGGGAGACAATGGTGCCTCGTCGGAAGGGCAACAAGGTACACTTGCAGAGTTGCTGGCACAAAACGGTGTAAAAACAACTACAAAACAGCAAATTGAAGCACTCAATAAGATTGGTGGTTTGGATGAATTGGGAGGGAGTAAAGTGGAAAATATGATGCATGCAGGATGGGCATGGGGAGGTAGTTCTCCTTACAAAGGAACCAAACTTGTAGCAGCATACTTTGGTGGTACCCGTCAACCAATGGCGGTTAGATGGCCTAAGGTAATTAAACATGATAAGGTACCACGGTCTCAGTTTCACCATGTCAATGATATCGTCCCAACAATATATGATATTCTCAATATTACCCCTCCGAGAGTTGTAAATGGGGCAGAACAAATGGAACTTGACGGGACCAGTATGAAATATACATTTGACGACCCAACTGCTGAAGGTAGAAAGGGTGCCCAGTATTTTGAAATCCACACAAGCCGGGGGATCTATAAAGATGGTTGGTTTGCCTGTGCATTTGGAGTTCGAACTCCGTGGGTCCAAGGTCTTCCTGACTTCGATAATTGGGATCCAATGAAAGAACCCTGGGAATTGTACAATTTAGAAGAAGACTGGTCGCAAGCCAATGACCTGGCAAAAAGTAACCCGGATAAACTTGATGAGATGAAGAGTACCTTCCTGGTGGAGGCGGCCAGAAACAATGTATTGCCTATCGGCGGGACTTTTTGGTCAACAGCAGCCTTGCACCCCGAAGATGCTCCGGCTAGCCCAATGACAGAATGGAACTTCGCCGGGCCAATAAAACGAATTCCCGAAGCTGCTTCGCCTCGATTTGGAAGCACATCAAACCAAATGGATTTTGATGTTACGGTTCCCAAAAACGCGAATGGTGTATTGTGTGCTGTGGGTGGTTATCCAGGCGGAGTAAGCTTTTTTATAAAAGATGGATATCTGAACTATGAATATTGTTTTTTTCTGATGGATCGCACCAGGATTGTTGCCAGTGAAAAACTTCCTGAGGGTAAAGTAAATATTCAACTTTTGTCGGAGCTGGAAAACGGGCCGGCCTCAGCTTTGAATATCACTATAAAAGTAAACGGGAAAGAGGTAGCAAAAGGAAAAGTACCTCGCTCTATTGCATCAACTATTTCCTATAACGATGGCTTTGATATCGGCCAGGACCTGGGATCGCCGGTTTCTGATGCCTATTTTGACAACGCTCCATTTACTTTTAACGGGCAAATAAACAAGGTTGTGGCGAGGTATTTAGAGTAAAAAGTATTTACGAATACACACCAGTTGCCAATATTTCATGCAAAAAAAGGATGTCATCTTTCCGAGAAGATGACATCCTTTTTTAGAAAATTCTTTAAAGTTTCAATTCGTTTTACGAATCAAAAATCGATAAGTGACTTACTTCGCGCGTCTTACATTTACGGCATTCAGTCCTCTTTTACCTTCTTCCAGGTCAAAAGTTACTTCATCGTTCTCTTTTACAAAATCTTTCAATCCCGATGAGTGAACGAAATATTCTTTTGGTGAATCGGCATCTTTAACAAATCCAAATCCTTTCGATTCGTTAAAAAATTTAATAGTCCCTTTATTCATACTTGTTGTCCGGTAATTAATATCTTCTTCTGTTAAATCCACCGCCACCGCGGTTATCACGGCCACCGTCATTTCTTTCAACTCGTGGACGGGCAACATTTACATTCAGCGTTTTGCCTTCGAATTCCGTTTCATTCAAAGCTTCAATAGCTTCTTTTCCTGCTGCATCAGCCATTTCAACAAAGCCGAAGCCACGTGAATCGCCGGTGTATTTGTCTGTAATCACTTTTGCAGAGCTAACTTCTCCGTATGCTGCAAATAATTCTTCTAAGCTTGTACTTGTAGTGTTGTAGCTTAAGTTCGAAACATAAATATTCATTCTTTTATATATTAAATGTGAATAATAATTTTTATTGTGCCGGTTCTATTTTTATGGCATTTAATCCTCTGTTTCCCCGGGCCAGTTCAAAGGTCACTGTGGCACCTTCAGCAATGTTGGGGAATGCATCGGTAATGTGAAAAAAGTATTTCTCGGTGCTGGCCACGTCTTTAATAAACCCGTATCCTTTATCGTCTTTAAAGTGCTCAACGCGTCCTTTTAAGGGCTCGTCATCCTGCTCGTCCTTTTTAGGTGTCGAAATCGCTATTTTACTTGCATCCACTCCCTTTTTTTTGCGGGTGATATCAGGAGCTTCACTTGTAATCCTCCCGTTTTCATCAACGTACGCTATCATATCGTCGAACGATCCACTGCTTCCGCTGGCTTTGCGTTCATCTCTGCGCTGTTGTTTTTCTTTTCGCTTTTGTGCGCGTTTTTTTTCTAATTCTTTTTTTTGAAATGAAATTGATGATCTACCCATTCAGTCTGTTTTTTAATTCTTATTTCGTGTTTAAACCGCTACCGGGATTAATTTCTTCCCGGTTAAACGCTGTATGTTTCGAACCAAAGAATGTTGGTCTTCGGAACAAAATGAAAGCGCCGTTCCCTTGTTTCCGGCCCGCCCGGTACGCCCGATGCGGTGAACGTAAGTTTCGGCCACTTCAGGCAGGTCGAAATTGATTACTGTTTCAAGGTTTACAATGTCAATTCCACGTGCAGCAATGTCGGTGGCTACGATAACTTTTGTTTTTCGTGATTTAAAATTCTCCAGAGCACGCTGTCTTGCCCCCTGTGATTTATTTCCGTGAATGGCCTCACTGCCAATTCCTTTACGCTTGAGTATTCGCACTATTTTATCGGCACCGTGTTTTGTACGCGAAAAAATAAGTACCGATTTGTTCAGGTCCTGTTTCAGCAACGACACCAGCAATTCACTTTTGTGTTGTCGTTCAACGTAATACAGGTGCTGTTCTATTTGTTCGGTGGTCGACGAAACCGGAGTGATTTTTACCATTACCGGATTATGCAGTATCGACCGCGACAGTGTTGAAATTGCCGCTGGCATGGTTGCCGAAAAAAACAACGTTTGTTTTTGTTGTGGCAGCAGAGGCAGTAAACGTTTAATGTCGTGAATAAAACCCATGTCGAGCATGCGGTCGGCCTCATCGAGTACAAAATGTTCAACGTGTTTCAGCGAAATGTACTTTTGATTGATAAGGTCGAGCAGACGCCCAGGGGTTGCCACCAGAATGTCGAGCCCGTTGCGTAATTTATCAACTTGTGGTTTTTGGTTCACACCACCAAAAATTACTGCATGGCGAAGGCCCGAAAATTTCCCGTATTCCCAAAAGCTTTCGCCAATTTGTATAGCCAGCTCCCTGGTTGGGGTTAATATAAGGGCTTTTATTTCGCGGCGTCTTTCGTTTCTGAAAGATTCGTTCAGCTGTTGTATAATGGGGATGGCAAAGGCCGCCGTTTTCCCGGTGCCTGTTTGTGCTATGCCCAATATATCGCGGCCACTCAGCGCAGCCGGTATTGCCTTCTCCTGAATAGGAGTAGGCGTTTTGTAGTTTTTGTTATGCAGAGCTTTTAGTATCGGCTCCGAAATGTTTAATTCTTTAAATGTCATATTTTATTTTCTGTGACTTTACACAGCGTTTTTAATTAATAAATGTGAGGAATGTTTCGTGATTTGAGGATGGTAACAAACTAACTTCATTCAAAAAAGCAACTGCACAATTCCGCCCCTTATAGGTGGTTTTGTACAAGCGCAAATTCCTCTTTGTTTTGAACGAACCCGCTCAAAATGTTTCTCTATTGTTTTCGGTTGCTACTAATTTGGAAGAAGGTAAGGACCACATCAGATCAAAGGGCAAAACGCCGGAGGGTATTCTTACTTTACAAAATAATTGTGTCATATATTAAAAAGTGTGTGTCACGATTTTGCTTTACACACTTCGCGACTTGTTAATCTGTACAAGAAAGTTGATTTTGATGTCGATTTGACGATGGGAAGATTCGCTGACAGGTTGCGAAACAAAGCATTGCTATAAAGACGATTCAATAAAAACCTGATTGTCAAGGCGACAAAGGTACACATTTAATTGGAATAAAATAATTAATACTGATTTATCTGATTTATGGGACGAGCTTGTCTCGATTTTCAGTCTTTGAATTGTGTTATATCTTGTACCTGATCGAAATACTTTTTTGAACGTTTGAGATGAATAAAATTTATAGTGAACTTTTAATTTCAGATAAATCGTTCATTACATGCCATTTATTAAATGCGTATCAACGCCACGAAGAAATTAATCTCACTCACAATCTTAAGTTTCATTGTGTTCGGGAATAAGTAGAACTAAACTGTCGATTTAAAAGACGGTAAGTACCAGTGTCCTCCAAAATAAAAGGATGTCATCTTTCTGAAAGATGACATCCTTTTTTTTATGAATAATTCGATTCTAAGGATTCTGTTTTTTCTCGGCAGGTTCAATATTAACGGCATTCAATCCGCGATTTCCTTTTGCCAGCTCAAATGTTACCATGTCGCCCTCAGCAATGTTGGGGAAGGCCTCGCTAATGTGGAAAAAGTACTTTTCGATGCTCCCCAGGTCTTTAATAAATCCGTAACCTTTATCTTCCTTGAAGTGTTCCACCCGTCCTTTTAATGGCACATCTTCCTGTTCTTCTTGCTTTGGTGTTGAAACCGCAATTTCATTCACATCAATTTCCGTTTTTTTCGTGAGATCAGGAGCTTCGCTTGTAATCATCCCGTTTTCATCAACATACGCTATCATATCATCAAGTGATCCACCTCCACTGTTGGCTTTTCGCTCTTCTTTACGTTGTTGTTTTTCTTTCCTTTTTTTTGCTCGTTTTTTCTCTAACTCTTTTTTATTATACGAAATTGATGATCGACCCATGCATTATATTTTTAAAATTCTGACTTTCTATTTAACACAATAACCATTTTAACCTCCAGCGTGGAAATGGCTAATACAACTATTAGGCATTAATTCCTGTTACTGGGAACAAGGCGAAACAGCTTTCCTTTTTTCCGGCGCAACCTGTTATTCTAAACAGAAACTTGAGTTTAATGTCGGTCTGACGATGAGAAGATTCGCTGACAGGCAGCGAAACACAGCATTGTTTTTGACTATTCAATTATTACCGGAATGCCAGGACTGCAAAGTTAGGAATTATATTGGAAATAGTAAATATTCCGGATTTATATGTTCCGTGCTGGTTAACGAGACGGACACTTTACCCAATTAAGTGCGACTTAATTGTGCCCTTAAGAAAAGATTGACGTTTTTGGAGCGTTTGCTCCACCACAATTATTACTGGTTTTTTTGCTCCAGATTTTTTAAAACCTCCTGTGCAAATTCCGAATTTTTACTGTCTTCTTCGAGGTTATTGTAACGGGTGCGAATTGTGGCAGTGTCTAAAAGATCGAGTTCACGGCTTAAAGCATACGCATCAAAAACTTCGTAGATCCGGTGTACTTTATGCCCGTAATTTGTCATCGAACCTTCGGGAGTAAGTGCATTGGCATATTTACCAAAGAGTTCTTTTTCGAGTACCCCGGTTGAAGTTGCTTCACGAAGAACCAGGTAAGCATTCAAATCGGGAACTTGAATGTTTTTCAGAAATTCAATTTTCTGATTCTCGAGGTCCTGCATCTTTTCTTTAAAAATCAGCATTTTGGCATTCACCTGATCTTCATTCAGGGTACTGTCCGATAGAATCTTTCGCAGTTCTGCCAGATCATTCATTTCGGTTTTCCTGAAGCCGAGAAACTTGTTGTAGATTTTGGCGATCGGCGTACCTGAAAAAGCACGGTCAAATTCATCTTTTACTGCAACTTGCAAGCGCTCTCCATTTGCGATCAAAAAATCAAAGGCGATACTGTCTTTTCCTTTTTCAACGATCTTGTAAGGAGCAAGATGCTCGTTTATATTTGAATTTTCGAAAACAAACTTCCCTTTATCAACCTGGGCCGAATCAAGCAAAATATCGGCTTCCATCGGGTTAACCTTATAAAGGTAAACCACTTTGCTTGTTATGCCGGAACCTTTAATCTGCCAGTTATTTTTCTCTTTTCCGCAATTCTGCATTAATACAGCGGCAAGAATAAGCGCCAAGAGTTTTAATTTTTGTATGTGCTTCATTCGTGTTCTATTTTTTGCCAGGATTGGCGTCTAACGAATTTTACGGTTATGAAAGTTAAAACTAATTTCTTTTATCTGTGGCAATGATGTTTTTTTTTCCTTCGTTACCTGGCTTTTTTCATATTGATTTAATTTGAAAAGTTTAAGTATGAAGTGCCGGAATTTTTTGTAATATTAATCTACAATCCACTTTATTCGAATCACAATTTACATCAATTCAGCTTTTTGCTATCCGGTTTTTCATCGATGGCCAACTTTTCTGTTGTCAATTTCCAACCAACAGATTCTATCAATTCCCGTATTACCTGAATGGTATCGGTTGCCTGGTTTTGGGCAATCAGAAAAAGATCGCTTTCTGCAACTTTCTCACGGATAAACTCCTTCGATTTTTTATTGAGTGCCGTTAGATCTGTTCCGCCAAATTTATTGATGATGCCTTTTTGAACATCATAATATTCCAGGTCACTGTCGATGCTTAAAATCTCAGGATTTGGAAACTGGCTTAACAATACTTGCTTTTTAGGGGTGTCGATTTCGATCCTGATTTTTGTTAGATCGAATCCGATCAGTACTTTGGCTTTTACAATCAGCAGGGCTTTCTTTTCAAACTGAATAAGTTTGAATAACATGTTTTTCTCATCGCGATGGGTGAAGATTTCAGAGAATTCGCCCTCGACGGTGATAAGTTTGCATACCTGTTTAATTTTTTCGAGAAGTAATACCGATTGCTGGTGCAGCTGCTTTTCCTTTTTATTTTTATAATAAAAGTTACTCGCAGCGATTCCGAGCACCAGACCTAAAATTAATCCCAAAAGAACCAGGGTTTCCATATGCAAATTGTTTCAATACTAAGTTAGTATTTTTTGTAAAAAGCCGAATTACCCTATTTCATGTTAAATGAGCCTGCGCAGTGGTCATTGTTGTAACTTCGATTTTCCCTGACCTGTTTCTTCTTCTGTACCAAGAAATGCGTTTGCAATCATGAAAGCCGGAGTATCGCGAACCGAAGACGACAGGTTGCAGGCATAGCCAATCACCATTTTATGTTCAGGAAAAATCAATACTGAAGCTGAACCTCCCGGAGCTGTGCCTTCGAGGCCGTAAACGGTATTTCCAAAGTTGTCTTTAAAAATTATCCAGCCATTTACCATTCTCGAAATGTTATCGTTATAAAGTTTCAGCGGTTCGAATAGATTTTCACGGGTTTCTTCCGAGAAGTAATCGCCCGTAAGAAAAGTGTTGCCAAGCTTTACGAGGTCTTCTGCATTCGAAAGCAATCCTTTTGATGGTTCGTTCATACGTAAATCGTAGAAGCTTGCATTTACAACCTGCGCAATAATATTGGGCTCGAAAAAGTTGCTACGGTTGGCAATGGTGATAAATGGATTATCGGGTACCGTATTTTCAAAACCCAATGTATCAATCACATATTTATTCAGCAATTTATAAAATTTTTCGCCGGTGGTTTTCTCCATAATGGCACCCAGCAGGTTGTAATTAAAGCAGCTGGGATTTTGAAATTCTCCGGGTGGCATTTCCAGCGGATCGTCTTTAAATAGTTTTATACCTTGTTGCAGCGAAGTACTCACATGTTTTAGCTCCTCATCGCCTCTTGGCGGACGAATTCCGGATGTTTCGTTGGCCAGTTGGCTGATGGTCACTTTCCCTCTTTTTTCGGGAAAATCGGGGTAATAGAATTGCACCGATGAATCGGGAACCAAAGCACCTTCTTCCACAAGTTTTTGATACAATACGTTGGTAAACAAAGAGGAAAGCTCGCCAATTCTGAATTTGGTGGAACGTTTTGCCGGAACTTCAAGATCTTTTGAAGCCCATCCAATTCCTTCGGAATACACCAGTTTACCATCGATGGAAACAGCTACGTTTGCTCCCGGAATAGAGTTTTGTGCCATATGAAATGCCACCTTCTTTCGCGCCGATTTGATTGGCTCGATGTATTTTTTGTCGTATTGGATATCAGTGTTGGCCTTTTTGCAGTTAGACAGACCAAACAGCAATAATAATAAAAGTACAAATTGAAAGTTTCGTCTCATCTTAATTCGGTTTTGGTAAAACAGCACCAAAAATATAAAAAATCAAAAATGGATGTGGGTTAAATTTTATTAAAATTCGAGATAAAGGCCCTTTGTTTGCTGGTTCTTCAGAAGTTGCTAAATGAAATTCTTATTGTTTAACAGATTGAAAAACGCTACTTTATAGGTGGTGCTCACGGGTATGAGTTTGTCTTTAATACGTATGGCGTTGTTTTCGATGTAATCAATCTTGTCAATCGAAATCAGGTACGATTTATGAACGCGAACAAAACGCTGCGGATCGAGCAGTTCCTGCATTTTTTTGAAATTAAGCAGCGTCATGATCTTGCTATCCTCGGTATGAATCTGGAGATAATCACGTTGACCCTCAATGTAAAGTATTTTATTAAAATAAACTTTTACGGTTTTATTTCCCGATTTAATAAAGGTAAACTCGGCATGATCGTTTTGTTGATCGCTCGTATTTCCTGTTGAAATTTGATGTTGCTGTTGATGTTGCTGCTGCTGATTCTGATCTTTCAAAAAGCGAACATAAACCTTTTCAACTGCCTTCACAAAGCGTTCAAACGGAATTGGTTTCAACAGGTAATCCACCACGTCGAGTTCATAGGCTTTAAGCGCGTATTCGTCATACGCAGTAGTTAATATTACGTATGGCGGATCTTTTAGTGTTTCGAGCAGCTGAATCCCGGTAAATTCATCCATTTGAATGTCGAGGAAAATAAGATCGACTTTGTTTTCGCGCAGAAATGAAAAGGTTGCCAGTGCGTTGTCGAACGTTCCCAGCAGATTCAGGTAATCAATCTTTTCGGCAAAACGCTGTATTTTTTTTAGTGCCAAAAGTTCGTCGTCGACGGCTATGCAGTTCATCTTCATTTTTGCAGGATTTTCAGTGGGACTCTAAGGTACACCTCAAATTTATCCATATTCCTTTTGATATCAAAAGAATAATTATCGTCGTGAATCAATTTCAGCCTTTTCTCCACGTTTATCAATCCGGTTCCCGAACCGCTGTCGGGCAGTTTAAAGTCGTTGCGTTTTACATAGTTTTTGGTATGCAACTCAATATTATCGTCGGTAATGTAGAAATCAATTTCTATTCCCGGCGGATCGGCTTGTTTGTTGCAATGTTTCACCGCATTTTCAATAATTGGGATGAAAAGCAGGGGTGGAACTTCTTTGAAATTGGTAGAGCCTTTTACTTCGAATCGTAAAAAATGGGGCGAATTAAAACTCAGTTTGGCCAGCTCCAGATAATCCTTTATATACTCCATTTCCCGATCAAGGTTCACCTTTTCATGGTTCGATTCCTGCAACATGTATCGCATAATCTTCGACAATAAGAATATGGCATTCGAAGCTTTTTCCTTGTCCTCAAAAATCAGCGCATCGATGTTATTCAGTACATTAAAAAGAAAATGAGGATTGACTTGTGATCGTAAAATTCCAAGTTCAGATTGAACCGTTTTTCGTTGCAATTCAGAGTGGGCGAGTTGTATTTTATAAAAGTAACTGAAGAGTTTCAGCGCCGATGCCGTGCCGATGATCATGAGGTTGTTCACAATAAACGAGAACATTTCGCTGATCGGTGATTTTCGGATGACCCAGAAACCAAGCTTGGGCTGAATATTGTACATGATGTATTGCGAAATTGCAATATTGAACCCGAAAGTAATAACGGCCCCCAATGTAAATAAGAGGAAATTTCGGTTTTTCAGAATGAATTTCGGAATCAGAAACTCGATGACAACATAGGTGGCCATGATGTCGAAGGGTATGTACAAGAGGTTTACGAAGGCTTCAAATGAAAAGCCCCCAACAACTATTCTCGGCACTGTAAAGAATGCAAATATTACAATCCAGAACAGTACATGATTTAACACCCTGTACTTAAATATTTTCATTGCAGTTTTTTATATCGAAAACAACTCAAAAGTACGTCAACTTCCGAGCAGTTTCATTATCCCTTGACTTACAACTACAATTGTACAAGAAATTTGTTGAATAACTAGCTGATATTCGTTTATTTAACCAATAATTTCTTCAAATTGTATTTGGTCGAGTATTTGGTTTGTTTAGTAGATAATATCTCAGCTGTTGTAGAGTATAATTACTGTTTCGTAGAAGCAATGTTCGTTTCTTCCTTTTCCGACCAAGCAACCGCAAGTTATCAATCAGTGTTTATTATTTTTTATCTACAATCGTACACACTGTAGCATCGCCGGTAACATTTACCACCGTACGCATCATGTCGAGTATTCTGTCAACGGGTAAAATAATGGCTATCCATGCTGGGTTTAAATCAACGGATTGCAACACCACCATCAACATTACCAGGCCGGCACTCGGGATTGCAGCCGAACCGATACTTGCCAATGTTGCAGTAAGTACCACTGTAAGTTGTTGCCCCAAACTTAAATCAATCATGTGCATTTGTGCAAGAAAAATTACAGCCACCGCCTGGTACAAGCTTGTGCCGTCCATATTAATGGTGGCACCAATTGGTAAAACAAAACTTACTGTTTTTTTGTCAATCTTTAAATTTTCCTCGACGCACTCCATGGTAACAGGAAGAGTTGCAGCACTCGAACTGGTAGAAAATGCCAGTGCCTGAGCAGGACTTATCCCTTTAAAGAACTCCCTGTATTTCATTTTTATACCAAATACTTTAAGCAGTAGTGGGTAAATGCCAAACGCCATAATCACTAATCCAACAAAAACGATAATCGAGTACCATGTCAGGCCCATAAAAAGATCAAGAACTTTACCCGGATCATCGCCGGCAATATCTCCAACCACACCCGCCATTAAAGCAAATACAAAATAGGGCGCAGCTTTCATTGTAATATCAATCATTTTGATGAATGCATCGGACATGCCGTTTACGATCCGGATTATAGGATCGGCTTTTTCTGAATCGATATACAGCAATGCCATCCCAAAGAAAATTGCAAAGAATATGATTTGAAGCATTGAGCCGTTGCCCGATAAAGCATTGAAAATATTCTCAGGAATCAAGTCGACCAGGGCTTGTAACGGACCTGTTTCTTTTTGCACGGTTTGCGAAACACTTTCAGAAAGTGCTTCTGCGCTACTGGCAATACTTTCTTTGTTTTTTAGAGCTTCCTCGTAAAGTTTGTTGTGTTGTAAAATTGGATTATCAAAGGTTTCAATATTATTTTTATCTGCCCAAATTTCGTAGGTTATCCTGCTTTCAACGCGTACTTCTTCTGATAACTTTTTGCCGGGAGAGAATACATTAACCAATAATAATCCAACCGTAACCGCAATTAATGTAGTGGCTATATATAAAGAAAGGGTTTTAAGGCCCATTTTACCCAAGTCTTTCGGATTGCCTAAACCAACTATTCCGCTAATAATCGAGAATAATATAAGAGGAATAGCGATGAGTTTTAATAGGGCAATGAAAATATCTCCAAACGGGGCAATCCAGTTTCTGGTAAAATTACTCCACCCCAAATAACTTGATAATAAAGCCCAAATAATACCTAACCCTAAGGCAATAATTATTTGAAGATAGAGTGGAATTTTAATGCTTTTCATGAGATAATTTACATTTTGCTTCTATGGAGGCACTAAAATATTCTTTTTTATATGATTTGGCAAAGTTGGCAGGAAAAGAATCGGTATTATACAAAAACAGGTGAATACTATTAAATATTCACCTGCCTGTTTATTGCGTTTTACAAAATTCTTACAACGGAATATTGCCGTGTTTTTTCGGCGGATTCGATTTCCTTTTATTGTGCGTCATTTCCAGTGCATCAACAATTTTCTTACGGGTATTTTTCGGATGAATGATTTCGTCGATATAACCCAGAGACGCTGCCTTGTATGGATTCGCAAATTTTTCGCGGTATTCTTCAACGGCTTTTGTTTTTTCCTCAGCGCTTAATCCATTTCGGTGAATGATGTTAATAGCGCCCTCGGGGCCCATAACCGCAATCTCAGCGGTTGGATAAGCCAGGTTTACATCGGCCCCAATGTGTTTGCTCGACATTACATCGTAGGCACCACCATATGCTTTTCGCGTGATAATGGTAATTTTCGGAACGGTTGCTTCTGCGAATGCATAAAGCAATTTGGCACCGTGCTTAATGATTCCTCCGAACTCCTGGTTGGTTCCCGGCAAAAATCCCGGAACATCAACAAAGGTTACCAACGGAAGGTTAAAGGCATCGCAGAAACGAACGAAGCGAGCCGCTTTTACCGATGAATTGATATCAAGCACTCCGGCCAGGTGGCCTGGCTGGTTCGCAACAATTCCAACCGGGCGTCCGCCAAAACGGGCAAAACCTACGATAATATTTTGTGCATACTGAGGCTGAACCTCCAGGAAGTGCTTGTTGTCGATCACCGTCTGGATGATTTCGTGCATATCGTACGGCTTGTTCGGATCAACCGGAACAATTTCCTGAAGGTGTTCATCAATACGGTCAACAGGATCCATCGATGGAATTACCGGTGGATCTTCAAGGTTGTTCGATGGAAGGAAACTCAGTAACTCACGCACCATCATAATTGTCTGTTCCTCATCTGAGCCGCTAAAATGTGCCACACCGCTTTTTGTACTGTGTGTATGTGCACCTCCCAGTTCTTCTTTGCTAACGTCTTCGTGGGTAACAGTTTTAATCACCTCCGGCCCGGTTACGAACATGTGGCTTTTTTCATTTACCATGAAGATAAAATCGGTAAGGGCAGGGGAGTATACCGCTCCGCCGGCACATGGCCCCAGAATAGCCGAAATTTGTGGAATTACACCAGAAGAGATCACGTTGTTGTAAAAAATGTCGGCATATCCAGCCAAACTTTCTACACCTTCCTGTATACGTGCACCACCAGAGTCGTTCAGTCCGACTACAGGCGCTCCCATTTTAAGTGCCAGTTCCTGTATCTTTACAATTTTATCGGCATTGGCACGGCTCAGTGAACCACCAAAAACGGTAAAATCCTGGGCAAAAACATATACGAGTCTTCCGTTTACTTTTCCATAACCCGAAACCAGACCATCGCCTAAAACTTTTTGAGCTTCCATCCCGAAATCGTAATTCCGGTGGGTCATCAGTTTATCGATTTCATTAAAAGTTCCCGGATCGAGAAACTCCAAAATTCTTTCGCGTGCTGTTTTTTTACCGGCCGCGTGTTGTTTTTCAATTCTCTCTTCGCCACCTCCAAGTTCAGCTTGTTTGTTATAGGTGTCGAGTTGATTGTATTTTGCTTTTAAATCCATTCTTTAATTGAAATTAGTCAAGTTCGATTAATACCTGGTTACTGTCAACCGTATCTTCATTCTTTACGTGTATTTTTTTGATTACGCCATCACGCGGGGCCTTGTATTCACTTTCCATTTTCATGGCAGAAATAATGATCACGGTTTCGCCTTCTTTTACTTCGTCACCTTCCGAAACCATAACCTTTACAACTTTTCCAGGCATTGGCGATGAAATGTTACTTCCTGCAGCTCCCGCAGCTCCTGCATTTCGGTTTTGAAGGTATCGGGCTTCTGCATCGATCACTTCAACATCATACGTATCATACAACGTGTATGCTGTATATTTTTTAGGCGCATTTGGAACAAGCTCAATGTCGTAGGAGTGGCCACTTTCAAGAATAGAGAAAGTACCGTCGACAGTATGCATCAGGTCTACCTCATATTTCTTGCCGTCTACCTCTACTTCAAGCATGTTTCCTTCCTGTTTCAGCAGGTTCACCCAGGCAACCCTGTCGCCTATTTTTACTTCAACTGGCATGTCTTTTTTTTAAAAATGATTTACATGTGAAATTTTCTTCCATCGGCTTTGTGCCGCAACAAATTCTTTCTTGTTGGGGGTGACATTTGCAATTTTATCGAGGTAATCGATAAATGCTGCAAGAATTACCATGTCTTCAGGAGCGTCCGATTTTGGCTTGCTCTGCAACTGCTCCTGGTTGTTCTCGATAAAATGCGTATCGTAATTTCCGGCAATAAAATTTTCGTTGTTCATCACCCTCTCCAGCATTTTAATCGAAGTTTTTACGCCGGTAATTTTATACTCATATAAAGCACGACGCATTCTCGCAATAGCTTCGTCGCGTGTTTTTCCCCAAACGATCAATTTCGAGATCATCGGGTCGTAATAAATCGGGATCTCATAACCCTCATAAACATAGCCGTCAGTACGAACACCCAGTCCGAGTGGATCGGAGATTTTGTATACTTTTCCGGCACTTGGCATGAAGTTGTTATCCGGATCTTCGGCGTAAACACGGCACTCTATGGCATGACCTTTTTGTCTCAGATCGCTTTGCCCAAATTCGAGCTCTTTTCCTTCTGCTACAAAAATCTGCTGTTTAACCAGGTCGATACCGGTCACACGCTCGGTAATCGGGTGTTCCACCTGCAGCCGGGTATTCATTTCAAGAAAATAATAATTGAGGTCGTTATCTACCAGGAATTCGATGGTTCCGGCCCCGTAATAATTTACAGCTTTGGCAGCTTCAACAGCCGATTTTCCCATTTCATCCCTCAATTCCCGGGTCATCAGTGGCGAAGGCGTTTCTTCAATCATTTTCTGATGACGACGTTGTACCGAACATTCGCGTTCGAAAAGGTGAACCGTATTTCCGTGCTGGTCGGCAAGAATCTGAAATTCGATGTGATGCGGCGAGCTGATGTATTTCTCAATGTAAACGGCATCGTCGCCAAAAGCTGACTTCGCTTCCGAACGCGCTGCCCGAACTGCAGATACAATATCAGCCTCGTTTTTTACCAGTCGCATACCTTTTCCACCACCACCAGCTGAAGCCTTAATCATCACCGGTAAACCAATCTTCTGAATAATAGCTAAGGCTTCTTCCTCACTTTTGATTTCACCGTCGGTTCCGGGAACTACCGGAATGCCTGCAGCTGTCATCGCCTCGCGGGCCTGGATTTTATCACCCATTCGCACAATTACTTCCGGCGAAGGACCAATAAATGTGATCCCTTCCTGAGCGCATCTGCGAGCAAATTCAGCATTTTCCGATAAAAATCCGTAACCGGGATGAATGGCATCGGCATTACTTTTCTTCGCTATTTCTAATATTTTATCAATGTTCAGGTAGCTTTCCGAGGATGGCGCCTTGCCTACATAATAGGCTTCGTGGGCGTATCGTACATGAAGTGATGTTCTGTCGGCTTCCGAATAAATGGCCACGGTTTCAATGTCCATTTCCCGACAAGTACGCATTACTCTGATAGCTATTTCCCCCCTGTTGGCGATCAGAATCTTTTTGATTTTATTCATACAATTTGATTTCTCAATTTTTAATGTCAACTATGAAACTTAATTAGTTTTTTCCATTTTTAATATTTAACCCCATTTGTCCGTTTCATAGAACGTTATTCAATTGTTAAGCTGCTTTTAAGTCTGCATTAATAACTCTGTTCCTTAAAAATTGTTTAGATGTATTCTTAATGAACGGTGAAAAATATTTGTTGCCACAGTAACGGCAAATTCATTTGTGTTAATAAATGTAAATTTCTCTAATTATCTCTTTTTCGCCGATCCGCAATTTGAATTTGTGGCAGTTTTAGTCAAAAGTTGAAAATTCTTAATTAGTATTTTGTTAATAATAAAACAACATTAAATTTGTGTTTGTGATTAAAAACCAATCATGATTAAGTATCAATTAGCTCTCATACTGGGATTTCTTTTTTTTAATGCTTTCGCTCAGGATCTCAACTATACACTTTCTGACGATTCGCTGGTAAATCATTACGCCAGTATAAAAAGAATATATTACGCCACTCGCACCGATATTGCTCCCAAAATCGATGGTCGCCTTGACGATGAATGCTGGAAAACGGTTGGAACATGGGACGGCGATTTTGTTCAACAACAACCGCACCAGGCTAAACCGCCTTCGCAGGAAACAGAAATTAAAATACTATACGACGATAAGTACCTCTATTTTGCAGTTATTGCACACGATAAGGAACCCGAAAAGATGAGCCCTATTCTGGGGCCGCGCGATGATGCCTACAGTGGGGATATTGCCGGTGTTGCGCTCGATACCTACAACGATAAACAAACCGCTTTCGAATTTAATTTAACCTCGGCCGGGCAAAAGGTTGATCTGATGCATTTGGGCGAATACGGTTGGGATTTTAACTGGAACGCAGTGTGGGACGGCAAAACGTCAATTGGCGATTCGGCCTGGTATGCCGAAATGCGGATTCCGTTTACCCAAATACGTTTTGCCAATAAGGAAGAACATGTTTGGGGAATGCATATCTGGCGATACATTTATCGTTTGTCGGAAGAAAGCCAGTGGAAACTTATTCCGATCGATGCCCCGGCAATGGTTTATATTTTTGGCGAACTACGCGGAATAGAAGACATTCCTTATAAACGAAACTTCGAAATTATGCCTTATGGCAAAGCCAAATACATCCCGGATTCGTACGATAAAAGCAATTTCGGTTTTGGTGTAGACGGGAAAATAGGGGTGAGTTCGAATTTTACCCTCGATTATACGTTTAATCCTGATTTTGGGCAGGTGGAAGCGGATCCATCGGAATTAAATCTTACGTCGTACGAAGTTTTTTACGATGAAAAACGTCCCTTCTTTTTGGAAGGTAAGAGCATACTTGAATACAATTCAGGCTCTGATATGTTGTATTACTCGCGTCGCATCGGGCATGCTCCAAGTTATGTGCCCTGGGTCGACGAAGAAGCAGGTGAAGAGTTGTCGGTACCCGATAACACATCAATAATTAACGCGTTGAAATTGACCGGAAAGAATAAAAACGGATTATCGGTGGGAGTTGTGAACAGTGTGACCGCTGCGGAAGAGGCCATTATCAAGAGTGGGAATTCAGAAGAAAAAATTGCTGCCGAACCTTTTACCAATTACAGCATTGGCCGAATCAAGCAGGATTTTAATGAAGGCAGCACCACCATTGGCGGAATTTTTACCTCGACCATCAGAAATATAAAGGACGATAACCTGAATTTTTTAGCAGATAACTCATTAGTCGGTGGTTTAGATGTTGAACACAATTGGCTGAACCGGAAATATTATATAGCCGGTAAAAGTTTTTTCTCGCAGGTAAATGGCAACGAAGAAGCCATATCAGCTTTACAACGTAACTCAAGGCACTATTATCAGCGTGAAGATGCCGATCACCTGGAATATGATCCGGAACTAACTACGCTTGGTGGATGGGGAGGAGATTTTAGCGGAGGAAAACGAAGTGGAAAATTCAGAATTGAAGGTGAACTGGAGTGGCGCTCGCCGGGAGTAGAATTAAACGATGTAGGTTATCTGCGACAAGCCGATTACATAGATCAGGATCTGGACATTGAATACCGTGTAAATAAACCGAAAGGGATTTTACTGAGTTATTCGTTCGATCTCCGTCAGCGTCATCACTGGAGTTATGGCGGCGAAAATTTGGGTGACGACCTGCGTGGCCACATGCGGCTTAAGTTTTCCAATTACTGGACTTTTGATATGGTACTTAATCATGCGTTTAATGTGGTTGACACGCGGAAGCTGAGAGGCGGACCTTCACTGAGGATCGATAATGAAACAGGTCATCGGTATATGCTTCAAACCAATTCATCAAAAGACCTGTTTTTTGCTTTTGGGGCCGATTACGAAAGACTTTCAGATAAACTCACCAAAAACGATGAATATGTATTTCAGGCGTATTGGAGAGTCAGCAATCGATTTTTATTATCGTCGCAGTCAGTGTATACCATTTCAAAAGATAACAACCAGTATCTGAAATCGACCATTGTAAACGATAAACGAAATTATTTGGTTGGCCTGCTCGACCGACAGACTTTTTATACCACGCTGCGTGCCGAATTTTTTATCACTCCCGAGTTGTCGTTGCAGTACTATGGAAGTCCGTATGTTTCAACCGGGAAATACCTCGATTACCGACGAGTTGATAACTCAAAGGCTGGCAACCCTGATGAGCGTTTTGAAGTGCTAAATAAAACAACTGATGGTTTGCTGGTTGATGGTTCCGGCAATGTTTTTCATGATTTTTCGTCGTACGACTTCGACTTTAATTTCCAGGAGTTTCGTTCGAATTTTGTGGCGCGTTGGGAGTATAAAACCGGATCGACAGTTTACTTTGTTTGGACCCATAATCGTACGGGTTACGCGGAAGTCTATGAACCGTCTTTATTCGACAGCATTAAAGGGATAAGTAAGTTAAGCGCCCAAAATGCTTTCATGATTAAACTGAGCTACTGGTTCTCGTTGTAGCCGAAAAACCTATCTTTGCGCCTTAAACATACAGTTATACCTGTAATTTCTAATTAGTAAGGCCGTGAAATTCAGAGAATATATTCCATATTATAAGCGCAACCTGCATCTGGCTTTCCCAATTGTGTTATCGCAAATAGGGCAGATTATGGTAGCGTTGATCGATAATGCAATGGTTGGACATGTTGGAACAACCGAGCTGGCTGCTGCATCGTTTGCCAATAGTGTATTTATGATCGGTATGGTTTTCGGTATGGGTCTAACTTTTGGTATGACCCCTCTGGTTGGAACTGCCTTTGGCAACAAGGATGTGAAGTCAACGGTGGTGTGGTTGAAGAACGGGATCTTTACACATCTCATTGCTGCAATGGGTTTAACTCTTTTGATGTTTGGGGTATATCTTCTTCTGCCTTTTATGGGGCAAACTCCTGAAGTACTCGCCCTTGCCAAACCGTATTTCATTTTGCTCTGCTTTTCGTACCTTCCTTTTATCCTGTTTTTTTCGTTCAAGCAATTTTTCGAGGGAGTTGGAAATACAAAAATGGCTATGGCCATCACCTTATCCGCCAATGTCGTGAATATCGTGGTGAACTATGTGCTCATATTCGGAAAATTTGGTTTCCCTGAATTGGGACTTATTGGTGCAGGAATCGGAACTCTGGTTTCCAGAATCGTTATGCCGATCATGTTTATTGTTTTGATTAGCAGAAAGGCCCGGTTTCTTGAATATTTTAAAATGGCGAATCGCGAAATTATCTCAGGGGAAAAAATTATTCAGCTTTTAAAAATTGGCGTTCCCATAGGTTTTCAATTGATTGTTGAAGTAACTGCTTTCGGGATCGGAGCTGTAATGATGGGATGGCTGGGCGAAACACCGCTCGCCGCACATCAGGTTGCACTGGGATTAGCTTCATTCACTTATATGATTTCATTGGGGGTTTCGCAGGCAAATACCATCAGGGTTAGCCATCAGATTGGCTTAAAAGATTACAGGGCGATGAAAACGGCCGCAGTGGCTTCGACACACCTTGTACTGGCATTTATGTCGATAGCAGCGCTGGCATTTATCGGTGGAAAAAACGTTTTACCCTATTTGTTTACCACCGATGTTGAAGTGGTTCGTATTTCGGCAGGATTGCTAATTATTGCTGCCGTTTTTCAGATTTTCGATGGCTTGCAGGTTGTGATGCTAAGCACGCTGCGTGGAATGTCGGATGTTACGGCCCCAATGTTTATTGCTTTTATTGCCTACCTGCTTATCGGAATTCCTACCAGTTATGGTTTTGCATTCTTACTCAATATAGGGCCCCAGGGAATCTGGTTTGGTTACCTGGTTGGATTGGGAACTGCAGGCATTCTGTTTTACTTCAGGTTTAAAAAGAATCTTCGGAAATTGAGCGTTGGATAAAAAAAAACGGGTTACCCTTTTGTGGCTGATAACCCGATTGTTCATAGTCTAGTTTAGTTAGATCAGAAAACTTATTGGTCTAATAGAGAAAAGGTAGTTTTAATAAGTTTCGTAATCTTGTTCATTAAGGCAGGGCTAAGATAGTATAAAAATGGTTTAATCATTAATCATTTTTAAAAATTAATTAATATTTGTTAAAAAACTAATGGTGGTAGTTTGTAAGGTATTGATATTCAGTAATGGTGAAAATAACAATATGTTTTAGAAAACGTTTGCGGTTTTTCGAACATTGTCGGAATATATTTAAATCTGTTAGTTTTATGCTAAGTTGACAAAAGTCATGTAATTCATCAGGTAAATTGACGTATGGGAAATGCTTTGAGATTTTATTTAAATATTAAAATAACTTACAGAAAATATTAAAAATGAAACAGGTTGTTCTAACAGGAATTAAAAAAATGGAGATGGTAGAGGTTGCAGCTCCAATAATCACTTCTGCTGATGAGGTAAAAATAAAATTAAAAGTTATTGGTGTATGCGGATCCGATATTCACTATTACTCGGAAGGAAGGATCGGAAGTCAGGTGGTAGAATTTCCTTTTCCTGTTGGGCATGAATGTTCAGGTGTGATTGTCGAAAAAGGGGAGAACGTTGATCATGTAAATATTGGTGATTTGGTTGTCGTCGATCCTTCAGTTTATTGCGGAGTATGCGACCAGTGTCTGGCAGGCAGACCACATACCTGTCGAAGTAATAAATTTTTAGGCTGCCCCGGTCAACTGGATGGCTGTTTGGGCGAATACATCGTACTGCCAGGATTTACCTGCTTCCCGGTTACCGGAACTTTGAACCCTGTTCAGGCGGCACTTATCGAGCCACTCAGCATTGGCTTGTATGCTGTAAAACTTGCAGCTTTGGCCAATAACAAACAAAGTGTAGCTATTTTCGGTGCCGGGCCAATTGGTTTAAGTATTCTGCTAAAATTGAAAGCTGATGGTGTTAAGAACATCGGCATGGTTGAACCCTTGGCTTATCGCCTTGAAAAAGCCCTGGAAATAGGAGCAGAGTATGGCATACAACCAAATATCGAAGATGTGGAAGCAAAGGTTAGCGCGATGAACGAATTATTACTTGATGTAGTGTTTGAAGCCAGTGGCGAACAAGATGCAGTTGACAATGCTTTAAAAGTTTTAAAGCCGGGAGGCAAATTGATTTTGGTTGGGATTCCACCCGATGCCCTGTATACTTTCAATATGGACCTCATGCGCCGAAATGAAATTACCGTTGTTAATGTACGTCGCCAAAATGATTGTGTTGAAGAAGCCATTGAACTTGTTCAGTCCGGAAAGGTAAATGCCGAACTAATGGTGACGCATCAATTCAAGCTTGAAGAAACCGATAAGGCATTCGATATTGTGGAAGGTTATAAAGACGGTGCGATTAAGGCAATGATCACTTTTGATTGATACCAAAAAAGAATCGTCATTCTTTGCAGGAATGACGATTCGAATAGTATACAGTGTTTAATTTGGATTTACTTTTTCCAAAGCAGTTCCATTTCTTCCAGCGTTTTATTTTTGGTTTCAGGAACCATTTTCCACACAAAAATGAACGAGAGGATGCTCATTATTCCATAAAAGAAATAAGTGCCGCCACTGCTGAATTCCATCATTGCAGGGTAAGTCGACGAAATGAAGTAGTTGGCTGCCCACTGTGCCGCCACAGCAACTGCCACTGCTTTTCCACGGATCTTATTCGGGAATAATTCTGAAATAAGTACCCAGCAAATCGGGCCCCACGACATCATAAACGAAGCCGTGTAAACAATGATGAACACCAAAGTTCCGATGCCGATAACTTTCATAAAGGCAAGCGAACCAATTGCGAACATGCCGATTGCCATACCAACAGAACCTACCATTAACAGTGGTTTACGTCCCCATTTATCAACGGTAAGAATAGCAACTACGGTAAAGATCACATTCACTAGTCCCATGATAATGGTTTGCATCATTGAAGCATCTTTTTCGGCGCCCATACTTTCAAAAATACGGGGGGCGTAATAAAGTGCTACGTTTATCCCTACAAACTGCTGAAAAACCGAGAGCAGGATTCCTATGATGATCACTACTTTTCCGTAAGAGAATAACTTGGCCGACGATTTAACAACAGAACCTTTGATTTCCTGCATGATCTCAGCGGCACGTACAGCACCGTTTATTTTGGTAAGGATTTGCAAAGCTTTTTCGTTCTGGTTTTTTATCGCCAGATAGCGCGGTGTTTCAGGAACGAAAAACAACAAAATACCAAAAAGTCCTGCCGGAATAGCTTCTGAAGTGAACATGCGTCTCCATCCAACTGTGTTGATCCAGTCTAATGTTTGACCGTTGGCAATACCCCAGTTCACAAAATAAACTACCAGCATACCAAAAATAATGGCAAACTGGTTCAGCGAAACCAGTCGACCGCGAATATCTGCCGGCGCAATTTCACCAATGTACATCGGACTTACAGCTGAAGCCAGTCCAACTCCAATTCCACCGATTATACGGTAAAAGTTGAACATGTACAGCAATCCCATTGTTGGCACTCCTTTTTCGAAAAATAGAAACTCGGGATTGCCCGATCCGAGTGCAGATACAAAAAACAGTACAGCTGCAAGAAACAGGGTATTCTTTCTACCCAGTTTCGAAGCCAGTAGTCCGGAAATGCTTCCACCTAGAATACAGCCGATAAGCGCACTCGAAATGGTTGCTCCGTGTGCCAGCGAACTCAATCCAAGACTAGTTATCAAAAAGGCTTGTATCGACTTGTCGGCACCGGAGATCACAGCCGTGTCGTAACCAAACAAAAGGCCACCAAGGGTGGCTACTAATGTTATGGTTGCAATATAGAAGGTGTTTCTTTCCTTCATTTTAGATGTACCAGTTGATCAGTTGCTCAATCAATTCCTGTTTGCCACTGATCTGTGCCGGCTCACCAACTTCGGCTGCTACTTTAGTAAGGTCTTCAAGACTCAGTTTACCCGATTCAAATTCCAAACCTTTACCTGAATCGAACGAAGCATAACGGTTTTTACGCATCGACAGGTATTGCGAATCACTCAGGATTTTATCAGCAATTACCAGTGCACGGGCAAATACGTCCATACCACCAATATGAGCAATAAAGATATCTTCAAGGTCGGTAGAGTTACGGCGTGTTTTGGCGTCGAAATTGATACCACCGTGATTGAAACCACCAGCCTGAAGAACTTCGAGCATCGCTTCGGTAATTTCGTAAATATTAGTTGGGAATTCGTCTGTATCCCAGCCGTTTTGGTAGTCACCTTTGTTAGCGTCAATCGATCCCAGCATACCTGCATCGGCCGACATTCTAAGGTCGTGAGCAAAAGTATGACCGGCCAAAGTAGCGTGGTTCACCTCAATATTCAGTTTGAAATCCTTGTCAAGACCATGTGCTTTCAGGAAGCCGATAACGGTTTGTGCATCGAAATCATACTGGTGTTTAGTTGGCTCCATCGGTTTCGGTTCAATAAAGAAAGTTCCGTTAAAACCTGCTTTTCTACCATAATCGCGGGCAACAGTAAGGAATTGTCCAAGGTGAGCCAGTTCGCGTTTTGTATCGGTGTTGTGCAGGCTCATGTAACCTTCACGTCCTCCCCAGAATACATAGCCGGTTCCACCCAGTTCGATGGTGGCATCGATGGCATTTTTAACCTGAACAGCAGCATTTGCCAGTACATTGAAATCAGGATTGGTTGACGCTCCGTTCATGTAACGTGGATCAGAAAAAACGTTGGCTGTTCCCCAAAGCAGTTTTACGCCTGAAGCAGCTTGTTTTTCTTTGGCGTAATCAATAATTTTTGCCAGTTTCTTTTCAATTTCGAAAACAGAACCACCACCAACAACGTCAGTATCGTGGAAACAGTAATACGGAATGTTCATTTTTGTAATGAACTCGAAGGCTGCATCCATTTTTTCCTTTGCAGCATCAATTGCATCAGCAGCACCTACCCATGGGAAAATCTGTGTTCCGGGTCCAAACGGATCTTCTCCGGTTCCACAGAAGGTATGCCAGTAAGCCACTGCAAAACGCAGGTGGTCTTTCATTGTTTTTCCTGCAACTACTTTGTTCTCGTCGTACCATTTAAATGCCAATGGATTTTTTGAATCAGGGCCTTCGTATTTAATTTGGTCGATGCCCTTAAAGTACTCTTTGTTTCCTTTTAATACTTCCATGATTGTTTATTTTAGTGAATTAATATTGTTGTTTGATTCTTGATGTTCAAAGCTCGTGGCTCGCGGCTCATAGCTCTTTGCTCATTTTATAGCCTTTTCAAGCTGTATTTTCCAGTTTTCGTAAGCATCAGTATATTCAGCTGATTTAGAAGAATCAGGTTCAATAACTTCCAGCTTTTTCAGGTTGGTAAAGGCTTCTTCAAACGATTTGTAATACCCCGAACCAACTCCGGCACCACGAGCAGCACCAACCGATCCGTCGGTATTATACAATTCAATCGTGGCACCTGAAATACCAGCCAGTGTGTTGCGGAAAATCGGGCTGAGGAACATGTTTGCTTTTCCGGCACGGATCACCGATGCATTGATTCCGATGTTTGCCATTATGTCCATACCGTATTTGAACGAGAAAACGATTCCTTCCTGGGCTGCACGCAATAAATGTCCTTTCTTGTGAATATTGAAGTTTACTCCCGAGATTTGCGAACCTATATTTTTGTTGTTCAGAACACGTTCAGCTCCGTTACCAAAAGGCAGAATAGATACACCGGCTGAGCCGATGGGAGCACCTGCCGCCAGCTCATTCATTTCTTCGTACGAAACCGATTCGCCAATCATGCGTTTCAACCAGGCATTCAGAATTCCGGTTCCATTTATGCACAGCAGCACACCAAGTCTTGGATCAACATCCGAATGATTCACATGCGCGAAGGTATTTACCCGTGATTGCGGATCGTATTTTACCTCGTCGCTAACACCATAAACAACACCCGAAGTTCCTGCAGTGGTAGCAATCTCTCCCGGATTAAGCACGTTCAGCGATAAAGCATTGTTGGGCTGGTCGCCGGCACGGTAGCTTACTTTTGTTTTGGTTGAAAGCCCCAATTCCATGGCAGCTGATTCTGACAGTTGACCGGAATTGACAAAAGTCGGAACAATTTCGGGAATGATTTCGGATGAAAAACCATAGTTGTCGAATAAAAGATCGGCCAAACGGTTTTCCTTGAAATTCCACATAATGCCCTCTGATAATCCGCTAACTGTTGTTTGTGCTGCTCCTGTTAGTTTCATGGCAATGTAATCGCCCGGAAGCATAATTTTATGAACCCTTGCAAATAATTCAGGCTCGTTGTCTTTTACCCACTTTAGTTTCGAGGCAGTAAAATTACCCGGCGAATTCAGCAGGTTGGTTAAACAACGTTGTCCTCCGATTTCTTCAAATGCGCGGTCGCCAATTGCCGCTGCACGGCTGTCGCACCAGATAATGGATGGACGGATAACCTCCTGGTTTTTATCCACCATAACCAAACCATGCATTTGGTAAGATATTCCGATGGCTTCAATACTTTCGCGGTCGACTTTCGAAGCGTTCAGAACATCGGCAAGTGCCAGTTTCAAATTTTCCCACCACAACTCAGGTGCCTGTTCGGCCCAACCTGCTTTGTGTGCGGTTATTTTCATTTCCTGTTTTGGGTAGAAGGAAGAGGCAACAACTGCGCCTGTTTCTCCCTGTATGAGTGAGACCTTTACAGAAGAGCTTCCAATGTCGAATCCTAATAAATGCATGATTATTATCGGTTTAATTTTTATTATATTTCAATCTGTTCTGTTCTGTTATGTTTGCAAAATTACGTGCTATTTTGATTTCGTCAAATACATGAATAATGTTTTATAGCATATTATACGGAACTTCGGATCTTTAAGCGGGTAGGGACCTCGTATTTGATGGTGCCGCCCGAAGTAACAAACTCAGCGGCTTTTTGCCCCATCAGTTTAAAGTCTGTAGAAATAACGGTAATTCCGTTCTTGACATATTTTTTCATAGGCGTATCGTTGTACGAAATCACGCCAACTTCGCGACCCGGTTCAAATCCCTTTTCTTCGCATTGATCGAGAAAACCGGCAAGGGTGCGGTCGCTTACCAGCAGGTAGAGCGCATTTTTCTTTATCTGAAATTCCTTATCGCTGTAAATTATGGAGTGCTTAACTTTCTTGTCGGTACAAAATTGTTCGAAATATTCAACAGCTTCTTTTGGGTGATAAGTAAAACTAGGATAATAAAAAATGAACTCCCCGTATTTCTTTAAAGTGTCAAAATTGTCGTTTAAACAGGTATAAACGGCCTGCCCAAAATCCTGGAAAATAACCGATGATTTTTCGGGGGCTCTTATACTCCAGTCGATAATGAGCAGTTGATCTTCCGGAATTTTGGAAATGATCTTCGAAACCTTTCTGTTGTCAAAATTCATGATAATGTACTTACTGTATTTACCCAGACTTTCGTCGATGATCTTTTCGAAAATATCGATGTTGTAATGGTGAAAATGCAGATCGACACTGATATCTTTTGGCAGTTGATTGATAAAAGAATGATACAACACCTCTTTATAGGCTTTAAACGTATCGAGAAAAAGGAAAACTTTGGTGATCTTTCGGGTAACAAAATAACCGCGATTGGGAACCGACTCCACAACTCCACGGCGTTTTAACTCAGCATAAGCTTTAAAAACGGTATCTCGCGATAGCTGTGTATCGTTCATGATCTGGTTGACCGAAGGCAGCATTTCACCCTCTTTCAGTTGATTCTGACTTATGGCATCGATAATGACTTCAACCAGTTGCTGAAATTTCAATACGCTTGAATTATCATCGATAATCAGTTTCAATTCGCTCATTTTAAGGCTCAGTTTTGTTCTGTTCTGTTCTACAAAATTAAGGCTATTTATGAATAACTGAAGTATTGCCATAATAAATAATCGAAGGTTTAACATTTATTAATCCTTGAAGGATAATATGCATTTGGCATCGGCGTTTTGAAATTAAAGGATAGGGTGATGTAATTTTTTCTTGTGGTTAAGTTTGGTCAGCAATTCTTTTGTACTTCACTTTTATCCTTTTTCTTTTTTTATTTCCTTTAGATTTTAGAATAAAACCAAAGTTTATGATACGCGACCTCATTATCAGAAACCGCAGTTACCGACGCTTCGACTCTGCAGTTAAACTCACCGATGAACAAATAAGTAAATGGATTGATTTGGCACGAATGGCCGCAAGCGGACGGAATATGCAGCCACTGAAATATGCCCTTGTTACTTCGCCTGAAACCTGTGAGAAGATCTTTCCTTTTTTGGGTTGGGCAGGATACTTAAGCAACTGGAAAGGTCCGGCGGAAGGAGAACGCCCCGTGGCTTTTGTAGTTGTTTTGAACGACCATCAAATTTCAGATAATCATTATTGCGACGATGGAATTGCCATGCAAAGCATTTTGCTTGGTGCGGTTGAAGACGGTTTTGGAGGGTGCATTATCGGCTCTGTAAATAAAAGCAAAGTGGCTAAAATTCTTCAGTTGGATGAGACGTTGGAAATACTTTGGTTAATAGCACTTGGCAAGCCGGCTGAGAAAGTAGTACTCGAAACCGCCGAAAATGATATTAAATACTGGCGCGATGAGGAACAAGTACATCATGTACCAAAACGCCCATTAGAAGAAGTAATCGTGAAACTAAAAAGTTAAAGCCATAAAACAATCATGATTCCAGGGAATCACCAACAGGAATGAAAGCCATACAATTTTATGCAGACTCTCCCTCATTCCCTCTCTGCTCGCAGAGAGGGACGATTGTGTCGTAGGCACAATCAGGGTGAGTTAATAATAAATGATTCTACCCCTGATAACCAATTATTGCACTACGAGACTTTCAGAAAAAAAAAGGACGACATAAATGCCGTCCTTTTTACAGTTTAACCCCCAAAATTAACCTCGTATAAATAACGCCTTAATAATGTGCTGTGCCATTTTCGGATTTTCTTTCAGCCGGCGTGTTGAGTATCCAAACCATTGTTTCCCGTAAGGAACATAAACACGCATCCGGTGGCCTTCGTCAACAATCGATTGACGTAACTCAGGAGTAACTCCGTAAAGCATTTGAAACTCGTACATGCTTTTCGGGATGTTCATTTCCCTGATTAGTTTGATTGCTTCGTCTACCAAATATTTATCGTGGGTAGCAATTCCTGCATACATATTATTTTCGAACATGTATTTCAGGTCGGCCAGGTAATTGGCCCGTACTTCTTCATAACCTTTAAATGCTATTCGCTCAGGCTCAACATAAATACCTTTACAAAGACGGAAACTGAGCGGAGCGCTTTCCGAATTCAAATCGTTGAGTCCTTCCAGATCGCTTTTTGTGCGGCGCATGTAGGCCTGTACAACGAGCCCAACATTTTTCGGAAATTCTTTGCGTAGTTTTCTGAAAAGCTCGATCTCGAGATCGACACACTGCGAATCTTCCATATCGATTCGAACAAATGAATCCTTTTCAGCTGCAAAAGCAACAATTTCGCGAATATAATTGTAGCAAACTTCTTTATCGATCAGCAAACCAAAACTGGTTGGTTTCAGCGAGAAATTACCCACTACGTTTTCGTTCGTAAAACGTTCGATCACCTCGAGGTATTCGTTTTTATTCTGTTCAGCTTCGTCGATCGAACGGATAAATTCACCCAAAATATCAATAGTAACTTCTATCCCTTTTTCGTTCAAAAGTTTCGATGCCAGTAAACCATCTTCTATTGTTTCGCCGGCTATGTACCTTTTCGAAAACACCCATATCAGTTTTTTCGGCATGTAGGGAAGAATATTTGCTATTATCTTATTCAACATTGTAGACTTTAAGTTTCACATATATCGTATTTGTCAAAAATACATTATAACGAAACTCTAATTCAATGATGTTTATCAGTGAGTGAATATGATTTACCGCATGTTTTTTGTAGAACTGGTTGTGAATTAGTGAGATAAAAAAAGTTTGAATTCGGTTATCGCATTTCAACGAAACTTATATCTTTGTCCGAACTAAAAAAACAGACGAACCTATACGTTCAGTATTAAAAGAATTAAATAAATGAAAGGATCATCATTAGTTGTTAGTGCGATTTTGTTTGTGGCTGTTGCCGTTTTATATGTATTGCATTTTACCGGAAATGGGAATAACACACAAAGCTCTCAGGTTAGAAGTAGCAACGGAGAATCTGCCGGCGGTTTAAGAATTGCTTATGTAAAAGCCGATTCAGTAATTCTAAATTACGAACTGTCGCAGGATCTGCACGACGATTTCACAAAAAAGCAGGAAGCTTACACTACAGAATACGGTACAAAGCGTCAGTTGTTTGAAAAAGAAGCTGCAGCTTTTCAGGAAAAATTACAACGTGGAGGTTTCCTTACCGAACAACGTGCGGTTCAGGAACGCGACCGATTGATGGGAAAAGAACAGGAGATTCTGAAACTCGATCAGGAGTTGTCGAATAAATTGGCCGAACTTCAGCAAGCCAACAACCAACAAATACTGGATAAACTAATGGATTATCTGAAAAAGTATAACGAAACTGCGCAGTACGATTACATTTTTAATGGTGCCGATGTACTGATCGGTAACGAGGCGCACAACATAACCGGTGAAGTTTTAACCGCGCTTAACGAAGAATATAAAGCAAGCAAGCCAGAGTAGAAATTACGATACTATTTGAGAAATCCGGGTAATGCCCGGATTTTTTTTGCCTTTTATTTTAGCTTTGTAAACGATGTTTGCCGATAAGTATTTAATTAAAAATCAGAATGTAGCGTTGGTTCAGGATGAGCCGGATGAACACACAGGATTGATTGTTGTGATTCCGTGTTTGAATGAACCTGAGATTGTAAAAACGCTCGAAAGTTTAGTGCGTTGCGACAGGCCCGGATCCACTGTTGAAATTATTGTGCTGATCAACCATTCAGAAACTGCAGCTGAAAATATCACTCAGCAAAATCAGCAAACCAAGGCAGAGCTTGATGTTTGGATGCGAAGTAAGACTAGTGATGAACTTCGCTTTTACGCGGTGGGGCCCGTAGTTCTGAGAAAGAAGTGGGCCGGTGCAGGTCTGGCCAGAAAGAAGGGAATGGATGAAGCAGTTCGGCGCTTTAATCTTCTGAATAAAACTGATGGTATCATTGTATCGCTTGATGCTGATACCCTGGTAGCAAAGAATTACCTCGTTGAACTGGAACGGCATTTTAAAAAACATCCTAAACAGGTTGGAGCAACGTTAGCCTTTGAGCATCCCAAAGATCAGCTCGATAACAAACACCGCGAGGGAATTGAATTGTATGAAAAATACCTTTACTATTATAAAAATTCACTCGATTTTGCCGGATATCCGCATGCGATGTTTACTATAGGATCTGCCTTTGCTGTTACTGCCGACGCCTATGTGCGAAGAGGAGGTATGAATAGAAGACAGGCGGGCGAGGATTTCTATTTTTTGCAAAACCTGGTACAACTTGGAACAGTTGGCGAAATTACAGGAACGAAGGTGTATCCATCGGCACGTTTGTCGGATCGTGTACCTTTTGGTACCGGACCAATTCTTTCGAAGTGGATGAGTGGTGAAGAAGATCTGCTAAAAACATACAGTTTTCAGTCCTTCATCGATCTGAAGAAGTTCTTCGATATAAAATGTTCACTTTACAAAACAGATTTCGAAAAGTACAATTCGATATTGAAGGAGCTCCCAAACGGTATTTCCGAATTTCTACACGAAACCGATTTTTGGCTTGAACTGGAAGATTTAAACAGGAACTGCTCTACTTCAGTAGCTTTTAAAAATCGATTTTTTCAGAAATTCAACGCATTTAAAATTCTCAAATACCTGAACTTTATGCAGGAAAATCATTATCCGGCGGTCAATTTGAATACACAGTTACAATTGCTTGAAAACGCCTCTTGTTAGTTTTGTGCTTCAAAAAGCTATACAAGGCTACTTAATCGTTAATAATTTAATTGAATCTAAATAATGATGACGCGCTTAATGTGCAGTTAATCAGCGTGTCGTACACGAATAGAGTAAATGGGGATAATAATTTAAATTCTGAACTTTGTTTTTTTACCATTCTTTGTACATTTGCGAAAACGTTAATGTTAAACTAAAAATTCATTGTTATGGCATACAAAATTTCAGATGAATGTATTGCATGTGGAACTTGTATTGACGAGTGCCCGGTTGACGCGATTGCAGAAGGAGATATCTATACTATCGATCCGGAACTTTGCACCGACTGTGGTTCATGCGCAGAGGTTTGCCCGGTAGAAGCTATTTCGATCGACGAATAAACCGGTCAGCATAAAAGACACAAAAGCTCGTTAGTTAATCTGGCGGGCTTTTTTGTTATAAAGGAATTCCTTGCAACCAATATGTTTTATGCGGCATTTTTAGCAGTTCTTTTTTCTTTTTCAAAGACTCTCTTTCATAGTTTCTCCCCCGCAATTTCAACCTAACTTTCTCGACATACCTTCTGTTTTCAGCTAAATCCTTATCAACCTTGACATAATTCATATGAATTTATAGGCATTAGCAGTTGATTTATTCCTTCAATTTCGTACCTTTTATTATCAATTTAAACAAAATGAAGTTACTTCTCGAAAACATAAAAGAACTTGTTCAGGTTGAAGATGAACCCTTTGATTTCAGGGCTGGAAAGGAAATGGCGACGGTTAAAACCATTAAAAATGCTTATATAATTATACGCGATGAAATTATCGAGGATTTTGGCCCGATGAGTGCCCTTAAGGACAGGTATCGCGACGATGATTTATTGATTGAGATAGATTGCAGCAACCGTTTGGTGTACCCCAGTTTTTGCGATTCGCATACCCATCTTGTTTATCCTGCACCACGCGAAAAGGAGTTTGTTGATCGAATCAAAGGTTTGACGTATGAAGAGATTGCCAAGAATGGTGGTGGAATCCTGAACACTGCCAAACGGCTTCACGAAATGTCGGAAGCAGAGCTATATAACGACGCCATGCACCGGGTAATTGAGGTTATAAAAATGGGAACCGGCGCAATTGAGATTAAGAGTGGTTACGGATTGAATGTCGAAGACGAATTGAAAATGCTTCGTGTTAATCGTTGGATCCGTGAAACGGCACCTATCTGCGTGCGTTCTACTTTTTTGGGAGCTCATGCCATTCCGCTGGAATACAAAAACAATCCTTCGAAATACGTCGATATCATTATCAATGAGATGATTCCGCAGGTAGTTGCCGAAGATCTCGCCGATTATATCGATGTTTTCTGCGATAAGGGTTTTTTCTCGGTTGAAGATACCGAGCGGATTTTAATGGCCGGTATTAAACATGGTCTGCGTCCAAAAATTCACGCCAACGAGCTGGGTTTGACCGGCGGTGTTCAGGTTGGAGTTAAGTACAATGCACTTTCTGTTGATCATCTGGAGTTTATCGGAAAAGAAGAGATCGAGGCATTGAAAGACACCGAAACAATGCCGACGGTACTTCCGGGAGCTGCCTTTTTTCTGGGTATGAAACTGTCACCGGTCCGTGAAATGATCGATGCCGGATTACCAATTGCTTTGGCTTCGGATTATAATCCCGGATCGTCGCCCAGTGGGAACATGAGCCTGATCTCGGCAATGGGTTGCATCAAATACAAAATGCTTCCCGAAGAAGTGATCAATGCAACTACCATTAATTCAGCATACGCCATGGGATTACACGAATCGTACGGAACCATTGCACGTGGGAAAATAGCGAATATGTTTATTACTTCAGAAATGCCCGGAATCGAATATTTGCCCTATTCTTATGGCTCGAACCTGGTTGAAACCGTCATCCTGAATGGCGAGGTGCAATCATTTTAGAATTCACTGCTAAATATCATTCGATTTTCAGATTCTCCTCATTAATTTCGAATCGACTTTGGGGCATTTAACCACGAAGTCGCACAATGTTTGACACCAAGTTACACGAAATATGGAAATTGAAGTATTGTTTAAAAATGTTTTGGATTGTGCTTTTAAGGTACATACAGAATTGGGACTGGGATTGCTCGAAAGTGCATATGAAGAATGTATGAAATATGAAATTCAGCAAAAAGATCTTGTGGTTGAAGCGCAAAAACCAATGCCTCTGGTTTACAAAAAAGTGAAGTTGGATGTCGGATACCGAATGGATTTATTGGTGGAAAACAAGGTAGTTATTGAAATTAAATCGGTTGATGCACTAAATGAAGTTCATCTGGCACAGTTAATTACCTATCAAAAATTATCAGGATGTAAGCTTGGGTTGCTTGTGTATTTTAATGTGAAAAGTTTAAAAGATGGAATTAAAAGAGTAATTGTATAAAAATCACTTGGAGAGACTTAGTGAAGAACTTTGCGCCCTTAGTGGTCAAAAAGAAATCTAAATCGATGAAGAAAATTATAGAATGCGTGCCTAATTTTTCTGAAGGCCGCGATATGAGCATAATAAAAGAAATTACAAATGCCATTGAAAGTGTGGCAGAGATAAGCTTGCTGGATGTTGATCCGGGGAAAGCGACCAACCGCACCGTTGTAACATTTGTAGGCGAACCCGATGATGTTCTAGAAGCAGCGTTTCGGGGGATTAAAAAAGCGGCTGAACTGATTGATATGAGTCAACATCACGGTGAACACCCGCGTTTTGGAGCCACCGATGTTTGTCCCTTGGTGCCCGTTGCCAACGTAACAATGGAAGAAGCAGTGGAATACGCCCGCAAACTGGCCAAAAGAGTTGGCGAGGAGCTTGAAATTCCGGTATTCTGCTACGAATTTGCGGCATTCAATGAGAAGCGCAGGAGCCTGGCGAATTGTCGCTCAGGTGAATATGAAGCTTTAAAAGAACGTATTTCTTCCGATGAATGGAAACCCGATTTCGGTCCGACAGCATGGAATGAGAAAGTAGCCGGAAGCGGTGCCACAGCAATTGGTGCACGAAATTTCCTGATCGCGTACAATATAAATCTGAATACGACTTCAACCCGCCGTGCGAATGCCATCGCTTTTGACGTGCGCGAAGCTGGCCGTGTAAAACGCGAAGGGAATCCGGTAACCGGAAAAATTGTAAACGATGAAAACGGCGAGCCCGTTCGCATTCCGGGAACGCTTAAAAAAACGCGTGCGATTGGTTGGTACATCGAGGAATACGGCGTAGCACAGATCTCGATGAACCTGACTGATATTACCGTAACCCCGGTTCATGTAGCTTTTGATGAAGTTGTGGAAAAAGCCGGCGAACGTGGAATTCGTGTGACAGGTTCGGAATTGGTTGGGCTGATTCCCCTGCAAGCCATGCTCGATGCAGGAAAATATTTTCTGAAAAAGCAGGAGCGATCTACCGGAATCTCAGACGAAGAGATCATTAAAATTGCGGTGAAGTCGCTGGGGTTGGATGAATTGTACCCCTTCGATCCGAAGAAAAAAATTATTGAATACGTTATCGAAGACAAGTCGGCGAAAAAACTGATCGATATGACGCTGACCCGGTTCAAGGATGAAACAGCGTCGGAATCACCTGCTCCCGGTGGAGGTTCTATTTCTGCTTATGTTGGTGCGCTCGGTGCAGCTTTAGGATCGATGGTAGCCAATCTTTCAGCACATAAACGCGGCTGGGATGCTCGTTGGGAAGAGTTTTCTGATTGGGCTGAAAAGGGGAAAACTTATCATAGCGCTTTGCTGAATTGTGTGGATGAAGACACCGACGCTTTCAACAAAATAATGGCGGCTTTTGGTTTGCCAAAATCGAGTGAGCAGGAAATTGCCGAGCGAAAGCAAGCTATTCACGATGCTACGAAAAATGCGATTGAAGTACCCTTAAAAGTGATGCAACTGGCACACGATTCCATGGAAGTGATGGCTGCCATGGCCGATTTTGGAAATCCGAACTCGGTGTCGGATGCCGGAGTTGGTGCGCTCTGTGCGCGCACGGCAGTAGAAGGAGCTTATCTGAATGTGAAAATCAACGCCGCGGGTTTTGGCGACAAGGCGTTTCTTGAAACAGCACTTCAAAAGGCAGAAGATCTGTTAAGTTCTGCCCGCGAAAAAGAAAACCGGATCTTGAAAACGGTCCACGAAAAGATTGAAGGATAGCAAAATAAAAGGCGATGGAAATGATTTTCATCGCCTTAATTTTTTGATTTTGTCGGCTACTGTTCCGCGTTCACTCATCCTGATGATCCAAAACAAAAGCAGGATCCATTTTCCCGGTTGTGTGATTATTTTTGTTTTGGCAGCAACTTTCCGGTCCCTCACATTTGTTTCTTCGGGCCAATCGTTAGACTGCAAACCTGCCATTTGGACGGCAAATCTCCACGCTCCTTTTCGTGCGAGCTCCATACTCCAGTCAACAATATAATTATCAACCTTGCCGGATAGCCGAAGCAACTTCCGAAGAAAAGGCCAGATCGATGAAAGTCCTTGTTGCACCTCATTAACCAGGGAAGCTAAAATATCGTTGATGCGTTTAAAATCATTCTCCAAATTATCAATGGGATTGCCTTCTGAAATTTCGGCTGCTGCAATTCCCAGATCCAGGTTTATGTGTGCGTTCATGCCCAGTAAAAGGTGTTGCACGACGATCAGGTTCGAATTTTGTGCTTCCGTAAAAGCAACTTCCCACGATTTGGTTACCCCTTGTTTCTTTGTCCAGGCAAAATAGGCATCGATGTAACGTTTGGCAAATACAACATCGAGTTTTTCCATTCGCGGGCCTTCATCAAAAAAGCCGGCCGCAATTTCTTCTTTTACTTTAATGGTTACTTTCTGATAAAGTACAGCGAAATACCCCAGGGTGTTTTCAGTGGCCAGGCACTCTTCAATTATTTCTTCCAGAATGGCGATAACATCATCGATGGTGGTAATGGGCTTCATTTGGTTTGAGTTTGTGTTTCAACAATAACAAAAAAGCCCACCAAGTGTTGAAAACAAAAAGAACCCACCGGCGGATGGATTCTTTAGCTGCGACCTTGATTTTTGCAAACCTTTATTTTTTCCGTGCAACCAAAACAATAATGAGAGAACGAGCAATTAGAAAAGTTAAGATACCAACCAGCGGTCCTACCAAAGCCATTTTAAGTGAGCTGGCAAACATGCTGGGACTAATATCGCCGGCAGCCTGAATTTTATCGAACGCCGAAATCAATCCGATTGTACGGCCTAAATAACCCCAGGCAATGCAAAACCATGAAATGGATACGATCAGTGATTTTGTTTTGTCGAAGTCGGCTTTCCCCATCGTTGCACGAACAAAAAGTACAATCATAACAAGTAGCAAGAGCAAAATTGGATAAGTGATATAAACACCTCCGTCGTTGAGAATTTCAATAAGATGCGACATAACTAAGTTTTTATTGTGAATACTGAATCGAATTTACAGAAGATTCATTATTCTATTTTTTTATTGCGACCGGGTGAACGATAACGTTGTTTTTCGACGGATTTAAAGGTATAAAATGAAATTCAACCTATAAACTGCAAAAGCGGGCATAAAATGGTTCATTGGTCTATAAAGAACCTGCGATTCAAAGAAAATGTGTAACATTGTTTGTATGAATTTGTTGCGAATATTAAAGACAAGGTTGGTGTTGGTTCACGTGTTATTATGGGTAGCAGTGTGGTTTTTCTTCGCTTACTTTTTTAGTTACAACAACGATAATACAAGTTACATTCTCTGGTTCTCCAGTCTGCTGCTTCCGCTTACCATGGGAGTTACCTATTTCATGGTCTATTTTTTAATTCCGCGATATTTGCTAACAAAAAAATACTGGAAATTCGGGCTTTACACTTTTTATTTGCTTGTATTTACCTCGTACGAAATTGTTTTGTTGCTCTATGGTTGTCTTTATTTTCTGCTGCATTTCGATATAAACAGTATGCCGCCAATGAGCAAAAATTTTACGTTTGTATTTGTACTTGTTATTTTGGTTGTGGGTTTTGTAAGCTTTGCAAGTTTGTTTAATCACAATTTAAAAACGCTTTCAAAAAATAAAGAACTTCAGAACAAGATACTCGAAACGCAGCTTCAGCTAAAGGAACAGGAGTTGCATTACCTGAAAAAGCAGATTCATCCGCATTTCCTGTTCAACACACTGAATACGATCTATGGATTTGCTCTCAAAAAATCGGAACATACACCTGAGATAATTCTGAAACTATCGAATCTGCTCGACTATATCCTTTATCAGGTTGATAAGCCACGAGTGAGTTTAAAGGAAGAAGTGCTGCACATAAAGGAATATATCGAGTTGGAGAAGATCCGTTTTAAAGATACTCTGAAAGTGATTTTTCTCGCTGATGAAATAGATGAAAACATTCAGGTTGCCCCGATGTTGCTGATCCCTTTTGTTGAGAATGCCTTTAAACACGGGAATTTGCTTGAAGGTTATTTACAAATAAAAATCACGATAAAAGTTCAGGGGAAGAAACTGGACTTTTCGATTGGGAATACTTATCTCAACCACGACGAGGAGGAAAAATATGGTGGTATTGGCCTGAAAAATATTCGTAAGCGTTTGGAGTTGAATTATAAGGATAATTATCACCTGTCGGGGAAGGTTGAGGGCCAATGGTATTTTGCCGAGTTAGTGATCAGTGACCTGACTAAAGCTAAAAGCAATGAAAAAGATTAAGTGCATTATTGTTGACGATGAGCCCGTAGCCAGGGAAATTCTGGAAAGCCACCTGGCAAAGATCGAAAGCATGGAACTTGCAGGAAGCTGCAAAAATGCCATGGAAGCTTTTCATTTGATCAGCACTCAGGATATCGATCTCCTGTTTTTAGATATTAATATGCCCGAAATTTCAGGTCTTTCGCTGGCCAAATCGATCAACAAGAACATCAAAATAATTTTTACCACTGCCTATAGAGAATATGCGATTGATGGATTTGATCTGCAGGCAGTTGATTACCTGCTAAAACCCATTTCATTTGAACGATTGCTGCAGGGAGTTAATAAGTTTTACAACGAGAGCGTTCATGTTCAGCAGGCGCCGGAGCAAAAGATTATAGCCGAAACCAATGAATCATTTTTTGTTCGGTCGGATCGGAAAATGGTAAAGATTAACTGCGACGAAATTCTTTACATTGAAAGCATGGCCGATTACATTCGTATTTTTCTGAAAACCAAAAATGTGGTTACACGCGAAACCATTTCCAGTATTGAGGGAAAGTTGCCGCAGCAGGATTTTATGCGTGTTCACCGGTCGTTTATCGTTGCAAAAAATTCCATCGACTCGTTTACTTCCGAATACGTGGAGATAGGAAAAAAACAAATACCGATCAGCAGAAGCTACAGAACCGAAGTTCTGAACCGCCTGGAAAACTAGGTATACAAAGTGTTTTACAACGACAGGTCCCGAACTTCTTCCATCAACCTTTTTCGTTTAGTAGGAGTTAATCCAAGTTTTGCTATTTCATGCTGATTATCCTGAATCTGACGGCAAAGAACAATGCCGGCCTCCATGAGCAATTGTTTTTGTTTTACGCTTAACCGGGTGAGTGAAGTAACCGGGAACAGGTGATGTTTTTCAATCCGGTCTTTTAACGCATTGTTCGCGGGAAAATCCCAGCTCATCATTTTTAATCCACTGCATAATCCGTACGAAATTGCATCCTCAGAAAAACGGGTGTTGGTAACCACCCAGCCTTCAAAATTCAAACCTTTCAATTCAGGATTGTTTTTAATCCGGTCGATAATGTCATTCATTCGCGAACGAATATATAGCGGAACCTGTACATTCGATATCTTATCGGGGCTGTTGTGGTATTTGCACTCCATCAAACACTGGGTACTCGAGTTGGTGGCCACTACATCCACTTCGTGCTGAACGCAAATTCCCTGCATCAGCTGGCCCGTTTTTACCGAGTAGCCTTCAGCTTTCATCAACTCGCCTACAAAATGTTCAAACGGAAAGCCTGTGGGGCCGAGTTCCATAATGGCCTTTTTGAGCTTATAACGTGCCGCGGTACCACCCCGCAATTTCCGAAGTAGCTGAAAAGCCCGGGCATAGATCTTTTGTGTTGTCACTCCTTCGTGAATCCAGCCAATAATGTCTTTTACAATGATTGAGATATTTTCTTCGGAAGCACCCGCTTTGCGCAGCGAACTTTCCAGTTTTCGTTGTGAAAAAGGCTCGCTTACTCCTGAAGCTTTTCGTACCAAATGTTTGTGTTGCATAGTTTATGTTTGAATGCCCTAAAAATACCATTTATCTATATAAAATCAGTGGTGGATTACCAAACTCATTTACCCTGAGTTTGGTATTCATAAGATTGATGTATTTGGCGAAAGTATTTTCATAATTTATCTTTATGAAAATTCAACTAAACCTGATTATGGAAAGAAGAACCTTTTTGAAAAATACCGGGCTCACCGTTGGTGCCATCGGATTAGCAGGCCCGAGCTCTAAACTTTTTGCACAATCAAAAATAGAGAACAAGCTTCCGCGTTGGAGAGGATTTAACCTGCTCGATTACTTTTCTCCCGATAAAAACGATACCAGTCGTGGTAAAACTACCGACGAAGACTTAAAGTGGATGGCCGATTGGGGATTCGATTTTGTACGAATTCCGATGGCATATCCACGCTATGTGAAATTTGATCCTTCGAAAAAGATCACCCCGGAGGATGTTTTGAATTTTGATGATAAAGTAATGGACGACGTTGAAGCGCTCGTTGATCGGGCCAATAAATATAATATTCATGTTAGTTTTGATTTACACCGTGCTCCTGGATTTTGTATAAATGCAGGTTTTCACGAACCTTATAATTTATGGGAAGATCAGGCAGCAAAAGATGCTTTTTATGCCCATTGGGAAATGTGGGCAAAACGTTTTGCATCCAGAACACGCGATCAAATAAGTTTTGATTTGGTTAATGAGCCATGTACACGTGAAGATATGAATGACCAGTTTTCAAAACGTGGTCCGATTCCGGGGGAACTGTATCGTGAGGTTGTTGTAAATTGTTTGGAGAGAATTCACAACTATAATCCCGATCGCTTAGTTGTTGCTGACGGCAATAACGGTGGAGGTGAAGTTATCCCTGAACTGTTCGGTTTAAATGTTGGACAAAGTTGCCGTGGATATTTTCCGCACTATATTTCTCACTATCGCGCTCCCTGGGTATTTGAAAATCCTGATGATGCCCCTGAAGTGGTGTGGCCGGGTACTATTGACGGTAAATATTTCGACAGAAAAAGTTTAGAAACATTTTATCGTCCATGGATTGAAGCCTTAAGAAATGGAGTGGGGGTGCATTGCGGAGAGTTCGGTTGCTGGCAGGAAACGCCGCACGAAGTTTTTCTGGCCTGGTTCGAGGATGTACTAAGCGTATTAACAGAACACAATATTGGCTGGGGACTTTGGGAATTCAAAGGAACTTTCGACATATTGAATTCTGGTAGAAAAGATGTGGAATACGAAGATTGGTACGGGTACAAACTGGATACGAAATTATTGAAATTACTTCAGAAATATTAGAAGCCCCGGATTGTATTTTGCTGCAGATATTGGAAATAAAAAAAGGACGGGTCAACACCCATCCTTTTCATCTAACTAAACCAATAAAACTAATCAAACCTAAACTTATGAACTAAAACTATGCTACAAATGTAGGCTGAAATTTTGCTTTCTAGGTTAACCTAATGTTAAAAAATGTGTTTTATAACATATAATTAATCTATGGCTATTCGAGCTTGTCTATTGTGCTTTTAATGAAGTGTTGTGTTGCAATTACTTTGTATGACATCTTTGGTATTTGTTGGGAGAAAGTTTGCGAGTCGAAAATAAAAAAAGGACGGGTCAACACCCATCCTTTTCGTCTAACTAAACCAATAAAACTAATCAAACCTAAACTTATGAACTAAAACTATACTGCAAATGTAGGTGGAAAATTCGTACGGTAGGTTAACCTAATGTTAAAAAATATGTTTTACAGCATATAATAAATCTATGAGCATTAGAGCTCCTCTATTGCGCTTTTTGTGACTTTAATAATGAAAATAACTTTGTATGACATATTCAGCGTTTGAAGGAAGGGGCAGCTGGTCAAAATAAAAAAAGGACAGGTCAACACCCATCCTTTTCATCTAACTAAACCAATAAAACTAATCAAACCTAAACTTATGAACTAAAACTATGCTACAAATGTAAGTCAAATTACTTACTGTAAGGTTAACACAATGTTAAAAAATATTATTTTATTTATTCAATTTGTCTATGAAGATTAGAAAAAATTGATGAATGAGGACAAAATTATACATATGATTGCAATATGCTATTTATTGTGTGAAAATATTTCGATTTGTAATTAGCGGTAGAATATGCGATTCAGAAATAAAAAAAGGACGGGTCAATACCCATCCTTTTCATCTAACTAAACCAATAAAACTAATCAAACCTAAACCTATGAACTAAAACTATGCGTCAAAGATATGCTGAAAAACATGAAAAGATCGCATCGAAATCGGAAAAGTGTATTTTTTACACCATTTTTTAAGTGAATGTTAATTGCGATGAACATAACTAAAAGAAAGCCCATCGTCGGCTGAAGATGGGCTTTTAGTATTTTGAACAGTAATTAGGTTTTACTCTTTGCTCTTGGGCTCGTCACCGGCAATGGCATCTCGCATTGAAGTGTCGGCCATAATGTTTTTGTACTTCATGTAATCCATTATTCCCAGGTTCCCCGAACGGAATGCCTCTGAAATGGCGAGCGGCACCTGAACTTCGGCCTCAATTACTTTGGCACGTGCTTCCTGAGCTTTCGCTTTCATTTCCTGCTCCAACGCAATAGCCATGGCTCTGCGTTCTTCTGCTTTTGCCTGTGCAATGTTTTTATCGGCTTCAGCCTGGTCCATTTGCAGTACAGCTCCAATGTTTTTACCGATATCGATATCTGCAATATCAATCGATAGTATTTCAAATGCGGTTCCTGCGTCCAACCCTTTATCGAGTACTACTCTAGAAATAAAATCGGGATTTTCAAGTACCGCTTTGTGTGAATGTGAAGATCCAATGGAAGATACAATACCTTCGCCGACACGCGCAAGTACAGTTTCTTCGCCGGCGCCACCCACCAATTGTTTAATGTTGGCACGAACGGTCACCCGCGCTTTAGCAATCAGCTGAATTCCGTCTTTTGAAACGGCGGTAACCGGTGGTGTATTAATTACTTTCGGATTTACCGACATCTGAACAGCTTCAAATACATCGCGCCCTGCAAGGTCGATAGCTGTGGCCATATTAAAAGGTAGTTCGATATTGGCCTTTGCTGCTGACACGAGTGCGTGAACAACTTTGGCAACGTGTCCGCCGGCCAAATAGTGAGCTTCAAGTGCATCGCGACTTAAGGGAACATCAGCTTTGGTTCCTTCAATGAGTGCACGTACGATAATTCCGGGTGGAACTTTACGAAAACGCATCAGGAATAACTGGATCAGTGAAATTCGAACGCCCGAAACCAGGGCCGAAAACCATAAACCGATCGGAATAAAGTAGAGGATAATAAATAATAATACGATTACACCTATTATTAATCCCCAGGTACCTACTGTTTCAATCATTTTATTTTTTATTTATTGGTTCAACGATTATTTTATTGGAAACGATCTTCAATACCTTTATTTCTGTATTGTGATCGATAAATGCACCGGTTGACTGTGCTTCCACAACTTCTCCGTTAACTCTTACTTTCCCCATCGGGGCAAGTCTTCCAATTGTTTTTCCGGTATCGCCAACAACAATCTTTTGGCTGTCGATGAGTTCAATCTTTCCTTCGATGTTTTTTTCAAGAATCATCTTTTTCCCCGCTCTCGACTTAAAAAAATAATAGATCATTGCCGGTGCAACAATTAGCACTATTAATAAGGTGATAAATCCGGCGGTGTTTCCAAGCTCTGTGAAAGCAATGTAAACACTTGCAATCAGAAGTAAAAAGCCTCCAATTCCTGCTATTGTTACTCCCGGTATTACCGCAAATTCAATGAGTAAAAGCACAAGCCCAAGGAGGATGAGCAATATTATGGCAAATATCGACATGGTTTATTAGTCTATTGTAGCATTTAGTTCTCTGTCTAACAAGGCGTCTTTAAGTGGTTTCAGTTCGGTAAAACTGCCTTTCTTTACGTCGCATTTTCCCTTGTAATGAACCAGGTATGTGCATTGTGTAGCTTGCTCGAAATTGTGTTCGCAAATTTCGATCAATGCATCAATCACATAATCAAATGTGTGCACATCGTCGTTATGCAACGTCAGGAAATTCTCCTCCTTTACCTTTTCGTTGGAATCCTTAGAAGGTATATTTTTAGGTTCTTTAATCGTCATTTTTCCTGTTCCAGTTTTTTAGCCTCATTCAAAGTTATTCTTTTTCCGTTAAAATACGGTACAACAAATGCATCTTCTATTCCTTCCTGCCGCACCTGGTTTTGCATTTTTACGGCATCTTCATAATTGGTCAGGTTTCCGGTAGTGTACACTACAACACCGCGATCGTCGGTATAGTTCTCAATTTTACGGATATACGAAAGTTTGTCGAAAAGTTTTTTCACATAAGCGGGCAAGCCCCGGCTGTATGCGCCTATCTGAATTTTATAAACAAGCCCTTCCTGGTTATTTTCTTCGTTTGCAGGTGTTGCAACCGGAATAGTTTGTGCCACTTCCTGCGGGATAATTAAAGTAGTATCAATTGGTTCTTCTGCTCGTTGCTCTGGTTTGGAATATGATCTGGCCAGTTCCTGCAGCTGTTTTGAAAAGGCAATTCGGTCGGATTCTGATTGAGCACTCCAGTAATCATCTTCTGCTTTAATGGCAAGCGTATTGAATTCCCTGGTTTCTTTTTGAAGGGAAAACAACTCGCTTTCGCCCGCAATTATCTTATTGCCCAGCTGATCGCGTTGTGCGGTTGTATTTGCTTTGGCATACGATGTTCTCCAGCTGTCCATCAAGGCTTTTAACGAATCCAGTTTGGAAGCTGATTTTTCCCATTTCAGATAATTGTTTAATCCTTCATCGGTTTGAAAATTCGAAGTGTCGATGTATGTCATTTCTCCGTTGATGGTAAAATCAATTCGTTCAAGTTTAGCTTTTTCCGGTATTGTTTCTTCAATCACGTCAGTTTGAACAATAGAATCAGTAGTAATGGAGTCGAACGCCAGAGAATCAACTAAAGTGGATTCGTTTCCTGCTTCAGCATAAACAATTCCCGCTCTTATGCTTGCACTTTCATCAATTTTAGCTTGCTCTTCTTCAGGGCGCGGAAGCGGCGCGATTACCGTTTCTTCTTCTACATAAGGGGTGTACGGATTAATGTGTTCTTCGCATTGCCTTATTTTTTCCGGCAGATTTAGATCAGCCTGCTCGTCTTCACTTACTTGGTTTTGAAATATTTTGTAATGCCGGATGGCATCTTCCCAACGGTTTTGAGCCTGGTACTGAATGCCAAGATAATAGTCGGTTTTTAAGGGCGACTCACCCGTGCTCCCTTTTAGTAAATATGTAATCTCTTTTTGCCCGTATTGTTGGTTCTCTGTTCGGCAGGCACCATAAAAATAGTTCACCATCAGGTGATCGGGATTCTTGTCGAGTAATTCTTTCAGCAGTATTTCTGCCTCTTTGTATTGCTGCTGATCGAACAATTTTATGGCCTTCACCAAAGTGTTATCCTGTTCGTTTGCAAAAATCGAAATCGAAGCAAACATTAAAACAAAGCTTATTGTTACAAGTACGCGCGTTCTTTTATAATTCATCAAAAATCAAATTCAGTTTCTGATATGTAAATTTAACAAAAAACTGTGTTTTGTGAATTTAAATCAGTGAGACTTTGATTTTGTATGCTTAAATAATTTAGTCGAACTGATCCCGGGTTACAGACGAGGTATCTTAAAATTTTAGTTGAAAAAGTGAGTTGCGTAGAAGTAGAAAACAGATTGGCATAATTGACATCTTGCTTTTTGCGAAGTAGTTAATTTAGTCTGAATTGAATACGAAGAAGTGGAAGACGCGCAGGAGAAATAGCATTTAATAACTTATATTTGTAGAACGTAATAACTCAAAAAAATGACAAGCTTAAAAGTTGGAGACAAAGCACCCGTGTTTGAGGGAGTAAACCAAAATGGAGAAAAAATAAGCCTGAAAGATTACGCCGGGAAAAAACTTATCCTGTATTTTTATCCCAAAGACAATACTCCGGGATGTACTGCTGAATCGTGCAACCTGAACGATAATTACGAAGCCTGGCTTCAAAAAGGTTTTGATGTTGTTGGAGTTAGTCCTGATAGTCAGAAGTCACATCAGAATTTTATTGCTAAATTTGGTTTTCGTTTCAATTTGATCTCGGACACTGAACACGAAATTCTGGAGGCTTACGGTGCATGGGGATTAAAGAAAATGTATGGGAAAGAGTACATGGGAGTGTTACGAAAAACGTTTGTGATTGACGAAAATGGTGTTATCAGCGAAATTTTTGAGAAAGTTGACACTAAGGATCACAGCAACCAGATAATAGAAGCATTAAAATTATAAGCTAATCTTAAATGACCAAAGAAGAAAAATCAGAAATGAATAAGGAAAAGCTGAAAGCGCTTCAGCTTACGATGGATAAAATTGAAAAAAGTTATGGAAAAGGTTCTATCATGCGAATGGGCGACCAGGGCGATGAAACAGTACCGGCCATATCATCAGGATCGATAGCACTTGATATTGCGTTAGGTGTTGGCGGTTTCCCAAAAGGAAGGGTTATTGAGATTTATGGCCCTGAATCGTCGGGTAAAACCACGCTGGCCATTCACGCGATTGCCGAGGCTCAGAAAGCCGGTGGCATTGCTGCCATTATCGATGCCGAGCATGCTTTCGATCCGTATTACGCCAAAAAACTCGGCGTAAATATCGACGAACTCTTGATTTCGCAGCCCGACAATGGTGAACAGGCGCTGGAAATTGCAGATAACCTGATTCGTTCGGGAGCACTCGATATTGTTGTGATCGACTCGGTTGCAGCCTTAACTCCAAAAGCCGAACTGGAAGGCGAGATGGGCGACTCGAAGATGGGATTGCAGGCACGTTTGATGTCGCAGGCGCTGCGTAAACTTACAGCCAACATCAACAAAACAAAAACCTGCTGTATTTTCATTAACCAGTTGCGCGAGAAAATTGGGGTAATGTTTGGAAACCCGGAAACAACAACCGGTGGTAACGCGCTGAAATTTTACGCTTCTGTTCGTTTGGATATCCGTCGCATTGGTCAGATTAAAGATGGCGAAGAAGTAAACGGAAACCATGTTCGTGTAAAAGTGGTGAAGAACAAAGTTGCTCCGCCATTCCGTAAAGCTGAATTCGATATTATGTACGGCGAAGGAATTTCCAAGTCGGGCGAGATCATCGATTTGGGTGTTGAGTTGAACATTATCAAAAAAAGCGGATCGTGGTTTAGCTATGGCGAAACCAAACTCGGACAGGGACGTGAAACCGTTCGTAACCTTATTATTGATAATCCTGAACTGGCCCACGAACTCGAAACTAAAATAGTTGAAACCATAACAGGAACCGTTACGACCGTTTAAGAGAAAAAACATAGACAGAATATACCGGGTGAATTGTTTCTGTCGATTCATCCGGTTTTTTTATAACCAAACTGTGAAACAGCAAAAATTCCGATCCGGGATTCCTAATTAACTAAGTATGAAATGAGCATCCGAAGGATTTCGCAATTTTTAATAACAAACAAGCGAATTACATCTGATGCCAAAAGATATTAATTATAATCAGATGAAAGTGTTGAAATTTGGCGGAACATCCGTAGGTTCTGCCGCAAACATCAAACGAGTTAAGGAGATCGTTCTTGGAGAAAAGGGCGATGTGATAGTAGTAGTTTCCGCATTAGGCGGAATAACCGATAAAATACTGACGGCAGCGAACAATGCTGCCACGGGTACAGGTGACTTTCATACTGAACTTACGGAAATCAGAACCAAACACGACGAAACACTTCATGAGCTTTTTAATGGTTCGGGAGCGATAAATGAAATTGTAGCAGATTTGCTCGATGAACTGGAGCAGATTCTTACAGGGATAACACTTGTTGGGGAATTAACTGCAAAAACACTCGACCGTATTGCCGGAATTGGAGAGCGGATCTCGTCGCATATTGTGGCTCAATTTATTGGGGCCGAAAGAAAGGACTCTTCAAAATTTATACGAACCGATAGTAATTTTGGAAAAGCTTCAGTTGATTTCGAAATTACCGATCAACAAATCCGTGATGCCTTTTCCGGTTTTAGCGGAATGGCAGTGGTTCCCGGATTTATTTCAAAAAACAACAAAGGCGAATTTACAACGCTGGGCCGTGGCGGATCAGATTTTACTGCCGCCATTATCGCAGCAGCACTCGATGCCGAAATACTGGAAATCTGGACGGATGTGAATGGTTTTATGACTGCCGATCCACGAGTGATCAGAAAAGCATACACCATTCCGGAACTGACCTATTCGGAGGCGATGGAATTATCGCATTTTGGTGCCAAGGTGATTTATCCGCCAACAATTTTGCCCGTCTATAAAAAGGGAATTCCTATTCTCATCAAAAATACTTTTGAACCCGAAAATCCGGGAACAAAAATCGTGAAGGGAGTTAAAAACGGATTCGACCGGCCTATCAAAGGGATTTCATCTATTTCAGGCATTACTCTGTTGACCATGCAGGGGATTGGTATGGTGGGAGTTACGGGTATTTCCATGCGATTGTTTACCGCACTGGCAAGTGTAAATGTGAATGTTATTTTGATTTCGCAGGCTTCTTCCGAAAACTCCATTAGTATTGCCATTGAAGAAAAGGCCATTGAAAAAGCGGAAACAGCTATTCGTGAAGAATTTGAAAAGGAAATTGCCAACGGACAAGTCAATAAAATTGAACTCGACAGCAATGTGTCGGTTGTGGCCATCGTAGGCGAAAATATGAAACATACCACCGGTATTGCCGGAAAACTTTTCTCCACCATCGGGAAAAGCGGGGTGAACATTATTGCTATTGCCCAGGGAGCTTCGGAGTTGAATATTTCGTGGGTAGTAAAAAACGATGAACTTCGGAAGACGCTTAACGTGGTTCACGAATCCTTCTTTTTGTCGGAATTTGTGGAGATCAACGTTTTTCTGATGGGAATTGGAACAGTTGGTGGCAACCTCCTGCAACAGTTGCAGCAGCAGCAGGAGCGCTTGCTGAAAGAGAAGCACCTGCGTGTAAAATTAACTGGCGTAGCTAATTCCAGAAAAATGGTTTTTAACCGCGAAGGAATTGACATTGCCGATTTCCACGAGCAGCTTGATAATTCGGACAAGACTTCCGGATTACAGGCTTTTGTCGATGAAATGGTGGAAATGAATATTTTCAACTCGGTTTTTGTCGACTGTACGGCTTCTGATGATGTGGCCGATTTGTACAAACAAATTCTGCGTGCCAATATCTCGGTGGTTACTGCCAATAAAGTAGCCGCATCATCGGCTTATTCCAATTATGCTGAGTTGAAAAAAATTGCGAAGCAAAAAGGTGTGAAGTTCCTGTTCGAAACAAATGTTGGAGCTGGACTTCCGATCATCAATACCTTGAACGACCTGGTTAATTCAGGCGACAAGATTCTAAAAATTGAAGCAGTACTCTCGGGAACCCTGAATTATATTTTTAATACCATTTCTGAAACGATACCATTTAGCCAAACCATAAAAATGGCGAAGGATGTGGGGTACTCAGAGCCCGATCCAAGAATTGATTTGAGTGGCGTTGATGTTGCGCGTAAAATATTAATACTTGCACGCGAATCAGGTTATGTTATTGAAATGGAAGATATCCAAATCGAACGCTTTGTTCCCGATTCGTTATTTGAAGGCACGTTGGACGAGTTCTGGAAGGGCATTCCTGCTTTGGACGCAGAATTCGAAGAACGAAGAAAAGTGCTGGAAGCCGGAAATAAAAAATGGCGTTTTGTTGCCCGTTTCGAAGATGGGAAAGCTTCTGCGGGATTGGAAGAAGTGGATGCGACACATCCGTTTTACGACCTCGAAGGAAGTAACAACCTGGTAATGTACACCACCGAACGTTACGATGAGTTCCCGATGCTGATCAAAGGATACGGGGCGGGTGCATCGGTTACTGCAGCCGGTGTATTTGCGGATTTGATCAAAGTGTCAAACATTTAAATCGAAGATCATGAAGTATATAATAATATTGGGTGATGGAATGTCGGATGAGCCTTTGGCTGCATACGGCAACAAAACACCGCTTCAAATGGCGAATAAGCCGCACATCGACTGGTTGGCAAAACATGGACAGTCGGGGATGTTGAAGACCGTTCCCGAAACCATGCATCCGGGAAGCGAAATTGCCAATATGGCTGTGTTGGGTTACGATGTAGAGAAGGTTTTCGAGGGCAGGGGAGTAATAGAAGCTGCCAGCATAGGAGTCGAACTCGAACCAGGCGATCTTGGAATGCGTTGTAATCTGATTTGTGTTGAAGGAGATATTCTTAAAAACCATTCAGCAGGCCATATTTCCAGTGAAGAAGCGGAGGTTATCATTCGTTTTTTGGACGAAAAACTGGGAAACGACAATGTGAAATTTTACCCCGGAGTTTCCTACCGGCATTTGCTGGTGATAAAAGGCGGAATTAAAGATTTTGCCTGTACGCCGCCGCATGATGTCCCCGGCACACCTTTTCGCGATGTGATGCCTGAATCAAAATCACCTGAGGCGCAAGCAACCTGCGACCTGGTTACTGAGCTGATCATGAAATCACAGGAGCTTTTAAAAGATCACCCGATCAACTTGAAAAGAAAAGAGGCAGGAAAAGATCCGGCCAACAGTATCTGGCCGTGGTCGCCGGGATATAAACCGGCCATGCCTACGTTAAAAGAAATGTTCGGTATCGAGAAATCGGCCGTAATTTCAGCAGTTGATCTCATTCAGGGGATTGGAGTTTATGCCGGAATGGATGTGATCAAGGTTGAAGGAGCAACCGGACTTTACGATACCAATTACGAAGGAAAAGCAAAGGCTGCTGTTGATGCTTTAAAAGACCACGACCTGGTTTACCTGCATATTGAAGCCAGTGATGAGGCCGGACATGAAGGTGATGTGGAACTAAAAACAAAAACCATTGAATACCTCGACGGGCGTGTAGTAAAATACATCCTCGAAGAAACAGCAAAAATGGAGGAAGAAGTGGCGATCGCCATCTTGCCCGATCATCCAACACCTTGTGCTTTAAAAACGCACACTCGTGAACCCGTTCCGTTTTCGATTTACAAACCAGGTAACCCGGCTGACGGCGTACAGGTATACGATGAATTCGATCCCAGGAAAGGCGTTTTGGGCTTACTCGAAGGCGACGAGTTTATTCGTGAATTTCTGGGACAGCGATAACCTGATTTTTGAATGCACAAATTAAATTAATGATATTTGTCATGTTTTAAAGATGGCGATCGGCTGAATTGTGCCAACTATACGATAGATTTGAACACTGTTATGAGATACTATAGTACCAATAAAAATACCCCGGAAGTTTCGTTGAAAGAAGCTGTGGTAAAGGGTCTGGCAGCCGATAACGGTTTGTTTATGCCCGAACGGATTGAAAAATTCGAGCCGGAGTTCTTCGAAACGATTGATCAGCTTTCATTTCAGGAAATTGCCTTTGAAGTTGCTTTAAGGTTCTTCGGAGAAGATGTGGAGCACGAGCATTTAAAAGAGATTGTTTACGATACGCTTCAATTCGATTGCCCGGTGGTTAAGGTCACCGATAAAATTTATTCCCTTGAGTTGTTTCACGGACCAACGCTGGCTTTTAAAGATGTTGGGGCACGTTTTATGGCGCGTCTGCTCAATTATTTCCTCGAGAAAAAGGAGCAGCTTGTAAATGTTTTGGTGGCAACTTCAGGCGATACCGGAAGTGCAGTTGCAAATGGATTTTTAGGAGTTGAAGGTATTCATGTTCATGTCCTCTATCCGAAAGGAAAAGTGAGCAAAATTCAGGAAGCGCAGTTTACCACGCTGGGGCAGAATATCACTGCATTGGAAGTAGAAGGAACATTCGATGATTGTCAGCACCTGGTAAAGACCGCCTTTTTGGATAAGGAACTGAATGAAAAAGTGATTCTGACATCGGCAAATTCAATCAATGTTGCACGTTTTCTTCCGCAGGCTTTTTATTATTTCAATGCCTATGCATGCCTAAAAGAAAGTGGTGTGCTGGAAGGGAAAGAACTGGTTGTTTCGGTGCCCAGTGGCAACTTTGGAAACTTGACAGCCGGTTTGATTGCTGCTGAAATGGGATTGCCTGTTAAACAGTTCATTGCTGCCAATAATGCTAACGATGTGGTTTTTGAATACCTCGAAACGGGGAAATACAATCCGAGGCCTTCAGTGGAAACCATTGCCAATGCCATGGATGTTGGAGCGCCCAGCAATTTTGCCCGTATTTTGGATTTATACGACCATTCGCATCAGCGGATTTCCGAAAAAATAAAAGGTTTCAGGTATTCCGACGAAACCATTCGAAAAGTGATTCTTGAGGTTTATCACGAAACAAGTTATCTCTGTGATCCTCATGGAGCTTGCGGCTATCAGTCGCTGGTTGAATACCTCGAAGGAAACCAGCTGGGCGTATTTTTGGAAACTGCACATCCGGCTAAATTCACTGAAACAGTGGAAGATGTGATTGGAAAAGGAAAAGTAGAACTACCGGATAAACTGGCTGCTTTTATGAAAGGAGAGAAGCAATCGATTAAACTGAATAAACAATACGAAGACTTTATGAATTATTTATTGGAGTAGTTTGTATTTTTTTGAAAATGAACAAATAAGGTCTTCGTCGGTTTTTAAATTAGAATTATAAACAGTGACATTCAGCTAAAAATTGAAATAGTATATTACATTTGTAATAGAAGAGTTTGTCAAAACTCGACCTAAATGTTAACGAAATCAAATTATGAGACAACTGAAAATTACCAAGCAGGTAACGAACCGCGATACCCTCTCGCTGGATAAGTACCTGCATGAAATCGGGAAGGTAGAGTTGTTGTCAGCGGAGAAGGAAGTTGAACTGGCCAAACGCATTAAAAAGGGAGACCGGGAAGCACTGGAAACACTGATCAAAGCGAATTTGAGATTTGTTGTTTCGGTTTCCAAGCAATACCAGAATCAAGGGCTTAGTCTACCCGATCTGATCAACGAAGGTAACCTGGGATTAATCAAAGCAGCCGAACGTTTCGACGAAACGCGTGGCTTCAAGTTTATTTCATACGCCGTTTGGTGGATTCGCCAATCTATTTTGCAGGCTCTGGCAGAACAGGCTCGAATTGTCCGTTTACCACTCAATAAAATAGGTTCGATCAACAAAATTAACAAGGCGTTTAATAAACTTGAACAGGAATTCCAGCGTGAACCTACCGTTGAGGAACTTGCTGAACTAATGGATATACGACCTGATCTGATTGAAGACTCAATGAATTCCTCAAATGTACATATATCAATGGATGCTCCTTTGCGCGAAGAAGAAGCCAACAATATGTACGATGTGATGATGAACGAAGATTCGCCAAAACCCGACGAAGATTTAATGGATAACTCTTTGCGTCAGGAAATTGAGCGATCTTTAGCAACATTGGGCGATCGTGAGGCTGAAATTCTTCGTTATTATTTCGGATTGAAAGGTTATCAGCAACATACGCTCGAAGAAATCGGCGATGAGTTTGGCCTTACCCGGGAGCGTGTTCGTCAGATTAAAGAAAAAGCAATTAAGAAGTTAAAAAACCAATACCGTAACCGATTACTCAAATCGTACCTCGGGAAATAAAACAATGCGAATGAAGCGATTGGTGGCACCCTCCATTCTATCAGCTGATTTTAACAACCTCGGAAAAGACATTGAACTGATCAACAGAAGTGAAGCGGATTATATTCATTTCGATGTGATGGACGGTGTTTTTGTTCCCAACATCTCTTTCGGTATCCCCGTAATTGAGCATGTAAACAAAATAGCAACAAAGCCGCTCGATGTGCATCTGATGATCGTAAATCCCGATCATTTTATCGAACCTTTTGTAAACGCAGGAGCATCAATCATAACTGTGCATTACGAGGCTTGTCAGCATTTGCACCGCACGGTTCAGCACATTAAATCGTTTGGCGTAAAGGCCAGTGTTTGTTTGAATCCGCATACTTCGGTTGAGTTCCTTCAGGATGTAATCGAAGACCTGGATATGGTGCTGCTGATGTCGGTGAATCCGGGATTCGGCGGTCAGGAATTTATCGAAAACACCTACAAAAAAGTAAGTCAGTTACGCAAATTGATCGACGACCGAGGTTCGGATTGTTTGATTGAAGTTGACGGAGGTGTGAATTATGAAACAGGTAAGAAACTGTACGAAGCAGGCGCAAATGTGCTGGTAGCAGGCAGTTTTGTATTTAAATCGGAAAATCCGGAAGCAATAATTTCAGGGTTGAAGCAACTTTGATTTCTGCTCCACCTTGGTACATTCTGCTCCATTCTTTTCAATAACCATTCGAGGCAAATCGCGAAGCTGGCATTCAGCCGAACAATCAGAACAGTTATGCGGGTGACTAACGGCCTTGCCTGAAACAGCTTTCTTTGCAGGTTTTTTACGGCGGAACCGTTTGGCAAATTTCATTACCGTAACCGTTACTGCTGCGCCAATAATCATGTATGTTATAATTTCCTGAATCATCATTATACTAACATATTACCGATATTGAAAACTACAAATGCCGCAACCCATGCCAGTGTAGTAGTATAAAGTACGGAAAAAGCAGCCCATTTCCACGATCCCGATTCATTTTTTATGGTAGCCACCACGCCGATACACGGGAAATAGATCAGAATAAAGATGAGGAAGGCCAAAGCAGTAGGTGTTGTAAATATCTTTTCTCCCACTCTTTTACCAGAAACGAACACTTCGTCGTTCAGTTTTTTCTGCAGACTGACTGTATTTTCATCATTTTCTGATTGATACAATACTCCCATCGTACTTACCACAATTTCTTTGGCTGGTAGTCCGGCTAACAAGGCGATACTCATTTTCCAGTCGAAACCAAGCGGCCGCATCACGGGTTCAATAACACGCCCCATTCTTCCCAGGTATGAATTAATCAGTCGGTCTGATTCCTGTTCGGTTTTTACCTGATTGATCTGCTCTTCTTTGTGGTTCTCATTGAGTTCTCTGTTATTTTCAATTTGCGCGATCTGTTCGGCAAACTGTGGCGATTTTTTTGTTTCGCGCGGGAAATATTCCAATGCCCAGATAATAATCACACCAAGCAGAATAATAGTACCAATTTTCTTGAGATAATGCTGAGTTTTATCCCACATGTGATAAAGCACGTTGCGTAACGTGGGTAAACGATAAGTGGGGAGCTCCATAACAAATGGAGTTTCCTTGTTTTTGAAAACTGTTTTGTTCAGGATTTGCGCCGTAAGAAAGGCAAAAATTATTCCCACTGCATATATGCCGATCAAAATCCACGCCTGGTTTTTTACAAAAAAGGCTGAGATAATCAGTATGTAAACGGGCAAACGCGCACTGCATGACATAAACGGTATGATCAGCATGGTCAGTATCCGGTCACCCTTGTTACGCATGGATCGGGTAGCTAAAATTGCCGGAACATTGCACCCAAATCCCATGATCATCGGAATAAACGAACGTCCGTGCAAGCCAAAACGGTGCATAATCGTGTCCATAATAAAAGCCGCACGTGCCATATAACCCGAGCCTTCCAGCAGCGAAATAAAGAAGAAGAGTATAAGAATGTTGGGCAGAAAAACCAGAACACTTCCCGTCCCGTTGATTATTCCGTCAACCAGCAAATCGTTCAGCATGCCTTCGGGCAAAACCTTACCAACAAAATCGCCGAGAGCGGCAACACCCGCATCAATCCAGTCCATAGGGTAGGCACCCACTTTAAAGGTTGTCCAGAACATGAAGAACAGTAAGCCGGTGAAAATAGGAAAACCCAAATACTTATGGGTAAGCACACTATCGATCTTCTCCGAGCGGGTTTTTTTCCCTTCTTCCGGATTGTTGTAAGTTTCCTTTAGTGCACCGGTTATAAAACTGTATTTGGCGTTGGTTACTACCGTTTCGCTGTCTTCGTTTTCAAGCAGCTCAATTTTTCTTATCTCCTTATTGGTGATCTCCTTAATGTCCTCGAAATTTTGGTAATTCGAGAGCAATTCAAGTATCTGCTTGTCTTTTTCGAGCAGTTTAATGGCAATAAAACGCGAAGATATTTTGTCGGTGATCGGCTTAAATTCTTTGACTTTTTGACGGATCAGTTTGATCGCCTCTTCAAGATCCTTTCCGTAATTGATGTGCACATGCCGCGAAACGGTGTCTTTACCTTCGAATACGTCGATGGCCTTATCAATTAAAGCATCAATTCCCTGTCCTTTTGAGCTTACGGTAGGTACAACCGGAATCCCGACAAGGCTGGCCAGTGCATCCTGATTCAGTTCCAGTTTATTTTTTTGCAGTTCGTCGAACATATTAAGCGCGATAACGGTGCGTAAATCCATGTCGATCAGCTGCGTTGTCAGAAACAGGCTGCGTTCGAGGTTGGTCGAATCCAACACATTAATAACGATGTCGGGAGTTTGCTCGTAGATAAATTTTCTAACGTAAATCTCTTCGGTTGAATAGGCCGTCAAACTGTAAGTTCCCGGCAGATCGTAAAAATTAAACGTATAGCCTTTTGATTTAAAAGTTGCTTTGTGAATATCAACAGTTACTCCGCTATAGTTTCCAACGCGTTCTTTCGAACCTGAAATAGCATTGAAAATGGTGGTCTTTCCACAGTTTGGATTTCCGACAAGTGCAATATTTATTGTACGTGATCGCTCCGACTGATTAATCAGATTAATGTTCCGATCGATCGTGCCTTCATAATTATTCCCCGAGTTGATCTCGAATTCATCAAGAGGAACCACCTCAATCATTTCGCACTCCGATTGCCGTAGCGATACGTTGTAGTTCAGTATCTTAAATTCAGTTGGGCCATTAAAGGGAGTTTTCTTGATTACTCTCACCTCTTTCCCCCGAACGAATCCCATTTCTGAAATTCTTTTTCGGAAGGATCCATGGCCCAGAATTTTGGTGATAATAACCGGATCGTTATGTGTAACCTCGCTTAATTTCACTGCTTCCCTTCGCCTTCTGTTTCTATATTTAAATTAAATAAAAATAAGCGAACAAAGATATTCAATTTTCACTCATTTAAAATAAATTCAAAATCTTCTTTACATAGTAAGGTCAAGTGGTTATTTTTGTTCAAAGATAGTTGAGGAATGGAGGAAGATAAATATTACCAGAACATACAAAAAGCATTCGAGGATTTGCCCGAAAACTTTAGCATTCTGGAAGAGCAGATCGATATCGAGGTTCAAATGAAATATTTTGAATATACGAAGGAGGCCACCCGGAAAGAAAATGCTGAAGCGTGTTTCGAGAACAGGGAGGAGCTTTTTGATGCGTCTGTAGGAGAGGAGAGGAAGAAGGAGATTTTAACGGCAATTGCGGTATACGACGATGTGAAAGCTTATCGTACGCTCGAGAAATTTGTTAAAGAATCGGACGGACCGTTGAAGCAGTGGGGAATACTCGCGCTTCAGGAAAGCCGAATGTTGATGCAAAGTTCGTTGCTCGACGAGCAGCAGGTTTTTATTTCAACCGGCCTTGGCGGAAAAGGAAAGAAACTACGGTATTTTACGGTTTTTATTAATGAAAATAGAGAAGAGTTGCTGACTGAAAGCCAGCAGAAACTGTTAAAAGACGAACTTGTTTTTGAATTGAAGAAACACGACGGTGTTTTCGAATCGATGGATTTTATGGAAGGTTTTTCATCGGGGCTGGTAATGTTACCGCTTCAGGTCGATATTAAGTCAGTGTTTCAGAATGTGATTTCAGAATGTAACCAATACGGTGGATTTTTGCAGGAAGATTTGATAATTACCAATGTTAAGGTTTTATCAAGAGGAGAGATTATTCAAATAATTCACCAGAAAAAAAACGAAGAAGATAATGAGTTGGACAGCGAATAAAATTAATGTAGCCATTCAGGTTTTGCCTGAAGCCGAAGGTAAAATTAAATATACTTTGGTAGATGAAGCCATTGTGGCTATCGAAAAATCGGGATTCAGGTATCAGGTTTGCCCTTTCGAAACGGTGGTTGAATGCACATTCGATGACCTGCCCGGCTTGATGAAAAGCATCCACGAAGCCTGTAAAGATGCGGGAACCGAGCGGATGCTGATGAATTTGAAAGTGCAGGTAAACTTTACCACTGATGTTACCATTGAGGACAAAATGGAAAAGTATTCTTAAATTGAAGTAATTTTTGTCGGTTTTTTACAAATTAGTTTTATATTTGCACCGCTTTTAAAGCAAACACGTTCCGGACCTGTAGCTTAATTGGATAGAGCACCTGACTACGGATCAGGAGGTTAGGGGTTCGAGTCCCTTCAGGTTCACTCAAAAATCAAAGAGTTGCAAGGTTAATTTCTTGCGACTCTTTTTTGTTTGCATTAAATAAGCTTCAAAAACAGGTGCCTTTAAAGGCTACGAAAATCCTTTTGAAATTTTAATAACTTTCTTAATGCTTTACCAAAGTTAACAGCACTACAACAAGCTATTAAAGCAATTGTGAATTATTTAAAGTAGCTTTTAATGTTAACAAAGAATTGTCAAGCAAATTCTGAAATAGAATATTTTTAGGCAACCAATGCTATTTAATCAGCCCTTTTTCTTTGTACAACTCTATAAAATGCTGGTCAAGTTCATCAGAATCTTTGTACTTCAAGCGAATATCCTTAAGCTTCTGTTTCATGGTAGCAGCAACTTCGGTGTAGGCCGGATCGTTATACACGCTGTTTAGTTCCAACGGATCTTTTTTGCGGTCGTACAGTTCCCATTCGTCGATGTCGTAATAAAAGTGCACCAATTTGTATTCTTTGGTCACAATTCCGTAGTGGCGTTTCACCATATGAAATCCCGGATATTCGTAGTACTGGTAGTAAACTGCATCTCGAGTCCAGGCAGCTGTATTGCCCAACAATAAAGGCATCAGACTTTCTCCCTGCATATCATCGGGCTGTTCAACACCGGCTGCGTCCAGAAAAGTTTGTGCAAAATCCAGGTTCTGCACCATTTCATCGGAAACCGAAGCGGGACTAATTTTCCCGGGCCACTTTACCAAAAGCGGAGTTTTAAACGATTCGTTGTAAATAAAGCGCTTATCAAACCAGCCGTGTTCACCCAAATAAAATCCCTGGTCGGAAGTATAAACAATAATGGTGTTTTTATCCAGCCCGGATTCTTCCAGGTGATCGAGCAGGCGACCAACATTTTCATCAACTGCAGCGATACATCCAAGGTAATCTTGCATATAACGCTGGTATTTCCAACGCAAAAACGCCGAATCATCCATACTTGGGTACATTTGTGCAAATTCCTCATTAATGGGGCCATATACCTCATCCCAGCTTTCTTTCTGCTCAGGGGTCAGCCTCTTGTATTTTTCATTGAAAACCCGTTTCCCCCAATCGCTGGGTTCTTTTATTTCAAGTTTATCTGCAACTTCCGGATAGATCTTGTTATCAGCCGAAACCGTCATGTGTTTAAGTAGATTCATTTCTGCTTCTTTGGCTGCTGTGCCTCTCCCTTCATAATCATCGAAAAGCGTAACAGGCTCGGGAAAAATTTTCTTTGTAAACTCACGATAATGGCGCTCGGCAGGAATCCATTCGCGGTGCGGTGCTTTGTGCAGATACATTAAAAAGAAGGGCTGATCGTCTTTTCTTCGGTGATCAAGCCAATCAATTGTCAAATCGGTGATTATGTCGGTAACATAACCCATAATTGTTGTATCGCCCTTGTTGGTAATAAACTGGGGATTATAATAGTCGCCCTGCCCCGGCAGAATCTTAAATTCATCGAAACCTTTTGGATTGTTCCCAAAATGCAGTTTGCCAAACATGGCGGTCTGGTAACCGGCATTGTGGAGTAGTTGAGGAAAAGTAATATTCGTGGTATCAAAAGGAAAGTTGTTATCGATCTTGCCGTTAATGTGCGTGTGCTTTCCTGTGAGGATGGTGGCTCTCGAAGGAGCACAAATGGAGTTGGTAACACAAGCATTGGTGAATAACATTCCTTCCTCTGCTATCCTATCTATGTTTGGTGTTTTTATGAGCTTGTCGGTATAAGCACTAATGGCCTGATAAGCGTGGTCATCGCTCATAATAAAAATAATGTTCGGGCGCTTGGGAGGTTCTGATTCTGAGTTGCACGAACTTAAAAGAATTAACAAAGCAATAATAGCCATAAGAAAGATCGGATGTTTTTCAATTTTCAACATGATATCACATTTTTTGATTATTCCAGAGTGAAACTTGCAGAAAGCGATGCATTGGAATTACCACCTACAAACACTTTAAATTCGCCAGGTTCGGCATAAAACGAAAGATCGGGATGGTAAAAAGCCAGGTCTTGTGCACGTATTGTAAAGGTAACTTCCTTGGTATCCCCCTTTGGAATAAATACCTTATTGAAACCTTTTAACAAACGCATTGGCGGGGTGATGCTGGCCACCATATCACGTACATACAACTGTACCACTTCCTCGCCATCATAATCACCGCTATTGGTTACTGAAACGGATACTTTTATTTCATCAAGATTGGTCAACGTTGGTTTATCCAAAATCAGGTCCTTGTATTCAAATGAGGTATAACTTAATCCATAACCAAACGGGAACAATGGTGAGTTGGGCGCATCAAGGTAATTCGATTTAAATTTTTGAAATTCATCACTTCCCTGCGGACGCCCTGTGTTGCGGATGCTGTAATAAATGGGCACCTGTCCTACATTTACAGGGAAGGTGGCTGTGAGTTTCCCTGACGGATTATAATCGCCAAAAAGCACATCGGCTAATGCATTACCTCCTTCAATACCGGCATGCCACATTTGTAACAAAGCATCTGCCAATTCCACTTCTTCGCCAATTGCCATTGGGCGGCCGCTCATATTTACAACGACCAATGGCCTTCCTGTTTTTTCCAGTTCGCGTAGTAATTTTTTCTGGCTCATGGGTAAGCTTATGTCCGTTCTACTGGATGATTCGCCCGACATTTCAGTGGCTTCTCCAACAACTGCAATGATTACATCTGCCCTTCGTGCTAAAGAAATGGCTTCCTTTAGCATTGCTTCAGGCGAGCGTTCATCGATAAAAATTTTGGGGCCAAAAACGTTGATCTTTTTTGCAAAATCAGGATCATTACAAATATTAGCTCCTTTTGCGTGAAGAATCTTCACCTGATCGCCAAGTACATTGTTAAAACCTTCGAGAACGGTAACGGCATAACGCGCTTCTCCGGTTGGAGCCCAGGTTCCGAGCATATTGTTACGGCTGTCGACCAGGGGGCCGACCAACGCAACAGTTCCCGATTTTTTAAGGGGTAGTAGTTGCTCATCATTTTTTAACAGCACCATGGAACGTGCAGCAGCCTGGCGTGCGAGTTGGCGATGAACGGGTGTTAAGATATCTGTAGCCGGACGGTCTGCGTTGAAATAGAGATACGGATCCTGGAACAATCCCAGCTTATATTTCGCCTCCAAAATTCGCCGACAGGCTTTATTAATATCCTCTTCACTAACCATTCCTTCTTCCAGAGATTGTGTCAGCGTAGTAAGAAATCCTTCACCAACCATGTCCATGTCGAGACCGGCCTTGAGAGCCATAGCTGAAACTTGCTGCAGGTCTCCCAATCCATGTGCGATCATTTCATTTACGGAAGTATAATCCGATACCACAAAACCATCAAATCCCCACATATCGCGTAAAATAGTGGTGAGCAACCATTTATTTCCACTTGCCGGTACCCCGTCCACATCGTTGAACGACGTCATTACACTTCCAACCCCGGCTTCAATGGCAGCTTTATATGGTGGAAAATAATCATTGAACATCCTTAAATGCGACATGTCAACAGTATTGTAATCGCGACCTGCTTCAGGGGCGCCATAAAGTGCAAAGTGTTTTACAGTGGCCAGCATTGTTGTTGGATCTCTCAAATCTTTTTGTTGATAGCCTTCAACCATAGCTTTTGCTATTTCCGATCCCAAAAAAGGATCTTCTCCGGCACCTTCTGAAATGCGCCCCCAGCGTGGATCGCGCGAAACGTCGACCATGGGCGAAAAGTTCCAGAAAATACCATCAGCAGTAGCTTCTTTGGCGGCGACACTAGCCGTTTGTTTGATAAGTTCCATGTCCCAGGTACAAGACAAACCAATTGGAAGCGGGAAAGTTGTTTTGTAACCATGAATGACGTCAGACCCAAAAATCATGGGAATACCGAGACGACTTTCTTCAACCGCCAGTCGTTGTGCCTGTCGCGTTTTCTCCGGTCCGTAAACCCCAAAAATTCCTCCTACCTGGCCGGTTTTTATTTTTTGTTCTACATCGGTACTAACAACCGACCCGGTTAAAATTCCGCCACCCGGTGTTACCAGATTTAACTGGCCGATCTTCTCCTGGGTGGTCATTTTCGACATTAAATCTGAAATATAAGTATCCATTTCCGTATCACCAGGTTCGGTGCCCGGATGCTGACACCCGGCGAATAATAGAACAGTTGCAACAAACGAGAGAAAGCGTTTCATATCTTTTGCATTTAAATGATTTTCTAGTCTATTTTAATCGGTTCTGTTTTTCCCGAAATTCCATTTTCGTTAAAAGCTTCAATGGAAAAATAATACTGCGTATTTCGATCGAGACAGCGCATAAACAGTTCGTTTGAATCGTAAACCAGCCACGAGTGATACATTTTGTCGGGCGCAATTCCCCAGAAAATGTTGTATCCCTGGGCACCTTCTACCGCATTCCATGTGAGCGATGCATCTCTTCGGTCAGCTTCACGTTTTACATGAAAACTTTTAACACCTTTTGGCTTATTTCCCAGGCCCAATCCAAAAACCCTGATCTCAGACATAGCGAAGTTATTCCCTGGAACTTTAATGTTTTTGTATCGAACAAATTTTGCTTTTACAGGCTGATTAAGAACCATGTATGCGTTGGGTGCGTCTTTGTAACTTTCGCTGCGATCAACCGCAGTCAGCCAGTTTCTGCCATCTTCGGAAACTTCGAGCATAAAACGATGACGTAATCCCTCCACTCTTGTGTAGATGCCTGATTCATAATCGTGAAAATTCAACTGAAAAGCATAAACCATTCCGGGGTGCGACATTTCGATTTCTATCCACTGCCGATCGTCGTTGGTTTCGGCAACCCAAAACGATTTTGGACTTTCGTCGGTCAATACTTTCGAAACAATATCACCCTTCTCATTCTTTTCGAGGGGCAATTCTGTAGTGGTAACTTCATCATCATTTGAAGTAAATTTTACAATTTGTTTTAGGGATGATGATACCGTAACTTTTCCTTTGTACGATAGCAGCATCCAACCACAATGCTCGCCTGCTTTGGTTGGATGGTCTGGTGCAAAGCGCGGGTAATCACCGTAATCTGAATTCGAATACATCAGGCCTTCCTCATCAAAATAAGTGGGAAACATACACAGGCGGCGTTCCCATTGAGCGTTCGAAGCAAGTGCCATGGTAGCAAAATGCCAGTATTGTCCGTTGGTTTGTTTAACTGTAATACCATGACCGGCTCCGTTGGTAAATCCGCCAGGCTTAAAACTCATCGGATTGTTTTTCATGTATTTAAAAGGCCCCAGCGGTGTTTCGCCAATATACACGCCATCGGCATACACATTAAACTGGGTTCCCGGTGCCGCGTATTGCAGGTAATATTTTCCGTCGTGCCTGGTTATCGAGGCACCTTCCATGTAACCTTCCTTCAAAGTAGGGTGAAAATTGTTTTCTCCAAAACGTTCCCAGCCGTGCTCTTCCTCCACAAGATTGATAAGGTCCTTTTTTACACCGGTTTCAAGAAAACGATCATCCTTATTCAACATTTTTACTCGTATGGGATAAACATTCGACGAGCCCCAGTACAGGTACGTCTTTCCGTCGTCGTCGATAAAAAGTTCTGAGTCCTGTATATTGTTGGAGATAGAAGCTGTTGGAGTCCATTTGCCACTCTTCGGATCATCGGTATAAAGAATACTTCCGTATCCGGCCGGATCGCCCGCAAAGTAAACCAGTGAATCTTTGTAATTGAAAGCTGTCGGTGCGTTACATCCTTCGAAAAACCACTGTTGTGGCTTGATAAAATCCCAGTTTACCAAATCGAAAGAATGCCAGTAACCAAACGAACGGGTGACAAACATGTAATATTCACCACGAAACTCGATCACCGCCGGATCGGCTCCGGATCGGTAGGAAATATTCCGGGCTGAATTATAGACCATATAAGTGTAATCGATATCCAGCGGATTGCAGTAGGTTTTCGGTACTAATTCCTGACCAGATATCGAAAAAGAGATCAGTGTAAATAGTATAAAACAACTTGACAGTTTGAACTTTAGTTGCATGCTACAATTGGTAAAATCTTGTTATAATTCTTTGATCCAAATATTCCGGAACTGAACCAAACTTGAAGCTCCATTTAATTTGCCGGTCTCAGGATTTATCCCTCCATGATGCTGAAAACCAATCGGACCTTTTACATTTAGCCCCGGATAAAGCGCATTGTTTATTACTACAATTCCATTGTTTTTAATGGTTATCCGTTCGCCTACAACAGTTATATCGAATGCATTCCAGAGTCCAACCGGATTATCCTGATTAGAACTCGGTACAGCTCCGGCCCTGACCTCTGCCGGCAAATCTTTATTGTTTCTTACTGACCATAACTCTCCTGAACCAACCGACCAGCACCAAAGATTGGTTTGGCCAACTCCTTTTAAAAGAATTCCCGAATCGGAATTTGGACCAAGTGGTTCGATAATATTCCCTTCTTCGTCGCGCAAATATTCACCATTGGGTAAAATGGTAGGTAGTTTAAACAGATGGTCACCATAGCCTTTGAAGCGCCATTCAACATGCAATTGAAAATCCATGTATTCTTTTTCAGACATCAGACTTTTATTGCCATTTGCTTCTGAACGCGCATCGTAATCAATCACCCCGTCTATAACCGACCAGTGTCCGTTATCACCTTGGGGTATTATCCACCCTGAGAGATCTTCTCCATTAAACAGTTTTGTGTATCCTTCTTTTTCATAGATACATTTATCCTGAGCTAAAACCGCTCCAAGATTGATACACAGAAAGTACACAGAAATCAAAAGTATTTTATTCGTTTTCATGATTATTATTTTAAGTTGGTTTAATTCATTTATAATTCCCAGCCTTTTCGGTATTTACGAGACACAAATTCGTTAGCTTTTTCCAGGTTCGTGACTCTTAAGTTTTTATTGTCCCATTCCAGACGGTCGTCCATTCTGATAGCAAGATTTCCCAAACAAATCGCTTCAGCAACGGTTTGCACATGAACAAAATCTCCCCGCGATGCTTTTCCTCCTTTAAATGCCCGTATCATTTCAGTTGTCTGATCGATTAATTCAACCTCCGGAATTTTAATCGAACTAACCAGTTGTTCTTCATTTTTTACATCGAGTAAAACTGCATTTCGATAACCGTAATCAGTTAGAATGATTCCATTTTCGCCGATAAACATTACACCATCTTCAGGCATTGATTTGCCTTTTTTAATTAATGACTTTGGTGTTGCAGGCTTTATCCCACCTTCGTACCAAAATACATCCATTGTAGAATTTTTATTCTTAACCGGAACCTCCCAGTAAAGAGTTGCAGCATGAGGGTAACTTAAATTATTTTTCACCCAAGTACTTCTGAAATCCCGAATTTCACAGGTGAAACTCGACGAGGCTTCAGCCAACTCAGGCATTCCAAGATTTAAAATCCGCCAATCTTTCCAGAAACCGTAGTAGCCCATGTCGGCCAGGCAACCGGCACCAAATTCATACCAGCCACGAAATACGGTGTGTGTATAGTCTGGCGAATAAGGCCTGTTGGTTGAAGGCCCCAGCCAAAGCTGCCAATCGAAACCTTCCGGGATTGGTGCCGGCTTGGGCAAATAAGGTGAACCTTGCGGCCACATTGGGCGGTTTGTCCAGCGATGTAATTCTTTTACCTCACCAATTATTCCGCTGTCAATCCAGGCTTTTAAGGTATAAAGTTCGGCCGGATCCTGAAAAGCAAAACACTGGGTAGCAACCTGAGTTTCTTTTGCGGTATCACAAATCAACCTGGTTTCGTTCATAAAATTTGCAATAGGTTTGTGGGTGGCAACAGCCAGATTTTTCTTCATACCTGCCAAAGCAATTGCCCCATGCAAATGGTCAGGTGTCATGATAAAGATGGCATCCAAATCCTGCTCTTTTTCCAACTGTTCTCTAAAGTCGGCATAGGCACTTATTCCTTTAAAGGAACTACTACCTGTTTTTTCAGCATAAAATTCCTGGATTCGTTTTCGACCAATTTCTCTACCGCCGGGAGCACCTTTCTTTTCACCTTGGGATTTTCCCCAAAGCGGATAATCAAAACTTTCTTTGTTGGGATCGCAAACCGAAACAAATTGCAACTCATCCCGTTCCAACCAGCCCGGAAGTTGTTTTAAGGCTTGTGTTCCAGAACCGATGAGTGCAACATTTATTTTGTCACTGGGAGAAGTTTGTCCATTTCTTCCCATGACATACGAAGGGAGTATTGTTAGTCCTACTCCGGTAGTTGCAGTCTGTGAGATAAATTTACGTCGGTTTAGATTTTTAAGTGTTGTCATTGTCTAATTTTTGTCATAATGAATTTTCACATACTCAAACATCTCAAGCTAAATCTATCAATTCCAATTAGGTATACATATGTATTACCGGCCAATCGTGTGTCTGTTCCAATATGTTTAGTCTTTATGTTTTTCATACTGCCTTAATTAGAAATGGTTAAGTTTTTAAGTCGACTTGCCTGCCGTTAAAATCAATTATTAGCAACAGTAAATCCGAGTTTTTTTAATCCTCCCTGAACATCCTCGTTCTTCATAAAGAGATTCCACAAAAGTCCGGACCGGTAGTTTTCTATCATCACAGGAATGGGGCCCTGATCGATGGCAAGATAACGAGGCAGATACCAATTATTAGATTGGCTGTATGCATCATATGGGCCGTATTTCCCTAAGAGCGAATCAGCCTCCAGGTAGAGGTATTTCAGAAAGCGCATCGATTCTTCAGGTGTATAAGGAAACGAAGAAAGCGCCGCTGTAGGCGAGATGACTCCCAGATCCATTTTACCCGGACGGTGTCCGGCGTAACCACGCATTGAATAACTTGAAGTAAAACCCCATTGATTCTCTCCGTAACCTTCATATCCTTTCGGATTGTCGAGTGCATAACGATAATGTATGCTGGCATGGTTCACATTAAGTTTCCAGTAATCGGCATATTTATCTTTTAAGCCTTTTGGATTCAATCCCAGATAGGAATAGTGGGCCCAGAAAAGTGGACCGATGGGATCGTCATTGTGTTCGTAAAAATCGAGGACAGTACTCAGACCATAATAAACTGTATCCTCTGCAATGGCACCGTTTCGTGCCCAGCCTTTGTCGTAAACTTCGGCATCGATCGGATGTGTGGGAGATGATGCCGCCAGTACATACATGATCAGACACTCATTGTAACCGCCAACCGGGAAATTCATTTCCCAGCCGTATTTGGGCGACCAGTGCCAGTAAAGCACATCCTTACCCTGCGTGTACCAGTCCCATTCTACTCCTTCCCAAAGTTTTTGAATATCGGCTGCCAACTGCTGTTCTTCCGGATTCCCTTCTTTAAAATATTCGGCAACAGTCAGAAGTCCCTGAACCAGGAACGCCGTTTCAACCAAATCGCCGCCATCATCTTTTTTACTGAAAGGACTTACCTTCCCGGAGGGGCCATCCAGCCAGTGTGGCCAGGCGCCATGAAAGCGATCGGCTTTTGCCAGGTAGGCAACAATTTTCTGATAACGCTCGAGTGCTTGCTGACGTGTAATGAAACCGCGTTCAATCCCTACCAAAATGGCCATTAAGCCAAAACCTGTGCCTCCGGTTGTAACAATGTTCTGGTCGTGGTGCGGATAGACATTATCCATATGAATGCGTTCCCTAGCCATGCCAGAGGTGGGTTCGGCACCATCCCAGAAATACTCGAAAGTTTGATGCTGAACAAGATTCAACAATGAGTCCTCAACATGCTTCTTCTCGTCTTGAATATTCTCAACCGACTTTTTATTTCCGGAGTTACATCCTGAAAAACCAAGGCTAATAATAAAAGCGATCAATATTAAAGGTAAAATAAATTTCTTCATGATATTTCTAATAAGTAAAACCTAATTTTGCTAAGCCATCCTGCACTTCGGTACACGACATAAACAATTCCCAAAGAAGACTGGTAAGGTAGTTTTCAATCATTACGACTATCGGTCCCTGGTCTATGGCCAGGTAAGAAGAAGCAACCCATCCGTTTGTAAAATCAAACGCATCATAAAATCCATATTCTCCCCAGAGTTTGTCTCCGAGCACATAGTAAAAATAGCGCAGTGCTTCCATCGATTCTTCAGGTGTGTATGGCATCGACGAAAGGGCAGCTGTAGGAGTAATAACTCCGCGATCGTTGTTTGGCGAATGTGCTGAATAGCCTGTAAAGCCATCGCTGGCCGTGAGCCCCCAGCACGCATCGGAATATGAAACATATTTCTGTGGATTGTCGGCACAATATGCATGGTTAATTTTTGAATGGTTGACATTCTGGTCCCAGTAATTGGCAAATTGATCAGATAGATTTCGAGGATCGAGTCCCAGGAATGAATAATGTGCAAAGAAAAGTGGACCACCCATGTCGTTTCGGAGAGGCAACGTGTAACCGTAATACGAATTACCGCCTGAGTTTACCATATTCCCGTTTCGTGACCAGCCTTTGGTGTAAACATCTTTGTCGATTGTTTGGGTAGTTGACGATGCAGCCAGCACATAAATAATAAGGGCTTCATTCCAGCCGGTAATCTTATGGTTTTTCTCCCAACCGTAATTGGGCGACCAGTGCCAGTACAAAACGTCCTGGCCACCTTGTGTGTACCAATCCCATTCAACGGCTTCCCAAAGCATGTTTATTTTATTAATTATATCAGCTTCCTTTGCAACGCCGGCGTTTAAATATTGTCTGACTGTCAGTAATCCCTGAATCATAAAAGCGGTTTCTACCAGATCACCACCATCATCGTTCGAACTAAAGGGAACTGTTTTGCCCGTTTCACCATTCATCCAGTGAGGCCAAACCCCGTGAAAACGATCGGCCTGAGCCAGAAAATCAACAATGGTTTTCAATCGATCAATTCCTTGCTGTCGGGTAATAAATCCGCGTTGAATTCCCACAATTATCGACATTACTCCAAAACCTGAACCTCCAATTGTAACCGTATTTGCTGAAGTATTTCTTTCTCGTGCCAATCCACTAACCGGGTGGCCAAAATCCCAGAAATATTTGAAAGTTTGTTGTTGAACCAGCGTTAACAGTTCCTCGTCCGGAATCAAGGGAAATTTCAACGTGGTATCTGCTTCGGTATAAAAATTCAGATCAAGCCCATCAAACGGTTTTCCAATACTGTTTTCAATAGTAGAAGAAATGCTGAATTGACTTTTTGCATATCCATCCAATGTTTCAAGCACCACACACGATACTGTTTTATCATTAATCTGATTTATATTAAAGCTGATAGAAGCGCCATTTGATTTCAGTGTAGAGGAATTAAAAATATCGCTTGCACCAACCGAAGAATTAAAGAGAAGTTCTATTTGCGGTTTTCTGGCGGTATTCAAAATCCTGGTTGTGGGATTAACTTCTTCTCCATCGATAAATACAGCTTCAAGTACAAGAGGGGGAGTCAGTGTTCTAAATGCATATTCCACTCCCTTAAAAGTCTCATCATTTTCTCCTTTCAGACCATTTGAAATGCGTAGTTTATATGTTTTGCTTTCATCCAACTCCGGATGGTCGATCTTCACCAGTTTATTCTCGCTGAAAAATGAAAAATCACTGTCCATTTCCTCATTGGTATCGTCAAGAATTGAAATGTTTGCCTCAGCCGAAACCGTGTTCACAGCACGATCAAAACGAATTTCGATGGGTTCGTTTAAAACGATATCCTCAGTTATATCCATTGGTTTCAATTCCGATTCCCCGATGTACACATAAGAAACATTGAGTTCTTCCGGTGAGGGTTCCGGGTCGTTGTTATTCTTACTACATGAAAGCATAAGAACAATCGGCAACAATAAGAACAATAATTTGTGCATTACAATTCGATTATGGATGGTAGAAAATGATAGAGGCCACCCGGTTTCCCAGGCAGCCTCTACTGTTAGAAAAACCTAACTAAACTAACTATACACTTAGCTGTTAACTCTCATCAGCAATAATCTGCTGAATGTCGGCTTGAGTTAACACCTTATTGAAAAATCGTAGTTCATCCAATAAACTTTCGTCAGACCAGTGGTTCCATCCGGTAAAGCGGGGATCACCTGACATAATTGTCAGAATATCGCATCCAGTCCAATCGATTCCAGTAAAATCACTTTGTTTAACCACTTCTCCATCGATGTAAACCAAACATTCTTTTCCTGAAATAGAGAATGCAAAATGGTGCCATTCTTCAACAGCTGGATCTAAACGAGCAGCTTCACCACCGTCTACCCACGTATCAGCAGTTCCGTTTCCTGCGTTGAGTTTAAATTGCATTAATCCTCCGCCTGGTTCTCTGAAAAAACGGAAACCACTTTTTCGATTGTTTTGCACATCGGGATAGTTTTCATTTTCAGTATCAGGTGGTCCCATTACTAATATGCCGGCACGTTGTCCATACGTTGGTTCAGGATCGGTTAATCTTATTTTCATCCAGAAAGCTGCGCTTAACAGGTTGTTCTGTAAAGCATCGCTCGGAAAAGTCAAATACGATTCTGGAGCTCCTGCATAGGCTTTACCCACTTTACCATCGGCATATCCAGGTGTTCCGGTAACCGTGGGCTGGGTTTGTGAAACATATTCAAGGAAAGTTTCCTCGAACGGCATATAGAAGATCTCGCCTTCGTATTTTGGAGTATAGGTAAAATCTTTGCCCGACTCTTCGGTGATAATACTTTGAATTTCATCCTGGGTAAGCGCACGATCAAAAATTCGCAGTTCATCCAACAAACTTTCGTCCGACCAGTGATTCCAACCGGTAAAACGCGGAGCTCCCGACATTATGGATAAGATATCACATCCCGTCCAATCGATACCTGAAAAAGCACCTTCTTTTACCATCTGACCGTCGATATATACTTTTGCTTCAGTTTGCGAAATAGTGAAGGCAAAATGGCGCCATTCCTCAATGCTTGGATCAATACGTGCATCTGCTCCGCCATCAAACCATGTGTCAGCCTCTCCGTTTCCGGCATTAAGTTTAAACTGCATCAATCCTCCACCAGGTTCTCTAAAGAATCTAAAACCATTTTTACGGTTGTTTGGAGCATCCGGATGTTCAGGATCTTCAGGTCCCATAACCAGGATTCCGGCGCGTTGACCGTAGCTGGGTGCAGGATCAGATAGCCTAACTTTCATCCAGAAAATAGCAGATATCTCGTCGCTTTGGAATTCCTCGCCGGAGAAAGTCAGATAAGAATTGGGAGCCCCCATGTAGGATTTCAATCCACCCAGTGCTTCATTTGAAAATCCCGGATTTCCTACAACAGTTGGCACTTCAAAACTTACCATATTCATGAAATCACCCTCGAAAGGCATGTATAAAACCTCGCCAGGATATTTTGGTACATATGGAGGGACTTTCTCGAAATCCACTTCAACTGTTGTGGATTTGTTATCGAGGTCGGTGGCCACCACCGAAACGGTATGTTCACCGTATCCAACATTATCGTACATCAAGGTATCGATAATAAGTCTGCGGTAATCGTTAAATTCCGAATAGCTGGCAATTTCAGTTCCATCATAGAGAACTTTTACCGTCCCAATTTCGATGTCATCGCTTACTTCGAACTTAATATTTACCGAGGAAATAACCTCCGGTAACGAAATTTCTGTACCATTTGTCGGGTAAATCAAAGTAACCTGCGGGGCTGATTCGTCAGGCCCCGGATCCACTTTCGAAATCGAATCGATGTAATTTTGATCACAGGCATTGATTAGAATTACCATCAGTGCCAGAAATATTATTTTAAAATATGTCTTCATTTCATTTTCGTTTTTAGTTCGTTGGATTGACTACTTCTTCCAATTGGGGTAATTCAGAAACCTGAGGTGCAGGCAGTACAAAATAGGCTTTGTCCATGGTGAAGATTTTACCTTCATGTGTCAACTCTGATACGTTTTCGGTGCGCACCATGTCGTGAAACCGGATATCCCACTCTGTTCCCAATTCCGCTAATTTTTCATTCAGGACGTTTTGTGTTGAAACTCCACTAAGAGGATCCATTCCCGCTCTCGCTCTCACCAGATTTACAGCCTGATCAGCGGTCATTGAAATATTGCTGTTTGCACCCCTTGTTAGGGCTTCTGCATATACCAAAAGTATTTCGGCGTAGCGTATTACGATCATATTTTTACCGCTTCCGGGTCCATTCCTTCCTTCCGTCAATTCTGTTGATGGTTGTATCCATTTTCCGGCTCCCCACTTTTTCCGGGCGTTATCAATAAAAACATCTCCTTCTCTGTTGGTGTTATCAATCCAATCGGGCAATGTTCCCCATTCATTTTCAATTTCTGCCATACCTGCAGGAGTCCAGTGAACAGATGTTTCAAGCCTTACGGTTTCACCCCTGTCGAGCATAAACTTGATAAACTTTTTGGTTGGTTCGTAGAATCCCCAACCGCCACCGGCTCCGGTCACAGCAGGATCCCAGGCAAGTCCGAACGGGCTAAACAAGTGACCAAATCTATCCCCGGTTGCAGAACCAAAGTCAGAATACTGAAATTCAAGAATAATCTCGTCATCTAATTTTCCGGCTTTCTTGAACAGGTGATAATAATCGTCGGATAATTCATATTCACCTGAACTGATAATGGCTGCTGCTGCATTTGCTGCGCCCTGGTAATCTTTCATCTCCTGGTAGGCCAATGCCTGTAAAGCGTAAGCTGTATAACGGGTAATTCCCCCACGTACGTCACTTCGCTTATTTGGATGCATATCCGGCAGAAGTGGAATCACCTCGTTCATTTCATCAACTATGTACTGCATTACTTGTTCCATGTTACTGGCCGGAGTATTTTGAATGTTATCCAATTGGTCGATTACAATAATCTTCCCGAATGCTTTTGCCAGATTCAAATAAAGGTAAGCTCTGATAGTTTTGCATTCAGCAATATACTGGTCAACCAGAGCATCATTGTTGGCAGCTTCACGATATTTTTCGATCTCATCCATTTCAGTGAAAACGTTAATAATATCGTTGTAGTGATTTTGCCAAACGGCATTCAAATTCCAGTGACTGGGCAAATACGTAAAGTTGTCCTGTTCCTGCATAGGAGCCTGATCACCTGCCGCGTTAACATCATCGCCGCGGATACCAAGCGTTATCGGACCTTCCCAGCCACGAGTATACAATCCGTAATAAGCTCCTAAAAGAGGCAATTTTATATCCTCACCTATTGAGTAATCCACATCACTGGTGAAAGCTTCATCCTCAAATGGTTCATCGAGTTTATCGGTACACCCAATTACCGAAATCAGTAGCAACCCACTTAAAAATACGGGTGCAAAATATTTTATTAAATGTTTTATTTTCATGATTCTACGTGTTTAGAATTTAAGATTTACACCAATTGTATAAATGGCAGGCACCGGATAAAACTGACGGTCGATTCCGTTGGGTACCTCCGGAGAAAATCCATTGTATTTGAATACGGTTAATGGTTTTTCAGCCGTAACATAGATTCGGGCATCGGGCATTCCCCGGCCCAGCAACTCATCTCCCTTAATATTATAGGCAATCTGGATGTTCTGGATCCGGAAGTAAGCGCCATCCTCAAGAAAATAGTCGCTGAAATTTTGGTTCCATCCTTTTCTTAGTCCTGCTGCCGATGGATACTTATTGGAAGTTCCTTCTCCATTCCACAATCCTTTAGCAAGATCAGCATCTATATTTGTATCATTAGTCCAGATAATTTCTCCTCTTTTTCTGTTGAGGATCTTGTTTCCACTCTGCCCCATGATATTCATTGAGAATTCCAGGTTCTTATAATTCAAAGCCAAAAATCCTCCATAGTTAAATGTTGGAATATATGAACCAATAAACAGCTTGTCGTCATCATCAAGAATATCATCATTGTTCTGGTCTCGAAATTTAAGATCTCCTGGGACCAGACCATTTGCTGTTGCAATTGGATCTGCATCAATTTCTGATTGATTTTGATAAACACCCGCTACTTCGTAACCAAAAAATGAGAGCAGTGGTTCTCCCACTTGTGAACGTTGGCGGAACTCAGCCTGACCTCCATCAAGATAGGCCTGACCGTATAGGTCGCGTACCTCATTTTTGAGGGTTGAAATGTTACCTCCAATGGTATAACTTAAGTTATTTGATATTTCGTTTCTCCAGGTAACAGCCAATTCCAATCCCTGATTTCTAATGGTACCTACATTTCGAAGTACACTTCCGGATTGAAGTTTCAGACTTACGGGAATTGCAGCATCTTCCGTATCGCGGATGTAATAATCTGCCTCGATACTTAATCGATTACTAAACAATTCGGCATTCAATCCAAAATTTGTGCCGGTAACGGTTTCCCAGCCTAAATATCCAAAAGTACTGGTAGTTATTGTTCCGTCAACCTGCGTTTCATCAATCGCTAAATACACCGGATTGGTAGTGTTTGCACCATCCTGACGCGCAATTTTATCGTTACCCAGTTTACCCCATCCGGCTCTTAATTTCAGGTAATTGAGCACCGAACCTTCTTGTATGAAATCTTCCTCGGTTACCACCCAACCAAGTCCAAACGCCGGGAATGTTCCCCAGGTCTCCTGATACTTCTGGGTACCTTCTCTACGCACGGTAGCGTAGGCAATATATTTATTTTTGTAATTGTAGGATACCCGTCCAAAATAAGACAATCCATGAAGACGCTCCGCGCCATCATTGGCATCTTTCGATGTTTCGGATAAGGTTTGACCAATGTACCATGCATTCTCATTTAATGGAATGTCTTCGGCTGAAGCTACAAGGTAATCGTACCATTCGTCGCGGTAAGATGATCCGGCCATCACGGTTAGATTATGGTCTCCAAAACTATCGCCGTATGTCAGTGTATTGTCCCAGAACTGATTAACATCCGTAGTTCTCGAGGAACTGATAGTTGAATGAATTCTGTTGCTGTTTTGTGTTTCGCTAATAAAATAAGGCAACCCAACATTTCTGGCTTTTAAGAACATCATTGAAGTATTGTAAGTCGTTTTGAATCGAACCAGATTGGGAACAAGTTCAATTTCCGCATAGATCCCTGCAAGCACTTTTCGTATATCCTGCCTGTTATCCGTGTAGGCAAGTTGGAGGAAAGGGTTTTGCGCACCACGATAATCCAGAACCTGTGCATTTGCATAATTGCTGGCTGTAGTATGACCTTGCGATAAAAGATATTCGTAGTGCTTATCATCATATACCGGAAGTATAGGAACAGCATGGTAAGCACTAAACCAGGCACCGTCATCGGCAATGTATCGTGTGCCGTTACTAACATTAAAATTAACACCTGTTTTCAGCCAGTCATTTGCCTGATGATCAATTGAAGTTCTAATATTCATTCGCTTGTAGGAGTTTTCGGCTTCCAAAAGTCCCTCCTGATCGAAATAACTTATTCCAAGTGAATATGATGTTTTATCGTTTCCTCCAAGAACTGATAAAGAATGATTTTGCTGGGCGGCATGCGATTTCATAATTTCAGCATACCAGTCAGTGTTCACATTTGGTACATTAGGATTCACCCGGCTTCTCCCATATCGTTGCATCGCATTTTCGATAAAACTTATATCAACAGCTGATCCGGTTTGATAAATGTAATCAACAAACTGCTCGGCATTTGACATCTGCATCACATTTTGCGGTACCTGAATTCCATAGTAACCATCGTAGGTTATGGAAGTTTTGGTATTTTTTGCTCCCTTTTTAGTAGTTATAAGTACAACTCCATTCGCAGCACGAACTCCGTAAATGGCCGATGCTGAAGCATCTTTCAATACCGAAAGTGTTTCAATGTCAGATGGATTAAGAAAGTCGATGTTATCAAAATACATTCCATCCACAACATATAATGGAGCTGAATTACTACTTGTTGGAAATGATCCAATTCCCCGAATCCTAACTGTAGGCTCGCTGCCCGGAGCACCGGAGTTTACAATTTGCACACCTGCTACTTTACCCTGTAAGGCTTGCATTGCCTGACCTGTCGGCGTTTTTACGAGTTCATCCGATTTAACTGTAGTTATGGATGAGGTGAGATCCTTTACTTTTAACTCACCATAGCCAACCACAACTACCTCCTCGAGACCAACAACGTCCTGTTTTAGCTGGACGCTGTACGTAATCGATTGACTGGCAGTCATTTCCTGAGATAGAAATCCGATATAACTGAAAACTACTTTTGACCCCTGACGTACTGTTAATGAATAATTTCCGTCAATATCCGTCACTGTACCGTTGGTTGTACCCTTTTCGATTACCGATACCCCCGGTAGTGTTACTCCTGTATCGTCAACAACCGTTCCCGAGATGGTAATTCTATCCTGGGCAAAGAGGGTTGTACACGAAAATAGGAGAAATAAAATAAAGATAGGTTTTCGCATAACTTTATGATTTGAATTAGTTTGATGCAAAGTTAAGGCATTCGTTGAAGCACAAGCAACTGAATTCATACACCAATCATTCACATTACCTAAGTGAAGTATTTCATTACCTCATTATTACCTCATCCTGTGAAAATGACAATACTTATAAAGAGCAGATATAGAGTCGTATATGTGTTTTTATTTATTATTTATTGTATAATATATTTTACAAGACATGTGTTAGGTTTTACTAATTTGAGGGGTAATTTGATAAAATGAAGATAAATTGTACTATCTTAATTCATGTGAAACAGAAAATACAACTTAATGGTCTGCAAAAGAATTGTGTTTATTGCTATTTTGTTATCCTGTTTTATTGCGCTTGTCGAAGCCAGCGATCAGGTATCCGGTATTATTCAGTTCGATCAAACAACCTACAAGGGTGCACGTCAGAACTGGAGTGTTAGCGTATCGGAAACTGGAACCGTTTATTTTGCCAACCACACCGGCCTGCTGGTTTTTGATGGGACAACCTGGACACTGAACAATCTTCCTAATCGCACCATTTTAAGGTCGGTGAAAGCACGAAACGATTCAGTGATATACACCGGCGGTTATATGGAACTCGGCTATTGGAAACCAAATGAAAGAGGCGAACTGATTTATTACTCGCTTGATTCGAAAGCCAGGTCCTTTCTGGATTCCATGCCCAATATGGAGTTTTGGAATATTGCCGTAAAAGATGATTATGTTTATTTTCAGTCATTTCAAAAGATTCTGGCCTATCATAATGATAGTATTATACCAATAGATCTGGATGGAAGTATTTCTGTTATGAATCAAGTAAATAATAAAGTCTTGGTTTCGGTAAGAAATAATGGTATTTGGGAAATTGATGGCGAAGATGTTAAGCCAGTTACAACAAGTGAAAAATTAATAGGAACGACAGCAAAGTTTATTCTTCCTTTCGAGGATTCGAACATCTTAATAGGGACTGTAGAACAAGGTATCTTAATGTGGGATGGAAAAGAAATTTCAACATGGAATGAGTCGTGGAACCAGTATTTTATTGATAATGAGCTTAACCGAGGCTATTATACTGATGAAAAGAAAGTTTTAATTGGTACCCTTGCTGACGGACTGATAGTTTTTAATAAGGATGGAGACGCACTAAACAAAATTAATACCGAAAATGGACTTTCAAACAATACGGTTTTAGGTATTGTGTGCGACAGGTGGCATAATATCTGGTTAGCACTTGATATTGGCATCGGATTTATATCAGGCAACCAACAAAGAAGTTTTACAATACAGCGGCTTCCAGGAACGGGTGCAATATATGCCAGTGCTATTTTCGATAATAAACTCTATCTGGGAACAAATCAAGGGCTTTTTGTTAAAAGCAATGATTTTAAAGACAACCATGTATCGATCATCCCTGAGACACAGGATCAAATCTGGGATTTGAAAGTATTTGGCGAAGAATTACTGGTAGGACATAACCAAGGCACATTTGTAGTAAAAAACGACAAATTCAATCAAATATCGGATGAGGCCGGAGCATTCAATTTTGTTCAGGATCCGTTTTATCCCAATCTCATCATTCAATCCACTTATAACAACCTTGTGGTGTACGAGAAAACAGAAAACGGGATCATGCGAAGAAACTCGATAAACGGATTTGCCAACCTAATCCGCTACATCGAATTTGACCATTTAGGGAACATCTGGGCAAGCCACATGCATCGTGGAATTTTCAAGATACAGGTCGATGATAGACGCGAAAACGTTCTTAGTAGTGAGTATTTTGGTCAAAATGCTTTCGGAAAGGACAATACCATTCATGTTTTTAAGGTAGAAAACCGGATCGTCTTTACGACAGGTGAAAAGCTTTATACATTCGACGACCTGCAAGATTCAATAGTACCGCATACAATGCTAAATGGTACAGTTGGCAAATACGCATCTTCACATCGTATTGTCCCGGCCCCTAATCATCATTACTGGTTTCTTGGAAAAGAATACATAGGGCTGTTTTCAATTTTACAAGACAACATTAAACTTATTAAAGAATATCCTACTTCCATTTTTAATAATCCCTTACCTGTTGAAGGATTCGAAAACTTGCTACCAACCAATGAATATTCTGCCATTCTATGTCTTCAGAATGGTCTTGCCTTGCTGGATGCGTCCGTAACAAATAATACTGTCGATCTTATTGAACAATTTAGACCTGTTGCTCGCAAAATAGAATTAAACAATCCTAAAAACAAAAGCATATCGCTACCTTTAGAAGCAAATGAAGCCGTGATAAATTACAATTATAACACAGTATCATTAAGGTTTTCATTTCCATTTCTAAGCGGAATCCCCGTTTCCTACAAGTATTTATTGGAAGGACTTGGGGACGAATGGTCGGAGACCGGTCCAAATTCTGAATTCCGTTTTGAGCGACTGCCTCCCGGAGAGTATGTTTTTAAAGTCAAGGCAGTTAATCTATGGGGAAAAGAAAGTCAAATCTACCGCTTTTCTTTTAAAGTACTTCCTCCCTTGTATGCATCGAAATGGGCAATACTATTTTATGTTGTTATACTGATTGCTGTTCTATTGATATTCAGAAGATTGGGAATACGGAAAACCCTCAGGAAGGAACAAATGCAACACGAAAAACGTGAACAGGAACTGGTACGTTTACGAAACGAAAAACTAAGAAGCGAAGTACGTTTCAAGAGTAAAGAACTAGCTAATTCTACAATGGCCATCATTCGGAAGAACGAGTTCCTGATCGATCTCAAAATGATCATTAGAAAACATAAGAATGAACTCGGTTCGCGTTATCCGGATAAGTATTATAATTATTTGAACAGTAAAATCGATGACAATATCTCAAGCCGTGATGATCGTAAAATTTTCGAAAACAACTTTGAACGGGCTTACGAGCAGTTCTTTCAGAAAATGAAGACCGAGTATCCGGAACTGACGTCAAGCGACCTTCAGTTGTGTGCTTACCTGAGAATGAACCTGTCATCAAAAGAAATTGCACCGTTACTTGGTATTTCTGTTCGCGGTGTGGAAAATCACCGCTATCGCTTGCGCAAAAAACTGAATCTGGAACACGATGAAAGTTTGATTGACAACATTCTGAGAGTATCATTATAAGGTTGAACAACGCCACATATAAGAACAATACTGTTTCATGATTGACTTATAAGATCCTGCTTTCCTGAGAATCCTTAAAAATCATAGTCTTGCACCAGAGATTAAACAACAAAACTAATCTGAGTTATTTATTTCCGATTTTGATGATCTGTTGTTATTATGATATATAACCCGGAGGTAAGTGGCTTGAATAGTCTTGTAAGTGCCTTTCAGGCAGTAGGATAGGGGCCGGTTGTATTTGGTGTGTTCTTGTTTGCTTAATAACTCCCTGGTTATCTGATTTTTGTGAGTTTATACCAACTCGAATCGGGTACATAACCGCAAATTTCCGTTATACAACCATATCACAAAAATTAGTCTTGCAATTTTGCCTTAAACTTTAATTCAACATTTAATAACAGAATGCAGCGTGCACCGTTTCAATAAAATCAGGACTTGTAATACAATAAATTAAAAGTTGCCAGTCTTTGTAAGTGTTCCCATTTCAGTTGATTATGTGTTTTTTACAGTTTGATTTTTAGTTAAGTGTATCTTGTACGCTTAAGAATGTTTTGTATATTGCGTGAAAACTCAACCGATGAAATACATACAATATAAATGGTCATTACTTCTGCTGTTCTTTTTAGCTTCTTGTTCCGGATCAAAAACTACTGAGTCTTTCGCACCGGGAGAATTTAAAACCTGGGCTCCAACTCCGCCAATGGGCTGGAACAGCTGGGATTGCTACGGGCCGACCGTTGAAGAACACGAGGTGAAAGCCAATGCCGATTATATGGCCGCCAAGCTGAAAGAATTTGGTTGGGAATACATTGTGGTTGATATTCGCTGGTTTGTTGAAAACGATAAAGCCGGTGGTTACAACCAGACCGACCCGCGCTATGTTATTGACGAATATGGCCGCTATCAGCCCGCAATAAATCGTTTCCCTTCGGCTGCTGACGGAAAAGGTTTTCAAGAATTGGCCGATTATATCCACAGCAAAGGTTTGAAGTTTGGTATTCACATTATGCGGGGAATTCCTAAAATTGCGGTAGAGCAGAAATTACCCATTCTGGGAACTGACGGAGTTACTGCCGACCAGATATATTCCACAGAACTACAGTGCCCGTGGCTGCGCGATAATTATACAATCGTGGCAGATAAACCCGGAGCCCAGGAATATTACAATTCAATATTTGATATGTATGCTTCCTGGGGAGTTGATTTTGTGAAAGTGGATGATTTGTCACGGCCTTACCACAAAGCAGAAATCGAGCTGATCAGAAATGCGATCGATCAGTGTGGGCGGCCGATAGTTTTGAGTACTTCGCCGGGAGCAACACCAATTGAAGCAGCTGAACACGTTCGCGAGCATGCCAACATGTGGCGAATGGTGGATGATGTTTGGGACACCTGGAATCATTTTACGCATTTAATTAAAGTGGCAGAACAGTGGTATCCATACATTCAACCTGGCACCTGGCCCGATTGCGATATGATTCCACTCGGACGTATCTCAATTCGTGGCGAAAGAGGAGAGGACCGCATGACCCGGCTCACAAAAGACGAGCAATACTCGCTCATGACTTTGTTTACTATTTTTAAATCGCCACTGATGTTTGGAGGTGATCTACCAAGTAACGATGCTTTCACATTGTCGCTGTTAACCAACAAAGAAGTTTTGCGGATGCACCGCGAGAGCACCAATGTACGTCAGTTGTTTCAGGAAGACGGAAAAGTTGCCATTACTTCTGAAAATCCCAATACCGGAGAAATTTACCTGGCATTATTTAATATCTCGGATGAAGTTGAACCCTTAGAAATTATAGCGGCTGTTGGTGATCCCGATGTAAATAGTAAATATACTGTAACAAATATGTGGACGGGTGAAAGTTTAGGAACCTTCACAACAAGTTTTAGCCAGATTTTAGCGGCGCACGCGTGTGGCTTGTACAAGCTTGAAAAAGAAGAATCGAATTGACATGTTATTGCAGATTCGGACTTCCTGTCTTTCTACAAAGTTTTGCATTGGGGATAATCAGTTGTTCAGCGACTTCAAAGTTTAAACAAATAAATATATTTGTTTCGGGTGTCAGTTAATGAGGTAGTCGCTTTTTAAATCAAACGGATCAAGGTGATGAGGAGCAGTATAAAGTGGATCTTCCCATTTCTTTTACTTCTGAACAACTTCGCGGGATTTTCCAATTCAGGGAGATTAACTTTTATACATTATACGAACGAAGACGGTTTGCCATCGTCGTACATAAAAAGTATTTGTCAGGACCAGTATGGATTTATCTGGGCGGCCACCCGAAGCTCGGTTTGTCGGTTCGACGGACGTAATTTTAAAACCTTCCAGGCGGTTGATAAAAACGGAAATGCCTTCGACATCTGGAGTAAACAAATTTTCCTGCTGCACGATTCCGTGCTGATTGCACAAACTACCACGAACGATTATTATTCCTTTAATTTCGAACTCGAACGTTTCGAGTTGAATCAGATGTTGGCGCAGTTGGATACTGTATTAAACGTTGTTCCTTCACAAAACGGATTATGGATCTTTGGCAATTCAGAAGTGAAATTTCTCGATTCCCGGAAGAATAGCTTAAAGCCATTCAGCGATGAACTCCCGTTTGCAAGGTTGTCTCAAAACGCCTCGGTTATTAATGTAAGGGAAAAGAACGATATGCTGGTGGCATTTACTTCGCAACGTAATTTATATGTATTCGACCTAAAGCAGAAACAACAGCGCGAAATTCATGTGCCCGACGGTTTACAAAGCACTGCACTCGAACACTTTTACCTCGATAACAGCAATAATTTGTGGATGGGAACCACCGGAAACGGTTTGTTTCGAATTAACCTGTTGAACGGAAATGTACAACGATTCACAGCCCAGCAAACAGGTAAGTTCAGGCTTTTACATAACCTGGTACATACCATTGCCGAGGATCAAATGAACAGGGTTTGGATAGGTACAGAAGACGGTTTATGTGTTTGGTCGCCATATACCGAATCGTTCGAATATTACCAGTACGACATCAATAATCCCGAAGGATTGAATACCAATCCAATTTATAATGTATTTTCCGACCGGCAGGGGAATATGTGGCTGGGAACCTATTTCGGAGGTATAAATCTATGGAGTAATTCCAGTAACTTCTTTAGAGTTTGGCAGACCGGGACCAGTGAAAATCATATTAGCGGAAGTGCCGTAAGCTGTATCACAGAAAACCGGAACGGAAATATCTGGATTGGGATGGAGGACATGGGCATCAACCGGATTGACGGGGAAAGCGGGCAAATTACAAAGGTGATTAACGAAAGCAACGGTTTGTCGTTTAATAACGTACACGATTTGTTGTTTGAAACGCCCGATAAATTATGGATTGCAACCTATACCGGTGGCATAAACATTTATAACCTCAAAACAAATTCGTTTGAATACATCAATACCGAAAATCATCCGGATTTGCCTACAAACGATATTTACAACCTGCTGCAGGTTGGCGACTCCATATTTATAGCCAGTACGGGTGGAGTTGTGATTTACAATCTGAAAAGTAATCGCATCACACGAATTAACGAACCTGAACTGGCATCCATGCCTGTTATGTATATGTTCGAGGGTGCCAATAAAATCTGGTTTTCATCGTATTTAGGAACCTTCTTTTACGATAAGAAACAAAACAAATTCGGGCTGTTTAACAAGTTTCTTCACCTGAAGAATATCAATTTCGTTAAAACAGACTCTAAAAACCGGGTTTGGGCTGGCGATTGTTTACAAGGTTTATGGGCTTACGATTATGCCACTGATTCGCTTTTCCATTACAACGAACAGAATGGTTTCCCGTTCTCATGGATATTTAGTCTCGAAGAAGGAAATGACGGCAGCCTTTGGGCAAGTGGTGATAAAGGATTGGTGCATTTCAATCCGGAAACCGGGGAACAGGTTTGGTATAACCGCGAGTCGGGGCTTTCGTTTGAGCAGTTCAACTACCGGGCGTCGTATAAGGATCATGCCGGGAATATTTATTTCGGAGGAAATAACGGTCTTGTTTCATTTAACGAAAACAACCATTATGACGAAAACAAGGCACTCGACGTTGTATTCACAGGTATGCAGCTGTTTAATCAGCCGCTTATTCCCGGAACTAATTCGGCGCTCAGAAAATCGCTTAATGTTGATCCCGAGGTTAATTTTAAATACAAGGAAAATGTTTTCACGATAGAATATTCCGGGCTGTATTTTCAAAATCGAGGGAATTGCCAGTACGCCTATTACCTCAAAAATTTCGAAGAGAGCTGGAACTATGTCGGGAACCGCGATTTTGCCACCTATACGAACCTTAGTCCGGGAGAGTACTACTTTCATGTAAAAGCTTCGATCGATAATACGCAGTGGGGCGATGAATTTAAAACTGTTAAGATCGTTATCGAACCGCCTTTCTGGCTTTCAAACTGGGGATTTCTGATTTATACCCTTGTTTTTATCCTGTTGCTGTTTACCTTTTTTATGGTAACAACACGTATTCAAAAGTCGAAAGCTATGGCCGAAATGGAACGCCGTGAAAAAGAATACATCAGCCAGATCAATAACTTCAAACTCGAATTTTTTACCAATATTTCGCACGAATTACGCACACCGTTGACTTTAATTCTGGGACCTATTACACGAATTATCCAGGAAGAAAAGCTGACACCGGCTTTGAGCAAGAAAATGAAAGGCATTAAAAACAATACCCAGCGTTTGTTAAGCCTGATTAACCAGTTACTCGAATTCCGCAAAATTGAAAGCGGGAAGGAAAAACTGCAGGTAAGCCACCAGAACCTGATTGCCTTCCTCGAAAATGTTGAAGAATCGTTTGCAGAATCGGCTGGAATGAAGGGTGTACAACTGCATTTCGAGAAAAACAATATGGATGAATCAATCTGGCTCGACTGCCGAAAATACGAGTATATTTTCGTGAATTTACTCTCAAATGCGCTAAAATTCACTCCCAAAGGAGGTTCGGTGAAAGTAAGGGCTGAACTTATAAATGATGTTGCAAACAATAAAAAAATATTCCAAACAAGTATTTCGGATACGGGGATAGGAATTGAATCATACAAACTCAACAGGATATTCGATCGCTTTTACAGTGCCGATACTTCAGAGACAAGTGTTAACACAGGATCGGGCATTGGTCTGGCTTTTGTAAAAAGCCTGGTTAAACTGCACAAAGGAACAATAACAGCAGAAAGTAAAATCGGAAAAGGTTCGGTTTTCACGGTTCGTATTCCGGTTGAGCGTGCTGACTACAAGGATAAAGAGATTGTATTGGGCGAAGGGCAATACCTGCCGCATCTCGATGCAATGGAGAATGTTCGTTTATACCCGGCAGTGAATCACGAGCAGGAGAGCCTGAGTAAGCAACCGCTTATTCTGGTGATAGATGACAACCGTGAATTACTCGATTTCATTTCGGAAACACTTTCGGAAGAGTTTAAAGTGCTTACTGCCATTGATGGAAACGAGGCCCTCGAAATATTGGAGAAAAATGTGCCAGATCTCATCATCAGCGATGTTATGATGCCGGGGATCGACGGATTTGAACTGGCCCGGAAATTAAAAACCGATATAAATACTTCACATATTCCAATTGTCCTGCTTACTGCAAAAAGTGGTCAGGAAAATGAATACGAGGGATTGCAAACCGGTGCCGACTACTACATTGAGAAACCATTCTTGCCGCATATGTTGCAGCAACAGGTACAGAATGTGCTTCACACCCGAAAGAACCTGATCAAGCGCTTTAAAACCGATACAAATATTCTTCCCACGGACATGGCGTCTTCGGAATCAGATAAAATTCTGATTGAAAAGATAACACATCTCATCCTGGAAAATATCGATTACAACGAGTTGGATGTTTCCTTCCTGGTTCAGGAGGCGGGAATAAGCAGGTCGTTGTTACATACCAAGTTAAAAAAACTCACCGGTTGTTCGGCCACCGAATTTATCCGTTCCATTCGTTTAAAAGAAGCGGTGAAACTGATTGCCGACGGTAAGTGTAACATTTCGGAGGCGGCCTTCCAAACCGGCTTCTCCAGCCCGGCTTATTTTAGCCGTAGATTCAAAGAATATTTTGGAGTTTCCCCTAAAGATTATTTCAATCAATAATCTCGTGCAATTCACTTTTAACACCACTAAATAACTTTTCAAATTAGTGCCTCCCTTTTGCCGCATTTCTGACGAGTAAGAAATGGGTTTATTCTGACATATTTCTTAAGATATTGATACCCAGCAAGCACTTTGACATTCGTATAAGTTTTTTGGACATCCGTTATCGTCGGTTTCATCAAATTAGAATTACTTGCTCAGGACAATATCAGCTGCGAAACTGATTGCGCTTATGAAATGGGTTCCGATTGTTCGGGACGAATTGTATGGGATGCTATTGAAAATAAACAATGTTGATCATATGATCATGAAAAAATTAACCTGACAAAATTTAATGCATATGAAAAAAACGTAACAGAAACTAACACTTCCAAATCTCCACAAAAGTTTTATAGAGGGTAACTCAACTACCCTGGTTTATAACCTGAGATTTAAAATTGAAATTCTTCAGCTGTCAAAAAAAAAGCCTATTAAAACTGACAGTAACAATTACTAAATTAAAAACGATGTGAAATGAAATCTATTCAATCAAGAAAAACACGAATGTTCTGCTATGTCTTGTTTCTCCTGATCGTTCCGTTCACAGTTTTCGGTCAAAACAAGCGTATTACCGGAACTGTTTACGACGAACAGGGAGTTTCTTTGCCTGGCGTTACGGTTATGGTTGTGGGTACAACAACAGGTACAACCACCGACATTGATGGTAAATATTCGATCAGTGTAAATTCCGGGGGCGCTTTACAGTTCTCATACATTGGCTTTACCACCCAGGAAGTAGAGGTGGGTAGCCAAACAGCAATCGATGTAACAATGAAAGTTGCAACCATTGGTATTGATGAGGTTGTTGCCATTGGTTATGGTACTCAGCGTAAAGGCGATGTTACCAGTGCGATTTCTAGTGTAAAAGCCGAAGATTTTAGTGTTGGTAAAATCAACGATGCAGCCGACCTGGTGAAAGGTAAAATAGCCGGTTTAAGCATTACCAAATCTTCGGGCGACCCGAATGCCACTTCAAGCATCATGCTGCGCGGTATCACTACCATCATGGGTAGTGTTCAGCCACTGGTACTGGTTGACGGTATCGAAGGTTCGTTAACTACTGTTGCTCCCGAAAACATTGAATCTATCGATGTACTGAAAGACGCATCGGCAGCTGCTATTTATGGTACTCGTGGTGCAAACGGCGTAATTCTTATCACCACTAAATCCGGACAGCGCGGTTCGTATTCAAATGCTACTTATTCAAGTTATGCTTCTTTGTCGGAATGGTATAAAACTGCCGAATTCATGGACACACATGATGTGATTTACGGCCTTACCAATTTTGATTACGAAGGTTACGATACCGACTGGTTGGCGGCTGTAACACGCGAAGCCGGTTACACGCAAAACCATTCTTTAAGCTTCGAAGGAGGTACCCAAAAATCTTCTTATTCGGCCAACGTAACTTATGCCGACGAAGAAGGAATTATGCGTAAAAGTGACCGAAACAACCTGAAAGCTCAGCTCGATTTTAGTCAGTACGCAATGAACGATATTATAAAGTTGAACCTGAATGTGTTGTATTCAACAAACAGCAATACCAATAATAGCAACAGCTATGTTTATCGTCAGGCTTTAATTCACAATCCTTCGTCGCCTGTATATCACGAAGACGGAGCTTACTACGAAGAATTTAACCGTTTTCAGTATTATAATCCACGCGAAATTCAGGACGAACATATTGGAGACAGCCGTTCGAAATATGCCCGTGTAATCGGTAATGTTACCATTGAACCGGTTAAAGGATGGCAAACCAATGTGATGTTATCGCGGAAAGAGATCAGCACGACTTCGCAAAACTACTACACCAGTAAATATTATTCGCAAAGTACGGTTGATCCTGAAGATCAGTATCGCACAATTCCAAAGGTTAGAGGTAGCGCTTCAAAAGGATCGAGCAATACTAAAAGCGATAACCTGGAGTTGACTTCGAAATATGACCTTAAAATTGAAAAAAGCAGGATGACTGCCTTAGTAGGTTACAGCTACCTGTATAATGTATATGATACTTACAGTGCCGGAAACTCGGAGTTTCCTTCAGAATCGTACTTATACAACAACCTGGCGCAAGGCTTGTACCTTACCGATGAGGACCATACTGCATATATGAGTTCGTATAAAAACGATAATAAGCTGATCGGTTTCTTTGGCCGCGCTACTTACGGTTACGATAACCGTTTCAATGCCATGGTGAGTGTACGTCGCGAAGGATCGTCGAAATTTGGTAAAAACTACCAGTGGGGTACTTTTCCCTCGGTTTCGCTGGGATGGACCATCAGCAATGAAGAATTTATGAATAGCACCACCTGGATCGACAATTTAAAATTGCGCGCAGGTTATGGTGTAACCGGTGTTAGTCCGAATGATCCTTATATGTCGTTAACAACTTTCGATTACGATGCATATGGAAAACACCTGAGTATGGACGGAAAATGGGCACCATCGTTAAAAGTGGCCCAAAACCCGAATCCCGACCTGAAATGGGAAACAACCGCTGAGGTGAACGTAGGTCTTGACTGGACCGTATTAAATTCACGATTGAGCGGTGCCATCGATGTTTACTCGAAAAAGACATCTGACCTTTTGTACTGGTACTCCGTTCCGGTTCCGCCAAACATGTATGGAACCACCATCGCAAACGTTGGTAAAATGGAAAACAAAGGTATCGAGCTCATGATTTCAGGAACGCCTGTTCAAAAAGGTGATTTTGAATGGAAATCAACTTTAACCTTGTCGCATAACGCAAACAAACTGATCAGCTTGTCAAACGATCTGTACGAAACCGACAACTTTATGGAAGTTGGTGGAGTTAGCGACCCGATCTCTGTTCCTACTCATGCTATGGAAGTTGGTCACCGTCTGGGTGATTTCTGGGGATTGAAATCGAGAGGTGTAAGCAAAGACGGCTTTGTATGGGTTGAAGTGTACGACGATGCAACAGAAACATGGTCGTATAAAGAATTCGACACCAGCTACAACCTCGAACCTAACCGTCAGCGTTTAGGAAGCGGACTTCCACAGGTGTATGCCGGATGGAACAACACTTTCCGTTATAAAAACTTTGATCTTAGCCTGATGTTTACCGGCCAGTTTGGCTATAAAATATTAAATGTTCAGCGTAGTTTCTACGAGAACAACTCAATTGCCTACAACCGCCTGAAAACTGCCGGCGATCTGCTTCCGGCTATCGATGCAACGGGTGCTCCGGTGATGGACGAAACTACCGGAGAGCAAGTGATGGTGCGTTTATCAGGTTCGATGCCACAGGGAGTTTGGAGCGATCATATTGAAAATGGCGATTTTGTGAAATTAACAAACGCTACATTAGGGTATACCGTGCCAATTGGAGGTAATCTTGAGAAATACATTAAAAATATGCGCTTCTATGTAAGCGGACAGAACCTCTTCTGTATAACCGGCTACTCGGGTCTGGATCCTGAAGTATCAAATTACTTCCTGGCACCGGGTATCGACGACCGTGATAAGTATCCAACTGTTCGTTCTTACACATTTGGACTTTCTGTTAACTTTTAAAATTTGAGGATATGAAATTCATTAAAAACTCTATACTAAGTCTTGCAGTAACAACCCTGTTGTTATTCGCAGCATGTACCGATTTGGAGGAAACAGTTTACTCCGGCCTCACCGATGAAACCATCGATGTAAACGACCCTGAAATCCTGGGCTACATGATGGGTGAGGTTTATGCACAATTCCGTTTTCTGTATTGGGGATGGAACGGTTATTTCGATGTGAACGAAGAGTGTACCGATACTTACATGACACCAAAACGTCTTGGAATTGGTTGGGGCGACTTGTATATCCCAATGCACAAGCACCAATGGAACTCAACCCAGGGGCATATCGATCCATTATGGTATTACGCTTATGTAGGAATCGGTTATGCCAATAAATGTCTGGATGTATTGCCGGAAACCGGGCCGGAACAGGCACAGATGCGATTTATGCGAGCGCTTAATTACTATGTACTGGTCGATGCTTTCCGTAATGTTCCTCTGGAAACTACTCAGGAACTGGAAGCCGGTTACCTGCCGGAGCAAAAGTCGGCACAGGAAGTTTTTGATTTCTGTGTAACTGAAATGAATGCCATTAAAGATGAACTCGGAACCGATAAGGTGTTTGGTTATCCGAACCGTTTTGCTGCCGACATGATACTGGCAAAATTATACCTGAATTACAATGCTTATTTCAGAACCAGCGACGACAGCTATTACGAGAAAGCACTGGCCGAGGTTGATGATATTCTTACAAACGGTGGATACGCTTTGGCTCCGAATTACCTTGATAATTTCAGAGTTAGCATTTCTTCTTCACCTGAAGTAATTTTTGCCCTTCCACTGGATAAAACCAATGCCAGACATAATTATTTGGTAAATAAATGTCTGGTGGGTGCAGGCGCTGCTGCATATGGTTACAACGGATCGCCATGGAACGGAAGTTGTGCTGTGCCTCAGTTTATCGAAAGTTACCAGGAAGGCGACCAGCGTTTAACTGATACATGGACAGGTGGTGTTCAACGTTTTGCAACTGAAGATGCCAATGGAAATGTGATTCCTCAATCGGGCGACCCAATTCCTTTCAGCACCGACGACTGGGCCGGCGAAGGTTACCTGAATTATTCATTGCGTGTTCACTCTATCGATAATCCGGGTGCATATCAGCAGGAAGGTTATCGTTTTGTGAAAAGCGAAATTGAAGCTGGAGACGTGGGTACTTACGGAAACGATGTGGCTTTCTTCCGCCTGGCTGATGCCATGTTTATCAAAGCTGAATGTTTATTGCGTTTGGGACAGGATGAGCAAACTGCTGCCGATCTTATCAGCGAAGTTCGTGCCCGTTCTTTCGAATCGGCACAGGCCGCTATTCGTACCGTTGCCGACCTGAAAGGTGGTAGTGTTTACGATTACGGACACCGCGAATACACCAGCGAAGGATTTGCCAATTTCGACCCGGCTTCATACATCGTTACCAACGAAGGTGGCGACGACATCATCCTGGGGGGATTGCTCGACGACCTGGCCTGGGAATTTGTTGGCGAACACCATCGCCGTCAGGATCTGATTCGTTTTAAAATGGAAGACGGAAGAAACGTGTTCAACGGAAAATCGTGGTTCTGTAAAGACGCCACAACCGAAACACACTGGGATGTATATCCAATTCCGCAAGCTGCTATGGATGCCAATATTTCGCTTGTTCAGAACGAGGGGTATCAAACTAATTCAAACTAGCAGAAGTAGTTTATGCTGAAAATTAAAAATTACGACAAATGAAAAAGATAAATATTTTAATAATTCTGTCGCTTATCATTACGGCTGGAATATTCAGTTGCAAGGACAACGAAGATTTTAGCGGTCTGCATGATCTGACCGATGACGAGATTGCCGAAATTGCCCGTCAGGACTCAATTGCCCAGGCGCAAAAAGAAAGGATCAATGCCGATCTGGTTCTTGAATACTCAATGGATATTACCATTAGCGGTTCCTTATACGAAGGTGGGAACCTGGAAATTGAGTTGGATAAAATCGCCGAGAAATTTGGAATAACAGAGGCCGAATTGCTGGCAGGAATTGCCGGAGAAAGCGGTGCGCCTGAAGTAAAAGGTTTTGCAATTGCCGGAACTACACACGCCGATATAGCCGGTGCTTCAAACACCAACGCACCGTGGGGGCACTGGTGGGACCGCCGTGGCGATTTAACTGCCTGGGGCGACTCAGCCATGGTTTTTGCCGAGTTCTATCCTGAAAACGGTTACTTCTCAGTTGGACAGTATCCGGGGCATTTAACTGCAGGTCAGAAGGTGACTTTCATCGAGGCATTGAAATACAACGAAATTCGCATAGCTGTAAAAATTACGGTGAATGCGGTTGCTCCTGGTCAGATTACAGCTGATGTGGTAAGTACACAAGACCTTACAATTGAAGTTACTGCAAAAAGTGTTTACGATCCTGATCCACTTACTTTCGATTTGGCTGCAGTATTAAACGATCTTGGAATTGATTCATTGACTGAAGCAACATTTATTGGAGTTAACGAAGATGGTTCATATGCCACCGAGGCGGTTACCGGTTACGGTTTCTGGTACGATTTTAACGGATATGTAGGAGCATGGGGCGATAATGCCAGTGTTTATACCAATTATGGCGAATTCGAGGATAACCAAATCAGTATTGGTCAGTATCCTGATCACCTGGCTGCCGATGAAACTTATACGATTAAGTACGGTTTCATGGCTAATAATAAAATCGTAATGCTCAACATCACCATTAAAGTTCTTGGCTATGTTGATCCAGAAACTGCACCTGAAGGAAATCCTGAAGCAATGACAATCGATATCGAACTGAGCAAACCTTACAGTAACGATTATGCATCAGTTACCGCCGATATTAAGGAAACATTCCGTCAGGCCTTTAAAATGACCACATACCAGATACATAAAGCTATTGGCGACGGTACCTTCAAATTGTATCAGGGTGCCGTAACCGAAGAGGATCCTTCTTACACGGCTGATGTTCCCGGTTATTGGTTGAAAGAAGATGGAACTGCCGGTGGTTGGGGCGAATCGGTTGTATGGACAAGTGTTGGCCACAGCGAAACCGATTTGTACCTCTATGGAGGTAACCACCCGGATAATGCTACTGCAGGTATGACCGTTACAACCACTTATATTGCTACTTGTAACGGAGGATCAGTAACCATCAATCTTACTTTTATTGTTGAAGGCGACAATTATATTGATCCGGAAACAGCGCCTGAAGGTGATCCAGAGAATCTGACCATTGATGTTACTTTAAGCAAGCCTTATAGCGACGATTATGCTTCTGTTACTGCTGATGTGAAAGAAACATTGCGTCAGGCGTTCAAAATGACAACTTATCAGATTCATAAAGCCATCCAGGACGGTACGCTGAAATTATATCAGGGATCGGCAAGCGAAGTTGATCCGTCTTACACTGCCGATGTTCCCGGTTACTGGTTAAATGCTGATGGTACTGCTGTTGGTTGGGCCGAAGGTGTTGTTTGGACAAGCCTTGGTCACTCCGAATCTGAATTGTACCTCTATGGTGGTAACCATCCGGAGAATGCAACAGCAGGTACAACCGTTACAACTACCTATGTTGCTGTTTGTAATGGCGGTTCGGCAACGATTAATCTCACCTTTGTTATTGAAGGTGAAACAACACCGGAACCTAAAGATCTGACCTTGACTTATAACGTCTCATTTGCAGCAGATTCTGTTAACTATTCGGGCACAACAGTTAGTTTAAGTGCCAACGGTGACATAGATAAAGTAGCAGAAGCGCTGTTAATGGAGTCTTCGGCAATTGAAGCAGCCTTGCTTGCTGCCAAAGAAACGCCACAGGAAGGCAAAATTGCTTTTGCAGCGGTTGAACCCGGTGGAAGCTTAAATTACAATACCACTGCAAACGGACTTGGTTTCTGGTTCGATAGCACAGGTGCTGTTATTGGCTGGGGTAGTGATAACGACAGCAAATTGTTCTCTGAATTTACCTCAGCAGATTTCACCTTTAGTATTGGTCAGTTCCCGGGTAAGAGCAGTGCTGGTGATACCTATACCGTTAAGGAAGCATTTGTTTACACAAAAGACGGTGTAGAATATCAGGTTACATTTGTATTTAATGTTACCATCAATTAAAGTATTGTTAGTTATTACTTTTACAGTATAATAGATTAAACTTGATTAATGAATAGTTTTAAATCACAGTTGAGAGTGCATAAGTCGGAGAAATCCGGCTTATGCCACTTTTTATTTCCGGTTATATTTTTATTGATTTCTTCATTTGTTTTTGCAGCCTGCGGCGGAAGCGATACGCCAACACCGGAACCTGATCCTGATCCGGACCCGGTAGTTGAAGACACAACCAAAACGCCTTCGGTTACGATTTTAACAGAGGATGATGTGGTGGACTTCGACAAGTTCTACAAACCGAAAGAATTCAAAAATATGGATTTCCTGAGGGGAGACAGCAAATGGTCGTTTGTGCGCAGCAAACAATCCGAGCACTTTGTGGTGTTCTGGGAACCCGGTTTTGGATTAAATCCAAATGCCGACAGTGTGCCGGAAGCACTTCGTGTGGATGTTGACGATCTGCTGGTAAAAGCCGAAGAGTTTTTCCAGGTGAATGTGAATACCCTGAATTTTGCCGAACTGGGTGCAGGTAAATCAAATCTCGACAAATACAAGATGGAAATTTACCTCTTGTACCAAACTGAATGGCTGGCTACCGGAAGTGGTTACGACGATATGATTGGTGCGCTTTGGGTTAATCCAAGCACCTGTAAACCGGTTGGTTCAACCATCGCCCACGAAATTGGCCACAGTTTTCAGTTCCAGGTATATGCCGACCTCTTGGCTTACGGAGGAATTGAGAACGATTTTACCCGCGGATTCCGCTACGGATTTGGGGGTAATGGCGGTAACGGTTTTTGGGAGCAAACAGCACAATGGCAATCTTTTCAATCTTATCCGGCGCAAGCTTTTACATCGTACGATTTTTCGGTGTACATGGATAATTACCACCGTCATTTTGGTCACGAGTGGCAACGTTATGCCAGTTACTGGCTGCATTACTACTGGACAGATAAGCACGGAATCGATTTTATAGGAAAACTGTGGCGTGAAGCTATCAGACCCGAAGATCCGATTGAAGCCTACATGCGGATTAACGGTTTGTCGGTTGACGAAATGAATGCCGAACTTTACGATGCGGCAGCTCACATGGCAAGTTGGGATATAGATGCTATTCGCTCGCTTGGAAGTAATTATATCGGTCAGTTCAAGTACAAATTCTATCAGCTTGAAGACGGAACTTATCAGGTAGCTTACAGAAGTTGTCCGGGAACAACCGGATACAATGTAATTCCGTTAAATGTTCCCGAAGCAGGAACGGTGATCACAACTTCTTTTAAAGCTTTGCAACCCGGATCAGCACTGGCTTCAGCCGATCCCGGAGAATATTCAGAGGATGGAACAACACTTACAACACGCAACTACAACAGCGGAACGTTAACACGTGCCGGCTGGCGCTATGGTTATGTGGCACTGTTAAGCAGCGGCGAACGGGTTTATGGTGAAATGAACCGGAAAACTTCGGCTGATATCGAATTTACAGTTCCCGAAGGATGCGAACGTTTGTGGCTGGTTGTATTGGGTGCACCATCGAGTTATCAGGCACATGCCTGGGATGAGCGGGAAAGTAACGACGACCAGTGGCCGTACACGGTAAAATTTACCAATACCGATTTGTTGGGTTCTGTTGTTATCGATCCGAATGGTACTCCTGAAGATCTTACGCTGACCTATGATATTTCATTCCCTGCCGATGCTTCGGCATATTCGGGAACAACAGTTAGTCTGAATGGCAACGGCGATATTACCAAAGTGGCAGAAGCACTTGTATTACAGCCATCAGCAATTGCCGCTGCTTTACTCGCTGCAAAACAAACACCACAGGAAGGTAAAATTGCCTTTGCAGCCGTTGAGCCCGATGGTAGCCTGAATTACAATACAACGGCCAACGGACTGGGTTTCTGGTTCGATAGCACCGGAGCCGTTATTGGCTGGGGCAGCGATAACGACAGTAAAGTTTTCTCTGAATTCACTGCCGATAATTTCAACTTTAGCATCGGACAATATCCGGGGAAAAGTAGTGCAGGCGATAAATACACCATTAAAGAAGCTTTTGTGTATACCAAAAACGCCGCTCAATACAGGGTAACTTTTGTATTTAATATTACCATCAACTAAAGAAATTGAAGCGCCTTTTTTTCCATAGCGGCTATAAATTCAAACCGAATGTACTGGCACTGATGGTGTGCTTGTCGGTGTTGATGTTCACGCGTTGTTCAGAGGATGAAGTTATCGATCCTGACGAAGATGGGAAAGAAGAGGTGGCGCAGGAAACGTACTTGGTGGCCCGGTTGGCAATAATAACCGAAAATGCAACGGCAATTTCAACCCGGGAAACCTATGTGAATTGCGGAATAACAATCGAATCAGATAAGGCGGAATGGAATTATTCGGGCACCGGAAAAATCAGGGGGAGAGGAAACTCAACCTGGCTCTGGTACCCGAAGAAACCATACCGGATTAAACTGGAAGAGAAAGCTGGAATACTGGGTCTTGATCCGAATAAAGACTGGGTGCTACTGGCCGATTACCGCGACCCAACGCATTTGATGAACACCTTTGTTTTTACAGTGGGTCAGGGATTGGGACTGCCTTTTACCAACCACATTCGTTATGCAGAAGTAACGCTGAATAACGAATACATCGGTTTATATACGATTACCGAACAAATTGAGGAAGGTAAAAACCGTGTAGCCATCGATTCAACACATGGGATTTTGTTGTCGCTGGATAGAGATGATGGTCCTGAGTTGGCACCTCAGGAAAGCGATAACTTCTGGTCGTCGATTTATCAGTTACCGGTTTGCATTAAGCATCCAAATAATGTCTCTTCGGCACGAATGGCACAAATAAAAAGCGATTTTGCTAAACTTGAGAATGCACTAAAATCAGCAGATTATGAGCGTGTTGCCCAGGAATTAGATATTTCGTCTTTTATCGATTACATGCTCATTCAGGAACTTGTTTACAACGTTGAAGTTGATGCTCCGCGAAGCATTTATCTGCATAAGGATATTTATGGTTTATGGGTGATGGGACCGCTTTGGGACTTCGATGCAGGATTCGATTTCGACTGGGGAACCATGTACACCGGACATAATTACTTTGCAAGCCACCGCGAACTGGTACTGGGAACCGATCCCGTTCATCACGCGGGTGGTTATCATGTGCCTTCGTTTTTTACCGATTTATTCCGGAGCAAACGGTTTTTAAGCGAGTACAGGGCGCGTTGGTCCGAAATAAAGGACAAATTAATGAGCGACTACTGGACCACCACATTGGTTTATGCCGATGGTTTTGCAGCTGCCATGCAGCGCGACGCCGATCGCTGGCCGATTGGAAAGTATAACCGGACGCAAATCAGCCAAATGGAAAACTGGCTAACGAACAGAATAACGTACCTGACGAGTGTTATTGACAATTATCCGGCGGGAACGATTGAGTGATAAATAGAATACATAAATAAGAAAAACAAAGTAGCGGATCCTGAGTTTGGGGCGAGTTATCTTTAAAACGAACTGACAATTTTATTAAGATGAAGCATATTTTTTTCTTTCTGATAGGATTGGGCCTTGCATTGAATGCGGGAGCAATACTATCGAAACAAGCTGCAGATTTAGATTCCATTGATGTTGATATGGGCTCGCTGAAGTTTTCTACCTCGGTTTTTAACCTGGAGATATTAAAATCGTCGCACACTGTAGCCGGTCTGCATCCGGTTTCGGAACCCGGTTTTGACTTTACACCAGGCGAATGGCTTCCATACCGCAAAAAAGCAGGCTATTATCACCTGGGTGACATTAATTTCAGAATACGAACAAACGGTAGCGGAGATTGGGAAAGCTACTCTTCAGCTGCTTCCAGAAAGAATGTCAGCGAAATAACTGCAGACAATGCCAATATTCTTGCTGCTTCCGATTTATCTGAGCTTTTCCCCGAGGATGCCCCGGTTAAAGTTACGCGTTACTGGGAAAAAGATGGAGAGAACCTTGTTCTTCGCTTCGATATTAAAAACGTTTCGAACAAGGATATTGAAATAGGAGCACTTGGAATTCCGGTAATTTTCAATAATAATCATTCGCGTAAATCACTTGATGAAGCGCATGCCGAAAATGTTTTTTATGATCCATATATCGGAATGGATGCCGGCTATTTACAGGTGATCCGATTAAAAGGAACCGGCCAGGTTTTGCTGGTACTGCCTTATAACGATTCGCCTTTCGAGGCTTACAACCCTTTACTCGACGATCCGACTCGTCGCGGAATTACCTTCGAAGGTTTTCATGAATGGATGATCCACAGCAAAGCTTATGCTGAAAACGAGTGGAAAGAAGCTGAGCAATGGAATACGCCAACTTCTGAAATTCTGAAGCCCGGCAAAACCAGAACCGTTGGATTGAAATTCGTTCTCTCGGATTCCATTCACAACATTGAAAATACACTGATCGAAAACGACCGTCCGGTTGCGGTTGGAGTTCCCGGTTACGTACTTCCACAGGATGTGAATGGCGAACTTTTTTTGAAGTACGATCAGAAAATCAAAAAGATGGAAGTGGAACCGGAAGGGGCGCTTGAACTGACCAAACAAAATGCCACCGAAAACAATTGGCAAAAATATACAGTTCAGGGGAAACTTTGGGGGCGTGCCCGCCTGACCATCACGTATAAAAACGGACTGCAACAAACGATAAACTACAAGGTTATTAAGCCCGAAAAGCAGGTTGTTGCCGATAACGGACATTTCCTGACTACGGAGCAGTGGTTTGATGAACCTAACGATCTTTTCGATCGCTCGCCATCGGTAATTACCTACGATTACGAAGAAAAGAAACCGGTAACACAGGACAGCCGTGCCTGGATTTGTGGACTGGGCGATGAAGGAGGTTCAGGATCATGGTTAAATGCCATTATGAAACAGTTAGTTGAACCTGATCCGGCTGAAATTGCCAAACTCGAAGACTTTGTGCAGCAAACCATGTGGGGCGGCATTCAGTACAACGAAGGACCGTTGAAATACGGCGTGCGGAAAAGTATGTTCTACTACGAACCCGACTCGATGCCTGCCGGAACTTACAGCAAGGATATCAATTATAAAACCTGGGCGGCCTGGAATAAGGAGCATGCCATGTCGGTTGAACGCTCGTACAATTATCCGCATGTGGCAGCGGCACACTGGGTGATGTACCGTCTGGCTCGTAACTACGAAGGACTGGCAAAACAGCAATCGTGGGACTGGTACCTGTTGAATGCCTACCAAACGTCGATGGCGATGATGGAACTGGCACCGTATTATGCGCAGTTTGGCCAAATGGAAGGAAGTGTTTTTGTACATATTCTGGATGATTTGAAAGCAGAAGGTATGTGGGAATATGCCCGCAAACTTGAAGAAAAAATGAAAGGCCGCACCGAACACTGGGCCTCTTTGAATTATCCTTTTGGAAGTGAAATGCCATGGGATTCAACCGGTCAGGAAGAAGTATATATGTGGTCGGAATATTTTGGCCACCAGGATAAAGCAGAAACTACCCTGCGTGCAATTTTGGCTTATATGCCAACAATTCCTCACTGGGCTTACAACGGAAATGCGCGCCGTTACTGGGATTTTCTTTACGGAGGAAAACTTTCAAGGGTGGAGCGCCAGATCCATCATTATGGTTCGGGGCTAAACGCGATTCCTGTATTGGAAGAATATCGTAATATGCCTGACGATCTGTACCTGCTGCGTGTTGGTTATGGTGGCCTGATGGGAACGCTTTCGAACATTACCGAAGACGGTTTTGCACCGGCAGCTTTCCATTCGTTCCCTTCTACTTTGAAAAACGACGGAATCTCAGGTGATTACGGTCCCGGATTTTATGGATATGCAGTTAACTCGTCAAGCTATCTTACCAAACACGATGAGTTTGGCTGGCTGGCTTTTGGTGGAAACCTAAGTGAGGATGACGATGTGGTAAAAGTAGAATTAACTACTGCTGCCAAATCACGTTTTTACCTGGCTCCGCTCAAACTTTGGTTGACGCTCGACGCCGGTAAATTCAAATCGGTGGCTTACAATACCAGTTCGGGAGAAGTTTCAATAGAGTTAGATGCAGCAAACGATTTTACTCCTAAAGCATATTTGAGGTTAAAGTCGTACGAGAAGGACACCAAAATTGCGCTTAGTAAATATCCGATGAACAAACGTGGCCAGTATGAAATCCCTCTTGAAAATGAAACAGTAAAATTTGGTTTGAATTAGAGTAAGTTCAACATTGGCTGAAATGGAAGCATTGAAATCAACGGAAATCAATCGTAAGAATTTTCTTCGAAAAGCTTGTTGGGCCGGAGCCTGTATTTGCGGCTTTATGCCTGTTGCCGGCGGTGGAACGAATGAGCGGGATTCCGTTGACGAAGAATCAGTGAATACAGATTTGAAGCTGATGCAAGACTGGATTTCAAACCTGCTTTTGAGTCTTGGTGAAAATCTGACAGAAGATGATTGCCGCAAAGTGTTAAAAACTAGTGCAATGGCTCATTACGATTTTCTCACTATGGAGAAAGTTCTTGCACCTTATATTGGAGACCTGTTGAGTTTTAATGCTTTTATTAGCAAGGAGTGGGGATGGATGGTTGATTATAATCCGGATACCGGGGTACTGATTGCCAACGAAAATAAACCGCATTGTGTTTGCCCTTTGCTCAATCAAAAACAAGCTAATAAGTATCCTGCTTTGTGCTATTGCTCCGAAGGTTTTGCCGAAAAAATGTTTTCGGAGGTAATCGGTTATCCGGTTACAGCTCGTGTTCTTACTTCAGTTCAACGCGGAGATAATCATTGTGTTTATGAAGTTAAAACAAGAATGCACTAAATTGTAGCCATTATAAACCAAGGCAAAAACGAAATAATATAATGCTTAAAAACCTTATGAAAAAACTGTTTGTAGTATTGCTGATCGCAGTTACATTTTCTCCGGTTAGTGTTTGGAGTCAGATAACAAAAGACGATTATCTGCGGGCCGATTCAGTGATGAAGCTTGGTGAATTGGTTTACAACGAAGTTTCAGGAGTCAATTGGATAGATTCTACCAATTCGTTCTGGTACCGCGTGAAAACAAGGGATGGAGTTGAATACAAAATTGTTGATTCGGAGAAAGCAACAAAAAAAGCAGCTTTCGATGTTCAGAAACTTGTTGATGTGCTCAATGAACAACTGGAGCGGAAAACGACAGTTGACCGGCTTCGTCTCGATCGTTTGAAATTCGATCTGGAAAAAAATGAGATTCATTTCATTACTGAAAATGCCTACTGGACCTGCAGCCTGAAGAAATACATTTTAGTTAAAGATTCATTGCGAAAAGAACGCCCTGATCGTGGATATTGGGGAAAGTTTTGGGATGAGCAGGGGAACGATCCTGTTGTTTCACCCGATAGTGTCTGGACTGCATTTTTGCGCGAGTACAACGTCTACATCAAGAATAACAAGGATAACAAAGAATATCAGTTGAGTTTCGACGGCAGCAAAGGTGAGTTTTATTCGTCGTACTTTTCGTGGTCGCCCGACTCAAAAAAACTGGCTGTAAACAAGGTGCGCGACAACTACCACCGCCAGATATTTTTTGTGGAGTCTTCACCGAAATCGCAGCTGCAACCCATTTTGCATTACCGCGATTACCTGAAACCGGGTGATGCAGTACCTGTTAAACAACCTGCGTTGTTCGATGTGGAAAATAAAAAGCAGCTGCCTGTTGATGGCACCGCCTTTTTAAATCAGTTCGATCTTTCGAATCCGAGATGGCGCAAAAACAGCGAGGCATTTACTTTTGAGTTTAACCAGCGAGGACACCAGGTTTACCAGGTAGCCGAAGTTGATGCAACATTAGGCGATGTTCGTGTGATCATCGACGAACACAGCCCGACATTTATCGATTACAGCGGCAAAAAATACCGTTATGATCTGGAAGATAAGAATGAAATCATCTGGGCTTCTGAGCGCGATGGCTGGAATCATCTTTACCTGATAGATGCCGCAACAGGAAAGGTAAAAAATCAAATAACAAAAGGCGATTGGGTAGTACGCCGTGTTTTAAAGATAGATGAAGATTCGGAAACCATTTTCTTTTACGGTTCAGGTAAAAACAAGGGTGAAGATCCTTATTATCTGCACTGTTACCGTGTGAATTTCGACGGAAGCGAATTAACTGATCTTACTCCGGAAGCCATGAATCACGATGTGATGTTTTCGAAAAACCTGAATTATTTTGCCGATACCTATTCAACAGTTCAAACTCCGCCAACCACAGTTTTACGGCGTGCATCGGATGGCGGAATTGTAATGGAACTGGAAACGACGGATATCAAAGATTTGCTTGAAAAAGGCTGGATCGCGCCTGAACCATTTGTGGCCAAAGCCCGCGATGGCAAAACCGATATTTGGGGAAATATTTACCGGCCAACAAATTTCGATGCGAATAAATCTTATCCCGTTATCGAATACATTTATGCAGGCCCGCACAGTTCATTTGCGCAAAAGAGCTTCCGTGCTGTAAATTCTCCCTTTTCAAGCCTGGCCGAACTTGGATTTATTATCGTTCAACTGGATGGAATGGGAACATCTAACCGCTCGAAAGCCTTTCACGATGTGTGCTGGAAAAACCTGAAAGATGCCGGTTTCCCCGATCGTATTTTATGGATAAAAGCAGCGGCCGAAAAGTACAGTTACATGGATACAACCCGGGTTGGACTCTTTGGTGGTTCAGCCGGCGGACAGAGCACCTTGGCCGGCTTGCTGTTTCATCCCGAATTTTACAAAGCCGGTGTTTCGTCGTGCGGTTGCCACGATAACCGCATGGACAAAATCTGGTGGAACGAACAGTGGATGGGATACCCGATCGGGCCGCAATACGAAGAATGCTCGAATGTGGTGAACGCGGGTAAACTCGATGGCAAACTCATGCTGATTGTTGGCGAAATGGACGACAATGTTGATCCGGCTTCTACCATGCAGGTAGCCGATGCGCTGATTAAAGCCGACAAAGATTTTGAACTGGTGGTTTTGCCTGGATCAAATCACACCCTCGGCGGAACTTACGGCGAGCAGAAGCGCCGTGACTTTTTTGTACGCAATTTTCTGAAAGAGGAAACACCCGATTGGAATAAAAGCAAATAAAATCAGAGAAGAAAGAGAATATGAATTGTAAGAGCTTACTATCTGTTGCATTAACGTTATGCAGTTTGTTCTTGCTGACGGCAACATCATCGTGTGCCAGTGGAAAAGGTGACGATGCTAAAACTTATGAGATCACCAGTCCCCCGAAGAAACTAAATCTCGATCCGTTTTATAAAAAATATGTCAATGTGAATGGTATTCATATCATTAGTTCGCACAGGGTACCCGATTCAGCTTTTGTTAAGGCTTGCGAGATTATCGATTTTATGACGGCCGGATTACCCGAAAATGTGCTGGATCAGATGGTAAGTGTGGATACCCGTGTGGGTATTATGGCGCGTTACGAAGGAACAACTGATATTCCTGAACACGCTCATCTGGCCAACGATACAACGCTGAACTGGGATGTACGTGCACGTGGTTTGGGAGGAACGCTGGAAGAACCTTTAACAACCTGTGCCGAAGAAAATCTGTTGTGTTATCAGATTGATAAGTACCATGCCGAGGATATTCTGATCCACGAGTTTGCACATACGATTCATGGCGTTGGAATTCTGCCGCTCGATCCCAATTTTAACGATCTCTTGCAGGAAAAACTCGATGCAGCAATGGCAGCAGGCAAATACAAAAATACTTATGCAGCCACCAATATCTGGGAATACTGGGCCGAGGGTGTTCAAAACTGGTTCAATGTAAATGCCGAAGTCGAACACACCGACGGAAAACACAACTGGGTTAACACCCGCAGCGATATGAAAAAATACGATCCTGATTTGTACAGTATCGTTAGCAACTATTTCCCTGAGTTTGAAGTGAGCCCATCGTGTCATGCGGCCACCAACTTGTTTACCGAATAAAAGTAATTACAATGAAGATTTATAATTTACTAATTGGAGTGGTATGTAGTTTTTTCGCAATGAGTACAACTTCAACCTTTGCACAAAGCGGAGATCAGATTCTGGACGGAATCGGTGAAACAGACTTAATTTCCCGCTATCAGTTTAACGGAGATGTCAGAGACTGGTCCAGGAATAATTTACATGGAAGTATTCTGGGAGACGGTTTTCGGTTTGCCGACGACGAGGAGTTCGAAAAAGTGCTTTCCTTATCTGGCGACGAAACATTTGTTACCATTCCCGGTGAATCGGTGCGGGCAGAAGAATCCCTGAGTATCAGCGGATGGATATATTTGCGTTCACCCAAAAGCGGTCAGGTGTTTTTTGATTTAGGGAAAAACAGCAAGACGCATTTCTTTGCTGCTCCATCCGGAACTTCAGAACAAGAAGGTTTTCAGGCACAAATCGTAACGAGTGAGAAAAAATATACCGCTACCTCACCGGCACTCATACCCTATAAATGGAACCATGTTGCCGTTGTGTTCGATGCTCCATCCAAAACACTTTCAACCTATGTTAACGGTAAACTTGCAGGCGAAGCAAAAAATATAGAAGTGGATTTGAGTCAACTTTTCGATACTAATTCAGCAAAAAATAATCAGCTTTATATCGGAAAATCAATGACTTCCGGCAGTCCTTATTTAAACGCCAGGTTACACGATTTCAGGATTTACAGAATCCCTTTAAGCGAAAGCCAGGTTGCGCTTATTCATAATAATGCTTTAAAAGCAGGCGAAACGGCGGTAAGAACACGACATGGTGATGCACGCGATCTGCCTAAGTTCCCGGAAACAACTCCACAACTGTATAACGCATTCCTGAGCAGTGTTCCGGATATTCACGTGGAAACGGTTGTTGGAGTGTTGCCGCGTTTACCTCGTTTGGTTCCGGGTGTTTACGAAAATGGTGTCGAAGGACCGGAGGTAAAAGTAATTTGGCCGGCGCCGGAAAACAACGACGAGGTACTTCGTGCAGGACAATTCACCATTACCGGCCGCGTTTCAGGAACCAATCTTCAACCCAAAGCGCTTGTAACGGTTAAGGAATCAAAAGCACCGGCTACGCCCGATCGCGCACTGGAAACGTTCCGTCTCGATCGGGTTACTTTAGATACCGATCTTCATGATCACGCCACAAAATTTATTGAAAACCGTGATAAATTTATCACTGGCCTCGCTAACACAAATCCCGACAATTTCCTTTATATGTTCCGTAATGCTTTTGGTCAGAAACAACCTGAAGGAGCAGAGGCTATGGAAGTTTGGGACAGCCAGGAAACAAAACTGCGCGGTCACGCATCCGGACATTATTTAAGCGCCATTGCTCAAGCTTATGCCAGCACGGGTTACGATGCATCGCTTCAGGCAAATTTTGCTGAAAAGATGGATTATATGGTGAATACCTTGTATGAACTTTCACAGATGTCGGGGAATCCAAAAACAAACGGAGGCGAAAGTGTGTCAGATCCATTGTTAGTGCCGCCCGGACCGGGAAAATCAGAATTTAATTCCGATTTAAGCGAAGAAGGAATCCGTACCGATTACTGGAACTGGGGCAAAGGCTTTATCAGCGCTTATCCGCCAGACCAGTTTATAATGTTGGAAAACGGAGCCCTCTACGGAACTGATAACACCAGAATATGGGCGCCTTATTACACTTTGCATAAAATATTTGCCGGGCTGATGGACATTTACGACGTGAGCGGCAATGAAAAAGCGCTTGAAATAGTGACAGGCATGGGCGATTGGGTGTATGCCCGCTTGAGCCAGCTGCCTACGAAAACGCTTATTAGCATGTGGAACCGCTACATCGCAGGAGAGTTTGGTGGAATGAACGAAGCCATGGCGCGGCTGTACCGTTTAACCGGTGAATCGCGTTACATGGAAACCGCCAGGTTGTTCGATAACATCAGGTTGTTTTATGGCGATGCCGAACATGCCCACGGGCTGGCAAAAAATGTAGATTTATTTCGCGGTTTACACGCCAATCAACACATTCCGCAAATTATGGGGGCGCTCGAGATTTACCGCGATTCAGAAATGCCGGAATACTACCACATTGCCGATAACTTTTGGGACATGGTTACCAACGATTACATGTACAGCATTGGTGGCATAGCCGGAGCACGTAATCCGGCAAATGCAGAATGCTTCACTGCACAGCCGTCAACGCTTTATGAAAATGGATTTTCGGAAGGTGGACAGAATGAAACCTGTGGAACCTATAACATGCTAAAACTGAGCCGCAACCTGTTTCTTTTTGATCATCGTGCTGAGTTGATGGATTATTACGAACGTGGACTATACAATCATATTCTGGCTTCTGTAGCAGAGCATTCACCTGGCAATACATATCATGTTTCGTTACGACCGGGAGCTGCAAAACAGTTTGGAAATGCCGATATGCATGGTTTTACCTGCTGTAACGGAACAGCGCTCGAAAGCAGCACAAAGCTTCAGAATACTATTTATTTTAGAAGTGCCGACGAGCGGGCTTTGTATGTGAATCTGTATGTACCTTCAACGTTGAACTGGGCAGATAAGAATATAACTGTAACGCAATCAACTGCTTTCCCAAAAGAAGACCACACGGTATTGACCATTAAAGGAAGTGGTAAATTCGATCTGAATGTGCGCGTTCCACATTGGGCTACAAAAGGTTTTTTTGTGAAGATTAACGGACAGGATGAAAAAGTTGATGCGGTACCCGGAAGCTACCTCACCTTAAGCCGAAAATGGAAAGACGGCGATAAAATCGAGTTGCGTATGCCATTCCATTTTTACCTGGAACCCGTAATGGATCAGCAAAATGTTGCCAGTTTGTTTTACGGCCCGGTTCTGCTGGCTGCTCAGGAAGATGAACCACGCAAAGAATGGCGAAAAATAACATTGGATGCTTCAGATATTGGTAAATCGATCACCGGTGATCCGGAACAGTTGCTGTTCAATATCGATGGTGTTGTATTTAAACCGTTTTATGATACTTACGGTCGTCATTCGGTTTATCTTGATGTTACTTTAAAATAGACTTGTTTGAAATCGAATTCATTCAGAAAGTTGACATGAAAAGATTGAGCGTAATCAGAACAGCATTTTTAGCCGTAATATTATTATTATTAGCCGCGTGTCGCTTACCAGTGGTTCAGGAAAAAAAGGAGTACATCAAAAATCCGGTATTGCCGGGTTGGTTTGCCGATCCAACGATTAAAAAGTTTGGCGATATTTATTACATCTATGCCACCACCGACAACGAAATGCTGGCGTCGGGGGCACCAACGGTGTGGTACAGCCGCGATCTGCAAAACTGGTACAACTATATCATGGAAGTACCTTCGCTAAACTCTGTCAACCTACGTAACTTTTGGGCGCCTGATATTCTTGAAGGCGACGATGGCCGCTACTACCTCTATTTCGGGAATTGCCAGGCCGGATGCAACATTTACGGCTATGTTTCCGATTCGCCACTTGGTCCCTGGGAAAAGCTGCACGACGATGATACGCCGGTAATTGCAAACGGTTATCCCATTCAGAATTTCCCTTCGCTCGATGCGCAGTTTTTCCGCGACGACGACGGAACCATTTATGGTTACTGGGGAACCTGGGTGCACTACAACCACGGTTATGCGGTTGGCGTGTTGAACAATGAAACCATGGATGAGGTAAGTGATGGTGCAAATATTCCGCTGGAACAAACACCCAATCCGTTTGAAGCGGCTTACCCGATGAAAAAGGGCGAAAAATACATTCTGATGTATTCAGCAGAATCGTGTCACAATGAGACTTACAAAGTCCTTTATTCGTATGCCGACAGTCCGTTTGGTCCGTTTAATCCGGGTGAAAATAATCCCATTCTTCAAACCAATGAAGACGGATCAACCCATGGTCCGGGGCATCATTCAGTATTGCAAAACGGTAATGATTATTACATTGTGTATCACAAGCACGATTATCCGTTTACCGCGGGTGGAATGGCACGCCAGGTTTGTATTGACAGTATGATTTTCGAAAACGATTCAACCATAAAAGCTGTCGTACCAACTACTCGGGGTATTGAAGCTTTTGTAAAATCTGAAGTTCCTGAAAATATAGCTGACCAGGCCGGTGCTTCAGCTTCTTCTTTCTATCATTTGAACTCGCCGGATTACGATTATGGATATTCACCTGCCAATGCTTTTGATGATGACAACGCAACCATGTGGAAAGCGGCTGATAACACTTTTCCGCAAAGCCTGACCGTTGATTTGGGTGAAGAAAAGAAAGTTGAACGGGTAGCTACTCAGTTTGAATTTGCCACCTATTATTACCAGTACAAAATTGAATATTCAATCGATAACGAAAACTGGGAGGTTTTTGCCGACCGTTCGGCAAACCGAATTCCCGGTAGTCCGATGATCGATGACAATTCAGTAAAGGCACGCTACTTAAAATTAACAGTTTTAGGAGCCGAAAAGACAGGTGTACTAGCCGCTGTTTGGAACATGAAAATTTATTCTTCGGCTTTTGAACTTCCTATTCAAATTGAAAACAAAGCATCGGAAATTGAACCGGGTGCAGCGAGTTCTGAAAGTCTTTTGGCCGGCTTCGAAATTGATGAGCAGTCATCGCTGAAGTCGCTCGCCAATACCGGGACTTTGGGTGAAAATTTCACCGTTGAAGGAGATTTGGCTTTGGTAACAGACAAAGAAACGGGAGAACACGCCATTGATTTTCGCAACGGTTTTCTTCAGTTAGATGGGGTAGAAGTGCCACGCAGCCTGGAATGGAACGGATCTTTTTCGGTAGTTGCGCGAGTAAAAAATCCGGTGATCGGTAACGAGGGTGAATGCCTGGCTTCATGGTGTAACCGACGTGAATTGTACCTCGCAAACACTTTTAACGCGCCTTTTTACAACAAAAGTAATTACGGTGCCATGGCGCATCTCGATGGTCATTTTGATATGCCTTTTAATAACTTGCCCGAAGCCAATAAATGGCACACAATTGTAGTAACCTTCGATGGAGTTGTGGAGAAAGTGTATGTTGACGGCAAGCTCGATAATTCGCAAAACATGTTGCTATCTTCACAAATAAAGGGTGCAAAAATCAGAATCGGTGCTTCTGATGTAGGTGAATACTATACCGGGTTGATGAGTCGCTTCGCTTTATACGATTATGCACTTTCCGAAAAAGAAATTGGTGAATTTTAATATCTTTGGTGTCATATTTACACTTAATATTAAGTTATTCTTATAAGCGGTATTCAGCTTTGTCTGATTTTAAGTTGAGTGAATTATATTTGGCACAAACTATAGAGAAATTCAAAATAAAATTAAACCAATAACAAAGAATTAATGAGTACATTAGACTGGATCGTAATTGCGGCGTTCGCTGCAGTTTTAATCGGAATTATCGTTTGGGTTTTTCGGCAAAAGGAAGAGACATCAGGCGACTATTTTTTGGCAGGAAGAGGAGCTACGTGGGTAGCCATCGGAGCTTCCATATTTGCATCAAACATTGGATCTGAACACCTGATCGGTCTGGCCGGGGCAGGTGCCTCGAGCGGGATGGCAATGGCCCACTGGGAAATCCAGGGCTGGATGATCCTGATACTTGGCTGGGTTTTCGTACCGTTCTATTCGCGAAGTATGGTAACCACCATGCCCGAATTCCTGGAACGACGTTACAACAAGGAATCACGCACCATTTTATCGATGATATCGCTGATCAGTTACGTGCTGACAAAAGTAGCCGTAACGGTTTATGCAGGTGGCTTGGTTTTCAAGGAAGTTTTTGGTATTGAAACCATGTGGGGAATCGATTTCTTCTGGATCTCCGCCATCGGACTTGTACTGATCACGGCCATTTACACGGTAATCGGCGGTATGAAATCGGTACTGTACACTTCGGTATTGCAGACACCTATTTTGTTGCTCGGATCGGTTATCATTGTCGTGCTCGGACTACGTGCACTTGGTGGCTGGGACGAAATGATGCGCATTACCAGTGCTGTTCAGATTAACGAATACGGCGATACCATGACCAACCTTATCCGGAGCAACAGGGATGCTGACTTCCCATGGCTGGGAGTGCTGATCGGTTCTTCGGTGATTGGTTTCTGGTACTGGTGTACCGACCAGTATATCGTTCAGCGTGTATTGTCGGGAAAAAACGAGACTCAGGCAAGAAGAGGTACCATTTTTGGTGCTTACCTGAAATTGACCCCTGTATTCCTGTTTATGATTCCCGGAATGATCGCCTTTGCGCTGGCAAAAAAAGGAGTAGTAATCAATGGCGAAGTATTTAGCCTTACATCTTCGGATGCAGCCTTCCCGACACTGGTGGCCAAATTACTGCCTGCGGGTGTAAAAGGTTTGGTAGTATCGGGTATTCTTGCCGCTTTGATGAGTTCACTGGCTTCGTTGTTTAACTCATCGGCCATGTTGTTTACCATCGACTTCTACAAGAAATACAAGCCTGAGGCGAGCGAAAAGAAACTCTTAACCGTTGGACGAATTGCCACCGTTGTTGTTGTTGTACTCGGAATTTTGTGGATCCCGATCATGCGCAGCGTTGGAAGCGTTTTGTATGAATACCTGCAGGATGTTCAGTCGGTATTGTCGCCTGGAATTGCAGCAGCTTTCCTGCTTGGAATCCTGTGGACGAAAGCCACTCCGAAAGCAGGTATGTGGGGGATGATCGTTGGATTTATCATCGGGGTTATCCGAATCGGATCGAAAGTGATGTACACGGGTCTGGCCAAATCAGCCGGTTATGCCGATGTAAAACTCTGGGCAGCTGAGCAGGGTGTGAATAACTGGTTTTACACGCTTTTCTACGATGTAAACTGGTTGTTCTTCAGTGGCGGAATGCTGGTGTTCAGTTTGCTGGTAATAGTTGTTGTGAGCCAGTTTACAAAACAGGCAGAAGCTTCACAGATTCAGGGACTCACCTTTGCATCGATTACCACTGAACAAAAAGCAGCTTCACGCGCCAGCTGGAACCGCTGGGATATCATTCATACAGTAATTATTCTTGGAATTACCACGGTATTCTATATTTATTTCTGGTAGAATTCTGTATTACCTTTTAATCAATAAAAAGAACCCGGATGGAACGATCCGGGTTTTTTTATGTCTTTTTCAATCTATTTTCTTGGCTGAATGGTTGTCTGTTTTCGGAATTCGGATGGAGTAACACCCACCTTCTTTTTAAAAATCAGGCTGAAATAATGGATGGTTTGAAAGCCCAGTTCCAGGCTGATTTCCTTGATGCTCTTATCAGTACTTACCAACATTTCCTTGGCCCGCATGATGCGAAGCTGCAAATGATACTGGCCGGGAGAAACGCCCGTGAATTTCCGGAACATTCTGCGAAAATAGGAGTAACCGATATTTCGCTTCTCAACCAGTTCTTCCAGGTTGATTTCCTGGTTGAGGTGCTGACGCATATAAAACCGGACTTCCTCTATCACTTTTGCAATCGGTTTTCCGGAGAAGCCTTTTTGCTTTTCAAACGAAATAAGGTAGCCCAACATTTTTACTACCATTCCTGAAGCAATTTGCTGGTAGCCGGGTTGTTCTTTTTCAACCAGGTCCATAATCTTCAGGTGCGTATCGATAATTTCTTCCTTAATACCCGGAAGAAGTACAGGTTGCTGCCTGGTGAAAACACTGTTCGCCAGAAAATGATCGGCAATTTTACCCTTAAAACCTACATAATGCTCTACCCAGCCTGTTTGTTTGTTGGGCCGGTACCGGTGCCAGTCGCCCGGGAGAATTACCAGCAGCGAGCCTTCTTTTACCGGAAATTTTCCATGTCGGTTTTCAAATATTCCCGAACCTTCAGAAATGTAATTCAACTGGTATTCACGCAAAATACGGCCCTGTTTCCAGTCGAAAGTATATTCCGAAGGATGTTCTCCCCTGGGAGGATAAGCCGTGCCAGGCTCAATCTTTGCCGAGCCGGCTACACTGAGGTAAATGCCCCATTCCAGATCTTCTTCACTCGTGGTTAAATATTTAAACTGACGTTTCATAAAATGGTGTCAAAAAGTATAAATATAAAGCCATTTTCTGTATTGTTTCTTTCTCGAAGTGCTTTTATATTTGTTAGCATTATAAGAATCTAACGTAATCAATAATTGTAACTTAATTTCAATCAAACCATTATGCAAGCATTATTAGGTATTATTTTTCATTCCCTTGGAGGTATGTCCTCGGGTAGTTGGTATATGCCATACGACTGGGTGAAAAAGTGGCGCTGGGAAATCTACTGGATTACCGGAGGACTTTTTTCATGGCTGATTATGCCATTTATAGCCGTTGTTTTTACCATTCCTGACTGGATGGGAATTCTACATGCTGCTGACGGTAGCGTGCTTCGCAATACCTACATTATGGGATTGCTTTGGGGAATTGGGGGATTAACTTACGGACTGGCCATCCGCTATCTTGGAATGTCGCTGGGAAATTCGGTGTTGTTGGGCATTACTTCTGTAGTGGGATCGCTCGGACTGCCTGTATTACGGAATATTCCGGCAATGGCAGAAATTTTACCCAACGGTCTTTCTTTTACCGATTTGTTTAGCAGCCCCGGTGGAAGAATTGTGTTGCTGGGTATATTGATTTTGCTTACCGGGATTATCCTGAGTGGACGTGCCGGTATTATGAAAGACAAAGATTTAAGAGGACATAAAGAAGGCGTAAATACTGAATTTAAGTTGGGATTTGGTTTGTTTATTGCCATTGTATCCGGCGTGTTAAGTGCCTTTTTCAGCTTCGGAATCGACACCGGAAAGGAGATGGGAATTGCGGCCAGAGAACTGGCAGTTCAGGCAAGTTATCCATTGCTGGCAGGAGGCGAAGGAGGTGCTCCAATAACCTATCTCTTCGAAAATAACATCATCTTTTTTGTAATACTCTGGGGGGGCTTAACCACCAACCTGATCTGGTCGATCGCACTGATTTTCAGAAATAAAACCGGAAAAGATTTTATCGATAAGAAAACACCGTTGATCAGTAATTACCTGTTTTGTGCATTGGCAGGAACTACCTGGTTTTTGCAGTTCTTTTTCTACGGAATGGGTGAAACCAAAATCGGTAACGGCGCAAGCTCGTGGACGCTGCACATGGCAACCATCATCTTAACTGCTAACCTTTGGGGATTCTGGCGCAAGGAATGGAAAGGCGTTTCGAAGAAAACCTATAACACAATTATTGTTGGAATTGGTGCCATTTTACTGTCAGTAATTGTAATTGGTGTGGCTAAATGGCTGTATCCTGAACTTAACGCACTGGGATAATGAAACGGCTGGCATTTAAAATGCACCTTAACAAAGGGCAGAAAGAGGAATACAAAAAGCGCCACGCAGAAATTTGGCCCGAACTGAAACTTTTGCTGAAGGAGGCGGGCATAAGTGAGTACTCCATTTTTCTGGATGAGGAAACAGGAATTTTGTTTGCCTTTCAGAAGGTTTCGGGTGATGGTGGTTCGCAGGATCTGGGGCAAACTGAAATTGTGCAAAAGTGGTGGAAATACATGGCCGATATCATGCAAACCAATCCCGATAATTCTCCCGTAAGTACCGAGCTGGAGGAAGTTTTTTACATGAAATGAATCAAAACAATATAATGATGAATAAAGCAGATTTAGTCAGAAAGGCTTACGAACTCGCTAAAGAATCATATGCTGCCATTGGTGTTGATACCGATGCTGCACTTGCTAAAATGAAAGATGTGACAATTTCGCTGCATTGCTGGCAAACCGACGATGTTGGTGGTTTTGAAACACCCGATGCCGAACTTGGTGGCGGTGGCATTCAAACTACCGGAAACTATCCCGGAAAAGCAAATACAATTGAGGAAATGCGCGCCGATTTGGATAAGGTCCTGGCACTGCTGCCGGGTAAACAACGTTTGAATTTGCATGCCATTTACGGCGATTTTAAAGGTGAATTTGTTGATCGCGATCAAATTGAATTAAAGCATTTCCAGAGCTGGATCGATTGGGCAAAAGAGCGTGAAATGGGCCTGGATTTTAATGCAACCTGTTTTTCGCATCCGAAAGCCGACGATGGTTTTACTTTATCGAGTAAGAATGAAGAAAACCGTAAATTCTGGGTTGAACACGTAAGACGTTGCCGTGCAATTGCTGCTGAAATGGGCAAGCAACTGGGAACGCCCTGTGTGCATAACACCTGGATTCCGGACGGAACAAAAGATACACCGGTCGATCGTAACGGATACCGCACCATTCTTAGGAAATCGCTGGATGAGGCATTCGCTGAAGAATATCCGAAGGAATACATGAAGGATGCTGTGGAAAGTAAAGTTTTCGGAATTGGTGTTGAATCAATGACCGTTGGCTCGCATGATTTTTACCTGGGTTATGCCGTTAAAAACAATAAATTAATTTGTATCGATAGCGGACACTTTCATCCGACCGAAGTGGTAGGCGATAAAATTTCATCCTGCTTACAATACGTCGATGAGTTGTTACTGCACATTACCCGCCCCATCCGCTGGGATTCGGATCATGTGGTAACCCTGAATGAAGATGTGCAGCTGATCGCTTCGGAAATTATGCGCAACGATTTTCTCGATCGCGTAAATATTGGTCTCGATTTCTTTGATGCATCGATAAATCGCATTGGAGCTTATGTAACGGGGACCCGCGCGGCACAGAAAGCATTTCTGATCGCGGCACTGGAACCAACTGCCGATCTGATTAAATTAGAGGAGGCAGGTAAAAATTTCGAACGGCTGGCAACGCTGGAAGAATTGAAAACAATGCCGTTCAGCGCTGTTTGGGATTATTATTGTTTGCAGGAAGGCGTGCCTGTTGGCGCCGACTATATTGGCGAAATCCAGAAGTACGAAGCAGATGTTTTGTTAAAACGATAATAGTTTATTATTCCATATTAGAAAGCCCGCTTAAGTACTAAGCGGGCTTTTCGTTTTTTATCAGCGCTTTTATTCAGCGTTATATTCAAACCAATTGTAATCAGCAACAGCTTTCGCTGCTTTACCGTTTCCTGTGGCATATAAACCCACATAAACACCTGTAAATCCACCAACCGTTTCAGTGCTTAAATAACGGCTGTCAACCTTCTGTATTTCCGTAAATGGATCACTTCCCTGGGCGTAACCGAACGAATAAGTTGAAGTTTCTCCCTTCACCTGAAGTTTTACCGGCCCGGGTTTAATGGCCACTTTCTCCGATTTGTATTCTACCGAGCCAAATTTCAGTTTTGCCTGTAAATAGCGTTTCCCGTCTTCTTTTATTACCATTAAATCGAAATGCATGCCGTTATTTAAAAGGATCAGTCCGGCTTCTTCATTTTCCGCTTCCGGATCGAATTCGATCTCAGTAACGGATGTAAAGTTCAGATCAGAAACTCTTCTCCCGATAAAGGTTGATGTAGTATATTGGGAGATGTTTTCGGCCGAACCTTTTAAGCGTAAATAGCCCGGACGTTCAGATAAAGAATAATTACCTTCATTCGGAATTTGAATGAAATTCCAGTCCAAACCGGGTTTTTCGGTATCAAATTCGGTTCGTTCAGGTTTGGCAGCGAATGGTTGCAATGGCAGAGTGGGGCAGGTCATTTTATCAAAAACGGTTCCGCTTCCGTTAACCGTTGGCCAGCCGTTTTGTGGCCAGCTTACCGGTGCCAAACAGGTTTCGCGGCCAAGTAAATGATGAACAGGGTAACTTATCGAACGGTAGCCGTGAAAAACAATCCACCACGAATTGTCGTGGGCCTGAATAATATCGGCATGGCCAACACCCTGTATTGGACTACTTTGGCCGGCAGCATTAGCATGAGCCAGAATCGGATTAGCCGGATTATTTGTATAGGGCCCCCAAATGTTATTGCTTCGCGAAATACATACCGAATGCGCCTCTTCTGTGCCGCCTTCCGAATCCATCAGGTAATAAAATCCATCCTTTTTGTAAATATGCGGACCTTCGGCATAGCGGCCGCCGGTACCGTACCAAACTTGTTTCCCCTCGGTAAGCAGGTTCCCGGTTTCCATATCTATCTCATATAGTTTGAACTCGCTGGAGATAACATAGCTTTTACCATCCTCGTCCCAGAAAAGGTCGGGATCGATGCCACCTACTTCAATAAAAACCGGATCGGACCACGGGCCGGCCGGATCTTTGGCCGTAACATAGAAATTACCCGATGGATTACCGAAGCTAGTTGTAATCATATAGAAAGTTCCTTCGTGGTAGCGAATAGTGGCCGCAAAAATATTCAGACCGTTCGGTAATTGTTCTTTGCGGTGAATGCAGTGTCCGATCTTTTCCCAGTTCACCAGGTCTTTGCTGTGAAATACCGGTACGCCCGGGAAGTATTCAAAGGTGCTGGTGATCAGGTAGTAATCGTCGCCTACACGACATACACTGGGGTCGGAGTAAAATCCAGGAATCACGGGATTGTTGTACGTTACCGTTTCACCGGGAAGCGGAGGAGTTGCAAACGGATTACTTCTTATTTGCCCGGTCTGATTTGTTTGAGCAAAAGAACTTAGCGCCAGAAACGACAGCAGTGAGATCAGTAATTTTCTCATCGTTAGGTTTGTTAAACTGGTTACGATTATATTATACTGTAAAACTAACAAATAGATTGGATTTACACGCCGAATGAAGAATGAACCAACGTAATTGTTGCTCAACTTCCTGAATAAAACCGTTGTTATGGTGTGAAAATGTATTCGTAAATTTAATAAGCGTTCGTGCCGGTACGAACGATAAGATTATTAGATATGCTTACACAATTTCTCTTATTAGCCATTTTTGGTATCGCCATGGCTCATTTTGAAGGCGTGGTAGTGGTTTATCTCCGAAAAGCCATCGGCCTGCTTGAGTCTGACACGGAAGCGGGAAACAAAGAATTACTGGAACAGGTTCCAAAACGCTACATCAAAATAGAGATGACACGTGAAGCCGCTACCATTGTAATGCTGCTTGCTGTTGCTTTGCTGGTAGGTGGTTCGTGGCTCGACCGGCTAATGGTTTTTCTTTGGACCTTTGCTTTTTGGGACTTGTTTTATTATGTTTCGCTGTACCTGTTAATCAAGTGGCCGCCGCGTTTAACTACTATTGATGTTTTGTTTTTGATTCCACGTCCATGGATTGCCCCGGTTTGGTTTCCGGTTGGTGTATCATCGCTAACTATTATCTCGATTGCCATGTTTTATTTGTTTTGAGGGGCGTCCTTCTATAGTTAGTAATGGTTTTTTATTCCGGGTCAACCGGGATTCAAAACGAATTTAGATTTGAACAGACATGTTTAAGCATCAAAGATGAATTTTTTGATTTAGTTTAGAATACGTCCTTTTCGGTATTCCCGGGGCGATTGATTCATAACCTTTTTGAACATTCTTGAAAAGTAGAACTGATCTTCAAAACCTACCTCGCGTGCTACCTCAGAAATCGAAAGTTCCCGGTTGTCGAGATGCCTGCAGGATTGCTGAATTTTTAACTGGTTAAAATAGTCAATTGGAGAAAATCCTGTTCTGCTTAAAAATAAACGCGTGAAATACGAGCCGGAGAGGTGAACTTCATTGGCCAGCTGTTTTAAGGTGACCTTATTTTTAAGGTTGACAAGCATAAAATTAATGGCTAAGCTCACAGGGTCGTTACTAAGCTGTTCATTTATACTTCGGTATTGTTTTATGTGGGTAAACGAAGCCAGCAAACGTGGCAGACAAAGGTTGACATATTCCAGCGTTTCAATTCCATAACCCATTTCGAGGCATTTAAAAATTTCGCCAAACAAATCGAGGCGCTCATTAATCCGCGATGTACTTGTCCGTTCAATAGGAATGGAACGTGAAAAAGCATTTGAAATAAATTTTGTCTTTTCTCCTCCAATATGAATCCAGTATATCGACCAGGGATCTTCCTTATCGGCATAATACGAATGTGCCGTGTGTTGTGGAATAATAAAAAAATGATCAGCGGGTAGAGCATGCACAACGCCGGCAATTTTAATGTATCCCGAACCTTCAATATTATAAATAAGTATGGCCTGGGCACTTCCTTCAGGCCTTTCCCGGTAGTGATAAAGTGCATGTGGGTAGTACCCGATATCGGTAATGTATAAACCTTCAAACAGCGGATTTTGAAGCAACTTTTCTCGCGTCGACTCAGGAATGATATAACTCAGCTGCCCGGGAAATCCTTCCTTTCTTTTCATAGGTTGAAGGTGTTTTTTGTTAATGTCAGTGTTACGATGTTGGACTTATTGTATTTTTAATAGCCAGATATTCACGGTATTATGTTGAATGTTTGTGCACGATCAAAAATATATAAATATTGCAAATTAAGGTAATATTATCCATGAAATAGAAATATTCTTCATGGTTGAAATGATTCCAATCTGTTACTTTTGGATGTAAGAAAATGAACAAACCGATGAGACGACCTACAATCAAATTTTCTAAGCCGGAGAATCAGGATAATTTAAGGGGAGTTGCATCAAATACCTTTGAAAGTACTAAACTGTAAAGAGATGAACAAAGCAAACTTCAACAAACAATTCATATTTTGGATTACTGCAGTGTCTGCCATGGGCGGACTTCTTTTTGGTTACGATTGGGTAGTAATTGGTGGTGCCAAACCTTTTTACGAACGTTTTTTTGAAATTACCGCTTCTCCCTATCTTCAGGGGTGGGCCATGAGCAGTGCCTTGATTGGCTGTTTCCTTGGAGCCTTAACTTCCGGAGTGTTATCCGACCGGTTTGGACGAAAGATTTTATTGATTTTCGCTGCAGCTTTATTCACCATCTCTGCAATAGGAACGGGCGCAGTCAACAACTTTACTCTTTTTATTACCTATCGTTTAATTGGCGGTCTGGGAATCGGATTAGCTTCGGCAGTTTCTCCCATGTACATTGCCGAAATATCGCCGGCTCATATCCGGGGGCGATTGGTTTCTGTTAACCAGTTAACCATTGTAATTGGTATTCTGGCTGCACAGACTGCAAATTATTTGATAGCCGATAAGGTAGGAGCGAATGCCACTGACGCCGAAATTCTGAATTCGTGGAACGGGCAAATGGGATGGCGGTGGATGTTTTGGGCCGAAGTTGTTCCGGCTTCTGCTTTTTTCATTTTGGCCTTTTTTATTCCTGAAAGTCCGCGTTTCCTGGTGAAAACCGGACAGACCGAAAAAGCAACCAGTATTTTAACACGTATTGGCGGTAAAGCTTATGCAACTGAAGAAGAGAAAAATATTGAGCATACCTTAAAATCATTTACCAGTAAAATTAACCTGAAAGCTCTTCTTGATAAAAAGGTAGTTCCGGTTTTAATTATCGGAATTGTGTTGGCAGCTTATCAGCAGTGGTGCGGAATTAATGTAATCTTTAATTACGCTGAAGAAGTGTTTGTTGCAGCAGGATATTCGGTTGACGATATGCTGTTCAATATTATCATAACAGGTACAGTCAACTTGATTTTCACGTTGGTGTCCATGCGCGTAGTTGACAGTCTGGGGCGTCGGAAACTGATGTTGTTTGGATCGATCGGATTAGCTGTGATTTATTTTTTCCTGGGTGGAAGTTACATGCTGAACCTCGACGGCATCATCGTGTTGATCCTCGTTCTTTTGGGTATTGCCACTTATGCGATGACTCTGGCACCAACAACCTGGGTCGTTCTGTCCGAAATATTTCCGAACCGTGTGCGAGGCGCCGCAATGGCTGTTGCAACAACTGCACTTTGGATCGCGAGTTTCCTGTTAACCTACACATTCCCGGTTCTGAATAAGTTATTAAATGCCGGTGGAACATTTTGGCTGTATGCATTAATCAGTCTTTTCGGCTTTTTATTCATTCTGAAAAAATTGCCTGAAACCAAAGGCAAGTCACTGGAAGAGATTGAAGAATCTTTTGATAAAAAAGGAACAATCTAGCGTCGAATATCCAGTATCCAATATCCAGTATCAAATATCCGTTATCAAGCATCAAACATCAAATATTTAAAATGAAAGTAAAAGCCTGGCAAGAAAAACTGATGATTCCTACTTACGAACTTGGAAAATCAGAAATTAATCCTGTATTCTTTGAGAAAAGGGTTTACCAGGGATCTTCAGGTAAAGTTTATCCGGTTCCGTTTATTGATAAGGTTTACGATCATAAGACAGAGCGTAAATATGATGCGGCAATCCTGGAAAACGAATTTGTAAAGTTGGTCATGTTGCCCGAAATTGGCGGTCGGATATTTGAAGCACAAGACAAAACCAACAACAATTATAATTTCTTTTATCAGCAAAAGGTTATAAAACCGGCACTGGTTGGTTTGGCCGGTCCGTGGATCAGTGGGGGTGTGGAATTTAACTGGCCACAGCATCATCGTCCGGGAACGTTTTTACCTGCTGATGTTTATATTGAAGAAGAAGCCGATGGCGCCAGAACAATCTGGATGTCAGAATACGATCCGATGTACCGTTTGAAAGGAATGCACGGGATTCGTATTCGCCCCGACAGCGCTTTAATTGAACTGCGAGGGCGTTTGTTTAACCGCACGCCATTAACACAGACTTTTTTGTGGTGGGCGAACGTAGCGGTTGAGGTCCACAAAGATTACCAGAGCTTTTTTCCGCCCGATGTGCATTATGTGGCCGATCATGCCGTGCGCGCACAAAGCAGTTTCCCTTTTGCCGAAAACGATTATTACGGCATTCCTTACCACGAAAGATCTGGAAGGAATGATTTGCGGAATTATAACAATATTCCTGTTCCAACCAGTTACATGGTTTGCGATACCAAATACAATTTCTTTGGTGGTTATGATTTTAAAGCCGATGGAGGATTTGTCCATGTTGCAAACCGTCATATTTCACCAGGGAAAAAGCAGTGGACCTGGGGAAGCGAAGCATTTGGACGCGCCTGGGACCGGGAACTAACGGATGAAGGAGGGCCGTATTTCGAGTTAATGGCGGGGGTTTATACCGATAATCAACCTGATTTTGCCTACCTGCTGCCTTACGAGACAAAAACCTTTTCGCAATTCTGGTGGAGTTATAAAAACCTGGGGCCGGTGCAAAATGCCAACAAAGATATGGCTGTTCGGCTCGAAATTCAACAAGGGAACAGATTGGATTTGGGTGTGGCTGCAAGTCGAAAATTCGAAAACCTTCAGTTTATCCTGTTGATTGGGAATGAGAAGAAAGTTTTTGAAAAGATGACGGTTTCGCCTGAGAGACCATGGAAAGATAATTCAATTCAAATTCAGGCCGGACAGGAAAATACTATTTCGCTGATTGTTGTTGATGACCAGGGAAAAGAACTGATCGCTTACCATCACCGCGAAGTTCCGAAAGAAAGGAACCGCAAACTGGCTTTCGAACCGAAACAACCCGACGAAATTGAAAGTGCCAACGATCTGGAATTGATTGGCGAACACCTGGAATTGTATCGACATCCTACACGCTATCCGGAAACTTACTGGAAAGAAGCCATTAAAAAGGATCCGAAAAGCTACAAATCATATATCGGACTAGGCCGGGTTGAACTTAAGAACGGCAGGTTTAATGAAGCTAAAAAATATTTCAGAAAGGCCATTGATATCATAACGACCTACCATCCAAACCCGGCAACGGGCGAGGCGCATTATTTCTGTGGTTTGGCCTGTTCGTTCCGGAATAAAAAAGAAGAAGCATATGCTTTGTTTTACAAATCAACCTGGAATTTTGAGTGGCGTTCGGCTGCTTATTATCAACTGGCTGCACTCGACTGTTTAAAGGCAGATTATCAAACCGCCCTGGAGCATTTGGAGGCTTCACTGGATACCAATCGTCAGAATAACAAAGCGCAAATTTTAAAAGCTGTTGTCCTGAAAAATCTGGGGAAAAAGAAAGCTGCTCATCATGTATTGGATGAATTGTTCAAAACAGATCCACTCGACCAATGGGCAAAATTTGAGCTGGCAACAATTAAAGGAGAATATGCCGATTTTATTCATTCATCACGAAATGACGCCCAGACTGTAATCGACATCGCTTTTGATTATGCCGAAGCCGGATTTTACCGTGAAGCCATCGAGCTGATCGAATTACATCATACTCATGAAATTCCTGAATGTGCAGTACCAAATCCGATGGCCAAATCCACAATGACGGAATTTGTTTTGGCCTGGCTATACGAATTGAGTGGAGATACGACAAAAGCTTCCGAAGTGCTGGGAAAAACGAAATCTGCTTCCTGCGACTATGTTTTCCCATCGCGCAGCTACGAACAGGTGGTTTTGGAATGGGCCTTGAAAGTTGATCCTGAAAATACTGTGGCAGCATTTGGACTGGGGAACTACTATTTCAACCTAAAACGTCATAAGGATGCCATTAACATTTGGCAACAGGCAGCCAATGCAAACAGCACTTATGGTACCTTATATCGCAATCTGGGGATCGCTTACTGGAACACGTTTGAGGATGGTGGAAAGGCCCGAAAAGCCTTTTTAAAAGCAGTTGAACTCGCTCCCGGCGATATGCGTATCCGATACGAATTCGATCAGTTGCGTAAAAAACTGAATGATGATCCCGGGAAGCGTTTGGAGAGTTTGCTGCCTATCAGGGAACAATTGATAATTCGTGATGATTTTTCGGTTGAACTGGCTGCTTTGTACAATTTTAAAGGCGAATACAATTGTGCCTTGACGCTGTTGAATAGTCGGAATTTCCACCCTTGGGAGGGCGGCGAAGGTCAGGTATTGAGGCAGTTTACCTACGCCTGTTTGAAACTGGGACAACAAGCCCTAAAGGCTGGCGATGCCGATACAGCGCTGGCGTATTTCCGGAAGTCAATAGAAACACCGGATAATCTGGGCGAAAAATACCATCCGCTACAAGCTGTTGCCCATATAAATTACTGGAAAGGAATGGCACTGAAAGCTTTGGGGAAAGATGAAGAAGCCAATTTACACTTTCAGGAAAGCACAAACGAAGAAGGAGATTTTATAGATATGGCCGTGAGTACTTTTTCCGAGTTGTCGTACTACAAAGCACTTTCGTTAAAGGAATTGGGTAAAAACAAAGAGTCGAAAGAATTGCTGGAAGCTATTTTGAAGTTTGGAGAAGCAAAATTGAACGAACAGGCGCAAATTGATTATTTTGCTACTTCATTGCCACTCATGTTGGTATTTGAGGATGATATTCAAAAGCGAAATACTATTGATGCGAGCTATTTAATTGCCCTCGCACAAGTTGGATTAGGAGACAATGAAAATGCCACAAAGAATCTAAAAGAAGTGTTGAAGTTAAATTCAATGCATGTGGGTGCTAAAGATTTATTGGAACAACTTGGAGGAACCGTTTACTTAACTGTTGATAAAAACCAAATGAAATGAAACGACTACTTGGCATAATCACTTTGTTCATTCTTGTTACTGTAGGATGCAAACAGTCGCGAATTCCTGAGTTGGATCTGTCAGGTGAATGGAGCTACAAACTGGATAAGAGCGAAATTGGCGAAAAAGAGAAATGGTACACTGTTGAGTTTTCTGATAAAATTGTTCTGCCCGGAGCTTTGCGGGATTACAATATTGGCGATGAGCCAAGCTTGTCAACTGACTGGACAGGAAGTATATACGACAGCTCTTGGTATTTTAATCCGGCCATGGAAAAGTATCGTCGCGCCGGCGATATTAAATTCCCGTTTTGGTTAACTCCGGTTAAACACTATAAAGGAATTGCCTGGTATCAGAATGAGATAGAGATTCCTGCAAACTGGCAGGGTAAAGATGTAATTGTTTATTTAGAACGTCCGCATTGGCAAACCACGGTTTGGATCGATTCGCTGCAAATTGGCTCGGAGAACAGTTTGTCGACACCACATCAGTTTGTAATTCCTGCTGAAGTTGCTTCTGCAGGCATGCACCGTATTACAGTGAAAGTAGACAATGCCATTCGTGAAATCGATCCGGGAGTTAATTCTTCCAGTATAACCGATCACACACAGGGAAACTGGAACGGCTTGGTAGGCGATCTAAAAATGTATCCAGCATCCAAAATTCGTATTGAACAGGTTAAAATCACACCAAAACTTTGGGAAAAGTTGGTTAAGGTTGAAGTTGAACTGAACAATGAACTTCCAAAAGGTAGTTTAGAATTTGAAATACAGGGACAGAATTTTAATGCTGATCTTCAAAAAATTTCAAAAAACTGGGAGGATAATAAACGCTCCATGACTTTTGAAATTCCAATGGGAGAAAATTTTAAAACCTGGAGTGAATTCTCTCCTGATATCTATGAAATGACTGTTTCTCTAAAAGAGAATTCCAAAATCACAGAAACAAAAAAGATTCAGTTTGGAATGCGCGAATTTAGGGTTAACGGAAAGCATTTTGAGATCAACGGAATTCCGGTATTCCTGCGCGGAACCACTGAATGCAGCGTTTTTCCCTTAACCGGTTATCCGCCAACCGACGAAAAAGAATGGACACGGATTTTTGATATCTGTAAAGATTTTGGCTTGAACCACATGCGCTTTCATTCGTATTGCCCGCCGGAAGCTGCATTTTCTGCAGCCGACAAAGCCGGGATTTACCTGCATGTTGAAGGTCCAAGCTGGGCGAAGTACTCAACTACGCTGGGCAATGGCAAACCCATCGATGAATACCTGATGAAGGAAACAAAACGAATTATTGATACCTATGGCAATCACCCGTCGTTTGTAATGATGGCATATGGCAACGAACCTTCCGGGAATTATGTTCCCTATCTCGAAAATTGGGTAGATCACTTCAAAGCATACGACCCCCAGCGGCTATTTACCGGTATGTCTTCCGGGCGCAGTTGGGCAATCATCCAAAACAGCGATTTTATCGACCGCTCACCACCACGAGGTTTGGAATGGAACAACAGGCAACCAAATTCGCAATTTGATTACAGAAATAAAACAGAGAACCAGCAGCGCCCATATGTGACCTTTGAAATGGGACAGTGGTGTGTTTTCCCAAATTTCGATGAGATTGATAAATACACCGGTTCTTTAAAAGCGAAGAACTTTGAATTGTTCCGCGAAGATCTGGCCGATCATCACATGGCAGATCAGGCCGGTGATTTTTTGACAGCCTCCGGAAAATTACAGGCATCGTGTTACAAACAGGAGATTGAAGCAACTTTGAGAACACCAAACCTTGCAGGATTCCAGCTCTTAAGCCTGAATGATTTCTCGGGACAGGGAACTGCCCTGGTAGGTGTGTTGGATGCGTTCTGGGATGAAAAAGGATACATTACGGCTTCAGAATTTAAATCATTTTGTAACAAGGTTGTACCGCTTGCTCGATTGCCGAAATATACATTTGAATCGAACGAAATAATGGAAGCAAAAATAGAGATCGCCAATTTTTGTGGTCATGTTTTGGAGAATGAAACAGTAAAGTGGAAGTTGTGGAAGGATTCAGTAACAGTGATAAAAGACGGCAAATTTGAACCACAATCGATCCCTCTTGGAAATTGCAATGAAATAGGAACATTAGAAATTCCACTCGATTTTGTGCAGCAGGCAGCACAATTTACGTTATCAGTTTTGGTAGGCGAATACGAAAACAGCTGGAAGATCTGGATTTATCCTGATTCGAAGACTGAGTTAAAGAATGAAAATATTGTAATCACGGATAAAATCGGCCCCGATGTTAAACGAGCCCTTGAAGATGGAAAGTCGGTATTGTTGCTGGCAGCAGGAAAAGTAGAGAACGGGAAAGATGTGGTGCAGTATTATACGCCTGTTTTCTGGAATACATCGTGGTTTCGGATGCGTCCGCCGCATACCACCGGGATTTTAATTCAGAAGGAGCATCCGGTGTTTAACGATTTTCCAACAGATTCGTACAGCGATCTGCAATGGTGGGAGATCAGTAATCGTCAGCAGGTGATGAACCTGGAGAATTTCCCTGCTGATTTTCGGCCACTTGTGCAGCCCATCGACACCTGGTTTCTGAATCGCCGGTTGGCTATGTTGTTTGAAGCGAAAGTAGGGAACGGGAAACTAATGGTTTGCAGTGCAGATTTAAGCGTTGATCTGAATCAAAGACCTGTTGCCCGTCAGTTAAAGAACAGCATTCTTAAGTACATGAAATCTGATGAGTTCGCTCCTGAATCGGAGATTGATTATTCGGTAATTAATGAGCTGTTTGAAAAGAAAAAGCGCGAGGGTTGGAATTCGCACGTGAGAGTGGATCCCTGACTCATTATTTAAAATTAGAAAAGATGAAAATGAAAATCGCATTCATCCTCCTTGCGTTTTTGGCGTTAACTGTTCAGGCGCAAACAGTATACAAAATCAATATTAATCAACCCGAAAATACAATTCTTCGTGGGCATCTTGATCTTGGCGGTTCAAATCCGGATGGAGAAGAGATTTCGGTTAACAGCTACTACATCGAAAGGGATGGTAAACCGTTTTTTCCGATTGTTGGTGAATTCCATTATTCAAGGTTTCCCGAGGAATACTGGGAAGAGGAAATTATAAAAATGAAAGCGGGTGGAATTAATGTTATTGCGACCTATGTTTTCTGGAATCTTCATGAGCGTGAGGAAGGAAAGTTTGACTGGACGGGTGACCTGAATCTCCGGAAGTTTTTGGAACTGATCGAAAAGCATGACTTGTATTCTATCGTTCGAATAGGGCCATTTTGCCATGGCGAAATACGGAATGGTGGAATCCCGGATTGGCTTTATGGAAGGGCTTTCGAAATTCGTAGCAATGATCAGGAATACCTTTCGTATGTAGACATTTTGTACGGGCAAATTGCAGATCAGATGAAAGGTCTTCTATACAAAGATGGTGGTCCGGTAATCGGCGTTCAGTTGGAAAACGAATTTCAGCATTCAGCTGCTCCCTGGGAGTTTGGGTACCCTGGCAGCAAAAAGGAAAGTACCGTTGCTGACAGGGACGCGGCCTTAACGCATGAACAAATTACAGTTACCGACGGGAAAAATCCCTGGTCGGAATACGGAAAACTACATATGGTTAACCTGAAGGAAATTGCAAAGAAGAACGGGATCGAGGTTCCGCTTTATACGGCAACCGGTTGGGGAAATGCGACGATTGTTGAAAAAGGGAGCATTCCGGTTACAGCAGGTTATGCTTACCCGTTTTGGGCTGCTCCGGGTCCATCAAGATTCTATCTTTTTAAGGATATTAAAAACAATCCTGATTACAGTCCGGTGAGTTACGATGCTGAACTTTACCCTTCCATTTCAGCAGAAATTGGCCCGGGCATTCAGCCTAAATATACTCGCCGGCCAATTGTTCCATACGAAAGTGTAAATCCGTTAATGGTAAGGATTATTGGAAGCGGCTCAAATGGAATCGGTTATTACATGTATCACGGTGGTTCGACTCCGAAATTCGATGGGAAATTTTATAACGAAGGAGTCAATGGAATTCCTCGTGTGAATTACGATTTTCAGGCACCAATTGGGCAGTATGGACAGGTTCGTTATCATTTTAAGCACCTTAGAATGTTGCACCTGTTTTTGGAGTCGTACGGTGAAGAGCTGGCACCTATGAAAACAGTTCTACCGCCAACCAATGCGGCTATTACTCCTGATGATATTGAAACCTTGAGATATGCTGTCCGTTCGTATGAAGAATCCGGATTTCTGTTTCTCATCAATTTTCAGGATCATATAGAAGTAAAAAATATTAATGATGTAAACGTTCAGGTTGAGACAAAAAATGAAACGATCTCATTTCCTTCGAAGGGCTCATTCAATGTTTCCAAAGATGCCAGTGCCATTTTACCTTTTAATTTGAAGCTTGGGAAAACAACAATAAAATCAGCTACTGTTCAACCTTTAACTATTTTGCGAGGTGATGATGCTGATTATTATGTTTTTAGCACGATAGACGGGATTGCGGGAGAGCTGAACTTTTCGTCGGAAACCAAAATATCGAAACTGAAAAATGCCACAGTTGACAGTGATGGCGGGCTTAAAACAGTGAAAGCGGCAAGTGCTAAGCCATTTTCGTTTGTGGCCGATGGTGCAAAGTTTTTAGTACTTCCCGAGGATATGGCGATTAATGCAATAAAGATCAACGAAGTACTTTATATTTCTGATGCCTTGGTTCTGGAAAACAGCTCCGACATACAGTTCATTAGTAAGGATGAGGAAAATTTACTACACATTTTTCCGGAAGAGAAAAGAACTTTCAACGCTTCGGCAGCAAATATAGAAAAGGTAAAATCCGTTAATGATGGCTTCGACTCGTATTCCATAACATTTGAAGCAGTTAAACCGGAAATCACTTTCGAAAAAGTAAGTTCGAAGAAATACATAATGAAGCTAAATTCCGATATTTCGAAGCTGAACGATGTATTCGTGGAAGCCGATTATGTTGGTGACCGCGCTCTGGCTTTTATCGACGGAGAATTGATAACCGATCATTTTTACCAGGAACGGAAGTGGGAGTTAAGTCTGAAAAAAATTGCTCCCCGTTTAACAGATAATGAAATGGTTTTGATTTTCCAACCAATGTACCCGGATTATGAATACCTAAATGATTTACACCATGTTCCAGATTTCAAGAATAGAAGTTATTTGGAAATAAAAGGATTTGAGGTTGTTCCGGAATATAAAACCAATCTTTATTGAAAACTGATAGTTTCCTTAAAGTAAACTTCCAAAGTATGTGTCCATTGGTTGACAAAAATCAAAAAACGAACGCTGTAAGGCGTTCGTAATCAGATTTATGTATTTCGTGAAAGTGGAGCTGGCGGGAGTCGAAAATTATGTGTATTTAGCACTAAATTAGCTATTTGTGAATGGGCGGATTTGAGTGTTAACCGAATCGTTCACCAGCGTTGTTTTTACATTTATTTTGGTATTAATTATTGCGTTTTGAATATTTCATTGTACCTCAATTCAATCTGCTTAACTTCGGTTTCGGATAAAGCTTCAAACTCTTTTTCTCTGGCTCGTTTAGAAAGTTCTCCATTGTTCTGATCCAAGAACCGAACCAATAAAGCAACCATTTTATCCGGCATTTCAAATTCATCATCTACAAAACGTTTAAATTCATCGTAATGCCCAAGATAGGATACCTCCGCGGGTATGATATTTTCAATGGTATCGATTACGCAATCGTAAAGAAATTCAGCTTGAGGAGTGATATCGAAATAACGGTAATAGTCAATTGTATCATTTAATACCTCTATATTATGGTCTGCAGTTTCTCTCCATTCAATGTAGTCTAGAAGAGGATGAGAATATTTTTCTAATATCATTCGGTAATCATCAATATGGTCCAGTATTGAAGCTGAAACCGGAAATATTATACCCCGTTGTGAGAAATTCTTCTTAGCCAGAGTGTGATGTATTAAGTATCGATGAATCCTTCCATTCCCGTCTTCAAATGGATGTATAAAAACAAAACCAAATGCTATCATCGAAGCAGCCAATACTGCATCAAATTCATTTTTTATTAATAGCTTGTTTGTAGCAATCAGACCAGCTATTAAGGTTTCAATATCTTGCCATCTTGCTGAAATGTGCTCTGGTATAGGCTCTCCTGTAGTTCTGTCATGTTCTCCAACAAAACCTCCCTTTTTTCGAAAACCCATCTCAACGAAGCGATCGTTTTCAATAACGATTTGTTGTAGTCGGGCCAATTCTTCAAAACGTAAATCTATACTGCCTGCTTGTCCTATGACTTGTCCCCAGCGGGCAGCACGTTTAGCCTTTGGGCTTTCTCCTTCTATTTTGAATGAAGCTTTGGAATCTTTCAATAGCAGAAATGAAGAAGCTCGTTGCAAAATATCTTTATGTATATCATTTAGATATAACCTGTTCTTTTCAGAAAATTGAGTTTGAATGTAATTTTCAAGTTTTGGTGTTTTTCTGATTAGTGGGCAAAATTCCGGAGTTCCGGGAAGATTGTTTATAACTAAATGTCGGGAAGATTTTTCTCCCAATACTGCAAATTGAAGTTTTTCATCAACCAAAGGAACATAACTTTTCCGGGAGAGGGCTTCTTTTCCCTCTAACTGCTTCCCTGTAATCCATTCGATTAAAAACCATATTCTCCTGCTGTATTGACCGGTTGGTTCAATATTAACCAGGTTTTTTAATTGTTCTGCTGAATAATGTTGAGTAATCTTTCTATATACCAGGAGGTTGATACCTTCATATTTCAGTGCGAAAACCAATTGTTTGTACAAGGCTTCAATTTCTGTCAAATCAGAATTATCCGCAGGTAGATATGATTTGGGAAGGATTTTCCAATCATCGGTTTCATAGTTTTTATTCTGGTTACATACTAAAGTAATTTGATAAGGAATTGGAATGGGGAGTCTTAATTTATCGATGATTGCAGCGTAGCCAACGATATGTCCTTTTTCAGGACTCTGTTTCCCATGAAAAACAGGTGCGATCTGAGAAAAATGGGTGCTATTGTTCATTTTTGTAGAATTTCAAGTGCAATATAAAAATAAAATGGGCGCAGTGCAAGAATTGTGAGCGCATATTGTGTGTTTGTAACTAAAACGAGCGCATGTGGAGTGCTTTAAATTTTAAGATTGTTCCCAAGAATAAACAAGAATTGTTCAATATTTTCTCCTGTTGTTTCAAGTTCATTTGAAATTTCATTAGCATTATAAGGATTAAACAATCGGTTGAAATATGATTCTGAACCCCCGAAACTCGGTGATGTCGAGGGGTCAGAAGTCATAAAGTGGTGGTCAAAAGTGGAGCTGGCGGGAGTCGAACCCGCGTCCAAACGAGGAAGCTACAAGCTTTCTACATGCTTATCCCCAGACTTGATTTTCGAATAAACGCCGGATCAGGGCCACCAACGTTTACCTTAGCTCTTTAATTTTCGCAGAAACGCCAGAGCCTCATTTCCACTAGCTTCGATTTACTTGCACCGCCTGATCGGACCGCTTCAAAGCATTAGCATCCGGGCGATGTCTCGTCCCAAAACCTAGTTTCGGAATTAAGGTAACCTACTTAGTTCGGTTACGCAGCAAGAGCGTAATTATTTTCGCCAATTGTGGTTTGATCATTATTTTAAAGGGTCAACAACCAAAACCCTGCATGCTTACCTGCCTCTTCTACCCGCTGTCAAAACCAGTCAGCCCCGTAGAATAGTGCGCAAATATAAGAAAATCTATTCGATCTCTACACCCTTAAAACGTGAAGTCCGGGTGGCTTGTTTCAAAGTTCGCCGGCAAAATCTTTCAACCAGCTTTTTAATTCGGCACCAATTTCAGGATCTTTCAATCCAAATTCGATATTGGTTTTCAGGAATCCAAGTTTATTTCCTATGTCGTAACGTTTACCTTTGAATTTCATGCCGTACATAGGATGATTTTTAACCATCTCGCGCATGGCGTCGGTCAATTGAATTTCGTTGTTTTTACCCGGCAATGTTGTTTCGAGGTAATCGAAAATTTCGGGTGTAAACAAGTAGCGACTAGCAACGGCCAGGTTTGATGGCGCTTCTTCCACCGATGGTTTTTCAATCCAGTCGTTGGCTTTTACCACATTATCCGAAATCGATTCGCCATCTACAACACCATAGCGGCTTACCAGTTCAGGCTTAACTTCTTCGAGCGCAATAACCGAACCTTTTTGCTGGTTATACACATCGATGAGCTGCTTGGTAACAGGACCATCTTCGCTCTGAACCAGGGTATCGCCAAGAAGGATCACAAATGGTTCGTTTCCAACATGACACCTGGCATGCAAAATGGCATCGCCCAGTCCGTTCATTTCTTTTTGCCAGACAAAATGAATGTTGGCCATTTCCGAAATCGCCCGAATTTTTTCAAGCATCTCGAAATTCTCCTTTTGAGCCAGCGTTTCTTCCAGAACAGGACTTCTGTCGAAGTGTTCCTCGATGGCACGTTTACCTTTCCCGATGATCATTAAAATATCGGTAATGCCACTGGCAACGGCTTCTTCTACTACATACTGGATAACGGGAGTATCTATAATCGGGATCATTTCCTTTGGCGACGATTTGGTGGCCGGCAAAAACCGGGTACCGTAACCTGCTGCAGGAATTACTGCTTTTTTAACCATTTTTCTTGTTTACTATACTGGGTTTTATCACTTCTATTTCTTTTGCAGCCAGCGCGCTTTTTAGATTTTCAAACATGTTTTCATCGGCGTAAGTACCAATGATCGCACCGCCTGAACCTGTAAATTTTGCTGATGCTCCAACAGATCTTGCTGTTTCAACCATCTCAATATTACCGTCGGAAATGGCAACCAGACTTCTCCGCAGATCAAAATTCTGATTGATGAGATCGTGAATGGCCTCTTGATCGTTTTTATGCAGTGCGTCGCGATAGGAGTCGGTCAACCCGATCCATTTCTCCATGGCTTCGTGCACTACTTTCTCGCCAATATTATAACGTGCCCGCAAATTATTGTGCAAGACTTCGGTACCTTCCGAAAGGTTTTTCCGGAAAGCAATGTACATATTTTTGAAGTTTTCGGCCTTTAACAACTCGTAGTTGCCGTAACCTTGTTTATCCATTGTGGCCTTATTGAAATCCATAAAAACGGGTTGTTCATAAGCTTGGGCTACGCGATCCTGCAAACCGGCAGCAATACCCAGTTCAACGGTTTCAACACTTAAAACAAGATTGGCCATTACTGCTCGCGGAATGTCAACACCGTAAAACGACATCAAGGCTTTCATACAGGCGGTGATAATGGCACTCGATCCGGCAAGACCAAGACGCAATGGTATATCGGAATGATAACGGATGGTAAAATTCCGTCCGTCGAGTTTTATATTTTGGCGTTCGCAGTATTCGTAAAATACTTTAATTGCACCTTTCAGTAAGCGGATTCCACCGTAATATCCTTTCAAATTCACGTTTTCAACCAAATGATGGATACTGTCGAAAGACGTGATATCCATACCCTGCGGATAGATCTTCAGTTCGGGTGAGTGGTACAGCTGTACGCTGGCTTTAAAATTCGAGAACAAAAAAGCTATGGTTTTCCCATAGTATCCATCCGAGGGATTACCGATAACGGCAGCCCGCGGGTAGGAGTGTGTTTCTATAATCATTGTTTTGTCTTTTGGCTTTCTTATTTATTCCAGGCCTCAACGGCTTTAAGGTTCATTTCGTTTTCTATGTTTTTAGCTGCAGGTGTATAAAGGAATTCAAGTTCGGCGGCAAATCCTTCGGTAACTTTACCGCGAACCATTTTCATGGTAGCATTCAGCATTTTGTTATCGGTTGAGAATGCGTAAGGCAAAATGGCAACCGTTGCCGGCAACCAGCGTTCGGGGAACATTCCTGCGTATTTACCTCCTTTTTTGTACTCCTGTAATTCCTGTTGAATGATGGCTATCGTTTCTTTGTTTCCTTCAGCGGAACCTTTCTCAATTCCTCGGTTTTTCAGTTCGCGGTTGATGGCATCAATGTCGGGAACAATCATTCCCACAGTGTACGGATTTTGGTTGTTGTAAAGCATTACCTGCTGAATATATGGAGACTGGTCAACAACGGCTTCCTCGATTCCTTCGGGACTGTATTTTTCCCCATCGTTACCAATCAGCAGACTTTTAAAACGGCCCAGTACATAAAGAAAACCATCTTTTCCCATGTAACCCATATCGCCGGTATGCAGCCAACCGTCTTTTAAGGTTTCGGCTGTGGCAGTCGGGTTGTTCCAATACCCCAGCATCACATTGTCGCCTTTAACAACAATTTCTCCTTTTTCGCCAATTGGTAGTTCTTTACCGTCTTCATCCAGAATTTTAAGTTCGAGGTCTTTTACCAATTTTCCCGAAGAGCCGAATTTAACATCATGCGGCACATTCGACGAAATAACAGGTGAAGCCTCAGTAAGCCCGTATCCCTGGCAGATTGGCATCCCGATAGCATAGAAATATTTTTGAAGTTCCACATCGAGCAGAGCACCTCCTCCGATAAAGAATTCCATATTGCCACCAAATCCTTCACGAATTTTTGTGAACAGAATTTTATCAAAAATCCAGTACAGCGGTTTCAGGAAAAAGCGCAATCCTTTTCCCCGGTTATTTCCGTAGCCGTTATGGGCATAGGCAACTTTTAGTGCAAACTCGTATAACTTGTAAAGCGTATTCCCTTTTTTACGAATTCCAGCCTCAATATTTTTCTTGAAAGTTTTGGAGTAAGCCGGTACACTCATCATAAGCGATGGCTTAATTTCCTGAATATTTTTAGGAATATTTTTTAGCGTTTCGAGCGGAGAATTTCCAACTTCAACCGATGCAATGCTTGCGCCTTTATACATAAATACATAAAGACAGGTAGTGTGCGCAAAAGCATGATCCCACGGAAGGATAGCCAGCGTGATCCATTCGGTTTTTAGGTGCATCAGCGAATTCGACTGTACAACATTTGCCGCATAATTCAATTGCGACAACATGATGCCTTTGGGATCGGCAGTGGTTCCCGAAGTGTAGGAAATATTGGCTACATCATCAGGTTGAACGGCTTTCCAAACGGCCTCCACTTTTTCCGGATTTTCTTTGCGGTATTTTGCGCCGTCTTTCACAATCTTACGGTAATCGAGGTCATTGTCACCCGGATTTTCTTTTCCGTCGAGATAAATTACTTTTTCAAGATCGGGCAACTGTTCGCGAATGGCCTCAACTTTATAGGCATGCTGTTTCGAAACAAAAATGTACTTGCTTCCGCTATGCTGGAGCCTGAAAGCCAACTCATTGTCCTGTAGCCGGATGGAGAGCGGAACATTTGTTCCACCGGCATACAACATTCCCAGTTCGCTGATGATCCAGTCGTTTCGTCCATCAGCTATTAGTCCGGCACGATCGCCTTTTTTGAAACCCATTTGTATCAGCCCTGCAGCCAGGTCCAATACTTTTTCATGCGTTTCCTTGTAGGTAGTGCCTTCATACTTATCAGTGGTTTTCTCCCACAGGTAAAAATTATCGGGGTAATTAGCTACGGCGGTTTCAAATAATTCGATAATGGTTTTCATAATGCAGCACAATTTTAGTTCGAAATAAACCGGTCGCGAAGATACATGACTCGTTTTATTTTACACTTTTTAGAATGAAAAATTCAGTTAGACGAAATCAAAAATAGTAAAAAGGAGCTTGCATTAATCTACTTACGACCATAAAAAATGCCCTTTCGGGCATTTCAATTTATTCAGTAATAAATTTATAGACAGTTTTTTGGTCGTAAATTTCTCCTGGCTTTAACAGCGTAGTAGGAAATTTACGGTGGTGAACTGAATCGGGGAAGTGTTGTGTTTCCAGTGCCACTCCCGAGAATTTACCAAATCTCTTTTTGCCGTCAATTGTAAGCTCCGGATTCCAGTAGCCGGTGTACAATTGAATGCCTGGCTGCGTGGTGTACACTTCAACTTTCCTTCCGCTTTGCGCTTCCGATAAGGCACCTACATATTCCAGTTCGTTGGGTTCATTGTCGAAAACATAGTTGTCGTCGTAGCCCATCTCCAGACCAGCTGCACCCAGTTTTCGCGGCGTGTTAAAATCATAAGCAGTACCCACAACAGGAATGATTTTGCCTGTTGGAATCTGATCGATCATTTCGGTCATTTTGGTAGCAGTGAGTTCCAACTCGTGATTCAAAACATTTTCTTTAAAGGCACTCAGGTTGAAGTAAGTGTGGTTTGTCAGGTTAACCACAGTGGTTTTATCTGTTTCAGCATAATACTGAATTCCAAGTTCATTTTCCTTATTTAAGGTGTAGATGCAGGTAACTTTTAGGTTTCCCGGGTAATTCTCTTCACCGTCAGGACTCAAATAAGTTAGCTTTACACCAACTTCGCCGGCTTCTTCAATGATTTCAGCATCGAACAATTTACGGTCGAAACCAATGTTTCCGCCATGCAGGCTGTTTGGGCCGTTATTTATGGCTAACTGATATTTTTCTCCGTTAATTTCGAGTTCTCCTTTTGCTATTCGGTTGCCGAACCGTCCGATAATCGCGCCAAAATACGGGTAGCTTCCCAGGTATTCGTCGCTCAGGTAAGTTTCGAGTTTTTCGAAGCCACAAACCACATTGTCGATACTGCCATTTTTATTGGGCATATCTACAGCTGTAATAATTGCTCCGTAATTAGTTATTTTAATAGTAATGTTATCGTTGCTAAGTGTGAAAAGTTTTGCTTCTGTTCCGTCTTTAAGTGTTCCAAATGTTGAAGTTGTAATATTCATAACAATAATGCTTTAAATTCCGATTTTATTGATAAATGCGGTGTAAGATATTTCTTTTTTACAATTTGCAGTTTAAATTTTCTGAAATAAATGGTTTCTTTTCTGATTGATTTCAGCATTTGACCGCATGAAATTCAATGCCCTACAAATTTGCAAAAAAAGAAAAACCAACTGGTGGGTACTGGTGGTGTTGTAGAGCATATTTTTATTCCTTAAAACTTCTATTTTTGTACTCACCAAATCTGATTTATGGTAGCTAAACGTATTATTCATATCGATCCAAAATCATCGAAACCCAAGTATCGGCAAATCATCGATTCGATATTTACGGCCATTGAAAAACGATGGTTAAAAAAGGGCGATAAAATACCATCGATAAACCAGATTTGTGCCAACTTCAACCTCAGTCGCGATACGGTAATGGTGGCGTTTAACGAATTAAAAGCGAAGGGTATCATTCTCAGCCAGCCGGGGAAGGGCTACTACATTGCCAGCACCGAAATTCAGCTTGAAGAGAAGGTTTTTGTTTTGTTCGACGAGTTGAATGCGTTTAAGGAAGACCTTTACAACGGACTGATGAACGAATTGAAAGGGAAGGCCTATGTTGATGTTTACTTTCATCATTTCAATTATAAGGTTTTCAAAAATCTGATTGCCGAGAGTATAGGTAAGTATACTTCGTATGTGATTATGCCTGCTTCTTTCGATAACATCGGTCACCTGCTGACCAAGTTGCCGAATGATAAAGTTTATATACTCGACCGTATGAAAAAGGAGCTTAAAAACTATTCGGTGGTTTATCAGGATTTTGAGCAGGACCTTTACAATGCGATGACCGAAGGAAAGTCAATTCTGAAAAAATACAGAAAACTGGTTTTCGTCAATCCCGGAGGTAAGGAGCCTGTTGAACGGACGGCAGGTTTCGAGAAATTCTGCAAAGAGAACGAAATCGCTTATGAAGTGGTGAAAAGCCTGAATAGTGCCAATCCGTCGATGTACGAAGCCTATTTTATTATTTCTGATCGCGAATTGGTGGAAGTGATAAAACTGGCTAAAAAATACAAGTACAAACTGGGCAAACGTTTTGGAATTGTTTCGTTTAACGACACTACCCTGAAGGAAGTGGTTGCAGGTGGTATAACAACCATTTCAACCGACTTTAACGAAATGGGGCAGACCCTGGCGCAAATGGTATTGAACAAGAAAAAGGGTCAGGTTAGAAATCCGTCGAAATTGATTGTTAGAAGCAGCCTGTAAAATTGAAATAAATATATAAATCAATAAAAATTAATAAGAGAACATTATGACACAAATTACAAGTTTGGTTGAAAAAATCAACGGAGGAAATAATCCTGTTTTTCAGGAATTGTACGGAACCGATGCTGCTGTATTAAAAGCACAGGCAGAAAGATATGCCGATCTGATGGATGAATTTGAAAGCACTTACGCAAACAGCGATGTAAGTTTATTTAGTTCGCCCGGACGTACCGAAATTGGTGGTAACCATACCGACCACAACTACGGCCGTGTGTTGGCAGGTGCCGTGAACCTCGATAATATTGCTGTTGCGGCAGCAAATGGAAGCGATACCATTCGCATTAAATCTGCAGGATATCCTGAATTCCAGGTCGATCTTTCTGACTTGAATATTGACGAATCGAAGTTCTACACTTCAGAGGCAATTGTAAAAGGGATTGCTGCAAAAATGAAAGCTAATGGATACGCAATTGGTGGTTTCGATGCCTGTATTGAAGGCCGTGTACCAAAAGGTTCGGGTTTGAGTTCTTCTGCATCTTTCGAAGTACTGATCGGTGCCATTATCAACGAGCTTTTTAACGACGGAAAAATGTCGGCTGTTGAAAATGCTATTATCGGGCAGTGGTCGGAAAATAACTATTTCGGAAAACCTTGTGGTTTGATGGACCAGACAGCTTGTTCGGTTGGTGGCTTGATCACTATCGATTTTAAAGATCCTGCGAATCCGATCGTAAAAGAGGTTGATTTCGATTTTGTTTCAACCGGATTCTCACTGGTAATTACCGATGTTGGTGGTGGTCACGACGACCCGGCTTCGCAGGCAGAGTATGCCTCGTTACCTACTGAAATGAAAGCCGTAGCAGCCGAACTCGGAGCAAACGTATTGCGCGAAGTTACTTTGGAACAGATCATTGATAAAATTCCTGAAATTCGCGAAAAAACTGGTGACCGAGCTATTTTACGTGCCTTCCACTTTCAGGGCGACAACCAGCGTGTAGTTGACCAGGTAGCAGCTTTGGAAAACAACGATTTTGCTGCTTTCCTGAAAATGGTAGTTGAATCGGGTTACAGTTCGTACATGTACAACCAGAATATTTTCGATGTGGTGCACAAAGACGAGCAGGTAGTTTCGCTGGCACTGGCATTAAGCGAAATGATACTGAAAGGAAGCGGTGCATGGCGTGTTCATGGTGGTGGTTTTGGTGGAACCATTCAGGCCTTTGTTCCACAAGAGAAAATCGACGAATACGTAAAAACACTGGAGCATGTTTATGGTAAGGGATCTTGTCACAAACTCTTCATCCGTTCAAAAGGATCGGTTAAACTCGATTTGTAAATAGATTGCTAAAATGTGAATGGTTGCCGGCTCATTCATAATGGAAGTATTTTAAATAAATAAAAAAGTACAGGCAAGCGTTCGCAAATTCAATCGATATTTTAACTTTGGGGCAGAAAGTCAATTCGGGCGTATACGAAAAGCATACGGGATTGGCTTTCAGCCTAAATTAACGAGATACATTTCTAATGATATTCAAACTGGAACGTTTCTTTTTTCAGCACCTCAATCTTATTCTGTTTTTAAGAGGATTAGCCGAAAAATTTCCGGTTGCATTTCAAAATAGGAATTCGAATAATTACTACTTAAATCAATATTAATCATTATGGAATCAAAAAAACAAAATTACACGGTGCCGATTATAATGATGATCCTGCTTTTTGGTATGATCGCATTTGTAACAAATCTTGCTGCACCAATGGGAGTTGTCCTGAAGGACCAGTTTGGGGCAAGCAATTTTGAAGGGATGCTTGGTAATGCAATGAACTTTATTGCCTACGCCATTATGGGAATCCCCGGCGGCTTGCTTTTGCAACGAGTTGGTTATAAAAAGACAGCTTTGATTGCTGTTGCTGTAGGTTTTATAGGTGTAGGAATTCAATACCTTTCAGGACATGCTAGCCAAGATTCAGCTTTTTCAGTTTATTTGGTAGGCGCTCTTGTATCCGGTTTTTCAATGACTTTGTTGAACACCGTTGTAAATCCAATGCTAAACACCTTAGGTGGTGGTGGCAATAAAGGAAACCAGCTTATCCAGGTAGGAGGTTCATTTAACTCGGTAATGGCCACCTTCACACCTGCCTTTGTTGGGATTTTGATTGGTGAAGCTGCCAAAGCACAGATTTCGGATGTTTTCCCGGTGATGTACATTGCCATGGGAGTTTTTGCCCTGGTATTCTTTGTACTAATGGGTGTAAAAATTCCTGAACCACATGCAGAACACAAATCAGAATCACTGAAGAGTGCAATGACGGGTGCTTTACAGTATCGTCATTTAATACTTGGTGCAGTTGCCATCTTTATTTATGTAGGTGTTGAAATTGGTGTTCCGGGATTTCTGAATTTCTGGTTGTCAGATTCACCTGTAGGAAAAACAACCGCCGGTTATGTAGTCGGAACCTATTGGTTTTTAATGTTAATTGGCCGCCTGGTGGGAGCTTCGATAGGTAGTAAAGTAAGCAGTAAATCAATGCTTACAGTTACATCGTTAGTTGGAATTATTTTAATTGCTGCAGCAATGTTTTCATCAACAGCCAATGAAGTTTCGTTGCCTGTTTTGATGAGATCGGCAACCGGCTCGCTATCATTTGGTTTGGCAGAAGTGCCAATTAATGCCATGTTACTTGTTTTGGTAGGTTTGTGTACCTCAATTATGTGGGGTGGTATTTTTAACCTTGCCGTTGAAGGTTTAGGAAAATATACAGCAGCCGCTTCCGGAATTTTTATGACCATGGTAGTTGGTGGAGGTATCCTTCCGCTGATTCAGGGTAAAGTTGCCGATATAGCTGGTTATTTACCAAGTTACTGGGTAATCTTACTCGGTTTGGGATACCTGTTATTCTATGCACTTATTGGTAGTAAAGTTCACAAACGTGCAGATGCATAAATTGTAGAAAATATACCGTTATCCTTCATTTTGTCGGATAACAATCAATTCGGGATTATCCCTAAAGCCACTCGTTGCATGACGGGTGGCTTTTTTTTCTGAAAGTCTCGTAGTGCAATAATTGGTTATCAGGGGTAGAATCATTTATTATTAACTCACCCTGATTGTGCCTACGACACAATCGTCCCTCTCTGCTCGCAGAGAGGGAATGAGGGAGAGTCTGCATAAATTTGTATGGCTTTCATTCCTGTTGGTGATTCCCTGGAATCATGATTGTTTTATCCGCAGATCAGATATTCCCTATTTGCTGTTCAATAGCATTTAACAATATCCGGATTTTAAAAAATAAACGTTAATTTCACCGTTATTAATTAAACCAAGTTCAAACCAAAACAATGGATTATGAGTAGTTTAGACTGGATCATTCTCGGCCTGTTTTTTCTTGGGCTGATTGGAATTATTGTATGGGTTCTCCTGCAAAAAGAGAAAGATACTTCAGATTATTTTCTGGCTGGGAGAGATGCTACCTGGATAGCAATTGGTGCCTCCATTTTTGCCTCGAATATTGGCTCCGAACACTTAGTGGGACTGGCCGGCGCCGGTGCTGAAAGTGGTATGGCCATGGCCCACTGGGAAATGCACGGCTGGATGATATTGATGCTGGGATGGCTTTTTGTTCCCTTTTACGCAAGGAGCAAAGTTTTCACCATGCCCGAGTTCCTCGAAAGACGATACAATCCGCATGCACGTTCATTTTTATCCGTAATTTCAATTGTTAGCTACGTGCTTACGAAGGTGGCTGTAACAGTGTATGCCGGAGGTGTTGTTTTTAAGGATGTTTTTAATATCGATTACGTTACTTTCTTCGGATACAACATCGATTTCTTTTGGATAAGCGCCATCGGTCTGGTGGTTTTAACCGGTTTGTACACCACATTTGGCGGGATGAAAGCGGTGCTTTATACCTCTGTGCTGCAAACTCCCATTCTTTTAATAGGCTCCATCGCCATTTTAGTGCTCGGAATAATAAAAGTGGGAGGCTGGAACGAACTAATGGAAATTACGCGTGCCAATGTAACGGTACATGGCGATTCAATGACCAGTTTGATGCGGTCGCATAACGATCCTGATTTCCCGTGGACAGGTGTGATACTGGGCTCAGCAATTATAGGTTTCTGGTACTGGTGTACCGATCAGTTTATTGTTCAGCGTGTACTTTCTGGACGCGATATGAAACAGGCAAGACGTGGTGCCATTTTTGGTGCTTACCTGAAATTAACTCCGGTTTTTATCTTTTTAATTCCGGGTATGATTGCTTATGCCTTAAACCAAAAAGGCTTGATAACACTGTCTTCTAACGATGCGGCTTTTTCTACCTTGGTAACAGAGCTGCTGCCAATCGGTTTTAAAGGAATTGTAATTGGTGGTATTCTGGCTGCATTAATGAGTTCGCTGGCTTCTTTATTTAACTCGTCGGCCATGTTGTTTACGATCGACTTTTACAAAAAATATGTGCCTGATGCAACTGAGAAGCATTACGTTTTGGTTGGTCGTTTGGCAACAGTTGTAATTGTGTTGCTGGGTATCCTTTGGATTCCGGTTATGAAAGGCATAGGAAAAGTGCTTTATGAGTACTTACAGGACGTTCAGTCATTACTTGCTCCTGGTATTGCGGCAGTATTTCTACTCGGAGTCATTTCGAAAAAAACAACTCCGGCAGCCGGTTTATGGGGATTAATAATTGGTTTTACTCTTGGAATGTTACGTCTTGGACTTAATGTATTTTCAGGTTCTGTTGGCGAAGAATCGATCCTTTATAAAGTAATTTTATCGCATAACTGGTTGCATTACGAAATATATCTGTTTATCCTGGTTATCATATCAATGATAGTAATCAGTTACTTTACCAAACCGAAAGATCCGAATACCATTGTTGGTTTAACCATGGGATCAGCCACTGCCGAACAACGTGCTGAAGTTCGCGACAGCTGGGGGAAATGGGATGTTATAAATTCAATTGTTATCATTGTTATTATTATCGCATTCTATTCCTATTTCTGGTAGAATTCATTTTAAATCTTCAAAAGAAAATAGCTGTTCATCATGTGGTGGACAGCTATTTTTTATAAATTCGATTTTTTAAAAATCCATATGTACGATATAATCGGTGATGTTCATGGTGAGGCTTCCATGTTAAAGAAGCTCTTAAAAAAAATGGGGTACGAGAAAACCAATGGCAGTTTTTCGCACCCTGATCGTAAGGCAGTTTTTGTAGGTGATTTTATCAATAGGGGGCCTGAGATCCGCAAAACGCTTCGCATGATCCGATCGATGGTTGAAGCCGGAAATGCTTATGCTGTGCTGGGCAACCACGAAATTAATGCGATCATTTATCACACCAAAGACAAACAAGGATCATTACTCATCAGAAAGCCCAATAAGTATTTCTTATCGTTATTTAAGACCATTAACGAATTTAAACTGGAACCACTGGAGTGGAAAGATACTTTGAACTGGCTGAGAACACTTCCACTTTTTCTCGATTTTGGTGACATTCGAATAGTACATGCCTGTTGGTCGGAAAAGGCAATTGAAGTTGCCCGGTCGATCTACACAGAAGGCAGGATTAAAAAAAAGGTTTTCCGAACGATTCACAAAAACTCCGATTCTGAAATCAGCCAGAACGTTTGGTTGCTGACAAAAGGAGTTTATTTGAAGATGCCTTCCGATCTACACGTCAGAAATAACAAGGGAGTGATGCCACGTTCATTTCGTATTAAGTGGTGGGAAGATCCGAAAGGAAAGACATTTAAGGACTTATCGTTTGAAAGCAAATATACACTGCCCGATTATACCGTTCCTGTGGAAATTTTGCCCGGAGTACATCCTTATCCCGAAGATGCTCCACTTTTGTTTTTTGGACACTATTGCCGATGGAACGGACCTGTGATAATAAAACCCAATATCTGCTGTGTAGATTCCTGTGTAACAGGCACCTCCAATTTAACGGCCTACCGGTGGAGCGGAGAAAAGGTTCTGAACCCTGATAATGTGGTCACTTTGAAGTAAATAATTTACTGTAATGTTCTTGTTATCAGTGGTATATGTAAATTTTCAAAAAAATTATTTTTTGTATTGCAGGTAAAAAAAGAAAGTATATATTTGCAACACCTTTCGCAAAGGGGATTTAAGCCGCGAGCGGGGGTAAGTTCTAAAAATACGGTGGCGTAGTTCAGTTGGTTAGAATGCCGGCCTGTCACGCCGGAGGTCGCGAGTTCGAGTCTCGTCGTCACCGCAATTTTTTGAGAATATTATTTGACACTATATTTTATGGTGGCGTAGTTCAGTTGGTTAGAATGCCGGCCTGTCACGCCGGAGGTCGCGAGTTCGAGTCTCGTCGTCACCGCTTAAAAAAGCAGCTCTTTGGGCTGCTTTTTTTGTATTCAATTGTGAATTCCAAACTGAATTGGAGAATGTAGTAAGTTTCTTGATATAGACAGTTTTTTCTCATAGAACACTTGTTGAGATTAAGATACTTTGTAACTTTTAATTATGAAGTATTTTGTTTATATCCTACAAAGCGAAAAGGATTCCAGCTTTTATATCGGTTATACTTCAGATTTAGATCAAAGACTCCAAAAGCATAATTCCGGTAGTACCAGGTATTCTTCACGAAAGCGACCATGGAAGCTGGTCTATGTGGAAGATTTTTTAGATAAGTCAGAAGCAATTAGACGTGAACGCTTTCTAAAAAAACAGAGGAATAGAAGTTTCTATCAACGATTAATTGATGCAAAGAATTGAGGTAGCGAGTTTCCCGAATTCTCGGGATCGTCACCGCTTAAAAAAGCAGCTCTTTGGGCTGCTTTTTTTGTATTCAATTGTGTATTCCAAACTGAATTGGAGAAGACTCACGTTAAAAATCCAGTGGATTATATTATTAGTACAACAGCAATACAATTTTAAATTATATGCCTGCCGGCGGCCATACTATTAGCCTTGAACCAAATAGTATGCACAAAGTTCAAGGCTGCTTTTGTTCATTTCCCTGCGTTTTCATAAAACCCAAGTTCGGTCGCCTGCCTGCCGGTAGGCAGGGGTGATCTCCTTCCCGAATACTCAGGAGAGTTTCCCGCTCTCACTAAAGTTTTATTTCAACTCCGGGCAACGACCAAAAAAGACCAGTCCAATTTTGCACAGACAACAAATCTGAAAGTTACTTTGGAGCTTTGGCGTCGGTTATTGAGCCAGAAATCTCATGTGTTCCAATCCATTTTTTAATGGTGGCTTTCCCGCAACTGACGATGCCGCTGATAATAGATCACTTTATCCAGATAATCCGGAGTAATTACGGGAAAAGTGGAATCGTAATCCGGGATGATTGATCGTGTATTCGTTACATCAAACTCACAATATTCATTCAAATAGGGCAAGTACTGTTTTAACGACCGCAACATCATTTCTTCAGTGTAACTAAATTTTTCGGGGAATTTATACACGAACGACAGGTTGATAAAATCCTGTATGCCGAATGCTTGTGCCATAAGTTTAACGATCTCGTAATTCGACTGAGGATGCGGATGACACAAATGATAAGTTTTGCACGGGGCAGTAGATTCTGTGCCTACTTTTATTAAGGCATCTACGATGGGATTAACCGGTGCGAGGTTCGGGCGGGCGGTAGGATCAATAGGCATCCTGAATTCCTTGCTGGGATTCACATTTTTATCGTTTTTGAAATGTTTCTGGATTCGTGTAACCACATAAACCAAAGCATTAAAATGTGTAAGCGTTGGCGAGCGGCCGGTTACCGAGTCATTGATGATAATTGAAGGACGGGTTATGCAAAGAGGCAGTTGAAGTTGTTCACACAATTTGGTTACTTCAACTTCGGCGCTTAGTTTACTTTTCTCATAATTATTACGGTGTTCCTGGCCTTCATCCAATTCGCCTTCCAAAATTTTACCTTTTCTTTTTCCTGCAACATATGCTGTGCTTACGTGCACCACTTTCGATAAATGGTTATGAAAAGCTTTGATGATATTTAAGGGGCCCGAAACATTAATGTTGTGTTGCATTTCAGGACTGGGAGGATTAAAACGTGTATCTCCTGCAACATGAAACAGTAAAGTTTCAGAATCGAAATGATGACTGTGGATAAGGTTTTGCATTTCCAGCCTCGGGTTGCAAATATCTACATCGTGACAAAACAGATTTTTAAACAAAGCTCTGTTTTCAGGAACGCCGGTGATATCGTCAATCGCATGAAAAATCCTTGTTTCGAATGATGTACTGTTTTTTGAGCGTCCCAGCACGTGGACAATCCAACCTTGTTTAAGTAATTTGAGCGCCAATCGGGAGCCGATAAATCCGGTTGCTCCGGTAACAATTGCGGTTTTCATCTGTTTTACTTCATTTTTGATTAATTAATAATAAATCAGCGTATTAGCAGGAAGTATAGTCTGGGATATCGTTTTCAAAGTACGGTTTCAACCTAAAATATACAGACAGGAGATAAAGGCAGTTTTTGGTAAAATTTGTTTACAGTCTCTAGTTTATACGAAAAAGAAAGATTTAGTTACATTTCGTAAAAGCAGAATATTTTGGGCGTTTCGTGGAGTGTAATGCTCTGTTCCGGGAAGTTTATTCCTCTTCGTTAATTAAGCGTTTTTTTATTCTGAAGGCTTCCACAGGATTTTTAAAGAAGACCTGGAAAATATCGTACTGGGCAACGCCGGCATTCTCCAGTGCTGGTATCAGATAATTTTCAATATCGGTAAATCCCCTGAAGTCCCCACCGTCCGGTTCTCCCGGTTTATACCAGCCTGCATCGTGCGAGAACAGCAAGGTATGCAGAACAGCATGTTTTTTCATAAAAAGGAAGAACTCAACGTAGCGCTCAGCATCTTCGGGTTTGAATTTATCCCACGAAATAAAAGCTCCCATTTTTGCGGCTTTCAAAAGTTGGTTAATGTCCCTTTCGTCACTGGCGTGTGTCCAGATAAATGCAGATGGATCTATTCCATATTGCTGAAGTATTTCCAGTTGCTCGAAGGCCGGTTCCGCAGGTCCGGTGTGCGACATAATGGTCAGTCCGGTTTCAAGATGCGTTATGCAGGCAGCTTCAACGATTTTTCGGTTAATGTCCTGAAGTGGCGCACGTTCAACCGAAATTTTTATAAAACCCGGATAAACACTGGTCCCTTCAATTCCGTTTTTGGCTTCATCGATCCAGCGGGCGGCTATTTCCTGAGCTGTTTCAGTGAATGCATGTTGCGGCAAAAACTTTCCGTTGTAGGCTGAATAGTATCCGGTATTGGTTATAATCTGAACTCCCGATTTCTCGGAAAGTGTTTTTAATAACTCAACATCCCGCCCAAGATATGCCGGAGTGCAATCCACCAGGGTTTTATAATTCAGTTTTTTTATTTCGATAAGATAGGGTAGTACTTTTTCAATTACTTCATCTTTATTCCAGCGATGATAACCGGTACTGTCGGCTCCGATAAAATCTACAAGGAGGTGTTCATGCACCAGTGTCTTTCCCATTTTTTTAAGCGGGATTCCTCCCGTAACTGTTGTAATTTCAGGAAGATCGGAAGAACAGGAAATTAGTACGAGAAAGGAAAATGTAAAGATGAAAAGTCTTCTTAAAATCATAGGATTTAGTTTTCTGTGAAGATAAACAATTAAACAGGTTCAGAGTTTAAGCCTGACCGAAGTAAAAAAGAATGAATTTTTACAGGATTCTATTTACTTGATTTTTTGGGTTGTTTGACTACCAAAATTGCACCGGTTAAAAGAATCAGTGCTCCAAATATTGTAACTGGAGTAAAACGTTCGTGCTGCACCCACGACACATCCATTTTTGTGAGGATTCCCATAGTAACGAAGGTGATCATCGGATTCATTATAAGAATAATGCTGACTTTATTGGCTTCAATATATTGTAATGCTTTTGCCAAAAAAGTGTAGGCTACCAGGGTATTCATCCCCAGAAAAAAGAGGAGTACCCACCAGGTCCAGTGCAGATGAAGCAGCGGAGTCAGGTTTAGAAACGGAATGTAAAGAATGGCAGGCAACCCGAATAACACGAGATTCAAACTGTTTACAGGGTGTTTTACTACCAGTTTCTTTTGAAGAATGGCATAAGTAGCCCAGGCTGCGGCGCTTGAAAACGTGAAGAGGATGCCTGTATTGTAACTTCCTTTTGCTTCAAAAAATGCAGCTAACTGATCGCGGTAAAAGAAAACGAATCCAACAATGGCAATAGCAAAGCCGATGATCTGTTTTTTATGAAGCGGTTCTTTAAACAATACAAATCCTGCTGTCGCCAGTAGCAGCGGGCCACTCTGAATTATCAGGTTGGCATTGCTGGGTGTGGTGTAGTGCACTCCCAACATGTAACCCATATAATTCCACGAAAGAGCCAGGGCCGCCAAAATCAACAGAAGCGGCGGTCTGGTAATTATTTTAAATGAAGAAGGATTTTTTATTGCCAGCCATCCGGAAAGTCCAACGAAAGCAATTAAAAACCTGAACCAAACTACGGTTACCGGATCAACTTCGCGAACAGCTACTTTTAAGGCAATCCCCAGAAACCCCCACAAAAAGGCTGTAATGCCTACGTAAATGATACCTTTTGTGTGGTTCTGCATCTTTTAATCTAACTGAAAAATTTGGATGAGGTTTCGGTTCAAACGACTGATATAGTGATCTTCAATCCTTCCTAATTCGCCAATAACAAGATCACTGTCAATTGTGGCTAATTTGCTAACTCGAATTAAGGAAGACTTTTTAATTCCATTTTCTGCTGAAGGTGTAATTTCGATGTCAAATTCTTCTTCCCATTGAAATTGTGTTGTGATGAAACATACAGTAACATCTTTTACCGAACTGCACAGTACCAGTGCCGGTCTAAGTTTCCTCCCTGATAAATCTGTGAATGGAAAAGGAATTAGTACAATGTCACCTTTTTGCATGTCCAGCTAGTTTTGGAAGAAAGAATTATTGAAAAGATTAGTTATTTGTATCTTTCTTTCAGATCATTAACGGTATACAAATCTTCCTCATTCTGCAAATAATCGAAAACTTTTGATTCGGAAGTTAATTGTTGTATCCCTTCTGTTAAAAGGGCATCGTCAATTTTTTGCAACAGAAAATCCACAAAATCTTCTACTTCCGGAAGTTTCTCATCCGGAAGCCTGTTCAGTTTCCTAATCGTATTCTTTATGGTTAAATCTCTGTTCATTCTGTTTAAACAAAGATAGTTTCCTTTTTTGTTTAGCGCAACTCTGCAGCCAAATCGCGACCAAAAGCAGCAATAAGACGTTGCATAGTTTTATCGATTTGTTTGTCGTTCAGCGTTTTGTTGTCGTCGCGAAGAATAAAACTTACCGCGTACGATTTTTTACCTTCCGGTACACCTTTGCCCTCGTAAACATCAAACAAATCAACTTCGCGCAGGAGCTGACGTTCTGATTTAAATGCCAGTTGTTTTATTTGGTTGAATGTAATGCTCTTTTCGATTAACAAGGCAAGGTCTCTGCGAACAGCCGGAAACTTCGGTAACTCGTCAAACAGCACCTTGTGTTTTTTATGAGCATGGAAAACATTGTCCCAATTGAAATCGGCATAGTAAACCGGAGAATCGATATCGAATTTTTTCAGGAAGCTGCCTGCGACGATACCCAATTCCAAAACCACCTTGTTGTTGTAAGTATAGCTTAAACCGTCGGAGAACAATTCGCTTTCCGAAGCAGCAACCTGTGTGTTCTGATTCAAGAGTCCAAGACGTTTCAAAATCTTTTCGGCATAGCTTTTCAATCCAAAAAATGATGCGCTTTCTTCTTTGGTTGTCCAGTTTTCCTGTTCCTTATTGCCGGTAACGAATAATCCAAGATGATTTTCTTCCCAGTAATTATTGGCAGGCTGGTCTTTCAACTGCGTGCCTTTATAGAAATAGCAATTCCCAAACTCATAGAATTTAAGATTTTTACTTTGACGGTTAGCGTTGTAGGCAATCGATTCCAAACCTCCAAACAGCAGTGTCTGGCGCATACCGTTCAAATCGGCACTTAGCGGATTCAAAATAATCACGGTTTGTTCGGCTTTGAAATCCTTTAAGTTCTCGTAATACGATGCTTTGGTTAACGAGTTCGACCAGATTTCATTAAAACCCTGGGCTGTCAGCATTTCGGCAACCAGATTTTTTACGCCGTCAGGGCTTGGTTTTTCTGCAGTTTGCAGCGATGCGTTTACCTGGGTTGGTATTTCAACATTGTTGTAACCGTAAATTCGGAGGATTTCCTCTATAACATCGGCCTCGCGTTTTACATCAACACGGTAAGGAGGAACGCTGAGCGAAAGTCCTGTTTCAGTTTCAGCATCGATTTTTATTTCGAGTGAAGTAAGAATGTTTTTGATCAACTCAGCACCCAGATCTTTTCCGATCAGCCGGGCGATGTTGGCGTAACTTACTTCAACCTTGAAATCTTCGATCGGTTCGGGATAAATATCCACGATTTCAGAAGAGATGTTTCCACCTGCAATTTCCTTGATCAGCATGGCAGCACGTTTCAGCGCATAAATTGTGTTGTTTGGATCAACTCCACGTTCGAAACGGAACGACGCATCGGTATTCAGTCCGTGGCGACGAGCCGTTTTTCGTATATAAACCGGATCGAAGCAGGCACTTTCAAGGAAAATATTTTTTGTCGATTCTTTTACGCCCGATTTGATGCCACCAAAAACACCACCAATACACATGGCTTCTTCGGTGTTGCAGATCATCAGGTCGTCCTGGTGCAATTCACGTTCAACTTCATCCAAAGTGGTGAATTTTGTGCCGGCGTTCAGTGTTTTAACAACTACCTTGTTTCCTGCGATTTCGTCAGCATCAAAAGCGTGCAGCGGCTGACCGGTTTCGAAAAGCACATAATTGGTAATGTCTACCACATTGTTGATGGGCGAGTGGCCAATCATTTTCAGGCGGTTTTGCAACCACTCCGGCGATTCTTTTATTTCAACTCCTGAAATGGTCACACCGGCATAACGCGGGCACGCTTCGGGCGTTCCTACTTCTACAGGAATTTCAAGGTCTTGATTGTCAACCATAAAGGCGTCAATCGAAGGTTTTGAATAGCTTGTCTTTTCCGCTTTACTTAAAAAGGCAGCCAAATCGCGGGCAACACCGATTACGGAAGCTCCGTCGATCCGGTTTGGAGTCAGATCGATCTCGATCACCCAGTCCGATTCAATACGAAAGTAATCTTTGGCAGGGGTACCCACTTTTGCATTTTCATCCAACACCATGATGCCATCATGATCGGTACCAATCCCAATTTCATCTTCGGCACAGATCATTCCCATGGACACTTCGCCCCTGATCTTCGATTTTTTGATCGTAAATTCCTGGTCTCCGTCGTAAAGTGTTGTTCCCACAGTAGCAACAACTACTTTTTGCCCGGCCGCCACATTTGGCGCACCGCAAACAATGGGTAAAGCTTCATCGGTTCCAACATTCACGGTGGTTATGCTCAGGTGATCGGAGTTTGGATGTTCCTTGCAGGTCATAACCTCGCCAATAACCAGTCCTTCCAGGCCACCTTTTATTGTTTCTACTTCTTCCAGACCACCAACTTCGAGGCCGGTTTGCGTTAGAATATCACAAATTTCTTCCGGAGACTTGTTCAATTGGATATATTCTTTTAACCAGGAATAAGCTATCTTCATTTTAATCGAATTTTCTGTCTTTTTTTGAATGCGACAAAAGTAAGGATTTTTATCTGACCAACCGAACCGTAAAAGGCTTCCTTTAGAATTATGACCAAAACTTTAGCAAACAGGTGCTTTAGCGGATTTTTTCAACTTCAAACCTTGCAGTCTGTCATATAAAACAAAGGCAGAAATGTTTATCTTGCGCGGCAAAATTGTAAATCATAATCTTTTAGAAATGAAAAAACTGCTGTTTTTAATTATTGTTGCTGCACTGGCGTTTACCTCGTGCCAGTCGCAAAAAAATGAAAGTAAAATTGATATGAATAATCCGTTTTTTAAGGAGTGGAATACGCCTTTTGGTGTGCCACCTTTCGATGAAATAAAGAATGAAGATTTCCGCCCTGCTTTTGCAGAGGGAATGCGTTTGCACAAGGAAGAAATTGATGCAATTGTAAATAACCCGGAAGAGCCAACTTTTGAAAACACAATGGTTGCCCTGGATAAATCCGGATCGTTTTTAAATCGTGTAAATAATGTGTTTAGCAACTTAAGTGGTGCACATACCAACGATAGTATTCAGACCATTGAAAAAGATATCGAACCGCTATTATCGGCACACTACGACGATATTAACCTGAATGAAGGTTTATTCAAAAAAGTGAAAGCGGTTTACGAGCAGCGTGAAAACCTTGATCTGACTACTGAGGAAGCACGTTTTCTGGAGAAAAAATACAAGTCGTTTGTACGAGGTGGTGCGGAACTTCCAGCAGATAAAAAAGCTCGTATGCGCGAGATCAACGGTGAATTGGCAACGCTGTCGGTACAATTTGGCGAAAACGTTTTGAAAGATAACAATGCTTTCAAACTGGTTATTGAAGATGAAGCTGATTTAGAAGGTTTGCCGGCATCTTCTGTTTCGGCTGCTGCTGCCACTGCAAAAGAAGAAGGACAAGAAGGCAAATGGATTTTTACCATTAGCCGCCCGAGTTTGTATCCTTTCCTTACTTATTCGCCAAACCGGGCCTTGCGTGAGAAGTTGTACAAAGGTTACATCCTGAAAGGCGATAATGGCAATGAATACGACAACAATAAAATTGTAGCCCGAATTGTTGAATTGCGCAGCGAGCGTGCAAAACTGTTTGGTTACAACAACCATGCAGAATATATTCTGGTAGAGAATATGGCTCAGAATCCTGAAAATGTGTACGATATTTTAACTCAGGTTTGGGAAAAGGCTTTGCCGGTAGCTAAACAAGAGGTGGTTGATATGCAGGCTATTGCCGACAAAGAAGGCGCCAATATTAAAATTGAAGGCTGGGATTGGTGGTATTATGCCGAGAAAGTTCGCCAGGATAAATATGCATTGAGCGAAGAAGATGTAAAACCCTATTTCCAGGTTGACAACGTACAGAAAGGAATTTTTACCCTGGCTAACAAGCTTTGGGGAATCACATTCACAGAAAGAACCGATTTGCCAAAATACCACAAAGACGGAAAAGTGTTTGAAGTGAAAGAAGCCGATGGTAAACCAATTGGTATTTTTTACACCGATTATTTTGCACGCCCAAGCAAACGTGGTGGTGCATGGATGAGCTCTTTCCGCAAACAGGAAATGAAGGACGGCGAAAATGTACTTCCGGTAATCACCAACGTGTGTAACTTCCCGGCTCCGACAGAAGACATGCCTTCGTTGCTGAGTTTGGATCAGGTAACAACCATGTTCCATGAGTTTGGTCATGGCTTGCACGGCCTGCTTTCTGATTGCGAAACCAGAACCTTGTCGGGAACTTCGGTTTCACGCGACTTTGTTGAGCTTCCATCGCAAATTATGGAAAACTGGGCTTTTGAACCTGAAATGCTTGCATTGTATGCAAAGCATTATAAAACAGGTGAAGTAATTCCTGATGAACTGGTTAAGAAAATCAACAATGCAGCGCATTTTAACCAGGGTTTTACTACTATTGAATTCCTGGCAGCTGGTTTGCTGGACATGGATTTCCACACCTTAAATGAAGTGGATCCGAATATGGATGTTGCGGCTTTTGAAAAAGCGTCGATGGATAAATACGGATTGATTCCGCAAATTGCGCCACGTTACCGCAGTACCTACTTCTCACATATCTTCTCGGGAGGTTATTCATCAGGTTACTACGCTTATTTGTGGGCCGAAGTATTGGATAAGGACGCATTTCAGGCGTTTAAAGAAAACGGTTTGTTTGACCAGGCAACTGCTGCTTCGTTCCGCGAGAATGTGTTGTCGAAAGGTGGATCAGACGATCCGATGAACCTGTACCTGCAGTTCCGTGGAAAAGAACCGGGAATTGAGCCACTGTTGAAAGGCAGAGGATTGATGTAATTGATAAGAGTATTCAGTGGTGAGTACTGAGTATTGAGTATATGAAAAAAGCGTCGTATCAGATTTGGTACGACGCTTTTTTGGTATAGAAAACTTTGTGGATCTTTGTGAATTCTTCTTGGTATTTTGTGTAATAAATTACGCCTTTTCTTCTTTCTGAATAATTGGAAATGGTTTGGTAACCTCGCCGGTGTATACCGTTACGTGTGGGAATGGAATCTCGATTCCTTCTGCATCGAAGGTGGATTTAATATCCAGGAAGATGGAATTTTTTACTGCCAGGTAATTGGTTTTTTCGAACCAAACTCCCAATAAAATATCGATACTACTTGAACCAAACTCTTTAAATACGATCAAAGGTTCGGGTTCGTCGAGGCAAAGTGGATTTTGTTTCGTCACTCTCTCAAGCAATTCTTTTACTTTTTTCAGATCTTCTTTGTAGGCAACGCTCACATTAAAATCGAGACGGCGGATCGGAAACTTCGTAACATTCGTCAACTCGGTGCTAATAATGGTTTGATTTGGAATGCGCAACAATAAATTATCGAAGGTTTTAATTTTGATGGAGAGCAGGTCGATGCTGTATACAACGCCCGATTTATCGCCAACTCTAATTACATCGCCAATCTCAAACGATTTTTCAGAAACCAGGAAAAAGCCGCTTACAATGTTCCCGATACTTGTTTGAGAAGCTACACCCACTACTAAGCCGATTACCCCGGCAGTTCCAAAAAGTGGCGCAACCGGAATTTTCAGTTCGGCAATGATAACCGCTGCCAGAGCCAAATACCCGGTATAGTTTATGGCCCTGCTTATGATCATTTGCCGTTGCTTCGACAATGTTTTAGGTAGTAGCCTCTTTACTAAGTAAGATACGCCGTGAATCAGGATTAGTCCGACTACAATAATGATCACCGCTATTATCAAACGTTCCAGGTTTTCGGCATTAAAATATTTCGACCAGTCAAATTCCATTATTCAGTACGATTATAAATGTTTCTAATAAAATGAAAATTCGCTTTTAACAGGCTTTTGGTATCATCGTTTCGGGCTTTGGCCAGTACATTGGGATTATCGCCATGATATTGTTTCGAAGTTCCGTAACTGACCGAACTAATGTTGTCCTGTCCTCTGTATTCCAGTTTAACAACACTGGTTACAAGTTTAAGATCGTTTCTGAACAGCGACATGTTATCCGCTTTTATGATCAGGCGTTGTACTTCAAGTTGCTGGTCCCAGTTATTGAAAATGGTAACCGGACAAACAGCTTCCAGTTCGTTGAAATCTTTACTGTCGAAATTCAGATGATATTCGTTGCCCAGTGAAAAAGCAGCCACGCCATTGTCCGGCTCACCAAACCAGGTGTCGGAAAGCCTGCGCGAAGGAATTTCCTTTAAGAGGTTATCTTCCTGAATTTTTGAAAAGTAAAGCTGTAAAACCAGAGGAATACGCACAAAAAAGGTCATGCGCTGATGCGGAGCAATCACCATTTTATTGCCTTTGAATACCAGTGGTTTATATTGAAGGGCAGGAGCTATGATCAGGCTGTTCGACTTTCCGGAATGGTAGTATTCTCCCTCACGGATGTCATCCTTATTCACTTCTTCAGGATTGGAAACATCGTCGAACACCTTAATAAACCAACCCTCTTTCTCCCGTCTTACACCCAAAACAAAGGTATTACAGGGAATCAGTTCCGCTTCACCGGGTTGAATTGACCACTTTCGAAACAATGAATTTTTTTCCATTTACATAATTTAAAAACTAAATGTACAAAAATTTGCAGATGAAGTAAATGCAGACAAAAAAAATCCGGGACTCAGCCCGGATTCGTTAAGTTGAATTGATATATCCTGATCGGTGACCGGCTTATTCCAGGTCACCTACTTCAATGTCGAGAGCTTTGGTGATTTTTCCGATCTGTTGCGGATCAATCATCCCCCGAATGCTGATCAGGGCGTTATCGTCGCCACCAACCACCAGCAGTAAGTCGGATAGTTTTCCGTTGCCTGCATCTTTTGCCAGGAAACGAACCACTTCATCGTCCTCAGTTACTTCCATCAGTACTTCAAAATCGTTGTTTTTGAAAAAGCCGTCAGCTTCCAGCTCCTTGTAAAAATCAATCGATTTGTTCAGTTCATCGTTGTCTACGGTAAGCACGCGAATGCCGTTCAAACTCGAAAGCATCTCCTGTGTTGCTTTATCTCCGGTTTCAATTCCGGCGGCAAAACCAAGCAGTTTGCCCGAAATATTCACGGTTGTAAATCCCTTTTGGTTGGCGTATTTTTCAAACAGTTTGTCAACCGGGTCTTTCTGTGCGAACACTGCCATGGGCAGCAAAATCGCTAAAATGATTATTAGTTTCTTCATGACGTTTTATTTTTTAATTTTTGTTACACTTGTTTTGTCTCCGAATTGCAGGTTGCCTGTTTCTTGTTGCATGCTCACCAAAACTTTGGCCTGCTTTTCAGTTGGTATTTTATTTTAATTGGTTTGTTGTTGGTCTTCAAGTCGTTCGATTCCTTCGTAGAATTCGGTAACCGGAGCAGTTCCTTTTTGGATGGGGTCTTTGGCTACCCTCAGCTTGTCGAAATTGCTTAATTCTGCAAGTCCTTTGTTGTATCTGCCGGAAACGAATTCCAGGGTTTCTTTGGCATAGGCATAAGCCTGTTCCGGATCTTCAAAGGTGTCGTTATACGATCTTTGCTGTTCCTGGTAAAAGAGGAAGCCCCCAAGTACAATGATAACCGAAGCCGCGATGCCCGTTACAATCTTCCACATCGAACGGTAATGCGTTTTTTCGCGGTGTTCGTTTTCAAGAATGTAATCCATCACATCTTCCTCAATGGTCGGATCATCGGCGATACCGGCCAGTTCGGAAATTCCTCCAAAAAACTCTGCATATTGTGCTACCTCTTCAGCTATTTCTCCCGATTGGAAGTAGGCTTCCAGTTGTCGCTCCTCTGCCTCGGAACTTTCTCCGTTAAAATAGCGTTGCAGTAATTGTTTTACTTCTTCGGTCTTCATTTTCTCTCAATTTTAAAAATTCATCACGCACTTTTTTTCGTGCTCTCGACAGGTTTACCCTGATCGCATTGATCTGTAAATTAGTTACCTCGGCAATTTCGTCGTACGAAAGTTGTTCGATATCGCGCAGCTGCATAATTGTTCGTTGCAGATCGGGCAATTTCAAAATCAGGTTTCGTATCTGACCTGCCGTTTCACTTAATTCAACTTTTGAATGAACGTCCACCGTCTGAGCTTTTAGCTTCCGGTCGGTTTCTTCGTCAATGGCAACCACTTTGTTGGCTCGCAGTACATCGAGGCAGCGGTTGCGTGTCATGCGCATGGTAAACGCCTCTATGTTTTCTATTTCGCCCAGTGTATCGCGCTTTTGCCAGAGTTTCAGGAATACATCCTGAACTACGTCGCGCGCCTGCTCCTCGTCTTTCAGAAAGTGAGTGGCAAAACGCAGCAGCTTTCGGCTAAGCGGTAGTACACTTGTTTTAAAGTCTCGGGCAACCATGCTTTGTTTTTTGCTTCATTTCAAAGGTAAGACGCAGGCCTGTGAAAAGCATTACATGGCGGATGAAAATTTTTTGTTTTTAGTTTGAAATGGCTGTTTGTACGGGCAATCTGAATGAAATATTTACTCCATCTCGCCAACAATTATCGGAAGTTGCTGAGGAAGAATCTCAATTTGAAACTGACTTTTGCCAAGTGATTCTCCATCCACTTCGCCGGCCAGTGGCTTTTGCGACCAGATGGTAACTTTTTTAGCCTGGTAACACGACACACGCCGATCTTTTACATAGTTTCCATTGTACAGCCCGATCAGGTTGCGAAGAATGCCTGCCAATCCAATTTTTTTAATGATGGTAACTTCGAACAGTCCGTTGTTAGGGATAGCTCCGGGTGCCTGCATCATTCCGGCGCCATTGTATTTCCCTATTCCGAGGCTGGCAGAGAAAATATAATCTTCAAGCTCATTGTTATCGATCGATATTCGCGCCTTCTCTGTTTGGTATTCAAGGTAAGCCCTGAAGACACTCACCAGGTAAATCCACAGGCCGGTGTGCCCTTTGTCTTTTAGATGATTGGCTTTTTGTGCAGCAAGTGCGTCAAAACCAAAGCCTGCCATATTCAAAAAATAACGGGTGGATTCTGCTCCATTTTGCGTGTATGTAATTTTCCCGATATCCTGACGAAAAACTTTTCGTTCAACGATTTTTTTGACTGCTCCGTTATAGTTATTTGGAATTCCAAATGTTCGTATCCAGTCGTTCCCGGTACCAACCGGAATGACGCCTGTTACTACCTCGTTTTTATGGCTTGCATTGCTCCGGAAGATCCCGTTCAATACTTCGTTGAGTGTGCCGTCGCCTCCGGCAATAATAATTTGTGTGTCACCTTGTTCAACCGCATCTTGTGCCAGTTGAATGGCATGTTTGGGATATTCGGAAATAAGTAACTCGTATGTGAATCCCTCTTTTTTCAGGCTTTTTTCGATTTCTTCTTGATCTCTGCGGCCTTTACTGCCGCCGGCATGGGGATTTAGAATGACGATCCATTTTTCGCTGGTCTTACTCATACAACTTAATGAAGTTGAGAAAGATAGTGTTTTTGTGTGATCTATTGAACCTGGCACTGAAAATTTTCCGGACTAGATTCAGCTTGCATTCACGTTTAGCTGGAAACGATCGATTTCGGTAAAAAAAAAGCAGCCCGGTTTCCCGGACTGCTTCAGCACATGGTGATTATTAAAAAAGATTATCAGAATTTAAAAAGCTCTTATTGCACGCACACCATGTGTATTCGATTTGCTTTGAGATGTTTCAGATCCTGAAGTGAAATCAAGCGCTTTTGCTGCGCTAAAAGTTACTTCGGTAGAACTCCAGTAGCTATCAGCAGCAAAGGCGCTTCCGCTATTTGCTGTCGCTGTTGTATTAATCTGGTCTTTACTTGCATACATCAGCGAAAGTTCATGTGCCGATGGCAAGTACCAGTTGCCGTAAGTCGATGAGCCTTCTGTAATCTGTAGTTCGTTGCTTACGCGTGCAGCATAGGTAGCACCGTCATCGCCGATTGCAGCAGTAGCAGCGATGATAATAAATGTATTTCCGGCACCGGCAAAAGCTCCGTCGCCCATTGCACGTGTATTCCCATTGGTGCCTCCATCCCAGCGTACGGCTGCACTTTGGTCTTCTTTAGCACAAACCAAACCGTGTTGGCCGCTATCGTCAACCCAAAACACAATGCCGCCAAAAGCAAAATCGCCTATGACGTAAGAAGTACTTGCTACCTGGTCGTCAACATATTTTTTTGTTGCTGGTTCGTAGTCGTTATCAGGAGTGAATGCCGATGAATTATTCAAAGACAAAACATCAGCCTTTTTAGCGTAAGATGAAAGGTCCTGATCTCCGGTGTTTATTCCCGAAAGGTTGCCTAGCTTGCTTATGTGGGCGGCTGTAATATTTGCGGCCTCGCTGGCAGTGAATACCGGGTCGCTTTCAGTCGGTGATGATCCGGAAATTCCGCTTAAAGTAGTACGCACTGCGGCAACACTGTCTTGCAGGGCAGCAATTGTAGCCAGCTGACTCAGATCCTGATCGCCGGTATTTACTCCCGACAGATTACTCAGGTTGGTGATGTCGGTTGTTGTAATATTTACCGCTTCACTTGCAGCAAACACCGGATCGGTTTCGTCTCCTGAAGTTACTGAAAGTGAATTCAGCGTAGCGCGAATTGCAGCAGCAGTATCAATAACTGCTGATTTGGTAGCTAAATTACTAAGGTCCTGATCACCTGTGTTAACACCTGAAAGATTACCCAGATTGGTGATGTCGGATGCAGTAATTTTTGCAGCTTCGCTTTCAGCATACAAAGGATCAGCTTCGCTTATGCCACCGGTTACAGTTTCAGCAGTTTTAGCATAAAGAGCATAAGGAACACTTAACAGCTGGCTTGTGCCCGTAATCGTGTAGTTGGTTCCACCGGTTGGATCGGTTTGAGTTTTAATAATATAGGTTCCTTTCGACCAATCGATATCAGAGAATACACCATTCATAACGTTTGCATCTTCTGAACCAATTTGGATACTCACCAAACCATTTGAATTAGTTGTTGCTGTTTGAGTTTCAACATAAATAGAGGCACCGTAAATCGATCCTTCAAGGATGCTGATTTGCATGCCTACTTCCTGATTGGCAACTAATTGGCCAGCGTCATTACGTATAATGGCCTGGTAACTTAATTTCTCCGGACTCTGTGCCCAACTTGTAATTATTAGCAATAGGGCTGAGATTATTAGTACTGTTTTTTTCATGAGTTTAATTTTTAATGATTTTGAAATTCTTGAGGGTTTGCTGATTATTTGAAATTTGCACAAAGTAGGTTGCAGCAACCAGGTGCTGCATGGAAATCTTTACTTCATGTTGATCCACCTGCTTTTCTTCCAGCAACTGTCCTTTCATGTCGAACACCCTGTAATACAGATTGGTGTAATCGACATTGTCGGTTTTTAAAGTCAAATAATCGGTAGTAGGATTTGGGTAGGCTACAATTCCCAATTGAATCTCCGGGTATTCAACACCGGTAACAACCTGAATTTCGAATGGTTGTTGAACTCCCTGCGCCACCGAATACGTAGTATCCGATTGAAACGCATACAGGATTTGACCAACCGAGTAGCTTAGGGTACCTCCGGTTCCGGTAGCGGTGCCTCCTGCCACATTGGTTGATTCCTGCGCATATAAGCTGGTAAAGCTCATACAAAGCAGAAATAATGCGAATAGGCAAAATCTTTTCTTCTTCATAAAATTCCTCCTTTTTTTGATTTAATGTTTAGTACTTCATTTAATGGTTCTATTTTCAAAATACTGTCGGAAGAGAAACCGACATAAAAAAGCAATCTTTCTATATTATATAATTATAAATATGTTGTTCTAGCTTGTTGCAACATACCTATCCCTTATCACTAAATCACAATTCAACTTTTGCAAATTGAATGTGTTGAGCGACCCGTTTTATAGTACCCGTGTTTCAATGTCAGGAAGTATTTGTACATACTTCTTTCAGCCCGTGATGGGGATGAATTTTGAATTTATTGCCTGTGCAATTGTTCGAAGGTGTGTGCGTAATATCTTGAATATTAATTGCATTGGTATTAACAGGAAGACCTGTAATATCACATTCAGTTTCGCTGTTTGCAAAACAAACAATCAGGAAATGCAACACCCTGCCTAAAAAAATAAAATATTACATGATTAAATAAAATAATTGGTTTTAAAGTTCATTATTATCATCTTAAAAAGCGTAATCAAATGTAAATAATGAAACTGACAATCTCAAATATTATGTATAGATGGAAAGTGTTTATCTAATCAAAACAGGTGAAATTAGTTCTGCTTTTCTGTAAGTTATTTCGCTCTAAAAATTTGAATAACAGTTTTATAGACAATAAAAAATGCAATGTTAAATTGTTTATAAATGTGTTGATAACAAAAATGTATTATTTTATAATTCAGATCGTTGAGGTGTTGATAAATGGTATTTAACATTGTTAAATACGAGGTATTCAGGACTAAATGATTCGACAAAATAGAGTCTGCTTGATAAAGAACTTATACAAATTAAGTGACTTGATCCTATAGGTTTGAACATAAGGATGTTAGCGGGATTGATTGACTTTTAACTCCAAAAACTCGTTTATATTGTCGAAGATTGCGCGGGAAAAGGAGCGTACAAAACGTTTATTCTCAATTCCAAGGATCCATTCAAAACCTCTGGCTTCGCTAACCAGGAAGGCCTCATCCATGTCAAATAAAAGTTCGGTTTTTATCTCGGTCGGCTCCAGAATTTTTAATTGCATTTCAGCGGCCTGCTCTAAAACTATTTTTCTCATCACATCGTTGTAACAACCCGATTCAAGTGAGGGAGTAATCAAAACACCGTTCTTGATAAAATAGACGTTAGCGGCTATGGATTCGATAACAAATCCTTGCTCATCACAAATAATGGAATTTTGAAACGGCGTTTCCGCTAAGGTAGTTTTTGCAGCATTCCAAAAAAGCTGGTTTTGACTGCTTAAGTTGTTAAATGATTGTTTGCTTCCCTTTCTCGCTGAGGAAATATTTACGAGCAAGCCTTGTTCGTTGAGCGGGAAATTAAATCCGGTGTAGTTTTCCGCAGTAACCAGAAAATTGACCTCTTGGGCTGAAATTGAAAACTGAAATAGTAAGTGGCCTGAACGGTAATATTTGTTCTTATTAAGCAGGCGTTTGCACAAGCGAAACAGCTCGCGAAAATTGGTAAATAAAGGAGGTAAATCTGCCCCGAGAGAATTTAGTTGTTCTTTTAAATTTGCAACATTCTCTTTTAAAAGAGGGATACCTCCAAATCCAAACCATACCTTTTGAGAAACTAGAATCGGGTCATTCCAGAGAAAGCCACTCAAATTGGCTTCTTCCTTTGCAATGATATTTCCGTTAACGATCAGGAATTGCATGGTTTACAGAAACGAAAACAACTGGTCGATAAAACGATCGAACAACGATGGTTTTAAAAGTATGGGAAAAATAAACCCAAAAACAGCTCCCAGGAAATGCGCGTCGTGTGCCACATTATCCTTTTGCTTTTTACTCATTTGGTAGGAATAAAAAAGGTAGCCGGCTGCAAACAAAATTCCCGGAATGGGCAGCACTGCAAAAAGATAAAGTGGTTCCCATGGATTGAAAAAGATGGTGGCAAACAAAACGGCCGACACAGCACCCGAAGCACCAACTGCATTGTAGTAATAATTATTTCTGTTTTTTATCAGGCTCCAGAGGTTCGAAGCCAATATACCGCCAAAATACAACAACACAAAATAAGCAGTGGCACTTCGCCCGAAATAATACCCAAAGTATTGTTCAATGTTGCGGCCGAAGAAATAAAGTACCAGCATGTTAACACCCAGATGTGCCCAGCCCGCATGAATAAAGGCATGCGAAACCAGCCGGTAATACTCCTTCCGGTGAATAATTTGTGCAGCATTGAACTGTAATTTCGATGCCAGCTCGTGATTCTGAAATCCCAGGTACGAAATCAGTACGGTAATGCCTATAATAAACCAGGTTATCATCAATGTAAAATTTTATAAATCATTTCTTTTTGCAGGTCGGCTGTGTCTACCATGGTTGAGGAGTTGAAGCCCTTGCTTTTCATATCGTACTCGCGCAAAATGCCCATTATTTCATACAATTTGGTGGGGGAGTAGCGTTTGGCTGCTGCCACATATTCTTTGGCAAAAAACGGGTGAACCCTTAATTCGGCAGCAACACTGCGTTCCGATTTATCTTTTAAGAAATGATAGGTAAACAATTTTGAAAAATAGAAATACAAACCGGCAACCGTTTTCTGCATTGGATTAAGCGTGGCATTCGACCCAAAATAATTGATGATCTTGTTAGCTTTCAATACATTTTTTTCGCCCAGTGCGTTTTGTAACTCAAGCAGGTTAAAATCCTTGCTCACGCCAATATTAAGCTCAATATGCTCCGGGGTAATCCGGTTAGTATCTTTTACCGCAATCACCAGTTTATTCAGTTCGTTGGCTATTTTCCCTAACTCACTGCCCAGATAGGCTGTGAGTAACTGCGCTGCCTGTGGTGTGATGCTGTAGTTGTGTTCTTTCAGATAGGTGTCAATCCAACCCGGCACCTGGTTTTCGTACAACTTTTTCGAGGTAAAAACCACGCCGTTCTTTTTGATGGCTTTAACCAGTTTACTTCGTGCATCAAGTGTTTTGTACTTATAAGCCAGCACCAGAATAGTCGATTCCAGTGGTTTTTCGGCATACGAAGCCAGCAATTCAATTTTGCTCAGACTTTGTGCTTCCTTTACAACAATCACCTGTTTGCTGGCCATCATCGGGAAACGCATCGAGCTTTCAGCAATATTTATCGGATCGGAATCCTTACCGTAAAACACGGTTTGATTGAAGCCCTTTTCGGCATCTGTCAGCACATGGTCCTCAATGAAATCCGATAATACATCGATGTAATAGGGCTCTTCGCCTTGCAATAAATAAATGGGGTGATAAATACCCTTTTTGAGGTTTTGAAGAATAGTGAGATACTCCATATTAAAATCTCAGGTGTTTTACGGAAAGTCCGTTGTTTTTTATTTCCATCAAAGCGTCAATTCCAGCCTGAATGTGTTTTTCTACAAACTCTGAAGTTACCTTTTGGTCGCTGGCCGAGGTTTTCACGCCCGATGAGATCATGGGTTGATCGGAAACCAGTAAAAGTGCTCCGGTTGGTATTGAATTGGTAAAACCTACCGTAAATAAAGTAGCGGTTTCCATATCGATGGCAATAGCACGGGTTTTCTTCAGGTATTTTTTAAAATTGTTATCGAACTCCCAAACCCGGCGGTTAATGGTGGTTACAACCCCCGTCCAGTAATCTTGCCCCGAGTTACGCAGAATGTGCGAAACAGCTCGCTGCAAGCTAAATGCAGGCAGCGCCGGTATTTCCGGTGGAAGGTAATCATCAGAAGTTCCTTCGCGTCGGATGGCGGCTATTGGTAAGATAAGATCGCCCAGTTGATTTTTCTTTTTTAAACCGCCGCATTTGCCCAGAAAAAGTACACTTTTCGGATGAATGGCACTAAGCAAATCCATTATTGTAGCTGCATTCGGACTTCCCATGCCAAAGTTGATGATGGTAATTCCTTCAGCGGTTGCACTAGGCATATTTCTATCGCTTCCTTCTACCGGAACTTCAAATTTACGGGCAAACTTTTCCACATAGTCCTGGAAATTGGTAAGTAGAATATAAGAGCCTATATCCTCCAGTTTTTTCCCGGTATAGCGCGGTAACCAGTTTTCAACAATCTCTTTTTTTGTCTTCATAAAAGTGAATTATCTTACCTTTGAACAATTGGAAATAACATAAGTTGATAGACAGTCACAAATGTACATTTTTCAGCGTCGTCAGCCAAAATGAGTTAATAACTTACTGTTTAATAAATGGAGAAACTGAATTTGCCGGAATATGATTTTCGAATAAAAACCGAGAACGGGAAACAACTGATTTTTGACAGCATTCGAAAAAAGTTTGTGGCATTGACGCCGGAAGAATGGGTGCGTCAGAATTTTGTTCAGTTTCTGAAACAGGAAAAGCATTTCCCGGAGAGTTTGATGGCAGTTGAAAAGCAAATAATGGTGAACAGTAATCCACGCCGTTTCGATTTGCTTGTTTATTCGCGAAAGGGGCAGCCGCATTTAATTGCTGAGTTTAAAGCACCCGGTGTTAAGATCACGCAGGAAACCTTCGATCAGGTGGTGCGTTACAACATGGCTTTGCGTGTTGAGCGCGTAGTGGTGTCGAACGGGATGCAGCATTTTGCCTGCGAAATCGATTATTCCACTAATTCGTATTCGTTTTTAAGGGAGATTCCGGAGTTTTAGCACAACATTTTCTGGTACAATTCTTCGTCCTTCCAGCCGTATAGCGTTTTAAGCCAGTTCTTTTTAACGCCAATCAGTTCATACCCTGTTTTTTTAAAAAGATGAATGCTTTCTGTATTGTCAGAAGCAATGTCGGCATACAGTTGTTTTAACCCGAGAATTTCTAAAGCATAACCTGAAAGTGCTTCAAGTGCGTCGGTGGCATAACCGTGTCTGCGGTCCTGTGTTTTATGAATCAGAATTCCAACCCCGGCGCGGAGGTGATAGGGTTCGAAATCAAAAAGATCGATAGCTCCCACAGCTTCGTTTTGTTCATTCTGAATGATCAGGCGCAGTTGTTTGGTAGCATAAATATCTTTGGCCGATTCAGCAATGTATTCGGCTAAAATGTGTTTCGAAAATGGCGTTTTGGTGTTGCTCACATCCCAAATCTCCATGCTGTTTTCCCATTGGTACAGCAGGTCGATATCCTCAGGCTCGAGGGGGCGGAGACTGATTTTGCCGTGTGTCAGGTATTTATTCATTTTCTATCCAGCTTTTTCCATGCTTTTAGCAGGATCTCTGCATCAGTCAATATAAGATAATCTTTGGCATAAAGCATATTCAAGCGTTTAATTTTTTCATTATCAAGCGTTATTTCCGGAAAAAGATCGGCAGGATGCAGGATTCCCGGTTTAAGTCCAGGCAGGCTTTCAAATGTGCCTTCAATCCCGGAATAGCCGATTATGGATTTTCTACCGAACAGTACTTTCCAAACGTTGGCGAAAAAAACGGTTTTCTGCTTGAAGAACCAGCCCAATACCGGACTAAGTAACAGAAGAAGTATTGCGATCTCAACATCGAAAAGTCGTTTCTTTCTTCGGTTCGAAGATTTTGAAATGGCGTTTACATTCACCACATAAAGATCGCCGGCAGTGTGAATGGAATTGCTGCCAATAATGCTGATACTTTCGGGAGGTGCAATTTTATACTCTACATCCAGTTGCGTGAGGTCGAGCATGGCACGGATGATTTCGGCAGAACTGATGTTTTCGGCACAAAAAATAAGTTCGTTAATCCGGTTAATGTTGATGATTTCGGTGAGTTGATCGATGTGGCCAATGTATTGTTCTCCGCTATCTTCCTCATCAATCGCAATAAAACCGGCCAGCTGCGAATTTAAACGGGTTTCCTCCAGGATCTGTTTTACACGGTTCGCTTCGTGCGAATGACCAACAATGGCAATACGTTTTACCCGGGTAAGGTCGAGCCTGAATCCGGGGATTTTTAACCAGTGTCCAAAAAATCTTAAAAGCATTAGTGAAATTCCTGACCACGCTGTTCCAAGTAGAATAAGAGCGCGCGAAAAACGATAATGCTCATCGACCAGTGAATAGGCCAGCAGCAGCGAAATTACGCCCCATAAAATTCCCCGTAATAATTTATAAATACTGAGTGGTTTGCGGTACCCTCCCGACGACAAAATCCCTGTAAGGAAGAATAGAATGTACACCGGAACGATCAAATACATGAATTCGTCGGGGTAATATTCCCGGCTGTGAAAACGCATGTTTTCCCAGATCGGCGTGATCAAAAAGAAGCCCAGGAAAATAAGCAGTGCATCGAGCGCGGGGATCAGGATTTTTGCAAATATTCGCTTACAGATGGATAAAAAAGCCCTGAAATAGATGGCCAAATGAATCAGGAGCGAGAAAATACCTGCTTTGCGCGCGCTAAAGTGTTTGCGTGCAAAGATGGCCATAGCATTGTAAAATACTTTTACATAGTTCAGCGATCCTTTTTTGGTGCTTTCACCCTTGTAATGAATGATGGTTGTCCGGGGCGAATAGTAATTTTTAAAGCCTGCTTTCTGAATACGATACGAGAGATCAATGTCTTCACCATACATGAAAAAGCTTTCATCGAGCAGGCCGACTTTTTCCAGTGTCGTTTTTCTGATCAGCATAAAGGCGCCTGCCAGCACGTCAACCTCGTGTGTTTCGTTTTCATCGAGATAGGAGAGGTGGTATTTCCCGAAAACTTTCGATTTTGGGAAAAGTGCAGACAAGCCGAACATTTTGTAAAATGCTACCCATGGAGTTGGCAGTCCGCGTTTCGACTCAGGTAAAAAACGTCCCCGACCATCAATCATCTTTACTCCAAGTCCACCGGCATCAGGATGCAAATCCATAAACGTGATCACCTTTTCGAAAGTGTCCTCCTCAACCACGGTGTCGGGATTGAGCAGCAACACATATTTCCCATTGGCAAGTTTAATGGCCTGGTTGTTGGCTTTCGAGAAACCCACGTTTTGGTGATTCTCGATCAGTGTAACATCGGGAAATTTATCGCGGAGTAATTGCGTGGAACCGTCAACCGAATTATTGTCGACAACAAATATTTCTGTTTGCACATTTTTAGCGGCTTTTTGCACCGAATGCAGACATTGCTCCAGAAAATGTTTGACGTTGTAATTGACGATAATTACCGATAGATCCATAGGTCAGCAAAAGCTAAGAGTTCAAATGTAGGCAATACTTTTGGATAACGGAAAAAACATAAAAATGTGATGTGAAATCTTACTTTCCGGTTGAACTTTCATAGGGTACACGGTTTACCAGCGAACGCCCCAGTGTTATTTCATCGGTATACTCCAGTTCGTCGCCAATTGAAACGCCACGCGCCAGTGTCGAGATTTTTACCTCAAAATCTTTCAATTTTCGGTAGATGTAAAAGTTGGTGGTGTCGCCTTCCATAGTGGTCGAAAGTGCCAGAATAACTTCGATGATCTCGCCTTCCTGAATACGTTCGATCAGCGAGCCGATTTCGAGGTCGGATGGTCCGATCCCGTCCATCGGCGAAATAATGCCACCCAGAACATGGTAGAGTCCGTTGTATTGCTGCGTATTTTCAATCGACATAACATCGCGGATGTTTTCTACCACACAAATTACGCTGGTATTTCGTGACGTATTCGAACAGATATTACAAATTTCGGTATCCGAAATATTGTGGCAAATTTTGCAGTGTTTGATCTCAGTTCGCAATTGAATCAAACTGTTTCCAAAAGCTGAAACCTGTTCCTGATCCTGTCGCAGCAGGTGCAAAACCAGCCTCAAGGCACTTTTTCGTCCAATTCCTGGTAGTTTTGAAAATTCGTTCACGGCGTTCTCCAGTAAACGCGATGGGTATTTATCCATGTTCATTTTTCAAAAATAGATTGAAAAAATAAAATTACATCCTAAATCATCAGCTTTAATGGTACTCACTGCATTTTTATGTATATTAAAACTTTCAAATTGAAGTTATACCTAACAAATAAACAATTTAGAGAATGAAATCACTCACATTAATTCTGATCATTTCTATACTGTCGCTGGTAAGTTATGGACAGGTAAATGATTCAACGCAAGTGGCCCAAGTTCAAAAAACCAAACTCGACAGAAGTAAGATTTATTATGGTGGTTACGTAACCATGAACTTTAGCAGGGATTATAGTGTAGTTGGTGCTCAGCCAATGGTGGCCTACAAACTCACGCCAAAATTATCGACGGGAGTTCAGGTAACTTACGAGTACATAAATTACAAGGATTTCGACGATTACAGTGGTTCGAATTATGGAGCAAGTGTTTTTAGCCGGTATCGTTTTACGCCGCGTTTGTATGGACATGCCGAATTTCAGTTGATGAGTTATAAATGGCTGTACTCGGATGGGGACAACCGAAAAACTGCACCTATGCTGTACCTCGGAGGTGGTTTTAGTCAGCCAATTTCCCGGAACACCTGGTTTACAGCTCAGGTTTTGTTCGATGTGCTGAACCATGAAAACTCACCCTACAAAGATTGGGAACCTTATTTTAGTGTGGGCGTAGGTGTTGGATTCTAAGATTAAGTTTTATTGTGAATGTCGATGATGGTATGAGGAGATTCCTCTCCGTCAGTTGACGGATCGGAATGACAAAAAATTAGGAAAGTTTGCAGGTCGTGGGGATATTTGGTGGCGCAGCCACCAAATATCCCCACGACCTGCGCTTGTCCGACCATCTGTTGGTCATCCTGAGCGTATCCGTCATCCGACGGAGGAGCGAAAGGATCTTTTATTAAAGTTCATCGCAGTTTGATTGTGCATCGATAACCGCAATAGCAGTCATATTTATAATTTCCCTTACGGTGCTGTCGCGCTGCAAAATGTGGATTGGTTTTTTCATCCCCATTAAAATCGGGCCAACGGCTTCAGCCGGTCCCAACGATTGCAAGATCTTATAGGTAATGTTTCCCGAACTCAGGTTGGGGAAAATCAACACATTGGCATCTTCGTCGCCCAGTTTATTGAAGGGATAACGCGAGTAACGCAGCTTCCCGTTCAGGGCGTAATTGGCCTGCATTTCGCCGTCGACCATCAGATCCGGGTATTTTTCGTGCAACATCTGAACGGCTTCTTTCACACGAACCGGGCTGCCCTCACCTTTGTAAGCACCAAAATTGGAATACGATAACATGGCAATTTTCGGCTTAATGTTAAAGCACTGAACTTCGGCTGCGGTGAGGATGGTTGTGTCGGCCAACACCTGTGCCGATGGATTCATATTTACGGTGGTATCTGATAAAAACAGCGGGCCACGTTTTGTAAGCAGGATGTACATGCCGGCAATGTGATTGAATTTTTCTTTTACGCCAACCACCTGCAAAGCCGGACGAATGGTGGACGAATATTTACGTGAGAATCCTGAAATAAATGCGTCGGCTTCGCCGGTTTCAACCATCATGGAGCCAAAGTAGTCGCGATTGTACATTTTTTCCACGCATTCGTTGTAGGTCATTCCTTTTCGCTTGCGTTTCTCGTACAGGATTTTCGCGAATTCGTGCCGTTTTACGTCGCTTACTGATTCGTAAAGATCGATGATCGGGACATTGGTGATATCCAGTTGATTTTCCTTGATCAAAGCGTGTATTTTGTCTTTATTGCCAATAAGGATGGGTTTGGCTATACCTTCGCGCAGCACAAACTGAACAGCTTTTAAGATGCGGTAACTATTGGCTTCGGCAAACACAATTCGTTTCGGATCTTGTCTCGCTTTATTCCTGATTCCCATGATCAGTTTGTTATCGATTCCCAGGCGGTTTCTCAATTCCTGCTCATAGGCGGTCCAGCTCTTAATGGGATTTCGGGCTACTCCGGTTTCCATGGCCGCATGTGCCACTGCTGTAGAAACCGTAGTGATCAACCGTGGATCGAGTGGTTTTGGAATAATATAATCTTTTCCGAAAGTGATGTTTTGGACATTGTAAGCTCGTGCTACCATTTCGGGCACATAATCTTTCGCCAGTTTTGCAAGTGCCTTGGCAGCTGCAATTTTCATCTCTTCATTAATCGTGGTTGCACGAACATCAAGTGCTCCTCTGAAAATGAATGGAAATCCGAGTACATTATTAATTTGATTCGGATAATCGCTACGACCGGTGGCCATAATAATGTCATCGCGAACCGAAGTTGCGTCTTCATAAGATATCTCGGGATCTGGATTAGCCATCGCGAAAACAATCGGATCTTTAGCCATCGATTTGATCATTTTTTTACTCACCACATCGCCAACCGAGAGTCCCAGAAAAACGTCAGCATCTTTCATGGCTTCCTGCAAAGTGTTTATTTTTCGTAGGGTAACAAATTCTTGCTTGATGGGATTCAGGTCGGTGCGCTCCATGTTTAGCACACCTTTACTATCCAGCATCACAACATTTTCGTGCTTAACACCCAAACTCTCATAAAGCCTGATGCAGGAAACTGCTGCTGCACCGGCGCCATTTACGACCACCTTAATGTTTTCAATCTTTTTATGGTTCAACTCCAGGGCATTTAATAATCCTGCAGCCGAAATAATGGCTGTTCCGTGCTGGTCGTCGTGAAACACCGGTATGTTTAATTCCTTTTTCAGGGTTTCTTCAATTTCAAAACACTCCGGTGCTTTTATATCTTCCAGATTTATTCCGCCAAAAGTTGGAGCTATGGCTTTTACCACTTCAATCAGTTTCTTCGGATCCTTCTCATTCACCTCAATATCGAAGACGTCGACGTCGGCAAAGATTTTGAAAAGCAGACCTTTGCCTTCCATGACTGGTTTCCCGGCTTCCGGACCGATATCACCCAACCCAAGTACGGCAGTACCGTTTGAAACCACAGCCACCAGGTTGCCTTTGGCCGTGTATTTATAGGCGTTGTCAACGTTTTTTTGGATTTCGAGACAAGGTTGGGCAACTCCGGGAGTGTACGCCAGTGAAAGGTCGTACTGGGTGTTGTGCGGTTTGGTTGGTACAACTTCAATTTTACCCGGCCTGTCTTTTTGATGGTAGTTGAGGGCATCGACTCTTCTCAGTTTAGCCATGGCGAATATTTTTTGGTTACACTCAAATTTACTGATAAATAGCGGCCTAATGTCAGGATAAAAATCAGGTTAAAAATGATTTTAAAACACATTCCTGTATTTACAGAATCGCAAGATGTTCTCAAAAATGAGGAATAAAGAAAGCAGTAAATTCGTTTTAAGTTTATTGAACTTTATATCTGAACACAGTGATTTTTTATGTAAATTGAATCATTATCCTAAATTATTGACCTATGAATGCAGCTCATGTTGGCAACGTAAACAAACACTACTGGTGGATTCCCATGGTATCGGGATTAACTCTGTTGTTATTCGGAATCTGGTTTTTGGTGGCCCCGCTCGACAGTTTTAAATCGCTTACCATTGTATTCGGTTTGATAATCATGTTAAGCGGTGTTTACGAAATGTACATCGCTTTAAGAAACCGAAAGGCTGTACTGAATTATATATCGTTTTTATGGGGCGGTGTGTTAAATGTTATTTTGGGTATTTTGTTGATTTTGAATCCTGAAGCAATTTTATGGATCATTAGTTTGGTGATTGGCTTCTGGATGATTTTTAAGGGTGGAGAGCAAATTAAAAAAGCTTTTCAATTAAAAAAGGCGAAGAGTAAAAATTGGAAGGGTGTGATGATATTTGGGATTGTGCTGATTCTGATAGCGGCCATTTTGTTGTGGCATCCCGAGATTATCGGATTTACCATTGCCATCTGGACATCACTTGCATTTATGCTTATTGGAGTATTCCGGATTTATCTTGCGTTACAGTTCAGGAAAATGAATGATTAGAATCCTGATAAAGCTATTGCTGATCGGAGCCGGAAAGAAATTCATTAAAATTTCCACTGATAAATGTTGCCTTTAAATCGGGGTGAGCGTCGAGCGTTTTCTCCCAAATTATCTGCATGTTCATTTCCCTGAAACGCTGAACCTTTAATTTCTGAAAGGTAATGCCGGCAAATATATAATCTTCTGGCGCCTGCTTTTTGAAGTACGACAACATTCGGTTTATGAGGTAATACGAATTGTCCAGTGAATTGGAATAGATGGAATAAAAGTAAAACACTTCGGGATTTTCGTCCTTAAATCTGGCCAGGTCGCTAACCGTTAGTTCGTTCTCCGTCATCTTCTGGTCGCGAATTTTTTCGTATACCTCATATTTCAAGGGGAATATCGAAACATGTCCGCCATGATAACCTGATTGTTCCCGTATCACCAGGTTCAAACCGGGTAATAAACGGGCTGCGGTTTTTAGTACATCCAGTGGAATTGGACTGCAGTTCTTCTGATTTTTCTGAATATAACTGATAAACTCAAAATCTTTATCGTCGGCTATGGTCTCAATACGAGTGGTGTGGTATTCTTCTTCCGCAATAAAATCTTTCGAATGTCTTACCATGCTCGATAACAGCGTAAGCGAATACATCCAGCGTTTGAAATCAAAATACACAGGTATGGGTTGTTCAGTATTCAGGTTTCGGATAACCTGGTGAGGGAATCCCATATTTTCAATCAAGAGCTTTTCTTTTTCGGCTTTTATAAGACTTTCGTTTTTTTCCCACCTGATCACGGTGCGAACATCCACATCAATCATGGCCGAAAAATCAATCTGAGTTAGTCCTCTGTGTTTGCGGTAATCAACAAGGAACTCACCTAATGTGTGATACTTTTTCATGGGTTATTTTATTCATCTAAATATAGTGAAAATAAAAAAATTGCCGACCTGACATTTCGTGTCATGTATGCCCCGGAATACTCCCCTTATTTTTGCCTTCGAAAGTTGAATGATGATAATGAAGATATTCAAGGTGTTGGAGAGTTACCTCGGGGAAGGGCTTCCAGATAATGGAAGTAAAAAGATGGCCGCAGCAAACATTATCCGTTTGCTGTCGGCCGTCGACCTCGAAGCAGAAGTTATACCGGAACGGAATAAAGATATGTTGTGTAGGTTGATCGCCTCGCTAAAAGGAGATGAGTTAAGTGCTGAGGAAGAGGCGATCATTTTTGAAATTACAGGTAAAACAGAATTGGAAAGAAATTCGAAAGACAGTAAAAATGATAACTGAAATTAAACAAAATATTAGCCTGGAAAGAATTGCATTAAGAATATCGCTGGTTGCGATGATAACTTATGGTGTAATTCTGACCTTAGTGCTCTTACTCTGAGCCGTTTTAGGAACAATGTTCAGTATTGTAAACGGTTAAAACACAAAATCATAGCACATTCGACTCTGGGAATTTTCCCAGAGTCTTTTTAAAACGAAAACATTAAAAGAAAAAATAATCATATGAAAAAAGAAAAAAACACCAGCTCCATTAAAGAAAATTGGATAATGGAGGAAAGCATTAAGGCCTTACGGGCCGAGGCCGAAAAGAAGCACGGTAAGTCGAGAATGAACGAGATTGGAAAACAATACGAAAAAGTTCCGCACCCGACACTCAGGAATACCTTTATTTTGAAAGAGAAAAAGCAATCGTAACTGAGATCGCAATTAGTACAGATAAGACATGAAGACATTCACAATACAGAAATCTGAGTTAAAGCCATATAATGGCGGAAGCAAGCTTATGGCCTATCCTCAATTTTCGGCATTAAATCCCGGAATGGCGATAACACTCAGTTTAATAGTTCCCGGAGCCGGACATATTTATATGGGCCGGGTAAATTCGGGTTTAAAATGGTTTGCTGCAGTTATGCTTGGTTACATGCTGCTGGTAATTCCCGGAATAATTCTACACAGCGTTTGTTTATACCGTGCAGGTATAAACCGTAAAAATACTTAAGAACTTATATTGATTGTTGTTTAATGTTTTCAGGGGTTTTGGCTATTGAGCCGAAGCCCCTTTTTTGTGCTGCCAGTTTTTTGAAGCTTCTCTTTAATGTCAGGGCATTTTCAGTGAACTGGATTGCTTGAGGATAAATTTAGGCTCCCTTATTCTGTCATATATGGTTGCTTGATCACTGTTTCAACAGAAGATTAAAATTGATAGGTTGAACTTTTTGGTATGGTTGAAACATTGAAGAATTTTAAATAGAATTCAAGGAAAAGAGGTTTAAGTATTGAATAAACTATCTCGCCGATTCGTATTAAAAAGTTTATAGTTGATATTCACTATAAGGAAGACCATGCTTTCAAACTTGGCGATATCGGTAATGATTTTCAGAATATATACTGAGTTTAGATTTGAATGGTTTTGAAATGAAATTAATTTTCTATTTTCACCAGAACTAACTAATCTATTCTCTGTGGTGCAATGAGTTTCTCGGACTCAAATAGCGGTTCTCCAGACTTAACCTTATTTAAAAAAGGAGACGAGCATACCTTTGAACTCATTTTCGATAAGTACTATGAAAGACTAGTTGGCTTTTGTAACCAGTTTATTTCAGATCTTGATAAGTCCAAAAGTCTAGCTCAGCAGGCATTCATAAAATTATGGATGAATCGTGATAAAATAGAACAAATCAATGGAATTACTGCATTCCTGTACACAGCTGCAAAGACCGAGTGTCTTAATTTTCTACGCCAGGAAAAGTACAGATACACCTACCAAAATAATGCACTACAGAATAGGGAAAAACTCTTAAATCAGGAAGTTCTGGAATCATTTCGATTCGACAGGCTTGAATACCAGGAACTGGAAGAGATGATCCAATCGGCACTTGATAAACTTCCTGAAAAATGCCGACAGGTTTTTATAAAAAGCCGTTTCGAATACATGAAAAACCGAGAGATTGCAGAAGAACTGGGTATTGCGGTTAAGTCAGTAGAAGGAAATATCACCCGTGCGCTCAAATTCTTACGTAAAGAATTGCAAGACATACTGCCACTTGTGATGTGGATGTTCTAAGATAATCTAAGATACAATCAGAAAGATATTCACTTTTATTTTATAGCTTTATAAGTGAGTAGATATTTAAAAGAAGAAAAAATGCAGCAATTAATTTTACTGGTACTTTTAAATATAATTTCGGTTGTTTGTTTTGCTCAGAACTATAAAACAACGGGCAAGATTATCATTAATGATAAAGAATTAAACAATCTAATTGATACTGCTACAGGCATAGAAATTATTGCTGAAGGCTTTAACTGGCCGGAAGGGCCACTTTGGCTGGCTGCAGACAACAAACTAATATTTTCTGATGTTCCTGAAAATGTGATTTTTGAGTGGACAGAATCGCAAGGGATACAGATCTACCTTCGAACTTCAGGGTATACCGGAGACACCCAAAGAGGTGGGGAGATGGGTTCAAACGGACTTCTTTTAAGTCCCGAAGGAGATTTGGTTCTGTGCCAGCACGGAGACCGCAGAATTGCAAGAATGAAGACTTCTCCAACATCACCTGAATCAAAATTTGAAACGCTCGCCCACAAATATGAGGGGAAAAGATTAAACAGTCCTAATGATGCCGTTTATAGTAAAAGCGAAGAATTGTATTTTACTGATCCTCCTTATGGTTTGGAGAAGAAAATGGATGATTCGGCAAAGGAATTAAATTTTCAGGGTGTATTTAAAATTTCAAAAAATGGTACTGTTCAATTGCTTACTAATGAATTAGAATGCCCAAATGGGATCGCATTTTCACCGGATTACTCAAAATTGTATGTTGCGAATTCTGATCCAAATTATGCGATTTGGATGGTTTATGATGTAAAAAAGGATGGAACGCTTGAAAATGGTAAGGTCTTTTATGATGCGACTGATTTGGCACATAAAGAAAAAGGCCTACCTGACGGCATGAAAGTGCACATGAACGGAACTGTTTTTGCAACAGGGCCGGGCGGCATCTTTATTTTTTCCGGTGACGGTAAAATTCTTGGGCGAATAAAAACAGGTCAGGAAACTTCAAATTGTGCTTTTAACGATGATTATTCGGCGCTGTACATAACTGCCGATAATTATATCTTACGGGTACGTTTAAAAAATGAAGGGCAGTAGAACAATTTTCACTTCTTTACATACTGCTGAAAGGAGAATGCTTCAGTTATTCTATTCCCATTAAATTGAAGAATCTCTTCAAATTTCTCTGCCAGGTATAAAAAATATGGAATTTGATAAAGGGTATTTAACTTCTCATGTGTACTCAGTATAACATATGGCAAAAATGAACAACAATATTATTCAGAAATACCTGCAGGGAAAAGCAAGTAACAAAGAGAAGGAACAACTGTTTAACTGGTTGGATGAGAGTGCCTCCAATAAGGAAGAGTATATTGAAATAAAAAAAATATGGGCTTTAACTTCGCGTGAAAAGAATGTTGAGGGCAAAACCTGGAGTGATATAAAACCATCGGAATCAAAACCGGCAAAAACCAAAACATTACAACACTGGTTGGCACGAGCTGCAATTTTTCTGCTTCTGATTAGTTGTGGCGCTATTGGCAGTCATTTCTTTTCAAAAACAATGGAAAACGAGAGCCCTGTTTACTCACAGATGTGCACCATTATTTCCCCTGCAGGGCAAATAACCAATGTTAAATTACCTGATGGTACTTTGGTAATGCTAAACTCCGGAACAAAAATTCAGTATTCAAATGATTTTACCTATGGAAATCGTGAGTTATACCTCGAAGGAGAAGCATTTTTTGATGTACAAAAAGATGTTGAACATCCATTTATTGTTAATTCCGAATTTCTTGGCGTAAAAGTGTATGGAACCTCTTTTAATATTCAGGCGTATCCTGAAGACAGAGCGTTTACTGCAACACTTATCGAGGGAAGCATCGGCCTGTTAAATACAAGCGGAGATGAGGTGACAAAACTGGTGCCTGGTGAAAAAGCATATTTCGCTGAAAGTGAAACAAGGATAGATATTAGATACGTAGATACAGAGATGTATACCTCGTGGAAGGAAGGACTGGTTACTTACCGAAACGAACGCCTGGAGGATATAGCCAAACAAATTGAACGTTGGTATAATGTTGAAATAATTATTCAAAAAGAGGGCCTGGGTGATGAAAGGTATTTTGGTACTATTTTGAAAAACAAACCTATCGATCAAATTCTTGAGGTACTAAAATTAACCACTTCGCTGGAATACGAGATTATACCCAGGGCAAATGAGCCAAGTCTGATTTACTGGAAATAAGATATTGAATTAACTAATTAAACTTATTGCTGACTTATGAATAGAGCTGATACTTCCTAAAAAGACGACAGGCCAAAAATACTGGAAATATTTTTAGCCTGTTCAGCTTTACCGGTACGCCAATACCAGTAACGCTTTGATAAATAAAACTTAGTATTTACCAATAACATGTCAAATTTATGAAAAAAACAGACAAGTGCCCTTGTGTATATGGGCAACTAAAAAAAGTTTTAATGATTATGAAACTAACAACCTTTCTTGTCCTACTACTAACTCTGAATGCATTTGCTGAATCCTATGCGCAATCCGCAAAAATTACGCTAACAATGGAACAGGCAACTGTAAAGGAGGTTATTGAGCAAATTGAAAGTGAAACCGAATTTTACTTCATGTTGAAGTATGATGATCACCTTATGAATCGATATGTGGATATTGCTTTTGATAATGCAAATATCCATGATGTGCTTACCCAGCTTTTTGACGCCAACAAGTATAATTACAAGATAATTGACCGCTACATTGCTGTAACTCCGGTTGATGAAATTGCAATGGATGCAGATGATCAGGCAACAATATCGGGAATTGTGACTGACACTAATGGGGAAGCTTTACCTGGAGTAACAGTACTGTTTAAAGGTACTACCAATGGTACGGTAACTGATATTAATGGCTATTATGAATTGCCGGTAACCGAAGGGAAGATTCTTGTTTTCTCGTTTGTAGGAATGAAAACACAGGAAGTTGAACTGGAAGGGCAAACTAAACTCGATATTACGCTTCAAGTTGATGCAATTGGCCTTGAAGAAGTTGTGGCAATTGGGTATGGTACAGTGAAAAAGAGTGATTTAACCGGTTCTGTAGCATCACTACGAAAAGACGATTTGAACAAAGGAGTAACTCCTACAGTTGCCGGATTATTGCAAGGTAAAGCCGCCGGAGTACAGATCACACAAGCCAGTAATGAACCTGGTGGTGGAACCACAGTGCAAATTCGAGGGGCTGGCTCTGTAAATGCAGGTTCCGGACCGCTATATGTTATCGACGGTCTTCCCATTGAAAATGGTCAGGTAATTTCAGGTAACGGAACAACAATACCCGGGGTGAGGGTTCCTCGTAGTCCGATGGCTAATATCAATCCCGCAGACATTGAATCAATTGAGATTTTAAAAGATGCTTCAGCTACGGCTATTTATGGTGCTCGTGGTGCCAACGGTGTTATACTGGTTACCACAAAGAAAGGTTCATCCGGGGCAATGAGAGTTACCTATAACGGATACACCGGGATTCAAACGCCAAAAGATATGATCGAAGTCCTTGGGGCGGAGGATTATATGAGAATACTTAATGATATTTTGGATACTCCCGGCTCAAACGTGCCGGAAGCAGAACGTGTCACCGAAATTCAGGACGGGGGTACCAATTGGCAGGACGAATTATTGCGTAACGCCGTTATTCAAAGCCATAGTTTATCGTTCACGGGCGGAGGAAATAAAACCAAGTATTTTGCGTCCTTGAATTATTTTAATCAGGAAGGAGTTTTGATAACTTCAGGTTATGAACGTTATGATTCAAGACTTAATCTCGAACACAAAACAGATAAAATGACGTTTGGTGTAAACTTCTCTACCTCTTACACGCATGATAACACAGTGCCGATCGGTTTTAGTACCAATGAAGAGGGAAGTTCGTTATATGCAGCAAGGGGATATGATCCAACACTGAGCATTTTCGATGAAGATGGAAACTATCAAGTTGTTTCATGGATGAACCTCGATAACCCACTTGCCCTTGTATATGGAAAAACAAGTAATACAGATAACTACAGAACGCTTGGGACCATATTCGGAGAATATACCCTATTGAAAGGATGGACTGCAAAGTTAAACATCGGTTTTGATAGCAGAAACAGCCGTAGGGATACCTACGTCTCGCGTTTGACAAAAGATGGAAGAGCAAATTCAGGAATTGGAACTGTATTAACCGGAACCAGAAATAACTATCTGGGCGAATTTACAAGTACCTACAACCGTAGTTTGGAAAATAACAGCAGTTTTACAGTAATGGGTGGTATCACTTACCAAAAATTTATAAACAGCAATTTTTCCGGAACGGGGAAAGGCTTTCCGGTTGATGAATCAGAAACCAATAATATGTCGTTAGCGAATGCTGCGTTGTATACTATGGATAGCTCAAAAAATAACAATAAGTTGCTATCTTATATCGGACGCGCTAATTATAATTTATTCAATGAGTTCCTTTTTACCGCTACTTTAAGGGTTGACGGATCGTCTCGTTTCGGCGAGAATAACAAGTATGGTTATTTTCCTTCAGGAGCATTTGCTTGGAAAATGCATGAACGTGAGTTTATTCAGGATCTGAATTTGTTCAGCATGTTAAAATTGAGAGCTAGTATAGGGCGTACTGGTAATCAGGATATTGGCAACTTTCTGTCGATCACTACCTTTAACCAAGGAGGAAATGTTATTCTTGGGGGTGAACAATATGTTACATTGGCTCCAACACGAATTGCAAATCCTGACTTGAAGTGGGAAACCACAGAACAAATTAATGTTGGTTTTGATATGGGATTTCTGGATAACCGGATATTGATTTCAATGGATTATTTCCAAAAGAATACGTTTGATATGTTGTTTGCTTTACCGATACCTGCATCAACGGGTTATACATCCATCATGTCAAATATTGGTAATATAAAAAACAGTGGATTCGAATTTACTATTGACTCAAGGAACCTGACCGGTAAATTGAAATGGAACACTAATCTAAATTTCAGTACATTGAAAAACAAGGTAACAGATATTGGAGATATTTCCGAAATCATTCATACTGGTGCAGGTCAATCGACATCTCAGATAGCCATTATCCGAAAAGGAGAAGCGCTTAATTCGTTCTATGGATATAAGACTGACGGCATATGGCAAACCCAGGACGAAATCGATGCTTCAGGTACATTAGACCCGGTAAAACCTGGAGATGTTAAATTTGTAGATATTAATGGTGATCATGTCGTTAATACCAATGATCGCGTTATTCTCGGGAAATCAATCCCTTCATTTACAATGGGTTTAACGAACCAGCTGGAATACAAAAATTTCCAACTGAATTTCTTTATTGATGCCGCAACTAATGTTGAGATGTTAAACAATTCAAAGGTTGAAACCTACTACCCGGTAAGTCACCGAAGAAACAGAATGGCGGAACCTTACTTAAATCGTTGGACTGAAACAAACCCTTCGAACGAATGGCCGTCATTTGTAAATCCTGCGGGACAGGGGAACAAAGCTGTTAGTGATTTAACAGTTGAAGATGCCTCTTATATCCGACTATCTACCGCTCAATTAACATATCAGGTTCCGTTGAAGAGCAAAAAGATATTTGATCATATAAGTGTATATGTTAGTGGACAAAACCTATACACAATAACGAATTATTCAGGACAAGATCCTACAACTAACTCAAACGGTAACAGTAGTTTGAAAATTGATTTCAACTCATACCCTGTGTACCGGACTTATACTTTTGGAGTAGAATTAGGTTTTTAACTTTTAAAACGAAATTATTATGAATTTTAAATATTATTTTTCAACCGTTTTACTGGTAGTATCATTATTGTTTACCAGCTGTGAGGATCAATTAGAAGAAGAGGTATTTTCGCAACTTGATCCGGCCACTTTATTTAATTCTGCAAACGGAATAGAACGTGTTCTTTTTGGGGCATACCGCGACGCCCAAATTACCGATAACTTTGGTGGTAATATTTGGTTTCAGGAAGAATGGACTTGCGACCATTTTTGGGAAACCGGTGGCGCTGTTAATCTTCAGGCAACCGTTATGCTTGCTTTCACTTGGGATGCATCTTATCCAACACACTGGACTGGCTTGTGGAACAACTGTTATTACTCAGTCAGAAATTGTAATCTTGTTTTGGAAAACATTGATCAATCGCCGGTTGATGATGCAACAAAGGCGAGATTAACAGCTGAAGCCCGATTTGTAAGGGCATCTGCATACTACATTTTGTATACCATGTGGGGACCCGTACCGCTTAGGTTAAGCACCACAGGCGATTTGGAAATGGCCCGTGCTACCGATGCCGAAATGCGGGAGTTTTTTGAAAAAGAGTTTACCGATGTTTCTACTGTCCTTCCATCCAGGGATACACCCGGGTATCAGTATGGACGTGCTACAAAAGGAGCTGCACTGGGCTATCTTACAAAATTTTACCTTAATACAAAACAGTGGCAAAAATGCGCTGATGCAGCTAAAAAACTCATGGATTTAGATGAGTACGAGTTATGGTCTGATTATACAACTCTGTTCACGGTTGAAAACGAAACGAAGCAAAAGGAATTAGTCTGGGTTTATCCATGTAGTACACAGCGTCCAGGAAACGAGTTTATGAATGGAGCTTATCCTCCTCAATTTGCAAGAACAGTTGATGGATCTATTGTATTTAAGGTGAACCAGAGGAACTGGGCAAGGCAGGATCGCGTATTGGATTCATTCTATAATTCGTTTGATCCGAATGATGAACGCAGAAAGTTGATAATTACCGAATATATCAATACCGCAGGCAAGACCGTGTCGTTGTTGAATAAGAATAATACACGATCATTCAAATATACGCCTGACCCGGATGCCGTTGGAAACAGCAATGGCAATGACCTTGCAGTTATTCGCTATGCTGATATTTTACTGTCACGTGCGGAAGCATTAAACGAGTTGAACGGGCCCACCCAGGAATCTCTGGATTTAATTCAGCAAGTTCGCGACAGAGCTGGTTTGACAACCCCACTTGTATTGGGCGATTATACAAAAGAATCATTGCGCGACCGGATTCTCGACGAAAGAGGGTGGGAATTATATGGAGAAAAAGTACGCAGACAGGATTTATTGCGTATGGGAAAATTCATCAGCTCAGCCAAGGCAAGAGGGATTACCATTGCTGACGATCATCATAAGCTTTTTCCAATTCCACAAACTGAAATCAATGCTAATCCATTGTGTGAACAAAATCCAGGTTATTAGTTAGAGCATAGTATAGTTTAGGTAAAGCATATCCCTTGAAAAAGGGATATGCTTTCATTTCCTGCGAACAGAGTACATCAGTCAATAAAAAAATCCTATTTTATGATTCAATTTATTATGCTCAGTTGTATTACTTCCGGTATTCAGCATCAAAAAGGTACCCATCCGGGAGTGGCAGTTATTAAAGACAATTATAAACTGATCAAGTACTACGAAGACAATTCTGAATACTTGTTTGATATGGATAAGGATCCTCAGGAGTTGAACAATATTGCTAATTTGAATCAGAAAATTCTCGAGGAGTTAAATCGGGATATCGACAGCTATTTTGAAACGCATGATATACAATTACCCACGCTAAATACAGATTACGATATTAGCAACGATCCGGGTAGAAACTATTTCGGAATTAAAGCGCAATTACTAAAAGAACCGTACTTTATCGTAAAGTAGCATAGGGGTAAACTGCTTTAAAGCATTAAAATAGCTGGGTTCTGATGCTATTCTCCGCGATGGAGTGTTTCCGGGGATTTTAGCAATAAATGTTGAAATCTGAACGAAAGTCCCCATGTCACGAAGATATTTGCTAACGAGAGCCAGTCGGTAGATGTAATTTTGAAAGCTGTATAATATATAATCTAAACAAGTATGTATAAAAACATCATCACTTTAGTTTTCGCATTTCTTTTTGTTAGCGTGTTGCATACAAATGCAGAACAAAAACCTAATATTCTAATCATCATGGCGGATGATTGTACGCACAGTGATTTGCCGCTTTACGGAGGACAGAATGTTAAAACACCACATATCGATCAACTGGCTTCGCAGGGAATGACCTTTAATAATGCCTTTGTCACCATGTCGATGTGTGTGCCCTGCCGTGCTGAATTATATACCGGCTTGCAACCTGTTAGCAGCGGTGTTTGCTGGAACCATGCCATTGCACGAACTGGAACCCAAAGTATTGTTCAATATTTGGGAGAGCTGGATTACCGCGTTGGTATTACCGGTAAAGTACATGCCGACCCCCGCAGTGTTTATCCTTTTGAGATAGTGGAAGGAGTGGAAGACAATTGCGTTTCAACAACAGCAAAATACGATGCTGCCGGTATGAGAGAGTTTATGGCACGCGATCAGGAACAACCCTTCTGTATGGTAACAGCCTTGGTGGTGCCTCATATTCCATGGACAGTTGGCGATCCTTCTCATTTCAAACCCGAAGAATTTGACCTTCCGCCATACCTGGCTGATAACAAAGAAACACGCACCGAATTTGCCAAATACCTGGCCGAAGTAGAGGTGCTTGACCAACAAATAGGAGAAACTTTAGCCTTGCTTGATGAGCTTAATATTGCCGATAATACCATCGTGATTTTTACATCGGAGCAAGGTGCACAGTTGCCATTTTGTAAATGGACCAACTGGAACAATGGCGTGCACACCGGATTTGTTGTGCGCTGGCCCGGAAAAGTAGAAAGTGGTGTCCGCACCGATGCACTTATTCAGTACAACGATGTGTTGCCAACTTTGCTTGATGCACTTGGAAGTACTACCAAAGCCGAATTTGACGGTAGCAGCTTTTTACCCGTTCTGCTCGGAGAAAAAGATACGCACCGCGAATATGCCTACTTTATGCATAACAACGTGCCCGAAGGTCCGGCATATCCAATTCGTTCAGTTACCGATGGTAAGTACCACTACATACGTAATCTTAGCCCTGAAAACCTTTATATCGAGCGGCATCTGATGGCGCGTATGCCACTAAATAAATACTGGCCATCATGGGTTTTCGATGCTTCGGATGATCCTGAAATTTTGGATTTGGTAACCCGTTACCAGAAACGTCCGGCAGAAGAACTTTATAATTTGGTTGACGATCCGAACGAGATGAAGAACCTGAGCAATCAGAAAGAGGTAAGTGGAATTCAGAAAAAGCTTTCGAAGGAACTCGACAAATGGCTGAAAGAACAGGGCGATCCGGGTGCCGGACTCGACACTTACGAAGAGCTTCAAAATGCAAGAAAAGGCAATCATTTTAAAGCCTTAAATGATTGAATTGTAGGTTTTTGGTTGGGAGTTTGGTGGAAATCAAATTTCTGATTTATTAAATGATTTTACCAGTTCTATAATTCAATATCCAGATAGAAATTTAAAACAAGAATAATTTTGCATAAACAATTTAAAAGATGAAGAAGATTAAATTTAATTTAACAGCCATTGTTCTGTTAATCAGCTTTGGACTTTATGCCCAGGATTGGCAGCCGGTAGGCGATAGAATTAAAACCCGCTGGGCTGAAAAAGTAACTCCTGATAATGTTTGGAAAGAATACCCACGTCCTCAAATGGTGCGTCCTGAATGGAAAAGCCTGAACGGTCTTTGGGAATATGCTGTAACATCAAAAAACGCGACAAAACCTGAAGCCTGGGAACAAAATATCCTGGTTCCTTTTGCCTTGGAAACACCACTTTCAGGTGTTGGAAGACGAATTGAATCAAACGAAGTAATTTGGTACAAACAGTCTTTTGAACTGGCTCCAAAAGCAAACGAACGCCAGTTGTTAAATTTCGAAGGTGTTGATTACAAATGTATGGTTTGGGTTAACGGCGAACTGGCCGGTTCGCATGTTGGCGGTAACCTGCCTTTTTCGTTTGATGTAACCGATTTGGTGAAACCGGGCGAAAACGAAGTAAAACTACGCGTGATCGACGGAACAGATGATTTCGACTTATACCAGTTACGCGGAAAACAAAAGCGCGATAACGGTGGTATCTGGTACACGCCATCGTCAGGAATTTGGGCACCTGTTTGGATTGAATCGGTTCCTGAAACCTATATTAAGTCGGTAAAACTATTGGCCGACATGTATGGCGAATTAAAGGCAGAAGCAACAATTGGCGGTTTACAACAAAAAGTCCAGTTGCAGGTTAGCGTTTTTGATAACGACGAGCTTGTGGCACAGAAAAAGGGGCTGTGTAACAACGTATTGTTAAGCGTAAAAAATGCTAAACTTTGGTCTCCTTCGTCTCCAAAACTTTACGATCTGAAAATTGAATTGCTCGATGAAGACGGACAAGTTCTTGATGTTGTAACTTCTTACACCGGATTCAGAACAGTTGGAAAAGCCTGCGATGCAGAAGGTAACTGGCGATTCACTTTAAACGGCAAAGAAATTTTCCATTACGGACCACTTGATCAGGGATGGTGGCCTGAAAGTTTTTTGCTTCCTCCATCGGATGAGGCTATCGTTTGGGAAATGGATTTTCTGAAAAAGGCAGGATTTAACATGATCCGCAAGCATAAAAAAGCTGAAATTCGTCGATATTATTACCATGCCGACCGTATGGGATTTGTAATTTGGCAAGACCAGACATCGGGTGGTAGCGGTGGCCGCGAATGGCCAAAATGGAAAAGACTGCACATGGAGAGCGAAGATTATGCTCCGAAAAGACCAGATCAGTGGCACAGAGAAGATGCACTTGATGCAGACTGGCCGGACTGGGCACATGAGTTATATAAAAACGAACTGAAAACAATGATTGATGTGCTTTACAATCATCCGTCGGTAGTAGTTTGGACAACCTTTAACGAACGCTGGGGGCAACATCGCAGTATGGAAGTTGGTAACTGGGTAGAAGCCTACGATCCGTCGCGCCTGTTAAACATTGCCAGTGGTGGTAACTTCTTCGAAGTGGGCGACATTGCCGATCAGCACGAGTATCCGCATCCAAATTATCCTTTAGACGTAGAACTTTACAATGATTACATAAAAGCTGTTGGTGAATTTGGTGGCCATGGTTGGGCTGAGAAAGACCATATCTGGGATACATCAAAAAGGAACTGGGGTTACGGTGGAATGCCAAAAACTAAAGAAGAATACATCGAACGTTATGTTGAAAGTTGTAGAATTCTTGGTGAGTTAAGAAAAAAAGGAATCAGTGCGGGTGTTTATACCCAAACTACTGATGTTGAAGGTGAACTTAACGGACTGATAACCTACGATAGGGCAGTAATGAAAATATCACCGGAAGAACTTTATGAAATTCATAAAAAAGCCGGATTACTTGATTAATCTGATTCATGAAAAAGAAAGCTATAATACTTAGTATATTTTTCGGTTGTTTGTTGCTTGTTGTTCAAACAGTTTCAGCAGGTAACCCACCTTCCGAAGCAGCCGGTCAGCAACCAAATATCGTATTTATCCTCGCCGATGATTGTACGCACTGGGATATTGGTTGCTACGGAAGTGTGGATTCAAAAACACCTAATATTGATAAGCTGGCTTCAGAGGGGATACTTTTTACACGATGCTACGAAGCAGCTCCGATGTGTTCGCCAACCCGGCATAATATTTTTACCGGTTTGTACCCGGTAAAAACGGGGGCTTATCCAAATCATACTAACGCATATCAGGGAACCGAAAGTATTGTGCAATACCTGACCCCTCTGAGGTACAGGGTTGCACTTTCCGGTAAAAGGCATATTGGTCCCGAAGCGGTATTTCCTTTCGAGTATCTCGGAACCAAAAATAATCCGGAGTTCGATTTGGTTGAAGGGTTTCTAAAGGAAGTGAAAGAAAGCAAAGAAGCCTTTGCATTGATGCTTACTTCAAACGAACCACACACGCAGTGGAGCAAAGGCGATCCATCGCAGTTCGATCCCGAGAAAATTACTTTGCCGCCGCATTTTGTCGATACAAAAGAAACCCGCGAAGCCTATTGCCGGTACCTCGCCGAAATTAACTTCCTCGACGGGCAGGTAGAACAAGCACTCACTTTGCTCGATAAATACGGTTTTACCGAAAATACAATGGTTGTTTTTGCCAGCGAGCAGGGCAACAGTTTCCCCTTTGCCAAATGGACCTGTTACGAGGCCGGTGTTAAATCGGCACTAATAGCCAAAATGCCGCAAAAAATTCAGCCCGGAACCACATCAAATGCCATTGTGGAATATTCCGATTTGCTGCCAACTTTTATTGATGCGGCTGGTGGTAAAATTCCCGAGAAACTGGATGGAAAAAGTCTATTACCGCTAATGCTCGGAAAAGCTGAAAAAGTAAAAGATTACGCTTACAGCCTGCAGACAACAAGAGGTATTCATAATGGCAGCGAACAGTATCCTATTCGGGCTATTGTAAACGATCGTTACCGCTATATCTGGAATATTACACCCGATGTTGAATTCAAAAACGTGGTAAACAACAGAGGTGAAAAAGGTACACTGTGGTACAAATCGTGGGAAGAAAAAGCGGAAACAGATAAGAACGCCGAGGCCCTCGTGAAAAAGTATCGAATTAGACCGGAAGAGGAACTTTACGACATTATTGACGATAAGTGGTGTGAGAAAAACCTGGCCGAGTTGCCTGAATTTGAAAGCATAAAAAAGCAGCTTCGAAACGAGCTGATTAAATGGATGGAAGAATGCGGAGACGAGGGATTAAAAACCGAAATGGAAGCTTTTGAACACATGCCGGGTAGACATAACTAAAAAGTAAAACTATAAACACGAGTCTAAACCAATTAAAAAAAATGAAACAAATCTGCCTGCTTTTTTTTGTGAGCTTTTTACTGATCAATTGTAAAGGCGAAAAACAAAATACGGAACAATCGGAGCCCGGTCGTCCAAATATCATTTTAATTCTTTCGGACGATATGGGATATTCCGATCTGGGTTGCTACGGCGGCGAAGTGGAAACACCAAACCTGGATGCCCTGGCAGCAAACGGTTTACGTTTTACCCAGTTTTACAACGGTGCGCGTTGTTGCCCAACTCGTGCCAGTTTAATTTCGGGTTGTTACCCGCACCAGGTTGGAATTGGGCACATGACCAACACACCAAATAATTTTGCCGAGCACGATTTGGGAATTACGGAATACCGTGGCTTTTTAAACGGTAATGCGGTTACCATTGGTGAAGTAATGAAAGATGCCGGTTATGCAACCCTGATGACCGGGAAATGGCACCTTGGAATTTCCGATAAACAAAAATGGCCGCTTCAACGTGGGTTTGATAAGTTTTACGGAATTATACCCGGCGCAAGTAACTTTTTTAAACCTACATATCCGCGCGGAATTACTTACATGAACGATACGATTTCAGTTACCGACGAGGATTATTATACCACCGATGCTTTTACCGATTATGCGATTAAATTCATCGACGAATCGGCGCAGGAAGAACCTGAAAAACCGTTTTTCCTTTACCTGGCTTACACCGCGCCACACTGGCCTATGAATGCCCCTCAAAATGTAGTTGAAAAATACAAAGGCAAATACATGGAGGGATGGACAAAGCTGCGCGAAACACGATTTGCCCGCATGAAAGAGATGGGAATCATTGATGAGAACTGGGAACTCAGCGACCAGGATTCAAGAGAATGGGATTCCTTGGACGATGAAAAGAAAAAGGAGATGGATGTGCGCCGGGCTATTTATTCGGCAATGATCGATCAGATGGATCAGAACATTGGTAAACTGGTTGACTACCTTAAAAAAGAGGATGAATTGGATAATACGCTGATCATTTTCCTGAATGACAACGGAGCATGTGCCGAAGGTGGAGAACTGGGCGGCGGTCCTGCAGAGCAGCTCGAAACCAAAGAGGGTTATTTCCTGACCTATGGCGGCGCCTGGGCCAATGCATCAAACACACCCTACCGCGAATACAAACACTGGGTACACGAAGGTGGAATCGGTACACCTTTTATTGTGCACTATCCCAACCTTATTCCTAAAGAAAAACAGGGACAGCTTGTTTCAGAATACGGCTTTTTGCCCGATCTGATGGCCACTTTTGTTGATGTTGCACAAACAAGCTACCCTACAGAATACAATGGAAACGAGATTGTACCGGCGGCTGGTAAAAGTTTGGTTCCGCTTTTCGAAGGAGAGAACAAACGCATTCATACCGAACCTATTTTCTGGGAACACGAAGGAAACAAAGCCGTTCGTTTGGGTAAATACAAGCTGGTTTCGAAATGGAACAACAAACGCGAAACCGAGTGGGAATTGTACGATATGGAAACCGACCGGACCGAGATGAACGATTTAGCCCAAAGTATGCCCGGGAAGGTTGCCGAGATGGACAAAATGTACAGAGAATGGGCCACAAAAAATAATGTGCTGCCCTGGACTGAGATAAGGAAAATGTATCAGGAAAAGAGAAAAAAGAACTGAAAATCAAGGATATGATCTCAATAAACATAAATAAGGTTATTGTACTGCTGATTTTACTGTCAGGCTTTTTTATGGCTTGCACTAAAAAAAATCATACGGAACAAGCTAAACAATGGAGCATCGAAAAAGCCAATTCATGGTACGATCAGTACCCGTTTCTTGTAGGTGGAAATTATGTGCCGGCCTCGGCCATCAACCAGCTGGAAATGTGGCAGGAAGATACTTTCGACCCGGATCGAATTGATTTTGAATTGCGCCGGGCCTCAGAAATCGGTATGAATACCATGCGCGTATTTCTACACGATTTGGCATGGAAACAAGATAACGAAGGATTTTTTAATCGGGTAGATCAGTTTCTGACGATTGCCGACAAACACGGAATTAAACCCATGTTTGTGATCTTTGACGGTGTTTGGAATCCGTATCCAAAAGCAGGGAAACAACCGGAGCCGGTGCCACATGTGCACAATTCGGGCTGGGTGCAATCGCCCGGTCGAGAAATTTTAGAGAACTCCGAAAAACAGGACGAGCTAAAAGAATACGTTCAGGCTGTTATTACAAGATATAAAGATGACGAACGGGTTTTGATTTGGGATTTGTTTAACGAACCCGATAATTCGAATGCCGGAAACTTTGGAGGTGGAAGTAAAGAGCAGGAAATGGCTCCGGAAGAAAAACTGGAGCGGGCACTGGAGCTGTTGCAGAAGGCATTTGCCTGGGCGCGCGAAATAAATCCTTCGCAACCTTTAACTGCAGGTGTTTGGGGAGCTCCAACCTGGTTACAAGAACCTGATTCCATAGAAAAATTCAGTCTCGAAAATTCGGATATTATCTCATTTCACAGTTATGATGGTCTGGAATCAACGCAGAAAATGGTTGATGGTCTGAAAAAATATAAGCGCCCGTTAATGTGTACCGAGTACATGGCCCGCACGGCAGGTTCAACATTTGAAGCCATTCTGCCCATCTTTCATAAAAACAGGGTGGCCGCTTACAACTGGGGTTTGTTTTCCGGTAAATCGCAAACCATTTATCCATGGGAATCGTGGACAAAAGAATATACCGCTGAACCGGAGCTCTGGTTTCACGATGTGTTTAGGGAAGATGGAACACCCTATGATAAGCAGGAAACAAGGTTAATTCAACAATTATCGATAAGGCCGGTTACCGTTTTAAGCAAAACTCCGGCAGTAGCAAAACCCGACAACCGGGAAACAATAGAAGCCGGACTACAGGCACACGATAAATCGTTGTTTATAAAAGACGGCTGGATTCGTGATCCATATATTGTTACAAGTCCCGATGGCGACTACTACCTCACCGGAACAACTCCTTTAAATGATGAGGATTGGGTGAATACCGACCCGTACAATTTGGGATTGGGCGACTATTCCTGCGTGGGCTGGAAGGCGCACATTTGGAAAAGCAAGGATTTAATCGACTGGGAACCGGTGGAAAATGCCTTTAGTTTAAAAGATGGTATTTGGGCAAAAACACATCCGGAAAGTTTTGAGGACACCGATTCTTCAAAATGGTTGTTGTGGGCACCCGAAATTCACTGGACAGGCGATCGCTGGGCTTTGGTTCATACCAGCCCTTTCCCGCAAAACGGGGCAAACCTGTCGCTTTCAAACGGTGCAGAACCTGTTGGCCCATGGGAAAATCCAATGGGAGAGAAGATTGGACGGCGACATGATCCATCTTTATTTAAAGACGACGATGAAAGCTGGTGGCTGATTTGGGGCGCTACACAAATTGCTAAATTAAAACCTGACTTTTCAGGTTTTGAAGGTGAACCAATAAGAATAGGACCTAGTGGTGACACTAAGAATATGGGCCACGAAGGTTGCCTGATTATGAAAATTGATGGGAAATACGTGTTGTTTGGTACGGGCTGGTCAACAGGCCTGATGCGACGTGGAACCTATAATTTGTATTATGCCGTAGCCGATAAAATTACCGGCCCATACAGCGAACGCAAATTTGTGGGACGTTTCCTCGGGCACGGAACGCCTTTCAAAACCAAAGACGGAAACTGGTGGTGTACTGCCTTTTTTAACGCCAATGTGCCGCCGCTTGATCCAGCAGGGATTGAAGATGACAATTTGATTTTTACAGCAGCTTCCATTAATCAGCGCGGAACTACAATTGTTCCTCTCGATGTTTTTACTAACGATGAAGGAGAACTGATTATCCGCGCAAAAGTTTCGGAATACGCAACTCGGGGACCGGACGAAGCACAGAAATTTGATGAATAATATGAAGAACTGGTATTTACAAACAATAGTACTTCTCGCAATAGTTGCAGTTGGCAGCTTTGGGTCATTTGCCGGAAACGAAACCACTTCAAAGCCAAATATCATTATCATTCTTGCTGATGATCTTGGTTATGCTGATGTTGGTTTTCATGGAAGCGATATTAAAACACCACATATCGATCGTATTGCAAGCGAAGGTGTGGTGCTTGAGCAGTATTACGCCTGCCCGATGTGTTCGCCAACCCGGGCCGGATTAATGACCGGCCGTTACCCCATTCGTTTCGGATTGATGCGCGCGGTTGTTCCGCCTCAACGTGTGTTTGGTATGCCACCCGAGGAAACAACCATTGCCGAAATGCTAAGCGAAGCAGGGTACAAATACCGCGGTATAACCGGAAAGTGGCACCTTGGTCACCAGGAAAAGAAATGGACACCGGCCAACCAGGGGTTTACGTTTTTTGAAGGATGTCACAACGGTGCAGTCGATTATTTTACACAAGACAGAAACGGAGAACGGGATTGGCAGGAATTGGCCAAACCTTCGGAAAAGACTGGTTATACAACCGATTTAATTGGCAACGCTGCCGTTGAATTTATTCAATCTGTTCCAAAGGATGAACCTTTCTTTTTGTATGTGCCTTTTACGGCTCCTCATTCGCCGTTTCAAGCCAAAGATGAGGATTTGAAAAAATATCCAAATCGGCAAGGAGACAAGAAAACTTATGCCGCCATGGTTGATTGTATGGATCAGAATATTGGAAGAATATTGGCCAGCATCGAAGATCGTGGACAGTTGGATAATACCTTCATATTGTTTTGCAGCGATAATGGTGGCGTTAAAAAGGTGGCCGATAATTCACCTCACCGTGGTTCAAAACTTACTGTTTACGAAGGAGGAATAAATGTTGTTGCCGCAGTCAGGTGGCCGGCCGGAAATATTTCGGGTGGCAAAATAATTGAAGAGAGAGTTGGATACATTGATGTATTTCCAACAATTGCCGGAATTGCCGGTTGCAATCAATTACCGGCTGAATTGGATGGGATAGATATGATAGAAGCACTACAAGGTGAAAAATTGCCGGATCGCACCTGGTTTACCTATCTCGACCAAGGCGGGGAGAAAGTGGAGCAGTTTGCCTTAAATACCGACGAGTGGAAGTTAATATGGCGACGTAATGCAGCTGATAGTTCGAGAGAACAAGAAAAAACCGAGCTGTACCGGATAGGTGAGGATCCTGGTGAAGTCGTTAATTTAAATACGGAACAAGAGGCAGTTGTCGAAAAGCTAAAAATGGAAATCGGTAATATTTATAAGTTAAAATCGAAAAATCAAATACCGAGATACGATGAAAAAGAAAAGCTTTCCGGTCCGGTCTTGCCAAACTGGTTTCCGGAAAATTAAAACGCAGGACTTAGAAGATAAGGAGAGAGGAAAAGCAGTAAAGAGCAGATAGCTAAGAATAAAAATTTTTGTATAAACAGTATTACGATATGAAAAATCGAATTTATTTTATCATTGCACTGGTGTTGTTGGTAAGCAACGTAAAATACACTTTTGCACAGAAATCAGAAAAACCCAATGTACTATTGATTTTGGTCGACGACTTGAAACCCAACCTGGGGGTTTATGGCGATGAAACCGCAAAAAGTCCGAATATCGATCGGCTGGCTTCAAAAGGAATGACCTTTAAAAATGCTTATTGTAACCAGGCAGTTTGTATGGCATCGCGCTATAACTTATTACTTGGGGCCCGTTCAACCAGTACCGGAATTTTCAATTTTGGCACCCAGTTTCGCGAAGTATACCCTGATGCAGTTACTTTGCCTCAGTATTTTATGAATGCAGGTTACCACGTTGAATCGATGGGTAAGGTATTTCATATCGGGCACGGAAACGACAACGACGAAGCATCGTGGAGTATTCCTCACCACAAAGAAAAAGTAATTGAATACCTGGTTCCTGAAAGTACCAACAGAGAGTTAACCCGTGAAGAGGCTTATTTCCAAAACTCGGCAATGTTTATCGAAGATCTTCCTAAAAACTGGAAATTACCAAGAGGTGCAGCCTGGGAAAGCCCTGATGTGCTGGACGAAGCGTATGCCGATGGACGTGTAGCAACACATGCTATTAACCGCTTGCGAAAATTGAGTAAAAATCCTGATCAGCCGTTTTTTATGGCCGTTGGATTTGCCCGTCCGCACCTGCCATTCTGTGCTCCTAAAAAATACTGGGATATGTATGATCCCAACGAACTACCTATGCCAGTAAACGAAGAGCAACCCAAGGATGCACCTGAATGTGCCTTAAAACGAAGGGGCGAAATTGTTCAGTTTTTCCCGATTCCTGAACAGGAAACAGGGATTTATGATGACGACTTAAAGCGAAAGCTGATTCACGGTTATTATGCCAGTATGAGTTACATGGATGCTCAGCTGGGGCGCGTAGTTGAAGAGTTGGAACGTCTGGGCCTGGACGAAAACACCATCATTGTGTTATGGGGCGACCACGGCTGGCATTTGGGCGATCACGGAACATGGACAAAACATACGAACTTTGAACAGGCAACCCGAATTCCTATTGTTTATGTTGCTCCGGGTGTAACAACTCCGGGTACAAAAACCGACCAGTTAACTGAAACTGTTGATATTTACACCACTTTGGCTGACCTTGCAGGCCTTGGAAAACCAGATGTTCCGCAACCAATTGACGGAACCAGTTTGGTACCTGTTTTAAAAGATGGTACAAAGCGAGTGAAGGATCATGCCTATCATGCTTTTAACAAAGGTGGCTATATGGGAGAAGCCATACGCACAGAGCAGTACCGTATGGTGCGCTGGACACCAATGAGAGATGCGAACAAAGAAGTTTTGTATGAGTTGTACGACTACGTAAACGATCCGCATGAAACTCAAAACTGGGCAGCGCAAAAGCCTGAAAAGGTTGCTGAACTGGAACAGTTGTTAAACAGTCACCCAAAGGCAAAAACAAGGCCTGGGAAGTAGAGTCAAATTAATCATCGAATTATGAATCGAATAATTATTTTTCTATCAATAATTTTATCGTTTTGCTTTACAAATACCTTTGCCGGCAATGGTGTTCAGCAAAACAACGATAAAAAAACAAACATCCTTTTTGTCTTTATCGACGATATGGGCTTTGCCGATTTAGGATGTTATGGACGAGAAGATGTTCATACGCCAAATATCGATCGTTTGGCGAGTGAGGGGATTTTATTTACCCAGTTTTATGTGAACTCGCCAATTTGTTCTCCATCGCGAACAGCGGCTACAACCGGGCAATATCCGGCGCGTTGGGGAATAACTTCCTACATCGACAGCCGTAAAGCGAATGAAAACCGGGGAATGAAAAATTACCTCGATTTGTCGGCTCCGTCGGTAGCCCGCAACATTCAGGCAGCAGGCTATTACACCGCACACATTGGCAAATGGCACATGGGTGGCGGACGCGATGTCGGTGAGGCTCCGTTAATTACGGAGTACGGTTTTGACGAATCGGTAACACAGTTTGAAGGTTTGGGCGAGCGTTTTCTGGCGACCTACGAAACGCTGAATCTTCCAGACAGTACGCGCGGATTGGAAAAACAATCTGCCCGCTTGGGAAGGGGAGAAGTACATTGGGCAAAACGCGAGAATTTTACACAGATTTTTGTCGACCGCACCATTGATGCCATTGAAAATGCACAAAAAGCGAACAAGCCTTTTTACATTAATCTTTGGCCCGATGATATCCATACGCCGCTTGAGCCGCCAAAAGAATTACGTGGTGACCTATCAACAAAAGCACGGTTTTTGGGTGTGATGCAAGAGATCGACAAACACATGGGCCGACTTTTTGATTACATTCGAAGTAATCCGCAACTCCGCGATAATACGCTGATAATTTTTACCAGCGATAATGGTCCCGACAAAGCAGTGAACACAGCAGGACCATTTCGTGGCTACAAAACAGTGCTGTACGAAGGCGGATTCCGTGAACCGTTTATCAGCTGGTGGCCGGGTAAAATTTCAGAGAAGAAAGCGGGCACAAAGAACACTAAAACGGTAATGGCCGCAATCGATCTTCCTTTGGTATTTATGGAAATTGCGGGAGCCACTCCGGATGAAAATGTAACATACGATGGCGAGTTGATGCTGGATGCCATTTCTGGGAAAAAACAACAAAAAAGATCAAAACCGATTTTTTGGATTCGCCCACCGGATCGCCCGGGGTATGAAGGAACCCGAGCGCCGGATTTGGCTGTTCGAAAAGGAGATTACAAGTTGCTGATGAATTTCGATGGATCGAATGTTCAGCTGTATAACCTTGAAAAAGACATGGGCGAAACACAGAACTTAAAAGATAAGGAACCCGGCAAAGCTGCCGAGTTAAAAAAAGAGCTGGAAGAATGGTTTAACACCTATCCGTTAGACATTGATTTAACAAAGTTCTCCTTTAAAAAATGATGAATAATACCCTTAAATTCCTGGTGTTTCTGTTAGCTTCATTTTGTTTTGTTGCTTGTGCGCACAACAATAGCAAGAAGCAAAATGATGTTCCGGCACCTCTTTTTGTAGATCCAAACTATCAGGGATCCTGCGACCCGGAGATCGTTTGGAACGAACACGAACAGCAGTGGTACATTTATTATACAGCCCGTCGTCCGATGCTGGAAAATACCTGGCTGCAAACACCAATTGGGGTGGCTGTTTCAAAAGACATGATAAACTGGGAATTTAAGGGTTATTGCAAATTTGATGGTGTAGGCGGTGAAAAAAATGCAGCATCAACATTTTGGGCGCCTGCAATTATTTCGGCCACCGATACTTTGCACATGTTTGTAACCTGGAAACCCGACACCATCCCAACTCAGGGTGCCTGGGGTGGGCAGGGGTGGATTGTGCATTATAAAACACCTCTTACGAACCCTGTTGATGGCTGGCAAAAGGTAAGTGCCTTGCATGGCGATAACCTGAATACAATCGATGCTACCGTTTACCAAAGTAAAAATCAGTATCACGTTTGGTTTAAAGGAAAGGAACAGGGAGCAAAGAAAAATGAGCTCTACCATTTAACCACTTCCGATTTTACAAACTGGCAAAAAGCCGGCTTTTCAAAAAGCGATGTATTTAATGCCGAAGCAACCGGATCCAATTTCGAGGAGGCTCCTTATATTTTTCAGTGGAAAGGGAAGTATTGGTTGATTACCGATCCGCACAACGGCTTTTTTGTATACAGTTCTGCCGATGCCGAAAACTGGAAATTTCAGGGTACGATATTAAAAGAAGGTGGCACACGAAATTTGGATAATTCGATGGCGCGGCATTGCAGCGTTGCAGTAAAAGACGGCCGGGCTTTTATTTTTTATCATGTGGAACCCTGGCGGCGTTACGATCTCGAAAAACTAAAAGGCGAGGGGAGAAAACGGATTTTCGATCAGCCATTAAAAAACAGGGAAAGTGTGCTGCAAATGGCAGAGCTGGAAATAGTTAACGGCCAATTGATTTGTAACAGAAATAAAAGAGTAGAATTGGAATAATTGAGGTATACTTGTTTTCTCATGGTGCAGCAGCTGTCTGTTATGATCTCTGGGATGACAATTATGCGCCAAATATTCTGATGGAAAGTCGCAGGTCAGAAAATTTGAATATCGCCTTATTTGCATTTAATTTGCCAATTCATCGATCACAAAGAACCTTTTATTAAAACTCTTAAGGAAGTGCACGAATTTTTGGATCGTCACCATAACATTAAGGCGGCTTGCACAGATTTTGGGGGAAGTTTGAATTTGGTGCCTACTAATTGGAAATTTGAAGAATAGTAGTGCATTAGAATATATAGTTTAATTTAGGATTGCGAATCATAATCGAAACCAAGTTATTCAGAACCAAAAACTAATCAAATATGAAACAAATTCTTTCAATAGCAGCAATTCTGGTTGTTAGCATTTTGAGTGGATGTCAGCCAGGTAAAGAAAGAGTGGAAAAGCGAGCTCCCAATATCCTTTTTGCTATTGCTGATGATGCTTCCTGGAAACATTTTGGTGCTTACGGATGCGACTGGGTGAAAACACCAGCTTTTGACCGAATTGCCAAAAATGGAATTCTGTTTACTCGTGCCTACACTCCCAATGCTAAATGTGCGCCATCACGGTCGTGCATATTAACCGGGCGTAACACCTGGCAAATGGAAGAAGCTTGTAACCATTCACCAAATTTCCCGGCCAAATTTAAAACATATCCTGAGGTGTTAAGCGAAAACGGTTACTTTGTTGGAAGTGTCGGGAAAGGTTGGGCTCCGGGTAATCCGGGCAAAATAAATGGGAAAAGACGGGAGCTTACCGGTGTCAAATTCGATGAACTTAAAGTACCCCCGGTTACCACCGGCATTTCAACAAATGACTATGCTGCAAATTTTGAGGCATTTCTGGCTGCACGTCCTGCTGACAAGCCATTTTGTTTTTGGTACGGTTGTTTCGAGCCACACCGGAATTATGAGTTTAAATCAGGAATAAACAAGGGAAATAAGAATATTGACGAAATCGATGAAGTACCTTCATTTTGGCCCGATGTTGACACCGTAAGGGCAGACATGCTGGATTATGCTTTTGAGATAGAGCATTTTGATGCACATTTAAACCGGATGTTACGAAAGCTGGAGGAAATTGGAGAATTAGAAAATACCATCGTTATTGTAACTGCAGACAACGGAATGCCATTTCCGCGCATTAAAGGGCAGGAATACGAGTACTCTAATCATTTGCCACTGGCAATATGTTGGCCCAATGGTATTAAAAATCCTGGTCGTATTGTCGATGATTTTGTGAATTTTATTGATTTTGTACCTACCTATCTTGAATTGACAGGATTGACAGCAGAGCAAGTTGGAATGCAGCCAACTACTGGTAATAGCCTTACTGATATTTTTTATTCAAAAAAAGATGGAACTGTAAATCCCGAACGTGATTTTGTTCTGATAGGAAAAGAACGTCACGATATTGGCCGGCCAAATGATCAGGGCTACCCCATCCGGGGAATAATCCGTGATAATTATTTGTACATCCGCAATTTCAAACCGGAGCGTTGGCCCGCTGGAAATCCCGAGACCGGATATCTAAATTGTGATGGAAGTCCTACAAAGACATACATTCTCGATACCCGGAGAAAGAAAGGACAACTTGAATATTGGCAGCTCAATTTTGGAAAACGCGTTTCAGAAGAGCTATACAATATTAACACGGATCCGTTTTGTATGAAAAATCTTGCCTTAGATGAAGCTTTTGCTGAGCTCAAAAACAAAATGGATGAAGAGATGCTGGAAAAATTAAGGATGCAAGGCGATCCCAGGATACTTGGCAACGGCGATGTTTTCGATAATTATGAATACTCTGGTGTAGTCAGAAATTACTACAATCGTTATATGCAAGGTGAAGAAGTGCCTGCTAATTGGGTGAACAAGAGTGATTACGATGCTGAACTGGCGGAATAAATTGGTGTTTTATCCAATATCTTTAATCGAAAAGGCTAAAAAAGTGTAGAAAGGAGCAACAATTTATTTAGGTTGAGAGCATTTCTGCGTGATGTTCAATTAGCTTAATAATGGCAGTACAACCCTAACAGCTTTGTCAAAAATCCGTGTATCCCTGCATTGGTGCTTCCTTTAGGAATGGAACTATTTATTAGTTATTTATGGTCTTTTTTTGATGACAATTTTGTGCAAATAAAAAGGGCTCACAACTTAATTCGGTTGTGAACCCTTTCGTTTTTTTCAGTAGCGAGAGGCGGGCTTGAACCGCCGACCCCCTGATTACATGTCATAATATTTAAAGAGCATAGCCCACGCAGTATGAAAGTTGAATATGTTTTCTATTTTATTCAACGATACAGCCGAATAAATCCACTTAATTTCTGTGTGTCCAATACTCTTTATACACCAGCTTGATTCAATATTTAATCCGAAATAACTTTTCTATAGTTATGCTTTTAACATCGAAATCTGTCTGTCAATGAGGCTTTTCCAGTCTTTTGGAAATTGTACTTTAATAGTGTAATAAGAATTCTCATGCCCAAAGAAGATGTCTTTACTAAATAATCCGAACCACTTGCGTATGTTTAATGAATGAATCTGAGCAAGATTAAAAGTCTCCAAAATCCTGCCTTCCTCATTCGCAAAGAATAATTTTTTCTTAGTTAAAATTAATTTTCCCCTTGTTTTGCTTTTGATAGTAACCAGTTTGCAGTCGGTCTCAATCTCAATCACGATCCTTTCGTTGATTAGCTGTTCTGTGATAACCATTTTATTTAGTTTAGCCATAGCACTATTTTTTACTTGATCACAAATTTGCCGGCTTCAAAACTTTCGTCGTCCTTAATCAGCCTGCATATGTACATGCCGGAAACATATCCCCCAAGTTCTAATTCGTGTTGATATTCACCGGAGGTCAAATTCCCCAAATCAACAGACTGCACTTTTATCCCGGTAGCGTTGTAAATCTCGATCCTGGTATTCGAATCGTTTTCAAGTCGGAAAACAAGGTTCGTGCGTCCATTCGTAACCGGGTTTGGATAGATATTCATCGTTTGCTCCGAACTGAGTTTTATATCCGGATTATTCCTGTTACCGTAAGGGCTTGCTTTTACTGCATCCGGGTCGTCGAAAACCTGTACATATACATAGCTATATACAAAGCCATCTTCTTTGCCATCGTCGGCCGCAAAAATCAGTACGGCAGTTCCCTCCATTATCGGGTAAAGTCCGATGTAAACCGTTCCAAAAGCCATGTCCACAATTTCCGGATTATAGTTTCCGGCATAGGTCTGTAATTCATCTCCATCCGGATCGGTGAATAATTCGGCCGGGTCGATGGTAAACGGATTTGGATCAGACAGGTTTAGTTCAATGTTTTCGAAGTCGGTATTAAAAACAGGTGGCCTGTTCTTATTCTCAACTTCCAGTAATACTGTGTCAGCAGAAACGTTCCCGGCTGCATCGGTAACAAACACCGGGATTTTGTAGAACCCTTCACTTTCGTAATTGGTATTTACAGTCAACTGAGCGGTGTTGTTCGAAGTTTGATTGGATGTAAGTTCTATACCATCTTCAAACTGCCCGGTTTCAAAAGTCATGGATTCTCCTTCATTATCTTTAAACAGGTAATTCAGAACAGTCTCTTCAGTTTCTGTCACTCTTAAAGTATCCTTGTAAATGTTTGGGAAATATTCAAAATCAGGTGCTCCATTTACTCTCAGTTCAATATTGAACTCATCACTCGATCTATTCACATCGTTGCTTGTTGCTAAAACTTTTGCGATGTGTTCGCCTGCTCGGGCCAATTTTGCATCAACCATGGCTTTTATTGCCACCGACTCGCCGGAATTTACTTCGCCACCTAAATTATCCAGCGACAACCAGGCGCCATCTCCGGCAGCTGTAACTGCTCTCATCTTCCAAACCCGGGTATCACTGGGGGGTTCATTTTTAATCCAGTAGAATGTGTCTTCGGGTCGAATTAATCCCGTAAAATTACGTGGTACTATATCTAGATCGTTGGCTAGCTCAAATCCAAAATAGCGAAAGCTAGGTGGTTGTACAATGATGATATAGAAATCTTCTCCTTCAGGAATTTGAATACCCTGTTCCAAAGGAATATTAATCCATTGCTGGTCGATAGTACGATCAATAACATATTTTTGTTCGTACAGTTTTTCACCTGCCGTAGGATCTTCTCCTCCAAGGTAAACCATCAGCCTTAGGTATTCGTTAACAGCGGTTAAATATTCGAATGCCCTGACATGAGTAAGGAAGAATCCTCCGCTTGGTGCAGTTAAACGAGAGGCAAATGCCAGGTCGCCCATTTCAATCATAGGAGTGAAAACACCGTCAGCAGGTTCTTTTGTATCCAATGCGACTTCGCGTACAGAAGCCAGTTGGTCGGTATTGAAATTCCCGATTTCATCAACAATAAGCGGAAGTTCTATATCTCCGCCTTCGGGTATAATCGTTGGCAATAAATCGTACGTTAAAATTCCGGGACCATCATTTTTTATTGAAAATCTATACTCCTGAATGTCATCACTATTGGCGTTAAATACCTGATCGGTAGCGGTCCATGCAAATACCGGAGAATCGACCGGTTTTGCCAGGATACGGATATTGGTAGTTTCTGAATCACCTGCAAATCGAATCATTCCATTTACATCGTTTTGTGTCTTTACCGGAATTTCAAGTTTTAGTACAAATTCATCCCACGGATTGATTGTAATAGGATTTAACAAGGTACCGGAACTGTTTTTGATAATCTTGTCGCCATTTGAATCATAAAGCAGCAAATCATCCAAACCTTCACCTTTTATAGATATAATGGTTAACGGATCCGATCCGGGATTATTCAGTTTTATGGTCTCGTTTAAAGTAAGGTCCTGTGTGAAAATAACATCTCCCCAGTTTAATGTATCAGGGGCACTTAATTCAGGCTTGCCCGTTACATTTACTTGTACCGGAATAGTGTACTTTGACTGAGAATCGCTGTTGCTGTATAAAACCACAGTATCGCGGTAGGTGCCGCTTTTGTATATTCTTTCGGCTGAAATTTCAAGATCGAAGTTTTTGTTTTCGCCACTTGAAATTTTATTTCGGAGCGGAGGAATAAATGCCAGTGAACTTTTGTCGGAAAGAATGGACCAGTCCAATATCCACGATCTTGTTGTTTCCACTGTTTCCTCTTCATCGGGGCTTTCCAAACCGTAATTTAACACGCCTTGCCATCCCGATACTTTTTTATAGTGGAAATAGATGGATCCATCGGCCTGCATTTCCAACTGAAAAGTCAGTTTTCCGGGTGATATTGACGACTCAACTGCCTGAAACTGGTTCCATTGAAGTATAACTCTGGAGTCTTCTGTTCTTAGTCGAACTCCATCACCTTCAATCGAAGGAACTATATTTTCTGACCAAAACGGAGCTATAACCCCGGCAAATCCGTCTCCCTTCTCAAAATCCAAACGATAATCGTCCGACTCGGGTTCCACAACCGCGACATAACCATTTTTTGAAATCCAGATGGTATCGTACATTTTGCCAAAAAACGGGAATTCAAAAGGTAAGGGCAGCATGTACTGCTCACCTTGTTCTATTATTAACACCTCTGAGCTATCATTGATGTCTTCCCATTTATAGAATGGCCTTTCTTCACCGCTCTTGCCCCACCAGTATCCGAATTTCGAATCGACATCTACTGAGTTTGTACTTCCGCCTCTCTTCTGTCCTTCGGCATTTATCCAGGAGAACCAGTTGTTTGCAAAAGTAGAATGCAGGTCAATGTTTTTGGGTAAGTTTTCAAGAGACAGGGGAACAGTTTTGTGTTCACCGGCAAGCAGGTCAACTACAATATTGTCCGGAACTGAAATAGTATACGAAGGATCCTCGAACGCATTTGCCACTAACACCACTGATTTTTGTGTTCCGTTATCAAAAGTAATGTTCATTGTCCCGGTAAGCTCACCTGTTGCAGAGGGAGTAAACGTTAGAGGAATTTGAACTTTAGAATTGGCACCCAATGCATAAGGAAGACTTAATTGGCTTGAAAATTCAGCTTGGCTGAAGCTAACAGATTTGATCTTAACTTCAGATGTTCCCTGGTTTGTAATTTTTGCAAATGAATTTGAAGCAAATCCAAGCTTAACTGGATTGAACAGTGCGCTGTCAATTGATAAAATCTCAGGTGTTCCGGTTACTTTAATTATCAAGGGATAGTATTCATATCCGTTTACAGTATTTGTTTTAACCACGAACGGATTGTTGTAAACACCTTCATACGCATTAACCATTTCAGGATTGATGGTTAATTCGATATTTTTTGAAGTTTCGGTGTTTACTATTCCGTCTCTTGAATTGGCTGATACAATCATATTAATCCCGGCATCGGGTTCAAACCGGATTACCTGGCCGCTGTATAATTTGTTGGTTGAACCAAAATCCTTAAACAATAAAAGTTGCTCACGTGTGAGGCCCTGAATAGCAACAGTATAATCCATTTCCTCAGTAATAGCCTCCAGGTTTTTGTAGCGGAATTCAATAGCTCCATTGCGGAACAAAACTATCTGGTAGTCGATAATCCCAGCAGAAACAGAACCCGATTGACCGGGATCTATGATGTCTGCTGATACCGTAAATACACTATGATCGCCAAAAGAATACTGCTGTAATTCGCGTATTTTTAAGTAGTGATCCTTTATCCGTATTGGAATGAAAAGCCCTTTTGAAAAACCATAAACGTCGGCTTCGGGATCGTTTCCTAAAAGTCCATCGTAATAAAGAAACAGTTGGCCACGCAGATTGGCATAAATTATCTCAGGCATTTCGTTAAAAAATGGAAATTTCATTGCCAGATCCATTGTGGCTTCCTTTATATCCGTGTTTCCGTATTTATTCGAATAGGCTGAAATATCTTCCCATTGATTATCCTCCGGCCCTCCTACATCCTGCGAGGTGAGTATTTCGTAATGAAAGGTGTATGGTAAGATCCCGTTTGTACTGTTTATAATCGAATAATGAGATAAATCGTATTCAAGTGCTGTAGAAGAACTATTGTTTTTTAGTTGAACATCTACCTTCCTGATTTCGTTATAAGCAAGTTCTATAGTATCAATCGCTGTTGAAATTTCCAGCTCAGGAGACTCAGTTACCGTAAATTCTGTAGGTAATTCAATGGTTCCGATATTGGTTTCCAGTATTAGCCTGGTTTGAATCAAGCCGGTATTATCGGGAGTGTATTTAAATGGTATAAAGCTTTTAAATGAGGGGCCAATAACCACACTGTCTGTAAAATTCTTTTCCACTCCGTCAACAACCGCAGATATATTGTAAATTTCAAGGTCGGCCAATCCTTTATTGGTGATTTCAAATTCCAGTTTATTTTCGCTTTGATTGTAGGCTTTGAAAGCATAAACTTCCTTGTTTTCAACTTCTGGTTGCTGTCCGCTAACATCTACTTTAACCTCGATGTTTACAACCGGTTTATGAATATCATTGGTAAGAATACCCAGTGAAGCAAGGTGCTTCCCATTGGTAAGGTTTGTTGCATCGATAACCACTTCCTGTGTTGTGGTTTGTTTGCTGGCAATTTCGCCGTTGTTCGGATTCATAAATACATACGAACCGTCGTCTCCTGTGCTCAAGGCAGCGAGCATTGGCACTACCATTCTGGAAAATGCGAAATAAGCGTTTTGAAAAGTTAGCCCATTGTTTTTCGACATTAAAAAGTAATTAAAGAAGTCGGGATTTCCACCAAACTGAACAGCCAGAGGATAAGCCATTTCTTTTGGGAAATGCAGTACTACCCAAAGAATTTCATTGTCTTCAAATTTTTGCGGGCGATAAATAGGCATTAGAAAATATTTCAACACATTGGTTGTATCCGGATAATATTCCTGTAAATAAACAGTCTCCGCTTCTTCCACACGTTTCGACCCTTTTTTTAGCTCTATTATAATGGGTTTGTCTTTAATGGTGGGGAATAGAGCAACCGCCAGATGGGTCATATTAAATTTATAATCATAAGGGATATCGAAACGGGTAGCAAATATCAGGCCTGCGTTTGTGTTTCCCGAACCCATAAGGTTATCCGGATAACCTGAAGCAGTCTCATAAGATAGTCCATATTTAAACTGTGTATCATCGTTTCGCCAGTGTTCAAGTTCGGCAGGAACAGAAGTGGCAGATTTTAAGGACTGATAAGGCAGGGCGTAAGATCTTGAACTGGAAAAATCACTTTCGTTAGCGGCAGCTTCTGCTTTTTTCTCGTCAATTTGAGTTTGAAGTTCTTCTGCAGTTTCCTGGTAATAGGTTTCGTTTTCAATAGAAGTGTTCCAGTAAATAATACCATCGCCAATATTTGAAAAATTGATGGGTACCTTTTTTATTGTCTCGCTATTTACATCGATGCTAACATCCACTAAACGTGTGGACTCCATAAAGTGCGGTAAATCGGATGTTTTAACATGAAGGATATTGGAAATATCGGATAAATTATCGAACTGATCAGCCGATTTTACAGCAAACCAATAATTGCTTTGCTTTTGAAAGCCGGTAATATTAATATTGAAAGTATCGCCGGCACTCAACTCATTTTCTAATACAAAATAGCCAAATTCGTCAAAATTCTTTTCCGTAATTTCAGAAGAGCCAATTGCCAGGTAATAATAACGCGGTTCGCCGTTATCCTCATCTGCCGGAACGGTCCATTCCAGTCTTATTTCACTATGAAATATTTCGGAAGCATGTAAATCGGTAATGGCATCGGGTGAAATACGGTTATCATCGGCAAGAGCATTAACAGCATTTAATATACCTGTTCCGTATTTTCCTTCGTGAACAAAAGTGAATCTTTTGGTCGAGTTCAGAATAATACGGGTAAGATCGTCAGCTGTAAAATCTTCGCCACCAAATTTCGACAGTACCAGCGCTGCCACACCCGATACATGCGGACATGCCATTGATGTTCCTTCCATATAGCCGTACTGGTCGTTGGGCAGTGTACTTAAGATGCCTGCTTTTTCTCCATAATTTGTTGCATCGCCACCAGGAGCTGCAATGTCGGCCCATTCGCCACGATTGGAATAGGGTGCCGGGTAACCTTCGGGGCCAAATGCAGTTACCGCAACTACTTCGTCAAATGCTGCAGGGTAGCGTAATGCATCTTCAAGTCCTTCGTTTCCCGCCGCAAAGAATAATACCCCACCTTTCATCGGGCTACCTTCGTATTGCCCGGCTTCGGCTACAAAATACCGGATAGCATCCAGTACTTCCGGCTCGTAATAATTTGTTGTATTATAACCCCATGAATTTTGGGAAATTACAGCTCCGTTGTCGGCTCCATATACAATAGCTGCTGCAAAATTACCTCCGTTAAAAGACCTGTTGTCAAATACCTGGCACGAGATCATTTTTACTCCGTTTCCATTGCCATCTCCACCGGCAACACCCGATACACCAATCCCGTTATTTGATACTGCACCAACGGTTCCGGCCACGTGCGTCCCGTGATCGCCTATGGAGAGTGCGCCATCCATTACGAAGTTATATCCGTGATAATCATCGATATATCCGTTCTGGTCGTCGTCAACACCTTCAACCCCGTTAATTTCAGCTTCGTTGTTCCAAATATTTTTTTTCAGGTCTTCGTGCTCAACATCAACTCCCTGGTCAACAATGGCAACAATAATATCTGAATTCCCGCTTGTTTGTTCCCAGGCCCCAAACAGATCTATGTCAACCGTATTTTCAACAATGCTTCCGTTACTCTCGTAGTGCCACTGGTCAATCAATAGCGGGTCATTAAAAAAAGGTATATATGAATCCTGGCTTTGAGCCGATTTAACCGTGGTATTTTTACTAACTACCTCAACATTGTATGGAACCGCTTTCTTATCCTGATCAATGCTTACTTTTTTGTAAACAGGCTTTGCATATTCCAACTCGCTTAATCCTGTGTATTTATCAGCTACACTGCGCGGATCAATCGTTGGATCAAATTCAAGTTCAACCCAAAGGTGCAGGCCATATTCGCGGTGTTTGGCTTCATGTTTTGGCGAAAAGGGAAACACCCTTCTTAACCGTTGAATACCAACTTCCCTGCTCACCTGGTCAATACCCGGAACGCCAAGTTCAGAACCTTCAACTTCGGTGGAAAGCGTGGTTAAAAGATTCACACTTTTAAGTTGACTTTCTTTCAGTTTAATCCTTATCAGTCCTTCTACACAATCTTCCTGCTGAAGCTCGGTTGTTTGTCCGAAGACTGAACTAACTGCCACCAGCCAGGCGATAACTAAAAGGAATATTATCTTATTGCTCATTTTTATTTGATTCTGAGATTTTATTTTATCGATTGCAATAATTTGCATGTACTAATTCTCTTCCGCTATATCTCGTACATAACGGACAGACAGGGCGTAAAAATCTACCGGTAAAGAACTCAATGTCGGTTGAGATGCACCGGGCGAAACTTCAACCATGCTGGCATATCTGTATGTTTCACTATAATCTTTAAACCAAAATAAACCGTAATTATCCAGTTGATTACTCACATTTCTGTATGCAGGGTCGGCAGAACTCGATTTTTCTATGTAACCCGCCAGGTTTAATTCGAGGCCGGTTTCTCCTCCTTCAAGAATATCGTCGAGGGCATATAATGGCCCACCTAAAGAGTTAACCAGCTCGCTGAATTCTTCTACCGAAGGCAAACGCCATCCATCGGGAGCCTGGTAGTTTGCTGCTTGCCAGGAATATAACCTCCCGTAGTATTTTCTTTCCTCTTCGGTTTCCAATGCATGACCTGAATGGACAACACCGCGCTCGATTTGTCCGTAATACCACGAACCTTCGCCCGGACTTAGTGCATAGTTGTAATTGTCGGCCATCCATTCCATTCCGTTAATCTCTGCAAAACGATAGTTCTGTCCATCGCGGGGATCGGTCCATACTCCCCATTTTCCCCTAAAACGAAGGTCTACCGTATCCGATGAAATGGTTTCACCGATAGTTACCGTCCATTTCAGTGAATAAAGTGTATCGGCAATACCACCGAACAGGGAATTTCCACTGCCCTGATGATAAACTTTTCCACCTTCACCACTAAGAACTTCCCAGTTACCTTCGGCACCTGCGGGAAGAAATCCTTCGAGGGTGAAATATTTTTCAGTGTCTTTTAGTGTTTTTATATCAAGATTATCGTTTCCGGCCTGTGCATTTAGCTCATCGGTATAAAACGACAGCTCTTTTGAAACGGTTTTTGAACCGTATTTTAACGACCACCTAATGGTATATTCAGTAAACGGTGTACCAATAAACTGAGCTTTAGCATTGATGGCATCTACTATCCAGCCATCCTTACCATTTATAATCTCCCATTCTCCGCTTGCTCCAAACTTGGGCTCTTCTGCTTTCAGGGAAAGCGAAATGTTATTAAACAAGGTATCCTGAGGTGTATTTAGAATAACCGGATTAAGAGGTTTAAATGTTACGTCGATGGTTGCGACTTTATATTCGTCTCCCTGGCTCAGTTCCCAGCCGAGTACATATTTCTCGCCGGGTTCTCCGTAAAAGTTGGATTCAGGATCGTTTACATCGTCAAATCGTCCGTTTTCGCCAATGTATATGCGCCAGGTTCCGCTTTGTCCTTCGGGAGCAGGCTCGGCATTTAGCCTTACCACATACCCGTCGTTTTCAATATCGAGAAAATCGGATCCCGGCATGGGATTCAGAACAACAATCACATCCTCATCCTTATTACAGCCGGAAAGGGCAATAATCATTGCTGCAAAAAACAATATATATTTAATCGATTTATATTTCATGCGATTCATTTTTCAAATCCTACTAATAACCCGTGTTTTGATCTGATTCTGAAATATTTGAATTGGCATCCAGCTCAGACTGAGGAATTGGAAATGTAAGGCGGTAATAATCTTCATCTTCCGGACCAATATCAAATTTCACCCAGTGGTCGCCTTCTCTTGTAAACCGGCCTTGTGTACGTTTAATGTCGTTCCATCGGAATCCTTCGCCAAATAATTCTTTTCGGCGTTCCAACAGAATCTCATCTATCAATGCCTGTCCGGTTGAAGTACTTTTTCGCGCAATTGGATTTGCCCTTTTTTGAATGGTATAAAGTGCATCCTGTGCTTCGGCGTAATTGTTCAGATTTGCTTCGCATTCGGCTTCAATCAGGTACATTTCCGATGCTCTAATGCTAATACGTTCCGCGTTTCCTACTAATTGGTTGTGGCTAAATTTTACAATAAGATAGCGATTGGGATCGATTTGCGGCTCAAGCACAAAAGAATATCCTCTGATATCTGAGGTCGAGAAAAGATCAACAAAATTATTGTTAGCCCTCATCGAACTATAGCCTGAAACCGGGTAATAAAAAGAAGGAATACTGAGGTAAGTATTGTTGTCTTCGGGCGTGTAAGCAATCGTAAAAATTGTTTCAGAATTACGATAATTAAATCCTGATAATAATTCGGTGCCCGAAACTAAGTCCAAACCTGTGTATGCGTCAACGGCCATATTGCGGGCTTTTTCCCATTGTTCCGTATTTAAATAGGCCCTGGCTAAAACGGCTTGCGCACCTCTTTTATCAAGAAACCCTTTATCATCGTTATCCTCTAAAAGGTTGATGGCCGAAATCAGGTCTTTTTCAATTTGTTCGTACACAGCAGAAAGTGGAGCGCGTGGTAAACTCTCGTCGTTGGCAGTAAGTGTTTTGTTAACCAACATAATCGACAGAGCTTCCGGATTACGGGAATAAGCAGGGGCATACATTTCGACCAACTTTAGCATTACATAAGCCCGAAGTGCCTTGGCACCACCAAGCAGCTGATTCTTTTGTTCTTCAGTAGCATCAGGAATAGCCGGTGCGTTATCGATAATTTTGTTGGCATCAGCAATAACCTTATAACCTAACCACCAAGGACTTTCGGCAAAGACATAATTAGGCAGAACATTTAACTGATAAACGGCCACAAACCAGTTCCAGTTATCTACTGAGTTTATCATTACATCTTCGCCCATAATATCCGAAAGGATCGGAACAAATAAGCCATCGAAAGTGTATCCGCTTAACTGGTCGTATGCTCCAATAAGTGCCGAGTTTGCACTCTCAAAACTACTGAACACTTGTTCTTCAGGTATCGAAGTGCTTGGGTCCAGATTGAGATAATCATTGCTGCACGAAGTAATGGTAAATAGCACTACTGCTGCCAGGCTGATTTTTATATATTTTAAAGTCATGTTCTTCATTTTTACCAAAAATTATAAATCTAATTTCAGACCCATTGTAACTACCTTGACTCCGGGAATCGAATTACTTGTTGTTCCGTTTAACGCTCCTTCAGGATCGAATCCTTTAAATTTGGAGAAGGTTAACATGTTTTCACCCGAAACGAATACACGCAGGCCCTGCAACTTTAATTTTGAATATAAATTCTCGGGCAGATTGTATCCCAGCGAAATGTTTTTCAGGCGCAGGAAAGAAGCCTCTTCCAGGTAACGCGACGAAAGTTGCCCGCCCTGGTCGGTGCTGTTGGTTACATATCGTGGTACATCGGTATAACGGTTGTCTGGTGTCCAGGCATTTAATGCATCGGTTGACAGGTTTGTTCCGGGTTGGGTACCGTCGTGCATATTGGAGGCATAATCGTTATTGTAAACACGGCCGCCAACACTGAAATAAAAATAGAAGTTCAAATCGAAATTCTTATAGGCAAAATTGTTGGTTAATCCTCCGAAATAATCAGGGAGTGATGTACCTAATCTTACACGCTCTGCATCGGTATAGTCACTGGTTACTTTACGTCCTGTTTCCAGGGGATCATCATAAGCTGAATCAGGAATATCAGACGATTCGTCATCATCCGATTCGGCGTTTACAAACCACATCGGTTTCCCGTTGTCGGGATTAACACCTGCCCACTCAATCATATAAAACTGATAAATACTTTCGCCTTCTTCAATTAACTTGGTACCCGACACAATTTTATCAGTAGTTAAACTTAAAATGGTGTTTTTATTGGTTGAAATATTGAAGCCGACCGTATATTGAAAATTAGTGCGTTTAATTGCCTCGTAACTTACAGTAGCTTCGAAACCGGTATTTTTCATTGCTCCGAGGTTGGTTAAAATAGAACCAAATCCTGTTCCGGCAGATAATGGTTTTGAAAACAGCAGGCCATCAGATTCTTTGATGTAATAGTCTACATTTGCGTCCAGACGGTTAAAGAACCTGGATTCAATTGCGATGTCTAAACTTGATATTTTTTCCCAGCTCAGATCGCGGTTTTCTTGTTGTACGGGACTTAGTCCGGGGAATCCGCCATAATTTGCCCCACTTCCGTACAGCCCAAGAGAAGCATAGTTGCCAAGGTTGTTATTTCCTGATGTTCCATAACTTCCCCTGAGTTTAAGATTATTAAGCCATTTTACCTGTGGCATCCAGCTTTCTTCGGTAAGTCGCCAACTGGCTCCCAGGGAGTAGAACAAACCGTATTTATTGTTTTTACCAAAACGCGAACTTCCGTCGCCCCTTAAACTGCCACTTAAATAGTAACGGCCTCCGTAATTGTATTTTACCTGCGACAGGTACGAAATCATATTCCACTCGGAGGTATAACTTCCAGGGGTTTCAGGTTTTGCCCCCCAGCTAAGGTCGGGGTAACCAGCTATTGAAAAATCGGTTACTCCCGCTGATAAAACTGAGTATGATTCGCCATGAGCTTCCTGTCCGGCAAGTACTTCAATATTCGATTCATTTTTTGTCCTTGTCCAGGTAAGGATGTTTGAGATGTTCCAGGCAAGGTTTTCGGTATTCGACATTGAGCTTCTTCCGTTTACGCCGGCTCCATTACCGTGGTACGGATTGTAGTAGTTTACGCCTTTATCGCTGCCATAGTCAATAGCTCCTGTTGTCCGGAACTTGAGAGAAGGTAAAATATCGAAATTAATATAGGCATTGGTCATTGCCCTTTTACCTTTGTATTCGTACAAGTCGAGTTCTGCCAAGCCAACAGGGTTAAAATCAAATACCGCTGTATTTTCCCAGTTATAACTTCCGTCGTTATTATATACCGGCGATGCTGCGTTAATAATTTCAGCAGAGCGGACCGGGTTCGCACCTTGTGTGCCGCCTGGAGGTGCATTGGTTACAGAATATGCCAGGTGGTTATTCATACCGGCAGTTATAAAACTGTTCACCTTGTGCGAAACATTAACTTTTGTGGTATAACGGGTAAAATCGGAACTCAGGGTGGTACCGTTATCGTTAAAATAACCCAGCGAGAAATATACTTTGGTGGCATCATTACCACCCGAAACGTTTAGATTGTAGTTTTGAATAATTCCGGTTTTATAAACTTCATCCCTCCAGTTGGTATCGGTTACTACCTTTGTTCCCGGTTTTAGAATGCCATCATTATCCAATGGATCGTCGACTCCGAAAGGATTAAAGCCAACAATACTTTCTACATTTTCATGTGCATATATTTTAGCTTCGGCAGTGGTTTTGCCATCGAGCAGTGCTGTATTATAGAGTCCTTGCCAGGAGTGTTGGTAAAACTCGCTTGAATTCATCAAACTGTAACCATCCGATATTCGGGAAGCTACTCCCACCTGGGCATTGAAAGAGATACGTGTTTCTCCTGCACGACCATTTTTAGTTGTTATAATAATAACACCATTGGCCGCCCTTGATCCGTAAAGCGATGCAGCAGCGGCATCCTTTAGTACAGTTATACTTTCAATATCGTTGGGGTTAATATCGGTTAAGGCATTGGCCATTGGTACGCCATCAATCACGTATAGCGGAGAACTGCCGGCACTAAGCGATCCAATTCCCCTGATCCGAACGGTTGCTGATGTTCCGGGTTGTCCTGAGCTGCTGCTTACCAGCAATCCGGCGGTAGTACCTTGCAAAGCTTTTTCAAAAGATGTTACCGGCCTGTTCTCGATTATTTCATTGTCAACCACTTCGGCTGCACCTGTATAGGCTTCTTTTGTAGTTGTTCCGTAGGCAACAACCATTATGTCTTCCAGTTCGTGGCTGTCATCGGAAAGTGTAACGTCAATTACAGTACGCCCGTTTACAGGCTCTTTAACGGTTGTCATCCCGATAAACGAGAATACCAGAGTCGCTTCCGGTCCTGTTTCGAGGGTATAAAAACCTTCCATATTTGTTATGGCTCCGGTACTTGTACCTTCGATAAGGATATTTACTCCGGGAAGTGTTTCCCCATTGCTGTCGGTGACCGTTCCGCTTACTGTAATGTTTTGTGCAGAGGCAAAGCCCGCAAACACTACAAGTACAATCAATACACTTAAAAGTCGTTTCATTTTCTTTTTTTTTGCAATTCTATACTCAGAAAGCGGTATGCATTGTCGCAAAATTTGTAGCTGCTAATTGGCAACAAGAATATAGGATTGTATAATTCCGATTGAAAGAAGAAAATTCCTGCACCCCTTTTACAGGATGCAGGAATGAGTGAGTATTCTATGAAAAATTAATTCGAACAAGGTGCTAACAGTTGATCAATTGCAGTATTTGTGTCGATTGGATTGTTCCAACCGGCATTAAATACTAAGTTGTATTTTGTTGGATTATCTTTAATGATGGTAAAAAATGATTCCATGCTACACATACCAACACTTGTATCTGCAAACATTTCAACTTTTAAGTCTGTATCATACCCACTGATATGGTTAAGTGCTCCAAAAGCATTAAACTGTGTAACCGCCGGGCTGTAAAGAGAAAGCGACTTAGCCTCAGTCATTGCGTCAAATCCGTCAACACGCAAGGTTGTTCCCTGCTCCCATGTATTTGGGTCCTGAGTACGTGATAAATTCAGGTTAAGATCACCTGCTTTGGTAAGCATTTTAAATGCATCAAACCATTCAAGGTTTTGAAGAATACTAATATTTACATGATTCCATGATGAAACACCTGCGGTTTCGAGTTTATTGAACACATTCAAAACAGCCAATTGGAAACCACCGTTAGAAGTAATACTAATGCTGGAACCTGTAAAAGTGGTTACACTGTTAAATGCTTCAATAGAGGTAGATGTATTGCTCTCAATAACTACATCTCCTCCGATGGTTTCAAGTGCATCAAAAGCCGGGAAAACATCGAATGCGGCTGCTGATGAAGCAGATTTTTCAGCACTCCAACCTCCGGTTGATGAAGGGCCGTTTGATTGAATAGTAAGATTTCCTTCGATAGTAGTAATGTCAGTAACATCAAGTGTTTCGAGTGCACTATTGTAAGAAACTACAAAATCGCCACCGATAACTGCCGAGGCTACGTCGATTGATGCTAACGATGTATTTTCGCATGTGAAACTTCCACCAACGTTACCAACAGTTAATTGGCCACCGCTTAGATATTGTACTTCAACATCGCCCAATACATCAGTATACGACAGATCGATGCTCGCAAGTGGTCCTGCACCATATGAACTTTCTACGTATCCGTTAATGTTTGCATTAGCCACCTGATCTAACATAGAAAGTGAAACTGAGTTTAACAATTCGTTGGCGGTGATGTTCAGATCATTGTTGATCAATATCAATGCGTCGGCAGAGAATGCTGACAAACCACTGTTTCCAACTACTTTTACATCTTGTCCAACTGATGCAAGGGCAGGCAACGATACTGAAACATCGGCAGTTGAAATACCGGTAACCGTTAAACTTCCACCTACCGACTGTAGCATATCAAATGCTATGGTCTCTGCACCGGTAACCAGTAAGTCGCCGCCAATTAATTTAATGTTGGCCATAGCGCTGATATGAGCCGAGGTAACAGGCTGTGCTTTACCGGTTACAATTGTTGCACCTTGTTCAAGAACTGCAGCAAAATCTGCATCGGTCAAAAGGTTTCCGTAATAAACGGCCGAAGCATTGTTATTTACTTCTTCTTCCAATAAACTCAAGTTATTCAATAACGAGTTGTATTGTTCGTCCAGTTGATCGCTTAATTCAGTGTCTTTGTTCTGCAGGTTTGCAATTGAAGCTTGCAATGCAGCGATTTGGTTAAGCAGATTCTCGAGCTGTGTTTGTTCCAGATCATCAACTTTACTATTGAGGTCGTCAATTTGGTTTTGCAAATCGTCGATGTCGTCTCCAACACAACCTCCTAAAATGGCCAGTGCAGCCACAAATGCAATCGATAGAAGCTTTTTTTTCATATTATTAATATTAAATGTTAAGTTTTTGAATATTCCGATACTTGTGCACAATGGTATAAGCAATTGTTTTATTTGATGAAACAATGGCGGTTTTGCTGTGTCAATGCCTGCGATGAGACGGAATTTATTGGCACACCTGATTTTTATTACTCAGAAAATGATCTGCTAAGTATCATTTATTCATGTGAATAGGCTCGTGCTGTTGGTTGAAATCCCGGAAATAGGTTAACCTACATCAATTTAAGGGAAATTAAATAAGAAGAATATTTGTAAATGACCTGAATTATACCATTGCTTAATTTTAGGGATTGTAAAATTCAGAAAGGGATTGCCCAAAAGTGTGTTTTTTATCTCGGCTTACAAATTGTTTTGCTGAATGTATTCGGTTGGAGTTTGCCCGGTGTATTTTTTGAATGTCCGGTTAAAAGTTGTTTTCGAATTAAATCCGGCTTGTTCGGCCAAATAGGGAAGTGTATGTTTTTTGTGGTAACCTTCTCGAATAAGCCTGAGTGCAGTCTGAAGCCGGTATTCATTAACCATGTCAAAAAACGACTTTTCCAATTCGGTATTGAATATTTCTGAGATCCTTTTATAAGACAGGCCTGTGGCTTCTACCATGTCCTGCATTTTCAGATCAGGTTTGAGGTATGGTTTTTCTTCTTCCAGGTATTTAATCAGTTGTTCTTTGTCATTTGGTTGGACACTTTTTTCTCCAACCTTGTCTATGCCAACCGAAAAATGTAAAATATCTTCTTTTTCTGAAAAGAATTCAGGCCGCCGAATGGTAAATGCTCCCAGCACAAGTGTCAGCAAGGTTAGGGAGAGGTAAAAAAGAGCAAATAAATCAATAGGAATATTAATCCCTGATATTTCAAGAAAAACACCGGCGGTTCCGATTGTCCACAAGATAACGTTTATGATTACAAATAAACGCAGCCACTTTAAGGATTCCAGTTGAAACTTTGAAATCCGTGCCTGTCTGAAATACTGAAAATGATGCAATTTTCGCAAGGAAAGGATTGTATAAAAAATACCCTGAAAAATGATAATAAGATTGAACACATTCTGCAGAGGACGAAACCAGCCAGGCAGATCGTTCTGAATCATTTTTATTTTAGTTTCTGTATCCTGAATAAAAAAGGGAGTAAAAATTATCAGATATAAAATCCCCGGAAGAAAATGCACCAGATTCTTCCGAATCTTCCTGGCATCAGTATATAAATAAGTTCGAATATATATATACATCAAGGGAAAGAACAGCAATACAAATACATCAAGTGATGCAAAAAAATGAGGAAATCTCAAAAAGAAATCAGATGACTGAACCATGTATGCAAATACGGTAACAGCCCATGAGAATATGAGAAATCCTAAAACCTTGTTTGCATAAAATCGGTTTGGATAAAATAGGAGGAAAATGGAAAATAGCAACGATAACACTGCTCCGAACAATAGAAAAATACTGAAATAATTGTCGATTTCCATTCTTGTTTTTGTTAAAGCGCCTCTGTAAATAAGTTAGAGAACAATTCAGAAGCCTAAAAGCAAAGTTAAAAAGTATTGGCAAACAAGAAATACTATTTCAGAAAGTTCGAACGTATCCAACAATATCAACTTCACTTGCCAATTCTCGTTGTACAATCTCAAATGATTGTCCCGATGTTATTTCTGCCTAACAATACATCTATAACAGAAGAAAACATAAAGAAAAACTGCGGTTCTACTAATTACTTTTCACAAAATTGAACTGTTTTTATAAATCATTAGTTTTATTTTTAGTCTTTTCAACTCGAGTATAACACCAATATGAAATTTAAAATGCGTAAAATCAAGCATTTACTTTTAATAGCTATTTTTTTCTTAGGTACTCCGACCTTTATCCATGGAAACGATACCATTTCGTTTTCAGCATCTCCATCAGATAATTTTTCAGAGTTGTATATCTTGAGCGACGGTTTTGCAACACTCCACATTGACCAGGTTTTTGTTGACGCGAAAGGTAGAATGTGGATAAACCCGCGTGTTGACGATGCAAAAAATTTACGCCTGTCATTTTTCGAATACGACGGTACGCAGAGTTTTTTTTATGAATTAAAACCCAATTGGTTTAATGAAGAAAATGTGGTCCAGTGTTGGTATCTTTTGGGACTCACACCAGATGGATTTCTACTTGGTGCAAATCGCGAAAACAATATTCTGTTTTACTGGCATCCCGATACTCAAGAACAATATTTTTTTAAGCTCGAAAATGGCTTAACGCTTTTAAATATGGTTTCCGATCTAAAGGGAGGTATTCTGGTGCTTATGTTGAATGAGGAAATTAATACCTACACTGTATCTCGCCTTTATCAGGACACCAAAGAAGATATTGCATCCATACAACTTCATTTTGATGATCCCATACGACTTCATTATGATGATCCCAAAAAAATAGCAACGACTCCAGGTTCGTTGACATACCCTTTTGAGATTAAAGGCGACTGGGCCTGGTTCTTTCATGAACGAAAAGGATTGGTTAAACTCAACCTAATTAATAAGACCATTTTTTTTACACCCTGGAGTGAATTTGAGAATATTCCACTTATACAAAAAATTGAAAGCGATGTGCCTCAGTTTCATCAAAAGGAATTTGTTTGGAAAATAATTGACAAAAATAGCGATGAACTGCTGTTGTACCTTGGACAGCAAAATGGCTTTTTCAACCTAAACAATAACTCTCATAAACTTAGTGTTGAAACCCAACTCAATACATTAATGCTTAAGGGTGGTGGAGAAAATCCAGTTCTTGACGTGTATTTTGCCAAAGATTTAGAAAACAACCTTTTAATAGTATCAGGTTATTTTGATCCGTGGATACCTTCCAAAAAAATTACCAACCTGCAGGCTGTATTGATGGATAAGAAAGGGAATTGGCTCAACTACACTTCGCTTCTTCGTAAAATGGTTGATACAAGCACTTATACAGATTTTTGGTATCAAGGAAAATTTTTTAGTGCTGATTATAGCCAGGAAATCGGTTCTACATTGACTGATAAGGGGATGAAATTGTTGAGTTTAACCCCTGATTTAGAAATAAAGACAATTAACTACTCCGAAAATTACAAATTGCGTTCTATGCTGCAATTAGACAGCACAAATTTATTGATCAATTCAGCTCCACAAGTATTCCGGTTAAGACAGTTAAACGAAACTCTGGAAACTAATTCAAGCCATAGAGTTCTGGTAGTCCACGAAAAAGGGACTCACAGACCTAATTCCGGCCGGCTTATTAATAATGGTTATCATATTCAAACAAGGGCTTATTCTTCAGTTGTTAGAAGTAACGGAAAAATCTGGATGTCGGCACGTTTTAATTTAGTAAATCGTACAGGCTTGCAGTGGTATGATCCGGTTAGAGATACCACCGATCATATTCCTACAGAAATATTCTTTGAAAAATTCGCCTTTATCAATGATAAAGAAGTTGCACTGTTTGAGGACAACGGTGACTATACAAATATTGGAGATCTTCACATTTTCAATATCGAAACTAAAACGATGCGTCCTTTTCTCTATGAAGATATTCCGTTTACAGTGGGCGCAAAAGTGAACGACATTTATCAGCCTGAAGATAGTATTTTATGGCTTGGTGCCCAGAACGGACTGTGGCAGATAGATTTCAAAAGCGGCAAGGTACAGCAATATAACCAGGATGAAAACTTTAAAAACGCCAACATTATCTGCATTAATGAAGCTTCTGACAGTTTACTTTGGTTAGGCAGCGGCAATTCAGGAATATTTATTCTTAACAAATCAAATAATTCTGTCAGGCAAATTACCATTGCTGGCGGGCTGTCCAACAACACCGTTGCAGGCATTCTTAGCGACGATCAGTTGAACAGATGGGTTTCCACTTCAGATGGCATAACGGTATTAAATTCCAAGGGAAAGATATTGTTTTATTTAAAGGAATTGGATGGTTTATGCAGCAACCAGTTTAACGAGAACTCCTGTGTGAAATTATACGATGGAAGAATGGTTTTTGGAAGTGACGCTTGTCTTAGTATTTTGCATCCTAACCATATTCTTCAAACGCTCGCCAAAAGGGAAAGTGAGAAGATCTATTTGACAGGATTAAAATATTACGACAATAAGAAGAAAGAGGATGTTGTGAGACAGGGTTCGTATACTACCACTGATTTTCTTCAAATTCCTGCTGCTCATAACTATATAAACCTTGATTTTGCAATTTCAAGTTATATTAACCTGCAGGAGCAAACCTACAGTTACCGGTTACTCCCATTTTCCGAATCGAATAAACAGGATGCGTCAATTGACTGGATAAACCTGGGAGCTGAATCACAGGTAACGATCAACAACCTGCCTCCCGGAGAATTCATCGTTCAGGTTCGTGGTGCCGATGAGCATTCAATTCAAGTTGATGCTCCATTGGAAATACCAATATACGTACACGATTTATTCTATCGTACCTGGTGGTTTTATTTGTTGAGTGCATTTAGTGCATTCATGATTGCTTTTATATGGATTAGAAGAATTATTTCGGAGAAAACACGACTTGAACGTGAGGTGGAGCGGCGAACGTTGCAGATTCAAATAGACAAAGCTATTATTGAGCGACAAGCCGAAAAACTAAAAGAACTCGACCAGGCCAAATCGCGTTTTTTTACCAATATTTCGCATGAATTTCGTACTCCGCTTACTGTAATCCTGGGAATGGCCGGGCAAATAAAGGAGCAGACGAGAATCAGGAAACTGATCCAACGAAATGCACAGGTATTGTTACGCCTGATTAACCAAATTCTGGAATTGAGAAAACTGGAGACCGTTGGTTTAGAGGCCCAAATGATTCAGGGAGATATCGTTGCATTTATACGAAACATCACAGAATCCTTTCACTCCTTAGCCGATGACAGAGGTGTGTCATTGCAGTTCGAACCGCAACATGTGGAACTTGTATTGGATTTCGATTCAGAGAAATTACTCCACATTATATCCAATTTGCTCACCAATGCCGTTAAATTTACACCTGATGGAGGAGAGGTTAAAATAATTGTTGAATCACCAAAAGATAAAGATGCTTCTGTTTTCCTAATTTCAGTTTCCGATACTGGAGCAGGGATTCCGGAAGAAAAATTACCACATATTTTCGACCGCTTTTACCAGGTGGATGATGAATTAAGCCGAACCGGAAGTGGCACCGGTATTGGTTTGGCTTTGGTAAAGGAACTGGTTAAACTCTTAGGCGGAGAAATTAGTGTTGAAAGCAAACTGAACAAAGGTACTACTTTTAAAGTGCAACTTCCTTATACCCAAAATGCCGAGTTAGCAGAAGATACCAGGGAAGTAAACCCGAATTTCATTGAAGTGGATGAGGAACTTGCAGATCATGTGGCTGTAGAAACCGTGGATGGTAAAGAGCTACCCACTCTGCTGATTGTGGAAGATAATCGGGATGTGGCAGAATATTTGTCCACATGTCTGGAAGAGAAATATAATCTGTTTTATGCCGTCAACGGTCAGGAAGGGATTGACATGGCCATTGAACATGTTCCGGATATAATCCTGAGCGATGTAATGATGCCCAAAGTGGATGGATTTACACTTTGCAACACCTTAAAGACAGATATTAAAACCAGCCACATTCCAATAGTTCTGTTAACGGCCAAAGCTGATATCGACTCACGGATTCTTGGTTTACAACGCGGTGCAGATGCCTACTTAGCCAAGCCGTTTAATGAAAAAGAGTTGGAGGTTCAGCTGCAAAACCTGCTGCAGATCCGCATTCAATTACAACAGCGCTACGCGAACACTGATAATTTGGAGCCTAGCGAAGACATTGCTATTCAACAGGAAGACCAATTTGTAATTCGTGTTCGTGAGGCCATACTTGAGAATATGGATCAGGAAAACTTCGGAGTTCCCGAGCTCTGTAAAATACTTTTTATGAGCCGCACACAATTGCACAATAAACTCAAATCGCTCACCGATAAATCTACTTCTCATTTTATTCGTTTCATTCGTCTGGAAAAAGCCTGTCAACTTTTGCGGGAATCTGATTTGAACATCAGCCAGGTTTCACTGGAAGTGGGCATTGAAAGCTTTCCTTATTTTTCTAGAATTTTTACGGAACATACCGGACTTTCTCCGAATAAATACCGCGAGAAATACCACTAGATTACCATGCTAATCTTTTTTCTCTTTGAATAAACGACTCATAACAAAAACAATTTAGAAATAAGACAGACCATACTGGAGACGGGAATCTATAATTTGATATATTTCTCATAGACCTTTGGAACAGAATGATGTCTGAGCCCACATGGTTATCGAAAATAATCTATTTTAGAAACAATAGGTAAAAGATTCAGAACGATAAGTTAAAATCCCTAATGATTATTGTTTGACATTTGCAACAATGAGAGTTCTTTAAAATGTTTTAAATATGGTTGTTAAATGAACATATGATGGCTAATGCAGGCATTGAGACTAAGATTTTTCATTGTTTTGTATTGTGGTATTTTGTAACTTCTTCCTCTGAAATGAAAAATGATGTGTGAGAATCTGTGGCTCAAGGCCGATAAACAAGAACAGGTTAACGTATTAGAATATAACACGAAAATTTAAATCTTAATTACCCAACAATGAATACAAAAACAAATATTACTGCAACATTCAATATGGTTTATCAGGTATTTTGGAACTTACACAAGATAAGGAACCGGGAACTCATATCTCCAATATTAAGGTTATCGAAGAGATCACTGAAAACTTAGAAACTAGCTCAATTATTTATGCAATTTATAAGTCATAATAGTAGGGATTAATTGATGCCTGTTGGCAAATGAATTAGACAACATTAAACGATTTGATTTTAAAAAATTATAATGGCTTTTCATTGTCTCTCATTAATGCTTGCTTTTAACAATCCACACCTTAATTGAAAACATTATTTAATCATCCTGTAAATGTCCATTTTAAAAACCCGCTTCCATAAACCAACGATCACTTCCAATATTATTCCGAGAAATCGGATTGTAGATTTGTTGAATCAAAATTCAGAGAAATCTCTGATTTTGGTTTCTGCACCGGCTGGGTATGGTAAATCAACGGCTGTTAGTCAATGGCTTGAATTGCAGGAAAAACCCTATGCATGGCTTTCTGTAGATCATATCTTTAATAATTTTACTGTTTTTCTTGAATATTTTGCACTAGCAATCAGTAGCTTTCGTTCTTTGGATGAAAAGAAAATTCAAGACTTTGTAGAATCATCTTCGGTTTTAAGCCCGCATGCGATTGCCGAAAAAGTTTGCAATTACCTCAGTGAAAATATGGGACCAGGAATAATGGTGCTGGATGATTACCATAAAATTCAAAATCCCGACATTCACGAACTTATCAATTATCTGTTGAACTTTTGCCCTATTACGAAGCAGCTTATAGTTATTACGCGTTTCGACCCTCCTTTAAAATTAAATCAACATCGGTTATACGGAAGGCTTGCAGAGTTGAGAATTGCGGATCTTATCATCGATTCGCAAGAGTTTGAGAACCTGATAAAATACAACGAAAGCGAATTATCAGAGAATAGTTCTCTCGTATTGGAAAAGTCAGAAGGCTGGATTTTGGGAATTTCTATGTTGCTTCAAATTAATAGTACAGGTAAGCAAAATCTTGAGAATGTTCTGGCAGCTAATATGCTAACAGATATGGACTTTTTGCTTGGAGAGTATTTACCGCAGTTACCTGAAAGTTTTACCGAACCGCTTCTATTGGCAAGTATTTGTGAGCGCTTTAACGAAGAACTCCTGGAAGGATTGTTCCAAACACACCTTACACAAAAGGTAGATGTACAGGAATTTATTGCAAAACTAAAGGAATACAATCTTTTTCTTATTGCAGAAGATAATGTGAATGAATGGTTTCGTTTTCACCATTTGTTCAGTAGAGTACTTCGTCGGCAGCAAAAAAAACTAACTTCCTTTAATACCGACAATGCCTTGTTATACGTAAGTGAATGGTTTGCCAGCAATGGTTATATCGATGAAGCCATTTCATACGTACTTCGAAAAGGAGATTTAGAAACGGCCAGTGCTCTTGTTACCCAACATCGAAGAGAAGTCTTTAACCGGGGACAATGGTGGAGAGTAAAAGCTTGGCTGGATCAATTACCGGATAATTTGATTAAAACTAAACCTTCTTTATTAATCGCCTATGTTTGGGTACTTGAAAATTATTGGAATCTACCGGAGACTCATCAAGCACTATTTTTGTTGGGGCATGTAATTAAAAAAGGCGCGAACGATTTAGATATATCGGAATATTACTTCCATTTAAGTTTTCATACATTATTCTTTCATTCTTCACCTGACAAAGCGCTTAAATATGCGGAGAAATCGAAAGCGTTGTTCGACGACGGTGAAATGTTGGGAGCCAGGCGAGAAATGGTTATGGCGTTTTGCATGCAGATGCTGGGAAAGGGAAAAGAAGCGATAGAAATGCTGGAAGCAACAGAAAAAGCTTATGATCCGAGGGAAGTAATGCATTTGCGTTCCTATTCTTCAAGGCTCTTTGTTTTGCTTTTATCTGGTGAGTTTGTTGAGGCGAAGAATGTAAGTCAACGTTTTAACTATATCGTCCAAAATTCTTTCCGTTACCTGGAAGCATGGAATATATATTTGACGGCAAATATTGATTTTCAAAATTTTGATTCTCCCGAAGTTGTTGATTCCTTGCTAAACGCACGTGACTATGAGGGAGCGATGGATTGGCGAGCTTATGTGGATTGTTATGCCGGTTTATGTCTTTATTATATTATTTCCAATAATGTTGATGCAGCCTTAGAAACCTTAAAGAACATGGAAACGAAGCAGCAACAAATTAAGGGAGGGCTTTTTTCCAAAAACTTTATATCTACTCAAATGAGAATAAATTGGCTACTGGGCGAAGAGCAAAAGGCTCTGGACTGGGCGAATGAAAAGCTGGAATTAGAAATGAATGCAGTGGATCCTTTTGTTACGATCGAGGTTCCGCCATTAACCCGTATTCGGATACTGATTACTTTTGGTAACAGCGAACAGTTACAACATGGTCTGAACTTATTAGATTCGTTCGAGAAGTTGGTTCACAGCGTTTACAATTCTTATAATGATATTGATATACTGTTGTTAAAGGCTTTAGCCTGGAAACGTCTAAAAGATGAGGATAGGGTAAATACATTTTTGAAGAAAGCATTTGACGTTTACGACATACAGCGAATAACCAGACCGTTCAGGGAATTTACGATCCTGGCTCCCAATTTATTCGATGGGGTTGAAAATATCCCTCTAAATCTACAACACATTATTTCTGCAAAACCCAAAAAAATCCAAAAACTTCAGGTGTTTTCCAAAAACAGAGTCAATGACCATGAGGAACTGACTCGACGTGAGCAGGAAATTGTAAAATTAATATGTAGTGGGCTGCGAAATAAAGAAATTGCCGATCAGTTACACATTTCCACTACTACTGTAAAAAGCCACCTCACAAATATCTACGCAAAACTTAATGTTAGTAACCGTACATCAATGATACGAATGGTACAGAACATCGGTCAGGATTTTTTTTAATATCGTTATCGCAATTGAAAAGTCAATCCCCTTTTCCTTACAAAGGCAAGCGCTTATTCAGATTGGCATATTCAGTTGGTAATTGAGCAAGTTTGGTTATGCAAATAAAATAGCCTGAGGTATTGGTAAAATATTATCGGCAAGGTTATAAGTATCTCCTTTTTTATAGTCGGAGTGTTTTAAGTTGTACATAATCAGTGATTTATGTATTGTTGATGTGCCTTTATAAAAAAATCGCAAATTTTCAACTTTTTATTCCCCAAAGGCTTAAATCATACCTTTTTACGACTTTGGTATGATGTGCTGTAATACCTTTTTACCGGTACTTTGCCTCCATGAAACAAACGATAAAAAATAGTATCAAAAAAGTGTATTCACAGGCATGTGTATATCATATAATACTCCAAGGCAAAATTACTCCAGCCTTGTTGGATTCCATCGATGAAATGCAAATCCGTGAAAATGGGAAAGGGGAAATCAACCTGATTGGTTGGTTACCTGATCAATCTGCACTCATTGGACTACTGAATCACCTGAATGAAATTCGCTACGGAATTCTTTCAGTTAAAGCACTAATGAATGAATAACAAAATAGCACAGTAATAATTTTTAAAGTTTAATCAAAATTATAAAAGGAGAACAGAAAAATGACAAAAGTATTAGAAGGAATCAAAGTAGTTGAAGTTGCCTCAATGGCAGCCGCCCCATCCGCAACAGTAATTCTTGCCGATCTTGGCGCAGAAGTAATCAAAGTTGAACCGCTTAGTGGTGACATGTGGAGATATGGAAACATGGTAGCCGGTATGCCACCGAGCAAGATTCAGTACACGACCTACATTCAAAACCGTACGAAGAAGTCGGTTGCACTTAACCTGAAGAAACCTGAAGCACAAGAAGCGCTGCACAAGCTGGTAGCTGATGCGGATGTTTTTCTTACCAATTCGCCACGCAAAGTACAACAGGAGCTGAAACACACCTATGATGATATTAAGGCAATTAAGCCAGATGTGGTTTACGCATGGATCAATGGTTTCGGTTTAGAAGGACCCGACAAAGACGCTCCGGGATTTGATATGACCGCCTGGTATGCACGCTCGGGTATGATGGAAGAATTGCGTCCGAAGGATGGTAGTCCTGTACCACTGCCTGTTGGAGGTGGAGACTTAAACACTGCAGTGTCGTTGTTTGGTGCAGTTATGACAGGGCTCTTTCATCGCGAACGCACCGGAAAAGGATCATTTGTATCAACATCATTAATGAATATGGGAATATGGGCGAACTCAAGTATGATGCAGGCCGCACTGGTAGGTGCACCACCAATGCAGAAGTTTCATCGCACAGAATGGCCAAACCCGGTTAGTGGTGGAGTTTATAAAACCAAGGACGACCGCTACATCATTATCGTTGAGTTAAATCCAAATAATGTGGACAATTTACGAGATGCATTTGGTGCCGACCACTTAAAAGGCGACGAGCGCTTTGCAACACCTGAATTACGCGCTAAGAACCACCAGGCATTGTTCGACGAAATGGAAAAAATTGTTGGACAACATAACCTTTCTGAGGTTTCAGAACGCCTTAAAAAGTACCGCGTAAACTTCAGCGTGGTACAAACCACCGAAGAATGCACCCGCGACGAGCACATGATGGCCAACGGCTGCTTCCCTGAAGTTGAAGGCGCAAATGGCATTCGCACTATCGACAGTCCGATCCAAATTTTGGGTGATGGCCTCGAAAAAGTGAAGCCACAAAATCCGCCGGCTGTCGGTGAACACACTGTATCTCAACTAACAGCTCTGGGATACACCGAGGAAGAACTTAAAGCATTGGCTGAGGCTCATGTAATCGGTTTGCCCCGCAACTAATAAAAGTGAGAAATATTTTCGGAGGCGTTTATAGCGCCTCCGAACCAACTGATTATTTAGTAATTAAAACATTTACAAAAAAGAATTTTAAATTTTTAAAAAAACATAATGTTATGAAAGAAGAAGATAAATTTTACGAAGACTTTGAAATAGGCGAATCTTATATGACTGCCGGCAGAACCATTACTGAAACTGATATTGTGATCCATGCCATGCATTCGGGCGACTGGCAGCCTCATCATACTAACGAGGAATTCGCCAAGTCGCAACCAATTAAGCACCGTATTGCACACGGAAACCTGACCTTCTGCGTGAGTACAGGGTTAATTTTTCAGGCAGAAAAACCAAACCCAAACATCATGGCTTATGGTTACAACAAAATCCGTTATCCCGCTTCTGTTTATGCAGGCGACACCATCAAAACAGAGGTGAAAATCACCGACAAGAAGCCTCATCCAAAGCATAAAACACATGGTTTGTTAACCCAAACAGAGACAACCACAAACCAGCGGGGAGAAACAGTCGCTTTTGTTGAGCACATACTATATGCAAAAAGGAGAAATCCTGGAGAGTAAAAAGAAGAGTAACAATCTAATAGAGTAAAAAAAAGGAAAGAATCTGATGAAAAAGAACGAAAACAAATTTTCTAAACTTGATGCGTTTCGCGACATGGATGTAATTTGGCTTCTTGAGCAGTGGGTTGAAAGGCAGCCAGATAAAACCTTTGTTGTTTGGGCTCCGTTCGAGGGGTCTGAGCGTCAATGGAGTTATGCCGAAATGGCGGGTTATGCTAAACAATTTGCTTCAGGATTACATGCCCGGGGCGTCAGGGCAGGGGATTTCGTTCTTATTCATTCAGATAATTCTCCTTATTTTCTAACGGCCTGGTTTGGCTGTGCCTATGTTGGCGCTGTTCCGGTTACAATCAACACCCGTTCTGTAGCCGATAACGTTAAGTATTTTGCTGAAGTTATGGAGCCTGTTTGCGCCATTGCTCAGCCCGGTTATGCAAAAATGGTACGGGAAGCCTGTGGCGAAGACACTAAGCTAATCATAACCGGTGAACCAATCACCGGTGACGAAGTTAAGGGACTGGAATTCGAATCTTTCGCTGATATTTTTTCTAATGATTCCCTTCCAGCATTACCAACAGATCCGGAACGGAACTTTGCCGTACAATTCACATCAGGAACTACATCGCGTCCAAAACCTACAGTGTGGACAAATGCCAATGCCCTTTGGGGTGGCAAATCCATGTCAATGAACATGCGGCTAAGGCGAGAAGATGTCACACTGATTTCTATGCCACTATTTCATGCCAATGCCCAGATCACTTTGCTCACCGCCCTTTGGTCGGGAGGAAGTGTTGTAGTGCATCCCAAGTTCTCGGCCTCACGGTTCTGGAGTACCTGTGCGAAACATGGTGTAACCTGGGTGTCGATGATTCCTTTTGCTTTTAAAGCCTTGAAAGGAAGACCCGTGCCGGAACACAAAGTTCGGATAATGATGGGATTGGAACGCTTGCCGGAAGCCGAAAAAGAATTCGGAGTTCAAACCATGGCACTCTGGGGAATGACCGAAACAGTCGCTTCCAGTATTGTAACTGATCCTGATCATCCGGGGCCAGCCGGAACAATGGGACGACCATCACCACTATATGGCGTAGAAGTCCGTAAGAAAGATGGCTCTCAGGCCGGACCTGGAGAGGAAGGCCTGCTGTTTATCCACGGAGAAAGAGGAGTATCGGTCTTCAAAGAGTACTATAAACACCCTGAAGAAACGCAAAAGGCATTTGACGAAAATGGTGCCTTGGACACTGGAGATGTAGTTCGTATTGATGAGAATGGCTGGATGTACTTCGTTAATCGCGACAAAGATATGCTTCGTGTGGGCGGAGAAAATGTGGCCGCACGGGAAATTGAAATTGCTATTAACGATAGTGGTTTGGTGATGGAAAGTGCTGTTGTTGCTCAGAAACACTATATGTTGGGAGACGTACCCGCCGCCTTTATTTCATTAAACGAGGCTGGAAAGGTGCTTACGGAAGAGGAAGTAAAGAACAAGATTATGGCTGTTTGCAAAGAGGAACTCGCCGATTTCAAAGTACCAAGATCGGTGCACATCGTTAACGATTTTCCTCGTTCAACGCTCGATCGAATAGCAAAGAACAAACTGCGGGATCAATTACCATGTATTGAATCAGACTAATGGTCATATCAAAATCTTGATTGAACAAAATACACTTGCCAAATAAATAAAAGAGAAGCAAACATAAAAGTTTATAAATATTAATAGAAGACAGAATATAAAATGAAAGAGTATAAGTATATGAAAACCGAGCGAAAAGGAAACGTTGGAATCGTTACCTTCAATCGCCCTGAGGCACTAAATGCGCTTAATGAACAAGTTGAAATAGAAGTTACCGATGCTTTAATGGAATTTGATGCCGATGACAGTATTGGCTGTATGATCCTTGCCGGTGGTGAAAAGGCGTTTTGTGCCGGAGCCGACCTGAAATGGATCGCATCACAGGATTTTGAGAGTGCTTATCGTACCGACCTGGCAGCATATATGGATAAAGTTGCTGAACTACGCAAACCGGTAATTGCAGCCGTTAAAGGATATGCATTCGGAGGCGGCACTGAAATATCGTTAATGTGTGATATGATTATTGCAGATACAACTGCAAAATTTGGCTTGACTGAAGTCACATTAGGTGTTATCCCCGGTGGTGGTGGGCCTGCTCGTTTGGCTGCTGCTGTTGGAAAAGCAAAAGCAATGTATTATGTATTGACAGGTAAACCTTTTAGTGCCGAAGAAGCCGAGCGAATTGGTATGATTACAAAGGTTGTGGAAGATGGTAAGCTGATGGATGAAGCACTTAAGGTTGCAACTACCATTGCCAACAATCCACGATTAGCAGTTTTGGCCGGTAAGGAATCTGTAAACCAACAGGCGGAAACTCCTCTTATTCCTGCACTGAAAGTGGCACGTCGACTTTTCCACGGGCTGTTCAGTACATCTGATCAAAAAGAGGGAATGACAGCCTTTGCAGAAAAGCGTAACCCCAATTATCAAAAATATTAGAATGCTTAACTACCACAGGAGTAGTTTTCAGAAAATCCATATTTGAAAAGTGGAATAATCGATTGAATAATAAAGTTTAATAAAAAAAGAATAAGAAATGAAAAAAGTAATTGTTGAAAAAAAAGGTGGTATAATCTACGTAAAAATTAACCGCCCTGATGTATTGAATGCCTGTGATGGCGATACCTATAATGCCATTGCTGATGCATGGGAAGAGCTTGAAAATGATCCCAATTTACGAGTAGGAATTGTAAGTGGTGAAGGTCGTGCATTTTGTGTTGGTACTGATGTTAAATGGGTGAAGTCGCCCGAGGCCGATGGATACGTAGATCGTTTGTACCCACGCATGTTAAACCTGACCAAGCCCGTGATTGCCGCTGTTCATGGTCATTGCAACGGTGGCGGACTGGAACAGGCATTAGCCTGTGATATTAGAGTATCTACCGAAGATGCCCACTTTGGCTCTGGTGAAATTCGATTGGGTTGGATTCCTGGAGGTTATGGAACTCAACGTTTACCGCGTGTAATTCCTTTGGGTAGTGCACTTGAATTGTTGTACACCGGTGGCCGTGTCGATGCACAGGAAGCTTATCGTATAGGTCTTGTAAATCATTTGGTGCCAGCCGATAAATTGATGGAAACCTGCGAAAAAATTGCCGGAGAGATTATTAAAAGCGCTCCGCTTGCTGTGCAGAAAATGAAGGCTGTGGTTATGCAGGGACTTGATATGCCACTTACACAGGCTGTGAGACTGGAAAAGGAGTATTTTGACTGGCTGATGCGAACCGAAGACTCGAAAGAAGGTGCCCTGGCTTTTGCTGAAAAACGCGCTCCAAACTGGAAAGCTAAATAGTACTTTTCTTTTCTACGTTAACCCCCAAGTAAAACAAATAGTAATCTAAAAAATTAAAAAATTATGAAAGAAGAAGCGAAATTTTACGAGGACTTTGAGATAGGTGAAACCAAAATGACACCAGCTAGGACGATCACGGAAACCGATATTGTGATGCATGCTATGCACTCAGGCGACTGGATGCCCCATCATACAGATGCAGAATGGTGTAAAGATCAGCCTTTTAAAAAGCCCATAATGCATGGTAATGGAACCTTTAGTATTAGTACTGGTCTTACTTTTCTGGGTGAGAAATTGAATCCACATGCCATGTCGTACGGATATAACAAAATTCGTTATCCGAACAATGTGTTCGCAGGTGATACTATAAAGGTTGAAACAAAGGTTATCAGCAAACAAGAGCATCCCAAGCGTCCAACACATGGCTTGGTTACGGAAGCGAAGACAACACTTAACCAGAAAGGCGAATGTGTGTGCTATGCCGAGCACATTCTTTTTGTGGAAAAGAGGAATCCTTAAGACTGTAGCGCATATGGATGCATTCAAATTGAACCAGCTTTAGAAAATTTTGCAGATCAGTCATTTTCGGAGAATTCAATAAAATTTTATGAAAGGCCCCGTGAAATTTTCTAAGCTTTTTTATTAAAACCTGGTGCAAGAACTGCTTCCAGCGATCAATAACAACATTCGAATTCAAACAATAAAAATGACGAGAAAGGAGAAATACAATGACCCTAAAGTTTATTGATGTATTTATGATTCTTTTTATCACCATGGGGCCGCTTAAACCTGCCATTGTGTATGTTACATTAACAGCCAAGTCAGATGCTGCTTTCAGGCGAAAAGTGGCTCTGCGGACTGCAATAACAGCAAGCATTGTGGCAATACTTTTTGTTGTAGCCGGCGAATTTTTGCTGAGTGCCTTCCATGTATCAATTCCTGCATTAAAAATGGCCGGAGGTTTAATATTACTATTGTATGCCTTAGAAATGATAATTGGCGGTGATAAGAAAGAAGATAGCAGTATCGATTCCGGACCGTCAACAAACATTTCGATATACCCGCTGGCTTTGCCTTTAATGGCAACGCCACAGGGTCTTGTAGCGGTTACAACTTTTGCGGCTGCCGACCCAAATATGAGTGACACGCTAATGGTTGTTGGAACAATATTGGGCTTAATGGCCTTCAACTTCGTTTTTTTGCTCGGTGCCCATAAAATCCTGAAATTAATAGGCCCTGCTGCATTAAAAGTGGTGTCTGTTGTTGTGGGATTGCTGCTTGCCGCTTTGGCAATTCAGTTAATGATCTGGGGGATGACTGATCTTGGTGTATTGGAGGAATTTGTTGCCACGGGGTAACATTTTATCAAAGCATGAGAAAAAAATTTGTAAAACGCTTTAGATAGGAATAATGGAAAACATGGTTTGAAGACTTTCATGTGTGTATGGATGGAACTATGAAAGTCTTCCCTGTTTTCCAATTATTTGTACCAAACGATCCGCGTATTCTGAAAACCAAAACCGCGAGAAGCATAATTTAACAATAGGTTAAATAAACGGAACAATAGATTAAGTGCCTCCTGTACCGGGCATGTACATTTGTATAACACTAAACAAAAATAAGCACCTAACAATTAACAGCGAAATGATAATTCTTAAAAATATGCTGTTAAAGCCGGCTAACTTTTACGTGGTTGTATACAAGGTAAAAACCGATTTTGCTACCTATTTGAAAGTATTACAGCTAAAATTAAATGAATTCTTCAACAATTTATTTATGCCTATTAAATGGCGAATGTTAATTCATAAACAAGTTCGGCTTAACAGCCAGGATGAGAATGGATTAAAGTATAGTAGTAGCAAAAGCTGGAATGAAATTCGTGAAAAGCATACTGAGGAATTTGTTGTGCTAGTCCGCAAAACCATTATTGAAAATATGAAAGCAGACGGATTCGGTGTTTGTATGTTGTGTAAAAAAATAGGCATGAGCCGAACTCAATTGCACATTAAACTAAAATTAGTCACCAATAGATCAACTTCTCATTATATCAGGTTTGTTCGCATACAAAAAGCCACTCAACTTCTTCGTGAAACCAATTTAAATATCACCCAGGTTTCATTGGAAGTTGGAATTGACAGTCTTCCCTATTTCTCTCGGATTTTTAGAGCCGAAGTTGGCTTAAGTCCGCAGAAATATCGCAAGATATATCGCTTGGAACAATAGGTTAAATAATCGGAACGATAAGTAAAACTCCGCTTTCATCTAATTCGGAGATTTGTAGTACGAAAAGCAACAAGTTCTGTGAAAATAAGGTATTGATATAATGGTTTAAATAGATTGTTATAAAACATTTGTTTATTCATTGATTTGCGGTGTGAAATTTTGTAACTTTTATTAACTGCATGAATATGAGTATTCTAAATTATTTTCATTCGACATTTATTCGAAGTTTTATAACATTTTAAGATGACCAAATACCACAGAAATAATTATCGATATTATAAATTTTAATTACCCAACAATGAAAAAAACAGCAATCTTTATTTTAACAGCAATTGTGCTGGTAGCAATGAGTTTTACAGCTTATTCGCAAGATGAAGAAACGGTTACACTAATTACCAACGTTAATATTTTCGACGGAGAAAACGAGAAATTACTGGAAGACTACGATGTTCTTGTAGTTAAAAACCTGATTAAAAAAATCGATAAGGATATCAAAATTGCTAGTTCTTATGAAATTGATGTAAAAACCGGTGGTTTAAAAGTGATGCCGGGTGCACATGCCAATGATCTTTCAGTATCCGGAGATCAGACCGTAATGGTGTACGAACCTGAAAAAGATGTTAAAAAAGAAGTAACGGTAAAAGTTATTGATGGAGGAGGCCGGACTTTAATTCCAGGCTTAATCGATGCCCACTGGCATACAACCTATGCATCAACGCCGGCCCAAATTCTTTTACTGAACCAGGGTGATATGCCCGAAGTGGCCATTCTGAGTATGACGGCCGCCGAAGAAACACTGTTACGCGGATTTACTACCGTTAGAGATATGGGAGGTAATCCCTTCGCCATTAAAAAACTTATTGATTCCGGAAAATATCCGGGGCATCGTATTGTACCTGCCGGCCCGTTTATGAGCCCTACTGCCGGCCATGCCGATCATTACGATGTTCCAACAGAAACACCCAGAGACAAACGTTTCCTCAACTATTGGGAACGAAATATGATGTCAATGACTTCTGACGGAGTTGCTGAAGTTCAGCTACGCACCCGCGATATTTTAAAATACGGTGCTTCTCAAATTAAGATCTGTACCGGTGGGGGTGTATCTTCATTATATGACCCCCTGGATGTTAGTGAATACTCGATTGCCGAAGTAAAAGCTGCTGTGGAAGAAGCCACAAACTACAATACTTATGTGGCCTCACACGTAATGACCGATAAAGGAGTTCGCACCTCGGTAGAAGCCGGAGTGATGTCTATTGAGCATGGTTTTTTTGCTACAAAAGAAACCTTGGAATTGATGAAAGAAAAAGATGCCTGGTTAAGTCCTCAGCCCATGAAAGAAGAAGATATGGTATGGGCTAACCCAATAAGTGCTGCCAAATACAAACAAGTAACTGATGCTGTAGCGGCGTTGTACCCAATGGCAAAAGAAGTGGGTGTTAACCTCGCTTTTGGAACCGACCAACTCATGGATGCCTCAAAAGCACATCAGCAGAGCGATTATTTGGTACGATTAGGAGAATGGTTTACACCCTATGAGACATTGAAAATGGCAACCTCTGAAAATGCTCGCTTACTGCAGTTATCAGGTCCCAGACTTCCATATCAGGAAGGCCCACTAGGCGTGATTAAAGAAGGAGCTTATGCCGATCTAATTATTGTTGATGGCAATCCACTTGAAGACCTTGAATTGGTAGGAGATCCGGGTAAAAACTTCGTGCTGATCATGAAGGATGGAAAGGTATATAAGAATACATTGAAATAATCGAATTAATAAATCAAAATGTTATGAAAAAGCTAAAAAGTATGTTAACTGTTGTTATCCTGTTTTTTGCAACAGGTTTTTTAGCAAATGCACAGAATGAAGAAGTAACCTTAATTACCAACGTCAATATTTTTGATGGTGTAAACGAACAACTACTGGAAGGTTATGATGTTTTGGTGGTGAAAAACCTGATTAAAAAAATCGACAAAGACATCAAAATTGCCAAAAATTATGAGATTGATGTAAAAACCGGTGGATACAAAGCCATGACCGGAGGATACCTTACTGATCTCTCGCCCTATGGAGAGAAAAATGCTGTAATGGTTTACGAACCCGAAAAGAATGTGACAATACAGGTATCGGTGAATGTTATCGATGGAGAAGGCCGCACTTTAATCCCAGGCTTAATCGATGCCCACTGGCACATGGCTTTGGCGGAACTGCCAATGAGTTCAATAATGACAGGTGACGCATTTGAGGTGGGAATTCGAATGTCCAAGGCTGCTCCTCATACATTACTGCGAGGATTTACTACTGTTAGAGACATGGGTGGCAATACATTTAGTCTCAAAAAACTAATCGATGCCGGAGTGGTTGAAGGACCGCGTATACTTCCTGCCGGACCAATGATAAGCCAAACAGGAGGGCACTTCGACTATCGTTTGCCTAATCAAGTACCTAATAGGTCGGGTCTAATAGATTACTGGGAACGAGTGGCGATTAACGCAGTAGCTGATGGTACCACCGAAGTTCGGAAGCGGGCTCGCGAAGCATTTATGTTGGGTGCAACCCAGGTTAAAATTGCCGGCGGTGGTGGAGTTGCTTCCAGCTATGACCCAATAGATGTGCGCCAGTATTCGCTTGAAGAAATGAAAGCTGTTGTTGATGTTGCTAACAGTTACAATAGCTATGTAGGTGCGCACATCTTTACAGATGATGCAGTTCAAACCGCAGTAAAAGCAGGAATTAAAAGTATTGAACATGGTATGCTCATTGGTCGGGAAACCATGCAGATGATGAAGGATAACGATGTTTGGTTGAGTATCCAACCTATATTAAACGATGAAGACGCAGAAACGTTTCCAAATCCTGAGTCGAACAAAAAGTTCGTAGAAGTAACAAAAGGAACCGAAACAGTATATCGTTTAGCCAAAGAAATGGGCGTAAAAATGGCCTTTGGAACGGATCTTTTTATGAGTGCAGAGGCTACTGCCAAGCAGGGTAAGTTACTATCCAAGCTCGATCGTTGGTTTACTCCTTATGAGGCGCTGAAAATGGCAACATCAGAGAATGCCGAACTGATGGAGTTATCTGGTCCGAGACATCCGTACAAGGAAGGTCCTTTGGGTGAAATAACAGAAGGCGCTTATGCCGACTTAATTATCGTAGATGGAAATCCACTGGAAGATTTGAGTTTAGTGGCCGATCCGGAAAAGAACTTTGTGGTAATTATGAAGGATGGCAAGGTATATAAGAACACTCTGAAATAATCAAACTTAAAAATCAAAATGTTATGAAAAAATTAAGAAGTATGTTAACTGTTGTTATCCTGTTTTTTGCAACAGGATTTATAGTAAATGCTCAGAATGAGGAAGTTACCTTAATCAAAAACGTCAACATCTTTGATGGTGTAAATGAACAACTACTGGAAGGTTATGATGTTTTGGTGGTAAAAAACCTGATCAAGAAAATCGAAAAGGATATTAAAATCGCAAAATCTTACGAAATTGATGTAAAAACAGGAGGCTTAAAGGAAAGACCCGGAGGATACCTCAATGATTTTTCTACCTCAGGAGATCAGGTTGTTATGGTATACGAGCCCGAAAAAAATGAAAAGAAAGAAGTTAATGTTAATGTTATCGATGGTGCAGGTCGTACATTAATGCCAGGGCTTATCGATGCACATTGGCACACAACTTATGCTTACACTCCTGCACCGGTTCTATTTCTAAATCAAGGCGATATGCCAGAAGTGGCAATTCGTAGCATCACAGGGGCTGAAGAAACCTTATTGCGTGGATTCACGACAGTTAGAGATCCGGGAGGAAATCCGTTTGCTATCAAAAAACTAATTGATTCAGGTGAATATCCGGGACACCGCATTCTTCCTTCGGGACCATTTATGAGTCCAAATTCCGGTCATGCTGACTACAATGATAGACTGGATACGCCAAAAGATAAACGATTCCTCAACTATTGGGAAAGGAATATGATGGCAATGACTTCGGATGGAGTTGCAGAAGTTCAGCTTCGAACACGCGACATTCTGAAGTATGGTGCTACGCAAATTAAAATTTGTACAGGTGGTGGTGTTGCTTCTTTATACGACCCTTTAGATGTGAGTGAATACTCGGCAAGTGAAGTGAAAGCGGCCGTTGAGGAAGCCACTAACTACAACACTTACGTGCATTCGCATGTATATACCGACGAAGGAGTTCGGTCGTCTGTTGAAAACGGGGTAATGTGTATTGAGCATGGATTTTTCGCTTCGGAAGCCACCTTAAAGTTAATGAAAGAAAAGGGAGCTTGGATTAGTTTACAGCCTGTTGCCTTAGAAGACATGAAATGGGATGATCCAATCAGTCAGGCCAAGTTTGAGCAAATTATTGAAGGCATCGATTACGTATTTCGTACAGCAAAAAAAGTAGGTGTCAATATTGCTGTTGGTAAAGACCATCTTTTTAGTGCTGAGACGGCAGACCAACAAAGCGAATACGTAGTTCGTCTGGGAAAATGGTTTACGCCTTATGAAGCTTTGAAAATATATACTTCTGAAAATGCTCGCCTTTTGGAAATGAGTGGCCCCCGCCACCCTTACCAGGAAGGACCACTTGGGGTGGTAAAAGAAGGCGCGTATGCCGATTTGATTATGGTAGATGGAAATCCGCTTGAGAACCTTGAATTGGTGGGAAACCCGGCTAAGAATTTTGTAATGATAATGAAGGACGGCAAGGTGTATAAGAATACAATATCAGAATAAGATTTTGATTGATAGTTAATTACATCTGTTAATTATTAGGATATGATTATAAATAATAAACTAAGATTTTTATTAGTCTTAACAATCGCGATAATTTTGAATGCCTGCTCACAGGTCGAAAATAATAAGACCGAAGATATTTCAACCAATGATGAAATGGCTGCTAAATATGCAGGTGAAAAGTCAACACTCACGGTTGCAGATCATAAAAAGTTGTTGGAAGAGGGGTATCCTATTCATCTTGTTCGAAGAGCAAAAGATCTGTTCTCCTTCCGACACTTCTCGGTAGATGCATTGGACCATAAGGAAACAGCTGAAGATGATGCCTTGTACTATTTTAACTTTATGTGGGAATTTCTTCCGAGTGCGGTTGTGCCGGCATCTAAGAACACATTCGAATTGCCAAGAGTATTAAATCCGGAATTGGATAACCTTACATACTCGGATGTTGAAGGTAATTCATTCCCAACCCTAAAAGAATTTATTGATTCTCCTGAATCCAAACTTCAGGCCATCATGATGATTCATAAAGGCAATGTTGTGTACGAAGAGTATCCCGGCATGCGCCCCGAGGACAAACATCTGTGGATGTCGGTAACAAAGGCTCTTTCGGGTACATTGATGCTCGACTTGATTCAAAGTGGCAAAGTAGATTCTGAGGCACCCATAACCCAATATGTTCCAAGACTCAAGGGAAGTGCATGGGATGGTGTTCCTGTTCGGTCTGTACTTACCATGACTACAGGGCTTAATTTAGATGATATAGCTGGCAACATGTATAAATCAGGCACAATGGAACAGCGGTATTATAAGGCATCGTTCGGAGACTACTACAATGGAAAAAAAGAGGACTGGATTGAAGTTATCCGGGAAGCAGAAAAGATTGCGGAGCCTTATACCAAGTATCAGTATGCCAGCCTGAATACACAGGTATTAAGTGTTGCCATCGAGAACGTTACGGGTAAGAAATTTGTTGATTACCTCTACGAACGATTCCTTCAGTATGCGGGTACCGGAGAAATGGTGGCAAACCTGTTTCCCGATGGAAGTATTCATGCTGCTACCGCTATGAACTCCACATTAGAAGACATGGGCAGGTTTGGTCTTCTTTTCACTCCAACCTTCAAGAAAATTACAGGTAAGGAAGTAGCCTCTCCAAAGCTTGCGGAATATATGTTCGACTTTATGGTACCCTATGATATACTCTATGAAAGTGCCGTAGGTAAAACGGCCTATACATACCTCGGAACCCAGGATTTTTACGGTGGTGGCGCACAGTTCGATTTCTTGTGGGAAGATGGTGCCTTTTGCAAATTAGGACATAATAACCAGGGCATCTACATCGATCCGAAGCGTGAGTTTGTTGGAGTTTACTTTAGCGCATCGCTTGCGCCTAACCTTCCAATTGGGTTTATAAGAGCTGCAGCTTTAGCGTTGGATAAAAATGAATAATACTCTAAAAACACGAATCTATGAAAAAACTTTACACGATATCACTGCTGCTGTGCATGCAACTTTGCATATTTAGCTTATCTACAAATGCACAAGAAGATGAATCGGTACCTAAAAGTGAAGCCGAAATCGCGAAAGAGTTATCTAATCCGAATACAACGCTTGGAACCATGGCTTTTCCCATCGATTATATTCATTACAATGGTGATTTGCCTGGTGCTTCAAGCCAAAACGGATTTTTGCTCAATTTTCAACCCAGTTTACCTATTCCTTTATCCGAAGGGGTGAATTTATTTGTGCGACCTTTAATTCCAATCTATTTAAGCCAACCGGTATTTGGTGATAATGGTTTCGAGAATAAAGGAGTTAACTTAGGAAATATTAGCGCCGATGTTGCGGTTGGAAAAACGTGGCCTTCAAAAACTATTACCATTGTTGGCGTATTTGGTGGGTTTCCTACCGCCACGAACAAACAATTGCGTTCGAAATTTACAACAGTTGGCCCTGAGTTTATGGTGGCACAGATGTTTAACTGGGGGGTTTTGGGTGTCATGTTCAACCATGCCTGGAGCGTAAATAGTTACACTCCTGAAGATGACGTAGTCCTTGCAGCAACTCCAGATCAATTCTGGATTTCAACTGCCAATAAGCAAACGGCAAGTGTTACAGCTGGACAATATTTTTATGTTGTTAATTTAAAAAATGCCTGGCAAATTACCGGGCAACCGACTTTTGCCTATAATCATAAAGCAGAAAAAGGAAGCCGCTTTACATTTCCAGTTGGAACGGGTGTTAATAAAGTGACCCGATTTGGAAAATTACCTGTAAAACTTAGTGTTCAGTACTGGTACTACCTGGCGAGACCAGATGCTTTTGGCCCGCAACACCAGGTTCGTGTGCAAATTGCACCGGTTATTCCTTTGCCTTGGTAAGAGTGATAAATCAACGCATTAAAATGATTCTAATAACGTAAGATCTATAAAATGAAATCTAATAAAAAACATTTATGTAAGTACTTTTTTCAAATCTTATTAGGAGTGCTTTTTATGTTGCAATCAGCTGTTGCACAGGATAATTATTCAAAATTACGTGGTAGTCCGGAAGACAGTTTGTTAACCAGGAACTTTCCGGGAGCATGGAATTTGCCCGGAACAGATTTATATATGAAAATTGGTGGTTATTTTCGATTAGATGCCCTTTATGATTTTAACGGTGCAGGAAGCAGAAACCAGTTGTTAATTGGTCAAATACCTGTTGATGGAACTGAAGCTGCTAATGCCGGGCCATTCTTTAACATGCATGTGCGCGAAACCCGTTTTAACCTGGACATAAGACGTACCACGGAATTGGGCAGACCTTTAAAGTTTTTTATTGAATTTGATTTCTTTGATGAATCGCTTAGTGCTGCCCAGCCTCGTATGCGTCATGCCTTTGTAAAATACGGGAATGTACTTGTAGGGCAAACATGGACAAATTTATCCGATTTGCGTGTGTTTCCTTTTATAATGGACTTTTCAGCCGGTGATGCGTTGTTTGGTGGTAGATCTGTTCAGGTGCGTTACGAAAAATATTTTAAAAAGCACTGGCAGTATAGTTTTGCTTTGGAAATGCCCGGACTCAATGGTATATATGCCCCTGATAACGATGCTGGTGCAAAGATGCCGACATTGCCACTCTTTTCAGCAAGGTTAAGCAATGAACGCGATAAAGGCATGCTCATGTTGGGTGGTCAGGCTGAACAATTACGATGGGATGGAAGAAAACAAGGTCCGGATGCCACAGCTTTAGGCTGGGGAGTGGTTTTCAATGGGCGACAATTTTTCACGAATCGGTTGTTTGCTACCTGGCACAGTTCTTATAATGTAGGTATGATTAGCCAAATTCTTGTTTTTGGTGGAACAGATCAGGGAGCAGTTTTATTACCGGATGGTGAACTATACCTTGAAGATGCAATTACACTTGCTATCGGTGGAGGATACCAATTGTCTAAATCCGTTTCCACCAATATTGCGTATGCCTACTTAAAACGAGGAAATTTAACTTATCGCCCCGAAGATGCCTTAGAAAAAGGAGGCATGGGGCATTTTAACCTTATCTGGCAAATCGATCCCAAAGCAACTGCTGGTATTGAGTATGCCTGGGGGAAGGTACATACGCTTGAGAACTCCAAAGGAAATGCATCCAGACTTCAGGTAATGGTAAAATATGCGTTTTAGCCATTTGAAAATGCATCGCTGGCTGGCAGGTTTGAAAGTTATGGTACTGAGTATTATTTAATAATGAATAAGATAAATAAAATATGAACTTAAAACTGTTGAAACAACTGGTAGTTTTTATTTTTGCTTCAATCCCTGTACTGACAGGGAATAGCGTATCTGCACAACAATTTAATTGCGATAATTACCTCACCATGCCTCACGGTACTGGTACTTTTGTTTTGTCAGCCGGCGAACGTAATTCAGCCCTGTATGCCACTTTTAGCTTACTCCCCAGGTTTGAGCTGAATTTTTCAACTGCAATGTTTTGGGAAGACGAAAAAATAAATTCACCACAACATTTTAGCACAAATGTATTTGGAAAGTATATGTTTTGGGTAAATGGCAGCAATACTGGGGGAGGTGGAGTTTTTCTGGGAATTGGTAAATCTCCAGGATATTATAATAAAACCGGCTATTCGGCATTTCACAAAAATTACTGGACCTCAGTTCCGGTGACCTTCCCTTTGTTTCAAAATGCCATTTCGTGGGACATAATGCCTGGAGCCATGGTTGATTTTGACCACGGAAATAACAATGAAACAGCTTGGGGTTTTACATGGTCAACACGATTGGCCATCTATAAAATTGTTCCCGAAACAGCGATTGTTGTCGAGGCTTATGGAACCGAAGGCAAGGCCTACTCAAAACCGGAGTATAAAATTGGACTAAGATGGGAACCCAACGATTATATCATCCCGGCGATATCTTACGGAGCCTGCTTCGACGGTAGCCAAGCCGCTGGCTTTGAAATTGGAATAATAATATTTACACCTCAATTTCTTAAAAAGGATTTCATTAAAAATAACCACATAATTTATTGAGGTTCCTTATTGAATTAAATCATGTGCGAGAAAGAAACAAATTTATGCAATTAAATAAACTATGAGAATTGTTTTTACCATAATCGCATTGAGCTTGTATAGCCTGGTAAACGCTCAGGACTGTAAGGAGATTTTGTGGGAAGATCTGGTGCGAAAAATTGAATTTGATGATCCTTTTACAAAATTGAGCAGAAGTCAATTGGTAAAACTTGCACGCGTTGCCAGATTTCGTGATATGAAAGCGCTACCAAACATAGAAATTACTGATATGGAACAGGCTAAAAACGATAGTATTGAAAAACTATTAGAGGATGAAAATGTGGATATCGATGGGCTTTTAGCACGGCGACATGAGATTGAATTACTAAGGCAAAAAAAAGTAGAAATGGTTAATAACAGATTTAACCAACAAAATGTAGCTATAAACGGCTACATATTGCCACTTAATTTGGTAGACGAGAAGGTGTCCGAGTTTTTGTTGGTTCCCTGGGTTGGAGCCTGCATACATACACCACCACCACCCAAAAATCAAATTATTTATCTTGAATTGGCTGAGCCGGTAAAACCCACTAAACCCTTTCAGGCAGTTACGGTAAAGGGCACTATAGCTACCAATACAAAGGTAAGTGATTTGTATTTGGTTGATGGACGAAGTCCAATAACATCAGGTTATAGCATGAAGAATGCCGACATAAAACTTTATATAAATTAATACTACAAAAGAGGGACAGTAGGAATACTTTAAACTAAGCGTATGAGAAAACAAAAGATTCTGGTTCTTTCCTTTGCTTTTCTTTTGTCCACAGTACTGGTGTACGGACAGGAACAGAAGCAACGGGAAACCAACGATATTGCCGGTCCTTCTTCAGTAGGTAATCAAATGAAATCGGATATAATTTCCAGAAAAGCCAAAGTAGGATGGTATTTTCTCGATAGCCTCGATGCAGCAAAGGACCGTTTTTACGACAAAACCGGATTCAAGGCAAATCTGGATTATAACTCACAAATTATGGGGGTTACAAAAGCCATCGGTAACAACATTGGAGCCAGTGGCGTATTGCGACTCTATGGGAAATGGGACTTTGTACGACGAGGTACTCCGTTTCAAGGGGGCTTAGTATTTAATCTGGAACACCGCCATAAATATACCGAGAATCCACTCAGAGAATATGGAATTCTTGATGTTGGTTACGCCGGATTGATACAATCTGTATATAACGACGATAAATTCAGAGTTACAAACCTTTATTGGCGTCAAACCTTTGGCACTAATAAAGTAGTTGTTTATGCCGGGTTTGTGGATATGACTGACTGGACCGATATACATGCCGCTGCGAGTCCCTGGTCGAGTTTTAATAACATGGTATTTGCCACAGGTTCCGTAACAATTGGAGGTGGTTATCCGGGTGGCTCTTTGGGGCTGATGGTAAGTGCATGGCTGACAAAACAGTTATATGTAGTGGGCAGCTTTACCGACATAAATGGAAAAGCTACCGAGTTTTGGAAAGGTTTTGATACTTTTTTTAACAAGTTCGAAACTGTAAAAACTTTAGAGCTGGGCTATACCCCGGGTTTAGAATATGTATTCTTTAAGAATGCTCACCTTACATTTTGGCAGGTGGACAAACAAACAGGAACAGGAATACCGAGTGGGTGGGGTATAGCAGGATCTGTTAGTTGGGGAATCGGAGAGAAACATCTGCCATTTATCAGAGGAGGATATGCAAACGAGGGAGGAGCATTTTATAAAGGCTCTGTAAGCGTAGGATATTCATACAATATTGCCGGCCCAAATACATTCGGTATTGGATTTAACTGGAACCGGCCAAATCCGGGCATATTTGGTGATGGTTTGAAAGATCAACATAGCTCAGAAATATTTTTCAAATGGCAGGTAACGCACCATTCTGAGCTTACGCCGAATATTCAGTTAATTGGAAACCCCGCTTTTAACTCAAAGGATAATTTCACTACCCTCTTTGGCTTACGGGCAAGAGTGTTTATTTAGTTTTCAAAATTTTAAAACAATACTTATGAAATCAATTGATGTTTTTTTGCAAAAGGTGTTCAGATTAACTTTGTTTGTACTATTGGCTTTTTTGTTCGGTGGGACTTTATTTGCACAAGATTATGATCTTGTAATTCTTAATGGACGGGTTATGGATCCGGAAACGATGCTGGATCAAGTTCTCAATGTAGGTGTGAAAGATGGCAATATTGTAATCATTACTTCAAAGAAAATTGAAGGAAAGGAAACCATTGATGCAAGCGGACTGGTTGTTGCTCCCGGCTTTATTGATACACATTTTCATGCCTTAGATGGTTTGTCGATGAAGATGGCAGCACGCGATGGAATAACTTCTGGTATGGATTTGGAAATTGGTGCTACCGGAGTGGCAGCCTGGTACAAAGCAAAAGAAGGTGCCTGGCCAATAAATTATGGAACAGGAGTAAGTCATGAAGGAGTACGTATTCTGGTTCATGATCCGGAAGTGGATATGCCGGAATGGGCGGATTGCCCCGGATTCCTTGGGAAATACAGAGCTGAGGCTTGTGAGGATGGAGTATGCGGTTGGCAGGATACCGAAAGTGATGCGGAACATCTTAATGAAATCTTAAAAATTATGGATGAGGGTTATCAGGAAGGAGCTCTCGGTTTTTGCTCTACTGTGGGTTATATGGTAAAAGGAGTGACAACATTTGAGATGTATAAGTGCCAGGAATTGGCTGCTAAATATGGTCGTTTATCAGAGGCTCATGTTCGATTTCATGCCAATCCGAGTCATCCACAGGGATCATTAGGTACAGATGAAATCCTGGCCAATGCACTTAGTTTGAATGCACCGCTTATTGTTGCGCACAACAACGAATTTGGTTGGTGGGAAAACGAAGAAAAACTCCAAAAGGCGCGTAAGCAGGGGTACAATGTATGGTCAGAGTATTATCCATACGAGGCTGCTTCCACTTCCATTTCGTCAAGTTTTTTTGAGCCCGAATTGTACAAAAATGTTTTTGGTTTGGTTTACGAAGAGACCATGTATGATCCGGTAGATGATAAGTTCCTGACTCAGGAGGAATTCCTTAAAACCAGAAAAGAAGATCCAAGCAGATTAATGGTAATATTTAGTCCCGACCGTAAAAAGTGGATGCCTAATTTCTTGCGTATGCCACATATGACAGCTGCTTCAGATGCTATTTTTTCAGGAAGAGGAATTGATTCGTGGGATGTACCCTACGAAGAATACCAGGGACACCCCAGAACTGCCGGAACAAGAGGTACTGTATTAAGGTTAGCACGAGAACAAGGTGTGCCTTTAATGTTTACTTTATCACAATTATCCTACTGGTCAGCCAAACATCTCGGAGATGCGGGTATAGAAGCCATGCAGAAAAGAGGTCGTATGCAAGAAGGTATGGTAGCAGATATTGTAATTTTTGACGCTAAAAACGTTACCGATAATTCTACTTACAAAAGTGGTTCGCAAGGATTGCCAACTACGGGTATACCCTATGTGATTGTGAATGGCCAAATGGTGGTGAAGGAAAATAAGTTTCAAAAAATATGGGCTGGTCAGCCAATTCGTTATGAGCCAACCGACAAAAGTAGATATGTGCCCATTACCGCCGAGGATTGGAAGAAACAACATACTATCACAACCATCACAATTGATGATGGAGGTGCAGCTGGTAAATAGAATAAAATTGTTTAGATCGGTTTTAAATAATGGTCGTATAGTTATGGGAAATCCTGTAAATAATGAGTATTTTTAAACAAACGCATAAAATCGTAACTGCAGATGTCGTCTGTTTTATACGGCAATGCTTAAACAGAACATACATGAATAAATATTTACTCTTATTCCTGTTTTTATTTTCTGGTGTATGTTCGCATGCGCAAAGCGATTCTACCGCTACAGAAAAAAATAAAAAGAAGTTTTCGTTGCGCGACCCGGAAGACAATGCCATTGATTTAAGTTCGTATCTCATCGATTTTAAAGGCGTTATGCCCGTGCCGATTATCATTACCGAACCGGCAGTGGGATACGGGGGAGGTGTCGCACTTATCTATTTTCACAATCGTAAGAAGAAATACAATAGCTATGTAGCCCCTAATCTGACCGGTGTTGCCGGTTTGGGTACGCAAAACAAAACCTGGGGAGCAGCTGCATTTCATACCCACATTTTTGGCGAAAACCGTGTTCGTACTACCACGGCATTTATTCTGCCCAAGATCCGTTACGATTATTATGGAAATAACAGCGAATTGTTAAGCAAGAATCCGGTAACTGTTAGGTTAAATTCGTGGGGTATATTTCAAGAGGCAGAGCTCCGAATTGCTGAGTCGAAATTTTATGCCGGCTTGGCTTATATGTACTTTAAAAGCAATGTATCGTTTGACACAATACCCGGAAAACCTTTAGTAAATTTAATATTGAGTCGGCTTAATAGTAATTCGGTAATAAGCACCATTAAACCCATGCTTGTTTACGATAGCCGCGACAATAATTTCACACCAACAAAAGGGATTAATTCGGAATTATCCATTAGTCATTCTGCTAAATGGTTAGGGTCAGATGATAAGTACAGTACGCTTAAAACCGATTTTTACGGATATTGGCCTATCGGCTCAAAGGTTTTCTCAGGCTGGCGTTTTAATGGGAGTTACATGCTTGGTGAAGGTCCTTTTTACGCTTATCCTTTTGTGTCGTTGCGGGGAATTCCGGCAATGCGCTATCAAAGCGACAATGTGCTTGTGGCAGAAACAGAATGGCGGTATAATTTTTACAGGCGCTGGTCGGTTGTTGGTTTCACGGGTGTAGGCAAAGCATTTAAAGATTTGGACACATTTAATGATATTGATTTCACCTATACTGTAGGTAGCGGAATCCGTTATAAACTGGCACGTATGCTGGGCCTTCATTCAGGAGTGGATTTTGCCATGGGGAATGGAAAAGATTTTGCCTTTTATATCGTATTCGGAAGTTCGTGGTAGGCGAATAATGTAAAAAATGAATATTAATTAGATAGAGTTATGATTGGAAAAATAAGTTTAATGCTGTTAACAGTGGTGCTGGTTTTTGTTTCTTGTGAGCAACCCATGGACCCGGTAATAAAATCGGTTGAACAAACCAAAGCACTGTTGCATGCCCATCACTGGCATGTTGATGATTTTAGCGTTGAAGTAAAGGATAAAGACATCCCTCCTCCCATATTGTGGAATCTGGCCGATTCTTTGAGTATGGCCGGGATATTCGATCTGGATGATATGGTTTTTGATGCTTCCGAAATGCGAAAAATGATTGTAGAATTTACGCCTGACGGTAAAATTGTCCCTTTAAATGAGGAAACACAATGGCTGAAAACAGACGACGAACACATTGCCAGCTATTTTGTGATTAACGACCAATCATTGCGGATTAAAAACGACAAAGTCACGCTGCATTACAAGTATTTTTACTATTCCGATGAAAACCAGTTGTTGCTTACCGTTACCGAAAATGAGGCTGCATCATTAATCTCGGATATCAACAAAAAACTTATCGATCGTATTTCAAATCAATCGCCAGATAAATTGGCAGATATTATTACATCGATACTTTATAATAATGAAGCGCTTCACGAAATTATTAATAACGCACTTGTAGATATGATTTCGGGGAAACTTGATTTTATTAATGACATCAATCCCGATGAAGCTTCGAAATATTTGGCTGAAGAAATCTTAATGGCACTTCAGTCCATCGATTGGGAGACAAAACTTACGGAAATCCTAAAAGAAGAACTGGAGAAAATTACCGGCATTGATGCCGAAGCCGTGGCGCAGCAAATGTCGACCGCCATTGCCTTAAAAATCAACGAATCACTTAGTGTTGAAAATATTTATGATTTCGTACTTCCGTATCTCGATAATCTGGTTTCGAATCCCGAACAAAGTTCGGAGCAAATTGCCCAGCTTATTGTGCAACTGTTTTTTACGGTTTTTAACCAGGATAACCTGCAAGCAATAATTTCACATGCCTGGGCCGATTTTACCATGTTAGAAGATGAGCGTGTAGCAGAAATATCGTCGAAACTCACCAATATTGTTCAGGATTTATGGATAAACGAAGATGCTTTGGTTTCACTATTATTGCCGTTTACCCTGAAAATTGATGAGACTTCGATACTTAAAATGGGTGAGCTAGCAGACCAGGCTACCGAATCAATTAGAGTGGTGGTAGGCAAAATAAATGAAACCTTCCCCGACCTGAATTTGACGCCTGACTACGAAAATTTAAACAGTTCGATTAAAACGATTTTTATTGCCGCTAAGCCGGCCATTGGTTTGGCAGGTGGCCCAGAAAAAGCTGCCCAGGGTGTAGCCAATATCGTGTTGGATAACTTCATCACAACAGAATTGTTGAACAACACATTTAGCTCTACTATAAAATACCTGCAAACCATTGATGCCGATATGGTTGGCGAAAAGATAGCAAGCTGGTTGGTGAACCTCGAAGAGAAACTTGCACCGGAAATTATTGAAAATCTAAAGCAATTGTTTGGGCCAATTCTTGAAAATATAAATCCTGAGTTTACCGCCTTTAAAATTGCCAAAGCTTTAAATGGTTTTATTGGCGAATCAGTAACGCCGGAGGCATTGAACAGTCTGATTTACCCAATTCTTAAAGCATTTACCGAAATTAATGCCGAGGCAGTAGCCAACTTTATAGCCGTAAAACTTTTGGAATCCGACCTTATTAATGGCATCATAAATCAAGAAAATTTGGTACAAATACTATTGCCTGTTTTAACAGCCATTTCGGATTCAGACACTAAAGAAATTGCTCAAAGCCTGATAAATGCAATTCTAAACACAGGAATCTTTGAAGATATTCTTACTGAGGAAAGAGCATCAACCCTTATTGCTGTGTTAATTTATAATGCATCCTGGGAAGAAGTAAAAATCGTAAACAATTTTAAAGAAGCAACCATAATCCTGCGTCATGAATAAATACCTAACCATTTTTACAATAGCATTAATTTTTGGGCTTTTTGCTACGCGTGCAAACGGACAAGGTTCTGTTCCCAATAGAGCGCTCAGCGATGTATATAAAGAATACACCGATAGTTTAAAACGTACTCCTTACCGTTGGCATTGGCCTCTCATGGGGGCAAAATTGAGGAAGCTTGGCTTCGATCTGCCCTATCCCAACGGTTTGATGATAAATTATGCCTATTCACAGCAATACCTAACCCTGAGTGATGTTCATGTTGGCTTTGATCCTAATAATTTAACACCAATTGATGGATTTGCCCGGTTTGGCCAAATAAAGGCAAATGTTAATGCGATTTCTGTTCGATATGATTTTTGGTTACTTCCCTTTGTAAATTTTTCAATACTTGGAGGACGTATAAATGCAGATACGAATGTTGATCTTGGTTTACCTTTCGAAGCCAGTTTTGTGGCTCATTCACAAGGTACATCCTTAGGTTGGAATGTAGTTGGAGCCGGTGGTCTTGGGCCAATTGTTGTTAACGGAGATTTTACGCAGGTTTTTACCTGGACTGCCAACACCGAAAAACCCTCGAAAACCAATGTAATTGGTGCAAGGTTAGGACATATGTTTCGCTTCAAAAAAACGCCTTATCGTAACTTTGTGGTACTTGCCGGGGGGCAATACCTAAAACTGAATAAAGCAAGTACGGGGATGGCAGATTTAGAAAAAGTGGCAGGTATTACACCCGAAGACAAAGTTCGTATAAGCGAACAATTGGACGATTGGTATTTTGGTCTTCCGGGCAGGGAGCAGGAGATTTTAGGTGGACTATATCAAGGCTTGGACTCCTGGTTAAATAACACAGGGGGAACGAACTTACATTACTCCTTTAATAAAAAATTACAATATCCGTGGAGTATGACGGTTGGATTTAACTATCAGCATAACAAACGTTACCAGTTTACAGGAATATACAGTTTTTTAGGTAGCCGTAATCAGTTTGCTTTCGGAATTACTTATCGTTTTGGCTTCAGAGGTAAAAATTATTTGCAAGGACTTACATTGTAATACTAAAGTGGTCTAAAACAAAATAAATGATTTTTCACACTCATATCTTTATAAAGAACATCGTTTATCGATGGTGGGGAAGCATTTGTTCAACAGTTATCCTAAAAGTTCTGTTACTGTTGTTTTTCATGCTGAACCTTTCATCCTTAACGCATGCTCAGCGTCCCGGACAAAACATTCGGAAAATGAACAAGATGATGGATGAGTTGTACTACGACGAATCTGATACAAGCAGGCTTAGCAATCAACAAAAAGGCATACTCCCAATTCCAATTATAGTTACCGAACCCGCGTTGGGCGGATTTGGAGGCGGTGTGGCACTTGGATATCTGCACTCAAACAAACGTAGTTTGAGAAAAGATACACCTGCAAACGTTACGGGCATTTTTGGAGGAATGACTATGAACAAGTCGTGGTTATATGGGGTAGCACATTCGGGAACCATTCTCAACGACCACATCCGATATACAGGGGGACTGATGGATTCGAGAGTAAACATTGCCTTTTACAGAGAGTTTTTATCCGTAACCATTCCGCTGAAAGTTAGAATGGATATTTGGGGTACAGCGCATAAATTGTTATTCCGGCTTGGCGAGACAGACCTGTTTTTGGGGCCGCGGTATATTTTTTCGAAAACCGTGAGCCACCCTGATATATCTACAGATAATCCTGGTCTTGATTCTTTAATCAATAGTATAACCGGTAAATCTAAGTTGGGCCTCTTGGGTTTAGTATTCAGCTTTAAGAATGTAAAAAATACCTTTTCGCCGGATAAGGGATTTGATGTAGGTATATATATCGATTATAATGCCACTTTTTTTGGGGGTGATGAAAATTTTCTAAAAACTGAAACTTATGCCAAGTACTATTTTGAACCTGTATCAAAAATCTATGGCGCCATACGTTTGGAAGGACAATTTATCGAAAGTAACGCGCCGTTTTATGCCATCCCTTATGTAGATTTACGTGGAGTTCCTGCTATGCGATACCAGGGAGAAAATGTGATTTTGGCAGAAACGCAGTGGAGATGGGCTTTTTATAAAGATTTGTCGGTACTTGGTTTTGTAGGAGGTGCAAAGGCGATGAATAATTTTTCGAATTTCAAAGATGCTGAATGGATTTACAACTATGGGGGTGGGGTAAGATTTGCACTAAAAAAACTATTTCGGATAAGGCTTGGCATTGACACGGCTTGGAGTAATGAGGATTTTGCCTGGTATATTTCCGTTGGCAGCTCATTTTAAATCATGTGAAATTTTATGGAACAGTTAAAAATAAAAGACCTTGAATTTAAATGGAACGGACAAGAAAATCCACTCCTAAGAATTGACCATTTGAGGATTGAAAAAGGTGAACGCTTTTTTTTGCAGGGAGAAAGTGGAAGTGGAAAAACTTCGCTGTTAAGTTTGCTGGCAGGAATAACTACTCCGCAAAAAGGAGCCATTGAATTGCTGGGACAGCTGATAAACAAAATGAAAGCGGGCGAACGCGATGAGTTCCGTGCCAGCTATATGGGCTATATTTTTCAACAGTTTAATCTGGTTCCGTACCTCTCGGTTATCGAAAATGTTACACTTCCATGCCAGTTCTCAAACCACCGGAATAAGGCAGTTTTGGCATCTGGGAGCAATGCCAGGGATGAAGCCATTCGTTTGCTTGATCATGTTGGTTTGGCCGGTAAAGAAGTTCTGCATAAACCGGTAACTGAATTAAGTATGGGGCAACAACAACGTGTTGCAGCTTGCCGTGCCCTTATCGGAAGCCCGGAGATTATTATTGCCGACGAACCCACTTCTTCGTTGGATGAGAAAGCTCAACAAGCTTTTATTCGTTTGCTTTTGGCAGAATGCTCAGCCAACCAAGCTACACTGGTGTTTGTGAGTCACGATGCCAAATTTTCGCATCTTTTTGATAAAAGTGCGCGCCTTGAAAACGGTGGAATTATTTATACCGAACAAAAAAGCAAAGGAGGTGCAAAATGAAATTCATTTTAAAGCTTGCACTAAAAAGTATCCGCTATCGGAAAGCCACACTTTTGCTTAGCATTCTCTCCATCTCTTTAAGCGTTATTCTATTACTCGGCGTTGAGCGTATCCGTTCGGGAATTCACGATAGTTTTACCAGTACCATTTCAGGAACCGATCTTGTGGTGGGAGCCAGAACCGGAAATATTTCGTTGTTGTTATCTACCGTTTTTCATATTGGTTACACCAATCAGAATGTCAGTTGGGAAAGTTATGAAGCTATTTCTTCCTCACCTGAAGTGTCGTGGGGTATTCCGCTTTCGCTGGGTGATTCGCATAGAGGATTTCCAGTGTTGGGAACGACTGCTGATTTTTTCACCCATTATAAATACGGTCATAACCTTGCTGTTCAACCAAAAACTGGAAACACTAACATCGGGGAAATGAATTGTGTTCTTGGATCAAAAGTGGCAAAGGAACTGGGTTATGAAGTTGGCGACAATGTGGTGGTAACGCATGGCATGGGGAAAGAAGAATTTATGAAACACGATGATGAACAATTTGTGGTAACCGGAATATTGAGTTCTACCGGTACACCGGTTGACCAAACCGTTTTTGTTTCGCTGTTTGCCATGGATGCTATACATTCGCATTTTTACGGACAAGAAACAGAAGAACACGATGTTTTTGAAGATGTCTTAAATAGCCACGAGGGACATCAGCATGAAAAGGAACCCAATTCTATTACCGGCTTTTTTATGGGACTTAAAAATCCTGCAGATATACTGGCTGTTCAACGTAAAATAAATAACTATAAAAGTGAACCTTTAACTGCAATTATGCCCGTGGTTACTTTAACTGAACTTTGGAACATTGTTCGGCCCGTTGAAAAAATGCTGATAGTTATTTCTGTTTTGGTTTTAATTGTCGCGCTTGGAGGAATTCTGGCCACTTTAATTACCAGCTTAAATGATCGAAGACGCGAGATGGCCATTTTACGTTCGACAGGTGCAAAACCCAAACATATTTTCGGATTGATACTAATCGAAACCATTGCGGTAATTTTAAGTGGGATACTTACCGGAATAATAATCTTACAAGCGGTGGCTATACTAAGTAAAAACCTTGTGGCTGAAAAATTAGGACTAATGATACCTATGGAATGGTTCACCATAAACGAACTGCTTTTGTTGTTTAGCATAATACTGCTTGGCACTTTGGTGGGTATACTACCTGCTTATCAATCGTATAAAAAATCAATGTCGGATGGACTTACCGTCAAAAAATAAAAACGTAAATATGAAATTAATTGGAATAATTTTTATTGTAATAACAGGCCTTGTAGGCAAGGCGCAGGATGTTAAAGAACTATCGTGGTACGACCTTGCGCCAAAAGTAGAATTTGATGATCCCTTTACAAGATTATCAACTGAACAGTTGCACAGTTTAAGCCAGATAGCGAAATACCGGGAAAAAGTTGCGCCAATCGATACTGATTCGAGGATAAAAAAACAAACTAAAATTGATAGTCTGGAACAGGTATTAATTGCTGAAAATGTAAATATTGACAGTCTGTTAAGTTTACGGGCCAAAATTACCCAGTTGCGCAAAGAAAAGGCAGAAGTAGTAAACGATGAACTTGACAGCACCGAAATAAGCATCTCTGGTTATTTACTACCTTTAAATTATGTAGATAATAAAACAACCGAATTTTTGTTGGTGCCTTGGGTTGGAGCTTGTATACATACTCCGCCACCACCCAAAAACCAAATTGTTTACCTAACATCGGAGAAAGGTTATGAGGTGAATTCTCGTTTCGAAGCAGTGACAATAAAAGGCCATATGCAGTTAAAAGACAAAACCGCTTTGCTTTTTTTAGTCGATGGATCTGATAATATTTCAACCGGTTATTCGGTGTTGGATGCTGAAATTTTGAAATATGGACAATAATAGGTTCTCAAAAAGGAATTTTGATATTTATTCAATAGTAGGATACAATTTTTGCAAATAGGGAAAGCGTATAATCTTAAATTTTAAAATTATGAAAAAAGTAAATTACATCTTATTCATTCTGTTCTCTTTCATGATTATTTCCTGTACCAATCAGAAACAATCAATTCGGGAAAATTTAGAAATTGTGGAGAAATTTCAAAAAGCGTTTGTGGATCACGACATTGAAACTATAAAGTCATTATTGGCTGACGATTATGTTGGATATGGTCCTTCTATTGGCGATTCGATTCGCAAAGATGATGCATTACTAATTTGGGATCAGAATCTGGAATACATGTATGATAAAGTAGAGATGAATGTGGCCGAGAATATAGCTATATCAAATGTTAATGTGAAAGATGGCGGGCAATGGATTTCCAGTTGGGGTACTTTAACTTTGAAATTTCAAAATTATGGTAACGAAGCAGTCATTCTGGCTAATCAAATCTTTTTGATAAAAGATGGAAAGATAAAGAAGACCATTATTTTTTACAACGAAGCAGATGCGTTGCGTCAGGCAGGTTATCATTATGTTTTCAAAGAACCAATCCATTCTAATGAATAGTGTTTCTCTAATTTTTTATTGAAGAGAGCTTTCAAAGTAGTTATACGTTGAGGTGGCTACAGTAGAAGACTTAAGTCAGTTCTATTTTTTTTATCTATAGCACAGATAATCTTCATTAGGCTAATAAGTAACATATCAAAATTTTAAAAAAAAGTAATGAAAAAAAAGAGTGCTGAAATTATTGTTAGTCACAGACAGGTATTTCCCAACGATGCCAATCCTTCCGGAAATATGTTTGGTGGTCGTATCATGGAAATCATGGACGTTACCGCGAGTATTACGGCTAGTCGATATGCTTCGAATGCTCATCACTGTGTAACAGCTTCAGTAGAAACGGTTCAGTTTAACCTTCCTGTTCATATTGGTGATATTTTGAAGTTCGTTAGTCAAGTGGTTCATACAGGGCATAGTTCTATGGTCATTCGTGTTATTGTTCAACGTTATAACCGCAATACTCAGTTAGATGAAATATGCACCAGTGCGCATCTGATATTTGTTGCTATGAATGCAGATGATAAGCCTATCGCAGTACCTGAATTAGACGTTAGTTCTCCTGCGGCTAAAAGAGCCTGGGAAATTGGTTCAAAGGTACGCGAGAAATCATTAAAGATTAAATCGATGAATGAGTCTTGATAAGACATAATCGAGTTAGAGCTAGAGTTGGAACCCGAATAATTTAGAATTCAGTGACCTTTGTAGACTTGCTAACAGGGTGTTTTTCGATGTAAGTTTTTCGTAAGTAAGATGTTTATGCTTGGGGATGAAAGAAAGGGAAAAGCTAAACGTTTGAGTTGTAACCTTTCCCCTTGTCAAGCAACTGAATAATGATCAGTTAAACGATAATAAGGATTTATAATCTTTATCGTAATCAACCGTTGTTTTATAAGTAATGGCAGATTGTGCTTTCTTTTCATGTTTCTGTTGGTTTATTAAATCAAAGTCTGCCAATTCGGCCCAATGTGTTGAGATAATTCGATTTTCTTTAATAATTTCAGGCTTAAGTGCTGTGTGATCGATACGATTTATTGCTATGGCATCAAAAATGAAATCTGAATTATTGCCCTTTTCATTTGCAAAAGCGGCATTCTCGGCATCAAGGTCGAATAAAGTGTAGAATTCGTTATCTTCTTTCTGAATATAACCCGTTTGGTTTAAATGCATGTCTTCTAAAGGCCGGTTTGGATTTGAAAAGGTTGCCACAAGTGACATTTTTCTTTTGTTTGAAATACGTTTTAATTCAGAGGTACCATTTAGGGTAAATAGCATAAAAATGTTTTGAATACTTCTTTTCATATTTATTTGTTTTTTATTGTTATTACTGATACAAAAATAGGCCTGTAATCTCTTCATTTCAGTCCATTTTGGCTCGTTCATTGTCCCTTTTAGCTCAACATTTACTACATTCTTAGGATGATGATTCTAACGATGATACAATTACGGAAGAGAGACAGCCCGCAAAGGACTGCCTCTCTTTTTTTAATAATAGTAATAACAATAAATAGTAACTATTATGTTCTTATTTCATTGTGTTTCACCTGATCCTGGACAACAGATTGTTTGCATTTCTGATTCAAATCATCTCATTCGTGCCGAACTAGGCATTGGTCGTGTCAAAGGCTGTGATGGCCTTGACGGACGCATTGCCGGTTGACTAGGCCTGGCGACGGGGTTTGAAGGTCGTACGCTCGGTTGAACCGGTCTTGTAGCCGGCCGGGTCGGTCGCACATTTGGCCTTTCAGGCGTAACCGAAGGGCGAGATGGTCTTGTTACCGGACGGCTTGGTCGGGTACCTTCTTCTATCGGTATGATAGATGGCTGTCCTGGCCGACCTGGTCTGTCAATAGGGCGATCTGGCCGTTGTCCATATGGCGGACGATGATGTGGAGGTTTATGATGTGGTGGCTGATGGTATGGCGGACGATACATGGGAGGTCTGTAGCTATACCAGTTCCAGCGCCAGTTCCAATGCCAATAAAACGAAGAACTATACCAGGGCGAATAAATAGGCACCCATCCATAAAACGAATCGTAGAAATATCCAGCTCCATAGGTCATCGGGTGATGATAGTAATGTCCATACCAACCGCGGTAATGGAATCCGGTTCCAAATACTATTGTTGGTCCATTAATGTATGATCCTGTATATCCCGATGTATATCCCGAGTAAACTGTTCTGTCAGTATTTTTATAAACATATACATGTTTAATGTTATAGAGTGGATTGTCAGCCGGAATATTTTCAACACCTTCCGGACGTTGAGTGGCTATTTGCCATGGACCATTAGGTGTTGATGAAGAGTACCATACTGCATCATCTACTAAATAATATTTACTGTTCCATAATAGTATCGAGCTCGACGTATTTACAGCATATTTTAATGGGGTTCCCACAATTTCTGAAAATTCAGGGTTTCCATTGTATTCTATCTTTTTATCCAGCGTTGTAGAGATATCTTTCTTTGTAACTTGAGGAATCTGAGCATCTCTCACTGCATCTATAGCAGCTTTAGTCCCGGGTACGCTTACCAGTACACTGCTTTTTTTGTGATCTTCCGGAATTTTGGCAAAATCTTTAGGTAAATCATCTGGCGCGACATATTGCCATTTTCCTTCCAATTTATCCGATACAAACCATCTACCCGAAAACAGAGAGTAAAAGTTATTGGTATTTAAATCCTTAAAAACTTCTGCATCGGAATTTTCAACAAAAGCGAGATTTGTATTAGGAATAAATACGTATTTAGGAGAGCCTTCTGTTGAGATAAGAACGGACGGTTCGGTAGTTACAATTATATCAGGAACGATTTTGGCCTGAACTTGCTCATTTTGCATGCTGTCATATAAGTCAGGTGCATGTTTTTTTACTACTCGTTTAGTGCCACTAGGCACTTTATTTGTGTATTCCCATCCGCTTTGTATATTTTCTGACGAAAACCATAGGCCTCCACCATACATGTAGTGCAGGCCATTTTTGTTGTCTTTGATAATAAACGCGGCTGCATTCGAAACCTTCGAATATCTTTTGTCAAGTTCTTCGTAATAGGGTTCTCCATCTACAACAACTAATGCCGAAGGATTATTGCTGTATATAACGGGAGGAGCTTCATTGTTAAGCTCTGAATCAATGAAATTGTCTGAAGATTTCAATACTTCATCAATTTTACTTTTCGGAAGTTCACTGAAAAGCGTCTCTAAATTATTATATAGAGTTTTTTCGATTTTCTCTTTTTCCTCCGTCGATAGTTCTTCTGCCATTCGAATGTCAATTACATTCCAGTTTTCAACTTCGTAAACTTCAGCTGAGTTTTCTCCTTTCAGTTCAAATTCTGCCCAAAATGAGCCGAATAACTCTTCTGATGAATCATTTTGCTTTGTAATAAAAGCACTGCTCATCTCAATCTTTCCATTTTCGCCTTCCTTAAATTCAGGTGATGGGCCAAGTATTTCTACTGAAATTTCTTGTTTTATGCTTTTTGTCTCATTGTCCCCAGCACTTCGTGGTGATGCAAGGAGACCAACTGAAAGCATTGTTGCCAGGATCATTCCTACTAATGTTTTCATGACTTAATATTTTAATTGTTATTGCTGATGCAAATATGAGGGTTTGCATCCTCCTATACTGCTCGAAATAGCCCAGCCTAAACCCCTAATGGCCCAAATAGAATCCCAAAGAGTTCAATACTTATCTAATGGATTTCTTGATAATAAATGAGTCCCGCCAATAGTTGCAAAGACTTGTAAAAAACGACAAGACAAAGAATTGAGAGGCTACTCTAAAAATGTTATATTAGCTTATATAACTTTCAATAACAGGATACTTACTAATGGAAACAACATCAGAGCATGTAATTAACATTCAGGAAGGGAGCATTCAAAAAATTTTGAATGCTTTGGAACAATACTTTACCGGAACAAATTCAGGGAATATCTATGATTTCAGGAAAGGTTCCAGCCATATTCATTTGGCATATTATAACATTCTCGAAGAATTTGAATTGTTTTTGCTTCGAGTAGTATTTGAAAATTCAACATTGGTTAAACGGCTGCCTGATAACCGTGCTGATATTTTTTATCTCACACTTATAAAAGAAGGTAAAATTTACATGCAATACCAAAATCAACAACAATATGCTGAAGCCGGTTCTTCATTGGGTATTTTTTTGCATAACGGACTTTTTACTCTAGATTCTTCATATAGCCCGCAAATGAATTTACGATCAGTAAATATAAAATTCTCAAAAGCCGCAATGGAAAAAATTATTCCAGAAGCCATACCATTACTATCATACCTTTTCGCCGACAATGAACCTAAAGCTTATCATACTCATATTAGTCCTGAAGTGGAGAATATGATTGACGACTTATTTTTTTACGAAAATGTTGATTTCGGCAGTAAGGCTCTCGTTATAGGTCGTGGTCTTGAACTGTATACTTTATTAATGAGTTTGATAAAAAAGCGATTAGAAGCTAAGGATTTGCATGGTCTGCATGTTGACGATTATAACCGCCTTTTGGAAATTAAAAATTACGTTCTAAACAACCTTGACCAGAAAGTAAATATGGATGCTATTTGCCTACAATTTGGCATTAGTATATCAAAGCTTAAACGTGATTTTAAAACATTATTTGATTGCTCTCTTGGGCAATTTTACACACATGCAAGAATGGACGAAGCATACCGCCGACTTAAAACCGGTAAGTATTCCGTAATGGAAGTTGGCTACGATATGGGGTACCAAAACCTGTCGAAGTTTTCACAGATGTTTAAAAAGGTAAAGGGGATTAATCCGAACGAAGTTATACCTGTATAAGGTATTGATATTCATTTTTAGGAAGGCTTATTTACGGTAATATTCTAGGGACTTTTATACCAATATCCCTTTAAATACATCTATTTTGCTAGTTTTTTAGGTCTTTTTTTGATGTGTTTTTTGTGCAAATTTTGTGCAAATAAAAAGGGCTCACAACTTAATTCGGTTGTGAACCCCTTTATTTATTTGGTAGCGAGAGGCGGGCTTGAACCGCCGACCTCATGATTATGAATCATGCGCTCTAACCAGCTGAGCTACCTCGCCGTTTTGCCTCTAAAAAGGCGGTGCAAATATAGTATTTATTTTTATTTCGATCCTATTTTCAAAGAAAATTTCAAAAGAAGTTTTGTTGCCCCAAATTTAGCGTTTGTTAGTTCCGTTCTTATTAATTATATTGCCGAAAATCAGACTTATGACAAAAGTAAAATTGCAACTGGAATACCTTATAAACTGCTCACCTAAAGTTTTATACAATCGGCTAAGTACTGCCTCCGGACTGACCGAGTGGTTTGCCGACGATGTGCGCGTTAGAGGTAAGAAATATACTTTTATTTGGGATAACTCTGAGCAAACCGCTGAAATGACACTTCACAAGGAAAACCGCTTGGTACGTTACAACTGGCTTGACGATGATGATGAAACCTATTTTGAGTTTAAAATTACCCGCGACGAATTAACCAACGATGTGTCGTTGTTGATTACTGATTTTACGGAAGAAGGAGAAGAAGATGAGACACGTGGATTGTGGGACACACAGATCGCCGATCTGAAACACGTGGTCGGTTCGTAAAACACCTCTTCAATAAGCCCCGGCAAATGCATTTTCGGTAACCATTATTAACTTTTTTTACTTTTCTAATTCCCAAAATAACTTAGCTTTGTACACGTTTCAGAAAAGGAAGCACATTACATGAAACGCTTACATTTATACGTTATACGATCGTTTATCGGGCCATTTATAATGACCTTTTTTATCGTGCTGTTCATTCTGCTTATGCAGTTTTTGTGGAAGTACGTTGACGACCTTGTAGGAAAAGGGCTCGATTTTGCAGTGCTTGCAGAAATGATGTTTTATGCCTCGTTTGCACTCTTGCCACTTGCATTCCCGCTCGCCATGCTGCTGGCGTCGATCATGACATTTGGCTCTCTGGGAGAAAATTACGAACTGGTGGCAATGAAGGCTTCCGGAATTTCATTGTTCAGGATTATGAAGCCACTGGTTGTAATTGCAGTGATCATAACGGGAATGGCCTTTTATTTTTCGAATAATGTGATCCCAAAAACCAATCTGAAATTTTCAACCCTACTTTATAGTGTAAAGCAGCAAAAACCTGAACTGATTGTACAGCCCGGGGTGTTTACCAACGAAATGGACGGTTACAGTATTAAAGTCAGCCGCAGGGACAGCAAAACTAAAATGCTGTACGACGTAATGATCTACGATCACACCAAAGCACAGGCCAACGAAAGTGTTACGGTAGCCGATTCAGGTTTTATGAGGATTACCGAAGACAAAAAGTTCATGGTGTTGACCCTCTTCGACGGGATTAATTACCAGGAGGATGAAACGAAAGGAGCTCGAAACAAGGACAACCATGGATTTCACCGCAGAAAATTTGAAGAGCAGACCATTCGGATTGCACTACGGGGTTTTGACTTTAACCGCCGCGATGAAAGCATTTTCCGGAACCAGTACCGAATGCTGAACACTACCGAATTGAAGTTAATGCAAGATACACTTGCTCTCGACTACAGGGACAGGCTCGAAAAATACATGATACAGCTTTCAGCCAATCAAACGATTTCCAGGAAAATGATCAACCTGATAGCTTTGGACGACTCATTGAAACGAGATATAGATGTGCCGGCAGCTGATTCGGTTTTCGATTTCGATGCCTATTTCTCGGGGCTGGATAAATGGGTGCAGGCCGAAATTGCACGAACGGCTTTGCAGAATGCCCGGTCGAACATGCAAACCATAAACATGTATCAGGGTCAGCTCTATGTAAAAAAGAAAACCCTAAACAAATACCTCATGGAATTGCACCGGAAATATACCCTTTCAATAGCGGTGCTCATTTTCTTTTTCATCGGGGCACCTTTAGGAGCCATCATCCGAAAAGGAGGACTTGGAATGCCGGTTATTGTTTCGATACTGCTTTTTATATTTTATTATATACTATCAATGAGTGGCGAAAAATCGGCTCGTGAAGACGCGTGGTCGATGGTGAGCGGAATGTGGTTTTCTTCCTTTGTGTTCCTTCCTTTGGGCGTTTGGCTGACCTATAAAGCTGTAACCGATTCAGCAATAATGTCGGCGGAAACCTATACCCGCTTTTTTAGTCGCCTCGGATTAACAAAACTATTTGGCAAGAAAAAAGAAACGGAATAACCTGTTTTTATGAGAATATTACAGCTGAGCAATAAAGTTCCGTATCCGACCAAAGACGGTGGAGCCATAGCCTCTATGAACCTGATCAAAGGCTTTTCTCACTTAAGGCACGAGGTTACGGTGCTATCTATGAGTACCGTGAAACATCGAATTACGGTTGATGAATTGCCCGAGTCGGTTTCCGATCTGGCAGATTTTCGCTTTGTTGATGTACCCGCTCGTATTAGCGCCATCAAGGCTTTGTCCAATCTGCTTTTCTCGAGCTTGCCATACAATGCTGCACGTTTTATCAATATCGATTTTTCAAAAGCTCTGAGCAAATTGCTCGAGGAGAAAGAGTTCGATGTGATTCAGCTTGAAGGATTATACGTTTGTCCTTACATTCCGTTGATCAGGCGAAAATCGAAGGCAATGATTGTTTATCGCGCTCACAACGTTGAGTTTGAGATTTGGGAGCGTACAGCAAAAATGTCGAAAGGATTGCTGAAGTTTTACCTGAAAAATCTGGCAAGGCGGATTAAAAAATTTGAGCTTTCGGTGTTGAATACCTACGATTTGCTGGTTCCCATTACTGAACGCGACAATAGCATATTAAACAAACTGGGGAATAAACAACCATCGCAGGTTTCGCAAACAGGTATCGACAGTTCGGTGCTTGTGCCTAACGCACGAAACCTTGAATATCCATCCGTTTTTCACATTGGGTCGATGGAGTGGTCTCCAAACCAGGAAGGGCTTTTATGGTTTGTCCAAAATTGTTGGCCGGCACTCAACAAAAAATATCCCGATCTGAAATTCTATGTGGCCGGTCGGGGTACACCTGAATGGCTCGAAAAGAAATTGAAACAATCGAATGTTGAATTTTTAGGCGAAGTGGAAGATGCCTATAATTTTATGAATTCAAAAGCTATTATGGTGGTCCCCTTGTTTTCAGGAAGTGGAATGCGAATAAAGATCATTGAAGGTATGGCGCTGGGGAAAAGCATTGTTTCATCGCCAATCGGGGCCGAAGGTATTGAAATTGAGCCGGGAAAACACCTGCTGATCGCCGAAACTCCATCCGAATTTGTTGATGCCATTTCAAACCTGGTGGAGGATAAAGATATGTTCACGAAGCTCGGCGAAAATGCCATCGGCTTCATACACGAAAAATTTGATAACTTAGCAACAGCAGGCAAACTTATTGATTTCTATAAACAGCATCAGCAATGATCTTAACCGCGCTTTTCTGGCTCTTGTTATTTATTTTGTTTTATACCTACGCGGGTTATGGTATTGTGTTGTGGGTGCTGGTTGGGTTAAAAAATCTGTTTGTAAAAAAAGATAAAGGCAGCTTCGATGAGACTTTTGAGCCTGAGGTTTGCCTTTTTGTAACGGCATTTAATGAGAAAGACTACATCAAACAAAAAGTAGAGAATTCCTTTTCTCTCGATTATCCAAAAGAAAAGATTCAGTACGTATGGGTAACCGATGGTTCCGATGATGGAACTCCTGACATACTGCAGCAATATACGGAGCTGGAAGTTTATCACCAGCCTGAACGACGCGGTAAAATGCATGCCATGAACCGCGGAATGAAATTCGTGAAAGCTCCGATCGTTATTTTTTCCGACACAAATACAATTCTTGGCCGGGACTCGATAAAGGAAATAGTCCGGCAGTTTAGTAATAAAAGGGTAGGCTGTGTTGCGGGCGAAAAAAGAATAATTGAACACGATGCTGAAAGTGCTGCCGGGGCAGGAGAGGGCCTGTACTGGAAACTGGAGTCGTGGATAAAAAAGCACGACGCGGAATTGAATACAGCCGTTGGTGCAGTGGGTGAATTGTTTGCAGTGCGAACTGCTCTTTTCGAAGATGTGGAAACCGATACGATTCTCGATGACTTTATAATTTCGTTGCGAATTGCTCAACGAGGTTACAAAATTGCCTACTCGCCTGAAGCATATGCTCAGGAAACAGCTTCGTTGAATGTAAAAGAAGAGTTGAAACGAAAAGTGAGGATAGCAGCCGGAGGTGTACAAACTATTTTTCGGTTGAAATCGCTGCTGAATTGCTTTAAATACGGCTTATTAACCTGGCAGTATATTTCACATAAAGTTTTAAGATGGACAGTAACTCCAATTTCCTTATTTCTGCTTTATATTGTTAACTTTTTTATCGTGCTGGAGGATGCCAACTGGTCGCCGAATGATTTCTACACCATCTTTTTCTATATTCAGACAATGTGTTATTATGTTGCCTTAATGGGCTGGTACTTCGAGAATAAGAAAATCAGAATGAAGTTATTTTTTGCACCTTACTATTTTGTGATGATCAATTATGCAGCTATCCTTGGGATTATCCGGTATTTTAAAGGGCATCAGTCAGTTAATTGGGAGAAATCGAAGCGAGCAGCCTAGTTATTTTTCGTTTTACTCTTCATGAATCGCTGTTCAATCAATTCGCTTCTTTTAAGACTTCTTCTGATCCATTCCAGTTTTAAATCGTCTTTTTCTTCATCCGTTAATTTCCAGTTAATTGTTTCATCCTGCCGCATTCTCAATGTCAGGTGATGAAGTATAATTGCAGCCGAAACCGATATATTGAAACTTTCGGTAAAACCGTACATTGGAATTTTCAGGAATTCGTCGGCTTCCTCCGCAATCGTGTCGGTAACTCCTGGAAGTTCCGATCCAAAAACCAAAGCGGCTTTACCCTTTGTTAAATCAAAATCGTGCAGTGCCTGATCATTAATGTGTGGTGTGGTAGCTACAATCCGGTAACCTTGATCCTTTAAACTTCTGATAGCTTCAAGACTGTTTTGTTCTTCTTCATTGTATTTTTTAAGCGTTAACCATTTTGAAGACCCCATGGCTACTTCTCTATCCACTTTAAAATTATTACGGTTTTCAATAATGTGTACATTCTGAATCCCGAAGCAATCGCAGGTGCGCAAAACCGCACTGGCATTTTGTGGCTGGAAAATGTCTTCAAGTACAACTGTAAGGTAGTTTGTACGTTCTTCGATTACCTGGTTAAACAAATTCAGTCGTTGCGGAGTAAGGTATCCCGATAAATATTCAAGCAGTTCTTTGGTCATGGTTTTTATCTTAGGAGTACAAAAATAAAAAAGGGAAGCAAAATGCTTCCCTTTATAAATTTCTTTTTGCAAGGTATCGTTATGATACTGCGTCAGCTAATTCAGCACCAGCTTTAAATTTAACCACCTTTTTAGCAGGGATTTGAATTTCTTTACCAGTTTGTGGGTTTCTACCAGTTCTGGCACCACGTTCAGAAATTGCGAAGGAACCGAATCCGATAAGAGCTACTCTGTCACCACCTTTAAGAGCGTCAGTAGTTGCATCAACAAATGCGTCTAAAGCTTTTTTTGCATCGGCTTTGCTAAGGCCAGCTTTATCGGCCATTGCTTCAATTAATTGTGCTTTATTCATAAGGCAAAATTTAAAAAATTAATTAAGTGATTGAAATTAAAATACTTAGTATTTGTAATTTGTTATAACATAAGTTTCGTTTAGTCCTGAATATCTGTCTGTAATTCTTTCAAACAATCAGTAAAATCAAGCCTTTCAGATAACTTTGTTTAAGGCTTAGCTAAATTCAGAAATAAGTTTTAAAAAACCAAACCCTGAAACCCTTTTTTTTTCAGCATATTCAGAAATTTTTCTGAAAAACTGTTTTGAGGTTTAAAAAAATCGTATACTTTTGCACCGCATCTGGAGAGATGGCAGAGTGGTCGAATGCGGCGGTCTTGAAAACCGTTGTACCGCAAGGTACCGGGGGTTCGAATCCCTCTCTCTCCGCAGAAGGTTCACCGAAGTGACGGTGGACCTTTTTCTTTTATATCCTGTTGATAACTTTTTTGGCTAAGCAGCCCTGTAATGCTGCATTTTATAGGATTTCTGATTGAAAATATATTTCCTAAAATAAATTTTACTCAGCTTAGGTAATTTAGAATGAATTATTATATTTGCACTCGCTAAAGCGAAAGGGGTGTTAAGCTCCGGAATACGGGTGTAGCTCAGTTGGTAGAGCACTGGTCTCCAAAACCAGGTGTCGGGCGTTCGAGTCGCTCCTCCCGTGCAACGAAAATACTTTAAAAACAGGGATTTTACAGGAGTTGTAGAGTCCCTGTCTTTTTTTGTCTTACCCCAAAAACCTACCTTTATTTCCATTGTGTTTATAAATAGTTTAAAATTTTAAACATGTCAACTTTCAAAGCTACGTTGCTAAAAGGTGGGAATCAAGGTAAGAAAGACGGAACTTTCAATATCAAGATTAGGGTTACCCACAACAGGAAATCTATTTATGTTGCTACCGACCTTTATGTGTTATGGAATGATTTTGACCGGGACACTGGAACAGCTAAATCTGGGGCAAACAAAGACTTTATAAACCTGCGTTTAACGGAAAAGCTTTTGGAGTACCGAAAAAAGGATATTGAGCTTGGAGACAGAAGAGAGTTCATGTCTGTTGGCGATATTAAGGAGCACCTATTGGGAAAGAATATCACTTCTAAACAAATCGACTTCTTTGTTTTTATCGAAGAATTCATTGCCACTGTTTCCAATACTGGTACTAAGGAACAATATTTCGCATTGCTGGAAAGCTTAAAATCATATACAGGCCCTAAGCTTTCGGTTTCGAAGATTAACCTGAATTTTTTACTTGGTTATGAATTGTTCCTTAAAAATAGGGGAGTTAAAAACGGCGTAATTAATTACATGCGAACGTTCCGGGCTCTATTTAATAAATGTAGGGATAAATACAATGAAGAAGAAATCGGGCGAATACTAATACCGAATTATCCTTTTAGAAAATATAATTTTCCGAAACGTGTTGCCAAAAGCAAGGAACATGTTTTAACGTTGGAAGAATTGAAACTTCTCATTGGCTACGTTCCTGAAAATGATGGTGAAAAATTTGCTCGACACATGTTCTTGCTGATGTTTTATCTTGTTGGCATTGAATCTAAGGATTTGTTTTACGCAGGTAAACCCAACATGGGGCGTTTACTTTTTGATCGGTTCAAAACCGGTCGGAGTTTTTCAATTCGAGTCGAAAACGAAGCTTTAGCAATAATTAAGCAATACGAGGGACATAATTATTTATTGAATGTTTGTGAAAGGTTTAAATACAACAAAAGTTTCTATCGTTACATAAACAACTATTTGTCAGGAGAGGAGGCCCATAATATCCGCGGTATTTTCCCGAAACTGGGGATTCAAAAGAAGGTCACTACCAAGTGGGCCCGGCATACCTGGGCTACGATAGCCCGTAATGATTGCAGGATAAGTAAAGATGATGTTGCCTTTGCGCTCGGTCATGTTGATATGAGTAACCGTGTTACGGATATGTATATAAAATTTGATTACTCCATTGTTGATGATTGCAATCGAAAAGTGCTTGACCTTATAAAATTTCAGGAGCGATTCAGCAAGACTGCATAAGTCGTCCGATGCCGGGGCGACTTTTTTTACTTTAGACGATATTTCTTCCAAACCTACTCCTGCGACCAGTAATAACTGGCGTAGGTACATGCCCATATAAAGCCCCGTGACCTGCGGGCACACATTATGTCTACTTGTGATTTAAACTCGCTGAAAATAGCTGAAATCGAGGTCAAATACAGCACTAGCATCAAGCCCTCGGAACGTGTAAAGATTACTGGCTCTAAGGATGCTGCGGATGCATTTCGTACAGTTTGGAGACAGCCCCTGGAGTTAAAAGAATGCTTTTACGCCATGTTTTTGAACCGTGGCAACAAGGTACTCGGTACGTTATTAATTTCCGAAGGAGGAATTGCCGGAACTGTTGTCGATGTACGGTCAATCTTTTCCGCTGCCCTGAAAGCAAACACCTGTTCCATTATTTTGGCGCATAACCATCCCAGTGGTAACGGTTCTCCTTCCGATGCTGACCTCCGAATAACTACCAAGATAAAAAATGCCGGAGAATTGTTGGATATTCAGGTACTCGACCACATAATCCTTTTACCTGATGGTTACACCTCATTCGCCGATGATGGTCATTTATAATTTGGCAGTGCAATGGTTTAGTGATGATGTATTAAGGTAAATTTACTAAGTCGTTGCACTTTTATTCTCGGAGTGCTTGCTTTCCTTCTCTTTTTTCGGATTATTGTATTCAAATGTTCTTTTTGTAAATGAAAATAACACTTCTCCGTATTTGTTTTTTGTCACTTCCCTCTCTGATTTTCTTTTTTCTTTCCGCATTACAATTGCGAATACTAAAGTTAACATAGTGAAGGCAATTGTAATGTAGTCTATGTTTTGGATTGCACCTTTAAATGTTATGTTTTGAATCCAATAATTTATTGCAAGCATGATCCATATGGCAATTACAAATTGGCTTATCCTGATGTTCAATTTTGAAACTGAGTAAGCTGATTTATCTAGAACTGTTTTATATATTGGACCTGTCACTTCATCCTCCAGCATATCAATATGCTTTTCCCAGTTTTCCTGCCATTTTTTACTGCCAATATTCGCAAAGTACCATGCTATTGAAAAAATTAGACCAAGACAGGTTACTATATATTCTGCTTGCGGAAAATTATATTCTGACCCTACAATTATAAAGTACCCTGCAAAAGCGGCTGCAATAAATCCCCAGAAATATGTTGCTCTTTTCCAGTAAAGTTCAATTTCAAAATCTCTATTCTTCCATGCTCTTTCTAAAGCTTTGTAATGTTTGGATTCTTCGTCTTCTGAAACTCCTTTATATTGATTCAAATAATCAGTCTTGCTTAAATGCATGTTATCCTTATTTTTCGGAAGTTTTCTATATTGGTGGTAATCTTAATTCTTTTAAAAACTCATTGTGTTTTTCAGTATTTACTTTAATTCTTTCCTCTATTGTTTTTAGTTTTTCATTTACCGCTTTCAAATCAATCTTTTCTTCCTCTTCTGCGGTGCTTACATATCTTGAAATATTCAAATTAAATCCATTCTTTTCAATTTCTTCCATTGAAACCTTACGAGCATAGCGTTTTATTTTCTCAGGACGGTATTTATATGTCTCAACTATTTTTTTGATATGTTTTTCATCAAGGGTGTTTTGTCTTTTATCTTTAACAAATTCTTCACTTGCATTGATAAAAAGTACATCGTCTTCCTTTTTGCATTTCTTTAAAACAAGTATACAAACAGGAATACCTGTTGAATAGAATAAATTGGCTGGCAAACCGATTACCGTATCAATATTGTTATCTTTTAATAGTTTGGTACGAATTCTTTCTTCTGCACCTCCACGGAATAAAACACCATGTGGTAAAATAATAGCCATTGTCCCCTCACTGCTTAGAAAATGAAAACCATGTAACAAAAAAGCAAAATCGGCTGCCGATTTCGGAGCTAAACCGTAACTCTTAAAACGAAAATCCTCTGCTAATGTATCATTTGGCTCCCATCGTAAGCTAAAAGGTGGATTAGCTACAATAGCATCAAATTCTAATTTCTTGGACGGATTCATTTCATTGAGTATATCCCATTGATTAAGTAACGTGTCACCATGAAAAATCTCAAATTCGGTATCTTTCATGCCATGCAACAGCATGTTCATTCGGGCAAGGTTGTAAGTGGTAATATTCTTTTCCTGACCGTAAATTTTTCCAATGCTGCCGTTATTCTCTTTGATTCGTTTACGTACATTTAGTAATAGAGAACCCGAACCACAGGCAAAATCTAAAATTTTATTCAGTTTCTTTTTAGGCCCGGTTGGACTTGACGGGTTATGACTGTCTAAAGTTACTATTTCAGAAAGTATGGTGGAAACTTGTTGAGGGGTATAGAATTCACCTGCTTTTTTGCCTGAACCTGCTGCAAACTGACCAATCAAATATTCATAAGCATCTCCGAGAGAATCACTACTTGTAGGAAATTCGGATATACCTAAAGCAATGGTCTGAATAATGGAACAGAGTTTATCATTTCTATCTGATTCGCTTTTGCCTAATTTCTCCGAATTTAAGTTTATTTCTGAAAACAAACCCTGAAAAGAATCATCGAAGGAATAATCCTCAATGTAACGGAAACCCCTTTCTAAGGTTTTTAAAAGGACAGGATTTTGAGTTCGTGCCAATTCGGTTATATTGCTCCACAAGTGCTGTGGTTTAATAATGTAGTGAACCTTTTTGCGCATTTGCTTCTCAAATTCTTCTACATCGTCTTTGTTTTCATCGTACCATGTTTGTAGTGGTGGTGGCACAAATCCGTCAAGTTTTTTATGTTCCGGTTTGCTTTCAGGGTAATCCTTGCCAAGTTCCTTTTTTGCAGATTCCTCGTAATTGAAGGATAAATATCTTAGAAATAGGAATGAAAGCATATAATCACGAAAATCATCGGCATTCATAGCGCCACGAAGCTGGTCGGCAATTCTCCAAAGGGTTTTCCCCAATTGTTGATGGTCGTTTTTTGTCATCCTAAAATTTGAATTTGTATTTAGAAATAATTTCTCCTAAAATTTCTCGAAACAAAGTTTCCTCTGATTCTGACATTTTATTTGATTGGGTTTTATAGGTGTCTTTGTGAGATAATGAGTGAATCCTTTCGCCAACAGTATTTGGGTCTTCCTTAAGTTTTATTTGGCTTAATGCATAACCAATCCCACCTCTTCCTAAAAATGAAGAAATATTTTCGAGCAATTGTCTTAAAAGGACAAAATGATATGAAAAAAGTTCTGTTTTTGCAGCATCATCTAAAGTTTTCAGTAAGTGTAAATGAAACAAAAAAGCTCCATCTTGGCTATTAAGCCTTAACTCATCATTAACGTTTCTTTCAAGTAAGAAAACAGCCGTATCTTCTTTATATTTCGCACTTTTATGACCTTTTATTAATCTATCAGCAAGAATTGAAAATAAACCAATATGATGAGTTGTCACGATAATTTTCTTCTTGGGATAAGTTCCATCTATCAATTTCGTTATTGACTCTGCTGTTGTGAAAATATTATGCTCATCCATACTTGAAACAGGGTCATCAATAAAAAAATGAGCATTTTGTTCTTCCGTCCAAGTTTCAGAATCAAAAAGTGCTAGAAAGAAACACCATATAAATATTCGCTCTTCTCCTCTTGAAATCTTAATTGCTTCTTTAGTTTCTTCATTAACAAAGAATGTTATTGATTTTATTCCTTTCTCTCTATCTCCATCATCATAGAGATTGAGTATGAATTTATACCGTGGATGATAAAGTGATAATTTTTCTTCAAGTATATCTGTGTCTAACAATAAAGAATGGAATTTATTAAGTGAACTGAAAACTACTTCAAGTTTTGCATTTTCATTATAATGTGGCTCATCATTGTCCCAAACAAATAAATCTTCACTGTATGCATTATAGTATACACCTGAATGATTACCACCATTATTGGCTTTGGTAATTTCTTTATATTCTACGGATAGTTTTGTTTTGCCAGTTGAATTAAATGCGTATATCAAACTAATCGTTTGTGGCAATTGAAATAATTGATTGGCTATATCTTTAATGTTTTTCATTTTTTAATCATTTATTTTAGGTAACAACCCCTGCACTATCCCCTTTTTATGTTCTTTTAATTGTTGAATTTTATCTGATTGCGCTTTGATTAAAATATCTAAAGCTGAAAGACAAGAAGCGATTTTTTGTTGTTCCTTAATTGACGGTAATGGTAGTTTGATTTCAGAAAACTGCTGGTAGCTTACCATTTTCCCATCTCTAATGCCTTCTAAGTTCTTGTTTAGTTGGCGAATATATAAATCAGACTTAAAGTAATATTTGAAAAATATGTCCTCAAGCGTTATTTTTTTTCTGAGTATAATATATGCAGGACTACAAATACCTTTATAATTTGAGTATTCAATTCCTCCTTGAAAAGACCTTAAACTAATGATAAAATCTCCGATCTCTACAATCTTATAGGTTGCAATACTTTGTTCTGAGGCAATAACAGTATAGTTAATCAATTCTCTTGGAATTGCACCATACTCTTGGGTGATAGCAAGTATAGGGAGGTCTGAATTATGGTTTTTATTTGAAATCGGTTCAAATAATTTATCACCGTTTAAATATTCCCACTCCCCATCCTTATTAAACTCTGGGAAACGGTAATTTGGGACTCTCTGATTTTCTTTTGGAAAGATATTTTGAATTAAGCCTTTTTTATATTTATTAAGAGTAACTAGTTTATCATCATGAGAAACTATCAGTTTATCTAAAGAAGAAAGAAAAGATGCAATTTTTTCTTGTTCTCTCTTGTCAACGGGAAGGACTAAAGATTTTGAAAGAAAGGTATCATTATTAATGTTTATGGTGTTTTTTGCTCCTTTCTGAACAATAGACGACAAATAGTCTATTGTTCTTTCTGGGAATTCAAAATAGGCGTCCAAAATAAGCCCAAGTTCAGTTGTTTCTGGTTTAAAAACACCATATAGAGGTGAAACAATAACTGGCTCTGAAACTTTACTCTGCTTAATAATCCCAAACGGAAAATTTCCTGTCGGACTTTTTGTATATATTACATCGCCCGGTAATACTCTTTTGTAATTTTCAGTATTGTTGGCAGCAAATGTTCGACCTAAATATTCAACCTGATTAATAACTCCTTTATGAACTGAAACCGAACAAACTTCTTCTTTTCCAGTACTCTTTTCTTTGTGCTCAAATAAAACATCAGAAAGTTTTCTTTCAGCCCAAGTTTCTTTATTGATAAACTCAGGGAAACGCAATTCAGGTATTATTTTTTTCTCTTTATTCATATGCTGCTAATCCTGATATTTCACGCCCTTGGGCTATTTTTTTTAATTCTGGAATTAAGTCATGCATTAAAGCTGTTTCAGCTTTGCTTCGTTGTTTCCATCCCAGTTCTAATGGTTCCATAAGGTCGGTCAATTTTTCACCATCGAAAATCATTCGACTTATTATATCTTCTACAAAAGATTTTAGTTCGGCGGTTTGCAAACCATGGTCTTTAGAGATTCTAGCCAATTCTTTATCGTGCTTTTCTATTTTAAAGGTTTCGTAGCCTTGATGTAGGTTTTCTACATCGTGTCCTTTCGTCCAATCGAGACTATTAATATAATCCGATAAATCTTCCTGCTCATCCATTAAATTGGCATTAGAGCAAAGTAAACGAATGACTTGTTCTTTCGTCAACTTCTGTGTAGCGGGTTTCTGTTGCGTGCTTTCTGCAATCAGATTTATTATATAGTCGTAATCGATAACTGCTGAGGCAAAAAGCACAAATTCAAAATCAAGTTGCTGAATATCTGGTGAAGCATCTTCTCCTTCTTTTTGCTGAATTTCTCGCAATTGTTTTGCAGTTTCTATATATGAACTTTTAAATTCAAGCAAACTTTCCTTTGGCAATATTGCTTCAATTTTATCTTGCTGTTCTTCGTCTAAATCCGTGTATTGGTCAAGTTGGGTCTTTAGTCGTTGAACCTCTTTAAAACTTTTTACAAAAGCGATGCGAGCAGCATCACCTTTCAGGTTATATACTTCCTGAGGTTCGTTAACTAATTTGTTTTCCGTCATAAAAATACCAAGTTCTTCAACTGCTTTTTGGTATTTTTCAATTACAACTGGTGCAGGGTCAACCAACCAAACTTTAACTGCTCTGTCAGCCTCCTTGCCAGAAAATAGTGTGATAGCTTGGTTTACGGCTTCCTGTTGAGAACGAAAATCTAAGATATTTCCATATGGCTTAGTATCGTTTAACACACGGTTGGTTCGTGAAAAAGCTTGAATCAGTCCGTGAAACTTCAATTTTTTATCTACATACAGGGTGTTGAGATATTTAGAATCGAAACCTGTAAGCAACATATCTACTACAATTGTCAGGTCAATTTTATTTTTATGAGGATAGTCTTTGTTGCTATACTTTTGGTCTTTTATACGACTTTGTACATCTTGATAATACCCATCAAATTCGCTGATATTATGATTTGTGCGATATTGCTTATTATAATCGGCTAGAATTGCTTTAAGTGCTTCCTTTTTTTCTTCAGGATTTTGTTTGTTATCCTCCTGTTCGTTTATTAAATCCTCCTGTATCTGTTGAATATCCTTATTACCCTCGGCAGGTGGAGAAAATACACAGGCAACATTTAGAGGTGAATAGTCTGGATTTATTGCTAGTTTCTGTTGTTGAATTTCTTTAAAAAGCTGATAATATTTTATAGCATCATTAATTGAAGCTGTTGCTAGAATAGCATTAAATCTGCGATGATTGGTAGCGGCATTGTGTTTTTCAATGATAGCTTCAACCACAGCCTGCTGTGCAATTTGCTCACCAGGGTTCGGATTTTGATTTCCTTTTCCTTTGAAATAATCAATGTGAAATTTTAAAACATTTCTATCCTCAATTGCATTTGTAATTGTATATGGATGCAAAAGCTTTTCAAAAATAGAATCGGTTGTTTTATATGTAGCATATTCACCTTCCCTAATATTGTAAGTAGCATTCTCATCAAAGATTGGTGTTCCTGTAAAACCAAATAATTGAGCTTTCGGGAAGAAATCTTTGATTGCTTTGTGATTCTCTCCAAATTGTGAACGGTGGCATTCATCAAAAATGAAAACAACTCGTTTTTTACTTAAAGGTTCTAAGCGTCCTTTGTAGTTACGTTTATTTGTTCCATCTAGTGCCAGTCCAAGTTTTTGAATTGTAGTTACAATAACCTTATCAGCATAGTCAGTAGAAAGTAAACGCCGTACCAGAGTTTCGGTATTTGTGTTTTCCTCCACACTTCCTTCCTGAAATTTATTGAATTCCTCACGAGTTTGTCGGTCGAGGTCTTTTCGGTCAACCACAAACAAGCATTTTTCAATATCTGGATTATCTTTTAGGAGCGTAGATGCTTTAAACGAGGTCAACGTTTTACCGCTACCAGTAGTATGCCAGATATATCCATTCCCTCTGTTCTCATGAATACAATCAACAATAGCTTTTACCGCATAAATTTGGTAAGGTCGCATTACAAGAATTTTTTGTTCGCTTTCGACCAAAACCATGTATTTGCTAATCATTTCACCAAGTGTACACTTGGAAAGGAATTTTTGCGAAAAGGTTTCCAGATGAGTTATTTTATTATTGTCTTCATCTGCCAGTTGATATATCGGCAAGAATTGTTCATCTGCGTTAAATGCAAAATGTTGATTCTTGTTGTTTGCAAAATAATATGTGTTTGTTTTATTACTCACAATGAATAATTGCATAAAACATAGTAGCGAATTTCCATACCCATTCCCAGCTTCATTTTTGTATTCCACTATCTGGTGCATGGCTTTTCGTGGCGATATATCTAGTTTCTTTAATTCAATTTGCACCACCGGCAATCCATTTATAAGTAATATTACATCATAGCGTTGATGGCTGTTTTCTGTATTAATGCGTAATTGACGAATAACCTCATAATCGTTTTTACACCAATCTTTAATGTTTACCAATGTATAATGCATTGGTGTTCCGTCCTCTCTTTGGAAGTATTGTCTTTCGCGTAACAATTTTGATGCTGCGAAAACATCTGGATTGATGATTTCTTCACGTAGCCTCAGAAACTCACTTTCTGTAAGCCGAACATGGTTTAGTGCTTCAAACTTTGTTTTGAAGTTCTCTTCTAGTGACTTTCTATCAACGATGTCCGATCGGAAGGTGTATTTTAGCTCTTCTGTGAGCTGCTTAACCAAATTTTCTTCTATTTGTATTTCTTTTGTCATTTATCTTCTTTCAGTAAATCTTTAGGGTTGACATCAAGTATTCTTGCGATCTCGTAAAGCACTTCAAGTCTGGGTTGCTGTCGATTCTGGACATAGCCATTCACCATATTGTAACTCTTCCCGAGCTGTTCAGCCAACCATTTTTGTTTTATTCCCTTTTCTTCAAGTACTTCTTTTATTCGGTTCATTTCCGTATAAATTTTAGTCGCCAATATAATCATTTAGACTATTTATCTCGAAAAACAATACAAAAAATGTTTGAATTATATATTGTGTACCATATAATAAGGCTACTGTGGTATGCCCGAAGTCGGTTTTTCGACATCGGCTCATTTTCAAAGGATTAACGCTATCTGTTTTTTTTCGCGTTGATTTTTTGTCATTTACCGACTTCCATTTTTCAGTTCGGCTGATTATTAGGCTATTGCATAGCTAGTCCCGAACTTCCATTTGTTAGTTCGGCTGGTGATGTTTTGAGCTGCCGTCAAAGCGCGTGTATGCACAGGAGTTCTTTTCAGGCTTTTTTACCCGCTTTTCATTTTCCCGCTAGTTATAATAGCCTGTAGTCTCTGGAGCCAAATTACAGCTTCATTTTACGTATGAAATTGATGTTTTTCATAGTGAAATTCCGTATAAATTTTTTAAAATTTTGGAAGTATACATGAGAGCGGTTGTGTGATATGAATTGCCCCCGGTCGATTTTTTGCCGGGAAAACGTATAAAATTTTGCATGGGTGGGGTACCCTCGCTTTTTTCATTCGTTACTATTCAAATTCGTTTTAAAAATTCAGGTTTGCATTTAACATTTCAATTTCTGTTGCTACCTTTAGCATCGAATAAAAACCGATTGCGAATGAAGTAAACCTTTTTAGGTAGATAAAATATTGATGTTGCTGCGATTGTCCGGTTCCAGAAATCCGCCAGATTTTAATGAATACACCGAGGAAAATAGCAGGACGGTTAACGTATGGGCGTAACCGGCTTGTTGGTGTATGGGCTTCTGGCGGAGCCTCTCTGGTTGACAAGTTTGGTTGCGCCTTCTTGTTTTAACGACATAAGCAAAAACTTTAACGTGTTTATACCGAGTTTAATATATGCGTTGCTTACCCTGAATCAGGAACCGCCAGAGTGTTTTTTTTATACACCCAGGGATAGCTTACGTTGAGGCGTGGGCTGTTCGTACTGATTAATTGGTAAGTTCAGCCTAACGCTTCTAAAAATAAACCCCTTCTGTGGGCTGTAGAAGGATAATTAATTTTTCTATGAAAAACCCGTTATATGTACTAATTGGACTAATTCTTTTTATTGTGATTATAATTTGGGCTTCCGTTGCCCCGCCTACTTCAAAGGCTACTCCATTTCCTACTTCTCCCGATGAATTTGGTACGCATTTTTTCAACTGTCTTAAGACCAACGATCTCAATTCTTTTCGCAACTATTTTCTTTCGGAGCAAGAACTTCGAGATGTTTTGGCCAATGGTTCTCTGAATATTCCTAAAGAAGAACACCAAAACACTATTGATTTTTATTTGAAAGATACTGGCAAGCCTGGCTTTGTTGCTGATGTTCTTGATGATTTTCGTTCTGACAGGAGTGTTAAAGGTGTGGACTGGAGCGATTCTTATTTTGAATCTGTTGAATATTCTGTTGACACCGAGGAGCTCGAAGAAATGGATGTTTATTATTTTACCATTACTTTTCTTTGTAAAGGTGAACGTTATAAATTTGATAAGATTGGTGCCCTTAAGGTGAGGTACTATTATAATGAAGTCACTTATGACCGCTATATCCTATTCTTCTAAATAAAAAAAGGCCGGGAGAAATTAACTCCCAGCCTCTTATCTTTTATACCGATTACCTTTCGTAAAACCATTCTTTCGGTTGTTTACTTACGTTGGATTTTAAATTAAATCTGACTCATTTTTGCTTCATCTGACATTTTGCTATTCCCTAATTTTGTAATCATTTGTTAATCAGCCGACACAAATAAATGTTGTTTCGGGAATTGGTTTAATTATCTGACTTATTGCTACTTTATCATTTTGTAAGTTACTGACAATCTGCCAAGTCCCCAAAAAGTTGACTTGGTAATTTAATTGATTCTCTGACACTTTGCTACAATCAGTTGCTTTACAACTTTCCTTTTCAAACCACACTTCAGGAGGAGTGCATAGGTTTAGTGAATCTACCTTAATACAACTTCACTATTTCGTTGCACTGTTTATTATTTCGGGCTTAACTTTCCTTGATAATATACCAGATGTTTGAAGTCGTAGGTTTCCAAATAATCTTCAATCGTTTCGTTTATCTTATCCAGCCTTAATTTGCCATTTGACCTTGTAGTATGCAGACAAAACTTATAAAGGTTATCAATCAATATCGATGAATTGGTTGGATTTTGGACATCTTGTTTGAGTAGTTTTTTCCATTCTAATGCTGTAAGTAATTCGCCTTTTTGATGATAAATATTTTCCATTAACGTTTTTATTTTTGCTGGTGTTGTACCTTCAAAAAATTTAATGGCTGAATTGATGTGATTAAACTTATTCCCGTTAAGGCTCATTAATTCCTGCAACACTCCTTCATGGTTATGGCTCTGCCTGAACAGGGAATTGATTTCAATTAATCGTTTGGGCGTTATCTGTGCCTTTTTTCCTAACTCATGAATCTCACGCAGTTTGTCTTCCCTCTCTTGAAGCGTCTTTAAACCTTTCGATCCGAAATGCTTATTGATAGTGTCTACCATGTTTGACTCTGAATAATTGAAGTTCATTTTCACGGCCAAATCGTTAATGAGGTCGTGATCGCTTTCAATGTATTCTCGCAATCGAGTTTGCGCAGTCTTTCTACTTTTCTGCTGAGAACCTGCCGGAGTTACAACAATACCATCTAATTCAGGTAAGCATTGGAATTCAATATCTGGGAATAGACTTTCTGTTACCAATATTAGGTCATCACCACTCAGTCCGCGCAACTTTTCATATACACTGTATGCGATTTTACACTTATCAGCTGTAAGGATGTTTTTGTTATTCAGATAAACCTGATCCGAGATCATCGGTTTCAATCTCTTCAGAAGTTGCTGTATCTGCTTATTATCCGATGCCAGTACTTCGGTGACAAAATCAATGCGTTCCTGTATTTCGTTAGAATCAAACGCCTCCAGCTGCTTTCCATACGGTGAATTGTAGTAGTGGTAGCTCCTTTTATAATTTCGACAACGCCCCAAGTATTGTGCAAAACCAAATGGATCGAAGCAATCTAACAAGTAAACCTGTTGGATATCTTGGCTCGTAATATTGACTCCGGCTTGTGCTACGCTATTGATAAGGAATACATCAAAATTTGTGGGTAGGCTGTCATTATTCATCAAATACTGCCATTCGGTCTTACTTTTTGTATCAGCATTCAGGATGCACACATTTATTGATGAATTGTACTCTGTAATTAAACTTCTCAATTGTTCCTGGTGCCTTTTTGTTTCCATAAAAACTACTACCGGACCCTTAAAATCTTCGGTGATTTCATAAGCTACTGTTCGTAACAATCCTTTCTTTACTGTTGTCTGGTAAACCTCCTGTTTCCTGTCTTTTTTAAATTGAAACTCTATTTCATTATCAATTTCCAAGAGAAATTTGCTTACCCAACTTGAAGGCGTTGCACTAAATCCGATTACAGGAAATTCCTTATCCAGTATCGCCTGCATTGTAGCAGTATGTTTTTCTCTGGGAGCTTGCAGGTATGTATGGGTTTCATCCATTATTACCACAGTATCTTTTCCGGTAAAGTTGATTTCTTCAATCAGTTTGTAAGCCGAATCGACCGTTGATAACATGATTCGATTTTTTATCGTCGATTTATTATCAGCAATAGCTTTTTCTATCGTTCTGCTGTTTACAATTACTGCATCAAGCCCCTTGGCAACCAGTTTAACCTTGACCTGCTCGGTTATGGATATCTGCGGAAAGAGAACCACAAAGTTTTTATCTGGATTACATTCCATGATTTCAATTGCCATCGTCGTTTTTCCTGAACCGACTGGAGAGTTAAAGTGAATTTTAATACCGTTTTTTATGGCATCGTCACACTTTTTTAAAATCTCATCACTTTTTTCGCTTAGGTATTTGTTAATTGTTATTGGCTGTTCCATCGTTCTCCACGTTAAGGTTTAATTCAACTTTTTTTATCGTTCCATCTTCAATTAAATGCCGGATTGCGCGACCTGAACAACCCAATTTTTGACGAACCTCCTTTAATGTTGCAGCGGTTCTTCCATCGGCTAAAATATAGTTTATTTCAAAATTCTTCATCGTTTCTAGTTTTAAAAGCCCAGGCACCATAGGCCCCGGACATTGTTAATCATTTTTCATTCTCAGTTGTGATATTACTTTCTCCGTAATAGTTTGGATTGAGGTTCGCAAGCGCGTGTTGGAGAAAAATATTCTCAACTTCTGGTCTGCTCTTAATCGCCTTACCCATCAACCTTACAAGGGCATCGTATGGATGAGTATCTTTCCAAAAATATTTGAGGGTCATTTCTTCCCAAATTTGAGCTGCCTCTGACCTGAGGACCATCGGGTGTATTTCAAGTGTTGCTTCATTTTCCATTTTCATCTGTTTTTAGATTCATAAAATCATTTTCGTGTAGCTCGTTCACAAGGTTGCGGAACAAAGCCGATTGCGTTTTAAAAGGCGATTGGGCGCATAGGTCATCCCATTGTTGCCGTGTCGTTGGCGTAAGCCTTACGTGTAGTTGCAGATTCTTCTTCATTGCTATTGTTTTGTTATTAACTTGCTGATTATACAGCTCTTATCCTATGTTTATCATAGTAATTTCGGTACACATATTTGAAGTTTCGAGGTATAAATATGTACCATTTTGCCATTTATTTTGATGGTATTGGAAGTCCTTCAATCGATTCTAAATGTATTCCCCGGTTCGCAAACAAAATTGTTGAAATGCATCAGTTTTGATTGCTCATTTAATTTGTAAACTGAACCATTTTTTATTCCGGCCCTGGAAAGGGAGTATGCTTATCGATTGAACCACGAAATTCTACTCGGACATTAGCTTTTTTTGAGGATTGCATCCTTCTGAGACCAACCACAAGCCTGTACACGCCTTTGGATGCCTGATTACTATTAATTGGGTCAGTATTGTGTTAACGTGGTGGAACTGGTTTCTTTTTATGTTTCGATTTTAATCTTACTTCGAGTAGTTTAAAATCGTTTGGGGCTTGGCTCACTTCATCAACGCATCTATATTTACATAAACAGTTATTGATAAAACACGGGGGTGTCTTATAATCTGTCTATGCAAAATATCTGCTTCTGGGGCATTTTGTAGCGCCTTTTTCCTGTTGTTAATAACTTTTAATATAAATCTTCAGTCAGTCGGTTTCGTGCTAAAAATTACCTATTCCTGTTTAAAGATAGTTTAAAGATTAGGTGGGCGAAATTCCTGTAACTCCGGAATACGGGTGTAGCTCAGTTGGTAGAGCACTGGTCTCCAAAACCAGGTGTCGGGCGTTCGAGTCGCTCCTCCCGTGCCGAAGGAAAAGAGGTTTCACAAACGTGAAGCCTCTTTTTTTATTCCTTTTTTTTCGTTGACTCATAAGCTGTGTTTCCTATTCTTTTCGCTATTTTCAGGACCAAAATCGGCATCAATGAAGATTGACGTATTTATTCCTTGCTTTATCGATCAGTTTTATCCTGATACAGCTTTCAATTTTATTAAAGTACTGGAGAAAGTTGGATGCACTGTAAATTACAATCCGGAACAAACCTGTTGCGGTCAACCTGCATTTAACAGCGGCTACTGGGAAGAGGCACGAACGGTGGCTTTAAAGTTTATTACTGATTTTTCTGAGGCCAATCTGGTGGTTTCGCCTTCGGCATCGTGCAGCGGATTTATACGAAATTATTACCCTGAACTGTTTAACGATGATTCATTCAAATCAAAAGCTGTGCTTATCGGCAAAAAAGTTGTAGAGTTTTCCGATTTTTTGGTCAATCAATTAAAGGTTGTTGATGTTGGGGCTGAATTCAATCACAAGGTAACTTTTCACGATTCGTGTGCCGGACTTCGCGAATACGGAATTGAGGAAGAGCCCCGGAAATTATTGGCTCGTGTAAAAGGACTGGAATTGGTTGAAATGGATAAACGCACCACCTGCTGTGGTTTTGGCGGTACTTTCGCTGCCAAATTTCACAACATCTCAACAGCTATGACCGAGCAAAAAGTTGAAAATGCACTGAAGACCGGTGCTGAATACATTGTGTCAACTGAAGCATCCTGTTTGTTGAACATGGAAGCGTACATTCGAAAACAGCAGCTTCCCATAAAAACCGTTCACCTGGCCGATATACTTGCCAACGGCTGGTAATTTCTCTGTTCCAATAAGCTCGTGGCTCGTGGCTCACACTCGAAGCTATCAATTAAAACACCTGCATTTTATGCAAACGGGTGTACCTACCATTCTGTTTTAGGAGTTCATCGTGGCTGCCACGTTCAACAATACGGCCTTCATCCAAAACACAAATCATATCTGCGTTTTTAATTGTGGAAAGGCGGTGTGCAATAACCAGTGATGTACGGTTCTTCATCAGGTTTTCGAGCGCCTCCTGCACCAGTCGTTCCGATTCGGTATCGAGTGCCGAAGTAGCTTCGTCGAGGATCAGAATAGGTGGATTTCTCAAAATCGCCCGTGCAATGGATAAGCGTTGCTTTTGTCCGCCCGATAGTTTGTCACCGCGATCGCCAATCTTGGTTTCGTAGCCATTTTCTGAGGCCATGATGAATTCGTGCGCGTTGGCAATTTTGGCTGCTTTAACTACAGCCTCCTGAGTGGCATTTTCAACACCAAAAGCAATGTTGTTAAAAATGGTATCGTTAAATAAAATCGGTTCCTGGTTTACGTTTCCGATCAGGTTGCGCAACGAATGTAATTTCAGATCGCGGATGTCTGTTCCATCGATTTTTATACTGCCCGAACTAATATCCCAGAAACGCGGCAACAAGTCAACAAACGTAGTTTTTCCGCTACCCGATGAACCTACCAGTGCAATGGTTTTTCCTTTTTCAATTTCAAGTGAAACGTCATTCAAAACAGTGGCTTTCTCGTAGGCAAAACTCACATTTTCATACTGAATGTGATGTTCAAACGACTCGATGTTTTTAGCATCGGGTTTATCCTTGATGGTTACTTCAGCCGCCAGAACATGATCGATACGGTGCATGGAAGCCAAACCTTTTTCGATGCTGTACAAGGCCGTTGAAAAGGCTTTGGCAGGATTGATGATGCCATAAAAGAAAACCATGTAACCAATAAATTCAGCGGCTGATAAGGACGATTTTCCGTCTCCGAGAATGATGGATCCGCCGTACCACAATACAATTACAATAACAATGGTTCCCAAAAATTCGCTTGCAGGATGGGCTAAATGACGACGCCACATCAGGCGGTTCATAATTGATCGGTAGCTGTCGTTTTCTTTTTGAAAACGATTGATGGCTTTTTCTTCAGCATTGAAGGATTTAATGATTCGAAGTCCCGAAAGATCTTCCTCTATTATGGAAAGAATCTCACCCAGTTTGTCCTGACCTTTCGACGATACGCGCTTTAAACTTCTTCCGATACGCCCGATAATAAATCCTGTTACCGGAAGCATAATAAAGACAAACAACGTCAACGACCAGCTCATATAAATCATTGCACCAAGAAATACGATAATCAAAATCGGATTTTTGATCATCATGCCCAGCGAGTTGGCAATTGAGTTTTCAACTTCCTGCACATCGCTGGTGATACGGGCCATAATGTCGCCTTTTCGTTCCTCGGAAAAGTAACCCAGCGGCAAGCCAATAATCTTATTGTATATCAGCGATCGGATGTCGTAAACCACCCCGTTTCTCAATCCAATCAGTACAAAATCAGATAAATAAGTAAAACCGACTTTTAGTAAAGTCATGATGATTATGATGGCTCCGATCAGCATTAACGCTCGCTGCTGGCCCTGATCAATAATGAACTGACTGATGTAATAATTAAGGTTATGAGTTATGGCATCGGTAGAAAACGAAAATGGCACTTTTTCGGTTACCAGTTCCTTGGTTTGGAAGAGAATATCCAATGTAGGAATAAGCATGGCGAAAGAAAACACACCAAATATTGCCCCCAATAGGTTGTACACAATATTTAAAACGACCTTCCACCTATAAGGCGGAACAAATCGTTTCATTAATTTCAGAAATTCTTTCATATACTGGCTGTGAACACAGGATTACCGGTTGATTAATTGAATTAAAAAATACCGGTATAATTCTGAGGCGTGATCGCCTTCAATTCCGCTTTCACTTTATCATTAACGTCGAGTGTGTCGATAAAATTATGTATAGCTTCTTTATTAATAACATCGTTTCTGCGGGTAAGATCCTTCAGTGCCTCGTAAGGATTCGGGAAAAACTCGCGGCGAAGGATGGTCTGAATGGCTTCGGCAACCACCGCCCAGTTGTCTTCCAGGTCTTTTTCGATTGCAGCAGTGTTAATGAGCAATTTATCCAAACCTTTTAAAGTTGACTTAATGGCGATAATGGTATGGCCAAACGGGACACCGATAAAACGGGTTACGGTAGAATCGGTGAGGTCGCGCTGCAAACGCGAAACCGGAAGTTTTTGTGCCAGTTGTTCGAACCCTGCATTGGCAATGCTGATGTTTCCTTCCGAGTTTTCAAAATCGATCGGATTGACTTTATGCGGCATGGTTGATGAACCCACTTCTCCTTTTTTGATTTTTTGTTTGAAGTAGTTCATCGAAACATAGGTCCACACATCACGGTCGAGATCAAGAATAATGTTATTGATGCGCTTCAATGCATCGAAAATGGCACTGTGGTTATCGTAATGCGAAATCTGCGTCGTGTATTGCGAACGGTTCAGTCCCAGTTTTTCTTTTAGAAAATTATTGGCAAATTCTTCCCAGTTAATTTCGGGATAAGCCACGTAATGTGCATTAAAATTACCGGTAGCACCACCAAATTTAGCATCGATGGCAACCGATTTTAAATGTACCAGTTGCACCATGATCCGTTCGATAAAAACCTTAATTTCTTTACCCAGTTTTGTTGGTGATGCGGGCTGACCATGTGTTTTTGCCAGCATTGGAATATCTTTCCATTCGTTGGCCAGCGTCAGCAACTTTTCAATCAGCTTTTGTAACAGCGGGTAATATTCGTTTTCCAGCGCATCCTGAATCGATTTCGGAATAGCTGTATTGTTGGCATCCTGTGAGGTAAGTGCAAAATGGATGAACTCTTTGTATTTCGAAAGGCCAAGTTTGTCAAATTCTTCCTTAATAAAATATTCAACAGCTTTCACATCGTGATTGGTGACGCTTTCAATATCCTTAATGCGTTGTGCGTCTTCAAGCGAAAAGTTTTTGTGAAGCTCGCGGAGCTTTTCCAGTTTTTCTTTTTCGATTCCTTCAAGTTGGGGAAGAGGCAGTTCGCAAAGTGCTATAAAGTATTCAACTTCAGTAAGCAAACGATATTTAATAAGGGCAAATTCGCTAAAATAATTTCCAAGTCCTTCAACTTTGTTACTGTACCTTCCGTCAACCGGAGATATTGCTGTTAAGGTATTCAATTCCATTTCGATAATAATATTAAGCCGCAAATTTAACAATTTAAAGCGATGAACCTGTGGCTTTGTGTGATTTTCCGAACTTTAAGCGGCAACCATAAAGTTGTTCTTCTGCAAATCTGTATTAAGAAAATATTGAAATCAGTTTTTGAAGCAGAATCGTTATGCAGCATATGTTTTAATGCATCAAATGCAACCTTTCTGTGTAGTTTTGATGTATATTCGTAAAAACGTCTACCTGAAAAATCTTGAAAAATGAGAAGATTAGTAATCCTGCTTTTTTTGCTGATTTCTGTGGTTGTATTCGCGCAAGAAAAGAATAAAACACTGGTGTATAAAATCGACATCAAACAAAACATTATGCCTGCCACACAACGCCAGGTTAGGCAAGCCTTTCAGGCAGCCGATTCCCTGCATGCAAAATATTTCCTGATTCACATGAATACTTACGGAGGAACTGTGCTTGATGCTGATTCTATTCGGACAATGATTCTTCGAAGCAAAATTCCGGTATATGTTTTTATCGATAACAATGCCGCGTCAGCAGGAGCGTTGATTTCGATTGCCTGCGACGGTATTTATATGCGACCGGGCTCAAGTATTGGTGCCGCAACGGTAGTGAATCAAACCGGCGAAGCCATGCCCGACAAGTACCAGAGCTACATGCGGTCGACCATGCGTGCTACTGCCGAAGCCCATGGAAAAGATACTGTGGTGACTGCCGACAATGACACAATCATTAAATGGTTCCGCGATCCGCTGATTGCCGAAGCAATGGTGGACCAGAGCATTTATGTTGAGGGAATTTCTGATACAGGAAAAGTATTAACATTTACAGCCCTTGAAGCGATGGAAAATGGTTTTTGTGAAGGAATTGCTGAGAATGTGAACGAAGTGTTGGAGCAAATAGGCGTATCCGATTATGAACTGGTGACCTACGAACCAACATTACTTGAAAAAGTAATAGGTTTACTGGTAAATCCTGTTGTTTCAGGGCTTTTGATTATGGCCATCATTGGCGGAATATATTTTGAGATGCAATCGCCGGGAATTGGTTTCCCTCTTGGGATTGCTGTGCTTGCCGCCATCTTGTATTTCGCACCGCTGTACCTCGAAGGTTTGGCTGCCAACTGGGAAATTGTAATTTTCATTGTTGGGATCATCCTGATTTTCATAGAGATATTTGCAATACCTGGATTTGGCGTTGCCGGAGTAACCGGAATTGTTCTTGTATTTGCCGGGCTGGTGCTCAGCCTGATCGACAATGTGAATTTTGATTTTGATGGTGTTGAACTCAGAGGTTTTGGAGTGGCCATAACCACGGTTGTTTTGGGCGTCTTTGGCGGATTTCTGCTTTCGCTGTACCTCGGGCAAAAGGTATTTACTGCACAATCGGGTATGTTCAAAAACTTTGCGTTGAATACGGTTCAGCATGCCAACGAAGGATACATCAGTATAGAAACCAATATGCTGCTTTTGAAAGGTAAAGAGGGAGTTGCTCAAACGGTACTTCGTCCGGGAGGAAAGGTGCTGATTGAAGGTGAAGTGTATGATGCGGTTGCCGAAACCGGCTTTATCGACAAAGGTGAAAATGTAATCGTAACGAGAATTGAAGCAACTCAAATCTATGTGGAAAGAGCAGAAATAGCTTAAACCAACAGTGGCCTTTCTAATTTCATAAAAACTTGAAAGTAATTCCCAAAATTCTATAATCAGATAGACTTGACTCAGTATTAATTTTGTTTTTGCGAAGAACAAGCAGAAAGTTGATTTGTTTTATGGAATGTTATGGTAGAATTTATTAGCAAATACATTACAGAGTTGTGGTTTTTAGTGTTGGAAATGGCGCCATGGTTGTTGTTGGGATTGATCTTTGCCGGACTACTGAAAGTTTATTTTCCGCAAAAACACATTGATAAGTACCTGGGGAAAAGCAACCTTAAATCGGCGTTAAATGGTTCTATTCTTGGAATTCCGATGCCTTTGTGTTCCTGTGGAGTAATTCCAACGGGGATTTCTTTTTACAAGGACGGAGCATCAAAAGGCGCTACAAATTCATTTCTGATATCGACGCCACAAACAGGAGTCGACTCTATTTTTGCAACTTATTCGATGCTGGGTTGGCCATTTGCAGTGTTGCGGCCGATCGTAGCATTTGTAACCGGTGTGGCCGGTGGTGCTTTAACCAACTGGCTGGTGAAAGACAAACCAAAACCAAAGCCGGCATCGCCTTTTGCCGATTTCAAACTCGATGTTGGAACCGTAAACGGAACCGAAACGTGCAGCGACGATTCGTGTGGTTGCCACGAGCCTCGTGTAAACGATAAGCGGCATTCGCTGGTAAAGGCGGCCGACTATGCATTTGTTGAATTGCTGCAGGATATCGCAAAATGGCTGATCATTGGATTTTTGTTGGCAGCACTGATTTCAGTTTTGATTCCTGATGATTTTTTTAGTCGTTTTCAGGGGTGGGGAATTGTTGAGATATTGCTGGTATTGGCTGCTTCTGTACCAATCTACATTTGTGCCACCGGTTCAATTCCGGTAGCTGCGGTTTTGTTAATGAAAGGAGTTTCTCCGGGTGCCGCACTGGTTTTTTTAATGGCAGGTCCGGCAACGAATGTGGCTACCATGACCGTTTTAGGGAAAACCATGGGGAAGAAATCGCTAGCCGTGTACATGGCTACCATTACCGGAGGGGCAATAATTTTTGGGTTGTTGACCAACTGGCTCATTCCGGCTGATTTTATTTTAAGCAAAGTGATGCATATTCACGGCGATGGAAGCGAACACCAAATGTTACCCGACTGGCTGGAGTGGGCTTCTGCTTTTCTCCTGATTTTTTCGATACTGGGAGGTTATTTCTATTCAAAACTCAGAAAGAAAGCCGGTATGAAAAAGATGGAAGGAACCACTTATATTGTTGAAGGGATGACCTGTTCGCATTGCGAGGCCAGCGTGAAACGTAACCTTGAGTCGATCAAAGGGATTCAACAGGTTATGGCCAGCAATGATTCAAATACCGTAAAAATTATTGGATCGGGTTATAAAGAAGATAAAATCAGGCAGACAATTGAAGAAATAGGTTATAAATTTGTAGGAAAAGCAATTTAGCCATTCATAGTCATGTCGTATAAATATCTCATCGTTTTAGTATTGATCGTTTTGGGAGCCTGTTCTTCGGGCAAAAAGGCTGAACAGAAACAAAATGAAATCCCAGAACAGCAAATTCCTGAAGGAACACAGTCGTTGTTTGATGGGAACACACTCGATGGATGGGAAATCACCAATTTTGGAACCCAGGGACCTGTTCGTGTCTCAGGCGGCAAGATCATCATTTCCATGGGCGATGGCTGTAGTGGAATCAATCACACTGCCGATTTTCCAAAAGTAAATTATGAAGTTGGCCTCGAAGCCCGAAAAACATCGGGTAACGATTTTTTCTGCGGCTTAACATTTCCTGTTAATGAAAGATTTTGTTCGCTGATTGTTGGAGGTTGGGGAGGACCGGTTGTAGGATTGAGTACAATAGATGGCCTCGATGCTTCGGAAAACGAAACTAAAATCCTTAAAAATTTTGAGAAAGACCGGTGGTATTCGATTCGCTTGAAGGTGAACGACAAAAAGATCAAGGTGTGGATTGACGATGAAGTAGTGGTTGATTTTGATTACTCGGAACGTGAACTTGGGATTCGGCCCGAAGTCAGACTTTCCCGGCCATTTGGCCTGTGCACCTGGATGACCACGGCAGAGATACGCAATTTCTGGCTACGTGAGAATACTCAATAATTATTTCTTTTTGCGGCGTTTGCTTTGCGCCTTTTCATTTTCGCTCATAAGTTTTTTCCAGTTGTAATCGGTATCCTCTGTAAAATCGAGTGTTTCGTGGTAATCTTCTTTGGCAATTTCCAAAACGGTAATTTCCATTCCCAGGAACGTTTCAATTTCTGAAAGAATCACCTTTTCTTCGGAGCTGCAAAACGAGAAAGCCTGTCCTTTTTGCGCACCACGTCCGGTACGGCCAACGCGGTGTACATAATTCTCGGCAACTTCAGGGAGGTCGTAATTCACCACAAAATCAACATTAGGGATATCAATTCCCCGCGCACTTACGTCGGTAGCAATCAGCAGTTTCGATTTCCCGCTTTTAAAATCCTGCATGGTGGTGTTACGTTCCTTCTGGTCCTTATCGCTGTGAATGGTATCAGCCTGAATATTTACCCGCTCCATTGCCTTTTTCACGCGTTCGGCACGTACTTTCGTTCTTACAAAAGCCAGAATCTTTGCATCCGGATTTTCTTTTACCAGGCGCTCGAGAAAGGCTCGTTTATCGTCCATTTCAATAAAAGCCACCTTGTGGTCAACATTCTTTGCCACCGGATTTTTCGGCGAAACCTGAATGCGAATAGGCTTGCTCACCAACGAATACGCCAGCTTTTTAATTTTCGGATTGATGGTAGCAGAGAAAAACAGGGTTTGCCTGTTTCGTGGAAGAAAGCGGATAAGGCTTTCAATATCTTTAATAAATCCGAGATCGAGCATGTGGTCGGCTTCGTCGAGGATCAGGGTATCTACCTGGTCGAGGATCAAGTGTCCCTGGCTCACCAAGTCAAACAACCTTCCGGGTGTTGCAACTAAAACATCCACACCGCTTTTCAGTGCATTAATTTGCGGATCCTGTTCAACACCACCAATTATCACGGCGGTTTTTACTCTGGTATTTTTTGATAGTTTTTCAAATACGCCGGCTATTTGTTCGGCCAGTTCGTGGGTTGGCGCCATCACCAGGCATTTTACTCCCGGATGTTCTTTTCTCTTTTGAATTTTATAGATCACAGGTATTGCAAAAGCAGCTGTTTTACCGGTGCCGGTTTGTGCAATGGCCAGCACATCTTCGCCTTTTAAAATAGGAGGGATGGCTTTGAACTGAATATCGGTTGGCCTCCGAAAACCCTGTTCGGCAAGGTTTGCCTTAATTTCTTTTGATATGGAATATGCTTCGAACTTCATGTTGTTTCTGAATTTTGGTATCAAATACCTGTAAAATTAATGTCAGCTGGCCTTTGCAAAAATTGACTTACTTACAAAGTTGCCCAAATTCGGGCCAGCGAATAACCCGGTGCCTTAATGTTCAGATCGAGAAAATAACCAAAGGGCGTTTGCGCGGTTTCGAATTCGGCATTTTGAAGGCGTTCTTCAGCCAGATCAAATAATTCTTTGGTAAATTCTACAGAGGCTTTCGAATCGGAAAGGTGCGCAAATGAATGCAGGATTACCCGTTTGCAGTTATTTTTACGTGCTGTCCACTTCAGGTGATTCACCAGCTTTTTTTCGCGGCTTTTAACATCCTTTTCTTCGTCGCTTTCTTCCACCTGAATAAAGGCAAGAATGGCATCGTTAAATGTCGCTCCTTCTGTGATGTCTTCAGCCGACTCGAGGTTTTTAACCTGAGGAGTGTAGCCAAACTCATCAACATACATAACCAGCACCTTCATTCTGCTTTTTGCATGCAAAGATAGGAGAATAACTGTGTTTGAAGAAAGCTATTCGGAAATACTGTTTTTAAGTAACTCTTCACCCAGTTCGGTGGTCCATTTTTCGATAGCGGCAATTTGCTCGTCGCTCAACCGGGCCTTGGGGTGCATTAATTTATATGATTTCAATGGCATGGCTTTGCGCTTAGTTTCCCGCGCAATTTCGTCAAGGGTGGTGATTTTATCGAAAATATCCATTTCTCCCCATTCCGAGAAATTCAGTTCGTGCTTGCCATCTTGAATATGATCATCTACCATCCAGGAAACAGGAGCTACACGGTCGTAGAAGGGGTAACGCGTGTTATTTGAATGACAATCGAAGCACGATTCTTTTAGAATAACCGCAATGTTTTCAGGCACCTGGTGTTGCCGTAAAATATCATTGTCGGTAATCTGTCCCTGGTTTTTTTCGGGTTGAAAAAACTGGAGAACAACAAAACCGACAATGAGGATTATAAAAACTATACGCAGTATTTTACGCATTTTACATTCCTTTAACCAATTTTTCTGCTTCTGCTTTAGCCCAGTCCATCAGTAGTTTTTTCTCGGCGTCGGTGAGCTTTTTGTCAGGATAGTGATCCAGGAATTTTTTAGGTGGCATTTCGTTTTCGTTCAACACATCGCCAATTTTTTTGTAAGCGCTCACTTTCTTAAGATTTGTCAGCGTGTCAAAAGTTTTAAAATCGAGATCTTCCTTGGCTTTGTCGTTTTTCGAGTCGGTATTGTGACAGCCAAAACATTTGTTTTGAACCACAGCTTTTACTTCCTCCGACATCTGCGCAGGCGAATAATACGTGCTTTTTTCGGTATCGCTTGCTGCAGCTGATAATGTAAATAAGCCCAGAAACAACAAGTTCAGTGTGATCTTCGTTTTCATAAGAATTAAATTAAGTTTTTAACTGTTTCACATAATAACATTCAAACCTTTAAATTGTTGAAATGTTTGTATGAATAATGTCGAAGCAGATATTTTGTGTATTTTTCTAACGATTTTAAAACTGAACAACTAATGTTGAAAGTTATCCGCTGCATAATTAGTGTAGCTTTCATTTTCGCCACATCTGTTTTTTCTGTGATGAGCCAGGTTTCCGAAGGTGGATTCCCGCTGGAAATTAATATGTTTAAAAGTGCAAATCGTCAGGCGATACAATTGTCGGTGGTGGCTAAAAGTGTCATCGCACAGGCCATCGATCAGAACAGTAATACAGAAGCAGGACTTAAGCCGTTTAAGTTTGCCATTCCTATTCATGTTAATCTGAATCCCGAAAATTCGGGACAGTGGTTTACCGGGAATGGGGGGTATAATATTTGGCGCCTGACCTTGTCTTCTGAAAATGCCAAATCGTTAAACCTGATTTTTAATGAATTTAAACTCAGCATAGGCGCTCGTTTATTTATTTATAATGAAAAAGAAAATCATTATTTAGGTGCTTTTACTTCTGCCAACAATAAGGCTGGAGGTAAATTTGCAGTGTCGCCTGTTCGAGGCGAGGAAATTACTATTCAATATGAAGTTCCGGTAAGGCTGGGTACTCCAAACGATTTTGAAATTGTACGGGTGAATCACGATTTTATCGGTATTCTGAAATCAGACCGCCGTCCGTTAGGGCGACCTGCCGGTGATTGTAATGTTGACGTAAATTGTGCCATTGGTGACGATTATACTACGCTTAAAAATGCTGTTTGCCGCCTGATTGTTGATGGCGACGAATTGTGTTCGGGTACGCTGGTGAACAATACCGCTGAAGACGGCAAACCTTATATTCTTTCGGCTGCCCACTGTTACGATCGGTGGGAATATGCACAAACCACGGTGTATGTATTTAATTACGAAAGTCCTTACTGCGCACCGCTCGATGGCGATCCGTCGCATTCGGTTTCGGGAGCAGTTATGCTAGCCCGGCACGACAGCCTGGATTTTGCCTTGGCCGAAATGTCTCTGATTCCGCCGCCGGAATACCGGCCTTATTATGCAGGTTGGAATCACTCGGGTGATTTGCCTGATTCTACGGTAAGTATTCATCATCCGTATGGCGACGTAAAAAAAATAGCTTTTGATGATGACCCTCCGGTAAAATCGAATTTTGGAACCAACAGCCAATACATCAAAAATGCATTTCTCAACATAAAAGCGTGGGATGATGGCGTAACTGAAATTGGTTCGTCGGGTGGCGGTTTATTCAATACAAAAGGTGAATTAGTTGGAACTTTGACCGGAGGTGTTGCTGCCTGCGGAAGTCCTTTTAACGATTATTTCGCCAGTTTGGCGGTTTACTGGGATTACCGTTCCGATACCACAAAACAGGTAAAACATTGGCTTGATCCGTTGAATCTTGGCGTTTCCAATCTTTCAGGACGGCAATATTACGATGGCGAAAACCTGTGTAAAGCCTTCACAAATTTAGACGACGACGACGAGCATGCCCTTGTTCAGCTTACTACCGGCGGTAATTTCTCGGGCTATTGGGGAGGAACCAACAGCGTTGGTATCGATGAGGTGGTTGAGCGTTTTTCAATTCCCGGCAATGAAAGCCTGATGGGAGTATCGTTTGGTATTGGAAAACTGGAGCTTGCAGGATTTCCAAAAAGTAAGATAGCTGTTAAAGTTTATCATGGGGATAAACTTCCTGAGTCGTTGATATACAGTAAAACTGTAGCGCTGGATAACCTGGTGGAAGATGCCATGAATTATATTGCTTTTGATCAGGACGTTCAGCCAAACGGGCCTTTTTTTGTTGGTTTTGACATGAGCGATGTTCAAACGCAGGATACTGTAGTAATCTATCAGTCGTTGCGAAATACTGCGAAGGAAAACCACTTCTACTACAAATTAAATGGCGATTGGACCGACTTTAACAGCAACGACGCAGGATCGATGGTAAATGTGATGGAACTGGTAGCCTGTAATTACGATGACAGTATAAATGATATGCCGGTGGTTGATACCCCTGCTTATGTCAGGGTTTTTCCAAATCCAACGCAATCGGAATTAACCATTGAGTCGGATCAGGAGATTACGGTTGAAACCATTTCTGTGTTTAATCTGCTTGGGCAGGAAGTCAAGGTTCCGTTGTTGAGCGTGCACGACTACCAGGTTAAACTTAATATGGCCGGAAATACACCCGGAATTTATGTGGTTCGGTTTAATTACAACGATTCTTTTGTAACGCGAAAATTTTCGCTGGTGCCTTACTAAGCTTTCTTTTTGCCGGGCTGAGTCACCTTATCAATGATATCCGTTACCGGGTTTTTGGGCGGCTCTGTTGGCGCTGATCCGGGAATAGTTGAAGCATTCCCATCGCGCATGGCCGTGTAATGCGGCGACATAATTTCAACGCCGGCTTTATTGAATTCATCCAATATGCTTTTATGAATATCGGAATAGAACTGCATCATTTTTCCGGGTTGTTTCGTGTAAACGTTCAATTCATATTCGATATAGAAATCGCTCAGGCTTTTCTGCAACACAAACGGTTTGAAGTCACGACTCAGGTTTGGAGTGTTTTTGGCCGCCTTTATCAGTAAATCATTAACCACCGTATAGGGCACATCATAGCCAATAGTTACTGTGGTATGTAAAATAATACCCAGATTGCTGGCATTTTTCGAATAATTCCATAAATGCGTATTGATGATTGTTGAATTCGGAATGGTAACGTCTTCATTTTTTAATGTTTTCAGTCGTGTTACCAGCAGGTTCTTTTCCATAACATCCCCAACAGTTTCTCCAATTTTTACCCGGTCGCCGATTTGAAACGGCCGCATGTAAGTGATTACAATGCCCGCCACAATGTTGGCTATGGCAGAAGTTGATCCGAGCGAGAAAAGTACGCCTAGGAAAATAGATACACCTTTAAAAGCATCGGATCCGGAGCCCGGGATGAATGGCCACATGAAAACCAGGGTGAATGCCAGCACAAGTACACGGACTATTTTGTAAGTTGGTTTAGCCCATTCCTGGTGGAAGCCTTTAACCTTTAATTTTCCCGTTTCAATTTCCTGGGATACATATGAAATAACTCGGAGTAAATATTTGGCAATGAAATAAATGAAAATGATGTAAATGAGTTTTTGACTGATAAAAACCCAAAGTCCATTCAGTATTTGCTTTATCGGTACCGATATAAAGCCATAAAAGTCACTTACCAAACCTTTGGTCCAGGGAAGGAATCCAAACAATAAAGGCAGGTAAAGAAACAGGATCAATACCCATATTGCGACTTTTACCACTTTCAGTAAAAAGGAAACAAAATACTCGGGTCCGCGAGGTGTGAGGTACCGAAGGTAGGAGGTAACCTTTGCATTTATAAGTTTTTGGTAATGAAGTACTTTGTTGTCGATCCATTTAAATAAGCGATTAACCAGGTATAGAATCACAAACAAACCTACAAAGGTGAGTAGCGTATACAAAACGTGCGTTACCCAGTACCAAACACTGCGATTTCGGATGTCGTTTTTAAATGCTGTTTCCAAAATTTGCCGGTATTCTCTGATAAGTTCGTAGCGGGTTTGGTTAACAAGTATTGCATCCTGATCACTCAAACTCAATATTGGCATGTCTCTGTAAGTCAGCATAGAGTACAGTTTCACATCAATAATATTGAATGAATCCGTCAGCATCAGGTTTTCCTTGTAAATTTGGGCAAGCCGCTTATTTACTAATTCGGCTCGCTCTACAGGAGAAATAGGGCCCAGATTGGCTTTGAGCACAAAAAGTGTATCCTGGTTGAAAATGACATAACCGTAATCTTTAGGATTGCTTACTACACTGTGTTCAATGTCGCTGGTTGTTGAGGTGGTGTCCTGGGCTCTTAATTGCAAGCCAAAAATGAGGAACAAGAGGATTAAGTGGATCTTCATTGATTTAGCAGCTTAATTTCTTACTAAGGTACAAAAGGAAATACTGAGTGTTGCAAACAGACTTTAATTTTTATGCCATCGTCGGGAATCATTAAAGTTCGTTACTACATCTCAAGAATAATCAACAGATAAAGAATTATGATGTTCGAAATGAACTGAAATTATTTCAAACGTTCTTCCATCAGTGATTCCAGTTGTTCAACATCCAAGCGTTTTGCAATAATCTTTTTATCGCGATCGAGCACAAAAACACCGGGAGTTTTTCGGCCATCGTAATGAATCTTGAATCGGGTAGTATGATCTTTGTCCCATACGTTTATCCAGTCCCACATGTTGTGCTTTGCTAAAAACTCAGTCCATTCCTCTTTGTTGTCCATCGAGTAGATTGCGAAAACTTCAAGTCCTTCGTCCTTGTACTTCTGATATACTTCTTTGTAAAGTTCGGGTACAAATACTTTACAGTGCCCGCAATTAGGTTCATAGATGAGGACTACGGTAATTTCGGCATCAACCTGGTGCAGGCTGACATATTCACCATCGTAAGTTTCCATCATCAAATCAGCACCGGTTTTCCCAATCAGGTTATCTTTATAAAAAAGCACATTCTCGCGAATGGTTTCGAGTGAAGCTTCAGTCGCCCAAAATGCTTTTCCGTTGAGGTAATAATCCTCGGCCAGATCGACAAACAAGGCATCCATCCCCAGGATGTTGCTGTTTATGCTGGCATTTATAAAGTATGAGGTGGTAAACTGGAATATGCGCGGATTCCTTTCCACATCATCAAGAAAACTGTAAACATATGGTTTTACCGAGTCGTAAGCCGGATAAAGCACCTTGTTGAACCAGGTATCCAGTTTCGGTTTGTAAAATGGGGTGTATAGCATCCGCTCGTCGGTGTAATCGAAATTATCCCAGAAATGTTCGCGCTGGTAGTTGAACCGGGCCATTAGTAATAGCGAATCGTTTTGTTGTACTTCTATTGGAAGTGTACTGATGTCGAGCACAGGCACTTCGTTCGCAACCAAAAATTTGTATAAAAATGAACCGGGTAGTTCATGATTGATCTTGTCCCAGTAGGCTTTCATTTCATCATTCAGTCCTGCTTGTTGTACGCTTATGGCTTCTCTTTCCTGGTCAGAAGCTGCACTTTTTAACTGCCGGTTCAGTTCCTGGCTTTTGGCCTTGAGCTTATTAAAGAAAACCAGGTAATCAACAAAGGCCTCGCTTTCTTTCGATCCGTCGATTTTCATTTTCGAGGCATCGATGCCGTTATTATAAAGATGGAATTGCTGATCGGCACCAATCAGTACATCAAAATGCTTACTTTGGTCGATCAGAATTTTGTAAAGACCTTGTGGCAATAAGCTATCGCCTTGAAAAGTGCCAATCCCTTTTTCGTTGAGGAGAACAGTATCACGCGCATAAATTTTGTCCAGGAAATGATAGGCCAACTTTACCTCCTGATTGGCTGCGTTTGGTAATTCAACTTCAATTTTATAACCTTGTCCAAACCCGAATTTGGCAACAATTAACAATACAAGAAACACCAGTTTCCTCATAGTTCTTCAATTATTTTTAGGAGTTTGTCACCGTTGAAATCGTTGGTGAATTCCACTAATTTCTGTTTTCTTTCACTTATCTGTTCAGTAGTAAACTCGTCTGTCGAGATTTTGTTTATGGCTGCTATGAATTCTTCAGCGGAATCTGCCAGTTCGCACAAATCCTCGAGTCCTGTATTGTTCACCATGGTAGGATTGGCAATTACGTAACGCGATGAAAACAGGGAGGTTAGCAGTTTTAATTTCAAGCCGGTTCCCTGAAAAGTTGGTAAAACACAAGCCTGTGCATTTTGCATCAAATTGTTCATTTCCTCCTCTGAAGGATTGCTTTGCAGTGTTACGTTTGGCAGTTTGGATATTTTCTCCGGCAACTTTTTCCCGGGAGTTTTTCCGGCAACAATTAGTTGGGCCTCCAACCTGTTAAATACCTGATCGATCAGGAAATGTACCGCCATTTCGTTTTCTTCCACCGAAAGATTTCCATGGTATAAAAAGTAGGTACCTTCTCCTGGCTTTGATTTTAATTCATAAAAAGGATGAAATGCAGGAATGTACCCAACATTTTCATATTGTTTAGAAAAGTATTTAAAGTCGTTTGGCGAAATACTCAGAATCGCATTCGCGTGTTGCAAAACCGGTTCATAACGTTTTAGCTTCCGGCTTTCAAACGCATAATAAGTTTTGGTGAAAAGGTTCTTCGAAGCTTTCTGTAACCCGCTGTAGTAGTCATGTTCGATGTTATGTGTTCGAACGATCTTCTTTCGGTTTTTAAGTTCCGGAGCATCTAAAAAAGCACAGGAATGTAAACCTTCAAACAGTATCGGAAAATCATTTGCCTTCAGGTTTTTTAGAAGCTGTTGGTGTTTTCGCGTAACAACAATGTAGGGAAGGGGTGAGAATAAAAATTTCAGTCCTTTATTTCTAGGGTAATAAACTACGCTTTTGCAATAATTTTCCAGTTCGGGCTGTTCGCTTTTATTGTATTCAAAACAATGCAGAATTACAGCGATCCCTTTTTCCTTCAGCGTTTTCAACTTGTAAAATATGTCGATACTTCCGCCATAATTGGCCGGGTAAGGAATATCGAAGGCAACCATATTTATGACTGTTTCAGGCATGGTAACAAATGTAATGAAACCCAAATTTACAAACGACTAATCCGAACCGAAATTATGTTTGAAAGTCACCTGCTTGTCAAGCGGGCAATAAAAAACCGCTCCATAAAGATGGAACGGTTCACTGTATTTTAGAATTTATCAGTTAGTCTTTCAACTTAATCTCGCCATACTGGCTTTTAATGTTGACTTTTCCACCGTTTCCGCTGCCTACTTTTCCGGTAAGTTGGTAGGTGTTGTTTTCTTTAATGCGGTCGCCGGTAAAACTATCTTCAGGATACGAAATGCCACAGTAACGGCAGTTTGCATCTACATCGTAGCTGGCATCGTCGAGGCCAAGCGAAATTTGTCCGTAGCTGTTGGTAATGGTAATGAATTCGAATCCTTCATTCACCTGGCCAACCTGTACACCGCCGTAGCCTGATTCAATACGAAGACTTTTTGCCAGCTCGCCTATTTTCATGTTACTGTATTTGGTGTTGGCAGTAACCGAATTTACTTCCTCGAAACTGAGTTTGTCGTATTTCGATTCGATTTGCAGATCGCCGGCTTCTTCTACTTCAATCGTTGAGTATTTCGACTCCAGGTCAAGTGCTTTTATTTCCTCGATGGTTAACGGAGAGTAGCCAACTTCTGCTACTAGGAACGAAGCCTCTCCGATGGTCCCGTTTCCGTATTTCAAGTCAAGTTTCAGGTCGCCACTTTCGGGAGTCTTTAACTCGTTTGCAGTGAAGTTGCCATATTTTATATCGAAGTTTCCATTACCGGTGAGACTGTTTACAACGGTATTTCCATACTTGTTCTCGATCGTCAGGTTTTTATCCGAAGGAATATTTACGATGTAATCGATACTGAATTTTTTCTGACTTTTGAAATTGTTTTCAATTTCGGTAACTGCTTTTACGGTAGAGCCGCTTTTGCTGAAATTCACTTCAATCATATCCAGCAGTTCTTCTGCTTTTTTTTCGTTGGCGGCTTCAACCGTAATTTTAACATCGATGGTTACTTCGGAGCCACCATCATTGTTGACGCGAACTTCACCAAACTTATTCGAGATCTCGAGCGAAGATACTTCGCTAACAGGCCAGCTTTCGTTGTATTCCTTTGTTTTCTCTTCTGCACTGACAGCGGTGGTTAGAATGCTGATTACAAAGAGTGCAGCAATTAATTTAAATGCTTTCATTGTGGTTATTTTTTTGTTGTTTTACTTCTTCCAGTTTATTTACGATCATAGTTATAAGGCTGAGTTTTGTCTGGTAGAACTCCAGCATGGCATTGATTACCCGTTCGTCGTTGGGATTTGCAGCCAGGTCGCTCTGCAGGTTTTTATACAGCCTTTCAAATTCTTTAAGTTCGTCCTGCATCATGGCTTCTTCGTCTTCCGTGATCATTCCTTCGGCGCTTAATGCATTCCATTGCTCCAATCCTGTATTTATCGAGGTAGTATAGTAAAATTCCACTTCCTGGTATTCCGGTGAAACAGAAGCCAAAGTAACAGCCTTGCTTTTGTTGGCATTCAGGATCAAGCCCTGAGAATCAGGCGAGAAATAGATAAAAGCCTGGTTGGTGGCTAAGAACGCGAATACAACTACTGCGGCTACTTTTAAAACCAGATTCAAGGATACTTTTCTTGTTCTGTTTTTTGCCTTCAATTTAGCTTCAAATCTCTCGAAATGACCTTCAAAAGGTTCATTGTCGTTCAAAGCATCCAGGTTATTGGCAATCAATTCTTCTATGTAATCTTTTTCTTTCATCGTCTTTTTAATTGTAAGAGAATACTTCTTTTCCTTTCAGCATATCTCTGAGTTTATTTTTGGCTCGTAACAGCTGGGTTCGTGAGGCAGAATTCGATATATTCAGAATCTGACTGATCTCTTCGTGATCGTAACCTTCGATGAGGTAGAGACTGAGAACTACACGATAGCCATCAGAAAGGTTTTGTATGGCTGCTTTCAGTACCTCGGCATTTATTTCATGCGTCGGCATCTGATAATCTTCAATTTGTGTAGTACGTTCGTCGATTTCCTCGAGCTGTACTTTCCTTTTTTTTAAATAATCCAAAGAGCGGTTTACAACTATCTTTTTCAACCAGGCGCCAAAACTCACTTCGCCTTTGTACGTGTTCATTTTCTTAAAAGCACTCAGAAAAGCTTCTTGCATCACATCTTCTGCCTCCATGGCATCGTTCACTATCCGAAGGCTTACACTGTACATCGCTTTATAATAAAGTTTATACATTTGAAACTGAGCCTTTTCATCCCCCTCACGGCACCGGTCGATAATGTCCTGATGTATGTTTTTGTAAAGCTTATTCACTGCTTGTTTTTCTGAATGAATGACGAAGGTAATATTTCAATGTTGCATACGTTGCGAAAATATTTTTAGTTTTTTTGAATGAAGGTTGAAATTTGTTGGGATAGACAGTATTACGGGGGACTTGAAACATGGTACGGATTCTACAGAACCAGATATTCTGCAAAAAAAATAGGCTTTTGAAGGGGAGCGTAGATTATACCGCATCAGCGTCTGCGGTGTTAAAAGAAGTATAAAAGTTTTATTGTAAGGAATTGTAATATTCTACCAGCGCCTTCAGTTTATCTTCTTTTCGCTGGTTGACTTTGTTCTTTTTAATGAAGTTAGCAACTTCTTTTGCATGATCAGGAAAGACGTTCTCCAAATCACTTTTACTTTCTATTTTTTGAGCGGCATCCATTCCTATTCGAATATAATAGCTGTCAGTTTTTTCAAGAAACCTGGCCGGTTCGGGTTCCTTATAGGCACCCGGAGGTACAGGTTGACGATATTCAATATTCGGACGGGCATATAAGGTGGCATTTCCTTTCACAACTAATTTGAAAAATCCACGCCGTATTTTTTTTGCGCTAATAAACGGAATGTATTCCATGGTGTAATCACCGAACGTTACTTTTTCGATGATTTCGGGAGCTGCAATCGCAGCAACTTTCCCGTCGGGCGATTGAAATTGCATTTCGTCGTTATAGATATTGTATCGCAACGGAATCTCAACAAATTTCACTTTTGACGAGGTGTATACATCTCCTTTAATAAATTCAGGATTTAAATAGGGCGAACCTTCAATGTCCTTTTCTGAAATCATATTCTTGATCTCGCCGTTTACCATTTTATTGGTACGGAAAAAATCGATGGCCTGGTTGAGCTGGTAATCGCCCTGTGCAAAAGTTGACAGACTACAGGCGAGAAAAAAAAGTAGCGCTATGGTTTTCATGTCGGCATATTAATGGAATTCGTCTAAATTAGAAAAAGCAGACCAAAAATCGAACCATTCAATTCGAATAAAAATTAAAATGCTTATGAAGGTTAAATATTTATGTTAATTACTGGATTTTGACAAAAAAAAAGCAAGCCTCAATTGACTTGCTTTTCATTCTTATCATGGTATTTAATCTTAACCGTCGTTCATCGAAGCCAGAAATTCTTCCGGGCTTGAAGCACGCATCAACCTTGTTTTCATGAATTCCATGGCTTCCAGCGAATTCATATCGCCCAGGTAGTTGCGCAAGATCCACAATTTGTCGAGTACTTCTTTCGAAAGCAGCAAGTCTTCGCGACGTGTACTTGATGTAGGAATATCCACTGATGGGAAAATACGTTTGTTCGAAAGTTTCCTGTCGAGTTGCAATTCCATGTTACCGGTACCTTTAAATTCTTCGAAAATAACTTCATCCATTTTCGAGCCGGTTTCGGTAAGTGCTGTTGAAATAATGGTGAGCGAACCACCTTCTTCGATGTTTCGTGCTGCACCAAAGAAACGTTTTGGTTTGTGTAATGCGTTGGCATCAACACCACCTGAAAGTACTTTACCCGAAGCAGGTTGTACAGTATTGTAAGCACGTGCCAAACGGGTGATTGAGTCGAGCAGGATAACAACATCGTGTCCGCATTCTACCATTCTTTTGGCTTTCTCAAGAACGATATTTGCCACTTTAACGTGTTTTTCAGCCGGTTCATCAAAAGTTGAGGCAATCACCTCAGCATTTACACTCCGCGCCATGTCGGTTACCTCTTCCGGACGTTCATCGATCAAAAGAACGATCATGTAAACTTCAGGGTGATTTGCTGCAATTGCGTTGGCAATCTCTTTTAGTAAAACGGTTTTACCTGTTTTTGGCTGAGCTACGATCAATCCACGCTGACCTTTACCAATTGGTGCAAACATATCCACGATCCTCGTTGAAATATTATCGTGACCGTTGCCGGTTAAAATGAATTTTTCATCAGGGAAAAGTGGCGTAAGGTGGTCGAACGGAACGCGATCGCGAATGTATTCGGGACTACGACCATTAATTTCGAGCACTTTTATCAGCGGGAAATATTTTTCACCTTCTTTTGGCGGACGAACAGTTCCTTTTACGGTGTCACCGGTTTTCAATCCAAATAACTTGATCTGCGACTGAGAAACATAAATATCGTCAGGCGAGTTCAGATAATTGAAATCCGATGAGCGAAGGAAGCCATAACCATCCTGCAGAATTTCCAGAACACCAGTATTGGTAATTATTCCGTCGAACTCGAATTGACGTGTTTTTTGACGGTTGTTCTGATTTTGATTCTGATTATGTTGTTTTTGTTGTCCTTGCTGATTTTGCTGTTGTTGTTGTGGTTGTTGCTGTTGTCCTTCGTGTTGTTTGTTCTCCTGTTTTGGAGTTTCCGGTGCCTTAGCCTGAACTGCTGCTTTTTCCTCTTTTCGCTGAACTTGTTCGCTTTGTGGTTTAACCTGAGGTTTTTGATGCTTTTCAACCGGTTTGTTGGCCTGTTGTTCCTTACTTTCCACCTTTGGTGCCGCAGCTTGTTCTGTTTTTTCGGCAGGCGTTTCAGGTGCTTTTTCTCTGTTAAAACCTTTTATAATGGCTTTAATCTGGTCCTGACGCGATTGCGCATGGTCCTGTGCCTCTGTTTTTTTAGGTTCATTCTTTTTTTGGTCGCCTTTGTTTTTAGGTCCCGAACCAACCTTTTCGCGTTTAACAGTTTCTACACGCTGACGCGGACGTTTTCCTCTGCGAGGCTCTTCCTGCGGTTCTTCCTGTGGCTCGCTCTTTTTTAAACGCCCAAGGATTCCTCCTTTTTGCTCTTTTGATGCAGGTTTGGGGCTTTTCTTTTCGGCCTCCATAACGGCCTGCGTGTCTAATATTTTGTAAATCAAGTCTTGTTTCTTGTAGGAATCAACACGCTTGATATTGAGTTCTTTAGCTATATCCTTGAGCTCAGGAAGTAGCTTTTTGTTTAATTCCAGAATGTCGTACATATGATAAGATTAAATCTTTTTCCCGATTAATAATTGTCTGATAAAAATTTTTGGAACAATTTACGAGGGGAGTGATTTCAACGGAAATCGAGTGCAAGTATAAATAATACTGCTCAGATAACAAAATTCTCTTTCTCTTTTTTCTTCTCCCTTCGCTGTTCAGTCTAAATTTTGTGCTTTTACTAGGTGCTGTATCCCTAAAGATCCGTAAGTAAGTGTTATAAAGTTAACGTAAATATTTTCAAACTATACGTTTATAACGCACAAAAGGTTCATTTATTGAGTCCTTAAACGGCGTGAAATTCAAAATTGCCAATTTAATTGTACGGCTTATTTTTTGCCCACTAAGCTGATTACACTAGCCTTACCTATGTGATAGAGTCCTTCATTTAATTCAGTTTCTGTTTTTATGATCGATAATTCTGATAGTTCTGAAAAATCGAATTGAAGTTCCTCTTTTGAATACAGCATTTCAATATCCCTTGGGCCACCTGATTTATACAGTATCTGTTCTTTGCTGAAAGCTTGAAGTAATATTGTACCACCCGGCTTTAAAAAGGAAAGTAATTTTTGATGATACCCGGTTCTTTTTAAAGCAGGCATATGAGCAAAAATAAGAACCAAACAATCGAAACTTTCCGGTGCAAAATAAACGTTTTCGTATGCTGCAAGTTTATAATCGATGTTTACTTCGTGCAATTTGGCAAGTTGAAGTGCCTTTTTTTTACCTTCAGTACTGGGATCAAAAGCGCTAACATCCCAATTCTTTTGCGCCGCGTACACTGCATTTCTTCCTTCACCTTCAGCCGGAAACAGTATTTTACCCGGTACCAGGTTGGCAAGTTCGTTTACCAAAAACCGGTTGGGTTCTTCTCCGTAGGCATATTCGCTGGCGCTGTAGCGCTGATTCCAGAAATCGTTCATCGATTTTTAGATTACAAACACAGGTAGGAACTTTTGGTTCAGGCAACAAAAGAAAAGACTGCGTTTTGCAGCCTTTTCCTGTCCCCTTATTTACTATCCCCTCGTTGTCCCAACATATTTTAAAAACAGTATTGTACTTTTAGTTCTATCTTATAAAAATTGTAGCCTTCTACGGGTCCAAAATAGTAATAGATTGGGGGCTTCGGAGACATCGGAATCCCTGAATAAATTACTTGTCCATTTGTACCTAATTCATTATACCCGGTAACAAACACTTCGGGTTCAACAAGGGTTGTAAACATCCACTCCTGATCAAAGTTGAATATGATATTTCCTGAATCGAAGCTTAAGTAACCGATGTCTAACCAATTATTTTCCCCAATTTTAGCTACAATCCTTTGGCCATCAATATTCGTAGCATCAAGATAGAATGCTTTGTTCACCATTGTTCCGCAATATGCCGGAAATGGGAAACATCCTCCGCCTATGTTTGGTGTACCGGGCGTATATTCTGTGTAAGTCGCATTACTTTTAGGACTAAATGTATCTCCTTCACTCCAGGTCGATATGCTTTCACCTGTTTGTCGATTACTTGCTTCGACGTGAGCTACAAACAAAACAGGATTACCTTCAGATAAAAGATAATCATCCGCAATTTGATCTTGCGGGATCAGGAAAATGAAATTGTTGAAACCGAAGTTCTTGAACGGAAATCTTCCAGGAGTAGGTTTATTGACCGGATTTGAGGGGACCTCCTCAATATCGGTGCCTACCCAAAGCTGAACTCGGTCGATGTTATAGTTCTGATTACCCAGAAAAAGTACGATAAGGGAGTTATGGTTATACATTACGTCCATCGAACCCACCTCTTCACCTTTATGGAGCAGAGGGAAAGATTGAGTTCCGCCTGTATTTATAATCCCTACCTCCCCACTTTTCAATCCAACAATTTCCTGGTTTAAGTCTGCCGTCACAGCTAGCATTTCTCCTTCGTAGTTTGGTATAAGCTGGTCGCTGTTACAACTCCAGAACACACTACCCACGACTAACATCATCACTGCCAAAATCTTCGCTTTCATTGATTTAATTTTTGTTGTGTTTTTTTCAATTTTTCATTACAGATAAACCTGTTACAGACTTAGCTGATCAATTAAATAGGGGTTGATTAAAATTCGGAAGTTTTACAGTTGATATCGATTTTGTTATCAACCGTTGTCTTTTTGAAGCGTCCTAAATCAAAGACTTATATCCTCGTGTTTATTTATCGCGCCTTAATTGGCGAAGTACATTTCTTAAAATTCAACTCAATATATATCTTTTGCAGATATGACTTTACTTCTTGCCAGCTAAAGTTTTTAACTGATAGGAAGTTACGTCGAAATAGTGATGTTAAAAACGTCGCTGTTTCCTTTGTGTCGTATGATTCAAAATTTTTATTGATTTTGAAAGTGTTGACAATATTTGTTTCGATTTTGACGGGTTCACGCAATAGAAATTTCAAAGTTGAACATAAGAAAGGCGCACAGCTGTGCGCCTTTTGTCTAAATGTAATTAGTACATTATTTATCGATGTACCACTTTTCCTGTTAATACTTCTTCATCAAATTGAATGCGATAAAAAATTAAGTCATCTGAAAGTTTTTCAGCGTTATACGATACCTTGTAACTTTGCCCTGCAAATATCTTTTCATTAAGTACCACATCCAGTTTTTTCCCGGTTACATCAAAAAGCTCAATCAAACAATGTGAATCACTTTTGTTCGTAAACTGGAAATTGAGTATGTTGAAGAACGGATTCGGATAAACATTAACTCCAAATTCTGCATTACCTGAATTTCCAATATGTGCGCTTTTGGTCATATCCGATTCGCACCAGGAATCGCTACCAGAATATTTGTATCCTTCTTTGTTAATTGACTCCAGAGTGAAGCACCATTGTCCGATCGGATTTCTGATTGCACGCGATGTAAATGTCACGAGACCGCTTGCATCGGTTACGCCGCTTACACTGCCTGAGGTTGGCCCGTCAAAAGTGCCGTTTACTGTTGCGTGATCAATGACCACTCCATTCAAATCGGTAACTCGTACGGTAACCGAAATCGATTCTTTACTGCCTTTTAAAATGTTTCGTGTAAATCCGGTTGCCACAACCGAAATTGGAATTAAATCCGGTATGGGAGGAGTTCCAACTTCTTCTTCACACATAACTTCCGGTGCCGATTTTCCGTTAGCAGCCCATAAATCGTATAAGTCTTGGCCCAGTGTATTGGTGTTGTTTTCATCTCTTAAGAATTCAATGAATTCTTTTGAAACAGTTTGATACATCAGTTGGGCTTTTATAAAAGTGGCACCTGCCGGAATGGTATATAGCGTATTGTCGTAATTTTGCCCATCGATATAGGAATAGCCAACAACAGGTGATTGAATAGCTTCCAATGCTGCATTAGTAAAACCTTGTGGTGGAATCCGGTTGTCTTTTATAACTTTATTGTTCAACACAAAGTGAAATGAAGAACCATCTTCTTCGTTGGCTGTTCCGGCGGCTGTTAATACATTGTCATCCATTCCTAACCTGGTTTCATATATTTTAGTTCCTGATGTCTGTAATTCAGCGGTTTCGTAATTATAGGCGCCGGATTCAAAAATTGTATTTCCGCTTGCATTAAGTGCAATGATATTGATCCAGATTCTTCTCCCTTCGGGATAACCTGAAGGTAATTTGTGACCCGTATTATTTGTTATTTTGACAATAGCGTTTTGGGTCCCATCAGAATTATCCGTCACAGTTAAATCCATCGAAGCTGCATTCTGAAGCATATACAATGCCCTTTGTTTCCCGCTTTCCAGGGCAAGGGAATCTACTTCGTCAGGATATAATTGTGCAACAAGGTCGGGAATGAAAGTATTTCCACCAGTCATATCATGCAAGGGCAAATCATCACGAAATATTGTTCCTCTTTTGTTGGCTGCAACGCCACTAACGTCGTGCATGTGGCAATCCTGGCAAGTTGAGACATTGGTTTTGTTTCCTCCGAACGCTTCTGAAGGAACTCCGTCAGGATTGTTTTCGGGATTGAAGTCGCTTATTATCCATTCACTATAAGTCCGTTCTATTGGCAGCATCATATGTGTAGTAAATGCTCCAACGCCTTTGTTTATACCTCCTAAAGTAAAACCACCATTTTCTCCAATTGCCGGACTGCTAACATCGTGGCAGGTTCCGCAAATGTCAGACTCACTGTGAAATGGCGAGTAAAATATTTGATGCTTTGCGGCCGCATCGACGAATGGCCCGCGTTTGGCATTGGCATCGTGTGCTACGTACATCCCGTTTCCTGATTGGGGCGGGATCATGGTGATTCCCGACAGATACTCCTGGTCAGAAAGGTAAGTGTTGTTTGTGTATTCTGTATTCCCTTCGAATGGATTGATTCCGATATCAGAAGGTTTAACCAGTTTATGACAAAAGTCGCACTGAACACCTTCCCGGTCATTGCTGTTTAAAGCGGAGCCATCGGTAGGAGTAGAGCGGCCATTGAGCCATCCGTCAGGCGCATGGCAACGGATACATAAATCGCCTGAGCCCGGAGCATCTTGCTCGGCAATAGTCAAACAGGCGTAAAATAGAGGATCACGTGCAGCTTGCGACATCATACTGCCTCGCCAGTTAAAAGCCGGTTCAATGGTCTTATCGTAGCCTCCGTGGCAATTGTCGCATTTGTCAGGGTGTTCAATATTGCCGGATCCACCCGGTTGGGAGCCCGGCATAAAAAAATCTTCAATAGTAGTTCCAACTGCTGCAATTATCACTATGGAAATGATAATGCCTATGAGTATAAATACAGATTTTTTCATGGTGGTTTGGTTTATTTTGTTTTACTCCTTTGTTTACTATTGACGGTACGGAGTTTAATCGTAAATGTTATTGAAATAAAGGATGTTAGTGAAATTTGGAATAAGTCTTAGTAAGCTTAAGAATGATGATGCTTATGGAGAGATGTGACAGATAAGCGTATTTGGGCCATTAAACCGAAATGGTAATAAACAAAAACCGGCAGAATTGCTTCCGCCGGTCCTATTAAAAACGTTACGACTTAGTTCGCTGTACGTTAATCTTTTTTATAAACCAGTTTACCATTGTAAACCTGATCGCCAAGTTGCATTTTGTAGAAATACATTCCACTAACCTGTGTCTCAGGAATAAATTCGGCATTATAAGTAGTGTTTTCTTCCACTGTGCCATCAAATACGGTTTGTATCCTTTGTCCGGCCATATTGTAAATGTCGATTTTTGCCTGAGCAGCCACCGGCGAAACAAACTCAAAACGCACCTGATCCTTAAATGGATTCGGATACACTTTCAAGCCCGGTTCTAAAACCGACATTGGTTCTAAGGAAGTGGCTATTGTGGCGGATTTGGTTTTGCTCGGTCTTGAAGTAGTGCCAGCAGATGAATCGTCGTTGGCAAGTACTTCGATATAACCTAAAGTCAAATCCTTTTCATTCGTAATTTCATTCTCATCAAGTGAATAATTGCTTGAGAACCAAATACCGCCAGAGCTATTGAAATAGGTGATAGCAATTGAGCCTTCAATCGATTTACTTCCAATCGCTCCATCGGTCATAGTAACATGTAATGGAGAATTTCCTTCTACTCCGACATAAGTATCACCAATTTTTTCAGATAGATTAGCCTTGGCGTCAAAGATTGCTTCCCCGGATGATAATATATCTGCACCACCAAGCTCACCAGTGTAGTTTTCACCAGCACCCATAACTAACAAGTTTATGGCATTTGAAGTGATTTTGTAAAAGTGGAGTTGATTATCCAGAGTGCCGTCTGCCTTATACCAGCTAGTAACAAAAATGGTCATTTTTCCCTGAGGGTTGGTTTTCTTTTTGTTATAGGTAACATAGAAATCGAAATTGGTGTTTTTTCCAACAGCACCTCTAATCTGACCGTTTGAGTTTACATTATCAATTGAGCCCATACCTGCAATAGAGCCACCTGGAACAGGTTTGGAAACCATAACAACAGCGTGTGCTTCCCCTGGATTTGAAGGATCAAAACCATTGGTGTAACCACCGGTAACTTGCACCCAAACTGGAAAAGATTGGTTCTCATAATTTCCAATGTCGAACTGTGCATCTGCACTTGCAACACCAATTGAACCGTCCGTCATTTCAACTAATCCGACAGGTAGGTCTTTAGAGCTTGGAACCACTTTCATGTTTCCGTTGCCATCTTCCATCCAGAATGTAACTTTAGCACCTCTTAAATCTCCGGTTGGATTATTGATGGTATCTTTAAGGACAGTTGCTAGTGTTATAGTCCCTGTACTTGAATTAGGCCCTGTAGTCCATGCTAAAATGGTTCCGGTGTAGAACCCTGCAAGAGAATTATACGGAGTAGCTTCACGAGCGACCACTTCGAATGGAGTTACTTCACCTTCACTTCCATCATAATATGCAGTTGTAGGTGTGAATTTAGCTGTGAGTTCATAGTCTCCCGGCATTTCAATTATTTTGTGAATCAATGTTGCCCTAAGAGTATCAGGATAACCAGCTTCACCTAAAGGTATTGGGAAGGCCGGTGCAGTGCCAACTGAATCTCCATCCAGATAAAAAATTACATTGCCTCCGAACTCACTTGTTGAACAGTTGGATGATACTTCTGCATAGAAGGTAATATCATCCATATATCGGGCTGATTCGGCACTGATTTTGGCCACTGTTGTTGTAGGAACATACACGGTTACTGTGGCAGTTCCTTCTGCCCAATTACCACATTCGTCTGTAACCTTTAAAGTAACTGTGTTTTCTCCTATATCGTTACACGTAAATTCTGTTTTATCCAACTCCATTGCCGGATCAGGATCACAATTATCGGAAGAGCCATTATCTATTTGATCTACTGTGATAGAAACAGTTCCATCCGATCCAATCCAGACATCAATATCTTGTGTAACAACGGTAGGATCAGTTTCATCGCCACCACTAACTGAATATCCTTGGTCTGTAAGGGCATTCCCGCAGACATCCTGAACTTCATATGTATAAGCCACTGTCCAGTTACAATCGTTGCCACTTACTATTGCTGACGATAATATAACAATTACATCGCCTCCACAGTTATCTGAATAATTGAGCGCTACAGTTACAGCATCGAATTCTGCCTCGGCTTCAGTTTGCGTTGGTTGGCAATCATTAATACCAGTTACATCTGAAGGCTCTGATCCTGTTGGAGCAGTTTTATCTCCACCATTATGGACATACGATTGTACCTCCAGCGGATTCAAACATTCATCAAAAACAGTGTAGTAATAAGTTACTGTCCAGTCACAATCGTCTCCGGTTGTTCTGGTGCTGTCGAGAGATGCAGAAACAGCTTGCCCGCAATTATCAGAGTAACCTGTAATTGCGTTTGCTACAGTCCATTCAGGAACTGTGCTTTGCGCATCAGTCATACAGGCATCATATTCCGTAGCATCAGTAAATGGAGTCGTTGTCAGTGATGGAGCGGTCTGGTCGCTTCCATTGTGGACATATGATTGTACCTCCAGCGGATTCAAACATTCATCAAAAACAGTATAGTAATAAGTTACTGTCCAGTCACAATCGTCTCCGGTTGTTCTGGTGCTATCGAGAGATGCAGAAACAGCTTGCCCGCAATTATCAGAGTAACCTGTAATTGCATTTGCTTCAGTCCATTCAGGAACTGTGCTTTGCGCATCAGCCATACAGGCATCATATTCCGTAGCATCAGTAAATGGAGTCGTTGTTAGTGATGGAGCGGTCTGGTCGCTTCCATTGTGGACATATGATTGTACCTCCAG
>NZ_WXUB01000002.1 GCF_011799805.1 Maribellus sediminis
TGATGCCTGTGGCGGCAGTGTAGATGTGATGTGGATAGTAAGCAGTGACTGTGCTGATACGATACGAGCCACCCGGACCTTTACGGTAACGGATGCACCGGCAATAGAGGCAACACCACCTGCAGATCTGACTTTGGGTTCATGTCTGACCCAGGATTCAGTTAATACGGCCTATGATGCATGGGTAGCCAGCGGCGTAGTAACCGGCGGCTGCGGCTTGGTAGTTGACATTGTTAAGCCAGATGCACCTGATGCCTGTGGCGGCAGTGTAGATGTGATGTGGATAGTAAGCAGTGACTGTGCTGATACGATACGAGCCACCCGGACCTTTACGGTAACGGATGCACCTTTAATTGATGTAAGTTGTCCAGCTCCTGTGAATATGAGTTGTGCATCACTTGAAGCAATCCAGGAAGCATACGAAACTTGGGTAGCTGGATTTGTAATACACGAATCCGGATGTTCAGGTATCGACACAATTACCGATATACCGGAACTTCCGGAGGATGTAACTTGTGCAGGCGCAGATTTAAGCTATACTTTGCACGTGGAAGATAATTGCAGTAGTGATGAATGTACCAGTACATTTGTTGTTACACCGTGTAAGGAAAGCTGCGAAACAGCATTTGCAAAATTGCCTATGATTGGTGAAGAAGAAAATCCAAATACTGAATGCTTTATTGATCATGGATTCAATAGATGGGGCTGGACGAATAGTTTTGAACCAGTTGACAGCACCTATACTTTGCCACTTTATGCAGGCGCAGCACAATGTGACGTTGATAAAGGCATGCTTGTAGGTATGGTAGAAATAACATATAGCGGTGGTACATTAACGGTACATTACGTGATGGATGATCCACATTATCTGAGCGAAGTTCACGTAAATGTTGGATGCGAAATGTTCCCATCAATGAAGAATGGCAAGGAAACAGTTGCGCCAGGACAATTCACTTATGGTGAAAGCGGACTGGATAAAGTAACTGAATACACTGTTGAATTTTCAGAGATATATGGTAATTTCTGGGTAATCGCACATGGTGTATCCTGTTATGTTGAATACTGTTCACCAGTCGCAAATCCTGGCGATGGCGAATATGTATTTGATGGAGGTACGCTTGAATGCGGTCCAAAATCTGCAACTATAGGATCTACGGTAACTGATGTTATTAGTATCGAACAAAACGAGTTAAAAGTTTACCCGAATCCATTTGACGAGGTAGTAAACATCGAATTTGTTTCATCGGTAAGTGGTCATGCAGTACTCGAGATACACAATATGGTTGGTCAGAGAGTAGCAACACTCATGGATCAATTTATTGAAGCAGGAGTAGAGAATAAGGTACAATTCCGTCCGGATTCTGAAGTTTCAGGATTCTATCTCTACAAACTGAATATAGATGGTGATATTCAAATAGGTAAAATGATTTACCGACATGAATAATAACGAAATACCCGAAATTAATTCAGATCAATTATTGCAAAAGACTCTTATTTATAGTAGTTGATTTCGGGAGGTTCTACTTTAAAAAGTAAGATTGGAGGCCGACTCAGAGGAGCGGCCTCTTTTCTTTTTGTAGATATGGATGAAAGAAAAGATTCTAAACTTTTCTCCAAAATTCTTGTTTGCTAATTTGTATATGAATTAGTTATATTGTTTAGAGCTATTCAATAACATAATTTACCATGAAAAAAAATATATTCTGTTGGCGTCTTTAATTTTTGTTCATGTCATCTCTTTTAGTCAGTCAGATTTTTATGACTTTACAGTAAAAGATATCGAAGGAAAGAATTTCGAATTTTCCAAATTAAAAGGAAAAAAGGTGTTGATTGTGAATACCGCATCAAAATGTGGTTTTACACCGCAGTACGAAGAACTACAAAACCTTTACGAAAAGTATGGAGGAGAGGATTTTACAATTATTGGATTCCCTGCCAACAACTTTTTGAAACAGGAACCTGGCACGAATGAAGAAATCAAGTTGTTTTGCGAACAGAATTACGGAGTAACTTTTCCAATGATGGCCAAGATCTCGGTAAAAGGAGATGATATGCATCCAGTATACAAATGGTTAACCGAGAGGAGTAAGAACGGTATTATGGATTCAAAAGTCTCTTGGAACTTTCAAAAATACCTTATTAATGAAGAAGGGCAGCTGGTTGATATGGTCATACCGAAGATAAAACCAGATGATCTGAGTATTGTTAGTTGGATTACGCAATAAAAGCTATATACTTCTAATTATTCGCATTTTGCTTTCTTCACATATCAATCAGTTATCCTCTATGGTAAATGATGGATTTTTTCACTCGTTTTTGTGATAAAAGAATTATTCATTGTAATAACTGGAAGAAATTTTAATAATTCCATGCTGATATAATTTTTAAATGATTTTAAAAATTACCAAACTTATTGGTTAAATTTAGGTAGTATTCAAAGTTCTTTTGTCATGCCCCATTGATTCGTATACTTTAAAGACCACTCTTATGACCTGGATAAGCAACCTGAAGCAAATAATGACTGAGAAGCAGATCAATATTGAAGGCCTAAAAAATAAGATCTCTCAGAACGGCCATTCGTTAAGTCGAAATTCTATTGGCAATATTCTCAATGAAAGGAATAGTCCCAAATTTGACACCATGCAGATTATTGCTGATGCTTTGGAGATAGACCTTTCCGAGTTATTCTCTAGTCCTAATAGCGCGATTAATTCAGAAGTTGCAGAAATTGTTGGATTTATTGATTTTGCAGGAGACTTATACCGAATTAAATCCAGGGAAGAATTAAAGAATCTTTACGTGAAAGTCTACGGAACTGATCTAGTTTCGAATAAAGAGGAAAATGTAGTGATAATTGAAAATCAGCAAGCTGATTCAGGAAGACCTCTGCTTGCCAGGGCAAGAAACAAAAGAACTTTAAATCGATTTCAACGTCGTGTTTTTGATCGTTATAATGTTACTGTTGGCACCAGAAAGGAATTGGAATACCCCAATAACTTACCCAGAGATGTTAAAATATGGATTTTCAGTTCAAAACAGGATGAATTACAGGCAAGAACTACACTCCATCGATTGCTGAAATTCAGTTTTAATGCATAATATATTTGTTATCATTGACAACTACTTAACTTGTTTATATCCAGTCGATAATACATTGGTATTCCTTCTTGATCGATCTTATTAATTCAATTTATTCATTTTTTTTTTCTAACTGAATTGGGTAATAATTATATAGGAAGAAAACTTGTTATGAATTAAGTAATTTAGTAAGAATATTTGTATGTTCTTGTTCTTATAAATAATTGATAAACAATAATATATTTTATAAATTTAGGTGTACGAAACAACTTAACTGATTTGGATATGGATACTGAAACCAAACTCTTGGGTTTGTTGCAAGAAGCCGCAACTATTGTTCACAAGTATTCTTACGAAACTGCAATGCCAATAAAGGATGTTTGCTCAATTGTTCAGCTATTGGCAAATAATTATGCCGAGAATATTTACGAGATGCCCGAGGATGAGTACACCATCATGAAAGCTGAGTTAGATTATTAGTGGTTTAATTGATTTTACGTTAATGATGTTGATGGTTACGAAAATATTACTGACTGAATTTCATTGTGAGTATAACAGGATTATATGAGTGTATGAACAATTTTAGCTATCCATTAAAAATACTTCGATCGAGAGATATATACTAAAGTTTGTAAAATACCTATTATTAACGATTAAAAAATAAGATCATGGATGTTGAAAAGAAATTACTAGGATTACTAAAAGACGCGGCTGTAATGGTTCACAAGTATTATTACGAAACAAACATGCCAATAAAGGAAGCATGTATGATAGTACAGTTACTGGCAGAAAATTATGCAAATAATATCGATGAACTGCCGGAAGATGAGTATTCTTTAATGAAAATAGAAGAAGAACCTGCACCGGTAAAGAAGAGGGTCGCTCCAAGCGTTAAAAAGGAAGAAGAAGTTGAAGAATAACTCAATAATGAATCTGGTTTTTTCAATTTTAATTGATGATTAAGCCAGATTCTTATTTTTATTAGTTTGACTTTAATTACTTCCCGATACAAAAATTCTTAAAAATATGCCCCAAAACTTCGTGGTTGGATATTTCTCCAGTGATCTCTGAAAGATAATGTAAACATTCGCGAATATCCTGTGAAAGTAAGTCTCCAGGAATTTGCTGATCTAATCCATTTAATACACGTAGAATGGCCTCGTGTGCATTCTTTAATATTTCGTAATGTCGGGCATTGGTGACGATCACGTCCTGCTGCTCGGTAGCATCAAGGTTTATCGCGTGCTGCATGTAATCAATCAGTTCATCAAGGTTTCTTTTTTCTTTGGCCGCGATAAAAACCATTTTTTCGTTATCAGTCAGGTCAATAACTTCAAGTTGTTGAATGGTTTCCTGTAAGCCTGAATCAATTTTATTGGCAACAATTATCAGCATCTGTTGATGTGCAACACGTTCCCTGATTTTATCGATCCTGCTTTTTACCAACTCGAATGAATTATTGGTATCAACCACAAGCAAAACCACAGTTGCCTGTTCCAGTTTGCTGTAACTTCGCTCAATTCCAAGGCTTTCGATGTGATCGCTGGTCTCGCGGATTCCGGCTGTGTCGAAAAAGCGAAATGCAGTTCCGTGTATATTCACCACATCTTCAATAACATCGCGGGTGGTGCCGTGAATATCGGATACAATAGCTTTATCTTCATTTAATAAGGCATTTAATAGGGTCGATTTTCCAACATTTGTCTCGCCAACAATGGCAACGGGAATTCCATTTTTAATGGCATTTCCAAGTTGAAATGAATCTTTGAGTTTTCGTAACAGGACTTCAATGCGTTCAGTTAAATTCCTGAGTTCGGTTCGATCAGCAAATTCCACATCCTCTTCACTAAAATCAAGCTCCAGCTCAACCATAGCTGTAAAATGCAAAAGTTGTTCACGGAGCGCTCCGATTTCCTTAGAGAATCCTCCGCGCATTTGATTGATGGCCAGTTTATGTGCAGCTGCATTAGATGAAGCAATAACGTCGGCAACAGCTTCAGCCTGAGATAAATCCATTTTGCCATTCAAAAAGGCACGCTGCGTAAATTCTCCCGGCAATGCCATTCGTGCACCGTTTTCAATCATAACTTCAAGAATCTTCTGCTGGATGAAAGTTGAACCATGACACGAAATCTCCACAATATCTTCGCCGGTATATGAATGAGGACTTCTGAAAATGGCAACAACAACTTCATCAATCACCGTGTCGTTATTAACAAGCTGGCCGAAATGTAATGTAGTAGCAGACTGATCCGTGAGTTTTTTGCCTTTCTTAGGGCTGCGGAAAACCTGGTCGGTAATGTTTACGGCCCGTTCACCCGACAAACGAATAACAGCAATAGCACCTGCTCCGGGCGATGTTGATATGGCACAAATGGTAGATTGATCGAGCATGGATAAATTTGTTTTCGCAAAGATAATTCATAAATTTAATTCTTTGATTTCACTTTAACATATGGAACTTCTTATAAAGGAAACAGCCAAACTAATTAAGCAATCGAAATTTACCATTGCATTTACCGGTGCCGGTATCTCTGTTGAAAGTGGTGTTCCACCGTTCAGAGGCGAGCATGGTCTATGGAACAAATACGACCCAAAGGTGTTGGACCTTGGGTATTTTAATGAGAACGGAGCAGAATGCTGGCATTACATCCGCGAGATTTTTTACGATTTTTTTGCCAATGCCAAACCAAACAAAGCGCACGAAGTACTTGCGGAAATGGAAAAGCATAAACTGTTGAATGCTGTAATAACTCAGAACATCGATAATCTGCATTATGAAGCAGGAAGCTTGACGGTGTATGAATTTCACGGAAACTCAAAAAAACTAAAATGTAGGAAATGTGGCCGAATACACGAAGCCGCAGAAATTGATTTTAATACCATTCCACCACGATGCATTGACGACGGAGAAATTTTAAAGCCAGATTTCATTTTCTTTGGTGAAGGTATACCTCAGGATAGCTATGCCAATTCGTTTGAAGCGGCTGAAGCGGCTGAAGTGTGCCTCATTATTGGTTCAACCGGCGAAGTTACGCCGGCATCGTTTGTGCCGCGAACTGCCAAACAACAGGGGGCAACAATCATTGAAATAAATCCGGAAGAAACCTTGTTTACACGACAAATAACCGATATCCATTTGAAAGGTAAAGCATCGGAAGTACTGGAGAAACTAGCTGCACATTTGTTTTGAACTTTTCACTCAAAAGTTTGAACTTTAAACAAGAAAAACGGATTCTTCGACTGATTGTATCAAAATGAAAGCGCCAAATTTTAATAGAGGTGAATATCGTTTATATTTGCGCATTCGACTTGAAAGCATAATTTATTAATTATATACGAAATGAAACTACTCGAAGGAAAAACAGCGATCATCACCGGAGCATCGCGTGGTATCGGAAAAGCTATTGCAGTAAAATTTGCACAGGAAGGCTGTAACGTTGCTTTTACCGATCTGTTTAACGATGAAAACATGAAAGCTACTGAAGCCGAATTAAAAGAACTTGGCGTGCAGGCAAAAGGTTATGCATCGGATGCAAGTAATTTTGCCGATACCGATAAAGTGGTGAACGAAATTGTAAATGATTTTGGCCGTATCGATGTGCTTGTAAATAATGCGGGCATTACAAAAGATACGCTACTAATGCGTATGACCGAAGAACAGTGGGATGCTGTGATTAACGTAAACCTGAAATCAGTTTTCAACTTCACGAAAGCTGCACAACGTACCATGCTAAAACAACGTAGCGGATCGATCGTAAACCTGAGTTCAGTTGTTGGAGTTAGTGGAAATGCAGGACAAGCCAACTATTCAGCTTCAAAAGCAGGGATTATCGGTTTTACCAAGTCTGTTGCACGCGAACTCGGATCTCGTGGGATTCGTTCAAACGCCATCGCACCCGGTTTCATCATTACCGAAATGACTGGAAAAATACCTGAAGAAGCGCGTAAAGCATGGGAAGAGTCAATCCCGATGAAACGTGGTGGTACACCGGAAGAAGTAGCTGGAGTTGCAACTTTCCTGGCATCAGATCTTTCATCATACGTTAGCGGACAGGTAATTACCGTTTGCGGCGCCATGAATACCTAATCATGATAAGGCGAATACGTTAAGTTAATTTCGTGGAAATGGAATAACTTAATTGTATAACATAATATTATTTAATAAATTAGCTGTCAAAATACTGGCAGCTTTTTTTATGATTTTTAAAGGACTCTTTTTCGGATTAACAACTATCGATATTCAGTATTTTGTTGATTCCTTTCCCACGAGTAATCAAAAAGTAAAAACCGATACACCTGAATTTCTGGTGGGAGGTCCGGCGACAAATGCTGCAGTTGCTTTTTCTTTTCTGAATAACGGAACTTTCCTGGTTTCATCGGTAGGAGAGAACAGTTTTTCGCCATTTATTATAGAAGATTTCCTAAAAAACAATATTCAGTTCATCGATCTGGGAAATAGCGAATCAATGCCAGTGGTCGCATCCGTTGTAACCTCGTCAAACGGCGACAGAACTATTTTTACGCACCACCCGGAATTAAAAGACAATAATTTCGATGTAAACGAGGTTTTAAATTTAGTGCAGCCGGAGATAATATTACTCGATGGATTTTATCCTGAAGCGGCTGTTTTACTGGCAAAGGCAGCGTTCAGTAAGAAAATACCAATAGTGTTGGATTGCGGAAGCTGGAAACCACAATATGACGAGCTTCTGAAATATTCGGAAGTTGCAATTTGTTCAGCCGATTTTCTGCCACCGCATTGTGAAACTAACGACGATGTATTTTCATTTCTGAAAAATAAAGGAGTGAGGAATATTGCGATTACGAGGGGGGAAAAAAGTATTCTGTTTGAAACCGTTGAAAGTAAGGGCGAAGTTGAAGTAACAACAACAACCGTTGTTGATACCCTGGGAGCTGGTGATTTTATACACGGCGCATTTTGTTTTTACAGACTTAAATATAAAAGCTTCGAGCAGGCCTTGACCAAAGCATCAGAACTGGCTACATTTACCTGTTCGTTTAAAGGAACACGCCAGTGGCTTAATATGAAAAGCATGATGAGTTTTATATAAAATTTACTTAAATTGTAATTACAAGTTGAAATCCGGGCTACATGTTAAATAAATCGATAGCTTACAGGCTAAGTATATATATATCGCTTGCAGTAATAAGTGTATTTGTGGCATTTATTATTATTAATTTTCTTTTCAACTTAAAGATTATAAAAGAGAATATACAATTCAAGGCTGATAATACGAGCGTTGAAGTAAATTCTGTTGTTAAAAAATACGTGGTCACTACCCAGGAGGTGGCAAAGAATATTGCCGATCAGATTATTTTTTACGAAAAAGAGGATGCTATTGGGCCATTTCTGGATAAAATACTTGAGAAATATCCGTTTATCAATAGTATTCATATCAGACTTGATTCAACTATAGAAGTTTCGCATCATTACCTGTTTACATTTAGAGAGGCTGATTCTACATATATGTATGAATCCAATAAGCCCATTGTTACTTGTGTCGATAAAAATCCGAACTACATCGAATTAGTACAGGATCCTGATGTAATTTGGTCTGAGCCAATAGTCTGTGAAAGAAATAAGCATGTTGTAGCCTCCTATTATTCGCCGGTTACACAATCAGAACCAAACAATAAAAACAAGCTTGTTGGTTCGGTCATATGTGAGCTTTCGCTATTGCACATTAACGATGCTGTAAATAAGATTAAAGTTGGAAAAAGTGGCTATTCCATTTTATTGTCAAGAAAAGGTGTTTATATTTCACATCCAAGAAAAGATTTTATCCTCGAGAGAAACGCATATGATATTCCTAAAAAGGTTATTGATCTGGATGTGTCCGAAATTAATGATATACTTTCGGGGAATAAAGGCGCCGGAATAATCGCCTATCCTGAGGTTCTTGATTATCAAAAAAGCTGGTTGTCATTTTCCAAAATTCCGGAAACGGGCTGGCTTGTTGTTATGGTTATTCCATATGCCGAGCTTTTTGAACCGCTTTATCTGCCAATTCTTAAAATGTTGTTTTTCTCTGTGCTTGGAATTCTGGTAGTATATATTTTGATCACCTATATCTCGAATAAACAGATTCAACCTTTGAGCAGTTTAACTTCTCAGTTAAAGCGCTTTAGTGATATTTCAGGAGAAGCCTATGCCGGTGAAGCCTCATTAAATGAAATTCAACAGGTTTCTGACAGTCTGAACCTGATAAAAGCGTGGTATGAAAAAAATAGACTCAAAGTATCGCAGGATGCCAAACTCGACAAAATCAGGTATGATGATATTCTCGAAGCTGCCGAAATTCAGCAAAGCCTCATAAAATTGGAATATCCGGCATGCCCGAATGTGAAAGAGATTGATCTGTTTGCTTTGTATAAACCAGCAAGGATCGTAAGTGGCGATCTTTTCGACTATTTTTTCAGAGACGAAAAACAAATGGTTTTTACGATGGGAGATGTTTCAGGAAAAGGTGTACCTGCTGCATTTTTTATGAGCATGTCGCAAACAATTATAAAGTCGGTTGGAGCCAATCCTGAATTAAAGCGAAGTGCCGGCATTGTTGAGGAAGTAAATGAACAGCTGTACTCTAACAATATTCACCAGTTTTTTCTCACACTATTTCTGGGTATCATTAACATTGAAACCGGAAAACTCTCGTATTGTAATGCGGCCCATACAACATCTTATGTTTTAAAAACCAACGGACACTTGGATGAATTAAAGGAAGCGCATGGTCTGCCTCTGGGGCTTTATCGCGACAGGGGTTATCACGAAAGTAAATACCAACTGGAAAAAGGCGATTCAATAATTGTTTATACCGATGGAGTAACAGAACTTCAGGATGAAAATAATTTACAATATGGTGATTTTCGGCTTCAGGAGAATCTAAAAAGTTTGGCAGGATTAAAACCAAAAGAAATGGTAAAGAGGCTTGAGAAGAGCTTGAAGCAGTTTATCGGAGATACTGATCAAAGTGATGATATCAGTATTTTAGTCATCAAATATGAGGGATAAAAAAAGACCGGGAAAACCCGGCCTTTCATTTTATTCTTTCAATGCTTTATTCTTAGATAAGATTCGCATTTGTAATTTTTCATTCTTCTTATCGAAACCAACTGAAATGGTATCTCCTTCCGTTATCGAGGCTTTTATAATTATTTCAGCCATCTCATCTTCCAGGTATTTCTGAATAGCTCTCTTTAGCGGGCGTGCACCGAATTGTGGATCGTAGCCTTTTTCAGCTATGAAATCCTTCGCTGCAGGAGAAATTTTCAGTTTGTAATTTAATGCCTCCACGCGTTTATATAAGCCCTCGATTTCGATGTCGATAATCTGGAAAATATGTTTTTTCTCCAATTGGTTAAACATGATAACATCATCGATCCTGTTTAGGAACTCAGGCGCAAAAGCTTTTTTCAAAGCCTTCTGAACGATGTATTTTGCATGTTCGTTATCCTGTTCCGGTGTTTTGGCAGAAGAAAAACCAACGCCACGCCCGAATTCTTTTAACTGGCGTGATCCAATGTTGGATGTCATAATGACAATGGTATTTTTGAAATCCACACTTCTTCCAAGGCTATCTGTTAGGCGACCTTCATCCAGAAGCTGTAACAGCAGGTGGAAAACATCGGGGTGTGCTTTTTCAATCTCATCGAGCAGAACAACCGAATAGGGTTTTCTGCGTACTTTTTCTGTCAGCTGACCACCTTCTTCATAACCAACATATCCGGGAGGCGCTCCAACCAAACGTGATACCGCGAATTTTTCCATGTATTCGCTCATATCAACACGAATCAAAGCATCCAGGTTATCGAATAAGTAGGTGGTCAAAACTTTTGCAAGTTGCGTTTTCCCGACACCGGTTGGGCCAAGAAATACGAAGGATCCAATTGGCCGGTTCGGATCTTTCAATCCTGCACGGTTACGTTGAATGGCCTTTACAATTTTTGCAATGGCTTCGTCCTGTCCAATAACTTTACCTTTCAGGTCTTTACCCATGTTCATCAGGCGCTTGCCTTCGGCCTGGGCGATTCGCTGAACGGGAACACCTGACATCATGGCAACAACCTCGGCAACTTTGTGTTCGTCAACGGTTTCACGATGGTTGATCAACTCTTTTTCCCAACGTTCCTTTTCCTGTTCCAGTTGATTCAACAGGTTTTTTTCTTTATCTCTGTAATTCGCAGCGAGTTCAAAATTCTGGCTTTTTACGGCACTGATTTTTTCCTCTTTTGTTTTTTCGATCTTTTCTTCCAGTTTAACAATCTTCTCCGGAACATTAATGTTGGAGATATGAACACGCGATCCAGCTTCGTCAAGTGCATCAATTGCTTTGTCCGGTAAATACCTGTCGGTGATGTAACGTGCCGTCAATTTTACACAGCTTTCAATGGCTTCAGGCGTGTATATCACATTGTGATGTTCTTCGTAACGTTCTTTAATGTTATTGAGAATTTCAATTGTTTCATCTACTGAAGTAGGATCTACCATTACTTTCTGAAACCGACGTTCAAGAGCACCGTCTTTTTCAATTTGCTGACGATATTCATCGAGTGTTGTGGCACCAATACATTGAATGTCGCCACGCGCCAGTGCAGGTTTTAGCATGTTTGCAGCATCGAGCGATCCGGTAGCACCTCCGGCACCAACAATGGTATGTATTTCATCGATAAACAAAATAACGTTGTTTACTTTGGCCAGTTCATTCAGAATGGCTTTCATTCGCTCCTCAAACTGACCGCGGTATTTTGTACCGGCTACAATTGAAGCGATATCAAGACTAACAACACGTTTGTCAAATAATATGCGTGATACTTTTTTACTGACAATTCTTAAGGCAAGACCTTCAGCAATAGCCGATTTACCAACTCCGGGTTCTCCAATCAGGATCGGGTTGTTCTTTTTACGGCGGCTCAGGATTTGTGCCAGGCGTTCGATTTCTTTTTCACGACCCACAATAGGATCCAGACTGTTTTCCTCGGCAAGTTTGGTAATGTCAATTCCAAAGTTATCGAGTACAGGGGTATCCGATTTGGCGCCGGCACCTTTTTTGCCTTGCTGCGAACCCGACGGATTTTTTGAAAAACCTTCTCCCGGTCCGTCATCTTCACTCTCCGGAAAATCTGATTTGGCTTCAGGCAGTTTGTAATCCTGAAGTTGTGATTTTACCATATAGTAATTTACCCCCATTTCAATTAGCAATTGAGTTACCAGACAATTACTGTCTTTAAGAATAGCTAGCAAAAGGTGTGCACTGTTAGCAGTAACGCTTTTAAAAGAACGGGCTTCAAGATAAATCAGTTTTAAAGTCTTTTCGGTTGATTTTAACATCACCAAATCAGATTTCGAATTGATAGATTTATCTGTTTTTATCTTTTTTTCAACAAGCTGTTTTACCTCAGCAAGATCAATTCCAAGATTTTCGAGGATGTCGGTGGCAATACCCTCACCATCCCGAAGAATTCCCAGAAAGAGGTGTTCCTGTCCGATGTAGTCGTTTCCCAAACGAATCGCTTCCTCCCTGCTGTATCCTATTATATCCTTTATTCTTGGCGAAAATTGTGAATCCATATATTTAATTGTTTACATCGTTTCAACAAATACTGTTCCCAAAAGGTTGAACGACTAAATTACTTAAAATCTCAAATCCGGGGGAATCCTATTGTCATAAGTTATCAAATCATTAAACCTAAAACTGCATTTATGGCAGTTGAATTGTTGATATCTTATCTAAATTGTAGATTCAAAAGACTTTCGAGAGCGGCTTAAAAATCAATGATTTTACTATTTTTGTGGGTCTTTTAAAAGTGATAATTTTTAGTGAAAGGAGATATAATGTCAGAAGGTGAAAAGATTATTCGAATAAATATTGAAGAGCAGATGAAGTCTGCTTACATAGATTATTCAATGTCTGTAATTGTGTCACGTGCATTACCTGATGTACGCGACGGTTTTAAACCAGTGCACCGCAGGGTTTTATTCGGTATGCACGAACTTGGAATTCTTTCAAACAGACCCTATAAAAAGTCGGCCAGGATTGTTGGTGAGGTACTTGGTAAGTACCACCCGCACGGTGACTCTTCAGTATATTTTACCATGGTACGTATGGCCCAGCACTGGTCGTTGCGCTACCCAATGGTAGATGGTCAGGGAAACTTTGGTTCGGTTGATGGCGACAGTCCTGCTGCCATGCGTTATACCGAGGCCAGGATGTCGAGAATTTCGGAAGAAACCCTGGCAGACCTGGATAAAAATACAGTAGATTTTAACCCAAACTTTGATGAATCGCTGAGCGAGCCTTCGGTGTTGCCAACAAAAATACCGCAATTGCTGGTTAACGGTACATCGGGTATTGCGGTTGGGATGGCTACCAATATGCCACCACATAACCTTACCGATACCATCGATGCCATTATCGCATACATCGAAAATACCGACATCGAAATTGATGATTTGGTTGAGATCATAAAAGCACCCGATTTCCCTACAGGTGGTATTATTTATGGCTACCAGGGAGTGAAAGATGCTTATGAAACCGGCCGCGGGCGTGTTGTAATTCGTGGTAAAGCACATATTGAGAATGAAGGTGGCCGCGAAAAAATCGTTGTTACGGAAATTCCTTATATGGTTAACCGTGCCGAAATGATTCAGAAAACGGCGGACCTGGTGAACGAAAAGAAAATTGAAGGTATTTCGAACATCAACGACGAATCGGACCGTGAAGGTATGCGTGTGGTTTACGACCTGAAACGCGATGCCATGAGCAACGTTGTACTGAATAAGCTATACAAGTACACGGCGCTGCAAACTTCGTTCAGTGTAAATAATATTGCGTTGGTAAAAGGCCGGCCAAAATTACTGAACCTGAAAGAGCTGATTCATCACTTTGTGGATCACCGTCATGAGGTAGTTACCCGCCGCACCCAGTACGAACTGGAACAGGCCGAAAAACGTGCACATATTCTTGAAGGGCTTATTATTGCCAGCGACAACATCGACGAAGTGATCGCAATTATCCGTGGATCTTCAACTCCCGAAGAAGCTCGTAATAGTTTGATTGAACGCTTCAATCTTTCTGATGTACAATCGCGTGCAATTGTTGAAATGCGTTTGCGTCAGTTAACCGGACTGGAACAGGACAAACTTCGAAAAGAATACGAAGAAATCATGTTACAGATTGAAGAATACAAAAAGATTCTGGCGGATGTGAATCTTCGTATGCAGATTATCAAAGATGAACTGCAGGAGATGAAGAACAAATACGGCGACGAAAGACGTACTGAAGTAGTGCCAAACGCTGAAGAGTTCAATCCTGAAGATTTCTATGCTGATGAAGATATGGTAATCACCATTTCGCACCTGGGGTATATTAAACGTACACCGCTTACCGAATTCCGTACACAGGGAAGGGGAGGTGTTGGCTCGAAAGGAAGTACAACCCGCGATGAAGATTTCCTGGAACACATTTTTATTGCTTCGATGCACAACACGCTGTTGCTGTTCACCGAAAAAGGAAAATGTTACTGGTTGAAAGTTTACCAGATTCCTGAAGGAACGCGCTCATCGAAAGGCCGCGCCATTCAGAATGTGCTGAACATTGAACCGGATGACAAAGTGTTGACCTTTATAAAAGTAAAAACACTTGCCGACCAGGAATTCATCAACAACAATTATATTATTCTGGCTACTAAAAAAGGTATCATCAAAAAAACCACTTTGGAGGCTTACTCTCGTCCGCGTCAGAATGGTGTGAATGCCATTACCATTAAGGAAGGCGACCAGCTGCTTGAAGCAAGGTTGACCAACGGCAGCAGCGAAGTAATGATCGCAGTTCGTTCGGGTAAGGCTATTCGCTTTAACGAAAGCATTGTTCGTCCGATTGGTAGAACAGCTTCGGGAGTTCGTGGTATTACACTTGGAAGTGAGCAGGATGAGGTGATTGGTATGATTTGTGTAATGAATGAGAACGAAGACATCCTGGTTGTTTCTGAAAACGGCTACGGAAAACGTTCTAAAATTGATGATTACAGGGTAACCAACCGCGGTGGAAAAGGTGTAAAAACCATTAATGTAACCGAAAAAACCGGTGACCTGATTGCAATCAAAAATGTCTCGGACGAAAACGATCTGATGATCATTACCGAAAAAGGATTAACTATCCGACTGGCTGTAAGCTCGATTTCAGTTTTGGGCCGTGCCACTCAAGGGGTTCGGGTAATTAATCTTCGTGATGACGACAGTATTGCATCGGTAGCCCGTGTTACAGTGGAAGATACCAACGGAGAAGAAGAAGCTTCTGAAACTGAAGGTCCTGAGAATGGAAGTCCTGAGGATGACGCTTCAGAAAATGTAAATCGTGAAAATGAAGGTTCTGAAAATGAAGAAAATAACTTAGAACAGGAATAAATAACTGATATTTTTTGTTCGGGTTGCGATAACATTTGAAAACGTATATTTTTGCATAAATTTTTAAAAACAAAAAATTATAAAATAATATGATGAGTCGCGGCACTTCTGAACAGTAAAAAAGAAGACGTGATGGACAAAAAACTTTAAAATTTTATCAGATGAAAAAATCAATTATTCTACTGGCCTTATTGTTTGCCTTTGGAGGTGCTTTTGCCCAAAAAGGTAAGGTTACAAGTGCTCAGAATTTTAAAGACACCGGTAAACTCGACAAGGCTTTGGAAGCCATTAAGGAAGCCACTGATCCTTCTAACGAGAAGGCTGAAAAATCTATTCCATGGTCAAAAACATGGGAAGTTCGTGGCGAAATTTACCAGGCAATATTTGAGAGTCAGGATGCCAATGTGAAAGCTTTAGCGGAAGATCCGTTAACAACAGCTTTGGAATCGTACAAAAAAGCTTTGGAACTCGACGACAAAGGTAAAGGCTCTAACAGCGTTAAAATTAAACTGACACTGTTGACCAACGACCTGACCAACCAGGCAGTTGAAGCTTTTAATACTAACGATTACGAAACTGCACTGAGATCTTTCGAGCAGATTCTTGATATTCAGAACATCGACATAGTAAAAGCTGATAATCCTGATGCTGTTGATACTGTAATTATTTTCAACACCGGTTTGGCTGCATACAATGCGAAGAAGTATACCAAAGCTATTGAGTATTACGGGGAAGCTGCAAAACATGGTTATAATGCAGAAAGCTGTTACCGAATGATGTCGGATTCTTACCTGCAGATGAATGACACTACAAGTGCCTTGAAAGTGGCTCAGGAAGGATTTGAAAAATATCCGGACGATAATAATATTCTGACCAGCATGATCGACTTGTACCTTAAAACCAATCAGACTAAGGAAGCGATGAAATATTTGGACATGGCAATCAAGCAGGATCCAAATAACGTTACTTATCACTTTGCACAGGGTACTTTATACGAGCGTTTTGGCGATGAAGAAAATGCAATTAAATGCTACGAAAAAGCCATGGAAGTTGATCCGACTTTCTTTAATGCCTACTACAACCTTGGCGCTTTGTATTACAACAAAGGTGTGAAGCAAATAGATGTGGCCAGAGAGGTTCCTGCAAACGAAAACGAGAAATACGAAGCAGAACTGAAAAAAGCTGATCAGTGGTTCGAAAAATCATTGCCTTACATGGAAAAATGCCTTGAGCTGAATTCTGAAGATATTAATACGCTTGAGTCGTTGAAAAACCTGTACTACCGTATGAAAGATATGGACAAGTACAACGCCATTCTTGAAAAACTGGGGCAGTAATCACACTGTTTCTTTAAGATATCGAAAGCCGTTCTGTTTGCAGAGCGGCTTTTTTTGTGCTAGCACGGATCCGATCCGAACGTGTTTCAACAGACTCGGATCCATATTTTACATTGTCTGTGGCTTGACTATCCCCGGTCTTAAAAATAGGGATTGAATAAAAAAGGCGTGATAGACTTGAGCCAGGGTTTCATATAGAAAAGTTGAATGTTTCCTCTAAAGTTGTGTTAGCACAGTATTAAGCCACAACATTTGCCTGTTCTTTGCACGCAGCTAAAAACTAAAGATCGCATTAATGCTTTACTTTTGCAGGCAAATATAGTAGTATGAATATCAAGACTCCTGCCTCCGAGTTAAACCAAAGAATGACGGTTTTCTGTGGAATTATGGATGAGCAACATCCGGATTGGAAAATGGCCATGATTTTCAGTAAGATCAACCTGTTTTATTTTACGGGAACCTACTCTGAAGGTATGTTGATAATAGAACGCGACAGAAGTTCGGTTTTCTGGGTACGCAGAAGTTACGACCGGGCAATCGCTGAATCTGAATTCGCCAACCTGAGGCCGATGAACAGCTATCGCGATGCCGCTGTGACTTATTCTTCGGTGCCGGATGAAGTGTACCTGGAGGTTGAGTTTGTACCTCTGGCAATGCTAAGCCGCGTTCAGAAACATTTTCCTTTTAAAAACTACCAATCGCTCGACTTTCAGCTAGCCATGACACGATCGGTGAAATCAAATTGGGAGTTGAAATTTATGGAAGAGGCCGGAGAAATTCACCGCAGTATTCTCGAAGAAAAAGTGCCGGGTTTATTGCGCGAAGGAATGAGCGAAGCCGATCTGGCAGCCGAGTTGTTTGAGTTGATGGTGAAGGAAGGCCACCAGGGAACGGCACGTTTTGCCATGCACGATACCGATATTGTTGTTGCACAGCTCGGCTTTGGCGAAAGTTCACTTATGTCGACCAACTTCGATGGACCGGGTGGAAACCGTGGTTTATCAGCTGCCGTTCCAAGTCTGGGAAGTCGCGAGCGGCTTTTGAAAAAGGGCGACCTGGTATTTGTAGATATGGGATTGGGCGTAAATGGCTATCATTCCGACAAAACAATGACATACATGTTTGGTACCCCGCTTCCAGCAGAAGTTCAGGAAATTCAAAAGCAATGTGTTGAGATTCAAAATAGCGTGGTCGATTTACTCAAGCCAGGCAATTCTCCGGAGGTGATTTACGAAACGATTATGGACAGCCTAAGTCCTGATTTTCAAAGAAATTTTATGGGTTTTGGAAGCCGACAGGTGAAATTCCTGGGGCACGGTATTGGATTAACTGTTGATGAATTGCCGGTAATTGCAAAAGGTTTCAAACTGCCCTTGCAGGAAAATATGGTTTTTGCAGTTGAACCTAAAAAGGGAATTGCCGGAGTTGGAATGGTTGGAATTGAAAACACCTTTGTGGTTACACCAAACGGCGGGCGAAGCATCACCGGAAACCATCCTGGGCTTATTTTTGTGGAGTAAATCTCTAATGGTTATTGCTATCCGAATTAAATTTATTCTTTTGTTCGGCTGCAATGCAAATCCTTTCCCAAGCAGTTAAATCTTTTATGTTACGCGATACATTTGCGTAAGAGCGGCGAAGATCCAACCAAATATTTTCTTTTTGGAATGGCAGAAGGTGGAGTGTATACGTTTAACGGAAAATCGTTTGATAAAAGGTTTTGAAATGAAAGACGAACAAACAACAATTGCTTGCGTTTAAACCAAAATCCTTATTTTACATACCATGAAGCTTCAATTACCTTTTACATTTTTAACCGGATTAGTGTTTTTGATTTCAAGCTGTGTTCAGCTGACAAATAGTAAGGAAACTGATACAGCGGTGGTCATTGACCAGGTTAAAAGCCGTGTTTATGATTTTCATGCGGCTGATACAGCCATGAATGCACAGGCAATAATCGATTTATTATGGCCCGAATTTACCATGCTGGCTGATCGAAATTATACGAACTACGAGCAGGTAAAAGCCGGCTCATTTGCATTCATGGAATCATTGGCAGCCTTTCATTCCGATTGGACAGACTTGAAAATTATTCCGCTCGGAGATCAGTATGCGGTTTCTTCTTTCATTTTTACTGACTCGATTGTTGCCAAAGACGGTACCATCACCCGTGCTACCGGCCCCAATACTTTTGTGTGGGAAAAACGTGAGGGAGAATGGAAGCTGATTTATGCCGATGCCGACCATTATCCTGTTAAAGAATGAATTTCAAAATAACGCGTGAGGCTTTTCGAATAAATGCAAGAATCGTTTTTAAGAAGTATTCATTGCCTAAAAAATAAACGAATTTTAATAAAATACCACTTGTTTTACGACAGGTGGCTTTTTTATTGGCTGGTGTTGGTGGGAAAAGAGATTAAACTTATATTTAGTGTCAACTAACTTTAATGAATCAAAGAAGATGAGCACCGCCGAAAAGAAAAAAGAGGGGACAAGCCGGGCAACTGTACGGAGTACGAAATTATTCGAGATTGCATGGGAAGTATGTAATCAGGTTGGCGGAATATATACGGTCATACGTTCGAAAGTTCCATCGGTGATCGATAAATGGGGAGTTGGTAATTATTTTCTGGTTGGGCCTTATTTCGAAGACCAGGCGGCAGCACATTTCGACCCGGCAACGGATTATTCAACACCCATCGGCAAGGCTGTTCTTGAAATGCAGTCGCGCGGTTTCGATGTGCACTACGGAAAGTGGATCGTTTCAGGCCGGCCCAATGTTGTTTTGTTCAACCCGTATTCGGTTTACGATAAGCTCGACGAAATAAAGCACATGCTTTACCAGGATTATCACATTTCTATACCTAACGGCGATGAGTTGCTGGATAAGGTTGCTGCGTTTGGTTTCCAGGTAAAAGAATTCTTTCATTTTCTGTGTGCCAACAACTATTGCGAAAGTAATGTGATCGCACATTTCCACGAATGGATGGCCGGAATACCAATACCCGGAATCAGAAAGTCGAACCTGAATATTAAAACCGTTTTTACTACGCATGCCACCTTGCTTGGCCGCTACCTGGCTATGAATGATCATGAGTTTTACCACCACCTGCCGTTTTACAACTGGGAACAGGAAGCTATCAAGTTTAATGTAAAACCTATTGCCGAAATTGAACGGGCCTCGGCACACGGAGCACATGTTTTTACCACGGTAAGTGAAGTTACTGCCAAAGAATGTACGCATTTGCTTGGCCGAACTCCCGACAGAATTCTCCCGAATGGATTGAACATTCAGCGCTTCGAGGCGATACATGAAATACAGAACCAGCACGTGCAGGTGAAGAACCAGATCCATGAATTTGTGATGGGGCATTTCTTTCAGAGCTATCCTTTCGATCTGAATAAAACACTTTACTTTTTTACGTCGGGGCGCTACGAATACCAGAATAAAGGCTACGACCTGACACTGGAAGCTCTGGCCCGGCTAAACTGGAAAATGCAGCAAGCCGGCACCGACATGACCGTGGTTTCGTTCTTTATTACCAAGCGGCCGTTTTACACCTTTAATCCCGATGTGTTACAGTCGAAGGCGATGATAGAAGACGTTCACCGCGTGGTTGACGAAATAAAGGAACAGTTGGGACAAAGACTATATACACGAATTACAACAGCCAGCGGTGCCTACGAATTTCCTGACCTGAGTGCCATGGTGGATGACTACCTGAAACTGAAACTCCGACGAAATGTTCAAAGTTGGAAATCGCACAATTTACCAAAGGTTGTTACCCACACTTTGGTGGATGATGCCAAGGACGAAATACTAAATTTCCTGCGTACCTCGAACCTGGTGAACAACCGGCACGATAAGGTTAAAATTGTATACCATCCGGATTTTATATCTACTTCGAATCCTTTGTTCAAAATGGATTACACGCAGTTTGTAAGGGGATGCCACCTGGGTATTTTTCCGAGCTTGTACGAACCTTGGGGTTACACACCGCTCGAGTGCCTTGCAAGTGGAATACCATCGGTTACCAGTAACCTGGCAGGTTTTGGCGATTATGTGGTGAATAATGTTAAGGATCACGAAGAAAAAGGTATGTTTATTATCGACCGTACCGACGGTAATTTCCACCGTGGTGCCGAAGAACTGGCCAATATCCTGTTCGATTTTGTTCAGAAATCGCGCCGCGACAGGATTGCCTTGCGCTACAAGTGCGAAGAAGCATCGATGCATTTCGACTGGTCGAACCTGGGTAAATTTTACGACGACGCTTACGAACTGGCAGTTCAACGTTAATAAAGTTGATTGAAGTAAGAAAAAGGATGAATTAATTAGAAGCGAACACTTTTTCAACTTTTGATATCCTCAATATGTCAGAAAAAACTTACGCACCAATCGGTGTTTTCGATTCAGGTTATGGTGGTCTTACTATTTTAAAGGAACTCGAAAAGACCTTGCCGAAATACGACTTTCTTTATCTTGGCGACAATGCCCGGACGCCATATGGAACACGTTCGTTCGATGTGGTTTACCGTTATACTTTGCAAGCGGTTAAATACCTTTTCGAGCAGGGCTGTCCTCTGATTATTATAGCTTGTAATACCGCTTCAGCCAAAGCATTGCGAAATATCCAGATGCTCGATTTGCCAACTCTTGCGCCCCGGAACCGGGTGCTTGGAGTTATCCGGCCAAGTGTTGAAAAGGTGGCCGAAATAACTAAAAACGGCCATGTGGGGGTGTTGGGTACCGCGGGGACTGTTGTTTCCGAATCGTATCCGATTGAGTTGGAAAAGTGGTCGGAAGGCAGTGTGAAATCTACGGTGCAGGAAGCTTGTCCGATGTGGGTGCCGATAGTTGAAAACAACGAGATTGAAAGCGAGGGCGCCGACTATTTCGTTCGTAAGAACATTGAAAATATCCTGGCAAAAGATAAAGACCTCGATACGTTGATCTTAGGTTGTACGCATTATCCATTGCTCGAACAGGTGATCAAAAAATACGTTCCCGATCATATCAGTATTTTGAAACAGGGGCACATTGTTGCCGAGAAACTGGTGGATTACCTGCAGCGTCATCCCGAAATTGAAACACGACTGTCGAAATCGGGACAGGTGGTTTTTGACACCACCGAATCAGCTGAAAACTTTAACAACAAAGCCAGCCTTTTTATGGGGCGGCCTGTTGAGGCAAAAACCGTTTCGTTTTAAGTTGTTTTTTCAATATTCAGCCTTCAATAATGAATCAGCGGACTAAACCGCATGAAAAATCAACGGGTGACTCTTTGTTTTCACCTAAAGTCACCCGCCGAAATATGAATTGCTTCAAACTATTAACTTAATTCTTTAATCGCATTTTGCATGGCTGCATACTGTTCTTCCATGCTTTGCAGCAATTTATATTGTGCGCGAGTACGAACCAAATTGTGTTCCGGCGATTTTACTTTGTAGTAATTGTCCCCGTCAATATAATCCATTAAAAAGCGAAGCACCTGCTCGTAGGTAATGTATTTTGCCGAAAATGCCAGGTAATCTTTCTCCAGCGGCGTTAAGAAATGGCTGGTTTCCTCTAAATAACCTTTTGCAAAAGCTTTGTAGATTTCAAGATCCATCGAAACATTGTCGAGGTTCTCGTCGTCTTCGAGCCCGGTGTTGGTGTAGAAACGCATGGCATCGCCAAAGTCGTTCAGAACGGTGCTGCTAAGCACGGTATCCAGGTCAATCACGCAAAGCACATCACCTTTTTGGTCGAATAGTATATTGTTGATTTTGGTGTCGTTATGGCTGATTCGGGTTGGAATGCTTCCATCTTCCACCAACTTCCAGAAATCGAGCATTTCCTGTCTTCTTTCTTCAATCCAGGCAATTTCTGTTGCAACACTTGCTTTGCGGCCAACAGGATCTTTTGCCAACACTTCGTCCCACTGTTTAAAACGGTAACGGATATCATGAAATCCGGGCAGGATATTTACCAGCGTTTCATCTAAATCGGCCACCAGCGACTGGAAACGACCGATACCTTTTCCACCCGAATATGCTAATTCAGGAGTTTCGGCAGCTGCATAAGCAATGGTGTCTTCAATAAACAGGCAAACCGCCCAGAATTCTTCTTCTTCATCCACAAAATACAGTTTTCCGTCGTTTGCCGGAATAATGGTCATTGCTTCACGCAGCGGATCGCCGCCTGCAGCTTCAACCTTTTCTTTAATATGGAGACACACCTTCTGGATATTATCCATCATATCCGGAATAGGAGAGAAGATGTTCTTGTTTTTACGCTGAAGAATGTATCGGGGCGAGTTGCCCGCAGTTTTAATAATGTAAGTATCGTTAATAAAACCTTCGCCGAGAGGAGCTACTTCTGTTATTTGTCCTTCAAGCTGAAAGTTTGCTGCAATTTCTGTTAAGTGTGTCGTCATAAATGTTTGTAGAATAGTTTAGTAATTAATAATAAGTGCGTTTAGTCCCACAGTTTTTCAGGGTATTCGCCGGCATCGATCAGTTTCCGAAGTTTTTCCACAACATAAGGTTTGTCTTCTTTGTAGGTTACCCCGAACCACGGCGAATTCGCTTCCAGCACTTTTACTGTCGCCAGTTTTTCACCGATCATTTCGAAAACAACCGACGGGATATACATTTCCGATTTTGGTTTATCAATATCAGCTTTCAGAAACTCGATGAATTTTTGTTCCAGCGTTTGAAATATCGAAGGCATAAATCCCCAAAGGTTCATCGAAACACTTTCGTTTCCGGTCATCGGGTGTTCGCTTCCGTCTTCTTCGATTGAAACTACACTGTTGCCCTTTTTTACGATTTTGGTTGTTTCAACAATCTTTTCCAGGTTGTTGGCAGCGTCAACCGAACAAACACCACGCGAAACCGAACCAAATTCGGAAAGTGTATTTTTGAGTTGATAACCTACCATCGAATATTCCGACTCGCTTTTTGTGGTACTCAGGAAATTAGCCATCACACTGTAGGCTTCGCGGCCATAAAAGTCGTCGGCATTAAGTGCACAGAAAGGTTCATGAATAACATCTTTTGCAACCAGGATAGCATGGGCAGTTCCCCAGGGTTTTTCGCGGCCTTCGGGCAAGGTAAAACCTTCGGGCAGATTATCCAGTTCCTGGTACACGTATTCCACGTCGATTTTCCCCTTTAGTTTGGCATCGAATTTCTCGCGGAACGCATCGGCAAAACTTTCCCGAATAATAAAAACTACTTTGCCAAAGCCTGCGCGAATGGCATCAAAAATGGTATAGTCGATTATTGCTTCGCCGTTTGGCCCAACCGGTTCAACTTGCTTTAATCCGCCGAAGCGGCTGCCCATTCCGGCTGCTAAAATTAGAAGTGTAGGTTTCATTTTATTTTCACTATTTAGTATTCCCGACAAAAGTACATATCAATTTAAATGACAGCAGCATTTGGTGAGGAAAGTAACGTTCTTTAATTCTCTTTTAAAGCTATTGCGAAGAAATAAAAATTAATTCAGGAAAAAAAACAAAAGACTTAAAAGAAATTAAAAAAATTAAAAAGAATGGCTGGTTATTTGAAAATAAATCGAAACGATTATCTTCGCAATGGTATAATTTTTAAAGTATTAAAACGAGAAAATGACGTGGTTTTGCCAGGCTTTTTTCTATGAAAATACCGATTAACTAATTTAATAATAATAATTTACAACGAATGAAGACAAATTCATCCAACAATGCAGCGCGCTATTTATGGCCTCTGGTCATTATCGGAGTCATGTTTTTTGCCATTGGCTTTGCGCTCGGTATTAACAGTTACCTGGTGCCATTACTGAATAATGCACTTGAAATTTCTTCAGGTGAATCGTACCTGGTTCTGGCAGCAACCTTTTCGGCATTTTTGATTTTTGGTTATCCGGCTTCACTGCTTATTTCAAAAATTGGGTACAAACGTACTATGGCTGCATCGTTTCTGTTGTTTGCTGTTGGCTTTGCGCTTTTTATCCCGTCAGCAAAGAACGAAAGCCTGATGTTGTTTCTGGTAGCCTCGTTTATTAGTGGGGCAGGAAATGCTTTTCTGCAGGCATCAGTAAATCCATACATTACTATTATGGGGCCGATTGAGAGTGCCGCCAAGCGAATGAGTTTTATGGGTATCGCCAATAAACTGGCCTGGCCGATTGCTCCGCTGTTCCTGGCGCTTGTTATCAGCAAAAGTGTTGATGAAGTTGTACTTACCGATATTTACCTGCCATTTGCTATAATAATTGGTGTATTTCTGGTGTTGGGTGTTCTGGCACTTTTGGCGCCGCTACCTGAAGTTAAAGCAGCAGGAGAAGATGACGAAGCTGCTGAAGATTGTCCGTACGCCGTTGGAAAGACGTCAATCTGGCAATTTCCGCACTTGCTGTTAGGCGTACTTGCCCTGTTCATTTATGTGGGGGTTGAAACCATTTCGCTTGGAACGCTGATCGATTATGCCGAAAGTATTGGCTTGCCAAATCCAGAAGCTTATGCCTGGATTGCTCCGGTAGGAATGGTGCTGGGGTACATTGGAGGTATTCTGTTTATCCCAAAATATTTGAGCCAGTCGCAGGCACTCAAAATCGTTTCAATCATTGCCATTTTTGGTTCGCTGATGGTTGTGCTCATGCCTGAAAATATTTCTATCTTCTTTATTGTATTTATGGCATTGGGATGTTCGCTGATGTGGCCGGCACTTTGGCCACTTGCCATGACCGATTTGGGTAAATTTACAAAAACAGGATCGTCGCTAATGGTAATTGCCATTGTAGGTGGAGCAGTGTTCCCAACATTATATGGTTTTGTAAAAGATGCAGTTGGTGCGCAGGATGCTTATTGGATCGTAGTTCCGGGATTTCTTTACATCCTCTACTACGGATTGAAAGGACATAAAATCAGAACAAAATAAATTTCAGATAAGCCGGGATTCCTTCAGGGATTCCGGCTTATTCTTTATACCAGCCAGCATAAATGTGGTAGGCGTTGGCAATTCGGTTGACTTCGCCATGCAGCAGTTCCGGGCTGATATCTTTTACCTTCTTAGCAGGAATTCCTGCATACACACTTCCCGATTCCACAATCGTACCTTTTGTAACCACCGATCCGGCAGCAACAATCGAGTTGCTTTCAACAACAGCATTGTCGAGTACCACTGCATTCATTCCAATCATTACATTGTCCTGCAAAGTACAACCGTGAATAATGGCGCCGTGTGCAATGGTTACGTTATTACCAATGTTAGTTGGCGACTTCTGATAAGTGGCATGAATGGTTGCGTTATCCTGTACATTTGTATTGTTACCAATCTTTATATAATGAACATCTCCGCGCAGCACTGCACTGTACCAGATACTACAGTTATCACCTATTTCAACATCACCGATCAACGTAGCTGTTTCAGCCAAAAAACAGTCCTTCCCAATCTTCGGCGTTTTCCCTTTTAGTGTCCTTATTAGTGCCATTATCTGTATTGAATTTAAATAGGATACAAAAATATAAAATCCCAAAAACTATCATATAAGTCATTAATATACTTATTAAATAATGCTTACATTTGTCTTGTAAGTAGACATCAACCATCAGCGAAATCGGTTCTGAAATTATGAATTATTAATTTTAGAGTCGTTTTTTTTATGATTTGAATATTCTTTACGGAATAGAAAAACAGAAAGAAAGCGTACCGGGATGTTGGAATTCGAGATGAATGATCCGGTTTAATTAAACAGAAATCGGATGCTTAAAACTGATATGAACTGACAATTTTTCAACAGTTGGGATGAGTTTCAGGCGATGCTGTTGAAAATAAACAATTTTAATCGTATGAAAGATACTAAGGTAATAGAACTTGAGGAGGTTGCGATTCGGTTCTCCGGTGACTCGGGTGACGGAATGCAGCTGACGGGAACTTTGTTTTCAGATGCTACGGCGCTACTGGGAAACGATATCTCCACTTTTCCTGATTATCCGTCCGAAATTCGTGCGCCCCAGGGAACAGTTGGTGGTGTTTCCGGTTTCCAGGTACAATTCGGACACAAACAGATTAACACACCGGGTGATAATGCGCATGTACTGATTGCCATGAATCCGGCCGCAATAAAAGCTAATGCCCGTTTTATGAGTCCGGGCGGTACCATTATTTACGATTCGGATTCTTTTACAGAAAAGAATCTGAGGAAGGCCAACTTTGCAACCGATGATCCTTTTGCAGAACTTAACATGCTGGATTATACTAAGATTGCAGTTCCAATCTCCAGTCTTACACAGGAAGGATTAAAGGAATTTGGGCTCGACAATAAAAGTGTACTCCGAAGTAAAAATATGTTTGCCCTCGGATTGGTTTGCTGGATGTTTAACCGTCCGCTGGAATATATCGAGGAGTTTATTCAAAACAAATTCAAAAAGAAACCGGTAGTTGTCGATTCCAACATTAAAGTGTTGCGAGATGGTTACAACTACGGAATGAATATGCAGCACATGACACCAAGTTATCTGGTGCATCCTGCTGAAATTGAAAACGGAACCTACCGGAATATTAACGGAAATCAGGCTACTGCCTGGGGACTTTTAGCCGCAGCCGAAAAATCAGGTCTGCAGCTTTTCCTCGGATCGTATCCGATCACTCCGGCTACAGATATTCTTTCAGCACTTTCGCAACGTAAAGATTTAGGTGTGAAAACTTTTCAGGCTGAAGACGAAATTGCCGGTATTGCTTCTGCAATTGGTGCTGCTTTCACAGGAAGTCTCGCTGTTACAACAACATCAGGCCCCGGTTTGGCATTAAAGTCAGAAGCCATTGGTTTGGCTGTTATGGCTGAACTGCCGCTGGTTATTGTCAACGTTCAGCGCGGGGGTCCATCAACCGGATTACCGACTAAAACCGAACAATCTGATTTGATGCAGGCACTGTATGGAAGAAATGGTGAGAGCCCGGTTGTTGTGCTGGCTGCCAGTACACCTTCTGATTGTTTCTACTATGCTTACATGGCATCGAAAATTGCGCTCGAACGCATGGTTCCGGTATTGTTGTTAACCGATGGTTTCCTCGGAAACGGCAGCGAACCATGGAAAATTCCGTCAATGGCTGAGCTTCCTTCCATAACACCACGAATTGCAAAAGATGCCGAAGTATTCCAGGCTTATCGCCGCGATGAAGAAACTTTGGCACGCGAATGGGCTTACCCGGGAATGAAGGGATTTGAGCATCGGATCGGTGGCCTGGAGAAGAATGTATCGGGAACCGTTAGTCACGATCCTGAAAACCACCAGGTAAATTCCGAGATCCGCGAGAACAAAGTGCAGCGGGTAGCTGATATGATACCAGAACTTGAAATCTGCGGTGATGACGATGGTGGAGAAGTTTTAGTTGTTGGCTGGGGTGGAACCTACGGTCACCTGATCAGTTCGGTGCGCCAGCTGCGTATGGAAGGAAAAGATGTAAGCCTGGTACAATTCAATTATATCAAGCCACTTCCAAAAAATACAGCAGAGATCTTCAGCAAGTTCAAAAAGATCATAGTTTGTGAATTGAACCTTGGACAGTTTGCCGCTTATCTGCGCGATCAATTGCCACAGTTCACCTATCATCAGGCAAACAAGGTAAAAGGATTGCCATTTACGGTTAGCGAGTTGAAAGAGAGTATCAACAAATTGCTGGAGGACTAAACAATGACTGAATTAAATTACACAATAAAAGATTTTAAGAGCGACAACGAAGTACGCTGGTGTGCCGGTTGTGGCGACTTTGCCATTTTAAATGCCGTGCAACGTACAATGGCCGAAATGGGAATTCCGAAAGAGCAATTTGCCGTTATTTCAGGTATCGGTTGTTCGTCGCGTTTTCCGTATTATATGAATACTTTTGGTTTTCATACCATCCACGGTCGTGCAGCGGCCATTGCATCGGGTGTGAAAGCTGCCAATCCCGAACTGAGTGTTTGGGTGATGAGTGGCGACGGCGATTCAATGGCTATTGGCGGAAACCATTTTATACATGTTATTCGCCGTAACATCGATCTGAACATGATCGTGTTTAACAACCGGATTTACGGGCTTACCAAAGGACAGTATTCACCAACTTCCGACCGAGGTTTTGTAAGTAAAACATCGCCATTCGGAACAGTGGAAGATCCTTTCGTTCCCGGGCAGCTTGTAATTGGTGCACGTGGTTCGTTCTTTGCCCGTTCAATTGACGGTAACCTGAAGCTCAGCCAGTCTGTTTTAAAGGAAGCTGAAAAGCACAAAGGAACTTCGGTGGTAGAAGTACTGCAGAACTGTGTGATCTTTAACAATGGAATACACTCAGAAATTACTGACCCGAATCACCGTGCCGATCGTCAGCTGATACTGGAACATGGAAAGCCAATGTTGTTTGGTGCCGAAAACGAAAAAGGACTGATTTTCGATAAAGGTAAACTCAGAGTTGTGGTTATTGGCGAAAACGGCGTTACATTGGATGATATTCTTGTTCATGATGCCATGGAAGAGGATCCGACTTTGCACCTGGCACTCATCAATATGAAATTGCCGGATTTCCCTGTTGCCTTTGGTGTGATTCGTGCAGTACCTGCTCCGGTTTACGACGTGGAAATGGAAGCCCAGATAAATGAAATTCAGAAAACCAGGAAAATTACCTGTGTTGATGATTTGCTGAAATCGGGCAATACCTGGGAAGTTACCGGAAATGTCAATGGTAGTGGGAGTTCTAAAAAATGTTTGTAAAATAGCACTTGAAATATAATTAATAAAGACCCTGCAGCAATGCAGGGTTTTTTTATGACTTGATTCAAATCTCGAAGCTTGTACATTCGTCAGCTTTTGATAATTTTGAAAAAAGGGGTTTGTTAATATTTTATATCATGAATAAATTCGTAATTGCATTTATAAGTGTACTCTTTATGACATCAACAAGCTTTTCACAAAATAACTGGAGAGAGGAACTAAAGGAACAACTGCCTTTACTCGGACATCGAAACTGGATTTTGGTAGTTGATGCCGCTTATCCGCTTCAAAGCAAACCAGCAATTAAAACACTGGTAACAGGAGAAGATCAGTTGGAGGTAGTAAAAGAAGTTTTGGACGCTGTTGAAAAGGCTTCTCACGTATTTCCTGAAATATACCTGGATAAAGAACTTGATTATGTGCCGGAGGGAGAGACAGCGGGAATTGAAGCTTATCGCGATAATTTGTACAAGCTGATACAGGGCAGGAACACAACAAAAGTCTTGCACGAAGAGCTTATAGCTGATATTGACGGTGCTGCCAAGTTATTCAATGTTCTGGTATTGAAAACCAACCTGACAATTCCATATACATCAGTATTTATTCGTTTGGATTGTGGTTACTGGGGAGCTGAGCAGGAAGAAAAATTACGCGAACTGATGAAATAAGAGTGATGACTAACCGCGCTTTTTTAGCCTGCAGCCTCGACGGTTATATTGCCGACAGTAACGGGGAATTGATTGGTTAAATGATATTCCTATTCCAGATCAGATTGACATGGGTTATCGCACTTTTATGGAGCGCACTGATGCTTTATTAATGGGACGAAAGACTTATGAAAAAGTGCTGAGTTTTGGAATTCCCTGGCCTTATGAAAAACCCGTTTTTGTTTGGAGTAGCAAGTTAAAGACCGTACCTCAGGAGTTGGAAGGCAAAGTTGGTTTGGTAGCCGGCCCGGTCGCGAAGATTCTTTCAGAGATTCATAGCCAGGGCTATTCGCAATTGTATGTTGATGGCGGATCAACCATTCAGGTATTTTTAAAAAAAGACCTGATTGATGAAATGATCATTACCAGAATTCCCGTTTTGTTGGGTGGTGGAATTCCCTTGTTCGGAGAACTTTCCAATCGTATGAGGTTTTCTCTGGTAAAATCAGAAGTGTTTTTGGGTGAGATGGTTCAGGATACCTATCTGCGGAAGCGATAGCTCCAAAATGGCATTTTCAGTTGTATTGTTAGCTTTTTTGTTGACCTATTTAAGTACTAAAATTCCAAGGAACATTATTAAAACTACAAAAATATAAAAGCTTATAAATGACAAAAAGTTGGTTAGCAATGCCAGCGTTATGGATTTAATTCTGCGTACTTGTTTGAAAAATTGTGCATAAATCCAGGCAATTAAAACAAAACTAATGATAACTGTGCTGTCAGTGTAAAAGTTGTATTCCAGATTTAAAATATAAAATACCGGGAAAATAAGAAATCCGACAACAATTCGCTGGGCAGCAACAAAGATATTCAGAATGAGCAGCTCGGCGTAATTATAGTTCTGACGCCTAAAGAACAGCCGGGTCCAAAAAGCATAAAATGGCAGGGAAGCTAATATAATGATCGACTGATGTTGATCCATCCACTCGCTCATAGCCTCCAGTTGAGTCGCAAATTCAGAATTCGGATCAAAAGTTGCTACCTCATTTTTAAAGCCGGTGAAATGAAAAAGCAACGCTTCGATTGTGGTAATTACTATCAGGAACGAAACTGGTCGAAAATGAGCCACTCGTTTACCCTCGATAAATTCACGGGCGGTATGCCCCGGGCGGGAGAGTAGTTGCTTAACGGTGTAAAAGAATCCGGTATCGAAATTGAGCAATCCCTGTGTTAAATCAAACCAAAGGTATTTCAGGTTGATTTTGTGAAGACTGGCATTCTGGCCACAATTGTTACAAAATTGTCCGTCAAATTCGTTATCGCAGTTTTTACAGGTTTGTGGCATGGTAGTTCATTTGATCCAACTAATTTAAATATTTTGAAAATATCACGCTAGTCAGTTTCAATTATCCCTTTTTTGTAGGTCCTCAATGCACGTTCGCGGGCGTACTTGTGGTCGATCATCGGGGGAGGGTAGCTAAAGCTGTCCAATTCGGGGATCCACTTTTTGATGTAGCTCAGATCCTTGTCGAACTTTTTTTGCTGTTCAGCCGGATTAAATACCCGGAAGTATGGAGCTGCATCGCAACCGGTTCCAGCAGCCCATTGCCAGTTCCCGTTGTTCGACGCTAATTCAAAATCGAGTAATTTCTTTGCAAAATAAGCTTCTCCCCAGCGCCAGTCGATGAGCAGGTGTTTGCAGAGAAAACTTGCGGTTATCATTCGCACACGGTTGTGCATATATCCGGTAAGGTTGAGTTGCCGCATGCCGGCATCCACCATCGGGTAACCTGTTTCGCCACGGCACCAGCGTTCGTACTCCATTTCATTGTTTCGCCACTGAATACCATTGTATTTGAGCTTAAAATTTTCGTGAACAACACGAGGATAGCGATAAAGTATCTGCATAAAGAACTCGCGCCAGATCAATTCACTTAAAAAGACAGGGTATTTCTCGTATACTTTTCTAACAATTTCGCGAATACTTACGGTACCAAAACGCAGATGAACACTTAAATAACTGGTTTCGTCTTTTCCGGGGAGATTACGGACCTTGTTGTAATTTTCAAGATTTGAAAGATCGTAACCTCGCACTTTTATCGAAGATGCCTTAAAGCCGAAAGATTCAAGCTCGGGAAACTGTTCATCGAGTTTAGCCAGGTGTTTCCATTGTGTTTCCTGTACAGGCGGCAAACCTGTTTCCTTGAATTTATCGAGCCATTTGTTTTTGTAAGGCGTGAAAACAGTGTAATTGCTGCCGTCGGCTTTTACTATTTCATCTTCTTCGAAAATTACCTGGTCTTTGAAATTTTGTACGGACACGTGATTTTGTTGCAGCAACTCATTTATTTTTTTCTCTCGTTTCAGGGCATACGGCTCATAATCTTTATTATAAAATACAGCTTGTGGTTGGAGTTCTTTTAACAGTTGGCGCCAAACATGAACAGGTTTGCCATTGCGAACTATCAAACCCGAACCTTTAGCTTTTAATTGCAGGTGAAGCGACTCCAGTTGCTGGTAGATAAATGAAACGCGAGCGTCGTCAGCCGGTAATTCATCCAGAATGTTGGTGTCGAAAATAAAGAGTGGAATAACCCGATCGTATTGCTTAAGCGCTTGAATGAAAGCTGTGTTGTCTTCTAAACGCAAATCCCTTCGAAACCAGAAAATAGCAGTCATGTTTGAATGTTATATATAGTGCAACACCGGGTTTAGTTAAAAGTTTTGGCGCTTAAAGTGCTTCCAGCGCTTCGCGGTAATCGTATTGCAGATCTTCATGCATCATGGAAATAACCTTTTCAATACGTTTTACCTGGTTAATGTACAAGTTAAAAATTACGCGGCTTGATTTATAATTTAATTTTGAATTTTTTAGCTTTTTACAGAAATACAATAAAAGTTCAATTTCTGTTTCTTTCTTCCCTGAAAAACGAATGTATTTCTTGGTAGTGCGCAGCACTTTTCGAATGGTTTTCTTGGCGAGGTAAAAACTGCTTCGGTTTAAACTCCGAAATTCCAGGTCGATTTCTTCTTTTGCTTGACGTATGTATTCATTTTCGTTCCATGCATCGAAAAGCAGGTAGCTGAGCAGCTCCTTATTTTCTTTTTTGTACTTGGCCAGTCGAAGAATGATCTCATTGAGCTCCTCAGGTGGCAAATTTTGCAGTTCCTTTTTTATCTGACTGATCGATGCAATTTCCATGATATATACAAAGAAAACAGATAAATGCAGAACTTTGAAATGCTTTTCGCAATATTTAATGCTGGTCGGTAAAAATGGGTGTATCTACGCCAAAATAGCCTTTCGCTCTGCAAAATGGGTATTTCGATCTTCAAAAAGCTACTAAATACTCTTTTATTAGGGTGTTTGTGGTGCAAAACCAGTGAATCAAATTCGTAGAATAAAATTACCGTTCGCAGATGTTCGTATGTTGCTTGCTGAATTAAGTGGCGCTGCATCAAAGTCTTATCTATATTTGATTACGAAAACAATAAACAATTAAAACAGTAAATCATGAAAACAAGATCAGTTCTTTTAGCAATTTGTGTCATTCTTCTTAGTGTAGTTGCCAATGCAAAAATTAAAGACGGACAATCAATGAGTGGAAATTCATTGAGTGAATTAGGACAATACACTATTACGCACTCTGAAGCACCTATCGTGTTCGACAACCAGGTTCTTGAAACTTACGATTTGAGGTATGAAAATGCAACCAACGGAGTTAAAATAGCAGTGGTGGACGAGAAAAAATGCAAAACTTTCATTGTACGCAACGACGATTTCGAAGTTCAGTACAACTGTCAGAACGGAGTTTTTGGAGTAAAGAAAATTGAAAAACGTTTCCAGGAAATTCCTGAAGAAGAAATGAATATGAAATTAAACAGGGTAAGTTACTATTCACAACGCGTAATCTGCCAGGGTAAAAAATCAACCGACGATTACCTGGGATTGATTGCCTGTTACTTCCCTGAACTGGTAAATGAAGAATACCAGGCAAATTTCTAACAAAGTAGAAAACATTTAAACAGCGCAATTTTTCATAGAAATGTATGAATTGAAAGGACCCCGCCAGAGGGCGGGGTTTTTTTTGTTGACAACACCGAAACATTATAATAGTGAGAATTTTTGAGAGTGAGATTTAAAATACCTCGTGTGAAACACGGGGTATTTTTTCATAATTAAACTAATAAGCTAACATTATTAAAGAAACCGACTTCCTTTCGTAAACATGGTGATACTTGCAAGTAAATTCAATAACTTTAATCGGACAAAAAGATAATTCTAGGGATTTGTGTATCAAACTTTGATTTCTGAAACAACAAAAAAGACAATAACCCGAATCAGTCTGCATGTGGCTTTTTGGGCGTTTTATGTCTTGTTTTTTGGCCTGTTTTATGGCAAATACGGTAAGAACTACAATCAGCATCTAATTGAGACAGCTGTAATGTTACCATTTGTAATGTCGGCCACTTACCTTACAATTTACGGTATTTTGCCTTCGTATCTGAAAAGCAGGAAACTTCTGAAAAACTTCGTTCTAATCGTACTTCTAATGTTTTTTACGACCATTGGCGAAGCTGTTTCTCTGATGATCATTAGCGGAGTGCCGCTTACCTTTGGTGCGATTTTCGATTTAACGTCGATATACCTGCTGCTGGAAACAAACTTTATGGTGGCCATTGCTTTTGTCATCAAGTTTTACAAATTGTGGCACGAGCAGCAGGAAGAAAAATACAAGATTGAAAAACTAAACCTCGAGAAAGAGCTCAATCTTCTAAAAGCACAATTGCATCCGCATTTCCTTTTTAACACCATGAATAACCTCTATGCACTATCTTTGGAGAATAAGACAAAAACATCGGAAGGCATTGCAAAAATATCCGATCTTCTGCGCTCGGTTTTGTATGAATGTAACGAACGCGAAATACCGCTGGAACGCGAGATAGGAATTATTCAGAATTACATTGAACTGGAAAAAATGCGGTATGGCGATCGTCTTCGTATAGATTTTAAGGTAGATGGCGATGTTACGCGTATGAAAATAGCTCCGATGATTTTGTTCACATTCGTTGAAAACTGTTTCAAACATGGGTGTTCACCCGATCCGGATCGTCCATATATAAATATCGGCATAAAGCTACAAAACGGACAGTTTCAATTTAGAACTAAGAACAGTCAACCCAAAATTCAGCGCGGCTCCAATTCAAAGAAAAAGGGTGGAGTTGGCCTTGCAAATGTGAGAAAACGGCTTGAAATTTTATATCCCGGAAAGTATGAGTTAAATTGCATGGGTGATGAAATATGTTACAATGTTTCGTTAACGCTGAGGCACTAAAATGAGAAAGCTTTTGTATGATAACTCGTTTGCATACCGGGGAACCAGGCATCTCCTGTTTTTTTCGTTAACGGTACTGTTGTTTTCTGTCATTCTGTACAGTCAGAACAATAGTGGAAAGTACTTTCACTTTCTTCTGGTTACTTTTATAAATGCCATTTTCTTTTTCGGTTACGCCTATCTAACCATTTTTTTGCTTATCCCTGAATTTCTCATTAAAAAGAAAATCGGGATTTTTATTTTGTTGTTCGTGCTCGTAGGATTCGGACTTTCAGCTGTAAAGTTGCTTGCTTCCGGAACCATTTTCTATGCCTCCATTTCGCCTGAAAATATGACTGGAGAAGAGTACTTCGATTTGCGGCTTATTCTGGTCAACACCAAGGACATGTCGTTTATAGTAGCCGTATTTTGTATTGCCAAATACATAAAGGATTTTATTTATGCCGAACGAATACGCAGCAATCTGGAACAGCAACAAAAAGCCGCCCAGAAAAAACTTCTGGGCTCGCAGTTCGATCCGCATTTCATGTTCAATACCATAAATAACCTGTATGCCCTTTCTTTGCTGAATCCCGGGAAAACCAGGGAAGTTATTTTCAGAATTAAAATCGTACTGAATTATATTATCGACGAAAGTCAAAAGGAATTTGTGGACTTAGCACAGGAAATTTCGCTGGTCGAGAATTACATTCAACTTGAAAAACTACGATATGGGAAACGCTTGAAAGTCAGTTTCGACTGGGTAGGAGAAGTTGAAAACACACGGATTCCTCCAATGATACTCTTCTTTTTGGTTGAAAACTGTTTTAAACACGGCAGCAGTTTAGATGCCGGAGTTCCGTGGATACAAATTAATGTGAGGGTTGAGAATGATAAAATTCGGTTGACTACCGAAAACAGCAAACCCAGATCGGTTATTGAAAAAAAAGGAAATGAGCTGGAAGGCGAAGGTTTTAAAAACCTCGTTAAACGGCTAAAAATATTATATACGTCCGAAGGTTATTCTTTGCGTATTGAAAACCACGAGGATATTTTTAAAGTTGACCTTGAGCTATTAACAAAGCATAATGTTGAGATTTTACAAACAACATATCGATAGGAATGACATTCTGATGCACATCCTTTTCTGGATGACCTGGATATTTTCGTTTGTGATTATTCAGAGTCTTGGACATGGAAGGCACGAATATTTTGTATGGCTGATGTACTACCTGATTACATTGCCCATTTTTGTTGTACATACCTATCTGATCGCGTACTGGCTGGTTCCGGCATTCTTTTTCCGACGTCACTATTTAATGCTAACAATAATTGGTTTGGCATTTCTGGTTATTTTTTCGGTGATTGAGCTGGTGGTCAGCAACGAGTTGGTTTTTAAAGTCTTCGATCCAAAGAAAGCATTCAGTCCCGGATACCTCAATCTGAAGAATATTTTGATCAGCGGATTGGGCAATCACTACATCATTTTTGTTTTTTTGGCCATCAAAGCCGGAAAGTCGTGGTACAGTTCAGAGCAGCGAAAAGACGAACTTTTGCTCTCGAGTGTTGAAACGGAACTGGAGATTTATCAGTACCAGTTGCAGCCAAAACTTATTTTATCGCTGGTTGAACAGATGGAACAGCTGGCGCATCAGCATCCCGAAAAAGCGCCCCAAATGATTGTTAAGATCTCGGGCTTCCTAAACCGCTTTCTTTTCGAAGGGAAAGAGGATTTGATCTCTTTACAGCTTGATGTAAATCTTTTGCAGGAATACCTCGAAATCCATCGTGTGGCATTGGATGATCGATTAAAACTGAATTTTGTTGTAAGCGGTAACCTGAAGCCCTATGTTGTTCCACCGCTTTTATTGCTCCCGTTTTTATACGAATCGTTAAAAATTGTTTACGCGTGTAACAATTCATTCGAAATTTCAGTCCTTATAAAGACGGAGCGTAATTACCTGCTAATCTCTTTTTCGGTATGGAGTGATAACGATTTCAGAATAAACGATGATAACGATTTAGAGATTACCAGAAAACGCTTGAATTACAGGTTTCGTGGTAAACATCGATTGATAGAAAACATCGATGAGAATTTTCGTGAGATCAGCCTCGAGATTTACTAATGATGATTTGTAACATTTTTTTCCTTATATTACTAATAGAATAGCTAGAACAGAAAACAAAACTACCGTGTTATCCATGAAAACTAAGTGCCTCATTATCGATGATGAGCCTCTCGCGCGCGATTTGATGCGGAGCCACATCGAAAAACTTGAAAATTTTGAAATTGTCGCTGAATGTGGCGATGCAATGAAAGCTCTCCAGGAATTACGAAATAATTCCATCGATCTCATGTTTATGGATATTCAGATGCCGCAGATTACCGGTATCGAATTCCTTAAAACACTTAAAAACCCCCCAAAAGTCATCCTTACAACGGCCTATCGGCAATATGCAATCGATGGGTTTGAACTGGATGTTGTTGACTATTTGTTAAAACCCATTACTTTCGAACGTTTCCTGAAAGCCGTAAACAAATACTACGAATTAAGCACCGATGAATCGATGAGCAACGGTTCGGTGGTGATGCACAACCATAGTAATGGTGAAGAAGCCTTTATTTATGTGAAGGAAAACAAGAAAGTATTAAAAGTTCATCTGAATGATATCCTCTATCTTGAAGGATTAAGTGAGTATGTACAGATTTACACCGAAAACAAAAAGATCGTTACAAAAAACAGCATGACCAACATGGCCAGTAAATTGCCCGACACTGAATTTATGCGCATTCATAAATCGTATATTGTTTCTATGTCGAAAATACAGGCTTTTACGACAAGCAGTGTTGAAATTCCGGGGAAACAGTTGCCCATCGGACGGAGTTACAAAAACTCGGTCATTGAAGCGCTTCAGGTATAAAGTCGATTTTGGAATAACTCCCAAAGACGCAAAATTCCTGATTCGCTTTTGTGCAGCGACTTGATTGGCGAAAGGCCAAGCAGGTCCATACGCGCCGTATTCACCGCTTCCAGATTTTTTGCTGCGACAGGATGCTGTCTTACTGATAAAATTTCGAGCGCCAGTACCGTTTTTAGTGTGCTTGCACGAACGCGTATGCTGTGTTTCGAGTACTTTGCCGGATGGATGTGAATGAAGCGTTCCGGATCATCACCTTGTTTGATTAACCATTCGGATTGATCGGACAGAACGATCTTTTTCCAGTGTGGCGGGTTTAGCCATTCCAGAAAAGCATCGTAACTCAACAGTTGCCGTTTTCTAAAATAATCGAGCGTTTCCGCTACTAATGTTTCAACCGGGAGACTGCCGGTATAAAAGTCGACAAGGTTTTTCCCGATTTTCAGTAATGATTCATTGCCTTCTGACATTGGCTGTTTCCTCCACACGTCCAGCTCGTTAAGTAAAAAACGAAAATGATGTTTGTACGGATTAAACGTTATTGGAACAGGAATTTCTATCGGCATCTCGTGGTTTTAGAAACATTTCAATAAATTTACCATAAATCACTTACAATGGCACTTTTCCCGATCCATCAATATTTTTATCGTAACGGAAAGCTAAAACCCTGCGGCGAGTTTGTTGCATCAGAAAATGAAGGAGGAGTTTACGAAGTACTTCGTGTAGTTGATGGCATTCCTTTGTTTGTTGAAGATCATTTGGAGCGTTTTTACTGTTCTGCTGAAATTGCAGGAAAAACTTTGCATTTCAGTGCTGGCGAACTATTGAAAATGCTTTATGAGTTGATTAAAAAGAACGGTGTGAACGAAGGCAATATTCTTATTTCCTGCAAAGTAAATTTAAAGGCTTTTTTTATTGCGCACTCCTATCCGGGGGTTAACGATTACATGAATGGTGTAAGCTGCGGACTTTTGCATGCTGAGCGCCATAATCCGAATGCCAAAGTTTTTCAAACACAGGTGCGAACGGAAGCAAACCGGTTAATTGCAGAACACGATTATTACGAAGTGCTCCTGGTCGATCACAATGGAAATATTACAGAAGGTAGCCGAAGCAACGTTTTTGTTGTTCGCAACGAAAAAATACTTACTCCATTAGCCAGTAAAGTACTTGTGGGAATTACACGACAAAAAACCATGGAATGTGCCCGTAATTTGAATATCGGGATTGAAGAAAAGGAATTGCCGCTTTCCGGTCTTCAGGAAAATGATGCTGTATTTCTGACCGGTACTTCACCTAAAATATTGCCGGTAAATAGAATTGAGAATGTTGAGTTTGACGTGAACAGCCTGCTTTTAAGACAATTGATGCGTGAATACGACCGGATGATCGAGGATTATGTAGCTGAAGAAAAAAAACGCCCCTTTCGTTCGTAACAAAAAGGGCGCTTCGTTTATTTTAAAGACGGTCTTTCAAAATGGCTTCAACTCCCTGGTAGTCAATGTCTCCTTTTTCCCCGAATTTCATGCCACTTTCTTTAAAACGCAGCGTAATTCTATCAATGGTACTTGCCGGAACATCATACTCGGGCAGGGTAGTAGGTACCCCCAACGATTCGAAGAATTCAACGGTTTTAGCAATCGTCGCATCAATGCGTTCATCTGTCGTTCTGTCGCTAATTCCCCAAATGCGTTCACCAAACTGAAGCAGTTTATCTTTTTTGTTCTCGCGTTTCAGGTTCATCATCCCCGGTAGTACGATGGCCAGTGTTCTTCCGTGGTCGATACCATGAAAAGCTGTGAGTTCGTGCCCGATAAGGTGGGTGCCCCAGTCTTGAGGAACGCCAACAGCAATCAAGCCATTCAGTGCCATGGTTGCACTCCACATAAAGTTAGCTGCTGCTACGTAGTCTTTTCTGTCCGCGAGAACTTTTGGTCCTTCTTCAACCAGTGTCAGTAAAATTCCTTCGGCCAAACGGTCCTGTAAAGGAGCATTCACATTAAAAGTGAGGTATTGTTCCATTACGTGCACAAAGGCATCAACAACACCATTGGCCACCTGTTTGTCGGGGAGGGTGAATACACATTCAGGATCAAGGATGGAAAATTTGGGCATTACAAGTGGCGAGCCAAAGGCTTTCTTTTCCTGTGTTGCGGCCTTTGTAATTACTGAATTTCCGTTCATTTCCGAACCGGTAGCAGGTAGTGTTAGTACATCTGCCAGTGGCAGGGCTGCTTTTACTTGCGCTCCTTTGGCAAGAATATCCCACGGATCGTCGCCTTCGTAAAGCGCTGCGGCCGCAATAAATTTGGTGGCATCGAGTACCGAACCTCCGCCAACTGCCAACAGGAAATCGATGTTTTCTGCTTTCACCACTTCAACGGCTTTCATACAGGTTTCGTAATGCGGATTTGGCTCAATGCCGCTAAATTCAACAAGTACACAATCTTTAAGCGCATTTTTTACCTGGTCGTAAACGCCGGTGCGTTTAATACTTCCGCCTCCGTAAGTCATCAGTATTTTAGCTCCTTTCGGAACTTCGTTGGCTACCGAAGGAATAGTGCCTTTTCCAAAAATAATTTTTACCGGATTTTTGTATTCGAAATTGTACATGATGTAAAATTTGTGTATTATGATTTTATATTTAAATCGATTCCATTGTCAAAATTACAGCAAATATTTAAAAGGAGGGCAAGCGAGAAGCAGAAGGATTTTCATGATCTGATTCCGGGAAGTAGCGACGAAGAACTGATCCGGATTTTGAAACAAAGAACTTATTTTATTCCCGAAGCCGCGCAACTGGCAGTTGAAGAGGCCATTAAACGGGGGATCATTCATTCTGAAGACGACCTGTTGCATGAAGATTACCGGGTGAAGGAACTACGCTTTTCCTGGTTTCCGGAACCTGCCAACGATAAAAACCGGAAACGACTGATCAAGAGCCTGGGACGAAGCCTGGTTTTTTGCGGAATTTTTCCACTGGTTTACGGCTTAATTAAGATGAATGCCGGCCATCAGTTTGAAGGCGCATTACTTGCTCTTTTCGCCCTGATATGGATGTCGCTGGCATCGCAATTAACGCGCACGTTTCATAAACAAATTGTATTTGTTATGCTAGCTGCCAATGCAGTTGGTGCTTCTTATGTTTTTATTCGCCTGATTAGTTTTAACCAGTCTCCGTTAATGGATCTATTTGTTGCAGTGGTACTGTTTGCGCTTATCACCTATGCCCTGATTTATATGTACACTATCCGCAACCGAGTGTAAAAACTGTCGGCTGGTTCCATTTATCTACTAAAATCCTCTATTCATCGAAATAAAGCGCATCTGGAGGCGTTCTTCCCTTACTTTTACATCAAATTGAAAACAATGAAGACTTTTGTAACCGTTTTATTAGCCGTTTTACTTTTTGCCCCCGGAGCTTTTGCCCAGGAAGATGAAGATTGGGCAAGCCGTGATTATTCAATCGACGATTTCTCGGAACTCTATCTGTATGGTGGCTATAAAGTGTTTCTCAGCCAGGGAAAGAAGACAGCGCTCACCATAAAATCAAGTGACGAAGATGTTCTGGATAACCTGAAAGTAAACAACCGCGGTGATGAATTGCGTATTGAAATGAAAGAAGATTATATCACTTATCGACGTATTCGGGTATACCTTACATTCAGGAACCTGGAAGAAATTGAAGTGCAGGGTGGATTGAAACTGGAATCGGATGGCTACCTCGATCTGAAAGATCTTTTCATCAGTGTTGAAGGGGGTGCCAAAGTTGATTTGCAACTGAAAGCAGACGATGTGGAAGTGCGTGGTGAAGGCGGTGTACTGGTCGACCTTGAAGGTGTTGCCAATTCGCTGGAAGTTAGGTTGTCGGGAGCCGGTCATGTTGGCGCCGACGAACTAAAGACCAAAGACAGCCACATTGAAATTGAAGGAGTTGGCACTGCCAGTGTTTATGCTACTGAAAAACTGTTTGCCAAAATCGATGGCGTTGGAAAGGTCTCGTACAAAGGCGATCCGAAGGTTACGGAAGATATTAACGGATTAGGTTCGGTAAGTAAGAATTAACAAAATACTACAGCCGGGTACTCATACCGGCACATTTTTTAGGTTTGGTTTAGGTTTTATTAAAGGCTGCTATTGAGCAGCCTTTTTCTTTTATGAGTGTGGTAAACTCCACCATTCAGAATTTTGTACGAACAACACACTTCGTCATTTTTACTCCATTGCCACATCGCCTGACAATACTTAAAAAAGTTGGCATTTCGTTATTCTTTTACATTAGAAATAGCTTTGAAATAAATTGCATTGCCACCTCCTGGTGCCAAATGTACAGTAAGTTCACTTTTCGAATCGACAAGTTCTTTGCGTATGTTATAAGTCTCCTTATTATTCATGAAATGGGTATCTTCAGCATCTTCATATATGGTTGCCTCGTATTTTTTCCCGTCTGACAAAAAACTTAAATCCATTGTAATTGAACGTGAATCTCTATTGGTAAGCGAACCAACAAACCAGTTTTCACCTGATTTCCGAGCAACACATACAAATTCACCCAATTCAGCATCAAGTACTTCAAAGCTGTCGTACTGTGTTGGCATCTTTCGTACGCATTCGAATAAGTCATCTTTCTTTGCATACTCCTCGGGACTATCGGGCAACACCATCCAACCCGAGTAATTTGTTATCAATTTGGCTACCTCTGCCACTACCGTTCCTGGAATTTCCTGAAATACCCTTACCCGGGATTGCGCATTGTTTAATCCGAACCAACCGTTCGTTGCGTCTATCGGTCCGGCAACCATATTAATTAACACCTGATTAACCGCAGTCTCCGGGAAGTAAGAGCGCAAGCCATCGGCCTGAGCATGGCAAAACTCCTTTGTAACCAGGTTTGGATACGTCCTGCGGTCACCACTTGGTGGTATCGGATAGTCATGAAAGTCCACCATCAGCTTATATTTTGCGCATAACTCAACCACTCTCCGGGTTTGTTTTACTTTATCCTCCGGACTCCCTGTCATAAATCCGTATTTCACTCCAACTGCTCCCCAATCTGAAAATTGTTTTAACACTCTTTCCAGCCCAAACCTTTTAGCGCCAACGTCATTCAAATACAGGATGATACCAACGCCTTTTTCTGAAGAATATTCCATACATTCTTCAATGTTGATCCCTTCCCGGGCAGATGTTGGGTCGGAGTTTTCGTTAAATTCTTCACCATACCAGTCAGCATCGATCAACAGATACTGAATGTTGTTTTCTGCGGCAAAATCGATTAGCCTTTTATGTGACTCGGTATTTAAGCCATATTCGTAACCGTCCTGTGCTTTGTATCCCCATACGCGCCAGTCCCATAGCGATTTACCGGGCTTAATCCACGAAGGATCGTCTATTTTGCAAGGTTCGTTTAAGTTTACAAGCAAGTCTGATTCAACCAGGTCGCCAACATGATCGCCCAACATAAAGGCTCTCCATGAAGTATTAAATGTTTTGTTTCGCTCGGAGAACCTGGTGTTAAACGAGAGTGAAAGATTGTCTGAAGCGGCATTGACAGTAAATGGTGCGAATTCAACAATTTCAGCCTCATGAATAGCAATGAAGCTTTCCGGACCAAACTGCATCACAACTGGCGGAGTAATAGTTTCAACTTTCTTTTCCGATCTTACTATTGGCCCCAGGTTATGATGTTCTCCATTGGTTGCCCAATAGGTAAAATCGCGGTTGAAATTGATGTTCGTTAATTCTTTCTTTATTAATAAAGTATCATGAACTGCCTCTGCAGGAAAGCTGTACCGATAGGCAAAGCCATCGTTATAAAGCCTGAAGATGATGTTATAGAATTGCAGTGGATTATCAATCCGTTCAACCTTTATGGTATATTCATTATAATGGTTACGCACACTCAATTGCTTCCCGTTTATAGTTGTCCACGTTTCATCAAATTCTTTTTCAGTAAAGCCGGAAAAGGAAACGTTTTGCGTGAAATCTGTTTCCATAACCTGCAACCCCAATGCAGAAGGCTGAACCAGTGTATCGCCGTTATATGTTACCAAAAAACTACACGTAGTATTCTGGTTCGAAACATAAATGCCGAGGTCTTTATCAGGAGACAAAAGCTGAAAATTATCCTTTTTTGAACAGGATATTAAGCTTATTACTAGCAATGTCAGTGTGTAAAGTTTAAATTTCATTTTTCAATATTTTATTGGTTATTTGAGTGAACGTTGCTATAACGTATGTGTATCATTACTAGTGATGTTATATTCATTATATTTGTGTTAAAGGTAATATTATACCTCCAAATCGGCGGGATAACAACATTTATTATGTTGAATTGTCAAAAATATCATCCAGCATATTCTTAATCCCTTCGATATAGCGTTTCGATACATGAGTATATTTTTCTGTGGTTTTAGTCGATTCATGTCCTGGTAAATTGGTGTCAATCGCACATCGAATCCAGGCAAATATGATATAGAAAGTGCAGTACAACTACTTTGTGTTGTCGGTGTGTGCCGTAATCAGGTTTTATTTGCAGGAGCGTAGGCAAGGTGCATTGTTTTTGGTGCTTCTAAAATTAAACATAAAATCAGAAACAGGCTGGCTCTAAATGCAATAAATGGCACCAATAATTGGAATCTTTTTTAGCTCAGTTCCAGAATTTTGAGCTCCCGGCCCTGGAAAATCACCGATTCGCCGATGCTTTTACCGGCCAGTGCCTGGCCAATGGGAGAGGCCAGCGAAAGACAGAAAACGGGTGTTCCTTCTACCTCTATTTTGCCGTAGGGGAGTGCAAAAAAGTAAAGCCCCTGCGAAGTAAGTACGAGGCTCCCGAATGTTATCGCGCGCACTTGGGTGTTGCTGTCTATTTTTGTTAGGCTGTTTTTAAAAGCCTCTGTTTTACTCAGCTGTGCCTGGTTCTTCTCGATTTCCATTTGCACCATGGCACGGCCGGTTTCGTACTTATCGCCAACACTGCTTTTGGTTTCGTTGTCGCGCGATTCTTTGGCAGCTGCAATCGCTTCGTGCAAGAGCTGTATCTTCTTATCGATCTCAAACGTTAGCCGGTCGATAAGCTGAGTTTTAAACGATAGCTTGTTTGGTATCATACGCTGTTCCTCACAGGCAAAGTAAACAAAAATGCCACTCCTGTCAAACGACGGAAGTGGCATTTTTTAAGCCCTAGGCTCTTCGCCCTACATGCTCTTAATTTCGTTCACCAGCTTGGTGATACTGCTTTTGGCATCGCCAAACAACATTCGGGCCTTGTCGTTAAAGAACAGGAAGTTCTCGATTCCTGCATAACCTTTACCCATACCACGTTTCATAATGATGATGTTTTTAGCAAGGTGGGCATCGATGATCGGCATGCCGTAAATAGGGCTGCCCGGATCGTCGTAAGCCGCCGGATTCACCACGTCGTTGGCACCCACTACAATGGCCACGTCAACGTTTGGCATATCCGGATTAATGTCGTCCATCTCAACCAGTTGTTCGTAAGGTACATCGGCTTCGGCAAGCAACACGTTCATGTGCCCCGGCATACGACCGGCAACCGGGTGAATGGCATATTTCACTTCAACACCTTTACTTCCAAGCAGGCTGTCGAGTTCGTGTGCAATATGTTGTGCCTGAGCCACGGCCAAACCATAACCCGGGATGATCACCACTTTTTGAGAGTAGCTCAGCAATACAGCGGCATCGCTCAAGGTAATTTCCTTGATGCTTCCCTGCACTTCGGCATTGCTTGCACCACCGCCACCAAAGGCTCCAACGATCACGTTGATCAGCGAGCGGTTCATGGCTCTGCACATTTGAATGGTAAGAATGGTTCCGGCTGCACCTACAAGGATACCGCCAAGGATCATCGCTTCGTTCTGATAAATAAAACCGGCCATAGCGGCTGCAATACCTGTTAACGAGTTCAGCAGCGAGATAACTACCGGCATATCGGCTCCACCAATCGGCATTACAAAGCTTACCCCGTAAACCAAACTTAAAACCAGTAATCCGTACACCAGGTAAGTTCTGGTTTGAACGTCGAATCCGCCAAAAATTACGAGCAGGATCAAGGCAACGATCATAGCCATGAACAGCAGGTTTACATAGGTCATTACCTTCGAGAAGATGTCGCCAACTTTGCCGTCGAGTTTTCCGTAGGCGATCATACTACCGCTAAAAGCAACACTACCTACCATTAAACCCAGCAAAGTAACCAATACTGCATTGTTCGGATCTTTATTAAACTCAATTAAAGCAACGGCTGCCGAAGCGGCACCACCTGTTGCGTTGAAGAAAGATACCATTTGTGGCATGGCGGTCATTTTCACTTTACGCGCCATAATCGAGCCGACGATAGTTCCTGCACCGATAATCAATAAAATGGCAATTACATTCACCAGTCCAATTCCTTCGCCTGCGGCATTTTTATTCAGCACTAAAGTGGTGATCATAGGCAGGATCATTCCCGAGGCCGCCCAGAAATTTCCTTTACGCGCTGTTTCGGGGTGACTTTCCAGTTTAAGACCGATCACAAACATGATCGCCGACAGCAAATAGCTGTATTCCAGGACTACCTGTCCCGGCATCATTGTATTTAGTAAAATCATAGCGTTCATGGTTATTTTTTCTTCTTTTTAAACATTTCGAGCATACGGTCTGTCACTACAAAACCACCGGCCACATTCAGTGTAGCCATAAAAAGTGCTACGGAGCCCAACACCCATTCAAGGGTTGTAGTGGCGTGACCAACCAATATGATCCCCCCAATGATAATAACCCCGGAAATTGCGTTGGCTCCCGACATCAGGGGAGTGTGCAACACCGAAGGCACATTTGAAATAACCTCAAAGCCAAGAAAGACGGACAACACAATAATGAATATCGCGTCCTTATTTGCGGTTAAAAAGCTTAATACGTTTTCCATATTTTAGATTTTATTTTGTTTCGATTACTGATTTTACGCGTTCGTTGTAAAGTTCCTTTGCGTGAGTGATACAAGTTCCTTTTACAATATCGTCTTCAAAATTCAGGTTCAATGCACCTTCTTCACCGATAATGAGTTTCATAAAATTCAGCACATTCTTTCCAAACATTCGGCTGGCATCCACTGGCTTTTGTGCCGGGTAATTCGATTGCCCGATGATGGAAACACCATTGTGAACAACGGTTTCGTCGTTTTTGGTGAGTTCGCAGTTTCCACCCGATGAAGCTGCCAGGTCGATGATAATCGATCCGGGTTTCATGCGTTCAACTGCTTCTTTCGGAATCAACAGCGGAGCTTTCTTTCCGGGGATCTGTGCGGTACAGATCACCACGTTTGCTTTGGCAGCGTGATCATTGATCGCCTCCTGTTGTTTCTTTTTGTATTCTTCGGTTTGCTCAACGGCATACCCCCCCGCGGCCTTGTCTTCAGTGGCACCTTCCACTTCAACAAACTTTCCGCCCAAACTCATTACTTCTTCTTTTACGGCCGAACGCACGTCGAAAACCTGTACCTGTGCGCCCAGTTTACGCGATGTTGCAATGGCCTGTAACCCGGCAACTCCGGCTCCCAGGATCAACATATTTGCCGGACGGATAGTACCGGCAGCCGTCATAAACATAGGGAAGAAGGTTGGTAATTTTACTGCAGCTTCCAAAACTGCCATGTAGCCCGATACCGTGGCCATCGACGAAAGGATGTCCATTGCCTGCGCACGCGTGGTACGTGGGATCATGTCGAGGCTGAATGTCGTGATCCCCGCATCGAGGAACTTTGTAACCAGATCAGTTTCCCATAAAGGGTTAAAGGCACTGATCCAAACCTGCGAATCTTTAATTTTCTGGATATCTTCATCAGCCGGCGGCTGAATCTGCAAAAGCACTTCGGCCTTTGCAAACACATCGCTTCGGCTTGCAATTTTTGCACCGACAGCTTCATAATCGGCATCTGCAGCGAATGCACTAGCCCCGGCACCTTTTTCAACCAATACCTCAACTTTCAAATCGGTAAAGGCTTTAACGGTTTCCGGTAACAATGCAACACGGGTTTCTGTACCGTACTCTTTTAGTAAGCCAAGAATCATAAATTTTGATTTAGATGTTTTTTAATGGAAAGTAAAGCTAACAAATAAATATTAGCGTGTGCGTTAACGGAAAATCATTTTATTATGATTTATCTCAAATTTTTCAACATTTTTTTGTGACCGTAGTCACTAATCGCCTAAAAATCATCTTTAAATACCAAAATCAATAAGCAATTTGCTGAATTCGTATAGCAAACAACAATTATTTTGAAAATGAAAAAATAATATTACATTCATGAACTTTGACGCATGTTTTACTCAATTGCTTTATAAAAAGAAATCTAAACGTTATGAAAACCAAAAAACTGACCTTCACTGATTTTTTTGATGTCATTGAGTTACAACGTTTACAAGATCTTTTTTCCGATGTACATGAAATAGCGTCAATAATTACGCTGCCGGATGGAACTCCTGTTACAAAGGGATCGAATTTTTGCCGCTTGTGTAACGAATTCGTCTGCAAATCGGCAAATGGTTTTTCGTTGTGTTATAGGGGTGATACTGAAATTGTCAGGAAGAATCCTACGGGCCCACACTTGCAGAAATGTGAGAAGGCAGGATTACTGAATGCCGGAGTTAATATCATGATTGGAGACAATCACATTGGAAATTGGATAATTGGCGAGGTAAGAGATAATGCTATCGACCGGGAAGAAATACTAAAATATGCAAATGAAATAAAGGTAAGCCAATCCGACTTTTTAGCAGCATATAACGAGGTGCAGTACATGCCTGCCGGGAAGCTCAAAAAGATTGCCGACTTGTTGTCTGCTTTTGTTAAAGAACTGTCAGATAGAGTGCTTATAAATGATCAGTTAAGAGCTGAAAAGGAAAGAACTGAAAAAGTAGTTTTGCAAACTATCGAAAAAGAACGGAAACTGGAAAGTGCGCTGTCGGAAATAAAAATCATTTCAGAAAATTTGCCCAATATAATTTGGAAGGCAGAAATTACATCCGAAGGAAATTTTGTAAATACATACATCTCCGACATTGCGGATGAACTCCTTGAACTTCCCGCAAGAACGATTGGAAACAGTTTTGAAAAGTTCTTTTCATATATTGTTCCTGAGTACTTACCCAAATTGAAGGAAACTATTGCAAAAGGACTAAGCCATCCCGGCAGGTCATATGCGGCTTCTTATCAGGTAATTAAGGGAAATAAAGAATCGGCCTGGTTTGAAAGTACAGGTAAGGGGTACATTTTTGATGGCAAAGTTCAGATATTTGGAATAACTGTTGACATAACCGAAAACAAACAAATAGAAAACGAACTTAAGGAAAGCGAATTGCTGCTCAGCCAATCTCAGAAAGTGGCGAATATCGGTTCATATTACTTTGATATTGAATCCGGACATTGGATAAGCACTGCATATTTGGATGAGATTTTTGGAATAGATGAAACATTCCCTAAAAATGTTACGGGGTGGTTGGAAATTATTCACCCCGAGGATAGAATAATGATGCAGGAATATCTGCTTTCTGAAGTGATTGAACAAGGTAAACCTTTTAATAAAGAATACCGGATTATTAACAGAAAGGATGGTAACTTAATCTGGATTCATGGTTTGGGACGTCTTGAATTCAACCAATCGGGGCAAGCCGTTAAAATGATTGGTACCATTCAAAACATCAACGAAAGAAAGCTGGCTAACGAGTTGCTGACGGAAAGTGAAACCCGGTACCGTAGTTTGTTGGAAAATTTACCTGTTGGCGTATTCCGGTCAACATTAAAGGGCGAAGTTCTTTCGGCCAATTCAGCGATGGCCAAAATTTACGGCTACCAATCGGTTGAAGAACTTTTAAAAGTACCTGCGGCAGATTATTATGCCAGTGAAAATCCACGCGAAGTTGTTATAAGCAAATTATTGGAAAAAGGATCCATTCTCGATTATCAAACGCTCGAATATCGAAAAGACGGTTCTCTGATATGGGTTTCTGCAAACTACAAATTAACCATCGATCAAGTAAAAGGGGAATCGTATATCGATGGCGTTATTCAGGATATTACAGTACGTAAAAAAACTGAAGAAGCCATTTCGATTAGTGAAGAAAAATTTCGGAGCATTACTGAGCAGACCAGCGATTTTATTGGATTAACCGATGGAAATGGACTTATAACTTATGCTTCACCTGCAGCCAATAAACTTTTTGAATGTCCTCCGGAAGAAATGATCGGTCGTAATTTTCTGGATTTTGTTGACGCACCAGATGCTTCCAATGCAATTTCGGCATTTGGTGATGTAATGAGAACCGGAAAAAAATTGAGAAACCTGGAGTTCACGCTGAAGCGAAAAGATGGTTCAACATTTATTTGTGAGTTAAATGGATCGCAATACAATATCGCTTCAGCCAATGGCACAATTGTAAATATCAGAGACATCTCCAAACGTAAACAGGCAGAAATCGAACTTCAAAAAGCAAAAGAAGAAGCCGAAGAAAATGAAAAACGTTTTGAGGCACTTCATAATGCTTCTTTCGGTGGAATTGCAATTCATGACAAAGGTTTAATCCTGGATTGTAATCAGGGGCTATCTGCCATGACAGGCTATAGCCATGAAGAACTAATCGGGATGAACGGGCTGCTGCTTATTGCCGAAAATTCGCGTGAACAAGTGATGGAAAATATTTTGAAGGAGTATGAATTGCCTTATGAATCCATCGCATTGCGTAAAAGTGGCGAAGAATTTCCGGTTAGGATTGAGGGTAAAATGATTCCGTATGAAGGGAAAAGAGTACGTGTTGTTGAATTCAGAGATATTACAGAGATTAAAAAAGCGGAAGAGACACTGAGGCAGAGTGAAGAAAATTTCAGGTTATTAGTGAGTAATACATTTGACGGGATAATAATCAGCGACAAAAATGGTGATTACTTGTACGCTAATAAAAAAGCTGCCGAGATAACAGGCTATTCTATTGAAGAGTTGTTACATATTAATACCAGGCAATTAACACCCGAAAGGTACAGAAAAGAAGTAGAACAAAGAATCGCAGATCATTTTTCAAAAAGGAGTGAGCAAGCTAAGTATGAAGCAGTACTTGTTCAGAAATCGGGTAAAGAAATTCTAATCGAAATTACAAGTTCTTTAACTTCCTGGAAAGGCGTTCAGGCCCAGATTATTTCGTTTAGGGATATTACTTTACGAAAAAAGAACGAACTGGAGTTAATAGAAGCAAAGCAAAAGGCAGAAGAAAGTGATCGCCTGAAGTCGGCATTTTTGGCAAATATGAGCCACGAGATCAGAACTCCAATGAACGGAATCCTTGGTTTTACCGATCTTTTGCAAGATCCGGATCTTAGCGGCGATGAACAGCAGAATTATATCGAAATTATCAAGAAAAGCGGCAACCGCCTTTTAGATACCGTTAATGATATTATAGAAATATCAAAAATTGAAACGGGCCAGGTAAGTTTGTCAATGAATGAAATTAATGTAAATGACCAACTGGACTATTTATATAATTTTTTCAGTCCCGAAGTGCAGGCTAAGGGAATGCAACTGGTTATCCGTAACAATCTGTCGTCAGCTCAGTCAGCGATTGTAACCGATGAAGTAAAGCTACATTCCATACTTTCGAACCTGATTAAAAATGCGATCAAATTCACTAATTCAGGTTCAATAAGTATTTCCTGTAATCAAATCGGCAGGTACCTTCAATTCGACGTTACAGATACAGGAATTGGCATTCCGCAAAAGAGGCTCGACGCCATTTTCGATCGTTTTGTTCAGGCCGATATTAGCGACACTCGTGTTCATGAAGGTTCAGGGCTGGGTCTGGCCATTTCGAAATCTTATGCAGAAATGCTGGGGGGAAGTATTGGGGTTGAATCAGAAGTGGATAAAGGAAGTAGGTTTTATTTTACAATAGAATTTATCCCGGTTGAAACTCTTACCGGTAAAGAAAAACGAAAGGTTATTAAAAAATTGGCGGAGCCTGAGAACTACCATTCCATATTGGTTGCCGAAGATGAAGATATCAGCTATTTGCTAATAAAAAGCATTCTTTCAAACGAAAACTATAGCTTATTAAGGGCAAAAAATGGTGCAGAAGCTGTTGCTTTGGTTCAAAATAATGCTGAAATAAAAATGATACTAATGGATTTGAAAATGCCGGAAATGGATGGATATGAAGCTACGAAAAGGATAAGGGAGTTTAATCCTTCTATCCCGATTATTGCGCAAACGGCACATGCATTGTTCGGAGATATGGAGAATGCGCTTAAAGCAGGCTGTAACGATTATGTTTCCAAGCCAATTAATAAAGAAGTTTTACTGGAGAAAATTGAAAAGTTGATTAAAAAGTAAATTTGGACCCCGATCTGAGAATGCCTTCAATTACTCGCGGGAATTTGTCTGTTTTGTTCGCTTCTGATTAATTGTCATGTTTTTCTGTTTGCCCTTATTTTGAGCACGTTTTATTTTGAATTACCTTTATTTATGTGAGCACAGTGCATAAAAATAAGCCGATAGTCGATCATGCTCCACGCATCAGGAACGCCAGGTTCCGGTTTTACGAAGAGCTTAACGATCATCTTCCGGAGGCATTCAAAAAGAAAGCCTTCGCCCATAATTTTAAAGGGAATCCATCGGTAAAAGATACAATTCAGGCACTGGGAATACCGCACGGCGAGGTTGATCTGATTCTTGTAAATGGCGAACCTGTAGGCTTCGATTATAACTTGCAGGGTGGGGAAGAGATCGCGGTTTACCCGGTTTTCGAATCACTGGACATTTCGCCCCTCATGCGTTTGCGAAAAGAACCTCTGCGGCAGGTGAAATTTATTGTTGATGTAAATCTTGGAAAACTGGCACTAAAACTCCGCTTGCTGGGTTTCGATACGGTATTTAGAAACGATCTCGTCGACGATGAGATCATCAGAATTGCACAAACCGAGCATCGCATTATCCTAACCCGTGACCGGGGAATATTAAAGCAAAATGCAGTCAGTCACGGTCTTTTTGTGAGAAACGACAATCCGAAAAAGCAACTCACCGAAGTGATCAGTCGCCTGCAACTTCAAAATTTATTCCGGCCGTTTTCGCGGTGTTCAGCATGTAACGGAAAACTGGAGGCGGCAAACAGGTCGGAAATTGAAGATGAAATAAATGCTGATACTATTAGGTTTTTCAATGAATTCTGGCGTTGTAAAAGTTGCAGTAAGATTTATTGGAAAGGTTCGCATTACGATCGTATTGAACATTGGATAGATGAACTCCGATCGATTTAATGAATAGTTGATCAGGAAATTTTATCTTTTGCCGAAAACATTTTACACGCTTGTTGGTTGTATTTGCTCTGTTACAATTTTTTTATTTATCAAATGACGAAAAAGTTTTTATTAGTAGTTCTTATTGCCTTGTCGTTTTTAAGTTTGGAAGCTCAGGAACACGATCAGCACGACGATCACGAACACGAACATCATCATGTACATGAGATCGGTGTATCGGCTGCTTCGGTATATTTTACCGGAGAAGGAGAATTAAGTATGGCCACGCATTTTCATTACACCTACAATTTTCCGCACACGAAATTCGGGCTGGGAGTTGGTTACGAACGTATTTTCGATGAGCACAAACACAATTTCGTGGGAGCCGAACTTTCTTATCGTATCGTGCATCCACTTAGCATCAGCCTGTCGCCCGGCATTGCCTTTGAAGGCGAACATCGCGATGAAAAGGAGTTTGCGTTGCATTTCGAAACGGTGTATGAATTTGAACTGGGCGTTTTTCATTTAGGCCCGGTATTGGAGTTGGCTTATCATCCTGAAGATTTTCATGTGAGCCTTGGCATTCACATTGGGTTAGGTCTGTAAAATACATTGCCTATTCAGCGGGAAGAATAAAGAAGAACTCGGCTCCTTCACCTTTCTTCCCGGTACTTTTTACTCCCACCGTTCCATCCATTTTTTCTACAACCCGTTTTGCAATAGAAAGTCCAAGGCCATAACCAAAGGCCTTATCCGGGTCGAGCCGGGTGTGTTTTTTGAATAATTCCGGTTGCTTCTCGGGTAGTATTCCGTCGCCCTTATCTCTGATCCAGAATTTCACTTTACCGTTGTCGAGTTTGTGGCTACCCACTGTTATTTTTGGTGGTGTACCACCATATTTTATGGCATTGCTGATGAAGTTGGTCCACACTTCAATGATCCACGGACCATAGGCAACAACCGGCACCCAGTCAGTTTCTATTTCAATTTGTGCACCATACTCTTTTATCAAATTGGTTACCTGTGCTTTGGCATCATCGAAAATCAGTTGCATGTCTACCTCGTTTTTCTGAACATCGGTATAGCTGGTAGTAGCCAGCCGCATGAGTTCGTCGGTGATCTTAATGGTTTGAGAAGCCGAATTTTTTAACAGCTTCGCAATTTCCCTGATTGTTTCCTTATCACCTTCTTCCTGAAGATCAACAAGAATTTCGCTGGAAGAATAAATGCCACCAAGCAAGTTTTTTAAGTCGTGAGCAACTGTATGAGCAAAGGAATCAAGATCTTCAATAAGCTTTTCGTTACGTTCAATTTCTTTCAGTAACTGGTGGTTTCTGTTTTTTAAGTGTACTTCCGATTTTCGAATCGAAGTTACATCTGTAATAATGATAAGTTTGCCCGATGGTTGTTTGTTATTGTCGAAAAGCGGCGACATTTTTACCATGTAATATTTTGTGCCAGCATTTCCTTTCAGGTGCAACTCTATTGTATTCTCCTGTGCTTTTTCTATGCACGAAATCAGGCTTTTATGGTCCTTGAATACTTCCTGGAATGAATGATTTTTGAGCTTCGTTTCGTCGAGGTTGAAAATTGAAATTGTAGCGGGATTGTATTGTTCAATTTCCCACTGTTTATTTACCACAATTACACCATCCTTCAACTCTTTAATCAGCTTTTGGGTGGCCAGCGGAATAATATCGAACATGCGGTGCTGGTAAATACCAATGGCAATGATCAGTCCGGTTAATACAAAGCAGGCGGTTGTCCAGTCGAAACCCGGAATGGGATTTAAATTAGTAATGTAAACCAGGTTACCAATAACCGGAATGACGGATGCAATGATTAATATGGAAATTTGTGCACGATAATAGCGGCTGAAGCGGAAATACGCACGGATGAGGTTCAGCAATCCAAGGGCGATCAATAAAAATGTATAGCCGTAGAAAATCCAAAACCAGGGTCCGTGCTCGTAAAACATGATATTGGAATTCTCGGGCAGACTAATTTTCTTCCATACCCAGTGATGTTGCTGGTTGGTTAATACCAAAGCAATGGTAACAAAGGATAGAATGCTCAGCAGTAAATAGTTTTTTGTGCTAACAAAATGGTGTTTTTGATTGTATGCCTGTGTAAAAAAGAAGAAACTTACCGGCAAAAAGGCAATTCCGAAATACGAAAGTTGCGACCAGAAGATTTTGGTTTCGAGTACCGGGGTGCTAAATTCGCAGGCGTAGGCAAAGGCCCATACTGCAACATTTATTTCAATAAGAATCAGGTAGCGGACTTCCACCAGGCTCCTGTTCTTCCATAACATCGACACCACCAGCAACGCAGCTATAGTGGTTACAAACTGAATAATTCCGTTCGTAGAGAGTATATCAAGCATGTAATCGTCAGGTCCTATTATAATCGGTAAAAATAGCTAAATAATTCAAAGACCTTCTCGTATTTTAATCGAGTAATTAACAGCTTTGATTAGCCCGAACCTTCCGGCCTTGCCGAAAATCATGTTTTATTTCTTCATTCTAAGCTTATTTGCACCTCCAATTTTTAATTTGAATTCAATAGTGAAAATGAAGAAATTTCTTTTACCGGTACTGCTTTTAGTTGCGAGTTGGCAATTAACGGCGAAAGAGGGAATGTGGATTCCCATGTTACTCGAAAAATACAACCTGGCCGAGATGCAGGAAAAAGGTTTTAAACTGAGTGCTGCTGATATTTACGATGTAAACAATGCCAGCATGAAGGACGCGATTGTTCTTTTTGGAAGAGGTTGTACCGGCGAATTGATTTCGAATGAAGGATTGCTGATTACAAATCATCACTGTGGCTACAGTAATATTCAGGCACACAGTTCGGTTGAAAACGACTACCTGACCGATGGTTTTTGGGCGATGAAAAGAAGTGAAGAACTTCCAAACCCGGGATTAACTGTAAGTTTTCTGGAATACATGGAAGATGTAAGTGATCGTGTCTTGAAGGGCACCGAAGGACTGGAAGATGAAGCATTTCAGAATAAAATTCAAGAGAATAGCGAGCGAATAAAAAGCGAGGCAGCGCAGAACGGGAAATTTAAAACCGATGTAAAACCTTTGTTTTACGGGAACCAGTATTTCCTGTATGTTTACAAAGTATACCGCGATGTTCGTTTAGTAGGGGCGCCTCCTTCGGCGATTGGCAAATTTGGCGGCGATACCGATAACTGGATGTGGCCGCGTCACACCGGCGATTTCTCTGTATTCAGAATTTACGCCGGAAAAGACAACGAACCTGCCGATTACTCGCCCGAAAATGTTCCGTATCAACCCAAAAAGTTTTTCCCGGTGTCGTTGAAAGGTATTCAGCCCGGCGATTTTACAATGGTTTTCGGGTATCCGGGAACTACCATGCAGTACTGGCCGCACCAGGCTGTTGAACTTACCATGGATCAGCGCGATCCGGATCGTGTAATGTTGCGCGATAAAAAACTGGAAATTATTGGCCGCGATATGGAGGCTGACCGCAAAGTGCGGATTCAATACGCCTCCAAGTATGCCAGTATCAGCAATGCCTGGAAAAAGTGGCAGGGCGAAATAAATGGCTTGGAGCGTTTGGATGCCGTTGCTAAAAAGCTGGAGTATGAAGCCGCTTTTAAAAACTGGGCTACCGGCAACGGCCGTTGGGAAAGTGAGTACAAACCGGTGTTCGAAAATTTTGATACCCTGTATACAGAATATGGAAAATACATTAAAGCCAGCGATTATTATTCGGAAGTGGTGTACAGAGGTGTGGAGTTGTTTGGGCGGGCGAAAACGCTGAATTCAATTCTTGCAGACATTGAAGGAAAACAAGCCGATAAGGCAAAGGCATTGTGCGAGTCGATGAAAAAGGGGCTGGATGGTTTTTATAAGAATTTTAATCAGCCTACCGATGAAAAGTTGTTTGTATCCTTGTTGCCAACACTTGTAAATGATCTGGATGCTGATTTTATTCCTGTCGAGGTGAGTGAAATTGTGCATAAATATTCAGCTGAGGAACTCATTAGTAAAGTATACCGAAAATCTATTTTGGCAGACAGGGCCAAACTTGAAAAACTACTTGAGAGTGGTTCTGATAAACAAATCCTAAAGCTGCGTAAAGACCCGGTTTTGGCGATATTTAACGCGCTAAATTTTCTGCATGAAACTGCCATTTTCCCAAATGTTAAAAGCTTGAGTGCAGCTATCGATGCTAATTTGAAAAAGTACGTGGCAGGATTGATGGAAATGAAAAAGGAACAGGCATTTTATCCGGATGCCAACCTTACCATGCGTGTTACATATGGACAGGTTGAAGGTTACAAACCTCGCGATGGTGTTACCTACGACTATTTTACTACACTAAAGGGAATTATGGAAAAAGACAATCCTGAGATTTACGATTACGATGTTCCGGAACGATTAAAAGAATTGTACCGGGAAAAAGATTTTGGCCGCTATGCCGCGCATGGAAGTGTGCCGGTAGCCTTTGTGGCATCGAATCACACCAGTGGCGGAAACTCCGGCAGCCCGGTAGTTAATGCCAATGGCGAGCTGATAGGTGTAAACTTCGACAGATGTTGGGAAGGAACCATGAGTGATATTATGTACGACCCGGAAGTCTGTCGTAACATTTCTTTGGATATCAGATACGCATTGTTTATTATCGACAAGTTTGCCGGTGCCGGTTATTTGCTCGATGAAATGCAGATTGTGGAGTAAAGAAATCAGTTCAGAGTTCAGAGTTCGAAGAACCGAAAAAGGATGTCATCCCGCAGCTGAGGGATGACATCCTTTTCTATTTGCCAAAAACATAAATAATCGACAACTGTTGCTGCTGGTCAATTGTTTCCCAGTCAACAATGTGCATCGAAAGGTTGAATTTTCCTTTTATTTTTTCGTGATTGATAAAGTACCAGATCAGGTCGGTGCGTGAGTAGTTTTTTGCGCGGTAATACGGATCGCCCATCATAAATTTATGGCCTCCTCCGAGGCTCATTACCGATTTTATTCCAAGATTTTTATAACGCATGGCGGCTTCGGCAAAAAAGCTGTTCGAAGTCAGGTAACCATCGGTCACACTCCGTTCGCGGTAGATCGAAGTAAGAACGCCCATTTTTAGCTCTCCCTGAACGGCGACATTTTCAGGAATCCTGAAACCTCCCTGGATGGCAAATCCCATGTAATCTTCAATATGCAGCGGTGGATCGTTGTACAACGTGTGCGCATTGTGAAACATTAACAGGTAATTCTGTAAAAACAGGTTTTTATGGAAAATCTCGCCTGAAAAACCGGCCATAAACTGTTCGCGTTGGACTTCGGTTTGGCGGCCTACCCAATCAACAAAACCCAGTTGATGTCCCCAGTCCCAGTTTATTTTTCCATAAAGTCCTTCAATATTTGGCCGGTAATACAGGAGCGTATCGGTGAGCATAGCCAGCGGAAAATCAATTTTATCGCGCCGTGGGAAAGCCCCAAAAAGGAATTCCTTTTCTTCATCGAGGTATTGATAATACAAGGTCAGTTTAGGTTTCCGGGCATCCACATCGCTTCCAAATTCAAACAAGTGACTCAGGCCACCACGTAATCGGTGATTATCAATGGCGACACCCAGTTCAAAAGCTCCGCGTGTTCCCAATATCGTTTGGGGCATGGAATATTCGCGGGTAAACTCACGGTTATCGCCGATTCCTTCAAACAGAACCTGGTATTCAAAATCCTGAGCAGAGGTGAATAATCCAGTCAGCAAAAATATAATGATAAGCCCTTTTTTCATTTAAGTCGGTTGAAGTTGCTAAAGTAATAAATCATTTAGGATGTCTCAAACTCTGAACACTTAACTCTGAACCTTGAACTTTTAGTCACAAAGAATATAATTGTCACGGCGGGGATTAATGACCATCACAGGAAGTTTTCCGGCCTTGTTTATGATTTTCCGTTCGGGCAAACCAACCAGGTAGTCAAGTGGCGTTATGCTCGAACTTCCCAGTAAAACAAAAAGGTTGCAATCGGACGCCAAAGCATGATCAAGCACTTCAAACGCATTTCTGAAACTTGATCTGCTTCCCTTGTAAACAGTGTGCTTTATACCAAATTTGGTATAAAGTTTCCGGCTTAGAACCACATTCTTTGCTACATTTTGTTTGCCTTCTTTCGATTTGTCGTTGGCTGCAACCATCACGATTTCTGCCTCGTTATAACGACCGAAATACGAGCACCACAAACTGCCGTCGCTGTTCTCCTTTCGCAGATCCATTGGCTGAACCAGCCGGTTGTACTCGATTATTTGCGATTCAGGATGAACAAAAATAAACGGAATCGGACTTTCGCTAAGCGAGCTTGAATACTGCTTAAACCTGTTGGCATTGGCCACGATCAGTACACCTTCATGGTTTTCGGCCAAAACATCAGGCAAAGCACTTTTTTTCTCCGAAAGAATTAAAGTAGAAAGGGCTAATGCAGGCAGCTCCTCTTTTATTTTTTGAACATATCGTGAAAGCTGTTCCCGACAGGCTTCTTTTTGCTTTTTCGCTGCAAGATTGTATACCAGGCAAAGTTCCTTTTTGAAAATAAAAGCAAGTTTAATCGCGTGTTGGATAATGACGTCATCGCCTTCTCCCAAGGTAGTAAACACAATAATTTTTTGTTCCTGGATAGTTGGCATTCCGGTTAAGGCTTTTTAGCTCGAACTTAAACTGCTACTTTTTTGTCCAGGCTTTCCAAGTTTCCTTCAACATAACCGGAAAACCCTTCATCTTCAACTTTTGGCCCGACTGGGTATCAATGACTTCGAAACGTGGAGATAATACGAGTGCGGAAATGGTTATAATCAACACAGCCATACGCGGAACTGCACCAAAAATGGCCCAATATCCCAGAAAAACAATTATTCCTACAAGTACGACTATCAATAAACGGTAAATAAAACTTTTAAAATAAATCATCTGAATAGTTATTTGCTACAACGGTTTTGTTTCGTGTAGTATTTTGATTTAACACCATTTCACGTTTGTGCAATTGCATAAACAATGGCTACCCAACAAAAATAAAGATTTAGTGATAGCGACCTCACTGATATTGAAAAAAATCAGGAAAGGTTAAGTGTGATTTGTCTACTTTTATAACCAAAATCAAAAGCATGATCAACGAACAGTTGCTAAATCCCAAAAGTATAGTAGTTGTTGGCGCCTCGAATAACATTCATAAGCCCGGTGGCAAAATTGTTAAGAACCTGATTGACCACGGTTTTAAAGGAAAACTGTATGCCATTAATCCAAAGGAAGACCGGATTCAGGGGATTCCGTCGTTTGCATCGGTTGATGAATTGCCTTCGGTTGAGCTGGCAGTTTTGGCAATTCCGGCAAAATCGTGTTTACCCGTTGTGAAATTGCTGAGCGAGCAAAATGATACCAAAGCTTTTATAATTATTTCTGCCGGTTTTTCGGAAACCGATGAGCAGGGGAAGCAGCTGGAAAATGAACTTGCTGAAGTTGTAAACAAACACAATGCCTGTTTAATAGGTCCGAATTGCATTGGGGTGATGACACCTTATCACGTCAGCGTATTTACGACACCGGTACCGGAATTGATCCCCGATGGTTGCGATTTTATTTCAGGATCGGGCGCAACTGCAGTTTTTATCATCGAGTCAGGAATTCCGAAAGGCTTGCGATTTGCCAACGTTTTTTCGGTAGGTAACAGTGCCCAAACCGGGGTAGAAGATGTTCTGGCATACCTCGATGAAAATTACGTGGAAGGGAAAAGCCCGAAAGTAAAATTATTGTACATCGAAAATATTGACGACCCGGATAAGTTGTTGTTTCATGCTTCGTCGCTCATTCAAAAAGGATGCAAAATAGCCGCGATTAAAGCCGGAAGTTCATCGGCCGGAAGCCGTGCTGCATCGTCACATACCGGTGCACTAACCAGCTCCGATGCTGCTGTTGATGCTTTGTTTCGGAAAGCAGGGATCGTTCGGTGCTACGGACGGGAAGAATTAACAACTGTTGCCAGCGTTTTTATGTGTAAAGAGCTGGAAGGAAAGAAAATGGCCATTATTACACATGCAGGAGGTCCGGGAGTTATGCTCACCGATGCACTGGAAGATGGCGGATTGAAAATACCGGCTATCGAAGATTCGCCGGAAAAAACAGCGCTGCTTCAAAAATTATTTCCAGGTTCATCGGTTGAAAATCCGATCGACTTTCTGGCTACAGGAACAGCAGAGCAAATGGGCGAAATAATCGACGCTTGCGAGCATGAATTCGATGTGGATGGCATGGCCGTGATCTTTGGCAGCCCCGGACTTTTCCCGATTCGTGATGTGTACGATGTACTTTCTGAAAAAATGAAGGTTTGCAAAAAGCCCATTTACCCGATTCTTCCTTCGATTATAAATGTGAAGGAGGAAGTATCGCGGTTTATTTCACTTGGCCATGTTAATTTCCCGGATGAAGTTTTGCTGGGACGTGCACTTACGAAGGTGATTCATACTTCGAAACCAACTTTGGAGAATCAACCTGCACATAAAATAGCTGTTGATGAAATAAGGGCTGTGATAGATGCAGCCGAAAATGGTTATCAACCGCCGGCAATCATTCACCGTTTGTTTGATTTGGCCGGAATACCGCGTGTAAAGGAAATTGTTGCCACCAGCGAATCGGAAGCAGTTCTGGCAGCTATGAATATCGGATTTCCGGTAGTGATGAAAGTAGTTGGCCCGGTGCATAAAACCGAAGTTGGGGGAGTGATCCTAAATGTCAGAAATGTGGCGCAGGTGCGAAAAGAATTTCATCATCTTTTCGAAATTGAAGGAACTGAAGGTGTTTTGATCGCTCAAATGGCTTCTGGTACCGAGCTATTTCTGGGCGCCACATATGAGGAAAAATTTGGTCACGTAGTTTTGTGCGGGATGGGCGGAATATATGTTGAAGTGATGAAAGACGTAGCATCCGGCCTGGCTCCTTTGTCGAATGTTGAGGCGATGGCAATGATCAAAAGCCTGAAATCGTACAAAATATTAAAAGGTTACCGCAAACAACCCAGTGTAAATATTGAGCGATATGCCGATATCATTGTACGTTTATCGTGGCTGCTGCGCTATGCAACAGAAATAAAGGAAATCGATATTAATCCACTTTTAGGAAACGAACAGGAAATTCTGGCTGTTGATGCCCGAATCAGGATTGAAAAATAAGTGCACACGCTTTTTATGTTTTACAAAAACAGATTGGCGAGCTTGTACTTTTTGGTTAGCGGCTCAATGTTGTTTTTAATGAGTTTGTAATAATCGGCGGCTTTACCTTCACCCAGTAAATTCTCAATAAAATCTTTGCGTTCGCTCTGCAGCGCATTAATTTTTGTTGTTTTTTCATCTTCAGTGCCCGAACCGTTCACAACACCTAAAATATTGCTCACATAATCTTTGTTGTTACCCAGTAATTTCAAAAGCTTGTCAGGCGATGTAAAGCTTTTTCCCGGATCGAGTGCTTTTAAAATATCTTTGCTGAAATCGCTGTTAGTTACGTCATCGATAACTGAGGTATCAACTTTTTTTACAGAAGCAGGAACCTGAATTTGAGCTGAAACGCGGTTTGAAATGAATAGAGTAAATACAAAGCTGAAAAGGAAAATGCATTTTTTCATGATCATGTTTTTTGAAAGTTAATACAAGAAAAACACAAATATAGATGAATTGTTGCCGGAAGCTTATCAAAAAAAATCCTCTGACTTTGTTACTAAAAGTCAAAGGATTGATCTATAATTACCTAAATCCTGTTATTGCTTGTCTTTTGCTTCCTGCATCGGATTCCGTCCTCCACCATAATTACCGCTTCCGTAGCGCGATTTGTACACCTGGAAACGACTTGGTTGCTGACGTTCAGGCCAGTAGTTATTGTCCATGTCGGTATCTGCAGTCTCGTAAAAAGGATCGAGCATAATTTGTTTCACTTCTTTGTTGAACATAAACAGTTTGCTCACTTCTTCATTATTTTTTCTCCAGATCTCGGCAGGAATACGTTGCACTTCTTCTGTTCCGTCGGTAAACTCGAATTTGATGATCAATGGCATAACCAAACCTCCAACATTTTTAAAATCCAGTTGGTAGAAATTCAGGTTGCTGCCCAGCAATTCTTTTTCATCTTCATCGAGCGATGAAAGGAAACGCTCGTATTCTTTTTTGTCCTTTTCGGTTACTTTATATTTATCGTAAGTAGTGTAAAAGTCGGCTGCTTCCGGATTATTTGCCAGGTAAGTTTCATCGGCAAGTTTTGCGTTTCGAATATCAATCATTGTAACTTCTTCGGTATCCAACTTTTTCTTTAGAGGTTTTTCAATTTCAGGATTTTGTGTATCCGGTTGGTACCAGCTTACTTTTTCCAGCGCGATATCGCAATTGTCGGTAGTGTAAAACCAACCTCTCCAGAACCAGTCAAGGTCAACCGCCGAGGCATCTTCCATTGTGCGGAAAAAATCAGCAGGGGTAGGGTGTTTAAACATCCAGCGCTGTGCATATTCTTTAAAAGCATAATCAAAAAGCTCGCGCCCCATAACGGTTTCACGAAGAATATTTAGCGCAACTGTTGGTTTTGCATACGCGTTACTTCCCAGGTTCCAAACCGATTCGGAGTTGGTCATGATCGGTGAAATGAATTTTTTATCGCCTTTCATGTAAGGTACAATTGAACTTGGCATACCGCGGCGCGATGGATAATTAGGTTCCCATTCCTGTTCGGCAAGAAACTCGCAGAAAGTATTCAGCCCTTCGTCCATCCAAGTCCACTGACGTTCGTCGGAGTTAACGATCATGGGGAAAAAGTTGTGTCCTACCTCGTGAATGATCACGCCGATCATTCCGTATTTGGTGCGTTCGCTGTAAGTACCGTCTTTTTCAGGACGACCGCCGTTGAAGCAGATCATCGGGTACTCCATCCCAATTCTGTCGGTATGTACCGAAATAGCAACCGGATAAGGATAATCGAAAGTATATTTTGAATACGTTTTTACGGTATGTGCCACTACCCGGGTTGAATACTGTTCCCAAAGCGGATTTCCTTCTTTTGGATAATAGGACATGGCCATAACCGTACGATCGCCGAATTTTACTCCCATTGCATCCCAAATGAATTTTCTTGAGCTTGCAAAGGCAAAATCACGAACGTTTTCAGCTTTAAAAATCCAGGTTTTTTCTTTATCCGATTTGCTTTGTTCTGCCTTTTCAGCATCTTCCTGAGAAACAATCATAACCGGTTCATCAGAAGTTTTGGCTTTTTCAAACGAGTTGATTTGTTGCTTCGTCAGCACATCTTTTGGATTTTGCAGTACTCCGGTAGCACCAACAACATGGTCGGCCGGTACAGTAAGCGAAACTTCAAAGTCGCCAAAAGGCAGCGTGAATTCACCGGTTCCAAGGAATTGTTTGTGCTGCCAGCCTTCAACCTCATTATAAACCGCCATTCGCGGATAAAACTGTGCAATGGTGTAGAGGTAATTGTCTTCGTCTTCGAAGTATTCATAGCCTGAACGACCACCGTCTTCCAAACGGTTATTGATGTTGTACCACCATTTTACCGAGAAAGAAAATGTTTCTCCGGGTTTCAGTGGCTGTGGTAATTCAACCCGCATCATGGTCTTATTAACGGTTGATACAAGATCGTTTCCTTTTGAATCTTTTATATAATCGAGTTTAAATCCACCATCGAAATCGTTTTGCATGTTCTGAAGCTGACCAAATGAAACACGTTCACGTAACGATGAACTTTGAATTTTATAAGTATCCGAGTTTTTTGCACGCATGTTTTGATCGAGCTGCAGCCAAATGTATTTTAATACGTCGGGCGACTGGTTATGGTAGGAAATGCTTTCTTCTCCATAAATGCGTTGATTCGCATCGTCGAGCCGAATCTTAATTTTATAATCAGCTTTTTGTTGCCAGTATTCGTGACCGGGTGCACCCGAGGCCGTTCGGTAAACGTTAGGAGTTGCTAACTCTTCCTTTAACTGTTTGAACTTGTTGTAATTGTAATTTTCCTGGCTGAAAAGTGTTAATCCCGAGATTAATAAAATGATTAAAAATAGCGTGCTTTTCATTTCTTTTTGATATGATAATATAAACTTAGTTGGCATTTTGATGGTTGCTAAAGTAATAATTCTTGTCACTTATTGTTCTTTTTACCAGAATTTATTCTCAATTAATAAAATTAGGGAAATTCCGAAACCGGCTCCCGAAACGTACAATTTCCAGAAATCGTGTCTGACTTTTAATAAGTTAACCGTAATCAACAGTATTAAAAAATACGCGGCTAAAATTACAATCTGTCCGGCTTCGAGCCCGAGGTTAAAAGCCAGCAGGGGAGTGAATATATTCGACTCGCGTCCGAGCAGCTCTTTCAGGTAGTTTGAAAATCCCAGTCCGTGAATCAACCCAAATAAAAGTGTAACCACATAAATAAAACTTTGTCGGCCCGATTTTAAAGGGAGAACATTTGAAACCGCCGTCATCAGGATCGTTGCAGGGATCATAAATTCCACAATATCAGAAGGGATACTAACAATATTCAGGGTTGATAAAGCCAGGGTTAACGAATGGCCGATGGTAAATGCCGTGACCAGAATGAGTACTTTCCTGATCTGGTTCAGGCTGTAACCCGCACATAAAACCAAAACAAAAACAATGTGATCGTAACCATGAATATCAATAATGTGCTGAAAACCCAGCCGAAGGTACATTTCAAACAGACTCATAAATTTTTATAATTTAGCAGCGCATTTAATCGGAACGATTACACTTCAATTTGTTTTGAAGCGTTGACCAAAACCGACAAACAGTAATTTTAAGCGCGTGAAAATAGCTAAAAAATATTTTTTGGTACTTTTATTTTTCGTTTTATCTGCGAGTGCATCTCTGGCGCATCCGTATTATGTGAGTATTTGTCAGATTGAATACAATCGCGAAACCCATGCACTTGAGATTTCATTGAAAGTATTTGCCGACGACCTTTTACTGGGGCTTGAAAAAGCCGGACACAAAGAGGTCTTTCTGGGTGAAGAGCGCGAAAATCCTAATACCGACAGCCACATCAATCAATATGTCCATTCGAAGTTAAAATTTGAGGTTAACGGCAATCCGGTTGAATACAAGTTTATTGGTAAAGAGTTGGAGGACGATGTGGTTTGGTCGTATTTTGAAATAAGCAACGTGGAGGAACTTAAAACCATTGATGTGCACTGTACCTTGTTAACAGAAATTCACGAAACGCAAAGTAACGTTATACAGGTAGACAAGGATAAAAACATAAAAAATTTATTACTTGGCAGAAGAAAAACATCGGGAGTTCTTAGTTTTGAAGATTAACAATAAGAAACTATTTAGCCCTTTCGGGTGTTCATACTGAAATAAAAAAAAATATGGATCCGGTTTCAGTTATTGGAGCGTTTATTATGACCCTGGCTTTTTTAGCTTATGGTCTTGGCAGTATTACCCTCGAAAGGTTTCGAATCGTTGGGAATGTTGTACTGGTTTTTATGACATTGGGTATCATATTCGAAACCACAGCGATTATCCTTATGATGTTGGGAAGTGGTAGTGCCGAATTCAACCTGCACATGGTGGTTGGGGCTTTCGCATTTATTTTGCTCCTGGTAAATTCCAGTTGGTCGTGGTTGGTTTATATACGATACGGAATTGACGCCTCGGTAAGCAAGTCTTTATTGACGTATACCAAAACGGCCTATTTTGTATGGGTATTGGCATACCTCTCGGGAATAGTATTTTTAATTTGGACGTAAGATGGCAAACGATTGGAAAGATAGGTTGGGAGTAGTATTTTCTACAAATCCCGATTTTCAGTTTAATAAAGACGATCAGGAAGAAGCAGCAACACTTCCTCCGCAGCAGCAGAATCTTAAAGTGATGCTCGATCGCAAGAAGCGAAAGGGCAAGTCGGTAACACTGGTAACCGGATTTATTGGTTCCGATGATGATCTTAAAGATTTGGGAAAAATGCTAAAAAGCAAATGTGGAGTGGGAGGTACTGTTAAAGATGGTGAAATTCTGATTCAGGGAGATTTTTGCACGCGTGTAATAGATATTTTAAAAGCCGAAGGCTACAAAGTAAAAAGAGCAGGCGGGTAACTCAGCTTCATTGTTTTCTGCTTCTAAATCTTAAAAACCATGTCTGAACCTATCGAATCAGTTAACCTAATAGTAATTGGCAGAATATCCACGGCACATTCCGAAATTGCAAATATGCCCATTCAATCGAGCGTGGCAGCCCATCAGGAAGGTGTTGCTGAGGTATTCCCTCAATTTGCTGAAGGACTAGCCGATATCGAAGGATTCTCTCACCTGATTTTACTGTACAATTTTCATCGCCAGGATGGTTATAAACTCATGGTAAAACCATTTATGGATGATGTTGAACACGGTGTTTTTGCAACGCGTTCGCCCAAACGGCCGGCAGCTATCGGAATGTCGATCGTTAAGGTTTTAAAAGTAGAAGGCACTAAAATTTATTTCGAAGGTGCAGATATGCTGGATGGTTCGCCGCTGATTGATATTAAACCTTTTTTCAAAGTTTTTGATAACCGCCTCGATGCGGTTAGTGGCTGGCTTGAAGGGAAGGATGAAACGCAGATCAAAAAGGTGCGATCTGATGATCGGTTTAAGTGAATACCGGATACTTGATACCAGATGTTGGATTCTGGATTTCATGCCCAAAAAATGTTTGAGATTTCTAATGTAGAATATACAATATTCAATGCTGAATTTCCAACTTACAAAATGTTGAAAATTGAATATTGATCATTCATTATTGGATATTAGATACTTGATCCATGATACTTGCTCAAAGCTCATTGCCCTATGCTCTTGGCTCAAGGCTCCATGCTCTACTACTTCTTTTTCTTAAAAATACTTTTTATTTTTTTCCAGATCTGACCGTCATCTTTCTTCTCAGCTTCAACTTTCTTTCTGTTTCCAAGTTCACCAGGTTTTTCCCGGTCTCTTCTGAAAATATCGGCCAGATTAAAATCATGTTTTTGAATATCGAGAACATCACGGTACCCCGGCTCGCTAAGCATGGCCAGCATTTCTTCGCTGGGTTGCTGAAAAGTGTGAGTAGCCAGGTTGGCAAATTTCCGGTCGCGATAAGTTTTGTAAAAGAATTTACCAACAATTGGCAAGGCCATATACGCTCCCTGACCGTAGGTTGTAGTTCGGAAATGTACCCGGGGATCGTCGGCGCCAACCCAGCACCCGGTTACCAGATCAGGTGTAATTCCGATGAACCAGCCATCTGAGTTATTCTGTGTGGTTCCGGTTTTCCCGGCAAAGTCGCCCGGAATATTGTAAACGGTGCGGATACCACGGCCGGTTCCCGTATTGGTTACTTCTTCCATCATATTAATAATGGCTCTGCAATTTTCGGGCGCCACAACCGGGTAATAGCCCGATTCGTGTTTGAAAGTGTGTAATACTTTACCGTTCTTATCTGCAATTTCAACCAGGTAGTTGCTCTCAACCGGCACCCCGTCATTGACAATTCCGGCATAAGCTTCTACAATTTCCTTTAACGAGATAGAAGCCACACCCAGCGCGAGCGAAGGGTACTCTGGTAGGTCGGAGGAAATGCCAAGATCGCGCGCAATTTCAATTGTTTCATCAATACCTGCTTCAAGCAAAACATCTACCGAAACGGTGTTGATCGATTTGGCCAGCGCGCCTTTCATATTGTAATAGCCTTCGTAATCGTCGTGCGAGTTACGTGGTGCCCAATCGTTATATTCTTCGTAAACTTTATACTGATTCGGGAAATAGGTGTCGGCGGGGATATTTTCCTCCAATGCCGTCAGGTACACAAAAGGTTTAAATGTAGATCCGGTCTGGCGTGGAGCCTTCACATGGTCGTATTTAAAAAAGCGGTAATCAATTCCACCCACCCAGGCTTTCAGAGTTGAATTATGCGGATCGATAGCAATGAAACCGGCATTCAAAATTTTTAAGTAATGCTTTAATGAATCAAGGCGGGTAACATCTCTGTTTTCGAGGCCATCCCAGGTGAAAAGTGTTGTGTTTATTTTCTTATCATATTTCTTCAGTTCTTCGCTGTACGAACTTCCGCTGTGATTGTGATTTTGAACGGCACTTTTAATTATTTCCGGATTTTCCTTAAAAATATCGCGGTTGCGCCAGTGGTTATCGAAAACCTTTTGCAGGTCTTTCATGTATTCTTTTACGGCTTGCTGAGCGTACGTCTGCAGGTTGTAATCCAGAGTCGTTGTGATCTTTAAGCCATCGGTATACAGGTTGTATTTATCGCCTTTTTCGTTGGTATGAGCCTCGCACCAGTCCATCAGTTCGGGCTTGATCATTTCGAGGAAATACGGTGCCGGACCCTGATTATAAGATATCAGGCGATATTTTACGCCCAGCGGTTTTTCTTTGTAAACAGCCGCTTTTTCTGCGCTCAGGTAATTATGGGTTACCATCAGATCTATAACCACATTGCGGCGTCCGAGCGCGCGATCGGGGTGTGTTCGCGGATTGTAGTAATTATTGGCCTTCAGCATTCCAACTATAACCGCTGCTTCATGCACATCGAGGTTTTTAGGCGATTTGCTGAAAAAACGTTCGGCAGCCACCTCAATACCATAAGTATTTTCTGCAAAGGGCACGGTATTCAGGTAAAGTGCAAGAATTTCGTACTTGTTGTAAATCCGCTCCAAGCGATAAGCAATTATCGCCTCACGCAGTTTATTGACAGGCATTGAAAGCGGGCCGTAATTTACACGAGGAAACAGGTTTTTTGCGATTTGCTGACTGATGGTACTACCTCCGCCGGAGTTGTCTTTCCGAAGAATGATAGATTTTACGAGAACTCGCGCCAAAGCGATCTCGTCGATTCCACGGTGTTCGTAAAAACGGGCATCTTCGGTTGCAACCAGCGCATTAATCACGTTTGGAGAAATCTCTTCGAAAGTGGCGTAGCTACGATTTTCAATGTAGTAACGTCCCAAAATTTTTCCATCGGCCGAATATACTTCCGATGCCAGTGGATTGTTGATCTGGTGAAGTTGTTTTTTCGACGGTACCGGCCCTAACACACCCAGAAAAACCAGGATGAAAAACAGGCAGCCCAATAAAAAAAGTACCAGTGCACTTTTCCATAGCCACTGCCAGATGGGGTACTTAGAGTTTTTCTTTTTCGATTTTCCGCTGTTCTTCTTCACCGGTTTTCGGCTGGAAGTTGTTGTATTTGTTTTCTTTTTTGCCACACGACAAAACTATAATTTAATGGTAACCTTTGCTGATTAAACTCAAAATTATGTTGTTTATTTTACGAAACGATTAATTCTTTGAAAAAGTACCAGGTCATCATTCCTGAGGTAATCAGTTTTAGAAGAGTGCCAACAAGAAATCCAATAAAAGAACCAAAACCTGATTTGATGGCAACACCCGAATCTTTTCCTGAAGTTAATTCGCCAATTACGGCACCCAGAAATGGCCCTATAATAATACCGAAAGGTGGAAAGAAAAACAAACCGATTACCAGCCCGATCACACTGCCCCAAACACCGCGTTTACTGCCACCAAAGCGTTTGGTTCCCCAGGCCGGGATGACGTAGTCGAGCGCATAAACTACTGCGGTTATTATTCCCCAGATTACAAGGAAACGGGTGGAGAACTGATAGCGTTCGGTAAAGTGCAGTAAAAGTAAACCAAGATAATTCAGCGGTGGCCCCGGAATTACGGGTAAAACACATCCCAGTATTCCGCTGATCATAAAAAGTACTCCTAATCCAATCAATACATAATCCATTCTCAGGCTTGTTTAAATTTTGCTCAAAAATAGGTTTTTGCTTTGGTCAGGTGCAAACTTTTCGGTGAACTCACGACTTTTCTCGGTGTTTGCGAAACCAGCGAATACTTGTGAAGTAAATCAGAATTAAAGAAATTCCCATAACAAGTCCGCTTACAGCCAGGAACTTTTCCTGTTCCAAAAGGTATATAGGGTGCTCATGCATCCGATCGCCATAAGTGACCGCCAACAGAACAAGCGAATTATTAATGGAGTGACCAAGAATAGCGACCAGAATGTTATTGGTACGAAGCATCAGCCAACCCAGTAACAGGCCAAGCACGAAGGTGGCCGGCATTTGCCACGGATTCAGGTGAAAAAGCGAAAATAACAGGGCCGACATAAACACCGCCACAAAACCATTGTAATTCTTACGGAAGCCGTTAAAAATAAGTCCTCTGAAAATCAACTCTTCAACTACAGGAGCAATGACCGCAACTTTTAAAAATACACCCATAAATCCATAATCGCCTTCAAAAATTTTATTGAATAATTCCCAGAACCAGGGGGGTGGTGGAATTGCTTTACCAACCCAGATATTTACCAGGTCGAGAAAATTATGCGCACCCCAAAGAAAGGTGATAATCGGAATGATAACCAAAGGATTGAACAACTTAAAAGGGAAGATCTCCAGAATCGGTTCCTTCGATTTTTTGATCCCGTATATAAGGATAAAAAGCACCGACCCTACGCCCAAAACAACTTTTTTTATAGGATTGTACAGGTATTCGGTGTCCTTGTAATAATCAATCAGCGCCAGCGGAAAATCAACCAGCGTCTGAATAAAAATATACAGAATAACCAGGTGGATCCCCTTTAAAATCGTCGGATAATATCTTTTCTCGTACGTTTCCATACAAGAACTAAAGATAGCTAAATAGGGAGAAGTTCAAATGAAAGCGAAATAAAAATTATGCACGGCTTCGGCTGGCTACCTGCCGTTTCCCGGTTTGAAAGGTGAAATAACGCTGAGCCACATAACTATAGATCACAACAAGGAAAGTAGTTATTACTTTCGAAAGCGGTGCATACCAGCCAAAGTATTCGACAAACAGTTTCAGGAAAACGTAATTCAAAAGGATAGAACCGCCTACAGAAAGTAAATAGCGGAATAACTGAATACGTCCTTTTAACTCTGAAGCTGTGAAAGTAACATATTTAGCCAGAAAGAAACCGGAAGTAAAGGTAACAGGGAAGACCATCAGAAAAGCGGCAATGTGTCCGCTGATGGCCACAAAGCCCAAATGAACGATTTGACCCTGAAGGATGTATTGATAGACTACAAAGTACAGAATGATATCGAGCAGGGTATTGGCACCACCTGTTGCCGCATACCTGAAAATTTCGCGTGGAATAAAATGCAAGAATGGAAAATAAAACCAATCTACAATCCGGATAATAAAGTTGCCTATTCTGTCAAAAATGTTCCGCATGAATTTGTGTTAGACAAATTATGCTTGCAAAGAAAAGAAAACAATTTAAAATATGCCGGATTTACGTTTTTCTATGGCGGGTATTTTAAAACATTTTGTAAAATATTATGTACATTCGCCATCCAAAAATTATTGAACCTTTACACATATCATGAAATCTTTTATCGTTATTTTATTCCTGATCGTTTTAGCAAAAACAATTTATGCTCAACCTAAGGGATACATTGTGGCAGGCAACGATACCACAAATGTTATACTTAGTGTTAAGAAGAAACATCAGGAATATACTGTTAATTTTAGGCGTCTGCATGATGTTCAAATGAATTCATTAACAGCTCCGAATGCCAACGAAGTATTCGTTCCGGGGCAATGGAAGTACGTTTCTGTTAAGTTGGATTCTTTGGGCAATAATGTGTGGGCCAAATGTATTTTTGAAGGCGAGTACAGCCTGTTGGAATATAGGTCGGAATATTATATTGTTACAGCAACTGAAGTGTTCCATTTACCTGCTCCCGATGACAAAAACAATCGCAATAAGTATAGCGGAATAATGACCATGTTGTTTTTTTCAAAGATAGATTACAATTACAGGTCGCTGGATTATTCTGCCAAATCGTTGGTAGAACCATTGATTATCTATCATAAAAAGAACAATCTCCCTTATTTTGATTACAACAGTTATTTAACTGTGTCGTCATCAAATTTTGTGGAAGCTAATCTTGGTACTACACAAGGATTTTACCTTGCTGACCTAAATAAATATTCCTTTGACGGGCAATCGCTGGGGCTTGCTTTCAACAAAACATTTTTGTTTCCAGACTGGTCAAAAAAGTTAGGACTTTCTACAGGAGTAACACTCAATGTCGTATTTTTCGACGAGTATGCCAAAACTACGCTGGTAAATGGAAACGCTTATGCTGATTTCAAAAATACCCTGTATTCTGCCGGCATTGTTGGGGCCATTGATTTTTATGTTGTCGATAATGCGAAGCTTACCGTAATGTTTGAAGCCGGCGTTGAATATGCCAGGTTATTTGCTTCTGATACGGAAGTCAGGATTGAACAAGAACGTGGGAATATTGTCAACACAGCAGTTAGGCCCGCTTCCTTAAATCAGAATTATCTTATTTCCCAATTCGATCGGCTAATTATTGGGGTTCCAAAACTGAATGAGTCAATTTTAGTAGGGTTGGGAGCTAAATTTCCATTGGGCACAAATTCAGAGGAAGCGAATGAGTTCGGTGTCGGGCAGTCACTTTGGTTATCCGTTTTTTATAAATTTTAGCAATCATGAAAAAATTATATTTCCTGTTAATTGGTTTAATATTACTTCTTGCCGGATGCCAAAAAGAAGAATCCAGGGAATTTCCTTCAGTTCTTACTTCGCCTGATATAATAATCGAAGAGGATGGAGTATCCGTAACGGGATTGGTTGATGGTGATTGGTCTTCAGCAATTACCGATTATGGTTTTGTTTATAATATTAACGGTTTGGGCGAATCCAATGAAATTCGTATTTCGTTGGGGGCAACCATTCCAGGCACTAATATTTTCGGTACTAAGATCGAACGAAACCTGCAAATTGGAGAAACATATACTTATAAAGCTTATGTTGTTACTTCGTCATACGTTGTGTATGGAGAGGAGAGATCATTTGTAAGCCTCGGAGGGAAAGCTCCTGAACTGGAGAGTTTTACCCCGGCAGTAGCTTCTATTGGCGATACGCTTACGATTAGAGGAAAGTATTTTTCTGATTTAAAGGGAATGAATAAAATATATTTCAACAATGCTTTTGTATATCCAGAAACTTCGAATGATACAATTTTGACTGTGATCGTTCCCAACACTTTAACTTCATATGAAAGTAAAATCCGGGTTGAAGTTGCAGGGAAGAGTTCGTTTTTTTCGAAAACCTTTAAGATAGCAGATCCGCTGATCGAAGAGATATATCCGAAACAAGTACTCCCAGGCGGCACAATTTATATAAAAGGGAAAGGTTTGGACGCGGTTAAAAATGTTATAATCAATCAAAGATCAGTCTCTGTTCAGTATCGTCCTGATTCCATTGCCCAGTTTAAAATACCAACAGATATTTCCACAGGAACTCAGGATTTAAGTGTTATGGTCTTCGAAAAACAAATTGACCTGGGGCAGAAGATCGAAATTGTATTGCCCAAAATTGTATCGGTAACTCCCGAAATCGCATGGATCGATACAATCCTTACAGTTACCGGAAGCTACCTGAACTATTTGACTAATTTCAAACTTGGCGAATATCAATTACAGGAGGTTTTAAAAACTGACAGTTTAGTACAGCTTCGGATTCCTGACATATTTACATCATCAACAATTACCGCCAGCTTTTATTCCTACACTATTCAATCGGGTCGGCAAATAAAATTGAATATGCCCGTTATTACGTCTATTACGCCCGATGTCGCTTATGCAGGGCAGATTATTACCTTAAAGGGTGAACGTTTCTTTTACGGTATGTCTCCAAGTATCGGAACCTTTCAATCCATAAGTTCAAATGAAGCTACTTTGGCCCTTCCATGGAATCTGGATGCCGGAGAATACACCATTGATTTGGAGTACTGGTACAGCATTTCGGAGGGGACTGTTAGTTTTTCAATTCCCGAAATATCAATAATCGATTACTATCCTAAACAAATTAAGAGAGGAGATACGGTAAGCGTAGTTGTGGAGAATCTGCCTGAACAACTTGCCGGATATTATGCCGTAGCTTTTGATAACAAACCCAGCGAATTTTTCGAAAAAAAAGGAAACATTTTAAAGGTAACGGTTCCACAGAATGCAGAAATAAGTGCGTCCCCAAAATTGTCGGTTTATTTGGGAGGGCAGGTTGCCGAAATTCCCAATGCATTTGTTTTTAGCGATCCCTGGATTAAACTGGATAAAAATTATTCCATGTTAAACGGTGCCTGTACCTTTGTTGAAAGCGCAGGAGAACACTATTTGCTATACCAGGATCAGCTAAAATCTTCGCTAAAGAAATTTAATCAGGATACCGAAGAATGGGTACAAATATCAAATACCGATTTGTTTAATTCTGTTCAGGTTTTAACTGCCTTTTCAACAGCCGATAATATTTATTTCCTGGTTAGCGGGTGGAATTCGCAAAAAATCAGTTACTGCTATTCTATTTCGAACAACAAGTGGTCGCGGGTTGCCGATTATCCGGTTAGGGAGGATTATATTGCCACGACGTATTCATTTGTTTTCGATAATGTTGGCTACGCCGGAAATATCGATGCCTTATACAAATATGATGAAGCGACAAATACATGGGAAAAGAAGTCTACTTTGCCTACCACACATTACGAGTTAGAGGATCCTTTCTATTTCAACACATCAGGTCGCGGTTATGTAGGTTTTAAAAAGTCAATTATAAATTCAACAGAATATAACGAGTTCTGGGAATATAATCCCGTGTCTGATACCTGGTCCGACCTGGGTAGCGCACCCATGCATGTGTACAGAGGGGGGAGTGCTGTTGTTTTAAATAACCGTGCTTACATTATTGGAAAAGGATATACTATTTTAGGTGAATTTGTCAGCTATGATTTGCAAACGCGGGCTGTAACTAAATTAACTTCTCCTCCCGGCTACTGGGATAGAGACTATTATCTTTTTTACGAGAACGAAACTGTATATTTTATGACCAGGCCTTATCCCGAGGGATGGAAAATTTATAAAATTCCGGCAGAAGAATTGTCCAATCAGGTTCGGTAATCAATTGGAAAGACTACAAATCTGGTCGACGTCTTAAATTCTTTTTTAGCGAAAGTATTTTTTTTGTTTCCATGCGTTTTAAGCGCGACGCACGTGTTGGAGCTGTTTTCTTTCGAGGTTTTTGTTTGGTAAGCGCTTTTTCCAGTAAATCGAAAAATAAGGCGGTAACTTTCATTCGGTTCCGAAACTGACTGCGTTCGGCATCGGATGCTAATATCAGTTCACCCTCGGCATTTATCCTGTTTTTCAGTTTTTGAAGTAAAGTGCTTTTTTCATCCTCTGAAAAAACTTCAGAATCGGGTATTGAGAAACGTAATTCCACACGCGTGTTCACTTTGTTCAGGTTCTGTCCGCCCGGGCCACTGCTTCGGGTTGCCGAAAAGCGGCACTCATTTTCGAGTTGTTGTTGTATGGCTTCAGAAAGTAGCACGATCACCCATTTTTGCTGATACCAACAAGCAACTTCGCGTCAGTAATTTCTATATTCTTGCCGTTTAGTGCGATCATGCCTTCTTTCTCGAACTCTTTCAAAAACTTGATGGCACTTTCGGTAGAAATAGAGGCAAAATCAGCCAGATCCTGGCGGGTGAGGTAACTAAAAATATCTTCCTTCAGGAAATCTTCCTGCGAAAGATAAAGCAGTGCAGAAGCCAGTTTACCGCGCATTTGTTTGTATGAAACATTTTTGATAATCTCGAGCAAATGTTTTTCCTGTCGGTAATTTTTAGAGGTAATCTGCAAGGCAAATTCAGGCTGATCGAGCAGTATTTTCTTAAGGCTTTCTTTTTCTATCATGCAGATCTCGGCAGTTGTAAGCGCCTGTGTTGAATAGGTATGCACGTTCTCTCCAAAAATGGAAGCGAAGGCCAGAAAATCGCCGGGTTTGGCGATTGCAATGTTAATCTGTTTATCGAAACCGGTTTGCAGGTAAACTTTTACCAGGCCCTTCACCACATAGATCACGTATGGCGCAAAAGCTCCCTGTTTAAAAATATTCTCGCCTTTTAAATACTCAACTCTTGTTTTGTGTTCGTCGAGATCGGTAAAATGTTCCAGGCGGCAATCGTTATATGGTTCCGGATTATCCATTTTTGTATAACTGCAAATTTATCATTTCCGCTCAAATATCAGGCTTTAAAAATCAATTCTGTTATTTGACAGGAAAAAAGCTGCGAAAGTTCATTCGGCCGGCTACCACCTTACAGCATCAATTTCTGGCACAGGTCAAGGGCTCAATCTATCTTTGTAAACGTAAATAAAACAAAAAATGAGACGGGTAGCCATACCAATATTGGATAACACTTTAAGCGAATATTTCGGAGGATGTAATTTCTACGAAATTTTCGAGATCGAAGACGGAGAAGTCAGGAAGTCGTCGGTGGAAATACCAACGGTTGATGCGGTTGACCAACTTCCGCAATGGCTTGGAGAACGGGGGATAACCGATGTGATCGTATACAAGATCAAAAAAGAGATCATTCGCTTATTTGCTTCTCAAAAGATCAATCTGTTTGTTGGTATTCACCAGGATACACCCGAAAACCTGATAGCAGACTATCTGCATGGAAATCTGGAATCGGATGAAAAAATCATTCAGGAAATAACAGTTTAATAAATAACATTCTAATACAATTTATCATGAAATTATTGAGTACCGCACTGCACGAGATTGAAACTGCAGCAGAATTGGAAAAATTCATCAACGAAAACGAAAATGTAATGGTATGCTGTGGCCGCATGGGCCCAATGTGTCTGCCGGTTTACGATGTTATGGAAGAACTGGAGGAAGAGCGTACCAATGTAAAATTTGCGGTAATGGGATTTGATAATCCTGAAGCAGCCGTAATTCGAAATGCACCCGAATGTCGTGGTTTTATGGGCTTACCATTTACCATGTATTACAAAAACGGTGAGGTTGCACATGCTACCAGCAGCATTCAGAATATGCAGCAGGTAACCGACATCCTCGACGAGCGATTTGGTGCATAATAAAAACCATTCAAGATACAGTCATCCCCGGTTCGCCGGGGGTGGCCCTTTTTAAAAGAAATTCCAGAAAGATGAACGAAGTTTTCGATACCATAATTGTAGGTGCAGGGGCTGCCGGATTAACAGCCGGAATCTATGCATCACGGGCAAAACTTTCCACTTTAATTTTGAATGAAGGAGCTGTTGGCGGCCAAATGGTGTTGACAGAGGAAATTGCCAACTATCCGGGTGTGCCAACAACCAAAGGATACATGCTGGCCAATAACATGAAAATGCAGGCCAAAAGTTTTGGTTGTAAAATCAAGTCGAACGTTAAAATTGCAAAGTACGATCTTGATGGCGATATTAAAACCATTGAACTGGAAGACGGCCGCACGTTTCAGGGAAGGTCGGTTATTCTTACTCCCGGAGGAAGGCCACGATCGTTGAATATCGAGGGCGAAGATCAATTTAAAGGAAAAGGAATTTCGTACTGCGCAACCTGCGACGGTGATTTCTTTACCGGAAAAGAAGTGGTGGTAGTAGGCGGTGGAAATTCAGCTTTGGAAGAAGCAGTTGCACTTACAAATTTCGCCACAAAGGTTACTATTGTTCATCAGTTCGATCAATTTCAGGCGTTCAAACATGCGGTAGAAGAGGCCGAGAAAAATCCAAAAATCGAATTTGTAATGGAATCGGAGCTGCGTGGCTTTTATGGTAACGGATCACTTCAGAAGGTTTCAATAGAACACTTGCCCACAGGAAACCGATCGGAATTAACAACCGACGGTACCTTTATTTTTATCGGTTATCAACCCAATACCGAAGATTTAAAAGAGGTAATTGAATTGAATAATCACAATGAAATTGTTGTGGATGCCGATATGAGAACCAGTGTTAAAGGCGTTTTTGCTGCCGGCGACTGCATCAACAAACGCTACCGTCAGGTTACAACTGCTGTAGCCGATGGTACAATCGCTGCTTTAAGTGCTTCAGACTACCTGCGTAATTAAGTATTGTTTGCAGTAATTCTATCTTTGCAGCGCAAAAAGAAATTTTATCAAAAAAAAATACATGTCGAAACAACAGGTAAAAGTAGATTGGTTAGAGAATATGGCATTTGAAGCCGATGTTAATGGTCATAAAATTGTATTGGATGCCGCCGACGGAGTTGGAGGCGAAGACCGTGGTCCACGCCCAAAACCATTGATGCTGACCGCACTGGCAGGGTGTACCGGAATGGACGTGGTTTCCATCCTTAAGAAAATGCGGGTAGAACTCGATGGATTTAATGTGGTGGTTGAAGGCGACCTTACCGACGAACATCCTAAACAGTTTTATAAAATGAATGTTATCTATGAATTCACAGGGAAGGACCTGCCATTGGAAAAACTTCAAAAAGCTGTTTCTTTGTCGGAAGAAAGATATTGTGGAGTCAGTGCTTTGTATAAAAAAGCCATCGAACTGACTTCGGAAATTAAAATAAAAGAAGTATAAGTTATGTCTGTTACACTCATTGTTATTTTAGCTGTTGTGCTGGCCCTGGTTGGAATGATTACGTTCACTTATTTCAAAACAAAAAATGCCAAGCCGGTTGAAAACAGCAAAAACATCAAAGTTTTAAACAAAAAGAATTTTACTGCAGTCACCAAAAGGGGAGTGGTGCTGGTCGATTTCTGGGCAGCCTGGTGTGGCCCCTGCAAAATTATTGCTCCAACATTGAATGAAATTGCCGATACGCAAAATGAATTCAAGGTTGCAAAAGTAAATGTCGATCACAACCAGCAGTTGGCTAAACAATTCAAGGTGATGAATATTCCTACTTTGCTGATTCTCAAAAATGGAAAAGAAGCAGGAAGAATTGTTGGCATTAAAACAAAACGCGCCATCCTGAAAGAGGTGGAAGCTGTAATGGCGAGTTAATTCGAAAATAAACAAAATTTAGATAATTTATTATCAATTGAAGGAGGCAGAAGCCTCCTTTTTTTATGTCTAAAATATTGGTATTAAGTAATATTAGGATAAAATACTTGTTCGTCTTAAATATAGTTCTTAACTTGAATAGACTCCCTAAATTTCAATTAGTTGTATATGATAAGCATTTGAAAAAGATCCAGAGTCCATTTTCTTAATCCGTTATGTGCGAAAGAATCGAGACAATTTCTTTTGCAGTTATTGAATCTTAATAATAGCTAACTAAAAAAAGTAAAGAAATGGAAAAATTAAAGGTGTGCCTGAATTCGGGAGAACTATCCGAACTGGATGTGACTAAACTTGAGGAATTCAAGAGTGGATTAAAAGGTGAGTTATTAACGCCTGTAGACCCCGGTTATAACGAAGTTCGCGCGGTATACAACGGTATGATCGATAAAAAGCCAGGGTTGATCGTAAAATGTGTAGATGTTGCTGATGTTATTTATTCGGTAAACTTCGGACGGGCTAATAACCTTTTAACAGCAGTTCGTGGAGGTGGCCACAATGCCGGAGGACTTGGTTCTTGTAACGATGGTATGGTAATAGATCTTTCGGGAATCAAATTTGTCAAAGTTAATACAGCCGATAATACGGTTTTTGTAGGTGGAGGAAATACCCTAAATGAACTGGACCATGCGACCCACGCGTTTGGATTAGCAGTTCCCGGGGGAATGGTCTCGAGTACAGGTGTTGGAGGCTTAACGCTCGGCGGAGGGGTGGGGTATCTTTCCCGCAAATATGGATTAACGATCGACAATTTACAGGAGGCTGATATGGTTTTGGCAGATGGCAGTTTTGTTACCGTAAATGAAAATCAGAATACCGACCTATTTTGGGCGATCCGCGGTGGTGGCGGTAATTTCGGAGTTGTTACCTCATTTAAATTTCAGGCTCATCCGGTAAAAACAATTTATGGTGGTCCAACTTTTTGGCCTAATGAGAGAACCGAAGAAATAATGGAATGGTTTGATGGATTTATTCACAGTGCCAATGAAGATTTGAATGGTTTTGTAGCCACACTGGAAATACCAGGCCCGCCGTTTCCTCCTCATTTGCACAATAAGAAATTTTGTGCTGCTGTTTGGTGCTATACCGGTGATTTAAATAATGCAGAAGAAGTTTTCAAGCCTATCAGGGCCAAAAATCCAATATTTGAACATGTTGGTGCAATGCCGTATCCTTCTTTACAAAGCTTATTCGATGGACTAATGCCTCCTGGCATGCAATGGTACTGGAAAGCCGACTTTTTTAACGATATTCCAAAGGAAGCTGCGGCTCTTCATAAAAAGTTTGGCTCCGAAATTCCAACTCCACTCTCGCAAATGCATCTCTATCCCATCAGTGGTGCTGCGGGCCGCGTTGGTAAAAATGACACTCCGTGGGTTTATCGCAACGCGAAATATGCCGGTGTATTTGTTGGCATCGATCCCAATCCTGCCAACGCCGGTAAAATTACCAAATGGGCAAAAGATTACTGGGAAGCTCTTCATCCTTATTCATCGGGAGGTGTTTACCTTAATTTTATTATGGATGAAGGACAGGAGCGAATTAAAGCGAGTTACGGCGAAAATTATGAGCGACTGGTTCAGATCAAAAGAAAATATGATCCTGATAATTTCTTCAAAGTCAATCAGAACATTAAACCTTAATTGCTCAGATGATTATTTTGTGTGTGATTAGCAAAATGAAAACTCTTAATCAAACAGAACGGATTAAATATATGATGAAATGAGAACACTTTTAAATTACACTCTCATTGTTTTGCTATTTTCTTTGGGAAGTTGTAGCATGGGTAATAAGGAGAAACAACAACTGAGTTATACTACCGTAACTTGTGGTTCATTACCTGTATTTTCAGATGATGACTGGTACAAGTCAGGCAAAAAGGCTCCGTTGTTCAACAACCTGGGCGACTATTCTTTTCCCGTCAGTACAAAAAATGAACTGGCACAAACATATTTCAATCAGGGATTGGTATTGACTTACGGCTTTAATCACGCCGAAGCCGCGCGTTCTTTTTATTACGCTGCAACTCTCGATCCAGAGTGTGCAATGGCTTATTGGGGCTATGCCTACGTTCTGGGGCCCAATTATAATGCGGGTATGGAAAGCAAGAATTATCCAATTGCGTTTGACGCCATTCAGAAAGCAATTTTATTAGCCGAAAATGCTACGCCTAAGGAAAGGGATCTGATTCAGGCCACTGCGAAACGATATTCACAAACAGTACCAAGAAATAGATCCGAATTGGATGCGACGTATGCTGAAGCCATGAAAACGGTATACGAAACTTATCCGGATGATCCTGATATCGGTACCATTTATTCGGAATCGTTAATGAATCTGCATCCCTGGGATTTATATGAATTTGACGGAACGGCCAAACCATGGACCGCAGAAATCGTGGAAACGCTGGAAAATGTGATATCAAAAAATCCCGATCATCCCGGTGCCCATCACTTTTATATCCATGCAGTTGAAGCCTCCGATTCACCTGATCGGGGACTGCAATCGGCAAAAGTATACGACGACGGACTGGTTTCAGGTGCAGGTCACCTCGTGCATATGCCATCACATATTTATATTCGTACCGGCGATTATCACAAAGGTACATTGGCCAATATTCGTGCTGTTGAAAGCGATAGTTTGTACACCACAAGCTGCCATGCTCAGGGAGTTTATCCATTAACTTATTATCCGCATAATTATCACTTTCTGGCGGCTACCGCAACACTTGAAGGCAATAGTTTCTGGGGAATTCTGGCTTCCGAGAAAATGTCGGATCAAATCAGCATTCAATTAATGCAGGAGCCCGGATGGGGGACTCTGCAGCATTTTTATGCCATTCCATACTATGTATATGTGAAATTTGGTAAATGGGATAAAATTCTGGATCACCCAGATGAAGTGCCTTCTTTGACTTATCCTGCGGCAGTTCGGGCTTATGCGCGGGGAATGGCGTTTTTGGGTAAGGACGATATTACTAATGCACATAAGGAGCTCGAAAAACTGGAAATACTGGCCCGCGACGAAAGTTTAAAGGATCTGACCATTTGGGATATCAATTCAACCTATGATTTGGTACGGATTGCCCAAAATGTGCTGACAGCTGAGATTCTCGCCAGTGAAAAAGATTATAATCAGTCGATTCAGTTATTGGAGGCAGCAATTAAAATTGAAGATGCCTTGAATTACAACGAACCACCGGATTGGTTCTTTTCGGTGCGGCACCATTTGGGGGCTGTGCAACTTGAAGCTCAGAAATACGAGGAAGCGATTGAAACATATCAGGAAGATTTGAAACATTTGCCCCGAAATGGCTGGGCTTTACACGGAATGAAATTAGCATACAACAAGCTTGGAGCAGCCGACAAGGTTGCAGAGATCAATCAGCAATTAGCTGAAGTATGGTCAACCGCCGATACGCAAATCAGTAGTTCCCGAATAAAATGATAAAAAAAGGCCGGATTATTCCGGCCTTTATATTGTTACATGAGGTGCAATTTTACTTTCCGATACAGTAGATCTTTTCCACTCCTTTAAAAATGTAATCACTACCGGCAACGGCAACCGACGCCCAGAATTTATCGTTGAGTAAGTTACTGCCCAGTACTTTAAATTCCGATCCGGTTTGAACAATTTGAGTCACTCCCTTTTCATCGTAGAAATAAAGCTGATCCTTGTATATCCAGGGTGTTGACCAGCATGCTGCTGCTTTGCCGGCCTTTTCCTTGTACAAATGTTCTCCCGTAGAAGCATCGATGCATATTACATCTCCACCACGATCGGAAACAAGGTAAATGAGTCCATTGTAAAGTACAGGCGATGGATTACCCAAACCTGCAAGTGTATCCGACCAGGCCACAAATTCGTTGCTGTTACCGAAAGCCGGAGATAATTGTCCGCTGGCACCGGCTTTTACTGCGTGCAACGGACCAACATCACGCGGACCACCTGAGAGACCGACGTAAATTTTTTCTTTGTCGAAAACAGGTGATGCAACAGCTCTTCCTATATTAAATTCGAGCTCCCAAAGCACTTCACCCGTTTCCGGGTTATACGAACGCGCCTTTGATCCAAGCGTAACTAATTCACTTCGCACATTGTTCTCCCAGATTACCGGAGTACTGTATGTTGTTTTTTCATCGCGGCTTACTTTCCATTTTTCATCCCCGGTTAATGCGTCGTAAGCTATCAGAAATGAGCTTTTTTCGTTATCCACAAGTACGTACAAGGTATTGTTGTATAGTGCCGGTGATGAGCCGGTTCCCCAGTCGTTCAGCGTTGGATAGGCTCCGGGATCTTGTTTCCATACTAAACTACCGTTTAAATCGTAACAATAAACGCCATGCATGCCGTAGTAAACCCACACATGTTTTCCGTCAGTTACGGGTGTTTCACAGGCATAAGTGCTCCCCGAATGTTTTTTAATTCTTGGTGTTCCTTCGTAGGAAACCACATTCCAGAGTTCATTTCCGGTTTTAACATCGAGGCAGGTAAGTTGCCAGCGGTAAATGTCTTCGGGCAAGCTATTTTTATCGGCATCCTGTTGGGTCGGGTCTTCCGATTTGGGTTTCTCAGGTGCTTTTTTAAGCAGAATTGCTGAAGAATAAAATACTTTATCGCCATAAACGATGGGTGACGACCAGCTTTCGCCGTTCAAACTTTGTGTCCATTTTACATGGGTACTGTCGTTCCATTCAGTTGGTAATTCTCCGGCGCTAATAACCATGCTATCATTAGGTCCACGGAAATTTGGCCAGTTATTGGTGCTGCAGGCTGATAAAATTATTACCAGAACAAAAAGTGAAAATACTCCCCTTAGCAGGTTGAAATGTTGTTTTTTCATACGGATTACAGTTGTTAATTTTTGGTTGAATCAGGATAAATTTATGAAAATTAGTGAAAGAAGAGAATCTTTCCTTCGAATATTAATAGACTATCAGATAATGATTTAACCCAGTATTTTTTTTATCTTTTTGTGAAAATAAACATATGATAGTTATGTACAGAAAATTATTATTTGCGGGAATGCTCGTTTTAAGTCTTTCAACATGTAAGCAAGGGATTGATAAAGAGACGTATACTAAGTTTCAGACCAGAGGGAATGAAGTTACAAATTTAGCACAGGGAACTTTGCTGGCTAAGGTAGGTAGTGCCATTCAACAGGGCGGTCCTGAATATGCCGTTGAGTTCTGTAATCTGAAAGCCGGAAATATTGTAGATAGTTTAAACCAGGTTTACAACTGTACAATTTCGCGGGTTTCAGAAAAAAACAGAAATCCGGAGAATGAATTAAAAGATAAGATTGATGAAGATATTTGGCGTGCCTTTTCGACAAATAATCAAAGTGATACTCTGCTGGTGGGGAAAAATAATTTTGTTTATTACAAACGAATTAACACTGCTATGCCGGCTTGTTTAAAATGCCACGGAAATCCGGAAACTGATATTACTGCTGCTACTAAAGAAAAGCTGATGACACTGTATCCAAATGATTTGGCTGTCGGTTATAAACTGAATGAGTTCCGCGGCTTGTGGAAGGTTGAATTCATGCCGTAAAATAAACCGGATATTGTTGGGGTTGCTGTTTGGTGGAACTAATATTTGTTAGATTCCATTTATGTTGTTCAATTGGATACTTTTTCTAAATTTATGTGCTCAAGAAAAGTTAATGTTGGATAAAATCGAACCTATTAGTATTATATAAACAACTAAATCAATAAACTATGAAAAATAGCAGAAGAAATTTTATTCGGAACTCCGTTCTGGGAGTAGGTGCAGTAACCATACTTCCATCGCATGTTGTATTTGGAAAACCAGGCAGGGTAATGCCCAGCGATAAAGTAAATGTGGCATTTTGCGGTATTGGAAACCGCGGAGGTCAGATTCTTGGTCAGATTATGCAGACCGGAATGGTAAATAATGTGGCCATGTGCGATACCGACATGGGAGCCCCGCACACAACGCGTTCGATTGAAGCTCACCCCGATGCACAACAATTTCAGGATTTCAGGGTGATGTTCGATAAAATGGACAAATCAATCGATGCCGTAGTGGTTGGAACACCCGATTTTTCGCACTTTCCGATTGCAATACTCGCCATGTCGATGGGGAAGGGCGTATATGTGGAGAAACCATTAACGCGCACCTTCCAGGAGTCGGAATTGCTAATGGCAGCTGCAAAAAAATACAAAGTAGTTACTCAAATGGGCAACCAGGGACATTCTGAAGGCAATTATTTTCAATTTAAAAGCTGGGTTGAAAACGGCATCATAAAAGATGTTACCAAAGTAGTGGCGCACATGAACAGTGCCCGTCGCTGGCACGGCTGGGATACAAGCATGACCTCATTCCCTAAAGGAGAGCCTGTGCCTGAAACACTTGCCTGGGATACCTGGTTGGGGACGGCACAGTTTCATGAGTACAATCACGATTACATAAATGGCCAGTGGCGTTGCTGGTACGATTTCGGTATGGGAGCACTTGGCGACTGGGGCGCACACATTATCGATACGGTTCACGAATTCCTGGACCTGGGACTTCCTTACGAGGTTGATCCGGTAAAAATTGAAGGTCATAATCCGTTGTTTTATCCACAGGCTTCTACTCTCGATTTTAAATTTCCAAAACGTAAAGGAATGCCGGCGCTTACCATTTCGTGGTACGACGGTGTTGATAATGTTCCTGAACTGCCATCGAACTATGGCGAATCGGAACTGGCATCGGATATCCCGGCAGCCAGTACAGGACAAATTGAGAAACGGAAACTGAATCCTGGTAAAATCATTTACAGTAAAGATCTCACTTTTAAAGGTGGTTCGCATGGCAGCACGCTTTCTATTCTGCCTTCGGCAAAAGCTAAAGAAGTTGAGAAGCAGTTACCGAAAGTACCTGAAAGTCCCTCGAATCATTTCGAAAATTTTATTTTGGCCTGCAGGGGAGAAGAGAAAACGCGATCGCCGTTTGAAGTATCTGCACCACTCAGCCAGGTTTTTGTTCTGGGAACATTGGCGCAGCGACTCAATACCAAAATTACATTCGACAGGAAAACGAAACAAATTACCAACAACAAAATGGCAAATGATCTTCTGGTTGGCACTCCGCCACGAAAAGGCTGGGAGGAATTCTATCGATTATAGATTAGATCTTCGATAAAACATCAAAAGTCCGAAATTCAACTGATTTACGGGCTTTTGGTGTTTTTTCACTTTTGTCTAAGTCGGGATTGACAGGATTGTAACCCGATCTGTTTAGTGCCTTTATATCAGTTTTTTTACTGAAGTTTTTTTCTGGTTCATTGTTTATGCAATTTAAAGAACTTTGCTTATTTGAACTAAAAATAGTAACCTATTCAAGCGGTATGTATATGATAAAGGTGAGGAATGAAAAATGGAAAAATCGTAAAATAAGAAATTGATAATCAGATAAAACTTAGCTATTACAACAATGAAAAAGATAATTACTTCTTTTCCGTATTCAGTCCTACTTTTAATAATATATGCTGCGCCGGTAAAATCGCAGGTTATTTGGTATGGAGATCCCAACCAGGGATTGAGAGATGTTTTTTATCGTTTCGATATTACCGGCTATACCAGCGGAGAATATTGTGTTGATAATGTTACCGCCGATCCAACGATGTCTACTCCAACCGATTCGATTCATGGAAAACACTGGGAAATATTTAAGCCTGCAAATAGAAAAAGAGCCGAGTTTGCGCGAACTAAAGGCTTTATTCCGCAGGAAAACGGAGAATATTATTTTGGTTGGAGATGGAAGATTTCTTCTTCTCCATCACTTAATAAAGGTATTGCTGTATTTCAGTGTAAAACCGAAGCCGGCACAAATAAACCCAGTACTCAAAATTATCCATTTACACTTGAATACGATGGCACCAACCTGGCACTTGCCTGCTTTGGTCCGGGATATCCCGACTGGTCGGTAGGCTCTTCAATAACTAACCGTAAGACAACAATATGGAGACAAGCCGTCCCTCAGGATAAATGGGTGACTTTCGTTTTTCATGTTAATTTTTCGAGAGACGAGTCGGTGGGTTTTATTGAGTTTTGGTACAACGGTGAACAACAAACTTTAATGAATTCGAATTATAAAGAGTACCAGGTTACTTTATCGGATAACAATAAACGGGCCTACCATAAAACCAACGATGGTAACCAGGTCTATTTCAAGTGGGGATCGTATGGTAAAAATGCGTGTGAATTTAATATTACCACCAAATATGACGAGATGCGCGTAACACATAACTTCGAGGAGGTTGCTGATTAACGAATAAACTAACTAACATATAACTTATGCCTAGCTTTGCCACAATTAAAATAATACTTTCCCTATTCGTTTTTTTGGGGCCGAATTTCTTCTGCACAAAAGGAAATTCGCCTAAAAACCTTGGTCAAATCAACAGTAAAATACCGGAGAACAGAGAGTCATCTGCAATCGATCCTTATCTGCCTGATCTTAACACAGCACCACAAAAAATTGGAGCTTATGAATTGGTTTTTTCTGATGAGTTTAATCATGAAGGCCCGATGAAGGAAGAATACTGGAATGCAGAAACCGGATTCAGACGAAACAATGAGGCTCAGTGGTACCAGACAGAAAATGCAACTTGCACCGGAGGACGTTTGCTTATTACCGCCAAAAGGGAAAAGGTTAAAAATCAGGCTTTTGTTGAAGGAAGCGACGACTGGAGAAAACAGCGCGAATATGCTTATTACACCTCGTCGAGCTTTATAACAAAAGAAGCATATCATCAGAAATATGACAATATAATGATGATTGCCCGGGCAAAGCTTCCGTTAATAACCGGCGGTGACGAAGATTATGGTGTTTGGCCTGCCTTCTGGACAACCGGAAGTGGTTCCTGGCCGCATGGAGGCGAAATTGATATTATGGAGTACTATACCGGGAGAATGATGGCTAATTTTGCAACCAAGGGAAAAAACGGTGCAAAATGGACTTCCAACAAAGACCAAAACCCGACTACTTCCTACATCCAAAATATAATCGACGGCACTGCAGAGGGATTTGATGCAGACCCTGACTGGCTGAAAAAGTACCACGTTTGGAAACTTGTCGGGGACGGGGAGTGGTTAACAATTTATCTCGATGACGTTTACATGGCCAGAATTGCACTAGATACAAAGAATATTGATACATCAAAAAGAGAGTATCCGTTTAAAGGTAATCTGTGTAATTTTTGGCTTAACCTTGCTGTTGGTGGAAACCCGCATCCGGATAAAGCAAAAATTGAAACGGTTCTGTTTCCCCGAACTTATGAAGTTGATTATGCCAGGATATATGTAAAGAAGTAGTTAGACTTGTCGGAAAAAACGATTTGTCGGTACAGTTTCCTGAGGTGAAAACTCAATTGGTAGAAAAGCTCAATTGTTGAATCGCCTCTCTTTTTTATGGAAGTCATGAGCCCACCGGGGTTACGAAAAAGACTCGTGGATAAAACAAACCAAGCAACTTAGCGCTGCAAAGGTTCCTTTTGCACCATAAAGTATTACATTTGGATGATCCAACATTTTAAATAACAAACAATTAACAAATGAGTAAACCAGGTATTTTAGTTATAATTCTGATTTTCAGCATTTTCATTCTATCATGCGCTTCCAAGACCAGAAATGAATCAAAGACGGTCCAATCTACTACTGAGCGCAGTTTATCCGAATATGAAATTACAGATTTTGACACAACATTAATTTTTCAGGCCTCACTTGAAGGAAATACACAAATTGTACAAAATGCTCTGGACAAAGGATTTGATCCTAATTCTGTTGATGTAAATAAAAGAACAGCATTAATGCTGGCAGCATACAATGGAAATACTGAGATTGTAAAACTTCTGATTAATAAGGGCGCAAGCGTAAATTTTACTGACGAGATTAATCGAACAGCTTTAATGTATGCATCAACGGGGCCTTTTGTAAACACTGTTTTAACTTTATTAGAGGCTGGGGCAGAGCCGAATTTGATAGAGAAAGAAGAAAATTGGACCGCTGCTATGATGGCAGCTGCAGAAGGTCAGCTAGATGTTTTAAAAATACTTATTGCTTATGGTGCCGATCTTGACATGGTCGATGTTGATGGCGAATCTTCATTGGATTTTGCCAATTCAAACGGACATACGGCTGTAGTTGAATACATTAAATCAAAAAAATGAGAAGTCAATTTTTGTTATAGAGATTTAATTTATTGATGTTTTTAGACTTTGTAAAAAATAGAAAGCCCGCAAATCAACTGATTTACAGGCTTTTGATGTTTTTTAGATTTTGAATCTGTCGGGATGACAGGATTGTAACCTGACCTTGTATGTGCCTTTGTATCAGTCTTTTAGTGGAGATAATTATTTTTGGCTCACCGTTTAGTTCACATTGAAAGAACTTTTCATTATAACCTTAAAATTACATAAAATTAGAAGCAAAAGCAAAATGTTCTCGATATAGTCTCTCTTCTATCAACCAATACCGGTATACTTTTTTTAAATACCGCATCGATAACCGGTTGTACGGGATCAATTTGATAGGGAGATACAATTAACAAGTCGATACCCATTTCAACCAATTCGTGAATCTGTTGCACCTGTAAGTTGGCATCGTCATAGGACTGTTTTATGATCAAGGATAAATCATCATGAAACATTATTTCACGCTCCATTTCAGCTTCCATGTTTAGTCGCCAATCTCCATGTTGGGCGCACTGAGAAAAACCTATTAGGTATTTATCTTTGGCGAATCCATATTCTGAAATGAAAAGAAGGAGTAGAATTGTTGATATTTGTTTTAAAAAAACTCATTCCTAATATTTGAATAGCCTGACTAAAATAGAATAAATTTGCTTAACGTTCTTACCAAACCAAATAAATCGAGTGCTAGTCCCACTCTTATTCTGGGTACTCGTTAACATTATTATCAATAAATAAATTAACGGTCTGAAAATTTGATTCATATTGATAAGAAAGGGTGATAAGCTGTGAGTAATAATAAAAATTTCAAAATGAATCTCGTTCATTTTGCATAAATATAATGCTTAAATCAAAATTCGAGGATAATTATTGTTTGCTATTTATAATTGGAACAATGGAATAAGATTCCTCTTACACTAATGTTACATTTACTTGTAAAAATGTTTCAGTGGTGTTGCTTGTAGGCCTAGTTGCTAAAGTGTTGAAACATCATTGCTTGTATTTGTAACATTCATTAATGCCTTCAAATTGGCGTCCCGCTACTTTTGGTTCAGAGTTTTAAACCAATAATTCTGAATCGAAATGAAACAACAGAACGTTTTAACCGTCGCATTGATCATAGCTTTAGGCGGATTTCTCTTTGGCTACGATATTGCCATGATGTCGGGGACGACAACACAACTTGAAGAGCAATATAATTTAAATAGTTTTTGGTTAGGTTTTACCATAGCAATAGCTATTGTAGGTACTATAATTGGTACTATTATAATAGGGAAACCAGCTGAAAAGTTTGGCCGACGTAAATCTTTAATCATTTTATCAGGTATCTTTTTTATTTCAGCTTTAGGAAGTGCTTTTTCAATAGGCTGGGGTATGTTGCTATTTTTTAGATTGGTAACAGGCATAATGCTAGGTTGTATTTCAGTGGTTACACCCATGTTCATTGCTGAAATATCACCGGCAAAAAAACGTGGGCAATTAGTGTTACTCAATCAGTTTTTTGTTGTAATAGCTATTTTCCTGGCATTTGCAGTTAATTATTTTTTGGTCAGCACCATTGATCTCGATTCCTGGCGTTGGATGATTGGAATTGAGGCAATTCCTGCCCTTTCATTCTTTTTATTGTTGAATCTGGTTCCTGAGAGTCCGAGATGGTTAATTAACCATGGACGATATGAAGAGGCTTTGTCCACTTTTGAACGTATCAAAGCTGAGGATCCGGAAGAGGAAGTCAGGATTGTGAAAGAATCAGTTGAGCAGGAAGAAGCTATCGGTTATGGTAAATTGTTTGTAAAAGAAAACCGTTTCCCGGTGATGATTGCCATAATGATTGCTGCTTTCAACCAATTAGCCGGTATTAATGCCATAATGATTTATGCTCCGCGTGTTTTTGAAATGGCAGGATTCGAAACCGATATCTCTTTACTCCAATCTATTTCGGTAGGCGCTACCAACCTGCTTTTTACTTTTATAGCCCTGTTTCTTATTGATAAGTACGGACGCCGTACTTTATTAATGGCCGGATCGGTTGGGATGGTATTTTTTCTCGGAATGCTTTCAAAATCTTTCTTTACCCAAAATTACTCCGATCTGGGAGGCTACGGGGTAATGATTTACCTGATGGGCTTTATCGCGTTTTTTGCGTTCTCGCAAGGAGCTGTTCTTTGGGTAGTTATTTCAGAAATATTTCCCAACAAAGTGCGTTCGCAGGGACAAGCGCTTGGAAGTTTTACCCATTGGATTTTTGCGGCTGCGCTTATATGGGGATTTCCGGTTTTAAACAATGCAGTTGGCGGCGGAGTCTCCTTTGGTTTTTTCGCGATCATGATGGTATTCCATTTCTTTTTTGCATGGAAAGTTCTTCCTGAAACCAAGGGGAAATCGCTGGAGGAAATTCAGCTTGAAATGAAAATGAAAAGAAAATAATACCCATAATTTAATTTCAAAAGAAACTAATCATGAAAATTAAAAACAAAGAAATATTGTGTATTGGTGAAGTGCTTTGGGACAAGTTGCCTTCAGGAGCAAAACCCGGCGGGGCTCCAATGAACGTCGCACTTCACCTGAATGCTATCGGAATGGATGTTGCCATTGCAAGCAGTATAGGGAATGATAATGAAGGAAAGGAATTGAAAGCTTTTTTGAATGAATCTGGGCTAGGAACTTCGTTAATCCAGGAAGATGGATATCTACCAACAAGTGAAGTTCTTGTTCACCTTGATGAAAATAATAATGCAACCTACGAAATATGTGAACCAGTGGCATGGGACAGTATTCGACTAACGGATGATCTAATGAATAGGGCAAAAAGTGCCGGGCTGCTAATTTATGGTACACTGGCTTCCCGAAATCCGATTTCTCGTGAATCTATTATGTATTTGATTGATTATGATGGGATAAAGCTTATTGATGTCAATTTTAGAAAACCATATGATTCGCAATTTGTGGTTGAAGAGTTATTGAAGAAATCAAATATTGCAAAACTTAACGATGATGAACTGGTTGTTTTTGCCAACTGGTACAATAAACACAAATACGACGAAAAGAGCTTGGTAAAATGGTTTGCCAGACAATATAATCTACAAATGGTCTGTGTTACAAAAGGAGAAAATGGAGCCATGCTATATTCGGATGGTGAATTTTATGAGCATCCGGGCTTCAAAGTAAACGCAGTTGATACAGTTGGAGCCGGCGACGCATTTCTGGCTGGATTAATTTCTTCGCTTATGAATGGAAAAACCCCAGATGAAGCCTTGGCATTTGCATGTGCAACCGGCGCCTTTGTAGCCACAAAAACGGGAGCGACTCCGAATTACGATATGAGAGAAATCAATTCGATACTATCTAATATTTCAGTGTAAGTGAGAAACAAATTATACTAAAACAAAGTAATCTTATCTAATTATGATGAAACTATTCAAATTTAAAAAAGCAGGCAAAGGGATAATTATAGTCCTGTTGAGTTTGCTTTCAACAGTGTCGTTTGCACAGCAAACTACTGTTAACGGGAATGTTACCGACTCTAATGGAGAAAGTTTGCCCGGCGTTACTATTGTTGAGAAAGGAACAACAAACGGAACTGTTACTGGTGTTGACGGAGATTATACTCTTTCAGTTTCAACAGAGGCAACACTTGTATTCAGTTTTGTAGGTATGCGTACTCAGGAAATTACGATAGGCGGACAAACAACGATTAATGTACAATTGCATGAAGAAGCAGTTGGTCTGGAACAGATTGTTGTAACTGGCTATCAAACTCAGAAAAAAGCTGATTTAACAGGCGCTATCAGTGTAGTTGAAATGGATGAAGTGAAAGAAACGCCAACAGGAAATGCTATTAAAGCATTGCAGGGTCGTGTTGCCGGGGTTTATGTAACCACTGACGGTAATCCGGGTTCTTATGCAACTGTTAGAATCAGGGGAGGTAGTACTATGGGAGGCGGAAGCAACGACCCTTTGTATATCATCGATGGAGTTCCCACAACAGGCGGGATAGAACAACTTAACCCCAATGACATTGAAACAATGCAGGTATTAAAAGATGCATCGGCTGCCAGTATTTATGGTTCTCGGGCAAACAATGGTGTAATTTTAATAACTACTAAAAAAGGGAAAGAAGGTGTCTCTAAAATTGAATTCAGCTCTTATGCTTCGGTGCAGCAATATACATCGAAACTTGATGTGTTAGACACATATGGCAGAGGGTATGTTAACTGGCAGGCTGCTATTAACGACGGATTGACACCAACTTCAAGTATTTATAAATACGACTGGCATTTGGATGGCGACAATGCAGTGCTCGACAGGATATTATTGCCTGAATATATCGATCCGGCACAAACCATGCGTCCGGCTGATACGCGCTGGTACGACGAGATTTCTCAGACTTCACTCATTCAGTCCTATAACCTCACAATCTCTAACGGAAATGAAAGGGGAAGTTCACTTATTTCTTTGAATTATTACAACCACGATGGAATTATTAAAGAAACCAACTCGAATAAAATTACCGCACGTATTAATTCCGATTATAATTTTTGGGATGGTAAATTAAAAGTGGGAGAAAACCTAAATGTTTCAAAAATATACAATGCCGAAATTCCTACTGGCGATGTAATGTATCTTGCACTGGTGCAACAACCCGTGGTTCCGGTACATTCTGTTGACGGTGGTTGGGGTGGCCCGGCACCGGGAATGACAGACAGGCACAATCCTGTACGTTTAATCGAGCAGAATAGGCAAAACAAAGGAAAATCAGCAAGAATATTTGGGAATATTTATGCCGATCTTGAAATAATAAAAGGATTTCATTTTAGAACCAGTTATGGTGTGGATTACACCCAGACGTACCGACGTAAAATGGATTACAGTTATGTGTCTGGCTTTTTGATTAGCGATATTAACCGTACAACCACCTCTCAGTCGCACAATTTATCGTGGACCTGGACCAATACAGTGAATTATAAGTTCGAAAAAGAAAAACACAACATCGATGTAGTAGCTGGTACAGAAGCCATAAAATACGAAGATGAATGGTTCTGGGCAAGCCGTGAAGGTTTTGTTCTTGAAGATCCGGATTATATGTATCTCGATGCCGGAACTGAAAAAGTACTAAATGGAGGTGGTGGGGCAGGTAATTCATTATTTTCTGTTTTTGCGAAAGCTAACTATGTATATGATTCAAAATATTTGTTTTCTGCAACTCTTCGCCGCGATGGTTCATCACGTTTTGGTAAAGATAATTTGTACGGAATCTTCCCGGCCTTTTCTTTAGGATGGAGAATCAGCGAAGAAAACTTTATGGAGTCTGTTTCATCTGTTTCGAACTTGAAACTAAGAGCTGGTTGGGGTATTACGGGAAACCAGCAGATAAGTAACGAAGCCATTTATTCAATCTATCGTACGGATTATGGGGTTGACCCTACTTGGGTTTTCGACTCTGGAACAGCTTATGATATAATGGGAGTTGATACTGGAACGCTGCCTTCCGGATTTAGAAAGATACGTGAGGGAAATCCATTGCTCAAATGGGAAGAAGCCAATCAAACTAACCTCGGTATCGATTTTGGTTTCTTCGACCAAGCGATTTACGGAAGTATCGATTATTTCTTTAAGGAAACAAAGGATATTTTAATTGAACCTCCCTATCTCGCAGTTAAAGGTGAAGGTGGAAACCAATGGGTAAACGGAGCAACGCTTGAAAACAAAGGATGGGAAGTAGTATTCGGTTACAGAAAAGATTTTGCAAGTGGACTTAGTATGGATTTAGCGGCGAATGTATCGTCGTATAAACGGGAAGTAACCTATTTGCCCGATGAAGTTCTTACCGGATACCCTGGCGACCCGGGAACTAACAAAACTGTAATCGGACATTCTGATTTGGTTCATTTTGGATATATCGCGGATGGAATATTCCAGAACCAGGATGAAGTGAATGCCCATGCTGAACAAACCGGCAAAGGAGTTGGTCGTATTCGATATAAAGATATTGGAGGATTGGATGCCGATGGTAATTTCGTTTATGAACCAGATGGTGTTGTTGACGCTCTTGACAGGACTTGGCTTGGAGATCCCAACCCGGATTTTGAATACGGATTAAACGCCAGTTTCTCCTATAAAAATTTCGATTTAAATATATTCTTTCAGGGAATTTATGGTGCCGATGTTTACAACGAATTTAAACACCTCACCGATTTCACTTCAATCTGGCAGGGAACAAACTTTGGAACAAGAACTTTGGACGCCTGGACACCGAATAATATGAATTCTACTATTCCAATGTTGACTCTGACCGATACCAACAACGAAAACCGGGGATCAACCTATTTCATTGAAAACGGTTCGTACCTGAAATTAAGAAATTTACAGTTCGGTTATAATCTTCCTAAGGATCTGGTTAATAAAGCAAAACTGTCATCAGCACGGGTTTATCTGCAAGGACAAAACCTTTTCACAATAAAAGATTCGAAAGGTAACGACCAGTTTACAGGTGTTGACCCTGAATCACCCGGATTTGCATATCCGATTCCGGCAAGTTATACAATTGGTGTTAATCTAACTTTTTAAAACGGACTATCATGAAAAATAAAACAATAAAAGTATTAGCAATCGTAGCAGCAGGATTTTTGATTTCCTGTTCGGACTCCTTTCTGGAGATGACTCCAAAGAGCATCATCAGCAACGACCAGCTTTTAACCCCCGAGAATGCAGAAGGAATGGTAGTTGCGGCTTATGCCGAGCTTGGCAATGACCATTATACAGCGCCCAATTCACTTTGGCCTTATGCCGACAATACCAGTGGAGATTCTTATAAAGGTGGAGGTGGTACCGGTGATATCTGGGAATTTAATTTTATGGAACTTTTTGCTTTCAACACTACTGATAATCCTCTTGTTGACCAGAAATGGTACAGGTTGTATGTGGGTGTTGGGCGTGCAAACGAAGCGCTTAAAGTTATCAACCAGCTTTCGGTAGAAGATTACCCAGAGAAAACAGAACGTGAGGCAGAAATGCGTTTTCTCAGGGCGCATCATTATTTCATTCTGAAAACTATGTTTAAATACATTCAGTGGATTGATGAAACAGTAGTTGGCGAAGCTTATGGCGAGGTATCGAATCGTGAATTTACTGACCAGGAACTTTGGAATAAAATTGCAGCCGAATTTACATTTGCAGCCGATAACCTCCCCGAAACACAAAGTGACAAAGGGAGACCGAATAAATTTGCTGCTAAGGCTTATCTTGCAAAAACAAAACTTTACCAGGCGTATGAACAAGGTGAAGATAACTCAGTAACCAGTATCAATTCATCAAAATTGCAGGAGGTTGTAAGTCTTGTTGATGAAGTGATAAACTCGGGCCAGTATGCTTTGTTTGCCGATTTTGGCTACAACTTTCTTTGGAGCCACGATGAAGGGAGTACGGAATCTGTTTTTTCTATTCAACGTTCAGTTGACGACGGAACACCAAAAGGACGTTTGGATTGGGGAAATATGTTGAACTATCCTATGAATCCTGAATATGGCTGTTGCTGGTTCCATATTCCAACACAGAACCTGGTTAATTCATTTAAAACCGATGGGAAAGGTTTGCCTCAGTTCGTTACCTTCAACGACTCCGATGTACTTGAAGGCGCTGATTTTTACGACAATTCTTTTGATGTGCGATTAGATCATACCGTTGCCATTCCGGGGCATCCCTGGAAATACGACCCCAATTTTATCTATCAGAAAGACTGGGCCAGGGCAACACATATTTATGGGCATTTCTCCTCACTGAAAGAAAATCAATCGCCTGATTGCGCTTGTTTCCAAAAAGTTCCGCCGTTTATGGCAAGCTCGAAAAATACCGACATTATTCGTTTTGCCGACGTGCTACTATGGAAAGCTGAAGCATTAATTGAACTGGGACGCCAGGATGAAGCACTGCCGATTATTAATGAGATTCGGCAACGTGCAATCAATAGTACAGCCATGTTGAAAATGAACGACGGTACCCCAAGCTCAAACTACAAAATGGACATTTACAAACCGGGCGAAAATTGCGACTGGACCCAGGATTTTGCCCGTCAGGCTTTGCGCTGGGAAAGAAGGCTTGAATTGGCCATGGAGGGAATTCGTTTTTATGATTTGGTGCGTTGGGGAATTGCCGGGGACTATATCAATAGCTATTTTGAAATTGAAAAGTCAAAGAGGGAATACCTGAAAGATGGACATTTCACCAAGGGGAAACATGAATATTTTGCAATTCCTCAAAACCAAATTGATTTTAGTAAAGGATTATATCAACAAAACCACGGTTGGTAACAGGTCTAACATTTAAAGGAAAATAAAATGAAAAAATATTTAATATATCTAATACTATTCACCATTTCAGCCGGATTATTTTCTGCCTGTGAAGAGGAATACAACAGCCCGCTAAATCTGGATGCTGATGTAAAAATAAAGAGTTTTTCAGTTGATGGCACTGAAGGCGAAATTGATGAAGTAAACAAAACCATTACCGTAACCATCGAAAGCGGTAGCAATATTGATCTTAGCAATATAAGCCCAGAGATTGTGCTTCCTGAAGGAGCTGTTATTACTCCCGCAATCACATCTAATATGGATTTTACCAATCCTGTTGAGTTTACGATTGTTAACGGCGATATTTATTGCCAATATGTAGTAACAGTATCAGAGAAATTCTACTTTGCCTTTTTGGGCGAACCGGCCAGTGTTTCGGCTATGACAATTTTAGACGACCAGAGAGCAGCAGAATGGTTTTTAAAGAAATATCCTTCCGCTGAATATGTAAGCTTCAGCCAGGTTGCCGATGGCTCTGTTGATTTGAGCAAGTTCAATGCTGTTTGGTACCATTCCGACCAGGGTACACGCCCGTGCTGGCCTGATGCCCAAATGCTTTACGGAGTTGCCGATAATCCTGCAATTGTATCGAAACTGAAAGCGTATTACGAAAATGGAGGTAACATCCTGTTAACCAACTTTGCAGGTTCGCTTGTTGATGAGTTGGGAATTGTTAGCGAAGCAAAATATGCTCCGAACAATGCTTTTGGCGATATCGAGGCAAATCCAGACTCACATAACTGGGGCGATTGGGATTTGAGATGGTACGGTGACCCGGAAAGTCCGTTAGCTCAGGGTTTAAACTATAAAAGTGACGACCCAAGCAAATTCATTATGTTGCCTAACGGAGTTGCACGCCGTAACCGTACCAACCAGTATAACGTGGATGACTGGACGGATTACGCGGTTGGTGGCTCAACGATTGAAGAACGGGTGGCATACTTCGAGACAGTTAATAATTGCAAGGCTTTGGTTACTAACTGGAATGGGATGGAAATTAACCTGGTACTTTGGGATAAACAAAATGGTAAAGGTGCGGCTATTTTTATCGGTTCAGGAACTTATGATTGGTATGCTGAGAATGATGTTGAAAACACCGCAGGTAACCGCGAGAAACTGACCTCGAACAGCATTGCGTATCTTTTGGCAAAATCGAAAGAATAATACTTAAAGGAAGGAAGCCTGGAAATGGTTTCCTTCCTATACCGGCTTTGGGAGATTAAATGATTAAAAGGAATTTTTATGAAAACAATATCTGTGACCATACTATTGGTTGTCTTGCTCAGCTTCCCGCTTTTTATTAAAGCTCAGGACTATAGTGAGCAGTACCGGCCACAATTCCATTTTTCTCCCAAAAGTGGCTGGATTGGTGACCCGGACGGAACCATAAAATTCGACAGTCTGTACCATCTTTTTTGGTGGGGACACGCCGTTTCCGAAGATTTGGTGTACTGGAAAGAATATCCCTGGCCCATGCAGGGAGGAAACTCGTCTTTCGATTACTACACAGGTTCGGTAGTTGTAGATACTGCAAACACTGCCGGGTTTGGAACCGGAGATGACACGGTTGCCGTGGCGATTTATACCATGCACAATAGAACAACAAATATTGAAACGCAGGGAATCTCATCGAGTACTTCGCCCGATTTTAAATACTTCAATTATTACAACGATAACCCGGTAATTCCTTCCACTTCAACCGATTTCAGGGACCCCTCTGTATTTTGGGATACGCAACTCAACCGTTGGGCAATGGCTATTACACGTCCGGGTGAACATCGTATTGAAATTTATAGCTCTCCTGATTTGAAAAACTGGACTAAACAATCGTCTTTTGGGCCACTTGGTGCACGAACAGGCGCCTGGGAAGTCCCCGACCTTTTTCAACTCCCATTAGATGGTAATCCTGAAAATAAGAAGTGGGTTATGATTTGTGGGATGGGTCCTAATCGTGGGCAATACTGGGTAGGCGATTTTGATGGAAGTACTTTCACTCCTGACGGTACAACCCTGGCTTATTTGAAAAATGGCACCGGTATCAACGGTGAACTATTTACTGATTTTGAAGCTTCTGATTACGGAACATGGACTACAGAAGGAACTGCTTTTGGCACGGGCCCGGCAAATGGATCCCTGTCCGGCCAAATGGATGTATCAGGTTATTTGGGCGACTACCTGGTGAATTCTTTTAATGGTGGCGATGCCGCAACCGGGAAACTGGCATCTCCGGAGTTTACGGTTTCCAAGAATTTTATCAACTTTTTAATATCTGGCGGAAACCACAATAATTTAACCTGTATTAACCTACTTGTAAACGGAGAAGTTGTAAGAACGGCTACCGGTGACAATTCGGAACAGCTAAAATGGTTTGGCTGGGATGTAAGTGAATACATCGGACAAACTGCTGTATTACAAATTATCGACAATTTCTCAGGTAGTTGGGGACACATTAATATCGACCACATTATGTTCTCGGATATTCTTACCGACCATAGATACGAACATGCCTACTGGATTGATTACGGCCCCGATTTTTATGCTGTAAGAACTTATCGGAATTACGATGCAGATGACGACCGTACCGTTTGGCTTGGTTGGATGAATAACTGGGATTATGCCAATAGCATTCCGACCTCCTGGGGAGGAAGTACAGCTGAGTCGCTGCCCCGCGAAATACAGCTGGTTAGCACTCTTCAAGGTTATATAATCACTCAAAAGCCAATTGAGGAATTGAAGAAGTTAAGAAAGGAAGAAGTAGTACTAACGAACAAAACAGTAGAAGGAACAACTGTATTAACAGAGTTTAAACCTCTGAAAAATACTTATGAGTTTGAAGCAGTTTACGAAGTAAACCCGGGAAGCGATCAGAAAGTCGGCTTTAATCTTTGTGTGTCGGATGCCAATAAAATGGTATTGGGTTACGACGCTAAAACCTCGAATGTTTTTATCGACCGTACACAAAGCGGATATGTAAGCTTTAACAGCAAATTTCCGCGGGTTATAAATGCTCCTGTGCAGTTAAAAGAAAATAAAATCAGTTTTCATGTTTTTGTTGACCAACTGTCGCTTGAAGTTTTTGTGAATGATGGAGATGTTGTATTAACTTCATTGATGTTTCCTAATCCTTATTTTCAAAAAGGCATCGAATTATTTTCTGAAAATGCACCTACTTTACTACAATCATTTAATGCCTGGGAGCTTAAATCAATTTGGGCAGAAGATCCGGGCACAGGAATACAGGACAGAAGAGAAAACATAAAATCGATTGATGTATATCCTAACCCGGCCAACCACAAAATACACTTTACGCTGAATGCTGGAACCAGTAGAACCGCCACTGCAAAAGTTATAAACCTGCTGGGACAAACCCTGAAAGAAAAAATAATATTTCCCGGTATTTCCTCGTCCGAAATCGATATAAGCGATTTAAAAACGGGACACTACATTCTTTATGTTTTGAATGACAACCAAATATCAACTCAACAATTTATAAAAGTAAATTAATAATGATGAAGACATTTTATAAGCTTCTGGTGGTAGTTTTTATCTTAAGTGCCTGCGAGCCGTCGGCAAACAACCAACAAGAAAAATACAATGAACAATACCGTTCCAAGGTTCATTTCTCGTCTGAAACAGGGTGGGCTAATGACCCGAATGGGATGGTGTATTACGATGGTGAATACCACCTGTTTTTTCAGCATAACCCGGATACTACAATCTGGGGGCCAATGCACTGGGGGCATGCGGTAAGCAAAGACCTCATTCACTGGGAACAGCTCCCAATAGCATTATACCCCGACAGTTTAGGCTGGATATTCTCGGGAAGTGCTGTAATTGACTGGGAAAACACATCTGGTTTAGGAGAAAACGGCGTTCCGCCCATGGTGGCTATTTTTACCTATCATAATCGGGAGTTGGAAAATACTGGGACTGATAAATTTCAGTATCAGGGAATTGCATATAGCCTTGATAAAGGGTGTAGCTGGACGAAATATGAAAACAACCCGGTTTTACCTAATCCCGGAATTCGTGATTTTCGTGACCCAAAAGTGATGTGGCACCCCGAAAGTGAGAAATGGATAATGACCCTTGCCGTGCTCGACCATATCAATTTCTATTCTTCGCCTAATTTAATCGACTGGACCCTGGAAAGCGAATTCGGAACTGGTATTGGGGCGCATGGTGGCGTGTGGGAATGCCCCGATTTATTCCCTTTGCAAATTGAAGGAACAGACGAAATTAAGTGGGTATTACTGGTTAGCATCAATCCTGGTGGTCCTAATGGAGGTTCGGCTACACAATACTTTGTCGGCGAATTTGATGGACATGTTTTTGAACCGCACGGAGAAAAAACCAAATGGCTCGATTACGGCAAAGATAATTACGCTGGTGTGACTTGGTCGGATATCCCGGATGAGGATGGCAGAAGGATTTTAATTGGCTGGATGAATAACTGGCAATATGCAAATAAGATTCCGACATCAGTCTGGAGGGGTGCTTTTACCCTCCCGAGAACCCTGGAATTGACAGAAATTTATCACGACTATCTACTTGTATCTCATCCTGTCAAAGAATTAAATAAAATTAAATTGGATACAAAGGAGATTCCGACTTCCAAAATTGAGGAGGAAATGGAGATTAACCTGAAACCAGAATATCCAATGGAGATTGACCTGAGTTTCAATACTGGCAACAATACTGCCATCAATTTTGGCGAACGCTTTGGAATACAGTTTGCGAATGACAAGAATGAATTGGTTAAGATAGGCTATGATAATCTGAACAAACTGTTTTTTATTGACAGGAGTAACTGTGGCTGGGACAGTCCGAACCAGGAATTTGCAGGTATTCATTATGCACCTTATGTTGTGAGTTCCCCGTCGCTGGATATAAAACTCATCATAGATGAATCCTCAGTTGAACTATTTGCGGTGGATGGTCTGGTAGTAATGACAGAGCAATTCTTTTCAAATGAGAAATTCACCATGATCAGCTTGTTTTCTGAAAAAGGCGAAGTTGAGCTTTTAAAAGGTAATATAAGTAAACTATCATCAATTTGGTAGTATGGGAATAATCCGATACATGGTTTAGTTAGAACTTAAAGGTCTGGTGAATACATCAGGCCTTTTTGTCCATTATCATGATATAATTTTGTTAATTTTAGAGGTTATAATTTTTAAAAATTAATGCGTCATCTGTTACTCGTAATATTGCTGATATTTTGTTTGAACCTGCATGCAAAAGAAAAATTCCTAATCGGTTTTTCTCAATGTTCTGCCGGTGACTGGCGAGAGAATATGGAAGCGGAGATGGAGCGTGAACTCATGTTTCATGATGACATTGAGCTTATTAAAAGACAGTCTGAAGACAACACACTTTTACAGGTTCAGCAAATAAAAGAATTATTAGAGGTGGGGGTTGATTTAATGATAATAGCTCCAAATGAAATTGATGCCCTTCAACCTGTTATTGAAAGAATTTATGATTCCGACATCCCGGTTATTCTTGTTGACAGAAAAATCAATTCACAAAAATATACAGCTTACATTGGTGGTAATAACCTTGAAATAGGGAATGCTGGTGGTGTTTACATTGCGAATAAGTTAAACAACCGGGGGCAGGTAGTTGAACTGTTAGGCATGCTTAGTTCTTCTCCAGCCCTGGAGCGTATGAATGGGTTTAACAGTACACTTGATAGGTTTCCGCACCTTCAGAATGTACATAAAATTTATGCACAGTGGGAAGTTGACTTAGTGCGGGACAGTCTGGCATCTGTGTTACAAAAATATCCTTTGGTTAAAGCAATTTTTGCCCATACCGATTTAATGGCTGAGGCAGCAGGTGAAATCATAAGTGAGCAATTTCCTAATCGTAATATATTAGTAGTTGGTGTTGATGGTTTACCAAATGAAGGAGGAGGTATAGAAATGGTTGAGAAAGGAACTATTTCAGCAACGTTGATTTATCCGTCAGGAGGGAAAGAGGCGATTCAAATAGCTGCTAAGATATTACATAGGCAGCCTTTCCAAAAGAACAATTTATTACCAACCACTCTTATTGACCGTTCGAATGTAGATATCACCAGGATACAATTTCAGAACATAAATGCGTTGCAGGAAGACATAACAAAATCGAAGAATATGCTTGAAATGTTGAACGTAAGATATCGCGACCAACAGATTTTGTTATTCGTTAGCCTTGTGTTACTAACTCTTGTGGCCATATTGTTTGGTATGTATTTATGGTCATTCAAACGTTTGAAAATATCGAATCGAAACCTTGAAAAACAGAAAGAAGCCATCTCGGTACAAAACATTGAATTGAAAAGATTGTCAGACGAACTGGAAAAGGTAACACAGGAACGATTAAGATTTTACACCAACATATCTCATGAGTTCAGGACACCGCTAACATTAATATCAGGGCCGGTTGATAATTTATCCAGGAATAAAAACCTGACAAGTGAACAAAGAGATTTACTTCAAATTGCACAAAAAAACGTTTCCATTCTTTTAAAACTTATCGAACAAATAATTGATTTCAGGAAGTATGAATTAGGGAAACATGATTTTTCGCCTGTCTCGGCTGATTTAAAAAAACACATTGAGGACTGGAATGGACTTTTTGCCGAAGCAGCAAAACTTAAACAAATTGATTTCAGGATGGAAGCTGTGTCTGAAGACGATTTCATAATCGATTTTGATGTGGAAAAAATGGAACGGATTTATACCAACTTATTATCCAATGCATTCAAATTTGCACCGGAAAAGGGCATTATTCAAATTTTGATGGGTCGGAAACTTATTGAAGGGAAAAACTCTGTAGAGGTGCAGGTAATGAATTCCGGTAAATCAATTCCTGAAAATAAGATAAAAGAGATATTCGACCGTTTTTATCAAGCTGGCTCAAAAACCGGTGGCTCTGGCCTCGGCTTGGCACTTGTGAAGGGTTACATCGATTTACATGGAGGGAAGATTGAGGTTACTAACCGTAATGGTTTTGTTTGCTTTACTTTTTCGATTCCTGCAAAGCAGGAAGATAAGAACATAAAAATTGAAGTGGAAGAGTCTGATGAAAAAATAGTCGCCAGAAAGGAAATTCAAGATGTTATTTCTTCCGTAATCGGGAGTGAAGATTTGTACATTTTTGATGATGAGTTTGACAAGGAGAAAACAACAATTTTACTGGTTGATGATCATCCCGGAATACGTTCTTATCTGAAATCTCTCCTGAAAGAAAATTATTGTGTGCTTGAAGCCCGTGACGGTATCGAAGGAATAAGAAAGGCAGTGAAATATGTTCCCGATCTGATTATCTCTGATGTGATGATGCCTGGAATTGATGGTGTAGAAATGTGTAGCCATCTAAAAAAAGAATTGTCAACCAGTCATATCCCCATTATTTTACTTACGGCAAATGCGCAGGATGAAAAACGAATTTTGGGTTTTGAAAGTGGTGCAGATGATTACATGTCAAAGCCGGTGAATTTTGATATACTTGAAGTCCGAATCCGTAATCTAATTGAAGGTAGAAAACAGCTAAAAACTACATATAGTTCAGATAATGTTCCAAACGAACTGCCTATAAATACTTCTAAAATTGAGAAATCGTTTATTGATAAACTGGAGGAACAAATTGATAAACATATTGAGAATACTGAACTAAGTGTTGACTTTTTAAGCAACGAATTGGGCATGTCTCGAATTCAGTTGTACCGAAAGGTAAAAGCTTTAACTAACTATTCTCCTGTTGAATTCTTAACAATATTTCGTCTAAGAAAAGCGGTTCATTTAATGAAAATGACAGATTCTAATCTGGCACAAATAGCATATCAGGTTGGTTTTTCAGCTCCATCTTATTTTTCTAAAAGTTTTAAAAAGTATTACCATAAAAGTCCTTCTGAATTTTTGAAAGAAATGAGGAAATAGTAAACTATATTCTGTTGTGAATCCCATTATTTATTGGCAGCGAGAGGCGGGATTGAAACGCCGACCTCATGATATGAATTATGTGGAGCAACATAAATTTGAAATTATACCTATTTAATTGTACTTGATGAGAAGTGGGGATAGAAGATTTCTATTGGCTATTTTAGAATATTTTCGAAATTTTCTTTGTTGATACGGAAAACAAAAAGGTGTAATCAGAATATTTAATTTCGATAGAAGTAATGATTCTAGTGACCTAGGCCTACTATACAATGATTGCAAAAATGATAATCTAGTATAAGTTTCCAGAGCGGTTTACTTGGCTACTAATGTGCGTTTCATAATGTTTTTTCTAAACGTTATTAATCTTGAATGTTTAATGATTACCATTTCGAAATATTAATAGTTTTATTTCGAATATTTATCTTATGCTTTTTTATCTTTGTATTTCTTTCGTTTAAGGGTTTCGAAAATGAGTGTATTCGAAAGTATGATAATATTGAAGTAAATAGAACCAATTATCAAAAAATGAAAATATTACCAAAACAACGGCGACAAAAAATATTTGAATTGATTCGTGAAGACGGACAGGCAAAGGTTTTGAATTTAAGCAGAATCTTTAAAGTTACTGAAGTAACCATACGCCAGGACCTGGAAAAACTCGAAGAAGAAGGACTAATAGTTCGGGAGCACGGAGGAGCCTACCTCAAGGATATTGGAATGAGCGTTAGAAACATTGAGGTACTCAGTAAGGAGAATATGCCGGAAAAAGGCTCTATTGCTCAAAAGGCCATTGATTTGATCAGTGATGGTGATACGATTATCCTGGATTCAGGTTCTACTGTAACAGAGTTAGCAAAACTGATCACCGGATATAAGAACCTGACTGTGATAACAAATGCTCTGAATATTGCTTTTATTCTGGGTGCTGATCCCGACATTAATCTGATCCTTACCGGTGGTGAATTTAAGGCCCCGACGCTTTCTTTGACGGGACAAAAAGCTGCCGATTCGCTCGAAGGTCTGCACGTAGATAAATTATTTCTGGCAACCGCCGGAATTACCCTGAAGTCAGGATTAACTTACCCCAGTATCAGCGATATAGTTGTAAAGCGAGCGATGATCGAGTCAGCTGAGGAAGTGTATTTGCTTGCCGACTCATCCAAAATAGGCAAAAGTTCTTTTGCCAGCCTTGGTGCCCTTTCGTTGATCGACTACTTGATTACGGATTCTCAAATTAAGGAAGAAGACAAGGAAATGTTTTTGCAAAATGATATTAAACTGATCATCTCATAACATCGCTGTTCAGCGAATTGAAGAATGATTTGCAAAAGACGGTAAATCAGCCCTATATTAAGTTTTCGTTCTTCAAAATTAAAATTTGGTATTTTCATTAATTTTCATTTATATTTGAAAACGAAAATAAACGAAAGAACAGACTTGCAGCTATTACCATTTCTAAAATGAATTCAAAAACAAAATACATTCTGGCCATCGACCAAAGTACTTCGGCAACCAAGGCGATGATATTCAATCGCAATGCCGAACTGATACATCGTGTAAGCATCCCACACCAGCAATTTTATCCACAAGCCGGATTTGTTGAACACGATGTTGTTGAGATATTCAACAACGTGATCACCGGGATGAACCGCGTGGTGAGCGATGCCAAAATCGATACGAAAGAAATCGAAAGTATTGCCATAACAAATCAACGCGAAACTTCGGTGATCTGGGATAAAAACACCGGAATTCCGGTGGCAAATGCTGCTGTCTGGCAATGTCAGCGTGGAGTAGAGTTTTGTAACGAATTAAAAGCAAAGAAGCTTGAAGCTTTTGTTCAGGATAAAACCGGATTGATCATCGATCCGTATTTCTCGGCCAGCAAATTAAGCTGGATGATGAACAACATTGACGGGCTAAAGGAAAAAGCCATAAAGGGCGACCTTCTTTTAGGAACCATCGACAGTTGGTTACTTTTCAAACTGACAGGCGGAAAAGTCCATGCTACGGATTATTCAAATGCCTGTCGCACAATGCTTTTTAATATTAACACGCTGGAATGGGACAAAGAACTTGCCGAACTTTGCAACCTTGAAATGTCGATGTTTCCGGAAGTGAAATTCAGCGACGAGGTTTTTGCTCATACCGATCCCGAATTGATTTTTGATGAACCGCTTCCAATTGCCGGTCTTCTTGGTGATTCGCATGCAGCCTTATTTGGTCAGAATTGCTTTATCCCCGGATTTGGGAAAGCTACCTACGGAACCGGCTCGTCGGTGATGATGAACATCGGCAAAGAACCACTGGCCGCACCCAAAGGATTGGTAACGTCTATCGGATTTGGCCGGGCCAAAAGCATCGACTATGTATTTGAAGGAAATATTCATGCCACCGGCGATACCTTAAACTGGTTAAAAAACGAACTTCAGCTGATTAACGATGCCTCGGAAACAGAAACTTTGGCAGAATCAGTTGAAGGGAACGACGGTGTTTACCTCGTGCCTGCTTTTGTAGGACTTGGTGCACCTTACTGGGACAATGAAGCACGTGCCTGCATTGTTGGAATGTCACGAAATTCAACAAAAGCTCATGTGGTTCGGGCTGCACTCGAAAGCATTGCTTATCAAATAAAAGATCTTACCGACCTGATGGGATTGGGAGCTGCAGTTCAATTGAAAGAATTGCGGGTTGACGGTGGCCCGACAAGAAACAATTTTCTGATGCAGTTTCAGGCCGACATGCTGCAAGGAAAAGTTGAGCGCTCGAATATTGAGGAGATTTCGGCGCTTGGCGCCACTTTTATGGCAGGTCTGGCAACAGGTTTCTGGAAAGACCTCGATGAAATAAAATCACTGCGTTTAACCGATCGTACTTTTCACCCGGAGATGAAAGAAAGCAAATCTGGTGAGCTTTACAAAGGCTGGAAAAATGCCGTTCGCAAATCAAGATTATGAAACGAGTCCCGATTTATCGGGGCGAGTTCCATGCTATGCCATTGAAAATAAACAATTTGAATAGTATGAATTAAAAAATGAAAATAAAATGAAAAAACTGGAAGTCTCATTTGGAGTTATCATTGCCACACGAAACATTTTCAATTTTCAACTGGCGGTTGATTCACGGAAAAAGGTGTTGGACAAACTCGCGTCGATGGGTTTTAATACGGTTATTTTGCCCGAAAGCGAAACGCCAACCGGAAACATTGAAGGCTATGAAGATGCCAAGAAATGTGGTGCTTACTTCAAGCAACATGCTGAAAAAATTGATGGAATTATCGTAGTCCTTCCCAACTTTGGCGACGAACTGGGAGTAGTGAACTCTATAAAATTATCGGGTTTGAAAGTACCGGTGCTGGTAGTTGCTGTTGACGATGAAAACGACAAAGTAGATGTAAAAAGTCGTCGCGATGCCTTCTGCGGAAAATTGTCGGTATGCAACAATTTCTACCAGTATGGCATTAAATTCACCGATACCATTTACCATACGTACAGCCTCGACAGCGCTGAATTCACAAAAGACATTTACAAGTTTGCAGGAATTTGCCGGGTGGTAAAAGGTTTTAGCAACCTGCGTGTTGGTGCTATTGGCACACGCCCCATCGGTTTCCAGACCATGCGTTTTAGCGAAAAGTTATTGCAGGAATACGGAATCACCATCGTTCCTGTAGATATGTCGGAAATTCTGGCTGCAGCCGAAAAGATCGATGAAAATTCACCTGAAGTTGCAAAAATGGTGGAATCGATTGAAAACTACGGAACCTGCAATATTCTTCACCGCGGACAGATTTATAAGCAAGCTCGCTTTGGTCTGGCCGTTGAAAACTGGATCAAAGAAAACGATATTGATATCTCGGCTTTACAATGTTGGGAGTCTATCGAAAAGAATTTTGGCTGTGCTGCCTGCGTTACCATGAGTATGATGGGCGAAAAGTTCATGCCGTCGGCCTGTGAAGTGGATGTTGCCGGCACAATTTCGATGTATGCGCTGGCACTGGCTGCTCAAAAACCGTCTGCAATTCTCGACTGGAACAACAACTTTGGTGAGGATCGCGATAAAGTGGTTTGCACACATTGCAGCAACTATCCGAAATCATTCTTCGAGAATGAAATTGAAATCGGTAGCCTCGATGTACTGGGAACTGTGCTCGGAAGTGAAGATACTTTTGGAGCGGTGAAAGGAAAAGTTGCCGCAGGCAATATGACGTACTTCAGAATTTCTACCGATGATAGCAAAGGCCTGATCAAATCGTACCTGGGCGAAGGGAAAATGACCGATGATCCTTACGGAATGGACGGAGGAATTGCCGTTTGCGAGATTCCAAACCTGCAAAACCTGATGAAGTACATGTGCAAAAACGGATACGAACATCACGTTGCCATGGTACGTGGTCATGTTTCTGAAATTTTGGAAGAAGCCATTGGAAATTACCTGGGCTGGGACGTTTACAAACATGAATAGAGTTTAGAGTTTAGAGTTCAAAGTTCGGACTTGCAGCTTGTGACTTGTAGCTTTAATATTCTTGGAGAAATAATTAGAAATGAAAAAATTCACTGATCTTGAACTTCAGATAAAATCGGTAGAGTACCGTTTGGCTTTGTTGAAATACATTAAAATAGCCAAGGCCGGTCATACCGGGGGAAGCTTGTCGTGTACTGATATTTTGAATGTTTTATATAACGATGTGCTGGATGTTACCCCTGAAAGTTTCGGTGACAAAAACCGCAACCGTTACATTCAGAGTAAGGGGCACTCGGTAGAAGCTTTGTATGTTGTTCTGGCGGATAAAGGATTTTACCCCGAGTCGGACCTGGAAACCTTATGCAAAGGCGGGTCGAAATATGTTGGACACCCGACGCGGAAAATTCCGGGCATCGAATTTAATACCGGAGCGCTGGGCCACGGCCTGCCGATAAGTGCAGGAATTGCTTTGGCAGCAAAAAAAGATGAGGCCGATTACAAAGTATTTACTTTACTTGGCGATGGTGAGCTGGCCGAAGGTTCGAATTGGGAAGCGGCTCAAATGGCGGCTCATTACAAACTCGATAACCTGGTGGCCATTCTCGACCATAATGCACTGCAAATTACAGGTACCAACCGCGAAGTGAACAGTCCGTACCCGATTGATGAGAAGTTCAGGGCTTTTGGCTGGCATGTGGTTGAAGTGGATGGTAACAACATTACCGAACTGCGAAAAACATTTCAGGCTGTTCCTGAAGTGAAAGGAAAACCAACTTTCGTGATTGCAAACACCGTGAAAGGAAAAGGCGTGAGCTTTATGGAGAACGAAAAGAAATGGCATCACGGCGTTCCTTCGGATGAGCAGTATGAGCTGGCGATGAAAGAGCTGAACGGGGAGTTGGAACGGCTTTCAGCAATAAAGGTGGGGGAGTAATTCAAAAAACACAATGATGACAACGATTGAAAAGAAAGAAACACTAATAAAAGGGAAAGCGAACCTGGAAGTTTTTTCAGAAACGCTGATCAGCCTGGCCGAAAAGGATAGAAACATTCTGGCCGTAACCAGCGATTCCCGTGGCTCGGGTAAGCTGGTTCCTTTTGCTGATAAATTACCTGATCAGATTGTTGAGGTGGGTATCGCCGAGCAAAACCTGGTGGGTGTTGCCGCCGGTCTGGCTTCTGCAGGTAAAAAGGTTTATGCCGTTTCACCGGCTTGTTTTCTGACAGCCCGCTCGCTCGAACAGATCAAAAACGACGTTGCCTATTCCGATTTTCCGGTAGTGTTGGTGGGCATCAGTGCCGGAGTGAGTTATGGCGCACTGGGCTCTACTCATCACTCCATCCACGATGTTGCCGTTTTGCGTGCTATAAATAATATTGAAGTTGTTGTTCCGGCTGATAATTTCGAAGCCGAACAGACAATCATTGCAGCATCAAAAGCTACCAAACCGGTTTTTATCAAGTTCGGTAAAAAAGCAATGCCGGTTTTACCACGTTTGGAGCAAACTTTTGAAATAGGAAAAGCAAGTACCATTTGCGAAGGTAGCGATGTGGCTTTTATTGCCTGTGGCGAAACGGTGTTGCCTGCATACGAAGCAGCCCAGATTTTAAAAGAAAAGGGGATAAGTGCCGAAGTGATAAGCATGCATACCGTAAAACCACTGGATGAGCAGGCAGTGCTGAAAGCCGCTCAGAAATGCAAGGCTGTAATCACGGTTGAAGAGCACAGCGTTCATGGCGGTTTGGGCGAAGCCTGCGCTTCGTTGCTGATGCAAAACGGAGTTTCACTACCGTTTAAAATTGTCGGCATTCCAGATGAGGATACAGCCACCGGCTCGCAGGAAGAGATTTTTGAATATTATGGAATAACAGGTGATGCATTAATGGAAACTGCATTAAAACTAGCGTAGCAATGTGTAAAACTTAAACCTTTAATTGCCATCATGGCAATCAACAAACCTGAAGATGAAACGACCAAAACTAATAAAACTTATACTTCTACTGATTATTCTTTCCGGAACATTTGCTTGTTCCAGAAAGAATGTATTTCAGTCCTCAAACAAAATTGCTGTTGTAATTTCCACATTAAACAATCCATGGTTTGTAGTACTGGCCGAATCGGCTGCCGGAAGAGCGAAAGAATTGGGCTACGAAACTCAAATTTTTGATTTGCAGAACGACCCAGCAAAAGAGGCCGAACACCTTGATAACATTCTGGCCATGGGCTGCTCAGCCATCCTGTTTAATCCTACTGATGCCGATGGTTCTGTTCTTAATGTAAACAGAGCAAAGGCAGCCGGCATTCCTACATTTTGTATGGATCTGGAAATCAATTCACAAGATGCAGCCATCACTCAATTGCTCTCCGACAACTTTACCGGATGTGTAAAACTTGGGCAGTATTTTGTTAAACAAATGAAAAATAAAGGCAAGTATGTTGAAATTCTGAGATTGGTTGGTGACAACAATACCTGGAACCGTTCCAACGGTTTTCACAGTGTTGTTGATGAGTTTCCGGAATTGAAAATGGTAGCCCAACAGCTTGCATTCCCAACCGCCGAAGGATATGGGAAATATGCCAAGGGAGGTCGTGGTGGAGTTGTTTTTGAAGTAACCAATTTAAATGACAGCGGAGAAGGAAGTTTAAGGGCCGCAGTTGAGGCTTCAGGTCCCAGAACAATTGTATTCCGATTATCGGGAAACATCGAACTTGAAAGCCCGATAACAATCAAAAATCCGTACATCACCATTGCAGGTCAAACTGCTCCCGGTGATGGCATTTGTCTAAAAAATCATCCTCTTAGCATTAATGCCGACCATGTAATTGTCAGGTATATTCGGGTAAGGCCGGGAGATGTATCAGGTAAAGATTACGACGCGGTGTCAAGCAGGTATTGTAAACACCTTATCGTTGATCATGTTTCTGCTAGTTGGAGTGTCGATGAATGCCTTTCCATATACCATTGCGACAGTATTACCGTTCAATGGTGTTTAGTTGCTGAAAGTTTGTATGGCTCCAACCACATTAAAGGGCATCATGGATTTGGTGGTATTTGGGGCGGTAATCATAGTACGTATCACCACAACCTGTTAGCAGATCATAGTAGTCGGAATCCCCGTATGGCTTCTGGTTCAGGATATACGGATTATCGGAATAATGTAATTTATAATTGGGGATACAATAGCTGCTATGGCGGTGAGGCACAACAACAGGGACAGAAACTTGAAAAATTTAATTTTTCAAGTTTCAATCTTGTGGCAAATTATTACAAACCCGGCCCAGCTACAAGACCTGGAGAAATAGCTTATCGAATTGCGAATCCTGGTTTTAGAAATGAAGCCGATGATTTTGGGCTTTGGTATATCTCTGATAATATTGTTGAAGGGAATGCAAAGGTGTCAGCCGACAATTGGGATGGAGGTGTGCAAACCAGGATAGCTTTTGATAAAATAAAACTGGATAAACCCTGGCCAGCAATGCCGATCCATCAACAAACGGCAGAAGAAGCATATCACTTAGTTCTTAACAATGTCGGTGCAACTTTACCCAAAAGGGACGCTATTGACTTGATGATCATCAAAGATGCACGCAGTGGCACTGCCACCTATGAAGGTAAATATTATAAAAAGGAAAATGAAGTTGCCGACGCTTCAAAGATATGTGGCATTATCGATTCTCAAAATGATGTTGGTGGTTGGCCGGAACTGAAAAGCTTACCTGCCCCTGTTGACACCGACCATGACGGAATGCCTGATAGCTGGGAAACAAAGAATAATTTAAATCCTAAAGATGCCAGCGACAGAAATAAAGTTGGCAAAGATGGATACACGATGTTGGAGAAATATTTAAATAGTATTGATTGACCACGAAATAAACTTTAAATTCAAAATTAAAAGGGATGCATAAATATCTCAGCAAATCAATATTTGCAGTTATTTTATTGTTAAGCCCAGTGTTTGGTTTCGCTCAAAATCTGTTGGCATTTCCCGGCGCAGAAGGTTATGGGAAATATGCATCAGGAGGTAGGGGTAATGGACAAAACGGAAGAATTGCTATTGTTACCAATCTTGAAGATGATTTGGATAATCCTCCCGTTGGTAGCATGCGCTGGGCCATTAAACAAGGAGTTGATACCTTAACCGATCCAATTATAGGAAAATATCCGGTGAAGCGTCCTTTAACAATTGTCTTCCGGGTTGGCGGAGTTATTAACCTAAAAGGGGATCTTCGTGTAAACCGCGATAATCTTACCATTGCCGGACAAACAGCACCTGGCGATGGTATCTGTTTTCGGGGTGCCACCCTAAATTTTGGAGGATCACATAATCTTATTGTTCGATACATTCGTTCCCGGGCGGGCGATGAATTGGGACTGGAAACATCGGCCTTCCGTGTTGAAAATGGTGGTAATTTCATTATCGATCATTGTTCGTTTAGCTGGGCGATTGAAGAAACCACTCATTTTTCAAGCAGCCCGAATTTCACGGTGCAGTGGTGTATTATCAGCGAATCTTTATATCATTCATTTCATAAAAAAGGCGAACGAGGTTATGGTTCCCAACATGGAGGAATGTATGCTTCCTATCATCATAATTTAATGGCACATCATAATTCCAGAACGCCACGAATTAATGGTTCAAATGAAAATGATGTGGAAGCCCTGGTAGATTACCGAAACAATGTAAATTACAATTTTGGCAGAAGTGGTTCTTTTTATGGAGGAGAATGGATGAAAACCAATGGCTTGGGGTTTGCCCATACCAATGTTGTCAATAATTATTTTCTTCCCGGTCCGGGCAATTACGGAACGCTTTATTTTGCAAGCCCGGGGACAGGCGATAATGGCTATGCCGGATGGTATTTTAGTGGCAATGTAATGGTAGGTGATGATGCAAAAACCGCCGATAACTGGTTGGGTGTTAATTACAGTTTTAAAGACAGTATCAGATCCGATGTTGTATTTGTGCATACCGATGGAGTTGTCGAAGATTACGAAAACTATACTCAAAGTGCCGAAGAAGCCTACCAGTCGATAATACACGGGGTGGGAGCCACTTTGCCCAAACGTGATGTACATGATATCCGACTGATTAAAGAAATGACGGGTGAGATTGAAATTGTACGTTATGCGTATACCGACAAGAGCGGACAGGAATCACCGGTTAAAGGTTTAGAAACCGGGATAATTGATACACAAAATAATCTTGTTTCACCCGAAGATCGGGCAGCAGGAAAAACGGCCTGGGATGTTTATCAATCAACTCCGGAAACTGAGGCACCGGTTGATAGCGACAAAGATGGAATGCCCGATTCATGGGAAACGGAACATGGCCTTAATTCTCAGGATAATACTGACTTCAGATTAATCGCTGAAAATGGTTATAGCAATCTCGAAAACTATTTGAATGCAATGGATGTCGGAACATCTGTCTCGAAAACAGAGCTAAAGGAAATGCCTGCATTTTACCCGAATCCCTTTTCAAATTCTCTGTTTATTGATTCTAAATATCAGGTAAATAAAATTGAGGTGTATAATTTATACGGCAGTTGTGTTTATAGCGAGGAGAATAGATCTGGAATTAGAAGTATTGAATTGCCAATGCTCGTTCCAGGAGTTTATTTGGTAAAGACGACCGATATAAGAAAACAATTTAATGTGGTAAAAGTGGTTAAACACTAATCAGAATTGAGCTTAGGAGCAGTTGGATTTCAATAATCCAAATATTAAAAATTTCGTTTATTCAGCAAAAGGTATCCAAACAGTCATTTCTGAAGGCCCGCGGTTGTTCCAGGCGTAATAGGGAATCAGTTTAATTTTTGTTTTAGTGATACTTTTGTTCGAAACCTCGCGGTACAATTTGTTGTTCCAGTTCACGGGGTCATTTGAGATAAATTCCCCTTCGAGTGCAACCAACTTTGAATTGGCAATCTCAATCTCTTTTGGATGTAATTCAATATCTGCAGGGATTTTATAGTCAAAAATGCGCTTACCATCTTCTACATCAGGCGATTCGAGGCAATAAACCACCGGACCACGTTTAACAGCCACCTGGTTGCGTGTTTCTTCCACCAGCGGGTTGGCTTCAATCAGCATCGTTCCCATGGGCAGAATCAGTTCTATAATATCTTCCTGTTTCCATTTCCGGCTTAGTTCAAGGTAGGTTTCCGATTCAATTGGCTTTTGCAGCGACTCTCCATTGATGCTTAATTTAGCTCCTTTTGCCCATGCCGGAATTCTAAACGAGAGGGTGTAATCAGCAGGTATTTCATCCAGGAACAAGGTAATTTTCCCATTCCAGGGATAATCACTTTGTTGGCGAATTTTGATTTTTGTTCCATCGTCCATCGTTGTTTCCAACTTGTTGCTACCGTAAAAATTTATGTAAACACTTTTCTCTGCAAGAGAATATGCATATTCCTGTATTTCGGCAATGGTGCGGATGGTATTTGGTGGACAGCAGTTGCAATACGAAATATACGGCTCGCGGTCTTTCGACCAGCGCAGGTCATCGCTCAGTTCATGCGCCACCATCAGCGGATTGGTATAGAAATACCCTTTGCCATCAAGGCTCACTCCTGCGAGCAGGCTGTTATACATCACGGTTTCCATGATGTCGGCATATTTTGCATCGCCGGTAACCTGCAACATGCGCCAGTTCCAAAGCAGGTTGCCAATGTTGGCACATGATTCGTTGTGTGCTGATATATTGGGCAATTCGTAGTCGTGTCCGTAGGCCTGATGTACCTGTTGAATAGAAGGCTGATCGTAAGTAGTGCCGTTTGGTGAAACACCGTCGTACAGGGCACCGCAAGCTCCGGTAATGTAAATCTTGCGTTCTACCAGATCGTTCCAGATTTCATTGAGGGCGATCATTAGTGAATCATCGCCACTTTCGGCATAAACATCCGCTACACCGGCATACAGGTAATTGGCGCGCACAGCATGTCCGATAGCTTTGGTTTGCTGATTAAAGGGAATGCGGTCCTGGTTGTGGTCCGTGCCATTTTCAACCAGACTGCGTATTTTTATAAGGTTTTCGGCCAGTTCCAGGTATTTCGGATCGCCGGAGGTGCGGTACATTTCAACCACACCCATGTAATGCGACGGACAAATGGCATTTCTCGCCAGTTCAGCCGAAGCCCTTTTGAAAAAATCGTACAAGTAATCGGTAGCTTTTATCGCGATATTCAGCAGGTCTTTTTTCCCGGTTGTCCGGTAATGTACGCAGGCGGCTGTCATCAGGTGTCCCATGTTGTACGTTTCAAAATCCATCCGCTCGTTGAACTCGTGCTTCAAGGTTGGATCTTTTAGTTCTTTAATCGATGTTGGCGTATGGATGTAGCCATCTTGACGCTGGGCTCTTCCGATCATTGAAATGATCTCATCGATCTGCTTACCCAGTTTTTCATCTCCTGAGATTGCGTAAACCATAATTTCCGCTTCCAGCATTTTGTAAAAGTCGCCATCGTGAAACGGAGGCCCAACATGCGAACCGGTATCAAGTCCGGCTGCAATCTCAAAGTTTTTGTAGGCGTGACTGATCTCGTCGTCGAGGTAGCAGCCCATCATATGTGGCACCATCGAATCTTTGCAAACCTCAAAACGTTCGGCCCAAAAACCATCGGTCCACTTCACGTCGCCAATATTGGTGCTTTGCAGTTTGGCAAATTTGCTGCCGGAGGTGTTGGTTAATGCCTTTTCCTGGGCTGAAATATTCCCGCTCCAGATCAAAACAGCAAGGATAAGTATGGATAAACTATGCTTCATTTCAATTCATTTTAGATTTAAATGAGTAGGTTCCTGAGCCTACTTCGTGAATTTCGTACCCGTTCGCATTTTTAGAAGGGACAAAAACGGTTGCAGTGGTATTGACAGGAATGGTGACTTTTAGTTCAAAATTTTCTCCATTCTGTTTCCATTCCGAGGCTGCCAGGCCATACATCGTATTCAGGCTCGCTTTGGCAAAATCTAGTTTTTCATTGATCACCGGTTTGATGATTAACTTTTTATAACCCGGAACTTTCGGATCTGTTTGTAATCCGGCCACTTTTGCGTAAAGCCAATTACCGACAGCACCGTAGGCATAATGGTTAAAAGAATTCATCCCTTCGTTTTGAAAAGTGCCGTCGGGCTTAATGCCATCCCAGCGTTCCCAAATGGTAGTGGCACCCATAGTGACTGGATATAGCCACGAAGGATATTTTTTATTGAAAAGCAGCTTGTAAGCCAGATCCGGCCATCCTACATCGGTGAGCGCATCGCAAAGCACAGGAGTGCCCAAAAAACCGGTAGTCAAATGCTGAAAATGTTCTACATTTTTTGCCAGTTCCTCAGCAGCTTTTTCAAGGTATTCATCCGGAATTATTCCAAAAGTAAGCGCAACGGCGTAAGCTGTCTGGGTATTCGAAATTAGTCGTCCGTTTGGCGTGATGAATTCATTTTTAAATGCAGCTTTTATCTTAGGAAGAAGAGCAGCGTACTTTTTAGCATCCTCTTGTTTCCCCAAAATCTCAGCAGTTTGCTGCATAATTTTGGTAGAATAGTAAAAGTAGGCAGTAGCCAGCAAATCTTTTTCGGTGTGGGCTCCTGCATACCCATAATCGGGTGCGTTGTATATGTAGCTCGAATACTCGGCAAACGACAGCCAGTCGCCAAAATGAAAACCGGTGTTGTACAGGTGGCTTTCTCCTGCCTCGCGGATCATGAATTCTTCCCAGACCTGCATGGAGTTGTACTGTTGCTCGAGTATGCGTTTATCGCCAAAACGTTGGTAAACCACCCAAGGGATTATGGTTGCAGCATCGGCCCAACCGGTGCCACCAAAACCATCCGACCATCCGGTCCCGCCACCGTCTTCAATTAAATTAGGAACCACCCACGGCACATTTCCGTCTTCGCGTTGTTCGGCTTCCAGGTCCTTTAACCACTTTCCAAAAAATGGCGCGGCATTAACATTGAAACAGGCTGTTGGAGCAAAAACCTGTGCATCACCGGTCCAGCCCATGCGCTCGTCGCGTTGCGGACAATCAGTGGGAACATCGAGGAAATTGCCACGCAATCCCCACTGGATGTTTTGCTGAAGACGGTTCACCAAAGCATCAGAACATTCAAAATTTCCGGTGAATTCCATATTGGAATGCATCACTTCGGCAGTAAAATCTTCCGGATTAATTGCTCCCGAATAGTCTTCAATTTTTATGTAACGGAAACCCATAAAAGTGAAATGTGGACGGTAAGTCTCCGTGCCTTCACCTTTAAAAGTATATTCTATGCGTTGTTTTGCAGGCCGAAGGTTGGTAGTGTAAAAGTTACCTTCATTATCCAGCACTTCGGCGTGATAAATGCTGATTTTTTCTCCCGCTTTTCCTCTTAATGAAAAACGGATCCGACCGACCAGGTTCTGCCCAAAATCAAGAACCGTTTCTCCTAATGGTGTTACAATATTTTCTATTGGTTTGATTTCCTGAGTAACTTTTACTTTGGGGCCGGTTGAGGAAACAAGTTCTTCAAATCCGTAATTTTTTTCAACTACTCTTGTCCACAGCGCATCATCAAAGCTGGGTTTGTCCCAGTCAACTTGTTCGAGCCGGGCATTGTATACTTCGCCGTGGTAGATTTCTGATTCGAGAATCGCACCTGTGGATGCTTTCCAGCTGTTATCGCTCACTATGGTTTCTGTTGTTCCGTCGGAAAAAGTTAGGTGCAACTGCATTAACAAGGCTGTTTTTTCGCCGTAATGGTTTTTCTTGCCCTGCCAACCAAAAAATCCACGGTACCAGCCGTCTCCCAAAATTGCGCCGATGGCATTTGCTCCGGTTTTGACCTGTTCGGTGACATCGTAAACCTGGTATTGAATGCGTTTTTGGTAGGCTGTCCAGCCGGGTGTAAATTCTTCATCACTTACCTTTCTGCCGTTAAGATGTAGATGGTACAAACCGCGTGCTGTGGAATAAATCCTCGCGCTTTGTATTTCTTTATCAATTTTGAATTCTTTGCGAAGAAGCGGGCAGGGGTTCGATTTGATAATGTCTTCCTCCAATTCCGGTTCTATCCATTTGGCTTTCCAGTCTGAAGTATTCAGTAATCCCATTTCCCAGAAGGCTGTTTCGCTCCAATCTGATTCTTCCCCCCGGTTGTTCCAGACTTTTACCTGCCAGTAAATTCGATCGCACGAATGCAGCGCTTTTCCTTTGTATTCAACATGAACTGACTGATCGGACGCAACCTTTCTGCTGTCCCAGGCCAGGTTTGTCGTATTTTCGAGATCGGCAACGGAATAGGCACAGCGGATCTGGTAAGCTGTTTGTACAATGTTTTTTCCGTCACATTCCAGTTTCCAGCTTAGCCTGGGCGACTGGCAGTCGATCCCAAGCGAATTTTTATGGTACTCGATTACTAATCCAATAACTTTTACCACGGTAGTTTACTAATTGCAGTTTCTATTCTTCTTCAGTTTCGTCGAGCGATTTGCTTCTCATCCAGAACGGAGCGGAGGCAAACCACAGTATCATTCCAACCCCCATCAACCAGAAGTGGTTTTGCAGGGTAACAACTCCTTTTAGCACAAGTATCGAAGGGAGAAAGGTAAATGCCAGTCCTGTGTACGATATAGTTGTAAGTAGCTTTTTCATGATAAACCTCCTTCTTTTATCAATTGAGCGTTAGTTTTTTGTTTCTGTTGATAATAACTAAATGCCAGGTATAAAATGGCTGCCATTATCCATTCCGGGCCTACGAGGAACGTAAGGTCCATTTTTATAGAGTGGAGCCAATCGGGCAGTTTCCCGTCAGTCATGCGCTGTAAAAAGGCGATATTGTCCTTACCATATATAAACATCGAAATCAGGAAGGGGCCGAACCAGGCAATAGCCGCCGGCCAGCTAAATGTTTTTCCCGATTTTTCGGTAAAATCGCTGATTAAGCCAATTTTTGGGAACAACCAGACATCTAGAATAATAAAAGCGCCCAGCGGAACAAAAAAGAGTCCGTAGTAGGCAACAATCCTGTCTAGATTAGCAGTAACTGCGGGGATGCAGGCAGTGATGATCATAAATACTCCGGCGGCAAAAGTTACTTTCCAACGTTGCCAGTTCGGTGTTGCCACCTGGATGGCTAAACCGGCTCGGTACAGGGTAGGGTTGGCGGTTGTCCATCCGGCAATCACTACTGCAACGGCACCGGCAAAACCGGCTCCGTATAGCGCAATGGTTCCGGGTTGTGGATTGGTAAAACCATCAGCCAGATATGCGGCACATAAAATCCCTGATGCGATCCAGGCGCCAAAGTGGCCTAGGAACATTCCGAATGCTGAGGCAAATCCCTGTGTCCAGCTTTTGGCATAACGAAAAATGGTGACATCCGACATTCCTAAATGCTGGGTGGCGTTACACAGCCAGGCAAAACCGGCTACGTGCCAGAAGGTATATTTCGAATTATTCCCAATGGGCTCGCCTGTAAATATCCTGTCGCTCATGATCTGCCAGAATCCTTCGTCGGGCGTGGCTGCCTTAAGTTTGGCTAAAATAGCAATGGCAGAAGCAAAGAAAACCAGTACCATCCAGGGCGCACAAATTTTTGAGAACTGAGCTATTTTTTCGAATCCAAGTACCGCCAGCAGAGCAATTACAATACCTACAATCAAAGCAATCATCATCCAGGGGAAGGTCGGGATTACGTCTCCCATTGCGAAATTCGGATTTGGTACGTCAAAAGGAATGGAAATTGCTGTAACCGCCACGTTTACCATCGATCCGGCGAGTAGGCATAGAATAAAGGCATAAAAGGCACTGTAGGCAATGGTGAGGTAAGGGCCAACAATTTTTTTAAGTTGCCAGTAGATGGTCAGTCGGGTTTTTACAGCTACCGGTGCGGTTAACAAAGCCCAGCTTAGTACTGCCAGTGTATTGCCCACAAGCAGTCCCCAGAAAAAATCTTTGGCCGAAACGCCGTGCATCACCATCAGCGGGCCAAGGACAAACTCGGTACCGGCAACGTGCTCGCCGGCAAACATGGCAATAAATGTTTTCCAGCCGTGGAGTTTTTTCTCGGAAACAGGTTCCCTGTCGTATTCATACAGTGCGTCGAGTCGTTCGATCATACTCGACTTACCCGCCGATAGTTCTTGGTTCGAATTCATAATGTTATTGGTTAGAAAGAACTTAATTTTTGAATGCCTACAAATCTAAATTTAATTCTTGGTATTTGCAATAAAACGTTTGCATTAATTAAGATATTTGAAAACTTGAAGAGCCTGAAATATAAACTAAAAGAGAAATGTAAACGTTAACATTTTTTTGTATGTTTGTGAAGGAATCGAGACCGGTGAATATGCAAATAATTAGCATTTTTAGTAATTGTGTTAAGAACAATATTGCAGAATATCCGGGGTCAGTGAAAAAAATAAACCAATAGAATGAAGGATTGGCGTCAAACCTGGCTTAAATTCAAAGGAGGTGATATGGATGCATTTCATCGTATCTATGTGGCTTATTTCGACAAGCTTTACGCCTATGGTTCCAAACTCACAAACGAACATTCAGTTCTGGAGGATAGCATTCAGGAACTTTTCTTGCAGTTATACACCCGAAGAAGCCATTTGAGGGAAGACGTTAATCTGGAATATTACCTGTTAAAATCCTTAAAACTTACCATTTACCAGCGTCTGCGCAGAAAAGAGCGCATTATTCCTTCCGGTTTGGCGAATGAAGATCACGAAAGCAGCCTCTTTAAGTTTAAAATTGAAAACGCGGATGAACAGACTGACAAAGAAGGAAACGATGAATTGCTGCAGGCCCTTAGTGGTCTCGATCCCAAACAACGCGAATTGCTATATTTGAAATTCTACAACAGTTTGTCATACAAGGAGATTGGTGATATTTTGGGAATTAATCCCGACTCGGCCAAAAAGCAGGTTTACCGGATCATCAAGAAACTAAAACACAATTTCAGGGGATTTTCTATCGAATTATTCTTGTATGTTGTGCAGCATGTAAAAAAAAGCTAAGAAGCTGTCCACTTTTTACTTCCCCATTCAATTATATACAAACGCCATCAGCGAAAAATGACAAAATTGGAAAGATATATAGAAGATAAACGCTTTGTAAAATGGGTGTTTCTGCCCGATACAGAAGTGAAACACTACTACGCCAAGTACTTTCGGAAGCATCCTGAAGAAAAGGAGGAAATGGTAAAATTGCGCGATCAACTCCGCTGCCTCGAATTCTCGAACAAATCGTATGCGACCGAACTGCCTGAAAATATTTTCAGAAAAATACAGGCTGATATTATTGAACTCGAATCAAGCAAAAAATCACAGATCAGAATCCTGTCAGTATTAAAATATGCAGCCATAGCTGTATTGCTTTTGTCTACCGGATTTTTTGCCAACTTCTTTGCGGGTGGAAATAGTAGCGGTCATCAGTTTTCAGAGGATCTGCTACTGATAGGAACCATGGTTGAGCCCAGGCTTTACCTGTCGGACGGAAGTAGTGTGATCGTTCCCGGGCCTGACTACGAAGTCAGTTATGCTCAGGCTAACAAAATAATTGTTGGGCACGATACCATTGAGGTAAACCGACTGAAAAAGAATGACCGGGGAAAAGATGCCCTTGTTGTTTCTTATGGCAGAAAAGTAAAGTTGGTGTTGCCCGACCACAGCGAGGTGTGGGTGAATTCTGGTAGCCGTCTCATTTTTTCACACAACTTCGAATCTAAAATACGTGAAGTTTTTCTTTCGGGAGAGGGGTATTTCGATGTGGAAAAAAATCCTGAGCAACCATTTTACGTGCGCACAACTGCTATGGCAGTAAAAGTGTTGGGTACCGAATTTAATGTGTCGGCTTATCCTGAAAATGAGACCATTGAAGCGGTTTTGGAAAAAGGCAGCGTTCAGATTGAAGAGAATGACCGGATGTGGTTTGGTAAAAAAGCGGTACTTGTTCCCAACCAAAGAGCATCTTTCGATAAGCAAACCCACGAAATTAAAATAGCAGAAGTTGAACACGAAAATTATACCCTTTGGAAAGAGGGGCTGGTTACCATCGACGATGAAACACTCGACGATGTTTTCGGAAAAATTGAACGGTATTTCAATATAGATATCAAGATTGCGGACAGGGAAAAAATTGATATGCAGATCTCCGGGAAACTCGACTTTAATGTCGGGCGCGAACGGGTATTTGAATACATAGAGAAACTTACTGATGGTAAGTTCACTGAAATCGGACCTGCTAAATACAAGTTTGAATGAAAAGAAGCCGGGAAATGGTGGCTCATCTCCCGGCTGAAATTAGTTACATATTAAACCTATTTACATTTAATAATTACTAACAATCAAATGTATGAAAAATGAACTAAAAACTATCTTCTCGGAAACGGGAAGGCTAAAACAATTGTGGAGAATCATGAAACTAACAGTACTCGTGTCTCTGTTTTTTGTGGTATCGGTTGCAGCCAAAACCACGTATTCGCAGGCTACCAAATTAAGCCTGAATCTAACTAACAAGACTGTCAAAGAAGTGTTTAAGCAAGTAGAGGAACAAAGTGAATTTGTTTTCCTTTACAAAACGAACGAAGTTAACGAGAACCGCCTGGTTTCCGTAAACGTTGAAAATGCCCGGATTAACGACATCATGGATGATGTTCTTGAAGGGCAAAATCTCGATTATTTTATTCTCGACCGGCAGGTGATCATCCGTGAGAAAGTAGAAGCTAATAACCCGGAGACCGTATCGATCAATATGCCACAGGAAAAAGTGGTAAGTGGAACGGTAACGGATGCATATGGCAGTCCTTTACCTGGGGCTACCATTGTTGTTAAGGGAACTACTTCTGGAGTTTTGTCCGGCCCCGACGGAAAATTTACCATCGAAGGTGTGAGTGCCTCTGATGTGCTTGTTTTTTCATTTGTAGGTATGGTAACCAGCGAGATGCCTGTTGGCGGACAAACAACAATTAATGTACAGCTTCAGGAAGATGTTATTGGTCTGGAAGAAGTGGTAGCCATTGGTTATGGTACCATGAAAAAAAGCGACCTGACCGGTTCTGTGGTTCAGGTGAAATCGGAAGACCTTGCAAGTGTTTCAACTTCAAACCCGATTGAAGCTTTACAGGGACGTGCATCGGGTGTGGCCGTTGTTAATGCAGATGCTTCACCGGGTAGTACACCTACCATCAGAATTCGTGGTGTTGGTTCTATCAGTGCCGGCAACGAGCCTTTGATTGTAGTTGATGGATTTCCACTGGTTAATAGTAATCTGAACGATATTAGTACAAACGACATTGCATCGATGGAAGTGCTAAAAGATGCTTCGTCAGCAGCTATTTATGGTTCACGTGGTGCTAACGGCGTAATTCTTATTACCACTAAGAAAGGTGCAAAAGGAATGAACGATCTTGAAGTAAAAGCTTCCTATGGAGTTTCTACTCCGGCCAGAGTTCCTGAGATGTTGGGACGTGATGAGTTTATTACCTTTATCAATGAAGCATATACTTATTCTTCAGGTAACCCGGTTTATTCAAATTCGAATCCGGCCCCGGCATACGATACTGACTGGCAGGATGAGATCATCAAAAATTCTTCAGCAACACAGGATTATTCGATAATATTCCGTGGAGGTAAAGACAAAACAACCTATATGATCTCCGGAAATATTTACGACCAGGAAGGAATGCTGGAAGCGTCAGGTTTTAATAAATATACCCTTCGTACCAATCTCGATCACGAATTCAGATCTTGGTTAACCATCGGTACGCATCTTCAGGTTGGGCGCACGCAACGTGATGTTCGTGAGAATGCCACCGGAAATATTTTCCGTTATGGCTGGCCAACTTTGCCCGTTAAAAATGAAGATGGAAGCTGGTATTATGCCACTGAAGATCCATCGATCAGTTCTTATTTCGAAGGTACATGGAATCCTGTTTCAGAGGCTTCTGAAGTGACCAATACATTGTCGACCGACAGGATTCTTGGAGATGTGTATGCTGTTTTCAAACCGATTGAAAACCTTACCTTCAAAACAAACTTCGGTGTTGATATTGCCAACCAGAAAAACTATCAGTATTATTCTTCGTTATCAACTGCCGGAATTGGTTCGGGAAGTACTGGTGTTGGCCAGCAAAGCTATTTCAGAAAAACAAGTCAGTTGACTGAAAATATTCTGACTTATTCAAATACCTGGGATAAACATCGCTTAACGGCCACCGGCGTTTATTCGTGGCAGGAATATGTATATGAAAGTTTAACAGCCAGCGGATCGGGATTCGAGAATGATGCAACCGGGGCAAACGATATGTCTTATGCCAGCCAGGAAAGTATTACAATTGGTTCTGATAAATATTCAAACCGCCTGATTTCTTGGACCGCAAGGATGTCGTATACCTATGCTGATAAATACCTGGTAACTGCAACCGGAAGATACGACGGTTCTTCACGTTTCGGTGAAAACAACAAGTGGGGATTTTTCCCGTCGCTGGGATTGGGTTGGAAAGTCGACCAGGAAGCATTTATGCAGGATGCCGACGCGATCTCAAATTTAAAATTAAGAGCCAGTTATGGTGTGACCGGTAACCAGGAAATTGGAAACTACAGATCACTATCTTCCTTGAATCCCTCTTATTATGTATTTGATGGTGTGCCGCTGTTAGGCTTTGTAGAAACCATTGGAAATCCCGACTTAAAATGGGAACGTAATATTCAATATAACCTTGGAGTTGATTTGAGTTTATGGGGACGTTTGGATTTGAATTTCGACTATTATCAGCGTCGAACATCCGACTTGCTGTATAATGTTCCAATTCCAACAACATCGGGTTACAACAGTATGCTTAAAAATATTGGTGAAGTTAAAAACGTTGGTTTTGAATTCAATGCGCATGCAAGAATAATCGATACGGAACTGAAATGGGATGTAAGTGCAAACTTGTCGACTAATAAAAACGAAGTTGTTGAGCTGTATGGCGATGTTGAAGAAATCAACCTTGGATCTTCAACAGCTGGTATCGCACGCTATTTAAAAGTTGGTGAACCTGTAAACAGCCTGTGGGCACGTGAATCGGCCGGAATTATTACAACACAGGAACAACTGGATGCCTACCGCGAAATTCGTTCTTCGGCTCAGTTTGGCGAAGAAATGTACGTTGATCATATCGACGATAAAAGCATAAATAGTGAAGATTATATCAATATCGGATCAACCGAGCCTGATTTCTTCTACGGTATTTCTACTAATCTGTCGTTCAAAAATTTCACACTTGATATTTACGGACAAGGAGCTACCGGGATTTCTGCCCAGGAAAATAACTCTACTGGATATTTGCTTTATGGTGAAAATCAGATACAAAACCGGAATTATCTTCCAACAAAATATGCGTATGATAAAATGTGGAGTGAAAGTAATCCTTCAGGTACTTTCCCAAGAGCGGGAGCTCAGGAGATCTACTTGTCAGACCGGACCAACGGAAACTGGAAGTACTTTGTTTTGAAAAATATAAAATTAGGATACGACCTTTCTTCTCTGATCGACAATGCAAGCTGGGTAAAAGAGTTAAACTTCTATGTTAATGCTCAGAATTATTTTACAACTGCTAATCACAGAGGATATAATCCTGAGACGGGATACACAAACTATCCTTATGCAAAAACAATGTTGTTCGGAATCAGTGCTAAATTTTAAACTTAAAAAACTATGAAACGAGCGAATGGTGATTTTATCAAAAAGAATGATGGATTTATTTTAAGCGAGTTACATGAGTTACCGTTGAAAACTAAAAAAAATAAACGAATGAAATTCATTAAATATATAATACTGAGTTGTACAGTTCTGATCTTTTCACAATGTACAGACTTAACGGAGGTGCCTTATACGTTTTTATCGCCAAATAACTATTACAACAATGCTGATGAGCTCGGTACAGCTCTAACAGGTGTTTACGATGGGTACCGCGATGCTTTTGATGGTTATAACAAGTACGTTATGTACCTTGAAGTTTTAACTGAGTTTGGTTCGCCCGCCTATGCAAAAGATAACATGCATCTTTGGAACGTATGGAGCGATATGAACAACGCCGATAAAATGGTAATTACCAATTGGGATAATGCATATGATGTGATTAACCGGGCAAACCTGGTTATCGGTCGTGGCGAAGATGTTGAAATGGATGAAACGCTGAAAGCAAGATTCTTTGCAGAGGCGCGTTTTATCAGAGCAGCTACCTATTTTAATTTGGTTCGCCTGTGGGGCGGAGTACCAATTCCAGAAACATACACCGAAGGTCTTGAAGGCCTCGAGATTCCAAGAGAATCGTTTGACGCAACTTACGAATACATCATCAAAGATTTGGAGTATTGTATTCAGAATTTACCCAAAAAATCGGAATATGACGCAACAGATATCTGGAGAGCATCAAAAGGCGCCGCTCAGTCGCTTCTTGGTGACGTTTACCTTACCTATGCCGATATGAGTGGGGATGCGACGTATTACGCAAAATCAAGAGATGTTTTAAGTGATGTGATTAGTTCAGGTGAATATGAGTTGGAGCCGGATTTTAAAGATTTATGGTTTTGGTGGAATACAAACAATAAAAATGGGATTGAATCGGTTTTTGAACTTCAGTTTGCAAACCTAAGCGGCCAGCACAATAATAACCATGTAATGTTTGGTGTAAATATCACCGAATATACTTTGGGTTGTTATATGTATCGCCGCTTCCATCCATCAATCCAGCATTACCTCACTTACAGCGATACCGATGCACGAAAAGAAGGTACCTTCCTTACCAAATTCAATACTACAGAAAAAGGAAATCCAAGTCATATTCTGGATACTTTGGTGTGGCTTCCCGAAGACAAAGGTTTTTACCCGGGAACTCGTGGATGGAAAAGTGCCGGCCCTGGTAACGTTAAGTTTTACGACCGAACTCCTGAATCTGCAACCTTGAAAAGGCCTCAGGCTCAGATGTATGTAATTCGTTATGCCGATGTGTTGCTGAACTATGCTGAAGCTGAAAATCACGTAAACGGAGGTCCGAATGCAGCTGCTTATGATGCCATTAATGCGGTGCGCAACCGGGCTAATCTCGACGATCTTCCCACAGGATTGTCACAACAGGAATTTGCGGATGCTATCTTCCGTGAACAAGGCTGGGAATTGGTTGGTGAGGCCAAGTTGTATTACGATGAAATTCGTACCGATCGTATTGGAGAGAATGTGAAAAAACACGTACAGTATGGTAACGACGAGGGGATTTATATGTATGTGGAAACTCCTCTGGAAATGATTCCTTCGAAAGACTTCTTATTTAAAATTCCACAGTACGATTTTGATTCAAATCCGGCACTGGTACAAAACCCGGATAACTAGTGAAATTGTGACCGATTTTAGTTCATAGTTTAGATGGGGGACAGTCAGTTTGGTTGTCTCCCATTTTTGCAAGAGAACGTTCTTGTTTAAACTTTGTAAGCCTAAAATACACACTGCTTATTTCTAGTGTATATGCAAAATATCGCCAAATAATTCAAGGGTTTGATATTTAGTGGTATTGAATAAAACGTTTGCATATTTTGTGTTTTCTAATTTATCAAACTACTTGAATAATAAGAACAATAAACCATGTAAACGTTAACATTTTTTTATACATTTGTAATCCTAAATTTTGTGAACTATGATTTTTCGAGCGCTAAATCTTTGCCGTTTTTCAGTAGTCCTTTTATCTGTTTCAGTTTTGCTTATTTCATGTAGTAAGCCCAAAACTGTTATCCTTGTTTCCGCCAACTCAAATGTTCGCACACAGTTTGGGGTCGAACGGTTGTCGGAGACGCTTAAAGATGCTGGCTTTAATGTAATTTTAGGCGAAGCAAAAACCGCAGATACAGAAAGTCATAAAATCATAATCGGTAAAGCCGACGATGCTGCCGTCTCAGGTTTGGATTGGATTGGAGAGCCAAATGTAACAAAGGAAGGTTTTCATATTCAGTCGAACCAAAATACGATAGTAATTTCCGGAGCTGATGAAAGCGGAACTTTGTATGGCTGTATCGAATTATCGGATCGAATTAAAAAAGAAGGCGAATTACCAACTTCTATTGATTTTTCCGATCAACCTGAAATGGTGTTGCGAGGTACTTGCATTGGCTTACAAAAAACCGAGTACCTGCCGGGCTATCACGTTTACGAATACCCGTACACTCCTGAAAATTTCCCTTGGTTTTATGATAAGGAACAGTGGATTGAATACCTCGATATGATAGTGGAGAACCGCTATAATTCACTATATCTGTGGAACGGTCATCCTTTTGCATCGCTGGTTAAACTCGACGATTATCCCTACGCAGTGGAGGTGGATGACGAAACCTTCAAACTGAATGAAGAAATGTTTGGTTTCTTAACTGAAGAGGCCAACAAACGTGGTATTTGGGTGATTCAGATGTTCTATAATATCATCGTTTCAAAACCTTTTGCCGAACATAACAACATTAAGACACAAGACCGTGGCCGACCGATCATTCCGTTGATTGCCGACTATACTCAAAAATCGGTAGCTGCATTTATCGAGAAATATCCGAATGTAGGTTTGCTGGTTTGCCTGGGAGAAGCCATGAATACCATCGACGACGATGTAGAGTGGTTCACAAAAACAATCCTTCCGGGTGTGCAGGACGGGCTCGAAAATCTTGGTGTCACCGAAGAGCCTCCGATAGTTTTGCGTGCTCACGACACCGACGCTGAACAGGTGATGAAAGCAGCGCTGCCCATTTACAAGAACCTTTACACGATGTCGAAATACAACGGCGAGTCGCTGACTACTTACGAACCGCGTGATTCCTGGGAAAGCATTCCACGCAGTTTGAGTGAACTTGGATCGGTACACATTGCCAATGTTCATATTCTTGCCAATCTTGAGCCTTTTCGTTATGGTTCACCCGATTTTATTCAGAAAAGTACGCAGGCCATGCACGATATTCAGGGCGCCAACGGACTGCATCTTTATCCGCAAGCTTCTTACTGGGATTGGCCATACTCAGCAGATAAAACTGAGCCTAGGTTAAGAGAAATGGAACGCGACTGGATCTGGTACCAAGCCTGGGCACGCTACGCCTGGAACTGTCGCCGCGATCGCGCTGAAGAAATTGATTTCTGGACGGAGCAGTTGGGTGATTTCTACGGATGCGGTGATTATGGCAAAGACATTCTTGCTGCATACGAGCAAACGGGAGAAATCGCACCGAAGCTGTTACGACGATTTGGAATCTCGGATGGTAACCGCCAAACCTTGTTGCTCGGTATGTTTATGAGCCAACTCGTGAACCCCACAAAATGGCATGTTTACCAGAACTTTTATACATCGAATGGTCCCGAGGGCGAAATACTTATCGATTATGCTCGTAAAGAGTGGAAGGGTGAAGAACATCAAGGTGAGTTGCCACCTCAGATTATTGATGAAGTGGTTGAACATGGAAAACTGGCTGTTGATGCCATTGAAAAAGCTGCTTTACATGTAGGGCTGAACAATGAAGAGTTTGAACGATTACGCAACGATGTACATTGTTACAATGCTTTTGCCAATTTCTTCGACCAAAAAGTAAAAGCGGCCATGTTGGTGCTTCGCTACAAATATTCTAACGATGTGGCTGATTTGGAAGCTGCAGTTCCTTTTCTAGAAAAAAGCTTGGAATACTGGCAGGAACTGGTGGACTTGACTAAAGACACCTACCTGTACGCCAACAGCATGCAAACCCAGCAACGTCGCATCCCGATCACCGGCCGCGACGGTACCAATAAAACCTGGGTGGAAATGCTGCCTCATTACCAAAACGAGCTCGATAATTTTAAACGCAACATTGAAACCTTGAAAACGACCGGAGCAGGAGGTCAGGAAGTTCCTGTACTTCAGCCTGCAAATGTGAAAGTGCTGAATGCAAATGCTCAGACTTATTCGCTGCTACCCGGTCAAAAAGCATATTCCGATCAGAATACTGAAATAATTGAAGTTGCTGATGAGCTGAAACTGCTGAAAGGTGTTCAGTTCTCGGATAAAACACAGCAGGAAGAAGGAACGGTACTTCGTTTTGAAAATGACAAGCCAGTAAAAGTGGTGGTGGGATATTTCAATACCAATAGTTACACGGCGCTTCGTCCGCCAACTCTGGAAACCAATGCCACTGCTAACGACCGCGGTCAGGCCGACATAAAAATTGCCAACGCCATGCGTTTTAATGGTTTGTATCCGGTAAATGTTTACACCTATTTATACGAACCCGGAGTGAATGAACTTAGTCTCGGAAAAGGCCGCGTTTTGATTCTCGGATTTATTGATGGTGCTGTGGACATACCGGTTCACGATGCCGGAATTTCGGACACAAAAGACGGCGTGCCGGTTGACTGGTTATTTTATTAATCTAAAGAAATTTGAACGAGATGCTGACCAACAGAAAAATGTTACCTGTCGATATTGTTTTGGCTCCCGAATGGTGGTACCACAACGAAGGACTAACCTTCGATGAGGACTTTTTTTATCATCCTGTGCGACGTGTAGAGGCAGAGCAGCAAATGGAGAAAGCTCTGTATAACAGATGGGGACAATACGGACTGGGAGCGCATCATCGCGAAGCCAGACCCGAAATCGGCGCGGTTCATCTGGCAGCCGGTTTTTTACTTTCCGAAATGTTGGGCTGCAAGGTGAATTATTCTGAAAATCATCCACCGTTGGTGATACCGGCCAACTTCGATTCGCTTGAAATTGATGTGGAGGAGCCTTTTAAAAATCCGGCTTTCAAAAAAATGATTGCATTGCTTGAGGAGCTTCGGCTTAAGTTCGGTTATCTAAGCGGCGATATTAACTGGGGCGGCATTCTCAACCTGGCACTTGATCTGAAAGGCGAAAACATTTTTATGGACATGATGATGGAGCCTGATCAGGTGAAAAAGTATTTCACGCAAATCGCTTCTGTCATCCAGCGATTTACTTCGCTTATGGAGAAGGAAACCAAATCGACCTCCATTTCAGTAAACCGGGTGGTCGGACATTTCAACGAACCAGTGTTTTTGCACTCCGAGTGTTCTCACACCATGATCTCAGCCGAAGATTATGAAGAATACCTGCTTCCTTTCGATATTGAATGGAGTAAGCAACACCGACCCTTTGGGATTCACTACTGTGGCTCCGATCCGCACCGAATGGCCGAAAAATTTGAGAAAATTCCAAAGCTCGACTTTCTTGACGTCGGCTGGGGAGGCGATCTTAAAGTGCTGAGAAAACATTTACCAAATACTTTTCTGAATATTCGTTTGAGCCCGGTGGAGATCATTCATCAGTCGAAAGAAGAGATCAGGGAAACCATAACACGTCTTGTAGATGATTCGGGCAATCCCGATCTGACAGGAGTGTGTTGCATTAACATTGACGAAAAAGTAACCGATGACAAAATCGAGACGATCTTCAAAACGGTAGAAGAGTTAAGGGAGGTGCTTGTATGAAAAAATTCAACACTCAACTGGCCGATTCGCAGGCGACAGTGGTAAAGCCCATTTCTCCCGAAAACTTTAATTTCGGGGATTATGCTGAATATGCCTCGAACCTGAACCGGAGATGTTCTGCTTTCTGGCAATCTGACTCCGGTGTTGTTGTGTACCGTAGAATGCGCGTTGCAGCTTGTTTTTCGTATGGCTGTTCCGATATGCAACAGTCACTTGAATGGCAATTGGGTGCCCTCGAAAAAAGTATGCTGTTCAACGCCGACGTACCCAATTTTCTGGAGCCCTGGTACGGGCTTGGAACGATAGCAAGCGCTTTTGGCTGCGAATACAGCTGGAAGCAGGGGAATGCCCCGGTGGTTAAACCTCCTTTCAAAAATTTGGACGAGGTGCTGGATTACCCGGTGAAAAAAGTAGCAGAAACCGCTATCGGGAAACATACATTGAACATGATCGAATATTTCATGGACAAGACAAAAGGCCAGGTTCCGGTTTCTTTCACCGATTCTCAGTCTCCGCTCAATAGCGTGGCCAATCTCCTTCCGCTTGATCAGTTTTTTGTCGAAGTATTACTCAATCCTGATAAGGTTCTCTCGCTTTTCGATCTGCTGGCCGACCTCTCAGTTGAGTTCAACAATGAACAACAGAAGTTAATCGGGGATGCTTTGGCACTTCCCGGTCATGGATTTGCATCGTCACAAAAGTGGTCGGGAATGGGCATGAGCGACGATAACGCGATTATGATCTCGCCCGAGCAATATACCGAACTGGCTGTTCCTTCGGCTATAAAGGTCTGTGATCCGTTTGGGGGCGTAGCTTTTCATTCCTGCGGCGACTGGTCGGGATGGATTGATGCCGTGCTGAATATCGAAGGCATAAAAATGGCAGATGGTGCCTTTTCTCTTGAAACCGATCCGGGAGCTACCAATAATTTGGAAGCCTTTCATGCCTTTGCCGGAACAGGAGTGGTGTTAAATGCAAGGATCGTAGGGGATACCGAAACCATCGAACAGCAGGTTAAACGCGTGTGGATGCCCGGAATGAAACTAGTAGTGGTTACCTATTGTGAGACACCTGAAGAGCAAACAAAAGCATACAATCGAATTAAAGAAATTTGCAGATAGATGATGGCAGTAAGAACAGATAAAATCGGGAATTACAGGTGGCGTATCGTCGTTTTGTTGTTCTTTGCTGCCACAATCAATTATATCGATCGTCAAGTGTTGGGAATACTCGCTCCCGATCTGCAGAATCAGTTCAATTGGTCGGAAGCCGATTACGGTTTTATTATCATGGCCTTTCAATTGGCCTACGCCATTGGTTTACTTACCACCGGCGCCATCCTCGACCGGATTGGAACCAAACGCGGATTTTCGATAGCAATTATTGTTTGGAGTCTTGCCGGAATGCTTCATGCAGCGGCGAGAGGAGCTTTTTCTTTTGCCGTTTCCAGATTTGCACTTGGGATAGGCGAATCGGCCAATTTTCCGGCTTCTGTGAAAACTGTGGCCGAATGGTTTCCGAAAAAGGAAAGGGCATTGGCCACTGGTATTTTTAATACCGGCCCGAATCTGGGCGCAATCGTAACTCCACTCCTCATTCCTTTCATAGCACTTAAATGGGGCTGGGAATGGGCATTTATAAGTACCGGAGCTTTGGGATTTGTCTGGCTGTTCTTTTGGTTAATAGCATACAACCGTCCGGAAGATGAAAAGAAACTAAGTGAAAAGGAAAGAGAATTCATCCTACAGGATGGAGAAGAATCTGTTCAGGAGCGCGTTTCATGGAAAGAGATTATCCGCCATCGTCAAACTTTGGGCATCAGCCTGGCGCGTTTTGTAACTGATCCGATCTGGTGGTTTTTTCTGTATTGGCTGCCAAAATTTTTAAATACAAATTACGGCATCGACTTAATGAACATTGGTCTGCCTCTGATTACTATTTATGTTATTTCAATGGGTGGTTCGGTGCTGGGAGGCTGGATCTTGTCGCGAATGATCGGAAAAGGAAAAAATCCGGTTAAGGCACGTAAATTCACCATACTAATTATGGCGCTGCTAGTGGTCCCGATCTATTTTGTGTCGGGAATTTCGAATATGTGGCTGGCTGTCTTGTTCATCTCTATGGCAGCTTTTGCACACCAAGGCTATGCGGCCAACATTTTTACCATTGTTTCCGATATTTATCCCAAAAATGCAGTCGCTTCGGTGGTCGGATTATCAGGATTTGCAGGTGCAATCGGAGGAGTTCTGTTTTCAATGGTCGTAGGACTTATCCTCGAATTTACCGGAAGTTACCACGTGGTTTTTGCCATTGCCAGTTTGGCTTACCTGCTGTGCTGGTTGTTACTCAAAGCTTTGGTGCCGGATGATGAAACGATCAGAATTTCGGGAAAATGAAAGTAATGGAATGAGAATACAAATAACAGTCATATTAGTATTGCTGGTTTTTGCCGGGTGTAGCGGGGACCAGGCATCCCGAAAAGAAATTCGTTTTAGCCAGAATCTGAATGAAAGTTGGTTTACTTCGTTTGCCGATTCTTCGGATTTTTATGCTGAATTCGAAAAAAATGAATTCAACATTACGGCATGGAATGAGGTGGATGTCCCGCACAACTGGGACGACTACGGAGGTTACCGACGCCTGCGTCACGGAAACCTACACGGAACAGCGTGGTACCGCAAAACTTTTTCGCTTGAAAATCCTGATCCCGCAAAACAGTATTTCCTGTTTTTTGAAGGCGTTGGTTCCTATGCCACCATTTGGTTAAATGGCGATTCAGTGGGCTACCATGCCGGAGGACGAACAACATTCACGCTCGACATTACTCCATTTGTAAAGCTCGATGGAGAAAACCTGTTGGCCGTTCGTGCCGATCATCCTGCAGATATTCGCGACCTGCCGTGGGTTTGTGGTGGTTGCAGCCCCGAGTGGGGGTTTTGCGAGGGTAGTCAGCCGCTTGGAATTTTTCGTCCGGTGACTTTAATAGCCACTGATCCAGTTCGTTTGGAGCCTTTTGGTGTTCATATCTGGAATGACTCAACCATTTTGTCGGGAAAGGCTACTTTGAATCTGATTACTGAAGTCAGAAATTACGGCTCAGAAAATAAAATCATACAGCTTAAAAATATTTTAATTGATGCCGGCGGAAAACAGATCACGTCGACTGAAACTGAGATTGAGCTGGATGCGAAAAATCAGCAAGTGATTCAGCAACAGATAGAGGACATTACGAATCCGCATCTGTGGTCGATTGAAGATCCTTATTTGTACACTGTTCGAACCGAGATCCTTCAAAATGAAAAAGTGATCGACAGAATTGAAACGCATTACGGAATACGTTCTTTAAAGTGGGATATTTTCGGAGAAAATGCTTCCAATCGTTTTTATCTGAACGGAGAGCCAGTCTTTATCAACGGTACTGCCGAATACGAACACATGATGGGGCAGGGGCACGCTTTTTCCGACGAGCAGGTGAAAGCCCGTACCAAGCAGGTAAAAGCCATGGGATTTAATTCTTTCCGCGACGGACATCAACCGCACAACCTACGCTACCAAGAAGTTTGGGACGAAAGTGGTTTGCTGTGGTGGCCGCAAATGACCGCGCACATTTGGTTCGATAATCCTGAATTCAGAAGAAACTTTAAAACGCTGTTAACTGACTGGATCAAGGAACGACGTAACAGTCCATCGGTTATTTTATGGGGGCTTGAAAATGAAAGCACCCTTCCCGAAGATTTTGCCCAAGAATGCACTGATCTGATCCGAAAACTCGATCCTACAGCTTCATCCCAGCGCCTCGTAACCACCTGCAACGGAGGTACCGGTACTGACTGGAACGTAGTGCAAAACTGGTCGGGCACGTATGGTGGCAATCCTGATAATTATGCCAACGAACTCTCGGAACAATTGCTAAATGGAGAATACGGTGCCTGGCGCAGCCTTGACCTGCACACCGAAGGCGAATTTGATCAGAACGGAATCTACAGCGAAGACCGCATGAACCTGCTGATGGAATCAAAAATCCGATTGGGAGAAGAGGCGGCTGATAAAAGTTGTGGACAGTATCACTGGCTGATGGCCTCACACGATAATCCCGGCCGCACACAAAGTGGTGAGGGGATGCGAGACATCGATCGCATTGGACCTGTGAATTACAAGGGAGCGCTCACGGTTTGGGGTGAACCGCTCGATCTGTTCTATATGTTTCGTTCGAATTACGCACCCAAAGAAAGCGAACCGATGGTTTACATTGTTTCGCATACCTGGCCGGATCGCTGGACCGAACCAGGCATAAAATACGGCATTCGCATTTTTACCAATTGCGATGAGGTGGAGCTGTTCAACGGTGTAAAAGAAAATTCGCTGGGCAGAAAAAAACGTGGTCCGCTTGGTACACACATCGTTTTTGATAATGTAAATGTGCAAAATAACCTGCTGTATGCCGTAGGCTATGTAGATGGAAAAACGGTTGCCGAAGATCAGGTATTACTACATCACTTACCGGAAGATCCTGGTTTGCATAAACTGTCAGGTGAAACCTTACCGTTAACAGAAAACGGAAGGAATTATATCTACCGTGTAAACTGTGGCGGCGATGAATATACCGATCAACAGGGAAATCTTTGGATGGCTGATGTGCATCAAACCGATCCGGGAACCTGGGGCTCGCGTTCCTGGACCGATGATTATAACGGTATGCCCGCGTTTTACGGTAGTCAGCGACAAACGCATGATCCGATTTCCGGAACTTACGACTGGCCGTTGATACAAAGTTTTCGTTACGGGCGACACAAACTCAGCTATAACTTTCCGCTGCCTGATGGAAAATATAAAGTTGAATTCTTTTTCACAGAGCCGTGGTATGGAACCGGTGGCGGATTGAATTGCACCAACTGGCGGGTATTTGATGTGGCTATCAACGATAAGGTGGTAATCGACGATTTAGACATTTGGGCCGAAGTTGGCCACGACCGACTGCTTAAGAAAACGGTTGAAGCTGAAATTGAAGGTGGCGAACTAAAAATTTCATTTCCGCAGGTAGAATCAGGGCAGGCAGTGATTTCCGCAATTGCCGTTTCTTCGGAAGATAAGGATATTCAACCGGCTCCGGCAGCTTCAGGGGTGATTTCAAAATTAAATACAAAAAACAACGCTTGGTCAGCCAAAAAATGGATGGACACCGGCATCGATCAATATTCCGATGCCAAAGGCAGGTTTGCCCAACTTGCTCCTGAATTATACGGTGCTGAATGGATTAAAACACCTTCAATTCTCAAATCTGGGGAGCAGATTCCATCTTTCGAAATTACTGCTGAATCGGATGTTTGGATTGGAATAGATACGACGCTGAGTAATCTTCCGGACTGGCTGAACGATTGGAAACCACTGGATAAATATGTAGAGTCCACCTTCGAAGGAAGAACTGATTATCAGATTTACCAGAAACGGTTTAAGAAAAGAGCTGAAGTACAACTGAAACGCTTTGCTGAAGACGATTTTGAAATGTACCCGATAGCAGTTTTGCCGGTGACGAATTTGGATGATCCGATCGATCTGCGGACATCAACACGTTGGGAAGCCGAGGACGGAAAACTTTATGGCAGTGCGCGTAAGGTAAATCACCTGGATAAAGTCTGTGTGATGACATCCGGCGAAACAGGAACGATTGGTCCTGAATTCGCTGTAGGTCTGGCATCAAAATATGGTTTGGAGTTCCGCTACATCAACCTGTCGGGAAGTGAGTTAAAAGCCGATATTCAGATTCTCGCCGCTGATGGCCGTGAAATGTGGGCAGGTGAATGGACTTTCCTGCCGACTCCGAATCAATGGAAAAGCTTCCGAACCGATACGCAAACAACGATCAATGCGGGAACTTATACAATAAAAATTACGCCCAAAAGCAATGGGCCATTGTATTTGGATTGGGTAAAGGTTCAGTAACCCCTCCAAACCTCCCCAAAGGGGAGGTGAAAAGGAAAAAGTTTAATGAATGAAAAAAGGAGATAAAATGATAAAACAGGTAAAACCATGGTTCTCCCCCTTTGGGGAAGTTAGAGGGGGTTTACTTCTTCTAACAATCGTGCTGATATCAGCCTGCTCGGGTAAAAAGGAGCTCCCAAAAACGGTTTCGCCTGAAAAAATGCAGGAAGTTTACGAGGAGGTGAAAACGCCTTTTAAATACGGTCTTGTTGTTGCTCCAACAGCTGATTCGTTAATGATCGACTGCCCAACAGTTTTTCAATACGAAGGCAGTTGGTACATGACTTATTTTTATTTCGATGGCCGTGGCTACGAGACCTGGCTGGCTAAAAGCGGTGACCTGCTCCACTGGGAAGAGATGGGGCGCGTACTTTCATTTTCGGATTCCACCGATTGGGATGCCAACCAGAAAGCCGGTTACCCAAGTCTGCAGGACCCGACCTGGGGAGGCAGTTACGAGTTGAATCAGGTGGATGGAAAATACTGGATGCCGTATTTTGGAGGAAGTTCTACCGGTTATGAACACGGTTTGCTTTCGATCGGAATGGCTTACTCCGACCAGTCGCCGGCTATGGTGCACGAGTGGGATCGTCATGATCACCCGATTTTTAAAGCTACTGATGCGGCTGCCCGTTGGTGGGAAAACAGTACCATCTACAAAACCTGGGTATTGCTCGACGAGAGTAAAACTACCGGGTATCCATATGTGATGTACTACAATGCCCGTGGCGACAGTATCAATCCCGGGCGCGGTGCGGAACGCATTGGGATGGCGGTTTCTGACGACATGATCAACTGGCAGCGTTTTGGTGAGAGTCCGGTGATCAATCATCACAAGGGAATCTCAGGCGATGCCGTGATCCAGAAAATGGGCGATGTTTGGGTGATGTTCTACTTTGGTGCTTTTTGGCCCGATCGCAAAGATCACGATGCCTTTAACCGTTTTGCCTGTTCGTACGACCTGGTGAACTGGACCGAGTGGGAAGGTGAAGATCTGATCGCTCCTTCAGAATCCTACGACAACTGGTTTGCACATAAATCGTATGTGGTAAAACACGATGGCGTGGTGTACCATTTCTATTGCGCCGTAAACAAAGACAGTCAGCGTGGAATTGCTGTCGCAACATCGAAAGATTTAGGGAAAAGTGAATTGAGTTTTCAGCCAAAAAATTAATGTTGACTGCGATAAAATATTATTCATTATATCCCCGGCCCCTAAAGGGGAACCGGAAAAGTCCCCTTTAGGGGATTTAGGGGTAACGGTAACTTAATAATTGAACTAAAAATAAGACCATGCTTCAAAGGCTTAAAAAACTATATCTGATCATCATCCTTGCATTGTTTGCATTAGGAATAGCGGCACAGCAAACCGAGAAAATCTACCTCTCGGGAACTGGAAGTGACAACACTGTTGATTGGGAATTTTTCTGCACCGGTGGTAGTAATTCAGGTGAGTGGACTACCATTCCGGTGCCATCAAACTGGGAGTTACAGGGATTTGGAAAGTACAATTACGGCCATGCCAAAGACGAGGAGCGTGGGAAAGAGTCGGGTTTGTACAAGTACGAATTTGAAGTTCCTGCAGCGTGGAAAGGAAAGCAGGTGGAAATTGTTTTCGATGGCTCGATGACCGACACTGAAGTAAAAATCAATGGTAAGTTGGCCGGTCCGATTCATCAGGGGGCATATTACCGCTTTCGTTACAACATTACTCCCTTGCTGAAATTTGGCAAACAAAACCTTTTGGAGGTAAAAGTCGACAAACATTCAGCCAACGAATCGGTGAACAAAGCCGAGCGTTATGCTGATTTCTGGATCTTTGGTGGCATTTTCCGGCCGGTATGGCTCGAGGCAAAACCCGGTGAAAACATAAACCGTGTAGCCATCGATGCCAAAGGCGACGGTACTTTTTCGGCAGAGGTTTTTCTGAATAATATAAAAAACGCCGACCAGCTTGTGGTACAAGTTATTACTCTGGCCGGAGAACCGATTAGTGAAAATTTTTCAGTCCCGGTAAAAAATGCCGATGAAAGTGTTTTCATTAAAAGTAAAATTAACGACATAAAATCGTGGAATCCCGAATATCCGAATTTATACAAAGTCAACTTTAACCTGATTCAGGATGGGAAGATTGTTCATCAATTTACCGAACGTTTTGGTTTCCGTACAATCGACGTGCGAAAACGTGATGGAATTTATGTAAACGGCGTCAAAATAAAAATCAAGGGCGTAAATCGTCATACTTTCTGGCCTACAACCGGGCGTGCGTCAAGTAAAGCCCGAAGTATTGAGGATGTGTTGACGATTAAAAGCATGAACATGAACGGAGTGCGCATGGCACACTATCCGCCAGATTCGCATTTTCTTGATGTTTGCGATTCGCTGGGGCTTTTTGTGCTCGATGAACTCACCGGCTGGCACGATGCTTACGACACCGAAGTGGGTACAAAACTGGTTGAAGAAATGATCGTTCGCGATGTGAACCACCCTTCCATCATTTTGTGGGACAACGGCAACGAGGGCGGACACAATGAAGAATTACTGCCTTTGTACGCCAAATTCGATATTCAGAAACGTGAAGTCCTTCAGCCCTGGCAAACTTTCAACGGATTTTCTACCGAACACTACCGCAGCTACGATTACGGAACCGGTACTTTCTGGCACGGGCACGAAATTGTTCTGCCCACCGAATTTTTGCACGGAATGCACGACGGCGGACAAGGCGCCGGCCTTTACGATTACTGGGAACTTATCTGGAAAACACCCGTGGCAGCTGGCGGTTTTATTTGGGATTTTGCCGATCAGGGAGTGGTTCGTGTGGATAAAAACGGTGAATTGGATACCTACAACTCAAAAGGTGCCGATGGTATTCTGGGATCGTATCACGAACCAGAAGGCAGCTATTTTGCGATCAAGGAAATTTTGTCGCCGGTGCAACTCGAAGAACGGAACCTGACCGAAAAATTTGACGGGAAAATATACATCGAAAACCGGTACCTGTACACCAACCTGAATACGTGCAGGTTTAGTTGGAAACTTGTGAAAGAACCTACTCCGGTAGAAACCGAAATTGAAAAAGAAGTGTCGGGAACTATTGTTTCACCCGATCTCGAACCGCGGCAAAGAGGACATATTCAGCTTGATTTACCAAAGGACTGGATGACTTACGATGTGCTTTACATCACCGCAACCGATCAGTACGGACAAAAATTGTATACCTGGAGTTACCCGGTTTCACTGCCTGATGATGTGGTTAGCGAATTGATTGCAGAAACGAAAGTGAATGCTGCCATTACTTTTACCGAAACTGATTCTGCGTATCAGGTGAATGCAGGAGGCATTACATTTACCATCGGAAAAACGGGTGGTTTGCTAAAAAAAGTGGAGAATGCGAATGGTGAAATTCCGTTTAACAACGGACCGGTTATTTCTGCCGGGATAACCGATTTTAAGGAAATTTCAGCTCAAATGGTGGAAGACACGTTGACGATCACCAGTACTTTTGAAAAAGATTCGAGGATGAAAGAATTTACCTGGTCGTTTTTTTCAAGCGGTTGGGCAAAACTCAGTATCTACTATCTTGCCAAAGAATACGATGTGCCTTACGATTACATGGGCGTTAATTTTTCGTATCCCGAAAATCTGGTTGAAGGCGTAAAATGGATGGGACACGGCCCGTATCGTGTTTGGAAAAACCGCATGCAGGGGGTTGAACTGGGAGTATACCAAAAAGACTACAACACAACCTTGACTGGAATTCCTCCGGTGATTTATCCCGAATTTAAAGGATATCATTCCAATTTGTACTGGGCAAAAATTCAAAGTAAAGACCAATCGTTTACAGTGGCCACAGGAACAGAGGATGTGTTTCTGCGACTGTTTACGCCCGATAAACCGGAAGTTGCCGATCAGCGGTTAACGCCACCATTCCCCGATGGCGATATCTCGTTTATGCAGGGCATTCCGGCAATCGGAAGCAAAACCAACGATTCGTGGAACATGGGGCCATCGGGAAAAAAGAACCAGTTTTTCGATTTTGGGCCCTACGATCATTGGCGCAAACGCTGTAAAAAGATGGAACTGTACTTCGATTTTCGTGTAAATCAATAAGACAATGAAACGATGAAAAATATAAAGTGGCTGAGTTTTGCGATATTGATATCCCTGTTTTCCTGTAGCGAAAAACAGGAAACAATTCGGGAAAGGCTCGATTTCAACGCCGCCTGGAAATTTTCGTTGGGCGACGATCCGGCCTGGCAAAATCCCGGTTTTGATGATGCCGCCTGGAGAACCTTGAACCTGCCTCACGACTGGAGCATCGAAGGTGAATTCAGCAACGATAATCCTGCCGGAACGGCCGGTGGTGCCCTGCCGACAGGAATTGGTTGGTACCGAAAATCGTTTACTGTTCCGGCTGCCGACAGCACGAAAACGATCTACATCGATTTTGATGGCGTTTACCGCAACAGCGAAGTCTGGATCAACGGAAAATACCTTGGCAAAAGGCCGTATGGCTATACTTCGTTTCGATACAATCTCACGCCGTTTCTACATTTCGGACAGAAAGAAAATGTGCTGGCTGTGAAAGTGGACAATTCGCTGCAACCCAACTCTCGCTGGTACACCGGCTCCGGCATTTACCGTAACGTGTGGCTGGTAAAAACCGGAAAAACGCATGTCGCTCATTGGGAAATGTTTGTAACAACTCCCGAAGTTTCTTCGGAAAAAGCTACTGTTCAGGTGCAGGTTTCGCTGTTGACAGCAGCTGCGGAACAAAAGCAGGTTGAGCTAAAAACAATAATTACTAATCCTCAAGGACAGGAAGTTGCGAACAAAAAGTCTTCGTTTAAAATTCCTGCTTCGGATAATTCAGTAACACAACAATTCAAAATTCAACATCCACAGCTTTGGTCGGTGGATACACCTCAACTTTATTCGGTAAAAACCACTGTTTTTGTTGAAGGGAAACTCACTGATAATTATGAATTCAAATTTGGAATCCGCACTTTTCATTTCGATCCTGAAAAAGGATTTTTCCTGAATGGTGAGCACCTGAAAATTCACGGAGTGAACCAACATCATGATCTGGGCGCATTGGGAGCTGCATTGAATACACGTGCCATAGAACGTCAACTCGAAATTCTGAAAAAAATGGGCTGCAATGCCATACGAACTGCCCACAATCCGCCGGCTCCCGAATTTCTTGATCTGTGCGACAAGATGGGATTCCTGGTAATGGACGAGGCGTTTGACCAGTGGGCAAAAAAGAAAAACAAATACGATTACAACATCGATTGGGAAGCGTGGCATCGGGCTGATTTGGTAGATATGGTACTGCGCGACCGCAATCATCCTTCGGTGTTTATGTGGAGCATTGGCAACGAGATTCGCGAGCAGTTTGATAGTACCGGAACAACGATTGCCCGTGAACTGACAGAGCTGGTAAAAAGCTTCGACAATACACGGCCGGTTACCTGCGGCCTCACCGAACAGGATCCGGAAAAGAATTACATTTACCAGTCGGGTGCACTGGATGTGTTGAGTTTTAATTACAAACATTTGGAGTACCTCGATTTTCCAAAAAACTATCAGGGAGAAGCGATGCTGGCATCCGAAAATATGTCGGCGCTTTCAACCCGCGGGCATTACGACATGCCATCGGATGAAGATCGTTTGTGGCCACCGGCGCATGACCAGGAATTCGACGGTAATCCCGATTATACGGTTTCGGCTTACGACCATGTTTACGCTTACTGGGGATCAACGCATGAAAACACCTGGAAAGTGGTTTCCGGGAACGACTTTGTGGCGGGCATGTTTATTTGGTCGGGTTTCGATTTTATTGGCGAACCGGTGCCTTATGAGTGGCCTGCACGCAGTTCGTATTATGGCATCATCGACCTCTGTGGTTTCCCGAAAGATGTTTATTACCTCTACAAAAGTCTCTGGACGAATGATACGGTTCTGCACGTTTTCCCGCACTGGAACTGGCATGAAGGTCAGGAAGTGGATGTTTGGGCTTATTACAATAATGCCGATGAAGTGGAATTGTTACTGAACGGAAAATCATTGGGAAAAAAAAGTAAAGAACAAGAAAAATTCCACGTAATGTGGCGTGTAAAATACAAACCGGGAATCTTGACAGCCATTTCATACAAGGATGGTAAAAAAATACTCGAAAGGACCATAAAAACTGCGGGAGAGCCTGCAAAAATTGAATTAACTGCCGATCGCTCAACAATTACTGCCGACGGTCGTGATCTGTCCTTCATCACCGTTAAAATCCTCGATAAGGATGGCAATATGGTTCCAGATGCTGATAACCTGGTGCATTTCGATATATCAGGAGCAGGTTTTAATGCCGGTGTTGATAATGGTTACCAAGCCAGTATGGAATCCTTCAAAGCCGACCACCGAAAGGCGTTCAACGGCATGTGTTTGCTGATCGTTCAGTCGGACGGTGACAAAGGAGAAATTAAGGTAGAAGCTACTTCCGATGGTTTGGAAGCGGCTCAATTACAAATAAACGCGAACTAATTTCAATAAAACAAACCTGGCGACGAAGCGCCCCCGTCTGAATGGTTCAGCCGGGCAGATTTGCGAGAAATATATGAAACAAACAAATTATCAATTATACGATTTTCTGGATTTTGATCCTGCAGCACCCGATTCGGAAGGGTTATGGCGGGCCTGTCATCCGGTCGATATTGTAAAGGAAGGAACCGATGTAACGGTTTTTATTCCCTTCCAGAAACAAAATCCGGGAAATGATATTTATCCGGATCTCACTATTCCGAGGCAGTATTATTACATGAAGCTGCGTGCTTACGGCGAAAAGATCCTGCGGGTAGCCATCAGTTTTAACGGCGAATCGATGGAACATTCCCCGATGCTGCAAATGGATGCTGAACTGGAAGTTGTTCCGCTTCAGTTTGAAAAGCAAAAAGACCAGTGGATCATTTCGGATGAGAAAGGGGTGAAGCGGGCAGTGATCAATTTCAAGGAACCTGAGACCGACCATTGGAGCGACCTGTTGCCTCCGCCCAATGAAACGCTGGATGTGACTTTTTATCCCGATGGAAAACGCGAGGTGAAGTTGAGCGCCTACGACCAGTTTTTCCCGGCACGACACGATGCACACGCGTTGGCTTTTGTTGAAAAGGACGAGAAAGTGAATCGTGCCACTGTTTCGTTTCATTCCGAGCCCGATGAGGTGTTCGTGGGAAGTGGCGAACGTTTTACCAAGCTCGATCTTTCGGGAAAAACCTTTCAGCTAAAAAACCAGGATGGCCAGGGAGTAAATAACCGCCGTACCTATAAAAATATTCCATTTTACCTTTCGAGCCGGATGTATGGCGTATTCCTGCACACCAGTTCATACAGTAAATTTTCATTTGCCGACCATTCTACGCGGTCAGTGCAGATTCTTTGCGAACAAAAAGTGCTTGATCTTTTCCTTTTCGGTGGAGACACAGCAGAAGAAATTTTATACGGTTACAGACAAATCACCGGCTTCCCGTCGATGCCGCCGCTCTGGAGTTTTGGCACCTGGATGAGCCGCATGACCTATTTTTCGGCCGATGAAGTGGAAACGATCTGTAACCGCTTGCGAAAAGAGGATTATCCCTGCGATGTGATCCATCTCGATACCGGTTGGTTTCGTACCGACTGGTTGTGTGAATGGAAATTCAATCCTGAACGTTTTCCTGATCCAACGGGATTTATATCAAAGTTGAGGAAAGATGGTTTCAAAGTGAGTCTATGGCAAATGCCCTATGTAGCTCGTGAAGCCGAACAACTGGAGGAAGCAACACAAAACAATTACATCTCGAAACCTAAGGAAATAAAACAGGCAGGCGGCTCTAATTTTAGCGCACTTGATTATGCCGGCACCATCGATTTCACGTATCCGAAGGCGGTGGAATGGTACAAAGGCTTATTGAAAAACCTGCTCGACATGGGCGTGGTGTGTATCAAAACCGATTTTGGTGAAGACATTCATATGGATGCCGAATACCATTCGATGTCGCCTGAGAAACTGAATAATTTGTATGCACTTTTGTATCAGAAAGCGGCTTACGAAATCACCAAAGAAGTTACAGGTGATGGCATTGTTTGGGCACGGGCCGGCTGGGCCGGTTGCCAGCGTTACCCGTTGCACTGGGGTGGCGACGCAGCCGCTTCATGGGCAGGAATGGCAGGTTCGCTTAAAGGCGGACTGCATCTCGGATTATCAGGCTTTGCTTTCTGGAGCCACGATGTCCCCGGTTTTCACGGCGTACCCGATTTTATGAATTCGATGATCCCAAATGATCTTTATGTGCGCTGGACACAGTTTGGTGTATTCTCTTCACACATCCGCTATCACGGAACTTCAAAGCGAGAACCCTACGAATATCCTGAGATTGCAGACGTGGTGAGGAAGTGGTGGAAGCTGCGTTATGCACTCATTCCATACATTTTGAAACAAAGTGAAAAAGCAACTACAAGCGGATTGCCTGTGCTTCGTGCTTTAATGTTCCATCATCCGGAGGATAAAATTTGCTGGCACATCGATGACCAGTATTATTTCGGAGACGATTTCCTGGTGGCTCCGGTGATGAATTCGGAAGACAAACGCGATGTATATATCCCTGCGGGAATCTGGGTGGATTTCTTCTCGGGCAAAATTGTGGAAGGCGGAAAGTGGCTGAAAAACCTGGAAATACCATTGGATGAAATGCCGGTTTTGGTAAAATACGGAAATGAAATTCCATTTTATCCCGGGCATGTGAACAGTACCGACGATATTGATTTTGAGAAAGTAATAAAACTGAAAATTGATAATTCCTTTACAGGAGTTTTTAATCTGGATTTAAAATAATTCTTAGCGACTCAACGCCTTTGCGAGAAAATAAATCTCACGCAAAGCCGCAGAGACACAAAGAAATAGAATAAAATAAATACACAACAAGGAAATAACTCGGCGTCTTCGCGCCTTAGCGGTAAAAGAAATGAAAACCTGGAAAACAAACTGGGAAGAATCCCAAAAACGATACATCGATTGGTGGAACCAGAAAGGAATTGTGCTCACTATGTGGGAACATCTTGAAAGGGAAGGTGAACCGCGTGAAAATATAGCAGCCCCTGCGGCTGCAGTTGATTTGAATCAGTACTGGTTTGATCCAAAATGGCGGGCGCAGAATCTGGATTACCAGCTTTCAAGAAGCTCGTTTAAAGCTGATATTTTACCGGTCGCCAACACGCATTTGGGACCTGGTTCACTGGCGGCCTGTTTGGGAGCGGAATTGTCGGGAGGAGAAGATACCATCTGGATCAAAGAAAACCACGCTTTTGATGGTGAGATCAAACTCGATGAAAACAATAGGTGGTGGAAGTTGCACCAGGATCTGTTGACCGAATGCAAAAAACTCTCCGCCGGAAAATATTATGTGGGCTGCCCCGATTTGATTGAAGGATTGGACACACTTGCCAGTTTACGAGGGACAGATACAGTTTTGATGGACATTATGCTTCAACCAGAAGTGTTGGAAGAACAACTGCAAAAAGTAAACGATATTTATTTTGAGGTGTTCGAACGCATTTATAACATCATTCGCGAAGGTGATGAAATGACCTTCTGTTATTTCTCACTTTGGGCACCCGGAACGGTTTCGAAACTGCAGAGTGATATTTCGCTGATGATTTCGGAAGAAGATTTTCGTCGTTTTGCACAACCCTATTTACGCGAGCAGGCGCAAAAAATCGATTATACCCTATACCACCTCGATGGAGTAGATGCCATGCGCCATTTGGATGCCATTCTCGAAATTGAGGAATTGAATGCCGTGCAATGGACTCCGGGCGTTGGCGAGCCGCAGGGCGGCGATCCCCGCTGGTACGATCTTTACAAAAAGATTCTGACCAGAGGAAAATCGATAATGGCCAACTGGGTAACGCTTGACGAATTGGAGCCGCTAATTGATAATGTGGGCAACCAGGGTTTGCACATCAATGTCGATTTCAAAAGCGAAAAAGATATTGAAACTGCAGTGAAAATTGTAGATAAATACAGATAGGAAAAATGAAAAAGCTGGGAATTTTAGGACTGGGAGAAGGACGAAGCACCGTTTCGGCGGCGTTGAAGAGTGAGAAAGTAGAGCTCGTAAAAATGTGCGATCTAAACAGAAGCATGTGCGAGTTGAGGGCCAAAGAATTTAATTTCCACAAGTATACAACGGCTTACATGGATCTGCTTACCGATAAGGAGATCGATATTATTGCCATTTATACGCCCGATTTTTTGCATGCCGAACACATAAAAATGGCGCTGAAATACGGCAAACATGTTATCTGTACCAAACCTTTGATCGACGATCTGAAAGATGCAAAAGAACTGTTGCAATTGCAGCAGGAAAGTGGCAGGAAGGTATTTGTGGGGCAGAGTTCGCGGTTCTTCGAACCGATGAGCCGCCAGCGCAAAGACTTTGAAAAAGGATTGATTGGCGATTTGGTGACTATTGAGTCGAACTATAATGCCGATCATCGCTGGTTTTTGGGTAAAGGCTGGTCGCTTGAAGAGCGCTTTAAATGGTTGTACGGCGGACTGAGTCACCCCGTGGATTTTGTTCGGTGGTACCTGCCCAATATCGAAGAGGTGATGGGTTACGGAATGCTCAGCCCGAATGGCTTTGCCGGCGGACTAAAGAACGAAGATACGATGCATTTCATATATAAGGCCGATGATGGCCGTGTAGCCAGTGTGAGCGGAACTTATTCGTCACCTACTCAACCAGCCGTTCGCGAAAGTGAAATGACCTGTATTTTGCGCGGAACAGAAGGCGCCAGTCAGGGCGATTACCCGGTATTACGCTATGCCATAACCGATAAAGACGGCGAAGAGCGGATGGTTACTTTCGATCATCGCGATAAACATTACTTCCGTTTCGAAGGCCACAGTCACCATGCCGGCGAATACCAGAATTACATCGAATATTTTGTGGATTGCCTCGGAAATGGCGAAACAGCTTACCCCGATCTGAAGGAAGGCATCGGGACGATCGCACTGTTGAAAGCGATGGAAAGGTCGCTGGAAAGCGGAAAACCAATCAGCGTAAAAGACTTGTTAGACGATCATAATTTATAGCTAAAACCGGAATCAATACCAGACGTATGAACAACATTTATGAATTACTAAAACCTATTGATTTTGCGGTAGTTGGAATTTACCTGCTGGTGCTGATCGGCATTGGTTACTGGGTGAGTTTTGTAAAAGCCCGCAATAAAGACGAAAACCTTTTTCTGGCCGGTCATTCACTGGGTTGGGGTAGTATTGGCTTAACCATGTGGGGAACCAATGTAGGCCCGTCAATGTTGATCGCTTCGGCAAGTATCGGTTACACCACCGGTATTGTAGCAGGTAACTTTGCCTGGTACGCCTTTGTTTTTATTCTCCTGCTGGCGGTGGTTTTTGCCCCACGTTACCTCGATGCCAAAGTACTTACACTGCCTGAATTTATGGGTAAACGTTTTGGCGATTCAACCCGAAATATTCTGGCCTGGTACACACTCGCTACCATCCTCATTTCCTGGCTGGCACTTACGCTCTTTGCCGGTGGAATTTTAGTGGGCCAGATCCTGAATCTTCCCTTGTGGTTGTCTGTGATCATTTTGGTAATGATTGCTGCTTTTTTTACCATTGCCGGAGGATTAAAGGCAATTGCCTATACCAATGTTTTTCAGATGTTGCTGCTCATTGTCGTTTCGCTGATTTTAACTGTCGTTGGCGTCCATAAAGCAGGCGGAATCATGGCGGTTTATGAAAATACTCCAGGCGAATTCTGGAACCTGCTTCGCCCGATGGACGATCCGAATTACCCGTGGCTGGCCATCGTTTTGGGTTACCCGATCATGGGAGTCTGGTTCTGGTGTACCGATCAGTCGATGGTGCAGTCGGTACTGGGGGCAAAAAATCTGAAGCAGGGACAACTTGGCGCCAATTTTACCGGCTGGCTAAAAATCCTTGACGTAGCTTTATTCATCATTCCCGGAATTGTTTGTTTCATTCTTTTTCCCGACCTGAAAGATCCCGATGAAGCGTACATGACCATGGTGACCCGCTTGTTTCCGGCAGGAATGACCGGACTGGTTATGGCCGTTCTGATTGCTGCATTGGTTAGTACGATCGACTCGGCACTGAATTCGTTGAGTACCGTTTTCACGATGGATATTTACGTAAAAAAATACAAGCCGGAAGCCACCCAAAAACAAATCATTGCCATAGGTAGAATAGTAACTGTTTTGGGTGCCGCTCTCGCAATTCTGATGACGCTGGCCATCGACAGTATTAAAGGACTCAATCTTTTCGATGTGTTTCAGGCCGTTCTTGGGTTTATTGCACCACCGATGTCGGTAGTGTTTTTATTTGGTGTGCTTTGGAAACGAACTACCACCAAAGCAGCCAACTTTGCGCTTTCGTTTGGTACTGTTTTCAGTATGGGAACCGGTATTTTTTATTTATGGGTTTTTCCGAATGAGCAATACGATTTCTGGCCGCATTTTCTGTTACTGTCGTTTATCATCTTTGTGATCCTGGCCGTTTTGACATGGCTGATCGTGGTAACCGATAAAAAATCGAAAGCAGAAGCAGCGAAAACCATGAGCTTTGAAAATCTGCCCAAACCGGGTAAAACAGTCTGGGCACTTTGGATAGTTCTGATTATAGTGATGATAAGTATGTATATTGTTTTTAACGGACATTAAAAAAGATCTTTATATTTCAGACTTTTAGACAATTATAACGCTCTCACCAATAGGCTTTAAATATTGAATTTCAAATAATGATAAGATTTTTACGAAATACGTACCTAGATAGTGATGAGATGACAGGAAGTGATCATTTTGATCGTCTCAAAGTCTAATCTTCTCATGTCTCAAAATCTAAATAATGAACCATAAAGAACGATTTTTAGCAACCATAGCCAATGCACCGGTCGACAGGCCGGCATCCTGGATGGGGTTGCCGGTTCCGGCAGCAATTCCAGGTCTAACAAAGCATTTTGGTCTGAAAACAATGGAAGAAGTAAAAACACTTCTCGATGACGATATTTATCCGATTGAAGTACCGTATAATTATGCACCTTCGAACCACATTGCCTGTGCTTTCGATTTTGCCAAACGCGATCATCTGGACAAACCCGATGACCGGACCTTAACAGCTCCGGGCTTTTTCGAAGATTACGACGATCCTGCTGACGTGGATAAATTCAATTGGCCAGATCCGGCAAAGTACCTCGATAGCCAAGAAGCAAAACGAAGAGTAAAAGCAGCGGGAAGTGATTATGCAAAAATGGGCATAATGTGGAGCGCTCATTTCCAGGATTCATGCTCGGCTTTTGGAATGGAAACCGCGTTGATAACGATGTTGATGAATCCGGACATATATCAGGCAGTTTTGAAGAAGATTACTGATTTCTATCTGAAAGCAAATGAGATATTTTACGAAGCTACCAAAGGCCAACTGGATGCGGTTTTGTTTGGCGACGATTTTGGCAGCCAGACCGGTTTAATGCTCGATCCCGATCTCATCCGTCAATATATTTTCCCGGGTACAAAACTGTTGATCGAACAGGCAAAAACTTACGGACTGAAAGTGATGTATCATTCCTGTGGATCGATCTTCCCCATTATTGAAGATATTTTTGACCTGGGAGCCGATATCGTTCATCCTTTGCAGGCACGCGCTACCGATATGAGTGTGGAAAATATTCAAGCAAATTTTGCCGGTAAAGGCGCTTTTTGCGGTGGCATCGATGCCCAGTATTTAATGGTGGAAGGAAGTCCTGAGGATGTCAAAAAAAGAGTGAATGAAGTGATCGATCTTTTCCCAACCGGACTGATTGTTTCACCAAGTCACGAAGCAGTTTTACCTGATATTCCACCGGCAAATATTCAGGCGCTTTTTCAAACCGTAAAAAACAGAACTAAATGAAACGATTTGGACAAACGATATACTTGAAGCCTGAGGGAGCAGAAGAATACATCCGGCAGCATGTAGCAGTTTGGCCGGGAGTCCTGGCCAAAATCAAGGAATGCAACATTTCTAATTATTCCATTTTTGTTCGCGACAATGTGTTGTTTGCCTATTTTGAATATGTGGGCAACGATTTCGAAGGAGACATGAAACTTATGGCTGCTCACGAAGAAATGCAACGCTGGTGGGACGTGGTAAAGCCATTGATGCAACCCATTGAAAGTGCCGGACCAAAAGAATTTTGGGCCGATATGCAGGAAATTTTTCATCTCGACTAACTCTAAAGTATGAACACTGAACTAATATGATCACACCAAATCCAATAATAGGGACAGGATATCACGCCATCGGAGGAATTTCGGCCTCTACTTGTTACTTACCTTTTCAGAAAATAAAAAAGTGGTCGTGGGGAACCTATTGGCTGGTGCAGGCCTTTTTTGCATGGATCGTTCTTCCGCTGGTGATCGGCTGGATCACCGTTCCCGGTTTTTTTCATATTCTGGCAACCGCGCCGAAAAATGTGATTTGGGGGGCTTTTCTGTTGGGAGCCGTTTACGGTTTTGGCGGAATGAGTTTTGGCTTTGCGATTCGCCACATTGGCTATTCGCTTACCTATACTTTTGCGATCGGGCTTTCCGCCATCCTCGGAACCTTTGTTCCGCTGATCGTCTATGGCGGCCTTGTTGAATATTTCACTGCTCCCGGAGGCATGGTTATTTTGCTGGGAATCGTTATAGCATTACTGGGTGTTGCTCTTAGTGGGCTTGCCGGTTTCCGAAAGGAAAAAGACCTGAAAGCTCAAGCCGGTGAGAAAGTGCAGTTCAACATGAAAATTGGTTTGGTGCTAGTGATGATTGCCGGAGTTTTATCTGCGGTTTTCAATATTTCGCTCGAACACGGACAGCCTATTTCCGATATGGCCCGCGCAAACGGCGCCGGAAATTTTGAAGGAAATGCCAAATACATTGTCTCTACTTCCGGAACTTTTCTGGTGAACCTGGCGTGGTTTATAGTAGCCGGAATCCGTCAAAATACCTTAAAAGAATTTTCGCTGAAATCAGGTATCAGCGCCGGTAACTGGATGAAAAACTTTTTCTGGTCTGCGCTATCCGGAGCTTTGTGGTTCGGGCAGTTCTTTTTCTATGGATTGGGACACGTTAAAATGGGCAAATTCCAGTTTATCAGCTGGGTGCTCCACATGTCGATGCTTATCTTCTTCAGCTACATCGTTGGAGTAATCATGAAAGAATGGCGAAACGTTTCAGGCAGGACATTCTGTACACTGATTGTCGCACTTGTAGTGCTGATCCTTTCGTTTATTGTTATAACTTATGGAAGCTCATTCCAGTAAACCGGTACGATAATGAAACAATCAATTGTATATATTTTATTGCTGATCATCGCTTTTCGAGGTAATGCGCAAACAGTAACCGGTGAACCGGCTGGTATTCCGCCTGCACCTTCGGTTTATACTTCCGAGCCCTGGGAAGATCCACTGGTAACTTCCATTAACCGCGATGCTCCGCGAACAACGGCGTATTCTTTCCCATCCGAAAAGGAGGCGCTCACATATAACCGAAACCGTTCAAGAATGCTCTTGCTGAATGGTGAATGGGATTTCCATTTTGCGATAAATCCCGGAGAAGCTCCGGTCGATTTTTACCTTAGTCGCGTTTCGGGGTGGGATAAGATCGAAGTTCCTTCCTGTTGGGAGATGAAAGGCTACGACAAACCCATTTATAAAAGTGCGGTTTATCCCTTCCGACCGGTAAATCCGCCGTGGGTACCGCGCGATTACAATCCGGTGGGTTCGTACCAAATCACTTTTTCGGTTCCTGCCAACTGGGAAAATATGAACATTACCCTTCATTTTGGTGGGGTGCGTTCAGCCTATAAAGTTTGGGTGAACGGAAAATTTTTAGGTTATGCCGAAGACAGTGCTTTGCCTTCAGAATTCAATGTTACACCTTATTTGAAAGATGGTGAAAATATTTTGTCGGTTCAGGTGATCCGCTGGAGCGATGCTTCGTATTTGGAAGATCAGGACCACTGGCGGATGAGCGGCATTTACCGGGATGTGATGTTGCTGGCCGAACCGAAATTACGAATTGCTGATTTTCATGTGCAAACTAAACTCGACAAGAATTACAAAGATGCCACGCTGAGCATTCGTCCAAGGATGGAAAACCTGACCGGCGACACTGTAAAAGGCTATGTTCTGAAAGCACAGCTTTACGACGAAAATGAAGTGGCGGTTTTAAGCGAACCATTGAAAATTGATGTTCAGAAAGTTCTGGATGAAAGTTATCCGCGGCTAGATAATGTGAAATTTGGTTTGTTGGAAACGACTGTCAAAAATCCCAAAAAATGGAGCGACGAAACCCCAAATCTGTACAAGCTTTTGCTGACACTGGAAGATAAGGATGGAAATATTCAGGAAGTAAAAACTGCAAGAATCGGTTTTCGCAGCATCGAATTTTCGAAAACGAATAGCAAGTTGCTTATCAACGGAAAGGAAACGTATTTGTATGGCGTCAATCGTCACGATCACGATCCGATAAAAGGGAAAACCTTATCGCGTGAAGATATTGAAAACGATGTCAAACAAATCAAACAGTTCAACTTTAACTGTATCCGAACAGCCCATTATCCGAACGATCCGTATTTCTACGATCTGTGCGACAAATACGGTATTTTGGTGATGGACGAGGCCAATCTCGAAACCCACGGACTAGGTGGCAAACTGAGTAACGACCCGATGTGGACGCACGCGCATATGGAACGCATGACACGAATGGGTTACCGCGATAAAAACCATCCTTCGGTAATTATCTGGAGTTTGGGTAACGAAGCAGGCCGTGGTCCCAACCATGCTGCCATGGCCGGATGGACACACGATTTCGATATCACCCGACCAATACATTATGAGCCTGCACAGGGTAATCCACATGTGGAAGGTTATAAAGATCTTTCGCATTTACCAAACGTAGGACGTCTCGGTAATCCGATCGACGAATTTTATGTGGACATGGTTAGCCGTTTTTATCCTACGATTCCATACATCACAGAACTGTTGGCGCAACCCGGCGACAATCGACCTGTGATTTTTGTGGAATACGCGCACTCGATGGGAAATTCAACGGGGAACATGAAAGATTTCTGGGATTTGTTTCGATCGACACCACGGTTGATTGGTGGTTGTATCTGGGATTACAAAGATCAGGGCCTGCTAAAAACTGACGCGCTCGGTAATGAATTTTATGCTTATGGCGGCGACTTTGGCGAAACACTTCACGATGGTAATTTCTGCATAAACGGAATTGCTGCTGCCGACAGACGCCCCAAAGCGGCCATGTACGAATGCAAGCGCGTTTATCAGCCTGTATGGTGCGAACTTGTTTCCGGTACTACAATAAAAGTTGAGAACCGGCACGCAGTGTTGTCGCTCGATGAATACGACATTGTGTTAACCGTCCTTGAAAATGGTTTTGAGATCGACAAAATTTCGCTGCCCGACATGGATCTGGCCGCTGGTGAAGGCACAACAATTGATCTTTCGGCTTATCTACCAGAAGTGAAAGCCGGCAACGAGTACCTGGCCACCATTCATTTTCTGTTGAAGAATGACAAAACCTGGGCCGACAAAGGTTTTGAGGTGGCTTCTAATCAGTTTGCTTTGACGGGACTTGCACAACCAGGCGAAAAGACAAAGAAAGATGCTGACCTGCGTTTAACAGGCGATGAGGAGCACATTCAGGTGATGGGCGATGACTTTGAAGTCGTTTTCAGCAAAAAGGACGGAGCACTGGTGTCATATCTAAATAAGAGACAAGAGCAGATATTCGCACCCTTGTTACCCCATTTTTCTCGTCCGCTTACTGATAATGATGAACGAGGCTGGAAGCCACAAAAGAAACTGAAAGTGTGGTACGAAGCACAACCTGTCATGATTGAAATGGAAACTTCGAAACCGCAGTCTGACGAAGTGAAAATTACCAGCACTTATCGGATCGTTGATGGGCTGGCAAAAGTGATTGTTGATTATACGGTACGTGGATCGGGTGTGATAAAAATAGACTACAAATTGCAGGCCGATAAGACGCTTCCTAATATCCCAAAAATTGGAATGACAATGGGCATTAAAAACGATTACAGAGACATTACCTGGTACGGTCGTGGTCCTTTGGAAAATTACCTTGACCGCCGTTGGGGATTTGATGCTGGCGTTTACATATTGCCAATCGACCAGTTTAACGAACCTTACATTATGCCGCAGGAAACCGGGAATCACACCGATGTGCGTTGGATGTACCTGGCAGATCCTGAAAATGATGGATTACTCGTTGTGGCCGACAGTCTGTTGAATATGAATGCATGGCCATGGACCGAGGACGAAATCAACAAGGCAAAACATACCAACGAATTAAGCGAAAGTGGATTTATAACTCTGAATATCGATCTCATTCAGATGGGTATAGGTGGTAATTCATCGTGGTCGGATGATGCACAACCGATGGAAAAGTATCAGGTTCCTGCAGGAAATTATTCGTACTCTTTCTTTATTCTGCCTGGAAAATTTGATCTGAAACAATTGAAAAAAGTGCCGCAAACCATAAAGTTCTAACCAAAGCATGAGGACCATAATTCCATATCTTTTTTTGTTTCTGATTCTTATCTTCAGTGGCTGTAAAAACGGACATCAAAGTCCGGAAGAATTTCAACCTTTAGGGAAGGTAGATGATGCCAAACCCTGGGTGTACTGGTTTCTGACAGACGCAAGCATTTCAAAAAAAGGAATCACTAGAGATTTGGAGGCGATGAAAGAAAACGGGATCGGTGGAGCCTTTCTATTTACCATTCGCGGAGCAGCCGAGCCTTCGTTGTACGAGCCGGTTGCCGTGCAGCTAACGCCTGAGTGGTGGGATATGATGAAGTTTGCGGTAAGCGAGGCCAACCGCTTGGGAGTAAAGCTTGGAATTCACGCCTGCGACGGATTTACAGCTGCCGGCGGTCCGTGGATCGCGCCCGAACTTTCGATGCAAAAAGTGGTATGGGCCGATACGATCGTGGTTGGAGGGCAACATTTTGAGGGGCAGCTTCCACAACCTGAGAGAATGGAAAATTATTACGAGGATATTGCCACATTTGCCTATCCTGCTCCGGCAGGAAGTGGTGTTTCATCCTATAAACTAAAACCCACAATTACAACGAGTATTCCCGGTAAAGACGCTTCTTTTTTAGCTAAAAAAGGAAATACCGAAAACTTTTCGAGTCGGGAAAAATGCTGGATACAGTATCAATTCGACGAGCCTTTTGCCTGTCGTTCGATTACCCTGCAGTCGGGCTGGAATAACTACCAGGCCAATCGCCTGATCGTAGAAACAAGTAATGACGGTTCAAATTTCACGCGTCACGGCCGACTGGAAGCATACCGTCATGGTTGGGACGATCGTGGTGTTACAGTTACACACTTGATTGAACCCGTTGACGCAAAATATTTTCGTTTTGTTTTCGATCCCGAGGGAACTGAGCCGGGTGCTGAAGATTTGGATGATGCCAAGTGGCGACCGCGTCTAAGGATTTCAGGCATTGAATTATCGGGTGAAGCAAAGATTCACCAGTACGAAGGGAAGTCAGGGGCAGTTTGGCGCATCAGTAAGTCAACTAATGAGGATTATTTGCAGGAATCGGTTTGTATTGATCCTGAAGAAATGATTGATATAAGTTACAAACTCGGAACGGATGGAAAACTGTCGTGGGATGTTCCCGAAGGCCGGTGGGTGATTCTTCGCATGGGGCACACTTCAACTGGAGCAACCAATTACATTGGCGGAGGTGGTGTTGGCCTGGAAGCCGACAAATTAAATCCGGAAGCGGTGAAAGTACAGTTCGAAAACTGGTTCGATTCCATATACAATCACATGGGGGATTTGGCCGAAAGTACGATTGAAGAATTGTATAACGACAGCTGGGAATGCGGTAGCCAGAACTGGTCGCCGGTTTTGCTCAACGAGTTTAAACAACGTCGTGGATATGATTTAGGTCCGTACCTGCCTGCATTGGCCGGAGTTCCTCTGAGAAATACACATTTTTCGGAACAGGTTTTACACGATGTGCGCACAACAATTGCCGAAGTACTCGTGGACAATTACCACGGAACCATGAAAAAGCTGGCACACGAAAAAGGTGTTCTTTACAGTTCCGAAAGTGTGGCTCCGGTTTTTGTAAGCGATGGGATGTTGCATTTTAAAAATACAGATGCACCAACCGGCGAGTTCTGGTTTCGCAGCCCCTCGCACGATAAACCCAACGATATTTTAGATGCCGTTTCAGGTGCCCATATTTATGGCAAGAAACTGGTGCGTGCTGAGGCCGGAACTGAAATCCGCCTCGATTGGGACGAGCATCCCGAAATGCTAAAAACGCTTTTCGACCGTAATTTTGCGATAGGCGTCAATAAAATGATCTTTCATGTTTTTGTACACGATCCCTGGACCGATCAGTTGCCCGGAAAAACACTTGGAGTGGTGGGAACTTTTTTTCAGCCCAACCAAACCTGGTGGAAGCCCGGTAAAACATGGATTAATTACATTGAAAATTGTCAAACTCAATTGCAGCAAGGAATTCCAGTTGCTGATATTGCCGTTTTTACCGGTGAAGAAATTCCCCGGCGGGCTGTTTTACCCGACCGACTGGTGCCTGTTCTTCCCGGAATATTTGGTAAAGAGAAAGTACGCGCGGAACAGCAGCGGCTTGAAAATGTTGGTCAGCCTTACCGCCAGTTGCCTAAAGGTGTAACTACTTTAGAAAATCTGGCCGATCCTGTCGACTGGGTAGATCCTCTAAATGGATATTCGTATGATTCCTTTAATAAGGATGCCTTGTTAAATCTGGCTTCGGTACAAGATGGAAAGATCGTATTGCCGGGCGGAGCAAGTTATTCTTTGTTTGTGGTTCCCGGCGAACGCCGGATGAATCCTAACGGAGGAATGAGCCTTGATGTTGTTCAAAAACTTTTCAGTTTGGTTAAGGACGGAGCCATGATTTATTTCCAGGAAAAGCCTGCCAAGTTCTTAGGCGCTGAAGAAGATGAGTTGGTTTTTGAAAAAGTAACAAACGAATTATTCGCGGAGGAAAATAGTACAACGATTTCGGAAAACCTGCGTAGTCATAAAATTGGAAAAGGGCAGGTTCTGATAGGTAAATTCGATTTGCCGTCGTTTGCTCCCCTGGATATTGAAAAAGACTTTTTCGCGCTTGAAAACAAGAAACCGGCAGAAAAACTGGCATGGATTCATCGCACTGATGGTGAAAAAGAGATTTATTTTATCGCCAATCAAAAAAACGAACGACGTGATGTTGAGCTCTCCTTCAGAGTTGATGGAAAGGTTCCGGAGTTTTATTTTCCTGTCAGTGGAGAAACAAGATCCTGCAAAGACCGCCGCATCGAAAACGGCAGAACAATAATTCCATTTCAGTTTGAAAGTAATGAATCAGTTTTTGTGCTTTTTGAAGAAGGGATTGTTGATTCTGAAGTAACGGGAGCGAAAAATAATCCGGAGTTTGTACAACAGCTAATACTGGATATCGATTGGCTGGTTGAATTCGATAAAGCACTGGGAGGGCCGGAAAGTCCGGTGGCACTTCAGCAACTAAGCGACTGGAGCAAAAATAAAGACGAAAAAATAAAGTATTATTCAGGCACGGCTGTTTACCGGAAATCGTTTGAGTGGAGCGGTAACATTGAAAATGCCTTCCTCGATGTGGGAGAAGTATACAATCTGGCTGAAGTAACGATTAATGGAATAAACTGCGGCGTTGCATGGACGGCACCTTATCGTGTGGATATTTCAAAAGCAATTAAAGAAGGTACCAACCAACTCGAAATTGCCGTAACAAATACCTGGGCAAACCGCTTGATAGGCGATCATGAGCTGCCGGAAGAAGACCGAATTACATGGACAACCTGCGCGTATCGTTTGGAAGGAAATGAATTGTTGCCGGCCGGTATGATGGGGCCGGTGAGAATCCTTGTAGAAAAATAGAAGTAAAACGAAACATACCTGAAAAAGGAGAATAGAATGAAAGTAATGAATACGGAATTAAAAAGAACAAGTGTAGCGTTTATGCTACTTGTTTTTTTGATGAGTGGATTAACTGCAAATGCCAAAGTAAAACTTCCGGCGCTTTTTGCCGACCACATGGTGTTGCAACAACAGACTAAAGTTGCTGTGTGGGGATGGAGTGAGGCAAGAGCTACGGTTGAAGTAAGTGGTTCGTGGAACAACGAAAGTGTAAGTACAAAAGCCGATAAAGACGGGAAATGGAAACTGATGCTTCAAACACCTGAAGCAGGCGGACCTTATCAATTGTCAGTTAGCGATGGAGAAGTCATAACATTAGAAAATGTAATGATCGGCGAAGTATGGATTTGTTCCGGGCAGTCGAATATGGAAATGCCTATGAAGGGTTTTCAGGGGCAACCCGTAAAAGGATCAAATATGGACATCTTGAAGTCTGAAGATCATACTATCCGGATGATCACTGTTCCCCGTAATGCGCAAACCACACCGCAGGATAATTTTGAAGCAAAATGGAAAGAGGCGGATGCGGCGGCGGTACGAAATTTCAGCGCCACCGGTTATTATTTTGGCAAATTATTGAATGAGATGCTCGATGTTCCAATTGGTTTGATCGAGGTGAGTTGGGGCGGTTCCTGTATTCAGGCCTGGATGAGCAAAGAAACTTCTACGGCTTTCGAAGACAAGGAAATTCCGGCACCCGGCGATTCCATATTGGTTGAAAACCGGACTCCGACCGTACTATTTAACGGCATGCTGAATCCGGTTATCGCTTATGGAATAAAAGGTTGTATCTGGTACCAAGGCGAAACCAATTACCAGGAACCCGATCGTTACCTGGAGTTGTTTCCGAAAATGGTGAAAGAGTGGCGAAATTTATGGGGCATCGGAGACTTCCCGTTTTATTACGCCCAGATAGCACCTTTCGATTATTCGGTTTTTACTCCCGATGAACCGCTTGAAAAATACAACTCAGCTTTTTTACGTGAAGCGCAGTTAAAGGCTATGGACATCATTCCAAATAGCGGCATGGCAGTGTTGATGGATGTTGGTGAAGAAACTAATATTCACCCGATGCGGAAAAAAGAAGGAGGCGAACGATTGGCGCTCTGGGCTCTTGCAAAAACTTACGGATTTCGCGATTTTAGCTATCAAAGTCCTGGCTATTACGCGATTGAAATTAAAGGAAGCCAGGTAATCGTGTCGTTTAAAAATGTAGCGAACGGATTAACCACTTTTGGAAAAGAACTAATGGGATTTGAGATTGCAGGCGAAAACAAGGTATTTTATCCTGCCACTGCTTTTCTGCGCTCCAAATCAGTGATTTTATCTTCTCCGCGAGTTGAAAAACCGGTGGCTGTGCGCTACTGCTTTAAGGATTATGCTTTCGGAAACTTGTTTGCAACCGACGGTTTGCCGGTTTCATCATTTCGTTCGGATGATTGGTAATTTTAATGAATTGCATGAAAAATATTCTGTACATATTATTTCTGATTATTCCCGCAGTCTCGGCTGGACAAACCTTATTACCTGAAAATTACAATGTGGTTTGGAACAGTCAGAGTACCAACTCATCGGAATCGATGCCATGTGGTGGTGGCGATATAGGCCTGAATGTTTGGGTGGAAAACGGAGATCTGCTCTTCTACATGGCACGGAGCGGCACTTTCGATGAGAACAATACCATGCCAAAGCTGGGGCGGGTGCGCATTCAGTGCGATCCCAATCCCTTTGTTGGAGCAACTTTCCGGCAAGAACTTCAGCTCGAAAAAGGAAGTGTACTGATTTCAGCCGAAAAAGAGGGAACTAAAACTCAGTTCGAAATTTGGGTCGATGTTTTTAATCCGATTATTCATGTTGAGGTGGAAAGCGATAAGGCTATCGATTTTCAAGCTTCATACGAAAGCTGGCGGTATGAAGACCGCAAGCTCCGCAAATTTGAAAGTTTTCAGAATTCCTACAAATGGGCACTATCCGAAGGCCTGCTTACAAGAAAGGATGAAATCTATTTTGACGGGGACGCAGTACTGTTTTATCACCGAAACCAAGGAGAAACAATTTTTGATGCCACGGTAAATCAGCAAAAACTAAATTCCGTTAAAGACAGCCTTTTTAATCCGCTTGAAAAACTCACTTTTGGTGGATTGATGTGGGGCGAGAATCTTGTTCAGGGTGAAACATCCGAAGGAAAATACCAGCAAACAGCATTTAAAAGCTGGAGGCTGAAAAGTAAAAAAGCAGCTAAGAAATACCATCTGAAAATTGCCTTAAATACAGGACAATTCGATGGTGTGGATGAATGGAAAGCTGAATTGGAAAATCGTATTCAGAAAGAGAATAAGCAAAAAAGTACACGAAAGTTGACGTTGGACTGGTGGCGGGATTACTGGCAACGAAGTTTTGTTTTAATTCAACCTGAAAATACTGATTACAGCAATCCTTCCTGGCAAGCAGGGCGCAATTATCAGTTGTTTCGTTACATGCTGGGTTGCAATGCTTACGGGAAATATCCCACAAAGTTCAACGGAGGATTGTTCACGGTTGATCCAATTTTCACCAACGATGAACGGCCTTTTACTCCAGATTTCAGGAATTGGGGTGGCGGTACTTTTACTGCACAGAATCAGCGCCTAATATATTTCCCAATGTTGGCATCAGGCGATTTCGACATGATGAAACCACAACTGGACTTTTACCTGAGGATTTTAAGAAATGCTGAGCTGCGAAGCCGGTGTTACTGGGATCATGATGGTGCTTGTTTTACCGAGCAGATTGAAAATTTTGGCCTGCCAAATCCCAGTGAATACGGCTGGAAACGACCAGAAAATTACGACCCTGGAATGATGTACAACGCCTGGCTCGAATACCAGTGGGATACTTCGCTTGAAATTTGCTGGATGGTTTTGCAATTAAACAAATACCAGAGGGCAGATATTTCTGACTACTTGCCATTGATTGAAAGTTGCCTGACCTTTTTCGATGAGCATTACCAATATCTGGCGAAACAACGGGGCACAAAAGCTCTCGATGAGAACGGAGATTTGATATTGTACCCGGGATCGGCCTGCGAAACCTACAAAATGGCTTACAATGCCACTTCAACAGTTGTTGCGTTGTATAAGGTTACCGAAGGACTTCTTCAACTAGCGGAATACTATCCTCAGGAAATTGATAGCGAGAAATGGCAAGCTTTCCTGGAAAGAATTCCGCCATTTGCTTTTCGTCAGTTTGGAGATAAGGTAACCATTGCACCGGCAAAATTATGGGAGCGCATAAATAATACGGAGGCGCCGCAACTGTACCCCGTTTATCCCTGGGGGATTTATGGAGTTGGAAAGCCGGGTTTGGACATTGCACAAAACACCTACCTCTACGATCAGGATATCATCAAATTCCAGGATCACCAAAGCTGGAAGCAGTACAATATTTTTGCTGCCCGGCTCGGATTGACAGAAGAAGCTGTAAAATATACTTTGCTGAAAATGAAGGATTCCGGCCGTCGTTTTCCGGCATTCTGGGGACCAGGTTTCGACTGGGTGCCTGACCATAATTGGGGTGGATCGGGAATGATCGGAGTTCAGGAGATGTTACTGCAAACCAACGGCGATAAAATTTACCTTTTCCCGGCCTGGCCGAAAGAATGGAATGTGCATTTTAAATTGCATGCTCCCGGAAATACAAGTGTTGAAGCAGAATTGAAAGATGGTATGGTAAATATTATTGATGTTCAGCCTGAAACACGGAAAACAGATATTGAAATCCTATTGAAACAAAATTAGCATGGAACGAATTATTGCGACATATTTGATTGAAACGCCACATGATGTGGAAAAAGCTGCTGCGGTGCTGGCCGGCGAACAGTCGAGCGGAACTTTTGTGGCTGTTCCCGGCGAAACCGATGAACTAAAATCGCGGTTTGCTGCGCGAGTAGAAGAGATTAAAATTCTGGGAGATGTTACTGAACCAAGCATGCCCGGCGATGATCTGGGATTTAAAACCTATCATCGGGCAAAAGTAAAAGTGTCGTGGTCGCTCGAGAATTTTGGCTACAATATTCCGGCATTGGTCTCCACGGTTCAGGGAAATTTATACGAATTGCGCCAGTTTACAGGTTTGAAATTGGATGACCTGGAACTGCCTGCTTCTTATGCAAAACATTTTCGGGGACCCACTTATGGCATGCGCGGAACTAAAGAGTTGGCGGGAGTGGGATCGGAACGACCAATGATAGGAACCATCATAAAACCCAGCGTTGGACTGACTCCCGAATATACAGCCGACCTGGTAAAAACATTGGTAGAAGCCGGAATTGACTTTGTGAAAGACGATGAGCTGATGACTTCAACGGTCAACTCGCCTTTTGAAGTTCGGCTCGAAAAAATAATGAAATTAATAAATACCTATGCCGACAAAACCGGTAAAAAAGTGATGTATGCTTTTAACATTACTGGCGATCTTGATACCATGAAAACCAACTACGAGAAGATCGTAAAAGCCGGGGGAACCTCTGCCATGCTTAGCATTAACAGTGTTGGTTGGACCGGGGTAAAAGAAGTTTGCAGTTGGGGGGAGTTATCCATTCATGGTCACCGAAACGGATGGGGAATGATCAACCGCCACCCTTTGCTGGGAATCAATTTTCCGGCATACAATAAATTATGGCGATTAGCCGGAGTGGATCAGATGCATGTAAACGGCATTCAAAATAAATTTTGGGAATCAGACGATTCGGTGGTACGATCAATAAAATCCTGTCACAAGCCCTTTTTAAACAATGAAGCTGTTTTGCCGGTGGTTTCATCGGGGCAGTGGGGCGGACAGGCCTTTGAAACCTGGCAACGAACAAAAACCACCGATTTATTGTACATGGCCGGTGGTGGAATAATGGCACATCCTTCGGGACCTGCAGGCGGAGTGAAAGCCCTGCACCAGGCCTGGCAGGCTGCAGTTGATGGACTTTCGCTGGAACAAGCCGCGAAAAAGTTCAAGGAGTTTGGCGAATCAGTGGAAAAATTTGGGTAGTGAATAATGGCAGAGAATAACAAGATACAACTGGCTTTTTACGGCGACGATTTTACGGGATCGACTGATGCGCTGGAGTTTTTGACCCGGGCCGGACTTAGGACGGTTTTGTTTTTGGATAATCCAAGTTCGGAACAAATAGAACGTTTCGGAAATCCTGCAGCGATTGGTGTTGCGGGAATGACCCGCGCTATGATTCCATTTGAAATGAAACAAGCGCTTGCAAAGGCTTTTACCGAATTGAAAAAGTTAAATCCGCGCCACGTTCATTACAAAGTGTGTTCAACTTTCGATTCATCGCCGGAAATTGGCAACATTGGAATGGCCATCGAAACCGGTCAGGAAATATTCAAAAATGATTTCACGCCGGTGTTGGTAGCGGCACCTCACCTGGGGCGTTATTCGGCCTTTGGAAATCTGTTTGCAAGAATGGGAATTGGTAGCCAGGGAAAGATTTTCCGCCTCGACCGGCATCCTTCAATGTGTGCACACCCTGTAACGCCGGCCACTGAAAGTGATTTGCAGGTTCATTTAGGGCGCCAAACGCAGCTTCCTATCGGATTGATTGATCTTGTAGATTTGCAAAGCCCGGTCGAGGAAATTCAGCAAAAAATTGAGCAAGAGCTTTCAACCGGCAAGCGAATTCTTTTTTTCGATGGTATATACGAATCACAAATGGCCAAAATCGGAGAAGTGCTCGACCGGCAGGTATTTGAAGAGCGGCCACTTTTTTCGGTAGGATCATCGGGAATTGAAAAAGCCCTGGGTGATTATTGGGCTGAAGAAAATCGCTGTCAGCCGCGACAAACCTGGGATGAATTAGTAGTAAGCAGTCCGCTGATGGTGCTTTCGGGGAGTGTTTCTCCGGTAACAGCAGAGCAGATTAACCGCGCAGTGGAACATGGATTTGAGGAAATTGCGGTTGATGCGATGAGCCTGGATGTGGATGATCCTGAATCGTTTATTAATGGATATCAGCAAAAAATCGTTTCGTGCTTTAAAAATGGGAAAAGTGTTATTTTGCACACTTCAAAAGGCCCTGATGATGTGCGTGTTAAGCAAATAAGTGAGCTGCTTAAAAGAAAAGGCTGGGACGAACAAAACCGACGCATTGAAACTGCCAAACGCTTTGGAAAAATCCTTGGGCAATCTGCACGGAGAGCTTTGGAAGAGTTTCCGGTGAAACGCATGGTTATTGCCGGAGGCGATACATCGGGTTATGTGGCGCGTGAACTGGGCATTGAAGCCGTGGAAATGATCGCACCTGTATTTCCGGGAGCGCCGGTGTGCAGGGCTTTTGCAAGTGCCTCGCCGGTTGATGGTTTGGAAGTGAATCTGAAAGGCGGACAGGTTGGAGATGCGAATTATTTTATAAAGATTAAAAACGGGAAAATTTAAATACTATGACTAAAACATTGGGATTGATACATACTTCGGCGACACTGGTTCCCGTATTTCAGGAACTGACAGATAAATACTTAGCCGGGAAAGACATCAAGGTTTTTAATATTGCAGATGATAGTCTGATCAAAAATACAATCGAACGTGGAAAACTCACACCCGATACTTCACGCAGGGTAGTGGGGCATGTTGCCTCCGCCGAAGAAGCAGGGGCCGATTATATTTTGGTTACCTGCTCTTCCATCGGACCTGCAGTGGAAATGGCTGCAAACCTTGTGAAAATACCAGTTTTGCGGGTCGATCAACCCATGGCCGACAAAGCCGTGCAGATGGGTAAAAAGATTGGCGTGGTAGCAACCTTGTCAACAACTTTGGAACCTACAAGCGATTTGGTGCGTCGTCGTGCGATTGTTGCAGGAAAAGACATTGAGCTGACTTCAAAACTTTGCGAAGGTGCATTCGATGCGCTCATGGGAGGGAAACCGGAGATTCACGACGAAAAGGTGGCTGCTGCATTAAAAGAATTGTCGCAGGAAGTGGATGTGATCCTGTTAGCACAGGCATCGATGGCACGTGTTGTTGATCAGCTTTCGGAAGAAGATAAAAAAGTTCCTATCATTACCAGCCCCGAATTGGCGGTTCAATACCTTGCGGAGGTGCTGTAATGAAACAAAAGCTTCAAAGACTTGCGCTTTGGATCGGACTGACGGCACTTGCACTGTTGCTGTTTTCGCTGGTGCTCAAATATCATCAGGCGTCACAGGTACTGGCAGTGATAGCTTCCGTAGGAATTGCGTTTGGTTTGGCATCGGTTCATTCATTCCGTTCCTACCAGTACACAGCCTGGATTATTGTAGCTATTGTTTGTGGCATGATCTATCCCTCAGCCTTTCTTCACTGGGGCAACTTCGATCTCCGCAATAAATGGATGATCATGTTCATCGTGCAGCTGGTAATGTTCGGTATGGGAACACAAATGAGTTTTCGCGATTTTACCCACATCAAAACTATGGGCAAAGGCGTTTTTGTCGGAATTTTGAGTCAGTTTACCATTATGCCGATTGTGGGATTTACGCTCACAAAAATATTCAATTTTGAACCTGAAATTGCCGCCGGAATTATCCTGATCGGCTCCTGTTCAAGCGGACTGGCATCGAATGTGATGGTTTACCTGGCAAGAGCAAATCTTACTTTGTCGGTGACCTTGACTTCTGTAGCCACTTTACTGGCGCCGGTTATGACGCCGTTCTGGATGAAGGTTCTGGCCGGAACCTATGTGGAGGTGAAATTCTGGGCTATGTTTGTGCAGATCATCGAGATTGTTATTGTTCCCATAGGTGCTGCCATGTTATACGACGTTTTCAAATCGGGTTCAAAAAAATGGATAAACAGGATCAATCTTGTCCTGGTCGTTTCAGTTTTGTGGTTGATGGCATTGATTTTTGGATTCTGGCCAGTACTTGAAACGCGTTTTGGAAACACCGGGATGAAGGTTTTTGAATTGGTATCTTTTTTTGCAGGAGCCTTTATTGTCGGGAAATTGTATTACTTGGCAACCCGGTACTGGGGAAAGATCAAAGATTTTATGCCCAAACTTTCAATGTTTGGCATCGTATATTTTACGGTGGTTACAACAGCAGCCAGCCGCGAGAATATCCTTTCCATTGGTTTGCTGATGTTGCTGGCATCGATCATGCACAATTCACTGGGTTATACTTTTGGCTACGGAATCAGTCGTTTGCTGGGACTCGATAAAAATTCGTGCCGAACTGTGGCGCTTGAAGTCGGTCTGCAAAACGGAGGAATGGCATCGGGGCTGGCTGGGGTGATGGGCAAACTGGCAACCCTTGGACTGGCAGCTGCGGTTTTCAGCCCCTGGATGAATATTTCAGGATCTGTACTAGGAAATTACTGGCGGAAGAAATCCGAACGATTTGAGAAAATTAATAGTCAAGAATGATGAAAAACGCTGTTTTAATCCATAGTGTTGTTTTGATATTTGTTCTGCTTTCCTGCCGGAGCAATGCTGATTTTCAAGTTACTGAAGCCAGTGTTAATAATGCTATCGTAGCTACAGGAGTTGATCCTTCGTCATTCTTTTTTAGCTGGAAGCTGGCTTCTTCAGAAAAAAAAGTAGTACAAACCGCTTATCAGATTCAGGTATCTGAACAAAACAACTTTGCCAATCAGGTTTGGGATTCAGGGAAGATCCGAAGCGAGAAAAGTATTTTGGTCGATTATGCAGGAATGGAACTTCACCCCGGACAAACGTATTTTTGGCGGGTAAAAACCTGGGATAATTACGGAAATGAAACTTCGTGGAGCATGATAAAAACCTTTACTACCGGAATTTTTGCAAAAAGTGATTGGAGCGGAGCACAATGGATTGCTTACGATAAACTGCCGGAAGAAAAGAGGATAGTTCCCGGTATTCACCTTCCCGGGAAATCATGGAGAGGGAAAGATCAGGGATCGCATAAACTGCCGCTTTTGCGCAAGGAATTCGAAGTGAAGGAAGGACTGAAACAGGCGTTGGTTTTTGTTTCGGGAATGGGACATTACGAAATGCATTTGAATGGCGAAAAGGTGGGCGATCGCTTTCTTTCGCCCGGCTGGACCAATTACGATGAAACCATTTTGTACAATACCTTCGATTGTACCGACCTGCTAAAGACTGGTAAAAATGCGGTTGGAATACTGCTTGGGAACGGCTTTTTCATTATTCCCAACGAGCGCTACCGGAAAACCATGACAGCCTATGGAAATCCCATGATGATCATGAAACTGAAGTTGGTTTACGAGGATGGCAGTGAGGCAGAAATCGTTTCCGACGAAAGCTGGAGAACCGTTCCGGGCCCGATAACATTTTCGAGTATTTTTGGCGGCGAGAATTACGATGCCCGGCTTGAACAAGCAGGTTGGGACCAACCGGAATTTGATGAGGTGAACTGGCAGAAAGCGATTGTTGTGGAGCCGACAACTGATGAATTGCATCCCGAAACCGATTACCCGGTGAAACTCACACAGGAACTGAAGCCACAAAAGATCACCAAAATTGAGAACTCCAATAACTCCTGGCTGTATGATTTCGGTCAAAATGCATCGGGAATTTTTGAATTAACAGTCAAAGGAAATGCAGGAGACACAGTGGTTCTAACCCCGGCAGAACTGATTTTTGAAGACGGTAAAGTCAATCAGCGTGCTACCGGAAGGCCACACTATTACACCTATGTTTTGAAAGGAGATGGCGAAGAAGCCTGGCGTCCGCGATTCTCGTTTTACGGCTTGCGTTACATACAGGTTGATGGTGCTGTGCCTGCCTCTGAAAATGGGGAATCCAATGTGCCGGAGATTGTCAGCCTGAAAATGTTACATAATCGAAACGCTTCACCAGAAACGGGCAGTTTTCATACCTCGTTCGAGCTTTTTAATCAAATTTATACGCTTATAAAATGGGCTATAGAAAGTAACTTCCAAAGTGTGTTGACCGATTGTCCGCACCGCGAAAAGCTGGGCTGGTTGGAACAGAGTTTCCTTATGGGCGGCAGCGTTCACTATAATTTTGATATCTACCATCTTTATTGCAAGATTGTAGACGATATGATTGAGGCACAAACAGCGAACGGGCTGGTTCCGACCATTGCGCCTGAATATGTGCTTTTCGATTTTGCCAATGGCGATTTTCGCGATTCACCCGAATGGGGAAGTGCAGCGGTGATCCTTCCCTGGCTAATCTGCAAATGGTACGGCGATTTGGAGCCGATGAAAAAAGCCTGGCCAATGATGGAACGCTATGTGGCATACCTGGAAAGTCGGTCTGAAAATCATATTCTTGATCATGGTTTGGGCGATTGGTACGATCTTGGGCCCGAACGTCCCGGTTTTCCGCAACTCACCCCGCGAGCACTTACCGCAACTGCCATTTATTTCTACGATGTAAAACTGATGTCGGAAATGGCTGCTTTAATTGGAAAGCAGGATGAAGTAAAGCATTTAACTGACCTGGCTTCCGAAATAAAAAACGCATTCAACGCTACTTTTTTCAATCCGGAAACAAAGATCTATTCCACCGGAAGCCAAACGGCTATTGCCATGCCTTTGGTAGTGGGCCTGGTAAATGAAAATGATCACGATGCAGTGGTGAAGACGCTCGTTGAATCGATACAAAACTCGGGAAAAGCGCTAACTGCAGGAGATATCGGTTTAAATTACCTGGTAAAAGCTTTGCAAAATAACGGACTAGGTGAACTGCTTTTTGAAATGAATGCCCGCGACGATGTTCCGGGATATGGTTTTCAACTGAAAAAAGGAGCTACAGCGCTTACCGAATCGTGGCCCGCGCTGGAGGTGGTTTCGAACAACCACTTAATGTTGGGGCACTTAATGGAATGGTTTTACAATGGCTTGGGAGGAATCGGTCAGACCGAAGAATCAGTGGCATATAAAGAAGTTAAGATCGAACCACAAGTAGTTGGCGGTATCGCCAAAACCAGTGCAAGTTTTGAGTCGCCTTACGGGACGATACGCTCCGTATGGCAGGATGCTGAAGCTACATTTGAACTCGATATTGAGATTCCGGTGAATACCACCGCAATTATCGTGTTACCGGCCAAGAATACGGATCAGGTTTTTGAAAGCGGAAAGTCATTATCTGACAAACCAGGTATTGAATTCATCAATCAGACTGATGGCGAAATTTTGCTTCGTACGGGTTCCGGACAATATTCTTTTGAGGTCGTAAAGAACAGATAATTGCCTTATCTCAAGTACATGGTACTCGTTTCGTCGCTTGTATTACCTTGCCGTCGATGTAGTCAATTGGATCGAATGCCATTTCTACTATAATTACTTTGCAACTTATAAAAACTATTGGCACGCCATCAGGTCTGATTTTTACCTTATTAAGAAATTGGAAGAGGGAAAAAGAAAAACAAATAAAAAAGGATGGCATCCGTTTCCGAATTGTCTCGACGGATGCCATCCCTTTGCCCAAATAATACAACTTATTTCTTCCGGATCATTTTTCCGGTCAGCACTTCTTCGTTGGCTTTAATCCTGTAAATAAACATTCCAGTCACGTCGGATTGCGGGCTCCAGTTAACGCTGTATTCACCTTCAAACTGATATCCTGAATACAATTTGTCTATCCAGTGCCCGTCGATTGTATACACGTCGATCTCCACTTCGCTGCTTTTGGGAAGCGAATAGGCGATGGTAGTGGAGCGGTTGAAAGGATTTGGATAGTTGGTAGCAGCAAGTCCTGTTTCCTGCTCGATCAATTCCGGTAATCCGGTTACAAAATCGTAGGTGGCTGTGGTTACAGCCGACCACTCGTTGCCTGACTTGGTGCGTGCTGTAATGGTTACACTTGACGATAGCGGCAGTGATCCGGTGTACAATGCTGCAGAAGCTGATGTTGCAGAAGTAATCTGCTCACGTGGATCGCTGCCATCGGTTGTGTAATAGATTTCGCCCATATCCGCGCCCATGTTCAGGTTGATTGCCGAGGGCCATTCTCCCCCTGCATGACTGAAAACCGGTGCATCCAGACTGTTCAGATAACCTTTATCTTTTAGCTGCTGTATTACGATATCCGTTCTCACCGGGAAATAATTACTAAGCAGTTCCTCTTTTCGAGGCAGCCAGTTGTCGTTTTTTGTGTACAGTTGATTGGCAATGTTGCAATCGCCCCAACGTGCCGATTCGCCAATAATTGGCATATCAATTTCATCAGCCAGCCTGTTGTAACGTTCAGCAACTGCTGATGGAGTCAATGCTCCGCCTTCATCCTGCATATGCCGTTTTACCCGGTCGGCAAAAAGCACTTTGAAATCTTTGTTGCCCATAAGGAACTGAATAAACCACGCCGGATTTTTGGCATCCATTTCTTCACGTACAATGTTTACTTCCGGATCGGTCATGCTGGTTTCGGCATCCCAGCATAAAAACCGGAACCCTTCTTCGTTTGAATTGCGGTTACGCATCATCACCCAGTTATTTTTGTTCCAGTCCTTATTGCCGATGTAGTAATTTAGCAACATGTAATCGATGTAGTTTTCTACTTCCAGCAGATTCTGATAGGAAGCATTCACGCTACCATCCGCATTTTTACCTTGAATTTTCTGATAATTCGAATTATCAGACAAAGCAGAGGTCATCTGACTGACCAGCGCATTAAATGCCGTAATCGTTCCTGAAGAAACTTCCTGTTTTTCTTTGATAATATCAAAGTCTTCTTCCTTTCCTTTCAGGTACTCTTCGGCAAAGTCGTTGGTATATTCTTCGGCAACGTTGTACAATCCCCAGTATAGTCCATTAATGTAGAGGTGAGCAAAGCGCTCGTGTCCCGAAAGGTTTCCCATTTCAAGCTGGGTGGTTTTTGTCCAGGGATCCTGTAAATACTGGGCTTTCTCGCGGCCTTCTATATGACTGCTGTAGAACGTGCTCATTAGTGCCCAGGAATAATTGTAACCGGCACGCAGTACCAGCGAGTTAAATTCGTTGGTGGCATCTTCTTCATCGAATAAATTAAAATTGAGTTTGGAAGGGCCGTACGAAGAACTGAATTTAAATTCGAAACCGTGCTTCAGACTGTTTGAAGGATTTCGGCTGTTGCCACCGTGCAGTTTTAAGCGACAATTTAGCTGGAATTCTTTGCCTGTTTTGGGGTCGTAATATTCAACCGATGTTGGACGAACCCAGTCTTTTCCGGTTGCGTTTGGTTTTCCGGTGTAAATATAAATACCGCCGGTGGTGGCATTATTAGCACTCGAAAATAAATAGTCCTTGGTGGTAACAATGCTTATTGATGGAATTGATGTGAGCGCTTCTTCCATTTGATTTTTGTAGTCCGTTCCTTCGCACACTTCCGGATCCATTTCATAATCAGGTTTGATGCTTGTTGAAGAAATGTCCATTTTCCAGTCGGCAGGATAGCCTTCAGGAAGCACCGGCTGCTTGAGTATATCTTCGATAAACCAGTAGGTGTTTGTTACAATCTCGCTGCTTTCGTCAGAATCGTTGATGACTACCGCACTTAGCGGTGTTGTTTTTTCGACATGAATTGGTGTGGAATACAACGTTCCCGTGGTTTTGTTAGGCCTTGTACCATCAAGGGTGTAATAGATCGATCCACTTACCGGGGAGGATAATGCTACATCGACTGGTGTGGTATAAAAACCTCTTTTTACGCTGAAGCTCGGTGAAAAAGGTAAACTACTCGGTACATTTTCGGCCCCGGGTGTCGGCGTCGAAAAAAAGACATATTGATTTTGGTAAAGCCCGTATGAAACATCGTTGCGTTGAGCCGGGAACATCGGACTATAGGAAAAAGAAATTGAGCTGTCCGGTTCGCAGATGGCGAGGAATTCGCCCGAACCCGAAAGCTTGAAATTGGTATGCAGGTTATTGGCCGGATCATTCCGTTTTTTTTCCGAAGCAAAAATCACCAGGTATTCATTCCTTTTTAAAACAACAGATGGAATTTTCCACTTCATGAGGTTATCAGCTTTGTCGGTCAGGAACCAGCCTTCGAGATTAATATCAGTTTCGCCGGGGTTATACAATTCAATCCAGTCGGAATAGTCGCCATCTTCATCCGCAAGCGTCATTGAATTGATGGCCATGAATTCAGAAATAATTACTTTCCCGCTTTGGGCAAAAAGGTGAGTGGTGTTCAGAATAAGGACAAGAAGAATTGCATATTTCAATACGTTTATTTTCATTATAGCTTTTAGTTTCTGATTATTTTTCCGAAGTAATAGCGGTTTTCATATCTGATTTTACAAATAAAAACTCCTCTTTCGTGCGGTGGAGGTGTCCAGTTTAAGGTAGTTGCACCCTGAGGTACAGATCCTTGAAAGATAGTTTCAACCAATCGGCCATCAATAGTGTATGCATCCAGCTGAATTTCTCCCTCATGGGGCAGATTCAACTTTATAGTTGCTGAAACCGAAAAAGGATTCGGATAAATGTTAAAATCTATTCCAACAATATTTTCTAAATCGTTTGTGGCGGTAACCTTATCGAAATTGTATGTAGCTTCTGTAATTGGCGACCACTCGTTGCCCGATTTCGCTCTCGCTTTTACCGTTACGTTTGAAGCAAGGTAAACATTGGCGGAGAACAGGTTTGCTGAAGATCCAACGTTTGAGGAAATTTGTTCCCGTGGATCAGAACCATCCGTGGTAAAATAAATGTCACCATAGTTACTTGACATTGCCAGATTTATAGCCGCCGTTTTTTCTCCGCCTTCCTCGCTAAAAATCGGCGCTTCAATGTTCGGGAACAAACCAATATCTCGAAATTGCTGAACAACGATATCGGTTCGGTAAGGGAAATAATTGTTTAGCAAAAATTCTTTTTGTATCAGCCAATGCTTGTTTCTGGTGTACAAAATTCGCTCGTTGTCAGAAGGAAATACATCTTTTCTGTAATCTCCCCAACGCGCAGTTTCAGCAATAATAGCCAAATCAATTTCATCGGCAAGTTTTGTGTATCTTTCAATACACGCTTCGGGAGTTAAAGGACCACCGTTAAAAAAGTTCTTTTGCAGATGATCGGCAAACAACACCCGAAAATCTTCATTTCCTTGCATGAGATGATAAAACCAGCTCGGATTTTCCTCGTTGTTTTCGTCTACAATATTTGTATTCAAATTAGTTAATGAGGTTTCAGAATCCCAGGCAAAAAAACGAAATCCGACATTGTTGGTCACTCTGTTTCGGGCAGCAATCCAATTATTGTGGTCCCAGTCGACGTTTCCAATATACATATTGAATTGCATGTAACCAATCAGGTTTTCAACGTCGAGCAAGTTGTCGTAGCTTGAATTTATGCTTCCATCAGGATTTCTACCTTGTACTTTTTGGTAGTTGGTATTACTCGCCAAACCGGCTTTTGCCTGGTTGTAAAGCTTCGTCCACGAAGTCCAAAAACCATCTACCACATTTCCATGGTCACTTATCACATCGTAATCATCTTCATTCCCGCCTAAGTACGACTCCATAAAATCGTTGGTTATTTTATCCGAAATATTATACAAGCCCCAATACAAACCATTGATGTACAGGTGAACAAACTTCTGGTGGGCAGAAACCTGGCCAATGGCCCGTTGTGTGTCTTTTGCAAAAGGATCGCGAAGAAATTGTGCATTTTTGCGCGAATTTGGCACATTGGTCATGTACGAATAATTGTATCCGGCACGAAGAACCAGCGCATTGAACTCGTCGCTTGCCGTTTCGTCATCAAAAAGTTGATAGTTTAGTTTCGAAGGACCATAAATGCTTCTGAAGGACAAGCGAAAGGAATGTTTAGCGCTGTTGTCGGGTATTCTACTGTTTCCGCCATGTAGCCGCAAACCGCAATTTACCTGAAACTGCTTTTGTGTGGCGGGGTCGTAATATTCAACCGAAGCCGGTCGCTCCCAGTCTTTACCGGCAAATCCCTGCCCGGTATTGCCAGTGTAAATATAAATTCCACCTGTTTCCTGGTCCAGCTCGTGCGAAAATAAGTACCCGGGATTTGTAACAACAGAAAGACTAGGAATGGCTGTTAGCGCATCATCCATCAAATCTTTGTAGTTGGTACTCTTGCAAATTTCAGGATCCATTTCGTAATCGGCTGGGGCATTTTCGGACTTGAATTTTAAGGGCCCCCAGGTTGCGGGATATCCATCGGGGTTATTGGGTTGCTTCACAATATCGTCAATAAAAAGATAGGTGTGGGAAACGATTTGACTGGCTACTCCAGTTTCGCTAATAGCCACGGCACTTAATGGGGTAGTAGTAGAAATGGGCACTGGTCCTGTGTACAATGTTCCGCTGCCGGCATCTGGCCGTATGCCGTTGGTCGTATAGTAAATTTTTGCATTCCCCACTATTGAAAGTGAGACCGAAAAAGGTGAATTGTAAAATCCTCGAGTGTGGCTAAATTGTGGTTCCCGGACCAAATCGCCTAATTCATTTTGGATACCTGGAGTGGGATGATCAAAAAATACGCTTTGCCCCTGGAAAAGCCCATAAGAAATATCCTGTTGTTGAGGTGGAAATTGCTGGCCATAAGAATGCGAAATTGTGGTTCCGTCAGCTTCAACCAAAGCCAGAAATTCGCCTGAAGCGGAAAGTTTGAAGTTAGTATGTAACGCGCTGTTTGGATCGTTACGTTTTTTTTCAGAGGCAAAAACCACTAAGTATTCGCCGGCACCAAGAGTAATGGATGGAAAATCCCATTTCGGAAGGTTATCTGCTTTATCGGTCAGGTACCAGTTTTTCAGATTTATTGCTTCATCACCCGGATTGTAAAGTTCGATCCAGTCCGAAAAGTCCCCGTCTTCATCGGCGAGGGTAGCCGAGTTGCTTGCCATGAATTCATTGATCAAAACTTTCCTGCTTTCAGCAAAAAGATTTATAGCAACAAGAAGCATAAGACTAGTCAGCAATCCTTTACTGAACAAGAAGTTGTAATTCATTTCCTGATCTATTGGTTGAGTTCGATGGCTGCAAGTATAAAGGGAGCAACACCTTTGCAATCGTTTTTAACAATTTTTTCGCCGATGTAATAGTCGTACGAACCGTCGCGGTATGGATTTCCGCCCAGTCCGCAGCTTCCGCAAATATTGATCATGCTGGGCAGTCCGTCTTTATCGGTTATAATGAAAGTTTTTACCATATCGTCGAAAGCACTGTTTGCCACATCGAGGTACGATTTATCGAGGTAGCCTTTTTTTGCTCCTTTGGCAAAAGCATAAATGTACATCGCCGTTCCCGATCCTTCAGGGTAATTGCCTTCATCTCCTGCCCGGTCGAGCACCTGGTACCAGACACCTGTTTTCGGATCGCGCACTTTTATTAAAGCATCGCAGGTTTCTTGCAGAATGTTAATTAATTCGTTTCGTTGTGGGTGATCTTCAGGCAGGTAGTCCAGCACATCAACGATGGCCATTACATACCAACCCATTGCACGGCTCCAAAAGTGTGGCGATTGACCGGTTTCAGGATCGGCCCATTTTTGCTCTTTACTTTCGTCCCAGGCATGGTACAACAGCCCGGTTTCCGGATCACGTGTTTTTTCGTAAACCAGCTCTATATCGTGTGTCACTACATCAAACCACTGCGGTTGCTTGTATTCTTTGGCGTACTCTGCCAGAAAGGGAAGACCCATGTATACACCGTCGAGCCAAATCTGCCAGGGGTAAACCTGTTTGTGCCAGTAACCACCCGAGTGAGTTTTCGGGTGTTTTTCCAACTGCTCAACGAACTGCGGAATGGCCTTTTTGTAACGCTGATCGTCGGACCGTTGTGCCAGGGTGAGCAGGTTTGTCGCCGGGCGAATCAGGTCGATATTGTATTTTCCCATATCGTATCGTTCGATGTTGCCACTACTGTCGACCAGCATGTCGATGGAGGTTTTCAGGTAGGCTGAATATTTGGGATCAATTTCGCCAAGCATGTCGATGGCACCTCCTAAAAAGAACACATCGTACGACCAGCCTGCCCGCGTGCGGCCATTGTAAAATGCGAGTGTATCGTAGCGTTGCATCACTGCATCTGCCATTTTTACGCTCCACTTTTCCGGAGCCGGTTTTTGTGCCGGTTTACATGAAAAGAGTAGTACGATAAGACTTGCTATAACTATTAAGTTGACTTTTTTTATCATGATGTTAATTGCTTTCAATGCTTGTTATTTTGGCCGATTCGATTAAGCCAAACGGAATGTTATAATATTGGTCGGTCCAAATAGGATTATCGCCATATGTTTTTCGGATGTCGTACCAGTCTTTTTTGCCCCGTCCATCGGGGAATCCGCCGGCACCCGTAAAACTGTTGGGGCCAACTTTAACCAACTCACCTTCTTTATGATGGTGTGGCCCCAGCAGGTTTCGAAGCGAGTTAACCAGAACTAAACTGACCCGGTTTTCACCTTCGACCAGGTATTCTGTAATGTCGGTTTTAAACGGCGACCAAACCAGTGAGTCAACAGCCTGTCCGTTAATTTTCACAACGCTTGCAATGGCTTCGCAATTGGGCAGTTCAAGAAAATAGTTTTTATTCGGTTCCAGCGGATCGATATTCACGTTTTGTGACAACTCGAAGGCTCCGGCATAAAAAGGATAACCGGATTTGGTTAATTCGCCACTAAAACTGTCTTTTTCTTTGCCAATGCTAAACGAAGTAAACGAATAAACCGGTCTTTCCTGAAAATCTCCGGTACCGTTTCGTTGTGTATTGTTTGTGATTTCTTCGTTGTTGCCAAATACTGCAAAATCACCAGTCAGGTAAATGCTTTCAATTTCGGTTCCGTAACGCGATTTCGGATCGTCGCTCAAAGGTTGTGGCGCTTCAAAATTCAGCCTGAACTGAATTGAATTTTGTCCTTGTTTAAGCAATCCTGAAATATCCGACGAGCGGAAGGTGTGATCGATATAGAAGCCTTCGTCGCTAAACGAATATTTTTCTCCGTTCACTTTAATTTCACTGAACATCCTGGGTTGTTCAACAACCAGTTTGCAGTTTGCAGGTACTGCTTCAATGTCAACTGAATAATCAAGAATCAGTTTGCCCGAATAATTTTGGTCGGCCAGCCGGTTAAAAATACCGATTACAGGTTCAGGGTTACTGAAAACTTTACCATTTGTGGAATAGCTTGCGAAATCAAGTGTTAACGCATTTGGCGACAGGCGATGACCTGTCCAGTTATTGTCCAAAATAATGTCGTCTTTGCCCGGGTTGGGCAATTGATATGTTCCACAAATTACAGCTTCTTTACTCAAGTTGCTTGAAGTAATCCAGAAGTTAGAGGAAGCCGGCAATTCCAGCGTGAATATTTCATTTGATCCGGCTTCAAGTTTGTAGCATTTTACTGCCGATGGATCCCATAAAACAATTTCTTTGGTTAATAAAGTGCTACTCATTTTAAAACGAATGGCTCGGGTATGTGAGGTGTTGGCCAGCTGAATTAAAGTTCCGTTGGGAACGACGCGGGTTTGCACCCAAATTTTATCTGATCCATCGCCCGAAACAAGAACTTGCGGATTAACATACTTTTCTAAAGTGGTCCCAGGATTATCTTCGGATAAATCAATTATCGTATTTTTCAAGGCATCGAGTTGCTCCCGATCCGCTTTGCCATCAACAAACTCAGGAAACCGGCCGGTGTTAAATACGAGTCCACCTTTCAATTGCAATTCTTTTATAAGATCGATCGTACTCTGCCTGATCGAGATCATATCGGGAAGCAAAATGTGCTGATAGTTCATTTCGCCGATAACCAGGTTTTCGCCATCAACAAAAGCTGTGTCGGCCATAATTTGTTCGTCACCAATATCGTAATCGTAATGATGCGCCTGCAGCATTTCAAGCACTTTTAACATTCCCGAAGTAAATTCACCTTCGCTGTTACTTTTGATGTATTCACTTTCCAGCGGACTAATCACCAGTAATTGAGGCTGGTATTTTCCGATGGAAGCGGCGTATGCAATGCGCCCCAGGTAATCTTCTATTTTTTTGTTGTAGTTCCAGTATGGCTGCTGGTACGAAAAAGTTGGCGGATAATCTCTTTTACGGTGGCCTTTCATACTGTATAAAGTAAGATGCGGGCAAAAGTGGTTCACGCCCAGGATACTGTGCCATCCTGCCAGCCATTTTCGGTCTTCGAAATTCATGTTCTGCCCGCTGATTCCAAACAGTTCGCTCAGCCTTTTTTGTTTTCCGAACTGGTTGGCAACGCTACTCAGATTTCGGGCTGTGATCAGTTTGTTATCGATGGACAGTCCCAGCATATCCATTCCGGGCTGCTGCATGGTGCGGTAGTGCAACATGGTGTTGGCCGCACGGTCACGTACTTTTTGAAGCACATCTTCAGCCAGGTAATGGCCGGTGTAATCCATGTTGTTGGCGGCACAAAAATCGCTTAGTTGTTTGGTATAGCTTTCTTCGAACAGGAGTGCTTTGGCCCGGTAATACTGCATCCGAACTTCACGCCAGTTATCCTTCTCTTCGTATAAAAGCGGCAGTTTGGTTTTCAGATCGTAACCGTATAATTCTTTAAACTTTTTTTCGAGCCAGGGCGAGTAGGAGAGTGTTCCCAGGTTGGGTGTATTTCGATCGAAGTACCGGGCATGAACGTGGGGTTCATCAGAAAATATGGCGGGGGTGTAAGTGGTGATCTGTGAGCGGTATTTCTCCGAATAAGGACGGTAAGAAACATCGATAAATGCCTGAACCGCTTCAGGATTGAACAAATCGACATAACAAGTGCCATTAAAAATATCGTAGCCAAACTGCGCGGTATACAATACATAATTGTATAGACTGTCGCTGGCAATTATTTCAGCACCAGCGGGTAGCTTCGTTTTTTTATCAAGTTTAGCCAGGCATTTTGCCCGGTAGTCTTTGCTCATACGCGGAATAATACCACCGGCATAACCGCTCGGCCATTTGTCCTCGTCGTAAAACATGCAACGCAAACAGGATTCGTTGGCGGCGTCGACAGCGGCCTGCATCACTTTCCACCAGTCATCGCCCAAAAAATCGGTGATCAGTCCCGAGCGACTGTGCAGGTAAAATCCACCAAATCCTGCATTTTTAAAATCTTTAATCTGCCAAGCTATTTCTTCCTCGGTCAGCGAATCATTAATGGAATAAAACGGGTGTGAACGGAATTCATTGATTGGATCAACAAAATAACTGTAAGGTAAGCTATTCAGCGCATTAGCATCCGGTTCTGTGTCCGATTTTACGCAACTCCAGCATAGTGGAATCAGCAGAAATACAATATATAATAAGGTTTGCCTCATTTCTTTACCGGATTGTCAGAACCTCAAAATTAAGAAGATTTTTGATAATGTAAACGTTACCATAGTTATTCTTTGTAATCTTTCAGAAAAGGCACTTCACAGAATTTTCTTTTTTAAAGAATAGTATTTTCTGAAATATATCGAAATTAACTTCAAGTTCCTTTATTACAGAGTTTTGTTTGAGAGGAAGGCATGTGCTTTCGCGAAATATTAAAATAAAATAATGTGAATCGTTTTTATTTTTGAGTGAAAACGTTTACATTAGCTGCACTGAATTGAACGGTAAAACTAAATTAAAACTTTGTCTTATGGCCAGTATGGATGATGTAGCAAAACGCGCCGGGGTTTCAATAGCCACGGTTTCGCGTGTACTCAATAATAATGGCAAAGTAAACGAAGCCACCCGCGCTCGCATCCTTAAAGCAATCAAAGAACTTAAATATCAACCCAGTAGAGTTGCCAAGCGTTTGCGGTCGAAAAGTGTTTCGAGCAATTTGCTGGGTGTTCTAATTCCTGATATTCAGAATCCTTTTTATGTTGAAGTATTGGAAGGCATTGAAGAAGTAGCTTACAATAATAATTATGCGCTTATCATGTGCAATTTTGGTCAGGATGAAAAAAAGGAGAAGCTTTACCTTGAAATATTGCAGTCGGAAGCGATTGATGGTTTGATTGCGGCGCCAGCCAGCGAAGAAGATGTTCAGCTAAAAAAAATGGTAAAAGACGGTTTGCCGGTAGTTTGTGTCGATCGAGGGCTTTCCGGAATCGATGTCGACGTTGTATTGATAGATAATGAAACCGGTGCTTACAATGCCGTGGATTTTTTGGCAAAGTCGGGTTATAAGCGAATTGCTCACATTACGGGTTTGTTATCGATTCCGTCGAGCGTTTTAAGGGAGAAAGGATATAGAAATGCATTGATCGACAATGGCTTGCCGGTAATCGATGAGTTAATCAAAAACGGCGATTCGAAATTGCCCAGTGGAATAAAACTGTGTGAAGAACTGCTCGCATTACCCGAGCCTCCTGATGCTATTTTTACTGGTAATAACCTGATTACACTGGGCGCACTCGAAGTCATTCATAAAAAGAATTTAAGAATACCTGATGATGTTGCCATCCTCGGATTCGATGATATGTTTTGGGCCAGCTCACTCAATCCTCCGTTAACTGCGGTGCGTCAACCGGCGCGCGAGATCGGAAGAAGAGCCGGTGAATTGTTAATCCAACGGATAAATGAGCCCGATCGCTCGAGTATTCAAATGATTTTAAATACCGAATTAATGAAACGTAGCTCGGCCTAAATGCGTAATAGTTCAGACAGAATTTTATGTCTCCAAAAATGTAAACGTTATCATTTAGTAGGTTATTTCGCTAGTGTAATGATCTGTAATATAGGGTGATAAAAGAGAAAAACGTAAACAAATAGCAAATCAGATTAAATTTTATTGTGAAACTAAAAATTATACCTATGAGAAATTCTACTTTTAAGATTCTTTTGATGGCTTGCATGGTTATCATTGCAGGCTTTGCAAATGGTCAGGCAAAACCAGAGAATTATCCTACAATCGGACAATCTTTTGTTAAAGACGCCGAGACCGCAACTGCGGTTTTTACCATCGATTTTAATACTACTGTTGTGCCCGCCAGTTCGTGGACCCAGGTAAATGATTCAACCGTTGAGTTTGATATGAAAAAAGCTCGTACAGGTAGAGGTATTGCAGCGTGGGTTTATGCATCAGATACTGCCGGTGCTCCAACATTGAATCCGAACGAAGATTTTAAAGTAAGAGCTTCAGGACGGTTTCGTAGCAATGAAAATCCCAACCACGTAGCGAGTGTCGATTCTTTGCAGGCAATTCTTGCGAAGTGGGAAGAAGTTTATGCCGGAACTGATAAGGCTGGTGATAACACACTCAATAACTATTCTGCCTGTGTTTTTGATGTAGATGGCGACCCAAACAACCAGGCATACGGTGTGCACCCCGGTATTTACAAAAAACTGGATAACGAGTTTGTTTTCAGATGGGCAGGTCAGGTACTGACATCTGATTTCGAGTTTGATATGTGGACTTACGATCCGGGAAATACGGATTCAACTGCAACTTATTATTTGCGTGTTGATTTTAGTGATATCGATACAACTATTGAGAATATCTATACTACAGGAAGTGGCCTGAAACATATTAAACTTGCCGAACTAACCGGCCTTGAACTTTCTGATTTTAGCAATCAAAGCGAGGTTCATATTTTTATTGGAACCGAAGGTACGAATACAGAAATTGCAGAAGGTGTTTATGATCCTGTAGTTGTATTTGATAACATGACTGTTTCTTTTGCTGCTCCTGCATGGATTGAACCCGCAGGTGGTCAGGACGGAGGAACTTTCGGAAATGCTGATGCACCATTTGAAGGTGTTATTGGAGAAAATACTATGGTTTCTATTCCTCTTAAATTGAAAGGTCGTGTTGCTCCGATGACAATAACCGATAAACTTTATAAAAATAATACAGGTGATAAAATGAACAAAGTGCTAACTTTTCCTGACACTTTGGGTATAATGGCCAATGACGGTAGTGGTAACTATACGGTTGAGGTTCCTTATACATTTACACCTGCAGCTTTTGACATGGGAACTCAGACATGGTCAGAGCAGAAAATTACCATTGCTGCTCCTGAAATGGCTGAGGATTTTGATGTAATGTTTTCGTTTGAGGTGCTTCCGCAATCTAAAAGTTATTTTTCAAACATTGAGATAGAATCTACTGTTCGTGTTACCTATCAGGCTCATGTAGTTGGTAATGGTTCTACTATTATTGATTTAACTGGTGTTGAGGACGGGTATAGTCTTGCAGATACTCTTTCGGGGGTACCAGATAGTGCACAGGTGCTGCTCGCTCCGGGGAAAACCTATAATGTTGGCGGATATTCTTTCGATAAGTCAATGGTAATTACAAGCAGCAATCCTGATGCAGCCGATATGCCTCATATCTTTAGTGATTCAAACTTTGATATGGTAGAAAATGCGTCTGTTGGGTATTTAGTTTTCAGAAACTTACACGTAACTGGTGAATTTGACAGTGATTATCTGATCAACATTAGTAAACAAAGTAATATTGGTGACTTTGTAATCGAATCATGTAAAATAAAAGCTTTGCGTGGTATTGCGCGAATAAAAGATAATCCATCAACTATCGAAAATTTCATGGTGTCGGACTGCGTAATGGACAGTATAAATAATTATGGTCTGTTAACCATGGATAAGGATGGTGGTGCAGTGAATAACATCATGATTACGAACTCAACATTCTCGCGTTTTGTTTATTTTATTGTAAGCAGAAACAATTCTAATTCATTGGTTATTGATCACTGTACTTTATTTGAAGTTCCGGAGAAAGGTCGTCAACTATTAAGATATAGAGGAGGAGATGGGAAAAATAATATTTTTGGAGGATTGTCAATTCAAAAATCTATCCTTGGTCACGGCTGGAACCTGAGCGGTGAAGATGATTATGGTATTAAAGGAAAAGAAGGTCTTGTGTCGACACCCATATCCCTTAAAGACGTGTATGCAACAAGTGATTTTGCATATTCAGGAGATACTATTCCAGGTGTGCCGACACATACATTTGATGTAACTTCAATGGATCTTTGGATAGCTCCGACAGCTGGTAACTTCAATTTCTCAGATATGGATATCGCTAACAAAAAATTGGGCGATCCACGTTGGGTATATGAAGATACTACTGTTTATCTGTTATATGCCGGTGCCGGTACTCCTGAAGCAATGGAGCCAAGTGATTCACTCGCTGTTGATTACCTGACAGGTGCAGGATACAATGTAATGTATGTTGATGATAACGATCTGGTTGCCGGTTACGATTATTCTTCGTACCAGGCACTTGTGATTGGTGAATCTTGTAGCTCGAGCAGAGTAGTTCCTTTTGGAAAAGACGATAATTATCCAATTCCATTAGTTTCAATGGAAGGATTTGGTGTTAGAGATGACAAGTGGGGATGGATTAGTACAAGAGATTATTTCCAGGAAAGCAGAGCTGCTGTTCAGAATATGGATATGAAAATCCTCAACAATTCGCATTACATTACTGAGGAACTTGCAATGGATCAGGTTGTATCCTTATCAACTGCCGATCCAAGTGGCAATATTTATGCCTGGGGTCTTGCCCTGGCCACAGATGTTCCGGGAGCGATCGCATTAGGACAAAATACCAATTCGGAAATCACAGCTCCAATGATGTGGGCTGTTCCAAGAGGAACATTGCTTGGTGCTTCAGGACAGGTTAATATGAATCGTATAGTGATTTTTGCCGCAAACGCCAAGGGATTGGATGCATCAACCAGCGACTTCTTTATGTTGCTCGACCGTTCTATTCAGTGGGTACTGGGAGCCGGAACAACTGTTGGTATTAAGCCAGAAATTGAATTCGCCAGCGATGTAGTATTCTATCCCAACCCAGCAAGAGAAATGGCAACTTTACGTTTCTCAATGGACAGAATGGATGATGTGAACCTGTCGGTTTACAACCTAGTTGGACAGAAAATGAGAGTTGAAACCCCATCATTCCTACCCGAAGGCCAGCATGAAATTCAAATTCGTACCGGCGAGATGAATGACGGAATGTACATTTACGTTCTTCAGATTGGTGACGAAGTGCACAAAGGAAAATTCAATGTTATGAAATAAGAACAAGTTGTAATCCTAATATAAGGTGGGGCTTTGCTCCACCTTTTTTTTGTCTCTTTTTGTCAGGTTTAAAGGCTTGATGCGGCTTTTATGATAAAGGTGTATTATTCTCAGTGCTATATAGAAAAACGTTTACACCGAAGTTCATATTTGGTAATTTAAATACTTTGTTAATAGCGAAAATAAATAATGTAATCGTTTACATTATTTTGCACTTTTTTTTCTATTTTTACAGTCTGATATATAAAACTAATTTGTTCGAACTTTACTTATGGGGCCTATCATATCGATATATAATCCATCAAAGCTGGTTTTTGGGGCTGATAGCTTCTCTTCCTTTGTTGCCGATATTATTACATCGGGTGCAAAACGCATTTTTATTTTAACCGTTTCCGAAATCCTGGAGCAGGTTGAATCGGGTTTTGCACAAATTCGTAATTCAGGTTGCGAAGTTGCAGTCAATACCGATATCAGACAAGAACCTTCGTTCGACGATTATAAAAAACTGTTGGCAAAAGTCGATCAGTTTAATCCGGATGCGGTTGTTGGAATAGGAGGAGGAAGTGTGCTTGATGCTGCAAAGCTGATTGCTGCGACTACCGGAAACGAAGTAAAAATTGAAGAGTTTTTAAAGGGAAATAAGAAACTAAACCGGAATACGCAACTGATATGCCTTCCTACTACTTCTGGTACCGGAAGCGAAGTTTCGCCAAATGCCATTTTTTTCGATCCTGAAACCGGAGGCAAGGTTGGAGTTATCGATCCGCAACTTGTTCCCGATGCAGCATACATCGATCCGATGTTGACCATTAGTGTGCCGCCTGCCGTTACAGCTTCTACCGGTCTCGATGCTTTAACGCATTGCATTGAAGCTTATGCGAACCGTTTAGCAAATCCGATTAACGATTTGCTGGCTTTTGAAGGCATAAGGCTGATCGGACAAAACTTAAAAACAGCTTTCGAAAACGGTAACGATGTAAAAGCACGCGAGAAGGTAGCCCTGGGAAGTATGTATGGAGGAATGTGTCTGGGGCCGGTAAATACAGGAGCCGTGCATGCCTTGGCCTACCCACTCGGAAGCAACTATAAGATTGCACATGGTGTGTCGAATGCCATGTTGCTGCCTTTTGTGTTGGAATATAACCTGGAAGCTGCGGAAGAGAAATATGCCAATGTAGCCTTAGCATTGGGTGTTGACGACGAAGGCAACGATAAAGAAACGGCTTTGGCGGGAATTCAGTTGATTCGTGAAATGATTCGGGATTTTAAAATTCCAGGAAGTTTGTCCGACTTGAATATTGGCGAAAATGAAATTGAGGAAATGGCGCATTCGGCACTAAAAATTCAGCGCTTACTAAAAAACAACGTACGCGAGGTGAAACTGCAGGATGCCATTGATATTTATACGAAAGCAAAGTGATGAAGAGCGATTTGAAAAAATATGAAGGTGTAATTGTGCCTATGGTAACACCGGTTAATGCTGATTATTCCATCGATAAAAAAGCGGTAGGAAAAATCATCAATTCATTTATTGATGCCAAAGTGCTGCCATTTGTTTTGGGTACAACCGGGGAGGTAGCGTCGCTTTCACCCAGTCAGAAAACTACGCTGGTTAAGGAAGCAGTTGATGCAGTGGATGGGAGAGCACCTTTATTTGCAGGTCTGGCCGGTAACTCCATTCTGCAAACCATCGACGAAGCAAAACGATATACCGATATGGGAGTTAATGCACTTGTTGCTCTGGCTCCCAACTATTATCCCATCGAAGCGAAACATGCTCTGAAGTGGTTCGAAAAACTGGCTGACAGTGTAACCTTGCCTTTGTTTTTATACAACATCCCGGCAACTACACATCATTCTATCTCGCTTGATGTGGTGGAAACGATGAGCCATCATCCGAATATAGTCGGTATTAAGGATTCGGAAAACAACCAGACCCGCTTGGAAGAATCGCTGGAAAGATGGGCTTCGCGCGAGGACTTTTTATTTTTGGTAGGTTGGGCGGCTATGTCGGCTTTCGGATTAAAACGTGGAGCCAATGGAATCGTCCCGAGTGCGGCCAACCTCATTCCTGAATTGTATGCGGGATTATATGAAGCTGCAAAAAATAACGATTTTGTTGAAGCTGAAAGAATTCAGGGACTCACCGACAAAGTTTCGGCTTACAACCAAAGTGGCCGAACTGTAACAGAAGCCATTCCTGCACTTAAAGCACTGATGTCGTTAAAAGGATTGTGCGGAACGCAGGTAATGCCGCCAATGTTACAAATGGAAGAAGCAGAATTGAAAGCTTACCTGGATGAAATGGAAAATAAAATACTGAACCTGGCTTAACAGGAAAATATATGAACGGTACTAAACCAATTTTAGCAATCACGATGGGAGATCCGGCCGGTATCGGTCCGGAAATCGCCATAAAAACATTCGAAAATCCTGAACTTCATAACTTGTGTCGCCCGATACTTGTGGGCAATACGGCCATTATGGAGCAGGCACTTCAGTTTTCAGAAAACGCTTTGCTGGTTAAAAAGATTGAAAGCGTTAAAACTGCCACTTTCGAACCGGGAGTAATGGAGGTTTTGGATATTGATCTGGAACCTGGACAACCCATTCATTTTGGTGAAATTTCAGCGACTGCCGGCAATCTTGCTTTTCACTCGGTTGTAAAAGCTATCGAACTGGCAAAAAGTGGCGAAGTTGACGGGACGGTTACAAATCCTATTCATAAAAAAGCTATTAACGAGGCAGGTCATCATTTTTCGGGACACACCGAAATTTATGCCGAATACACGAATACGCCAAAATATGCCATGTTGCTTGCCGACGATGCTATTAAAGTAATTCACGTGAGCACACATGTTTCGTTGCGCAAAGCTTGCGACCTGGTAAAAAAAGCGCGTGTGCTTGAAGTGATTGAGATCATGAATGCAGGTCTGAAACGACTTGGAATTTTGAATCCGAGAATTGGTGTAGCCGGATTAAATCCGCATGCAGGCGACGAAGGATTGTTTGGCGACGAGGAGATCAACGAAATAAGTCCGGCCATTAAAGAAGCCCGTAGCAAAAGGATTGATGTAACAGGGCCGGTACCACCCGATACTTTATTTGCACTAGCCAGCGGTGGCCGGTTCGACGGGTGTGTGGCCATGTATCACGACCAGGGGCATATTCCGTTTAAACTGACCGGTTTTCACTGGGACCAGGAAAAAGGGAAAATGAAAAGCGTGAACGGTGTGAACATCACTTTGGGGCTCCCGATCATCCGCACATCGGTTGATCATGGAACCGCTTTCGAAATAGCCGGAAAAGGAATAGCCAGTCCCGATGCATTGTTGAACGCAGTTCAATATGCAGTAAAACTGACAAGGAACAAATAATATAAAAAGAAGAATTGCTAAATGATTGCAATAATTGCAGATGATTTTACAGGAGCCGCCGAGATTGGAGGGGTTGGATTAAAGTACGGGCTCAATGTGGTCATCGAAACTAAGTTTGAAAACAACGTTTCGGTTGATCTTTGGATTATTGCTGCAGATACCCGCTCACTTTCTGCGAAAGAAGCCTCAAAAGAAATCGAAAAGATTACCACCCAGTTACAGGTAAAAAATCCAAAATACATATTTAAAAAGCTGGATTCGGTTTTGCGGGGCAATATTGCTATCGAGATCGAAGCACAATTAAAGGCAATGGGTAAGAGTCGGGCTATTTTAATAGCAGGAAATCCTTCATTCGGAAGAACAATAGAAAATGGCAAGTACCTCGTGGATAATATTCTACTTGAAAATACTTCATTCTCTGAGGATCCAGATTTTCCATTACAATCTTCCAATGTTTTAGATATTGTCAAGTCGACCGATATAAGCGTTTACTCCATACCTGTGAATTCAGAATTACCTGAGAAAGGCATAATTATTGGTGATGTAAAGAACCAGGAAGAAATGGAATATTGGGCGGATCAACTCGATGAAAATACAATGGTGGCAGGCGGGGCCGGTTTTTTCGATGTTTTATTGAGTAAAAATCACCACGAAAATATAAGTGATTGTCGGGGCTGTCTCGAACTTGGCAATAAAACACTGTTCATTTTTGGTAGCAAATTTCCCAAAGATCAAAACCTGCCGATGGGGATTAAGAAAGAAGAAACCGTGAGGCTGAACATGCCCGATGAAATATACGGAAACCGGGATTTTAGTCCGGAGCTTATACTGGTTTGGGCCAATCAGATTGTTGCTGAGCTCGAAGGCGGAAAGAAGGTGATAGTTACTATTGAGCAGGATTATAGTAATGAAGATCGTCTGTCGGCCAGAATTCGTAAAAATATTGCCGAGATGGTAAAAACAGTTGCTGAAACTACCGAACTTACCGATTTGCTTATGGAAGGAGGGGCAACTACTTCGGAAATTTTGAGGACACTTGAAATTGTAAAGCTTTTCCCTACGAAATTATTATACCCGGGAATCATACAGCTTTCAACCAGCAAGTATCCGGGGCTTACGATCACCACAAAACCCGGGAGTTACCCCTGGCCCGATAATGTAATGCTAAATTTAACCGATAACGAAGAACTTGAACAAACCTGATGAACAATACATCAATACATATCATCGACTGGATCATTATCATTGCCACTTTTGTCCTCACAATAGGAGTAGGATTATACTTTTCGAAACGGCAAAAAGATACTGGCAATTATTTTAAGGCGGGTGGAAAAATTCCATCGTGGGCGATTGGAATGTCAATTTTAGCAACATTGATCAGCGCCGTTACTTTTCTGGCTTATCCGGGTGAAGGTTATTCATCTAATTGGATTCGTTTAGTTCAGGGACTGATGGTACCGCTTGTGCTGGTGTTTATTGTTGGTATTATTGTGCCTCTTTTCCGAAAAGTGATCCGATTGAGTGCCTATGAATATTTCGAACGACGATTTGGATTTTTTGCCCGTTTGTACGCTTCACTTGGATTTGTCCTCAATCATTTTGCAAAAATGGGGACGGTTTTTTATCTGGTTGCAGTTACTTTGAACGGGATGACCGGTATAAATACGGTTGTTATAATATTGGTGATTGGAGTAATTGTGGTACTCATCACCATGATAGGAGGAATGGAGGCTGTTATATGGCTCGACGTGATACAGGGATTTTTATTGATAGTTGGAGGTTTAATCTCGCTTGGGATTTTGCTTTTCTCTGTTGACGGAGGACCATCGGCAATTTGGAATGTAGCTATGGAAAACGGGCGAATCGGATTTGGTCCGTTCGACTTTGAATTTGTGCGGCTGACATTCTGGGTAATGGCACTTAACGGAATCTTTTATGCCATCCAAAAATACGGAACCGACCAAACAATTGTTCAGCGCTACCTTGCTGCAAAAAACGATAAGGAAGCAGTAAAAGCTTCGTTGATTGGCGTGTTGTTGAGTGTTCCGGTTTGGGCTTTATTCATGTTTATTGGTACGGCGCTATTTAGTTATTATAAAATTATGGGTGGCTTACCCGACGATATTATCGGCGATCAGGTCTTTCCGCATTTTATTATGTCGAATCTACCAGTTGGAGTAGTAGGATTGATCTTGTCAGCGCTTATCGCGGCTGCATTTTCCAGTCTCGATTCCGATCTTAACTGTCTGTCAGCAATTTGTCTCGAGGATTATTACCTGAGATGGAAACCGGAGACTCCGGAAGCGAAACAATTAGTATTAAGTCGCTTATTTACCTTGTTTGCTGGTGTTGGTGCCATTGCTGTTGCCCTGTTCTATGTGGCTGCCGGAGGACAAGGAGTGCTGGGAATCATTTTTACCCTGTACGCCATTTTCTCGGGCGGAATTGCAGGTATGTTTCTCCTCGGCATTTTTAGTAGAAAAGCCGGGAAGAAAGGTATTTATGCGGGAATCGCAGCCAGTATATTATTTACACTTTATGCCTTGTTATCATCAACACCAATGGGTCTTGGCGAAAATAAAATTTTGTTGCTCGACCTCGGTAGGCTAAATTTTCATCAACATAAATATATGATTGGAGTTTACAGTCATATTGTACTGATGATAGTAGGGATTGTTACAAGTTACCTTGTTAACGAAAAGCCGGTGGATGACAGCCTTACGTATTATGGCTGGTTAAAGTTAAAACGGGCAGATAAGAGAACTGAATAGAAAAAAACGCGTAGATAAACAATCAATAACTAATTAAAATATAAGACTATGAAAGAAAAGATTTTTACTTTAATTATCGCTTTAGTTGTTGGTATTGGTATTTCAGCCAATGCTCAGCTCAATATGGGTACCGGAGTTCCTTGGGGAAGTCTGGGGGCAGGAGAACCACTTGTTTTGAACGAAGACTTTAGCGGATTCACCTTTTATCATTCGGATAGTACTACCGATATGGGAAACAGTAATAACTATTACGATACTGATGGTACAACCGTTATATACGGTTATAAAAATGACACAACGGAGACACCCATTCTCGGTTCTACATCCGGTAAGATTAAATACTATTTCGACCAGTGTGCTTTTGCACCAGAATGGAAGACTGCCTGGGCTTTTAAAGATGGTGGCGGCCAAACAGCTAACGTTAGCAATGGTTTTGTTGAGATAAGCAGGGATTACGGTGCATCGGGTGAATACCTGCCAACAGTGCGTGGTAGCTTTGTTGTTGATTTGAGAGAATTGGAATTTGTTGAAGTAATTCAATGGACGCATTCGAGTTGTGGAGGAAACAAGCGTGGCGTAATGCTCGAATTCTCGTTGGATGACGGAAACTCGTGGGATACCTTGAGGTATCAACCTGCAGGGGGACTTTGGGGATATAGTTTTACCAAAGATGTAATGACGCTTGAAAAAACTTCCAACGGTTATAACTGCCAGCCGTCTGCCTATGGAATGACGTGGGAAGATGGCATCTATGCTGAGAATGTGATGCTGCGTTTTGGTGAGGCTGGAGGTCAGGTTCCTCGTATTCACGACTTAAAAGTATATGGTACGTACACACCACCTACATCAGTTAATGTAGTAGATAAAGAGGAGTTGAAAATCTATAGCTTCAACAAAAAAATTCGAATTTCAGAACCTGCTGATGTACGTGTTTATTCCATTATGGGAAATTTGATTAAACACGCTGTTAACACCAATTCCATCCAAATGAATGATGTGCCCAATGGTATCTACCTGGTAAAGGCAAAAAATCTTAATAGTGAGGCCGTTTCGAAAGTATTAATACGATAAATAGAAAATATGAAAGCAAAGATTTTTACGTTAATGATTGCTTTAATAACTGGAATTGGTTTTTCAGCTAATGCACAGAATTTTGGGACTGGTGTTCCATGGGGGACAAACGGATTGGGAGGAAGTCCGCTGGTATTAAATGAGGATTTTAGTGGCTTCCCATTTTTTCATACCGATGAAAATCCAGGCCAGGGGAACAGTGAAAACAGCCTTGATGGTGAGACTGTAATTTATGGGTATAAAGATACAACTTCAGAAGTCCCCATATTAGGATCTGCTTCAGGGAAGATAAGCTACACATTTCGTCAATGCGCTTTTGCACCCGAATGGACAGTTTCTGCAGTACCTGAAACAGGTGGTTCGCAAACTCTAAATGTTAGTAACGGTTTTGTTGAAATAAGCCGTTTCGATACAGTTTACTCCGAGGTACCTACTGCCGAAGGATATTTCATTGTGGATTTACGTCAACTGGAATTTGTGGAAGGTATTCAGTGGACCCATTCAAGTACCGGAGGAAATAAACGTGGAGTAATGTGTGAAATTAGTTTTGATGACGGGACAACATGGGATACCTTGCGATACCAACCAGCTGGAAATTTATGGGGCTACAGTTTTACCAAAGATTTTTCAATGGGAGATCCGGCACCAAAAACATACAATACCTTCAATTGCCAGCCTTCAGCTAATGGGATGACTTGGGAAGAACTTATTCTTGCAGAGAATGTAATGCTGCGTTTTATTGATGCCAGGCCCCTGGAAGGTTTAAGTGGAACCATTCAAACTGCCCGTATTCACGATTTGAAAGTTTATGCCGATTTGCCTACTTCAGCGAACATTATCGAACAGGATGAATTGAAAATTTACACGGCAAATAAAACTATTCATATTTCCGAACAGGCAAAAGTAGCAGTATACAATATTTCAGGAGCCCTGGTACGCCAAGCTAATTTCACCAACACAGTTTCGATGAACGACATGCCAAACGGAATTTATTTGGTAAAAGCCCAGACCGAAAAATTAATCAGAACTGCAAAAGTTATCGTACACTAATCAGCTATAAATATTGCTGATTGATATAAACCAATAACATGATAAATCTATAGGCAATGAGTAAAAACAGAACGAATCAAATCACGAAACAAATTTCGGGAACAATTCCCCAAAGGGTCATTGTCCTGATAGCTTTTATTGTGCAGTTGTTTGCCGTTTCAGTGGCGTTCGGGCAGAACCAAATTATGGTTAGCGGTAAGGTTACCGACAATAATGGCGAACCAATGGTGGGTGTAAACATCATTGTAAAAAACACGCTAAAAGGAACAGTAAGCGATATTGATGGAAACTACACTTTGTCGGTTGCTTCAACCGATACCTTGCAGGTTTCCTTTATTGGTTTCGTTCAGCAGTTTGTACCTGTAAAAGGGCGAACCTCAATAGATATTGCGCTGGAAGAGGCAACAACTGACCTCGATGAAGTTGTTGTAGTGGGGTATGGCGAAGTTAAACGGGCCAACCTGTTAGGATCTATCTCCAGTATTTCTGCTGATGAAATCGAGGATATTCCTGCTGTGAGTATGACCAACCTTTTAGAAGGACGAATGGCAGGTGTATCTGTTTCTCCAGCGCAACCAACTGGTAACCCGGGTGCTTCAACAAGGGTAACCATTCGAACTGAGACAACTTTTGGTAACTCGGGAGAAGGAGCAAAAGATCCTTCTCCGCTATATATCGTTGACGGTTTCGAGGTTTCACAGGAAGAATTTGATATTCTAGACCCTTCTGAGATTGAAAGTTATTCGGTGCTGAAAGATGCTTCGGCCTCGGTCTATGGTAGTAAAGGAGCCAATGGTGTAATCCTTGTTAAAACAAAGCGTGGAAAAGAAGGTAAACTTCGTGTAAGTTATTCAGGGAGTGTGGGAGTCAGCGATGCAACCACTCAAACCGAAATGTTAAGTGCTTACGATCACGCGCGTATGATCAATGCACGCTATCGCGACGATACTACAGCACTAATCAGTTCTGCGGAAATGGCTGATATGAAGAATCAGAATTTTCAGTGGTTGGATGAAGCCTGGCAAAAATCCATGGTTACACGTCATACCGTTAATATTTCAGGGGGTAGCAAAGCTGTAAAATATTTTGCCGGAGGTACCTACATGTACACCGAAGGTAACTTTCCCGAAATGGGAGTTGGTAAATTTTCTTATCGTCTTGGAATTGACGCCAATATTACCGATCAATTAAAGGCTTCGGCAACTATTTCAATCGATAGCCGCGATTTCAAGCGTCCGTACATTTCCGGTGTTGGGTCAAATACCCTCGAAGACCTGTTTCAGCAGTTGTTGCAGGCACCAAAATGGACTCCGGCGTACATCGACGGTTACCCGGTTTCTAACAACCTTGACTTTAATCCTCTGTACTTGTTTGAGACCAACAGTTACAAACAGTCAGTTGATAAAGGACATACACTTAATTTAAATTTATCGTACGATTTCGAAAGGGTAAAAGGCTTAAGAGCTTCAGTTAGGTATAGCCGAAGAGAGGGACACAGTTATGCAAAAGATTACCTCGTTCCCTATACACTTTATCAATTCAAACCACTTGGAAACGGGTATAAATATATATTGAGTAATGAAATTGAAGAGGTAGTTACCATACAAAACAATAACCGGATATCGGAAACATACGGATACAACGAAAATTACCAGTTGAATGCCAGCTTAAATTATACCCGTACTTTTGGAAAGCACGATGTGGCTGCATTTTTTACGTACGAGCAGTCTGAAGGCAGGTCAAACGATTTTAGGGCAGTTGGTGAAAATATTGAAGTCTTTGGTCTGGAAAATCAAAATGCTTTTCAAACCAAAACTACTAGTGGTGGAATGTACGAAAGTGGAGATATTGGAGCTGTATTTCGTTTGAATTATTCGTACGCTAACAAATACCTGTTCGAATCAGCCACGCGTTACGAAACCACAACCAAATTTGCGCCCGGAGAAAGGGAAGGAATTTTCCCGTCCGGATCAGTGGGTTGGGTGATCTCTGAAGAAAATTTTATGAAAGATAATGTTAGTGCCATCAACTTTATGAAATTAAGATTCTCCATAGGTTTGACTGGCTATGCTTCGGTTTCTCCGTACGAATATGAATTGCAATATGCATTGAAAACCAGCAACGATCGTTACCTGTTCGGAGGTGATTCACCGGTTGGAGGTATTGGCATTGGAGGAAAAACCGATGTGGTAAGTTCCGGTGTAAGTTGGGAGAAATCATTGATGCACAACCTTGGGCTCGACATGAAATTCTTTAACAATAAGCTAGGACTCTCATTCGATGCCTACTATACTTATCAGTACGATATCCTTGACAAACGTACGGTAGAATTCCCCGAGACTGCCGGATTAGGTGTGATGCCGGGGGAAAACCTTGGCCGTCTCGAAGCCTGGGGGTACGACATGTCGATCAATTACCACGGAAGGATTACAGATGACATTTATTTTGATATAACCGGAATTTTCAACTATGGTACAAACCGTATTATCGAACGTCCAACTGAGTATATTCCCGATGATTTCAGGTATCCGATCGGTCAAAGTACAATGGCGGCTGGACGTGAAGAAGGATTTATTTCTAACGGAATCATTCGCACCCAGGAACAACTTGATGCTTTAAATGCACAATGGCAGCAATTGTGGGGTCACGATTACATGATTGAGGGTCGACCTGTAAGTTTGGGAGCCCTGATTTTTGAAGATATTGGTCGTCCGGGTAACACCGGCGCCGGTGAGCCAAGAACCGTTTTCGAACCAGATGGTGTAATTAACGAATACGACAAAAAATATGTTGAACGTGTGGGCGATGAATTAAGCTGGAAACACATGCTGCCAACCAGCATCAATATTGGTGGAGGATGGAAAGATCTGAAAATTACAACGCTGTGGACCATGGAATACGGTATTCGCAACCAGGCCGTCGATAAACTGGCAAGGACAGTACCTACAACCAGTGAAAACTCGCCGGCTTTCTGGAGCGATTTTTGGACTCCGGAAACTCCCAATGCAGCTTACCCAAGTCCATATTATGCAAGTTCCGACCAATGGGTGTCAACTTTCTGGATGAAAGATGTTTACCAGTTAAGGTTGAGGACCTTGAACATTTCTTACAGCATTCCAAAAGAACTGTCGAAAAAATGGGGTGTTCCCGAATTGCGCGTCTACTTTGTAGGAACCAACTTATGGTCACCCATTCAGACGTTTGATTATAAGGAAGATGCGATCGCAAGGTACAACACCTATCCTCTGCTTAAAACTTTTAGTTTTGGCTTAAGCTTTAAAATATAGAAAGTAAAAGGAAAGTAATTAAAGAACATTTTAAAATTGAAAAAGATGAAAATCAAAATACAACATACGAATTCACTTCCTTTGGCTTTAGTTATTCTGGTTTTAATGCTGGTATTTCCGTCATGTCAGGATGTGTTAGATAAAAGAGACCTTAACGTTCTAAGCGAGGAGATTTGGAACGACGAGGATCAGGCAACATTGTACGTTAATAACTTGTATAACGATAACATGCCAAAAACTTATTTTGGCACCAACAGTCAATTAAGCGACGAAACCTATTCAGCTGATCTTCAATATGGTGACTTGTTATACGGATTCAAAACTCCAAGTGATATCAACTCAGTTACCGTAATGCACAAAGATAAATATGCGCTGATTCGCAGAATCAATATTGCACTAGAAGGTTTGGATGGATCGAACCTCAGTACTGAGGTGAAAGCACCTCTTCGCGGTCAGGCTTTGTTTTTCAGAGCATGGCGAAACTGGGAAATGGTACGTTTATATGGCGGCATTCCAATTATTAATACAGTTCAGGATCCTTATACCGAGGATTTGAACGTAGCAAGGAGCACAACTGCTGCTTCAATTGATGCTATTGTTGCTGATTTAGACGAAGCAATAACTTTGTTGCCCACCGACTGGACTTTCGATAACGATAAAGGCCGGATTACCCGTGGTGCAGCTGCAGCCTTTAAAGGCCGGATTCTGCTGAACTGGGCAAGTCCGTTATTCAATAGAAATAACGTTCAGAGTCGCTGGCAAAGAGCTTATAATGCCAACCTGGAGGCTCTGAGTATTTTAGCTCAACAGAATATTCCAGGTGCATTGTACCCCGATTATTCCGGAATTTTTACTTCTGATGTTACCTCAAATCCTGAGGCGATTATTTACCGTCGTTTTAGTTTGAGTGCAGGAACGGCTTACACGCAAGGGTGGGAAAACAGTGTGCGTCCTCCTTCAGGTGGTGGAAATGGCGGATACACCCCAACCTGGCAGTTGATTGAAGCTTTCCCGATGGCGAACGGTAAACTCACCCACGAAGAAGGTTCAGGATACGATTCGACATATTTCTGGCAAAATCGTGATCCACGCTTATATGCTACCATCGCTTATAATGGAGACCAATGGGAAATGAGTGGCCGCGACCAGGTAAATGTATGGACATTCAGAAACACCAAAGAACTAAACCGTGTACCAAGTTCGGGCTTTTACAATAAGAAGGCGACTGATCCAACAATCGCTCGCGAAGATATCAATCAGACCAGCACATCCTGGATTGAACTGAGATATGCCGAAGTGTTACTGAATTTTGCCGAATGTGCCAACGAATTGGGAAAAACAGCCGAGGCGCTCGAAAAAGTAAGAGCTATTCGAGAGCGCGCTGGCATCGAAGCCGCTGACGGAAGTTACGGTATCGATAATTCAGTTTCAAAAGAGGTGCTAAGGCAAATTATTATGATAGAAAGACAAGTGGAATTTGCTTTCGAAAATAAACGCTACTGGGATATTCGCCGTAGATTGATGTTCCGTGAGGACCTTGGCGAGTATGTGAAAAAGCTTAACGGTACAATGAGAACGGGATTTACCTATCGTACCATTGGTGCCTGGGGTCGTGAAATAACCGACGAATCGTCGCCTTATTACGGACAGTTACGTATTGATGAGGCATTGGCCAAAGGTGATCTCAATCTGGATGATATTGAAAGTTCGGGTAAGTATTTTTCACAAACCGAGAAAGTGCTTGACGTTTACTTGGGAAGCAATCAAACCATAAATTACCTGGAACTCTACGACTTTTTTGCCATACCGACATCCATGATAGAAAAAAGTCCTGCCGTAGAACAGACAGCAGGATGGCTGAACGGTACATTTGATCCGCTGGCTGAATAAATATTTATTTAAAAGATAGTAAAGCAATGAATTGGATGTATCGGTTTTTGGGAGCAAGTTTATTATTGGTTACCGTCTTGTTTACTTCGGCTCAGCAAGTCGCTTTCCCGGGCGCCGAAGGATATGGACGTTTTGCATCCGGAGGCCGTGGAAATGGCTCCACCGGCCGCGTTGTTGAAGTAACCAATCTTGAGGATGATCTCACTAATCCACCGGAAGGAAGTTTAAGGTGGGCTTTTAAACAGGCAATAGAAATAGTGCAGAATCCGATATTGGGGCCAATTGAAACTCCAATGCCGCTTACAATTGTATTTCGGGTTGGGGGTGTTATCAATTTGAAAGGAGAATTACGCGTACAACGAAACAATATGACCATTGCGGGACAAACAGCTCCGAGCGATGGGATTTGTATACGTGGAGCGACGGTTAATTTTTCGGGCTCAAAAAATGTAATTGTCCGATATATGCGTTTTCGCCCTGGCGACGAACTGGGAGAAGAAACATCTGCTTTCAGAATCGAAAACGGTGAAAATTTCATTATTGATCATTGCTCAATGAGTTGGGCAATTGAAGAAACTACGCACTTTTCGAGTAATAAAAACACAAGTGTTCAGTGGTGTATCATCAGCGAATCGCTTTACAATTCCGTCCATAAAAAGGGAGAACGGGGTTATGCCACACAGTGGGGAGGAGAATATGCCAGTTATCATCATAACCTGTTAGCACATCATAATTCACGCATGCCACGCATCAATGGTTCAAATAAAAACGATATAGAAGCACTGGTAGATTACCGCAACAATGTGAATTACAACTGGGGCAGTACGGGCGCTTTTTATGGCGGCGAATGGGAGGAAACAAACGGTCAGGGATTTTGCCATACCAATGTAGTGAACAACTACTTCATTCCCGGACCGGCTACACCTTCGTCACCAATTTTTGCTCGCCCTTCTTATAAACGTTCCGCCACGCAGGTGGATGGTTATGCAGCCTGGTATTTCAACGGAAACGTGATGGAAGGAAACAGCAATATGACAAGTGATAACTGGCTTGGTGTTGATGGCTCAAACATTCCGGGAGGAAAAGACAGTATACACAGCGAATTTGAATTCGTAAAATCCGATGGCGTGTTGGAAGATTATGAGGCGTACACCGAATCAGCCGAAAATGCACTGGAATCGGTGTTGAAATCGGTTGGTGCCATTCTTCCTCAGCGCGATACCATCGATGCCCGGGTTATTGCCGAATTAAAAGGCGAAATTCCGGTGGTGAGGTATAAACACATCACTGACGATAATCAGATCACACCTAAAAAAGGTACTTCATCGGGCATAATCGATACACAAGCAAATCTGGTACCTGAAGATCAGCAAGACTCGGTAAGTGCCTGGGATGTCTATTCCGAATCATCCGATGCTCCTGTAGATACCGATCACGATGGAATGCCGGATATATGGGAAATGGAAAATGGACTAAATCCTGAAGACATTACGGATGGAAGGTTAATTGCCGAGAACGGATATAGTAATCTGGAGAATTATTTGAATGGTCTGACCTTGACAGTCGAGATAAATGATATTTATGAAAATTCAGGCTTAATAATCTTCCCCAATCCCGCGGCGGACGTCATTCAATTGAGCTCTGACAAAATCATTCAAAAGATCGAGATTTACGCTTTGAATGGCAGCTTGATAAAGTTGGTTGACCAAAGCAGCGGTATTACTGAGATTAATGTACAAGCTATTCCTGCCGGGATGTATGTTTTAAAAGCGAAAACAACCAATAAACAGGAATACATTCGGAAACTGATAAGAAAGTAATTAGAGTTAAAAAATTTGATCTGGCTTGATTCAGATTGAACACAGTTGAGGAAACAAATTTAGTGAGAACAGAGATATTTGGCTTAATAGAGAAGAAGATAGTATTATGAAGGTATTAAGATTAATTGCAACAATCGCAATCGTAAGTTTAACAACACAAGTAACATTTGCACAGTATCCGAACATTCCGGATTCGGTGAAACACGCAGAAGCCGAATTGATGCAAAAAGCGGAGGCACATTCCAACATGATGTGGGAAAAAGCGATTCCGGCCATCGAAAAGGAAGCCGCCGAGGGCAAACCTTATGTGCCATGGGCCAAACGTCCGACTGATTTACCTCAGGCCAGTATTCCGGCTTTCCCCGGAGCTGAAGGCGGAGGTATGTATACCTTTGGTGGTCGTGGCGGACAGGTAATTACCGTTACCAATCTTAATGATGACGGCCCCGGAAGTTTTCGCGAAGCCTGCGAAACAGGAGGTTCCAGAATCATTGTTTTCAATGTTTCAGGTATTATTCGTCTGAAATCGCCGCTGATTATACGTGCACCATACGTAACCATTGCAGGGCAAACTGCACCAGGAAACGGTGTCTGTATTGCCGGCGAAACTGTTTGGATCAACACCCACGATGTAATTATTCGCCATATGCGTTTCCGTAGAGGGGAAACCTGGGTAGGCCGTCGCGACGATGCAATTGGTGGCAACCCAATCGGTAATATCATGCTCGATCACATTTCAGCCAGCTGGGGACTCGATGAAAACATGTCGATCTATCGTCATATGTATTTAACCGATCCGCGAAAACCAGAAGAAAAACTGGGTACCGTAAATATTACCATTCAGAATTCAATTTTTTCGGAAGGTCTTGATACCTGGAACCACGCTTTCGGAAGTACCATCGGTGGCGAAAACTGTTCGTTTATGCGTAACCTGTGGGCCAATAATACCGGACGAAATCCTTCTATTGGCTGGAACGGCGTTTTCAATTTTGCCAATAACGTAATGTTTAACTGGGTACACCGCTCGGTTGACGGTGGCGATCAGACTGCGCGTTACAACATCATAAACAATTATTATAAACCTGGCCCGCTTACACCGAAAGACAGTCCGGTGGGACATCGAATACTGAAACCTGAATCGCGTTTTACAATGAACGGCCGCAAAGTGTACGGTTTGGTTTATGTGAACGGAAACGTAGTTGAAGGCAACGAAAAAGTGACCAAAAACAATTGGGATGGCGGTGTTCAGATTGAAGACATGGAAGATGCCGGTGAGTTTACTCCTTATATCAAGTGGGATAAACCACACCCAATGCCTTACATGACCATTACTTCTGCAAAGGATGCTTTCGATTTTGTGCTGAAAAATGCAGGAGCAACATTTCCGCAACGCGATGCTGTCGATCAGCGAATTACCCGTGTGGTTAAAACCGGAAAACCAGAATACGTTGAAAATGTAGATCTCTCGGATGTTCCAAAATTCAAGTATAGAAGATTACCCGAAGATTCCTACAAAAATGGTATCATCACCGATATCCGTCAGGTTGGTGGTTATCCTGAATACAAGGGAACTCCTTATATTGATATCGATAAGGACGGAATGCCCGATGAGTGGGAAAAGAAATATGGGCTGAATCCAAACGATGCTTCCGATGCCAATGGCGACCTTAGTGGTGACGGATACACCAACATCGAAAAATACATCAATGGTATTGATCCTACTAAAAAAGTGGACTGGACCGATTTGAAAAACAATACGGATACTTTGGCCAAAAAGGGAGGAGTTCGATAGATTGACACGAGATTGTTAGACTTGGTATTGAGGCAAGGAGGATTTGAATATGAAGATTAAACATACAATACTGTTTTTAGGAATTCTGCTGACAAGTTTTTCCCTTTCAGCACAACAAGAAGTTGAATCACCGCAGGATGAGTATACCAAGGTGATCACTGGTCGTGCCGACAAAATCGTCGACGGAATGGAGTTTGCAGATCAGGCTGTTAAAATCCAGGTGCGCGATATCATTGTTGAACACTATCGTTTTCTGAATGATGCTGAAGAAGCACGGAATGCCGATGTTGCTAAAATCCGCGAAGAATACGCCGATCAAAAAGAATTGCGCGACGCAAAAATCGATCTTCGGAAAGCTGAGCAGGAGCTCAAAATCAGAGATCATCATTTTTCATTTTGTTCGCAACTTAAAAATCTTATTTCCGAAGAGCAGATTGATCAGGTAAAAGACGGATTGACCTACAACGTTTTAAATGTAACTTACGCAGCCACATTGGATATGATTCCCACTTTAACGGATGAGGAGAAAGCGCAGATAAAAGTCTGGCTCACCGAAGCCCGCGAACATGCCATCGACGGTGGTTCTTCGAAAGAAAAACACGGGTGGTTTGGTAAATACAAAGGACGAATTAACAACTACCTCTCGGCAAGAGGTTACGATTTACAGGCCGAGCGAAAAGCCTGGGAAGAACGTTTGAAAGAAGAGAAAAAGTGACAGGTCACATTTATAAAGAAGGTAAAGTAAAGCGGCAGCACATGATTCATGTGTTGCTCGCTTTTATTATGTTTGTTTCCTTTTTATCGAATGCACAAGAAGCACAACTTCCATTATTGCGCTGGGAAAAAGGACAACTTGCATACCGTGCCGACAGTCTGGGCAATCAAATTCCTGATTATTCCTGGTGCGGTTACCGTGCTTCTAACGAGGCCATTCCAACAGTTCCGGTCAAAGTTGTAATTCCGGCAACTTCCGGCGATGTAACTTCCGATCTCCAAAAAGCTATCGATTATGTTTCAGCTTTGCCGCTTGATAAGAACGGTTTTCGTGGTGCCATACTTTTGGAAAAAGGCACCTTTAAAGTCAGCGGTCGTTTTACGCTCACCACTTCAGGAATTGTAATTCGGGGTAGTGGTGCTGAAACGGTTATAAAAGCCACTGGCACCGATCGGTCAACCTTATTGCGCGTGGCCGGACAAAACAATATTCAACTTGAAAATACGGTTGCAATAGTTGCTGATTATATTCCTGTTGGTTCAACCGAAATTTCGGTCGAAAATGTTTCAGCATTTAAAGCAGGACAGAATATAATCATTGAGCGGCCTTGTACCCAGGAATGGATCGACGAATTGGGGATGAAAGATTATGGTGGCGAAACCGGTTGGTTAGGCTGGAAACCCGGTCAGCGTGTAGTTCGCTGGGAGCGTACCATTGAGAATATACAGGGAAATAAGCTAATTATTGATGCCCCACTGACTACAGCCATCGATAAGAAATTTGGTGGGGGAGAAGTCCACGCATTTTCGTGGCTTGGAAGAATTTCCAACATTGGTATTGAAAACTTATCACTTGAATCGGAATTCAATGCCGAAAATCTGAAGGATGAAAACCATTGCTGGTTTGCAGTAACCATGGAAAACGTTGAAAATGCATGGGTGCGACAGGTTCAGTTTAAACATTTTGCGGGTTCGGCAGTGGCACTTTACGAAACAGCCGGGAAAATTACGGTGGAAGATTGTATTGCTACCGAACCGGTTTCTGAGATTGCAGGCTGGCGCCGAAATACTTTCTTTACAATGGGACAGCAAACGCTTTTCCTGCGTTGTTATTCCGAAAATGGCCGGCACGATTTTACCACCGGTTTTATGGCTGCAGGTCCAAATGCATTTGTTCAATGCGAGGCCATGAATCCGTACGGTTTAAGCGGCGGACTAGATAGCTGGGCGTCAGGAACGCTGTTCGACATCGTGAGCATCGACGGACAAACGCTAAGTTTTAAAAATCGTGGTCAGGATGATCACGGTGTTGGCTGGTCGGCAGCCAATTCCATGTTTTGGCAGTGTTCGGCTGCCCGCATCGAATGTTTTGCTCCACCAACTGCTCAAAATTGGGCTTATGGTGCGTGGTCGCAATTTGCCGGCAACGGACTGTGGTACGAAGCCAACAGCCACATCAATCCGCGCAGTTTGTTTTTTGCACAACTTGCAGCCCGACAAAAAAAGAATTTAAAAGAATTTCACGAGGAGGTACTACCTTTTGAGGGTGAATCAACCTCAAGTCCTACCATTGAACAGGCAACTGTTTTCACTGCTCAATCAACAGCACCTCCGGTTCAGTTAAAAGATTATATTTTGAGTGCTGCAAAGAGAAATCCGATCTCGCTTGAAATGGTTGGTGCCGTAAAAGTGAAAACTATCGCTTCAATAACGATGGAGAAATCACTTCCGGGCAATCCTATAATTTTTAAAAATGGCTGGTTGACATACAATAACCATGTTGTATTCGGAAGAAGATTGAATGTACCGTGGTGGCGCGGCGATGCACGACCTTACGAGGTTCCAAAATCTCAACCGGCGATCACGCGGTTTGTCCCCGGCAGAGTTGGCCTTGGTTACACCGATGATCTCCAACAGGTGGTTGATACCTTGGATCAGTTTGGAGTGGTGGCTGTCGATCATAATTACGGCTTGTGGTACGATCGCCGACGCGATGATCATGAACGCGTAAAACGCCTCGACGGAGAAGTTTGGGCACCGTTTTACGAGCAACCATTTTCGCGCAGCGGACAGGGAGAAGCCTGGGATCGACTCAGCAAATACGACCTGACCAAACCCGATCCGTTTTATTGGGGCCGATTGCGGCAGTTTGCCGATCTGGCGGCACAACAAGGAAAAATGTTGATCCATCAGAATTATTTTCAGCACAATATTTTGGAAGCAGGAGCACACTGGGCTGACTCACCCTGGCGTCCTGCCAACAACATCAACAACACCGGTTTCCCCGAACCGCCGCCATATGCTGGAGACAAACGAATTTACCTGGCCGAACAATTCTACGATATCAATTATCCGGTTCGCCGCGAATTGCACCGGCAGTTTATTCGCCAGTGTCTCGACAATTTTAAAGGACAGTCGAATGTTATCCAGAGCATCAGTGCCGAATTTACCGGCCCGCTACATTTTGTTGAATTCTGGCTCGACGTAATTGCCGAATGGGAAAAGGAAACAGGTGAGCAGCAGTTGATAGCTTTGAGCACTACAAAAGATGTTCAGGATGCTATTTTGGCCGATCCGGTACGTTCAAAACTTATCGATATTATCGACATCCGTTACTGGGCTTATCGGCCCGATGGAACAGTGTATGCACCGCCGGGTGGGGCAAATCTCGCACCCCGTCAACATGCCCGACAGGTAAAACCGGGGAAACGGTCATTTGAAAGTGTTTATCGTGCCGTTGCCGAATACCGGACGAAATTTCCTGAAAAAGCAGTCATTTACTCCGAAGGAAATTACACCGATTTTGGCTGGGCAATTTTGATGGGAGGCGGGTCGATGCCGGTCTTGTCGCCACAAACAAATAAGGAACTGTTAGAAGCCGCAGTAACCATGCTTCCGTTCGACACTGGAAATGAATATAGCTATGGACTGCAAAATCATGAAATGGGAATGATTCTCTACAGTAAGGCTGGGGAGAATGTTTCGGTTGACCTAAGTGATTTCAAAGGAAAATATACCGTTCGTTTTGTTCAGCCTGAAAATGGTAATGAACTTGGACAAACACAAGAACTAAAAGGAGGTTCGAAACAACAGATCGAATTACCCGAAAATAAAAAACAAATAATCTGGATTCAAAAGAAATAGACATGAAACAAGTTCTGGCAATACTGGGATTGATAATTGTTTTTGCATGTACGCCAACAGAAAAGAAACAGCATGAAGAACCGGCAGGTTTACCCTTGTTGAAAGTATCGGAAAATGGCCGTTTTCTCGAAACCGAAGATGGCGATCCCTTCTTTTGGCTGGGCGATACAGGCTGGCTACTGTTCTCGAAACTTACTCGCGAGGAAGCGGAAAAGTACCTTGACAATCGTGTGGAAAAAGGTTTTAATGTAATTCAGGTGATGGTCGTTCACAGCATAAGTGTTTGTAATATTTACGGCGATTCGGCATTGGTAAACGGGAATGTGGCACAACCTAACACTACGCCTGGAAGTGATTTCAACGATCCTGAAGCTTACGATTTTTGGGATAATATGGACTATGTTATCAATCTGGCAGAAAAAAAGGGACTGTACATGGCACTGGTACCGGTTTGGGGAACCAATGTAAAAGAAGGTGGAGTAAGCCGCGAACAGGCTGATGTTTATTCCACATGGCTGGCCAAGCGATATGCCGGTAAATCGAACATCATCTGGCTGAACGGTGGCGATACACACGGAAATGATTCTACTTCTACCTGGAATATTATCGGGGAGAACATTCATAAATACGCTCCTAATCATTTGGAAACTTTCCATCCTTTTGGGAGAACGCAGTCGTCGCTGTGGTTTCATAATGCCGACTGGCTCGATTTTAACATGTTCCAGAGCGGACATCGCCGTTACGATCAGGATGATACTGAAAAAGCTTACGGACAGGATAATTACAAATACGTTCGCGACAATTATGCCATGGTTCCGCCAAAACCAACGATTGATGGAGAACCATCTTACGAAGGTATTCCGCAGGGATTACACGATCCGGCCGAGCCATTTTGGAACGACGCCGACTTGCGCCGCTATGCTTACTGGTCGGTATTTGCAGGTGGATTTGGTTTTACTTACGGAAACAGTGCCGTAATGCAGTTTTACAAACCAAGCGACGAAACACCGGCTTACGGAGCGCGTGAATACTGGACCGAAGCTATTGATATGCCCGGAGCCGGACAGATGCAGTACCTGAAAACGCTGATGCTCTCAAAACCTTATTTCGAACGGGTACCTGATCAGAGTTTAATTGCCGGCGTACAGGGAGAAAAATACGATTATCTGGCGGCAACACGAGGCGAAAATTATGCAATGATCTACACTTACAATGGAAGAAACTTGGACATTGCTATGGGCAAAATTGCCGGTGAAAGAGTAAATGCCTGGTGGTTCAATCCACGAAACGGCGAATTAACAACGATCGGTTCTTTTGAAAATACGGGAGAACATCTTTTCGATCCTCCGGGTGAAGTGGTAGATGGAAATGATTGGGTACTGGTTTTAAATTCTGTTGAATAATGAGAATTCTAAGAAATATTATTCCGCTTGTGTTGATCATTTTGTTTTTCGGATGTAAAAATGAAAAACAGGTATACCTGTTCAGCACTTTCCGCGAACCGGCCGACAAAGGTTTGTACCTGGCTTACAGTTACGATGGTTACACCTGGAACGATCTTGGCGGCGCATGGTTGGCTCCCGAAGTTGGACAACAAAAAGTAATGCGCGATCCATCGGTGGTAAAAGGTCCCGATGGAACTTTTCATATGGTCTGGACTTCCTCATGGAGAGGTGATCTGGGTTTTGGTTATGCGAGCTCAAAAGACCTCGTGAATTGGTCAGAAGAGCAATTTATTCCGGTGATGGCCTACGATACATCAACGGTGAATGTGTGGGCACCCGAACTTTTTTACGACGACGAAAAGGATGAATACATCATTATCTGGGCCTCAACAATTCCGTTCAAATTCGAGAAAGGACAGGAGGAAGAGCGCAACAATCATCGGATGTACTACACAATCACTAAAGATTTTAAGGCATTTTCGGACACAAAGTTGTACCTCGATCCGGGTTTCAGTGTGATCGATTGCGTGATCGTAAAGCGTGGCAAAGGAGATTATGTCCTGGTTTTGAAAGATAATACCCGCCCGGAACGAAATATTAAAGTGGCTTTTGGAAATACTCCGCTTGGTCCCTGGAAAAATATCTCGGAGCCATTCACCGATAACTTTACGGAAGGGCCAACAGTCTTGCGTTTGGGCGATAAATATCTGATTTACTACGATTCGTATCGCGATAAGACCTATTCAACTCAACTTACCACCGATTTTGAAATTTTTACCGACATTTCGGATGAAGTAAGTTTCCCTGAAGGACACAAACACGGAACGGTTTTTCAGGCCGATGAAAAGATTTTGAATAATCTGATCAAAATATCAGAAGAGAAAAAGGAAGAAGGAAATGAGTAAGTGGATTCGAAATAGCATTCTTATATTTTTAACGGTAAGCGTATTCGGAGCGAATGCGCAGGATACGGTGCATTACGTTGGCGAAACTTTGGTGAACATCGATTACCACCACGGACAATTGAGTCCGGCACTTGGTGTGCACAATATTCAGGTAATGCGCGCCAATCGCGAGCAACCACAGTACGCCGACGATTTGGGCTGGACATACAACCACGCACCTAACCTGGCCTACTGGAACAACACTTTTTACTATCATTACCTGAACGATCCGGTGGGCGAGCACATTCCACCCGGTCGCACTATGTTGCAGACTTCAAAAGATGGCTACAACTGGACGAAACCAGTAACGCTTTTCCCTGAATACAAAGTGCCAAACGGATTTACAAAAGAAGGCGTGGAAGGCAGAGCCAAAAACCTGGTTGCTGTGATGCACCAGCGGATGGGCTTTTTTGTTTCTTCCGATAATCGCCTGCTGACGTTGGCTTTCTATGGAATTTCGCTGAATGAAAAAGACAGCCCCAACGACGGCAACGGCATTGGCCGCGCTGTTCGCGAGATAAATGAAGACGGCAGTTTTGGTCCCATATATTTTATCCGATACAATCACGGATGGAGCGAAGAAAACACAGATTTTCCCTTTTACAAAAGTTGCGACGACAAAGGTTTTGTTGACGCCTGCGACGAGATGCTCGCCGATCCGCTGCAAATGCAACAGTGGGTGGAAGAAGCCGACCGCGACGATCCATTGATCCCGATTCAGAAAGAATACAAGGCATTCAATTTTTACCACGTTCCTGATGGAACAGTTGTAGGACTTTGGAAACATGCTCTTACTGCCACCAGTACTGATGAAGGAAAAACATGGACGGTGCCGCTGCGGGCTCCCGGTTTTGTAAATGCCAATGCCAAAATCTGGGGACAACGTACTTCGGATGGTAAATACCTCACCGTGTACAATCCTTCAGAATTTCGCTGGCCATTGGCACTTTCGGTAAGTAATGATGGCTTCGAATACGATAAATTACTTTTGGTGAATGGCGAAATTTCTACCATGCGTTATGGCGGAAACTATAAATCGTATGGCCCGCAATATGTTCGTGGAATCCAGGAAGGAAATGGAACTCCGCCCGACGGAAATGCCTGGGTGGCCTATAGCATGAACAAGGAAGACATGTGGATTTCGCGGATAAAAGTGCCGGTACTCGATCGTGAAGCGCAGGAGGTGAACGAAGTTTTTTCTGAAATTAAGGAAGGAACTGAACTCGACCGTTGGAACATTTACAGTCCGGTGTGGGCTCCAGTGAAAATAGAAAAAATAATCGACGAACGTGTTCTTTCCTTAAAAGACAAAGATGAATTCGACTTCGCCAAAGCTACCCGTTTATTTCCATCTACCAAGCAAGCAGATGTTGAATTCACCATAAAAACCGGGCAAAACAATACGGGGAAACTTGACATAGAATTGCAGGATGCTAAAAACACTCCTGCCATTCGCCTAACATTTGACAACGACGGCTATTTAAAATACAAGGCCGGTTACCGGGTGAACAACCTGCGGGAATACGAAGCAGGCAAAGAATACATAATCCGCATTGTGGCAACCACGGAAGATCGTTTTTATAATGTTTATATTAACGGAGAACAAGTGCTTCGACGCTTGTTTTTTGCGCCTGTTCATGAGTTAAACAAAATTGTTTTCAGAACCGGCGATGTGCGTCGTTTCCCTAATGCTGATACACCAACCGATCAGGATTATGACGTGAAACAAAACGGGAAGCCGCTTTCTGAAGCTGCTTTCTACATCAAAAGTTTGAAAACACAGAATGCTGAAAGTGCTGCAATTCTAAAAGCGGATGACTACAAACATTACGTCGACTATTTCAACGGAATGGAAGATGAGAATATCATTCAGATGATCCCGAACTCGGAGTCGTGGAAATGGATGAAAAAAAATATTCCGCTGTTTGAATGTCCGCAGGAAAATTTCGAAGAGCTGTTTTACTATCGCTGGTGGAATTTGCGAAAACACATTAAAGAAACGCCTGTCGGCCTAGCAATGACCGAATTTTTGGTTGAAAGAAGCTATTCCGATAAATACAATCTGATTGCCTGTGCTATTGGCCATCATACTTACGAATCGCGCTGGCTCCACAATCCTGAGTACGTAAAGCAGAATTTGAAAGTTTGGTATCGAGGAAATGAAGGGGGACCGATGAACAAATTACACAAGTTCAGCAGCTGGACACCCGATGCTGTTTACAATTATTACCTGCTCACCAGAGACACCGATTTTGTAGTTGATTTGCTTCCTGATTTGGAGGCCGATTACAGAAAATGGGAACAGGAAAGAAGAAAACCGAGAGGAATGTTCTGGCAAGAAGATGTTAAAGACGGTATGGAAGAGCAGATATCGGGGGGAAGACGCGTGAAAAACGAGCGACCAACCATAAACAGCTACATGTTTGGAAATGCCGTAGCAATCTCGAAAATGGCTGCTTTGGCCGGAAAACCGGAATGGGAAAAACTATATGCCGCTAAAGCCGACACGATGAAACAACTGGTGGAACAAAACCTGTGGAATCCTGAAAGCAACTTTTTTGAAACGGTAAAAGAAGAGGGTGGTTTTGCTGAGGTTAGGGAAGCCATTGGTTACATTCCATGGTATTTTAACCTGCCTGAAAAAGGTTACGAAAAGGCATGGGAGCAAGTGAAAAATCCAGCAGGATTTCTGGCACCGTTTGGTTTGACGACAGCTGAGCAACGACACCCTGAATTCCGAACGCACGGTTGCTGCAAATGTGAATGGGACGGTGCTGTGTGGCCTTTTGCCACCTCGCAAACGCTTACCGGAATGGCAAATCTGCTGAATAACTATAATCAAAATGTGGTGAACGATTCGGTGTATTTCGATCTGTTGGAAACTTACGTGGAATCACAATATTACCGCGGGCGCCCATACATCGGTGAGTACCTCGATGAAACCACCGGCTACTGGCTGAAAGGCGACCAGGAACGAAGCCGGTATTACAACCACTCAACGTTTAACGATTTACTGATTACCGGACTGGTTGGATTACGTCCGCGTGCTGATGAGAAAGTAGAAGTAAATCCACTGATCCCTGAAAACAAATGGAACTGGTTCTGCCTTGACAATGTGTTGTACCACGGAAAAACCGTGACCATTGTCTGGGATAAAAACGGTGATAAATACGAGCTTGGAAAAGGGCTATTTGTATTGATAGATGGAAAAGTAGCCGGACATTCTGAAAACATTGGACGCATAATTTGCGACCTCTAACATTTGAAAATTTAGATTGATGAAAAAATACACAGCTATTTTAGGTTTGATTCTGATTGTATTATTGTTTGCACAATGTTCGCAACAAGTCGATTTCAAAAGCGGCATTTTGGTAGAAGAATTCATATACACCGAAGCGCCTTATCCATCTTGCCATGCTTCAACCATTGCAGAAACACCTAATGGATTGGTGGCTGCCTGGTTTGGCGGCGAGTATGAACGACATCCGAACGTAGGGATTTGGGTGAGCCGACATGTAGACGGCGAATGGATGCCCTCCGTGGAAGTGGCTAATGGTGTGCAGAATGATACTTTGCGTTACCCGACCTGGAATCCCGTCTTGTTTCAGGTGCCGGATGGAGATTTGTTGCTGTTTTACAAAATCGGACCAAGTCCATCGACATGGTGGGGAATGATGATGCGTTCATCGGACAGTGGCGTAAGTTGGTCGGATCCGGAAAAATTACCGGAAGGAATTATTGGTCCGGTAAAAAATAAACCGGTTCTGCTTGAAGATGGGACATTGCTGTGCCCAACCAGCACGGAAGGAGACGGTTGGCGTGTTCATTTCGAAATGACCAAGGATTGGGGAAAGACCTGGGAGAAAACCAACGCCATCAATGAACCTAAGATATACAACATTATTCAACCGAGTATTCTTTTTCATAAAGATGGTCGACTGCAAATGCTTTGTCGCAGCCGAAACAGTGTGCTGGCTTCAGCGTGGTCGGATGACAATGGCAAAAGTTGGTCACTGGTTCAGGATTCCGGGCTGCCAAACAACAACTCGGGAACCGATGCTGTGACGCTTAAAGACGGCCGGCAACTGGTGGTTTATAATCACGTGAAAACACCGATAGGTGCAAGCAAAGGACATCGCACTCCTTTGAATGTTGCCGTGTCTGAAGACGGTAAGCACTGGGAAGCCGCGTTGGTACTCGAAGATTCAGAGATCAGTCAGTATTCCTATCCGGCTGTTATTCAAACTTCGGATGAAATGGTGCATGTGGTTTATACCTGGCGACGCGAGCGGATCAAACACGTTGTAATCGATCCTGCAAAATTGAAATCCCTGCCAATCGTTTATGAGCAATGGCCTGAAAATTAAGCTTTATGTCTGCTAAAAAAATCATAGGACTTTTCACCCTGAACTTGCTTGTATTATTCGTTCTGGCACAAACTTCCGATACAAAATATGCCCGTCCTTTAACTGATGTTCTAAAGGATATTGAACAAAGTTATGATGTAAAATTGCGTATTTCCGGCGATCCTATCGATGGTTTGATACTGGACTATGCCAACTGGCGGTTTCGTCCCGATGTGGAAAAAACACTGACCAATGTATTGACTCCTTTCGATTTGATTTTCATCCCCGATGGGGCTCCAAATAAATTCAAGATTCAGGGTTATCGTTATCATCAGCGTTCGGTGGAAGATGCCGGGGAAACGCTGAATTACCTGGCCTCGCTTTACAGCAATAAAAGCGAATGGGAAAAGCGTCGTGACGAGCTTAAAAAGTGTATCATGGAAGCAATCCGCCTGGATAAAATGCCGGCTAAACCAGCTACTAAGCCGCTACTTTCGGATATAAGAAAAATGGATGGTTATACAGTGCAAAATATCGGGTTGGAAGTATTGCCCGGTTTTTATGTGGCAGGTTCCATTTACCGTCCTTCGAAAATAGAGGGAAAGATTCCGGTCGTTCTATGTCCGAATGGTCATTTCCCGGATGGAAGATATCATGAACAGATTCAAAAAAGGTGTGCAGGTCTGGCCCGAATGGGTGCCGTTGCCGTAAACTACGATCTGTTTGGTTGGGGAGAATCAGCTTTACAGGTGGGCTACGAATCGCATCGAACCAGTATGGCCAATACCACTCAGGCACTGAACAGTTTCAGGATGTTGGATTATTTGTTGGCGCTGGATTATGCCGATCCTGACCGTGTTGGGATTACCGGTGGTTCGGGTGGTGGAAGCCATACAATTCTTATGTCGGCCATCGACGACCGCATTGACGTGTGTGTTCCAACGGTGATGATGTCGGCTATTCATTACGGTGGCTGTCCCTGCGAAAGTGGGAATCCGATTCATTTCTGCGGCAGCGGAACAAATAATGTTGAACTGGGTGGCATGTTTGCACCAAAACCACAATTGGTAATTTCCGATGGTGGCGACTGGACAGCGAATGTTCCTGACCTGGAATTTCCTTTTCTGAAACGCATTTATGGTTTTTATGAGGGAGCTGTTGTTGAAAATGCACATTTCCCGAAAGAGAATCATGATTATGGCCCTTCGAAACGAACAGCCATGTATCACTTCATGGCGAAACAATTGGAACTGGATGAATCAAAAGTATTTGATAAAAAAGGCAATCTGGATGAATCTGCCATCACAGTTGAATCGGCAGACGACATGAAAATATTTGGCAAAGAAGGTGATAAGCTTCCTGAAAATGCAATTAGGAGTTTTGATAAACTGGTGCAGGTGTTCAATCAGCAAACCGGTCGGAAACCAAAGTCGGGTGTATATAAAATTGCGGTTTGCGACTGGATGATCCTTAAGCGCCAGAAGCTTGGCGTATTCGAACGTACTGCAGAAATAGGCGCCGACGGAATTGAACTCGATATGGGCGGCCTTGGAAACCGTCCAACTTGGGATAATAAAATGCTGGATCCGGTTGAACGTAAGATCTTCCTCGATAAACTGAAAGATTACAAGCTTGAATTTTCATCGGTGGCAATGTCGGGCTTTTATTCACAGCCCTTTCCTACACGCGACGGAATTGAGCGCCTGATTGACGACTGCATCAACACCATGAACCTGATCGGGGTAGAAGTGGCTTTTCTTCCGCTCGGAGTGGAAGGCGATCTGACGAAATATCCTGAAAGACGGGAAGCCATTATTGAACGTTTGAAGATGGCCGGAAAGAAAGCAGAAGCTGCCGGTGTGGTAATCGGAATTGAGACTTCGCTGGATGCCAAAGGCGAAATTGAGCTACTCAATGAAATTGGATCGCCGGCCATCAAAATCTACTTTAATTTCCAAAACCCGCTGGAAGCCGGTCGTGATTTGTACAGCGAATTAAAAACACTTGGTAAGGATCGCATCTGTCAGATTCACTGCACCGATACCGATGGCGTTTTGCTGGAGAATAATACGCGGCTCGATATGCACAAGGTGAAAGCAACATTGGATGAGATGGGTTGGTCGGGCTGGCTGGTGATAGAACGCTCGCGCGATGCGAATGACGTAGGAAATGTGGTGGGGAATTTTGGGGCCAATACAAGATATTTAAAGTCCATATTCCAGAATAAATAGCCTCTCGCAAAGACGCAGAGTCGCAAAGAAATAATCTTGTAGACTTTGTGTATTAGCGAGATTAAAACCAATAAAACTATGAAATACCTGATCTTTTTAATTCTTACAACGCTGTTTTTACAATTAAATGGCCACGAAATATGGGTGTCAAAGTCGGGGAACGATAAAAATCCCGGTACAAAAGAGCAACCTATGGCAACTCTGCTCAAAGCACAACGAAAAGCAAGGGAATTACGACGCTTAAACGATCCTTCAATAAAAGAAGGCATTCGAATCATTCTAAAAGGAGGTACGTACTTTTTAGATGAAACCTTGTTTTTTCGCCCTGAAGACTCGGGTAATATTCACAGCCCAACAATAATAATAAGTGCTGATAATGAAAATGCTGTTTTAAGCGGAGGTGTAAAAGTAAGCAGCTGGCAAAAAGCTGGCCCAATAAAAGGTTTACCCAAAGAAGCGCGCGGGAAGGTGTGGGAGGCAAATGTTCCCAAAGTTGGAGGCCGTGCAATTGAGTTTAGGCAAATGTGGGTGAATGGCGAAAAAGCTACGCGTGCATCGACATTGGGCGATGGAGTTTTACCACGTATTTTGTCTGTTGATAATGAGAATGAAACTTTTGGAATACCAGTTCCAGATTTTGAAGTTGATAATGTTAAACAACTCGAATTTGTCATTCACCAATGGTGGGCAATTGCTAATTTGCGTGTGAAAGATTTGGTTAACTCGGGAGACAGCACAATCATTTCATTTCATCAGCCTGAAAGCAGGATTGAATTTGAACACCCATGGCCTGCGCCATTTCTCGATGTTGAAAAAAATCAAAATGGTAATTCAGCTTTTTATTTTGTCGGTGCAATAGAATTACTTAACCAACCAGGCGAGTGGTACGAGGATTTGGACGCAGGAAAAGTTTATTACTGGCCAAGAGAAAGCGAGAATTTAACCATGGCTGAAGTAATTGTTCCAAATCTTGAAACACTTGTAAGAGTTAAAGGAACACTTGAAAGTCCGGTGTCTAATATTATTTTCGAAAACATTGGTTTTGAACATACAAGTTGGCTACGACCTTCACAAAGTGGACATGTTCCGTTACAGGCTGGATTTTATTTGTTAGACGCCTACAAACTGAAAGTTCCAGGAACTCCGGATAAGGCAGGATTAGAGAACCAGGCGTGGGTTGGAAGACAGCCTGGAGCCGTTGAAGTTCTAAATTCGACTAATATAATTTTTGAAGGTTGTAATTTTCAACATTTTGCAGCAACCGGCTTAGATTTTATTGCTGGTGCCAGTCATTCTCAAGTTGAGGGTTGTGTTTTCAGTGACATTGGCGGAACCGGAATTCAGGGTGGCTTTTTTGGAGACGATGCGTTTGAAGCTCACCTGCCATATAATCCAAGCGATGAACGAGAAATATGTCACCATATTAAAATATCAAATAACTTAATAACAGATTGTACCAATGAAGATTGGGGTTGCGTGGGAATAAGCTTTGGTTTTGCTTCGGATATAAACATCGAACATAACGAAGTGAGTCATCTAAATTATTCCGGTATTTGCACCGGGTGGGGGTGGACATCTACTGTTTCATGTCAGAAAAATAACAGGGTACATGCCAATTATATTCACCACTTTGCAAAAATGATGTACGATGTTGGCGGAATCTATAATCTTTCGGTTCAGCCTAAAATGGAAATTAGCAATAATCGAATAGAAGATCTGCTAAAGGCGCCGTATGCACATATTCCTGAACATTACCAGTATATTTATTTGGATGAGAATTCAGCCTACGTTAAAATCATTAATAACTGGACTGAAAAAGATAAGTTCTTTTCGAATTCACCCGGTCCCGGTAATGAGTGGGAAAATAATGGCCCTCAGGTTTTGGATGAAATAAAAAATGCTGCGGGAATTCAACCTGAATACAAGCATATTTTGAATTCAATAGCAAAATAGTAACTACTCTTAGAGATCATCTACAATAGATTTAAGAGAACATTTAAACAGTTTTTATAGTTATTGAATTTGAAACTAATATTGCTTCCGAGTAATCATACTCAACCAGCTTAACCGCCTAATACCGATTTGTAATTGAAAGTCAATAAATTCAATCCGTTCTTTGTTAACTTTCATCGGCATTATACCACAATTACCAGGTAAATTGAGTCCTAAAAATGCTATATGTGAAATATATCAGTCTTTTTTAAAATAGATTCTAATGTATACAAAAATAATACTTGGTCGCTTTCTTTTAACATCTTTAGTGACAGAGATCGGGTATTATTTCCCATATTTAAACAAATGAGAATGTAGGTTTTGAATGTTTTATTTAAAACTCGTTATTTTAAAATACTGAATTGTATTCCATTATAGAATAGACTATGAAATGAAAAGTAAATTAAATTTATTGCCATTTACTATATTGGTATTTCTATTTTTATTGAAATACCAAAAAGCTGTTTCAGAAACAAACGAATTTAGTTTCGATATTTTTACCCAAGAGAACGGTTTGCCCAACAATCAGATACAAAGCCTTTTTCAGGACCGCAAAGGTTGGATGTGGATTGGGACCAGTCAGGGATTAAGTCGTTTCGACGGTTACGACTTTGTGAACTTCTTCCCTAATGATGCAGATGAGAACGGTTTACACGGAACACTTGTAAGGGTTATTAAAGAAGATCGGGCAGGCAATCTGCTGGTTGGAACCGAAACTGGTGGATTAAATATTTTCGATCGCGAAAAAGAAACTTTTAGTCATCCGCTGAAAGATGTGGAGGGCTTTCAGTACCGTGAAATTTCGGTGAATGATGTTATTGAGGATGAGGAGAGGAATTTGTGGCTGGCCACCGATTTTAATGTTCTTATCTTAGATTCAGCGCAACATATAACTCCGCTTACACCTTCAAATTCGGAAATTTCGTTAGATGGTATTTATGTCAGAAACCTTGTTGCTGATTTGAGTGGAAAACTTTGGATTGGAACTGATAATGGATTGTTTACTTACAACAAATCAACAGAACGTCTTGTCTATTTTGAATTGCCTTTTGAGGATAGTGATAATCACGAAATCTGGGAGATCTACCTGGATGACGACGGTATTTTGTGGGTTGGAACATATGCTGCCGGTTTATTCCAGATCGATCCGGACGAAAATTCCTATAAAAGGGTATTGCTGGAGCCGGTTGCACCTCGTACAGAAACGGTAAAAGCAATTTCGAAAGGGATTTTTGGCGAATACTGGATTGGTACGCGTGGTGGTTTATTCAAATATTCAAAAGAGAAAGGTGTTACCGGTTTTTTCAGACATAGTGTCCAGGAACCAAGGAGTTTATCGAATAATTCAATACTTTCGATATATCACGATTCAAAAGGTGAATTATGGATTGGTACCCGTGGAGGTTTGAATGTTCTGGCAAAAAGCAAACAGGTATTTCATAATTTTACAGCGCTCCCGGGCGACAACAAATACCTTAACAGCGGCATTGTTTATGCTATCTGGATCGATGACCAGGGAAAAATATGGTTGGGGACCGAAGACGGTGGAATAAATATTTACAATCCTAAAACGCAAACCTATCGCTACCTTACAGCCGATAAAAATCAGCCAAATCCTCTTTCTCAGAATTGTATAAAAGCGTTTGTCGATGATGGTAGAGGAAATCTTTGGGTGGCTACTTACATGGGAGGTATTGATGTAATTGACCGGAACAACGGAAATGTTAAGAACTACCAATACGATCCGGAAGTTAAGGGGAGTATTTCTGATAACCGCGTTTGGGATTTGTGTTTGGACAAACAGGGACAGATCTGGGCCGTTACCAACAGAGGTGTTGACAGGTTTGACAACCAAACCGGAACTTTTATTCATTATCCCCAGCTTAATGGTTACGAGGCGGTGAACTGGATTGAATGCGACCTGAACGGGAATTTATGGATGGGAAGTAGCGATGAAGTTATGATTTTCAATCCCCGGAGGAATACAATAAAACGATATTTTGAGCATTCGCGTGCCATGTTCGAAGACAAGCAAGGACGGCTGTGGGTGACGACCAACGATAAAGGCATAGCTCTGTATTCAATTGGTTCAGGACCATTAAAGTATTATACCGAAGACGAAGGACTGGCCAATAACCAGGCCTTATGTATTTTACAGGATAATAATGACAACCTTTGGATAAGTACAACGAATGGTTTATCGAAATTTGATCCGGTAAGCGAATTTTTTCAGAATTTCACCAGCAGCGACGGACTCGGTAACAACCAGTTTTGTTATGGAGCTGCCTGTAAATCAAAATCAGGCGATCTGCTGTTTGGTAACGTAGAAGGTTTTAACAGGTTTAATCCCGACGAAATTCTTCAGGTTGATATGGATGTGCCGCTTGTTTTTACGAATCTAAAAATCTTCAATAAAATCGTAGGAATCAGCGATGATAAAAATGCGGTATTGCATAAAAGCATTTCCGAAACCGACCGTTTGGTTTTTAATCATACCCAAGATGTGTTTACTATAGAATTTGCGGCGTTGAATTATGTGAACAGCCAAAACAACCTCTATTCTTACAAACTGGAAGGATTTAACCGCGAATGGATTGGCCCCTCAAAAGACCGCAGTGCACCCTTTACCAACTTGAATCCGGGAGATTATACCTTACGTGTAAAAAGGGTAGTTCCGGGAAGCAGGCAGGAGAGTTCAGAATTGCAAATGGCCATTACCGTTCTTCCTCCATTCTGGAAAACAAATTGGTTTATTTCAATAATACTAGCCCTGATTCTTACACTTGGTTACCTGATTATACGTTTCCTGCTTAATCGCGAAAAAATTAAAAACCAGTTAGTGCTCGAGCGGGTAAATGCCCGAAAGCTTCACGAATTAGACATGATGAAGCTTAAATTCTTCACCAATATTTCACACGAAATTCGAACGCCGCTGACACTTATCCTGGGACCGCTCGAGAAACTCACCAAAAAAACGGATGTTGATGCCGAGGTAAAAGAAAATTTGCACATGATGCAGCGCAACGCGCAGAACCTGAACAGGTTGATCAATCAGTTACTTGACTTCCGAAAACTTCAAAGTGGCAATCTGAAACTGAATTTGACCGAAGCCGACCTGGTTTCTTTTATTCGAAACATAGTAAACTCGTTTACCGATTATGCCATTGAGAAAGATATTAAGCTTACGTTTAAAACATTAAAGAAAAGGTTGTTTGTGTCGTTCGACCCTGATAAGATCGAGAAAATTATGAATAACCTTTTGTCGAATGCCTTTAAGTTTACCGAAGCCAAAGGATCGATCTCGGTGAATCTTTCTCTGATTTTTGATGCCGACAGTGATGAGTTTTCAGAAGAAGGAGGCGAAAAGCAATATGTAGAGATCAGTGTAAAAGATACTGGCAAGGGCATTTCAAATAGAAATGTAGAAAAAATATTTATGCGCTTTTTCCAGTCGGATGAAAGCGATAAAGACGCCGGAGCGGGAATTGGATTGGCGCTGGTTAAAGAACTGGTACAACTGCATAAAGGAAAAATATTTGTCACAAGTAAACCTGGGAAGGGATCGAAATTTACCATTCGCTTTCCTTATGCCATGGCTCACGAAACCGAAGTTGCAACCGAGGTTGAAGAACTTGAAACACAGGAACAGAAAATAGTTGAGCAACCTGAGAACATGAATGCCCGTGTGATGCTAATAGTTGAAGATAATGCGGACGTAAGGCAATTCATTCGAAATCATTTTAGCCCGTTTTACAAAATTTACGAGGCAACTAACGGTGACGAAGGTTGGAAAATGGCACTAGAAACAATACCTGATATTGTGCTTAGCGATATTATTATGCCAAAGTTGGATGGATACGAACTTACCAAACATCTGAAAAACGATGAACGAACTTCGCACATTCCGATTCTGCTGTTAACTGCCATGCACTCCAAAGATCACGAATTAAAAGGTTTATCTTCGGGAGCCGACGATTATATTACAAAACCGTTCGATCTGTCGGTACTACAAGCCAAAGTGGAGAATATGCTTTCGATGCACGAGCTACTAAGGGACAAATACACGGCCACCATGGTACTCGAACCATCAAATGTGGTGTTAGCTTCTCCCGACGAGCGTTTTCTGCAAAAAGTGATCAGCGTGGTAGAAGAAAATATTGCCGACAGCGAACTGGATATCGAGCAGTTTGCGACCCTGGTGGGAGTTAGCCGTATGCAACTCTATCGGAAACTGAACGCGCTTACCAACATGACGGTGAAAGAATTTATCCGTCACATTCGTTTAAAGCGGGCTACGCAATTACTCGAGCAGCAAAAACTCAACATTTCAGAAATTGCATATGCTGTAGGGTTTAAAGATCTTTCGCATTTCCGAAAGTGCTTCAAACGCGAATACGGCATGAGTGCCACCGAATTTCTTAGTCGAAAGGCTGATAATTAGCTCTCTTTTTTTTACTTTTTTAACATCCTGTGTTGGCTGCTGAAAATCAGTTAGTAATGTGATTTTTGGGGCCAAATTGACCCATTCTATGGGAAAAATATCCCGCTATTTGGGAAAATTTTCATCGAACGGGAAGTCTGCCACTAGGTTTTGGGAAAATTTTAAGCCGGCTATCCGGCAGTTGCAATTAACTTGCACACCTACCTAAGTGAGAACTAAAGCGAATGGGACAAATGCAACAAAACCTAAAAAAAACCAATTGGATAATTATTATTTCAATTGCGGTGCTTGTGGTTCTGTTAATTGTTTTGCTCAATCTCGTATTAAAATAGGTATTAGGCTAAACGAATATTATTTAATTAAATCTAAATGGTAAACTATGGTAAATTCTGAAAAGAAACGTCATGCTCTGTCTCGGAACGGTCTGTTCCGTAGCCTAGGAGTTATGATTCTCATCCAGCTATGTTTTGCATTTACAATCTACGCGCAAAACATTACAGTTACGGGTAAAGTTACCGACGCAAGTTCGGGAGAAGAACTGCCTGGTGTAAATGTAATCCTGAAAGGAACAACAAAGGGAACAATTACGATGGCAGATGGTACGTATACGTTAGAAGTGCCAGCAACCAATGCAGTTCTGCAATTTTCATTTATTGGTTACACGTTAAAGGAAGTGCCGGTGAATGGAAACACAACTGTTAATGCGGCACTTGAAACCGAAACTACTCAATTAGATGAAGTAATTGCGGTAGGTTATGGTACAGCCCGAAGACGCGATCTTACCGGATCGGTATCAACGGTAAACAGTGAAACTTTAAAAAAGATCCCGGTTGCTAACGCTGCTGAAGCCATCAAGGGACGACTCCCCGGAGTAAACATCATTACAACCGATGGTTCGCCCGATGCTGAGATCGTAATCCGCGTGCGTGGTGGTGGTTCTGTAACTCAGGACAATTCACCCTTGTATGTTGTTGACGGTTTTATTACCAGCAGCATCCGAGGCATTCCGCCTAATGACATTGCCAACATCACCGTATTAAAAGATGCTGCAGCTACAGCAATATATGGTGCACAGGCTGCAAACGGAGTAATTCTTATTACCACCAAAAGTCCAACCGAAGGAAGAACAACGGTAAGTTATAATGGGTATGTTAAAATTAGTACGCTCCCTCAGGAACGTAAATACGATGTACTTGATCCGTATGAATTTGTGATGATGCAGTATGAATATGCTGCTCTTCGCTCAGATGCAGATTTAAGAAACTTTGAACGTTATTATGGGAAATATGATGATCTTGAGTTGTACCAAAAAAAACCATATACCGATTGGCAGGATGAACTCTTTGGAGATCCGGTAATTTCACAATCGCATAACGTTAGCATTAGCGGGGGAACGGCAAAAACCAAAATGAGTTTAAGCTTAACTTCTGATAATGAAGAAGGTATTATGATTGGTAACGGATATAAAAGAAATGTAATCAATTTCAAATTAAACCACGATATATCCAATAAACTGAAACTGGAAGCTCAGACAAGGATTACCGATACCAAAGTGGATGGAGCCGGAACTTCGGGAAGTTCGCAGTTACGTGTCAAGAATGTAATTACTGCTCGCCCGTTGAATGGTATTGCCGACGAACTCGATATTGATCTTACAACGGTTGATTCTGATGATGATTATCAGTCTTTCCTATTAAGCCTGATCAATCCGGTTGAATTGGCGAAACAAGATTGGAGACAGCGAAATACAACTACTTATGTCTTGCAGGGAGGACTTACCTGGGAAGCCATGGAAGGACTTACGCTGAAGTCAACCATCTCGAGCAGTCAGAGTTACGAAGAGCGCCTTAGGTATTATGGCCCACTTACCAGTACTGCACAACAACAAGGAAACAGCCTTCCATTGGGAGACATTAACAATCGCAAAAATACTTCCATTCGCTGGTTGAATACAGCTCAGTATGTATTCCAGGATTTGGGTGAACACAACCTGGATATTATGTTGGGGCACGAAGTTTATTCAAACGGTGGTAAATCAGACGATGTTAGGGCGATAAACTTCAGAGAATCAATGCAACCCGACGAGATGTTTGCAAATATGGCGCTGGGTACTGTAGTGTCTTATTCTACATCTCAGAGTACGGATCAGAACCGACTTTCATTCTTTGGTCGTGCCAATTATCAGTTTAAGAATAAATACCTGTTAACGGCTACATTGCGTTCCGACGCCTCGAGTAAATTCTCAAAAGACAACCGGGTAGGTATTTTCCCGGCAGTTGCTCTGGGTTGGAAAATCAATGAAGAAGCATTTATGGCAAATGCCAACAATATTGATGAACTGAAACTAAGACTTAGTTATGGTGAAACCGGTAACGACCGTATACCGGCAAATGCTACCAAATTCCTCTTTAGTGCTGATACAAATAATGGCCCTGGCATGGGTACCAATGCATACAACGCCTATTATTCACCTGACGGATCAACCCTATATAATCCGAATATTCTCTGGGAAACTACAGTGAACCAGAATATTGGTCTCGATTTTATGTTCTTCGGGGGTCGACTGAGCGGTAGTTTAGATGCTTACAACAACAAAACCAAAGACCTCTTGCTCGCATCGGCTATTTCCCCGATTTCGGGTTTTAGTACACAGTGGAACAACATTGGTAGCACTTCCAACAAAGGTTTTGAAATGATGTTAAATGCCACCCTGATTGAAACTGGAGATTTTCAGTTTCGTACGAACTTCAACTTTGGTATCAACAAATCCAGGATAGAAGAATTGGATGGCACTGATGAGCGATTTATCCAATCGAACTGGGCGAGTACCGACCTGAAAGACCGCGACGATTACTACCTGGCAGTTGGCGAAACCATAGGTTTAATCTACGGCTATGTAAACGATGGCATGTATACAGTGGACGATTTCAGCGGCTACAACGAGGTTTCTGGAACTTATACCTTAAAAGATGGTGTTCCCGACAATAAAAATACGCTGGGAGTATCAAGTCTCCGTCCTGGATACATGAAACTTAAAGATATTTCTGGCCCTGACGGAAAGCCGGATGGTGTAATCAACAGCATGGACCGCAAAGTGATAGGCAGCGCATTGCCCGATGCATTTGGAGGTTTCAGTTTCGAAGCAACCTGGAAAGGTTTCGACGCTTCCGTTCTGTTTAACTGGATGGTTGGTAACGACGTGTATAACTCAGGAAAAATCGATTACAACCAGCTTTACAGAACCAGATATGGTAATATGCTGGCTGATATGAGTTCTGACAAACGATTTACATACATTAATGTAGCAGATGGTTCGGTAATTACCGACCTCGAAGAATTGCGCCAACTTAATCAGGATAAAACCATTTGGAGCGGTAGCAACTCTTTCGGACAGGCAACTGCTGTTGTTAACGATTGGGCAGTAGAGGATGGTTCCTTCCTGCGCTTGAGTACACTAACACTGGGATATACCATCCCAACAAACATTAGCTCTAAAGTTGGAATTTCACAATTCCGCTTATATGCAACAGGTTATAACCTGTGGTTGTGGACGAAGTATTCAGGATACGATCCTGAAGTAAGTACTTCGAGAAGCAGCAACTATGGATCTCTGATCCAGGGACTCGATTATTCATCGTACCCACGAAGCCGATCGTTTACCTTTGGTGTTAATGTAACCTTCTAATCTAAAATGAATATAAGATGAAAGAGATGAAAATTAAACATTTATTATATGCGCTGGTGGTATTCTTTTCGGTTACTGCCTGCCAGGATTTCTTAGAGCCGGAATCACTTTCGACCTTCGACTCTAAATACATCTTTTCGAATGCTGAAGATGCAAGGAAAGCGGTTAACGCCATGTATGTTCACTTCAGTCACGACGGTTTCCGCTCGCGTTTGTCGAACAACATGACCGGAAATACCGATATTGAACACGCCGGTGGTACGAGCGATGGAGCCCGTTACCAGATTTGGAGACTCGATGCCCAGGAAAACAATGGTGACTTGGGTTATGTATGGGATATTGGTTATAAGGCCATTCGCGATGCCAATATTGCCATCGAAGGTATTTTGGCCAGCGATGCTTTAAATTCAGAAGATGTAACACTTTCAAAAAATATGTACCATCTTTTAGGAGAAGCATACACCATGCGTGCCTACTGGTACAGTATGCTGATCTACTATTTCGGAGATGTGCCATTCTCAACCAATGCTCCTTCGGTGGATGTTGAATTTAACTTGCCAAAAGAAGACCGCAATGTTATCCTGTCTACCGTGATACAGGATATGATTGATATCGAAGAGAAAATGATGTGGGCTGACGAGTTACAGTTTGGTATAGAACAGATCAACCGCGAATATACACTGGGAATGATTGCACGCTTAGCCCTTCAGCGTGGAGGTTACTACCTCACGCCTGAATTAACCATGGAGCGCGAGAGCGACTATCTGGATTATTATACCATTGCGAGAGATTATACTAAAAAGCTGATGACGCTGAAAGACCGCGATCTTCCTTCTGATTTCCGTCAGATCTTTATGAATCAATGTAAGTTTATTTCGCCAAGTAACGACGATATTCTTTTTGAAGTTCCTTTTGCAGTAGGCGAAGGCGACGTGGGCTGGAACATTGGTATCCGGGTTGATGCAGGAAGCCATCCTTACGGTAGCGGATCGAACTACATGGCCATGCCACCTACTTATTACTATTCTTTCGACCAGGAAGATAAACGTCTTCCGGTAACCTGTGGACTTTATATGATTAACGGCGATTTTGTGCAGGAACTGATAAGTACAAGCAGCATGAACATTTCTCAGGGTAAATGGAGTAGGGCATACCTGGATAATCCTCCCGGCCCTTCGACCAATAAAGGAACAGGTATAAACTGGCCAATGTTGCGTTACGCCGATGTACTATTAATGTTCGCCGAAGCCGAAAACGAATTGAACGGACCAACAGCTGCCGCACAGGAAGCTTTCAAAAGGGTACGTCAACGTGCATTCGACGAAGCCGCATGGGATACTAAAGTCGATCAGTATATTGCCGGAATCTCGGGTAGTAAGGAAGCTTTCTTCAATGCTATTGTTGATGAGCGTGCCTGGGAATTCGGTGGTGAAATGATTCGTAAATACGAACTTATTCGATGGAACCTGTATTCAGAAAAGGTAACTGAAACAGTAGAAGGCTGTAAAAAAATGGCCGACGATGCGGTTGCAGGTACCGGAACATTACCTGATTACGTGTATACCAAACTGGATGAAAAGGGTGACCTGGTTATTTTAAATACTCACGAAAAAGTAGTTTCAAATCCTGATGAAGATGTTTGGGAGCGTCAATCCTGGTTGATTTCTCTATCAAGCGAAACAACAGCAGATGGATACGCCGAATGGATCAGCCGAGATTGGGATAACTACATCAATCCAGGGAATATTGGAGTGCCGGATGGTATAGTCCGTTACATCTTCCCAATCCCGGTACTTGGAATTGATAATAGTAAAGGATTATTGAAGAACGATGGATACAACTTCGGATTCTAAGTTCAATCAATTAAAATTAAAAGTTGATAATTATGAAAATAAATATTAAAAGTTTAGTTTATATCATGCTTGCCGGGCTTTTGGGAATTATAGCCTGCAATAATGATGATGAAGTCTTTGAAAGAACGAGGTTATTTCAACCTGTTCTGAATGAAGATTTGTATTCGGAAGATAACACCATTATCGTGAATCTTGGCAACATGAAGCAGGCGGAGAATTATTTTATTGAAGTAAGCCGTGATTCCGGAGTTACGATCGATTATTCCTTTACGGTGGATACCAACTATTTTATTATTGACGAGAATTTGGTTGGTGAAGAACTGTTATGGTATACACTATACCAGGTTCAGGCAACAGCTAACGCCGATGAATCACAATACAACAGTTTGCCATCATTTCTGGGAAGTGTTCGTACACAGAAATTTCCTTCGAACATGGGTACACCTACCTATTTCGATATTCTCGACAACCGTGCTAAAGTATTCTGGACACCATCAGGTTCATCAATCACTACTATAAAAGTGTTTGCTGCCGACGATGCCCGACTGACAAATCCTTTGTCGGTAAAAGAGCTGACGGAAGAAGAAATGTCAGCCAGTGAAGCCGTTGTTGGGGGGCTTTCTCCTGCAACGGAATACCAGATTGCCATATTCAGTGGAGAAACCATTCGTGGCTGGGAAGTGTACCAAACACGTGAAGCACTTGAGTTGGGTGATAATGTGATTGATCTGACAGGAATTGATACTATGGTTAACTTTGCAACGGCGTTGGCCGATGCTACCGAAGGAGCCGTGGTAGTGCTCGAAGGAGGTAAAACTTACGAAGCCGGTGGGTATGAATTCAACGTTTCATTAGCCTTTGTTTCAGGTTACAGTTTTGTTGCTGCACTGCCGGTTATCGATTGTAATTCGAACTTTAACCTGCTCGATGGCGCTACTGTTGGAACCATTTCATTTAAAGATATCAAACTTACTGCTTCCGATGGTGGCTTTGGTGGCCGGTATGTATTCAATATCGACAAATCCGGAACCATCGATGAGATTAAGTTCGATGGATGTGTTATCCGTACGCTTCGCGGTATTGGCCGTATGAAAGGCGGAGAAGGTGTATTAAATAATTATACCATCAACAATTGTCAAATCGACAGCATCAACGGATATGGCGTGATCAGTGTAGATAAGAATACCTGGGCGTGTAATAATATAACTTTAAAGAATTCGTCTATTTCAAAATGTCAGTATTTCCTTGTTAGCCGTAATAACACAAACTCGCTGACCATCTCTGATTGCACAATAAACGAAGCTCCTGAAAAAGGACGTCAGCTATTGCGTTGGAGAGAAGCGGGACAGGACGAAGTTACCAACGTTAGTATTACCAATACAATAATTGGTCACGGTTGGAATATGACCGGTGAAGAGGATTACGCCATTGACGGATTTGATGGAATGGCCAGTACAAACTGGAATGTCGTTAATTGTTACACCACAGGAGATTTTAGTTATGGTGAAGGCAAAGACGAAATTCCCGGATTACCGATAGGAAACTATACAGGTTCGGTTAACGACCTGTGGACCGATCCTGGCAATGCGATCTTCGAAATAAAAGACAACGGATTTGCCGGTAAAAACGACTCGGGTGATCCACGATGGAGACCCGGATTGTAACTGTATTACACTTAAAGTTCATAAGTAACATAGTTAGTTAGTTAGTTAGTTAGTTAGAAACCGGGGTGCATGTTGATGTACCCCGGCTTTAACTTTCTTTTCTGGAAAAGGTATTTTGCAATGAGATTTTTACTGGCTTTCCTTTTGGTTATTGCAGCCCATTTTACACAGGCTCAAACGCCTGCTTTCCCCGGAGCCGAAGGTGGTGGCAAATATGTTACCGGCGGGCGTGGCGGAAAAGTACTGTTCGTTGATAATCTCAACGATAAAGGAAATGGAAGTTTCAGAAAAGCCATCGAAACTGAAGGCCCGCGAACCATTATTTTTAGGGTTTCAGGAACCATTGAACTCAAAAAAACTTTACATATTAGAAACAACGATTTAACTATTGCAGGACAAACTGCTCCCGGAGACGGGATATGCCTGAAAAATTATGGCATTCGTGTCGATGCTGACAATGTGATTATCCGATATATTCGTGTTCGTCCCGGCGATGAGGCACAGGAAGAAAATGACGCCATTTACGGACTTCGCCGAAGAAACGTGATCATCGATCATTGTAGTTTTAGCTGGGCCGACGATGAAGTGGCTTCGTTTTACGACAACGAAAATTTCACGCTACAGTGGTGTATTCTTAGCGAAAGCATGTACCATTCTTTTCATCACAAAGGGAACCATGGCTATGGTGGAATCTGGGGCGGTTTAAATGCCTCCTTCCACCATAATTTGATTTCCGATCACACCAGCCGAAATCCACGGTTTTGCGGATCGCGTTACAGCAACGATCCCGAAAGCGAAAAAACCGATTTCAGAAACAATGTGATTTATAACTGGGGATTTAACAGTGCTTACGGTGGCGAGGAAGGTTATTATAATATGGTAAATAATTACTACAAACCTGGCTCGGCAACCAGAAAAGATGTCCGTGACCGGATACTGAACCTTACGCAGGAATTTTTTAATGCCAGTTACAATACTGATACACTTGGTGCAGGTTGGTTTTACATCAATGGAAATGTGGTGGAAGGCCATCCCGAAATTTCGTCTGATAACTGGAACGGCGGAGTTCAGGGAAAAGGGGTGAATGAAACCACTTTGAAAAAGTCGAGATTATCAGAACCCGTTGAACATGCACCTGTCACAACCACCGATGCAGAAACGGCTTACAAACAGGTACTTCAATCGGTTGGCGCCAGTTTGGCTCGCGATGCTGTTGACAAAAGAGTAATTGAAGAAGCCAGAACAGGAAACGAAAAATACGGAAAAACATTTGGCGGAGGAGGTGTAGGTATCATCGATTCGCCTGCCGAAGTGGGAGGTTGGCCCGAGTTAAAATCGCTTGAACCACCGCTGGATTCGGATAAAGACGGGATGCCCGATGACTGGGAAAAGAAATACGAACTTGATCCAACGAAAGCAGACAATAATTTGTATACGATCGATAAAGCATACACCAACCTTGAGGTATACATTAATTCATTGGTAACAAAATAGAACTAGTACAAACAGATGAAAAACAGACATTCATATAAAATATACCTGGTGCTTTTGGCTGGAATATTTATTTCTGTTCAGTCCATGGCACAGAATGATATCTCGAAAGTTTGGGTGGCCGACAATGGCGACGGAACCTACAAAAATCCGATTCTCCATGCCGATTATTCCGATCCTGATGTGGTGCGCGTTGGAGCCGATTACTACATGACAGCTTCGTCGTTTAACTGTGTTCCGGGATTGCCGATTTTACATTCAAACGACTTGGTAAATTGGAGGCTTATCGTTTATGCACTCGACAAACAAGTGCCGGAGGAGGTATTTAATACGCCGCAACACGGAAATGGTGTATGGGCACCCTGCATTCGTTATCACAACAATGAATTTTACATTTATTACCCCGATCCTGATTTTGGAATTTATATGATTAAGGCCGAAAAAGCTGAGGGACCCTGGTCGAAACCTGTTTTGGTAAAAGGGGGTAAAGGTTTGATCGATCCTTCGCCGCTTTGGGATGACGATGGTAAAGTATACATGGTTCATGCATTTGCAGGAAGCCGGGCACGAATAAAAAGTGTAATAGTGGTAAATGAGCTGAATGCTGAAGGTACCGAAGTGATTGGAGAAAATGTAATGGTATTTGACGGTCATGACGGTCATTCAACCATTGAGGGCCCCAAATTCTACAAAGCAAACGGTTACTATTACATTTTTGCTCCGGCCGGAGGTGTTTCAACAGGTTGGCAAACAGTGCTGCGTTCAAAAAATGTTTACGGGCCCTACGAAATAAAAACGGTAATGGCACAAGGCCATACTGATATTAACGGACCGCATCAGGGAGCTTGGATCAACTCTTCCACAGGTGAAGACTGGTTCATCCATTTTCAGGATAAAGAAGCTTATGGACGGATTGTTCATCTGAATCCGATGAAATGGGAAAATGACTGGCCGGTAATTGGTATTGATGAAGATGGTGACGGAATAGGTGAACCTGTGTTGACCTATAAAAAACCCAATGTAGGGCAAACTTACCCGCTTGCAACTCCACCGGAAAGTGATGAGTTTAACGGCAATAGTTCGGGAGTTCAATGGCAGTGGCATGCCAATCCACATATTTCTTTTGGTTTTCCATCTGGAAACCTGGGTTTTTACCGACTGAACTGTATTGTTCGTCCAGGAGGCAGCGAAGGACTTTGGGAAGTTCCCAACATTCTCGCACAAAAATTTCCTGCTGAAGAATTTACGGCTACTACCAAACTCGATTTTACTGCCAGAACTGCCAGTGAAGAAACCGGTTTTGTGGTGATGGGTGAAGATTATCAATACATCTCGCTGCGCAACCTGGAAGATAAAATGGTGTTGCGTGTTGTGCGATGCAAAAATGCGCGGACTGGTGGAAAGGAAGAAGAACTGCATGTTGAAGATTTCGATGGAACTGAGATCTACTTCCGTGTAAAAGTGCAAAAAGGAGCCATGTGTAGTTTTAGCTACAGCACCGATGGAAAGAAATTTAAGGAAGTGGCAAATGGTTTCGAAGCCAGACCCGGACGCTGGATTGGGGCTAAAATAGGATACTTTGCTTTGCGCGATGACATAACAAACGATTCGGGAACAGCTGATATCGACTGGTTCAGAATTACAAAATAGTACATGACGAGATTTCAAAAATATATATTGATTGTCGCTCTTCTGGCTTTTTTCGCTTGTACTCCATCCGAAAAAAGTGAGGAAAAGAAATCCATTACCGTTTGGTTAATTGGAGACTCAACGGTTGCCAATTATGCTGATAATTATGATCCGGTCGGCGATTATATGAAAGACAGATATCCGGTAACCGGTTGGGGGCAGGTTTTTCAGCCTTTTGTTTCGGGAGAAAACCTGAAGCAACTCTATCCGCTGCTGCAAGCCGATAGCGCAGCAGTTGACGACCGTGCACGTGGTGGCCGAAGCACCCGTACCTTTTTCCAGGAAGGAAGATGGCGTACAGTTTATGAATCTCTTCAATCCGACGATTTTGTGTTGATGCAATTCGGACCTAACGATGCTTCGGAAAGTAAACCGGAACGCTACGTAAACGAAGAAGGTTATAAGGAATTTTTGCGTTTGTTTATTCAGCAAACACGCGAGAAAAAAGCCACCCCGATCTTGTTAACGCCTGTTGCCCGTAATTACCCGTGGGAAGACGGTCGTCTGATAAATGTACACGGCGGCTACCCGGCGGCTGCAAAAGAAGTTGCAACCGAAACCAACACCATGTTGATTGATTTAAATGAAATGTCGATCGAGTTTTTTTCGGAGAAAGGCCGCGACTTTGTTTCGCAGAATTATTTCATGAATCTGCCTGCTGGCAAATACGAAGCTTATCCCGAGGGTCAAAACGACAATACCCATTTTCAGCCCGAAGGTGCAAAAGCGATAGCCGGATTGGTGTTTCAGGGATTGAAAGAGCTGGCCAACAAAAAGGAGTTAAAAGATGCCAATTAAGTACCTGATCATATCACTTTTGTTCTTATGTTGGGTAGTTCCAACATCGGCTTTCGATTTTGTTGTGGCAAAAGATGGCAGCGGTGATTTTTCCACTGTTCAGGAAGCCATCGATGCGGTACCCGATTTCAGAAAAAACAGGACAACAATATTTATTAAAGCTGGTGTTTACAAAGAAAAGTTGGTACTTGCAGCAAGTAAAACCAATGTCACTTTTATTGGGGAAGATCTTGAAAAAACGATTTTAACTTACGATGATTTCGCATCCAAAAAGAATCGTTTTGGCGAAGAAATGGGAACAACCGGTTCAACATCGTTTTACATTTTTGGCGATGGTTTTATTGCCGAGAACATCACCTTCGAAAATGCCGCAGGTCGGATTGGGCAAGCCGTTGCTGTTCGCATCGATGGAGACCAGGTGGCTTTCCGAAATTGCCGTTTTCTCGGAAATCAGGATACGCTGTACCCACACGGAGACCGCAGTCATCAATATTTTAGGAATTGCTACATCGAAGGAACCGTAGATTTCATTTTTGGCTGGTCTATCGCCCTGTTCGACGGGTGTACGATCTTTTGCAAAGATCAAGGTTACGTAACAGCTCCTTCAACTTTGGAAGAAACGGAATTCGGATTTGTATTTCTGAATTGTGTCATCACCGGCGATGCTCAAAAAGGCTCGTTCTATCTTGGACGTCCGTGGCGGCCATACGGAAAATCGGTTTTTATTCAGTGTGAATTGGGAAATCATATCAAACCCGAAGGCTGGCACAACTGGGGTGATCTGAACAAAGAAAAGACTGCCTTTTTTGCCGAATACAAAAACACCGGTCCCGGAGCCGATATTAGCGAACGCGTAAAATGGTCGCATCAACTTAGCGAAGAAGAGGCTCAAAATTATACCCCGCTGGTTGTTCTTGGAGAATGGATTGAGAAAATTGAATGGTTTGAAAATAAATAAATGATAAAAGATGATAAAGCTACCTTTTTTAAAACTGATTGTACTGCTTCTGGTAATAGGTACTTCATGCAGTGTTGACAGCACAAATAAGGAGGAAAATAATACCATTTCTTTTGAAGGAATTGAATTTGATATGCCCGCGATATCCGAACCGATAATTCCTGATTATTCGGTTTCCATAACCGATTTTGGGGCAGTTAACGGTGGAAAGGTTCTAAATACGCAGGCCTTTTCCGACGCTATTGATGCTGTTACTGAAAAGGGAGGTGGCAAGGTAGTTATTCCTCCTGGTGTGTGGCTCACAGGTCCAATAATACTGAAAAGCAACCTGGAGTTACATGCCGAAGCAGGTGCGTTAATTATATTTTCCAAAGATAAAGACCTGTACCCCTTGGTACATACCAGTTTCGAAGGATTGAATACCTGGCGGTGTATTTCGCCTATTTACGGTGTTAACCTCGAAAATATTGCCTTTACCGGCAAAGGAGTTTGGGACGGTTCGGGCGATGCATGGCGCTTCGTTAAGAAAAGCAAGGTAACCGAATCGCACTGGAAAAAACTTGTAAAATCGGGAGGTATTGTGAATGAAGATGGCGACGAATGGTATCCGTCGGAACAATACCTGGAAGCTGCCTCAGGGCCTGCCGATCAGAATGTTCGATCAGATCTGAAAACCAAAGAGGATTTTATGGCCATCCGCGACTTTTTGCGCCCGGTGATGCTAAGTATCCAAAACAGTAAAAGAGTAATGCTCGACGGACCCACATTTCAGAATTCGCCCGCATGGTGCCTGCACCCACTTATTGTTGAAGATCTGATCGTCCGGAACGTTACCGTACGCAATCCCTGGTATTCGCAAAACGGCGATGGCCTGGATGTGGAATCGTGTAAAAATGTACTGGTTGAAAACTGCAGTTTCGATGTTGGCGACGATGCCATCTGCATCAAATCAGGTAAAGACGAACATGGCCGCGAACGTGGTGTTCCCTGCGAAAACCTGGTCATCAGAAATAACATTGTATATCATGGTCACGGCGGAGTTACCGTTGGAAGCGAAATGTCGGGTGGCGTAAAAAATATGCACGTTTCAAACTGTACTTTCATTGGTACCGATGTTGGTTTACGCTTTAAAAGTAACCGTGGTCGTGGCGGAGTTGTCGAAGGCATTTACATTTCAGGCGTTCAAATGAAAAATATCCCAACTTTTGCCATTTCGTTCAACTTGTATTACGGTGGAAAATCAGCTTCCGAAATGCTTGAAGAAGGAGGTGCAGATAAAAAGTCGGGAGAAGAGCCGGTCACCGAGAAAACGCCGCAGTTCAAGGATATTGAAATTTCTGACATTGTAGTTGATGGGGCCAACCAGGCTGTTTTGTTGCAAGGTCTTCCCGAAATGAACCTCGAAAATGTGAAATTAAGCGACATGATACTTTCTGCCGATATGGGAATTACGATAGCTGATGCCACAGGTATTGAAATGAAGAACGTTCAACTCGAAACCAAAGACGGTAAGGCGATTGCCATGTACAACGTGAAAGACGTGGATGTCGAAAATATTAGATTCGATTTCGATGCAGCCGATAATGTTATTATCATGGGAAATAAATCAGCAGAAGTTTCAATAAAAAGTGCCGAAACAGGTGATTTAACAACTTTTGTTACCGTTGGAGCTGAAGTTAATAAAGCAAGCATCAAATTAAAATAACGGAGATGCGTAATTTTCTGAAATACCGTTTACTGGTTTTGTTAACAGGAATTATTCTTTTAAGTGCGTGTAAGCAAGAACAGGCAATGAATATTTTTTGCATTGGCGATTCAACAATGGCCAACAAAAAAGCTGAGGTCTATCCCGAAACAGGATGGTGCCAGGTAGTTGGCGATTATTTCGATGAATCGGTAACCATCCATAACCATGCAGTAAATGGCAGAAGTTCAAAAAGTTTTATCGACGAGGGCCGCTGGCAGGTGGTGCTTGATAGCATGAAAGAAGGCGATGTGCTTTTCATTCAGTTTGGACACAACGACGAGAAATATTATGACTCCACACGATATACAACTCCCTGGGGAACCTACACCGAAAATCTTGAACGATTTGTAACTGAAGCCCGTAAAAAGGGTGCCGAACCTGTTTTGTTTACTTCCATTGTACGCCGTAAGTTTGGCGATGATGGCAAGCTGATCGATACCCATGGCGATTATCCACCCGCAACAAGAAAGGTGGCCGAAAAATTAGAAGTTCCGCTGATCGACCTGCAGAAACTTACAGAAGATTGGGTTAACGGAATAGGCGATGAACCTTCGAAAGCCATGTTTTTATGGACCGAACCGACCGACCGCTATCCGAATGGTAGGCAGGACGATACGCATTTACAGGTTGAAGGAGCAAAAAACGTGGCACGGCTTGCAATGGAAGAATGCCATCGTCAGGATTTGGATTTTTCGGGCAGAATAAAATTGAATAACTAGATTTTAAAACACAAGACCATTTACGACGGTTTTTGTGAGAAACACAGATCAATAAACGAATTACGAAGATGAAAAGAATTTTACAACTGGCAATTTTAACCCTGGTATACTTTGCATTTCTGCCGCTTGTTTCGGCGCAGAATCCGCAGGATGCCGACATGGTAGTAGCCGCCGATGGCAGTGGCGATTTTACGACGCTCCAGGCAGCCATCGATGCAACACCATCAAACAGCAACAAACGCACGGTAATTTATATAAAGCGTGGCGTTTACGATACAGAAAAACTGATCGTACCAGCCGATAAAATTAACCTCACGCTAATTGGTGAGAGCCGTGAAGAGACAATTATCAGCTATCATATTTACGATTGCGGCACAGCTGCATTGGGGAAGTGTCCGGAAGAGGATGCTACAAAATGGACCGGCGATAACATACGTACCTCGGCTACACTTACAATTATGGCGGATGGCTTTAGAGCCGAAAACATGACCATCCGAAATACTGCCGGACCGGTTGGTCAGGCTCAGGCCATTACCGTAAGAAGCGATAAATGTATTTTTATCAATGTTGATTTTTACGGTTACCAGGATACCATGTATTTCTGGAGCGATAAAAAACGTAGCTATTTTGAAGGCTGTCTGGTGGTTGGTCGTACAGATTATATTTATGGTTCGGGAACCGTATTTTTTCAGTCGTGCGAAATTCGTACCTGGGGCGGAGGTTATATTACTGCGCCTTCAACCTACAAAGATCAACCCTACGGATTTGTGTTCAACGAGTGCGACATTACTTACGGAACAAACAGCCCACGTGGAGGCGACGATGGTCAGATGATCCGGATGGGGCGTCCATGGCACGAGTATCCAAAAGTCGCCTGGTTGCGCTGCAACATTACAGAAATGATGAATCCACTTGGATGGGGTGACAAATGGAACATGGATTATGCCGATACCAGCGAAGACCTGCATTTGTACGAATATCAGAATACAGGCCCCGGTGCCGATATGAGTGGTCGCGCAAACTGGGCCGGAATAAAAGAACTTACAACTGAAGAAGCCGCTGATTATACGGTTCAAAAAGTAATGGCAGGTAACGATGGTTGGGATCCAACCGCTGAGGCACCACTGGTTACTACCTACAAATGGGTAGGAGCTGCAAGTGGCACAGGCTGGAAAGAAGCTGAAAACTGGAATCCTGCAGGAATACCTGCAACAGGCGAACTGGCAACCGTAGACAGTGCATTTACACTAACTTCAGGAAACGATACTTTTCAGGCTGACCTGGCGCTAAAAAATTATGCCCAACTCGAGGTTGCAGGCAACAGTGTTGCCACTTATATTTCTGCAGCCAATGCGGTTTTATCTGCCTCAGGCGATGCTGTGTTAGATGGAAAAATAGCTACAAAAGATTCCTTACATTTTGATGTAGATGGAACACTTACTGTGAATGCAGATTTACAAGGTATACATGCTCTTACTAAAACGGGTGAAGGGACAGTGATTCTTGCTGCGGATAACTCCAATTTCTCGGGAGATGTTCTGGTGAAAGAAGGAACTTTGGAGGCAACAAACAGCGGATCGCTTGGGAAGAGCTCCGTAACAGTCGGAGTTGGCGGGACTTTGTCGGTTTCAAATGATAATGCCTTTTATGCAAAAGCACAACTTTCAGTGGTTACGGGTTCGAAGCTAATTCTTAACTCTACCGTAACTCTTAGCCAGTTTTATGTAAATGGCGTAATGCAGCCGGTAGGAGAATACAATGCAACGTTTGAACCTGTTTCTATTAGTGGTCCGGGTAAAATAGTCATCGGTAGGCCCGATACACTAACCTTCCACCGGTCGGGCAACGGAAACTGGGATGAAGCTGCTAATTTTATACCTGCACTGATTCCTCAAACTGGTGAAACAGTTATCGTGCAAGAGGAAATGGAAACGACCTCAACCGTTTTTGAGGCAGACATCCTTTTGCAAAGTCCCGGAAATATTAGGATGCGCGGTGCTCACAAAAGCACCGGAACTTTATACATGGGCGATGGCACTAACTTTAAATACAACACCGGAGGTACTGGAATGTCACTCGAAGCACCCATCGTTATTCAGGGCGATGTGCAGATGATCATGGAAAGTGGCAACACTGCCGGAAGTACTCTGGGCTTATCAGGTCCAATTTCAGGAAAATATTCTCTTCAGGCTTTAAACAATGGAAAAGGAACCGTAAATAATGGTAAACTTTTATTGAGCGGTGATAATTCAGGATTCTCCGGAACCTGGGATTTAACAGCGTATAGTAGGAAATATCCTGGTGTAAATGGATACAATACATTAATAGAAGGAGAAAGCGAAAATGCTTTTGGACATGGTACGATCATTGCCGGACATGAAAATCAGGTAATTTTCAGCCATGCAAAAGTTGCAGGTGATTCCTTAAGACTAACGTTAAATGAATCAGCAACTGCGGTTTTAAATGCCAATGTTGAGGTTAAATATTTTCTTTTCAATGGCGAAGAAATGGCTGAAGGAGAATATGATGCCACAACTCATCCGGATTTATTAACTGGTGGCGGAAAAATTATAGTAGGCAATGGTGGCGGTGGACCGCTAGAAGAACTGGCAGCATTTCCGGGAGCCGAAGGCCATGGAAGATATGCAACCGGAGGTCGTGGTGGCCAGGTGATTTACGTTACCAATCTCGAGGATAATAATAATCCCGGATCTTTGCGTTGGGCAGTCAATCAATCCGGACCAAGGATCATTCTTTTTAAAGTGTCTGGTACCATTGACCTTAAGTCAAAATTGAGCATCAAAAATGATAACATTACTATTGCCGGACAAACTGCGCCCGGCGACGGAATTACTTTGCGAAATTATTCTGTTAATGTTGACGCCGATAATGTAATCATACGTTTTATGCGTTTTAGAATGGGAGATACAGCTCAACAGGAAGACGATGCACTGGGTGGGCGTTTTCATAAAAATATAATTGTCGATCACTGTTCCATGAGCTGGTCAACCGATGAATGCGTATCATTTTATGTAAATGAGAACTTTACTTTGCAGTGGAGTATCGTTTCTGAAAGCTTAAGAAATTCTGTTCATGATAAAGGGGCTCATGGATATGGTGGTATTTGGGGCGGAAAGAATGCTTCATTCCATCACAACCTGCTGGCGCATCATGATAGCCGCAATCCACGTCTGGGTGAATCGGCCGGAACGACCTATGCACTAACCGATTTGGTTGATTTACGAAATAACGTTATCTACAACTGGGGTGGAAACAGCTGTTATGGTGGCGAAGGAATGAATGTAAATATTGTGAATTGCTATTATAAACCGGGTCCGGCAACTTCTAAAATCGAAAGGATTGTTTCCATCGATAAAAACAAAACTGAAGGAACACCTATATATGGAATTTGGGGGAAATTCTATATTGATGGAAATGTGCTCACTGAATCTGCCCGGGCAACCAACGATAACTGGACTTATGGAGTCTACAACCAGTTTCATAGTAGCAATGGTACGGTAACCCAGGAAGAACGGGATGCAATGAGGATATCACAACCACACGATCCGGGCAAAGTAACCACACACACCGCCGAAATGGCTTACGAAAGAATCCTGGAATATTGTGGTGCCAGTTTGGCGACAGATTCTGTCGACTTGCGTATCATTCACGACGTTTCTACGGGAACGGCTACCTACATGGATGGTGGAAACGGAAGTAAAAACGGGATTATTGATACACAAGGTGCAGTGGGAGGCTGGCCGGTATTAAAATCGGAACCGGCCCCGACCGATACCGACGACGATGGCATGCCGGATGATTGGGAAACTGCTAATAGTCTGAATCCAAACGATCCATCGGATGCTCAACTCAAATCGGTAGATGGTGTTTATCCGAATATCGAAGTTTACATCAACAGTCTGGTATCGCATATTGTTGAAGCACAAAACGAAGGCGGAGAATGGACCGATGCAGGAGAAATCCGCTTGGACGATAACGGAGATCAGCAAACGATTAAAGCATATATCGATCATTCAGCGGCTAAACTGGTTATTTCACATAAGGAAAAAATCAGTGATGTGAAAATTTACTCCATAACCGGTCAGTTACTGATCAACCGCGAATTCAACGAAAGAGATGTTCGCATAGATGTATCTGCTTTAAAAAACGGACTGTACATCATTTCGGTTAGAGATGAAAACAATCGGGTTTATTCCGAAAAAATAATGACATTTTAATGAAGAATATTTTGTTCAGCCTTTTGTTCGTAGCCAGTGTTCTTCAGCTAATGGCGCAAAATGGCGTTCAATATGAAATAACGGTGGCGCAGGATGGATCGGGTGATTTTACCACGATCCAGGCTGCCATTGATGCTACCAAGGCGTTCCCCGATAAACGAATTACTATTTATATTAAAAATGGTGCTTACAAGGAGAAGGTTTTAGTTCCCTCTTGGAATAACAAATTATCGCTGATCGGCGAAGATGCCACAAAAACAATAATTTCCTGGGACGATTATTTCAAAAAGATTGACCGCGGGCGAAACAGTACGTTTTTTACATATACCTTAAAAGTTGAAGCAGATGATTTTTATGCCGAAAACCTGACCGTAGTAAATGCTGCAGGTCCGGTAGGACAGGCGGTAGCTCTGCATGTTGAGGGCAATCGTTGTATGTTCAAAAACTGCAAAATTTTGGGGAACCAGGATACGATGTATCTGACGGGAGAAAACAGCAAACAATATTTTAAAAACTGTACCATCGAAGGCACCACCGATTTTATTTTTGGCTCGGCAACTGCTGTTTTTTCGGAATGCACCATTATCAGCCTTGCTGATTCGTACATTACGGCAGCCAGTACGAACGAGGGAAAAGCATTCGGTTTTGTTTTTGTGAAGTGCAAGTTACAAGCCCGAAAAGGCGTATCAAAAGTTTATCTCGGACGCCCCTGGCGACCTTATGCTAAAACAGTTTTTATGAATTGTGAAATGGGCGAGCATATTGCTCCTGAAGGTTGGAAACAATGGAGCAATGCAGACCAGTTGAATACCACTTTTTATGCTGAATACAAAAATACCGGTTTCGGTTCTTCTATAGAAAACCGGGTGAAATGGTCGCATCAATTAAATAATAGATCCGCTAAAAAATATAATAAAGAAAACATTCTGGGAAACTGGATTTCAAAATGAAAATAGAGGGAGGATAAGTGATGAGGAAATTAGTTGGAGGCATTTTGTTAATGCTATTTGGAATTTTTAGTGGTGTTGCTCAAAGCAACGAGGTGCCGGCTTTCCCGGGTGCCGAAGGTTTTGGAAAATACACCACTGGCGGACGCGGGGGAAATGTTTATTATGTAACTACCCTCGAAGACAATGATAGTGCAGGCAGTTTGCGTTATGCTGTCAGCAAGTCAGGGCCCCGGATCATCCTTTTTAAAGTGGCCGGTACAATAAAGTTGAAAAAGAGTCTGAGCATCAGTCATGGTGATGTAACTATTGCAGGGCAAACTGCTCCCGGTGACGGAATTACCTTGCGCGACTATCCGGTAAGCGTCAGTGCCGACAATGTGATCATTCGTTTTATTCGCTTCCGAATGGGGGATGTTACCATCCAGGAAGCCGATGCGTTGGGAGGCAGACGGCATAAAAGAATTATTGTTGATCATTGCTCCATGAGCTGGTCGACAGATGAGTGCGCCTCCTTTTACGACAACGAGGAATTCACACTTCAATGGAGTATTCTATCTGAAAGTCTGCGAATTTCAGTACACGAAAAAGGTAAACATGGATATGGCGGAATCTGGGGCGGGCGAGGAGCTTCTTTTCATCATAACCTGCTGGCACATCACGATAGTCGTAATCCTCGCTTTTGTGGAAGTCGTTATTCCAACCGTCCTAAAGATGAGTTGGTGGATTTTAGGAATAATGTGATTTATAATTGGGGTGGAAACAGCGGTTATGCCGGAGAAGGAGGTCGCTACAACATGGTCAATAATTACTACAAAGCCGGACCGGCTTCTTCAAATAAATCCAGGATTTTTCAACCTTATCCGGATAATGGATCAAATAGTCAACCTGCCGGAGTTTATGGTACTTTTTTCGTTGATGGCAACTATATGACGGCCAGTTCGCAAGTTACAAATGACAACTGGTTGGGAATAAACATGCATTCCTCATTTTCGACTTATGCTCCCGGAGTTACACTGGAAGATATAAAATCGGATGCTGAATATGATGCTGGAGAAGTGACTACTCACTCTGCTGAACTGGCATTCGAACGGGTACTTGATTTTGTAGGTGCCAGCCTGGCACGGGATTCTGTGGATATTAGAATTACCCACGAGGCTTCAACGGGCACGGTAACTTATCCCAACGGTGGCAATGGTAGTTCGAATGGATTAATCGATACACAGGATGCTGTTGGAGGCTGGCCGGTTTTGCAAACGGGTAATGCACCTGCAGATTCCGATGGCGACGGAATGCCTGACGATTGGGAAACAGCAAACGGATTATTACCAAACGATCCGAGTGATGCACAGTTGAAGTCGGTAGATGGTGTTTATCCAAACGTTGAAGTGTATATAAATTCATTGGTAGCCACAATTGTTGACAACCAAAATCAGGGTGGAATACCAACTTCCGCCCCAACCATCTCCGCACCACGTTCATTTATAAATGCATACTATAACGGGGCAGTAAATGAAGTGGTTATTAAGCATACAGTAGCACTACAAAATGTTGATATTTACGATATCTCAGGCAAGTTGCTCATTCAGAAAAATGTAGATGGAACAATTGTGAATGTTCCGGCACATGAACTTAAGAAAGGAATTTATATTCTACGGGTACAAGATGCAGAACAACAGATTTTTGCAAAAAAAATAGTTGTGTTCTAAGTCACATTTCCAAAAAGAAAAAAATGAGCTGTGAAGTCATTTTATAGCTCATTTTTTTTAAAAAACTATAACCGAAACAAATAGTTGTTTTTCCTGAATTTGAGAAAGAAAACCATTGCCGAAAGAGTGATTTATTTCTTGACGATTTTTTTAGTAATGGTTCCTTCTTTCGTTAAAATCCGGAGTAAATAACTTCCTGATTTCAGCTCACCCACATCAATGTTTTTGATATTGCCTTCTGACTTTTTAACCAATCCACCATTCAAATTATAGATTCCCACGCTGGTTATTATTTGGGAGGATTTTATGGTCAGTTGATCATTCACCGGATTTGGAAATACAATCAGACCGGATAATTCATTATCACGAATTCCTGTTGCCAGGTCGAGGTTGATCAGGTAAAGGTTGGCCACATCGGTTTTTGTAATCTGATGGGAGCCTGCCGGGATGGTTAGTGTTATAATTCCGTTTGTTGCCGAGTAATTGGTTCCATCCACTTTAATTCTTCCAGAGTAATTGTCATTAAATACTAAAGTAAGAACTGCTTCTTCAGTAGTTGTAAATTCGATAAGGGTAGTCGACTCAATCTTCAAACACTGTGTTAATGTCAGTCCGCCATATACCACTGTTCCTTTCGAATCAGAAAGATTTCCGGTAATGCTGAAATAGTCGCTGGTCAGACCCGATTTGGTAAAATTATGAACGATATCGCCGCTTATTTCACTACCTCCAGTTCCGCCGCCACCTCCTGTTGTATCTTCTACTGTAACCGTGTCGCCCATAACTGCGATCAGGCTGGTCTGGTAATCGACAAGTGCAGTCTTTAAAGCAGAGTTTGCGGAATACGAAGCATCATCTACCGAATTATTGAAAGTCCACTGAAAGTCGCCTCCGTTCATACGGCCCGCATATTGCATCACTTTTTCTTTGGCTGCCTCCGGTTCGTCGGGAGTATACGTATACATCACCGCTTCGTTGGTATCGAAGTTGTTGTAAGTGTTACTTCCATATGCTGATTTTATAGAACTGTCAATCTTTTCGTCCCTGCTGTCGGCCACGTAGGCGTCAAAATCAACCGTTGAATTCGGATATGCAGCATCGCCGTAAGGCACAAACCGACGTTGTCCGCTCATGCAGTTGTTCCAGGCTTTAATGGTTCCGCCATCTTCTTTCGAGAAAGTAGGCATATCGGAATAGTCGTTCGACTGGGTGTTCTCATCAAACACATCGGAACCCTGCATCGAAGTCAGCATCGGATACCTGCAATTGCGGAAATAATTCGCCTCCACAAATACTGACGACCCCATAGTTGAACCTACGCCATACTTTGCAATTCCATCGTAATAATTATTGTAAACGTGTGCCGAATAAAAACGAACACGTGGGTGGCGCGAATCGGAATGATCGTACCAGTTGTGGTGGTATGTTATAAAAAGTCCTTCGGTAGTATCTTCGTTAAGGCCTAAAAGGTTGCTTTTGCCGGTGTCCCAAAAGTGGTTGTACGATAAAGTTACATAGGTCGACCGTTTACAATCCATGGCGCCATCGCCTTTTGCTTGGTCGGCATCGCCACCGGCATCGCCATAAAAAAGATCGCAATGATGTACCCAAATGTATTCATTCTCTTGTTGCAGACCAATATCGTCGCCTTCATCGCTGTTGGTATTCATCAACCCAATATTCCGGATCTCAACATTAGAGGCATTTTTTACCCGGATTCCCCAGCCATCGGCAACTGCGTCGTTACCCACACCTTCGAAGGTAATGTAACCTGATTGATTGTTGTTGTTTTCAATTACAATATCGCCTTTGTCCATATATTCCAGGTCGGTAATTTGTCCGATTAAACGAACAATCAGCGGCCTGTTGTCTTTACCTTTCTTGAAGCCTTCAAGAATCGTTTGCAAACCCACGCAGGGATTGGCATTTGCTCCTGTTACATCAAGCGAAATGGTATTTTTTGTGTTCTGGGTGATGTACAAAATCACAGCATTGTCTTTGGGTGTTCCATTGGCTTTGTAGGCGCCCGGAACTTTCTCGTTTGCAAAAGCGAAACCAGTTCGGTCGTGGGCAGTTATGATTAATGAACCGGTTTCAGTGCTTTCACCTGCAGTGCCGGCAATCACCGGTATTATTTTCAAGGTATAAGTTCCCGGTGCCAGCCCCAGTGCATCGGCGCGAAAATAAGCCCCGTAATCACGAACGAGCTGTCCGTCGATTTGTTGATTGGTAATGCCTTCTCCGCTTACATATACGTTGTAGCTTTCAGCTCCTTCTACAGCGTGCCATTTTACCCAGACCGATTCAAGCCACCCCCCGGCATCTTCAATCGTTACCGGTTGTGACCAGGCAGCCGGGTTGGCCAAACAGAGAGTCAAGAACAGGAGAAATATTTTAATTCGATGTTTCATTTGTATCAATTGGTTATGGCATTTTTACTACCGTTCATAGCAACGATTATTCTTCTTTAAAAACGTAATCCAGGAAATTCACCACTTTGGGCCAGGTTTCGTCGAACCAGGGATAAAACAGCCAGAACGGATGCGGTGTTTTTGGAATGTTATGTACTTCGTTATAGGTTCCGTAGCTGTCGAGCACTTTTAAAAAATCGCCTCGCCCGGCATGAAAACGGGCATTCTTGCTATTTATGAAAATTGTTGCTGGTGTTTCTGCATCCACGTAATTAACGGCAGAAGCTTCCTTCCAAAGCTCCGGTTTTTGTTTATAGGTGGCACCAAACCAACGTGCACCTGCTGAAGGTTTTGCCGGATCTTCGTCTTTTGCACTTTCCGATGGAGTAGTAAAATCAGGTACACCGTCGATGTTTACCAACGCTTGCACACGATCACCCGCATTCCCTTCCGCTTTGTGCGAAGGGTAAACAGCTTTACCGCCGGTTGTGGCCAGCAAACTGGCCAATGTAGCACCTGCCGACGTGCCGAGCACAGCAATAAGCGAACTGTCGCATCCAAAGCCCGAGGCATTAATTTTCAGCCATTTTACTGCAGTCTTCAAATCGATTACTGCAGCCGGGTATAGTGCTTCGGGCGACAGACGGTATTCAACACAGGTAGCTACATAACCATGTTCTGCCAGTTTTTGGGCCAGCGGAACAAGATGCGACTTGTCTCCCGATGCCCAGCCTCCTCCGTGGATTAGAATTACACCGGGATATGTTTCCGATTTGTCTGACGGATAAAAAACATCCGCATGCAGTTTTCGTTTTCCAAAAGAATAATAAACCACATCTCTTTTTTCCTGAACTCCCTTTATGTTGAATGCCTTAACCGGCTCGATAAAAGGGTAATATTTTCGTTCTTTCAGATAGGTATCGTGAATATTAAAAGAGGTATCTCGCGGAAAATCTCCACCGCTGATTTGTGATAACCCAACGAACGGTAAGAACAGAAGGGAAATAATTAACAACTTCATATTCTATGCTTATTGTTAGTTTTTCGCTTTTCAAGAAAACGGATAAACTTTTTCATTGTATTAATCTCAGGATCACGGGCACAAGCCGATGATACCCATATTTCTAATTGCTTGCAAGGTGTACTGATTAAAAGAAACAGTGTACCATCATAAATATAATAGATATATAAGCGTTTCCGGTGAACCAATTCCAAAAAATATTTTGGTTCACCGTTTTGTTCACATTTACGATGGTTTTAAATGGTGTTATTTAACTTCATAGAAATAAAAAAGCCCGCAAATCAACTGATTTACAGGCTTTTGGTTTTTTTGACTTTTGTCTCAGTCGGGATGACAGGATTTGAACCTGCGACCCCGTCGTCCCGAACGACGTACGCTACCGGACTGCGCTACATCCCGAATATTTCAAAGAATGCTCGCCATGTGTCCTTAACGGACTACCTGCCCGAAAGAATTCGTTCAGGCGGGCGCTACATCCCGAAATGATTATTTAAAATTTACTGTTCAAATAACCGATAGCAAAAATAAACATTTTTTACTTTTTACAATAGGGAATCGGTTTTCATTATTCCTGTAAAAATCCACAACATTTCAATATATATAAATTAACATAATATAAATTATAAGACTTGTCAGAGATTGGATTTTATTAAGGTTTTTATATCCCAATTTATGTCTGACTCCGCTGTTTTCCTAAAATCAGATATTTGGCAGTAACTGTTGAATATCGCAAGGGATTTATGAAAAGTTAATAGAATGTACTTTAAAACAATTTTCAGATAATACATTTCCTTCATTGATAGAATTGAAAAAAAATCAAATACTAAACGCATCGAGATTTTGTTTTTCTGTACAACCGCACATAAATATTTTTTTATGCGATTCTCGCTCGTTATGAATATTCGTGCATTTAGTCGTTGAACCAGGCATAAAAAAAGCCGGTTTAAAACCGGCTTGTATTCTTTTACTCATTTTCGTCTACTTCATCAATAACCCTGATCTTTTCCTTGAGCAATTCAATTTTCTGTTTGGTCATTTCTATTTTCTTCTGCACATCTTTAATCAACGATTCAGCATTTTTCGATTCAGCAAAGAAACCAATATTATTGTCTAACAATACCAGATCGTTTTCCAGTTGCTTCATCTTATTCATGTATTTATCGCGCTCAAATCGCATTTTATTCTGACCACGTGATGATTCAGAATAAGTAGTCATTTTTGTCCTGAATTTAAGCAGATTACGTTGCTCATCATCAATTTTCAGGTCGTCATACAATTTATTGATCGCTTCACGGAAATTAACCTGAATTTCGTCTTTCTTTTTAAAAGGAACATGGCCTATTTCGGCCCAGCGACGTTGAAATTCCTTCAGTCTGTCAAGATTATTTTCCACATCTTTAGAAGACTTGAAGTTCTTAATCTCCTCAATTAGATCTTCTTTTAATTTCAGGTTATCAACCTGTTCAGTATCCATTTCAGAGAAATGTTCCGATTTCTTATCAAAGAAATAATCACAGGCAGTGCGGAAGCGTTTCCAGATACTGTCGGACTGTTTGCGCGGTACCGGACCTATCTCCTTCCATTTTTTCTGAATTTCAATCAAATCCTGTGTGGTTTTCTTCCAATCGTTGCTGTCTTTCAACGATTCTGCCTGAACACAAAGATCAATTTTCAGCTGCAGGTTATTCTGCTGCTCTTCTTTATTTTTGGAATAAAAGGCACGTTTAGCATCAAAAAAGCGATCACAGGCAGAACGGAAACGATCATAAATCCGGTTGTTATCCTTGCGTGGAGCAAAGCCAATTGTGCGCCAAACTTTCTGTAATTCAACAAGTTCTTTCGAATGTTTATCCCATTCCTTGTGCGAGTCTATTTCGTCGATTTTGATTGCTTCAACTTTCTCGCAAAGTGCGGTTTTGGCATCCAGGTTATTTTTTTGTTCCTGTTTACGCTCTTCGAAAAATTCCTGGTGCTTTTTATTGATTTTAGTTGTTGCAGCTTTAAAACGCTCCCAGATATCGTCTTTTTGTTCGCGCGGAACAGGTCCGATCTCGCGCCACTGTTCGTGGTATTTTTGTAGCGTATTAAAAGCCCTGATAATGGATGAATCCAACAACAATTCTTCGGCTTTTTCGCACAACTTTATTTTGGCTTCCAGGTTTTTCTTCAGATCAAGATCACGCAGTTCGCGGTTGATCTTTACGTAATCGTAAAAATTCTCGACATGAAAATGATACGTATCCCACAATGTTTTCATTTTCGACTGCGGAACCAAACCAATTTCGCGCCATTCCTGTTGCAAACTTCTGAATTCGTTAAAGGTTTTATTGATCGATTCTTCGTTATTGATTAATCCTTTTATTTTTTCGATTACCTCGTATTTTTTTGCGAGGTTTTCTTCTTTTTCCTGCTCATGTTTCTTACTGTACTCAATCCGAATCTGACGGTATTCTTTCAGCAGGTCTTTTATGTCGTTTTCGTATGGATCTTCTTCTTCAACAAAATCTTCTTCTGCCCCACCCGCTTCTATAAACTGCTTTTTAGCTTCCTCAACTGCGTCTTTCATATTTTTGTAGAAGGCAGCCTTCATGGCGTCGACATCGGCTTTTACATCACGATCGTCGCTTTCACCCAAAACATCGCGCATGGCATTTACCAGCTCGATTTGAGAGAATTTTGTGTAGTCAACTTTCTCTTCAACCTTTTTTTCCTTTTTGGGCGCCTCCTCTGAAACATCCTTTTCTTTTGTATCCTCAGGAGTATCTTCCTTCGTTGCTTCTTCAATTACAGGAACAGATTCAGGTACCGTATCAATAGGAACTGTTTTCTCTTTGGATGCTTCTTTCTTTTCCTCTTCTTTTTCCTTTTTCGGCGCAGGAGTTTCTTCTGCTACTTCATCCTCAATTACCGGAACTGATTCAGGAACAGTATCGATTGGAACCGTATTTTCGGCTGATGCTTCAGTCGCTTCCTCTTTCTTTTCCTTTTTTGGTGCAGGATTTTCTTCTACTACTTCATCCTCAATTACCGGAACTGATTCAGGAACAGTATCGATTGGAACTGTATTTTCGGCTGTTGTTTCAGTCACCACCTCTTTCTTTTCCTTTTTTGGTGCAGGAGCTTCTTCCTCAGCTACTTCTTCAATTACAGGAACAGATTCAGGGACTGTGTCGATTGGCACTGTTTTCTCACTTGTTTCTTCTTCCTCAACATCCTTTTTTGCCTTTTTAGGCGCAGGCGTTTTTTCTTCAGAAATAGCCTCAATCACCGGAACTGATTCCGGTACCGTGTCGATCGGAATTTTATCTGATGCGGTGGTTTTCACCGCTTCTTCTTTCTCTTTTTCTTGTTCGGGTGCTGGTTCCGCTTGAACCGGTTCTTCTTTTTTTACTTCTTCAGTAACCGGTTTTGTTACGTTCTCTTTCTTAAGGTCCTCCTTTTCCGGACTTTTTAACTCGTCAGAGTTTTTTAGATCTTTAGGTTCCATACGCAGTTTATTTTACCATTTTAGAATGGTGTACATTGTCATTCAATTCTCTACGAAAATAGGCAAAAGCGCAGTAATACTCAATTTTTAGCCTGAAATAAAAAGGCAATTGTCTATTTTGTTTTGATTTTCAATTATTTGTAGCTGATAATCTTCTGGATCGGTAACTCTAATATCTTCATTTTGAGGTATTTTTAACAAAAACTGATTGCTGCATTAAAATATTATGTTGCTCCTGATTATGCTCCAAAACATTGCCATAGTTATTTAAGCAGGACTTTCAGCATATTTTGAGCTTCAATTTTTACTTATCTTTTCCATTCAATAACAGTAAAACCAGTGGAAAAATGGGGTAAGTGTATTTTTCTTAAGCGAACGAAATTCATGCCGGAGCCAGATGGCAGAAGCAATTTTGCGAAGTTTCGATAGCGATCTTGAAATTTATTCAGCAGGTATCGATCCGGCCGATCATGTTAGTCCGATAGCCATTGAAGTGATGCAGGAAATTGGCATTGATCTACAGCCCGGTTTGCCCAAAACGGTGGAGGAAATTAAAGTACATTCTTTTGATTTTCTGATTACAGTTGGCGAAGGGACACAGGAAGAGCTGGAAATCCCGGAAATACAATACGAACGTAAACTTCACCTGGGGTTTCACAGCCCTTATAAAAACTCGAAATCGCACGACGAAATCCGGGAAAAATGTCGAGAAGTAAGGGATGAACTTATGACAGAACTGGAATATTTCTATTATCGAATAATAAAAAAGAGCGTCTGTTAAACGCTCTTTTTTATTAATTATGTATACAGTATTCCTACTATATATTTTGCAATGCTTTATTTGCTGTTTACCGTTGCTTCAACTTCTTCAGGAGTTATCGGGATACGCTTTCCAAGAATCCGACTTCCTGTTTCAGTTACCAGGATATCGTCTTCTAACCTGACGCCGCCAAATCCACGGTATTCATTCACCTTATCAAAATTGATGAAGTCTTTGTTAATGCCTTCGGCCTGCCATTTGTCAATCAGTGCCGGAATAAAATAACATCCTGGTTCGTTGGTGATTACATAACCTGGTTTCAGGCGTTTTCCAAGTCGCAGAGCCGCTGTGCCAAACTGATCAACCGGACGGATTTCATCGTCGTAACCCACATAAATCTGTCCCAGATCTTCCATGTCGTGAACATCGAGCCCCATCATATGGCCGAGTCCGTGCGGGAAAAACAGAGCGTGAGCTCCGTTCTCAACAACTTCTTTTACATTGCCTTTTAACAACCCAAGATCAATCAAACCTGAAGCAATAACTTCTGCCGCAGCCAGGTGAACCGATAAATAGGTTACGCCCGGTTTAGTTAGCTCAGTGGCTTTGTTGTTGGCGGCCAGGACTATTTCGTATATCTCGCGCTGCTTTTGGGTGAATATTCCCCCTACCGGCGTTGTGCGTGTAAAATCGCTGGCATAGTGCATTGCAGATTCAGCACCGGCATCGGTAATGATGAGCCTGCCTTTTTCGAGGTATTGTGAATGATTATGGTTATGTAGTGTTTCGCCGTTTTGTGACAAAATAATGGGGAATGCAGTCATCGATCCTCCGGCAATAGCAATTCCTTCAATAGTACCTGCTATTTTTTGTTCCCAAACTCCCGGATGTGCCATTTTCATAGCAGCAACGTGCATGTCGTAACCAATTGCACAGGCCTTTTCAATTTCAGTAACTTCCTGGTCTTCTTTAACCTCACGCAAAGAAATTACAGCCTTTACAAAATCGAGGGAAGCATGTGCATTGATTGATAAAGCGGACAAGCCGGTCAATTTCTCGAGCAATATTTTGTTGTCTCCACGGTATGGCGGCAGGAAATGTACTTTTCGGCCTTTTTGCTGAGCATCGCGCACCAGATCGAAAACTTTTGCAAAAGGCGCGGTTTTTTCTACTCCCACTTTTGCGGCATTTTCCTTTAATGTGACTTGTGGTCCAGTCCAGATAATGTCATCGATTTCAAAATCATCGCCAAAAATAAAATCTTCTCCACTTTCGAAATCTATAACACCGATCAATCCCGGGAAATCAAGTCCGAAAAAATACAGGAAATTACTGTCCTGGCGATAATGATAAGTATTATCGAGGTAATTCATGGGGGCTTCACCATTTCCGGTAATGATGCCAATTCCGCTTAATCCTTTTTCTTTTAATGCTTTACGTCGGTTTGTATAAGTATTTTTATCGAACATATTACTTCTTTATTTTGATGATAATTGAAATTACAATACTCGTTCAGTTTTGTTCATATTCAAAACCGGGCATGAAATTAGAAATATCCTGCTGAATATTCGATGATGCATGTCATTCCTCCCCGAATTTAAGGCTAATTAACAACTATAAAATTTTCAACTGATAATGCGAATGTATTTATCGCTAAAATATTTTCTGTAAAACATAACCAAAAGGTAATTGCCTCGTAAATTAAACTGAACTTTAAAAAACTGCGCCATGGGAAACGCCCTTTTAAATTACCTGAATAAGCGACTGGAAGAATCAAACTCCTTTCACAAAGTCGCAAAAGGGCCGGCCGGTCCGGTAATCACTATTTCGAGAGAAGTAGGTTGCAACGGTCTGCCTCTGGCCCGCGAACTTGCAGCGCATTTAAACCAACAACGCATGTTTACCGAGTGGAAAGTGTTGAGCAAGGAAGTGTTTTATAAAAGTGCACAGGAATTGAACCTTGAACCGGAAAAGGTTCAACGCATGTTCAAAAAAGCCGATAAATACACTTTTGAACAAATCCTTACAGCCTTTGGCGAAAAGCGTTATAAAAGCGAAGCGAAGATATCGAATACAGTTCGCGATGTAATTCATTCGCTTGCAGTAGACGGCTTTAATATTATTGTGGGCCGCGCCAGCCATATAATTGCCGGCGATATTAAAAATGCTTTTCACCTTCGTTTAACGGCACCACTCGACTACCGTGTTGCAAACATTATGGAAAACAATAAGTTGAGCCGTAATGATGCCATTAAATTTATTGACCGTGTTGAAAAAGAACGCGATGCTTTTCGCAAGGCTATTAAGGCAGGCGATTCGCAGGATGATAACTTTGATATGACCATTAACCGCGCAACTTTTACAACAACACAATGTATTGAAATTATTATGATGGCCATCGAAAAGAAAAGCATTCTCTCCGATTACAAACAAAAGGTGGAATTCTTCTGAAATGTCACATTATGAATTACCCCGTTATTTTAGCCGGCAGACCTTTTACAATAACCGGTTTTAATGAATTGGGTTTGATTTCGAACATATCATTCGGTTCCAGTTCACATTCTTCGAGCATTTGCAGGCAATAATCCAGTTTTCCCAATTCATGGGTTACGTTATTTGTTCCGAAAGTGAATTTAACTCCGGCTGCTTTGGCCATTTTAATCATTTCAGCATTTGGCGTTTTATACCTTGCGTTAATCTCCAATGCAATTCCATTATCGGCCAGTACTTTCACTACCCTTTCCATTCTTTCTTTTGTCCAGAGTGTTTCGTATTCGGGCATCAGCGAGGCGGGTAAAACCGTTGGATTCACGTAAATATCAACCGGTTCCTGTGAAAATATGGCCTCAATCTTGGCCACCAAATCATCCATGAATTGTTGTTTGTCATCCACCCAAACTTCTTCGGGTATCCAAATACGGTTTCTACGGCCTTTCCTGTCGGTAAAAGTCATGGCGTCGGTAAATACATAATCAAATTTGGCCACAGCTTCCGGCGAAAATAAAGTAATCCACTCCCTGCCCTCGGCTTGCATTCCTTTGAAAGTGGGGCTTCCTTTTACTTCTTCCATGTAAGAATAAAGTGATTCGTCGTCGGTTACCGGGAAATGCAGCCCGCAATTGGGTGCAATGCCGTAATTAATTCCCGTTTTTTGTGAATTGGCCACACAATCTTCCAGCGTTAATCCGCCCTTTAAATGCACGTGGTAATCGACTAATGGAAATCCGGCCCGCATTAATTTGGTCACTTTGGTATCCCACTCCAAATCATCCACTTTTTTGCGTTCGCCATCGGGTAAAGCTTTAATACGAAGGTTCCGGAAATAAACTGTACTTCCCGGATCATGCGCCTGTAAAGCAACCGTGCCATGACTCAATCTAATGTTTTCACCGCCTTCCCATCGCCATGGATCTTCCGGTTCGGTGTACTCATTTACCTTCACATCGTTTACAAAAACCTCGACGAAATTTTCCACCACTTTTATTCGCATCGTAAACCATTCGTCGTCTCCGGCCAGTGGGTAATAAATGTTTCGAATATTGTATACACTCGCCGTCTTTCTTAGTTCAGGATGTTCTTCCGAGCCACGAAAAGAGTTGTTTACCTGTATCTCGTAACCTTTAGCCGGCCAGCCTTCACTTTGGTATTCAGTATGAATAAAAACGCCTGAATTGGAATGTTCCTGCGCCTTAATTTCAGCTTCAAACTCAAAATTTTTATAATCGCCTTTGTAAAACAGATGCGAACGTTTGCCCGAACATTTTATCATTCCGTCCTCAACGCTTATGCTTTCGGGATTTTCGGCGGCTTTTTGCCAGCCATTCAACGATTCGCCATCGAATATACTTTGCCACTCTCCTACCGGAGCTTGGGTGTTACAGGAAATAAGTCCTATCAGAAAAGCGAGTAAGACTGCCAATTGAAGTTTTTTCATTTTATTTCAGGTTTTAGTTGGTTTCAGCTATGATTTGAGAAGATTAATGATTCTTAATCATGTATTCAAAGTTAAAAAATAATACTTCTACATTCATCCTTCGTTAATCTTCATTTATAATTCACTTCAGTGCTTCATCGGCCAGTGGTATAAGCTGCGCATTCAGGTCGGGATCCGTCATGTCTTTATCGAGCGGAAACATTGGCCGATTGATTCTTTTGTAGCCCAGTCGCTCCAGGTCCTGATCAACACCTCCCGGTGTCAGTGCCATCAGCCAGCCTGCGCGCATGTTGTATAATTCCGGTACCAGATAGCCAATTTTTACAACTACTATATCGGTTTTCCTTGGGTTCAGTCCCAGGTCAGTGAAATCTTTTTCGTAGTGATAAGGTTTTCGTTTTTTGGTAACGATTACCTGAACACTGCCGGCCTGAACCACGACTTCGGTTTCGGCATTTTTGTCGCCTTGCTTTATTGCTTTTACGGTACCAGTGAGTTTTAATGGTGGAGCAAAGCGGTCGTCAACGATTGCGCCAACATATCCACTAACTTTTCCTCCAACACCAGCTTGAACAGCTTTAGCCACCAGGTCAGGCCCCGGAATAGAAGCATAAATTAACGATGGTCCGTTTTCGCTACTGAATGCTTTATGTTTCAAAATTTCTGTCAAGGTCCAGGTGACATCACCGGCACCTCCTGCGGTTGGATTATCGCCCATGTCGCTGATTATAAAAGGTTGTCCTTTGAAAGCAATAGCTGTATCCAAACATTCCTCAAGCGAGGCGACAGGGGCTACAAACTCAAATTCATTGCGAACATTCCAGAAACTATTTGCCAGTTGTTCGGCTGCAAAACTTACGGCTTCCTTATCGTCACCATAAGCCATTACAACGCCATGATTTCGCGGTTCGTCGGCCCAGGCATAACCAATCCAGATAGCTGCATCAATAACACCTTCCTGTTCGGTTAATGGCTGAACCTGTGCATATAAACTTTTACCGGGTTCGATGCGGGTACTTGTTTTTTCGCCCGGCAACAGTATCGGAACCGGGATCCAGGCTTTGTATTTTGGCTTGCCTAAGCCGCTTTCCATGCGATCGAACAAATTTTCAAGTGCCCGTTGTTTCGATTCCAGGGCGTCCTCGTGTGGTGCCAATCGGTAGCAGGTGATCAGATCGGAATAACGTGCGAGCGTTTTACTCACATTTCCATGCAGATCCATTGAGGTTGAAATCATGGTTTCAGGCCCTACAACTTCGCGGATTCGCGTAATAAAATCACCTTCAGGATCGTCGAGTCCTACAACGCTCATGGCGCCATGAATATCGAAAAACAATCCATCGTAAGGCAGGTTTTCACGGAGGCGATCGAGCGTTTCACCAACCAGCGTTTCGTAGGCTTCGCGCGTTACTATTCCGCCAGGTATTGCATGGCCGCGCAATGTTGGAAACCACTCGGCACGGCTGCGGTCGGGGGCAGTGTCGGCCATAAACGGATAATATGAAAAAATCTCGTCACCCCTGCGTGCCTGAAAAGCATCTATATCCGATTGAGCAGGCGAAAACGTGCTCGATTCAATGGCCAGTCCGGCAATGGCTACACGAGGCAGCTTTTTCTCTTTTGGTTGACAGGAAAACAGTACTACCTGTGCTATCAGTATAGTTAAAACAAGAAATTTCTTCATGATCATTCAAATTAGACTCGAAATACACAAAGTTAAACGAAACAGGGAGAAACAAAAGCCTTTCGGGTCTTTAATCGCCTGTCCTTTCACTTTCATATTTATCCTGCGGATTATGCGCTTTATAAGCCAGCGCCGACAGGATAAGTATTGCTATGAGAAGCAGGTAGCTGGCGTGCGAATACGTTCCGAAATGTGAGTGCGACAAACTAAAAAGAATCGGCCCCAGTGCACTGGCAAACACAATTATCGCCATTACAAAACCGGTGATTTTACCGAGGTGATCGCGGCCATAAAAACGTGGCCAGGTTACCGAAAGCAACACATTATACATTCCACTCGGAATACTACTCCCGATGATGAATGCGTAGTAATAGAATCCGTGGTTGATACGAGCCAGAGAAATAAGTGCAACGATCATTCCTGCAAGCATCAAGAACAGTAAATATTGCAATTTAATTTTATCACTTATCCAACCTCCTGCAAATGCGAGGGTAACCGAAATCAGAGAAATAGGAATAAACACCGAGAGTGCCTTATCCTTGTCGATGTCGGCTTCAGCAAATACCGAAACCAAATGAAATACATAACCGGTTATAAACATGGCATAAATGGCTATCGGTAGCACAAACAACCAGAAAGTAAGTCCGCTGCGGGCTTCTTTTAAAGTAAACTGTTTGAATGGTCTGATAATCACATCGCGTTCTTTGTTGCCATGCTGTTCGCCGTCGGGAATCTGGTCGCAATCTTCCGGGTTGTCGCGGAAAAAGATAAAAACAAATAAGAAGAAACCAATTCCGATTCCCATCGCCATTAACAACCAGGCCCAGCGCCACGAAGTACCTTCAATGAGTAAATCGAAACTCAGGGGAGCTATTGAAAAGCCCAACGAAACAAATACCGATGAGATACCGTTTACCAGCCCCCTGCGGGCAATAAACCACTTCATCAGCATGTTCCGCGAAACCATGGTTATAACTCCCTGGCCCGAAAAACGCAGCATGAAAAAGAACAGGATGCAGGTGGCAATAGCCACACTTACATAAGCACTTGAATGCTGTGGAACGATGGCTTTTATAATGCGATCGGATTGACTGAAAAGCACCAGTACAAATCCCATGAGCAATGCTACGGCCATCCCCACCCAACGTGCTCCGTATTTGTCGTAAAGTTGCCCGGCATAGGTAAGAATAAACGAACTTCCAATGGTCCCGAACATATAGGCAGTACTGATCTGGTCGCGGCTGATGCCGATGTTTTCAATCAGGTAATCGGTGAATGTAGCTACGCCGGTTGTTTGGCCCGGGGCACTGAACAATACACCAATGGTAGCGGCAAATACCACCACCCAACCGTAAAAGAATGGGATTTTTGATGGATTAAACGGGAAGTTATTGAACCGCTGTTTTAACTGCATGGGCGTATTCTTTATACAAAGCTAAACTTAAACCAACGATTGAATACCGAAAAAGGGAAATAGTAAACATTGGTAACGTTTTTTTATTGGGTAAGAATACTACCGATCGTGAATACCCTTCCCGTTTAGAATATCGGAAATGTGTTTTTCAATTCTTGCTTCACGTGTTTTTGATTGTTTTGGTGCCGAGAAAAAAAGAATATAGCCACGTTGCCGGCCAGGAGTCAGGACTTCGAAAGCCGATTGCAATTCGGGCATTTCAGAAAACTTATTCAGTAGCTCTTCAGGCAAAGGCTCCGATTCTTTTTTAAAGCTTACTTTTAATCCGGCCTTTTCCACTTCGATGGCTTCGTAGACATAGGCTTTGATATCGGCCTCCAGTTTCCTGATATCAGCAACACTCGTAAACCGAAACTGGCGCGTGGCCTGCGAATTTTCACCGGGTTTTGCCAGTAAATTGTTCGAGTCCTTTAATAACGAACCTTTAAAGAATGCGATTGCTGCATACTCTTTGAATGCTGTAACCAATAATACATTATTGCCTTTCCAGGTATAGCAGGGTTGTTTCCATTTGAATTCTTCGGTGAGGCCACAGCTGAGAACAATGCTTCGCAGCAATTTCAATTCTTCCTGCCAGCTGTTTACTTTACATTCGGGCGTTTTGTAGAACGAACAGCGGCCGCAACCGTCTTCCAGGTAGGTATCAATTTTTGGATTCATGATTTCACAGATTTCGAAAATAGAAACATACTAATTAGAAATTGGTTTGATTTCTTTTTGAATCAATTCGGTTTGTTAAGAAAGAAGAGGTCATGTAATTGCTTTATCATGAACGCTTGTTCGATAACATGTTTTTTAAACTTGACTCGAAACAATGAAAAGCCTAACTTTAATTAACAAAAATTAAAATAACCTGATAACACGTTTCTGAATTCCCAAACAGAAGCCCGTTTCAGCAGATAAACCAAAAAACAGACAGGACCTCGGCATGAACTATAAGCATTATAAGGAATTAACGTTTTGCAGGTGGTCTTTTGCAATTCAATAAAAGCTTGGAGGAAGAGGACAGCCCTGTTGTTTCTATTGAAGAATAACAGGTTACACATTCCCGGAAAGGCACCCAGTTGGGTGCCTTTTTAGTTTTTTGTTTCCGTTATTCTTAAAACAAAACGGACCGGACAATTATTGCCCGGTCCGTTTCAAATAATATTACTAACAACTAAGTTAGTTTAATTCTGTGTCCGGTCTTTATGCTGTTCACTGCCATGTTCGTGGCCATGTGCACTGGCAGCAACAATCTTTTCGTATTCCCCGGTACTGATTTTTTCAGCTTTATAGCCCTTTTTCTCAATTGCCTTGGCCAAACCTTCATCGGTATTCTTTCCGTCATTATATTCCACTTTAATGGTGTTTGTAACATGATCTACCTTCAGGTCTTTCACTCCCTTCTCGAATTTAAGGTAATCGCTAATGGTTTGTTCGCAGTTGCTGCAATCCATATTGCTTTTAAAACAAACCACCTTGTTTTCTTTTTTCTGTGCATACAGCGGATTGGCAGCAACACCAATCAGCAAAGCAACGGCAATAATCAATAGTTTCTTCATTTTTCTTTAGCTTTTAGTTTCGAGCAACGAGCTTCTAGTCTGTGAGTCCGATTAGCTCGTTACTCATAGCTCACAGCTCGTAGCTTCTTATTATTCATAATTCAAATTAAATCGTAATCCTAAATATACTTTTCGACCCATAACCGGACCCCATATGTTGGTGGCATCAAAGTCCGACCCGAAAGGATTGTCGGCACCGGCCACCGGATTGGCTTGCGTAAAGTCGGTAAGGTTTTCGGCCCCTAAATAAATACTCCAGTAACGGAAATATTTGGTTACCTGGGCATTCATGATCGTGTAAGGCTTAAAATGCCCGAAATCTGATGACATATCTACTCTGCTCATCCACTCCTCATAAACATAGGGAATACGTCCACCCCCGTTAAACTGAAGGGTATAATCGAACATCCACTTTTTCAGATTCGTGGTGTAATTCAGATTAATCAAACCCTTGTAATCACTTTGCAAAGGTTTATCACGCAACTCGCCGCCAACGGTTTGTTTGATATCGTTTACCCGATAAGCCAACAAAAGATCCAGTCTTTCAATCGGTTGCCAACGCACATCGAACTGAAGGCTGTTGGCGTATGAAGTGCCATCAAGCGGTGCCAAGATCACGTAATCGGCCGAAGTTTCGCGGTCGATTACCAGTTGCGTTTTAAAATCGGTGCGGAAAAATTCGGCATTCAGTGTAAGGTCGCGCCCCAGCAGCATGTAATTCTGAATCAGCGAAAATCCATAATTCCAGGCTTCTTCCTGCATTACATCGTCGGTGTATTGTAAAGCACGCGAGCTGGCCAGCAAATAGGTGTTCTCCGATAAAACATTTGCCGTTCGATAACCTTTCCCTGCATTGGCCCGAACCGTAAAATGCTCGGCAAATCGATAGCGGAAGTGCATACGTGGTGTTACAAAGGTTCCGAAAATATTGTGGAAATCGGTGCGAATCCCTGTCATCAGCGTCAGGTTCTCATTGGGTTTGAAGGTATATTCAGCAAACAATCCGGGCACTTTTTCGGTACGTTGAATAGCGTCGGAATAAAGCTGCTCGTTAAAATCATCGTAAATATAACTTCCCCCCACATTTAAAGTATGCTCCTCGAGCGGGCCCATGTATTTGGTGTAAATGGCACTGGCAAAAAGGCGTGTTTCGTCGCCGATATAGTCAGTCAGACCATAAAACGACTCGGTTTCGTGACGCGAGAAATTCGACAGCCAGGCAATGGCATTTTTGCCGTTTGGTGTTACATAACCTCCTTTTAGAAAAGCTTCCAGGCGTTTGGTATCGATACTTACTCCGTAAGGATTGCTCAGCGAAGGTGTCATGTCCCAGTCCACTCCCGTTTGTCCGCCAAGGCGGTCTTCCTGAAGGTAAGTAAACCCGGTTTGCAGCATCAATCCTTTGTGGTTGTTGTATTTCCAGCGGTTGGAAATCTGGTACATTTGCGACATGGGAATATCCAGAAATCCATCATGGTTGTGATCGTTTTTTGTCATTAACTGATTGGCATGAACAAAAATTCCCGTTGTAAGCGTGTCTCCGATAAGCCTGATATTTCCATTAGCGTTAAACTCATAACGCCCTTCCATATTTCCAAATGCATTCAGAAATAGTTTTTCGTTGCTATCCGGCTTTTTCAATTCAGCATTGATCTGGCCGGCAATAGCATCGTAACCGTTCAGTACCGAAGCCGCACCTTTCGAAACCTGTATCGATTCCATCCATGGTCCTGGAATATAAGTCAGTCCGAAGGTTGTAGCCAAACCACGCAGGTTAGGCATGTTTTCTACCTGCATCAGCGAATAGGTTCCGTCGAGGCCCAGCAGTTTAATTTGCTTGGCACCGGTCACAGCATCACTGTAACTCATATCCACCGAAGGATTGGTCTCGAAACTTTCGGCCAGGTTACAACAGGCTGCCTTGTGCAGTTCGGCACCACTGATACTTTCGGTTTGAATAGGATTAATAACCGACAAATAGGTACCGCGGTCTTTCCTGATCACGGTTACTTCCTCCAACTCCACGTTGGGTTCCATAAGCACTTCCAGTGCTCCTGCGCTCTCAACACGAACTACTTGTTGTTTGTAGCCAACGAAGCTGAACACCAGCATATGTTGCCCGTCTTTTTGTTGAATACTGAAACTTCCGTCGTCAACTGATGCTGTTCCCTGAGTTGTTCCCTCCCAGTAAATATTTACACCCGGGAGCGGTTGTTTTCCGCCTTCCTCTCTTGTAAATACAAAGCCTTTAATTTCGTCGGCAAACGAGAAGACGGGTAAAAAAATAAGTAGTAAAAAATAAAATCGTTTCATTGCTTAAGATTTATCAATAACACGGCTGAACTGCTGTTCAACCATTATCCTGATAGTACGACATTGTAATTTTCTCTGCCAATGCAGAGAAGCTGAATCTTAAGCCGTTAATGAAGGGATTTTAAGTTGTTGTATCTCAACCAGGAAGTCGAGAGAGGTGTCTTTTACAGGTGGAGGATCGCCCTTGAAATTTTCAACCTCTGTATCGTCAATTACCGGAAGTAATAATTCAAAAACCTGAAGTCTGGCAATAAGCATGACAATCGGTTCTGTCTTTACAAATCTTATTCCTTCGTTGGTGACGTCATGTTTCAATTTAAAAAAGAAAACTATCGGCGATTCACAACCACAATCATCGGAATGGTCCGAACAGTCGTGGCATGTTTCTGCTGAGCATAAAAACTCACTTCCATCATCTTCGTGTTGATGATGTTTATGAAAAGAAGTCTCGCAGGTTTCGGGCCGAATGAAGACACTTGTTTGCTCCTCTCCTGTACATGAACAGCTGCTTTGGTACAAAACATAACCCGACGAAGACAATAGGAAAATTGCCCCGAAAAGGAATATCGTAATGTTTTGCAACAGTTTCATTTCACAAATATAACAGAAAATGCAGGCAGGATGTTGTTAACGCAATGTTAAACAGAAATGTTAAGCCAATGAAAAAGGGATGACATCTTAACAGAAAGATGTCATCCCTTTTCTTATAACTTGAAGCTTGTAGCTTGAAGCTATTTCAACACTTCCGGGCCTTGCTCAAAAACAATATCACGCGGAATACCGGCCTCTCCTATCCTGTCGAGGTCTTTTTGTAATTCTTCGCGGATAGTGCCTTTTTCCTCGATCATAGCTTTTGCCAGGTCATAATCGCCATCGCCCTGAAGTTTCAGAATGGTTCCGGAAAGATCGAGCATGGCCTGTTTCATTTTTTCGTAATCAACACGGTAGGTTCCGGTAGCTTCGTCGCGGGTAAAAGCGCCGGCTTCCTGGAAATAATAGAAGCGCATCATGTTGGCTTTTCCATGTGCGCTGGCAGCTCCAAAGCGCACCGAGCGGAAAATGCCGGCCATAAATGTCACGAAATTATCCATCATGTCTTTTTCGCCCAATTCGCCCATTTCATTCAACTGGTACACGCACCATAAGCCCAAAATGTCGGCTTTCCCTTCTTCAATCGATGAATAGGTATCTTTTAAGGCCTCGCGAACTGTTGAACGCTGGTCTACAGTATTTCCAAGTCCCAGCCCGTGAGCTACTTCGTGAAACATGGTATTTTCGAAAAAGGCATCGAATTTCACATGTTGGCGCTGATCTTCGGCAATTAACAAATCCGCAATCGGAACGAGTATCTTATCGAATTTCGCCTGCATCGAGTTTTTCAACTGCAACTTGCGACTACCTTTTGATTCGCGAACTTTCTCGTCGTTGGGCAGGTTAATGGCAATGGTTTTACTTCCGGCATTACAGTCTCCGGCATAATAAATGGCATCGTATACATTCATGTCTGACTCTACACCAGGCGTTTCATCCTTGTATTTTTGCTCGCAAGGCAGGGCTTTCTGCAAACCGGGCAGCAGCGCAGCATATTTCACCAACTTCTCGCTCCAGTCTTTATCTTTTACAAGAATGAATGATTCATGGGCGGCTTTGTAACCGTACAATTGATCTTCGTAATTTTCGATGGGGCCAATAATAAATTCAATCGTATTGTTTTTCATCTCTATCCAGGCCACGTCACTCTCGTAATAGTCATCGGTGCGCAATGCGTCAGCACGTTTTTCGAGGTAAGATTTTAAGCCGGCATCTTCGGCCAGTTCAGCGGCCTGCATCAACAAATCAGCTGCTTTATCAATCTGTTCTTCAAATGCGATGTGGTACGGAATCGATTTTAATTTGCCGTCTTCGTCGCGTCTGATCAAAGTGTACAGGCTTGTTTTTGTTGCATCGTCCCAGGCTTCAAATTCTTCCTTCGTCATATCATTCGGGTAGAAATTGGCACCGGCAGGCTTAGCTCCATAGCCCGGTAAAAAAGGCTCGTTGTTGTTCAGGCGCTCCCACGGGCCGTAATTTATTTGAAGAAATTTCCGGGTGTATTCATCCATGTCTTTCGAAAACAGCTCGTCTTTATCTCCAAAAGCTTCCATCCAATAAATGTCTTCCATTAATTTGGCTGCTTCGAACAAGAGCGGAAGCATCTGTTTCTCTTTTTCTGAGAGTACACTTAAATCAGTAGTAAGCCTGAAAGAAGCGAATTCCTCAGCTTTTTGCTTAATCTCCTCGTTATTCATTGTTTTCTTACTTGTTTCTTTTGTTGTGTTCGTTGTGCATGCAAATGCCAATAGTCCGGCCAGCATCAGAATAAAACCTCGTTTCATTATGAATAGTTTTGAATTTGTTTCAAATTTATAAAAGTGCTGGCGGAAAATAGCCTGTATTCGTCAGCTTTTATACCAGTGTGAATTACAAATCGTATTTGTCAATCAGGTAGATAAACGAAGCGATGGCAGCACTTCCCATCTGAAATTCACGAAAATTCACCTGCTCAAATGTGTCGAATCCCGAATGGTGAAAATCGAAATATCGCTGATCATCGGGAATGTAAGAACTCAAGGGAGTGCCAAACTCGCGCAGCGGACTGATATCAACTCCTCCACCGCCTTTTATAAAATCTGTAATTCCGTAAAGTTCGAAATACTTTTTAAGCGCAAGAATCTTTTCTACACGTTCTTCAGGGCCACTAACACCAAAGCCGCGAGGTACCAATGCACCACGGTCGGATTCCAGGGCAAAATAATGTTTCTCGCCTTTCATTGCCGCCTGACGGGCGTATTCTTTACCGCCACATTGCGCTACTTCCTCGTCCATAAACATGACAGCACGAATGGTTCGTTTGGGTTGAATTCCCAGCTGTTTGTATAGGCGAAGGACTTCGATGCTTTGCATGCAACCAGCCCCATCGTCGTGTGCCCCTTCCCCATTTTCCCAGGCATCGAGGTGGCCGCCAACAGTGATTATCTCTTCGGGGAATTCACTGCCGCGAATCTCGCCAATCACGTTATTCGATTCTACATCCGGTAGTGTTTTGCAGGTAGTTCGGAAATAAAACTTCAGCTCCGGATCTTCAGCAAGCTGTTTGTGTAGTAATTCAGCTCCATTTGTGCTGATTGCTACAGCAGGTATTTTCTCCACTTCAGGATTGTAACGCATCACGCCGGTGTGCGGATAATCGTCGAGGGCGGTTGTTATTGAACGTACAACCACACCCACGGCACCATATTTCGCGGCACGAGCAGCTCCAGTGGTACGATAAGAACTTGCCTCGCCATAAGCTAAAAAAGTGTTTATTGAAGTAATTTTCATGGGATAATTAAAAAACACTATTTTTCCTTTTATCTGTGCTTCACCCGCGTTTTCCATTTCATCGAAATTGTTGAATTCAATAATCCTGGCCTGTAATCCGTTGTTTCCCGTTCCGATGGTCATTCCCAATGCAGTAACAGGAACCTCAGTTTTCCCGAATTTAGATGAAGTAATGTAGGCTTGTTCATCCTCTCCTCTCACCCATTGCGGCACCTGGACGGGCTGTTTGTCAACTGCATCCAGGTTCATTTTATTCATTAATTCATAGGTATATTCCACTGCGTTTTCAGCTTCAGGAGAACCTGTGATTCTGCCTTTGTGTTCTTTGCATAAAACACGCAAATTTTCGTATGCAGTTCTGTCGGTCAATGCTTCATCAAAAATGCTTTTTAAAGTTGAGGCGTCGTCCTGTGCGAAGGTTCCCAATTGTGCGAATAGTAGAACTACCAGAAATATTTTGTGTTTCATCTTCCATATTTTGCTTCTAAATTTAACAAGATCGCTTTCTCAATCATCCGATTTCCAGCAAATATTTGAAAAATTGCGCGTAACTTAATTTTTGAACATTAGCGAACAATATTCGGCTAGTTCGGTTAATTATGCTGAAGTTTTAAATGGAAACAGCTAGCTTTTACCTGTATTTATTTAAACTCAATTAAATTTGCAGCTTGTATATTTATAAAAACAAACCAATGGGTAATAACTTACTAAAAGGAAAAAAAGGAATCGTATTCGGGGCTTTAAACCCTGATTCAATCGCCTGGAAAGTGGCTGAAAGAGCCCACGAAGAAGGCGCAACATTAACCTTAACCAATACTCCGGTTGCCATTCGCATGGGCGAAACCCAGGCATTGGCTGACAAACTGAATACCATTGTAATTGGTGCCGACGCCACAAACACCGACGATCTTAAAAACCTGTTTGAGAAATCGATGGAGTACCTTGGAGGCAAAGTGGATTTTGTCCTCCACTCGATTGGAATGTCGCCAAACGTTAGAAAAGAACGACACTACAGTGACCTTGACTATAACTATCTGGATAAAACGCTTGATGTTTCTGCCATTTCGTTTCATAAAGTGATGCAGACGGCACGCAAACTGGATGCCATTAACGAATGGGGTTCGGTAGTAGCATTGTCGTACGTGGCCGCACAACGGACATTTTATGGCTATAACGATATGGCTGATGCCAAGGCCCTACTTGAGTCGTTTGCCCGTAGTTTCGGATACATTTACGGACGCGAACGTCGTGTACGTGTAAATACAATATCTCAATCGCCAACCTTAACCACTGCCGGCAGTGGTGTTAAAGGTTTCGATCGCTTGCTGGATTTTGCAGAACGCATGTCGCCGCTTGGAAATGCTACATCAGACGAATGTGCCGATTACTGTATCACCCTGTTCTCTGACCTTACACGTAAAGTAACCATGCAGAACCTGTTTAACGATGGAGGATTCTCGAATATGGGTATGAGTTTGCGTGCTTTGGAACAGTATGAGAAAGGCTTGCATAAAGATTGTGCATGTGGCGAAGATTTGCCATCTGCAGACGAGCACCGTTACGATTAATCGTAATTACTTATTAATATATATCTAAGCCGTTCTTTTTAGGACGGCTTTTTTTGTTTCAAATTCTGCTGCACCTTCGGGTTATAAAGCAAAAAAAACAGTGGCTACATCGTAACCACTGTTTTCTTTTATATCGTCGTTTTCAGCTTATTTCTTTTTCTTCTGAACTTGCTGCTGTTGTTTGGCCATATCTTCCAAACGTTTCTGGAAACCCGATTTCTTGGTAGGTTTCTTTTTGTTGGCCTGCAGTTGTGCCCTGATCTTTTCATCATCAACAAACTGACGGATTGCATAGGTTTGACCGATGGTGATTAGGTTGGCCAGAAAGTAGTAGTAACTTAAACCTGAAGGGTAACTGTTCAACAGGAAGAAGAACATTACCGGCATCATGTACATCATGGTTTTCATTCCCGGCATTCCCTGTGAAGTGGCCGACGATTGGCTCAATTGAGTTGAAATAATTGTTGTAATCGTCATTAAAATGGTAAACAAACTCAGGTGGTTACCCATGAAATTACCAATTATCGGGATATTGAAATTCCAGCTAACAATGGAATCGTAAGTCGATAAATCGTGTGCCCATAAGAAACTTTGTCCCCTTAATTCAATAGAAGTCGGGAAGAAAAAGAACATGGCAAACAGGATTGGCATTTGCAACACCATTGGCAAACACCCGCCCATCGGATTCACTCCGGCCTTTCGATACAGGTTCATGGTGGCCTGTTGTTTTTCCATCGCCTTATCACTTCCGTATTTTGCATTAATCTCGTCAACCTCAGGTTTCAATGCACGCATTTTTGCCTGACTCATGTACGACTTGTAGGTGAACGGGAACAATGCCATCTTGATCATGATGGTGAGCAACAGGATAATGATACCGAAATTATCGATGTATCTTCTCAGAAAGTTAAAAACCGGGATAATGATGTATTTATTTACCGGACGAACAATGGCATAACCAAGGTCGATCTGGCGCTCCATATCCAGGTCATATTGTTTTAAAGTCTGGTAGTGGTTAGGTCCAAAATAAAAACGCATATCCATATTTTCGTTGGGTGCGCCATTATATGGAATCGCTATATCGGCTTTAAAATAAGCCAGGTAATCTTTGTTATCCTCGTATTCGTATTTATCCTGCTTTACCGATGCATTCGGAAAAGCATCGTCGGCAATGATTGTTGAACTAAAGAAAAGCTGTTTGAACCCGATCCATTTTACACGGGTAGTCAGGTTTTCTTCGTCAGTCTTTCCTTTTGTCAGGTTATCCACCTCGTCTTCGAAAAACTTATAGGTAATATTGGTATAACGGTCTTCACCAAAACGCGAATAATGCTCCTGGCGTGGCACGTCGTAAGCCCAACTAAAATTCAGGTACGATTGATTCCCTGTGATATACTCGTTCATCCCTTTCATGTTCACGCTAAAATCAACCATAAATGAGTTGTGTGACAGCGTGTACACGTATTCGATGTATTTTCCCGGTTCAGGTTCCAAACGGAAAGTAACACTTTCTTTGCCACCCGGATTTTCGCGGTTAACTTTTATTCTTCCTTCATCTCCGGTTTTAACGGCAGGCCCGGTTACTTTTATATTTTTCTGACCTCCCAACTGCTGGAAAAACAATTGTTCGGTCTGAATACTGCGGTTTTGTGAGAAAAAGTTAAGACCAAATTGCGTTTCAGGTCCGTCGAACAGTACCAACGCCGTTGAATCATAACGCTTATAATCTTTTAACTGAACTGAATAAATACGCCCTCCTTTGTTGGAGAAGGTAATGATCATCCGGTCGTTTTCCAGGGTCGAGAACTCCTCTTTTCCAAAAGCTGCTGTTCCGAAAATACCAAGTTCATTCTTTTTTTCCTGTTCCAGTTCGTTCCGTAAAGTGCTGTCACCCGATTCAATCGCAGTTTCGTTAACGATTTGTTGCTGCTGAATTTGCTGCTGTTCGAGTGCTCTCTGGGCTTCTACTCGCTCTATGGAATCGCGACGGATGTTTGCTGCTTCAATCTCTTCTTTCGAAGGCTTGGTGACGTATTGAAACACCACCAATATGGCAAAAATCAGAACGATTCCGATTATCGATTTTCTATCCATTTTTTATTTTTGAACTATTGCGTTTTTAATAAAATCAACAAAAAGCGGGTGAGGATTAAGTACTGTGCTTCGGTATTCGGGGTGAAATTGTACGCCAACAAACCATTTGTGTGATGGAATTTCCATAATTTCTACCAAATCGGTATCCGGGTTAATTCCTACCGGAACCATTCCATTTTCGGTGAATTGCTCACGATAAATATCGTTGAATTCGTAACGGTGACGGTGTCTTTCGTGAACCGTTAATTTATTGTAGGCTTTGCAAACATTCGAATCTTTTTCAACAATTCGGCATTCATAAGCACCCAGTCGCATGGTACCTCCGTAGTTGGTAATGCCTTTTTGCTCTTCCATTAAATCGATTACAGGATGCGGAGTTTTCGGATTCATTTCCGATGAATCGGCACCTTCGAGATTGAGCACATTACGTGCGAATTCAATTACTGCCACCTGCATTCCCAGACAAATTCCCAGGAAAGCGATATTATTTTCACGAGCATACTGTGCTGCCAGAATTTTACCTTTCATTCCGCGATGTCCAAAACCGGGAGCAATGATAATTCCATTCAAATGCGAAAGCATTTCTTCCGTATTTTCAGCATCTATCTCTTCAGAATGGATCCAGTGTAAGTTGACTTTACACCTGTTTTCGGCACCTGCATGGGTAATGGCTTCGGCAATCGATTTATACGCATCGTGCAATTCCACATATTTTCCTACCAGGCCTATCTCAACTGTTGTGGTCGGATTTTTATGCTTATCGAGGAAGTTGTTCCAGGCATCAAGATCAATCTCTTCATTTATGGCCAGATCCAGTTTTTTAAGTACCGTAATGTCCAGCTTCTCCTCCAGCATTTTTAGAGGAACTTCGTAAATAGTAGGTACGTTTACCGATTGAATAACAGCATCGAGACCAACATTGCAGAAAAGGGCTACTTTTTTACGTATCGAAAGATCGATGTCATGTTCCGTGCGCAATACAAGAATATCCGGCTGTACTCCGGTTTCAAGCAGCATTTTTACTGAGTGCTGTGTTGGCTTGGTTTTCAATTCGCCGGTTGCCGAAAGATAAGGAACCAAAGTGAGGTGAATTACCATGGCCTTGTTTCCAAGCTCCCATTTTAACTGCCTTACCGCTTCAATATAGGGTAACGACTCAATGTCGCCAACCGTACCACCGATTTCAGTAATAACAATGTCATATTTACCTTTTCCGCCGAGGATCTTGATACGTCTTTTAATTTCATCAGTAATATGCGGAATGATTTGAACTGTCTTTCCGAGATAATCTCCCCGACGTTCTTTGTCGATAACTGACTGGTAAATCCTGCCGGTTGTTACGTTGTTTGCCTGCGATGTTGTTTCATTCAGGAAACGTTCGTAATGCCCCAGGTCGAGGTCGGTTTCTGCACCGTCTTCGGTTACAAAACACTCACCGTGTTCATAAGGGTTCAGGGTACCGGGATCCACATTAATATAAGGATCGAGTTTTTGAATGGTGACATTATAGCCACGCGCTTGCAGTAACTTGGCCAATGATGCGGCCAAAATACCTTTTCCGAGCGATGAAGTAACTCCACCGGTAACAAATATGTATCTTGTTTCAGGCACGACAAAAAACTTTAGAATTCGAAGCCACAAAATTAATTAAATCTGCTGAACCATAAACTAAACCCAAACTAAAATGCCGGATATTCTGAATAGTTAACAACACTGCTCTTTTAACAACTTGTTTTATTTAACAATAATTAAACGCATTTCCTTGTCGTATTTCAGAACACATTGATTCATGGTCGGAAATTTTAAATTTATTGTAATCGTTCGATTTTTTACGTTAGCACTCCTTACAAAAGTGTATCCAGAGTTAATTACGTGCCTGTTTTACAAATATAATTACATTTGTAATGCAATATGGTTGGATATATAATGACTTAAAGCGCTGTAGCTATTCGATTTTACTTGTCGGTCTTTTCTTCTAAAATAGCATCACTGACAACATGACATGCAGGTTGTTTACTTTTGTAATTAAAATGTAAATAAAGAACCTTCTAGGTTCAACTATTGATAACGGAATGGAATAAATGTGTAAAAGGGAGTTGTACATATAGCTCTTTCAGCAAGCTTATATTTCAGATAATATGCATTTTATACAAAAAAAGAAGGCCATCCATCCGTTGGTTGACGGATGAACAGCCTTGACTTATTGCAAATAGAAAATCTTTACTAATTAAAGAATTCTCCTTTTATTTTCTCAACCCAGTCGCTTACTCTTTTTTTGGTCAAACGAGCCTGGTTTTCCTGATCGATCAATAAACCAACGAATACATCACCACGCTGAGCTTTCGACGATTCATAGTTATATCCTTCAACAGAAGTCTCTCCAACCAGTTTCGCGCCACAGCTTTCCAGTATTTCAGCCATTAAGCCAATGGCATCGCAAAAGTTCTCGGGATATCCTTTTTGGTCGCCCAAGCCAAAAATGGCAAAGGTTTTCTTCGAAAGATCCATCTCTTCAAGGTCCGGAATAAACTCATCCCAATAGTTGGGAAGTTCACCATCGAACCAGGTCGGAGCACTTATTACAAAGTTATCGTAGTTTTCAAGTACTTCCTTTGTTAGTTCTTCAGCATTGATAGCTTCTATCTCCTCTTTACCAAAAGCCTCGATCACTTTCTCGGCAACCTTCTTCGACTTTTGCGTATGAAAGCTGTATATAATTGCGTTTTTACTCATGATTTCAGTTTTTAATATTCAATGATTTCTTTTGCGGCATTGTACACTTTTTCCATATCAGGTAAAATAGCTTTCTCCAGAATACGGTTAAATCCTACAGGTGTGAACGGAGAACCAATTCGTTTGATAGGAGCATCGAGGTATTCGAATGCTTTTTCGTTAATGATAGCACTCAACTCGCCACCAAAACCGCCAAATACCTTGTCTTCGTGAACAATAAGTACCCGGTTGGTTTTCTTTATCGATTCAAGAATTGCTTCTTCGTCAAGCGGGACCAATGATCGTAAATCGATTACCTCGATATTTCCAATACCTTCTTCCGCCAACTTATTGGCAGCCTTAAGACTGAAATGTGTAGCATTTCCGTAAGTAAGTATGGTTAAATCACTTCCTTCGCGGCGAACGCGTGCTTTACCAAAAGGCACTTCGAAATCGTCGGGAACAACCGTGGCAGCTTTTGGATCCTGATACAAAGCTTTTGGCTCCATAAACATGGTTAAACCTTTCGAACGAATTGATGTACGCAACAAACCGGCTGCATCGTCAGCAAACGAAGGATAAACAATGCGTACTCCGGGAATAGCAGCCAGCGAACCTTCAATGTTTTGCGAGTGGTACATTCCACCACCGATATAACCGCCAGAAGCCAGACGAATGGTGATATTTGGCGCAAATTTTCCATTCGATCTCCAGTAATCGTGACTGATATCAACATACTGTTCCATGGCCGGCCAGAAATAATCGGCAAACTCGGCACCTTCAACAACAACACGTATTTTCTCGTCGTAACGCGACATACCGTTTGCGGTTCCCAGTATAAAGTCTTCGGCGATCGGTCCGTTAAATACACGTTTGTCACCAAATTCCTTCTGCATGCCTTTCGACACGTTGAAGATTCCGCCTTTATCTTTGTTCGCCATGTCCTGTCCCCAAATAAATGTATCCGGATTAGCACGGAACTCGGCTTTCAATGTCTCATTTAGTGCAGTGATCAATTTTTTCTTTTCACCTTCTTCATGGTGTACACCTTCAGGGTATTTTTCTGATACCACAGGCTCGGCAAAAACAAAGTCGTAGATCGATGCAGGATCCGGATCCGGAGCTGCCATAGCCGCTTTGTGAGCAGCTTTAATCACCGCTTTTGTATCCACCTCAATGGCTTGTAATTCCTCTTCGGTGAAGCGCTCGTAACGCAGCAACATACGTCGGAACTTTGCCAGCGGATCGTAATCTATAACATAGTTTCTTTCCGAGTCGGAACGATAGAGAAGATGATCATCGGAATTTGAATGCGAGCCCATTCGCACGCAGTTTGCCTGCAAAATAACGGGTTTGCTTTCTTCGATGGCATAACGCTTGGCTTCTGCCATTGCATTCATCGAATCGAACACATCTTTACCGTTACAGTGAATGATGCGGGTATTTTTAAAACCAATAAAGTTGTTGGCAACTTTACGTTGAGCGGTCTGGTCTTTTTTCGGAACCGAAATACCATATCCGTTATCCTGGAAAACAAATATCACCGGCAATTCTTCTTTATCGGCACCGGTGATGGCTTCGTATACATAGCCTTCGCTCACCGACGATTCACCCTGGCTACTGATTGATACAACTTTTTCGTTGTAGTATTTAATGGCACGAGCCACCCCTACTGCGTGCAGCGTGTGGTTACCGGTAGCTGATGAAACACTGTGAATGTTCCACTCAGGTTTTGCCAGGTGGTTCGACATGTGACGCCCACCACTCGATGGATCGGTAGCTTTTGAAATACCGTTCAGAATTATTTCTTCCGCAGTCATTCCACTTGAAAGCGCAGTAAGCATATCGCGGTAATATGGGAAAAGGTGGTCTTTATTTTTATCGAAATGTTGCCCGATAGCCAGCTGAATTCCGTCGTGACCTGCGTAAGGTGCGTGGTACGACCAGCCAATGGCCTGTTTCAGGTAATTCGGAGCTTTTTCGTCGATAGCACGTCCGATTGTCATCAGGCGGTACCATTTCTCCAAATCCTCTTTCGGGGTTTTCTTGATCGTGTATAATTTTGGTATTCTCAAATCGTTCATATCAAATTAAATTGTGCGGTTTGTATCAAAATTCTCCAAAATGTCTGCAATTCTGCGCAGGAATGCACCTCCAAGAGCACCATCAATAATGCGGTGATCGTAAGAAAGCGACAGGTACATTTTATGACGGATAGCAATTACATCTCCGCTTGGTGTTTCCAAAACGGCTGGTTTTTTCTCGATAATTCCGGTGGCCAGAATCGCAACTTGCGGTTGGTTGATAATTGGTGTTCCTATAATGTTTCCAAATGAGCCGAAATTGGTAATCGTAAATGTTCCTCCCTGAATATCTGAAGGATCGAGTTTATTTGTACGTGCAGCATTCGCCAAACGGTTAAGATCTTTAGTAAGTCCAACCAGGTTTTTCTGCTCGGCATTTCTGATTACCGGTACAATAAGGTTTCCATCAGGTTTGGCAACTGCGATACCCACGTTGATGTCGCGTTTCATAATGATTTTGTCGCCATCAACCGATGAATTTACCAATGGAAATTCTGACAATGCAGTAGCAACAGCTTCTGTAAAAATTGGCATGAACGTAATTTTATCGCCATGTTTCTCCTGGAATGCATTTTTATTCTTATTTCGCCAGAGAACCAGTTCCGTAACATCGGCTTCCACTACTGAAGTAACATGAGGAGAAACTTGTTTCGACATTACCATGTGGTCGGCAATGAGTTTACGAATACGATCCATTTCTACTACTGTATCTCCTTCGCCAACTGTTACCGGAGCAGGTGCCTTACGCTCAACTGCAGGTGTAGCAGAAGCAGCAGCCACTTTTTTCTCTGGTGCCGGTGCAGTAGCTTTGGCACTTCCCCTGTTTTCAAGGTAATCCAGAATATCTTTTTTCTGAACACGTCCGCCGGCTCCCGAACCTTCAATGGATTCAAGCTCTTCAAGCGATACGTTTTCTTCTTTTGCGATGGTTTTTACCAATGGAGAGTAGAAACGATTCGAAAGTTTTCTGCTGTCGTCAACATTACTTTCTGCAGTTGTTTCTGTTTCTGATTTGGTTTCAGTAGTTTCTGCAGCAGCAGTTTCAACGGCATCAGCTGATTCTTCAACTTCGCCATCGAGGCTTATAACCGCCAGCACTTCACCAACAGCTACCAGACTATCTTCCGGGAACAGGATTTTAGTAATAACTCCGTCAACCGGCGAAGGAATCTCCGAGTCTACCTTGTCGGTAGCCACTTCGAACAGCATATCGTCTTCTTCTACTGTATCTCCCTCCTTTACAAACCATTTAGTAATAGTACCTTCCTGGATACTCTCACCTAATTTGGGCATTACAATGTTAAAACTTGCCATAATATAAATTCTTTAATTATCTATTTTGCTATTTGCAGTTTCTATAACGAAACTAAAATTGAAATGTTCACATTACAATTTTAAATTTGCGCAAATATAGATTGAAAAGAAGATTTTAGGCCCTTAGAAGCGTTAAAAAACACTAAATAGTATTTATCTGTGATAGATATTTTCGATCACAATAAACACATAATCAATAAGTTGAAATTGAGTTGTTTAGCAATGAAATACTGCCTTCTTAAAATGCACCTAAATGGTAGGTTAATTAACGTTTAAAGCTGCAGTGAACCAATCAGTTCTTCAACGGAATTCATGTTATGACGTTCCAAATATTCTTTTACCCCATCAATAATTTGCAAGGCTACCAAAGGATCTTTAAAAACTGCCGTACCAACCTGAACTACCGAAGCTCCTGCCAACATAAATTCAATGGCATCGGCTGCATTCATAATACCCCCCATTCCAATAACCGGTATTTTAACTGCATTGGCCACCTGCCAAACCATGCGTAAGGCAATTGGTTTAATGGCCGGACCTGAAAGTCCGCCAGTAATGGTAGAAAGTTTTGGCTTTCGTGTTTCTGCTTCGATGGCCATTCCAAGAAAAGTATTTACCAGGGAAACGGCATCAGCTCCCTGCCCTTCTACAGCCTGGGCAATGTCGGTAATACTGGTTACGTTTGGCGAAAGTTTAACAATTAGAGTTTTATCGTAAACCTTGCGTACTTCGCGGGTTACCATCTCTGCACTCGGGCAGCTAACACCAAATGCCATTCCACCTTCCTTCACATTCGGACATGAAATATTTAGTTCGATCCCCTGAATCTTATCAAGTTCGTTTACCTTTTCAGTAAGTGCGATGTAATCTTCAACGGTCGATCCGTTTACATTTATAATAAGTTGAGTATCGTAGTCAATTATTTCGGGGTAGATGTTTTCAATAAAATAATCGATGCCTTTATTTTGAAGCCCAACAGCATTTAGCATTCCCGATGGAGTTTCTGCCATTCGCGGGTAAGCATTCCCGTCCCTGTTTTTAAGGGTTGTGCCCTTCAGAAAGAAACCTCCAACCAACGACGGATCAAAAAAATCGGTCATCTCACGCGCAAAACCACATGTTCCGGAAGCCAGTGTTATAGGATTCTTGAATTCTAAGTTGTGAACTTTTACCTTTAAATCTACCATTTTAATTCATTGATATTAAATACCGGACCATCAGTACAAACACATTGATTCCCATTCTTAGTTGGCTCGATGCAGCACAAACACACTCCGAAGCCACACGCCATAAGGTTTTCGAGCGAAACCTCGCAGTAAACTTCTGCATCTTTAGCGTGTTTGGCAACAGCGCGCATCATTCCGTCGGGTCCACAGGCATAAATTTTAGTATAATTCTTGAGGTTAGTTGTAAACACCGAATGTTGTGTTACAAAACCCTTCTCACCCAGAGAACCATCTTCTGATGCATAATGTAAACTGGCATACTTAGCGTAATCTTCCACATTTACATGATCCTGGCTGGTTCGGGCTCCTAATATTAAATCCACCTGGCTGATAGGTAATCCTGATTCTTTTGCCAGGAATAACATTGGAGCTACGCCACTTCCTCCACCAACAAGCAGAATTTTATCATCCTTATCCGGATACGTGAAGCTCTTCCCCAGCGGATAAACCAGACTCAGCTTGCTTCCAACCTTTATTTCTGTAAGTTTTCCTGAACCTTTCCCCAGAATTTTAACGATCATCGATAAGGTATTATCTTCATAATCGACTTCAAATACAGAAAAGGGACGCCGCAGAAATATGTCTGTAGCTTCATGTATTTCAACGTTTACAAATTGTCCGGGCTTAATTTCAGGCAGCAGAGTTGGTGCTTTTACCTTGATAAGAAAATTTGTAGCATTTAACGCTCTATTTTCCACTACCACAAACTCTGCAACAAACTTTTTTGGCATCTGATTTTAATTTGAGGCCAAAGATAATAGTTTTATTTCGCTTTTTTTCTGAAGAAACTGCAATAAAAAAGACCGTCGTGATGCGGTCTCTTTTATGCTTGAAAATTATTGATTGATAAAAAATAAAGGGTCATTTGTTAATCGAACAGTACAAATGTAATTATTAATATTTACATATGCAAACTGATTTCTTAAAATATTTAAAGTAGAACACTCACCTCTATAAAACCAGAAAGGCCACTATTACTAGTGGCCTAAAGCGACTTCTGGATTTATCTACTTAAAAAAATTGGGTTTGTAAATTGATCTATTATTTTGTGATCATCTTGTCTAATAACTTTTGTAAAAATCTTACGATACAAATGTAATGCATAGTTTTTACATATGCAAACATTGCGCGAATTATTTTTACATTATTTTGTAAATTGATTTAATACTACCTTACAACACTTGTAAATACAGGTGTTTACATTTTTAGAGATATGAAAATTACATTTAGGATTGTACAAACATGAATTATTCATCATTCTATTTCTCCGAAACTAATTGATCTCATTACCGAATAAAAATAGGAAGACCGACTAAACCAGCCGATCTTCCTATTCTCTTTCATCGATTAGTTCCTGATTGAAACCATCGATTGTTACCGATACAATTATTCTCTACAACAACAAATTAATGTATACAAATATACAACAATAATTTACATATGCAAAAAAGGACTTTCAAAATGTAAAAGTCCTTTAATCGTTACTCTAAATCTATGATTGGTTTTTCGACAGATTATTTCTTCCTGTAAGTAGTAAACGTACCGTCATTAAATAGTAAAACAACTTTGTTTACATCATCATCCGAATACGGTATCCCTGGTTTTGTTTTACTAGCTTTTTCTGCTATCGGTTCTGATTTCTCAGTTTCTGACGGAGTATGTGTCTTATCTACTGGTATGAAATGTTCTTGATGTGCTGCAGGTGTAATGTCCTGGCTTACATTATTAGCTTCCACCATAGTTCCCTGGCCTGTTAAAAGCCACCTGGCATTCAGATCCGGGAATACATTCAACATCTTTTCTATTAAGGCCGCACTGGGTTTGTTTCTGCCATTTAATATATGTGAAATGTTAGAACGCTGAACTTCCAGCTTTACAGCTAGTTCTCCGGCGTTAATTCCCTTGTGATCCATATACTCCTGTATTCTATCCTTCATTCTTATTCTATTAGATATACAATTATAAGAACCTATTAAGTTGTATAACTAAACCATTAACCTACATACAATACAAATGTAACAAATAATTTAAAACACACAATAGCATTGTGATCAAAAAATACGATCTAGTAACTCTATTCTTTTTGAAATTTAAGCATATAACACTTTATTTAATTGCTGTATAAAGCAGATATACAGGAACATAATGCCAATTATATGTTACATTTTGATAGATTTTACGCAATCATACTCAAAATTCAATAATGAACTTTAAATAAACACTTTAAATAACTGATATAATGAATAATAAATACAATTAACATGTATTTTAGGTGTTGGTTTAAAATGTGAAATTTAATGTGGGTACTTCTTTCTTGTAATTCAGATATGTAATAATAATTCTTGCGAACTGGATTCATTGGATTATTTATTGTTTCAATATCAATTTAATAATGTATAACGAATATAGAACTCATGTAACAGATGTATTGATTGATTCACATGAGTAAAATATATTATATATTACACTTGTAACAAATTACATATTACTCCTATCCTATCGTATTTACAAAAATACAGTCGCTTAATTTATGCTTACAATAATCACTCGTTTGATAGATTACTAAAAATGGGGCACACTAGTTTTAAAGAAAAATGATACATTCTGGGAATGTAAATTCTATTAAACTGTTCTTCATAAAAATTGACAAGCATTTAACAGAAAGAAACAAAAAGGTAAAGATTGTGGCTTTAAAATAGAATTAGGCTGGATATAAATCTATCATTTATGTACCTGAGGCAATATTCTTTAGAATATTTAATTCTCAGAGCGGTTAAATGCAACTTTTCAATACGCAATTAGTAGATAAACAAATACTTAGCAACAAATACCAGTGCAGGTATATTTTGGGCAGATATTGAGAATTCCGGCTATCCAACAAAATTTAGCAAATTTTGCGCTACAGTGAATTGAAATCAACCGAAAGGAGGAAATCAAAACTGACATCTTTTATCTCGGGTAGATAAGATGTGCGCCAACCAATTTTAACCGGAGCATAAAAACGCAGGAAGTTCATATCTCCAGTTATTTCTACTCCATACGATGAAATGTTTGTGTTGTACTTCCCGACCACACTTCCATTCTGGTATTGATAACGACTTAAAAGTCCGTAATCGTAGAATAAATTAGCGGTAATACGTCGAATGTAACTCAGCCCTCCAATACTCCAGTCGGGATTTAGTATAGGAAGTTCGTAGTCGAACTGTAAAACTGAAAGTTCTTTTGTGGTTACCCTGGCCCATCCTCTTGGAAAACGTATAACATCAGAAAAACTGTAATGATTGCCATTGGTTCGCTGTTGCATTCCACAATATATTGTTGTACCGTGATTGGCCAATATTCCGGGGAGATATATGATCGACTGGCCCCCTATCATTGATCCCATATTTCGGGAACCAAAAGGCGAATGATAATAACTACCGTCCAGCAAGAATCCGAAATTCGGTTGTACATCCTGATAACTCCGGCGAAGCAACTGATGAAAATACAAACGATACGAAACCGATGAGTAAGCGCCTTCGGGAAAACCTTCAGGTGTTGAATCATCATTACTATTAGAAGTGTATTCGTACTTGACCTGAGGTTGAAAAAGCCTGGAATATTTGCCCGACGATAAAACAAGCGGCAACTTTCCGCTTACCGAAAAGTTGGTTTCATTCCAGGTATAACGTTTTGATACCGTATCGCGCTGAACAACGTTCCCATTATTATCAATATATTCGGTGATCTGGCTGTAGTTAGAAGCTCTTTTACCACGGCTTGCTTCAAAATCGAGAACCGGGTACCAACCTTTGTAAATATAGTGCGCATAAAACTGTCCCGTTTTTTCAGAAGTATCCCATTTGTAACCTAAAACGGTTTCGGCAGTACCCAAAACATTCTGCGACATTACGCTTACACCGGGTGAAAATTCATAAGCGTAAGGATCGACAAACAGTGGTGCCCAGCTGTGAAAATTCAGTAAGTGTTTGGCTTTGTTGTACTTTTTTGAAGGAAAAGTAATGGAATCGGAAACTGAAAGATCCGGTATTCCCATTTCCTGTTTCGCTATAGTTCCAGCCAGAGGATATTCAGCAGAAGCCAGAGTAGCAAGGCCTTTTGACTCAGATTGTTCGAGTTCAATTAATCGATAGCCACCAGCAGAATATTCACTTAAAACGATTTTTCCATTAGGGCTTTTTGCAGGATAAGCTACACCAAATCGAGGTTCATATACTTGTTTGATTTCACCATTTTTGAAGTTGTAAAAATAAAGTGCATCCACTCCGGTATGAGAAGCAATAAAATACAAGTCGTTTCCTTTGATTACTAATTGCTTAATGTTTCCCAGTTCGTGATCGAAAAGCAAGTCGTGCCGGCCTGTTTTTAAACTGAATTTAGCCAATCGTTTTCCCTCGTGAGTGAGTATAATTGCAACCAGTTCATCAGCATTCAGCCATTGTGGCGACAATATATAATTGTTGTCGGGAGTTTGAATTCGGGTAATAAGTTCGTTTGTAACCAGGTCGTAAACCGACAGGAAATAGTTGCTCGAGAAGTCGGCTTCAACCATTGCAACTTGTTTCAGATTGGGTGATAGTGCCGGTGCAAAGGCTTTAAATTCGGGTTGAATCTGCATTTTTTTCTTCGACTTTACATTCAGTAACCGAATTAACGAACGCCCGCTGTGCGACCAGCGAAGGTCGGGTATTTGCTCCGACCAAACTATCCATTCTCCATGGTAATTGATCGATTCGTCGAAAATTGTACCCGGTTGATGAATGATTTGCTCCTGCCCGTTTTTATCGATCTTCACAAAGGCCGGAATTCGATTTAAAGATGTTCTATACGAAAGCAAATCTCCATTTTCGAGCCAATGATTAAAGGTATAACTGGAATATACTTTTTGTGATTTTGTGCGGTAATTCATTTTTTCATCCTGCACAAAATCCCGGCTGTTCCAGGTGGTAGCCAGGCTATCGAATATTGAATTGTACAAATCGACCTTGCCAAAACCGGTATTCTCTTTAAGTGCTTTATTAAATGGAGTCAGCGAAAAAGGTTTGTCGCCTACCCGCTGCATAACCTTTTCCCAAACATCGGCACCATATCGTTGACGTGTATTTCCAACCAAATAATACCCCAATTGGTAATGATTCGGAACATAATCTTTGTAAGATCCCAGGTATGCTTTGTCGTACGAATATTTTCCTTTTTCAATTAGCTGGGCGCGATGCTCCATAAGAAAAGAGGGCAATCGACCTCGGCCAAAATTGCTCAATCCGGTTTCGGTGGCAACGGCATCGCCTTCAATAAACCACCAGGGTAAATAAGCACCAAACACCAACGCAGTTCCCTGTTCGCCAAGCAATATTTTAACAATGGCAGGCAACTCAGAATTCACCTTGTCGATTTGAACAACATGCCGGAATTCGTGAACAGCCAGTTGTTCCAGCCAGTCGAGTGGATAAATATCCTGATTTGGTGTAGTATAAAACTCCGAACGTTTGGGCGCGTACGCCACCAGTCCATTTGACTTTACTGTTTGCGTGTGCAGAATAATCGAAATTTTACTCGGTTTATGTTTAAGGGAATAGCTGGCATAATCGTAAACCTTTTCCAATTTTTGGGTAAGTACCTGTGCTTGGTCTTCGTAATAATCAGGATAAATAAGCTGAAAATTTTCGGTATTGATTTGGCGCCATTTGATGGAAGCCGGATCTTGTCCTGTTTGAAAATACTGGGCTACAGAAATAAGCGTAATCAAAAGAAAAACAGATACAACTACGAGCTTCTTCATGTGGTTAAAATTGCACACCCAAAATACACAATCCCGCTCAATAAAAAAGAAAAAGCCCGGAAAAATCCGGGCTTCGCTGCTTGCTTTGTTTTTTGTTTTTTATACTACTTCGTTGATTCCTAAAATCGGAATCGGATTATCATCGTCGCTTTCATTCAATACTGATTGGTACAGACTGGCAAAAGCGGAATGTATCCACATTAACGAAACTATTGCTCCCACGAAGAATACAATCACACCGGCAAAAAATATAAAGAAAGAGAGAATGGCCATTCCAAATATCTTCCAGCCGTGACCGCGTGTCATCTGCCAGCTTTTTTCTACGGCTTTCATTGCTTCCATATCTTTATCCATTACCAGGTACGAGACAAACGCCAGGCGACAGGCTACAATAATTCCCGGGATAACTAGCAACATCACACCGAGAATGACGAGTGCCGCCACAATCAGATTCGCCAGAACGATATTAAGGTACTTGGTTTTGAAGCCTTCGAATAATGTTTTCAAATCTACGTCCTCGTCGCGAATGGCCTGAACAAAGATGTAGTCTTTACCAAATTCGAGAACCGGCAAAAATAAAAAGGCATACGCCAAACCGAACAAGGCCAGTGGCAATAAAAAAAACATCGGTCCCCAGTGATCATTGTCAAACTTCAATCCATACGACGGACCATTCAATAAGCCCATTATTATAACTGTAAGTAGTAAAGGCAGAAATTGTTTTCCAAATATTCTGCTCCAGCCATGGCTGAAACTTCCTCCAACCGACGGAACCAGGTTTCTGTAATTATTGTTTTCCATGATTTAAAATTTTAAAGTTAAACTGAACATTGTTTTTTGCCTGCCTGCGGTAGGCAGGTTTTTGTTGAATCAAATGTACGTCAGGCAACAAAAATTTCCTTCCTACCAAAGTTGGATTTCTTAAATTCACTACTTTCGTAGTTAACAGTAAACACAGGGAGTTTGTAAACTTGTAGTACACTACTTTAGTCTTGGCTCATGTGGATAGAAAATCTTACGTATGTTATAACATTTGTTGTTTCGGCAGGTATGTCGGCACTGGGAATTCTGGTTGCTTACCAGCTGTATCAACAGTATAGAAAGCCGGTGCTTTCAATACTTCTGTATCAGCAGATCTTTCTTTTTTCGTTTCTTTTCTACAGCATTTGGGGGAACATCGCACTCCGTGTAATTCTTAGTGACATCCAAATTTCTGAAGCAATTTCGACCAAGCTGGCTTTGTTTGTTCCAATTATTGGAGTTCCTTTTATGGTTGTCAGTTGGTTTATGTTGCTGAAAATTGCATTAAAACTGAATGGCATTAATTCAATAAAAACACTTGCAATTTCGTTCTTTCCAACTTTAGTAGTACTCGTTTTAGTCTTTACAATACTCTTTCAAAAGCAAATAATACCACTTCCGGTAAATGCCGACTTGTTTGTGGTGAGAATTTTAAGTGGGATAAACCTGGTGATTCATTTCATTTTTCTGCTGATTTTTCTGAATCAAAAAGCAGAAAGAAAAGAAATAAAAGAAAGTGGGTTTTCTTTAAAAGAGGCAGCTATTCTGTTTGGACTTACGCTCCTTTACTCAACAGCAATGAGCTTCTTCGATATTTTCGGATTTATTTCGACCTGCATTTCCATTGCTTTTATATTTGCAGTTGGAGTTTATATTCCGATAAGTATCAGGCTGAGGCAACAGTTTTCTGAAACAGAAAAGATCATGGATTTTAATGCTTTTTGTTCGGCTTACGAAATTTCGAAGCGCGAGGCCGAAATCGTACTTGAGATTTGTTCGGGTAAAACCAACAAAGCCATTTCCGAAAAATTGTTTATAACGCTGCAAACGGTAAAAGACCACAACCACCGTATTTTCACCAAAACAGGTGTTAAAAGCCGCGTTCAGCTCAGCAACCTGGTTCGCGAGAAAACCGGAAAAAAATAACGCCGATTACTCGTCGAAAAACAAATCTTCTTTTAGTTTTTCGATTCGGGTAAGTGCATATTCAGTGTTCTTGCCAGCCTCACCTGCTTCCTGTAAATAAATCCGGTAGTAGTTCATTGCCAGCGTTTTATTCGAATTGAATTCCTCGTAAGTTGTTGCAATTTCGAACAGGACCTCAACTTTATCAGGATTCATTTGATAAGCTTTTTCCAAAGCTTCCACCGATTCTTTGAACTTTCGCTGCTGCCCGTAAATTTGCCCCAAATGGTGATACATTTCAGAAACATAATCAGGAGTTGAGCCTTCAATTGCCCATTTCATCAACTTTTCAGATTGCTCAAAATCCTTCAGCTTTTTATAACATAAACTCTGGTAATACATCACCAGCGGATCGTTTGGATTCTGGTTGTATAAATCGCCAAAAATTTCCAGAGCTTTTTCTTCGAAACCGGCAAAATATGTTGCAATTCCGTAGTTCATTATGGTCTCGTATTCCGGCATTTCTTCTACGTCGAGGTATTTTTCAAACTGAACCATGGCCGGGCCATAGCGCTTGGTTTTATAAAAATACATGGCTTCTTCGTAAAGTAATTCCGGATCAGCTGGAAATTCTTTCAATCCCTTCTGAATGGCCATCATTATCTCGTTTCCCTCTTTTTTCCAGTTGTAGCAGTTAATCAGGTTGATGTACGAGCCATGATCGCGCGGATTTGCCTCAATCACTTTTTCGTATAAATGAACGGCTTCCTCGCGCTCAAATACCCTGAATGCACAGTAAGCCAACTGTTTGTTCCAATACACATTACTTGAATCTTTGGCATAAATCGACGAAAATACCTGGTAAGCAGGCTTGTAAAGCTTCAAATTGATATAAACCCGCCCCAATTTTCCGGCCAAAGCCAGATTAGTAGTATCCAGTTCCACCGCTTTTTTATAGAATGAAATAGCATCCTGGTTGTTACCCAAAACCGAAAAGCTTTCGGCTGTTTCTTCCAGTAAGTTTACATTGTTTGGTTCATATCCAAGTCCTTCGGTGTAGGCAGCCACAGCATTCTGGTAATCCTGAAGGTTTTTATAGACCAGTCCTTTTTTCAGAAACAGACCGGCTGACGGATGGCTTGCTGCTTCTTTGTTGATTGCAACCAGGGCTTTATCATATTCCTTATTCAGGATAAGTTGATCGATATGATTTTGAGTTTGCGCCATTAACGGGAATATTAACAGCAGCAGAATTGAGTAGATTTTTCCTGACATTTTTTTGAAGGTTTCTGATTATTGTTTTATTGTTTTACTCGTTTTCGTTCTGAACTCTTAAAAATTAATTAAGCGTGAAATTTATTGGTACAGTATAACTTACGTTTACCGCTTGTCCGTTTTGTTTACCCGGTTTCCACACCGGCAACGAATTAATCACACGTAGGGCTTCCTTGTCCAGGATCGGATCAACACCTTTTGCAATCTTGGCATTGGCAATGTTTCCGCTTTTTGTCACCACAAAATTCACGAATACTTTTCCCTGAATTCCATGCTCATGAGCCAATTCAGGATATTTTACAACGCCAACAATGTATTTACGCAAGGCTGCATCACCGCCGGGAAATTCCGGCATTTCTTCCACAACGTAAAATACTTCGGCATTATCTGGCAGAATCCTGCTGATTATTACATCAGTTTCGGCATTCTTTTCCGCTGAAACATATGTTATTCCATCATCGCTGGTGGTGTCAATACGGTAATCTTTGGCACTAAGTAAGTCCTTCAGTACGCCCATTATTTCGTCGCCCGTAATTGTAAGCTGCTTTCCTTCAATGCTCAACACAACTTTCTCTGTTACCGTTGGTGCTGTTTCGATGGCTTCTTTTTGCTCGCAGGCAAAAATGATGACGAGAATAACAATACTGAGCGCACCGGCAACATATTTCAAATTTGCCAGTTTCGACGATTTCATTTTTGAAAACATTTTTATGCGCTTTTTAACCAGCGACGAATTGAAATTATTAGCCAGCTGTACGTCGAAACCAACAACCTGGTTCAGCAATAATTTTTTGTACTGAGTGGTTGTCACTCCTGAATCGAGCACGGCTTTATCGGCCAGAAATTCGTGGTTTTCGCGAATCACATTCTTAAGAATCCACATAAAAGGATTGAACCATTGCAACATGGTGAGCACTTCAAGAATAACCACGTCGAAAGAATGGCCCTGACGGATGTGTTCCAGCTCATGTTCAATGATTTTTTCGTAGCCTTCTTCATTCCTTTTTTCGGGATTAATAAATATGTAATTCAAAAAGGAAAATGGACTAAACTCGACATCGATAAGCACAAATTTTACATTCCCCACCCGCCTGATTTCATTTTTTCGAACGAGCTTTTGAATTTGTGAGATTCGCATAATGAACTTCAGCATAAAAAACAGCAAACCAAGCAAATAAACCAGAATTATCAGCCGGCTTGAACTGATTTGATGCACCATGTTACCCGACAAATCCTGGCCGTAAATGGTTACTGCTTCCAGCAAATTTCGATATGGAGTTACCGTAACTTCCGACAGCAGGAATGATTTCGGTTCGTATACTTTTAAATGCAGAAACGGCAGCAACATGGAAAAAGCTACCGACACCAGCAGAAATATCCGGTTTAACCTGAAGAAAGTTTCCTTCCTCAGGAAAAGAATGTAAATCAGGGAAAAAACTGCCAGGCTAATTCCCGATTCTACCAGAAAGTTAATCGCGTGATTCATCGTCTTCCGGTTTTTCAGTTTCCAGGTCGCGTTTTACATCTTCCATCAATTCGTCCAGTTCCGAAATACTCATATTGTCTTCCTTGGCAAAGAAAGAGACCATTTCCTGGAACGAACCACTGAAATAATTGCGCATAAAGTTCTTCATGAACAAGCGTGTGTACTCCTTTCGGCTGATGAGCGGAAAATACTCGTGCGTTTTTCCATAGGCGTTGTGCCCCACAAAACCCTTTTTCTCCAGAATTCGAACAATGGTAGAAACCGTGTTATATGCGGGTTTAGGTTCCGGCATTTTTTCGATCACGTCTTTAACGAAAGCTTTTTCAAGCTTCCAGAGCAATTGCATCACCTGCTCTTCTGCCTTGGTTAGTTCTTTCATCTTATACAATTTTAGCTATTTGCAACTAACAAAAACTATACCTAAGATGTTAGTCGTACAACTAAAATCTTAGGTATTTTGTATAAAAATTAAATTCAGATTAACTCAAAGCAAAATTAATCGGCAAAGTATACTTTACTTTTACCGCTTTTCCTTTTTCCTTTCCGGGAGTCCATTTTTCTAAAAGCTTGATAACGCGTACAGCTTCTTTATCAATATCATCGTCAACACCACGAAGCACTTTAACCTTGGTTACTGCACCACTTTCGTCAATAATGAAGTTTACAAACACTTTTCCCTGTATCTCGTTCTTAATGGCATTTTCGGGATACTTAACGTTCTCGCTAATAAATTTTAGTAATGCTTCCTGTCCACCGGGATATTCGGGCATAATTTCTACTTTGTCATAAACTTTTTCTTTTCCAGTGTCCTGAGCACTAACTGCAAAAGCTGCAGCAAAAGTGAACAGGATCAAAAATAAGGCCGTTTTCATCATTTTAGAATTTAAATTATTCCACTTTTATTATTGCAATTGAAAGTTGATAACTCCGCTAAATGAAACACGTACAGCTTTCCCCCTTTGCATGCCCGGTTTCCATCTTGGCATAGTTTTAAGAACTCGTATCGCTTCTGTGTCAATAGCGGAATCTACTCCTCTCATAACTTTTATATCAGTAACCGAGCCATCTTTCTCTATGGTAAAAGAATAATAGACCTTTCCCTGAATTCCATTTTCCTGGGCAATAACAGGATATCTTATCTGTTTCACCAAATAGGGTTTCAGTGCATCTATCCCTCCCGGAAACTCCGGCTGTTGTTCAAGAATAAAGAATGGCACCGGGTCATTCGACTCCTCTTCTTCATCACCAGTTTCAATTATCGGGGCAACATCAACAAAAGTGTTGTCATCGGCTTCCGAATCATCTATTTCCAGTTCATCTTCGATCTCCACATCATCTTCAACGATGTTCAGTACTTCTACAACTTTGGGAGGCGGCGGAGGTGGCGGAGGTTGAACCTGTTGCTCACGCGTTACGGGGATGATTTCCTCCTCCACTTCAACACTCGTAAGATTTCCAAGCGTTTCCGTTTTTGTAGGTTTGCTACTCCACTCAAATGCCAGTAGTGTGCTTCCTAAAGCCAGTACCAGACCAATCAAAAAGAAGGTGTTTCTTTTTCCTTCGAGATCGGCTTTTTGCGATTTTTTTAGTTCCATGAATTTTAAATTTTAAGTTCAACAATCCTTTTACCGTTCAGATGTACTAAGCTTTACTTCGCGCGAAATTATTTTGAACAATGTCCTTCACAAACATATAACTAAATATTTAGTTTTCAAACTAACTCTTTAGTTTAATTCAGAACAAAGTTCATACCAAACTCATTAAAAGGAATATACAAGAACTAAATTTTTAGTTGTAGCGGATTGTACAAGGAAGACTAAATGTCTGAAAACGAATGTTATGATCAACAAAAATAAAATTTCAAAGGCATTAAAAACAAGGTGTGTACTGTTGATGAATTCGTAGCAATTATAAGATTCTGAATTGATCGCGATCGCTTAACAATGGGAATGATTTGCGAAACCGGTGCAAATCGTCGTAGGAAATTTCAAAGGTTTGAACGGCCTCCTGCTCTCCCATGAACTCAGCGAAACCTTTCGGCGAAACCATAGCCGAGTCACCCAGATAATTCAGTCCTGCCCCGTCGGAACCCACGCGGTTACACCCGATGCAGTAACATTGGTTCTCGATTGCGCGTGCAACCAACAGGTTTTTCCAAACGTGGTGCCGTGGCGAAGGCCAGTTGGCCATGTAAATAAGTACATCGTAATCTTCTGCATTTCGCGCCCACACCGGGAAACGCAGGTCGTAACAAATAAGTGGACAAAATTTCCAGCCTTTGTATTCCACAATTGTTTTCGAAGTTCCGGCGGTGTAATGCTCGGTCTCCTGTCCCATGGTATACAAATGATGTTTATCGTACGTACTGAGACTTCCTTCGGGAAATGCCCAAACCGCACGGTTATATACCTTTCCATGCTCTTCAATGATCAAACTACCAACAACTGCAGCCTGTTTTTCTTTTGCCAGCTGTTTCATCCAGCTCACACTCTCGTCGTCAATCGTTTCTTTCAATTCGTCGATTTTCATCGAAAAGCCAGTGGTGAACATTTCAGGCAGCACGATTACATCCGTTTCTGCAACACCGGAAATGATGTAATTGTACTTATCCAGGTTGGTTTCTACATTTTCCCAAATAATATCAGGTTGAATGATGGTAATTTTCAGATTTTGCATTATCAGAATTTATCAATTACAGTAACTCCCAGGTTTTCAAATTTATCCATATTCACCAGTGCTTCCGGTGCTTCTTCCAACGAAATGGTACGACCGAGCAACTTTTCGGGCTGAACTTTCCCATTTTTAATCATCTCGAAAACAGCTTCGTAGCGGAAAGCCTGCATGCCGTGACTTCCGATTATTTCGAGTTCGTGCGCTACTACCCTGTCCAATGGAACTACCGGATGTTGGTGATCGCCGGTCATTAGCCCCACCTGGATGTGTTTACCCCGTTTTCGCAAACAGGATACCGAGTTAAAACAGGTTTCCTGGCTGCCCAGTGCATCGATGGAAACATGCGCTCCTCTCCCGCTCAAACGAATTATTTCTGCCGCGACATCCTTCACCAATCGGGCGTTAAGAACACGATTTGCTCCCAGTGTTCTGGCCAGTTCCAGTTTTTTGTCATCAATATCAACGGCAATTACTTTAGCACCTGCTCCTGCAGCAATGTTAATGGCAGAAAGACCAACGCCACCGCAACCATGTACGGCTACCCACTGCCCGGCACCTGCTTTTCCCTGATCAATCACCGCCCGAAACGACGTAATAAAGCGGCAGCCCAGGCTGGCGGCCGTTACAAAGTCGATTTCATCGGGCAGATGAACGAGGTTGCCATCGGCATATTTTATTTCTACGAACTCGGCAAACGAGCCCCAGGCTGTAAATCCCGGCTGAAACTGCTGGTCGCATACGTGCTGATTACCGCTACGGCATTCAGGGCAACGTCCGCAGCCGCTTACAAAGGGAACGGTTATGCGATCGCCCACCATAAAGTTTTTGATGTTGCTGCCGGTTTCAACAATTGTACCTGCCAGTTCGTGTCCCGGAACATGTGGCAATTCAATATCCGGATCGTGGCCCATCCAGCCATGCCAGTCGCTGCGGCAAAGGCCGGTGGCTCCCACTTTTACAATTACGCTATCAGCTGAAACTATCGGTTTGAGAACTTCCCGAACATCCACTTTCCCTTTAAATTCTTCGTAATAAACGGCTTTCATTTCTTACATTCTTGTCTCTCAAATGTAGTCATTATAGTTTTATATTGTTTATCACAATTCCATCACCTAATAAAAGTTAAACAAACAACATTTTCCCCAAAAAACTGTTGTATTGCCAGAACCATATCAACGCGTTTAAACAGATATGAGAGTAAGTGCTTTATTATTGATTCCTTTGTTATTGTTTATGCTGCTGGTGGATGTTTATACCTGGCGTGGCATTAAACCGCTGGTCGCCAGAATCGGATTCCGGCTGGTAAGGCAATTTATTCGAATTCTTTTTTGGGGAATTTCAATATTAATTTTTGCTGCATTTATCCTGTTTGTTTTCGGGATAAAACATGTAAAACAAGCTGAAGCTTATATATTTGCGGGCTGGTTGGTGGCCGGATTTGCGTTGTTTTATCTGCCCAAATTTGTGTTTATCGTCTTTGTGCTGATAAAAGACATACAACTGGCCATTAGCGGGTTGATCAGATGGTTTAGAAAGAAAAAAAGCAGTAAGGATTTAAAAGTTAAGTCGGGAAGAAAAATGGAGAGAGCAGAATTCTTGTATCAAATGGGGTTGTTTTTGGCAGCTATACCGTTTGCATCAATTCTTTATGGGGTGACCAAAGGGAAATTCAAATTTCGGGTAATGCGCGAGCGTTTAAGCTTTAATCGCCTGCCTGAATCGTTCAAAGGATTAAAGATTGTTCAGATATCGGACATGCACCTGGGTAGTTTTAATAAAAAATACGAACCCATTGAAAAAGCGATTGAACTGATTAACGAGCAGGAGCCTGACCTGATCTTTTTCACCGGCGACCTGGTAAATAATTTTGCCGAAGAAACCGAAGGTTGGGCACCGATTTTAAAGAAAATGAATGCCAAAATCGGTAAATATTCCATCCTTGGCAATCACGATTACGGTGATTATTCGGAATGGAAAACACCGGAAGAAAAGGCGAAAAATCTGGCGGCTATAAAAGGCTTTCATAAAAAGATAGGTTTTAAGTTGCTTTTGAATGAAACGGAAATCATCCGTATCAATGATGAAGAAATCAGCCTGATCGGCGTGGAGAACTGGGGCAAACCGCCCTTCCCGCAACACGGCGATTTGAAAAAAGCGATGGAGAACGTTGATCCCAATTCATTTAAACTTTTGTTGAGCCACGATCCCTCACACTGGGATGCCGAAGTACTGGGCAAGACTGACATCGAGCTCGCCTTCGCAGGCCACACGCACGGGATGCAGTTCGGCATCGAACGTGCCGGAATTAAGTGGAGTCCGGTGCAATACAAATACCCGCGCTGGGGAGGATTGTACAAAGAAAAGCAACAATACCTGTATGTAAACCGTGGTTTTGGTTACATTGGTTTTCCGGGCCGCATTGGCATGCCACCTGAAATTACTGTAGTGGAACTTGTTTAATTCCTAATCAATATTTTGGACAAAAAGGAACCGTTCTCTCGAAAAAGAACGGTTCTTTTTTTATATCTGAAAAGTTGCTTTTACAGCGCTTTAAAGAAATCGTTTCCTTTATCATCAACAATAATAAATGCCGGGAAATTCTCCACTTTAATTTTGCGAACGGCTTCCATTCCCAGTTCAGGGAAATCGACCACTTCAACCGACTTAATACTGTTTTTAGCAAGAATTGCTGCCGGTCCGCCAATAGAACCCAAGTAGAAACCTCCGTGTTTTTTACAAGCGTCGGTAACAGCCTGCGAACGGTTTCCTTTGGCCAGCATGATCATCGAACCACCATGATCCTGAAACTCGTCAACGTACGGATCCATACGCCCCGCAGTTGTTGGTCCGAAACTTCCTGATGCCATTCCTTTTGGTGTTTTTGCCGGTCCTGCATAATACACCGGGTGATTTTTGAAGTATTCCGGCATTGGCTGGCCATCGTCAAGCATTTTTTTGATCTGCGCATGCGCAATGTCGCGGGCAACAATCAAAGTTCCGCTTAGGTTTAAACGGGTTTTTATCGGGTATTTTGTAAGTTCTTTCAATATATCTTCCATCGGTTGATCCAGGTCGATATCTACTGCCGGTTGCATCGATGGCGCTTTTGAAGGCAGGAAGCGTGCCGGATTTTTCTCCAACTGTTCCAGGAAAATGCCGTCTTCGGTAATTTTGGCTTTAATGTTACGGTCGGCACTACAGCTAACTCCCAATCCAACCGGACAGGATGCAGCATGACGAGGCAAGCGAATCACACGTACGTCGTGTACAAAATATTTTCCGCCAAACTGCGCTCCCACTCCGCTTTCCTGGCAAATTTTTGTTACTTTCTCTTCCCATTCAAGGTCACGGAAAGCCTGTCCACCATCGTTTCCTTCAGTCGGTAAATTATCGTAATAGCCCGCCGACGCTTTTTTAACCGTTGCCAGTGTAGCTTCAGCCGAGGTACCACCAATTACCAGGGCCAGATGATACGGTGGACAAGCCGAAGTTCCCAAATCCATAATTTTTTCCTTTACAAATTTGGTCAGGTTTTCTTCGGTCAACAGCGATTTGGTTTGCTGGTATAAATATGTCTTGTTACCCGAACCTCCACCTTTGGTTACAAACAGAAACTCATATTTATTTCCTTGTTCAGCGTAAATATCTATTTGGGCCGGAAGATTTGAGCCGGTATTTTTCTCCTCAAACATGCTGAACGGAACGACTTGTGAATAACGCAGGTTTCTTTCGTCGTAAGTTGTGTAAATCCCTTTCGAAAGGTATTCGGCATCATTTGCTCCCGTAAAAACGTTCTCTCCCTTTTTACCAATTACAATCGCCGTTCCGGTGTCCTGGCAGGTTGGTAATTCACCTTCTGCAGAAACAGCCTGATTCATCAACATGGTGTGCGCCACAAAACGGTCGTTGTCTGTTGCTTCCGGATCTTCCAGAATTTTGGCTAATTTTTCAAGATGAGCCGAACGCAGGTAGAACGAAACATCGCTAATGGCTTCGTTGGCCAGGTATTCCAGGCCTTTCGGATCGACTTTTAATATTTTACGTCCGTCGAGCTCAAGCTTTGAAACAAAATCTTTTGTGAGTAAACGGTACTCTGTATCGTCTTTAAGAATTGGAAATGGTTTTTGGTATTTAAAATCTGACATTATAGAAACGGTTTAATGAATAATTTTACCAAAGATAAAACTATTCGTTTTTATTACATGGTTTGAGGTTTTGGAATTCTGCAGAACCTGCATCATTTAATATTTACAGGATTTGCCTTTCCCTGACATTTATACACAGTTGAAAGACAGGAAACGATCTGTATAATTTTCAACAAAATAAACGAACCAAAGTTTGGTCTGTATTACAAACTTGTTTAATTTTATAAACAAAAACGACATGGAATCAAAAGCAACACCACGTGAAATGAGCGAAAGCGAATTGCTAAAGACACTCAAAACGGCAGTATCCACTTCCAGACAAACCCTCTACAACGACTGGATTCTTCTTGTTTTATGGGGTACTTCATTCACTATCGGATATTTTTTGATGTATTATAAATCCACCCGGATAGTGGTTTGGTGGGAACGCAATATAATAGATACCTTGAATATACTGGCGGCAATTTTGCTGATTGGCTTTACTGTATACTATCTCTATTTTCGTAAACCAAAATACAGTACTTACACGGCCATTTCCACACGTTATGTTTGGATCGGGATTATTGTCGCTCATAACCTGAATGTGATCGTAACAAAAAGTTTTTTACAGGAAGTCAATTTTTCGCTGCTTCATCCTTTGCAAATGGTATTACTTGGTTTTGCACTATTTGTCACCGGAGGTATTTATCGCTATAAGTTGCTCTCGATAAGTGGCGTGGTTATGTGGATTGCAGCTGTACTTTGTTCGCGTTTCGAATTGGTCGATCAGTTCCTGATTCGCTCAATTGCCAATTTTATATGCTTTGTTGTTCCGGGAATTATTATGTACACCAAAAGCAGGAGTCAGCATGTTTAAAGCGCTCGATCCGGTTCTTCATTCTCAGGTCAGGCTTTCTATTATGACCATTCTGCTGCCCTTAAAGTCGGCAGAGTTTTCATATTTGCTGTCGAACATCGAAACCACAAAAGGAAATCTCAGTTTCCAGATTACCAAACTGAAGGATGCAGGTTATATTGAAGTAAAAAAATCGTTCAAAAACAATTATCCGCTTACTACGCTTAAAATTACTTCAAAAGGAATCGACGCCTATGAACAATACATTGCGTCGATCTCTGAATATTTCAAAAAATCAGGGAAGATTTAGATTACTAAACACTCCTTTTATCTCTTTTATTTTGTTGATATTCAACTAGGTAGTGTTAATAAGTTTGATGCTTTTTTTGCTGTACTACTTCAGGTAATTATAGTTTTGTGGCAGCAAAAAGACAAAAGATTAGCAAATGAGGGGGGCATTATATGCATTGGTGAATGTGTATGTTCTTTTATACGCACCAATATTATTTTTACTCTCAAGCACTCCTTCAAATTCATACAGCGAAAACAACACGCCGGTGGCTGTTGACGATCATTATACATTGATGGTCAACTGCAACAACGATTTTCTAAGCGGCAATTTGTTAGACAACGACCTGATTGATTCAACAATTGTTGCACAGATTGCCTACGTAGTACCTTCTGATACCGGAAAGTTTACCTGCGATCCGGATGGAAATTTCGTTTATATTCCGGAAGATGGTTTTACGGGAACGATCACAGTTAGTTATTGTGTTTGGAATGCCTATCAGCGGGAATGGCATACCGAAGCCCGGGTTTTTATTTCGGTTTTGCCCGACAACGATTGCGATAATGTACCCGACGATGAAGATATTGACAACGATAACGACGGAATCCTGAATATTCACGAAGGAAGTGACGATCTGCTGGATTCAGACAACGACGGCATTCCTGATTGTTTTGACATTGACTCGGATAACGATGGCATTACCGATCTTATCGAATGGCAACAGGAAGATTATTTCATCCAGCCAAAATTAGTGGATGAAAATCGCGATGGCTGGGACGACGCTTTTGACGCTGTATTGGGCGGCGATTATTACGAACCGGTTGATACGGATATGGATGGAATACCTGATTATATTGATCAGGATTCGGACCATGACGGGATTAGTGATTACATTGAAGCAAACGATTTGAATAACGACTTCGTTGCAGATATTTCCATAACATTTCACGACGAAGATATGGATGGACTTGACGATGCATTTGATACCATAAATTGTTGTTCGTACCAGGAATGCACGGTCGTTAGCAATGTTGCCCTGCCTGATTTCAACCAGAACAATGTGCGCAACTGGCGTGATGTGGAAAATGTGACAGAACCGGTTGAAGAGAATGCTGCAAAAGCGCTTAATAATTTGTTAGTTTATCCGAATCCGACAACAGGCAATTGTACCGTCGCTTTTCTGGAACCTTTATCTTCCAGCGCTGCACATTGGCAATGTCACCTGTACAATCAGTCAGGTAACCTGGTTATGCAGTTCAAGATCCAAAAGCTGCCTTTTAATCTGAATATTAGCAATTTACCTGAAGGAACTTATCATTTACAGATTTTCGACAAGTACAACAGTTCGCATGCAACGCTAATTAAAACGAATTAAATTTCCTGTTAAATTCAGCCTAAAACTGAGATTTATTGTTGCAAATAATTAGCTTTATGGAAACATCAAACTTATTATAATGTACACAAAAAGATTTCTTTTAGCTATCCTATTGTTAGCCCTGACAATTGGAGTAAACGCCAACGTCAAACTTCCGAGAATTTTCAGCTCAAATATGGTACTTCAGCAAGGAATAGATATTCCTGTTTGGGGTTGGGCTGATAGTGGTGAAGAAATCTCCGTAATGCTGACGAAAACAGTCGTTCGCATGAATGAGAATACAAATGAGGGGGAAAAGCTAACCATAATGACAGCCTCAGCAAAAGCCATTGCCGATGAAAGTGGAAAATGGATAGTAAAATTACCGGCACAAGAATATGGAGGACCCTTTACATTGAGAATAAAAGGCAAGAACACTATCACTTTTGACAATGTAATGATCGGTGAAGTTTGGGTGTGTTCAGGACAATCGAACATGGAATGGCCACTTATAAATGCAAAAAACGGAGAGAATGAAGTCGCTGCTGCCAACTATCCTAATATTCGCTTATTCACGGTATCAAAGCGCGTGTCGCAATTTCCGCAGGAAGATCTAACAGATGGTGAATGGGTGGAATGCACCCCGGAAACTGCTCGCTTATTTTCTGCTGTAGGCTATTTCTTCGGTCGTTCCCTACTCGAAGAATTGGATGTGCCAATAGGTTTGATTCACACTTCGTGGGGAGGAACCGTTGCTGAAACCTGGACCAGTCCTGAAACCATTAAAAATGATCCGGACTTCAGGGAACCCATGGTCGAATTGCAGCAAATGGATGTGGAAGCTTATAAAAAGGAGAAAGAAGCCAAGGTTCGAAAATTGTTGGGCGGCGAACTTCCAACTGAAGATAAGGGTATGCAGAATGGGAAAGCGCTGTGGTCGGATCCGGATATGAACGACAGTGACTGGAGCAAAATAAAAGCTCCGGGTTTGTGGGAAGAACAAGGCTACCTCGATATAGATGGGATTGCCTGGTACCGAAAAGAACTGGACCTTATCGAAGAACAGACGCAAACTAACCTCAACCTGCATTTGGGCAAAATCGATGATGCTGATATCACATTTATAAATGGAATTGAAATAGGAAAAACCAATGCTTACGATGAAGAGCGGGTTTATACTATCGATAAAAAATACCTGAAACCGGGTAAAAACATGATCGTCGTTCGTGTGAACGACACCGGCGGTGGCGGCGGAATCTGGGGCGATCCGAAGGATCAGTATGTTGCTATTGGCCAGGAAAAAATTGATATTTCGGGCGACTGGAAATTCAAAATTTCCAAAGCTGTCGTACAAGCCATCGATTTGGGACCGAATTCGTACCCTACCCTTTTATTTAATGGAATGATCAATCCTATTGTTCCTTACGGCATTAAAGGAGCGATCTGGTACCAGGGCGAATCGAATGCCGATCGTGCGAAACAATACCAGCGCATTTTCCCGAATATGATCAAAGATTGGCGCACACACTGGAATCAGGGTGATTTTCCGTTTTTGTTTGTACAACTGGCCAATTATATGAAACCTACACAAAAACCTGCTGAAAGTGCCTGGGCTGAACTCCGTGAAGCTCAAACCTTGACGCTCGACCTAAGCAATACCGGAATGGCTTCTGCAATTGACATTGGTGAAGCAAACGACATTCACCCAAGAAACAAGCAGGATGTTGGAGAACGTTTGGCATTGAATGCGTTTAAAGTAGCTTACAACAAGGATATTGTTTACACCGGTCCTACCTACGAATCGGTAGAGTTTAAAGACGGCAAAGCATACATCACTTTTACCAATACCGGAGACGGTTTGGCCGTAAAAGACAAATACGGTTATGTGAAAGCTTTTGCGATTGCAGGTGCTGATAAAGTATTTCACTGGGCTAAAGCTGAGATCATCAACCCAACAACGGTGGTGGTACAATCCTACGCAGTAAAAGATCCGGTGGCAGTTCGCTTTGGCTGGGCTGATAATCCCGATGATCTGAACTTATATAATCTTGAAGAGCTTCCGGCTAATCCGTTCCGAACAGACGACTGGCCCGGAATAACTAAATAAGAAATGTGAATAAAATTGCTTCATTTGCACAATTTATTTATCAATAAAAGGTTGATAATAAATCCTGTTAATTAGTTTTGCGCCAATGAAGCAATTTTACATCCTCATAATTCTCTTGCTAACCGCCACTCTCAGTTTTGGGCAAAGCAGTAACGCAACCTTAAAAGGTGTTCTGAAAGATTCAAAAGGAGTGCCAATTGACATGGTCAATGTGGTATTAAAAGAATTTCCTACCCTGGGAACTACTACCAATGCAAAAGGAGAATTTTCGCTTCGCATTCCTGCAAAAAAGCAGCTAACGGTGGTATATTCCTTATTGGGATATAAAACTTTCCAGGATTCTGTTTTTGCCAAAGCTGAAGAAACAATCATCAAAAACATTGAAATGCCGGAGCAAAATCTGGAACTGGCAGAGATTGTGGTGCGTGAACAACGGCGAAACGGAGGAAGTCTGACCAGCCTCGATCCTAAAATTGTGACGGCCATTCCAAATGCTTCAGGCGCTTTAGAAACCATGCTGAAAACATTGCCCGGTGTATCCTCAAATAATGAACTGAGTTCGCAATACACGGTTCGGGGTGGCAATTTCGACGAAAACATGGTGTATGTGAACGATGTGGAAGTTTATCGTCCATTCCTGATTCGCTCAGGGCAACAGGAAGGATTAAGTTTTATAAACAGCGACATGGTTTCCACCATCGATTTTTCGGCCGGTGGTTTTAATGCCAAATACGGCGATAAAATGTCATCGGTGCTCGATATTAAATACCGAAAACCCAGCGATTTCAGAGGATCGGCGACCATGAGTCTTCTGGGAGCCACTGCACATTTTGAGGATGTTGGTTTAAAAGGAAAACTCTCTCACATTACCGGAATCCGGTATAAAACAAGTAAGTACATACTGGGAAGTTTGGATGAAACGGGCGAATACGATCCAAAATTCCTCGATATTCAGACTTATATTTCATTCCAGCTTTCCGAAAAATTTGACATTTCGTTTCTCGGGAATATTGCCCAGAACCAATACAAATTTATTCCTGAGGACCGAGTGACAAGTTTTGGCACCTGGCAAAATCCGTTGAATACAAAGATTTATTTCGAAGGACAGGAAGTGGATGATTTTAAAACCTACCTGGGAGCGTTAACGCTGAATTATCACCCGAACAGAAACCTGAACCTGAAATTTATAGGTTCGGCATATCATACCAAAGAAGAGGAAACTTACGATATTTTGGGGCAATATTATTTGAATCAGCTTGAACGAAACCTGGGTTCGGATGAATTCGGCGACAGCACCTTAAACCTTGGCGTTGGAAGTTTTCTAAATCACGCCCGTAACTACCTAACAGCAAACGTATTCAGCTTTTACCACAAAGGAGCATACAATTCTGACAAACATTTACTCAACTGGGGAATAAAATTTCAGCATGAAGAAATTGAAGACCAGCTGAATGAATGGATTTACCGCGATTCAGCAGGTTATTCCATTCCTTATTCTGACACTCAGGTTTTGTTGTATTACTCGATAAATACCAAAAACCGTATCAGTTCAAACCGAATTTCGGGCTACATTCAGGATACCTGGAGTTTCCCGCTTAGTTCAGGTGACCTCTACCTGAACGGAGGAATCCGCTTTAATTACTGGGATTTTAACGACGAACTGCTGGTCAGCCCGCGGGCCACGTTAACCTATTTTCCGGAATGGGAAAAGAAAATGTCTTTTCGCTTGTCCGCCGGTATGTATCACCAGTCGCCTTTCTTCAAGGAAATTAAAAACAGCGACGGAAGCATTAATTACAATGCAAAAGCACAGCGTTCGATGCAGGTTGTTGGAGGAAGCGATCTGTTATTTCAGGCCTGGGGACGTCCGTTCCGTTTTACTTCTGAAGCCTATTACAAGCACATGAGCCGTCTGATTCCCTATCAGATCGATAATGTTCGTATCCGCTACCTGGGCGAACAGGAAGCCACCGGCTATGCAACGGGTATTGATATGAAGGTAAACGGTGAATTTGTAAGTGGATTGCAGTCGTGGGCAAGTTTATCCTTTCTTCAAACCGAAGAAAATATAAAAGGCGACGGTCATGGAAATATTCCGCGCCCAACAGACCAAACGGTTAATTTCAGCCTGTTTTTCCAGGATTATTTCCCCGGAAATCCTACATACCGCATGCAACTGTCTGCCTTTTACGGTTCACGTTTACCCACTGGACCACCAAATGGCGAACGCTACCAGGATGTGTTCAGAATGCCGGCTTACCGCAGGATCGACCTGGGTTTTTCAAAAGTATTCATCAGCCCGGCCAACACCAGCAATGCATGGCTGTTGAAAGACTTAACCGATCTTTGGCTAAGTCTCGAAGTGTTTAACCTGCTCGACATCAACAATACCATTTCCTATTTTTGGGTATCGAGTATTTATGGCGATCAGTTTGCAGTACCTAATTACCTTACCGGAAGAAAGATAAACCTGAAACTTACGGTTAAATTCTAAACCACCTTGCCTCTTTGTTAAACACTACAAAATGAGAAGATTAGATTAATTCTTTCTTGTAAAAACTTTTTTGCAGAACTCGGTGTTCAATATCTACTAACTTTGAGGTACTGAAATTTTAACTCACACCATACAATATTTAAAGATGAAACTTACCATCTACCAGGTTGATGCATTTGCAGAGAACGTATTCGAAGGGAATCCGGCTGCCGTAATTCCACTCGAGAACTGGTTGCCGGACGAAACGATGCAAAATATTGCGCTTGAAAACAATCTTTCGGAAACGGCTTTTTTCTGCCCCACCGAAAATGGCTTTCAAATAAGATGGTTTACGCCACTGGCCGAAGTGGATCTTTGCGGACACGCAACACTGGCCTCTTCGCACGTATTGTTTCAGCATTTGAAATACGACAAGGATGAGATACTGTTTGAATCGCGTAGCGGCATTCTAAAAGTTACCAAGGAAGAAGATCAAATGGTGATGAATTTTCCATCGGCGAAGATTGAGGCCAAATACATTCCAACACGGCTAAAAACGGCCTTTAACGTGCATCCTGTGAAATGTTATATCGGACGTGATGATCTGATGCTGGTGTTTAACCGCGAATCCGATATTCAGAAATTACAACCCGATTTTACCAGTGTTGCTGAATCAACTAAACGCGGTTTGATCTGCACGGCAAAATCGGAGAAATACGACTTTGTCTCGCGTTTTTTTGCACCGGCTGTCGGAATTAACGAAGATCCGGTAACGGGCTCGGCACATACCATGCTTATTCCATACTGGGCCAAACAGCTGAATAAAACTAAAATGGTTGCCCGGCAAGTTTCGAAACGAGGCGGCACTTTATATTGCAAATACCTCGACGACCGGGTTGAAATAGGCGGTAAAGCCGTGACTTACATGCAAGGTGAGATCACGATTTAGCACTGATATCGTAAGCCATCAGCGCATCGCCATGACGAACATATAAAACGCCGTTTTTTATCACCGGATGAGCCCAGTGTTCTTTGGTTCCAAGTGGCACCTCGAATTTACTGACAATTTCAAAACTTTCAGGAGTTGCTTTAGCCAGTGCTATTTCGCCTTCGCGTTCGGCATAACAATAAAATCTGTCGTCGGCATAAATAACTGCGCCGCCGCCAAAATCTTTATTTTCAGCCAGTGTTTCCCCGTTTTTCCAGTTCATCACCCGCCAATCGGCCTTCATGTACGAAGAACCATAAAAACAACTATCAAGCTTAATTACTCCGCCCATCAGGTTTGTGTATCGGTTATTGCGCCATACTTCTTCCACACTTTTCCCGTCTTCGGATAATTGCAACTGAACCATTCCCGAAGTTTTTTCGCGCCCAGCACTAACCACCAGGATTTTCCCATCGGCATAAATTGGTGTATTGGCGTGAATTTTATTGCCTTGAGTTTGCTCCACACGCCAGTATTTTTCGCCTGTTTCGGCATCTATTCCCATAACCGAAGCCGAAGTCATCGCAATAACGAGCTTTTTACCGTTGTGCTCAATCAATATCGGGGAATTGTAAGTCGCTATCTCCCCTTCTCCTTTGCAGCTCCAAACCGGTTCGCCTGTAAAACGATTTAATGCAACTACATTCTTTTCGTTTCCGCCTGCAACACAAATCAGGTGATCGCCATCAATCAGTACCGATTCGGCATTCCCGAACTGGATTACTGAATCCACTCCAAAATCAGTTTGAAAGTCTTTCGACCATATTTCGTTACCGGAATTGGCATCAAGGGCATAAATTGCTCCCATTCCACTTTCGATATAAATAATATCACCCACAACAACCGGAGTTGAACGTGTACCATGAAAATTCAGGCTAAAATCTTTTCCGTATTCTTTTTCATAGAGCAGCTGGCCTTTATCGTTGAAAGCAAACAGTTTGCCCATCGATTCGATTGTATCGTTTACTCCAGTGACAAATACTTTGTTATTAGCAGCTGCAACCGAGCTGTGTCCGTATCCCAGTCCTTCAAACGACCACAACATTTCAGGACCGTTTTCGGGCCATTCTTTTAACAATCCGGTTTCGTTATAGATTCCGTCGCGATTGGGGCCGCGCCAGTCCGAAATTTCCTGCTTCTGCAAACAGCTGAAAGTGAATACGATTAATATGAAGGCGAGAAAAGAATACGTTTTCATACGTTTTGGTTTAAAGTAGTTGCGACTAAAATAGAAATAAATTACACGATTAGTATCTTTGCGCTGCAATTGATTACAGCAATTTAACAGCATTTATATATGAACTCAACAGCCGTGAGCAACAACGATCCGTTTGGAGCTGCCATTCATGATTTTTTTGAACAGGGTAAGGCGCCCGACATTGCCGTGAATACAAATTATACCGAAGATGAAATAATTCCTGTTTCCTATTTGTTTCGAAAGGAAAATGAAATGCCCGGACTCGAGAAAATGGCGTTGAAACTGTGTAAAGGAACGGTTCTGGATATTGGCGCAGCTGCCGGTTGTCATGCACTTGTTTTGCAGGAAAAAGGTCTGGATGTTACAGCGCTCGATAATTCGGCTCTTGCTGTTGAGGTGATGAAAAAACGAGGAGTTAAACAGGTATTGAATGCCGACATTTATGAGTTTTCTGAAAGGAAATTTGATACCCTCCTGTTATTAATGAACGGCACCGGAATTGGTGGTACGATTTCGGGATTAAAAAAACTCCTTGTACACCTTAAAAGTCTGCTAAATCCAAATGGTCAGGTTTTAATCGATTCTTCCGACATTAAATATTTATTTGAAGAGGAAGACGGATCAATGTGGATTGACCTGAACAACAGCAACTATTATGGCGAAATGCAATACGAGCTGAGTTATAAAAATCATAAAACAACGTTCGACTGGCTTTTCATTGATTCTAAAAAACTTCAAAAGCTTGCCACTGAGGCCGGTTTTCGATTCGAACTGGTGAAAAAAGGCGAACACTTCGATTACCTGGCGCAACTAACTATAATTTAGGCTTTAAAGTAATAAGTAGATGAAACATTGGTTTTCATCTTCGAGTGTTTTTGCAGACTGTAATCAGTCGTTTGCAGAATAGTTGGCGTTGTTCACCGATATTATTTTACACTTTGTTGTGATTTACATAATTTGGAATCGAATTTTTACAACAAAGCAAAAAAACCATGAAAGTAATTATTCTACTATCCTCCATTTTCTACATTTTAGGACTAAAACTGAGTAATAAAATCGACTTGATTAAATCAACTCCGAGAATAGAAAAAATCAGTATTCAAAAAGCAACTCCCTCCAAATCTGAGAAAACAATCGAATATAGTGAAGCGGAGTCGCTAAAAGCAAAAACCGACACGATTAAATGTGGCGGCAGCTGCACCAGTGAGGTGCTGGAATACAAATGATCTTACATTTAAGATAGATAAAAATTATATTGTTTAAGGGAAATCTTGCTGCAGGATTTCCCTTTTTCTTTTAACTTACAGGACCTAAAAACCAAAGATCGGCGAGTATGAATTGCAGAATAACTTCAAACGACATTCGGATTGAAAGCTGGAACCAACTGGTGGATGAAGTGTATTTTGATTCGTGGAAATCCTCGCTGGGAAGATTCCGCAGCGATTTTGCTTTTCGTGGTTTATCCGATTGCCGCTACCAACTCGCAAACAGTTTTCTGCGCAATTGCGGCAACCGGCCTGAATTGGAATATCATCTGCTTCGTAACTTCAGAAAATACGCACGAACAACAGAATCGGGACAGACTGAAACACAGCTTCGCTCGCTGGTACTGGCTCAACATCATGGTTTATCAACCCGCCTGCTCGATTGGACCTATTCACCATTTGTGGCCATGCATTTTGCCACTGCCAATACCGAAAAATACGATATCGACGGGGTGATCTGGCAGGTTGATTTTGTAAAAGTAAATGCGCAGATTCCTGAACCTTTAAAGGTGCTACTTGATGAAGAAAAGTGTAATGCCTTTACGGTTGAAATTCTCGAATCGAAATTTTCAACCATTCATCAACTGGATAAAACCATCGGAGCCGGACAGGTCTTATTTTTTGAGCCACCTTCGCTTGACGACCGGATTGTGAACCAGTTTGCTTTGTTCTCGGTTATGACCACTCCAACATCTATTCTGGATGAATGGCTGATCAGACATCCCGATTTTTACCGGAGAATAATTATACCCGCTAAATTAAAATGGGAGATCAGGGACAAACTCGATCAGGCCAACATTACTGAACGTGTGCTTTTCCCCGGGCTGGATGGTCTGGCCGCCTGGTTAAAGCGGCATTATCAACCAAAAGGCGGCTAAAACGTTATTGTTTATAGAATTAATATCTAAGCTATGTCTATATCAAACATGAATCGTCGGAAATTTATCGGAGCCCTGGGATTGGGAACCGCCCATTTAATGTTTTCAAATCCATTGTATGCCGGTAATTCACATGCACTGGGAACCAGTCCTGTACAACGTATTAAACTCGGAAATTCAGGCATTGAAACCACATTGATCGGGATGGGAACCGGCGTTCATGCCACCAACCGCACCAGCTATCTTACACGGCAAGATAAAGCTAAAAGTCTGGAAGCACTTGAATTTGCATACGATAAAGGCATCCGGAATTTCGATTTAGCCGATACCTACGGCACGCATCCATTAATGGCCGAAGCTTTGAAAAAAATGGACCGCGATGATTTGACATTAACCTCAAAAATATGGTTTCGTGGCGGCGGAATTCCCGAAAAAGAACGTCCGGATGCAGATGTTGTGATCGACAGGTTTAGACAAGAATTACAAACCGATCAAATTGATTTGGTTCAGATACATTGCATGGTTGAGGAAAACTGGACGGAAACCATGAAGCCGCAAATGGAGATCATGGAAACGCTAAAAGCCAGAGGCATAATTCGTGCCCACGGTGTTTCTGTGCATTCGCTCGATGCGATGAAAGATGCATTGAAGAGTCCATGGGTTGACGTGATCCACGTTAGGATCAATCCGTATGGAATTGCAATGGATAAACCTGACCCAAAGGAAGTGGTGGATGTGATTCATCAATTACACAACTCGGGTAAAGGTGTGATCGGTATGAAACTCGTTGGTGACGGCCAGTTACGCGATGACAGTCAGAAAATTGACAATTCGCTGCGTTTCGTTCTTGGTCTGGGAAGTATAAATATGATGATCGTAGGCTTTGAAACACCGGAGCAAATCCAAAACTATCTGGCTCGAATGGAAAGAGCTTTATCAGAGATGAATAAAGGATAATTTGTCTTACAGGCTCATCAAAGAATTATCGTTCGCTTTTCGCGGTTACTAAGCAGGCAAGCCTCCAGAATTTTTAGCACTTTCGCTGCTTCTTTCGGTTTTACCAGTAATTCAGCCTTATTTCTGATTGCCTCAAAAATATTATCGTAAAACATATTGTAGTTGCCAGGAATGGTTTCAATCAGTTCTTCCACATCCTCACCGTCTTCTTCGTAAACCAACGTACCCCATAACTCCGGCTCTTCCCTGCCCCAGTCTTCACCTTCGGGTAAATTCCCGGCTTTCAAGGTCTCTTCCTGCGGATCGATGCCATATTTATAAAAGGTACCGTATTCACCATGAATGGTATAGCGTGGACCAGGATCTTTTACCAGGTAGGAACACTTTAGCAAGGCCGCAAATTCATCGTACTCCAGGCGAATATCGTAGTAATCGGTAACGACCCCGTTTTTCCGAACAATTTTTAAATGCGCAGTAACTGCTTTTGGCCAGCCGAATAAAACAAATGCCTGGTCAACCATATGCGATCCCAGGTTATAGAGCACGCCACTGTATTCGTCTCCTTCTTCTTTCCATGTATCAGGAGTGATAGTAGTTCGGTACCTGTCGAAATGCGATTCAAACTCCACCAACCGACCGAATTTAGCTTCTTTAATCACTTGCTCAACCGTTCTGAAATCGGCATCCCACCTGCGGTTTTGAAAAACTGAGAAAACCACTCCTTTTTCTTTGGCAAGTTCTGCTAATTCTTTTGCTTCACTACTTTTTAAAGTGACAGGCTTTTCTACAACTATATGTTTTCCTGCAATGATGGCTGCTTTTGCCATCTCGTAATGTAATTTGTCGGGGGTATTCACAATTACCAGTTCAATATCCGAATCGTTCAGTATAGCATCGTAATTGCGTACAATTTTTGCATCCGGAAAAAGTTCTTTCGACAGTTCTTTTGATCGCTCAAGAACAGCAAGCACTTCGAAGGAAGGATTCACTTTTAATAAGGGGCCGTGAAATACTTTACCCGACATCCCGTACGAGGCAATTGCGGTTTTTATAGCAGTACTCATTTCATTCTATTTTTTGATTTTTAAATGTAATGAAATAAGCTGAGCCGGCTAAAACTTGTTGAAAAACATCTGCCGTTTTCCCTATTGTATAACACATTCATCGCTAAAAGAAAAGAAATGATCGTAACTTAGAGATACAATAAACCAGATTGGCTAAGCTAAATTATGGAGACATTTATCAACAGTTACCTTAAAAATCTCAAATGCATGAATCTCGAAACCGGTGATTTTCCCGGTCCGTTTCTAACCATCTCACGACAGGCAGGTTGTTCAGCACAACGAATTGCGATTAAGCTATCGAAAATCCTTACGGGTTACAGTTACATGTCGGAAACCAAAACTGACGCCGAATGGAAATGGGTCGATAAGAAGGTGTTTTCGGATGCTGTAGACGAAATGATCGACGAAGTTAAATCGGGCGATTTCGATGATGCAGAAGAATCGGTTCAGTTTTTAAAAGAGGTGTCGCGTGCATTTTCCGACGAAACGATTTACGACATTTCGGATGAAAACCTCATAAACACTTTAAAAGGAATCATTTGCAGACTGGCCAATCAGGGAAGAACGATTATTGTTGGCCGATCGGCGGGTGTAATCCTGAAAGATGTTCCCAACAAGCTAAACATCAGACTTGAGGCACCAACCGACTGGCGCATTCACCGGGTAATGCAGTTAAAGGATCTTAGTCGTGCCGAGGCTGAAACCTATATTAACCAGGCCGATTCGAAACGTGATTCGTTTATTGAAAAAATAATTGGGCGAAAAGCCGAGAACAATGATTTTGATGTCATTTTTAATTATGCATCGCTGGAAGATGATCAGATTGTTGATGCGGTTATCAACATTTTGAAGAATAAGCGAATTATTGCTTCGTTAAATGATGCATAAAACCTTAGAATTATTAAATTTACTCACATGAATTAACGTCTCCGCTAACGGAGATATAAATACTTAAATCTCACCTTACAAGGGCCTTTTTTCGAAAAGGCCTTTTATTTTTGAAAAAACTTGCCCTACTGTGATGCATTTCTGATAAATATGACTTTAATTTGTATATAGAATTTTAAACGTACTTCACTTTCAAGCGGTTGTGTTGCCGTATAATTTTCTAAACGTTCTTCTTAAACTTATTTTGCAGGCGTATTTAACGCCTAAACTTATTACATTTTAATTTAATTTTCTTTTTATTTTATGAATTTATTTGTTGCACGGTTGAAGCCTACAATTACAGGCGAAAACCTCGAGGAACTCTTCTCAGTATTCGGAGAAGTAACATCAGCTAAAGTTATTATTGACAAAGAAACCGGAAACTCAAAAGGTTTTGGTTTTGTTGAAATGCCTAACGAAGAAGAAGCAAATGCAGCTATTGCAGGACTAAATGAAACGGAAGTAGAAGGTAACAACATCGTAGTAAAAGAAGCCAATCCACCACAGGAACGTCCACGTAGAGATTTTCGTGGCGGTGGCGGCGGTGGTTTTAACCGCGGCGGAGGCGGCGGTTATAATCGCGGCGGCGGTGGTGGCGGCTACAATCGCGGCGGAGGCGGCGGTGGTGATCGTCGTGGTGGCGGTGGCTACAGTCGTGGCGGCGACCGCAGAGGCGGTGGCGGCGATTTCGACAGAAACCGTGAAGACAGATGGAGTTAAAACAAACGAACGGTTATTAAAAAAGGCGCTTTTATCAAAGCGCCTTTTTTATTGATTCTAAATAACCCAAGCCATTCATTATAATACCAATTTTTATATTTTTATATGTAAATAAACTAATTAATCCACCTTAACTGTTTCTATGAAAAAGATTTTATTACTAATCGTTATCCCCATTATTTGTTTTTTCATTGTTTCTCCTTCCAATGCTTCAGAAAATAATTTTAGCTGGTATAGAGAAGAACAAGCTAATTCTTCTGAAGTCTGTAATGCAGCAGTTAAGGAAGTTCCTTTTTCTGAATATAAAGCCCTGGAAGATCTTTACTATTCTACAGTTGGAAGTTCATGGAAGAATAATAGCAATTGGCTTGATACAATAAATAATTCAATTGATGACTGGTATGGAGTAACAGTGGAGAACGGACATGTGACAAGACTTGAGCTCTCAGGAAATAACCTTCAGGAATATATTTTTGAGAATGAAGTACAATTACCCTATCTACAAATTCTGGATTTAAGTAATAATTTAATTGATGGTGCTAATTTCAATAGTCTGGACAGTTTAATGAACTTGTCTGAAATTCATGTTGAAAATAATGTTCTCCTCTTTCGTCAAATCCGTCAATTATTAAATTTGCCCAATACTGATGTTGTTACGTATATCCCACAAGGAAAAATTGGAATAGCTCAAAAAATTGAATTAGAAGAAAGGGAAGTACTTGAATTGAGTTTTAATCCGTACATCTACTCGGAAGATGATCAATTTCAATGGTATAAGAATGGGGTCGCAATTTCGGGAGCTCAATCAGGCAGCTATCAAAAATCGGCTGCTGAAGAAACAGATACTGGAATTTATACCTTAAAAATCACCAATCCGAATGTTCCCGGCCTAACCTTAGAAACTGAAGCAATCAATGTTAATGTCGCTCCTGCTCCAATATTCGTTAGCGGAATTCCGGAGGCAGAATACCTGGCCTTGCTGGAATTATTTAATGCGCTTAATGGGCCAAGCTGGAGGGACAATACCAACTGGCTTGATATCACTAATCATACTGTCGACGACTGGTATGGCATAACCATTGAAAATGGTCATGTGACAATGATCAATATTGATCATACAAATGCCTCCGGAAAAATTCCAGCCAGTATTGGTAACTTTACTCAATTACGTTCACTTCAACTGTCTTTTTGCGGAATTAGAGGAGCTATTCCAAAGGAGATTGCCAATTTGAATGAGTTGATGTTTTTGGATCTTTCTAATAATTTTATTGGACCGCAATTCAATAACGGAATTCCAGATCAGGAAAGGTGTATTCCGGATGGTCTCGAGAGCTTAAAAAAGTTAACTTATTTACAAATCGAGTGGAATAAGCTCTTTTTTAATGATATAGAAGCCGTGTTCTCATGGGATAATTTTGATAAAATACGTTTTCTGTATCGTGGACAGGAACCTATGAGTATGTTGTATAATGAGGTTTGGACAGATCCAAATAAAACATTTATTGTTTCATTATCGGATTATATACCTGGACCATCTGATCAATATCAATGGTATAAAGATAATGTTCCGATTGAGAATGCCAATGATTCAATACTAATCCTTGAGAATGTCCAAAAAGACGATGAAGGCAAATACTATTGCGTCATTACAAATATCCTGGCAACAGAAACAAAGATCTTCTCCAATTTTACGGATCTTCGGGTAAGGGTTATTCATGGTGCTGGTATTCCTCTATCTGAGTATAAAGCCCTGGAAGCGTTTTACAGCACTACTAACGGTGTTTCCTGGAGTATGAAAACCAACTGGTTGGATACTATGAATCATACAGTATCTGAATGGGCAGGAGTTTTGATTCGCGACGGACATGTACGTGGATTACAGTTGGATTCGAACAATATTGTAGGTATAATTCCCGAACAATTCTACGATCTAGTTTATCTTGAACAAATTGCACTGGCTCATAATCATCGACTTTCAGGTGGTCTGTCCGGCAAAATAGGCAGGCTGCAACAGCTTAAAGTACTTTCGCTTTCCGGTACCAGCTTGAACGGTGAACTTCCGAATGAATTAGGAACTCTTAATAATCTAACACATATTTTTCTGGCTTATAATCAGATGTCGGGATCAATTCCGGCTACAATCCAGAACTGTAAGAATTTAAAGTTTATTCAACTTAGGAACAATAAAATAACAGGAGAAATACCTGTTGAACTGGGTAATCTTAGTCAACTTGAAATTATAGATTTGGCAAATAATCAATTTGTGGGAACCATCCCTGCTTCTTTTGGGAGCTTAGAATACCTCCGAATTTTGGACTTGTCGAATAACCAATTGGTAGGTCCTGTTCCTTCTGAACTTTCAAATGTGACAGGCATTACTCGTTTCGATATTTCAGGAAACCTGTTTGGATCTACTTTAGGATTTAAATCAGCATCGGTTAAAAACGACTATTCACACAGACAATTACCTGATGAATTGGGGCAGGTTCTAACCATGGACACCTTGATATTAGCAGGAAACAGCCTGCAATTCAACGACATTGAAGCTATTTTCTCGTGGCCGAATTTTGAAGACATGAATGAATTTGTTTATGCGCCACAAAATAAAGTTGGAGTATCAAAAACTATAGACGCAGAACAATCAGCCGACATTCTACTTTCCGTTGATAATTATTTTCCTGGAGAATCGGATACTTACGAATGGTATAAAAATGGTATATTAATTACCGGTGCAAACAATAAGGATTTTAAATTAGTTGATTTACAAACTGAAGATAGCGGAATCTATAACTGTAAAATTTCGAATTCAAAAGCAACTGATCTGGTTTTATGGAGCGAAGACATAAGATTAGTAATCACTGAAAAAGAGCCCATCACTCAGATCTCAAAAAAACAATATGCTGCATTAGAGGACATAGTCCTCACATATCCAACAGCAAATTTTGGCATAAACTGGCTCGATACGACTAATGTTGATATTAGTGAGTGGGAAGGGCTAACGGTAAGAAACGGCCATGTTATCGCTCTCGATCTCTCAAACCGGAATCTGGAAGGAGAAGTGACGGATATTTTCTCAGCCTTCGATTCACTGGAGTGGGTAAATTTATCAGGCAATAATTTATACGGACGATTTCCAACATTTAATGAATCAAAATCAGGAAAGGTTCAATTGGCAGAAAATAATGATTACAACCTAAAATATTTGAACATTGCAAATAACCGGTTCATATTTTCCGACCTGGAACCGTTAGCCGATGAACTGCTTGCAATTGATACGTTTATTTATTTTCCGCAACAGCGAATAGGATCAGAGGTAGATACTTCAGTATTTAAAAATGAAGATCTTTCAATCGAAATTGAAGCGTATATCAGCGGAAATAATGATGTACAAAGCTGGTTTAAAAACGATGAGTATACATTGGTGAACCAGCCGACTTACCTTATCAACAATGCAAGTTTGCAGGATAGTGGCATCTATTATTTACAGGTTACAAATTCGGTATTTAGCGAATTAACATTGAAATCAGCTCCCTACAAATTATCAGTTTTGACTCCGGTCGAAATTAATGATTTGCAACGTTCAGCTATTGAGGTTTATCCAAATCCTGCAAAAACAAAGCTGTTTATTGCTTCAGAAAATATTGTGATAGATTTGGAGTTGTTCAATGTTTTAGGTGTGAAGGTGTTGGAGTTAAATCAGTTTCAATGTGGATGGATTGATATTAGCGGCTACCCAAAAGGAATATACCTGATAAAACTGAATTCAGATAAATCGACAGTAAGTAAAAAAATAATTTTTAAATAGAAAAAGGAGCTTTAAAAGCTCCTTTTTTTATAATTTCTTCAGCCAAGCCTCCGCATCAACCAATTCAGTTTTATCGTTTGTTTTTAGCGCATAATTAAATCCAGGCTGTATACAAAACGATCCGTATTCGCCTTTTGTATTTAGTGCGATGTAGCCTATCTGGTGGTTTTGGTAATCCGGTATTTTTCTGGCAATTCGTTTAACAGCTTCCTCGCAGGCTTTTGAGGGCGACATTCCCTGTCGCATTAATTCAACCACCAAAAATGAACCAACTGTTTTCATAACCAGTTCGCCCGATCCTGTTGCTGTGGCACCGCCAACCTCTCCATCAACAAAAAGACCTGCCCCGATAATGGGTGAGTCTCCCACCCTGCCCGGCATTTTGTAACCCATTCCGCTGGTAGTACATGCCCCGGAAATCCGGCCGTCTTTATCTAATGCAAGCATACCGATCGTATCGTGGTTGTCTTCGGTCACATTTTCAATATTGATCTTATTACTGAATTTGGCGTTTTCCTTTTTCCACTTCTTCCACGATTCTTTACGTGCTTTTGTCAGCAGTTTTTCCTTTTTAAAACCATTGTCAAGCGCAAATTCCAGTGCTCCTTTTCCGCTAAGCATTACATGTGGCGTTTTTTCCATTACCAGGCGTGCTACCGAAACAGGGTGTACAATATGCTGAAGATAAGTAACACTTCCTGCCCTGCCTTTTTCGTCCATGATACAGGCATCGAGTGTAACTTTTCCACTGGCATCGGGAATACCGCCTTTTCCTACAGTAATCACATCCGGATCTCCTTCAGGAACACGAACACCTGCTTCAACGGCATCGAGCGAATGACCACCTTCGGCCAGTATTTTCCAGGCTGCTTCGTTGGCCGGCAAACCATGGTTCCACGTTGAAATTACTATGGGGAAATTACCTTCTATTTCTGTTAATCCTGTGGCAAAACCATGCTTTGCCATTCCAATTCCAGCCAGTGCCAGTGAGCTTTTTGCCAGAAATGATCTTCTTGAAATCATACTAAAAAATTGTAGGTTAAAAACGCAAATTAAATAAAAAGAATACCATTACGAACGGTATTTTGTTTTTCATAGCAGCCAAGCACCGTAAGTATTTAGTCGTGAGAAAAATACTCCAGTGTTTTTCTGTAATTTGAAAAGACCATAGCCCGGGAAATAAAACCAAGATATTTGCCATCGTCGATTACCGCCAGATTGTAACGGTTCGATGTCTCAAATTTCTCGGCAACAGTTTCCATACTGTCATGCGACGAAATGTAAAACTCAGGCATAAACATCAAATCCTTCACCTTTACTTCGTCGTATAAATCAGGTTCGAATATCAAATTCTTGATCTTCGAAAGTTTGATCATTCCTTTCAGATAACCTTCGTTGTCGACAACCGGGAATAAATTCCGGTTCGATTTTGATATGGCTTTAACCAGGTCTCTTAAAGTATCATCGGGAGTGAGCCGTTCAAAATCATTCTCAATAAGTTTCTTTACTTCCATGGAACGCAATACTGCTTTATCCTTATGGTGCGTGATAAGTTCACCTGTTCGAGCCAGGCGTTTTGTATAGATAGAATGCGGCTCGAAAGCCATAATGGTCACATAGGCAACCGTAGAAGTAATCAGCAAAGGAATGAACATGCCGTAGCCTCCTGTTATTTCAGCAGTAAGGAAGATCCCGGTAAGCGGGGCATGCATCACGGCTGCCATCATTCCGGCCATACCTGCAAGTGCAAAATTATTTTCGGCGACACCTATTCCAAAAACAGTATTCAACAGTTTAACTACGAAATAACCCGCCATGGCACCTGCAAACAAAGTAGGAGCAAAAATACCACCATTGCCACCTCCTCCGGTGGTTGCCGACATTGCCAACACTTTGAATATCAATATTGCGGCCAAAACCAATAACAAGACGTATGGATTATCTTTCCACGATTCAAATAGCGAAGAATTTAGCAGATCAGGACCGTGGTTCATAAAAACGGTGCTGATACTTGTGTAGCCTTCCCCCCATAACGGCGGAAATAAATATACCAGAATGCCCAGAATAAATCCTCCGGCCAGCAAGCGTAACAACCAGTTTTGTATGCCTTTAAATTTGCTTTCGAAATACAAGGTAGCCCGTGTAAAATAAAGGCCCAGAAATCCGGTAAAAACACCAATCAGAAGGAATATCCAAATCGTACTGATATCAAAAGGTGCTACCTGAGGAAATTTCAACAACACGGCATCGCCCATAAAAAAATAGGACAAAACAGTTGCTGTTACCGATGATATGAGCAAAGGAATAAGAAATGCCATATTCAGGTCGATCATCAGTACTTCGAGCGTAAAAACGATCCCAGCCATTGGGGCATTAAAAATACCGGCAATAGCACCGGCTGCGCCACATCCTACCATCAGGGTTATGTATTTGTAGCGCAATTTAAACAGACTTGCCAGGTTGGATCCTATGGATGCACCGGTAAGAACAATTGGCGCCTCCGCTCCTACTGATCCTCCGAAACCAATGGTGAGCGAACTGGCAACCATTGAGGAGTACATTTTATGAGGCTTTAACCGACTGCTCTTACGTGAGATGGCATACAGAATTTTTGAAACACCATGGCCTATGTCGTCTTTTATAACATATCGAATAAACAGAACTGTTAGTAAAATACCGAACATTGGGAAAAAAAGGTAGAGGTACTGAAAGCCTTCCACATTTATATAGGACGTTAGCTCTTCGGCCACAAAGTGAATGCTACGTTTTAAAATTAAGGCAGCCAAACCACTTAACAGACCAACAACCAGACTCAAAATATAAATGAAATTCTTTTCACTTACATTTGCAATCCTCCACGCAACTAATCGCGTTAGTATCCGCTTGAGCCGATATTTTTTAAACATGCGAAACATCAATTATTTGTTTTCGGTAACGGGTAAACACCCGTGCTCTTGAAATAAATCCTAAATATTTTCCGTTCTCGATAACCGCCAGATTGTACCTGCCCGATACTTCAAACTTATTTGTTACAACTTCCATGCTATCATTTGGATCGATGGAATATTCAGGCATATACATCAGATCTTTTATTTCAACTTCGTCGTACAGTTCGTGCTTAAAAATAATGTCGCGAACATCATCCATTTTAACCATACCCACCATCGTACCGTCATCAGAAACAACCGGAAACAGGTCACGATGCGCCTTTGTAATTGCATCGGTAAGATCGCGTAAAGTCGCATTGGGCTTTAGTACCACAAAGTCGGTTTCAATCATTTTTCGTACATCCATTAACTGCAACACATTGGCATCTTTGTCGTGTGTCAACAATTCCTTTCGTTGTGCCAACTGAATATGATAAACCGAGTTCGGTGTGAAAGCTCGTACAATAAGGTATGAAAAGGTTGCGGTTATCATCAGTGGTACAAACAATTGGTATCCACCTGAAATATCTGCTATCAGGAAGATGCCCGTTAGCGGGGCATGCAGCACTCCGGCTATCAGTCCGGCCATACCGATTAAAGCAAAGTTGTTAGTGTTAATATTATGGATTCCGGTCTGTTTGATGATCAAGGCGAAAAGCATTCCGGTATTAACTCCCATAAACAGCGTGGGAGCAAAAATACCCCCAACTCCTCCTGCACCAAAGGTTAGCGAAGTTGCCACTATTTTTAGAATAATCACTGCAGCCAGCAGCATGATAACAATCCAGAGCTCTTCATTCAAGCCATAAAATATGCTGTTATCAAATAAGAATTCTGTGTTTCCGGCCAGGCATTCATTAATGGATTCGTACCCTTCGCCATATAACGAAGGAAATAGAAAGATCAATACTCCCAGGCTTACTCCACCAACAATTAAACGGGTACGATTATTTTTCAGCTTTTCGAATAATCCACCGATAAACAGGTACATTTTGGTAAAATAAACCGAAACAAATCCGGCTACAATTCCGAGTAAAATATAATAAAGTAAGTCGTTAAAGTTAAAGGCTTGTTGTACTTCGAAAGGATATAGAACATCCTGTCCGAGAAAAAAATAGGAAGTAACAACACCAGTTGCTGAGGCCAGGAGTAAGGGTACCAGCGAAAAAACCGTCAGGTCGATCATGATTACCTCAACAGCAAACACAATAGCTGCGATGGGTGCTTTAAAGATGGCAGCCATAGCCCCTGCGCACGCACAGGCCAGCATAAGGATGGTATTTTTATAATTCAGCCGAAAAGTGGTGGCCAGCCACGATCCCCAGGCTGTTCCGGTAGCAACTGTAGGGCCTTCCAACCCAACCGATCCACCAAAACCTACCGTTAACGAACTCGACACAACCGATGAATACAGGTTGTGAGGCCTGATCCTGCCCCGGCTTTTTGAAATACTGTGAAGCACGTTTGGTATTCCGTGCCGAACCTCGGACCTAACCACATATTTGATGAATAAAATGGCGATAAAAATACCGATTACAGGAAGGGCAAAATAAATGTAGTTTTCAACGTCGGTAGTAACAATCGAATGAACCGCTTTTTGAGTAAGCCTAACCGTATTTTTGATAATCACTGCTGCCAATCCGGAAAAAATCCCGACAACAATACTTAAAATTGTCAGGAATCCCCTCTCGCTCAGGTTTTTCAGTCGCCAACGATGAAAACGTGCCCAAATATGTAAGTTGCCTTTCATTATACGAAACACAAAAGTAACAATTAGGTACTTCGGTTAACGAATTTTAAGAACTAAATTCGGATACTAGTTGTTAGTTTAACAAAAATGGAGCACTGTATTTATGTCGACTCAAAAATCAATCAAAAAAATAGCGATCACCGGGCAAAGCGGTTATCTGGGAAGCCTGATTTCACAAAGATTGGTAAGTGAAGGATATGAAGTTCATGGAATTCCCCGCGCAAAGCTTCAACTTCCGGAACAACTTACTGAAGAAATTCGCTCGGCATACGCAGTTATCAATCTGGCCGGTTCACCCATTCTGCAACGATGGACGGAGAAAAACAAAAAAGTGATTTACGAAAGCCGTGTATCAACCACAAATAACCTCGTAACTGCCATCAATAACTTGCCAAAAACACAACGCCCAAAAATTATTATCTCGGCTTCGGCCATAGGTATTTATAAATCCGGAGAACTGCACGACGAACGTAGCCAGAGCTATGACATTGGCTTTGTTGGGAAAGTCGTTCAGGACTGGGAAGCTCCCATCAGCAAATTGGAGGACGATGTTCGAAAAACGATTTTCAGAATCGGGCCGGTTCTTGGAAAAAATTCCCAGATGATTTCCAGGCTTAGATTGCCATTTAAACTGGGACTTGGTGCACGAATTGGAAGCGGAAATCAGGCATTCCCATTTATTCACATCGATGATTTGGTTGCAGCTTTTGTTTGGGCCATCGAAAACGAACAAGACAGTGAAGTGTACAACCTGGTTGCGCCACAAAACAGTACTAATAAAACATTTACAAAAGTATTTGCCAGGCTGCTGCACCGACCGGCATTTCTCACAATACCTGTTTTTGTATTGAGATTGCCGTTTGGTGAAGCTGCTAAAATGCTTGCTGACTCTCCTATCGTATCCTCGTCAAAACTCGAAAAAGCTGGCTTCAACTTTCGTTTTCCGAATATCGAATCTACATTAAAGGAAATAGTTGAGTAAGTTCATTTCAATTTATTACATTACATAATCGTTTCCTTTGCAGTATTTTATGCTGGCAATGTACAATTTGTATGAGACATGTGGATGTCAATCACTAGCTTTGTAAAACATCCTTGTATTAAACAATAAATGCGAGAAAAAAGGAAAATATATCTGAAAACTAATTTAAGAAACTTCAGAAACGTATTCTGGCGTTATCCCGATCGACTTTTTGCCTTGCGGTCAACCATTTCTATGGCAATTTTGGCGATTCCATTTATAATACTTGGAATTCCTTATTATGGCGTAACACTGGCTCTTGGAGCCTTAGCCGGCTCGCTCTCGGAAACTGACGATCATCCAAAAGGCCGTGTAAAAGCGCTCACAATAACAATTTTAAGTTTTTTTATTTCCAGCCTTGCAGTTGGCCTGCTACATAATTATCCTTTGGTGCTGGGTGCCGGCTTTATTTTGTCCACTATTGTTTTTATTCTTCTTGGTGGAATTGATGAACGTTACCGAACCATCACATTTGGCTCGGTATTAATTGGTATTTATGCCATGCTTAGTGTTGAGATTAGTCCGGCATGGTATTGGCAGGCTATTTTGTTGCCGGCAGGTGCTCTCTTTCACGGGCTGTTAACGCTTATTTTAATGTACCTGAATCCCTGGCGCTTACTAGACGAACAAATGGCCGGTGGTTTTATTACTCTTTCAACTTACCTGGAAAAAAAAGCCATGTTATTTCCCAGCCGGAAAGAAGACCAGGCTGCAATTAATAAGGATTTGGCAATGCTAAATATCAACGTTGTCAATTCGCTCGAGAAAATTAAGGACGTATTAAACAATTATGGTCGGGAATTAAAAAATCCGGAAGTACTGCGTACTTACCTTCAACGATTTATGCTCCTGCAAAGCCTTCACGAAAGAGCTGCTTCAAGTCACGAACGTCACGATAAACTCAGCAACGAAGATGACACTATTGAAGTGGTGGAAGGCTTTGGTGAAATGTTACGTCAGTTGTCGTATGCCACCAGGCAAGTGGCCGAAAATATGCTGACCGGAACACCATATCATCACCCGCTTGCGCTTGAATGGATTTCAAATGCCATTGAAGATAAACTGAAGGAAATGGATGAAAATAAAGCCCAGCCTCTTGTTTTGCTGCATCACAACTTGCACCGGTCGCAAATTTCGCTGAAATACCTCGATAATCCGGTTGAAGGCACTTCCATCCCACGTTTACGACAAGAAGAACGCAGTGCATGGGAACGCTTTCGTGCGCAACTCAATCTCAAACATCCGCGAATGCGCTATGCTCTCAGGCTGAGTCTTACTTTCCTGATCGGCTTTATCATTGAGAAACAACTTCAGCTGGATAAAGGAGCCTGGGTGATGTTGACCAGCCTTTTTGTTAGTCAGATCACCTACAGCAGCACACGCCGCCGTCTTTTTCAACGTGTACTGGGAACTGTTACAGGAGTCATTCTGGGTGTATTGTTGCTGCAGATTTTCACCAATACAGCGGCGCAGGTACTACTAATGTTTGGATCGGCCATGGCTTTCTTTTACTGGCTGCGAAAGCAGTATTCAATTGCCGTTATTTTTGTTACCACATTTGTGTTGAGTGCGTTCAGCATTATTACAAAAGACGGAGGGATGAATATTATGATCCCGAGGCTGGTAGATACCTTAATTGGAGCCTCGCTGTCATTTTTGGTTATTCGCTTTTTATGGCCTGCCTGGCAATACCGCCAGATGCCGGAAATAATTTCGAAAGCCATGCAAAAAAACAGGACCTATCTGCTTGCTATAGCCAATGAATACAAAACCGCGAGTTCTGACGATTTGGGCTATCGAATTGCACGTCGTGAAGCACATTTGGCGGATAATGAACTGGCGCAAGCCTGGAACAGTATGCGTCAGGAACCGAAAAGCAAACAAAAACTCATGCAACATGCTTTTAGTCTCACCTACCTCAACCACGCGCTATTATCGCACATATCGGCTTTTGGTGTACATCGCGAAACCAATATGCCAACACTTGAAAATTTTAACGAAATTGTTTTGCAGATCAGTGACGCCATAAATGAAGCCAGTCAGTTGATAAAGCCAAATGCACAGAATATGCTTGTTGACCTCAGTCCGCTGTTACTCGAACTTAAATCGCAGATTGTTGATACGGCTTCAGGTCTGAAGAAACAACAGCTTCGTTTGCTGTACAACATTGCCGGAACCACTTCAAAAATTGTTGATGAGCTTGAAAAGACGCGAAAAGAGATCGTCAACTCGTAAAATTCTAACTACCAAAAACCGGACATAAAAAAACCTTCTGCCAATCGACAGAAGGTTTCTATAGTTGAAGTAATTAATGTATTAATCAATTTGCGGACCGGCAGCAACCAATGCTTTTCCTTCTTCGTTATCAGTATATTTAACGAAGTTTTTGATAAAGCGGCCACCCAGGTCTTTTGCTTTTGTTTCCCATTCAGTAACGTCGGCATAAGTATCGCGTGGATCCAAGATTTTAGGATCAACACCCGGCAATGCAGTAGGAACTTCAAGGTTAAAGATTGGAATAATCTTAGTTTCAGCCTTTTCAATTGAACCATCGAGGATAGCGTTGATAATACCGCGTGTATCTTTGATAGAGATACGTTTTCCAGAACCGTTCCATCCAGTGTTAACCAGGTAAGCTTCTGCTCCGTGCTCTTCCATTTTCTTCACTAACTCTGCACCGTATTTAGTTGGGTGTAAAGTAAGGAAAGCAGCACCAAAACAAGCTGAGAAAGTTGGAGTTGGCTCAGTGATACCACGCTCTGTACCTGCTAATTTTGCAGTAAATCCTGACAGGAAGTGATATTTTGTTTGATCCGGAGTCAGTTTAGAAACCGGAGGCAATACTCCAAATGCATCAGCACTCAGGAAGATAACTTTTTGAGCGTGACCTGCTTTTGAAGGAACTGCGATGTTATCGATATGGTAAATCGGATAAGAAACACGGGTGTTCTCAGTTGTAGAACCATCGTTGAAATCGATTTTACCTTCAGCATCAACTGTTACGTTTTCCAACAAAGCGTTACGTTTGATAGCAGCAAAAATTTCAGGTTCTGAATCTTTATCTAATTTGATGGTTTTTGCATAACATCCACCTTCGAAATTGAAGATACCGTTATCATCCCAACCGTGCTCGTCGTCACCAATTAACTGACGGTTTGCATCTGTTGAAAGAGTGGTTTTACCTGTTCCTGACAAACCAAAGAAAATAGCAACATCACCTTCTTTACCAACGTTGGCTGAACAGTGCATTGAAGCCATACCTTGCAGTGGCAGGTAGTAGTTCATCATTGCGAACATACCTTTTTTCATTTCACCACCGTACCATGTACCGCCAATCACCTGCATTTTTTCGGTCAGGTTGAATACAGTAAAGTTTTCAGAGTTCAATCCTTGTTCTTTCCAGTTAGGATTGGTTGTTTTTGAACCGTTCATTACTACGAAGTCTGGTTCACCATAAGCTTCCAGTTCTTCTGCAGTTGGGCGAAGGAACATGTTTGTCACAAAGTGTGCCTGCCATGCAACTTCCATAATGAAACGAACTTTCAAACGAGTGTCTTCGTTTGCACCGCAGAACGTATCTACTACAAATAATTTTTTACCAGAAAGCTGTTTCGCAACTAATCCTTTCAACTCAGCCCAAACTTCAGGAGTTGTAGGTTTGTTGTCATTTTTTGCCTGTTCTGAAGTCCACCAGATTGTGTCCTTGGTGGTGTCGTCATTAACAATGAATTTATCCTTTGGGGAACGCCCGGTGAAAATACCGGTCATTACATTAACTGCATCAAGTTCGGTAAGCTGTCCTTTTTCGAATCCTTCGAGGTCTGGCTTCATTTCCTCTTCGAACAATTGTTCATAAGATGGATTGTATACGATCTCTTCAACATCTGTAATACCGTACTTGCTTAGATTTAGATTTGTCATAACTACCTAATAATTAACTTATTAATAATGAAATATATTTTATAAAATCGGTCATCAAATTTAACCTTTTTTTTATACGACGGGTCTTTGACCTGGATTTGACCACAAGTTTACCGGCTAAATAAACACTTATTTAACATTGACAATTCACAGATATAAAGACACTTAAGTATATAATTTAAAATATAAAAAGGTGCAACTGGAACACCAGTGCACCTTTCCTTAAAATATTATGTACAATTTAGGACCTTGGGTGATATTGATGAATTGTATCCTTCAGATAATCCCGGTCGAGATGGGTATATATTTCGGTAGTTAAGATCGACTCGTGACCGAGCATTTCCTGAACCGCCCGAAGATCGGCTCCACCATTTATCAAATGTGTAGCGAACGAATGTCTGAAAGTATGCGGACTTATTTTTTTATCCATGCCCACTTTTTCAGCCAGGTTTTTAATAATAGTGAAGATCATTACCCTACTCAGCTTCCTACCTCTTCTGTTTAGGAAAAGGATATTTTCACTGTCTTTACTAACCCTAAGTTTTTTCCGGTAGGTATTCAGGTATTTATTGATTTCTTCAATCGCGCTCTTACTTGCAGGTACCAGTCGTTCTTTCTCTCCCTTTCCTTCAACCTTGATATACCCCTGCTCAAAAAACAGATTAGTAATTTTTAGGTTAACCAATTCCGAAACCCTCAGACCACAACTGTATAAAGTTTCGAGCATGGCCTTGTTTCGTTGACCTTCCGATTTATTCAAATCAACTGCGTTAATCAGTGAATCGATCTCCTCCATCGTTAAAATATCCGGAAGTTTTCGTCCGATTTTTGGCGATTCCAGCAACGAGGTAGGATCGTTTTCAATACTACCTTCTATCAACAGGAATTTATAGAACGATTTGATACCGGAAATCGTGCGCGCCTGTGTACGCGGACTCACCCCCCGCTCGTTCAAAAACTCTACAAAGGCTTTTAGATGGTTCAACTTTACCTTATCGGGTGCTACTCCTTTGTATTGCTTTTCTAAAAAATCAGCCAGTTTATTAATGTCGTTTATATATGCAGCTATTGAATTCTGCGATAACGATTTCTCTAATTTCAAATAATTCTCGTAGCCTTTTTTACTCTCCTCCCATTTCATAATCTTCAAATTAAAGTTATTTTTATTGTCTGTTTGTATTATCTTCTTGTCATAATTTCAGTGCTATTAAACACTGCCACGTTTTGGAAATACGATCTGTCTACTTTAAAGTTACATAAAAAAAATTAAAATCGAAATAAATGAATATATTGATAATCAACGGCCCCAATTTAAATCTCTTAGGTGTTCGGGAGAAATCGATTTACGGATCAGCGAGTTTTGAGGAATATTTCGAGCAATTGAAGCAAGAATTTCCCCAGGTTCAGTTTACATATTATCAATCGAACGTTGAAGGAGAGATAGTTACCAAATTACATGAGTTTGGATTCAGTGCCGACGGTATTATTATTAACGCAGGGGCTTATACGCACACTTCCGTAGCCATCCGCGATGCAATTGCGGGAATAAATACCACGGTAGTTGAAGTACACATATCCAATACGCTCACCCGCGAAGAATTCAGACATAAATCATTGATTGGTCCTGTTTGCCGGGGTTGTATTATGGGCTTTGGTCTTCAATCATATAGTTTGGCAGTAAAAAGTTTCGTAAATTAGAAAGCGAATTTTTGCATTAATTATTTGTTCACATCCGTTTATTTTTTTCACCGAAACCTGCAATATTTATACTTTTGCAGCCACAATTAAAGAAATAGAAAGTATGAGACAAACAAAAATAGTAGCAACGATATCTGACCTGAGATGTGATGTCGAATTCGTTCGGTCGCTTCACCAGGCAGGAATGAACGTTGCAAGGATGAACACGGCGCATATATCTACCGAAACCGGTAAAATGATGGTTGATAATATTCGGAAAGTTTCGGAAAAAATAGCCATTATCGTTGATACCAAAGGGCCGGAAATCAGAACATGCAGTGTACAAAACGAATTGGCTGTATCGGAAGGCGAAGACATTGCCTTTTCATTTTCTCCGCTTACATTCGATATGAAAAACGTATGTGTAAGTTACGAAGGCTTTGTTGAAAACCTGGAAGTTGGAAACAAAATCCTGATTGACGATGGTGACATTGCGGTTACTGTTAAAGAAAAACACGACGACTACCTGGTGTGCCGTGTTGAAAACGACGGTACCATTAAGAAGAAGAAAAGTATAAATGTTCCGGGAGTTGAAATCAAACTTCCTTCACTTTCCGACCGTGATGTGGAATTTATTCATTTTGCCATTGAAAATGACCTCGATTTTATTGCACACTCCTTTGTAAGAAATAAGGAAGATGTTTTGGAAGTGCAAAAAATCCTCGACGAGCACAACAGCAAAATCAAAATAATTGCAAAGATCGAGAACTTGGAGGGTGTTGAAAACATCGATGAGATTCTCGAATATGCCTACGGAATTATGGTGGCCAGGGGCGATCTTGGTATCGAACTTCCTGAAGAGAGCATTCCTCCGGTTCAGCGTAACCTGGTTAGAAGAGCTATTTTCCATCAAAAACCGGTAATTGTTGCCACACAGATGTTGCACACCATGATCGAACACCCGCGTCCGACCAGGGCAGAAGTGAGCGATGTGGCCAGCGCCATTTATATGGGAACTGATGCAATTATGTTAAGCGGCGAAACTGCTTATGGTAAATACCCTGTGGAAGCAGTAAAAGTAATGCACAATATTGCTTCAAAAGTTGAACCGGACCGCGATCGCAGAGAGCTGATGACTCCATTGAAAAATGATATTCCAGCATATTTGGCTCAATCTGCTATTCGGGCAGCTCGTGAGCTTAAACCTGACGCAATCGTTACCTCGACTACCACCGGTAAAACTGGAAGATACCTGGCGGCATACCGTTCTTTTTTCCCGGTCTACGTGATGTGTCACTCTAGGCGGGTAGTTCGCGAAATGGCACTTTCATTTGGTATCCACCCTATTTACCTTGAAATTAAAAAGAACAAAATGAAGATCCAGAAAGCAGCAATTACTTCGCTTGTAGAAAAAGGCGTGATTGAGCTGGACGATCTGGTAATCTATGTTGGCGGACGTTTTGGTGAAGATGCGGGAGCTTCATTTATCGAAATTTCATCAGCCGATCGGCTCTGTGTGAAGCCCAAAGAAAATTAAGCTATCTGAAAAGTATAAAACAAAAAAAACCGCGGTTGCCCGCGGTTTTTTTATTTAAAGAGTTTTTGATTCTTAATTCAGTAAGTGTGTGTACCCGTCGTTAAGCAGGTCTGGCAGATAGCTGGCAATTAAATCCAGCGCTTTTTCGTCTTCTACCTTGTTCGGAGTAATAATGCGCTGATTTTGCATTTCTTTCTGATTCAATACTGCCTTGTTGATTTTTTTAGGAACCTCGCTCCATGAATTACGAGTAGCTTTTACACCAAAACCATCGGCGGTTGAGCAGTAACTTACTACGAAATAATCCGATTGAACAACATACTCTGTTCCCTCAATAGTATTTCGTTTCACAACTGTAACAGGAACTTCATCCTGACTGTAACTAATGGTCCAGATTGCTTTTACCTGTTTTCCCATGTGAAGATCTTCCACAGGGGCAATTTCATAATTATTAAGAGCTGAGCGTAAGCCTGTAGCATTGGCTACTGATGCGCTTAGGAAGAATACAACTACTAGAACTGTTAATGCATTTAATTTTTTCATGACTTAAAGTTTAATGTTTACAATGTTTTCTGTTTTCGCTTTATTTGTACAAAAATGACGATTGAATTACATTTACGTTACACATTATAATCTGTTGTAAAACACCTGTTCAGTTCATCATAATTATTGCTTATTACAAAGTATAGTTTTTCGAATCGTCGGTATTACAAATTGTAAGCAAGAATATTTTGGCAATGGTATTTCTAATACAATATGATTATTTTTTATTACAGAATTTTTTTCAATAATAATTACCATGGAGCTCAAAAAACTTATCAATCAGCGCTTTTCAGTCAGAAAATATCAAAAGAAAGCAGTAGAAAAAGAGAAACTGATGCGGGTATTAGAGGCAGGTCGCATGGCTCCTTCTGCTGTAAATTATCAACCCTGGCATTTTATTGTTGTTGATGATGCCGAAATTTTGAAACAACTTCACAACTGTTACAAAAGAAGCTGGATACAGGAAGCACCTTTAATAATTGTGGCATGTTCTGATCGTTCTCAATCCTGGAAACGATCATCGGATGGAAAAGACTCGGCGGATATCGATGTTGCTATTGCCATCGACCACATGACATTGATGGCTGCTGAGCTGGGACTCGGAACTTGTTGGGTTTGTAATTTTGATACGAATGAATGTACCACAATACTAAATATTCCGCCACAAATCGAACCGGTGGCATTAATCCCTTTAGGTTACCCTGACATTGAATCACCGGTAAAAAAACGAAAACCGCTGAACGAAATCGTTCACTTTAATACGTTTGGCAATACGATTAACTAAATTCTTGCTGAAAATATTTTTGCAAACGATCCATGCCTCTGGCAATGTTTTCAATCGAATTGGCATACGACAAACGGATAAATCCTTCACCATTCTCGCCAAAGTCAATCCCGGGTGTTACTCCAACATGCGCTTTTTCCAATATATCGAAAGCCAGTTTGTAACTGTCGCGGGTTAGGTGTTTTACATTAACAAACACATAAAATGCACCGGTTGGTTCCATCTTTATCGAAAATCCCATTCCGTTTAAACGTTCGATCAGGTAGGCGCGCCGTTTATCGTAGGTTTGTCGCATATTTTCCACCTCGTCGTGTGCGGTTCGCAAGGCTTCAATTCCTGCACGCTGGGCTGTTGAACTGGCACAGATAAACAAGTTCTGTTGTATCTTCTGCATGCAGCGCACATATTTTTTGGGAGCAATTACATAACCCAGTCGTAGCCCTGTCATAGCATACAACTTCGAAAAGCCACTTAACACAAAAGCATTATCAGTAACTTCCAGTATTGAATGTGCCCGTTCCTTATACACCAGACCGTGGTAGATTTCGTCGGAAAGAATCGGCACATCAAGTTTGGCCAGTTCTTTCATCACTTCCAGCGACAAAAGGTTACCTGTAGGATTCATAGGGCTGTTGATCATGATGGCCCGGGTTCGCGCGTTTATTTTTTGCTGAATAACTTCGGGCCGGTACTGAAACCCATCTTCTTCGTAAACCGGAACTTTTACCGCTTTGGTGTCAAGAAAGCGAAGGAAATTAGGATAACAGGCATAGCCGGGATCAGAAATGATCACCTCGTCGCCGGGTTCGCACAACACGCTCAAACTTAAAAGTATCGCAGGCGAACTTCCCGAAGTTATAATGATTTGATCGGGTGAAACTTCAACACCATATTCCTTCCAGTATTTTTTTGAAATCTCTTCGCGTAACTCAATATCTCCTAAACTGTGGGTATAATGTGTTCTTCCTTCCTGAAATGCTTGCTGAACAGCAGCAGCAACACCTTTGGGCACGTTAAAATCGGGTTCGCCAACTTCGAGGTGTATAACATCGATGCCTTTTCGCTCCATCTCTGCTGCCTTTTCGAGCACCTCCATTACAATAAAGGGTTGAATATCGTTTGCCTTTTGTGTGGTCATTAGCTGAATGTGGTTTTTGCGTTTAAAGGTAATTATTCAGCTAAATACAAAGCATGCTATTTAATATCTTTTTCTTCGTCTCCAACGCGTGTTACTTTTTCCCCAACCTGGAAAATTGATTTTACTTTTAAAGTATCGATCAGGAATTCGGCTGCAAAAAAGAAGAACATCGGATATATAAGGGGACTGTAGATTGTATTCACAAGGGGATCGCTAAGTTCGAAAACATCGGCTCCGGCCTTTTTCACCACTTTCAGCAACTGTTTTGTTCGTTGATATTCGGGGCCCTGATGATTAATGGCAATGATCATTACATTACGTGAAGTCTCTTTAAAGCCGTGATCGTACTGCGATGCCGACATCGAAAGTACAGGTGTTTTCAGCACTTCGCTTAACACCAGTGCTGCTTGTTCGGCTGTTGCAATATTGGGGCCGTTCCCAAGTACATAGATCGCTCTTTTTCGCCATCCTTTGCGGCTCTTTCTGATCAGTTCGCCTAGTTCGCAGCCAACTTGTTCAAAATGATTCATCTGATTCTTATACACCGATAATACCTCCCGCGGATCGAATCCAAAGCCCATATACAACACCATCAAAGTATTCAGGTAGGTTTTCGACGGTATTCTGCTTTCCTTGCCCGAGTAAAGTACAACCTGTTTTGTACAATTCTCATGTTGGGTAAGCGGGCTATTTTCTTCATTAACAATTCCGATAAACGACGGAAAGAATTCTGCACACCAGATAGTCTCAGAACTTTGACCCGACTGCGAAATCAGCACTCCATTGTTCGCTCTTCTGTTTTTAACAAGATAATTGTAATATTCGGCTGCCTTTTCAGGATAGATATTTATTCCAAGATAACGAAAGGCATTGGTTGCAATATGCGACGCTCCCATGCCGATATACGGCATTTCTTCCGGCAAAATCAATCCTTTGTTTTTCTGATAACAAAGCTCCGTCCGATACGGAATTTCGTATAATTCGTCTTTTACCATGTTGTACCCCCGATTTGAACTTTATTCAAGTTACGAAAAAGCAACTGAACGATCCAAACCATAGCGAACTTTTAACGGACGACTACAAATAGCTTTTGGCGAGATAATAAGCCTGCGATCCGTAGGAACCGCCAAACAAGTAATAATGATTCAGAATATGATACAATTGATAAAGTTTGTTACGGCCCTTCCAATCGGGATCTAATGGAAATGCATTGGAATAGGCATCGAAGAATCGAGATGAAAAACCGCCAAACATGGTTACAATCCCAAATTCCATCTCCCGATCGGCGTAATAGGTAGCAGGATCGATCAGTGCCGGACCAGCACTGGTTAGCATGTAATTTCCCGACCAGAGATCACCGTGAATCAGCGATGGCTTCGCAGTGTTTGGAATCAGTTTTGACAAACGTACAGCAAGCTTATCGTATACTTTTAGCTCTTCCATAGAAAGCGAACGCTTCTGTTTGATGAGTCCCAGTATGTAATTCAGCCGGTGTTCACGAAAAAACGTAATCCAGTCTTTTTCGGGTTGATTATTTTGAGGTGTATCGCCGCAATAATTATTGTGTGGAAATCCAAATGTGTCATGTTTATACCAGTGAATAGTGGCCAGTCCTCTTCCAAGCTTCTCGTCATCGTTGCCACTTCTTCCTGAATCGAAATATTCCATGACCAGAAAACCGGGATGCTCCCCCACTTCCTGGTAACAAATCACTTCAGGGATCATCAATGAATTTGAAGCCGCTTTTTTGAGCTCCTGCAAACCTTCAGCCTCGCGCTGAAACATATCCGCAGGACAACCGGCATTCCATTTTAAAAAGTAGGTTCCTGCATTCGTTTGAAGTTTCGAAGCATGATTAATACAACCTCCACCCAGCGTATCCGACGATAGGATATGCACCGGCTTTCCAAAGCTGTCAGACATTTTCAGCTCCACATTTCTCAAAACGTTTTCCGAAGTCATAAGAAATTGTCTTTTCTGATTGCGTTTCAGTTAAAGATAGGAAGTAATACAATCAATCTGAAATTTTGATTCGGGGAATAAATCAGAAAGTATTAGTGCGAACAAGCCACACAGGTTCTTGATTGTGGCATAATGAGAATGCGCCCCAGAGGAATCGGCTTTTTACAACTTACACAGATGCCAAAGTCATCTTCATCGACTTTTGTAAATGCGAATTCCAGTTTTTCGAGTTTTTCCTTTGATTTGCGGAGGGCAGCTTCGGTAACACTTTTATTCTGAATGGCGTCCATACGTGAAATGCGCCTGATGGCATTTTCGGGCTCAACCGGTTTTGTTAGTTCGCTATATTCCTGAACCAGCTTTTTTGTTTTGCTGATCTCAGCTTCAATTTTCACCCGTATTTCACTCCGGCTGAACTCTGCCATTTCTAGGAGAATAGCGAGTCAACAAACTCACGACGACGGAAAACCTGAAGATGTTCCAGCTTTTCGCCAATCCCGATGTATTTTACCGGAATCTTAAATTGATCAGAAATACCGATCACAACGCCGCCTTTGGCAGTTCCGTCGAGTTTGGTAAGTGCCAAAGCCGTTACTTCGGTTGCTTTCGTGAATTGTTTGGCCTGTTCGAATGCATTTTGTCCGGTTGAACCATCAAGTACAAGCAATACTTCGTGCGGTGCATTCGGCACCAGTTTTTGCATCACCTTTTTAATTTTCGAAAGCTCGTTCATGAGGCCAATTTTGTTGTGCAAACGACCTGCTGTATCAATGATCACCACATCTGCTTTATTTGCAATTGCCGAAGCCAGTGTGTCATACGCAACCGAAGCGGGATCGGAACCCATTTTTTGTTTTACGATCGGCACATCAACGCGTTGCGCCCATATTTCGAGCTGTTCGATGGCTGCAGCTCTAAACGTATCGGCAGCACCAAGAACAACGGATTTACCCGCCTGTTTGAAGTTATAAGCTAATTTACCGATGGTAGTCGTTTTTCCAACACCGTTTACGCCAACCACCATAATAACATAAGGACCTTCGGTTTCAGGCAGGTCAAAATCCGATTCGTCATCAGAATTATTTTCCTCGAGCAAAGCGGCAATTTCTTCCTTTAAAATACCATTGAGTTCGCTGATGCCCATGTATTTGTCGCGCGATACACGTTCTTCTATACGCTCGATGATCTTCAATGTAGTATCAACACCCACATCCGAAGTAATCAGCACTTCTTCAAGGTTATCAAGGACTTCTTCATCAACCTTCGATTTACCAACAACCGCGCGGCTCAGTTTCTTAAATACGCTTTCCTTGGTTTTCGAAAGTCCCTCGTCGAGGCTTTCCTTCTTCTTTTTATTCCAACTACCGAATAAGGCCATAGTTATTTGATTTACGGGCTAAAATAATACATTTATTTTGAATGGTGCCAACGATGCAATTGCGAGGTCTTTATTTGTTAATACCAAACATTCGACTCGTACAAAACACCTACTTTCACACGAGCTTAACTACTGCAATTTTAGCTAATTCTATTTCGGCGTTCAACAGTAGGAACAAAAAAAGCTTTCATAAAAATGAAAGCTTTCCCTGTTATACAGTATCTCTTCTTATTTGCTAAAATAAGCTTTAACGTCGTCGTTTGGTACAATTTCTTCTTTAAAAGTGTACGCTCCGGATTTTTCTGATTTTACCATTTTAATTACTTTGGAAAAACCTTTACCGGCACCTTTTTGTAATGTTGCTACTGCCTTCTTTGCCATGTCTTACACTTATTTAATTTCTTTATGAACTGTAACCTTCTTCAGGATCGGATTGTATTTTTTCAACTCCATACGATCCGGAGAATTTTTTCTGTTCTTGGTGGTAATGTACCGTGAAGTTCCCGGCATACCACTATCCTTATGCTCTGTGCATTCCAGGATTACCTGTACTCTGTTTCCTTTTTTAGCCATCTCTCAGATCTTTAAATATTATCAACCAAACCTTTTTCTTTTGCTTCGGCTAATGCGGATTTCAATCCTTTTTTATTGATGGTACGCATGCCTGCAGCAGAAACTGTTAACTGTACCCAACGATCTTCGCCAGGCATGTAAAATTTCTTTTTGAAGAGATTCACGTCAAAACGTCTTTTCGTTCTTCTTTTAGAGTGCGAAACATTGTTCCCCACCATTGCTCTCTTCCCGGTAATTTGACAAACTCGTGACATTTTATTATAATTTCTTGATGTTCAACCTAACACGTTATTCAAAACGGAGTGCAAAGAAAATACTTTTTTGGAAAATAATCAAACAGTTAGCGCAATTTTTGCAAAAACAATTAACATTGTTTTGTTAACTATTTTTATCGGGATTAAAAATTGTTGCTCGAAATAGTTTTAATTTCAGCTGCAAAGATAAAATAATAATGCTTTTTAACACCAGTATCTTTTTTGTTTTCCTTCTGATCACATTTGTATTCTACTGGTTTTCTGCCAAATACAACAATAAAATCAGCAAATTTATCTTACTTACAGCCAGTTATATTTTTTATGGTTGGTGGGACTGGCGGTTTCTAATTTTGATTGTAATTAGCTCCCTCACCGATTATGTTATTGGTAAATATCTTTTTCGAAGCCCCAAAAAATCTACCCGAAAATTGTTATTAGCTGCCAGTCTGCTGGTTAACATCGGCATTCTTTTCTTTTTTAAATACTTCAATTTCTTTATTGATTCTTTTCAGGCCGTAAGCGGCATCGATATCAACAAAAGCTGGAGTACCTTAACTATTATTCTCCCGGTAGGTATTAGTTTTTATACCTTTCAAACACTCAGTTATACCATCGACATTTACCGAAACAGAATTACCCCTACCCGTTCGCTACTTACCTTTTTCACTTTTGTAGCATTTTTTCCGCAATTGGTTGCCGGCCCCATCGAACGAGCCGGGCGCCTGATCCCGCAATTTGAAAAACGCGCTTCCTTCACATACAAACAGGCGACTTCAGGTTTAAAACTGATGTTGTGGGGCTTTTTCAAGAAAATGGTAATTGCCGATCAACTGGCAAAAATTGTAAATGCTGTTTATGCACAACCCGATCAGTTTGGCAGTTGGGGAATTATTTTTGCCACCCTTCTGTTTGGCTATCAGATCTATTGCGACTTTTCAGGCTATTCCGACATTGCCATCGGTACTGCCCGCTTATTTGGAATTGAGTTAATGACCAACTTTAAAACGCCCTACCTGGCCACTTCGTTTCGAGAATTCTGGCACCGCTGGCACATCTCGCTTTCTACCTGGTTTCGCGATTACGTTTATATTCCTCTTGGTGGAAACCGTGGCAGTTCACTCTTTTGGATGCGCAACATCTTTATCACTTTTGTGGTTTCGGGACTCTGGCATGGTGCTAACATTACTTTCTTGATCTGGGGGGCATTACACGGACTTTTTCTGATTATTGAACATTTTATATCGAAGGGCATCAAAATAAACAGGAAGCTAAAATCACGTTTAGGATGGATAATCACTTTTTTGCTGGTCAACTTGAGCTGGATATTTTTCAGGGCCGAATCGTGGCAACACATTAAAAAACTGGCTATCGGGATTACGATTAATCATCAGTCTGGCAATTTCGCATCGCTTTTAATAAAAGAAGGCCATTTTTCGAATGCAGGCAGGATGTTGCTGCTCATATTTCCTGTCTTTATTCTTATTGAATTCCTGATGAAGGAAAAATCCTTCGACGAATTCCTTTCTGGCTTTTCAAGACCACTTCAGTGGGGAATTTTCTACTTAATAATTGTAGTAATCTTATTTTTTGGCGTACTGAATGCAGCGCCTCAGTTTATTTACTTTCAATTTTAACCGGTGAAAAATTTTATCAAAAATAGCCTTCTCTTTTCGCTGCCCTTTCTCGCAGGAATTATTGTCTTATTTGTACTTCCGCAGGATAAATATTTCGCCTATCACTTTATAAGAGGCGAATGCGACAACAAAGCCGATTGGATGTACCATCGCATTTTTGAAGATTCGCGATCGGTCGATGTTGTGTTTTCCGGGGCGTCGCATACTGGCAGCGCAATTATGGATCAGTTGATTTCGGAAGAGCTCAGTTTAAAAGCCGGCCAAAAAATCGAGGCGGTTAATTACGGTTATTGCCGTGGCGGTCGCGACATTCAGTATGTTATGTTGAAAGACCTGTTTGAACAGAAACACCCGAGAATTCTGGTAATTGATGTTGCTGAGGATGAGCCTAAAAAAAGCCATCCTGTTTTTCCATATTTGGCAGAATGCAAAGACCTGTTTGGTTCTTTCGTACTATTTAACCAGCGTTATTTCACTGCTATTTGGAAAGGAATAACGGTAAGATTTGAATCGCTTCGGAATAAAATTACCGGCGGAAATCCTGTCACTTCAGAAAATCAATACCGGGATTTTGGATATCGACCGTCGTCGCATTTAGTCGATGAAGCAGCTATAAAAGAAAACGCTGCAACCTGGCACCGCCGTTTAAGTTCCCCAAGACCTCAGATTCTCCGAAACATAGAAATGAATTATTCCTTACATTATCTTCAAAAAATTGCCAGGCTGGCACAGGAAAATCAATGTACCTTGCTTTTTGTTTATTTACCGGAATCAGGTTCCAACCTGAAAGAGCCATTATTGGAAAGCTATTACGAAATCCTTGCACCCGTAATCATCTTGCCCGAATCTATAATCCACGAACGAACCAACTGGAAGGATGCCACACACTTCAACGATTCCGGGGCGAGGGCTGCATCCCGGTTTGTTGTTCCCTTTTTGGAAGACGCATTGAAACAGATACCTTAAATAAATCATTTGTTCATTAAAAGAATTCGACAATACCGAATAATTAGTAAAGCATTTTAGACTCGGCCTACTGAAGCTAACTTTTGACTCTGAGGAAACAAATCTGTAGAAGGCACACTAAAACAGCCTCTTCAACAACAAAATGCATTCATGTTTTGCTACAATTGGTTGTGAATACTCCCCGATAGATTTTGCCAAATAAACATCGAAAAATACAATCATAAAAGCATTTAATTCAGTCGGTTTAATGAGTCGATTGTCGTAATTTTGGGAAACGATAAAATTTAATAAAAACAAAAATCATGGAAGAACAGAAAGTTACACAAATGCCACGCATTGGCGATATGGCACCTGATTTTAAAGCAAACACAACACATGGTCCACTTCAATTTTCAGAATACATTAAAGACAGCTGGACTATTTTATTTTCTCACCCGGCTGATTTCACCCCGGTTTGTACTACAGAAATGAGCGGATTTGCTGTCCGCGGCGACGAGTTTCGTGCTTTGGGCACCAAATTGATCGGTTTAAGTATCGACAGTATCCATGCACACGTAGCCTGGGTAAACAACGTTAAAAAGAACACCGGCGTTTTGTTCGATTTCCCGATCATTGCCGATATCGACATGAAGGTTGCTCAGTTGTACGGGATGTTACAGCCTAATGAAAGCGAAACAGCAGCCGTTCGTGCGGTATTCTTTATCGACCTGACCGGAAAAATCCGACTGATCATGTACTACCCGCTGAACGTAGGACGTAACATGGACGAAATTCTACGTGTCCTGAAAGCTCTTCAGATATCTGACAAATACAGTGTTGCCTTACCATTGGACTGGACGCCCGGACAAAAAGTGATCGTTCCTCCGCCAAAAACTGTGGCTGATATGGAAGAACGCGAAAAAAGCGATTATGAAATGGTCGATTTCTACCTGGCCAAAAAGGACCTGGACGTTTAATTCATATCTGGATTTAATATAAATAATAAAAAAGGCTGTTCGTTTTTGAACAGCCTTTTTTATTGATAATCAGCACCCATCTCTTCAAAGACACCCTTTTGAACCAAATAATACTACCTCAAGCTGCATAATACACTATTTAATATTAATCATAAATCGTTTTTTTTGTAGTGCATTTTACAAACCGAATATTCAACATGCACACAGCAAAAAAAACCGCAAAGCACTGGTATGTTATTTACACGCGATCAAGGACTGAAAAAAGAGTACAATCCGAACTTGAAATTAAAGGGATTGAATGCTTCCTACCCTTACAGAAAAAACAAAGGCAATGGAAAGACCGAAAAAAATGGATTGAAACTCCGCTTCTTCCAGGTTACTGTTTTGTAAATGTCGACCGCATAGATTACGATCGTGTGTTACAAACCAACAACGTGGTTTGTTACATTACATTTGAAGGCAAAGCCGCTGTTGTTCGCGACGACCAGATCGAAAGCCTAAGAGTATTACTGGATCAAAATGACTTTGAAATTGATATTACTCCCGAAACTTTTGAACTTGGAAAAAAGGTTGAAATAATACAAGGCCCTCTGATAGGATTGAAAGGAGAATTGTGTGAAGTAAGGGGGAAAAATAAATTTCTGCTTCGGATTGAACAGATCGATAAATCCATTTTAGCAGAAGTTCCTTGCGAATGTCTGAGTACAGTACACGAACAATCCATTTTGGTTTAATACAAAGCCAGTGCTTTACAGAAACTATTATTATGCCAGCAATCAACTTAGTAATACATCTTTAAAAGCTATTTTCGAATTGGGTAATGCTAAATAAGTTTGAAAAAAGTGGTAATAATTGAAAAAAGATGTTGTTTTGTACTCCATGAACCGTTTTACATCTGACCTTGTGAAAAGAGCATTTTTTGTTTTGTTAGTGACTCTGACGCTTAGCACTGTTCATGCTCAAAACCCGTCTTCCGGTGTTATATTCGGGATTAAGGCAGGTACTTCAAAAATGCTGAGTGAGGTTAGTTCCGACTTTTCTCAAAGCTATAAGGAATTTGATCAAAGTGCAGGTCTGGCAATTGATCTGGAGCTTTCAAAATTATTGTTCAATCACTTTGAAATAGGAACTTCGGTCGATTTCACTAATCTCCACGGGACACTTGATGATCCTTCTCAATCGCTTAACCGGTACAGGATTCAGGGAGACTACTTTCTACGGGACCTTGAAAAACCCGTGGAATATAAAAACCGCCTGGTAGGGCAAAAGTTTTTTGTTGGTTACTATTTCCGATCATTCAGCAACATTACAGAAACACTCAGCCCGGAACCCTTTTTACGTCTCGGAGCCGGATACATTTCTTACGGAGTGGAATTGTACCAGAACGGAACTTCCGTTTATGGAAAAGGGACAGAAGATTATTCAGACATTCCAATGTCTTCGACTTTGTTTTTTGCCACCGCCGGCGTCAAAAGTTATGTATCACCTCATGTTTTTCTAAACCTGACATACACTTTCAATTATACCAATTACGACTACCTGGATGCAGTTTTCAACTTTAACAGCGCCGGGGAACGACTGGGACTAAATGGAATATATTCTGAAATAAAAATAGGCTTATTTTATCAATCCACCGGCAGGGGCAAAAGAAAAGGATCGGCCGGGAGCGGCCTGGGTCCCAACCTGCCATTCTCCCGCTAAACAACTAACTATAAGCACGTTTAAACGGAGTCCTGAAAAATCACAGTACACAGCATCCTTAATTCAAGGTTAACAAATTCTGTTTTTATTAAAATCCCCGACTTTTTGAATGGACTTTATCGACAATGAGTATATTTGCTACTCAAATTTAAAAAGCACTCATACATTTTCAATGTAACTGAGGAAGCGAAGCCGTCTAAACACTCCACACTTTTCTACCCAAAAACATAACAATTTCCGAAGAATCCATTTTTTTTTTAAATCAGTTATGCTCCAATCGCTCATAACCAGTAAAACGCGTATAAAGCTTTTACTCAAATTTTTCCTGAATAAAGATACCAGGAGTTATCTGCGCAACCTTGAATCAGAATTCGGTGAATCTTCCAATGCCATTCGATTGGAGTTAAACCGTCTCGAATCAGCCGGATTGTTGAACACCGAGCTTGCAGGCAACAAAAAGTATTTTAAGGCCAACACGTCTCATCCCTTTTATGCCGACATTCATAACATATTGAAAAAAAACATTGGCATCGATCACATCATAAACAAAATTATTAACTGTATTGGTGATTTGAACGAAGCCTATCTTGTCGGGGACCTTGCCGTTGGCAAAGATTCGGAGTTAATCGACCTGTTGCTTGTTGGCGATCACATTAACCGCACATGTGTTTCGCAACTTATCGAGAATGTGGAACAAGATATAGAGCGAAAAATCCGCTACCTCGTCCTGAGCAAAGAAGAAAGCGCAAGTTATCTTCAATCGAACGGCTCGCTGCTGATCTGGAGAGCAGAATAATTATCGTTGAAAAGAATTACTACTTTGAAAAAAACATTAACCATTGCCGTTGATTTCGACGGCACCATTGTAGAACACAAATATCCGGCACTGGGAAAAGAACTTCCCTTTGCCACACATACACTCATCGCCTTACAGAAGAAAGGCCATCGCCTGATCCTGTGGACCTACCGGACCGGCAAAGAACTGGAAGAAGCTGTAAATTTTTGTCAGGAAAAGGGGCTTACCTTTTATGCAGTAAACAAAAATTACCCTGAAGAAAAGATTGATAAAGATATGCGACGAAAGATCCTTGCCGACCTGTACATCGACGATCGGAATTTCGGTGGTATACCGCCGTGGAACGAAATTTACCAAAGCCTTCACCCTGAAGATGCCACCGACAACTCCGGCTCATCAACAAAAAGGAAATGGTGGAAAATTTAGTGATATCTGCAACCAATCCAATAAATCACAAAATATTAATCGCATGAAAAAGCCCAAAAAAAATCAATTTTACGCTTTATTGCTCATAGCTGTGAGTTTAAGTCTATTTTCCTGCCGAAGCAGTAAGGAACTCATTTACATGAAGGATGTACAAAACAACCAGATGATCAAGGCCCTGGCGGACAGTATCACCGAATACATCATTGAACCGGGAGACATCCTGTATGTGAGCATCAAATCGATGAACGCCGAAGTAAATGCCTTGTTCAATCCGGAATCAAATATGGAAAACAATAGTGGTAATTCATTCCAGCGCTTTACAACACCCCAGGGCGCTTATCTTTACGGTTACGAAGTGGATGATAAAGGAAACCTCACACTTCCCATTTTAGGCGATATCCCGGTCGCGGGTCATCCCAATTCGTCGATCGAGCAAATCGTTCAGAAATATGCCGATGAGTACCTGAAAGAAGCGATTGTTAAAGTGAAACTATTGAACTATAAAGTCACGATAACCGGTGAAGTAAAGAATCCGGGGGTTTATTACAATTACAACAACAATTTTACAGTGCTCGAGGCTCTTGCCATGGCCAACGGAAATACCGATTATGCCAACATTACCAATATTATGGTCATCAGACCGCAACCCAACGGGCAAAAAGCCATGATCCTTGACCTGTCTTCGTCAGACTCGTGGCTCAAGGAAGGCTTTTACCTCCATCCCAACGATTATATCTTTGTTGAACCCGATAATCATAAAAACTTCCAGCTAAATGCACAGGCATATTCCATGATCATTTCATCAGCCAGTTTGCTGCTGGCCGTAATCGGCTTACTAAAATAGACAGGAACAGATCGTTATAAACAACTACAAGAATCAGGTTTGCAGGGAGCTGACACTTCCTTCCCAAAAAATATTACTATGACCAACAACAATTACAATCAGCAGTTAATTGCCGGACAAAACGACGAAATAGACATCAAACGTCTCCTTTTTCTTTTGGTGCGAAGATGGTACTGGCTGGCCATTGGATTGATCCTTGGCGTTGCCGGAGCCTATTTCTATGTAAAATATACACCGGCTAAGTACCTGGTCGACACCAGTCTGCTGGTCACTAACGAGAGCAAAGGCCTCGACATTGAGAACATGTTCATGGAAAACATGATGGGAGCTTCTTCCAAAGTAAGCCTCCAGAACGAAGTCGAATTCCTGCGTTCCTATACCCTCAACCACCAGGCGGTAGACAACCTCAACTGGCAAAGTTTCTGGCAGAAAAAGAACCTGGTTGTTTGGGAAGGAATCTACCTGGATGAACCTTTTATCATTAACAAAAATAATAATGCTATAAATCCTGCGGGACTAAACATGGAAATTATCCCGGTCTCGGCTACTGAATATCACATTGAGGCCGATGGAGAAGTCAGGATAAACAACAAACTCACTAAAATTGTTTTCAGCGAAACAGCCCGGTACGGCCAACCTTTTATTAACGACTATTTTAATTTTACCCTGACTCCCAAGGAAGATGCAAACGAAATGGTAAATCAAAGTTATCGTTTCGCCTTTATTGATAAAAGTAAACTCACAGCTTCATACATCAAAAAGGTAAAAACCGATTACGGGAAAGACAGTGAAGTAATCAAGTTGTCGGTGGAAAGTATTGAGCCATTGCGCGACATTCACTACCTCAATGAACTGGTGCGTGTTTACCTCGAGCTAAAACTCGACCTGCAGACACAGACCCAAAAACGCTCGCTCGAGTTTATCGACTCACAACTGTCGGGTATTTCAAACGACCTGAGCGAAGCGGAAAGTACATTTACCGAGTTTCGTTCGAAAAACCAGATCATCGACCTGAGCAGCCAGGGAAGCCTGATCATGGAACAGCTCAAGGATATCGAGCAGGAAAAATCGCAGTTGCAAATGCAGCTCGACTATTTTAAGAACCTGCAACGTTACCTGGGCAACATCCAGGCTGCCGACCAGTTGGTTGCGCCATCCGTTGTGGGCATTACCGATGCCACACTGAATTCACTGGTACTAAAACTCAGCGAACTTTACAGCCGCCGGAAGGTACTGTCCTTCAGCGCCCGCGAGAACAATCCTTCACTTATACTATTGAATCAGGAGATCGGACAGGTAAACGAACAGTTGCGGGAGATGCTGGTTAACCTTATCGACAATACCGAGTTATCCGTGCGCACGCTGAATCAACGCTACAACCGTATCAACAATCAGCTGAACAATATGCCGGAACAGGAACAACAGCTGATTAACATCCAGCGGCAATATGAGCTGACCAACGAAATTTACACCTTCCTTCTGCAACGCAGGGCCGAACTGGAGATCTCACTGGCTGCTGCTGTTGTGGACATCCAGATCATCGATCCGGCACAGATTGAAAGGCTTATTCCTCTCAATAAAAGCACGATACTTATTCTTATGATCGGAGCTTTTCTCGGACTTCTTTTCCCGGGAATTGTGATTCTGCTTGCCGATTTCTTTAACAACAAAATACACCTCCAGGAAGATGTGGTAAAACTGACTCCACTTACCATTCTCGGAAACGTATTGCACAGCAACAGGAAAAACGAACGCGTGGTTATCGATGATCCATCTTCGCCGATCGCCGAATCGTACCGTAACATACGTACCAATTTGCACTTTAAATTCACCACCGAATCAGAAAAAGTAATCGGAATACATTCAGTAATGCCGGGCGAAGGTAAGACCTTTAATGCGACTAACATTGCCACCATCATGGCGCTGAACGACAAAAAAACAGTACTGATCGGTGCCGACATGCGCAAACCCAGGATACATAAAGTCTTCGAAATTCCAAATACTACAGGATTGAGCAATTACCTGGCCGGGCAGGCAAAAATAGAAGAAATTATTTTCGAGACCGATGTAGAGAATCTCTCGCTGATACCTGCCGGTCCGATACCGCCAAATCCGGCAGAACTTATCGAACGCAAAGCTTTTAAACGGCTTCTCGAGGAATTAAAGAAAACGTTCGACTACATTATCATTGATAATGCACCTGTATCGATGGTGACCGACGGACTGGTGACCAGTAAAGAGTCTGATATCAACCTCTTTGTATTGCGTTATGGAGTGAGCAAAAAAGATCAGCTGCGCTTTATTAATGAAATAGCCGAAAGAGGGATAATGAACAAGCCTACCATAATAATCAACGATGTAAAACTGAGTCAACTCGGCCTCGGTTACTCCTACGCTTACAAATACGCTTACGGAAAAGGATACAGGGAATAACACCACAAACCGGGCATTGCTGAAGCTTATATTTTTAGCTTTGCCCGCCAGGTTTGAACGATTTATATGAGCAAAACCCCAATAACAGATATTGCGCTAAAAGCTGCTAGTTACAAGCTTTGAGCAATGGTCTCTGAGCTAAAAGTCAGTGAATACCGAATAAAGATTAACGATTTGGGATTACAACATTGTCTACAAACAATTTCCCCTCCTATTTTAGGAGGGGTGGTCCCGATCCGTCAGCTGACGGACGGGGCCGGGGTGGTAATACAAGCTTCGAGCCAGAAGCTTTGGGCCGTGAGCCAAAGAAGATGTCAAAAACAATAAAAAAAGATTCCGTCGCTCTCCCTCCGTCGACTGACGGATCCCTCGGAATGACAAGCAGAAAAAATATTTAAGCGGCATCACTAATATCAAATTAAAACAATAAAATCATTACGCCGCTATATAAGGCATCAGCAAACACAGAGAACGAAGCTCTGAGTTATGAGTAGTAAGCATCAAGTATCGAGTCCCTCAATTACTCAGTCACTCATTCCCTTGTTCACTGAACACTGAACTCTGGACTCTGCCCACTGATACACTTTGAACATTCAAGAATAAAAGATAAATTGCCGAAAACAACGTTAAACTAATCCATGTCCATCGACATCATCATAGCTTTACTGGTTATCGTCTACATCTTCGTAGCATTTATTTTCGATTTGCTGCGGCCCGGACTGATTCTCTTTAGTGCTGCCGTGATCTTTCTGGCTACCGGGATTATTTCGGCCGAAGAAATGATCAAAGGCTTTTCCAATACCGGGGTCATCACTATTGGCGTGTTGTTCCTGGTGAATGAAGGGATCAAGCAATCGGGACTGATCACCCGGCTGGCAAAGGCCTACCTGCCGCGGAAGAAAAGCAAAATGCCTTTTCTTTTGCCACGTATCATGATACCTGTATCCTTTTTGTCGGCCTTTTTAAATAACCTGCCCATTGTGGTCAATGTGGCGCCAATCCTGATCAAGTGGACCGGCATGATGAACCTGTCGTACAAAAAGTTCCTGATCCCTCTCACCTATGCCGCTATTTTCGGGGGGATGTGCACGCTAATCGGCACCTCTTCCAACCTGGTGGTTCATGGTTTGATGCTGGAAAACGGTTACAAAGGATTTCACCTTTTCGAACTCGCTAAACTGGGACTGATCGTAGCTGGCTTTGGTTTTATTTACATGGCCTTTCTTGGCAACTGGTTGCTCCCCGGCGAACGTATCCTCTTACATAAAAAGAAGACCGAAGTAAAAGACTACCACTATAATGTACTTTTAAAACCCGAAAGTACCCTGATCGGTGCTACGGTCAGCAATAAACGTATCGAGGGACTGGGAGGATTGATGGTGATCGCCATCGAACGCCAGGGGAAAATCATACGTCCCGGAAACGGAAGTTTCAGGATTGAAGCTGGCGACGAACTGTTGCTCACCGGTCAGGCCGACCGTCTGAATTACATTCTTGCCCACAAGGAAGTGACGCTCAAAGGTATCGATGCTTTAAAAGATGTTCCACCTGCTGAACTCAAAAAATACGAAGTAGTGCTTTCACCCCGTTTCCCGGGAGTGGGAATGACACTCAGCGAATTTCAGTTCTTCGAGCACTTTAATGCAGCCGTTATGGCCGTTCACCGAAACGGAGAACGCATTACCAACCTCAACGAACTGGAATTGAAAGAAGGTGATAACCTGGTGTTACTGGCCACCGATAATTTTGAAAAGAACTGGAACGACCGGCACATGTTTTACCTGGTGAATTATGTGCAGGATATGCCCGTTGAAAAAACCAGCAGAAAAAAATGGCTGGCCTTTCTTATTCTAACAGGAATGGTGGCAGGCATCCTGATCAACGAAATGGTAAGTTATGGTTTTGGCATCCGCCTGAACATTTTTGTAATGGTGGGTATTGCTGCCGTTTTAATGGTATGGCTAGGGGTTTTACCCTGGGAGAACTACACCAAGAACATCAGCTGGGACCTGCTTATAATGATCGCCTCGGCGTTTGCAGTGAGTAATGCCATAAAAAATACGGGTATTGCCAATGCCCTGGCACGCGAATTTATACAGACCGTGCACGATCTCGGTCCGCTGGGGGTACTGGCCATATTGTACATTTTCACCTCGCTCCTGTCCGAGATCATTACCAACAATGCAGCTGTGGCTATCGCCTTTCCGGTGGCCATTGTGGCTTCCGAAATGCTGGGCGTCGACGCGAAACCTTTTTTTGTGGGAATAGCCATGGCCGGAGCTGCCAGTTTTATGACCGCCCGTGGGTACCGTGCCAACCTGATCATAAAAGGGATCGGCCACTACTCCAAAGGCGACTTTTTTAGAATCGGCTTTCCGCTGCAATTGCTGACCTTTTTACTCAGTGTATGGTTAATACCCTTGATTTGGAGTTTTTGAGGAATAGCTACAAGCCACAAGCTGCAAGTATCAGGGAATGACAACAATACTTTACAAACCGGCGGCGCACAATGAATTTAATCGATTAAAAATGTTTCACGCGCCGCCTCAACATAATTACACCATTGTCATCCCGATCACGAGAATTCGTGAGAGGGATCTGGTTGCAAACCAAGAGCAAAAGAATGTCGAATGAACCCATCAGTTTACACCCGCCGGGCTGGGATTAACGATTTATAATTACAAATACGATTGCATTCCAAAAATTTCCCCTCCTTTTTTAGGAGGGGTGGCCCCGATCCGTCAGCTGACGGACGGGGCCGGGGTGGTAATACAAGCCACAAGCTGCAAGAATCAAGGAATGACAACAATAAAATACAATCCGGCGGCGCACAATGAATTTAATCGATTAAAAATGTTTCACGCGCCGCCTCAACATAATTACACCATTGTCATCCCGATCACGAGAATTCGTGAGAGGGATCTGGTTGCAAACCAAGAGCAAAAGAATGTCGAATGATCCCCTCAGTTTACACCCGCCGGGCTGGGATTAACGATTTACAATTACAAATACGATTGCATTCCAAAAATTTCCCCTCCTATTATAGGAGGGGTGGTAGCGACACATAGCATGTTGTGGAACAATCAACTAGATTTCGCTACCGGGGTGGTAATACAAGCTTCGAGCCAGGAGCAATGGGCCGTGAGCCAAAGAAGATGTCAAAAACAATAAAAAAGATTCCGTCGGCACACAATGAATTTAATCGATTAAAAATGTTTCACGCGCCGCCTCAACATAAAAATATCTTGTCATCCCGATGACGAGCACCAGCGAGGAAGAGGGATCTCACGCAACGAAGAACCGAATACCGATTGCAGATACGAAGAAAAGTAATGAGACATGAGTAGTGAGAATTGGGAATTGAGAATTGAGAATTGAATATTTGTCACTGGTCATTTGTCAATAGTCACTGTAAACTGGGACTGAGACTGCGACAGCGACTGAGACTGTAAACTGAGACTGGCAACTGCGACTGAAAACTGAACAATGAACACTGAACACTGATAAATTGTTGAATTGAGCTGTGAGCCACGAGCCACGAGCCGCGAGCTGCAAGTAGCAAGTACTGAGTAGTGAGTAGTGAGATCGAGAATCAAGCATCAAGCATCCAGTATCAATCCTTCAGTCCCTCAATCACTGAGACTGAGACTGGCAACTGCGACTGAAAACTGAACACTGAACACTGATAAATTGTAAAACTGATAAATTGTTGAATTGAGCTGTGAGCCACGAGTTGCGAGTATCAAGTATCAAACATCCAGTATCAAAGATCCAGTATCCGGCATAAAAGTCATTTTCGTATATTTGTAAAAAGAATGAATCATGGATTCCATCATCATACATCCAAGAGATAAAAAAGAATTTAATTTTTTTGTGGAACTGGCACAACGACTGGGTCTTGAAATCAATACCACCAGCGATGTTATCGACGCTCAACTACTGGCGGATATGGAAACAAACAAAAAAACCGGATATGTTGCTAAAGAAAAAGTTTTAAGCACGATCCAAAATATTCTTAACGAGCAGAAAACAGACTATAAAAATGAGGATTAGCTTTCTCAGTGGTTTTGAGAAAGACCTAGCTCGTAGTAAAGATCATACACTGGCTAAAATTGTCTTTCAGTGTATTCAACAAGTTGAACAAGCTGATACCCTCGATGAAATACCTAACGTCAAAAAACTAAAAGGCCACCCTACTGCGTATCGCTACAGAAAAGGAAAATACCGGATAGGTTTCTTTTTTGAAAACGATACAATAATTTTCGCAGCATTTGCACCAAGAAGTAAAATATACAGTAAGTTCCCTTAAACGACAGTTTATTGAAATTAATCCCTATCCATCGGCAGACAGGCATTAACAGCTACAAGCCGCAAGCTTCAAGCTGCGAGCCACGAGCTTTGCGCTTAGCGAATCACAGCCGCTTAGCGCATAAACAAGTAGAGAGCACAACGCAAAGAGCGAAGAGTAAAGAGCATGGAGCTGAAAGCAAAAAAACAAATAATGAGTACAGGGTATCAAATATCTAGAATCAAGCATCAAGACAAGAATCACCGGCCATTTGGACATTGAACTCTGAACTTTAAACTTTTGCCTTTGTCCTTTTGCCTTTAACTCAGTCCTTCAATCCTTCAACTTCGAGCCGCAAGCCGCAAGTAGCAAGTACTGAGTCGGAAGTACTGAGTATCGAGTATCAAGCAAGAGATTCCGTCGGTCGTACCTCCCTCGGAATGACAACTATAAAATATAATCCGGCGGCGCACAATGAATTTAATCGATTAAAAATGTTTCAAGCGCCGCCTCAACATAAAAATATCTTGTCATCCCGATGACGAGCACCAGCGAGGAAGAGGGATCTCACGCAACGAAGAACCGAATACTGATTGCAGATACGAAGAAAAGTAATGAGACATGAGTAGTGAGAATTGGAAATTGAGAATTGAATATTTGTCACTGGTCATTTGTCAATAGTCACTGTAAACTGGGACTGAGACTGCGACTGTAAACTGAGACTGGCAACTGCGACTGAAAACTGAACACTGAACTCTGAACTCTGAACTCCGGATAGTGAAATAAAAGATTCCGTTGGTTTCCGGTAAATCGTGAAAGGCTATACCTCTTTTGGAAAGACGATTTCATTGATTTTAGCCTCTTGGCGTAGCTTTTTGGAGCGAACAAAACACAGCCTTGACTTTTTTTGTAACTTTTCGGTCACAAATGTTTAAGCCCGTTTGGTTGAGTGTAATGAAATCCCGACGATATACCGGGGCAGGACAAAAGCAACAAAAAAGCGCTGAAGTATCCGAATTGAAGTTAACATCTCAACAGAAAATACTTTAACAATGACAGACCATATCTACACAACATTTGATAGTATAAAAGACAGAAGCGCCAAAGAGGTCTATTTGAAACAGCGTGGCAAGGTTATCTGGATGACTGGTTTAAGTGGTTCAGGGAAAACCACCCTGGCCAGTGCCCTCGAAAAACGACTTTTTGAGCTCAACTATTTCTGCCAGATCCTCGACGGCGACAACGTTCGTTCGGGGATCAATAAAAACCTGATGTTTACCGATGCCGACCGTATGGAGAACATCCGGCGGATAGCCGAGGTGGGTAAACTGTTTATGAACTGCGGCATTATCCTGATCTGTGCCTTTATCTCCCCTACCAACGCAATGCGCAATATGGCCCGCGAGATCATTGGCGAAGCGGATTTCCTGGAGGTGTTTATCGATACTCCGCTGGAAGTGTGCGAGCAACGCGACCCCAAAGGGCTGTATAAAAAAGCCCGTGCCGGCGAGATCCCGAACTTTACGGGTATCTCCTCGCCTTTTGAAGTGCCTGAAAAGCCCTTCCTGCACGTCGACAATACCCAACCCGACATTAACGAAACCGTTCGCGAGATGCTGAAAAGGATAATTCCGGAAGTACGCTGGGATCCAAGTGAGATACTGTAAAGAAGAGCCACGAGCCGCGAGCTGCAAGTAGCAAGTACTGAGTAGTGAGTAGTAAGTAGTGAGATCGAGAATCAAGCATCGAGTATCCAGTTTCAATCCTTCAGTCCCTCAATCACTGAGACTGAGACTGAGACTGTCAACTGCGACTGAAAACTGAACAATGAACACTGATAAATTGTAAAATTGAGCTTCGAGCCACGAGTTGCGAGTATGAAGTACAGAGTAGTGAGATTTGGGAGTTGAACATTGAATATTGGACATTTTACTTTATCCTTTTGCCTTTTGCCTTGACACAGACCTTTTGCCTTTTAACTTTTTACTTTTACCTTGAACTCAATCCTTCAGTCCTTCAGTCCTTCAGTCCTTCAACTTCGAGCCGCGAGCTGCAAGTAGCAAGTACTGAGTCGGAAGTACTGAGTATCGAGTATCAAGCAAGAGATTCCGTCGGTCGTACCTCCCTCGGAATGACAAAAAATGGTATAAAATCCGGCGGCGTAGAATGAATTTAATCTAATAAAATCGTATCGCGCGCCGCCTCAACATAAAAATATCTTGTCATCCCGATGACGAGCACCAGCGAGGAAGAGGGATCTCACGCAACGAAGAACCGAATACCGATTGCAAATACGAAGAAAAGTAATGAGACATGAGTAGTGAGAATTGGAAATTAAACCCTGAATACTGCGACTGAACACTGATCTTCGTGCTTACAACATTAAAGCATTTTCGCATTCATGCATTAACTCAGTCCTTCAATCCTTCAGTCCCTCAATCAATGAGACTGGCAACTGCGACTGAAAACTGAACAATGAACACTGATAAATTGTAAAACTGTTAAATTGTAAAATTGAGCGACAAGCAAAGGAATATCGATTGATGATTAACGATTTACGATTGCAGATTTGTTCTCTGAACACTGAACTCTGAACTTTTAATACTAAACTCTGAACAAAAAAAGTGAGCACCGCCAACCGAGTAATAAAAAATACCGGCTTTTTGTATGCCCGCATGGGGATTACCATGTTTATCTCGCTCTACACCACGCGTTTGATTTTAAACGCCCTGGGAGCCGAGGACTTTGGTATTTTTAATGTAGTAGGTGGCGCCATTGCCATGATGGGTTTTCTGAATGCCGCCATGACAGCGGCCACACAGCGATTTATGTCTTACGCCGAAGGTGAAGGGAAAATTGAAAAACAAAAAAGCATTTTTAATGTAGCTATTGTACTTCATTTTTTTATTGCTATAGTTCTTGGCATTGTTCTGCTTATTGCCGGCTATTTCTTTTTTAACAGCATTCTTACAATCCCTGAAGAACGTATGTATGCGGCAAAACTGATCTACTATTTTATGATAGTAAGCACCATGCTTACAGTGATGACCGTTCCCTACCAGGCCGTACTCAACGCTCATGAAAATATGCTGTATTTTGCTATAGTGGGTGTAATTGAATCACTGTTAAAGTTAGCTGTTGCTTTAATAGTAGTCAACACCATTCTCGACAAACTAATTATGTACGGAGTCTTAATGGCAGGTATTTCACTGACTGTAATGTTGATCATGCGGGTATACACGCATAAACATTATTCTGAATGCGTTTATGCCCCACGAAAATACTGGGACAAAGATTTGATGAAAGAGATGACTTCCTTTGCAGGATGGAGTTTATTTGGCAGTTCTTCAGGTATAATTTCCGGATACGGTACAAATATAATTCTTAACAACTTCTTCGGTCCTGTTTTAAATGCCGCAAATGGAATATGTGGACAACTTAATGGACAGTTAATGGCATTTTCAAATAACATGATGAAAGCCGTGAATCCTGTAATCGTTAAAAGTGAGGGACAGGGAAATCGGAATCAGATGTTTAAAGTGACTTTCACTGCGGGCAAGCTTTCTGTTTTGTTATATTCCTTTTTTGCAATTCCCTTTATACTCGAAACTTCCTTTATTTTGAAGTTATGGTTAAAAGAAGTACCACCGTACACGGAAATCTTTCTTCAGCTAATGTTTATTCAGGTACTTATTGAAGAAATAACAATGCCATTAGGTACATCAATTTCGGCTATAGGTAAAATAAAGCAGTATAATATCATTGTTTCAATAATTCTGTATTCTGAGATATTCCTTTTGTTTCTCGCTTATATAATAGGATTTCCACCACAAACTCTTCGCATTGTTGCGATCATTGGGGCCTTTGGCATTACACTTTATAAAGTTTGGTATTGTAAATACTACTGTAATATGCCTTTGGTAGAATTCATAACGGATGTATTTATGAGAAGTGCGCTTGTAATAATTTTAACATTGCTCATTGGCTATATATTGCAGTCATTTTTCGATATTTCTTTAGCCCGAATGATTATTGTAACCTTTGTATCGTTCCTATCCTTCGGTGTACTTTCTTATCTTCTTGGACTTAACCAACAGGAAAGATTAAGAATTAATGACTTTATTCTACAAAGGCTTAAAAAGATTCTTAAACATAACTATGATTAATAATAAGATCTTAAAACAAATAATATTGGATGGATTAAATGGAATTAAAATGACTTTTTTCCTCAAGAAAAGACCGTTTCGGCTATTTTGTTCCGACTTCGAATATTCGTACACCATTTTGGGGAACAAAGCAAAATGTTTTTATACATGAAAATTGCGGTATAAATGTTTGCGCGAATTTTGTTTGCCAAATAGGTAAATTCACGATGCGACGCAATTGCTCAGTTGGCCCAAACTTGACAGCTATAACTTTTAACCATAAATATGAATCTGTTGGACAAAGACCTGAATTACAAGACTGGGATGATTTGAATCCAATGATGTACTCGTAAACGAAGATGTTTGGATTGGAGCAAACGTCACTCTTTGTCCAGGGACTATTATAGGAAGAGGATGTATTATAGCCGCGGGAAGTGTCTGTGTAAAAAACAAAGATTATCCCCCTTATTCAATTATTGGAGGAAATCCGGCAAAATTTCTGAAATTCAGACTTACACTTAATGAGCAAATCAAGCAGGAGGAGTTGTTCTATACAAAGGATGAACGTCTTTCAATTAAGATTTTAGAAGAAAATTTTATGAAATTCACTAATACTCATTAATGAAAAATTATTCGGTTTTTATTTCCTCGTCAGATGCCTATTCCGACATCTGGCCACTCTTCTTCGACTTATTTCAGATGAACTGGCACGACTTTAATGGAGTAATCTACCTGAATACAGAAGAAAAAGAATATAGTCATCCAGGATTAAATATCGTTTGTACAAGAGTTGGCAAACTGGGAAGTTTTGGAAAAACTTTTCGGGCTGGTCTAGATAAAGTACCAACTGATCACGTACTCCTAATTATGATCGATTATATTTTCATGGATAAAGTACGACCTTACAAATTGGAAGAATACTACAATTATTTTGTATCAGAAAACCTGGATACACTTTGCCTGGTACATCAAAATTATCCAAATCAAATCCCATCCGTACATCCGGAACTCAACAATGTTATTCCACCAGCGCCTTATGTTATGTTCTCGTATCAAGTTGCATTTTGGAAAAAAATAATACTTAGAGAAATGGCTTTACCTCACGAAAATCCGTGGATGTCGGAGTGGTATGGTTCCAAACGCGCAGAAAAAATGAAAATAAGATTAGCTTGTTTGAAGCAGGACCTAGAAAGGCCAATACAATACGATTTAAAAGGTTGTTTGCACCAGGGAAAATGGTTGGATAATGCTGTTGATTTCATCCGAGCAAAAGAACTAAAAGTCAACTTCGATAAGCGTGGATGTTACGTAGATGGATACAACTCCTTAATATTTAGAGTTAAACTTAAATTAACTATCTGGTCAACCGGATTAAGAGGAAGCTACTGGGACTTATGGAAAAGATAAATTCAAAAATAGATATCTTCATTTTGAAAGCCAGACGAAAACTCTGGAGTAAGGTTGTTGCATACGCCACACCAACTCGATTCTATTGCTTATTATATCGTAGTTATTGGCATTATATTTTTCATATTTCCAGAAAAGATATCAATTCTAATAAAATCTATTTTTCCGCACGACCAAATCCCGGAGCAGGTATTGGTCACCAAATGGCCAACTGGATAGCTGGTTATTGGTTTGCAAAAAAGTTTGAACTCAAATTCGCAAATATTGCATTTTCTGATCAGGCATGGGAAGATTTCCTGGGATTTGGACAAGACGAGATAACAGTAGATGCCCTTATAAGAAATGGATATAAAAAGAGAAGATTACCATTGTTTGGTGAAAACAAAACAGAAGAAGTAGAACGAACTAAAAAAATAATCGCTTCCTATGCCGGTCAAAAGGTGGTTTTTATTTGTGAACAGGATCAGTCTTATAGCGATCAGTTTGGTGTAATGGACGACATACAACGAAAATTTTTTAAATCGCATGCCCGGAAAAAAGATCAATTAATTTATTCACCTGATCATTTTAATATTGCTATACATGTTCGCCGAGGTGATATACTTTCCGATCCACACAATCCAAACTTACAAATGCGATTTATTAGCAATGATTATTTTTTGAATACATTGAATAATGCTATAAAACAAGTTCATACGACAAAGCCTGTTCATATGTACTTTTTCTCACAGGGTAAACCCGAAGATTATCCCGAATTTGACAGTTTCAAAAACTTGCATTGGTGCATGGATATGGGGGCAAAAGAAAGCTTTTTACACATGGTATTTGCCGACTTACTGATTACGAGTAAAAGTTCTTTCTCGTATAAACCTGCCTTATTAAATCAAGGGATCAAAGTGTGCCCAAAAGAATTTTGGCACGGATATCCCGATACTAAAGATTGGATATTGGCAGATAATGAAGGAAATTTAATTGTAAAATAAATGAACCAAATTGTCAATTATACCCTAAAAATCTTGCGTAAAATATATGGTAAACTCTTTAAGACACAAGCTTTGTCTAAACCAAAATGCGTAGAAGATCCAGAAAAGGTCTCTCAAATAATTTATAACAAGCTCATAGGCAATAAACCATGCATGATTGCTCGTTTCGGTGGTTTTGAGCTAAGCACTGTCGTGAATTATTTGAATGTAAAACAAACAGATAGAAATTATTTGAAATATATCCAAGGCAAAAAAGAACAGTGGTGGTGGAATAATAAATTGTTGAACCATATGCAAAATAACGCAGGCTTTTTCCCACCCACCCAACGTAAAATTGAACAGTTCTGTGAACTAATGCTGGACGATATGAAAGAGGTGGATATATTGGGAAGTTGGTTATCTAATGAAAGGTATTTTGAAGAAAGTACAAAAGCGGCAAAAAAAGTTAAGCTGGTTTTACTTGAGCCTTACACTGCTGTTCTCCCGTGGAGTAGATGTCTGAAAGGGAAAAAAGTACTTGTTGTTCATCCTTTTGCTGAACTAATCGAAAAGCAGTATAAAAACAGAAATTTACTTTTTACCAATTCTGATGTTTTGCCAGAATTCCAGTTACAAACAATTAAAGCTGTTCAAAGCATGGGGGGGGTCAACCAGGAATTTAAAGATTGGTTTGAAGCACTGGAGTATATGAAAGATGAAATTGACAAAAGAGAGTACGATATTTGTCTAATTGGAGCTGGGGCTTATGGTTTTTCTTTGGCCGCACACGTTAAAAGAAACGGGAAAAAAGCCATTCATTTAGGTGGGGCTTTACAACTATTATTTGGGATAAAAGGAAATAGATGGGAAGCTAAAGATTATGCGGTAAAATGGGAATTACCAAAAGACACTTATCTTACATTATTTAATGAACACTGGGTAAAACCAACTGGAAAATTAAAGCCAAAAGCAGCCAGTAAAGTAGAAAACGCCTGTTATTGGTAATCAATAATCAAAAGAGAGATTTTACAGACCCTGATTTATGAAGATAAGTAAGATTATACCATATTTAATTATTACCATCACATTGCCTTCTATTGCTCAATGGTTAAATTTCGACACCAATAAGCTTACTGCAGTGTGGTGGACGTTGTATTTTTTTATCATTTTAATTTTTATAAAAGGAAGAAAGGTCTATTCCAGAGGTCAGGCTTTGCCACGAGAAATTCGCTTATTCATTTATGTTGTTTTAGCAGAAGCTATATACGGAATCTTTATATCTAAGGGATATTGGGACTTTAAAACGCTTATAGGAAATTTATTTACATATCTGTTACCCCTGTCTTTTTTTGTTTTCTCGAATCCAAAAATTCTAGCTAATACAATTCATAAATGGTTTCGTTATGCTTTAATTGCTTTTTTTCTCTTCATTCCTATTATGCAACCTGAAGCTCCTGCAAAATACCTGATACCCATTATGTTTGTAGTGTTATTTTTAAAAGCAATACCTGCAAGAAACAAACTAATTGTTTTGCTATTCTTCTCTTTTATTTTTATATATGGATCTTTGGGAGCAAGAGCCTCGGTTATAAAATATTCCATCGCTCTATTAATGGGTATAAGTTTTTACACCGGTATTTATAAAAGAGTAAGTTTGCTAAAAATCACACATTTTTTAATGATGCTTGTTCCCTTTCTATTTTTAATTTATGCGTCTTTGAACATTTTTAACATATTTAAATTAGGTGATTATATCTCTGGCATTTCTGATCTGGAAGTGAAAAATTCTTATAATACCAGTAAAACAGAAAAATTGGGCTCCGATACCCGTACTTTTATTTATGTTGAAGCTTTTTCAAGTGCTATTAAAAACAATTATATAATACAAGGACATTCATTAGCCAGAGGCTACGAATCTGTATCTTTTGCTGATACTGATTTTTATAACAGAGGAGAACGTTACGATTCTGAAGTCTCTATTATCAATATTTTCACACATATGGGAATAATTGGGGTTTTTCTCTATTTCCTTATTTTCTTTTCAGCAAGCAATAAAGCTATTAACAAGTCGAATAATAGTTATATGAAAATGCTGGGAATTTATGTAAGTTTTAGGTGGGTGTTTGCCTGGGTTGAAGATTTTAGCCGCTTTGACTTAAACTATCTTTTCCTTTGGATAATGATTGGAATGTGTTTCTCAATTTCATTCAGGCAAATGACAGATCATGAATTTGAACAGTGGGTAAAAAGTTTGTTTGGCATAAAGAAGTTAGTATAAAATGAAATCCATAGCAGTCCTTCTAACTGTTTTTAATCGTAAGGAAAATACCTTAAATTGTTTGCATCATTTGTTGGAACAAAATTTGCCTAGAGGCTATATTCTTGATGTTTATCTCGTAAATGATGGTTGCACCGATGGTACTCCAGATGCTGTAAAAGAGCAATTTCCGGATGTTCACATCATTGAAGGCAACGGCAACTTATTTTGGAACAGAGGTATGCATTTGGCTTGGCAAACCGCAGCAGAAGTCACAGACTATGATTTCTATTTATGGCTAAATGATGATACAATTCTTTTTCCCAACGCTATGACTACTTTACTAGAAAGCTCGGCTGAAAAACAACATAATTCCATCATTGTTGGAACGACTTCCGCTATAAAAAACACAGAACATATAACCTATGGGGGACGTCGATTAAAAAAAGGATTATTACATCCAAATAAAGAAATACAATCGTGTGATTATTTCAATGGCAATATTGTACTAATTCCACAATCGGTTTATCAAAAAGTCGGTACAAACGACCCTATGTTTAAACATGCTTTAGGAGATTTTGATTACGGGCTTCGTGCCAGAAAAATGGGAGTACAATCTTTTATTGCACCAGGTATTCTAGGTCATTGCAATGAGCACGAATGCTTATCAACCTGGTGTAATCCGGATAAATCATTTAAGCAGCGTTGGAAGGTTTTTCGTTCCCCTTTAGGACAAAATCCTGAAGAGTATTTTTTATATGAAAAACGTCATAATGGACTTCTTATGGCTTGCTTTCACTATTTAACTAATCACTTAAGAGTAATTTGTCCTTGGCTATGGAAATTGAAGAACTAAATTTAAAAATTTAAACAGTGAAAAAACTACTTGCTTTCCATCCTACAATAGCCCCTTATCGAATAGATTTATTTAATAACCTAAATAAAAGATTTGATGCAAACTTTTATTTCTACTCAAAAAATCTTATATCTCAGAAATTTGATCAGTCAAAAATTATTAAACAATTAGACTTCAATCCAAAATTTTTAACAAATGGATTTATCTTAAAGATTAAAAATAAGATCAGGATAATTCGATTTGGTCAAATAATTCAAATAATTAAACATAAACCCGAAATAGTAATTTGTATTGAATATCATCCTTTAACTGTCATTTCAATATTATTTATCCGATTGTTTACACCGAAAATAAAAGTTTATACAATCTGTGATGATAGTTATGAAATAGTGAATAATGTAGGATTATTACGAAAAATTGCGAGATATGTCAGTCTAAAATATATTGATGGTTTGATTCTGGGAAATGAAGAAACAGAAAAATGGTATAATAATAATTTTAGAGAAGTAAATACAATAACATTTCCCATAATTCAAGACGAAAATCGATTATATAAAATTTTAAAAGATTCCAATACTTACTTGCAAAAATATATTTCGGAGTATAAACTTGAGGACAAGGTTGTTTTATTGTATGTAGGAAGATTAGCCCCCGAAAAGAATCTTTATTTCCTGATAGAAGTCTTTTCATATTACGCGAAAAACAAACCAAATGTTGTTCTAATTATTGTTGGTGAAGGAACTGAGAAAGAATCACTAATCAGATTCGCTCACAATCAAGGGATTCATGAAAAAATAATATTTGCAGGTCGTTTCGAGCATACAGAACTTTATGCTTGGTATTTAGTTGCTGATTGTTTTGTTTTGCCAAGCACCTATGAACCATTCGGTGCAGTTGTAAATGAAGCACTAATTGCTGGAATTCCTGTTTTATGCACCAGATCAGCAGGTGCTTCAGTTCTAATTAATTCAAAGAACGGAGCAACTTTCGATCCGCATAATAAAAAAGAGTTAGAAAAGTTACTCGCTGAATTTCTTATAAAAAAAAGTACAAAGAGGAACTCAATTAGCGATTCAAGAATGCCATATACATTTAAAGACCGAATGGATGGACTAATCAAATTTCTTAATTTATAGTACTATAATATTTCCCAAAATGAATACTTCGATAGATAAATTTAAAAGAATTGTATTAACAGTCTTACGAAGAATAACCAATGATTTTTTATACTATAAAATTCGTTTTCTAATTAAATATAGAAAAAAGCTAAATTTTAATAAGCCGGAAACTTTCAATGAAAAAATTAACTGGCTTAAGCTTTATGATAGAAAAGCTATTTATACCAATTTAGTTGACAAATATGCTGTTCGTGAATATGTTAAAAATAAAATAGGCAAAGAATATTTGATTGAACTAATTGGAATATTTAAGGATGCAGATGAAATTAATTTTGATTTATTGCCAGATAAATTTGTTCTGAAGGCAACACACGGATCAGGGTGGGTTTTGGTGTGCAATGATAAGTCATCATTAAATATTAAACTTACGAAAAAAAGAATGAAACATTGGTTAAACAACAACTTTTATAGTCTCTGGGGAGAGTGGCCCTATAAAAATGTTCCACCTGCAATCATTTGTGAAAAAAATATATCTAAAGAGAATAAGGCTTTATTGGACTATAAATTTTATTGTTTCAATGGTAATCCAAAATTTATTCATGTTGACTTTGACAGGTTTGAAAACCATACTAGAAATTTTTATGATCTAAATTGGAATAGACTTCCCTATCAACATTGTTATCCTAATAATGATCAAGATGCTCTAAAACCAGTTAAGATTAATGAAATGATCTCTATCGCAAGTAAACTTTCTACTAATTTCAAGTTTGTTCGTGTCGATTTATACGAAGTTGATGAGAAAATATATTTTGGAGAATTAACATTTTATCCTGATAACGGATTTGGACAATTTTCTCACTATAAACATGATTTAGAAATAGGAAATCTATTAGAACTATGAGGATCTTATTTGTCCATAATAATTACAAAAATGATAATAGCGGTGAGGAATACGCAGTGAAAAGTCTTGCAAAAATACTCGACACTAATGGATACAGTATTGATTGGTACAGGCGGAGTTCGTCTGAAGTGACGAAATCAACATTCGTTAAAATCCTAGCGTTTTTCACAGGCATATGGAATCCTGCTTCAGTTAGAAAAATCAGAAAGAAACTAAACGCGTTCAAGCCGGATGTGGTTCAGATACAAAATTTATATCCTCTAATTTCACCAGCAATAATCAAAGCCATAAAAAAAGAAGGTATCCCCATTGTAATGCGTTGCCCAAACTACCGCTTGTTTTGTCCCAATGGACTTCATTTGGATAGAAATGGTAAAGTCTGTGAAAAATGCCTTTCAATTGGTCGTGAAATCCATTGTGTATTAAAAAATTGTGAGATTAATATTTTTAAGAGTTCTGGGTATGCATTAAGAAATTTTTTTGCTAGAAAATCCTGGGGTATTTTGAAGAACATTGATAATTATATTGTTCAAACGGAATTTCAAAAGCAAAAATTTATTAAAAATGGGATACCTTCAGAAAAAATAAGTATAGTGCCGGGGTTAACACCTAAAATTTCAGAATGGACAAATATTCAAAGCAAAAATATAGTTACTTACGTTGGACGAATCAGTTTCGAGAAAGGAATTATTGAGTTTTTAAAAGCGGCTGAAAAATTGCCTGAAATTTCTTTCGCAATAGCTGGTAGTGTTGATCAATCTTTACAACATTTGATTACACAATCTCCTTTAAATGTAAAATGGCTTGGTTTTGTCGAAGGAGAACGATTAGACGACTTATATCAATCGTCTCGAATTATTGTTGTTCCCGGAAAATGGTATGAAGGTTTTCCAAACGTCATTACAAGGGCAATGCAACACGGAAAACCCGTGATTACAAGCAATCTTGGTGCAATGGCATCCATTATTGAACATGGAAAAAATGGAATGCTTGTAGAACCGGGAAATATAGATGATTTGGTGGAGACCATTAAATTACTGCACAATAATCCTAGGTATTGCAACCTTCTAGGTAGCAATGGAAAAGATAAAGCGAACAGTGAATATTCTGAAAAAGAGATATACAATAGATTGGTAAGTATTTACAAAAAAGTAGTTGAAGACAAATGTTAAAAGACTATAAGCTTTTTGAAAATCAGCTAAAAAGCTTGTCTTCGAAGAAGACTTTGATTTCCACTATTAACGCTCACTCCTACAATACAGCGCTGGCGGATAATGAATTTTCAACAGCCCTGCAAAACAGCGATGTGTTAATACCCGATGGCATCAGTGTGGTTTGGGCCATTCGCCGGTTGACCGGGCAAAAGTTGAAGAAAATTGCCGGGGCGGATCTGTTTTTTTATGAGATGGAAAGGCTAGCCACAAGCCACAAGCCACAAGCCGCAAGACCAGGAAGAGTGTTCTTCTTGGGGAGTACGGAGGAAACGCTGGAGAAGATTAAAACAAGGGCAGCCAAAGAATACCCCAATGTAGAAGTGGGGGCTTATTCCCCACCCTACAAACCTGAATTTTCGGAGGAAGATAACAAGGCCATGATTGAGGCCGTAAACACCTTTCAACCCGATGTGCTTTTTGTAGGTATGACCGCTCCTAAGCAGGAAAAATGGGCCTACCACCATTTCCAGCAACTGGAAGTCGGCCATGTTTGCTGCATCGGTGCTGTATTCGATTTCTATGCCGGCACCGTTAAACGTGCCCCGCAATGGATGATCAAGCTCGGGCTGGAATGGTTCTACCGCCTGGTAAAAGAACCCAAACGTATGTGGCGCCGCTACCTTGTTGGCAATACAAAGTTTATTTACTACGTGGTAAGAGAGAAATTGTGCGGGAAGAAAAGAATATCGAATGTCGATTGATCCCGCCCGGATGACTCCAGTCGGACGGGGATTAACCCCGCCTGAACGAACGGGCAGGCATTTACGATTACAGATCTGAACTTTGAATACTGAACACTTACTCAGTCACTCAGTCACTCAGTCACTCAATCCTTCAATCCTTCAATCCTTCAGCCGCGAGCTGCGAGTAAAAGATTCCGTCGGACTCCGTCATCCGTCAACTGACGGAAGAGGGATCTGTGGAGAGCCTTGTACTGTGAGCTTCCGGCTTTAAACATAAACGACATTATTCACTTTTAAATTATCTTAATCAACTCTGTATCAACCCTATTTAAATTGATTCTTTCTTCAGGATTTTTTAACTTGAGTTTCGAAACAAGCAAAAAACACCAAGGCATGTTCCCAAACATGACTGCTTAAATAGAAGAAAGTTGAAAGAATAAGAAGTTGAGCACTTGCTCAGCTTTTAACAGGTATAAAAAAACCGGCAAGTAGTGCGATACCTGCCGGCAGAGTTAATAAACGTCCCGTAAGGGACACATTTAAGAACATTTTAAAAATAATGAATTATGTCGAATCTAGACGATTACAATGCAAAATTGTCGGAGATCAACGCCCTCACCGAGGAGGAAACGATGGAGCCTACCGAACCGGTTGCCGGTTACCTCCAGGGAGTTGAGAACCTGTATCACTGGGCATTGGACGATGCCCCACAACTGAATGTAGTTGGAATCAGTAACGAAAGCATCAGTGAACTACCTGTTTATGCAGGAGCCTGCCGCGAAGCCCAGTCGATCTGGAACAAAAATTTCCGTTCCCAGAAGGAAGCTCAAAAGCAATGGAACGAACTTTCGCCCGCTGCCTACCAACTGCGCGATGACCTCTTAGCTACCATGCGTTATGCCTACCGCCTTGATCCCGCACTGCTTAACCGGGTACGTGCCATTTCCGAAGGTTACGGCCACGCGGATATGATCCAGGATTTGAACGACCTGGCTGTTTTGGGCAAGGAGAATCCCGGGCTGCTGGAAGCCATAGGAGAAGACCTCTCGCGTTTGGATACAGCTGCCACCACAGCCGATGAAATGGCCGATCTGCTTGCAGAGGCCAATGGTGATAAAGCGGAACAAAACGATTCGAAAGTGATCCGCGATAAAGCCTTTACACTACTTAAAATACATGCCGATGCGATCAGGGAAGCGGGTAAATTTGTTTTCCGAAACGATTCTGCCCGTTACCGCGGATATACAAATACTTACTGGCAGAAACGCAAAAGAAGCAGTTCTGCCACCACGGTCAGCGAGGAAGCCGAATAGACGGTCCTGCAATAGGAGGAGGGCGCCCTGTAGTGCCGCTCCCCTTTCCTGTCACTAAAAAAGCCGCCCTGCCGCATCAACAGCTTTCCCTGCCCGGCAGGGCGACTCACCGGGCTCCCCGGGCCGCCCGTCCAGGTGACAGGGCGGGTCACCAAGCCCCCCGGATCAGCTCACAAGCTGGCAGGACGCCTTACAAAGCAGCAGGGAGCTTCATTTACCTCGCAGGGCGGGTAACAAAGCCGCAGGGCGATGAATAACAGGATTTTAGGACAATTACAACAAATAATCTCCTCTGCACCTCGTTTGTAACGAGGGGTCGGTAACAGGTCGTTTGTAACGACAAAAACAGCAACAATAAAAAATCAATTCACGATAACACTGAATGTCGGTAAACGCTTTTCCTCTGCCCCTCGGTTGTAACGAGGGGTTGGTAACAGGTCGTTTGTAACGACAAAAACAGCAACAATATAAAAACCAATAACTTTGCGGCACAAACAACCAGGCATCATTGATCACGGACATAGCGTGCGCCTGTTTTATTCGCTAACGCTCATTAACCCCGGCATGAATGCCGGGGCTACCAAAATATAACCCCTACGGGGTTTTGTCAACCAGTTTTAAGATACGGGCATTCCTCTGCCCCTCGTTTGTAACGAGGGGTTGGTAACAGGTCGTTTGTAACGACAAAAACAGCAACATTAAAAAATCAATTCACTATAGCACTGAATGTCGGTAAACGCTTTTCCTCTGCCCCTCGTTTGCAACGAGGGGTTGGTAACAGGTCGTTTGTAACGACAAAAACAGCAACAATAAAAAATCTATTCACGATAACACTGAATGTCTGTAAACGCTTTTAAACAAATACTCCTGATTTTTATCGTCTGCCTGCTGCCGCCCGGTGGCTTATTGGCACAATCGTTACAATTGGAGTCGCACTCGCTTGCAGGAACAAAAAACCAGTTACCTTTCTGGTTATGGGCCAACCAGCTGGGCCACTATGACCGAAACAGCGATGTTCTTCAGAACCTCAGAATAACAGCTTTTAATCAATACATACCCGGTGATTCGATTTTCAGGTTTGAAGCAGGTATTGATCTTGACCTGCTGATCGCTGATAATACGGATCTCCGTTTTACACAACTCTTTGGAGGTTTCAACTGGAAATTTCTACAGTTACAAATCGGGGCCTTCGCGGATAAGGAAGTGTATGCCGGACTGTCGTCCACCAATGGCAACCTGGCGGCTTCGCGCAATGCCCGACCCCACCCGCGCGTCAGAGCCGGATTTAACCGTTTTGTTCCGGTATTGGTAAAGTGGTTCTCCATCAATGGTTTTTATGAAGAAGGACTATTGAACGACAAGCGCTACTCAGAGGATGCACACCTGCACCGAAAAGCCCTGTACCTGCGCTTCGGACAAGCGAAAAGTATAGAAGTTACAGGAGGTATGGAACATTTTGTAATGTGGGGAGGCTCCCACCCTGAGTATGGAAAATTACAGGGCTGGGATTCCTATTTCGATTATGTACTTGGCAGCACCGGCGACGAAAATTCGCTGATGACCGATCAGCTGAATGTTATTGGAAATGGTTACGGGGTATACCAGCTTCAAATAAAAAAAGCCTGGGAAAAATTACACGCAGTTCTTTATGTCAGCCATCCTTTCGACGATCGTTCAGGAATGGAACTCGATAATATTGTTGACAACCTGTGGGGCTTGCACCTCGCTTTCAGAAACAAACAAACAGCGATAGAAGACCTTGTTTTAGAATGCTTTAACACAAAAAACCAGAGTGGCAAATACCATTTGGTTCCTGATGAAAACGGAAGTGCACACGGTCGTGGCCGCGACACCTATTTCAACCACGGCGTTTATAAATCGGGCGCTACCTACCATCAGATGGCCATGGTAAGTCCGCTGTTTGCACCGGTAATTGTTGAAGATGGCATCAGCATGGGTTTTGAAAACACACGCTATACCGGTTTTCACATCGGTGCCAGGGGAGCATTGTCTTCAACTTTGCAATGGAAAGGCCTACTCACCTGGTCCAATAATTTTGGCCATCACGATGGCAATGGCGGATCGACCTATAGTCCATCGCGTAAACAAAGTTCAGCTTTAGGCGAATTAAACTGGATTCCGAATGCCAAAAAGATAAGTATAGCGGTAGCTTTGGCCGCCGACTACGGAAGCCTGTACGACAATGGTATTTCCACCGCTCGTTTAGGAGCAATGCTGTCGTTCAACTACTATTTATACGAAAAAGATTAAACACCTGAAAAAACAATACCGCAGATACACCTTGAACCGGCTCACAGCCGGGTTCAAACAACACCCTGTAATACCAAACCTCAACGAAAAAAGAATTTCAAACCTGTTACAAAATTCAACATAAAAATTCTGAGTATTTATTTTTAAAATTTCACAACTGTACTATCAACTTAATTCAAGATGAAATCCCGCGAAACTGAACTATTATTGACTTTTCTACTTATTGACCTGGTGCTGCTTAACCTGGCCCTGGCTTTCACTGCCTGGCTTGACATGAGCATATCGTTGCGCGACATTCGCTTTGTCAGCATCTATATGTTACACGGAAACCTGTCCTGGATCATCGCCTACATTGCGTTCTCGAAAAAGAACCTGTTCCTGCGCGATAATTTTAGGAACCGCCTGACGCGTATTACCAAAAGGCAGATCGTATTTTACCTGGTGGCTGGCTTAATTGCACAGATCATTCTTCCCCACAATTTCTCACGTCACTTCTTTTTTGAATACTCCGTGTATTTTTACCTGGGAAAAATGGCCATGTACTGGATCATATACCGCTACCTGAAGTTTAAGCGCAGCAAAAACATCAACATGTCGCAAACCGCCATCATCGGGTACAACGAAACCTCGCACCTTATCCGGCGCATCATCGAGAGTAATCCCGGCCTTGGATATCGCTTTGCAGGTTTTATCAGCTCAAAAAAAGCCGATGATGAAGCCATCATTGGTCATCCTGATCAGTTGGAAGAATTGATCGACAGCAAAGGCCTGCACTTGATCTTTTACTCCATTTCCTTTTTTAACGGCGACGATGCCGAGAACAAGGGGAAAAGGGTACTTCAGATTTGTAACCGCAAAGGTGTACGCCTGCGCTTTATTCCCAAAAATCAGCGTTGGTTCCGCGATCAAATGAACATGGAATCGTTTGGCAACCTGGTGGTGATCGATCCCCAGGAAATACCGCTCGACAATTTTGGCTATCGTCTACAAAAAAGACTGTTCGACCTTGTTTTTTCACTGGCCGTAACGTTCTTTGTTTTATCGTGGCTTATTCCTCTGATGGCGCTTTTGATCAAACTCGATTCAAAAGGCCCGGTGTTCTTTATACAGGAACGCACCGGCATCAATAATAAAACCTTTAAGTGTTTAAAGTTCAGGAGCATGAAGGTAAGCGATACCGCCCACACTACACAAGCCACTGCCAACGATGAACGGATCACCCGCCTGGGGCGTTTTCTGCGCAGATCGAACATCGACGAAATGCCGCAGTTTCTGAATGTACTTGTCGGTTCAATGTCGGTAGTGGGCCCGCGACCGCACATGCTGAAACATACCGAACATTACTCGGAACTGATCAACCATTACCTGATCCGCCATTACGTAAAACCCGGAATAACAGGCTGGGCTCAGGTGAAAGGTTACCGGGGCGAAACCCGAAAACTGAGTGCCATGGAGAATCGTGTAAAAACCGATATGGAATACATCGAGAACTGGAAGTTCCTCTTTGACCTGAAAATTGTATGGCTGACCATTTTCGGAAATCGCGCGTGGAAAAACGCAAGATAAGTTTAGGGTTGCAAGCCACGAGCATGGGGCAAAGGGCATGGAGCATGGAGCAGAGAGCAAATGAATTTCGATTCCTCTGCCCCTCGTTTGTAACGAGGGTCGGTAGCAGGTCGTTTGTAACGACAAAAACAGCAACAATAAAAAACCAATAACTTTGCGGCGCAAACAAGCAGGCATCATTGATCATGGCCATAGCGTGCGCCTGTTTAATTCGCTAACGCTCATTAACCCCGGCATGAATGCCGGGGCTACCATAATGTAACCCCTACGGGGTTTTGTAAACCAGTTCTAAGATACGGGCATTCGGGAAAGCGACCTGCTGTAGGCTGGAAATATCGGTAAAACACAAAATGCATAAACTCCTCTGCCCCTCGTTTGTAACGAGGGGTTGGTAACAGGTCGTTTGTAACGACAAAAACAGCAACAATAAAAAACCAATAACTTTGCGGCGCAAACAACCAGGCATCATTGATCATGGCCATAGCGTGCGCCTGTTTAATTCGCTAACGCGCATTAACCCCGGCATGAATGCCGGGGCTACCATAATGTAACCCCTATGGGGTTTTGTAAACCAATTCTAAGATACGGGCATTCGGTAAAGCGACCTGCCAGGAGCAGAGTGCAGAAGATGGTCTATTCCAGATCTGTTCTTTGAACTTTACCCTGTGAAATAAATCGAAGATTTTAAGCGCAGCTTAATTTCACAGAGTGAACACTAAACTCTGAACTCTGAACTTTGAACACTGAACACTGAACTCAAACAATCCTTCAATCCTTGACTCACAGAACGCTGAACACAAAAGAACATCGAATAATGATTAAACGGGAGCTTTAGCTTACCATCGAAAAATCTGAACGGACACCAATGCTTTAAAATAAAACATCGTAGCTTCGTATAATGAAACCGAATAATTGTCATCCCGAACCTATGGCTGACGAAGCGGGATCTGCTGCAAGCTATTGCAGGCATGCCTGAAATGCCACAAAACAAAAATCCCGGTATTACGCGGGAATATTAAGAACAAAACTGATAAATTAAATAAAATGAAAACAGCACTCATCACAGGAATTACCGGTCAGGACGGCGCGTACATGGCCGAATACCTGATTAAAAAAGGCTATGTGGTTCACGGTATAAAAAGACGTTCTTCGTTGTTTAATACCGACCGCATCGATCACCTCTACCAGGATCCGCACGTGGATAACCGAAACCTGATCCTGCACTATGGAGATTTAACCGAAAGCATGAACCTGACACGGATCATCCAGGAGGTGCAGCCGGATGAAATCTATAACCTTGCCGCCATGAGTCACGTGAAGGTGAGTTTCGACACACCCGAGTATACGGCTAATGCCGATGGGCTGGGTACTTTGCGTATCCTGGAAGCCGTTCGCCTGCTGGGGCTCAGTAAAAAGACCCGGATCTACCAGGCATCCACATCAGAATTATACGGACTGGTGCAGGAAGTGCCGCAAAAGGAAACTACTCCTTTTTACCCGCGTTCACCGTATGGCGTAGCTAAATTATACGCCTACTGGATCACGGTAAATTATCGCGAAGCATATGGCATGCATGCGAGCAACGGCATCCTGTTTAACCATGAATCGCCAATCCGGGGGGAGACTTTTGTTACCCGAAAAATCACACGGGCACTGTCGAGAATCGCTCTGGGCATGCAGGACACCGTATTCCTGGGCAACCTTTCTGCTCAACGCGACTGGGGGCACGCCAAGGATTACATCCGGGCCATGTACCTGATCCTTCAACAGGATGTTCCCGATGATTATGTAATTGCCACAGGGATTACAACGTCAATACGCGATTTCATAAAAATGGCTGCCAAAGAAGTTGGGATCGAGATCAGTTTTTCCGGCAAGAATGAAGAAGAAAAAGGTTTCATTGCTGCTGTGGATGAGAAGCTGTTTAAAGAAAAAGTTGGTGACGAATACCTGGAACAGATAAAAGCACGTATTAAAGATCAGAAAACGGCAACTGTAGCGGTTGATCCAAGTTATTATCGACCGGCTGAAGTCGATTTGCTGATCGGTGATCCAACTAAAGCCAACACCCAGCTCGGTTGGTCTCCGAAATACGATCTGCAGGGTTTGATCGCTGATATGATGCAATCGGACATAAAACTGATGAAAAAAGACTGCTATTTGCAGGAAGGGGGATATCGTACTTTGAATTATTTTGAATAACTCTGTATTTTCCCCTCCTTTATGAGGAGGGGTGGCCCCGTTCCGTCAGCTGACGGACGGGGACGGGATGGTGATATTCTTTGAACTGACATCTAAATTTCGGCGCATTTAGCCAACAGTTTCAAAATCACCTCCCTGTTGCGCCGATTTATTCGCTACGCTCATTCCCCCGGGTTAAAACCCGGGGCTATAACATAAAGCCCTTTCAGGGTAGCACAATAATAAAATGAATAAAAACAACAAAATATACATCGCCGGTCACAGGGGCCTTGTTGGTTCTGCTATTTGGAAGAACCTGCTGGAAAAAGGATACAGCAATCTGATCGGAAAAACAAAAGATGAACTGAATCTGCTGGATCAGCAGTCGGTAGAGGAATTCTTTTCAAAGGAGCAACCGGAATATGTTTTTCTGGCTGCAGCCAAAGTTGGAGGGATCGTGGCCAACAACACTTATCGCGCTGATTTTATTTATGAAAATCTGATGATTCAGAACAATGTTATTCACAACGCATGGAAATACGGTGTGAAAAAGTTGCTGTTTTTGGGAAGTACCTGCATTTACCCGAGGGAAGCGCCACAACCCATGCCTGAGGATGCACTCCTCACCTCCCCTTTGGAATACACCAATGAACCGTATGCCATTGCCAAAATAGCCGGGATCAAGTTATGCGAAAGCTATAACCTGCAATACGGTACCAATTTTCTTTCGGTGATGCCTACCAATCTGTATGGCCCAAACGACAATTTCGACCTGGAAAAATCACATGTGTTACCGGCACTGATCCGTAAAATACACCTGGGCAAATGTCTGGAGGAGAACAACTGGGAAGCCGTCCGTAAAGACCTGAATCAACGCCCTGTTGAAGGAATCAACGGTGCTGCTTCCGAAAAAGAGATACTTGATGTTCTCGCCAAATACAATGTCTTCCCTCCTTCGGGGGGACAAAAGGGGGCCATCGAAGTGTGGGGTTCCGGCACTCCCCTGCGCGAATTCCTGTGGAGTGAAGAAATGGCTGATGCCTGCGTTTACCTCATGGAAAACACCGATTTTAAAGATGTGAGCTCTGTGCCCTCTACTCCCGGCCACATGCCCGAAACCCGAAACACCCACATCAACATCGGTACCGGAAAAGAGATCAGCATTAAGGCTCTTGCGGAGTTGATCAAACAAACCACAGGATTTAAAGGAGAACTGGTATTTAACACCTCCAAACCAGATGGGACCATGCGAAAACTCACCGATGTAAGCAAACTCCATGCGCTTGGCTGGCAGCACAAAATAGAAATTGAAGAAGGTGTTAAACGAATGTATGAGTGGTATCAGGGCAAAAGGTAAGCGGTGTAAAATGATAATCACCCTTGGTCTGTACTAAGGTTATTCTGCAGGTTTTACCTGTAGCAGGAAAATGGAGCCTGCCCGTTTAAATGACCTTTCTGTTTTAAACAGAAATTATACCTTTATTCCCTGTTCTGAAGGCGAGAACCAAATCGTATGAAACGAACATGAATTTTAGGCTCTTAAAATTCAATGTGAGCTACATCGAATGCCGATGAAACAACCAATTTTAAAGAAATGAAACACCTGATATCGGTTCCCACCAACGTAGTGCCCCACTTTCACAAAATAGCTGAATTAAATCCTGACGATTGGTTTGTAGCGTCTGATCCGGCAACCACCAAAGTTGGCTCCGGGGGTGGAACTGCTCACATATTATCGGAAATGTTCCGCAACGAAGATGCCATGGATTTTTCGGCCTGGTTGCCGAAAGAGAAAAGAGCAATCATTCACGCCGGAGGCCAAAGCCGCAGACTTCCTGCCTATGCTCCAATGGGGAAAAGCCTGATTCCCATGCCTGTCTTTCGCTGGTCGCGTGGACAGCAATTAAACCAGCGACTGGTGCATTTACAGGCTCCGCTCTTTGATCAGCTGCTGGAACATGCACCGGAAAAACTAAACACGTTGATTGCCAGTGGCGATACACTGATATTTGGTGGTAAACAGCTTCCTGAAATACCTGAGGCCGATGTGGTATGTTTCGGACTTTGGCTCGAACCTGAAAAAGCAACCAATCACGGGGTGTTTTTTGCGAAACATGAGACGCCGGAGCAACTGGAATTTATGTTGCAAAAACCCTCCATCCCAAAAATTCAGGAATTGGTGCATGATCATTACTTCTTAATGGACATTGGAATCTGGCTGATGAGTCCAAAGGCCATTGCTATATTAATGAAAAACTGTGGCTGGGACCGGGATAAATTCACAAACGGAATTCCTGATTTTTATGACTTGTACAGCACCTTTGGTACCGCCCTCGGTAATGCTCCGGGTGCTGATAATGCCGAAATAAATGAACTAAAAGTGACACTGCTTAACCTCGAAGGCGGAGAATTTTATCACCTTGGAAACACCTCTGAACTGGTAAGCAGCAACCTGGCTATTCAAAACCGGATTAACGACCAACGTGAAATATGGCACAAACAAATAAAACTACATCCTTCGGTTTTTGTGCTCAATTCTGCCATTAAAAACAATTTCACACCGGCAAACCAGAACATCTGGGTAGAAAATTCAGTAGTACCCGATTCGTGGTCCTTTACACACGCGAACGTACTTACAGGTATTCCGGCTAATAACTGGAGTATACGACTTGATCCGGGTTCCTGTCTCGACATTGTTCCATTTGGAAAAAATGAAGTTGCCTTGCGCAATTATGGTTTTAATGACAAATTCCGGGGTGAACGTAAGCGCACATCCACCCTTTTTATGAATGTGCCCTTGACCGAATGGCTGCAAAAAAGAGACCTTCAGAACGCCCTCGATGCATTTGACGAAAATGAAGATATCTTTCAGCTACCATTGTTTCCTGTGGTGGATCAAACTCACCTCGATGGAGCTTTTATTCAATGGTTGCTGCAAACCAATCCGGCCCCGAATAAGGAATTTACAGAACGCTGGGTTAAAAGCCGGCGCCTGAGTTGTGTTGATCTGAATGATCAAAGTCAAATCGATCGCCTGGAAACTCAAAGAACGGATCTAAGAAAATCAAATTATCAGGCCCTGGCAGCCAATTATCAGAATTCGGTTTTTTACCAGCTTGACCTGAAAAAAACTGCTACTGACTATTTGAACTTCGACCTTGAACTACCTGCAGAAAAAAACTTCTCGGGTAATGACTGGTTACCCATACACGATCTCATGTTCCGATCGCAGGTACTTCGCTTAAAAGGACAAGATGGTGTAGAGCAGGAGAAAGCGGCATTTAAGTACCTGCAAAAGCAAATCGTTGACCTCTACAAATCGAATCGGGTAGCTCCGAAAATCAGCCTCCTACCCGACCAGATTGCCTGGGGACGAAGCCCTGTACGCCTTGACCTTGCCGGAGGCTGGTCCGACACACCTCCCAACTGTTTCCTCTATGGCGGGAAAGTTGTAAATGTTGCTGTTGAGTTAAACGGTCAGCCACCGTTGCATTGCTATATCAGAGGAAATACGGAACCAAAAATCGTTTTGCGTTCCATAGATCTTGGCGCACGCGAGGTGCTTACAAGTTTCGAGGACATCAGATCGTACGAGAATATCCAGTCGGCTTTTTCCATACCCAAAGCTGCGCTCGCTCTTAGCGGATTTTTACCGGAATTCGCGCAAAACAAATTTGATACCCTGAAAGAACAGTTGGAAAGCAACGGCGGAGGTCTTGAACTCACCATTCTTTCGGCAGTGCCTAAGGGATCAGGGCTGGGAACAAGTTCTATTCTTGCTGCCACGGTTCTTGGAACGCTTTCGGAAGTTTGTTGCCTGAACTGGGATAAACAGGAGATCGGTAAACGCACTCTGGCCCTCGAGCAGTTACTCACAACAGGTGGAGGTTGGCAGGATCAGTTTGGAGGTTTGTTTGAAGGCATAAAACTGCTGGAAACCAATGCAGGAAAACAACAGGAGCCACGTGTTAAATGGCTGCCCGAATCGCTTTTTACTGATCCCCTTACCAAAAACAGGATCTTGTTATACTACACCGGGATAACACGTGTGGCTAAAAATATATTGGGAGAGATCGTTCGTGGAATGTTCCTGAATTCAAAAGAACATCTGGCGGTACTGGAAGACTTAAAACTACACGCCATCAATACCTACGATGTGCTTTTACAAAAAGATCTGGCTTTGTTTGCAAAAATGATCGACCGAAGCTGGAAATTAAACCAGAAATTGGATGCAGGGACCAACTCAGCAGAAATACAACAAATGATCGACCGGATTCAGGACGATACACTTGGTTTAAAACTCCTTGGAGCAGGTGGTGGTGGCTTTATGCTGATCGTGGCCAAAGACGAAGCAGCTGCTGCACGAATCAAAAATAACTTAGGCAACAATCCGGTAAATGAACGTGGACGTTTTGTTGATTTTAAAATATCTCAATCCGGATTTCAGGTTACAAAAAGCTAGTTGGCTTTCTGCATTCTATAGCAAAAAGTATGAAGGGGTGTGTATTGAGAAAGATCCCTTCCTTACCATCAATTGACGATTTGGGATGACGGAAGAGAGACCTGCCACGAGCAAAGGACATGGAGCCTGGAGTAGAGAGCAAATGAATGTCGATTCCTCTGCCCCTCGTTTGTAACGAGGGGTTGGTAACAGGTCGTTTGTAACGACAAAAACAGCAACAATAAAAAACCAATAACTTTGCGGCGCAAACAACCAGGCATCATTGATATTGGCCATAGGGTGCGCCTGTTTAATTCGCTAACGCTAATTTACCCCGGCATGAATGCCTGGGCTACCATAATATAACCCCTACGGGGTTTTGTAAACCAGTTCTAAGATACGGGCATTCGGTAAAGCGACCTGCCGCAGGCAGGAAATATCGATAAAACACAAAATGCATAATCTGCTAAAGTCCCATAGGGATGGAATGAAGAGAGAAAGAATCCAGGATGTTCCCGCCATCGCTGACGCGGATCCCTGCGTCCGGCTGACGGAAGAGGGATCTTTAGCAAGCAAATGGCATGGAGCCTGGAGCAGAGAGCAAAAGAATGTCCATTGCAGATTTGTTCTTAGAAGTTTGAACGCTGAACTCTGAACTTTGAACTCTGAACTCAAACAATCCTTCAATCCTTCAATCCATCAGTCCTTCGGCCTTGAGCTACAAGTAAAAGATTCCTTCGGACTCCGTCCGTCAACTGACGGATCCCTCGGAATGACAACAATACTATACAATCCGGCAGCGCACCGTTAAACTATTTCAAAAAGAACAGTTCCTGCGCCGCCCTGACATACTACGCCATTGTCATCCCGATTCGTCGGCTGACGGAGAGGGATCTGCTTCGAGCAAAGAGCATAGGAATATCGAATGATTCCGCCCGGATGACTCCAGTCGGACGGGGATTAACGATTTATGATTGCAGATTTTGAGGAACAGCCACAAGTCACAAGCTGCAAGTATCAAGGAACAGGTTCCGTCGGTCTTCGTCGGCTGACGGAAGAGGGATTTGTTGCAAGCGAAGAGCATAGGAATGTCGAATGACGATTAACGATTTATGATTGCAGATCTATTCTTTGAACTCTGAACTCTGAACTCAAACAATCCTTCAATCCTTCAATCCTTCAGCCGCAAGTAAAAGATTCCTTTTTCTTACTTCGTGCTTCAAGCATCAGGATCTCACCGCCACAGTCTCAATCTCCACCAATACACCCAGCGGAAGCTCTTTAACGGCGAATGCTGCCCGGGCAGGTGGATTTTCGGTATAACGCGAACCGTATACCTCATTCATGGCTTTAAAGTTGGCCATATCGCTTAAAAGGCAGGTCGACTTCACTACATCAGCAAACGAATAACCGGCAGCATCAAGGATGGCGCCAATATTCTTCATAACCTGTTCCGTTTGTTCCTTAATTCCGCCTTCAACCACTTTCATGGTAACCGGGTCGAGTGGCACCTGACCAGAAATATAAAGTGTTCCGTTTACTTCAACAGCCTGACTGTAAGGTCCGATTGCCTGAGGCGCATTTTCTGTAGAGATTATCCGTTTCATTTCATTAAGATTGTTTATTTCATTTGTATTCGATGTAACTATCGATGAATTTAAATTATCCTTGATCTTGAATTTGAATAATAAAAATTCATGTTCGTTTCATTTCAATCTGTTTTAGAAATTATCGTAGTGACTTTGTTGTTTCTGTAATTTCAGGTCGGCCAGCATCGACGATTTGGCACTAATGGTAAAACTGTAACTTTTGCGGTATCCAAACGGCACAAAGTTAAACGACATTCCCCAACAGTGCAGGTCGCGTGTTAAATTAAAGGTGGTAAATGAAAACTCGCCTGCCTGAATATCAAAGTTAGTGTTCATACTGGCGTTCCATTTCTCGGTAATCTTTACATTACCCCGCACTCCGATGGTTTGCGAAACCCTTCCGTTAGGATAAGATCTGGATGGCCCCGTGTAATTCAAACTATAATCGAAGCCAAAATCCCAGGGCATGCTAAAATCAAGGTAACTGTCGTAAACCGATGGTAATATGCGTTCCTCAGGCTGATCTTCTCCCGGAGTGTCGGATGCTCCTTCGGCACCTGTCTTCGCTCCCTGTTTATTATCCTTTTTATCTTTCTTCGAGTTAAAACTCATCCCAAACGACAGGTTGGCACGTGTTACCCTACCCAGTTTTCCAATTCCGCTTCTTTCGTTCCATACATATTGATGGATTCTTTGGTAATTTTCGTTGACCATGTACGGGTCGAGTGTTGTGCCCATGTTGATGCTAACACCCGCTACCGTAGTGCGCGCCCGAATATTAAAGGGTGAAAGGTTCATTGAGTCGGCAATCAGATCGTACGATGAAGAAATACTGAGGTTATCGATCAGTTTTACCTTTTTATATTTTTGTTCGCCTTCTGTTTTAACAGAATCAGCTTTCTCAAGCATTTTCATTTCCAGGTTATTGTTCAAACTGAACGAAATAGCGCCTGACTCTCCCCTTCCCGGCGATCCACCATAAACACCATCACGGTTAATATCGAAATACTGCGTCTTTCCTTTATCGTCTACCTGTACTTCCTGCCAGTAACCAAACTTATCTCTTCCAAAATCGGGGCGGTAACTAAAACCAATCGAGGGTGTCATTTTGTGGCGAATGCCTTTTATCCTCGAATTTGGATTTCGAGGCATGAACATCCCGTAAATATTGGTCGATGAACTCAGGCTGTAGGCATAGTCGTATACCCTGTTTAATCCGGTAATGGTATCAACACGCACCGTACTCGGCACACCAGAAGGGTTGTTTGTAAAATTACCGTCGGCCACGTATTCGTAATCGTATTTCTTAAAATACCATTTCTCGTTGTAACTGATTCCCGGGCTAAAATTGATGTATTTAAACAGGTTGAAGCTCGGGAAGGATAAAGGCAGTGTATGTTTGATTCCGTTTTTCCAGTCTTTGGTAAACGAACTACCCAGAATTTCGTACTCTTTTGCCGAAATAGTATTTTTCAGGTTACCCGTATAATTAAAGCCGAGTTTCTCGTAAAATTTTAACTTCCCGCTTCTTGTCTTTTTACGAAATGGATACACCTTCGCCATACTGAACGTCATTTCGGGCAACGACAGCGACATGGTACTGTCGCGGGTATTTTGCGAATGCCTCAGGTTCATCGAAAGGTTGAAAGGTGTATTCTCAAACCGGCGGGAATAAGAAATACTCGATGATTTTGTTGTGGTTAAATAGTCGTTGGTATTGTAGGCATTCTGTTTATCGTATCCGCTGGATGAAAGGTTTACACTGGCCGAAAACGTACGGTTCGGATTGGCTTTGGCATCCTGCGAGTGCGACCAGGTAAGTTTGTATTGTTTCGATTTTGAATAGGTATCCTGCCCTTTTTCACCATATTTGTTTATGGCATAATCAAAACCAAAATTTCCACTGAATTTATAGCGTTTCCTGTAGCTGGTTTTCATGCGTGTCCCCCACGATCCCCGGGAGTATATATCGCCTTGTACAGCAAGGTCGAAGTACTCACTTGCGGCCCAGTAATACCCCCCGTCGCGAAGAAAAAACCCACGGTTGTTCTCTTCCCCGTATTTCGGTATAAGAATACCCGAAGAGTAGGTAGGAGAATTGGGAAAATACCCAAATGGAAGTATCGGGAAATAGATCGGAAAATCTTCGACTACCATATATGCCGGACCTGTAATGATCTTTTCGTTTGCAATAACTTTAGCTTTTGTCAGCTGCAGGTAAAAGTGCGGATGATCAGCATCGCAGGTGGTGTATTTGGCTTTTTCGGTAATAAACACTTCTTCACCTATTTTCTTGGTCCGGTCGCTGTGGATAAAGCCCTCGCCCTGTTGCGAAACCACTTTTGTAATAAAAGCTTTTTCGGTCTCGAAATTGTAGCGCATCGTTTCCGATTCATACTCTTCAGCGCCTTGCTTAAATATCGGCTTTTGTGTCATTTCGCCCGTTGAGTCGGGAATACCTTCGGCATAAATTTCCTTTGTATCCAAATCGAGCTGAATGTAATAGGCTGTCAGTTCAATATTTTGGTAAGTAACGTGGGCATTGTTGTAGAGGTAGACCTTTTGTCCGTCGAGCGAAACCACCATCGAATCTACTGCTTCATACTGTATCGGATCGTTGATAAACGCCGCTTTCTCTTTAAGGGTGGTATCGGCCGAGATCACATGTAAGGTATCCACAATTGTTGTATCACTCAAGGTTCGGGCCCCAACCACGGTATCCATTTTGAATCCGGGTTCAGTTTCCTGACCAAAAAGTGAAATGATGGGAAGAAAAAGGAATAAGTATGTAAATATTAATTTATTCAAAATGTTCTCTGAATTCAACGATTATAGGCTGGACAAAAATATAAATATGACCTATACGATTAAGTTAAAAATGCGAAAATATTTCTAATTTTCTATTTTTATCAGATAATGCAGAATAAAAGCCGTTCCCCGAAAAATTGGGGGAAGCAATACAATAAGAGTTGCTGTGTTTCGGTTTTTAATTCAAAACTGCTGCAAGAAGATCATTATGAATAAGATCCGCATTAAATACATTTACCTGCTGCTTACATTTTTTATGTTTGAGGTAGTTTGTGCGGATAATTCCGGACAAGTCCAAAAAGATGAATCGCTGGTGACTGTTGTAGTGATCGACCCGGGACATGGCGGAAAAGATCCCGGAACCACCGGCGGAAATGTGGAAGAAAAGAATGTGGTGCTCGATATTGCGCTGAAACTGGGCCGTTACATCGAAACCAATTTTCCCGAAATCGAAGTGATCTACACCCGCAAAACCGATGTTTTCATACCGGTATACCGACGTGCAGCCATTGCGAACAAAGCCGATGCCGACCTTTTTATTTCCATTCATGCCAATGCCGTTGATTATAAATATGTGCAGGGAACCGAAACATTTGTTTTGGGGCAACACCGTAGCGAAGATAACCTGGAAGTGGCCAAAAAGGAAAATTCGGTAATCCTCCTCGAAGATGACTATACGACTACCTACGAAGGTTTCGATCCGCATTCACCGGAATCGTACATCATGTTCGAACTGGTGCAGGACGAATACAAGGAACAAAGTATCGCACTGGCTAATGCCATTCAAAACGAATTCAGGCTGCAGGCACAACGTAAGGACCGCAGTGTGAAGGAAGCAGGATTTGTTGTCCTTCGCCGCATAAGTATGCCGGGAGTTCTGGTGGAAACCGGCTTTTTAAGCAATACTTCGGAACGAAACTACCTCAACAGTGATAAAGGCCGCGATGAAATTGCAGCCTCCATCTTCAGGGCGTTCAAAGCTTACAAAACCGATATCGAGCAAAAAAGCAGCTTTCATTTGGTTACCGGCGACGAATCAGAACAAGCCGCTACGCAAAAGACTTCAGTTTTAACAGCTAATTCCGAAGTTCAGGAAGAATCAAATACTGAAAAGCAGCCTGAAGAAAATGTCTACTACTCAGTTCAAATCATGGCTCTTCAGAAAAAAATAGAAACGAAACCGGAAAACTTCAATGGACTGGACAACGTTTTTCGCGTGGATTCTCCCACTGTAAGCCGTTACTTTGTTGGCAAGTTCAACAAACTGGAAGATGCCGAGTTAAACAAGGAATTGTTGCTTTCGAGGTATGAAGAAGCCTTTGTGGTTGCGTTTAGGAACAACGAGTTAATTTCTGTAAAAATGCTTTTGGGAAACGAGAATTGACACTTGGATTACCTAAGTTTACAATAAATATTGTAATTTTCGCCCATGAGAATTTCAAAATATGCAAAACTTGGAGTACTGATCGTTTTGTCGATAACGATCCTTATCTGGGGATTGGCTTATCTGAAAGGCAACGATTTTTTTACCAGTAACGATAAATACTATGTTTATTATAGTCGGGTTGATGGATTGGCCAGTTCGGCCAACATCGCACTGAACGGTTATCCTGTTGGAAAAGTAAGGGATATTACTTTTGCGCCCGATAACAGCGGTCGCCTGTTAGTGACACTCTCGGTAGATGCCAATTTTAAAATTCCGCTAAATTCTGTTGCACAGATTGTCAGCAGCGACATCATGGGAACGCGCTCAATAAAGCTGTTGTTAAGCAATGATAAAGAACTTCACCAGCCAAACGATACCATACTTGGTGCCATTGAAAGCGACCTGAAAGAACAAGTGAGTTTGCAGGTACTTCCGCTGAAGAATAAAGCCGAAGAACTGCTGAGTACTGTTGATTCGGCAATCACTGTGCTTACAATGATCCTGAACGAAGACGCGCAGAAAAACCTTTCGGCCAGTTTTGCCAACATTAACCAAACCATCAAAAATATTGAAGCGACAACTGCCGATCTTGAAGAGATTGTAGCAGCCGAAAAAGAGAGCATGAAGCGCATTGTTTCGAATGTAGATGAAATAACCACCAGCTTTAAAAATAACACTGCTCTGTTTGAATCAACGCTTCAAAACCTGAATGCTTTTAGCGATACACTTTCGCAATTATCGGTTACGCCGATGTTAAACAATATCGAAACAGTATCGGAACAATTGGTGCTTACACTTGAAAAACTGAACAGCGACGAAAGTTCGGCCGGACGCTTACTCAACGACGACGAACTTTACAACTCGATTAATATGTTGTCGGAAAATCTGGCTTTCCTGGTAAAAGACATTCAAAACAATCCGAAACGCTACCTGCAGTTCTCTGCTTTCGATTTTGGGAAGGAAGTGTATGTGAATACCCGCGAAGATGTTTCATCCAAGGATATCATATTTAAAGTCCACCTCGTATCGAGCAAGATAAAATTAGATATGAACAGTGAAATGTTCAAAGGTCTCGACGATGTAGAAGAATATTATTCGGGAGGCGTTTATTCGTATTTAATTGGCAATACCGGTGTTTATTCCGAAATAGAAGAAATCCATCGAAAAGCGAGAAGAAATTTCCCCGAATCCAGCATTGTCGCCTTTAAGAAAGGCAAACTTATCAAACTTGATAAAGCACTCAAAGCATTGAATTAAATTGCCTCTTTTTATCTGCTATTTTCTTCGTTTTGCAAATACCCTACTACTACCAACCAGTTATTCCTTTAGCTATCAAGGCATTAATTCTTGTCGCTTGATTTTCAGTCGTTTAGCAATATGGGAAAAAATATTTTTTTTAACAGCCTGATAGATAACTTAATATAAAGTTAAATTGGAAAACAATAGAAATGTGATTTTTTTTTTCATTTTTTTTTAGCAATTTTTGTCCTCAGGAATACCACTAAGGAAAAATTTTGTAGAACCTCAATTAGCCTGCAATTGTAAATGAACAATGAACATCAATCTGCATGGGAAAAGTGCCTTAACGTTATAAAAGATAACGTTCCTAGCAGCAGCTTCAAAACCTGGTTCGAGCCGATCGAACCCGTTAAACTCGAGAACAAAGTATTAACCATCCAGGTGCCAAGTGCTTTCTTCTACGAGTACCTCGAAGAACAGTTTATCGACATTCTTCGGAAAACGCTACGCATGGTTATTGGAAACGGTGCAAAACTGGAGTATAATGTTGTAATGGGCAACAAAAACAGTAGCCAGCCTTACACGGTAAGCTACCCAACCAACAACAATACCAAAATCCAGAACAAGCCGCTGACCATTCCTCTTAAAGCTGACGAAAAACCAACGATCAGAAATCCGTTTATCATCCCCGGAATCCAGAAGCTACAAATTGATCCGCAGTTAAAACCGGACAATACCTTCGAGAATTTCGTGGAAGGCGATTGCAACCGACTTGCTAGAAGTGCCGGTTATGCTGTTGCCCAGAATCCAGGAGGAACAGCTTTTAATCCGCTGATGATCTATGGAAATTCAGGCCTCGGTAAAACGCATTTAGCCCAGGCTATCGGAATCGAAGTTAAAGAGCGTTTTCCGGATAAAGTTGTGTTGTATGTAAATGCGAACAAATTTCAAACGCAGTTCACCGAAGCAACCCGTAACAACAACCGGAACGATTTCCTGCATTTCTATCAAATGGTAGATGTGCTGATTCTGGATGATGTGCATGAATTTGCGGGAAAAGAAAAAACACAGGAGACTTTCTTCCATATATTCAACCACTTGCACCAAATGGGTAAACAGTTGATCCTGACTTCGGATAAACCACCCATTGAGCTAAAGGGAATGGAACAAAGACTGCTGTCGCGTTTCAAATGGGGTTTGACTGCCGACTTGCAGATGCCTGATTTTGAAACCCGCATGGAGATATTGCGTCGCAAGATCTATAAAGATGGTATAACGCTTTCAGAAGAGGTATTGGAATACATTGCTTCGCATGTAACGAATAATGTGCGTGAGCTGGAAGGTGCACTGGTTTCATTGCTGGCACAATCGATGCTCAACAAACGCGAAATTACACTCGAACTCGCAGCCAAATTGATCAACAAACTGGTGAAAAACTCGAAACGCGAATTGTCGATCGAGTACATTTCGAAAGTGGTTTGCGATTACTTTAATATGCCGGTTGAGGCACTTCAGGCAAAAACACGTAAACGTGAAATTGTTCAGGCCCGGCAGATTGCCATGTATTTCTCAAAAAGTCTTACCAAGTACTCGCTGGCGAGTATCGGGGCACAAATCGGAAGTAAGGACCACGCAACTGTTCTGCATGCCTGCAAAACGGTGAATAACCTAAAAGACACCGACAAAAATTTCAGAATATTCGTAGAAGAAATAGAAAAGAAATTAAAAATGTAAAAACTTAGGCAGGCTTTTTAGTCTGCCTTTTTTATTTCACAATGATCTATCTTGCAGCCAGCGTCCTCTCCTCTTCCATGATTTACGTGGTATTCCGGATCGCTAAAAACTACGATTGCCGGCTCACACCACTCATTACCTATAATTACCTGGCAGCTACATTACTTGGTCTGCTGCTTTTTCAACCGTTTCGGGAATCAGCCATTGAGGATACAATCAACTGGATGCCTTTCGGGATCTTTCTTGGTGTTCTTTTTATTGCCATGTTTTTCCTGATCGGCACTTCATCGCAAAAAGCCGGGATTACCATCACCACGCTGGCCAATAAACTTTCACTGGTTTTCCCGGTGCTGTTTTCGTTGTTCTATTACAACGAAAGTATTACAACGCTAAAATACATTGGATTGGCCGGTGCTTTTGTCGCCATTGCTTTAACCGTTTACAAAAAAGATCTTCGAAAATCGAACTTGCTTTTAATTGCTTTGCCACTAACCATCTTTTTCGGAAGCGGCCTGGTTGATACACTTGTAAAATTTGTTCAGGCTGAAAAAATTACAACTACCGAAGCCAGTGCGTATACCACGCTGGTATTTTTTGTGGCCTTTCTTTGCGGCTTAGTAATTCAACTTATTTCGGGTAAAAACCAAATCCGAATTCATCCTCCTACCCTGCTTTTGGGTATTTTGCTAGGTGTGGTAAATTTTGGCTCACTCTATTTTATCATTATGGCGTTAAATCATACGGGCTTAAAAAGTTCGCTGGTATTTGCGCTTAACAACATGTTGGTTGTGGCATTCACCGCGGTTTTGGGGACTATTCTTTTTAAAGAAAAGCTGAATAAAATTAACTTTGCAGGTATTATTCTGGCCATCATCAGCCTGTACTTTTTATTGTAATGAACGACGAATACAAAACCATAGAAAAGGAAGCCACCGGTTATTTTAAGGATAAGGGAAGCAAGTTTTATTCGTATGCTTTCCCGGTGAAAAATGAAGATGAAGTAAAGGAATACGTTCAGCACCTGAAGAAAGAACACCACAGCGCCCGTCACCATTGCTATGCATGGCGCATCGGAACCGAAGAAATACAAACCCGTGCCAACGATGATGGCGAACCTTCATCAACAGCCGGAAAACCTATACTTGGCCAGCTTACCAGCTACGAAGTCACCAACATTTTGGTGGTTGTTGTCAGGTACTTCGGAGGTACTTTGCTGGGAGTAAGTGGTTTGATTAACGCCTACAAGAATGCCACGATAGAAGCTCTGAATAATGCTGAAATAATTTCGAAACTGATTGAAAACACGTTTGAACTTAAGTTTGAATACCCGCTTTTAAATGCTGTTATGCAGGTAATTAAGCAGGAAAACCTCGATAATGTTGTAACCGATTTTAAGGAGACGTGCCGCCTGACCTTTTCGGTTCGGAAAAGTGAAGCTGAACGCGCCTTTAAGAGCTTCGACACAATATATGGTGTTGAAATAAAAAAGCTGGCTTAAAATAAGCCTATGTTAATAAAATGCTGATAAGTACAAGTACAAACTTTTAGTTGAAAATCGAATTCTGACTAATTTTGAACCATGATGCAACGTCCGTTATTCCTGACTACTTTTCTTAAACGGGGCATTAACAGCCTCACTAAGTGGGTTCTATTTCCTTACCGTTGCATCAGACGATTTTTAAAAGCAATCGTGTTTCTCAATAAAAAAGTAAAAACTTTTTTTCTGATCACTGAAAACCAACATTTTGTTTCCAAAAATGTTGGTTTTTTTCTGTCATTACAAACAACCAATAAAATCAATATTTAAGGCAATGAAGAAGGATTTAATTTCGATTACCGATTTCTCGAAGGACGAATACCTGAGGATCATGGAGCTGGCGGCAGATTTTGAAGCCAATCCTAACCAGGACCTTTTAAAAGGTAAAGTTGTAGCATCGTTGTTTTTTGAACCTTCTACACGTACACGTTTGAGTTTCGAAACTGCCATCAGTCGTTTGGGGGGACGTATTGTTGGCTTTGCCGATCCCGACAGCTCAAGTGCTACGAAAGGAGAAACCTTGCACGATACTATTAAGATGGTATGTAACTACGCCGACCTGATCGTTATGCGACATCCGCTCGAAGGCGCCTCGCGTTATGCAGCAGAAGTGTCTTCGGTTCCGGTTATCAATGCAGGCGACGGTGCGAACCAGCACCCAACGCAAACGCTGCTCGACATGTATTCAATACTAAAAACGCAGGGCACGCTCGATAACCTGAACCTGTTTATGGTGGGCGATCTGAAATACGGGCGCACTGTTCATTCGCTGTTACAGGCCATGTCAGAATTCGAAAATCCGATCTTCAATTTTATTGCACCAGAAAATCTACAAATGCCACCCGGCTATAAACATCACCTCGATGTTAGGGGTATCCGTTATTTTGAGCACGAAGAATTCACGGATATTATTTCGGAAGCCGATATCATTTATATGACCAGGGTTCAGAAAGAGCGCTTTTCCGATCCGATTGAATACGAAAAGGTAAAAGACGTTTACATTCTTAACAAGGCCATGCTCGAGAAAACCAAGCCTAACGTTCGTATCCTTCATCCGCTGCCGAGGGTAAACGAGATCAGCACTGATGTTGATTCAAGCGAAAAAGCCTACTATTTCGAACAGGCACGAAACGGCGTTTTTGCACGCGAGGCCATTATTTCACACGTCATGAACCTTAAATAAACGAACAATGGAAGCCAACGATAATTCAAAAAAGAAACTAAAATTAAAAGTCAGTGCCATTAAAGAAGGTACTGTAATCGATCACATTCCGGCTAAAAACCTGTTTAAGGTTATAAGCATTCTTGGGCTTGATAAAATTGAGAACCAGATCACTTTTGGCACGAACCTCGACAGTGGTAAGCTGGGAGCTAAAGCCATTATTAAAGTATCGGACGTGTTTTTCGAAGACCGCGAGATTAATAAGATTGCATTGATCGCTCCACATGCCAAACTGAATATCATACGCGATTATGAGGTTGTGGAGAAGAAAATTGTTGAAACACCCGAGAAAATAACCGGGATCGTAAAATGTTTCAATCCGAAATGTATCACTAACCACGAGAAAATTACTACCTGTTTCACCGTAATCAAGAAATCGCCAATTGCCTTAAAATGCAAGTATTGCGAAAAGATTACAAACCTCGACCAAATCAAAATGGTATAATTTTTTCTCGTCAACAGATAAATCCGCTTTTTGTATTTGCAGAGAGCGGATTTTTTATATATTTGCACGTCCAAAATCGAAGGGGAAACACCCCGAAAGATTGGGAAAGTTCAAAAACAAAATGTCCTGTTGACGGCCCCGATATCCCGAGAGTTATCGGAAGGAAGTAGACGAGGAATTTGAAACATAAATGCCCAGTTGGCGGAATTGGTAGACGCGCTAGTTTCAGGGACTAGTATCCGTATGGATGTGAAGGTTCGAGTCCTTTACTGGGCACCAATAAAAAAAGCAACGATCTTATTTTCAGATTGTTGCTTTTTTATTTTCCATTTAAATATAAATATAATATAAATATTTTAATTCAATATTCAACTTTATTGCCTCTGATTCATAATCATGAGGTCGGCGGTTCAAGCCCGCCTCTCGCTACTGAAAGTCAAGGGGTTGCAAAAGTAAGATTTGCAACCTCTTTCTATTTGCACACAATTTGCACACATTCTTATGACAAATAAACAAATTTATAAAGTTTCATTCTCAAAATATTTAAAAATTGTGGTTTCAGGGCTTCCTGAATATCATCGTCATAGCCTTCTAAAATACTTTTGTCGCAAAAAAAATCCCGGGAGTTCTCACCCCCGGGAAATTTCCCTATTTTAAATAGGGACGACTAATAAAAAAACTAAACTATGGTACTCAACGTGGCGTAATATTTTAAATGACCTACCTTCTTCACCAGTTGATATCCCCAAAAAAGAAGGATATTTTCCCATATTTTTCTAAATTATAGATTGATTTTTAGCTTATGACCATCGTAATCGACATACTGACCTGTTGCATCAACTTTGAAGCCTTGAGCCTTGTCTTTACTTACTTGTACGACCACAAACGATCTCTTTTTAAGCATCCCGTCAAATTCTCCTTCCCTGTCTCCAATTGTCAGTGTCCCTTCAGCTTCGTTATAGGTGAATGGAATATTAGAGTAAGCTCCTTTCTCATAGTTGTAATTTGTTCCTTCATCTTCATAAAGAGTGAAAGCGCCATCCTGCCCGCGATAAACATATAACATGATTTTTGCGGCCGGCTTCTCGTCGGTGTATTGAATTTCAGGTCCAACCGGAATGATGGAGCCTGCTTTTACAAACAACGGTATCCTTTCATAAGGCGCTTCAACAGTCATTTTTTGACCACCGGCAATGTACTCTCCCGAATAAAAATCATACCAGCCGCTCTTATCGGGGAAATAAACATTCCGTTGTCTGGCTTTATAATGATATACCGGACAAACCATCAAAGCCGGCCCAAACATAAATTGGTCGTCAATGTTTTGCACCTCTGTGTCGGACGAAAAATCCATGACCAATGGACGCATGATGGTATAATCGTTGAACCAGGTCATACCGGCCATTGTATAGATATATGGCATTAACCGGTAGCGCAGATTGGTATAATACAAAATTGAATTATAAGCTGGCTCACCTTTCGGCGCAATATTCCACATTTCGCGGAACGGGTACTGCCCGTGCGAGCGGTATAAGGGAGCAAATGATCCGAATTGGTACCAACGGGTATTCAACTCACGCCATTCGTTATAATCAGCATTTACTTTTTCGGTTTTATTGTACTCCATCTGTCCGGCAACATAACGGTCTTCGACACAGAAGCCGCCAATGTCCATTGTCCAATAAGGGACGCCGCTTATCGAGAAATTTAAGCCTGCAGAAATTTGCGCTTTCATATCCTCCCAGCGAGTGCCAATGTCGCCGCTCCAGGTTGCAGTTGAATACCGTTGTAAACCGGCAAAACCGGAACGGGTAAGCAGGAAAACTCGTTTATTGGCGTCGACGCTGCGTTGTCCGTCGTAAATAGCTTCGGCATTCATCAAAGCGTATGTATTGAAATATTCTGCTGAAGGACCCAAAGCAGTCGGCCCGCATAAGGCTTTCCGGTATTTCATATCAGTGCAGTCGAGTACGTTCGGTTCGCTGGCATCCATCCACCAGGCGTCAATCCCTAAAGGATATAACTTATCATAGATTTGTTTCCAAAATAGCTTCCTGGCTCCGGCTGAATAGGCATCGTAAAACGAACCAACATAGCCCGGGCCGACCCAGTCGCGGATGCTGTCTTTTACTGCTTGCCGGTACATCCATCCTTTTTCATCAAATTCCTTGAAATGTTCGGTCGTAGCATAAAACTTTGGCCACACCGAAATCATCATCCGCCCGTTCATGCTATGAATGGAATCGACCATTGCTTTGGGGTCGGGGAAACGTTTCTCGTCAAACTCATGGCTGCCCCATTCGCTTTCTCGCCAGTAATTCCAATCCAAAACAATGTTGTCGATAGGAATTTTCCGCTCTCTGAATTCTTTTAGTGTTGAAAGTATTTCATCCTGTGTTTTATACCGTTCCCGGCTTTGCCAAAAGCCCATAGCCCATTTAGGCATGATTTGCGATTTTCCGGTGAGTTTCCGGTACCCTTTGATGATTTCATCCATCGAACTGCCGTACACAAAATAGTAATTCAGTTCTTTATTCATTTCGCTCCACCAGACCTGACTGCTCTGTTCCTCCTCAGGAAGAGGCGTTTGAACACGCAGGCCGAAGTACGATCTTCCGCCGTCAGGCTTCCACTCAACACGCAGCGGCACACGTTTCCCGGCCTCAAGCTCAAACTCAAATTTGTAACTATTAGGGTTCCAGGCAGTCCTCCAACGTTCCGGCACTACCAATTCATTATTCACGTACACTTTCACATATCCGGCGTAATACAGGATAAAACGGTAGGTTCCGCTTTGTGGCGCTTCAATCTCTCCTTCATAAGTTACATTGGCCCCTTTCAACGGAAAATTTTCAGGAAGATTCTTAATGGTTTTTACATCTTCAAAATACAGCGAATCTTCTTTGCGTTCCAATCGCTGTAATTCATTATTAAAAGGCAGATAAGTTCCGGTCAAGCTGCCTGGCTGACTATTTTTATCATACAATTTAAAAACCCTGTTTAGCTGCTGGTAGTCACGACTGTCGCCAAAGCGGCTTAATGAATAGCTGTCCCACAAAAGCCCATAGTTTTTGTTGGAAACAATAAAGGGCACCGAAACTTTAGTATTGTATTGAAATAATTCTTCGCTTTTTCCTTTATAGTTGAACTCGTCCGACTGATGTTGTCCCAATCCGTAGAATGCCTCATCGACAGGCGAATCGAACAATTGCCGAACCGAATAGGCGTTTGTACCTTCTACTTCAATAGGAGTGAACGTTTTGCCTCCTCCTGACTTCTCAGCCAGGATTACCACTCCATTTTTGTTTTTAAATTTCACACCTCCGTCCGATTTCGAAACGGCAACAATCAATCGGGAAGTGCTCAACACAATTGAGTCTTTCCCATCTTCAACCTGATAAGGTACCGTTTGAATACAAGGAATGATAATAAGGCTTGAATCCGTCGGGAATTCGTCATCGGGGGTTGCTGACACGTGAATCAATTCATCGCTCAGCACCTGTATGCGTAACTTGTTCGCTTTAGTTTTTCTGGTTTGTTCCAGATTTAAAATTATACCGTCATCTGTTATTATATATTGTGGCTGAGAGCACGCTGCAAATAACCATACGGAAAAGACATATACAAGTATTCTTTTGTTTTTCATTAGAAGTTCTATTGGTTTAAATTTAACAGCTCTAATTTCAGCAAAAGACAGCAAGCGAAGGGGTCTTTATGTGTCGAAGAGTGTATTACAATGTAGTTATTACTGAACAGAAATGGTTTTAAATAATTATCATCCGATTAATAGTCTGTAATATTTCTGGAGGAATACGGCCATAATCAAGGACATTGGCATTAATATCCGCATTTTGCAGGCAACAAAAACCATAGCCCGGAGAGGGGTATGAGAAACGAACTAAAATATTGAACGTTATCATATCCCTCTCCTGTGAAAGCCAATAAAATCCTAAATTCTGACAATCAACGCGAAATAATTAGCAAAACAAGCCCGAATGCCATCAAAAACCATTTGCTTCAAGCCATTTACGACAGGCTTCAGTCCATGTGCCTTCTGTATTTGCCGGATGGCTCATGCCATATCCATGTCCGCCCGATTCATAAATATGAAGTTCGCAGGGTACATCATGTTTTTTCAGCGCTAATGCATAATCGATACTGTTCTGCACCGGAACGACATCATCGTCGAATGAATGCACCAAAAATGCCGGTGGAGTTTGCTCATTTACCTGGTACTCATTGGAAAAATGCTTCACCTGTTCCGGCGTAGAATTGTTGCCAAGCAAATTCAGGCGTGAGCCCCAATGGGTAATTGTCGAATCCATCGAGATTACCGGATAAATAAGCAAGGAGAAGTCGGGCCGGGCGCTGATCGAATCTTCGGGTTCATACACTTTCTCATTATAATGGGTTGAAATTGTGGATGCTACGTGTCCCCCCGCAGAAAATCCCATGATGCCGATCTTATCAGGATTAATTCCCCATTCTTTGGCATGGCGCCTGACGAACCGAATCGCTCTCTGCCCGTCTTGCAGGGGGCCAATCGATTTGTTTTCCATGATGACATCGTCAGGCTGACGGTAAGTCAACACGAAAGCGGTTATACCCAAGCTGTTGAACCATTGGGCCATCTGCAGCCCTTCATGCCGGATGGCAAGTCCTGAATACCCGCCTCCCGGACAAATAACAACTGCCGTACCCGTTGCCTTTTCCTCCGAAGCAGGGTAAAAATAGAGGTCGGGACTGACAATGGAATGTTTATCGACCCAGCCTGCCGTTGTATCGACATTCTGTTTGAATTCTTCACTCTTGATTGCTCCGGGAACTTTCCCATTCCAAAGGTCAATAACTTTGTTTTGGGCTGAAAGACTCCCGATTGTGGCTACCAGGCCAACAAATGCCACAACTAATTTTTTAAAATCTAACATTCTTATTTTCTTTTATAGTATTCGTTCATAATATACCACGCTTTCTTTTTCTCTCCATTTTCGGATATCAAGCCTTTCCGGTTGTAGCCATTTTGGTAAACCTGGTTCATCCGGCTTAACGACCGGTAGTCGAACAACAGCCACGGGCACACCCCGCACAGATTGGGAACAATGCCGAACATTTCAGTCTGATCCTTGTAGATTTTCTCCTGATAGGCTTCTGTCCAGTACGCTGCCTCATCGATTGGGCCACCAGTGCTACCAAACAAAGCTTCGCCGCCAAACTCGGAAATAAATACAGGTTTGTCGGGGAAAGCTACATTCCATTTTGTTTCCGATGGTTTGCCTTGCCAAGGTTTGTACCAACCAACATACTCATTAATGGCTATCAGTTCGGAATAGTTGTAAAGTGGATCCCACACCTTAAAGGTATTGTTGTTGTATCCGTGAGTATTTATCACGTGTACAATCAACCGGGTTGAATCCAAAGCCCTGCACTTTTGAGTTAGCTCAATAAGCGCCTCGTTGCGGTTTGGTGTTCCGGGATAGGTTTCGTTCGAAAGACACCAAATGGCAACTCCACAGTGATTTTTGTCGCGACGAATCATCTCGTTTAACATGGTCTCCAGTTTTTGAGGAACAAGGCTATCGGAAAACTGAATATGCTGATACACCGGCAACTCATCCCAGACCATGATTCCCATTCGCTCTGCTTGTTTAACCATGTTTTCACTGTGAGGATAATGGACTAATCTCACCAGGTTACACCCTAATTCTTTTGCAGCGTTCAATAATTTCCCGGCATCCTCAGCAGTATAAGCCCTCGCAGCTTTTGATGGGTTTTCTTCGTGAATATTTACTGCTTTCAGAAAAATTTCTTTGTTATTCAACAGTACTTTGTTTCCCAGTACTTCAACGCTCCTGAAACCAATATCGTCGGCAAGGGTATCGGTTTCACTTTCAACCATTACCTTGTAAAGCTTCGGGTTTTCGGGCGACCAAAGTTTAAAAGCCGAGTTAAACTCAAGCTTTGCCCAACCTTCTTTATCGGTTTTTGTACGATATTCCAGATTCTGTTCAGGAATTTTAACCACAATATCCTGTTTAAGCTTGTTCCCGTTCAGTTTTACCCAGCCAGAAACGGTGTTTAAGCTCCCCTTCTTGAGCTGAATGAAGTAATCTTCAACAAAAGTTTCGTTGGTTTCGATTAAATCCACATCGCGGGTAATTCCACCATAATTGAACCAGTCGTAACCGGTACCGGGCAAACCGTTGCCCAAACGCTTGTTGTCAACCTTTACAACAATGGTGTTGCTACCATCCTTTACTTTACCTGTAATTTCAAACTGAAAAGGGGTAAAACCGCCTTCGTGGCTTCCCAGCTTTTCGCCGTTAAGGTACACATCGGCCAAATAATATACCGCCCCGAAATGCAAAAACAATCGCTTGTCTGCCTTCACGGAATAGTTAAATTGTTTTTTGTACCAAACCGTTCCTTCAAAATAAGTCAGCTCGCATAATTGCGAGTTAAAATCGCCCGGCACCTGCAACTCTGGGCCCCCTTCAAATGAATATTCCACAAAATCTGTCTTCTTTTGTGGCTTCTTTTCCTGCCATACCTGTTTCCCTTCGCCAACCCCTATTGGGTCGATAATGACTGTCCATTTGCCATTTAAACTTGTCGTTTTTCTTGCCTGAACATTAATCATGGCCGTTTGGGCATTTGCACTGCCTGCGAAAAAAATAAAAATCAAAAAGACTAACATCCATTCTTTTACTTCTGTCTTCATGTATTCCTTTATTTTAAAATATTGTTTCCCTTATAATTTGCCAGGTAGTTCAGGGAAGTAACTGTTTAATCCTATATAAACTCAACTTTAAAAACGGTCGCAATTTCATCCATAGCTTCAGCACTGGGTGTTGTAAGCGTCAATTTATTTTCGCTGGCCGACCATTTTAACTCTTCGCCACTTCCAACCACGCTAACTCGTTTGATATTCTGCCCCGGATTTGTCTCGAATACATGCTCCAACCCGATTTCTTTGCCAGAGTCGGGCAAACCCAATAAATAAACATACAGGGTATTTCCATCTTTCGATTTGGCAAAACGAACATCGTCTTTTGTGTATTTCATGGTAGCTGATTGTCCGCCAAAATGACCTTTCTCAAATTCAGCAATTCCGTAGCCAAAAACAGAATGTACACGCGTATTGTACACCGCTTCCTTGTGTTTCTTAATCCATTCACCAATTGTAAGTAAAACGTCTTGCTGTTCTTGCGGGATGATGCCATTGGCCATTGGAGATACATTTAACAGTACCACGCCTTTTTTACTCCACACGTCAATCATATTACGTATTATTAAATCGGCTTTTTTGTATTTCAGGCCATTGGTGTAGCACCAACTACCATCACTAATGGTTATATCGGTTAGCCAGTATTTTTCCGAAATTTCTGTTTTCCCGCCCTGCTCAATGTCAAGAAGAGCCACACTATCAGGTAAGTCTTCCTGTTTATAAAAAGTTATCGGTTCCTGGCCGCGTTTTAAGGCTGTATTGTAATGATGGGCCACCATTTTTTGCCGGTATTCTTCAGGAACCATATCCAGCCACGAATCAAACCAAATCATATCCGGGGCATATTTATCAACTACTTCATTTACCTGTCCCAACCAACGGTCGTGAAACTCATTAACGGGAATGTTGCCGTACAGGTATTTAAGCTTTTCATCTTTGGTACTTGTAATTCCATTGGGGTCGTAGGCGAAATGACTATCAAAACCAACCTGACCGCTATTGGCCCAATGGACACTGTCGTTGGCATAACGTTGCAGGTTTCGCGCATGATGGAAGGTTGCTATGGTTTTCATATCGCGCTTTTTAAGCTCCGATAACAGCTCTCCGGCAATGTCCTTTTCAGGCCCCATATCTGCAGCATTCCACGGATTTATTTCACTATCCCACATGGCAAAACCATCGTGATGTTGCGCAGCCAGGCCGGCAAATTTGGCTCCGGCATTTTGAAACAGGTCGGCCCACTCCGCGGCATTAAAATGTTCGGCCTTAAACAAAGGGATAAAATCATGATAATCAAAATCAGCTCCGTAGTTTTTCACATGGTAATCGCGAATTTCCGCTCCCCAATGTTCTTTTTCAAGCTTGGTATAGTACATCCATGCAGGATACCATTCGGAACTGAAAGCAGGTACGGAATAAATTCCCCAGTGGAAATAAATCCCGAGTTTGGCATCTTTAAACCATTCGGGTTGACTGTTGTGTTGGGCTAACGATTCCCAGGTTGGCTCGTAAACATTCACCTCCTGTTTGGTTTGTTTCGAACTGCAATTAATTAAGGTGCAAGCTGTAGCCAACAGGCTAACTGCTCTTAAAGTTCTTTTAAGTTTATTCATTTATTCAGTTTTTATTGGATGATAACTGCTCTGTTTCTTAAGTATTAAACGAAATGGTACTAATTTATCAAACGCAAACCTATAATAAGCCTGCTTGCCCGAATTATTTTGCTGTCAGAATAGCTGATGTCACCGGAAGCGAACCACTTTGGGCTGTTATTTTTATTTCTCCTTTCCCAGAGGTTGATTGTATTACAGCCAGGCATTTTCCCTGATAAGCTTCCATTTCTCTGCCTTTAAACGGGGTATGACTTTTCTGGCTGCCATTGCCTACGGCCAGAAGTTTTCCGGCACCGCTCACTTCAAATTCAATCAGGTTGTCGGCAAACGGAACAGGCACGTTATTGGCATCAAGCAATTGAACCGTTACATAGCTTAAGTCCTGCCTGTTTGCTTTTATGATCTGACGGTCGGGAGTGAGCACTATCTTCGCAGGTTCGCCGGCTGTTTGTGCGACACAGGTAACGGTTTTGCCGTCTTCTGTTTTTCCTACAGCCTCTAATATCCCCGGTTCGTATGGCACTTCAAAAAACAAAAAAGCTTCGTTATTTAGATCCCATTTACGGGAGCCCAACGATTTTCCGTTTAATTTTAATTCCACATCAGGCACGTTGGTATAAACGTGAATGGCCAGCGTGTCGCCAATGGTTTCGTGGTTCCAATGCGCTTCAACCTTAGGCCAGTTCCAAAACGAAGACCTATTTCTGTTACGTGCCGATTTATCGGTTTGAACAGCAATGTAAACCATGGGCTCATCGTTCCATAACGACTTGCGGAACCAATAGCCGGGTTTTGGATTGCCACACATGTCTATCACACCACAATCGGCACCACGCCAAGGCCAGTTGGGCCATGTTTTCCAAAATTCAAAGCCGGTACCAACATGCCCGATGCCTGCTTCGCCAAGATAGTCAAAACCGGTCCACAAGAACTCGCCTGCCACATAATCTTCTAACTGGCCATCGAGCCATTGCTGGTATGAGCGCATTTGCCACGCTTTGTGATCGTGATACGGGTACATCACCGTTTCGGAACCATAAATCACCCGGTTAGGATATTTTTCGTGGTCTTCCTTATAAAAAGCTTCCTGGTAGTTGTATCCTACAATATCGAGCAAATTAAGCACGCCAAAAGAGTTGAAGTTTACAATTTCGTTACAGGCCAGGGTAAAAGGCCGCGTATTGTCGTGTTTTTTGGCTGCATCCAGCAGCATGGGGATAATTTTCTGCGCACTGTCCTTGTTGTATTGTTCGCGCAATTCGTTGCCTATGCTCCACGCAATTACCGAAGGATGGTTTCGGTCGCGCCGGATCCAGTTTTCCACGTCGCGCTGGTACCATTCTTCAAAATGAGGGGCGTAACCATGGAAAGTTTTTCCATCCATCCATTCGTCGAAAATCTCGTCAATAACCACAAATCCCAGGCTGTCGGCATAAGCAAGCAGTTCCGGCGATGGCGGATTATGACTCATTCTTAACGCATTGCATCCCATTTCTTTCAAAATTGAAAGTTGTCGCTTGTGGGTTTGATTGAACACTGCGGCCCCAAGCGGTCCGCCATCGTGATGGTTGTTCACCCCTTTGAGTTTTACATGCTTACCATTGAGCGAAAATCCTTTATTGGGATCGAACTGGAAAGTACGGACACCAAAAGCCGTTGTATAACTATCCACCACCTCATCGCCGCTCCATACTTCAACTTGCAGGCGGTACAAGTTGGGTGCTTCGATGGACCACAATTCAGGGCTGTCGATACGAATGTTTTGTGCTAACTTCTGCTGCTGACCCGCTTTAACATCAACACCGGTTTCCGATTTGGCAACTTCTTTATCTTCCGAATCAATGAACCGGGTCAACACGGTGCAAGGCTGATCGGTATCGTTGTCGTTATTTACTTCCACCGAAACATCTATACTGGCAGCGCTTTTGTTTACTTCCACAGTGTTAGCAAACACACCCCATTGGTTGATGTGTAGCTTATTTTTTGCAATGAGCCAAACATGGCGGAAAATGCCCGAGCCCGTGTACCAACGCGAATTTGGCTGTTCCGAAGTATTTACTTTAACCGCAATCAGGTTGTTTTCGCCAACCGGGTTTAAATAAGGTGTCAATTCGTAATAAAACGACGAATAGCCATAAGGACGAATTCCAAGATAATGGCCGTTAATCCATACCTCGCTGTTGCGGTAAACACCGTCGAACAAAATCCATAATTTCTTGTCAGCATACACCTTTTCCGTTACAAACTGTTTCCGGTACCAGCCAATTCCGCTATATGCGTAACCGCCACCGGCACCGGAGGTGTATGCCGAGTCGAAGGGATATTCGATGCTAAAATCATGTGGCACATCAAGTACGTGCCAGCCCGAATCGTCGAAACCGGGCTGTTCAGCCCCCGGCTGTTCGTTCAGTGCAAATTTCCAATCAAAATCGAAGGGAATTCTGGCATCATCTACCGTTTGATTGTTTTTGCAGGATGTGATTGCCAAAAGGCAAATCAAAATATAAGTTATTTCTATCTTATTCATTGTGTTGATTTAATATTGATTTATTCAGTAATCACAGCCACTTCTGCATAACAGCTACTCATTTTTACCCATTCAAATATTTATTTTATTGCCTTAGGATAAAGATTTTGAATGAGATTAAAATTCCTACTGCAACTGAAGCAACAATACAGAATGTGCAGGAATACTAATGTTTAGTTGTTTATCTCGAACTTCTGCCGTCGAAAAATCCGATAAGCTCACTTTTTCTTCTTTACCAAAATCGTTATAATCAGTATAACTATTACTTGTCAGAATTTTTGCATCTGCAACCTTTAGATCTTTATTCAACGAACAATTAATAGTAACTGTTTTATTCGGATTGGCATTGGTAATTGTAACGCTAACCACACCGTCTTTTTCAGAAGCAGAGGCTGTTATGGCCGGTATTGATTCTCCTTCAAATGAATAGTTTTCTGTTTGTAACTCTATAGGAACAAGGTTGGCATCCTGATGCACATTATACATTTTAAATATGTAATAAGTAGGCGTTTTAACCATTTCCTTACCCTTTGTAAGAATAGGTGACTGCAATACATTTACGATTTGTGCGATATTAGCCATGCTTATCATATCAGCATGATTATTAAATATGTTCAGGTTAATACCTGCAACCAATGCATCGCGAACCGTATTTTGCTGTTGCAAAAAACCGCCTTTTGTTCCGGGCAATTGATCATACCATGTTCCCCATTCATCAACAATTAGTTTAACTTTGCCTTCTTTGTCGTATTTACGCATTACTGCAAGATGTTGACTAATATAATCCTCAATTTTCATGGTTCCATGCAATGTTGAGAAATACATATCTTCTTCAAAATCTATTGATGATCCCTTGCTCCCCCAGTTACCGGTAGGCAACGTATAATAATGCATAGAAACACCTTGTGTAAGATTGAGTTTTCCTTGCAGTTTAGACATAATAGTCTCGGTCCAGTGTGTATCGTCGGCCGAAGGGCCGCATATCACCTTCTGATAACCATTACCCCTGATATAGGCGGAATAATTTCTGAAAAGATCGGCGTAATAACCAGGCGACATTTCTCCGCCACAGCCCCATGTTTCGTTGCCGATCCCCCAAAACTTCACATCCCAGGGATCTTCTCGTCCATTCTCTTTGCGCAGTTCTGTCATCGGACTTTCATCACTTGAGGTAACGTACTCTACCCACTCCATGGCTTCCTGAACAGAACCGGATCCAACATTTATACTCAAATAAGGCTCGGTACCAATCAATTCACAAAAATCTAAAAATTCATGAGTTCCGAAACTATTGTCTTCTGTTACCCCACCCCAGAAAACATTCACAATTGAGGGGCGATCTTCCTGTGGCCCTACGCCATCTTTCCAATGATAAGTATCTGCAAAACAACCTCCGGGCCACCTTAAAACAGGTACTTTCATTTCTTTTAAAGCTTCAACAACATCTTTTCTGTACCCATTAATGTTAGGTATTTCAGAATCTTTTCCAACATAAATTCCTTCATAAATACAAGTTCCTAAATGTTCAGAGAAGTGCCCATAAATTTCCTTGTTGATTTTAGGGCCTACAGAATCCACGTTTAACACAATTGTATTCTGTGCAAATACGTTCACTACAAATAGAGAACTGATAACCAATAAACTAATTTTCATATTTTGTTTTTTTTATTAACTGTATTTTTTTTAGTTCACATCCCTATCGACCACAGTTTTGCTATGCTATGCTACCCTGCACATCTGGTCGAACAATTACCGGGTGCTTTTTACAGCACTTAAATCACCGGCAACTAAACGATTTGTGTTATTCACTAAAAATTTTGAAGACAACAGCGATGTCATTAGGAATTGTTTTTGATTTTTCGATAACCAGCGATTCTGAGTTTTGATTCCACTTTAGTTTTTCATTGCTTCCCAGCATTTCTATTTTTTTGATTTTCAAATCGCAATTAGCAAGCGCTAATGATTTTATAGTTATTGTTTCTGAGGGAACTCCAAGTATCGTCGCGTAAAGAATGTCACCTTTTTGATTAAAGCGGATGTCCTTAGCAGTCATCTGAACTTTACCCTCGTTGAATCCCTGTTCCTTCATAGGGTTAACCTCTTCAACAGACGGCCCCTCACCAAACACAATCCACGGACGGGTATCAAAAATACTCTCCTTGTTCACTTCCATCCAGGCAGCAATTCCTTCAAGAACGGCTACTTCTCTGCTGTCAATAGAACCATCGCCGCGAACCGGTATATTCAGTAACAAGTTACCGTTTTTACTAACGATGTCCACCAGTGTGCGGACAACAGTTGCAGCCGATTTATAGGCATCGTCATCGTAGCGCCAGCGGCTGTAATGCCAATCGCCAATACAGGTGCAGGTTTGCCAGGCCAAATCCTGCCCTTTATCGGGGGCACCACGCTCAACATCCCATACCATGCACTTTTTCTGTTCGTCAGTCAAAATCTTCCCGAACAAAACGGCCTCCAGTTTGCCATTATGAGTTGCCATGTTGTGGTTGTAATAATGCGCCGCCAGCTTCAAGCCTGCATCGCTAACAGGATAAAGAGGAAGAGCGGTGTCATCAAAATAAATCAGGTCCGGATTATACTTGTTAATCAAATCCATCGTGCGATTGTAGAAATTCTGGCAGTATTCCTTTGAAGGCGGAGTAATAACACCTTTCTGCCATTCCCAGCCCCAGCCTTTACTCATCTCGTGGTTTTGGGCATACAGTTCCTGAGGGTCGAGTCCTTCCCACCAGGTACCTTTTCCATCTGCTTTGGTTAACTTACCATCATAAGATACCCCTTTGTACTGCCCGGTCGTATCGGCTCCCTGGGCAGTTTCGTAAAAAGTCCATGCATGGGATGCATGCACACTGATACCGAAAGGAAGTTGGTATTTCTTGGCAGCTTTGGCCCATCCCGTCATTATATCTTTTTTTGGTCCCACACGTACCGAATTCCATTCCTGGTACTTGCTGTCCCACAAATCAAGGTTATCGTGATGGTTAGCCATAGCAAAAAAGTATTGGGCACCGGTACGCTTATACAAGGCAACTAATTTCTCAGGGTTCCAGTTCTCGGCTTTCCAGTCGTGTATAACATCTTTAAAACCCACTTCCGAAGGATGTCCGTAATGTTCAACATGCCACTTGTAGTAGTCTGAGCCTTCATCATACATACCGCGAGCATACCAATCGCCACGTTCCGGCTGACACTGAGGCCCCCAATACGCCCAAATGCCAAACGTGGCGTTGTGGAACCACTCGGAAACCTCGTATTGACTAGGCGACTCCCAGGTAGGTTCAAACTTGCCTCGCTCAACAGGTTTTTTACTTTCATCTACAGGGGAAACATAAGTCTCCTGTGCCAATAAAGAAGAATAACAAAAGACACAAATAGCGGCAAAAAATATAGTTTTTATAGTAAGAGTTTGTGATTTCATTCCAACCAATCAATTAGTTTATTTCAATAAATTCAGGTTCGTACGGAGCAATGGTAAAGTTACCCGTGTACTCTTTATCAAAGAGAATGCTCTTCGATTTGCCATTCATTTTAATTTCCTTGGGTTCTCCACTCACATTCAAGTATAGGAAATGCCTATCGTCGATTTGCCTGGCCATTACACCTGAAGGCACATCAGGGCCTTTTTTGATGCCCAGTTCTTTGATCAGATCATCCACTATTCCGCCCAGCACGTTGCCGTTGGCTGGCAATCCAACATAAATTGCACGACCTTTACCGTAGTTGTTGATGGTCATTATTGGATAATCCTTGTCCAAACTGGTAAGCGTACCGATTACTTTTGCACTCTTAGGTTGAATGATATCAAACCTTGATGATTCAGTATCAATTGCTTTTCCCTTATAGCTGAATTCAAGCCTTTTGCCTTTGTAGCCTTTCCGCGAAATCTCGTTCATGGACTCAGTTTCTTCAAAGCTTGCCACTCTGATGCCAAATACATCGCTCAACATTCCGGGAAGTGTGGTTCTAAAAACCTGACCGGTGGTATCAACCATAGCTGAGTTCTCGGTCATAATCACAGTTCCCCCACCATTGACATAGTCACGTATTTTTTGGGCAGATATTGAATCCATCACCGTTACACCGGGCACAAACAAAAGCTTGTAATTGAGTTTACTTTGGCTTATTTCAAGCATTTTACAATCCATATTGCGCCAGTAAAACATACCCCAACATGCCTGTATCTGATTATCGTGTGACACCGGAAAAGTATTGCTTGCAATTTGACTTGGAAATGAATAGGCCAAGCCTACATCGGCCTTTAGTTTATACGGAAAATAATTTTCAATCTTTTTAAATTCAGTGGCAATCTGCTTGTACTCATTGTACTTGCGATTGGGTATTCCATCCCAGTCGATCATCCCTTCGAGGTATTGCTCTTCACCTGCCCACATGCTTTGCCAGGTCCAGCCGCAAACCATTTGGTTGCCATACATCAGGGTGGCGTAAGCCGATTTTCGTATCGAATTCGGGACAGCCGTCATAGTGGTGAATTCACTGCACCAGAATGGTTTTGTGCTTTCAAACCGGATACGGGAAATCCCAAACAAGGCGTTCATAACTCCCCAATTGGTTACAAGCGAATTGCCCGGATAAAAACCGCAACCGTGGCGTGTCATTTTTCCGGAATAGGCAATCTCGGAATAATCAAAATACTTCGAAGGGCTATAATACCAGGCATTGGTATTAGTCAGGGCATTCGGGGCGTTCGTGTTCACAACATCGAGTACTTTAAACAGGATGCCGTTTATCTCGTCTGAAATGAAACGTCTGAAATCGAGCATTTTTTCAGGAACATCGGTCAAATGAGTGGCTACCGGAAAGCCAATTTCTTCCCACTGGTTAAGCCTCCGCGACCACCGTTGACCAGCCCAGGCTTTGTTAAGATTATCGATGGTTGAATACCTGATTTTAAGCCAGTCGATAAAACGTTTCCGCACCGTTTCGGAATACGAAATTTTTCCGTCTCCCGATTCGTTGTCAATTCCAAAAGCCAGCAAAGCCGGATGATTGGCGTAGTGTTTCGTAAGCACATCGGTATACCGCAAGGCATATTTTTGGTAGTTTGGGTCGCCCACATCTTCCATATAACGATGATTGGGATAATGTACATCACCATTTTCATCAACTACATCAATCGATGGGAATTTTTGGTGCAACCAAATTGGCGCCGGTCGAATGGCGATATCGAGAATCACTTTTATCCCCGCCTCATCCATCATGTCCATCACCTGGTCAAACCATTCAAAATCAAACTTGCCTTCGGAAGGTTCGTAGCTATCCCAGGCCAGGTGTCCGAGTCGCACACAAGTAAAACCGGCATCTTTCATCAGCTGGATATCAGATTTGATTTTCTCCATGTTTTTATCATCATGCGGATGATAATTAGCTCCAACATACAATTGCTGTGCACTTCCCGCCAATACAAAAAACAATAATGCAGCGATGGAAAGTAAAAGGTTTGTTCTAAATCTCATAGTCTTTTTTTTAGTAACGAGGAGGCCATTCATTAAATTTTTTCTCCCTAACAATGACCTTTCTTTGTTTGCTTACACCTAATTATCAATATAATTACTTAAAATTTGTCTTATTTTCAAGTTTGTAATTCGTAGAAATTATTTCTCAAAAGCAGAGTACCTATTTTTCGGATTCGCTTCATAATCAAACCAATCAAAATCGGCAGGATTGGTGTTGGCACTTCCATTACCCGATGCATACATTCCGATAAAAACACCAATGAATCCGTGAATTTTTTCATTCGATAATTCCTTTGTGGCAGCCGTTCCAAGTAATATCGCTTCTTTGCCTTTGGGGTGTACCCAAAATTTGTATTCCAATTCGGCTGCACTAATTTTCAGAATAACATCATCTTTTGATATTTCTTTAAATTCTTCGCTTTCAACTTTATCCTGAAGATACGTTTTGAAAAGCACCACCCGTTTCCCTTCGCGTTGGGTAATGACCAGGCAGAAATGATTGGCATCGTTGCCACGTACCACCAAACCTGCTTCTTCATTATCGGCCACAGGGACAAAACTCACTTTCGCCGAAGCCACCATATTGAAGTTGGGCTGTCTGCGCCCAACAAAAGCAGGTGAATCTTTCTCGTTCAAGCTCACTTTTGAACCGTTTAGTCTCAAATAGCCGGGTTTCTCAGTCAACGACCAATCGGCCTCGTAAGGATTACGAAGGAAATTCCATTGCAAACCAAGCGTTGGGCTGCTGAAATCATCGCGAATCGGTTCTTTCTCCCACTTATGTTCCGGAAGATTCGGTACAGGAAATTCTTCCAGCATTACGCCGTTGTCGCCACCAATGGGCCAGCCATCGTCTGTCCATTTTACCGGTGCCAAATAAGTTTCACGACCTAAATGTTGATACCTTCCACCTTTTGGCCTGATTCCCAAACAAACCAGCCACCAGGAACCGTCTTGTAATTGCACCAAATCGGCATGGCCAATGGCCTGGAATGGACTTTCGGGATTATTCATATTAGAAATTACCGGATTGTATGGACTGGGCTCGAAAGGCCCGTAGGGTGATTTGCTTCGCTGAATCACTTCACGGTGCTCGTAACCCGTACCACCTTCGGCCGACATCAGGTAATAATATTCACCAATTTTATACATGTGCGGCCCCTCAGGCGACGAACCACCCTGTCCTGTTGCTACGACTTGTAATGGTTTAATAAATTTTTTCTGAACAGGATCAAAAGTCCCGACCATAAAATTTCCATCATTACCAGGGCTTACCCAATACATACTGTCGTTGGCAAACATCATTGACGGATCAACATACCAATTGCCTATCCAAACCGGATCGGACCAGGGACCTGCCGGGTTTGTAGCTGTTACGTAAAACACGCCTTGTGAACCTTTGCCACCATAATTGGTGCACGAAATGTAGAAAGTGCCATTGTGATAGCGAAGTGCGGGCGCATAATTACCGCCCGATGAACCAGCCCCTTCCATCGGACAACTAGCCGGCCGATCTAAGGCATAGCCGATCATCTTCCAGTTAACCAGATCTTTGCTGTGATAAATGGGCAATCCGGGATAAAACTCAAAGGTTGAGGTTACCAGATAAAAGTCATCGCCTACCCTGCAAATGCTTGGATCAGGGTTCATACCGGTAATTACCGGATTTTTATAGGTTTTCTGGCCGATAACGCTCCCTGCTGCCGTAGTGAGCAGGAACATAAATAATAGTAATCGTTTTATTTTCATGATCAATTTTATACTTGTTGTTGACAACTCATTTTCTAAGAATCATTTTTTGTGTTGTTGCACTGTTTCCAACCTTTAGTTGGTAGAAGTACAGTCCGGCGGGCAATAAGCTTCCATCAAAATCAACGTGATGGGTTCCTGAAGGCAATTTCTTGTTGATCAGATTTGAAATCTTATTTCCTGAATAATCAAAAACATCCAACACTACCAACGCATTTAATGAAGTTCGGAATTGTATGGTTGTAATATCGGTGAATGGATTGGGAAAATTCGTCAGATCCGATCCGTTTTTCAGCTCACTTGCAACCGATGTTGGGTATAGCAGATTGTCACCTGCTTCAATCATAATAAACTGAACCGAGCGCGCGGGAACCTCTAGTTTTATAGAACTACCTATTGAAAAAGCGTTTGCAGGAATAGTCTCAAGTGTCTCACGAGGTCCCCATTGTGTCCCCGTTGGTCGCTCCTCATTGACGGTTACATACATCGAAAAATCGCCATTATCAGTACCTCCGGTTAATGAGTAATTATAATACTGATCTCCGACACCAATCTTCAGTGGATCTATTTTTACAACTTGTGCAGTTTTCCCTTTATTTACAAGTACAATCCCGGTTTCGCCAGAAGCAAATTTAGAGGCATAGGCCAAAATTGTGGTGTTATCTGATGTGGCATTAATTACATGATCGCCGGTAAATTTTTGGGTATAATACGCATAATAGAAATCAGGCCGTGGCTGCCACCTTAAACTTACATCATCGCCCTGATAAAACATACCATCTTCGCCTGAGGCGAGTAGCCACCTGGCACCCAACCCAAAATTATTCTTAATCAATTCATTATAGAGAATGGTAGCCTGCATTCCATTTATGTACGATTTTCCCATCGACTCATTGGCAGAATTATAATTCACATTATACTCTGTGATAGCTACAGGTTTAGGAGAAGCGTTTTTATCAGCAATATCCTGCTGAATAAAGCTGATGTTTTTCTTGGGCTCAGTAGCCGCGACTGACAACAAATTTTCCGCGTTAGCATCCGTTCCAAAATAATTGTGCATTACATAGAAATCGGCGCCATCGCCAATTTCGCTAAACACCCCTTCATTCCAGATTCTGTCCACAGAATTCCAACTCGTCGTACCATCATAATGCAATACTTGTGCCCCAATATATATTTTGGCACCCACGTCAGCAGCAGCGGCTCTCATCGAATCGGCAAAAACCCTGAAATGCTGTCCGTAAAGCTGACCTGTTATAATTTCGGGCTGCCCATCCTTATTGGTACGGGTATCGATCTTCCAACCGGCTTCCCATGGACCGGCATTTTCGTTTCCAATTTCCCAAAATTTCGTCCTTCCGTTATCGTAACGTACCCACTGAGCGGCCAGATGGGCAGCCTGCGCTACCGGATTATCGCTCAATCCGTAACGGGCATAACCATAGTTGATAGTAATGAGCCCCTGCGAGCCGGTTTGCTCACGTAATTTATAATAGTTCCCGGTTGTGGTAGGCCAGTCATTTTTTCCTGAAATGGCGTAAAACTTTACTCTTTCTCCCGATGAATCATAAGCAGAATCCGGGACATCGGAAGGAGCACCATTCCAGAAAAAGATATTGGACCAACTTCCTCCCGGAAACCGTATTAAAGAAGGATTCAACAGTTGGGTGTTTTCCACAAACGTAGGATTATCGGTGTTATTTCCCATCCAAACAGCTATGGCATTTCCAAAAACATAGTTGGAAATTTTGCCCAGTGTATCGGCTGATAAAGTAACTGTAACAGTTGGCGAATTTACCGTTTTGCTTGCCGTCACCGAGCCTGGGATTGTAGCGTTTTTAGGCGTAAAGTCTTCTAAAAAACAATTCGTTTCCTGTGCCAAAAGCGATGTTGTACAAAAGATCACAGAACACAATGATGCTATAATTTTAAGTTTAGCGTTTTTCATGTTTTTATATTTTAAGCAGCAAGACCGACTTCAGAAGTCAGAAGACAGAAGTGATTTAATGATTCTTCCGAATACTGACGTAATGCCGGGATTCTTATTCACTTATCGATTTAGTACTTTAAATTTTCATTCTTCTTGTTCTGAATGTACAGGTTAGTCTGTAAATTAATTCCAGACGGCATCCAGCCAACAGAACAATAGAACCAGCTTCTATTATCTCTAAAATACTGTAGCTTCCGGCAATCCTGCTACCTCAAGAATAACCACGGAATCGTTGTCGTTCGGGGTATTCGCAGGTAACGAAATCCTTATACTCCCATTTTCAACGGAATAATCAAGCGCCTTTCCGGGCTCATTCATCAGGTAAATTTTTGTTATGGAGTTTTTAATTGCCGGTATCGAAAGCATTCCTTCCTGAGGCCATGAAAAAACATGGACAAATAATTTGCCTTCTTTTTTAGTATAAAAACCCCACTCGGGTTCAGCCGCAAACGGGCTGCGTGTTGTACCGTAAATACTTTCTCCGTAGGTATCCATCCATTCTCCGATTGCCTTTAAGGTATCGGCCGTTTGTTCCGGTACTGTCCCGTCGCCCTTCGGGCCAATGTTTAGCAAGTAATTTCCATCCCGGGAAACCACTTTAACCAATTCTCTAACCAGGTATTTGGTCGATTTATAGTCATTATCGTTTTTATTGTAGCCCCAGGTTCGGTTCATCGTTTGGCAAGTCTCCCACTGGCGGCTCCGCGGTACATCAGGTACTTCCTGTTCGGGGCATTCGTAATCCCCCAGGCCAAAACTGCGGCAAACACGTTCGTTAACTACCAGATTCGAATCAAGGCCGGTTAAGTAATTATACAAATCGATTCCGTCGGCTTTTGTCCACCATTTTTCAGGGCTTGGTTCTCCGGCATTGTAGGTCCAGTCGCCATCAAACCAAAGAGAAGCGGGATGATAACGATCAATCAACTCCCTGAGCTGCGCTTTCATATCGCGAATGTAGGCTGTTCGTGCCGAATCCGATTTCATGGTTGAAAAAGTAGAGCCATTCACGTGGTTAATCTCCTGCGAAGAATGGCCCCAGTCAAGAATTGAATAATAGAGACAAAATTTAATCCCGTTGTCATGACAGGCTCTTTTCAATTCCATTAGCACATCCCGTTCTCCGAATGATGTAAAGCTCGGCAAGCTATACATCTTATCTCCTGTAACATCTTTAAAACTTTTCACTTTGGTATCCCACATACTAAACCCTTCATGATGTTTGGCCGTGATAACAAGGTACTTCATACCGGCAGCTTTTGCCAGTTGAACAATTTCGCGGGCATCGAACTCCGACGGGTTAAAATGAGGCGAGACTTGCTGCTGATAATCGCCTTTTTCCCAGTTTTCGATACTAAATGCCCATTCGCCATGCGCCAAATACGAATAACTACCAAAATGGATAAACATACCAAAACGGTCGTTGTACCACCATTTTAACTTCTCAGGAATTTGATACTGGGCATTTGCCCTAAACAACGGATTTAAAAACAACACTATTATCCACAACAACAAAACAGAATTTCTTTTCATAACTTCTAATTAAAACTTCAACCTCTTTTTGTTATTCATTTACATCAACGCCCAATATTGAAAGCATTTCAATACCGTATCGTTTACCTAATTCCCGGTATCCTTCTGAATCAAAATGTGCAACATCCTGCCCGGTACAACCATCGGAAGAAATTACATGTGCGGTTGGAATTATATCAGGCAGAGTACCTATTATCGGATTCATTGATGAGCAGCAATTTCCCTCACCAGAGAATAATTCACCTGCTAAAAGAGGAACCGAACCGGCATCTAAGTCAAGGTCAGTTAACATGTCGGTATAAATTTTCTTTACATAAGTCGGCCACTGCTCCTGTCCGGTATTTGTTTCTCCCTGGTGCAAAAGAATACCTTTAACAACACCATCCTTTTGCGCCAGCTTTGCCTGGTTAATTAAATATTGATAGGGATTTCCATCATAGCCAATTACCTGAGACGTAAACCAGTCGTCTGTAGATGTAGAATCGTAATCCATGTACAAATCCTTGTCAAACAGCCTGATGTCGCATCCGGCAACAGAAACATTGATAATCCCCACAGTAATGCTGTCGGGCAAATTGGCAACCAATGTTCGTCCGAAATAATCGGCAGGCGAAAGGCCCGAGCCACATTGACAAGTAGGCGGCACAGCAGTGTACCATGTTGCTTTTTCCCTGTTCAGATTGCTGCAATCCAATGCCTGAAACAACTTGAAACGGCTGTCAACGGTCAAATCCTGGCTTTCAATTGCTGCGGCACCATGCATATTCGATTGTCCGAAACAAAGGAAAATGTAAAAATTGCGATCCTGTGCAACGGGCTCAATCGGGGAATCCTGCGAATCCTGCGAAACCGTAATCCGTCTGTCCTGCCCGTTTTGCGAGGAAACTTTCAATACGCCGGAACGTGTTGAACCGGTATCATTAAGGTCGGCTGTCAACTGAATTTCAGTGTTGCCGCTACCACCACTTGTTTTATTTAACTCCAACCAGGAAAAAGCAGAATTGGCAATACTCCATTGGTCGTTGCCGGTTACTGTTATATTCGAAGTTCCCCCCTCAGCCGGTAACGAAACCGATGTTGTGGAAACATCCAGGATAGGTTTGATATCCTCATCATTTCCACATGATGAAAGAATGGTGCACCCCAAAAGCAGTGCTAACATTAGTTTTCCAAACAATTTGTGGCGAATCATGTTATTTTTCATTTCAATATAAATTTCAATTTGTTTATTTTAACACAAACCCTAATCGTTTAAATAGCAGATTTATGCGATAACTTATCTTATTGGTCACCAATTCTATTTTTGGGTTATTCCTTTCCAATCGTCGGTTCTGAAAGGCACAACCGGCAATCCCTCTGAATTCACCAGGTTGCATTCTGGATTATCGGCCCAGGCATAGCGCACCGCAACCGGTTCGGCAACCTCATCGGAATACACAACGATGTCATTTCCATCAATTTCTGCTTTTGCCCAATAGAATTTCCGGTCGTTGCCGGCAATTGCAAAGCCTGTTACTTTGTTTCCATCTTTTGTTAAAAGGGCTGAACCACCATTGGTAAAATGGATGCGTATACGGCCTTCTTCTTTTTGAAAATCATGAAACATGGGGCCGTATGCTACGCAATCTTTTTTATACACCATTTTATTGGCAATTAGTGCCAGCCTGCGACCTACTTCCTGTTTGTTTCCCGGGTGAATATTATTGTCTTCACCAAGATCGATAGCACAAGCCATTCCGGTATTTGGTTGCGTTAGTGTCAGTGTTTGTGCTTCTCTCAGTTCAGCCCACTCACTTTCTGAAGGCAGTGTTTTTCGTTCCATGTAATTAGCCAGTTGAACAAATAAAAACGGGAGATTTCCCTGCTGCCAACGCTGCCTCCAGTCTTTAATTAACATGGGAAATAATTCGCGATAATTGTAGGCTCCCGCTGCATTCGATTCGCCCTGGTACCAGATGTAGCCTTTTATGCCGTAAGGAATTAGCGGGTTTATCATGGAATTAAAAAGCACAGTAGGATAATACTGGTAGTTGAGTATTTTCGGGAAAGAAGGTTCAAGGTCTTTCTTGTATAACCAGTTTCCGGCTAAAGAAATGCTGGAATTCCCATCAGTAATATAAAGCTCATCAGCCGGTGGGTTTAAACCACCACCGCCCCAAAGCATGGCAACTCGCACTGCAATTGTATTTTCTTCAGTTTGTTGCACCAGGCTGCCCGGAATAGTATAAGAATGAGTAGAATCGGAATACCAAACGTTTTTGCAAATCTCCTTACCGTTAAAATAAAACGAATAGTTCATTTCCGGGTGACCAAGGCTAACTGTCAGATCTTTTCCGGCAAAGGATTCAGGCAACGATATTATTTTCCGCAGCCAAACCATGCCCTCATAACTGCCAATCCCGAAATCTTTCAGCACATTGGGCATTTCAATTTCTGCCCAGTCGGCATCATCATAATCTGTTGCAGTAAAAATATTGTCGGCATTATTTTGCGGGTTATATACAATATCCCAAATACGCACCCAACTCAGACTGTCGGCAACAAGGTCATCGCGATCTAAAGTAAGAGTATCCGTTGCCAGTGTATTTTCCCTGGTAATGGGCGATGTTAGCAGCATCTCCCTACTGGTCCAGGCTTCAATCGGTGTGCCGCCCCAGGTACTTTGAATAATTCCTACCGGAACGTTTTGATCCTGATGAATTTTGCGGGCAAAAAAGTAAGCAACTGCCGAAAACTCCTTTACACTGGAAGAATCGCAGACTTCCCACTTGCCGGATGCAATATCCGGCTGAAGCTTTATTTCTTTACTGTGGTCGACAACAAGAAAACGTACCTGCGGAAAATTGGCGTTGGCAATTTCCTTGCCTGCATCTTTGGCCTGCTGTACCTGCCATTCCATATTCGATTGCCCGGATGCCAACCAAACATCGCCAATAAGTATTTCATCCAATACTATCGCCTCGTTTGGTTTGTCTTTTTCATAAATTTTAAGCGTATATGGGCCGCCGGCTTTGAACTTCGGCAAACGAAGCATCCATTTCCCGAAGCTATCTGCTTTTGTTGTCGCTTTGGCATTGCCGAGTTCTGCAATTATCAGTGCTCCCGGAGTTGATTTTCCCCACAACGGAATTTTAATATCTCTCTGTAGTACCATGCCGTCGCCAAATACTTTTGGCAAGGATATTTGCGCAGAAACCGCCGCAACAAATGAACAAAGCAGAATACTTAAAACAATTTTTCTCATGGATGTAATATGTTACAATTTTTCAAATCGTGCCGCCCAGCCGCCACCGGGTGCCAGATTTATTTCAATTTCATCGATGTTGGAAACCATTTTAATCTCACGTTTGTAGTCGGTGGCATCACGGTCAGCATTCACCCCGTCGCTAAATATTACGGCATTGTATTTTCCTTCAGGTAAAAACGACAGATCAATAGTCAGCGACCGGCTGTTCCAATTGGTCATTGCACCAACATACCAGTTATCACCTTTACGGCGGGCAATAGCGATGTATTCAGATACTTTCGCATCACATACAACGGTTTGATCGGATACAGTTGGTGTTTTGGCAATAAACCTTGCACACTCCGACTCTTTCCGGTAGGCTGTCGGATTATCGGCCATCATTTGTAATGGTGCTTCAAACACCACGTACATAGCCAGTTGATGAACGCGGGTTCCCTGGCTCATCGGCATTGAATTGGAAGGGTAAAAATTGGCCATTGTCACATTACGCATGGCACCAGGGGTGTAATCCATCGGGCCGGTCATCATTCGCATAAACGGAAGAGTCACATCATAAGGCGGAACATTGTCGGTTGTCCATTTTACGTTTTCCATGCCTTTAACCCCCTCAAAATTCAGCACGTTTGGCCATGTACGGTGTATGCCTGAAGGTTTCATGCCGTGATAATCGAGGATCATTTTATAGCCGGCGGCCATTTCGGCCAACTCGTAGCAAGAATGCATCGCCGGTTGATCGTCGCGGTCAAAAAAATCAAGCTTAAATCCTCTAACACCCATTTCCGAATATTTGGCAAACGCCTGTTCTTTCACCTCATTAAATTCATGCCAGGCTGCCCAAAGGATAATATCCACATGCTTGTTTTTGGCATAGTCCAGAATTTCCTTCAGGTCGATCTTATCCGATGTGGTCATCACATCGTGTCCATTGTACCAACCTTCGTCAAGCACCACATATTCCACACCGTATTCAGAAGCGAAGTCTATGTAATATTTGTAAGTCGGGGTATTTATCCCTGCCCGAAAATCGACATGTGAGATGTTCCAGTCGTTCCACCAGTCCCATGCCACTTTGCCCGGCTTAATCCACGAGACATCGGCAATGCGGGATGGCGCTGCCAGCCGCTGCACCATATCATTGTCGGCCAATTCTTTGTCGTTATTGCTAAGGAAAACGATCCTCCATGGAAACTGGCGGGGAGCATTTGTTTTAGCAATAAAATCCGCTCTTTGATCGACCATAAAATTAAGGTTGTTAAAACCACCTACGCGTTCCTTTAAGGGATATTTTGGGAAAATACCATGAACGCCAAATTTTACAGGGTCGTTTATTTTGTAATACATCCCGGGATAATCTTCCAGGTCAGTTTCCATAAGCATGGCTTTTTTCTGGTTCCCTAAATCGACCAAAAGAGGCAGAATCGCCAACGAATCGGCCCTAAACTGAGACAAAGAAACAGGATCGTACACCGCTTCGAATGCCGATTCAAATGGGTCTCCTTCCCTCAAATCGCGCACATATGGTACCCAGGCTTTATGATCTGTTTTAAAGTTAAAATTGGCTTCTTCATTGGTAATTACGATGCCTCCTTCTTTTGAAGAAAAGAAGCGATAGGCCACACCATCGTTGTAAGCTCTGAAAATGATGCCAAAGTCGCCTTTACAGGTAATTGTGAGCTGATTATAATTATCCGAGACCATTTCTTTACGGTAGTTGATGGCTTTAAATTCGGTGTTCACAGAGCTCCGGTTGGCTGATTTTACCTTTACATTTCGGCCCAAAACCGTACCGTCTGACAATTGAAGCGAGATCGGTGACGGTGCCAATACAGTATCGCCGGCACTTATCAATGCCCAGAATAAACCGGCACCAGCCTGTATACTCAAAACGACCTGTTTATCAGGCGATTCCAATTGATATATTTTCGGTTTGGTTGTAGCGTTGCAATTGAAAATAGAAAAAATTGCAAGCAAAAAAAAGGCAATGGAATAGGTTGTTGTTCTCATTATATATTCATGTTATTTCATTTCAAAAAGCGCAATTCTTTAGAATCTTTTGCTTTGAAATTGAAGACTTAAATTCATCGGTTTAGGGCTTCATATTGAAGATTCTACTACTTCAACTCTTTTTCAATATTATGTTGATGTAAAGACTATTTTTTATTTTGATTTTTATTGGTTTGCTCCAGCCATGATAGCATCAAGCGTCCGCTTGTCTTTTACGGTATAATCTGATCGATCAATTAAACCACCTGTGTCCCACCAGAATGGAATCAGACCATTTTCCAGAGCTTTTCCTGTTACATAAGTAATCCAATGATCAACTGAATTGTTGTGTTTCTCCAGTTCTTTGGGAACATTATCGCTATTCCCCCTCCGGTAAGTACCGTACTCTCCCAGAATTACCGGGATACCCTTATCTACAAACTTGCTTTTTGCCAAACGAAACGACTGATCTACTTCATCCTCTTCCCCGTATGTAGCATTGCGTTCCGGCTCAATATCAGAATGATAATCTTTACCCCAGTAATAAACCATTTTACCCCAACTTACGTCTTCAGTCAATATGCAGAATTGAGAAGGACTGTAAAAATGCACCTCAGCCATTAAACGCCCCTCAATCTCATCCGAAGGCATGTTCATCAGATCATTACTTTTTTCAATATTTGTACCTGGCCCCTGAACTACAAGCACCCTGTAGCTATTTCTTCCACCTGTAGAGCGGACTGCATTAATGAACGTTTGATGATACGTATGAAGAGCCTCCATCTCTTCTACTGTTTTAACAGCCGGTTCGTTGGCACTGGCAAACATCAGATGCTCATCAAAATCGCGCATTGCTGTAGCAATTTGCTCCCAATAAGCTTTTTGTTTGGCACTCACAGAGTCCACTTTTTCCGGTTTACAATTGTGCTCAAGCCAACCACCATCATAATGGATATTCAGAAGTACGTACATATCGTTATTAACACAATAACCAACCACCTCTTTTACCCGGTTAAGCCATTCCGATTTAATGCGGGCTGTTTTGTAATCTTCAATATGGATATTATCTCCAGCCCAAGAGTAATCCTTTCTCCAATCCCAGTCCCAGGCACATGGGATTCGGATAGCGTTAAATCCTTGTTGTTTTACAGCTTTTACATAGTCCTCGGTGATGGCAGGATTACCCCACGCTGTTACTGCGGGAGCTTCCATGGTGTTGCCGATATTCCACCCCAGTTTCATTTTTGCTGCAAGCTCTGTTGCTGAACTACTCATTCCTGTGGCATCCGGTGCCTGGGGCGATGTATTGTAAGAGGGAAATAACCGGCTTACCTGCAAAACTTTAACCCGGCGAGACTGTCCATTTGACGAGTTAATAACCAAGGTAGTTGAACGGGTTGCGCCGGTACTGTTTACCGTTGTTGACAATTCAATGGTACTGCTTCCGCTACTCCCTGAAAGCTGACTTAACTGCAACCACGACACGGAATTGCTTGTACTCCATGAGTCGTTCGCATCTATTATAATTGTTGCCTGCCCGCCTTCTGCTTCAAAATTTACCTCGCTTACAGAAACGGTTAGCACAGGCTCCACCGGGTCGGTACTTTCGCAAGAGAAAAAAAACAGAATTACACTAAGAAAAACTAAAATTTTCTGATTTAATCTAAACATCATTTTACTATAAAAATTATTGAACACTTGAAGAATATACATCTGCCGGGTAGTAGTCCAACAGATTTACAAAATAAGTTGTGGACAAACAGGAGTCTCCTGCCTGCCCACAACAAAAGATACTATCGTCGTACCACCCTGAAATTATCAAAAGCAGCTTCAAAATTTTCTGTAGCTGAAGTGCGATAGTTATGGAGATAAACTCTCATGTAAGTCTTTCCTGAGTCTGCATTTAACAAATCCGAGACTTTTGAGATCGAATCTCCTTCGCCGTCATTAAGACGGAACGCTGATAACGGAATACTAATAGTTTGCCACCCGTCAGTAGTAACAGCAATAGCCTTAGTTGCTGATACTTTCCACGGTTCGTATCGTGCGATATAATTACTCGCACTTGCTGTTCTGAAACAAAGCGTACCTCCGCTCCATGGTTTCGTAACATTCATTTCAAATTTTATGACCCAATCGTCGCCGGAATCACCAAGGTTCTCTGTTGGTACCCACTGACCACCGCCATCGTTAATAAGAATTTGATTTCCTCCCCAGCCATCAAGATAACCATCTTCTCCGGCTTCCAGAGGAGTGCTCTTATATACAAGGTACATACCGTAACCAACGCCATAATCGGTATTATAGGAAGGCCAGCCTGAATTAGGATCTGAGCTATAAAGATTCACATCACCATTACCCCAGCCCCAGCCGAAGTAATCGCCCCACTCCATATTGGCCAAAATACCTACGCCACCAGAGTTTATTAAAGCAATCTCATTCACATTGTAAACAGTTGTAAATGAACCCGCCTGTGTTGTAATCTCAACCGGACCGCTTTGCGCCAATGCCGGAGAAACAAAGCTTAGTACAGACTCATTAGCTGACACTTCGTAGTTGGTTATTGCAGTACCAGCAAAAGTAAGACTTTGAATTGCGGTAAAGTTATACCCGTATAAATAAACCATGTCACCCTCATGAGGCACCTCTAATGAGATATATGAAATTACCGGAGGACCAACAATTCTAATTGAGAAATTGGTAGACCCTACGTCGGTGGTATAAGTAATGGTATTTGCCAATAAAGGATTGGAGCCCGACAAATCAGCAGGCACCTGTACAATTGCGCTTGTGTCGGTATAAACAACCTCGCTTAAATCAGCCGCTATACCCTGAAATGATATTTCGGTGGCATCCTTGAGGTTATATCCAACAATATTGATTTCATCGCCGGGGTACAACACATCCACAACTGTATCATTTGGAGCAGCTTCACTGCTTCTCACGCGAGCAATCTGTGGGTCTCCTATAATGTTGATATTAAATGTAGCCATCCCCCCTTCACTGATTGCAGTTACGATATTAAGTTCATCAGCCGGAACTGATTCAAATGGGATATCAGGCAATTGTACTACAAGGCTTCCATCAGCAAAAAGCGCTGTGTTAATTGTAGCAGGTACAGAGCCAAAATTCACCTGAGTAACAGTGCTCAGGTTTTGTCCCAACAAAACGACCCATTGGCCGGTTTGTATCGTTGTTACAGCCGTATCGTTGGGAGAAGCTTCATAATTTATCACACCAGTAATAACCGGTGGTTCCATTTGTTCCTTCTGGCAAGCCGATCCAAATAAGATCACCACTGCTAAAAATAGTAGCTGCCAGTAATAGGCGTAATTATTTATTCTATTTTTCATTGTTGTTACTTTTTTCTTTTATACTAAAAATAAGGTACGGGGGCGTCTAACAACATTGGGTTAGCCGTTATTTCAGGTGATGGGATTGGGAGCCTGAAAGAATTGGCTGTAGCCGGCGTAATAACGCCAAAAGGATTCTCCGGTTCCGCAACTCCGTCGTTATATTTGAAGGTAACACGCTCTCCTCCATTCAGAAGGCTGATCGCTTTCTGGGGGTTGTAGTATGAAAGGCTTACCAAATCCCCCCAATACTGGCTTTCGGCAGCCAGCTCAATCCTTCGTTCTTTAAGCAGAATATCGGCATCAATCAAGTTTAACGGCTGAAGCCCCGCCCTTTCACGAACTTTATTAAAGTACATCAGCGCATCAGCATCTCCGGTTGAGCTGTTGTTACCCAGAATTGCTTCGGCGTAAACCAAGTAAACATCAGCAATGCGCAGCAATGCGTTATGCTCGGCAGAAGAATATAAGGTCATAATTGGGACGTTGTTATCTTTTTTCGTTCCAATGATGTGTTTCTTTAGTCCGTTTTCGCCAGTAAAAGTATATCCGCCGGCGGCCGCGTTTAACTCCGGATAAAAATCGCCCTTAAACATAAAGGTTGCTTTGCGTCGGATTGTATCATCCTCTGAATATTGCAGAAACATATCGTAGCTGGGCCTGATTCCAAACCAACCAGCCTGTCCGTCGGCAGAAATTTCAGTACCGCCCGGAGAATAAATTTGTAACATATTCCCGTGAAACCAATCACTGGTGGTGGGATCCCAACGCAAAGCAAACAGCGCTTCATCGTTATAATTGTTCTTTGTTTTGAATAGATCCGCGTAATTTTCCATCAATTCCAGTCCACTGTTTTTACAAACATTGCCTGCATATACTTTGGCACTATCCAAAAGTGCCTGGTCACGACTTCCGATACTTTGCGGATCTAAACCTGACCATGACAAATAGACTTTAGCCAGCAACCCTTGAGCAGACCAAGAGGTAACTCTTCCGCGCTCCCAGTCTGAATCGACCGCCTCAGGAAGATTCTGCGCGGCAAATGTCAGGTCGTTTACAATAAACTGGTACACATCATTCACCAGGTTGCGGGGAACCAAAGGCGAACTAATCAGTTCGGTATTGTCTTCGATGATTGGAACGTCGCCCCATAACAGCCCCAGGTTATAGTAAGCATATGCACGAATAAACCTGGCTTCGGCAAGGGCTGCATTTTTATCGGCTTCGGGAACAGATTCCGGTGTTTTTGCATTTATCGCATTTATGGTGGTATTACAATGGGCAATTACCTTGTACATGCCTCTCCAGTTGGCAATTACAGTTCCGTTAAGGCCTGTAACCGAGAAGGTATTGAGCTGAACAGCATCGTCATTATATCCGAGGACCATGTTTCCACTCATCACATCGCCTATGGTTAAATAACTGGTATAGGTATACTCGGCCCAGGGCGCACCGGCATATAAAGCAGCGGTTGCCAGTTTCAAATCAGATGTAGTTTGATAGAAGTTTTCCGTACTGATCTCTGATATTGGTGGGCGATCGAGAAAGTCCTTACTACAGGAGGCCAATAATCCGGCAAAAAGAAGCGCCAGATAAAATATTTTTGATTTCAATTTCATAGCATTCGTTTTTTATTTCGACAAAGTGATGTTTAGACCCAATGTAAACCTCCGGGCCTGAGGATAGTAACCATTATCAATACCTGCATTTATTGGATCCCACGATCCAACTTCAGGATCCATACCTGAATATTTTGTGATTGTAAAAGCATTGGTAACGTTTGCATAAACCCGTAAGGCACTGATGTGAGCTCTACTCAGCAGGTTCTCAGAGAAGGTATACCCCAATGAAATAGTTTTGCATCGAACGAAAGACCCGTCTTCAATAAATTTGTCAGAAAATCTCAGGTTATCGTTAGTATTGTCATTTCGAACTCCCGGAATATCCGTGTCGGGATTGGTAACGATAACATTATAAGGATCAGTATCTGATCCTTCCTGATCAATTAGCTCTAGTTTAGCATAATTGCTCAATGAATTGAAATAGCCAAAACTTGAGCGTGGATTTTCAGCGGTTACACGCAATTCGTTAAATACTTTATTTCCAATACTGGCACTGAGAAATACATTCAAATCAAAATTTCTATAATTAAAGGTGTTGTTTAACCCCATTTGTACTTTCGGAATTGGCGAACCAAGATAGGTTTGGTCTTTTTCATCAATTATTCCGTCGCCATTCAAATCTTTAAATTTGAGATCGCCATACCAAATACTTCCGGCAGCATTCGCAAATGGCAAGATTTCGCCATTTTTAACCGGCCTGGCGTGAGGCTTAATACCATTTTCTTCATCGCCAAAAACATCAATGGCCGATGCAAATACGCCGCCATCAACAACGTATCCGTAAAAATCACCAATTGATCTTCCAACCACCGTCTTACTGTACCGGCCCATGATAGGTGCCCCGTCTGCGTTAAGTTTTAAAACCTTATTGATGTTTCGCGACACCGTCAGGTCTGTCTTCCAGGTAAAGTTTCTTCCCTGTATATTGGTAGAACTGATTCTGAAATCAAATCCTTTGTTTTCCATGGATCCTACGTTTACCCATGGTGCGTCCAACCCTCCTGGATTCCAGCCGATAGCGGTACCCGAGTACATGGGTAGCGATGTTTGCATGGCCAGGCCTTCAGTCTTTTTCAGGTAAAAATCGACTGAAAAATTCAAACGCCAGTTAAAAAATGTCGCGTCGAGACCAATATTGGAGCTTTCGGTTTGTTCCCATTCCAAATCAGGGTTTGCAATGTTTTGCGTAAGTTGCGATACGGTGCTTACACCGGTAGGCACAGTGGCCAGCGTTGATGTGTAAACGTAATTACGTCCGGCTTGCCTGTTGGTTAATCCATAACCCAAACGCAGTTTTAATTCGTTAACTTTATTTACACCTTTCAAAAAATTCTCGTTGTTGACTTTCCATGCCAGGGCGCCGGAGTATGACAAGATCCAGCGTTTGTCTTCGGCATACATGGAAGACCCGTCCTCGCGAATGTTCCCGGTAAACAAATATTTATCGTTAATCCCCAAATTTAAACGGCCAAAAAACGATTCCTTGGAACTATGGGTTTTCGCTCCGCCATTTGTTGCCGTTGTAGGATCGCCCCCATTTATTACCTGCACATTGTTGGACGGATAATTTTTACGTGAAGCCTCCAAAGATTGTGATTTGTCCAGTGACGCCTCGTGACCGGCCATTGCCTTTAAACTGTATTTATCGTCAAACTGGTGGGAGTATGTAAGGTAATTCTTTAAAGAGGTATAAACGCCTTCGTTAAAATAAGACGCCCCCTCGCTTATTAGTCGCTCCAGATTTCCCATCTTGTAACTTGGGTTAAAAACATCTCTGGTGGCTATGGTAAAATTCCCTGAAGCTTCGTTACGTAACACCAGGTCTTTGGTAAAGGTAATTTCGGCATAAAGGTTACCAAAAACCTGCTTCCGGTTGGCCTCATTTTTATTAATTAACGCAATTGCGTAAGGGTTAACCCGTTGTTGTACCCATCCTACGGTACTGGTAGATCCACCCCAACTGCCGTCGTTGTTCTGTACCGCAATATCAGGAGTTTGCTCTAAAGCTGCCCTAATAACACTTGAATTTGTGCTGTTGATGTTTTCATCAATATTCACCAGTTGAAGGCTTGTACCTATTTTTAGCCAATTAGTCGTTTTATTGTCAAGGTTTAGACGAAAAGAAACCCGCTCAAACTTCGACCCCAATGCAATGCCTTCCTCGCTTTGGTAAGCTCCCGACAGCAGATACTGGGTGCGTGTATCACCCCCACTAACGGTAAGCGTATGAGTTGATGTAGGTGCGTTTCGGAAAAGAACCTCCTGCCAATCGGTACCTTCGCCAAGGTATTCGGGATTAGCCAGCTCTGGTCGTTCGTCGAATCCCCAGCCAATACCGGCATTACGCTCGTTTACAAAGGTGGCGAATTCTCTCAGGTTCATCACCGGCAGTTTATCTGTCAACTGTTGGGTACCGGCAGAAAATTCGTAGGTAATTTTAGGTGGAGCTATCCGGCCCCTTTTGGTTGTAATAATGATTACACCATCGGTTCCTTTTGAACCGTAAATAGCTGTGGCAGACGCATCTTTTAAAACGTCAACCGATTCAATATCTGAAGGATTTATACCGGCGAGCGGATTGGTGCCGCCTCCAACCCCGGCTATTCCCTGTAGTTCCACCCCATCAAGTACATACAAGGGACCAGAACTACTAAAGCCCGTAATACCACGAATTTGTACGGAGACAGCGCCTCCTGGCTGTCCGGATGTTTGTGTAACCATCATTCCCGGGATACGCCCCTGAAGCGATTGTTCTAGCGTTACCGACTGCGACTGGCTGATTTCCTCAGCGTTAACAGATGATACCGCTCCGGTAATGTTTTTTCGTTTTTCCCAACCGTAACCAACAGAAACAACTACTTCTTCCAGTCCGATAGACTCTTTTTCCATTGTTACATCTATTTTTCTTCTTCCGGCAACCTCAATTTCGGTCTTTTTCATCCCCACGAAAGAAAAAACAAGGACTCCATCTCCGGGAACATCCTCCAATGAATATTTTCCATCAGCATCAGTGATCGTTCCTCGATCTGTGCCTTTTACAACAATGCTAACACCAGGCAAAAACTCTCCTTCGTGCTGAGATTTTACCACCCCGGAAATTGCAATGTTTTGTCCGAAGGAAGGAATGCCCCATAGTACCATTAATAAAATGACATAAAGACTCCTAACTGAAGCCCTTTGCCATATTAAAAAACTTCGCGTTTTTTTCATAGAACATAAATTTAGATTATTAAAGTCCGCTTTAATTAGCTCAATATCAGCTGCTAATTTAGACCCAATAGCATCCATAGAGGGGCTACCATGTATTTTATGAGGGATGATTATGTGTTATTTGAAAGTGGCCTCAGACCATAGTTTCTAGTAAACTTTTAAACTCTAACTGTTTAATCCTATTCTTTAAACCTGCTAAACGTTTTATGGCTGGCGACCTCTCCTAATCATAAGTAGGATAACAAAACCGGAAACATGGTAAAAGATAAAAACGGGACGGAGTCAACCGAATTGAAAGTAAAAAGCTAAAAGATCTTTCAAGCACTTGTTCCTGATGTTTCGGGGATAATCATCGTTACCTGACATTTTTTGTATTCGAAGGAAGAATTTAAAAATAGTAAAGGCCCTTGATTGTTGGCTTGGCGGGTTTCGAAGTTTCACTTTGTGTTATTGACTTTTCAAAAAAAAGGGGCAACTTGTTTTAATATAAAAACAGCCGCCCCGTATTCAAATCCCAAGATTTATTAATCAATGTGAATCATAATAGTCTTTTGTAATATAGTTATAGATTAACCAGTTGTTTGGATCTTTTTTTGCAATCAATTGCATGTGATCCGCGTCAAGGCTTTTTATCGTCATTATTGCATTCCAGTTAGCAACCTGGCCTCCTTGTGCTTTATCATGAATAACCTCGGCACCATAAGTGATCAATTCACTGCTTTCCGGGAACAACATAAAAGTACCCGTACCTGATAAATCAGGGAACATTTTATTGTCACAGGTGAAATTCGCATTTCCAATCAAATCAAAGGTCATGGTTCCATAATCGCCGGCGCTAACTCCAGCCCACGGAATATCTGAAAAAGCAGGATCCCATTCCCATCCGGTGCCACCAAAATAAAATGGCCCCGCAAAGTATTTGCTCACAGCGTTGGCATCCAAATCCAGCACCCAGGTTTTCGATTGGTTAATCCCCCCGGTAAGGTATGTCCACATCGGATCGCTTACAAAATCTTCGTCTACGGTTGTTATTGTAAACGTGTATGGATCCGCAGTTACAAGTCCGCCGGGAGTTTCAACGGTATAAGTAATGGTGTAATCACCAGGGAACGGTATGGTTATGGTCTCATCCAATTTAATTGAAGTACCTACGGGTGTTACCCAATATGGCTGAGCCCCCGGAGTTTCACTTTTCAGATAGAATTTATTTGGATTCTGAGAATCTACCGTCACAGAGAATTTCACTGCGCTTTTGTCCAACGGCTCCTGCAATTCATATTCGTCGGGCAAACATGCTGTGAACATGATTGCCACCAATGACAATACCGAAAATATTCTTAATATCTTGTTCATAATAATCGTAATTTAAAGTTCATTTATTCCCATCCTGGATTTTGTGTCAACGTTCCGTTTGAGAGCGTGATCTGCGTATTAGGAATCTGCATAAATCCTTTTGTAGCCTCAAATTTAGCAGCATCATAAGTAACCTGATCTTCAACTCCGCCACTCACAACAGTTTGCGATGCCCCGGCAATTACACTCGCTGCGTTATCCAACCCGGTACGTAACAAGTCCCAGTAACGAATCCCTTCAAAGGCAAACTCAAATTTGCGTTCGGTCATAATATCGCTTGCAGCAACTGCTGAAACGGCTTCTAAACCTGCACGGGTGTGAACTTGATTAAAGTAATCCAACGCATTGGATGACCCAAGTTCTGCAGCCATAAGCAGCACATCGGCATAACGAATAAGAATGTAGTCCTGATCCTGCGATATTTGGAAGTCTTTTGAACCACCGGTATCCGATGTTCCGTCAGGCAAAGCGGTAGGCGTATATTTTTTCACGGTATATCCAGTGTATTCGCGCTGATCGTTAATATCAAAAGAGCCTTCAATACCTTCTCCAACTATGTCGATAACAGAAGCGGCTTTACGTACATCGCCAGCTACATAAGTGTCAATAAACTTAGGATTAACCGTACAAGCTCCCCAGCCTTTTCCATAAGGAGAGAAATTTGTACCGCGCATTCCCATCATCACCAACCAGCGATTTCCATCGCTATTACCGTTATAGTCTGATGTACTGTTGAATTTTTGAGCAAACACAACTTCCTTGTTGCCTTTGCCTGCATACGCAGATTTGTCTAATGTATTATCGTCGGAATTTGGAACATAACTAGCAGCTGGCCAGAGGGTTTCAAAATCCTCAACAAGACCAAACTCGTTGCTGGAAATAACATCTTCAAGTCCGGCCAGTACTTCCTGTTTGGTTATCCCAAGATCGTCCTTTCCATAGTAGCCGGTGTAAAACAGATAAACACGTGCCAGCAGTGCTTCTGCGGCATACCGTGTTGCACGCCCGTCGTTTGTTGCGGCCTGTGCTTTTGGGTAAGCATCTGCCGGTATATTTTCCACTGCAAATTTAAGATCCTCAACGATCTGCTTATATGTATCTGCAGGGTCTGCCTGTGGAACGTAGTCTGTGGTAGGTTCGGTCAACAATGGAACACGTTCGAAAAGACGAACCAATTCAAAATACTCCAAAGCCCGTATAAAACGTGCTTCACCTTCAATACGGTTCTTTGCAATCGAATCTGTAGCAGCTTCGCCGGAATCCCATTCCACAACATCAGGAAGTTTTTTCAACAAAGTGTTACAACGATAAATACCTGTATAATACAATTTCCATCCATCGTTGAAGATATCAACATCTGCCGGTGACTGGCTCTTGTCAAACCGATCCATCAATTGTAAGCCTCTGCCGTCGTTGGCACCACCGCCACCGAGGCATTCGTCAGCTGCAACTACCGAAGTTAAATAGAACGAAAATGCAGTAACAGTAACTTGATAACCATCATAACACCCCACCAATGCCATCTCGGCATCGGCTTGCGTTTTGTAAAAGTTTGCATCCAGAAGCTGAGTTTTTGGCTCGACATTCAAAAAGCTGTCTGTACATGATGATAAAAGCCCCAGAGTTATTACCCCGGCTATCATGATATATAATCTTAATCTCTTCATAATAATTTTCATTTAATTGATTTAAAATTTAAGATTAACTCCAACCAGTACCGTTCTCGGACGTGGATAATATCCTAAATCAACACCGGAAACCCAGGATTCCACACCATATCCGATTTCAGGATCCATACCATTGTACTTGGTAAATGTAAAGGCATTCTGTACCGAAGTATATAACCGGCATTGACTGATTGCTTTCAAATTAATCAGTTTTGAAAAGTCATAACCAAGGCTAACATTGCTTATCCGTAAATAATCTCCATCGTGCACATACAAATCAGAGAATATCCAGTTCAGATTATTTACCGTTACGCGAGGAATACGATTTGATGTACCTTCTCCGGTCCAACGTTGTAATATAGCAGTGGTGTAATTTGATTGCTGCCCAACCTGTCCGTACGATTGAACGATTTTGCTGCCCATCGAAAAACTGGCATCAACGCCAAAATCGAAGTTTTTATATTGGAAGCCAAAGTTAAATCCTCCACTTAATTTTGGAAGACCGTTGCCTAGATCAACTTTATCGTTGTTGTCAATTACACCATCCATATTCTGATCAACAAATTTCACATCGCCAGGCGTAGCACCACCAGGCTGCAAAATTCCTTTTCCGGCTGCCATCCATGCATCAATATCCTCCTGATTCTGGAAAAGCCCATTGGTTTCGTATCCCCAGAAATATCCAATGGCATATCCGTTTTCTGTCCGATAAAATTCTTCTGAGTTGGCATAAAGCATATTTGTCAACCCATGTACAATTCCATCTGCAGTTGGAATTAGCCCTACTGAGTTTTTATTATAAGCGCCATTCACCCCGATGTAATAGCTGAAATCATTAATATTGTCGTTCCAGTTGACAGCCAGTTCAACCCCTTTGTTTTTCACACTACCACCATTAATCCACGGTGCTTTTGCACCGGCAGTTGCTGGTACCGGCGCTTGCACCAACCAGTCTTTGGTAGTTTTTACATAGTAGTCTCCGCTTACGGTTAAACGCCCCTTCAGAAAGCGGGAATCAAAACCGATGTCAGTTTGTTCCGATGTTTCCCAACGCAGGCTTTCGTTTGACAATTGCCCCTGGTAAGCTCCCGGAGTGTTTACTCCGGCGTTACCAAAGTTGTAAAATGCTGCCGGATTGTTGCCACTAACTGCAGTTGAAGTACTGATTAGTGAGGCGTATTTAAAATCGGGAATACTCTGGTTACCAACCTGTCCCCAGCTTGCGCGTAGTTTCAGTTGTTCGAGCCAGCCTTTTGTTGAACTCATAAAAGACTCTTCGCTGATTGTCCAACCAGCAGAAACCGAAGGGAAATAGCCCCAATGGTTACCTGGAGCAAACTTAGAAGAACCGTCAGCTCTCAACGTTGCGTTTAAAATATATTTTTCCTTGTAGTTGTACCCAATTCTTCCAAAATACGAAAGGCGGCGATAATCAACCGAAGGAGCACCTCCAACAGATTTTGTTTTAATAACCGTTGTTCCGTCATCGGCAAGATGAGCTACTCCTGTTGTATTATCCAAATAGGCATGTCCAAAATCATCCAATTGCGGTACCAGGTTCCAGTTGCTACCTGACATTCCTATGCCTTGATATCTTACCGACTCAGTTCCGAGCAATACGCTAAAAGCGTGATCTTCATTAATATCGAAGTTGTACCCTACCGTATTCGTCCAGGTTAGCGTAAAACCGCTGCTCATACCCTGGCTAACAGTTTCATGGTCTTCGTTGTACGAATAAATCGAAAACCGATAATAGGGAGTAAAACCCCGGGAATTGGAAGAATAGTAGTTGAGTCCAAAAACGGTTCTTACCTTCAGGTTTTTAATGGGTTCCAATTCGGCGTAAACGTCGCCTAAAAGTCTTTGGCTTCTGTTTATCCTATGGTTGGTTAACATGGCACCGTATGGGTTACCATCGGCCTTATTCCATTTTGCGTCACTGGTATCGTTAAAAGGACTGCCGTAAATATTATTATCGCTATATACAGGTGCTAAAGGAGAAGTATTAAAAGCACTACGCAACGTATTATTGTATTGGTTCCCATCGCTGATGCCTTTAGTGTCGATAAAATTCAGGTTTAGATGCTGCCCCACAACAAGCACATCTTTGTACACTTTGTGTTCGGTGTTTAACCTGAATCCATACCGATCGTAGTTCGATACTGCGGAACCGCCAACCACACCTTCCTGCGAAGTATAACTAAGCGACATAGCATAAATGGAAGTTTCAGAACCACCACTAATATTCAGCGAATAATTTTCGGTTTTAGCATCTTCCTTTAGCATCTGCCCCATCCAGTCGGTATCAGCGAGATAGCCATCCTTTGCTTCCCAGTCGAAAGGATTGAGACCAGAGTTAATCTGTTGCTCATCCATAATCATCCGGTATTCCTTTGCATTCAATAACGGAACTTTCCTTTCAACATTCTGAATGCCTCGATATGCATCGAATGAAACCTGGCCATGTCCTTTCTTACCTTGTTTTGTTGTAATAAGAATTACACCATTAGCTGCCTGCGATCCATAAATCGCGGCCGAAGCAGCATCTTTTAAAACATCAATTGACTCGATATCTGCTGCATTCAGGGTTGTAATATCACCTTCTACTCCATCAACAATATACAATGGTTGTGAACTACCGATTGTACCTAAACCGCGAATGGTCACTTTCATGCCAGCTCCTGGTTGCCCTGAAGTAGATGAAATGTTCACACCAGGAGTTTTTCCTTGCAAAGCTTGCAATGGGTTAGTGGTATTCATTTTTGCCAATTCCTCACCCTTCACCTGAACGGTAGCACCGGTTACCAATTTTTTCTTTTGAACGCCATAACCAACAGCAACAATTTCTTCCAGTCCGATAGCGTCTTCTTCCATTGTAACATCTATCGTACTTCTTCCTGCTACCCCAATTTCGGTCTTTTTCATCCCCACGAAAGAAAAGACGAGAACTCCATCTCCGGGAACATCTTGCAATGTATATTTTCCATCAACATCAGTAATTGTTCCCCGGCTTGTTCCTTTTACAACAATGCTAACACCCGGCAAAGACTCTCCATCGTGTTGAGATTTTACCTTTCCGGAAATTGCAATGTTTTGTCCGAAGGAAGGAACGCCCCATATTACCATTAACAAAATGACATAAAGACTCCTAATTGTAGCCCCCCGCCATATTAAAAAACTACGCGTTTTTTTCATACAACATAAATTTAGATTAGTAAATTAGCTTTTAATCAGCTCAATATCAGCGGCGAAATTAGGGATCGACAACACCAGTACAGGGTATGCCATGTATTTAATATAGGACAACGATGTCTTAATTGGGATTATTTAGTCTGCGTAGATAGTCGGAAGGAGAAATACCAAATTCATTTTTGAAGTTAACAGAGAATCTTTTAGGGGAGTTGAAGCCGACTGCATAAGCAATTTCGGCTATATGTAACTGACTTTTCTCCAAAAGCTGGCGACCGCGTTTTAAACGAATTGTACGGATAAACTCAGCGGGCCCTTTTCCTGTGATGCTCATTAATTTTTTATACAAGTGGCCCCTGCTAAGGCCAACCAAACTGCCAAGATCTTCAACCGAAAATTCGGGATCATCAATGTGTTCTTCAACTGCCTTAATAGCATCCTCTATCAGTTGTTCATCCAGCGAAGTAATTGTTATCTCGGAGGGAGAAACATCCATTTTCTGGCTAAAGGAAAGATGGCACTTCTCTGTCCATTCAAGAAATTTTCGAATGCGCAGTTTTAATAAATTGAAATTAAAGGGTTTGGTGAGATAATCATCAGCTCCCAGTTTCAGTCCTTCCAACTGATATTCTTCCGTAGTACGTGCGGTCAACAAGATCACAGGAATATGTGACCACTGGATATTGGTTTTAATTTTTTCACAAAGTTCAGTTCCGCTCATAACAGGCATCATTACGTCGCTCACCACTATAGATATATCATTCTCCTGTAATTGGTCCAGAGCTTCTTGTCCGTTATAGGCCACTAATACTGTATATTCATCTGAAAGGCTGTCGGCCATAAACTCACAAAAATCTTTGTTATCATCCACAAACAGAAGTACCGGATTGGCAGCAATCCTTTGTTCCACTTCCTGTTCCTGTTCAAACTGCTCTTCATTCCCTGTTGTATCATCGGAGAGCTCATCCTGAATATCTTCATTCCAAACCGGAAGCCTGACTAAAAATGTACTTCCCTGAGGTTTGTTATCCTCAACGGTGATACTACCTTCGTGCAACCGAACATATTCATTCACAATATGCAACCCAATTCCACTTCCCGTTTTTTCAGGGTGCCGGGAAGACTGGAAAAACCGGTCGAATACATGGGGCTTGTCAATGTCCAAAATTCCATCTCCCGAGTCCGACACAGACAAATAAATATCATCATCTTCCCGGGAAATACAAACTGTTACAACTCCACCATCAGGCGTAAATTTAAAAGCATTGGAAAGCAAATTCAACATTACCTTCCGTAATTTGTCCGGATCAAATTGTGTTGTCAGCACTTTTAGTTTGCTATCAAATGAAAACTCAATCTGGCGTTCGGCGGCAGTACCCTGAAATGTGAAACACAACTCCCTGATAAAGCTCACCAAATCTCCTTGTTTACTCCTCAAAACCTCACCTCCCGCATCCAGTTTCCGGAAATCAAGCAAGGTGTTGATTATGTGCAATAACTGCTCGGCACTTTTGTTTATCATTTCTAGCTTTTTACGTAAGCCAGCATCCATTGATCCATTTAATAATGTTTGCAAGGGTGTGAGTATTAGTGTAAGCGGTGTACGAAGATCATGACTTATATTTGTAAAAAACCGAAGCTTCATTTCATAAAGATTAGTTTCCTGTTCTCGTACCAATTGTAATCTTTGCGCTTCGAGCTTCATTTTTTGTTTCCTTCGGCTTCTATATATACTGTAAACAACAAAAGAAATTCCCGACAAAATGTACAGGCCCCAAGCCCAGCCCGACAAATAAAATGGAGGAGTTACTTTAATATCCAAATAGGTAACCTGATCGCTCCATTCGCCATCGCTATTGCATGCTTTTATTTCAAGTTCATAATCGCCTGGTGCTAAAGAAGAAAACACAATCCGGTTTTCCGAAGTGTTTTGCCATTGTTCCTGTAATGCTTTCATTCGGTAGGCGTATCTCACCTTATTGGGATATAACAAATCGCCTGTTGTATATTTTATTTGAATTAACTTATCGGTGTACCGAAATGTCAACGAACGAGTCAGTTCCATAGGACGTTCCAGCAATTTACGTCCTTTGTAAAGCGAGTCGACCGCGATTTGATCAATCCCCACACTCAAGCCTGTAAAAATTACCTTAGCGGGAGGTTGGTTTTTCTCCAGCATTTTATTTGGATTAACAACTGAATATCCTTCGGTGCCACCAACAAGAATATCTCCGCTACGAACTTTACAAATAGCACGATTATTAAAATAGTTATCAATCAGTCCGTCTTCATCTGTAAAGTTTTCACAAGTAATCATTAGGTTGCCTTGCCTGTCTTGTTCTGCAGTAATTACAGAAAGCCCGTTACTTGTTGTTACCCAAAGGTTTTGATGATCATCTTCAACAATACCGCGAATGATGTTATCACGCAGACCATTTGTTTTATCAATGTAATAGATGGTATCTTTCTTTACATCCCATAAACTCAATCCTTCGGCGTGCCCCAGCCAAATATTGTCCCTACTGTCTTTGTACACACTGCTAATTAACCCCTGTTTGAAATTCTGTGTACCTGATCTATTTCCCAGGTAACTGCTGCAATCGTTTGTTTTTATATCAACAATATACAGGCCGTAAACAGTTGCAATGTATAATTTATCGCCTCCATCATAAAACATATCCATTGGGTGCTGCATTCCTTCACACTCAATCTCCATTGAGTTTAAATCCTCCTCTCCGTTGCGCAATAGCTGTATAGCTCCCCCCAAAGTACCTATCCATAGATTGCCATACCGGTCTTCTTTCAAACTCCAGATATTATTGCCTGCTAGGTCGCTGTTTTCAGTAGAAAACCGGTCAACCTTTCCGTTATCATAACGATAAAGGCCATCTAAATATGTCCCGATCCATATTCGTCCTTTCCGGTCCTCCAAAAGCGACACTATCGGACTTTTCGGGACTGATAGCTGCCTGATACCCTTTTTCTTATCTTTTACAAATAATCCATTTCCATCGGTACCCAACCATATTCTACCACCACTATCTTCAAGAATTACGCTTACATCCTCACAATTTGCCTGCTCAACATTTACGACACTCTGTAAACTGTTATGATAATACGAAATACCATTTTTATTGTGCCCTATCCATATAATCCCATTGTCATCATGGTATAAATATTCAATATGATTAGAGGCAATTGACGAACTTATATTCTGATCTTCCTGCAAATTTATTACCTCTCCGCTGGCCACATTATAAATCAGCAGCCCGTTATGGTCGGTACCAATCCAGATATGCCCGTTTCTGTCATCCATAAAACGCAACATACGCTTGGGTTGTCCTTCTGTTTTTAGCTGTAACCTTACCCATGCAACCGTTGGTTTTTTCCTGTAAAAAACCACATCGGTACTACTCGACCAAAGCCATAAGCCGCCCTTATAATCAGCATAAAGTTTGTTATCTAATTGAGGATTAAAATCATCAGGCAAATCAAGCACTTGTTGTCTGCCGGTTTGTTTGTTTATTTGCCACAAAAGGCCTGGCCTCAAAAAACTATACAGGTTCTTCCCGTCATCGCTCAACTCAACTGCTACAACATCGTCCAGCCTCAGATTCAAGCTAAATGTTTTTAACACTTCTTTTTGTGTATCATAAAAAAAGAGTTGCTGCCCATTCAAAACCCACAAGTCTTTTTCCTCATCAATGTATACCCTGTAATTGCCATCAACTACTATTTCAAATCTTTGTAAAAAACCAGGAACATCGTTTATAAAATTATCTTTGTCGCGGTTGTACACCGTGTAGGTGCCAGTACTGATCCAAATGTTACCCAATCCATCTTCCTGCATTCCCTGGATATTATTCGACAGCATGGAATTCGAAAGGTTGGCTTCTGTGGTATATGTTTTAAATCCGTACCCGTCATAACGATTCAGGCCGTATTCTGTACCAACCCACAAAAAACCATAGCTGTCTTTTAGAATTGAGCTGACATTGCCGTTTGAAAGCCCATCCTTTGTTGTCAGGTGGAGGAAAACATAAGACGGTTGAGCTATTGACTGGACAACCACCGAAACAAAGAAAACAAGCAAGCCCAATAAGCCTCCTATCCTTTTATTATGTTTTCCGTGCTTCATTGTAATTTATTGACCTACCAAGATATGGAAAAATGTAATGTACAGAAGTTTAACAACAATTTATTATGGGGTCATTTGGTATCAAATATAGTATCATGATGTAACATGTTAACTTTAAATATTCCATCCGATGAAAACGCAAAGTGAATCGGGCAGATTTCTCAATATCCTTCAGTGATATTGTATTTTTATAGCATACTAATTTTTATCAGAAACAAAATTGTATTAATCTTTCATCACTACCCATTAAATAATTTTTTAAATAACTAGTCAACTGCCTGACTAAACATTTTAATGTTTATACGCTCTGCTGAGCTAATAGGTCTCATTTTTGCTTCATTAAATATTATCGAAAGTCTGAACTTGTAAATATGGCGCACAATACTATCGAAAGCTTCCAAAAGAAAACTGGATCAATGGAACAACCGGAAATTGTAAGTAAGAAAGGATATTATTGCGAATTTAATATTTGGCGTTTTGGGCCGGTTCCTGAAATTCTGGGCATTTAATTGAGAAAAGCAGATAACGGAGATCAGCACTACTAAAACGAAATGCAATTTGAATACTTCAGTAATTTTACCAACCAGGCAGGTGCGCAAATTAATTAGACGATGTGAATATTTAAATAGATTATGATACATAAGTTTAGCTTTGATTTTTAATATCTATATCAAGCAAACTTACTTAGTAGTTCTGCTGAGGTAAAGCATATATTGAACATAAATAGAAAAGAAATTCCCAAAATCATAATTCAAAATATAATAGATTTCGCTTTGACAAGTTGACCTATGGATTGAAATTCTTCAGAATAGCATAAAATTTATGTTATAAGTTTGAATCAAAATGTAAGTTTCCCTACTCCACCCAAATACTGTCCATCAGTCCAGTTGAATTAGCAGTGTCCCATAAGTACCTTTTCAAGTTGGTTTTCATTGTATCAAATATCCGATACTGGTAAATCAATGAAATGTACTCTTCAATTTTCGAAGCATTAATGTCAATATGAAGTTCCAATAGCCGTGTATCAATGCCATGTTTCATTAATGGTAACATTACATTACATCAAATGGGATCTCACCTTGCTTTAATCCAATAAAATATCCGTAGTAATTATACTGACCCATTCCAGCCGAATGACTGTCAATAATCTTGATAAATTTTGTAAAATTCTACAACGACTAAATAATAATAAGTTGTTCCTCTAGCGATAAGTTATCGCCTTCTAACATTTCAGTGTTTCAGCGTAAATTTAGCTTGGCTTGCATAGTTCTTCGTTCATATGCTCTTTACCTTTAATTACCGAATTTCTACTACATACATCGTTGACAGCTAAAAAAACGCATCTTTAAATGCCATTTATCATGGCATTGTAACTATCAGGTTTCCCTTTGTACAAATACAGGCGACATATAACAACCTGTGCTCGTCATACAACTCTTATATGTGAATATGATGCACTGATATTCATTTCATTCTGATCCTAGACATTATGACATGTAATCAGGAGGTCAGCTACTCAATAGAATCTTTAGCGACTTCAATTTGGAAGAAACCTCGACGGCAGGGTGAAAACTGCATCCCATGAAGAAACGAACGAAGGCATAGTGATGTAAAGATTTTCCTTAGTTCGGCTACATGCTACGTAAAATAGTCTACGCTCCTCTTCCACTTCATCAATCGAATTTAGGGACTTAACCGAAGGGATCATTCCGTCCAAAGCGAAGGGGATAAAAACGGTGTGCCATTCAAGTCCTTTCGCAGAATGGATCGTCGATATGGTGACCGGTTTTTCGTCTGATTGATCGAATAATGGAGTTACTGAATCCTGAAATTTATTTGATGGTGGTTCCAGCGTAAAATCACTTAAAAAGCGTTCCACAGAATCATATTTCGAAGCAAGTCCAACAAGTACATCCAGATCCTTGAACCTTATTTCAGCATCGGCCTCAATTCCTTCCAGAACGGGCCGGTAATAATTCAAAATATCTTCAATGGCCTGCACCGGATTCTGTTGCAATTTGAGTAAGCCATTAATCAGGCCGGATAACGCATTTAATGCTTCGGCATACTTTTTCCCTCTAAAGCTGGAGAAATCCACTGCCCCATTTTTGGCTCTGATTTCGCTCACAATTTCGCGAGCTGTAACCTTTCCGATACCCCTGACCAGTTTCAATACCCGGTGCCATGAAACGGCATCCATAAGGTTGAAGCTTATCTTCAAAAAGGCCAGAACGTCCTTGACGTGCCGCCGCTCAACGAACTTGATACCACCGATCACAACAAACGGGATCGATCGTTTCATAAGCTCAGCCTGGACATAGTTCGAGTGCCACATTGCCCTGACCAAAACAACGATCTCTGTTAAAGGTACTTCGTGGTTCCGTAATTCAAGCATCTTATCTACAATAAAGGTAGCTTCCAGTTCCGGATTATAAAATTTCTTAATGGATGGAACATTTGGCGATTCCTTTATTCCAGCCAGTTTCTTCTTAAACCCAAGAGGAGCCGATTCTACGATCTTATTTGTAAAATTCAGGATCTGCTTACTGCTCCGATAGTTCGTTTCAATCTTTACCACTTTACAGCTTGGGTATTTGGCTGGGAAACATAGTATGTTTTCAAAATTAGCCCCACGAAATGAGTAGATTGACTGCATGTCGTCCCCCACGACGGTTACACAACTGCGGTTTCCTGTAAGTAACTCAACGATTTCGTCCTGAGCAAGATTCGTATCCTGATATTCGTCTACCAGAATGTATTTAAACCTATTTTGCAGGGCATTTCTAAACGGCGTATTGTTTTTCAGCTCGAACCGTAGCTTGTCCAACAAATCGTCATAATCGAGTAAGTTAGACACTTGTTTGTAGCGTTTAAAATAGTCATTGATCGTGTTTATTTCCTGCTTATACACTTCAAGATTTCCATAGTAGGCTTCGATGATTTCGTCTGTTGACCGTTCAAGATTGCTTGCCTTGGATATAATATCGTAAATGGTGTCTTTTCTCGGGAATGCTCTGTTATTCTTTTGGATTCCAAGTTTCATTTCTGTTTTCACCAGATCAATAATGTCAGCGGCATCCTGAGTATCGATAATTGTAAAATTGGGAGGCATATTAATCAACTGGTGGTATTTACGCAGGATATAATTGGCGAAAGAATGAAACGTTCCACCAAATACATTACGCGGGTAATCACCTTTCAGAAGCGCACTTACCCTGTTGAGCATTTCTTTTGATGCCTTCTTTGTAAAGGTTAGTAACAGGATCTCTTCCGGCAGATACCCATTTTCGATCAGGTAGCTTACCTTATAGGTTATCACCCGTGTTTTACCACTGCCGGCACCGGCAATAACAAGTAATGGATTATTGATCTCCAATACTGCACTTAACTGTTCGCTGTTTAGCTGACTTTTGTAGTCAATTTTAAACTGCTTCGCCGGATCCATAGAGTGACTCACCAATTTAGTCTCGATGGAAGCTGCAATTCTTTGAAGGCTAGAGATTCGTTCCAGGGTACAATCGTCGATTTGTAGTTCCGGGTAATACTGATCGCGTGATGACTCTTTATTGTCCTGCTTCATCGCTTTACCTGAAACGAATTGGTTTTCCCGACTTACGAGGTCGAACAGCTCTTTTAAGCTGTCATTGGGCTTTATTTTAGGCAGGTTGTCCATGTGGTTCACTCGTCTATTCTTAATCGGTCCATGATTGAATTCCAGTACGCTCTACCGTCCCGTGAATTTTCTTGTTCTAACTCTGTGGATGACGGCTTTGGTAATACAAACTCAAGCAACTTGAAAAAGTATTGCAACCTTAGCTTTGGAGACAGAGCGTCCAGGTCTCGCTTGATATGTGAATTGGTAAAATTCCCTGCCAGGATCTCCTGAATGAACTCACGCAGTTCCGCCGTAGTTCTGTTTTTAGCCCCTTTTGGGCGTCCCGAACTGTTTCCTGAGTGTCCTTTTTTAAATGCCATGGCGCTTTAGTTGATTGTTTTTTTATTGTTCTTTACAATGGGTAGGATATAAATATCCAGTCCTATTTCAAAATTAACCACGTGGATTGATCAATATCAGTACCCAATACTTAAAATAGTGTACTGGGTGCATAAAATGGTGTAATCGTTTCCTACTATTTATTATCCATTTTGCATCGGCGAATTTTACCTCATCCATTCCAGTTGAATTCCGCAATAGCCTGGGGTGTTGCCACCACTTTAAATGTTGAGCACTGATTTCGAATCGCACCTGTACTTAGTTCTTGCAAACACCGTGAATCGGGAAAGCGCATTCTCCTTCAAACGCCAGCCGTGCTGCCATTTTCTTCTGTAAAACCAGAATTGTTTTTTGTCCGTCTGATTCACTATCCGGAACCATTTTTTTAACGATTACTACACCAATTCCTTCCGAATGCAAATACTTATTTAATTCTTCTACAGAAATCCGTTGCTTGCCAAAAAGCATTAAATTCGAAAACTGATCCATGAAATCCTCGATAAGACAGGATTGCTCTATTATGGTTTTGGTCGATGCAATCAGGCATATATTAAAGATCAAAACAAGCCTTACAAGCAAAACAGTGGAGTCAATTGGGGACATATTAGTGGTTTCTGATATGTCTGAAACCAGTTGATTATATTCCTGATACGCCAGCATTTCTAATAAATATAATTTCCGGGATTGAAAATCATTCAATTCACAAATCTTCAGGATTTCGTCAAAAACTATCCAGGAATAATTCGGGTCTATGCTCGAAACCTGAATCACTCGGCCTTTTACTGTTACTTCTTTCATGATGTGTGTTTAAGTTATTACTGACAAAAAATTTTCCGAAAACTGACTAAACTCCTCAAAGTATTCATAGCATTCATATGCTTCTATTTCTTCTTCCTGGAGGATGCTTTGCAATTCTGTAACTGAGATTTTCGTTTTATCGGGCGAAATAATGTCGCAAAATGTGTGTGTTAAGAGTTTTAATATTTCCACCTGGTATTTCAATGTATCGGCAACCATTATGATAGTTAAGCACCAGATCAGTATGAATCTTTTAAGTCCAATCCTGGCCTGGTCATAATCGATATTGGCAGTTCGTGAAATCCACGCGACAAGCTGCTGACGAGTTCTTTTATCTAACTGGTGGATAAATTCATCATACTGCTCGGCTATTGTTGACAGCCCTGCCAATTTCAATATCTGACCAATGTATGGTCCTCCGGTTTGCTCGTCTAATTCGATTGGTTCAATCACTTGTTCTTTTACACGAATATATTTTTTCATGACTATTGTTTTTAGGTGTTGTTATTTTCCTGTTTAAATTTTCCCGGATCTTCCGAGAATCGGGTAAACTGGTTATTACTATATATATCCAAATCGCCCAGTTGCCCCCTGCGATGCTTTGCCAGAGTTAATCGGATCTTGTGTACATCATCTTCGGGCCGGTGTAAGAAGATCACGTTGTCGGCATCTTGTTCGATAGCTCCTGATTCACGTAGTTGGGATAATTTTGGTGTTTCGCCATCAGCCCCACGGTTCAGCTGCGAGAGTGCCAGAACCGGGATGTTTAAAGACAACGCCAAAATTTTTAGAGCACGACTCACCTCCGAAACTTCCTGCTCGCGTATGGCGACCTTCCGGCCCGGTTTCACCAGTTGCAAATAATCGAGAATCACAAAATCACAGCGACCGTGTTTGTGGTTGTTCCGCACAATGGCATAAACCTGCTCGATGGTCATACCAGCGGCATCCGAATAAATTATTGGAAGGTTTTCCAGGTTACCTGCAGCAACATTAATTTGCTTCCAGTCTGACTCATTAAGTTGACCGTCCCTGATCTTCGATCGATAAACCAGGCTGACCGTAGCCAGTTTAATACGCATTAGATCCTCTTTCCGCATTTCAAACGAAAAGATATTTACCCAGCGTCTGTCATACGCTGCACGTAAGGCAAAATGCAAGGCAAACGAACTCTTCCCTACTCCCGGTCGCGCTGCCAGAATGCTCAGGTCGCCGTCACGCCAGCCGCCTGTACTCATATCTAACGACGGGAAACCGCACGGAATTCCGGGGCTTTGTTTTTCTTTTAACCTGGCACAATCCTGCTCTATTTCCAGTAGGGTATTTTTCAGCACAAGGCTTATATGGCTGCCACTATCAGCCACCGTAAATATGTCTTCCAGACCGTCACTGGCCAGTTTCCATTGCTGGCTTATCAAATCTACATCCTGCCCTTCGTAACACATGCTAATGATCTCGCTGGCCTTAGTTAACGATTCTCGCTTATAATACATTTCAGCTATTATACGTGCATGTGATTCTATATGGGCTGCAGAAGCAACTTTCCTTGTTAATTGGGTGAGATAACCAGGGCCGCCAACTTCATCAAGCAATTTAAGATCCTTTAGTTCTCGGGTTACCGTTAACAAATCCGTTGGCATTTTATCGGAAACGGCCTTAATCGTTTCAAAGATTTTTCGATGCGTTTCGAGGTAAAAGCAGGGAGTATCGATAATGCCCAGAACATTTTCCAGCGCATCGGCCTCTAGCAGCAAGGCTCCCAGCGTTGCAGCCTCAATATCCAATGCTTGTGGTGGTATTTTTTCGTATGGTTTGGGAGTTCGTTTCATAATTTAAAATTTTATTCCGTTTGCTTTTGCTGGATGTGGTTTTACTTCTTCATTACTAATTACTTCATCTAACCAATTTTCTCCGTATAAATAAGTGGCAGGGTCCTTTCGGAATTGCTTGTCGGGTTTGGACTTTACATATCCGGGGACATGAGCCAGCACTTTTTGCTTGTTTTCTTCCGAAAGCCTGTTCCACAGTGCCAGACACTTCTTTTTCCCGGTTTTCTTATCGTAAAGATTCCAAAATTGATCAAACATATTATATGTATTCTTCTTATATTCTTCTATGACTGTGGCCCTTTGTTGGCCCTCAGACGGCCCTTTCGCTGGCCCTTTCGCTTTGACTTGAGATTGATAAAGTGCCCAATTACAAATCGTTACAATACTAAATCGGTTGGCCCTTTCAATGCTAATTGTTCCAGACTTTTCGAGCTTTGAAAGTGAATTCCTTATCTGCTTCTCGGTAAGTTCCAACTGAGAAGCCAGTTTCTTACGGCCGGTTATCAGTTGTCCTGGCTGAAGATTGTACCCCTTCCATTTCGAAAAACCAAAATTGGCATTTAGAAGAAGGTGAATGAAAACCCGCATCACATTAGCGTCGGTGTACCATTCCCATTTTAATATTTCAATATGCAACTTAATAAACCGCATAACTATACGTGTGTGTTTTGTAAGATCACCTCCTTCTAAATCGTCTACCACTCTAATATTTGTAGTACGCGAACACATACTGTTTCACGATCCTCCACCAACTGTATTTCTTACCGTAGAAACGGCAGAGGGGTGAAACACTAAATGCTTTGAACGCTTCCTTTACTAGAGCGGTGCTTTCAGGGAATTCCTTCCAGTGGTGCGAACCACATCGTATCCTAAGCTTTTTCGCTATACCTAGACGCTTTATACACGTGGGTAATGTTTCCGACTTACCGTTCATCTTCTTGTATTCAATTTTCTGTAAGAAGGAGCAGCTAATACAACTTCGGGTTAAACGGTTACTATAACACCGTGATTCGTGTCGGAGGCATGTTTGTACTTGTGTGTACAGTTTGCCGCAGTAACTGCATTTGGAGGCTGTTAAAATTTCCATTTTTTTGTGTTTTTGCTGGTTAACTTTAATTTAAATTGATCTCATATTAGTTTAGTTTGGTTATGGCGGCATTTGCTCTACAAAGTTTTCACACTCGTGCTGTTCACCATAATAAGCATTCGACCAGCCATCGCAACACCGGAATTCCCTCGGTACTATTCTGTATCCAAACTGCTCGTGCTTGATAACCTGAAAAGGCATCGGCTTAATTTCAATCTCATTCATTTCTGTATTCATAACCTTTAATTTAATGGCTTAATAGCCTGTTCAACTTCACTTCTTTTGTAATAGACACGATTGCCAATACCGTAAGCTTTAAGTTTGCCCCGTTTGGTCCAATTGTGAATCGTAGATAAATCGACCTTTAACAGATCCTTCACTTCATTGCGAGTAAGATATTCCTCGGGTTCCTTCGGCTGAACTTGCCGTTTCAGTTCCTTGAATTCTTCCTTAATTTGGTTCTTCAAGGGTTGAATCAATTCATTAAGTACTATGCTGATGAATTGAATCAGTCTGTTTATATTTTTTTCGCTTGACATCACGGATGCAAATTGCAAATAAGAATATTGAGCCAAATGCACCCAGTACCGTAAATTCGGTACTGGGTGCAGTAAAGAATTGAACTGGGTTGAGAACGACAGGATAAGAGTTATTTTGAGTGAATTCCGTGCAACGCGATTGATTTTGTAGTTCGAAAGAAACTATACTGCGGAATTAAATATTAAGTGGCTTTATAGCTGTTTCGACGCGACACAACGAATCATACAGTACTGACCTACTGCGACTTCTCATGATTCTAAATATTTCCGAACTGATTGACTCCGACTACCGGTGCTAATTATCAGATGAGTAAGGACTACATTAATTTCTAAATAAAATTGATAGGTTACGGTTTGGAACAATGCCAAGAAAAAGAATTCGATAATAATATTGGTTAGTTCAGTTGTGTATTTTGGCAGTTATAATTATCGCATATGTTCGATCAATTCTTTATTTACTTCCAGACTTGTTTTTCTGTATTTCATACTCAAACTGCTTCACGTGGTCTATGGCATCCTTATGAATGTATTCCAGAAACTGCCTCTCTGTGGAATGCTTAGTAATTTGCATCAGCAATGGGGTTGGGTACTTCCCATAATAATTCGTGGCAAAACTCCGCCGCATAATATGACTGGATACCAGTTGCCATTTGGGGTACTCCCCCTTCTCCTTCCGGTTAGTTTTTGGATTATTCAGTTCGCCGTACTCCAGGCTCTTCAGTCCGGCTGCTTCTGCAACCTTTTTTATCAGTCGGTTAAAATGCTGATCCGATATTTTTGGTGGAAATTCACCATCATACTTATCTAATACCTCCCGAACCTCATCAAACAGAGGAATGTAGAGCTCCTTGCCGGTTTTCTCGTTCGACATATCTATCACTTCACTGCCTGATACAACTTTTAGGTTCTCCTTAGTCAATCCCAATAAATCGGAAACTCTTTGTGCTGTATTACACCCAATAAGCAACCAATCCCGGGCTATTTTCTGAGAATCATCCAGCTTATCACACTTTTTGATCGTTTCCAATTCGTCGAGTGAGAGTATGGTCTTAATTTTTCGTTCTCCACTGTACACACCAATGTTTCTGACCTTTGGATGGTTCTTTTTATCATCCTTATCGCCGGCGTATAAACACATGGTCTTTAGTGCCGCAATATATCCACCTGTTGTTGATGGTCCGAGCTTTTCTTCTTCTGTCAGATACTTATCAAATTCGATGGCGAACTTTGGAGACACATCTTTAATGTAATATTGTTTGGTATTGTGTTTTTCAAAGCCGGACAGCTTTTCTTTTAAAGTATGGTATTTCTGAATCGTGCGCTTGCTGACGCCTTTAATTTTCCCTTTTTGCGGCTTATAAGGTAAAACTGAGTCGATGTAGTGATCCAAGTATGTAAGTAACCGATCATCATCCGTAGCCTTGCGTATGCTGAAAAAAGTATCGACTACTTGGTCCAGCCACGCTTTATTTATTTCAATATCATCAAGTAGAGCCTGATCATACTTATTATAAACCACCTCGCGGAGTTCGATCAGTTTGTTGCGCTTTCGTTTTTCAAGATCATCGTTAGGCTTGGGAAGACCATTTTTAGTATCCCAGTTACTTTTTGTGATGGTAAAACCAGTCTTTCTACGGAATACGCGTTCAACTCCATCCGATAAGCGAACATGGATCGCATAACGTTTATTTTTAAGTAAATTTATCTCGAAAGCAACAGTAGGCATAATGTTCTACTTTCAAAAATTACCCCTTAAAAATATAAATATAATCTCAATATTACATCAATACTATTAAATAAACTACAATATTATACAACAGATTGGCATTTTTAGAATTGGAGTGAGGCATGGAGAATATCAGTAAATACTGGGATTCAGGGGACTTCAGGAGTTCTTGAGATGGAGCTGCGCTGCTTCTTTACTGGGCACAAAGGAGAGTCAAAAAGGCTCTCCTTTTTTATTGTATACCAACCACTTACAATCCAAAAAGAACTTCGTTCACCGAATTTGTGAAACATTTGCGAAACGCTTCTGGTTGGAAACGCCAGAAATCCTGATCTTCCAGGTAACTTCCATCGGTAAACTGAAATACCTGAACTGCCAATTTATTTTTTCCTTCTTTTAAATACGGTGTAAGGTTAAACTCTGCCGGAAGTTTTGAATCCTGGTTATAACCCACTTGTTCTCCATTCAACCAGATGTAATAGCCTGATTTTACGGCACCAAGCTGAATATAAACTTCACGGCCGTCCCAACTTTCAGGTAAATCAAAAAAAGTTACATACGAGCCAACCGGACTGTAAGAATCTTCAATAAGTGGTTGATTCTTTGTTAAAGGATATTCTACATTTGTATAGTTCGGAAATCCGTAACCATATAACTCCCAATTGCCTGGTACCGGAATCTCAGCCCATCCCTGTTCCTTTGAAAAACTTGCGGATTCTCCCAATCATTCTGGGCAAAAGTGCCAGAGACCAATGCAAATAGCGGTAAAATTATTAAGATTAGTTTTCTCATGTTCGTCGTCCAATTTTATTTGTAATTTATTTTAGTTTTTATTCGACAAATACTCTTTCAACTCTGCCGGATCTTTTACTCTTACCTCACGGTTATTCATCAAATCCTGGTGTATCATCCATGTAATCGTATCCCAGGTGTGTCCTTCCGTCCAAAGTGGATCCATTAATTCTTTTTCCCATTCGCTTAATTTGGTTTCCAATTCATTAAGCTTTTCCGGGTTCTTATCTACCAGATTATTGGTTTCGCCAATATCTTCAGATAAGTTGTACATTACAGAAGGCAGTTGTTCAACACGTATTAATTTATAATCGTTAATTCTTGCAGCAGCTTTTTGGTCTTTTCGCCAAAACAATTCCGAATGCGGCTCCCCTTCTGTTTCCCCTGTCAAATAAGGCAGTAAGGAAACCCCATCAAGTCCTTCGCATTGTTCCAAAATACCGGCTGCATCTGCCGAAGTGGCAAAAATATCCATAGATGAACTCAAACCATCGAATTCTCTACCTCCCTTTAATTTTGAAGCCCAGGTAGCAAAAAAGGCCACACGAAGTCCGCCTTCGAATTCATTTCCCTTCCATCCTTTTAAGGGCAAACAGGATGATTGGTTATTATGCGCTCCGCCATTGTCGCTCAGAAAGAAGATTAATGTATTGTCCAACAGCTTTTCTTGTTCCAGCTTGTCAACAATATTACCAACCGCCCTGTCAAGCGCCCAGGTCATTGCGGCCAGTTGCTGACGCGGATGACCTTCAAACTTTTTCAAGTCCTCCTCAGCAGCTTCCATAGGTGTGTGCACAGCATTGGGAGCCCAGTAAATAAAAAAAGGATTGTCTTTATTCCGGTCGATAAAATCCACAGCTTTCTCGCCAAGCCGATCGGTTAAATAGCCATCGAATGTAACGTGTGTCGTATTTTCGGTAATGGCACGTGTGTTTCCTTCAACATCCTGTGTTGGATTTGGGAAATAACTTCTGCCTCCGGCCAAAAATCCCCAGTAATAGTCGAATCCCCGTTCGGTTGGCCGATATCCGGGTTTTGCCCCCAAATGCCATTTTCCAAATGCAGCAGTTGTGTAGCCTGCCTTTTTTAATGCAGCAGCAATTGTTTGCTCATTGGAATCTAGTACAGCACCATCTCCCGGATTACACTCAAAACCAAAGCGTTGCTGATAACGTCCGGTAATCAATCCGGCACGTGAAGGTCCGCAAACCGAAGCAGAAACATGTGCATCAGTAAATACCACGCCCCTGGAAGCCAGGTTATCGATATTTGGAGTTTGAAGATCTTCACATCCCATAAAACCAAAATCGGCGTAACCGGCATCATCCACTAGCATAACTATTATATTGGGTTTCCCGCTCTGATTCGTTTTACATGAGCTGGTTGTTAAAGCAGCTATAATCAATAAAAGCCAGATAGCTCGGCCTACAAAAATTTTAGTATTCATTGTCCTTATATTCCTATGAGTCTGATACTCATTAATTTCATTATTAGTCAAGGTGATATTCTTACCTTAAATTATCTCTACAGATGTTTTTCCGCTATTACCGAATAATCAATATAATTAGAATGTAATTTTTCACTCACCCAGGGATCCTGAGATAATTTCAGCCAGTAGCCGAGCTCCTCTCTCAACATCTGCTGATCTTCCGCAGGCAGCATATCGAATTCGAGATTTGCCTGTTGATAGGGATCACTCAAATTATCGAATAAGGTTATAGTGCCATCACCATATACTGTAAAAGTGTATTTATTTGTACGTAATCCCTTTTTATTGCCTTCTATTGAAATGAACGGAGTAGAGACAGGCCTATCCACCGTCCCGGTTTGATCATCTTTAATTGTGGTAGAATAATCTGTTCCAAGAACCTGTTCCGGAATTAAATGATCCAAGCCCATTAAACCCAGAAATGTTGGATAAAGATCGGTGGTTCCTATAAGAAGATCATCGAGTTTGTGCTTTAAAACACCTTTGTAACGTATAATTAAAGGTACACCAAAAGCTTCCTCATATTCACAGTTTTTTTGCATTCTGTCGTGGCTGCCAAGCATCTCGCCATGGTCTGAAGTAAAAACAACCAATGTATTATCTCCCAATCCCAGTGAATCGAGTGTGTGAATAACCTTACCGATATATTTATCGGTTGAAGTTACATTGGCATAATAAACCCTGGCGTTCAAATCGGAAGCCTTATCTGTTCGGTTGGGTCGGTTAAAAAGTTGGTCGTGCGACATGTTTTCATATAGTTCGTACGATTCCTTTTCACAATCGGCTAATTTATTGTATGGTGGATGCGGTGGGTTTAGCGACCAGGTGATACAAAAAGGTTTGTCTGAGTCACGTTGATTACGATTATTTTTAAGATAATCGATAATTGTCCGGGCCTCATGTTTTGATGAAAATTCCATGGACTTGTACATTTCACCGTCGCTTTTACCACCTACAGCATCCGGATCATTGGAATAAACATAGTGCTCAAAATGGTTGTCTTTCAGCACCTGATACCAGTATTCAACACTGTGCCTGTCAGGACCCGGCGGAATGTAGATGTCATATTTATTTGGCATCTCTCCACCGGGAGCTTCTGTCGTTCCAACATAATTGGCATCCTGGTCGAAAACGTTGGTTGGTTTAATCCAATGACACTTTCCAAAATAGGCCGTATTGTAGCCGTTATCATACAGAACATCGGTAAAACATGCTAAATCTTCTTTAAGATCGGTATCAGAATTTAAATGGCAATTTTTCCAAATTCCATTTTGCATTGGGAAAGTACCACTTAAGAGCATGGCCCGGTGAGGGCTACAAACCGGATGTGTGCTCATTGCCTGCGTAAAAACTACACCCTCCGCTGCAAGATTGTTCAAATTTGGAGTAAATACCGGATCGCTGACACCATTTATAGCTCCCTTGTATTCGGGCAGCTGCCAAAACTCCATCGACTGCCTTCGATGTTCATCAGTGAAAATAATCAACAGATTGGGTTGTTTTTGAGCTGACTTTTGAGCCTGGTTACATGCTGATAAAGTAATCAGCAATAGTAACAAGAAGGAACTTAGCTTATTCATTTTCCGAAATATTTAGTGTCTTTTGCTTTCTGGTGTAAATATGCTTAGATCCCACTCGTCACGCCAGTGTATTTCCATCTTACCCTCCTCTGTAATCGTAATGGGTAAAAATACATATTCCGACTTTGGACTGCCACCACCATTCCATCTGTCGCCCATGTATAAAAAGGCATCTTTATAACCGGTGATTTTAAAAATAAAACAGGGTTGCGAGTTAAAAGAGTTGTTACCGGCATCTCCAATAAACGGACTTCCCTGGCTGGTGTATGGCCCCATAATCGATGATGCTGTATAATACGTTCCCGGATTGGGTGTCCATCCTGAACACTGGCTTGTTAAAAGATAATAGGTTCCGTCCTTTTTCAAAATACCAGGCCCTTCACAATGAGCTTCAATGTCCACATCGTTGGTTGTTGTACTCAGATAATCTTCAGATAATTCAACCATTCTGATTGTTAGGTTTACATGATCAGCGGCATAACCAATGTAAGCCTTTTTTGTATCCGGCTCGAAATACATACCGATATCTCGCGACTCATGACCATTCGGACGGTAATGATCCTGAAGGACAAAAGGCCCTGTAGGACTGTCGCTAATGGCAATACCCAGTTCTGCAATGCCATAACCCCGACCATTCAGAGTACCATCGTAATGAAACCACATGACGTATCTTTTGTTGACTTCATCGTAAACAACTTTAGGACGTTCGAAAACCTGAATATCTCCTTTTTCAATTACAACTCCCTCTTTTTTCCAATTGTACAGGTCGGTTGATGAGTAACAGGATGCCCCCCTGGGTTGCCCACGGTGTTCACCATACCAGTAAAAAGTTTTTAAATGCTCAACATAAAGGATGTTCCCTCCATGACAGTCAATGTGCACTCCATCCGTATCCAACCATTCGCCTCCGGGTTTAAAAGAGGTATATTTTTGCTGCTCCTGGGAACGGGCAGGAATTATCGCTGTACTTACAATAATTACGAGTGCGAAAAGCTTTAACGCAAAAAGTGATACTATTTCTTTCATTTGATTTTTGTGTAATTTAATTTCGGTTTATAGTTCATTGTTTTATAACGACTGATTCTCCCCCAAAAAGAAGAAAGTTACTGGTTCAAACTTTCCGTGTATCCGGCTGTATCCAATCCAACCACCTCCATTGGTCCAATTTGGTGTTTGAAGCTTTGATTCCCGCGTATTGAGTTTCTCTATCAATTGAATTTTTGCTTAATCAGCTTAGGAGATATCATCTGGAAAAGTTGGAATTACAACAATAGAAACAAGTTGAATAAATATATTACTTTTCAAATTGGTTCCTTTGTTAATGACCTGAGACCACCTATAATGACAAGTCGCTAATTATCAGAATATTAACACCTGAATTTTGGATTATATAAAGATTGTCTCTTCATAACACTTTACCAAACTCAATAAAACCCGACGAAAAAACATTTTGGGAATGATCTAAACGATCAAACCCAAAGTGTTTTCTCATTCATTAGCTATTCATTATACAATGACTAAATAAGCAGGTCGAAACTGAACACTAATTGTATCCCGGGTTTTGCACTAAATTAGGATTGTTATCCATTTGAGCTTGAGGTATTGGATACAAATTCATATAGTCTTTTGCAGGCCATCCTCTTTCAATGGCATTAGAAACAAACTTACCATGCCTAATAAGGTCGTCCCTTCTGGCTTGTTCCGTGTAAAGCTCTCTACCACGTTCTGCTAATAAAAAGTCCCTTAAGGATTCTTTATTTGGGTAATCACCTAATGCAATTGGTGTCGCTTTAGCTCGGTTCCTTACTTGATTAATAAGGTCGATAGCTTCTTGAGTAGGGCCATTTAATTCATTTAATGCCTCAGCTCTTGTCAACATAATATCTGCCAAACGTATTAGAGGAATATCATTTCCATGTTGCGTATTCACAGCTGCAGGATCAGGAACATATTTAAAACTGCGTGCATTATCCAGAGCAACTCCGGTTACAGGATCTCTAAGCATGTATTGTACCTCAGTAGTATTATTTGGAATATACTCTGTAAGGAAGAGTTTTCTTCTCTCATCTTGTAGTTCAAAAGTTTCAACAAATGCAGTATAGGTTCTAAATTGAGCTCCGTAATTAGTCCAGTTAGGCAATACCCTATATCTCTGTGGAAAAGCATGTGGCATGTATATGTTCACTTGATTAGATCCCACTTTGCATTCGGTTCTTAAAATAAACTCATTATTATTTTCACCTTCAATGGAAAATAGTTTTGTATAATCTGGGTATAGTGTGTAACCTAAGCCCAAAACAGTATTCGCAGCATCTGCGGCTTTTTGCCATTCTTTATTGCTTAGATAAAATTTGCATAAAGCAGCATATGCATTTCCTTTGTTTGCTCTACTACTATAACCTCCGGCAGCTAATGTCGATGCTGCAAACTGGAGATCTGCTTCTACATAAGCCCTGTACTCCGCTTCTGTAGCTCTGGGGCTTGTTTTACCAATCGCTTCAATCTCATCTAAACTAGCATCAGCAGGAATTTCGATAATAGGTGTTGGCCCAAAAAAGCCGTGTAGGTAAAAATAACTATACCCTCGAATAAAACGACATTCAGCTACTATTTTATCAATCACATCCTGATCGGTAGAACTTAAGGTTTTAGTAACATTTATAACATTATTTGCTCTTGATATAGCCTGGTACATCTGATTCCAAAGACCATCTATATATGGTAATCCAGAATTCCAGTTAAATTCTTGCACTGGTTTCAATTGAGTTGCAAGCCCCCCATCGGTTTCAAAAGAAATATCTGTAACAAATTCACTCAAAATGTAATAATAATTTCTGGCTTCAAATCCAGTTACGGTTGACCCGGAATAAACACCTGTTAACAAGGCATCAATACCTTCCTGGGTTGCCAGAAAACTATCCGGATCATATTCTGTATATACCTCTTCTTCCAAGAAGTTTGTGCAACTAAAATTTGATAATAACAATACCGTAAATACTATCAAAAAGTTGTTCTTTAAAATATATTTTTTCATAATTTTTACTTTTTAGAATTTAATATTCAATCCCAACCTATAAGTCCGTGCGAGAGGATAACCATTATACGCTTTTGATTCCAGACTATCTCCAAAAATGCTATTTTCCGGGTCATAACCAAGATAATCGGTCCATGTAACAAGATTTTCACCTGCAATATAGATGCTTAAATCTGAAAACCAATTAGTATTGTTTACTGGTACTCTATAAGTCAGCGTCACATTTTTTATCCGCACATAAGAAACATCTACAACATCCAATGAATTAATTACTTGCTGTCCTCCATAGAGTGAGAAATTTTGACCGGAAGGAATACTGGTATTTGGATTGTCTGGTGTCCATCGATCAAAATAAAAAGTGGAAAAAGTATTGCCATAAAGATTTTGTGGATAAATGGTTTCCGCAATGTATGAATCAAATGTTTCAGCTCCCTGAGAACCGTTGATAAACACATCCAGCGTAAAATTTTTATAGCTAAACTCATTACGGAGTCCAAATGTATAATCCGGAAATGGAGAGCCTAAAATGGTTCTATCGTCTGCATTAATTTTACCATCGGGTACACCATCCGGACCGCTAATGTCTCTAAAACGTGGCATGCCAGGTTGAAAATTATCTGCAGGAGTTGGAGAATTTGCGATATCATCCCCCTCCTGGAAAAGACCATCTATGATATACCCATAATATGACCGGAGTGCTGCTCCTTCTTTTACAACCCAATAAGTCCCTCCATTATTGAAAGCATAACCTCCCAGTAATTCCTGTTGGAACTCAGGTAAACTGGTCACTTCATTTTTAAGATAAGACAAATTTAACGACGTACTCCATTTAAAATCACCCGTAAAATTTATGGTGTTTAAAGAAAAGTCGATACCAGAATTTGTTACTTCTCCAATATTGGTTCTTACACTTGTAAAACCTACCACAGAAGGTAGTGGTTTATTAAATAATTGATCCCTTGTTATCCTTTTAAAATAATCTATTGAACCATTAATGCGGTTATTAACAAATCCATAATCCAATCCGATGTTGATTTCTGAAGTTGTTTCCCATGTTAAATTTGGATTAGCTAAACGTGGTGGTACAACACCCTGTGCAATAACATCTCCAAAAACTGAGTTTCCTCCCGGTACTAAAGTTGTTCTGGTTTCAAAGTTATTAATACCTTGATTACCTAACTGTCCATAACCCGCTCTTAATTTCAAGTCGTATATCCATTCAGTATCTATTAAAAATTCTTCATTAGAGATACGCCATCCTAAAGAGGCAGAAGGAAAGTATGCATATTTGTTGCCTTTAGCAAAACGAGAAGAGCCATCAACCCTTAATGTTGCTGTCAAAAGATACCTATCATCATATCCATAAGTTAAACGTCCTAAAAAACCGTTAAGCTGGTTTACAGTTCTACTGCTAGATACATTGTCACCTAATTCACCATCACCACTCTGTAATGCATTAGTTTCTAAGACATCTGAAAGAAATCCTCTTGCACTGGCACCAACATTTCTTGAATCAAATTTTTCCCAGGTGGCTCCACCTAAAATAGAAAAATCATGTGTTTCGTTAAAGTTCTTTTCATATTTTAACAAGGTTTCAACCAACCAATGGGTAGATTCACCAGCATTAATGTTAGCGACGCCGCCAGCACCTAAACCACCTAATGTTAATCTATTAGTATACCTATCACGGCGGCTATTATTGTCTTGTGCTGCCAGGTTAAGCGTGGCTGTTAAATTGTCAATAATTTCGTAATCTGCTTTTAAAAACGAATAAAATCTTCTATACACAGTTACATCAGATTGACCCACAATTTGTGTATACGGAGTATCTGTATTATTGTAAGAATCAATATAATAACGCCCTGTTTCTGGATCGATACCAGTAGGAACTGCGGGAGACATTCTTAACGCAGCCTGAAACAACCCTGAGTCTGCCGTTGGATTATTAAGACTACTTGTTGTTTGATGGGTATAATTAACCCCAAAATTCACAGTAAGGCGTTCAATAGGTTTTGAAGTAATATTACTCCTTAAATTATATTTTTTAGTATCTGAGCCCAAAACAATACCATCCTGATCAAAATAATTCACGCCAAAATAATAGGTGCTGCCATTATCAGCACCACCAGAAATTCCTATTTGATGGTTTTGCAAATATGCCTTTCTTGTGATTTCTTTTTGCCAGTCTGTACCCTGACCTGCATTAGCTATATCACTGTCACTATATGCTGCCGCTCTATTAGCCCAATCCAATCGTAAGTTAACAAATTCCATATAATCCTTTGCACCTAAAACATCAATTAAATTCTCTGGTTCTTGAATTCCGGCATACGCACTGTAGGTAAATACTGGTTTTCCTACCTTTCCTCTTTTAGTGGTAATAAGAACTACACCATTAGCTGCGCGTGTTCCATAAATAGAAGAAGCAGAAGCATCTTTTAAAACCTCGATACTTTCAATATCACCCGGACTTAAAGAAGATGGCGCTACGCCCGGAATACCATCAACTACATACAAAACGGCATTACTACTGTTAATAGAGCCTGCCCCTCTAATCCTTATTGAAGGACTAGCTCCCGGAGCCGAGCTGGTTTGGCGTACAACAACACCGGCTGCTGTACCTTTAAGCAATTCTATGGCATTCGAGTTTGCCCCAGGTGTAAAGTCTTCTTCTTTAACCGTTACAACAGATCCGGTAAGATCTTTCCTTTTCTGGGTACCATACCCTACAGCCACCACTTCCTCAATTCCAATTGTTTCTGCAACCATGCTAACGTTAATACTGGTTTTACCTGATACAGTAATTTCCTGAGTTTTCATGCCCACAAAAGAGAATACAAGTGTGCCTTCCTCCGGAACATTGGAGATTGAGAAGTTACCTTCATTGTTGGTAATGGCGCCGTTGACAGTGCCTTTAACCAGAACGGTTACACCTGGAAGCAGTTGCCCGTTTTCATCGGTAACAGTCCCGGTGATAACCTTTTGCTGTGCCCATGCAGAAGCAACTAAAAAAAATGTCGCTATTACAAAGCACAATTTTTTACATAGAGTTCGATTTGCTTGTTTCATTAGATTTCATTTAGTTAATAATTAATATGATTAAAAAAATTACAATTGCAATCAATAGAATATACAAAAGGAAGTTAATTGTGGGGTAATTAAAGATACGCAATAAGAATGATTTCCATTCAGTCATAAGTTCTGCTATAGTTTAGTTTGTTCTATAGGCAAAGTTGAAGAATTCTAACTTCAGTACAGGGATATATTTGGGTAAATAAAGGGGAAGATATGGTTCAGAACACAGAAAATGGATGGTTCAACAAAAGGGGGTAATCAGTCCAAATACCTCTTTAGTACACTGAATATCATTCATTTAATTTATTCCGATAATCCGAAGGCGTGCAACCAAACTGTTTTTGAAATATCGAACGGAAGTATTTTGCATCACTAAAACCAACTGAATAAGCAATCTCGGTTATGGTGAGTTCTTTGTCGGCCAGGAGTTGAGCAGCACGTTTTAATCGAATTGACCGAATAAACTCGCCAATGGACATATCACTTAATTCTTTCAGTTTGCGATAAAAAGATGTTCGGCTCATGTTCATTTTTTGACTAATCGTATGCGAAGTAAAATTTGGATTTTGCAGGTTAGCTTCAATTATTGCAATAGTTTTATCAAGAAATACTTCATCCGATGATGAGATTTCAAGTGCTGATGGTTCCAAACGAACTATTTTGGTGTATTGCTCCTTTAGTTTTTTCCTGCTTTCAAGCATATTCTTAACTTTTTCCAACAAAAGATTTGGGTCGAAAGGTTTTGAAATAAAATCGTCGGCTCCTGATTTTGTTCCCAGCAAATTAAATTGTTCATCGCTTTTTGCCGTGAGAAAGATAAAGGGGATGTTTGAAGTGTCTTTGTTATCTCTGATTTTTTTACAAAATTCAAAACCGTCGACATTTGGCATCATAATATCTGAAATAATCAGTTGTGGTTTTTTAACCCTTGCAATTTCAAATCCTTCTTTGCCATCAAAACCACTTTCTAAGTTATAGTATGGTTTCAAAATTTCAACCAGATAATTGTTGAGATCAGGATTGTCCTCTACTACCAGAACACAATCACCGGTTCCTTTTTTTGAATTCTGTCGGACGGAAAGCCGGTTCACAATAAATTGATCCTGAATTGCAAAATTGGACTTTTCAATAATCAATTCATGCATCTCTGCAGGTTTTAAGTGATCAGAGCCTTTTTGAAACGAGATACTAAATTCGGTTTTAATATTTGGTTCACTATGAACTGAAATAGTACCCTTATGAAGTTCAACAAATCTTTTAGCAAGTGCCAGACCAATTCCGGAACTGCCATCTCCTTCCTCTTTTTCAACCCTGTAAAAACGGTCGAATATCTTGTCTATTTCATGTTCAGGAATACCCGGGCCATTGTCTGAAACGCTTAAAAGAACAGTTTTTTTAGTATGAGAAAGTTGCACTTTAATCGACCCATTTTCTGGAATATGTTTAAACGCATTTGACACTAAATTATTAATCACAATTTCTACTTTGTTGCGATCTATCCAAATATCCTCATTTTCCGGATCGATGGTTAATTCAAAATTAATTCTATTTATTTTCGCCAGTTCAAAAAACGGGTGACATACTTCTGCAACAAATTTGTTAATATTTGTAAAACTTGTTACCAGTTTCATATTTCCCGATTCAACTTTCCTGAAATCGAGTAACTGATTCACCAATTTCAATAAACGCAGCGAATTATTCCGAGCAATTTCAATTTTATTTTGGATTTCAGACGGAAGTGGGGAATATTCCTCTTTTGTCAATAATTCTTTTAGGGGCGCCAAAATTAGTGTCAATGGAGTGCGAAACTCATGTGAAATGTTGGTAAAAAACCTCAACTTCATTTCATTCAACTTCTGGTCCTGTTTATGCAATATCTTTTCCAATTTCAAATTATTGGCTAAGTTTAATTGTCTTATCGAATTCCAACGTATTAAAGAGGCCATCCCGATAACAAGAAAAGCGTATATGGCAAGGGCATACCACGATTTCCATGGCTCAGTCTCTATAACTATTTTCAGGGAATTTCCTTTTGAATTCCAAACATTATTGTTATTCGATCCAATAACTTTGAAAATATAGGTACCTGGCTTTAACCCGATGTACGTTACCGATCTTTTTGATCCTACATATAACCAATCCGAATCATATCCTTCCAATTTATGGGCGTACTGGTTTCTTTCCGGAGCATTATAATTCAATGCAGCATATTCTATTGTAAATTCTTTTTCCTTAAAGGTGAGGTAAATTTCAGGATTAGAGTTTAATGGCTTCTTAAAAATCTCCTTTCCATTTACTTTTTGCATCGGAAATACTTCCTTATCATATACCTTAAGTCTTGTAAATACAATTGGCGGAATCGTCTTATTAATAACTATTTCATTCTGTTTAAAATAGTTATATCCCATATTGCCGCCAAAATACATCGTCCCGTCAGTTGCCATGTAGCCTTGGTCTTCGCTAAACATCATTCCCTGCAAACCATCGGTTTTATCGAAAGAGAAAATCTGGTTATTTTCGATATTTAACTTCGCCAGACCCGAATTTGTACTTACCCAGATTTCTTTATTATCGGGCGATAAGATTCCATGTATAAAATCGTCAGGTAGTCCGTCCTCAACGCAAATATGAGTTACGCTAAATTTTCCACTTTTAGTTTGTGTGAGTTTATTTAATCCATTTGGCGTGCCTATCCAAAATACACTATCGCTGGTTTGGTGCCAGCAATAAATAATATCACTGGTCAGCTTATTATCATCAATAAAATTAATATCCAGTATTTCCCGGCTGTTTTTATCAAAGAAATAAATCCCTTTATAAGTACCCAGCCAGATACGCCCGCTCAAATCTTCTTTAATAAAGTTAATCCTCTCATTTTTCAACACAGGATTATTTTGGGGTGTGAAATTTATCAATTCACGAGAACCAATAAAATAATTTGAGATATAAAACAATCCATTTTGCTGGCTACCAACTAACAAACTATTATCCACTTTTAAGAAAGATGTGAGTTTTTTGATGCCAAAAATGTTTTTATCCTGAATAGGTCTCAACATGCTTTTTTTCTCAGTCAAATCAAGTTCGTAACTATCCTGGCCGGTGCCAATCCACAAAATATGCTCCGAAACTGGTTTAACAAACCTTATAATAGACGTGGAACTTCCAGACCTGGTAAATGGGATTAAATCAAATTTTTTATTGTCCGTAGTTTTGTATAATCCTCCCCCACGTGTCCCTACATATAAAACACCTTCAGGGGATTTATAAAAAGCGCTGGTGTGAAAATTCTTTAATCCACAATCGGGATTACTGTTGACTGAAACTACCCCAAATGGCTTGCTGCTCCCAATACGTACAATCCCTCCTGCATCCGTTGCTATCCATATATTATGATCCCGATCTTCATAAATATCCAGAATAATATCAAAATCTGTATTCTGACTACCCATCTGTTTGGGTTTGATTTCCACCCTGGAAAATGTTTCATTTTTCTGGTCGAAAAGAAATAAACCACCATTCCAGCTACCAACCCACATGCGTCCCTGGCTATCGAGCAATAATGTATAGGTGTTATCCTGTGAACTTATTACGGGATTAATCTTGTGGCTTTTGATTTTAAAGCTCCTTTTATCTACCGACATTAATCCACCTTCCCAGGCTGTAACCCATAATAGGTCGTTGGAAGAATCAGAAATTGATTCTGTATAATTCAGACGTCCACCTGGATTAACCTCCACCTGACTATAATCTTTCAGATTCATGCGTAAGAATGCACCATTTGTTGATAGCCAGGCAAATTTTTCGCCATCAACTAAAATGTGGTTCACCTGAGATTCAGTAAGTAAATGCTGCAGAGTATCATTTATAAAATCAAGAATATAGAGTCCATCCGACCAGGTACCTACCAATATATTACCATCCTTTGTTTCGGCAATGCTAACAATTCTATCACAATTTAAAGCTTGTTTGTTCTTGCCGAACTCTGTTATACGCGAAAATGTTTTGGTGTGTATATCATAAAAATTTAATCCACCAGATTTTGTTCCTATCCACAAATTTCCTTTTGAGTCTTCAATCAATGTTTCAATGGATGGATTTGACAAATGATTCTTTACACTCGCTTTAGATTTATAATGAATGAACTCGTAACCATCGTAACGATTTAAACCGCCACGGGTGCCGAACCACATAAATCCATTTTTATCCTGGATAATTCTTGTAACTTCATTTTGGGAAAGACCATCTTCCCCTGACAGATACGTAATATTAAAATCATTGGCTCTGCCAGTAGAATTGGACATGAGGATTAGCAAGCACAGTATGTATAAATCAAGTCTGTTCAATTGCTAATTTTTTTTGTAAAAATATAAATCCTACCCAAAGCGAGGTCCGAAATTGATTAGATTTTTTTATCCCGAAGCAGGATCAATTTTAATAGTAGAAATTAATTTCTGCCTCATAAGAAAAATTGTAGTAAGTACATTATAATTTCAATCCCAACGCTATATTCTTATCTCTTAATTTCTAATCATTTGAAAAGATTGTCTCTAAAAATACATTTTTCAATTCCGTATCCAAAAAGAAATAAAAAAGAAAGAGAATTAAGCTTGATTTCATCTGTTTAAAATTTTCATGATTATGGGTGCTTATCTTTCGCTTTATAATCCTGAACCACTCCGCCATCGGGAAAGCCCGGAGTTTCTGCACGCTTATCTTCAAATATGTCATTCATTTGCTTAACAATTTCGGGGTGATCTGCGGCCACGTTATTTGTTTCCGAAATATCGTCATTAAGATTGTACAGTTGTGTTTCGTTCATAATTCCGTAGCGAACACCTTTCCATTTCCCGATACGTGCAGCTTGCCTGAAACCGCCATCAGGCATTTTCCGGCTCCAGCCATCGAGCTGAAACTCCCAGTTTAAAAAATCCTGCTCCTTTTGATTTTCACCGGTAAGTAGAGGTACTATCGAGGTTCCGTTAGATTGGGCAGGAACATTAATTCCGGCAATCTCCGCTAAAGTTGGCATCAAATCCTGAAATCCGCTGATATAATTTGTGGTCGCTTCCGGAACAATTTTTCCTTTCCAAAACGCAATCATAGGTACACGAATACCTCCTTCATACAAATCTCGTTTAATGCCTTTTAATTCTCCATTACTGTCAAAAAATTCAGGATCGTGCCCCCTTCCTTCTCTGTGAGGGCCATTATCGCTGGTAAAAACTACAAGGGTATTATCGAGTTTACCCATTTCTTCCAGTTTATTCAAAAGCCTTCCTACCTGCTTGTCCAACAAAGTGATTTTTGCAGCATGCAAACGTTCTGCAGCAGGCCATCCCTTTTCTGAATATATTTCTTTGTTACCAATTTCGTATTCGTGCCCATGAGGAGCTCTGAATGACATAAACAAAAAGAAAGGTTTGTCTCTTTGGATTTTATCAAGGTACCCGAAAGCTAAATTTGTTCTGAAATCATCTTTACATTCCCATTCATCAATATGGTAATAAACCGAGTCTTGCTTCCCATTTATCCAATGCATTTGTTCATCGTATTGTTTTCCTCCAAAACGTGATCCCCATTGTTCCTGCACAGCATAATCAAACCCCCGGTTATAAGCCCAGGTTGAAATATCTTTGGGATCATCGAGGTGCCATTTCCCAATAAAGGCTGTTTGATACCCGGCAGTTTTCAACATTTCCCCCAAAGTCAATTCATCCTTTTTCAGGGCCACACGCATCCAGCGATCGTCACTAAAACTTCCACTATTCCCCCGAACCGTATTGTACGAAGAAGATTTGCCAGTCATTAAAACCGCGCGCGAGGGTGAACAAACCGCATTTCCGGCATAAAAATCGGTAAAGCGCAACCCATTTTTGGCCAGTTTATCCAGCTCCGGTGTTTGTATCACCTCCTGTCCGTAACACCCCAGTTCCCCGTACCCCAGGTCATCGGCAAGAAGAAAAAGGATATTGGGCTTTTGAGGTCCCGGATATTGTTTTGCCTGGTTTTGGCAAGCATTTAACAGTAAAATCGCAACTACATGCAGGAAGATTAATCTTTTCATGCTACTATTTTTTTGTACTTAGTCTATTCTATTTTCTTGTTTATTTTTCAAAAACGTTTCTACCTCCCTATCTCTATTTCTTCAAGGCTGACTGCTATCAATAATTTTCTGTAATTGCCAATCCTCCAATTCAATAGCAGGATCAAAAGTATTTGACTGCATATACTCCAATAAACTTTTCCGAAACTGATTCACAACCGGACTGCCGGTGGTATCATCCCTAACATCGATTGAAGACACCAAAATTTTGCCTTTTCCGATTTTTGCTTCAAAAACAACTCCTAACTTTCGGTTTTGGTGGTAATCGTCGATTAATTGAACAATTGGCATCAAATTTTTTGGAAGGTCATCAAGTATCATTGGACGGGTTTTTACTAATAAATCGTACCAATGCCAGTTGGAATAAAAATCAGTAGGAAACTGATTAAACAATTCATGTTTCGGATTTACCAGTATCCCCATTGTTGATGATTCGCCAACATTTGTCCAGGGAACATTCCAATATATCGTACTGAAACAGGGAGGTAAATTGCCTTTTATGTTTTTCTCATCCGGCACCAATAAAACCTTCTTTCCTGCTTTGGCTTTTGAAATGGCTTCGTTCAGTTCCGCTGTAATTAAAATCTCTTTCGAGTCAACATTTGAAACCTTATCAGGAAATACCCAGAAATCCCAATCATTTATGTAAGACGTACCTTCCAGTTGAATTTCAAGATTATATTTTGCAGGCGACTGAAATGACGACAAATCAACGTTTATATCTTCCAGGTGAATACCATTCCCGAGGTTTACTATTGGTCTTATAAACTCACCGCTATGTACCACCAAACCTTCTGCATTTTTGATGATCCATTTAAAACGGGCATCTTTCAATTCGGTATTCGAAAAATTCGCGATTTCAAAACTGCCTGTAAACTGTTCGTTATTCTGCCAGACCCGTTTCTTCATTCGGAATAATGGAACCACATCGTTACAGAAACGTTTAAATTGAGCAGCAGTAACATATTCCTTACTATTCCAGTTGGCATCTACAACACCAACCAATGCTGCGCCTTGTCCGGGAAAGTCGTTTAAAGAAAGCAGATGGAAGCCGCCCATCCCCGGTGTTCTCAATTGAGATTCAATTTCTTCCTTAAACAATTGAACCTGCCATTTCCCGGAAGCCTGAATAAAATTATCTACTTGTTCCAACAATCCATTTTCTTTAAGCTGATCTTCTGCAATATCAAGGTAAGATGGAAACAGTAAACCCTTATAATTTTTTCGGCGTCCTAAATCGGGATAGGTACAACGTTGTACGGTTTCGTGAGCAATTAAAGGTTTGCCATATAAGTTTGTTGGTTTTCGGTAATCGATGTTGGTTGAGGGCTCCAGCGTATTCAGGTAATTATTTTGTGGCAGCGGTGGCCACCCTTCCTGGTACCTTAACCTCAGCGAATCGTTTCGGTGCCTGTTCTTCCCTTTTTTGGGATATGCAAGCGCAATCGAATAATCTGCTCCGTCAGTAATATTTGCATTTGCTGCACCGGTATATAATCTTCGGCTATCTTTTTTCCATTCGGCAAAAAGTTCCTCCATAAACTCAGTAGGAACACCAGCCTCATTTCCATACCCAAAAAACACAAACGACGGGTGATTGCCATACTCCGTCAAAATCCTTCTGGCCTCATCACGAATAAAATCTTTTTGATCCTGCGTAGCTGCCCAAACCCAAACCACATTTTCTGCCTGAAGGTACATCCCTTCAATATCAGCTGCTGTAAAAGCAGCTTCTGGTGGACACCAGGAATGAAACCGAACCGTATTAATTCCATATTCCTTCTGAGTGCGGTAAATTTTTCGCCACGATTCCACATCCATATCCGGATAGCCTGTATCTGGGAACACACAACAATCGAGGTTGCCACGAACAAACATTGGACGCCCGTTGATTTTAAACTGTGTGCCTTCTGTTTTAATGTCTCTGCAACCAAAAGTGGTTTCTTTCTGAGCGAGAATTTGGTCGTCAGAATCAATAAGGCTTAACTTTAAATGATAGAGATTGGGATTAAATTCATCCCACAAATAAATCTTTTCACCCAGTTGAAGATTCAATTCCTTATCACTTTTCCCTTCCAAAAGATTAACATCAAACTCCTGAATCGGAAATAAAGCATTTTGATCGGAGTTGTAAAGTGCAATCTCAACCCTTATTTTACCTTTCAGTTCTTTATCCGAACTATTTTCAAAAGTTATCAGTGTTTTTGCTGTTTTATCTTTTACCGATGGAAAAACATCAACTAGCTTAATCTCATGTAAAGCATTTGGCTTTAAACTTATTTTCCCGATAATTCCGTTCCAGTTGGTTTGTGTATGATCGGAAACACTATGTGCGTTTACTCCCACATTTATTTTTATCGAATTGTCGACCAATACTACGAGTGAATGCTTTCCTTCTTTAAGGTTCTTTAATGTATAACGGTGGGGCGCAGAAAGACTGTTGTTAGTACCTATCTGATTCCCATCAAGCCATACAGTGGTTTCCCAGTGACAACGTTCAAATAAAAGTTCGAAATCATTTTCTGCATCACTTTCTGAAACTTCAAATTCCTTTTGATACCATGCCCATCCGATGTAATGTTTTTTGGGTTGCAACCAATACGGAAATTTGAAATTATCAGACGACTTATATTTGTCGTAGTTAGGATGAGTGAACCAACTGTCGTAATTTGTTGCGTTAACGCTTTGTTGGGTAACCCATGGTGTATTAACATCTATATCATTGCCAAATCCCCGGTTTTGAAGAGAACCCGGCAAAACAATGCTTTCCTCAAAAGTTGTATTAAACCAACTTTCTGTAATCCCTTTCTTTTCAGGATCGAGCTTAAATTGCCATTTGCCTGTGAGATTCTCTGCACAAGAAAGATTCAGGTTAATCCATAAAATGGTTGTAGCAAAGCAAAAAAAGTATTTCATCCTTTAGATTGTAAGTTCAAAATCAATAAGAATCAGAATAGTGAATTCTTCATATTTACGGTAATTCACACCTGTAATCACCGGGCTAACTACAACTTACCCTCGCCATTAAACGAACGTAATGCATTTAGCATGGCCACAAAATTTTCAACCGGTATTTGTGCCTGTGTATTATGAACAGTATTAAACACATAGCCACCTCCTTTGCTAAATATTTTCAGATGTTGTATCACTTGCTTTTCCACATCAGAGGTTGTACCATAGGGTAACACATTTTGAGTATCGATACCACCACCCCAGAATACAATGCGGTCGCCGTATTTTTGCTTGAGATGCTGAGGATCCATTCCCGCAGCACTCGTTTGAACCGGATTTAAGATATCGATACCGGAGTCGATAAAACTTTCAATCAGCGATTCAACCGCACCACATGAATGTTTAAATAATTTCCACTGCGTGTTTTCATGCACCCACTGCGAGACTTTTTGGTAGTAGGGCATCCAGATATCGCGATAAGTAGCCACATCAAGGAAAGTTGAATTTTGGGTTCCAAAATCGGTTCCACACAAGAATACAGCATCAACCCTATCACCTACAACCTGGTATATTTTTTTCAAATTATCGATTGCAATATCGGTTTGACGATCAAACAATTCTTTCATAAAATCAGGGCGAATCAGGGAAGATATGTACCATTCTGCAATGTCGCGCACTCCTTTTGGATTTTTCAGTTGTACTCCCGGAACGAGTGCCACATCACCTAAGGCTGTTCCTCCAAAATTTGCCATTAAAGCCTTGCCGCTGTTCTCATACCGATCTACCAGCTTTTTCCAATACTGCAAATCGTCATCACTAATGTATCCAAATTCTTCAAGGTTATCCTCCGGTTTTAAAGTGGCATCATCAACCGTAGCCCCGCGAATTATTGCATCGAAAAAGTAGCTTGCTTTTGGCATTTTCGCTGACGGATCAACTGATTTATCGCCTTGAGGATACACTAATAGATCGCCATAATCATCGTATTCGGGAGTTATTTTTTCGGGCATTAATACAGTTTGGCCCCAGAAGGTTTTAAATTCATAAAAGTTTTCCTGCGGTATGCCAAACATGTTCAAATGCCCGTTTAAACCAATCACATCACCACCCAGTATTTCCAACAACTCCTCATCAATTTCCCCTAACATTTGAAAGGGCTCAACCACTTTAACCGGCTCTTTCTTCAGTCCGAAATAATTTCTCAGTTTCTCAACAGTTTCCACATGTATACCGGTTTGCCCCGTTCCTCCGAAATCGACCGCTACTTTATCCGGTTCAATATGATTTATGGTTTTTTGAATTCTTTCTTTTGAAGTCATCTTATAAGTTTTAGTTGATTGGTTAATTCTTCTTATTCAATTCCAAAATTATCAAAATCAAGCTGATGAAAAAGATTAGTGTATCGATTACTAAATTGGCGAAAACCCCAGCACTTAAAGCTCCAATTCCTTCGTACACTTTTCCCTTTTTGCTGAGATCAAAATTAACAGTTTGCCGGGCTCTTACAACAGTTGATATCAGCACGGTGAGAATAAAAAAATAAACTTATAACTACGCATGTTTTACTTGTGTTGCTTTACTTTAAAAACAGACTTTCAATTTCATTTAAGGGAAGTTCTGTTTGCGGATCAAACTTTTCTCCGCTCATATAGCTTTTCAGGCTGTATAATAACTGTCGTGCTTCAGGACGAGTCTCAAGGTCTGATTGCAAATCAACCCCGGCCATTACCAGTTTGCCTTTGCCAACTTTCGCTTCAAAAATCAGTGCCAGGTTTCTGTTGGTCACCCAATCATCTATGATTCGAACAATAGGTTCCGGTTTAATCTCGAAATCTTCAAGCGAAATCGCATTCGAGTGGCTCATGGCATCCCACCATTGCCAGTTGGAATGGTATTCAGTTGGAAAATCAGCCAATGCCGGATGTTCGGGGTTGCACAAAATTCCCAGGGTATGCGGCTGTTGTCCGTTTGTCCAGGCGGTATTCCAGAAGATACTGGAGAAACCAACTGCAACTTCGCCACCTTTACCTTCTTTTATGCTTCCTTTTTTTGTTGTCAGTAAAACTTTGCCACCTTTTTCCAAAGTCGCAATAGCCGCTTTGTTTAAGCTTGAAACAACCAAAATATCATCTTCAATTTTTGGTAACTCAGTCGGATAAACCCAAAAATCCCACGTATTTATAAATCCGGCAATAGTAAGCTGTAATTGATACTTTGCAGCAGATTCAACATTTATGTTCTCGCTGATGGAACCTAATTTTTGGCAATTGCCCCAGCTTATATTTGTTTCAGTTAATTGACCTTTTTTAACTACATCCCCTTTCGCGTCAACAATTTGCCACGAAGGAACAACCGATTGAAGTTCCTTTTCGCCGTAATGTGCCACTTCAATTTCGCATTCAACTTTTTCATCGCTCGTGAAAATCATTTTTTTGAATCTTGCCAGCGGAACTGTTTCGTTACAGAATTGGCTGAATTCTTCGGGCGAGATGTATCCTTTTTCGTCCCAAAACGGATCGAGCACACCTACCAACGCGGTACCCTGTCCCGGGAAATCGTGCAGGTCGAGTAACTGAAAACCACCAAAGCCTTTTGTTCGAAGAGCGGCTTCAATATCAGCTTTGTAACACAAGGCCTGCAATTTCCCCGACGCTTTCAGAAAACTATCGGCAAGATCGAGCATTCCATGTGCTTCGAGACTTCGTTTGAAAATTTTGAAATTGGTAGCTTTTAAAACACCATCGTATTTTGGTATTTCCTTGAAATTGGGATATACACACCACTGCCCTATTTCGTGGCTCACCATCGGTGCGGTTAATTTGGCCACTGTTTTCTCCCAGTCGTAATCACTGCGCGGCGCCTGGCTGTTAATGATACTGTTCAGGTTTTGATTCCAGCCCTGGATACGTGTACCACTGTGAACATTGTGGTAATCGCTTTCGGGAATAATTGGCCACCCGGCAGCGGTAGTGTAAACTCTGCGCGTATCCTTTGCTTTCCAGAATTTTACAAAATCTGTTAAGTATTCCCGATGGTTTTTGCCGCTTGGTTCATTTCCGTAAGGCATCATACAAAACGATGGATGGTTGCCATATTCTGCTACCATTCTTTCACTCTCGTCGTAAATCCATTTATCGATTGGGGCACCATCTCCTATTGTTGCCCAGGCCGAAACCTCAACCTGGTAATAGAATCCCAATTTATCGGCAGCTTCGAAGGCAGCTTTTGGCGGGCACCACGAATGAAAACGGATGTGATTCAGTCCGTGCGCCTTACAGATTTTTATGATCCGTTCCCAAGGCTTTACCTCGGTTGGCGGGAAGCCTGTTTTTGGAAAAATCGCACATTCGAGCGTTCCCCTTAAAAATACGGGACGATCGTTAATTACAAAGCTTTTCCCTTCCGTACGGAAATCGCGCATTCCAAAAGTCTCGATGTGTTCGTCTTTGTAACTTCCGGAATTAAGTTCAACAGTAAGTTCGTACAAATTCGGATTAAATTCATCCCACAATCGAACATCATCGCCCATCGGGTAAATAACCGTGATTGTTTTTGACGTGCTGTTCAACTCAAATTCAGTACTTTTTTTCGACAACTTCTGAGGAGAATCTACCGAAGTACTTTTGGCAGAAAGTTTTAATTTACCGGTTTGCGCGCCACCCGTTTCGTTTTTTATCCCGATTTCTACACGAATACTTTTATTCTTCACATCAGGGAAAATCTGCACATCGGCAACCGACAAATCATCTTTTCGGATCAACTTTATATCGCCAACAATCCCGTTCCAGTTGCTTTGAGTATTATCGCTTACACTGTGTGCATCATCACCAACCTTTATCTCTTTCACCCGGTTATCAACGCAAATTGTAATCCTGTTCTTACCCGGCTGAAGCTCCGAACCAATATTGTAACGATGCGGAACACCCAGAGCGTTGTTCATCCCGACATAATCGTTGTTTACCCAAACCCGGGTTTCCCAGTGACAGCGCTCTAAATACAATTCAACATCCTGTCCTTCCCAGTTTTCAGGGATTTCAATTTCCTTTTGGTACCAGGCGGCACCAGTATAATAATAATCAGCAATCAGCCAAAAAGGATACAAAAACTCATCATCGCTTAAATAAGGCTTATAATTTGGATCGTCGTACCACGATTTTCCATCGGCATACTCCTTCCATGAATTACCAGTGAATTTTGTGTCGTAACCCACCGGATTGCCTTTAGCATTAGAGGTCATTGAACCGGGCAGAACAATGGTATCTGATAAATCTTTGGCAAACCATTTATCGTTTACTCCCGCATCTTGTTCGTCCATACTAAAATTCCATACACCGGATAAATCCAACTCTGATTGCTCTGGTTTGGAACAACTTATTGCAACAATGGCAATAGTGAGCAACAATCCTGTTCTTATTAATCTAAAGCGCGCTATAAACTTCTTCATTGTTCTGATATTTGTAATCTATTTTATAGTATCTGATTTCGATTATTTTTTAAAAAACTATTGATTGATCGTCATGTTTGCTTTGTACTCTGGTAAAACTTCGATGTCACCAACATTTAAAATCCGCTTTTGAGTGCCATCACCAAACAGCTTTTCCTGGTCCAAATCAATCATGTATTCCGCATCTTTATGAAGTGGATGAAAGAAAAACTGCAAATTGCCCGGCTTTAAATCAAAACCAAATTTGCGTAGCCCAATTTCCCAGGGTAAGCCGTAATAAAAATGGTCGGCAACCAGTTTTCCATCGATAAAAGCCATCGACCGGTCTCCAATATAATTCACCTTCAGAAAAACATCGTTTAAACCTGAAAGACTTTCCTTATCAACCTGAACGGTTGCATGCCTGTCGTCGCTTCGCATAATTTCTATGGCTGGTTTGACCACATTAAATTCAATATTATACGATGACATGTTTTCTGCAATAGGCTCCATTTTAGCAATCTTTGCACCGCTTACATTGGGAATTCCTATAACCGCAGGATAAAATGACAGAGCCACATTTGTTTCATTGGTGCTGAAAATATTGAATGTTCCAAGATTATCGGTAACAGTTGCTTTGGTAAACAACAGTTGGTTGTTAAAAAGCCAGGCCTGGTTAGCCATGTCACGTGGAATAACCAGGAAGTTTACAGTTTTGCCATCAGCCTTTTTGAAACTGAAACTGAAAATTTCGGAATTGGATGTTATTTTATCTCCTGAACTGCCTTTGCTTCTTTTGCAGCCCGTCATTTCAATTTTATCGTCCAGTTTCGAAAACACTATTTCCGGTTTTATTCCGTCAACCGTAAAAAACACATGATATTCATTTCCTTTATTTTCAAAGGAAGTAAGAGGCTGAACGGTTGCGTAGCTAATATTGGCACCACCAAGAACCAGATTGAATGGCATGATAATACTTTCGTCTTTCTTCAATGTAAATCCACCTTCAGCAGGAATGCGGATGGCAGCATTTGCTGTTTTTATGGAGACACTCAAGTCGGTTAAATCCGAATTTTCGATATGATCCTGATAATTGTGCATAAAAACAAAGCCGCTGTTGTTTTTTGCCCTCACTGCATAGCGCAATATTTCGGTGTTCTCTTTTTCAATTTGCCGGTTGGTTTCGGGAAGAATAGTTCCCATTGGAGCCAGCTTTTCGCCGTACGAATGTAAAAACAAGTGTAAGTTTTTGAGGTAGTTGTACGAAGGCCTGATTTGCCCAAACTCGCCGATGGGTGCCTGAAAATCGTAGTTGATTTTTGGAAGGCCTCCAACTTCTTCGCTGTAGAATACATTGTCGATTTGTGGTGTTGAGCCGCCGTGAAACATGTAGTAACCTATTCCGTTTGAACCACTTCCAAGTATACGAACGATTAGAGGCACATGACTTTCATAGGGTACTTCCGGACGGCGGGAGTTTGTTATCATTATACCGCTTCCTAATTCAGCGGAAATAGACGGATAATCTTCAGGCTTGTAACTTACAGGCGAGTAATCCGGATTCTTGTGAATATCTTTGAAAAGGTAAAAATTGGACGGCACACAATTGGTCCAGGTTGGATAGGTATAGGCCGCCATCACGGGAATACTTCCGTTTTCAACAATTGAAGCATTTCCCCAACCGGTTGCGTTATAAATCGGAACATAGAGGCCGGCTTCTTTAGCCAAACGCTTCAGCGTATTCATGTGGTTTTTGCCATAATTGGCAAATTTGTTATTAATTCCTGAACCTACCCCAAGCTGTGTAATTTCCTTGTCACGGCGTGCCGAAGTAAATTCCTTTGGACTTCCCGGGTAATGGATTCCCCACGAAGCGGCTGAATGCTGAAATTCGTTTTCAAGCTGAATTCCGATGATTTTACCGCCATCTTTAAACAACATCCCCTGTAACTGTTTGCCAATGTTTTGATACAGGCGATCAACATAAAATAAATACTCAGGATCGTTGGAGCGGACATCGAAGTTCTGCCCGTACAGCCAGTCGGGTAAACCTCCGTTTCGTATTTCGCCGTGGCAAAACGGCCCTATGCGAACAATGACATAAACATCATGTTTCTCGCACAGCTCAATAAAACGCCTCAGGTTTAAATCGCCCTCCCAATCAAAAACACCCTTTTCGCGCTCGTGCATGTTCCAGAAAACATAGGTTGCAATCACATTTAATCCGGCCGCTTTCATTTTTAATATCGATTCCTCCCAATACTGATTGGGATAACGCGAAAAATGAAACTCGCCAACAATGGGGAAAAATGGTTTTTGGTTTAACTCGATGTAACGATTGTTCACCGAAATTGAATCTCCGCGTGGGTTACTTCCACCCAAATCCAGGTGACCGGTTTTAATGCTGTTATCCTGCGAGCGAATATCAATTTCATAATTGTTTTGCGCCCATAGTGTTGGCAGTCCTAAACAGAAAACCAGAACCAAAAGTATAACTCGTTTCATCTCATTAAAATTGTTTACTTCATTTGTATTCGATGGAACTCTCGACGAATTTTTATTCTTCTTATTTGTGAATTTGAAGAATAAAAATTCATGTTCGTTTCATATACACTTTTCTAAAAAATACAATACACCGCTGCTTCGGTGCTTTACGTTTCATTATAGTTCACTAAAAAGTTCTTTTATAATCTCCTGTGCCGCAACCTGGTGACCCAGCTCGTTCGGATGGTTATTCTGACTCATGTATTCTGCCAGGTCTTTACCATCCTTCTTTAGTTTTTTAAATTGCGAATACACATCGATCACCGGGATATGATTTTCTTTCCCCAGCTTTTTAATCATTTTTGCATACCCGGCAAGCGGCGAATTTTCATCCAGTATATCTTCTTTCAGATCGGGCGTTGGCGTAAGCAGCACCAATTTAATATCGGCATCCAAAGCTTCTTTTATCATCGATCGCCAGGCCACTTCTGCCCGTTCAAGCCCAATGCTTCTGTCGTTTAAGGCATAGTCGATAAAGAGCAAGTCGGGTTTCAGACAGAGTACATCATTTTTAAAACGTTTCGCCCCCTGTTCGGCCTGCTCGCCGCCTATGGAGGTAGTTATGCAATTAATTACCGCATAGTGGTAGTTCTCGGTTAGAAATTTCAGGAATAAATGTGGATAAGCTGCCAATGAATTTACACGCCCCGCCTTGAAATAACCTGACGGAACACTGTGCCCGTGAAACACCACATTAACAGTCCTGTTATTGGGCCATTTTAGCTTCAACTCTGTTTTTAATTCGGCCAGGTAATCTTTTTCGTTGGCCGTTTGTTGTGCTGACGATTTTTCGGGATACACAGAAACCAACGACAAAAACACAACTAATCCTGTTATCAATATCTTCATTTTATTACTATTTATTAAGAAGTTGTTTTAGCTTTCGTGTTCTGAATCGTTGGGAACTAAGTTTAGTATCCCCATAAAATCCAGACATGCTGCTTTAACATTGTAATTTCTTCCAGGCATTTGGTAAACCTTTTTTATGGTTTCAATAAAAGGTTCTTTATTTTCCACGTACAACAAATGGTTAATCGCCATTAAGGCAATGTCCATGTTTTCACTTTCACAATATTCTTTTAGCTTATTTTCGGCTGCGTTATTATCGAAATTCTGATAAGCAATTGCTGCTGCCGTAGCTCCCACAGGTGGGTATCCATCGTCCATCATTTGGATAATTTCAGCATCGAAATCTTTCAAAAATTCCCGGGGCTGAGAATGCAAACCGGTTATGGCCCAGTACCTGATAATTTTATTTCCGTTACTTAACAAGGCAACCTGTTTTTGGGCAATTTCCTTGCTCCTGTGGCCTGAAAGCGATGCCGCTGCATAAATCTCTTTAATCGGATATTTAGTATTATCCAAACGATATTCGTAAGCTGTTCCATTTTTTGAGATCAGTCCAATTTCATATTCCGGAAGGAAATGAGCATCGCGAGTTTTTAGTATGTTTTTATCCAACTGCTTACGCATCCGGCTTAAAACATTTTTGTAATTCGGATCTTTCACCAGGTTTCTGGTTTCCCAAATATCATTTTCAATATCAAAAAGAAACTCGGCAGGACGCTCTTCTAAAATACTTTCTTGCAGACTGTTTAATTGCTTATCCTGAAAATCACGACGTATTACGTTGGTAATATCTGCAATATCGACATACCGGATGTAACGCAATTGTGGCATGTAGGGGGTAAAATTCCGTGAATAAATGTATTTCCCGTCGGTAATGCTTCGCACCATGTCGGGGCCATTGTCTGCCCGGTCGGAGGAAAGCGCAAGAAACTCAACCGGCTTCGACCGCTCTTTTCCCATTAACACCCGACCTTTCAGATAGTCAGGCCGTTCCCCACCCGCCAAACTTATTAAAGTTGGAGCCAGGTCTTCAAAGTCAATTAATTCGTCGCTCACCACTCCCGCAGTTCCCCAGGGAGAAAGGTGTTTATACATTTCGGGGAACCAGATTATAAATGGTACGCGATATCCAAGATTGATTCCATTGGTTTTGCCTCTGGGAATGCCCTCGCCATGGTCAGCATAACAGAAAATAATTGTACTGTCGCGCAGCTTGTCTTTATCAAGTTTTGCCAATAAATCGCCAATCCGATTGTCGGTTAATTTTATTGAATTATAAACACGCGCAAAGTGTTTTCTCATTTCAGGAGTATCACGGTAAAACGGCGGCATATCGAATGCATCTTCTGTAATCCGGTCTTTTTCAGGTAGCTGTTCCCACACATTCTTCAGGTACCATTCGTAAGAATTGGTCATTGTGCGTGACTGGTGCGAATCGTTGAAATTAAAAACAGCGAAAAAGGGTTGTCCGGATTTCCGGTTCCACCAACCCGCTTTATTCGAGCTTTCGTTCCAGGCCTCCTGGGTAAATTGTTTTACATTGCCAACGTTGTAATCTGTTTTAAAGTTATTACTTACGTAATATCCCTGTTTTTGCATGTAATACGGAAAACCGTGGATAAAATCAGGGATCGAATAATTACTCCGATGATTTCCGGTACCCATGGCATAAGTCCGAACCCCGGTTATTATTGTACTTCTGCTGGGAGAACAAACTGTTCCGGTAGAAAATGCATTGCTAAACCGGATTCCTTCTTCTGCCAGTTTATCGATTACAGGTGTGCTGGCATTTTTATCTCCGTAGCACCCTATAAACTGAGGCGATGTATCTTCGATAGTTATCCAAAGAATGTTTGGTTTTTGTTGCCCCCAAACGACAACAGAACTCAAAGATAAAATCAGGGCAAGGCTAATCGTTATTAATCTGTTCTTCTTCATCGTATTATCGTTGATCATTTTATTGTTTTTCGCTTGTAATAGTCTCCATTCTAATCTTCATATATATCCGAAGCCTCAAATTGCTTTTGTGCCGTATTGTTAGCAAAATCAAGCTCATCGATAGTCACAGATCCGGAAGGATCAAATGCTTCGCTTTCCATGTATTTTAACAGGCTTGAGCGCAACTGACGCGCCACGGGACGCTCATCGAGATTATTCATTAAATCGATGGAAGAATAAACCAGTTTGCCCTCTCCTACTTTTGTTTCGAAAACATTAGTAAGATGGTGGTTCGTTACAAAATTGTCGATTACCCGTACGATTGGCGTTACGTCCATTTTATCTACAACCAATGATTTAGACCTGATACACAAATCCCACCACTGCCAGTCAGTATATTCATCGGTTGGAAAATCGTTAAAAGCAGCATGATCTTCATCCATCAACAAGCCCATTGAACTTGGCTGATTCGGGAAATGAACCGGGCTCCAGAACACGGGCACAAAACGGCCGTCAATTCCTTTCAGCTTTTTATAATCAGGATTTAGCAGCACTGTATTTCCTTGCTCTAATTCCTGCTTAGCGTGCTGTAACGAGGCTGTTACAACTACTTTATCAGAGTTAACTTTTACCTCTTTCGGATACACCCAAACCGGCCAGCTGTTTTTATAATCAGTACCTTTTAATGCTACATTGATCATTAACTTTTCAGCTTTATCAGCATTAAGCTTAAACTCAATATTGCCCAGATTACCATTGTTACCCAATTGTAAATCGATATTGTTCTCAGTTCCCGAATGCACAGTTTCGCCGGCTTCGTTAGTAATTGACCAATCCAGCGTTTGTCCGCTCATTTCCTTAAAGAAATTGGCAACCTCTAATGAAGCCTTAAAAGTTTCATCATTTTCATAAACTGCTTTTTCGAAACGAATGAGTGGTACCAGTTCAGAATTAAACTGTCTGAACTCATCAGCACTAATAACACCTTTCGATTCCCAGAAAGCATTCAACAAACCAACCAATGCGGTTCCCTGCCCCGGAAAATCCTGCAACTGCAGTAATTGGAATCCATCGAAAGCCGGAGTTTTCAGGGCACGTTCAATTTCTTCTTTGTAGAGAATGGCCGCCAGTTTTCCCGATGCATAAGTGAGTTTATCTGCCATATTCAGCAAACCGTTTGCCTCCAAACTATTACGAATGGCCATAAAGTTAAGCGGCTTCAATACACCTGAGTATTTCTCAATCTCGGTCATATCCGGATATACCGAGTATTGTCCAATTTCATGTGAAATTAACGGAACCGGTACATGTTCGCTGTTAGCTGTATAATCCTCGTCGAAATTTGGCGATTGTGAATTAAATATCCCTTGTCCGCGTATCCAACCTTTATCAGTTCTTTGGGTAACAAAGTAATCATCTTCCGGTTGGGCAACAACACCCAAAGGTTTTTGAAACGAAAAACAAGTAGTCATGTATAAATGACGTGAGTCTTTTTTTCTTAGATCTTCAACGGTAGTATTCATCAAGCTGGCATCGCCCTGCAACTCATTCCCCAGTGCCATTAAAACAAACGATGGGTGGTTGCCATATTCAGTCAAAATTTTATCGGCTTCTTCCAATAAGAAATCCGTTGTTTTTTGGTCTTCGCCAAAGCGTAAGCTCCAGTGTGGCAGTTCTACCTGGAAATAAAACCCGGCTTCGTCAGCTGCTTCGAAAGCTGCTTTTGGCGGACACCACGAGTGAAAGCGTAAATGATTCAAACCATAAGCTTTCGCCTGTGAAATGAGTTGATTCCATCCGGTTTTATCCATCGGCGGATGACCTGTTAACGGAAATATCGCACACTCCAGGTTTCCTCGCAAAAAGATACGTTTACCGTTTAATTCCAACACGCCGTCGTTCTTCCGAATCTCCCTAAATCCAAAACGAACAGTTGTTGTATCAATGCCCATTTCATTTTCAGCAATAATCTTGAAATCATATAAATTAGGGTTAAACTCATCCCAGTATTTTAATGCTTCTGGTTTCATAATTTCTATCAGTGAAACATCACTTGGAATTTTATCCTCAACAATTACTTCTCCACCGGCGTCAGAAATCACATACTTCAAATTTGCTTCAACAGCTTTATGATTTTGAAAAACCGCCCGAATCCAATTTGCCTGTACATTTGTTTCAACCTGAATATTTTCAATCTTTTTTATCGCGGATGCAACCAGCTTAATATCTCCAATTATACCATTCCACTTTATTTGCGTATGATTGGTATAGGCATGCGCCATATCCTGATTTACAGGATCGAGATACTTGTCCCCCTGAACATTTATAAGCGGATAGAAATTGGAATTATCAATACGAATGGTAATAGTATGTTTTCCGGGTGTAAGCACTTCACTCAGGTCGTACCGGTGTGGTGCAATTAAACTTTCACGTCTTCCAATCGGAAGTCCATCAATAAATACCTTCGATTCCCAAATAATTCTTTCCAGTTCCAAATCAATGTTTTTCCCCTTCCAATTGGCAGGTATATTAACCTCTTTCTGATACCAGGCAGCGCCAATGTACTGGTGTTTGCGGGTTAGTCCCCACATTACGCTGTTGTCCATAACCGGCAGCTGGGTATTTTCTTTCCCAAGACCGGCATCATCCAAAGTTCCGGGTAATTGGATTGTGCTTCCTTGCAAATTTTGTTCCGCCCACCCCTCTTCAATACCAACATTTAAAGAATCAAGTACAACGCTCCATTCTCCCTCCAGGCTAATCTCATTAACCGGAGTTTTTGAGCAACTTGCAAATCCCGCGGCTACAATTAATACTAAAAAACGATATAACAATTTCATATGAAACTCCTTTCAAATTTTTACGCAACTTCAGTAGTAAGCTGTTCCAACAAATCTTTTGAACCCACATGCATCGAATTCAACTGCAATACATCTTTCAGGTTATCTATCGCATCTCCATACGATCCCAATCCAACGTGAGCAAGAGCAATCAGGTATTTTGCATCAATGGTATTTCGTTTCTGGATATCATCTTCGAATACCAGTAGCAGTGGTAACGATGTTGCAAAATAGTCGATCTGAGCTTTTTCGTTCAATTTGGTTTCACCAAATTTTCTTATATCAGCCAATAGATTCTGAGCCTCAACTTTTTCGCCCAGCTCGTTGATCGACAAGGCTTTGTAGTACGACAACTCAGAATAAGCACTCACAGCCATATCGATAAAGTCGCCTTCTTCATTTTTACTTTCAAGGAAATGTGCTTTGGCTTCTTCTGTTTTCCCAAGCGTTTTCAGTGCCATTCCTTTCCAGTAATTAATGTGTGCAACTGCCTGTAGCGGATGGTATTTTTCACCCAGATTATCAGGTGTATTCACCGATTTATTAAAGTACTCCAAAGCAGCTTCAGCATCTCCGTTTTGCAAGGCCTGTTGTCCTAGCTTCAAGCAAGCGTAAGTAAACTGTCGTAAAACCTGACCTTCTCCTCCTTCCCACGGGTGAAAATTTCGGTTTTCAAGCAGGTATAACGCCTTGCTGTATTCACCGTTAAAATTGTATAACGCAGCCAGTTCTACCGAAAAGTCATCGCGGGTTGTTATCTGGTCTTTAATCGGCAACAAATCTTCCAAACGTTGTTTAGGATTGTCGTTCAGCTTTTTACGCAACTGGTCGAATTCGTAACGGATACGCATATCGTTTGGAGCCAGTTCTACCGCTTTCAGGAAAGCCTTTCTCGCTTTGTCGCCATCTTCAAAGGTATTCCAATAAGCGATTCCAAGATTGCGGTAGAGTGTTCCGTAGTCACAATTGGCTTCAGCGGCTTTTTCCCACACACCTATTGCGTCTTTATGTCTCTTTAAATTGAAAAAGTAATTACCCAAACCGAAAGCTGCAATCGTATTTTCCGGATCAACTTGTAATGCCCATTCCAACACCAACTGTTCGTATAAACGTGATGGGAAAACATAGTCGTAAGACGCTGACTTTGTTTTTTCCAGAATCTCAGCCGATTTGGTGTTTTCGCCGTTCAATTCGTAGATCCAGGCCAAAACAAACTCAGTCATTACTGTTTTTGCCATTGGATTTGGAACAGCACAATCCGGAACTTCATTTTTATGATGTAACTCAATCACATCAATAGCTTCCTGGTAAAAACCGGCTTCGGCATAATCAAAAGCGATATCAATTATGGTTTGTGCATCGTTTCTTGATGATTCGATAAACTCATCGTAGTTACCCGACAAGCTTGTCTTTTCAAATTTAGCCCATTGGTCAAGCGCATCAGTTTTGAACAATTCTGTCAGTACAGTTTCTGCTGTTGCGGTTTCACCCTGATTTTTCAGAACTACAGCTTTTAAAATGTATGCTTTATTATTCTGGCGGTTTGTATCTAAGGATGCTTCAAGATGCTCCAAAGCGGTTTCATAATCCGACTTCAAACAATCGAGCGTAGCAAGCTGATAATAGGCAGCCGAACGCCACTCGAAGTTCCAGGTCGATTTGTAGAACAATCCGTAAGCTTCATCTTTTCGGCCCTGTAAAGAACAAGCCAAACCACCGAAGTAATGCGCCTCGCCAGATGCCGGGTTTGGATGATAAGTGGTCATAATATCAATCGCCGTTCTGAAGTTCTTTTCCGCTTCATCGAACTTGCCGTTTTTAAGCTCAACCCGGCCTAAAGCCATGTATGATTTGTAACTTTTCGGATCTTTTTTGATGGCTTCTTTCCAATAGGATTCCGGGTAACGTGTAGGATGACGATACAACTCCAGGTGTTCGCCAATTAGTTCCAACTCGTTGGCACTTTCAATTTCGGTGGGTTGTTTTGGCTCGAATGCCACCTTGCGGTTTCGTTCTTTGCTAAATTCGCGATGATGATATGCGATTAATTCTTTTCCCGTTTCATTAAGCACAATTAACGAAACTGAATTCTCCTGTCCTGCCTCAATTTGCATTGAAGTATCTTTCCAGGGCTTTTCAGGAGATATCGATTGTTTTTCAAAAACTTTCTTCTCGTTTCCAATAATTAGAATGAATTGAAGGTTTTCGAATTTACGGCTGCCCGCAACACCCAAGTCCAATCTGTTTCCTTGCTGAATCTCAAGACGGATAGCCAAGTCTTTATTGGCATTTTGCACCGGCCCCAGGTTTTTATAGCTCCACCAAAATTGAGAAAAGGTTTTTGTCTCATATGGAAGCAGGTAAGTAAAATCTGGCTGATTATCGGTATAAACACCTGCCATCAACTCGAAATAGGGTCCGCCTTCGTCGGTCAGTTCACGGTCCCATGCGCGACCAAAATCTTCACTTCCCCAGGTCCATTGTTTTTTACCCGGAGCAATATGTCGATTAGCTACGTGAATAAATCCGCCATCGGCTTTAAAATCGTAGCCTCCAAAAAAATCGAATTTTGTATCGCATACCATGTAACTGGTAGGCACCGGAATATTATCGTAGTTACGCAGATCGTTTTTACCCGGTCTTTCGTGGTAAGGAATTCCGTAATAATCGTTTTCAGCAATGGGGAAGCTACTCTGTGCCCTAACTGCATGATCGGCCACATAGTGTACATCGGGCGGGAAAAAGCTTTGGTAATCCTTATGCACCTCAACGGCTACGTTTGCCCACCACAAAAAGGTTTGTGTTAACGGCGTGCGGTTAAAGAGGCGACCGCGTAGTTCAATTAATGCACTTTCGGGACGTAGACGAATTCCGTGCATGCCTTTGAGGCGGTACATCGGATCGTATTCCGACATCCATATTGTTCTCGCTCCATCGGCTTCTTCTTCAATATATACATCGGTTGGCAAATAAGTTCCCGGGCGGTGGTGCTGTGGCCAGTTAAACTCTACCCCTCCGCTAATCCACGGACCGGCTAAACCAACAAGCGCCGGTTTTATCACCTTCTGCTGGTAAAAAAAGTTGTAATTTTTATTGGTTTTATCTTGTGCTTCAAATATTCGTCCACCGATTTCGGGCAACATTACCAGTTTCACAAAGTCGTTTTCAAGAGTTGCTGCCTGGTAATTCTTATCCACTTTATGATCGTAAACCTTATCGATAAACGGAACCGGGTAAACTTTTCCCGATGATCCCTGGTAAACTCTTTTTTCAAAGAATACGGGATTAATTTCTGATTTTCCCAATTCGTAGGTTGGGATTACCAGGTTTTGTTTAAAAGCTTTTACTTGCTTCATCTTCTATTCTTTTTCTCTATTAATGAAATCTCAATTCTCATTAGTTCAAAATTTCCTCTTCAATTTCTTCCAGCGATTTACCTTTTGTTTCCGGCAATCGTTTGAATATAAACAGCAGGCCGGCAGCACAAATAAGTCCGTATAACCAGAATGTACCTGAGGCACCAAATGCTGAATTTAGCAACGGGAATGTGTAGGTCAACAGGAAACTTGCAATCCACAATGCTGCCGTTGCAAACGACATGGCAGCACCACGAATCCGGTTCGGGAATATTTCCGAAAGAACGACCCAGGTAACCGGTGCCAACGACATGGCATAACAGGCAATTCCCAAAACCACCAGGAGCAACAAAGGCCAGCCTGTAACATGGAAATAATATCCGGCCCCCATTAAAGCATAAATTCCGGCCAGCCCGGCTGCACCAATTATCATCAACATTCTGCGGCCTAATTTGTCAACCGTATAAATAGCCACGAACGTGAATACCAGATTTACACTTCCGGTAACCACAATGTTGAATAACGTGTCGGAAACTCCATAACCGGCAGCTGCAAATACTTCCTGCGCATAATTGAAAATAACGTTGATACCGCACCACTGCTGAAAAGCAGCGATAACAATACCTATTAACAATATCTTGCGCATGCCCGGGGAATTCAGGAATTTTAAATTCACCCTTCCTGCATCGTGTACCAGGTTTTCGTGAATGCTTTTGTATTCTTTTTGGGCGTATTCTTCACCACCAATTTTTGCGAGAATACTCAGCACTTTATTTTCATTGCCATTTTTAGCCAACCATCTTGGGCTTTCAGGCACAATAAACATTAATAGAAAAAACGCTCCTGCCGGTAAAGTCTCGGCCCAAAACATCCAGCGCCAAGCCATTTGTCCGTTCCACGACGCCAGAATCTCAGCGGCGGTTGCGCCTTCAGGAACAGGTTGAGCAATTTGCCAGTTGGCAATCTGAGCTCCAAGAATCCCTATTACAATGGTCAGCTGGTTCAATGAAACAAACTTCCCACGCATTGCTGCAGGCGAAACTTCGGCAATGTACATTGGCGATAAATTGGACGCCAGACCAATGCCAACACCTCCTAAAATACGATAAATAATAAATGGTGTAAAATTGTTAGCTGCTCCCGTTCCTATTGCGGAGAGCGTAAACAGAAAAGCTGAGAATATGAGTAGTTTTTTTCGTCCCAATCTATCGCTAAAAGCGCCTGACGTTAAAGCACCAATCAAACATCCGAGCAGTGCGCTACTCATTGCCCATCCCTGCAAAAAAGGACTTTGGCTGATATGAAAAAACTGCTCGTAAAACGGTTTGGCACCGCCAATTACTACCCAATCATATCCAAACAAAAGACCTCCCATGGCCGACACCATTGAGATTGTAAATATGTACTTTGTGTTTAATTTTTGCATTGTTAAATTTAAATCGTTGATTTTTTATTTTTCAATCACTAAAGTTTAAACTGAACGTTTGGGAATCCAATACACCAGGCAACTTCCATAATTTTTAGCCATCAGTTTTATTCTTTTGTAGTTCACTATTGGTATAATAAATCCATTACAAAAGTACAGCAGCAGCCATATTATAGAAATGGACAATAATGTTTACTTTTGTACAATCCTGTGATCTGAAATATTTCACACAGAAACAATCTTGCTATTAAACAAACACACAAAACACTAATTATCAAACCATTTAACCCAAACATCAGGATAACGTCACTTGAATTATCGCAGTTGATTTTCAAGAAATACTGAAAATACTATTCTTTACATGATGTAAAACGATTCTACTATCGATGAACTAAATATGGACCGCTTATAAGACAAAGGACAAATAAAGTTAACCCACTAATTTTCTCTTGAATTAAATGATATTGGCAACTTATCTCGGATTTTTGGGATTCAATTCTCCTTTGAAAATTGTTGCCCCCGGAATAAAAATGAACAGCTTTCCCCGGCGGTCACTCTCACCAATAAAAACTGATCCATCATTACCAATAGTCATTGCATCGAATTGGTAAGCCCTTTTTTCATAGTAAGGGCTACGATCGACTGAAATATAGCTCCAGTTTTTGAAGCCTTCCAATCCACTAGTGTTGTAAGAGAATAGTTTACAGGGCTGCCCCAACTCTCCGCAAACCATGTATAAGTTATTATCCTTTCCAAGTGACATGGCACGCACCCTTCTTGATATGCGTGGCTTTCCTAAATCGATCAGCTTATTTAATTTCAAATCAATCTTAAATATAAATCCATCGCTGGTAGAACCATAAATTAAGCTATCTCCTGCATTGATTAGTTGCTCCACAACCGGGTAGCCGATATAGTTCCACGACTCCCAATATTCTCCCGGAATTCGCATATGGGTTTTCTCAAACTGCTCTGTTTTCGGATTAAACAGGACGATCAAACCATCGTTACCGGCGGTCAATATTTTTCCATCACTTAAACACAAAAGAGCTCTGGGAACACTGCGCCAGCTTCGTTCCGGACCTGAATAAACCAAAGTATCGAGCATTGTACCGTAATCCGTTGTCTTTTGGCTTTTCAAATCAAACTTAAAAAAATGAGCTTCAGGGTAAGTGATACCATAGAGCAGGCTCTCCGCTTTATCAATAGTTAGGGCATAGATCGAATTTTGCGGCAACACAAGTCCCAGGTCTTCAACAATCGCATCATCGTCATTCAGGAACACCTTTTCATCATTACTGGTACTATATTTTAAGATTCGCCCACCACTAAAACCTGAATGATAGTTCAAAATATCTTTCCACAATTGTGTTTCTATTTGTCTGTGACCACCTGGTATATCACGTGTCAAAGGTATCTCATCCAATAAATTCAGACCGGTTCCGATATACATATTTCCATCATCATCAGCAACCATGGTATGATAAACTCCCGTTGTTTCCGGTATCTTCCCCAATGGCCGTACTTTGTTGATATAAGGGTCGAATAAAAAAAGATAAGACTGTTTACCACTGGTAGCGCCAAATACATAATTGTTTTCGCCTGCCAACAGCGCTGAGATCCGGCTATTGTCGGCCTCAATTTCGTTAACTCCGGGATAACCTAAATCTCTGTAATCAAGGTATTGATTGCTGTAATTCGGGCTTACCCATTTCTGGGCAACACCATTAAGTGACAATAAACTAAGGAGGATATAAATAATGCTTTTCATTGTTTTTCTTTTTGTCGGTTATTCTGTTGGAACAGGCAAACTAAAAAGTGCCATGGAATAATTCCATTTCATGTCAATCTGACCGGCCACATATTTTGGATCTTTTTCTTCAACAGCACCGGCGAAGTACAACTTATTATCAATTGGGCTGTATACAGCGGCACCAAGTCCAAATATTTTTCTCCCGTCTTCTGTTTCCATCGTCCCGAGTTCGCGTCTCATCCCAGATGTAATATCATATTCTATCAGCACCGATAGCGGGATAAGGCTCTCATTGTTTACTTTATAAGTAAATTCCCGTTCATTAACAACATCCCAAGATTCGGCGGAATAATCGAATCCCACCGAGGTTACCGGCGCATAAAACACTTTATTCTCAGGCGCAAGGGTAAATGCCAGGGTAGCAATAGGTATTTTTTTGGGATCTTCATCCAGATAACGATCGGCACACATTAAAGAAAGTGGAGTAATATTTCCTTCTTCCCCGTCGAAAGGATCGAAGCGGAATAGCCGACTGTCGGAATTGGTTATTCCGTAAAAAACACGTTCATCGGGTTTCCATTCGAGAATACGCCACAAATTTTTTCTGTCAATTTGCGGATTTGACATCGTACGCGGAGGCACCCGCGGGTCGTTGGGAATACGCACATTCTGCAAATCATATGTTCTGTCTGTCTTTGGGTCGTACTTCCACACCCGATTTACAGGAAAAGCTCCGTAAACATTACCGAGGTCGTCGGCAACAATGGTCCTGCAAATATCCCAATCGTCAACCCGGCCTTTATCGATGGTAACTTGTTTATCCATATCGAACATATATAAATGACCATCTTCTCCCAATCCGTATAAACGTCTTCGCTCCTGATCAATAGCCATCCCCAGTAAACCCGAATTTTTACTGATCATCCCAATATTGGTTAATATTTTGGATTTGGGTTCGTATTTAAACCAATGAGCGCCCCGATAACTGGAAGGATCAATCGCTTCGGGGCCGTTGTCTTCACAAAAGTCACCAAAATATATATTCCCCTCATTATCTTCCACAAATACTACATGGATTTTACCACTGGTACGGATACCTTCTCCCCGTTCTCCTTTAAAAATGGTAAGATCGGCGATATGCTCCATTTTTTCACCGGCTGGGTCAAATTCATAAAAATTGGCAGCATCAGCGTGGGTACACAGTCCTATGTAGATCTTCCCCGACTTGGCCGTGTACATTCCACTCCACATACTATCGTCTTTTTTATTGCCGGAATAACGATATGCTTTTAACTTTATCTTTTGTTGCTGGGCGTATGCGTTTGGCAAAGCTACCAGACCAACCAGTACAGCAATAAATATAATTTTCCAAAATCCTAATTTTATCATGGTATCAATTTGATTGATTTAATGCGACATTCGTTATCGTAACAAATGCCCCGGGTTGAACTTTTACTATGTCTCCCTCAAAAGGCTTAACGACATTTGGCGAATATGGATCAACCACTTCTATTTCTGAAAATCGAATACCTTTCCAATCAATTTCAAGGTTGACCGGATGAACTGACCGATTTAAAACGACCAGAGTTCCCAAATTATTAGCCCCTTTAAAAGCTACAATTTTCAGGTCGTTGTTTGAATTTTCCACATCAACACGCGTCATTCCTTCCTTTATCCTTCGGGAATAAGCTCCAAATACTCTTAGTTGATTGCTTGAAGGAACCGGCATAAACCCATTTTCAGGACTGGAAACGAATAAGGAACGGGATGCGCCATAACTTGGTTGTTCAACATTCAGAATGGTCCAGCAATAAGCAATAAGAACGGCATTCGTTAATGTCAGGTTTTTATCATACAATTGCCCCATCGTTAATGCGATACGATAACTATCAGTTTGATATCGTTTATCGTTGATACAAAGCTCGGTTGAAAGGAATGGTTTGGTGTTTACTTTACTATCCCATAGTAATAACTGCGAATCAAAGCCATCGGGATTGGTGAAATAGCCCTGATAATCGTACATATTGGTCGCACCATAATCGATACAATCCCATACTTCAGGATTTTTGGTGTAGTTACCTACCCTTTGCAATGCAAGATTGACTCTGCCTGCATTGGCCATATGTATTTCCACATCATTGAACCCGGCTTTGTCCAATTCTTTTCGCAACTCCGGAACAAATTTTTTGACATTCTCTTCGGGCATTGGTACTTCGTTTTGGATGCCTACAATCCTTGGGGCTTTTCCGGTCTTCTTCACGGCTTCCTCACAATAGCCAACCATAGCGCGGGCATATTCTTTTTCACTATTGCCTATCCAACTTGGAAAATCCCAGAATTCTAACATCACAAAACCGCCCAGTTCCTGGATCTTTTCGTTGTATTCAAAGTCACTGACTTCTCCATTCGGAAAGTTATCGCCGTAATAATGTGCTTTTGCAAAACTCAGGTCATCCCAGTTATCCAGATTTTTATGCAACAACCGGCCAACCGGATATTCACGTTGACAAAGCAAATTATATTCATTAATGTATTCCCACCATTTTACTTTCCCGGCCTCACTTAGTTCATTGTAGGCAGTAGGCGTACCAATACCGCCCCAGCCAAGCATTTTCTGGAAAGTAGCTTTCGGATTGACTTTAACCTGCGCTTCTAATGTTTCCGGTTCCAGTATCCGACTTGATAGAGAACCTTCCATACCTGTAAGGTGAATTTGATTTCTGCGAATATCTTCAATGAACGTTTGTCGGATGACCTCTTTCCCATTTAATGAAACCAGCAACTCAAGTTTATGATTCATTTCAACCGTAATCGCTTTAATATTCACATCTGCAGTAATGGCTATAGTATCGGCCTTTGATTGCGGATAACCCGGAAGTTTCTCCAGTCCTTCGTTGAAACCAAAAGAATCGTAATACTGATGGTAAAAGCTCAATTTGTTTTGGGCTACTTCTATATAAAATCCCTCACGTGGTCCGGTAAAAATCCATTTTATCCCGCGGTCTCCTTCGATTGAATCCAACACAAGGGTTCTTTTGAAAACAGAAGGCAATACTTCATTAAAATAGGCACGCTCATTTGGGGAATAATGCCCCCAGCCCGACCGGTCGATTTCACCAACACCAAGAGACAGATCGGTGGCACTCATTCCTGAAGGTTCTTCCCAATTGGGTAAGTTTACTTTCTCATTGATTTTAACCTTTGTGTTCCCGAAGGCAACTGATAAAAAGCAGAGACAAACAACGAGAGTTTGCCATTTTTTAATTGAGAATATATTGTCCATGATAAAGCTATGTTTTTAAAAATTTCTCTCAAAACTAATTCGTTTGGCTACCCAACTGAAAATACAAAAACTCAATTCCTTTCCCGTTTTTCGGATCAATGTTTCGGGAGTATTGCATCGTTGCATCATCATCCCAATGCTCAAATACGCCAAGGCTTTTTATAGGTTTACCATTAAGCATGTATTTAGTCCCTGAAGGTGGATTTTCTGGAGTCGCCATTTCCACTAAAAAGTCATCTGCGTTTTCGCGCACCGCAATTCGCGGAACATTGTGGTACGACGCTTCAAAGTTATTCTTGCTCTGCGCATACATAATATCCAACCCAACAGACTGAATAGCTACCGGATCGAAAGACCCCAACAGACATGCCGGCCATTCGGGATTTTCGTATGGATCCACCTTATTATTAAACGGAGGATTTGGAAAGTGCAAGGGATAACATTCCCAACGTCTTCCGCAGTAAAGACCATCCAATAGATACAAAATAGTTTTTGCTCCCAGGTTTGGAGAAGCTTCAATATCAACAAAAGGCGAATACGAATTTGGAGTTGCCAACTCGTGGGTATTTAAATATTTATGTATTTCCCATGGTTGTTTTATCGATCCAAAATGGTTTTTGCTCGACATGGTAAGCGCGGTTTGTCCATCAAGACCAACTTCCATATAATTATACGGATATGAATGCAATTTTAAAATTGCCATGTTGATCAGGTAAGTTGCATTCACAACCTGCTCAGGTATAAACCTGCATTCTTTGATATCGTCTTTTGAATAGCTAACTCCCTGCACCCACAAAACCGAATCAAGTCCGGTGTAGTCACCATATTTAGGATTAAGAGGCTGAGTTTTTTCTGGGTTTGCTACCTGCACAAAATGAACATCCGGAAATTCTTTCCAAACAGAAGAAATCATATACGCATAAATTTGCCGACGGGCATCATATACCAGAATATCTTTCTCTCGCACTCCTGCTTCATTTACCAACTGCCTGATTGTTGCAAGTATCATCTGAGGAGAAGCATCGGTCATGTTATTCGTTTTTAATCCTTTGGGACTGTTGTTCAGGTTGATCTTAATAGCTATTTTTTCACCCGGTTTATAACCTTGCTTTTTGAGTCCTCTCGAATTCTTATTGTGGTACTCAAAGATCTTGTTCCAGGCAGATTTGTCATTTTTTGTTCCTGTAATTTTTTGAACTGTTACAGACAACATTTCACCGACCTTTTCAACATCAGTATTCTTATCCAGCCACCATTGGTCTTCATCCACATTCCAGTTTCCTGCCCATTTGGTTGCTTCCGGATTGCGGGTCATTACAACTCGCCCCGGAAATATTCCTTTGGCTTCACCAACCGGTGTATTTGAAGCGCCAGGCACCCAATTGTGCGAAAAATGTGTATCGCTGGGTATATAAGTAGTATCGGGTTTGGCTGCAGCCGATTCGTAAATACCTGATGGAATAATTGTAACCCAAAACGACAATACAACGATAGCCAGTACTGAGCTACTAACAACAATCCATCTGTGTTCTGAAAATATTTTGCCTAAATGTTTAATACCGAACCAGCTGGCAAAAACAGCCATCAACCACATCACAAAAGCGCTGGCGAGCGGAAAAGCAGCCCGCTGGCAAGGATATGCAGCCCTGCTGGGCTTGGGTATTACACGTATTAAGAACCAGAGTAAGGCACCAAATCCAACTACAAAAAGTACGAGTTTGTTAAATACTGGAAGAAATTTCAATCGATTTTTTTGTTGTTTATCCTTCATTACAAATTATTTGTATTTCCCGAAACTTACTTTTTCAGAAATTCCCTTATCACTTAAAACCTGGATGGTTGTTGCAGGCCCAAGGTCAGCAGGTTCATTCCAGGAGCTCAGCTTCCACACCAACTGTTTTTCACGGGTTATTTCGATGGCCTGAACAGGAGGATTTGCCCGATCTACCGGCGGGCCATTAAAAGTATTTGTCCAGCTTGTAACCATTAGGTTTCCGTTCGGACGGCAAATGGCTAAAACCGGCCATTCCAGTCCTTTCTCATTCAACTCGTCAACACTCATGCTCCAAAGCACCTGGCCTTTTTTATTCACTTCTTTTATCCCCAATTTTCCGCCACAAAGCATCATATTACCGTTTTTCATGGGTTCAACTCCCCATACTCCAGGGGCATCAAACGAAAAAAGGACCTTGCCGTTTACATCATATTCACACACTTTTCCCAAATCCATGTGTGCAAGCAGATAAGTGCCCTGTTTGGTTAACCTCGCATGACGGAAGTGCCCGTGTACATTCGACGGATTTTTAACCGGAACCTCAAAGCTATGCACTTCCTTGTTTGCCTTAATGTCCATTACAATTACTTTGGCCGGATTACCATTTTGTACAAACACCACATATTTTTCGCCAATGGGTTGCGCCGAATGTGTTTCACAATTCTCGGGGGTTTTATACTGCCAGAGTATTTCTTTTTGGGGCGACATCAATGCAATACCCTTCTGATAAGAAAAAAGGATGTTCCCAGTGGTCATCAAAACGGCATCACTAACTTCTCCCAGGTAGCCCTCATCGGTAGGTCCATTATATTGCCAGGTGATCTCTCCGTTCTTTAGGATATAAATATTTTGGAACGGTGCCTCTCCGGCATACAAAAAATCGATTGGAGGAATCTGATTCGGAACATTTTGGGCTACGGTTTCGGTTTGTGGCCAAAAACCCATATTTACGAGGCACAGTAAAAACAGTACCACATTACTATTTATTCTTTCAATTTTTTTCATTTTGAATTTATGTTATTCTGTAACCAGAGGTTCCACTTTTATATTATCAAACAAATTACGATCGTAGGTGGCCGCAATAAATGCCATTCCCTTCATACCCGATTCAGTTGTAACAGATGCCAGTTTTTTGCCATCAATAAGGCCTGTAATTTGATTGCCTTTCATTTCCAGTCGGAGATGGTGCCAGTCTGCAGGCTTGAATTTCTCAATTTGTCCTGAAGCAAGCGTAGTGTATTGCCAGTTCAGTTGCCAGCGTCCGTCGCTTGTAAGGATCCAGCGAAAACCCAACTTATTGCGATCGGCGTAACGACCGCCAATTTCAACATCGCCACCCGTGAGTAAAATATCGCTTTCAATGGCATAATCTGTCCAATTGAGATCACCAAAAAGTGAGTGTGGTTTTAATAACCAGTTGCTGTACCATAAAATACCCTGTTCAGGTACTATCTGGGTCAGGCAACGTCCACCTTTGGGAGACAGGCAGGTCTCGAACGTACCTTTCTGATCGGAGAAATAACGCGGAGTTTCGCCGTAGGAATAACTTTCAAAATCCTCAGTGTAAGGGAATGGGAATGGTTTGCTTTCCGGTAAATTTCCGTATGATCCTTTTACTTGTCCGGTGGTGCTCGTTAGCGTATAAATCGCATCTGCTTCCATTTCAATTTCAACAGAACCATTTTTCAACGTCGATGATTTTTGCTTAACAAACTGGTCCGTTTCTGTTGATTTCCAAACATAAACAGTTCCAGTTTTCAGTCCTTCTCCAATAGCTAACTTTACTTTCTGTTTTTCACCAGTTACCATTATAACCGACCAATCTCCCGTATCCGGATTACGTAAAGCCACATGGCTTCCCTGCCAGGTAGCCGGATCAAATTGTCCGCAGGCTCCATCCATATAAACCCAACCCGGCTCCGCAAACTGTGTTGTGTGAGCCAGCGCCCAAACAGCTGGCCAAACAGTATAGTGTCCATCCCATGGTGAGTCGGCCTGCAAGGCTCCGGTATTGGCCCATATAATCTGGTTATAAATGCCATCAAACGGACTCCAAATCTCGTATTTAGTGATCCGGTCTCGAGTATAAAGTTTGTTCATGAGTCGTGCAAGATAAAGGGCTCCTTTACCACCCCATTCTTCACCCGACTGGCTCCATTCCTCACTAGCCCAAAGTGGTTTGCCCGATTGTTTTGCTTTTTCTGTTGCATCGCGACCTCCTTTTTGATCGATCTCCCAGGGTTCGCGACCATCCACATAATGGTAGCCAACAGCATCAATCAAACTATCATATTCAGGATGCTTCTCAAACTCATCAAACACCTGCCAGAACTCACTGTCATCGTCCGGTGCCTGGATTTTTACTTTTGCGAAACCATGTGCATCCAATGTTGGACGCAGGTTTTTGGCAATCCAGTTCAGATCGCTTCCCATTTCGTTTTGAGCGGCTGCAATCCAGTCAATCTCCAAACCATAGTATTTTCTGGCTACTTCCAAAAAAGCGACAAACCAATCGGCCGACTCCTGCGAAAACCGATCTCCAATCCAACCGGGATAAGCCCAGGGAAGACAATCAAGTATGATCTCCGGGTTTCGCTTCCTTGCTTCGGCCATAAACCAGAATTCGTAACCCCGAGGTTTCGGATCGAGCAATTCCTCGCGTGTGATTGCATGCGAAGGTTCACTTCCACAGGTGGAATTTTCACCACTGCCAATTTCAACTTTGAGGTGCTGAAACCCAGCTCCAAATTTTGGTTTGAATAGAAAATCGAGTACTTCAGAACGTTGCTTTTCAGGATAGTCAAAAAGATTCCGGGTAGAAGCCCCGGCACTGACAGCACCGATTCCCTCAAAAACTCTTCCTGAGTCATCTGCACTTAAAGAAATCGTTTTTTGCCCTTCCACTGCCGAAACAAAGAAGAACATTACCACGAGACTGAATACATATTTTTTCATTCTAAATAATTTATTTTCAAAAGGTTTAATCTGAACTTAATTTTCAACATACTTGATGGCTTGTTCCAGATTATTTAGTTCAACTGAAACTGCGGGGTCGAATTTTTCTGAGCTCATGTAAGACAGCAAACTCTGGCGAAATTGTCGGGCTGCGGGACGTTCTTCCAGGTTCTCCGAAATGTCAATCGAACAAACCAGCAGCTTCCCGTTGCCAACTTTGGCCTCAAAAAGAGAACCCAACTTCCGCGGTTTGTTCCAGTCGTCAATCGGTTCAATCATTGGTCGTAATTCACCGGGTAGCTCTTTCATAATCATTGGCTTTGAGTTCTCCAGCAAATCGTACCATTGCCAATCGGCAAAATTTTCGGTTGGAAACTCATCGAAAACAGGATGGTCGGCCTGGCAATAAGTACCAACGGTATGCACAGGGGCGGTCATAAACATCACTTTCGTCCAAAAAATTGGTGCAAAAGCTCCATTTGTGTTGCAACTAATTGAGCTGGCTGGAAGAGCCAGAAGAACAGAACCTCCTCTTTTTAACGCTTCTTTGGCTGCATTGTCAAGCTTATTTGTTACCAGAACATTGGTTGGTTCAGGCTTGTTTTGTGACGGATAAATCCACAAAGGCCAATGATTTTTAAAGCGTGTACCGGGTAAAACGAGCTCAAGTTTGACCTGTGACGCATTTTCAACGGGAGCCAATGGTAATTGGATTAAACCTACCTCCGTTACTGTACCTGTTGGAAGATCATGCGTAAACTGGCCGTCTCCAATTACCTTTCCGGTGGCATCCGTTAACTGCCAATTAACTTTTTGTGACTTCAGATCAGCAGGGCCATAATTTGCGACAACAACCGTTGATTGAAAAGTTTGATCGGAATTCCAAACGTAAGATTTAAACCTTGCCAGAGGTACCGTTTCATCACAAAAAGAACGGTATTCTTCAGGAGTACAATATCCTTTTGAATCCCAAAATGGATCCAAAATGCCCACCGGCGCAAAGCCCTGCCCCGGGAAATCGCGCAGATCAAGTAACTGAACACCTGAATGATCGGGTGCCTTTAATGCAGTTTCTACAGTAGCTTTGTAAAGTAGCGTTTGTAACTTTCCACTGGCCATATAGTAATCGTCATAGCGTTCCCAAACGCCTGCTTCTTTCATCAAATCACGGTAAATTTTCAGGTAATACGGATGAAGGCTTCCCTTGTACTTATTAAGAGTTCCCATATTCGGCCAGGATGACCACTGGCCATCTTCGTGCGTTATTTCAGGTCGATTTTGCTGCGAGAAAAAATCGTTACGGTCATAATCCGTATTGTTTGAGCAAACTCCATATGTTTTTCGATATAGAAATTTTTGGCCTTTGATGTTGAAGTCGCAATACTCACTAAAGTTATCGCGGGTATTATCCAGATACAAACGACGGGGATCTATACGCTGGAATCTTTGGATCGTAGAATCCATATACTCCATGCCACCGTTACTATTTTCATTGCCAATTGAAAATAGTGCAAAACAAGGATGGTTGCCATAGTATTTAAATGTGCGGTCTGCCTCGTCAATAATCCACTGATCGATTGGTTGGCCTTCCCCAAAACGAATCCACATAACAAATTCGGGTTGAAGGTAAACTCCGGCTTCGTCGGCGGCTTCATAGGCCGCTTTGGGTGGTGTCCAGGAGTGGTAGCGAACGTGATTCAATCCATGTTCTTTGACGATTTTAAATATTCTATCCCATGATTCTTTGTCAGTTGGGGGGTAACCTGTGTTTGGAAAAATACAGCAATCGAGTGTGCCTCGTAAAAAGATTTTGCGCCCGTTTACCAATAAATGATTACCCTTTGCTTCTATGGTACGAATACCAAAGGTTGTGGATTGATTGTCTGTAAAATTCTCCGTTTTAAGTTTCGCATTAATGGTGAAGATTGCCGGATCGAATTCATTCCATAGAGGTGCATTCTCCCCTAATGAATATTTCGCTTCAACAACCTTTATTGTCCCGGCAGCTATGGTTTCTGTTATCGACTGGTCGGGAGCCTTGTATTTTTCACCGAATGTTGTTGCTGCTGAATAGTCTATTTTCACTTTTGCAGGTTTATCAGTCTTGTTCCGAACGGTAAACTGAACCAGGGCAACCTTATCTATATAGTCGCGTGCATCAACGCGAATATGGTCAATGCCAACCGGGGGTGCTGCAGTAAGATTTATTTTCCCAACAATTCCGTGCCAGTTGCTTTGGGTTTGATCCGAAATGGCATGGCCATCGGGACCAATATTCACATCTTTAATGCGGTTGTCCACGCATAAAGAAATCTTATGTTTTCCGGGTGTTAAATATTTCGAGAGGTCATATTCATGCTGAACACCCATTCCATTTTCCATTCCAACATATTGGTCATCAATCCAAAGTTTCGATTCCCAATGTACCCGTTCCAGGTTCAGCACAATCTTTTGATCTTTCCAGTTTTCGGGAATGGTTACATCGCGCTGGTACCATCCGGCCCCCTGATAAACGCGATCGGGTGTCCACCAAAAAGGATGACGGAATTCACCATCCTTTTCCATGTAGGGTTTAAAATGTGGTATCTTTTCAATTTTTTCAGCATATCCCTTGCCAACTGTCCATTTGGATTCCATCGAAGGAATTTCTCCAAACCCCTGCTCTAGGCAACTGCCGGGTAAATGAAGCGTATCTTCGAGATGTTTGGAAAACCATTTCTCTGTAATACCGGCATCTGCAGAGTCTAGGGCAAACCGCCACTCTCCTGCCATATCAATTTCTGAAGATTTTTCCCGAGTTGAGCACGAGAACAGAGCCAATGCCAACAAGGCTAATAAAATTATATTTTTCATTTTTTTGATATTGTATAGTTTTTTAGCAAAAAATGAAACTGAGCCTAACCTCTCAGGCTCAATCACTTAGCTATTTTAAGAGACTTTTGATTTCATCGATACTCAAAGAAACTTGCGGATTAAAACCATCTCCGGACATATGGCTTTTCAGACTATACAGAAGCTGGCGTGCTTCCGGTCTGGTCTCCAAATCTGATTGCAGGTCGATACCAGAAAAAAGCAACTTTCCCTTTCCAACTTTAGCTTCAAAAAGCAAGGCAAGGTTTCTGTTGGTTACCCAATCATCAATTACCCGGACAATTGGTGTTACTGTAGATGAAAAACCTTCAATATTAACTGCATTTGAATGGCTCATAGCGTCCCACCATTGCCAGTTTGAATAATACTCTGTTGGAAATTCGGCCAATGCAGGGTGTTCAGGATCGCACAAAATTCCAAGTGTATGAGGTTTCTGTTCGCCAGTCCATGCCGTGTTCCAAAAAATACTGGAAAATCCTATTCCAACTTCTCCCCCTTTACCTTCTTTAATGCTCCCTTTTTCAATGGTCAGTAAAACATTCTTCCCCTCCTGCAAAGCCGTAATTGCCTTTTTATCCAGTTTTCGTACGATCAATATATCATCATATGTTTTTGGTAGTTCTGATGGATAAACCCAAAGGTCCCAACCGTTTTTGAAATCAGCGACTTCAACTTCCAACCGGAATTTCGATGCTTTTTCAACCACAATATTTTCACTGATTGAGCCCAATGGAATACCGTTTCCCCAATTCAAATCAACAGGCATGAGCGTTCCTTCTTTTACGACCTTACCGTCATTGTTAAAAATCTTCCACGAAGTTGTTACTCCCGAAAGCTCTTTGGGTCCAAAATGTGCTATTTCCAATTCTACGTCAATAGCCTCATCACTGGTAAAAATCCGCTTTTTGAAACGAGCCAGCGGAACGGTTTCATTACAAAACCGGCTGTATTCTTCGGGAGTAATATATCCCTTTTCTTCCCAAAACGGATCAAGTACTCCAACCAAAGCTGTTCCCTGCCCCGGGAAGTCATGAAGATCAAGCAACTGGAAGCCGCCAAAACCTTTCGTTCGAAGGGCAGCTTCAATATCTGCCTTATAACAGAGTGCCTGTAATTTTCCTGAAGCCAGCAAAAAACTATCGGCCAACTGAAGCATACCATGAGCCTCAAGACTTTCCCTGAATATTTCAAAATTCTTGGGTTTCAATACACCATCGTATTTAGGTATCTCCTTGAAATTAGGATAAACACACCATTGTCCGATTTCATGGCTCACCATCGGAACATCAAGATCCTGAATGGCTTCATCAAAGTCGTAATCACTGCGGGGAGGCTGACTGTTTATTATGCTTTTCAGTCCTTCTCCCCAACCCTGAATTCTCACACCCTTTCCTTTGTGCGTATGTTCATTTTGATATTCATTTTCAGGAAGTGCAGGCCAACCTGCACCAGCAGTATATACACGCCTTTTGTCTTTTTCTTTCCAGTAAGAAACAAATTTTGCCAAATATTCTTGGTGTTTTGGGCCACCCGGTTCATTTCCATAAGCCATCATCAGGAATGACGGATGGTTTCCATAGGCGTCAACTATGCGTTTGCTTTCGTCCCAAACATATTGATCGATGGGTAGGCCACTGCCTATCCGGGTGCTACCGTTTGCCCATGACGAACACTCTACTTGAAAATAAATCCCCATGCTGTCGGCTACCTGAAAAGCTGCTTCGGGTGGACACCATGAATGGAAACGCACATGATTTAAACCATGCGCTTTTACTGCTTTAAAAACCTTTTCCCATCCTTTATGATCAGTTGGAGGGTAACCTGTTTTGGGGAATATTGCACACTCCAGCGTTCCGCGTAAAAATATCGGACGGCCGTTTACAATAAATTTTTTGTCTTTGACATAAACTTTCCGAAGGCCAAAATCAACATAATCAATGTCCTGTTCCTTCTCTGACTTCAAAGCTAAGGAAAGCTGATATACGTTTGGATTAAATTCATCCCACAACAATGCATCTGGTCCTAATTGATAAGCCATTTTAACAGTGTTCTCTCCCGGTTCAAGGCTAAACTCCCAACTCGTTTTTTTTGTTTTTCCTCCTGTATTTCTCAGTATTGCTTCAGCACTAATTTTGACATCTCTTTTTTCATCAAGGAAATTATCGACAACTGCAATAATCTCAATTTCTTTATTTTCCGGGTCAGGAAAAACTTTAATGTTTTTAAATGAAATCCTATCGGTAGCCTGCAATTTCATATCGCCAACAATTCCATTCCAATTTGACTGGGTATGGTCTGATACACTGTGCGAATCTCTGCCTGGATCTACTTTATCCAACCGATTATCAATTCGAACTGCAATTGTATTCGTACCAGTTTTCAGGTAAGATGAAATATCAAAAACATGAGGAACCGCAAGACTGTTATGGGTCTCCACTTCATTTCCATTAATCCAGACTGTAGACTCCCAATGCGGACGTTCCAATACGAGTTGTACGGTTTTACCTAACCACTCCTGAGGCAAATCAACTTTCTTCAAATACCATGCGGCGCCAGTATATTTTTTAAGGGGTTGAAGCCAATAAGGAAACCTTATGATACTGGTATCGACGTATGGTTTATAGTTTGGATTATTATACCATTCTCTGTCTCGAATTCCTCCCGTCCACTTTGTATCAACACTTATATCGTAACCTTTACCGTTTTCAACCATGGAACCCGGCAAAGAAACAAGCTCGTTTAAATTTTCGTTATACCATTTTTCAGCTATTCCTTTATCTTGCGGATCCATTTGAAACCGCCATTGGCCGGAAAGATCAATTGTTGACTGATCTTGTTGTGTACAACCTGAAATAGTAATAATTAACAGGATAAAAAGGAATGGTAATAATTTAGGTTTCATTGAATTAGTTCTAAAAGTTAAATATTTTGCAGCTCTAATAAATATCTATCTATGCCAGATGATAAGTCCATTCTGATAGAAAACATAGAAATTCGAAATTATTTATTGGATTTAATTTACATTTTGAGTTTAGAAAAGAGTTATGAAAATCTCTTTCATGATTAAAAAGAAAGGGACCATGAAAGTATGATCCATGATCCCCAATTAATCTAACCAAACTAAAATCTATGAAAATCTAATAATCTACGGTTCTAATTAGGTTGGTATATTAACAAAGTATCCTAATCTGGAAAAAGTACACCCTATTAATATACTGTATTGTTCTCTGTTACCAGGGATCATTCTGTGTCATTGCTGGATTGTTATCCAGTTCTGCTTCTGGAATTGGATAATACAAATGTTTTGAAGAAAAATTCTCCCAGCCAAGCGCCTTACCAGCCTTAATTACTTCTTCCGTTATCCCCCAACGTCTCAGATCATACCAGCGAAGTCCTTCGCGGTTGAACTCCACATTACGCTGGTGCATAATTTCTTCCATCATCTGCTGCTGTGACCATCCCATCATTTCGGATGTTTTATCAGCCAATTTCGCTCTGTCCCTAATCCTGGTAACAAATGGAACTGCCTGTGACACTTTATTTGTCATGGTTAAAGCTTCAGCATACATAAGCAAAACATCGGCATAACGCATAGCATATTCATCAACGGACGAACGCCAATTGCCTTCGTTTTCCAACCAGTAGCGCTGATATTTTTTAATCCAAATATCATCTTCGTTCCATTCATCAAGGAAATTTCTCTGATAAAAAACACAGCCAGGATAATTCCATGCCAACGAAGCCGTTGCCCTAGGATCAAAATCTCCATCAGCCGCTTTTTCCATGGTTAATGCATCCAACAATGTTTTTGTAGGCATAAGTTCCCACCAGCCAACATTAGCAGGTCCATTTTCCTGGCCAATAACAGTGTGTAATCCAAGTTCAGGTAAACCAAACTGTATGGCAAATACCGATTCAATGCTGTTTTCATGGCTTCCATCAAACAAATCTTGATAGTTATCCAATAAACCATAACCGTATTTGCTTTCGTTGTTTACAAGTTCAGATAATTCAGTGATCACTTTGTCAAATTCACCCCGGTACAAATAAGCTCTTCCAAGAAAAGCAATTACTGTTCCCTTAGTTGCCCTTCCTTTTTTATCATTAGAGTAAGAAATGGGCAAATCTGCCTTTGCAGCATTCCAATCTAAAAATACTTGTTGCCAAACTTCCTCCATACTTGATTTGGCAACAAAATAATCATCTGAACTTTCAGCTATATCCGTAATAAGTGGAATAGCTCCAAAATCGCTTACCAAATAAGAATAAAACAAACCTCTTAAAAACTTGGCTTCTGCAATAAGCTCTTTTTTTGCGGTTGCATCAATATCTTCCATTAATTCTCCATAGTGTATGGCCTGATTACAATAGAAAATACTTCTGTAGGCGCCTCTGTACAAAGCTGTACTGGCACCATTGGCTGGTTCATTTAAAAAACGACAAATCCGGTATCTGGCAGCAACATCAGTTCGCATTATAAAATTCTCTGTTCTTCCCGCTCTTGTATGTATACCTGCCTGATCCCAGTATGTATTATTCCATGCTCCACCAAGGTTAGCATATATAGCAGCAACCCCTGACTCCAGGTCTGCCTCGGTTTTCCAAAAAGACGATTGAGTAAGTAAGTTAGGGTTTTCGAGTTCTAAAAAGTCTTCGGTGCATGCTCCTAAGAAAATTGTTAAAACAATTAATATAAAAATTTTATTTTTCATCTTGTTAAATTTTAGAAGTTAAACTGAAGTCCAATATGATACGATCTGTTTAGCGGATACACAGAGTAATCAATTCCTCTTGCTCCAAGACCACTACCAGCTCTTCCACCACCTGCAATATCAGGATTATATCCCGAATAGTTTGTAATGGTTAAAAGGTTTTGAGCACCAACATATACCCTTAAATTAGCATTGGGCGAAAGTTTATTCACAAATGAGTTTTGTGTAAAAGTATATCCCAATTGAACATCTTTTAACCTCAGGTAAGAACCATCTTCCAAAAAACGATCACTATAAGATTCCCCATTTCCATTTGGATCTACCAAATCCAGGCGCGGAAAATCAGAATCTGGATTAAATGTATACGAATCCAAAGTGGCTTTAGAATAATTGATATTGATTCGAACTGCATCCTGATAGGCCCTGATACCGTTAAATATTTTGTTTCCCTGAGTTCCCTGCAAGAAGGCAGAAAAATCAAAGTTCCGCCAATCTAAGGCAAGTCTTAAACCATAATCAATATCTGGGAAAGGTGACCCACTATACACTCTGTCTTCAGTGTCGATTTTACCATCGTCGTTTGCATCAATGAAACGAATATCACCTGGTACGGCATTGGGTTGTATCAACTCTCCATCTTTACTGTGAGCCTGAACATCTGCTGTACTTCTAAACAGTCCGTCAGTCTGAATTAAGAAGAAAGAATACATTGGATATCCTTGCTTTGTGTACGTAACGGCAGCATCGTGATGAACTGCAGATCCTCCTGCTAATTGCTGAGAACCAGTTGCCAGACTTTCAACATTATTTTTAATGTGCGAAAGTGTTGCTCCTATAGAATATTTTACTTCACTGCCAATTGTTCCACTATGATTTAGAGCTAATTCAAATCCTTTATTTGAAATTTCACCTGCATTCCCATAAGGATACGAATTTACACCTGTTGATAATGGTATAGGTACCTGGAGTAACAAATCGGAAGTAATCTTGTTAAAATAGTCAAAAGTAAGGTTAGTTTTCCCACTGTTAAAACCTACATCCAATCCTATATTACTTGTAGCAGTAGTCTCCCATTTAATATCAACGGCAGGATAATTCAATTGCGTATTACCAATCCATAAACTTTCCGGATCGCCCACAACATAATTACGTCCTGAACTTATTAATCCGAGATATTGATAATCACCAATGTTCTGGTTACCTAAAACCCCGTAGCTTGCTCTGATCTTGAGTTCCGTTATTGGCGTATTAAGGTCTTGAAAAAAAGATTCGTTCCCTACATTCCACGCTGCGGCCACAGATGGGAAGTTGGCCCATTGATTTTGCGGACTAAACCGTGAAGAACCATCTCTCCTGAAAGTAGCAGTCACACTATATCTGTCTTGAAACGCATATACTGCTCTTCCAAAATAGGATATCAGATTATTTTGATATTCACTCCCACTTGATCCCGGATTAAGGCTTCCGGCAGATAAAACCTTAATACCTTCCGGCAACTCTTCGATAGATCCACCAACTGTTCTGCTTTTCCAACTTTGCGATGATTGGCCAAGTATTGCGTTAATTGAATGATTCCCAAACGATCTGTTGTATGACAAAATATTCTCGATTTGCCAAAACTTGTTCATTTGATTTGATTCACTTAAATCATTGATCGGATTTGAATTGGCTACTTCCTGATCGTATACAGGCTTATAGTTATATGTGTAATGTAAGTGTGCTGATGCACCAACCCGAGTTTCAAAATTAAGATGTTCTGTAAATTCAAAACGTGCAAAAGTATTTAAATTTGCCCTGTAATTTTCAGTCTCACTTTCTACCAGGTGCAAGCCGGCCAATGGGTTACCAATATTCATAACGTCACCGGATGGACCATTATACCCACCAACATTTTCAGGGGCATAAATATTGAAGGCAGGAATAAACAATAATGCTTCGAAAAGCGCATCTCCTCTTCCACCTCCGGTTGAACCTGCCTGATCATAAAAATCTTTTACCAGAATCAGACTTTCACCAAAAGTAAACTTTCCCTTTTTCAATTCGGATTTCATTCTAAGATTCATTTTTTGATAACCAGTTGACTGTGCAATACCTTCTTGATCCAGATAGCCGAATGAAGTATTAAATTTTAAATCATTTTTACCTCCACTCATACTTACCTGATAATTTTGTACAGGAGCATTTCTGTATATCTCATCCTGCCAGTCCACTCCTTTTCCCGGCACCTCGGGATTTAGTGCAATTGCCGCAGGTTGTTGACCGGCAGCAGCGCGGGCTGCATTATTTACCTTAATCCATTCATCGGTGGTCAGCACATCCATTTTTTTACTTAGACTCTGAACTCCATAATCTGCAGTAACTGATATTTTGGTAGCACCGACTGAACCACTTTTTGTTTCGATTAATATAACGCCGTTTGCAGCTCGTGTACCGTATATTGCCGCTGCAGAAGCATCTTTTAATACCTGAATAGATTGAATTTCAGATGGATTAACATTATTTAAATTCCCAGGGAAATTATCAATCAGAACTAATGGATCATTGTTGGTCAAAGACCCGGCACCTCTGATTTGTATCTTCATTGAAGCACCAGGTGCGCCTCCCATGTTTTCCACAGTCACTCCGGCGAGTTTACCCTGAATGGCATTGGCCACATTAGTATTCAATTCCTGATCAAGCGATTCTGTTTTAATGACCCCAACAGCACCAGTGAGATCCGACTTTTTCACGGTACCATAACCAATGGCAACCACTTCTTCTAGCCCAATGGCATCGGTAACCATTACTACATCAATCGTTGTTTGGTTTCCTACAACTATTTCCTGAGTAACCATCCCAACATAAGAAACCACTAGAGTAGCGTTTGCCGGAACATTTGCAATAGCGTACTTACCACTATAATCTGAAACGACACCAGTTGAAGTACCTTTAACCAATACCGTTACTCCGGGAAGTGGTTCTCCTGATTCATCCGTAATCGTTCCGCTAATTCTCACATCTTGCTGCGAAACAATCACATCATTTTCCTTGACTGGTGATGATGCATTTGTAAATTTTGCACCTGCCAGAAAAAGAAGTAACATAAAAACCCAAATAGGTTTAAAACTAGCATTATAAATGCAGTTCCTCAATTCATTTGTCATAAGCATAGGATTTAAATTAATTCATAACTAAAACGGTTTAGCACAATTCAAAAATAGTGTATGCAATACGTAAAAAGAATGGACAATAATGTTTAATTTTGGACAATCCGATTATTGTAAAATATACTATATGAAAATAATGGACACTATCAAAGCATTCTTATTATTAAATAAATCAGTACTTTTGGTACAATTATAGGCTATAATTAAATTAGGAAAATCGTTTAAGATTGCAGCATTTATTGATATTTCTATTTTTTTCAAAAATGAAAGAACATAAAATTAGCACGAAACCGGAATTAGGTAAAAAGGATAGTTTTTATGGCGACAGAAGTATTGTATTATCAAAAAAGCAACTTGAATCAATCAAAAGCAATCCATTAATAAATGGTCTGTATATTAGTGATATTGGTTTTTATCCCAACGCGAAGAACCATTTCCGGAGAAGAAAGAAAGGCATCAATGAGCACATTTTAATTTATTGTATTGATGGATCGGGATCAATTCAGGTTTCAGATACAATTTTTGAATTGAAGCCGAACTCTTTTTTTATTATTCGTGCTCACGAGATCCATAAATACTGGTCTTCGGATGATTTCCCCTGGTCTATTTACTGGTTGCATTTCGGAGGTAAAAAAAGCCGCTATTTTGAGATATTTTTTGATAAGGTGATACAAATAGAACAATCGAACCGTTCAAGAATAGACGACCGATTAAGTTTATTTAACGAAATTCTCACCGCACTCGAATCGGGTTTTTCGGCTGAAAATATTAATTATGCCAATATGTGTTTGAATAGTTTATTGGCATCTTTCTTTTACATTGAAACATATAGATTGGTAAAAGGTTATCATAATCCGAACAAAGTAGATCAAGCCATTATATACATGCAAAAAAACTTAAATAAATTTTTAACGATCAAGGAAATTGCATCACATGTGGAACTTTCTGAGTCACACTTTTCAAAAATCTTCAGAAATAAAACAGGCTCATCTCCTCTTGACTATTTCATCAACCTTAAATTGCAGGAAGCCATTCGTTTATTGACAAACCAATCCTTGAAAATAAAGGAAGTTGCCTTTAAATTAGGCTATAGTGATCCTTATTACTTTACACGCATTTTCTCGAAACATATAGGCTCTAGTCCCGGAACCTTTGTAAAAACAATTAATCCCCAGTCTTAATTTCTTTTTTGTTTAGTCAGCAAATATGATTATTTGGTAAAACTTTAATCTTTTGCTTCTGTGTTTCAGATGTGATATTCTCTCTTTCAATGAGACGATTTCTAACTTTCCCTATTCAATATCTTTCCCGAACCTTCCCGTTAAATTGTCCCGGTCCTTTCTGGTGTTTCGATTGTTACAACCGGATTGCCACTATACGCTTTCGTTGTTGCAAATGAAACAATTCAAACGAAGTGACATTGCTGTTGTAAACTAATTAAAATTAGTCTGCTCCCAATACTTAAATTTCAACAAATAAGCTGACTTAATTTGATTTAGAAACTAATTACTATTTTATTTTGATGACTTTGTTCGGCGAAACGACCGATTCCACTCCACTTGTTTTTGCAATATGATAATCCGATCGGAATTCTTTTAGGCCATAGTAACCAAATTTTTTCAGGTAGAATTCACGGCTGTGAATTTCTTCTTCTCCAATGCGTTCTAGTTCATCCTGAAGTTGCTCGTCCAGTTTTTGTTGTACATCGGCATATTCGGGCCTATTCAACAAATTGTTCATCTGGGAAAAATCGTTTTTGTCATCGAACAGCATCGATGCCCCTTGAGGTGTTTTCACATAAGTGTATCGATTGGTTCGAACCGCACGGTATTCATCAAAAGGAAAGGCAATTCCAAAAGGGCTTAAATTCATGTACAAGGCTGCCCGTTCCGTATCTTTTTCGGGTGATTTGAAGATGTACGACAAATCGTAACCCTCAATGGTTTCAGGTATTTTTATGTTGCACATTGAAAGCAACGAAGGCAAAATATCAGGTGTGGTGATAGCGGCCTCAGCAAGTTTTCCGGCAGCATTTCCCATATTGGGGTACGACACCAAAAACGGTACATTAGCTGACTCGGAAAAGGGCTGGTGTTTCATATAAGGTCGAAAATCATGCCCTCCCATCATCTCGCCATGGTCAGAAGTAAAAACAATAATCGAATTGTTATAAATTCCCAGTTCTTTTATTTTGTTGATTATTTCGCCAATTGCCTTATCGGTTGCTGTGCAGTGTGCATAATATCCCTGCAACTCGGTTAATGCTTTTTCTTTCTGGTTTTCAGGAACATTTGGAGGCAGTTGTAATTTATCAGGCGTGTATAGTGCCTTGTATTCTTCAGGGGCTGTCTGATGTGGAAAATGAGGTGTAGCAATTGAAACAAACAAACAGAAAGGTTTGTCATCGTTAACATGGTCTTCCATAAACATATTGGCTTCATTTGCAATGGCATAAGTTGAGTAGCCTTCCCAATGCGTTTTAACCGAGTCCTCATTATCAAAATAATGTTCATTGTTGTAGTCATGGTCACATTCCGATCCTTTCCAGAATGTCCATCCCTGGCGACGCTCGGGGGCTACATTACTCCCTCTTCCATGGCCGTCGAGGTGCCACTTACCCAGATATGCTGTATTGTATCCTGCTTCATTAAAAATTTCAGCAAAACAAAGTTCTTCCGATGGCAAATAAAGGTCGTTAATAAACATTCCGGTTGACGACGGATAACGACCAGTCATTAAGGAAGCACGGTAAGGTGTACAAACAGGAGTTACAGAAACAGCATTATTAAAGTTCACGGCCTCTTTCGAAAATTTATCGAGATACGGAGTTTGAACAATTTTATCGCCGGCGTAACCCAATGCCGATGCACGCCACTGGTCGGTGAGAATAAAAATCACATTGGGCTTTTGTTTTTGACAAGAAATGCTTGCACTTACTATTACAAAAAGGAATAAGGTTTTATAAAGTTCTTTTCTCATCATCGGTAATTTCTTTATTTAAATTCGATTTCAATCCGTTCTATTTTCAACAGTCTTAACTGTCTGCCCGGCATTAGTGTCGGCCATCTGTCCAGTTTTCATTGGCGAACTGGCAGAGAACCTTCCTTTTTCATCCATTATATTGTTAAGATTAATTAGTTAACTTATCAATATTATCATATCGGCTTACGTATTAACCAATGGGTATCATTTCCTCCTTTTCGGTGCGCCCCAATACATTAAACAAACATTGTGAAGAAAGCGATTTTTCCGCTTTAAAAATCATGGTAATCGCTATGAATTAAACATACTCGTTTCATCGTTTTCTTCTTTTAGATTTTTTGAAATTCTACCTTTCCACCCAATAATATCATCGGTTTTTATCCTTGTTTATTTTGTGGCTTTTAGTTCAACAACACTCGATTCAGATCCTGGTGAATACTCCAGTCGTTTGGGAATTTTTATCCCGGCTTGCCAGGAAAAGTAAATGTTGTTGTTTCACCAGTGTATGACTCATTTAAAACGAATTCACCTGAATCTCTATCTCATTTTTTCCGGGATTCAATCGCACTGACCCGAAAACAGGATTTAAGGTTTCACCATTTACTGTGAGAACATCTTCAGACGACAGATTAACACGAAAATCACCAACCATATTTGCCGGTAAGTCAATGGAATATAAAGTTAAACGATTGTTGACTTTTTTAAATTCGCCTTTAATTTGCCCCCTAATTGTTGGCAATGTAATGGAACAGCTTTTCAGATTACCCATTTGAGGTTTAATTTCAACCGATCCAAATCCGGGAGTAACAGGGCGAATCCCCCACATACCGCGCGGAATTATATTTGCGGGTGCGGCTCCCCATGCATGGTTCCAGTCAGCATTGGTTTTATACTTCATGTCCCAGGCTTCGAGCGTAATGGTAGAACCAATTTTTATCATATTGTACCAACTACGATCATTTGTAGCAGTCATTAAATCCAACGCATATTCATCTTCTCCGGCATTGTAAAGGGCCTCCATTAAATACTGGGCTCCATAAACACTGCACGCCATCCCTCTCGATTTCACAAACTCTACTGCACTTTTCATTCGCGATTCGGGCACAACATCAAAGGCAAGCAAAATCATATTGGCATGCAACGAAGCATGGTCGGTTCCCACTCCATCCACGTAATATCCTTTTTCCTCGTTGAATAGCTGCTCGTTAATCGACTTTTTAACCCTTGCTGCTCTGTATTCAAAATCGAGTGCTTCATCCGGCTTATTTAAAACGGCAGCAAATTCTGCCATAATTTTCATATTATGATAATAAAAACCATTGACCACTGTGTTGATGCGTTCAAATACATACCCGTCGCGTTCACCTTTTTGATAGCCTCCTTTACCGCCAAAATTGTTCGATTCCGGTGGCCAATCAACGATATCAGTCAAAAACTTCGTGCTATCAGGAAAACCAAGGCTTAACAAAAACTGTCCGTTGTGGTTGGGCGACTTACTACTAATAAACCCATCCTCTACTTCAAGCGCCATCAGTGTTTTGGCTTTCAAACGCTCGTAATAAAGTTCAATTAATTCGGTATTACCGGTATACATATAATCCTGGTACATCATCATGGCAACATGCAACTGCCATTCGGTTGGCCAGGTGGGTTTATTTTCAAAAAAGTATTCAATGGTTTTTCGTGCTATCGCATATTCATTATCTACCGAATAGTGGCTAAGCTGGTTTAAATAGGCATCAGCTTCATACGGAATGCGTTCGCGGTCTCCATCCACATAATATCCTGCAAATGTGGTTGCTTTCATCGAATACTTACACAAATCCCAAACCTGGTTCAAAATTGGATTGGAACTCAGAAACGAGCTTGTGGAATAATCGAAGTAATTAAAGTAGGCCAGCTGGTTGACCTTATCCGGTTCGAAAGTATCTTCCACCCCTTCGATTTCAACATACCTGAAAGGCATTATTACAGGAAATGAATCGGGCAAAGCTACCGCAAATTCGTTGGTATTGCGTTCATCGGGGATTAATTCCACGATATAATTCGTTTTCTCCGGAGTAACTTTCAATTGTACTTGCTGATAACGAATTGTCCCTCCCGGGTTTTGGTCAATTTTATCCTCCAACAGTTTTTCACCCAAACGAATAGTCAATGTTTCTGCTTTTTCAGGTTGATAATTGATTTCGAGCGTACCAAATGCAGCTTTCCCAAAATCGAGAAAATAACTGCCATCAGTATTTTTTCTGTATTCGGCAGGTTTTATATGTTCTATCTGAAAGAAATTTTGTGACGTACTCTTTCCTTTAAACGAACCGGTTTTAAATTCCTGAACCGCCGAATATTCCGAAAGACGATTGTCTTTGTCAAAAATGCGTACTTTCCAAAAGTAGGTGGTATTTGGCTTAAGCGCTTCGCTATCCAGCTCAATATTAACCGATTTATTACTGCGTACCTGCCCACTGTTCCATACATCGCCTATGTTCTTATTTGCTAATTCCTTGCTCGAAGAAACCAAAACCTGATAGGCCTTTTGAATTCCTGCTTCCTGTGGCACAATCCAGCCAAACTCGGGTTTGCTGTCGTTAATCAAAGTCTTTGAAGGTTCCCGAATCAATTCAACGGTTAATCCCGAAGGAATTCCAGAGTAAGGATCGGCATATCGCCTGCCCAATTCGTCGTTTTTAGCCCTGAACTCCAGAAGAACTTTTTCGTATTTCGGATTACCGGCAAGGTTGTTTATTTCTTTTGGGTCATCCTTTAAATTGTACAACTCTTCCAACGATTTGTCGTTTATGTAACGCAGGTATTTCCATTCGTTGGTTCGAACACCCTCGCTGGGAGGAATATTTTCAAACTCCCAAAGATGTTCGATCAGAATGGTGTCACGTCCGATTGATTCTTCTTTTCCGGTGACCAAAGGCATTAAACTTTTTCCCTGCCAGGCGTTGGGAGCCTCCACTCCCGCCAAATCAGCAATCGTTGCGGGAACATCAATGTTCAATGCCATATCATTGATGTCTCTGTGTCGTTTTACCCGCGGATCGTAAACAATCAAAGGAACCCGAACGGAGTTATCATACATCAGCCATTTCCCCGAGATTTGACGTTCTCCAAGAAAAAAGCCGTTATCTCCCATCAGAATAATCACAGTATTTTTATCTAAGCCTTTTTCTTCCAGTTTCTTTCTGATTTTGGAGATCTCCAGATCCACTCCGTAAATCATTCTGTAATACCCTTTTGTACTATGCTGGTATTTTTCAGGGGTATCATTTCGCCAGTGCCAGCGCAGGCGGTTAAATCCATCCCGCACAATCTGGGGTAATGCATTAAAATACTTATCATCGGCCAGCTCAGGTTCGGGCATATCCATGTTTTGATAAAGCTTGTCAGGCTCTTCCTGCCAGAAATACTGCAACGGGGCACCGTCATGCGTATGCGGTGCACTAAAACATAAAGACAATGAAAAAGGTCTGTCGGATGGTACGCTGTCTAAAAAGTCGAGTCCTTTCTGACCTGTATAGCGAGTCAGATGAACCGTGTCTCCGTTTAGCGTTTTATAGTAGTAACCCCGGTAATCTTTGTACTGAGTGGCCCGGTCATAATCTTCAAACTCATCAAATAGCTTGTCTTTGTCGCTGTACTTAACACCAAATTTTCCATAAAAACCGGTATAATACCCAGCCTGCTTTAAAATCTTTGGGTAAGAGGTTTCCATAAACTCACTGCGAATATCGCCGGTTTGAAAAGTATATTTATGGGTGCGCTCGTGCAGGCCGGTAAAAATACTCGAACGACTTGCCGAACAAATCGGGGTTGTAACAATTGCATTTCTGAAATATGCGCCTGATTCTGCCAACTTATCCATTTCGGGAGTTGTGGCAAGCTTATTCCCGGCATAACCCAAAGCACTCCAGCGCTGGTCGTCGGTTAGTATAAAAATGATATTGGGCTTCTGTAACGGATGATCTCCTTCTCTATATTGAGGCTGTGCACCACATAAGAAATGTACTTTAAAAAGAAAAAGTAAAAGTAGAGCGGTTCTAATTAGTTCTCTATTCATTTTTTTGATTTTTATCAGCCAAAATTTTATCCATTGTATTGCTTAAATCTCCAGGTCAACACCTCACCTGGTAAAGATACCCCGTTCCCTATCACGTCAATATGGCTGTCATTGAATTCTGTCTGTAAATTAATAAAACAAATTTCGTTTAATACACCTTCGAATAATAAAATGGTAAATAGAATTTTAAGAGTGCTTAAAAAGAATACTTCGGGACGATTATGCTTTGGAACTTACGAAGGCCTTTCTAGGCTTGATATATAAAAAGTGTCTCTTAACTTTAACTGAAGATTGTCGAATGATATCTGGTATAAAATAAATGTTAGCTAAACGGTGAAATAGAAATGCAAAACCTCAGTAAGCAACTGATATAGATATACTAAACGAATGGAATTACAATCCCTTAATTCCGTCAGATTCAAAAGTCAAAAAACACCATAAAAAGCATTGTAAATGGACCAATCCGGTGAGCTCTCCATTTTTCTAACTGAGAGGTTATCATGCTGCTGCTCAGATTAACTGATGCGAAGTCTAACAAAAGGTAGGGATGTCCCTACCTTTTGTTAGATTTTATCCTCATACAAAGTAGGTTTTCACCTGAAGATATTACTGTTTTCAGAATGTAATTTTGTACGAAACAAAACAATTGTGGAAATGAGTGCAAGATTAAATAATCATCCTTCAATCGTAATATTAGCAGATTTTTCAGATGGAAGTTGGCACGCTACTTCTTTTGCCATGCAATTTCTTTATAAAGAAAAAACACCGATAACAATTTTACAAACCTATCAAAATCCGGGCTGGGGGCACCTAATGATGCGTAAACTTAGCCATCACCTCAAAAAAATAACAAAAAACGAATTACGAATTTTAAGAAACAGATTATTAAAACAATTTAAAATTGAAAAGCAGAATATAAATACCCTTTCTATTGAAGGCGAACTTAATTCGGTTTTAAATTATAAACCAATAATTAACGAGCAGGATAACCTAGTTTTATCTACACACAACTCTTTTGAGGATTCGTGCAAAAGACAAAACGGATGTCTGGAAAAAATAATTGAAACCGTTAGGAATCCCCTATTTATTCTGCCCGAAACTTTCGAAGATGAAACTTCAAAAAAAATATTGTTTGTAGGAAATCCAGAAAAAAAACCTTCGAATCAGCTGTGCAGGCAGCTTCTTGAGTTATGTAAAAAGACACAATCAAAGCTTGAAGTACTCATTGTACTACCAATTCAAACTGAAAAAGTACCAGAGGAATTACAAGCATACTATCACAACTACTTTGACGGTATTGATATTTCATTCAATACGGTTCATAGTAAAACAAAATGTAAGGGAATTAATAATTACCTAAATCGTTCGAACAGAGATTTAATAGTAATTGAAAATGATTAGCCCTGCTATAAATGAAATAAGAATAAAACACTAGCAATGGAAAGGAAAGAATACAGCATTTTGGCATTAATTCCGCCAAATAAAGAAGGAGAGACAGTTTTAAAAGAAGCGTTGTACCTGCAGCGCACTTTGGAAGTAAAGCTTGTTGTTTTAAATGTAATAAAAGAGCCTGGTTTTTTTGAGCGAAATTTTCAACCTGAAGAAACAGAAATAGCCATAAAAAATGCCAAAGATGAGCTTACTAGCTTTGTCAAAAAGGTTATTGGGAATGAAATACCGGACAATGTTCTTCTTTCGGTGCGGGCCGGTGATCCGGTAAATGTTTTATTGGAAAAATCAAAAACGGATAGTCTTGAATTTCTGTTAGTAGATAAAAGCGGTGGAAATTATCCGGGAGCCTTGGAAAAAGAAGAAATAGATAAACTGGTTACGTTGTCGAAATGCCCGGTATTAACCGTAAATAAAGACTTTGGCGTTCCCAATATTAAAAATATTGCCATTCCGATTGATATTACCCAGTCAACCAAGAAAAGACTGTTATGGGCCACCTTTTTAGCCCAAAAGCACAATGCAAAAATCACTATTTTATCAGCACTTAAGGCAAATATAAACGAAGCTCAAAGCCTGGCTTTAAAGAATGCAGAAAAAATCCGGTTCTTGCTTGGGGAGCACAATATTGATTGTGATATAAAAATCCTTAAGGCATATGATAAGGAAACACATCAGGTTGTTTTAAACTATATAACAAAAGAAAAACCTGAGCTGGTAATAATTAGAACACATCAGGAATCAGTATTCTCAAATACCAGCATTGGTAGATTTGCTTCAGAAATAGTGCATGGGTGTAAGTTTCCCGTGTTTACTGTCAACTATACCCCAAACCCGGTCGACTCGCTTTTTCTTTAAGACATGTAAAAATTATCAGTAATAGATTATGATAAAAAATAATAAAACCAGAACAGGCAAACTCATATCCATTCAGGATTCGTTGGTGAAAGCACGATTCTACGGAAATGTGATAATGGGTGAAACTGCCAACGTTATAGTAGATGGTAAGTCGTTACAAGCCGAAGTTTTACAGATTGCACCCGACCCCAGGAATTCGGATGCCGGGATTGTGGAAATGCAGGTGTTTGAAGATTTAACAGGTGCTCAGATTGGCGATCAGGTTGAATTTACAGGCAAGTCCTTATCGGTACTTCTGGGTCCGGGGTTGCTAACCAGTATTTGGGACGGACTGCAAAATCCCTTATACAAACTGGGCGAACAGAATGCTTACCTGGTGCCCGGCATGAAAGCTCCGGCACTTGATGAAGAAAAATTGTGGGAATTTACCCCATCGGTAGCAGTTGGCGACAAAGTAAATGGTGGCGATGCCATCGGTACCGTTCCTGAAGGACGTTTAACTCACAGCATTTTGGTACCTTTTAATTTTGGCAAATGCAAGGTGGAAAGCATTATCGAAAAAAGCGAGGTGAATATTACCGAAACCGTTGCTGTTATTTCCGACAGTCAAAACGTAAAACACGAGTTAAAACTGGCATTCCGATGGGCGGTTAAATCCCCTATTCCGTTCAAGGATCGCGCTATCCCGAGTAAAACAATTTCTACCGGAGTGCGTGTTATCGATTTACTTGCCCCCGTTAGTTATGGCGGAACGGTTGGAAACCCGGGTCCTTTTGGTGCCGGAAAAACCGTATTGCAACACTCGCTGTGTAAATATGCTTTAGCTGATATTATTATTATGGCAGCCTGTGGCGAACGTGCCGGAGAGGCTGTTGAGGTGTTTAAAGATTTTGCCGAATTGGAAGATCCGTCAACCGGCGATTCGCTGATGAACCGTATGTGTATTTTCGGGAATACAAGTTCGATGCCCGTTGCAGCGCGTGAGGCCAGTGTGTTTATTGCACTAACCGTTGGCGAATATTACCGCTACCAGGGATACAATGTGGTGCTTTTGGCCGACTCAACTTCGCGTTGGGCACAGGCACTTCGTGAGCGAAGTGGCCGCCAGGGAGATATTCCGGGCCCGGAGGCTTTCCCGATGGATATCCCTGATCAGATTAAAGGAATGTATCAGCGTGCCGGTGCCGATCAGGGCACAGGCGGTTCGCTAACTTTTATCGGAACAGTTTCGCCTGCAGGTGGTAACTTCCAGGAACCGGTAACGCAGGCAACAATGGATGCAACGGGTGGTTTCTGGGGATTGTCGCAGGACCGTGCCGATGCAAAAAAATACCCGGCAATCGATCCGCTTTCATACACATCATCGGTGTACGACAGTTTTATTTCGTGGGACGACCGCAATAAAATGCTTCAAACGCTTTACGAAGCAAATGGTATCGATCAAACCATCAGTACCATTGGTTTGAAAAAGGTTCCGGTGGAGAAATATGTTCTATATCAAAAAGGACTCACTATCGATTTCTGTGTAATGCAGCAAAACGCTTTCCACAAACTGGATGCGTGTACCCGACCTGAACGCCTGATCGTTATTAACGAGGCCGTTCAGAAACTTATCGATAGTACCATCAATTTTGCGCAGGACGACAAGGAAGATGAAGAAGTAAAAGAAATGGTAAAGGCAAAATTTGATGAACTGCGCCAGTGGTGGAAAGACTGGAACTTATCTGCACAAACCATCGACAAAATGGCCGTTCTTCCACAAAAAGTTGAACAATTTATTTTACAAGAAGAGTACACACTATGATACGAAAAGAAATAAACAGAATTAGCGAAGTTGGTAAAGCACTGATTTCGGTTGAAGGAAATCCGGGTGTAGCACTCAACCACGTGGTAGAATTGCTGGAGGCCGGAACCAACCAAAGTCTTTCGTTTGCCAAAGCCATTAATATTACCGAAGACTCAACGCGTTTCCAGGTGTTTAACGGAACGCAGGGTTTAAGCACACAAACAAAAATACGCATGCACGAGGTTCCGCTAACTGCAGGTTTCTCGTACAATATGCTGGGCCGTCGTTTCGATGGAATTGGTGATGTGGCCGACGGTGGCCCGGAAATTATTTTCGACAAATATGTTTCAACGCGTTTAGATACCTTAAATCCAACGGTTCGTTTGGTTCCCAAGCAACCACTGTGGACAGGTATACCGATGATTGATGTATTTAATACGCTGGTAAAATCGCAAAAGATTCCAATTTTTGCCGGTCCTACAGAGCCTTACAACCGTTTGCTTTCGCAGATTGCACAGGGTGCACAGGCCGATGTTATTATTTTTGCCGGTATTGGTTTGAAATTCGACGAGTACCACTACTTCAAAGAGCAGTTATCGCAATCGGGCAATATCGATAAAACGATCATGTTTACTCACCTTGCCGGCGACTCGCAGATTAAAGGCCTTATGTTACCTGATGTGGCATTAAGTGTATCGCGCGAATTTGCGGATCAGGGAAAAGACGTGTTGGTACTGCTAACCGACATGACCAACTGGTCGAACATTTTGCGTAACGTTGCCAACTATCAGGATCAGATTCCTTCGTTGCAGGGTTATCCGGGTTCGTTGTATTCAGAACTGGCCAAACGTTACGAGGTAGCTGCCGACATTGAAGGCGCCGGTTCGATAACTATTATCGGGGCAACAACGCTTGAATCGCTTGAAGATCCGGTTCCGGATAATACCGGTTATATTACCGAGGGACAGTTTTTCCTTGACAATGGCAAGCTGAAACTGGCACGTTCGCTGTCGCGTTTAAAGCAGCAGGTTAACGACACTACCCGAGATGATCACCGTCCTATTATGACGGCAATGGCATCGTTGCTTGCCGATGCTGAAAAAGCATACGAAGCAGCTGAAGTTGGTGCAGCAAACGATACATTCTCGCAAAAACTGCTGCGTTACCGCGAAGATTTTATAGCGAATATGGAAGAACCATTTGGAGAACCCATCGAGCTGGAAGCCGCATTAGACAAATGCTGGGATATTTTAAAACGACATTTTGAACCAACCGAAACAGGGTTGAGTAAAAAACTGATCGAGCAATATTGGAACTAACTACTAATCGGAAAAAGAGATGACAAAAAATAAAGAAAACCTGGAAGGAATTGTTTCCAAACTAAAAGAGCAGGGTGTTAATGCCGGCGAAGCAGAGAAACAACGCATAATTGAAAATGCAAAGCAGGAAGCCGAAAAACTGATTGCCGAAGCAAAAGCTACCAGCAAAAAAATTGTTGAAGAAGCTGAGACAAAAGCTGCGCAAGCCGAAAAAAATGCAGAAAAAGCCATTGCTCAGGCTTCGCGCGATATGGTTGAAGCCACAAAAATAACCATCTTAAACCACCTGAAAAAGGTGTTTGGGAAAGAGTGCAAAACTTTATTCCGTCAGGAAGAATACCTGCAAGAACTGCTAAAAGTTGTGATCGATTCGATTTCAGGAAAAAAATCGATAAAAGTACCGCCGGAGTTGCACAAAGAAATGGAAGCATTTTTATTAAAAGAGGCACTTCTGGAAGAGGTAACTTTACAACCACTTTCGGCAAGTAAAGCCAAAATAAAGGTAAAATCGACCGACAAAGACGGAATCAGTTTCGTAGTAAGCTCAAAAGAAATTGAGAGTGGTTTATTTTCCTTACTCAACAAGGATTTAGTTGACCGAATCATTAAAAGCCAGGAGGATTAAATATGTCAAACATGGTTTATCTTATGACCAGTTTGCCATCGTTGTCCCTGGGAGAGGCACCTCCGATTACAATCGATGAATTTAACGATGACGCAAAACGCCAGCTGTCTTCACGACATTTTAAGGCGCTGCAATCGGTTGATATTCAGAAATTGGATGCTAAGGTTGGAGTAAAAAGCATTTCCTCGCTTTTAAACAGTATTAAGGAAGATCTTTCAGAAGTTAGAACGGCCAAAGCGCAAAACCGTCAGCCGAAGCCGGAACGGATGCCAAATTCGTTGCTGCGCGGAAATCCCATGGAGCGCGAGAGGAATATCTTGCAGTGGCAATGGGAAGAATTGCAGGACATTGAGGCCGGAAAAACATTCACCCTAACCGAAGTTTTGGTGTACAAACTAAAACTTCAGCTGGTGGAAAGATTGTATTCCTTCGATGAAATTAAAGGTGCCGAAGTATTGGCATCGGTGGTAAATCCGGGGAAAAACAAGGAGGGTAAATAATGGCAGGTATAAAAATAAAATATACAAAAACAGAACGGGCCCGTCAGAAGAAAATTCTGAAGGTTTCGGAAAGGATGCTGCCGTTGTTTGAAGCGATGGAAAAATCGTTGATGGCAACGATAAATACCATCGCTGAACGGATTGAGCAAATTCGCGAAGAGATTGAAAAGAACCGAAAGGCAGCAGAACCATGGACGGCCGTTATGAGCGACTCGTGGGTAAACATCGATGAATTTATTTCGGTGAATAAAATAGTAACCAAAACCATTGATGTGGCCGGAGTTCGTGTTCAGCAGTTCGTTAAGGTTGACTTTAACGTAATGCCAATTAACGACAACACCCCTTTGTGGGTTGACGATGCCATTGAACTGATGCAGGTACAATTGCAACTGCTGGCCGAAATCGAGTGTTTGAAAGAACAAATCGAACTTTTGGAAGAAGAACTGCTGGATGTGCGTGCACGGGTAAAACTGTTCGAAAATCGACGAATTCCGAATGCAAAACTGGCCATCCGTAAAATTGGTCAGAAGCTGCAGGACGACGAACGTCTTACAATTGCAACGGCGAAAGTGGTTAAAACAAGCAAACAAAAGGAGGGCAGCTTATGATAGCAGAAATGAAGAAACTGATGCTGTTTATGCCCGACTCGGCCGATGATATTGATGCCGAGCTTACCGCTTTGGGAGAGCTTGGAGTGTTACACATTGCGCCTTTGCAACCGGCAAAACACGAATCGATTGAACGTGTTGATGCCCGGATAAAACAGCTCAAAAATGCCATCGAGGTTCTGAATCAATACGATAATGAGCAGTATTCCGGCCAAAAAAATGAGGAAATTCCGGATTACTCGAAACTGGAACGGGGAGCGGTTTTTCTGATGGAAAAGGTGCTGGATGCTGAAAACCACCGGCTGGAACTGGAAAATATTAAACTCAACCTAACCAGCGACATAAGGTGGTTCGAGAATTGGGGAAATATTACCCTAAAGGATATTAAAGACCTCAACGATAAAGGAATTTGGATAAAAACCTATCTGCTTGACGACAAGGACTTAAAAAAAGTATCCGATCGTGATGACATACAGGTTGGTGGCAAATTCTCGGATCTGAACCAGGTTATTTTATTAACCAAGGATGCCAGCGAACGGTTGCTGGATATGGAAGCACTACCTTTTCCGCAGAACGAGTATGAAAATGCAAAAGAATTATTAGCTGCAACCATTAAGGACCTGGAAAGTAACAAGGAGTTTTTACTTCAGTTACACGCCCAGAAAGCCGTGCTGAAAGACGGATTAAAAGAACGCTTGCGTCGTTTTGATGTTCGGAATGTGCAGTTTGGAGGTTTGGCTGTGGATAAACACGTTCGTTTCTGGAAAGGTTTTATTCCGCTGGAACACGTTGACGAATTTATTGAAACAGCAGAAAAACGTCATTGGGGTTATGTGATAGAGGATCCTTTACCGGAAGAAGAGGAAGAGGTCCCTACCCTTGTGCGAACGCCAAAATGGGCACAACGCATTCAGCCGGTTATGGATTTTATGGGTCTGGTTCCGGGCTACAAGGAAATGGATGTTTCCCGGGTATTTATGGTATTCTTTACCTTTTTTACCGGAATTTTGGTAGGAGACGCCGGCTACGGTCTGGTATTCTTGCTGATCACCTTTTTGGCCCACCGGAAGAAAAAATTCGCCAAACAGATTGAGTTTGGTCTGATCTATACACTTTCGGTGTCGATTATGTTTTGGGGTGTGTTAACCGGAACCTATTTCGGATCGGAAGCAATTGCCGAACTACCGGTGCTGCGCAGCTTAAAAATTGACGCACTGGCCAGCTTTGGTGGCGACAACCTGATTATACAAAAAATCATGTTCCTGATTGGTGCAGTTCACCTTACGGTTGGACACCTTCAGGTCGCATGGAAATTTAATAACAGCGTAAGGGCCATTGCACAATTCGGCTGGATAGCTATTATCTGGGGCTTATACCTTATTGTAAACCAAATGGTACTGGGCATTGAAGCTCCGGGCTTAATGGTTTGGCTGTTTATTGGTGGCGCAGTGCTTGTGGCTTTGTTCTCAAAACCGGGAACAAGCTTCTTTAAAGGCATGCTTTCATCCATCGGTAATTTACCACTCAGCATCATCAACGGTTTTTCCGACATTATCTCGTACATCCGGCTTTATGCAGTTGGTCTGTCAACTGTATTAATGGCAGCAAGTTTTAACCAAATGGCTATTGGCGATGGTATAACAACCGTGGCTTCCGGAATTGGTGCTGTGTTGGTATTAATTCTCGGACACGGATTAAATATGATTCTGGCGGCAATGGCAGTGCTGGTTCATGGCGTACGCTTAAACATGCTCGAATACGCCGGGCACGCCGAAGTTGAGTTTTCAGGAAATGAATATAAACCCTTCAATTTGAAGGACAACAAACAATAAAATTTTTAAAATAGTATAAAAATGACTTTAACAACAATTTTAGCAACAACAGTCACAGGCTTTGGCGGACACGCTATTGCTCTGGGTATTGCAGGTGTAGGTTCAGCAATTGGAACCGGTATTGCAGGCATGGGAGCTTTAGGGCTTTGGAAACAATCGATCAGAGATAAGAAAAAACTTCCTTCGCTGGCTTTGGCAATGGTAGGTATGCCATTAAGCCAGGTAATTTATGGTATGATTTTTATGAATTCGATGATAGGTGCAAACCTGAGTCCCGACAGTTATACCAACCAGATGATCTGGGCATTTTTTGTAGGTATTGCCATTGCTGCCTCTGCAATTATGCAGGGACGTGTGGGTGCTGCAGCTTGTGCCAACTTAGCTGTTGATGACAAACAGGGATCGGGTATGTACATAGCCGCCATGGGTATCATCGAAACTGTTGCACTTCTTGCCATGGTATTTGGTATGGGAGGCATTCCGAGTGCTTAATAATACGCAAAGTATGACACTATAATATTCCCCCGCTGTTTTTCGGCGGGGGATTTTATTTTATATATGTAAATACAATTGAATATCTTTATCAAAAGAAATCGTTGAATTTACTAAATGAGTTTAAAGATATTATTTCGCGGAAGGGTCTTATTGGCCATTATAATATTCACAACAATAACCTGTACCGGAATTATTTACACCTCCATAAAAAGTTTGCGTCTCGACCGTGAACACCTTTTATTACTGGAACTATCAAAAAACATCGACCTCGAAATTTCACACAGCCGAATATTTCTGGATGACTATCTTTTACTAAACGACTCTCCCAAAAAATCAACGATCTTAAACTGTTTTACGAAAACCAATATATACATCTCCTCACTCGATTCACTTATTTCAGAAAAATATAAAGGAAACCGCGAAGCCATACTTCGACAATCGCTTGAAGTAGTTTCCCTACAAGTAAAACAGTTACAGAATAATGTATCAGCAATACTTCAAAATAATGCTGAGGGTTTTAACGAATCACTATTAAATGAATACCGTGATTTTCAGCTTTCGTACCAGCAACTGGACAGAAAGATTCATGATTATATCTTACGCGAAAATACAGGATTCAGACAACGGGTATTTACGCTGGTGCTGCTAACCTTTTTTCTGTTGGTGGTATGTATATTTTTAATCTATCGAATAATCAATTCGTATAACGCTATTGAAAAACAACAGGCACTAAGAGCGCTTGAGGTGGAATATAAAGAGCGAAAAAGGATAGCAGCCGACCTGCACGACGGATTGGGTTCAATACTTTCGAGCATTGCTCTTTTTATAAAATTAATCGAAAAAGACTGCACAAATAATTCCGAAAACAAAAGTCTGGTTCAGGTTAAAGAACTATCGGGTATAGCTTTAGAAAACCTGGAGGCTACAATAAACAACTTAAATCCATCAATTCTTAATAAATACGGTTTAATAAAATCGCTAGAAATACTCTGCGACAAAATAAACGATATTGGAGAAGTTTCCTGCGTGGTAAATTCAACAAATTCTGAAATCAAGTTAGATCAGAATATGGAACTAAACGTGTACCGCATTTGTAGCGAATTAATCAACAATACACTTAAACACGCCAACGCATCAAAATTATACATCGACATTCAACGGATTAAAAGGACAGTAATTATACTGTATCGCGACAACGGAAAAGGATTTAATCCTGATCTAATTCATAAATCTGACGAAGAGAAAATGGGATTACGAAATATTATCAACCGCATTGAGTCGTTTGGTGGAAAATATGAGTTCAAAAGCGGCGAAGGAAAAGGAGTGGAAATTATGCTAAGTTTCAATTTATAACCTACAACCATGGAAAAAACGAAGATTATTATTGTTGATGACCATAAAATTTTCAGAGATGGTTTGATCTTGTTGTTAAGTAATTTCGACTTTGTTTCGGTTGTCGGACAGGCAGCAAATGGTGAAGAATTTTTGGAACTTATTGAAAATGTTGCACCAGACATTGTTTTAATGGATATCAATATGCCAAAAATGAACGGCATTGAGGCAACAAAACAAGCCTTGAAGAAGTATCCTGAGCTAAAAGTTATTGCACTAACATCTTTTGCTGACGATGAATATATTGAGCAAATGATTTCAGCCGGAGTAGAAGGCTACATGCTAAAACGCTCGGACATTGAGGATTTTGAAAAAGCCATAAAAAAGGTTGCCGCCGGTGGAAGTTATTTTTCTTCGGAAATCATAAAAGTAATTTCGCGCAATTTGCATAAAGACAAAGAGCGTAAGTCGGGCGAACAACAATTTGAAAAGTTTACTTTGCGAGAAAAAGAAATTTTAGACCTGATTTGTAAAGGATTAAATAATGAGCAAATTGCCGAACGAATTCATTTAAGTCCTAAAACAATAGAGAAACATAAAAGTAACCTCTTTCAAAAAACAGAAACTTTTAACACTGTTAACCTGGTTATTTATGCTTTTAAAAACCAACTTATTTCGCTTGACTAACCCCCTATTACTAAAATAATCGATTTAAAGTACAAAATTGCTATTATAAGGCTTGCTTGCATCCAGGCAAAAAAAAAAGCCCCTACAAAATCTGTAAAGGCTCCCAATTATACTATTTCAAAACAACTATTGCTGAGCTGTGTTTTTTCTGTTAATAATTACCGAAAGCAGTATAAAGCTTACAATTAATATTATCGGTAAAACAGACATATTTCGTAGTGTGATATGCGGGCCGGCAGTTTCAATAGATTTACCCATTATAGGTAGCACCATTGAGGTAGCAACAAAACCGGCGCCTCCAAGTATTGACATACCCAAAGCTCCACTTTTGGGAATGTATTCTGATGCTACTCCAATCATTGTAGGCCAGAAGTAACACACTCCTACTGCAAATACTGCTGCCGACAACAAAGTCGTTATCGGTCCCTGCGAAACACTTAAAAGAAGTAATCCCGCGGTGGAAAGCAGTGCAGATCCAAGCAATACTCCGGGTGGATTCAAGCGGTGAACCAAACTTCCGGCGAAAAAGCGCCCGACTGCCATTATTCCGGTAACAACTACCAAAATAATCATCGGACTGATTCCATTCGTCTCAAGTAATGCATTGATCCACTGCGTTGTACCAAGTTCGGTTGATGCCGTTAGTAACATGCAGAAAAATACAAACGGAAACAGTAAGCTGATTTTATTTACAACTTTTCCTTCAATTATAATAAATACAGCAACTATCGCAACAATCGCTACCGGATAAGCATAATTTGAAGTAATTGCATCAGAAATCGGTGAAATATTAGCTACCATTATCATAAATATTACTGCCAAGGTAATGGTAACGGGGGCACCAATATTTCTCATCATTTCTTTGTAACTAACACCTGAAGCCACACGTTCGGTCTCCGGTATTGGCTGTCCGAAGAATAAAAATCCGTACAATGCAAGCGGAATAAACAAAAAGCCAACCAAGGCCTGCCAAGGAAGATTTATCTGGTCCATAATCAACCAGGCCAGTACTCCCCCAATTACTATTCCACCCGGAAACCAAACGTGGAAACGGTTAAGCATTTTAGTTTTATTATTAGGAAATAGCGTCGCCACTAAAGGATTACAGGCAGCTTCAACACTACCGTTACCAAGACCAATAAACACATTGGCGATAAAAAGTGATGTGTAATCTTTCGCAAGTAATAACAGTACAATTCCTATGAGATGCATTGCAAATGCCAGCCAAATAATGGTTTTTGTTTTAACAATGTCGATAAAGTACCCTCCGGCAAACATGGCAATGGCAAAACCCCAGAAAGCCGGCGCCAGTGCACGACCTACTTCTTCTTTTGTTAATCCGTAATCGGTACTAAAAACACCCTCGATTTTTGCGCGGATGGCAAATGTAATTGCGGTTACGAGTAAGGCCAGACAACTCGCTACAAACAGCCTCTTTTGATTCACTTCTTTCATACTTCAATTAGTTACAGGTTTAGTAATTCTTTATAGTTTAAGAAAAATTGTTGTTTGTTTCTATAACTGTTTCCTGTACTAAATAATAATGACGCAATTCATGACCCGTTCTAAGATACATTTTTTTTGATTAATTGTTGCTGAATGTACTTATTTGATAAAAAAAGCCCGCCGGATAATTCCAGCGGGCTTTGTATGTAGTTCACCTAAAAAATTCAGTAGTCTTATTTTACTTTTGCAACGATAGCTTTGAATGCATCAGGTTGGTTCATAGCCAAATCGGCTAATACTTTCCTGTTGATCTCGATATCGTTCTTTTTCAACAATCCCATGAATTGTGAATACGACATTCCTTCAAGACGCGTTGCAGCGTTAATACGCTGAATCCACAATGCACGGAATGTTCTTTTCTTTGCTTTTCTATCGCGGTATGCATACTGCTGACCTTTTTCCCAGGTATTTTTTGCAACCGTCCAAACGTTACTACGCGACCCGAAATAACCTTTAGTTTTTTTCAGTAATTTCTTTCTCCGGGCACGTGATGCTACATGATTTACACTTCTTGGCATACTTTTTACTTTTTCGATAATCGGCGCTCTCCGTTTGTCAACCGACAGGTGGAGATACTTTAAAGCACAATGATCTGGTTAATAACTTTTTTTACCTTCTCTTTAAAAGGATAAATGAACCAATCGTCAAAAGACGACTATTTCATACACAACAAAAGTTTAACGTTGCTTTCGTTTGTCTTATCGATTGTTGTCCAATAAGTCAAATTACGCTTACGTTTTGTACTCTTTTTAGTCAGAATATGACTTTTGTAGGCGTGTTTCCTTTTAATTTTACCACTTCCGGTTAATCTAAAGCGTTTTTTAGCTCCGGAATTCGTTTTCATTTTTGGCATAATTCCTACTTAATTAAAATGTTATCAAAGAACTACAATTTATCAGGTGCCCGGGATTTAACTCCTTCAAACACCCGGAAACAAGCCCCAAACGGGTCTTATTTCTTTTTAGGTGAAATAAACATCGTCATTCGTTTGCCTTCCAGTTTAGGCATCTGTTCAACACTTCCAAGCTCTTCGAGTTCGGTTGCCAGACGTAGCAACAAAATCTCGCCTTGTTCTTTAAACAGGATCGACCGTCCTTTGAAGAATACAAAGGCTTTCACTTTTGCACCTTCCTTCAGGAACTTTTCGGCATGACGTAATTTAAACTGGAAATCATGCTCGTCGGTCTGTGGTCCGAATCGGATTTCCTTCACCACAATTTTAGTGGCTTTGGCTTTCATCTCTTTTTGTTTCTTTTTCTGTTGATAAAGAAACTTCGAGTAATCAATGATCTTACAAACCGGCGGATCGGCTTTTGGTGAAATTTCCACCAAATCCAATTCTAACTCCTGGGCCAGTTGCAGTGCTTCGCGCAGTTGGAATACTCCGGGATTTTCGATGTTATCCCCTACCAAACGTACCTGCGGCACTCTGATCTTTTGGTTAATCCGATGTTGTGGTTCCTGTTCTCTTCTCGGTTGAAACTTTGGACCTCTTCTCTTAATAGCTATTTTACGTTCCTCCTTAGTTAGTTATACAATCCTGATAGTTGTTCTCTTACTTCGTTGTTTATGAATTCAGCGAATTCATTTATGCTCATCGAGCCCTTGTCGCCTTCTCCCTGTCGACGTACCGAAACGGTTTCTGATTCGGCTTCTTTTTCGCCAACAATCAACAAATAAGGAACTCTTTTCAGCTCGTTGTCGCGTATCTTCCTACCAATCTTTTCGTTACGCTCGTCAACGACGGTGCGAATATCGTAATTATTTAGTAAATCTGAAACTTTTTTAGCATAATCGTTATACTTTTCACTTATTGGTAAAACGACAGCCTGCTCGGGTGTGAGCCACAAAGGAAATTTACCGGCGGTGTGTTCAATCAACACAGCCACAAAGCGTTCCATCGATCCGAACGGCGCGCGGTGAATCATTACAGGGCGGTGACGGTTATCGTCAGATCCAATGTATTCCAACTCGAATCGCTCCGGCAGGTTGTAATCCACCTGCACAGTTCCCAACTGCCAGCTTCTTCCAAGTGCATCCTTGATCATGAAATCAAGTTTTGGTCCGTAGAAAGCAGCTTCTCCGAGTTCGGTTACGGTATTCAACCCTTTTTCCTCGCAAGCTTCAATAATCGCACGTTCTGCTTTATCCCAGTTTTCAGGCGATCCGATGTACTTTTCCGGTTTTGCCGGATCGCGCAACGAAATCTGAGCTGTATAGTTTTCAAAACTCAAGGCTTTGAAAATGATAAAAATAATATCGATTACTTTTTTGAACTCTTCTTTTACCTGGTCGGGACGGCAGAAAAGGTGTGCATCGTCCTGAGTAAAGCCACGTACACGGGTCAAACCGTGCAATTCGCCACTCATTTCGTAACGATAAACTGTACCAAATTCAGCCATTCGAACCGGAAGGTCTTTATATGAACGCGGCCATGCTTTGTAAATTTCGCAGTGGTGCGGACAGTTCATCGGTTTCAACAGATACTCCTCTCCCTCTGCCGGTGTTGTTATCGGTTGGAAGGAGTCTTTTCCGTATTTCTGAAAATGGCCTGAAGTTTTATACAGTTTCACATCTCCGATATGGGGAGTAATTACCTGTTCGTAGCCGTGTTTCTTCTGAACCTTTTTCAGGAACGATTCCAGTTGTTCGCGCAATTGAGCTCCTTTCGGCAGCCACAATGGCAAGCCCTGTCCAACATTTTCTGAGAACGTGAACAGTTGCATTTCTTTACCAATTTTGCGGTGGTCACGTTTTTTGGCTTCTTCCACCATAACCAGGTACTCTTCCAGCATTTTCTGCTTTGGAAAAGTTACACCGTAAATACGTGTCAGCATTTGGTTGTGCTCGTCGCCACGCCAGTATGCTCCGGCAATCGAAGTTAGTTTAATGGCCTTAATGTAACCTGTATTCGGCAGGTGCGGCCCGCGACACAAATCGGTGAAATTACCTTGTTTGTATAAAGTGATGGTTCCGTCTTCCAGTTCGCTGATCAGTTCCTGTTTCAGCTCGTCGTTTTTATTGGTGAACATCGCCAGTGCATCGTCTTTCGATATCTCTTCGCGTACGATGTCGTTTTTCTGGCGAGCCAGTTCAAGCATTTTTTGCTCAATCTTCTGAAGGTCTTTTTCCGAAATCACTTTTCCTTCGGGAAGAGCAACGTCGTAATAAAACCCGGTATCAACAGTTGGCCCTATTCCGAATTTTGTACCCGGATAGAATGATTCAATCGCCTCGGCCATTAAGTGTGCCGACGAGTGCCAAAATGTATCTTTTCCTTCCCTGTCGTCCCACGTGTTCAGCTTTACCTGTGCATCATGGTCGATTTTACGCGTCAGATCCCAAACCTGTCCATCAACCGATATCGACAAAACATCTTTTGCCAAACTGTTTGAAATAGATTTGGCAATCTCATAACCATTTACCGCCTCTTCGAATTCGCGTACGCTTTTATCGGGAAGTGTAATTTTAATCATTCTGTTTTTATTTCTTTTCAATTCGCGGGAAGTGCTGCTTCGTTTCTGCTTTCAATACCTTACAACAATCTTTCAGGCGAACAGTTTTACTATTCTTTTTCTAATTTAAAAAGTGGGGACAAAGATAATCAATCCTTTAATATTTCAATCTTTCAGAAGATTTCATTCCGTTTATTTTAACCTTATTTTCAACACCTGGTATCTCATAAGTTTTATGCTGGATTCAAACGCTTGGTTTTTTGATTTTTCACGTAATTCAATTTACACATTCCAAAATCAGAAATACTTAACAATTGTAATAACAAATCGGTTTTATATTTTAAATTCAATCTAAATACAAGCAAACAGCTTTAAATTGTTATTAATTTGGAAAAAATATTCCGTTATTTGTGGCGACAGCAAATCGGGAAATTGATTTAAACATCAACTATGATGAACCTAAAAAATCCGAATCAGTGTAATTCGCTCGAAGAGCTACGCGTTGAGATTGATAAAATTGATCATCAGATCATTCGCCTGTTCGCAGAACGGTTAAAGTATGTTGAGGCCGTTGTAGGTTTTAAAAACGACGAAGAAGGTGTGATTGCCGCGGAACGCAAAGATTTTGTTATTCGCCAGCGCGGCGAATGGGCTCAGGAAAGTGGTCTGGATCCAATTACAATCAAACAAATGTACACGGTACTTATTGACCGAAACATACAGCATGAGTTGGAATTGCTGAATAATAAAATTAAACAAACCGGAACTGAAAGTAAATAGAGCATGGTCGGAAGATCGAAGCTGACAGACGGAAAATCTGCTTCATTCTCAGATTTCAGGCTCTGAACTGAAAATAATAGTAACTAAAACAGCTTCAATTAAATTGAAGGAATAAACCAAAACCGGAAAATTGAAAATATGTACAAGGCTGATATTAAAGTGATGGACTGCACCGTTCGCGATGGAGGATTGATGAACAAGTGGCAGTTTAGCGACGAATTTGTAAAAGGTGTTTATAAAGCCTGCGTTGAAGCGGGTGTCGATTACATGGAAATTGGCTACAAAAGTAGCGAATTCGCATTTTCAAGGGATGAAGTCGGTCCCTGGAAATTTTGCGACGACAAAGATTTACGACGTATTGTTGGCGACAACAACACAAATCTAAAACTATCTGCAATGGCGGATATTGGCCGTATTGCTCCGGAAGATATTCCACCCAAAAATGAAAGTTTACTCGATATGATACGGGTTGCATGTTACGTTCACCAGGTAGATAAAGCTGTTTGGCTGGCCGAGCATTGCATGGATAAAGGCTACGAAGTAACCATTAATTTAATGGCAGTTTCAAAAGTAAACGAAGCAGAACTGGATGAAGCGTTGGCCGATCTGGCGAAATCGAAAGTGCCTGTTATTTATGTTGTGGATAGTTTTGGAAGTCTGTATTGTGAAAGCATTGAGCACCTGGTAAAGAAGTATAAAAAAGCTCTGCCGGGAAAAGAGTTGGGAATACATGCCCACAACAACATGCAACTGGCCATGTCAAATACCATTACCGCGCTGATGAATGATACTACAATGCTCGACTCCACCTTACTTGGAATGGGGCGCGGAGCCGGCAACTGCCCTACCGAAACACTAATTGCTTTTCTAAAAAATCCGAAATACCGTTTGCTGCCTTTGCTGGAGGCCATTCAAACCCATGTTAAACCGTGGCAGGATAAAATCGACTGGGGTTATCATATTCCATACCTGATAACCGGTGCGTTAAATGAACACCCGCGAAGTGCCATGCAATGGATGGATTCGGAACGAAAAGATGATTTTGTTGCTTTTATGAAAGAAATGCACGACTACGAACTTTTAGAATAAGTTATTGAATAAAATGTATCAAAAAACGCCATTCGGAAATTATCGGAAGGCGTTTTTTTTGCATCAGTTGTACCAAATGTAATTGGTGTAGCGCGTAAGCTTTAACGGAATCCGGTACTCTAAAACAATTTCGTGCGTGCCGTTACCATTCAATTCAATTCCAAAGTTAAAATCATAGGTGTATCCTATCCGAAAATTTCGTGTGATATTCAATCCCGTTAGCAGTGTAACCTGGTTTGTTGAGCGATAAGTTAGTCCGAGGTCAAGAAGTTCTCTCGGACCTTTTTGTAAGCCTGTTGGCATTTTAATTCGAATAATTCCGGTGCCCTCAAAAACAGTTACATTGTTTCGTCTCGAAAGTTGAATGCCGGCCGTGAGGTTGTAAAGCTCCGGATCCGTGTTTTTGTACAGGGCGTAAACATATTGGTGATTTGTGATCAGGTATTCATCGTCAGGATTCCAAAGGGCAAACAAGTGTGAAGATGAAAGCCCCGCAATAAAATGCTTTCCTTCCAGCTCGAGTCCGAAGTTGGCATCGGGCGAAGTAAAACGCTTGTCGGTGTAATCAAGTGCAGGATCGTCAACTACTTCAGGATCGTAAGCAGAAGCATTCAACCTTCGGGAATAGAAGCCGGCTGCCAGGCCAAGCGAAAGGTCAAGATTTTCTTTTAAACCTATGCGATATGCATACTGAAAGGTTGGATTTATCGCGGTTGTCAAACCTATTTCATCACGAACCATTGAAATACCGAAAGCAGAGTTTTGTTTCTCAGAAAAGCCTGAAGCCTGCAGGTTGTATACCGTTGGCGCACCATCGATACCCGACCATTGTTTCCGGTAATTCGAAAAAAAGTAAATGTAACCCGGACGGGCAATGGACGCCGGATTGTAATTGGCCCGGTTATACCAGTGGCTTGTTGTTCCCAGTTCGGTTTGAGCCTTACTCTGAACACTAAACATCAGGATTCCGGCAAAAAATAACAGTAGTCTTTTCATCTTATTTGCCGGATTTACCTTACCAGTGTTGTGTAACCTTTTCGAACTTGATCTTCACCATCAGCATCGGTGTACCTCAGCACATAAAAATAAGTATCAGGATCGGCATATTTACCTTGATACAGTCCGTCCCAGCCATCAATTCCTGTATAAAAAATCACCCCGTGCCTGTCGAAAACCTCAATATCGTATCCGGGCATAAAAAGATCGTTAATCCCGTCGTTGTTTGGTGTAAATACATTCGGTACAAACGGCTCTACAATCACCTCGGTGGCTTTTTGTGTAAAGCAGCCCGCCATATTGGTTGCGGTAACATTCACCGGAATTGCTTTTAATTCCGACGTGAGTGTATAAGAATGACTAAACTGGGCGCTGGCAGAGATTGTTCCGTCGCCCATATCCCAGTTGTAAACCAAATCGCTGTCGGAATGCGCAACACATTCCACAACATTGTAGCGCTTGTTTATTGTGGCAGGAGAAACCGAAAAATCGAATTCAGGATTTTTAACTTCCAAAACTTGTATGCTGCGCTCCTGTATACATCCCCTCAAATTGGTTCCAACAACCTTGTATATTCCTCCCTGGTCAATATGTATATATTCAGTAGATTCACCGGTGTTCCAATTGTAAGCAACTGCGCCAGTAGCTGAAAGTTTAACAGTATAGCCGGCGCAAAGATTACTGTCTCCCACTAAATCAAAATACCAGTCAGGTTCTTCCATAATGCTAAAATAGTTCGTATCCGAAATGCATCCTTTCGACGAGAATCCGAGCATCCAGTAATCTCCTCCCGGAGCACCAACAGTAATTTCCTCCGAAGTAACCCCCGTGCTCCATTTGTAACTGTAGGCGCCAAAGGCTTCTAATTCAGTTTCCAGTTCAGGGCAATAAGTTGTATCACCGATAAATCCGACCAGGGGTGGCGAAAAGGATTCAACTGTTTGGTAAATCGTATCAGTACACCCCGATGGAGGATTATAAATGATCAGGCCAACTTGATGTAATCCGGAGGTTGCAAATTTATGGGTAAAACTTTTCTGGTTTGAGGTAGTGTCACCGAGATCCCACGAGTAACTTAACGAACCGTTGTTGGTAGTTGACTCATTTACAAATTCAACCTCATTCGAAAAACAATCAATCATTCTCCACGAAAAACCGGCCTTTGGCTCATACCTCGCAATGGTTGATGAAAGGCTTACTTCGCAACCTGTTTCCGACTCCATTGTGCAATAATACAGATCCCCTTCGTTCGGGTTTTCAACAAGCAGGTTTTGTTCAGCGCCAATAACAGTTGTATTGTCATTACTCAGCCACTGATAGTTTTCGAAACCATCAGGTGCCTCCAGAGTAGCGTAGGAATCATCGGTACAGTAGTCAACCGTAATGTATAACGGCATGCAGTCGACCACAAAATACGCATAGCCGTAATGGTAATGCCCGGTACAGTCGGCAGTTAAAAACTCAATCGTAATTTCTTCTCCGATATACGCACTCAGGTCCGCGCCAACAGTTGTCCAATCCCGCCATTTAACCGTACTTTGATTACCAGATGGGGTATAACTCCGAAATTCAGCGTCCATATTTCCTGAAGAAAAAACATCGTAATTCGAGCAGTCATCAATGGTATTGTTATCCTTATCGTAAAGGGTAAGTTGAAAATGTGGTTCCATTTCGGTGATGTTATCATGCGATGTTGAATATTGCAGCACACAGGCAAATTTCATCAGTAAAAATGCATTTGAGGTATCCACTTTCATGGTATAGCGCAAACTTTGCTGCCAGCATCGTGGACTTACATCGTTCGCTATCTCACATCCCAGGCGGGCAGAATACTTGTATCCATCAGGGATCATTTTGAGTTTATTTCCTGTGTTGGGATCGTAAGCCGACTTGTCGGAAATAATAACATGCCGCCGCGAAGAAGGAATAGGAACCGCAGTTGGCAAGGTGTTAAAACTCGAAGAAACATCAGATGCCGTACTGTATCTCCATTGATAACCAATCCAACCATTAAAATTCCCCGCCTCAAAGCCAATGTTCTTTTTGTCAATGGATTGAGCAATTGCCAGATTACAAAAACCAAAGAAAATGCCAAACAGAAAAAACACTGAAATACAAACCCTCATACAATTAAGCCTATTGCAGTATCGAAATACAAACAGTTGTTAGAAACAATACAAACTACCCAAAGGCGGTTCTTAAATCAATACTGGTAAAGTTACAATTTACCTAAATATTTTTGTCTTGTAATTCCAAATACGTCAAAATCTGTTTTTTAACTTTTAATACCTTTTCATGCCTCGAAGAATGGTTAAACTTTTTCTATTTTTGTTGAGTTTGGAACAGAAATCTAAAATTATATAATCATTGGTTTTATGAAGAAGATATTGATTTTGTTATTACTTGCCGTCGGTTTTTCGCTCGCAGCACAAGAGAGCCGAAAGATCACTCTTGAAGATATTTTTGTTAACGGAACCTTTCGTACCTATTCGGTAGAAGGTCTGCGATCGATGAATAATGGCATTCATTACACGACCATGGAAAATGGAACACAGATTGTAAAATACAGCTACGAAACAGGCGAAGAACTGGAAGTAATTTTTGATGTTACAAAAGTTGAAGACTCCCCTATTGAATCGTTTGTGGATTACACCTTTAGCGATGATGAAACCAAAATATTGCTAACCACCAACAAAAAGGCAGTGTATCGTCATTCATTCACCGCAGAATATTACATATGGAATTCGGTAACTAAAGAATTGACGGCGCTTTCTGTGGACGGGCCACAACAGGGAGCCATGTTCTCTCCCAACGGCGATCGTGTAGCTTACGTTCGAAACAATAATATCTTTATTAAAAATCTGAAATTCGGGAGTACCAGCCAGGCCACTTTCGATGGCGAAAAAAATAAGATTATCAATGGTTTGCCTGATTGGGTTTACGAGGAAGAATTTGGTGATTTCATGTCTCCAACCGGTTTTAATACGACTATGTGGTGGTCGCCAAACAGCGAGTTTCTGGCCTACATAAAATTTAACGAAAGTGAAGTGCCGGAGTTCTCTATGACCATGTATGCCGGGATGACTCCAACTTACGACCAGTACAAGCTTTATCCGGGAGAAGAAACATTTAAATATCCCAAAGCAGGAGAGAAAAACTCGGTGGTGCAGGTAATGAGTTACGAGCTAAAAACAAAAATGAGCATCCCTGTAAATATTGGCGAAGAAACCGATATTTATGTGCCCCGCCTGAAATGGTCGCCGAATAACGACCTGGTTGTAATGCGCATGAATCGTTTGCAAAATCAGCTGGACGTTTTGTTTGCCAATCCCTACACCGGCGAAACACGTGAAGCCATGACAGAAAAGAACGACCGCTATATCGATTACAATTTTCTGGGTGCCTTTACTTTCCTCGAAAATGGAAACTTTGTTGTGCTTAGTGAAAGAAACGGCTGGTCACAACTTTACCTTTACGATAAGGAAGGCATTGAAATAGGTCCGATTACCGAAGGCGATTTCGATGTGACGGCATTTTATGGTTTCGATGCCAAAAAAGGCCTTTATTACTACCAGGCTGCTGCCGAATCGCCATTACGCCGTGAAGTTTATTACATCAGTCAGGATAAAAAGTTAAAGGGAAAACTGTCGACACTGGAAGGCACGAACAAGGCAGATTTTAGTGCGAATTTTGGTTATTACGTGAATTATTACAGTAGCGCCAGCGTGCCGAATTACGTTACCTTGCACGAAACAAAAAAGAATACGCAACTTCGTTTTCTTCAGGATAATACAGTACTGAAAAACACGGTCAGATTAATGAATGTTCCCCAAAAGGAATTCTTCACTTTTAAAACTTCTGAAGGCATCGAATTAAATGGATTTATGATAAAACCCGGCGGTTTTGATCCATCAAAAAAATACCCGGTTGTAATGACACAATACAGCGGACCAAATTCGCAACAGGTCACCGATTCGTGGGGACGTGGAGTTGGCTGGAATGAATACCTCGCACAGGAAGGATTTCTGGTAGTTTGCGTTGATCCGCGCGGGACTGCCGCCCGGGGCGAAGATTTCCGTAAGGTAACCTACATGCAATTAGGTAAATACGAATCAGACGATCAGGTAGAGGCTGCAAAATACCTCACAACCTTGCCTTATGTCGATGCTGATAATATGGCAATTTGGGGATGGAGTTACGGCGGTTTCATGACGCTGCTTTCGATGGAAAAGGGTGGCGATTTATTTAAAGCCGGAATTGCTGTTGCACCTGTCACCAGCTGGCGTTTTTACGATTCGGTGTACACCGAGCGTTACATGCGCACACCGCAGGTGAATGCCGCGGGCTACGACGAAAATTCGCCCCTCTCCCATGCAGGTGATATCAAAGGCAGACTACTGATCATTCATGGTTCGGCCGACGACAATGTACACGTTCAGAATACTTTCGAAATGACCGAAAAGATGGTGCAGGCCGGTGTTCAATTCGATATGGCCATTTACACCAACCGGAACCATGGCATACGCGGTGGCAATACCACCATGCACCTGTATACGAAAATGACCAATTTCCTGAAGGAGCAATTGCAATAATAAATGCTGATAACTGCCTGATTTTTTCAGAAAAGATTTAATTTCACTCAAAGGTTGAAACTAAATCGAATCCAAAATGAAGAAGTTAGGCAGTTATTTCTTTCAGGGAGTCATTCTTGTTGCCCCCATTGTTATTACCATTTACATATTATACGCGGTTTTTGTACGAGTCGATGGCTGGCTGGTACATAACCTCGAACCGCTGATAGGTTTTTATATACCCGGTTTGGGAATAGTAATACTTGTAGCTTCAGTTACGTTGCTCGGATTTATCGGTCAGACTGCTTTAGTTCGCCCAATAAAAAAGCTGGCGGGAAATCTCATCCGCCGCATTCCGCTTTTAAACCTTTTATATTCAGCTCTGAATGATTTGTTTTCAGCTTTTGTCGGGAACGAGAAAAAATTCAATGTTCCCGTTAAAGTACTTTTCAACCAGGAAAACAACCTCTGGAAGCTCGGATTTATAACCAAGGATTCGCTGGAAGAATTCGATCTTGAAGAGATGACTGCTGTTTATTTTCCGCATTCCTATAATTTTTCAGGTGAATTGTATATTGTTCCCCGCGATCGAGTTCAGCCTGTATCGGTTTCACCGGCCGATGCTATGAAATTTGTAGTTTCAGCAGGAGTAACCCGTGTTGAAAAAACCGCACAGATCAACTAAACATTTGTCGACTATTGATTCCTGTGATTTGACGAACTCTAAAATCACAGTCTATTTTAACACGCACAAAATCGGATTATTAAACAATAATTCTGTTTAAAATTTTTATATTGCATAGAGGAAAATCGACTTTAAATACTCAATAAAATGCATAGACCAAACTTTTTCAGAAGCAAATTCTTTTTTGCCCTCTTTGCCATCGTAATATTCGTTGGTTGTGAAAATGGCAAACAAAATCAAATGCCTCCGGCTCAATTAAAAGTTGTTGAGGTGGTTCAGAAAGACATTATCGACAAAGTTGATTTTGTTGGCGAAGTATACGGTTATCAGGATATCTCAATTCGAGCGCGTGTCCCCGGTTTCCTCGAAGGCATTCACTTTCGTGAAGGATTTCCGGTAAAAAAGGGCCAGTTGCTTTATACGATTGACCAGCAGGCATACCGTGCCGAGGTTGCCGCCAAACAAAGTCAGTTGGCAGAGGCTAAATCGCGGTTTGCAAAAGCACAAAGCGATCTGGAACGCTACAAACCACTGGCCGAAACAAATGCGGTTAGCCAGGCTGATTTGGATGCCGCACAACTTCAATATGATGCTGCGCAATCGATGGTTGAAGCCGCTGAAGCTAACCTCGAAATTTCGCAAATCAATTTAAGCTATACACAGGTAAAATCTCCCATCGACGGTATCATCGGTAAATCTTTGTCGAAAGTTGGTGAACTCGTAGGTCAGGCGCCTCACGTAATGCTAAATACTGTTTCGAAAATTGACGAAATATTTGTGGAATTCTTTCTCCCCGAAAATCAGTATTTGGAATTGGTAAAAAAAGTTACCAATGGTGAAGATGTATTTGATGAAAGTCGCTACAACAATGATAATCTCGAGCTGGTACTTGCAGATGGTTCCATACACGACCATACAGGGCATGTTACATTTATCGACCGCGGCGTAAACAGCAGTACAGGAACGATTCTGATACAAACAGTATTCGAAAATCCTCAGCGGATAATACGACCCGGACAATATGCTAAAGTGCGTATTCCTGTAACTCACAGCGATGCTTTGATCATTCCTCAGCAGTGCGTAAAAGAACTGCAGGGACAATATTCGGTTTTTGTGGTTACCGATGAAAACAAAATAGAAACGCGTTTTGTGTCTGTCGGCACAAAAATCGGTGACCTATGGCTGATTAACAGCGGACTGAATGCCGGTGATAAAGTTGTATTGGAAGGCATTCAGAAAGTGAGAAACGGAATGGTTGTTTCGCCGGTAGTAGTTGAGTTCGAGAGTCAGGTAAGTTCAAAATAAAACGGAAGATATGTCGGAAAGTAAAGGTAACTTTTTTGTACACAGGCCAATTGTTGCAATGGTAATTGCCATTGTGATTGTAATAGTTGGTTTTGTAATGCTAAGCGGTCTTCCGATTGAGCAGTACCCTAACCTCACCCCTCCAATCGTACAGGTTAGGGGAACGTACACCGGTGCTAATGCACTCAACGTGGAAGAATCGATGGCCACACCACTGGAACAACAGATCAACGGTGTGGATAACATGATCTATATGAAATCGACCAACGCCAACGATGGATCGATGAACATACAAATCTCATTTGAAGTGGGTACCGACCCTGATATGAACACGGTTCTGGCTCAAAACAGGGTTTCAGCAGCCACTGCCAAACTCCCGGAATCGGTAAAAAAATTCGGGGTAACCACTGAAAAATCTTTGCCAAATATTCTAATGCTGATCACCCTGACTTCGGATGGTCGTTACGATCAGGATTTTTTAGGCAACTATGCACTCATCAATATAAAAGATCAGCTGGCACGTATTAAAGGAATTGGCCGTGTGAATGTGATCGGAGCATCAGATTACTCCATGCGTATCTGGGTAAAACCCGATCGTCTGGCGTCTATCGGAATTACCATTCCTGAAATTCTGAATGCCATTAACCAGCAAAATGCCATTGTTCCCGGTGGAAAATTTGGTGCAGAACCTGCTCCTCCCGGAACAGAATTCACCTACACGGTGCGCATGCCCGAACGTTTTAACTCTCCCGAAGAATTTGGCGAGATCATCGTTAGAACTGAAGATGACGGAGCCCAGGTTAAACTCAGGGATATTGCCGAAATCAAACTCGGTGTTGAAACCTACAGTGCATTTACCCGCCTTAATGGCGAAGAATGTTCGATTATTGCTCTTTACCAGGCACCCGGATCAAATGCCGTGGAGCTGGCTTCGGAAATACAGGCTGAAATTGCCCGCTTATCAGGAAACTTTCCTGAAGGTATCAAATACGATGTTTCATTAGACTCAACTGCTGCCATTAACGCGGGGATCAGCGACATTATAGAAACTTTGATCATCGCACTGGTTCTGGTAATTCTGGTGGTTTTCATCTTTATCCAGGACTGGCGGGCAACCCTGATTCCAACAATCGCTATCCCGGTTTCCTTAATCGGAGCATTTATTTTCTTCCCGATGCTTGGATTTACGGTCAATGTACTTTCATTGCTCGGACTGGTGTTAGCCATCGGAATTGTGGTTGACGACGCCATTGTTGTGGTTGAAGCTGTACAGGTAAACATCTCGCATGGTATGAACGCCAAAGAAGCCACATTGGATGCCATGCGAAAAGTAACAGCCCCGGTAATTGCCACTACGCTTGTACTGGTTGCGGTGTTTATCCCCGTTGCAGGGATGGCCGGTATTACCGGACGTTTGTACCAACAATTTGCGATTACGATCGTCGTCTCGGTACTTGTTTCTTCGGTAAATGCTTTATCATTAAGCCCGGCACTGGCCTCGCTCCTGTTAAAGGAGCCAAAACCCTACAAAGGTCCTTTAGGCTGGTTCTTTGGCAAATTCAACAAGTGGATGGGCAAATCCACCGAAAGCTACATGAGTTTCACCAGCGTTGTTACCCGCAAAATAAAACGAAGTATTGTATTCATCCTGGTATTGTGTGTGGGCATGGTCATATTCGGGAAACTGGTTCCGGGTGGATTTATTCCTGAAGAAGACATGGGCTATTTCTTTGTAAACATGCAGCTACCCGATGCGTCGTCATTACAGCGTTCGGATGTTGTTGCCAAACAGATCGAAGATATACTGGCTGAGTATCCCGAAGTTGAATATGTAACAAATGCAACCGGATTCAGCCTTTTATCGGGGGCTATGGCCACCAATACCGGGTTCATGTTTATCAGTCTGATCAACTGGGATGAGCGTGACAAAACGGTGAAAGAACTAATGCAGGAAATAAATGTGCGATTGGCAATGACAATAAAGGGCGCTCAGGCTTTTGCCTTTGGTCCTCCGGCAATTCCGGGACTTGGAAACGGATCCGGCTTTAGTATTATGTTGCAGGACCGTGGTGGAAATTCTGCGGATTACCTGGCTGCCAATGCTATGAAATTTATCCAGGCTGCCAACCAACGTGAGGAAATAACCAATGCTTTTACCACTTTCCAGGCAAGTGTTCCGCAGCGGTATATGAACATTGATAAGGAGAAAGCCCTGAAAATGGGTATCTCACTCAACGATCTTTATACCACGGTTGGGGCATTTATGGGAGGTGCTTATGTAAACGACTTTACCCGCTTTGGGCGGCTTTACAAAACATACATTCAGGCCGAACACGAGTACCGTGTTTCTGAGAAGGATATCAACAGTTTTTTCATTAAAAACAAAAACGGAGAAATGATTCCGCTGGCGACACTCACAACGATTGAGCCGATCTCAGGTCCGGAATACACCAACCGTTTCAACCTTTACAGGGCCGTGGAAGTAACAGGTGCCCCTGCCGCTGGATTCACTTCGAAACAGGCCATGGATGCACTGGAAGAAGTAGCAGCCGAGGTGCTGCCCGAAGACATGGGCTATCAATGGAACGCCATGTCGTACCAGGAAAAGAAAGCTTCCGGATCGCTCGGAATTATCATGATATTCTCCCTGTTGTTTGTATTTCTGATTTTGGCCGCACAGTACGAAAGCTGGTCGCTGCCCTTTAGTATTCTTCTGGGTACACCCTTTGCCATTTTCGGTGCTTTGTTCGCATTATGGGCTGCGAGGTTCATGAGTCTTTCATTCGAAAACAACATCTTCGCGCAGGTGAGCTTTGTGATGTTGATCGGTATGGCCGCAAAAAATGCTATTCTGATCGTGGAGTTTGCCAAGGAAGAATTTGATAAAGGGAAGAGTCTTTTCGATGCCGCTATTGAAGCTGCACGGTCGCGCTTCCGGCCGATTTTAATGACAGCCTTTTCTTTTATATTGGGTATTTTCCCACTGATTGTTGCTTCCGGATCGGGAGCCGAAGCGCGAAAAGTAATGGGAATGGCGCTTATGGGAGGTATGGTGCTTGCCACGTTGCTGGGAGTCTTCCTCTACCCCATGTTGTTTGTGTTTATTGGCAAAGTAGCCAAATACGAAAAGAAACGTGATGCGTTACTTCAAAAAAACAATGCTAAAAAATAAAACACATCATGGAACTGTATAAAATGAAAAACATAAAACTCGTAAACCAGATCCTGCTGGCCCTTGGTGCTTTTGTGCTGAGCAATTGCATGGTAGGCCCTAACTTTCAAAAAGTGGAAACAGCGGCTCCGGAAACTTACCGCACTATGGATCATGCCATTGATTCGGTGAACCTGCCCGATTATAATGCCATTTTTAAGGACACCATTTTGCTGACCCTGATCGATTCAGCCTTAAATAATAACCTGGATTTGCAAATGGCGGTAACGCGTATAAACGAATCCAGAGCCTACCTGGGAATGGCACAGGCAGATATGATGCCTTCAATTACGGTTGGAGGAGCCGGAGCATTTGGAAACACTTTGGGAAGTTTCCCAACCGGACAATCGGCTGATGCATGGTTTACAGCTTCAGCGAATGTAAACTGGGAACTGATTTTCTGGGGCAAGTACCGCCGTGCAAGCGAAGCTGCACAAGCCGAACTTACAGCCACTGAATACGGTTACCGGGCTATTGAGTTGAGTTTAATTGCACAAGTTGCAAATACTTATTACTCCTTGCTGGATTACAAAAAACGTTTGATTATAGCTGAACGCACACTACAGACACGAACCGAATTCTTAGACATTATTCAGCAACGTTACGATAAGGGAATTGTGCCGGAAATTGACCTAAACCAGGCACAGGTGCAGGAAGCCTATGCAGCGGCTGCTATTCCGGTTTATACACGGTCGATTGCCTTTACCGAAAACGCGCTGAGTGTGCTGATTGGCAACAATCCACAGGAAATAATTACCGTTTCTACTATCGATGATCTGGTAACGCCCGACAGTATTCCTGTTGGTCTGCCTTCGCAGTTGCTCGAACGCCGTCCTGATGTATTGGAAGCAGAACAGCTTTTCAAAGCTCAAAATGCACGTATCGGAGTTGCACAGGCCATGCGTTTCCCATCGATCAGTTTAACCGGTTTATTTGGACTGGCCAGTACCGATCTGGCAGCATTTAATGCCGGCGATGCCTTGATGGGATCGGCAGGAGCAAGTTTGTTTGGTCCGATCTTCCAGTTTGGCAAAAACAAACGGCGAGTGGAAGTTGAACGCGAACGCACCGAACAAATGCGTTTGAATTACGAAAAAGCAGTTTTGTCAGCCTTCCGCGAAACCGAGGATGCACTGGTAAATATTCACACACTGGAACAGGAAATTGTTGAAATAGAGAAACAGCTGACGGCTTCAACCAACGCCTCTCTGCTTTCGCGACAACGGTACGACGGTGGCATTACCAGCTACCTGGAAGTACTGGATGCCGATCGTACTTTGTTCCAGATTGAATTGTATTACTCCGAACTGCAAAACCGACGGTTAACGGCTTACACCGATTTATACAAAATACTGGGCGGCAGCTGGCCGCCAGAAACCACAGAATAGACTTCTATTATTAATAAACAGTATCATGCAGCGTACAGGAATTTTCTTTGTACGCTGTTTTTGTATACAATAAAACAATCTTTAACAAAGATGGATTTTGGATACTTTTGCACCGTCCTTTAGGGCGGTGAAACATGTATTTGAGTCAGATTGGATTTTTAAGATTTTTGTAAAATACAAACTACAAAAATCTTAAAAATCCATAGTATGTCGGTTTCTTTTCATGACACCGCCCTGAAAGACGGTGCGAGTAATAAACTCTTGAATCCTATTGCTTCAAATACTTCTTGTAATATTCCGCCTTTTGTTCGTCGCCAAAACGGGCGTAGATATTGGCAAAATAAGCCGCATATTCTTTGCCTGGATTTTGTTTCCAGAGCTTTTCCAGGTATGGCAATGCTTTTTTAAAGTCGACAGTTACCTTGTCCAGCTCTTCGAGTAAAATTTTGTATTGCTTGCGTGTTTTGTTTTGCTCGTATTTTTTCATTTCACTGTCGTAGCGATTTTGACCGGCCCAGTAATATTTTTTTGCCATCCGGTCCAACGCATCGGCCTGATCCGGATTGAGTTTCAAAATTTCAGTAGCTACTGAATCCGCTAACTCATCTTTTTCCAGTTTCTGCGATACGCCAAGGTATTTTATCAGGTTAGCTTCTTGTTTGCGGACGTCCTCCCCCATTAAGTTCCAGTATTCTTCTGCCTTTACGTAATCGGCTATTTCGGTATAAATACTAAACAGGCGGGCGTCAATTTGTTTATCAGCTTTACCATAATTTTCGGTATAAAACTCCAGCGCTGTTAACTCTTTCGAAAGGTTGTCCTGATCGTGATAAATGGCTGCCAGCGTTTTGTACATATCGGCACTGGCAAAGTTTTTATAACGCGCCTGATCGAACCATGAAATGGCTTTCTGGCTTTGTCCGGCTTTGTAGGCTGTTTGAGCTGCTTGTGCAAACTCGTCTCCGCTAACTGTTTCAACCGGAGTTTGTTCGAGGTAGCTGTTCCAAGCCGTATAAGCCTGCGAATAATCGCCTGCATTTGCAAAGGTTTCAGCGTTCGTCTTTAACGAGGTCAGCTGAGAGCTTGAAGAGCAGCCGGCCAGAAATAGCAGTGCCACAAATGCACCTAAAAGAAAATTAAATCGCATAGTATTTGTTTTGTAAGGAGCAAAACTACAAATTCTTTTAGGATTCGCCTGTAAAATGCCGCCTTCGCGGCTAAAGCTAAAAGGAAACTTAACGGGAGGTCACTTTTTTATTTCATAAATCGCGGATTACATGAAATTTCAGGAGGAGAAAACTTTTAAATTAAATGAACTTCTTACTAAATGCAAATATGTTTTTACCTTATCAGGCGGATTCAACTCTTTGGCTTAGCCCAAAGAGTTGACAGAAAACCCAAGGCTGCGCCCGCTTCTCTCAGAAAAGCTACGCGATGCCGACTAAAATTCCTGAACTCGTCGTACCTCCTCAAACAGTAGTAATTTTTTAACGTCGTCACCGCTTGTTTTCTGGCTCATCGGACGAGGCCATAGCTCCGAAGAAGCCTACCAATTTACTGTCTTCGCATAAGTGGACCGGCCTTTTTTGGTCGTTGCCCTGAGTTAAAATAAAGCCTTAGTGAGAGCGGGAAGCTCTCCCGAGTACTCGGGAAGGAGATCACCCGTCCGAACTTAGGTTTTATGAAAACGCAGGGGAAGGATTAAAAGCAGCCTTAAACTTTGTGCATACTATTTGGTTCAAGCCAAATAGTATGGCTGCCGGCAGGCATAAAAATCAAATAGTTTTACCGTCGTTCTCAAATTGAAATCCGAAGTTTTTTTCAAGGTGGTCACCAATCGCTGAATTAAAGTACGGGATTAACAAAACAAAATTGATCCGAATTTGCATTATCGGTCTTCAAGTTCCGACAACACTTTTCGAACATCCTCATTTCCGGGATTCAACTCCAGTGATTTTTTGTAATTCAAAATCGCCTGATCGATGTTCCCCGATGCCTGGTTTGCTTTGGCCAGAAACTCAAAGGCTTTGGAAGAATTTGGATAGCTGACCGTATTTAGCGTAAAGAATTCTGTTGCCAGTGCATATTCGTTTTTATCGAACAGGAAATACTTTCCCAGCATTTCAATCAGGTTCTCAGGCGGCGGAATTTTCATACCATATTCCTTTGAAATATTTCGGTAATATTCTTGTATAAATGAAAGATCTTCAGAAAATTCAGGACTCTTAAAAATGTAGTAATCAGAAAAAATGTACGTCAAACCCTGGTACAAACTGCGGTAAGGCACCGTTAAGTGTATCTCGTCCTCAAAAATTTCAAACTTAAAGTTTTCCGCACCTTTCTTTTTCAACTCCTGTGTAAACGACAGCTGCGATCTCCGGAACGGTCCCTTATCCGGTTTTCCTTCGGGTGCGTTGTGTGCCGAAGACATATACAGTTTATTGCTGAAATTTTCAGCCTGATCGGGAAGCGATTTCAGTATTCGTTCGCAAACAAAATCATCCCAGTTTAGCGCAGGATCCATTGAAATAAATCCCTTAAACAAATGGCTGTAATTCAGGTAGGCATAAACACACAGCAAACCGCCCAACGAATGACCGGCTAATACCCGGTACGACGAAGCCCGGTACTTGCTTTCAATCTGAGGGATGAGTTCCTGTTCCATAAACTGCAGAAGCTTTTCGCCACCGCCGCTTATTTTTGCCGCATCGCTTTCAAAACCGTATATATCGGTTAAGCTGTGTGTTGGAGTGAGGTCGTGGTTACGGTCTTTATGAAATACGGCAACAACAATAAATTCGGGAATCATAAATTGCGAACTCATAAATTCAATCAGGCCCGAAGCCAGGTAGAAATGCTCATCCCCATCGGTGATAAACAATACCGGGTAGTTATCGGCACTTTTTTCGTAATTCACAGGTAAATGCACCCAGTATTCCCTGTCTTCGCCAAGTACTTCAGATTGTATGCGGTTCTTTTCGCCAAAATACAGTTGATTGTTTGTTTGACCGAACATCATTTTTGAAACAAGCAAAAGGCTGATCAAAAAAAGTCGGAAAACTAAGGTTTTCATTGTTTTTGGTTTTTGTTTAAAAATATGCATAATAACGAGACAAGACAGCACTTGAAACTATGTATTTAAGCTGGGCGGCATTTAGATTTATTCCCTCGAGAATTTCCGCTTTAAGTCTACCCAAAAACACACTTGTTTTCTATAAAAACACAGGTCTTTTTTAAAAATACACACTACATTTTTACAAAAACCTAAGGTGTTTTATCAGCTTCTGAGATGTACTGTCTTCAAGACCTGCAGCAAAAGATTATTTCTTTTATTCTGCAGTTAATTTGCGGAAAACCGTTCAATCCTCTTCCTTGCTTTCAATATTTCGCTGGGCCATTTCGAGCAGGGCATCCTGTACTACCGGATTGGTCAGCACATAATCGTGCCCCATGCGTTTCATATCGTCTTTGGTAATAATGCCTTTAATGTTCGAAACCTTTACAAAGCCGGGCAACTTATCCGGATCTTTTGGCCCCTTGTTGCCAATGCGGTTTTTCAGGTGGGCCACACTCGACATTTTCAACAATACATCTTTCGAATTAACGATCAGTCTTACGGTATCGACCATCTGATCGAGGTTATGAAAGGGTTCGCCTTCCTCGAAAACATCGCGCGGAGCAACGCTTCCAACAAAAATGGCACTGTTATAGGTTTTTACCAGCGGAATATTCTGTTTCTCCCGCTCCAGGATATAAGTGCGGAAAAGCTCGTTGGCCATCGACGAAAACAGGATACTGATTTTAATGTCTTTGGGATGAGTCCCCCAGTATTCGGTATCGCTCATAAACTCGTCGAGCATGTGCTGGAAAATGGCAAAATCGGCAGCTCCCCGTTTCGACACCTTCAATGCATGGTAATAACGGTAAGCCTTGTCTTCGGTTCCCCAGGCAAATACGCTTATTGATGCTTTATGGAAAAGTGAATCGCCATAATTTTGCTTTAAGCGCTGCATGTAATAGCTAATCTGTCGGTCGAAATTCTTGCCATAACCTCCAACAACGATATAGAAGTTTTTAATCCCCCGTTGCAGGCGGTTGTACTCGTAAATATCGTACATAATGTTGTGCTGCACCTTTTGCGTGGGGTACTTATCCTCGAAATTAATCGCCCTCAGGTTTAGCGAAATCGAGTCGTTATCGTAGTTATAGTTACAGAAATAAAGCGTGTTGGTTTGCTTGGTACTGCTGTTCTTAAAAGTGAATGTGTTGTCGGGATTTACCACCAGTTCGCGGTTGGTAAAAAAGGGTACTGTATTAATATCATCTTTTTTGTCGAGACTTAAAATGGTGGTTTCAATTTGTGCCTTTGTTAGAAACGATGTTGCCAGAAAAACCAGCAGCAATGAAAGTTTTAAATAGTTTGTCATAATTCCCGGGTTAAATTTTACTTAAAAATAGGGAAAAATGACCGAATTCAAAGCCTGTTTTTACTCCGATGTTTCGGATAAAATTTCATTTAGCAGATCGCTGATCAGATCGCCCTTAGTCAGCACCATCATATGCGAACCATCTTCAACCAGGTAATCGAAACTTACATTGCGTGCCGGAATGGTTTTATCCAGATCGCCATGAATATGAATGATGCGCTCATCATACGTTTGCCGTTTCCATTCCAGAATCATTTTAACGGTTCGTTTCATGAATTTCGGGTCTTTGTCGCGCAACATGGCTTTAAAAGTGCTGGCATCCTTTCCCCGGTCGGGCTCAACAATGGGTTGCAGAATTTTAGCACTTACCTTAATCACAGCTCCAGGGATGATCTCGTGAATAGGAATTACCCGTTGAAAGCGGTAACGAAACGGCAATTCTTTCCGGCTTTTGGCGCTTGAAATAAGGACAACATTCCGGGGGTGCAGAAAATCGTTCATTTCGGTTGCCAGCATGCCGCCAAGCGAAACACCGACAATCGAAAATTCGCGGGTAGTATCAATTTGATTAGCCAGATGGTGGGCAAAATCGCTCATGTTCCATCCTTTTTCGGGTGTTGAATAAGTAATGTTTCGAACTTCGTAAATCGAATCGAGGTGAATGTTTTTGTACAAACGGGCATCAGCTCCCTGCCCCGGAATGAGATATACGACCTGTTTTTGCGCCATTACGGCAAAAGAGCTCAGAACAATTGCTATGATAGCCAGTTGTTTCAAAATTACCAATTAATATTTTCCTCTATAAAAGCACTCAAATGCTTTGCCATTGTTTGCTGCTCGGCAATTGTCGGATGCCCCGGGCTATTTTTGTAAGGTTCGAAGAAGGTGTAAATTTCAGAGTCACCCACTCGTTTTACAGCTGCCTCTACCAGACCCGGCCAGCGCGATCCTTCGCGGGTGGCATCCATATTCCCCAGCATACAAATAATTGGCGTAGACGGGTATTCTTTTCTGATGGAACGTACAAAGTCGGCATACTTTTCGATGATAAATTCATCAGTAGGTTTTTCGGTTCCAAACTGGCGTTTAAATTCATCATGCCGCGGATTTTCAACCAGCCACGAATCGTTTTGGAAAAGATTGATAACCACCAAATCGGGCGAATACCGCGAGAAGTCCCAGCGGCTTTCCGGATCGGCAGGATCGAGCCGGTTGTACAGTTCGGGCATGATCAGCGGAAACCAGCTAATGGTTATTCCAATTCCGCTCTTGCAAATACAGCGGTATTCAGCATCGAAATGATCTGCGGTAAGTTTGGCGTAACTCAAATAGTTATTGGTGAAAATACTGTCGGAACGATCGCGGCCCGAAAAATCGTCTACAGCATATCCAGCTGTGATGGAATTCCCATAGAATTCAATTTTACGTTTTTTTGAAGGTGGTTTGGGCAGCACTTTGGAGGCACCTTCAATCTTAAAACCATAAAAGCGGCTCCAGCCCCTGTCCCACTCGGTTCGCTTAAAAATTTCGATTTGATGCGGACCTTCACTTAATCCTTCTGCCAGTGTATAAGAGTGCTGAACCGTATCGGGATGGAAAACAAAGAGGCTGTCGTTATCGATAATTACGTTGTAATAGTTGTCACCCCGTTCTTCGTCGAACATAGCAGAAACAGCGCTTCCTTCGAAGTTCAGGAGAATACTTGTTCCCGACCAGTATAATTCGGCGGCATCGGTTTTTGTAGTATCAATTCTGCCCCAGTATTGAATTTCAGGATTAGTACAGTTTACTATTAAATCGTGTTTTGGCGAGCAGGAAACTACCGCGGTAATAAAAAACAGCAGTAGCAGTTTAAAGGTTGAAGTCATAATATACAGCTAATTTGTCATGTACCGCAAAAGTACCAAATCCTTCAAAGTAAGCATTGTAATTATGGGATAATTAAAGATAGCGTTTGGATATCTTATCAATTTTATCGGCCAGTTCAAAATCCTTCATGGTTAAACCGCCGGCTTCGTGTGTGCTTAATTCAATGTTTACTTTTTTGTACGAATTGTCCCAGTTGGGATGGTGATCCGCTTTTTCGGCTACTAAAGCCACGGCTGTCATAAATGAAAATGCCTCGGTAAAATCACTAAAAATAAACTGGCAGACAATGCTGTTATCTCGTAATTGCCAGGATTTGTGTATGCGCGCTAATTGTTCCTGAATTTGTTGTGCAGTTAATTTTTCCATTGCTGTTGTTTTTACTGATTACACAGAGCCGCATTTTGAACGGCTCCTGTAATAGTAACAAACTGAGGATAATTGTGTTTTGAAAAGTCGTTTAAAATGAAATGCATGAATTCCAGCCATTTCGTAGTTAGGTGAAGAACGATTCCATTTTGGAAAGTGGTCCTAATTGCGGCGCATAGAATTACTCATTTTCAATCTGTTGATGCAGATGCGCCTTTTTTATTCTTTACATTTTTGGGTTAAGATCAATTCCTTTCCACAAAATTTCTTCGCTTAAACGAGGTGTATTCCACTATCTGGCCTTTATCTTCCAGTGCCTCTTTTAACAGCTCGTAATCGAGTTCCTGAAGGTTTATGTTGTCATTCATAGCCATATCGGCCATTATTGCCGCACTTTGCCCGAGTATCATAAATACCGGTTCCATGCGAATGGAGCCGTATGCAATGTGCGAGCTGGAAACAGCCACCGGTACCAGCAGGTTGTGGCATTCGTTTTCTTTAGGAAGGATCGATCCCATGGCAATCTGGTACGGTTGCTGCGGATGAACGCCAATATCGCCTTCATTTTGTACAAATCCATCGGGTGTAATGTAGCGCTGAACATTGTGTGAATCCATGGTGTAAGAACCCATTCCAATGGAATTTGGAACCCGTTTCTTTCCCAATACTTCATTTTCGGTCATTACGAAGTCGCCTTTCATGCGTCGCGCCTCACGCACATAAATCTGGAAAGGCCAGTTTCCGGTATCGGTAAACTCGTCTTTTGCAAGTCCCCACTGCTGCATTTCCTCCTGAATTTCTTTTGGTACCCGGGGATCGTTCGCATAAAAATAGAGCAATCCCTTCTGGTAAGTCTGATGTTCTTTAAGAATTTCAGCACGACGTTCATAACCGGCTTGCGGGTAATCGTAATTCATTCCGATATTGTCGAAACTAAATGGTCCGTGGTTGTTCACATCGGTTTTCAGGTTCGGAATCGGGTCGAACTTATTAAAAGTTTCATCCCAGCCGGCATCGAATAGCCTGACCAGCAGTTCGTACTGTGTAGAGTCGTAATCTGCAGGACGTTCAAAAGGAATCCGGTTCTCCGGCACTTTTGTCAAACACATGCGGTAACAATAGGCCTGCACCTTCTGATCGGCCTGACCTTTTTGTCCCGGTGGTTCCGTTGAAATCCGGGGCAGTACGCCGCTATCCGCATCTCCGGGAACAACATACGGACTGATGTTCAGGTTTCCAAAATGGTGGCCGTGATGCAGTACCCCGGTTTGTACACCGTTCCATTGTTCGTTGTATGCTCTGTTCGATTCGCGCCCCACTGTATAACCAATGCCTGCCGCAGCCATTAAATCGCCTTCGTAAGTGGCATCGATGAACATTTTTCCGGAGAAAGTCATTCCGTCCAACATGCGAATGGAAACGATTTTTTTTTCTTCCAAAACGACACCGCTTTCGCGATCGAGCCACTTATCACGGTATACTTTAATGTTGTTTTCAGCCACAAAATCTTCAAAAATTTGCTCGGCAACGTGAGGTTCAAAAATCCACATGGTTCTCTTGTCTCCATCCATTGCAGGTGTTCCCTGACCTTTATTTCCGTATTGTTCTTTCGATTGCCATGTCCATGAATCTTCGTCCTGATAATGCGAATAAACGCGTTGATAAAACTCACGGGCCAGACCGCCGATTACTTCTTTATTGCCGGTGTCGGTAAATCCTAAACCCGACGATGTCATTCCTCCCAGGTGTTTCTCAGGACACACAATTACAACTGATTTATCCAAACGGACGCATTCCACAGCAGCTGTTACTGCAGCCGAAGTACCTCCATAAATGATTACATCAGCCTGAACAGCATTTTTTTGTTGACCGGATTTGCACCCTGCAATCAATAGTATACCCAGCAAGAATAAAATAGTAAGTTGTTTTAGATTTTGAATCATTGTTTTTTGATTTCGTAAGAAATAGATTTTAATAGAATTTTAATGTTTGACTGGCATCGTTTTTTTATCGGGATGCCGCTGGTAATGTTCGTTTAGCGGATGTTGATCTCCTCTGCCTTCAACATAAACAGCCACCCATTCTGCGAGTCTTCTGCCTAGTCTCATGCACGCATCTTTTTCCTTCTCCAGTCTTGGTTCGCCGGCTTGCATAGCACCATAATGGGCAGTGTACTGGTGTGCCACATAATCGGTAATCCCAAAAACCAGGAAGCCAAAATTCATCATAATAATATTTAAAGCCTGGCAGGTGAGTTCTGCTCCTCCGCCCCAGCCTCCCTGTGAACTAAAAGAACAACCCAGTTTACCGTCAACTTTCATCCACACTGGAGTACAGTCTTCCCAGAACTTTTTCATTTCGGCTGCAACCGTTCCCAGGTAGGTAGGCGATCCAAGGGCAACGCCATCACACCAAACGATATCTTCAATGCTTGCTTCATTTACCGAAAGCAGCCTTATGTCGTGCCCGGGCACCTGTTTCGCTCCCTGCATGACATATTCGGCCATCTTTCTGGTATTTCCATCTTTCGAATAATACAATATCAGAATTTTACCCATAAGCAGTTTTCATCTTAAATCAAAAGTTCATCTTACCTGTACCTTCTACGCACTTTAACCTCGAATTCTTTTCCAACTTCAAAGCCGTCTCCGGAAACACTCAGCTTGTAAGTACCTGGTTTTACAGCTTCATCACTGTCGTCCAGCAAATTCCAGTCGATGTAATTTAAGCCGCTTTCGCCGTTTATTTTTTCCACGAAAATTTCGGTTCCGTCAGCATCGTTAATACGCCAGTCAACTTCTCCCGCAGCCTTCAAATAAACCGGGGCGTGCATGCCTGCGGCATTTCTACGATAGTATCTGCCCGGCGCATAAACTTCCGGTATATCCAGAATCACGGCAGCTTCGTTACTTTCCTTAGCTTTAGAAACCTGTTTCATCAAACGGATATCCAAAACCCAGATACCACGACCGTGAGTGGCGATTACAGCCATATCGTCGCGCTGATGAATTTGAATGTCGTGCACGTAGGTGGTTGGCAAATTGCCGGTCAATACATCCCAGCTTTCGCCGCGGTTGGTTGAAACGAATACACCGTAATCAGTTCCAACGTAGAGCATATTCTCATCTTTTGGGTCCTCGCGAATTACATTCACAGGTCCGTAAGGAATGTTAGCCTTAATGCTTTCCCAAGTCTGTCCATAATCTTCCGATTTCCAGATGTAGGCCGCAAAATCATCGTCACGCTTGCCATTCTGTGTCATGTAAACACGTCCTTCAGCAAAACGCGAAGCTTCCATTTGCGACACCCATTTCCGATAAGGCAATCCTTCGTTGATCTCAGCCCAGTCGGTTCCGCTGTTTTTGGTTACCCACACGCGGCCATCGTCGGTTCCGGCGTAAATCAAACCAAATTTCAAAGGCGATTCGCTGATTGCAAATATGGTTTGATACGGGATATCGCCTTTCATGTCCTCATTGTTGTAAGTCAAATCGGGGCTGATCCGCTCCCAGCTTTTTCCTGCATTCATCGAGCGGTGAACAAACTGGGTACCGTGATAGACAATCCTCGGATTATGGGGCGAAAGAATAAAAGGTGCCAGCCACTGGCCACGCAATTTATCCACTCCTTCGGGCACCGGCGGCATGATATTTTCGCTGTTAAAGCTTTTCATATCGGTTTTCGTGATGGTGCCGTAAAATCCCGCAGAATAGACCTGATCGGGATTCTCAGGATTGATCACATGGTTGCTGCCTTCACCACCCGGAGCATATTCGAACTCAACCGGCTGGACCTGGTCGCGGCCACGGCTCAAATCAACAGTTCCCCGGTAACTTCCGTGATCCTGAACAGAACCATACACTTTAAACGGCTCCGACATATCGATACCCACATTAAAAAATTGTGCCAGCGGAAGGTTGTTGTAAAAGGTGCGAAAGTTTTCGCCATCATAAGAAACAGCAACACCACCATCGTTTACATTCACGAGGTAATTCGTGTTATCCGGATCGATCCAAAGCCCATGGTGGTCCATGTGCATTCCAGGCAAATCCTTAAAAGTTTTACCGCCATCTTCTGAAACATTGAGGTAGAGCCCCATCACATAAATCTTTTCCGGATTAACCGGATCAACCCTGATTTGTCCGAAAACCCATCCGTAAGTTCCCGACATATTTTCCATGTATTCATTCTGCCCGCTCACCTGACGCCAGTTTTCGCCACCATCATCCGAACGATAAACGGTTGCTCCTTTAATTCTTCCGCTGCTTGGGCGGCCGTATGCATCAACGGTAGCGTTAAATTCATCGCTCTCTTCCAGCTTTTCATAGTTATCGACAAACGCATACAATGTTTTGGGCTGTGCCTTGCAGAGATCAATGCCGATTCTTCCCAAATGTTCCGGCGCAGGCAGCCCCTTAGTTATTTTCGACCAGTTTTTTCCTCCGTTGGTTGTTTTATACAATCCGGTTTCTGTGTAATTTGCTTCGGTGCGCGGATCGTTCCATTTTTTGCGAATACGTTGCCACATGCTTGCATAAATCACATCCGGATCAGAAGGATCCATCACCAGATCGTATGCTCCGGTCATTTCATCGACGTACAACACTTTTTCCCAGCTATTTCCCCCGTCGCTTGTTTTGTAAACGCCCCTTTCCTTGTCGTTCGTCCATTCGTTTCCTCCGGCTGCCACATAAATCACATCCGAATTTTTCGGATGCACCAAAATCCTCGAAATGGTATTTGTGTTAATCAATCCTTTATGCTCCCAGGTTTCGCCACCATCTTTCGACACATAAATTCCTGCCCCGGCATTCGAACTTCTGAAAATATTGGCTTCACCCGTACCGGCCCAAATCGTATTCTGATTCTGCAGATCGAGTGCCAGATCACCAAAAGCGGTTGACATACCGTGTTCTAAAATCGGTTTCCAGGTAATTCCTTCATTTTCGGTTTTCCATATTCCTCCGGATGCTCCGGCTACATAAATGGTGTAATTTTCACCTTTTGGCCTTACCACTTCCACATCGGTCATTCGTCCGCTAATGTTTGTGGGGCCTGCAAATTGCCACGGTACTTGTTTGTAAATTGAATTCTCCTTAAGTTCAAGAAATTCGTTATACCATTTCTGACGTTCTTTGGCAGGTGTTTTTTCAATTACTTTCTGAGCAGTTGCCGATCCCAAACCAATCAGCAGAAAAATTAGTATGGTGTAAATACTTCTAAACATAAAATTGATTGTTAAATTTGTTGAAAACGATTCTTGATCCTAAAACTAAATATAAAAAACAGAAATGTGAATATTTACAAACAAAAGTCGTTTTAATTATGTTAGTTGATTATGTAAGTAAAACCAGGGCAACCCCGTGGAACATATAAATATCATTCACATAGCAGGAATTCAAATTAACGAGCCGATCGTAACGCTGACCGACCTGGTAGTTTCGTTGGTTTGTTTTGTTGCGGCCTGGAAAATCCACCGATCAGGAAAAAAAGAACGGGTGTTTCTCTATTTTAAGATTTACTTTTTTGTAATGGGAATAGCCACAACCTTAGGAGGATTAGTTGGTCATGCCTTTTTGTATAATTTCAATTTCTACTGGAAACTTCCCGGCTGGATCACCAGTATGATATCGATTATGTTTGTTGAGCGTGCCGCCATTGAACATACTCGCATTCAGCTGCCGCCCAAAATTGTAAAAGTACTGGGTGTCATTAATATTTTCGAATTTCTGACTTTCCTAACGCTCACAATTGTTACCTTGAATTTCTTTTTTGTTGAATTTCACTCGGGGTATGGATTGATGTTCGTAGTGCTTTCGCTTGAAGGCTTTCTATTCATAAAAACAAAAAACCAGGCCAGTAAAATGATGTTGACAGGGGTGTTTTTTGCTGCGATTGCGGCCCTGTTTTTTATGAATAAAATTTCACCGCACCAATGGTTTAACTACCTTGCCGTGAGCCATACATTTATGGCCCTTGCTGCATTATTTTTCTATTTAGCCGCCAGTAAAATCGATATGTCCACCAACTCTAATCCGGTGAATTAATCCACTTATCTAAAATCGATTTAAATAATCCCGGAGCTGTAACACAAATCGCAAATTTTAGTCTTATCTAAAAACCAATTTATGAGACTTACGTTTGTTTTCGTTCTGTTACTATGTTCATGTATTGCTTTTGCTCAGGAGAAGCGCACTTATACGGCATCCACATCAGAAAACTTATCCATTACCATTAACGGAAAACTGGATGAACCCGAATGGCAGGATGTTGCTCGTTGGGAAGATAATTTTACACAATTTGAACCTGTTGAAGGTGAAGCTCCTTCACGTCAGACCGAATTTGCCATTTTATACGATGCCAATAATATTTATGTAGCCATACGTTCATTCGACAATCCCGACAGCATTTCCATGCGCATGTCGCGAAGAGACGAAATAGAAGGTGATTTAGTTGGTATTGCTATTGATTCGTATTTCGATAAAAGAACACACTTTTTCTTTATTGTATCGGCGGCCGGTGTGCGTTCGGACAATGTTGCCAGTAACGACGGAAATAACGAAGATGATACCTGGGATCCGATCTGGATGGTAAAAACACAAACTACTTCAAGCGGCTGGACCGCAGAGATGCAAATTCCACTCACGCAGCTCCGCTTTAAAGAAAGTGAAGAACAACTGTGGGGAATGAATGTATTCCGTTATATTTTCAGAAAAGATGAGCTTTCGACCTGGCAGCCGATGAAGCGCGAAACAGCAGGTTTCACCTCGCAATTCGGACTGATGAACGGGATAAAGAACATTAAGCCCAGAAACGCGCTGAATGTTACACCTTACGCTGTTACCCGAGCCGAACGCTTTGAAAAAGAACCTGAAAATCCGTTCAGAAGTAGCGGAAAAGAAAATGGTTTTGATGCCGGTCTGGATGCCAAAATAGGCCTGACCAATAACCTGACCATGGACCTCACCATTAATCCGGATTTTGGACAGGTTGAAGCCGATCCCTCGGAAGTAAACCTGAGTACTTATGAAACCTTTTTTGAGGAGAAACGCCCGTTTTTTATCGAGGGGAAAAATATTCTTTCCTACAGCCTTTCGTTTGGCGATGGCGATCTGGCTGCCAATAACCTCTTTTATTCGCGCCGAATCGGAAGACGTCCGCATTACGGACCGGATACGGAGGATGGCGAATATGTTGATCAACCTGATTTTACCCGAATTCTGGGAGCCGCAAAAATCAGTGGTAAAACTTCCGACGGCTGGTCGTTTGGTTTGCTGGAAAGTGTAACCTCAGAAGAATACGCCAAAATCGATGGCATAAACGGGAAACGTTCGCAATCGGTTGAACCGCTTACCAATTACGCAGTTGGGCGCATTCAAAAAGATTTTAACGAAGGGAACACCTATATCGGGGGCATTTTAACTGCTGTAAACCGGTCGATTGACGATGAACACCTGGAATTTCTGCATAAAAGCGCTTATTCCGGTGGCGTTGACTTTGTACACAAATGGAATGATAAAAAGTGGCTGCTCGATGCGGGCTTGTATTTTAGCCGAGTGGCAGGTACCGAAGAAGCGATATTGAATACGCAAACCATGTATTCGCGCACTTATCAGCGTCCCGATGCAGATTATGTGACACTCGATTCATCCCGGACTTCGCTTGGCGGATATGGCGGGAAATTTACTTTTGGCAAGGTTGGAGGCCGCTTTCAGGCTGCTGCAATTTTTAACTGGAAATCGCCGGGGCTGGAAATTAATGACGTTGGCTTTACACCCCAGGTTGACGAAATTATGCAGATTTACTGGATGGGTTATCGCTGGTACGAGCCGTTCTCCATCTTTAGAAGTGCCAACGTGAACTTCAATGAATGGACCGTTTACGATTTTGGTGGAAACCTTTTAAATGTTGGCGGAAACATGAACGGACATGCTCAATTTAAAAATTTCTGGCGTGCCTTCGCCAATGTGAACTGGGAAAGCGAATCACTTTCGCACGCTGTTCTGCGTGGCGGCCCATCGATGAAATTAGCAGGGAGTACAGGATTCTACACTGGTGTATTCTCCAATCCACAGAAAAAATTCACTTATGGTCTGGATGGCGGAATGAGTTGGAGTAATGATAAAGATTACAATTCACGTAAAAGTTTTGAAGTAGAATTTGGTTACCGGCCAATGGAGGCACTGCAAATTGAAATAGCACCGGAATTTATGGTTAACGACAACATGCTGCAGTATGTTACCCAGGAAGACTATCGGAACGATACTAGGTATATTCTAAGTACCATTCACCAGAAAACTTTTGCTACTTCAATTCGCATAAATTACAGTATAACACCCGATCTTACTATCCAATTTTGGGGACAGCCATTTGTTGCGACCGGCGATTATCACGACTTTAAATACATTACCGACAGCAAAGCAAGCGATATCGATAACCGATACAGCTTATATACCGATCAGCAGATTACTTTTGACGCCCATGCTGAAATGTACCGGATAGACGACAATCTTGACGGCACAGTAGACTATGCCTTTGACAAGCCCGATTTTAACGTACGGGAATTTTTATCGAATCTGGTTTTGCGTTGGGAATACCGGCCGGGTTCCACTGTTTTCCTCGTGTGGTCGCAAAACAGAAGTTGCTTTGAAAACATTGGTCATTTTGATTTGAGCAACGATTTCAGAGCACTTTTCGAAGAGAAACCCAACAACGTGTTCCTTGTGAAGTTTTCGTACCGGATTGGCCGATAAATTCTAATTATCCAACAGCGTATTTTCACCGGTCAGGGTTATTTTTCCTGAAGTGTAAGAAACATCTTCGGTTGGTTGTCCACCGCCCACAAACACTTCAAAATCGCCGGACTCGATAATGCGTTTATCATCCTTTCCGATTATTGAAAATTGACGTGGATTTAAAGTGAACTCTACCGTTTTTGATTCACCGGCTTTAATAAATACACGCTCGAAGCCTTCGAGTTGGTATTTTGGACGAGGCGTACTTGCGACGTCGTCTTTCAAATACAACTGAACCACTTCTTCGCCATCTGCCTTACCGGTATTTTTAACTTTAACGCTCACTTTAACCGTTTCTCCGTTTTTTGCTGATTTTGGAAGCTCCAATCCCTTATAATCAAAGGAAGTATAACTTAAACCGTAACCAAAAGGATAAAGCGGTTCACCTTCAAAATATTTGTAGGTTCTGCCTTCCATGTCGTAATCCTCAAAAGGAGGCAATTGTTCTACCGATTTGTAATAAGTAACCGGAAGTCTGCCCGCCGGGTTATAATCGCCAAACAAAACATCGGCCACAGCATTACCACCTTCCTGGCCTGGATAACCGGCTGTTACAATGGCATCAAGGTTTTCTTCAGCCCAGTTTACTGCCAGTGCACTTCCATTCAGTAAAACCAGAATTACAGGTTTTCCTGTTGCTGCAACGGCCTTCATCAGTTCGCGTTGTGTTCCAGGAAGCTTTAAATGTGTGCGGTCGCCGCCTTCAAATCCATCCACTTTTATGGGCATTTCTTCGCCTTCAAGCCGTTGAGAAAGACCAAGCACCAAAACAACCGCATCAGCCTGTTTAGCGGCTGCCACAGCTTCTTTTTGCATATTGTCATCAGGCATCGACCATAATAAACGTGCATCGCCATCGCCAAAATTATTCTTGTACTCGTACACCACTTTGTATTTTTTACCGGCCTTCATTTCAACAGCTTTCTCGTGATGAAAAGGATGATGCTCCGATTTGTGACTTAAAATCTCATCGCCATCGAGTGAAATCTTCAGATCAGGCATTCCCCAGCATCCTATTTTGTAGGTTCCTGATACCGGAGGGACAATATAACCGGTCCATTTGATACTGAAATTATCATCATCGAGTTGCTTTGAAGGAGCATGTGATTCCCAGTAAAAATCAACGTTCTCATCTATTCGGGTAAAGGCCGGCTCGCCTTCCAGATCGGCATTGGCAAAATATTCTCCGGTAATTCCCTTTTTGCCGTCTTCAGTTTGTAAGTATTCTGCAGGAATAGCGTGTAAATTGCTTACGCCTTCAGCCAGATGACTACCTTCAGCATATAGAATCTCGGTATTTTCAAGTTTATTCTGGAGGCCTTTTAACACCGTTACAGGATGTTTTGCTATTCCGTTGTAGTTTCCTACCAACGACTCCCAGTTGTCGGCATTAGGCCCAATTACGGCTATCTTTTTAATATCCTTTGACAAGGGCAGAATTTGCTTTTCATTTTTCAACAGAACAATACTCTTCTGAGCAGCTTCCAGTGCCAGTACTGAATTCTCTTTTGATGTATTTACCGCGTAGGGAATTTGTGCATAAGCAACATCTTTATCCGCATCGAACATACCCAGTTTAAACCTAGCCATAAAAAGCCTTTTCACAGCTACATCAATCTCTTCTTCACTAATCAGACCCTGTTTAAACGCTTCCGCCAGTTTTGAATAAGCCACTCCGCAATTCAGGTCGGTTCCGGCTTTTACTGCAGCTGCACTCGCCTCTTCTGCATTGGCCGAGAAATCCTGGAAAGTATAAAAATCGGAAATGGCCCAGCAATCGGAAACCACATAACCATTAAATCCCCACTCATTTCGCAGAATACTGAATAACTCGGGACTGGCGCAACACGGATAACCTTTAAACTGGTTGTAAGCGCCCATGATGGAGTAAACTCCGGCATCTTTGACCAATGTTCTGAAGGCCGGCAGATACGTTTCTCTTAAATCGCGTTCACTAATTAGTGCATTAAATTCATGCCGAAGCGGTTCGGGGCCCGAATGAACGGCATAATGCTTGGCTGTTGCCACAACTTTCAGATATTTAGGATCGTTTCCCTGCAGGCCTTTTACGAATTCCCCACCAAGAACACCTGTCAGGTATGGATCTTCTCCGTAAGTCTCGTGACCACGCCCCCATCTGGGATCGCGGAAAATATTAATGTTTGGCGACCAAAACGTCAGTCCCTGGTACATTCCGCGTTTTCCGCGACGAACAAATTCGTGGTGTTTGGCTCGTGCTTCATCAGAAATTGCATTGGCAACACGGTGCATTAAATCCTGATCCCACGAAGCTGCAATAGTTATCGATTGCGGAAAAACAGTGGCATAACCAGCCCTTGCAACACCGTGCAGGCACTCGTTCCACCAGTTGTATTCCGGTACCTGTAACCGTTCGATAGCCGGTGCTGTATAAACCATCTGGCCTACTTTTTCTTCAAGCGTCATTTGCGAAACCAGGATATCCACCCGTTCATCGAATGGCAAATTCTCATCGAGGAAATCAAAGTTTTCCTGTTGTGCGACACTAATTTTACTAAGAAATAAGAAAGTCAGGAATGTTAAGAATAATCTATTCATTGTTCGTTAATTTAGGCCGTTCTGCTCTGTTCCGGCAAAAATAATGATTTGAAAATGTAATTTTGGAATTTTTAGCGTAATTTAATAAGAAATATACTTGATGTCAGATTTATTTAAACAATACAAAAATCTTCGGGACAAAGTAGATATACAGAGCAATAAACTTGAAAAGCAGCATTCGCAACACATGGCCTGCAAAATGGGTTGCGACCTTTGCTGTATGGATTACAGCATTTTTCCTGTAGAGTTTTACAGCATTAGAGAGGCACTGAACACAAAAGATTTAAAGTTGGATTTGTCATCTGTAAACAAGCCAGGTACGTGTGTATTTTTAAAGAATCACAAATGTACAATTTACGACGAACGCCCCATTATATGCAGAACCCATGGACTGCCACTTCTATTTATGAATGATGAAGATAATTGGGAATTATCGGCTTGCGAACTGAATTTCACCGAGTTCGACTTTTCAGATTTTACAAATGAAAACACCTTTCCGCAGGACAGAATCAACAGCGAACTGTTCATGACCAACAAAACTTTTTTACAAAATTTCGACGAGAAGGAGTTTGGAGAGTTCGACTTGATTCCGATTAAAAATTTGATTGACGAAATTAAATCAGAATAATATGAAACGAGCAATTTTAATCTTATTTGCACTTATCCTTTTTAGCGGGGTATTTGCACAAAACGAAAAACCAATGAATGATAATTCGAATAAATTAGCGGTACTGTGGACCAGCGGAGATCCCAACGTTGCCGAAAAAATGGTTTTTATGTACACTTTGAATGCGAAAAAACAAGGTTGGTTCGACGAAGTGGTATTAATTATCTGGGGACCATCGGCCAAATTATCTGTAGAAAATGAAATGATTGGTGATTATATTAAACGTATGCAGGAGGCCGGTGTAAAAACCGAAGCTTGTATGGCTTGTGCCCGAATGTATGATGTTCAGGAAAAACTCGCCGAAATGGGCGTTGATGTAAAAGGCATGGGAGTTCCTCTTTCGAATTACCTCAAAGAAGGCTGGAAAGTTCTGAGTCTTTAGAATAGCGGACAGCAAAAGAAAAAGCACCCATTCTCATGGATGCTTTTTTATCGTTTCATCAAGCTCTTAATATTCGTCTTCGTTGAAAAAGAAGTCATCTTTACTTGGATAATCCGGCCAAATGTCTTCTATACTTTCATACATTTCGCCTTCATCTTCAATTTCCTGCAAATTTTCGATTACTTCAAGCGGGGCACCCGAACGAATTGCGTAGTCGATAAGTTCATCCTTAGTTGCAGGCCATGGTGCATCTTCTAATTTCGATGCCAGTTCCAGAGTCCAATACATGTGTTAAAAATTTACGTGGTTAAACTCGCGTTTTAAATTGTCGCGAATATAACAAAAAAACAATACGAAAAAACTTTCACGAAATTTTTTTATCAATACTTCCAATGTGTTTCATCAACACCTCTCCGAAAGCCAGTAATACGGGCCAATACAAAGAAAAAATCGGAAAGGCGGTTAATGTATTTTATAAGATCGGGCTGAACCTTTTCTGTTTCTGAAAATTCAACGATACGCCGTTCAGCTCTCCGGCAAACGGTGCGCGCCACATGGTATTGAGCTACAACTATATCACCACCGGGTAAAATGAAATTTTTGAGCTTCGGCAGTTCTTCTTCGAAACGATCAATTGCATCTTCCAATACAGCAATGTCTTCAATTTTAATGGCGAGATCAGCGGTAAAGGCCTCTCCTTTTTCGTCGGATGCCAGGCGCGATCCAATGTTGAAAAGTTTGTTCTGAATATTTAACAGAAGTTCTTTGATATCATCTTCCACTTCATTGGAACGGATTACGCCAACTGCAGCATTCAATTCGTCTACAGTGCCATAGGCTTCCAGCCGCAGATCGTACTTTTTCACCCGGCTGCCACCTACCAGTCCCGTTGTTCCGTCATCACCTGTTTTTGTATAAATCTTTATTTCCTTAGCCATGTTTGCAATATAGTAAAAGATCCCGGTAAAAACTTACCGGGATCGAATCAACATATACTCCAATCTACCCTTCAATAAGTTTAATAGACCGGATTTTCGTTTATCGTGTCTGAATCAATTTCGCCGTCTTTTAATCGTATTATTCGGTGTGCATGCCGGGCAATATCTTCCTCGTGCGTTACCATCAATAAAGTATTTCCTTTGCGATGGATATCAGCAAAAAGCTTCATAATTTCTTCTGAAATTTTTGAATCGAGGTTTCCTGTAGGTTCATCCGCCAGCAATAATGAAGGTTTATTTACAAGTGCCCGGGCAATGGCAACACGCTGGCGCTGACCTCCTGATAATTCGTTTGGCCGGTGTTCCATTCGGTCTTGCAGACCAACATCAACAAGTGTTTCCTCGGCACGCTTCATTCTTTCGTTTTTACGCACCCCGGCATAAACCAAAGGTAACATCACGTTTTCTAAAGCTGTGTTACGTGGTAAAAGGTTAAAAACCTGGAATATAAATCCGATTTCTGAATTTCGTATTTCCGCCAATTCGTTATCCGATAAGCTACTGACATCTTTCCCGTTCAGGACATATTTACCACTGGTAGGCGTATCCAAACATCCAATCACGTTCATCAGGGTTGATTTTCCTGAGCCGGATGCGCCCATAATTGCTACATATTCTCCTCTGTTAATGGTAAGCGAAACAGAACGTAACGCCCGTACTACCTGGGTGCCAACTTTATAATTTTTGACAATGTTTTCAATTTCAATAACTTTCTCTTTCATCGGCTTTGGTTTTTAAATTTTCTGTTTCTGGTGTTTAAAGATACGTTCTGAATTCAAAATTCGTATAAATATATTCTTTCTTTTTTATGTTGATTAAGCATTTCTGCTGTTTTTTTGAACTTTAACCTGTCATTAAGTTTTTTTATCATTTACGGAGAATCAATTAAATCGGGAGATTCAACAAATCACATGCCATAACATTAGATTGAAATGACTAAAAATTTATCTTTGTTTTATGTCGGAGTTTCTCGATCAGGAAATACAATTTTTACCGGGCGTTGGTCCGAAACGTGCCGAGATAATTAAGAAAGAACTAAAGGTTTTTACCTTTAGAGATTTGATCTATTATTATCCTTACAAATACATCGACCGCACAAAATTTTACAAAATAGCCGAAATTCATTCGCAAATGCCATACATTCAGGTTAAAGGCGTTATACGAACGATGGAAACCATTGGCAGCGGCCCAAAACAACGTTTAAGTGCACGTTTCTACGACGATACAGGAAGTATTGAACTGATTTGGTTCAGGGCAATAAAATGGCAGAAAGAAAACCTGAAACTGAACAAGGAATACATTGTATTTGGGAAACCTGCCGAGTTTGGAGGTAAGATAAGCGTTGTTCATCCTGAATTGGAAACCGAAGAGGAAAAACAATTAAAACCAGTGGGATTGTTCCAGGGGTATTACAATACCTCCGAGAACATGAAAAAGAAGTACTTGAATTCGAAGGCCATTAACAAAATGCAATTAACGTTGATCAGCCTGTCCCGGGGAAAGATTAAGGAAACCTTACCAGCGGAACTGGTGGACAGGATGAAACTGATGAGCCTGGAAGAAGCACTTTTCAACATTCATAAACCCGAAAACACCCTGCTATTAAAAAAAGCTACCTTTCGTTTAAAGTTTGAAGAGCTGTTTTTTATTCAGTTAAAAATTCTCGCGTTAAAACATAACCGCGATCAAAAATTCAAAGGTTTCAGGTTCGAAAATGTTGGCTACAACTTTAATACCTTCTTTAACGATTTCCTGCCATTCAACCTTACCGGGGCACAGAAAAAGGTAATCAAAGAGATTAGAAGAGACGTAAACCGAAACACACAAATGAACCGCCTCTTACAAGGCGACGTGGGCAGCGGAAAAACCCTGGTGGCACTAATGACCATGCTGATCGCCATGGATAACGGATTTCAAAGCTGCCTGATGGCCCCGACCGAAATTCTCGCACAACAGCATTTTCAGTCGATTTCGAAGTTTCTGATCGGAATGAATGTAAAAGTTGGATTGTTGACCGGCTCAACAAAAACCAAAGAACGAAAAGAACTGTATACAGCCCTGCAATCGGGCGAAATGTCGATCATTATCGGAACGCACGCTTTAATTGAAGATACGGTAGTATTTAATAACCTGGGATTGGTTGTAATCGACGAGCAACATCGTTTTGGAGTGGCCCAACGTGCAAAACTTTGGCAGAAAAACGACCTGATTCCGCCGCATATTTTGGTGATGACCGCCACTCCTATCCCGCGTACCCTGGCGATGACGGTTTACGGCGACCTTGACGTTTCGGTGATCGATGAACTGCCTCCGGGAAGAAAACCCATCCAAACCATGCATTTTTACGAGAACCGCCGCAAACAGGTGTACAACTTCCTAAAACAACAAATTGAAAAAGGCACCCAGGTTTATGTCGTTTATCCGTTGATCTCAGAATCTGAAAAAATGGACCTCAAAGATCTGGAAGAAGGTTATCGTCATCTGTCGGAAGTATTTCCCGAATACAAACTGAGCATGGTGCATGGTAAAATGAAACCGGCGATTAAAGAGAGTGCCATGCAGCATTTTAAAAATGCCGAAAGCCAAATAATGGTAGCCACCACCGTTATTGAAGTGGGAGTTGATGTGCCAAATGCTGCCGTTATGGTGATTGAAAGTGCAGAACGTTTTGGTTTATCGCAACTGCACCAGCTGCGTGGCCGCGTTGGCCGGGGAGCCGAACAATCGTATTGCATATTGATGTCGTCGTATAAATTGAGCAACGAAAGCCGGAAACGCCTGGAAACGATGGTGCGAACCAATGATGGTTTCGAAATTGCCGAAGTAGACATGAAATTACGTGGCCCCGGCGACCTGGAAGGAACACAACAAAGTGGCATGGGCTTCGATCTGAAAATTGCGAACCTGAGTAAGGATGGTGAAATTCTGCAGTTGGCCCGAAATGTTGCTAACGATATTCTCGATGATGATCCTTACCTGCAAAAGGAACAAAACCAGCTACTGCTTAGAAATTTACTGTCATCGAAAGAAACCGGCTTCGACTGGAGTTCGATCAGCTAGTTCAATCAATGATGATGGTGGTGATGGTGTTCATGAGAATGATCGTTGTTGCTCATATCCAGCAGCACAACTCCTGAATCCTTTAACAAACCAACCGACCACTTAATAATAACGAACGAACTAATTATAGCCACAATCGGATCGACAAAGGCGATATCCCAGGTTTTAGCGGCAAGCAAGCCGACGATTGCAGAAACACTCGTCATGGCATCCGCAATAACGTGCAGATACGCAGCCCGGATATTATGATCGGAATGTTCATGATCGTGATGCAGCAGAAAGGCACTGGCAATATTCACAAGCAGACCGATAACAGCTACTTTAATCGCGTCGGTGTAAACAATTTCAGCCGGAGTGATAAAGCGCTGAACAGCCTGAAACATTATAAACAAAGCAAAAACTAAAAGCAAAAGTCCGCTGCTATAACCTGAAAGCGAAAGAATTTTATTGGAGTCAGCATCGTGATGTTTACTTTTCTCAACCTTTCGAACAAACACATAAGCCAGCCAGCTTAATCCAATAGCCAAAACATGCGATCCCATGTGAATGCCATCGGCTAAAAGTGCCATCGATTTTGTGGTCAATCCAAAAATAATTTCAACAACCATTGTAATCATGGTCAGCATAACCACCCACATTGTTTTTCTTTCGTACTTGTGTTTATCCATAATTTTTAAGGCTTAGAGCTATTTACCTAACAAACCAGGTCACGTTTTGATTATTCTAAATAAGAAATCAGTGAAAGAGAGTAAAACCTTTGAACATAGAATCTATTTAACAAAATCTGATTATCAGGAGATTATCATTTCAAGGTTGCATTTTACAGCAGAAGTTAACCAGAAAAAATAAAGCAGGGTAAATTTCGTTTTCACCCTGCTTCTTTAGCTTACAAGTAGCTTGTTAATACTGACATTATTTATGCGGAGCATGTATCCTACTATGCATTTGTGGGTAATCATCTTTTAAGAACTGGCTTCTTATCGAATCCATTTGCTGAATCATTTTGTCCATATCGAAAAATTCGTCTTTGAAACGATCGTGGAAATAGTTTTTACCAAACAAATCGCGCGGAAGCAAAGAATCGTTCAGCATCGGTTCCATAAAGTTCTGGCCAAAAACCGATGGCATGCGGTCGTTAAAATAGCTTTGAAACGACTGCATCAGACTGTCGACATTAACATTTATAGTGTCGCCATCGACATTTGAATACGACCAGGTGTAAGTGGAATCATAGCGAACAACATTCCCGTTCTCATCAACTTCTTTGTCAACTTTCCAACTCTCTTTTGGTTTGTTTTGAGTGCCCTTTTTATCTTTTTCTACACTTTGAGCATTGCAACCAAATGTAAAAAGAGCAACAACCGTAATAGCAAATAGCAATTTCATTTTTCGTTCCTCCTTTTTTAAAATTAAACACTTTTGTTTGTCGGACACAAAAGGCGCAAAAGCTGTTCCAACACCGGGTTAACAACTCTTAAAAAGTGAACGATTTAGCAAAGTTTAACAGAAGTAATATCCTGTAAGAATGAAGTCTAATTTCGTGAAGTAATTTCAGCAAACAGCTGTTGTAACATTCGGGTGATGGCACCGGGAGCTCCTGTACCAACCATCTGTTCTTCAATCTGAACGACCGGCATAATCTCACTGCCTGTTCCGCATATGAACACTTCATCCATGTGGAATAGTTCAGCTTTAGTGAACAAGCGCTCTTCAAAAGGAATTTGGTGCTGGGCGCAAAGTTCCAGAATGACTTTTCGAGTAATTCCGGGTAAAATTAAGTTCGATAAAGGACGCGTAATTAAAACACCATCTTTAACAGCCATAACACTCGAATGCGTGGCTTCAGTTACAAACCCGTCGCGAACAAGTAAACACTCTCCTGCCCCGTTTTCAACGGCCTCGTTATACAACATGGTGTTCGGGAGCAAGGAAACCGACTTTATGTCGCAGCGCTGCCAGCGAATATCTTCGCGCAAAATTGTTTTTATGCCATTCTGAAGTTTATCTGTAGCTGAAGGCAGCAGAAATGCAAAAGCATAAAATGTAGCTTCAATATTTTTCGGGAAATGATGTACCCGCTGATGAGCTCCACGAGTAATTTGCCAGTAAACACCGGCTTCTTCCGATTGCAGATTGTTTTTTTCGAGCAATTCCAAAGAAATACGCTCCAACTGGTCTGTTTCTGTGAACTGAATACCTGTTTCTCTGAGGCTTCTAATTAACCGCTCCAGGTGATCGGCCATGCGGAATGCCTTGCCTTTATAGAACTTAGTCACTTCGTAAACACCGTCGGCAAAAATAAATCCACGGTCGTTAGGCGACAAACAAGCTTCGTTTTCGGCAATAAAGCTGCCGTTCAAATAAACAATCTTACTCATTTCAATACAATCGGATAGTTTTTCGAAAATAGTTTAAGTGCCTAAAAAAGAAAAGGGATCCGCAACCGGATCCCTTATATCTCATTTATTTTGTTTCAACGTCAATGGCTACCGGGCCTTTTTCACCGTCTTTTACATTGAATTCGACTGTTTGGCCTGCTTCAAGTGAAAAAACATCGTCCTTCACTCCTGTACGATGCACAAAGTAATCTTTGTTATCATCACCCTGGATGAAACCAAATCCTTTAACGCTATCGTACCATTTTACGGTACCTTTCATTTTTAGTAACGAGGTCTGCGTTGGAAGCCACCACCGCCACCACGACGGTCACCGCCACGATCACCACCACGGAAGTTATTTTCGCGAGGTTTTGATTCGTTAACTTTGATGTTTCTTCCGCCAACTTCAGCGTTGTTCAATTCTTTGATGGCGTTGTTAGCGCTGTCATCATCTTCCATTTCAACAAAACCGAAACCTTTGCTTCTTCCGGTCATTTTGTCTGAAATGATTTTTGCTGATGCTACTTCACCATACTCTTCAAAAATTTCTTTCAAATCTTCTTCACCCAAATTGAAGGGTAAATTACCAATGTAAATGTTCATTTTATACTGTTTAAAAAAATTAATAATTGTCTCTACATTGAGAACCAACAGCAAACCATTCAAAATGGATTACTCCAAGTGTTACTTAAATACAGTATAAAATATTATATCAGGATTGAAATAACGTCGGGAATGCACTAGAAAGATGAACTGTCCGGTTTACAAAAAATCAATAAATAAAGACCAACTTGCTAATTACCAGACAACTAAAGCAAAAATTTCTCCGTAAATCCAAAAATTAACAACTCAAAGGTAATTGATTCTTTGTAATCACAAATTTTTTTATGAAAATTTATCTCATAACGCTGATTTACAGCAGGTATTTTTAATCAGCAATCAGATCGCGTATAACCACACTTGCAATATGGCAACCAAACAACGGAGGCATGTACGAAATGGTTCCGACAGTTGATTTTTTGTTGCGGCCTTCTTCTATCCTGACTGCTTTTTCATCTATTTCCTCGGAAGAGAAAACCACCTTTACTCCTTTCTTCAAACCCAGGCGGGATAGGCGTTTTCGCATCATACGTGCCAGTTTGCAGTTGTGCGATTTTGAGATATCTGCCGACTGTATTTTTGAAGGATCCATTTTGCCGCCGGCTCCCATCGAACTTACAACATTCAATCCCAGCTGCTTTGCATGAAATACCAAAAACACCTTGGGTGATAATGTATCAATCGCATCAATAACATAATCAAAAGGCTGGCTATTTAACAATTCCAGGGTTTTTTCGTCGCGGATATAATCATTAACAACTGTCAGCTCAATTTTGGGATTGATGTCTTTGAAACGTGCTGCTAAAATTTCGGCTTTGGGCAAGCCGGTAGTACTGATCAGTGCTGGTAACTGCCGATTGCGGTTACTGGCTTCCACCACATCACCGTCAACAATTGTCATTTTTCCAATTCCTGCCCTGCACAACTGTTCTGCGGCGTAAGCGCCTACTCCACCCAGTCCGACAACCAGTACATTCATGGTGCTAAGTTTTTCAAGTTTTTCCTTCCCCAGCAACAATTCACTTCTTTCCAACCAATTCATAAAAATCAATTTAGCGAACAATAATCAAACACGATCGATCAAAGTTCGTTCAACACGATTAAAATTTTTCCACACTGCCACTTTCAATTCATCTTCTGTAATTCCCTTTATTTTTGCTGCCTGACGGTATATAACACTAACATCTTCTTCCATTTCATCGGTCTCAAAAAAGATCTTTTCAAGGGGAAGTTCTTTGAATGTTTCAATGACTTTGGCCTTGTCATTAAATAATAAATGACCAAACGAAAACATGAAACCGTGGGGCAGAAATTGTTCGGTTAATTGCAGTCCACCGGTATATCCGTGAAAGATCCATGGCATTGATGGTTGCATCTTTTTTCGAAGTTCGAACACTTCGTTATAGGCTTTTACACAGTGAATCAACAAGGGATACTGATATTCTTCGGCCATGAAAGCCTGGGCTTTAAACACACGCTGTTGTTCTGCGAAGTCCTTTTCGATAGCTTTATCCAATCCGGCTTCGCCCACAAAAATCACGTGATCGAATTCCAGCGCCTCTTCTACTAAACGCAAGGCCTCATTATTCTCCTGCTCGGAAGTAATGTGCCAGGGATGAAGCCCAACTGAATAGAAATTCCTGCCTGAAAAAGGCGCAAAACCGTCGCCCGGAAATATGTTTTGAACCGTTACCGTTTCCTGCTCGTAACGCGTGGAGTGTGTATGAATATCGATATATGGTAGCGGTCTCACTTTATGCTTATTTCAACATTTCCAGAATTTTGGCAACCACATTGTTGGCACCATCGGCAATCTGACTAATTGTTGCATCCAGCATGTAACAAGGCGTTGTAATTACCTTGTATTTTTCGTCAACAACAATTTCGCCGTGTGTAGTTTTAACATGCTTTGCACCCAGCGTTTCGATGGCATCAGCAGTCCCCTGATCCTGGCCAATCGTTACCTGAACATCGCCCAATACTTTTGCAATAAGTGCGGGAGAAATGCACAGTGCTCCAACCGGTTTTTCGGCAGTAACAGTAGCGCGTATGGCATCTTCCACCTCTTTGTTTACGGTGCAATCCGGCCCGTCGAATGCGAAAGTGCACAGGTTTTTAGCGGCACCAAATCCTCCAGGAAATACAATGGCATCGTAATCTGCGGGTGAATATTCAGATAATGCTTTAATATTTCCACGTGCAATACGTGCAGCCTCAACCAAAACATTGCGTTTCTCATTCATTTCTTCTCCGTTGAGGTGATTTACCACATGTGCCTGTTCCATATCCGGTGCAAAACACTGGTATTCGGCACCCTGCTGGGCAATAGCCAACATTGTTAAAGTAGCTTCATGAATTTCTGCTCCATCGTAAACACCGCATCCCGCAAGTACAACTGCAATTTTCTTCATCGAAAATGATTTTTATTTTCTACCAAAAATACGGCTAAATAGCGAGATATTGAAATGTTAAACACAGGCATTCCCGAGCCTTTTTGACCTAATTAGCTGATCTCTTCCAGGTTATAAGGAGTTTCCTGGTAGACGTAATAATTCAACCAGTTGGAGAAAAATAAATTCGCTGTGGATTGCCAACTCATTATAGGTTTTTGCCTTGGATCGTTATCCGGATAATAATTCACCGGAATCGTTATCGGTAATTTCTTTTTAAGATCACGTTGATACTCACCATCCAGGGTATGTCGCGAATACTCTGCATGCCCGGTAATAAATAACTGGCGTCCGTTTTTGGCTTTTAAGATGGTTACTCCTGCCTCATCCGACGTAGAAATAATCTGCAAATCGTCAACTTTTTCAATGTCCGACGCTCTTACCTCGGTATGACGGGAATGCGGCACAAAAAATACATCGTCGAATCCCCGGAATATCGGAAGATTTTCGTCGACATGGGTGTGTTTAAACACTCCGAATTTCTTTTCCGACAAAGGATATTTCGGTACACCGTAATAATGATACAATCCGGCCTGAGCCGCCCAGCAAATAAATAAGGTTGATGTTACATGGTGCTCGGCCCAATCGAGAATCTGTTTCATTTCATCCCAGTATGTCACTTCCTCAAAAGGCAACTGTTCAACCGGTGCACCGGTAATAATCATGCCATCGTATTTCTGATTTTTTAATTCATCAAAATTCCGGTAAAAAGCACTCATGTGCGACGAAGGCGTATTCTTGGGCGTATGCCCTTTAATCTTCATGAAATCGATCTGAATTTGCAAAGGAGAATTCGACAACAGTCGTAAAAGATCTGTTTCAGTAGTGATCTTCAACGGCATCAGATTAAGGATAATGATTTTTAAGGGACGGATATCCTGGTGCGAGGCACGCGACTCATCCATCACAAAAATATTCTCTTCCTGAAGAATTTTAATCGCCGGTAATTTATCCGGAATATTTAATGGCATAACTTTTTTAGTATTGAGATTTCTGGTATTGAGTAGTGAGCAGGTACTACCTGAACTCACTACTTTTTACTTTTGATTTTCTACTTTAAACTTTAAACACTGAACTCTAAACCTTGCTCAGCGCTTGCTCAAAATCGGCAATAATATCGTCAATATGCTCTAATCCAACACTTACCCTCAGCTGAGTTGGGAAAACTCCAGCTGCAATTTGCGCTTCTTCAGGCAACTGCTGGTGTGTTGTTGCAGCAGGCTGAATAATCAACGTTTTTGCATCACCCACATTGGCCAGATGGCTTACCAGCTCCAGATTATTCACCACCTGGTTGGCTGTTTGCTTATCGCCTTTAACATTAAACGACAGCACGCCGCCGGCACCCTTAGGCAGGTATTTTTTAGCATTTTCATACGAATGATTTCCTTCCAGTCCCGGATAATTCACGCTTTCCACTTTTGGATGCTGCTGTAGCCACTTGGCCAGTGCCAGCGTGTTTTCCACATGCCGATCCATACGTAATGAAAGCGTTTCGAGTCCCTGAATCAACAGAAATGAATTAAACGGACTTAAAGCTGCTCCCCAGTCACGCAGACCTTCAACACGTGCTTTAATAATAAAAGCAATGTTCCCAAATGGCCCGTCAAAATTAAAAACATCCCAGTATTTCAATCCATGATATCCTTCTGAAGGCTCGGTAAAACCGGGAAACTTGCCGTTGCCCCAGTTGTACGTTCCCGCATCAATAATTACACCACCAATGCTGGTTCCATGTCCACCAATCCATTTTGTAGCCGATTCTACTACAATATCAGCTCCGTGTTCGATTGGCCGAAACAGATAACCGGCCCCGGCAAAAGTGTTGTCAACAATCAGCGGAATGTCGTATTTCTTTGCAACCGCTGCAATCGCATCGAAATCAGGAATTACATACCCCGGGTTTCCGATGGTTTCCAGATAAATAGCCTTTGTTTTATCATCGATCAACGATTCAAAAGATTCAGGCTCAAGATCCTTTGCAAAACGCACCTGAACTCCCAGTCGTTTAAACGATACTTTAAACTGGTTGTACGAGCCTCCGTACAAATATGGCGATGCCACAAAATTGTCACCGATATCCAGAATGTTATTTAACGCGATAAATTGCGCAGCATGACCTGAACTAACAGACAGGGCTGCTACCCCGCCTTCGAGCGCCGCAATGCGTTGTTCAAACACATCGTTGGTCGGATTCATAATACGGCTGTATATATTGCCAAATTCTTTTAGAGCAAACAAATTGGCTGCATGTTCGGCATCGTTAAATACATACGAACTGGTTTGATAAATTGGCACTGCCCTCGAATTTGTTGTTTTATCGGGTTCATGCCCGGCATGTAATTGAAGGGTTTCGAAGTTTAATTTCTTGTTAGTCATTGTTATATAAATTTTGGGTAAAAAACTGTTATTCAAAAAATGCTTTGTAAATCTCACGAACGCTTTTTTCTTTGTCAGATTTATTGATCACGAGGTAACTCACCAAATCGGAAGCCCCTGAACCACTTAACACTACATTGATTTGATTGTTTGCTACAGCGGTAAAAATTTTAGCAGAAACACCATAGGCATGTTGCATTCCATGGCCTACAACACCAATCATTGAAATATCTTTTACTACCGAAATGTCAGTTACAGAAGAAAATACCAGGTCGTGAATAAGTGCCTGCGCTTTATCTCCATTGTCTTTACTAAGAATAAAGTTGATCGACGTCTGCGAGGTAATCACCGACTTAATGTTCAGGCCGGCTTCATTCAGCTGATTGGTGACCCTGGCCAGGATTCCCGGCTTCAAGCCAACACCCGGACCATCCAGTTTCAACAGCGAAATATCATCGGTACAGGCCACACTTTTTACGATCTGCTCCTCAACAAAAGTCTCGGTATTGATAATGGTCTCCACTTCGCCTGAAGCTGAATCAGAATTCAACACCACGATCGGAATGTGTTCGTTTTCCAAAGGTTCTACCGTACGAGGGTGAAACGAATAATGATCGAAATAAGCCAACTCACTTGCTTCTTCGTAGGTTAGTCGTTTGATTAAAGGCAGATTGTCAATGATGGCAGGGTCGGCACGAAGAAAATCGTGATCCAGATCCCACAATTCCAACTTCTCAACTCCAAGAACTTTGGTCAGAAATGCAGCAGTATAATCGGCAGCCGATCGCCCGGTACGTGCCACTTTCCCATTTTCAGCAATGCCATATGTGCCTGATATCAAGTAGGTTCCGGCTGCTAATCCTTCTATTTCCTCTTCATTGAGCGCGATAAAAGTGGCATTGCCAAAATCGCTGGTCGTTAACAACCCGATACTCTCAGGTTGCAATACCAGTGCTTCGGGCCAAACGGCTTTTAAAATCTCCACCGACAAACGTTCAGCATAACTTAAAACCTGGTCTTTTAACGCAGTAGAATAATCGCCAATCAAAGCAATTCCACGCAGCAAATTCGCGGCCTGATTCGCCAGTTCAACATAGCCCGAAGTAACTTCAGTTTTGATTCTGGCTTTAAAAACTGCTAACAATTGTTCGCTGATATTTCCGTTTTCCGTTCGCTTATCCAAAACGGTAAGAAGATGTTCTTCCAGAATATCCAGTAAGCCGGGAACCGGCGAAACCACTACGAAGTTACGACCGCTATTGTGACTTAAATAGCTGCTTAAATTGCTTATTGAAGTTGAGTTGCCAATGTGACTTCCCCCTACTCGAATAACTTTATCCGACATGTAAAAAATAATTTTTGTAGAAAAAATATGATTGAAACGCTCGAAATATGAATGCCTTCAAGTCAATGGAATCCACCGATTGAAGGCTAGCGCATAGACATAAACATCGACGACATAAATAAAGTTACACAGTTCATTTGAACTGAACACAAACTTGTATTTTTCGTAACTAGACTCATTACTGTCGATTTTATTTGCACCAAATATAGGCCGAATTTTTAAAACAGCAAGCTTATCTGGAATGATTTCAGATAAAATTTACATTTGAATTGCAACCATTATGTTCATCTCATTTGCTGATTTTAATATAGTTTCAGGATAATTTCAAAACATTTGTATTTTTGTTCGTATGGAAACCACTGATATTCTGATAAAGATCCGGAAGATTGTTCGCTCCATCGATATCGAATCCAAAAAGATTCAGAAAGAACATGGTGTGAGTATACCGCAGGTTTTGTGTTTGAATTTTCTGCACAATTCTCCCAATTACCAGGCTACGCAGGGCGAAATCAGAAGATTCCTGAATTTGAATCCAAGCACGGTCAGTGGAATTATCGATCGCCTGGAGAAAAAAGGTTACCTGGCCCGGCTTCCCAAACTGGGCGACAAACGCGTGGTGAATATTGCACTTACTTCTGCCGGCGATAAACTGCTCAAAACCATTCCTTCGTTACTACATGTTCAATTATCGGAAAAGCTGAAGAAACTGAACGAAGAAGAATTTATCAAAGTTGAAGAAGGACTCAATACACTGATACGGATTCTCGATATTGAAGCCATTGAAGCTTCTCCGATGATCACCATGGAGACCGGACTTGAAGATATCGAAGCATAGACTATTTCAGGCGCTTAATGGATCGCTTCCAGGATCTGGTCGTCTTCTGCAATTTTTCCTTTTCCCAAATTGATTGCTGTTTCTATTAAAGCCAGGTGTGAATAGGCCTGCGGGAAGTTCCCTAGTAAACGTTTGGTTTTAAAATCGATGTCTTCGCTAAACAATCCTACATGATTGCTGTAACTCAGCAACTGCTCGAATATTTGTTTGGCATGTTTTCGCTCACCAATCGAATCCAGTGCGTTGATCAGCCAAAATGTGCAAATGGTAAACGACGAACTAGGCAGTCCAAAGTCATCCTGATTTTTATAACGATACATCAAACCATCAACACACAATTCTTTTTCGGTGATTTTTACGGTTTGAACATAACGCGGATCTTTCGCCGAAATAAAACCATAAGGTTCCATTAGCAATGTTGCTGCATCCATATCCACAGAACCGTAGGCCTGCGTAAACGCACCGATTTCAGGATTCCAGGCTTTATCCAAAATTTCATTTTTAATGGTGTCGGCCAGTTCCTGCCATTCTTCAACGTACTTGTTCTTATGGATAAATCTGGCAATTTTAATGGCTCTGTCGATGGCTACCCAACACAATACTTTTGAAAAAGTAAAATGCTTTTCATCGGTTCTGATCTCCCAGATTCCTTTGTCGGGCAGGTGCCAGGTATTTTTCACGATCCGAACTATACTTCTCACAATGGTCCAAAGTGCCTCACTTTCTTCCAGCGAAATTTTAAACTCCGTTAACTGCTGGTAAATCACATCGACCAGGATGCCATAAATATCGTTCTGTTTCTGAAGGTAAGCCGCATTTCCGATTCTTACCGGCGACGAATTCTTATACCCGCTCAAATGATCCAGGGTCTCCTCTTCCAGCCTTTTTTCGCGATTAATGCCATACATGATCTGGATTTTTTCATCCTTATCGGGAATAATATCGATGATGAAACGCATAAAACGTTTAACCGTATTCAGGTGACCAAGGCTCGACATCACTTTAATAACCATCGAAGCATCGCGTATCCAACAAAAGCGGTAATCCCAGTTTCTTTCCTCGCCTATGGTTTCTGGCAACGAAGTTGTAGCAGCTGCCAATACAGCACCGGTTTTGTCGTAGCTTAATAATTTCAGAACAAGCGCACTTCTGACGATTTCGTTATTGTATTTCTGATAACTGGTTAGTTTGTTTGTCCAATCGAGCCAGTAAACTTTGGTTTTTTGGAGTTTCAGGTATTGTTTGTTAAGTGTTTGTTCAAGCAGTTTCTGATCGTACGAAAGCAAAACAAAGGCATCTTCCTTTAGGACAATCATCTCTTGCTTCAGAATTTTTTCGTGATCAAAATCGGTGTACAGGTACAATGAATCGTAATCACCTTCAGTGGTAAAACATTTTATGTACTCTTCTTCGGCAACCAGTTCAACATTAAAACGGGCATATTCCACCTGCGGATCATATTTCAACCTGAATTCGGGCTTACCCGATTTGTGTTTGAAATAACGAATGATCTCGGCCGGATTGTAATAACCATCGCCATTGTTTAAATAGCGGGGCATAAAATCAACTACCTCGAAACAGTCTTTTCCGCTGGCAAACCGGGTGACTACAATATTGGTGGTACGCAAATACGACTGCTCGATGGTATAACTGTCATCAACCAGCACTTCAAAACTTCCTCCCCTGTTTTCGTCTAATATTTTCCCAAATACCGATGATGAGTTAAAATCCGGCAAACAGCACCAATCTATTGAGCCTTTATCTGAAATTAGCGCTGCGCTTTTGCAATTCCCGATGATTGCATAATTCAAATTTTCCATAGACCATTTAAAAGTTCTCTTCTGTAAAGAAAACAATACGCATTAAAATGTTCATAAAATCGAAAATGTTCTTCTCTGTTGTCTATTTGGCTTTTCTGAGTTCATCCAAAAATTCGCGAACTTCCTTGTAGTTGTTCAGAAAATACTTGGCTACTGAATTCTCGGTGCCCACTTTAATGGTGTGCGAACTTTCAGGCAATTCTTTGAAAAGAAATTCATCGGTCCAGTCGTCTCCCAAAGCCATGATAAAATCAGCAGGATTATCCATAAGAAACTCGGCAGCTGCTGTTCCCTTATTAATTCCGGAAACTTTCACCTCGATAACCTTCTTTCCTTCCATAATCTCAAGATCCTGGTTAAAGATCAGGTTCGACATATCGTGCACCAGTTCCAGAGCCCGCAATGCACCCAATTCAATATCAGCTTTGCGGTAATGCCAAACCAGCGAATAGGTCTTTTCCTCAATTAAGCTACCCGGTGTTCGGTCAACATACGATTCCAATACCGGCATAATGTTCTCTTTCCACTCGCTGTTTACAGGTTTTCGTTCTTTCCAGCCTTCTCCTGTGTTTTTCAGCCAGGCACCATGTTCAGCAATCAAGGTATAATTTTTCGAGCCAAACCAGCGATCGAAGGTTTCGCGGTCGCGGCCACTGACCAGCACAAGTTTTGTGTGTTCAATCTTCGACAAACTATTTAGCAAATCGTACAATTCCTCATCAGGACCGGCCGCCTGCGGATTATCAAAGAACCGCTGTAACGTACCGTCGTAATCAAGGAAAATGATCCTGGATTTGGAATTTGTAAAATCTTTGGTGATCGAACTTTTAATCCGTGTAGAAACCTTGCGCGCATGATAATCCATTTGCCTGTCGATAGTGTGATCCAGCGCTTTTATAAATTCAGAGGCCCACTTGTAAATATCGTAACGTTTTATGCGGCGCTGCATGGTTCGCATAGCCTTTGTCCGATCTTCGTCGTTCATGGTCAAAGCTTTGTAAATGGCATCGGCTGTTTGCACAATATTGTTCGGATTCACTGAAATAGCTTCGCCAAGTTCTTTGGCTGCGCCTGCCATTTCGCTCAAAACCAAAACTCCCCGCTGTTTCACTTTCGAAGCAATGTATTCTTTGGCTACCAGGTTCATTCCATCGCGCAGTGGAGTAAGCAGAGCAACATCTGCCGAACTGTACAATTCGATCAGGTTCTCAAAAGGCATCGAACGGTAGAAATAAATTACCGGCGCCCAGTTCAACCTGCCAAATTCGCCATTAATGTTACCAACCAGTACATCAACTTCATTCTTCAGGTTCTGATATTGTTCTACATCAGTTCGTGAAGGCACGGTCAGCATGATCAACGACACCTTTTCAATATACTCGGGGTGTTCCTTCAGAAAATGGCGAAAAGCTTTCAATCGCTCAGGAATACCTTTGGTATAGTCCAAACGATCGATGGAAAGGATAAGCTGTCTGTCCGGCATCCCCATTAAAAACCGGTCGATATCCTGGTGAACCCTGGAGCGCTCCTGAATGGATTTACTCTGGATTTCGGTAGCAAGCTTTTCAAATTTCTTGTAGTCGATTCCCATCGGAAATACATCGATAAACACCTGGCGGTTTTCCAGCTTTATCTGGTTAAAATCAACATCGTATCCCAGCAAACGTTTAACAGAGCTCATGAAGTGTCGTGCATAATCATAGGTATGAAAACCAATTAGATCGGCGCCCAGCAAGCCTTCGATAATTTCTTCGCGCCATGGCAACACCCTGATGATCTCGTACGATGGAAAAGGAATATGAAGAAAAAATCCGATTTTCAGATCGGGACGTTTTTTACGTAAAATATTTGGTACCAGCAGCAACTGATAGTCATGTACCCAAACACGGTCGTTTTCCTTGGCATTTGCGATAATGGCATCTGCAAACATTTCGTTTACCTTTAAATAGGCTTCCCAGTATCTCCTTCGGTATTCAATGTATTCAGTAAAATAGTGAAAAAGCGGCCATAAAGTGGCATTGCTAAATCCATCGTAGTACATCGAAATTAACTCTTCGGTAAGAAAAACGGGCAAACATTGTTCTTCTTTTACAAGCGTTGTAACCGTTTTCTCTTCTTCTTTGCTTTCCGGAATAATTCCGGGCCAGCCAATCCAAACACTGTCGTTTCCTTTATGGTATGATTTTAATCCGGTTGCCAATCCACCCGCACTGGGTGTTACGATCATTTCATTTTCGTTTTTTTCAATTTTAACCGGCAAGCGGTTAGATGCGATTATTAGTCGTCCCATGTGGTTTATTTCTGTAGAAATTAATATTCGTACAAAGTTAAAAAATTTGTATCAACTGTTTCTAACCTGTCAATTAATTCAATGTGAACAAAGGAATTGATAAAAGAGTTCAATCAATCTCCCACACAGACTTTTCAAATTTAGTTCGCATAGAAACTTTTAAAAAATCTTGTTACTTTTGTAGCGAAAAACAGACAGCAAACCTTAAAATCTCATTTTAAATAAGTTTTATGATATATGATCAGGTACAGCAACAAATCGCAAACAAAATTGAAGATGAACCACGAATCAGCAACTGGAAGGACTGGAAGTGGCAACTGAAACATTCGGTTAAAAGTTTAGATAAGTTTGAACGACTAACCGGCATTAGTTTCGAAGAGGAAGAAAAAGCAGGGCTGAGAAAAACATTTGAAAAATTTCCATTATCAATAACTCCGTATTACCTGTCGCTAATAAACAAGGAAAATTTCAGGAACGATCCGGTTTTTAAACAAGCCTTTGGTGGCATTGGAGAGCTTGTTACATTAAAATCGGAATTGGAAGATCCATTGTCAGAAGACCGCGACAGCCCGGTAGAAGGGATCACCCACCGTTATCCCGACAGAGTTCTGTTTCATGTGAGTAACATCTGCTCGATGTACTGCAGGCACTGCACCCGAAAACGTAAGGTTGGTGACATCGATTATGTGCCTTCGAAAGCGCAACTAAAAAAAGGAATCGAATACATTGCCAACACACCGCAGGTGCGCGATGTGCTGCTTTCAGGCGGCGATCCTTTTATGCTCCCCGACAGTGTGATCGACTGGCTGCTTTCGGAGATTTCGGCCATTCCGCATGTCGAGATTATTCGTATAGGAACAAGAATGCCGGTTGTACTACCCTATCGCATTACGGACGAACTGGTTGCTATTCTGAAAAAATACCAGCCTCTCTGGATTAATACGCACTTTAATCATCCCAACGAAATGACCAGTTCGGCAAAAGAAGCTCTGGCAAAGTTGGCTGATGGTGGCTTTCCGCTTGGAAACCAGTCGGTTTTACTGGCCGATGTAAACGATTGTCCACGTATTATGAAATCCTTGCTGCATAAACTGGTGCAAAACCGTGTTCGCCCTTACTATTTATACCAGTGCGACTTGTCAGAAGGACTTTCTCATTTCCGCACGCCAATCGGAAAAGGGATAGAAATTATGGAAAGCCTTATTGGTCATACCAGTGGATTTGCACGCCCAACTTATGTTATTGACGCCCCCGGCGGTGGTGGAAAAATTCCGGTGATGCCGAATTATATTATTTCGTGGTCGACCAATAAAGTGGTATTACGCAACTACGAGGGTGTAATTACAACCTACAAGGAACCTGATAGTTACGAACCAAAAATGTGCGATCGAAATTGTGACGAGTGCAACCTGGATTTGAATCTGAAAGAAATTGACGAGTCGGAAGCAATCGGTATTGAAGGACTTTTATCGGACTCGAACGACTCTATTTCGCTGATTCCGGAAGATAATGAAAGACATTCGAGGAGGGATTAAAAGGACATTCGACAAACAAATAAACCTGCCATTCGCACACAACAGTTAACCTTCAGAAAAAAGAAAATTAGAACAAAGTGGCGCATTACTTCGTCATGTTTAAACAGAAAGATTTAAATGATAACAGATAAAATCGAGAAAATAGGACAAGGAACAATCATTCATCACGGGGATTTAAATAAGCGTGTTTACCTGATGAAACTTGATAAACGCGACATTCCGGGCATTATTGGTGAGGTTAACCGGATTGCCCGAAGCAACAGGTACACTAAAATAATTTGCAAGGTTCCGCAAAGTGCAGTTCCGCAATTTATTGCCGACGGTTTTTTAACTGAAGCCCAAATTCCGCTTTTTTATGAAGGTAGAGAAACGGCCTTTTTTATGTCGAAATTTTTAAGCTCCGACCGCTTACTTGAACTCGAAACCGAACAATTGCAGTTCTTTGGTGGCATGCTTGAAAAGCAAAATGGCAGGAAAAACGGAGAAGCTGACCCGGATAACAAGTACAATGTAAAACGATTGACTCCCGCCGACAGCGAGGATATTGTTGCCATTTACCGTGATGTATTCGAAAGTTATCCCTTCCCAATATTCGACCCAAACTACATTAAAGAGACCATGGAAAGTCATGTGGAATATTTTGGAGTTGAACACAAGGGGAAATTACTTGCCCTTGCTTCAGCCGAAATGGACAAGAAAGGACTGAATGCTGAAATGACCGACTTTGCTACCCCAAGAAAAAACAGGGGGAAAAAGCTTGCTTTGTTGCTGCTTGATGAAATGGAAAAGAAAATGAAAAAGCAGGGTTTGAAAACTTTGTACACCATGGCACGGCTCAACTCAGTAGGAATGAACAAGACATTTTTACGGAAAGGCTACGTTTATTCCGGTACGGCGTTAAAAAACACCAACATTGCCGGAAAAATCGAAAGTCTGAATATTTACTATAAACACATCTAAAATGAATCTAGGAAACAGGTGTCACTTTGCGAAAGAATGCCCCCTATTTCTGGGAGAGGAAAAGACTAAAATTGAGCTTTCCCTTTTCAGAAATGTATTTTGCAACCGGGGATACAAAGGATGGAAAAATTGCGATAGATATGTTGAAATCACAGAAAATCAAGACAATGACGGAAGAAACGAAGAAAGAATCAAACATCGGGAACGAGGTTAGTATCCAAAACATTAACAATCCTTTTGAAAAAGACATTTTACTGTTCTTGCAACAAAACGGAAAATGTGTTTACGGCGATATTTTCAAAGCACTTAAAATATCGGGCCGACGCGGACAGGAAGCTGTTTTTTCGCTGCTAAAAAAGGGATTGGTCAAACACATGGAAAAATCATCTTACATTGAATTAAATGTTGAGCTCAAAGCATGAGTTGGATAGACCTGTCTATTTTTATTGTTTACCTGGCTGCCATGCTGGGCGTTGGATTTTACTTTTTACGAAAAAACAAAAACACTGAAGACTATTATGTTGGAGGCCGAAAACTTAGCAGTATCCACATTGGATTATCTGTTGTAGCCACCGATGTTGGTGGCGGTTTTTCCATTGGTCTTGGAGGACTTGGCTTTACCATGGGTTTGTCGGGAAGCTGGTTACTTTTTACGGGTCTTTTAGGAGCCTGGCTAAGCGGAGTTCTGCTGATACCTCGTATTTCGGAGCTGGCACGGCTCAAAGGTTTTTTGTCTTTTCCGCAATACCTCGAACATGTATTTGATAAACGTGTGGCACTAATTGCCGGAATAATTTCGGCCATTGGTTATCTAGGATTTACCAGCTCACAAATACTGGCCGGGGCCAAACTGGCATCTTCTACTTTCGATGGCCTTAACCTGGAAAATGCTTTGTTGATAATGGGTGTTATTGCAGTAGGCTACACCGTATTAGGCGGATTAAAGGCCGTTATTTATACCGACACCATTCAGTGGATAATTTTAATGGCGGGGCTTGTATTTGTTGGCATTCCTATCTCCTATTTCAGCATTGGCGGAATGGAGGCCATAAAAAGCACCATTGAGCCTGAGTTTTTGTCGCTTCGGAATATATCGTGGCAGCAAATCATAAACTGGATGTTTACCATAATTCCCATCTGGTTTATCGGTATGACGCTTTATCAACGTATTTATGCCGCGAAAAATACTCGGGCTGCGCAGCAAGGCTGGTTTATTGCCGGTTTGTTTGAATATCCAATTATGGCTTTTATGGGCGTTATTCTTGGAATGTTTGCCCGGGTAGCGGTTGAAAACGGGATGTTAGCAGGTTATAGCATTACAAATCTGGATGCTGAAATGGGGCTTCCGCTGTTACTAAAAACAGTTTTGCCTGTGGGATTTCTTGGCATTGTGCTTTCTGCATATTTCTCGGCAATTATGTCTACCGCCGACAGTTGTTTGATGGCAGCTTCGGGCAATATTTTAACCGATGTTTTAAAGAAACACGATTCTCCTAACAGTTTGCGTTTTTCGCAATTCCTTACCCTAATTATAGGAGGAGTAGCTTTATTGCTTGCGCTAAAAATGTCGAGCGTTTTGGAACTGATGCTCCATTCCTACTCATTTATGGTTTCCGGAATGATCGTTCCGGTGCTTGCAGCCTTGTTCACCAAACATCCAAATTCCAGGTCGGCATTATTGGCGATGATCGCCGGCGGAACATCTACACTCATACTTATTATCGGTAACTTTAACCTGCCCCTGCAACTCGATGCCAACATCTTCGGAATATCATTTTCGGCACTGGTGTATGCCATTTCCCATATGTTCTTTACAAAAGTTTAGGTAAATTAGGTGTTTGGTTTGTTAAGGTTATAAGAAAAAGATAAAACCATTTTGAGCATGGACCGAATAAAAGAATTTCTGAACTTCGAGTTTTTCACCATTAAGGATTTTACTCTCACTGTACAATCCTTATTTGTTATTCTCATTGCATTTTTAATTACTCGGGTGTTGTTATGGATCATCAAAAAAGTCATGTTCCGTAAAAAGGACATCGATTTTGCCAAACGCGGCACCTTAGCTTCGGTTTATCAGATTATTGCTTACACTGCCTGGATCTTTACCATATTGATTGTTCTCGATTCGTTTCATATAAAAATTACGGTACTTCTTGCCGGTTCTGCAGCATTGCTGGTTGGAGTTGGATTGGGACTCCAAAATACATTCAACGATTTTGTTTCAGGCTTTATTTTGCTTTTTGAAGGATCGATAAGAGTGGGCGATATTCTTGAGGTTGACGGCGATTTGATTAAAATCAGAAAAATTGGGCTGCGAACATCCGAGGCTTTTAACCGCGACGATATTGTAGTGATTATCCCAAATTCAATAATTACTACTAATAAAGTGATTAACTGGAGTCACCAGTCGAAAAAAACACGTTTCCGGATTAAGGTAGGTGTGGCTTATGGTAGCGATGTTGATCTGGTTGAACGTTTATTAATTGAAAGTGCCCGCGAACATCCTGAAGTAGTAAACGATGAAATGATCCGTGCCCGTTTTAGTGACTTTGGAAATTCGTCGCTCGATTTTGAATTGTTGTTTTACAGTAAAAATATTTTTAGAATCGAAAATGTAAAATCCGATATCCGTAAAACAATTAACCGCAAGTTCATTGAGAATAAGGTGACCATTCCGTTCCCGCAAATGGATCTGCACCTTAAATCGGATGATACGAAATAGCAGTTTCAGAAATAATAATTGAACTATTACTGCAAAAGTTGCACTTTCTATTCCTCCGAATGAAATGCAAATTGTGCCGGATTTTTGCCTTTTACGTCTTTATAAATGGCATTTATTTGCTGCATTACAGTTTTAAAATCCGACGTGTCGTAAATGATGGCTTTTACGCCCATTTCCTTTTTCTCGTAATCCATTGAAGCAACTGCAATGGGAACACGGGCTTTTTGCGCCATGTAGAAGAAACCTTTATTCCATTTGGCAACTCGTTTTATCCAACCTTCCGGAGACACTACAATGTGCAATTCCTGACTGTCATTTAGCATTTCAACTACCTGAAAAATGGCATTTTGACCTTTAACTCCTCTCACCGGAATCGATCCTAATCCTCTCATAACATAGTTCATCGGAAAAAAGAAAAGTTCTTTTTTGGAAAGAAACCTGAAGTTCACTCCAAGTTCGGTAAAGCCCAATTTTCCGTAATAATAATCGATATGGGCTGTATGCGGTGCAAAAATGGTTACTGATTTTTTTAATCCTCCATAATCACCTACAATCTTCCATCCCTGCTTTTTTAAAATCCTCCCCGATAAGGTTCTCATTAAATTCCGATTTGTTTGGGTTTGAAGGTAGGAATAATAAATGGTTATTATTTTTAAACAAGAGCAATTACTTAACAAATGCCTGCATGTGTTGTCAGTGGTGACCTTTCGAACCGAACATAGATTTCCAACACCCCACGATTAAATAAAAACGGGGAATAATACAATTCCCCGTTTTATTAACTATTTCATTTCACTGTTTTTATCGTGTTTCGTAGGGCTCATGCTTCGGCCATTTTACCGGATTCTGCTGCAGCTCATCTTTTACCACTTCAATAGCTTTTTCAAGCTGATTATCAACTCCTTTTGCCAGTTTCTCGTGATCCTCAGCAACTGGTACATCCGGATCAACACCATGACCTTCAAGGAACCATTTGCCATCCGGATCATACATTCTGAACGTTGGAGCCGTTATACCACCACCATCGATCAGTGCAGGAACGCCGCTGATGCCAATTAATCCACCCCAGGTACGCGAACCTATTAATTCGCCTAATCCGGCTTTTCGGAAGAAATCGGGGAAAGCATCACCACCAGATCCACTCCAACCATTTATTAGCATCACCTTCGGACCGAAATGACCAACAGGAGGCCATTGCCAGTCGTGTCCGTCGCGAACGGCCCAGTATGCCAGTGCTTTTCTGTTCAGCAATTCGATAAAACGGTCAGGTATCTGGCCACCGCTGTTAAAGCGTTCGTCAATAATCAATCCTTCTTTATTCCACTGTCCGTAAAACTGGCGTGCCAGTTCATTCTGTCCGTCAATTCCGGTACTTCTTACGTAAATGTATCCAACTTTTCCATCGGTAACTTCATCAACTCGTTTACGTTTTGCTTCAATCCATGCCAAATGACGCAGTCTTGTTTCATCGTCGAGCAGCTTAACAACTACCTTTTTTGCATCGGCTTTCGACGTTGTTTTACTGATGGTTAGTTCTACTGTTTTACCACCAAGACCCTGGAATGCAGCAGCAGGTTCTTTATCCGCTGTCAGCGCCACACCGTTCACTTCAAGCACATAGTCTCCGGCTTCCACATCCACTCCCGGTTCGGCAAGTGGCGAGCGTACTTCGGCATCCCATTTGGCGCCTTCAAGTATCGTTTTAATCTGGTAAGCACCATTACTAAGGTTCCAGTCAACACCCAGGTATCCTGTTTTTAAACGAGGTGTCTCTTCCAGATCGCCACCACCTTTGTAAGTGTGCGAGGCATTCATTTCGCCGATCAATTCTCCAAGTATGAAGTTCACATCTTCGCGGCTGGAAGCCTGTTCAACAAGCGCTCCGTATTTCTTCTTCATGGCCTCCCAATTAACGCCATGCATATTTTTATCGTAGAAATAGTCGCGTTCAATGCGCCACGCATCCGCAAAAAGTTGTTTCCACTCTTCTTTGGGTATTACCCGCATTTCCATGTCCTGCAAAGGCACAAACTTCTCAGTCTTTTGATTCTCGTTCACATCAATAACACTGAGTTTACCTTTACTCATTACCAGCATTTTTTCGCCGTTGGCAGCTACTGAAAAACCATCAGCATCTTCCAATATCGTTTTAAGCTTGCGATCTTTTAAATCCCAGTAAACAATTGGCCGCTTGCCATTTTGTCCGCCGGCATTGCTTGCATCCTGAAAAATAATCTTTCCTTTAGTTGCCGTCAGGTCGCTATAAACACCGGCATCGATCGGTAAAAGAACCAGTCGGCTTTCTAAACCATCAAAATCAATCGTTACTGATTTATCTTCATCTGCTGAATCCTTTTTTTCATCATCTCCATTTTCTTCCTTCTTCTCTTCTTCTTTTACTTCCACTTTATCGTTTTCAGGTTCGATTGGTGACGGAGTGTCTTTCTGCAAACTGATGGCCGCAACCAGTGTTGATTTTGAGTAAATAAAAGTATTGTCGAAATTGCTGTAATCCGGGGTCATTGAGCGATTAGTGAGTAGGTAAAGGTATTTACCATCCGGATCGAAAGCAGGTGACGAATTGTTATAAAACTCGGAAGTAACTGCGTGTTTCTGATTGTTTTGAACATCATGTATAAAAACAACGGCATTGCGATTTTCTACTCCCCTGCTCCAGGTTACGTAGCGGCTGTCGGAAGACCACGAAACAGAAAATCCCTGCAAGGGGCCATGCATCATCCACAATGCTTTATCCATCTCGGTAACAGATCCACTTTCAACATCACAAACCTTTATACTCATGGTTTGATCGACAAAAGCCAGTTTTTTCGAATTTGGCGACCAGTATAGATCATAGCGAAATCCCGGGCCCAGTTTGGTAATTGTTTTCGTGCTTTCGTTTTCAATATCATAAATCGTCAGTTCGTACTCCCCGGATGCATCACTCCACCAGGCTATCGACTTTCCATCGGGCGACCAGGCGGGCGAACGCTCGGCAGTTCCTGAGCTTTGAGTCAGGTTAAGTACAAATCCTTTTTCTGCAGGAAGTGAAAAAACATCGCCTCTGGCTTCTGCAACAACACGATTGCCGTCGGGAGAAATACCGCCTCCCATCAGGTATTTTTCAACTTTAACGGTTTTAGGCATACTTGCCATCTGATCAGTAATCACATTTATTTTAACCTGCTTGTATTCTTCAGTATCCAGGCTTAATAAATACAATTCGCCACCGGCTTCAAAAACAATATCGTTGGGGCCAATTGAGGGAAAATGAATATCAAAATCGTCAAAATCGGTTACCTGCCGATTGGTTTTTGCGGTCACATCGTAACACCAAATATTGTAACGTTTTTCCGGGCCGTTATCCGAGAGGTAATAAATCTTATTCTGATGCCACATCGGGAGTTCATCACTCGCATCATTCTGAGTAATATTCAGGGTAGAATAGTCATTCAAATCCATCAGGTAAATGTCCGGCGCCATTCCTCCGCGATACCGTTTCCAGGTGCGATTTAACCGCGATTTATCGGTAAAAGCAAGCTGCTTTCCATCCGGAGAAATAGCACCTACTTCGGCATAGGCAGGTGGTAATACCTCGGGCAAACCACCATCTTTATCGATTGTAAACAAACGTGAGAAACGTTGCCGGCCGCTTTCTTTACCCGTAGCAAAAATGATCTTTTCTCCGTCGGGATGCCAGTCGGCAACAACACATCCGCGCCAGGTAACACATTGTGGCTGACCACCGTCTACAGGTACGGTATAAACATCCAACGATCCGTCGTAATTGGCCGAGAAAGCCAGCGTTTTCCCATCGGGCGAAAATTTGGGTTTTACTTCTTCCCCGTCAGGAGAACTTAACCTTGATGCCTGACCGCCATCCTTGTTCACCAACCAGATATCGCCGGCGTATACAAAGGCGATTTTCGATTCTGAAACATCAGCGTAACGAAACAGCGAAGCATCTACTTGCGCCACAGAAGATATTGCTGATAAAATTGCGACGACAAGCAGGAGTAAATTTGTCTTCATGTTATATGTTTTTGTGATTATGATTACTAACAAATAGCAAACAATTGACAAACTTGAAAGTTTTGTTCAATCGGCAGCAATTCGGTTTTCATCAATGATTAAAATTTCTATTAAGTTATTAATTACGATTGAATTGGCATGAACTTCTGCCGTATTTTATTTCTTTACGATGGTGTTTAACATTTATAAATGAAAATTTAGTTGAAGATAACAACACGAAAAAAAGGAGTTACATCCGTGTAACACCTTTAAAAAATACTACGATTAGCATTCTGTCTAATCGAACTTCAAGGAGAAAGAAGGTCGTCCGTAAATGGAAAACCTTCTCCCAACTTTAAAATCTCGTATGATTGTGAGATAACTAAAAAGTTAACAATTGATTGAGATTTTCTAATGACAAACTGTTTTAACATTTACGGTAGTGAAATTTGGATCTACTGCCCAATCCGTATAATGAAACGTCATATGAACTGTTGCTACCAATTTCCCGGTTTCGACAGAACACACCCGAAATGTCCACGCCTGGTTACTATTTCCTGAGGCTGAAATATAGCTGACAAAATTGTGGCAGTTAAATAAGCTTTCGATGGTGTAAAAATTCCCTTCGGAATCCTCAATTGTACCGCTGGCTTTATTCAGGACTTTTCCGGTTGCAAAAAATGTCATATTCATGACGACAGTACCCGAATACTGGCCGATACATTCAATTGGTGCAATCGTTTCATCCCAGGTCATGGGAACAGGAACAGTGAATTTATTTCCCTGAGAATAACTTGTACTTACTAAGGTAAATACAAAAACAAAAACGGCTAAAAATCTTAAGTTTTTCATGGTAATTGATTTTAAAGTTTAACTACCACAAGTTCATGAATTGCAAGGATTACAACATATTAAGCATGTCGCACAAAATCGTAATTTTGAAGCATTTCTTGCAATTTTAAAGCCCTGATTCTGCCGGGATGTTTTTCAACCTAAATCTGATGATTCTTTTTGACTGATTTTTTAGTCTTTTTTCTTTACAATTTGATCTGCCAGATAAAAAATAGTCAAATAACACACGGCTATAATTCAAAAATATATTTCTTCATTTATTCACCAATATTCCTACTTCAAGAGCAAATTATTTCAACATAGGTCATTAATGTATCAAAATGTCATCGCCTAAAAATAGATCAAGAATTGAATGTTGTACAATACAATATATTTCTTCATTTAACCATTTATTAACTTTATTTTTCTCACATAAAAACTGAAGATAAAATCCTTTAACAGTTCAATTTTTTATCGTGTTATGGAAAAATTCGATTCAAATAGCTTTCACTCCAGTATTCTGGCAGAGTTTAAAAAGCTGGATGATATCATGGAAGCATTTCAAAATGAATTTAAAACTGAAATTCTGGATATAATTAATAATTCTTTCAAGCAGGCAAATTTCAGTGAAGAGTTGAAAGAAATGGTCTTAACCTATGCTAACCAGATGTTTAACACTGCCGAATCTGTTTCTGACAAAGACAAAAACTACAATGAATTCCGTTTGGCCGACGAGGTTAATATCATGACGAAGGTTGTTACTGAACTTTCTGAACAAAACAAAGAAAGCAAGGAGCTGGCGGATAAAATTCATCAAAAAGCAAAGGAATTGATGGTGAATTACAATCCCTTTATAATGGATTTGTCAGCAAATGGATTTCGCTTGCTTGAGAAATACACCTTGATGTACAATAACTTCTTCATTGGAAGTTTCACGGCCCATATTCAAAACGCTTAATTGAACCATTAGAAATAGATAGCTCGCAATGCTATTTTCACCTACTCAATAAAGTACGAAGAAAACTCCTTAATTTGAGGTTCTCCTCTTGTTTCTGTAACCTTTAATCTTATTTCCTTTAATTCAAGATCGTCGAAACGGTGTATAAACTTATGACCGATACATGATCCTTCAAAAATAGTTTTCCAACCTGTACTTGTTTTTCCTTCCAGCACGAATTCCCTCACTCGCTCGCCCGACTCAATATTTTCAGCCAGCACTAACTGGTTTACTTTTTGGCCTTTTTTCAACTTTAGCGTGAATTTGGTACCGGCACCGGATGTGGTAGCCAACGGATTTTCAAACCTGCTTTTGATCTCATTGCCCAGTTCTTTCAGACGTTGTACATCGGGCTCGGGAAGCAAACCATCTGCGTTGGGTGTTAGTCCCAAAATCAGCGAACTGTTGTGCCCCACCGAATTGTAATACATATGGACCAGTTTTTCCAGTGGATAAATTGCGTCTTCGTCGCCGGGTTCCCAGAACCATTCGTGCCGACCGTTGTAGCCACGCAGCGGGGCATCGCTCATGGCGGGCATATAATACGGTCCATTCGGATCGCCCGTTTTTAAAAGTTGAAAGTTATTCTTGAAAATTTCTTCCTGGTTAGCAGAGTGTGAGTAAGGATATGGGTAGGTTCCCCAACTTGGGTATGGAACCGTTCCGCTTTCGCTTCCTCCCCAGCGGATGTCGGCACGTTGTGTGTTGTGGTAGAAAATGCCATTCGGTTGGTGTTTTTCGAATATTCCCAACACATCGGGACCGCCTTTTTCCGGACCATGAGCTCCACCGTCGAACCAAACGATCGCCAGGTCGCCGTAACGCGACATCAGTTCTTCGGTCATTCCCTCGCACATGCTGTTGTAATATTTTTGCCTGTTTTCGGCAAAAGCACCTTCGCCACTCACTTTAAAATCGTAAACACCAAAAAACGAATTCCAGCGTATGCCAATATAAATTCCGGGCAGTATATCGTATTTCCGGCACGATTCAACAAAATCCTTTACAATATCTCCGTTGCCATCTCTCCATTTTACAGCTTTCAAACTATATGGATTTACATCGCTTTGATAAAGGGCGAACCCGGTTTCGTGCGTCGCTGTAAGAATTGCGATTTTACAGCCGGCATCTTTCGCAGCTTTTATCCACTGGTCGGTATCCAGATTTTTCGGATTGAAAATATTGTAATCGGGCACCGGTGTTATTCGGTTTTCGCGCTGAACGTATTTCTTGCCGTCGAACACATGCAGGTCGTAATGAAAAACGGCAACCAGTTCGGCATTCTGCCAGTTGAGTTGTGCCTGTGTTGGAACGGGAACTTTCTGAAGCTCCTGTGCTTGTAAAAATCCAGCGCTTAAAATCACAATACAAACAATTCCCAGAAATCTTGATATCATCATTTATTCATCTTTGAATTTTAAAACATAACTAACCGTACAGTCACCACCATAAATGTTGGTTCCGGAGGGGACATAAAGGTACTCGGGCTTTCCGTTCTTTAGCAGCAATTGCGGTCGCTCGAACTTAGCATAAAGTCGGTTTTTAGGCCCGTAATGAACGGCTACCTTATTCATGTCAACATTTGTATATTGATTGATGCGATGAAAACCTTTTTCGTAAGTATCGAAATGAATTCCATCTTCCGAAGTCCAGAGAATGCCGCCTCCCTCCTCTATAATTCCATGATTATCGGTAGTGAGCAAAGCAAATTTTCCCTTGTACACAAAAGCGTATCCATCCTCGATATTACGATTGTTGGATGTTACAGGAAACGGCATTTGCACATAAGGTCCTTCCAGATTTTCGGCAACAGCCAGTCCCATTTTTGCCTTTTCTGATTTGAAGTACAGAAAATAGCCTCCATCGGGATGTTGCAGGAAAGCAGGATTATTTACACCGTTACTCGCCTGGTAATTCCAATAATCAGGATTATCCGGAGGAGTAAGTATTTTGCCATTTTCGCCTGCCATTTCCCATGGTCCGTACAAACTCTTCGATGTTGCCAGACAAATAAACTGGTTTGAAGGGTGTTCTTCAATTCCACTGTTCTTTATAAAAAACAACGCATATAAACTGTCAACTTTGTGGATAGCCGGGTTATGTGGAGCATAAGTTTTTTGTATGGCCGGATTGCAGGTAGCTTTTTCCACAATGTCACCTTTCACCGCTACATCGGAAAATACAAAGGGGCCCTCGGGAGAATCTCCAACGTAATGGGCAATTTCGCTGTGGGTGCGCCATCCCGGATCCACCTTTAGTTCTCCGGGCCAGCGTGCTACAAAAAGGTGTACTTTTCCATCGTCGCCATAAATGGGCGATGTTCCCCAAATGGTATAGCCCGAATCCTGTACTGCAATCCCTTTATATTCCCAGTTCTCGGCAAATGTGCCCTGGGAGCGTGCATTTACTGAGCACAAGGAAAACAAAAAAATGGTTATCAGGAAACGAGTCATATTAAAACTTTTTAACTGCTAATTAGAAGCAGAATCGTTCATGTTAAAATCAGCAATAACCGGATAATGATCGGACAAAAACCAATTTTCTTCGCCGTTACATACCTTTGCATTCACACATTTGGATTCCAGTTCAGGAGAAACGAGAATGTAGTCGATTCGTTCCAAACGCGACAAAAATTGTTCATGCGTTTCGTTATTTAACGGTGCCAGTACCATTGATGGAAAGCTTCCCCGATCTTGTATTCCACTGGTATACTTACGCGTTACATCGTACAGTGGAAACGAGAGGAAACTTGAAATAACCGAATAATTCAGATCGCCATTATCAATATTTCCATCCAGCCCTTTACCCTCGTTGCTTTTCCTCATATGGAGTAACAGATCGCCATCCGGCTCATAAAGGTCGGCATCGAATGGTGAATTGGCATTAAAATCGCCCAAAACTATGTATTTCGTATTCTCAGTTTTTATTTCCTCCAGCTTTGCAAGTAATATTTCCTTTTCTTCGCGACGGCGTTTTATACTTCCCGGGTGAAGATGAACCACGAGGAAATCGATACCATTGGTACTACAATGCAAAGCCCCGTGGTGCATTCCTTTTATGATCTTTTCTTTCACTTCTATCGGGTATTTTGAAGTTAAACCAACGGAGTAGCCGGTCTTTTTCAACAATACCGAATATTTATGCCCCCACGATTTTGCATCTTCTGCCAGTTTCCCGGGTGTATAATCACACAATTCCTGCAAAGCAACAACATCGGGCTGTTGCTTTTCCACCCAGTGTTGAAGATTCATTCTTCGGGTTTGGTCTTTTCCCCAGTCAAAGCCGTTCCAGATGTTGTAGGTCATCACTCTTAGATGCTGCTCATTTTTTTGAGAAAATACGAAAAGAGGCAATACGATTACCACCAAAAGCATTACAAACCGTTTGATCATACTTTATCCATTTAGTGTACGTAAATATGTGCTCTTTTTAAATGAAGTGCATCTTCGGTATTAGCTTTTAGCAAGATTTTAACATAGCGTGCTTCCACTCCCGGCAGCTGAATTCCGGCATTGAACTGTGCCACTGTAACTTCCCACTGATTGAATGCTTTATCGTTTTTTTCGATTGATTGCCAGTTTTTTCCATCATCAGAAACCAGTACTTCAAAGGTACCCGGATTTCCGTTGTAATGTTTATCATTGTATAAATCTACACCGGTTACCGAATACAATTTGCCCAGATCTAATATCGCGTATGGTTCTCTTTCTGCTTTTGTATGAAATGCAAAAGCGCTGTTAAATAAGGTGTTTCCCTGAAGTAGTTCGTGATGCTCAGGATTGTCGAGAGCTGATTGAGAACTTAGTTCCAGTTTTACATTTTCGGTGAGTTGTTTGCCAAACATCGGGTCGTCAAACCTTGATTTCGACCGCTTTTCTGCCACCATTCCTTTAATTTCATTTTCGAATGAAAGTTCAACGATGACTGACTCTACATTTCTATTTACTTTTTCAAGTTTGATGAGTACTTGCTTTTCTTTTTGGCTAAAGGAGGCCTGTCCTCCGGTGAGAACCTTTGCCGACACGATTTTATTTTCAATTGCCGGCAACGTAAGGGTATCTCCCACTTCGCCCGTAATATGTACAAAAGCTGTTTTTCCACGATAAGTGCTCCCGCCCCATTTCTCAGGGTACCAGGGTCCGCCTTTTGTATTGTAAATGGTTTGTCCGTATTGTTTCAGCCATTCGCCAACTTCTTCCAAACGCGTAACCTGAACAGGATCGAACTCTCCATCCCATTTCGAGCCCCAGCTCAACAACATATTGCCGTTTCCGCAAGCGGTTGCGGTCAACATTTCAACGATTTTCTTTTTCGATTTTGTGGGTGTATCCGACCACGACCACGAACCGCAAAGGGTTACGCAACTTTCCCAGGGACGAGACTGATACATACCAATCTTCTGCTCCGGAGTATCAAAATCTCCTGGAAGGGATGCACGGTTATTGATGATTATCCCGGGTTGCAACTCACGAATCATTCGTGTAAGTTTTTCCGACTCCCACATATCGGCAGTGAACATACCTCCCCACCAAGTAGCATCGAACCAGAAAACATCCACTTTGCCGTAGTTGGTGCACAACTCTCGAACCACATTAAACTGGTAGTCGATGTATTTTTGATGTCTTGGTCCGGGTTTCACTTCTTTTACTCCGGGTTTTGCCTTAAAGTATGGCGCTTCGTCTTGTACTTCAATTAAACTGGTATCAACCGGTGCATAGTCGGGATGGTACCAATCGCGCTGCGAATAGTAGATACCAAACTTCATTCCCGCTTCGTGACAGGCATCGGCAATTTCTTTTAAATAATCGCGTCCAAAAGGTGTATTGGTCACCTTAAAATCGGAATACTGGGTATCCCACATATGAAAACCATCGTGGTGTTTGGCAATGGTGACGATGTATTTCATGCCGGCACGTTTGGCAATACCTACCCATTCTTTGGCATCAAAGTTCTCGAAAACAAATTTCTCAGGGTATTTCACCCACACCGAATCAGGAATCGGGCCGTGGCCTTTGTCAGGTGCTTTCCGGGTGTAACACATTCCCCAGCTCAGGTCTTTGCCAATGTATGTCGATAATCCGAAATGAATGAACATGCCGTAGCGGGCGTCATTAAACCATTGCATTTCCTCCTTCGTAGCAAAATTGCTGACATCCCATTCTTCTTCCGTAAACATCTGAATATGGTTCCAGCGGGCTTTTTTATCGGTTGTTTCGCCCTTTACTGACCATTGTGCATTGGTAGTATGAATTCCAACTCCGACAAAAAGGAGAATTAAAAATACCGTTTTTACATGGAAAGACTTTACATTTTTCCTGTCGATATAAAACCAATAACTGAAATATGAAACAATCCTTCTTACCGGATTCTGATGAAAACAATCAAACATGATAATGTTAATATTTTTTACTACTTAAATCTAAGTTCGTAAAATTATCCAAAAGTTTAACGATGTACGAAATTATGAGATACTTTTTTGTGCCAAAGAGTCAAGTTTTGATAGAAAAGCATCCTATTGATGTGATTACCCAAAGAAACATGCCAGTTTCTATTTTGAGCAAAACAAAAAAGAGCTACAAACTTTGTAACTCTTTTTTGTTTTGATTAGTACCCCGGACGGGATTCGAACCCATGACCTACTGCATTGAAACCAATTCATCACACGGTATTCAATAGCTTCGCTTCAGATAGAAGGATTTTATTATTATGTATTGCTACCGAATTAAGCCAGGTAAAAAATTTAGCAGATAAAGAATGCATTCATCAATTAGCAAGATTTTTCAAATCTCATTAATAAGAATGATATTAGGCTGTTCCTTCAATGGTTTGTATAGTTCCATCTTCGTTGTACTCCAATTCTACCACTTTCATGCTGCGCAGCCAGGTTTTTCCGCCCGATGGCACGCTGTCGTGGTGAAACAGGTACCACTTGCCCTTGAATTCAACGATTGAATGATGGGTTGTCCAGCCAACTACAGGAGTTAAAATTACTCCCTGATAGGTAAACGGTCCGTATGGATTGTCGCCAATTGCATAACATAGTTTATGCGTGTTTCCGGTGGAATACGAGAAATAATATTTCCCCTGGTATTTATGCATCCACGATGCCTCAAAAAAACGTCGGTCGTGATCGCCGGCTTTTAAAGGTTCTCCGTTTTCATCCAAAATAACAAGCGCTTTGGGTTCTTCTCCAAACTCCAACATATCGGCACTAAGACGCGCAACGCGGGCTGTCAAGGCAGGCTCTTCATCGGCAGGCTCCTGTCCGCATTCAATGGCTTTATTGTTTCGGTAGCGCTGTAGCTGCCCGCCCCACAATCCGCCAAAATACATGTAATAGCTACCATCTTCATCCTTAAAAACGCAGGGATCGATGGAGTAACTACCTTTCATTGGAGCATCCTGAGGAAGAAACGGACCTTCCGGTTTGTCACTTATAGCGACACCAATCCTGAAAATATCAGTTTTATCTTTTAAAGGGAAATACAGGTAAAACTTTCCGTCTTTTTCAGCACAATCGCTGTCCCACAACTGACGCCCCGACCAGGGAATATCTTTTACATCGAGCGCTACACCATGATCGGTAACCTCCCCTTCCACATCGTCCAACGAAAAAACGTGATAATCGCGCATATCGAAATGATCGCCAAGATCGTTTTCCGGTATACCCGATTCAATATCGTGAGAAGGATAGATATAAATCTTTCCATTAAAAACATGAGCTGCCGGATCAGCGGTAAACATATGATCGACTAAATATCTTGGGTTTTTCATTTAATTAATATTTTCTATTTGGTGGAATAAAATGATGCTCTCCGATGAGCTAATCATTAATATTATTCACTTATTTCTTTCCTTGATTTTTAAAACCGGGAGCAGCCAAATTCAGCTACTCCCGGAAAACTAACTAAACTAATTACATTGAGCTAACTATTTTGTATCCCAATTGTTCGCTTCATTGATTAATTTGGGAACAATACTTTTAGGCTGATTTTCGCGATCGAACAACAATGGATAATCAGTACGTCCCCGAATAGGAAAATTATTTTTCCATGAAGTGGCATCAGAAACACCCCAGAGTGTCACACGTGTAACCGCATCAGAATGTTTCAAAAACAAGCGGAAAAAATCGAGCATTCGTTCGTCCCATTCATTCATTTTTTCTACCGGAACTCCCTCCGTGTATGGATTCAGGCTTTGCTGATATTCAAAACTGGTGGCAATATCGGCACCTACATCTCTGCGTCGGTTAGGTAAGATCGACATATCTAGCTCGGTAACCATGACTTTCATTCCTTCGTTGGCATAAGCTTCAATAGCAGCTTCATATTCTTCCAACGACGGGCTATCCATTCCAACGTGTCCCTGCATACCAATTCCGTCAATTCGAATACCTTCGGCTTTTAAATCGCGTACCATCTGAACAATGGCGTCGCGTTTTCCCGGATACCACTCGTTATAATCGTTGTAATATAATTCGGCATCAGGATCGGCTTCGTGTGCAAACTGAAATGCCAGTTTGATAAAGTCGTCACCTACAATCTGGCGGAATTTACTGTTTCGCATACTACCGTCTTCCATTATGGCTTCGTTAACCACATCCCAGCCTTTTATGCGGCCTTTGTAACGCCCAACTACCGTATAAATGTGACTTTTCATACGCTCGATCATTACTTCCCGTGAAACATCATTTCCTTCATCATCGGTAAAAAACCAGCGTGGAGCCTGCGAATGCCAGATTAAACAATGGCCAGTAATAAATTTGTTGTTTTCAACTCCAAATTCAACAAACTGATCAGGCAGATCAAAATTATACTCGTCTTCTTTTGGATGAATTGGCCCGCTTTTCATACAGTTTTCTGCGACTATGGCACTAAATTGATTTTTGATCACTTCAATGCCGGCAGTATCCCGGCCAGTAATTTGCCAGGCATTCAATGCTGTACCAATATGAAATTTGTCCTTATAAGCATCTTTTAAAGTTGCAGGACTTTCGCTTTTCGAAAGGCTACACGATGATAATACCAGTACCCCCAATGCGAATAATAAGTAGTATTTTTTTACATTTTTCATGATAATAAATTGATTAGAGTTTTATTCAGTAAGTATGTATTTATCTTTAATTTTAAAATTAAACTCGTTTGGATAAAAGATCCTGTTGGATTTGAATTTCCTTCTTTTTATTGATTTCGTAGAAAAACAGTAAAGCAACACCAATCAGAAACGGGATTGACGGGTAGATACTTACCAACATTTTGGCGCCTTGAGCCACAGTTTCGGGCTGAACGATTTTCTGCCCGGCATTCATAGCATCTTTCGCTATGTATCCATACAAACCAAGAATTCCGGTAACAATAGCACCTCCGATTGCCAAACCTGCCTTTAAGCCTACCATCATGGCTGAAAAGATGATGGCAGTAGCCCGGCGGTTGTTAATCCACTCCGAATAATCGGCAACATCTGCAATCATCGCCCAAAGAATAGGAGTTGTTACGCCATAGAAAAACATGTGCAGTATCTGCGCCAGAAACATTAAGCGAACATCTTTTGGATTGAAAAAGAAAAAAGAAACAATAAATAAGGTGGCAATAAACAGGGCTGTTCCGAAAACATCACGTTTCCCAAACTTATCAGCGAGTTTCCGGGATACTGCAATACCAACCATCGAAAATACAATTCCACCTGCATTAAATAAACCAAAACCGGCCGATGGCACATCCGATTCAAAAAAGTTGAGTCCAATACGGTTCAGAAAATCAAGAATTGGTTGAATAAAACTGTGCAATTCAGTTTCATCTACGTAATTATTGAAGTAGTAAACATAAGATCCTCCTTTCATGGCCAGTGTTATAAAAACCAAAATGGTTAATGTAAGCATGATAATCCAGGGCTTGTTTTTAAACAGGTCGCCAAGATCTTCTTTTAAAGTTGATGCCTGTTCGGGTTTTGGAATTATTCGCTCTTTAGTAGTAAGAAATGTAATGAGCAACAACACGGTTCCGATAATTGCCATCCAAGTCATAACCGATTCAATACCGGCAGCTTTGTCTCCGTTTCCTACATGCAAAATTATGGGCAACATAAATACCTGCACAAAAAACTGTGCAAACATTACGGCGGCAAAACGGTACGACGATAGACTGTTTCGCTCCGACATATCGCCGGTTAAAACTCCGCTCAGGGCCGAATACGGCAGGTTACTTGATGCGTAGGCCAGCAGCAATAAGGTATAGGTTACGGCCGCATAAATTAGTTTTCCTTTGTACGAAAAATTCGGTGTTGTAAACGCCAGTAAAGCAATTACGCCAAGCGGAACGGCCGTAAATAAAATCCACGGGCGAAATTTTCCCCAACGCGAATTTGTACGGTCGGCCAAAGCTCCGATAACCGGATTAAAGGCAACAGCTGCTACCAGTCCAACTACCAGCATAATTACTGATGCGTGTTCGTTCTGAAGTCCGTAAATGTCAGTATAGAAAAATGCCAGGAAAGTAACCAGGGTTTGAAACACAAGGTTGGCAGCCAGGTCACCCAGGCTATATCCGATTTTTTCCAGTACAGAAACTTTCTGTGAAGTAGAATTCATAATTTTTTAGTGTTATTTTGTTTTTTATTTTTCTGTTGTAAATGGCGATGCCGGTAGTCCTTCTTTGTTTTTCAGATTTGATCCGGCCGGATTATCATCCCAGGCATAACGCACTTCAGTCGGTTCAGGGACTTCATTACTCCAGACTTTAACCGAATTCTTGCTCATTACCACCGCTTTGGCCCAAACAAAATTGCCATCGCTGCCGGCTATCTGAAATCCTTCGAGTAAACTGTTGGCATAAAGTCCGGCTCCCACAGAAGTGAATGTAAGCAGAATGCTTCCGTCTTCAATTTTCATCGATTCGTACAGTGGTCCGGAGCTTACTATGTCCTTATTTCCATAAGCAACTTTCTCAGCTTCCAATGCCAAACGACGTGCTACTTCCTTTTTATTCAACGGATGTATATCATTCCATTCGCCAATGTCGAAGGCTACAGCCATTCCGGTATTGGGAAGTTCGAGTGCTCTTCGCTGTGCATCCCGGGTTTCTGCCCAGCCGCTTTCTACAGGTTGTTTATTCGGAATTCCCAGGTTGGCCAATTGTACGTACAGGAATGGCAGATCGGGTTGATCGAGCTGCTTTCTCCAGTCCATGATCAGATCTTTAAACAACTGGCGGTATTCAAATCCCCGTCCGGCATTGGTCTCTCCCTGGTACCAGATCACACCTTTTATGTTGTAATTCTTCATCGGATTAATCAGGGAATTGTACAAGCCCCCGGGTCGGAAAGACAGCCCACCAAAGCCACCGCGAGGAGGATGAAGTTCTGCACCAATATGGTAATGCCAGTCACCTGTAATATCGATAATTTCCGATCCTACACGCAATTCATACGGTTTTTCTTCTACAAAACCACCACGTCCACCCTGGCAGAAAACACGAACCATTACCGTATTTTTACCGGCTTTTAATAATCCGGCCGGCAGATCGTAAATGCGGGGAGGATACTGGTAAGTTATATTTCCAACAAAGGTACCGTTTACAAAAGCCGAGTCGCTGTCAATTATTCTGCCCAATCGCAATACCGCTTCTTTTCCTGCCAGTGATTCGGGCACATCAAATTCGCGGTAAAACCAAATTGAACCGTTCCGAAAATCAACACCTTTATCGGTCCAATAACCCGGTAACGAAATTTGCGGCCAGCCTGTAACATCCACTTCGCCTTTCGACCACTTCCCTACTCCGGGATCGTTTTTGTTAACTTCGTACCACCAGTTAAACGGGGGTTCTTCATTTTCCTGTTTTTGCCGTGCCATACGCATAGAGTCTATGCGAGCTGCCCGCTCCAGCCAGGGATCAAGAAATGGAGCAACTTTATCTTTGCTTAACCAGGCTTCAGCCGGAGAACCGCCTATTGCAGTACTGATGATACCCACCGGAACACTTTGTTCCTGATGAATTTTATCGGCAAAAAACCAGGCAACAGCCGAAAATTCCATAATATTTTCAGGCGTTGACGATAGCCATTTTCCATCAGGGTAATCCGCTTTTTCGTTTTCGGCATTTTCGCGAGTCGATGAGCGGAATAATCTTATCTGGTCGGTGTTTATTTTTTTGATTTCATCGGCATACAAATCCATAACCCTGCGAAGTTGCAGCTCCATGTTCGATTGCCCCGAAGCCAGCCATACATCGCCTACCAGTATATTTTCCAGTTTAATATCGTTTATTTTCATAGTATAAGGACCACCGGCAGCCATCGCGGGAAGCTCAAGCTGCCAGGTTTCGTCCTCGCCTGTCATTGTCGTATAATTTTCTCCTTTAAATTCAATTGTAATTTGTTCTTTCGGATCTGCCCAGCCCCAGATTTTCAAGGGTTGATTACGCTGCAAAACCATTCCGCTGCTCACCAAGATGGGGAGTCTAACTTCAGCCTGTGCCTCTACCGAAGAAAACGCCAGAATGAACAAAAGAAGAATGCTGTATCGAAATTTATAATATTTCATTTTAATCTATTTTTACCATTTTACTTTGAATTGGCCCCAGGTAACTTGGTTTCAGTCCACCAGTATCAATCAGAATTTTCTGCAGAACAATTCCGGGTTCCAATACGCGAACACGCAATCGGTGTACGCCAGTATTTTCAATTTTATGTTTTGTAGTCGATTTAATTATCCGCCTGGCTTGCCAGGGACCCAACTCACCGCGATACTTTCCATTAAAATTTACGATCTGTTCCGCTTCTCCATCAAAAGAAACAGCATATCGTAATCCTTTATTGGCATTGAAGTTCAGCGTCGGCGACACGAGCACACTCACATCAAAATCTCCGGTTGATGCAAAATCAATGGCATATTCCAGGTAAATCTCCTCGTTCTCTTTGGGGTAAGCGTTTTGCGGAAAAGTTGTAATTGCCGATGTCGTTTTTCCAAGATCCGGAATCACTTCCCAACTAATGTTTTCGCTACCTTTTGCTTTTTGGCAGTTTTCTGCTTCAATCGAAACATAACCATCAGCCTCTTTAAAAATCATATCGGCGTTTGACACTTCCGGCAAAACAAGGCGTTCCACATTAGGCATTTTTGCTTTGCGGGGTTCCTGCCAGTAGGTGTATCCAATTCGGATCTGGTCCATCATGTGGTTCCACTTTCCTCCTGCTATTTGCTGGTTGTAGTGAACGGTCAACACCGAATCGCGTTTAAAACAAGCTTCCGCAACATCGGCCCAGGTATTGGCTTCGAAATCTCCGTTCGCTATTAACTGTTTGTTTTTGGCCACCGCATAATACATTTCGTACAAATTGGCAGTTGCATTTGCTGGGAAAAGCACGAGTTGGTCGAAGGCATCTTTGTATTCGTTTGGAATAATGTTGTAAAGCCGAAGTGCATCAAATGCCAGGTTGCGGTAATCATCCCGAACTCTTTCGAATTCGTTGTAATTTTCCAGGCTGTAGGTCTTATCGTCCAGTAACTCAGGAGTAACCCTGTGGTTGTATTTGGTATACAGATTGATAATTCGTGCAGCTTCTTCGGCATATTTCTCTCCAAACTGTTGTCGGCTCCAACTAACTGTATAAGCATACAGGTTCTGAGGGTTAAACTGTGACGGATCCCAGGCCATATCCAAAAAGAAACTTATGGGAAATTCCATAGGCTTCAGGTCGCCAACATTTACGACCCACAGGCGATCGACACCATGACTGTAGCTCAGGTTCATCTGCTCCCAAACGCGCTGAATCTGGGTAACATTTATCCATTTAGAATTTCGCGGCCCGCCCACATAATCAAAATGATAATACATTCCGAAACCGCCTTCATGCTTTGGCGCGTTTATATCAGGCAATTTGCGAACATCGCCCCAGTTGTCGTCACACAACAGCAGGGTAACATCATCAGGCACACGCATTCCTTTATCGTAATAATCCTGAACTTCTTTATACAAGGCCCAAACCTGAGGCGTTTCTTCGGGTTTTTTACCCGTAACCTCACTTATAATTTTTCGCTGATCTTTTACAATCCGCTCAAGCAATGCAATGTTGGTTCCTTCTTCCATGGCTTCATCGCCATCGCCTCGCATACCAACGGTCACTAGCGTTTCATAGTCCTTATTCCGCTCCATTCCTTTGGTCCAGAAATCCGTCAACACTTTTTCATTCTTAGTGTAGTCCCAGGCCCCGGTTCCGTATTTATGCCATTCGGCCTGTGCCCGGCCTAAAGGCTCGTGATGCGATGTTCCCATAACAATACCCAACTTGTCGGCCAACACACCATTTTCGGGATCATCATCGTAAAATGCTTTCCCCCACATGGCCGGCCACATAAAGTTACCACGCAAACGGAGCACCAGTTCAAAAACATGTACATAAAACTGGTGATTGATACCTCCGAATTTTTCGCGCGCCCAATTACCGAGGGCCGGTTCTTCATCGTTCAGAAAAATACCACGATATTTTACTTTTGGAGATTCGGTAATAAAGCGACCGGCTTTTACGTACAAGGCGTCCTTTGGTTCAACCGGAACATCGGCCCACCAGTACCAGGGAGAAACTCCCATATCGCGCGAGAGGTTGAGCATGGCATATATCGTTCCACGTTTATCGCTACCTGTTAAAACCAGTGCTTTATCAATTCCGGGAAACGGATTTTCTACCACCTGCGTGAGGCTTCGCTCCCATTCTCCTTCGAATTCAGAAATATCAATTTTGCCCGCTTTTACCAGCTGATCGATCCATCGGTTCTTCCCCAGTGTTCCAACCAGAACAATTTCATTGGTTTCGGGTAAAGCATTTCTGTAGATCGCACCTGATTTTCCACTCACCAATTTTAGGTCATTAATAAACCAGTCGGCAACCATGGCTACACCCGAAAAGTCTTCCTGATCGATCACTATCGGAGTGATTTTTTCGGATTCGAAAAGTGTAAAACTGTTTTCTTCTTTTACATCAGAAATACAATTATCAGCGAATTGCGCCTCCGCAGCGAGTGGCAGCAGTGCTGTTAGCTGTATAAGAGTAAGCACCATTAAAATTCTACCGTCTATGAAATAGCGTAATTTCGACATTCAATGTAATCTTTAAATCGACTCGGTTCCCCACCAGTCTGTCCATTTTTTGTAATCTGTTTCCGGATAAGGATGAACCGCCACATTTGTATCCACCGAGTCGATACCTAGCATAAATTTATCGATAAAGGCTTCCACTTCCGGACGTTGCACGTCGGGCAACTGACAGTGTGGATGACCGGCTACAATGGAAAATCCGAAGCGGTCGGCGATACCGAAAGTCTCCCAAACGCGTTTTGCAGCCTGACACGAAACGTAGCCAGATTCATCAGCTAACCACTCATAATCAGGATTTCCGAGCACCAATAAAGCACGTGGTGCAACCATTGCCATCAACTCATGATGATCAAAAGGAAGTTTATTAACATCATTTGCAAATTGAAACATGCTTTCCATAAACCAAACGTGACTTGTTCTGCCAAGTGTTTCAACGTTGCCCAGTGTTTCGGAAACGCGCCAGGCAGCTGCACCACCTCCTCCTGATTCCTGTGCTATTGTGAGCGCAATACGTTCGTCGAATGCGCCCGAATAAAGTGCCATTTTGCCTGCAAACGAGCAGCCTGTAATGGCTATGTGTTTTAGATCGATTGGTAATTCATCGGCCACCAGTTCCAGGCCATCAATTAAACGACTGACTCCCCACGACCACGCTGCGTAAGCTCCCATGTAGATAAGTTCGGGGTATAACTGGTTTATGGGTTCAGTTCCGCGTTTTTGTTGCCAGGCCATCACCTGCCCAAAATTATATGGAATCTGAGCAATATTCCTGTCAACAAAAATATCGGACGGAAGACTGCCGGAACCTCTGCCAACACCAATTACGGCAGGAAACAGGCCATCGCCTTCGGGTAAAATAATTGCTGAAGTTAAGGTAAGTGTTTTTCCTTTTACCGTAACATTCACGGTTAAGGTATCATTTTCGAATGTGGCTGAAATGGTATGTTGAGCACCCGGTTTCGGGCCAATTTCGTAGTGTTGGATTTCGGCTGCGATCTCGTTACGACGCCGACTCCAGTCACCGAATTTTGTTGATCGGCCGCTTCCGTCCGACCACTCAAAAGGATCGGTCAGACCTTCAACAACCGGTAATTCTTCTATATCGGGCAACACCGGTTTCTGAAAATCTGCTCCCCTGTTTTCTTTCTCGTATACCAGTGGAATTTCTTGTTTGCATGCTGTGCAAAAAAACAGACTTAGCACAAAAGTTAACAGGCTTAATTTGGTTTTCATTGGTCAATATAGATTTATTAGTTTATTAGTTATGCCGATGGCCGTAAAGGTTTCTGGCACCAATCACCGGATATCTGCATTAAAAACATTTTTTTCTGCCTGTTTTGCAGTTTTTCTATATAAGTAAAATTTAGTCCCAAGCTTTAATCAAAGATAAATAACGAGAAAATGTATTTTATACAATATTGAATATTAGAATTTCATTTTTGGATATATAGCTTATGAAAAGAGACTGTTTACAATAAAACAGCCTCTTTCATACTAAATATTAAACTATGCGAAAACTATTGTCCTGATAATCCATCGGCAAAACCTGCATATGCCGGTTTTCTGTTGTAGCCTTCGGTCCATAATCCAATTGGTTCTCCCGATCTCCACGAAGAACTCGCAGGACTGTCAAGCGGGCTCCAGGCAGTTATTCCATATTGTTGATTGGCTGGAATTATTTCCAGGTATTTTTCAACTACAAATTTGTACAGCTCGGCCTGTGCCTCGTAATCTTCTTTGGTAGCATCCGGCGTCTTTTTGCCAACTCCCATATCGAGTTCCGAGATTTTAATAAGTTTACCTGTTGCTGCCAGCAGTTGGAACATTTCAACAATTTTGTCCTTATCGGAATTTGTTGAGATATGCATTTGCGTTCCAATTCCGTCAACGCGGGCACCTTTGCTTTCTATGTATTCAACATAGGCGATTAATCCTTTACATTTATCAATGTTGTACTCCAGGTTATAATCGTTGATAAATAGTTTATCATCAGGATTACCATACTGAACTGCCATATTGAAAGCATCAACAGCGTAATCTTTACCCATGTAGTCTTGCCAGTAAAAATGATCAGCCGGAATATTTTCGTTTCCGATACCCGTTTTTAGTTCGTATGGATTTCCATCATCCATCGGCTCATTCACAACATCCCAGGCTTTAATGTAATCTTTCGAAACTTCCATCATACCTGCAATCCAGCGATCAAGTTCTGCGGTAATCGTATCTTTCTTTTCTTCGGGTGTCATTTCAATAATCTGCCCACCACCATCTTCGTTATACCATTTCAATACAATATTATCAAAGTAATACGTGGTTGCCACAGCTCCCAGGTTGAAAGCGATGGTAGTACATCCCGATGTATTGTCGGCAATGGTAACTTCTTTTACAAAATGTGTCCATTCGTTGGTGAAGCTAACTTGTCCGAAGAAATCCCAGTGTTTGTACGCATAAGGTACCGTATGGGCTTGCGTAGGAACATTAGCAGCAGCTCCTGCTTTTACATCCATTTCAAGAATGTATTTCTGACCAACCTCGGTGGCTTCAGGAAAAGTGAAGAAAAACTGGCAGTCCCAATCGTTTGGACGAACCGATTCGTTCACAATCTGAAGTGCTCTTCCGTTACCTTCGGCACCTGTACCCGGAGCTGTAAAACTCATTTGGGCATTTGAATTACCCATGTAGTTGGCTGCATTGTCGGTTTCGAAATTGTTTTCTGAAACAACATCCCATGTTGGCCCACTTGCATCCGGATTGAGCCATTCTACCTTAATATTATCGAAATTGTAGGTGGTAACGTTGTGTCCCAGGTTAAATGCAATTGTTGTACACTCCGATGTGCTTCCATCAATGGTAGTTTCAACTGAAATCTGACTCCATTCAGTTGTTGGACTAATTGTACCAAAAAAGTTCCAGTGTTTGTAAGCGCCTGGCGAACGATGAGCCTGAGTAGGATAACTCACTCCTGCATCAGCGGCCTTTACATCCATGGTCAATCTATATTGCTGGCCTTCCACGGTCTCCTGAGGAAAAGTTACAAAAAGCTGCACATTCCAGTCGTTCTCCGTTTTAGTTGGATTCACGATTGTTAATGCTCTTCCATCGCCATGACTGGTAAAAGTACCTTCGGCACCGGTTATTGAATAATTTGATGCATCATCATCTTCAAAATCAATTTCGGTAAGTGTTTCCCAGGCAGGTCCACCTGATCCCGGAATTTTTATCGGCGCAATAATGCCGTTCAGGTACTCTGCATTCTGATTGGCATGCCAGGTAAGAGTATGTCCATAGATGGTAACTCCTGCCTCTTCAGCGGCACCAATAAAGTTTTCCACTCCCGAAAAATCCATGCTACCATCGCTTTTTACAATGGCTCCGTGTTTCATGGCATATCCGGCAGCAACTTCGTCGAAATTAGAGCTGATATGACTGAATACCAGTCCTTTTTTGTTAAAGTCGCTTAACGAAACACCGGCACCCAGTTTAAAATCCGGACTGGCACTACGATCAACATATGACTTTAATACATCGTATTCCTTCAAATATTCTAATTCTGCAATACTTTCCGGTTTGTCAACTTTATAATCGAGTAAGCTATCATCGACGCATGACGCCATTACAGCAACTGTAACTGCACCAAGCAAAAACTTATATAAATATTTCATTTTCATTTTGATTTTAGCGATTAGTTAACTTTAAATGAAGGCGAGAATGTTTCCATAGCAACACCTCTGTCACGCACAACCAGGGTATCTTTGGTAGCATATGATTTGCTTCCCATGTCGATGGTATAATCCAGATAGATCACGTTACGATCCTGATTACCCCAGCTGTTTTTATCGCCGTCTTCAACAAACGAACCACTACCCGACGCAGTGAATCCTTCACTTGCAGAAGATACAGTACACTTGTTTTGGTCATCGAAGGTGAGCAATAAAGTACAGGTTACGTTTGTATTATCGGCGTTTATCACGGATACCGGATACTCAACCGAATTTAATGATGCGGTATGCATTGAAACCACTTCATCGTCTTCGACATATGCAGCACGTCTTACAACAGTTGTGCTTGATCCTCCTTCGGTAATTTCATCGGTTCCGCGGCGCAGGTAATTGGAGTGAAACGGATTGATGAATTTTACGCAGTACAATACATAGTCTTTTGGCAATACATCCCAATCGGTGATGTTTCCTCTAACGGCACCATCGAATTTTGGGACTCCGGAAAGAATCGAGTCGGCATTTTCTACGTTTGTCATCCGTAAAGGAATTACATAGGTATTCTTTAGCGAATTCGGATCGGCAAAAAATGCATCCGACAACTGAACCTCAACACCATCAGACAGGGTTTTATCAAGCACAACCTGATTTGCTGCCAGGGAATAGTAATTCGCCGGCATGGCCTGAACAGGAGAAGAAAATTCAGAATCGAAATACAAGTTGTTGCACAAATTGTTGTCAACACTTATGTCGATACCGATACTTTTGTCGTTTGAATAAACTCCACCCATGGTGGCGTATATTTCGCATTTATACTGATTGTCCAGTGTATTGTCAATAATGTCCTCCCCCAGCACAATGGTCCTTACCGGATACTGGTAAGCAAAATATACGATGCTGTAGTCAAAATCCGGAAATTCTATATCCTGATTTTCACACGATGTGAACATCAAAGAAAAAAGTCCGGCTACCACTATCAATAAAAATTTAAACTGTTTCATACTTTCAAATTTTTTCATTTTTAATACTTCAGAAAATTACCAACCTGCATTTTGTTCCAGGTTACTCCATTTCTGTATTTCACCGTATGGTATTGGTCCGTGATACATGTAATCCTTGTAATCTCTGTTCTCAACATCAATTGGTGTGTACGTGTATGTTCCGTTCGGATCATCGATTTGCATACCACGGGCAGTCTCGTTCAGGTTAGCAACGTTCCAGCGGCGCAAATCCCAGAAACGATGGTTTTCAAAACACAACTCGAGGCGTCTTTCATTTCTAATCAGTTCTCTCATTTTATCCTTATCGCCTTTAACTGATTCAAGGTATGCATCGCCGTTATCGAGGCCAATTCCGGCTCTTTCGCGAATGGCTTTAATCACATCGTAGGCCGAATAGCTGTGGCTTCCGCTTCCAGTTGGTCCCCAGGCTTCGTTAGCAGCTTCTGCATAAGCCAGGAACAACTCGGTGTATCTGATACGTGCAGCATAGTGTTTCTGTTCAGTATCGTACTGTGGATTTGGATTACAATCGTAACGCAATAATTTACGCATGTAATAACCGGTGCGTGTTGACAATCCGTTTTCCTTATTTAAACCGTCGTTATTGTCGCCATAGGTACCTGTAATTATCACATCGCTGTTTGGTCCCTGAGTGCTTTCGTTAACAACCACATAGTGGTTTAAACGAGGATCGCGGTTTTGGTAAGGATTTGCCGGGTCGTAATTGGCTGCCGGATTGCTAATAGGATATCCGTTTAATGCAGGGAATGCATTTACCAGGTTCTGTGTTGGATTTACACGTCCGTTTCCGTAAAGGGAAGGTGGAAAATTGTCGGTTTCCAAATCGTTGCTTTGTCCCACATCGCCTCTCCAAATAATTTCGGCAGGAGCTACACCTGAAGCCAAACCTTCTATTTCGCTGATGTTGGCATACCAGGTAATACCGTTTGATGCCAATCCGCTTGGACCACCAACCCTGTCGATTACTGATGCGGCAAAATTTGCGGCTTCTTCCCATGTAACATCAGTTCCTGCGTTATAAGCCGGACTTGCAGCTAACAATGCTACCTGCGCCCTAACTGCTTCAACAATACGGCCGGTGATACGGCCACGCATATGGTTTCCGTTAACACGGTTATAATCGCCGGCATTGGTAACTCCCATAGACTGATATTTAGCAGGTATATCGGCATCAGAGATGTCGCCAAAATCGAGTGGTAAAAGACCGATTGCCTGGTTCGCATCGCTAATAATCTGATCAACACATTCCTGAAATGTATTTCGTGGCAGGTTAAAATCAGATGAAGCCGTTTCCGGCTCAGTTACAATTGGGAAACCCAACAGCTGACCACTTTCAGACCATCCGCCATGAGCCAGTAAAAGCGAATACATTTGCACTGCTCTCAGGGCATAAGCTTCTCCTTTTAAACGGTCGTTATACATGGTGTTTATCACCTCGTCTTTACTCCAAACTACCTCGTCGGTATTGGCAAGGAAGAGGTTTAAGTATTGAATCGCATTTCTGCGGCTTTGCCATTGCGACAGCGGATTATTGTTGGCAGTCCACGATCCTGTGGCCATTGCCAGGTAATTATTTCCGTTATCGTTGGTAACTGCATCGTCAGTAGCCACATCGCTGTTCGGTGTCGAAGAGTATGGCAATAGAATATAGGCATTCGCCAATATACCCTGTGCATAAGTTGGTTCATTGTACATGGCTTCGAGTCCTCTGTTGTTCTCCAATGCTGGTTCAAACAAATCGTCGCAAGCTGTAAACAACAGTACAAGCACCACTAATTTTATTATATTCTTCATCGTTAAAATTCTTTATAGTTACTTATTAGAAGGTGGCCTTTAAACCAATATTAAAGAATCGCGTTTGCGGAGCACTGTCGAACTCGAGTTCCAAAAGATCGCTTTCCTTGGAAATGGTTAACAGGTTTGCTCCACTTACATAGATTGACATGTTTTCGAACAAACTGTTTTGAATAAGGCTTTGTGGCAAATCATAAGTGATCTGTACTTTGGCCAGATTAAAACGGTCTGTTTTGTACATCCAAAAATCAGAGTTGCGGAAATTGTTACTTCCACTTTCAGTTGTCAAACGTGGATAAGTAGCAGTTGCTTTGGTTGCTTCTGTCCAGCGGTCGAGCACTACTTCCGAATATTTCCGGTCGCCGTACACCCAGTGGTATGTATCGTTTTTCATCGCATAAGCGCCGTAATTACCGGTACCCAATGCGAAGAAAGTTAAGCCTTTCCATTTTGCAGTGAAGTTTACACCTAAGGTAAGAGGTGCTCCGCTCCAACCGGCACGTTCGAGGTAAATTACATCTTTATCGTCAATTACGTCGTCGCCATTCTGGTCAACATATTTGATATCGCCGGGTTTAACAGTTCCACCAAATTTTTGTTCGGGTGAATTGTCAACTTCGTCCTGGCTTTGGAATAAGCCTGCACTTTCAAGTCCCCAGATTCCGTCAATGCTTTTTCCTTCACGGTACTGGTAATCGTACTCGTTGTTCTCGTCGCGCTGAGTGGCCTCGGTGGTATAATAAATACCTGAAAGTCCGAGAGAAAGATCAACCTCTCCTACCCGCTTGTTGAAATTCACGTTAAAATCGAATCCAACGCGCTTATCGTTATTATAGTTAACGTAAGGAATAAATGAGGCATCGGGCCAGTAAGTAAAGAAATAGTTCGGGAAAATGGTCAGTGGCTCAATCAGTAATCCTTCAGTTGAATTGATGAAGAACGAAGTATTAACTGTAATCAGTTTTTCCCACATCGAAGCCATCAACGTAGCCGAAAACTCTTTTCTTTTAACAAATGTAAGATCTTCGTTTCCACCACGTAAAGAGTTCGTAGAGCGTTCAACAGCTCCGTCGTACCATCCCCACCAGGCACCACTTGCCTGCGTATAGTTTTCTTCGTACATGTAGAAGTTTTCGATATCCAGGTCAGAATTCAGGATACTTGCAGAAAGATTCAAGGTCAGGTCGTCGAACACCGACGAATTAGCCATAAAATCTTCTTCACCTATTTTCCATCCTAAGGAAACCGATGGCGACATAGCATTGCGGTGCCCCGGTGCCAATTTAGCCGAATGAATTACGGCAGCAGCGAGTTCGGCATAATACTTTTGTTTGTAATTATACCCTACCTGAAGTCCGATGTTGGCGTTGCTGGTGCGGTGATATTCTCCTGAAATGGTTTGCTGATAACCATTTGCCAACAAAATGGCCGACACGTTATGATCGTCTTTGAACGTTTTGTCGTAGGTAAAATAACCAGAGAATGCAATGGTTTGATTGCTTGTACTTCCACCAATGTTCTGCGAACCCGACTTTTCATCGTTGTTGTACTTAGTAAGGCCGGCAATAACATCGGCACCGTTGTAGTTGTACCAGCTTGGCTGGTAAACGGCGTACGAATTATTATAAGAAGTATTGTACGAAGTAGCATAATCAACTGCAAACAATGTGTGAAATGCGAGTCCTTCGGTAACTCCGCTCAGGTCGAAATCCAAACCGGTATCGAACTGAAATTGACGGCTGGTCCATTTACTGGTTCCGGCAGCATAGTAATCGGCAAAAACATTGGTTTGATCTACCTGGGTACCACCAAGAAAATACTGACCACCAATAATATTCGAACTTCCATTTACAAGTCCTAATGATTGTTGGTCGTTCGGATCAATATAAGCAAGTGGAATTAATGGTGATACTCTGTTTGGTCGCATTATAGATGCATATGTCCAATAGTTATCAGTAACTCCGTCATTTGCATCACGATCCGTAGCATTGGCACTTCTCGAATTGTAAAAAGTAGCGTTGGCATCAATTCTGGCACTTATGAAATCGTTAAGTTCCAAGTCAATGTTACCACGAATATTCAGGCGATCGGTATAATTATCGGCTGCCTTTCCAAAATCAAGAACATCGCCCTGACGGTAATAACCAATATTCGTATAAAACCTGGCACGTTCGTTTCCACCCAGAATTTCGGTAGAAACATCGGTGCGGTTGTAATACGATTTCAGGTAATCTGATGAATAAAAATCTACATTCGGGTAACGGTAAGGATTGCTTCCCGATGCATAATTGTAAATATCTTCATCACTGTACGAGGCTGATAATCCGTCGTTCTGGCGTGCTTCATTAAAAAGTGTCATGTATTGGGCCGATCCGAGGTATTTAGGATGGCTTTTCGATACATGATAACCGGTGTTGGCACGAACATTAATTTCGAGTGGTTTAATCTTTCCGCGTTTCGTGGAAATGTAGATCACGCCTTTGGCTGCACGGCTACCGTAAAGCACAACTGCAGAAGCAGATTTGAGAAAGCTGATTTGTTCAATCTCGGTTGGCAAAACGTTGTTTGCTGCACGCGGAATACCATCAACCAATACGAGGTACTCGCCCATGCCCCACAAAGAATTACCTGTGAAACCACCGATATAACCCTGCATATTATCCAAACTGTAGGTGTTGTAGTTCTTTTTTGTCAGCTCTTCGAGGTTGACAACAGAAACACCTCCCAAAATGTCGCTTTGTGCCACCTTGCGATAAGATACCTGCACCAAAGGATCGTTGGATGTTATGATCGTATCAGTTTCATTTTCTGCCGTTATTTGCGCGTTTATAAAAAACGGAGTGACAAATAACAAGGCAAATAGAATGAATCTTTTTTGTATATGTTTCATTGCTTATTCGTTTATAATTACATAAAACTTTAACTCAATTTGTATTACCATCCCGGATTCTGTCCAAACTCAGGATACATGGACACATCTGAAATTTTCAGCGGGAACCAGTAATGTTTTACTCCAAATTGACGTGTTAAAATAACTTCTTCTCTAAAGTTGGCGACTCTGGCATCTCTTGGATCGTTGTTCTCGTAGAAGTCCAGGTTTTCAACCCGATCAAACTCTTGAGAGGTTTTCACATTGTAAGGATACTCAGTAAGCAACAACCAACGCTGCAGGTCGTTAAACCTGAAGCCCTCAAACGAGAGTTCAACAGCACGCTCTCTTCTTACCTCGTCGATGAATTTTTCGCGACTGCCGGTGTAGGCAGCATTTACATGGCCGGCGCCACAACGATCACGAAGGGTATTGATTGCGTCTTCGGCTGTTTTTGAGAAGTTACCGGCCTTGCCTGAAGCGCCACCAAATGCAGCACATGCTTCGGCATACATGGTATAAATATCGCCTAAACGCATGTAGGGCAAATAAGTATGAAGATTAAAACTCCAGTTGTAAGCTCCATCGTATTTATTGGCCGTATGCGGTACCAGTTTCTGGATAAGATAACCTGTCCGGCTACCGTCTGCAGGATTTCTCATGGTTCCGCCTGAAGCAAGACCTGTATAACGCAGGTATTCCATATCGGCCGGCATTGTAGCGTTAACATATTTAAAGCCATCGAATACAATGTCGTGGTAAAAACGAGGATCGCGGTCTTTAAACGGGTATTCAGGATCGAAACCTGAATTAGGATCATCCAAAGGCAATCCGTTTGCCATTCCGTAATTTTTTACGTAGTTGGCTGTTGGATGGTGGATAATGTTATCGTGTTCAACCAAACCTTTTACTTTTGGGCCAAAAGTTTTTGTAGTGTTCCAGTTACTACCGTTGTAATCGGTTGAAGGACCACGAAAGATCGCTTCTGTTGATCCGGGCATTAACCAGTTTTGGCCTGTGGTATAAAACATGTCGCTGTATTTGGTTTCAACACCACTCGATTTTTTGTGATTATAAATGTCTTCGTAATCAAAATCTACAAGTGAATATTGTGTTTGTCCGCTTTCAACCAAATTCAGTAATTCGCCAAAAGCTTCTGCCGCTTTACGTGCATACTCTTCGTCGTAATTATAAGTATTGGCACCACCGGTTTGCGCACCGTTTTTCATTAACGGACTGGCTGCCCACAGGTAGTTTTTACCCAGGTAACCTAAAGCCATAATTTTATTGGCACGCAGTTGGTTTTTACCAAGTGTGTTTTTACCAACGTTTGTGTCATCCCAGTCGATGGGCAACAAATTGGCTGCTTTTCTTAAATCGGCTCCGGCTTTGTCAGCACATTCCTGATAGCTCAGTCGTGGTAAGGTCAGTTTTTCACCGGCAGGTAATACCTGATCAATATATGGCAAGCCACCAAAATATTGCATCATTTCGAAATGCCACCAAGCTCTGAAAAAGTAGAGCTGACCTTCAATAAAATCTCTTTCTTCCTGTGTTGCCACGGTAAGCTTGTCGAGATTTTCCAATCCTGTGTTTGCTTTACGGATGCAATACCAGGCATGTGCCCACAGGCCATGATCGAATTTATTGGTAGAAGTAGGATTTGCATTATCGTCGTCTAACCAGGTACCGGGTGCATTTTGCCAGGCCCAGAAGTTACCGATGTCAACCTGGTTGGTCATATGCCAGCTACCTTCAAGATTAAATAATTCATCATCACCCCAGTTCCACGACGTAGTCCAGTATTTCTTTTCTTTATCCGGTATACAATTGTATATCTCTTCGATAAAACCCTGGAAATTTGTGAAATTACTAAACGCTACTTCCTCGGATACTATCGATTCAGGCTCTTTTTCCAGGTAATCTTCGCAGGAAAAGAGTCCCAATATCATCATGAACAGTAAACCACTCTTCAAAAGCGTCTTATCTATTTTTCTCATTGTACTCATAATTATAATGTAAATCTTATTCCTAAATTATATCGCTTCAAAGTAGGATAAGCTCCCTGCCCACCTGAACCGGCAAAATTCGATTCACGGTCATCAGGCATTTTCGACCATACCCAAAGGTTATTTCCGTTAACAAATATCTTCAGGGAACGGAATCCGATGTTATTTATCCAACCACCATTCATGGTGTAGGCTATTTCAGCATTTTTTAAGCGAACGTACGATCCGTCGTACAGGTACTGGGTACCTGAGTTGTAACTCGGACGTGACAACCAACGCGGAACAGTTACATCTGCATTGGTATTATCTTTCGACCACCAGGTTCCTGCATCATACACCGTATTCAACTGGCTTCCGAAACTGGTAAGCGGTACGTTTCGTGTAACATTGTTTACACCGTAAAACTGAACAAATCCGCTAAATCCTTTCCATTCGAAACCAACAGTTGCATTGTATGTATTTTGAGGAGAATCAGAATATCCCCATGGAATCTGATCTTTACTGTCGATTACACCATCGCCGTTAAAGTCCAGAATGTAATAATCGCCCGGAACTTTGTACTGGTCGTTGGTATCGTGCATCGGGCTGCCATATAATGCATCGTAAGTATTGAAATAGCCTGCATCGACATGAGCTCTGGTTTGACCGAGGCTGTATCCGGCTTGCTTACGATAATCCTCGTAAAGCGCAGGATCGTCTCTTTCCAGGATTTCGTTCATGGCATGTGTCATACTCAGGTCGGCCCAAAGACGTACCTGGTTGGCAAGTACTTTATTAATGCGTAACTGAAGTTCATAACCCTCGGTGCGAACTTTCCCCAGGTTAGCTGTAGGTGGTGTTGTACCATAGTATGAAGGTACGGCACGATCGCCACCTCTGATAAGAATATCAACACGATTATCGACAAAATATTCGATGCTACCGGCAAACAATCCATTAAGGAAAGCGTAATCTAAACCTGAGTTAAACTTCTTAACGGTTTCCCACCTTACATCAGGGTTTCCAACTGTCGATTCCCGGTACCAGGTGTATGGGCTGGTTCCGTGGTTCAGGTCTAACGACGAGTTTCCGCCGTAGGCCCACTGAGTAAGGTACAACCAGCGACCTCCGCTGTCGTCACCAATCTCACCATATGATGCCCGCAGTTTCAACATATCCAAAAAACTGAGGTTTTCCATAAATGATTCTTCCGAGATCATCCATCCGATTGCTCCTGAGTTAAAAAATGCAAAACGGTAATCTTTAGCAAATTTTTCCGATCCGTTATAGGCACCATTGTACTCAAGAAAATATTTTGATGCAAAATCGTAAGTAGTACGGAATGCCCAGTCCTCGCGGAATTCCGGAATCATACTACCGGTTGCACGTTCTTTGCGGCTGAACAGGCCCATGGCAGTAATGTTGTGTTTACCAAACTCGCGCGCCCAGTTCAACTGCAACTGGTACTCCAGGTTACGCTGGGTGGCACCGTTTTGAACCGATCCAGCCGAAACATTCCACAATACTCCCTGCTGGAAATCGAATTTATTGTTGTTTTCGTATTCCTTCTTATAAGTGGCAACGCCGGTTTCCGGGTCAATCCATTTCTGCTGGGCATCGTTATAGAGGTCGTTAATACCCCTGTTTCTTTCAAGAAATGTGTTATCCCATGAAATGGCTCCCCTGAATTTCAAACCTTTAGTAATGAAATCCAACTCTTGCTCCAGGATAAAGTCAGTATTGATTTGTGTGGTAGTAGAAAGCATCGTTCCCGAAAGCGAAAGATTTTGCGCCGAGTTCGATACGTTCGAAATATTTGGATAAAATCCCCATGAACCATCTGAATATTGTGGTAAAAATACATCGGGAGCAATGTTGTAGGCACCGGCCCATTGCTGAGCTACTGCCCAGTCACCCGAATTTGTTTGCCCCCATGGAGTTTTTCTGGCACCATTCGATCCGGCAAGGTTTAACCTGAAAAGTGTAGATTTTGTTAATTGAAAATCGAGGTTACTTCTCACATTGATACGGTTATAGCTGTATCCCGAATCGTAATTACGTCCGTTATCGAATACATAAAAAAGGTCGCCTTCATTAACAAAATCGGCTGAAGCAAAATACTTTACAAACCGGGTACCTCCTGAAACGTTAACATTTGCATTGTACGACATGGCATAATCTTTAAACAATACGTCCTGCCAGTCGATATTTGGATAACGCTCTGATTCCTCAAGGTTGGCAGGGAAACGGTATTTGTTGATTATGTCTTGTGGTGTCATATAACCCCACGAATCGGGATATACACCCAGCTCGTGTTCGATGGCATAGTTACGAGCCGCTAAAGCATCGTACGAATCAAGTTTATTTGGCAATTTCGATGGTACTTTCATGGTCATGTTGGCCGAAACATCGATACGTGCCGAACCTTCTTTACCACGTTTGGTAGTAATAAGAATTACTCCGTTTGCACCTTTTACACCAAAAACAGCGGTTGCCGATGCATCTTTAAGTACCGACACCGATGCAACAGAGTTGATATCGACACTGCCCAGCGGACGTTCAACACCATCAACAAGTACAAGTGGTTCGCTGTTGTTCCATGAACTTGCCGAGCGAATAAGAATTTTAGGATCTTCCTCACCTGGCATACCCGAACTTGAAATGGTTATAACCCCGGGAAGGTTACCGGTTAAAGCGGAACCAATGTCGGTGATCCCCGCCGATCGTTGCAAAACCTCACCAGTGGTTTGGGTAATAGCACCCACAACACTTTCTTTTTTCTGTTGTCCATAACCAACCACAACGGTTTCTTCCAATTGTACACTCGACGATTCAAGTGTAACCTGAACTTTATTTTGGTTGGCAACATTAATTTCCTGTGTTTCCATACCAATAAAAGAGATAATAATTACCTCCTTATCGACCGGAATTTGCAGCTCAAAATTTCCGTCCACATCAGTGGGAACACCGATACGCGTATCTTTAACAATTACGGTTGCACCAATAACAGGATTGTTCTGTGCATCAACAACAGTTCCGCTCAATGTTCGTGTATCCTGCGCGAATACCGATACATTGATGAGAATCGCAAATACAAATACCAGCGTTTTTATCAAGCAGTTCTTTATTGATAGTAATAAAGTAACTTTTTGAGATGATAATTTAATTCTGTGTTTCATTATATTCTCTAATTAAATTGACAAAAGAGTTCTAAATCTCATTAGACATTGTTTTACTCACCTTAAATATCGACCTCTACTAAGGCCACGAGTAAAATGTTAAAAGGAAATAATGAAAGACAGAATGTCTGAAAATGTTTCTACTCATAAGATCTAAGTTTTAGTGTTTAAAATTGAATTTATACCTATAATTAATATTAGCTTGTAAGTTGACACAAGGCTAACTCACGAAAAACCTGCCTAAGGATATCCGGGCATCTGGTTATGTGTGCCAGATTGAATTACTATAAATTTGTACCTGAGATCATAAAAAAACATAGCAGCATTTACGGCTGCAAAATGCCGCAAACCTGTACGAATTTTCATTAAGGTGGAAGGGATTAAGTTGTCGCCCGAAATATATACGGTGCGAACTAATTTATTCCTAAGCGTCTCCAACTTCATTTAGTCCTCCATTTAGGCGTTTAGTTTATTGGCTTCTGCGCGTCCGCTATAACTACGCACAGCATTTCAAAAATATTATTGCTACTGTGGGGAGGTATTAAATATTAGATATTTGATTTGTGATTTGAGATAAATCACCTTTAAACCAACCTACACTCCTTGCCTACAGGCGTTTTCGGAATAATAGATTCTTAAGACACACTTCTTTTATCTACTCAAATTCATAGCTTATTGAGCAATTTCAAACCTAAAAAGCTAAATTTTGAATACCCTCTGTATGGAAAAGAGCTAAAAGATTATTTTTCGAATACCTGTGTGGGCGACTTACCGTAGTGTTTTCGGAAAACCGTGCTGTAATAACCAACGCTGGCAAAACCGCACAATTCGCTAATCTCGGTTATGGTATGTTTCTGTTCTTTTAACAGGGTAAGTGAATGTTCCAATCTGAAAATTTTAATAAACTCGGTTGGAGACTGATCGGTTAGCGACTTTACTTTTTTATAAAGCAAGGATGGACTAACGTGCATTGCAGCTGCAAAATCGTTTTTTGAAAACTGAGGATTAGCCAAATTTGCACGTACCGTTTCAACCATTTTTTTCAGAAACTTGTCGTTCAGTTCGTTATCAAGAATAACTTCCTGCTCGTCGTCGAGTTTTATTATCCTAACTGCCTTGTCTCTGATGGTTTCGCGGTTCCTAATCAGTGTTTTAATCCGTTGCTGTAATAAGGTAACATCAAAGGGTTTGGTAAGATAATCGTCGGCCCCCATTCCCAGCCCTTGCAGCTGCTGGGCTTTACCGGCCAAAGCGGTTAAAAGAATTATGGGAATATGAGAGGTTTCATAGGTTGATTTGATTTTCTTGCAGAGCTCGAAACCATCCATTTTTGGCATCATGATATCTGACACCACTAAATCGGGCGAATTTTTCTGAATTATTTTCCAGGCCTCCTCGCCGTCCTCGGCCAGGTATACAATAAATTGCTTTTGCATGGCCGAATTCAGGAATTCCCGAAGGTATTCGTGATCTTCAACAATTAAAACTTTCATTTTATTGTTACCTGAATCAGCTTCCTTGTTGATCGTTGATCCTACATTTGCAAGCGTGTACATGTCTTTCATGGACTGGTCAGCCGTTTTCGATTCGCGGGTAGCGTCATTTTTCTCGCTGTAAGGAATTGTAACCTGAAAGGTTGATCCCATTTTCTTCTGACTGACACAGGTTATTTTTCCACCATGCATCGACACATAATTCTTTACCAGCAAAAGCCCTATTCCGGATCCAACGATTTTTGTGTTAATCGCATTTTCTCCTCTGTAATATTCTCTAAACAACAGCTTTTGTGCTTTCTTACTTATACCAATTCCAGTGTCCTGAACTTCCAGTGTCCACCTGCTTGGAATACAACGTAAAGTGATGTTCACCATCGAATTAGGAAAAGAGTATTTAATGGCATTCGATATCAGGTTATCAATTACCTTATCGATCATCCGCTCGTCGACCGACGTTTGGTAATGCTCGCAGTTGGCATTAAATACCAATTCTATATTATTTCGTTTTGCCAACGATTCGAACATCATCACCCTGTTTTCGATCACTTTAATGATGTCAACCGATTTAAAGGCCACTTTTTCCTTTCCAACGTCAACTTTCTGGAAATCCATCAGTTGAGTAACTACTTTCGACAAGCGTTGAACCTGGTCGGTTGCAAGGTGAAGGTAATTCAATCCGTCGTTCGATAAATTTTCTTCTTTGTTGAGTTCTTCAATAGGTCCGGTAATCAGCGTGAGCGAAGTACGTATATCGTGTGCCGTATTCGCAAAAAACCTGATTTTTTCTTCTGAATGCTGCGTTTTAAGCCTGTCGATGTAAAAGAAGAAGCCAAAAATAATTATACCGGCAACAAATAAAGTTGCTACCAATTTAAACCACAAGCGTTCCCAAAACGGCGGCACAATTCGGATATTAATGATACGTTCGGAAATGATTTTGGTGAGCGAATTATCGAACATCCTGATTTTTAAAGTAAAATCGCCGGACGACAGGTTGGAATACGATAATATCCTGTTGTTAGCCGGCTTGCTCCAATCCATATCCATCTCCTCAATCATCCACGAAAATTTGGCTCCCGGAGACTGCAATCCAATCGGAATTAACTCCAAACTAAGCGTATTCTGGAAATACCTGAGCGAAATTTCATCCAGCTTATTTATAGGTACCGATGGCGCGAGGTTTTCGATATCGCGAATTGACCGGCCCGAAACCGAGATATCCTGAATGTAAATTTGTCCCTGCTCCTGCGTCGACTTCAGGTCTTCGGGGTTAAACATCAATGCACCCACATTCGATCCAAGAATCAGGTTTCCGTTTGAAAGCAGGTAATGCGCGTCCTGATTAAAAGATACATTATTGAGGTACAATAGCGAATTAAAGGTAAGAATCGTCATATCGCTTTCATCCAGGCGGCACAATCCAAGTTCGGTTCCAATCCATAAGTAACCGTTGGCGTAAATAATGCTGTTCACAAAATTGCTGGGCAGCCCTGAATCAACGGTGAAACGTTCCACTGTTTTATTCCGGATATCGTAACGAATTATTCCGTCACCATTAGTAGCCATCCATATAACATCGTCATCCTTTAGAAGAATATCGTACACAACAAAGCCTTCTACCATAACTTCATGCGTTCCTGTATTTTTATCGAACAGCAACAAACCGTAGGTCGTTCCCATTAGCAGTTTATCGGGCCCGAATTCTTCAATGATGTATATGGTATAGTTATCGTATGAATTATACGTATCGTTTTTGGTGTTATACCGGATCAGGTCGCCACGAACACCGCCAATCCAAACAGTTCCCTGGCTGTCTTCGGTAATATTAAAAATAAAATCACCTTCGAAATTTCCTTTTGTTTGCTCATAATTTAAATGTTTGAGCTCAGTTCCCGTATTACCATCAAGAATATAAACTCCGGAAGAATAAGTACCGGCCCATATTCTTCCTTTCGAATCCTCGTAAAGCGTAAGAAATACCTGGGCATTCTGCTCCATGTTGTGGTAGAAAGAGTTCCATGTGTTAGTTCTGACATTCCAGCGGCTGATACCATTATTGGTGGCAAACCACAGGTTTCCGTTGCGGTCTTCCAAAACACTGTTAACATCGTTGTTTACGAGCGAATTTCTATTATTAACAATATGTGAAATCTTGGTAACCGCTGAACTGCTCGCCTGATCGAAAAAAGAAACTCCTCCGCTGTAGGTACAAATCCAGACCCTGCTATTCCGGTCGCAAAAAATGTCGTAAACACCGTTTCCTCTCAGTGAGTTCTGGTTGTCCGAATCTTCCTTGTATATTGAAATTATTTTTTGCGTTTCCTTATCAATTTCCCAAACTCCCTGCCCGTCAATACCAATAAGCAAAGCTGTCCCTGAAATGGGTTCAATGGCCTGAATAGGTTGCCCGGGGATTTTTTCGATGGTCTTTAGCTGAAGTTCTCCGTTTTTAAAATTTAAGTAATACAATCCGTCACTGAGTGTTCCCAGCCAAAGTGAGTTTTCTTTACGATCGTATTCCATATACGAAATGTAGAATTGCTTGTCTTCAGGGAAACTGAAATATTCTTCTGAAACAAGTGTTTCGGTATTAAAAATTTGAATGGAACCGTCGATGGCACAAAAAAAACGATGGTCATCCAACCACTCAATGAATTGAACCTGTTCGTTGGGGAAATAAATTTTGAATTCTTTATTATTGTTATAACTCAGCAGACCAAAGCTTGAAGCTTCCCAAAAAGTGTTTGACGCATCAACCAGCATGCGTTCTACGGTAATGTGAGTATCTTCAAGGTATTTAGTAACATTGGTTACGATCTCAAACTTATCCTGAATGGTGTTGTATTTAAAAATCTGTCCATTGTTAGTATAAGCATAAAGGGTTTTATTCATGTATTCCAAACGAACCGTAATAATATCCTCCGACTCATACGGAACCTGGTAAACACGAATATCATCATGCGTGTACCGAAGTATTCCCATTTTCGACGATATCCAAATAAATCCGTTGTCGTCTTCACAAACCTGGTTGGTTTCCCGCATCGAAATGCCATACTCCTCATTCAGGTTATAGAACTGAACGTTCTTTTCGTTTTGGGCTGCAGCCTGCAAAAATATCAGCAACACCAGCTGCAGAGTATATATAATTTTAGTAATGGTTTGCATAATCCGGTTCCTTGAGCAACAAAATAAAGCAATACAATGAAATAAAAAAACTCAGACGAATGAATTTGTACCATTCATCATTCACTCAACGTAGTAAAGAAACTGGTGCGTGAAGGGATAATCGCTTAAAAATATTTAAATCATAAAATGTTATAACCAAATTTGTAACATTTAATAATTTATCATTTGTTTATTGAGAAAAACTTAAAAACCGAAATTATGCATCGAATTGTATTTCTCGCATTTGTTTTGTTGGTGGCTCATTCAGTTTCTGCCCAGTCGTTTGTAATAGGCGATATTAGTACACTTTCTGATCATATAACCTACAGAAACAGTAAAAATCCTGCTTCGATATATGATAACATAGACGGAATACCGTATTTGAAAGCCGAATTTATTCAGGGAGAAGTGCTGATAAATGACAGTCTGCGCATTGTGAATGTTCCCTTGCGTTATAACATTCTGAATGATAAAATTGAGTTTCGAAACGAAAATGACCAGGTGCTCGAACTAAATATGGAGGAACAAACCTACACATTCAGGTTTGACAAACACGTATTTGTGCCCGGCGGCTACGTGGCGGATGGCGAAAAAAAAGTGGGAATATTAGAGCAACTGGTTGAAGGCCGCCTCAGTCTCTTTAAAAAGTACTCGGCCGAGTTTAAACCTGCAACAAAAGCCATCGGTTTTCAGGACGCCGAACCCGACAGGATTGAAAGAAAGGATGAAATTTACCTGCTTGCTGAAGGACAGGGAATTCCGAAAGCGATAAAAGCCAATAAAAAGGAAATTTTTGCAGCGCTAAAACCTTTTAAATCCGACATTGAACAATTTGCAAAATCGAAGAAGTTAAATCCCCGGAAGGAAGCTGACTTTATTGAACTTGTCCGCTACTGCAACAGTGCTGAGAACTAGTTTAAGCGTTAGTATAGGGGTGTTAACCGAATGCAAAGCATATTTAAAACCTAATCTCCAACTCAAAGTGTGATCTTATCAATTAGCTATATATTTTGACAAATAAAAAAAGGAAGCCAGCAGGCTTCCTTTTGTCGTATTTAGATCTTGTTAGCTTATTTTAACTGAACGAGTACAACCGATTTCGATGGCAGTTCGAGCGTAAGCTTTCCATTCTTAGGTTTCGCTACTGCAAATTCTTTCATGCTAACCAACTCTTCCTTTCCAAAATCGTTGTAGGCATTCATTTTTTGAGCGCTAATAATCTGTCCGCTTGCTTCTGAAAAATCGCTTCCGGGAATAGTAATCTCCACACTTTCGCTTTCGTTTGGATTCAGGTTACAAATTGTAACTGACACTACCCCGTCTTTGGTTGATGCCGATGCATTAACGGTTGGTACCGACCTTCTATCCATTTTGTATTCTCCGGTTTTTACGGTGGCAGGTAACATTGTTGCCTCCTGATGAACGCTGTACATTTTAAATACGTAATAGGTTGGTGTTAAAACCATTTCGTCATCTTTCGTTAAAATAACCGATTGCAGCACATTAATTGTTTGAGCAATGTTCGACATTTTAACACGATCGGCATGATTATTAAAAATGTTCAGGTTAATACCAGCAACCAGGGCATCGCGCAAGGTATTTTGCTGATAAAGAAATCCCGGGTTGGTTCCGGGTTCAACATCAAACCAGTTGCCCCATTCGTCAACAATTAATCCTATTCGTTTCTCAGGATCGTACTTGTCCATAATGGTAGAATGCTTCTGGATCAGTTCGTCCATGAACAGGGTTTTATTTAAGGTGGTAAACCATTCATTTTCATCAAAGTCGGTAGCCGAACCTTTCTTCTGCCAATTGTGGGTAATCGTATAATAGTGCAACGACAATCCCTGCATGATGTTCCTTTTGCCCTGCATTTTTTTCATCAGCACATCGGTCCAGTTGTAATCTGAATCACTTGCGCCACAGGCAATTTTGTACCTGGCACCACGCGCATAAGAGGCATAGTTCCGATAAACATCGGAATAATATTCAGGTGTCATTTCGCCACCGCAGCCCCAGTTTTCGTTACCTATTCCCCAATATTTTACATCCCAGGGTTCTTCGCGTCCGTTTTTCTTTCTCAAATCCGTCATCGGGCTGATGTTCGACGAAGTAACATATTCAATCCACTCCGAAGCTTCACGAACAGTTCCTGATCCAACATTCACATTAATGTAAGGTTCTGCATTAATTAACTCACAAAAATCGAGAAACTCATGGGTTCCAAAACTGTTGTCTTCGGTAACGCCGCCCCAGTGTACATTCACCATCGAAGGACGTTCCTGGCGAGGTCCAATTCCATCTTTCCAGTTGTATGTATCGGCAAAGCAACCTCCCGGCCAGCGCAGTAAAGGTATTTTCATATCGATAAGAGCACCGGTAACGTCATCGCGAAATCCCCGGGTATTTGGAATATCCGAGTCTTCGCCAACAAAAATCCCCCCATAAATGCACCGTCCGAGGTGCTCGGCGAAATGGCCGTATATTTCCTTGCTGATTTTTGTTTCAGCCTGATCGGGATAAAGAGTAATTGTAGTTTGCCCGTAAATTATGCCGGTAACAAGCACTAACAAACCGGCCAGAGTTAATTTCATTTTTTTCATCATAGTTTATTCTTTAATATTGATTGAATTCTTTTTAAGGTCCTTGCGTATTATTCAGTTTGATGGGGTAAAATTGCCTGGTAATTGCCGCTTAAATGCATTAAACTAAACAGGTACATCAAGCCATCGTAATACGGATCGAAATAGCCATCTTCGTAAGGTTCCAACTTTGCATTCCAGATTTTATGCACAAAATCCAGCTCCGGATCAACATCATCAACCAGCGAAAGTGTTGCTGAAGTGGAGATTAATCCCAGCGAATGGCGTAATTTCCGGAAACCACCGGCCTGAAGTATCCATTCAGGTTTCGTACCGTCGGGATTGTACTGATCGGCAAAGTCGTTCATTCCCTGCGATCGTAAAAAGCCCTGGAATCGTCCGGCATAATCTTCCTGCCAGTTTTTGTCCTTTCCAAACCAAACATAGTCCATGGTAATGTTCATCGGTACCCGCCACGAATCGTAACGGAACGCCGCCGGCATCCAGCGTGTTGAATGTGGAGTTCCGTCAAAATTGGCATAATCGGTGTTTAAACCGGTAACCGGATGGCAAGCCCTGTGCAGAAATGCCCGCGCGGTATCGGCACACTCACGGTAAAACTGTTCGTGCCCGTCGTTGGCAAAATCGGCCCACACTTCTAAAAAGGCCGGAACATGGTACGAAGGATCGGTCCAGTTGTAACCCCCGCCTTCGGGAACAAAGCTGATTTGCTTGTGTTCAACATTTATAATGTGATGGATACCACCGGTGCCGTCTTTTTTCCACATGGCATCCAGAATTCGGCGGGCCTCGGCATAGTAGTCAATTCCTGTTTCGTTTCCCCAGCGATTGGACGCAAACAAGAGAGCTGTAACATAATACAGTTCTCCATCTGAAGCCGATCCGGGAGAGTTCATCTTGCCGGTTTCCGGATTAATACTCCAGCCAAAATAGGCTTCGCGTGGCCCAGTCTGGTGCTGCGAATATTTTACCGACCAGCGCCAAATACGGTCAAAGACGTCTTTTTTATTTAACTGAACGGCCACCATCATTCCGTAAGAAAGGCCTTCGGTGCGGGCATCGTGGTTTTTAATGTCGGAAACATAGCCCATGGAATCGCCTACTTCGAAATAAATGCGATTGGGGCCTTCAAACAGATCGCTGTAAACCTTATCCAGCTTTGCCTGTATTTCTTCCTCGCTGTAACCGGCTTTTAAAAAAATATTGGGGTATTTACCTGTATAATAGGCACCTTTTTTTGCTACCTGTGCGTGTAAATCACCGGCTGAAACCAGCAGTAAAGCAAACAGCATTGCAAACATGAATATCCTGGTTTGTATGATTGTAATTATTGATTCTTTCTTGTTCATATTCATAGTTTTATTCAATTCCCTGAAGCGTAATAACCTCACCCGGTTCCGTAAGCATATCGTACTCGTAAATTTCTTTTAATGCTACGGGTTGAATGTTATTTTCAGCGTGATTCAGTGGATTCTTCACTTCGTGCAGACGATAAAAGCCATTCGAATTGCTTCCTTCTGCTTCTTGCAACTTATCGCCTTTTAACGGTTGATGCGAGCGTATTCTGCAAACACCTCCCAACGTTGATTCAATTTTAGCCTCAACCAATTTACCACCATTCCATTCCATATCAACTTCAAAACCGCCCCTGGCTTTCAGTCCACTAACATTTCCCTTTGCCCAAACCGATGGAAGCGCCGGTAACAGATGTATCGCTCCATCGTGGCTCTGCATCAGCATTTCGGCAATACCGGCAGTACAACCGAAATTTCCGTCAATCTGAAAAGGCGGATGTGCATCAAACAAATTCGGATACGTTCCTCCGCTCATTCTTCGGCCGGCAACTGGTTTTAACTGGTCGGTAATCAATTTGTAGGCATGATCGCCGTCGAGCAGGCGAGCCCAAAGGTTTACCTTCCACCCCATCGACCAGCCGGTGGATTCGTCGCCACGTGCCAGCAATGATGTTTTGGCAGCCGAAAACAATTCCGGCGTGCGGTATGGCGAAATCTGATTCGACGGATATAATCCGTACAGATGCGAAACATGCCGGTGGTGATCGTTCGGATTATCAAGGTCGTGCATCCACTCCTGCAATTGCCCCCAGTTACCAATTTGCATGGGAGGCATTCGGTTTAATGTTTCAGCCAGTGTTTCTGCAAGTTCTTCATCAGTATTCAGAATTTGCGCTGTTTCCATTGTTTTTGTAAACAGGTCGAATACCAGCTGATTGTCCATTGTTGTTCCGGCAGCCAAAGAAGTCGGGCGACCGAAAGGTGTATTTTCAGGCGAAACCGAAGGACAAACTACCAACCAGTTGTTTTCGGGTTCTTCCACTAAAAAGTCGAGAAAAAAGCGGCTTGCATCTTTAAGTACCGGATATACCGATTTCAGAAATTCGACATCGCCCGAGAACAAATATTTTTCAAATAAATGCTGCGATAGCCAGGCTCCGCCCATTGGCCACATTCCCCAGTTTGCTCCGTCAATTGGCCCGTTAATGCGCCAGATATCGGTGTTATGATGTAACACCCAACCGTTGGCTCCATACATATTGCCCGCCGTTTGCTTACCTGTTTCTGCGAGTTCGCGAACCATCTGAATCAGCGGCTCATTCATTTCGGTAAGGTTCGTAATTTCCGAAGGCCAGTAATTCATTTCAGTATTGATATTCACGGTATATTTACTGTCCCACGCCGGAAATAACTGATCGGCCCATATTCCCTGAAGGTTGGCCGGCTGACCACCGGGGCGCGAAGAAGAAATAAGCAAATAACGACCGAACTGAAAATACAGTGCAACCAGCTGCGGGTCGTTACCACTTGCAAAGTCTGCTACCCTTACATCGGTTGGATTTAGTATGGAATCAGTTTCACCCAGATCCAGTTTCACCCGGTTAAAATACGTTTGATAGTCGGCAATATGATCCTTTAAAATTCTATCGTATTTCTTTTGAAGTGCATTCTCAAGATAAGTATCCACCCTTTTTCCGGCATCAGCTGTCAAATCATCGTAACGGTTAAAATTAGTGGCCATCGAAATATATATGGTGGCCTCATTTGCATCCTTGATTTCGAGCAACTCCTTTTGAGCCGATACATCCCCGCCGGAGGTTACAATTTTTGCTTTCACATCGAACTCAACTGCACCTTTAACTCCCTCGTGATCGCTGCTGACACCCCTCATAATGAGTTCATCGTTATTGGATTCTACAGTAACATTTGATGGTCGGTCGAAGGCAACAGAAAAGTCCAGCGATCCGGGTTTGTCTGCTGTAATGTTAACCACAATCACCTGATCGGGAAATGATGAAAACACGGTGCTTTCGTAGCTTACCTCACCAACTTTATACGATGAACGAACCAACGCGCTATTCAAATCAAGCTCGCGATAATAGTCGCTGTAGTTTTCATGTCCGGGAAAAGTCAGCTTCAGGTTTCCGGCTGTTTGATACGACATGCCGTGCGATTTTTTGGTAATCATTTTCTGATCCACCAATTCCCTGGCCTTTGCGTATTCTCCTTCAAAAATCAGCCTCCGAACTTCCGGCAAAGCTTCCATTGCATCCGGATTATCGTTCCGGTTCGGACTTCCCGACCATAAAGTGTTCTCATTCAACTGAATAATTTCATGCACAGGATTGCCAAAAACCATGGCTCCAAGTCTGCCATTTCCAACAGGCAGCGCTTCCACCCATTTTTCCGCAGGTTTATCGTACCACAGCTTTAAAGGCGGAGTTCCGACCGGTGTGCATGAGATTAAAACCACAAATAAAATTAAGGCGTAAGTCAGGTTTCGCTTTTGTTTGTTCATCGTTTAAGTTTTTTATATCAATAACTACTCTCCGATTTTTTGAGCTGCGCGCTTACTTAAAACGGATCCAGTCAATTTCAACCGGTGCATCGTTTACCGATGACACCACCACATTGTGTATTCCGGGTTCAATTTTTAGTGTTTTGGCATCTATCGTTTTCCAGCCTGTTGTTTTGGGAATTTCGACTTTAGCAACAAGAGGTCCATCCAATTTTTCTGAACGCACCTCGATTCTTCCTCCTGATTCAGCTAAAACCTTCAACTCAAGCGTTTTTACTTTTTTACTGAACTCAACAGCATTGTACTTCACCCAGGCATTACTACCGTCGAAAACTGTTTTCCATCCCTCAAAGGTATTCAAACTGTCGATAAATTCCACTGTTGCACCTTCGCCAATGGCAGAATACCGGTCTATTTGAATCGGGCTGCCGGCAGAAGAAAGGCCAACACCCCGTTTTGTTGGAATGACTTTTTTAATGGTTCCATCAGCATTAAAAAACAGGCTGTCGATACACACCGATCGGTTTTTGTCGAATTTGGGAGAATAATCGTTATGATGATAAAATAAGTACCACTGTCCCTTGTAGTCAATCATTGAATGATGATTCGTCCAGCAACCCGTTTCTGATTCATCCATAATAACGCCGGTCATTGTATACGGCCCCATCGGGCTGTCTCCCATGGCATACTCAAGGCGTTCGGTGTTGTTCTCAACGTGCGGAAATGTGAGGTAATACTTTCCTTTTCGTTCAAAAACAAAGGGGCCTTCTTTTAGTCCTTTTTCGGGCAAATTGGCAATCGCCACCGGCTCCGAAGCCAGCTCCGTCATATTGTCCTTAAGCTTTGCCACAAAAATATGCCGCATCGAATAATACAAATAAGCCTGTCCGTCTTTATCGATCAGAATATTCGGATCGATACCAAAAACACCTTCAATTGCATTTTCCTGCGGAACGTATGGCCCTTCCGGTTTATCGGCAATGGCTACTCCAATTCCAAAACCTTTTCGGCCATTTGGACCCGCCACATTTTTATTGGCCGGAAAGTAGAAATAATATTTCCCGTTTTTTTCAATACAATCGGGTGCCCACATGCTGTATGATGTAGAATCAACCCATGGCACTTTATTCTGAATTACAATTACACCATGGTCGGTCCAATCGCTTAGGTTTTCTGATGAAAACACATGGTAATCGGGCATACAAAACCAGTTCTCGCGCAGGTTTTTGTCGGGCGGAGTAGGAATATCGTGTGAAGGAAAAACATACACTTTCCCGTTTATTACACGTGCCGTTGGATCGGCCGAAAACTGATCGCGGATAATTGGATTTTGAGCACCGGAATTCACGGTAAACAGGGTCAAGATAAATCCCAGAGCAAAAAATAATTTGATATTATTCATTTCTTTTTTTCTATTCGTTTACAAGATCAAGAATGGCATTCGCAAGCACAATGTACTCTGCCGATCCTCCGATAGTTACCTCATTCTCGCCCCACAGGAACGGCCAATCATCTTTATTCTCCAGAAAATCGGGTTTGAGCAACATTAATCCGGGAACTAAACCTCCGGCAATGGTAGTAAAGTCGGCCCTGTTATTTCCGTAAGCCACTTTCTTCGATTTTGTTCCAACTGCATTTACAAACGAAAGGTTGGAATACGGATGGCAACCAAAAATAAAATTCACCCCTTTAAAAACCTGTTCCTTGTCAATGATATCCGGAAAAGCTTTGTGGGCATAGTAATTGGTAATGGCAGCGTTAACAACCATTCCGCTTCCCCCCCAGCCGCTACGCGATACTGGCAGGCCGTAAGGATTGTTTTCTTCCATTTTTGTAATTGACTCGCGGTACTTTTCGATATATGTTTTCAGTTTTGCCTTATAAGCTGCATCCATATAAGGTATGGCTTGCAGAGCGGGATTCAGACTGCGGCTGGAAAAAAACATCTGGCCAAAATCAGACCCACGATCCGATTGATCAAGAACGGTCCAGATAGTTTCCTCGAAACGATCGATGTATTTCTGCTCCTTTGTGGTGATGTACAATTGGAGTACGGTGGTCAAATCAGCTCCAACACGCATTCTTCGCATCCAGGGCTGATCGGAATCTCCGCTTGCATTTTTGACCGCCTCATCAGCTTCTTCAAGCAGTTTTTGGGCATATTTCAAACTCTTTTCAGCCAGTTCTTCATTATAGCCTCTTAGCGCCCGGCTGGCTGCTGCAAGTGTAGCTGCGGTTTGATAATCAAGAAAGGAGCTTCGGTTGGTAAAAGCCCATCGGTCATCCAGAGTTCCACTCGAAACGCCGTCGGTTTCGTATGGCTTGAGTTCAGGATTGTACGGCAGGTTGTCGGTTTCGGTCATTGCATCTCCCAAATGGTGATACTGGTGCAGGTTTGGAACAATAATTCCGCGCACCGGGTGACCAATGTTTTCAACCTGAGCAACCAGGTTTAATACTCCATGTTCAATCTGCTGAAGAATATCAGGTTGTCCATCCGGGCGATGGATATCAACGTAACGGGTTTCCTGGTCGATGTAAGTTTCATCGCGATCAACTTTAAATTCTTCCCAAAGTTCAACAAAGCTGGAAATAACGCTATTGTGCGAACCGGTTTGAATGTCGAAATCGCCTGCATCAAACCAACCGCCAACGGCCATATTCGGAATGCGTTCCAACGGTTTGTATTTCGTATCGGTGGTTGGTCCCTGACGGTAACCGTCGAAGTGCTGCCAGTTCACCGGAGCCTGTAAACAATCGTCTTTATAAGGTTCGCCATGCCAGGTGCGGTAAGCTTCGTTTACCTCCATGTGGTCCATTTGCACCGGAAACCAAACATCTAAAGTAGGATGCCAAACCGTGTTGTACACATCAGGGCCGATGGCAAAAGTATTGCTTAGCTGATCGCCGTATTTTATGCAATAAATTCCCGGATCTTTTATTTCACTAAAATCGAACTTAGCGTAATTGTAACGGAGATAATCGCCCCATACATTTACTTCTCCCTTCAATTTTTCAACATATTCACCTGTTTCTGTTACCTGCAATACGGAAGCAACTTTCCGGGGGGTATCATTTTTATCCAGTTCAATTACAGCCACTTTTTTCTGATCGGGCACATAACCCACCTGCGAAAATCCAATCACCGGTTGCCGTTTCCATCCTGCTATGGCATTGGGCTCGAGGTACCATGTCAGTACTTTTCCGGATTTATTTACAGGCAATAAACTGCGCACAATAAACCAACCGTTTTGTGCTACATTTCGTCCATCGAACAGCATCAGATCGGCTTCTGAACTCGATACTCTAATCAAATGTTCCGGATCTTCAGGTGCTAAAACCAGGGTTTTTCCGGTGGCCAATGGAAAAGGAACTATAAACTCGTCTTTACCCCGGTTGTCGAAAGTTGTGTGCCCACCAAACTGTTCAATTTTCTCTGCTCCGGGCGCAATTTTTGTATTGCTCGACGGATAGCGAGGGAAAGAACCCGGCTTGCCATCCATTAGATACATTTTCTCGAAATAAGCTGATGGCAGAAATTCGAGATTAAATCCGGCCTTCCCGTGCAATTTTTCAGGAAGTGGTTCATCGAGAAAAACACTAATTTCCACGCCTTTGTCTTTTGAAGAAACCAGTAATCTCGAATCGAAATCAAGCTCCTCGTAACGCATGGTTACCTCAATCGTGTTGTTTTCACGATCAACTTTCCGATCGATTAGTTTGGGTACCAAATCCCATTGTTCGGGTGTGTTTTGAAGTCGCACCGCCCCACCGGTAGAAGTACGCACTCCATGATGTATAATTTCAACAGCTGCCGTTTTTTCATCAAAGAACATTCCGTTGTATTCACTGCTAAAAACCAGGACATTCACACCTGTTTTCTCGAAATATTCCAGCTCGTTCACCTTTAGCGCCTGCCCTAATACCGGAAGTGAACTGCCAAGCAGAAACAAAGCAAAAAATCCATATATAACTTTTTTTCTAACGGATATGCACTTTTTACACCTCACTATTTTTGTCATAATTGTTTAATTAGGTTGTTGGTTTACCAAATTCTTTAATTGTTGTTTGAGCCGATTACTGACTTGCTCTAACCCGTTGTCGGTCACGTTTCAGTAATTCATCCATAGTATGCATCGGACGCTCCAGTTCATACGGTATCGGCAGTTTACTAAACTGCTGAAAATACAGCAAACAGGCATCTTTCCATTCCAGTGCGTTCATACTTTGTTCGGTAAGTTTATGCTGAACGGCTGCAAAACGTTCCGGATCGACAAAACGCTCGGTCCTGTCCCAAACCTGTTGAAAATTCCGCACTTGTTTTACTCCGGCATCATAGCGGTAACACATCTCATCCCATAAACTACGTCCGTTTTTCATTTGGTAATCCCACGGTAAATGATGAAACCAAAGTAAAAGCGATTCGGGACACACATTGACATTGCTGAGCTGAGTGGCCAATGGTTCGTGGTACTGACTAATTGCATTGCTGCCTGCAGCTGTTCGATCAAATCCAATTCCAAGGGAATCGGCCTGGTGATAATATGGTGGAGTCCAGTCTTTTCGCATTCCCGGAGGGGCCCACCAGGGGCCCGGTCCATAATGTGCATGTGCCGAAAAAATATGATGCAGTCCCAGGGGCATCATATAATTAACAGTTGCTTCGCGGCTTTCAAGCATCATGTTTTTAACCGGTTCCACAAACGCCAGGTTCCATTCAATTTCCGGTGTGATTTCTTTGTCGTTAAAACTATCCGGGCCAAAGGTTAATTTTATCCATTCCTCAGCAATTTGAGCGCTGCTTATAGAATGATCCCAGGCCTGTCTTCCGAACGCGTACCAGTTGGCCTGAGCAAAGTCGTGCCCGCACCAGTTGTCATCGAGTCCGATGTTGGCAACACCTGCAATGGCACTGTATTTCTGATTAAATATACTTCCATCAGTACATCGCGCCACCGTGCTACCTGCACCTTCTTGCCAGGTTTCGCTTTTTAGAAACTCCTCCCACATGGTTCCCAGAAAAACCAGGTGCACCGACTGTCCCAAATATTCCATTGTAATCTGCAATTCGGGCATTACAGTTGTCTTTTTCATAGCACCAAATAAGGGGCTAAACGGTTCGCGTGGCTGAAAATCGATAGGACCGTTTTTTACCTGAATGATCACATTGTCATGAAATTGTCCATCCAGTGGCATAAATTCATTGTACGCTTGTTTGGCACGGTCTTCATCCGATGGATCATAAACAAAGGCACGCCACATTACAATGCCGTTGTACGGTTCAAGTGCTTCAGCCATCATATTTGCACCATCGGCGTGAGTGCGCCCAAAGTTTTGTGGCCCTGGCTGTCCTTCGCTGTTTGCCTTTACCAGGAAACCACCAAAATCGGGAATCAAATCATATATTTCCTTTACTTTTTCGTTCCACCAGGCTTTCACCTCCGGATCAAGAGGATCGGCCGTTTCCAGGCCTCCAATCACCTCGGGAGAAGCAAAATTAACGGCCAGATAAGTTTTAATACCGTAAGGTCGGAGTTCATCGGCAACAGCTTTTGCACGCTCCAAAACAGGTGTAGTTAAAACTGATGGCGAAGCATTTACATTGTTCAGTACCGTTCCGTTAATACCAACCGAAGCATTGGTGCGGGCATACTCCTTCCAAAGCTTTAAATCTCCTGAGGTTACTTGCAAAGAATCGATTCCGTGCCAGAAAATGGAACGGCCGGCATAACCTCTTTCAACGCTTCCGTTCAGATTATCCCAATGATTGAGCATGCGAAGGTTATAGTCAGGATTTATCAGTTCATTTCTGATTTCCTGCCCGGTGTATTGCCGGCGCAACATTTCATAAGCTCCGTATAAAAGTCCGGCATCAGTTGTTGCCTGAATGCCATCCTTACTTAATCGAAAACCATCTTCCTTTAATAGCTTATCTTTTATAACCTTCAGCTCAATTGTTTGTCCGGTTTTACCTTGCCAGCCATTTTTAAGTTCGTTTATGGCAATATCAATGGTAGGTGATTTTTTTGCACACGTTACTTCCACCGGTACTGAGCTCTTTGCCCTCAACCATAAATTGTGACCATTTTCGGCATAAATACCTGTGCTGATCAAAAAGCAAGCAAGAAGGATTGTCAATAGCTTCATCATTAACTTTACTTATCTTTTTTAGCTTTTCCGCTTTTTAGTTCACGATTAATGCTCCGCCATTTTCCGGAATCGACAATTTAATCTCCTGATTCCTGTTAAGTTCGATAGTTTCAAGTTTACCGCTCAAACCGGCATCGTCGCTATATATCCTGCAGCTGCTTCCGGCAGCTATCATTGGCAGTTTTACAGTTAACTCCAGGGGTTCTTTCTGTGCGTTAATACCAGCCACATACCAGGTATCACCGTGCCTGCGCGCCAGTACAACATATTTTCCGGGATAACCGTCGATAAAACGTACATCGTCCCAGGTAGTGGGTACTTCTTTCAAAAAATCGATGGCCCATGCAGGGGCATCAGTAAGGTTGTTGGGCGCCAATGCAAAATGCTGCACTGCACTTTGAAACAAAACAGCTGTTGCCAGAGCATAAACATCTGAAGTCAGTCGTTTCGTTCCTCTTCCCGGCGTATTGTTCGCATTGTAAAACTCGTTGAGGGCGCTTCCGCCAAAATCCATGCTACCAACAGCATTACGGATAAAGGGATGCAAACAGCCGTTTAACGCTTCAAGGTCGCAGCTTCGTTGACCGAAATGCAGGTTTTCGCTGGCACGAACAGCTTCGGCAGAGGCAAAGTTCGGAAACATGCGTTCCCAGCCACGTGGTAGAGTACAACCATGAAAAACGACCAACAGCCCGTAGTCATTGGCATCGTATAAAATGTCTTCGTACACCTTCATGGTTACCTGTTTGTCGCCACCAAAAAAATCGACTTTTATACCACGAATTCCAATACTTTGCATCCAGGCCATTTCTTTGCGGCGATTTATGGGATTGTCCATAATACCGCGTGGTCCCTGAGGAGCATCGTTCCAGTAACCGTTTGAGTTGTACCACAAATACAAGGCAACGTCTTTAGAGGCAGCGTACTGTGCCAGTTCCTCAATTTTATCGCGGCCAATCTGTGTATCCCACAATGCATCCACCAAAACGGTTTCAAATCCCATGGCTGCGCTAAAATCAATGTATTCTTTTTGAACGTCAAAAGTTGTAGCACCGTCCATTTTTATGATCCAGCTCCAACTGCCGCTTCCATATTTGTATTCTTGAGAAGCTTCGTAAAGTGGCTCCACAACATCAAAAGGAATCGTTGTTTCAACAATCGGAGCCAGTGTTTCGCCCACGGTAATGGTTCGCCATGGAGTAAATCCCGGCAAAGGAATTCCGGCAGTGTTTGTACCGTTGCCATTATTCTCTTCAGCCAGCGGGTAGGCTATTGAATAAGATTTGTCTTCGTTTCCCACCAGTCGGCTGGCACAATAACGGCTATCAACTCCTGTTTCAGATATCAACACCCAACCGGCATCGTTCACCTTAAACAAACACGGGAAGGTGTAGCCAAATCCCCAGCCATTTTTTCCCATTTCGTCGTCAAGCGTATAATCGGTTTCGTAGCTCGGGGCAGTGCGGGCAAAACCGGTCATAGGCTTCATCTGCGGACACATAAAGGTTGTTGTTCCCTCCGGAAAAACAAAACCTGTTGATTCGTTATTTACCACACACGAACGGGTATCTCTTCGCTGATGAACCTTGTAACGAAATGCAATATTGTTGTTACTCACCCTGAAAATGATATCCATAACAGGCCGGTTACCCTTTTGGAAAGAAAAAACAGCTTCGTTTGCCTGATAGTCTACCTTGCTTTTTTTTATGTTTCGAAGTTCGTACGAATCTTTTACCTCATTTCTTTCGATGTTTTCTGCCAGGGTCAAGTCCTTGCTGAAATCGCCAATATTGGTTTCAATTCCAAGAGGCGATGATTCAATGAAATTCTTTCCATTTAAAGTAACACTGTATACCGGCAATCCGTTTTCAATGTTCACAGAAACATTCAGTTTTCCGTCAGGACTTGAGACCTCCTGAATTTGTGCTTTCAATTGGGAAAAACTAAAAATCAGAAACAGCGAGATAATGCTTATTTTATTCATATAATTAGGTTTAATGCAGTTTAAAAAAAATTTAAAGGCCCCACCGGGCTTCGTCTTTATTACGAAATAAAAGCCCACAGAAACCGACACCATTTACAAATTTAAAATTACCCATGATCACTTACTTTTATTTCCCATTTTAGACATTCTAATTACCATTTTAGATATTAATTGGCAAAAATGTCAAAAAGAAGCAAGCTCAACTTACTGGAATTCAACATACAGTGAAACATGAGTAATTTATTTACCAGGACATTTCAGTAGCCTATTAATTTTTGAATTCAAATTTCCAGTCAGGATCGTTACACAACTCGCAGTCGTCGCCTACAAACATTTTTGATGCTTCTTTGTCGCCTTTCATCTGCCACTGGTACCAGGCGGTTGCCACTTTTGCAAATTCGCCGCCATGTGGCTCACGATAGGTTCCGCCATGGCCCACATCCAAATTTGCCACATATACCGGCACATGGTTTATACGTTTGTAGTCGTCCATTCCGTTATTGTAGGCAATATCCGTTTCGCCTCCCAAAAGGTAGAGCGTAGGCGTATGTAACTTTTTCAGGTCGTCTTTTACCAAAGCCGGCATTCCCGGCATACCTCCGCCCGGAGTTGGTAAAACACCGCTGTTGCACACCACCACAGTTGTTACACGTGGGTCGGGTGCCATTTCAAGGGTTTGCAGCCCTCCACACGACATTCCGCTTACGGCGATGTTTTCCACATCTACTTTTTTGTAATACGGACTGTTTTTGTCGCTGTTTTGCGCGATAGCCCAATCAATGGCATCGGTTAATTGCGACGATTGCGAACGGCCACCGCCACGCTCTCCTTCTGCCGGCATAGGGCCAATGGCAATCACTAAAAATCCGTGCGACGCTACTTCGTTCAGAAAGTTAACATGTTCCCAGGGCGAGTTGGCACAAGCTCCGTTTCCCCAGGCAATAACAGGCAATTTGCTTTTCTTGCCAAAAACGCTTAAATCCTGTGGACGGAAAACAGTGTGTGTAGCCAACGAAGGCTCAGAAATCATAATGGCTTTGTATTCGCCGGTTCCGCCGTCTTCAACCACTCGCGAAGCACTTTCCTGTGCTGTAAGCTGATTGGCAAACACTGCCGCCAATGCAATTAGTAAAAATAAAACTCGGTGTATTTTCTTCATTTTAATTCTGATTTATAATTTATACTTCTATAATTATTCCAGGCTATTTACCCATTCTTCGCCTTCGGGCGAACGTCGCCACTCAAAGTACTCGTTGAGCACCTCTAACGACGCTGCACTTGGCACCTCACCCACAAATGGTGTTGCCCCTTTTAAGTACATCACATCCGGATTTTCGTTGCTGAAAACCGGCCATTCCGGAACTCCTTCACCATTGGGATCGCCATATTTTGCAAAGTTGGTCCAGTAATCAACCATTACTTCCGAAAGTGCAAGGTCTGACTCATTCTCATGTTTATCTTCGGGCTTCAGTCCAAACACAAAGGCAACATCCTGCCCATGTGGCGAACCATAACCGTAACGAGGCGAATCTTCAGGATAATCGGGGTGCTGATCGAAATAGTACAAATACACATCCGATTGTCCGGTTTCCGATTGCAAACGCGCCCAACTCCAGGTATGCCAGCCAAAAGCGGCATCGCGCGACAGGTCGCGTGCGGTTTTAGGAACCGTGTTTTCACCTGCCGGATAAGCTTCAATCAGTTTGTCGGCAAATTTTCCGTATCGTGCTCTTACCCCGGCATAATATTGTTCGGGATCTTTTTCGCGCGAGAAACTTGCTCCCTCATCCGAATTGTACCCGATAAGCACAGGCACATCGTTGTATTTTCCTTCTTCGTAAAGTTTATACTGATCGTCGGGGATTACATAACCATCAACAATTGGCCAACCTCCGGCCATTCCGAAACCACTTGGCACTTCGTCGGCATCCAAAGCACGAAGTTCGGCCAAACTGGAAACGCCTGCTTTTTGCATGTACTCCACGCCATCGGCTTCTGCCTTTTCCAGTGTTTTCATGTTTTCGCCCGGGAAAGTTCTTGGACGGGTTGGCCCAAACGAACCTCCACTTTGCGAAATGGCTCCGCTAAAAAGACCTTTTCCCAAAGGCGAGGCACACAACATACTTACAGAAATACCTCCGGCTGATTCGCCAAAGATGGTAACTTTCGAAGGATCGCCACCAAAAGCGGCAATGTTATCCTGTATCCATTGCAAACCGGCAATCTGGTCGAGAATTCCGTAGTTTCCAGAAACATGATTTGGGCTTTCGGCACTCAATTCGGGGTGCGCCAAAAAGCCAAACTGATTTACGCGGTATGCAACACTTACCAAAACAACTCCCTCTTTTGCCAATATGGTTCCATCGTAGTACGAAGTTGCGCCGCCGCTAAAACCTCCGCCGTAAATCCACACCAGCACAGGCAGTTTTTCTTCGGCCGACATTGCCGGAGTCCAGATGTTCAGGTACAAACAGTCCTCGCTTATTCCAGCAGGAGGATTACCCCCTTGCATAGGAGAAGGCCCAAATTCTTTGGTTTCTTTTACTCCCTCCCACTTTTCTGCAGGTTGTGGTGCTTTCCAACGCAAATCACCTACCGGAGGCGCTGCAAACGGCACGCCTTTAAAAACCCGAAGCCCATCTTCGATGGTTCCTTCTACAATTCCCTGTTCAACTTTTACCTGCTCGGGCGGAAGCTGAGAACAAGCATTCGTTAAAACAATGATTGCGAATGCAATTAAATAGAATGTTTTTTTCATTATTGATAGCTATTAAATTTCAGTCTTTTAGTTTGTATTATCAGACTTCGACTACGCTCAGTCTGACTGTCACCCTGAGCGTAGTCGAAGGGTAATTATTATTTTTTCGCTATTTCCAGAGATTTGGCAGAAACCTGTAATACAACAAATGACGCCAGGTTGACCAATCGTGACCACCACTGCCGCCCACATAATATTCGTATTCGATGTTGTGATTGTCAAGTGCCTTACACAATCCATCAACCCGCCGGCTAAAAAATCCTTTGGCTTCTTCCGTTCCTTGTCCGATAAAAAGATAATCTACTTTGTCGTTTACCTTCGGATCATTCAGAAAGTGCGAAAGTGTAGTTTCGGCAGTTGCGTCACCAGCGCTAAGGATTCCAAAATTCGCAAACAAATCGAGCGAACGAAAACCGATAAACATACTGTGTCGTCCACCCATCGACAAACCTGAAATGGCACGTCCTTTTGGATTTTGAATGGTGCTGTAACTTGCGTCAACCAATGGGATAACATGGTTACGCAGTTCTTTTTCAAAAATATCGAAAGTGAGTTCGGTATGCTGTGGATGATTCCGGTGAATCACCTGGTTGTTCGGAATGGCAATGATCATCGGTTCCGCTTTTCCTTCGGCCAGTAGATTATCCAAAATCAGGTTGGCACGTCCGTCGTAAATCCAGTTTGATGGCAATTCGCCGCTACCCCCCACAAGATAAAGCACCGGATATTTTTTAGATGCATCATAACCCGGAGGTGTATACACATACATTTCGCGCTCGCCGTTGGTAACATCCGAATGATAAATGTGACGCGTAACGTTTCCGTGAGGTACGTTTTTGGCATCGTAATACGCCGGGCCGTCACCGTGCACAATCAACTGACTGTAAGGCGGCATGGCCGTAAAAGCAGCCATTGTATTGCTCGGATCGCAAATTTGCATGCCGTCAACATTAAAATGATAAGCATACATATCGGGTTTAAAAGGTCCCACGGTTACCGACCAAATTCCATCTTCTCCTTTTACTAGCGGAAGTGGCTCACGACCTCTGCCAAGCGCGGTAAGAATCGTTCCATCGGTAATTGTAACCACCTTGGCTTCGGGTGCTTTTAAGCGAAAAGTTACCGTATGGTCGTCGTGCACTTCGGGCGAATTTAAAGGCGCACTAAAAGGAATCAGTCCTTTGGTGTCCTTCTGCGGATTATAATCGAGATTAACATTGGCCTGCTGTGCTTGTGAAACTAACGGGCACACAAACAATGAAGCAACAAAAATTAGTAGTAGATTCTTTATTCGTTTCATAATTTAGATTTTAGTTTTTTACTGAAATACTCTTGATGCAAAATCGTGTAATGACTTTCGCCAAACCTGCCATTCATGGTCGCCGGGAAAAGAATTGAACTCCACATCCAGTCCGTTTTCGCGCATAGTTTTTACCGCTTTTTTGGTATGCTCAATACGCATGTCCTGCTCGCCACACGAAATATAGAATAAATCCAGGTTCTTATTGAATTTTTCGGACTCTGATAAAAGTCCCGGAATTTCTTTTTCGGCATCAAAACCACTTCCCGAAGTTCTGATTCCACCAAACAGCCCGGAACTAAATACACCAACAGAGCCAAAAAATTCAGGGCTTTCGAGGCCCACATAAAATGATTGCCCGCCTCCCATCGAGAGTCCGCAAATGGCACGATTTTTAGCATCCGTCAGTGTGCGGTAATTCTCATCGATAAACGGAACAATATTTTTCGTCATTTCTTCTTTGAAAGGAGCCATTCCCTTACTGCTGTAGCCACCAAAACCTCCACCGGGTGCCCTAACATTTCCGTTGGAAATTACCACGATCATTGGTTTGGCTTTTCCTTCGGCAATCAGGTTATCCAGTATAATGTCGGTTTTTCCCTGCACAGCCCAGCCGGTTTCATCTTCGCCACCACCGTGCTGAATATAAACCACCGGATATTTTTCGCGGGTATTATTATCGTAACCCGGAGGCGTATAAACAAACAGGTGCCTCCAGCTTTTGGTGTATTCCGAATAATAGTATTTCGAACTTAAAGCGCCGTGCGGAACATCTTTAATTTCATAAAAATCAACTCCTTTTTCAGGAATTTCAATGGCGCTGGTCATTTTTCCGGTTCCGTAAAACGACTGGCTCGCCGGATCGGCAACCGGCACATCATCAATCACCAAAAAGTAATAATGAAAGCCGGGAACAATAGGCTCGGTTTGAACCGTCCATATTCCATCCGCACCTTTTTCCATGTCGTACTTTTTACCAAGGTCGATTTGCACTTTTTGGGCATTGGGCGCTTTTACCTGAAAAACCACCGAGTTATCGGGCATAATGCACGGGCACTGGTTGGCGTTGTTATTGGTAGGTGCCGGAATGCCATATTCGGGCATTTGTGCCGAAACAAAACCAGCCAGCAAACAAAACACCAGCAACAGCTTCGCTCGCCTGAAATCTGTTTTATTGAGTATATAGTTCATTATTCAGTTTTTATTTGAAAAGCAACTGTGCATACTGATGTAAACTACGCCGCCAGGTTTGCCACTCGTGGGCAGTTTCGGGCGATTCGTAATACACATAATCAATGCCTTGTTTTTCGAGCATGTTGCGGAAAGCACCAACTGAGCCGGGAAAAGGTTCGGGTTCTTTGGTTCCCAAACCCAGCCAGAAAACTTTTATCTGGTCATTTACAGACTTCCCTTTTTTAAAGGCTCCGTTTAAAAAAGTTTCCACATTAATTTCGTCGGAACTGGGGTAGTTTGAAGTACCGCTAAAACCGCCGTAATATGCAAACTTATCAAGGTTGTTCATACAAATCCGCATGGTTTGGTTGGCGCCCATCGACAAACCGGCAATAGCCCGGTGTTCCCCATCAGCAATGGTTCGGAAGCGATTATCGATCATCGGAATGATTTCGTTGAGCATCACTTCTTCGAAAACCATTGCCGGACGACCACCCCCTGAAGTTTGAGGCTTATAGGCATAACCGTTGTCCATAACAATAATCATCGGTACCGCCTTATTCGCTGCAATCAGGTTATCCAAAATGCGGTTGGCATGTCCTTGTCCGGGCCATCCGGTTTCGTCTTCAAAACTTCCGTGCTGAAGATACAATACCGGATAACGTTTTTCAGGATTATCGTTGTATTCGGCAGGCGTATAAACAAAACAACGACGAAATGATTGTGTAATTTCTGAAAAATAGTTTTGTTCGCTAACCAAACCGTGCGGCACATCTTTCAGCGCATAAATATTACTATCGTCGGCCGGAATTTCAATACCACTTCCCCAGCGGCCGGCACCATAAAAATATTTGGTTCCCGGATCGGGAACTGATGCACCATCCACATTTAACTGGTAGTAGTGAAAACCAACATCCTGAGGTTCCGATTCACCGGTCCACACGCCGTTTTCGTCCTTTACCATTTCATTTTTTACGCCGCCAATATCGAGCCTCACATTGTTGGCTTCGGGTGCTGAAATCTGTGCACGAACCCGGCCCTCAGAATTCACCTGAGGAAATTGTTTGCCGGGCTGGTTTACCGATGATGGCTTAAAATCTTCAACCACATCCTGAGCGGCACAAATTCCGCTGATAAATAAAGCCGCAATTAGTAAGAATGTATTCTTCATAACCTATTCTTTAAACAGTAGCGGAGCCAGTTGATACAAGCTTCTGCGCCAGGTTTGAAACTCGTGGGCAGTACCTTCGGAAACATAAGAAACCGCATTGTAACCGGCATCTTTTAAAGCCACAACTGCATTTTTAACGCCATCCGGACGTTCTTTGCTACCGCAGCTGATAAATACCAGTTTCAGGTTAGAATGATCTTTAAGATCTTCAGGTGCATAAACACCGCCACTTAGCAGGGCATAATGCGAAAACACCTCCGGTTTGTTTAAGGTGATATCTTTTGTTTCCATACCTCCCATCGAAAGGCCGGCCATAGCGCGGTGCGCCTGATCAGGAATAGTGCGGAAATGCTCGTCAACGTATGGAATCAGCTCATCTACCAAAACGGTTTGAAACGGAGTGATGTCGAAATTGCGCAAACCGCCAAACTTAATTTCGTTGGTCATACCATAGGTATTCACAATAATAAACGGATCGATTTTACCTTCGGCAATCAGGTTATCCATAATAAGGTTAGCGCGTCCCTGGTTCATCCAGGCTGTTTCGTCTTCGCCCCAGCCGTGTTGCAAATACAATACAGGGTAGCGCTCCGACTTATTTTTGTCGTAACCCGGAGGTGTATAAACAAAAGCCCTGCGAGAGGTTTCTGTACTTGGCGAAGGAAAAAGCACTTGTTGAACATGCCCGTGAGGAACATTTTTCAGCGCATAAAAATCCTGGTCGTGTGCCGGAATTTCAATACCGCTCTCCCAACGTACTGAACCGTAGTAGTTCAAGGCACCCGGATCGTTAAAAACACCGCCATCGATGGTAACATGATAATAATGAAAACCTTCGTCCATTGGGCCGGCAGTGGTTCCCATCCAAACGCCATCGTCGTTTTTTGTAAGCGGAGTTCCGCCTCTTGTTCCGCCCAAACCAAGGCTCACCACCACACTTTGTGCTTCGGGCGCTTCAATTCGGAAACGGGCATAACCCTGCGAGTTTACCATGGGATATTCTTTTCCGGGCTGGTTTAAAACTGAAGGTTTAAAATCTTCTTTTATCTCTACCTGGCTGGTTTGTGCGAAGCAAAAGCTGCCTGTCATTACCAGCACAATTATTAAACTGAATATCTTGTATTTCATAAATGGTTATAATAAGTTTTTATTGAAGTAATTGTCAATATCCAAATTGATGTTTTCTGGTTACTCTATCCTGAGAAAGTTTGTTAGAGTTGACTAACGCCGGCATTTATGCCGGTGATCTTGAGTTGCACTATTCCCGGACTTTAGTCCTCAATTTCTGACAATTTGGGCTAAAGCCCATATATTCTTGCAACTTGTTTCCCCGGGGATAAATCCCCGGGTTAGTCAAAACTTGTTTCTTATTATTTTTTGAATAATAAAGGTGCAAACTGATAAAGGCTGCGGCGCCAGCTTTGCCATTCGTGGGCAGTTTCGGGCGACACATAAAAATGGGTGTTCATACCGGCTTTTTTAAGAGCTTCGGTATTTTCCTTTGGATCTCCCCATGGTCCTGGGCGCGGATTCTCGATTTCGCGACTTCCGTAGCTGACGAAAAGCAGTTTTACTTTTTCCTTAAAATCAGGATTTTGCTCAATGTCGTCCATGGTGATGCTGCCACCGCTAAACATTCCCACATGCGAAAACACATCGGGGTTGGCCAGCGTTATCACACGTGTTTGCATTCCACCCATCGACAATCCGGCCATGGCACGGTGTTCGGCATCAGCCATTGTGCGGTATTTTCCATCAATCATCGGAATAATATCTTTCAGCAAGGTATTCATAAAACCATCGGCCCAACCTTCGGGTGGCCATGTGCGCGGGCGCTCGCCACCTTCGCGGTTACGCGGAGGCCTTGGCATTGCCCAGTTTCCGTTGTCCATAACAATGATAAACGGAACGGTTTTTCCTTCGGCAATCAGGTTGTCCATTATCAAACCTGCGTGTCCCTGGCTTGACCAGCCTGTTTCGTTTTCGCCACCACCATGTTGCAGATACAACACCGGATAGCGTTTTTCAAGATTTTCGTCGTAACCCGGAGGCGTGTAAACAAAGCACCTGCGCATGGTATTGTTGCTTTCAGAGAAATACTGTAGCTCACGAACTTCTCCATGCGGAACATTTTTCAGGGCATAAAACTCCTGGTCGTGAGCAGGAATTTCAATACCACTTCCCCACCGGCTGGCTCCATAAAAATACAAGCTGTTTGGATCAGGAACAGCGGCTCCGTCAACCCAAAGCTGGTAGTAGTGAAAACCTTCGTCTTGTGGTGCCGATTCGCCGGTCCACACTCCGTTTTCATCTTTTACCAAATCGTATTTTACAGCGCTGATATCAAGTTGCACTTTTTCAGCTTCAGGCGCAGAAATTTGAACGCGTACCCGTCCTTCGGAATTCACCATCGGGTATTCCTTTCCGGGTTGATTTACGGAAGAGGGTTTGAAATCCTCAACTACTGTTTGTTCTGTTGTTTGCGCCATGGCAAATACAGCAGAAAAGGCCAGCAATACCGTTAAAATAAAAGAATATCGTTTCATAAACTTAGTTTTGAAGTTTTAAATGGTTTTAGTTTTTAAATACCAGTTGAGCAAACTGATAAAGGCTGCGACGCCAGGAGTGCCATTCGTGTGCAGTTCCGGGCGACACATAAAAATGAGTGTTCATTCCGGCTGCTTTTAATGCTTCGGTGTTCGCTTTTGGATCGCCGCCAAAACCCATTCTGCGGTTATCGAGCTCGTGGCTGCCATAGCTAACAAACAACAGTTTTACATTCTCCTTAAAAGCAGGTGAGTTTTCAACGTCTTCAGGGCTTATGCTTCCGCCGCTAAACATACCAACCTGTGTAAAAACCTCTGAATTGGCCAAAGTAATCAGCCTTGTTTGCATACCTCCCATTGACAAGCCGGCCATGGCACGGTGGGCAGGGTCGGCAATAACGCGGTAGTTCGCTTCCACATAAGGAATCAGATCGTTAAGCAATACTTTTTTGAAATCGGCAGAAAAATCAAAACCGCCCATCGGCCCGCGTCGCCTTGTTTGTGATGAATCGGCTTCTGCTCCTCTTTCAGGTCGCGGCCCGCGTGGTCTTTCAAAATTTACGCTGCTGTTTTCCATTACAATGATAAACGGAAGCGCTTTCCCTTCAGCAATTAAATTATCCATGATCAGCCCGGCATGGCCCTGGTTTCCCCAACCGGTTTCGTTTTCGCCCATACCGTGTTGCAGGTACAGTACCGGATAGCTTTTCGACTGGTCTTTTTCATAACCGGGAGGCGTGTAAATGTAGGCACGACGAACTTTATCCGACGATTTTGAATAGTAGTGCACCTCGCGTAAATCGCCATGAGGAACATCTTTTAAAGCAAAAATATCCTGGTCGTCGGAAGGAATTTCAATACCACTTCCCCAACGGCTGGCTCCGTAAAAATACAGGCTGTTTGGATCGGGAACCGCGGCTCCGTCAACCCACAACTGGTAGTAATGAAAACCAACGTCCTGTGGCGCCGATTCCCCGGTCCACACACCGTTTTCGTCTTTTACCAAATCGTATTTCACTGCGCTAATATCAAGCTGAACTTTTTCAGCCTCAGGTGCCGAAAGTTGTACACGAACCCGTCCTTCGGAATTTACCATGGGGTACTCCTTTCCGGGCTGATTTACTGAAGAGGGCCTAAAATCCTCCACTGCTTCTGATGACGATTGTGCGAAGCTAATTCCGCTGGCCATCAGAAGAATAACGAATATGTTTAAAAATTTAGACATCATAATTTGTTTGTTGAAAGTTTATGTTTTACTGTTTTAGTCCACTGTTTGTAATTCGGAAATAATCGAAAGCCACGTCAAACGGCGAATCCGGTTTTGTTGTGTCGGAATCAAACCAGAACGTACTTTTCATGTAGCCGGTAATAATTCCGTCGCCTACCATTAAACCTGTTTTTATGTCTTCCAATGCCAGATCTGCTGTACCCAGGATTTCGAAATTCTCGCCATCCAACGAGTACGAAGCAGTGTAAATACTTCCTTTTTTATCGAGCTTAAGTATCAAGGCCTGATCACCTGTGATTTCGTTTTTCAGGTTGAAAGAAGCCAGCGATTTTGCAATGCCGTTTTCTTCCATCATCAAATCGATGGTACCGGGTTGCGGTTCTCTTTGCCGTGTGGTTTTTATTACTGCACGGAACATGAGTTTCACAAAATTATCATCGTCCTGATAAGCCAGAATTCCTGCATTTGCAGGTTGAGAAGGCATCCGTGAAGCCGTCAGTTTTGTTTCCGCTGTCCAGTCGTTATTGGCGCTTTGCAGCAGAATGTTTTTGGCATTGTTGGTACCTTCCGAAACATCGCCAACTTCGCTGGTAATGGTAAGGCTGCCATCGTTTGCCGAAAGGCTGTGTGTTGCAGCATTTTCCCTGATCCACTGCCACTGACTTCCAACAGCACCATTAAACTCGTCGCTAACTGCTTCCACATCAAAATTGAAATAGTACGTGTTGGTTTCGAGTGTGATGTTATCAATAAACTTCACCACAGCAGTTCCGGGAATTTGTTTTGCCTGCTGTATATCAACAGTAATTCCATTTCCGGCGGCCGTTGCTTTTAGTTCAGGCACTTTGGTTTTATCTTTCAGCAGATAACTGTAAGCTTTTACTTCTTTATCGAAGCTTTCGATGGGCTTGCCGTTTACCAAAATTGATTTTGGGTTGAGGTCGGGCATTACTTTAACAGGAAAGCTGCTTGATTCGGTTACCCCATCAACAGTTACAATAGCAAATACCAATGCAACACCTACTCCGGTAGCAGTTACTTTGCCGTTTTCATCCACGCTTACCACCGCCGGATTATTGCTTTTGTATTCAATTTCAGCTTTCGAAATATCGTAAAAACTATCGTCCGACATAGCAGCGGTCACACTTGTTTGTGCTGGATTTCCGGGACGCAGTATCACCTTGTCGCTTTCAGCAACTACGGTTGTTAACACCGGTTTGTACTCGCCGCTCATAATCGTCTCCAGTTCGGCTTTTATGTCTTTCGATGATGCCCCGATTTCGAAAATATAACGTCCCTGGTCGAAGGTAATTTTACCGGCTTCGGCATCCCAAAACCATAGGTCGTCGCAATCGATATCAATCGAAACACGTTTTGTCTGCCCTGCCGGAATGGTTACGCGTTTAAATCCTTTCAGACGTTTTATCGGACGCTCCAATTCTGCCGGACTGTCGGGTGTTTTTACATATACCTGCACCACTTCGTCGCCGTCAACTGCACCAGTATTTTTTACATCAACGCTTACGGTAACCTTATCGTGCGGTGTTAGTCTTGTTTTGCTGATACTGAAGCGATTATATTCAAAAGTGGTGTACGACAATCCGTAACCAAATTCATACGAAACCGGTTTATCGAAATACCAGTACGTTCTTCCGTTCGAGCCATCGCCACGCAAGGTGTAATCGTTAAATCCGGGCAGGTCGTTTAACGATTTATGCCAGGTAACATTCAATTTTCCACCGGGATTTACATCGCCAAATAAAATGCGCGCCATCGCGGTTCCCTGTGCCTGTCCGTTGTAGCCGGTCCAGACAATTGCGGGAATATTCGGGTTGTTTTTAAACTGCTCCGCTTCTACCATTCCCATGGTTTGCATTACCACAATGGTGTTTGGATTTTCGGCAGCAACAGCATCGATGAGTTTATTCTGATTTCCGGGTAATGTAATGGCAAAACGGTCAGACTCTTCGCGGCCGGTAGTTTGATCGGTTCCCACAAAAACCAGCACCACATCGGCAGTAGCAGCCATTTCAAGTGTTTCCTGATCAGTTGCAGGACTTTCGGCCTCGCGGTAAACCAGTACCAGCGTTTGCGGCCCTGAAATTCCCAGCGTATTGATTTTTACTGCCACATTTTGCGGACGGGAAAATCCACGGAATCCACCGCTTTGCTGAACGGCCTCAATTTTTTGTGTTGCCAGAATATTTCCGGTTGCCGAGCTAACACGCACTTCAAGCAAACCGCCGTTGCCGGAGGCTGCCACGTTAAAGCGGATGGAATCGACATCGGTAATATCCACATTGTCGTAAGCTGTCCAGTCGCCATCTTTTACACCGCGAATTGAGGTTCGTCCAAAACGTGCTGCCACAATTAATCCGGGTGCCGAATCATCATATTTTGTAGCATCGAATTCGGCCACTACTTCGCCGTTACGCACGGTGGAAAAACTGTTCATAGTCAAAAAATCGGTATTTCTATCCGTATTTCCTGTTGATGCAGAAACAACTTCAATGTCGAGGTTATGCTCTTTTATATAATTCTGAATTCCCAAAAGCGGCGAGATACTCAAATGAGGTTCAATTGGCCCCGAGTAATCTCCCAGTTCCACTTTATCGGCCTGTGGCCCCAATACCGCAATTTTTTTGATGTGTTTGGTATTAAGCGGCAATGCTTTTTCGGCAGGTTTAACCGTTACCTCATTTTTTAGCAGAACCGGTGTTTTTGTAGCTATTTCAATGGCCAGATCGTTGTGCGAAGGATCATTCACAATATCCGGCTTTATACCTGCGTAGGGTACAATTTCTGCCGGGTCGAACTCGCCCAAACGCATCCGGGTGGTAAAAATATTAATCAGTGCTTTATCGATATCGGCCTGAGCAAGCATCCCTTTTTCCAAAGCATTCAAGGCATGGTTTTGATACACTCCGCCGCAGTCGGTATCAACCCCGGCTTTTAAACCCAGCGCCGCTGCTTCTTCATAACTATCCGTAAAATGATGGCCGCGAACGATATCGTCGATTGCACCGCAGTCGCCGGTAACGTATCCGTCCATTCCGTAGGTTTTTCGCGCTACCGTATCCACCAAATATTTACTGGCCGACATGGGAACGCCGTTAACAGCGCCATAAGCGGTCATTATCGAAGGTAAATTGTAATCCCGAATCAGCGTCCGGTAAGGAAGCAGGTAAAACTCGCGCATGTCGCGGTCGTCCATATCCGAGCTGCCCGAATGCCGGTTAAACTCTGTATTGTTCGCAAAATAATGTTTCCCGCAAGGGACAGTTTTCAGGTAGGTGGGGTCGTCGCCCATCAGGCCCTGAATAAATCCTTTTCCGATTTCAGAAACCAGAAACGGATCTTCACCAAACGTTTCGGCGGTTCTTCCCCAACGTGGATCACGGGCCGGTTCAATTACCGGCGACCAGTAAGTCAGCGTAAAAATCAGGTCGTGGTTAAAACCACGCGCTTCGTCGGAAATTACTTTTGTTTCGCGTTTAATCAGCTCCGGGTCCCAGGTTGAGCCCACGGCTACACTGTTTGGAAACGAAGTGGCTGTCATTCCGCTGTTGTTGTTTCGGCCCATAATTCCGTGCAGCGCCTCGCCCCACACATCGTAGTGGTTTACGCCAAGCCGCGGAATTGGTGGCATGGTATTTCCCAACTGACTTTGTTTTTCTTCGGGAGTCATCCGCGAAACAAGGTCGATGGCCCGCTCTTTAAACGAGTAAGCCGTGTTGAGGTAAATGGGTTGCTTCGCTATTTGGCTTTGCGGAATAAATGCCAGCGCCAGCAGCGAGAACAATATTAAAATCAGAGATGTTGATCGTTTAAAATTCATAATCAAATGGAGTATTGTTTATTAAAAAGGTATTTCGATTTGTGTATATGTTTAGTTATTATTACTATGGAATTTATCCGGCAATTATTTATCGTTTACGTTCAGTTTTCATCGTTCCTAACTCATAGAAACTCAGTACTTATTAGTTTTATGTAATCCTTTTCGCCTGCAAGAATTATGTTTTTGTAATTTCCCGAAATCGCGTGAATTTCGGCATCCGTGATTTTATAAAGCTGATGACAATGCGAGCAGGATGGGATGGTCATTACTCTTCCCTGCTGCAGTAATAAGAGGTATTGATCGTGCATTGCATCGTAAAAAATATCACGGGGTTCTTCATTTAGTTTTGCTTTAAAACCTTCCTCATCAGTGTATATCAACGGGCGTTCGGTCCAAACACTTCCTTTCGACGAAAAATACAAAACAGGTTCCCCATCGGTATTTTTACCCACCACTGCAATTTGATTTTCGGTAAGCAGTATTTTACTGAACGTGCACGATTGGTAATACCCTTTGTACGTTTCATTAAAATCGATTACGTTCCATTCTGTTCCATTGCTGGTATAAAAAATTTCGCCATGGTTTGTAAGTCCGTAGCAATAAGTTTTATTTGATGATAAGGATAGAATGTTTCCTGTTAATTCCACGTTGGCAAATTCCAGTTTTTGGTCCAAAGACCCGATTCGTAATTCTCCTGAATTATAGCCTGCCAAAACTTTGTTTTTGAATAAAGTCAGGCAATTAACGTTTTTGACTGTTCCCGAGCGAATTGGTTTAAAAACCTTATTCTCGTCGACACAATAAATTGTCCCATCACTGCCCGCAGAAACTACATATCTCTCGTTGGAAGCAACAGTGCTGAATTTTACATCCTGAATGGTTTTCGACTGTACAATCTCTCCATCACCTGAAATCCAGTTGATACCGCCATTTTCTGAAACAGTTATGAATCCATCGCCAAAGGCTGTAACCGAAATGTTATCCGTTTCTTTTTCAACATTCAAATCAGAAGAAAAAGAAAACCCAAGACCAAAACAGGCAACTACTAAAACAAACGGTTGTAACAGTTTTGATATCGGGTTTCTTCTCTTCATAATTTGTATATAAAAAGTGCTTATTTTAATCCACTGTTTTCAATTTTGAAATAATCAAAAGCCACATCAAAAGGTGATTTTGGCTGGTTGTCTTGCTGCATAAATCTTCTGAAACGTACCATGCGGGCAGGCATCACGCCGTCGCATGCCAGCATTCCGGCCTGAATATTTTTCAGCACAACACTGGCCGTTCCAACTTCTTCGAATTTCTTTCCGTCGGCAGAGCACAAAGCGGTGTAGGTTTCTCCTTTTTTAACCAGTTTCAACACCAATGTATTGTCGTCTTTAATTATGTCAGCCATGCTGATGTTCACTGCCGATTTTTCATCGCCGCCATATTCAACCGAGAGTTCAACAGCACCGGGTTGCTCTCCCGCCCCCTGGACAAATCCTCTTCTTCCAAAACTGGCTTTGTACACCAGCTTCACAAAATTGTCATCGTCCTGGTAGGCAACCAAACCTGCATTTTCCGAAAATCCTGTAGGTTTTCGCGAGCAAACAATTTTTGTTTCAATGGTCCAATCGGTGTTGGCACTTTGCAATACAATGTTTTCAGCATCGTTACTATCGCCGGCAATACCCCCTTTGGTGCTGGTAATCACCAGTGATCCTGCTTGTTTTGTTAAGCTCAGGTTTTCCGCATTCTCACGCACAATATTCCACTGTTTACCCAATTCTGCAGCTTTAAATTCGTCGCTTTCTGAGGCCACACCAAAATTCACGGCGTATTCATTTTTATCGAAAGTGATGTGATCGATCAGCGAAATGGATGCTGTTCCCGGCACGCCATCGGCCTGCTCAATCTTTACTTCAACATTCGCATCGTTTGCCGAGGCCTCCACCACAGGAGCCTTATCGGAACTGCTTTTCATCAGGAAACTGTATTGCGCCGTTTCCGGGCTGAATCCTTTCACCGGGTTGTTATTCACCTTAATTGATGCCGCTTTCAGATCGGGCATTACTTTTACCGGAAAGTCGTCAGATTTTGTTTTTCCATCGATGGTAACATGCGCGAAGATGGTGGCAACGCCTGTTCCGGTTGCTGTTACTTTTCCGTTCTTGTCAACATCAGCAACAAGCGGATTATTGGAGCTGTAAACCACTTTAGCCTTCGAAATGTCGATGAAACTGTCGTCGGTCAAAGCTGCGGTAACACTGGTTTGTGCAGTCTCTCCTTTTCGGAGTACAACCGTGCCACAATCGGCAACCACTGTTTTAATTTCAGGAGTAGCTTTGCCACTCATTGTGGCACTTACAGTTCCCTTAATATTTTTGGAAGACGTTCCTATTTCGAATACATATTTTCCCTGATCATATGTAATCCTGTCTTCTTCCAAATCCCAAAACCAAAGATCGGCACAGTTGATGTCGATGTCAACAGTTTTGGTTTGCCCCACCGGAATGGTAACACGCTGAAATCCTTTCAGGCGTTTAATCGGGCGCTCCAGTTCTGCAGGACTTTCAGGAGTTGTCATGTAAACCTGTACCACTTCATCTCCATCGTAAATTCCGGTATTTTTCACATCAACGCTGATGGTAATTTTATCACCAGGAGTGATTGTATTTTTGCTGATTCTGAAATTGCTGTATTCAAACGTGGTATACGACAATCCGTATCCAAATTCGTAAGAAACATCTTTATCGAAATACCACAATGTACGGCCATTTTTATTGGCTCCGCCACGAAGTGTATAATCGGTTATCGGCGGAAGATCGTTCAGCGATTTGTACCAGGTGGCGTTTAGTTTTCCTCCGGGATTGGCATCGCCAAACAAAATACTGGCAATGGCATCGCCCTGCGCCTGTCCGTTGTAGCCTACCCAAATAATTCCGGGAATGTTTTGCAGGTGTTTAAATTCCTCCACTTCCACACATCCCAGCGTTTGCATAACAACGATGGTATACGGATTTACGGCTGCCACCGCTTTAATCAGATCAACCTGGTTACCCGGAAGCAACAAAGTCAGACGGTCGGCCTCTTCAGTAGCTGTTTTTTCATCGGTGCCAACAAATACCACAGCCACATCGGCATTTTTAGCCGTTTCTATGGTTTTTTCATCAATTGGAGCATCGTTGGGTGCCGAGTAACAGAAATACAAAGTTTGCGTTTCGGTTACCCCCAGTTTGTTCACCTTGATTTTCATCAGGCTTCCTCCGCCATACACACCACCGGCTCGTTTTCCTGAAGCTACGGTAGCTTCTAATGTAGCCACCAGGTTTCCGTCGGGTGAGCCCACCCGCACTTCAATAATTCCACCTTCTGTTGGAATATTCACCACAATTCCCATGCTGTCGACATCTGCCAGGTCGATGTTTTCGTAAGCTGTCCACGAGCCATCATCGATGGTTCTCACCTGTTCGGTTGATCCCATTCCAGAACCTACGGTTATTCCTTCTGAGGCAGCAGAATATTTTGTGGCATCATGTTTACTTACCGAACCGTTGCTTTTATATAATTCAAAATCGGCTACATAAAGCAGGTTGCTTTTACTTAAAGTATTTCCACCTGAACTGTGCACAACTTCTGTATCATATCCTTTTTCTTCCAGATATTTTTCAATTCCCTTTAGCGGAGTGATCATATTATCGGCCTCCGGTCGTCCGGAATACGGGCCAAGTTCCACTTCATCGGCCTGCGGCCCGATCAGGGCAATTTTGCTTAACTCTTTTGGGAACAATGGAAGCGCCTGTCTGTTGGTAACTGCCAACAAATCGTTCTTCATCAACACCGGAGTTTTTGTGGCAATTTCTTTTGCCAGTTGTCTGTGCGCCTCCGAATTAACGGTTGTTGGCGGGAACAGTGCATACTGAACCTGTGCAGGCGGATCAAACTCGCCGGTTCTCATCCTTATCGTAAAAATATTTAGCAGTGCGCGGTCGATATCGGCCATCGAAATCAGGCCCTGATTATAGGCATCGATGGTACTGCGCTGGTATACATTCCCACAATCGGAATCAACGCCGGCTTTTAAACCCTGTGCCGTTGCCTCTTCCCCGGTTTCAACATAGTAGTGGCCGGTATAAATGTCTTCAATGGCAGCACAGTCGCCGGTAATGTAACCTTTCATTCCGTAGGTTCTGCGGGCAATCGTATCCAGATAATACGGGCTTGCAGAAGTTGGCACTCCGTTTACCGCATTGTACGATGACATAATGGAAGGCAGATCATCCTCTTCGATCAGTTTTTTGTAAGGCGCCAGGTAAAACTCGCGCATATCGCGGCTGTCCATATCCGAGCTGCTTACGTGCCGGTCGAATTCGCTGTTATTGGCCAGATAATGTTTGGCACTTGGTACGGTTTTCAGGTAATTCGGGTCATCCCCCATTAATCCGCGTACAAAACCCGCGGAAATTTGAGATACCAAAAACGGATCTTCGCCATACGATTCCCCTGTTCTTCCCCATCGCGGATCGCGGATCGGCTCAACCACCGGCGACCAATAAGTAAGGCCTTTTGTTCCGGTGGCATTAATTGCCCGGGCTTCGTCGGAAATAGCTTCAGCCTCGCGCTGAATGAGTTCAGGATCCCAGGCAGAACCCAGTGCCACGCTATTGGGAAAGGATGTTGGTCCCTGAATCCCGGCGCCGGGATCGGCAAATCCCAACACTCCGTGCAGCGCCTCGCTCCATGTGTTATAGGCTTTTACACCCAATCTTGGTACGGGTGCCATGTTGTTTCCAAGCAGGCTTTGTTTTTCTTCCAGTGTCAGCCTCGAAACCAGATCGGCGGCACGTTCTTCAAACGAATAAGCCGTATTCAGGTAAATTGGCATTTTAGAAACCGGTGTTTTATTTTCAGCAGGTTTTAAGGCCATAAACAGACCAATGGCGATAATTCCCGCGAAGACGAACAGGCTTCTTTTTATGAATTTGTTGTTCTTGTTCAACATTTTTATGAGTATTGAATGTTTCAATTATTTGAAAAGTAGCGGTGCAAATTCGTTCAATGCCCGTCGCCAGGTAAGCCACTCGTGAGCTGTTCCCTGAGATTCGTGAAATACGATATTATCGATACCGTGTTCTTTGAGTTCGAGTACCTGATCTTTAGGGTTACGTTCTTCGGTACCTGTACTTATGAAAAGGAGGTTCATTTTTGAGTTAAATGCATCGGCATCTTTAAACACACCGTTAAAAGCGTCAACAGCATCACCACGAACAAAAAATCCGCTGAATGTTCCCATCCAGGCAAACATATCCATGTTGGCGAATACGGTCATTGTGGTTTGGAAACCACCCCGTGATAATCCGGCCATAGCACGGTTTTCCCGGTCGGTCTTTGTACGGAAGGTTTTATCGATGTATGGTACCAAATCTTTGGCAAAAATTTCAGTTACATTTCCTGAAGCTTCGCGTACATCGGAATTGGTTTTAATATCGCCACTTGGCATCACCACAATCATAGGTTCTGCTTTTCCGGCTTCAATCAATCCGTCCATAATATTGGCCATGTGGCCTTGTACCGACCAACCGTTTTCATCTTCGCCCCAGCCATGAACGAGGTACAAAACCGGGTATTTTTTATTCGGATTGGCTTCGTATTCTGCCGGAACATACACATTGATGTGGCGCTCCAAACCATTGATATCCGACCAGTAATGAATGGAACGAACCTGTCCGTGCGGAATATCTTTGTTGAAACGGTAGTAATCACCTTCGGGGCCTTCGGGAATTTCAATACCCGACGATTCCCAGTTGCTTCCAAAAAATGCTTCGCTATTTCGGTCCATCACAGCCACACCGTCAATCAATATTGCGTAGTAATGAAAACCAACCACCTGCGGATCAGACGTGCAGGTCCAAACACCGCTCGTATCTTTGGTCATGTCGTATTTTTTCCCGGCCAGATCCACCTGCACTTTTTGCGCAGTAGGTGCCACCACTTTAAAGATCGCCTCGCGTGTTTCGGCATTTACCGCCGGATAACGCGCCAAAAATGTATTTGTAGAAGCCGGTTTAAAACCTTCGGGTAGAGGCTCAGGTTTTTGTCCACGCTGAATGCCCGCAAACTGGGCTGAAACCACGCTGCAAAGGAATATTGCAGCCAATGTTATATATAATTTTCTCATGATTATTTTATTGGTTTATTGATTTGAGTTACAGTTTGTATCGTTTGCCCAGAATGAGTTTATCTCCTGAGTCGTCGATTTTATAAACCTGAGGTTTACGAGGGCCATTTTCTTCGGCATGGTGAATGATAAAAAGCCGCTCGCCATCGAAAGTGGTAAAGATCATACCGTGACCTGAGTTATCGCCTTTAAAAGAATCTTCTTCCTGAACCCACGGGCCTTTTATGCTTCCCGATTCAGAGTAAGCAATACCCTGAGCATAGCGAGTATCGCCCCAGCTCGACCATAACATCCCTAATTTTCCGGTTTGTGTTTTAAACAACTGAGGTCCGTCGGTAACCCAGCCCGGCATTTTCATTCCAAAAGTAGCTTCGCCAATGCTGTTCATTTCTTTCGACCACGGAGCTTCGCTTGCCCTGAACATTGTGGTAGGCTCTGCGGTTCGGTGCGTCAAATCTGTTGATAGCGGCATGTAATCCATCGTACCGTCAATCAGTTGTGTCCACTCGTGTACAAAAACCATGTAAACGGTATCGTTCTCTTCGTAAAGCGTTCCATCGATGATGTCCCAGTCGCGTGGCCCAAGGCAAAAATCATATTCCTGAACCAGTGGTTTGTATGGGCCTTCGGGTGAGTCGGCCACCAAAAGCTGCGTTTGGTTGGTAGGCACAGTGTATCGGCGCGCAACATGTTCAATCGGGTTACCGTGGTCGTTCCAGGTTCCGGCGAGGTAATATTTATCGCCAAACTGGTGAATTTCGGCAGCAGCCACAAAATGCCCATCCATCCAGGTACCTGTGAGGTCGATTATAGAATACGGGCCTGTCCACATTTTCAGGTCTTTACTTTTATAAAGACGTCCACCTGTTCCGGTTAAATAATACGTTTGTGTTGTTTTATCAGGAAAAATAAACGGGTCGCTCATCGATATTTCATCCAGCGAAACGGTTTTTATTTCGGGCTCCGGACGAGGAGGTCTTGGCGGGCGTTGTCCTCCGGGAAGCATTGTTCCTCCGAAATTCCGTTGCCCGGCATTTGCACGGGGAGCACCCTCACCTGTGATAACCTTTGGCGCAGTGTTTTTATAATCAAGTAACGAAAGCATTCGTAAACCATAGCGTTTTCCCAGCATCCGGTAACCTTCGGCAGTAAAGTGCAGACGGTCGCCACGTTGCGGGCATCCAACCGACGGGATTACATATGCATTGGAAATTACTTCGGGCAGCGTGGCAATAATTTTATTCATACTGGCACAGGCTCCATTCTGGTCATCGCCAACCACCTCACCGGCCAGCAAAGGCACATTTTCAGCCTGAAGCCCAAGATCTGCAACCAGGTTTTCGTATACACCTTTAACTTTCTGCGTCCATAACGAATCGCCGGTGTTCGACTCTCCCTGATGCAACAAAATACCTTTAATAACACCATCTTTCTGAGCCAGTTTTGCCATTTCAACCAGGCGGCCATAAGGATTATTATCGTATGGTTTGAGCATGCCGATCATCCAACCGGGAGCAGTTTCCACATACGATTCGTAATTTTCCTTGTCGAACAATTCAATTTTGCAACCGCCAACGGCAACATTAATTACACCAACCTTAATATGTTTTGGCAGATTTTCAACCAGCGTTCTGCCAAAATAATCGGCCGGAGTTAAACCTGTACGGCACCGGCAAAGTGGCGGCACTGCTGTGTACCAGTGACCTTTTTCACGCCCTGAATCCGGACAATCAACCGCTGACATAACCTGAAACCGATCATCAATATTTAGTGAATCCTGGTGTTCCAGGCGTGCATTTCCTTCCATATTCGATTGTCCGAAACAGAGGTAAATATGGAAATTCGGATCTTGTGAAAAGGCTTGTAACTGAATCGCAAATAGTGCAACAACAATCAGTAGGCCTGTTTTTAATTTCATCGTTTGAAGTTTTTGATTTAGTTTGATAATTAGATTTCTGTCTTTTTAGTCCATTTCTGAAATCTTGTCGCTGATTCTGAAATAATCAAAATCGACATAACCGCCTGTACTTTTGGTGGCGTAGTTAAACAGCCCGAAACGGTAACCCATAAAATGTTCCATAAGTGTATATTCCATTTTTAGCGGACCGCCAATTGCTGTCCATGATTTTCCGTCGAGACTGTAGTAAAACCGGGCAATATCTTTTCTGTCGCGGAAATCGCAGTCGATTTTAAAGTACACTTCGTTTTGTGTTAACGGAAGACTTTCCATTTCAACCGGGGTATCGGTTTCGTTGCTGATCATGCAAATGAATTTCTTTCCACCAGTCATCTTCACTCCCACCTGACCATACTTTCGTTGCAAGGCGCAGAATCCGGCAAAATCGCCATCTTTCATATTCGAAGCATCCATTAAAGTGTTGGCCGAACTTACCGGGCCAAAAGTTCGCTGAGTAAGGGTGTTTCGGGCATACACAAAACTTTCGTCAACACGGCCGGTGGTCAGGCGTAAATAACCTTTTCTGTCGCGCACCGACCAAAGCTCGTTAACCGGGTTGTGATTCCACTGCCAAACCAGCGGTAGATCTGCATCCTTTTTCTTGCGATTGAATTCATCGGAGTTTACAATTCCGGGGATTAAACCTTTGCTTGCCGGCAAATCCAGCGTTTCGGGAACTTTACCATCTACACCCAAAACAGGCCAGCCGTCTTCCCATGTTACAGGCACCAGGTATGGAATACGACCTACTGATCCGTTATCACGGAAAAGAAATGAAAACCATTTTCCATCCGGCGTATCGATCAATCCGCCTTGTGCTACACCTTTATCCTGCAATGCCAGGCGGCCTTCCCAAGGACCATTAATATTATCGGCCCGGTGAATAACAACCGTACGCATACTGCCTCGTGGCCAGGTAATGTTAAACAGGTAGTATTTTCCATTTACTTTAAACAACTGCGAGCCTTCGGCAGGCAGCATAATCCTTTCGCCAGCCGGTGCACTGGAGTTCTCTATCAACACTTTTTCGGTTCCTTCCTTAACACCCGAAAAATCAGGTTCCAGTTCAGCAATCATTAATCTTCCGGCTCCCCAAATCATATAAATTTTGCCGTCGTCGTCGAAAAACAAGGTGTTGTCGTGCAAACTCGGAGAAAACTCGTGTCGTTTCCATTCGCCTTTTTCAATGTCTTTTGTTGAGAAAACATATGTTTTACCGGTTGTGCTCGAAAAGGTTGACACATAATACATGTTGTTGTGGTAACGGATAGAGCTCGCCCACGATCCTTTTCCATAGGCGCGTTTTTCGTTATCGAGATTCATGGCATCATTGTCTGCCAGCCTATCGTAAGCGTAACTCACCATCTCCCAGTTTACCAGGTCTTTCGATTTCATGATGGGCACACCCGGCACCATGTGCATGGTAGTGCTGCTCATGTAATAATTGTCGCCCACACGTATCATCGACATATCGGGTACATCGGCATAAATAATGGGATTGGTAGCTTTTTGTGCCTGGCTGGTTGAAATAACAAACAGCAGCAGAGCAATCAGTAAATAAGAATGATTCTTCATTTTATTGCGTTTTTGTTTTTATTGTTCTGTTTTTGTAATTCGCAGTGCCATATAAGGCTTGGCAGGCAGTTCAATTAAACTGTGCCCCGTAAATTTCTTTTGCAGGGGCGTAATTGTCATGTTCCAGGTGTCGATTACCTCAACCTGAAAAAAGGCATCTTTTGGTAAATCGATTACCATGCTTCGTGGTTGTGCGTCGTTTAAATAGCCGAGGTAGTATTCACCTGCCACTCCAATGCACGAAAACGGCATCCAGGTAAAAAGCGGAACGGGTTTCATTTGAGGGGGTGCCTGTTCCAGAATTCCGCGAAGGAACTTAATCCTTTCGGGACTTGTGCCCCGTAAAACACCACCTTTCGACCACCACAATACATCCGACGATTCATTTGGAAAACCAATAGGCTGTTCTGTTACATAGGTATCTCCGTGTCCTACGTATCCGCCATTGGTAACCCCCCGCCAGAATTTCAGGGTTAGTGATTCGCCAGTTAAATTTCCCCACGACCACGGAATGTTTCCTTCGTAGCGGCACTCGTCGTACACCACCGGTTTTTTAAACTTCAACCTTAACTCTTTTGCCCGGTAGGTATCTTCGTTTTGAATACTAGCATGCGTGAGTTTTGGATTGGTATGATCGTAAATTCTAACTCCGTTATGGATGCCAATGAGGCGATGAAAAGGATCGGTTGAGGCAAACTTATCAATGTAATGTTCCCAATCGTTTAATGTTTTGTCGCGCATAAAATCGTATTCGTTCGCCATGCTCCACCACACATTTTTGTATGCTGAAAACCGGGCGATAATGTATTCGATGTAGCGGTCTTCCACCTCGCGGCTTAAATGTGCAAATCCCCAGCGATCGTAAGGATGAAAAATAATAAGGTCGGCTTCAATTCCCAGCGAATCGAGCTGTACGATTCGCTTTTCGATATTTTGAAAGTAATTAGGATTAAACCGGCTGTAATCCCAGTTTTTCAGGGGTGTTCCTTCAAAGGGGTAATACAACGGTTCGTTGTTGTTCCAGTCGTAACTTTTTGGGAAAATGCACATGCGCATCTTATTGAAATAGCCTTCCGACAATGTTTTAAGTGTCAGTTCGGCTAAACTGTCGCCCTGATGCACCCAGGCGTAACAGGTTGTTCCGAATGAGTGGTGAGGAGTGCCATCGGCATAAGCAAAATAAAAAGTATCCTTAACTGCCACGGGTCCGTGGTTACTTCCGGTGGCCGGTAAACAGGAAAAACTTCCTTTTTTACGATCGAGTTTTTTTATGTTGCTGCTGGTACTATACTTCCATTCTCCCACTTTATGCGGCATAAAACGGATTCTATATATACCGTCGCCATCGTAAAAACCGGAAACGGTTACCGTATCACTCTCCCATACAAATTGTCCCGTCAATTTTACGTCCACAAAAGGATTTCCATCGGCAGGCCCTTTCAGACTTACTTCGAAGACTTTCCATTGTTCAACTTCCGGTTGTCCGAAAAGCAATACACTGTTTAGGAGAGAAAAGACAAGAAGAATGATTTTTTTGTCCATAACATTCTATTTTACTTTTTCGAAAACCATTTTATCGAGGTTAAAAGGCCCGGATTCAATAACTACTTTCAGCAGATGCTCACCGGCGTCCAGATCAATAGTTTTGTTTATTTCCTGATAGTTCTGAAATCCTCCGGTATTGGGTACTGAAATACTCCCGGTTTTATCCTTGCCATCACATTCAAGCCGCATTTTCGCCTGATCGGAATTGGTACTAACATTTAATTTCACCGTGTAGCTGGCCGATTTTTCAACATAAACCGTATAAACCAGCCATTCTCCGCCACTGGTCCAGCCCACTGCATAACCACCTTCGCAAACATCGATATCCACAGCTTCTTCCGGACGGTACTTGCCTCCCTGGTTTCTTTCTTCCGAATCGTGATACGCATCTTCGGGGCATCCGATATCGTAATCCTCGGCCTCAACTGTTCCGGGAATTGTATGTGGTTTGTAAGCCGCTTGTTCGGTTTCGCAGACTTCTTTTAATTGCCATTTAAAACGATTGTTCCCCAGATCAAAGATTGCAGCCCCCGCTCCTTCGGCCAATTCGCCATTTATTCCCAGAATTTTTCCGGGAAATTGTTGGTTTGTAATTGTAAAATAACCGCTGTGTGCATCGTGAATTTTCCATACCTGGTTTTCGTTTTTCGACAAATCAGCCAGTTTGAGTGTGTCTTCAACCGTACATTCCAATGCTTTTTCAGGATTTTCGCGGTTGAGGATTAGATAAAGTCCGTTTCCTACTTGTTCCAATTTCCACTGACTGGCAGCATCTCTTCGTGCGCTGCCAAGTTTTAATTCGGCATTGAGCAACAGCGTTCCTTTGTTATTTCCGGGTATCAGGAAGTAATGTGGCGAAGTATTAAAATTTACATAATTGTTATACTCCGGAATTTCGTCTGCAAAACTGAGCTTAAGAACATAAGCCAATTCTATAAAAGATTTTTCCGGAAGCTCCACCTCCAATCCATTTTCATTCTGCCTGTAGCTCAACGTCTTGTATGTTCCGGCTTCGTTGTCGATCAATTCAACCGATGTCAGGGAACTTAAATCAATCCGACCGGAAGCCAAAGCCCCGAGCAGGACATTCTTCTGTCCTTCATCCCAGCCTAAAAGAATGGCATAAAGTGTAGAATTGTCCTTCGAGCGTGTGTAGCGGATATCGGCAGCAGTTCCGGCAGCCGGTTCCATAAATACGCCATGATCGGCCCCCATTTTTGTAGGTCCTTCGCCATATTTGTCCCAAGCGCGGGTTGCATAAACTGCTTCGCCATACTTTTTAAGCCAATTGCCCATTGCATGCAAAATATCTTTTTGCTCCTGCGGGATTGTACCATCAGCTTTGGGAGAAAGGTTCAGTAATAAATTGCCATTTTTACTGATCCGGTCTAAAAAACCATGCAGAACTTGTTTTTCGGAATAGTAACCAATTCCTTCGGTGTAACACCAACTCGACGAACTAATGGCATCGTCGGTTAACCAGTAGTTATCGGTAATATCAACCGGGCCTCCTCGTTCGTAATCGAGCACTGCACATTTTGTGTTCAAGCCATCTTTGTAAGTAGCTACCACTTCTTTATCCCAGCTGTTGGCCTGGTTGTAATAATAGGCCAGAAACTGCAAAAGCACAGGTTGCGAAATTTTGTGAAGGTTAAAATCCTGCCAGATAATATCGGGCCGGTAATCATCAATAATCTCTTTGTGTTTGGCCAGCCAGAGTTCTTCGTTTTTTTCTTTACCCTGCTGACCGTAGAGAATCTTCAGTTCCGGATCTTCCATTTCAGGAACATGATCGTAAAACCCCGTAATGTTGTAGGCATGATGCATCGACAGGATCACTTTCATGTTTTGTTCGCGGATGGCATCGGTTAGTAAGCCTACCAAATCGAGCTGCGGACCTTTGTCTTTGGCATTCCATGGATTTACCTTGCTGGCCCACATCGAAAATCCGTCGTGGTGCTCGGCTACCGGACCGGCAAATTTTGCACCTGCGTCGGCAAAAAGCTGTGCCCATTCCTGCGGGTCGAAACTGCCACCTTCCGATTTCAGTTTAGGTTCGAACTTTACAAAATTCCCCTGTTTGTCGTTGGCTCCGGTAATGAAATTATTGTATGGCCAGCTTGCAGGATCTCCATAAACCTGCTTGTGGTGTCGATTTTCAGAAGTTCCGTCAATATACATGTTGCGCGGATACCACTCGTTGGCAAAGGCCGGAACGGTGTAAACGCCCCAATGGAAGTAAATCCCAAACTTGGCATCTTTAAACCATTCAGGAACCGGATTGGCTTGCTCCAGCGATTCAAAATTGTTCTCGTAAGGCGTTTTGTCTTGCGTTTGTTCGGAACAACTTATCAGTATTGCAATGAATACTAACAATACGGGAATGTTACTCCATTTCATAGTTACCGTTTATATTGGTTTAGTTTTTTTCAGCACGTAACAAGCGAACGACATACACAGCGCCAGCCGTATTTCCGGGAAGCGCTTCAAACTTTATTCTCACACTGCTTTTGCCTTCAACCATCGAACTGGGGATCGGATACACGATATCCTGTAAGGCTGAAATCTCCCAACGCCTGGTATTGTCTTCGGTTACCAGTTTTTCATCGTCGATATAAATATTGAATTTGCGGCCTCCCCACTCTGCTCCCCAGTAACGCACGAACAAACTCAGGTTCGTTTCGGAGTTGGTTGCCAAATCATAACTGAAATAACCTCCGCCAAAAGCCTCGCGGTAGAATTCGTTTTGGTTATTTCCCGATCTTGATCGTTCCTGTTGCATGGCATGGTCGGTTTCAGGCTGTTGTTCGCCGGTGGCTACATAATCAACGGTTCTTTTTTCGATGGCCAGTTTTGCCTGTTCGTTAGCTGCAAGCGAGTCCACATAAGCCTGATAGCCATCGTTGGTTAAAGCCAGCCAGTACATCATGTACCTCGAATCGTGAATCTGGCTGAACGGCTCAAGCGTCAAATCCATTGGATTCACCATCTTCACATTCAGCTTAAAATGAAGCGGATTCCCCTCAATCGGCTCCAGTTTGTCGCCCAGGTTCTCCATATCGTCTTCCACCAGGATCGGTGCTTTATCAACCGGCAAATATTCGCCACTCGAATATTGTCCCCAGCGGCCATCGTCAGCAATCAATCCCCTTAAATCTTCGGTTCCGGTTTGTGCTCCCAGCAAAATTGGCCCGTGCATAAAAGCAATGTATTCGGGCACATTTGGTAAATGCTCGATGGTACTTTGCATAGGCAATTCAATTACCACCTTATCGCCCTTTTTCCATGTTCGGTTAATATTGATGTAAGACGAAGGACGTTCGGTATATTCAACCGCTTCGCCATTTACCTTAATTTTTAGTGCTCCTTCTTTTACCCAAGCCGGGTATCTTACTTTTAAATTGAAGTCTGAATTACCTTTTGTAATGGTGAGTTTTGTTTGTTCTGAATAAGGAAACGTTGTTTCCTGTTTTAGCTGAATGTCTTTTTCTTTCCAGTTGAGTTCCGAAGCCACAAACAAATTCAGGTACAAGTCATCATCAGCATGGGTGTAAATAAAACGGTTGTACTGCCCGTGGTTTTCCATTCCGGTTCCTACGCAACACCACATGGCCTCGTTTGGCGCCGAATAAACACGGTAATGTCGTGGCCGCGCCGGAGTAAAATAAACATAGCCACCGTGCTCGGGATGTTGTGATGAAAGAATATGGTTGAACATCGTACGTTCGTAATAATCAGCATATTTGGCCTCGGGATAAACACGGAATAAATCTTCAGTAAGTTTGAGCATGTTATACGAGTTACAGGACTCAGGCCCGTCGTTTACATGTACAAAATCGATACACGAACTTTCGCTTGGAAAGTGCTCTCGGCGGCTGTTTCCTCCAAATGCCAGCGAACGGTTTTGGGTAATGGTTTCCCATGAAAAGCGTGCTGCCTCCAGGTATTGCTCATCATCAGCAAGCTCGGCAATGCGCTCGAAACCAATAAATTTGGGGATCTGCGTATTTGCATGCTGGTTATCAAGGTTGTCGATATCGTGCGACAAGGGCTCCAAAAATTTTCGATGCGAATAACGTTTTGCGGCAGTCAGGTATTTTTCATCACCGGTAATCTGGTAGGCATCCGCGTAAACTTCGTTCATGCCACCGTGTTCCATACCCAGCATTGTTTCCATCTGCTCGTCCGACAAATCTGCTGTCAGATCGATTCCCCAGTCGCAAAACTTCAGAAACAGGTCTTTGGCCTCTTCACTTTCGCCATAAAGCCATGCATCGCGCAAACCGGCATACATTTTATGCAGGTTGTAAAAAGGCGCCCACGAACCAAAATACACTCCAAAATCGCCTTTTTTGAACGTTGACCAAAGTTTGGCGCTATTCGGGAAACCGCCGACATAACCAATACCCCATTCGGGGTTATTTACCGCATTGGCTTCCTGGCATTCTTTTAATTCTTTCAACATATAATCCATCCGGCGCTTGCACTCTTTGTTACCTGTTGCGGCGTAGTTCATTGCCATAGCCGATAGGTAATGACCGCCAACATGGCCGTCTAATCCGTCCCAGTTCGGATAGGTTGGTTTGCGAGGTTCCAACCCGGCTTCCTTACGGTATGGTGCCAGAAAACGATCTACATCGTATTGTAACAAAACTTCTATATTCAGGTCGCGCGCTTTTTTAAACGGGCCATCAAGCAGTTGAACGTCGCTTAATGGAAATTCGTTTGGGTACAATTTATTTTGTGCGCCGGAATACATGCTCGCGGCAAGAACAAAAGTAGTAATCAGAGAAAGATAAATAAGTTTATTCATAGTAAGTTTATTAAATTCAGTTGGTTATGATATTGAATTCGGCATAGCAGATGTTATTGTTTCCTTCGGTATTTTTTAGTGCGCGTAGCTTAATGTAACGGGCTTTTGCGGGCTCGAAGTTTTTAGCTTGCCACAATGGATTGTTTTTAATATTGGAGAACTCACCTTCACTAACCAGTTTCCATTTTTTATTGTCGGATGAAACAAAGAATTGGTAATCTGTAATAATACCCGGGCCCCATAAAGTTTGGTCGGGGAAATACCTGAACCCGGTGAGTTCAAGATCATCGCCAAGATCGATAACCAGATCAGAAGGTAATTTGATTTGGCGAGGCTGGTGCCATGCAGTCGCCTGGTTACCATCGAGAATGGCGTAGGCTTTTTCGTCGTCAGTACTGATTATTTTCCAGTTTTTACGCGAAAGGTCAAACTCTTCTGTTGTTGCGGTGCTGCTTTTTCCCGATGATGCTTCAAAGGCAATAGCGCTTACTTTTATTTTTCCTTCAGTTTGAATTGGCTCCTTGTATTTTGTTGAGTTACTGTCGGGTGTTGTACCATCGAGTGTATAATAGATTTCCGATTCGGTATCGGCAGGAATAATGCTGACTGTGCCCGACTGATCCCGAATAATAGTTGGTGGTGTCAGAATTTGTGGCGCATCGTAAACTCCAATGTTTGAAATTAACGGACAAGCTTTAGAATCGGTTATGTTTAAACGAAGTTTTGTTGCCTTAACCGTTGGGAAACGAAGAATACGTTTGTAGCCAATTGTGGTTTGCTTATCCAGTTCTTTCCACTCGCCATCAACCAGCGCCTCTATGGTAAACGACTTAACCCGTTGTCCCAAACGAATGTATTCCTGGGCCATAAAGCGATTAAAGGTTTTTGCTTCGCCAAAATCGATGGTCAGCGAGGCTGTTTTTACCTCATCATCGGTAGTCCAGTATGTATTTTTATCGGAATCGATAGCATTTTCTGCTCCAAATTTACGGCTTTTACCACGTACATTAGAGGCTTCAGCTTTGGCATTTTTAACCAGGTTTTCATCGAATACTTCTTTTACGGCTTCAGCAAGATCAAGTGCTGCTTTTTCATCACGTTCATCGATTAATCCATTTGGTCTGATTGGAAAATTCAGTAAAAAAGTAGCGTTCCGTCCAATTGACTTGTAATAGGTATCCATCAATTGTGGCAAGGTTTTTACTTTGGTGTCCTCGCTGGGGTGATAAAACCATTCGGGGCGAATGGAAGTATTTACTTCGCCCGGCACCCAGGCATTTCCGTTTTCCACACCATAATGTAACATCTCGAAAGGCACCTCGCCTGTACTATCCAGCAAACTCCAGTTGGTTTCGCCAATCCAGCCGCCTTCTGTACCAACCCAACGCAGGTCGGCACGGTCGCCACCGTCGTTCCAGATTACAATGTTTGGTTGTAATTCTCGAATCATTTTATAGGTTGGTTGCCAGTCGTAGTATGTAGTACGGTCGATTTTACGGTTTTCATTGGCTCCACCATAATAGCCGGTACCACCGTTGGCTCCATCAAACCAAATTTCAAAAATATCACCATAATTGGTCAGTACTTCTTTTATTTGATTTCTGAAAATGGTAATGTATTCAGGCTTTCCGTATTCCGGATTATTTCTATCCCATGGCGATACATAAATACCCAATTTGAGTCCGTATTCTTCGCAGGCATCGGCCAGTTCCTGAATCACATCACCTTTGCCATCTTTCCATGGCGCATTTTTTACTGAATACTCCGTTGTTTCTGTTGGCCACAAACAAAATCCGCAGTGGTGTTTGGCAGTAACAATAATACCTTTCATTCCGGCTTCTTTGCAAATACGCGCCCACTGGCGGGTATCCAGTTTTTCGGGATTAAAAAGGCTTACGTCTTCATCTCCAAATCCCCACGACTGGTCGGTGTAGGTATTCAACGAAAAATGGATAAAAGCATAGTATTCCATTTCCTGCCAGCGCATCTGGTTTTCGGATGGCGTTGGGCCGATGGGTGCCGGTGGTTGAACCTTGTTGCAGCTATAGTTTATGAAACTAATGAGCACGATAATTCCAAATAATAAGAATCTGTTCATTGTATTTACTTTTTATTCAACTATTTTTTATCGACTTATTTATCAATCTAATACAAGTGCATCTATTGCTATTTTCCCATTGCCACTATGGATAATTTTGACAGTATGATTATCCTCAGTAAGGTCAGTTTTTTCAAAGACTATTTGTTGGGGCATTCGTTCTCCTGTAATCGACAAATCAATTCTTGCCCGGCTTATCCCGTCAATCTGAATCTCCATTTTACCGGCTCCTGTTTCTTTTGGAGAAATGACGGCAATATAGCTTCCAGTAAAAGAACAACTCCAAACATTACCAGTCGTTTCGCTAATGGTTAGGTCATTGTTATAATCGCCTGTTTCGAGGTTGCAAACACGAAACCAACCAGGAGCTGATACACGCGGATCATCATCATTGAACCAGCCTTTATCGTGTGTAATGCGTAAAACACGACTTTGCGTTGCAAGTAACTCATTTTCAATATTCGGCAATGGCTGTACTTTACCTTCGGGTACTATTGTCAACCCGTTTTCATCCTGAGTGAAATTCATTGTTACATCAGCACCAAGCATTTCAACTTTGGTGACTTTACCCAATGTGTGTCCTCCGGTGCTAAGCGCATTAATGGTAATTGTACTGTCCTTCCAATCTAAAACAGTTGCATAAACATAGCCATTGTTCCGTGTGAATCTGACGCTGCTTTCTGTACACAACTCAAAAGGACGGGATCCGTAAACGGCTTCGCCATTAACTTTCAACCATGCGCCAACGTCCTTTGCTATACGAATTACTTCAGGATCAAGATCACCGCGACCATGCTGGGTGAGATTCAGCAGCATCGTACCATTCCGTGAAACATTCTCCATCAGCAATTCAACTATTTCTTTTGCATCCATGTATTCTTGTCCTGTTTGGTAGTGCCATTCGGCAATGCTGGTTTCGGTTTGAAATGGATAAGCCATGATTTCAGGCTCAATAACTTTCTCGGTACTTTTAACAAGGGCACGGTCAACAAATGGCAATAGGTCAGGATTGTTTTGAAAGCTGTTATAACGCCCTCCCACTCCTTTAAGGTTAATAACTACATCCATTTTCCCATTATTCCATTGCAGTGATTTATTATAGTAATTTGCGATTAATTGAGGTGCAAGAAATCCCAATCCCATTTGTACGCCTAAATCTACCTGCGAATCACCGGCATGTTCATCGAAATAAATCATGTCCGGATGATATTTGCTGATTGCATCATCAATTCGCCACATAAACTGGTTAGCAAACGGCGAATGCAAGGGATCATTTTTATCATGAGCCGGACCGTAAAGGCCAACCGGATCCAAGCCTTCCCACCAAAGACCTTTACCATCGGCTATGGTGTGAAGCGCATCGTATGAAACACCTTCCATAGTACCACTTCTGTCACTGGTGTAACGTACCGTCATAAACTGTCCCCATGTTCGCCCCGGCGTGTTATGAAAACCAATACCAAAGCGTAAACCATGTTGACGGGCAATTTTTTCCCAAGTTCCGACAATGTCAACCTTTGGACCAACATTTACCGAATTCCAAGGTTGGTATTTTGAATCGTAACAATCAAAATTATCATGATGTACGCCCATTGCCATAAAATAACGAGCGCCCATTTCAACATATAAATCCATTAAGGCTTCAGGATTCCATTTATCAATAATCCAATTCCTGCAGATTTCTTTATATCCATATTCTGATGGATGCCCAAAATTTTCAACATGAAAGTTGTATTGTCTGTTGCCCTGCATATACATTCCACGTGCATACCAGTCACCTTGTTCAGGCATCGACTGCGGATCCCAATGAGACCATGCTCCAAATTTTGCTTCACGCCACCAGGCTGGTACAGTGTACTTGCGACTTATACCTTCCCAGTCGGCAGGATAGTCGCCTTCGGCCACTGACAATGCCGGAAGATTCCATATATCCGGCGGCGGACCTAAATCTCCAACACCTACGACAATATGGTCAAGGTTTACTTCTACATCGTTGGAGTTAATACGAACAGACAATGTTGAATTTTCCGGAATTGCAATGTCGATTATAGCATAAATGTAATAACCCGTAAAAGCCCCTGATGAATGAACGTTCACCTTTCGTTCAGGTTGGTTATTAACCGAAACGCTAATTGTGCCAACTTTAACTGATGCATATCGGATAGCCAGTTTGTTTGCAGCCGGAAATTCCGATAACTCAATACCATCACCCGGCTTATTTAACCGTACAATCTGACCTCCCGAAGCAGCTTCGTCTAAACCTTTCGTTGTCCCTCCGACAAATACTGCATTTTCTGCTTCAATGATTTGTTTCTCAGCAGAATTGGCATAAATTGAAGAATATAACAAAAGAAAGAACCCAACAGTAAGTACTATGCTTTTCACCAAATGGCCTGGGTAAGACCTTTCGGTTTGTTTAAAAAGCAGTTTGTTAATTTTCATACTTAGGTTCATACTGTTTGCTTTATTCGGTCCAGACCAACACTCCTGCAGGTATTAATTCTCGTTCTCCAACAACAATATTTGCCGATTCGGAAATATTCATTGAATAAGTATCAGAGGAATAGTTGACAGCGATATAAAAACCGTCGCGCCAATACACATAAACTCCCTGCGGGTAGTCCATAATGGATGCTCCGGATGCTGAGTAAATGTCTTTTAGAATATCCTTTTCCAGTTTTAAATTGTCGGTACTTACTCCTATATAGGTAACCGTGCCTTTTCCAATTTTATTTTGCACCACAGCAGCCTTTCCCTTGTAAAACTGGTTATTATGAACGGCCAGTACCTCGGTATCCGTATCAGGATTTAGCAGTTCAGCCCAGTTGTTCCAGTTGTAATGCGAGTTTTTCATTACAACATCTCCGTTCTTATTATTCGATAGCATATCTTTCGATTCAACTGTTGCGCCAATAAGTTCCGATATGGGTGCTGCCCAATCGCCTTCCCAAATCCGCGCATCACGATTTTTCGTAGCAGTACGGCAGGTTAAAATCAGGTGCCCGCCATTCGAGACATAGTCCCTCCATTTATTTATCAGGTCTGAATCAACCAAATCGTAAGCCGGGGCAATCAGAAATTTGTATTTTGAAAAATCTGTTTCTTCTGAAATTACATCTGTCGGAGCTCCTAAGGACTTTGTTATTTCAAGAAAATCAATCGGGTAATTCCATGTATCCCACTGATAGGTTAATTTTTGCCTGTCGATTGTCCAGTAGTTTTCTAAATTCCAGAGAATAGCCGTTGACTTATTGGCTAACTCGTCCGGCATTTTTTGATCAGATTTGTAGTGTTTACGAAGCTCATTAATCTCCTTCATAAACTGCATGTAATCTTCTCCTCCCGGCGATGGGGTTACGCCATCGGGTTCCATAATGCCTGAGTGGTATTGCTCTGAACTGTAATTTATCTGTCGAAACCGGTATGAACAGGCCAGTTTTCCGCCCGCAGCAAAGCTATGGTACAGCCACATATGAACCGTACCGGGAAGCAGCAATGGGTTATATCCTCCCCAGTTAACCGGCCCGGGTTGCATTTCCATAACCCCGGTTGCCCCACCTACAGATTTATAATACTCCGAAGCAAAAAGGATAACCTTACTGTCGCCTAAACGAAAGCCAATTTCACCAATGTTATCACTTCCGTAATTTGGATAAGCTGTATAGGTTGCAAAATCAAGTTTTTCGGTTCGTCTTGGGTCGGAGCCGGTGCATTTTGCCGTATAATTTGTGGTAATAAATTGATTATCTAAAATATGCTCTCGCAATATTTCTGCCTGAAAATCAAGAAATTCAGCTTGAGTATCAGCCAGGTATCTTTTAAAGTCAAGTAAGGCGTGTGGATTATTTCCCCACAACCCCACCAAACTGGTGTTTGGTATTATTACTTCGTCGAAACTGTTAAACCGCTGGCTCCAAAATGCAGTTCCCCATGTCATATTCAATGCGTCAATGGATTTGTATTTGTTTTTTAACCATATTCTGAACGCTTCTTGTGAAGAGGGGCTATAATCCTCCAATGCCGGAGGTTCGTTATCGATTTGCCACCCAATCACATTTGCATTTTGACCGTAACGCCCGGCAAGTTTTGTAACAATAATTTTTACAAACTCCCGGTATTTTGGATTGGTAAGAGAATTTAACCCACGTGTACCATTCTCGCCACGAATGTAATTTCCATCCATTCGGAAGGTTTCCGGGTAGTTAATTCGCATCCATGCAGGCGTGGTTGCTGAAGGAGTGCACATCACAATTTTCAGGTTATTTTCAGTGCAAAGTGCTACTACATTGTCAAGCCAGGTAAAATCAAAATTCCCCTCAACCGGTTCCATTTTAAACCAGGCAAATTCTGCCAGATGGACAAACTCATAACCCATATCAGCAATCCGCTTGATATCTCTTTCCCATTGTTTTTCGTCCCAATGTTCAGGATAATAATACATTCCGGTAGTTATCAGTTTTTCTTCCGGGAAGAACTGATCTAAACTTTGTGCTTTCAAGTTGAATACCGAAAGCATAAAAGCCATTATAATCAGTAAAACATATTTTTTCATAGCAAGTATTATTACTTTTTAAGTTTGATTGATTAGCTATCGAATTTCAATAAACTCGGGTTCATAAGGCGCAATAGTAAAATTGCCCGAGTAATTTTTATCGAAAAGAATGCTTTAAATTCTCCCAGGACAAAGTCCTAAGCCAATTTTCGAATTAAAAACATTTGCATTTCATCCTTTTATATTGAATTACCAATTCGCTTTTCATCTGCCAGGTCTGCTGTACATATCATATTTGTACTATTCAGCATTCAATCTCCACCAATCAAATCCGAACAAATCTTTCTCTCCCCTGAATACAAAAAATACATCGTGAACACCTTTGATATCCTTTAACGGGGCTGTTATTGTTTTGTAAATATCTCCTTCGGCAGAAGCGGTTACATCCACCGTTCCCAAAACAGGGCCATTCATCTCATCGGTGTGGATTTCTATTTTTCCACCATAAATTCCAGCCACACATACTTCGATTCCCGATGCTCCTTTTGAAAAATCAACACCTTTTACTTCAATATAATCGCCGTTATGAATGGAAGTTACCACCATTCGTTCTGCCAGTAATTTCCCCTTGTTCCACGAAACGTTGCGCTCCCATTCCTGAATTTTTTGTGTTTTGAGTCCCTCGCTGTAAGCCATGGTTTCGGCCTGAACTTGTGTGTAAGGATTCAGCGGTTCGAGCTGGTCAACATTTTTCGACCAAAACGGAAGTTTCTGAATGGTGCCGTCTTCGTTATACGTTATTTTTTCGAGGCCAACAGAACGTCTTTCGTAATGTTTCGACATGGTTTGTTTGAGGATTTCGTAATTCAGGCCAAATACGTAGGAATTTCCCTTATAGTCGATGATGCCGGGATGGTTGCCGTTCGAACGGGGATTTCCGTCCATGATCATGCCTTTGAATTCCCAGGGGCCGGTCGGACTGTCGCTCATGGCGTAACCAATGCCTTCGGGGCAACAGGTAGATGCATAAGCCATGTAAATATGTCCGTTGCGTTTGTATGCCCACGGTCCTTCCTGGTAATGAAACGGATCGGGCTGGCCTTTTACTTTGGCCAGTTCGGGAACTTTAACAATTTCTCCAGAATAAGAAACCATATCCTCATTAAGTTTCACGTAATAAAGATTTGGGTTTCCCCAATACATATAAGCCTGTCCATTATCGTCGATTAAAACGCTCGGGTCAATATCCTGTGGTCCGTTTTGAATCAAAGCTTTCCCAATCGGGTCTTTGAAAGGACCGTACGGACTGTCGGCTACCAAAACACCAATTCCTACACCGTTGGGCATGGGACAGTACAAATAAAATTTGCCGCCACGTTCGATACACTGTGGTGCCCAGGCGCCATTATCGTAAGGTACCCATTTAAAATCAGCGAGTGATGCTACTGCTCCATGATCGGTCCAGTTTACCATGTCGGTGGAAGTGTAGAGCAACCAGTCGTACATTTTAAAACCAAAAGCATCGTCCTCATCGTGCGTGGTGTACAAAAAAACCGTGTCGTTGTAAACCATCGGTGCCGGATCGGCAGTGTATTTGGTTTGAATTATCGGTTTTTGGGCAATCCCCGTAAAGGTCATCGCCATGCCTCCAATTATTGCAGCTATTTTAAGTCCATTTTTCATTTTAACTTCTTTTTCGGGCTATACCAACTTTGCTCACAACACCTTGTAAACGCCAATTATCACGTAAGGCTCCTCGTTGGGTTTTAACTGAGGCATTTCTAGTGTTCCTAAAAATATAGCGTGGTTTAAATAATCGTATGAACTTTCTATTGGCGCTTCAATGTCGATAACCGATTTCACATAAAAGCCGCCATCTTCTCCTTTTGCAGGGACATGAATTAATGCTTTGTTTAAAATTTGTAGTACTGTGCCGTCATCTGTTTTCATCAAATAACGGGCATACAGTTCGGTATCGCCATCGGGACGAACCAATTGCCAGTCTTCCCCGCCGGGTAAAACTTCACCCTTTATTTTTGGCCCGCTAAATGTGCCGCCGGTGATAGGAATCACGCGACGTGTTCCGCGTTTACTTTCGCCAACATTTATCATCGTACCGATTTTCACATTGGCCTTCCACATCAGTTCGGTTTTAAAATCACGGTAAATGTCATCACTGCTTTCAGGATTGTTGTTCTGAGCAAAACCATTAGTGGAGATGAATAGCAATAACAGGATTACCGCTGTTCCTAAACAATATCGTTGATATACACAGTCCATTTGACTATTCTTCTTTATTAAAATTTGATAACAACCTCGTCCCCCGAATAAGCCACTGCTTTATCCGGATCACTCACAATTTCTTTACCTGCAGCCTTGTCTTTAGCGGCAAGTACTATGTTGAATGTCCGGTTGGTCAGCATTCCCGGAAACTCACCGTTGCATTTGCCAATTGTGAGCGTTTTTTCTGCATCATTCCACTTAAAGCGAATGGTTGAATACACTCCTTTTTCGTAGTTATAGTTATCGTTCTCATCTTCGTACAAAGTGAACTCACCATCGGCACCTTCATATATCCGGATTTCCAGGTTATCCCATTTCTTCTCGGTTGCATATTGTACTTTTGGCCCAATAGGAATAATGCTTCCGGCCTTTACGTAGAGCGGAGTGGTGTTAATGGTTGTTTCTTTCGATATTTCCTGTCCGCCATAGAATTTTTCATTTGTCCAGAAATCGTACCATGCAGTACCTGCCGGCAAATAAACCGGCGATGATTTTACCTCGGTGAAATCAACAAGCGGGTAACCATCTTTCGTTTTGGCGTTTCCTTTGTTCCAGCCACTTGCTTCATCCACTTTCACAACTTTTTCAGGTGTGTATTGCGCGTTTAGTACAGGTGCAACAAGAAAGGATTGGCCAAACATATACTCGCTGTCCATGTTCCAACCTTTTTTATCATCCGGGAAATCCATAACCAAGGCACGCATAAAACTGGAGTTATCGCTGGTAACATTCCATGAAGTGGAATAAATATAAGGAAGCAAGGCATAACGCAGGTTGATGGCACTTGCAATGGCATCGTAAATTGGCTCGCCTTGTTTGCCAAAGTAATAAATCTCACGTTTCAAGTCTGTTCCGTGCGAACGCATCATTGGAGTAAATACTCCGTATTGGATCCAGCGTACATATAATTCCTGAAAAAGCGGGTTTTTAGAAGCTGTTCCGTCGTTCCACGACTTGTTGTAGACACCTGCAAAAAAACCACCGATATCAGAGTTGAAATTCGGGTTACCGGTAAGGGTAAAGTTCAAACCGGCAGGAATTTGATTCCGTAATGAATTCCAGGATGAGCCAAGGTCGCCCGACCAGACATTCGAACCATAACGTTGTTGTCCGGCAAAACCGGAACGCGTTAAGATAAACACTCGCTTATCGGAAGACACTTTTCGCTGGTGCTCATACACCCCTTTTACGGCTTCCAGCGGAAATGCATTGCGCACTTTCCGGAATGATCCGAGATAGGTTTTATTGTCAAAATCTTCAGGTTTAAAATCGAGGTGGTCCGGTTCTGTTGAGTCCATCCACCATCCGTCGATGCCCAGCGAGAAAAGCCCGTTGTTAAGGTATTGCCAGTAAATATCTCTTGCCTCTGGATTGAAGGGATCATACACACGAACGCCTGAAGGATAATTCATATCCGGCGGCCAGGCTTCTTTTCCTGATTGCGGCCAGGTTTGAAAATCCATCAGCATGTTCTTTTCCTTTAATTCTTTGTATTGCGGCGTTTCGGGCCCAAACGACGACCAAATTGAAATGATAAGGTGAGCATTCAGCTTATGAACGTCGTCAACAAACTTTTGCGGATTGGGGAAGCCAGGGTTCAAAAACGACATGCCATTCCAGTGGTAGTTGTCGCCCCAGTACTGCCAGTCCTGGATAATACCATCAAGTGGGACACCCAGTTCGCGGTATTTTTCAACCACGCCCACTGTTTCGTCCTGTGTTTTGTAGCGCTCGCGGCTTTGCCAAAAACCATAGGTCCAGAGTGGAAACATAGGCACTTTACCCGTCAGGTTGCGCATTTCGGCAACCACGCCGTCGGCATTTTTACCATACATGAAATAATAGTCGATGCAATCGCCTACTACTGAAGCGAATTCGGTACCGGCTTCATTATCGGTAAAATCAGTTGGCGAATAGTTATCCCAGAATAATCCATATCCTTTCATCGATTGAAAAAAAGTTGAAAAGTCCCAGGTGTTGTTCTGTACCATGTGAACCTTTTGATTGCGCTGCGACATTTTTCCGTTTTGTAGAATTCCCAATCCATAAATGGCTTCGTCGGGATCAAGAGAAAACGATTGCTTAACTGAATACGTTTCATTCCCGGCATCGTTAAACGGGGTGAAAGCTGTGCTTCCTTCCTTTTCGGTCAGCAGGGCATTGCCGTTTGCGGCCCCGTACGACACAGCACCTGTTTTTGTATTCAAATTCACAGCCAGCACTTCGCTAACCAGCGAGATAATACTATCCGATTCGGATACACTGAAAGATAGGTTTTCAGGTTCTTTCACGACCGAAAGGCTCTTTTTCTCAACCGTTTCACCCGGAAGCGATTTGATTACCCGAACAATTTCCGGCGTATAAAACTGAATCTGCACGACGGTAGAATCAATGGTCGCTTTTATTCCTGAGGCTGTTTTTTCGTACGACTGCGGCTTGCAGCTTACAGCCAGGATAAGAACTAAAAACAATAGGTAGTTGCCAGGTTTCATGTTTATAAATTTAGAGTTTAAATTTCTGCTTTAACTTAAGTTGAGCCTTGATTGCTGAGAAATACTTACTCCCTCAGCGTTTAACACCTGCTGATTGCGACCAACCAGATACTGCATGGAAGTACCTGTAACCATCAAAACAATTAAACGAATGATGTTTTTCCAACCGGGGGATTTGACTATTCCTTTATTTTCCGATACTTCCGGCATGCTTTCTTCTCCTGATCTTAGTGTTTTCCAACAACTATAACTTTTTCTCTTCCAACAATATAGACTCCTTCGGGCAATCCTCGCGTAGCTTCTGTTCTTTTTACCTTCGAACGTAACCTGGCGCCTGTAATCGTATATACATCAACAAATTCCGGCTTTGAATCCACTTTGAAAAAATCATTGATTCCTGTAGGATTCGAATAATTATCGTTGTTCGTAAGGTAAATTTCGTCGATAACCAGCGGACAAGCACCATACGACCAGAAGCCAACATAATAGATATGCGAAGGATCCATTTTGGTATTTGTCCCGTCTTTGTACATTTCGTTGAGTTTAACCACAAGTAGTCCGCTGTTATCAACATCATACATAGAGGGTTTTGTCCAGTAGCTGTTTTCATCGTATAATCTGAATGAAAATCCACAGGAATTTATGTTTCCGACTTTTACTACCAGATATTTATAATAAGAAAGATCGACACCGTTATTATAGTACCAGCCACCAAAACCATACTGACCTGTGATAAGCGTGTGTGAGGTTTCATCAAAAGTGCCATTTTCCCAAATGTCGGGATTAAATACTTCATTGGTAAGCGGAAATGTTGTTGTGGTTACGTGAACGGTCTCCTGCATTTTGTTTCCGCCCGGCCCGGTATAAGAAATAACGATACTCGCCTCGCCGTCCTTAAACGCATGAATTCGTCCTCTTAAAACCTGTATAATCTCGGGATTGTCAATCGAGTATTCTGCAACAGAGCTGATATTTTCAATGTGTCCGTCGGCAAAAACAGCGTTTACAGTTAAGCTGGTTGAACTGCTAGTCATCACCGTTAAAGTCTCGCCATTTTCAACAATCAGATCAGTAAGCGCTAAATAGTCGGCTGCTGCCCCTTCAAAATCATACTCCTGTGCATACTCCTGAAACCAGTGGAAGATCGGCCAGGGGCAAGCTTCAGGATCGTTCAAAAAAGTATATGCTTCGCCATCTGCCGGGGCAACTCCTGTAAAATCGTCGAGCAGATCGGGGCTGGTAAAAAGCAGCCAGCTTACGTTGCCACATTCATCGGTTATTTTTTTAAAGTTGGCACCAAAACCGTCTCCTCCGGCAGTACCGGTAATATCTTTACCCCACGAAGAATTGTATTTTTCAGGAGCCCAGTCCATTTCTGTAACCATTACCGGCGCGAAGTCGGCTACCGGCTGAACCTGTTCGTTCCATCCTCTTTGAAAAGGCTCGTATCCGTTTCCGCTGTTAAACCAGCCCGGATAAACATGAACCGCATAGCCAATATTATCGCCTTCGATCGGATTAACAGCATAACCCGAATATTGCGACTGATAACCCAGGCCCGGTATCCAGAGTATATTATCGGCACTGGCTCTAATGGTATCAACAATGGCCTGAAAATAAGTTTTCAGATTATCGAAATGTCCCTGCGTTCCTGATCCGTATGTTCCATCAGGGCCAAGGATATGAATAGGCTCGTTGGCCAACTCGAACATGATGTTGGGATTACTTTTCAGTTTAGGATGTTGCGCAACAATGTCCCAAACTTTAAGCAGGTATTCCTGATAAACACCTCCAATTTCAATGTTTTCGGGGCTTACTCCGGGTGGACGCATAACCACATACAAACCCTTTGATACCGCATATTCGGCCATGGGTACAAAAACCTCGTCGAGGTATTTTACAAAACGCGTTTCGCTAAAACATTCTTCACCTTCGTAACGCCCTGTACAGCCGGGCGTATTGCTCCAGTACGGATCCATGTGTAAGCGTACAAAGTTCATTTTCCAGCCGGCTTCTAAAATACCGTCAATAATTCCCTGGTTGTAGCTTAAACATCCTTCCACATCGTAGTTGCTCCATTTTGTATTTCGCTCGTTAAACCAGGGCGAATAGGTTTGTGCAAATCCATGCAGGTTCACAATGTGACCTGTAGAATCTTTTAAATATCGGCCTTCAACATGGAGTTTTGGCATCGGCATTCCCTCCCACGCTTTTACATGAACAGACTGTAGTACAATTAAAAAGAGAAAACTATAATTCAGAATAAATTTCATTTGCTTCATTGTCTTATAATTAATTTTTGAATTTTCCCCGGCAAGCCGAAAGGATTCCTTTATTCATTTTTTATGATGATACTTTTAGAACGGTACTCCTGATTATTGCTTATTTTTAAAAAATATAAACCGTCGTCAAGATTTAGCGGCAAATGAAATTCCGGTTCAAAAACAACAGCCTTTTTAAAGACAGCCTTACCCATAACATCAATTATTTCAATGGTGTTATAGTGAAAGTCAGATGACCTTATCACAATTTTATCGGATGCCGGGTTGGGGAATATTTCCAATTCGATATTAGTGGTGTTAAATTCATTGATGGCTGTTTCCATTGACTCAATATCAACATAATTAATGTTGAAACCACCATTTATCACATCGATTTTTAAGTATTGTTTTCCCGGCGCAAGGGTAATGTTTCTTACAACTGATTGCCAAACCTGCCAACTACCTGTATTCGGAACATCAACCTGATCAACTACTTTATCATTTACAAGAATGTTAAAACTGCCACCATTATTTGGAGAAGCAATCCGGTAAGTAATCTCAAATTCTGTTTCGTGGGTATCATTATCGATGGCATACAATAACCATTCTCCGTTGTCGATGTATCCCACATTTAATCCTCCACCTACATCAGCGGTGTTTTCAGTTTGAGTGCCTGATTGCAGATAGTAGTTCTCTGCTTCAATTCTACTGCTTACCAACAACCATTCAGGCTCCTCCATCTGGTTTGTAACCGGAAATTCATTAAAAGCCTCTAAAGATCCGTTGTCAACAGCCATTACATTTCCAGGAGAATAACTTACTTTAACAATATCGCCATGATAAATTGAATTTAAAGCTGTAAACCGCACGGTGTTCTCAGAAATATAAAAATCTTTAATCGACTTTTTTACCCCATTTACATTCAGGCTAAAACGCGTAGCCTGTCCAACAGCAATACCCAGATTTTTTGAAAACTCCAGTACAACCGATATACCATCGGGTCTCAACACTCCGGATTCGATTGTTACAGGCAATCCCTGAGCATGGTTTTGAACGGGAATATCACTAAATGGTTGCAGGTAGCTACTGTCCGATGATACAATAGTATTTCCGGTATAGGAAAGAAGAAGATCATAATCGGCATAAACCTGTTCCTCAAGCACAAAATGTACCTGGGTTGAATCCATATCATTCACACGGCTTTCGGTAACTGGGATAATTTTTTCCCCATCAAAATTTGCGGTTAATGTTAAAGATGGGAAATCAGAGGCGGCTGTCATTTTCTTGCTAAACGAGGCAATAATTGTGTCTCCTGTTTTGTTCGTCTCGAGATTTGTTAAGACAGGAGCTGCCCCATTCAATAAATTATAAACCATTACATTGTTGAATTCAACCAGGTTTTTATCATAAACAGACGTGATATTGCCATCATTATAGGACAGGGAAATTTCATTGCTGCTTACCATATCGTTTTTCAATGTGATAACCAGATGGGTTGCAGTGTCGCCTAATTCAACAGCTTCTATTTCAATATCCTGATTGTCTATTTTTACATGAAAGCCTTCCAGTCTGTCAATATTTTTGATAGCATGGTTAACAATTAAAATAATCTGGTTTGGAGTTTCATCATCAACATACGCTTTTTTAAATCTTGGCGTACCATCGTCGGGTGCAGCCCATGTATATTCGGGCAACCAGGTAAAATAAGATTGTGCCCCTTCATGTGAACCAAGCGTGCAGTTTTGGGGTGAAGTTTGCCCGAGATCAACAAGAAGATCGGACAAGAATCCAACCAGGTATGAAACATTTCCCTGGTTGTCGATAGCCTTTCTAACAGCATTACCGAAACCGGCTGTGGTTCCGTTAAAAAGGTTATCGTACCCGGTTCCTCCCGGGAACCACATCATTTCGGTAATTATCATGGGCCACTTATCCGCTGCCGGTTTGTAATTGCTATTCCAGAGATTTTGTACTGCCCATGTTTTGTCATGAACGCCACCATAGGCCGGGTAATAATGGGCAGCAACTCCAATATTAGAACCTGAAAATGGATATTGCGCCCAACCTTGAGGTTCGCCCTGCCAGCCCAAAGTAGGCACCCAAATTACATTGTTTGCTCCTTCATTGCGGATAGTATTAATCACGGGTTGCATCCAATCCCTGAAAGCTTTCCAGTATTTTGACTGACCATGCCCCCAGTCGTTGGCACCAAAACTGGTTTCAATTGCGACCGGCTCGTTCATGAGTTCGAACATAATATTATCTGCATTCCTGATACCGGGAGCCTTGGCTAATGTCCGCCAGAAGCTAATCAGGCGTTGCTGTTCTTCTCTGCCTGTATTATTGCTGCCATTATCCGGGGTATTAATCGGTCCCACAGCGCAAATTACAAGATAAAGACCCCGCGACCTGAGATGGTCGGCATATGGCACAATAAAGTTGTTTATCCATCCATTAAACTGAGCCATATCAACCAATCCTGAAGCATGAGTCCAACCACCTATTTGGTCAGTATTTAATCGTACAAAACTTGCATGCCATCCATGGTTTTGTCCATATTTTGGTGTGGTATCACTCATAACGGTTGCTGCATCTTTCAGAAAATTCAGCAAGCCTGCCACATTATTCGGATTTGTCCAGTCTGTTGGATTACTGTAACGGTTTCCGCCACCATTAAACCAGGTTTCGGAGGGTTGCATCCATCCATGAAGTAGAACACTTTTACCGGTAGGATCTTTTAGTTGGTTGCCTTCAATGTGTAATGGTGGAGTTGGCATTCCTTCCCAGGCTTTTACGCCAATGGTTTGGAAAAGAATTAAAAAGAGAAAACTGCAATTCAGGATAAATTTTATTCGTTTCATTGTTTATAATTACTTTTTGAATTGCCACCAGTCGAAATTGAATAAGTCTCCTTCTTCACCTTTGAAAACAAGGAATACATCGTGAACACCTTTGGCCGCCTTTATTTTGGTTGAAAGCGTTTTCCAGCTTTGTGCTCCTCCGGTGCCGTTAACAGAAAGGGTTCCTAATAAATCACCTTCTTTTTCATCGATACGGATTTCGATAGTTCCTGATTTAACAGTTGCAACACTTGCTGCAAATTTTTTGGCTCCTTTGCCCAAATCAACGCTGCGTATTTTTATAAAATCGTTGTTATCGATATTGCTTACGTACACACCAACCGTTTCATCCGATTTTGTTTTTACACCTTCGCTCCATGCTATGGTTTCGGCTTCAACACGTTTAAAAGGATTAAGATTTTGAACACTTTTGGTAACGCCCTCTTGTGTGGGAACAATTAAAGGAATTGTTCCGTCGGGATTGTATTCAAACTGTTCCAAACATGTAGAACGCCTAAAACCACCACCACCTGCAAGCGCTTCGTTGTGATAGAAAAAATAGGAGTTTCCTTTGTAATCGATAATTCCCGAGTGATTGGTAAAAGCCAGTTTAGGTGCACGTTCCATTACAAATCCTTTGTAGGTCCAAGGTCCCTCAGGCGATGTTGAAGTGGAATAGGCAATGTACTCGGGAATACCGGCAGCGGCATAAACCATGTAGTACAAATTGTTGCGTTTGTAAAACCAGGGGCCTTCGGTATAAGAAGGACCGGGTTTACCGTCGCGGCCTTTGTGAGCGCCAAACGCTTCAGTAGTCATCTCAACTGAAATAACTCCGTTTTGCCCAATGCTTTGGTCGTATGAAACCATATCTTCGTTCAGTTTAACGTACCACAATTTTGGATTCCCCCAGTACAAATAAGCCTGACCATTATCGTCAATGTATACGGTAGGATCAATATCCTGCCAGATGTGATCAGTTTCGATCAAACGTTTTCCGAGCGGATCGGAAAAAGGACCGGTTGGTGAATCGGCAACCAATACCGAAATGCCTTCTCCGTGTATGGGAACATACAGGTAAAACCTTCCGTTTCGCTCGATGCACTGTGGTGCCCATGCGCCATTTGTTTTATCGAGCCATGCAAAACTTTTCAGCGAAGCCACTGCTCCATGATCGGTCCAGTTTACCATATCGGTTGACGAATAACATCGCCAGTCGTACATCGTAAAAAAGTTATTTACTGTTGAATCCTCATCGTGACTCGTGTAAAGATACACCGTGCCGTTGTAAACCATCGGTGCCGGGTCGGCAGTGTAATAGGTTTGAATTATCGGGTTTTGCGAATAACCCGATAAAGAAAAAAGCAAGGCGAAAATAAAAACTGTAATTATTGATTTCATTTCAAAAGTATTTTTTGCGTAGTGAAGTTATTTTCTGAATCCACAATTCGTAGCAGATACAATCCTTTTTTATACTGGTTGACATTAAAATTAAATGATTCCGTGTTGGATACTCCGGAATATACCTGAACTCCTACACTGTTGAACAAAGAGATTTGGTAAGGTGCATCGTCGTATTCAATATTTAAAATATCGCTTGCGGGATTTGGATATACTTTTACAATCCGGTCATCCATAAATGATATTCCAACAGCGTTATCGGGATTTGCAATTGCCTCCGGTCCAAAAGCATCGGCTTTACTTCCATCTGTTGAACTCAAATTACCGGGAAAATAGGATACTGAGATGTAATCACCTTTTGTAACATCCTTACTCAACGCCAATAAAATTGCGTTTTCATTATCCGGATCTCTTTCAACAGATAGAAGCCCCACCTCTGTATTCGAGAAGAATTTAAAATTGCTTCGAACCAAAGAACTGACGTTGATTGGTTTGTTAAAAAGTACTTTTACAGTACCGGCATTCACCAATTTCGTACTCACAAACTGAGGTCCTTTCAACTTTGCATCACCTTCATTCAAAATAAAAACTGAATCAGCATTTTCTTTCAAACATGGTATGGTAAAAATTTTCACAGTATCACCAAAAGCCACTTCAATTTCGTAATCGCCGTAATAGGCATTAAAATTCATGGTGCTCCCGCTGTTAATGCGCGAATCGAAATTGGTAGCCCATAACTTTTTGGTATAATACAATAATGTGTCGGCAGCCAATTTTGGAGTAGCATCTAGATTGAAATATCCTGAACTTGGTCGCCAGCCATTTTCATTTTCAGAGTCTCTTAAAACCCAGCTTATCATTCCGGTAACGGATGGGTGCGAAAATGCGATAGTCAATACTTTAATAAGATCTTCAGCCTGTTGTGCTTCTGTGAGATTACCACCAAAATCGTACTCGGTTAACCTTATTGGCAAACCGGCTTGTGCAATAATATTGATGTTTTTAACCAGTTCATCAACGTTCGGACGGCAACAATCCCAAAAATGTGCCTGCATACCAACTCCGGTAATCGGCCCTCCATTTTCTTTAATTTTCAGGATTAAATCACGGTATTCTGCTGCCTGTCCCCAGTTGTATTCAACATTGTAATCGTTTACAAATAAGCCTGCATCAGGGTCGGCAGAACGAGCCCACTTAAAACTATTCCAGATAATCGAGTCGCCATGAGTTTTCCGCATCCAGTCGGCATGACCGCTTAAAGGCTCATTGACTACATCGTATTCTGAGATCTGCCCCTTATAACGTGAAACATCGCGAATAACTCTCATTTTACAGGTATCAATAAAAGCCTGGGTTGTTGGCAGGTTTCTAACCCAATCGGGGGTTGAATGACCATCATTACCTCCCCAAAGCAAATTGTGGCCCCTTATCTTCCAGCCTACTTTTTGTGTCCACCGAAGTGCATTCTCGAAATTGGAATAATTCGGGGTTGTATGATTTGGCTGAACACCACTCCATTTGAATGAATTCCCGGTAACTCCGTAATTAAAGTATTTATACATCGTAGCCTGCATCCATTGTTCATTGCTGGCAACTGTATTGGCTTCAGGATCGAAATAACCTGATTCATTTACATAACTATTTCCACTTGAGGTTGTAATTGCCGAACCACCGCAATTAATTCTGATTACATTCCCTCCACCAACTTCATCAACCACAATTCCTTTAATGGCAGCATTATCTTTTGATGCATTTAATTCGATATTGATGTAGCCATCATTTGCCAAAACGGTAATGCTGGTATCAACCGCAATGTTCTTCCCTCCTGCTTCAGCAAAAATATCATAGTCGTTAAGGAATAGGCTGCCTTCAACAAATACATCAAACAACCGTGCATTTGTTGCACTTGCATAAATCTCGGCAAACTTTAAAGTAATTTTATACTCTTTGCCTTTTTCAACCGGAATTGAGTAGCCAAGATTTTTATTCCAACGTTCAAACTGATATATTTCATGATCAGCATCAGCCTGAATCGCAGAACCCGTGCTATAACTATTTCCCATGTTTGCCGATCCTTCGTAGAAATCGAATGCCATACCAAACGGGAATTCATGCTTTTTCATTCGAACCTTAACATCGCCTGTAAACGGTTGTCCTTCTTTATCAAAGATTTTTATCCCAAAATCTCCTTTCCTTAAAGTGTCAATCCGTTGTTGTGCATTTTGATACCAGGTGTAATATGACTGAGCTTTTGATTCGGTAACACCAAATGTTATCGCCAGAACAACGATTAAAACAAGTAAACTTTTTTTCTGATTTTTTTCTATCCTCATAACTCTGATTTAATGGTAGCTTAGTTTTTATTAAATGTTTTTTGTTACTGAATGCTTACAACAATCTTTTTCAAATTTTCTGTCTCCGAACTGTTCCCGTAGGCTATCTCATATTCTCCGGGAATGATTGCCATTTCGCGTTTTGCCCAATCGTAAAATTCGAAAGATGATGGAGGTAAATCAATCACTGCATCCTTCGATTTCCCTTTGGCAACTTCAATGCGTTTAAAGCCTTTCAGCGTTTTTAGCGGCCCCTCCAAATCGTTTACTTTTCGTACATAAACCTGAACGATTTCGGTTCCGTCGTACGAACCGGTGTTAGTAACCGGAACAGTTAGCTGTATTGCTTCATCTTTATGAAAAGTTGATTTACTAAGGGTGGCTTCACCAATTTCGAAATTGGTATAACTCAGGCCATAACCAAAGGGAAACAAGGCATCTTCCATGTAGCGGTAAGTGCGACCTTTCATCGAATAGTCCTCAAAATCGTTCAGCTGATCTGAACTTTTATAAAAAGTAACAGGAAGTTTTCCCGAAGGATTGTAATCGCCAAAAAGCACATCGGCGATGGCCTGCCCACCCGATTCGCCGGCATACCAGGCTTGCAAAATAGCATCGCAGGTTTCAGTTTCGGGTGTTAAAGCGATTGCTGAGCCCGAACAGTTTACAAAAACTACTTTTTTGTCTGCGTCTTTTAAAGCTTTCAAACAGTTTCGCTGAACTGCAGGTAAATCGATATTGGTACGGTCGCCTCCTTTAAAACCGGGGTACGAAACCGGCATTTCCTCCCCTTCCAGGTTTCCGGAAAGACCACCAACAAATACCACCGTTTCAACATCCTTTAGTTTTTTTATGAGTTCGGTATAATCTACATCCACTTCTTTTCCGAAGTTAAATTCAATATTTGCCTGCCAGTTATTCAACTGAGCATAGCGAATTTCGATTTTGTATTTTTTACCGGCCTCCACCTGGTATGGAATTCGCGAAGGAAGTGTTCTCCAGTTGTCGTATTGAGAAATTGTTTCGCCGTTAACCAACAATTCATAATGTCCGGTAGCACCGCCTTTAAACACAATTTCCTCGCTTGATTTGGCGGTAAATTCTGTTTCGTAGATCGCCGAAAAACCTTCAAGCTTAACGCCCGAAGCAAATTCGTGCTGTCCGGCAGTGGTCTTTTTAATCGGGTTTACAATTTGGTCTGTTGTTACCACCTCGCCTTCACGGTTGAGGTTGTTCCAATACCTTGCTTTAATTCCCGGTTTCCCTTCAAAACTGCACTGGTTAAAATAACTTTCGGTTACTTTATCTTCCACCAAATCACAAGCTTTATCGTATAGTATTTTTTGCTCCGGAAGTTTGGTTTTAATGCCTTCCAGAATAGAAATGGTACGAACCGGTGATCCGTTGTAATTTCCCCACAACATAGGTTCGTCGTTGGCATTGGGGCCAATCACAGCAATCTTTTTTGTCTTCTTTGATAAAGGCAACACCTTATTTTTATTCTGAAGAAGTGTCATGGTTTGCCGGGCCATGTCGAGTGCCAGTTGGCGGTGTTTTTCGTTGTTTAAAACCGATGGAGGGATTTGAGCATACGGGACAATGGCATCGTCGTCGAAATCGCCCAAATCGAAACGCCCGGTTAGCAAACGCACCACACTTTTATCAATAACTTCTTCTTTTATCAGGTCGCGTTCAACTGCTTCGGGTAGATTCATATATGGATAATTTTCCCAAACACATTCTACATCGGTACCGGCCAAAACCGCTTTGGAGGCTGCATGCACCGCATCGGATGAAACATTGTGTGTTGTAAAAAAATCGGTAACAGCGCCGCAATCTGAAACTACCATATACTGATAGCCCCACTCGTCGCGCAATATGCGCTGCAAAAGCCGGGTGTTTCCGCAACAAGGTTCATCGTCGAGGCGCTGATAAGCACACATTACCTGGCGCACATCGGCATCCTGCACCAAAGCTTTAAATGCGGGTAAATATGTTTCGTACAATTCGCGCGGACTAATGTCGTTCAGGTTGAGCTCGTGACGGCTCCATTCCGGGCCTGAGTGCACGGCAAAGTGTTTTGCACAAGCCAGCAGTTTACGGTATTTGGCATCGGCCGGTCCCTGCAAACCTTTCACCACCGAAACTCCCATGCGCGAAGTAAGGTATGGGTCTTCGCCATAGGTTTCCTGACCACGTCCCCAACGTGGATCGCGAAAAATATTTACGTTTGGTGTCCACACCGAAAGGCTCAAAAAGCGTTTGTTTTCGTTTCCGGCGCTGATCCATTCGTTGTATTTGGCCCGTCCTTCATCCGAAACGGCGTCGTAAATTTCAAGCAGCAATTCGTCATTAAACGAAGCAGCCATTCCAATGGGTTCCGGAAAAACGGTTACATTATCGTTGTTGGCGTAGCCGTGCAATGCTTCGCTCCACCAGTTGAATTTTTTGATCCCGAGTCTTGGAATGGCATCCGACTGGTCACACATCAATATTGCTTTTTCTTCAAGCGTTAATCGCGAAACCAAATCTTTTGCACGTTCTTCCGAACTTAATTCGGGATTTTGATACGGGTATTGTTGTGCCCATGCCGAGAAGGCTCCCAACAAAATGCCACCAACCACGATCGTTCTATTTAGGAAATGTCTTATCATCTTCTTTCGTTTGTTATTCAAGCGGCTTCAGTACAGCTGCAAATCCTCCTCTGCGAAGCATTTTCACATTTATCGAACTGCTGTTATCAACCACCATGTATTGCGTAGAAAAAACGGTATCATGCTCTCCATCCGCAATTAATGTTAATCGGTATTTTTTTCCGTTGGGCAGAAAACCAAAGTCAAGCGTTTGTTGTCTTTCTCTTCTTCCTTCTGAATTAATGCCGCCAACATACCAGTTCCCGGCTTTTTTGCGTGCGATTACGGTAAACCTGCCGGGATATCCATCCAGCAATTTTGTTTCGTCCCAAACCACCGGAACTTCTTTTAAAAATGTACGCGCAGCATCGGGCAAATTCCGAAACCCTTCGGGACGATCGGCAAAATGCTGGATGCCCGATTCGAACACAACACTTAGTGCCAGCTCGTGAGCATAAGATGTAATATGCGGATATTGCGAATTGGTAAATGTTACCGGAGTATAATCCATCGACCCGACAATATTTCGTGTGTACGGCAATACGTTATTGTGTTCGGGAGCAGCAGTGGTCAATTCAGGGCCGTTGTTGTACCATTCCGCACCACGAACGCCCTCGTACGTCATCAGGTGCGGGTAAGTACGCTGCCAGCCCCGCGGTACCAAACAACCGTGAAAATAAACCATGATATTAAACTGAGCAGCATCCTCCAAAATATCGAGGTAGTAGTCGATCATGTATTGTTTCTCGCTTAAAAAGAAATCAATTTTCACCCCGTAAACGCCCAAGTTATTCAGTTTGGTAAATTCTTCCACGCGGTTTTCATGCGTTTTCATCCGGTCAACCGGGGTTGAAGTAATCCATTTAAACATGCTCGAATTGTACCACATAAGTGGCTTAAGGCCCAGTGAATGAATATAATCAATCGCATCTTCAAGGTTACCGCCGTTTTCCATTTGGTCCCATTCCCAATCGAGTAAGGTGTACGGCCAGTTCATTTCGGCAGCCAAATCAGCAAATTCGCAAACGGTTTTAAAATCTTTTGTTCCGTGGTTGTGCGACCAGTAATTCCACGAAGCCACACCGGGTTTTATCCAATCGGTGTTTTCAAGAACCGAAGGTTTTGAAACATCATCAACCAAAGTTGATTCCACCACATCGGCCAAACTACCCACCACAATCACACGCCAGGGCGATTTCCAGGGCAGTGTAATCTGCGGCAACGCTTCGCCCTCTCCTTCTCCGGGATACGGAAGCGTAACTTTATATTGCTCGGCAACACTGTTGTTGTTCAGTTTTGTTGCACAGTAGTTTCTATCTAAACCTGCTTCATGTATCAGGTACCAGCAATCCTTTTCCGGGGTTTCGAAAAGTGCCGGGTACGACCAGTTTTTCTGAACGGAAGCACTATCGCTGTTGGCGTAAAGCCGTTCATTTGAAAGATCGAATTCTTCCAGCCAGCGGTTTGTTTTATTGGGAATGGTATAGGCGGTGAACTCGTCCTGAATCACAAAATCACCTTCTTTTTCAGGAAATTCGTAACGAAAAGTAACTCCATCGTTCCAGGCCCGAACAACTACATTCAGTTTCGATTTATTTTCATTTTCAAAACAGAAGGTAATTTCGTTGGCAGTATTTTTTCGCTGTAAACGCTTTCCGTGTAAGGCGGTATATTCCTCGTTGATTAATTTGGGTGGTTCAACCTTTGTAAGGCTCAAGGCCTTTGAAAAATCCTGATCACTTCGAACCAGGCCCAAATTAATTTTTGGGATAATGGTATTAAAATCTTCACCTGTTTGGTATTCTACTTTCAGAAACCATTCAGAAGATTCGTTATTTTCGGGATGCAGCAGTACCGCTTTTACTTTCTGATTGGGCGATACCACACTTAATTGTTGTGCAAATGCCAGAACAGCAAACAACAGGAATAGCCCGGTTGATAAAATTTTATTGGTCTGCATCTTGTTTAGTTAGGTATTAATCTGACGTTTTAAAAAACTTATTCCGGCGATGAGCCAATGAACAACATTGGCCCAACTCCGGAAATATTTGACTAGTTCAAATTTATGATCCTATTCAGGAATTGCATCGTTGGCCGAAGTAGCATACAACCCCAGCAAACAACCGGTAAAACCACCGGCCACATCCGTAGAAAGAATATCGCCTGAAACAGTTCCTCCCAGGGTTTCAAAATCGGCACCATCAACAGCATAAGCAAACTCATACTTATCACCTTTTGCCGAAACCTGTAAACGCACCGGCTTGTTGATATCGATTTTTGTGCTGGCAATTACTTTTGAGTCCATTTCGCCACGGAAACGTCGTTTAAAATTGCGTTGTAAAACCAATACATAGTCATCGCCTTTTTTGGTAACACCAAATACATAGTTTGCATTTTCGCTTTGTAAGGCCACGATTCCGGCCAGATCTTTCTCTGATTCCGGCGTATAATCCAGGGTAGCAGCATACGAAAAGCTGTTATGCATTTGACGATAAAACAATGTTGAAGTTGGTTTTACTTCTTTTACATTGGCTTCAAATGGATTTATCTGAATACCTCCTTTTGTTTTTTCGATGAAAGCTTCACGTGGTCCGCGCAGGCCAATCCAGCGCTTATCCAAATCGTCATACGAAAAATCTTCTGTATAAGTGAAGTTCCCGTTCGGGAAAAATCCATCCTGGCCAGTTTTATTCTCTACACCTTTAGGCATATCAATTTTTGGTTCCATTGGAACAAGTCCGTTAACAAAAACAGGGAATTCTCCCGACCAGTCAACCGGTAAAATAAAGGTTTCGCGACCTGTATTTACACGTTGCTCCTCATTTGGCCGAACTGCCAAAAACACTCCGTACCACTGACCGTTTGGACCTTCAATAATATCGGCATGCCCTGCCCAATCCACTTTATTTTCTCTTTCTCTCGGAAAGTGTCGCTGAGTTAAAATCGGGTTGCTTGGTGCCGGAATAAATGGTCCGGTCGGGCTGTCGCTTTTGAAGATAACTTCGCTATGCCAGCCGCCTGTTCCACCTTCTGCACACATCAAATAATACTCCCCATTTCTTTTGTAAAGGTGTGGTGCTTCAATCCAGATTGGTTTTTTTGCAAGATCAACACCTCCGTTTACGATTACTTTATCGGTTCCGGGAATTACATCGTCCTTTTCAAGATCGTATTCCCATACTTTAATTACACGGTGTCCGTTGTATAACTCTTTTCCACGCTCGGGAGCATCGTTGTGTACCACGTAAGCTTTGCCGTTGTCATCGAAGAAAATTGATGGATCAATTCCCCCAAAGCTTAACTTAATCGGATCACCCCACCCTTTTTTAGGGTCTTTTGTTTTTACAATAATGTTATTCAAACCACCGGTAAAAGCCGTGGTAATCATGTAAAACGTATCGTTATACGGATTGTAAGTAATTCCAGGAGCGTAAACACCTGCACTAATTCCACAGTCGTGTGTATCGAATGTTTCGGGATTATCAAGTACGCCTCCCAAATCGGTCCAGTTCACCAGATCTTTTGAATGGAAGATTGGAACTCCCGGAAACATGGCAAACGATGAACACACAAGATAGTAATCGTCTCCTTTTTTTGTGATGGCCGGATCGGGGTAACAGCCTTGTAAAATGGGGCTGTAAAATTCGCCGTCTTCAAGCGGATATTTTTTATACACATCATCATCACCCTGATATACAAAGTTGGAGAATACAGGGGTATTTGACGAAGCGGGCTTTTTAGCAGGCTCTAAGCCACTTACACTTCTGACAATCAGGATTATAATCAATATAAACGGGAATGTTTTTAATCTTCTTCTTTTCATTGAATCAAATTGAATAATTACTAATATTTTAAGTTTGATTTATCCCGATTCACCGGGACTGAATTTATTTTATCGATTGGTAAAAATTTATTGAATTTATATCGGTTCCAGGCAAGTACAAGTAGCTTTAACCAGTTTTACTATTTAAAAAGCAATTGAACAAAATTGTAGAGGCTTGCTTTCCAAACCACAAAATCGTGTTGCCCACCTGGAATTATGTAATAATAATGGGCGATGTTTGTTTCATCGAGGTAATCGTGAGTACGTTTACTAAAACCAATGAGCCCGTCTTTATCGCCACACGAAATGAATATTAGTTTAAGTTTCTTTTTGGTAAGTTCAGGATCGGGGACTAACTCTTTTGGCTGTTTAGTGTTTGGGGCCGATGAGAAACCGCCTACGCTGGCAAATACATCTAAATTCCCGAACCCAAAATTCAGCGACTGTCCGCCTCCCATTGATAATCCGGCGATTGCACGTTGTTCACGGTCTTTAATAGCAGGATAATTCTTTTCGATAAAAGGAATAAGATCAGTTAGCAAATCGTTTTCGAAGGTGGCAAACGCCTCCACTTTGTCACGTGCCATAATGTTTCCCGTGGCCCTGTCATCCTTCATTGCCCTGCCGTTAGGCATTACCACAATCATGGGTTTCATTTTTTTGGCAGCGTAAAGATTGTCAAAAATCACTTCAGGATGTCCTCCGTTCAACCATTCAAACTCATCGCCACCAATGCCGTGTAAAAGGTATAAAACCGGGTATTTCTCCGACGTTGAATAGCCGGGAGGAGTATATACCAGTGTCGTCCGCTCGGTACCCACTGTGGAAGAAAAGTACTGAACGGTGTCGATAGATCCGTGGGGAATGTCTTTTTGATAAACATCGAAATCCGAAACGGGTGGCTCCGTCAAATTCTGAGCCGTTGAATAAACAGTGCTAAAAATGATAACTGCAAATAAGAGAAGGTAATTTTTCATTTCATATTGGTTTTGGTTGGATAAAAGTAGCCATTGAGAATCTGCAAAGTTTCCGAATACAGATATTCTGTATCTAATTTCGGATAAATCACGCAAATTTTGGCATGCTACCGGCAAACATTTGGAAAGAAAAAGCGCCACACATAATTGGTGGCGCTTTAACTCTAATAATCCATACAACTAATCTGTATTAGTTACATTCTAATTTTTTTGCACTATTTGTAAGCGTCATTTTGATCACATAAGTCATTTTTCAACAACTCATCCGTTGGGATAGGCATATCCATTTTTCGGATATCGAAATCGAAATTACGGTAGGTGTGCCAGTTGTCCTGTACTCCGGGATCAGTATTCGGAACCCCAACTCCTTTCGGATAATTATTGGTAATATGATCTTCAATGTAACCTGAGCGGATAAGATCCTGTGCAAGACACCACTCGGTATTGAATTCCTTGCGGCGCTCTTCACCTAATGCAAGCAACCAAACCGGAGATGAAAATCCTTTATCTGATTTTAGTTGAGCATAATAAGTTTTTGCATCAGGTACTACAACAGTATTTTCGTTGAAAGGAAGCGGATACTCTTCGGGAACGACTACATTTTCGTCACCTTTTGAGATGTAGAACTGAGCAATTTGCTGATAATATGGCAGGTATTTTGCTGTTAATTCTTCTTTTTTACCAACTTCAAGGTTCCCCCAGGCGCGCTCGCGAATTTGATTGATGATTCCCCATGCTGTTGCATCGCTTTCGCCATTCAAATTGAAAAGACATTCAGCATAATCGAACAAAACATTGGCATATCTTTTATAATAAATCTGCTGAGGTCCCCACATCGCATTCCAGTCGGCACGACATGTACGCCAGGTTTTCAAACTCCAGATAGATGGCGCTGCTTCACCGTTCATGTAAAAGTGATAGTGCGTATTCAATTTATCAGGCACCGTAAGGCTTTGCTGCAAATACGGGTTGTAACCATAATTGGTTGCTGATTTCCATTCCGGTTTTATATCGGTTATTTCACCTGTAACACCTGAAGCTTCGCGACGTTTATCGCCAGGTTCATAAGATCCCCACCATTCCCACGAGAGATAGAGCGAGCCCCAACCTCCTAACGAAGGACAAGCTGAGAAATAGGTGTGCCAGGTATGTGCATCGGTAAGGTTACTCCAGCTGTTCCATTGCGAGCCTTCATCAAGTACTTCTTCCCAGATACATTCTTTGGTCCACACTTCACCTGGATCCCACAATGTGGTAAACGATGGATTTAAAGCGTATTTTCCGCTGTTTATTACTTCCAGCAATGCAGCAGCAGCTAACTGGTAGTTTTCGGTTGCTTTATCCGGAACACGAAATGCCATCCACATATAAGCTTCGCCGAGGTATGAAAGTGCAAATCCCTTTGTAATACGGCCATATTCACCGTTAAGTGGCTCCCATTTTAATTCGTCAACCGCAACTTTGAGGTCTTCGATTATGAAACTCCACATTTCTTCATAGGTTTCAGCACGGGCTTTAGCAGGCGTATTTACGTAATTTTCACCGGTTGCCAACATCGGTACACGGCCGAAGGCTTTTGCCAGCCACATGTAAAAGAAAGCACGGATTCCTCGTGCCTGTCCGTCAAGCGAGGTTTTAAGAGCAGGTGTAATATTTTCTGCTTCTTCCAATCCCGACAGGAAGTCGTTACAACGTGTAATGGCTTTATAGGCATGTTTCCAGCCACTCAATAATTCAGGGCTACCCGGATTCCAGTTCTGGGTATTCCAGTCTTTATCCCAACCGGTAGCTTGTGTATCCATAGTAGGGTGGCCACCAATAAACAGGTTTGGCTTAAATCCCCAGTCGCCATTTGTTTCGCCTACCGGAAGCATCATATCATAGCAACCAACAAGACCTGCTTTCGCGTCTTCGTCGCTTTTAAACATCTGATCAGCATCCAGAATAGAATAATGATCAACTTCCAAAAACTCTTCTGTATCGCAAGAGCTTATTCCAATAAAGAATACCGCACCTGCAAGTATGATTAATATTTTAGATATCTTTTTCATAATATTTATCTCTTTTAAGTGGCACAATTAAAATTGAATGTTCAATCCAAATGAATAAATACGTGGCATTGGATAACGACCGGTATCTAACCCGGTAAAAAGCACGCTTCCCTGGCCAATCTCAGGATCGCCATATTTATTGTAGCTTGAGAAAGTTGCCACATTTTGAATAGAAGCATAAATACGTGCACCTTGCAGGTTCAAAGGCTCTAAGAGGTATTTATCAAAATTATATCCAATTTGAATGGTACTAATTTTAAAATAGTCACCGTCTTTTACCCACGCATCAGATCCACGCATGTTGTAGTTCAAATCAAGGAATGACAATTTAGCATTTGTTGTGCTTTGGTTTTGTTCAGTCCAGGCAGCTTTCGATGCTTCGTTCAACAGGTTAGGTGTTGTACCGTTGTCACTCGGAAACATGTTCGACAATGTCATGGCCGAGTAAGAGTATATTTCTGCACCGATTACGCCGTAGGTATTCACGTACAAATCAAAATTCTTGTATGCAACGTTAATGTTCAATCCATAGTTGGCCAATGGAAAACCATCACCCAGAATAGTCATATCGTTTTCATCAATAAATCCGTCATCATTCAGGTCTCTGTATTTAAAATCGCCAGGTCCTGTTCCGGCATTTTGATATTGTTCGTGGCCGGCTGCAACTGCAGCAGCATTGGCTGCATCAACTTCCGACTGTGACTGGAATATTCCTTCTACTTCATAACCATAAAAAGAACCAACGGCATAACCTTCGCGCATAATCGAGTGTCCGTTCCAGTGTGTACCTGATGGGGCACCTACTGCACCTACATTAGAACCATCGCCGGTTGAAGTTGTATTTTCAAAGAACAAATCTGAACCAATAGATATAATTTCGTTTTTAATGGTAGAACCTGTTAAGGTAGCACCAATGGTCCAATCGCTGTTAAGTTGTTTACGGTAATCAATACTCAATTCGAAACCTTTGTTTTGAATTTCGCCATAGTTGGTATATACTTCGGTATAACCTGCTGATGGGCGAATTGCCTGATTCAACAACAGATCTTTTGAAGTACGGATGAAATAATCCATTGCAATGTTCATATCACCATCTAAAATTCCAAGGTCGAGACCGATATTGGTTTGTTCGTTGGTCTCCCATTTCAGATTGGTATCTACCAATGTACGTACATAACCGTTATTCAACATACGCGATGTTCCTAAACCTGCTGCTCCTCCATTTGGATAAAAGAAGTATTGAATAGTACTTGAAGTTAATGCAGCGGTAGCACGGTCGGTCGGACCACCTGAATTACCGGTTTGTCCCCAACCTAAACGAAGTTTCAAGTTACTGAGAGAACCAACACCCTGCATAAAATCTTCTTCTGAAATACGCCATGCCAATGCTGCTGAAGGGAATGTACCCCAGCGGTTACCTTCACCGAAGTTAGATGAACCGTCACGACGAACAGTACCTGTCAAGATGTAACGATTCATTAAAGAATAGGTTGCACGACCATAGAACGAAATACCTTTGCTTTCGAGGTTGTAAGCACCACTACCTGTTCTGGTTGACGGATCACTGGTTAAGCTAATGTCGCGAATATTTTCGGCCGGGAAATCGACAGCATTTGCCGAACTCCAGTTACCAAAACTTTTGCGAACAGTATTACCGGCCATAACCGTCAAATCATGGTCTTCATTTTTCCAGTTGTAGGTCATATACGTTTCCAACGCCAATGTGTTGTAGTTCGAATTATTGATGTTTAACTGATAGCGTGCATCGTAGTTGTACAACTGAACAGGTGTTTCACCATCGGGCATGAAACGTTTTTTATTTCCCCAGAAATTGTAATAATTGCCTGCTGAAAAATTATACGAACCCAATGATTTAATATTCAACCCCTTAAGTAATTCAATGTCGATATAAGCACTGGCAAGAACCTGGTTATTCTTGCTTATTCCGGTATTTTCCATTTGCTCGGCATAAACATTATTTCCAAGCATTCCATCGTAAGCACCTACGTTACCCTGAAGCGGAGAACCATAAGTTCCGTTCGCATTTACTACGTTCGGGCTAACATGCTCACCGGTTGTAGGATCAACATAATCCATCGTTGGACATAAGAAAGCCCAGTCACGAATTGAAGAAAGGTTACCGTTGTTACCCAAGCCACCGTTGCTTCCCTGTGATTCTGAGTGCACAAAGTTTACATCACCTCCTATTTCGAGGAAATCGGATACTTTTGTTATTACATTGGCACGGGCGGTTAAACGTTCGTAACTTGAGTTTATAACCATACCGTCGTGGTTCAGGTAATTTACTGAAAAGTTACCACGGTTTTTATCGTTTCCTCCTGAAGCCGACAGGTTGTACTGTTGTTTCAGTGCCACTTCTGTCATTTCCTCCTGCCAATTGATTGTTTTTCTCTTGCCATCGTATTGTGAAGAGAAAATCTGATTTTGCAGTACAGCACCATCGTTTGCACGTGCTGTACGTATATTCATGGCATACTGATCAGCATCGCCAACATCAAAGGTTGAAGCTAAGGTTTGAATGCCATAGTCAGCCGAAAATGTAATTTGCGAACTACCCGGCTTACCATGTTTGGTGGTAATCATGATTACACCGTTAGCACCAGCCGAACCGTAAATAGCAGTAGCCGAGGCGTCCTTCAAAACCTCGATACTCTGAATATCATTTGGAGCTATAAAATCGGCATTTGTACCAACCTGCACACCATCAACCACATACAATGGGTCGGCGCTGCCGTTAATGGTGGCAACACCACGAATACGAATGGCTGCGTTGGCATCGGGGGCACCATCCTGTGCCATAACCATAACACCGGCGGCAGCTCCCTGCAACCCTTGTGCAATGTTAGTTGGAGCTTTCTTCATCATTACTTCTGTATTAACAGAAGCAACTGATCCGGAGATGTCGCTCTTCTTGATGGTACCGTAACCTACTACCACAACTTCTTCCAACCCAAGATCCGACATGGTCATAACCACATTAATCTCAGTTTGATTACCTACTGCGATGGTTTGTTCAGCGTATCCGATGAACGAGAAATGCAAAACAGCGTCAGCTGTTACATCAAGTTCGTAGCGCCCGTTCACATCTGTTACGGTTCCCGTAGTGGTTCCTTCTATCACTACGTTAACCCCAATCATGGGCGATCCATTTGCATCATTTACTACACCACTTACCGTTTTGGTTTGCCCAAAACTAAAAAGTGACAATAGCACCATAGGCAGCAAAATGAGTGCGACCTTTACTAATTTGTTTTTTTTCATAAGTTTTGTTTTAATTGATTAAGTAATTTTCTCATTGGTACTTACGGTTGTATTTATCCGCTTTGCACCTGAATTTCGAAGATTTGATTTTAGACGATTTGATTACATAAATTATTTTATTTTAATTATTAATTCCTAAGCGGCTCCTCTTCTATTATACCTCATTGCTGTTTAACATATTTATGACAGTTTCTTAACCGACACATCCGCACAAATAATCGAACCACACTTTAAAATCGATGTGTTGGATATTTTCTTGTCGATTAACTGTTTTACCATGAATCTTCCTCTCTTTATCTGATCTGTTAAGTCAGGCTATTTTTAAAATTGATGTATTCATTTTAGCCAATATTCCGTTTTGACTAAATTGTCCACACGTCATCTTTTGATCATAAAAAAGAAATAAGAAACTGGTAGTTTCGGGAATAGTTAAAAAGAAAGAAACTCCCGACTTCGGTATTAAGCGGCACTCACCATCGAACTCAATTTTTCTAAGAAGAATCCTTAAAAGGTGTGATACAAAGCCCCAAAAAACTACGACAATGAATGTAAAAGAATAGATTTTACGTTTCATTTAGTTTTTGTTTAAGTTAGATTTGGTTTACTAATTGTTAAAATTACAAATAACTAATTGTTAAAACTACAAATAAGCTGTGTTTCGAATTTGTAATTTAGGATATTCTATTTCTAAAAATGGATAAAAATTAAATCGTCACGATTGATATTATTACGTTCATTTTTTTTACCAAAATGTGATTAGAAAACAGTGTTCATAAAGAAAGCAGCGCAAATTGGTTAAAGAAAAAATCAGTTAAAATCGTTTTAAACTGATGAATTTTAAGGAATAAATCCCGGGCACCAAAAACAGCTTATTGTAAAAACTACAACTTTTTATAATTTTGATTTTCAGGGGAACAAAACTCCTTGTCATTTTTTTTAACCAACAACCTAAAAACTGAATTATGAACAAACGATCATTCATTTTTTGTTTTCTGGCATTTTTATTTGTCAACTCAATCAAGGCTCAGGAATTCACACTGAATTCATCCGGATATTTCCAAAACCATGGTGTGGATGTTATGGCCTTCGATGATATTTACCCAGAAGGACACCAGGGAGGCGTATCGCTGATTATGCATGGAAACCGCATTGCCACCAACGGCGACATCAGGCTGGAGCCGACACCCGGCCAATGGCAGCCGGTGCCGAAACAACGGGATCGCGTTACCAACCAGGAGAAAAATACGATTACTGCGTATTTGAGTTTTCCCGACTCATCGCGCCACATTACCGGCTTCAACCCAATGGTTTACCCCGATTTACAAATAAACTACACCGTTAATGTTGAAGGCAAAGGCAGTTCGGTTATCGTTACCGTTGACCTGGAGCAACCCGTTCCGCAAAATTACCTGGGAAAAGTGGGTTTTAATATGGAGCTTTTCCCGGGAGCACTGTTTGGTAAACCCTGGATTATGGACGATGAAACCGGAATTTTTCCGCAACAACCCAATGGGCCAACCCGTTACGAACCTTCGCATTACAACGATCCGGGAAATTTTAATCCTGAAGGAAAAGCTTCGGCAGAACACCTTGCCGGAGAGGGATATAGCCCGATAATTGCCGACGATATTGTTGCCGAGCCTTATGCCCAGGGTCACCACTTTGTGGTACGCCCCGATGATCCTTACGGAAAATTCAGCATTGAAAGTGAGGGAGCTGCCTTAAAGCTATACGACGGCCGTATGAATCACAACAATGGCTGGTTTGTTGTACGAAGCGAAATTCCCGCAGGAAAAATAAAAGAGGCCATAAAATGGATCATTACACCTAATGTTGTAGAAGACTGGCAGTATACGCCGGTTGTTCAAACTTCGCAAATTGGCTATCACAGCAATCAACAAAAAACAGCTATTATTGAACTCGATAAACGCACCGAAAAGACAGAAACTCCGGCGCTGTTCAAAATTACCGCTTCGGGAGAAGAAGAAGTACTCAGTAAAGCAGGTGAAGAATGGGGCCGGTTTTTGCGCTACAACTACCTGAAATTCGATTTTACCGAAATAAATGATCCCGGGCTTTACCAGGTGCGATATGGTAATTCTGCTTCTCCGGTTTTTCGGATTGATGATGCTGTTTACGATCGTGGAGTCTGGCAACCGGTATTGGAATATTTCTTACCCGTCCAAATGTGTCACATGCGGGTAAACGAGAAATACCGTGTTTGGCACGACGACTGCCATATGGATGATGCGCAAATGGCGCCGGTTAATTTTAACCACATCGACGGTTATGTGCAAGGAGAATCCACTTTAACTGATTATTCGCCCGGAGACATTGTTCCCGGATTAAATATTGGTGGCTGGCACGATGCCGGCGACTTCGACCTGCGGGTTGAATCACAGGCCGGAGAAACGTACATTCTGGCACTGGCCTACGAAGCATTTGGGGTGGACTATGATGTCACTTCCATTGATCAGCAAAAGCGAATTACCGAAATCCACCAGCCCGACGGGAAAGCCGACATCCTGCAACAAATTGAAAACGGAGCACTTACTGTTGTTGGCGGATACCGGGCCTTAGGCCGTCTTTACCACGGGATAATTTGTAACAACCTAAGGCAATATGTAATGCTGGGTGACGCATCCGCAATGACCGACAACGAAGCGGGCAACGACGACGACCGCTGGGTATTTACCGAAGACAATCCTTACCGCGAATTAACCACAGCTGCACAGATGGCAGCCACAGCACGGGTGCTTAAAGGTTTTAACGATACGCTCAGCGCGCAGGCACTTAATTGTGCCAAAACCTTATTTGAGATTACTGATGCAAGCGGACGTTCGAAATCGGCAAAAATACACGCGGCAACCGAACTGTACCTTACCACCGGCGACGACATCTACAAAAACTACCTGCTTTCCGAAACCGAATTTATCACACAAGCTATTGGTTTTGTTGGATGGTACATCGGCCGTGCCGAGAAAAAGATCAACGATCCTACTTTTACCCACGCGATCAGGGAAGCCATGAGCGGGCTAAACGAACAGATAACAAAACAAGGTGCCGAAACTCCGTACGGAATCCCCTATCGTCCGCGTATCTGGGGTGCCGGCTGGGATATCCAGTCATTCGGTTTCAGGCAATACTTTTTACATACCGCCTACCCCGATATTTTTAGCTCAGAATATATTTACAATGCCTTGAATTTTATTTTGGGTTGTCATCCGGGCTCCAATACTTCTTCGTTTGCTTCGGGAATTGGTGCGCGCTCGGCAACTGTTGGTTATGGTTTAAATCGCGCCGACTGGTCTTACATTCCGGGTGGCGTTGTGTCGGGTACGGCACTTATTCGCCCCGATTTTCCTGAACTGCTTGAATTTCCATACCTGTGGCAACAGGTTGAATACGTGCTTGGTGGCGGCTCTTCGCATTATATGTTTTTGGCATTGGCTGCTCAACAGCTACTGAAAGAACAATAATGAACATTAGATATATACCTCTACTAGAAAAACCTGTTATACGAATGACAAAAAAATCAGTCATTCGTATTCAGGCAGCGGTGATTAAGTTCCTCACCTACCTTACTGGTATTTTATACCTGCAGTTTATTGCTTGCGGGTGCTCAACACCTTCTTCTGAAATAAAAACAACCAGTTTGGTTTCGGAAACCACCAATAATCTGACTGAAAATATTCTACCGTTCTGGGAAAGCTATACCCCTGACCATAACGGAGGCTTTTACGGAACAGTGCTTAACGATGGGACTCCCGTTCCGGAGGCTCCAAAAGGTTGTGTACTGAATGCGCGAATATTATGGACTTTCTCCAATGCATACATGCAATTTGAAAATGAAGCATATCTGGAGTTGGCCAACCGTGCACAGGAATATTTCCTTACCCATTTTATCGACGAAGAATTTGGCGGCACCTATTGGATAGTTAAGGCTGATGGCTCTCCGCTCGACGACCAAAAACAGTGCTACGGAATAGCTTTTGCCATTTACGGGCTGGCAGCACATTATCAGGCCACGGGTAAGCACGAAAGCCTGCAGCAAGCCATTAGCTTATACCACACGCTGGAAGAGAAGGCTTTTGATCCGCTTAAAGGCGGATACATCGAATCATTTACGCGCGACTGGAAAACCCCGCAGCGCTACGGTTATGATGGTACAGGCGTGGCTGCCAAAACCATGAACACACACTTGCATCTGCTTGAAGCTTATTCGCAATTGTACAAAGTCTGGCCCGATTCCGGTTTGAAAAGTCAGCTTAAAAGCCTTGTCGATGTATTTCTGGAAAAAATTATCGACCAAAAGAGATGGCATCAGAATCTGTTTTTAACCAGGGAATGGGAGAATCTGGAGCATATCGATTCTTACGGGCATGATGTGGAATTGTCGTGGTTGCTAACTGAAGCTGCTGAACTGATTCAAGAGAAAACATTGATAAAACAAACAAAGGATATTGCCTTAAAACTGGTGAATACCCAGATGAAGGAAGGCAGAAATCCCGATGGCTCCTTGCTTTACGAACGCCGAAATGGTGAAATTGAAGGTACCTTGAGTTGGTGGCCACAGGCCGAATCAGTGATCGCTTTTTTTAATGCCTGGCAAATCAGCGGGGATGAAAAATACCTGGATGCCGCGATAACATCCTGGGAATGGATTAAAGACAACCTGGTTGACGCCGAAAACGGAGGCTGGTATGGTGGGCTTGATTCCGATGGGCAGCCACTTATCGGGCAACCAAAAGTAAGTTTATGGAAATGTCCTTACCACAACAGCCGAATGGCATTTGAACTGTTTGTTAGAACCCAAAAACCTAATTAAAACTTGTTCAACCAATAAAAACCTACTATGAAACGAATTATTTTTTTACTTGTACTGGCCGGTATAACTCTACTTTCGCAAGCCGGAAATTATAAAAACTATAAAGTATCGGTGTATGTCAGGGCTTACGAAGTGGAAAAGATGAAAGACCTGAATTGGCTCGACTCTACCTGGACCATCATTTCGAACCAGATAAAAATCGACAAAATTTACCTGGAAACCCATCGCGATTTACTGATTGTACCGGATGGAACACTGGAGCAGGCAAAACAATATTTTTTGGACAAAGGACTGGAAGTTGGAGGAGGAATTACATACACCATTGATGAATCGAACAATTTTGAAACCTTTTGTTATTCCAATCCTGAACACCGGGAAATAGTACAGCAGATTGCCGAACATACTGCCCGTCATTTTGATGATTTTATTCTCGACGATTTCTTTTTCACCAGCTGTAAAACTGATATCGAAATTGAAGCCAAAGGCGACATGAGCTGGACGGTGTACCGCACAAAGCTAATGACCAAAGCCGGAAAAGAACTGGTTCTGGATCCGGCGAAAAAAGTTAATCCCAATGTAAAAGTGATTATTAAATACCCCAACTGGTACGATCATTTTCAGGGATTGGGATTCGACCTGCAAAACGGGCCACACCTGTTTGATGGAGTGTGGACAGGCACAGAAACGCGCGATCCTTCGTATGCACAGCATCTGCAAAACTACCTGAGCTACAACATTATTCGTTATTTCGATAACTTACGTCCGGGCTACAACTTTGGCGGATGGGTTGATGCCGGCGGATCGAACATGGGAATGGACCGCTATGCCGAACAACTTTGGTTAACCCTATTTGCCAAAGCACCCGAAATTATGCTATTTGCCTATAACCAGCTAACCGGCGTGCAATTGCGCCCCGAAATTCACCGGAAACAATGGCAAGGCACGGGAACCAGTTTCGATTACGACGAGATGATGAAACCCGTTCAACTGCCCGATGGTACAACTGTAACACCGTCGACCATAGCACGTGTGGCCGGTGTAGCTTTGGAACAAGCAGATGAAGTTGTTGGCCAACTGGGTAAACCAATCGGAATTAAATCATATAAACCTTATCATTCGTTGGGTGACGATTTCCTGCAGAATTACCTCGGAATGATTGGTCTGCCCATGGACATGTATTCCGAATTTCCTGAAGACCAGAAAGTAATACTGCTAACCGAGCAAGCCAAGTACGATAGCGATATTGTAAGCAAAATGAAAAAGCAGTTACAGAAAGGCGGCGATATCGTAATTACCAGCGGCTTGCTAAAAGCCATACAAAACGACATTGCCGATATTGTAGAATTACGTGCAGGAGACAAGGACGCACTGGTTAACGATTTTGGCTTTTGGGGAAAAACAGAAAAAGATATTCTGATTACACAGGTGCAATATCAAACCAACGATGCCTGGGAGATTGTAAGCGCTGGAAGACCTTTAACAAATGGAGTTAGCGGTTATCCAATGCTGCTTCGGGGCCAGTATTCAAAAGGAAACCTGTATGTTATAACAATCCCCAACGATTTTGGTAACCTTTACGATTTGCCCGACGGAGTTTTGAATGTATTTCGCCAGGTAATGAGCAAAGATTTGGGCATGTACATCGAGGGACCAGCCAAAGTAAGCTTGTTTGTATACGACAATAATACATTTATAATTGAATCGTTTTTGGATGAACCTGTAACCATTCAACTGGTTAGCACGGAAGATATTTCCACCATCTCCGATATATCAGAAGGAGTTACAATTGAGAAACTGCCCGAAGAAACACCAAGCTTCTTTAGCCGCAGAATGAGAGGGCCTGAAAAGACCAGTAAATTCAGGGTTACTTTAATGCCACATTCTTATCGGGTGTTTAAAACGAATTAAAGCATTTATAATATAAAATGGGTTACATGGCTTCGTTAAAATCTGTGTAAAAAAGAAAAATCAGTCAATTATACCTAAGTATAACTGACTGATTTTAAAGTACCCCGGACGGGATTCGAACCCATGACCTACTGCTTAGAAGGCAGTTGCTCTATCCAACTGAGCTACCGAGGCGGCCTTATTTTGCGGTGCAAAAGTATAAATCAAAATTCAAAAAACAAACATCAGGATGCAATTTACAAAACTGAACACTGAAATTCGTTTTCTTTCGTGCTGCTAAAGCAGGTTAATTCCGTTTTCCTTACACATTTCAATCATTTCGTCGGGCCATATACTCGACTGAATTTCACCGATATGTGCCTTACGCAGGAAATACATACACAACCTCGACTGGCCAATTCCACCACCTATTGAAAGTGGCAATTCACCGTTCAACAATTTTTTATGCCAGTAGAGGTCTTTTCTTTCTTCTGCTCCCCTTATTCGCAACTGCTCCAGCAAAACCTCGCGGTTTACACGAATTCCCATCGACGAGATTTCAAAGGCACGGTTCAGCACATTATTCCAGAGAATAATATCGCCGTTCAAGCCTTTAAAACCTTTTTCGGTAGGCGTGCTCCAGTCGTCGTAATCGGGTGCACGTCCGTCGTGAATATCACCACCTGGCAGTTCTCCCCCAATTCCGATAACGAAAATGGCTCCGTGTTTTTTAGCCTCTTCAGTTTCACGTTCAAACGGCGTTAAATCGGGATATTTGGCCTGTAATTCTTCGGTATGAACAAAGGTGATCCTGTCAGGCAATTCGGGTTGAATATCGAGGTAAGTTTCACAAATGTGAAATTCGGTGCGGATAATTGCGGCGTAAATTTTTTCTACAATGTATTTCAGGTAATCGAGGTTACGCTGATCTTCGCTGATTACGCGTTCCCAGTCCCACTGATCGACATATAATGAATGAATATTGGTCAATTCTTCATCAGGACGAATGGCGTTCATATCGGTATAAAGGCCAAACCCTTCACCAATCTCCTGTTCTGCCAGCGCCAAACGTTTCCATTTTGCCAGCGAATGCACAATTTCAGCCACCTGGTCATTCATATCTTTCATCGGAAACGCAACAGGGCGCTCAATTCCATTCAGATCGTCGTTAATACCGGTGCCTTTCTTTACAAAAAGCGGCGCTGTAACCCTGTGCAAGCGCAACTCGGAAGCCAGGTTCAACTGAAAAAAATCTTTGATTTGCTTAATAGCTTGTTCGGTTTGATTAATATCTAAAACCGATTTGTAATTCTTCGGAATAGTAATTTGCATATCTCTTATGTCTTATTGTCTGTTAGTGGCAAATGTAAAACTCTTCTTTTAATCTCATCTAACCTATCATAGAATATTTCATTCTAAATTATTCCGGCGGTTTGCTATTTTTGCGCCGTATAATGTCGAATTTCAGCAAAAACATACCGCGTCTCTACCTGGTTAAAATCTCGAAATGGTTTAACATGGTAATGCCTATTGTAGTGCTGTTCTATCAGAGCAACAAAATGGGCATGCACGAAATTTTTGTGCTGAAAGCCATCTATTCGATTGCAATCGTTGCCATGGAAATCCCTTCGGGGTGGATGGCTGACGTTTGGGGCCGGAAGAAAACGCTGATCCTGGGAAGTATTTTAGGAAGTGCAGGTTTTTTGATTTACAGTTTTTCGTACGGATTCTGGGCCTTTGTAATTGCTGAAATCATTCTCGGTATTGGCCACTCTTTTGTTTCGGGTGCCGACTCAGCCATGCTTTACGACAGCTTAAAAGCCGATAAAAAAACCGATGCTTATATTCGTGAAGAAGGTAGGATTACCTCTGTAGGTAATTTTGCCGAAGCTATTGCAGGCATTGTTGGTGGCTTTCTAGCCGCTATCAGTTTGCGAACTCCGTTTTATTTTCAGTTTGCTGTAGCTGCAATTGCCATCCCGGCAGCGCTTACCATGATTGAACCCAAGGTACATGCAAAAGTGCAGGCAGTGACCATAAAACAACTGGCAGTAAATATTCGCGACACTTTTATCCGTGATCAGAATTTGCGGATTGCTATTTTGCTTTCTGCTGTAACCGGCACGGCCACACTCACTTTTGCCTGGTTGGTTCAGCCGTTTTTTGAAGCCATCGGTCTGTCGGTTGAGCTGTTCGGAATCTTCTGGACCGCCCTGAATTTAACCGTTGGGATTTCGTCGGTTTTTGCCTATAAAGTTGCACAGTTTATGGGCCGACGCTGGTCGATTTTAATGGTGATACTGTTACTTTCGGCCGGATACATGCTTTCGGGAACCATGATCTCGTACTGGGGATTGGCTTTTCTGTTCCTCTTTTACCTGGTTCGGGGAATTGCCACTCCGATTTTCAAAAATTACATCAACGAATACACGGCCAGCGAAGTGCGTGCAACTATGCTCTCAGTCCGGAATTTTGTTATCCGTATCACCTTTGCCGGAATTGGTCCCTTGCTGGGCTGGATTACTGACAACATCAGTTTAAACAAAGCATTCCTACTCGCAGGGGTGCTGTATCTGGTTGCTTCACTCATTATTGTTTTCCCTTGGTTTAAAAAGGATCTGGTATTGTAAGCAGTTTATTTTCCAGGTTGATTTTGGCTTTTAATACATTATTGCCTTAAATTTGGTTGTAATCGTTTGCTTTACGATTTCAATTCTTCTTAACAACCATTAAATTGAAAACACATAAATCATGGCCGAACTAAAGAAAATCAACCTCGTTTTTGTTCACGGGTACAGTGTAACAAATCTGAATACTTATGGCGAACTTCCTGTTCGTTTAAAGGCCGAAGGTGCCGCTCAGAATTTTGAAATCAATGTTGAAGAAATTTACCTTGGACAATACATCAGCTTTAACGACGAAGTAAAACTCGACGATATTTCACGTGCATTTGAATATGCCGTAAAAGAGCAGTTAGCACACCTTTTAAACGCCAATGAACGCTTTGTTTGTATTACCCATTCCACAGGTGGTCCGCTTATTCGCAATTGGTGGTCGAACTATTATTACAATGAGCCTGACTCCAAATGTCCGATGAGTCACCTGATTATGTTGGCTCCCGCCAACTTTGGATCGGCTTTGGCACAGTTGGGCAAAGGCAAGATCAGCCGGCTTAAATCGTGGGTTGAAGGCGTTGAACCTGGACAAGGTGTTCTGAACTGGCTCGAACTGGGAAGTGCAGCAGCGTGGGAACTTAATCATGAATGGATAAATGCAGTTGAAGAAGTAATTGGTTCTGAAAAGATTTTTCCTTTTGTACTTACCGGACAATCGATTGATCGCAAGTTTTATGATCATCTGAATTCCTATACCGGCGAATTGGGATCCGATGGTGTTGTCAGGGTTTCGGCCGCCAACCTGAACGCGCAATACATTAAACTGGTTCAGGGAACTTCGGAAGCCGATTCCGACAAATTGTTTGTTGAGGAGTTTCAACAAGCGCAGAATACTGCTTTTCGTATTATCTCAGGAAAGTCACATTCTGGAACCGACATGGGAATTATGGCAAGTGTAAAAAAACGCCTGACCGACAAAAAAAGCAATGAAATAATAAAAGCCATTTTCGACTGTATAAACGTGACATCCAAAATTGAATACGACACGCTTTTCAAAAGTTTTTCGGAAGAAACAACTGAAGTGCAAAAAAAGGAATTAAAAGAAATTCATAAGGGTGCCTTTAAACGAAGAACTTATCTTCATCATCGTTTTTCGCAGGTCATTTTTAAGGTTTGCGATTCTGATGGCAGCCCTATTTCCGATTACGATCTGCTATTTACCGGCCCCGATAACGATCCGAATCATTTGCCTGAAGGTTTTCTTTCAGACCGGCAGCGCAACAGAATCAATAAGGAAACGGTTACCTACTATTTTAATTACGACAAAATGCTTGGCCGCGATATTAATGGCAAACCAACACAGTCCGGAACAGAAATACCCAAACAGCTGGGAATCCTGATTCGTCCGCGCCCCACCGAAGGTTTTATTCGTTTTAAGGAATGTAAACTGGAAGCCAGCCGGGAATACCTGGACCAGGCATTAAAGCCCAACTCAACTACCCTGCTCGAAATTGTGTTGAACAGGAACGTGGATACGAACGTTTTCCGCTTGAATAAGCTTGAAAAAGATGCAATGCCGTCGAAAAAAGCTGGTGATTTCAAGGATATCAAACCAAGTAATGAAAACGTAGATTAATACAGACAATAGGAATATCGGGGGAATAATTCAATTCAAATCTATCACACTTCCAATTTTAGTCCATCATAGGCCATAAAAACATTTTCGGGAAGTTCATTTTCAATTTGGGCATGTAAACCAAATGCATGGCTGATGTGAGTAAGATAAGCTTTTTCAGGCTGAACTTCTTCAATCACCGCCAGTGCTTCTTCGAGGTTAAAATGCGAAATGTGCTGTTCTTTTCGTAGCGTATTTATGATCAGAATTTTGCTGCCTTTTATCTTCTCAATTTCCTCGTCGGGGATGGAATTAGTATCGGTAATGTACGTTAAATCGCCAATGCGGTAGCCATAAACCGGCAACTTATGATGATAACAACGAATCGGTGTAATTTCAACTCCATCAATCGCGAAGACGCGATCATCAACATTTCTCAAGTGCATCTTCGGAATGCCAGGGTATTTATATTCGGCAAAAACATAATTAAATATTCTTCGGATGGCTTCCTGAACACGCTTCTCGGCATAAATCTCCATCGGATTTTTCTGAATCCAATTGTAAGAACGAATATCATCGAGGCCAAAAATATGATCGACATGTTCGTGAGTAAGCAAAATGGCACGCAACGAACCTACTTTTTCACGCAGCATTTGCTGACGGAAATCGGGGCCGGCATCGATAACCATGTTTTGCCCGTTGATAGTAAGCAGCAGGGATGAGCGCAAACGTTTATCACGCGGATCTTCCGATGTACAAACATCGCAATTACACGCAACAACCGGCACTCCCTGTGAAGTTCCGGTTCCCAACACGGTTGCGAATATTTTTGATGGTTCTTTTGGAGTCATGTCGCAAATTTAAGAAAAGCTGAAAATTATATCGAGAATAACTACTTTTGCCAAAATCATTTTTTCGAATGGCAACTTTATATCTTGTTCCAAATGTTTTGGCCGAAGGCGACTGGCAAAATGTACTGCCGGCCAGTGTTTTTCCTGTTCTTACCGAAACCCGCTATTTTATTGTTGAAAACATACGCACTGCACGCCGTTTTATGAAACAGGTGAATCGTGAGATCGATATCGATGCCTGTACTTTTTACGAGATCAACAAACGCACCGATCAGAAAGACCTGCCACGTTTTTTAAAGCCTCTGGAAAAAGGCCATGATATTGCTGTAATTTCTGAAGCCGGTTGTCCCGGCGTTGCCGATCCAGGAGCCGATGTTGTGCGAATTGCTCATCAAAAAGGTTATAAAGTAGTTCCAATTGTAGGGCCGTCATCTATTTTACTGGCTTTAATGGCCTCTGGCCTGAATGGGCAAAATTTTGCTTTCCGGGGTTATTTGCCTGTTAAACCTAACGAACGCAGCCGCGAACTGGCCAACCTTGAGAAAAAGATCAATACCAGCAGACAAACGCAGATTTTTATTGAAACGCCGTACCGGAATAATCAGCTTGTAGAAGACATCTTAAAAACCTGCTCCCCTTCTACCCTTTTATGTATTGCCGCCAATGTAACCGGTGACGACGAGTTTATTCAAACCAAGACCGTGCAACAGTGGAAGGGCAAAGTACCAAACCTGCATAAGGTTCCTACAATATTTTTGTTAGGTACTTAATATATTGCACCAAAGGTGCAAAGTAAGAAAGCATAGTCCGAAGGGCTATGTGCCAGCACAAAAAAGGATTAGCACCAAAGGTGCGAGGTATTTATCTAGTCGAAAACATATCGTTCATCATAATCCAGATTGTATTCCCTTAAAAATCGTTTATTCTCTTCCTCAAAGGTTAATTTCAGGTGATGCTCCTCCTGATTTTGAATGTACTCTTTTATTACGTCCAATTGCTTTGGATTTACAGAAAAACAACCATATCCCCTTTGCCAATAGAAATTGCCAAAGCCATCATTCTTTGTTTTGATCCATTTAGAAGAATGTGATTTCAGTTTCTCAACTAAATTCATGAGTGCAATTTTTCGGGAAAGATTTATCAACAGGTGCACATGGTCATTTGTTCCACCAACAATTACAGGCTTTGATTCGTGTTCGTTGCAAATTCCACCGAGGTAACGAAACAATTCGTCTTGAATGTTTTTATTTATTGTTGCTTGTCGATTTTTTGTACTGAAAGTAATGTGCAAATAATTTAGAACTAATGATTGTGGCATAACATTTTTACGTTGAAGGTAATAATTGTTAGCGACATCGCACCTTTGGCCCTATGTGTATATATGCCCACATTTTTCCCCGACCTACAGTCGGGGCTTTGTGAAAACGCACCCTTGGTGCTAATTTATAGGGTAAATTACTTGATTGTTCCTAATTCTTTCAGCAATTCAACTTCATGTTCGAAGTTCGGGGTGAAAATACCTGTTCTGATATTCGATTCAAGCTGTTTTTTGGTCCAGAAGCGTAATTCATCAACTTCATCCGATTGGATGCCGATATTTTTGGAATCGTGGGTGGTAAACATGTAAACCAGTTCAGCTTCAACTTCCGACTCCCATTTGTACACTTTCTGTAAACGTGCTGTAAAATCCTTTAAACCGATTTCTTCGAAAGCTTCTTTTTTCAGTGCCTGCTCCAAAGTTTCGCCGGCCGAAATGTGGCCACCAACGGCCGTGTCCCATTTTCCGGGCTGAATGAGTTTGTTTATGGGGCGTTTTTGCAGTAAAACAGCCCCGTTTTTATTCAATACATGCAAGTGAACCACAGGGTGCAACAGTTTGCTGCCGTTATGCACCTGGCTGCGCGGGGCCCGTCCGGTTACTTTTCCCTGTTCATCAACCAGCGGCACCCATTCTTCTTTACTGAATTTCTTTTTCTGTTTGCGCTGGCGCAGCATTTCAATGGCAAAATAGCCGGCAAATATTAGGTAGAACAAACCACCGCTTACAAATGCCCAGGCTTCTTTGCTCATGTAAAAAGCCGAGTAAAAAACCAGAACAGTGTGCGCTGCAAAAATGTAGAATAATATCTTCAGGCTTCTTTTTAGCTGCCTTTCCTGTGCTTCGTTGAATTCGACACCTTTCATGTAGCGCTGCCCCATCATTCCGATTATATTCATCGACGAGAATGCAGAAACGCCAAGTACGGCAATCAGGATGAGTTCAATCAGGCCGGGCTTTATTTTGAAAAAAATATCGTTATCAAGAATTATGGAAACTGCACCCAGAACAACCAGCAATAAGGTATCGAACAGCACAAATTTCTCAAATCGTCGTTCGCGAATACCAATCCAGATCATTTCGGCAATACCAAAACCAACAGCAACAAATAACCCGATTTTAGTCCCCCAGATTTCATCGGCAGCGATGAAAACAAAAAGAGGAATAAAACCGGGTAATAATTGCTTAAGTAGTTTTGCCCTGTTCATATTCTTTCAGAACAAAACAGATTATTCAGTTTCCCGAGGAATTACTTTGTAAACCTCCACTTCCATTAAAATGGTTTGAAACATTCCGATACCTCCCGAAGTTGATCCATTTTGCCCATAAGCCAATTCAGAATTTATCACCAGGTGCGAACGTGTACCGGGTTGCATATAGGTAATTGCTTCTTCGAGACCGGCAATTGAAGTACCGGCTCCCGGGATAAATTTGTAAGGTTCGTAACGATGCCCAAGAAGATAACCATTGGTTTGATCAACCAATACACTGTCAGTACCATCATATAACGCCCAGGTAGCATAATAAATCTGAACCTGGTCGCCAAGTTTAATGGTATCGCCGTGACCGGTGCCTTCTTCATTAAAATAATAAAGCCCTGACGCGGTTGGTTCGGCTCCCGGATGTACCTTGTCAATGTACAACTTAAGGTTCGCAAGTTCCTCTCGTCTTATTTTTTCATAGTCAATTCCGTCGCTACATGAAAACAACAGTGCCAAACCTGAAATAAAAAGTAATCCTGACAGTATCTTCTTCATCTGTTAATTCTTTAATTGCTTTTATGGTCTTCGTTTGAAGTATTCAGCATGCAAATTTAATAAGCTTGCTTAATTTCCACCATTTCTATGGCAAAAATCAACGTTTCATATGGTCCGATTGCCGGATATGCGCCATAAGCGCCATATGCAAACTCCGAAGGAATGATTAAATAAACAATTGAACCTTCGTTTATTTTTTTCATTCCATTGTCCCAACCGGTTATCATTGGTGGATTTTCGAGAACAAATTCATACTTTCCGTCTTCGCTGTGTAACGAAGAGGCATCGAATAAATAGCCGCCAAGCGTATATCCTTCGTAGTTTACAACGCAAGTGTCGCCGGTGTGCGGGAAAGGCCCCGTTCCCAACGAATCAACCACATAATACACACCAATGTCAGTAGTATCTACATCAACCCCTCTATTCTCCAATGTATCGAGGTAAGTACTCAGCTCAGCGAGCTCCATTGCTTCGGTCCTCTCTACAACATCTCCTGTACCGCTTTCCAAACACGACACCGCGAACAAACCGGCAAATGCCAGCGTTAAAATTTTTGTAACTAGTTTCATTTTCTTAAATACATTTGTTTAACGAACACGAATTTTGCATTTCCTAATAAATGAGTGAGCGAAATTTTCGCAAAATTCATGTTCAATCAGTCTATAATTAACATTCGGAATATTGTAGTTAAACTACCCCATTCTAAATTATCGTATCCAATAACTGATGTTTATACTGTGGTAAAAGTTGCGTGAACTTTTTAATTGTTTCTTCAAAATTTAAAAATGATTCTCCTCCGGCAGCATTCAAATGCCCGCCACCATTAAAGTTATCGCGCGAAAATGCATTAGCCGGAAAATTTCCCTTCGAGCGGAATGAGGCTTTTACATATTCGTCTTTTTCGATAAACAGCGCGCTAAAAACAATATTGTTGATCGAAAGCGGGTAATTTACAAATCCTTCGGTATCGCCCGGTTTGAAATTGAATTGTTTAAGCTCATCTTTCGTAAGACTGATGTAAGCAGCCCTGTATTCGGGAAATACTACCATTTTATCATTCAAACTATAACCCAGCAGTTTCATCCGGTCGGGTGAGAAATTGTGAAATACCGACGATTGTATTTTGTCTGTCTCAATGTCGTATTCCAGTAATTCGGAAACTACCCTGAACGTATTTTTGGAAGTATTGTGGCTAAAACCGCCAGTATCGGTCAGTATTCCTGTGTACAAAGCTTCAGCTGCCCTTTTGTCGATAAATGATGTCATCTCAACTTCTGCCAGAACATCAAACACCAGCTCTGCAGTTGAACTGTACTGTGTTTCGGAAACTGTGTGATGACAGAAATCAGTTGGGTACGGATGATGGTCGATCAGAATTTTTGTTTTACCAAAACTGTGAATCATTTTTTCGAGATGCCCGGCACGTTTCTCTTCGTTAAAATCAACACAAATCAAAACATCAGATTCGAACAGTGCTGATTTTGCTGCTTTTTTGTCCCTTTCGTATACCAACACCGGAACATCAGCCGAAAACCATTTTAAAAAATCGGGGTAATCGTTTACCGGGATTACTGCCACTTCTTTACCCATGTTTTTCAGGGCCTGCCCCAATCCCAATGCCGACCCAATTGCATCTCCGTCAGGATTTTCATGCGGTACGATACTGATCTTCGAAGCCGCTTTCAGAATATTTTTTATTGAACTAAAAGTCTGTATTTCAGTATTTTTCAAAGCTTTGTTTTTTTGAAGGGACAAATATACAAATTCTTCACCGTGAGGGCGGTTTTAATAAACCTATTTTTGTTATTATTGCATTTTAACTAACTAAAATATGAAATATGGCAGGTAACATAACCTTCACGATGATTAAACCGACAGCGGTAAAAGCAAATCACACCGGCTCAATTCTACATATGATAAACGAAGCAGGTTTTGAGATCAGGGGGATGAAACTGATCAAACTTTGCAAAGAACAAGCCGAAGAATTTTATGCTGTACACAAAGGAAAACCGTTTTTCGAAAAACTGGTTAACTTTATGTGTTCGGGCCCGATTGTAGCGGCCATTCTTGAAAAAGAAAATGCAGTGGAAGATTACCGTACGCTGATTGGGAGCACCAATCCGGAAACCGCAGCCGAAGGAACTATTCGGAAGCTTTATGCTACGAACATGACCGAAAATGCAGTGCATGGCTCCGACAGCGACGAAAATGCCAACATTGAGGCCGACTTCTTTTTCTCGAAGACAGAGCGGTTTTAAAAATAAATTATTTGAAAACTATGCGATGGATAATTTCGCCGCCGGCGTTCTCATTTATCCGGCGGCAAATTTCCTCCCGCATCAGAAAAAGCTCGTTTTTTACTACGGCTGAACTGATTTCAACATAAAGGATTTTATTGCGGATATAAATGTTCCGGGTATAATGCGCAATGGTTTTACCCAATAAGTTTTCCCAGCCTTCAACCACATCCACTTCTTTCAGTTTACTTTCAATGCGGTTTTGCTCGATGTATTCTTTAAGCACATCGCTTAACGATTGTGTATTGCTTCTTCTCATTGGGCAAGTTTTACCAGTCCGTTTTCAACATTAAAAATACGAAAATCTGAGTGCAATTTTTTGATAATCGAGTCGAGATGTTCGCGATTGGTATCGGTAATAAAAATCTGACCAAACTGTTCGCCCGCCACCGTGCTGATAATTTGCTCAACCCGATGCTGATCGAGCTTGTCAAAAATATCATCGAGTAAAAGAATGGGTTTTTGTCCCGAAATCTCTTTTATAAACTCGAATTGCGCCATTTTAAGCGCTACCAGGTAAGTTTTTTTCTGCCCCTGAGATCCCAGTTTCTTTATGGGGTACTCGCCCAAATTCAATAGCAGATCATCTTTGTGAATACCAACAGTGGTATACTGCGCCACCCTGTCTTTTTGCAAAGCTTCGCGCAATAAGTTTTGCAGATCGTTTTTGTACAAGTCGGAATAATGCACGAGACCGACTTGTTCATTCCCCTGCGAAATAAATGTGTAGTAACGCTGAAAAACGGGAATCAGCTTTTCAACAAAAAGTGCTCGTTGCTCATGAATCCGTGAACCGTACTCAATCAGCTGCTCGTCCCAGATTGACAGTAACTCCTGATCGAAATAACGATCGGCAGCAAATTGCTTCAACAAATTGTTTCGTTGCAACAGCGCCCGGTTGTACTTCAGCAAATCGTCGAGGTAATTTTGGTTATACTGCGAAATTACACCGTCCATAAACTTACGACGTTCGTCGCTGCCGCCCAGTATCAGTTCACTGTCGGAAGGCGAGATCATCACTAGCGGCAACAAACCAATATGCTCTTGTAATTTTTTGTACGGTTTGGTGTTTCGTTTAAACTGTTTTTTTTGCCCCTGCTGAATCCCGCACGAAATATTTTCGCTCGAATCCATCCGGTGATACAATCCGTTCAGCATAAAAAAACTTTCGTTGTGGTTGATGTTCAGCTGATCGCTGGCGTTAAAAAAGCTTTTACAAAACGAAAGGTAATAAATGGCATCGAGCATGTTGGTTTTACCTGCCCCATTTTTCCCGATAAAGCAATTCAGCCTTGGCGAAAAATCGACCTTTACTTCGTTCAAATTTTTAAAATTTACTATTGAAATTTCTTCAATATGCATGCTTCACGGTGTTGTTTAAACAGCTACAAAACTATTAAAAATGGCTGCATTTTTCAGAAATGTTGGTAAAAAGCAGCGATTAACAAGTTAATGTTGATTATTCCTCAAAATAAAAGGAAGTTCGCTTAAGCAGTTTTGAAAAAAAAACTATTTTTGCGGCACAATTTCGAAAAAGAATAAGATGGCTAAGAAAAAATCTGAACAAGTTGATAATTTACAGGAACTTGAAAGTGCGTTGACCAAAACCGAACAGTTTATTGAAGATAACCAGAAAATAATCAGTTATGTTGTTGGTGCCTTAGTTTTGGTTGTTGCCGGATACCTTGGATTTAACAAGTTTTACCTGCAACCAAAACAGGAAGAAGCCAGCTCGCAAATGTTTATGGCAATTGATTATTTCGAAAAAGACTCTTTCAACCTGGCTATCAACGGCGATGGTAACTATTTGGGATTTTTAGATATCGTTGACGACTATGGAATTACCAAAGCAGCCAATCTGGCTGACTATTATTTAGGTATTTCTTACCTGCATTTAGGTCAGTACGAAGAAGCGTTGGATTATCTGAATAGTTTTAAAACCGATGATTTATTGTTGGCTCCGGTTGCAGAAGGTGCAAAAGGCGATGCTTACCTTGAATTAGGCGAAAGCGAAACTGCCTTAAAACACTACAAGAAAGCGTTCGCCATGTCGGACAACCAACTTACTGCACCGGTTTACATGATGAAAGCAGCAAAACTGCTCGAAACCATGGACGAACTGGAAAGTGCGATTAAAATTTACCAGGATATTAAAACCAAGTATCCTGAGTCGGCTGAAGCAACAAATGTTGACCGCTACATTGCACGCGCAAAAATTAAACTTGGATAAGTTGAATAAAATTCAATAAATTAACCCCTCTTTACGAGGGGTTTTTTATTGGTATAAACCGGCCCCTTAATGAACACGATTGAAATTAAGTTTTCCGTGTTAACGGATTAACCTCAAAAAATAGAACAAAATGGCAACAAAAGATTTATCGGCATACGATTACAACTCGGTACCATCGGCGGCAAATATGCGCTTTGGAATTGTAGTGGCTGAGTGGAATTGGGAGATCACTTCGGCATTGGCACAAGGTGCAGTTGACACACTAATAAAACACGATGCAAGCGAGGAAAACATTACAGTGAAATATGTTCCCGGGACTTTTGAGTTACCATTGGGTGGCCAGTATTTTGCCGAAATGGATAATGTAGATGCAGTAATTTTACTGGGTTGTGTTATCCAGGGCGAAACACGGCATTTCGATTACATTTGCGAAGGCGTTACACAGGGAACCAAAGACCTAAACCTGAAATACAACAAGCCTTTTATTTTTGGGGTACTTACCACCAATAATGAACAACAGGCACTCGATCGTGCCGGAGGTAAACTGGGCAATAAAGGCGACGAAGCTGCAATTACCGCTATTAAAATGGTTGATCTTAAAAACTCGTTTACAAAATAGGCTACAATAAAAAAAGGGCTGCACAACTGCAGCCCTCTCATACACTAACTAAACTAAACCATACTACTGTATGATTTTATCTTTGACCGGAACCACCAGGTCCACCCTGTCCCCTTCGTGAACGTCTTTCTTCCAGGTATTTTTCGTATTTCTTGTATTGATCTTCAGTGAGGATCTTCTTCATTTCTTTATTCTGCTCCTCGCGCATTTTAGTCATCTTTTCGCGCATTGCTTCACGATCTCCTCCTCCGTTTCTCATATCGTCACGCATTTCGGACATTTTATTGCCGTACTTCTCGTTCAATTCGAGAACCTTTTTTTGCTGGTCTTTATTCAGATCAAGTTGCTCGGTTAACTCTTCAGTCTGACGTTTGGCCATTTCTTTCGGATCGAAATTTCTGGGCCCCTGGTTTTGAGCCATTGTTGCAAATGATAGTGCAAAAACTGCAATTAACATTAAGGCTGCTTTCTTCATCTTATTAAAATTATGTATCATTAATCAATACTATCGATGCTTTGACACAGACGATAAAAAAAGGTTTAATAACGGTATGAAAAATTAAATGGAAAATGACAGGTTAATACCCATAATGTCAGAATCGATCCAGTGTCCAATAAGTTTCGACTTCTGTAAGCCGTAATAAGCCGATAGCTTAAAGTTTTTGCGACTGTAAGCATCAAGGCCACCATATAAACGCCAGAGGTGTGTACCGGCTCCGTTGAGCTTTATATACGATTCTTCGGAAGTATAAAATTGCAGTCCCCACGAAACCAGCTTCGGACATTGCAATTTTAACGACTGTCGGTAACGAAAATGATCCTCGAGTTGCTCAAAAGCACGGTATTCAATCCGGTTACTAAGCGTGAATTTGAAATCCTTAACCGGTTGCGATAAATTGGCGTAAAACATAGTCCGGTTCTCGGTTATCCAAACATTGTTTACCGGTTGTATTTTGGCCAGCCGAAATCCGATCCCGTATTCCAGCCAGTTTCTGGGTCGGTCGCCAACATAAGCCTCTCCGTAGGCCACATCCAGGTTCGAACTTTTTGTGGCATATTGCACTTTCTGAGCCACCTTAACCAAAATCCTTTCATTGATTTTGTTTGTTAGCTGATTCTTGTTCCAAATTTCAAACTTACGCTGAGCCGAAACTTGGAAACAGACAAATAGCAATATGAAGAGTACCAACCTTGACATATTCTGCAAAAGTAAAAATTGTTGCTTATGTTAACGTAACGATGATGTTAACATGCTTAACTTTAATTGAATATTTACTTTATGCCATCTTTGTTAAATAATTACCGAAGCTTGCAATGTATTCGTACTGGTAATTCAGAAAAATACATAAATTTGTACGTTTAGAACAAATTCGTCGAAAATGGCAAATAATAAAACACGAATAAATTTTATCAAGGCTGCAAACGAAACTTTTGATCGTTACGGTTTTAAGAAAACTACGATGGATGACATTGCATTTGCCGCAGGAAAAGGAAAAAGTTCGCTGTACTACTATTTCAAAAACAAAGAAGAGGTTTTTGAAGCCGTAGTAGAGCATGAAGCTTCGCTCTTAAAAGAAGAAATTTACCAGGTGATAGCGCAGTACGAAAGTGCCCGGGATAAACTTCGCCAGTACATTCTACATCGTATGAAACGTTTTGCAGCCAAAGGCAACCTTTATCAGGCGCTTAACGACGATCTGTTACTTACCTTTTCCTTTATTGAAAAAATCAGAAATAAGTACCGTTACTGGGAGCTCAATGAAATTGGGCAAATACTGCAAACCGGAATTGAAAAAAAGGAATTTAAGGTAGTAAACATTGAGTTTTTAAGTAATGCATTGCTAACTGCGATGATCGGTTTTGAAATGCCTTTGCTTCAAACTCCGGAAACTGATATCGAATTCGAAAAAAAAATAAACGATGTTATTAATATGATCTTTTTTGGAATATGTACGTAAAAAATTTTGCACAATTATTCGAACATTTTAGATATTTATTCAATTTATACAATTATTAAAAATGATACCATGAAACAGAAAACAGAACAAAATCAGGTTAATCCAATCAAACTCTCCAGGCAAAAGGTAGTGCTCACCTTTGCATTATTAAGCCTGTTCGGTTTGGGAACAAGCCAGCTCGCACAGGCTCAAACCGAATTTGGCGTCCGGATTTTTGGCGGTGCGTCTACTCAATCACAATTATTCAACCTGTTTGACAATAACGATTTAAAACCAAGTTACGGAGTTGGTGTTAGCGGGAAGTATATTTTTAGCGAAGGACTAGCACTTCAAAGCGGTCTCGATTATTTTATGAAGCGGGGTAAGCCAACTTTCAATGAAAGTCAGTTAAATACATCCTCTCAGTACTTGGAAATACCGCTTCAGCTCGAATTCTCGGCCGGAGAAAAAGTCGGATTTAAAAAGGGACAAAAAGTGTTTTTTGCAGCCGGCCCCTATTTGGCTTACCTGCTCGATGCGGAAAGCAAAAGCAGTAATCTCACCAGCGACATTATCTATAATGCCAACAAGGTTGATTTTGGCTTACGTTTTACATCTGGCGTGTCGTTTCCGGTATTTAAAGGAAACACTATTCAGGTCTCGATGAATTACGACATGGGATTAAGCGAAGTTTACAAAAACACTAACGATGTTCAGAATAAGGCAGGTTTTATAAGTGTGGGCTATGTATTTTAATTTGCTATTAATAGGACTGATTGGAATTGACCAAAAGACAATCATGATTCCAGAGAATCACCAACAGGAATGAAAGCCTTACAATTTTATGCAGACTCTCCCTCATTCCCTCTCTGCGAGCAGAGAGGGACGATTGTGTCGTAGGCACAATCAGGGTGAGTTAATAATAATTGATTCTACCCCTGATAACCAATTATTGCACTACGAGACTTTGCGAAAAAAAAAGGGTTGCATTCATGCAACCCTTTCTTGTATTTTACAATCAGTATTTACTGAACAGTAATAATCTCGGTAAATAGACTTTGATCGCCACCACCAATATCAGGATGGTCAACATAAGAACTGATACCGTAATCAGGTTGAGCAAAATCGTAATACAAATACATCGTACCTGAACATGCATTTAGATTACCATATCCGCTTAAAAAATAGGTAGCTTGTGGATCGCCATTGTAAGTTGTAGTAACATACGCGGCCTGTGCGATGGTAAAATCGCCGGTTTCCATATCCACAGTTACCGGTAAAGCTTCCATTGAAGTAATTACTTCACCCCAGTAACCTGTAAGGAATGCAACGCCAACACCGGTAATGTACAACTTACCTCCCTCCATGGTGGTTTCAACTTGAGTTGCTCCCCAAGGAGTATCGCCTGAATAAGTTCCAACAAAATCGTTAAGATCGAGCGAACAATGCTTCTGAACAGTGATAGAAGCCGTATTTCCGGTAAATAAACCATCACTCTCGCTTATTTTCAACGCTATTGTAACCGGATCTTCACTAAGGTTATTATCCTGGCATGTGAACGTCAGAACGCCTTCGTTTGAATTGGCTGGTACAGTAACTGTTGACGGTATGGTATAAACTGCCGCATCAGCAGTAGTACCACTTGCCACAACTTCTACATTGAAAGTGCGGTCACTACCAGTTTTCTGTGTTGTATAAACCGAAATCGATGCTTCCGTAGATCCACCCAGCTCAACAACAACTGTAGGAGTTTTAACCTCAAAAGAAATGTAGTTAATATCTTCAGTTCCCGTAAAATCGTTTTCACATCTGTTAAACAACAAAACAGATAGTGCAACTAGAAATATATATTTTATATTTTTCATTTTTCTGAATTTTAAGGTATGTAACATTATTTATTACCACTGTCGATATATGGGTTATTCTGGATTTCACTCTGTGGAATCTCGAATGTCAAACGATCGTCGTTATATGGAATTTGTTCACCAACATGCGACAAATGGTTTGCTCCCCTAACAGTAGTTGCTTTATTACGTTTCATTGCCAGATAGCTTTTTCCTTCACCCCACAATTCAATTCTGGTTTGCAGATAAATTTCATCAAGCAAAGCCTGACCTGATAAAGCGTCGATGTAGGTAACATCAGGCACCCTCAGACTCATGAGGTCTTTTAAACGAGCTTTTGCAGTAGTTTCGTCACCTGACTTTGCAGAAACTTCGGCATTCAGAAGATACATTTCAGCAACCCTCATGTAAACGTAGTCGGTTTCAACATTACGTTGTCCACCAACAGTTCTGGCGGCAGTATAAAACTTATTGTATGGCAGCAGGTAGTAACCCGAGCTGGCATCAGGATAAAACTGTCCTTTCCTTACATCGTCTTCAGGAATTTGGTTGAACAGTCCTTCGTCAATCGCTTTTCTGTCGCCTGCCCACTGGTAACTATAAGTAAAGAGGTCCATTTGGCCCCACCATGAAACCAGGTCCAAACCATTGTCAAGTGTAATATCTACACCCCACATCCAACCGCTGGTATTAACATCGCGGAAACCACCAATGCTTGGATCGCCGGTGTAAACTACTTCGTCTTCTGTCATCAGGTCGAATCCACCGTTCGTAATAATGTCGTTTGTTAAAGCTTTGGCTTGTGCCAATTTATCACCGCCCATTACACCGTACGCATACGCCAGCAAACCTTCAGCAACATATTTGTTAACCTCGTTTTTTGCTGTTCGTTGAAAATTATCCAGTAAATCAATCGCATCAGTAAGATCCTTTTCAATTAAAGCAAAAACATCAGCAGTTGTGCTTTTTGGTTGGTTTTCCTGTTGCGGATCGGTGTAAATAGGAAGAATTTCTGCCGTAGGCTCGTAATCAGTTGTGTAGAACTGTGTCAGGTAAAAATAACAGTATCCGCGAATGGCTTTTGCCTGTCCCATCAGGTACTTATTTTCTTCCAGTTCAGGAACCACATCGTTTCCACCCAAAGCGTTGATAACCGAATTTGCAGAGCGAATTAAACGATAGTAATAACGCCAAGGCATATAGTTTACATTATTTGTAAAGTCGGTGGTAGTTGTAAACTCAGTAGTTCTTCTGTACCAACCGTAAGTACTAATTGATAATGCCATATCACTTGACAGGAAGTCACTAAAAATATCATAACCTTTTTGGCCAAAATCGTCGTGACCACCAACGCCACCTGTTCCCGTTTCAAACATCAGGGTGTAGATACCACTAACGCTACCTGCAACAACATCAGGATTTTTTTCAGCTGCTTCAGCTATCTGGCTTTCCGACAGAAATTCTGTTGGCTGAACTTCCAGGAAATCATCGGAACAACTGGTGATCCCCAACAGGGCCACCGCAACCAATGATAGAATATATATCTTTTTCATCATGTTATTCATTTTACTTTTTTCACTAATTAAAACTGAATATTAACTCCGACAGTGTAGGTACTTAGTGGTGAATACCGGTACATACTGGATGCTCCGGTTTCTGCTGTCCCAGGATTAAATCCGTCGCGAGCACTTAAAAGGAACAAATTATCTCCGGTTACAAATAAGCGCAATGAAGAAATTCCATAGTTTTTCACCAGGCTACCAAAATCGTATGATAATCTAACATTGTTCAAAGTCAGGTAATCAGCTTTTGTAATAAACCTGGTTGAAGCACTGTTTACGTTGGTATCGTAGTTATTCGATAAACGAGGTACGTCGGTAATATCGCCCGGTTGTTGCCAACGATCGTAGATATCTTCCGACCAGTTATTTCCACCAACCACGCTGTTACTCATCAAAACGGCGTAGGCACCATCGTAAGCGTATCCTCCCAATCGATAAAGGAATTGAGCGCTGACACTGAACTTCTTCACATCGGCATTAATTCTGAAAGCACCACGTACTTTAGGAATAATTGATTTACCAACATATTTCTGAGTAGCGTCTGCATACGTTTTTGTAGTCGTAGTACTGATTTCATTATCCGGATTATCGTGTTTGTATTCGAAAAGTGAAGGGATTTCTTCACCTGAGTCAACAACACCGTTTCCGTTTTCATCGTAATAGTGTTGGTACCACATTGCTCTACCATCAGCAGGATCAACACCGGCCCATTCGCGTATATAAAAATCGTATGGTGAATGTCCTTCTGCACGACCATAGTTCCCAGAGATATCGAGCAATTTTGGTTCACCTGTTGCAGGGTCGATCGGCATTTCAAGCAATTCCATTTTCGGAACTTCACCGTTTAAAGTAACACTTAAGTTATAATCGTTATTTCTGATAATGTATCCGGTAAAATCGAATTCAAGACCCTGGTTACGCAACATACCATCATTAACGGTAATTAAGGCATAACCAACCGAAGGACCTACCCTTCTTTCAAAAATCAGGTTATCCGTATTTTTGATGTAGTAATCGATATTACCATCGAAATAACGGCCAATGGCAAACTCGACACCTGTAGAGAACATTTTCGAAGTTTCCCAGGTCAAATCAGGGTTACCGATATCGTTCGCCGAAATAGAGATTTCGTCGTTCAGGTTACTAACATTGAAAGTATTCAGGGCCGGATAGATTCCAACACCTTGTTGCTCCCCAACAAGTCCGTAACTTGCTTTAAATTTGAAATAATCAAGCCAGGCAAAATCATTCATAAATGATTCTTCCGACAATACCCATGATGCACCTAACGAACCAAAAGTGTCCCACTTATTGTCGCCAATAAAGCGCGAAGAACCGTCTCTACGAATTGTCGCTGATAAATAATAACGATTCAGGTAATTGTAATTAACCTGTCCGAAATAACTTTCCAAACGTACATCCCTCGTATAAGAAGTTGGCGGAGCAGCAACTATAACAAAGTTATTCAGGTCATCGACATCAGGATGAACCATTTTCGATTTCTGGGCAGTTGCGTTTTTGATTTGCCACATATTTGCTTCATGAGCTGCCAATGCTTCTACACTGTGGTCGCCAAATTGCTTTTTAAAGCGAAGCAGGTTTAATAAGTTATAAGTAAACATTTCGTTGTTGCTCTTATAAACATATCCTCCCTGACCTGCTGCCGAACCGTAGAACGGATTATTCAGGCTGGTGTATTTGCTCATGTAATATTGCGCACCGAAAGTATTTTCCAGTGTAAGACCCTCCATAAATTTGATGTTCAGGCTGAAATTACCGGTTGCCTGGTTACGTTTGGTATAACTCCTATCGTAATGAGCATCTGCAACTGAGTTGGTCAATGCGCCAAACGAACGTCCTACACCATAATCGTACTGGTGTCCGCCAAAAATCGGATCTTCAACATAGGCACCATTTTCATCTCTCAGGAATAATGGGAAAATTGAAGGAAGATTATCTACAAACCAGAAGATACTTCCCGAGTCAGAAGTCTGGCCGTTGTTGTTTGTTTCGGTAATGGCATAACCCATTTGTGCCGAACTAGTTAACCATGGTCTGATTTCAGACTGAAGGTTAATGGTTGCATTATACCTTTGGAAATCAGAGTTAATGATGTAACCAACATCTTTCAAATAACCAAAAGAGGTAAAGTATTTTGTTTTTTCCGATCCACCTCTGAAAGTGAGGTTAGTTTCTGTTCTGTTTGAATTCTGAAAACCGTAATCTTCCCAGTTTTCCGGATCATATTTTCTGGTTACACCATCTCTTACCTGACGGGTTTCAGGATCAATCAAGTCGCTAACGCTACCTTTCCACATGTTGTATTTCGGGTCGATTCCTGATCCTGAAAACAGATTGGCATTGGCATAGGCAACCGGATCGCTTGCATTTGCAATTACACCCCTGTTATACATGGCTTCCCACGAAAGACCGATGTAATCTTCAGGAGATTTAATGGTATTGTAACGAGGTAAGCCACTAACGTTAACACCAACTTTTACATCCGCTTCAATAATTGCATCACCTTCGCGGCCCGACTTGGTTGTAATTAAAATTACTCCGTTTGCTCCGCGCGAACCATAAATAGCTGTTGCCGTAGCATCTTTAAGAATTGTTGTTGATTCAATATCGTTCGGGTTAATCGCGTTAAGTGCACCTGAATAAGGAACACCATCCAAAACATAAAGCGGATCGCGGTTACCGTTAACAGATCCAAAACCACGGATACGAACAGTAGCAGTCGATCCCGGCTGTCCTGAAGTATTAATAACGTTTACACCAGCTACCTCTCCGGAAAGTGATTGTGAAACGTTAGAAATAGATTTGCTTTTAATGTTCTCGCTTTTAATAGCTTTTGCCGAACCAACGAAAGATTGGCGAGTTGCTGTTCCATACCCTACTACCACAACCTCGTCAACACCAATTACATCCGGATCGAGAACTGCATTAACTACAGACCCTTCGATCGGAAGTTCCATTGTTTTCATACCTACAAATGAAAAAATCAGAGTTTCTCCATCTTCAGGTACATTTAAGTTATAAACACCATCGATGTTTGTAACCGTACCGATAGTTGTACCTTTAACAACTACCGAAACCCCAGGCACCCCTAAACCATCTTCGGAACTCGTAACTGTTCCGCTGATACTTTTTACCTGGGCTTCAACCACAAGCACCCCAAAAAGGGCTATGCTCATGAGCATAAGCGCAATTTTTTTCATAGATAATAATTTAATTTAATAACTTACTCACTCATTTAAAAGCTGACTAAAATAGTAAAAAATTCAATCTTTAACATTTTTTCACATCGAATTAACATACTAATTTCAATGAATTTGAAGTGCATTTTATAAAAGCACCAAGCGACCATACTTTTTAAAGCAATACCTCAAAACAAACACACAACCCTGAAATTCTGTCCATTACACTTAAATTCTTTTCTTAACAAAAAGATTTTGATAAATGAGATAAATGATTGATCAATTTTTTTGATACCCCAAAAGACTACCGATGAATGCACAACCGGAGTTTAAATCAAGACCCATCTTAGATCGTAATCCGGTAAACAAAATCTTAATAATTGAACAGATTAAGGATCTCAAAATTATGATAACTACTGACTTTTAAGGTTTTTACCAAGCACCTGGCGTTGTTCTTTTTTGGTCATTTCCAGTGCTCTCACTTCGTAAGGATGAGTAACAACATAAGGAGTACTTGAATTTAAAATATCTGTCTTACCATCGTCGTGAATAAATTTGGGGATGATAAACTTTGGGTCGTCCGAAAACAATGAGGTATAATACATTAAAAGCACCAAATCACTAGCTCCTTGTATAACCTGACCCAATATTTGCCCTGCATATATTTTATCGCCAGGTTTTAAGCTCTTTTCATCCACGGTAAGGTTATGATAGCAGAGCAAAGTACCGTCGGGCTGCAACACCGTTACTGCATTCGTCCAGGTATTGTACCATGAAGCGGCATCTCCCTTCCTTTCGGCTCCTACAATTTCAACAACAATCCCGTTTCGGCTGGCAATTACGTCTTCTCCGGGTTCAACCCGAAAGCCAACTGCGGTCCACGAACTTAATTTGCCTTGTCCCCAAAAACCGTCAATACTTTCCACATCAAAAAACATGGCTGTTTTCCCTTCTTGCAAGGGAATTAAATATGGAAAATCGAAATCGATTTTAGCCAGCGGGTTTGAGCGGAACATTTTAATTTCGTAATTGAACCGCGGTACATCTTCACCCTCGTAACGCAACAGTGTAAACAGGTCGTTAAAACCGGGTGTAAGTTGTTTTACATAAGGGACAGGTTCGGAAAAACTGGTATTTTGCAGGTCGCCAAATTTCAGATGCAGAAACACCGGAACTTTCGAATTGTTGTATGCTGAAAAAACACAGTCGCCTGCCGAATTATAATCGGCCTGTACTTCAACCGATTGAGCGGATAAAACAAAACAATAAAATATAGTTAAGGATGTTAATAGTAGTTTTCTCATATCGAATTTTCGTTACAAATTCAAATGTAGAAATTAATTCGTATTAATTTTGACGAATGTATTCGAAAGAAGAACTCAAGCAACTCAACATAAATTTCTGGACAAAATTTGGCCAGTTTTGCGATGTTCATCCCGAGCTTCGTCATAAAAAGCGAAAATGGATGCTGCATCGTACCAAAGTTAAAGATGTTGCCTTTCGCTTTGAAGCAGGCCGAAAAAATGCAAAGGTGATATTGGAGCTTGGCAGCAGAAATGAAAACCAGCGTTTTAAAGCTTATGAATTTCTCGAGCGTTATAAAGTAATTATGGAGGAAGGATTCGAAGATGGATTAACCTGGGAATTCTTCCATGAACGCGAAGACAGCAAAAAACAAATTTGTAGAATATATACTGTACTCGAGGGTGTTGACCTGCACCGTCAAAACCAGTGGCCCGAAATTTTCAGCTTTTATATTGAAAATATGGCAAAGCTGGAAGACAATTTCCTGATGATAAGAGACTTGCTTATTGAAGAACTGAAAAGCCAGAACTAAAAACAGCTATTTTCTGATCAGTGGCTCAAGAATTGGCGTCAATTCAGAAAACTGCTGCAAAATTGTGGCATCGGCCAGTTCAAAATCATCAAAATGAAATCCCGGAGCAACGGTACATCCAACCAACGCAAAACCGGTATTCGCAGGCAAACGGGCCGCAAACCAGCAGTCTTTCGGAACAACAACCTGGAAGCACTCCCCTTTCTCAGCATTTTTTCCAAGCAATCTGGAATGGAGTTCGCTATTTTGTATCCACAGAATTTCGATGGCACTTGTCCCTTCATAATAATGCCAGATTTCGTCAGATTTTATACGGTGAAAAGCTGAAAAATCATTTCCCTCTAACAAGAAATAAATTGAAGTGCCGGCATTACGTTCTCCGGCCGGAGTATTTACAAGCTGTTCCGAGCGATAAATCTCCTTAAACCACGCTCCTTCAGGATGTTGTTCAAGCTGCAAGTTATCGATCCAAAACTTAGCCGATTGGGTCATTAGATAAACAATTCATTTAATGCCCCAAAATAATCTTCGTCCCAGCCATCTGAAATATTCTCGAAGGCTTCATCCGGAATGTTCGTATGGTGCAATTCAACACTGGTACCCTTTTTATGCGGGTGAAGTTTAATGGTTACAACCGAAGCTTCTTCTTCGCCAAAATACCATTGCTGAACGATTTTGGTATTGGGTTCCAGTTCCAGGTTTTTACCGCTGATACTGCCATTCCAAAGCGAAAATTCGGTGCCCGCCTCAGCTTTCATCACCACATCTTCACCCGTCCATATCTCCAGCATTTTCTGGTTTGTAAGCGCGTTGTAAACATCAGCCGGATCGGCTTTAATGGTGTAATAGCGTTTTATGTCTTTCATCTGATTAATATTGTTTGTTTTCAACGGTATCAAATCGAATCCGTCCCGGTTTCATCGGTAATCGTGTTGAACTTACTTTTAATGCGAAAATAATAATGCAAACAATTTGCATTTATTCAAAAGTAACACATCGCCTTTTAATTTTGAACAGTTGTGCCGTCAATTTCTACCATCTTATCAACCGCTTATCTTATCCGCCTGGTTCGCGTAACTTTCCGGTTGATGGTATAATTAAATCCCACAGTTATAAATTCCTTGATCTGAAGTTTGGCTTTTTCTCCCACTTTATTTCCGTCATCGTCATACACTGGGAAGAGCACATCGTCATCATAAACCATATGCAGCATCATTCTCATGTTAATGTAGTCAGTAAGCTGAATTTTGAGGTTGTTTTCCCAATCAATGTCCAACTTTTTAAACGGATCCTGGTAATTCACAAACATCTTGTATTTGGTTTCCCAGTTGATGGTGGGCGTTAGATTCTTTCTGTACTTGAATTCAGCATTTAAACCCGGCTCCCAAAATGCTTTCTTTTCTGCATCAACTCCAAATTTTGTCTGATCAATTAAAGCAGTATCACGCACAAAAACATTCTTCACTGTTATTGGAGAAATGAACAACGAGAAATCGTTGTTAGGCTTGTAATCCATACCCAGTTTAAAATACGTTTTAGCCGGTGCAAGAAAAGCCGAGATCGGATCGGGATTATTTGCTTTTGGATACTTATAACCCCGAAAGAATTGTGTATTGAAGTTGAACTCAGAACTATAGTACCACTTTTTGTGTGCACGTAAACCAAAACGCGATGTAATTTCGAATTTATCGTCGTTCTTCTTTAATTCCGAACCTTCTCCGCCCGGCTGTAACCAGCCATTTCGAATTTCACCCGAATTTTCCCATTTAATTCTTCCGCCTTTACTGGAATAATTGGCCGATCCTTTCAAACTAAATAACAACGCGAGAGCACTTTCACCCCCTTTTTTCCAGTTTTCATAGTAGGTTTGAGTGAACCCCACCGCACCTTCGCCATTTAACAACCAGGGCGTTTCAACGCTATAAGGTTTATTAATTTTCGAGAATCTCGATTGCTCTCCTTTTAAACTCTCGAAGTCGAAATCTTTGGTCTGCCGTTCCGAAAACCGGTGAAATGAGACTCCATCACTAACCAGTAGCTGAACACCTTTTTTATCGGTCGATTTCAGTACCAGTTGCAGCGAATCGTTCTGTTCGTTTTTGAGCCACATTTTAGCAAAACGTGTAGTATTGTTTTGCAAGGTGATGTCGGTTGAATTGCCATCGAGGTTAATTAGCCTGATTTTGGTAGTATCAATAAAATCGGCGTACGAGGTTAACAAATCAATTACCGCTTTAATCGTATCGTTCACATTCATGATAACCCGATCGTTGTACGCACGCAAAACCCTGTAATTATTGAGTTCTACATCATCGCGGTATCGAGTTGTTCTGAACTGCAACTGCTGCTCGAACATCCGCTGACGATAATCCCGCGTTATTTGATTCACGGTTTCGTTGGTAACTGAATCGTTGTAGGCCAGTCTTTTTTCCTCGACATAGTTATTCCTTAAACTATCGATTTTTACAAGACGTTCAAATTCTTCCGGCGAATTTAAAATACTATCCGGTATCACTTCCGGGATAATTAAACTGTCGGGGAAGGCATAAATTCCATCCGAAAAAAGCATCCTGCCTTTATCTTTAGGAACGATTGGCGCCATCAATTTGGCATTTTCAATCACCTGATCGGGAACGGGAATCGGATTCTGCTGCACTTCTGCCTGCAGACTGATCCCTATTTGTTCGATGTTTCTTTTGACTTCATCTGCCGGTATGTAACCTGGTACGTTAAGACTGTCTTCCACATTCTCGGGCAAACGGTATACGTACAAGGTATCAGCCTTTTGCTTGCGGTCGAGCTGCGTAAGAACGGTATCAAGCGGCGTATCTTCAAAGAAATTAATCAGGCTGCGAATATCTGAACGAAGCTCCGGATCAATAATTTTCCAGTTCCTGTTTTCCAGAAAATAGGTTCGCAGAATTTCAATGCCGTTATCCAGCATTTCTTTATCGGCTGAATCTGCTTGATTTTGTTGTGCAAATGTTGGGTGAATAAGAGTAACGAAAAAAAGAGCAACTAAAATTGTTCTTATTTTTGTTTGAATCATGTTTCTGTTTTTAGCTTTTTCAACAAACGCAAAATTATCATTTATGTTATATCGTTTTTCTCCGAAAGTAAGCATCAATTAACAATTTCATCTTAATAAAGTGGAGCGTATGTACAAAAACTTTACCAAGTTGAATAAGGATGCTTTGCCAGCCAGGCATTAAAATAACGTTTGTCGTCGCTTACTTCTTTTGAAATCCAGTGAGGCAATACAATTTCTTCTTTTTCGTCCTGCAGTTCCACTTCAGCCATAACAAGGCCTTCATTCACATTTTCAAACACATCAATTTCCCAGACTTTTCCTTCGAATTCCTGCACGTATCTTATTTTTTCAACCGGAAAATCAACACACATTTCGAGTAAGATTTTTGCATCGTTAAACGGAATCTCATATTCCAGCTCGGTGCGGCTTATACCCTTGCTCTCGCCTTTTATTGTCAGATAAGCGTTATCGCCTTTCACCCTCACTCTGACTACCCGATTTTTATCGGTGGAAAGATAGCCCTGAATAATTTTGTGTCCTTCCGTAGCCGGATGCCATTTATTTATGTCAACCAGAAATTTTCGTTCGATCTCAACCATATTGGTATTTATGAAATTTTAAATGCCTGACTTTAAAATCAGAAGGCACAAATTTATTACTATTTTTAAGCAAACTAAAATCGCAACCATGATTTCGAGAGAAGAAGCGCTACTATTACTGAATGAGCATATTAAGGCTGAAAACATGCGTAAACACTGTCTGGCTTCAGAGGCCGTAATGCGGGCAATTGCGCGCCGTTTGGGCGAAAGCGAAGATGAATACGGACTGGCCGGTCTGTTGCACGATATTGATGTGGAAATTACCAATGCCGATCCGCATACTCACGGCCCTTATGCCGAAAATCTGCTAAAAGGAAAAGTCAGCGACGAAATGCTTGACGCCATTGTTATGCATAACGAAATGGCCACCGGCCTGCCCAGAACCACAAAATTTCAGCATGCGCTGGCTGCCGGTGAAACCATTACCGGGCTGGTTACCGCAACAACTCTGGTTTATCCCGATAAAAAACTGGCAAGCGTAAAAGCCAAATCGGTAACCAAACGCATGAAGCAAAAAGCTTTTGCGGCTTCGGTAAAACGCGAAAATATTCTGGAATGTGAGGAAATTGGAATTCCGATTCATGAGTTTGCCGAACTTTCGGTAAATGCTATGAGCGAAATCAGCGACGAGCTTGGACTATAATCAGGACCTGCGGTTTTTAACTGCAGGATTTAGTGCTTTATTTTGACGTGGTTGCCCGCATATCCAACCCGTTTCACTTATTTAATACGTGTACGAAACAAAGGCCACTTTCCTTGAATCGGGGCTCCACGAAGGAACGTTAATCGTTCCCTGTCCACCGTACAAAAAGGCAACAACTTTAATATCGCCACCATCAACTGGCATTAAACGAAGCATTACACGTTCGTTATGTGGATGCGAAGCCGCCGGCACTTCAGGAGGATAAGAAATCATGATCAGCCACTTTCTGTCAGGCGAAGGATGTGCAAACCAGTTCTGGTAATTATCGAAAGTTACCTGTTCCTGCTCCGAACCATCGGGTTTCATACGCCAGATCTGCATCATTCCGGTTCGGGTTGAATTGAAATAAATGTGTTTGCCATCCGGCGAATATTCAGGTCCGTCGTCAAGTCCTTCGGCGGTTGTCAGGCGAATTTCCTCCCCTCCATCAGCCGGAATTTTATACACATCGTAATTTCCGTTGCGCTCGGCACAGTAGGATAGCCATTTTCCGTCGGGCGACCAGCCATGCCAGTACGAAGGACCTTTTTCGGTAATTCGCTTCGGCGTTCCACCTTCAATCGGAACGGTAAAAACGATCGAATAATTGCCTCCGTTTTCTTCCACATGATTGCTTATCGCCAGTGTTTTTCCGTCGAAAGAAATTCCGTGATCGTTATTATTCGATTGCGCAAAACCGGTATTGATTTCCTCCGGTTTCATTACTTCTGCATCAAATTTATAAAGTTTACCGCCCGAGTTATAAATCAGGAATTTCCCGTCGCGCGACCAGTTGGGAGCCTCAATATGATCCCTGGTTTCGTAGATCAGCTTACGGAAACCTGTTGCCACTTCCAGTATTTCGAGCCGGCTTGGCGATGGCTCCTCATAACCATTCACACCTTCTGCAGCCGGAACTTCAATCCGAACATTGCTGAATTTTGCGGCTTCAAAAACACTTGCATCGTGTGAGCAAATAAACATCCCGATCGACACTTCTTCACCAAGATTAAAAGCTTTCTCGGCCACTTTTACCAGCGGTTGCCGGTCTTTTGAAATGCGAGCGATGTAGGTATTTTCTTTTCTTTCGAGTTGAATAAATTGGGGTGCGTTTACATTCGATTTGAATTCATCGGTATTCTCGCCTTTCTGCCCGCGAAACTGCATTCCGGTTAATCCATCGCCGTGAACACAAACATCAACGTAAGCCGAGTTGGCATCGGAATCCGATCGGGCCATTAAACCCAGCTTCCGGTGCGGATTCACACCTTCGCCCACAAATTCAACATTGGCCGAAAAAATAAAATCGCCCTTTATCTTTTTGAAAACAAACCAAAACTGGTCGCTGTCGAACCACATGTTCTCGCCGGCTCCTTTTAGCGTAAATACTTGTAACTCGCTGTGATAAATGGTATTACCCTGCAAGGTTGGATTCCCGATGGCAATGGAGGAAAAATCAGTATTCAAGTTTTGAGCTTTTAGGGATGAAAATGAAAAGATCGAAATGATCAAAAAGAAAACTACCTGGTTTAGTCGTTTCATTACGTTGGATTTACATAGAATCACGTAAAATTAACGAAGTCTTCAAGATTTTAGCAATTTTCTGTTTGTTTTTAACAAATTCGGCAGCTTCACGGCCCATCTCTTCAAAATCGGTAGAAATTACGCTTATACCACCACCAACGATTTGTTTCATCGGGGTATCGTTATACGAAAGTACGCCAACGTCTTCACCCAATTTAAGGTTCTTTGAACGGCAGGTTTTGATAACCGTTACCAGGTCGGAATCCCTCACCACAAAATAAACAGTGTTAGATGCAATTTCACCGGATTTTATTTGACTGATCCGTTTGAATTCGAGGGAATGTTTGGCGCAAAAACCTTGCACTGCAAGAAGTATCGCGGAAGGATGTGGAGTGCTGTTCTCATCATAAACCAGCACCATGCCTGAATATTTTTTAAGCCGGTCGCTTCCCTCTTCCAGGCAATTTACCAGCGACTGGTCAAAATCCTGAAGCAGGTAGTTCATTTTGCCGTCTTCGGGAGTTCCCATATCAAGAATGAGCAGCTTGTTCGGATCGATCTTCTGAAGCACCGGATGAATGGCAGTTTCATCGATATTCATTACCACATACATGCTGTAGCGCCCCAGGCTGTTCTCGATCAGCTGCGTAAATAATTCTTCGTTGTAGTGGTGAAACAAAAGATCGACAGAATAGGAATCGGGCAGATTCTGACGAAACGATTGGTACAACTGTTCCTTAAAAGCACTAAAATCATCGAGCAACATCATCACCTTAAACGAATCGCCGGCTACGAAATAGCCTTTTGTAGGCGCCGATTCAATCAGGTTTCGTTGTTTTAAAATGGTATAAGCCTTAAAAACCGTATCGCGCGAAAAACCACTCTCGCTGCTCAGCTGATTCACCGATGGCAGCATGTCGCCGTTTTTGAGTGTGCCGTTTGCTATGGATTCCGAAATGGAATGCACCAACTGCTGAAGCTTTGTTTGTCCCGCAGTGTCATCAATGATAATTCGCTTTTCAGTCATCTTAAATATAAAAAGGGTGTCACCCAAATACTGAATGACACCCCTGATTTTTATCCGTAAATAGGTCCAAAATTAGCACAAGCGCGGTAATCCGAACCTTCTTTGTCTTCTCCAAAAGCATTCCATGCACTTGGTCTGAAAATCTGGTCATCTTCAACATTGTGCATACAAACCGGAATGCGCAAAATAGAAGCCAGCGTAATCAGGTCGGCACCGATGTGTCCGTAACTGATTGCACCATGATTTGCTCCCCAGTTCGCCATCACCGAATACACGTCTTTAAAAGCACCTTTTCCTGTTAATTTCGGCACAAACCAGGTTGTTGGCCAGGTTGGATTGGTACGCTCGTCCAGAATTTTGTGCACTTCATCTTCGATATCAACCGTAAAACCTTCGGCTATTTGCAATACAGGCCCCTGCCCTTTTACCAGATTTACACGACTCATTGTTACCGGCATTTGTCCACTGGTTTTAAATTGGCTGGAGAAACCTCCGCCACGAAAATAACCAATATCGGCCGGGCAAAAACGGGTATTTTTCAAACAGGCATCAACATCCTCATTAGTAATGTCCCAGTAAGGTTTCATAACTGAATTACCATCAGCATCTTTTTGTTGGCCGGTGGCATCCATTGTGGTCGATCCGGAATTGATCAGATGTATAATTCCGTCTTTTGCTAAGCCGGTCAGTTCTTTACCGGTAACGCGCTTAACTGCATCCGGGCTCCAATACGTGCGAACATCAGAGAAAATCTGAGCGGTATTGGTCAGCAAGTGGCCAAACAACATTGGCACTGCATTTAAACTGTCGTTTTCAGTAGCAAATACAAAAGCTTCACGAATTCCGTTCCAGTCGAACGAAGTGTTTAAAATAGTTTCAGAATAGTCTCCGTTCGGGTAATAATCAGTCCACTGGCGCTGTCCCTGGAAACCGCCTGCTATGGCATTGTGACCGTTCGCTTCTTCACCAAATCCGGCTTCCCTGAGTTTTGGGTTACCGATCATCAGGTCGCGCATGATCAGTGTCATTTTAACTACCGTCTCCCATTCCCAATCTTTTCGTGCGCGGTCCGATTGAACTTCAGGAGCATTATAATCATCTCCTTCAACAATGTTCTCTTTTGTCCAGGCTAATGCTTTTTCGAATTCTTCTTTATCGTAAATTTCCTGATCCAAACGACGTTTTACTTCGGTCATGTCAACAAACTCGGTACGCATTCCGAGGTAATCCTGGAAGAAATCGGGATTTACCATCGATCCGGCGATACCCATTGAAGTGTATCCAAGCGAGAGGTACGATTTACCTTTCATTTGAGCCACTGCCAATGCCGATTTTACAAAACGCAGAATTTTCTCCGAAACATCTTCCGGAATGGTTTCGTCGTTCGAATCCTGCACATCGCGGCCATAAATACCGAAAGTCGGGAACCCCTTTTGAGTGTAGCCTGCCAGCGCAGCCGCCAGGTAAACCGCTCCGGGACGCTCGGTTCCGTTAAATCCCCAAACTGCTTTTGGGATCATTGGTGTAGCATCCATAACTTCGGTACCGTAGCACCAGCAAGGTGTAACAGTTAAGGAAACGCCAACGCCTTCGGCGGCAAATTTATCGGCACAGAGTGCAGCTTCAGCTACTCCGCCAATGGTTGTATCGGCTATCACGCATTCTACTTTTTCTCCTCCCGGGAAACGCAGATTTTCCTCGATCAAACGAGCAGCATTCTTTGCCATATTCATGGTTTGAATCTCCAGTGATTCACGAACTCCTCTCTCACGCCCGTCGATTACCGGGCGAATTCCTACCTTAGGTAGTCTTCCAATTAATCTATTAGCCATCGTTAATAATATTTGTGTTGTTTTGAATATTTACCACTCAAACAGCCGCTATATACTGTGCTGTCCTGTACTGTGCTGCAATTTAAAAACTTTACTAAAAGTAAAAAACAGTTTTTACAGCATGTTTTCAATAAAAACAATTTCAATAACCTACATATCAACTTATTAACACCTGCGAACATTACAGACTTTAGACGATTTTTAAATTACCCTACTGAAAACATCAAAAACATAATTATCGAATTGTTGTTTCAGCATTGAATTTATAACTCAAAAAATGAAAAGTCTTCCCCGTAATGTATGGATATTAACCATATCCCAGGCGCTGTTGTTATCGGTAAGTTCGTTGGTGGTTTTTGTTGGCGGCTTGGTTGGTACTAACCTTGCACCTGTCGAAAATCTGGCTACGCTGCCTGTAGCAAGTATAGTGGTTGGTACAGCGGCAACGATCCCTCCCGTTACTTTACTGATGAATACGATAGGAAGAAGAAGATCATTTTTTGTGATCGGGATATTTTCAATACTGGTTGCTTTTCTGGCTGCTTATGCAATAACAATTTCCAGTTTCTATCTTTTCTGTTTAAGCACTTTTTTGCTTGGAACTACTTATTCGTGTGTTATGCAATTCCGGTTTGCGGCAATGGAAAGTGTGAGCGAAGACTTAATTCCGAAAGCCGCTTCCATGGTTTTGATCGGCGGAATTGCAGCAGCTTTTTTAGGGCCTGAAATTGCTGTTTTCGGAAAGGACCTGACGGAAGTTGAATTTGCAGGTTCGTTTATGATGCTTGCCGGATTGTTTGTACTGGGACTGATATTTCTTCTGGCTTTTAAAAACCCGGTTTTTCAGGAAGCCGATATCAAGAGCCCGCAACGCCCTCTAAAGGAAATTGTAAAACAACGCACATTTTGGGTGGCTTTGTTAAGTGCAACTATCGGATACGCAGTTATGAGTTTTATTATGACAGCTACTCCTGTTAGCATGCATGTGATGGACGGACATTCGCTGGGGCATACCAAATGGGTCATTCAGAGTCATATAATTGCCATGTTCCTGCCTTCGTTAATCGCTGCCTGGGTAATTAAAAAACTGGGGATTGGTAAAATGATGTTGGCCGGACTGATAGCGTATTTAATTTGTATTGCCATTGCATTTGTCGGTAATCAGTTAGGCAATTACTGGGTTTCGCTCGTGCTACTGGGTGTTGGTTGGAACTTTCTCTTCATTGGAGCAACCACCTTGTTACCTCAGTCGTACCATCCCAGCGAACGTTTCAAAGTACAGGCATTGAACGACTTTGTGATATTTGGCGTTCAGGCGGTGGCTTCGCTTTCGGCAGGTTGGTTTATTTTTGCCGTTGGCTGGCAAAATCTGCTGCTGCTGACCATTCCGTTTATCGTTTTCCAGTTTATTGTGGTAGGAAAATGGAATGCTGATAAAGCGTGATTTCTTACTCGGGTATTAGCAATGTTCAGAACACTTTGCAATGTGTTTAATTCCTTAAATCTTAGGGTAATTTAACTTAAATTATTTTTATGATGTATTGAAATTCCGTTAATTGCATCCAGAAAACAATCCAGTAAGCCAAAGTCATGCACCCAAAAAAAACTAAAACCCGGGGATTACTCGTCCTTTTGTTATTAATCCTATTTATCAGCAATTCCATTGCCCAGGTTTTATCGGGTAAAATTACCGATGAACAAAACCGGCCAATTCCGTATGCAACCATATATGTGAGTGAATCGCGTGAAGGTACTACTTCGAATGCCGATGGTAATTTTCAGTTTCAACTGGCAAAAGGTAACTATCACCTAACCGTTCGCTCGATGGGCTATTTGCAAAAGAGCATGACTGTTCAAGTCGACCGCGACAGTATTTTTCTGCCGGTCGTTTTGCAGGTGCAGGAATTCGAACTGGAAGAAGTTAAAATCTTTCCCGGAAAAGAAGACCCGGCCTATTTCATTATGCGAAAAGCCATTGCAAAAGCTCCTTTTTACCGCGAGAAAATAAAACATTATGTAGCCGATCTTTATATCAAGGCAAATTTTGAGTTTACCAACATTCCCAAAATCATAAAAAAACAGGAAGTTGAAGACGGCAAAAAGTTCAAGGACTATTTCAAGGAGAACGTGACGTATGTGATGGAGTCGCAGAACAAAATTACGTTTGATTACCCGAACCACTACGATCAGAAAGTGATCAGTAAACAAACTTCACTAACCGGAATTGATGAGCCACCGGTAATGGGTTTAATGACCACCAGCTATTACGAAGAACGCCCGGAACAAGTGATCTCTCCCCTTTCGACAATCGCATTGAAGCATTATAATTTCCGATACGAAGGATTTATAAAGGTTGGTGATTTCGACGTTTTCAAAATAGAAGTAACGCCAAAACGAAAAAGCGATGAACTGGTGGGCGGATACATTTATATCGTCGACAAATTGTGGTGTATTTACAATTTAGATTTCAGTTCAACCTTCGAGTTTGTTGATTACCGCATCAAACAGCAATTTGAGAATCTTGGCAATGAGAACTGGCTGCCGGTTTCGCACAACATTTCGGGAAAACTGGGATTGCTTGGCATGCGCGCCAATTTTTATTATGGCGCTTCGGTAAAATACGATTCGATTGTTGACAACTACACTTCGGGAATTATTCCGGAAATAGTTGAACAAACCAGTTCTGATTCGGCAGCAATAAAAGAAGACAGTGAAAAAACGAAGGAGCTTAAAAAGCAGGTTGAACAGATCGCCGAGAAAGAAGAGCTAAGCAATGCCGATGTAAAAAAATTAGCGCGACTGAACCGAAAAATCCTGAAAGAAGAATACATGGATTCAACACGTGTAATTTCCGATACTTATTCGAGCTATAATATCGACGATCAAAAGGATTCGCTGCGTGAAAATGTTTCCTGGGATACCATTCGGGCCATTCCCTTAACTCCTGCTGAAGTTGCGAGTTACCACATGGCCGATTCGTTACGATCTATGGAAACTCCAGAAACAGACACCCTACGAAGCGATGAAGAGAAACGCAAATCTAAATTCTCGAAAATTGTATTTGGCAGTTACGATTTGTACAAAGATTCACTAACCAGAGTGCGTTACAGCGGGCTGATCAATCTTGAAAACTTCGATTTTAATGCGGTTGATGGTTATAAATACAAGCAATCCTTCCAATTGCGTTACAATCCTGATTCGGCCAAATACATTTACCTCACTCCCGAAATTGGCTATGCCTTTAACCGAAAAGCAGTGTTTGGTAGTTTTAGTGCGCGCCTGGTAAATATCCTTGGCGACGGAAATCAGCTGGAAGTAAAAGCCGGGAAGATGAGCCACGACTTTAAAAGTGAATACGGAATCGATCCGGTATTGAATGCACTCAGTACCTGGTTTTTTGCTGAAAATTACATGAAGCTCTACGAAACAGAATTTGTTGGGTTTGGCATTTTTCAGCGCTTAAATAAACAATGGACGGTAGCATTGAGTAGCGGCTTTAAACACTTTTACCCGCTGGAAAATCATGCAACTTATTTGTTAAACGATAAGAAAGAATTTAAACCAAATTTGCCGGGAGGCATCGACGAAGATAATCCGGCATTGATGGAACAAAAAAGCTTTGCCTGGTCGCTGGGACTGAATCATTATAAACGCATCAGAAAACCCTGGTTGCAGGAATCGCCGTTTTTGTTTATCGACGATTATTACCGCGTTCAACTCAACTTTAAACAGGGTTTGAAAGGCGTATTTGCCTCGGTTTCCGATTACAGCCAGATTGATTTTACCTTTGAGCAGCAGGCAAACATTTCGCCTACTTCGGGTATCGTCTGGAAACTTAATGCGGGCTATTTCCTGAATGCCGATCAGTTGCATTTTTCGGAATACAAACATTTTCAGACTTCGGAAATTCCTGTGGCTTTTATACCTTTTACCAATACCTTGCAACTGTTGAATGATTATGAACCGGCTTCAAAAGAAGGCTACATCAACCTTTCGGGCGAATACCGCAGTGAGTATGTTTTGCTGCGTTACCTCTCGTTTGTTAACCGGAAAACCTGGAGCGAAAGCCTGCACCTGAATTACTTCAGCAGAAATCCCGGCTGGGAAAACTACTGGGAAGCCGGTTACAGCCTGAACAACGTATTCTTTGCAGGCAATGTGGGTTTCTTTGCCGGATTCCTTAGTGAAAAATTTGAAAGCTTTTCTGTAAAACTCTCGATTTCAATAAACGACTAGTTCCAAGCCATGTCAATCGGAAAAATATCAATTCGCTATTCCTAACTTGTTTCATTAGTTGTTCTATAACTCGCGCGAAAACTGAATAACTTCGGCATTCCTGCCTGACCTGCAGGCGGGTATGCCGGTGAAATTGAGTTCCTATAAATCCCGGACTTTAGTCCAAACCGTCACTATTTAGGGCTAAAGCCCACTTCAATCAAGTTCATGCTGTCCCTGACATAAATGTCAGGGTTAGTCATCAACGAATGTTTTTAAAATACCTTATTTATTATCTGGTTTGACTCAAGCCGGTTTTTGCCTCTTCATCATCCGGATTTAGCTCGAGCGCCTTTTTGTACCAGAAGCGCGCTACGTTCATATCCCCCGAATCCAGAGCTTTCTTAGCCGTAGCTTTATATTGGGTGATCCGTTCAGCCGATCTTCCCTGCAAGCGTTCCTGCACCAGTCGTTCGATTTCAGCCAGCTGTTCCCTAGGGTATTGTTCATCCGACTTTTGTCCGAGCGCCTGGTTGTACCAACCACGTGCCACTGCCAGTTCATTTTCGCGGAAACTGTTATCGGCCAAATCGATAAAGCGCTGGTATTCGCGGTCACGCTGACTCAGCATCATGCCATTCAAAATGCGGTTGATCTCGTCGATTCGTTGCTGCGGATATGCTTCTTCCGGTTTCAGATCGAGCGCTTTGAAATACCAGGCTCTTGATACATTGTATTGCTTATCATCGAAGAAAGCATCTGCTTTAATGATCAACTGGTCGTAAAGTGCATTAATTCCTGATTCTTCAAGGATTTTCTGTTCATCAAGTTCTTCTTGCATGGCCGCAATATTTGCCCGGCGTTGTTCCAGATTCCGCGCAGCGGCTGCCTCAGCCTGTGCCTGAGCTTCCTTCTGTGCTCGGATATCTTCGATTCGCTGAATCTGCGTGCGCGGATATTCTTCGTTTGGTTTTACGCCCAGCGCCAGTTCATACTGCAACCTTGCATCGTCGTAACTCTGCGTGCGGAAATGGCCGTCGGCCACTACGATTATGTTGCGGTATTTTTCATCGATAGCGCGTTGTTCAAGAATGCTGTCGATTTCTGAAATCTTTGTTTTCGGATACTGTTCATCCGGTTTCAATCCGGAAGCCTCCACGTAATTCTCTTTCGCCGGATTAAAATTATTGCTCCTGAAATAGCGATCAGCATTGGTGATCAGAGCAGCATATTTTCTGTCCAGTTCTTCCTGAGCAGCTTTGGCTGCAGCCAGTTCGCTCAGCAAACGGTCAATTTCACTGATCTGCTGCTGCGGGTAAGTTTCTTCCGGTTTGACAGACTGCGCTGTTCGATATTCGTTTTTAGATTTTTCGTAATCTTTAGCCTCAAACAGATTATCTGCCCGTGCAATCGCATCAGCGTAGTTCTTGTCCTTCTCAGCCTGAATGGCAGCTAAGCGCGCTGCTTCTGCAGCCGCAGCTTCCTGTGCCAGACGCTCTCGAGCTGTAACGATAGAATCGATTTTAGCCAGCTGTTCATCAGGATAAGTTTCATCGGCCTTGGCTTGTTTAGCTTCGTTGTAGGCTACTATTGCAGCATCCCAGCCTTCCTGACGGAATTCACGATCACCTTTGGCTACTGCTTCTGCATAAGCAGCCTGTGCAGCAGAAAGCTGAGCCAGCAAGTTTCCGATTTCGTCAATGCGCTGTTGCGGATAAGCTTCTTCAGGTTTTATATCCAGTGCTGTTCGATACTCGTTGCGTGAGTTTTCGTAGTTCTTTTCGTTGAACAGATTATCGGCCCGAGCAATCGCATCGGCGTAATTCTTATCTTTTTCAGCTTGGATGGCTGCCAATCGGGCCGCTTCAGCTGCAGCTGCTTCCTGTGCCAGACGTTCACGTGTACTTACAATCGAATCGATTTTTGCCAGCTGTTCATCCGGGTAAGTTTCATCGGCTTTAGCTTGTTTCGCTTCGTTGTAGGCTACGATTGCAGCATCCCAGCTTTCCTGACGGAATTCACGGTCGCCTTTGGCTACAGCTTCTTCGTAAGCAGCCTGTGCAGCAGAAAGCTGAGCCAGCAAGTTTCCGATTTCGTCTATACGCTGTTGCGGATAAGCTTCTTCAGGTTTTATATCCAGTGCTGTTCGGTACTCGTTGCGTGAGTTTTCGTAATTCTTTTCGTTAAACAGGTTATCAGCACGTGCAATCGCATCGGCGTAATTCTTGTCTTTTTCAGCCTGGATTGCAGCCAATCGTGCAGCTTCAGCAGCAGCAGCTTCCTGTGCCAGACGCTCACGAGCTGTAACAATAGAATCGATTTTAGCCAGCTGTTCATCCGGGTAAATTTCGTCGGCTTTAGCTTGCTTCGCTTCGTTGTAGGCTACTTTTGCAGCATCCCAGCCTTCCTGACGGAATTCTCGGTCGCCTTTGGCAACTGCTTCTGCATAAGCAGCCTGTGCAGCTGAAAGCTGAGCCAGTAAGTTTCCGATTTCGTCAATGCGCTGTTGCGGATAAGCTTCTTCAGGTTTTATATCCAGTGCTGTTCGGTACTCGTTGCGTGAGTTTTCGTAGTTCTTTTCGTTGAACAGATTGTCTGCCCGTGCAATCGCATCGGCGTAGTTCTTATCTTTTTCAGCCTGAATGGCTGCCAATCGTGCTGCTTCTGCAGCGGCGGCTTCCTGCGCCAGACGTTCTCTTGCAGTTACAATCGAATCGATTTTAGCAAGTTGTTCATCCGGATAAGTTTCTTCTGCTTTGGCTTGTTTAGCTTCGTTGTAGGCTGCGATCGCTTCGTCCCAGCCTTCACGTCGGAATTCACGGTCGCCTTTGGCAACAGCTTCTTCATAAGCGGCCTGTGCAGCAGAAAGCTGAGCCAGCAGATTTCCGATTTCGTCTATACGCTGCTGCGGATAAGCTTCTTCAGGTTTTATATCCAATGCTGAACGGTATTCGTTGCGTGAATTTTCGTAGTTCTTTTCGTTAAACAGGTTATCAGCACGTGCAATCGCATCGGTGTAATTCTTGTCTTTTTCAGCCTGAATCGCAGCCAATCGTGCCGCTTCAGCTGCGGCTGCTTCCTGTGCCAGACGTTCGCGGGTTGTTACAATCGAATCGATTTTTGCCAGCTGTTCATCAGGGTATATTTCGTCGGCTTTAGCTTGCTTGGCTTCGTTGTAAGCTACTTTTGCAGCATCCCAGCCTTCCTGACGGAATTCACGGTCGCCTTTGGCAACAGCTTCTTCGTATGCCGCCTGTGCAGCAGAAAGTTGAGCCAGCAAGTTTCCGATTTCGTCGATACGCTGTTGCGGATAAGCTTCTTCAGGTTTTATATCCAAAGCAGCACGGTATTCGTTGCGTGAATTTTCGTAATTCTTATCATTGAATAAATTATCGGCCCGAGTAATCGCATCGGCGTAATTCTTATCTTTTTCAGCCTGAATGGCTACTAAACGGGCAGCTTCGGCAGCTGCTGCTTCCTGCGCCAGACGTTCGCGGGTTGTTACAATCGAATCGATTTTTGCCAGTTGTTCATCCGGGTAAGTTTCATCGGCCTTGGCTTGTTTGGCTTCGTTGTAGGCTACGATTGCAGCATCCCAACCTTCCTGACGGAATTCACGGTCGCCTTTTGCTACAGCTTCTTCATAAGCGGCCTGCGCAGCAGAAAGTTGAGCCAGCAAGTTTCCGATTTCGTCAATACGTTGCTGCGGATAAGCTTCTTCAGGTTTTATATCCAGTGCTGTTCGATACTCGTTACGTGAGTTTTCGTAATTCTTTTCGTTAAACAGGTTATCGGCCCGAGCAATCGCATCGGCGTAGTTCTTGTCTTTTTCAGCCTGGATGGCAGCTAAACGTGCCGCTTCAGCTGCGGCTGCTTCCTGTGCCAGTCGTTCTCTTGTGGTTACAATCGAATCGATTTTTGCCAGCTGTTCATCCGGGTAAGTTTCTTCGGCCTTCGCTTGTTTGGCTTCGTTGTAGGCGGCAATAGCTACATCCCAATTCTCACTTCTAAACTCACGATCGCCTTTTGCAACGGCTTCTTCATATGCTTTTTGTGTGGCCGAAAGTTGAGCCAGCAGATTTCCGATTTCATCAATGCGTTGTTGCGGATAAGCTTCTTCAGGTTTTATATCCAGTGCTGAACGGTATTCGTTGCGTGAGTTTTCGTAGTTCTTTTCGTTGAACAGGTTATCAGCACGTGTAATCGCATCGGCGTAATTCTTGTCTTTTTCAGCCTGAATGGCCGCCAATCGTGCCGCTTCTGCAGCTGCTGCTTCCTGCGCCAGACGATTCTGTTCGGCAATCAAACCGTCAATCTTGCCGATCATCTCGGTTGGATAGCTTTCCTCCGGTTTTATACCACTGGCATCTGCAAAAGCAGTTTTGGCATCCACATATTTCTTGTCTTCAAACAAGCGGTCGGCTTTTGCAACCGCAGTTTGATAATCAGAATTGGTTTTGGCGATAGCGGCCAGAATATTTCCGATTTCAGTTACTTTTTCTTTTGGATAACTTTCTTTCGGTTTTATGCGAAGTGCATCGTTATAACGTGTTTTTGCGGTTTCGTAATCCTTGTTATCGAACAGTTTGTCGGCAGTTGCTAATACATCAGCATACTGAGCATCCAGTTCCTGACCGGCCATGATCTGGTTAATCTCCGAAATACGATCCGACACATGTTTGTTCTTCGAATCAAGTGCCAGTGCACGTTCATACAATGTTTTGGCATCGGTATATTTCTGCTGGTCAAATTGTTTATCTGCCTGCGAAATGTAATTATCCAGACTTTGTTGTGCATACAAAATCTGACGGATTTCTTCCACCCTTTTCTTCGTGCGTGGATCATCAGGGAATAAGGCCATCGCTTCTTCGTAATTGGATAGCGCTTCAGAATACTCTTCTTTTTTGTAAGCTTTGTCGGCTTCGGCAATCAATCGATCAAAAGTCATCTGATTCAGGATATCCTGCATCACTTTTTTGGTGTCATCAATGCGTCGAGTTGCAGCCGGATCATTGGGCCGGTAACTCAAGGCATTTTCGAATGCCGTAAGCGCGCGATCGTAGAATTGTTTTGTAAACTGACGTTCGCCTTCGCGCATGGCATCGTCGTAATTTTTTTGTTTTTCCTGGTCCTCGCGCTGATTGGCCAGCAAACCGTTTATTTCATTGATCTTGGTTTTCGGATACTCTGCATTTGGCTTAATTTCGAGGGCTTTCTGAAATTGCCCAAGCGCTTCGTTATACAAGAGTTCCTTTAGGGCCTTGTCGCCATTGGCAACCAGGTTTTGGTACTCCTCGTCCTGCATTTTCTGTTTTTGCAGATTTGCAATTTTTTCGAGTTGCCCGTGTACATATTCATCAAAAGGCTTGATGGAAAGTGCGCGGTCGTACGACTGTTTTGCCTCGGAATATTTGGTTTGTGAAAATTGAAGATCACCGGCTGCCACCAGTTTATTGAAACGTTCGAGCATGGCTTTATCCAGTTCTTCGGCAGCCATAATCAATCCGAGTAAATCATTTATTTCGGCAATCCGGTCTTTGGGAAACTGCTCATCGGGAAAAATCTTACTGGCCGCTTTAAAACCATCCAAAGCATCCAGAAATTGTTCATTGGCATATTCTTTACCCGCCACTTCCAGCAGGTCATTGTATTCTTTTCGTAATTCAGCCAGCTCGGCACGCGTGAGTTTCGACATGTAATCGGCACGCTTATCAACCGTTTGTCCCTGCAAAATAGCCTGTTCAATCAGTTTCTGAATTTGAGCATCGTTGTAATACAGCTCCGAAACAAAATTATCGACACTGGGGCTGTAAAAAATCTTCAAAACAGTATTTTCAGAAAAAGACTTATCGATACCCGGAATTTCCTTGAAGAGATTGATGTTTACCGGAAAAGGGGGGAAACGGGGATCGGTGGCAAGCACTTCCTTCGGAACCGCAGCTTCAATTACAATCTTTTGCTGAAAATTGCCTTCACACTGAAAAATCAATTCCCAGTCGTGGTTGTAATTGAGTTCAACCTTGTACCGACCGTCAGCATCAACACCATAATTATCAAGACGTTCGCCATCGCGATACATTTGAATGATGGCATTTTCAGGTGTGCCCTCTTCTACTGTAATTTTACCTTCAACCGCAAGTCCGTTACTGCGTTGTGCGAATGCAGGTTGGATTAAAAATAAGATTGATAAACCGACAAGTATCTTAATGTAAATAAGCTTCATATAAACCCTTTAAATAAAATCAAACGAAAATAGAAAGATTTAATTATCCTGCTAAGCAAAATGTTTATTGAATTTAAAAGTTGCGTAAATTTTAGCAAATTGAAGGAATTGATTTTGCTTTTTTGACACATTTCAATTCAAAAATAGTATTTTGTCGCTTCTTAAAAATTCTGGCCCATTTATGACGACTAAAAAAGAAGCTCCTCTTCTGCTGGCATTGCTGCCAATCATCATTCTTATTGTTTTACTGACCTCAAATGTGTTGTTATTCGAAGACACTTTGTCGGGTGCTAACCAAATTGCGTTAATGCTTGCAGCGGCAGTGGCCGTATTAGTGGCCTATAAAATGGGATTTAAATGGGAAGCCATTAGTAAAAAGATTGTATCAACCATTGGGTCGGCAATGCCTTCTATTCTTATTCTTTTACTGATCGGATCACTGGCTGGAACCTGGCTGATCAGTGGCGTTGTTCCGGCAATGATTTATTACGGTTTGGATATTATCAGTCCGAAAATGTTTTTGTTTACCGCCGTTGTGGTAAGTGCAATTGTAAGTGTGGCTACCGGAAGTTCGTGGTCGACGATTGCAACCATTGGCGTTGCTTTATTAGGAATTGGTAAAGCAATTGGAATAAACGAAGCTGTTGTAGCCGGTGCGATTATCAGTGGTGCCTATTTTGGCGATAAAATGAGTCCGTTAAGCGACACCACTAACCTGGCGCCTGCCATGGCCGGAACTGACTTATTTACCCACATCCGATACATGGTTTACACAACCGTACCAACTTTAACACTCACGCTAATAATTTTTCTGGTGATTGGTTTTCGCTACGATTTTTCAGCGGCCGCTATCGACGTGGAAAATGTAAAAACGGCTATTGAAGGTACTTTTAACACCAGTCCCTTACTGTTTCTGGTGCCGGTAATTTTGTTGACCGTTATTATTCTGAAAGTTCCGCCACTGCCATCGCTTTTTATCGGCACAATTCTGGGTGGAGTTTTCGCCATTATTTTTCAGCCCGATGTGGTTCGTTCGATTGCCGGACATTTTGAAACTTACACCACGTCTTCGTATTATGCCGTTATGCAGGCCATGTTTGGCGACATCAGCCTAACCACTCCAGATGAAAACGTAAACGAACTATTGAGTACATCGGGAATGAGTGGCATGCTCGATACGGTTTGGCTGATTCTTTCGGCTATGGTTTTTGGCGGTGTAATGGAATCGGCCGGATTGTTAAAACGAATTACACAACCGATTGTGAAATATGCACAGAGCACAGGTAATCTGGTGGCTTCAACCGTTGCAACCTGTTTGTTTTTCAATACCACTGCATCCGACCAGTACATTGCCATTGTTGTTCCGGGAAGGATGTACCGCAAAACCTACCAGGATAAAGGCTTGAAACCCGAATTGCTAAGCCGGACCCTGGAAGACAGCGGAACCGTAACTTCGGTGCTTATTCCGTGGAATACCTGCGGCGCAACACAGTCAAGGGTTCTAGGTGTTGATACCTGGGCCTACGCACCTTATGCTTTCTTTAATATCATCAGTCCGTTTATGACCATGTTGTTTGCCTACCTAAACATCAAAATCAGACGATATGCTCCGGGTGAAAAGAAGGTGGACAATAATGAAAAAGAAGATTAGTGTTCAGTTATAATCAGTCGCAGTTTTCAGTCACAGTATCCAGTTTTCATTCGTCAACTTTAGTCACTGGGAATGAAGGGATGTCATCTTTTGGAAAGATGACATCCCTTTAGTTTGTTTTCCAGCAGTTTTCAGTTGCGAGTCGTTACTAGTCATTTGGCATTAGAAAATTTCAGCTTTAAAGTTTTGATATGTTTTGCACCGCGGCTTTAGCCCGGTGGTTTGGAAAATTTCCGAAAGTAAGGCTTTAGCCTTTAACGGTTCAGATTAAAGTCTAAAGTAACATCTATTTTAAGCTCTAATCACCAATCCATCAACCGTCAATATATTAACAATAGTTAATATATTTATCAACAAATATTGCAATTTATCCCTTGAAGTATTACATTTGAAGCATGAGTTTTAAAATTGAACTTAAAGGAGTTAGTTTATTGGATAGGTTTGACAAAATTGTTTTCGCAGAAAAACAAACTAATATTAAAAGATTAAGCAAGCTTTTTAAGTCAGCCAGTTCTCAAGAACGCAGATTTCAACAATCATTGGAACTTGATTCTGTTCTTGGACAAAAAATTCATTTTACAGATGAAGAGATTCTAGCAGCTATAAAGAGGCAGGAAAAAAAAGATGATTTATCTAAAACATCCGTGGCAGGATTTAATTCTGCTATTTTGTTTAATGGCAATGCTGATATAGAATATACTAATAATGAGTATAACTCCTGGTATGAGGTTCTCAACAACTTAGAACCTGCCAAAATTGAAAATAATCCAAAAAGTTATTATTCATTCTTAATAAAAGAAGCACAAGTATCTCAGAACTTTTCTTTTATTAACGCAATCCTTTGTATCATTTTCCCAACTTTTTTTCAGGATTGGTATTCAAAGGAAATTGAATCACATTATCTTTTAAGAAATTATGAGATTGAAATTCAAGAAGAAATATTGGCAGATTTGTATGTACGAAATGCAATAAAAGCCATTAGAAATGATCTATCCACTACCTTTAAATTTCTACACCTAATATCAATCCAAACTCATTTAAAGGAAGTTTTATTTGAATATTTTGATATTGTTTTTTCTCTCAAAAAAGAGGTTGTTTTGATTTCAAAACATGTTATCAATTCTATTACAACATCTTTAATTACATACAATGACGAGAGAAGAAACATTAAATACATATCGGTTACTTGTTGAACTTAAAATTGGAGATTCAGTACCGGAAATAAATAAAAAAGATTTAGACCGCTCTATCTTCTATCTGGAAGAAAGCCTTAAAAAGAGTGATTTTAAAAAAGTAAAGTTAAATTCAGAAATACTTGGGACAATTGCCGCCATATTTAGGGCTTGGCTCTTCCCTCCTTAGAATTATGAAATTAGGATCAACCATTAAGAGATTGAGAAAAGAAAAAAACATTAGACAAGTAGATTTTGCTAAACAATGTGGTATTTCTCAAACCTATCTATCTCAATTAGAAAACGATGACAGAAACCCCACTATTGACGTGTTGGAAAGAATAAGTAAGACTTTAGAAGTTCCTTATCCTGTATTATCTTTTCTTTCATTGACTGAAGACGATGTTTCCGAAGAAAAACGCGACATGTATCAGCGAATGCAAAAAGTTATGTTTGGTCTTGTCGAGGATGTCTTTCTTTAAAAAGTATAAACTCAAATTGCTAATATCAAATGGCAATGAAAAATTGGCTCAATTCCTCTTTAAAGCCTTAACATACAACTGTTTAGCATATCCTGGGGAATTCTCCTGCAAAACTATTGTTTTCTGGACTTTCAATCGTGTTGACACCTCTTCCATGTTTTAAGCCTTTCAATCCAGGATCAATTATCAATTCACCGTGCTTAGAAACCGCAGCACCCGAAACCATCTGAATCCTCCGGATTCATTCCCCCAATGAACGATGACTAATGACCAGTGACTAACAACTCATAGCTAATTCAAGCATTTCCGCATTAAAGTATTTATGCCTTCCTTTCCTGTAAAGCCATGGTCTTCGGGACTTTCAAGCGCGTTGACGGCTCTTCCATATTTTCATTCGGCAGCCGGTACAACTCGCTGGCTTCGATGCTCAGAAAGCCAAATTCTTCCACCACTTCGCCATAAATGAGGTAACAACCACCGCCTTTAAAGGGGTATTTTGCAGCTACATTCGGAAACTGGACCGTATCAATCCAATGCCCTTCAAAATCGATAAACACACCAAAACTCATGTGTGCGGCCTTGCTTGTTCGGGTGCGTTTTACATGCACCAGGCTGCCAACAATCGCTACTTTCTGCCCGATCAGTTTTGGAAGATCGGCAGCCACGGTCTGCGGCAATTTCAGATCCTCCAACAAACCAAAAGGCGAACGCGTAACCGGAAAACCCAAAAGTTCGATCTCGTCGTAGGCATCTTCCAGCGGGTGAAAATACAGGTCGGGTATCGAAAACTCTTTTACTTCCTGCTGAAACAGTGTGCGGTCGGGCGCTGTTTTTTTTGATTTCGACAAGATGAAATGCGCATTCCAGAGCAGCTCCTTTTTTGATTTTTGGGTGAAGTTGAAAGCTCCTGTACGGATTAAAATACTTACCTGTTCGAGCGAAATGGGCACGCGCCCCAGAAAATCCTGCAGGCTGCGGTAATAACCGCCACGATTACGCTCGTTGAGAACCGCATGAATGGTACTCGTCTCCAGGCTTTTCAGAAAACCCATCCCGAGGAAGATCACTTTCCCGCTGATCACGGTTTCCAGGTTGCTGCGGTTTACACAGGGCGGAAAGATCTTGCCGCCGTGCATCCGCGCTTCGTGCACGTACAACTCGGTGCGGTAAAACCCGCCGCCGTTGTTAATCGTGGCCACCAAATATTCGAGCGGATAGTAAGCTTTAATAAACAGCGCCTGGAAACTCTCCACCGCATACGATGCCGAGTGTCCTTTTGAAAAGGCGTAATTCGCAAAACTCTCGATCTGTGTCCACACACGTTCCACCAATCCGTGATCATAACCTTTTTCAGCACAATTCGAAAAGAACTTGTCCTTTACCTTGCCAAATTCGTTGCGCTGCTTGAACTTCCACGACATCCCGCGTCGCAGAATGTCGGACTCAGCCAGCGTGAGCCCGGCAAACAGGTGCGCCACCTTTATCACATCTTCCTGGTACACCATCACGCCATAAGTTTCTTCCAGCAGTTTGTACAACTCGGGCGCTTCTTCTTTGGCTGCCACACAACGACTACGATCGCGGTAGCGCAGAATGTACTCGCGCATCATTCCGCTTTGTGCCACCCCCGGACGAATGATCGAACTGGCTGCCACCAGCCGCAAATAATCGTCGGCTTCGAGTTTGGTGAGCAGCATTCGCATAGCCGGCGATTCCACATAAAAACAACCAATCGTATTTCCTCGTTTCAGCAACTCCTTTATTTGCTGATCTTCTTTAAAAGTCTTCAGATCGTGAATATCGATCTCTTCTCCCCTGTTTTCGCGGACAATGTGGATGGCATCCTCGATCTTGCTCAGTCCGCGCTGCCCCAGAATATCGAACTTGGCAAAACCAAGGTCTTCGGCTTCAAGCATGCTGAAATGTATCGTAGGGAAACCTTTGGGCGGCATAATGGTGGCAGTGTACGTACTGATCGGCTCTTCGGAAATAAGAATTCCACTGGAATGTACGCTCAAATGACTCGGAAAACCGTGGATAAGTTTACTGTATTTCAGTACCAGCCGGCCAATATCATCCAAATTACGCGGGTCGCTCGTTGCCTGCAATTTTTCAATTTCGTGAGCGGGCAATCCAAAAACTTTCCCCAGTTCGCGAACCACCGATTTATACTGAAAGGTAATGTACGTTCCAACCAGCGCTGTATGATCCCAGCCATGCCGGTCGAAAATGTAACGGGTGATGTGGTCCCGATCTCGGGAGGAAAAATCGATATCAAAATCGGGCGGACTGTTTCTGGCCGGATTGATAAATCGTTCGAAGTACAGGTCGAGTTCGAGCGGATCGACATCGGTGATCCGAAGCAGGTAAGCCACCATGCTGTTGGCACCACTTCCCCGCCCCACGTAGTAGCAGCCCTGACTGCGGGCATATTCAACCAGGTTCCAGTTGATCAGAAAATAAGAGGCAAAATCCATTTGTTTGATGATCGCCAGTTCCTTCTCTATACGCTCCACCACTCTGGGCGAAGGCTCGCCAAAACGATAACGAATGCCCTCCCACGCCATTTTTCGAAGCAGGATAAAATCCTCGGCAGGCGAGTTCGTAAAGCACTTCTTGTTTTTCGACTGTTTAAAGGCAAATTCAATCGAGCAAGAGTCGATGATTTTCTGCGTATTTCGAATCAGTTGCGGAAAATCACGGAACTGCTCGTAAATATCCTGGCGAGGCCACATAATCTCGTCGGGGCTGGCTTCCTCGCTTTTTGGAAGACGGCTCAGCAGCGTGTTATTATCCATCGTTCGAAGCAAGCGATGTATATTAAAATCGCGTTTATTTCTGAAAGTAACCGCCTGCAACACCACCAGTTTTTCCTGGTAATTCCGCAAGTCGCCAAATACGCGGTTGATTTGCGAAGGCCGCACGCCAACAAATTCATTTTCCGTTAAATCCTTTGGATGAACAGCACCCAGCGGGTAAACGAAATATGCATCAGCAATCTCGGGTGCACGATCCGGAATTTTGGCTTCGGAATGCAGGTGATAAGTCAGGTGTTCGTTCAGTGCCCGAAAACCACTGTTGTTGCGGGCAATCCCCACGTATTTTTGCTGCGCCCCGTTCCGGAAATCGATACCGACCACCGGTCTGATGTCTTTCCCTTCGCAGCGACGAATAAAATCAATGGTTGCCGAAGTGTTGTTAATATCCGTCAATACAAGTTCACGATAGCCTTTATCAATGGCTTCCTGAATCAGCTCGTCGATAGAAATCGTTCCGAACTTATAACTGTAATATGTGTGGCAATTTAGTAACATGAAAAATGCATAAATGCGTTAATGCGAGAATGCTTTAATATGAGTTGTGAGCTACGAGCCATGAGCTTCGAGCTGTTACTCACTGGCCATTAGTCATCGGTTCTTACTGAACACTGCGACTGCTCACTGAACACTTTTTTTCTTTCCTTCATCAATCCAAAATCCCCGTCCGACCAAGGGCATCCGGGCGGAGTTAATCAATATTCATCATTCTCAGTTCCCTCTCCGTCAGTCGACGGAGAACGAGGAACCTACTCTTTTTCCCCATCTTAAATCATAAATCGTTAATCTTCAATCAATATTCATCATTCAAACTCTACATCCTCCGGTGTGCCGGAATTACCGGCGGTTGCCCGTTAAACGGGTTGCTCATATGCCCGATGCCGCGGATACCGAGCGTGGAAGCACGTTGCACGGCAGTCGAACCAAAACGGTTGCGCATTTTGTCCATCTGCTGGTACAGGCGGATCAGTTTGGCATTGTCCTCAAACAAACGCATCTGGTAGCTGCCCCCGATTAAATGACTGAAACGTACGCCCACCAGTCGCACCAGTACGCGGCGGTTGTACAACTGGTCGAAAAGTTCCATCACCGTCTCTATCAGGGTATGGTCGAGCGAAGTGTAAGGGATCCGCTTTTGCCGGGTGCGCGTGTCGAAATCGGAATAACGCACCGTTACCGTTACCACCGAAGTGAGTCTGTTTCCGTTGCGCAGCGCAAAGGCCAGTTTTTCGGTCATGGCCAGCAACAGGTTTTTAAGTGCCGCTACATTTATGGTATCTTTCTCAAAAGTCAGCGACGAAGAAATGGATTTCCGCTCGCTATAAGGTTCCACCAGCGAATTATCGATTCCCTGCGCTTTTTTCCACAATGCAATCCCGTTCTTGCCCATCACCTTTTCCATCAGTTCAACAGGCATTTCCTGGATCGTTTTCACATACTTAACGCCCATGCTCAGCAGCATTTTGTAGGTCTGGTCGCCCACCATCGGGATCTTTTTCACCACCAGCGGTGCCAGGAAACTCTTTTCCTGCCCTTCTTCAATCTTTACATGATTATTGGGTTTTACCTCGTTGGTAGCCACTTTCGACACGGTTTTGTTGGTCGACAAGCCAAAAGAAATCGGAAGGTGCGTTTCTTTGATGATCCGCTCGCGAAGTTCCTGCGCCCATTTGTAGCTGCCGTAAAACTTGTCCATGCCGGTAACATCAATATAAAACTCATCGATGGAGGATTTTTCGTATAACGGCGCCGACTCTTGAATGATCTCGGTGATCGTATCCGAAAATTTGCTGTAGATCGAGCTGTTGCCTTTTACTACAATGGCATGCGGACAAAGCTGCTGCGCCATTCGCATCGGCATGGCCGAATGGATACCGTACTGCCGGGCCTCGTAACTACAGGCCGCCACCACTCCACGCCCGGTGATACCGCCTACCAGCACCGGTTTGCCGTTCAATTCCGGGTTCAGCAAGCGCTCGCACGACACGAAAAAAGTGTCCAAATCAATATGTACAATGTTTCTGCCCACTCAATTGTCGATATTATCGTCATAATCCAGACTATAATTTAGTCATTATTTCTTATATTTGCATGGAAAAGTTGGAAGATTGAAGAAAAGATTGCTTCACCTCTCCGTCAGCCGACGGATCGGTTCGCAATGACATAGTTTTAATAAGTTTGGGAGTTTGGGCGCGGCAACGCCGCGCCCAAACTCCTCCTCCTTCTGATTTAAATAGTCATTGCGAAGAAGGAGGAACGACGACTGAAGCAATCTTTCAAAACTTACAAAGAACAATAAAACGAAACAAGATGTACTTTGCAGACAACCTTAAATTCTTACGGACACGGCGCCAGAAGTCGCAAATGGATCTGGCGGCGGAGCTCGGACTGACCCGCACCACCCTGTCGGGTTACGAGAAAAATGTACAACCACCTTTTAAGGTGCTGATCCGCATTTCGGAATATTTCAATATCTCGCTGGATGCACTCATCAAATACCGGCTCGAAGTATTGTCGGAATTTCAGCTTTCGCAAATAGAGAAAGGCTTCGATGTGGATGTTACCGGCAACAAACTCCGGCTGCTTACTATTTCGGTTGACAGCGAAGGTGACGAAAACATCGAAATGGTGCCGGTAAAAGCCCAGGCCGGTTACACAAGTAGTTACGGAGACCTCGATTTTATTGCCTCTCTGCCCAAATTCAAACTACCCTTTCTTCCTAAAAACCGTACTTACCGCAGTTTTCAGATCAAAGGCGATTCAATGCTGCCCATAAAAGAAGGATCGTGGGTGACCTGTTCATTTGCTGAAGACTGGACGACGATTAAAGATGGAAAGGCCTGTATTGTGGTTACAAAAGACGAAGGCATTGTTTTTAAGCTAATCTACAAATACCTGGACGAAGGCAACCTCCTGCTGGTTTCAACCAACCGCGATTATTCGCCCTACAAATTACCTGTATCGCAAATCCTGGAGATATGGCTGTTTGAAACAGTGAACACTTTTGAGATTTCTAAATAACGTCTATTTTGAAGTTCTTTTTAAACGCTAATCATGTATTTTAGTCAAAAGACAAAATTACAACTTAACCAAAATGAAAATCAAATCAGTTTTTTCACTAATCGCCCTTTTTATTTTTTCAATTACTCTTTCAGCTCAGGATAATTACATGAATTACTGGCCACAGTGGCGTGGCCCGTTGGGAACAGGAGCAGCAGTAAAAGGAAATCCACCCATCGAATTCAGCGAAACTCAGAACCTGAAATGGAAGACTGAGATTCCGGGAAAAGGCAATGCTACTCCCATCGTTTGGGGAGACAAGATAATTGTTCAGTCGGCAGTGCCAACCGACCAGAAAGGCAACAAAGACGATTCGGAAAGTGGCAACCCCATGAGTCCGGTTAGCACGGAGTTCATCCACGATTTCAAAGTATTCTGTATCGACCGGAATTCAGGAAAAATTGATTGGGAAACAACCGTAACCAGCGAACTGCCGTTGGAAAACACCCATGACCTTAGCAGCTGGGCATCGAATTCGCCTTGTACCGATGGCGAACATATCTATGCTTATTTTGGATCACGTGGTTTATACAGTCTCGATTTTGAAGGAAATGTTCTTTGGAAAAGGGATTTCGGACAAATGCAAAAACGTGCCAGTTTTGGTGAAGGTGCTTCTCCGTTTTTATACAAAGACCGGTTATTTATTTTGTGGGATCATGAAGGCGATTCGTGGTTATTCTGCATCGATAAAAATACCGGTGAAGAATTATGGAAAGTTGCCCGGGATGAAGGAACCAGCTGGTCGACACCAATTGTAGCAGAAGTGAACGGAAAACCTCAGGTGATTACTGCAGCAACAAAAGCAATTCGAAGCTACGATATTGAAACAGGTGATTTAATTTGGTCGGGAACCGGTTTAACGGGTAATGTAATTCCAAATCCAATGGTTGAAAATGGCATTTTGTACGCGATGAGTGGGTTTCGTGGATCTGCCCTTCAAGCCATAAACCTATCGAAAGCAAAAGGCGATATAACCGGTACCGAAGCAGTGACCTGGGAATACAATCAGGACACTCCCTATACGCCCGGTGCGGTATTGATGGATGGCAAACTGTACTTTCTCAGAGCAAACAACGGATTTCTAAGCTGTTTGAATGCAAGAGACGGTTCGGTTGTGTATTCAAAACAAAAAGTGGAAGGAATCAGTACGCTATTCAGTTCACCTACCGGTGCTGCAGATCGTTTATACATTGCTGCCGAAAATGTATGTGTGGTGATAAAAGCCGGTGAAACATACGAGTTGCTTAAATCTAATATCCTGAACGACAATTTTCATGCATCTCCAGTAATTGTTGACGATCAGCTTATATTAAGAGGTTTTAATGCCTTGTACTGTTTTGAGGAATAAGATCACTTCTGCCCCACCAAACCTGAATTTGGCTCTTCTCCGCCAATTGCGCATGTGGATAACAGATTTACGGGAAAAGCTTACCAGCGTTAATCTCCAATGCTGAAGAAAAGATGCAATAAAGAAAATTCTTGAAGTTGACTATCCCCGTGGCAAAGCCAAGGGGTATTACGCCAACTTCATTTCAGCTAAAACGCTGAAAACCAAATTTTCTTTATTTCACCCCTCTGTCAGCCACAAAGGCTGACATCTCCCCTCGATCGGGGAGAAAAAGCGGCCCCCCGTGGCAAAGCCGCGGAGAATTATTCAGATTAAACGCTTCCCTGGAATCGCTAACATTGCTCTTTTAAACCTAAAAGTACATGTGAAACTTCCGAAACAACAATACTGTTTCTTTGGGGCAATTTAATCCTTGCGCAAGCAGTAAAGCAACACCCTCCATATTTTCGAATAATTCATTTTTTCGAATTCTAATTCAAACACAATTCAGCGACAAATAAAATCTACACAAAAACCTATATATCTGAATATTAAATCACATACATACTAACAAAAAACCAAACAAAACCAAAAATACAAAAATATTATATTGCACATATGTTTGTTTTAAACAACGATTTAATATACATTTGTATCGATCATTAGTTAATTATAAGATGAAAACAATTATAACTTCCACCGGAGATAATTTAGCGTCGAAATTTGATTTGCGTTTTGGCAGAGCCGGATGGTTTTGCCTGTTTGACAGAACCACAAAATCAATCGATTTCATTGAAAACAGCTTCAAAAACACGAACGGGGGCGCCGGCACAAAAACCTCAGAAATGGCCGCAAAACTCGGAGCTTCCCAAGTGATTTCCGGTGATTTTGGCCCCAAAGCCAAAACGATGCTTGAAAAATTCAACATTCAGATGATCATTCTGAACGAGTCAGAATTGAGCGTGCAGGATGTCATCAATCAAATCAATCAAAATTAAAAGCCATGCCAGGATTAAATGCAACAGGACCACTTGGGGCAGGTGCCCGCACTGGTCGACAATTGGGAAGATGCAGAGAAGAAATTCAGGAAACAACTCAGGTTCAGGAGAACACAGGAAACAGACACGGATTCCGCTTTCGCTTTCAAACAGATGAACTGGAAGAATTAAGAGGACAAGAACGAGGCTGGAGGGCCGGTTTCGGCGGCCGTGGAAAAGGACGTGGCCGAGGAATGGGAAATCGATTTGGAAACAGAAAATAATAAGGATATGAATAAGAAAATTGCTATACCGGTAAATGAAACCGGAGTTCTTGATGCACACTTCGGGCATTGCAAATACTTTGCATTATTAGATGTAAACGAAGGAGAAATTCTTTCGGAAGAACTGCTTACACCACCGCCACACGAACCCGGATTACTTCCCCGCTGGCTCGCAGAACAGGGAGTTACAGACGTGTTAGCAGGAGGAATGGGGCAAAAAGCCATCCAGATTTTCAACTACAACAACGTAAATGTTTTTGTGGGAGCACCGAAACAAAGCGCTAAAGAGTTGGTTGAAGGCTATCTGGAATCGAGTATTGAATTTACTGCCAACTACTGCGACCATTAATATACGCACTTTGTTTTTAACCGTACGATTCGTTTTCGGATCGCCCTGGAAATGTTAGCTACGAAATTGATTCCCCGAAGGCAACTTCGGGGAATCCTTGTATAGTCGGCTGCCCATATTTCGGGACAATTTTGTTTACAACATGAAAATAGCCATAGCAAGTGGAAAAGGAGGAACAGGTAAAACCACTGTTGCCGTAAACCTGTACTATTTTCTTTCGAGGGAACTGGATAACCGGGTAAAGCTGGTGGATTGTGACGTGGAAGAACCCAACGACATGCTATTTTTAAACAATACGGAATTGACTGAAAAAAAGGATGTTGTCACACTTGTTCCGAAAATCGTTACTAAAAAATGCACCTTTTGTAAGAAATGTTCTGATTGGTGCGAGTTCAATGCCATCTCAATCGTAAAGGCTTTGAAATTTGCAGAGGTTAGAAATGACCTTTGCCATTCGTGTGGCGCCTGTAGTGTTGCCTGCGAATTCGGCGCCATTACAGAACATGCACAGCCACTTGGAAATATTTCGAAGTACAAAACCGATTTTGGATCAGGAGTGATTGAAGGTCGGCTTGAAATTGGTTCGGCTATGCAAACTTCGCTGATAAAAGAGGTAAAGAAATCAGTTGATTTGAGTGAAGATTTGATTTTGCTTGATGCTCCTCCAGGCACCAGTTGCCCGGTAGTTGAAACCGTTTCGGATGCCGATTTTATCATTTTGGTTACCGAACCAACTCCATTCGGATTACACGACCTGCAACTCACTGTTGACCTGATTCGCGAATTAAAGATTCCGTTCGGAGTTATTGTAAACAAAGCAGGACTTGGCAACAACGAAGTTTTCAGGTACCTGGAGCAACAAAATATTGAGCTGATCGGGACCATTCCCTATTCACGTGATTATGCTTCTGCGTACTCAAAAGGCGAATTGCTTACAACCATCAGTGATGAAATTGCAGGATATTATGAAAGTGCAGTACAGCGAATCATTCAAATTAAACAAAGCGCATGAAGGAGATTACCATATTAAGTGGAAAAGGCGGCGCTGGAAAAACATCGGTTACGGCTGCATTGGCTTCAATTACAGGAAACACTGTCTTTTGCGATAACGATGTAGATGCAGCGGATTTGCACCTCATTTTTGAACCTGAAATCAAAGAAAAGCACAAGTTCTCAAGCGGATCGATTGCAACGATCGATCCTGATATATGCACCAATTGCGGCTTGTGTGAAAGTAGCTGCCGTTTCAACGCTATTCACCCGAACGATGAAGACCTTCCGGTAGTAAATCCGTTTCAGTGCGAAGGATGCCGCTTATGTGAACGGATCTGCCCGGCAAACGCCATTTCAACCGAAGAAAATTTTAACAATAACTGGTATGTTTCCGACACACGTTTCGGAAAGATGGTACACGCCAAAATGGGACCGGGCGAAGAGAACTCGGGCAAACTGGTTAGTCGAATCCGTGAACGGGCACGTGAAATTGCGGGCGAAATTCAGGCAGAATTCATTATAAGCGATGGCCCTCCGGGAATTGGATGCTCAGCAATTTCTTCGGTAACAGGGACCGATGTTGTTCTGCTGGTTATCGAGCCCACTATTTCGGGTTTGCACGATGCCAAACGACTGGTTGAACTGGTTGAATCGTTCAATATCCCAATGTTTGCCACAATCAATAAATACGATATCAATACCGATGTATCGGCAAAAGTTGAACGCTACCTCAAAAGCAAACAAATTCAGGTTCTGGGCCGACTGCCTTTTGATGAAAAAATGGTAGAATCAATGGTTCACAAAAAAAGTGTTATTGAATACGCGCCGGACAGCCCGATCAGTAAAGAAATCAGGACGGTTTGGAATTCATTTGCAAACACTTAGTATTTTAATTTCAGCTTTGTAAATTCAAAATAAATTAAAACATTTGTGCAAATGAGATTACAAGCGTGTTAACAAATAAAAATTCCACACATAATTTCAAAGCTTTTTTATGGCATGCCACTTTTCTGGCTTTTGCCAAGAATTTTATGGATGTTGATACCATCATTCCGGCCATGATCGTGGAAGCCGGTGGTGGAGCGCTACACATCGGCATCATGACAGCCATAATGCTTGGCGGTTCAAGCTTTACACAACTTTTCTTTGCACCGTATCTCAGCAACAAAACCTATAAAAAGAATTACTTGTTACTGGGAATCAATACGCGTATTTTCGCACTGTTTGGATTGGGAATACTGCTCTTCTTTTTGCAGGCCAAACATGCAAGTTTTGTGATTTGGTTCACCTTCTTATTTATCACCTTATTTTCGCTGGCCGGAGCGTTTGCCAACATCAGTTACACCGATATTCTGGGAAAGTCAGTCAATCCGGATAAACGCAAGACTTTCTTTTCATCTTTGCAAATCATATCAGGAATTATTGTGCTGGCCTCTGCTTTTCTGGTTAAAAAAATTCTGATCTGGAAGGCTTATCCAACCAACTATGCCATCATGTTTTTTGCCGGTGCCGGAATTCTTCTAATCGCATCAGGCGGATTTTGGGCCATTAAAGAGGTGGTACCCTCGAAACTCAAAATAAAAGGGCTAAAATCGTTTTTTAAAGTGCTCAGAACCGAATTGAAAGAAAATCCCAAGCTTCCGTACTTTCTGGGCTTCATTAATACGCAGGGAATTGCTATTTCGTTCCTGCCTTTTGTAATTCTTTATGCCAAGGAAACATTCGGTACAACAAGCAGTGCCACCGGCACATTTCTTATCTTCAAAGTAATTGGAATTGTGTTTGTGAGTTTTCTGGTTTTAATCGGTGCAAAAAAACTGAAGTACAACGTGCTGCTTTTTTCCAATGTGGCACTCTCACTTATTCTGGCCTTGCTGGCTATTCTTATACACGCCCCCAACCTGGTAAAGTACATTTTTGTGTTGGGAGGCGTTGTTTATTCGCTGTACACCATGACCATGAGCGGTTTGCTCCTTGAAGTTTCGGGTAACGAAAACCGTGCCTTGTACACCGGTTTTGCCGGTGCCGGAAACATTCTGCCGGCTCTTTTCCCTTTATTAGGTGGAAGCATCATCGAAACGTTTGGATTCCGGATCTTCTTCATTATCTTTATGATAATTATACTATCGGCTACATTTTTTATACTTAAAATCGACTGTAAACGCTAACTGAAAACCATTGCTAATGAAAATCAACATCCTAACCGAAAACATTGCCGGAGGTAAATTTCTGGCGCAACACGGCCTCTCCTATTTAATTGAAATCGACGACGAAATGATCCTGTTCGACACCGGACACACCGATGTATTTTTAAAAAATGCTGCCGTTCTCGGATTTAATGTTCAGCGCGATGTTAACACAGTTGTTTTAAGCCACGGTCATTGGGATCATGGCGACGGATTGCAATTTTTAAATAATAAAATTCTATACACACATCCGGCAACTTTCGAAAAACGTTATCGAAAATCGGATGGAGCTCCGGTTGGATTATGGCAAAACAAAACTGAAATTGAGCAGAATTTTAAACTTATTGAAAGCGATTCTCCCGTTCAACTCACCGAAAATTTATGGTACCTGGGCGAAATTCCACGCTTAAATACTTTTGAGAGCAAAACTACAGATTTCGCATTTGGCAACGGCGAAGACGACTTCATTTACGACGATTCAGCCCTGGTAGCAATTAATAACGATAAACTGACTGTTATATCGGGTTGCGCTCACTCGGGTATTTGCAACATTTGCGAGTACGCGAAAAAAGTAACGGGTGTAGATAAAATTGATACAGTAATTGGTGGCTTTCATTTAAAAGATCAGGGAGAACAAACACAGAAAACGCTGGAATATTTTAAGGAAAACCAAATTAAAAATCTGTTGCCCTCGCATTGTACATCAATGCCGGCTAAAACTTTCTTTCAAAAAAGTTTCGATTTCCCGGAAGTAAAAACCGGGATGTGCTTCGAATTTTAGTAAGCCTGTTGAAAAACAATCTCACTTAAACCGGCTACTTTGTTGCCGTCGTAATAAATCCGAACATTCAGTTTGTGGTCTTCAACTTTTACCACTTTCTCGGAGGTCCATTTCTGTTCACCCGGCAATAACGAATAGGCCTCAGTCAACTGATTCTCAAAAGCCAGCTTTTGCCACGACGACTTTTCAACATCTCCTATTTTTGCCCTAATGCGGTATACACCGTTTCGCACATTTATTACGTAATCGAAATAATTTTCGGGATTAGTACACCTGGCAGGTGTTCCTTTAAACAGCACTTTACTTAAGCGTGCGTTACCTGCATCGCCTTTTGTCACCCATTCTACTTTTTCCGTCACATTCCAGTGATCAAATTCCCAGCCTTTACCGTAGTAGCCTTCAAAAGCCGAAACATTTTGCACATTGCCATTCAAACGTGGCGCACCGCCAAATTCGATTTTCCCTTTCGAAAAGGTTTTAGTAACACCATAGCTGTACTTGTAGCACATTGTGTACAATTGCGGAAAAAAGTTCAGGCAGTTCTCGTACCTGTTTTCGAATGAAGGAGCAGAATCGGAATAAATCACCGCCAAGTGAAGAAATCCCCATTTATTGTCTCCCCAGGCAGTACCGATCAACTCTCCCCGTTCAAGTTTCTGGCCTTTTCGTACTTCTATATTTTTTCTGAACAAACCGTCGTAAACGTAATAGATTCCGGGATTTGCCATGCTCGCAAGTAAAAGACATTTCGCTTCTTCCACGTCGCTGTCTTCAATCCACACAACTTCACAATCTTCAATGGCAACTATCCAGTGTTTCTGTAATCCCCGTGCATCATTCATATTTATTGCAATTCCGGGATAAGTATCGTAATTGTTATCCTTTGTTGGATAGTACGAAAACATGTAAGTTTCCTCTTCCCCGTACCATACAAATCCATCGTTAAAAGCAACCGGGAAAAAAACGGTATTCAAATCGAGCCAGCTGGAACTGCTTCCTGTTAAGCAAATCAATGCATCACCCGTTAGCAGGCCATGAACCTTTTTGTTTTTTGCCAGGTGCTTAATATTTACATTGTCGGCGACGAATACATTCACAGGGCCACTGATTACCGGCAAACTTCTTCGCGAAACTTTTAACCACAAAGTATCATTCCCTATTTTTAGCTGGTTGCAATGCTTGTCAATATCCAGAAGCTGCACTGTTGTTCCTTCAAACGAAATGCTGTCGCCAACATTCATGTTATAATAAAACGAGTTACCCCAAACAATGTCGGCTGTGGAATTTTCGCTAGCTGCAGATACCAGCCCAAGCATCAACAAAAGAAGTATATAAAATGGCTTTTTCAAGTAAAAAGAATTTTCAGGTTTACCATCGGTTTAAATATTATGATATACAAATCTACCAAATATTAGGCGATTGCGTGCACACGAATAGTAGTTAGAGGACATTAAATTCAGAAAATATCCATTCTTAATCTTGATTAAAATCATGGAAATAAATGGAATTTATTAGACATAACAATAAGCGTTTTTTGTAAATTTGATTCAGTTCAGAAATAGAAATGTGAGCAATTCATGAATAAACGCCTTTTAATTTCACTGTTACTCTTAGTTTCACTGATGCAATCCAATGCGCAATCGGTTGGACTTGTGCTTAGCGGAGGCGGAGCAAAAGGCATGGCTCATATCGCGGTGATCAGGGTTTTAGAGGAAAACAACATTCCGATCGATTACATTGCGGGCACTTCAATTGGCGCTATTGTGGGTGGTTTGTATGCTGCCGGCTATTCGCCCGATGAAATGGAGGAACTCTTCAAATCGGATGATTTCTATTTTTGGTCGACCGGAAAAATGCAACGCGAGTACCGTTATTACTTTAAGCGAGCCGAAACGGAACCAACCTGGATTACGCTGCGTGTAGCAAAAAAGGATGAAAAGTTGAAGGTTCTGCCTCCAACCAACATCATCCCGGCCGAACAAATGGATTTTGCGTTTATGGAACTTACTGCGGCTACAAGTGCTGCCTGCAACTACGATTTTAACAAACTGATGGTTCCGTTTTTCTGTGTAGCTGCCGATGTTAATGCCAGTGAACCGGCTGTGCTTCGCAACGGTGATTTGGGTAATGCTATTCGTGCCTCGATGACGGTCCCGCTTTATTTCAAACCGATAGAAATTGATGGTCGTTTGATGTTTGATGGAGGGATACTGAACAACTTCCCTACCGAATACATGAAGGATATTTACAAACCTGACATCATTATCGGGCATAAGGTTGCCGACAATGCGAAAGCTGCTGATCCCGACGATGTAATGCGCCAAATATCGAACATGGTGATGCGTCCAACTAATTTTGAAATTGATCCAAAAGACGGCATTCTGCTTGAAACAAAATTTGAAGACGTTGGGTTGCTCGATTTTAACAAAATTGATCTGGCCATTCAAAAAGGAGAACAAACTGCTTTGAGTGCGATTGACAGCATAAAAAACCTCGTTAAACGAAGGGTTCCGCAAGATGAAATAGATAGAAAAAGAAGCAATTTTAATGCGCGTAAACCCGCCCTCTATTTTCAGAATATACAGATTGAGGGAGTGGAAGACCCGATGCAACGCCAGTTTATTATTCAAAGCATTAAACACCGTTCGGATATTGTGGCTTTGAAGGATCTGAAAACAGAATATTTCAAACTGATAGCGGATGAAAACCTAAAATCGATACAGCCAATAACTTATTACAACCCAAAATCGGGGTACTTCGATTTACATTTGAAGGTTGAGCTGGAGAAAAAATTTGATGTGAATTTTGGTGGTAACCTGTCAACAAAACCGATCAACCAGGGTTTTGCCAGTTTTAACTACCGCAGTTACCATTCAAGGGCTTACAAACTTTATTCGAACCTGTATTTCGGAAGGTTTTACAGCTCGGCTAAATTTGGAGGACGCATTGACTACTCAACGCGACTGCCATTCTATCTTTCCTATTATTTTACAATGAACCGCTGGGATTATTATGCCTCGAGTACCGAACTCTTTTTTGAGAATGTTCGCCCGCCATACATTATTCAGGACGAATTGAACATGCGACTCGAATGTGGTTTTCCGTTGGGGCTTCACACCAAACTTTCTGCCGGTCTGGCTTATTCATCTGCTGATGACCGGTTTTACAGGGCTGAAGATTTTGAAGTACGCGACACACCTGATAATTCCTACTTTCGAGCATTTGTTGGCCATATCGGTTTTGAAAACAATTCGCTCAACTACAAACAATACGCCACCGAAGGATCGTGGAAGAGCATTGAACTTAGGGCAGTTTCGGGAAATGAGTCCTTCGAATCGGGAACTGTTGGAACGAAAATCGGAGGTAGAAAAATTCATCATAATTATGGCATTGTCAGTGGTAAATTGTTGAATTATTTTGAACTCAACAATTTTATCACACTAGGCACACATTTGGAAGCAACTGCAAGTAATAAAGATTTGTTTAAGACCTACCGTTCCACCAAATTATCAGCACCTGGATTTAGTCCTACTCCACATAGCAAATCACTGTTTATCGAGAAATTTCATTCCAATAATTTTCTGGCAGGTGGCTTGAAAACTATTTTCAAAATTTCGTCTGATATGCACATGCGCGTTGAAGGTTACGCCTTTCTGCCCATAAAAGAAGAGTTGATTAACGAAGATCTGACTGCTTACAGAAGTAGTAATTTTTTCGAAAATTACTATTTACAGGCGGCGGCAGCATTGGTTTACCAAACCGGAGTCGGACCAGTGAGCCTATCCATGAATTATTACGATAAAGAAAATACCCAGTTATTTGTAACACTCAATTTCGGGTACATACTCTTTAATAAACGTGGGTTGTAAAGAATTAATCGCGAATAAAATGTGGCATTTGTGAATCTAAATCAAACGATAATTCAACAATGCCGCGGAATTCACCGTTCTGCATCCAAGGCTTTTGCACAATTATCTTCTTTTTACCATTCTTTTCGGTGGTGTAGACATTTTCTGTGGGAGTTTTTAGCATTTCCTGCAGCTTAGTTCGCGATGGCTCCGGATGACAATCCAGCAAATTAGTCCCAATCAGTTCTTCGCCGCCGTAAGCTGCAAACTGACCGATTGAAACCTTATTCATATAAACAATTATACCCGCCGTATCGCAAACGGTAACAGCGCCGCTAAATTCTTCTACCCAGTCGAGGTCGGTCCCGGCAAGCTTCATTTCTTAGCGTAACATTTTACCCATTCAATATCGAAATTAGCAGGTAACTGCGATCCTGATATTTCATCGATCACCAGGCTGGAAGCCATCAAATGCATCGGTTTATTTAATTCAGAATTATCCTGAGTCAGAATTTCATGCTCATTTATCTTCCAGGTAAATTTCGGCCCCTGTTTCTCGAGGCTGAATATATAATCCCCTTTTTTCAGGTTCGAGATGTCAATTCCAACGCTTTCAACTTTTCCGTTTCCGCTAACCACAGAAAAACCAAGGTTGTTGCGCGCGCCAATTTCCACCAAATTCACCCGATTACTTGTTTCGCTGCTGGCCAGATACATTGAACTGATTACCGGTTTAACCGGATCGAATTTAATTTTAGCCTCTAGTATGCCATCTTTCAATTCAAAAGCTTTATCGCTCGAAATCAGTCCTGAAGTATAATCAAACTCGGTTGGAACAAAACCTGCCGGCATTTTCCATACCTTTCCTTCAGCTTTTTCCTTTTTCACCTGGATGCGTAATTGTTTTCCGGTTGAAACGTTTTTACCCTGCGTAAAAATGTTCAGGTCGCCGGGTAAGGCATAATTCTCGCCCAGCAATTTACCTGCCGCTGCAGTACAAACATCCCATTTGGTTTCGTCCAGTTTTGTAGACGAAAAGTTGTCTTCGAAAACCACTTCCCAATTTTTCAGAAAATCGAAATCGCTTGATTTTTGATATTTAAAATACTTCACAAACTCAGGCTTTTGCTTTTCTTTTAAATAGTCCTGGTATTTTTTATACTCGTCAGTTTTCTCCCAACGCTTCTTATCTTCGAGCCAGGCTTTTTGTTTTTTGAATTCCTCTGAATTGATAATCTCTTCGAGCTCGTGATAGCGTTTCAGGTCGAATGAATCTTTTACATCGAGGTAGTTTTTGTACAACGACGATTTCTCATATTTCAGCACAAATTTTACGGTGTCGTCACCCGCCAGTCGTTTGAATTCTGCGTACTTTTTAAAAGCCTCGCTTTTCTCGAATTTCTTTTTATCCTTCAAAAAAGCTTCACGTTTTTTAAACTCGTCACCGGCAACATAAGCCGCTAGTTCGTCGTAACGCTTCAGGTCGTGACTCCCAGCCGTTTCGCGGTAAAGTTTTAATTTTTTCGACTGCTCGAATTTAAAATAAGCCTTAATTTCGGCATCGCCCTTCAATTTATTGAATTCGGCTTTTTCCTCTTTGCTATGACCGGGGGCATTTTTTAATTGCTGGTATTTCTTAAACTTTTCGGTCTTTTCAAGCGCCTCGTGCTTTTTCACAGCGTCCGACGAATTCAATTCTTTCCAGGCTTTAATACCGGCTGATTTTTCCAGTTTCCGATATTCAAGCCAGTGCTTCTCTTCTACCGAGCCTTTAAATACCTGGCTTTGAATTTCTTTTTTGTCCTTTTCAAACTGGCCTTCCTTAACATAGTCGAACAACTCGTAGTAGCTCTTCATCTTATCCGAATCGCGCTCTTTCTCAAAACGCTTCAAATCGGAAGAACCCTCAACAGCAAAATACTTTTTGATGGCTCCCGACTTTTTCAGACGCTGGTATTCTTTTAACTCGTTTTCTTCTTTGCTTCCCTTAAATGATAAGCTTTCTACTTCGCTCTTGGTCTTTTTGAAGGCATCAGAATTTACCCATTCTTCCAATTCGAGAAAGGCTTTTAGCTCCTCCGATTTCTCGGTCTTTTGAAATTCTGCATAGTCGGCAAGCAGTTCGGCCCGCTTTTTCTCGATCGTTGCAGTAGGTTTGATCTTACCGGCTAGCTGGAGAGAAAAGATTTTGAATGACATCGGTTTGTTATTAGATTTGTTTCTACCTCAAAAATATGATTTTCCTGCAATCTTTTAATAAAGCAGCCAACTTCATTTCCACATTGAATTGTTTATATCCCAAGAAACTCAGGGATTGCGAGTTTTTAACAATTATTTATGTTTAATTTATTTTTGAATACTTGGGTGTTTATATGTTTTTAGGCTCATCCGTTGCTATTATATCAATTTTAAATAGTTTTGACAAGGACCTAAATTACAGGCATGATCAAGCATTCGGAACTGATATTAAATCCTGACGGATCAATTTTCCACTTACACCTGAAACCGGAAAACATAGCCGACCGTATTATCCTGGTTGGAGATCCCGGTCGTGTGGATACCATTGCAGATCATTTCGCGGAAATTGAATTCTCGGTTCAAAACCGTGAATTTAAAACCGTTACAGGTTGGTACAACAACACAAAACTGAGTGTTATTTCTACCGGAATTGGTACCGATAATATCGATATTGTAGTAAACGAACTGGATGCCCTGGTAAATATCGACCTGGAAACCAGAACGATCAGGAAAGAGAAAAAAAGCCTGGATATTGTTCGCATTGGTACTTCGGGAGGTTTGCAAACCGATTTGCCTGTGAACACTTTTGTGATTTCACAAAAGTCGATTGGTTTTGATGGACTACTGAATTTTTATGCCAACCGCCGAGCTGTTTCCGATATTCAGTTTGAAGAGGCATTCAGAAATTACACTGAATGGGACAAATCATTACCATCGCCTTATGTTATCGACGCTTCAGAACAGTTATTGTCGAAATTTGAGGGAGATGATTTTTCGTTTGGTGTCACCATCTCAGCACCGGGTTTTTATGGCCCGCAGGGGCGCGAACTCAGACTGCCACTGGCACATCCGCGTTTGAATGAGCAAATAGAATCATTCGAACATGAGGGATTGCGTATCACCAATTTTGAAATGGAAAGTTCGGCCATTTACGGATTGTCGAAATTACTTGGACACCGTGCCTTGACCGTTTGCCTGATTATAGCCAACCGCGTTACCCTAACCGCCAATGAAAATTATCGCGACGAAATGAAGAAACTCATTTCGAAGGTATTGGAAAAACTGACCTTATAACTATGGATAAGAAAAAACTGACAGCGCTAATCAACCTCCTCGACGACCCCGACATTACTGTTTTTGGGATGGTTGAAAAGGAACTGCTCAAACAAAATGATGATATTATTCCGGAACTGGAAAAGAAATGGGAAACAAGTTTCGATGAAAACGCACAGGAACGCATTGAAACCATCATTCAGAATATTCAGTTTAAGGAAACCAAAAGTCGCCTTAAGATGTGGCTTAAACGTAAGGAAGACGAACGCAGCCTGCTAAACGGTTTTTGCCATGTCGATCGGTTTCAATATCCCGACCTTAACCCGCTGAACCTTCAGATGAAAGTGGAGAACCTGCGGAAAACCATCTGGCTGGAGCTAAATAATTCGCTTACATTGCTTGAAAAGACTACCATTCTGAACCATTTTCTTTTTAATGTGCATGGTTACGGGGTAAACCTGAGCAATCCGCATTCGGCTCAGAATTGTTTTCTGAACCAGATTCTCGACACCAAAAAAGGGAATTCAGTTTCGATGAGTATTTTTTATACCATTATTGCCCGTCAACTCGAGTTACCTGCTCGCATGGTCGATTTCCCCAAGAATCCGCTGGTGGCCATCGTAGATGCCAAGCTGGCACGCAAGGTGCACGGATCAACCCAAAATTCGGACGTATTGTTTTACATTAATCCATCGAACAAAGGGGCGATTACCAGCCGAAAAGAAATTGAATACCATTTAAAAAAGAACGATTACCAACCACTATTTGAATATACCGAACCCAAATCGGATGTTCTTTTTATTCAGCGTCTTCTCGAATCTCTCGAGGAATCGTATCAGTCGCTGGGTTATTCCGAAAAAGAAGAAAAGGCGAAGATGTTGTTGAAACTTTTTTAAGGAATAACTGCTCCTATTAAAATTTGTGGGATTAAAATAACGTCTGTACAATTAAGTTTTTTCTTTTCCTGCCGGAGGCTCTCATTTTTGCCTTGATGCAAAAACGAGACAAAAAAATCAAGGCTACTTTTTACCTTCACCTTTCATCTTCATTTTAGCTAAGTTCGGACGGGTGATTTCCTCGCACTCTCGGAACTTCCCGCTCTCACTAAGCTAAAATTTTGATTCTAGGATCGATAAAAAGAGGCCAACTTCAACATGAAACATATCCGGGAATAGTAGAAATCGGTAATATCTAAGATTTCACTCCATCTAGAATTTATTGTGATCCTAAACTTATTTGCGTCAAATTCGGGCACAAAAAAAGGCCTCTGTAACAGAGACCTTTCGTTTTGTATGCGTAATTCTTAGAATCTTTTTTCTTTGATACGGGCTTTTTTACCTGTAAGAGCACGCTGGTAGAAAATTCTTTTACGACGAACGCTACCACGTTTGTTGATTTCAATTGCATCGATAAAAGGCGATTGAATTGGGAAAATTCTTTCAACACCGATGTTACCCGACATTTTACGAATTGTAAACGTTTTGGTAGCACCCGATCCGCGCAACTGAATAACAACGCCACGGAAATTCTGAATTCTTTCTTTGTTACCTTCCCTGATCTTGTAACTTACGGTAATTGTGTCTCCCGCTCCGAATTTTGGGTATTCATTTGCTACCTCAAATTCCTTTTGTACTTCTTGAATTAAGTCCATTTTCTATTTCTTTTATAAGTTGGCAATGTAATTCGTCACCTGACGAATAAGAGATTGCATAAAATCGGCTGCAAAAATAGTATTTTTTTTATTACTCCAAACTTATTCTTATGTTGATTTGAAGTTTTATTTTATTGAATGTCAGAAGATACAGTAAAAAAGCAGAAAATCAAAACGAATTTCTGCTCTTTTACCCCACTCAATTATTTCACTTTAAAACCTTCAGGGCGTTTCCAACGCATTGGTGCCGGCGGCTCGGGTTTCATATGAAATTCTTCTGTTTTCAGTTTATCCAGAGCTACTTCCACGGCTTTTTCAAGTTGCGGATCATGTCCCTCCAGAACCAGTTTCGGTTCCTGTATTACCTCTACATCCGGAGAAATTCCTTCGCCTTCAACTGCCCAATGTCCATCCACATCGAAGAATCCACCACGCGGAGCAACAATTCTTCCGCCATCAATCAGAGGAGGCGTATCCCAGGTTCCAACCAGGCCGCCCCAGGTCCGGGTACCTACCAGTGGTCCAATATTTTTCTCTTTGAACATATAAGGCAACAAGTCTCCACCCGATCCGGCGCGTTCGTTAATGATCATCACTTTGGGCCCCCAGATTCCGGCCATTGGTGTAGTCCACGGACGGTTATCGTTGGCCTTGCTGTTAAAGTAACCCAACAAGGTGCGCGACATTACATCGATCATGTAGTCGGCGGCCGAACCACCACCGTTGTTTCGTTCATCCAGTACTACACCTTTTTTATCCTGCTGGGCGAAATAGTAGCGGTTGAATGATGCAAATCCCGGCCCACTTGTATTAGGCAGATAAACGTATGCCAGCCTTCCGCCCGAAAGTTCATCTACTTTGCGTCGATTATTCTCGACCCAATCGATACTTCTCAGCGAACGATCGCTGGAAACCGGTTCTACCGTAATTTCTTTTGCTCCTTCCATTGATGGAGTTGAGTTAACTGTCAGGATGGTTTGTCGGCCGGCTGTTTGTTCAAACAAACTAAACGGGTTGGTTGGTGCTTTTAACTCGGTTCCGTTTACCGCAAGCAGGTAATCACCTTCCTTGACGGCTAAACCCGGAGCCGAAAGCGGTGCTTTTGTATCCGGATTCCAGTTTTCGGCGGTATAAATCTTGCTGATTTTATAATAGCCGTCGACTTCTTCAAAATCGCAACCAAGAAGGCCAATCGGCACATTATCGATGTTGGGCATATCGCCGCCCGAAACATAGGAGTGTCCAATCGAAACTTCTCCACTGATCATATCGATAATATAATTCATGTCGGTGCGATGGCGAGCCGATTTCACCCAGGGAGAATACCATTCGTATATTTTATCCCACGGAGCACCGTGTACATTATCAACGTAAAGGAAGTCGCGCATAAAACGCCACGAATCATCGAACATTTGCTGATACTCTTCGGTGGGAATTATTTTAATCTTCAAGTTGGTTTCAAGCTTTCCGTCGCCGTTTTTAGGCTTCGACTTCGTATCAACTATAGCCCAGCTACTGCCTTGTTTAACCAGCATATTTTTGCCATCGACCGAAGTTGTTGCACTGCTGACGCCACTTAAAAATTCGTCGGCTTTATTTTCCTTAGCTTCGTATTTGTGCAATACAAGTCCTCTTTCGTTCGGAACCCTTTCGGCTACAAAAACGGTTTTTTCAGGGCCGGCAACAAGTCCCGCATAATTTCGCCCGGGCATATTCAAGGCCACAATGCGTTCAGCCAATCCTTCTTCATCAATAGTAACTGAAATCTCATCATCTTTTTTCTGATCAGCTTTCTCTTCGTCATTACTGTCTTTATCAGCTTTATCCTCTTTTTCAGCTTTAATCTCCTCATCATCGCTGGTAGGCAAAATGGGTGATTCTCCATCTTTTGACAAAACAATACAATAAAGGCTTCGTGTTAAATCCGGGTCGTAAGAGCTCATATCGAGCCAGCCGGTATGCAAACCGTAATTGGTACTTGCCAGAATATATAAGTATTTTCCGCTAACATCCCAGGCCGGAGTCAGCACATCAGCCATTCCATCGGTAAGTTGCACAGTTTCTTCAGAATAAATATCGTAAGCAAAAACAGCTTTAAAACTGCTGTTCAACTGGCGGGCATACGCAATCCACTTACTGTCGGGCGACCATTTTGGCTGCATTTCGCGATCGGGATGTGCAAAAGCATCGGTTGCTACTTTCGTAACATCGCCGGTTTCCAGTTCGATGTACCAGATGTTATAATCGGTATCGGTATAAGCGATTTTCTTTCCATCGGGCGACCATTCCGGACGGAAAAAGTAGGTCGGATTTTTCAAAGTATACACTTTCTGATCCTCACCAAACTGATCGGCAACCACCAGTTTATATTCGCCACTTTCGTCGTTAAACCAGGCAATTTGGTCACCTAGGGGCGACCACACGGGATAACGGTCGGCCACGCCCGAGGTATTTGTAATGTTGCGCCAGGTTCCTTTCTCCTTCGGAACGGTAAATAGTTCGCCACGGTATTCGAAAACGGCACGTTTGCCATTTGGCGAAATGTTGGCATTGGTCAGATTACTTCCGCTGACACTCTCCCAACGCTCACGTGCAAAATTCATATCACCTTTTACATGTATCACCAACTGCTTCGTATCGCCGGTTTCAGGATTTAACAGATGCAGGTAACCGCCACACTCGTACACGATGGCATCTTTGCAGGCATCCTGACTTTTGATATCGAACTGAGCTTCGTGAGTTATCTGTTTTTCATCTCCGGTTTTCGGATCGAACATCCAGATATTGCTGGCATAATCCCGTTCCGACAAGTAATACACTTTATTGTTGAACCACACCGGATCGAGGTGACGTTCTTTGGTTGGTTGTGGAGTGCGTTTTAAATCCTTGGTTTTCATATCCACAATCCAGATCGGCATGGCCTGTCCGCCGCGATAATTTCGCCATTCGGGGTCCCAGAAAGTAATTGGAACATAAGCAATCTGCTTTCCATCAGGCGAAATTTCGCCAAAGGCTGCCCTCGGAATATCAATAGCTTTTGGCAATCCGCCCTGCATTCCAACGGTAAAAAACTTGCTGGTTTGTGTCGGACGGCCTTCTCTGCCCGAACGAAACATCACTTCTCCTTCTGGTGTCCATCCCTGAACCACATCAGCACCGGGATGCCAGGTTAATCTTTTGGGAGAACCTCCTTCTCCCGGAATGACATAGACATCGGTATTTCCATCGTATTGTGCCGAAAACGCGATCCATTTTTCATCAGGCGAAAAATGCGGATTGGATTCCTGACCTTCGTTGCTTGTCATTCGAATGGCGTCTCCCCCATTCCGATCCACTTTCCAAAGGTCGTTGGCATAAACAAAAACGATACTTTCGGCCGAAATTGTGGGTTCACGTAACAACTGTGTTCCCCGAGCATTTGTCGTATTCACAGTTATTCCGAACAAAAAAAGAACAGTGCAGAAAAATTTCATATTGTTTGTCTTTTAGTTATAGAATGAATAAAAATAACAATTAATGGGTGTTCAGGTTGCGATATCTATAATATGTTAATAATAGAAATATTATTATTGCATTTAGAACATATCCTATTCTTTTTTGCGAGATTTCAAAAAATAACCGAACTTACTAAAGTTTTCTACAATAGAACCGAACAATCTTTCTATGTAGGTTTAGCAATTGAACATTAAGTTTAACATATTGTTTTAAATCAAAATTGTTAATATTCGCAATATCTGATGCTTCATACTAAACTAAATAGACCGAAAATTTATAACGATCTTTTAGTTAGACGACGTCTAATTGAAAAATTAGAAAAATCCAAACATCAACCGTTAATAGTAATATCGGCTCCTACAGGATACGGCAAGAGCGTTATTATAAGTCAGTGGCTTGAGCATAGTGAAAATAATTTTGCTTGGCTATCTCTGGATAAAAGTATGAGTGATTCAGCTGCTTTCATTTCGTATTTTGCTGCAGCGCTTGAAAAATGCAGTTCAGTTGAAATGCCGGAATTGAAAAACCTGAATCAGGATTACCATTTTCTTTCGTGGGAATCAATTATTGATAAAATTATCAATAAAATTAACGAGTTAAAAGACCCAATTCGGCTGATTCTTGATGACTACCATTTGATCAGGAATGAGCAGATCCACATGCTGATCGACGCCATAATCAGTGAAAACATCAACAACTTTCACATGGTTATCATTACACGGAGAGATCCTCCTCTTCAATTGCGGGAGCTTCGACTATATCAAAAAATGCTGGAGCTTAGGATTAGAGACCTCAGATTTAACGAGGATGAAATTGCAGAGCTCCTGGCAATGGAGCATAATACCCATTTCTTGAAAGATGAAATTACAGAACTTTTTAATAAAACTGAAGGTTGGATATTGGCTATCAGATTGATAATGATGACAAGGTCGCTTCTGGTGTTGGAGGATAGAAAGGTGGAAAAAGGATTCTTAACCAGCGATTTGGATATGCTGGTGGATCACATTGGTGAAAACCTGGAACCTGACTTTTTTAAACAGGTGCAGCTCTGTTCTCTCCTTGACCAATTTAATGAGGATCTCATCGACTCAGTTTTTACCTATGCTTTTAAAAATTCAGACGGAGCAGGGATTTTCCTTGCAAAACTGAAGGATTTAAATCTTTTTCTTATCGCAACTAAGGATAAAGGAGCCTGGTTTAGGTTCCATCATTTATTTGGAGATATCCTTAGGAGGCGGCTGGAGAGAAATGAACCAGAAATCATTAAACCTCTGTACATTCATATAAGTTCCTGGTTTGCAGGCAAGGGTCTTATTGATGAGGCAATTCATTATATGGTTATGGCTCAAGAATACGATATGGCTGTCGATCTGATTGAACAGCATACTATCTCAAAATTTGAGTTAGGCGAATGGTGGGTTGTGAAAAGGTGGTTAGAAAATATTCCTGAAGAAATACGAATGAGCAATGTAGATTTGTTGTTAATAGAATTATATTTTTGTCAGGAAACATATGAAGTTAAGGAATTTTCTTTTTTATTAGAAACTCTTGAGAAACTTGGTGTTAAAAACTCTAGCGCAAAGAATCAATCGCTTTACCTATATCATTTGGGCTATTATTTAGCTTATATTAGGCCTAATCCTGAAAAAGCTCTAGAGTGTCTGGAACAATCCAAATCTTTGCATCATGACGAAACAGGTATGTTTGGTGCGCGCAGAGAGTTAATAACGGCAAACACAAGACAAATGCTGGGTAAAACAGCTTTGGCTTTGAAACTTCTTGATGAGCATGATAAAAACTTTCAGTATGCTTCTGTAATGCATATGCGTTCATTGCATGCCAGGATATATGTTCATTTACTCTCCGGAAATTTTAAAGAAGCAGTGTTTGAATCTGAAAAATTTCATTTTATCGCCAAGAAGGGTGAATTGAAAATTTTAAGAGCGTGGAGTTTGTATTTGCATGGCAATAGTGCCTTTCAGACAGCAAATTTGGAATATGCGTCTCAATTCCTTAGAGAGGTTATAAGCTATGACAAGGTTTTTAATTATCGTGTATATTTTGATGCTTTGGCAGGATTAGTTTTATCGTATTCTCTAGAAGGAGATACCAAAGGAGCTGAGTCCTTAATTATAACAATGGAACAAATGACTGCAAAATTTAAAAATCCAAAGTTCCAGTCCTATACACGCTCTGTAAAAGCAAGGGTTAATCTGCATAAAGGATTGGGAGGTATGGAGTTGGAGTGGGCTCAAATGAATTGGGACAAGCAAACTCAAGAACCGTATTTGTTCTTGATGGATGTGCCTAGCCTAACCAAAATCAGTATCATCGTAAGCCATGGAACTATCTTACAGGTAGAGGAAGCACTTCACGTACTTGCCGAAGTGAAAGCTCATCTGGACAGCTTTCATAACAGGTATCATGATGTAGATATTGAGTTGCTTAAGGCAATGGCACTGCTGCGGGTTGGAAGAAAAGAACTTGCTAAAGAGTCGCTAAAAAATGCCTTGATAATTGCTGAAAAGAATAACATTATAAGACCGATTATGGAAGCATACCTGGTTATGCCATCCTTGTTGGAGTTGGTGGATCAATCCGTTTCATCCCGCAGAATCTTGTCCCGAATAGGATTAAAATCATCAAACAATGAACTCCCGCCCGTCTCATATTCTAAAACTGATGTATTATCCCTTCGCGAGCAGCAAGTTATCCGGAACATCGCAAAAGGACTCCGCAACAAAGAGATAGCCTTGCAACTCAATATTTCAACGGAAACTGTGAAAAGACACCTGACTAATATCTATCGTAAACTCGACGTTCCCAATCGCACTTCCATGCTCAATAAAGCACGGAATATGAATATCTTATCCTAATAACCCTACCTTTTTGCGACGTAAGTGCGATATCCCGAATAGATTTAAAATCATCAAATAATACCAATACATATTCAAAGTGCATTTAGAAGTGAAACGCGCTAAAGGCGCATTTTGAATAGTAATCGGTATAACGTCCTTCCGCCCGTCTCATATTCTAAAACTTTTAGAATTAACTCTTGGCAAGCAACAAGGAGATAGCCCTGCAACTCCATATTTCAACGGTGACAGTGAAAAGTCACCTGACCAATATCTATGGCAACCCGACGTTCCCAATGGCACTTCCATGCTCAATAAAGCATGGAATATGAATATCTTATCCTAAAAATCACACCTTTTTACAACTTTAGTGTGATGCATTAAACCTATTTGTTGTCTTAACTTGTAGGAGATAACTATCTGTTAGTATTATTTATTAAGGTTAACACGAACAATAATTACAGGACTAACGCAGCAGATAACTATTATAAAAAAGTGAGAACATAAAAAATGAAATTGACAAGCTGAAAAACACTTTAAACTAAAAACACTTTTTAATTTAAATCAAACCTTGTGAAAAGAAGAAAACTTATTACACTAGCTGTTTTTGCAGCGCTTGCTGCAGCAGTAATACCTTTGCTGTCTTTCAACATTGGAAAAGGAGAACAAACGAAAAATTCCAAAAAATTAAGAGTCTCCTATGTTGGTTTTTTCCATGAAACCAACACCTACCTCACCGAAGGAATGGGCGAAACCACGCTCGACAGAATGCGCACATTCCGGGGCGATCAGATCAGGAATCAGTTGAACGGGACAGCCATTGGCGGGGCAGTGGATGTGTGCGAAGAAAAAGGCTGGGAGCTGCTTCCGGGTGTCTTGTACTATGTAGACTGGTGCTTTAGCACGGTGAACGATCAGGCTTGGAAAGATGCCAAAAAGGAGATCCTGGACACACTGAAATCACAGTTACCGATAGATATCGTCTATCTTGGTGTTCATGGTGCCGGTATGGTAAACAGCACGCCCGATCTGGAAGGAGACTTAGCGGAGTCGGTCAGAGAAATAGTCGGAAAGGAGACGATGATCGTCTGGAGCGGCGACCTGCATGGCAAGATCACAGAGAAAATGAAGGACAATATGAATTTCTTCAGTGCCTGCAAAGAATATCCTCACATGGATATGAATGCCTGCGCACGTGATGCGATGTATCGTGGCGCTGCAATCCTGGCAGGAGAATCGCATCCTACCCCCGCCTATCGCAAAGTACCACTGATGATGGGGATGAGTAATACCGAAGAGAAGGGCACCTTTGCAAATCGATTGAAAGAAAAGTGCATCGAAATAGAAAAGCGGCCCGGTGTTATCAACTGCTCTGCTATGCATGGTTTCCCATACCAGGACAGCGACTTTTGTGGCGTGTTCCCGATGGTCACAACCGAAAATAACCCCAAACTGGCGGAAGAACTGGTGGACGAACTGGCGCAGTGGATATGGGATCACCGGAAAGAGTCCATCCTCCCATTAGAAACGTTGGACAAAACTATGGGCACTGTGCTGGCCATGCTTGAGAACGACGGCCACTATGTACGTAAACAACCAACAAAAGGCGATATCATCGACCATACACCTATCGTGATTGGAGACGCTGCGGATAATCCGGGTGGCGGAGCCGGAGGTGGCGGCACCCACCTGCTGAAGGCCCTTATGGAGACCAAAGGCCTGGGAAAAGTCGCTTTCATGTCCATACACGATCCTGAAACCGCAAAGGCAGCAGCCGCTGCCGGTGTCGGAGCAACAATCGATGTGAGCCTCGGTGGTAAATTTGAGAAATTGGCGGGAGAACCGATCAAGACCAAAGCCTATGTCAAGTCCATTTCGGATGGGAATGAGATCGTTCGTGGAGGGACCGCTTTCAACGGCCCATTCCAGCTTGGCCCTACCGTCAGGTTGGTCATCGAGGCGGAGAATACGGTGGATGTCATCGTTATTTCCGGCCTATGCCAGACCTATGATGATACGCAGGGACGGCCACACGGCATCATCATGCAGGAATATGACGTTATAGCTGTTAAAAGCGGGATGCACTTTCGGGCGTTCTATAAAAACTTCACCGACAAAATACTGATTGCTGATGTTCCCGGAACCACTAGTCGCGATATTACGCTTTTCGAGCACACCCAGCTAACGTATCCTATCTACCCTCTTGACGAAAACGCAACTTTTACTCTAAGAGATTAATATAAATTGATTAAACGCAATTATTAATATTTAAAAGAAAAGAAAGATGAAAAGAAGCATAAAACTATTATTTGCTGTAATAATCTCTGCATTATTTGCAGTTCAGCCAACATTTGCTCAAAAACAAAATGTTGAAGCTATTTCCAGGAAGATTGAGAAAATTTCGGAAGGGCTGGTTGGCCGCATTGGTGTGGCCGCACAGGAAATTGGCTCTAAGGAGATGATCACAGTAAACGGCGATGAACAGTTTGTGATGGCGAGCACCTATAAAGTGGCCATTGCCGTTGCCTTGCTGGACCGTATCGATAAAGGTGAACTTAAACTTACCGATTTAATTGATGTTGAACAAGAAACCATGGTTACAGGTGACGGCGCGATCGCAGTGAACTTCGTGCACCCTGGTATTAAGTTATCGGTAGCCAATTTAATTGAACCAATGATAACCTTAAGTGACAATACAGCGACAGACGCTTGTCTAAAACTCGCGGGAGGCCCGGAAGCGGTAACGAAAATGATGCGAAGTATTGGTATAACAGAGCTACGAGTTGATAGGTATACCAGCGAAATTTTAAGGGACTTCTATGGTTTACCCGACAAAGCCTATGCGTCTGTACTTGCAGAGGCTATTGCCAAGGACCCAACGCTGGCGGCAAAGCAACCACTTCGAAATCTTAAGTTCGAACAAGAAGATCCGCGTGATCAGTGCTCACCATATGCCATGCTACAATTGCTGTTGGCTATCGACAGCGGAAAGGCCTTGAGTGAGAAAAGCCGCGAATTCCTGCTTGCTACAATGTCGCGCACCCGTACAGGTGATGGAAGGCTAAAAGGCCTTTTACCAAAACGAACCCCGGTTGCCCATAAAACAGGAACGATTGGTGGTGTTGCTAATGACGTGGGTTTTGTAACCCTGCCAGATGGCCGACGTTTTGCGATTGTGGTATTTACAAAGAGCAGTACAACCTCAGAAGCTAATCGTGATCGGGCCATTGCTGAAGTTACACGGACTTTATACGACTTCTATTATTTAAAGTCACAAGACAAATAAACTTTATCGCGCCTAACAATTGGTTACAGCGGACGGCACCTTGAGTCACCACTGAACCAAGGCTTTAGGCACTCAAATAAAATAGACTCAAGGATTAATATTTTAAAGAAAAGAAAGATGAAAAGAAAAATCAAACTATTATTTGCTGTAATAATCTCGGCATTATTTGCTGTTCAGCCGGCATTTGCTCAAAAAAAGCAAAAAACAATGACAAAGAAGGAGGGTCAGGCGATCTTCGATGCGGAAGTCGCTAAAGCTGCCGATCTCATCAAAAAAATGCATATACCGGGACTTGCTGTCGGTGTCATCTACGGAGACAACTCCTATAGCGCCGGACTCGGTGTCACCAAGGTAGGCACCGACGAGGCCGTTACTCCTGATACAAAGTTTCAAATTGGTTCTGTGACAAAAACCTTCCTTTCGACGGTGGCCATGCAGCAGTCCGAACAGGGCATTCTGGATTTAAACGCTCGTGTCGTGGATATTCTGCCGTGGTGGAGGGTTTCGGATCCCGACGCGACGTCGAAAGCACGGGTCGTTGACCTGTTCCACCATCGCGCTGGCTGGTATGGCGACCATGGGTTCCTTCGTGTTCCTCCGGGTGGGTCGATCAGCGAGAAGGTCATGCTCCAGGCGGCTTACGTCGAGCAGATCTATCCGTTCGATCAAACCTGGATGTACAACAACACCAGTATCACCTTCGCTACCCATGTGGTGTCGCATGTCGGAGGAAAGCCGATCGAGACCCTGATCGAAGAGAACCTGCTCGCCCCGCTCGGCATGGATGCGTCATCCTTTAATTACGACAACACCCCTCCGGCTAAAAATTACGCATGGGGTCATCCACCGATCTACGGGGAAGGCAGCATCAGTGATCTAAAGCCGTACTACATTCCAATGATAAGAGAGTCCGCAGCCTCCGGCGGAATCCGGTCTACGGTTACCGACATGTTGAAATACGCCCGCTTTCAGCTGGACGGCAAGGACGCCTCCGGGAACCAGCTGTTATCTAAAAAAGCACTGGACTATGCCCACGCTCCGGCAGTCGAGGCTGAGGCTGGCGACTTTACCGGGCTGACATGGTTTGTCCACGACTACGACGGGGTCACCAGCCCCAGCCACGGGGGGAATTGGCCCGGCACGCGTTCTTTTCTGCAGTTGATCCCAGAGTACAACTTTGCCGTGGTGGTTTTGGTCCACAGCGATCGCGGAGTCGAGGCCTACAAAAAAGTTGCGAACGCCATGGTCAAAGCCTTCACTGGCATCGAGGCCAAGTCTCCAGTCGCAGCGGGCGTTGATCCGTCTGTGCTAGATCCCTTCGTTGGCGTCTTCAAGGGTAATTCCCAAAACATCGAGATCCGCAAAGAGGGCGACAAATATGTGTTTGTCCAGTTCTCCTTTTTGACCAATGGAGCGGATCCTGCACCGGCCAATGTGGCTAACACGGCAGAGGGCTATTTTATCATCACCGAAGGCCCAAACATAGGATCTCTTGGTGAATTGCTCAAAGATCCGTCTGGAGAACTAAACTATGTGCGATTCAATCACCGAATCTTTATTAGATCCAACGGTAAGGTAGATGATATACCAAGCTCCGGATCGGTATTCGACAAATAGACGGGTCGGCAGAGGATTTATCAATTCATTCCTTATTAAATTCTCAAGATGGTGACTTCGACCAATGCTGAATTAATTTATTTGAGTGGTCCGCGTAATTCATATCAGCAAGGTCCACTTGGAGTAATTGCAGTGGGTGCCTATGCCGATATGCTTTTAGTGGATGGGAATCCATTTGAAAACATGATGGAACTAGCCAATTTGGCTAGTTCCATATGATACCCTTGAAAGCAAACAATTTAATTCTGTGAAAAAGATAGTCAACACTCAAATTAAATAAACTCAATTTTTGATTTCTAAAATCAAAAAACTATGAAACAAAAGATGTAACTATTATTTACTGTAATAGTCTCGGCATTGTTTGCAGTCCAACCTGCACTTGCTCAGGAAAACCAACAATCGTCGACGCACGTGCGGATCAGCAATGTGAATATCTACTACGGAAAAACCGAAACACCCCATAAGGGCAAGGATGTTTTGGTGGATGGATATAAACAGACTTTGGTGATTTTGATTAATGATTAAGAACCTATGATTCCAATAAAGATGAATAGTGAATTGAAAAATGAAGTCCAAATTGAAAATCGGAAGGAAGAAAGCTTTTAAATAAGTGGAAGAAAGTGCGAGAATACAACCTTTTTGTGACTTAGTATAACACGATGTTATTGAGAAATCATGTAATCTAGAACAATTATGAATAATAAAATATTGACACCAGAAAAATCGATATCCGATGAAGCCGCGATCTATCAGATTCAGGTAAAAGGTAAAATTACGGATATACTGATCCATTCGGTTGATGATATGCAGATACGGCAAAATGAAAGTACAGAAGCTGTAAGCCTGGTCGGCTGGCTACCCGACCAGTCGGCGTTACTGGGATTACTAAATACATTAAATGATATCAGGTATGCCATTATTTCCGTGCGGATTTTAACAAAAGATAATTGAAATACAATTTTAATGGAAACTTTCTATTTAAATAAATTTGACATGAAAAAAACAATTTTTGCCTTATTTATTACAGCTCTTATTTTTTCGAGCTGTCAGCAAACAGCTACTAAAAAAGCGGCAGACCCCAATCAGGAATTTGACGTAGTCATCCTTAATGGACGAGTAATGGATCCTGAAACCAGTTTTGATGCCATACGAAATGTAGGTGTTAAAGATGGTAAAATTGCATTGATTACTGAAGCTACGATTAAAGGTAAAGAAATCATTGACGCTACCGGACATGTTGTTGCTCCCGGTTTTATTGATGGCCACCAGCATTGCTTGGAGCCTTATATGTACCGTCTAATGCTTCGCGATGGTCGTACTACCATTATGGATTTGGAAGTTGGAGCCTATGGGCCCAAATTAGATGAGTGGTATAAACGCCGTGAAGGGAAGGCTCCTTTAAATTATGGAGTGGCCGTTGCACATGAGTTGGCACGTGCAGCTGTACTCGATGGTTTCAATGAGTGGGAATACTTTTATACAATGGATGCTTTAAAATCCCGTGTAAAACAAGGTTGGTCGAAAACAAGACCTAATCTGGAGCAAGGAAACGAAATTTTAGCACAAATGGATGAAGGTTTGCGTCAGGGAGGTATTGGCATTGGTTCAACGGTTGGTTATATGCGCGAGGGCGTGTCAACACGTGAAATTTATGAATTGCAAAAATTGTCAGGCTTATATGGCCGTCAAATAGGTATGCATTTTAGAGGAACTCCGGGTAACGATGTGGCCGAGGTAAATGGTATACAGGAAATGTTAGCCAATGCTGCTGCCCTGGGCGCACCAGCTATTGCCATCCATTTCAATAATCCCGGATACAATTTGGTACACGAATTATTGGTTAAAATGCGTGAACGCGGCTACAATGTTTGGGGCGAAATATATCCTTATGCTGCAGGTTCTACCGCTTTAAATGCCGTTTTTCTTGAGCCCGATGTTTGGGTAAAATCTTTAGGCAACAAATACGAAGAAACCGTGCAAGATGTAGCAACTGGCGAATTCTATACTCAGAAAAGTCGTGAGGAAATGTTGAAAAAAGAACCCACCAGAGCTGTTATCGTTTACAAAATGCCTGTGGAAGCCATTGTTGACTGGCTAAAAATGCCAAAGGTGGCCATTGGTAGCGATGGTATGCCTTTAATTCCTGATACGGGTCTGACCAGAAATACACCTTTTGAAGACATGCCGAATGTCCATCCTCGAACTTCTGGTGCATTTGCGAAAGCTTTGCGCTTAGGCCAGGACAATAACGTTCCATTAATGCAATTGGTTTCTATGACCAGTTACAATAGCGCCAAACCTTTGGGTGAAATGGGTTTAAAAGCCATGCAGGTGCGTGGTCGTATGCAGGAAGGTATGGTGGCTGACATCACCATCTTCAGTCCTGAGAATGTAAAAGACAATGCAACCTATGCGAAGGGAACCGCACCATCGTCAGGAATTCCTTACGTTTTAGTGAATGGAGTTGTTGTTGTAAAAGATTCTGAATGCATGCCCGATAATGTTAATCCGGGGCAAGCTATCCGTTTTGAGCCTGTAGCAGAGAGTAAACTTGTACCATTGAATGTTGATAGTTGGCAAAAAGAATTTTATACTGTTCCAAAGGACTTTGGTGGAGCAGGCTTAAAATGTTGCGACTTTGCTGATGCAGAAGGTCATAAACACTAAAATCACTGAACAGTGAGTCGATTATTCCTCTAATCGACTCACTGCTCAATTGCGTAGTTATACACAGAAACTGCCATAGTATCTCAAATAAAAACAAAATGATTATGAGACTAACCTCCCCCTTAAAAATTAATAGTCGGCGAATTGACAATATCAGTATTGTGAGCCTGTTATTCCTGCTGTTTGTTTTACCAGTTACATTGTCCTCACAGGAAGCCGATTCGCTTAGAAAAGAAAATCAACTGCTTAAAGAACAACTTATGCGGATGGATGAAATGGAAATGCGAATTGCAGAACTGGAGGGAGACAAGCTAAAAGTGCAGGAAAAACTAGCGCCTGAATGGCCAGACGACACCACTGCTTCACAAATGGTGGACATTCCTAAATCTGAATTAAGAGAATCACACCAGGTATTAACCGGGAGTGAACTGGTGGAAGATAATTTTCCAGCTTCGTGGCCTATGTTTGGCTCAGAATACCGTATAAAAATTGGTGGCAGAGTTAAATTGGACATGCTTTATGACATTAATGGATCAGGGGACCGATATCAGTTTTTAATGTCGCAAATACCAGTGGAGGGATCACCTGAAGATGCCAACCGTGGTTACTTTAATATGTTCGCTCGCGAATCAAGGATTAACTTCGACATGCGGCGTACAACTCAGGGCAAAGTCCCCTTGAATATTTTTATTGAAGGGGATTTCTGGTCAAGTGCCGGTAGCTCATACTTTCGCTTAAGACATGCATACATTGTTGCCGGTAATTTTATTTTCGGGCAAACATGGACTACTACGTCTATTATGGAGTCAATTCCTAATTTAATTGATTTTGCTGCGGGCGATGGTCTTTACGGTGGAAGAGCGGCACAGATAAAGTACCAAAAACGCATTAACGATAATTGGAAATGGGCGCTGGGATTAGAGATGATGGATTATATAGGCATCGATAATCCTTTTGATCTACCCGGGATATCAAGTCTCGGTCTTCCTTCCTTAGCTGGGCGCCTGGATTACAGTTGGAAAACAGGAATGATTGCCCTGGGTGTTAATCTTGCACAAATGCGCTGGGATGGAGGAGATAGTCTGTATACAACAGCCACGCAGTTTGCTGCTGTAATTGGAGGACGCCAGTATATCGGTAAAGACTATTTTACCTTTAATGTGGCGCTGGGCATGGGTTCCGGAGATAATATCATGGCCCTTACCGGCAGTAATTCCAATGCTATCCTTACTCCTGACGGCGAGCTTGAAACCATGCCTGCTGCAGCAATTGTACTTGGTTATGTCCATAAATGGAACGACAAATTTACCACGAATGCATCCTTGGCTTATACTGCACTGGATCCGTCAGTTTTCCGCGCTCCTGAATCAATGAAAGCAGCTGCTATTGGGCACGTAAATCTTATTTATCAGGCATCCGAGCGTTTATCAACTGGTATGGAATATATGTGGGGTGAACGCAGAAATAAAAACAGTGATTATGGTCGGGCAAACCGCTTACAGGCCATGGTGAAATTTGATTTTTAAAAATATGAATCCATCGAAGATGATGCAAAAACCAATCAGAATAGTGGTATTCACTGTTCTGCTGCTTTCGGTAAGCGCAGTTTATGCTCAACAATTTAATTCAGATAATTACCTGACCATGCCGCATGGAACGGGTACTTTTGTTTTAACATCAGGTGAACGAAATGCTACCATGTATTCAACTTTTACTTTATTGCCCCGTTTCGAATTAAACTTTCAAAGCAGTTTATTTTGGGCCGATGAATCCTTGAATACCTCCCAGTTTTTCAGCTTAAATGTTTTTGGTAAATACATGCTTTGGGTAAACGAAGCCAATACCAGTGGTGTGGCAGTTTTTCTGGGTGCTGGTAAATCACCCGGGTTCTTTACTCAAGATGGTTATGCATCATTACATAAAAACTACTGGACAGCTGTACCCTTTACAATTCCCTTTTTAAATAACACCATATCCTGGGATATTATGCCGGGAGCATTGGTCGATCTTGATTATGGCAATAACAAGGAAACGGCCTGGGGTTTTACTTATAGTACTCGGGTAGCTGTTTACAAAGTAATTCCTCAAACAGCCATTGTAGCTGAATTTTATGGAACCGAGGGAAAAGCATATTCGAAACCAGAATACAAGGTAGGATTACGTTGGGAACCCAATAGCTACATTATTCCTGCCATTTCATATGGAGCCTGTTTCGATGGTAGTCCGGGCGCGGGTTTCGAAATAGGAATTGTTATTTTTACTCCTCAATTTTTGAAGAAGGATTTTATAAAAAACAATTCCATTCAATTTTAAATCACTTACAAAAACGAATAAAGCATTCAATCAATTCGATTTTATAATTTGCAACGGTAAAGCTAACATGGATGAAACTTACCCGATTTCTAACAATTCTCCTTCTGACCACCTTTACTTTAAAAGCAGTTGCTCTGCAGGATACAACTTCCATCGATTCGAAAAACACGCCATACGAATTATTGTCCAGCTATTATTCCGAACATTTTCATCCTTTTAAAAAGGGTAATTTCTATACGGGTCTTGCCTTTTCAGTCACCGATAATAAAATGACCCATACCGATTACCTCGTTCAAAAAGTGGTTGACGGAGATAAACAGAATTTTGATATTTTGGTTAAAGGCGGTTACTATACCGGAGACTACGGAATGGCGCTGATAAACGTGCAATATTTTCAGGATAAATTTGAAGGTATTGTTTTCCGTGCCCCGGATACCTTGCAATCAAGTTCAATTACAAGAGGATTTGCTGTTACTCCGAGTTTTCGGGAATCATCTTCAGGAATGAAAGTCAGTCAATTTTGGGCTGACTCTCCTTCGCTCCCTCTCAATTCTTGTAGAGTGGCCTGCCTTCCGTTCACAGTTCAGGTACGGACGATCTCGAGCACTCGGGATCAGGGCGAGTCTGAAATCTTTGAATCGTAACTTGCTTTTCAGTTTCGAGGGACTTTTACAAAAAAAGGTCCCATTTCTGAGACCTTTATACTTTTGAAGTTGCATGTTTTTTAATGACTTTCGCCAATCACTTTAAAATGATCGCCGGTAGCATTTACAATTGCACGGTACCACCACTCGGGATATCCGGCAAAAATCGGTGATGCAGGCATTCCCGTTTCAGTACGTTCGAATTGCCCGTCTTTTTCGCGTTTGATGTTACCATCTGTGTATTTAATGATCAGGTAATTGCGTAGTTCTTTCCAGCGGGCTGTCATACTATTGGCTTCGTTTACCGAGAATTCTGAAAGGAATTTCCGGGCTTCAGCTTCTCCTGAATTCTTCATTAGCGATTCAGCAGCTTTATCAATCAGCGGAACATAAGTTACAAATTTATTTTCCAGCTCATTTTGAATAACTTGAACGTCCTTAATCATATCATCGTAACGCAAATATGCCATGTTTGCTACCTGGCTAAATGTCCAGAAAGCCGAAGTTTCGCTGAAGGTCAGCAAATCGCCGTTCCCCACTGCAAAACATTCCGGAATTTCGGTAATTCCGCAATACATTGGTGCATAACAAGTGCTGTAAGCATCGTCAACACCAAACCAAAGGATTCCTCCGATTGGATCTGGTAACCAGTTGCGGCACTGGGCAACAAAAGAAAAACCGGTTTGCTGTGTTGAAATTGCGCGTTCGTTGCAATATTCCACCGAATCCACCTCCCAGGTCAGGCCTCTCCAGCGGTAAGGTAATTTGTAAGGACCTGCACCGATATCTTGCGTCATATCCAGTTCGGTACCTTCAAAATGATCACGCATCATTCCCATTACATCCTGAACAGTAAGCTTTTTATCCGGTTTCACCCACAAAGGCAGGCAATTGGCAGCGAAACCATTTTTATCTTCATGCTTAATCAGACCTTTGGCGTAATCGGCATAATCTTCCATGCCATCAGTTACTTTGTTAAAGCCGGCCCACACACGTGCGTCGCAAAAGCGGGCAGCACCAAAATCAACCGGAGCATAAACGTCAGAGAAACTGAAATCTTTGTCAGTACCTTTGTACCAGCCTTTCTCGCGAGCGAAAGCGATCACGTCTTCGGCATAAACACAATTTTCTTTATCATCCAAAGGAAACGTTGTTATACGAGCCTGGTTGGCATGACCACTTACATAACCATCAGGAACACGAACAGCCACCCAAACGGCACCTTTTTCTCCCTCTCCTTTTCCGATGAGTTCCAGTATCCAGGCTTCGTCGGGATCAGCAATCGAAAATGATTCACCTGAACTGTAGTAACCATATTCGGCTACCAGGTCAGTCATCACTCCAATGGCTTCGCGGGCAGTTTTTGCTCGTTGCAATGTCACATAAATCAGGCTGCCGTAATCCATAATTGCACCTTTTTGACTTCCCAGTTCCGAACGGCCGCCAAATGTTGTTTCGCCGATTGCCAGCTGAAATTCGTTCATGTTCCCGATCACACTGTAAGTGTGTGCCGGTTGCGGTATTTCTCCCAGGAATTTACCCGTATCCCACTCATAAATTTTGCGCATGGTTCCTGCCGGATGATCGGCTGCAGGCTGATGGTACAACTCGCCATAAAGCGTGTGCGAATCAGCGGCGTAGGTAATCATTACCGAACCATCGGCTGAAGCACTTTTCGTAATGAGAAAGTTGGTACACCCGTTTGAAACCTGTTGATTTATTATTAGAAATGCAAAGATCAGCATTCCTATCATTGTTAATTTTTTCATGCTATTTCGGATTTATTTTATTCCAGATCGACAAAGATAATTAAATGCCTTATTTAGGCATTATTTATCTTCTGTTGTTGGTGTTGGGGAAGACAACTCTGAACTAAGTTAAAACCTTAATTCTCTTCAACAGCTTCATCATCGAATGATAAAATTACATCCGAACAACAAAACCAGGGAGAATTAATGATATCCTGGTTACGAAATTTTATAGGCCATTAAGGCATCACCGTGTCTAATGAATAGAATTCCGTTTGCAAGCACCGGATAAGAAAAATGTTCTCCTGTTCCGTTTTTAATTTTGAATTTTCCGGAGATATCGAATGTATTTTCAGAATAAGTAACCAGGTTCACATCGCCATTCATTCCGTAGCAAATCAGTTTATTATCGGCTGAAATTATGCTTCCGGTGGCCACTTTTACCGAATCTGCTACATTCCCGTTTTCAATGTCCAGCGCTTTCAGCCAGTTTCCCTTAACGGTTGTAAAAAGCCGGTTCCCTACTTTAACATATCCGTTAAAATTGTTCTTTATCGTTTTATTGCTCCATACTTCATTTAAACTTTTACCGTCGTCTGACAATTGAAGTTTAACTGCACCACAGCCGGTTTCATCGTTGCCAATAAAATAAATAAAACCATCAGAATAAACCGGCGAGTTGCAATGTTCCCCGTCATACTCGAAACCCTCCAGGAAATAAGAGCCCATAGTCTCACCGGTACTGCAAGCAACCGCATACAAATTATGACGCGAATGAGTTACCAACGCATTACCGCTTTCCAATGGTACCAGAATAGGCGAACAATACGAAAAGGTATCTTTCATTGCTTCCGAGGACCAAACTGTTTCGCCTGTAAAACGATTGAGTGCGGCCATATTTGTTTTTGGTCCCCCGGCAAAACAGTACACTTTATCATTATTGACAACCACCGACTCCGTATAACCAAAATACGGTACATTGCTGTTGAAGTCCTGCAGAACATCAACTGCCCATTTTTCGTTGCCCGTTGCGCTTTCGAAACAGGCAATTCGACCGTTTCCAGACGTTGCATAAACCAAATCGCCGATTACAGTTGGAGTAGATCGTGCTCCCGGATAAGAACTTGAAAAACCTTCGCCCATAAATTCCCTGCCGTTGGGTGCTTTCCAAAGCATGTTACCTTCCAGATCCAATGCAAACAAAAAACTGCTGCTGTCCTTTTCTCCATTCACAAAAATACGATCGTTTAAAATGCTTGGTGCAGCAAACCCTTTTCCAAGTCCTTCGAAAACCCAAAGTAGTTCGGGACCTTCTTCCGGCCATTCATCCAATAAATTGTCTTCGTTATAAATACCACTGCGATTAGGGCCGCGCCACTCGGCAATTTCCGATCTGCTTTTTGTTGCACAACTGTAAAGAAATCCCGCACCAAGAGAGGAAATTAGCAAAAGGAGTAGTGTTTTTTGTGTTCTTTTCATTTTGGTTCAGCTAAGTTGATTACTGTGTATTTCATTTGAAAATATCCTGAAACAAAGGTTTTTCAATTATTAGTTCAGAAATATATCGGCAAGTTACAATGAAATTGCAATTGTTGAAATTTTTATAGCTGCACACTTCCAACTTATGCGAGCGCGCAAAACAATTCTCAAAAATGTGTTCCAGTTAAAAAAGTAAGCTACAAACAGCTTTTAATCCTTTCGTATACTTCCTCGATATTATTATCCAACCCAACTGAAAGCCGCACCAAGCCGTCTGAAAGTCCCATTTCCTTTTGTACTTCGGCAGGAATTTCTGATGAAGTACTGTGTCCGGAACAACTAAAAAGTGTTCGGAAATAGCCCAGGGAAACTGCTAGATAACCAATGTTTGCCTGCTGCATTTTAAACATGATTTGATTGGCATTTTTCTCAGTACCAAAGTCAATGGCCAGCATACCGCCATAACCGAATTCACTGTTCATTAATTGCGTGTGCAAGTCGTGTTGCGGATGCGATTTCAGTCCGGGATATTTTAGAGCGAGCCCCAAAGCTTCAAATTTACGAGCTAAAAACAAAGCATTCAAACTGTGTTGTTTCATACGCAAATGCAGGGTGTGTAGGTTCTTCAAAATACTCGACGAACGCAAAGGATCCAGCACCGGGCCAAGCAACATTGCAGTACCATCGTTTACATTCGAAAGGTTATTGATAAACGCTTTCGAACCGCAAATAGCACCGGCCACACAATCATTTTTCCCGTTGATAAACTTCGTCATGCTGTAGACCACCAAATCGGCTCCTAATTCGGCAGGAGAAAAGATCATTGGCGTAAAAGTATTGTCCACCATTAACTTGGCGCCGTTTTCTTGTGCAATTTTCGCCAGTTCGGGGATATCGGAAACCTGTAACAAAGGATTGGTTACACTTTCGGTATAAATTACTTTTGTGTTTGGCTGCATTGCGTTACGTACCTGATCAAGATTTGTGATATCCACAAAACTTACTTCAATATTGTATTTTGGAAGCCAGTTTTTCAGAAAGGCATAGGTTCCGCCATAAGTAGTAACACTGGTTACAATATGATCGCCCGAATGACAAAGCTGCAACAAGGAGCAGGTTATCGCAGCCATACCGGATGACGTAATCCAGGCCGATTCGGTCTTTTCCATGGCGGCCAGTGCATCGGCCAGAAATTTATTGCTCGGGTTCCAGTGGCGCGAATACAGGAAGCAGCCTTCCATGTGTCCAAGGAAAGTCTCTTCCATGGTTTCACCCTCGAGAAAAGTATAGGTTGAAGAATCGGTAATGGATGGATTTACACCACCAAATTCGCCAAATTGCTGGATATCGTAAATTCGTTTTGCAGGATCTGATGCCATAAGAATAGTGATTTAGTTTCCCGCAATTTATAAGGAACGTTCAAGGATAAGAATGATGAAAATCTGCTTTTTCATTAGATTTCCTGTAACTATACTAATTGAAAGAATGTAAGGACAATGCCCAGGCTATAGTTCTTATCAAGTTACTACTGCTAATATATCGTTCGAATGCCTCCATCCCGAACTGCCAAAGTGGATTTTGGCGCATAGCACGCGAGCACTTTTATATACTTCGGCAAATGCGCCAATTTTTCATTGTTATTCTTTACCCCGGATTACTATCGTTCATCCGGGGTTATTAACATTAAGTCCCTCCGGGATTCCAGGTTGACACTGTAGGTGTCAAATTTTAATAGCCCCGGGTTTTAACCCGGGGTAAAAGCGTTTAACGATCTCGTCCGGCGTTGAAAGCTGATTAGTTCCTGTTCGTTGTTCCGGACGAATAGCGATGAATTTCAAAAGGTCAAAGAATAAAATAATTATCAAAATTGAAGGCTCATCCCAATTGCTTGTGATCAGAGTGAGGTTGAATATTAATGTTTGTATTGAAACAAACTATTTCCAGAAAGAAGCTTCGTAAACTGAAGTATTATCACGGTAATCGGTAACCACCAGTCTGAAATCGTGACGTTTCCCCAGTTCAAAACGCTCTTTATCGAAATAGTGTGTAATCCGGCCACTCTTGGCATCGTATTCAAACAAAGCCCACTTATCATCGAGGTAGCCATCGATTGATTTTATCCCCGACAGGTCATCATTTAACTTGAAACGAATCCTGCTCGATTCCGTCAACGCACCGTTTTCAAGACTTAAGGGAGTAATCTCAGGCGCCAGCGTATCCACCATTAAAGCGTAAGTTCCGAGTGTTCGAATATCGGTTTCAATCCAACCTTTTTTATAGTTACCACCAACCGCTGAAGGACTGCCGTCATCAGAATCCACATTTACAACAACAGCTTTAGATTGCAGTTTTTCATCCAGATTTCGTGGTTTTATACGCAAGGTAGCCGCCGTTTGCAAGGGAACGGTTTTATCGGCCACCAGCTGAAAATCGGAAGAATAAGCGTCGGTAGTCGGGCGTGTTGAATAGGTGAACTCAAGATTTTTGTACAGCGCTCCTTTCGGGATTTCCAATTCGCACTCCTCCGATTCAAAGCTATTATCCCGGTTATACGGCATTAAAATGACCTTATTTTTATTTACCAGCGGTATTTCAGCCGATTTTTGTTCAATCTTAAAAGCCAGTTCTGCCTTGTTGCCATAACTGTCTTCAATTTCAATTTCCACCTGGTGAGTTCCAGGCCCAGCTTCCACAATTCCCTGTTTCAGATTATAGGCATACACCGGCAACAAATTTCCGGGATCGACCCAGGTTTTTACAAAGCGGCGTTTTGAGCTTTGGTATTCCTCGTAATCGATATGGCTGTTGATGTACCTCGAATTGTCGAACGAAAACCGGTTGAGCTGGAATGCAAAACTGGTTTCGCCATTAATGCTTGCACTCAATTTAATGATACCGCACTTATTGTAAGTGCCATCGAAATAATCGTTCACCTGAACAGCAAAACCAACTTCGCCATAAACTTTTACCGGATTATTTTTCAGGTGATATTTTCCGTCAGAAAAAACCACGGGATAGCTTTTTGAGGCAGGTTGCAGATCGACCTGTGAAGTATCGGAAAGCGGAACAACCAGCAGCGAAAAGAATTTCGGTGGCGTGTTGTCAACAACCGAAAAACCGTATTCCAGGGGATTTAGCGGCTCTTCCGAACGGGTATCACGCAATTCGAAATGCAGGTGCGGTCCGCCTGAACTACCGCTGTTCCCGCTTTTAGCAATTTCCTGATCCTGTTTCACCGGAAAAAGGTAGGAAGGTATGGTCAGATCGACCCGGAACGATTTATTTTCATATTGCCTTTCTTTCACATATTTCCTGATTTCGGGCGAAAAGGACTGCAAATGCCCGTAAACCGACGTGGTTCCATTGGGGTGATCGATATACAACGCATTTCCGTAGCCCGTTGGCGACACTGCAATTCGCGAAACATATCCATCGGCTATAGCATATACGGGCAGGCCGGTAACGCCCTGAGTTTTAAAGTCGATACCCGAATGAAAATGATTGCTGCGTAGTTCGGCGAAGCTTCCGCTCAACAACAAGGGAACCTTTAGCGGATCGGTATAATAACGTTCCTGTGCCTGAAGAAATGAGGCGGCCAACAGCAATAAAAACAGAATTCCTTTTCGCATAAACCAATAAATTAATGCAAACAAAAATAAGCTTTTCGAAACGTTTTTGGTTAAGGATCAAGGATTCATCATAAAGTCGATCAAAAAGATTAATGCACTCCATAATTCCTAACAGCATTATGTTAGCAGAATTTGTCTTCAAACAATTGCAATTGCTTTCACAATATTGAAAAAAGGTTAACTTTGTTCGCGAAATGCAGCTAGAATGACCGAAGAAGATCGTTTGCTTCTGATTGATTTAAAACAAAATACGCAGCATTTGTTCGGGTTGTACCATCAGCTTGAACAGGAAAATAAGGTGTTGCAAGAGGAGCTGGAAGCGCTTCGTAACAAAATAGAATCGCTGGAGCAGGAAAGATTGGAACTCGGCCAGAAAAATGAGCAACTGAAAATAGCCAACCAGTTGTTATCCGGAAAGGATGAAAACATGGAAGCTAAACAGAAAATAAACAAACTGATACGGGAAATTGATAAATGTATCGCATTACTAAACAAGTAATGTAACGTGAGCGAGAATAATTTTAGAATAAATATTAAGATCGACGGCAGGAATTATCCGTTAACCATCGATCGTAAAGATGAAGAGAGATACCGGAAAGCTGCAAAAATTGTTAACGAAACCATTAACGAATACAGAAAAAGGTTTCAGAACAATGACCAACAAGATATAATGGCGATGACTGCTTTTCAGGCCGCACTGAATTTATGCAGATTGGAAGATCGCCAGGACTACGCTCAATTCATCGATGATATTAAAGATTTGAACGACGATATTTCTGATTTTTTAAACGAAAAGAAGCAGAAATAGAGACACATAATTTATCGAAAACCTGTATTAGGCCTTTCAACTATTGAGAGGTTTACTACAGGTTTTTTAGTAATAATTAATTCAGTTAATGATGGATATAAATTTGATAATAGGAATTGCTGCAGGATTTGTTGCCGGTGGTGGCCTCGCCTACCTGATCTGGGACAAAGCACTGAAGGCTAAAAAACGAAAGATCATCAGTGAAGGCACGGCCGAAGCCGAGGTGATTAAGAAAGATAAAATATTACAGGCCAAAGAAAAGTTCCTGCAGTTAAAGTCGGAGCACGAAAAATACATTAACGAAAAGAACGCATCGCTCGCCAACCTCGAAAACAAACACAAACAACGCGAGAACACTTTAAACCAGCGTCGTGATGAAATTAACCGCAAGGTTAAAGATTTTGAAACCGAAAAGCGCGAGCTTGAAATTATCCGCGAGAACTTGAATGCCCAGTTGCAGCGCGTTGAACACAAAAGTGATGAACTGGAAAAGGCACATCGCCAGATCCTTGAAAAACTGGAACAAATCTCAGGTTTGTCGGTAGAAGACGCCAAATCACAACTGGTAGAACAGTTGAAAGAAGAAGCTAAATCGGAGGCGGTTTCTTACATCAACGAAATAATGGAAGAAGCCAAACAAACGGCTAACAAAGAGGCCAAAAAAGTGGTGGTTAAATCCATTCAACGTGTGGCTACCGAAACCGCTATCGAAAATGCGGTGACCATTTTCCATATTGAAAGCGACGAAATTAAAGGCCGTATCATCGGTCGCGAAGGTCGTAACATTCGTGCCCTGGAAGCCGCTACCGGTGTTGAAATCGTTGTTGACGATACACCTGAAGCCATTGTACTTTCGGCATTCGATCCGGTACGCCGCGAAATTGCCCGTTTGGCCCTGCACCAGCTGGTTACCGACGGACGAATTCACCCGGCCCGTATCGAGGAAGTAGTTCAGAAAGTGAAAAAGCAAATTGAAGAAGAAGTGATCGAGACCGGTAAGCGTACCGCCATCGACCTCGGAATTCATGGCTTGCATCCGGAGTTGATCCGTTTGATCGGTAAAATGAAATACCGTTCATCGTACGGACAAAACCTTTTGCAGCACTCGCGCGAAGTTGCAAACCTGAGTGCGATTATGGCATCGGAACTGGGACTGAACCCGAAAAAAGCCAAACGCGCCGGATTGTTACACGATATTGGTAAAGTGCCTGACGATGAGCCGGAATTGCCACACGCAGTGCTGGGTATGAAGCTGGCCGAGAAATACAAGGAAAAACCGGATATTGCCAACGCTATCGGAGCTCACCACGACGAGGTGGAAATGCAGACCCTGCTCGCTCCTATTGTTCAGGTTTGCGACGCCATTTCAGGTGCCCGTCCGGGAGCCCGCCGCGAAGTAGTTGAATCGTACATCAAGCGATTGAAAGACCTGGAAGACTTGGCACTTTCTTACCCTGGTGTAATGAAAACCTACGCTATACAGGCAGGTCGCGAGTTGCGCGTTATTGTTGGCGCCGACAAAATGAACGACCAGGAGACCGAACAATTGTCGTACGACATTTCGAAACGTATCCAGGACGAAATGACTTACCCGGGACAGATCAAGATCACCGTGATCCGCGAAACCCGCGCCGTAAGCTACGCGAAATAAATAATTAGCATACTTAAATATGAAAGCCTTTCATCGGTTTGATGGAAGGCTTTTCTGTTATAAACCGTCACTTGCAAGTTGTCGTTGCAGTCCAGTTAGCTATCCGGATAACGGCAGGAAAAAGTACGAAAACAACTCACCGCGGTAAACGCTCGATGCTATTTACAATTGTTGTGCGTTTGCTTTTCATTTCAAAAGAGAAGATCAAACGATTTTCCGTTAAACATATACACTCCACCTTCTGCCATTCCAAAAAGCAGATTGTTATCATTATCTGTATAAATACTCCAAATCATTTGCGATTTAAGCTTTTTATCAATCACGTAGTTTGTCATTGTCGTACCATCATATTTCCAGGCTCCGGTATCCCTGTCTCCAAACCAAATATTTCCATCTGCATCTTCCTCAATTGCAAAAACATGTTCAAGCGTTCCTGCCGGTGACTTAGCTCCACTTCGTATGCTTGCCGGATGAATTAAATTGTACTGCTCTGAAAAGTTAATGATTGAGTCCTGCTCTTTCAATAATACACCAATTCCATTGTTTCCGATCCACAGCCTGCCTTTCGAATCTTCAAAAACGCTTCTGACATGAAGTTGGCCTGTTTCTTCATTCAATCCCAAAGTTTCATCGGTAATTACTTCGGCGAACTGATGCCCATTAAATCCAAAAACCGCGGGATAAGTGCCAAACCAGAGCACATCATTTTTGCCCTCAGCAATACTTGTGGTAGAATACCTGTTATCAGGATTGGCATTTCCCGGTGCAGGAAAGACTAAATAATTTATTTTCTGACCATCATACCGATATACTCCCGCATTGTTTCCGGCATTAAACCATAGGTCATCAGCTATTTTTATCCAGTTATTTGGCGAAAATTCGTTTACAAAAAGCGTATGATTTGTGATCCTGCGTCCCTGCCCCTCCTGCAGTCGGGCATCATAACTACTTACACCGCTTGCAGTACCAAACCAAATAGTTCCGTTTTTATCTTCCTGAATTGATCGGATCTGATTATCGGATAAACCTTCACTTGTTGTAAAATATTCAAACGCTTTCCCGTTGAAGCGACTTACACCTTCCTCGTGACTTCCCAACCAATAATTGCCTTTACTATCCTGAAAGATGACACGAATTCCTGAAATGAATTTTAAGGTGTCGCTCATTGAAGTACTCACAAATTTCGATTTGCTAAATTCCTTTTCAGATGTTTTCTTTTCAACACAGGAAAAGTTCAGCGTTAAAAATAAAATCAAATATATCAGTTGAAAGAATTTCTTCATTAAGGTATCTTAATTATTGAACGGTAAGTATATGCAAAGTAGGCGATTGCGGGCTTCAAACTTATCAAACCGATGAGAAGTTGAAGCGGGCTACACCCCTTGAAAATACTACTATCACGCCTATTTTGTATATACATTGTTAGAAACAGTATTTATCCAATTTTCAATCGTTTCTAAATAATCAGGATGCAATTTAGACCAATAAGGAAAATCACTTTCACCAATATTATACATTGAATGTGAGGCCCCCTCTAATAACACGGTTTTATAATTATCATTACCTGATTTCGCCAGTGCCGCGGAAATGATTTCATGACTATTGGCAGGTATTATTTCATCACTTGTCCCTTGCAGAATCAAGATTGGCTGTTTTGTTCTTTGAAAGTAAGGAATGGGACTGTAGAGAAGTTTTTTATCTATTTGGACTTCATCCAGATTTGGCACCCAAACATTGGCAAACCATGAATTAGATTTTGCATTATCTATGGCCTTTTCTATATCTGTTCTGGATAATTTACCTGCTATAAATTCAAAAACCTTTCGTTGAAATTTGGTTGCGGCTTCAATTTCATTTCCGATTATTTCTGCATTTCTATTTTTCCAATAATTTAAATCACTTTCGAGCAATGAAACTCCGGGGCAACTTACGGCAACACCATATTCCAGACTTTCTAATTCATTTAAGACATACGGTATTTTAGTAGCTCCCTGGCTACTGCCTTTAATTCCAATGTTCGAAAGAGAAATACCTGTCTTATCAGAAAAAAACTTAATTGCATTGATATCATCCTTCACAAGTTCTTCAATCGTAGCTATTTGCCAATCGCCTTCCGAATTTCCAGTCCCTCTTTTGTCATAATGAAATGTTGTAAATCCCCTTTGTGCAAATAACTTAGCCTCTGCTCTTGAGGCACTTCGGTCTGCATTACCAGATGAAGTCAGAATTATTATAGCCTTATTCCCTTTATTTTTAGGATACCAAATAGTTCCATTTATTTTCAATTCATTGGATTCAAAACTAACATCTTCATTTTTAGGATTTTGGTTATTACTCAGCAACTCCTTTTCTAACGTGTAAGGAACTGTAATTGAGTCTACAGTAAGAACTCCCTGAAGTTTGCTGTTATTTTCAATCCATTTGTTTTTAAAGGAATATGTATAAAAATCACTTTGCAATTTAAACTTTATAGAATCACCAATTGATTCGATAACTTGAAAAGGAATTCGATTTGCATTTTGTTCTAAACTCGAGAAAAAAACCTTGAAGCCGGCAGAATCTTGTTCAATTTCAAAGTTTATCTTATCCGAAAAATTTCCGTATTCAAATACACCGCTAAAACTACCTGTTTTGTCTCCATTATTAATCTCCTTGTTTGAGCTACAAGAAAATATTCCAAATGATATAAAGATGATTATTATCCTTTTCATGTGTTAATTTTTAAATGTTCAGTTTCACTTAATATTGTTTCTAATGTACGTGTATATTACACTGTAACATATATCGTATTATGCTCCACTTACACAACTCACTATCAATCTTTGTTTTACCATTCACAAATACAGACTGTTTGGCATTTATGTTTTGCAAGAACTGCGTTCAATGTATTCGGTAATTTTCGGTTTATCTAAAGGCTATCGGAATAAAAATAAACATAAAATTAATTCCATCATAGCATAAATTTAGAAACACTGCTGCTGCACGTATTCTTTCCGTTCCGTTCTAATCAAAATCACTTTTTCTTTGTTATTATACCAATTGTTTTTCAAAGTATGCCAAAGCGAAACTTTGAAATTATAATGGTTTAATGCCGATAGAAAATTAAAGGGGCTTTGGGAGTTCACGAACCAAAGGCTCAATTCAATTTCTCATCGGTATAAGAGGCCAAACGAGAAAAGAAACATGACAGACAGAAAACAAATAGCCTTTTCGGTGCTCGATTTAGCACCGGTTGCCGAAGGCTCTACTCCCGCTGATGCCCTGCACAACAGCCTTGAACTGGCACAGCACACCGAACAGTTTGGTTACAGCCGCTACTGGGTGGCCGAACATCACAACATCATAAGTGTGGCCAGTGCCGCCACATCAATTATTATCGGCTACATTGCCCAGGGCACAAAAACCATCCGTGTAGGTTCGGGAGGTATTATGCTGCCCAACCATTCGCCGCTGGTTGTTTCCGAGCAGTTTGGCACACTGGCTGCCCTCTACCCCAACCGTATTGATCTGGGCCTGGGCCGCGCTCCCGGAACCGACCCCGTAACCGCTGCCGAACTGCGTTACGACCGCATGCGCGCTGCACAGGATTTTCCGAACGAGGTGCGCAAAATTCAACAATACTTCTCGCCTGAAAACAGAACCGCCGAGGTTCGTTCCGTTTTGTCGGAAGGAGCAAATGTTCCGATATGGATTTTGGGATCGAGTACCGACAGTGCTTACCTGGCAGCAGAACTGGGATTACCGTATGCCTTTGCCAGTCACTTTGCCCCGCAACAGCTTTTTGCTGCCCTGAAAATTTACCGCGGTAATTTCAAGCCGTCTGCCCAGCTCGATAAGCCTTATGTGATTATCGGCAGCCAGGTGGTTGCTGCTGAAAGCCACGACGAAGCCGAATACCTGGCCAGCACCATGCGACGCGCCTTTATGGGTATTGTTACCGGCAGGCGCGAGCTGATGCAAGCTCCAACCCATAACCTGGGCTATGAAAAATGGGGAATCATTAAAGAGCGGATTGACCAGATGCTCGCCTTCGCACTTATTGGCGGGAGACAGAGTATCCAACGCGAGCTTCAACAGATTATCGGACACACCAATGCCGACGAAATCATGGTTTCATCGCACATCTACGACCAGCAAAAGCGGATAGATTCCTATCGCATTTTTTCAGAGGTCGTAAAAGACTTATGGCACTAGAACACAGAAAATCTGATATTTTGAACCGCGGCTTTAGCCAGGTGAAAGTGGAATATGAATGCAAAAGGCTTTAGTGTTTAATCTTTCAATCTTGAAGGCTAAAGCCAGTGTATCTGCGAAGCTTCTAAATCACCGCCCTGAAGGACGGTGCAAAAACATTTAAAGAAAAGTCATTTCCCGCCAATCTTTTCCAGGCACTAAGCAGTTTCACTTCCAATGCAGGGATCCGATCTGTGTTGGTTAAAACTCATACAGATCGGATCCTTTTACTGCTGCGTCAAACGCATTTAATTTATATGACTAAAACAGCCACAGTATTAAACTTTTAGCAAAGCCCACTCCGGATTGTAATTTAATGTGATAAGGTCGTTAGCAGCTGTTTCGTTAAATGACTTGGTTTGATCGTTCCAGTGAATACGCTGCCCCACACGGTAAGCGATATTTCCCATCTCGGAAACAATGGCTGTTTTTGCACCAACTTCAACAGGCGCATTTACATTGCCGCCTTTACGGATGCAATCAAGGAAGTTCACCACGTGTTCGTTCAGTCCGTCGCCGTACGCTTTCTGCGTTCTTCCTTCGAAGAAAGGCCCTTTTAATTCGGCGCTTTGGTCAGGGATCAGTTCGTATCCACCACGTGAAACCACCAAAGTTCCTTTCTGGCCGACATACGCCACCCCGTGTCCGCGCTGGTAAGGACCAATTCCCGGATTCAGGCCACATTCCCAAATCATTGTATGTTTTGGGTAAGCATAAATTGCCTGCTGAATATCGGGTGTTTCAATGGCACCTTTCTCGTGGTAATAAATTCCGCCACCGGGCGATATCGATTCCGGCATTCCGGCATCCATAGCATACAGCGCAAAATCAAGCAGGTGAACGCCCCAATCGGTCATTGCCCCACCTGCATAATCCCACCACCAGCGAAAATTGTAGTGAAAGCGGTTGAGGTTGAACGGGCGTTTGGGTGCCGGTCCGAGCCACATATCGTAATCCACATAATCGGGTGCAGCTTCGTCGGGCATCACCGGGTACGGAGTATCGTAGCCCTTGTAAATCCAGGCTTTTACCAGGTGTACATCGCCGAGTTCGCCCGATTTTACAATTTCCGATGCTTCGAACCAATGTTTCGAACTGCGCTGCCACATGCCCACCTGTACTTTCAACTCGGGATATTTCTGTTGTGCCGCTACCATGGCATTGCATTCTTCAATGCTGTGCCCCATCGGTTTTTCAACATATACGTGTTTTCCGGCTTGCAGTGCATCCATCATCATTCGCGCGTGCCAGTGGTCGGGTGTACCGATGATCACCGCGTGAATGTCCTGATTGTCGAGCACCTGACGGTAATCGGCAAAAGTAAGTGGCCGGGTACCTGTCATTTTCTCCACCTCTGCCGCTTTTGCTTCTAGTACTTTACTGTCGACATCGCACAACGCCACACAGTTTACGTTGTTTCCTTCACTCAAAAAGCTTTTTAAATCGTCAAAACCCATCGAGCGGCAACCAATAAGTGCCACGTTAACGGTTTCGGCAGGCGACGCACAAGCCTGCATAATAGTTGGTGCCACGCTAACCGCAGCTGCGGCCAGGGCAGTATGTTTGATAAAATCTCTTCTGTTGGAACTCATAATAATGTTGAATTTTACTATAAAATATCAGGTTGTTGGTTCTCAAATTTCGATGCATAAAACTATAAAAGATGCCCGGCTAAACAAAGCCATTAAGCCTGAAATCTTTACATTGAATTGATCAGGCTTTTAATTTTTCGGGCGTTCAGCTTCCCTGAGTAAATAAAGAGTGTATATTTTAGCACCAGCGGTTCTTCGGTACTTAAATCAACCGGCTGGCGTCCGGGCCAAGCTGCATTTTGCATGCTGTTTTTTTGCCGCAGGATCCACGACTGCGGGTATCCCGGATTATCCGGATGATCAACAATCACGATTCCGCCGCTTTTATCATTGTCGATATTTCCTGAAACGTTGATGTAACCCGGCGAAGAAACGGCCTCATTCATAGGTTCTACTGCACCATTCGGTCCGGTAAATACAACATCATCGGGCAAAACCATGCGTACCGAAAATCCCCCGTAACCTTTTTCATCATCAGAACCGCCAATCTGAACACCTTTAACTAGGGCTTTTAAATTGATCTGAAAATCGATTCTTCTCACATTTCCTGAAGCCGGCCAGATTTCCATTTTGGTGAACTCGCTAACAAAAGGTTCCTCTTTCCCCAGCTTTTTCCAGCGGTCCGACAACCAGTTTACTTCATTTTTGAGTACAATATTTCCGTTTTGGCGTTTCATGAGTTCGAATTCGAGTATCTCGTTCGAAAAATGATCGAGTTCCCACTGATCCGCAACTTTTTCGCCATTGATCAGAATCTGTCGCCAGGCCCAGAATATCCCGCGGTGATACGGGTGGTCGGAAGGAGCATCCTCGGTAAGTACGCCGCCATTCAAGCCATACAGCGGGTGAATGTAATTGCAGCGCGAACAAAAACCGCCCATGTTCTGCTGGGCCGTCCGATACAAAAGAACATCTTCACCATGTTCGGTTATCACAATTCCATCATCTACTTTTTTCATCGAAAGCTGTGCACTTGCTGAAACAACTACACTAAAAAACAGAATCAGAAGAATGGATTTTTTACTCGTCATCATCGTTCCCTCCTTCAATAATAGTATGTTTTGTTTTCACATCATTACTGATGTATTCCGTTTCGAAGATTTCAATATTTTCGAGCTGATCGGCGATGATCGCTTTATCGTTTTCCGGAAGGATCAGCCATATATGTGCAATAAATGCTGCCATCAGAGCTGAATTAGCCTTTACCGAAACGGTTTTACGGCCTTCTACCGGGTAGCCCGATTCGGGACTGATAATCGGTCTTTCTTTCAATTCACCCGTTTCGAAATTGAGGAAGGCTGTACCTGCAGTGACCATGCTCTGGTTGCTTAACTCAAAAACATGGTTGAATTCATCGGGCTGTTCCAGGTTTCTGATACCCACCGGCCACTCATCTCCACCCGGATGTTTCCCAAGAGCCAGCACCACTTCTTCCTCGAAGCTGATTATTCCGCTTAAACCGTCAATTTGGGTAAGCTCCTGTTTTAAAATGTCGAGTATATACGCTTTTTCCAGTACACTAAAATCCAACTCCATCCCGTCGGCCAGAAACATCAGGCGTTTTTGCTCTTCGTCAATATCAACATGATCGAGTCCGCATCGCGATTTTACTTCTTCTACTTCTTTTTCTGAAGGTTCATTTCCATCTTCCCAAAGCCGCATCAAAGGAGCAATCGTTACGTCAAGTGCACCGTTGCTCATTTCGTAAAAATTTTTGCTGAAGTGCAGCAACTCCAACAGGTCGTCGGTTACTTCTAACCACTCACCTTTTCCGGCCCGGTTCACCTGCCATATTTCAGCTACTTCTTCCGAAAGGCTTACCGCCAGTTCAATCTGCGAAACGTTCTTTTTAATGTTCTGGAGTAGCTCTTTGGCCTGATCTGCGTCCGTTCCGGGAAACACCACATCGCATTGAGCTCCGAAGGCAATAAATGAATCACTAAATATCTGCAGTCCCGACATCGGCCTGATTTTTTATTGGTATTATACAAGGCATAAAATTACAAAAGTAGCCGGGAATACCTAGCAAACGTTTTAAAAACAAAAAAGGACCTTCCAACGAAGATCCTTCTCTTATTTTTTCAAAACTGATTACAATTTTGGTGTCCAGTTCGGATCGTATTCGCGTCCCCATAGTTTCATGGCTTCGCGGTCGAACATGCTTCCGTTCTTGCTGTCGATATCAAAACCGTGTCCAACACGATACGCCACATTGGCATAGTGCACCATGGCCTGACTTACGGATGCATCAGCAATCGGAGCGCGTAATTCTTCTTTTCCTCTGATTCCGTTAAACCAGTTCATTACGTGACCGGTAGAAGCGTCGCCACCACCACCAAGCGCTGTTCCGGCTTCGCTGCCCGATCCAACCTGCTCGCGTACCACTTTACCTGCACGATCAAAAAGAACAAATTTACCACGATCAACAAATACGGTTCCTTCACTTCCATAGATCAAAGTTCCGCGGCCGCCAAAACCATAGGTATCCTGACCCGAGCGGCTTCTTCCGTCCCAGTTGATCACCTTATCGTTGTCGAATTTAAAGGTGGCGTACATGCTGTCGTACATTTCCCAGCCATCGTCGAAGAAATGACGTTTGCCGGCATCGACATAAACACTGCCCGGAAACTCAACCTGAAGTGCCCAGCGTGCTACATCCAGTTCGTGCGTGGCGTTGTTACCCAGCTCGCCTGTTCCGTAATTCCAGCCATACCAGTGCCAGTTATAATCCCAGGTTTCCGAGGTATAATCGCGGTGAATCGCCGGTCCCTGCCAGATTTCCCAATCAAGGCCTGCAGGAACAGCAGCTTTTTGCTGTACCGGAACTTCGCCACGTGTATTCACATAAAAAGCCACCGCCCGGTATGGTACTCCAATCACACCGTTATGGATCTCATTGATGATTGCACCAGTGTGTGGCGACGAGCGTTGCTGGTTCCCCATCTGTACCACCTTGTTGTATTTTTTTGAAGCGGCCACGAGCATCTCGTTTTCGTTCATATTGTGGCTGCAGGGCTTTTCAACATAAACGTGTTTGCCGGCCTGCATCGCCATAACAGAACCCGGAGTATGCCAGTGATCGGGCGTTGCATTTATAATGGCATCAATCTCCTGGTCTTCCAGTATTTTCCGGAAATCGTTCTCGAGTTTTGGCTTATAATCCAGGATTTTTGCAAATCGTTCGCCTGCCCTTACGCGCTGATGCTCCATTACATCGCACAAATACTTCAGCTCTACATTGCTTTCCTTCAACGAAAGAGGCTGTGTGTATGCGCCCAATCGTCGGCCAAGTCCCATGATCGCTACATTTAACTTATCGTTTGCACCAATAATCTTATTGTAACTTTTTGCCGACATTCCCAATGCCGCTCCACCAACGGCAATACCAGCGGTACTCGCTGATACTTTCTTTAAAAAATCTCTTCTGTTTGTCATTATTTCAGATTTTAGTTGAAATCCCGCTCCCGATAGTAATCGGATATTGCAGTAACTTTCACTTTCAATTGTTATTACCTATTTCAAATTGAGTACAGAGTCGTGAGTATTCAGAAGGAACCCAATTGGGAACTGTCCTGATCTCACTACTTTCTACTCATTACTCATGTCTTCTACATTGTCTTTTAAATTTGAATCACGCTTCAGTCCGGTCGTTAAAATGTCTTGGAAAAAAGTTTATAATTCTCTAATTTTTAAACTTCTAAAGTGTACCGTGTCATTATGATCCTGGAGCAGGACAGGACTTTCCTTAGCCATACCAAAGCCCTCGTAATCGGCGTATTTGCTACGTGCTACAAGCGCTTTATAAATATTATCGCCACGCGTATATTCCACTACTTTTTTACCATTCAGCCAGTGCTGGACTTTTCCGTCAGGAAAAACAACAATGCGCCCCCTGTTCCATTCGTTTGCTCCCTTAATAAAACGTTTGTCCTTTTCCGATGGTATCAGGTCATACAGCGAAGCCAGCGTACGGTTTCCAACCACACCATTTTTTGCATCCGGATGTTTACTGTCATCTAAAATCTGGTATTCCAAACCAATGGAAGGTCCGTTATTGCCTAAGCCGTATTTCACACCGCTGTTGGCACCATCGGTAAACATAAAATCGAATTTAAATTCGAAGGCAGCAAAGTGCTGTTTTGTAACAATATCGCCACCGCCTCCCCGGGACAATACTGTAAGCATTCCGTCTTCGGTACTCCATCCTTTTTCCGGAAAGGTTTCAGCATTGGCACTTTTCCATTTATTTGTCGACTTTCCGTCGAACAGCAAAGAAAATCCCTGCAGTTTCTCGGCTTCGCTCAGGTTATTCGGAATAAGGTTCACTACTGGAACACCTTCGTAAGGAGCCGGTTTTAAGTTTTCGGTTTTAATACGAATGTTACGCCACTTGATCTGCAGGCCTTCTTTATCCTTGTTGTTGCCAATGCCGTGTACCTGCAAGGCAATAAATCCTTTAGGTGTCATGTCGTCGATAAGATGGGCCACCGGAACACCGTTCAGCCAGGTGCGAATAGAGTTTCCGATACATTCAATGCGGTAACGATTCCATTCCCCATTTTTCAGTGCCGATTTGGCCGGAGGATTGATATCAACTGTGTATAACCAGCCTCTCCGCGCCTCATCGTAAATGCCGGCACTCCAGGCACGATCCGATGGGTCTACCTCGCATTGGTAACCATGTACCCGTCCGTTGTTGTAATCGGCCAGACTTTCGCTTCGAAACTGTATGCCCGAATTCATTTGCGGATCAACAAACAATTCCAGCTCCAGCACAAAATCGGAATAATCCTTCTCGGTACATAAAAATGAATTGGGAGTATTGGCGACTGTAGTCCCTACAATTACCCCGTCAACAACTTCATATTTGGCTTTGCCGTTCAACTGTTTCCAGCCATCAAAATCTTTTCCGTTAAAGAGGTCTGTCCACTGACCCTGCGCATGAACTGTAGAACCTGCAAATGCGCCAATCAAAAATATAAATACTAATTTTAGCTTCATCACTTTTTCTATTTAAGAATAATTAATCTACTTTTTTATCTCTATCGGATACGAAAAACTGTATTTTCCCGATCCTAACAACATTTCTAAGTCATCGCCTACCCTTTGCTGCTCGGCTTTTGTATTGGTTTGTAGCGCTGCACCGCCTGCATTTGGCAACACTACACTGGCAGTTGTATTTGCAGGAATTTCAACATTGTAAACCATTTCTCCGTTTTCGATTTTCCAATCGGAAACAATTTGCCCGTAAACGGATTCGAAGGTAGCTTTTACGTAGGTAAGACCACCACCGGGATGAGGAGCCAAAATGAAATGTTTATACCCCGGATGAGCCTCATCGATTTTTATACCGGCAACCCTACTGTACAACCACTCGCCTATCGCTCCGTAGGCATAATGGTTAAAGCTGTTCATGCCTACATCCTGGAAACTGCCGTCGGGCTTTTGTCCATCCCAGCGCTCCCAGATGGTTGTCGCTCCCTGTGTAACCGGATACAACCACGACGGATATTGCTTGCGGTTGAGCAACATAAAAGCCAAATCATCACGGCCGATTGACGACAGCGTGTGACAAAGTAGCGGCGTTCCTAAAAATCCTGTTGTTAAGTGGCCAAACTTTTCCACATCTTTTGCCAGGTATTCGGCGGCTTTCTCAATTCGATCTTCGGGAATAAGACCAAACGATAGTGCCAGAACATAAGCCGTTTGTGTATGCGAAACCAGGCGGCCGTTCGGTGTTACGAATTCGGCAACAAAGGCCTTTTTAATGTTGGCAGCCAGTTGTTCGTAATACTGCTGATCGGAATTCTTGCCGAGAATACCTGCAATTTTTGCTGTCAGTGACGTAGTATAATAAAAGTATGCGGTTGCAATTAAATCTTTTTCGGTAGTGGCACCCGGGTAATCGGAACGTGTGGTGGCAAAAGCCAGCCAGTCGCCAAAGTGCGAATCACCGGTCCAAAGATGATCGTCGCCGGCCCTTCCGTTCATGTAACCAATCCATTTGGTAATGGCCGGATAACTTTCTTCGAGGATGCGTTGATCGCCGTAAATCTTATAAACGGTCCATGGAATAATGGCAACCACATCGGCCCAACCGGTAGCGCCACCGTTGCCATTCAAGACATCGGGAACAACGTGAGGTACCCTTCCGTTTTCCTGTTGATCGAGGGCAACATCTTTTTCCCACTTGGTATAGAAAGGTGCTACGTTAAAATTAAATCCGGCTGTCATGCTAAAAGCCTGTGCATCGCCGGTCCAGCCCAGGCGTTCGTCGCGTTGCGGACAATCGGTTGGTACATCGAGGAAATTTCCTTTTTGTCCCCACCGGATATTATGTTGTAATTGATTGATCAAAGGATCACTGCATTCGAAGCTCCCGGTAGAAGGCATATCAGAATAGATTACCACACCCGTTAGATCTTCCAACGCAGGAGCTGTTTTAACACCGATCAGCTGAACAAAGCGGAATCCATGAAAAGTAAAGCTGGGTTCGTAGGTTATTTCGCCACTTTCGCCAAAAATATAAGTATCAGTAGCTTTTGCCGAACGCAGGTTAGCTGTGTAAAAATTGCCTTCCTTATCCAGTACTTCGGCAAATTTAATTCTAACAGTATCGCCTTTTTCGCCTTTCAGATTTATGCGCAGCCAACCAACCATGTTCTGCCCCATGTCGTACACCATTTCTCCTTTGGGAGTAGTCATTTGTGCAATTGGTTTTAATTCTTCCACCGCTTTAACCGGAGATCCCTGTGGAGCCACCAGCAAATCTTTTGATACATCAACTGATGTGGCTGATGACCAGTTGCCATCGCTAAAACCAGGCTTGTTCCATCCGGGTATTTCCAGGTTGGCATCGTACAATTCTCCATTGTAAATATCTGATTCTACTATAGGACCATTGTTTACTTTCCAGCTGCCGTCGCTGTTAATGGTTTCACTGCTGCCATCTTTGTAAGTGATTTGCAATTGTGCAATTAACGCGAGTTCATCGCCATAGTAATTGCGCTGACCGCTGAATCCGATAAAACCGCGAAACCAACCGTCGCCTAATTTTGCGGCGATAGCATTGTCGGCTTTCAGTAAATCAGTAACATCGTACGTCTGGTATTGAATACGGTTTTCATAGCTGGTCCAGCCCGGAGTGAATAACTGGTCGCCAACCTTTTTCCCATTGATGAACATTTCGTATAATCCTTGGGCACTAACATACAACCGGGCCGATTCAACCGTTTTTCCCAATTTAAATTCGCTCCTAAGGTAATGAACCGGCAGCGAAGTTTTGCTTTTCTCCGGATCGCGTGAAGTAATCCAGGAGGCTGTCCACTGAGCGGGCTCTAAAATTCCCATTTCCCAATAGGCAGGTTCGCTCCATTTGCTAAGCTTATTCTTGTTATCCCAAACACGTACCTGCCACCAGGCGCGTTCCATCGATTTAATGGCAGGTCCGTTATAAACCACATTTACCGACTGATCAGATTCAATTTTCCCGGAATCCCAAATCAGCTTTTTTCCATTTAAAGCCTTTTCAGAACCTGCAACCCGAATTTGATAAGCTGTTTGCAAAACATCGTTTTCTGTGCTTTGCAACTGCCAGCTTAAGCGAGGTTGAACAACATCAATTCCAATGGGATTTTCGTGGTATTCGCAAATTAACTTAACCGGATTGGTCTCACATTTTCCAGAGAATGAAAAAAACGCAATAGACAGGAACACTGAAATTCCTGTAAGAAATTTATTAAGTTGGTTCATTATACTTAGATTTATGGTTTAGACTTAGGTTCTAAAGATATTGTTAATTCACTGTTTCCACAAAAACATCTTAAAAAATTTTGAATGCTTCCAACCAAATAAAACAAATGCATGGTTTTAGCCTAAAAATGAAATTTAGGGGCAAATTCAGTATTTTTCATCAAAAGATTTGATCAACATTATGTTTTATTTTTAAAATAATGTAATTTCCCGCTCCCATTTTCTAACAATATGAATCTTGTTTGCCAATTAAAAGAGTTTTTTGATAAAGATCTAATTCTATAAAAATCATTCATTATGTTGAAAAAACTGTACTGTTTGTTACTGTCGGGTTGCCTGATTTTTTCGGTCAACCAGTTGGCAGCTCAGACTGCGTCATCTTTCGACCATTACCATAGTCCGGAAGAGGTGCAGCAAATGCTTAAGAAGTTGGGTAGCGCCGGAAACACCAAATTACATCAATTGACTCAAAGCCCTGGTGGAAAAACGGTAAGCGTTCTCGAAATCGGCACGAACCTCGATGATGTACCTGCAATTTTTGTTGGGGCAAATTTCGAAGGAAATGTCCCTTTATCAACTGAAGGAGCGCTATATCTAGCACAGATGTTACTCGATTCGAGTGCCTACACCCAAAATGTAAAGTGGTACATTCTGCCACAACCAAATCCCGATGCAGCCCTCGATTATTTTTCGGAAGTTAAGACCGGGAAAAGCACCAACCTGTACGAGATCAATAACGATGGTGATGAAGCCATTGATGAAGACGGTGCCGATGATTTGAATGGTGATGGACTGATCACACAAATGCGCGTGAAAGATCTTGAAGGAGCATACATGATCTCGAAAAACGATCCGCGGATTATGGATAAAGCCGATGGCGGAAAAGGTGAACGCGGCGAATACAAAATATACACCGAAGGAATCGATAACGATAAAGACGGTCAGTACAACGAAGATGGCGTTGGTGGGATCAACGTTGGAATTGCATTTCCTCATCTTTTCCCGTACCGACATGCTGACGCAGGACATTATTCGGGCGAAACTCCCGAAGTGTACAGCATTATGCGCTTTATTTTCGACCGGCCAAATATTGCCATGGTATACACCCTCGGAACATCCAATTTCTGCATGGTTCCGCCAAAAGGTGGCAGAAAAGGCGGAGCCAACCTCGAAAGGATAAAAATTCCGGCGCGTTACGGCCGTATGTTTGGCATCGACGTTTCGCAAACTTACACCATGGATGAAGTAATTGAATTATTCAAAGCACAGGTTCCTGCAGGAATGGAAGTTACACCTTCGATGGTTGCAGGTTTCCTCGGACTTGGAGCTGCTGTTAATCCGCAGGAGGAAGATCTTGTTTTCTACAAGGAATTCTCGGAAGAATATAAAAAATACCTTGAAGCTGCTAAATTCAATACAGAAACACTGGACCCGGAGCCTGCAAAAGACGGTTCGTTCGAACTTTGGGCGTACTATCATTTAGGCGTTCCATCGTTTAGTATGAATTTGTTTACAGTTCCTAAAGTAAAAGAAGAAAAGAAAAACGACGGCGACGCTCTTTCCATGGATGAAGTTGAAAAGTTAAGCGCCGATGAATTTGTAGCATTGGGCGAAGATAAAATCACTGCTTTCCTGAAAGCCAATAATGCTCCTGATCGTTTTAAAGCCGAAGGCGTAATTAAAATGATGGAAAGCGGACAGGTTACACCAAAACAAATGGTGGGCATGATGAAACAGATGCCAAAACCTGACAAAGAAGGCGAACTCAGTGAAAAAGACAAAGCCTTGCTTGCCTATTCCGAAAAAGAACTGGGCGGAGCCGGATTTGTGGCCTGGAAAAAAATGGAACATCCTACTTTGGGCGAAGTGGAAATTGGTGGATATGCACCGTATGTTGAAACTACCCCGAAAGCAGAAATGATCGATTCGCTGGCAAAAGCTCAGCTACCCTGGTTGCTAAAACTGTCGAAAAAACTTCCTGCTTTTGATATTGTTGATGAAAAAATTACCGATATGGGAGCTGGCATTTACAAACTCGAGATCTATGTTGCCAACAATGGCGAGTTACCGTTCCCTACTTCAATGGGGCAACGCAACAGTCAGCCGGCTCCGCTGGTGATGGTTCTCGACGGCGACTTCGAATTGTTGGAAGGAAAAATGCGTACACCTGTTGGCAGTGTTGGAGCTAACCAGGTAAAAAAACTCAGCTGGCTAATCAAGGCCGATAAAAAAGACATTACTGCGAAACTTGAATCGGCAGTGTTTACCGATGTTGTTAAACAAATAAATATTGGAGGTTAATCATGATACGTAAGATATTTTCACTTATAGCAATATGCTCATTGGCGCTTTCAGTATGGGCTGCCGATGATGCCAAAATAACAGTGCCGTTGCGTTTCGACCGCTATTACAGCTACGAGGAAGTGGTTAAAGCACTCGAGGCCCTGCACGCCGCATATCCGAAACTCACAACGCTGGAATCGATTGGAGAAAGCGAGGAAGGCCGTAAAATTTATGTGCTTAAAATCAATAACGCTGAAACAGGACCGGAGCTGGAAAAACCGGGTGTTTGGGTGGATGGAAACATTCACGGGAATGAGATTCAGGCCGGTGAAGTATGTTTGTACTATGCTAACATGCTGCTCACCAAATACGGAAAAAACGAACAGGTAACCAAGGCAGTCGACCGGAACATGCATTATATTTGTCCGGTTGTAAATGTTGACGGACGTGCTCACTTTTTCGAAGATGCCAACACCATGAACTCAAGCCGCAGCCTTCGTATCCCGAAAGATGATGACAACGACGGTTTGTTTGATGAAGATGGATACGACGACCTTGATGGCGACGGCAGCATTTGCCAGATGCGCATAAAAGATCCGAATGGCAACTACAAAGCCGATCCGGAAGATCCGCGCATTATGGTTCGTGTAAAACCCGGGGAAAAAGGAGAATACACGATTTTAGGTTCTGAAGGCATCGACAACGACGGCGACGGACGTTTTAATGAAGACGCTGAAGGTTATGTAGACCCGAACCGTAACTGGGGTTATAACTGGATGCCACCTTACGTTCAAAGTGGTGCGGGTAATTTCCCATTCTCGGGAGTTGGCATGAAAGCCATCAACGATTACGTGGCTAAACATCCGAATATCATCGTCAATTTTGCATTTCATAACAATGGAGGAATGTGGTTACGTGCGCCTGCAGAAAAGTCGGTTATGCTGCCACAGTCAGATGTTGCAGCCTACGACGCCATTGGAAAAGAAGCCATTAAAATTACTCCCGGTTATGTTTACATGCCATCCTACGATTTGTATCCGACTTATGGTGATACCGACGGGCAATTCTTCTTTGTTTTCGGATCGTACTCACTGGTGGGCGAATTGTTTATGCGTTCGCAGGAAACCTATTCTGAAGAAGTAAAGGCAGCGAAATATAATGAAGACCGTGGCGGTGGTGTTGAACGCGACCGCGAACAGTTGAAATTCAACGATAAAGTAGCACTCGGTGAATTATACCACGATTGGAAACCATTTAACCACCCGGTGTATGGCGAAATAGAAATTGGCGGATGGGTAAAAATGAGTTCACGTCTTCCCCACCCGTTCATGCTTCCTGAACTGGTTCACCGTAATTCGGCAGTGGTTTTGCTTGCTGCAGGCGAAACACCCGAAGTTGAAATGAATGTTTTTGAAGTAAAAGATCTGGGTAAAAACCTGAAACGTGTTCGGGTTCGTTTAGAAAATAAAAACGGACTGTCGACCATGACTGCACAGGCTTTTAAAGACAAACTGTATACACAGGATCACCTGAAAGTTACCGGTGCTAAAGTGATAGCAGGCGGAAAAATAAGCGATTACCGCCTCGATCAGGTTAGCTACAAAGAGGAAAAACCTGAAATTCAGTTTTTTGCTATTCCCGGTAAAACTAAGGCTGAATATGAATTTATTATTGAAGGAAAAGGCGAAGTTAAACTGGAATACGTATCGCGAAAAGCTAAAAACGTAAGTACGTCTGTTACATTATAATTGCTGTTTAATTATTGAAAAAAGGAGTGTTGGCAAAGCCTTCACTCCTTTTTAATTGTCCAGAATTTAATAATCGCACCTAAGCAACCATTATAAAATTCGTCTTTTTACAAAACCAATTATATTGAGAGTGATCCACAAACTTCTGTATTGTTTAGTATTTCAAATTTAATGAATTCAAAATCCTGCGCTTTCAGAAAAACACTGAAGCTTTAGGTTCAAATTGCCTAAAAGCCTCTAAGTTTTTTACTGATCATAAAAATGTGCAGCTAAACCACAAATTATGATTTCGGCCTTATGTGCTTGAACTGTTGACTTAAGCACTAGAAAAAAGCTTCCACAAGCCGTTTATTAATCCCGGAGTCGACAAATACGGCTTCAACACCAAGATTTTTTACATCAGCAATGTTTCGGTATTCATCGTCGAAAAATACCATTTCAGAATATGGCAGATCAAAATGCCGTTGAATGTTTCTGAAGTGTTTGGTTTTATCGGCCGGGTAAATTTCTTTGAGGTGAAAGAAACGATCAATATCAAACAGGTCAAGCAGATCCTGAGCCCAGTCCGGTCGGTAGGTTCGCGAAGCTGCCACAATGTATTTTCCCTTATCCTGCAGCTGTTTCAGAATATCTTCCACTTCGGGATACAGCCTGATCCAACGATTCGACCGGTCGGTTAAACGATCGCCCTGCCAGCTGTATGGCGGATTGGTGGCATCGCACCAGGTACCACCTGCATCCCAGAGCGTAAAATCCAGATCGAAAACAAAAACCTTTTTGCGCATATGCACAAAAATAACTTTTCATCCCGGTTGAACTGTCAAAAAATTAAATTTGAAAGTAGTTTAACAATCAACTAAAACAGGTAATTCAAACCAATATAAATACCGGAAGTACCATCTCGGTCGTCGGCGGCCATACCATAATCGCAACGAATGATAAAATTCTGATTCATTGCAATTCGCAGACCGGCACCAAATGAGTAGTGCATACCTTCTGAATTCGATTCATAATAATCATCACGATCCTGATCACCAACAGGAATACTTTCAAATGATTTGATATTTCCGGTCACGCGTCCGAAATCAGCAAAGGCATTCAGGCCTAAATAAAAATTGTTATTGATGAACTGAAAGTGAGAAAACTTCCAGCGAGCTTCCACATTTCCAAGAAAGATGCCGTCGCCAACCACACGGTTACGCAGTACTCCGCGCAGCGAACTGGCTCCCCCCAAACCTTCGGAAGTAGCGCCCTTTAAAATCGAAGTGATCATTTGGGTTTGATAATAGAACGGTGCGTGGCCTGCAATCGTTGTTTGATAGGCCAAACGATATGCAAACGATAAATCCTTCGGAATGATGGTAAAATACTGGCGGTGAATCACACTCATTTTTAAAAAATTGTCCTCGCCTCCCAGGAACTCGGGAGAACCGACCAGCACGACTTCTGTCCACAATCCTTTCATCGGATTTGGTTCGTTATCGCGGGTGTCGTAAACTACACCGCCTTTAAAGGTGGGAACAAATCCGCCATCGGCTTCTTCCTCAGTGATGATGCCCCATTCCTGATATTTTTGGTACAATCCGGGTTGCTGGTCATGTGTAGGTAATTTATCTTCATCACTTTTTCCCTTGTTCAACTTATCGATATCCACATAATCGAGCTTAAAATTCAGAATATTTGCTCCTGCCAGCCATTTGATCTTTTTACCCGACAGGTTTCCACTCAAATCAACTTTAAACCGAAATAATTTTCGATCGTATTTATAAAACATGCGGGTGCGGTAATCGGCCGATTCATCGTCGAACCAATCCATATTCACCACGGCATCGTAGCCGTTAAAACCAAAGAAGTCGTAGGCTTTATCCGACAGGTAGCTGATATCGAGCGAAGTTCGAATTCCTTCAATCAGTTGATCTGAATCGTAATAAAAACGATTGATCCCGCTCCCTTTTGTAAACCTCGAAATTTCGAAATACAGCGAGTGGTTGTATTCCGGATATCGGCTACCATCGCCGTAATTGTATAGGTTTATTAAACCGCCATACTGAAAGCCAAGATCGGAATCGAAGGTAATTGTTGGCAGAGCGCCAAAATTCCAGCCTGTTTTGGTTAGTTCTTCATCCTGGGAAAATACTGTAGTGAAGGTTAGCACGAGTGCAACGAGCAGCTGTAACTTTTTCATAAGATGGTTTTTGTTAGTATCAATCAAATATAGCAATTCAATAGAAAAAGTGAATGAAAATTTCGTTTACGACAAAAAAAAAGAACCGGCACAAACTGCACCGGCTCTTTTGACTAAATATATCGGATAGTTTAGTTTTATTCGGGTTGTACTTTTGTACGTGTCCAGTCATCGGTATTGGCAAATTCCCAGGTACTCAGGAAGCCAATTTTAATGATGTTCAGCATTTTGTCCCAGTTTATTTTACTCAGCTCATCCGAAGGCTGGTGGTAATCGGGATGCATGGCTGCCATGTAATAGAAAACCGGAATACCGGCCTCGGCGAAAGGCGCATGATCGCTTCCCCCACCCGGCTTTTCCGACGGGCTATAAGTTAAATCGAGATTGATATCGTAGTCTTCAACATATTTTTTGGTGGCTTCTTCAATGTTGTAATTGGCCTCGGTATAAACCATTCTTGCCATATTTTTAGCCGTATCCTGTTCAGTATCTCTCGCAATCATGTCGTAGTTCAGGTTTAACACCACGTTCATATCTTTTTCTTTGGCTTGTTCAACAAAGTATTTCGAGCCATACAAACCTTTTTCCTCGCCTGTCCAGGCGGCGAAAATAATCGAGCGTTCCGGTTTCTTACCGGTAGCTTTAAAAGCTTTGGCAATCGACAGCACACCAACTGTTCCGGAAGCGTTATCATCGGCGCCATTCCATATCCAACCATCGTGTTTTCCAAGGTGATCGTAGTGTCCGCCAACCACAATAAATTCATCTTTCTTTTCGCCTTCAATCATTCCAACCACATTGCGGGCTTTAACGATCTCGGAATTAACTGAAGTTTTAAAAGCCACTGATTTACCGTTCAAAACCTGCGACTGAGGTTTCAGGTCGTTTGCAACTTCTTTTTCGAAAGCTTCGAAATCGATACCGGTTCCGGAAATGATGGCATTAACCACACGAGGAGTTACCATAAAAGAAGGGATGCTACCCCCAAGTTCTTTACCCGGCATAGCCATTCTGTTGGTATAATACGAACTAAGTGGTTGATCAGCTTCATAATAGGCACCTTTAACCGGGTAGATCTGGTTTTTCGACCAGCTCATACTTGGATCATAATCCGGTATAATTTGAATAACGGCAATAACACCAGCATCAGCCAGGCGATCCATTTTGTCCCGCTCTATACGATACATTGCACGCCGGTCTTCCAGAGTGAACTTTTCATATCCAACCGACGATGTATCCTGATGTCCCGGATATCCTCTTAAAACAACGGCGATTTTTCCTTTCAGGTCGATTTTTGCCAGATCATCGTAACCTTCGTCTTCATTCTTAAAGCCATAACCCACAAAGACTAAACCTGCCTGAGCTGACTGGCCTACAGTTCCGGTGTTCACGCTAAAATCACTTTGATAAGCAAAATCTACCGCGCTTTCGCTTCCCGGGCTACTGGTTACAACAGAGAATTTTTGCTCGTCGCCAGGCTCGTATTGCAGCAGGCTAAAATTCTGATAGAAGGTTTTCGAGGCCGTGGGACGTATTCCGGCCATCATTTCCTGGCGGGTTGGACGGGAATATACTTCGTCGCCAAACGGTTCAACACCATAAAGTTCCATCATAGCCGCAATGTAATCAGCTGCCATATAGGCGCCCTTGGTTCCAACAGCACGCCCTTCGGTCCAATCAGAAGCTAAAAAGCCAAGCTGGCTCTTTATCGATTCCATCGTAAGTGCCTCAAGACCTTTCTCTGCCTCGGTTTGAGCAAAAGAAAATGCAGAAGCACATAAAAGAGTAATAATTACAGCAGTTTTTTTCATGAAAAAGTGAATTTGTTAATGAATTGATTTTTGATTTACATTATGAAAACCAATATTACTAAAAACCCTTCACAATATAATCTTATGTTCAGGTTAAAATTGCTCACTTACGGTTATTTAATCTGCTTCTAAATATGCCCTGTTGCTTCATTTTAAGGGCTTTGTGTGAAACATCCGCATCAGTGCTTCCGTTTTGTAATTGAAACCATAATCGATTAATACGTCACCATGAAATGAGCATGAGAATGGAATTCTCTCCAATTGAGATAATTATCCGTCAGTTGACGGACATGTGAATTCCAACTGATGCCTTAAACAATTTAAAATTCAAACAGATGAAAAAAATTATCAAAGTAGCAGGCTCCATTTATAAGGAAGAGTTGCTGATGCCGCTCGAAAAGAACATACTGCCCAATACTACTGTACTGGAAGCTACACATCCTTACGCACATTATTACGGGCAGGTGCCACAGGTTCCGAAACCGAATTCGTTATTCTTGCTAACCCGGAAATTCTATTTTCTTGAAGAATTTCTTGCACTTGTTAACCAGATTTCTGATTGCTGGCAGGACCAGATAAATTTTGCAAGCGCTTACCTCGAGTACAAAGGAAAGCAATATCCTGCCATTCGCCTGAAGCATTTTCCAAATTACGAACGCTTGCAATACTTACAGAATTGCCTGAAAGATTTTGGGATGGAATTTATGCCTAAAATTCAGTACGAAGGGAAATCGGTTTCGAGGGTACAGAAATTTTTTGAAATGTACGAAGTTGAACCCGGAATATTTTTCGACAACGAAGAGCGAAATAAAGGCTATATTTTCTGCGATGAGCAATTCAATAACCAGCAGTTCGAGTTGACGCTTCAACGATTGAGAAATAACAGTAATTGCGGACTTATGGATGCCGTTCAGGGAGATATTATGGTTGACGGAATACTTGTAAAAATTATACGTGTCTATGCCGAAGGAATTCAGAGTTCGCAACTAAAATGTTTGAAATCAGAATTTAACAAATCGTTTTCGAGGTTGGAGAGAAAAGAGAAAGTTGCCTTTTTTTAAAATAAAAACCCCGGAGCCTCTGCTCCGGGGAAAAAACCAAAAATCAACTAACCTTTAAACCGCCTGGCGACTTCATCCCAGTTGATGAGATTCCAGAATGCATTCACATAATCCGGACGTCTGTTTTGATAGTTCAGGTAATATGCATGTTCCCATACATCAATCCCGAGAATCGGGGTTCCCTGTACTTCGGCCACATCCATCAGCGGATTATCCTGATTGGGCGTAGACGAAACCACCAGTTTATTATTTTGAAGAACCAACCATGCCCAACCTGACCCAAAGCGAGTCAAAGCTGCCTTAGAGAAGGCCTCCTGGAATTTTTCTACTGATTCGAAAGAGTCTTTAATTGCATCGAGCAAAACTCCTTCGGGAGCAGGTGCACCACCCGGAGCAATAACACTCCAGTACAAATTGTGGTTGTAAAAACCTCCTCCGTTATTTCTTACTGCAGTTGATAAACCTGAAACACCTGCCAGCAATTCTTCAATGCTTTTGCCTGCCAGTTCTGTTCCTTCAACTGCTCCGTTCAAATTATTGGTATATCCCGCATGATGCTTTGTATGGTGAATTTCCATTGTTCGTGCATCGATGTGAGGTTCTAATGCGTCGTAATTATATCCTAATTTTACTAATTCAAATGACATTTTATTGTTTTTAAAGATTAAAATATGTTTTTTTCTGCATTCAAAATTAAACGCTATTTAGAACTATTCCAAATCTTCTGACCATTAAAACACATCAATATCTTTTATTGTTCATAGAATTATTAAATAATACTGTTTCAGCCGTATAAAACTTATACTTTTGTGGCTTCAGCATCGAAGTACATGAATCGAAATATCCTAAAACTAGCCTTACCCAATATTGTAAGCAACATTACTGTTCCCCTGCTCGGACTGGTTGACCTGGCGCTTATGGGTCACCTCGATTCGGAAGTGTACATTGGTGCAATTGCCCTGGGTGGAGTACTATTCAATTTTATTTACTGGGGATTTAGTTTTTTGCGCATGAGTACCTCGGGTTTTACAGCACAGGCTTATGGTGAAAAAGATGGCTCCAAAAGCGTCAATATCCTGGCAAGGGCCTTACTGGTTGTTGCTTTTGCCAGCCTGTTAATTCTGAGTTTGCAAGCGCCGATTGCCTGGGCAAGTTTTAAAGTTATTGGTGGAAGTGCTGATGTGGAAGCCCTGGCAAAAAGTTATTTCGGAATTCGGATATGGGCGGCACCGGCTGCATTAAGTTTATTTGTTTTCAGCGGCTGGTTCCTGGGCATGCAAAACGCCCGCTATCCAATGATCATAGCTATTTTGGTGAATGTTGTCAACATTATTCTCAGTGTCTTCTTTGTTTTTGCGCTTAAAATGAATTCAAATGGCGTGGCTTTGGGAACGGCTATATCGCAATATGTTGGACTGGCCACTGCGCTAATACTTTTTAATAAAAGATACAGGCACCTGATCAAGGCTATTTCGAAAAAGGCAATTTTAGATGTTCATCTGCTGGTCCAGTTTTTTAAAGTGAACACCGATATATTTATTCGAACGTTTTGTATCATTCTTGTTTTCACTTTTTTCACTTCGAAATCAGCAAGTATGAACGACACCATTCTGGCAGTCAATTCACTGTTGATCCAGTTATTGTTGTTCTTCTCCTTTTTTATCGATGGTTTTGCTTATGCCGGCGAGGCACTCGTTGGCAAATACATTGGTGCCGGTAATATCCCGAATTTGAAGAAAGTGGTAAAACTCCTGTTTGTATGGGGTTTCGGTCTGGCCATTGTTTTTACTTTAACCTATCTGCCCGGTGTAAACCTGATATTAAAAGTTCTTACTTCACAAACCGAGGTCATCGAAGGTGCACAGGCCTTTCTTCCCTGGGTGATCCTGGTTCCTGTGGCCAGCTTTGCTTCGTTTATCTGGGATGGAATTTACATTGGCGCGACCGCCTCAAAAGCCATGCGCAACACCTTGTTGATTTCCACATTCGTGTTTTTTGCACCGGTTTACTACTTCCTGAATCCAATATTAGGAAACCACGCCCTTTGGCTCGGAATGATACTGTTTATGTTTATGCGCGGAGTTGTACAAACAATTTTGTACAAACGGGCCATATTACAACCGTTGCAATAATTAAAGCACCACTTTCAGCCAGGCTTCAGCCATTAATTGTGCGCCTGCCATCGATGGGTGAACGCCATCACCAGTCCAGTATGTTCCCGGAGCATGTTTTATGGCTTCATCGTAAACAGCCTGGAAAGGCACCCACAAAGTATCAAAGGCTTCAGAAACACGTTTTGCAGCAGCCTGGTATTGCTGCATTGGCTCAATCCACGTTTGGTCTACCGCCCTTGTTTCCAGCACATAAAATGGTTCGCAAAGCACCAGTTTTACATCCGGCAAAGCCTTTTTAGTACGCTCCAGCAATTTGGTGTAGTCGTTTTCATAAATTTCAACCGTACCGTCGTAATTACCGTTTCGTTTGTGCCAGTAATCATTTACACCAATCAAAATACTCAACACATTCGGTTTTAAATCCAAACAATCTTTATCCCAACGATCAGCAAGCTGATAAACTTTATTTCCGCTAATTCCACGGTTGTAGATGGTGAGCCCTTTTTCGGGCATGGCGTTTAGTAAATTTGAGGCAGCCAAAAATGCATATCCTCCACCAAACGAAGAACCATTATTTGGTAACTCCTTTGTTTTCTCGCGACCGGCGTCGGTAATCGAATCGCCCTGAAACAAAATAGTGTCGCCTGTTTCAAATATAGAAGCCGCAGCACTTCCCGCTTCTTTACTGATACAACTTGATACAATGGCCGGAATACTCGCAACTGCCGCAGCACCTGATGTTGATTTTAAAAGAAAATTACGTCGGGAAAGATTCATTTGGTTAAGTATTTTTATGTTGAATGATAAAAGTAGTAAAAATTCAATTGTAGCTCATTTCCTATTCCATTTTTAATCCAGTCACAATAAACGTTTGATAAAAACCCAGAGATTGAACTTTTCGATGATAGAACAGGCTTTAGAATGGGATTTTGACGCTTGAATTGCAACACTACTTCCCACTAAAACATAATTGAAATAAATGCAACATAGTTGAAACATTTCGCACATAATTGCTATGTCCTGCTATGATTGTCGATGTAATTTTACTACAGGTCTTTTCCTCCATTCTTTGTGAAATTGCGCTACTATTAGTAACAATTAAAATCATAAGCCATGAAAACTATTTTAGTAATGCTAATTGCTATTGGACTCACATTAGCAGGTAATGCTCAGGAAAAAATGTCGCGGACACTGGAAAGGATGGATGTAATCCCAGCCCAATTTACCGGTACCCAGTACATCGCAAACACGGATCAAAGTGCTGATTTGTTTATGCAATTTTTACGCAGTTCGATAAGTGAGGATAACAAATTATCGGCAGTGAATTACGAAGGTACGGAAGTAGTAAAATTTACCGTTACCGAAACAGGAGAAGTGAAAGACATCAGGTTTGTCAACAGTGTTTGTGTCCAGATTGATAATGCCATTGCACGGGCCATAGAATCGACCAGCGGAATGTGGAAACCCGCAATAAAAGGTGACGAATTTGGTGAATGTTATCCAGAGATAAGTTTATGTTTCTCACATAAAACAGGTAATGTGGAAACACAGGAACACTTTATAAACCAGGCAGAGAAGCACTATGAAAAGGCTAGCCAGCAAATGTTTGTTGATCAAAACCTGAAAAAAGCTGAACGAAACTTTACTGAAGTTTTGAATTACATGCCCTACGATGGGAGTACACTTTATTTAAGAGGTATTTGTCGCTACGAAAGAGGTAATACTGAAGGAGCAATAGATGACTGGTCGCGCTTTACCGAAATAACCGGCCTAACCGCCGCACCACCAGAACTAGTGCTGGATGAAAAACAATTTAAAGGCGTTGAAGCGTTCGCCAGCTTGTACAAGAAATAATCACAAAAAAAGCCACCGATGATTCATCGGTGGCTTTAGTAAATATTCTACAAATCTTTATTCTTCTTTTTGATCGATTAACAGTTTATCGGCCATAGCGTCTGCTAATTTGATGAGCTCATCCCGGGTAACAAGCTTCATATTTCCCTTTTCCTCGATAGGTTCGTAAACCATTTCCCACTTGATCTTCTCGGCAAACGTCTTCAGGTTTTTTACTCCACCGCCATTCCACGAATAATTTCCAAAAATACCCAGGTAATGGTTTTTAGGCGCCATGTGTTCCACCGTGGTCAGCAAAGTTTCCACATTCGGGAACATGGCATTATTGTATGCGGCACTACCCACAATAAATCCTTTGTATTTGAAAATATCGTTGATGATGTACGATGCGTGTGTTTTTGATGCATCATACACACGGATGTTTTTAATTCCGCGCACTGCCAGTTGACGGGCAATGGTTTCAGCCATCTTTTTAGTGTTGCCATACATCGAACCGTAAACGATAACCACGCCACAATCGAGATCGTATGAGCTCCATTTGTTATAACGGGTAAGAATCCAGTTGAGATCGGTACGCCAAACCGGGCCGTGTGTTGCTGCGATCATTTTGATATCGAGCGGAGCAAGCTTTTTAATGGCACGTTGCGTATGCGGGCAGTACTTTCCTACAATATTTGTAAAGTAACGCATTACTTCAACCTCGTAAAAATCGAGGTTGATCTCATCATCAAAAATACCCCCATCGAGTGTACCATAACTGCCAAAGGCATCACCCGAGAACAGGATCTTATTGGTTTCTTCGTAGGTGACCATTGTTTCGGGCCAGTGTACCATCGGGATCATCTGAAACTGCAAACGATGCTTACCCAGCTCAAGAACAAAATCATCATGAACTTCCAGCACGTTTGTAGGATTCATGTAGTAAGCCTCCACAAAACCAAAAGTCTTTTTGTTACCTACAAGCGTAATATTCGGGTAACGGTGAACAATGGCCTTCAAAGCTCCCGAGTGATCGGGCTCCATGTGATTGATGATCAGGTAATCCACATCCCGGTCACCAATAATCAACTCTATTTCATCCAAATAGTCATCGATAAATGCGCGTTCAACCGTGTCAACCAAGGCAACCTTCTCATCAACAATCAGGTAGCTGTTGTACGAAACGCCATGTGGAATCGGCCAGATGTTCTCGAATAAATGGGTTCTGCGGTCGTTAAAACCCAGGTAATAGATATCTTTTGCAAGATTTACTTGTAGCATGATTTTTTTTGATTTTTCTGAATTTCGTCCAAAATTAGTGAATTTAAGCTTAAAACAACTGCTCAGAAATACGAAGCAGCTTATTTAGAATTTGAGTTAAGTGAATGTTAGGTGGGTAGAAGGATTGGTGAAGATGAATGAGATTCTTTCGCTCCATTTCATTCCGCTCAGAATGACAATGAGTTATGTATTACAGAGCTGGTGGTGTGGGTATTTTGGCCACGAGAATTTGTGGCCAAAATACCCATACCACCAGCAAATACACCAAAAACCTTGTCATTCCGATCCGTCAACCGACGGAGAGGAATCTATTTCAGCTTTTTCATTTTAGATAGTTGAAATTATATACATGGTTAATTTTTATCCATCCTTCGTGAAAGAATTTTATCTTTGACATCCGTTTAAATTTCGTTTTATGTCGATTGATCAAAAGAACAGAGCTATGACTTTTCCGCGTGTCGGAAAGCTTATAATTATTGTATTTGCCCTGGCATTTATTCTGATTGGTGCGCGTGCTTACCAGTTGTACCACTATATTTTTGATGGCAACGTTCGGTCGGATTATGTACTTCTAATAAAAGACAGCACTTCTTTCGACGACCTGATCAGGCAGTTCGAGGAAGACGAAGTACTGGAAAACTATAAAGCCTTTAAGTGGGTATCGAAAAAGAAGGATTTTCGGGATAAAATAAAGCCCGGACGTTACGAACTTCAGCAAGGCATGACCACCAACGCGCTCGTGAATAAACTGCGCAGCCGCGCCCAGGATCCGGTTGATGTTACTTTTAATAACGTTCGTTTAAACGAAGACCTGGCCGGGAAAGTGAGCAAGTACATTTGGGCCGATTCAACATCAATAATCGAATTGTTTTCAGATACCGAACAAATTGAGGAGTGGGGATTTAATCCCGAAACCTACCGAACGATGTTTATCCCGAACACCTATGAAATGTACTGGACGAGCGAAGCTCCTGAGTTCGCCGAACGTATGAACCAGGAATACCACCGTTTTTGGAACGACGAGCGAAAAGCAAAAGCTGAACAGATCAATCTCAGCCCTGTGGAAGTTACAATTCTGGCATCGATCGTTGAGCAGGAAATTGCAAAAAACGATGAGCTGAAAACAGTTGCAGGATTGTATATCAACCGGCTGCATAAAGGAATTCCGTTACAGGCCGACCCAACCGTGAAATATGCACTTGGCGATTTTGGAATTAAGCGGGTGCTGAACAAACACCTTGAAATTGATTCGCCTTACAACACTTACAAATACGCAGGATTGCCTCCGGGACCAATTTCATTTCCTTCAATTTTGGCAATTGATGCTGTATTGAATCACGAAAAGAACAATTATCTTTATATGTGCGCCAAAGAGGATTTTTCGGGTTACCACAACTTTGCTGCAACGTTGGCTGAGCACAACCGAAACGCTGCTAAATATCGTGCGGCTTTGGACGAAAATAAAATTTACAAATAAGATTTCCCGCTTAGAATTCTAGCATTCTTTCCAACAGGTGCGATTTACAGTGAGAGTCCTGCTTTCGCAGGAATGACTAGATGCAATTGACTTCTCTTTCAAGTTCAACTCCGAATTTTTCGAAAACGGATTGTTTGATTTTTTCTGAGAAATCCCACACCTCTTTCCCGGTGGCTCCACCGTAGTTTACAATTACGAGCGCCTGATCTTTGTGTACACCAACTGCTCCTTCGCGAACGCCTTTCCAGCCCGCTTGCTCAATCAGCCAACCGGCAGCCAGTTTTGCCTTTCCGCCCTGCGCTGCGTAAACCGGAACCGTTTCATAGTTCAATTTGAGACTTTCTGACAGACCTTCGTCAACTACCGGATTTTTAAAGAAACTGCCGGCACTGCCCAGCTCTTTTACATCGGGTAATTTTGATGAACGGATTTCAATAACAGCCTCGCGGATCGACTGGAGCGTAGGATCGCCTTTTGCTTTTACCTTCTCTTCCAGCTGACCATATTTCAGATTGAACTCAGGAAATTTTTCCAGGCGAAAAACTACCGAAGTAATGATGAATTTGTTCTTGAGGTAACTTTTAAAAATGCTGTCGCGATAGGCAAAGCGGCATTCATCAACGGTATATTCGCTCAGTTGCTGCTTTTCCAGGTCGTAGCCTTTTACTTTTTCCACAACCGCACAAACTTCCTGGCCGTAAGCACCAATATTTTGCACCGGCGCTGCTCCTACAGTTCCCGGAATTAGAGACAGGTTTTCGATTCCTCCGAGGTTATAGGTTACTGCGAAATCCACGAATTCGTCCCAAACTTCGCCGGCTCCCACTTCAACCCAGTAATTGTTACGGTCTTCATCTACTGTTTTTATTCCCGGCACGTTCGGGTGAATCACCAGTCCGTCAAAATCGTTCAGAAACAGTATATTACTCCCCTCGCCCAAAACAATCAGCCTTTCTTCTTTCCAACTTTGGTTTTCGTTAAGGAAAATCTGCAGATCTGCCGGATCGGTAAATTCGAAATAAAATTTGGCTTTGGCATCTACACCAAAAGTATTGTGTGCCTTTAGCGAGTAGTTTTCTGAAAAACGGATCATGAAAAAAAGTTTTGCGCAAAGATAGACGAAATCTTAAGAGTAGTCGCCACTAAAACTACCGCGACAAAATATTTCGCCCCGGTAAAAGTTCTATATTTACAAACCGAAAATGTCGCTCACATTGAAAACAGCCAAAAAGAAAATCATTGTCTCAGTAACCAACGACCTGGTTTCGGATAATCGTGTGCATAAAGTTTGTACCACCCTGCTTTCGATGGATTTCGATGTAATGCTGCTTGGCCGTAAATTACCACATAGTTTGCCGGTAAGCCGGGACTATTCCACCAAACGAATGCGTTTGATTTTCAAAAAAGGGCCTTGTTTTTATACTGAGTTCAACTTCCGGCTTTTTCTTTACCTGCTCTTTGCGAAATGCGATATTTTACTTTCGAATGACCTTGATTCGCTAGCTGGAAATTTCATCGCTGCCAAACTCCGAAACAAGCCACTGGTATACGACAGTCACGAGTATTTTACAGAAGTTCCGGAGTTGATACACCGTCCAAAAATTCAGAAGATCTGGCAAGGACTGGAAAGCAGAATGCTGCCAAAAGTTAAACACGCCTATACGGTTTGTCAGTCGATCGCCGATGTATACAACAAACAATACGGCACCAATTTTAAAGTGGTACGGAATCTTCCGCAAAAACGGGATTTTAAGCCAGTAGAAAAACAATCGGGTGAAAAAATAATTCTTTACCAGGGAGCTTTGAATATTGGCCGTGGTTTGGAGCAGGCCATTAAAGCCATGCACTTTCTTGACGGTGCAAAGCTGGTTATTGCCGGCGACGGCGATATCAGGCAACAACTTCACGATTTGGTTGAACAGGAAAAGCTGCAAAATAAAGTTGAATTTACCGGCCGATTGCCACTTGAAGAACTCTCGAAAATAACTGCAACTGCTGATCTCGGTTTATCGATCGAGGAAGATCTTGGATTAAATTATCGCTTTGCGTTGCCCAATAAATTGTTCGACTACATCCAGGCGCAGGTACCGGTGTTGGTGACCAACCTCCCCGAAATGGCAGCCATTGTAAAGCAATATAATATTGGAGAAATTACCGATTCACTTGATCCGAAAATCCTTGCAGAAAAAATACAGGAAGCGCTTACAAATAACGCAAAAAGAAAACTGTGGAAGGAAAACCTGAAATCGGCTTCAAAAGAACTGGTCTGGGAGAATGAAGAAAAAGTACTTCAGGAAATTTTCAGCAAACTTTTGTAAGACAATTCATTGAGATTAAACTCAAATTGAGTTATTTTTGTTTTATATGCTATAAATTATGCAACGAATAGTCCTTGAAATACCAGATAGTAAATTCAACTTTTTCCTGGAATTATTGAAAAACCTGGGAATTAAAAAAGTAAAAAAGTTATCGCCACGACATATGGAATATGTTGACGGGCTCAACAACGCCCTTGATGAAGTTGAAGAACATCTCGGTGGAGACAAATACCTTCAAGATGCAAAAGATTTCATCGAAGAACTTTAAAGTACTTGTTACTTCCAATTTCAAAAAAGAAGCAAAAAGTCTGGTAAAAAAATATCCTTCATTCAAAAGCGACTTGCTTCAACTAATTCAACTTTTAGAACAAAACCCACAAACGGGCACAGCATTAGGAAAAGATTGTTATAAAATCAGAATGGCAATAACATCAAAAGGAAAAGGCAAAAGTTGTGGTAGCAGGGTAATAACCTGTGTAAAAATTGTTGCATCATCGGTTTTTCTTCTTTCAGTCTTTGATAAATCGGCAAAAGAAGGTCTGACAGATAAAGAATTGGATGTTTTACTTGAAATTGCCGGTTTAAACATTTGATTCCAATAAATCCTCAAACTCGATCATCGATTTATTTTGTTCCGAATCAGAAAGTTTGCCGGCGGCGCAAATCAGTGTTCGTGCCGGATGTTTGGCAATTACTGCATAATCATGCGTTGCCATCAGTACGGTTTTCCCCTCTTTGTTAAGTCGGATAAACAGATCGAGAATTTCCTCCGAAGTTTCAGGATCGAGATTACCGGTTGGTTCATCAGCTAAAATGATTTCGGGATCGTTAAGAATGGCGCGGGCAATTACAATGCGCTGCTGCTCTCCCCCGCTCAGTTCATGTGGCATTTTATCCTTTTTCTCCGTCATGCCAACTACTTGCAGAACTTCGTTTACGCGTGCTTCAATTTCATCTTTTCGTTTCCAGCCCGTTGCCTCCAGCACAAACGAAAGGTTAGCTTTTATGTTCCGGTCGCTCAGTAAGCGAAAATCCTGAAATACAACGCCCATTTTCCGTCTCAGCAGCGGAATATCTCGGTCCTTAATGCTTTCCAACTGGAATCCAAGAACTTCCCCTTTTCCGTCGGCTAAAGGTAATTCAGCATGCAAGGTTTTAATTAGGCTGGTTTTGCCGGTCCCCACCTTCCCGATCACATAAATAAATTCGCCCTCAAAAATTTCGATATCGATGGCTGATATAATCAGGTTTTCGCGCTGATAAACCGATGCATTTGACAACTTTATAACTTTTTTCCTGTCCATTTGTAGTAATTAGCTTTTCAAATTAAAGGTAAAATAATTAATCGCCGATATAATAAACAGAAGAAATCAACAGTTTCATGTTAAGAATTACAGGAAGTAGAAACCATTCGGCAAAGCGATATTAGCTATTTTAGAAATCTAATAATAACGATTCAGAAAGAATTAATGATTGGCAGTTAATTCATTAAAAACGAGACATTAAAGGCATGAAGACAAAGCGTTTCAGCATTCTGGTGGCCATAATCACTCTTTTTCATATTCAGATAAACGCCCAGGAAACGGCGTATTACGACAATATTCAGAAAAAGATGGACGTTGCCAAAGAATTATACCAGCACAAAAAGTACATTTCGGCGTTTCGTGAGTTTGAAAAAATCAGAAAAGACGTTGAGAAAAAGTCGGAAATCTATTCCGAAGCAGAATATTTTCGTGCCGCATCGGCGCTAAATGCAGGCTATCGTTCGGGCGATAAGTTACTCGAAAGTTTTATCGAAACATATCCCGAAAGCCAATACATTAACGATGCCTGGTTTAATATCGGAAAGAATCAGTTTGATAAACAGCAATACTTGCGTGTCTTGCGCAGTTTTGCCAATGTTGATCCGGCAGGATTGTCTGATGACGATCAGGTTGAATTGCAATACAAAAGAGGATACGCCAACCTGATGCAGGATTTCGTTGATGCTGCTTTGTCTGATTTCGAGGCTATCCGGAACAGCAATAACCTGTACAGCAAACCGGCAACGTATTACTGGGCACACATTCAATACCTGAATGAAAACTACGAAGCAGCATTGCAGGGATTTACGCAGATGAACAACGATCCGGCTTATTCGCAGGTGATTCCGATTTATGTGAGCCACATTTACTACAAACAAGGCAAATACGATCAGGTAGTAAATTATACCACATCGATCATTAATGATGTACAGGAGGACCAGAAAGTTGAACTGTCTCGGATTGTTGGCGACTCCTATTTTCACCTGAAAGAATACAGCAAAGCCATTCCTTACCTGGAAACTTATTTTGAAACTTCGGGGCCCAAAACGCGCGAAGAAAATTACATTCTTGGTTTTTGCTATTACCACGACGGCCAGTATGACAAAGCAGCACCTTTGCTCGAACAAGCTTCAACAGGCGAAGATGAATTGACGCAAAATGCCTTGTATCACCTGGCAGATTGCTTGGTAAAGCTGAATGAAAAAGAACGTGCTAAAACGGCGTTTAATGCTGCAGCTGAGTTCGATTTTAACCCGGCGATTAAAGAAGACGCACTGTTCAGTTATGCCAAACTGACTTACGAACTTTCCTATTCGCCTTTTAACGAAACGATAAAAGCATTCGACCGTTATATCAGCCTCTATCCAAACTCTGACAGAAATGCGGAAGCCTATAAAATTCTGGTTGATGTATACATGGTGACCCGCAACTACAAGGACGCCATCGAATCGATCGAAAAAATACAGAACAAAACACCGGATGTGCTAAAAGCTTACCAGCGGGTAACTTTTTACCGCGGGCTCGAATTGTTCAACAATGCGAATTACGAGCAAGCCATCGAGTATTTCGACCAGTCGATGGACAACGGCAAATACAGTCAGGAATTGAATGCGCGCGCCATGTACTGGAAATCGGAAGCTTTGTACCGCGTTGGCGATTTTAACGACGCCATTATTTCATACAACCGCTTTCAGCAAACAAAAGGTGCATCGTCTGTTGAAGAAGCAGGCAGTTCGGATTACAACCTGGGATATGCCTACCTGAAAATGGACAACCGTGAAACTGCTGTCAATCATTTCAAAAAATATGTGAGCAGTGCACGTGGGACGCGCACTCCCAAAGTTGCCGATGCTCATAATCGAATTGGCGATTACTATTTCCTGAACGCCAATTACGACCGGGCAGTTGAAAATTACCGCGAGGCGTACAACATGAAAATGTACGAAGCTGATTATGCCTTGCTTCAGATCGCATTTTGCGAAGGTTTACAGCGGAAACAACAGGATAAGATCGATGATCTGAATCAACTGCTGACTGACTTTCAGCAATCGGAATACCGCGATGACGCGCTGTATGAACTTGGACGAGCTTACGAACGTGTAGGCAAAAACTACGACGCCGTTCAACAATACCAGCAAATAGTAAGCAATTATCCGGGCAGTACTTTTTACCGAAAAGCACTGCTGCAACTTGGATTGGTCAGCTACAACAATGGCGATTTCAATGCCGCTCTGAAACAATACAAAGAAGTAGCAGAGAATTACAAAGGAACTCCCGAAGCAGAATCTGCGCTTTCAGGAATTAAAAACTGCTATGTTGAGCTGAATAATGTGAACGCCTATTTTGCCTATGTACGAAAACTTGGAGGAAGTGCTGCAAATGTAAGTGCTTCGGAACAGGACCAGCTGACCTACCAGGCAGCCGAGCGTGTTTACATGTCGGGCGATGCCGGTGCTAAAAGCCAGTTGGAACAATACCTGAGGCAATTCCCGAACGGCAGCTATGCGGTAAATGCGCATTTTTACCTGGGCGAAATACTTTACAAAGAAGGCGAATACCAGCAGGCCAACGAACATTATACCTACGTGGCCAGTCAGCCCGACAATGTATTTAGCGAACCGGCGCTGTCAAAAGCTTCGGAAATGCAATTCAGTGCCGAAAATTATCCGGAAGCGTTGAGCATGTTTAACCGCCTCGAGACTCTCGCCAACAACAAATGGAACGTATTGAAAGCCAATACCGGCCAAATGCGTTGCCACATGCTCGCAAAAGAATACAACAAAGCCATTGAAGCCGCGAAAAAGGTGAAGAAATTCGACATTACCAACGACGCATTAAAATACGAAGCCGATTATACCATCGGGAAATCGAATTACGAACTGGGTAACCTTAGTTCTGCCATCGATCCGTTAAAAGATGTGTCAAACGACACTAAACTCGAGCAAGGCGCCGAAGCGAAGTACCTGCTGGCTGAAATCTACTACAAAGACAAGCGGAAAGAAAAAGCAGAGCAGGAAATCATCGACTTTGTTGACAAAGGAACGCCTTATACTTTCTGGCTCGGAAAATCATTCCTGTTGCTGGCAAGCATCTATGAAGATAACGGCGACCAGTTTCAGGCCAAACACACGCTAAAAAGCCTCGCAGATAACTATAACGACGAGAACGACGGAATTATCGAAGAAGCCAACCGTCGCTTAAATATCATCCTTGAAAAAGAAGCGCAGCAGCAACAGAATGCCAAAGACAGCGCATTTCAAATGGAAATCAAACAAAATTAAATTCGGAGAGCAATGCAGAAACAAGCAAAATACATCTTTCTAATTACTTTTCTGATCGCCGGACTGGTGAGTCAGGCTCAGGTAAAACAGGATACGTTAAAGCGCGAGGTGGAAGTTACCAAAGCTTACACTCCAACAATTTCGGATGCCAACAAACTGAACAGCATGCCTGAAATTGACGAGGAAGAAGCTGATAAACCGACTTTCAATTATAACATAAAAAGCCAACCTGTTTTTAGCACTTTTTCAGTTACACCGCTTAAAGCAGCAACCATTGAAACCACGCCCCCCATCCAAAAAGGATACGGTCTGGTGCGTGCCGGACTTGGAACCTACTACAAACCCTACGGCGAAATATTCTTTAATAACCTGAATTCGAAAAATACGGTATTTGGGATCCATGCCATGCATCTGTCGTCGTTTGGCGATGTAAAACTGAAGGGTGGCGATAAAGTTGATGCCCCATTCATGAATAACGAAGTGGAATTGTTTCTGAAACACACGGTTCAACAATCGATACTTTCAGTTGATCTAACCCTGAACCATGATGTATTCAATTACTACGGTTATCCGGAAGATCCGGTTCCCGCCCCGCTGCTGGAAGATGAACAAAGCATTAACTACTTTGGAACAAAACAGGCTTTTACAAAAGGTGGCGTGCATATCGATTTGGATGATCCCGGAGCTGAAATGGATGAGGAAGAGTTTGGCTTTCAGCTCGACTACTATTATTTCGGAACAAAAACCGAACAACGCGAGAATTTTGCCAACCTCACTTTCAACATGAGAAGACCATTGACCTCGGGTGTAGGTTTATTGGATGCCGGAGTTGAATTCGCGCAGGTTAGCAACATCACTCTCCCGGCAGATACCGCATTCGGAAAAACATCCTCAACCATACTTTTTGCCAAACCGGCCTGGTACATTGGCGACGAAAAAGCCAACGTGACATTGGGATTAAATGCGTGGTTCATTTTACAGACCGACGAAGAAACACAGGCCAAACTGGCTCCAAGGATAAATGCCAACTGGGCACCGGTGGAAGAGATTCTGAAAATTTATGCCGGTATCGACGGAGCATTTCAGCACAATCACTATTCGAAGATTGCTTACGAGAATCCATTTGTTAATCCTGATCATCACCTGAAAAATTCGATGCAGCAGTTCAGATTTTATGGTGGTTTCGACGGAAAAATGTCGAAAAGAACCACCTATAAAATTTCGGGAGAATATGCGATCAATACCGACAAACCGCTGTATTTTTTGAATGAAAATTACTATTTCGATGCAGCATACAATCCGGCTCCCTTAATTGCCGACAACACTTTTGATGTTTTATACGACGATATGAACCGTTTAAAGTTGAATGCCGAAATCCTGTACGCATCTTCAAAGAAAATGGACCTGTCGCTTTCGGTGAATTATTACAGCTACAAAATGGACAAGCAGGAAGAAGCCTGGAACCTTCCTACATGGGACGCAACTATTGCCTTAGGCTACAAAGTGACGGAACAACTGAGTGTTTCTGCCGACATTTATTTGATTGGCGACAGAAAAGCATTGATTATTGAAGAATCCGGAAGTTTGATTCCCGAAGATCTTCCCATACGAAAATCGTACACCCTTGATCCTGCTTTCGATCTTAATTTAAAAGGCAATTACCAGCTTACAAACAAATTCTCGGTATTTGCCCAACTCAATAACTTTGGTTTCCAACAATACGAACGCTGGTTTGGCTACCCGGTGCAAAGTTTTAATGCACTGGCCGGAATCAGTTATGCGTTCTAATCAATCAATTCGGAAATAAAAGGGAGCTTAAGGGCTCCCTTTTTTGTTGGTTTCAAATTCAATTTATCGCCCTCATTTTCATGTTAATAACTCGTTAACAATTCCGATGTTAAAAGCCCTTAAAAATCAAGGTTCTTTGGGTATTTTTTTTATCTTTGTCGAGTGATTTCATTATCATTTTTACAACAGCATAAGGAATTGAAAATCAACTAGTTTCCTTTTGAAAGCTCGGGTAGCTTTCGCAACAGGGAAACTATTTTATTTTACAATATCCTGAAGGATAAAAAAATAGACAAGAGAGATGAGCGAAATTGAAAAACAGAATGTCCCGACAAATGGCAATGGAAACGGTAACGGAAACTACGGTGCCGATAGCATTCAGGTATTGGAAGGACTGGAAGCCGTTCGGAAACGTCCGGCCATGTATATTGGTGATGTCAATGAAAAAGGTCTTCATCATTTGGTTTACGAGGTAGTTGATAACTCTATCGATGAGGCGTTGGCCGGATATTGCGACAAAATTACAGTAACCATCCTGAAAGATAACTCGATCCGTGTTGAAGATAACGGGCGTGGTATTCCTACCGAAAAACATACAAAAGAAAATAAATCGGCACTTGAAGTTGTAATGACCGTATTACATGCGGGTGGTAAATTCGACAAAGATTCGTACAAAGTCTCAGGTGGACTTCACGGGGTTGGTGTTTCGTGTGTTAATGCACTTTCAACCGACCTGAAAGCAGAAGTGCACCGGGATGGCAAAATATGGGTACAGGAATACAAAATAGGTAAGCCTGTCGCCGATGTTCGCGTGGTTGGCGAAACCGATAAAACCGGTACAATTGTTACTTTCCAGCCCGACGCAAGTATTTTCCTTGTAACTACCTACAAATACGAAATTCTGGCTGCGCGGCTTCGCGAACTGGCTTTTTTGAATGCAGGAATTACTTTGACCATCATTGATGAGCGCGAGGTAGAAGAAGACGGAAGCTTTAAAACAGAAACGTATTATTCGGAAGAGGGGTTAAAAGAGTTTGTTGAATACCTTGATGGTACGCGTGAAAAACTCATCGACGATGTTATTCATATCATTACCGAAAAAAATAACATTCCCGTAGAACTTGCGCTTCAATACAATACTTCATTTTCTGAAAACATTCACTCTTATGTGAACAACATCAATACGATTGAGGGAGGAACGCATTTAACCGGTTTTAGGAGAGGTTTAACCCGTACCCTGAAAAACTATGCCGATTCTTCAGGAATGCTTCAGAAATTGAAATTTGACATCAGTGGTGATGACTTCCGCGAGGGACTCACTGCAATTATTTCGGTAAAAGTTCAGGAACCACAATTCGAAGGACAAACCAAAACCAAACTTGGCAACTCAGAGGTTAGTCTTTCGGTAGACCAGGCAACCAGCGAAGCACTGCAGTACTACCTCGAAGAAAATCCAAAAGCTGCACGTCAGATCGTAAATAAAGTGATACTGGCAGCTCAGGCACGTCATGCAGCACGTAAAGCGCGTGAATTGGTGCAGCGAAAGAATGTACTCACCGGCGGCGGTCTGCCTGGCAAACTTAGCGACTGCTCTGAAAAAGATCCATCCAGATGCGAAGTATTCCTTGTTGAGGGAGACTCGGCAGGTGGTACGGCCAAGCAAGGTCGCGACCGCAGAACACAAGCCATTCTTCCTTTGCGTGGTAAAATTCTGAACGTAGAAAAAGCCATGCAGCATAAGATTTTCGAGAACGAAGAGATCAAAAATATCTTCACTGCTTTAGGTGTTACAATTGGAACAGAAGAAGATTCGAAAGCGCTAAACTTGGAAAAACTGCGCTACCACAAGGTTGTAATCATGACCGATGCCGATGTGGACGGAAGCCACATTGCCACTCTGATCATGACTTTCTTCTTCCGCTACATGAACGACCTGATTAAAAACGGTCACTTGTACATTGCAGCACCACCGCTCTACCTTGTAAAAAAAGGTAAAAAGGAAGCCTATGCATGGAACGAGAAACAACGCATGGACTTAATTAATGAGTGGGCAGACGGAAACGAAAGTTCAGTGCACACGCAGCGTTACAAAGGTTTGGGTGAAATGAATGCAGAACAGCTTTGGGAAACCACCATGAATCCTGAACAACGCACACTGCAACAGGTAACTATTGAAAATGCGGCAGAAGCCGACCACATCTTCTCCATGTTAATGGGTGACGATGTTCCGCCTCGTCGTAAATTCATTGAAGATCACGCTACATACGCCAATATCGACGCGTAAATCAGATTCGAGATTTTAGTAACGAGAGGTGAGACAGCTCACTTTCCTGCTAAAATTTCATTCAAAATAGTTCGAAAACCGGGCAATGCCCGGTTTTCTCGTCTCATTACTAAGTACTCACTACTTAAAGCTAAAAAAATGAATATCTGTGTTTTCTGTTCTTCAAGCAATGCAATAAATACTACATATTTTGAAGAGGCCCGCAAACTTGGCGAATTGATAGCCGACAGTAACGACACTTTAATCAATGGAGGAGCCAATGTGGGCCTGATGGAAGCTGTCACCATTTCAGCAAAAGAAAAGGGCGCAAAAACCATTGGTATCATCCCTGAAAAAATGATCTCAAGGTCGCTCGTTTCCGACCATTCACACGAAGTGCATGTTACCAAAGATATGATGGAACGAAAAGCCAGAATGCGCGATATGTCTGATGCATTCATTGCACTTCCGGGTGGTTTCGGAACGCTTGAAGAAATACTTGAAGTGATTACCCTACGGCAACTCTCCTATCATTCAAAACCCATTGTTTTTATTAATACAAATAACTTTTTCGGACACCTTCTAAAACAGTTCGAAGTTTCATACAACGAAGAATTTGCCAAGCCCATTTACCGAAAACTGTATTTTGTTGCCAAAGATTCGGAAGAGGCCATGAATTATATAAAAAATTACGAGGAAGTTGAACTGGATTCAAAATGGTTTGTTGTTCCTGAGAAAAATAAGGGATAAATTGTAATTGTTTAAATTAATCGAGGTCAGATACACAATAAGCACATTTCGTTACTGACATATTTGCAGCATATTTTAAAAAGTCTTTTTCATCTTTTAACACTTGAAAGTAAGAGCTGTTAAATAATGCAAAATAGCCGAAAAACTTAGACATTCGGAATAACAATGGCAGCAAATTTGCACGAAATTGGACGCTTATTATTAATTAAAATTTTACACCATGAAGAAAATTGGAAGAATCTCATTAACATTTTTACTTGTTATTGCAGGCGCCTTTGTGGCAGTGTGGACCTACAGTACTTTCTTCAATGAAACAAAAGTTGTTACAGTAAAAGAAGAGCAGGCAGTTCGTTATGCCAGTTTACCCGCCGATAGTGAACAAAAATTACCGGATTTAACCTTTGCGGCCGAGAAATCGGTTCATGCAGTAGTACACATCGCTACTCAATCAGTACGCACGGGACAATGGTCCAGCGGAAATCCGTTCATCGATGAATTTTTCGGATTAAGAAACCAGCAACCACAGGTTCAACAGGGTTTTGGTTCCGGAGTTATATTATCTGAGGATGGCTATATCGTAACCAACAACCACGTGGTTGAGGATGCGCAGAAGGTAAAAGTTATACTGAATGACAAACGGGAGTACGATGCCCGGGTTGTCGGAACTGATCCTTCAACCGACCTCGCTCTTCTAAAAATTGATGCAGAAGACCTGCCGTTCCTGACGTATGGAAATTCAGAGAATCTGCAACTGGGAGAATGGGTACTTGCAGTTGGCAATCCGTTTAACCTGACATCAACCGTAACTGCCGGTATCGTAAGTGCACGTGCACGAAATCTGGGTATCAACCAGGATACATACTCCATCGAGTCGTTTATTCAGACCGATGCAGCAGTCAATCCCGGAAACAGTGGTGGTGCACTCGTTAACCAACAGGGAAACCTGGTTGGCATAAATGCAGCCATTGCTTCGCGTACCGGTTCATACAGCGGTTATTCTTTTGCCATCCCGGTTTCAATTGTAAAAAAAGTAGTTGAAGACCTGAAGGAATTTGGTGAAGTACAACGTGCATTGATTGGTGTTAATATCAGAGATGTTGACGCAGAACTTGCAAAAGATATGAACCTCGACAAGGTTGAAGGTGTTTATGTAGCAGGAGTAACTGACAACGGGGCAGCTAAAGAAGCCGGAATTAGAGAAAAGGATGTAATCATCACTATTGACGGCGAAAAAGTTAAAACATCTGCAGAATTGCAGGAAAGAATAAGCCAGTATCGCCCTGGTGACGATATTAAAGTTGTTGTGCTTCGGGACAATGAACAGAAACAATTTACCGTTACCTTACGTAACAGACATGGCGATACACAAATTGTTAGAGATAACATTAGCGTCCTTGGCGCCGAATTCGAAACTGTGGACGACAATGTAAAACGAGAATTGGACATTGACTATGGCATAATTATTAAAGACCTTAAAAAAGGAAAATTAAAAGATGCCGGTATACAAAAAGGTTTTATTATCACAAACGTGAACAAAAAGCCCATTTACGAAGTCAATGACTTTAAAAGAGAGATTGGAAATGCAAGAGGTGGAATATTAGTTGAAGGAATTTATCCAAATGGTGAATCAGCATATTATGTTTTTGGATTAGGGACCGAGTAGTTTGTAAAAATTTCCTTAATTTTGTAACTTTTACATCCTGAATAAATTTTCTCCTTGAGCATTAATTATTTATGTTCTATATTTGCACGATTTTTAAGAAATATAAATGAGACAACTAAAGATCACAAAGTCAATCACTAACCGTGAAAGTGCCTCTTTAGACAAGTATTTACAGGAGATTGGCAAGGAAGAGCTGATTACTGTAGAGGAAGAAGTGGAATTGGCCCAGCGGATCAAAAAAGGTGATCAGGCTGCTTTGGAAAAATTAACCAGAGCGAACCTTCGTTTTGTGGTGTCGGTAGCGAAACAGTACCAAAATCAGGGACTAAGCTTACCTGACCTTATTAACGAAGGGAACCTCGGATTGATTAAAGCAGCTGAGAAATTTGATGAAACCCGCGGTTTTAAATTCATTTCTTACGCAGTATGGTGGATCCGCCAGTCTATTCTTCAAGCGCTTGCAGAGCAATCGCGTATCGTTCGTTTGCCATTGAACCAGGTAGGTTCGTTGAACAAGATCAACAAAGCATTTTCAAAATTTGAGCAAGAACACGAACGCAAGCCCTCGCCTGAAGAATTAGCCGATTCACTCGAGCTTCCTGCTGATAAGGTTGCCGACACTTTGCGAGTTTCAGGACGTCATGTATCTGTTGACGCACCGTTTGTTGACGGTGAAGATAACAGCCTGCTTGATGTACTGGTTAACAACGATTCGCCAAATGCCGACAAAAGCCTGATCATGGAATCTTTGTCGAAAGAAATTCATCGCGCGTTAGCAACATTGACTGAACGTGAAAGTGACATTATTAGACTGTTTTTTGGCATAGGGTGCCAGGAAATGACATTAGAAGAAATCGGTGAACGATTTGGTTTAACCCGGGAAAGGGTACGTCAGATAAAAGAAAAGGCTATTCGACGATTACGACATACATCGCGAAGCAAATTATTAAAATCATATCTGGGATAGTAAAAGAGAAAGGTTGTCAATTAAATGGCAACCTTTTTTATTGTATAAAATCCTCCTAGTCTTCCTTCGTACTAATCGAAATTTCTGTAAACTCCGATCGTGAATCTCCACTGTTCACAGCCATACCGCCATCTGCCAGTGCCTCATCCAATTCGGCTTTTTGTTTGCGGTATGCAATAAGTGCCCAGGCCATAATGATACTGGTGGCCAGGATTTCAACAAACAGAACTCCATTCTCAAATCCCTTAACTTTCAACTCTTCAGGAATAGCAAAGAAAAGCAGAATTGAGATCAATCCACGAGGAGTGATTAACACCTGCGGCATAATGTTCCGGCGCTCGATAGCAAAAAACAACCCAAAACGCAAACCATAAGTAACAATCAGAAACAAAACACTGATGAGCCAAACATTCCAGCTGATAAGCGAAGTGAGTGGCAAAGTCATCCCAAATACAACAAAAAAGAAGGTACGAACCAAAAATGAGGTTTCAACAGTTATCATTTTAAACTGATCGAAAAGGGTCTCCATACGTTCGTCCTTTAACCATTCTTCCAGTTTCCAAAACAACAGTACTTTATGGTTGCGCAACAATAATCCAAACATCAGAATGATTACCAACGATGATAAATGAAACAGTTTGCCAACAGAATACAGCAGAACCAAAACGGCCAGAAACAGGAAAAACTTCGCTTCACCACGAATGTTCTGGATGATATAAAGCAACACATAACTTAGAATAACCGAGATAAATAAGGTCAGAAACAAGTTACCCCCGATCGCAATACTCAGTTGCCGCATTCCTTCAACATCAATGTTCTCAACAATCATGTAAAATACCATGATGCCAAGTATATCAGAGAATGTGCCCTCGTAAATCATGAACTCCTTTTTATACTTGCTCATATTCATAACACTGGGGATAACAATGGCACTGCTCATGATGGATAACGGTAGTGCATAAACCAGCGCTTCTAAAAAGAGCATATCGGGCATGAAAGCCAAAAGAATAAAGGATAAGGAAACCGAAGTAAATGCCAGCGATAAGGCTGCAATGGTAAAAGATTTCCATATGATGGGCCAGTTCTCTTTCTTTAATTCCAAATCGAGAGCTGCTTCCAGCACGATCATAATTAAACCAACAATACCCAGAACCTCAAGTGAACTGTAAAAATCGGGTTCTAATTTAAAGTATTCAAGCAACTGGTTGAGTCCAACGCCCAGAAGAATAAGCACCAAAACACTTGGTACATTGGTCTTCTTCGATAAAATGCCGGTGAAAAATGAAAATATTATAACGACACAAAGTCCGATCAAAAAAAGGTATGCATTCATACAAATGGTTAGTCTGTTTTATTTTTGTTACTATTAAACACTGAAGAAAGATAAGTAGAATTATTTCAAATTGCATATCGAAATACCAATGGGCAATAGAAAATTCGAATCAACCGAGAGTTTCATCTGGTTATTATCCGGCCTGTTTCATTACAAGCTTCTGTAAATCAAAAAAACCGGGAAGATTCCGCATTGGAATCCGATCCCGGTCAAGCATGATTTTCAAAGAAACTATTTTAATAACTTTTAAATATTATTCTGCGGTGAGCAACATGAAGGGAGCAGCACCGGTTTGATATTCTTTAATTTTTGTACCATCGGTTGAATAACTTACTACCTTCCCGCTACTGGTTACTGTTTCTGCGATAAAGCAGAACAGCTTATTGTCGAAATACTGAATTCCGTTAATGCCCGAAATTCCTTCGATAACATTTCCTGAATCAAAACTTTTTGACGCAACATCGAATGCTGATACTGCTCCGCTCAGGTTCCAGTTTGCATCATATCCCGACGACATCACATATAATTTTGACTGATCAGCATTAAATGTCAGCGAGTTATCATAAGTTGTACCTACGCCATCCAAAGCATAAAATGCTTCTATTTCGTCGCTTGTCGTATTTAGATATCCAATTCCGGTTTGTGTTACATAATCATCCCAGGCACGTGTCAAGGCCACGTACAAATTTCCCTGTGCATCTTTTTCGAAATAGCTCGGAAATGCTGACGTTTCGATGTATGAAATTTCTTCTGTTGCCAGATCCATAACCGCAATACTATCCATGTAGTTTAAAGCTGCATATAGCTTGTTATTCACAATTGCCAATCCTTCAGGCCCGCCATGCAAAGTGATTTCCTTTTCTACAGAATTTGTTTCTAGATTAACTTTGGCAATGTACGATTGAGTGAGGTCGCCATAAAAAATATCATCGCTTCCCCAGCACGATACATACAGGTAGTTTCCATCGGCAATACAATAGCGTGGTTTGTCAACATCCTGAATGCCGTTTGCGCTTTGCTCCAGGGTTTTCGAATCGACCCAAAACAACTGATCTGCTACATTTCCAAGCATGTAAATCTTGTCGGCATAAGTATAGGCATATTGAATATTGGAATTCAAAGTGGTATTGTTCACATATTCGTAGTAATTGTTCGTTACCTCATCGGCATATTTATCGAATGCAGAAATGGTAGAACTGGCACTGTTATAACTTCCGTAATTCACAATAAAGGCCAAATCGGCATCAATACTTATTTGCTTTGTAAGAATATTTGAAATACCTCCGTTAACAGCAGTCAGCGTTACGTCGTAGGTTCCCGGCGCATCGTAAATGTGAAACGGTTCAGCTTCGGTTGATGTGGTTTCATCGCCAAAATCCCAGGTGTAATCAATGGCGTTTTCCGAGCAGTTACTAAAATACACGGTGTCGCCAACCTGCAGTGTTGTTTCCGGAGAATAGGTAAAACATGCAGATACTTCAGTCGTGTCATCACCATTATCACAGGCGGTAAAAAATAAAGCGACAGCGCTTAGCAGAAAGAAAATTTTGAATTTGTTCTTCATTTTGAATTGTTATTTTGATTGTCTATTTAAATTTATAGGTCACACTTAAACGATAGTTGATCCCCGGCATGGCGTAGCCCCAGCTCGACTGATAATCAACATCAAACAGGTTATTCAGCAGTCCTGATACTTGTAGCTGATTTGATGAATTAAGTTTAGCCTGATAAGAAAGCACGGCATTGAGCAAAAAACAGGGATATAAAACATTCCGGTCTTCCTCATCGGTGTATTGTTCGCCGGTGTAAGTGCCATTTAACGTAAAATCGAAATTTTTCCAATAGGTGGTGGTGAAGAAATTTCCGCTGTGAAGCGGCACATATTCCAGCTGCCGGCCGATGGCATTTGTAGAATTTAGCGAAGCCATACGTTTTGTCAATGTCAGCGAGTAGTTCAGTCCCGATAATGTTTTTAATCCGAACAGCAAATACTGCCAGTCAGTCATAAATTCGATGCCCTGGCTTTTTACCTTCTGAACATTTTCGGCATACCAGAAAGCTCCCCCGTTTTTCCACAATATCCAGTCTTCAATATTCAGGTAAAAACCACTTAGCTTAATATTACCTGAAACATCGCCGTTGCAATAGCTCCACTTTGTCCCCAACTCGTAATTCATCCCTTTTTCGGGTGCCAGGTCAGGATTTCCTCCAGGCAGCCAAAATCGGTCGTTAAAAGTTGGTACCCGGTAACTTCGTGCCACACTTCCCGAAAACCTTAATATCCAGTATTCTTTTGAAAGCGCCAGGTAGTTCAGCCCAAGCGAGGGTGTGAAAGGCACCTCGTAATCAGTAACAAAACCTTGCCGGAGATTCACGGTAAGCGAAAGCGTCCTAAAAAACTGTTGGTAGTATGAAGCGTAAAAATCAACACGGTCCTCTTTTTCCAAACTCGTGCTGTAGGCATAGACCTGCGGGAAAATTCGTTCGGCTTTTGCCCCCACTTTATAGCTGGCTTTAGTTGAAAAATCGTGTTCAATAAAAGCTTCCGCAAGGACACGTTGCGTACGAATAGTATCTTCCGTGTTGCCATTATTCACTGCATCGTCGAATACATAACCACCATTCACTTCGAATTTGAAGGGATTTTTCCGGTTCTTGTAACCGGCCCATATTCGCAAATGCTGATCCTGATATTCTTCCCCGAAATCGGGGTTATTCAGGTTAGTTTGCATATTTTGCTGAACCTGGTGCCAGTCGTTTTCAAGCCATATATTAAAAGTAAAAGACTCGTTGTCAGCGAATTTATAGTTCAGTTCCTGCAGCAATCCGTACTTCTCGACATTTGCGTTGCGCTGCACATCTTCAATTTCGAAAATGTCGTTCTCAAAATCGCGGTAAGTGGTATTTAAAAACGGAAAATCATTCTTCCTATAATAATAGTACGCACGTGTTACGGCTTCAAATTTTCCGTTTCCTGCAAAGATTTTGGTTCCGTAAAGTTGCTCTCCAAAAGAGCCGTGTGAGATTCTTGTTTCGAGCCTGAAACCATCGGTCCAGTTATTATTCAGCCCGAGGTAAATTGCACCACCAATACTACCTGAACCATTCACCGAACTGGCGCTGCCAAACTGCACTCCAATTTCGTCGAACAAATAAACCGGAATGTTATTAAAATTAGATTGACCAAGTGTAAGTGAATTTAGATCGATGCCACCAAAATTAACGCTGGTATGACTTGCAGCTGTTCCCCTGATGCGAATAGTCGACAGTCCGCCGGCATCGGTTTTAAAAGCGATTGGCATGGTTCTGGAAAGCAACTGCTCGAGGTTACCGTCTTGCCCCTGAGAATATCCGATTCCTGAAATCGTTTCGATTTTAGCACCAGACTGAAACTTTTGCAAATGACCATAACTCACCACTTCTTCAATCTGAACAGTATCGAGTACAGAGTCTTTTTCCTGACCTGAAACATGAATAGCGAACAATACGCTAATTATTACAACAAACCTCCTCATTACACAATTTTTAAGGAGCTTTGGATAATTGGTGAAAAATACTTTTTCGAATATTTCTCAAGCTTTTTATCCCGAAGCTTAATTATTTTAAAGGAATTATGGCAGGTCTTCTGGCTTATCCCTGTTGCTGATGCCTTCCCTTTCCTCCCGATAGCAATCGGGATCGGAAAAGTGGCCTGTAGTTCAACAACGCAATCCGTCAGTTGACGGATGGGATTTACAGCTGCGGGTACAGCTCCGGTTTTACACCGGATTCCCTTTTCATCGTGTTCATGACAAATGAACTTCGAACCAAAATTCTGATGCAAATATAAACAGAAAGTTCCCGGCTAAACTATTTTGTTAATTGTTTTTTGTTTTTGTTAATAGAAAGCTTCTTTCGCCGAGTTATTTAAAAAAGCTCATGAAATTTAAATTAAACTATATATTTTTGGGACTGAAATAACTGTATATTAAGCCACAACCACAATAAGATTAAATGCCGAAGTTCAAATTCGAATATAAAATTACCTTAGCTTACCTGTTAATTGGTAGCCTGTGGATCATTTTTTCCGACAAGTTTCTGATCACTATTATAGATGACATTGATTTTCTGACCGATGTACAAACCTACAAAGGATGGTTTTACGTACTTATTACGGCACTGTTGTTCTTTCTTTTTTTGAAACGACACCTCAAAGACCTGAGGACTACAAAGAAGGAACTGGAGAACCACAAAAACAACCTGCAGAACCTGGTACTTGAAAAAACAAAAGACCTTGATGCTGCGTTTGAACAACTGGAAAAAAAGAACAAGGAAATCAATCTGAAAAACCAGGAACTGGAAAAAACACTAACAGAACTAAAAGAAGCAGAAAGTCATTTGTTACAGGCCGAAAAGATGGCTTCAATTGGTATTCTCACTGCCGGAATAGCACATGAGATCAATAATCCCCTTAACTATATTTTGGGTGGACTGACGGGATTACAACAATACTTCGAGGAAGAGAAAATTGAAAACGAAAAAGTGACTTTATTTACCGGTAGTATTGAAACCGGAATCGAGCGCGTAAATGCTATCGTATCGGGATTGAACAAACTCAGCAGAAACAAAGAAGCCTTCGATGAAGAGTGCGATGTTCACGACATCATCGATAACTGCCTTAATATTATTGGTAACCGGCTAAAAAACGGTATCAGCGTTAGCCGTCACTTCGCGAAAGACTTGCCCGTTGTTAAAGGTAATGTTGGACAATTGCACCAGGTATTTTTAAATATTCTGGTAAATGCATCTCAGGCCATTCCGGATAAAGGTAAAATTGAAATAACGACAAAAAACGAAAAAGATGCTATATTTATTGAGGTTAAAGATAATGGATGCGGAATTGAACAAGGTGATTTGAAAAAAGTAACTGATCCTTTTTTTACCACTAAAGAGCCCGGTGAAGGAACAGGATTAGGTCTGGCAATTACCTACAATATAATTGAAGAACACAAAGGACGACTCGAATTTGAATCAGAAGTAGATAAAGGAACTACTGTTCGGATTGAATTACCGAAAAGCTAAACCCGATGATTAAGCCTAAAATATTATATGTCGATGACGAACCTCTGAACCTGATGTTATTTCGGGCCAATCTTTCAAAAAAATACGAAATTTTAACTGCTGAAAGCGGAATAACCGGGCTGGAAATCATAAGAAACACCTGCGACATTTGTGCCGTGATCAGTGATATGCGAATGCCCTATATGGATGGTATTGAATTCATTAAGGCCAGTGCCAGGATAAAACCAAATATCTCGTACTATATACTTTCCGGGTTCGATATTTCTGATGAAATTCAGGAAGCTCTCGACAGTATGTTGATTCGAAAATATTTCAGAAAGCCCTTTAACCTTAAGGAGATTGACAAAGAGATAGACTGTCCCGAGCAAAGTAACTAATTAACCTGCATCTACCATCATCGATTTTGGATACTCCACATCTACCAAAAAAAGACCTTTTGCTGGAGCTGATGCTCCCGCTGCTCCCCTATCCTTTTTTTCAATTATCTGTTTGAAATCTTCCAACGATAATTTCCCTTTGCCAATCTCGAGCAAAGTTCCAACAATGGCCCGTACCATATTTCTTAAAAATCGATCGGCCTTAATCACAAAAATCAACTGATCTCCTTCAGTCTTCCATTCAGCCTGATAAATTTTACAATTGTTTGTTTTAACGTCGGTGTGCAAACGGCTAAAGCTGGTAAAATCTTCGTAATCGAATAAAAGTTTCGCAGCCTCATTCATTTTTTCCACATCGAGCGGCAAAGAATAACGATAGGCTGTTTCAATAGAAAAGGGATCTTTCGCGGTGGTAATATAGTAATGGTAGGTTCTCGACAAAGCACTAAAACGTGCATGTGCTTCTTCATCAACGGTCCATAAACGCTGTACCGCAACATCTTCGGGAAGAAAACTGTTGAGTTTGTAAACCAGATCAAAATTTTCAGCAACCGGCTTCGTTACTTCGAAATGCAACATATAAAACGAAGCGTGCACGCCGGTATCTGTTCTGCCGGCGCCAACAACAGCAACTTCTTCACGCAATATGGTTGACAGTGCTTTTTCCAACACTTCCTGCACCGAAACGGCATTGGGCTGTACCTGCCACCCATGGTACCTGGTTCCGTTATAACTGCATTGTAGAAAGTAGCGTTGTGGCATATTTTGCTCTTTAGTCAGCAAAGTAAATACATTATTGGAAGAAAACCAGCGACACTTTACTTTGAAATTAAGTCCAGAGAACCCAGGCGAAATCTTAATGAATTCCTAATAAGCTGTTATTCTTTGTTAACATCATATTTCGTTTCTGCGTTACTTAATTTTTTTTAACAAAAGAATAGGGCAATAAATGTCATAATGACTTAAATTCGTGCCTTCGTAAAAAATTAGCAAACAAATTTATAGGAAATATGAATCAAGCAGTTGATATCAAAGAATTGAACGAACGGATTCAGAAGGAAAGTTCATTTGTCGACATGGTAACCATGGAAATGAACAAAGTAATTGTGGGTCAGAAACACCTGGTAGAAAGCTTAATGATCGGTCTGTTATCAAACGGTCACATTTTGCTCGAAGGTGTTCCGGGATTGGCAAAAACACTGGCCATTAAGTCGCTGGCAAAAACAATCAGCGCCAAATTTGCGCGTATTCAGTTTACGCCCGACTTACTACCTGCCGACTTGCTGGGTACCATGATTTACAGTCAGAAAAAAGAAGAATTTACCATAAAAAAAGGGCCGATCTTTGCCAACTTCATTCTGGCAGACGAGATCAACCGTGCTCCCGCAAAAGTGCAGTCGGCATTGCTCGAAGCCATGCAGGAACGCCAGATAACGATCGGCGACAACACCTTCAAACTCGATGAACCATTTTTGGTTATGGCAACTCAAAACCCGATTGAGCAGGAAGGTACTTATCCGCTGCCTGAAGCACAGGTCGACCGTTTTATGCTGAAGGTGGTGATCAATTATCCGAAAAAAGACGAAGAACGTGCAATCATCAACCAGAACCTGCTGAGCCAGTTTCCGGAAACCAGCACCATTCTTGCGCCAGAAGATATTATTAAAGCGCGAAATGTGGTAAAAGACGTATACATGGACGAAAAAATCCAGAAGTACATTGTAGACATTGTATTTGCCACCCGCGAACCGGTAGAGTACAAACTCGAAAAATACCAGGACATGATCTCGTACGGAGCGTCGCCAAGGGCAGGAATCAGCCTGGCACAGGCCGCCAAAGCCTACGCTTTTATCAAGCGCCGTGGTTATGTAATTCCTGAGGATGTTCGTGCGGTTTGTCCCGATGTGCTTCGTCACCGTATTGGATTAAGCTACGAAGCTGAGGCCAACAATATCACTTCAGAAGAAATTATTACCGATATTCTGAATACTGTTGAAGTACCATAAAAAGTCGCGGTTGACAGTCACAGTTTGCAGTTGTTCAAACACTACTTTGAACCTGCCCGACTGGGTCGTTCAGGCGGGCTTTAAACTTTGAACTCATAAATGGAGACAACAGATTTATTAAAAAAAGTACGGAAGATTGAGATCAAAACACGTGGACTTTCGCGAAACATTTTTGCGGGAGAATACCACAGTGCTTTTAAAGGGCGGGGAATGGCATTCTCGGAAGTACGCGAATACCAGTTTGGCGACGATATTCGTAACATCGACTGGAACGTTACTGCACGCTACAGCCATCCGTATGTAAAGATTTTCGAGGAAGAACGCGAACTGACTGTGATGTTGCTAATCGATGTCAGCGGGTCGCGTGATTTCGGATCTTTCGAAAAGTTCAAAAAGAATGTCATAACCGAGCTTTCGGCTATTTTATCGTTCTCGGCCATACAGAACAACGATAAAATTGGCGTGATCTTTTTTTCGAATACCATTGAGAAATTTATTCCACCTAAAAAAGGGAAAAGTCACATTTTGCGCATTATTCGCGAGTTGATCGATTTTGAACCTGAAAACAGCGAGACTGACATTACCGGTGCGATTCGATACCTCACCAATGCCATTAAAAAGCGTTGTACCGCCTTTGTTATTTCCGACTTTATCGATGATAATCCGGGGCTGGAGCAATCCTTGTCGATTGCCAACAACAAACACGATGTGGTGGCTTTAAAAATTTACGACGAACGCGAAACCGAACTTCCGCCCATTGGCATGGTGAAGTTTAAAGATGCCGAAACCGGCGAATATGTTTGGGTCGACAGCAGCTCGCGCCGAACCCGACAGATCTATTCAAAATGGTGGCTGGACCATGCAAAAAAAATGGATGTAATGTTCAAGAAATGTGGCGTCGATTATGTTTCCATCAACACCCGTGAAGACTATGTAAGATCGTTGATGACCCTTTTCAAAAAAAGAGCATTGAAATAAAAGCAATGAAGTTAAGACTCAAAATAATACTGATTTTTTTCGCGGCAGTTCTTGCAGGTCAGGCTCAGGCTCAGCGCATAAAAGCTACGGCCAGCCTCGATTCGGCCAATATTCTGATTGGCGATCAGGTAAAACTTTTCCTCGAGATCGAACATCCGAAATCTGTGAGCATTGAATTTCCGCAGGTGCCGGATTCTATCAACGGCGGATTAATTGAAGTTTTAGGTCGTTCAGGAATCGACACTTTTGAAGCTGACGATGAAAAGTTCATGAAACAAATTCAGGCTTACACCATCACAAGTTTCGACAGTGGCAGCTACCGCATCCCGCCTTACTGGTTTAAAATAAACATGGACGGCAACATCGACTCGGTACCGAGTAACGGAGTTAATTTGAATGTATATTCCATGCAAATTGACACCACCAAAGGCCCGACAGATATTAAAATGCCTTACGGTGCGCCGCTCACACTAAAAGAAGTTACGCCTTATATTTTAGGAGTGATTCTGATCGGAGCCATTATTTTCTTCCTCTTGTATTCCATCAAACGGAAGAAAAAGAACAAACCGATTTTTGCACGGCCACCGAAGCCCAAGCAGCCTGCACACGTTGTTGCTTTGCGTGAACTTGATCGGATAAAAGCTGAAAAGATCTGGCAGAAAGGCAAAACAAAACAATATTACAGCGAATTGACTGACGCTCTGCGTATTTATATTGAAGACCGTTTTGCAATTCGGGCCATGGAGCAGGTTACCGATGAAATACTGGACAGTTTCCGTGCGCAGAAAAACCTGCTGAGCGATAAGAATTTCGCCAACCTCAGCCAGATATTGCAAGTGGCCGACCTGGTAAAATTTGCCAAATACACTCCCCTGCCCGACGATGACAACCTGTCGCTGGTAAATGCCTATTTCTTTGTGAATGAAACAAAGAAAGAAGAACAGAAAAAGGTGGAAGGCAAAGGCACAGGAGTAGAAAAGAAAGACGATAACGTTGAAGAAGTTGAAATAAAATAAGAGAGGATGTTTGAAGGATTGACATTTAAGAACCCGGAACTGTTCCATATTTTATGGGTATTGCTACCCATGACGGTCTGGTACATTTTCAGGCAAAAAAGAAGTACCGCAAGCATTCGTATTTCAACAACTGCTTCGGTATTTAAAGCCCCGAAAGGAATTCGTTATTATTTACGACACTTGGTTTTTGTATTTCTGCTGATAGCGATCAGCTTTTTTGTAGTAGTGCTGGCAAGGCCGCAATCGTCGAAAAACTGGGAAAAACAAACCACTGAAGGTATTGATATTGTAATTGCACTCGATATTTCGAGCAGTATGTTGGCACAGGATTTTCAGCCCGACCGCCTGGAAGCAGCCAAAAATGTGGCCATGGAATTTATCTCCGGCCGCGAATACGACCGCATGGGCCTGGTGGTTTTTGCCGGCGAAGCATTTACACAATGTCCGCTGACTACTGACCGTGCTGTTTTGCTGAACCTGTTCAAAGACATTCAAAGCGGAATGATTGAAGACGGTACTGCCATCGGTAACGGACTTGCAACTGCTGTGGCCCGTTTAAAAGACAGCGAAGCCATCAGCCGGGTGGTAATTTTGCTGACAGATGGTGAGAACAACCGTGGTGAAGTGGCACCGGTTACTGCTGCCGAGATTGCAAAGACATTTGGTATTCGTGTTTATACGGTTGGTGTGGGAAGCATTGGAACTGCTCCCTACCCTGTGCAAGTGCAAACACCCTTTGGTGTGCAAACACAGTTACGCGATATGGAAGTAAAAATTGATGAAGAAACGCTTCAGGAGATTTCTTCCATCACCGACGGCCGCTATTTCAGGGCTACCAGCAATACTAAACTCGAAGAGATTTATAAAGAAATTGATGCACTGGAAAAATCAAAAATAGAAGTTCGCGAATTCAGCCGGAAATCAGAAGAATTTTTACCGTTTGCGCTGTTGGGGGCACTGTTTTTGATACTAAGTCTTCTGCTGCGGGTAACCGTTTTCAGAAGCATCCCATAAAGGAGATTACGTATGGAAATGTTTAGATTTGGAAATATCGAATACTTGTGGGGACTGTTGATCATTCCTGTGTTGATCGTATTTTATACCTGGTCGCGTATTTCAAGACGCCGGGCACTAAAGAAATTCGGAAGCAGTGAAATTCTGGAAGAATTAATGCCGTTCCGCTCGAAAAACCGTCCGGTTTTAAAGTTTATCATACTGATGCTTGCACTCGCCTTTTTTGTGGCTGGAATTGCCCGCCCTCAATTTGGATCGAAATTGAAAACCGAAAAACGCGAAGGTGTTGAACTCATCATCGCGCTGGATGTTTCGAACAGTATGATGGCCGAAGACATTCAACCCAACCGTTTGGAACGCGCAAAACGCGCCATTTCAAGGCTTGTGGATCGTTTGAAAGATGACAAAATCGGACTGATTGTTTTTGCCGGCGACGCTTATACACAGTTACCAATAACCACAGATTATAATTCAGCAAAATTGTTTCTGAATGCAGTGAACACGCAAATCGTTCCAAAACAGGGAACTGCAATTGGTGCTGCAATTGATCTGGCACACCGCTCGTTTACACCCGATGGTGAGGCCAACAAAGCCATTATCGTAATTACTGATGGCGAAAACCACGAAGATGATGCCATCTCGGCGGCTAAATCGGCTCTTGAAGACGGTATTGTGGTTCACACCATTGGAATGGGACTTCCCTCGGGATCACCAATTCCGGTGCTGAGAAACGGCCAGACCGATTATTTGAAAGACCGCGACGGTAAAGTGGTGGTAACCAAGCTGAACGAACAAATGCTGGAACAAATCGCCGCTGCCGGAGAAGGAATTTATGTTCGTGCAAACAATGCACAGGTAGGATTAAACGCCCTTTTCGATGAAATAAATAACATGGAAAAACAGGAAATGGAAACCCGTACTTTTTCGGAGTACGACGACCAGTTCCAGTATTTCTTTGCGATTGGATTGTTTTTACTCTTGCTCGAATTCGTAATTCTGGAGCGTAAAAACAAATACCTGAAAAACATCAATTTGTTTGGAACAAAATAGGAGATGAACATGAGAAGAACGATATTACTGACCATTTTGATGACGCTTTCCGTGGCAGTTTTCGCACAAAACGAACGCAAGTTTGTTCGCAACGGAAACAAGTTGTTTATGGATGCGGTGCGCGATACCACCAAAATCGATTCGGTAAAATTTGCCAATGCCGAAACCGAATACCGCAAAGCTTTAAATAAACGCCCCAACGACCAGAAATGGAATTACAACCTGGCCGATGCTTTATACAAGCAGCAACGTTTTGAAGAAGCCGAAGGAAAATTCTCGGAACTGGCAGAGAAAATGGAGGAGCCTGTTGAACGCGCCTTTGCCAACCATAATCTTGGAAACACACAGCTGATGCAGCAAAAACTCGACGAAAGTATTGAATCTTATAAAAAAGCACTTCGCGAAAATCCTTCTGATCTGGAAACAAAATACAACCTGGCTTATGCGCAAATGCTGAAAAAACAACAGGAACAACAGCAGCAGCAACAAAACAAAGATCAGAATAAGGACCAGAACAAAGATCAAGACAAGGATCAGAATAAAGATCAGCAGAATCAGGACCAAAACCAGGACCAGCAAAACAAAGATCAGAATAAAGACCAGAACAAGGATCAGCAAAATAAGGATCAGCAGAATCAAAATAAAGATCAGCAAAAACAGGATCAGCAACAAAAACAGCAGCCTCAGCAGAACAAAATTTCGAAACAGGATGCCGAACAGTTGTTGCAGGCGCTTGAAAACGATGAGCGCGATATTCAGGATAAAGTAAAAAAAGCAAAGGCGGCTAAAGCCAAACGAACACGTACCGAAAAAGAATGGTAATTAACCGGATGTTGGATACTTGATACTGGATGCTTGATTTGTATAAAAAAAGCTTGAAGCTTTAAGCTTGAGGCTCGAAGCTAAAAAATAATAATTTTGTAGGCTTTTAAGATGATGATAAAACGATTAGCAACATATTTCATTTTATTTTTCCTGGTGCTTGGAGCGCAGGCTCAGGATGTCCGATTTACCATGTCGGCACCAAATGCCGTGGAAAACGGTAAACAATTCCGACTGAGTTTTACCTTAAACCAGCGTGGATCGAAACTTCAGCTTCCACCCGGATTAAACGACAATTTCCAAATTCTGATGGGACCAAGTACAGGAACCAGCTATCAAAATATTAACGGACGTTCAAGCACCACATATTCTTATACCTATATCCTCAGGGCCACAAAAGAAGGAACGTTTGAAATCCGACCGGCTTCTATTGAAGTGGATGGTGAAATTGTTGAATCGAATTCCTTAAAAATTCAGGTTGTAAAAGCCAACTCGCAACCCAGCCAACCACAAAGTGGCGGACAAACGCAGCAAGGTGGTTCTGCTTCGAATGTCGACCTTGGAAAAGACAACCTGTTCGTTCGTGTTGAACTCAGCAATCGTAATCCCTACCGTGGTGAGCAAATTATTGCAATAGTGAAACTATATGCAAATCCCGAGATTCCAATAACAAACTTTGCCGATGTAAATCTTCCTACCTACGAAGGTTTTTACACACAGGACATTGAAATTCCGGGTCAGATAAATATGACGCGCGAAGTTTACAACGATAAAATTTACCAGGTTGGTGTTTTGAAAAAGACCATCCTGTTTCCACAACAAAACGGCACACTCAGGATAGAACCGTTTAGTATGGCACTGCTGGTTCGCCAACGTACACAGGCGCGTAGTTTCTTCGATGATTTTTTCGATAATTACCGTACTGTGAAAGCACCAATTACAAGCGAAGCGGTAACGGTAAACGTAAAAGACCTGCCACCGGCACCTGCTAATTTCCTTGGTGGCGTTGGTAATTTCAACATTACATCAGAAATAAGCGGCGAGGATGTAACAACAAACGACGCTGTTACGCTAACTGTAAAAATTTCGGGGAATGGAAATATTCGCCTGATACGGACGCCGGAACTCAAATTGCCAAGCGATTTTGAAGTTTACGATCCAAAAGCCACCGACAATGTGAAAGCAGGAAATAATGGTGCTTCAGGTAGCAAAACTATCGAATACCTGTTCCAGCCACGTTTCGAAGGTGATTATACTATTCCGGCCATTCCGTTTACCTACTTCAATCCGGCCACCGGGCAATATGTAACCAAATCAACTCCGGCTTATTCGCTGCATGTTGAAAAAGGAACCGAAGAACAGTCGGCCACAGTGGTTAGTTCGCTGCGTAAACAGGATGTACAGCTGATTGGACAGGATATTCGCTACATCAAACAAGGCAGTCCGTCGCTAAAAAGCCGTGGAAGTTCATTTTTCGGAAGTACACTGTTTTACCTGGTTTATATTCTAAGTGCATTGTTATTTGTGGTACTGTACATCATTTATCGGAAAAAAGCCCGCGAGAATGCCAACATCGCGTTGATGCGAAACAAAAAGGCGAACCGTGTGGCCATTAAACGACTGAAAAGTGCCGCAGCCTTTATGAAGCAAAACAACAACGAAGCTTTCCACGAAGCCATTCTGAAAGCTTTCGAAGGATATTTAAGTGATAAACTGGCCATTCCTGTTGCCGATTTAAAACGGGAAACTGCAGTAGCACGTTTGCAGTCGAAAAACGTTTCGGAAGAAGTGATCGCCGATTTTGTTGACGTGGTTGAACAATGCGAATTCGCACGCTATGCACCAACCGGAGGTTCTGAAGCCCGACACGAGCTCTACAAAAAAGCAGAATCGACCATGGGCCGAATGGAAAAACAAATAAAAAGGTAAAGAAATGAAACAATATATTTTAATCCTGATCCTTGTTATTCCTGGCTTACTTTCAGCGCAGGAAGAAAATACACAGCTTTGGGAAAAAGCCAATGCCTATTATACCACTGAAGAATACCAGCAGGCCATTTCAATATACGAGCAGATCCTGAGTTCCGGCGAAGAATCGGCCAAATTGTATTTCAACCTTGGCAATGCCTATTACAAAGCAGGCGACATAAACAATGCTATTTTGAATTACGAACGGGCAAAACTACTTGCACCGCAGGATAAAGACATTGCATTTAACCTGCAAATTGCCAACCAGTTTGTAGTCACCAAAATAGAACCACTTCCCCAGCCTTTCTTTTTGCGCTGGAGAACTTCGGTTATCAACAAACATTCTGCCGATACCTGGGCCTACATCAGTGCTGCATCATTTATAGCGTTCCTGGTTCTGCTCGGTTTGTTTCTTTTTAGCAGAATTCCGGGCGTCCGTCGCTTATCCTTCTGGCTCGGAATTTTGGTGATTATTTTTTCAGGCTTCACATTTTCGTTTGCAGCCAAGCAAAAAAAGAAAATAGTGGAACGTAAAAGCGCCATTGTTTTTTGTCCACGGGTAACCGTTAAAAGTTCACCGCGTGAGAGTGGCACCGATCTGTTTTTAATTTACGAAGGCCTGAAAGTAGAAATCACCGACAGTTTAAATACCTGGAAAGAAATTAAACTGGCCGATGGTAACGAAGGCTGGCTGCCTGATTCCTGCATTGTAAAAATATAGATTTCAGTCGCTGCAAATACATTTTCTGTTTCCATTTCTAAGTCCCACAGAAAGATTGTGCCTGCATTTTTGTTCAGATCCAATTTACAGGTTACCTTTATTACATCTGAAAAAAATAATTTATGGAAACTGACATAAAACTGGCCGTTCTTATCGACGGCGACAATATTCCTTCGGCCTATGTAAAAGAAATGATGGAAGAAATTGCCAAGTACGGCAATCCCACCATCAAACGCATTTATGGCGACTGGACCAAACCTTTTCTTGCCAAGTGGAAAAACCTGCTGCTCGAAAATGCCATTACTCCTATTCAACAATATGGCTACACCAGCGGTAAAAATGCTACCGACTCGGCCATGATCATCGATGCCATGGACATATTATACAGCGGACAGGTAAATGGCTTCTGCCTGGTTTCGAGCGACAGCGATTTTACGCGCCTTGCAACCCGACTGCGCGAAGCCGGAATGAAAGTGATCGGCCTTGGCGAAAAGAAAACTCCCGATCCCTTTATCGTCGCCTGCGATCGGTTTATTTACATCGAGATTTTGAAAAAGAACGAAGAAGAAAGCGAAAGTACATCTGCGAAACCAAAAGCAAAGGAGAAACGCGAATACGACAAAATTACTCCGAAAGTTGTACGCCTGATTTCTTCCACCATTTACGACCTGGCCGACGAAGATGGTTGGGCATTCCTGGGCGATGTTGGAAGTTTGCTTCAAAAGAAACAGCCAAACTTCGATTCACGAAACTATGGTTTTGAAAAGTTAACCCCACTGATAAATTCCATTGGCAAATTCGAGATCGATCAACGCGACAGTTACAAAGGGAAATTCAAACTGATCTATGTACGAAACAAAAAAGGCAGGAATTAAACACTTCTTTACTTATTCTTATTAGATTAAACCAAATTAACCACATCAATTTTATGAAAATGCTCCGCGTAAAATCAATCGTTGTATTTTCCGCATTAATGCTGGGAATCTCAAGCATCGGATTCAGTAAAAAAGATCAAAAAGCCACAACTGCAGTTCCTGACACTTCGGCATTCAGCAATCTGGAATACCGTAGCATCGGGCCATTCAGGGGAGGCCGTTCGGCAGCAGTATGTGGAGTAGACGGGAATCCTGAATTGTATTACATGGGAACAACCGGTGGCGGAGTATGGAAAACTGAAGATGCCGGACAAAGCTGGTCGAACATCAGCGACAATTATTTTGGCGGGACTATCGGGGCAGTTTCAGTAGCACCTTCGGATAACAACATTATTTATGTTGGAGGCGGTGAAGTCACGATTCGTGGAAATGTTTCGCATGGTTATGGCGTTTGGAAATCGAATGATGCCGGGGAAACATGGGAATACAAAGGTTTAAAGGAAGCACAATACATTCCTCGTATTCGCATTCACCCCAAAAATCCTGACCTGGTTTATGCAGCCGTTTTGGGTCATGCTTTTGGCCCCAATGAAGAAAGAGGAGTATACCGGTCAAAAGACGGCGGAGACAGCTGGGAAAAAGTACTGTTTGTTAGTGAAGATGCAGGTGCCGTTGATCTGATCATCGATCCGTTTAATCCACTGGTTCTTTATGCATCAACCTGGAAAGTACGCCGAACTCCTTACAGTCTGGAAAGCGGCGGCGAAGGTTCCGATCTTTGGAAAAGTACCGATGGCGGCGACAATTGGGAAAAAATCAGCAACAATAAAGGATTGCCTGAAGGAACTTTGGGAATCATCGGAGTTACCGCCTCACCCGTAAAACGAAATCGTTTGTGGGCAATTGTTGAGGCAGAAAATGGCGGGGTTTTCCGCTCGGATGATGCCGGAAAAACATGGATAAAAACCAACGATGACCGCAACTTACGCCAGCGTGCCTGGTATTACAGCCGTATTTATGCCGACTCTCAAAATGAAGATGTGGTTTATGTTTTAAATGTCCAGTTCTGGAAATCGAAGGATGGAGGTAAATCATTTTCTTCGATACGAACACCGCACGGCGATCATCACGATCTCTGGATCTCGCCATCCGACGATAAACAAATGATAATTGCCGACGATGGTGGCGGACAGGTAACATTGGATGGCGGCCACAACTGGTCGACCATGATGAACCAGCCAACCGCACAGTTTTACCGTGTAACCACCGATAATCATTTCCCCTACCGCATTTATGCAGCACAGCAGGATAATTCAACCGTACGGATTCCGCACCGAAGTTTATCATCGGGAATTTCCGAAGACGACTGGGAGCCAACCGCCGGTGGCGAAAGTGGTTTTATAGCACCTGATCCGAAGAATCCGGATATTGTTTACGGAGGATCGTATGGAGGTTACCTCGTTCAGCAAAATCATAAAACCGGTGAAAGCAGGATGATCAATGTTTGGCCCGACAATCCAATGGGCTGGGCTGCCAAAGATATCAAATACCGTTTTCAATGGAATTACCCGATCTTCTTTTCAACGCATTTCGAAAATACCTTGTATTGCGCCGCGAATGTACTTTTTAAGACCGACAATGAAGGACAAAGCTGGACTCAGATCAGCCCTGACCTGACCCGAAACGACACAACAAAAATGGGAGCTTCTGGTGGTCCTATCACTAAAGACAATACCAGTGTTGAGTATTACGGAACCATTTTCGCTGCTTGCGAATCGGCGCTGGAACCCGGTGTAATTTGGGCAGGTAGCGACGACGGCCTGATCCATGTTACTCGCAACGGTGGTGAAAGCTGGGAAAATGTTACTCCGCCGAGTTCAGTCATGCCCGAGTGGACGATGATCAACAGCATTGAACCTCATCCTTTTGAAAAGGGTGGATTGTATATAGCTGCTACTTCTTATAAAAACGACGATTTCACACCTTATCTATATAAAACAACTGATTATGGTCTTACCTGGACAAAGATCACAACAGGAATTGAGAACGACCATTTTACACGTGTAATCCGAGCCGATAAAAACAAAGCCGGCTTATTGTTTGCCGGAACGGAAAGTGGCATGTATATTTCGTTTAACGATGGAGAACTGTGGCAACCTTTCCAACTGAACTTACCGGTTGTTCCGATTACCGATCTCACCATTAAAAACAACGATTTGATAGTGGCAACACAAGGACGTGGTTTGTATATTTTGGATGATATTACCACGCTCCATCAACTCGATAAGGATTTGCTCGATAAAGATTTTGCCTTGCTTGATCAAAGTGACTCCTACCGTATTTTGGCCGGAAGAGGTGGCAACAACAGTGGTAAAAACCCACCTTCAGGTGCGGTTATTGATTTCTGGCTAAAAGAGAAAACGGATTCAACAAAAGTAACACTGGAGATTCTCGATGAAAACCAAACTCCGATAATGACTTTTAGCAATCATGCTTCGGATAAACAAATAAAAGACAATCTTGATTTAGCTAAACTTGAAGTAAAAAAAGGACTTAATCGCTTTGCATGGAATCTGCGGTATCCGGGCGCCGAAGGTTTTCCCGGACTAATTATGTGGAGCGGTGGTCTGGACGGGCCGGTAGCCATTCCCGGAACATACATGGCCAAACTGAGTGTCGATTCAGTTTCTGTTGAGAAATCCTTTGAAATACTTCCTGTACCAACTTATAGTAGCACGGAGGAAGATTACCGGCTTCAGTTTGACATTTTAATAGAAATTCGCGACAAGCTCACAGAAACGCATCAATGCATATTAGATATCAGGGCTGCAAAAGAGCAACTCAATGCTGCAAAAGAAAAGATGGATAAAGAGCAACATCAGAATATTCTTGATGAAATTAAGTCGATTACAACCAAAATGGATGTGATTGAGAAGGCACTCTACCAAACAAAAAACAAAAGTAATCAGGATCCGTTGAACTTCCCGATTCGTTTGAACGATAAGCTGGCAGGAGTTGCCTCAGTTGTTGCATACAGTGATGCCCGCCCGACAGATCAGTCGATAGCGGTGAAAAATGAATTAACTAAGCAGATTGATAAACAGCTGGAAGCATTTAGGAAAATAAAAACCGATGACATTCCGAAGCTGAATAAAATGATATGGGATGCTAAAATTCCGGCAGTTCAACTGAAAGAATAATCAATCTCCGGAATCGATTTATTACAACCAAGACCTAATTTTTGCGTTTTTGATATTTTCTTTTCGTTTTTCTGACAAGCTGATTATCCTTTGATTTTGAGCCGTGTTTACTTTCGCCAAATCGTCAGAATTTACTATCTTATGCAACCTTTGAAGACATTTTTATGTTTCAAGGACAGCATTATGAAATTATGTGATTTATGTTACAAACATATTTCCCCGATTTCGCTTTTTTTATGAAACCAATGAATCAATTAATTTGAACTGAAAGTGTTAAAATCTATCGCATTTGCTTCAACTTTTCAGGGAATTTGTTGTTACAAATTGCGACTATTATTGCTATAGCGACATTCAAAAAAATTACAATATCTTATGTTCGATTTAGATCTTATCAAAAAAGTTTACTCGGAATTACCCGGGAAAGTGAGCAAGGCCAAAAAATTACTGAATCGGCCAATGACCTACGCCGAAAAGATTTTATATGCACATCTTTTCGAAACACAGGAATTAGAAACGTTTAAACGAGGTGCCGATTATGTTGATTTTGCACCCGACCGTGTTGCCATGCAGGATGCTACGGCACAAATGGCACTTCTTCAATTTATAAACTCAGGGAAGCCCCGAACGGCGGTTCCTTCAACCGTTCACTGCGATCACCTTATTCAGGCACATGTTGAGGGTAAAACCGACCTTACGGTTTCAAAAACTGCCAATAAAGAGGTATTCGACTTTTTGGAATCGGTTTCCAATAAATACGGAATCGGTTTCTGGAAACCGGGTGCCGGAATCATTCACCAGGTAGTGCTCGAAAATTATGCCTTCCCGGGGGGAATGATGATCGGAACCGACTCGCATACCGTAAATGCAGGAGGATTGGGAATGGTAGCCATTGGTGTTGGCGGTGCCGACGCCGTTGACGTGATGGCAGGAATGGCCTGGGAACTTAAAATGCCAAAAATGATCGGTGTAAAACTCACCGGCAAACTGAATGGCTGGACCGCTCCAAAGGATATTATACTGAAAGTGGCCGGGATTCTTACCGTTAAGGGTGGAACCGGTGCCATTATCGAATATTTTGGCGAAGGTGCAAAATCGCTTTCGGCAACCGGTAAAGGAACCATTTGCAACATGGGCGCCGAAGTGGGTGCCACCACCAGTATTTTTGCCTATGACGAAAGCATGGAACGTTACCTGAAAGCAACAGGACGTGCCGAGGTTGCAGAAGCTGCCAGCAAAATAAAAGCTGACCTGGATTCGGATCCTGAAGTTTATGAGAATCCCGAAAACTATTACGATCAGTTGATCGAGATCGATTTGTCGAAACTGGAACCACATGTAAATGGTCCGTTCACTCCCGACCGCGCTACACCTGTTTCAGAAATGAAAAAAGTGGCCAAGGAAAACGGCTGGCCGATGGAGGTTTCGGTTGGTTTAATTGGTAGCTGTACCAACTCTTCGTACGAAGACATCTCGCGTGCAGCCTCAATTGCCAAACAGGCTGAAGAAAAAGGCCTGATCACAAAAGCTGAATTTACCATCACTCCGGGATCGGAACAGGTTCGTTATACCATCGAACGCGATGGATTTATTGATACGTTTGAAAAGATCGGAGGAAAAGTATTTGCCAATGCCTGTGGTCCTTGTATCGGACAGTGGGCACGCGAAGGAGCCGACAAACAGGAGAAAAACACCATCGTTCACTCGTTTAACCGTAACTTCTCGAAACGTGCTGACGGTAATCCGAATACCCATGCTTTTGTTACCTCGCCTGAACTGGTAACAGCACTGGCTATTGCCGGAAAACTGGATTTTAATCCGATTACCGACACCCTGACCAACAAAGATGGCGTAGAAGTTAAACTGGATGAACCAACCGGATACGAACTTCCTACCAAAGGTTTTGACGTTGCAGATCCCGGCTTCCAGGCTCCCGCCGAAGATGGTTCAGGAGTTGTTGTGAGCGTAGCAGAAGACTCAAACCGTTTGCAATTGCTCACACCATTCGCTCCGTGGAGTGGAGAAAATATTACAGGAGCAAAACTGCTGATAAAAGCAGCCGGGAAATGTACTACCGACCACATTTCAATGGCCGGACCATGGTTGCGTTACCGCGGGCACCTCGATAACATTTCAAACAATATGCTGATCGGTGCTGTGAATGCCTTTAACGGAGAAACCAACTCGGTTAAAAATCAACTGACCGGCGAATACGATGAAGTTCCAAAAGTTCAGCGTCAGTATAAAGAACATGGAATTCCTACAGTTGTTATTGGCGACCAGAACTACGGTGAAGGATCGTCACGTGAGCACGCTGCTATGGAGCCACGTCACCTGGGAGTGAAAGCGGTAATCGTTAAATCGTTTGCACGTATTCACGAAACCAACCTCAAAAAACAGGGTATGCTCGGATTGACATTCGACAATGAAAACGACTACGATCTGATCCAGGAAGACGATACGTTCAACTTTATCGATCTGGTTGATTTCGCACCCAACAAACAGCTGACCATTGAAGCAGTTCACGCGGATGGCTCAAAAGACACGATCAAGTTGAATCACACCTACAATCAGCAACAGATTGAGTGGTTTAAGGCAGGTTCGGCTTTGAATCTGATCAAACAACAAAATGCATAATAATCCTGAAAGGATAAAACTTGAATAACCCCGGGCTTCAGCCCGGGGAACAAACTCAAAATAGCAGCAAGGTGCATCCAATTCAGTAGATCGAAAATCTCAGGCAACCATGCGCCACATAGAATAAGTAGATTGAAACACAATCAAAAATTAAATAACCAGTAAATTAATTAAGTAGACCATGCAAAAAATTAAGGTACAAAATCCGGTCGTAGAACTCGACGGTGATGAGATGACCCGGGTAATCTGGGATTTTATTAAACAAAAATTGATCCTTCCCTATCTTGACATTGAACTGAAATATTATGATTTGGGAATGGAAAGCCGCGATGCAACCAACGACCAGATTACCATTGATGCAGCAAATGCAATCCATAAATATGGTGTTGGCGTAAAATGCGCCACCATTACACCCGACGAAGCCAGGGTTGAAGAATTTGGCTTAAAGAAAATGTGGCGGTCGCCCAACGGAACGATTCGTAATATACTTGGAGGAACCGTTTTCCGTGAACCCATTATGATTCAGAATGTACCCCGCCTGGTACCGGGATGGAAAAAACCTATTTGCATTGGTCGTCATGCTTTTGGCGATCAGTATAAAGCCACCGACTTTGTGACCAAAGGAAAAGGGAAACTGACCATCACCTTTACTCCTGAAGATGGAAGTGAGCCTATTTCGTACGAAGTTTACGATTTTGAAGGCGACGGTGTAGCAATGTCGATGTACAACACTGATGAATCGATTCGCGGATTTGCACGTTCATGCATGAATATGGCCCTTGAGAAAAAATGGCCGTTGTACATGTCAACAAAAAATACCATTCTGAAAGCTTACGATGGTCGTTTCAAAGACATCTTCCAGGAAGTTTACGAAACGCAGTTTAAAGAGCATTTTGAAGAAGCCGGAATCACCTACGAACATCGTTTGATCGATGATATGGTAGCCGCTGCACTAAAATGGGAAGGTGGTTTTGTTTGGGCCTGTAAAAACTACGACGGCGACGTACAGAGCGATACTGTTGCCCAGGGATTTGGTTCGCTTGGTTTGATGACTTCAACACTGGTTACGCCTGACGGGCATACCATGGAAGCTGAAGCAGCGCACGGAACCGTTACACGTCATTACCGTCAACACCAGCAGGGAAAACCAACATCTACCAATCCAATCGCATCCATTTTTGCGTGGACCCGTGGGCTGGCATTCCGTGGCAAACTCGACGAAAACGAGGAACTGATCAAATTTGCGCATGCACTTGAAGAAGTATGTATCGAAACGGTGGAATCTGGGAAAATGACCAAAGACCTCGCGCTGATCGTTCATGGTAAAGCATTAAAAGAAGAGCATTACTTAACCACAGAACAATTTCTGGAAGCACTGGATGAAAATTTACAGGCAAAGCTGAATTAGATGCACGCAGATAGCGCAGAATGGGCTGATTGCATTTATGTGTTGTTTTGAGTTTTAATAAGAAAAAATAGTATCTTAAAAGCAAAATGAAACTAACCTGAATCTGCGTAAATTGGCATAATCAGCGTGAAAAAATAATTTGAAAGAAAAAAATGTAAATGTCAGATAGAATAAAAATAGAAGACGGTAAGCTGATCGTTCCCGATAAACCCACCATACCTTTTATCGAGGGCGATGGAATTGGGAAAGACATTACCGGACCTTCTCAAAGGGTAATCGATGCCGCTGTAAAAAAAGCGTATGGAGCTACCCGGCAGCTTATGTGGAAAGAGGTTTTGGCGGGAGAAAAAGCTTATAAGGAAACAGGCAATTATCTTCCGGAAGAAACTCTGGATGCTTTTAAGGAATACCTGATCGGAATTAAAGGACCGCTGCAAACACCGGTTGGCGAAGGTATCCGGTCGTTGAATGTGGCCTTGCGGCAGACTCTCGATCTTTATGTTTGCCTGCGTCCGGTGCGCTGGTTCAAGGGCGTGCCCTCTCCTATTCGCTACCCTTCGCTGGTCGATATGCATATTTTCAGGGAAAACACAGAAGATATTTATGCCGGTATTGAATACCAGGTTGGCGATGAAAAAAACAAGAAGTTCCGCGATTTTCTGATCAATGAAATGGGTGTTGATAAAATTCGTTTTCCGGAATCCTCGTCATTCGGTGTTAAACCAATATCGAAAGACGGTTCGGAACGATTAACAAAAGCAGCCATTGAATATGCCGTTCAGCGGAATTTACCTTCGGTAACCATTGTTCACAAGGGCAATATTATGAAATATACCGAAGGCGCTTTTAAAAACTGGAGTTACGATCTGGCAGAGACGGAATTTGGCGAACAGACATTTACCTGGCGGCAATACGAAAACCTGAAAAAAGACAAAGGTCAGCTGGATGCCGACAAAGCTTTGGAAGAAGCAAAATCAGCCGGCAAGGTTATCGTAAAAGACTGCATAACCGACGCGTTTTTACAGGAATCGTTGCTACACCCCTGGGATCACTCAGTAATCGCTACAATGAACCTGAACGGTGATTATATCTCCGATCAGCTGGCAGCGATGGTTGGCGGAATCGGAATTTCGCCGGGAGCCAACATCAATTACAACAGTGGTTACGCTATTTTTGAAGCTACGCACGGTACTGCTCCAAATATTGCCGGAACAGGAAAAGCAAATCCGGGTTCCTTAATACTTTCAGGAGTAATGATGCTCGAATACCTTGGATGGGATGAAGCAGCAGAGCACGTTTACGATGCACTGGAACACGTTTTTGCAAAACGTAAAGTAACTTCCGATCTGCACGCGCAAATGGAAGGTGCCACTTTATTGTCGACTTCCGAATTTGCGGATGAGATCATTAAAAATATTCATTAAGAATTAGACGAATAACATAATAACTAAAACAGATGGAATACATTAAGTACAGATTTTATCAGAAAGCCAATAAGTGCGCTAAGGAGTTTCAACGACTTAAAAACGAACATGCCGACGTCGTTTTAGGGCAAGTAACACTCGGACAAGTACTTACCGGAATGAAAGGAATTCCGCTCCTGGTAACCGACACATCAAAATTAGATCCTGAAGAAGGAATCCGTTTTAAAGGATATTCGATTACTGAATTGCAGGAAAAACTTCCTAAAATTAATCCCGAAGGAGAACCACTTCCCGAAGGACTGCTTTATTTGATGTTGATTGGCGAAATACCGTCGCATGAAGATGCGATGAACTTATCAAGAGACCTGGCTACCAGGGCTCACGTTCCACAACACACTTTCGATGTGATTGACGCCATGCCAAAAAGTTCGAAACCAATGACACAATTCAGTGCAGCCATATTATCGATGGCAACTGAATCGACCTTTCAAAAGGCATATCGTGCAGGGGTTAATAAAAAGTATTTTTGGGATGCGACCTACGAGGATATAATGAACCTCATCGCACGTTTACCTCGTATCGCAGCATACATTTATCGTCGTCAGTTCTACAACAGCGATCATATTCAACCTAATCCACGTCTCGACTGGGCCGGAAACCTGGCACACATGATGGGTTTCGACTCTGAAGATATTCGTCGCTTGTTCCGTTTGTACATGCTGATCCATGCCGACCATGAAGGTGGAAACGTATCAGCACACACAGCTCACCTTGTAGGTTCGGCTTTAAGCAATCCATATTATGCTTACGCTGCTGCCATGACAGGATTGGCCGGTCCCTTGCACGGTTTCGCCAACCAGGATGTTATTTTCTGGATTTTTGAGATGATCGAACAATTGGATACAGATACTCCAACCGACGAACAGGTTGCTGATTATTGTAAGAAAACGCTGGAAAGTGGCCGGGTAATTCCGGGATACGGACACGCAGTTCTTAGAAAAACTGATCCACGTTTTACGGCTCAGCAAAAATTTGCCGATAAATACATAAAAGACGACAAAATGGTGAACCTTGCTAATCAACTGTATCGTGTGGTTCCACCAATTTTAGGATCGGTTGGAAAGATCAAAAATCCATGGCCAAACGTGGATGCATACAGCGGAGCATTACTCTACCATTATGGTATAAAAGAATATACATTCTACACTGTGCTGTTTGGTGTTTCACGTTCACTTGGTGTATTGGCATCGTTGGTTAACGACCGTATTTACGGTATGCCAATCGAACGTCCTACTTCGTACCCGCTTAGCTGGTTCAAAGAACGGGCTGAAGGCACTCCCGGAGAATGCTAATAACTGATATAAGCATAAAAAAACCCGGCTCGATGGCCGGGTTTTTTATTTTCATGACGTATTCGCTATTTACAGCTTTGTTACAAACTCATTCAGCTCTTTTCTGCTTCGTTTAGCTCTTTCCCTCGAACGGTAAGGTTCTTCCAGATCGTCAGGATTACCAAGGTAACCAAGTACTCCCATACAAAATGGAACCTGATCATCTGATAATTCCAGTGTATCAATCAACCGGTCTGCATCAAAACCTCCCAGAATATGACCGTAAACATCCTGTGATGCTGCCTGTAAAAGCAACTGGGCATTAGCCATTCCCAGGTCGTGCGCCGCATTTCGGTTTACCCTTCCGTTACGTTCGTAATACCTGTTATACAAGGCAACAAAAATAACAGCTGCATCTTTGGTCCAGGGCTGGTTTCCCTCCATCAAACAATCCCACAGCTGGTCGAAAGCAGGCGTTCCACGTTCAGCATAAATATATTGCCAGGGCTGTTCATTCATGGCACTCGGGGCCCACGATGCTGCCGTGAAAATGCTGTTTATTGTTTCTTCAGAAATAAGATCCTGCGAAAATGCCCTCGGACTCCATCTTTTCTGAATCAATGGGTCAATAGCTGTTTCGGTAAAAGGTTTTTTGATTTCCAGTGTTTCCATTTTAATTGTTTATTTGCATCGGGACTTCCATCAATAATAGTCTCGAACTGGTATTACTAGTAACTTCAAGTTCATCAACATTCCAAATCCCCAAACCATCTCTTCGTTCGAGTTGTTGTCCGTTAATCGATACTTCACCTTCAATCACAAAAACGTAAACTCCGTTTTCAGAATCATTTAATTTGTAAGTACTTTGCTTTCCTTCCTCAAAAGTTGCCAGGTTGAACCAGGCATTTTGATGGATCCAAACACCTTGATCTTCAGGATTTGGAGAAAGTATCTGGTAAAACTCGTTTTCCTTTTTAATATCACGGAGTGAAATTTGATCGTAACGGGGCGTCACATTCTTTTTATTCGGGAATACCCAAATCTGAAGCAGCTTTACAGCCTTATCATCATTCGGATTGAATTCGCTGTGGTAGACCCCTGTACCGGCACTCATTACCTGAACATCGCCTTGTTTAATGATTTCATTGTTCCCCATATTGTCTTTATGCTCCAGGTCACCTTCCAGGGGAATCGTAATAATTTCCATGTTGTCATGAGGGTGCATTCCGAAACCTTTTCCCGCTGCTACATAATCGTCGTTCAAAACCCGTAAGGTTCCAAAGTGGACACGTTCAGCATTGTAATAATTGGCAAAACTGAACGTATGATACGTTTTCAACCAACCATGATCGGCACTCCCCCGTGAATCAGCTTTGTGCAAAATTGTTTTCATGATTTTCTCCTCTCTTTCTTGTTCTGTTTCTGTTTGTGTGCCCGAAGTTGACTGGGCAAAAAGTTCACCGAAGCCGAATACCAGCGAAAACGCCAGTATTCCAACTCCGGTAACTAAAGCCTTTCGGCCTGGTTCCTCTTCCCCACTATACCGGTTTAAATTACCGGATCTACTCATTGTTTAATGTTTTATGTCTTTTTATTAAAGCGAAGTAAGTTCTTCAGCTGATTTGGCAACCAGGTCGAATTTAATCTCAAATTCGTCGTATATCAGGTTGTCGCCCAAATCGGTGAAAAATTTACCCGAACGAAAACGAATGTCCCATTTTGTACGGTCGAGTACTGCAGTTCCGCTTGCAATTAAGGTACCGTCAACAACTTTTGTTTCTACCGGGAATTCAACTTCGTGGGTAATTCCTTTAATGGTCAGGTCGCCCGTTACAACACTTTTAGCGCCTGATGCTTTTACTGATTTAACTTTTAAAGTTGCCACCGGGTGTTTTTCAACCGAAAAGAAATCGTCGGACTTCAGGTGACCAACCAATTTATCTTTCCATTCACCCTGCATATCGGTACTTTCAATTGTTGTCATATCCATATTGATCACACCTCCATCGAGTTTACCGTCTTTCAGAACTACCGAACCATCACCAATTACAACATACCCGGTGTGCTCGCCAGTTACTTTTTTCCCTGTCCAGTAAACCTTGCTGGCTTTGGTGTCAACTTTTAATTCCGATTTATCACCCGGCTTCACCGATGCGAGTGCTACACTCGCACTTAATACTATTGCTGCTGCAAATACAAATGCTCTTTTCATTTCTTTCAATTTTTAGATTTACAATTATTTTAGTGCAAACATAGTGCAGCTAAAAACCGAAAAAAATAAACTAGTTTAATAAATACAGACTTTTTAGTCTTTTTTTGCTCTTTTTGCAAGTATTTTACTTAAAAACACGGGCGTCACACCCAGGTATGACGAAATTTGGTATTGAGGAAGACGTTGTATTAGACCCGGATGATCAGCCACTAATTCCTCATAATTTTCCTCGGCGGTTTTCGAAAGAATGGAGACAAATCGTTTTTGAAGAAAAACATACGATTTCCGTATATATTGAGCCAGTTTAATGTAGCGTTTGTAAAGTACATTAAAATCCTCTTCTGCAATAGAATAAACGATACTGTCCTCAACTGTTTCAATGTAATAAGGTGTTTCAGCCGGAGTTCCAAGGTCACCTATCCACTGCCGTTCAGAAGCAAAAAGAATGTTGAACTCCTTTCCGCTCTGATCGATAATGTACAAACGCAGCAAACCCTTTTCAATGTAATAGTGCTTGGTATTGGCTTCCCCTGCACGCATCAAAAGCGTTTTCTTTTTATAGGAACGCTTCCCAAAATAAGAGGTAATCTCTTGCATTTCGGCTGCTTCAAGCGGTGCACCTTTTATATGTTTGAAGTAAGAAAGTAAAACGTCGTAATTTTCCATGCTTCTGAATTCGAAGCTCAAAAATACGAATTTGCACAGGTATTTGAAAGATAAATCGAATAGAACGGTAATTATTGAGCTCCCGTAAACGAATCGTTTCAATCAGGGCACCGTTGACCGTACATCACTACCCTACACTACTGAACCATAAAGCACCAGAAAACCGTCTCGTAATAAAATAGTAAGGTTTTCAAATCCTCATAAATATATAATATATTTGTACTTTATAAAATTTTTTACAAACTACTATTTTATGGGACTGAAGTGGTTTTTATCCTCATTCATAATGCTTTGTATACTTACGATTGACGTTTCCGCACAAGGTCAATCGCCGGCCAAATGGGTAAATCCGTTTATCGGAACCACCAATTACGGAACTACCAATCCCGGAGCAATTGTTCCCCGTGGGATGGTGTCGGTAGTACCCTTCAACGTAGCCGGAAATTCAGAATTAAACAAACACGACAAAGATGCGGGTTGGTGGTCGACTCCCTATTCATGGGACAATAAGTATTTCACGGGATATTCGCACGTAAACCTTAGTGGTGTTGGATGCCCCGAACTTGGGGTTATTCTGCTAATGCCTACAAGCGGAGAAATTAACGCTGAATTCAGAGAATACGGTTCAGAGATGAGTAAGCAGGAGGCGCATCCCGGTTACTATTCTACCTATTTGAACAAGTACGATATTCAAACCGAAGTTTCGGCAACTGAAAGAACCGGAATCAGCCGATTTACTTTTCCTGCGGGTCAGTCGAATATTTTGATCGACCTCGGAAACGGACTGACCAACGAAAGCGGGGCATCTATAAAAGTGGTGAACGATCGCGAAATTGAAGGCTGGCGTATGACCGGAACATTTTGTTACAACGATGGTACCGAGCGTCCTGTTTATTTTGTAGCTCGTTTCAGTAGAGCAGCCGATGAATTTGGCGTTTGGAAAAAGATGCCAAAAATGAAAGCAGAAGCTGCATGGTCATCAACCAGCGATAAATTCAAATATTACAGGAATTTTCAGGCAGAAATGGCCGGCGACAGCATTGGTGCCTGGTTTACTTTCAATACAAAAGCCAAAGAGCAAATTCTGGTTGAAGTTGGCGTATCGTATGTCAGCATCGACAATGCAAGGCAGAATTTAAATGCCGAGACCAATAAGTTTGATTTTGAAGCTACAAAAAAACAAGCTGAAGATAAATGGAACGAAGCGCTTTCGACTATCACCGTAAAAGGCGGCACCGACGACCAGAAAACAGTTTTTTACACGGCTTTATATCACATGCAGATACATCCAAATATTTTAAGTGATGTAAACGGTCAATACCCGGCCATGGAATCGTTTGAGATTAAAACCCGCGAAGATGGCGAACGTTACACCACCTTCTCGCTTTGGGATACTTACCGGAATGTACATCCTTTCCTGAGTTTAGCTTTCCCCGAACAGCAGCTGAACATGGTGACATCGATGATTGAAATGTACGACGAAAGCGGTTGGCTGCCACGTTGGGAACTCAACAGCACCGAAACCCACGTAATGGAAGGCGATCCTGCTCTTCCGGTTATTGTAGATACCTGGTTTCGCGGGATTAAGGATTTCGACATTGAAAAAGCCTACGCAGCCATGTACAAATCGGCAACAACACCGGGAGCCAAAAACAAAATCAGACCCGATATCGACTTTTATAGTTCACACGGCTATGTTCCGCTGACTCAACCATACGACAACTCAGTTTCGCATGCATTGGAATATTATATTGCCGACTGGAACCTGGCGCAACTGGCCAAAGCATTGGGAAAAGAAGCTGATTACGAGCGCTTCCTGAAACAATCGCAGGGCTGGAAAAATTATTACGATACTGAATTCGGGATTATCCGCCCAAAACTCGAAAGCGGTGAATTCCTGCCCGATTTTGACCCGAAACAGGGCGAAAATTTCGAACCAAGCCCCGGATTTCATGAAGGAAATGCCTACCAGTATACTTTCGCCACGCATCACGATATGGAGGGAACCATCAAGCTGAACGGCGGGAAAAGACAGTTTATTAATAAGCTGCAGGCAATATTTGACGACGGTCATTTTGATATGGCCAATGAACCCGATATTCATTATCCCTGGTTGTTTAACTATGTAAAAGGCGAAGAATGGCGTTCGCAGAAAGAAGTGAACCTGTTGATGGCCGAGTACTTTAAAAATGCGCCGGACGGACTACCCGGAAACGATGACACAGGTACTATGTCGTCGTGGATCGTTTATGCCATGATGGGAATTTACCCCGTTCTTCCGGGCGATATGAACTACGCCATCTCCTCCCCTGTTTTTGATGAAGTTATCCTTCAGCTCGACCCGAATTTCTATCCGGGAGAAACTTTTATCATCCGAAAAACCGGTGATTCTGATAAAATCAACACTATAAAGTTCAACGGGAAAAAAGTAAAAAGCTACTTTATCAATCATGCCGAACTGGTGAAGGGCGGAACACTGGAAATAATCCATTAATTTAGAAACAACAAAAAAATATATAAACCATGAAGCGATTTTCACTCATTTTGCTACTTGCAGCAATCGTTGCATTTAGTTCGTGTAACCAACCTAAAACACCAGCTACAACGCCTACTGATTACACCGCATTCGTTGATCCGATGATCGGAAGCGATTACCACGGACACGTGTTTGTTGGAGCCAGCACGCCTTTTGGCGCTGTTCAGTTGGGGCCAAACAATCCTACGCAGGGCTGGGACTGGTGTTCGGGGTATCACTATTCTGATTCGCTGCTGATAGGTTTTGCCCACATGCACTTAAGCGGAACCGGAATTGGCGATCTGGGAGATCTTCTGTTTATGCCGGTTTCGGGTGATTACACGCCAAACATCACCGAGGAAAATCCATACGACTGGCAGGCTTTATACACTCATGACGACGAACAAGTTGAACCGGGATTTTATTCCATCAACATCAAACGTTATAACGTAAAAGCTGAACTCACTGCCACCGACCGTGTTGGATTTCATAAATACGAATACAAGAATGATGGCAACTCAAAAGTGCTGGTTGATCTGAAATATGGTACAGGCTGGGACCGCGTCACAAAAAGTCAGATAAAAAAGGTAAACGGTAACAGCATCGAAGGTTTCCGCTTTTCAAAAGGCTGGGCCGCCGACCAACGGGTGTTCTTCTACACTGAATTTTCAAAAGATATTGCCAATATCGAAATTATAAGAAGCGAGGACGAAATCGGAGAAATTACTGCGCTTATTGAGTTTGAAGGAAATGGTGAGTTAATGGTTAAAACTGCCATTTCGCCGGTTAGTACCGAAGGCGCGCACAACAATATGCTGGCCGAAATTGATGAAGAACTCGGGCTGTGGAATTTCGACGGTGTTCATGATATAGCCAAAACAAAATGGAATACAGAATTGGGTAAAATTCGTATTGAAACTGCAAACGCAGCCGACAAAACGACTTTCTACACCTCGCTGTACCACACCATGATTGCTCCGAATTTATTTAACGACACAAATGGTGACTACCGCGGAACCGACAAGGAAGTTTATACTGAGCCGGGATTTGATAATTACACCGTATTTTCGTTGTGGGATACGTATCGCGCTGCACATCCATTATTCACGCTGGTACAACCAAACCGAGTTAACGATTTTGTAAATTCATTACTGGCCGCTTTCGATCAGCAAGGAAAGCTACCGGTTTGGCACCTCGAAGGCAACGAAACCAACACGATGGTCGGTTATCATTCTGTACCGGTAATAGCCGATGCTTATTTAAAAGGGTTCAGAGGTTTTGATGCCGAACGTGCACTTGCTGCCATGAAAGCTTCGGCTTTACTCGACGAACGCGGCCTGGATTACGTAAAAGAGCTGGGTTACATTCCGGCAGATAAAACCGTTGAATCGGTGGCAATGGGGCTTGAATATGCCATTGACGACTGGTGTATCGCAGCCATGGCAAAAGCTATGGGAAAAACTGAGGACTACGAACTCTTCTCGAAAAGAGCACAGTATTACAAGCAATATTTCGATCCAGGCACAAAATTTATGCGTGGCAAACTGGCTGACGGAAGCTGGAGAACTCCGTTTAGTCCGATACATTCGGCACACCGCCAGGATGACTTCTGTGAAGGCAACAGCTGGCAATATACCTGGCTGGTTCCGCAGGATCCCGAAGGGCTGATTGAATTACACGGAGGCGAAGAAGCTTTCAATACCAAACTCGACAGTCTTTTCAATATTTCTTCCGACCAGGTTGAAACTGCTTCGAATGATATTTCCGGATTGATCGGTCAGTACGCCCACGGAAACGAACCAAGTCACCATACCACTTATATGTACGCTTACGCCGGTACGCAATGGAAAACGGCTGAGAAAGTTCGTGAGATCTGCACTACCATGTATACCGACCAACCCGACGGACTTTGCGGAAATGAAGACTGTGGTCAGATGTCGGCCTGGTATGTACTTTCATCGATGGGAATTTACCCGGTAAATCCGGCCAACGGCGCTTATGTTTTTGGCAGCCCGTTGTTCGATGTAGCAGAAATCGGCCTTCCACAGGGAAAAGTATTTACCATTGTTGCTGAAAATAACAGCCACGATAATTTGTATATTCAATCTGTAACCTTAAATGGCGAGCCTTACACGAAATCGTTTATCACCCACAAACAAATAATGGCCGGTGGTAAATTGGTATTCCAAATGGGAAATACGCCGAATAAAGAATTCGGGCAACGCAGCGAAGATCGGCCAAAGTCGGTAGTTTACTAAATAATTATCCAACAATCGCGACGGTGCTAACCGCCGCGATTGTTGTTTATCTTTGCAGAAAAATAAAAGATGCAATCCGATAAATACTTTCCGCAGTTAGAAGATATCACCAGGGCAAAAATCCGGTTAAAGGATGTGACTTTGCACACTCCCCTGCAGAAAAACCCGAACCTGTCGGAAGAGTTTCAAGCCAATATTTTGTTGAAGCGCGAAGATCTGCAGGTGGTGCGTTCCTACAAACTGCGGGGAGCTTACAATAAAATTGCTCAACTTTCGGAAACCGATCGCAAAAAAGGCGTGGTTTGCGCGAGTGCGGGTAACCATGCACAGGGATTCGCCTATTCGTGTCGCGAACTCAACATTATGGGCAAAATATACATGCCCGCCACCACGCCAAAGCAAAAGATCAGACAGGTTGAAATGTTTGGTAAGGATAAAGTTGAAGTGGTGCTCTCGGGTGACACTTACGACGATTCACACAAACTGGCCACGGAGGACAGCGAAAAAACCGGGATGATTTTTATTCACCCTTTTGATGACACACAAATTATTGAAGGGCAAGCCACTGTAGGCACCGAAATTCTGGAAGACACAAAGAAACAAATCGATTACTTGTTTGTGCCAATTGGTGGCGGCGGATTGGCAGCAGGAGTTGGTGCGTACTTTAAGCAGGTCAGTCCATCAACAAAAATCATTGGTGTTGAGCCCGACGGTGCACCTTCGATGTTAAAATCGATTGAGGCAGGAAAAGTGTTACGACTGGAGAATATCGACAAGTTTGTGGATGGTGCTGCCGTTCAGCAAGTTGGCGACATAACTTTCGAAGTTTGTAAAGAAGTACTCGACAAAGTTCAGTTAGTTCCCGAAGGAAAGATTTGCACTAAAATTCTCGAATTGTACAACCGCAATGCCATTGTAATTGAACCCGCCGGGGCACTTTCGATCGCAGCACTCGATTTTTTCAGGGATGAAATAAAGGGAAAAAATGTGGTTTGTATAGTAAGCGGAAGTAACAACGACATTACCCGCACCGAAGAGATCAAAGAACGTTCGCTGCTTTACGAAGGTTTAAAACATTACTTTATCGTACGTTTCCCGCAACGTGCGGGAGCACTTCGCACTTTTGTTGATGTTGTACTTGGCCCGAAAGACGACATCACCCATTTTGAGTATTCAAAGAAAACCAACCGCGAAAAAGGACCGGCTGTTATTGGAATCGAAGTTCAGAAAAAAGAAGATTTCAACGGCCTTGTTCAACGCATGGAAGAGAACGGATTTATCTTTGAATACCTGAACGATCGTCCTGATTTGTTTCAGTTTTTGATTTAACCACCCCAAAACAATTGCTTGAAATTAGCACATAACATATTCATTCTTGTTTTAATCGGAATCACCCTTCACTCTAAAGGACAAGACTTCCGATACAGTGAAAAAGTCTTCACACAGGTTGACACGCTTAAAAACGTTGAATATGCGCAGGCCGAATGGCTGAATAACCCGATCGGTCTGTTAGCCGACTACAATATTCACGATGGCGAACAAAACACTGAACTCAGGCCACTTCTAATGGATATTTTCATGCCGGCAAACGATACGCTTTCCAAACGACCGGCCATTATCTTTTCGCACAGCGGGGCATTTTTAAAGGGATCGAGGCTCGCCGACGATATGCAGGCATTTTGCGATTCGTTTGCCCGGCGGGGTTATGTTACTGCAACCGTTGATTACCGCATTGGAATGGGAGCAAGTGTTTCTCGCATTCTTGGAGTAATTGTCGGCTTGAGTGTAGATGAAGAAAATGCAAAGAGGGCTGCTTACCGTGCCACTCAGGATGGAAGGGCAGCCATTCGTTACCTGAAACAAAATGCCGGTTTGTATGGCATCGATTCTACGAAGGTGTTTTTAGTTGGAAGCAGTGCCGGGGCCATTCAGGATCTGTCGGTTTTATACCTCGATAAAGCATCGGAAATTCCTGAAGAAACAAAAAACGAACCGGCACTTGGAGCTTTGGATGAAATCGGGCCGGCCGGGCCTGACGCCTTACCCGATGCCGTTGTCTCGATGTGGGGAGCAAGCTGGAATACTTCAATAATCGAAAACCAACAAATTCCGCTGCTGTTGATGCACGGCGAAAACGATAACATCGTTCCATTCAAAAAAGGCATCCCGCTTGAAGGCAGTGTTCCCGATAATTCCTTTGTTCATTTTAATATGCCTGAAACCTACGGTAGCTACTGCATCGACACGGCACTTACCAGGCGCGGTATTCCTCACGAGACCTATTTTGTAAAGGAAAAAGGCCACGAGTTTTATGGCGTTGATACCGGAATGTTTCCACCAGATGGCCCAAATGAATATTGGGACACGGTGCATCAAAAGATTTCGGAATTTTTGTTGGAACAGTTTAAACCAGTTGCCGGTTTCGACTTCGAATTGAACGAAAATACTCTTACAACAGTTAATTCCTCCTCCGACGATTGTCTTGTTTCATGGGACTTTGGAGACGGAAGCATGTCCAGCAGCTGGGAACCTGAGCACACTTATTCACAAACAGGAACCTACAAACTGAGCCTTAAAGTTTGTAACGAAAATCTGGCTTGTGACACAATTTCCAAAACCATAAAAGTTGATGTAATCTCCGACGCTAATTCGTATCGTTCAGAAGAAATCGAGGTTTACCCAAATCCTGTGTCCGATCGCTTAACAATTTCAGGATTTACTTTGCCTTTTGATCTTCGCCTTTTTGACCTGACAGGCGGAATTCAACTACAGCTTGAACAAGTTTCCGGTAAACAAATTGATCTGAGCGCTTTGCGTCCGGGGATCTATATTCTGGAATTGAAATCAGGGCAGACAAGCCTGGTAAAGAAGATCAGCAAAATCAATTAGCAAAAATTTTTATCCCTTCCCTATTGCAAATCTATTATTTTATCATTTACTTTGTTTTTCAAAGTACTTTTAGATAGAATAAGTCTAGTATGGGACGAGTTACATCGAATTCAACTAAAATGAACAATAATATTGAGATGAAGAATTCAGAAACATATTTATCAGAGCTCAAAGAGATCCGGAAAATGATGGAAGAATCCAGTCGCTTTCTTTCGCTGAGCGGATTGTCGGGTGTACTGGTTGGTATAATCGCACTGGTTGGTGCATACATCATCGGTCAATTCGTTTACGCTGATCCTGCTGCTCAGGCCGTTATAGTTACGCACGGATCTTTTACTACTGCAATCATTATTGCTGTAGTTGTTTTAGTGCTGTCACTTCTTACTGTAATACTTCTAACCTACCGTCGCGCAAAAAAAGCCGGAAAGAAAATATGGAACCGCGGTTCAAAACTTATGTTGCTGAACCTGGCAATACCTTTGGTAACAGGCGGGCTATTAATAATTATTTTCATTAGGAATGACATTGTTGAAATCATTGCGCCCGGATGCCTTATATTTTATGGTTTGGCGCTCATCAACGCCGCAAAATTTACCCGTCAGGAAATTTTCTGGCTCGGAATATTTGAGGTTTCATTGGGATTGTTGGCCGCTTTATTCTCTTCGCTTGGATTGATATTCTGGGCAATCGGTTTTGGAGTACTGCATATTATTTACGGAATAGTAATGTATTTCAGGTACGAATACAACACAAAAGAATAGTACAGTGAAAAGCAGTTTTCAAAATCTAAATAAAGCTTTCGAGAACAAAATCCGCTTGGGGATCATGTCGGTACTGTCGGTGAATTCGCGGGCATCCTTTAACGATTTAAAGGAGATGCTTGAATTGACCGACGGCAATCTCGCGAGCCACCTCAAATCACTTGAAAGTTCGGGATACATCAAAGTGATTAAAAGCTTCGTAGACCGAAAACCCAATACTAAATATGAAATTACTGATTCGGGTGCGGCTGCTTTCGAGAGTCATATTAAGGCACTTGAAGAAATATTAAAACAGATTTAAATTTTTTTAATCATTCACTTTGAAATTCAAAGTAAAAACTCAAAAAACAAATAACATATGGAACCAAAAGAAATGATTCGCGACGCACAAAAGTCGATCAACTGGCAAATCACCTTTAAAGTATTTATTATTGGCCTGATTGCCATCGTCCTGCTCATCCCCAAATTCATGATTATTGAATTGATTAGCGAGCGACAACAAACCGCCGAGATCACCAACCACGAAGTAATGCAAACCTGGTCACTGGCACAAACCGTTCGCGGTCCGGTACTCGTAGTTCCCTACATTAAACGAAGTTTCGACAGCGAAGGTAAAATACTGAATGAAGACATCATGTCGACCTACATTTTGCCAAAAACACTGAATATTAAAGGGGAAATCGCACCCGAAAAACGTAAACGCAGTATCTATGAAACAGTAGTCTACGAGTCAGGTATCAATGTGGCAGGCCAGTTTGAAAACCCCGATTTTAGCAGCTTAAAAATCGAATCTAAAGATATTTTGTGGGAAAAGGCAAGAGTATTGGTAGCCATCAGCGATTTGCGTGGTATTAACGATAAGATCACCCTAAAATGGAACGATTCCACCTACGCATTTATACCTGGCATGGACGATCACCAGGTTGGAAGCAACGGTATTTCTCTGCCACTTTCTAATTTATCGGCCCAGAGTTTTCCGGCTGATTTTAGTTTTAAGCTGCAATTAAAAGGATCGGAATCGCTCAACTTTGCTCCGCTTGGTGAAACCACTGAAGTTATGCTGCAATCGTCGTGGAACGACCCGGGATTTACCGGCAGCTTTTTACCGACTGATCACAGCATCAGCAACGATGGTTTTACTGCCAACTGGAAAGTGCTGAACTTTAACCGCAATTTTCCGCAAATGTGGAAAAACGCAGAGTATCGGATGACCGACGCTGATTTTGGTGTGCGTCTGGTTGAAGTGGCCGACCACTATCAAAAGAGTTCGCGTGCTGCAAAATACGGTATCCTCATCATCCTGTTTGTGTTTCTGGCCTTCTTCCTGAACGAGATCATCACCAAAAAACGGGTACATCCGTTTCAGTACATCCTGGTTGGTTTTTCCGTGCTAATCTTTTACCTTTTGTTACTTTCCATTTCAGAACAAATCGGATTCAACCTGGCCTACCTGATTTCAGCAGTCGCTGTGCTGCTCATGGTCTTGTTGTATTCGCGTTCGTTCCTGAAAACGTGGGGAAACGCGCTCATTCAAACAATGATTCTGACCTTTTCCTTCGGATTCATATTTGTGTTGATGCAGCTGGAAACGCTGGCACTTCTGGTAGGAAGTATCGGTTTGTTTGTGGTACTTGCACTGACGATGTTCTTTACCCGGAAAATTAACTGGTACGGCGAGTGAGTTCAGAGTTTAGAGTTCAGAGTTCAGAGCCCGCCTGAACGATTTCATTCGGGCAGGTTCAGAGTTTAAAGTTTTGGATTTAGATAAAAAGGATCCAATCCCTTGGAGGAATCGGATCCTTCTCACTTCTGACTTCCAGCTTCCAACTTTTTCTAAAACTCTTTCTCACCAAATTCGGTCGACGGAAGTTTGGCTTTTCCGTTCTTCCAGTTGAAATTATAACTGAGGTTCAACATCACAAAATCAGTTTCGTAAATGTAGTTGGTGGTGGTATAAAAGTCATCGCCCCAGGTAGTAATGCGCTGACGGTGCGATTCTTTCATTCCCAAATCAATATTCTGCCACTGAATGGTTGCGGTAAGGCGTTTATCCAGGAAAGTCTTTTTAAGCGAAAGATTCGGGATCAGGTAACGCGAATCTTCTCCCTGCGGAGTTGGTCGTTTCGACAGGAAATTCACATTTCCGTTCAAACTTAGAGTGGACGAAAAATGAACAGTTGAATTGAAGTTGATGGAATAAACCCATCTCGAATTGTCAACATTCAAAACCGGTTCATCGAGAATCTTTAAATCGCCAGTAAACGACTGGTTATTCAGGTTTCCTCCAAAATACAGATCCCACCATTTTGTCGGATGCAAATCGGCACCCAACTCAATGCCATAAGCCTGTCCACGTTCAACATTGGTGTAAACACGGTAGAGTATTGAGTCGTTGAAAACACTGTTTACACGCTGCACCGGATCTTTAGCAAGACGAAAATAAGCTGTGAAAAACAGTGAACCACCATCTTCAAAGGTCTTAACAAGACCCAACTCACCCAGACTGATCAGTTCGGGTTTTAAGTCGGGATCTCCCATTTCGAGTGTTTCCGAATGTTCCCGCTCGGGAATTGGATTCAGCTGGTTGTTATTCGAACGCTGAATTCTACGGCTAAATCCGGCTTTAAATTTTAAATCGGGACGAAGCGAATACTGAGCATTTGCGGTTGGAAACAAATTCGACAGCTCCTGAATGTGCTCTTCAGATTCGTAGGATAATTTTACCGAACGCCGCGAATATTCGTAGCGCAAACCAACAATGTATTCCCATTTTTCCTGCGAAACTGAATACTGGCTGTACGCCGAGTTGATAGTATTTTCCGACAAAGCCGATCCGCTAAACCGCTGGTCGTAATTCGGATCCATCGGTTCAACACTATAATCGAAAATACCATCCTGCGAATCTTTTCGGTACTGATAACCGCTCTCCAGTTTGCCCTTGCCAATATTCACCGCGTAATCGATTTTTGCACGATAGCCTTCAACCGGTTTCTGATAAGGATTTTGCACGTACTGAATAATTTCGCCGCCCGGTTCAGTTAAATTCCTGTTATGAGTTGTTCCGTATAAATCGTCGTATTCGTATAAGAACGACAGGGCCAGCGACGACTCGTTTTCAAAAACGTGCGTAAAATCGATATCTCCAAGCGTAAAAGTTCCCTGCTTAATTTGTTTGTTGGCATTGTAATATGGCGAGTCCGAAATTTTTTCGTTGGTATCGAGTGTCCACTTCGAATTGGAATAAAACAGGTTGGCATCGCGTTCCTGGTATTTCTTTCCGGTATAAATATTTGCAGAAAGCGTATTCGATTTATTCATTTTATACTGAATAGCTGCACGCAAGGCATAATCGTAACGGTTAAAACTGCGCTCCCCTTCCGACGGCATTTTGCTCAGTGTATTGTTCTCGTAGTTTTTTATCTCGACATTACCTTCTCGGTAACCGGCCAAGTCATTCCGGTTATAATTTCCGCCAAGCGTTATGTCCCACTTTTCTTTCTGATAAGTGAGCGTCATGTCTCCGCCATAGCGTTTTGCCACGCGGTCGTTGCCAAAATCGGTAAAACCGGGTAAACCATATTTCGCGTTAACAACCACACCGGTGCCTAATGAACTGGCATTTTTAGTCGTGATATTGATAATTCCGGCCGTACCATCGGGATCGTATTTTGCTGAAGGTGTTGTAATCAGTTCCACATTTTTAACTGCATTGGCCGGAATCCGGCTCAAAACAGAAGAGGGATCAGAAAGCACAGGTTTTCCGTCGAGCAACAACAAAAAGCCGCCGGTCCCGCGGACCAGTATCTCCCCTTCTGCATTCACGGCAACTGATGGCATGTTTCGAAGTACGTCGACCGCACTACCGCCTTTCGCCGACTCAAACTGTGCCGCATCAAAGGTCTGTTTATCCACCTTGTTCATAGCATTTATGCGATTACCGGTAACATTCACCTCATCAACCAGTTGCTGTGCAGGATTCAATTTAACGGTACCAATTTCAAATTTCTGTCCGGCTGCCAACTGAATCCCTTCCTCCGACTTTGTTTCATACCCCAGAAACTGAACCTGTATGTAATAATTACCGGCTTCGAGGTTTTTCAACTCAAAACTTCCGGAAGTTCCTGTAATTGCACCTGTTACTAAACTTGAATCGTTAGTCCGATAAACTGAAACACTGGCATACTCAAGTGTTTCATCCGACAAGGCATCGGTTACCCGACCGATGATTCTGCTATTTTGCGCCTGGGAAATAAATGTGAGGAGAGAAAAAACAAGAAAAGTAAAATACTTCATTTCAATTTTTTAATTTCGTTTCAAATAGCCTTCCTGTAACTATATTTCAGGAAGGAATACAGTGTAAAAGCAAGATTAACGGCTTGAAAATTTAATGAAAAAGGAACGCGAATATAAAATTAATGTTCATTGCTGCCGCACCATTTCAAGTCTGTTTTTCGCAAAATCTTAAATATGAAGCAAGTCTGGATTTACCTTTTTATAATCGTCGTGGTGATGATTGCTGCTGTCACTTTGTACCTTAATATTATCCCGGTAACAGAGTCATCTTTTAAACAACCGAATATCGTACTCATACTAGGCGACGATATTGGATACTCCGATATTAGTCCGTTTGGTTCCGAAATAAAAACGCCCAATCTTGAAAAACTGGCCGATGGCGGAATCATATTTTCCAATTTTTACAACATGCCGAAATGCGAACCATCGCGTTCAACGCTGTTCACAGGTTTATACGAAGGTGGAAAAAACGCGGTAAATGTTGCGCAAATACTGAAAAATGAAGGTTATTATGTTATTCATTCGGGGAAAGAACACTGGATGAAATGGGCTCCTGATCATGTATTTGCCAAAAACATTTTCGACCAGTCGCTTACTTTCCAGGCTATGAACGAATTCTTCGAACCTCCTTCAGGTAAGTGGTCGAATCCGTTCATTCTAAATGGCGATACGGTAGGAGTCGATAAAATATACCACGAGAAAGAGCCCTTTTTTAAAACCGATGCGCTCACCGACAATGCACTCAAGTGGTTGGAAAAACCGGTGAATGAAGGACAACCTTTTTTCCTGTTTCTTGGTTATGGCGCGGCCCATTACCCTTTACAGGCAAGACCTGAAGATATTGCCAAATATCGTGGATCCTATTTGAAAGGCTGGGACCAAATACGGGAAGAAAGAATGAAGCGCCTGCTGGCCAAAGGTTTGCTTCCGGAAAATACACAATTGAGTCCGCCCAGTTCCAATATCAATAAATTCAGAGGTCATCCGAAGGGAGATGAAGAAATTCGCAGCAAGATTCCGGTCTACACGCCATGGAGCAGTTTAAGTGATACTGAAAAAGATGAGCTGGACCTGGAAATGTCGGTTTATGCTGCCATGGTCGACCGCATGGATCAAAACATTGGTCGTGTGCTCAATTACCTCGACAAAAAAGGAATAGCAGACAACACCATCGTGATTTACCTTTCCGACAACGGCTCGTGCCCTTATGACAATAACCGGGATTTTGAACATCCACCGGGAGTAGCTGATGGTTTTCGAACACTTAGTGCTGCTTGGGCAAATGCCGGAAATACCCCTTTCAGGTATTTTAAACAATACGGACACGAAGGTGGAGCACATACACATTTCATTGTTCGCTGGCCTGACGAAATCAAAGCCGGTCAGTTAACGCATCAGCAGGGACACATCGTTGATATTGTCCCCACCTTGCTGGAGGCGCTCCGTATAAAATACCCTGAACAAATTGATGGATTTGAACCACAGGATTTACAGGGACATTCGCTTTTCCCTATATTAAAAGGAAAGACCATACCGGAATCAGATTTTTACCTGTCGGGTTGGACCGAACGATTCCGAATGTTCAGGGAACACGAATGGAAAATAGTAAAGCTAAACGACGAAGCCTGGGAATTGTATAACCTTAAAAATGATCCTACGGAAATACAAAATCTGGCTAATGATAAGCCTGAAATCGTAAGCAAACTGAAAAAGCACTACGAAGAAGTAAAAAACAAGTTGCAACCTAATGAATAGTTAGAATAAACTACAATTCATACCTATTTCGGATTTTACAGCTGGTTCGAACTTTAACAATCTCCAAAAAAACACCAAAGTGTTTGATAAATAACATTTTATTTCTATTTTTGCGCGTCCAAAAACTGGATAAAAAGATTTAATAATTTAAAAATTAGATGTTTATGTTGAATCAGTATGAAACCGTTTTCATTTGTACTCCCGTTTTATCTGAGCCACAGGTAAAGGAAGCGGTAAAAAAATTCAGAGACATTATCACCGAACACGGAGGTGAAATGCTCCACGAAGAAGATTGGGGAATGAAAAAACTGGCTTACCCAATCCAAAAGAAATCTACTGGCTTTTATCACTTATTTGAGTTCAAAGCCGATCCTGCGTTTATTACCAAGTATGAAACTGATTTCCGTCGCGACGAGCGCGTAATTCGTTTTATGACCGTAAAACTCGACAAATATGCTGTTGCGTATAGCGAGAAGAGAAGAAAACTTCAGAAAGCAAAAACAGAAAAGAAGGAGGATTAAACAATGGCACAGAATTCAAGTGAAATCAGATACCTGACTCCACCGTCAGTAGAGATCAAAAAGAAAAAATATTGCCGTTTCAAGAAAAACGGAATCAAGTATGTAGATTACAAAGACCCTGAGTTTTTGAAAAAATTCCTGAACGAGCAAGGTAAAATTTTACCTCGTCGTATCACCGGAACTTCGTTGAAATATCAGCGTAAAGTTGGCCAGGCTATTAAACGTGCCCGCCAAATTGCTTTACTGCCATTTGTAACCGACATGTTGAAATAAGAGGAGGACTTGAAATGGAAATTATATTAAAACAAGACGTAGAACGCGTTGGAAGCAAGGACGACATTGTAAACGTAAAAGACGGTTACGCTCGTAACTTCCTTATTCCACAAAAAATGGCGATTGTTGCTACTGAGTCGGCTAAAAAAGTATTGGCAGAAAACATCAGGCAACGTGCTCATAAAGAAGCAAAACTGAAAGAAGAAGCTGCTAAAATTGCTGAGCAGATTGTGAACAAGAAAATCAGCATTGGCGCTAAAACAAGTACTTCAGGAAAAATCTTTGGTTCGGTTAACACCATTCAGTTAGCTGAAGCTATCAACAAAAAAGGATTTGAGATCGACCGCAAGCAGATCACAATTCCTGAAGACAGCATCAAAGAAGTGGGTACACACAAAGCGATCATTAAACTGCACAAAGAAGTAGTTGTTGAGATCGAATTTGAAGTTGTAGCTGAGTAAGCGACTTTTACAAGATAATATTGAAGGGTTTCCGGTTTCGGAAGCCCTTTTTTATGCCTCATTCTGAACCAAATGAATAAAACCCATCATGCGATTATTACGTAAATGCGAAAGCAACACTTTAAAGTTCAACGTAATAAAAACCACAGCCATGAAAAATCATTTTTACCTTGTAGCCACTCCTGAATCGCTGATCGCATCGCACCTTGAACCTTTTGAATTTGGTAATTACCTGGCCGTAGGCACAAAAAAGAACCTGCGGTCGCAATCCGTATTTTTTGAACTTGACGCTGAAAAGCTTGATTTGCCTGATGAATATATCAATCACAAACTAGTTACCTACCCCGACGGCGAACCTAAACGTTCAGTTTACCTGTCGATTTACCGCGTTTTCGAAACAACACCGCTGGATGCGCTGCTTAACCTTTACCTGGTTACCGATGATGGTAAAGTCCTCGAAATCAAGTGTCAGGCTTTCACTACTACTTCGGAAAAGGAAATCCATCTTTACCAGCAGTATAATCCATTTACAACGCAAGTGGCAAGTAAACTCAGTCCACCCGAGTTTATTCAATTTTTAACCGATCCTGAAAAACCGGTATCGGTGCCCAAAGTATTTTTTGTTGAATTGCGATTGAACGAACTGGCTCACAATCCGAATGCCCCGCTAAATAACCTGCCTTACAGAAATCCTGCACACTTGCGCGAATGCTTAATGCGGTTGGAGCAATCATCGGAAAGATTGACAAAAACGGTATTGCGCGAACGAAAATCGGAACTCCCCTATCGCACCATTAAAAGTGGATTTTACATTGGAGCTGGTTCTGATTTTCTGTTTTATCCGTTCCCGCCTCATGAAGAGCTTGAAAGCACTTATTTCTCCTGGTGGAGGTCGGCACTGGTGCAACATTTTTAGGAATTAAGAACTTTTTCATACAACGGTCAATGCAACATCTGAAATGAAGACGTACAAAAAAGCCCCGGAAGTTATTCCGAGGCTCTACATATACTTTTTAAATAGTTATATTCTCTTACATTGCTGCCTTACAAGCTTCAATCAATTTTTTGGCGTTGGCATTTGTAGCATCCAAACCAGCTGCTTTTTCAAGAACTTCGAGCGCTGCAGCAAATTCTTTTTTTGCTTTGGCTACTTCGGCAGTATAAGCTTCATCAGCTGTCGACATGCCGCCGTCGTTTACCTTTGTATTGGCAGCACTTAAAATTTCGGCACCCTTTTTATACAGCTCATTTCCTTCCGATACATAAACATTTGCCAAAGCTTTTGTCAGCTTTTTGTCTGTAGCAAATTTCTGTACTCCCTCTTCTAATGTAGCCTTGTATGCTGCATCGTTATTCAGTTTATTATAAGCTACTGCTTTGTAATACTGCGAGGTAGAACCTTTATAGTTACCTTTGACCGCTGCGGTAAAAAAGCCAATTGCTTTTTCATACATTTCGCCTTTGTAAGCTACAATTCCGGCGTTATACGAAAGTGTGGCTGCTTCAGCAGGAGCTGCTTCAATAGCTTTTTCGTAACTCTCGATCGACTCAGCATATTTATCCATTTTACCATAAGCACCGGCTTTGTATTCCCAGGCTTTATCAACGTTTGCCTTAGCCGCAATCGCTTTATCAAAATACGTGATGGCTTTATCGTAATTATCACTGTTATAAGCCGCTAATCCGATGTTGAAATTAATGGCATCAGGAACCTGTACATCACCCAGATTCGACATGGCTGATTCGTACAATTCCAATGCTTTTGCATAATCCTTTGCCTGCATGGCATCATTCGCCTGATTAATCTTTTCTGCCGCGTCCTGTGCAAACGAAAATACCGTGAAACAAACTGCGACGACTAACAATACTACTTTCTTCATTTTTTTGGTTTCTTTAATTTCTATAATATATATTCTTAATTTTTTTCAAAATTTTTCGATGAGTCCCAAAAATAACAATTCTCTTTTAAAAACCTAAAAAGCTGTCAGATAGAATACTGCCATATTTAATCTTTCAGACTTGTATTTACCACTATTTTGAAAAAAATAATTCACTGCAATCAAAAGAGAAATTTATTCAAAGTACTAAGGATTAAACATCTCCGGGTTCCAGAAGTTCAAAATATTTCGAATTAAATGTAGGCTGTTTTGAGCTTCTGTGTGATTTGGTTCTAATTCTAAAACTTTGTTAAAAGCATTTATAGCTTCTCCCCAGTTCTGAAACTTTTGCTCAATTTTTGCTTTTAGCAAAAAATACTGCGTTGTATTTTCAGGCTGAATATTGCAAAACGCTTCACTCGCCTCCTGAGCTTTCTCGTTCTCAAGCAAAAGCAAAATTGCTTCTATCTGTCTATTCTGATCCATTCCTTTTTTATCTAAGTAATGATTTGATGGTTTTAGCCAGTTGGCTTGAAAAATTGAAAAGCAACTGTCGCGAGTTTTGCATCGCCTCCTGAAGATTCACCGGTCCGTTAACAAGCGAAAAAATTCCATCGAAGGCTTCCGAAGCTTCTACTTCTACTTTACCGCCAATAGCGATCACCGGTTTATTAAACCGGCGTGCAACTTTAGCAACGGCAAAAGGTGCCTTGTTGTTTAAAGTCTGACTATCGATTTTTCCCTCGCCCGTAATGACCAGGTCGGCCCACTTTACCTGTTCCGAAAATTGAAGTTGCTCCAGAACAAAATCAGCTCCCGGGACGATCTCTGCATTTAGAAAAGTCAGCAGAGGCAAGGAAATTCCTCCGGCTGCGCCCATTCCCGGAATATCTCTCAAGGTCCTTTCGGCATGCATTTCAAGAACCGTAGCCCAGTTTTCCAGGCCTTTTTCAAGTTCTTGTACGTCTTCTGGCGCAGCTCCTTTTTGCGGGCCAAAAACAGCTGCAGCCCCATTAACTCCCAACAAGGGATTATCAACGTCGCAAACAATATTTATTTTCAGATGTGCAGGTAATTCCTTTTTTACAATAGAATGGACTTTTCCCAGATTGCGGCCATTACCGCTTAATTCGGTTCCGTTTTTATCAAAAAACTTAAATCCGAGCGCTTCCATCAGGCCCATTCCGCCATCAACTGTTGCGCTTCCACCAATCGCCAGAAAAATTTCTTCGCATCCTTTGCTGATCGCATCCAAAATCAACTGCCCTGTACCGAATGAGGATGCTATCATGGGATTTAATTCGTACATCGCCACAAGCTTCATTCCCGATGCATCGGCCATTTCAATAATCGCCTTTTTTCCCGAGATGGCATATTTGGATGCTACTGTTTGTCCCAAAGGTCCTGTAACATTTAAACTAACAGTTTGGGCATTAAAATTTCGGGCCAAAACTTCTCCCGTAAAATCTCCACCATCAGCAACCGGTAGTTTTCTGATCTCGAAATAGGAAGAACAGGCCAGAAATGCCTCTTCAACCGTATCGGCAAAATCAAAAGCATTCAGGCTTCCTTTCATCGAATTTGGTGCTATCAGTATTTTCATCTATCTATTATTTGTCACCCCGTGTAACAGAAGTGATACCTTTAACGTTTTGCAGTCGCTGAATCAAAAACTCGAGGTGTTCGAGGCTGTTCACAAAAATCTGCATTCTCCCTTCAAAATGTCCTTTATCCGATTCAATATTTATCGAACGCATGTGGCTTCCTACATCTTTGGAAATGATATGCGAAATATCACTAACAATCCCTATTTCATCTGTACCGGAAATATGCAGGGTTGTCAGGAAGGAATTTCTGCTACTTGTTTCTCTCCATTTCGCTTTAATTACCCGGTACGGATAACGCTCGGTCATATCTTTAGCGTTGGGGCAATTTTCGCGGTGAATTTTAATACCTTGTTTGATGGTCACAAACCCAAAAATCTTATCTCCAAAAACAGGATTACAGCACTGAGCGAGTGTGTAATTCACATTTTTCAGGTTGTTATCGATCAGCAAAAAGTCTTCGCCACTGTCGTACGACAATTCTTTAGTTTGCCGGGTAGGCAGCAATTCTTCGATCGTTTTTTTGGCACTGTCGTCCTCCGCTTTTTCAGCAAAAATTGCTTTTACTTCCAGCGGATCGATTTTACCTCTGGCCACTTCGTAATAAAAATCGACGGCCAGTTTAAAATTAAAATGTTTTAATATCTGACGAATAGCTTCATCGCCCAGATCCATTTTCCAGTTTTTAAATTTCCTTACAAGAATCTCACGACCTTGTGCCGCCTGCGAATTTCGTTCTTCATTTAAACTGGCTTTTATACGGTTTCGGGCTTTAGAAGTAACCGCAAAATCCAGCCAGTCCATTTTCGGTTTCTGGTTGTTCGATGTTTCAATGGAAATATGATCGCCGTTTTTGAGCTTGTATTTCAGGTTGACTTTTTTTCCGTTAACCAGACCGCCAACACAGGTATCTCCCAAATTAGAGTGGATCTCGTACGCAAAATCGAGCATGGTGGCACCAAGCGGTAACTTTTTCAAATCGCCCTTTGGTGTAAAAGCAAAGATCTCGTCGCTGTACACATTCGACCGGAAATGATCGATAAAATCCACCACATTCATATCCGGATTCTCCAACACATCGCGAATACCGGTCAGCCATTCATCGAAACCCGAAGACTTTCCTCCTTTGTATTTCCAGTGCGCAGCCAGTCCTTTTTCGGCAATCTCATCCATACGCTTGGTACGGATCTGAATTTCGACCCATTTCTGGTGTGGTCCCATAACCGTGGTATGCAACGATTCGTAGCCGTTCGATTTCGGGATTGAAATCCAGTCGCGCAAACGATTCGGATTGGTTTGGTATTCTTCCGTAACAATCGAATACACCATCCAGCAATCGGTTTTTTCGTTTTCAGGTTTCGAATCGAGAATGACACGAATGGCAAATAAATCCAGTACTTCATCAAAAGACACATTCTTATTCTTCATCTTATTATGAATGGAAGAAATGGATTTTGTGCGCGCTTTCATCGAAAATTCAATACCGCGCTTTTTTAGCTTGGCCTCGATAGGTTTTACAAACTCGGCCACAAAGTTGGCACGTTCTGTTTCGGTTTCCTTTAAACGATCGACGATATATTTATATTCTTCCGGTTTCTGAAACTTCAGATTCAGATCGAGCATTTCTGAATTGATGTTGTACAGTCCCAAACGGTGTGCCAGCGGAGCATACAAATACAAGGTTTCGTTTAGCAGCTTTGTCCGCCTCGCTTCTTCGTAAAGATGAAGGGTGCGCATCACCTGCAGGCGATCGGCAATTTTTATCAGAATTACCCGCACATCGCCGGCAAGCGCCAGCATAAGTTTTCGGTAATTTTCGGCATGCAGATCGATCGTATCGGTACCTAAAGCATTGATTTTCGCCATCCCTTCGAGAATGGCGAATATATATTCTCCAAATTTATTGCTAATGTCGTTTGGCGATGCTTTTTCCTTCAAATGCTCGTAACGCACATTGTGCAACAGCCCGGTAATGACAGAATCGGGCTCCAATCCGATTTCCATGGCAATGATAGAAGCCACATCGAGCGAATGACTGAGAATCACCTCCCCATGCGAGAATTTTTGTTCTCCAAGGATATTATATGCAAATTCAAATGCATTGTCCAGTTTTAAAATGGCCGCATCGTCCCAGGTCAGTTGGCAGAATTCCTTGAGCTGTTCGAATTGATTGTGAATTTCCTGTTGTATCTGCATAAATTAGGATGTTAGCGTTGCAACATAGAACTTTTTATTGTCTTTTTACTTCGTTTTGCCTGAAGTTGTAAATTATGTAAACAAAAAAGAGGCTACTGAAACAGTAACCTCTTTATAAATATAATCTAAAATATACTCTATTTCGTTACTGTTTCGTCAACAAAGGTTCGGGTACGCATTTCACGATCCATCATAAAAATACCGTTACCTTGCCCGTCAATGAGCTTCAGATTATCGAGAATCTCTGTGACATTAGCTTCTTCTTCCACTTGCTCATCAACAAACCACTGCAGGAAACTCTGCGTAGCATGGTCTTTTACTTCGATGGCAACGTCTACCAAATCATCGATAAGCGAAGTAACATGTTGCTCGTGTTGCAAAGTTGCTTCGTATATTTCGATTATACCGTCCCATTCCACAGGCATTTGATCAATGGCTTTTAAAACAGGTTTTTCACCACGGTCAACCACATAAGTAAACAATTTATTGGCGTGTGTCATCTCTTCCTGGTATTGAATGTACATCCAGTTGGCAAAACCGGGCAGCCCTTTATCGTGAAACCAGGCTGACATGGCCAAATATAATAAAGCAGAATATTGTTCGGCATTTATTTGCTCGTTGAGTGCATTCAACATTTTTTCTTTAAGCATTTCTTCGTGTTTTTAGTTTCTGGTTTAAAAATAGGAAAAAGCCCAGATATACGAAAATAGAATATAGCTGTAAGTAGCAATTCTTAACATACTTTATAAGAATTCAAGTAAGCGGACAAAAACGGCTATATTATTCAAATTCATACCTTAAAGTCTTCTTTAACACTAAGTTTACAAAAACATTCGAACGAGTCGAAATAATGTTCGAAATCAGGCCAAAATAATAGAATTCTTACCTTTGGCAACCGTAACCATTTTCCGATTTTATAATATCCAATAAAGCATGAAGAACATAAAATTCATTTCAGCTGCAGAAGCAGTAAAAGTTGTTAAATCCAACGACAGGGTACACCTTCATAGTGTGGCCGTAACTCCACACCCACTTATTAATGCACTTGTTGAAAGAGGTAAAAACAAAGAGTTCAGAAATGTGCGTATTCAGCACATTCACACCGAAGGACCGGCACCTTATGCTGATCCTGAACTTGAAGGTATCTTCCAACTTGAATCGTTTTTTGTTGGTCACAACGTAAGAAAACAAACACAGGCCGGTTATGCCGATTACATTCCTGTTTTCCTGCAAGAAACCCAACGTCTCATCCGTGAAGGTTACCTGAAAGTAAATGTAGCCATGATTCAGGTTTCGCCTCCCGATAATCATGGATATGTTTCGTTAGGAACATCGGTTGACGCAACATTGGCCGCAGTAGAAAAAGCCGACACAACAATTGCTATCGTCAACCCGAATGTACCACGTGCATTTGGCGATGCCATGATCCACATAAACGACATCGACCTTTTTATAGAAGATGACAGCGAACTGGTTGCTGCCGCTCCGGGGCCGATTTCGGAAACCGACCGCAAAATTGGCCGATACGTGGCCGAATTGGTTGAAGACGGTGCAACCCTGCAAATGGGTATTGGAGCCATTCCAAACGCTGTACTTAGCATGTTGGGTAACCACAAAGACCTTGGTGTTCACTCTGAAATGTTTGCCGACGGTATTCTACCTCTTGTTGACAAAGGTGTTGTTAACGGTAAAAACAAAAAAATCGACAAAGGCAAAATGGTGGCCACCTTCCTGATGGGATCGAAAAATCTATACGATTTTATCCATGACAATCCGGGCGTTGCCATGCAGGATGTAAAATATACCAACCGTGTTTCGGAAATTGCCAAAAACCCAAAAGTAACGGCGATTAACTCTGCGCTGCAAATTGATATTACAGGCCAGGTATGTGCCGACTCAATCGGAACCATTCACTACTCGGGTGTTGGAGGCCAGATCGACTTCCTGCGTGGTGCTTCATTAAGTAAAGGCGGAAAACCTATTTTGGCTATGCCTTCCATTACTAATAAAGGAATCAGTAAAATTGCCCCAATCCTCACTCCGGGTGCAGGTGTTGTAAGTACACGTGCTAATATTCACTGGGTAGTTACCGAATTTGGTGCAGTTAACCTGTACGGAAGAACACTTCAGGACAGGGCTAAATTACTTATCTCGATTGCACATCCCGATCACCAGGAAAATCTGGATAAAAATGCATTTGAAAGATTTGGTCCCCATTTCCATTTTGTGTGGGATCAGGACTAAAAAACATATGAAAAGCAGACCTGTGTCTGCTTTTTTTTATGACCAAAATCATGCTTACCAAAGCGCTTAAAATTCAATATTAAGGATTTCTGAATTCGGCGAACCTTTTGAACGGTTTTATCTGCTCAAAAGATCCCAAAGAACTTAAAGCCGTACCTTTAATGCTATAAATTTTTGACTATTAACATTTTATAAACATTCTAAATAAGATGAATATATCACATATAGAGCACATTGGAATTGCCGTTAACAGTTTAGACGAAGCCATTCCCTATTATGAGAACATGCTGGGATTAAAATGCTACGCCGTTGAAGAAGTAGCAGACCAGAAAGTAAAAACCGCCTTTTTCCAGGTTGGCGACACCAAAATCGAATTACTCGAATCAACCGACCCGGAAGGACCGATTGGCAAGTTCATCGAGAAAAAGGGACCGGGTGTTCACCACCTTGCCTTTGCAGTTGACGATGTAAACAAATCGCTGACCGAACTCGACGAAAAAGGAATTCGCCTGATCGATCAAAAATCGAGAAAAGGTGCCGAAGGCCTCAACATCGGTTTCCTTCACCCCAAATCAACCCTGGGTGTTTTAACCGAACTGTGCGGAAAAGAATAGACCAAGAAACAAATCAACCGATTTTTTATGAGTAACCAGGATAAAATTAAGAAACTGATTGACCTCCGTGCCGAAGCCAAGCTTGGAGGAGGTATCTCTCGCATTGAATCCCAACACAAAAAAGGGAAATTTACTGCCCGCGAGCGCATCGAACTGCTGCTCGACGAAGGCAGTTTCGAAGAATTCGACATGTTCGTAACGCATCGTTGTACGAACTTCGGTTTGGAAAAAACCAAGTTTTTAGGCGACGGCGTGGTTACCGGTCACGGAACCATCGACGGACGTGTTGTTTATGTATTCTCACAGGATTTTACCGTATTTGGCGGTTCGCTGTCGGAAACCTTTGCACAGAAGATCTGCAAAGTTATGGATATGGCTATGAAAGTGGGCGCTCCGGTTATCGGAATCAACGACTCAGGTGGTGCACGTATCCAGGAAGGAGTGAACTCGCTGGCGGGTTATGCCGAAATTTTCGAGCGTAACATTCTGGCATCGGGAGTAATTCCTCAGATCTCAGCCATTTTCGGTCCTTGTGCAGGTGGTGCGGTGTATTCGCCTGCCCTTACCGATTTTATCATGATGACCGAACAGAACTCTTACATGTTCGTTACCGGCCCAAAAGTGGTGAAAACAGTAACCGGCGAGGATATTTCTGTTGAAGACCTTGGCGGTGGTAAAGTTCACGCTTCAAAATCAGGTGTGGCACAGTTCCTTGTTGAGAACGAAAAAGAAGGTCTGATGATCCTTCGTAAGCTGATCTCTTACCTGCCTCAAAATAACCTTGAAGATCCAATTGTAACAGAAAACACCGATCCGATCGATCGTTTGGACGATTATCTGAATGAAATCATTCCGGAGAATCCAAACCAGCCTTACGATGTAAAAGATGTGATCCACACCATTGCCGACTACGGCGAGTTTTTGGAGATCCACCGTAACTACGCAAAAAACATTGTAGTTGGTTTTGCCAAATTCGACGGTCAACCTGTTGGTATAGTGGCCAACCAGCCAAACTACCTGGCAGGAGTGCTTGATATTAATGCATCGATTAAAGCAGCCCGATTTGTACGTTTTTGCGATGCATTCAATATTCCAATCATTACCTTAGTTGACGTTCCCGGATTCTTACCCGGAAGTAAACAGGAATATGGTGGAATTATCACACATGGAGCGAAGTTGATGTTCGCTTATGGTGAAGCAACCATACCTAAAATTACGATTACCCTTCGCAAATCATACGGTGGTGCGCACGATGTAATGTCGAGCAAACAGTTGCGTGGCGACCTGAACTATGCCTGGCCAACTGCCGAAATTGCTGTGATGGGTGCTGCCGGTGCTGTTGAAGTACTGCACGGCCGTAAACTTCGCGACATTGAAGACGCCGAAGAACGTGCCAAATTTATTGCAAACCATGAAGAAGAGTACAACGAAAAATTTGCAAATCCTTACATGGCTGCATCTTTTGGTTATATCGACGATGTGATTGAGCCACGTAATACCAGATTCCGTATTATCCGCGGCTTACAAAGTCTGGCTACCAAAAAACTGGTAAATCCGCCGAAGAAACATTCTAACATCCCATTATAAAAAACGATTATGGAAGCATTATTTATATTGCTGGCTAATTCAGTTGAATTTGGGATAACAGTAGCGCTTGTTGGATTCACCATAGTGTTTTTTGCTCTTACCATACTTGTTATTGTTTTTCTGCGATTGCCTAAACTCATTAACAGGCTCTTTCATAAAGACAAAATAAAAACAAGGAAAAGCAAAAAACAGGAAGTGGTTACCGAGGACGATTTTGTTGTTGAAGGAAACGTAACCGCCGCTATTAGTTTGGCACTTCACTTATATTTTAACGAATTACACGACGAAGAAAGTAATGTTGTGACCATTAAAAAGGTTCGCAAAGCATATTCGCCATGGAGTTCAAAAATATACAGCGTAAACCAAAACTGGCCTAAGTAAGATAGAGTTGGTAGCAAAACAGTTAAAAGTGATAATTCACTATTGAAAAATATCAAAAATGAAAAAATATAAATTCACAATCAGAGGTAACGATTACGACGTTCATTTAAAAGATATTGAAGACAATATCGCAGAACTGGATATAAACGGTACCATATACGAAGTGGAGATAAAAAGCGAGATCAAAGCTTCGAAAACACCAAAACTGATCAGGAAACCGGTTGAGAAAATGCCCGGAGAAGGTCAGATCAAAAAAACAGAATCTACCGGAACACACAAGGTAACAGCACCGCTACCGGGTACCATTCTGAAAATTAATGTGACAGTTGGCGATGTGGTTACTGAGGGCCAGAATATAATGGTTATGGAAGCCATGAAAATGGAAAACCAGGTACAAACCACAAAAGCCGGCGAAGTTACTGCCATTAAAGTAAATGTTGGCGATAGTGTTTTACAGGACGATGTATTAATTGAAATCGGCTAACCTTTACAGCGTTATGAGAAAATTATTTCAACTACTATTGCTGCTGATTTTTACCAGCCAGCTGGCTTTTGCCGCCGGCGGTACTCAAAAAGTCAGCGAGCAACTTACATACGGTAAGTGGATCGACTATTCCGACGGATATGTTCCGATTCCGACTTATAAAGCCGATGAAGCCACCGGAGAAACACCAAAAACAGTAAAACGCTTTAAATCGATTACGTTTGAAGATAACGGCACGTTTATCCTCGATTCGGCGAAACAGCGTTATACCGGTCGTTACCTGGTTGATGGCAACACCATAAACATGGAGTTTAACAGGGTTCAGGTAACCAGTTTACATACCAACATTGACCCTAACCTTCAGAGCAATTACAAAATTGCGAACGATATGGTGAAGCTGCCGAACCGCACGCTGCAACTTGCCAGCGACGGGCATTTACGGGGCGACGGATCAAGCTATAAAAACTACAACGGAGCCATCGCAGGTCTGTTTAACTTTTACGAGTTCTCGGGGTTTGCCAACGTTTCGTGGGGAAACATCATTATGATGATCGTAGGATTTGTTTTCCTTTTCCTTGCCATTAAATACGATTTCGAACCGATGCTGCTGATCCCGATCGGATTTGGCATCCTGATCGGAAATATCCCGATGTTTCAGGTAACTGATTTCAACCTGAAACTGGGTGTTTACGAGCCTGGCTCGGTATTGAACATTCTGTACCAGGGTGTGGTTCAGGGCTGGTATCCCCCACTTATCTTTTTGGGAATTGGCGCTATGACCGACTTCTCGTCGCTGATCTCGAATCCGAAACTGATGCTGCTGGGAGCTGCCGCACAGGTAGGTATTTTCCTTACCTTCCTGGGAGCGATCTTCCTTGGTTTTGCGCCACCGGAAGCTGGTGCAATTGGAATTATCGGAGGTGCCGACGGCCCGACAGCGATCTTTATTTCATCGAAACTGGCCAACGGTATCAACTTGCTGCCCGATGGAACCACGGTGAAAAACCTGATCGGACCGATCGCCATTGCAGCGTATTCGTACATGGCTCTGGTTCCGGTTATTCAACCACCGGTAATCCGTTTGATGACTACAAAACGTGAACGACTGATTAGGATGAAACCTCCTCGCGCGGTTTCAAAAACCGAAAAGGTATTGTTCCCAATTGTTGGCTTGATCTTAACGGCTTACATTGCGCCTTCGGCACTGCCACTTATCGGTATGTTGTTCTTTGGTAACCTGCTGAAAGAATCGGGTGTTACCAAACGTTTGGCCAACACCGCCGCCAATCCGTTGATCGACGTAATTACCATTCTTCTTGGTATTACCGTTGGAGCATCAACTCAGGCCGATGTATTCCTTACTCCGTCATCAATCAAGATCTTCGCACTGGGTGCAGCTTCGTTTGTAATTGCTACAGCCGGAGGTGTTGCAGGTGCTAAAATCATGAACCTTTTCCTGAAAAAGGAGAACAAGATCAACCCGATGATTGGCGCCAGTGGTGTATCTGCGGTTCCCGATAGTGCAAGGGTGGTTCAAACTATGGGCTTAAAGGAAGACCCGACTAACCACCTGCTGATGCATGCCATGGCACCAAACGTTGCCGGTGTTATTGGTTCAGCAGTTGCTGCCGGTATTCTGTTAAGCTTCCTGATGTAAAAACCAGCTTGCTGCATATTAAAAAAGGATTTCATCAGTCGGTTGACAGATGAAATCCTTTTTTATTTACACGCCACCCTACTCGTGGCAGGCTAAAAATTTTGCTAATTGTAATCCTATGGCCAATAAAACGATTAATAAAATAGACTCATCTTCGTTTCGATGGTATATAGTAACCCAAATTAATTCCAAAGTTTAAACCCCTGAAATCCCCTGAATAGGCTATGTTGTAATCAATGTAAGGCGAAACAACAAACTTTTTAAAATAAGTATTTGCTTCTATTCCAAGGGCAAAACAAGTTGCTCCAACATAACCATCCGTAATATCCGCGTTGGCAACATCCGAAAATTCTTTCATCCTAAGCAAACTAACATAGGGTGAAATTTCCAGCTGATCATGAACAGGGATGTGATAGGCAACATGTTCGGCCGATAAAAGCATAACCGCTCCCACAAGCAAAATCTCGATTAAACCTGTATTAAAATACCCTTCATCATCATATATAAATCCTGCGCCAAGCATCCAAATCGGTATTCCAAGCAAGCCCCATCCCCACTCAGCATGATCTTTCCCGATCAGGAATCCTGAATCGAAACTAAACCGCTCTCCCAAAAACATTCGCATTTTTAGACCTCCTGAAAGAGTGGAATTGTAGGGATGGTTAGCCGATAGATAAGCTGTGGAAAGGAAAATACTAAAATCGCGTTTATGATGAAATGAAGGCTGAACTGTAGAATAATCAGTAAATAAAGATTCGTCTTGTGCATTTAACGAACAGGAACTAAAAGACATTATTATTAAAATGTATAAAATCCTTATCATCATGACATTCGATTCTTAAATTACTACAATTATGGTCACTGATAATCTAAAATCTAATTCGTATACGTTATTGTTTAACTTGAGTTATCTATCAGAATTCATAGATTCATTGTTTCTCCCCGAAACCATAAGAACCAGCTATCCGTTGCTAATTCATGCTTTAAAATGAAAATTTTATGATCAGTAGTGCGGACTTTGAAGTAATTTGATACAGGTAAATCAGGATTATTTTCTCCCTGGTACCAGCGATCGAGGATTTCAATTATTTCAAAACGAAGGGTATCCCAATAAAAGTTTATAGGGTATTCATTCGACTTGAATCCCGAATGACACTCCACATTTATTTTGATGAGATCGTTCATAGAACTAAACTTCTCCAAAGATCGGAACTTTGGAAAAGTTTAGCCCTAATCAAAGGTGTTAATTTACAGTTGGTTCGAATTCAATAACCGGCAAATCGCCACCGGCTTTTACAGTTGAACTGCCGTAAACCGTGATGGTTGATTTGATAAAATCCTCTTCGTTGGCCTCATAAATATTATCAACGTATTTTTGAGGATTACGATCGATATAAGGAAACCAGGTACTGTGGATCTGAATCATGATGCGATGCCCCTTTTTAAAGGTGTGTAAAATATCCTGCAAAGGCACGGTTACATTGGTAGGAACTCCCGGCTCAAAAGCTTCAGGATGCTCGTAACTGTTTCTGAAACGTCCGCGGAACACCTCGTGACGTACCAACTGCTGGTAACCACCCATTTTTATGTCTCGTGGATTGTGTTCGTATTCTTCGTGGTCCTGTGGATAAACATCAATCAGTTTTACAATGAAGTCGGCATCGGTGCCGGTCATCGAAACAACCAGACTGGCAAGTATTTCACCGGCAATGGTCACATCCTCATCCAGCACATCGGTTTTAAACGCCAGTACATCGGGACGGCGCGACGCCTGGCGCTGATCGTCGGTAATGAAATTTCGTGGCGTAAACGTCAAGCCTTCGGTAACTGAGCGGTAAGGTACCGGCTTCATTGGATCACTCACATAATCGAACTCAGCCTTTGGATTAACCGGCTGGTCCATCAATAGTTTTCCGTCTTCTCTGAAAGTAAAAGTTATCGGCTTCACATCTTTAGGCGGCCACTCGGCATATTGTTTCCATTCTTTAATTCCGGTATCATAAACATAGGCTTCCGGCAGGTTCATTGTACCCTCATCCTTTAAGTAATAATCAAAAAATACTTTCTCCATATTTTTCTGAAAGAAGGTTGAAATGCTGTCGCCGAAGTAAATGTGGTTAACGGTTTGTTTGCCGGGTTCGCGCGCCCAGCCACCGTGGGTCCACGGCCCCATAACAATTGTACTTTTGGCCGAAGGATCGTTCTGTTGAATGGTTTTGTAAATGTTAAGCGGACCATAAAGGTCTTCGGCATCGAACCAGCCACCAACAGTCATTACTGCAGGTCCTATGTCTTTTAAATGAGGAAGCAGGTTTCGCTTTTGCCAGAATTCATCGTAGTTCGGGTGTTCGGTAACCTGTTTCCAAAAGAAATTATCGTAATGAAATTGTTTTGTCGCATTTTTTAAAGGCCCCAGTTCCAGGTTAAAATCGTAACCATCTGCTACGTTCAGGCTAAAGAAACGCTTCATCTTTTCGCCAAACCACGATTCTTTGGTCAGCGAATCTTTTTGATAACCAAAAACGGCAAAAGCCGGCAGGTAACTCTGCAGAAATGCTCCATGATGATGGAAGTCGTCGAAAAAGAAATCGGCAATTGGGGCTTGTGGCGACACCGCTTTTAACGCCGGGTGTGCATTCGGCAAGGAAGCCGCACTGTAATAACCCGGGTACGAAATTCCGTAGATCCCCACCCTGCCGTTGTTATTTTCAATATTCTTTATCAGCCAGTCAACCGTGTCGTAGGTATCCGAACTTTCGTCGATATCCTTTTTGTTTTTGGGATTGTTGCCCGGAATATTTGGGCGCATGTTGTCGAACGTTCCCTCCGACATGTAACGCCCGCGAACATCCTGGTAAACCAGAATATAACCTGCCTCGATCAGGTACGGGTTGGGTGTTCGAAGTTTAAAATCGTTGAAGCCCTGAACATTGTAACACGTACGGTTCATCAGCATCGGATACGTTTTTGAATGATCTTTTGGCGTGTAAACAATGGTGTAAAGTTTAACTCCGTCGCGCATTTCAATAAAATGTTCGGCCTTGTCGTAATGCGACACAACAAAGAGAGAATCAGCTTTTTGAGCAAAGCTGCTGAATGCCATAAACAGCATTATTCCTGCAGCCAGGAATTTGAGTTTTTTCATAAAAGATGTAATAATATTAGAATTAAACAGCAATGAATCCAAACAAACAAAAAACCGCCCGGTTCAAACCGGGCGGTATCAAATATATATGAAACTATCGTATTAATCGTTGTACACCTGATTTTCCTGTTCTTCAACCCGAATAAAAGTAGTCCGTTTGGTTAGTTCCTTTAAGGTTGAAGCGCCAACATAAGTACAGGTGCTGCGGATTCCTCCCAGGATATCGAGCACAGTTTCTTCCACCGGACCACGATATGGCACCTGCACTGTTTTTCCTTCGCTGGCGCGGTAATTGGCCACACCGCCAACGTGTTTATCCATGGCCGTTGCCGAACTCATTCCGTAGAACTGACGGTACCTTTTACCTTCCACTTCAATTAAATCGCCTCCACTTTCGTTGTGCCCGGCAAACATACCACCCAACATCACAAAATCGGCTCCACCGCCAAATGCTTTGGATACATCGCCCGGCGTAGAGCATCCGCCATCGCTGATGATCTGTCCGCCCAAACCATGAGCAGCATCGGCACATTCAATAACTGCTGAAAGCTGCGGATAGCCAACGCCGGTTTTTACACGCGTGGTGCACACTGATCCCGGCCCGATTCCAACTTTAATGATATCAGCACCGGCCAAAAGCAATTCTTCCACCATTTCACCTGTAACCACATTACCGGCCATGATTACAATATCGGGGTGACGCTCGCGTGTTGCCTGAACGTAATGCACAAAATGCTCGGAATAGCCATTCGCCACATCGATACACAAAAATTTCAAACGTGGATGTCGCTTGAACAATTCATCCACTTTTTCAGTATCGTTTTCACCTGTGCCGGTACTCAGTGCAATATAGTTTTCGATGCCCTCGGGAGCCTGCTCCAAAAAGTCGTTCCACTGCGCCACAGAATAATGTTTGTGAATAGCCGTGAACAACTGGTGCTGTTGCAATGCGAGCGCCATTTCAAAAGTCCCTACCGTGTCCATATTCGCCGCCATTATTGGTACTCCTGTCCAACTTTTTCCGGTATGCATAAACTTGAAAGTCCGCTCCAGGCTTACCATCGAACGACTTTTTAGTGTCGATCGTTTTGGTCTGAACATCACATCCTTAAATCCCAGTTTTACTTCGTATTCTATTCTCATTTCGAATCGTTTTAGTTTAAACCAACCTTAAAAGTACAATCTTTCGATCTTTAAACAAGCTAACACTAAGACAATCTTCCAGTTGTAAAAGTTTGAACAAAACCGGCTTTAATTCCTTTACTTTGCGAGTATAAAACAACGTAAAAACATAGATCGATATGAAAATACTGGTAGTTGGAGGAAACAGCGGAACAATAGGAAAAACGGTGGCTGCACATCTTAGTAAAAAGCACGAAGTAATTACCGCGGGCAGGAATGGCGGCGATGTACTTGTAAATATCGAAAGTGCGGAATCAATAAAGAATATGTTCGAACAGCTTGATGATCTGGATGCCGTGGTTTCGTGTGTGGGAGCTGCCAAATGGGGAGCTTTTGAAGACCTGAGTGAGGAAGATTACTACGTGGGCATTAAAAGTAAACTGATGGGCCAGGTGAACCTTGTCCGCATCGGTAAAGAGTATGTAAAAGCCGGAGCTTCCTTTACATTGACAACCGGAATTTTAGCAGACGATCCGGTAAAGGGAGCCACGAATTCAGCCATGGTGAACAACGCCATCCACGGTTTTGTGCGTGCCGCTTCGCAGGAACTAAAAAATGGGTTGCGTCTGAATGCGGTTGCACCGGGTTTGGTGGAGGATTCTGCAGAACGACTGGGTGATGCTTTCCCCGGACACACACCGGTACCGATGGACAAAGTAGCTGCCGGATATGTTAGAAGTGTTGAAGGATTGCGAACCGGAGAAATTATACGTGTGTACTAACAATGCAAGAATGATTAAATGCGGAAATGCTTTAATCTTCAGCAGAGATTGGACACCACAGCTTAATCGAAAACAGAGAACCGTTCTGTATATGAAAGTTCATACACAGAACGGTTCTTTTTGAATTCAGCCAGTTGACACTTCAAAATTACGCCGGGTGACTTTGAGCATCAACTTTAAGTCACCCGGCAAATTATCAACCTACTACGAATCCTCAATCCATGTTCACACTTTGTAAACTATTGGATTATTACCTTATTCGCTTTCCTGCTTATTCCATTGTCGATGACAAAGAAATAAATGCCCGGATTGAATTGTTTCAATGAAATTACCGTTTTCTGAGCCTGTATCGGTTTCTGGTAAATATTCCTTCCGGTTATATCAAATATTTGTAAGCGGCAGTTTTCAACATCACCCATTTCAAGCGTAATCTGCGATGAAGCGGGATTTGGATAAATACTGATTTGTTGTTCGACAAGATCAGCTGCAAGCCCGATTCCCGTTACACCGCTCGCATAATAATAAAAATCTTTTGTGTCGAGCACCCAATCAGTGGCGGTACTTTTTAAACTTGAATGCTGGTAGCGATGCAATTGTTTTATCTGGCCTTCGCCATTATACACGTATTCATGTTTCCAGTTGTAATCCCATTCATTGTTGACACTGTCGTAGGTACAAAATTCGTGTTTGAATAAATACTCATTGGCATATTCATACAAATGGCATGCGCAGGAATCCCATTGATTTTTCACACTATCGTAACAAAACTGGTATTGTTTTTCAAGCTTATTGTCAACGTTATACTGGTATTCAAATTTGAATTGTTTGGCCCACTGATTCGCCACGCTGTCCCACTGGTACTGGCAACAGGAATCCTGACAATTTTGAGTGTTATACGAATACTCGTATTTGTAATAATAATTCCAATCACCGGCTTTTTCGTTCCAGCAATACAATAATTTTTGAGCAACTGAATCATTGTTATTGTAAGCATATTCATACTTGAAAGCATTCTTCCAGGCATGTGAAACTGAGTCTCTTTGCTCCATGACATGGTCGTCCTTTTTGCCATTTTTATAGCCAAACGTATTCCTGATGGTTTGTTGCCACTGAGCAGTTATAGAGTCCATCTTATAAACAGCACTTTTAACAAGTTCGCCCTGACCATTATAGGTGTACTCGTTTTTTACCTTTTCGCGCCAGCCATTTTGCCACTGATACTGAATCTCTTCTCTAATTGTCTGGCTCCCGTTTATGGTATTTCTGTACTGAACTTTGTATTGGTAAGATGAGTCATTTCCGGAATATCGGAACTGAACCATCGAATCAAGTTGATATTGTTCGCCCATTACGAAGTAATTAGGCTGGAAGTGTGCTTCATAAGCGCTTGCGCTCTGAATTTTTAGATTCTGCCAATCTTCTGTTGCGGCTGTGGAAGGTTGGAAAAAACTAAAAAATAATCCTGCAATCAGGAAAGGTAAAATCTTTTTCATGGTACGTAATTTTTTAGTTTTTGTATCTATTTACTTATCCGCTTAAAAAAAGTTTTACCCTACCACAGTTTTAACTTTTGTTCAAAATAATTAAGAAATTATTATTTGTAGCGACCAGGCCAGGAAGTCTCCAAAAAACAGAAAACCGTTCGGTATCTAACAATTCAAATACCGAACGGTTCTTTCGAAGTTCAATTTCAAATAGAATATTCAGCGGGTGACTCTACGTTCCAACCCTAAGTCACCCGGTGAATTCTAATATTAAATCAATTCTCCATACAAATCGTAGTCCTCGGCTCCGGTGACTTTAACAGTCACGAAATCGCCTTTCTTTAAAGACTTTTCAGAAGTGATAAGTACTTCGCCATCCACTTCAGGAGAATCAAATTCGGTACGGCCCACAAAAAAGTCGCCTTCTTCGCGGTCGATAATCACTTTAAATTCCTTCCCAATTTTTTGCTGATTCAGTTCGGCTGAAATGTACTGCTGAACTTCCATGATTTCGTCGGCTCGTTCTTGTTTGGTTTCCTGATCCAAACGGTCTTTGTATTTTTCGGCTGCATAAGTTCCGTCTTCTTCCGAATAGGGAAAAACACCCAAACGACCGAACTTCTGCTCTTCAATAAATTCTTTCAGTTCCTCAAAGTCTTCCTCGGTTTCACCCGGAAAACCAACCAGCATTGTTGTACGAATTACAACACCCGGTACTTCCTCACGAATTTTAGCAAGCAGCGCCTCCGTTTCTTCACGGGTAACATGGCGCAACATATTTTTCAGTACCGGATTGGCAATGTGTTGCAGCGGCATATCGAGGTATTTACACACCTTCGGATTTTCGCGCATCACCGGTAAAATATCCATTGGGAATTTGGTAGGGTATAAATAATGCAGCCTGATCCATTCAATGCCGTCAACTTCCGAGATCTTTTCGATCAACTCGGCCAATCGGTTTTTACCGTAAATATCTATTCCGTAATACGAAAGGTCCTGTGCGATAAGCAATACTTCCTTCACGCCTTTTTTAGCCAGGTAGCGGGCTTCCATCACCAGGCTTTCGATGGTACGCGATTTATGCCGCCCGGTCATTTTCGGGATGGCACAAAACGAACACGAACGGTTGCAGCCTTCCGAAATTTTCAGGTAAGCAAAGTGCGACGGCGTGGTAATTTTTCGTTCGTAAATGTATTCGGGATGGTAGGTAACTTTAAGTTCTTCCACCATGGCTTTCATATCGAATTTACCAAAGTAGCGGTCCACTTCCGGCAGTTCATCTTCCAATTCATGCTGGTACCTTTCCGACAAACAGCCCATCACATAAAGCTTGTCGATCTTCCCGCGTTTTTTAGCTTCAGCGTAATCCAGGATCATATCAATCGATTCCTGCTTGGCATCGTGGATAAAACCACAGGTATTAATGAATACCGCGTCAAAATCGGTTTCATTCGAATCGTGCATTACCTCAAACTTTCCCTTCTCCAGCTGGCTTAGTAAAACCTCGGAATCTACCAGGTTTTTCGAACAGCCCATCGTCACTACATTTACCCTTTTCTTGCTCATTTCTAAAAATTTGGTGCAAAGTAAAGATAATTTTGTCTGAATAAAAAGTATCGGGTAGATAGTCGTGAGTTCTGAGTACTGGGTATCAGTAATTAAGTAACAAGTCTGATCATTTCTTGAAAATGAAGTACACGGCCAGCACCAGAAAAGTAAATCCAATAATATGGTTCCAGCGAAAACTTTCGGTTTTGAACAGCACGATTGTAAATATGGTAAACACAATAAGTGTTATTGCTTCCTGCAAAACTTTTAATTCGATGAGCGAAAACGGCCCTCCATTTTCTTTGTAGCCCAAACGGTTGGCCGGAACCTGGAAAAAATATTCGAAAAGGGCAATTCCCCAACTTATCAAAACGATAGAAATCAGCCCGAGTTTATTGAACCATTTCAGTTCAGCAAATTTCAAATGCCCGTACTAGGCAAAAGTCATAAAAGTGTTGGAAAGAACCAACAACACAACGGTTGATATACCTTTCATAATTTGTAAAAAAATCTTCGCAAAACTATCGAAAAGAATCATCCGTTATCATCGCCTGATTACAAATTTCATGATTGAAAAAATAGTTAACCTCAAAATTCGATTAAGAATAATTAATTATTGATTTTCATACTTTATTTATTGTTTTTCGATAATTTTATATTTTATTTGCAATGACTATATAATCATTCAAATATGGAAATGAAAGTAAGTACACGTACAGAACAAATTCTTACGGTTCTAAAAATTCTTGCATGGGTTGCCTTTTTTGGCTTTGCAGTATCAGCTGTTCTTTTTCTGTCTTCATACATTTCTGGTTTCTGGAATTCAATAAATATATTTGATATTAAAGAGGACCCCAACCTGTTACAATTGAGACAAGAAAATTCCGGTCTTTACACAATTTTAATGGCTTTCTCATTTATCATGGCGCTTTTGAAAGCCATTGTATGGTGGATGGTCGCTAAAATCATCGATAAAATAAAAATCGATAATCCTTTTTCTATAGAGGTGGTGCATCAACTTGAATACATTAGTTATTCACTTTTTACAATATGGGTATTATCCGTAACCGGCGGTGGTTTTATTGCCTGGCTGGGCGAAAAAGCAGGGACTCTTAATGACTCATGGAATAAAGGGCCCTTTCTTTTTATGGCCGGACTTGTATTTGTCATCTCTCAAATTTTTAAACGCGGCGTAGAGATTCAGTCTGAAAACGATTTAACCGTTTAACCATGGCAATAATTGTAAATCTTGATGTAATGATGGCCCGGCGCAAAATGTCGTTGAACGAGCTATCAGAAAAAGTGAACATCACACTGGCCAATCTTTCGATTTTGAAAACGGGAAAAGCCAAAGCCGTTCGGTTTAGTACGTTGGAAGCAATTTGCGAAGCGCTGGATTGCCAGCCCGGAGATATACTGGAATTTTCGAAAGATTAAAAACGCTCAATACAGATTATTCATATGGAAATTAAAATTACAACAAAGCAAATTCTGAAAGTGCTGCAAATACTTTCATGGATAATTTTTATCGGTTTATGTATCGAAGCCGGAGGAATTGTTGTCAATACCGTCATTATATTCTTCAGAAAGCCATCAGTCGCCTTCAATTTTTGGGACGAAACCGCATACCTCACCGATCTTTACCAGTTCGATCATGGACATTTCTTTGCTATTGCACTCATAATGATCATTGTATCGGTTTTGAAGGCAATATTATTTTACTTAATCGTGAAATTATTTACAGATAAACAGCTGAACATAACACGCCCGTTTAATATTGAGTTGAAAAATTTCATTATCAATTTGTCCAGTCTTTCTTTTGGTATCGGTTTGTTCTCCTATTTTGGAATGAAATATTCGGTATGGCTTACTACCCAGGGAGCACAAAAAGCTGACCTGAAGGCCTTGCATCTCTCCGGAGCTGATGTATGGATTTTTATGGCAATTATACTTTTTGTTATCGGGCAGGTTATGAAAAGCGGCATTGAAATGCAAAACGAAAACGAATTGACGATTTAAATCACGGCAATAAAATTCATTTTGAGTTACAAATTGCCGTCACCAGGATTTACTCAGAAAACTTTCCGAAGAAAATGAATATACATTGGGCAAGCTTTCGATATTGAAAACAGGAAAAGCCAAAGCCATTCGTTTCAGCACACTGGAAGCCATTTGTGAAGCGCTGGATGGCCAGCCGGGAGATATCCCGGAATATTCAGCTGATTAAATAAGAGGCAGTAACAAAATGAAAAGGGATGACATCTTTTTAAAAGATGTCATCCCTCTCTTTCTGGAAGCTTGAAGCCTGCAGCTTGCAACTCCAACTATTGTTTCGTTTTTAAAGGATTCTTAGTTTGTTCAAAAAACTGTTTCTGCAGTTCAGGAACAACAGTATCAGCTTTTACCAGGCGAATCATCTCAATCAATTGACTTACCGTTTCGTTGATTAAGAGTTCACCTGCTTCGGCATTGGCCTTCGAACCGTCGCCGCCATAATGGTTAGGATAACTGGCATACCACCAAATTCCGGTGTAAACGTATTTTAGTTTATTCATCCGATTCTGATCAACACCCGACTGTTGTCCGGCCCGGTCGATATGCACCAAAGTTGGCTGTGCAGCAGCCATTTCCGAGGTTTCGCTGTTTCCCGCATGCGAGTCATATTTATCATCCTGTGTCAACGCTTCAGCTTTTTCGTTCACTTCTCGATTATCTTCGGGCCTGAACCAGTACAAAGCATAATTACGCCGTTCCGACAATTGTGCCATTCCGAAAAAGTTCAGAAAAGCGTTATTGCCACCGTGACCGTTTACGATGATGATCTTCTCGAAACCGTTTCGACTGAGTTCGTCCAGCGTTTCCTGTAACATAAGCCAGATCAGTTCAGGCGAATAGGAAATCGTTCCGGGCTGATGCCGGGCTTCGTTAATCTGGCTAAAATAATACCACGGGAAAACAACCGTATACTCCTGTTCGGCAGCACGAAGGGCATACTCGCGAGCCATATACAAATCGGTACCAAGTGGCAGGTGCGGCCCATGCTTTTCCAATACGCCTATTGGTATAATGCAGGTTTTAGAACTTTTTTCAACAGCCTTAGCAAAATCGGGTGCGGTAAGTTCTTCCAAACGATAAGGCAGCTCCTGTGCCGACAACGAAAATGAAAGTAGCAAAAGGAAAAGTTGAATTAGTTTTTGCATTGAAATTAGGTTTTAGTTAAACTTTCTCTAAAAATAGAATGTTCGAATTGTTTTAGCAATGATTTGCTAATTTTAAACCAAACTAAGAATATGCAGATACTAATTGCCCACAGTCATCTGAATCCCGGCGGAGTAACGCGGATCATCGAATCGCAGATCGACAGCCTGAAAAACATACCCGTAAAAGTGTTGGTTGGAACCTGCCCCAATCCTGAAACCATTACCTCGCGCGGAGCAGAACTGGTAATTATGGGGGAGCTGAATTACCTGGAGCATAAAACATACAGCGATGATGAAGCCAAAGAAATGCTGGACACCGTGCTTGAAAAATTGCGGCAACAGATTACAAAGGATACTGTAATTCATTTCCATAACCTTAATTTGGGCAAAAATCCGATCGTAACATTTGCGGTTTACCTGCTGGCTAAAGAAGGTGTTCGGGTGTTTAATCATGCACACGATTTTGCTGAAGACCGCCCGTCGAATCAAACTTTTCTCGAAGAAATTATCAGCGATATTTTTTCACACAACCTCAGCGAGGTGCTTTATCCCAATCTGCCAAATTACCAGTTTGGTGTGCTGAATTCGTTCGACCTCGAAAGGCTGCTTTCCTATGGTGTGGAAGCCGATCGAATTGAGTGGCTGCCCAATCCGGTTACTTTTTCATGTACGATTGAGAATCCTGACAAGGAAGCTTCGAAAAAGACGATCTGCGAAGAACTTAAAATCAGTGACGAGAAGCTGCTGATCACGTATCCTGTGCGTGTGATCCAGCGAAAAAACATTGGAGAATTCATCCTTTTATCGGTGCTATTCGACCATATCACCAACTTTGTGGTAACACAGCCGCCTCAAAATCCGGTTGAACGCGAAATGTACCGGCAGTGGGTAAAATTCTGCGAAGACCATGAAATTGATGTGGTGTTTGAAGCCGGCAATAAAGTGGATTTCGAACAATTGCTTTGTGCCTCCGACTTTTGCATTACCACAAGTTACCGCGAAGGATTTGGCATGGTTTACCTCGAACCATGGTTGCTAAATACACCGGTGGTTGGCCGCGACATCGATTATATTACCAAGGATTTCAAAGATGACGGGTTTACTTTTCCAACGCTTTTTTACAAAATAAATATCCCGGAAATAAAGATCGATTTTAAAGATCTGAACATGAAAATGCAAATGGAGATCATTTGTGACCTGAAATCGGGCCGAATAGAAAAACAGAAGATGTTTGAACAAAATCCGATCCTCACCACTTTGTTTAATAAGGTTGCTGATCAGGTAATCGAACAAAATAAAGAAATCATAAAAAGCAACTACTCTTTGCAAGGCTATGGAAGTAAACTTCAGAACCGATATAAAAAGCTGGTTGGATAAGCTGGAAAAACTGGCGCCACAGCCAACCACTTTCTGTCCCAACTTAAAAACTGATTCTCCCGATCCTATAAAAGCTGTCATTTTCGACATTTACGGCACACTCCTCATTTCCGCTTCAGGCGATATCGACCAGGCTTCGCTGTCTTCGGAAAATATCCGGACGGCCATGCAGGCAGGTGGTTTCGATCTCGACAAATGTGAACCCGTCACCTGTTCGTTTTTACTCGAGCAACTGCAAGTGAAAATAAAGGAGCAGCATGAAGCCCTAAAAAAACAGGGACATCCCTACCCCGACGTAGATATTTTTAAAGTGTGGACCGACATGTTTCGTGCAGCAGAAGAAAAGGGATTGCTGAAGTTGACCGGCGAAGAATCGTGGACAGATACCATTATTGTTTTCGAACTGCTGAGTAACCGCGTTTATCCCATGCCCGGAATGAAGGAAATTCTGCTTTGGATAAAAGACAAAGGTTTGCCAATGGGCATTGTTTCCAACGCTCAGTTTTATACCCCGGTTATTATGAATTATTTCCTGAACGGTGAATTTTCGACAAAACAGGAAATCGATCTGTTTGAAAAGGACCTTTCGGTTTTTTCATTTAATGAACTCAGGGCAAAACCCGACACGGCACTTTTCGAAAAGTTTCTTCCAACACTAAAAAGTAAATACGGAATCAAGCCCTACGAAGCCATTTTTGTGGGGAACGACATGCTAAAAGACGTTGTCACCGCAAAAAAATCAGGCCTGCGGACCGTGTTATTTGCGGGCGATGAACGGTCGCTTCGTTTGCGCGAAGACGACGACCGTGTACGACGCATTTTCCCCGATTTTATTATTAATGACCTTTCACAACTAAAAGATATTTTAAAATGAAGCTCAACGAACTCCGAATAGGTATAATCCACTCATTAATTGGCAAGAACGACGGTGTTTCCATCGTAATCGACCAAACGGTTGAAGCCATGGTAAAGCACCTCGATATTAACCTGGGGAATTTTTTCTTCCTGGCAGCTCACTCGTCGCCTCGTTTCAACGCCCAAACCAACGATGTATTCTGGCACAAAAGCGAAGCACACAAACATATACTTCTCAACTTCAACAATCCTGATACCGAAGGCTTGGATGAACTGATTCATGAAAATGCCCTGTACGCCAAACAGGTGATCCAGGAGTGGGTTGACGAAAATGATATCGACCTGATCATCGCTCACAATACCTCGCATCCCTACAATTTCATCACAGCTGTTGGATTGGGTTATTACATTGAAGAGTTAAGAAACGAAGATATCATTTGGCCGAAATTGATGGTTTGGTGGCACGATTCGTATTTCGAGCGCGATATTTTTTCAAATCCAAACCCGGTCATCAAAAAGTATTTAAAATACCTGCCCGGAAGCACCTATGTAAACGGTATTGCCTTTATAAACAAGCAGCAAATTGAACTGGGTAAAAAGGTATTTCAACAGGACAACAGCGCCATAATGGAGAAGTTTTTTAAGCTTCGTACAACGGTTGTTCCAAACACCACTGAAATTCCATGGGAATGGGAGCACCTTGATCCTGAATCGGAAACGATTATTTGTCCGCCACAGGATAATTACAACAATGATTTCATGAAAGACATTGGTCTTGTTCAGCAGGTTGAGAGCCGGGGATTTACAATGGATGATACGGTAATTCTGTTGCAACATACCCGTGTTGTTCCGCGGAAAAAGATTGAACTGGCCATCGATCTGGCTTTTGAACTCGAGAAGAAATTCAAAAAGAACAATAAGAATAAGTGTGTGGCAGTAATTGTGAGTGGCCACTCAGGCGACGAGCAGAACCAGTACCTAAACAACCTTTATGTTCATTACTCTGAACTTTGCAAGGCAAATCCCGACAGCAATGTGGTACTTATTTTTGGCGAGCACAATATTCTGTCGCATCGCGATATTATCGTGGACAAGAAATTCTACAATTTTGCTGAAATCCCTTCCATAATAGCAGCTTACGGCGGAATCGGGACCTACTTCAGCAATGTGGAAGGTTTTGGAAACAACCTTTTGGAAATGATGTCGTTTGCACTTCCGGCGGTGATCAACAAATACGAAGTGTACAAGGCCGAGATTGAACAGTACGGCTTCGATCTACCAGCTATCGACGGAGGTGGTGTAACCGATGAGCTGGTTGATTCTGCTTACCGTTTGCTTACCGATATTCCTTACCGAAACAACGTTGTAAAGCACAACCTGAAAGTACTGAAAGAAAAACTCGATCATAAAATTATTGCCGACAAGCTTGAACCAATTATAAAAAGCATGTACATGCGAGATTTGTAAGAAAAATCAGCCTTTATTAACATTTCGAAATAATATCGCCCTTAATTTGGATTTTATCCAGATTACCAAAAGGATTGATTATATTAGGGTACTATCGAATTTCAGACAAAAATTTAAGCAAAAAAAGTAACTAATTATGGGTGATTTTTATCAGAACGGATTTGTTGCCACCTTACATAACCTGCGCGCCAGGCCTTATGAAGAGTTAGAACAGAAATTGGAAAAATTCAGCAAGCGGCGACCAATCGGACTGATCATCCCATCCTTGTATTCCGAACTTTCGCGACCCGCACTTAAAGACATTGTAAATGTTTTAAAGGATATTCCTTATGTCTCTGAAATTGTTATCGGACTCGACCAGGCCGATGATTATCAGTACAAAAATGCCCTGGAATATTTTTCGGTTTTGCCACAGCACCACCGCATACTTTGGAACGATGGTCCGCGAATGACCGAGCTTAAGAAGAAACTGGCTTCAAAAAAAATCGACACATCGGTTCCGGGAAAAGGACGAAATGTGTGGTTCTGTTTTGGGTACATGATTTCTTCGGGAAAATCGGAAGCCATTGCTTTGCACGACGCCGATATTATTACCTACAACCGGGAATTGCTGGCCCGCCTGGTTTACCCCGTTGCCGATCCAACATTTAATTTCAAGTATTGCAAGGGGTATTATTTCAGAACCGACGACGATAAAATGCACGGCCGGGCAGTTCGCCTTTTGGTTACGCCTTTACTGCGAACACTAAAAAAATTACTGGGCCACCACACTTACCTCGAATACCTCGATAGTTTCAGGTATCCGCTGGCCGGTGAGTTTTCGATGCGTGCCGATATTATTAAAACCATTCGTATTCCATACGACTGGGGACTCGAGATCGGTATCCTATCAGAGGTTGAACGCAACAATGCCCTTAACCGGGTTTGCCAGGTTGAAATTGCCGACCGTTACGACCATAAACACCAGTCGCTTTCGGTGGAAGATGCCGAACGTGGCCTGTCGAAAATGAGCCGTGATATTTCGCGTGCCATCTTTGCCAAACTGGCTTCGGATGGCGTGACTTTGAGCCCCGAGTTTTTCAGAACATTAAAAGCGACCTACTGGCGGATCGCTCTCGAATTTGTTGAATTGTACAAAGCCGATGCCTCAATGAATGGATTGAGCTACGATTTTCACAAAGAGGAAGAAGTGATCGATCTGTTTGTAAAGAACGTTTACCAGTCGGGAATTGATTTTCTGGTAAATCCTGACAACGTGCCGCTAATGCCAAGCTGGAAACGTGTTCAGAGTGCTTTCCCTGATATTTTGGAAGAGCTGAACCAGATTGTAGAAGACGATAACAACATCATTTAACACCTGCAAAAAATATGGCTAATCCCACTTCTTTCAGAACAACAATTGAGAGCCGGCTGCGCTTTATCTATAAAGAAAATTACAAGGGAAAAATTACTGATGACCTGCTTTCAGTAATTGAAAAATACGAACAAATAGACGGGAGTTCAACCAAATGGGACGAAAAAGATGTGGTTTTGATTACCTATGGCGACAGCATTAAAACCACCGCTGAACAACCTTTGAAAACCTTGCACCATTTCCTGAATAAGCAACTAAAAGAACAGCTGACAGTAGTGCATATTCTGCCCTTTTTTCCCTTCAGCAGCGATGATGGTTTTTCGGTCATCGATTTCCGTGAAGTTAATCCAGAACTGGGAAGTTGGGATGATGTTACTGTTTTAAACAACGACTTCGATTTGATGGCCGACCTGGTGATCAACCATGCATCGAGTAAAAGCCGGTGGTTTCAGAATTTTCTAAAACAGGAAGGTACCGGAAAGGATTATTTCATTTGTGAAGATCCGGGAAAAGACCTATCACAGGTTACACGCCCGAGAAGCACTCCACTACTAACACCATACAAAACTGCCGGCGGAATTAAACATGTATGGACCACTTTTAGTGCCGACCAGGTTGATTTAAATTTCGCGAATCCGGCATTGCTGGTTGAAATGATGGACATATTGCTGGGGTATATTTCGAAAGGTGCACGCATTATTCGGCTCGATGCCATCGCCTTTCTCTGGAAAATAGTTGGCTCAACATGTTTGCATTTGCCCGAAACGCATGAAGTGGTAAAACTGATGCGCGATGTGGCTGAATACATCAATCCTTCGGTGGTTATTCTTACTGAAACCAATGTTCCGAATAAGGAAAATCTGAACTATTTCGGCAATGATGACGAAGCTCATATGGTTTACCAATTTAGTCTCCCTCCACTGCTTTTACATGCCTTACACACCGGGAACTCAAGTTATTTAACCACATGGGCAAAAAGCCTCCCTCAACTTGAAGGCGACAAAACTTTTTTCAATTTTACTGCCTCGCACGACGGGATTGGGGTGCGCCCACTTGAAGGCTTGCTCCCTGACGGTGAAAAACTTGCCCTAGTTGAAAACATGCAAAAGTTCGGCGGAAAGGTGAATTACAAATCCAACCCGGATGGCAGCACGAGTCCGTACGAACTGAATATTACTTATTTTGACGCATTAAAAGGGACATATAAAGGAGAAGACGAACTCCAGGTCAAACGGTTCCTGGCTTCGCAAATCGTAATGATGAGTTTTGCAGGTGTTCCGGCTTTTTACATTCACAGTTTGACCGCCACTCCAAATTACCTGGAGGGAGTTGCAGAAACCGGCCACAACCGCACCATCAACCGCAGAAAATGGCAATTGCATGAGCTTGAAGAGATTCTGAATTCAGAGACACCACAAAAAACAGTATTCAACGAATTAAAAAGATTAATTGCCATTCGTAAAAAGCAGGCTGCGTTTCATCCGAACGCAAAGCAGGAAATTCTGGATTTGGGAAGTGATTTCTTTGGATTGATACGTAAATCTAAGGATCAATCGATTTTGTGCATCGCCAATCTTTCAGCTGAAATTAAAAGCGCTGAATGGCCGGATGAATATTCCTTTGATTTAATAACAGGATCCAAAATTCAAGCTAAAGAACTGGCTCCCTATCAATGTTTGTGGTTAACGGGACCTGCGGTTTTTAAAGGTTAAAAACCTCCGAAACTCCAGTAAAAAAAAGGGGCGCTGATTGCACCCCTTTCCAATTATGCTGTAAAATCGAATTCTACAAATTTTCCAAACTTCTGGTATTTCTCGTAGAGTACTTTGTACTTCTCTACGTTTTCAGGAATCGGATGGTATTCTGTTTCAATACCACCTCCCATATTTTTCTGAGCTTCTGAAGTGCTGGCATAAACACCCGCTGCAACCGCTGCTGCCATGGCCGAACCCAGGGCACAAGCCTGTTCCGAACGTGCCACTTTAATCGGCATATCCAGCACATCGGCAACAATTTGCATTACCAGTGGCGATTTTTTGGCAACACCGCCTAAGGCGATCACCCCATCAATACGGACGCCTTCAGAAATAAATCGATCGTTAATGGCACGTGAACCAAATGCTGTAGCCTCAACCAAAGCACGGAAAATACGAGGCGCATCAGAACCAAGGTTCAATCCGGCAATCGCTCCTTTTAAAGCCTGGTTGGCATCCGGTGTACGACGGCCATTCATCCAGTCGAGTGCGACTACCCCACTTTCACCGATTGGTATTTTTGCTGCTTCTTCGCTGAGTTTCGCGATTATTTTATCAGAAGTCTCATCCATCAGCTTTTGCTTTGTAGCCTCGTCAATCAGCGTACTTTCAGCCAGAATATTTTTCATTGGCCATTCGAGTACACGTTTAAACCAGGCATAAATATCGCCAAATGCCGATTGTCCGGCTTCCAGACCAACCATTCCCGGGACAATTGAACCATCAACCTGACCACAGATTCCGGCCACCACATTTTCGCCGACTTCATCAGCCGGTGCGATTAACATATCGCAGGTTGAAGTTCCCATTACTTTCGACAGGTAATAAGGCTCAATTTCGGCGCCAACTGCACCCAGGTGAGCATCGAAAGCCCCAACACCAACAACTACATCGGTTGAAAGACCCAGTTTCTGAGCCCATTCTTCGGAGAGTGTTCCTGCAGCAACATCGCAGGTGAAGGTTTCTTTAAAAAGACGATCGCGCAAACCGGCCAGCATTGGATCAAGCGCAGTCAGAAATTCTTCTGATGGCAAACCATCAAATGCTTCGTGCCACATCGCTTTGTGCCCAGCTGCACAACGGCTTCTTTTTAAGGTTTTTGGATTGGTATCTCCCGTAATTACTGCCGGAATCCAGTCGCAGTGTTCTACCCACGAGTAGGCTGCACGATAAACTGCAGCATCTTCGCGGATCACATGTAACAGCTTAGCCCAAAACCATTCCGAAGAATAAATTCCGCCTTCGTATTTTGTAAAATCAATCTCCCATTTTTTAGCAAGCTGGTTGATTTCTTCTGCTTCTTTTACTGCTGTATGATCTTTCCAAAGCACAAACATCGCGTTAGGATTCTCTTCAAAACCGGCCGTCAATGAAAGTGGTGTTCCTTTTTCATCAACAGCAACCGGAGTTGAACCTGTAGTATCCACAGAAATTCCAACCACATTTTCCGCAACGCCTTCGGGCGCCTGCTTTAATGCTTCAACAATTGTATATTCCAATCCTTCCAAATAATCCTTCGGATGCTGACGGAACTGATTGTTTGGAGCATCACAATACATTTGTTTTTGCCATCGCGGATAATTAAAAACAACACTGGCAACTTCTTCTCCAGTTTCAACATTTACAATTAACGACCTGACCGAATCCGATCCATAGTCTAAACCAATCGTGTATTTTGCCATCTTAAGTTTATTTTGATTTTTTATTGATTTATATTTTTAGCTACTGGGCTTCAAGTCTCAAGCAGTAAGTTCTGAACTCTGAACTATTTATTGTCCATAGTAAGCATTTTTCCCATGTTTACGCAGGAAGTGTTTATCCAACAGAACCTGATCCATGGTTGTATCCGGATTCAGTTGAAAAGTTCTGAAGGTCATTTTAGCCACTTCTTCCATTACCACGGCGTTATGAACGGCATTGTGGGGATCTTTTCCCCACGAAAACGGACCGTGGTTATTTACCAGCACTCCGGGAATTGTGTCAGGATCAAGTTCTTTAAAACGCTCAACGATCACTTTTCCGGTTTCCAGTTCGTACTCCTTTTCAATTTCCTCTTTGGTCATTTTACGGGTACATGGAATTTCGCCATAAAAATAGTCGGCATGCGTAGTACCAACCGCCGGTATTCCTTTACCGGCCTGTGCCCAACTCGTTGCCCATTCAGAGTGCGTGTGAACAACGCCACCTATATTTTCGAACTGGCGATACAAAACCAGGTGAGTTGCGCTGTCGCTCGAAGGCTTGAGCTTTCCTTCAACCACCTGTCCGTACAAGTTGAGTACCACCATATCTTTTGGTTTCATATCGTCGTATGACACACCACTTGGCTTAATCACCACCAAACCTTTTTCGCGGTCAATACCGCTAACGTTTCCCCAGGTGAAAATTACCAGACCATGTTTCACCAAATCGAGATTGGCCTGAAATACCTCTTCTTTTAATTTCTCGAGCATTTTTGTTCTTTTTAAGTTATTCAGATCAGAAACAACTGAAAAATTGAAATATTTATTCAATTTCCATAAAATCTCTAACTGTCTGAAATACTGTTTATTGTTCAATCATCAACAAACAAACTATTTTAAGCGTAAAATTAACCCTTAAAATGAAAGTACAAAATAAAAATACTACATCCTGAACGCAATTTCAAATATTGATGACACAAGACACAAAAAAACCCGTTCGAATTAATGAACGGGCTTTATCTTAACTACTTATCTAACTAAAACCAATTATGAAATCTTAATTTCTACCGGAGCTTTTGCTTGCGCTTCTTCCTTTTTCGGAAGTAAAACTTTCAGAATTCCGTTTTCGAATTTTGCCGAAATAGCTTCAGCATCAACAGTTTTTGGCAAACGGAATTGCTTTTCGAAGTTATAAGCACCAAATTCGCGGTGTTCGTACTTGTATTCCTCTTTTGATTCTTCCTGTTCCTTATCCACTTTAATGGTCAACAGGTTTTCGTTTTGAATTAACTGAACATCTTCCTTCAAAAAACCCGGAAGTAGAAGTTCAATTTTGAATTCCTTTTCAGTTTCAAAAATGTTTGTTGCAGGTTTCCTCTCGCAGTTTTTTACATAACCTTCGTGGTAATCGTTGTTGAAGAAGTTATTGAATAATTCATCAACTAAAACTCTGTTTACATTGTAACGTGGATGTTGAAATCTTACTAAACTCATGACTTAATCTCCTTTTTCTTTAATTGTTATTCTAATTGTTTTTGTTTCTCAAATACACCCTCTAATAAACAACTCTTGTTCCACTACCGTTTTTCGGACAAAATTTTCCAGTTCGCACCAGAAAACAATGCCATTCTGACCGAATCAAACTAAAACAGACTGCACATATGGCATTTTATTGAATTTTTTGGATATATCATTCACCAAAAGAAGTGCTGAATTTATTTTTACCTTTGCGCAAAATCAGAAGAGCAATGCGTATTGACATCATAACAGTTTTACCCGAAATCCTGGAAAGCCCGTTTCAGCATTCCATTATAAAACGTGCACAGGAAAAAGGACTGGCGGAAATACATATTCATAATCTCAGGGATTACTCGGAAGACAAACACCGAAGGGTTGATGATTATTCGTTTGGGAAAGGCGCCGGAATGGTGATGGCCATTCAACCGATTGAAAAAGCTATTGAGACCTTAAAAGCCCAGCGTGAATATGACGAAATCATTTTTACCACGCCCGATGGCAAACTTCTCGATCAGCGCGAAGCCAATTACCTGTCGCTTTATAAAAACATTATGATCCTTTGTGGCCATTACAAAGGCATCGACCAGCGCATCCGCGACACCTATATTACCAAAGAAATTTCGGTTGGCGATTATGTGCTTACCGGCGGTGAACTGGCGGCAGCCATTATCACCGACAGCGTAGTTCGCCTGCTGCCGGGAGTGCTTTCCGACGAAACCTCGGCATTAAGCGATTCGTTCCAGGATTACCTGCTGAGCCCACCGGTTTATACCCGGCCGGCCGAATACAAGGGATTGAAAGTGCCTGAAGTTTTGCTTAGCGGAAACGATAAACTGGTTGACGACTGGAAACACGATCAGGCAATTGAACGCACCAAAAAATTACGTCCCGATTTGTACAAAAAATATTTAGGAGAAGAATAAGCCGATGACTCTTACTTCTGTTTTACCATCCATTCAACCCATTGAAAAGCGGGGATCAGCAGTTGATGCCCTGAAAATTTTAATCATTGGTGTTTTTCACGGCGAAGAACCACAGGGTGAATTTGTTATCAATAAATATTTAGCCGAAAGTAATTTCACCCAACAAAACCACCTTTTCTTCATCCCTTGTTTGAATCCCTGGGGAATGGAACGAGGCCTGCGTGTCAATAAAAATGGTGTTGACCTGAACCGGAATTACCCAACCCGAAACTGGATAAAAACCGAGCGGGACGAAAACTTTTCGGGAGAGGAAGCCGCATCGGAACCGGAAACCCGGCAAATGATGCAATTACTTGAAGAACTGAAACCGGATATCATTCTGACGTTGCATGCACCGCTGAAATGCGTTAACTACGACGGGCCTGCAAAACATTTAGCAGAAAAGATCTCAGAATTTTGCGACTACCCGGTTATTGCTGATCTGGGTTACCCAACTCCGGGTTCTTTTGGCACGTATTGCGGAATTGAGCGCAATATTCCCACCATCACGCTGGAGTATGATGACGCAGAAAGTAACGAAAGTATTTATCCGAAAACGGCAAAGATATTCGACTGGCTGGGCAACTTTAAAGATCTGCGCTAATTAATACCTGCGGCAAATGCCGTTGTACGCACAGTATTTGCATTTATCGGTATGTTCGGTTTGTGTAAAAGTGTTTTCAGCTGAATAGATTTCAGAAACGAGCTGACTCAACTCCTGCTCAAAATCGGCATCAACTTTACCGAAAACCATTTTGGCCCGATTCATTTTAACTTCCCACTCGAACTTCGATTCGAAGAATTTACGAAGTGCATAAATTGCCGGCTGAATCTCCACGCCCGGGTTTTCAGCGGCGAGTCCCCAGCAATAAATCAAAGCCTGAAGAATTTCTTTTTTGGGAGCTTTTTCGTCACGCTCGAATAATTGAGCAACATCGTTAAACGATAGCGAACTTACATAACCGGTCTTGTAATCGAGCACCCGGGTAGCACCTTCCTTTTCATCCAGGCGGTCAATCTTACCACCTACCCACAATTCCTTCCCGTCAATACTGATTTTACGCTTGTATTTTTGCTCCAGACTGACGACCTTAAAAGGAGCATATTCCATATCAATTTTCAGTAACTGCGAGAGGTAGGTTTTTATATTTTCGAAAATCAGGAGCGTTTTACCTTCCAACTTTACCGGACCTTTTATCGGCTCTTTTTGTTTTAAGTAATGCCTGGCAATCTGTATCGTAATTTCATTCTCGATCCGTATTTTGTTCTTCGCGAGCTGCTCCAAATGGATTTTGTCTACCACTTTCCCAACAAAACCCTTGTAAAGCTCTTCCATTGTATCATGAAAGATATTTCCAAACACCACTCCGTCGATTTCCTCTTTTACCTCCTCCGGTTCCGGCAATTCAGCGATATAGTGAAAATAAAATTTCAGTGAACAGTTCAGGTAAGTATTTATGGCACTTGGCGAAAGCGGGTGGTCTTCAGAATTTTTATCCAGTAATTGCTTCTGAATTATTTCTGAACCCGGAATCGAAATACTTTCCACGGGATCGTTGGCAAAAACAAAGTCGAGGTTTTGCATTTTTGGTTTGTGCACCGAATCGTAACGCAGCTGATAACCGTAGCGGCTTAATTCCCCTGTTCCAATTCCTTCTTTAACCACACTGTAAGTTGCTGTTACATTTTTAGCGCGTTGGATTAGACGGTAAAAATAATAGCCGTACATCGCGTCCTGCTCATCAATACCCGGCAAGCCAAAACCAAGGCGAATGTTATGCGGAATAAACGACGGAGCTGTGAATTTTCGCGGCCACTTGTTTTCGTTCAAGCCGAGAATAATCAGGTTATCAAAATCCAGACAACGCGTTTCAAGAATACCCATCACCTGCATTCCACTCAGGGGTTCACCTTCAAAAGCCACGGAAACCTGACCAAGATACTGGGAAAACAACCTGAAATAAACGGTTTCGCTGATCTGACGGTTTTGAGTCTGCAAGGTCTTTTTTACCACAGCCCCCAGTTTTTCAATGGCCTGATACACCGAATAGATCAATTCCAGCAGAATGGCATCGCCACTCGTTTTTTGCTGATGATACAAAAGACCAAGCACATCCAGGAAATAATCACTATAATCTTCGGTCTTGTCCGGTATTGTGAAAATGCGTTGATGAAGCGTCGAGAAATCGATCCCGGCGAGCTCCACATTAATTTTATTGTTTTTCTTCAGATCGCTTACAAAAGCCGTGGTTACTTCTTTTTCTATGCCGCCCAACAACTGGTGATTCAAAATATCTGTAACATAACGATGAAACGCCATATAGCCGTCTCCGCTTTTTCGTTTGTTTTTCAACAGGTTGATCAGGAGCATTACAAAACCATAAACAACCGAGTTTCGCACCGGGTAACCCATGGTAATGTTGATGGTTCCTGTTTCCTCAGGAATGGCTCCCAATGACGGAAACAGCAGCGATTCATCGGCAAGAACAACCGCCGTATTATCAAATTCCTGGCGGTAATCTTTTTCGGTAGCCTTCAGAAAATTTGGAATTTGCTGACTCTGTCCATACACCGAAGAAACAGCTACCAGGTTGATGTCTTTCCGGTGATTGAAAACATCGGTATTCAGCTCAAAATCTTCAGGCGGAGAAAATACCTTCAGGTTTTTACGTAAAAAATATCCGGCTTCATTCTGCTCATCGTCCACATAGGTTTTATCGAAGTCCCACAAAAACTCAGCTTTCCCTTCATTTTTCAGGTGATCGAAAATCCGAATCTCACAGGTATTTAAGGCATTCAGCCCAATAATGTAATATTTGCTGAACGGAAATTCCACAGTTCCGGCTTTCACCTGTTCTGCAACTTCCCGGTCTATCATTCCCGGAAATGCCAGATTTTGCCCGCGAAGCAGCTTTTTAAAATCGGCATAAACAGGATACAGTTTATCCCAGATAGCAATGTATTTTTCGCGAAAACCGCTTTTATCGGCCACGGCCATGCTACCCCAAAATCGTTCCAACGCTTTTTTCTGGTCCTCGGTAAGGTAATCAAATATCGATTCTATTTCTTTTAGGTCCGAAATATTCCGGAACAGATCTTTCGCATCAACCAGATATCGGTCGATATCGTTAAAATCGGCCAGCAGGATCTCGCCCCAAAAGTAAAATTCATCAAAGGTTTCGGTGGTTTTTGTATGCTTACTAAAAACATCGTAAAGCAGAGAAATCAGTTCCAGCTTTTCAGCTGTATTCCACGAAGAATAAGAAGCTATCAACTCGTTTACGGTGGTGGTCTTTGGCCCGATCGCCGGCATTCTCAGTTCCTTTTGCAAATAAGCCGTAAAAAAGACACCCGAGCGCCGGTTCGGAAATACAAGGCAAATGTCTTTTAACTGGTTCGAATGCTTTTTATAAATGTATCTGGCACACTGGGCGAGGAATCTTTCCATTATTGATCTTCAAAGTTCAGAGATCAAAGTTCAGAGTTTGGTCGAAAAATACAAGTAAATAATTAAGAAAATAGACACAGAATTTACAAGTCTTTCTAATTGTAATAACAGAGCCATAATTTGATATGGAAGAACATTTCGTTAAATCAGAATCATTTTTTACTATATTAGTTTCCATTAAATCTCAGTACTTAATACTCAGTACTCCATACTCTAGAACTATGAAAAAATATTTGCTGTCATCTGCCTTCATCTTTTTAATTTTCTCCGTTTTCGCACAAGACCGAATCACCGGACTTAATTTTGCCACCCGCAGCGAGGTGATCGCCCAGAACGGCATGGCGTGTACCAGCCAGCCTCTTGCCACACAAGCTGCTCTCGACATATTAAAAGCCGGTGGAAATGCAATTGATGCAGCCATTGCTGCAAATGCGGTTCTGGGATTGGTAGAACCCACCGGAAACGGAATGGGCGGCGACTTGTTTGCCATTGTTTGGGACGCAAAAACGAAGAAATTATATGGTTTGAATGCCAGCGGACGTTCGCCGTACGAACTTACTCTCGACTACTTTAAGGAAAACGGGTACGAAAAAATCCCATCGTACGGACCGCTTCCCGTTTCTGTTCCGGGTTGTGTTGATGGCTGGTTCGAACTGCACAATAAATTTGGGAAACTGCCCATGACCGACGTATTAAATCCGGCCATTTCGTATGCTGAAAACGGATTTCCACTCACTGAACTCATTGCATACTACTGGGGACGAAGCGCCAACTTCCTGAAACAATATCCTGGATTTGAAGAAATATTTATGCCGAACGGTAAAGCACCCGAAAAGGGTGAAGTATTCAAGAATCCATACCTGGCCAATACACTTCGCCTGGTTGCAGAACAGGGACGCGATGTTTTTTACAAAGGCGAGATCGCTGAAAAAATTGTTGCATACGTGCGTGAGCAGGGTGGATTTCTGAGCATGAAAGATTTTGAAGATCATCATTCAGACTGGGTGGAACCGATTTCGACCAACTACCGTGGTTACGATGTTTGGGAACTTCCGCCAAACGGTCAGGGAACAGCAGTTCTGCAAATCCTGAATATCCTCGAAAACTACGACATTGGCGGCATGCGTTTTGGCTCTCCCGAATACATGCACCTGTTTATCGAGGCAAAAAAACTGGCGTATGAAGACCGCGCCAAATATTATTCCGATCCTGATTTCAATAAACTGCCGATCGCAGAACTGATTTCAAAAGCATACGGAAAAGAACGGGCAGCTTTGATCAGCGAAAACCGTGCGGCGCGCTCCTACCCGGCCGGAGAGTTGGAACAGGGAAATACCATTTACCTTACCACCGCTGATAAAGACGGCAATATGGTTTCACTTATTCAGAGTAATTACCGTGGAATGGGCTCGGGAATGACACCCGGAAAACTGGGTTTCATTCTTCAGGACCGCGGCGAATTGTTTGCACTCGAAGAAGGCCACATGAACGTTTACGAACCACACAAACGCCCGTTTCATACGATTATTCCGGCCTTTATTACCAAAGACGGCGAACCTTATATCAGCTTTGGTTTAATGGGTGGAGCCATGCAGCCGCAGGGACACGTGCAGGTTATCTGTAACCTCATCGATTTTGGAATGAACCTGCAGGAAGCCGGCGATGCACCGCGCATCAGTCACGATGGATCGAGCCAACCCACCGGAGAACATATGAACGACGGCGGCCGTGTTTCGCTGGAGAGCGGTTTCGAGTACCAAACCATTCGTGAACTGATGAATAAAGGACACCGAATTGGCTACGCACTTGGTCCCTACGGCGGCTACCAGGCTATTATGTGGGACAGCAAAAACAAGGTTTATTACGGAGCATCCGAGTCGCGTAAGGACGGACAGGCTGCGGGGTATTAATAGGAGAAGGCTAAGGCAGAGTAAAATTACTTACTCTTCAATCTCCTTTATTAAGCGAAGTGCATTATCGCGAATTGGTTTGTATCTTATATACCACAAAACCAATCCGATAACAAAGCCAACCAAAAGTGATGCTCCAAAAAATATCTGGGTGTGTACTACCGAGGTATTCTGATCCAGCCAGTCGATGGTGAGGCCAACATCCATGAATGCGAGGCCCAGTAACACCCACAAACCCCGCTTCTGAAAAGGCTGATAACGGTAAGCAGCTTTTTTCAGCATTTCAAGCGTCGGCAGCGAATAATCAACGTATTTGTATTCCTTGTAATACTTTCTGAAGGTAAGTGCTATAACAAGAAAAGCCAGCATCAGGAATAAGCCACTTACAATCGTATTTAAGCTGTGTGTTTCGCGGTATTCGAGTATGGTTATACCGGCAAAAACAGGTATGAAAATCCAGTAGAAGATCTGTACGGCTCTTATAATCCTTGCATAATTCGAGTCTTCTTTCTCCAATTTGCCGGTAAGTTTTTCCAAATTGGTATTAAATTCCTGTGTAGTCATGCTTGTTCTCCTTTCAGCTTTTCTTTTAATTGCGACTTAATACGGTGTATTTTCACTTTCACATTCGGCTCGGTAATCCCGATCACCTCCGAAATGTCCTTCATCGACAGGCCTTCGAGCATCAGCGAAATCAATGCCTTATCGATCACCGACAACTGGTTTAGTTCCACCTGCATGCGTTCCAGCATTTTTTCTTCGGCCATTTTCCGGTGCAGGTTTTCGTCGTCGATTATCGAATTCAGGTTCTCGGTATCGCCGTTTACCATCAGCTTCATGTGCCTGAAAGCTTTGCCGGTAAATGTCAGCGAGGTATTCACGGCCACACGGTACACCCAGGTACTCACTTGCGAATCGCCCCTGAAATTGTCGAGGCTCTTCCAGATATTCACCAGCACTTCCTGGTACATGTCTTTCTGATCTTCAACATTGGAATTGTAGTACCTGCATATGTTGCGGATGCGTTCGCTGTTCTCTGATACAATCGAATTGAATGTTTCTTCTTTCGTCACTTTTCAGTGTTTTTTCCTATTTAGTAAAGCTGAAAACGGATAGTTACATTTTTTCCTGAAAATATTAAAAAAGAAATTCAAGCCTGACTTTATATTGACTCTGAAACAGGAAGTTAACAAAATGAAAAAATTGAGAATAACGCGATAAAGTAGTGAATTGGTAAGTGGGTGATTGAGTTACTGAGGAAATAGTGATTCTACACTAATCTCCTTCAATCTTAACATCAATCTTTTTCAATCTTAAACCAATCTGCAAGGAGGGAAAGGCAAAAGGCAAAAGTTGAACGGCAAAAGTTTCCTAACCAAAACCTAAATCGTGATTAATCTATAAGACTGGCAAATGTGTGACTGAGTAATTGAGGCAATAATCAATCTCCTTCAATCTTAGATTCAATCTTTTTCAATCCATAAGAATTTAAAATAAGGACAAGGCAAATGTTTCGTACTTAACACAAGTGTCTGATCAATCTAAAGGATGAGCGAGTAATTGAGTGACTGGGTGATTGAGTGATTGGGTGATTGAGTGATTGGGTGATTGAGGCTATTTTCAATCTGCATCAATCTCCTTCAATCTTCTTTCAAATAAACTTATTCCCTACCTCCCTTAACCAACAACCAAACGGTAAATGCCATTTCTCCAAAAATACTTGGAATAGCAACCAGTGCCAGGAATATTCCGGCCAGGGCATCGTAATTGGGCAACACAAAATGTGCAGTTGTGTCGGCCATGTACATAATTCCGGCCAGCGCCAGAAACAGCGCAATCCATTTTGGCTTCGGCAGAATATTGGCCAGTAAAATCAGGTGGCCTCCAAAAAAGAATAAGCCGATCAACCAGATAATATTGAACACATCAACATAGTACGCTATGGTTTCGCCCGAATCCTCGTTAAGCGTAAGTACCAGTGCAAATACGGCAATACCCATGATGGCGGCATGCATGATTCGCAGCCAGGTGCTTAACTGCGTCAAATAATGATCGCGATACAATTTGAAAAGTCCCCAGGCGACTACCACATCAAACAAGGCAGTAATTAAGAAAGCCATGATTCCCAAACGTACCATCATGTTTTGCTGAAGAACAGTTTCCAACGGGTTTTGCTTCAGCGACTCAAGCATCATAAAATTGGCGAAAATGGCAGCAAAGAAAATAATCAGGTAACTAACACCTGTAATGATCGAGAGTTTCCTTGAATTCATATCTGAAAGGTTTTCGAATTAAGTTAAATGAGTTATAACTTAAAACTAAACCCGTGATACGTTATTTTGTTTAGGTATCGAAGCAAAAAGAAAAGGTTCCACCACTTTTGCAAGCGATGGAACCTTTATATTTTTTACATGCTGAACGCTCTATTTCCGGTACAATGGATCGGCACCAATGGTACCAACCAACTCATCCAGGTATTGTTTCGATTCAACGTGTTTTAAAGTTGCTTTGGCTTTTGCCAGTCTGCCGGCAATGTCCATTTCTTCAACCAGTACGGCGTTTTCCTGTTCGGCCATAAACTTCTTCAGGTAAGCAATCTGGTTTTTGTAGAAAGCAACGTCTTTTTCCTGTTTCAGGGCTAAGCGGGCTTTGTACCAGTCACTCTTGATAACCTCGCTGCGGTCGAACAGCTTACGCAGTTTTGGATCGTTGATATCCTTGCCTTCGTAATGGCCGTAAGCCATAACATGCAACAACACTTTTAACGGAGGAATAGCAGATTCAACGCTGCCATCTTCGAAATAAGGTTGCGCGGCACGCTGCATTGCCTCGGTGATGTTGTTGATACCGTCTACATAATCATCCATTCCCTGAAGCTCAGGTTTCAGCATGCGTTCGTTAAATACGGCCAGCGGCTCGTCAAACAAACGGTTCATACAACGGAAAGCAAAGTTTTCGGTGATACGGTAGCCCAAACGGCTGGCCAGTACTTTTTTGCCTTTGTATTCGAAGTCTTCCAGTTTCTCCAGACATTTGTTTTCGATCAGCTTCTTCGGATCGCGATCTTCAGGAACCAAACGTGCCCAGATTTCCGGAATCAGAATACTGATATCGTGATCGAAGCGGTTTTCGCCTCCAATGTAACCGGCTGCCGAACTAAAACCGTTGTATTCGGTAAGAATGTATGACAGTAGTGCGTTATTCAAATCGGTTGTTGGTACCAGCATGTTGAAAGGACCTTTTGTAAGTGCACCTTCCAATCCGGCACCTGTTGTTGATGGCGATTTTCCGGTGATACTGGCTATAAAATCCATAAATAACTCAGGCAGCTCCTGGTAGTGAATCGGATTGTAAACCGCCAACGGACGAATACCGGCCTTTTTATCGGCAGGATTGTTTCTGCGTCCCGGAAGAACGGCATTTACAGGCCAGTGAACCGGATCGGCCGGTTTGATCTTACGGAACAAACGCACACCGATATCTCCAAGGTACGAATCGATGGTTTCGTTCTTAAAAATATTACGTTGCAGGTAACGCGGGTTTTTGGTTGGCTCGCCGTTTACGATACGCGGATGCGAGGGTGTAACAAAATATACATCCTCATCGCTCTCGGCAACTGTTTTAATAAACTCCTTAACCGGCTCGGTATATTTCTCGAAACTGATGGCATTTTCAAGCAGATCGATGGCATTTTCCCGGGTCAGTGGTTCGTAGTTGGTCAGGAAGGTGTTGTTTTCAACAATTTCCATTTCGGCCTCTTTATCGTAACCACGGATCACCGCTTCATCAGGACGCTGGAACAGGTAGCTTTCGCAGTTGGCCACCAGCTTCACACTTTTGTTGTCGTATTCCGGATTCAGATTATTTAACTGAGCTGCAGGTACCGTAACTGTTGCCGAGATATCATCTTCAGTCTGAATTTTCATGCTCGGAACAAAGTCAGAACGCAGTTTGTGCAGGTACCATCTTCCTTCTTCGTTAAAGCCGATACGAACATAACTTGCGGCAATTGGATTGTGTTTGTAACGCAACACATTGCCCGGTCTTCCGTTTACGATTTCAACATTAAAGAATTCGCGCCATTTTGTTCCCAGTTCTTCCTGTCCGCGATAGTGGCGTTTTACAAAAAGTGCCAGCGTGCGAACATGCTGCGGAATGGCTTTCAGGAAATTGTTATAGTCGTCGTTATACTGTTCCGACGGAGTAAGCAATTTTACTGCCGAACCAAGCGTACGTTCCTTACTTAAGAATGAACGTGAAACAGAACCCGGCCGTACTTTTTTCCAACGACCCGAATAATCGTAGTTGATGATCTCGTCCACCATGTTTTCGGCTTCTTCCAGGTTTTCAACGTAGAATGAACCGTGTTTAATGGCGTTCTGCATCGATTTTGAGATCTCGGATTTTCCACCTCCCGAAACCGTACTTGGCTTGTGGCAGAACATACCTTCGGGTGCAGTATCGATAATGCGCCACATCGATTGCGTTGGGTGTTTCACCAGCTGGAATTTATGTCCGGTTGGGTGAACATACACTTTATCGGGCGAAAGTTTCAGGTTGAATTCCTTGCCTTTGTAGGTCCAGGTAATGGCACTTTTATCTACTTCAATGTCCGCATTTTCAGGTATGTAAATTATATCCGGATAGTTTTTATCGATGGCATAATTACCGTCCTGAAGCTCAATTTTATCGGCCAGCAGTTTCTTCACCTCATCAAAGGAATAAGGTTTGTCGAATTTCTTGGTAAAAATGCTTCCGAACACGCTGTCGCTCATGTTTCCGCGCGGGAAAGCAATGGCACCACCGGCATGTTCTTCTTCAACCAAACCATAGAGGTTAGCCGAATAACTGATCTGGGTTTTAATTTCTTTTTTCGAATAGCCGTAATAGTTGTCGCCTATCAGGGTAACCACCACCCCACGGTCGTCGCGGCAGGTAAGTTTGAAAGCTGAACCGTCGTTGTACAATTCATTTTCATCTTTCCAGCACATGCCGTCGCGTTTCTGACGGGGTGTGGCATCGTCGTAATGCGGCAGACCAACATCTTTCTTTTTCAGCTTGGTCATTTGAGGCGCCAGGATGATACAACCGGTGTGTCCGGTCCAGTGTTCAACATCCAGTGCTGCATCGTTAATGGCCAGGTTATGGTCGCCGGCATTGCCAAAAATGGTTTCAACAAAATCGAGGTTACTTACCAGGCTACCCGGAGCAAAGAAACGAATCTCCATGCTTTTTTCGCTGGTAACACCTTTCACTTCAGGGCAAACCACCGGACGTAACAGCAAGGACACCATTACTTTGGCCTCTTTTTCCTGACTTGAAGTAAAGGGCAATCTTTTTAGCTCATCGTCGGGATTGAGCGCTGCATGAAGCAGATGAGCAAACGTAATTTTTGGTACTTCTTTCTTATCGGCCGGAACAGGTAAACCACCACGCACAATGTGGAAAGTACCTTTTGTAGTTCTTCGGTCCTGGGCCGGATTATTTAAAATACCCTGTTTCAAACGGTAAGAGCTCAGCAACTCGCTTTTAAATTCTTTTCCGTCAGGCGGAAGACTCAACTCGCGAGCCATTCCTTTTTGGTTAAGAACCAGGGTTGAATCGGGTAAACGGTATTCTTTATCATACGCTACCTCTTTTAGATAATCATCGATAAAATTCTGAATTCGAGTATCCACCGGCGAAAGGTGTCCACTTAGCAGGCGTGACTTTTCCCGGAAACTGTTGATAAGGCCATCAGTTAGGGCAAGAAACTTGGCATTGGCATATTTCTTTACCGAGTCGGATGAATCGATATACATCGGCTGGCCCAGTGAAGCCAGCTGTAAATTGATGTATTGGATCATATCGCGACGATCGCGTCTACTCAGCTTTTTGACTTTGTCTGTAGTTGAAATCTTCTCCATTTTTACTATTTTGTTTCAGTGTCTAAAATTACGCAATTCGGAATGAATCTACATAAATAGCAACGGTTCGAAGCCTCAGATTTAACGGAATTTAATGTTCTGCTAAGTATTCTTTGATAGATACATCACATAAGATGAAACGGAAAATGGAGATGTTTTTGGAAAATCATTCCGAATGAACCGGAATAGACAGGAATCGTTATATTGCAATAAAAACAAGTATGAAACTGATATCGTGGAATGTGAACGGACTTCGTGCCGTGGCTAAGAAGAATTTTTTTGAAGATCTGACAGTAATGAATCCCGATGTAATGTGCCTGCAGGAAACCAAAGCACAAGATGACCAGGTAGCCGAAACGCTGGCAGAATTGAACGGTTACCACATTTATAGCAACTCGGCAGAGAAAAAGGGATACTCCGGAACTGCCATTCTTTCGAAGACCGAGCCACTGTCTGTTTCCCGCGACATGGGCATAGTTGAGCACGATAATGAAGGACGCATTTTGTGCGCCGAATACGATAAATTTTACATGGTTGACGTATATGTGCCCAACTCGGGCAACGACCTGAAACGCCTTGACTATCGCCAGGACTGGGACCTGCAGTTTTATAATTACCTGAAAACACTGGAGAAAACAAAACCGGTGGTGGTTTGCGGCGATTTTAATGTGGCGCACAAAGCCATCGATCTGGCGCGACCAAAAGCCAACTACAACAAATCGGCAGGCTACATGCAGGAGGAAATTGACGGCATGGACCGTTTTACTTCCGGCGGATTGGTTGATACCTTCAGGCATTTTAATCCCGATGTAAGCGACAAATACTCGTGGTGGAGTTACCGTGCCGGGGCCCGAGGCAAGAATGTAGGCTGGAGAATCGATTATTTCCTGGTGAGCGAGCACTTCCTGCCATCGGTAAAAAGTGCCTTTATTTTAGACCAGGTTATGGGCTCCGACCACTGTCCGGTAGGAATCGAAATTGCTTAATCAAATACTTACAATAATGAAAACCGCCACACTGTTTGTTTTGCTACTGGTGTTGTTTTCGTGCAGTTCAGTCACAAAAGAGAAGAGCGAAACAGACGAAAGGTCGTTCGAAGAGGTTTCGAAAAAAGTTATTGCAGATCTTTTAGCACGGCCCGACTATATGATGTACAACACCGGAGACGTTGTTGCCATGCATTATGCCGAAGTTTGTGCGGCATTTGGAGCCGCACGGATTGCCGGATCAACCGGGGACACTGTGCTCGTTAAGGCTCTCGCAGAGCGGTATTCGCGCCTTAAAACCGACAGCTTACCCAATACAGCCAATCATGTTGATGCAAATGTTTACGGCATACTTCCTCTTGAACTGTTCGTTTTAACCGGTGATTCTGCTTTTTACCGCCAGGGTATCGAACTGGCCGATAGTCAATGGAAGGATTCGCTACCAAACGGACTGACCCGGCAAACACGCTTTTGGATTGATGATGTGTACATGATCGGTAGCTTACAGATTCAAGCCTACAGGGTAACAGGAAAAAGCAAATACCTCGATCGTGCTGCACTTGAAACGGTAGCCTACCTCGACAGTCTGCAGGAATCCAACGGATTATTCCATCACGGGCCTGAAGCTTCTTTTTTTTGGGGGCGTGGAAACGGTTGGGTGGCAGCGGGATTGGCAGAGGTCCTTTCCGAACTTCCTCCTGATCATCAGCATTACGCCAGAATTGAAGCCGGCTACAAAAAAATGATGGCGGCTCTCCTCAGCTTGCAGACTGAAGACGGAATGTGGCGTCAGCTTCTTGATGTTGAAAGCGCCTGGAAAGAAACTTCCTGCACCGGGATGTTTGCCTATGCCATGGCGGTCGGTATCAAAACCGGCATTTTAACAGACGCAACTTACCGGACAGCCTGCATAAAAGCATGGAATGCTTTAACGGGATACATCGACGAGGCTGGTAAAATGAATGGAGTTTGTGTTGGTACGGGGCAAAGTACCGACATCAATTATTACCTTAACCGCCCTACTGTAAGCGGCGATTTTCACGGCCAGGCACCTGTTCTTTGGTTAGCAAATGTATTAATTCAGTTGCCATGAAAAGATTGACTTACTCATTATTGTTTCTGATCATAGTAATGGCGGCATGCCAAAAAAGCGACGATAATCATCCGCCAATCGAAAACGGTCTGTACTTCCCTCCCACCACTTCAGGAGAGTGGCAAAACACGGCTCCCGAAGAACTTGGTTGGGACACCGACAGCCTTGAAGCCTTGTACACCTTTTTATCCGATCACGGAACACGTGCCTTTTTGATTTTAAAAGACGGAAAGATAGTGGCCGAAAAATACTGGGGTAAAAACATCCTTAACACCGGCGATTTTAATGCCGAATCGAATTGGTACTGGGCTTCAGCAGGGAAAACATTGTCTGCTTTTTTGATCGGCGTTGCCCAGCAGGACGGGCTACTCAGCATATCCGACAAGACTTCGGATTACCTGGGCGAGGGCTGGACTTCACTCACAAAAGAAAAGGAAGAGCTCATTACCATCCGTCACCAGTTGACCATGACCACCGGACTTGATTACACCGTAAATGATACGTATTGTACTGATCCCGAATGCCTGCAATATAAAACCGATGCCGGCCAGCAGTGGTACTACCACAATGCACCTTACACTTTACTGAAAGATGTGATTGCCAGCGCCAGTGGAATGACGGATAATGAATATACACATGAAATACTGGAAGTGCCCACCGGAATGAGCGGCACGTGGATTTACAATGGGGTGAATAACGTGTATTACAGTGTTCCGCGCGACATGGCGCGTTTTGGCCTGCTCATCCTGAATAAGGGAACCTGGGACGAAACAGAGCTTTTGAGCGATCAGAACTATTTTTCAGAAATGACCACCACTTCGCAAAATATAAATCCGGCCTACGGTTATTTGTGGTGGCTAAACGGAACAAGCAAAACGATGATGCCGGGAATAACCATTCCTTTGAATACTTCGATTTCACCCGACGCACCGGAAGACCTGATCGTTGCTGCCGGGAAAAACGGGCAATTTCTGGATGTGATCCCGAGTATGAACATGGTTGTTGTGCGCATGGGAGAAGCACCCGACGAGGCGCAGGTGCCCATCATTTTTCATAACCAGATGTGGCAGAAACTAAATCCGGTAATCGGACGCCAGCCAGTGATGTAACCAATATTCTTTATATACGTCTTCTAATAATCATAAAAATCTTGTTAATATTAAGATCGACCATTATTTTGAACTGATTCTTTGAAGCAAACATTTAAAAGAAACAAAATGAAAAACGTATGCGGCCTTCTTCTCGTCATCAGTTTTGCAGCTATCTTATCCTCATGCCATTCCAAACAACCTTCGGCATCAAATGCAGGGAGTTCTGTTCACAGTTATTCCGAAACATACAAAGCACCGGCTTTTGTTAATGACAATCGGTTAGAACAGATAAAAAAGATTGCTCCCGACATACAAAAATCCATTGAGGAACGTGCAAAAACAGCACATATCCCGGGCATTGCTTTTGGCATTGTTGTGGATAACGAACTGGTATTTGCAACAGCTACCGGTTTAGCAAACATTGAAAAAGGAATTTCGGCAACTCCGACTTCTGCCTTTCGGATTGCATCCATGACCAAGAGTTTTACGGCAATGGCCATTCTCAAACTCAGAGACGAAGGCAAACTTAGCCTGAGCGATCCGGTTAGTTACTACATTCCCGAAATGGCCAACCTTAAATACCTGACCAGTGATGCACCGGTAATAGATATTGAAAACCTGTTAACCATGACAGCCGGATTTCCCGAGGATAATCCCTGGGGCGACCGACAATTGGACGAATCCGATCAAATGCTCATGGACCTGATCAGTGAAGGCCTTTCTTTTTCCAACGCTACTTCGTATGAATTTGAATACAGCAACACCGGTTATGCGCTTCTGGGACATATCGTTTCACGCGTATCGGGCATGCCTTTTCAGGAGTACATTACGAAAAATATTCTTCTGCCGCTTGGCATGGAACATACCTACTGGGAAATTGACAGTGTTCCGGAAGAAGAGCTGGTTATCGGATACCGCTGGGAAGACGAACAATGGAAGCTGGAACCAATGCTTCACGATGGATCGTACGGCGCAATGGGCGGTTTAATCACAACCATCGAAGATTTCAGCAAGTACGTCAGCTTTCATCTTTCGGCATGGCCACCACGAAACGACGCTGAAAGCGGCCCCTTAAAAAGAAGCTCACTCCGAGAAATGCAGACACCGCAGTTCCCATCCTTGTACGCCGACGCAAAGGACTATAACGGCAATCCCTGTCCTACCTGTTCCGGTTATGGTTTCGGACTTGGAATTACCGAATACTGCAATGGTTTGAAAAGAGTCTCACACGGTGGAGCCCTGCCCGGGTTTGGAAGTAATTATACCTTTTACCCCGATTACGGAATTGGAATTATGGCCTTTTGTAACCTGACGTATACCTCGCCCTGGTCGTTGGCGGAAATAAGTAAGTTGCTTTTTGAAACTGCAGATCTGCAACCCCGGAAATTACCCGTGTCTGATATTTTACTCGAACGAAAAGAGCAACTCACTCAGTTGATTCAAAACTGGGAACCGGAGCTGGAAGAAAAAATACTGGCAGAGAATTTTTACCTCGATCAGTCGCGCGAAAAACGAATGGCTGAAGTGAAGCAAATACCGAAAAAAATCGGAGTTATTCAGGAAGTTGGTGAACTTGAGCCTGAAAACCAGCTCAGAGGCAGTTTTAAACTACATGCTGAACACGGCGATGTTGTGGTCTTTTTTACCTTAACACCCGAGAAAGCTGCGAAAGTGCAGCAACTGGATATTTCATTTAAGGAAAATGAAACAAAGTAAAATCGTACCGAAAAAGATGTAATGCTCAATAAAAAAGCCCGGAATCCCGGGCTTTTTTATTGGACGATTTATGGCACTAAACTAAATACTATGTTAATACTCTGGAAGATGAAACCCAAATTAAACCGGTAGATTTCTCCAAAACCGTTTTTCTGGTTATATTGGCAAACTAAACTGCCGGTAGCTGTATTCAGGAAATTATGCTTCAAAGTTTAACTTAGTAGAGTATCGCTGTTTGCCAATTTGCACGAAAATCAATTCTGTTCCTCCATCATAAACAAGGAATAAAAGCAAAGCACGCAATAGGATAAAAAAGTAAGTATAAAATCACTTCCGTTCCATAAGCAGCTGCGTGTAGTTTATAATTTGAGACCAATAAAACAAAAAGATGAGAACCGTACTTATTATTGTCCTGTCGTTATTTTTTTCGCAACTATGGGGTCAAACCCATTGGGAAAGCATAGTTACCGAAAGTGATGAGTTTAAATATCAATTGCCGCTGACCGAACCCACCGAAGATTGGACAGTCTTAAATTACGACGATCAGAACTGGAAGAGCGGAAATGGCGGATTTGGATATGGCGACAACGATGACAATACGATCATAGCCAGCACAAAATCTGTTTTTCTGCGCAAAGAGTTTACCATACCGGCAACGCTTCAATTGTATAACCTGGTTTTGGATATCGATTATGATGATGCCTTTGTTGCGTATTTAAACGGTGTTGAAATTGCCAGGTCGGGCAACCTGCCCGATGGAAAGCCGGGCATTAATGCCAATGTTTCGGTAGATCACGAAGCAATGATTTATAGCGGAGGGCAGGCCGAACGCTTTACAGTTGATCCTGAATTAATTAATGCAGGAGCGAATGTACTGGCAGTGCATATTTTAAACGTAAGTTTGACTTCCTCTGATTTATCGTCCAGGATTTTTCTTAATGCAGAGATTGACGGAACGGAAATCATTTTCAATGAATTACCCGAATGGTTTCAGCAACCGGTTACTTATACATCATCAAATCTTCCCATAATAAAAATCAATACGCAAGGAAAAATCATTGTCGACGAGCCAAAAATAATGGCGATCATGCAGGTGATCAACAATGCCAGTGGAATCAACCACTTTAACGACACTAGCTATGAATACGATGGGTACATCGGCATCGAAATAAGAGGAAATACAGCACAGATGTTCCCGAAAAAAAGCTATACCGTTGAAACCCGGCTAAGCGACGGGTCAAACAACAATGTTTCGTTAATGGGCTTACCTGCTGAGAACGATTGGGTGCTGCACGGGCCTTACTCCGACAAATCATTAATGAGAAATGCATTGGCATACACCATTGGCAGTGGCATGGAAAACGGATGGCATCCGCGAACCCGCTTTGTGGAGCTTGAAATTAACGGCGAATACCGGGGAGTTTACCTGTTTGTTGAGAAAATCAAAATTGATAAAAACCGCGTTGACATTGCGACATTAAAACCCGAGGATGTCAGCGGAGACGAATTGACCGGCGGATATATTATCAGTATCGACCGGGATCAGGAAGGAAGCTGGAACTCTCCTTTTATGGGAAGAACCGGAAGTGTTGATGTCCCCTTTTCGTACGTCGATCCGAAATATGATGAGCTGGCACCGGTACAACGCGAATACATCAAATCGTACATTACTGAGTTTGAATATGCCTTGCACGGTAATAATTTCAAAGATCCGGAATTGGGATACAGGGCCTACATTGATGTGGAAACCTTTGTCGATTATTTTATTATTACCGAATTAAGCCGCGACCTGGACGGTTACCGGGTAAGCGTTTATTTTCATAAAGATAAGGACAGCAAAGGCGGAAAACTTAAAATGACGCCTTTTTGGGATTACAATATTTGTTTTGGAAATGCCAACTTTTTTAGTGCCGGCAGCCCCATTGGATGGGCTTCGGATGGTATTGGAGCAGGCGACTGGTACGAAATTCCTTTCTGGTGGGACCGCTTCAGGGAAGATCCTTATTTTGAGACGGTACTTAAATACAGGTGGGAGGAACTTCGCAAACAGGTTCTGCATAAAAGTACCATCAACAATTTCATTACTTCCACTTCTGACCAGTTGAAGGATGCACAGGCAAGAAACTTTCAGAAATGGAATGTGCTGAATAACTGGGTGTGGCCAAATAATTATGTTGGAGGAACCTATTTAAACGAAGTGGATTATCTGCGAAATTGGATATTCGACAGAATAGACTGGCTGGATGAGCAAATCGACATGATCGAACCTTCGTTTACAACCGGTAATGAACTCGTCCTTTCTGATGATCCTGATCCACTCGTCTATCCAAACCCGTTTAGCAATAAGTTTACCGTTGAAATTGATTCGCCCGATTATGCCGAACTCGATATTGTTGTTGAAAATCTGCTGGGCCAGCTGGTCTGCAGAAAAACAAGCACTGCAGTTGCCGGAAAGCAAACCATTGAATTTACTTACGATGAACTGGGACAAAGTGGCAATATGTTTATTTACACGATATTGAAAGACGGACAACGGATTAAATCAGGTTTGATCGCACATCAATAAAAACAAACAACCCCGCGTTATAAACGCGAGGTTGTTCACCAATTTAAAATTCATCATCATTCACGGTTTGCTGAATTATTAGTTCAGCGAAACCTGTACATCAGTCGGGTTGATCAGCGTGTTAAATACCGGCGATTGTTTGGCAAAGGCGAGAAGTTGCTCCTTTTCTTCGTCACTTGCACCTTCTATTTCGAATTTAACGCGAATCTGGCTGAATTCTTTTGGGGTATCCGGATTCATTCCAAGAAAACCCTGAAGATCCACATCGCCTTCAATGCTCGATGAAACGGCTCCTACTTCAATTCCTTGTGCTGCGGCCAACAAAACCATGGCCGTTGTCATGCATGCAAGCAAACCATGCAGTAAAATTTCTCCGGGGTTGGCACCTTTGTTCTCTCCCAGCAAAACCGGTGGTTCATCGTTGTCGAATACAAAAGGTGTTTCACGCGAGGTGTCTTCCTGGCAGGCGCCGTAAAATCCCTGTACAAAGCTACGGTTGTGTCCGCCGCTGATCCAGGTGTTGGTGGCACGCAATTCAAATTTCGATACTTCAGGATTTCCCTGGATGGCTGCTACTGTGTTCATAATTCCTTCAGTGCTGAAGCCGTTGATTGTTGTTACTGTTGTTTCCATTTTTTAATTGTTTTTAGGATGAATAATTAAGTACAATGCAAAGATAGAGTGCAACACAGCCCCGGGGATAGACACAGCAGTTCACAAAATCTGCAAAAAAGTTCAAAGGGTATTTTTTAGTAGAAAATCGAATAAAAAGAGCATAGAAAAAGATGGATTACGGTTGAAACCGGCCCTGGATTCCTTTCGTCCGAAGGACATTCGAGCCCTGATCTGCTCCCTTCGCCGGACGATTTTTTATTATTTATAAATCCCAGAGCGACACTCTTCCGATAAATCGGAAATCGTTTGCCCTGGGCTGATAGCTGACGCCCCTTCAGGGCTCCTAAATAGAAGGCCCCAAAGGGGCGAAAGGTAACAGCCCGGTGCGCCTGACGGCAGTCAGGAAGTGCTGGGTTATGTATGAATTCTGTTCTCGTCGGGCGACGAAAGTTAAAATATGATCGTTCGTAGTCCCGGACGAAACAAGAATGACCAAAATTCAACCGACATAAAAAATATGGAATTAAAAGGCTACTCAAGGAAGTACCGGACTACTTTTATCCTGCTTTGAAAATATGCAAACACATGCGTCGCATTTGATAGGGAACATTGAATTGAGTATGTTATTGTGAAAACGATTATTTAACGCCCTCACATTACTCAGGCATTCACCAACCGGTAGCGAAGCGGCGTTTCGTTAAACTTTTGTTTAAACACCCGAATAAAACTCGAAGGCTCTTCAAATCCGCTTTCAAAAGCAATCTGCCCCACTGTTTTGTCGGAAGTCAGCAGCAGATGTGAAGCAAGGTCTAGCCGTTTTTGTGTAAGCCACTTGCCGGGCGAAGTATTAAAAACCGAGCTGAACATTCTTTTAAAAGAACTCAGACTCATGTTGCATAAACGGGCAAATTCTTCCAGTTTCAGGTTGTAGGCAAAGTTCTCTTCCATCACCTGGCGCAACTGGGTGCTTTGATCTTTACCCAGCGAATGCAGGTACTTTGCAACATTTTTATGCAGCGGGCGGGTGAAAATATTCAACAGCAATTCTTCAAATTTGTGAACCAGCAGGTTCTTATCGGGCACAAACTCGGCTCCCAGGAAAAAGGCCAGCGAGCTGACATAGGCCTCCAGAAATTGGTCCAGTTCAATACGAATTACCGAATCGGCTTCCGACTGGTCTTCCGGCAGCTTGTGAATGACTTCAGAAAAACGGGTCATAAAATTTTTGATAAAATCGTCGGGGATAAAAACCATCAGTGCACAGTAGTCCTCATCGAAATACTGGTGCACCAGGTTGGCGCCTTTTTTCACAAACAACGAATCGCCGGTTTGCACCACGTACTCGTTGTAAATGCTTTTCCACATTTTTTTGCCGCTGGTAACAAAAACAAAATAGTTGGTGTCCGACCAGATTCCGGCCTTGGTTTCCTCTACCACACAGCGGTATTCCACAAACAGCAAATCGTCGATTACCAATTTGTTGTAATATTTATTGTCCCTGATATACGCGTACAGATCAATCATTATGCATTTTTTTTGAAGGCTTTCCGACTTAAAGAATACCCATTAGTCTGAATTTCATTTAAGTTACGATAGAATGATAAAATCAGCATAATAAATGGGGATAAAATGTTCAGCTACGGTTGTTTAAAGTATAAAGAGCGAACAACAACCATTAAAATAAGAACTGCTGTTCCTCCAAATAAATTTCATTGCCGATGACAATTCATTTTCAATGGCAGCAACACTTTCAAAAATACGGACCCAAACCGTAAGCATTGTATCACAGTAAGTTATTTCGTAAATTGTATAAAACCCATCGACTAATGAAACGATCTTTCTGCAATTCCCGCTTTCTTCTTCGATCTCAAAATATGTCTCGAACTAAACAGTAACAGACGAAGCACGCGACTTTGGATAAGTATGTTAAACTAAACAATTAAAAACTATAGCCTTATGAAATTTATCTTATTACTTTCCCCGCTTGTAATGATTATTTATTTAATCTGGTGTTACCTTAAAATCGGTATGACAACTACAGTCTCTCAAACCTACCGTAAACTTGATGTCCCGCTGAAAGCTTTATTCCCTTTAACGTATGTTATTTATGCCTCACCAATAATGTTGGTCACCGCGGACAGGTGGTTCATTGCTGCCGGAATCATGTTCATGCTTGTGGCTTCAAATCCGGTGTACTGGGTGAAGGAAGGCCTGGGCGACAACCTGCATTACATCGGAAGTTACGGTGCCATTCTCCTGGGTCACGCCGGTTTGATTATCATGGATTACCATAACAATTCTATTCAAGGTTTTGGCGGAATTGCAGTTTATGTAACGCTCGCTTTTATAGTATTTGCAGCCGGAGTTACTTTTAACCTGGCGTTTTTTAAGAAAGTGAAACACGAAACATACTGGATGGAAGTTTTTGCAGCGATTAGCATTCCCCTTACCCTGTTTTTTGTGTTCAAATAAAAGTACTTTATTTACGCAAGCGATTTTCGCTCAATTCCCATAGCTTAAAGCTAAATTAGCAAGCCTTGGTGCGTTTGCAATTTTAACATAACAGCCAAAGTTTTGTATATTGCAGCTTCCCGGCACCGCACGAATAAACAAAAAAAAGCCTGCAGCGTTGCATAAGCTGAATAAATAGAACAAACGATGGACATCAAACAAATTTTCGAAAACAACCATAACTGGGTAAAAGACAAATTGAATCAGGACCCGAATTACTTTAAGAACCTTTCCAAAGGGCAAAACCCGGATATCCTGTACATCGGTTGTTCCGACAGCCGGGTAACCGCCGAAGAGCTAATGGGGATTTCGGCCGGCGAAGCCTTTGTGCACCGGAACATTGCCAATATGGTCCCCAACACCGATTTAAGTTCGATGTCGGTAATCGATTATGCTGTGGTACATTTACAGGTGCAGCACATTGTGGTGTGCGGCCATTATTATTGCGGCGGAGTAAAGGCGGCCATGCAGTCGCAGGACCTGGGCATACTGAATCCCTGGTTGCGAAACATCCGCGATGTGTACCGTACGCACAGAGATGAATTGAACGAAATTGAAGAGGAAGACCAGCGCTACAAACGACTGGTGGAACTGAACGTGCAGGAGCAATGCATCAATGTGATTAAAACGGCAGAGGTGCAACGGGCCTACCGCGAACGGGGAATCAGCATCCACGGCTGGGTATTCGATATCAACACCGGGAAACTGATCGACCTGAAAATCGACCTCGAAAAAATACTGGCCAACGTGATGGAAATTTATCACCTGGAGTAATACCGGAAGATGCTTGTAAATTTCCGGCTTTTTCCCCTGGAAAAGCTACCCTTTAAAAACAAATACAAGAAATGAGCGATTTTGATCACCTCTGGAAATTCGGCGCATTCTAGTGTACCTTTTCAATGCTTTGCCGCAATTGGGCCGATTTTGTAGGATCATTAACCTCGTCCGGTGAAAAAGGCTGATCGAAGCTGAACGATTGTTCCGGACGAAAATGGAGCAGAACCTCGCAAAGAGGTGTATAAAGGGTAGCTGGAAAAGGGGAATAAGCGGAATAAAAAGTTTACACAAATACCTGATAACAGAATTAGCTTTGTATTTTTAAGCCCGAAGTATGCGGTGTAATTCCGTACCCGATTTTTAACTGACTAAACCTGACAAATGAAAACAAAAACGCTTTCCGGTAAATCCTTCTACCTTAACAACTCCTACATGCTATTCCTGCTTGCTGTTCTGACTGTCCATTTTTCGGCATGCACAAACAGTGAAACTACAAATAACAAACAGCCCAACATTGTATTTTTACTCGCCGACGATATGGGTTACGGCGAACTGGGGGCCTATGGTCAGGAAGTAATTAAAACACCCTTTCTCGATTCGCTTGCTTCGCAGGGTATGAAATTTACCAATTTTTATGCCGGCACCTCGGTATGTTCGCCATCCAGGGCATCGTTAATGACAGGTTTACACACCGGGCATTTAAGCATCCGGGGCAATAACGGGTATTACAACGGCGAGTGGAGCCGTATTCCGCTTAAAAAAGACGAAAAAACACTGGGCGAAATGCTGCAAAACGCGGGCTATCAAACTGCCATGATTGGAAAATGGCACCTCGGTCGCCCCGAAGATTTTTCCACCTGGGCAAAAGGTCGCGGTTTCGATTATGCCGTTCAGGAACAATGGGGCGAGACAAAAGACGGGATCGAAATTGATGAACGCGTACACTGGGTAAACAACAACGAAGACTCCATATTTTACGACTACAGAAATTACGATTGTCTGGATGAATTCAGAACCAATTTTGCCCTCGACTATTTAAAACAGAAGGACAAGGAGAAACCCTTCTTTCTGTACATGTCGTACCGGATTCCGCACGCGCACGAATTCTTTTTACGCGATAATGATTTGTACAGCGACAAGGTGGATGAGTGGCCCAAAATTGAGCGCCTGCATGCGGCCCGCATTACCATGCTCGATGCACAGATCAGGAGGCTTTTCAAACAATTGGAAGCCAGTGGCGAGCTGGACAATACATTTATCATTTTTACGAGCGACAACGGCCCGCACAACGAAAGCCACCACCGCTACCGCTTCTTCAAAAGTGCGGGCAACTTAAAAGGCTTTAAACGCGATGTATACGAAGGTGGAATCCGGGTTCCCATGTTTGCCTACTGGAAAGGAAAAATCAGCCCGGCAAGCATAAGCGACCACCCGGGCGCCTTCTACGATGTAATGCCCACCCTGGCCGAACTGGCCAACACGCAGGTTCCCAATAAAACCGACGGCATTTCCTTTGTGCCCGAACTGATGGGAAAAGCACAAAAAGAACATGAGTTTCTCTACTGGGAAATTCACGAAGGCAAACAAGTGAAGGGATTTCGGCAGGCCACACGCTTTGGCAACTGGAAAGCCGTACGATACGCCGATAAGTACCACACCGAATTGTACGACCTTACGAACGACGAAGCGGAACAAAACGATGTATCGGAACAATTCCCCGAAATTGTGGAACAAGCCAATACCATTCTAAAACGTGAAAGCGTAAAAAACGAATATTTTCCGTTTTCGGGTGGTGTATTTAAAAATGAACCTTAACTTACTGTCCGATCAAATGTAGCAATCTCATTGGACAGCTTCTCGCTCCCCTGTATTTTTGTCCTGAATACCTCGGGTATCATCTTTTTACCCTGGGTAATTGCTGTCCTCCCCTGGCGAAAAACGCTTCTCGCCTGATTGCTTAAAGACCTTACCAACTCCCCGATTGCCTGTTGCTAAAACAAAGTCGCCGCCCGGGCACGCACACGCACCTACCTCTTTGCCAACACGTTAAAGGAGAGATAACGAATGTTAAAAGTCTGAATTTGTGAATTTTTCACTATTTTGCAGTTATGCTAAAAACGAAACTAACTAAGCCCGCTCCAACTTCTAAATTAATCTTCAGAAAAGAGCTGATTCATACCCTGGAATCCGGAAAGGAAAAAAGGTTAACCCTGGTTTCGGCCCCGGCAGGTTACGGTAAAAGCACATTGATCAGTCAATGGATTGATCAAAGTGATATCCGCCATTCATGGTACTCGCTCGACAAATCGGATAATGACATTGTTATCTTTTTACAATACATTATCGCCGGTATCCTGTCGGATTATAAGAGCCTTCAATTTAAAACAGAGAAATTGCTTGCATCCAACGCCAACCCATCGTATGAAACGCTTGCTACTTTTTTAATAAACGATTTGCTTGAAATAGACGATCACTTTTACATCGTGTTCGACGATTATCATTTGATTGAAAATAATGCGATCAATAATTTCATTCACTTTTTATTGAACAACCTTCCTCAGCATATTCACCTCGTGCTGATTACCCGATCTGATCCTTCAATTCCTTTGGCACGCCTGCGAAGCCGGCAATTGGTTACCGATATCCGCTTATCCGATTTATCCTTCAGTGCCAATAATATCTACGATTACTTTAAAAAGAGTTTGAATATTAGTTTATCCATTGATGATGCGAAAACGCTTGAAGTGAAAACCGAAGGTTGGATAGCCGGGCTGCAGCTTGCAGCATTATCGCTGCAAGGCAGAGATGATATAAGTGATTTTGTGGAAAAGCTGAAAGGTGATAACCGGTATATAATGGACTATCTGATTGAAGAAGTTCTTCAGCAGCAAAGCTCAGCGTTAAGAGATTTTCTTATAGCTACTTCCATATTAAAGCGTTTTAATGCCTCCTTATGCAATGCTATTCTGGGTATAAATAACAGTCAGGAGATAATTGAATATCTTGAACGAAATAACATGTTTGTTGTCCCCCTCGACTCAGAGAGGCAATGGTACAGGTATCATCATTTGTTGGAACATTTATTATTAAACAGACTAAAAAATAAAAACCCCGCTTACACAAACGACTTGCATACTAAAGCCTGTAACTGGTACGAAAAAAATGGAATGATTGAGGATGCAATTCAGCATGCTATAGAAATAAAGGACTTTAAACGAAGTTTGGGACTGTTAAATCAAATTTCTGCCGATTTATGGGCAACCGGCAGGCATAGCAGTTTATTAGAATATGGCAACCTGTTGACGGATAATGATATTTATACCAACCCCGGGTTTTCAATATATTATTCATGGGTGCTTATACATTCCGGCCAGGCACTCAAAGCTGTTCAATATCTAAGTAATGCAGAAATCGAGATTGAAAAAAGATTAGCAAAGCCGCACGATTCAAAAGAGTTATTCGAACTAAAAGGAAGGTTAGCCGTAGCGCAGGCAATTTTGCATACCGTGACCGGCGATTTCGAAAAAATCGAAAAACATTCCTGCATTGCTTTAGAATATCTTTCTGAAGAAGACCCACTTTGGTACAGCTGGGCCTGGTATGCTGTTGGATTAAAAGACATGGCCTTAAACAATCTTCCGGAAGCAATAAAATCGTTAAAAGTTGCCGTTGATTACGCTAAAAAATCAGGTAATATCTATTTAGTTTCAACCATTGTGTTACGCTTAGTGTATACCGAACAACGGATGGGACACTATGTATCCGCCTTCCAGAACTGCACCGGATTATTGGAGTATATCGAAGAGCAGGGTTATTCTGAATTAACGAAAGTAGATTGGATCTACTCAGGGTTGTATACAACGCTTTCGATGATAAATTTTATGTGGGGAGAGTTTGAAAGGGCTAAGGCGTATATAAAAATTGGTTATGAATTATCGTTGAAAGAACCCAATTTAACCTACCGGTTCCTAAGCTTGTTTACACTGTCGATTGTGAATTACGACAAAAATAATTTAAGTCATTGTTTAGCGGATTTGAAGCAATTGGAGGAGCTCATGCACAACAATACCGTGCAACCACACTTTACTGTTCTATACCTGGCCCGGAAAGGATTTGTTCTGTTAGAAACTGAAGAACCGGAGAAAGTACTGGCATTTTTCAATACCAACAACATCACCTCCGATTCCGAAATAAATTCTTTTAACGAGTACGCTTTTATCCCTTTGGTACTTTACCTTTTGTCGATTGGAAATATCAGTGAAGCACAAAAGAAGTTGGGTGAAATAAATAGGCTGGCAACACAAGCAAATCGCTTAGACCGATTAATTGAAATTCAGGTAATTTATTCATTAATACATGAGGTATCAGGAGATACCGAAGAAGCTGTTCAATGTCTTATAAATGCGATGGATATTGCATCTGAACAAAGAATTGTAATTTACTTTTTGCACTATCTTGATAAAATTAAAGAACCCTTGCACAAGGCTTTTAAAGTACTTGCAACACGCAAGCATAATGTACCGGAAGAATACCTCGAAAAATTGAAATTACTACTTGCCAGACATAAAAAAGTAAGTAAGAACCAAAATTTTTCTGATATAAGTAAGCGTGAATTAGAAACCTTAAAACTAATCGCCGAAGGTTTATCAAACCAGGAAATTGCAGAGGCTTTGTTTTTAAGTATTCATACGATTAAATCGCATGTAAAAAGTATTCTTTTAAAGCTTGAGGTCGACAAACGCTCTAAAGCAGTTGTTAAGGCGAAAGAGCTAAATATCATCTGATTGTAAACCGCAAATTAATACAAATGGCATTCTTTTCCGGAAGCAGGTAAAACCTGAGAAGCCCTTTGTTCATATTTCCGAAATCCAAAATTTCATCCCTTTAATTCACTCTTAAGAGTGAATGATCTGCTTTGGAGTCATCCTACCTTTGATCTGTTATTTCATTTCAAAATAAACACATGATAAACAAGCAAATGATGAAAAGAAAAGTGAAAATAAGAATCAAAGGTCTTCTCGATGATAAATGGAGAAACTGGTTCGACGGGATGGAAATTACGCACGAAGGCAGCAACTCAATTCTCAGCGGAATCATAATCGATGAAGCTGCACTACACGGAATTCTTAACAAGATAAGAGATTTAAACCTCACGCTTTTATCGGTGAATTTTGACAGTTAACTCAATGCGAAACTTACATGAATTAAAAACTAAATAAGATGAAAAAATTACAACTAACAATTTTAGTAGTTGCCATGTCAATCAACGTGGTAATGAGCCAGAACACCACACAAACAGCTGCCAGCTCAAAAGAAAACAAAAAAGAGGATGTTCAATTCAAACATTCCATCGGGTCTTCTCTTTTTATGCTGTATAACTTCACCGATGAATCGGCCGATTATGTCCTGCTTACTTACGGCTATCAGCTAAGCAGCAAAGACCGTATTTTTGCCGAATACAATACCTGGAAATATGCCGAGCCCATGGGTACCTATGGCGATTCGGACGAATCCTATCCGGGATATGTCAGAACTCACGGGATAGGCATAGGATATAAGCGTTTTATTTGGAAAGGCCTGTTTGCAACTGCCGAGGCCACCAACTTTTACAAGCAATATTTCGGCGAAAACGACAACAAAATCCAGACAGGTTACCAGTTGTACCTGCAAACAGGCATTGGCTATCGTTTCGAATTCTTTAAAAAGCGTTTCTATGTCGAACCTGCATGGTTAATAAAGTTCTGGCCGGTTGATACCAACATTCCTGCTGACTTTGCCGCAATTGAAGAGGGAACTCCCAAGCACATCTGGGAACCCAGTCTGAATTTCGGATTCAAATTCTAAACATCAAACAATGTCCATTATAGTCGTGGCGCTTTGCCACAATTGGATCATACGGGTTTGTTTCTGGGTTTTTTATGGCCTGTTCTTTTGGATAAATATATGTCTTGAAATCCTGACAACAAGCGCTCTTGTTAACTTTGATAAGGGAGCCCGGGAGATTGATTCTCCCGGAATCTCTCACCTTTAAACAAAACCTGTCCCGGTGTCTGCCGGGACGGAACATAATCAGGAATCACCTTCCATTCCTCCACCACCCCACCTTATAAGCTCAGCCTCACTTATTTAGAAATTGTACAAATTACATTTATAGTTTGTATTTATCTGATTAACATATAATTTTAGACTCACTAATCCAGGTGACACCCAGAACGATAAGCAGCGAGAGATTTTTTCACCAGAGGACTATGTTGGCTTAATTGCCGTTTTGTTTATCCGTCAGCTGACGGATAAACGTTTACAAATGGTTACAAACGGATATAAAGTTGAAAATGAACAAGTTTGTGGAAAAACACAAAACACTGCTAATAGCGATATAAACGTACTACATATACACGTACATTAGGCGTAATATTGAACAATGACAAAAGATGAAATTAAAATATTAGCAAAAATTGAGAAGGAAAAGAAAAGAGTGTACAATAAATCTCGTAAATGCTTTCACCCGTTTTGTGATAAAACGGCGATTAACTCTCATGTATTACAAAAGAATGCATTTATTTCAGCCATTGCAGATGAAGGGCATGTATATGAATATGAGCATTTACCATTTAAAGAACAGAATTTCCATTTCAAAAAATCAGGAATAAATGAAGTTTTCACGTTTAAAGGATTTTGTTCCTTTCATGATGATTTTCTATTTCGTGATATTGAAAAAAAAGAAATTAATTTTTACGACTATAAAACACTTCTAATTTTTGCGCATAGAATATTAGCACAAGAGATTACTAAGAAGAAAAATGTTATCGAATTTCATGAGTCCCTAATTCAAAAGAATATTGGAGACTCACAGTTCTTCAAGGAAAATATTTCTGGACAAAGACTAGGAATACAAGATGCCAATTACACACTAAAAAAGGTTCTCAACAATATCAAAAATCCAGAATTAAAAGAATTTAATTTTCACACAAGGGAGATTAAACAACTTGAAATCTGTGCATCAGGACCATATACATTTGAAACTACAAGGGAGCAAAATGAAATGCATCCTGAAATTTATGCCTTACCATTGACAGATATTTTTGTAAATATTCTTCCAACCAATGGTAATACAACCGTTTCATTTTGCTATTTAAATTCTAATAATTTAAAGTGCAATACATACATAAAAAGTAAATTTCAATTACCGGAAGTAGAATTTATAAAGTTTTTAAGCGACATTTTAGTAGCTCAAATGGAGAATTGGGTAATATCTACAACGCTTTATGAGAAGGTAAAAGAAGATGAAAAAATACTTTTTAATATAACTCAACAAGCATTTAATACAGACGATGAAAGATTTGAAATCGACTATAACCTTTTTAAATAAAAATACTACGCCTAACAATTTGTATATGGCAGGCGGGGGCTTTAGCGGTCTGACAAGTCAGATCTCGTTCCCACTTTACTGCGGGTCTGACAGGATTTCTCTTCGAAATCCCGCCCGACCACATACAAGTGACCGTTAGGCTTCATGCTAAAAAGACAGAGATATTATGAATATTTTAAAGTTAAATTGTAAATATGAAAATTGAACCAAAAGAGACAGCACTTATAATTGTAGATATGCAAAAGGGATTTTTGGATGAGGGAGCACCAATTTTTACTCCTAATGGGAAATCCATTATTCCACAAGTAAAAAAACTCATATCCTTATGCAGAAAACACAGTATTCAAATTTTTTGGTCTAAAAGTCATATCGACCTATTTAAACAAGGTCCATATCCCTTATTATTTCCAAAACATTTTGATAAAGAAACGGGGGAATCTGCCATGAGTAAAAAATCTATTTATTATGATATAATTGATGAACTAAAAGAAGATATAGCTAATAATGATATAATTATTTATAAAGATAGGTATAGCGTATTTTATAATACAAATTTCGACACTAACTTAAAACAGCTTGCAATAAAAAACTTGATTGTATGCGGTGTTACAACAAATGTTTGCGTAGAATCCACGGTAAGAGATGCTTTTACATCGGATTACTTCCCATTTATGATTTCCGATTGTACAGCAACATTTTCTGAAGAATTTCAAAAAACCGCTGAGGACATAATTAGATTTTGCTTTGGGTTTGTTTTAAAACTTAATGAACTAGAAAATAAACTTTAAAATTATGAAAAAAATAAAATTATTATGTGTCATATCTCTTCTGCTTACGGTGGGATTTTATTCTTGTAAAAATTCATCTAATAAAAAAACAGAGGAGGGAAAGCTGGAAAATGTTGTTTTAGCTTTTGCTTGGAATCCCGGTCCTGAAAATGCTTTTGTCTACTATGGAATTGAACAAGGTTTCTTCGAAGATGAAGGTATCAAACTTGAAATAAGACCATTTAAAGGCTCTGGAATTGTGGCTGAAATGCTTGCTAATGAAAGTGTAGACTTCGGTTTTATAAGTAGTGACTATATTGTCACTTCACGTATAAAGGGAACGCCTATCTCTGCAATTATGACTTTATACCATGAATCACCCGTAACTATATATTCACTAAAGGAAAAAGGTATTACTTCACTTGACTCCCTTTACCATAAAAAGTTCGGTGTAATTAAACAAAGTGCGACATATCCTCAAGTTAAAGGTATGTTCGAATTAACAAACCGTGATTATAGTAAGGTAATCGAGGTTGCGACAAGGGCTAGTTCACAAGAATTGATGCACAAAACAATAGATGCGGCCATGGACTATACAAATTATTCTCCCTGTATTTTGCAAGCTGAAGGTATTGAAGTAAATGAAATCCTTGCAAAAGACTACGGAATTGAAATGGCAGGCATTAGTATTGCAGGCTTGACAAAAACATTTAGAGACAAAGAAACTTTAACTCAAAGTTTTATAAATGCAATGGTCAAAAGTTTAAATGAATCTAAAAAACACTCGAAAGAGTCACTTGCTACGCTTCTTCAAAATGACATCACTCAGAATCCTGATATACTGAAAATCCAACTAAAAAGAACTGAAGAACTGTTTTATACAAAAAAAACAGATATTAATGGTGCAGGATTCTTGGAGTTATCTGATTGGCAAAAAACTCAAAACACTTTGAAAAAAATCAACGCTATAGACCAAACTATTGACCCAAATTTCTTTTTTGAAAATTCTTTTTATATAAAAGCATGGAAAAAATATAATGACTAGACTACGAGAAATATACATTACTTCTAAAGCATTTATATTTAATCTTCTGATTGGTTTAATACCGATAATACTTATATGGGTATTGATAAAAATGGTATTTAAAATTCAAGATATAACTATTCCTTGGCCAAACACAGTTATTAAAGAGATAATCCATAACTGGAGACAATTATTGGAAGAAACAGCTCATACAATGCTATGGGCAATTATTTGCTTCATTACAAGTACGTTTTTAGGAATATTATTAGGTATTATAACTCACAAATCAATCACTTTCTCTAAAATTGTAGTACCATCAATAGTTATCAGCCAAGTTCTCCCAAAAGCTGCAATGTTGCCCTTATTAGTTATATTGTTTGGTTACAATCCGATTTCAAAATCAATAGTTGCCACAACAATCGGTTTTTTCCCAATCTATGCTGCTACAATAAATGCTTTAAATTCTCTACCAAAAGAATGGGTATTGTTCTATCTAGTATCAGAAAATAAAAAACTAACTTTTTTCTTTAGAATAGAGTTTCCTTTTATCATAACAAACAGTTTAAGCTTCTTCAAGACTTCATTAATTTATGTGGTAATTGGAATAATAACGGCAGAAGTTATTTCTGCTGAAAAAGGAATTGGAACAATAATTAGTAATGCGTTTTACAATAACAATGCACCAATAATGTACGCCGCTTTATTCTACTCAACATTCTTTGGCGGTGTCCTACTTTACTTATTTGAATTAGCAAGAATTTTAGTCTTACCTTTTAATAAATGGCAAATCTCAACATTATACAAAGATGGCAGTAAGTTTTAGATATAAACCAATCATGACGGGTTGGACTGTAGGAGCGATTTCCTCAATTATTTTAATAATTATATCACTCTATAGACTTGGTTCAGAATTAAATAATATTGAATATATTTCTTATTTTGAAGTAGCTTGGCAAGATTCAATGCTGAAAAACAAATTTCTTCCACAAGCGAATTTTGCCATTATTTGTATTTATATCTGCGTATTATTTATCTGTTTGTATCTTTTTAAGGTATATATTTCAGTTAAAATTATTGAGGGTAGTACTGAGCATAGAGAACGATTCTTTGAAATGGTATTTGTACCCTTTCAAATTTTTGAGTGGATTCTTAGGTTAGTTATCGTTCTCTATCTAATATTGGGAATCTCAGGTCATGAATGGTTCGTTAGTAATATTGACATTAAAAAGCACATCGATTTTTTGTTTCTAAAAACGATGAATAATTCAGATTATAAGTCAATTAGCAATACGGAGTTATACTTACCATTAGTTAATATATTAGTTTATTCAATTAGTATATATCTCTTATTGATTCTCTATAGCTTACACTTATATGTAAGCCTACTTTTTAGTAAAATAAATTGGTACTTAAGAAGAAAAAACAAATTGTACGATTCTCTTTTTAAGCAGGAAAGCTATTGGAATTCACCTAAGCACGCCGGGAAAGACCACTTTATTTATTACTCTAAAAGATTTTTTCTTCCGAATTTACTTGGCATTGTCTTACTTCTATTAATTCTTGTATTATCGTGTATTAAAATACCACCAATGGTTTTTACTACTCTTCTTGGGGTACTAACAATAACTAATGCAATAATTCTGATTCAAGCTTTCTTCAAGAAACACGGTGAGGTGAAATGTTTGTCTATTAGCTTTTTGTCGTTGTTTTTTGAAGATAAAAAATTGGAAACAAAAAAAATCCTAAAACTTTGGTATGTTATTGAATAATATCGCAATAGAAGCTAAGTCGGTAAATAAAAACTATAATGGGAAACAAATTCTACACAAAATAAATTTGTCAATTGTTTCAGGCGAAATTGTTTCAATTATTGGACCTTCGGGTTGTGGAAAATCTACTTTACTTAGATTATTATCATTAAAAGAAAAGCCTTCAGAGGGCAGTATAATAGTAAATAAAGATTTTGGGTCCTTGTTTTATTCTCCTCAAACTCCAGTTTTAATGCCTTGGTTAGATGTAATGGATAATTTGCTTTTACCATTCAGATTATTGGGTGACCATAAAGACACTAATTTAGAAAATGTAGTTTTTGAAGCATTAGAAACTGTGGGATTACGAGAGTTTTGTAATCACTATCCTCATGAGTTATCTGGCGGAATGAAAGAAAGAGTAGTATTTGCACAATTGCTTTTACATAAATCCAGCTTGGCGTTCTTGGATGAACCTCTATCATCAATAGATGAAATTACAAAATATGAGATATTAGAAATTGCAAGAGAAATATGGACAGAATCTTCAAAAACAATTATTTGGATAACACATGATGTAAGTGAAGCACTATATATTTCAGATAGAATTGTGCTAATGTCTCAGACACCATCAAATATTATGAAAGAGGTAAAAATTGAAAAAACAAGACCTGAAATGAATGGTTTTTTAAAAGACAGTTATTATAACGATTTAAAAGCGGAAATTTTAAAATTGTACGAATAAAAAGCACGAAAGCCTAACACTTTGTATAAGTAATGGCAGGCGATGTGGTAAATATCAAGGTTTGTAACCCGCTCAAACTGCTTAGCGGTTTGAGAGGAAACTACCACGCAATCTGCCACTACTCATCAATTTTCCGTTAACCAATTTTGAAATTAAATAACAATTACAAAACAATAATATGATTATGAATGACATATGGGTTACAATTCTCTTATCGTTAATTGGAATTTTCTCTGGTGGAGTTATATCTTTCTATTTCTTTCGTTCACAACAGAAAGACGCTATCTCTAAACTCTCAGCTAATATTGCAAAACTAAATTCACGTGAATCTTCATCAGAAAGAGTTGAAAAATATTTAATTGAACAACGCAAAAATTTGAATGAAGTTTTAAACCAAATGTCTAAAATCCAAACTTCTATTAATTTCTCAGAAAAGATTGAAAACCATGACAAATTAAATGACGTCAAAAGTACATTGGACAACATTAAAGAAAGTTTTAAAAGTGATTTATCTGATTTAAAGAAATCCATTGACGATAGTTTTACCTCAATCATCTCAAGATTTGATAATGGAAATTTTAATGCAACAAAAATGCTTCATTCTCAACTGGCAAAAGAATTTCAGAAAGACGTTAAATTATTTATTCCATCTTCGGAACTGGAAAGTGAAGTTCTTGCTTCAAAGTTAGTCGACAATTTCTTAAAGTTATATAAAGAAATAAATCAAATACAAAGGGAAAATTTAAATTCTGACAGAGAACATTTTCTTAAAAATGTTGATGACAGAATTGATGATTCATTTAATAACTTCCAATCGAGATTTGAAGAAAGTTTTCAAAATTTTGAAAGTAAACTTTCCTTACCTAATTCTGGAAAACAAAAAAAATAAAATAAAAATATTTGATTACTATAAAGAAATACAGTCTGAAGCTGCTCAGTTAGCATATAGTTCAACATGCCAATTTATAACTATAAAAAATGAAAATCCACAACCACACAGGTGCGGTGTTTTTGTTGAAATTGATGGAGAACATTTTATGATAACTGCCTCGCTAGAGCGGATTTGCAATCCGTGCCCTGGTCGATAGACCAGAAAAGTTGATAAAAACAAAACTAAAAACCTATGAATAAACTAAAACTGACCTTGATATTTCTGTTGTTCTTCGCTTTCGAATGCTTTAGTCAGCAAACCGGAAACGATGGAATAGGAAGTACCGCCATACGAAGTGGCATTGGTTTGGGGAGTGTGCTGGCTGTTGTTGTTTCGTGGGAACGGAATAAATCTGTTTTACTGGCTTTAATACACGGCATCTTCAGTTGGCTGTATGTACTGTATTTTGTACTCACCCGAAAACCTGAAGAGCGGCGCAAATACTAAATTGAGTTTCCCTGCTCAAAAACTTTAAGCCGTCGGCTGAGGTACGGATTACATCCCGTCCGTCGGCTGACGGATCGGGACGCACCGGCGGTGAATTTAGGAAAAATATTCAATGCCAAATAAATCAACTTAAGCTACTGAAAATTAAAACACTAAATAACAGCAATAAATAATCAATAATGAAAATGTCAGGTTTATGGCGTAAAAATGTCCTATTAAAATCATCACTGATTTTTGGATTGGGTATTTGTTTATCATAAACTTGTTCAATCTACGATGAATTATGAAACAACCCTATTTAGGTAAAAAAGTTCTGGAACTTCGAAAGGCAAAGGGACTAACCCAGTCAGAATTAGTGGAGAAATGTGATATTACAATAAGAACTCTCCAACGGATTGAATCAGGCGAGGTTACTCCAAGAGCATATACAATTAAAGCAATATTTGAAGTTTTGGATTATGACTTTTATGATTCTTCAAAAACAAAAACTAGTGAATCAGTTAGAGTAATTAACCATGTGTTATACAGACTCGAACAGGTTTATAAATACATTATTGATTTATTTAACTTAAAAATTAACACAATGAAAAAATTAAAAATTTTATCTATTCCTGTTATTTTGGTTTGTATCGTATTAATTACAGTTAGTTATAATGCAAATGCCCAGCGTAGAATTCAAAAACAATTAATAGGTACATGGCAAGTTTGTAATCCCGACAGCACCGTTGCAAATAACCTTTACAATGATAGCGACATAGCAAGGTACAAGATTATTACAAAAGAGACGTTCATGGTGAGCGATTTTGCCCCTGAGAGAAAAATTGTGCTTAACTCATTTTGGGGAACATATACCGTGGAGAAAGGCGTATATACCGAATTTATACAATATACAACACCACAATATCGCAACGTATTTGGTGTCATGAATTCTTTTAAAATAGAAATAAAAAAAGATTTTATGTTTATTAAAGGAGTCAATAATGACCTTGATGAAATATGGAAAAAAGTAAAGAATTAAATTCTATTACGGCCTCGCTGGCGCCAATCCGTCAGCCGACGGACGGTGTGCAATTCGGAAGAATTGAAAAGAACAAACTTTCAGCCGTCGGCTGAGGTACGGATTACATCCCGTCCGTCGGCTGACGGATCGGGACGCACCGGCGACTATCAAAACAAAAATGACTATGAAAAACCAAAATTATCTGATTTTATTGCTGATTATTTCTGTTGCAGGAATTTCGACCGGGTTTTATTTGAAATTTATTAAATCGTACACCGACGAAAAACTTCAAATTACCACAACCAACGATGTCGGGAGAAGCCCAAATCTGGGGCAAACTATCAATTTTCTGGAAGAGCTCAACACAATAACAGGGTCTGCTGTAACCGACAAGAATGATGTTGCACTCAAAAGACTCAAAACAATTAATTTGACTTCAATTGTAGTATTACTCATTTCAATACTCGTTGCAGTTGGAACAACTCAAAAATTATTACGAAGGAAAATTGTTTGAAAAAATAATAAGGTTGGTAATCTTGCTTATGCCGCCCGTCCGTCGACTGATGGATCGGGACGCACCGGCGGTGCAGAATACCGGTAAATCAGTAAATGCCGTAAAAATGCCGTCAGAAAATCGCTACCAAATCGGGGAATGGGGAATTACTTTTGCCTCAAAAAACTAATTTCACGATTTATGAAAGAACCAGGAAAAAGAATTAAAGAAAGCAGATTAAAACAAGGTTGGACCCAGGAAGATTTGGCGGAGCACGCAAAAGTTAATTTGAGAACAATTCAGCGAATCGAAAATAATGAAACCACCCCACGACGAAAAACACTCGACTTACTGTTTGATGTTTTAGCTATCGACAGGCTTGAACCGGAGAAAACGCCCCTGAATAAATACATGCTATGGTCATCGTTTCTGACACTGCTGATTGTTGCAGGCACATTTTTAGGATGGACCAGACGTTTTAAAATGTTTGTGGATGGAGAAAGAACTTACCAAACCTTTACCGGTTGGACAGGCTATACTTTTTTAAACGATTATCACTTTCAAAACTGGTTGCTCAGTATTACCAGTATCTCGGTAGGCTTAATCGTGGTTGCGAATTCGCTTGGGCTGATAAAAAATAAAATGAAATATATTCTGGTGCAGCTGGCATGTTTAATCCTTTATTTGGTTGGTGTCTTAGGGTGGAGTACCAGACAGGCTCTTGAACTGAGACCGGGATTATTCCTGATTGTAATTGCAAGCATTTTATTGGTAGTAGCCTACCGAAGGAACGGGACAAAAGCAGGTGCCAACCAATAAGCTTCACCCGCTCGATCCCATTTACAATCGGAGTGAAATCCGGAAGGATAGTATAAGAAATCTGCAAATAATCAGGCTGCATACTGATTAACAGAAGATAAGTGAGATTTTAGCATTATTTTAATAGCATTAAAACCTAAGTAAATTTTTATACGATGAAACTACTAACCAAACTTATTTTCTTTTTTGTACTTACAGCAGGATTTTGTTTTACCGCCTGTACTCCAAAAACCGGCAGTAACCAGGAACCGCTTATTAAAACCACCTCCGGTGAAATATCGGGCAGTATTAACGATAGCGTATACGCTTTTAAGGGGATTCCGTACGCCACGGCCGAACGATTTATGCCTCCGCAGGATCCGGATGCCTGGGACGGAATTCGTGCATGTACCGACTTCGGGCCGGTTGCCCGGCAAATAGTACCCTGGTATCCCGATTCAGTTCAAAACGAAAAGGAACTGTTTAGTGCAAATGTTTGGACGCAGGGAATCCGGGATGGCAAAAAACGGCCGGTAATGCTCTGGTTACATGGCGGCGGATTTCATGTTGGCGCCAGCAACGACCCGATGACCTATGGCGAAGCCCTGGCTAAAAAAGGGGATGTGGTTTTTGTATCCATAAATCACCGCTTAAACATTCTTGGTTTTCTTGATCTGTCGGCCTGTGGCGATAAGTATGCACAATCGGCCAATGTGGGTGTGCTCGACATTGTGAAAGCCCTCGAGTGGATTCAAAAAAACATTGAGCAGTTTGGAGGCAATCCTGCCGATGTAACCATTTTAGGCGAATCGGGAGGCGGCGGAAAAGTGGGTACCATTATGTGTATGCCGGCGGCAAAAGGTTTGTTTCACAAGGCCATTATACAGAGCGGAACCCTGATAAATACAATGACCAAAGAGAAATCGCAAGCCCTTGGTTTGGCCGTACTTGAAAATCTGGGACTTACACCAAACGATGTTGAAAAACTGGATACGATCCCTTACAAAGACCTGGTTAAAGCAGGGAATGATGCCATTGCCAAAATATCGGGTCCGAGAAAACCGGGGTCGCCAACCATGTTTGGCTTTGCACCTTCGGCCGACGGTGAAATTTTGTTACAGCAACCTTTCAGCCCCGGATTTGCAGACATTTCAAAGGATATACCGCTTATGATAGGCTCCACACTAAATGAGCTAATGCGTACCGCTTACGGCGAAAAAGACCTGACAATGGAACAGGCTAAAGAACGCCTGGCAAAAGAATATGGCGATAGAACCGATGAGTATATTTCACTCTTCGCAAAGGCTTATCCTGATTATACGCCTCAGGATCTGCTGTCGGTTGACAAGACTTTCAGGCCATTTACCATAAGAACTGCAGACGCACGGGCACAGGAAACAGATGCCCCGCTGTATGTTTACTTTTTAGCATGGAAAAGCGGTGTCGACAATGCATCGAAAGGTTCGTTTCATGGCCTCGACATTCCACTGGCATTCAATACGGTTGACCTGAGAGCAGACTGGACCGGCAATACGGAAGAAGCCTGGGAATTGGCAGACAAAATGAGCTCGGCATGGATCAACTTTGTAAAAACGGGTAACCCAAATGTTGATGGCGTGCTGCCAACCTGGGAGCAATACACTCCGGAAAACGGCGCTACCATGTATTTTGATAACGAATGCAGAATTGTAAATAACCACGACCGGGAATTAATGCATTTTATTAAACCCCTGGATTAGTAGTTGGAGTTATTCTCCCGCTCGCCCACTGCCAGCGATAGAAAAAAATCAACATAAAAACCAAAAACTAAACAACCATGTCAGCTACTAAACTTACAACTATCCGGGAATTTTGTACGGCCAACTCAAACCCGGAGATTATAAAAAAGTACCAACGCTACTTTAAGGAAGGTTATGATGGCTACGGTATTGACGATAAACTGTTCCTGCGGCAGATAGAGGACTGGCAGGAACAATGGAAAGCCGAAATGACCATCGACAGCTACCTGGACCTCGGTGACGAACTGATGAAAACGGGCAGGTTTGATGAAAAGCACGTGGCTATCAATTTTTTAAAGTCGTGCAGAGCCGATTTTTCGAAAGATACCTTTCAACGGGTTGGGCGCTGGTTCGACTACGGCATAAACAACTGGGCCACTACCGATGTACTTTGTATGCTGATTTTGTCGGCTTTGTTGTTGGATAAAGTGATCGGCTTGGAGGATCTGAAAACATGGATCGACGCTGAATCGGAATGGAAACGCCGGGCAGTTCCGGTGGCCCTTGTCGAATTGGATAAATCATCAATGGATTTAAGTCCGTCAGAAGCATTGGACCTCGTTGATCCTTTAATGTTGGATGATTCGGAATATGTACAAAAAGGCATTGGCACGCTTTTACGCGGTTTGTGGAAGAAATACCCGGCTGAGGTTGAGGAGTTTCTGATGAAATGGAAAGACAGCTGCGGAAGGTTGATCGTGCAATACGCCACCGAAAAAATGGATAAGGATTACCGAAAGAAATTCAGAAAAAGTAAATAACGTAAGCCGCCCTACCCCTCGTTTGCAACGAGGGGTAGATAGTAAATTCAGGAAAAGCAGATGAGTGGAGAAACAAATTTAGCTGAGCTGCTAAAAGGAATGCATCCCAAACTTAACGAAGGAGAGTATATTTTTTCGACCCTAAAAGATGTAAGCAGGATTGACCGAAATGATACGCTTTGTGAATTCAGGGAAACGGAAGGAACAACGCTTGTTATGGAGAAAGGAAAAGCCGACCGGTTAAACCTGAGTTACGACTATATTGTCTCCTGGATCACCCTGACGATTCATTCATCGCTTGACGCGGTAGGTCTGACAGCCGTATTTTCAACGGAATTAGCCAAACACCAAATATCTTGCAACGTGATCGCCGGATATTACCACGACCATATTTTCGTCGACAGGAAAGACGCGGACCGGGCCATGAAAATCTTAACTAAACTATCAGAAGGTTAACAATATGATCTGTTGTGAAGAATTTAAGTTCAACATAAACGAATAAGCATAATTTTAGAATTCGTATTTCATTCTCAAACTACTTCTCAATTGTGAAACTAAGCGATTTAACATGATCTTAGCTGCAGCACAAACCAGTCCCAAACGATTTGATATCAATGTAAATCTGGCCGACCACTATCGATTCATCGAGCTGGCCGCTAAAAACAATGCTGATCTGGTTTTATTCCCCGAATTATCCATCAGCGGCTACGAACGGGAAAAGGCTGCAGAACTGGCATTTGAATCAAACGATTCGAGGCTCAGTGAATTCAGAAAACTGGCAGTGAAGAATAAGATCGTTATAATTGCCGGGGCGCCCATCCGAATGAATAAGGAGCTCTACATTGGCGCTTTTGTATTTCAGCCCGACGATACGGTTTCGGTGTATACCAAACAGTTTCTGCACACCGGTGAAGAGGTTTACTACCACTCATCGTTTGATTTCAACCCGGTAATTGAGCTAAAGAACGAACAATTGACTATAGCCATTTGTGCCGACATCAATCATCCCGAACACGCAGAGCAGGCAAAAAAGCTGGATACAAGCATTTATCTGGCAAGTATTTTCTGGGAACCACAGGATATGGCCCGCGCTTACCAAACGCTTTCAACATATGCAAAAAACCATTCGATGAATGTGTTGATGTCGAATTTTACCAGACAATCCTGGGGGCTCGATGCCGGCGGCGAAAGCGGATTTTGGGATAATTCAGGTGATTTAGTTGCCAAGTTAAATGGTTCTGAATCAGGCTTGCTGCTGATTGAGAAAACCGATAGTAACTGGACCGGTAAGAAAATTAAGTTTTAAGATTAAAAAACTTCAACACCAATTTAGCGAGATGCAGGAGATCAGGATAGCGCCTATGAGCGACGGAAACTGGCCCGAAGTTGCCGGAATCTACGAAGCGGGAATTGCGACAAAAAATGCCACTTTTCAAACCGAAGTTCCGGAATGGGAAACCTGGGGTAGTTCACACCGCAAAGATTGCAGGCTGGTAGCCAAACATGGAGAGCAGGTTGTTGGCTGGGCGGCTTTGTCGAATGTATCGAGCCGCTGTGTTTATGCCGGTGTGGCCGAGGTGAGTATTTATGTTTACCCGGATTACAGCGAAAAGGGAGTTGGCAGCAAGTTAATGGCAGCTTTAATTGAGGCATCGGAAGCAAACGGCATCTGGACCCTGCAGGCCGGAATTTTCCCTGAGAACACCGGCAGCATCCGCTTACATCAAAAATTCGGTTTCCGAATCCTCGGCGTGAAAGAGCGCATCGGCAAAATGGACGGCGTGTGGCGCGATGTGGTCAGCCTGGAACGACGGAGTAAGCTTGTTGGAATCGATTAAAACCTCCCCTTTTCGGTTCGTATTAATTTCGCTGCATTTGTCAGCCTACCATGTAAAGCGTAATAAAGAAACGGCCTGTCGCGGAAGTTCAATGGATAGCTTCATTTCGTTGTCGGGAATCACCCACTCGGGAGAGGTGTAAAGATCGAGCTGACCGGCCCGTTCCAATGCGGCAATTTCTTCAGCTGTTGGCTGCTGAGGCGAACCAATGCTTTTCCAGTAGGTGTACGAATTACTGTGTTCCTGATCCACCCGGTAATGCTGCATCAACACCTTTGTATTTGGCAGATTTTCAAGGCTCAGTTCCACCAGGGCAGGCGCCACATCCAAATTGTTGTTGTCGTGGTAATTCCAGATCATTACAGTAGCCGAATGCTCTCCAAAAGTGGCAATCGCATTCACATCCGGCACCGCTTTTCTTACACTTTCATCCCTCACCGCTTCAAAATCATAAGCCATATTTCCACTCACCGAAACGCGATTTCCCTGCATCATTCCAAACATCCTGAAAACATTAAGCACGGGCTTATCCACTCCATTGGTAGCCATGTCCCTGAAACCGGCATACCAGGGTTGATCTTCGAATTCAAAGCCCCATGTCACAGCCCCCAGAAAATTCACATCGAAATGATCGGCCAACGCGTATTTCCGGGCAAAAGAAGCCGCAGTATAGCTCGAATACATGGTGCCGTTCCGGTAAGCATTATGCGGATAATCGGCTTCGGAACATGCCGCACAACCTTCAGGGTCCGACTCCCCGATGATGATGGGCAGATCTTTGAATTCGGGGTAAGAAGCCACGATTTCAAAACCTTTGCTGATGTCGTTCAACTGGGCGCCCATGTTCATCTGTACCATGCCATCAACCACTTTTGGATTGCCTTTGGCGTGAAAAGTGATAAAATCCAGGGGGGATCCGGTTTCGCCGGTGGCATAATTTTTCCCGTGACTAACATGATCCAGAAATTTCCGAAGGTAATCCGCTGCCTTATCCCATCCGGGGCCGGTTGTTTCGGGTCCCCCGATTTTTGCGGTTGGCAGAGCGCGCTTTACAGCATCGGCGCTGTAATCATAGAGTTTGATGTATTCTTCCAACGTTCCCTGCCAGTAACCAATGTTTGGTTCGTTCCAAACCTCCCAGTACCAGCTTTCAACTTCTTCCTTGCCGTAACGATCTACAGAATGCTTTACCCATTGATAAACCAGCTCCGCCCATTTTTCATAATCATTGGGAGGATAGGCCCAACCCGTATATATTTCTTCGTACCTGGCTCCGGGCTTCCAGTAATGGCGATAGGGCTCGGGACGGGAGGATAATGCTTTGGGCATAAATCCGATTTGAGCCATTGGTTTCATCCCTCGTTCGATATAGGAATCGAATATTTTGTCGATGATGGTCCAGTCGTAGACCGGGTTGCCATTAGCATCTTCGGTGTATGCATTGGTAGATCCCCACTTTAAAGCATGCGTTCCTTCGCCGGTGACCAACAAACTGTGCACACGCATATATACCGGAACGGGACTCAGTTCAGCCAGTTCTGTCAGGAGCTTTTGGCCATCTTTCATGTAGGTGTAGTTAGGTTCGTCGTGCCCCCAAAATGCCCACACAGGATCCATATCACCAACCGTATTGTTGAAATCCACATCGATGGTTACCGGCTCTTCCGGTAAATACTGTGCGGATAAATCAAATGAAAAGCCGGTTAACAGCAGAAAAACAGAAAGGGGGATCATCTTTGAAAAATGGCCATAAGTTTTCATATGCAACAGGTTTAGACAGCTTGGTTAAAAACATTTCGCTTTCTGATCAACATTACTGGTGAACAGTCGGTTTCGCTTTAAAGTTAGAAGTTCCAATCCATCCGTTATTTATACACCAGGTTTAAAGCTGCACCGATTATGCCGGCATTGTTTTCCATTTCGGCGGGTACCACTGGCGTGTCGATAGCAATGTATTCGTTGAATTTGTCCATTTTTTTGCTCACACCTCCCCCAACGATAAACAGGTTGGGATTAAACATCCTGTCGTAATAATCGAGTGCGCTGTTAAAACGTTTGCCCCAGTCCTTCCACGAGAGGTCTTTGCGCTTTCGCACCGAATCGGCAGTATAGCGTTCAATTGTCTTGTTCTTAAACTCCAGGTGGCCCAGTTCAAGATTCGGAACCAGGTGTTTGTCGATAAAGATCACGGTTCCGATACCAGTACCCACGGTGAGCAAAAAAACCATCCCTTTGGCTTTGGCACCGGCCCCAAAATGGATCTCGGCCATTCCGGCGGCATCGGCATCGTTAATGCATTCCACTTCGCAACCGGTTTTCTCCGACAGGTGCTGGTTGATGGGCTGTCCGATCCAGCTGTCGTCGATATTGGCCGCGGTCAATACCACACCGTTTTTCACTACTGCAGGCACTCCAACTCCCACTTTTCCTTTCCAGTTGAAATGCTGAATCAGCTCAGTCATCACTTCCGACACAGCTTCCGGAGTCGCGGGTTGTGGCGTTTCAATGCGGTGACGTTCGGTTACCAGTTCGCCGGTTTTGGTATCTACGATCGCTCCTTTTATTCCCGATCCGCCAAAATCAATTCCAAGTACTTCCATGTTTTTGAGTTTTTTACTACCGTCAGGCTAAATTCATTTAGATTCCTCACTGCGTTCGGAATGACAAATTTATTATGGAATATGCTTTTGGGAGGGATTTGGCAGCTTGGCAGCCAAATCCCTCCCAAAAGCACCACAACACTTAACGACCTGTCATTCTGAGCGTATCCGTTAGCAAACGGAGAAGCGAAAGAATCTTTTTCATAAGACAGAATTTAATCAGTGAACAGTAACTTTTTATTACTCCTAAGTTACTATCAAAATCGAAGAATGTAAAGCATGAATTGAATTTCGCCTGTAATTTTTTGAACAGGCAATTTGCAAACATTTTGCTCAAACCCTGTAAATCGCTTATACTTGCATCTTGTTGTAACCAGAATCACCAATGACGCGACCGGAGAAAAAAACATCGAAAGCAACACGGAATTATGTGTTTAACCTGATCTCGTTTCTACCTTTTCTATTTTTGCTTACCACAGGCATCATTGTTTTACGTTACCACAGCGGCTTCGATAAAGAACTGCCAACGTTTGGAATCAATGGACATCAATGGTTAATCGTTCATCAGGTTACCGCGCTGGTAATCATTCCCATGATATTCACTCATTTGCTGATGCACTTGCATTGGGTTAAACAGCTGTTCACCTTCAAGCTAAAAGGTACTAACAGCGGAATGAACCTCACACAGCTGATCGTTTTTCTGATGTGTGCACTCACCGCCCTGCTGGCCTGGTGGGTTTTCGACGGCACCAAACTGGCCGAAGCACTTCGCGAAGTGCACAGCAAACTCGGGTTGCTGCTCATCATATTCTGGGGCATTCACCTCTACAACTACTCGAGGTGGCTGATAAATATGACCCGCATACAATTGGGGAAGAATTAACTCTAATATTTTATAGGGAATTTTTCAACGGAAAACGTTTCCGGGCCCTGATACTGCCAGCGTCAGGCAATATCAGGGCGATGATCAGAAACTTTTTATAACACAACTTAATTTAGGTACCTTTTGAGGCCGCTATCCACTATGCAAAGATTACGAAACGGCCGAGAACCAACTTTTGCATTTACCTGCTTTACGGGTTTGTAATTTTAAAACAGTGGGTTGTAAAATGCTTCTCTACTAAACCTAACTAACTAAAACTAATCTATGAACAATCTTAATAGAACTCTTTTGCCTTTTATATTGGAAAGCAACTTCCGTCTTGGTTTTGTATGTCAATAGTTATTAAATTTTGACGCTGCAAAGAAATACAATCACGCAACCCCCACCGCATTTAATTTGCTGAATACAACATTCAGAAATGCCTAAAAATGAATAAGAAAACGGATAATTACCGATCAAGTTTTTTAGAAATGAATCAGTAAATCTTATAAAATCTCCGGGATGGACTAAGCAGAATCTAAGCACATTGATAAAACCGGGTAATTTATTCTGACATTTCGCAGCGCCGTATTCATGCTGTCAGTTATGCGGAACAGTACACTAGGCATTTGCTCAAAATTGTTGATTTAATCCTGCTGTCAGCAGATTTCATGTCAGATTCGTTTGTATTTTTGCACCAATAAAATCATTAGAACATGAGCGACGATAAGAAGATAATTTTTTCGATGTACAAGGTGAGTAAAACCTACCCACCCTCAAAAACGGTGATCAAGGACATTTCGCTTTCGTTTTTTCTGGGTGCGAAAATCGGTATCATTGGTTTGAACGGATCGGGTAAATCGACCTTGCTGCGTATTATTGCCGGACAGGATACTGCCTATAACGGCGAGCTGGTATTTGCACCGGGTTATTCGGTTGGATTGCTTGAGCAGGAACCACAGCTCGACGAAAGCAAAACCGTGATAGAAGTGGTAAAAGAAGGTATGCAGGAAACCGTGGATGTACTGAACCGCTACGAGGAGATCAACCAGCAGTTTGGACTGCCCGAGGTGTACGAGAATCCTGACAAAATGGATGAACTGATGGCCGAACAGGCGCAGCTGCAGGAAAAAATGGATGCACTGGATGCCTGGAACCTCGACAGCAAACTCGAACGTGCCATGGATGCTCTGCAGTGTCCGCCCGATGATCAGCCCATCAGCGAACTATCGGGTGGTGAACGCCGCCGAGTGGCGCTTTGCCGCTTATTGCTGAAAGAACCTGATGTGCTCTTGCTCGATGAGCCTACCAACCACCTCGATGCCGAAAGTATCCAGTGGCTGGAAGCCCACCTCGACCAGTACAAAGGAACCGTGATCTGTATTACCCACGACCGCTACTTCCTTGATAATGTGGCCGGCTGGATCCTTGAACTCGACCGCGGAATGGGTATTCCGTGGAAAGGCAACTACAGTTCGTGGCTCGAGCAAAAAGCCAAACGACTGGAGCAGGAAGAAAAAGGCAGTCAGAAACGTAAGAAAACTTTGGAGCGCGAGCTGGAATGGGTGCGCATGGCTCCGAAGGCACGTCACGCCAAAAGCAAAGCACGTTTGAGTGCCTACGATAAAATGCTGAACGAAGACGCCAAACAAAAGGAAGAGCGCCTCGAGATCTTTATTCCGAATGGTCCGCGACTGGGTGACAAAGTGGTGGAAATGGAAGGCGTAAAAAAAGGTTTTGGCGACCGCATCTTGTTTGAAGACCTCAGCTTTAAACTGCCTCCTGCCGGAATTATCGGCGTTATCGGTCCGAACGGTGCCGGTAAAACCACCTTGTTCAAACTGATCATGAAACAGCTGGAAGCCGAAACCGGAACCATCGAAATTGGTGATACGGTTAAAACCAGTTATGTGGATCAGACCCACGAGGCTATCGATCCGAATAAATCGGTTTACGAAGTGATCTCGGGAGGTACCGAAACCATTATGCTTGGTAACAAGCAGGCCAACGCGCGTGCTTATGTCTCGCGTTTTAACTTTTCGGGTTCCGATCAGGAAAAGAAATGCGGTGTGCTTTCGGGTGGTGAACGTAACCGTTTGCACCTGGCGCTGGCGCTAAAATCGGAAGGTAACCTCTTGCTGCTCGATGAGCCTACCAACGACATCGACGTGAATACGCTGCGTGCGCTGGAAGAAGGCCTCGAAAGTTTTGCCGGTTGTGCCGTGGTTATCTCGCACGACCGCTGGTTCCTCGACCGCATTGCTACCCATATCCTGGCTTTTGAAGGCGAAGGCCATGTTCATTTCTTTGAAGGTTCGTTCTCGGAATACGAAGAGAACCGCAAAAAACGCATGGGTGGCGAAGCACCGAAACGATTTAAGTATAAAAAGCTGAAAGCATAGGCTGGACTAGTACAAAGTTCAGAGTTTAGTGTTCAAAGTATAAAGTTCACCCGATGACTCAAAGTCACCGGGTGAATTTATTTTACGCGGTTCTATTTTTCCAAACGTATTAGAATCCGGCAGTATATATATTTTCCTTCGATTAAATACTTATTCATCTTTTTGTTTTGTTTTCTTGCTGATTTAGACTAACTTATGTAAGTAACTAAAACATAACAAGATGAAAAAATTGTACTTAGGGTTTATTGTAATCCTTCTTTTTATCGCCATCAACAGTGCAAATGCACAGGAAAATGAAAAGCAACTGTGGTATTGCTGGGAGGAAGTTGTTCACCCCACACTAATTAATGAGTATTGGGAACTTAGCAAAGAACTGTCGGAATTATGCAAAAGCGAAGGTTATTCTTATGCTTTTTATGCCTGGACAAGCGGTAATTTTAAATACCAGTACTGGCATCCGATCAACTCGCTCAGCGACATTGATAAACTGGAAGCAGAATGGGATAAGATAATAGCAAAATTCGGGGCTGAAAAAACCGAAAAATGGATAAAAACGATTCAATCAACCAATTCGCGCACAATTACCGAAATTTCCGATCTAAGCTTTTATCCTGCAAACCCCAGGGTTGTGATGGATAGTGTAAATTATATGGAATTTCAGGAATTCTATATTATCCCTGGAAAAGGAAAAGAATTTGAAAAGATGATGAAAAAAGCGGTGGCTCATATAAAATCGGAAGGACACAGCGATTCCTGGCACGTCGCTTCAGGAGGATTGGGTTATGATGGTCCTGTTTATATTGGATGGGCTTTCGATAAAAATAAAAAAGAGTATATAATAAACGACGAAATCTTTTCGAAAAAATATGGTGATTTCTTTAAAGAGTTCAATAAAGACTTTGTTAAGATTTTAAGAAGCGTTGAAAGGAAAGAAGCTTGGTTTGCACGAGACCTGAGCTATTTTGGAAACTAAAATTTTCTACAATTTTAATTCAGTATTCATTAAGGAAAAGTAGGAATCAGAAGAGGCTGTCCCATTGAGACAGCCTCTTCTTTTATTTTCATATTGATTAATCTTTTATACCCAATTGGTCTAAAATAAAGGCATATTCCAGCGCGGTTTCTTTAATCCACTCAAAACGCCCCGAAGCACCTCCATGGCCGTAATCCATATTGATGTGGAAGATCAGCAGGTTGTCATCGGTTTTCAGATCGCGGAGTTTGGCTACCCATTTGGCAGGTTCCCAGTACTGCACCTGCGAATCGTGCAAACCTGTTGTTACCAGCATGGCCGGGTAATCTTTGGCCACCACATTGTCGTAAGGCGAATACGACTTCATGTAGTAGTAATATTTTTCTTCCTTTGGATTCCCCCACTCGTCAAATTCGCCGGTTGTCAAAGGAATGCTTTCGTCGAGCATGGTCGTCACCACATCCACAAACGGAACTGCAGCGATAACGCCCTTATACAACTCCGGCTTCAGGTTGATACAGGCTCCCATCAACAAGCCACCGGCACTTCCACCCAGGGCAAACAGTTTCTCAGAGTTTGTATAACCTTCATCAATCAGGAATTGAGCACAGTCGTTGAAATCGGTAAAGGTGTTCATTTTATTCAGCAGCTTGCCATCTTCGTACCATTGGCGGCCATAGATCTGACTTCCGCGAATATGCGCGATCGCATAAACAAAACCACGGTCGAGGAGTGGCAGTCGCGCTACCGAGAACGAGGGATCAATGGTATGACCGTATGATCCGTAACCGTAAATCAGTGCCGGGTTGTTGCCATCCTTTTGCATGCCCTTTTTATACACAATCGACATCGGGATTTTTGTCCCGTCCATCGCCGTTGCATAAATACGTTTGGTTGCATAATTGTTTTTGTCGTATCCTCCCAACACCTCCTGTTCTTTCAGCAAGGTGCGCTCTTTGGTTTTCATATTGAAATCGAAGGTAGATATCGGCGTTGTCATGGAGGTATAGTTAAGTCGAAATACCTCCGTATCAAAATCCATATTGATACTCGAATGCACCGAGTACACTTCTTCATCAAAATCGATAAAATACTCCTCTCCTTTCCATGGCATCACCCTGATATTACTGATTCCTTCCTTTCGTTCTGTTAGCACCAGGTAATCCTTGAACACATCGAAATCGGAGAAATATACATCGTCGCGATGCGGAATTACTTCTTCCCAGTGTTCTTTTTCGGTAGCATTTAGCGGCGTTCGCATCAAACGGAAGTTCTGCGCATCGAGGTTGGTACGGATGTAAAAGTAATCTTCTACCTGATCAACCGAGTACTCCAGTTCGCGGATACGAGGCTGAATGACCTTAAATTCTCCTTCAGGATGATTGGCATCCAGGTAACGGTATTCCGAAGTCAGCGTGCTCTCGCTTCCGATGATCAGGTAATCATCGGTTTTACTTTTATAAATGAACACATCAAAAGTTTCATCCGCTTCATAGTAGGTCACCCGGTCGTCTTCTAACGGAGTTCCCAGCGTGTGCTTCATGATCTTTTCCGAACGCAAAGTCACATCATCCTTCAGCGTGTAGTAAACCGTTTTACTGTCGTTGGCCCAAACAGCACCACCGGTAGTCAGCGGAATGGCATCTTCCAATAATTCTCCGGTTTCGAGGTTTTTAAAATAGATGGTGTATTTTCTACGGCTTAAGGTGTCGACGCCAAATGCAAGAATTTTATTGTCTTTGCTGACTGAATAACTTCCAACGGCATAATATTCATAGCCTTCAGCCAATTGATTTACATCGAGCAAGACCTCTTCTTCCGCATCGAGGCTACCCTTTTTGCGGCATAGCAGGTAATATTCCTTTCCGGCCTCTGTTTTGGAATAATAATAATAACCGTTCTTTTTGTACGGCACCGATTCATCCTCTTCCTTGATCTTCGACTTAATCTCGTCGTACAATTTCTCCTGAAGTACCTCTGTAGGTTTCATCACCTCATCCTTGTAGGCATTTTCTGCTTCGAGGTAAGCAATTACTTCCGGATTTTCCCGCTCGTTTAACCAGTAATAGTTGTCGATTCGGGTGTCACCGTGAATGGTGAGCGCTTTTGGAACTTTCTTTGCTACGGGTGGCATTATTTTTTCTTTACGTGAACAAGCCGACAAAAGTAGGAAGATAAAGGCAAGTAAAAAAACGTTAGTTCTCATAGTCAGTATTTTAATTCGGTAAATAATAATTCCAGAACCTATTTTAGTATTTTACACCGTACTTTAGTGCGGCGCGAGTGATATACCCGATGTATCAAATTCACATAATCTGCTCAGCAATTTATGAATTTAGTACAGATTTTCGATCTTTGTATCTAACATCATGCAGGTTGAATTTACAATCATAGCTTACTTTTTGTTTATCATCGGAATTGGCGTGTACTCGGCTTTCCGGATAAAACAACCCGGCGATTATTATGTGGCAGGTAAAAAAGCGGGCATGTGGCAGGTCTCGGGAAGCTTGCTGGCTACCATTCTGGGCGGATCGGCCGTGCTGGGCACCATCGAACTCAGCCAGAAAATAGGTTGGGCAGCGCTTTGGTTTTTGTTTAGTGCCGCACTCGGACTTTTCATCCTTGTTCCCATTTCGAAATATGTGAGGCGTTTCGGGCATTTTACCTTACCTGAACTGCTGGGACGTTTTTACGGGAAGAAGGCGGAGATCATAGCTTCTATCATTATTCCGCTGGCCTGGCTCGGAATTGTGGCAGCACAGATCATTGCAGCAGCCAAAATACTTAGCGGATTGAATACCATTGGCTATCAGCAAGCGGCACTTATTTCGGGTGTGGTGTTTATCGTGTACACCTTGCTGGGCGGACAACTCAGCATTCTTAAAACCGACGCCTTGCAATCGCTGCTGATCCTGGCAGGTTTAGTGGCCATTTTGATGTTTACCACACATCCGCAGCACGAACAAAACATCGAAGTGCTTCAACTAAATCATCTTTTTAACGATTCCTTTGGCTGGATTGATTTGTTAATACTGCTGATAACTTACTCGGTAACCTTTATCGTTGGGCCCGATATTTATTCGCGTGTGTTCTGTGCCAAAGACGAGCGCACGGCTTCGCGAAGCGTAATACTTGTGGCTTCGATTTTGGTTCCGGTTTCATTTGTTCTGACTTATTTGGGAGTTTATTCCAAAGCATCGGGCGAAGGCATTGTTGCTTTTGCAGAACACCTGTTACCGGCGTGGGCATACGGACTATTTCTTGCAGCGCTGCTTTCGGCAGTAATGTCGTCGGCCGACACTACCCTGCTCACTTCTTCCATGATCATGAGCGAACTGATCACGGGTGATCTGGAAAAGAAACAGGCCCTCCGCCTGACCCGTTTTCTGATTGTCGGGCTGGGAATTTTGAGCATCGTTATTGCGCTCTTTGTTACTTCCATCATTCAATCGCTGTTGCTGGCACTCACCTTTTTCTCAGGAGCTTTTGTGGTGCCCACCCTCGCAGGATTGCTTCGGCTCAGAGTAAATAAGAAACGTGTTGTTATCGCAATACTATCGGGTGGATTGATAGCACTTGCTGGTAAAATTCTTTTTCTGGCGGGTTATGAAAAATCCGGAAATTTGCTAATCATTGTAAGCTACTTTATAAATTCTCTTATACTGTTTTATCCTTTAAACCGAAATCTGGAAACCGTCTAAATTACTTCAAATCACAGTTATAATTATCAATATTTCAATTTTTTACTATCTTCAGCCACCTTGTATAAGGGCTATAACATAGGCAATTTCTAATTATTGGATAACAGTTTAATGAACGATTACACAAATTACAAAGGACTGATTGAAAGCCTCGAAAACGATTATTTTTTTTACTCGCACAATCTGAAGGGTAAATATTTGTACATAAGCCCGTCAGTAGAAAAAATTTTAGGATATTCGGTAGAAGAGGCCAGAAAAGGCATAGTGAAGTATTTAACCGATTGTGAAGCCAATAAAGAAGTATTGGAATTACTACAAAAGAGTGCGACCGGAGAACAACAAAAAACTTTTGAATTGGAACTTTATACAAAATCCGGTAAAATAAAAATCATTGAAATAACCGAATCACCAATATTCGACAACCATGGCAAAGTAATTTCTGTTGAAGGTGTTGCACACGACATTACGGACAGAAAAAATCATGAGCGGATTATACGGCAGCAAAATGAAGAGCTAAAAAGAAAAGAAGAAGAACTTCGAAATCATCTCAATCAGCTGTCTGAAAGCAACAAAAACATCGATAAGTTAAAGCAGGAACTTGAAGACCGTTCCAATTTACTGCTGAATATCATTAACGAAATCCCTGAAAAGATATTTTTAAAGGATGAAAACGGCAAATTCATAATTGCCAACACGCCTGTAGCAGCCAACTACGGAATGAAGCCGGAGGAATTAATAGGAAAATCAGATTTTGATTTGTACCCGGATCATTTGGCTGAGCAAAAATATAAGCGCGAGCAAGAAATTATAAAAAGCGGGACAATTCATTCGTATGAAGAAGGAAGCTTCGACAAGGAAGATGGTTTAATTGTGAATACGCGAATAAAACCATTCAAACTGGATGAATTGCATACAGGCATTCTGGGAATACAGGTTGATATTACCCAGGTTAGAAAGAAAGAACTGGAATTGCAGGAGTTAAATTCGAAGCTTACGTTCCAAACAGAAGAACTCAACAACACACTCAAAAACCTTCAGGAAACACAGTCTCAACTGGTTCACTCTGAAAAAATGAGGGCGCTGGGTGACCTTATTGCAGGCATCGCACACGAAATAAACACGCCAATTGGTGCTGTCAATGCTTCGGTGAGTAATATCTCGGCTTCACTCGACGCATCCATGCAAAACCTGTATAAGTTGTTTACAAGCCTTACCAAAAAGGAACTGATGATTTTTCTGCGGATCATGAATCTGATGGAAAAAAGTAAACCTGCATTAAACTCAAAGGAAAAAAGGCAATACAAAAAAGAAATACAAAGGAAATTTGATTTAGCAGGATTTAAGGAAGTGCCCGTAATTTGTGAACTTATCCTCTACCTTAACCTCTACGACGATACCGATGAAGTGATCAGGATGCTTAACGTGAACGATCCCGTGTTCATTCTCCAATCGATCCGCAATATTTATTCGGTTCGCAAAAATGCGGAAAACATTAAACTTGCCGTTGATAAAGCATCGAAACTGGTTTTTGCCCTCAAGAAATTCGCACACAAGGATATTACTGAGAAAAAAGAACAGGCCAATCTGATTGAAAATATTGAAACTGTTCTGATCTTGCACCATAACCAACTGAAGCAAGGTATTGAAGTTATAAAGGATTATGAAGAAGTACCGCTGATCAATTGTTATCCCGACGAATTGATGCAGGTTTGGACCAATTTGATCTCCAACTCCATACATGCCATGGACTACCACGGAGATCTCACTATCACTGTAAGAAACTTAGGGAAAAAGGTAAAGGTCAGTATCAGCGATATCGGACATGGAATCCCGGATGAAATAAAACAACGCATATTTGAACCCTTTTTTACAACCAAAAAATCCGGTGAAGGAACCGGAATAGGATTGGATATTGTGAAAAGAATTTTGGATAAGCATAATGCAACTATGGAGCTTGAGAGTGAAATTGGTGTTGGTACCAGCTTCCATATCACACTTCCGGTTAACTAAAACTTGAACTATTATGAAGAATGCAATTGTATGTGTCGACGATGAAAGCATAATCCTGGATAGCCTGGGTGAACAGATAGCCAACTTATTTGGTGATGACTTTTTGTATGAATTCGCCGAAAATGCAGAAGAGGGAATGGAGATTCTTGAAGAGCTTTCGGAGGAAGGGATAAGTGTTCTGGTTATCGTTTCAGACTGGCTGATGCCCGGAAAAAAAGGAGATGAATTTTTAATAGAAGTTCATAAAAAATTCCCAAATATTGTTAAGGTAATGCTAACCGGACAAGCCGACAACGGGGCTGTTAAGAATGCACAGGAAAATGCCAATTTATTTGCCTGTATCCACAAACCCTGGACTGCCGAACAATTGGAAAGTGTAATCAAAGAAGGAATATCGAACATTAATAAAAAGTAGTTGGGGATGAAAAAAAGGGTTATTTTATGTATCGATGATGAGGAGATCATTTTACAGGCGTTGGAAGAGCAACTGAAAAATATATTCGGAAAAGAATACGAAATTGAAACCTCGGACAGCGGAGATGATGCCATCGAATTCTTCAGGGAACTAACTGAAGAAGGCATTCACGTACCGGTCGTAATTTCCGACTACATCATGCCCGGGAAAAAAGGTGACGAAGTACTGAAGGAAATACACCAACTGTCGCCGGGATCACTGAAAATATTGCTAACCGGACATGCCGACTTTGATGGTATCAGCAATGCCATAAATAATGCGCAGTTGTACCGGTATATCGCCAAACCCTGGGATAAGGATGACCTTGTACTGACCGTTAAGGAAGCTATAAAAAGTTTTTTACAGGAAGCGAAAATCAGAAAACAAAACAAAGAACTGATCAAACTGAATGCTTCACTCGAGGAAAAAGTAAAGGAACGTACAAAAGAACTGAGTGTTGCCAATGCTTCGAAAGACAAATTTTTCTCCATTATTGCTCACGACCTTAGAAGTCCTTTTAATGCGCTGTTCGGCCTAACTGACTTTCTGATTGGGAGTTGGGAAGAGATTGACGAAGAAACAAAACTTGAGCTAATTACAGACCTTCAAAACTCGTCCAAGGTTACCTTTAATCTACTTCAGAATTTACTGGAATGGTCGCGATCACAAACGGGTAAAATTATTGTTGAGGCGGTTGAATCGGATGCCGGCCAAATTATAAATGAAAATATAGCCGTTCTTCGGAAACAAGCCGACCATAAACAAATTACCGTTGCAAACAATGTTCCGGATGGCACTTTGTTTTTTGGCGACAAGAATATGATTTCCACTGTTTTCAGAAACCTGATTTCAAATTCCGTAAAGTTTACCAATATTGGTGGAGAAATAGAAATTAGCGTCAACTCCCAAAACGGATATCATGAGTTCTGCGTCAGTGACAATGGAATTGGAATGGATGAGGACACCTTGAATAAACTCTTTCTGATTACTGAAAAAGTAAAACGATCGGGTACTGCAAACGAAGAAGGAACCGGGCTCGGGTTGATTCTCTGCAAAGAATTTGTAGAGAAAAACGGCGGCTCCATTCGTGTTGAAAGTTCAAGAGATGTTGGCAGCAAATTCTTTTTTACTCTTCCGGTTAAAGCTTAAACGGGTTTTGTTAATTCATCCAGAAAAGCATGATACTTTTCATCCAGTAACGGTTTCAATTCCTCATTCACCCATTGGTGATAATCGTTCAGCCATGCTTTTTCTTTTTCGCTCAATAATTCCACTCTGATCAGCGATGTATCAATCGGACAAAGAGTAAGCGTATCAAAACCAAGGAATCGCCCAAATTCAGTCGTTTCACGCTCTACGCAAACCATCATGTTCTCGGTGCGAAGTCCGTATTCACCTTCGCGGTAAAAAGCAGGTTCATTGGAAAGCACCTGTCCCGGGAGCATCAGGTTTTCGTTGTATTCCAGTCGGATGGCCATCGGTCCTTCGTGTACATTCAGAAAATGCCCTACTCCGTGACCGGTACCATGACCATAATTCATTCCGTGCTCCCAAAGTGCCTGGCGCGCCAGAATATCGAGGTGACAACCTTTTACGCCGTACGGAAATTTGGCCTGAGTCAAAGCGATCATTCCTTTCAAGGTCAAAGTAAAATCAGTTTTAAACTGATCGGAAACGGCGCCCAAAGCAACTGTTCTTGTAACATCGGTAGTTCCATCGAGATACTGGCCTCCTGAGTCAAACAAAACAACTCCATCAGCTTCCAGTGGTTTGCCATCATCGGGGCCAATATGCAGGTGAACCAGGGCACCGCGGCTTTTGTAACCCACGATCGGAGGAAAACTCTCACCTTTAAAACCGTCCTGCTTCGAGCGAAATTCAGCCAGTTTTACCCCCAATTCATAATCCGTCAGCGGATGCGTACCAATGGTTTCCTTTAACCAGTATAAAAACTCCACCAAAGCCACTCCGTCCTTTTTCATAGCACTTCGGAAACCTGCAAGTTCTGTTTCATTTTTAAGCGCTTTTAAAATGGCTACAATCGAAGTTCCTTCCACTATTTCGTTATTGGCCTCCAATGCACTGTACGCCGCATAATTCAAAGTCGACGGATCAACAAAAACGGTTTTCCCGGTTATTCCTGCCAGGTAATCGTAAAACTCGTTGTAATGCATTAACTGAACGCCATCGGCTTCGAGTTTTGCTTTCAGTTCCTCATCTATTTTAACAGGATCGACAAAAAGTACATAAACGTTTTTGCCAACCACGGCAAAAGCTGTGAAAACCGGATTGTAGGGAATATCAGAGCCTCGCAGGTTGTAAAGCCAAGCCAGTTCGTCGAGCATGGAAACTACGTGCAAATCCGCTTTTCGCGTTGCCAGTTCGGCGGCTATTTTTTGCTGCTTTTCAACCCGGCTGACTCCGGAATACTGCAATTCCAGCTCAAAGGCTTTGTCATTCGGAATTTCCGGACGATCTGCCCAAACAGCTTCCAGCAGATCGGGTGTTTCAATCAGTTCAATATCCTGTTTCAGCAATCCTTTCTGAAGATTTCTGAAATCGTTAATGCTAACGGTTTGCGCATCGAGCCCAACTTTGCTACCGGCGGGCAAATTCATCCCCAGCCACTTTTCAGGCGCAATGGCATCGGTTACACGCAGTTTCATCATATCGATTCCGGTACCTTCCAACTCTTCTGTTGCCTGCAGAAAATAACGGGTGTCAGTCCATAACGCTGCTTTTTCAGCAGTGACGGCCACCATTCCGTACGAACCGGTAAACCCGGCAATAAACTCGCGTGTTTCCCAGCGTTTGGGCAGGTATTCACTCGAATGCGGATCGGTGCCTGAAATGTACCAGGCATCAACACCTGTTTTATTGATTTCGTTACGGAGAGCGGCTACTCGGTTTTGAATCGTATTTTTCATAGGATTAAAATTGTCTGTTTTCAGCGGTATTACATGGAATTCGCATGAACGTAATCATCGACGATTGGTGTGAATCATTTCTCATGCTCATTTCATGTTTTTAGTTTTTCAATGTTTGTTCTGCTTTGCGGTGCATGGTTTGCCGGCTTTTCAAATGAATTACCGGATTGCACCTGGCTCACTTATCCACTTATACCCCGGGTTAAAACCCGGGGCTATTCATTTTCGACTCCTCTGGAGTCATATTCCTTTTTGCAATTCGAATATACAATTAGCAATTTTACAATTTAACATCAATCCTTCTTCAGCCTTTCAAAATAGCGCCTAACAAAGCTATTTATCGAGGGTGCGGGAATATCGTTGTAATCCAGTTCGTCTTCGGAATAAAAGCGGTAAGCCAGAATGTCGTCCATGGCTTTCAGGTTCTCAATCGACTCCACCTGAACTTTAAACGCGAAATCGAGCGTGAAAACCTTGTACCCGGAAAACTCATACTCGTTAGGTAGCGAAAACAGGTACTCGAGCTGTGTCACTTTTAATCCGAGTTCTTCGTGTAATTCGCGTCTAACAGCATCTTCAACCGTTTCCATCGGGTCGACAAAGCCACCGGGCAGATCCAGTTTCCCATAATCGGGTTCCACACCGCGTGTTACCAACATCAGCTTTCCTGTATCATCGGCAACTAAAGCGGCCACTGCGGCCGATGCATTGATGAAGAAATGGAAACCACAAGCGCCGCATTTCAGTGAGCGCTCGCCAGAAGGTTTGAACTTCTCAGAACCGCACTTCGGACAATATTTTAAGACTTTCAGCGGATGGGTATCCATTTATATTTGATTTAAGAATGTCGATTAACGATCTGAGATTGCAGATTTATTCCTTCTAAAATCGTTAATCACTATTCTACATTCATCATTCAATAATTTCTATTGCCTTCAGCCAGTCGGTAAACAGATTCGGCCAGTTGTTGGCAGGTATTCCTTCCTGGCGTATTCCAAAACCGTGACCGCCTTTCTGGAAAATATGCATTTCGGCCGGTACCTTGTAACGTTTCAGTGCCGAATAAAATTCGATGGAATTTCGCGGAGGAACTGCTCCGTCGTCGTCTGCCAGAATCAGGAAGGTTGGCGGTGTTTCACTGTTTACATTCAATTCGTTTGAATATTTTTTTACCAGTTTCATGTTGTGGCCTTCACCGATCAGGTTAACGCGCGATCCCATGTGCGTGAATTCTTCGTTCATGGTGATCACCGGGTAAAGCAGCAACATAAAATCGGGGCGGCAACTCACCTGTTCAACAGGATCGTCACTTTCCGGATTTCCGGCATCGAAAACGGTACCGGCAGTTGATGCCAGGTGGCCTCCGGCTGATGATCCGGCTATTCCGATTTTTTCAGGATCGATCCCCCACTCCGCTGCATTGGCCCGAACTGTACGAACAGCACGTCGGGCATCGCTCGATGGGACTTCATCATTACCGTAAGGCAAACGATATTTCAGCACGATTCCTGCAACACCTTTTTCCTGTAAAAACTTTGCAATATCAAATCCCTCGTGATCCATGGCTTCAATCCAATAACCTCCTCCGGGACAAATAACCACCGCTGCACCGGTATTCTTTTCCTTTTCAGGCAGGTACACATACATTTCAGCCTCCGAAACATTGCGTACCCTGACCCCGTCGTATTTTTCTTCGGGATCCGTCATCCCGTTGTCGTTGGGTGCGCCGTTGGGCCAAACTTTTAATGTTAGGTCTTGTGCAATCACACTTGTCACTGTCATAAAAAATAATAGAACCGGTAAGATTAGTTTCATTGCTAGTTGTTTTTATAGATTTTAGAATATCGATTAACGAATGCTGAATTCAGATTTTCATCCAGAAAACATCCTTCCAAATCTTAATTCGTTAATCTTCAATCAATATTCATTTATTTCGTTTTGGCTCCCACAAAATAATGTTCCTTTTCAGCAAATAGGACATTGAATGTAGTTAACGAACCATAGGCACGCGTGATGTACTGCTGAATATCTACCTTTTCCTCGTCAGTCAGCGACTTGCTGCTGTTAATGTTTTGCTCGAGTACGCGTAAGCGGTCGCGTAGCATTACAATTTTATGAAAAAACGTTTCAATCGGAATTTCCTTGGCCTGAAGTTCGGGATTGGCGGGTTGCAATTTCATCATACCTCCCTGCCATTTTTCACCAAGTGGTACCACTTCGTTCAGCGCGCCGTATTTATCGAGCACATAACTCATCACTTTCTCAATCTCCTTAATGGAAAGTGTTGACTTTGGAGCTGCCTCGTTGGCCTGTAACACTTTCAGGTCGGTATTTCGTTTTGTGATTTCGATTTTACCACCGCGTTCAAAAAATATCTCATAGGCAGTCAGGTTATCTTTGCTGATTATTCCTTCGCCATAACGTGGATGTTCCACACGTGTTCCTACTGTTAAGTCTTCCATTTTTATCGATTTTTTTGAAAACCTTAAAAGTAGAATATTTTAGGAAAAAATACCTGATGAAACGAGCATAATAAAAGAGCTTACTGATACTATGGCAAATGATTATGCGAGTTACATGAGTTGTCTTGAAAATAAACAATTTAAACGAATGAAAATCTATTTCCCAAATTATTGAAGCAGGCTTTTGGGGTGATAAATTAAAGTTTGCATTAAAACTGTTGCAAATGACTAACTCCGGTATTTATGCCGGGGGATTAGAACAAACCAAAACCCTGTGGACTTTAGTCCTTAAAAAACAAATTCGGACTAAAGTCCTGCACCATCTCATGTCATCAACTCCGCCCTGAAGGACGGAGTTGGTCATTAGCAAACAAAACCAATGTGGTTAACTCCTTTACTATTCCTTTTTACGAATTCCAAATTCCGGATCGATTTTCAGGAACGGGATCACCAAGAATATCGGAATGGTACAGATCATCACCCAGATAAAGAAATTCTGGTAACCAATGATCTCCTGCAACCAACCGCTGACCATTCCCGGAATCATCATTCCGAGCGCCATAAAACCGGTGGTTAAGGCGTAGTGCGCTGTTTTGTATTTTCCCTGCGAAATGTAGATCATGTAAAGCATGTAAGCCGTAAAACCAAAGCCATAGCCAAACTGCTCGACCACCACCGCGGCAGCCACATACCACAACGATTCAGGCGTAAACAGCGAAAGAAAAAGGTACGATAAGTTGGGCAGGTTAATTGCAACAGCCATCCACCAGATCCAGTATTTCAGGCCATTTCGCGATGCAACAACACCGCCAAGAATTCCGCCAACTGTAAGCGCAATCATTCCGGCCGTTCCGTAAACCAGGCCAAGGTCGCCGGTAGTGAGTCCCAGTCCGCCAATTTCGCGGGCATCGAGCAAAAACGGCGATGCCAGTTTTACCAATTGCGATTCAGCGAGGCGGTATAACAGCATAAAAAGTATGGCCACGCCAATTTGTTTCTTCTGAAAAAAGCTGGCAAAAGTCTGCAGAAATTCCTTTAACACACCACTGCCCTGTTCCTTGTTAGCCACATCCGATTCCGGACGGGGCAAAATAAAGCGGTGGTACAGGAAGAATAAGGCGAATAAACCGGCAATCACCACAAACACCATCGACCACGCAAAAGTGATATTTCCCGAACGACCAATAAATGATGCCTGCGTCGGTTTGTTTAGTTTCGAATCGAGCTGAACCACTGCAAATGCAGGTTTGTCCCAGTTCTTGGGGCTAAACTCAAAACGGTATTCACGTGTCAGTTTTATGCTTTTGTCTCCTTTATCGAAGCCAAAATTCAGCACCAGCGTTTCGTCTGCTTCCGGCACATTTGCCAGCTGAATCGGAATGATGGCAATGTTACCTACCTCGGCACCTAATTGTGGTGTTTGCCTGTTGAAAACACGTTTCAGCAAATTCTCCATGGGCATGGAAACATGCTTTTTCCAGGCAGAAACACGTTCGGTTTTTGCGAGCGTTTCTTCCGCCGTATAAAAGGAATGATCAATGTTCCACTGGTTTACCAATTGAACAATGGAATCGGCAGTTGCTGCCTTCACTTTAGCAATCGAAACATTTAATTCTTCGGGAGCTACAAAACGGGTTTCGCCCTGTTCTTTTGTTATTTGGAAATCTTCGGGATTAAAGGCTATCTCTTTTGCCGCACTTTGCTGAGCCGACACATTAACTTCAAGCGGTTGCAAACCTGTAAAAGTTTCGATACTTCCGGCCAAAATAACAAGCAGACCCTGACCGGTAAGCATCGCAAAACGGTAAAACGTGCTTCTGATTCCGACAAAGAATGCCTGGTCGCCACTCGAAAGTTCGAGCATGTAATAGCCGTCGGCGGCAATATCGTGTGTAGCCGAACTAAAGGCAATTAACCAGAAAAAAGCCAGTGTAATTTGAAAAAAACGGTCAACAGGAATGGTAAAAGCTACGCCTGCCAAACCTACTCCGATCACCAGCTGCATGATGATGATCCAGAAACGTTTCGTTTTCAGAATATCAACGATCGGGCTCCACAAGGGCTTGATTACCCAAGGCAGGTACAGCCAACTGGTATAAAGTGCAATGTCGGTGTTCGATATTCCCAGTCGTTTGTACATGATCACGGAAAGTGTCATAACAATTACGTAAGGAATACCTTGTGCAAAATAAAGTGAGGGAACCCAGAACCAGGGCGATCGTTGTTTAGATTTAGTTGACATAGTTAATTTCAAATATAAGGCATGCTTCAACTTTGATCAGCATGACGTGCAAAGTGAACTTTGCGAATGATTAATACCTGCTTTCCAAAGTTATATTTTTAAAATAATGATGCAGAATCTCGTCGTATTTATATCCTTTGTGGCCCATTACCGCAGCACCGATCTGGCACAGCCCAACGCCATGGCCCCAACCGGCACCGTGCAAAACAAATTTACCCGGAACTCCATCCTGCTCGTCCTGTTTTTCAATAGTAAAAGCCGAACTGTAAAGGTGAGATTCACTTAACCAGCGGCGTATTTCCAGTTCCTTTCCAACAGTCAGTGTTTTTTTCGAACCTCTGATTTTTAGCCGGATCAAACGTGCCGATGTACCCCTTTCAATTGGAATGAGGTCGAGGATCGTTCCAAAATCGTGGCCCGAACGACGCAAGATCAGATCTGATAATTCCTGATTGGTATATACCACTTTCCAGCGGTAAAAATCTTTGGCTGTCCAGTCGTAGTCGTTCAACACCTGCTTAAGTACCACCTCGTCATGGGTGTTACAAAATGCGTCAGGACTCGCGATTAACCAGGCCGCCGCGTTTTGCTCCACAGTGAGGTCGGCTTCAAAACCTTTCGGAAATTCAGGATTATCAACCACTGCCGTTAAATAAGGATGATTGACCGGCTCCCAGCAATTTTCGAACAACTCAGCCACCCCGCCACAACATTTCGAAAAACGGGCATCGCAAACATTTCCTTTGTAACTTAGAATAACCCCCGAAGTTTCATTTACAGCTTTCACCACATTCGGATTATGAGCCCGTGTAATTCCCTGGTAGCGCTGGCAATGATCGTCGGCACAAACATGGAAATTCAGATGGTCCTCGCGGTCGTACCATTTTATGTATTCATCATCAGAAACAAAAGAACTTTCGTAGGCTGAAGTTTCCGTTGTGATCTTTTCCTGTTTGTCGATTTGTGCAATCAGCCAGCTTCGCGAAATAATGGCGTGCGCTTTTAAGAGCTCCAGCGAACTGTTGGCGCTCATTTCCGACGAAATCACACTGATCAGGTAATCTTCGATCGGCAAAACATTAATCGCAGTTAATTTTCCGTTTTCAACGATCAGTTTCAACGCTCCTTTGAATTGCTGATTTTCCTGTTGCTCCCAGTGAAAGTTTACTCCGATGGTGACGTTTTTCAGTTCGAAAGCAGCATCGGAATACTTCTCCGGAATAAACAATAACTCCTTTTCAGCGATTGAAGAATTGGCCAGACGAACCATTTCTCCGTCAGGCGAGGCAGACAGATCGCCCTCGAAAAACCAATCGATGTGAGGCACTTTGAAACGACCACTGAAACTGAATTCAATGGTCGTTTCACTCATGATTCCTACTGCTATTTCAGGATGTTTTTTTTCCATTCTGTACAAAAATGTTAGTCAAGGCAAATTAACATTTTAATCAATCACCCTGATTGTGCCTTCTACACAATCGTCCCTCTCTATGAATAGAGAGGGATTGAGGGAGATTGCGGATTAAATGCTTTGCAATATTTTGCGTAGTTCATATTTATCTGGCTAAAAAGGCATCAACACCAGCACCTAATGCCGGAGCCTCCCTAAGTTTTGACACCTGTACAACAGCATCAATATCTTTATAATGTTTTTTTATTTCAGCAGGCAGAAACTCTGAATTCTGAATCAGTTCGTGTAACTGTGCCAAAACAGGTTTTCGTACGATTTCTTTTCCGTTTTCATCATCAAACAGGTCGCCAAGTCGCTGACCAATAATCAACACCTCGAACACTTTTCCTTCGTTTGGATGTTCGGGATTCAGTGCCGGACGATTTGGATTCACAAACCCGAACAGGTCTTTCCATCCCTGGTTTAACGTTACTATGCGTTCGTAAAGTAAACGGGCCAGGTTTTGGTTCACCACCTCAAAAGTCCGGATGGCAGCCTCTTCCCCGCTTTTTGCCAGTCCCGAAATCTGCAGCGGATAAATTTCTGCCTCATTCAGTTCTTCCAGAGTTTTTCCGGCAAATCCGGCATAAGTACGCTGAATTCCGCTCACCGACGTTACCAGCTCCAGCGAAATTCCTTCGGCACTTTTCATTTCCCAGGTTTTGGCCATCCATTCTTTGGCATTGTCGAAAGTCACCAGCTTACCATCCAGTTTCATGGCATCGGCAACACCGGTTCCTCCACCAAGGTAGTAAGCGTTTGAAACCGACCGAAACAAACCTTCCTGAGCATAATTCTCACCAATTCCGCAATAATCGGCATCGCTGCCCAAATGTGCGATTGGTGCTGCCAGTTGAATTCCCAACTCCAGTAGACGCTGTTCAAGCCGGTCGGCATAATCCACCATGCGCGGACCATTTGCCACCACGGCAATCCCTCGTTTGCTATCGGTTTTTAATCCCGGCATTCCTATTCCAATCAAAACTTCGGCTTTTCCTGTCTGCTGAGCAAGTGCATGAATTGCCTGAGCACAAGCCTCCACGTATACGGCGGCCTGCTGCTTTTCCTCGCTTGTAGGATGAATTTCTGCAGTTCGCTCGTTGAGCTGAACCGTTAATTCCACCGGTTTGAAATCGGGTATAAAACCTTCTATTTCGCGATATGATTTCACGGCATTCGCAGCACCTAAAACAAAAGTCGATTGCTGTTTGTCGTAAACGATCTCCCAGGCACTGACTTTTGTGGCACCACCGTCAATTCCAATCAACAAAGCTTGATTTTCCATACTTACGAAAACTTCTATTTGTTGAGTTTAATACGTCGCTGAATACTTTCCTTTCGCATAAAATCTTTGGCTTCGTCGTTGCGATCGATGGTATTCTGATCGATGCTGTGGTCGGTTCCACCTGCATGACGGATCACTTTGTAAATTGGATCCCAAACACGGCCAATGCGGTGACGTTCACTAATTTTCATCACCATCTGGTAGTCTTCGCCATAATTTCTGGCAAACGGTTCTTCGTTCATGCTAAAACCAATTTCTTTGATCAGTTCAATCGGGATTGAACGCGGTGCTCCTGCTCCGTTGATACGCAAGAGGTTGTTCCGGCCATTTTCTTCGGTCCACTCGTCGTGAGTTACCACCGGGATCTGCTCCATTCGCGTGATGGCACCGCTGGCATCTTTTTCCCACACTTCGTACGAACCAATTACCATCCCTATTTTGGGATCGCTGTTGTACACTGCCAAAACTTTCTCAACAGCATCCGGCGTCAATCGATCGTCTGAATCAAGCTGCACATAATATTCTCCGCGGGCGATTCTGGCACCTGAATTAAAACACAGACCCAGATTGTTCATATCGTGTATCAGCAAGCGAACTTCAGGTTTTGCAGCATCGTATTTTTCGCCACCCGGTTGGTAGGCCTTTACCGATTCTACGGTAGGGTCATTTTCACCTCCGTTTACCACAACAATCACTTCAACTTCCTTCACTGTTTGCGCCTGCACGCTTTCAATCGCGTCGCAAATAAACTCCGGGCGATTATTTACAGGAATGATCACCGAAGCTTTTAAAGTTGCTTCTGAACCGGCTTTTGGCCGCTCGGTATAATGTGCTCCGGCCTCGAGATAAGCACCGATGCGTTTTAAATGTCCGCTTAAAATATTTTCGGCTTCAAGCTGACTGTCTTTGCTGGCCAGCAGGTAATCGAAAACATTGTGCGCTTTCGACTGCGCAACAACTTGGTACAACGAACCCGCATAACGGTTGGCAATGTGCAGCAGTTTGAATTTCTCTGAAATTTTTAACCGTAGATCGTAGATGGCATTAAACTGTACATCGGCTGAAACAGGCTCGCTGTTTTTTAAAGCCTCAGCAGTAAAAAAGAATACTTTCCCGTAATCCTGGTTATCTCGAACGCGTCCGATATGGTGTTTCAATAAACGGATTTCTTTAACCTCGTTATTTTCCAGCATTTCGTAATCACCGTAAATCATTCCAACATTATTGTTGTTTTTCACGGTCAGGCCCAAAAGTTCGAGTGCACTTTTCTTCAGCACCACTTGCTGTGTTCTGTTATCGATGTATAGATGTCCATCAGCGTTGCTGTTCTCAAAAGCTTTTTGCAGCTGCACCGATTGCGGTTCATCCTGAAGTTTAAGAACAGTTATGGCAACTGCGCTGGTGTTTAAGGCTTCTATTTCGGCTGAAATATCCGAATCTGAATCGTGAAGAATTGTAATTTCAAAATCCTTACCGGTTTGTACAAAAACAGATTGCAGCGTTTTTACCCAGTCTTCCTGACTGTATCCTGCTGATTTCGAATGATGTAATACAATGTTTGTTTTCATTAACTCGATTATTTTATAATTCTATTATTTCAATTAAAAAATTTGACCAAAGAATTTTTTATCAACTACTTCTTAACTTTTTCCAGGCATCAACTTCGTATATTTTCTGACCTTCATTTCCTTCCGTAATCCTAGTGAAAGAAACACTTTCAACAAAAACCTGCGCCCTCACTTCATCGTTCACAATTGGTTCTTACGAAATCAATATCCCAAAAAACTTAGAAACAAATATAGATGAATATTTGTAGTACATATTACAAAATACCAAAAAATTATATATTTGTAGAGCAGTTCATGTCTGAAACAAAATTAGACCAAATATTTAAAAAAGTATGATTGTTATTGCTGATAGTGGATCTACAAAAACCGATTGGTTGTTTATAAACAAACACCAACGGATTTGTATTGAAACTCCGGGAATAGAATTGTTTCTGCAAAACTCAGAAAAGGCAAGTAAAATACTTACCGATTGTTTTTTGAAACAGGATTTCAATAGTGTTTTTGAGGTTTTCTTTTACGGATCAAACTTCGAACAATCCACTATAAATGAAGCAGTTCACCACATACTTGGTAATCTGTTCAATCGCGCTGAAATTCATATTGAAAACGAAATTTTAGGGGCTGCCAGGTCTTTATTGGGGCACGAAAAAGGCATAGCCTGCATCCTGGATACAGCTGCGGATTCAGGGTATTATGACGGACAGACAATTGCAAAAAAGATACCTGCCCTGGGATTTTTGCTCGGCGAAGGCGGGAGCAGATCGCACCTGGGTATGCTTTTCCTGAAAGACTATTGCGATTACGAAGTACCCGGAGACATCAAAGTACTTTTTGAACACGAACTAAATATCGATATGAATGAGGTATTTAGATTGGTTTTTAAAGGTGAATACCCGCTTCACTACCTCTCCGGCTTATCGGAGTTTCTCGAGAAACACCGAAACCATTGCTATGTCAGAAATTTAATAAAAAGAAACTTCTCGGATTTCTTTGTAAGTAATATTAAACAGTATAATGGATTGCAACAACACAAGGTAAACTTTGTAGGTTCAGTTGCGTATCATTACTCTGAATTACTGGAAGAAGTTGCTATCGAGAAAGGAATTCCATTGGGTAAAATAATTGAAAAGCCAATGGACGGTTTAGAACTATTTCATACAAAATAAGAAAAATGAAGATTACTGAATCAACCTCTCTATACGATAACCTGGATCAAATGTCGGTAAACGAAATTCTTACCAACATTAATAATGAGGACGCAAAAATCCATGTTGCCGTAAAGTCACAAATTCCAAAGATTGAGCAACTGGTTACCATGCTTGTTGACCGGATTAAACGCGGTGGACGGCTGTTTTACCTGGGAGCCGGAACCAGTGGAAGACTGGGAATTCTCGATGCTTCAGAAATACCTCCAACCTACGGTATGCCCCATGGCGTGGTTGTTGGCTTGATAGCCGGCGGTGACAAAGCCATCAGAAAAGCAGTTGAAGCAGCCGAAGACAACATCCATGGCGGATGGAACGACCTAAAAAAATTCAACGTGAATCAGAAAGATACCATTGTTGGAATAGCAGCATCAGGTGGAACTCCCTATGTAATCGGAGCACTCAAAGACGCCAATGCCAATGGCTTGCTTACCGCCTGCATCACCTGCAATCCGGACACTGATATTGCAAAAGAAGCAGACATTGCAATTGAAGCAATCGTCGGTCCCGAATTTGTAACCGGCAGCACACGCATGAAAGCAGGAACTGCCCAAAAAATGGTACTGAATATGATCACCACTGCTTTGATGATCAAATTAGGCCGAATAAAAGGAAACAAGATGGTTGACATGCAGCTTACCAATAAAAAACTGGTAGAACGCGGATCGAAAATGATAATGGATGAAACAGGCCTGGAGTACGAAGAAGCCAAACGCCTGCTACTGCTTCATGGTTCAGTTAGGGCTGTACTCGACAACTTAAAATCGAACGCTTCTTAATCGATAAAACCGTAGCAAAACAACGTTCTTACAAATTATAAAAGACAGTATTTTCAATGCAATTACAACACAAAAAAATACATTCATCTTTAACACTTTGTTCACACAAGAATTGGTTAAAAAATTTGCTTTTGTAGTACATTTCTTCTAATATTGCCTTAGGCAATTTGTAATACATCATATTTTAATTAATTAATAACTTTAAATGTCACCTTATGAAAAAAATCTTTACCTTCTTATTTTTAGCCGCACTGGTCATTACGACATCGGCACAGGATGTCAAACTAACCGAAATCTGGCATCATTCAACCCGTAGCACTGCTACTGATCTTGGAGGAGGAACTTTCCTTGAAGGAACAGCACCTGAATGGATGGGAGCAACCACAGAAAGAAGTATGGTTACAGCCAACGGAAAAATGTATGTTGCCTCCAGAAAAAATGGCATGGAAATCGTTATAATCGATCCTGCTACCGGTGAATTCATGAAAGCAATGTCTCTTACTGACACTATTGTTAAGGGTGGATTATTCCCTATGAACTGTGTTGCAGCTACTGAATCGGGCGACTTGATTGTAGCCAGCTTGACAACAAATACACAAGCTGCCGACAGCACAGGAGCACCGCTTCCCAGCAGTTCATTTAAAGCCTATCACGTTACACTTACTGAAACCGATGACAGCATTGCCAGCATTGAAACTATCATTGACTGGAACAATGTAGGCGACACGCTGACTCCGTCTTTCAGAATTGGTGATGGAATGACTTTCTACGGCGACATGACAGATGGAACAACTGGTTACCTGGCAGTTGCAGCAGCAGGAACCGATTACATTTTAAGATGGAATGCCACTAACGGAGTGATGGACCAAACTCCACAAATGTTCCGCGTAGCTACATCTAATCCTGCTCCGGCTGAAGGTTCTGCAGTTAATTTTGCAACTGCACCACAGGTTACACCTGTAAGCGAAAACCTGTTGATTGTTGACGGAAACAACCTTTACCCAGCCGTTTACGACCTGGCAAGTTCAGATCCAATGGCTGTTGAAATGGTAGCCACTTTCGATACGATCGTATATCCGCAAACGCCGAACCTGAACGGCTGTGATTATTTCGAATTCAAAGGAAGACAGTTCATTGTTGCAGTTACTGCCTATTGGACAACGGCTTATGCTGCTCCACCAAACTCATTTGAAGTATTCGAATTGATCAATGGAGATTGGGCTCAGGCTGTATCTTTGGGATTTGTTCCTGCAGACGGATTGAGCGCTACTACTGCAACCAAAAATACTTCATTTGCTTATCCTGCCTCTGTTGATGTACAACAGGATACAGCATTTATCTATGTAATGTCAGCCAACATGGGTATTGCAAAATATGCTCTATCAATGGTAGCTACCGGCATCCAGGATGATTTTACAGCCGACCAGGTTAATATCTATCCTAACCCGGCTACTTCGGTTATTAACTTCAGTAAAGAAATGAGCACCGTTCAAATATTCGATATCAGCGGCCGTGTAGCAAAAGAAGCTACCAACGTTTCAAGAATGAGTGTAAGCGAACTGAAAGGCATGTACATCGTTAACGCGACTGACAGTCAAGGCAACAGAACAATTAAGAAACTCATTGTTCAATAGGTATAATAGTTAAATTTAGAAAAAGGTCGCTCGTTTTGAGCGGCCTTTTTTTGTATCTTCCATTGCCGTAATGAATACATGCATATAACTTTTCGCATACAAAAACGGGAAGATTTATGTGTTGTTAATTCATGTTTAAAAAAATTACTTGAATGATGTATTACATATTTACAGAAAACTTGCTTTTCTGACCTAAAAATGATAAAATTGTACAGCAATGTACGTGCATCTTAAATATGTATCATACAACAAATAATTTAAATAAGTCTCAAATTAAAACTTCCGGGTTTTAATACATGCGTTGAGCTAAAATCAAGCGATCATATTTAGCTTGGTTCATACTCAACAAACAGCTATAAAGCATTGAATAACCAAATCAATTTTCTACAGATGAAAGAAAAACTAAAAACAAGGTTCAGATTCAAACAAGCCGGATTTCCCCGAGCGGGATTTGGAAGTTTGTTGTTGGCTACCTTTATGTTGGTTGGAAATCTAAGTTCTGCTTCAAACGAACAGGCAGACGGACCAAACCAATTCAGGGAAGAAAAAGCCTTATCAACTTCATCGGCACAGCAAAACACCATTAAGGTTACCGGAAAGGTTACCGACGGACAGGGACTGGGACTTCCGGGTGTAAACATTGTTGAAAAAGGAACGATGAAAGGCGTTGTAACTTCAGTTGATGGAGACTACGAAATCGAGGTACCTGAGAATACGACACTCATTTTCTCGTTTATCGGATTCAGCACACAGGAAATCAATGTGAATGGAAGAACCACTATTGATATTGTAATGCAGGAACAAACACATGGATTGGACGAGGTTGTGGTGACCGCCATGGGTGTTGTTTCTGAAAAGAAAGAACTGAATTTCGCAGTACAGGCCATTAATTCCGATGAAATTACCCGCGACAAACAAGCGAGTTTTGTTGATGCACTGCAAGGCCGAATTGCGGGTGTGGATATTTCGGGAACAGGTGGCTCACCAACCGCAAGTTCACAAATACTTATTCGAGGTATCGCCTCCATTAACCCGGCACAAAACAACGAACCGATTTTCATCCTGAACGGAATGCATGTATCGGGAGGAGCTTCAAAGGCTGCCGAAATCAATCCGAACGACATTGAGAATGTAACTGTTCTGAAAGGAGCAGCTGCAGCAGCACTTTACGGACAGGAAGCAGCCAACGGCGCCATCATGATCACCACCAAGTCGGGTAAAGCCGGCGAAGTGATCGTTCAGGCCAGCAGTACTTTCCAAATCGACGAAGCCTACCGCATTCCTGAAATCCAGGATATGTACCTCCGCGGAAGCGACGGAGTTTACCGCGAAGAAACTTTCCTTGGTTGGGGACCGCTTAAACCGGCCAATGTTCAAACCTACGATAATGTTGGAAACTACCTGAAAACAGGAGTTTACCAAAAATATGACCTCTCCGTTTCGGGAGGAACAGATAAATTCACTTCATACGCTTCAGCAAGTTATACCGATCATAAAGGAATTGTTCCAAACGATTACCTCAAAAGAACGGGCGTTTTATTTAAATCGGATTATAACGTTAGCGACAAGCTGAAATTTGGCTTTATGGCCGATCTTACAAAACGTGAATCACGCGGTCCGGGCTCAATGGGCACCGTGTATTCCTGGCCAATCGACGATAATATGGCAGATTACAAAAATCCTGACGGAAGCATGCGTTACCTTTGGTTCAGAATCGATGATCTTGGAAATAACAAGTATAACCGCATCCACAATTCAACCAACCCGTATTGGAGCCGATATGAAGATTCCGGTGTTAGTGAATCGTACCGAACGCTAGTACAGGGAACGGTGAACTGGAATCCGGTTAAAAACCTGAATCTTACCGGCAGACTTGGGTACGATCTTACAAACTCAGAAAGCCAGAGTAGTGTTACGGCACGTTATAAATTGCAGGAAGGCGAAGAGATTATTGCTTCTGATCTTCCTTCGTTTGGATCGTTTAGTTATTACGATGGTAAAAGTTCGGTGGTAAACGCAGCAATTCTGGCTACTTATTCCTGGGACATCAATGAGGATATGTCGCTGAATTTTCTTGGAGGTGCCGATCTAAAAACCTCGAAAGGAAGATCGACAAGTCTATTAGGACAACAATATATTGTACCTGAGTTTGAAAGTTTAAACAACACGGCGGTTATTGAGCCGGATGTTAATTACCGCTCGATGTACCGCACCGAGAAAAACGTATACGGTTACTACGGCGAAGTAAAATTCGATTACCGGGGTATTGCGCACCTGGGAGTTACCGGCAGAAACGACCACTCTTCTACCCTGCCTAAAGAGAACAACTCCTACTTTTACCCGTCGGTTAGTGGTGGTTTAATCGTTACCGAACTCTTCGAAATAAAAAATCAATTAATTAGTTTTGGAAAGATCAGAGGCAACTGGGCTAAAGTGGGTAAAGATGCGCCACTTTACCGTTTGAACAACTGGTACCTGGCTATGCCGTTCCCCGATGGCGGATACGGGATTAACCCTGCTCGAAGCAGTAATCCGAATCTGAAACCTGAGTTTACAACCTCATGGGAAGTCGGCCTCGACATGCGTTTATTCAACGATAAAACTCATTTGGATGTAGCCTATTATTCAACATTGGTGGAAGACCAGATTGTTGACGTACGTGTTTCACCGGCATCGGGAAATATTTTACAGACCAGAAACGAAGGAAACATCAAAAACCGGGGTATTGAAATAACCTGGGGACAGGAAGTCATTAATAACGGATCTTTCCGATGGAATATGACCACCAACTTTGGCAAAAACAAAGGTACGGTTGAAGACCTGCCCGACGACCTGGTGGAAGTATATCATTATGCCGGTCAGGTTGGCGACATTCGCCCAACGGCTTACCTGCACGGATCAACTCTAGCCCTTTCGGGAAAAGACTACCTGCGTAACGATGACGGAAAGATCATTGTTGACGAGAACGGTTATCCGAAAATCAATGCCAGCAGTTCCCTGCTGATCGGTAACCGCGAACCAAAATTTACAATGGGCTGGCAAAACAACTGGAGCTACAAAAACATTTCGTTGTCGGCGCTTATCAACTTCCGTTATGGCGGCGATGTTGTTAACGGAACTTACAAATACCTGATGAGTAACGGTCAATCGGCCAAACTTGAAGATTACCGTAACCGACAAATTCTTATAGATGGTGTTGTGGAACAGGCTGACGGAACTTATACTGAAAACACCACACCGGTTATTTTCGATCATCAGTTTTACACCAACTATTTCGCACCTGTTGGATCGAACTTTATTGAAGACGGTTCTTTTGTGCGTCTGTCGAACGTTACCTTATCGTACGACTTTGCCGGTTTGCTGAAAAACTCGAATATCAAAGATCTCGTGTTCTCAGTAACAGGAAGAAATTTACTGCTGCTTACCAATTACAGCGGCTCTGATCCCTCGGTGAACTACACCGGTTCGTCAGGCGGTACCGGAACTTACGGAATTGATTATATCCCCGTTCCGAATACCCGATCGATTGCGTTTAACATCAGTGCAAAATTTTAAACTGAAACAATTATGAAAAGATTTAAATATATATTTCTGTTGCTGATCATTCTGGGCACCATAACCGGGTGCGAAGATTATTTGGGTGAAAACCGCGACCCGGATTCGGTTGATGCGGTTCCGCCGGATCAGATATTTCCCGTTGTGTTGTTTTATTCGTCGTTACAGAATTACGACCATAGTGAATACGGCACTTATCTCAGCCAATGTCTGACTACTGCAAGTAAAAGCCAAACCAGTGCTCATGCTTACCGAAGTGGTTGGGAATTCCTTGGAATGAACCGTCACCCGCAGTGGCGTCGTCACTTTTTCGATGTAGGTTCAAATGCAAAAGACCTTATTCAGTTTGCAAAAGAAGAAAACTCGGCAAACTATGAAGCTATTACAAGGTTGTTAAACCTGATTTCGGTACAGCTAACTACCGATGCCTTTGGCGACATGCCATTGTCGGAAGCTTACCAGTCGTCATCGCCAAAATACGACACACAGGAAAGTATTTACGAATGGATGAAAAACGAAGTAGCCGAACTGGAGACGATGTTTAACAGCGCTGAAGTGCGCCAGGCAACCAACCGGATAATGGACGGCGATGTTGACCGCGTATTTGCAGGGGATGTTGACAAATGGCAAAAGGTACTTTATGCAATAAAATCGAGAATTTTGTTGCGTCAGCTGCCAAACTTAAATACCGACGCTGCTACCTGCAACCAGATTATTGCTGCAGCCGAAACCGCATTAAATGGCTGGGCTGATCCGCGTTACAAATTCGATGGCGGATCGAGCGTTGAGAAAAACTGTATGTGGGGCCGCACTAACCGTCCGGTAGGTGGATGGCAAAGTCGTACCAACGATTTAAGCGGCGCCATTCCTTCAAAATTCCTGATGGAAAACCTGTTTGGCTATAATCCGAATACCGGCGAATTCACCGATCCACGTCTGCCCCAAATTATGAAAGCTCGTGGTGATGCGGCCAGCGGAATAGATACAACCTACCGCTACCTTGAAAACAACATCGGAATGCCGGCTACTCATAAAATCGAATGGTATCCTGACATGTATGAGTCTCCGCTAACTACTGATACATCAACCATTACATTGTTTACCAAAGGCGAACTGTACTTTATTGTTGCCGAAGCAGCTTACTGGGCCGGCGATAAATCGAAAGCAGTTAACAACCTGGTATCAGGAATCCGATACCACATGAGCCGTTTGGGTGTTCCTGCCAACGAAATTGAAGCTTATATTTCTAATTCAGAACTGGTTCCCGGAACTGCAAATATTAGTTTGAGCCACATCATGCTTGAAAAATACAAAGCATTGTATTTGCAACCTGAACAGTGGACCGACCTGCGCCGTTACGGTTACAGCAACAACCAAAACGGTGTGCTTTACGACAACACGGTAATTTACCCCGGTTTACGTCGGCCGTACAATTTATACGAAGCCTACTGGAGTAACGAAAACGAATGGATTCAACGTATTAACTACGATCCTGAGACAGAAGAGAAATACAACCGCGAAGAGTTGATCCGCCTGGATGCGTTCCGTAACCCGGAATGGCTGAAAAAACCAATGATCTGGGCTCCTCAGAACTAGATAAATTGATTGAATGATTAAAATCAAATGAAAATGAAACAAATCACAAAATACATTTTGGCGTTGATTCTGGGAGCCACAACACTGGTTTCATGCGAAATCAACGATCCGATAGGCGACATTGCCCGAACCGGAGATATTGCCGCCAACATATACATGGTCATCCCATCGTCGATCGTCGATGCCGGTAATCCTGTCGATTTTCATGCCGAATACTGGTCGGTTGACGATCAGTTTGAATCGCTGTCTATCGGTTATGCCATTCAGGCTAAAATGAGCTACAGCATTACTGCAGTGGCAACTAACTATACGTATACGATGGACTCTTCAGAAGTTGCACGCGAGTACCAGCCTATAAAATCGTTTGAGCATTCTTCGGATAACTACGATGCAGAAGCCAGAGCTTATGTTATCAACGACGATTTTCCGGTAAGTTACACACTGGCCACCTCGGGCATTGGTAACAGCGACACCTATAATGAGGAACTCATCAATTCTGTATTCCCGGAAAGTGCCATTGCTGCATTTTACGATGGATTCTTTGAAACACTCGATTACGATTTAATGAAAAACCTGGTGGTTACCACGCATGCCATTGTAGACGAAGAAACTTTCGAATCGCATTGGAATACCGAAACCATTGAAGATCCGGCCGGTGGCGATCCAATCGAGGTAAAAACGATGAAAGAGGAATCTGTTCCGACACTAAAATCGTATACCAAACAAATTCCTTTAAGCGATATTGTATACAATGCCAATAAATTCATTTATGAAATTGCCTATACAAAGTCCTACGAATTAAATACACGGTTCAGGATAGTGAACGGTACCGGTATCGAGAACTTCTCTGAAGTAAAAACAATCACCGTTAATTAAAACGTAACATCATGAAGAAGACAAATAGAATCATATCATTTATTCTGATAGCTGTGTCGATGCTGGCATTCACGGCCTGCGAGCAGGAACTGCTCGTTGAAGAATTTGAATCGGACATGGTGAATTTCAGCTACAAAGCAACATCAATTCATTATGTTATCGGTGAAGAGATCAGCTTTATTAACGAATCGAAAGTTGGGAGCTCATGGGAATGGAATTTTGGCGATGGAACTACGTCCACCGATCGCGATCCGGTTCACAAATACGACGAACCGGGAACCTACAAAGTAAAATTGGTGGTTGACGGCGGAACATACTCGGTAGAGAAAAACATCATGGTTAGCGATATCATTCCAATTGTAAGTTACAGTACCGAAGACCCAACGATTGTTTTTAAGCAGTCGGAAGTTACTTTCGATGTACAATTGCTGAATCCTGAAGGCCTGCCTGTGACCTATACGTGGGCTTTCCCAAAAGGTTCGAGCGGCGAAGGAATCGATGAGAACGGAAAGTCGGAACTGGCTTCACCTACGGTTGTTTTTGGTTCAATTGGTAGCCAGATCGTAAACCTCACCATCAAGCTGGGCGACAAGGACCTTGCCCCCATCAGCGTGAATGTGAAGGTTAATTACGACAAGCCGGTTAAAACCTTGTTCTACGCCGTAAAAAATGGCAATTTAATGTCGCGCAAAATCATCAACGATGCTATCGATCCGGAAATTAACCAGCCTTTCGATTTGGGTTATCGTTCAGGAAAACACCCGATGACACTGCAGGTTGCCGGCGACTGGGTATATGTTTTTGATGCCGGTACAAGAATTAGCTATGTAGCGGATCCTGCAGGCCTAGGTGATGGTGAAATTTTTGCCGTTGCTACCGACGGTTCGAAAAGAGAATCGGTGATCGAAAATTTTGGTGGCGATACCTACTACGATTTTTATTACGGTTTTGTTGATGAAGCCGCCAACACCTTATATTGGACCGACCGCCGCGAAGGAATTTTCCGTACTTCAATGAATACCCGAAATGCCAAATTCTCTCTTGATGAATACAACTACTTCGTACAAAACAGCTGGCTGGGCTATTACGGCAAAGGAATATACTGGGGTAACGTAAACGGACCGATCTTCAGAAGAGGTGACACCTGGTGGTGGGGTAAAAACTCAAACGGTGCCGGTATTTTCCGTTTTACCGAAGCCGATATTAAGGGTGCACCTGTTGAAGCTGAAGAGCCGGAACCGGCAGCAGGTTCATTGTTAACAACGTTTACGATCCGCGGCATGGTGGTTGATGAAGTAAATCAGCGCCTGTATGTTGCATCACAAAGCCATAAAGTGATTTTCTGTTTCAATTTGGATGGAACCTTCGTTAAAATTGTTGAAGCTTTTGGTGCCGACGACGCTCCACCAACAAGCAATGAAAACATTTTTGTTAGCGGCATGGCTATTGATGTTGACGAGAACGGCGACGGTTACCTCTACTACGCCTACCGAGGCCCGGAAGGCTCAGAAGATCCGAAGTTGAAATCCGGAATCAAAAGATATAAACTAAATGACGATACAGCCGTACCCGAGTTTTACATCGAAGGTGTTGAAGCCTACGGTCTGGCCATCGATCAGGTAGCCAAGTAATAAAAGCGGGTGTGGAACAAAACCACACCCGCTTTTGCTCTCCCGACATGCTATTTTTAAAAATTTGAAACACTTCCATGAAAAGATTAAACACTTTTATTTTACTTTTTACCCTACTTTTTGGGGCTTCGAACCTAAAAGCGCAGGAACTGCCAAAACACGAAATGCGTGCCGCATGGATGGCAACCATTTGGGGACTGGACTGGCCATCGGCAACCATTCCTTCAACAGGAAGCAGCTACTACATCAACCTGCAAAAGGATCAGTTTATATATCTTTTAGATGAACTTGAGAAAGCGAATATCAACACCTTGTTCTTTCAGGTGCGTTCGGAATGCGATGCCATGTATCAGTCGTCATACGAGCCGTGGTCGGCCTACCTGGTAACAACCCGTGGCCTGGATCCCGGATATGATCCGCTTGAATTTGCAATCAGCGAATGTCATAAACGAGGTATCGAATTGCATGCCTGGCTGAATCCGTACCGCTTTGAATCTTTTGTAGGTAAATATGAAGGGAAAGCCGGAGACTACAGGGAAAGCCACCCGGAATGGGTACTGGAATATCCCGACAAAAAGGACGGCACAAAAAACATTTCCATTATTGATCCGGGAAATCCTGAGGTTCGCCAACGAATTGTGGATGTAGTAACCGAAATTGTTACCAACTACGATGTTGACGGCATTACTTTCGACGATTATTTTTACGCATACGGCGGCACTCCAAATAACCTGGATGCCTACGCACAGCAAAACTTTAAACCGGCCGATATAAACCTGCACGACTGGCGCCGCGATAACGTAAATCGCATGGTGGCTGATGTGTACGCTAAAATCCAGGAACTAAAACCATGGGTAACCTTCGGGCTATCTCCTTTCGGAATCTGGACAACCGATAACAATGTAGCCGAAAAAGAAGGGATTGAATTACCGGCAGGAATTTCCGGCTCGAACATGTACCAGGAAATATATTGCGACCCGGTGGCGTGGTTAAAAGAAGGCACCGTGGATTATATTTCACCACAGCTTTACTGGCCAACTACAAGCAGCGGACAGGACTACGATGTACTTGGTCCATGGTGGTCGGATATCGCAAACCGTTTTTACCGTCACTTTTATTCAAGCAACAATTTATACGACCTCACTCCTACCAGTTACGCCAGCACCGAAAAATCGGCAGGAACAAACGATCTGTCCGTTGAATTAAATGGTTTATCAATGCTGGAGTACCTTGGTGTGTATAACGACAACTTAAAATCAGCAACTTCGCAACACCCTACAGAAATTGGTAAACAGGTAGCTGTAAACCGCAAGTCAGACAAAAACGGCGCTCCGGGCAGTGTAATGTACCGAACAAAAAACTTTACCACCCAGGGCTTTGTGAACTACCTGAAACAGGAGGTATTCAAATACCCGGCGCTGGCACCTGCCATCAACTGGAAACCGGCTGAAACAAGAAGCATTCCCGAAAATATCCGTTTAGAGGGAAATAGTGTAAAATGGGATTCGGAGGAAGACAATGTGCGTTTTGTGGTTTATGCTATACCGCAAGAACAAGCCGGAGCCTCCGGTAATTTCAGTACCGGAGAACATATTCTGGGCATTTCTTACTCGAAACAATTCGATCTCGCCGAAGATTCAGCCCTGATCTCAACACACACATTCGCGGTTTCGGTTCTCGACAGGTTTGGTAACGAATTTCCAGCCGGGTTAATGAATCCGATTTCAGGCGAAAATCAGGCTGCAAACCTGCTCTTTCCAACAGCTGGAGAAGAAGTATTCAAACCATTTGTTTTCAGCTGGGATTCTGTTGAAAATGCCGACTCCTACATTTTTGAAGTAGCATCTGATTCTACTTTTAACAATACTGTTTATAAGCGCTCGCTAACTGCCACCGAATTTGACGCAGCGAATATTTCAATGGCAGAAGATTCAATGTATTTCTGGCGTGTTTCAACGCGAATGGCAGGTGTTCACGATACGGTTTCTGCAACTGAATCATTTCTGCTGATCGCAGAACCCAGTCCGGAGATTACAAGTCCAATTAACGGCGAAGAAAATATGAGTCTCACACCAACGATCACCTGGACCGATTTTGGCGAAGGATTTTTATACCGGGTACAAATCTCTTATCAAAATGATTTTTCGACACTGGTAGTTGACACAACAGGAGTGGCGGGACAAAGTTGGCAGGCGGCTGAAAATTCTTTACACGCCTACGGATCGTATTTTGTTCGTGTAATAGCATACAATAACAACATGACGTCGGCGTGGTCGGATGCAGTTGCTTTTTCAACCATTGAAGAAGCCCCTGACATTCCGGTAATACTTTCACCAACTGAAGACGAAAATATCAGTGCCCAAGAGGTTTCTGTAAAAATTCAGGACGATGCCAGAGCTTATAGTTTCAGACTCGAGTTATCGAAATCGAGCACTTTCCCGTGGACTGACAGAAAGGTGTTAACCTTGAATACCTTTGAATATGAAGGCCTGTACACCGGACTCACCTCAGGAACTTACTATGTTCGTGCCAGAGCTTCGTATAACGGCACAAATACCGAGTGGTCGGAAACCCGTTCCTTCAATGTTATACTCACATCAGCGATCGATCAGGAAGAAAATGGCTTGTCGCTGAACTGTGCCACTTTGCTAAGTGAACAAAATGCTCCGGTAGTAGTAAACCTTCCACGTAAATCGTTCATTCAGCTAAAATTATACGATACAACCGGAAGACTGGTAATGGATCTGGCTGAAACGAAGTTACCCGCGGGTGTGCACCATTTCAGCATTCCGGCTTCAGGACTTTCGAGCAAAGTATACCTCTTATCGCTAAGAACCGATTACGGATTCAAAACTTTGAAATTGGTTAAATAGCTATTGTTTGGAATTGTTTTTGTCTTGAAAAGAAGAAATTTAAACCAGATATTATGCAAATAAAGATTTCAATTTTATCCCTGTTCCTTTGCTTTTCGTTGCTTTCGAAAGCGCAAACCGAAACAGGTGTAGCAGAAAAGATCAAGTTGCCAAATAACGAGCGGATCAAAGCGTTCAAAATCAGCTCAGCAGGTAACTACATTGCATTTACCTCGCTCCTCGACAACAAGACAAAAACCTTGAGTTTAAGAGATAATTCCCTGGAAATACTGCCTGAAGAAGCACAGCTAAATTCAATAGCTTTTTCGGCTAACGAACAGCGCGTGTTCTTTCTCGCTGACCAAAACCTTATGGTTTATGACCTGAAAAACCGCGAAACGCAAAGCATAACTCAGGATGAATTTAAGTCTTCGCAAAAGTGGTTATGGTGGTATCGTTTCTGGGACTCGAAAAAAGCTGAAATGCTACGACTCGACTGGAATGCATTGGCAGCAGGAGCAACGCAACTTCCGGCAGTAAGTTTGAAAAACGGAAAGCTCATTTTATCCACTGAAAACGGTGCTCAGGAAATTGATCCGTTGGATTCGAGGTATTACCTCTCTCCCGGCCTATCGCCCGACCAAACAAAGATTTGCGGCGTGGCTTACGGAAAAGGAGCTTTTGTTTGCGATCTGAATAAAAAGGTCGTGTTCGGCCCTGAAAAGCTGGAAGCACCAATCTGGATCGATGACGAGCTTATTGTTGGCGTAACGACCAAAGATGACGGACTAAATATTCAGCAATCAGCGTTAAAGGTTGTGGACATCCAAACCGGAAAATCGGAAGTTATAGAACTGGCCGGTATAAAGCCTTTGTCACCAAAATTCAGCAAAGCCGACAATAAAGTGTACTTCCAGACTCCTGATGGAGAAATGTATTCAATAAAAATAAAACACGTAGACGAATGAAAATGAAAAAAATGATGCTCTTTCTGGGCCTGTTTGCGGCAATGATCGATTTGTCGAACGCCCAGCCGGTGCAAGGCACCACTCCCCGAAAAATCATCAGTGGAGAAAACCAGTTTTTCATGCGACCACAGTGGTCTCCCGACGGAACAAAGATTGCTTTTACCGCTGAAAAGAATCAGGGAATCTGGATCAGTAATGCCAAAGGGAACAAACTAACACAAATAACCGACGACAACGAAGCCGGTTTCGGGTTTAGCTGGTCGGCTGATTCAAAATCGATTTTGGCACGCCCCGTCGTACAAGTGGATGACCAACGGTTTCACCAGGTAAAAGCCTATGATATTGAGAGCGGTGAAGACAGAATCATTGTTGAAAATACCCGAAAGTTGCAGAGTCTGCCGGTCTGGAGCAACCACGATGCGTCAATCGCTTTTCTTATGAATAACGCCGTTGAAACACGCAACAGCGGAAAAACTCAGGTTAAATCGGCATCAAAAGATACACCAAAAGCCATGGCCCTGGGAAATGCACTTAAAACTACAGCCGGCTCTGAAACCATTGAATTCGATCAGTTCAAAGACCGGTACATTTTCAACGTAAAGACCTCGCCCAACGGACAAAAGATGGTTTTTCAGGTTAACGGGCTTGGATTGTTTGCCTGTAACGCTGACGGCACTGAATTAAAGTCGCTTGGACACAGTGAGCAAGCAAGCTGGATGCCCGACAACCGTTACATCGTTACTACAAAAGTAGCTGATAACGGTGTGGCGATCACCGCCGCAGAACTGATGCTGATTGATACCGAATCAGGTTCGGAATTCCCTTTGCTAAGCGACGCCGATTACATTGCGCTTAATCCTTCGGTTTCGCCCGACGGAGCAAAACTGGTTTTCGAAAATGTGAAAGACGGCGCCATTTACCTGATGCCTCTTAAATAAACCCACTAAATGAAATTGTTATGAATGTAAGATTTTTACCTACTATATTTTTCATTGGATTGTTGTTCTTCGTTAACAACTCATTTGCCCAGGTAAGTGGATTGGCCGATTACAAAATTTTTCTCGATCCCGGCCATGCGCAAAAAGAGAATATGGGGCTGTATAACTATTCTGAAGCTGAAAAAGTTTTACGTGTTGCCCACGAGTTAAAAGATCTTTTTGAAAGCCAAACCGACATTGAGGCTGTTCACTTGAGCCGCCTGACCGATGCTGACCAGATTTCGCTTTCTGAACGTACCGACCTTGCCAATTCGCTGGGTGTCGATTTCTACTATTCCATCCACAGCGATGCGGGGGGTTCTACGGCAAACAGCACCCTCACCATGTATGGCGGCTGGAGAAAGAACGGTTCTACAGTTGAAAAAAGTCCGGTTGGCGGTAAAGCTTTTGGCGATCTCCTGAATGTAGACCTTTCCGGAGCAATGCGTATCGCCAACCGTGGCAATTATGCCGACCGTGTTTATTACCAGGGTGAAATTTACCACCACGATAATCAGTGGCCCTACCTTCATGTGAACCGTACTACAAACATGGCTTCGCTGCTTAGTGAAGGAGGATTCCACACCAATCCGACTCAACAACAACGCAATATGAATGCGAAGTGGAAAAAACTGGAAGCTATGTCGGCTTTTCGTTCTTTTCTGAAATACAAAGGCATTGAGCCACCGGCAATAGGTGTCGTAACCGGAATTATTACCGATGAAGACAATGGGTTGCCTGTTAACGGAGTAGTGGTAACCATTGGCGAAAAACACGATACTACTGACACTTACCAGTCGTTGTTTAAAAATTATTCCACAAAAGACGGTCAACTTCGAAATGGTTTTTACTGGATTGACAACCTCACTCCGGGAGCAGAAGTGGAAGTGATTTTCAGTTCTGAGGATTATCTACCCAAAACGGTGAGCCTGACCCTGGCTACCGATTCAGCCGGATGGACAAAGGACAACCTGAGTTTTCTGGATGTGAGTTTAACCAGCAATAAACCACCCCTGGTTGAAAGTGTAACGGCTGAAAACGGTCTGGGGAGAGTAATTCCGGGAATGGATCCGATTTCGATCACCTTTAACCGTACCATGAATAAAGAATCGGTGGAACAGGCCATTTCGGTTTCGCCTGAAGTACCAATCAGTTTTAATTGGAAAGATGATGCCACTATCATGATCAACACGGATAGCCTGGCGTTCAACGCCAACTACACCTTTACGATTGCCGACAGCACTGCCAAGAACGACGTTACCGGTCAGTTTCTGGATGGCGATAACGATGGCGTGGAAGGTGGAGCTTATCAATTCGACATAACAACTTCCACCGAAGACATTACCGCACCGCAGCTACTCACATACTGGCCAAATGATACTACAGCCTCTGCTGAAATAAGGCCGGTGATCAGGATGGTTTACGACGAAGAAATTGCCGATGAAAGTGTAGCTTCGAACATCGTTTCGGTACAACGTATTTCCGATGGCAGATATGCTTACGGGAAAGTTGGACATGTTGTGGTGAACGGTCAAAGTGTTTTGCACTTTTTTACAACGCAGGATCTGGTAAACCGCGAAACTTACCGGGTAAGTATTAAAGCGGGGCTTAAAGATGTGAACGGAAATGCAACTGAAGCTTTCAGTTTTACTTTCACAGTTAAGGAGGAAGAAATTACAGCCAAGACCATAATCGACGATTTTAACGCAGGCGTTACCGGCTGGTGGCAGCCACAGGCATCAGGTTCTACCTCGGGAATTATTACCGAAGTAACCAGTTCGGGTGCCGATACAGAAGAAACCGTTCTTTCGGTTGGCAGTACCGGAAGTATGAAGCTGAACTACGGCTGGGATGTTGAAGCCTCAGGCCAGTATATCCGCGAATACCTTCCATCAACTGCAGATCAGAATAACAACCGATTTGGCATCGACGACGTACTGCAAATGTTTGTGATGGGTGATGGTTCCGGCAACCAGTTTCGTTTTATGATCAAAGATGGCGATTCGAAATACGAAGCCAGCCAGTGGTACACGCTCGACTGGAAAGGCTGGAAACTTGTTTCGTGGAATTTAAGCGATGATCCGGTTTATGCCTGGGTTAATGGCGACGGTGTGCTGAACGGCGATAATTTCCTCGTTGACGGTATCCACCTGCGTTATGCCGATGGCGCTGTTGCGCAGGGAACGCTTTGGTTCGACGACCTGCGTTTTGTAACGCGTTCGGCTTACACACCACCTACCGACGTGGAACTCGTTGCTGATGATGAAATGATCAGCATGTTTCCAAACCCTGCCCGGAGTAAAGTCAGAATTGAAACAAAGGAGAACATCAGAAGTGTTTCTTTCTACAATTTATCGGGGCAGCTTACAAAACAACTTCAACCTGATTCACGCGAGGTTGAAATTAAACTGAATGAGATCGAACCGGGCTTATACCTTGTTAAAATTGAAACGACAAAAGGAATTTCAACTAAAAAACTGAACGTTGTCAAATAAATTCATAACCAGCACCTGTTCAATTTAGCAGATTGAACGGGTGCTTTCTTTCAAAACAAAAACGGAATAAACCGTTTGGTCACCTTCATATAATCCTCATACTCCGCTCCAAAATAAGCAATACACTCCTTTTCATCGGCACGCGCAGTGAGGTATAAAAATGAACTGGCAAAAATGGTAATGTGAATCAAAATCCAGTCGGGTTGCTTTAAATATGCGCCCCAGGCCAGTAACAAAAGCGATGCATACAAAGGATGACGAATGTATTTGTAAATTCCTGTTGTTACAAGTTTCGATGTTCGTTCAAAAGCATACAGATTTTCTTCTCGCCTTTCCTTCTTTTGCTGCCCTTTCTTTTTAAGCATAACTGTACCTGCAAGCACAAAATACAAGGAACTGAACAATAGAATCCAGGAAATGATCTGGTTCCAGGAGAAGGGATCTTTAAACCAGAATTCAATCTTGAAGATCAACAATACAAGGATAGCTTCCCAGCTAAAAAAGCGATAAAAACCATGACTGCCTTTTGCCTTCAACGATTTCCATGAAATAAGTAAAACGGGTAGGCTGACTAAGATAAATGCGAGTAGGTATTTCATTGATTAAAAAGACAGAAACATTCGGTTTTAATCAAATTACGCAATTATCCGGCCAATAAGAAATATACTATTCTGAAATTACAATTTTCTAACCCCAATCCCGGGCAGATCATTCAAAGTTACTTTGCCATCGATCACTTTCATGCCTTCAAAAATATCGTTGCTGATCAACAAGGCACCATCCAGATCGGCCCAATCAACAAGCGGGGAAAGCTGAGCCGCCGCAGAAACCGCACATGAAGTTTCGGTCATACATCCCAACATCACTTTCATATCAAGCGAGCGGGCTGCATCCACCATCAGTTTCGCTTCGCGCATACCTGTACTTTTCATCAGTTTAATATTGATGCCGGAATAAACATCTTTCAACCCTGAGATATCATACAAGCGTTGAAATGCCTCATCGGCAATAGTTGGCAGCGGACTGTGAGCCGTCAGCCAGGCCATGTCATCCAGCTGTTCCTTTGGCATCGGTTGTTCAATAAACACAATCCCCTTTTCTTTTAGCCAGAAGATCATATCCAGCGCCTGTTGTTTATCGGTCCAACCCTGGTTAGCATCCACACAAAGCGGTACGTCAGTAACCGAACGAATTGTTTCAATGATCTCGCGATCGTTATCGCGTCCCAGTTTTATTTTCAGAAACTTAAACTCAGCGGCTTCTTTTGTTTTCTGAATGATCATTTCCCGTGTATCAATCCCGATGGTGTAGGTTGTGAAAGGTGTTTTTTTGGCATCCAGTCCCCATATCTGATGCCACGATTTTCCCTGAAGTTTCCCTACCAGATCGTGCAAAGCAATGTCCACCGAAGCCTTTGCAGCACTGTTTCCCGGAGCAATGGAATCCACGTAATCAAGCATGTCATCCATTTTCAGCGGATCGGAAAAACCAGATAGATCAACCTTCTGTAAAAACCGTGAAACAGTTTCATGCGATTCGCCCAGGTAAGGTGGCATCGAAGCTTCTCCATAACCAACAACTCCCTCATATTCGAGTTCAACCAGCATAACCGGGGTTGATGTTCGCGAACTGGTTGCAAGATTAAATGCGTGTTTTAGCTTTAGTTCGTAGGGTTCGTAACGTAGTCGGATCATTCTTAGAGTTTTTATTATTCGGGAAGGACCATTTTATAAAAAGCATTATCCACAATCCACTCAATCCCCTTATCGTCCACATTATTCATTACACGGCGGGCGCGAACGTAGCCTTTTTCGTAATGTTCGGTATAATCTTCACTTGTGGCATCGAGGCTGTTAACACGCACCTTTCCCGATTCGTGAATAAACTTCTGATCGCCGATGCAAAGCCCAACGTGAGTTACTCTTTCAGGACGATCTTCAGTTGCTTTTCTGCCAAAGAATACGAGATCGCCGGCTTCAAGATTTTCATAGCCATTTTCCACGCTGATTTCCTCGCCATACAACGTTTGCTGCGAAGCATCACGCTGCAGAAGCAAACCGTTAAAATAATAGGCAGTTTTCGTAAAACCGCTACAGTCCATCATTTTAGGCGAAGTTCCACCCCATAGATATGGCACGCCTTTAAACCGGAAAGCGGTTTTTAAAAGATCTTCTATTGTGAAAGATTTACTGTTCCACTGATCGGTTGAAACACATTCATTTTTCTTCACAAAAGCCTCGCGACCATCGGGGTAAAGTATTTTGTAATATTCCTTATCCTCATTCTCAACACTGAGCAAATTTCCTAAAACCAGGTCCGATTCCACACCGGAATTTTGTTTTGGTTCGGAATAGGCAAAGCCGCTAACCTCGGCATAAATCACTTTTGGCAACTTCTTCCATTCAAGCATTTCGGCATTCGTCTTTGCAGAAATACCTGCTCCATCGACCCAGCCAAAATAGCGATCGGGTGTTTGTACAAGGTACCAACCACCTTTTTTCCTGTAAATTTTTACAGGGGTGCCAAACAAAGCCTGCGTTAACAGTTCTGCTGCATGATCCGGTTTTGCCCGCATGTTACATACCGAAAGCGTAACTATTCCCCATGGATTTTCCTTAAACACTGCTTCGGGAAGCAATTCGACCTGGAAATCGTAATCGTTTTCCTTTGCCAGTTCCTGAAGCTTCTTAAAAGCCGGTTCCGAAACCGTTGCTCCGTGTAAAATTCTTTCGTCGTTGTTAACTGTTACATCGAAGTATTCCAGACGAGTGTCGGGAATTATTTCTTTTTGAATCTCCTGTATCTGTTGAGTTGTGACTTTGGGCGTTTGTTGCTGGCATGCAAACAATAAAACGCCAAAAGCAATAAACAAGATTTTAAAGTAATTCTTCATGATTGAGTTGACTCCTAATGATCAGTTAAATATTCCACGTCCAAATGATACGACCAGGCATCGAAATACAGGTTGCCACCTTTCCATTCAAGTTCTCCCCGTTGAAAATCGTAAGGTTCACTTCGGTAATATTTCTTTTTGGGCATGAATTCAGCTGCTACATCATCGTTAATGATCAAACGATAGGGATCCATTCCGTTTAAATAAAATTCACGAACCCGGATATCGTCCGAATCGATCAGTTTGAACGATGGATCAACCGGTACCCAGCCAATACCTTCGTAATATACTTCGGCCCAATCGTGCAGGTTCTTTTCCTGCGGTAAAAGGTACCAGCCACTTTGCCATTTGCACGGAATTCCAAGACTCCGTGCCATACTCAGAAACAAAAAAGTCTGCATGCCGCAATCGCCCCGATGATGTTCCAGAACGTATTCAGGAATGCATTCCATTACCGAATATTCGAGAGCTCCGGCCCACGGAATGTTATCGTTGAGCCAGTAATACAACAACTTAACCTGGCTTACCGGATTGGTTTCGGCGCCCACAATTTGCTGAGCCAATGCTTTTATATCATCGTTGAATACAATGTGCGGAAGTTGTTCAGAAGTGTATTTTTTATAGAGTGTCGATTCTACATCGTAAGGTTTTGTTTCCTCCGGTTTTACATCGAACCACTGCGCTGCAGTTTGCACCGTATATGCAACTTGAAACACAGTTGTTTCGTCTTTTACAGCTTTTTTCTCCAAATAAACCGATCGCTGATCAACCGTTGTTGGTGCAATATTCATCGCATCGCCATCAATTTGCAGCAACTCGACTTTTGAAGAACGCGCAATACCCATTTTAGGATAAGGCAACCAGCAACGAAGAGTTTCTCCTGCAGGAACTGCGTTGACGTCCACTTTAACACTGTAGGTTATTTTCAAGCTTTGCTGGCTGAAAGGTTCTCTGCCGGCAATTCCTTCTTCAAAATAAGTTGGAATTACTTGCTGTTGAAAAGCTTCTACTCCGCTGTAAGATTCTCCATCGATACTTGCCTTTAACTTTTTAGCTTCAGGATTTATCCTGAAAAAATTACCGACGGCTCTGGAAAAATAGCGTTTTTCGCCATCGATTACCTTCATTTCAAGCTCACCGGAATTTTCCCATTTATCCAGGTCTTCATCCTTCAGATCAGGATAATACTTCTCAAATTGCTTTTTAACGTCAGCCCGTTTATACCGAAACTCTTTTCGTATTCTTCTGAGCGTTTCCAACTCCACAATGTACTTTTCCTGAAGAAGCGAATCGTTGCGTGATTCACCAATTTTTTGAGAGAGCACAAACTCTGCTTGCCCAAATTCACCTTTTTGAATCAATTCATTCAAATCATATCCGGATTTTTGCCGGCACGCTGCCAGCGCAATGAAAAGCAATACATTGAGAAATGGTCGGAACACAAAGAAAAATTATAATGAATTATGCAGATAACGTTTATAAATTTCAGAAGTACGTTCCAGGTGTTCGCGCATAAATCCTGATGCTGCCTCGCCATTTTGCTTATTGATGGCATCAAATACTTTGAGGTGGATGTCAAGTGTGAAATCCTTTTCGCCTTCCACATTTGCATAAATAAAATTGCGCATCCTTGGTAACAAGCTGTAAATCGGCTCCATAGTAATCTGAACGATTGGATTATGCGTAGCCCGAGCGATTAAAAGATGGAACTTATTATCGAGGTCGGCTTCCAGCTGTGTGTTGTCGGGATCGCAGGCCTTAAAAAGTTCAATGTTATTCTGAATGTCTGAAAGGTCGTTTTGATTTCGCTGACGGGCAGCCAGTCCTGCTATTTCAGGTTCGAATAAACGACGCACTTCAATAATCTGAGGGATCAGGTTCTGATCCAGTTGCATATCGTAATACAGGTTCATGGTTTTAATGGCATCGCCAATCTTAAAACCGGTAACCGTCATTCCACTCCCCTTGGTTATTTCAATCAGTCCTCTCGCACTCAACCGACGCAATGCTTCGCGTAGAGCCGTTCGACTAACGCCAAATGCTTCGCACAATTCTCTTTCAGTCGGTAGTTTCGATCCCACGGGAAGTTTCTTCTCGCGGATGGCAGCCTCAATTCTTCGTTCGATTTTCTGACTTAAGGTTAATTTGCTGCCAATTTTTTCAAAGATTTCATCCATAATTCTATCCCCAATTTCAATCCAAATTGTAAGTATGATTTAGTTATATTTATAGTATGTCAGACAAATATACATTTTATCTATCTGAGGCTTCCTTCCAATATCAATAATTTATCAATATGGGCAAAAATTTAAAAAGTTCAATAGTAATTGAAACGACATTTTTGATTAGGAGTTCAATTTTACTAAAATTATCGAAACGTTTATTAAGCCTGAAATTGCATTTTCACTGTTAAATGCCTGCACGATTTGATTGTTTAGCAAGCTACCTGCTTATATTTGTAAGATACGTTCAATACTATACTATCATCCGATGAAAAATAACAACCGCGAAACAAAAATATCACGAAAAACATTTCTTAAAACCTCAGCCTTTGCCGGCGCTTTCGTTGGAATAAGTGGCACTATGGCCTGTTCAGGTGCAAAAGCAGATGTAAAGGAAGAATATAAAGGATTGCGTTTCCTTTTCCAGGGTGATTCAATAACCGATGGGAATCGTGGACGTAATGAAGATCCGAATCACATAATGGGCCACGGTTATGCGTTTTCGGTAGCCAGCAGAGTTGGCGCCGATTTTCCATCAAGTGGTTTTACCTTTTTCAACCGCGGAATCAGTGGAGATACCGTAACCAAACTGGAAAAAAGATGGCAAAACGATACGATGGATTTAAAACCGGATGTTTTAAGTCTGTTAGTGGGCATTAATGATGTGGGTGATATTGTACGACAATTGGGAGAGCCCAAAACGTTGAGCGAATTTGAATCGGGCTACCGCAGACTACTGGATTTGAGCCGGACACAAAATCCCGATATACTGTTTGTTTTGGGAGTTCCTTTTGTTTACCGGGTAGGCAAACGAAACGAAAACTGGGAACTTTGGAACAAGGAAACACAGGACAGAGCCGAAGTTGTTCGAAAAATTTCAAAAGAATATGATGCTGTTTGTGTGGAATATCCCGGGGTTTTTGAGCAGGCAACAAAGCATACTCCTATCGAATACTGGATTTGGGATGGCGTACATCCAACTGTTTTCGGGCACGAACTGATGGCCCGGGAATGGATAAAAACAGTAGCAGAACGATTGGATTTTCTGAACCGATATAACTACGACAGCTAAAGGAACTTACCCCAAATCCATTACCTTCTGGTTCTGGCTACTGTCTAAATCCGAAAACAACTAATTCATTTTTGCTTCAAATATTTCTACATGAATCATTTTTTATCTTGATTTGCTTTACTAACTTTAAACCACTAACTAGAAGGTTTCTATGTTCCTTTTACAATAAGGGAAGCACTAACTAAACTAAACTATTCATGCTTATAGAACATAAGGACCAACTTTTAATTGCCCAGGGCAACCAGGCGAAATTCAGGCAGCTCATGGAATTGTGTTCGGATGAGTTGTTACATTTTGCCATGGGATTTCTTCGGAACAAAGAATTGTCGGAAGAAATTGTGAGCGATGTATTTGTAAAAATCTGGTACAAGCGAAAAGAGCTTGTCAATATCCAAAATTTAAAATCCTACCTTTTTATTAGTGTTAAAAACGCTTGTTTATCGCATTTAAGAGCGGCCAAAGGAAATAAAATTGTTCTTATTGATGAATACAACGATTTTATGTTTCTTGAAGTTAGCGGACCGTCGGATGATCTGATTGACGAAGAAGACCTGGATCGAATACATGCGGCTATCCAAAGTTTACCACCCAAATGTCAGCTCGCTTTTACGCTCGCCAAAATCAATGAGCTAAAACACAAAGAAATAGCAGCCATCATGGAAATTTCAGAGAAAACGGTAAATAATCATCTAATTGCTGCTGTTAAAAAGATTAGCGAAATGCTCGAGATCGATAAGAAAAGCAAAAAAGCTTCCTATCCTTTAAAGCGAGCCAGCTTTTATTCCTTTTTTTTATAAAAAAGTTCATTTTCCACTAGGTATATTTCAACGAATCTGCGTCTTAATTTACAGACGACAACTTATGACTATAAACGACAAGTTTTACAGACTTATAACCAAAGAGTTAACCGATGGACTTTCTCCTGAGGAGGCAAATAAGCTTCAACAGGAGTTGGAAAAAGATAAGTCTGCCGAAAAACGACAAAAGCAAATTTCACACTTCTGGAAATTTTTCTTTCCACAAACAAAACAGCATAATATAATATCGAAAACCGAAAAAAAGCTTGGTTTCACATATCATTCAGGCCGGGAAAATAAACTTTGGAAACGACTCGGAATTGCTGCTACTGTATTATTAGTAGTATCGGTTGGAGCTTATATTTTAACGCCTCGTCAGCATACTACATTAAACGAATACCGTTGCGATGTAGGTGAACAAAAGAAAGTGGTATTAAGCGATGGCACCCAGGTATGGCTCAACTCCATTTCATACATTGTGGCCAACGAGCCATTTATTGGCGATAAACGCGAAGTGATTCTTTTTGGCGAAGCCTATTTCGAAGTCGCTCCTAATCCGGATCAGCCATTCATCGTAAAAACACCGATGTTAAGCACTAAGGTTCTGGGAACCAAGTTTAACATTGCTGCCATGAATCCGCACGCCCGGCAGGAGATCTCATTATACGAAGGAAAAGTTGAACTTATTACCGATAACAAAGCCCATCAGAGCATCATCATGAAGCCCGGAGAAAAAGCATTTTTCTCGCCTGAAAGCGGAGAGATAGAAGTACTGAGGACAACACTGGGCAAACCGGCGCAATGGAGAGAAGGTATTTTATACCTGTATAACGAAGACCTGTTTAGCATTGCACTAAAACTCGAACGTAGATTTAAAACAAAAATATTTATCACAGACCCTGCTGTTGGCCGTTTAAGGTACACGGCGGAATTTGAAAACGAGCCTTTGGAACGGATTATAAAAATCCTGTGCGAAGCCAAAGCATTCGCTTATGAAAAAACTGAAGGAGGATTTATTATAAAATCAAAATAAGAAGATTTCGATTGCTATGATATATCGGATCTATACCAACTAAATCGGAAGTAAAGAGCTATTAAGTTCTTTACTTCCAAAAATGTGATTACTAATTTTTTGTTTAATGAACTAAACCATTAACTGTATGGAACTAAACGAACAAAACATGCTGCCTCGTATTCGGGGTTGGCAAAGCAAACTTCGTCGTGTCTCTGCATTAGTTTTATTAATGCTAACGGCGATTGTAATCAATGTTCAGGCAAGTACATATTCAGAGTCGGTTAAATTCGACCTGAAAATGAAAAAAGCAAGCCTGAAAGAAGTCTTTCAAACGATCTCTGATCAGAGTGAGTTTAAATTTGTTTATAACAACGACGTTGTAAACGACAACCAGCAGGTTACAATTACAACTGAAGGTGCCCGCGTTGAAGAAATTTTAGATGAAATTCTTCCACAGCACAAGTTAGAGTACCGTGTAATTGATCGTCAGGTTATTGTTTTTCCTGCTGAATCGGAAAAAAGCGAACCTTCAGAAGCAGGCACCCCGCAGGAGAAAACTGTTTCGGGTAAAGTGACTGATGCCGGTGGTACTCCACTGCCCGGGGTTACTGTAATTGTTAAGGGGACTACTGTTGGTATCGTAACCGACGCCGACGGTAATTTTAACCTTAGCGGTGTTCCTGCCGATAGCAAAGTACTGGTTTTTTCTTTTGTTGGTATGAAAACCCAGGAAGTGACCATTGGCAACATGACAACCTTTAACATTGCAATGGAAGAAGAAGCTATTGGACTCGACGAGGTTATTGCCGTGGGTTATGCCACTCAGAAAAAGGCCAATGTAGTAGGTTCGGTTTCTTCTGTTAACGGCGAACAAATTGAAGCCATTCCGGCTGCCGATGTTTCTAACACACTGTCAGGCCGTATGTCGGGAGTTACCGGTATTCAGCAAACAGGTGAACCCGGACAAAGTGATGCCAGGCTTTTAATACGCGGACGTACAACACTTGGCGACGACGAAGCCAACACTGCCCCACTTGTGGTGGTTGATGGAGTTCCCGGTCGTTCTTTAACCGATATCGACCCGGTTGACATTGAAAGTGTTTCGGTATTGAAAGATGCATCAGCAGCAATTTATGGTGCAACTGCCGCAAACGGTGTAATTCTGGTTACTACCAAAAAAGGTCAGACCGGTAAACCACGTTTGAACTATCAGTTCTACCAGGGATTTATGACCCCAACAATTCTTCCGAAAGCAACCAGTGCCGGCGACTATGCTACCATGCTTAGCGAATACCAGGATTATGAAAACAGGAACAGAACCTACACCGATGAAGACATCGCGTTATTTTACAGTGGCAGGGACCCCTGGCAACATCCAAACAGTGACTGGATGGGCGATTTGGTAGCCGATTGGACAACAACCAGTAAGCACAATTTCAGCATCGACGGCGGTACTACCAACGGTATGCGTTATTATGTTTCGTTGGGTTACAAAAACGAAGAAGCGATTTACGAGCAGGAATCGACCAACTACAAACAATACAACCTGCGTGCAAAACTTGAAATGCCAATTACTGATTGGTTAACCACATCGGTTGATTATGCAGGTTTCCTTAACCATAAGCTTTATCCAACCAAAAGTGCCGGTGCCATTTACGGTCAGGCAACACGTCTGCTCCCAACCCGCTGGTCGTTCTGGCCAAACGGATTACCGGGACCGGATATTGAGTACGGTGATAACCCGGTTGTAACTTCAACTTTTGAAGGTGGTACCGATGACCAAACGGATTACATCAACCAGTTTACCTTTAAAGGAACCATTACTCCTCCAATGATCGAAGGTTTAACGCTCAGCGGATATTATACCTATGACATTTCAAACTGGTACCGTAAACGTTTCCGTAAACCCTGGACGCTTTATACCGAAAACTGGGATACAGCAGAGTACGACTCGGAGGGTTTCATTACAAATATGGAATTAACTCCTGCATTAAGAGGATATTCTGCGCCGGAGCTTGCAGAAGATTACCGCAGAAGTATACGTAAATTAGCAAACGTAAACTTTAACTATGCACGCGATTTTGGCGACCATTCAATTAATGTATTTGGTGCTTACGAACAAATTGACCAGAACTGGAATAACTTCGGCGCATTCCGTAAGTACTACATTTCTGATGTTGTTCAAACCATCGATGCCGGTTCTGACAAGGACAAAGATAACTGGGGTAGCATGAGTATTTATGCACGAAAATCGTGGATCGGACGTTTCAACTACAGCTACAAAGGAAAATATTTGGTTGAAGCGCTGTTCCGTCGCGATGGTTCGCTGAAATTCCCACCTGATAGCCGTTGGGGTAATTTCCCTGGATTATTATTAGGATGGCGTGCCTCAGAAGAAGACTTCTGGCAAAACAACATTGGCTTCATCAATTATTTTAAGTTAAGAGCTTCTTACGGTAAAATGGGTATGGACCCGGGTGATCCATTCCAGTTTATGAACAAATACGTGCTTGGAACAGGTTTAACCATGGGCACGGGAAAAGTTGTAGAAACCGTTGTACAACAGCAAGGAGTAGCTAACCCAAATATTACCTGGGAAAAACAAACCACTTATAACCTTGGTTTCGAATCGCAGTTATTGAATAACATGTTCTCGTTAAATGCTGATTTCTTCTACAGTAAACGTTCCGATATCTTGGCATCACGCGATGCATCGGTTCCTCAATTTACTGGTTTGGCATTACCCGACGAAAATATTGCCGAGGTAGATAACCGTGGTTTTGAAATTGAAGCCGGTTATCATAAAGATTTCAACAGAGACTGGAGATTGAACGTTAGCGGTAACTTCAGTTACAACCACAACGAAGTGGTATTTATGGATGAACCCGAACGTGCCGAACCATGGCAGCAACGCACCGGTCACCCTTACGGAGCATGGTTAATGTACGATGCCATTGGCATTTTTGCCGACCAGGCTGCAGTTGACAACTATCCTCACTGGGACGGAGCAAAGCCTGGTGATGTAATTTTCAGGGATGTTGATGGCGACAAGGCGATTACAAGTGACGATAAAATACTTGTTGACCAAACCGATGCTCCGGAAGTATCGTACGGTTTATCGCTGGACCTGACTTACAAAAACTGGAACTTATCAGTACTGGCTCAAGGTCAGGGAACTTATTACCGTATGAACATTTCTGACGGACGTCGTGGTGAAGCGGGTAACTATTTACAGTGGAGTTTCGACGACCGTTGGACACCAACCAATACCAACACTGACGTAGCCAGAGCATACAACCGAGACGACTTGTACTGGTCGTTCGACCGTAACATGAGTACCTACCATTTGGATAACATGGCATTCTGCCGTTTGAAAAATGCCGTTCTTACGTATACTATTCCTAATAGTGTTTTTGGTAATCTTGGAGTTTCCAGAGCACAGGTATTTTTTGCAGGAAATAACCTCTTCCTGATCTATGCCGCTCAGAAAAACTTCGACCCGGAAATTGGTGCTCCATTAACCTATCCGGCCGTTAAAACGTTTGCTCTTGGTGTTAAGGTTACCTTTTAGTGAATTATGAATTATTGAAAAATGAAGAACATGAAAAAAATATTAGGATATTCAATAATGATGTTGGCGCTTATGTTGGCAACAACGTCATGCGACGATATTCTCGACCAAAAGGCTGTTGATGCCTTTAACGAGGAATCTGTTTTTGAAGACTTAAACCTAACCAAAGCATATTTAGGAAGATGCTATGATTTTATTGGAGTAGACAACAATATGTTATTAGGTTTACGAGAAGATTTACTTGTTGGTGCAACCGATGAAGCATTATGTATTCACCGTCCGGGTGGTTACCCCTTTGTTAAAGGAAGTATGAGCCCCGACGAATTGGGACATTTTGGAAACTGGCGTTTTAACTGGATTACATGGAACTTATACGGTAACATTAAAAACGTTAATGTATTTCTTGCCAATGTTGATAATGTTCCTGTTGAAAAGCCTGCTGATAAGGATCTCATCGAGCAAATGAAGGCAGAGGCCTATTTTATCCGCGCTTTCGATTACCACAATCTAATGCGCTCGTATGGTGGTGTTGTATTAGCAGAAAAGCCATATGAATTAGATGAAGATTTCCTTTCAATTACAAGATCTTCACTGGACGAAACGCTTGATTTTATTCTTGCCGACCTTGATAAAGCCATTGCAGGGCTTCCAAAGAAAGGCGATATGGAGCAGGGACGTGCCACAAAAGGAGCCGCCGCCGCTTTAAAATCAAGAATCCTAAGTTGGAGTACAGGAGAATTAATGCATGGTGGATATTCTTCCGATGCATTGGTTTCATTCAAAACACATAGCCGGAATACATTACTGACACAGGCTCAAACCATTGCCAAAGAAATTATGGATGGCAAATATGGTAATTACGCGCTTACAGGAACGACAAATGATCCACCTTCACCATTAACCGAAGCTGATGTTCAGGCTTACTCCGAGAACTTCTTTAGTATTTTCACGCAGAAAGGTGAATGGAACGATGAAGCCATTTGGGGTGTTCAACACTTACAGGCTCAGGGTAACCGCACCACTCAAAACCGTTGGTGGGGACCATGCGGGTACCACAACTGGGGTAATAACGGCCCGAACGAACCTGTTGTTCGTGAGTTTGAAATGGCCGACGGAACTCCTTTTGTTTGGGATAAATACAGCCCAGGCGACGAGTTTCTTAGAAAAGGAACAGCTGCTGAATTGGCAGCCGATCCGGAGATTAACCCATACGTTGGACGTGAACCACGTTTTTATGCTACAGTGTTTTTCGATGGAGCGCCATGGATTCAACGTCCTGATGATGCAGCACCTCTTGATCCCGAGAATAAAGTAAGAACAGGTTATTATGTTGGTACCAGCAGGGACGATATTATCAGTAATGGTTTGGATACCCGTCAGGGGCCAATTGAAGCCTGGAACGGAACCAAGAATGGCTATTACATTAAAAAGTACCAGGATCCGGCAACTGTTGGTCAGTACTTTAATAACGAAAATGCATGGATTGAAATGAGATATGCAGAGGTTATTTTAGATTATGCTGAAGCCTGTATTGAACTTGGAGAAGTTGATAAAGGTATGAACGCATTAAATATGATTCGTAACCGTGCAGGATTACCCGATAAAACGACCACCGATCAGGCGCAGGCCAGAGAATGGTACCGTCACGAACGTCAGGTTGAATTCTTTGGTGAAGGCGACCGTTGGTACATGATTCGTAAATGGATGATTGCGGAAGATGTCATTAAAGACGTTCACGCGATTAAAATTTACCATTATTCAAATGGTACTACAGAATGGTTCTACGACACTTCAACAGTGGTTGATAACCGATCGTGGAATGACGTGAACTACTGGCTGCCAATTTCGAGAACAGAACAAAATAAGGCCCCGCAGTTACAACAGAATCCGGGGTATAATTAATAGTTAGTTTAGCTGGATAATAAAAAAGATCGGCCCACAGTGGCCGGTCTTTTTCATATTCGACTAACCATATCGTAAAAAACACAATAACACTTACACCATGCAACAAGGAGCAATTACCCCGGGACATACATCAGGCGCAATCAAAATAAAACTTTCAGTAATGCTATTTTTGCAATACATGATGTATGCTGTTTGGTGGGTACCTCTGGCCGCCTACCTTACCAACCTTGAGGTAAGCAGTCTCGAAAAGTCATTGATTGTAAGCTCCATGGCAATTGGGTGTATTTTCTCGCCTGTTGTAGGTATGCTCGCCGACCGTTTTTTCGCGGGGCAAAAAGTTCTGGCGGTGCTCAACCTCATTAATGCTGTAATGCTCTTTCTGGCCGGAACTACCAATAATACCGATTTTCTGTTTATCTGCCTGGTAATTGCCATGTTAGGATACATGCCAAGCTGGAGCCTTACCAGTTCCATCGCCATGGCTCATCTCGATTCGGAACAATTTCCAAAAGTCAGGATTTTTGGTTCGATAGGTTGGGTAGCTTCGGGTATTTTCAGTGTTATTTTTATTCAATTACTTCAACTTGATTTCGACGGCACAAACCTGCCATTTTATTGCGGTGCCGGAGTAAGCCTGGTTGCCATTGCAACCAACCTCACTTTGCCCAATACTCCCCCACCCGCCAAAGGACAAAAAGGTTCACTCATTGATGCATTCGGATTAAGATCGGTAGAATTGATGAAGGATCGCAATTTTGCGGTTTTTATCGTTTTCTCCTTCTTATCGATGATCCCTTTTGCCATGTACTTTTCCTTTTTTTCCGAATTTTTACTCCACATAAAAACCAAATACATATCGGTTACCATGAACTGGGGAGTTTTAGCCGAAATGGGATTTTTGCTTTTAGTGCCGCCTGCAATCAAAAAATTTGGACTACGCAAAGTGATGATCTTCGGATTGGTTGCCCTGTTCATTCGCTACTTTTCATTCTTCACCGGAGGAGTGATCAGCCAAAGCTGGATGTATTACATCGGTATTTTGATTCACGGACTGATCTTCGGTTTCTTTTATGTTGGTGGCCAGATTTACATCGATAAAAAGGCACCGGCTGAATTAAAATCGCAGGCACAGGGCTTTATTTTCCTGGTGACTTTTGGCGCAGGTCTGCTGGTAGGGAATTTTATTTGTGCCAAAATCATCGACTTTTACAAAACCAATGGTGGCTACAACTGGGATGCCATTTGGGGAATAATCACAGTAAGCTCAGCCGTCCTCTTAATTGCTTTCATGCTCCTATTTAAAAAGGATGAAAGCTTAATTCCTAAAAGCGAATAGTTTTTTAGGCAAATTAGTACCTATGATCTACTAATTCAACTTTACTATGAAATACTGTTTCCCCCTTTTCTTTTTACTGATCGGACTGTTTTCCTGTACGGAACCGGAGGAAACAGAACCTGAAATGGAACCGTGCGACTTCTACGCCACCGGACATTTTAAGGATACCATTCCCGGGAAGATCCCGGAGTTATACTGGCCGTGTATGGAAACAAAAGATCTGGTGGATGCCGTTTCCTACAACTTTCCGAGTCTGTATATTCAAATGGCAGGTTGCTGTGGTTTGCAAAGTGGTTACGATATGGTTAAAAGAAGCCATGGTTTCCCTGAACTTGAAAGTCGGGAAGATGCACTTGAGAACCTTATTGCCAAATATATTTCGATTGATACAATACATTACAACCGCAATCTGCTGTCGATTCAGCACGGTGGTTTTAATTTCTATACCTACAACCTTGAAGTTGTTTTGGCCCAGGAAGTTTTTCTCAAAAGTGCTACCAAACAACAAAAGCTCGATTTACTAAACGAACTTAAAATAAAGCAAGACCTCAGAAACGGAGAGTCAGGTGATTACGCAGCTGAAGGTCCAACTTTTGCAACTTCAAGAGTAATGTTCTTCGACGATTATCAGCCCCTGCTCGACAGTATGCAGCAAAATCACATTATAAAATCGATAGTTGAACTGGGAACAATAAATCACGGAACCGAAGCTTTTGATGCTGCACAAAATACAATTTTCGTAATGGCCGGGCAATATGCATTGCAGCTTTAAACACTACATTTAACAGCAACAATCAATCAAAAAATACATAATACCAGTATGTATCAGCAAACTCTCGTAACGCATTTTGTGCTTTTTGCTTATTCCCCTGGTTTTGCTGAAAAAGCTGGTAGTACCGTTGAAACCGTTGTTCGGTTTGCGGATTGATTTGAAGCCTTGTTAATTCAGGCAGCTCTCCTACCCGAAGTAATTTATAGGTTACAACTGCCTCTTCCACATTTTTGGGAATTTTGGTGTAACCTGCCTTTTCCATTGCAGGAAGCAGTGCTACAATGCCTTTCATATCTTTTTGAAGCATTAACCAGGCCAGTTCGTATTCCAAAGCAATTCTATTTGTTGAGTCGGATTGTAAAACCGGCAGGAGGTTTACCCACGGTTTATCGCTTTGCACAAAAAAATCAAGTTTCGTATCCAACCGCCTTTTTTCGCCAAGATCCTTATCGGCCAATACTGCCTGATCATCGTTCAGGAACTTTCGAAGATCCTGTGCTCGTTTCTTATAAAACAGCGACTTCTCCAGTATTGAAATGTATTTCTCTGCTGTTTTGTAATTGCCTTTTATCAGCTCGGTTTTAATCATCATCGTAAGCGATTCCGGCGTATTTCCTTGCATCACCATATATTCGTAGGCCCACCGCTGAGCCTCGTTAACCATTCCGGTGGCATAGTAATAAAATCCGCCGCGTTTCAATATTTCGCTGATTATCTCCCAATTCAAAAAAAGTGTGCTTCCATCGGGGCTTTGCCTGAAACGAAAAAAAGAATCAGCCAGTTTGCCGGTTTCGGCCAGAGCAACATTGTTCAGAAACAAGGTGAGTTTGTTGTTGGTTGGGAAACGTTGGTTAAAACGAATCAGCTCATCGTATTGCTGCGCGTAAAACAGTTTTTCGGCCTGAAAATAGTCACGGTTCTTTTCATCAACTCGATTAAAAACCAAAACAGCCAACACCAAAAGAATAATGTATGGAGTGAACTGATTAAGGTGATTTTTCTTTATTCTAAGCCGATCAAATACTTTTAATTTCAGTTTCGAAAGGAGTGGAACAAACAGAATTAGCAAAGCCGTTGCTGAAAAAAGCTTGACTTGTCCTCCAATTCCTACTGTTTCCAGCGGCGCAACAAACAATGATTCGGTAGTTTGGTAAAACAAAAGCCGGCTGCCAAACACAAAAAATACAGCAACAGCCAACCAGCTTACCAGTAATTTTAACCAACTTTTCTCCAGGATAAAAAACAAGGTCATCATCCCGAGCAGCAAAAAAGAAAAGCTGCCAAAAAGAAAATAAGCCAGTGGAAGTAGCACCACAGAAATCCACTGAAATTTAGGTTTGAATGGCGTGATTACACGATACAAAATCAACTGAAATAAGATTCCCAATGTATTTAAAGCCTGGTACTGGTAGTTGGTTTGCATTAAAAATATGGCAGCACCAACAACAAACGGCACCAGAACAAACCGACTTCGATCCGGCTTTTCGGCGAAACTTTGCAGTAGCAATACAATTCCACAAACTTCGATACTTACCAGAACAGCCCCAATAATTGGATAATAATAGAAACTGGTCTGAAGTGTTCCCAAATACTCCAGAAATCCTCCCGGATAATGAAGGTGATCGATTAAATACGGTAATGAAACCAGGAACAAGGATGATTTTTCCTGGTAGAAAAAAATGTAATCGGTAAAGCGATACAGAAAAAAGGTTCCAAACAGGAACAAAAGCAGGTAAGGAAAGAATCGAAAAAGCAGTTTGTTTTTTTGTTCAACTGAATTCATTGCGTCATTTTTAGTTCGTTGCCCAACTTGCCTGAACCGCCTGTTTATTGGCAGTGCTTCTCAACTTTCCGGGTTTGAAATGTACATCGGCAGTTGCAAATTCGGGAATATTAAAGGTCTTTATAAATTCGTCGTAAAATTCCGGATCTTTCTGAGGCAGAATAAAAGGTTTCGAGGTATTTCCGTTTTCATCAACAAACGAAATGTAAGGACGAGCAGTTAAACCGTCGTCACGTTTACTGCTAAACACCAGCCAGCTGCTGTTGGTCGACCAGCTGTGATAGCTTTCGGTAAAATCGCTGTTTCCTTCACACTTTGTAACCTGAAAATCGGCAAGATCAATACTGTACAAATCGGCTTCCTTATGCCAGATTGAAAAACAACCATAATCGTGCAAGGTGAAAACAAGTACATCACCCTTTGGCGAAATCCTTGGAAAGGAAACGCTTTTGCCTATCGCTTCAGCATCAAAAACCAGCTCAGGTGCATTAAACGATCTTGTTTCGGGATCAAATTCGGCACGGCACAGGTTGTATTTTGTATCCTGATAATCATAGTCTTCAGCAATCTGTTTTGCACGGCAGAAGTACAGATAGCGACCATCGGGCGACCATTCGGGATAGGTATCCATAAATTGCTTGTCGGGATCAACAGGCACCTGCATCATTTCATTCTTAGCCACATCGTACATCACCAGCGAAGAATTAAGATCGGAAACCTCGATCTTTTTATTGTCCATTGAATGAAATTGCTGCACGACTTTATTCGATGAAAAAGCCACAAATTTGCCCGAAGGATGCCAGCGCGGGTAAGTTGCGCCGTTTTGCATTTCAGGCGTTTTCAGGTTTACCTTTTTTAAATCGTCACCGTCGGCAAAATAGGTGCCACCCAGGTTTCCACGCATGTGAAACATGAAATCATCGGAGTTCTGGTTGTTAAAGGCGTGGCAATTGACGCAGTTCTGCCCCACCACATTGTTCTCGATCACCACCTTTTCTTTAAAACTATCCAAACTTCGCTCAACAATGCTGATCTCGGTCCAGCTTTCGTAACCGGGGTACAACAAGCGATAATACAAATACGGATCGATTTCCTGCGCAGAAACCTGGTTGCTAAAACTTTTCAATTTTAACCACTTTCCGCTTTGCTTTACGAATACCTGAAACGAAATTTCTTTTCCCTTGTTTTCGCTTAGTAGCTTTTTCCACTTTCGCTCGGGAAACTGAATGATGCTGTTTTTACTTTGAACGGTAAAACCTTGGTCATCCGCTCCAACAACTTTTACCACGCAGGCTTCATTTTCATCCACCACCTTAAAATTTAAAGGAGCAATATTGAAAGGTATTGTTAATGCGGTGTAATCCGGCTTTATATGGGGCAGTGTTTCTGTACTTTTCAGGTCATCGCCGGGTGTTCCCGTGCAACTCCATAAAAAAATACTACTAATCACAAGTATGTAGAACCCGCGAATGCTCATAAGTTTAGATTTTGTATAAAGTAAAAGTTGAAAATTGTATTAACCAAATATTTACGCGTATAATTAAGTATAAAATTGCTTTGGCATATCGGTTATCAATCCGTGCTAAATATCATGCTAAACTTTAAATTTCGTATAAAAAGCTATTTTTTAATTTCAAATCGTTTTGCTTATTAATTATAATTTCTACATTTGTTTCCGAAGTCAAAATTATACGATGAGAGTAATTAATAACATTCTAGTCCTTCTGGTTGTCATTCTTGGATTTTCTGAGGAAGGTTAGATCATGTTATAAATTGAACGATATTTACAAGCCTTTCTCAAAAAAGAGAAAGGCTTTTTTAATATTTAAACCGACAGTAAAAGACAAAATAGTATGCAGATTCCATTAAGAAGCGATACCACAACAAAAGGTCGCCGAATGGCTGGAGCAAGAAGCCTTTGGAGAGCAAATGGCGTAAAAGAAGAGCAATTTGGTAAACCGATAATTGCGATTGTAAACTCATTTACACAATTTGTACCCGGACACGCACACCTCCACGAAATTGGTCAATACCTGAAAGGCCTGATAGAAAAACACGGTTATTTCGCCGCCGAGTTCAACACCATTGCAGTAGACGATGGTATTGCCATGGGGCACGACGGTATGTTGTACTCACTGCCTTCGCGCGATGTAATTGCCGACAGTGTTGAATATATGTGCAATGCACACAAGGTGGATGCGATGATCTGCATTTCGAACTGCGATAAAATTACACCCGGAATGTTGATGGGCGCCATGCGTTTAAACATTCCGGCAGTATTTGTTTCGGGCGGACCGATGGAAGCCGGTGAAGTGGACGACAAGTACCTCGACCTGGTAGATGCCATGGTAATGGCCGCCGACACAAATGTTTCTGACGAATACCTTACCCGTGTTGAACAGAACGCCTGCCCTACCTGTGGCTCGTGTTCAGGAATGTTCACTGCCAATTCAATGAACTGTCTGGCAGAAGCCATCGGTCTAGCGCTTCCCGGCAACGGAACAATTGTTGCTACTCACGGCAACAGAAAACGTTTGTTTGAGGAATCAGTTGAGAAAATTGTTACGGCAACAAAAACGTATTATTACGAAGGCGACGACCGCGTGCTTCCAAGAAGTATCGCTACCCGCGATGCTTTCCTCAATGCCATGAAGCTGGACATTGCCATGGGCGGATCGACCAACACGGTTCTTCACCTGCTGGCCATAGCACACGAAGCAGGCGTTGATTTCACCATGAGCGACATCGACAAGCTTTCGCGCCAAACACCTAACCTTTGTAAGGTAGCTCCGAATTCTCATTACCACATTCAGGATGTAAACCGTGCCGGAGGTATTTTATCCATTCTGGCCGAGCTTAATCGCGGTGGATTGCTTGAGACCGCCGTTAACCGGATTGATGGCAAAACACTGGCTGAAGCAATTGCGGAATATGATTTAATGAGTGAAACGGTTAGCGATGATGCCATCAGAAGATTTAAATCGGCTCCCGGCGGAGGCAGAAACCTGGTAATGGGATCGCAGGAAAGCCAATACAAGGAACTGGATACCGACCGCGAAAAAGGTTGCATCCGCGATATGGAGCATGCCTACAACAAAGATGGAGGACTGGCTATTCTTTTTGGAAATATCGCTGAAAAAGGCTGTATTGTAAAAACAGCAGGAGTGGATTCCTCCATTTTCAAATTCACAGGAACAGCTAAAGTTTTCGATTCGCAGGATGATGCAGTAAATGGCATTTTAGGCGATACCGTACAAAAAGGAGATGTTATCGTTATTCGTTACGAAGGCCCGAAAGGTGGTCCGGGAATGCAGGAAATGCTCTACCCCACTTCGTACCTGAAATCGATGCAGTTGGATAAAGATTGTGCCCTGATCACCGACGGACGTTTCTCGGGAGGAACTTCGGGTCTTTCTATCGGACATGTTTCACCCGAAGCTGCAGGAGGCGGAGCCATCGGATTGATACAAAACAACGATAAAATTGAGATTGATATTTCGGCACGTTCTATCAACCTGTTGATTTCGGATGAAGAACTGGCAAACCGCCGGAAAGCCGAAGACGCAAAAGGTGATAAAGCATGGAAACCCGGTGCACGTGAGCGAAACGTGTCGAAGGCACTGAAAGCCTACGCCAGTCTGGTTTCTTCAGCCGATCTTGGAGCAATAAGATTAATAGATTAGAACTAACATTGAAAAACAAAATATAGACATAGCCTGTTATGGCAGATAAAATCAAACAGTATGACAGCTAAAAAAGTTACCGGTTCGCAAGCATTGATCCTTTCATTACTGGAAGAAGGAGTTGATACCATTTTTGGGTATCCGGGAGGCGCAATTATGCCTGTTTACGATGCTTTGTACGATTTCGATCAAAATGTAAAACACATTCTAACCCGCCACGAGCAGGGAGCCATCCATGGAGCTCAGGGCTATGCAAGAGTCACAGGGAAACCCGGTGTCTGCTTTGCAACTTCAGGCCCGGGTGCAACTAACCTGATGACAGGTATTGCCGACGCCATGATTGATTCCACACCATTAGTCTGTATTACCGGACAGGTGGCCTCGCCATTGCTAGGTACCGATGCTTTCCAGGAATCGGATATTGTTGGGATGTCGATTACGGTAACTAAATGGAACTACCAGGTTACTACACCCGAAGAAATTCCTGAAGCAATTGCTCAGGCCTTTTACATTGCCAATTCCGGACGTCCGGGACCTGTGCTCATCGATTTAACGAAAGATGCGCAGTTTGGCGAACTTGATTTTGAATACAAGAAATGTACAAAAATACGCTCCTATCTTCCTGAAACACCGGTTGATCCGCATCAGGTAAAAGCTGCTGCCGAATTGATCGATGCCGCGAAAAAGCCTTTGTTGCTTTTCGGTCACGGTATTATTATTGGTCGTGCCGAAGAAGAGTTAAAAGCATTTGTTGAAAAAACCGGCATTCCTGCTGCATGGACCATCATGGGACTTTCAGCTTTACCTACCGATCATCCACAAAATGTTGGTATGTTGGGAATGCACGGAAATTACGGTCCGAACCTGCTCACAAACGAAGCCGATCTGATCATCGCCGTTGGAATGCGTTTCGACGACCGTGTGACCGGAAAAGTAAGTGAATATGCAAAAAAGGCCAAGATCATTCATCTCGAGATTGATCCGGCAGAAGTAGATAAGATCGTAAAAACCGACGTAAGAGTTGTGGGCGATGCGAAGAAATCCCTGAAAATGCTTACGGCCAATGTGAAGGAAAACCAGCACAGTGAATGGCTGGGTGAATTCAACAAGTGCATGGCAATTGAAAAGGAAAAAGTGATCGATAAAGACCTTCATCCTACCAAACCCGGATTGACTATGGGTGAAGTAATTCGCCTGGCTTCTGAAAAAACCAACCACGATGCCATTCTGGTTACCGACGTGGGTCAGCACCAGATGGTTGCACAGCGCTACTTCAAATTTAAAACATCGCGTAGCAATGTTACTTCCGGAGGTCTGGGAACCATGGGATTTTGCCTGCCAGCCAGTATGGGGGCACAACTTGGAGCGCCTGACCGGACAATTATTGCAGTAATTGGCGATGGTGGTTTCCAAATGACCATCCAGGAATTGGGTACCATTGCACAAAATAAACTACCGGTTAAAATTATTGTTCTTAACAACAACTTCCTTGGGATGGTGCGCCAGTGGCAGCAATTGTTCTTCGATAAACGCTATTCGTTTACCGAGTTGCAAAACCCCGATTTTATCATGATCGGCAAAGGTTTTGGAATTGAAGGCCACAAAGTGGAAAAACGCGAAGACCTTGATGCCGGTGTTCAGAAGATGATAGACCACGACGGTCCGTATTTGCTGGAGGTTGTTATCGAAAAAGAGGACAATGTATTCCCGATGGTACCAACCGGAGCTTCGGTTTCCGACGTATTACTTGAACCATAATTTAACCTGGAACGCTTAAAAAAAGAAAAATGAAAAAAGAATTTATTGTAACAGTATATTCCGAGAACCACATTGGTTTGCTGGCAAGAATTACGATAATGTTTACTCGTCGTAAAATAAATATCGAAAGTTTAACTGTATCAGAATCTGCTATTAAGGGTATTTTCAAATTCACCATTGTGATTCAGGAAACGGAAGCGCAAGTGAAAAAAGTTGTTGGTCAGCTCGAAAAACAGATCGATATTCTGAAAGCATTTTACCACACCAACGATGAAATGGTGTACCAGGAAATCGCGCTCTATAAAGTACCGATCGAGCCGATCTACGAGAGCGACGATATTGAAAATATGGTTCGAAATGCAGGCGCTCGTATTCTGGAGATTACAAAAAACTATGTGGTGATCGAGAAAACAGGCCATAAAGAAGAAACTCAGGCCTTGTTCGAAGAGCTCAATAAGTTTAAGGTAATGCAGTTTATCCGCTCTGGTCGTGTGGCCATCACCCGCGATCCGATCGAACGCCTTTCAGAGTTCCTGAAAGAAAGAGATGCCTTACTGGATAGCATGGACTAATCCAATTCAGATATTACATAAATGAGCCTGTTTCGCATTTGAAACAGGCTTTTTAGTTTTTCAAAAAAATGTATGTAAATTGAAACATGAACGCAGTAGATCAATACATCGCAGGGTTTCCTGTCAATATTCAGCAACTCCTGAAAGAAATGAGAAAGCTTATTTTAGAAACAGCACCCGATGCTGTTGAAAGTATTTCGTATGGAATGTCAGCTTACAAACTAAACGGAAAACCACTGGTGTATTTTGCGGGCTATAAAAATCACATAGGTTTTTATGCCACCCCCAGTGGTCATAACGAATTTGCAAAAGAGCTTGCCGGTTACAAACAGGGAAAAGGTTCAGTGCAGTTCCCGGTTTCCAATCCGCTTCCTGTCCACCTTATCAGAAGGATCGTAGAATTCAGAATAGCAGAAAATAAGGCACCATAAGTTTGATGTTAATTATGTTTTGCTGATAAAACATAATGCAACAAGCTGAAGAACTCATTTATTTAGTTTTCGTACATTAGCACAGGAAACGGCAAACAAAGAAACAAATGAAATTTGCTTACCAACTACTAACCTTTCTGCTGATGCTGGCGAGTCTGGCTCCTGTTCGCAGTTTTGCACAAATCCCGTTTCCCCTTCAGGATACCACCGTAGTAAACGATCCACTCGAAGAAATTACCGTAACAGCTTTTCGTTCGCCATATAATGTTTTTAATACCCCTGCTCCCATCAACCTCGTTCTCAGCGAAAAACTCGAAAGTGGCGATGCACTTACTCCCGTTGATGCACTGAACCAAATTCCGGGTGTTTTAATGCACCATGGCACGCTGAACACTAACCGGCTGACCATTCGCGGGATTGGTTCGAGAACACCTTACGGCACCAATAAAATCAAGGCCTATTTTGGAGAGATTCCGCTAACTGCAGGCGATGGTGAAACCACGCTCGAAGACCTCGAAAACACGGCCATTAAACGTATTGAGGTAATTAAAGGTCCAGCTTCAAGCCTCTACGGTGCCGGTCTTGCAGGTGTCATTCTTTTTCACCCTAAAACGGTCGTTAAAAATTTTGTACAAAACCGAAGTACGGTGGCTTCATTCGGAACGTTTAAAAACACTTTGTCGGCCGGCGTTAACAGCGGAAAGTACAAGGTATTTGCGCTGGGTTCGTACCTCAACAGCGATGGCTACCGCGACAATAACAACACCAAACGTGGCAATCTCTTGCTAAATAATACCTATTCAATTTCAGAAAAAACCAATCTGCAGGTTTTGCTGAATACCACCAGCATGAAGGCTTTCATTCCGAGTTCGCTCGATAAGGAAACATTTGATAACGATCCGAGCAGTGCAGCGGCAAACTGGCAAGGTGTAAATGGATATGAACAATATTCGAAAGCCCAAATGGGTGTTTCGCTGAACCGATTTACTACCAACGACGGGAAAATTTCGGTTTCGGTAGTCGGCAGTTTAAAAAAGCTGGAAGAGAAGCGACCGTTCAACTTCCTGGAAGAATCGTCGGATTATCTGGCATGGCGTGCCGAAGCCCAGAAAATACTGGAGTCAGACAATTCTCGTTTTGTATTTACCACCGGTTTTGAGATGTTCCGTGAAAATTACGACTGGAGTACATCGGACAACGACAATGGCAGCCTGATTTCGGACAATAACGAGAAACGCCAGTACGAAAACCTGTTCGTTCAAATGGAGGCAAATTTTAAGGAAAAAGTGTTTTTCTCAACAGGTGTTAACGGCAACCTCACCCGCTTCGATTACAAAGACCACTATACCGATAACGGAGACCAATCAGGAGAGCGTAGTTACAAACCGGTAATTTCGCCGCGAATTGGAATGAATGTGCTCTTATCGCGAAATACTTCTGTTTTCTGGAATGTTAGTCACGGTTTCTCAACACCATCCTTTCAGGAAACCTTGCTTCCCGAAGGCGAAGTAAATCCGGATATAAAGCCCGAAACAGGCTGGAACTTTGAAGCCGGAATACGTTCAATAATCGCAAAACGACTACAGCTGTCGGCAAGTTATTACCGCATTTACATCAAAGACCTGCTGGTTGCCCGCCGCACCGGAGAAGATGCCTACATCGGGGTTAACGCCGGTCGATCGCTACACCCCGGTTTTGAAGCTGAACTCGACTGGAGAGCTATAACCTTAAATGGAAATACTTTGTTGTCGTTGGCAGCCAATGCCACTCTGGCGAACTATCATTTTCAGGATTTTGTTGATCTCGGCAAAGATTATTCAGGCAACCTGCTGCCCGGAACAGCCAAAGAAATGATGTCGGTTTCGGCACATTTTTATCCGAGTAAGAATTTCGATATAAAAGCCTGGTACCATTTTAATGGGGAAATGCCGGTGAACGATACCAACAGCGAATTCTCCGATGCCTTTGGAATCACTAATTTAGAAATGCAGTTTAAAGGAAGTATCGGTGAGTTTGAAATCGGGTTGAAAGGTGGTGTTCAGAATATTTTCGATATTCACTACGCATCGATGCTGGCGGTAAATGCTCCGTCGTTTAACGGTGTTCCGCCGCGCTATTATTACCCCGGAAATCCGCGAAATTATTATGTTACCATAATAATAGGTCTGCTGGAAAATCAGCACTAATTACTTTGCCTGTTATAAGGAAACAATTAACACCTTTATACTTACTTTGTAATTCGCAGAACACATATCTTAAATAACAACACTTTATGTCGAGCAAAAAAGAACAAAAGGAAGCCTACAAGCAAATGAAATTCCAGATGGGTGTTTTTCAGATCAGGAATCTGACCAACAATAAAATACTGATCGACAACAGCACAGATATTCATTCGAAATGGAACCGACACAAAATGGAATTGCGCTTTGGAAATCATAAAAACCAGGCATTACAACACGACTGGAATGCAAACGGAGAAACCAATTTTGCACTTGAAATTCTTGCTGAATTAAAAGAAAACGAGGAACAAAACGTAAATTATCAACGGGAATTGAAAGCCTTGCAAAAACAAACGATTGAGGCGCTGAACATCCCTGAAGAGTTGAAATACTAAACTTCGCTTAAAGCGACTTTCGCTGAATAAATTCAAACGGACTTTTAATTCTCCGAAAATCATTATCAAGGATCATACGGGCAACAGTTCGTCCGATTTCGTCGTGGTTTGTAGTAATGGTGGTTATTCCATCCTCGAGAATTTCCTTCACCGGATTGTCGTTATAAGCCACTACCCCAACATCCTTACCTGTTTTCCAGTTTCGCTCCCGGCAGATTTTTATAAAACGGTACAGGTCGTCGTCGGAAACCAAAACATAGGCCTGGCTTTTCTTTAAGTCCTCATCGGCAAACTGATGGATCACCGAAAATTCAAGATTATTCACCTGACAGAAAATATGAAATCCGCGTATGATGTTTTTTGAATAGTACTCGTTTTGCGGAAAAACCAGGTTAATATTTTTATACTTTCTAATCAAGGGAAGCGCTTTCCCAAGGGCTGTTTGAATGTCTTTTTCAAATTCCTGATACACCACCGGGTAATCATTCAGTACATCCAGGTTCCGGTCGATCAGCAGGACCTTCTTTTTAGGAATACGTCGAATCACTTCTGCAGCACGGTCATTCTCGTCGTTAAACTGAGGCAGGATCACAAAATAGTCGTATGCCGTCAGGTGATCGTTGATGATCTCTTCAAACTTATCGATGCTGTAGTTATAAATAAACACATCAACACCGGCTTTGCTGCCCATCGTTTCCACGAACGAATAATAGATGTTACGTTTATAGTTGCTCAGCTTGTTAAAAACCAGGGCTACTTTTAGCTTTTTCTGAAGGTTCGCCTGGTTTACGTAATAACCCTTTCCCCGAACCGACGAAAGTATCCCGTTTTTCCGCAGGTGTACATAGGCTTTTTCAACCGTATCGCGCGAAAGTAGCAACTCTTCACTCGTTTCGTTTATCGACGGAACACGCTGGCCTTTTTTAAAGATCCCTGCCTCGATATCAGAAATGATCAACTCAACAACCTGCTTGTATTTTGGGATTTCGGATTCGTGATTTATACGCTCAATACTCGGCATCGTGTTTTATTTTCCAATGATCTTGATGGTAGTTCTACGGTTTTGTTTTCGCCCATCGGCAGTTTCGTTACTTGCAATTGGCCGGGTGTCGCCATAACCTTCCGATTTAAGTCTACCTGCCTGAATCGCGTGTTCAACAAGGTAATCAACTACCGATTTTGCCCTGCGCTTCGAAAGTTCCAGGTTGCTTTCCGGATTACCCGAACTGTCGGTATGTCCCTGAATTTCAACTCTCAGCTCCGGATTTTTACCCAGGAATTCCACCAGTTTCTGCAATTCCGGTTCCGACTGTGGCAAAATACGGAACGAATCGGTTTCGTAGTAAATATTGTACAACTCCATTTGCGCTCCAAGTTCTATCGGCTCCAACTCAATATTTAAAATGATTGGATCTGTGAGATCGTTGGCATTAGCGAGCTGCATCGACTGCGAGTAAAAAAGAAAACCATCCTCAGAAACATTAAAAGCATAATTGCGGCGAAGCGGCAAAGCCAGCATAACTTCGCCTTTTTCGTCGGCACGTTGGATACGGCTTTTTTCAAACTTCGAATTCAGGTTTACCAATTCAATATCGGCAGCGATAGGCGCGTGCGTTTTCCTGTTCGTAACCGTAGCTTTCACATAAGTAACCGGTTGCGGTTGCAATCCTCGGTCGAGGTTGAACGAAAAAATGTCGAGTCCACGATCAGCCTCCCGGGCAGATGAAAAATAAGCAACATCACCAATCGAACTGATAGTCAGTCCCATATCATCGCGGTAGGTATTTATTGGATAGCCCATATTTTTCAAATCCGTGATGTTTCCATCCTCATCAATCATGGCCGAATACAGGTCGAAACCTCCCATCCCCACATGCGAATCGGAAGCAAAATAAAAATTCTGGTTATTGGCATGAATAAAAGGTGAGATTTCGTCGCCTTCGGTATTTATCGATTCCAGGTTTTCGAGCTTTCCCCATTTCGGATTTCCGGCTTCTGAAAAACCAAGAAATTCAATGCGCCAGATATCTTTCTTTCCTTTTCCTCCGGGTCTGTTACTCGCGAAATACAGGTAATGATTATCTGACGACAAAGAAGGCTGGGCTTCCCATGATCGCGTATTTAACGGTTCCCCTGCATTGCGAGGTGTAGTCCATTGTCCGTTTACAAAACGAGAAAAGAAAATATCGCAACTTCCATATCCTTCTTCACGATTGCAGGCCGTAAAAAACATGATCTTTGAATCAGCCGACAAGGTTTGCGCCCCTTCGTTTTCGGGCGTGTTTACGTCGCTTATCGGTTCGGCTTCCCATTGCAGTGAATCGAGGTCGGCCATAAAAAAGTCTTCCTGAGGCCGCGTTACCGAGTCTTTCATCAAACGCGTAAAAACAAGGTGTTTCCCATCCAAAGTTGGTGTTGGCCAGTATTCATCGTTTGGGCTGTTAATGTTATCACCCAGGTTATTCGGCTCAAAATCAACCGGGTTGGCTATCGAATTTAAGGCAAATTTGCAGCTGGCTATTTTGCAGGCCAGTAAAAACTGCCGTTTCTCCGGGATGGTTTTATTCTCCTTGTATTTGTCGTAAAAACTCAGCGCTTCCGAGTACATTCCGAGTTTGTAAAAAGCCTCGCCTAAACGGAAATCGATCAGCGGATTGGTGCTGTTCTTTTGTGCCTTGGTCAGGTGACTGATTTCGAGCCGTGTAGAATCCATATCCTTATACATTTCGGCCATCAGCAAATGGGTATTTGCATTATCGGGATCAAGCCTGAGAATATCCTCACAAATTTCTAACGACTTGCTGTAGTTATCCGCTGAATACAAACTTCGTGCTTCTTCGAACAGCTTTTCAACGCGTTTGTTGTTCTGTGCGACTGCTGTTAGCGACAGGCCTAAAAAAACAACTACTGAGAATAAAAGCTTTGGGTATCTCATTACTAACTGGTTACAATTTTTAAATAAAAACTTCTTTTTAACTGCTATGGTATTTTTTCAAATTAATTTTTTTCCTATTTTGCCCTAAAATACAAATTAATATCTGAATCTAATTTTGAATAATGGGCTAATGAATCGAAGACCGCGCAAGCGGAAATTTGCTTCATCGAAAAAATGAAAAGTCTTAGTTTTAAATGTGATGAAAAAGAATGTAAAAAAGAGAGAATTCTCTGATCTTGACAGATTTGACAGGAAACACAAACGCGTTTCTTCACCAAAAGAAAAAGGTTCTTCAAAGCACAGGTTTTCCATTTACGACGATTTTGAAGACGAAGATTTAACAGATAACTCATCAGAATACGACGACCTCGACGACTAACATCTCATTATTACATACATTTCCCTGCATCGGCTAAACCTAATTAGTTCTTATCGCTGTAGTAAAACGCTTCTTTCCCGGGGAAGTGGTAGCGGGCTTTTGCTATTTTCTCAGGAAATACGAAGTAGGATAATGTTGCGCTTGCACATTCCACTCCATAAGCGTTAAACAATGAAGCAGAGATTGTTGCAATACGGCCATCTACCGATTCCAGTTTCCCGCGAACTGTAAGTTCGCCACCGGAGATCTGCACCGGTTTAAGGTACTTCACCTGCATTTCGCTGGTGACGCCCGTGGTTCCCAGTTTTAGCATGACTACCCAGCCACCGATCTCGTCGAGCAGAGTGGCCTGAATTCCGCCATGCAGCACGCCGATCCAGCCTTCATACATTTTTAAAGGGTCCCACTTGCTGATAATTTCATCACCATCTTCCCAAAACTCAAGTTGCAATCCCGATTCGTTGTAGGGCGAACAGGCGAAGCAATTGTAATCGCCTATGTTTTTGGGATCTTTCCAGGGATTTCTGATTTTTTGCATACTTAAATTAGCTTCTCTGTTGTTTCAATCACCCCCTATCGTAACTTTGTTCCGATTGTCTCCGTCAGCTGACGGAGGACAGGAGCGCCGAAGAAGCGACAGGGGGTAAATCGAGGCACTCCTTCTTTTAAATAAAAAGGCCGGTGTAAACCAGCCTTCTGTATTGTTCGGTCAAATATTAGTTTCCTCCCAGTATCAATGGTAAACCATCTTCACCGCTGCCAATAACAATCACTTTTGTATTTGGCGATTCAGCCAGCGAAGTAGTTGCTTCAATACCACGTTGTTTCAGAATATTATCGGTCAAACTCGCATTGATAATACGGTTATAATTAGCAATACCTTCTGCTTCAATCCGGCGACGTTCGGCTTCAGCGGTTTCTTTTGTCAGACGGTATTCGTAAGCCAGCGATTCCTGTTCCTGCTGAAGTTTGTTTTCAATGGCGCCCTTAATTTGCGGCGGCAGATTAATCGAACGAATCAACAAAGCTTTCATTGCAATGTAGTTTTCGCCCAAAGTTTGTTTAGTTTCAGTAATTATGGCCTGTTCTACCTCTGCCCTTTTGGTTGAATAGATTTCTTCGGCAGTATAACGACCGGCTACCTGACGAACCGATGAGCGCACTTCGGGAATAACCAGTACGTTTACAAAATTCACCCCAAACTGCTCGTGCAAATATCCGATTTTATCGTAACTCGGATTAAAACGAACGGTTACATCGGTATTTATCGACAGACCATTTTTATCGAGCACATCCATGGTTTCTTCACGCTGTTGTTCGCGAACACTGTAAACGTACATTTCGTTCCAGGGTGCAATCACGTGGAATCCTTCACCATAAATATTTTCCTTGTCCAGACCGGTGGTGTAGGGTCGGAAAATCACTCCGCGCTCACCAGCCTCGATGATCAGGAACATACGGCCACCAAAAAGCAGCAAAACGATTAAAGCGATAACACCGATTATGATGTACGAAGACTTAAAATTGAATTTCATAGCATTGTATTTTGTTGTTTGCACAAATGTACAAAGTTTAACGACTCCTTTCATGTTTCATTATGATTAATTTGGAGTTTGGGCCTGAGTGATTTTGTGGAACATTCTTTATATTTGAAGGACTGTTAAAACCACTGTTTATGAAAAAGCTGCTTACCACTCTATTCTTATTCGTATTTGTACTTACTGCATTTTCGCAAAACTTTTTTGATACCGATTTCGATCATTCAAAACGTTACATCATTTTATGCGACCCGACCGTCGCACGCGTAAAAACCATTCAGTACCTCACCGGCAACGACATTTTTGAGGTAAAAAAGAACAAGGTAAAATTTGTGGGTGTTTATTTTGAAGATCAGAATTACGATTTCAGCGAGACAAAAGCATACATTGAAGAAAACAAGCTAAAGAACTTCTTCCTGCAGGAAATAAAGGGCGATTTAAGCGAAGATGAATTGTTCCGCAACAACGAAATTTCGGCTCAGCTTAAAAAAGTATTCGATATTTCTATCGGTGTTATTTTCTTCGGAGGCCCCGATATTCCGCCTTCGGTGTACGGCGAAGAAAATACCCGCTCTGTAGTTACCGATCCTGAAAGGCATTATTTTGAAGCCAGCTTTTTATTTCACTTATTGGGCGGTTCACAGAATGAAAATTTCATTCCCTATTTATCTGAGCGCCCCGATTATGTGGTTACCGGTTTTTGCCTGGGCATGCAAACCATGAACGTTGCTACCGGCGGCACCTTGGTTCAGGATATTCCTGAAGAAATTTATGGTGCCGAAACTGCTGAAAAAACAGTAAATATTGGTCGTGAAAACCTGCACCGGAATTACTGGCAGGAAATTGCTGATGACGAGCAGCTGATGGGAATAAACCTGCATACGATTCAGTTTACCAATCACCCGTTTTTTGGCGAAGCCGTAAAAGTGAAGAAGAAAGACACGCCGCGTGTTTACAGTTCGCACCACCAGGCAGCTGAAAAAATCGGTAAAGATCTGGCAGTTACTGCCCTGTCTCCCGATGGCAAAGTAGTGGAAGCACTGGCCCACAATAAATTCAAAAACGTATTCGCGGTTCAGTTTCATCCCGAAGTACCGGCTTTATACGAAGAAATGCAGCCGAGGAAATTTCATCCGGATGATGTTCCGAAAAGTTATTACGACATCATCGGAAAATCGAGTGTCCGTTTTCATAAAGAATACTGGGCATACATTTCGAAAGTGATGAGCGAGGTGAAGAAAAAATAATGAATGAAGAAAATCGATCAACGATTTAAGATTAACGATCGGCAGGAACGAACCAGGATTGCATCCAAATTCCTCGTGCATTCAATAATTATTAAATGAAAAGTATCTTATTAATCCCGAAATGTGGGTAGCAGGTACTAAATATTAGCACAACAATAAAAGACTTTCAAGTGCGGATTTCTTAACATTCACTGCTTATTTTTCTACACCTCAACCTGACTGTGAGCCTTTTACTAATTTTGCGGCCAAATAAAAACCACATATGTCAGGAATCACACTTGAAAGTTTAATCGAAGAAGGTGTACAATCGGGAAAACGCAGAACACGACTTGCCGTTGCTTTGGTCTACTTTAGCATGGGATTGGCTTTTGCCTCGTGGGCAAGCCGCATCCCGGATATTAAAACTGCTCTCAGCTTAAGTGACGGAGCTTTTGGTAGTATCCTTTTTGCACTGCCTGTCGGTCAATTTCTGATGATGCCTTTTTCAGGGAAACTGGTAACACGATTTGGAAGCAACAATGTGCTAAAAGTTGGATTGCCGTTGTACACGCTTGCACTGACCAGTATCGGCCTCGTACAAACCGGCTGGCAGTTGGCCATTGTGCTTTTCCTGTTTGGAGTTACCGGAAACCTTTGTAACATTTCGGTAAACACACAAGGTGTTGCCGCCGAACGACTATATGGACGTCCGATCATGGCTTCGTTCCATGGAGGCTGGAGCCTGGCTGGTTTTACCGGCGCATTGATTGGTTTGGTCATGATCAATTTTAAAGTCCCTCCCGTTTGGCATTTTGTAAGTGTTATTGTAATCGTATGGGCGATCGTTCGAATCAACTATCCACACCTGATGCGCACCGATGCTTCTCCCCAAAAACAAGAACCGCGACGAAAATTTATCATGAAACCCGACAGCATCCTACTTCAACTGGGAATCATCGGATTTTTCAGCATGGCCAGCGAAGGTGCCATGTTCGACTGGAGCGGAGTCTATTTTAAAGACGTTGTAAAAGCACCCGAATCGCTAGTAGCACTGGGATATACCTCTTTTATGATTATGATGGCCAGCGGTCGCTTTTTAGCTGATTACCTGATTGGTAAAATCGGAAGAAAACGTTTGATGCAGATCTGCGGGGTAATGATCTCCGCAGGATTATTCACCGCCGTTATTTTTCCCTATCTGATCTCAAGCACCATTGCTTTTATGCTGGTTGGACTAGGTGTATCGAGCATTGTACCCACCGTTTACAGTGCTGCAGGCAAGCACGAAAAAATACCACCTGGAATTGCATTGGCCACCGTTTCAAGCGTTAGTTTCCTCGGTTTTTTGATGGGTCCGCCACTTATTGGTTTTATTGCCGAAGCTTTTGGATTGAGGTACTCTTATGCCGTAATCGGAATTTTTGGGATTGGTATCACACTCATGGTTGGTAAGGTAAAAGCATTGCGGGAAGGTTAAAGACTGAGGGACGGAAGGATTGAAGGACGGAAGGACGGAGGGACGGAAGGACTGAGGGATTGAAGGATTGAAGATCTTCGATTTGAAAAATCAACATACTATACTTAAAATATGCCGGTGAGCTGCTAATTGACCACGGCCACAAAAATCCTGTCACTGAGAACTGCGACTGCAAACTGTTGTCTGGATTGCCAACTGCCGACAAAACTTTGAACTCTGAACTTTGAACACTAAACTCTGAACTCTATTATATTAAACTTTATTACTACTTTTGCGCCCGCATTAAAACAAGCTGTAAATGACATTTCTGGAAGAGATAAAACGCCGACGTACATTTGGAATTGTGAGTCACCCGGATGCCGGGAAAACAACTTTAACTGAGAAGTTACTGCTTTTTGGTGGAGCGATTCGTGTAGCCGGCGCCGTAAAAAACAACAAAATTAAAAAGGGAGCCACCTCCGATTTTATGGAAATCGAACGCCAGCGTGGTATTTCGGTGGCTACTTCGGTAATGGGTTTCGAATACAACGGTTACAAGGTGAACATTCTTGATACTCCCGGTCACCAGGATTTTCAGGAAGATACTTTCAGGACATTAACAGCAGTTGACAGTGTAATTATTGTAATTGATGCAGCGAAAGGTGTGGAGCCGCAAACCGAAAAATTGATGAATGTTTGCCGGATGCGCAAAACTCCGGTTATCGTGTTTGTCAACAAAATGGACCGACCGGCGCAAGACCCGTTCAGCTTAATGGACGAGGTGGAAGAACAGCTGAAAATTAAGGTTCGCCCTCTGAGTTGGCCAATAAACAATGGCCCCGATTTTAAAGGGGTTTACAACATTTTCAACCGCAGCCTGAAACTTTTCAATCCAGATATCCAGGAAATTCAGGAAAGAATAAAATTTGAAGACCTTTCCGATCCGCAACTGGAAGATTATATCGGCAACGATGCCAGTGTATTGCGCGAAGAGCTGGAACTGGTTGAAGGAATTTATCCTGAATTCAACAGTGAAGAATACCTCGCCGGTGATTTGGCACCGGTATTTTTCGGTAGTGCGCTTTATAACTTTGGAGTGCAGGAATTGCTCGATTCATTCGTGCAGATCGCTCCTACCCCGCAACCCAGCACTGCTGAAGAACGCGTTGTTAAACCAGACGAAAACGGTTTTAGTGGCTTTGTTTTTAAAATTCATGCCAACATCGATCCGAATCACCGCAGCCGGATTGCCTTTGTGAAGATCTGCTCAGGCAGGTTCGAACGAAATAAAATGTACAACAATGTCCGTTTGGGTAAATCGTTCCGTATTTCGAGTCCAACGGCTTTTATGGCTTCACAGAAAGAGATTGTGGAAGAAGCTTTCCCGGGAGATATCATCGGTGTGCCTGACACCGGCAACCTGATTATTGGCGACACGCTGACCGACGGTGAAGAAATCCACTACAAAGGATTGCCAAGTTTCTCACCTGAACTTTTCCGTTATGTGGAGAATGCCGATCCGATGAAAGCCAAACAGCTGGCAAAAGGAATCGACCAATTGATGGACGAAGGTGTGGCACAGTTGTTTACCAGCGCATTCAACGGCCGAAAAATAATAGGTACGGTTGGACAGCTGCAATTCGAAGTGATTCAATACCGACTGGAGCATGAATACAACGCGAAATGCCGTTTCGAGCCGCTGCAAATGCACAAAGCCTGCTGGATAGAAAGTAACGACACAAAAGTACTTACTGAATTTAAGAAGCGTAAACATCAGAAAATGGCCAAAGACAAACTCGGCCGCGATGTTTTTATGGCCGATTCATCGTTTATTCTGCAAATGGCGCAGGACGAATTTAAAGACATTCGTTTCCACTTTACCTCTGAATTTTAAATGAAATTTGTGCTATAAATTTGTACTTTCGAAAGAAAATTAACCGTTCATTACTGATTCCGCTTTAATCATGGAAACTGCATTTTACGACAGTTCATTTTTTACCTATGTTCTGCTTCCTGCGTTAATATTCTTTTCGCGGGTGATGGATGTAACAATCGGCACCATTCGTATTGTTATGGTCTCGAAAGGCCATAAAATATGGGCACCGATTCTAGGCTTCTTTGAAGTGTTGATCTGGTTGGTTGCTATTACCAAGATCATTCAGAACCTCGACAACTGGATTTGCTACATAGCCTATGGACTTGGGTTTGCAGCAGGAAATTATGTTGGGCTTATTATTGAAGAGAAAATGGCCCTGGGTATAGTAAAACTTCAGATCATCACCCGAAAAGAGGCCAGCAAACTAATTGAAAACCTGAAAGCCGCGGGATACGGCATCACGCACCATAATGCGAAAGGCAGCAGCGAGAATGTAAGTATCATTTACAGCATCATTAAACGCTCGGAAATTAAAAAGGTGGAAGACATCGTTAAAACAACCAATCCGAAAGCATTCTATTCCATCGAAGACATCAAGTTTGTGAGCGAAGGAGTTTTCCCGCTGGGCAAGACACGTGTGGTACCCTGGCGGAAAGGGAAGTGAAGTTAGTTCAGAGTTCAGGGTTTAAAGTTTAGAGTTGAGTACCTGTACAAGCTTAGCGAGCAAGAGAACCGCGTTGAATAACTTAGGAAAAATAGCTAATAAAAAACGGAATCCACTTTCATGAATTCCGTTTTTCTATTCTTGCTATACTTACTATAATTCCTTATTTAACACCGGATATTTCTTAATTAAACTATCCAGTTCCTCCAGAATTTCGGTTTTCTTATCCGCGAAAAGATTTCGATAATAATCGATACCGTCAAACAGGTTCTTTTTAAATTTCTCGAGGTTACGTTTTTCTTTCACGTCATCCATGTTGTTCAGAAATTTCTCCACCCGTTCTTTAAAAATGTCCAGGTACATATTCATTTCCTTGATAAACATATTCGGACGTGGCATTTTATCCAAAATATTTGTTCGTCCGTAAATGTGGTCTACCATTTCTTTCAGGGAGGTAATTTTTGAAAAATAAGCCAGGTTTGGTCCCGGACAAACCGTTACCTTTTCGCTTTCGGCTACTTTCATTCCCTTCGAAATTTTGGTAGAAGCCCCCAGACCAACACACAAACATTCGGGTTCAATAATTTTATCGTAGGCTTTTTTGTATTCGGCTTCCGGCAAATTCAGGGCCTGCAAGTCTACAAGTTTCTTTTGCTGGTATTCGCGCGACGAAGTACAAATAGGTTTTTCGGTGTATTCGGTATTGTACCTTAAAAATCCCTTTGTACAAGGAGTTCCGGCTTTTCCATTGGCAGCCAGTTCCAGTCGGCGCACACTCATCGATGCTCCTTTAATGCTGTTAAAAGGCACACCCAGCGGCGACAGTCCACTAAAATAATAGTCGTTTTCTTTTCCTTTGGCCAACAGGTTCATGGTATCCGTATCAATACTAATCACCTCAGGAACCAGCATAAACGGCGATCCCCACCCCACGCTGTCCATATTGTAATAATCGAGTAAAAAATTGTGTTCTTCATTGTTGCCGACTCCACCTTGCGCTGAAACGATCAATTCGGGTTCAGTTGCAGGTTGCGGCAGCGATTTTTTCTCGAGTGCCGCCTTATAAGCTTCCAAACAGGTATCCAGTAATTGTTGCCTGTTTTGTTTGAATTCTTCGAGTATTGGACCGAACAAAACACCATTTGTCGGGAAAGCATGTCCTCCACAGTTCACGCCCGACTCAATACGGTATTCGCTGATCCATAATCCTTTTGCTGCCAGCATTTTTCCCTGTACCAGGGCTGACCTGAAGTCGCTTACTTTTAATATGATCTTCTTTTTAATCAGTCCTTTTTCGTCAGGAAAGAAATCTTCAAAGTTTTCAATATAGCTGTATAAGCGAGGGCTCATTCCAGCTGACAAAACCAGCGAAGAACTTAACTTACTGTTGGCAAATCCACGCAAAGCAGCGTGTGCGTCGTTATACTCGATAGGCAAATCTACTCCGTCTTTCTGGTTCACCTGGTCGAGTTTGGTCATGATGTTCACATCGATAGAGCCGGGAAACAGGAATTCTTTTACCCGTTTCGAAAAATCCTCAGCTGTCTTTCTCCCCTTTTCGCCTAAATTCAGTTTATTTTTTAACGACGATGTGTCGGGTAGTAAATCGAGGTATTTATCCAGTTCACTACCGGTATTTAACACTGATTTTTTTAGTTCATCGAACTTTCGTTCAACGATTTCTTCCACCACATTCAGGTACGAAGTAATTCGTTTAGCTCTAAAGTCATCCACCTTTTTTGAGATGGCCTTAAAAGGCATATCAAATTTGTGGCAGTAAAACTCGCGCATCTTCTCCATCAACGAATCATCGACTAATGAAATTACCGATGAAATACCAAATGGTGCAACATTTATTGGAGTATCAATTGAATATCCCACACCCAAAACCGGGATATGGAATGAATGTCCTTTAATTATTCTCATTGCAATTTAACTGTACTGTTTTTTACGGTTTAAAGTTTCGCGTCCGATCTTAATTTCTTTAATGTTGCCAAAGGAAATAAGATTATCGATAACAAATTGCAACTATTGGTGCATTGACTTTTGAAATCACCAGAAGTCCTTTATTTTGAATGGTTCTATAAAATTTAAAACCCATTTAGTCGAAAGTTACAATAACCACGTCAGAATTTACAATTGACCGATTGGTCATTTTTATACAAAATTATTTGGAATTTAGAAACTTGCTTTTTAACTTTGACCGACCGTTCAGTCATAAAAACAAAAAAATGCCAAAGAGTCAGGAACAAATCGACGATATCAGAAAACAAAAGAAGCAGTTGATCATGGATACGGCGCTGGAATTATTTGCAGAAAATGGGTTCCACGCCACATCCATAAGTCAGATTGCGAAAAAAGCCAAAATATCAAAAGGACTCACCTACAATTATTTCGACAGCAAAAACAAAATCCTGGATGAGCTAATGAACCAGGGTTTTAATGAAATTTACGATAATCTCGATCTGAATAAGGACGGCATTCTTACTGAAGATGAATTCAAATTTTTTATAAGCGAGAATTTCAGGCTGGTACGCGAAAACCTGCACTACTGGAAATTATTTTTCTCACTACTCTTACAACCACAGGTTTCGGTGGTTTTTGCCGAACAGTATAAAGAAAAAGCCGAGCCTCTGTTTCTTATGTTCTACCAGTTCATTGTTTCAAGTGGCAGCAAAGATCCTGAAAAGGATTTGATGGCTGTTGCATCAATGATTGAGGGTGCATTTTTGTACATAGTAGCCGCACCTGATGTATTCCCAATCGATAAAATGGAAGAAGCAGTTATCGACAGCTGTCTGAAAATCATAAAAACAAATTAAAATCAAAGTCATGAACTTACCTACAAACTACTGGCATAAACTAACTTTTACAATCCTGCTGCTTGTCGGTGCCTTCGCAGGAAAATCTCAGGAAATTAATATCTCAGAAATTGTTCGGCAGGCCGATGAGAAATTCCGCGGCACGTCGAGCATTGGTGAACTTACGATGATCATCGAACGGCCAAGCTGGTCGCGTACGGTTTCCATGAAGAACTGGACACTGGGAAATGATTATTCACTCATCTATATCACCGCCCCGGCTAAAGAAAAAGGCCAGGTTTTTCTGAAACGCGATAAGGAAATGTGGAACTGGGTGCCAAACATCGAACGCATGATAAAAATTCCGCCATCGATGATGATGCAGTCGTGGATGGGATCGGATTTTACAAACGACGACCTGGTTAGAGAATCGTCGATGGCCGACGATTATGATCAAAAATTACTGGGAGAAGAGGAGTTGGAAAGTTACACCTGCTACAAAATAGAGCTAATTCCCCACGACGATGCAGCAGTGGTTTGGGGAAAAGTAATCATGTGGATCTCGAAAAAAGAATTACACTGGCTGAAAGCCGAATTTTACGACGAAGACGGATACCTGGTTAACACCGAAATACTAAGCGACATTAAGCAAATGGATGACCGCGTAATGCCGACACGCCTGGAAATGATCCCTGCAGATGAAGAAGGCAACAAAACGATCATGATCTTCAATAAAATTGATTTTAATGTGGATATCAAGGAGAGTTTTTTCTCTCAGCAAAACATGAAACGGATAAGATAGCTTCGTCACTCTGTTCATCGCTAAATCCTGCCATAGAACATTTGCACACACGATTTTGCGAGCGACGAAGGAGCGTGGCCAACTTAATTTTGAACTCAAAACAACGATATGAATACCAATATAAAACTCGCCTGGCGCAACCTGTGGAGAAACAGGCGGCGAACGATCATCGCGATTTCCTCCATCGTATTCAGCGTTCTGCTGGCATCGTGGATGCGATCGATGCAGGAAGGCTCGTATGATAAAATGATCGAGAATTCTGTGAAATTTTATTCGGGCTACCTGCAGGTGCAAGACACAGCTTATTGGGATGAACGCACACTCGACAACAGTTTTAAGGCGTCAGACGACCTTAAAAACCAAATTGCCGGGATAAAAGATGTAACCCTGGTTGTCGACCGGATGGAATCGTTCGCACTGGCGGCCAACAACCTGAAAAGTAAACCGGCCATGGTTATGGGAATTGAGCCTGAAGCTGAAGACCAGATCACAAAGATTTCGCAAAAAGTAAAAAAAGGCCGTTTCCTTAAACAGGGCGACAAAGGTACCATACTGGGAGAAGGCCTGGCCAAATACCTTGGACTTGAAGTTGGAGACACGCTCGTTATGATCAGTCAGGGTTACCATGGAATTAGTGCCAGCGGATTATTCGAAATAGTGGGTATTCTCTCCCACCCAAACCAGGAGTTCAATAACCGGATGGTTTACCTCGATCTTCAGACTGCCCGTGATTTTTATTCGGCGTATGGATTATCGACTTCACTGGTGGTGATGACACACAACCATTACGAAGTAAAACACATACAAAAAGAAATTGCGAAAATTTTGCCTGCCAGTAACCGGGTTATGACCTGGACAGAAATGCAACCTGACCTCGAACAACTTATTGAAAGTGACCGTGGCAGTGGAATCATCATGCTGGGAATTTTGTACATGGTGATTGCCTTTGGCATGTTCAGCGTGGTTTTAATGATGGTGAAAGAACGTTCGCGTGAATTTGGAGTGGTACACGCCGTTGGTATGCAAAAAACAAAACTGGCGGTCGTTGTATTCTTCGAAACCATTTTTATTGGATTTATTGGCTGTTTGGTAGGACTGATCATCAGTTACGCCTTCTGCCTTTATTTCTATTTCAACCCAATTCCTATGTCGGGCGATATGGCCACAGCTTACGAGCAGTATGGCATGGAGCCCTACCTATTCTTCTCGCTGAAAGCTTCGCTCTTTTATAGCCAGATGATACTAGTATTTCTGTTGAGTATGTTTATTTCCATTTTTCCAATGTGGAATATACATCGACTTAGAATCACAAAAGCAATGCGTTCCTGACTTAGTTTACAGTTGGCAGTCGCAGTATGCAGTTAAGAGAGTTTAAAATGAAAAACAAAAACCAAATGAAGAAAGCGTTGACAGTAAAAGTCGGAATATATACTTCCAACTTCGGTCTTCCTGCTTCATTCAAAATTTATTGATATGATTTGGTCAATAGCCTGGAGAAACGTTTGGAGAAATAAGGTGCGAAGCATCATTATGATTGTTGCCATTGCGCTTGGGCTGATTGCGGGTGTTTTTGCCACCGCATTTATGCAGGGAGCCGTTGATGCCCGCATCGAATCGGCAACGCATTCTGAACTGGCTCACCTACAAGTGCACGCTCCCCACTTTCAGGACAATAACGAAACCGGACTTTACATGTCGGGCGTAAATGAACTCACCCAAAAAATTGAAAACATCGATAAAGTTGAGGCTGCCAGTTACCGCCTGATCGCTGAGCCATTTATTATGGCTGCACACGGTACCGGCGGAGGCAAAATGCTGGGAATTGTTCCTGAAAAAGAAAAACTGGTAACGGATATTGCCGAAAAACTGGTGGATGGCACTTACCTTGAAAAAACAAGCAGAATGCCCCCGATCCTGATCGGCGAAAAACTTTCGAAAAAGTTGAAACTGAAAGTCGGATCGAAACTGAACGTTCAAATGGTGGATATCAACGGCGATCTTTCTTCGAAAGGATATCGTGTAGGCGGGATTTACAAAACGGTAAACACCGGATTCGATGAAATGACACTGTTTGTAAACTATGATGATCTGAGAAATCAGCTGGGCTTACAATATGACGTGGCGCACGAAATCGCCATGATCTGTGAAAGCGGAGAGGAAGTTGATGTCGTAAAACCTGAAGTTCAACAAATAGCCGGGAACAACATCGTTAAAACCTGGAAAGAACTGAGCCCTGAAATGTCGCTGCTAACCGAATCGATGGATGAATACATGTACATTTTTATCATGATCATTTTGCTTGGGCTGTGTTTTGGCATTATCAATACCATGTTGATGGCGGTACTGGAACGGGTAAAAGAAATCGGGATGCTGATGGCGGTTGGAATGAACAAACGCAAAATATTCTGGATGATTATGCTCGAATCAGTTATGCTGACATTTTCGGGAGGAATTGTTGGCGTGGTGTTTGGCTCCCTGATCACGAAGTTTTTTGAAACCCGACCGATTGATGTTTCAACTTTCTCTGAGGGCCTCGAGAAATACGGATATGCGACACAAATTTACACCTCGCTGCAAAACGAAATGCTGGTAACCATCACGGTTCTGGTAATTATCACCGGAATGATTTCAGCTGTTTACCCGGCACGGAAAGCTTTGAAACTGAATCCGGCGGAAGCAACGAGAACGGAGTGATGGAGGACTGAAGGAATGATCAGTTGAAGGACTGAAGGATTGCTCCAAGCTAATGGCTCGCAGCTTGTAGCTCGAAGTAAAACTAAATTAGAAGTGAAAATAAAAACAAAAAATTACATAAAATGAAAATAATCAACATAACAAACCTGCACAAGATCTACAACAGCAACTCAGTATCAGTGCACGCTGTAAACGGGATTGATGTTTCGTTTGAAGAAGGCGAATTTACGGCCATTGTTGGTCCGTCGGGTTCAGGGAAAACCACCTTGCTCAATGTTATCGGCGGATTGGATGATGCCACCGAAGGAAGCGTAGAAATTGAAGGTGTAAAAATCAACGAATTATCAGCCCGAAAACTTACTGATTTCCGAATGAAGAATATAGGTTTTGTTTTCCAGGCTTATAACCTGATTCCGGTACTTACCGCAAAGGAGAACGTGGAATTCATTATGCACCTGCAAGGCGAGAAAAAAGCAGCCCGCGATGCCCGAACCTCTGAACTTTTAAAAGCTGTTGGGCTTGGCGAAATGATGGACCGACGGCCATCGAAACTTTCGGGTGGGCAACAACAACGTGTTGCGGTGGCTCGTGCGTTGGCTTCGAAACCCAAATTTGTACTGGCCGATGAACCCACTGCCAACCTCGATTCACATTCTACCGAGAACCTGCTCGATATTATGGAACGACTTAATAAAGAGGAAAAAATTACGTTTATATTTTCAACACACGATCAGCGGGTGGTAAACAAAGCCCGGCGTGTGATCACCATCGAAGACGGGAAAATAATAAACGACATTACAAAATGATCAGAACAGCAGGAATATTGATTTTAGTAGGTTTGATTTCGATTTGCGCATCGGGAAAAGAAACAAAACGTGCCGACCTGAATACGGCCGCCAATGCAAGTTACCTGAGCTCCCTGGAAAAGGAAGTTATATACGAGATCAATCTCTTCCGATCAAATCCTGCCAAATATTCTGAACTATATATCGCACCTCTGGCAAATTATTACGACAGTAAAATTCTGCGTTATCCAGGTGATAAATCTATTCGTACCGTTGAAGGTGTCCGCGCTTTGAATGAATGTGTTCGCGAACTAAAAAAAATGTCGTATAAACCCATTCTCAATCCCGATAAAAGTCTCTCGTTGTCGGCCCGGGATCATCAACTTGACCAGCAAAAAAGCGGTTTGACCGGGCATACCGGAACGGATCATTCCAATTTACGCCAACGCATCGAACGTTACGGTACATGGCAAACACGCATTGGAGAGAACATTGCCTACGGCAATAGCAATGCCCGCCAGATTGTCGTTTTCCTGTTAATTGATGACGGAGTAAGAGATCGAGGTCACCGGGCTACACTTCTAAATCCCGATTTTAAAGTGGTTGGCTTGGCCTGTGGAAAACATCCGGTGTACGAAACCATGTGCGTGCTCGACTTTGCCGGCGGCATGATTGAAAAGTAATGAGTAGTAAAATGAGAAGGGAAAAACATATCTGCAACTTAGATTGTGAAACTTTTAAATCGAAGCAAATTTGTTTTAAAAAGCTTCCGACATGGATCAGCAATATGTACCCCCCGGCTTACTCCGGAGTTTCCTTGAAACTACCGGCTCCAGCCGTCCCCCTACGAGTAGGGGGACAATTGAGGCCGCAAGCTCCGATTTACGGAGCGAGGCAGAAACAGAGGGTACTTATCTTTTTGGCAATTCTCCTAATTATTTTTCTTCCGTTCAACTCAAATGCACAATCCGATATTGATTTTAACGGCTATATAAAAGATCTGGGGATGTACTATCATCCGGTGGAACCTGTGCCGGTTTCCGACGACAAAGCATTGGATTATCTGATTTTGAATCAAATACACAACCGCCTGAATTTTCGCTGGTTCGCCAGTTCCGAATTAACTTTTGCACTGGAAACCCGGAACAGGATCTTTTTCGGGCAAATGATCCGCGAATTTCCGGATTATGAGTCTTTCATAAACCAGGATAATGGCTATCTCGATCTTGGATTTATACTCATTTCTCAGGACAGTTGGTTTATGCACACGATGCTCGATCGCGCCTGGATGGATTACACGAGTGGAAAATGGCAGATTCGCCTGGGGCGGCAGCGAATAAATTGGGGAACCAACCTCGTTTGGAATCCCAACGATGTTTTCAACACCTTTTCCTATTTCGATTTCGATTATGAAGAACGCCCGGGAACTGATGGGATTCGAATTCAATATTACACCGGCGTAACCTCATCGGCCGAACTGGTTTATAAGGTCGGGCATAATAACGATGAGACTGCCATTGCCGGAATGTATCGTTTCCTGAAAGCCAGCTACGACATTCAGTTTATGGGTGGCTGGGTTGGCAAAGATTACGTGCTTGGAGGCGGCTGGTCGGGCGATATCAAAGGCGGAGCCTTTCGTGGTGAGGCCACCTGGTTCAGGCCGCGCGATAAAAATGATGCAAGCAACTTCGAAAGTTTTGTGGCCTCAATATCGGGAGATTATACCTTCAAAAACAGCTTGTATGTGCATGTTGCAACGCTTTACAACAGTCATGGCACCACGGGCGATGCAGGAGGTCGTTCTTTCTTTGCCCCCGATATATCGGCCAAAATGCTTTCGCTTGGGCGATACCAGCTATTTGCACAAACCTCCTACCCCATTACACCACTCTTTACCGGTAATATTTCAGCCATGTTAAATCCCAGTGACGGATCTTCTTTTATTGGACCTTCGCTTACCTATTCAATTGGTAATAACTGGGAGCTGATGCTCAATGGTCAGTTGTTTTTTGGAAGAAGCGGCACCGAATACGGCGACTATGGCCAGGCGGTTTATGGCCGGATTAAATGGTCGTTTTAAACTTCTCCAGCAACGCCTCACCTTTTCCAAATTCAGAATCCGTAGTTAAGAATTATTAACACTCCGCTCTCGATATAGTAACTCAAAACCTTGCTTTACAGACATTTTAGTCTTAAATTGAATGGTTATTTAAATTATTCATTATTAAATATTTAAGCCATGGGATTAGTAATCGTTCCTTTAAAAAAGGATAAACTCGATGCCTGGAAAACGTGGGCCGAATCGCTTAACAATGAGCAGAGTGAGGAGTTTAACAGTTTTAACAAAAAGTATGGACTAACACGACATGATGCGTGGTTAGCAGAAACACCCGAAGGACCAGTTGTAGTCGCCTTACATGAAGGTCCCGGAGCCGAGAGTTTTATGCAGGAGGTTGGAAAATCAAATGATAGCTTTGAAGCCAGCTTCAAAGAAAAACTAATGGAGTTTCACGGTATGGATCTTTCTGGGCCACCTCCAGGACCAATGCCGGTTAAAATGATTTAATGTATTAGGAAATGATTCAGGGATAAATATCTGGTCAATTCTGAATAACTCCCTTTTCACACACCTGAACGGACAAGCTCCAAAACCGCAATTCAAGAAATTAATAAAACAAACGGTCATGAAAAACTGGGAGTATTTGTTTTTAACTGCCGAGAAACTGGATAAAGTTTGGCGTCCGAGATTTGTAAACGGACTGGAACTGGAACAATGGGATACCGGACCAAATCTTTACGACTACGCGAACATTTTAGGCAAAAAAGGTTGGGAACTGGTGACTGTAAACTGGCAGGCAAAAGAAGACATGACCCATCACAGGTTCGTTTTCAAAAAAAGACTGTAAACAGAAATGGATATATTCCCCGATACAATTTAGATTTTAGAATCCGAACTCAATTTCCTAATGGCTCATAATTACCTAATTACCAAAGCGTAACCGCAATTACTTCTTCCATATCATCTTCTCGTTCCCTTTATACAAAAGGAAAATATCGATCGAATGTGAATAACGAATATGATTATTGCATACATTTGAGCACGAAAGATAAGCGGGAGTAGCTCAGTGGTAGTCCCGAGTACTCGGGATCCCAAGCTGTGGGTCGCATAAAACAATAGGCGGGAGTAGCTCAGTGGTAGAGCATCAGCTTCCCAAGCTGAGGGTCGCGGGTTCGATCCCCGTTTCCCGCTCTGTAATAGCTGTACCAAGCACAATTTATATCTGTGGATTTTTACGTTTACATATTATATTCTGATTCCGCTGACGCCTATTACAAAGGGCAAACAACTGATTTACATGATCGTAAACACAGACATAACAACGAATACGAGAAAGCTACAAAAAAAGGTGCTCCCTGGACGCTTATATGGTGCACACAGAAACAAACACGCAGCGAGGCTCTGTTACTGGAGAAAAAATTAAAAAACCTGTCAAGAGAAAAAACAATCCGATTCATTGAGAAATACGCAGAAGAGTCGCGGGCCCTGACGCTCAAACTGGGTTTGAGATCAGGATGCTGACCAAAGCGTCAGTATTCGATCCCCGTTTCCCGCTCTTTAAAACAAGCGAATAACCTTAAGCATCTTTCTTTAAAAATTACAGGATCTGCGGACGTGTTCAAATGAATTAGTTAGGGATTTTACAATTGAAAGTTGGAAATAAAACCACCTGTCCATCCATCCATTTCAATGAGTAATGAATGAATGGACATTTAGTTTTGAACTAAGAATTTGAAGTTTACGCGTGAACCGCTTTAACGTGCTCAACTACCATGTCGGTTTCTCTTGTGAACTCATCATAATCGAGTTGAAGTCCATTTACATAAGCACTCCATCCTGATGTTGACTTGGCAAAATGCAGAGCTTCTTCAATTTCTTCTTCAGTCGCACCATGTAATTTAGCTATTTCCGTATGAAAATAAGCGCAATAACGGCACTTAGTTACAGCTGAAATAGCTATTCCAATCAATTCACGGTACTTGTTTGGCACAGCACCTTCTGCCAAATGAATACTTTTAAATAGCTCCCACTCTAACTCAATTGTTGCTTCCGGTACTGCTTTGAACATTGATGGAACAAGTCCAAACATTTGTTCGATTTCATTAAATACTGTTTCCTTACTCATTTTAGTTCCTCCTCTTAAATAATTAATAATACATGGCTGAAATATAAGTTACAACTTATTTTAAAGACAATAAGATGTTTTATTCTAATAAATGTTAATTCACGCGTAAATAGGAGGTAACCCATCAAAGTTTTTTTTCATCGAATATTTATATCCTCAGTCAGATGAGCTATTAAAAATTATCGTTGGAAAACTATTTTGAATAGAGAAGAAAAATGGGGAAAGCGATTGGACGCTTTTTGAAGATGATTGATAATTTACAAACCCCTAAACACAAAACCAATCATAGATACAGAAGTCGCTTTCCCCTTGCACTTATTTAAACCAACAACCAGGCCACAAAAGCTTAACTTCTGAACCTAAACAGTTTAACAAAATTGTAATTTTCGAGGACGTCTCTCTCTGGGAAATTTTTGCTAAAATGGGGCTGTATGAGTCGAAAATAGGCACCCAAACTAGCTTTACAATTATTAACATACTTATTAGTATTTTATTTTGAATTTTGTTGTTCAGCTGCGATTAAAACCTTAACTTGATTCATACTAAAGATATTAAGACATGTTTAACCTATTTAAAAAACTAAGTGGTGTTTTGATTATTGTAGCAGTAATTGGAATGCAATCCTGCGATAAGGATGATAGTATTTTAGAAACTGCGGAAACGCAGACTGAACTAAAAAATGCTGTGATGAATACGTTTTACAGCCAAAGCGTTTCTGTTGGAAATGGAGTGGCACGAGCCTGGATTAAAACGACAAAAACAGGCGATCCTCTTGAAGTTGGAATAGATTTAAGCGGTAAGGCTTTAATGAATTTACCTGAAGAACCTGTTCAATATGTTCTTCCTCTTCCCAAAAACAAGGGGAACCACTTTTATAACCATGTTCTTTTCGATTGGAATCCTGTAGGGCATGAACCTCCGGGAGTATACGATTTGCCTCATTTCGACTTTCACTTTTATATTACCTCGATTGAAAAACGAGAAGCAATTCCACCAATGAATCCTCCGTATTTTGATCCTGCTCCTGACAGTATGTACATACCTGCAAATTACATGGAACTTCCTGGTTTAGTTCCGGCAATGGGTGCACATTGGGTTGACTCAACTTCATCAGAATTGCCTCCGATCCTCGAAAAATTCACAAAGACATTCATTTGGGGATCACATAGCGGTGAATTTATTTTCTGGGAACCAATGATTACCAGAGAATATCTTATGACTATGCCAAATGATACTATTCCAATACCTCAACCTGAAGCCTATCAAAAAGATGGTTGGTATGCAATGGATTACGTAATTACCTATTCCACCAGACCCGAAAAATACACAATTGCCCTGGTCAATTTGGAATATAAACAGGCACAATAGTTTTATTAGATACAGATATTGTATGTAAAACCATGGTTCTACAACAATTTACGTGTATTCCTACATTAAAGGTCACTCAGTTGCTGTGACCTTTATTTTTTTTTAGAAATACAAGGATAATTCAATAACGTAATGAAAGTAAGTAACTAAATTACAACGCATATCGAAGTAAAATTTGCATATTCCTTCAATCCCATAATTGAACAACAAGAGGACTGGAATTCCAAATCGGGGAAAGCCTACAGCCCAACTACGAACATAAACACCTATATTTCTGCATGTTACAATTAAGGCATCATATTTGCAATTATTAATCCACTGCTTGGACGCAGATTAAACACAATTCTAAACTTAAAAAAACACATCATGAAAACTCTATTGTTAGTTGCCCTTTTTTTAGCCTTTGTTGGTTTGTTAACTGCTGTTGTCTATTTCTTCAAGTTAGTTAATAACCATAAGTAGCTAAACTGTTTGGCTAAATCTTTATTGTTAGTTAAGCAAAAGGCATGTGTTGACATCCTTTTACCAGAAGTAATACCACCTGATTTGGTACAACAAAACAGAACTGTATCAAAGTTGGCAAATTCTGAATACAGTTCTGCATATTGATTATTATTCAGTAAATCCCTTTGTGTTTCAGGTAGTTATTTCGTAACTTAATGTTTCCGTTTTCGACCGGGTTAATTGTGATTTTCAGATGATTACGAACCAAAAATCAACCGTTATGAAAATCTTATATCCGCTACTTCTTCTGTTTCTGTTGGTTTGTTGTTCAACCACAAACAATCTGTACGATGAAACATTTGACAATGCCTTAATAGGCCAAAGTGAAATGAAAATTTATTCCAGAATGGGGCAACCAAGCAGAACAGAACCTGTTAAAGGCGGGGGAAAGATTCTGGTTTACGAATTCGACAGTAAAGGTATGTTTTTAACGCCTTACAGATCTGCAATCAAGTATGATCCTTCTATGAATGCTGTAGGAGAACCGCAAGGATGGACTTTTACGTTTGGCGAACATTTAGCCGCAAACGATCCTCAATATACAATATACGATACAAAAGTATCCTACTTCAAGGTATATCTGAATAAAGAAGGAATATGCACCAGGTACGAACAAAATATGCCACGCGAACAGCTAGACATTTACCATGAACGTTTCAAATACTTTCAATCAAACCAATAAGTTTCACAGATGAAAAAACCAAAGTAAATGAAACAGGAAACGAATAACTATTCAGAATACAGCGCCTTATTGAAATACAATTATATCGCCTGCATCGTTGGGATTATTTATACAGGACTGGTAACAGCATTTTTGTATGGTTTTCGAAATTTTGGCGCAGCACCAGAACTGACAATGTTTGAAAGGACAGTAGAATTCTTTGCTTTTTTTGGTCCGTTACTTTTGCTAACAATAAACTTTGTAATTTCGTTGGAATGGAAATTAACAGGGGGAATAATTTACATTGTCTTAAGCCTGGCTATAATTGCCTATATTCTGATACTTGAACATGGTCCGGGAACGAATTACATTTTTTTAATTTCCGCACCAGTTGATGTGCTTTTTTTAGTATCCGGAATCTTCTTCATCAAAATTCATAGAAATAAATCAAACAGAATAAACAAGGATCATGATGAATGAAGAGCAAAATCACCCCATAAAAAGAGAGTCCACACTCATGCAGGAAATTCTGCAAGTGTTGTCATTCCTGGTTATCATTGCATATCTGATTTTATATGTAAATGAATTTCATGACTTTGGATTCAAAGCTTTTCACTCTTCCTTTTATATTCACATTCTAATGTTTCTTTGGCTTATTTTTGGCTTGCTCATATCGTCTAAAAATCTTGTTATCTCAGGCATCATTTTTATTTCCTGGTACATCCTTCTTATCACAATAGGAAGAGTACAGAATATTACACAACCAATTTTAACGATGATGCTCTTTGGATTTATTTTGGGAATACCAATCTTAATCCTTGGCGTTCTGTTCCTTATTAATGGGACTATAATAAAAAAAAGCAAATGGGATTAATTTGTAATCCCGATTGCAAAACAAAATGAACAGGAACTTCGTCAAGCGAAGCCCCTGTTCGGAGAAAGCTAATTTGCAAAAGACTTAATTAGCGACTTTGTCCAATAATAACATTGAGTTCACCACAATTTCGGTCATGTATTGTTTTTCGCCGTTTTTGTCTTCCCACGAACGGTTGGTAAGCTTTCCTTCAATACTTACTTCAGATCCTTTTTTGAGGTATTTTTCTGCAATTTCGGCTTGTTTGCCCCAGGCTACCAAACGGTGCCAGGTAGTTTCACTTTGTTTTTCGCCACGGCTGTCGCGATAAATTTCGTTGGTTGCTATTGTGAAATGAGCAACTGTTTTTCCACTGTCCAACTTTCTTACTTTTGGGTCGTCTCCCAAATGGCCGAGAAGCCTGACGCTGTTTCTTAGTGCATTCATGATGTGTAATTTTTAGTTATTAAATGTAGGGCTGTGTCTTTTGTCCAAGCCCCTGAACGAAATGTTGATTCAAAGGTATATGCACTTCCTAGGATTATCCGGTGGTTAAATGTTTGTAATCGATTATAAACGTTTGTAAGCGTTTACAAACGGATATATTTTTGTATATTAGAGCGTTAATAATTTTCACTCCGAATATTCTGAAAAAATAAATTACTTACATATTCTGGTTATAAGCAATATTGAAAACAGACCAAATGAAAAAATACTTATTTCTTATTAGTTTGATTGTTACTTCTAATATTATACTTGGACAAACAAAGGAATGCAATTGCTTTGCAGGGATAGGTTCGTCGGAAAATGATAAGCCAAGCTTAATTGTTGAACTCAGTAATGGAGTTAATCTTGCCGTTTGCGGTTATAAACACAAAGAAATATCCGATAAAGAAATAATAATTTCCGAGTTCAATATTTTTGATTGTAACACAGGAAACTCTTTGGCAGAATATGGTGCAGTTCGTACCTGTAATGTCAAATTCGATTCAGGAAAATTATTCATCACAGAACTAATAGGTTTACATGTGGGAGAAAATTGGGAATGGCAATTAGTGCCTTTAAGTCAGGAACAAATAACAGGAAAGGATGAAGGAGTTGTTATTTCCCCTCCTAAATGCGTTTACGATAAGATTGATGTTCCTAACGCTAAGGTTGACAAGTTCATGGAAGAAGTTCAGGAATTAAAAGGAAAAGGTTACAATAAAAACCATGACCTTATAATGAATAAGTTAACATACTTAGCGCTTAATGGAAACTCAAAAGCAAGAAACATATTAACTAATTTCGATACCTACTTTAATTGTACCCCTGACGGTGCTTTAGCTGAACAATGGAGTGATGCAATCTGGGCTGTGAGTTGGGTAAAAAAATAAAAAACATGGTTATAATGCAGTGTTAATTCAATAGCGGGCAGTGAATGTTCCAACGTTAAATTCTCGTCCAATTAAGGGTTCTTTTCGGATGGATAACCGCACATAAATCCGCTATGAAACTTACACCAACCATTAATAAATCGATAAAAAACAGAACAAATGCAAACAATTTTAGGAGCAGGAGGAGTAATAGGCGTTGAGCTGGCAAAAGCTCTGCCGGAATATACTGATAAGATCAGGCTGGTGAGCCGCAATCCGAAAAAAGTAAACGAAACAGATGAGTTGGTAAAAGCAGATCTGCTTAACACAAACGAGGTGGATAAAGCAGTGGAAGCATCATCAGTGGTTTACGTAACGATTGGCTTTCCGTACAGTTACAAATTCTGGAAAGCTAACTGGCCGCCATTTATGCGCTCCGTCATCGACGCCTGTAAAAAACACAAAGCGAAACTGGTATTCTTCGACAACATTTATATGTACGATCAAAATTACCTGAACGGGATGACAGAAGAAACGCCTATCAATCCGCCAAGTAAAAAAGGTAAGGTAAGGGCTGAACTGGTAAAAATGATCATGCATGAAGTGAAACAAGGCAAACTTACCGCATTGATTGCTCGCGCAGCCGATTTTTACGGACCGGGAATTGCAAATACCAGCATGTTTACCGAAACCGTTTTGAAACCTCTGAGCGAAGGCAAAACGGCCAATTGGATGGGAAAAGCCAATTACAAACATTCGTTTACTTACACGCCTGATGCTGGAAAGGCCACAGCCATTCTGGGGAATACCGAGTCGGCTTTTAACCAGGTTTGGCATTTGCCAACCGCCGGAAATCCGCCCACAGGAAAAGAATGGATTGAAAAAAGTGCAAAGGCCTTGGGCGTGAAACCAAAATTCAGGGAAGCCTCGAAATTCATGCTTAGGCTCATCGGCATTTTTATTCCGATTATGCGCGAAATGCCTGAAATGCTGTATCAGTACGACCGCGACTATGTATTTAACTCTGATAAGTTCGAACAGGCATTTCAATTTACACCTATCTCTTACGAGCAAGGAATGAAAGAGATTATTGAAATCGATTATTCAGAATAACATGGAACAACGAACCTGCCTCGAATGTGGCGAACCGTTAAAAGGACGGGCCGATCAGAAATTCTGCAACGACCTGTGCCGCAACGCCTACAACAATAAAAAGCTGGGCCGGGCATCGAATTACGTGCGAAAGATCAACCGGTTGCTTAAAAAGAATCATGCCATTCTTAAAGAACTAAATCCGGATGATAAAACAACTACCTACCGAAGTGCAATGGAAAAACAGGGATTTAGTTTCGACTATTTCACCAACACGTACATCACCAAAAGTGGCAGGGTGTACTACTTTGTTTACGATCAGGGCTATTCCGAACTCGAGAACAACAAATTTGTTTTGGTCCGGAAGGAAGATATTTAAAACGAACGCCGGAATTCAGAGAAAACACACAAAAATACTCACAGAAATTGGCGATAAACATTGCATGAACAGCTAAATTGTTTAACATTGCAGGGCCAGTATTCCAGCTATGAACTTAACATTTCTGAACAAATCATTTCCGCTACTCGATAGTAAAAAAGATCGTTACTTTCTTATTCTTTTTTGTTTTGCCTTTAGTGTTTTGTTTATCAACCTTTTTGTTCCCTTCAATATAAACCGATGGTTTTCCGATTCGGCCCTCATCCAATTCCTGCGATTGTCGAGCTATGGTTTTGTGGTTGCAATCGTTTTGCTGTTTAGCCAGTTCCCTTTACGCAAGTTTATTGGTGTTCAGGCATTCAGTATAAAAACTTTTGCACTTTGGTTCGTGCTCGAAATTTCAACTACCAGCCTTGTTTATATTTTCCTGTATGGCAACCCGGTCGGAAATTTCGTAAACGACTTCTTTTTCTCGCTTCGATATACGTTTTTGGGAATCGCACTCCCCTATTCCGTGGCATTGCTTATTATCTATTACAAAACCCAGCGTTCGGAATTAAAAGAACTAAAGGACACCAAAAACGAAGCAAGCGGGCTGATTTCGTTTAAAGACGAATACGAAAAAATCAGGTTCTCGGCACCTGCTGATCATGTTATTCTGCTTGAGTCGACCGATAACTACGTAAGTGTGTATTACCTGGCCGATGGCAAGGAACAACGTACCCTCATCCGGAATTCCTTAAAGAACTTTGAAAGCGAACTCGATAAAAGGGGTTTCATTCGCTGCCACCGCTCGTTTATCGTGAACAGCCGGAATATTGAATTCGTGGAGAAAAAAGGAAAGAAAATTCTGATTCGTATGCAGCACGCCGATAAAATTATACCTGTTTCCGAAAAATACTCATCCCGGTTTTTAAGCTTTTTATCCTGACAGGGTTTCATTTATCCCCAAATACGCCGTATTGTCCCATTTTTTTTGAGAAGAAAAATTCTTACAACACATTTGTTAGCAATTAAACTTTTAAAATTTAAAGCGATGAAGAAACTTTTGATTTTTGTTTTTATGATGGCTTTGCTGGCAGGATCGGCAAATACCTTAATGGCTGCAAATAATAATAAAACAGTTGTAGGCGAATGGAAATACCAAGTACCTACTGCTCCTTACGGCTATGAAAAAGGCGTGGTTGTAATCTCTGAAAAAGACGGAGAACTGACCGGTGAAGTCAAACTGGATGGTGGCTACAAAATGGAGTTAAAAAAGGTAACTTTTACCGACAACACATTAAAATTCGGTTTGTATGTCGATTACGAATACGTGAGTGTTACTTCAACCATCGATGGTAAAAAAATGGCAGGTACGGTTAACAGTTCCGAAGGCACTATGAAATTAACCGCCGAGAAAATAAAATAAGTGAATCAATTCAGGATAAAAAGCAGGGTGGAATACAGACATCCTGCTTTTTTGTTGCACCTAACTAGCGCAACTTACAGCGCATAATTACCGGGTTTCCGCTGGCCGCAATTTTCGATTGAAGTTCTGCAAAATGCTTTTCCTTTTTATTCGATATTTTATGACCTCCAACTTTGCCGGCTGTAATCGGAATATACAATTCATCTTTATTTGATATACAAAGCACTTTATCCCAAACACCTCCGTCGATATCGTTAATTCCGTGTCCGAAATAGCGTACTGATCCATCTTTCTTGTTGAAAATAGCCGTTGTAGAGTTCGATCCTACCCAGTATGTAAGAAAAACGTGCTGGTCACTTTCCAGGTAATTCCGCACGATTACATGCTCATTTTCACGCAAATAACGCAGTGTTTCCGTATCGTTTTTATCACCGATACTATCGCATAATTGTGCAAAAGTTGGTAAATCGTCGCTGTTTAAAATATATCGCGGAGTGTTTTTACCGTTTTCGAAGGCAAACACGGTATCGTTCAGTACCGAATAAAAGTGGATCGCGTCCTTCCCAACAGTTTCAACTTCGGCATAAGTCATTCGCTGTACCTTTTCAGACAAATTTATTGCAGTCGATTTATTGTCTTTCTCAGGAAAAACAAGCACAGGCTGCCCCAGGCTGCTTTCGTTAACCACATGAAAAATGCCGTTGGCAAAAAAGAACGTTGTTCCCGGAGCCTTAGCCCGAACCAGGTGCTGTTCATATTTTCCGTTTAATGAAATGGTGTGTATTCCATTGTCGGCGAGCACTGCAAAACCATTCTTATAACTGATAATGTCATATGGGTTTTTGATTTTCGGTGTTTTGTCGCCTACCAGTTCAATTACAAATTCACCGTTTTTAGTAAAGCGCCAGAAACTGCTTTTTCCCGACATGCGATTTAAGACAACCAGGTGATCGTCAATTATTTTCACCGCTTCCACCTCGCCAATACTCAGTTTAGCTTCCGAAACCTTCAATTCGAGGTAATCTACTTTGCTGGCAAAACTCGAAATCGGCAGGATATCGTCAGATTCCTTTAAATTAATTACCTGGAGTTGATTATCCGGCACCTGTTTCGAACAGGCAAACATCAAAGGCAGAATAAGCAGTAAAACACTGTTTTTCAATTTCATATAATAAGTTCAAAAAAATGATCGACAAAGAAAACTACATTTGTTCAAAAACCATGCCTCTGTACAAATGATTTAACAAACGTTAATGTGTTGAACACATTTCGGAAAATATTATGCTAAAAATTTTTGGCTTAAATTTGGAAATGTTGCAAAAGCAATCCAATTTTGAGCAAGACGAATATGTCTTATCAAATTAAAACTCAATTAAAACAACTGGAATGAAAAAACTGATCATCTTATCTTTTCTGATCGCCTTACTGATCGGACCTGCTGTTGCCCTGAATCCAAATAATTCGGATGATGTTTTGGGTGAATGGAAATACGAAGTTGAGGCTGCACCATACGGTTACGAAGCCGGCACCCTGGTATTTTACAGAACCGAAGGCAAACTACTCGGAAAAGTGCTGCTAAACCAGAACGACAAAATCGAACTTCAGAATGTAAGTTTTGTAGAAGGAGAATTAAAATTCGGCTTATATGTAGAAAACGACTATGTTTCGATAAAAGCCAAAATCAACGGCAACAAACTCGATGGAACTGTCAGTACTCCTGAAGGCCCTAAAAAGATTAAAGCTGAAAAAATAGTAAAAGAATAGCAATTTGAGGCACCCTTACAGGTGCCTCTTTTTATAGAAATAAACTTCATTTTCAATTTTGTATGGAAGCGCTAAGCACAAAAGCTAAAATCAAAAACTGGCTGATCATTCTTTCGGCCATTCCAGTTTTTCTGATAATTCTGGTTCTGTTGCAATTAGCATTCGGGGCAATTCTTGCGCTTGTCACCAATCATGAATTGCTGGACATAGCAGCACTCGACCGCGACTATCCAATGACCTGGCAATTGTCTGAAGTTACCTCTCAGGTGCTGGCTGTTCTTGCCGTTGTTTTTATCTATTGGGTAAAAATCTATAAAAACCCGTTTAATACCATCGGATTTCAGCAAACAGCTGCAACCGGTAAAGAACTGCTGCAAGGCTTCTTAACCGGTATCTTTCTGATTGGGATAATATTTCTTGCTTTACTGTACACAAACCAGATTGAAGTCACAGGTATTCAATTTTCAAGGCAATTCTTTTTCTTTCATATATTGCTTTACCTGCTTGTCGGCGTAAACGAAGAACTGTTGTTTCGGGGCTATTTACTGGGAACAACAATGAAGCTGGCCAACAAATATGTAGTGCTCTGTATTTTCGCCCTCTTGTTTTCGTTTGTGCATTTCTCAACCAACGATTTTTCGTTGTTTCCCATTACCAACATATTTTTGGCAGGCATAATTCTGGGACAGTATTACATTCATACCAAAAGATTATGGTATAGTATTTCGTTGCATTTTACCTGGAACTTTTTCCAGGGTCCGGTTTTTGGGTCGAATGTTAGCGGCAACAATAATTTGCAATCGATCATTCAGCAAAACCCAATTGGAAAAGAATGGATCACCGGCGGAAGTTTTGGTTTTGAAGGCTCAGCAATCATGACCGGACTTTTAATCCTGCTGATTATTTACTTTGAATTTTACTTGCGAAAGAATAACAAAAATGTGGGGCAATAAACATTTATGACTTTACCCTCTCTCCTGTCCACATCCGATATATTAATCCGGGCGGATCTCCATTCTCAGAAGGGAAACACGATTAGCCTCCACAAATATTACCAACAGTAAAATAATTGATTTGTATCTGCTCTGAACCACCTGTCAATCGTCCTTCCTTGCTTGCAGCTACGCTTTATAAACATATTTTTGAGGTTCTGCTCCATATTCGTCCGGAACAGTCGTTATGCTTCGATCAGCCTTCGTCGCCGGACGAGTTACATCATGCTCCTTTAACCCAGGCCGCCGTAATTCGTTGAATTACTTTGGCCCGGGCTAAAATACAACGCACTTTCAGTGCTTATTTTTTGTTTATAACGAATTTCCGAAGGCAAGTTTTGCCCATTTACAGGACTGAAAGTCCTTAATCATTCAGCCCCGGGCAGAATGATCCCGAGACATTGGGAGAAAGTCGCCCGGGGTTAACGATCCTACAAAATCGGCGCAACTGCAACAAAACATTGAAACGGTACAACATAATGTGCCGAATTTCTGGTGCTGATCAAAATCACTCATTCCTTGTATTTGAGTATAAAGGGTAGTTGCTTGCTGGGAAGGATAAGAGGATGGGTATTGATGCGAACAGAACAGTTTATTCCAATAAAAAGGCTCTGTATCAGAGCCTTTTCACCATTATATTTTTTAAAGTATTAATCCTGAAGTTTGATTACTTCGCTGCCTGCCAGCAGAAAAGCACCTGTTCCGTATACTTCCCAGCTTTCGGGGCCAAAATTCTTTTTAGGATCCTGTCCGATTGGCTGACACCAACCAACATGACCATCCGACTGAATAAGACCATTCAAACCGATCCAGGCTTTTTTAACGGCCGGCAAATATGTGTCCTTATCCAGAATCCCGTTGTTGATTCCCCATGCCAAAGCGTAAGTATAAAATCCCGATCCGCTGGCTTCGCCGCCAGGGTACAATTCCGGATCGAGCAAACTTGAACGCCACAAGCCATCTTCCTGCTGTAGTGAAACAATTGCAGCAGCCATTTCTTTGAAATTCCGGATATAGAAATCACGATTAGCGTAATCGGTTGGCAGTTCCTGCAATACACGAACCAAACCTCCCATTACCCAGCCGTTTCCACGCGACCAGAATATTTTTTTACCATTCGCTTCTTTTCGCTCTTTAATTCCCGGTGTATTCCACAAATAACTCATGTCGCGGGCATACAAATGATGTTCTTTGTCCCAAAGCAGATCATAAGTTTCTTTCCAGAGTTTATCGCTTAATTTTAGGTAATTATCGTCGTTTAAAGTAATGCCCAGTTTAACAAAGGCAGGCGGAGCCATAAACAGCGCGTCGCACCACCACCATGTTTTCTCGTGAATTCCTTCGGCTTCATAAGGTGTAGCCACAAATTTCTTCATGGTTTCCTCAAACGGTTCAATCATTTTCTTGTCGCCCGAAACCCGGTACATATCAATATATGTCTGGCAAATGGCATGATCGTCGGCATGATGTAAACGCGGACCGGGTTTCCAGTTGTTGGCCTCACCCATTTCGTACATGGCATCCCACACTTTTTTAGAGTCCAATGTTTCATACGCCGCAAAAACACCGGCATAGAAAGCCCCGTTGGTCCAGTCGTATAATTGATGTTTCGGATGCTCCAACTGCCAGTCGAGCGCCCGTTTCATCGTTTTTTTAATGTATTTATCCTTGAAAAGTTTATCGGTATTTTTATCTCCGGCCGACACCGTTGCAGTGATCAGTAATAAGATCAAAAAAGTCAGATTAATTTTTCTCATCAGTTTTCATTTTGATGCAAAAATAGACATCCCCGCGAAGTGTGCAAGAATATTACAAGAATCTGAAATCGAAATCTGACGTTCCAATGTAAAATTAAAATTGTTAAATAATAAATTAATGCCTGAATCGATGGTTCAATTCAAATTTATAATTATAATTGTGGCAAAGAATACAAAATGATAACAAGAACAGGACATCACGGCCATCATGGGATAAACCAACCAACTGGTAGGCTGTAATTATTTTGTCCGTTCATAACGATATTTAAACAGAGGCTTGCCAGTAGGTAAGCCTTTTTTTGTTTTTGTACGTTCTTTAAGAATATTTACCCCCCATTTCGGAAATGGCCCGGTCGAGCCGTGCCACTTTCCTCAATTGTCCCCCTAAATTAGGGGGACAGTTTGAGCCGGAAGCTCCGCTCGACGGAGCTGAAGGCGAGAACAGGGGGTACAAATAAGATTTTAACTAAGGTAACAACAATAAAAGATGGAAAACAAAATTAAAATTGCTATTCAAACAAAAGGAAGGTTAAACGAAGACTCAATGAACCTCATCAACGAAGCAGGCATTGGACTTAGCCTGGGGAAACGCACCCTGGTTTCGGAAGCTAAAAACTTCCCGATGGATGCCTTGTTCCTGCGCGATGACGACATTCCGCAAACCGTTGCCGATGGTGTTGCCGACATCGGTGTTGTTGGCGAAAACGAAATGCTCGAAAAAGATGAAAATGTGGTAGTGGTAAAACGGCTCGGCTTTAGTAAATGCCGCTTATCGCTGGCAATTCCTAAGTCGATCGACTATCCCGGCCTCGAGTTTTTTAACGGCAAAAAAATCGCTACCTCCTACCCTGTTATTCTAAAGAAGTTCTTAAAAGAAAATAACATCAATGCTGAAATACACGTAATTACAGGTTCGGTTGAAATTGCTCCTGGAATCGGGCTGGCCGACGCCATTTTCGATATTGTGAGTTCGGGATCAACATTGGTAAGTAACCGTTTAAAAGAAGTGGAAGTGGTAATGAAATCGGAAGCTGTTCTGATCTCAAATCCGAAACTTTCGCCAGAAAAAAAGGAAATCCTTGATGAGTTGATTTTCCGCATTGAATCGGTTCAGCGAGCCGAAGGTAAAAAGTACATTCTTCTGAATGTTCCGAATGAAAAAATTGATGAAATAACTGCCTTGCTACCTGGTATGAAAGCTCCTACGCTGGTTCCGTTGGCTAAGGAAGGATGGAGTTCGATGCACTCGGTAATTTCGGAAGACGATTTCTGGGAAGTGATCGGACGCCTAAAAAAGGCTGGCGCTGAAGGTATTTTGGTAGTGCCAATTGAAAAGATGATTTTCTAAATTCAAGCTAATAAATAAGAAGTGACAACAAGACAATACATCCTGTTTGCGATACCGGCACTCATCTGGGGATCAACATGGTATGCCATAAAATTTCAACTTGGCGTGGTCGATCCTTTACTTTCGGTGGCTTATCGTTTTATACTGGCAGGCCTGCTTTTAATTACCTTTTGTCTGGCTACCGGAAAACGAATGCGCTTTAATGTTCGCGAGCACCTGCTCATGGCTTTGCTTGGCCTGAGCTTATTCGGCATCAACTACTGGTTTGTATACCAGGCAGAAACAAAGTTGACCAGCGGTGTTGTAGCTGTAATCTTTTCGTTGATTATATTCTTCAACATTTTCTTTAACGCCATACTGCTGAAAGGGAAAATAAAAACGGATGTTGTAATTGCAGCCATTTTGGGAATATCGGGGACGGCCCTGCTCTTCTATAACGAGCTGGATTCTTTCCACATCGAAAAAGAAAATGTCATTGTTTTGTTGTTTTGTCTCGGAGGTTTGATATCAGCATCGCTGGGCAATATTTTATCGGCGTATAAACAACGAAAAAGCATTCCTGTGCTTCAGGCAAACGGCTTTGGTATGCTGTACGGCGGATTGGCAATGTTCATGCTTGTTCTCCTTCTCCAAAAACCCATTTCGTTCGAAGGTTCTGTTAGTTATACTTCATCCTTGGTTTATTTGTCGGTATTTGGTTCTATCATTGCATTTTCAACCTATTTAAAATTGTTGGGAGAAATCGGTCCCGACAGAGTTGTGTACATTGCGCTGATAACACCTGCAATCGCTTTGATAATTTCTACTGTTTTTGAAGGTTACAGCTGGAATATATCCGCCTTTCTGGGGATAGTTTTGCTATTTTCAGGGAATGTTCTCGCGTTACGATTCAAAAGTAAAAAGCAAGCAGTTGTGCGAAACACTGCAGCTACTCCATCTATTTCTAAATTGAATAAAATATGAAAACGTATATAAATCCACCGGAAAGCAGCTGGCCGGAAATCCTGAAACGTCCGATGTTCGATGTTTCTGAACTGTATGGAAAAGTACAGGAGATTCTGAACGAAATCCGCCGCGAAGGAGATCAGGCGCTACGTCGTTTTACGGCAAAATTCGATGGTACTGAGTTAGAAGTTTTTCAGGTTTCAGAAGCTGAATTAGCAGAAGCGGAAAATGTAGTTGATGACAGCCTGAAAAGTGCCATCAAACTGGCAGCTAAAAACATCGAAGCTTTTCACGCAGCACAAAAACCGGAGATAAAAAAACTGGAAACCACTCCAGGTGTTACCTGCTGGCAAAAAGCGGTAGCCATCGAAAAAGTAGGTCTGTACATTCCGGGAGGAACTGCTCCACTGTTTTCTACGGTTTTGATGCTGGCTTTACCTGCTAAAATTGCGGGATGTAACGAAATTGTATTGTGCTCGCCTCCCAACAAGGAAGGGAAAATACACCCGGCAATTTTATATGCCGCTAAACTGGCCGGAGTAACACAGGTGTATAAACTTGGAGGTGTTCAGGCCATCGGGGCAATGGCTTACGGAACAGAAAGTGTTCCGAAAACCTACAAAATATTTGGCCCCGGAAATCAGTTTGTAACCGCTGCCAAACAGTTGGTGAGCATGAACGATGTGTCGATCGACATGCCCGCCGGTCCTTCGGAGGTACTTGTTGTTGCTGATGCAAGTTCTAATCCGGCTTTTGTGGCTTCCGATTTGCTTTCTCAGGCTGAGCACGGTGCCGATAGTCAGGTTGTGTTGGTAGCCGACTCGCAGGAAACGGTTGAAAAAGTGCTGACTCAGATTGAGGCTCAGCTACCCGATCTTCCCCGAATGGAGCTGGCTTCAAGAGCCCTTTCCAACAGCGTATTTATTGTTTTGGAAGATCTGGACTCGCAGGTAAAACTGATCAACGAATACGCACCGGAACATTTGATCATCAACACAAAAAACTATACCGAGATAGCAGAAAAAGTGGTAAATGCAGGCTCAGTTTTCCTGGGTGAATACACACCTGAAAGTGCCGGCGATTACGCCTCGGGAACCAACCACACTTTACCAACAAACGGTTGGGCACGTTCCTACAGCGGTGTTAATCTCGATAGTTTTATCAGAAAGATCACGTACCAGGAAATCACAAAAGAAGGGATCAAAAATATTGGACCGGCCATTGAAACTATGGCAGCTGCCGAACAACTTGATGCCCACAAAAATGCAGTAACTTTACGTTTGAAGGAGATCTAAAAAGATGGATATTAATCAACTACTCAGAAAAAACATACAGGATTTAAAGCCCTACTCTTCGGCTCGCGATGAGTACACCGGAGAGGCCATGGTATTTCTCGATGCCAATGAGAATCCGTTTAACCAGCCTTATAACCGTTACCCTGATCCGCTGCAGAGAGCATTAAAGGAAAAAATCGCTGACTTGAAAAAAGTCGATTCAAACACGATATTTCTGGGCAATGGCAGCGACGAACCTATCGATTTGCTGATCCGTGCGTTTTGCGAACCGGGAAAAGACAATATCGTCACCATGAATCCAACTTACGGGATGTACCAGGTGGCCGCTGATATTTCGGGCGTGGAAATCAGGAAAGTTTCACTCACTTCGGAATTTCAACTGGATACAACTGCGTTATTGGCAGCAACTGACGAAAATACCAAACTCATATTTTTATGCTCTCCCAACAATCCAACAGGAAACAGCCTGAACAAAGAGGACATGTTGAAAATAGTCGAAACTTTCAAAGGTTTGCTAATCGTTGATGAAGCTTATATCGATTTTGCCCCGGGTAAATCCTTACTTCCGGAACTTGGTAGTTTCGACAACCTGGTAGTGCTGCAAACATTTTCAAAAGCCTGGGGAATGGCCGGAATACGTTTGGGAATGGCTTTTGCATCAGTCCAAATCATTGGCATTCTGAATAAAATTAAATACCCGTATAACCTGAATATACTAACGCAGCAAAAAGCGCTCGAATTGCTCGACCAACACGAGCAGGTGATTGATTGGGTGAAACTGCTGATTGCAGAGCGGGATGAAATGACCACAGAATTGCAAAAACTGCCGTTTGTAGTTGAAGTTTACCCTTCGGATGCTAACTTCCTGTTGGTAAGAATGTACGATGCACGGGGAATTTATGAATACCTTGTGGAAGAGGGAATTATTGTACGCGACCGCTCCAAAGTACATTTGTGCGACGACAGCCTGCGTATTACGGTTGGTTCGAAAGAAGAAAATATAACCTTACTCACGACTTTGAAAAATTTGATATAACATGAAGAAAGTACTATTCATCGACCGCGACGGAACACTGAATCACGAAACGGAAGACGAACAAATCGATGCCTTTGAAAAGCTGGAGTTTTTGCCCGGTGTATTCCGGAATATGTACAACATCCGGAAAAACCTGGATTATGAACTGGTGATGGTAACCAACCAGGATGGATTGGGAACCGATTCGTTTCCGGAAGATACTTTCTGGCCGGTGCATAATTTCATTCTGAAAGCTTTTGAGAACGAAGGTGTTACTTTCGATGATATTTGTATCGATCGTCATTTTCCGCACGACAATTCAAGTACCCGCAAGCCTGCTACGGGAATGCTGACAAAATACCTGGAAGGCGACTACGACCTGGCCAACAGCTACGTCATCGGTGACCGTCTTACTGATATTCAACTGGCGAAAAACCTGGGCGCCAAAGGTATTCTCATCAATAACGGAGATTTGGCGGATGAACTTAAAACTCTTGATCTGGAAGCTACGTGCGCGCTAATCTCAGATGACTGGGATGATATTTATGCACGCATTGCTGCGCCCGACAGAACTGCCAAAGTTCAGCGCGATACAAAAGAGACTAAAATCAGCGTGGAGCTAAATTTGGATGGATCGGGAGTTTGCGACATTTCCACAGGACTCGGCTTTTTCGATCACATGCTACACCAGATTGGTCGTCACTCGGGTGTTGATGTCACGATAAAAGTAGAAGGCGACCTGGAAGTGGATGAACACCACACGATTGAAGATACAGGTCTGGCACTTGGCGAAGCGTTCAAAATCGCTGTTGGGAATAAACTGGGTATGGAACGCTACGGATTTTGCCTTCCGATGGACGATTGTCTGGCATTGGCTGCCATCGATTTTGGTGGCCGTCCGTGGCTGGTTTGGGAAGCTGATTTTAAGCGTGAAAAAGTTGGAGACATGCCTACCGAAATGTTTATGCACTTCTTTAAATCATTTTCCGACGCAGCGCTGTGCAACCTGAATATTAAAGCTGAAGGCACCAACGAACACCATAAAATAGAAGCCATTTTCAAAGCAGTGGCCAAGGCAATAAAATTTGCCATTCGGCGCGATGTTTTTAATTTCGAACTGCCTTCAACAAAAGGAAAACTTTAATAACCGATCATTTATCGAATGAAAACAATAAAACCACTTCGCGAGAAGAAAAATACAGCCATGCTGCTGATCCACTGTCCCGACCGGCAGGGGATTCTGGCCACGGTAACTGAATTTTTGAATAAAAATCGTGGCAATATTCTTTACCTCGACCAGCATGTCGACCGTCAGGAAAAGATTTTTTACATGCGGGTTGAATGGGAATTGGAGAACTTTGCAATTCCTTCAGATAAAATCGGCGAGTATTTCGATACGCTCATCGGCACACCGCTGCAAATGAACTGGAAGATCTATTTTTCGGATTCTGTGCCGCGAATGGCGCTGTTTGTTTCGAAAATGCCGCATTGTTTGTTCGACATTCTGGCACGTTACACCGCCGGCGAGTGGGATGTGGAAATTCCGTTGATAATTAGTAACCACGAAAAACTGCAACCCGTGGCAGAACGCTTTGGAATCGACTTTTACCATTTCCCGATTAACAAAGAAAACAAGGAAGAACAGGAGGCAGCCGAAATACGGCTATTGAAAGAGAAAAATATCGATTTCATGGTGCTGGCCCGTTACATGCAGATTCTTTCTGCCGACTTCGTAAAGCAGTTTCCGAATAAGATCATCAACATTCATCATTCGTTTCTTCCGGCGTTTGCAGGAGCCAAACCTTATCATGCAGCACACGAACGCGGTGTGAAAATTATCGGAGCTACCAGCCATTACGTTACCAGCGATCTGGATGCCGGCCCGATAATAGAACAGGATGTGACGCGTTGCAGCCATGTAGATACTATCGAAAAATTGATTAGAAAGGGTCGCGACCTTGAAAAAATTGTACTTTCGCAGGCAGTGTACAAACACCTTCAACGAAAAGTATTGGTGTACAACAACCGAACGGTTGTATTTAACTGATTATAAAGAATTATATAGACAATGACACCAGCATACAGGAGTCGTCAATAAAAAAACATAACATGAACAAACTTCTCGTAGTAATCCTTTTAACCCTCATCGCCATGTCAAGTTTTGCTCAAATTTCAAAAATTCCACAAAAAGAAATACCCGAAGATTACGGATATATTGTAAAAATTGGTCAACAGTTGCCTGACATTTCAATGGAACTAACCGACGGCACCAAAATTACTACTGCCGACCTGAAAGGTAAAGTAGTAATGTTGCAGTTTACGGCCAGCTGGTGTTCGGTTTGTCGCAAGGAAATGCCGCACATTGAATCACAAATCTGGCAAAAACACAAAGACAATAAAGATTTTGCGCTGATTGGTGTAGACATGGACGAGCCGCTCGATAAAGTGAAAAAATTTAAAGAGGATATAAAAGTAACTTACCCGCTGGCTCTTGATCCGGGTGCTAATATATTTTACACCTTTGCAGCCAAGGGTGCCGGAGTAACTCGAAATGTTATAGTTGATAAAACAGGCAAGATCGTTTACATGACCCGTCTTTATAAAGAGGATGAGTTCAAGGAAATGGTGGATGTAATTGATTATTTACTTGCGAACTAATTACTGGATATTCGATATTGAATACAGGATCCTGTATTTGCAAACTCTGAACCTGCCCGAATGAAATCGTTCAGGCGGGCTCTGAACACTAAACTCTAAACGTTAAACTACAGCGATGAATATCGTCATTATAAAATATAACGCAGGAAATATTGAATCGGTGAACAATGCGTTGAACCGTCTGGGTGTAAATGCAGAAATAACTGCCGATCACGACAAAATCAGAGCCGCAGACAAGGTAATTTTCCCCGGCGTAGGCGAAGCCAGCACAACCATGGCCTATTTACGCAAAAACAAGCTCGACGAGCTTATTGTTTCTTTAAAACAGCCGGTGCTTGGTATTTGTCTGGGTCTGCAACTAATGTGCTCGCATTCCGAAGAAAACGACACGGAGTGCCTTGGGATTTTCGATGAAAAGGTTAAACGCTTTATCCCAAATCCGGGAGAAGAGTTTATCACAAAAGTTCCGCACATGGGTTGGAACGCTATTACTGATTTAAAAAGTGATATTTTCGAAGGTATTTCTGAAAGTGAGTACGTTTATTTTGTGCATTCGTATTATGCCGAAAAAAGCGAGCACACCATCGCAACCTGTAATTACATCAATCCTTTTAGTGCTGCATTGCACAAGGATAACTTTTACGCCACACAATTTCACCCCGAAAAAAGCGGAACCATTGGGGCAAGAATTCTGGACAATTTTTTGAAAATTTAGTCGTAAATTGAAGTATGGATAGACTCACGGTAATAAAAGTAGGCGGCAAAGTCGTTGAAGAAGACGGATCGCTGAACGCCTTACTCGATCAATTCAAAAAAATCTCAGGAAACAAGTTACTGGTTCACGGAGGTGGACGAACAGCTACATTGATTGCTGAAAACCTGGGTATCGAAACTCAAATGGTTGAAGGACGGAGAATTACCAGCGCCGAAATGCTGGAAGTGGTTACAATGGTTTATGGCGGATTGGTGAATAAAAAAATTGTAGCCGGGTTGCAGGCCCGCGGAATGAATGCAATTGGATTAACCGGTGCCGATTTCAACTTGATTGAAGCCCACAAACGCCCTGTAAAAGATATTGACTATGGTTTTGTTGGCGATGTGGACGACGTGAATGTTTCTGAATTACGTCTGCTCATCAACGAAAATGTAGTTCCGGTGGTTGCACCACTTACCCACGATGGCAAAGGCCAGCTTTTAAATACCAATGCCGATACCATTGCTTCAGAACTGGCCACTGAACTGGCTAATTACTTTAATGTATACCTCTTTTATTGTTTCGAGAAAAAAGGAGTTCTAAAAAATCCTGCCGACGAACAAAGCATTATTTATGAATTGTCTGCCCAGCAGTTCAGAGAATATGCAAATGAAGGTGTGATTAGTGAAGGTATGATCCCAAAATTGGACAATGGATTCAGAGCCAAACAAAAGGGAGTTAAAGAAGTTTTGATCACTAATGCAGAAAACATCAGCACAGGCAGAGGTACACGACTGATTTAATGCACATTACCAATCCCCCCTGTTTTTTAAAAGCACCGTTAAGAAACCAATATTTCTTTTCGTTTAATCTTGTTACACACAGTGTAAAATTTTTCAAGAGCTTACTATTTCGGTCATTCGTTCGTTTCCAAAATAATGTTGATCATGTTTTTTGGTCTTAAAATAATTTATTAAGTTGAGCAACGAATTGATTAAGAACAGAACAGTTTAAAAGCGTTACATTACAGACATTAACTAATTAGACAACAACAGTTTACTATGGCTAAAGTCATTACCAGGGCATGTGATAATTGTAATAAGATTGACGAAGGATGTTGTAAATCGTGTATAGATACACATAAAGACAACATTTTTGCCCCGCTGACTATGGAAGAAATTGAGTTCCTGGTAGACGAAAAAAAGCAAATTCACTATAATGTTGGGGAAACTATTATTAAGCAAAACACCGCCTCAACAACCGTAATTTGTATCCGCCAAGGATTGGCAAAGTTGTATGTAGAAAGTACAAATGGCAAAAACGTTATTGTAAGAATTGGTAAAAACGGTGATTTTATTACGGGTGGCGGGCTTTTTAACGGAAGCGTACAACATTTCAGTATTGCCGCATTAACCGACGTTCAATGTTGCCTGATCGATTCCTCGAAGCTAACAAAACTCTTTGAACAGAACAGCGATTTTGCCGTTCGATTGCTTCGTAACCACACCAAACAAAATAACTACCTGTTAAAAAAACTGGTCGACCATACACAGAAATATATGCCCGGCCGGGTAGCCGATACTTTGCTGTATTTAAAGAAAGAAATTTTCAACGCTTCAAGCTTCGAAGTGCCACTTACGCGCCAGGAATTAGCCGAAATGTCGAACATGACAAAAGAAAGCTTTGTACGAATACTTCACCAGTTCAAAGAATCAAAAGCTATTGATGTTGAGGGAAATACGATTAATATTCTAGACGAAAGTTCATTAATTTCCATCAGCAAAAACGGATAATTGACATATATCAACGCTGAGAATAATTAATATCAACCCCCACATTCTTTTATATCACTCTCTCCTCCCTATTTCATAAGCCTTACACAGCTATTTTTACCTTTAAATTTAAAGTGTAGAAAAACTTAAAATTAAAGAATAACAAAGTTCAATTACCTAATCTATTATGTTATGAAATACAAATCATTCACAAAACTTTTATTACTGGGGTTTAGTTTCGTATTTATGCTTGCTTCATGTACCAAAGAAGGCCCTATGGGACCTGCTGGTGCTGATGGTGCTGACGGAACCGACGGAACCGACGGTGTAGATGGAAATGTAACCTGTTTGGTATGTCACTCAGGAACCAACATGGAAGCTAAAAAAGCTCAGTTCTGGATGTCGGAACACAGCGTAGGTGCTATTGCTGTTGATTATGCAGGTGGACGTGCTTCTTGTGCTCCTTGCCACTCACATGAATTATTCGTTCAATACATGACTTTGGGTGAAGCCAATAATGTAACAAATCCAAGTGCATGGAAATGTAGTACCTGTCACGGAATCCATAAATCTTTTGAAGGACAGGATTATGCACTTCGCTCAAGTGATCCAATCAATCCAATATTCGACGGATCTTTAACAATGGATTTGAACGGAAACAGCAACTTATGTGCTGTATGTCACCAGTCAAGAAGAGCTGAACCTGGCTATGGTTTGGAAGAATTACCAGATTCATTTAAAATTACCAGCACTCACTATGGACCACACCACGGAGCTCAGGCTAACGTTGTTGCAGGTATGGGTTTTGCTGAAATTCCAGGATCTGTTGCTTATCCAGAACAAGGTAGCTCAAAACACTTAAACCAGGCTTCTTGTACAGGTTGCCACATGGCTGATTTTACTGATGGCGAAGGTGGCCACTCTTTCATTCCTAGCGTTGCCGCTTGTAACGACTGTCATGGTACCGATTTGGATGACTACAATTATGGTGGTGTTCAAACAGAAGTAGAAGAAATGCTGATCGAACTTCGCGATGAGCTTATTGCTCTGGGAGTTGTTGAAGGAAACGATACCGATGGTTACCATCCACATGTAGGAACTTTCCCTACCGTTCAGGTTCAGGCTTTCTTTAACTGGGTAGGTTTGGAAGAAGATCGTAGTAAGGGTGTTCACAACCCAAAATACGTTAAGGCTCTTCTTCATAACTCTATCGAGGCTCTCCAGGGAGAAACTGCAAGTCATTAATCATTAGAAATACTGTGAAAAGACTTCTCTTGGGAAGTCTTTTTTTTCACAAACATGAAATAATATGAAAGCACTAAAAATTATATTTTCAATAGCTTTAATAGGCTTAATTTTTGGTGGATGTGCGTACAACTTTATTGTTGAAGAAGATATTATCGATCCGGGAGATCCTGATGCTCCAGAAGTATCGTTCTCATCACAGATCGTCCCCATTTTTTCTTCGAAATGTACATCGTGCCACTACACTGGGAACCAAATGCCTGATCTTACTCCTGACAATGCTTATAATTCGCTGAATTCGAGCCGTTATGTAAATACATCATCGCCAGAATCTAGTCTGATTTATACAAAGCCTAGCCCAACCGGAAGCCATGTGCAATATTCAGAAGCTGAGGCTGCGTTGGTGCTGACCTGGATAACGCAAGGAGCTCAAAACAATTAAAAACCTAAATTGATGATGATGAAAAAATATATATTGATTCTGCTTATTTTAGGAATTACGTTATCCAATTCGTTCGCGCAGGAAGAAGCACAACCGGTATACGCTTTTAACAGCGGTATTCTGATTGATGCCCAGACTTCTTACATTCCTGATGCAAAAACCCTGGAGTTTGTAATTCAGCACAAATTCGGTTCAATCGAAAACGGTCGTTCCGATTTGTGGGGAATTTATGCTGCCGGATCGAACGTAAGGTTAGCTTTAAATTACGTTCCTGTTAAAAACCTGCAATTGGGAGCCGGTATCACTAAAAAGTTCATGTACAGCGACTTTAACGCCAAGTATAAAATACTACAGCAAAAAACCAGTGGTATGCCTGTATCGCTTACCGTATTTGGTAATGTAGCTATCGATGGCAGAAACGAAAGCGCTTTTGGAACAGGAAAAGTTGTACAGTCGAAAGGTGAAACTGCCCAATATGCGGTACAATTCAGCGACCGGCTTTCATACTTCTCTCAAGCCATTGTAACCCGTAAATTTTGTGAAGCCTTTACCTTACAGGCAGGAGCAAGCTATACCCACTACAACATGGTAGGCTGGGACTACAACCACGATGTTGTTGGTTTGCATTTTGCCGGTAAAATTAAGTTCTCACCTCAGGGATCAATTATTTTCAACTACGATAAACCGTTGAAAATCGATGGAATTTCTGAATTGGATAACTGGGATACACATGCTAAAGAAAACCTTTCGTTTGGTGTTGAATTCTTTACATTCACCCACGCTTTCCAGATTTATATGGGAACGGCACAGGGTATTCTTCCTCAAGACATGATGATGAACAACCAGAAAGACTGGACAAATAAAGGTTTAGCTTTTGGTTTTACCATCACACGTATTTGGATGTTCTAAAAAAACCAATAACAATGATATAGAAAGATGGTAATATCACGAATAGCGATATTACCATTTTTTCATACAAATACAACTACAGAAGATTTTAGAGACTTTATTACATAGCATTAACCCATGAAATATTTCACTTTCTTACTATTATTGATACTTCTGAATTTATCTTTTGGTGCTTCGGGGCAGTATTACGATGATCCCAAAAATCACGACTGTTTAAAGTGTCACTCACAACAAACTTATTCGTTTCATAACGATATGTTGGACTCCGAGCAAAAACGCCTTATGAACCCGTATTTAATTATCGATACGATTCAACTGCGCAACGGTGTTCACCACAATTTTGATTGTACCGATTGCCATTCTTACGATTACACGACTTATCCGCACATTGCAACCTTAAAACTCGAGCCAATGGCAACTTGTCTCGATTGTCACGCAGGCGATGAATCGTTTGCAAAATACGAATTCGAAAAAATTGACGAGGAATTTCAAAAAAGCGTTCACTATAAAGATTATGGCGACAACTTCACTTGTGCAAAATGCCATAACCAACATTATTACTCACCTTCCGCTCGTAACAGCAGCAGTGTGGTAGAGATTGTTGAATACAGCAACAAGATGTGTTTGTCGTGCCACAACGACATGAAAAAATTCAGCCTGGTTTCGGGAGAAGCAAAACCAACTGTTGTTACCATTCACGACTGGTTACCAAACCAGGAACTGCACTTTCAGCACGTTCGTTGTATCGAATGTCACACTGCGGTTGAAGACGATTTAATGGTTTCACATAACGTTTTATCAAAAGAAAATGCAGTGCGTCGTTGTGCCGAATGTCACTCGGCCAACTCCATGTTAAAAGCATCGTTATACAAATACCAGAACCTGCAGGAAAGAGCCGAAGACGGTACTGTACTGGGAATGCTTTCCAATGAAAATTATGTCATTGGTTCACATCAGATTCCGATTTTAAAAATTATCAGCCTTATTATCTTTTTTGGAACACTCGCAGGAATTGCGATTCACCTGACCTTCAGAATTATCATTAAAAAGAAATAACAATGAGCTCAGAAAATAAAATATATTTCTATCCACTTTGGTTACGCATTTGGCACGGAATAAATGCGCTGGGAATTATACTTCTTATCATTACCGGAATTAGTATGAATTCGGGTTTTGAACAGTCGGTTATCAGCTTTAAACTTATCATCACCGTACACAACTATGCGGGTGTAATTGTAATGTTGAATTACTTCCTGTATTTATTTGGTAACCTGTTTACCAGCAATAAGAAGTTTTACATCGTTAAGCCAAAGAATTTCCTGAAACGCCCGATGAAACAAGCCTATTACTATGCCTGGGGAATGTTTCACGGAATGAAATCCCCCTACCCGCTTTCTGAAAAACGAAAATTTAATCCACTACAAAAATATACCTACATCGCGGTAATGTATTTTGTTGTTCCGCTGGTAATAATTACCGGCATCGGATTAATGTTTCCCGAGTTGATATTTAATAAAATATACAATATAAGCGGTGTATTGATCACCGCTGTAACGCATTCGGCAATGGGTTTCTTTATTTCAATATTTCTGATCATCCACCTGTATATTGCATCGATTGGCAAATCGCCACTCGATAATTTCAGAAGCATATTTAACGGTTGGCATCACGTGTAAAGAACCGCATCGACTAGAAAGAAAACAAGAAACAGCAATACAGAAAACAGAACAGAAGACATTGACGGACTAGGAATACATTGTTAGCTCACTCTGGCGTAGAGACGATATTTTGTATTAACTAAATTAAGGAGCACGATATGAATTATTCGGGCATCACCTTTATCGTAAATGTACTGTTCTGTCTTAAATCCGGAAGGATGTTAAGACGGCTCAAATCTGTATTGCTGTTTTTATTTTTAATGGTATCCACTCTGGGGATTCAGGCGCAATCCAACGACGATTGTGCCATGTGTCACGACGACCCGGACCTGACAACCATCGTTAACGGGCGTGAAGTATCAAGGTATATTCCGGGAAACATTCTGGAAAAATCAGTACACAGCTACCTCGAATGCGTGTCCTGCCACACCGACGCGGCCGTTGAAGAATTTCCGCATCCTGAAAAACTGCAACCTGTAAATTGTGGTGAATGCCACGATGAAGCCATGTCGAAATTCATGGACGGTGTTCATGGAATAGCTTTCGAAGAAGGCGACCGCAATGCTCCAAATTGCGCCGAATGCCACGGCACACACCAAATTTTAAGTTCTACCGATACAAAATCGCGGACCTATAAAATGAACATCCCGGTTTTGTGCGGAACCTGCCACCGCGAAGGTGCGCCGGTTGCCCGATCGTACAATATCGGCGAGCACAACATTATTGAAAATTACAGTCAGGGTATCCATGGCCGCGGTTTGTTTAGCAGCGGACTGATCGTTACGGCAACCTGTAACAACTGCCATGGCAATCACCTTATTCTGCCGCATACCAATTTAAACTCGAGTACTTCGGAGAAGAACATTGCCGCAACTTGTATGCAATGTCACGCTCGAATTGAAGACGTGCATACAAAAGTGATCAACAAAGAAACCTGGGAGAAAAGCCCGGGAGCCATTCCTGCTTGTACCGATTGCCACCCTCCTCACAAAGTAGAGCTTAAAAATATTCTGGATAACATTTCAGATAAAACCTGTTTAAAATGCCACGAACAAACCAATATTCATAAGGTGGTTGACGGCGAACAGGTATCACTTTATGTTGATGTAAATGAATTTGTAAACTCTTCGCACAATAACATTACTTGCGTAAAATGCCACTCCGATGTAACTGCAAACATTGCACGTCCGTGCGAAACAGCCGATAAAGTAGACTGTTCGAGTTGCCATGCTGAAGAATCAGATATTTATTTCCAAAGCGGACACGGGAAAGCTTATTTTGCCAAACATGAAAATGCACCTTATTGTACAGATTGTCACGGCTCTCATCAGGTAATTCCTTCCAAGAACGAAGACTCACCAACATTCCGTTCTGCCATACCGCAACTTTGCGGTGAATGCCACAAAAAAGACGGACAGGCGATTGAAGGTACCAACCTGAAAGAAACCGATGCATATTTCGACTATTCTACAAGTGTTCACGGGAAAAGTCTCAGGGAAAAAGGCTTATTGGCAGCGGCTATTTGTACCGATTGCCACACCGCGCATTTCATGCTGAAAGAAGAAGATCCGCGTTCGTCGGTGAATCCCACGAACCTGGCAAGAACCTGCGGAAACTGTCACAGAGGAATCTATGATCAGTACATTCAAAGCGAACACGGAATTCATGATAATACAGCTGAGCTGAAATTCCCGACCTGTGAAACCTGTCACACCGCACACAATATTTCCGAGGTACACGAAAGTAAATTCATGTCGGAGATTACTACGCAGTGCGGACAATGTCATAAAGAGCTTGCTGAAACTTACCTGGAAACTTACCACGGAAAAGTTTATCAGCTTGGATATTTGGAAGCGGCACGTTGTTCAGACTGCCACGGTGCACACAACATCTACCGGATGGACAATCCGAAATCCACGATCAGCCCAAGGAATATTGTAGGAACCTGTGCAAAATGCCACACCGATGCCAATATGAAATTTACAGGCTACCTGACGCACGCAACACATTACGATAAAAGTAACTTCCCATGGCTGTATTATACATTCTGGGCTATGACCGGATTACTTTTGAGTGTATTTGCCTTTTTCGGGTTGCATACCTTGCTATGGTTCCCGCGTTCACTCGGTGCCATGATCAAGAAGAAAAAGAAACACCACAAAGTAGTTGGCAAGCAGGTGTACATCAGAAGATTTACAAAGAAAAACAGGGTAACACACATTTTTGTAATTACCAGCTTCATTTTGCTGGCTCTTACGGGAATGATGTTGAAATTCGCCTATATGGATTGGGCCAAATTCTTGTCTGATGCCATTGGAGGTGCACGGGTTGCCGGGGTACTTCACAGAATCGGGGCAGTGGTTACCTTTGGTTATTTCACCTTCCATGTGGTTTCACTCCTGAAAGTAAAATTCCAAAAAGGCATTAAAGTAAGTAAGTTTATTTTCAGCAGTAATTCGCTGATGTTCAACAGAAAAGACATCAAGGATTTCTGGGCATCCATTCGCTGGTTTATCGGGGCCGGCCCGCGCCCGAAATACGGAAGATGGACTTACTGGGAAAAATTCGACTACTTCGCCGTGTTCTGGGGAGTATTGGTGATCGGTTCAACAGGATTGATGCTGTGGTTCCCCGAGTTTTTTACCAAATTCCTGCCGGGTTGGCTGATCAATGTTGCACAGATAATTCATAGCGACGAAGCACTATTGGCTGTTGGATTCATCTTTACCATCCACTTCTTCAATACCCACCTTCGTCCGGAATCGTTCCCGATGGATACCGTTATCTTTACGGGTTATGTTCCCGAAGAAGAATACAAAAAAGATCGTCCGCACGAATACGAACAACTCGTAAAATCAGGTAAAATAAACGATGTTCGGGTTGAAAAAGAATTTACCAAAGAGCGGATGAGAACGATCAGAATTTTTGGGTTCACGGCACTTTTCGCCGGTGTGATCATGATATTACTGATAATTTACTCTTTAATTTTCCATTAATTGCGTAAAAATGAGAAAAATGTAAATACAAATTCATGGATTAGAATCACGAATACTGCTACTGTCAACTATCAGTATTCGTGCAAAATAGAAACAATTGCTTAAGTTTGAAGATCAACTATTTCAGAACATAGTTTCAATACAAAAAGGCATAATTAGACAACTTATAAATTAGAAAGCGACCTTGAAAATATAAGCGAAAATTATAATCTTAGATTCTTAGATTTTACTACAAATCGATAAACTAATTATTATGAAATTACCATCATCCATAAGGAACTGGATCTCGATAACCGGAGCTGTACTGGCGGTATTCAACCTGGCCAGTATATTATCTTTATTTCTATTAAATGCCGCTTTTGGATTTGGTGGACAGTACATCGGTCTGTTTATATACATGGTATTGCCGGCATTTATGATCGTTGGATTGATCATGATTCCGATAGGGATGCGTATCTATCGAAAAAAAGCGCGTCAGGCTGAAAAAGAAGGCCGACAGTTAAATTGGCCGATACTCGATTTCAACAACCTGGCTACCCGCAATGCTGCCACTATATTTATTGTTGGAACCGTATTTCTTCTGATCATTTCGTCCGTAGGTAGCTACGAAGCATTTCATATTACTGAATCGGTTGAATTCTGCGGGAAACTGTGTCACCAGGTAATGGAACCTGAATATACCACCTACCATGGTTCGTCGCACGAACGTGTTGCCTGTGTGGAATGCCACGTAGGTTCTGGCGCCAGCTGGTACGTTAAAAGTAAACTTTCGGGAATGTACCAGGTATATTCGGTGATGGCTAAAAAATACCCACGACCTATCCCTACTCCTATCGCCAACTTGCGTCCGGCACGCGAAACCTGCGAAGAATGCCACTGGCCCGAAAAATTTTACGACAATAAAATGAGGGTGAAACATTCGTTTTTAACCGATGAAGAAAATACGGAACGTATTATCCAACTGCAGGTTAAAACCAGTACAAAAGTAACTCCTCAGGGAATTGTAAAAGGTATTCACCAACACATCAGCCCCGAAGTTAAAATCGAATACAAAGCACTCGACGAAAAACGACAAATCATTCCGTGGGTAAAATATACCAATTCAAAAACAGGAGAAGAATATATTTTCACCGACGATGAAAATATGGTTTCAGAAGCTAAGCTCGATTCATTGGAAACACGGGTAATGGATTGCCTCGACTGTCACAACCGCCCGTCGCACAATTACAATGCACCTCAGAATTTCATCGATCAGGCCATGGCTGAAGGAAAAATACCGACTGATTTGCCGGCAATAAAACTGGCCGCCATGACCGCGCTTTACCAGGATTACCCGGATAAAGACAGTGCCATGTTCGCCATTAAAACGCAGGTTAACGAATGGTTCGAAGGTGGTTACCCCGACGTTTTCGAAAGGAAAAAAACAGAAATCGAACAGGCCATAGCAGCCATTCAGGAAGGTTATTCCAACAATATTTTCCCGTATATGAAAGTCAGCTGGAAAGAATATCCAAACAACATTGGGCATATGGAATCGGATGGTTGTTACCGCTGTCATAACGATCGGCATGCTACAACCGAAAGCAAAGTAATTTCGAAAGATTGCAGCCTGTGCCACAACATCATCGCTCAGGGAACGGCTGACAGCCTTCAGTATTCAACCGCATTCGAAGCATTGGAATTCCAGCATCCGGTTGATATCGACGAGGCTTGGAAAACTGAACAGTGTTCTTTGTGCCATTCGGCATTATATTAGTATATTAGAGACAGAATATGACTTATTAATTGTATAAATGTAAAATACAGAGATTATGAACTACAAAAAATTATTATTTCTTCTTGGCCTTGCGATCATATTTAGTACGGCCGCAAACGCACAAACTTATAAGTACATTGGTGCTGTAAAATGTAAGATGTGTCACAATAAGCCTGAAAAAGGTGAGCAGTACAACAAATGGGCAGCGGGTCCTCACGCCAAATCAATGGAAGCATTAAAAGGCGATGAAAAAACAAATCCAACCTGTTTGAAATGTCACTCAACTGCAGGTTCGGTTGATAGCGGTCTTTTGGCCGGTCTGAAAGCCGATGAAGGTGTTTCTTGTGAATCATGTCACGGACCAGGTAGCGCTTACAAGGCTACTGCCATTATGAAAAACAAACAAATGGCACTTTCAAAAGGTATGATCGAACCTACCGAAGAAACCTGTAAAGCTTGCCATTTAGGTGATAAACCTGATGGACACGTAGCCGCTAAGAAAGCATGGAATTACGCCGAATTTGTGAAAGTAATTTCGCACGACGATCCAACAACAAATTAATAGCATTCAATTTATGTTTTGTGAAAAATTCCTTTGTTTTGCAAACAAAGGAATTTTTTTAATGTATTATCCAGAAAACAATTTACTATGAAGAAGTTAGGTTCATTTCTTTTCTCCATGTTTTTTACAGGGATACTCCTTGTTATCTTTGCCATTGCCATAGGTTACGCCACTTTTGTTGAGAACGACTATGGTACCATCACCGCAAAAATTTTAATTTACAATTCCAGGTGGTTCGAACTTTTATTAGTTATTCTTAGTATTAACCTCATTGGCAGTGTTTTTCACTACAAACTTATTAGCAAAAAGAAATGGACCGTACTTTTGTTTCATGTCGCGTTTGTAGTCATTTTAATAGGTGCGCTTATTACCCGCTACTACGGTTACGAAGGCAGTATGCACATTCGCGAAAACGAATCTGCTGATTTTATTGTTTCCGACGAAACCTTTATTACAGTTAAAGTAAGCGATGGTAACCAAAGTGTTGAGGAAACTACGGCAGTAAAATTTTCACCTTACACATCCAACCGCTTTTCAAAAAAATTACACCTAAACGGCAAAACAGTTCACATCGAAAATCAACTGTTTATGCCATCGGCCGCTGAAAACGTTGTAGTTGATCCAAACGGAGAACCCATTGTTTCGTTGATTGCTGTACAGGACGGATCGCGTCGAATGGATTTCAACCTCAGAACCGGTGATACGAAAGATATTGGTGGTCTTACACTGGGTTTTGGCCCGACTACTGCCGATATAAAGTTGCATGTAAGTGATGGCGAATTGTTTATCTCTGCCAACGATTCCATCCTGGTATCAGGAATGATGGAGGGAGCACCCGAAGTACTGGCAGCCAATACCGAAGCTGTGGTAAACACACAAAAAGCGTACACGTACAAAAACCTCACTTTTGCGGTGAAACAGTTCCTACAAAAAGCCTCAACGCAACTGGTTTATCAGCAACCGCAACAACGCGGTATGCCTACGGTTGATGCCTTCAAAGCACGGATTTCGGCCGGTGGAAGCGCAAAAGAATTAGTGGTGTACGGACAAAAAGGTGAAGTTGGCGAGTTCTATAACACCAACGTTGATGGCCTGCAAGTAGCCGTTTCGTACGGTTCGAGAATAATCCAGCTGCCATTCTCAATTTATTTAAACGATTTTCAACTCGAACGCTACCCGGGTTCAATGAGCCCGTCGTCGTATGCCAGCGAAGTGGTTTTAAAAGACGGCAGCACCGAAATGCCTTTCCGCATCTTCATGAATAATATATTGAAATACAATGGATATCGCTTCTTCCAATCGTCGTACGATACCGATGAAAAAGGTACCATTCTTTCAGTTAACCACGACTCGCTGGGTACTTCGGTTACTTACTTTGGTTACCTGATTATGGCCATTGGCATGCTGCTTACGCTGTTCAACAAAAACAGCCGTTTTAAAAGCCTGCTAAAGGTGTCGGCCAAACTACGTGAAAAACGTAAAAAAATATTTATGGTGCTGGTTACCGGCCTGCTTTTAAGTGTTTCGGCGCAAGCACAAAGTCCGGCGCTTCAAAACCTCGATAAGGATCATGTTAAGGCGTTCGACAAACTCCTTGTTCAGGACCGTAAAGGACGTGTTGAACCGGTTTCAACTTTGGCTTCGGAAATACTACGAAAAGTGGCCAAAAAAACCAGTTGGGAAGACATGTCGGCTACCGAAGTTTTCCTCGATATGCAGGCCAACCCTGACAAATGGAAAAATGTTCCGTTTATTAAGATATCAAATCCGGAGTTGCGCCGTGTGATTGGAACTTACGGGAAATATGCAACGTTCAATTCGATAGTAACTCCCCGCGAAATGGGAGGTTACCGCCTGAGTTCGATGGTTCAGGAAGCTTACGCCAAAAAGAGCAACCTCAGGAACAAGCTCGACAAAGAAGTAATGAATGTGGATGAGCGGGTGAATATTCTGATGGCCATTTTTAACGGCGATTTCCTAACGATTTTTCCAATTCCGGGCGACAGCAACCACAAGTGGGTTTCGATAAACGAAGCCAACGAATTAACACCACAGGATGCTGAATTCGCTATGAAGACGGTGTCTGCCTATTTGGGTTCGGTTCAGAATCACGATTGGGCAACTGCCAATGTATTGCTGGCCAATCTGAAACAAAATCAGGAGACGAACGGTGCCAAAATCATTCCATCGGCAACAAAAGTCAGGCTCGAAGTAATTTACAACGACCTTAATATCTTTGGGAAATTGTCGAAGATTTTCATGTTCACAGGTTTGATTTTGCTGATGCTGCAGTTAATCACACTCTTCAATCCGAATTTCAAATTAAGCTTCTTAAAAACATTTGCTTTTTATTTTATCCTGTTACTGTTTTTGGCAGAAACTGCCGGATTGGGAATCCGCTGGTACATTTCGGAACATGCACCGTGGAGTAACGGTTACGAATCGATGGTATTTATCAGCTGGGCCACTGCCCTTGGCGGATTGATCTTTGCCAAACGCTCAGAAATTACGCTTTCGCTGACTTCGGTACTGTCCGGATTAACACTGATGGTGGCCGGGATGAGCTGGATGAGCCCGGAGATCACCAACCTGGTACCCGTATTAAAATCATACTGGCTGATCGTTCACGTGGCTATCATTACAGCAAGTTATGGATTCTTGGGAATCAGTGCTTTGCTCGGCTTTCTGAACCTGATTCTGATGATCTTCAGAAACAAACGAAATACAGATCGCATCAACCACACAGTAAAAGAACTGGTAAATGTTATTCAGATTGCACTAATCATCGGGTTGCTGATGGTGACGCTCGGTTCGTTTCTTGGTGGTGTTTGGGCCAACGAAAGCTGGGGACGCTACTGGGGCTGGGATCCGAAAGAAACCTGGGCATTGGTAACGGTTTTGGTGTATACCTTTATTACGCACATGCACCGGATTCCGGGAATGCGCGGTAATTTTGCCATGAGTATGGCAGCGGTACTCGGAATCAGTTCTGTACTGATGACTTATTTCGGAGTGAACTACTACCTGTCGGGATTGCACTCATACGCACAGGGCGAACCTGCACCGATTCCTTCGGGAGTGTATGTTGCAGTGGTAGTTGTTGCCATCGTAATTGTGGCCGCCTATTTGTCCGAACGGGCCAAACCAATTCCTGAAGAAGAAATTGAAGAAGAATAAATGGTACAGGGGCAGGTTTATAGTTTTATGAACTTGCCCTTGTATACTTGTTTCCCATCCTGACGAAGTTCAATCAGGTAATAACCTCCTAATAACTCAGACAAATCAATTTGTAAGCCGGATTCAAAATTTGTGCAGATCAACATTCTGCCCGAAAGATCATAAACCACACACTCTGTTGATATCAAATTATCGGTTTCAAGCTGCAAAAAATCGCTTGCCGGATTCGGATACACCTTAACCGTAGAAGTGTTTTCCTGATCTATCCCAACAGGCCAGTTTCTGGTAAAATAATAATGTGTGCCCCCGCCTTCCTGCCAGTATCCGTTCGTGAAATTGCTGTTTTCAACATTGTCCGCAACAAATCCGGCAATGACATGCATCGGTAAAAACGAAAAAATAAAATGCCGATCCTGCACTTCTCCGGGGAGTATTTCATTTTCAGTAAGAAAGACCGATTTGTTCAAATTTATCCATTGTTCGTCCCAACTCTGCGTGACAATCTCCTGAAGCTGATTACCTGATATTTCGTTTGAATACAGCTTTCTACTGTCCTCCAACCAGTTGTCAAAGTCATAATCCCAGCTATACAAGGTTTCGCCTGCTAAATCTGACGATTCATCGTATGCGTATTCAATTCTACGTTCGGGAACAAAAACACCCGTTTGCCAGCCTTCAACATATTCCACAACCTCTGCCAGCATTTGCTGCTCATTATAAGTATAAACCAATTGATAAGTTTGTGATGAAGTCATCTCATAACTGTCGTAATCGAAACCGGTTTCAGCACTCAAATTTCCGATCGAATCATAAGTATACTCCACATATTCATAAGTTGACCACCGGTCGGAAAACTCGTCCCATTCCTTTGTATACGCCCTATACAGCCGTTTCTGCTCATCATACTCATAATCCATGCGGTCGAGTCGGCCCCAATCGTCATATTCGTCAAACTTTTCCTTGCTCCATTCCGAAGCTAAAAGTCCATCCTGATAACTGTAGTAAGTTTTTGTGAACATGCGGTAATTCACCGTTACGTATTCCTGAAATTCAACAGAATCTAAACGATCACTTTCATTGAAAAAATAATAATTCGCATCGCCGATCAGCCAGTGATTTTTATCATCGTTCCAGTTGTAATTTTTTACCAGCATTTCCAGGCCGTTGCTTTGTGAGATCAACACCTGACGCAACGATTTCTCAATACTTTGTGAGTCTTCGTTCCAATCGCGCACCACAATACTATCCAGCGTCCATTTGAACGTGTTATCGCCTTCCCCACTCTTTGTGTTTATCTGAAAATCGTTTAGAAAATCAACTTTTGCAAAATGTTTCCTGCTTTTTAGCAATTCTGTTTTATCGGTTTCAGGTGAAGGTGCTGAATCGAGTTTCAGGTGATATTCATAATCCGAAAAAACCGAATCACGCACGATTTCCTGAGCAGATGCGAACAAGGCAAAAACAAAAAATTCCAGTAAAATCAATACTTTTTGCAACATAAAATTCCACAAATGATATGAGGCTAAATATAACTAAAACATTGGACGCCGCCGTAATGCTTCAAGTAATATCGGATCAAATAAATGTATGGTTTTGAAAGTTTTATCGCATTTCGGAAAAATCTACTGTTCGTATCTCTGTTCTCACAGATACTCTTTTAACCACAGTTGTCCCGGTACCATATTGAACATCAACATGCTGAATATAAGGCGGAACTCCATCACCCGACAATAATTCGCTACCTAACAGTCCCACATTTATTCTAACAAAAAAACTGGATGCAGTAGTATGTCCGTTAACAACAGCAGGTAAGAATTTACCGGGCAACATTGCTATTTTCTGGTTGACACTATTCTCAATTTCCCGACAAAATCCTGATACCAGTTTAGGGCCTGTCAGGTTGCCTTGTTCATCCACAAAATACTGTAATACGGATAATCCAAGTTTGCCTTCTTTCATAAATTCCACAGGAATATCAATATCCTGAGCGATGGTTCGTTTTATTTCATTCTCCGCTCCAACGTAAATAAGTGGCCGATCTACTTTCTGAACTTCATATCCCAATGCCGTTTTCACCAGAAAAGAATCGGCTACAAGTAATTGATTCAAAAAGATCAGACTGTCATTGGTATAATCATAAACCATATATTCCACTCCGGTTTTATCCTGATTGAATTTCCAAACACCGGTTCGTGAAGCATTAAAATAATTCCCGATAGCAAGCGTATCTTTTGTTTTAACATTGAGTAAATAACTTTCGCCACAACGAAATTTGCTTGTTTTATCAACATGCCAAACCTCTTTGTAGTTCCCAAATTGTTCCGTATGCTTTTTTAATTTTTGAGCCTGAACAATTGAAATATGTGTAGCAGAAAGGATGAATACGAGAATTAATTTTAGCATGATCAAAGGTTTTGTACTAACCATAAAACTAAGGAAATAAATGCAGCATCCCGAATCATATCCGGATAGAATCAATATAAATTATCCTCCTGTTCTATAGCACCACAACGATCATATCCACACATCTAGATTCTTTATTATATTTGCAGGCGAAACGATCTCCGAGCCTTTGCACCTAAGTTTAATATGGTGCACGGGCCGATGGGACTGCCCGGAAACAGGTAGTCCTCCCGCATCCCAATGTGTTGGGATAAATTGGAAAGGAGAAGAAGCCTGCTTCGGTTAATGCCGGAGATGAACTCGCTGCTTTCCTGCCAGGGCAAGATCGAACAAGAATGCGAGTAAATGAACATTTCAAAGCTAAATACAAGAGTTACGCTGCCCAACATGTTGCTGATTTCCGGCAATGGCCGAAATGTGGGTAAAACAACACTGGCCTGCAAAATCATAGCTCAACTTTCAAAGTCGGTTCCGGTTACCGGGATAAAAATTTCAGCACATTTTCATCCTTATTCTGATGCCGGTCTTGTTGCTAAGAACAAACATTTTGTTATTCTGAAAGAACAGAATATCAGCCCGAAAGACAGCTCCATGATGTTGCAGGCCGGTGCCTCTGACGTGTACTTTGTGATGGCCCAAAAAGAACACTTTAATAAAGCCCTGAATGAATTACTAAAACTGCTTCCCGAACAAGCTTTGGTTTGCGAATCGGGTGGATTGCACGAATGGATTGATCCGGGAATTTTTCTTTTTGTAAATTTGAAGAACAAGCCGGTTGAAAAGACGCACTTATTGGAATACGAACCGATAATCGTGGAAAACGACGGCAAAAATTTTAACATCGATTTTGAAGCTTTTCAGTTTTCCAACGGCCGAATACAATTACTAAAATGAGTAAATACGAGCAAATACAGGATAGTATAAAAAACCTTCCTTTTTCATTTGAAACAGAGGAAGTGCCCCTTGAAAATGCATTTAAGCGGGTACTTCGTGAAAATGTGATTGCCGATATGGATATGCCGCCATTTCACAAATCGGCGATGGATGGCTATGCCTGTCGTTTCGAAGATATCGGCAATGAACTGGAAGTGCTCGAAGTTATTCAGGCCGGTATGTTCTCACACCTGACTCCCGGCAAAAATCAGTGCGTTAAAATTATGACGGGTGCAGCAGTCCCAGCCGGTTGCGATTGCGTTTTCAAAGTTGAAGATTCGGTTGAGACTGATGAGAAGCATGTAAAATGCACCAATCCTAAAACCGCAAGAAACATTTGTTATCAAGGTGAAGATTACCGGTTAAATGAAGTCCTGATACAACAAGGAACTATAATCAGTACGCCGCAAATGGCAGTTTTGGCCGGAGCCGGATACGCGAAAGTTAAAGTTACGCGTCAACCCAAAATAAGCGTGATCGCTACGGGCAGCGAGCTGGTTTCCCCATCGGAAAAACCAAAACCCGGGCAAATCAGAAACAGCAACACCAGTCAGTTGTTGTCTCAACTACACCAGATGAACCTGGATGTGATTGCCAATCTGATGCTGGTTGATGACTTCAAGCTTCTGACCGAAACGTTTACGAAAGAACTTCAGAAAAGCGACCTTATTATTTTTACGGGTGGAGCGTCTGTCGGTGATTTCGATTTTATTCCTGAAATTCTAAAGGAACAAGGATTTAAAATCTACTGGGATAACACCGGCATAAAACCGGGAAACCCAATGAACTTCTCAGAGAAAAACGGGAAGTTTGTGATCGGTTTATCCGGAAATCCGGTTTCGTCGCTGGCCCAGTTCGAGCTGATTGCCAAGCCACTTATTTACAAACTTCTTGAAGCGAATTATCAGCCACTGCGAATTTTGGGAACCATGGATTTTGACTACCAACGCAAAAAAGCCGACCGGGTAGCCATCGTTCCGGTAATTATCGACGAACGAGGATTGATCACTGAGATTCCTTTTCATGGCTCGGCACACATAAACGCCCTGGTAAACGCAAATGCTTTACTTGAAGTTCCGTTAAATATAACTGCAATAAATAAAGGCGAACCGGCACATGTTAGACCGCTTTAACCGAAATATTACCTATTTGCGTATCTCCGTCACCGATCGTTGCAACTTCCGGTGCGAGTACTGTATGCCTGCCAAAGGTGTGTCGTGGAAAAATCACGATGAACTTTTGACGTTTGAGGAAATACGCGACATTGTTAAAGCCGGCACCGAACTTGGCATCAAAAAAATACGCCTGACCGGTGGTGAACCGCTGGTACGGAAAGACCTGCCAAAGCTGGTAAAAATGTTAGCAGATATTCCTGAAATTGAAGAGATAGGACTGACAACCAACGGCGTACTACTTCCTAAATACGCCAATGAATTAAAAGAAGCCGGATTAACGCGGGTAAACATCAGTCTTGATACTATGGATCCTGAGAAGTTTGAAAAGATTACGAGGATCGGAAAACTGAACGATGTTTTAAAAGGAATTGATGCAGCGCTCGAAGCAGAATTGTTACCGATAAAAATCAACTTTGTACGCATCAAGGGAGAGAACGAAGAAGACGAAAAAGCCGTCAGGGAATTTTGTGAATCGAAAAACCTGAAACTGCGTTTTATCCGTCAAATGGATTTGCGCTCCGGTGAATTTTATACGGTTGAGGGAGGCGAAGGTGGTATCTGCACCATTTGCAACCGCCTGCGGTTAACATCCGATGGTTTTATTGTGCCTTGTCTACATTCGAATTTGCGGTATAACGTTCGCGAATTGGGGATCAGGGAAGCCTTTGCACATGCCATCGACAACAAACCCAAAACCGGACACGGAACTACTACACACGAATTTTCAAATATTGGAGGTTAAATAATGAGCCAGTTATCACATATCAACGACGACGGAAAAGCCAACATGGTTGACGTCGGCCACAAACCGCAGCAGATCAGAACTGCCAAAGCATCCGGTTTTATAAAGCTTCAGCCCGAAACCATAAAACTGATTCAGGAAAGCCTGATAAAAAAAGGCGATGTAATTACCATTGCCGAAATTGCCGGTATCCAGGCCGCCAAGGAAACGTCGCGGCTCATTCCGCTGTGTCATCCTTTGCAGCTTACCAAAGTGGAAGTAAAAGCCAACGTTGAAAATAACGGTATTCGCGTCAACAGTCTTACAAAATGCATCGGGCAAACCGGTGTGGAAATGGAAGCATTGACAGCGGTAAACGTAGCACTGCTAACCATTTACGACATGTGTAAAGCCGTCGACAAACAGATGGTGATCTCCAACATTCAACTCGATTTTAAAGAAAAGAAAGACCAGTAAGATGCAGGAAAAAGTTTGCAGCATTGAATCGCTTAATATTTCTGAGCAAAAAGGAACAATAAAAACGCCCCGAAAAGAAATCATTTTGAATGAATTGGGGATTGAAGGAGATGCACACGCCGGGAAATGGCACCGACAGGTCAGTCTGCTTGCTGCCGAAAGCATCACCGGTTTCGAGGGAAAGCTGGGTCGAAAAATCAATCACGGCGAATTTGCCGAAAACGTTACAACGCTTGGATTTCCGGTGCACAAAACCCGGCCTTTCGATCGTTTTGTTTCAGGCGATGTTGAACTGGAAGTCACCCAGATAGGCAAAAAATGCCACGGCGATAATTGTGAGATTTTTCAACTCACCGGAAGTTGTATTATGCCCACGGAAGGTATTTTTTGCAGGGTTATAAAAGGCGGTAAACTAAAGGAAAACGACGAACTGAGCTACATCCCAAAAACCTTCAGAATAAAAGTGATCACCTTGAGTGATCGTGCTTTCGAAGGCATTTACAAAGACAAAAGCGGTCCGCTTATCGAAAAGCTAAGTAAAGACTGGTTCCTTAGTCAGAACTACCTCTGCGAAACCAACCGCACGGTAATACCCGATGAAACGGAATTGCTGGAAAGTGAACTGCAAAAAGCTGCCAAAGAAAATTACGACATTATTTACACCACAGGAAGTACCGGAATCGGTCCGCGCGACGTGGCGCCTTTAACGATCAGCAAGTTTATTGATATCGAAATTCCGGGAATTATGGACATGATCCGATTGAAATACGGAGCCGAAAAACCTAGTGCTCTCTTAAGCCGTTCGATTGCCGGCGTAAAAAACAAAACCCTTGTTTTCTCACTTCCCGGAAGTACCAAGGCCGTTCACGAATACCTCAGCGAAATACATAAAATTCTGATGCATTCGTTTTTAATGCTCCATTCGATCGACAGCCACTAATTATTTATTTCGAAAGAAATCGGCAAGAATCTGGCCGTGATCAAAGGCCAGTTCAGGAAGTTCATCGATAGAAAACCAGGCGGCATTGCTGGCATCGTCGCTGCCTTTTACCGGTTTTTCATTTTCAAGTTCAACTGAATAAACCACAGAAATGGTTCGGTGACGCGGATCGCGGTCAACAGCATCGTAAGCCCGAAACTGGTTCATTTTTTCAATCTGAAGTCCGGTTTCTTCCTCCAATTCCCGGATACAGGCTTTTTCCAGTGTTTCGTCCATTTCGATGAAGCCACCCGGTAAAGCCCATTTATTTTTGAAAGGTTCCCTCCCCCGCTCAATCAGCAAAATTTTGGGAGTATTTTCAACTTGGTAAAAAACGATGGCGTCAACGGTAAGTGCGGCGCGCGGATAGTTATAAGTGTACATTTTGTTTGTGGTTTATTGATGGAAATGCTATGAGGAACGAATGGTTATACTAATTTTTTCGCCCAGTTTTTCGGTACCTGAAAATCAGGTAAATAATAGCGACAAAGATGATTAGATAGATGAAAAACTCAATCCGCTCCATTGGTGTTGATTATTTTCTTCATTACACGTAATTTGTGGGTATAACGTTTCGTATCCACATTAAAAATTCCGAACTGATCGACATTATCGATCCTCACCTGGCCCGATGCATGAATGATCTTATTGCGTTTCCAGATAATTCCTACATGCACAATGTTCCCTTCATCATTATCGAAAAAAGCGAGGTCGCCCGGCTCGGCTTCATCAACAAAACTCATGGCCGTTCCCATGTTCACCTGCTGGCTGGCATCGCGTGGCAGGGTTATCCCAATCATTTTGTAAATAATCTGAGTAAGCCCGCTGCAATCTACTCCAAAAGGTGTTCTTCCGCCCCACAAATAAGGAGCGTTGAAATACTTCAAAGCCTGATCGATAACAACCTTTCGCGGATCTTTTGGTTCCCCGTAAATCACTTTTCCGGTGGCCAAAAAGGTATCTCGAATTACTGTAAACTGCTTGAGGTACGGCCGCCAAACCGGCAAAGTACTGCCTGCTACCAGCATCAGATTTTGTTCGTCGCTAAACGGCACAATTGTAATTACGTCAGAAGTTATGGCTGAACCGCTGTTTTCAAGCTTGCTTAAGGTGCGGGCATTAATCGGAGTTATCATTTTCGAATCCACCCAGCCTTCGTATCCGTCGAAGGCCAGTTTCACGTTCGTCCAACCGACCATTTGTTCGCGTAATTCAAAATGTTCGCCAAACAAAATTTGGGTCACCATTTCACTTTTTTCTGAAGGTTCGCGCCGTACGGGAATAATACTTAGGTTGGAAATGCCGTAATTCATCAATTATTTGTTAAATTCATTTTGTAAAACAGAAATGCCGGAACCACCGCTGTTTCTACACAAAACTATTAAAAAATGAATAGGCGCTGATTGGATCGTGGCGATTTTTCTAATAAAGTTATGTTGAAAAAATCATCGATGAAACATTTGTAGTAAATTGAACTGTTATTGATCGCTTTAATTATGAATAAATTTTACAGAAGATTAAAAAAATACACCCAGATAACGGTACAGATCTTAATGTTCCTGTTGGCAGCAGTGGCTTTGTACCTGATTCTTCCGGGCGAACCAAAATTCAAATACGAGTATCAGAAGAGCTTTCCGTGGAAACATGAAAACCTGGTGGCTCCTTTCGATTTTGCCATCCTGAAAACCGCCAAGGAACTGGATGATGAAAGGCAGGAACAGATCAGTAAGATCATCCCCTATTTTACCTGCGATACGTCAATCGCCAACGCCAACATTAAAAAACTGCGCGAGGATATGCAACTGTCGTCCAATATCAAGGATGTACAAAAGCAAAATGTGATCGATATTCTGAGCCATGAACTAAAAAAAATGTATGATGCAGGAATCCTGCAATTTTCGATCGATTCGTACACCGAACTTAGCGGCAAATCCGAGATCAGGAAAATAACCGGAAATTCTGTAACGCGGATCAGTACCCAAGCCCTTTATTCTGAAAAACAAGCTTATAATACCCTGAATACAATAAAACAGGAACTGGACAAATCGCTGGGCAGTCTCGACTGGCTGAATGCGTATCCGCTCGATCGTTACATCGCAGCAAACCTGACATACGATTTTGAAACTACGCAAAAAGAAATAGACGAAGCGACCCAAAACATTTCATTATCGCGAGGAATGGTGCGGCTTGGCGAACGCATTATTCTGGAAGGAGAAGTGGTTGACAGTGAAAAGTACCAGATTTTAGAATCGCTGAAAGCCAGCTACGAAAAAGAGCGCGGCAACGATTTTAACCGCTACATGGTCGCCCTTGGGAAAAGCCTGTTCATCCTGGTGATGCTCGGGTTAATTTTTGTGTTTTTATACATTTACCGCCGCGACATCCTGGTACACCTAAACCGCCTGATTTTTCTATTGTTGCTCATCACTTTTACCGTATTTATAGCACAAATCATTGATGCCATTCCGAACCTGAACATTTACATTGTGCCCTTTGCTATTTTGCCTATTGTTGTGCGCACGTTCTTCGATTCGCGAACCGCTATTTTTACTTTGTTCATCACCACATTGCTAATTGGTTTTTATGCACCTAATAATTATGAATTTATTCTTTTGCAGGTTTCTGCAGGTGTTGTTTCTGTATTCAGTCTGAACAAAATGCACCGTCGGGTACATCTTGTACTGGCTGCCATTTGGGTGTTCCTCACCTATGCAATTGTTTACACTGCGCTCACACTCATCCACGAAGGCACGCTAATGCTGATGAATCTTAGTATGTTGAAATGGTTTGTTTTCAGTTCTGTACTGATCATGCTGGTATATATCCTGGTTTACATATTCGAGAAACTCTTCGGATTTATCTCGGATGTAACACTTATCGAGATTTCCGACAGTAATCAGCCTTTGCTGCGCAAACTGGCCGAAGAAGCGCCGGGAACCTTCCAACATTCGATGCAGATTGCAAACCTTGCCGAAGAAGTTATTCTGAAAATCGGAGGTAATCCATTTCTGGTTCGTGCCGGTGCCTTGTACCACGATATTGGTAAAATTGCCCGCCCGAATTTTTTCATCGAGAACCAGGCTGCCGGAATGAATCCGCACGACCGGATTGATAATATGAAAAGTGCCGAGGTGATCATCGACCACGTGAAAAACGGGGTTAAAATGGCACAAAAGCATAAACTTCCGGCACCAATTATCGAATTTATTGCCACTCACCACGGTACCACAAAAGCCAAATATTTCTACTTAAAACACAAGGAAGAACATCCCGATTCGGATGTAAATGAAGATCAATTTATGTATCCGGGACCATTGCCAAAATCGAAAGAAGCATCGGTAGTAATGTTGGTGGATGGCATCGAAGCTGCTTCGCGCAGCATGAAAGAAAAAACACATCAGAACCTGCAGGAACTGATCAACCGAATGATCGATCAGAAAATAGATGATAAACAACTGGACAATTCCGAACTGACTTTCAGCGACATTGAAATTATTAAAGCAACCCTTTTGGATAAACTAATTAACATTTATCATGTTAGAATAGAATATCCTGAGGATAAACGGCTAAAAAAATAATTTTTAGTAGAATTGCAAGAAAAGAAATGATTGGGACGTTAATCTTTTGTGATTAGATTTTTCAATTTAAGACCGTGGGTGAAACGTCTTGATTTGATGTTCAATTTAGGTATAAGGCAATTAAGTATATTACGATGAAAAGCTGGAAAACAATTATAGCGGCAATTCTGCTGTTGTCGGGAATAGTAATAAGCTGCAGTGATGACGGGGTTGTTCCCGAAGAAAAAGCTGAAGTGCCGGCCCTTACAAAAAAGGTAAATCGGTTTATCAAGGAGGTAATGACGGATATCTACCTTTGGTACGACGAATTACCCGATATCGATTACAAATACGAAACCGACAGTAAAGCCTATTTTAAGAAACTACTTTACAAGGAAGATAAATGGTCGTACATTACCGATGATGTTGTGGCCCTGGAAAATAGTTTCGAAGGCAAAGAGAAGTCGTTTGGCTGGTCACTGACCTTTGGTTTGTTTTCCGACACAAAAAATGTTTTTGCCATTGTGGAATGTGTTTACCCGAACACTCCGGCAGCTGCTGCAGGTGTAAAAAGGGGCGATCTGGTTGTGTTAATGAACGGATCAGATATTACCCAATCCAACTATACCGACTTGCTTTATGCCGATAATTTGCAGGTTACCCTGGCAACTTACGATGCCGAACACGGAATAACACTCGGTGGTGTTGTAAGTATGACGTCACTCGATTTGACGCTTAATCCCGTATTAACAACCAATGTAGTAGATTATGAGGGGCATAAAATCGGATATATTTTCTATGCCCAGTACATTGCCGATTTTAATTCAGCCATTGATACGGCCATTGAAGGTTTGCTTAATCAGAACATCACCGATTTAGTAATTGATTTACGCTATAACCCGGGAGGAACAATTGGCGCTGCCCGACATCTTTGTAGTGCAATTGCACCGCTTGATGTTGTAAATACAGGCAGTAAACTCGTTAGCTACCACTGGAATACCAAATATCAAAACCATTGGATAAGCTCCCAGAAGTGGGAACAGGTTGAAGTGGACTTCGACAGTGAAGTGGAGGTAAAAGCCGGTTTGGATAAAGTACATATACTTACCGGATCGGGAACAGCTTCGGCTTCGGAATTAACGATAACCGGTTTAAAACCCTATATGAGTGTAACAACAGTTGGCGATACCACTTACGGCAAATACACGGCTTCCATCACGTTGAAAGCGGAGGACTTGTATTATGACAATCCTGATTATTACGAAGAAATTGACAACTGGGGCCTGCAACCCATCGTTTTACGCTATGCCAATTCAACCGGAGTTACGGATTTCAAAGATGGATTTGCACCCGATATCCCTGCATTTGACGACTTGTTCAATACCTTTCCTTTGGGCGACATGAACGATCCGCTTTTTGCGGCTGCAATAGAAGACATTACCGGCACACCGGTGATAACAGCCATGAAAAGTGCGAAAAAACCGGCATTCGATTATAAAATAATTGGCAGAGGATTTTCGAAATTCGACAAAAACAAACGCGAACTGCTCATCAATAAAAAAGAAATCGAAAACATACATTAAGGCGCTGTTCAGTTAGGGAAACAATCAACTCGTTATCAACAACTTATTTAGTTGCCTTATTTGCATATCTCGAAAATGTACACTATTTTTGACCAGAACCCTAATAGTGACGCGAGATGTTTGAAGAGATTAATCTTTCTACCCGGGATTATCCTGCGCAAGCGCTGGATGAGCGGCAAATCAGCCAATCGGTAAAAACCATAAATGATAAGCAACTGATTGATTTTGTGGAATCAATTTCACAAATGGTTCTCATTTTAGATGAAGAACAAAACATCGTTTATGCCAATCAAAGCTTCAACAGTTTTTTCGAGAATAAAAAAATAAGCCACATAATCGGGAAAAAACCGGGCGATAGTTTTTCGTGCCGGCACAGCAGTGTAGCCGGATCAATTTGCGGAACGACAAAATTTTGCCGGTCGTGCGGAGCTGCACATGCTATTCGCGATGCTGTTCAGGGAAACCGTTCAACGAAAGAATGCAAAATACTTACCGTTAAGAACGAAGCCATTGATTTACGTGTTACTGCCAGTCCTGTAACACTACAGGGGCACAAACTGACTTTGTTCTCAATTAGTGATATCAGCAATGAAAAACGACGCCGGTCGCTCGAACGGATTTTTATTCACGATATACTGAACATTGCCGGTGGCATTTCGGGTTTATCGTCCATTATGAAGGAAATAGATGATCCGGAAGAATTAAAACAAATTGCTGATACGATTGAAGTTGCAGCCAATAATCTGGTGGATGAAATCCAGAGTCAGCGTGAACTAAGTTCTGCAGAAAGAGGTGATCTTACCCTGCATTATACCGCTATTGAAACTTCGGATATTCTAAGCCAGCTTCAGAAACTATACTCTAACCACGAGCTGAACCTGGGAAAAGAAATCACGATTCGCGATGATGCCAACCAGTCGATTGTAAGTGACAAAATGCTTATAAAACGTATCCTCGGCAACATGGTTAAAAATGCTATCGAAGCTACGGTTCCTAACGACCATATAACAATTAGTTGCATTGGTTTGGGCAGAAAAGTTCGCTTCGAGGTGCATAACCAAAGTTTCATTCCCGAAGATGTACAGCTGGAATTATTTAAACGTTTTTATTCAACCAAACAAAATGGCCGTGGCATTGGTACATACAGCATGAAATTGTTTGGCGAAAAATACCTGAAAGGCAGAGTGTGGTTTAAAAGCACTGCTGAAGAAGGAACGAGTTTCTATTTTGAACTTAGTGCCTGATCTTCTCATATCATTCTATAATTATTTCAGAAAAACTGTTCCTCCGGTTAATTTACGGGTCAGGCGTTTCGGCAACTTCCAAATTTCAAGTTACTTTGTTGTGCAACACTGCAAACTCAGCAACCATGACAAAAAACTACAGGCTCGACCACGAACTTCCGGAGGCTACGGAAAAATGGGGCTGGCGATTCCATAATTTAGGTATTCCAACAGCCAAAAAGTTTCCAAACGAAAAATACCTGTCACATCTGAAATTTTTTCATTCAGGTTTCCCTGAAAGCCCTTTTGGCGTTGAATGGATGCGATTTGAAGCCGACAGCCCGATTCATCCCCTGATACAGCAAGTACCTCATCTGGCCTTTGAAGTTGATGATCTTGATCGCGAACTCAGGCTACATAAATTCAATGTATTAACTTTGCCAAACGAACCAGGCGAAGGTATACGGGTAGCCATGATTGAACACAATGGCGCCCCGATCGAGCTTATAGAATTTATAAATAAATGACCATATATTTTTGCGACGAAACCTATAAAGGCATTGATTTTACAGCTGATGATGTTCAGCCTGTGGAATATGAGAATTGCGAATTCGTTGACTGTATTTTTGCCGGTACCAATCTGCAAGCTTTCAGTTTTGAAGATTGCAGTTTTAAAAGTTGCGATTTTAGCAATGCCGGAATTCAAAATACGGCTTTCAAAAATGTAAAATTCAGCTCCTGCAAGTTAATTGGCTTGCAGTTCGATACCTGTAATCCCTTTTTACTGGCCTTCAGCTTCGATTCGTGCATACTGAATTACGCGTCATTTTATCAACTAAAAATTCCGGGTACAAGCTTTTCAAATTGCATGTTGCTCGAAACTGATTTCACCGAAACCGATCTTTCAAAGGCTACATTCAATGGGTGTAACCTTGGCGGTGCCATGTTTGGTAACACCAAGCTCGAAAAAGCAGACTTTAGCGGTTCGATTGACATTGTTCTCGATCCCGATCAGAACCACTTGACAGGTGCTGCTTTCGATCTCGAATGTTTACCTGGTCTTCTTCTAAAACACGGGATAAAGATCAATTAAATAATCTAACTAAAATTTTCACACATAAAAGAGCCTTGCAGTTTGTTCCACAAGGCTCTTTCTATCTATTGCTATTCTATTAGAATTTGTAGGTCAAACCAACTCCAAACGATTCCATAAATTGCAGCCGTGCCCCGCTGATTCCGGTATCCGGATCTTCAATTTTTACATCGTCGTCGTAAATCATCTGGGTAATTAAATTCGCACTCAGGTAATCGTTCACCTTCATATTGATCTGAACTTTCCAGTCGACGTCAACGTTCTGAGGCTTTTCCATATAATTCGAAAACAGGTTTAGTTTGCTTTCAAGGGTAACATTTTTCAGTACTTCCTTTTTGTATTCCACCCGAACATTAGCACCCAGTTCGGCACGTACGTTACTACCAGGGTCTACACCAAACGATCCGGCTTCCGAGAGCACATCGTCGGTAACAAAAGTAAACTTACCTGTTACAGGAGCCAGCATTACAGAAAGATCGTCTGTTTTATAATCCATACCTAAAGCAGCAGTCAGATATCCAGGAGCCATAAATTTCGAAATCTCCTCTTTCGGATCCTTGTCGTAATTATATCCCGATGCAAACTGCGATTTAAAGCTTAGCAAACCCGAATAATACCACTTACTTTCACCGGCTTCTATTCCGAGTTTTGAAGTGAATTCCATCAGGTCATCCGACTTTCTGGAATCGTCATCTTTTTCTTTTATAAAACCGTAGCGAAGATCAACACTGTTGTCCCAGCTTAGTTTATCCTTTTTATAATTAGCCGCGTAGTTAATCATAAACAGGCCCGACATGGAACTTTTACCCCCGGCAGCCCAGTTGGAAAGCGAAACCTGCGAAAAATTCAGCGTGGTTGAACCCGATGTGGTCCAAAGTGTATCCTTAACTGCATCCTGTGCATATAATGCAAATGGGAACAACAGTAAAACGATTAGAAGTTTCTTCATGTTTTTTGTTTTTAATTGTTTGTTTGATAGATTAAAATTTAGGAACAAATATAAATTACAAATGTTTTAATAATCTCATTTTGGTAAACTGCGGAACAACACCTCTAACTTAAGGCTTCAAAAATAATTTTTATGGCTTTTTATCCGACTTCGATTTTTTCATCCAGCGTGTTCGTGCAAGCTTTTGCAGGTCCTCCACCTTATCCGATTCATCCACAATTTCAAGCCCAAACAGGGTTTCAATCACATCTTCCATAGTAACCAAACCTACTATTGTTCCATAATCGTCGGCTACCATTGCCAGATGCTGGCGTTGCTGTATGAGTATATCCAGCAACTTCGCTACCGAAAAATTATCCTGTACAAAAATGATCTCTCTTCTTATCTCGGCCAGTTTGCGCGCGTGCTTATCTTCAGCCAGATTCTCCAGAATCACATCTTTCAATGCCAGCCCGGTAATGTTGTCCGGAGTTTCACTGAAGACCGGAATCCGGGAAAACTGAAACGGATTGTGTTCAACAAAAATATCGCCCAGATTTTGCTCTTCGTCCAATGCAAACACCACACTTCGCGGAGTCATGATGTCTTTAATATTCAGGTTCTCCAGTCGCAACAGGTTTTGAATTATCGATTTCTCTTCCTGATCGATAGCACCACTTTTTAGCCCGGCATCAGCCATGGCAGCTACATCGGCCCGGCTGAAAACGCTGTGAGTTCCGTCGCGCTTAATTAACCGCGTGATCCAGTTACTCATCCAGATAAAAGGAGCAAGAATCCAGGTAAGGATTCGTAATGAATTGGCTGTAAATGCCGACAGTTTTTTCCAGTAGGTAGCACCAATGGTTTTCGGAATAATTTCCGAAAGAATCAGAATGGCCAAAGTCATTCCGCCGGCGATCAACGATTCATAAGTAACTTCAAAAAGCAGCAGATCAATTTTTGTTGTACCGAAAATTTTTCCGGCTTCTACTCCAACCCCGATAGCGCCAACCGTGTGTGCCACTGTATTCATCGTTAAAATGGCCGATAAGGGACGATCAATATCATCTTTCAGCTTTGCCAGCAATTTACCGATTGCCGGCTTTTCTTTTTGCATGCGGCTCACATACGAAGGGGTAATGCTTAAAAGCACTGCTTCCCAGATCGAGCACAAAAACGAAAAGATAATTGATACAAAGAAAAAGAAAAGTAGTGCTGTCATATTCTGATTTTACTATCCAATAACGAAATTAACATATTAGAGGTTTACGTTAAAATGTTAAGCGGTGTTTTTACCATTTCGAATGTTTTTAATTCGTGCTAAACAAAAAAACGACAGAATTGTAATGAAGAGAGATTAGTTTTGACTAAATTCTACAACAAAGAATTGTTCGAACATTCAAAACGATAATTATGAAACAGGTACTTTTTTTTATTGCTTTGGTAATTATGACAAACATAAGTGTTGCACAGGAAGATCCCTATTTATGGCTGGAAGATGTTGATGCTCCAAAATCGCTCGATTGGGTTGAAAAATGGAACGATAAAACCTTAAAAACGCTGACAGGCCGGCCCGGTTACGAAGAAATGTATCGACAGATACTCGATGTTTACAACTCAACCGACCGGATTGCTGCACCTTCCATTTATGGAGATCTCATTTACAATTTCTGGCAGGATGAAGATCACCCACGCGGAATCTGGCGTCGTACTCCTTTAAAAAGTTATTTAAGTGAGGAACCTGTTTGGGAAACCGTTATCGACATTGACGCCTTGTCGAAAAAAGACGATGTAAAATATGTATTTAAAGGAGCTAGCGGTTTATACCCCGATTACAAACGATTTTTGGTGCATTTATCGAAAGGTGGTGGCGATGCTGTGGTTATTCGCGAATTCGATGTGATTCACAAAATATTTATTCAGGATGGTTTCGAAATTCCTGAAGCCAAAGGAAGTGCCAGCTGGGTTGATGAAAATACACTACTGGTAGCCACTGATTTTGGGAATGGTGTGACTACATCAGGTTATCCGAAAGATGTAAAACTATGGAAACGCGGAACCGAATTGAAGGATGCCAAATACATTTTCGAAGGCAAGGAAAATGACATGTATAACGGTGGCTCATGTATTCATACAAAAACACGAGATTACCAGTTGATCAGTAACCGAACTTCGTTTTATACCGGTGTTTATTACTTTATTGAAAATGGAGAATTGGTAAAGCCTGAACTTCCTGAAGACATAATTTGGAAAGGCATATTTAAGAACCAGGTTATTTTCGATTTAAAATCGGACTGGAATATTGGTGGAAATGCCTTCAAACAAGGAGACATGGTCAGTATTGATTATGATGAGCTGATTAAAGGTGGTACAAATTACCAGTTGATTATCCGCCCCGACGAACGTTCAAGCATCGCCGGAACAAATACAACCGAGAATGTGCTGCTGGTAAATATGCTGAATAATGTTAAAGGCGAACTCTACAAATATACTTTCGACGGTACCTGGAAAAAAGAAAAAATAGATGCGCCAAAATTTGGAAATATTTCCCTGGGATCAGCTGATGATAACAGCGATACTTACTTCTTTTATTTCCAGAATTTCCTCGAACCATCAACCTTATACAAAGGCGATGCGCTTACCGGTAAATTCGAAAAAGTTAAATCGCTGAAATCGTGGTTCCCTACTGACGACTACCAGGTGCAGCAATTCGAGGTAGCCTCGAAAGACGGCACCAAGATTCCGTATTTTGTTATATCGGCCAAGGATATTAAATACAACGGCAAAAATCCAACCTATATAAATGCATACGGCGGCTTCGAAGTTCCGGAGCTCCCCTATTACAGTGCAGCCGTTGGTACGCAGTGGCTCGAAAAAGGAGGTGTGTATGTTTTGGCCAACCTTCGGGGAGGTGGCGAATTTGGGCCAAAATGGCATCAGGCCGGATTAAAGGAAAATCGCCAGCGCATTTACGACGATTACTTCGCCGTGGCTGAAGACCTGATCGCCAGAAAAATAACTTCACCCAAAAAACTGGGGATTTTTGGTGGAAGCAACGGAGGTCTGCTTGTGGGCGTTGGTTTTACACAACGCCCCGATCTATACAATGCAGTGGTTTGTGCCGTTCCGTTGCTTGATATGAAACGCTACCACAAATTACTGGCCGGAGCAAGCTGGATGGCTGAATACGGAAACCCGGATATTCCTGAAGAATGGGAATACATTAGCAAATATTCGCCTTATCAGAATGTAAAAAAGGGCATGGATTATCCCGAAGTATTTTTTTTCACCTCTACCCGCGACGACCGCGTTCACCCGGGACACGCGCGTAAGATGGTTGCTAAAATGAGCGATATGGGCTACAAAGTTTACTATTTCGAAAATACTGAAGGTGGTCATGCCGGTGCGTCAACCAACGAACAACGGGCAAAAATGGCGGCACTGCAATTCAGCTACCTCCAGATGAAACTGATGAATTGAGTTCGATTAAAACAGATAGAAGTTCCCGGGAGAATCCTCTTCCGGGATTTTTTTACTTGTAAAAACGTTTAATGTCAACTTCTTTCATCAGTTCCAAATTTGTTCCGGTAAGAAAATCGCACATTTCGCGGGCGAATCGCGGCGCTAACATCACCCCTTTCGTGCCCAATCCATTAAATAAAAAAATGTTGTCGTGCTCAGGATGCTGCCCAAGAACGGGCCGCCGATCGGAAACAGTTGGCCGAATACCCGCCCAGTGATTTTCGATGGTGTATTCCACTTTAATAAGTTCGTCAAGACGCTCAAGAATGGATTCCTTTCCTTTCTGAGTTGGCTGTTCGCTTAAATCTTCCCACTCGTAAGTTGATCCCACTTTGAAGCGCTGATTTCCCACCGGCAGTACAAAAACCTTCTTGTTCAGAATAAATTCTTCTGACAAGCCAGGTGCATGAATCAACAATACCTCGCCTTTGGCAGGATTCATTTTTACAAAGTCGAAGAGCGGATTTTGGCGTAAATGATACCCCTCGCAAAACACCACCTTTTCAGCCCGAAATTCTCTGGCCTCAAAAACAGCTGAACTTCCAAACCTGAATTCTTTCTCGAACAAAAGTTTCTTTTCAATAAAAAAGGACTTGGCATGGTTCAGGAAATCGTACAAATTCAGATAGCCTGCACCTCTTACAACACCATAAGCAGGTGCAGTTTTAATCCCCGGAACCGGCGATTCAATAACAATATCTTCGATGTATTTGTCGAATCCGGGTAGAGCACTTTTCTCTTTCCAAAGTGTGGTTTCCTGATCGGAAAGAGGTTTCAAAATTTTCTTCCTGAAATAAAATGATGCGCCCAGAATTCTTTCCAACTCACGGTATTTTGCTTCCATTTCGGGCAGCAATTCGTCGGCGAGCCAGCTTTTCGTAAGGCGTTTGTACACCAGAGGATTGATCATTCCGGCAGCCACCACCGAGGCTTTGCTTTTCGACTTTGAGGCAACAATCCGAAAATCCATTCCACGTTCCAGCATCTCAAAAGCCAGCATGGTTCCGGCCAAACCCTGCCCTACAATCAGGTATTCTGTTTTTTTCATGACAGGATCAACTTTCGGGCAGCTTCCGGCGAATTGGTTGGCAAATGGCATTCACCATCTTTACACACGTAAATCAGGTCTTCTTCCAAATGAAAACGATTTTGCAAAATCGGAACTTTGCTTTCCTTGCTCGAATGTGCCCAAAGTATATTTGGATGGTATTCGTTTTTCATTTCAGCCATCAGCAGATTTGAATTGATACCACAAACAACTACTTCGTAAAATGGCTCGGTAAGTTTAAGCATCAAACTTCCCCAGTTGGCATAGGCCATCGGGTATTTTGTAAAATGTGGGGTAACGTTTAGCAACATTTTCTTTACCACTGTCAGGTAATCCGGCTTTCCTAAAATAAGGTATAAACGATGCAGGTTGTTCGCCATAACCGAGTTGGCCGCAGGAATTACATTATCCTCGTTCTGAAAATGATTGCCGATGGCTGAACCAGCGTCTTTCCCGGAGAAGTAAAACAGACCTTTGTTGCTGTCGTAAAAATGATCGAAAACATAATCGGTTAAACGACGCGCAAGTTTCAACCAACGCTCTTCAGCAGTGGTTTCAAACAATGCCAGAAATGCCTGGATCAACAAAGCATAATCTTCCAGGAATCCGTCGATAGTACTCCTGCCTTTTTTCCAGCTGTGATAAACCTTTCCCGATTTTTTGATCTGTTCCTGCTGAAGAAACTCTGCATTTCTTAGTGCCAGGCGAAGAAACTGACTATCGTTAAATGCCTTATACGCATCAATCAATCCTATTATTACCAAAGCATTCCACGAACTGAGTGTTTTGTCATCCAAACCAGGCCTGACGCGTTCAGCGCGCTTTTTCAGCAATTTATATTTCCAGTTACCAACCAGCAACTGTAAACGATGTAAGCTTAGATCGTTTGTTTCTGCAAAATTTTCATCCGACTGATCGCGCAGTAAAATGTAATTCCCGTTTTCCCAGAAACCCTTTTTGTTGATGTTGTAATAGGCTTTGAAAAGCTCAAAATCAGTATCAATAACTTCTTTCAGTTCATGTTTTTGCCAAACATAGAATTTGCCTTCTTCACCTTCGCTATCAGCATCGAGCGAAGAATAGAAAGCTCCTGATTCATCCGTCATTTCGCGTTCAAGCCAATCGGCTATCTCGTATACAACGCACTTAAATTCGTGACTTTTAAACTGCTGAAAAGCTTTTGAATAAATACTCAGCAACTGTCCGTTATCGTACAACATTTTCTCAAAATGCGGCACTTTCCATTTATCATCTACCGAATACCTGGCAAAGCCGCCGCCCACATGGTCGTAAATACCGCCGCGGGCCATTTTATCGAGTGTCAGTTTTACGAATTCCAGCGCATCGTCGTCCTTTTTTAGATGGGCGTAATACAGCAAAAAATCGAGGTTAACCGGCATCGGGAATTTTGGTGCACCTACGCGTCCGCCATCTTCCATATCGAAACGCGTTTTCCAGTTCTCAACTCCTGTTTTCAGGAGTGAAGCGTCAACAGCAATTTCCTCTTCCAATTCAGCACCCAATGAAATATTCCGAATTCCTTCTTTTAATTCCTGCGCATACTGTTTGGTTTTGGCAGGTTCTTTTTGATAAAATTCGAAAACAGCCTTCAAATTATGCATCCAGCTTTCTTTCGGGAAATAAGTCCCTCCCCAGATGGGTTGACCGTTTGGCAACGCAATAACATTCAGCGGCCATCCGCCCTGCTGCATCATCAACTGAACAGCGCTCATGTAATAGTGGTCAATATCGGGGCGTTCTTCACGGTCGACTTTGATACACACAAAATGTTTGTTCATAATTTCGGCCACTGCCTCATCTTCAAAACTTTCGTGCTCCATAACATGGCACCAATGACAGGCCGCATAACCGATACTTACCAGCAACAGTTTTCCTTCCTGTTCAGCCTGTTTCAAAGCTGCTTCACTCCATGGTTGCCAGTTTACCGGGTTGTGTGCATGCTGCAGCAAGTAAGGAGAAGTACTGTCAATTAATGCATTGGTATACTTCTTTTGATATTTGTGATCAACTGTCATTTCTGTTACCCTTCAAAATAAATGCTGGCTATTTTTTGCTCCGTTAACTTCAAAACAATGGTTCAACAGAATAGTTTGTTGAAAGCAGTCTTATTCCGATTGGTAATATTTATGAGTTATTAATGAATATCTATTCAATGTTATCCCAAATGGACTATGTTTATCTGGAATAAATATTTTTTACGTTCGAAATTTCATGCCATTTTGCAACACTACAAATACAAGAAGCTAGTTTTCTGAATGTTATACTCCACTCAGAAAAAAGGAAGGCAGTTCTAAGTTTTTTCCTTAGCAAAATTCAGGTAATTGACTGAACCATGCAATCTATATTCTATTATATTTGATTTCACAAACCCGATTGGAAATCGATAAAACACAACAACAGAAAGAATTAAATCCCGGAGTGGACGCCGGGATTCTTCTTTTTATCTGATCGCTAATTCACCCGAAACATTTTGCTAATTTCCTGTAAAAAAATAACTTCGCCACGTAATAAATTCAAATTCAGCCATGAATAGTGTTTTTAGCAAATTATCCATAATCCTTGTATTTGGGCTTTTTATAGCCATGAGTTCATGTATGAAAGATTCCACTTCGGACAGAACTGAAGCAGAAGAACTTATAGAACTTAATGAACTGATCCTCAAATTGGAAATGCGGGGATATGATGTTGACACAACAGATTCAGGTGTTTATTACATTATACACGAGCAGGGAAGCGGACCTAATCCTGCTCCATATGATACAGTTAGTATTGGCTATGAAGGTTACCTAACAAACGGTGTTTTGTTTGATACTTCGGTTGACAAATATGATAACGACCAGTGGAAATTTGTTTACATGCAGCAGGTACTAATCAAAGGGTTGAACGATGGGCTTGCCATTATGAAAGAAGGCAGCGAATATGAATTTATTATTCCTTCGAAATTGGCTTACGGTGATTTTGGAGCACCACCAACGATTGGTCCTTTTCAAACACTTATTGTTGGAGTAAAATTGTTTGATATCAAACCAGCTATGGATTGATTTATCCGCTTTAGATTTTGTTCATCTCACAAAACTGAAACGGCGATTACATCGCGAAAACGCCCCAATTGTCTTGAAATCACGCTAAAAAACGATAAATTAGCATCAGGCAATAAAACATATCAACATGAACTACCGACGCGATTTTCTAAAAACTTCGCTGCTTCTTTCGCCGGCGATTTTTTGTCCGAAACTGCTCTTTTCAAAACCCGCTCAACAAAAAAAGGTGCTGTTGCTTGGCGACTCCATTTCGATTGGATACACACCCTTTGTTCAGGATATGATGAAACACCTGGCCTTAGTTTCACGTCCCATGTTGCCGGATGGCAGCGCAGAAAACTGTGAGGGCACCACAAATGGGGTACAAAATATCAGACGCTGGACAGGCGATACAAAATGGGACCTTATCCATTTTAATTTCGGGCTGCACGACCTGAAACATGTCGATCCAGCAACGGGTGAAAACAGCAGTAACCCGGCAGATCCATTGCAAGCCGATTTAAAAGAGTACAAGAATAACCTCAAACAAATAGTTGAAGAATTAAAGCGTACCGGAGCCGACTTAATATTTGCTACCACTACTCCCTACCCTGATACCGTGAATAATCCGCTTCGCGATCCCGGAATGTCGGAGAAATATAACCGCGTGGCTGTAAAAATAATGAACCGGAACAACATCGACATTAATGACTTGTACACCTTTGCCAAGCCACGTTTGCAGGAAATTCAACTCCCGAACAATGTACATTTCACAGAAGAAGGTTACCGCGCACTGGGTCGCAAAGTGATCGACAGGATCACCGAGCACCTCGAATATCCGCAATATCGATAAGCTGGAGCGAAAACTCCGCTATTGACTTGTACCCTCAATTTCTGTAATTTGTAGCCTCAAATCCATTAAATCTGAATTTTATGAAAACCTATTACGATATTCATTGCCACATTTTTAATAAAGATGTGATCATCAGAAAATTGGTTAACGTAGTGCAGTCGCTGCTCTCGATCCACGATTTAATCAACAAAGACCTCTCGGGCGCAGTACTGAAGCATAAGATCGATGAGATCAGTCACATTCTTAATGAAGTTACGCAGGAATCGAGCGAGGATGTTTTTAAGGCACAGGACAAGGTTTACCAGGGCCAGGTGGTCACTACTCCTTTGATGTTCGACCTGACCTTTGCCGATGATAACGACGATGAAGAAAATAAAAACAAACGCTACCGCCGTCGCATTAAAAGTGTTTTCTGGCTGTTACGTGCTGTTGTTCTTCCGGTTGTTGAACGAATTGCACGCAACAAGTACGACAACGAAGAATTGGCGCAAGCCATTGATCAGGTGCAGAAACAGGTAAAAAAATTCCAGAAGAATTTTAAAGTGAAATCGGATGATGAGGTAGAAATATTCGACAATGCGAATTATGCCCAACAAATAGCTGACCTGGAATACCTGTCGGAAAAATACGAGACCATCAAGCCATTTTTTGGAATCGATCCGCGACGGGAATACAAAGGACTTACCAATACCGTTGAAACCATCAAACAAAAAATACTGGCCCACGATGCACTGTTTTATGGTGTAAAACTTTATGCACCTGCAGGATTTTCGCCAACCGATCCGGTGTTGATGGGAATTGACGGACAGGAAGGTGTTTACGGAATTTGCGAACGAAATAAAATCCCGATCACGGTGCACAATTCCAATGCAGGATTTGCCTGTTTCTCAACAGTGCTAAATGTTCGCGGCGCTGTGCTGCTAAATGAAAACATTGTTCAGCCCCAAAAACCTATTCGCTTCGATTACCGCTTTTTTAGCCGCCACGTGAGTGATGCTATTCACGAACGGGCAAAAAAACTGAACCATCCGCAACTTTGGGAACTGGTGTTACAAAAATACCCGAACCTGGTGATCAACTTTGCGCATTTCGGTGGAAGCGGACAAATAATGGAGTATGTGAATTACGACATCAAGTATAAAAAGGCAGATGCCGATCTTTTTGAAAATGAAATCATGCATTTATCCGATGAAGATAAAAACGTTTTGAGGGCTGCTTATACAAAAAAGAAAGACTACATGTATTTGCGGGAGAACATGACCATTTCGGAGCGGGCAAACGTGTGGAATGCGCTGTACCGCGCCCGCCTGATTGACAACTGGGCAAAAGCTATTTTCGATCTCGTAAAGAATCCGGCATATCCGAATGCTTACACCGACCTTTCCTGTTTCTCGGAAGGAACGCTGATTGAATTACCCGATACTCAGGAACTTTCTTTCTCAATTAAGGAAGAACTCAAAACATTTAAGCACAACTTTTTCGACAAGTTGAGCGACTATGAAAAATCAAAAATTCTGTACGGATCCGATTATTACCTCACCCAGTTTTTCGGACCAACTTTGCAGCAATATTTCGATGATTTTAAGGCTGCTTTTGGTGAAGATTTTGATATAATAGCGATAGATAATCCAAAGCGTTTTTTGAATATTCCATAAAAATATCGCAAAACAAGTATGGGCAAAATAAGCTTACACAAGGGAGACATAACTCAATTAAAAGTTGATGCGATTGTAAATGCCGCCAACAAAACCCTGTTGGGCGGTGGAGGTGTTGACGGAGCCATCCACAGGGCCGCCGGCAAAGAGCTGCTGGCCGAATGCCGGACGCTGAACGGATGTGAAACCGGCGATGCGAAAATTACCAAAGGTTATAACCTACCTGCCCGGTTCGTAATACACACCGTTGGACCTGTTTATAACGACGGAAAATACAACGAAGCCTCAAAACTGGAATCCTGTTACCTCAGCAGTCTTGAACTGGCTGTCCGGAATGGAGTTCGCAGCATTGCATTTCCAAATATCAGCACCGGAGTTTATGGCTATCCAAAGGATGAAGCTGCTCAAATCGCCATCGACACTGTCAGCGATTTTCTGGCAAAAAACGCAGAAATTGATGAAGTGATCTTCTGTGTATTTGACGAGGCTAATTTCGAATTGTATAAAGAACTTCTCGGGCTGGACTAGCACAAACTCCGCTTTAAATTCATTTAAAAACAAGGGTAAAATCATTGGAAATCCCAATAATCTGTCATTCATTTGGGAAATTATTAAATCGAAATGGAATCCATAAAAGAAATATATAAAATCGGTCACGGACCTTCGAGCAGCCACACCATGGGCCCCAAAAAAGCAGCAACGAAGTTTCTGGATAAAAACCAAAAAGCAGCGCGTTTCGAAACGGTGCTTTACGGGAGTTTAGCTGCCACGGGCAAAGGCCACCTCACCGATTTTGTTATCGAACAAACTTTTGCCGGAAAAAACAACCGGATACTTTGGGAACCTAAAACATATCTGCCCCGTCACCCGAATGCGATGAAGTTTACGGCTTTCGATTCTGATGACCATGTTATGGATGAATGGACCTGTTACAGTGTTGGCGGCGGCTCACTTATCGATGACTTTACGACCTCCGAAACGGTTCAGGTGTACGAACACCATAAAATGGATGATATTCTGGAATGGTGCCGGAAAAACGAAAAACACTTTTGGGAATACGTTCAGGAGTTTGAAGAAAGCGATGTTTGGGACTACCTTGAGGAAGTTTGGGAAGTAATGCTTGCCAGCATAAAACGTGGACTGGCAACCGATGGCAATTTACCGGGGATATTGAAACTCCCGAGAAAAGCTTCATCGTTTCAGATAAAAGGAGAAAATTTTGCCACACCTTTTAAGCGTCGTTCGCAACTCTTTTCATACGCCTTGGCCGTTTCCGAAGAAAATGCTTCGGGCGGAAAAATAGTTGCAGCACCAACCTGTGGCGCCTGCGGCGTACTTCCTGCCGTACTTAAATATTTCAACAAGGTACACAAGACCGACAAAAAAGGCATTCTGCGCGCCCTTGCAACTGCCGGATTGATCGGTAACATTGTAAAAACCAACGCTTCCATTTCAGGTGCCGAAGTGGGCTGCCAGGGCGAGGTAGGAACTGCCTGTGCCATGGCGTCGGGAGCCGCAACCCAAATGATGGGTGGAAGTATTCAGCAAATTGAATATTCGGCAGAAATGGGATTGGAACACCACCTTGGATTGACCTGCGACCCTGTTGCCGGGCTGGTGCAGATCCCCTGCATCGAACGAAATGCCTTTGCAGCCGAACGTGCAGTGGCGCACAACAACTATGCCTTGCTAACCGATGGACGCCACCGGATTAGTTTTGATGAAGTAGTGGAAACCATGTATAAAACCGGAATTGATATTCAAAGTAAATACCGCGAAACTTCGGAGGGCGGACTGGCAGAATTTACGGCCCTGCCCAAGTGCTAGTCAAACATTCGGGCTTTAATAATCTGAATCTCAGCTTATCAAAAATAAAAATTTAAGTAAAAAGCAATTTTGGGGGTTGCTTTTTATTTTTTTGAGTTTTATCTTTGAACACACAAAGAAAGGAAAATGAATATGAATATCTCAATTACAATTACCGCCGTCAAAGAGCGACCCTTCACGGTTCGCTAACAGAGAGATTATTCAATTAGTTATTCATTTTTTCTACATATTTTCAAATGTCTTATTTAAAATCAGGATTATTGGCTTTAAGCCGACTTAAAAGCATTGATTACAAAACACTCTGGCAAGATGTAAAAGAAGCCATTGGCGGTACCGAGCGCGATTTTACCGACAGCAGCATGGGCAAGGCCATTTTTATTTTAGCTGTACCGATGGTACTCGAAATGCTGATGGAATCGGTTTTTGCCATTGCCGATATCTTTTTTGTATCGCGTTTAGGAGCAAATGCGGTAGCCACTGTTGGCCTCACCGAGTCGGCGATGACCATTATTTACGCCATTGGTATGGGACTGGCCATGGCAACCACTGCACTGGTATCGCGCCGGATCGGCGAAAAGAAAAAAAAGGAAGCCGGAGAAGTTGCGTTTCAGGCCATTGCTATGGCAGCTATCGTAGCTGTATTGATTGCCGTTCCGGGCGTTCTTTTTGCCAAAGATTTTCTTCGTTTAATGGGCGGAACACCCGAAGTAGTTGAAGATGGCTACCTCTATCCAGCCATTATGTTTGGCGGAAACGTGATCATCATGCTGCTGTTCATTATTAACGCTGTATTTCGAAGTTCGGGCGATGCCGCTATTTCGATGCGCGTAATGTGGCTGGCCAACATCATCAATATTATTCTCGATCCCTTGCTGATTTTTGGTTACGGCCCCTTCCCTGAACTGGGATTACAGGGAGCAGCTATAGCAACAACCACCGGTCGGGGAATTGCAGTTGTTTACCAGTTTTACCTGCTTTGGAGCGGTAAATACCGGATACGACTATATTGGGACAACATCAAGTTGAAATTCAGCGTAATGTGGAAATTGCTGAAAATTTCGGGAGGTGGAATCCTGCAAAATCTGATCGCGACTTCGAGCTGGATCTTTCTGATGCGCATTATTGCCGTTTTTGGCCCCGATGTTATTGCGGGCTACACCATTGCTATCCGAATCATTATTTTCCCTCTGCTGCTAGCATGGGGACTGAGCAATGCTGCGGCAACACTTGTGGGGCAAAACCTGGGTGCCAACCAACCTCAAAAAGCCGAAAAATCGGTGTGGATAACCGGTTATTCGAACATGGTTTTTATGGGGCTTATCGGACTGTTGTTCGTTTCTCTTCCCGATTTCTGGATCGGTTTATTTGTAGATGACGGACCGGTTCTTGCAAATGGCGTTTTAGCGCTCAGAATCATAAGTATCGGCTTTATAAGTTATGCACTTGGCATGGTTTTGATGCAGTCGTTTAACGGTAGCGGCGATACCATTACACCAAGTAAGATCAACTTCTTCAGTTTCTGGCTTTTCGAAATTCCGTTGGCTTATATACTGGCCATTACCCTGAATATGGGACTGGCCGGCGCCTGTATTGCCATTGTTGTGGCAGAAACCTTGCTCACCTTGCTGGCATTTATTCTTTTCAGAAAAGGAAAATGGAAATTAAGAAAAGTGTAAATTAGAGAGTGATGGAAAAAGTAAATCTAGCACAACTAGGCTATTCCGATCAAATTAGAAGTTTGATCCGTGTAGAAATTGCACAGTCGGAACTGGCACGTGTTTCTGCCGAGCATAAAGAGCGTTATCAGGTGATTTCGGAAGACGGCAACTTGCAGGCTGAAATAACCGGAAATATACGTTATGCTGCTCAATCGCGAACTGACTTTCCTGCGGTAGGCGACTGGGTAAAAATTGCCCGTATCGATAAAGATTCAGCCGTTATTCTGCAGATCTATCCCCGCTATTCTTTTTTGGAAAGACAGGCTGTTGGCAAACAGGGCGAAATACAGCTGATCGCCTCCAATATTGATGTAGCTTTTATTGTTCAGGCGGTTGGTCACGATTTCAACCTGAACCGGCTGGAAAGATACCTGAGTATCTGCTACGCCGGAAAGATTGAGCCAATGATCGTGCTCACGAAAACCGACCTCGTTAGAAAGGAAGAGCTTGAAAATCTACAGAATCAAATATCAGTAAGAAATGCCAAAGTGCCGTTGATGCTTGTTAGCAACATCACGCTGGAAGGTTTTGAACAACTCAGGGAAAAAATGGAGCCGCAGCTAACCTATTGTTTTATTGGTTCGTCGGGCGTAGGTAAATCAACACTAATAAATGGGTTGATGGAAAAGGATATGCTTGAAACCAAAACAATTAGCGAAAGTACAAGCAAGGGTAGACACACCACAACACACCGCGAATTGTTACTGCTTCCAAACGGAAGTATTGTGATCGATACGCCGGGAATGCGCGAACTGGGCATGACCAACCAGGAAGGCGGACTTGAACTGACTTACGATCAAATTGCCGAATTGGCCGAAAACTGCAGATACAGCGACTGCTCGCACGAAAATGAAAAAGGTTGTGCTGTGATTGAAGCAGTGGAAGATGGAACATTGTCGGAAGAAATGTATGGCAACTACCTGAAACTGAAACGCGAACAGGAACATTTTTCAAGTACAGTATACGAGAAACGCCTGAAAGGCAAAGAATTTGGGAAAATGGCACGGGAGGTTGTAAAGGCACGTAAAAAGAATAAATTCTGAGAAGTCGGTACTTCCTTGAACTTTTTGAGTGCGAATGACATTATGTTAGTTATAAAGAATCTATAAATCAATACAATGAAAAAATTTGCAATCGAAATTAAATGGGCGATTCTCTTTGCCGTAATCAGTTTGGTTTGGATGTTGGGTGAACGTGTTGCAGGACTGCATGATGAGAACATTGAGCACCACGCCGTTTTTACCAACTTTTTCATGGTAGTTGCCATTGCCGTTTACGTTGTAGCCTTGCTCGATAAACGTAAAAATTCGTTCGGCGGCAAAATGAACTGGATCCAGGGTTTCATTTCGGGCCTCATCATCACACTTGGTGTCACCATCCTTACGCCGCTAACGCAATACATCACCAGCACTTTGATCACGCCCGACTATTTTGCGAATATGATTGCCTACACAGTAGAATCGGGGCAAAAGACTCTGGAAGAAGCCGAAGCCTACTTCAACCTGAAAAGCTATATGATACAAAGCACCGTGTTCGCGCCGGTAGCCGGATTAATAACTTCAGCCATTGTTGCCATTTTTACTCGAAAAAAATAATGAATAGCTTTAAAACTGTCGATGAGTACATTTTAAATGCCGAGAATGGCCGCGAAATTCTGATAGTACTTCGCGATTTGCTGCTGACTACTGAACTTACTGAAAACGTAAAATGGGGAGGCCCGGTTTATACTGTCAACGGAAAGAATGTGGTCGGGATCGGTGCATTTAAATCTTACTCGGGACTTTGGTTTTACCAGGGAGCTTTGCTAAATGACCCCCAAAATGTGTTGATCAGTTCTTCTGAAGGACGGACAAAGGCACTGCGACAGTGGCGTTTTGAATCAGTAGACGACATCGATCCGGAACTGCTGCTGGAATATGTACATGAAGCCATTGAGAACCAAAAGCAAAACAAGGAAATTAAAGCAGACAGGAATCAACCGGTTGTTATTCCTATTGAACTCATCGAAGCCTTTGAAGAAGATCCGATTCTGAAAGCCGGTTTCCAAGCCTTTACTAAAGGCAAACAGCGCGAGTTTGCCGATTACATTTCTCATGCAAAACAGGAAAAAACACGCCTGGCTCGCCTGCAAAAGGTTATTCCCTTTATTCGGCAAAACATCGGATTGAACGATAAATACCGGAAATGATTCTCGGATTGCTGAATAAATTCTATTTTCATAGGCTTTAATATAAATTGAATGAAAAGCTCTGCGATACTGATTTTTTTGGTGATGAACGCACTGGTAAGTTTTGGCCAATCAAAACTTAACTTCGATCTGAAAAAAGCCGAATACCTCTATCATTTTGCCTACGAATGCATCGATCAGGAATACCCTAACAAACCCAACGGCGTTTTGGGCGACGACAGTTATCTGTTGCCACCCCGCGAAATTCACCCGGCGTTTTATGGTTGTTTCGACTGGCACTCTTCGGTGCACGGACACTGGACACTGGTTACGATTCTCAGCCAGTTCCCCGACTTTGAATACCGCAACGAAATTACTGCCAAACTCAAAAAGAACATTACTGCCGTCAACATTCAGAAAGAAATTGAATATTTCAACGATAAAAACAACTCGACCTACGAACGGACTTATGGCTGGGCCTGGCTTTTAAAACTCGATGAAGCACTGCGCGAATGGGACGCTCCGGAAGCGGCAGAATTACAGGCCAACCTCACTCCTCTTGTTGATACATTGGCCGTTAAATTCACCGAATTTCTCGATAAACTGGTCTACCCGATCCGGATTGGAGAGCACAGTAACATTGCTTTTGGGATGTCGTTTGCCTACGATTGGGCAAAAAAATACAATGCCGAACTGGCCTCCAAAATCGAAGAAAAAGCGCTGGAATATTACAGCGAAGATTGCGATTGTCCGCTTACCTGGGAGCCGGGTGGTTTCGATTTTCTGTCGCCTTGTTTGCAGGAAGCCTCCATGATGCAGAAAGTTTTGCCGAAAAAAGATTTTGAAAATTGGCTTAAAAAGTTTCTGCCCGGTTTCGAGAAAGATCCTGCAAAATACCTCGATATTGCTGAAGTCACCGATCGCAGCGACGGTAAACTCGCCCACCTCGACGGACTGAATTTTAGCCGTGCCTGGTGCTTATTCGAAATGGGACACTCGCTAAACAATCAGAAAATGATTGATCTGGGTATTCAGCATTTTAATTACAGCTACGAAAAAATGGATTCGGGCGAATATGCAGGCGCCCACTGGCTGGCTTCTTTTGCGGTTTATGCATTGATTAAAAGTCAGGAATAAAGAGACTTAAACGCACATAACTTTGTATGTATTCCGTTTTGCACCTTCCTTTAGGGAGGTGATAGTTTGAATTTCCTTTTTAAATGTTTTTTGAGAATTTTTGTAAAATGCATATTACAAAAATCCTCAAAAAGCACATATTACTTAATCATTAGCCACCGCCCTAAAGGACGGTGCAAAAAATAAGTTCTAAGTTTGTTACAAATTCGAATTCATCTTGTATCATGAGGACGATTACACCTATAATCTTTTTTGCCATCATTCTACTCCATTCATTTTATGGACATGGACAAAATCACCTTAAACGCATTGAAAGCATCGATGTTCTTCACTATCGATTTGAGCTTCATTTGCACGACCGATTCGACCAGATAGAAGGCAAGGCAACTGTTCAGATCAAATTTCTAAAATCAGCCCAAACGTGTGATGTGGATTTGCTAGCTCAGACCAAAGGCAAGGGAATGAAAGTTAATTCGGTTGTTTTTGAAGGAAAGGACTTGGCATTCTCGCACAAAAATTCGACGCTTAAAATTGATTTTTCACGTCAGATAAACGCAGGAGAAACGGTTGAAGTTACCATCGATTACTATGGAATTCCAACGGACGGACTAATTATTTCAGAAAATAAATATGGCGCACGCACCTTTTTTGGCGACAACTGGCCCGACCGGGCGCACAACTGGCTGCCTTGTGTGGATCATCCTTCGGATAAAGCCACGGTGGAGTTTTTGGTTTATGCACCTGTTCATTACGAAGTGATCGGCAACGGTTATCTGGCTGAAAAAACTGTATTAACCGACAATATTGAATTCACACACTGGAAGGAAGACGTTCCCATTTCAACAAAAGTTATGGTTATTGGCGCTGCCGACTTTGTAATCGGGAACGACACTACCTTTAACGGCATTCCGGTAAACGCCTGGGTGTTTGAAGAAAACCGTGAAAAAGGACTTGAGAATTATCGCTACACCACCGAAGCACTCAGTTATTTTTCCGAACTCATCGGTCCTTATTCCTACGAAAAACTGGCCCATGTTCAGTCGAAAACCCGCTACGGAGGCATGGAAAATGCCAGTTGTATTTTTTATTCTGAAAACTCGGCCATTTCCGACAGAAGCCAGGAAGAGTTGTTTGCGCACGAAGTGGCGCACCAGTGGTTTGGCAATTCGGCTACCGAACAAAACTGGCACCATGTGTGGCTTAGCGAGGGTTTTGCCACTTATCTGACGCACGTTTACAACCAACATTTTTATGGTGACGAATCCTTTAAGCAAGGCTTGCAAAAAGACCGCGAACGTGTGATCCGTTATGCGCAGCGCTTTCCTGCTCCGATTATCGATACCACTGTAACTGAATATATTCGCTTACTAAATGCCAACTCCTATCAAAAAGCAAGCTGGTTTTTACACATGCTCCGTAACAAACTGGGCGATGAAACCTTTTTTAAAGGCTTGCAGAATTATTACGCCACCTACCAAAATTCTACTGCACTGACAGCAGATTTCAGGAAAGTAATGGAAGAAGTTTCGGGTGAAGACCTGCAAGGCTTTTTTAACCAGTGGCTCCGACAGGCGGGACATCCCATTCTGGAATGGAACTGGCAACAAACATCAGATTCTATTTTAAAAATAGAAGTTCAACAAACACAGGAAGGAACGAACTTCATGTTTCCGCTCGAAGTAAAGGTGATTTATGCCGATAACAGCGAAGAAAACTTTACCGTAACGATCGATCAGCAAAAAGCCACTTTTAATCTTTCAGCACAAAAAAAAATACAAAAACTGGAACTCGACCCGGAGACTAAACTTTTATTTGAAGCCACGAAGTAGGCCCCTCTTAAAGTATTCTTCTGACGGCAGAAGGATGTAAGAAAATACACATAAAGATTCCATATTACACCACAATCCAAACAGAACTTTGCTCATTTTGAAGGAAGCATTACTTTTGCGCAAATTTTACGAAGGGATAGATGCATTACTGGAAGAAACTTACACGAAACGAGATCCGCCAACGCGTAGATGAAGCACTGAAACAAAACATCAATTATTACGAACAATCTATACTGGGTATTCCGGCCTCCCACCTCGATGGAAACGTATTTAACAAGGATGCAGCTTTCCTCGATAATGCGCCGTTTCTGAAAACCATGGTGGATAATCCCAACCACATTGGCTGTCACACCATGGGCGAATCGGAGCCATTTTTTGCCGGTACCCAGAAACTGGAACAGGAACTGATCGGGATTGTTGCCGAAGACATTTTAAACTGCGAACACGACGCTTACGACGGTTACGTGGCTTCGGGCGGAACAGAGGCCAATATTCAGGCCATCTGGATCTACAGGAACCTATTCAAAAAAGAATTTGGCGCTGCTTACAACGAGATGTGTATTCTTTGTTCCGAAGATTCGCACTACTCCATGCACAAAGCCGGGAATGTACTTCATCTTGATGTGGTAACAGTTCCGGTAACCGATAGCAGCCGTGAGATTACCCCGGAAAGCGTTGATCAGCAAATTCAAAAAGCAAAGGCTTCGGGAAAAAAGTATTTCATTGTGGTGGCTAATATGATGACTACCATGTTTGGTTCGGTTGACGACATTTCTGTGTATTCCGACGCATTAACAAAAGCCGGCGTTCAGTTCAAAATTCATATTGATGGGGCGTTCGGAGGTTTTGTGTATCCCTTCAGCACCAATAGCGAAGTCATGACTTTTGCCAATCCGCTGGTAAGTTCGGTAACGCTCGATGCCCACAAAATGGTTCAGGCTCCTTTCGGAACAGGAATTTTTATTGCACGGAAAGGCCTCATCGACAATGTTTTCACCAACGAAGCCCAATACGTTAGCGGACTCGATGCCACTTTAATCGGCAGCCGTTCGGGAGCCAATGCCGTTGCTGTATGGATGATTCTGCAAACTTACGGCCCGCACGACTGGTTCGAGAAAATTCATATCCTGAATCACCGCTCAAACTGGCTTTGTAAGCAACTGGAAGATACCGGGGTTGAATTTTATCGTCACCCGGGATCGAACATTGTTACCATTCGCGCCCGTTTTATTCCAAAAGAGCTGGCCCACAAATACGGTTTGGTACCCGACCAGCATAACGACAATCCTCAGTGGTACAAAATTGTGATTATGGAACATGTGCATATCGACCGTTTAATTCCCTTTGTAGAAGATCTGAAGGAATTACTTCATTCATAACAGGTTAGAGAATAATCATACCGGATACTCAAATCAGGATTTTCACTGAAACAGCGAATAATAAAAGCCTGTTATTTTATAAATGACAGGTATTTTTTTGTTAGAAAAATAGCATTGGATTATCAATGATGAAGCTAGCATCAGATTAAAATTTGTTTATAAAACCACTAAAAGAAAGATTTAGCTGGCTGGTTTTTCACCCGAACAATACTTTATGTAAACCACTGACTAAGAGATCAGTAATTTATACAAAGTTCAAATAAACATTTCAAGGTTTATAATTTAAGATTCAATTCTTGTTGAAAAGCCTGAAAATATTGCAAGTTCAGAGTAAGTGAGATTTTTAAATTCCGTTTTTATTTATTGCTTTCAAAGAATCAATCACCACCAACATTGCCAAAAGCTGTTAATTATCATATCCCAAAAATTTTAGCGCCTCTTAATATTCACAATATTTAATTGAATTTACATAGCTAAATATGTACAACCATTAAATCAAGTTTTATGAAAAAGAGAATCATTTTTACAATTTCGGTTGTGGTAGTTGCCTTAATGGCCTACCTGACAACCGCGTTTAATCCTCCACCTTCATCGTCTGCCATAAGTAGCGATTACATTGTTCTGGCTTGGAACGATTTAGGAATGCACTGCGCCAATGCTGATTTTTCAGACATTGTGATTTTACCGCCTTACAATAATTTTAATGCGCAGGTTATTAAGCGAGGTGATGCCATTCAGGGGATTTTACCCGAGATCATCACTTCCGGTCTCGATGTTAAGTACAGTATTCCGGGAAATACCTACTCCGCCGGTAAAACAAATTTCTGGGATTACGAGGACCAGTTATTTGGTGTTGAACTCCCTGATGATATAGGACTGGCTGGCAATGGTCTTTCGGGCAAAATGGAAGTGCCGGAAGGTGAAAATTATTACCATGTTGAAGGAGTCCCGATCACTCCCTACACTGATAATGATCTGGTGAATGAGGACCCATACCAACTCGCGCTGATTGAAGTATTGCTAAATGGTGCAAATGTAACCACAACACAGAATGTCATCCCGGTTTCAAACGAGATTAACTGCTTAAGTTCAGGTTGTCATGCCAGTACACGAGACATCAGGAACCGACATTCTGATTCAAAAAACTGGCCGAAACCGGTATTGTGCGCTTCTTGTCATGCGTCAAATGGATTGGGAGCCCCTGGAAAACCCGGAGTTATGTCACTATCAGAAGCCATGCACGAAAAACATAAAGGCAAAACCAACGATTGCTACAAATGCCACCCCGGCCCTAACACCGAGTGTTTGAGAGGAGTGATGAGCAATGAACACAATATGAATTGCACAGATTGTCATGGAAGTATGGAACAAGTTGCAGCATCCATTCATGAAGGTCGTGAACCCTGGTTGGATGAACCAAAGTGCGGATCTTGCCACGGTTCAGATTTTGCAGAAGAATCCGGGAAACTGTATAGAAACTCGAAAGGACATGGTGGACTATTCTGCACAACCTGCCACGGATCGCCTCATGCGATTGTACCTTCCAGAGAGGAAAATGACAATCTTCAGAATTACAAGCTTCAGGGATATGCAGGTACTTTAAATGATTGCAAGGTATGCCATACCACAAATCCTTCCGGTCCGGGTCCGCATGGAATTTACGCCGAAAACCAGGAGACCTCTGATGCAGATGGCGACGGATATAATACAGATGTTGATTGCAATGATAATGATCCGCTTATTAATCCGGGCGCAATAGAAGTTCCTGATAACTGTATTGACGAGAATTGCGATGGCATAATAGAGTATTCAACTCCTTACAACTTGAATTGTCAACCACTGAATGTTTATCCAAATCCTTTCCAAACTAACATTACGATAGAATATAGTGGTAGCTTCACGTACGCACTTTACAAAAATTCGAGCTTGGTTTTACAATCAAGTTCAACGTACTTGGATTCATACACTGTCAACATACCTGGAAATTTCAAAGATGGCTCATACGTATTGATGGTCACGGATGAAAATACCCATACCTCGACTTCTGTTAATCTTATAAAGAAAACTGCAAGAGGAGGAAAAAACGGAAAGCACTAATTGTGTAGGTATAAGAAAAGCCCCCTCTTCATTAAAACGAAGATGGGGCTTTCTTTCGAAGAGAATTGCTCTACCCAGTTTTGGGCAAAATCCTTCAAAATCCCCTTAACACATCTATTCACAATAGGCTTAAAGAAAGAAAACTGTCACTTACTGAACTCCTTTATTTGGGAAGAACAGAATTCGATCTCATCTTTTCTTAACGTCTCGAATTAAGCCAATCTATGCGCTGAATTCTATCATTCACTGCTTAGCATCTCGTAGAATTCCACTCAAAAATTCCATCAATAAATAAAAATACTTATTAGTATTTTATATTAATTCTTCGTAATTTGTATATAATCAAAAAGATAGTGTCGACGACTAAGCACAAAAAGATATTCTTGCCATCGCCTACGCTCTAAAAGTGGCCACTGCAGGAATATAGAGCTATTAATTCAAACAATAAACGTTATGAAAAAAATTTCACTATTCATGGTGCTTATCAGCATCTTCGCATTTATAGGGTGCGAGAAGATTGATCCGGTTCAGGAGGTTCAGGATGAGATTATAACAAAAAGTGCCAAAAAGGTATTGAACTTCAGGACTCATTTATCGGGAGAGAATGAAGTTGCTCCTGTAGAAACAATGGCTTCGGGACAAGCGATTTTCCAACTGAGTAAAGATGGAACCGAATTGTCTTACAAACTTATTGTCGACAGTATTGAGAATGTAATGATGTCGCACATACATTTGGCACCTGCAGGACAGAACGGTCCGGTGGTTGCATGGTTGTATCCTTCATCGCCACCTCCACTGGTAATCGAGGGCTTTTACAGCGGGATTCTGGCTCAAGGAGTTATCATGAGTTCAAATCTTGTTGGTCCGCTTGCAGGTATGACTTTACAGGATTTAGTTGATGCAATGTATGCAGGTAATGCATATGTTAACGTGCACACCACACAAAATCGAGGTGGTGAAATTAGAGGTCAGATCAAAGGCAATATGCCACAGCCAAACAAATAATTTTGATCGATTGGAAGAAAGTTAGATCATTAAGAAAGGGTTATCATAACGGTAACCCTTTCTTAATTTATAGGTGTATTTCTCATTCCTGTACCAACAGGGATCACCACCGCTAATTCATTTTTAAGAATTCTACAAAATGCTGGAACCAATTTATTGAACAAAAGGCTTCCTGCTTAAACTGATCCTTTTTCTGTAAGGAAATACTGTGGACGACTGCGCTACTATTTTTATTGTTTTTCAAAGACTAAATGATGCACGCGTCCATCGTTTATCTCAAAGCCTGTTATTTCATTTTGCTCGTTTCTGATGAAATCAATTTTTCCCATCCACCAATGTGGAGATGCAAATTGATTTTCATTAACAGGAATCAATTCAACTTTACCGTACTTTAAATGATCAAGTATTAGGGCGTTATCCTCCATAACAATTGAATAGTAAGTTTCAGTTTCATCGTTGAAGAACTTACCCTCGTATGATCGTAACTCGCTAATATCGGAAGAATATGGCTCGTATTTTACAAATTTATAGGTGCCACCTCCCAGTGTAGCATTAATGGAATTAACATCCAGAATATCAAGTGTAACCGTTCCACCAAAAACATTGAATCGGTTGTTTTCAATTATATTCAGCTTTTGCGGTTCTTCTCCCGACATCAAAAGTAAGATTGACTGCTGATCTTCCTTTAACTCAAACCGTACCCCAATACCATCGTTTTTATAATGCCCCAGATTTGCTCTGTAATTCTCGACATTCAATACCGGAGATTCGGCAGGATTAGTCTTCGCTTCCGGTTCTTCCTTCGTTTCGGCAATCCCAAGCAATATATCTGCAATTTTTTGTGCAACAATAACCGGATTGAATGTACCGAGATTACTGAACACAACGATTCCCAGGTTTTCTTCGGGAAATCTGCACGTGTAGGTTCTGTAACCTGCATCTGCTCCGCCATGACCTATTCTATTAAATCCTTTGTATTTTTCGATTGATAACCCAAAAGCATAGTTCAAAGTATCACCCGAATTAAGTATTCCCCGTTCCATCATTTGTTCAACAGTAGCTTTATTTCCAACTACAGGACTGTTATAATTCATCAGCCATAAGGCTTCATCCATAACAGTGGTAAAAAGACTGGTTGCTCCAATAGTTGAGTAACTTAAAATGGCATTTTCATACGTTACACTATCTTTTTGGCTGTACGAATAGGCTCTGTTTTTTACAACCTCCTTATAATTGTCGTGGAAGTGGGTGTTGGTCATGCCGAGCGGTTTAAATATAACTGAATCGCAATATTCGCGTAGCGACACTCCGCTAACTTCCTTTACAATTTCACCCAGCAAAGTATATCCTGTATTACAGTATAGATGCTTCTCCCCGGGAGAAAAGTTTAATCGTTTTTGATTTTTTACCAGGTTAAGAATCTGATCTTGTTTGATTACATCATCAATACGAGTACCACTAATGGCCAGAAGCTGCCACTGGTCTCTCAATCCACTGGTATGATGGATAAGATGGTTTATGGTAATCGTTTCGCCAAAATCAGGCACCCAGGGTAAGTATTTTCGTATATCATCATCAAGGGAAAGTTTTCCTTCCTGTGCCAGTAAAACAATGCAATAATCGACATACTGTTTCGATTCTGAAGCAATATGAAAAACGGTATTTGCTGTGATCGGTACATCATATTCAAGGTTAGCCATACCAAAGCCATTGGCTGCCAAAACACCATCTTTTACAATAGCATAGGCTGCTCCCGGAGTATGATCAGTATCCCATTCAGAAAACAGGCTATTGATACTGGCTCTTTCTTCTTCACTTATCTGTGCAAAAGCACCGGAAACACAGACCAACAAAACCAGGAGTAATACAAGAATTTTTTTCATAAATATTGGAATAAATTTGGGCAGTTAAGTTAAGAAATAACCTCAGGAATATCAATTTCCTAATCCTTTGTATAAATGAATCTTTACGACATAGAACCCGATAAGAAAGCAAAGTTACTGTGTGTTTCATCAGTTTAGTTTTGTGCTTAGGAAAATAGTAATTCTTCAGGGAGGCTAAAATAACCTGGAACTTATTAAAGTCATCTTCTTTAGCAGGAAACCTGAATCATTTTAATTTTTGGAGATCGAATCTCATATAATAAAGGAAAAACTAAATTTGCACAGAATTAGACCTGCAATAAGAACATGAAAGAATTTTCACTGATTTCGGTAAGCCTCATAACGATTCTTCTTACCATTCAATACATCAATCTGTTGATAAAACAACAAACCAAGCCGGCACTGGCCATGTGGATCATGTTTTCTGTTGCAGTTGGAATGAGTATGGTTACTTATCTTGCTGAGGGCGAATTTGGATTCCTCGACAACATTCAGAATACGGTTGATTTGTTTTATGTTGCAGCAATTACTACTTCCATTCTTATTTTTGGCGACAAAAAATCGAAAATTTCACGGTTCGATCTTGGTTGTTTGGGAGCGGTCTTCTTAATCGTTATTTTCTGGATTTTCACTCAAAATCATCTGGTAACGAACTTTCTAATTCAGAGTATTTTGGTGATTGCTTACTTCCCGGTAATACAGAGAATGATAAAAACTAGGGAAAACAGCGAATCATTTATTATTTGGCTGGGAATGTTGATTGCACCGGCATTGTCTTTGATCTCTTCCAAAGGATTACTGGCTACAGTATATTCAGTACGTGCAATATGTTGTATTGGGTTATTGCTGATATTTATGACATGGATTGAGATTTCAACAAGAAAACAAATTCAGTTAAACAAGTAAGATAGTGGCTTAAAAGTCAGCTTACTAATGAAAGGCGTTGCAATGGCGTATTGAAAGATTTTTCCTTGCATCATTCCTTCCGCCCCAATCGGGCAACCCCTCCCATCGTAATTAGTAAATGAATATGTTGTGCAAATGTGGTGCAAGCAGACAAAAAAAAATCGCAACCGATTAATTATCAGTTACGATTTTTATGGGATTGTGGGAAGAGCAGGATTCGAACCTACGAAGGCTGAGCCAACAGATTTACAGTCTGCCCCGTTTGACCGCTTCGGTATCTTCCCAATATTTTGAGCCTTATAATTCCAAACCAGGTTGGAGCATTGCGACACTTTGAGCCGAATCTCAGATTCGAACTGAGGACCCCGAGATTACAAATCACGTGCTCTGGCCAACTGAGCTAATTCGGCTTATATTGTAACAGTTTTTTTCAGAACGTTGCTGTTTTTATCAGCGGCTGCAAAGGAAAGAATTTCTTTGATATTCGCAAAACATTTTTCCATTTTTTTTTCGCCACTAAATAAAGAACAATTTTTAAGAGAAAAAGTGGGTAAGCTACCTGTGTCGCACCGCTACAACCGCCTACCCTTGCTGCCTTCCGACCCTGGGGGAATTCAGCAGGAGCTGGTCGCACAGGACTTACCCGGCGACAAAAGTAGAAATTTTTCAATTCCCGCCAAACTATTTTTCCGCATCGGGTAATGTTCGCCGCCTGATAACGACATATATAATTGATAGCCTGATAAAAACCGGGGTAACTTTTTGCAAAAAAATTACATCAAGCGGTCTGAAATGGTCAAATTATGCGAATAAATTAAATATTGATCACTTGTGTTTGTTTCATGGGCATTTAGTCCGATTCATTTCCGTCATTCAATAAAAATAGAATTATATTTGTCACACCTAATCTAAAATGAAAGTGTTATGGAACCAAAACCTGCATCTCTGATGAAAACATCGTTAACCTCCGGAATCTACATCGGTATTGTATTAATACTTATTTCGGTGGTGCTTTATGTAACCAACCTCATGTTCGAAACCTGGGCACAATACATTAGTTACCCGATATTGATTGCCGGTGCTGTTTATGCCCAACTCAATTACAAAAAAAGTCTTGGTGGAGAAATGACATACGGTCAGGCATTGGGAGCCGGAGTGCTGGCCATAATTTTTGCTTCTGTTCTCTCGGCCATCTATGCATATTTATTGTATGCAGTTATCGATCCTTCACTGATCGATCAGATTCGTATTATGACAGAACAAAAATTGATTGAACAAGGCAGAGTGCCAGAAGAACAATTGGATCAGGTACTCGAAATGACCATGAAATTTCAGAAACCTGCGATTATGGCTGCAATGGCAATTTTTGGTGGTGCATTAATAGGACTGATCATTAGTTTAATCACAGCAATATTTACGAAGAAGAATCCGTCTGACGTGGTTCCTGAATAAAAAAGCAAACAAATTTTTATGGATATTTCCGTAGTTGTACCCCTGTTTAACGAAGAAGAGTCGCTACCAGAATTGGCAGCATGGATAAAAAAGGTGATGGAGGAAAATAACTTTTCCTACGAGATAATGATGATCGACGATGGCAGTCGTGACAACTCGTGGAAAGTGGTGCGGCAACTTCAAAAAGAAAATCCTTTGATAAAAGGAATAAAATTCAGGCGCAACTACGGAAAATCTGCTGCTCTGTTCTGCGGTTTTGAAGCTGTTCAGGGCGACGTGGTAATTACCATGGATGCCGACCTTCAGGACAGCCCGGACGAAATACCGGAATTGTACCGTATGATAAAAAAAGACGGTTTCGACCTGGTTTCAGGCTGGAAAAAGAAACGTCACGATCCGGTACTTACCAAAAACCTGCCCAGCAAACTGTACAACTGGACCGTTCGCCGAATGACCGGTATTAAACTGCACGACATGAACTGCGGGCTAAAAGCCTATAAAAAGAATGTAATTAAAAGCATAGAAGTTTATGGCGAAATGCACCGTTATATTCCGGTGCTGGCAAAATGGGCAGGTTACAAAAACATTGGCGAAAAAGTAGTAATACACCAGGAACGTAAGTACGGAGTAACCAAATTTGGCCTCGAACGTTTTGTACGTGGTCCGCTCGACCTGTTATCGGTAACGTTTATTTCGCGTTTTGTAAAACGACCAATGCACTTTTTTGGCATACTTGGAGCCTTAATCTTCATCGTTGGATTTATTGCCGCCGGTTACCTTGGAGTTCAAAAACTGATTCTGTTAAACCAGGGAATCAGAGGACATTTAGTTACAGAAAGCCCTTATTTCTATATCGCACTTACCTCTATGATTATTGGGGCACAGTTTTTTATGGGAGGCTTCCTGGGCGAGTTGGTTTCAAGAAGTTCGAGCGAGCGAAACAATTATCAAATCGAAGAAAAATCGTATTAGATCCACCGAATTCTATGGAGCAGAAAGAAATCCGGTTCAGGAAACAACGCGATCTGGGCCAGGTAATGTCAGATTCCTTTGACTTTTTAAGACAGGAATACAAACCGATATTGCGCATGATCGGCATTTATGTGCTGCCTTTTCTAGTGTTGTATGCCGGCGTGCAGGTCTATCTGCAGAAAAACGTACTTGTTAATATCGACTTTTCCGATCCAGAGGCAATGATGGCAAGTATAAAACCCTTAGAAGGGAACCTGTTTATATTTTTGTTGTTCGGACTTTTCATACAGTCCTTGTTAGTGGGGACATACTTTTCTTACCTTGAAGCCTATGTAAAATTTGGCAAAGGTAATTTTCAATTGTCGGACATTTCATCACGCTTCTTTTCGAACAGTTTGATGGCTCTGGGTGCCGGACTAATCTTTACTTTTACTTCACTTTTCGGTGCGATGCTGTGTTTTCTTCCCGGTATTTACATTGCCAATACTTTGTCGCTGATGTTTTTTATTGTGATCTTCGAAAAACAGGGAATCGGCAATGCAGTCGGAAAATCGTGGAAGCTGGTCAACACGCAATGGTGGAATACACTTGCCCTTAACATTTTAGGATTGATACTGTGGTATGCAGTTGGTTTGGTTTTCTCCATTCCGTCGATCATTATTGGATTTACCGGTGGATTGAATGCAGCCTTAACCGAATCACCTGTCGACTATCCGCAGTGGTACTGGGTACTGGCTGGAATTACTTCTATCATTTCAACAGTTGCCCTGATTATTCCCTATACTTTCCAGGCTTTTCAGTATTTCAACCTCGAAATACGCGAAAATCCGGGTGAGGAATAATAATTAATCAATAGCACGAAATACGAATAAAGCTTAAATTCCCCCTGCTTTTTTCAGCGCGATATCAAAACTGGATAGGATCATGTCTTTTCCCAGTAATTCAGAAATACCGCCTTTCTCCAGGTCTTTTAGCACATCCCTGTTAACTCCCGAAAGAATCACCGTGGTTTGTCTGTGTTTCAGTTCCCTAATAACCGATTTTAAATTATTCAGCCCGGTTGCATCGATGAACGGAACATGCCGCATTCTGATGATCAACACCTTCGACCGCGAACCGATAGTTTTTAGTGTAGAACAATACTGTTTGGCCGAGGCAAAAAAGAAAGGACCACTTATTTCGTATATTCCAACTCCTTCAGGCAAGGTTCCGAAATTCTCCAAAACATCGCTGTCCAGTTCCATGGTGCTTTTGTTGCCATTGTCTGCCATTCGTTTCATAAATAAAAGTGCAGAAAGAACAACTCCAATTTGAATGGCGTAGGTAAGATCAACGAGCACGGTTAAAAAGAAGGTAACCAGCAAAACCAGAATATCGAAACCAGAACCTTTCAGAATGCCAACAAAAGCCCGCCATTCGCTCATGTTGTAAGCAACTACAATCAGGATTCCTGCCAAACACGACATGGGAATCAGTTTGGCCCATTTCCCTACGAATAACATGATCAGTAGAAGTGTGAGCGCATGAACAATCCCGGCCACTGGAGTACGGCCCCCGTTTTTAACATTGGTTGCAGTACGTGCAATAGCACCGGTTGCAGGTATTCCGCCAAATAAAGGCGTTACCACATTGGCAATTCCCTGCGCGATCAATTCGGTATTCGAACGGTGGTTTCCACCGATCATACCATCGGAAACAACAGCCGACAGCAATGATTCGATACCTCCGAGCAAAGCGATTGTAAGCGCCGGGGCCACGTAAACACTAAGTTCGCTGAAATTTATCGATGGAAAGGTAAGTTGTATTTTATTAGGGATATCGCCGAAAACCGTTTCGATGGTGGTTACCGGAAGCTTAAAAATGTTAACCAGCAAGGTGATCAGAATTATAGCCACAAACGATCCCGGAATTTTGCTTGTTACGCGTTTGAATTCAACGGTAATCAGAATCGTAACCAGCGCGATGCCAATTGCCCATGGATTTATGGTAGAAAGCGATGAAAAATAAGCGCCCCACTTTGGCAGAAATTCTGAAGGAACACGCTCAATACTTAATCCCAGCGCATCCTTAATTTGCGTAGAAAAAATCACCAGGGCGATACCGCTGGTAAAACCTACAATCAGTGGATGTGGAATAAATTTCAGTAGCGACCCCAGCATGAATAAACCAAAAGCGATGAGAAACAAACCTGCCAGGATGGTTGAAATCAGCAAGCCATTCAATCCATAAGTTTCCAGAATGCCAAACACAATAACAATAAATGCGCCTGTTGGACCACCAATCTGCACCCGGCTGCCGCCAAGAGCCGAAATAATCAATCCGGCTACAACTGCAGTGATCAAACCCTTTTCGGGTGAAACTCCTGAAGCCACTGCAAAGGCAATGGCCAATGGCAAAGCAACAATTCCGACAATAACTCCGGCAAAAACATCTTTGCTTAATTGCTTACTTGAATACCCTTGTCGCAATACTGTTAGCAACTTGGGCTGAAACCACTTGTTCATATTTAAAAGGAAAAACGTTGAGGCTGCAAAAGTAAATACAAAGCTGCACCGTTATTCTGTATTTGAACTAAATTTCACATTAAATTACTACATTAGTTCGCTTACAACTATAAACCAAAATAAATCGGTATGAAATCCACATCAATCCTGAACCTGTTACTGTTCGCTACCCTGTTTTTTCTGAATTCTACTACTCTAAAAAGTTACGGACAATCAACATTCAACCACGAAAAAGACATTATTCTGGCGCAATTCGATTGCAAAACTGATGTTGATGACCTGCATTCGGTGGCTGCCTTTGTTACTTTGATGGCGCATCCCGATTTTTCTGATATAAATTATTATGCCGTTGCCGGAACTTACGGAATTCAGGAAGGACTTTATGTTCCGCCCAACGATTTATTTCAGCTTGCTTTTGGCGACCGATGGAGCGATGCTCACAAAAACCGGCACCTGGCAGTGCGCGAAGTTAAAGCCGTGATCAAACCAACACTGGCTGTCGGTGGCGATGTATGGATTGCTGAAGCCGGACAGTCTGATTTTTCAGCTGAACTAATAAAATTACTGCAGGATGATTTGCCAGAGCTCATTACTTCAGAACGTATTCATATCGTTCAACACAGCAACTGGAATGAGGAGGTGACTTCGCCCGAGAGTCTTGAGTTCGCCAAACAAAACTCCGATTATCAGAAAATTCCAGATGGCAATGCGGTTGGCAACGGAACGCCAGGATTCAGAACTCCTGAATATTCAGGCTGGAAAGATGAACTTAAGGATTCAAAATTGAAAGAAATATGGGAACTGGCAACCAGCCTTGCCAATGAATACAACGGTAAAGACGGGCGTTACAACAACGAAGCCGTATCGAGCGGTGGCCTGGATTTCTCCGACCTGGCAGAAACCTGTCATATTTTGGGTATTGATGAGATCAAGGATTCAGAGCAGTTTTTTAAACGCTTTGGTAAATAATAGGGGTTGATACGGAAAACCTGATTTATTATAGATTCATGTACTTTCCGCGGTCGTTCAAAAAATCGTGATAAACTTTAAAGTGCTCTGTATCTTCGTATTCAACCGATGCAACAGGCATTTTATCGAAACTGTAAATGGTAGCCAAATCGCAGGCCAGCAAAATGGGTGAATGCGTTGTAACGATAAACTGAGCATGTCCGGCTTTCGCATTATCAATAAGTAAATTCAGTAACTCCAGCTGGCTCGAAGGCGAAAGTGCGGTTTCCGGTTCATCGAGCAGGTACAAACCTTTTAGTTTGTAGCGATTCTTAAAAAATGACATCAGCGATTGTCCGTGCGATTGACTGATCAGTGATTTGCCGCCGAACAATTCCAGTTGCCCCGGATCGGTAGTAGCCCACTCCTCGAGAATGGAAGCGAAATCCTTAAAAATCTGCGCTCCGAAAAACGAACCGGGTACCTTTTCGGTGGTCCAGTTGACTTTAATATACCTGTGTAGTGACCCTTCATAACGATTCACCCGGTAACGACTACTCATACCATTACGCCAGATATAAATCCCTGCGGCTTCTGCAATCGCCTCGAGCAAGGTTGATTTCCCTGAACCATTTTCGCCAACAAATAAAGTGATCGGACTATCAAAAACAAGTTCTTTAGTTTCCGAGAACAAAGGCAAATTGAACGGATAGTGGTCTTTTGTCGGATACCTTTCCGCCTCAAGAATAATGTTTTTCAAATGGTTAGCCATGGCAAATGCAGCTTGAAAGTGTAATATCCTCAAACATAACCATAATCATTCAATTATTTTCCTATTTTAGTTTTGAATTTGACTGACAGCTACTTAACTACAACATTTTAAACCGGAAAATCAATGGAACTTCAATCTGCTCGTTTAACTTTAAAGGAGATCGGTTGGGAAGATCTGGATGCGATTCACAATTTGTATTCTTTCCCCGAAGTTGATGAATTCAATACGCTGGGTATTCCAAAAGATATTGAAGAAACCAGGAAGAACATCAGCCCCGCCATTGAGGCTCAAAAAGATGAAAACCGCAAATCGTATTTCTGGAAAATTGTAAAAAAGGATTCCGAAGAATTTATTGGTGTGGCCGGACTAAGCTTATCGCTGAACCGCTTTAAACTTGGCGAAATTTTTTATTCTTTACTTCCCGGATTCTGGGGAAAAGGTTTTGCCACTGAAGTAGCCAAAACCCTTGTAAAATCAGGATTTGAAGATTTCAACCTCCACAAAGTTGAAGCCGGTGTAGCTACCGAAAACACACGTTCGATTAAAGTGCTTGAAAAAGCCGGAATGACACGGGAAGGACTACGAAGAAAAATCCTGCCCATTCGAGGTGAATGGAAAGACAACTTTCATTATGCCATCGTTGAAGATGATCCGCGGGATTTTTAAAGATGTTGTTTATTGGCTTGATTCAGGTTTTTGCTTCACCCAAATCAATTTTGAAGTATCGTAACCACGCGAAGCAGCTTTATCCAGAATGTGTTGTTTTGTAGCCTCGTCGAGTTGTGGTGTCCGGCTCAAAATCCAAAGGTAGTTGGGCGATGAACTCCCAATTAAAACCCAACGGTAATCCGCATCAAGTTCCAATACCAAATAATCGGAGTAAAAAAACCAGAAAAATGAAACTTTGAGTTTCCCCGGATCGGAAGTAAGTTTTGCTTTGCCAACTGCACGTTTTAATTCGCCGTCCAAAGAACCTTTGTAGCCCTGGTTTACGACTTTTATTTTACCGTCGCCGCGCATCGAATAAGTGGCAGTAACTCCCTCCAGGTTTCGCTCGAAGCTATGATCAAAACGGGCAATTTCATACCATGTACCGAGGTACCTGTCCAAATCAAGTGCTTTCACTGTCGATACATCCATACCCGAATTCTTTTGAGTATTCTGTCCGCAAGAAATAAAAACGCTTACTACTAAAAATAAAATTGCTGTTCGAATCATTTTGTCTATTCTTTTCAGAAAACAAACAAACAAAAACAGTTTAAGTTAGCAGCTCTGCAAAAATTTGCTTTTCGCGAACGCTAAAACATATATTTACTGCTTTCAATTTGCTGTTTAGCAGTTTTGTAATCCTTCAGCAAATTTTCCATCACAACCGACACGGGTAATATCTCGTTCAGCTGGGCAGACACTTGTCCGATTTCCAGTTCTCCTTCTTCCAAATCGCCTTCGAACATGCCTTTTTTAGCCCGCCGGTGCCCAAGTAATTCGTTTAGTTCTTCGGGCGATTTTCCGGCTTTCTCGGCTGCATCAACCTGTTCGAAAAAGCTGTTCTTTATTAAGCGAACTGGTGCCAGTTGTTTCAATGCCAGTTTTGTTCCGCCCTCACCAAGCGAGGTTACCAGCTTTTTAAAATCGGGATGTGCCGATGATTCTTCTGTAACGGCAAAGGCCGAACCGATTTGTACACCTTCGGCTCCAAGCACCATTGCAGCAAGCATGGCCTCACCCGACCCAATTCCACCGGCGGCCATCAATGGCAGACTTGTAGCTTTTCTTACTGTCGGGATCAATGTCAAAGTGGTTGTTTCTTCACGACCGTTGTGACCACCGGCTTCGAAACCTTCTGCAACAATAGCATCCACTCCGGCATCCTCACATTTCTTTGCAAAAAACGAACTCGACACAACATGGGCTACTGTGATTCCACGCTCCTTTAGCCAGCCAGTCCATTTCCTCGGACTTCCGGCAGAAGTGAAGACTACAGGTACCTCGTGTTTCACAATGATACCCATTATTCGCTCCTGTTCAGGATAAAACAACGGTATATTCACACCAAATGGCTTGTCGGTAGCCGCTTTGGTTTTTATGATGTGTTCTTCCAGCGTTTCAGGGTGCATGGAGCCGACGCCCAGTAAACCGAGTCCACCGGCATTACTTACCGCCGAAGCGAGTCTCCAGCCCGAGCACCACACCATTCCACCTTGTATAATCGGGTATTGTATCTTGAATAATTCGCAAATTCTGTTCATTATCAGTAGTATCTAAAATTGATCACGCAAAAATACTAATATGGTTTTCCCCTTAAAGGTTGAATTCGGAAATATGCCGATTCTTAAGAAAGGTTTATTGTTCAAAATCTTCTTAGGGAACAATGCGGATCATGCTGCCTCACTGTTCAGGTTTTCCTCCAGAATTTGAGTAAGCGTTTCTTTGGAAAGCCGGCGTTTTATTTCGCCTTTATGAGCAACTGAAATACTTCCGCGCTCTTCGGAGATAACTATGATCAGCGCATCGGTATTTTCCGACAAGCCAACAGCCGCTCGGTGACGCAATCCCAAAGCCTGATCGAGCGGTTTTTGTGTCAAAGGCAGAATGCAGCCGGCAGCCACAATTTTGTTTCCTTTTATAATGATCGCTCCATCGTGTAAAGGCGAATTTTTAAAGAAAATAGTCCGTATTAACGTTGACGAAATTCGTGAATTGATTTTTTCGCCGGTATTCACCTGCTCGCGTAATTCGTTATTTATTCCAACAACAATTAATGCTCCTGTCTTCGATTTGGCCAAAATATCGCAGGCACTTACAATATTCTCGATTTGCTCGTGCTCAATGGCTTTTACCTTGCCTGCACCGAATAACTTGTCGAGGTGCAGTACCCGGTTCACATTATAATTGGTGCCGATAAAAACCAGAAACTTCCTGATTTCGGGGTGAAACACCACAATAAGTGCCAACACTCCTACCCCGATGAACTGCCCCATAATCGAACCAAGCAGTTCCATATTCAGCGCTTTTACCACCAGCCAAAGCAGGTAAAAAGAAAAGAGCCCGATTACAATATTAAAAGCTACCGTTCCCTGAATCAGACGATAAAGCTGAAACAGTAAAATGGCTACCAGCAATATATCCAGTACATCGAGAAATCGTATGGTAATGAATGCACTTATCATTTAATACTTGCTTTAATTTCGCAAAAGATCTTAACAGCTTCCACCGCTTCTTTTACATCGTGTACACGCAATATATCGGCGCCTCCAAGTAAGGCCATAGTATTAGCAATACTTGTTCCGTTTAAGGCATCTTTTGCTTCAATATCCAGTGCCTGCCAAATCATCGACTTCCGGCTCAACCCCGCCATAACAGGTAATTGAAATACTTTAAACGAATCGAGTCGATTTAAAAGTTCGTAATTATGATCCAGATTTTTCCCAAATCCAAAACCGGGATCCAAAATCACGTCGGTAACACCTAACTTGGTCAGCCGTTTCACTTTGTCGGCAAAATACGATGAAATATCTTTGATCAGATCATCGTAATACGGTTCGTCCTGCATGGTTTGAGGCGTTCCCTGGATATGCGAAAGAATATAGGGCATCTGAAGTTTACCAACCGTTTCAAACATTTGCGAGTCCAAAGTACCACCCGAAATATCGTTTATGATTATCGGGCCAACCTCGTCGATTACGCGCACAGCCACCCACGAGCGAAAGGTATCGATCGAAATTGGAATGTCGGGAAAATTCTTACGAATGGCCTCCACAGCAGGTAATAAACGGGCCAGCTCTACTTTTGTAGAAATATTTTCTGCTCCGGGCCGCGTGGAAACCGCTCCAACGTCAACAATTGTTACCCCGTCTTCGATCATTGTTTCAACGGCTTTCAACATGGTGGCTTCGTCCTCCATTTTTCCACCATCGTAAAATGAATCGGGCGTAATATTTACAATCCCCATCACAACAGGAATTGACAAATCGATCTGGTTTTCACCAAGTTGAACAGAACTTTTTCGCTTAAGGAATTTGCCGGCCGACTGTGTAATCAACATCGGATATGAACTTTTATGTTTAACAATTTATTAAGAACTTATAACAAGCTGTTAACTACAAAAGTAAAATAAAAGAATTCAATATGCTTAATTTTTAATACTTTTATCCTTGAATTTAGTGATGGTATAATGTAAGGCAGCACCCGGTTTTGGTGTTGCTTTTTTAAAACACAGTGTCAACAAAATTATTCATGGAGAAAACAAACCAGCAATACGACCAGGTCATAGCAATTTGCCGCAATCTGTTTGAAAAGAAGATGAAAGATTACGGAACTGCCTGGAGAATATTGCGACCGCAATCGCTTACCGATCAAATTTACATTAAAGCCCAGCGCATCAGAAGCATTGAAGAAAAAGGTGTTTCGAAAGTGGGAGAAGGAATCCGGCCCGAGTTCATAGGCATCATTAACTACTGCATCATGGGCTTGATTCAGTTGGAGTTAGGGCCATCGGACGAAGAACTGAAAGATGAACAAACCATAGAGCTTTACGATAAATATTTCCTTGAGGCCAAAAAACTGATGATGGACAAAAACCACGATTATGGCGAAGCCTGGCGAAATATGCGCATCAGTTCTTACACCGACCTCATTCTGATGAAGATAAAACGTACCAAACAAATTGAAGATAATCTGGGCAAAACACTGGTTTCAGAAGGTATCGATGCCAACTACATGGACATGATCAATTACGCCGTGTTTGCCATGATAAAAATTGAATTCGAAAACGAAGAAATTTCCCTATGATAAAAGTTCTAAAACACCTTGCCCGAATAGTATTCGGCCTTGTTTTTATTTTTTCCGGTTTTGTGAAAGGAATCGATCCGCTGGGATCAACCTACAAATTCACCGATTATTTTCATGCCATGGGCCTCGATGGCCTGGTTTGGGCAGCTTTCCCACTGGGTATTCTATTGGCTTTTGCTGAATTTGCTATCGGTGTGGCGTTTTTGTTCAACTGGAGAATGCGCATCTTTTCGTGGCTTGGGCTGCTTTTTATGGCCTTTTTTACCCCGCTTACACTTTGGGTTGCCCTAAAAAATCCGGTAACCGATTGTGGCTGTTTTGGCGATGCATTAGTGATATCGAATTGGGAAACATTCTACAAAAACCTGGTATTTATTACGCTGGCCATTGTTGTTGTACTGAACCGAAGATGGTATGCCGAACGTGTAAAAACAAAAGCACCTATGGTACTTAGTTTGCTAACTTTTGTGGTATATTTTGGCTTGGTTTATTACTCGTATAATCACCTTCCGTTAATCGATTTCAGACCGTATAAAGTGGGAACAAACATTCCGGAAGCCATGAGTATTCCGGCGGATGCACCACAGGAAGAATACGAAAATATTTTCTACTATAAGAATAAAAATACAGGCGAGGTAGAAAAATTTACTGAAGAAAACTATCCCTGGCAGGATACTGTGAACTGGGCTTTCGACAACATGGAATCGAATTTAATCCAGGAAGGTTATGAACCGCCTATTCACGATTTCAGGATAGAAACACCCGACGGCGAAAACATCATCGACTTCTTTATTTACGACGAGAATTACGTATTTATGCTTGTTGCCTATGATCTGTTTAAAACTAATACAGACCAACAGGCAAAAATAAATGCAATGGCAGGTTGGGCTTCGGCTCAGGAATATTCCTTTATTTGTCTCACCTCTACCCTTCCCGATGAGTCACAAGAATTTGCCGAGGCCAATCAATGCAATTACGAATTCTTTAACTGCGATGAGATCACGTTGAAAACAATGATACGTTCAAACCCCGGATTGATCGCTATTAAAGACGGAACCATCATCGGTAAATGGCATTATAACGATATTCCTACCCCGGAAGAGTTTATGAAAGAATTTGGAGAATAGACGCCGTTAACTTTTTCAAAGTTTGAAACTTTGGAAAGCTGTCATAAAGCTCTAAGCACTTAGCTTAACAAATGAATAAATGGTTAATTGTAGGCATCTGCTAAAAATGTAGTTGACACTTACCAATTAAGCTGTTAAATTTGTGGTCGGTTTTGAAAAATCTAATCTAATAAATTAAAATACAATAACATGAGACAAAAAATAGTTGCCGGTAACTGGAAATGCAATACCACTTTGCAGGAAGGTGTTGAACTGGCTAAAGCCGTTGATGCATTGGTAGCCAAAGAAGGTGCCGAAGACGTTGTAGTTGTTCTAGGAACACCATTCACTCACATCACCAAAGTTGTTGATTCGGTGAATACCGAAAGAATCGGCGTTGCTGCACAAAACTGTGCTGCTGAAGCAAGCGGTGCTTTCACCGGTGAAGTTTCAGCTGAAATGGTTAAATCAACAGGCGCTGAATACGTGATCCTTGGACACTCTGAGCGTCGTGAATATTATGGCGAAACCAGCGAAATTCTGAATAAAAAAGTTGCTTTAGCTCTCGCAAACGGATTAACTCCGATTTACTGCTGTGGCGAAGCGTTGGATATTCGTGAAGCCGGAACTCACAATGAATACGTAGTTAAACAACTGGAAGAAACAGTTTTCCAGCTTTCTGCCGACGACTTCAAAAAAATTGTTATTGCTTACGAACCAATCTGGGCTATCGGAACAGGAGTAACAGCTTCATCTGAACAGGCACAGGACATGCACGCTAACATCCGTGCCGCAATTACTGCTAAATTTGGTGAAGAAGTGGCGGAAGGAACTTCAATTCTTTATGGTGGAAGCTGCAATCCAAGTAACGCAAACGAATTATTTGCCAACAAAGATGTTGACGGTGGTTTAATCGGTGGAGCTTCGCTGAAAGCTGAAGATTTCCTCGGAATTATCAACGGTTTCTAAAAAAATATAACTTTACATATTATATTTCGTAAAGTCACTCAAAAAACTGAGTGACTTTTTTTATGACTAAATTATGGAGTATAAAAAATTAACCATTGTCATCTCGCCTTTTCAGGAATGGCTTCGCGACATTATTACATCCCAACTTGCCAATATCGGTTTCGATAGTTTTGTTGACCACAACAACGGCGTGGATGCCTATATTCCGGCAAACCTTTACCATAAAGGTGAATTAAACGCTGTGCTCGACGAATTCTCGGAAGACTTTGCATTTGATGTTAAATCGGAATTGATAGCCGACAGGAACTGGAACGAAGAGTGGGAAAAGAACTACTTTAAACCGCTTGTTGTTGCCGACGAATGTGTGGTACGGGCACCCTTTCATAAAGAGTTCCCGCACCTGAAGTACGAGATTGTAATTGAGCCAAACATGGCTTTTGGAACAGGCAATCACGAGACAACAAGTTTAATGCTGGAATACATACTGAAATCGGATGTAGCAGGCAAGAAAGTGCTCGATATGGGTTGCGGTACAGGAATACTGGGAATACTTTGTTCGATGAAAGAAGCAAAAGCCGTAACTGCCATCGATATCGACCAGTGGTCGTTTGATGGAGCACTTGGAAATACAAAGCTCAATAAAATTTTCAATATCGATGTAAAACTGGGTGATGCAGCTTTGCTTGGAGAAGAAAATTACGACCTGATTCTGGCAAATATTCAGCGCAATGTTTTGTTGAACGATATGCCAAGCTATAACAAGGTATTAAACGATGGCGGTACTCTTATTATGAGTGGTTTTTATAGTGAAGACATTCCGGCCATAAAAGAGAAAGCTGAAAGTTTAGGACTGAAAGACGCCGGTCATCAGATTAAAAACAACTGGGTGGCATATGCATTTGTAAAAGCCTGACAATACACGCTGGAGCAGAACCTTTATATTGTGTTGTAATCCCCGCAGATGGTTGGATATAAGGCGCATAAGTATTAACTTTAAAAGTGCTGAAACCTTGAATCCATGTCTGACCAAAACCGTTTAGTTAAATTCTGGCACGAATTGAAACGCCGAAAAGTTGTTGGTGTAATCATTGTTTACGCAACGGTTGCATTTATCTTGATGCAACTGGCACAATTACTGGAAAGTTCATTGAATTTACCACCCTGGTTTGATACGGCTATTACAATTACACTGATCATAGGATTTCCTGTTGCCGTTATCTTTTCCTGGATCTTCGATGTTTCTTCAAAAGGAATTTCGGTAACAATACCTGAAACTAAAAAAGAATCTTATACTATTCCCAACAAAAATGTCCCCGAGAAATCAATCATTGTTCTGCCTTTCGACAATATTAGTTCCGATCCGGAACAGGATTATTTTAGCGATGGTTTAACCGAAGAGATTATAACAGATTTGTCTTATATACAAGATCTGTTGGTTATTTCAAGAAGTTCAGCAATGACTTTTAAAGGTTCGAAGCAAACCTTAAAAAAGATCGCAAGTAAGGTAAATGTAAGGTATGTTCTTGAAGGCAGTGTCCGTAAATCTGGTAATGATTTACGAATTGTTGCCCAATTGATCGATGCACAAACAGATACACATATTTGGGCTGAAAAATATACCGGGAAACTGGACGATATTTTTAATATTCAGGAGAAAGTTTCGCGCTCAGTGTCCGAATCATTAAAAGGGAAGCTGCATACCGCAGAATTGGCAAAAATCATGGACAACAAAGTGGACAACATCCATGTTTACGAATGTTATTTGAAATCAAGACCAGATCTATATAAATATACCGAAGAAGCTCTGAAAAGAGCAGAAAGAAACTTGAAGTATGGCCTTGATCTTTACGGCCCTCATGTATTGTTGTACACTGGTTTGGGACAAGTTTACTTTCAATTATATGATTCAGGAATTGATATGGATCCTGATAATCTGAAAAAAGCAGAAGAGTATCTAAAAAAAATATTTGACATGCAGCCCGACTCAGCCGAAGGTTTTCTTCTTTCGGGCCTTATGAAATTAAAAAGGGAAAATGCTTTCACCGCTTTTAACGATTTTAAAAGATCTATGGAGCTTAATCCAACCAGACCCGAAACACTTATGTGGTATTGTTTTATTCAACTGTTTCATTTTGGTCAACCGGAAAAAGCAAAATCGGTGTTCGAAAAACTGTTGGAGATTGATCCTTTAACTTCTATTAATTTAATATTACCCGGATTTTATCATTGGCTTAAGGGCGAACATGAGAAAGCGCTTATTTATATTGAAAGGTCCATAAAAATAGAGCCTGATAATATTCTTTCAATCTGGTACAAAGGCCAATTACTGATATTAACACAAAATAAAGAAGCTTCAGACTATGCCAATGAACAGTGGAAAAATGAACCCGGATTTTTTCAAGGTTTGCTAATGGTAATGTATCACGCATACAATGGCAGGAAAAGTGAAGCGCTCGAATACATCACTGACAGCATGTTGAAAATGGCCTGGGAAGATTTTGCATTGGCATGGTTCATGGCTGGTTATTATGCCGTTATGAATGAAAAAGAACTAGCACTAAAATATATTGAAAGATTACACGATAAAGGTATGATCAACTACCCACTTCTTGCAAAGCATGATCCCTTACTTGAAAACATTCGGAATGAGCCCCGTTTTAAAAAGCTCCTGAAGACAGTGCAAAAAGAATGGGAAAATTTTGAAGTATAAATTATGTCCGATTATCAGAACAATCTAAGCAAATTCTGGCACGAACTGAAACGACGAAAAGTTGTGCAAGTAATTGTAGTTTATGCAACAGTTGCTTTCATTTTATTGCAAGTTGCTTCGCTGCTGGAAGATTCGATGGATTTACCCTCATGGTTTGATAAATTGGTTACAATACTTTTAGTAATCGGCTTCCCCATTGCAATTATTTTTTCATGGATTTTTGATGTTTCTTCAAAAGGAATTTCGGTAACAGAACCTGAAGCGAAAAAAGAACCTTATCCCGGATCAAATACACAAGTTCAGGAAAAATCAATTATTGTACTTCCGTTTGACAATATCAGTTCTGATCCCGAACAAGAGTATTTCAGCGATGGATTGACCGAAGAAATTATCACTGATTTATCTTATATAAAAGAGTTGCTGGTTATTTCAAGAAGTTCGGCAATGTCCTTTAAAGGATCAAAGAAAAAAATTAAGGAAATTGCGAATGAAGTTAATGTCCGTTATGTACTCGAAGGTAGTGTCCGTAAATCCGGGAATGATTTACGAATTGTTGCCCAATTGATCGATGCACAAACAGATACACATTTATGGGCAGAAAAATACACTGGGAAACTGGATGATATTTTCAATATACAGGAAAAAGTTTCGAAATTAATTGCTCAGGAACTTGATGTAAAGTTGAATAATCATTCAAAGAATACAACAAACATTCATGATATTAAGCTATTTAATGCACATTACAAAGCAGTAACACGTATTTTCAGATTTACTGAAGAAGATATGCAAAAAGCCATCGAGGAGCTTGATGTCGCAATCCAAGAAATTGGCCCCAGTGCATTACTCCTCTCTACAAAAGCCTGGGCAATATGGCACATGGTCAATATGGGAATAAAACCTTTCGAGTATTTGAATGAAGCAGAAAATATTTTGCAAAAGGCATTAATATTAGATCCCAACTTTCCCAGAAATCATGCTGTCCTTGGTTGGGTTATTCTACTTAAAGATTTCAGATTGGCTATAACGCATTTTAAAAAAGCTTTGAATTTGGATCCGAACGATGCAACTGCTTTACAAGGTATAGTTGTTATTATTTCTTCGCTGGGTATAAAATCAGAATCCATCAATTATTATAGCAGATTACAGAAAATCGATCCTCTAAATTTTTTAACCATGTGGCTCAGTGGCGGAATTCCTTTTTATCAAGGTGATTTCAAAACTGCTTTTACTGAATGGAATAAACTATTTAATAACACTCAAATTGTTGGTGCCTCTTTCTTTGCGGCCATGTCAATGCTATATTTTGAGAACAAAGAAAAGGTTCTGGAATTTGCTAACAGCGCGATTAATTACAAATCCAACCTTTCCTATGATAAATTATTCCGTATGTTGAAATATGCTCTAGAAAAAAACATGGATAAGTTTAAGGATGAGTTTGATGAAAACTTAAAAATAAGCTGTGATCGAGACTGTACAATGGCTCATCATCTTGCTGATTTTTATAGCATACTTAACTTAAAGAAAGAAGCATTGTACTGGCTTAATATGGCTATCACTAAAGGTTTTATCAATTACCCAATGATTGTTGAAAAAGATACTTTACTCGACAACATTCGGGGAGAAAAGCAATTTGCTGAATTACTTGTTAAAGCTAAACAAGAATGGGAAAACTTTAAAGTTTAGTCCTTATCTTTTCTCAACGTCTTAGTTCTCTCCATTTCCCACACTTCCAGATCCCGAATGTTCGCCCCGTCGATTACAAAACGCAGTGCCGTGCATACCTTATGAAATCCTTTATAACCTGCTGCTCCGGGATTCATGTGCAGAAAATTCAGTTTTTTATCGTAGATCACTTTCAATATGTGTGAATGTCCGCTGATAAAAAGATCGGGTGAATTGGTGTAAATATCAGGTTTTACATAGCGTTCGTAACGTCCCGGATAACCGCCAATGTGCGTGATCCAAACATCCACTTCCTCGCACTTAAAACGCTGGTGCATGGGGTAAACCGTTCGCACTTTGTGATCATCAATATTTCCGTAAACTCCTTTTAACGGTTTGAATGCTGCAAGCTGATCGGCTGTTTCAAGGTTACCAAAATCGCCGGCATGCCAAATCTCATCCACATTTTCGAAAAACGCAAACACCCGCTCAGGAACAAATCCGTGTGTATCAGATAACAGTCCGATTCTCTTCATTTTAGAAAGTATGGAGACGGAAGTCAGAAGCTGGAAGAACCTTCTTTCCTGACTTTAACTTCCAGTTTATACAATTTTTAAAATCGATAAAATGCTCGACAAAATAAACTAAATTTGATAGGAAAATAAAACGAAGTTGAAATTCACCCCTATCGCTGCTTCGCAGCTCTTGTCCCCTTGAGGGGACAGTTAGCCGTCAACAGACGGGTAACCGGGGTGATGAAACAAATAAATAATCCAGTTTATGAAACGAGTAGTTATTGTTCGTCACGGAAAAGCAGTTCCTTACGGTTATGACGATGATTTTAACCGCGACCTCCAACCACGCGGGAAAAGTGATGCGGGCCTGGTAAGCAGTGAACTGAAACGAAGGAATGTAAAACCGGATTTCATGATATCCAGTCCGGCAAAACGTGCCCTCAAAACCGCTCGAATTTTTGCTGATAACCTGGATTACAAACGGGCCGATATCCGCGAAGTACCCGATATTTACGACGGATTAACAACGCGCGAGTTCGTTGAACTGATCAATGACCTACCCGAAGAATCCGAAACCGTTTTCTTTTTCGGGCACAATCCCGGGTTCCATTATTTTGCCACGAACCTGCTAAAATATTTCAGAAACGACATGCCCACTACTTCAACGGTAGGAATTGATTTCGACGTTAACAACTGGAAAGATATTGAAGCCCGCACCGGTGATCTGGCTTTTCACCTTGTACCTCGGATGTTTAAGTAGTTGGATGCTGGGATTTACGTCTTAATAAATCGAAAATCTTCAATCGTTAATCGATATTCATCATTCAAATTTCTTATACTAGATTTTTATCGATAGAATGAGATCCCTCTCCGTCAGTTGACGGATCGGGATGACAGGTATAGGTAATGCAAAGCGGCGCATACTGATTGTAGTTTTAATAATATATTAGAAGCGCCGCGGATGAATACTCCTTTTCACTGTCATTCCGAAGAAGGTATTGCCAGTCCCGATAATTCGGGAACTGAGGAATCTCAAACCGGATCTTCGATGTTGCCCACCACTGCCCCAAAGTTTAGGCAAGCCGCTGAACATCGTTCGGACGGGGATTCTCGATTCTTGGTACAGGGTTACTGAAAACTGTGACTGTTAACTGCGACTATTCCATTGCTAAACTGTAAATTGTAAACCTGAGGAGAAATGAAACAAGTTTGTCAGCGACTTGCCAATTGTTAATTGCCTACTGCCAACATAGACTGTAAACTGAGACTGATCACTGATCACTACGCTTTCAGCAAGCTTACAACCTCCTTTTTATAAGTCCGGCCGATATTTAGTTCAATACCATTAATTTCCACTTCGTTGGCATTGAAGCGCGAAACCTTTTCCTTATTCACAATAAACGAACGATGAATACGGATAAAGTCTGCAGGTAATATTTCGGTCAGAGCGCTGATTTTTTGTTTACTGGTCACCTTTTGTCCATTGTCGGTATGTACCCTCACATAATCCGAAAGACTTTCAATATAAGTGATTTCAGCAAAAGGAATTCGAACCAGTTGTCGATTCGAAAGCAATTCGAGAAATGCATTCTTGCGTTTTTCCTCCTCTATTTTGAATAACTCGAGCTCTTTTTGGCGTTCGGCCAGTTGTTGCAGCATTATCAGAAAAGAACCCATAAAAACAATCAGATACATAACAATACCTAATAGTTTAACATCTTTGGTTCCGAACTGCATTCCAGCAAAACTAAAATTGGCCAGGTAAATGAACGAGAAAAATATGACTACCATTTGAAGGTAAAGCGAAATAACGATCAAATTGAAAAAATAAAGCCCGAACAGGAAATATTTCTTTTTAAGCAGAAAATATGGGACCAGGTAAAAATTGAAAAAGTAAGAGGTTCCCATAACAACCGGTAACATCATACTTATAAAATAGAATGCGTTCAGTCCGTTTCCCCACGAATGACCAAAAATGAAGGTCAATAAACTTACGACCACCAACCAGAATAAAACGTGATAAAACGGATTTGATATTTTCAATTTCATTCGTTAATAATTGTCTATTTTTTCAGTAACAATTCGAATTTGGCGAAAAAAAACCGATTGGCGAAGCACTGTCGGCAAACAACAGGTTTAGAAATGGTTTCGACCTTGCAATCCCGGGGGCCGGGAGCGTATCTTTGAAATGACGAAAACATTTAAAATATTTGAATTATGAGAAATCTATTTTACGAAGGCGGTCCGCTCTTTATGGGGATTGTAACCGCCGCATTCATCATTATGGTAGTGTGGGCCATTTTTCATTTTCTTCCGGTATTAACAAAAAAAGAATTTGATCCTGTTAAAACTGCAGACCGGCTAAAGCACATCAAAACGATCGGAACCCTGGCAATGGTATTGGGCATACTGGGGCAATTGATCGGTTTAATGTCGGCATTTGATGTAATTCAACAAGTTGGCGACATTTCTCCATCATTGGTGGCTGGAGGTCTGAAAGTTTCGACGATTCCCACTGTTTATGGAATATTGGTTTTCATTATTTCATTGATTATATGGATTATCCTCGATTATATCGTTAGCAAAAAGAACAGCTAATTTCTTGGTGTTACACGAAAAGCCACGATTGCTACATTAGTATTCGTGGCTATTTATTTGAAATAAATCCTTCTACAGTTTAATATTTTCTGCTAATTTTAATCTTTTGTTCACTAATAAATAGTAACTTATTGTTATTGATCTGAGTTTGAAGTATAAGCAATCTGATAATTAGATAAGGACCACCAGATCAAGACAATGCAATAAGGAAGGTAAAAAAGTTTTAAAAACCTTCAATTTGATCAAACCGAAATGAATTTGAACTGTTGGATTAAGCGAAAACAGAAAAACATTTAAACTATAGTCATGGATGCATTTATGGCAGCCCGCATGCAAATGGGGGTTTCGCTCGGATTTCATATTATTTTTGCTTGTATTGGCATGGTAATGCCATGGTTTATGCTTGTGGCCGAATGGAAATGGCAAAAAACAAACAATCCGGTTTACCTCGATCTGGCCAAAGCCTGGTCGAAAGGCGTTGCAATATTCTTTGCTGTTGGTGCCGTTTCAGGAACCATGCTTTCTTTTGAATTAGGCATGCTATGGCCAACCTTTATGGAACACGCCGGCCCGATCTTCGGGATGCCTTTTTCGCTGGAGGGAACAGCATTTTTCGTAGAGGCGATCGCTTTAGGACTTTTTCTTTACGGCTGGAACCGTTTGAATAAAAAAGTGCACCTGTTTACCGGAATGGTAGTAGGAATATCAGGAGTAATTTCGGGAATTTTTGTGGTTGCCGCCAATGCCTGGATGAACGCTCCTTCGGGTTTCGATTGGATCGACGGGCAGGCTTTCAACATTGATCCTGTAAAAGCCATGTTTAACAAAGCGTGGTTCTCGCAGGCACACCACATGACCATTGCAGCTTTCTCGGCTACCGGATTTGCAGTAGCAGGAGTTCATGCCATTTTATATTTGCGCAACAAGCTCGAGATTCACGCAAAAGCCATTACAATTGCACTGGCATTTGCATCGGTTGCAGCCATTTTGCAGCCTTTGAGTGGCGACCTTGCGGCTAAAAACGTGGCCAAACTGCAACCGGCAAAACTGGCCGCTTTCGAGTCGCACTTCGAAACACAGGAAAAAGCTCCCTTAATAATTGGAGGCATTCCCGATGTCGAAAACCGTGATGTAAAATTTGCCATTAAGTTACCGGGATTTTTGAGTTTCCTGGCGCACGGCGATTTTAATGCAGAAGTAAAAGGTCTGGAGGAATTTCCGGAAGAAGAGTGGCCACCTGTGCCCATCACACACTATTCATTTCAGATCATGGTCGGAATTGGTATGTTTCTGATGCTGATCGCTTTTATTTTCCTGGCCGGAACATTTAAGTGGAAACACTGGCTGGAGAAAAGCTGGTGGCTAAAAATGTTGATTATTGCTACACCACTGGGTTTTATTGCCGTTGAAGCCGGCTGGATCGTTACGGAAGTCGGTCGTCAGCCATGGATAATCTACGGCATTATGAAGACCAAAGACTCGCTGACGCCGATGCCCGGTATTCAATATACTTTTTATACAATTTCAGCAGTTTACCTGCTGTTAAGTTTTGTGGTCATCTGGCTGTTAAGTCGCCAGATTCAAATGTTGCACGCTAAATACCGTTCAAATGGCTGAGATTAACCTGTTGATATTAGTGGTGGCACTGCTGCTTTATGTAGTTTTGGGTGGTGCCGATTTTGGAGGAGGAATTCTGGAATTACTGACAAGAGGAAAGGCAGCCGGGATTGTATCAAAAGCAATTGCCCCGGTTTGGGAAGCCAATCACGTTTGGCTGATCCTGGTTGTGGTTATTTTATTTGTGGGATTTCCGAGTGTTTATTCAACGGTTTTAACCGCCTTGCATCTTCCGGTTCTGGCGGTACTTATCGGAATTATCTTCAGGGGTACGGCTTTTACATTTCGGCATTACGATATCGATGAAGCCACTCCGAAAGCCATTTATTCAAAGATCTTTCAGTATTCCAGCTTGTTCACCACATTTTTTCTGGGTGTTACATTAGGTGGAATTATCCTTGGAAATATTACAATGGATTATCAGCTGGGATTTTACGAGGTGTACCTGCGGCCCTGGCTGAACTGGTTTTCGTTGAGCATGGGGCTGTTCCTGGTGCTATTGTTTGCGTTTCTCGCCAGTATTTTCACCGTTAGCGAAATCAATGAGGAAAAATACATTCAGTATTTTGTCCGCGTTTCAAAACGTTTATTACTGGCATTGGTACTTGTTGGTGCCATGGTTTTTGCTGCAGCCCAGGCAAGTGGTCATCCGCTCTTCTGGGAGTTTTTGCATTCGCCGGCCAGCCTTGTGAGTATGTTACTGGCAACTTTGGCGCTCCCGGCTTTTTGGTATTTTCTGAACAAACACAACAAACTAATGCTTCGTTTAACCGCCGGTTTTCAAACTACGATGATTGTTACCGGGTGGTTCGCCATTCAGTTCCCGATATTGGTAAAAATCAAGAACGGACCAGACATCACTCTACAAAGTGCAAGCGCCACCAGCGAAGTACAGCTCTATCTTCTGATAGCTCTAATTGTAGGTGTACTGATTATTTTCCCTTCGATGTTTTACCTGTACAAAGTATTCAAATTTAATGAGGAGCCTGCCAAGAAGTAAAAACCGAAACCTTAATTCCTATTGGAATTAAAGGTTTCATCGATTTCACTATTTTTGTGTGAACCAAGTAACAAAATCGGATGCAGATCTTTTTTATTCCTGAAATTAGTGGAGATATTGTCAACCTGAGTGCCGAGGAATCGAAGCATGCAGTAAAAGTATTGCGATTGAGTGATGGCGACCAGGTGCAAATTGTGGACGGTAAAGGTGGTTTTTATCAAGCCGAGATTGTGGATGCAAATCATAAAAGCTGCGTTTTAAAAATCACAGAGTCGGTTTTCGAATTCGAAAAAAGAAACTTCAAACTGCACATGGCCATTGCTCCAACAAAAAATATCGATCGTTTTGAGTGGTTCCTCGAAAAATGTACTGAGATCGGAATTGACGAGATCACCCCATTACTCAGTGAGCATTCTGAAAGAAAAGTTATAAAACCGGAACGACTCGAAAAAATACTGGTTTCGGCTATGAAGCAGTCGCTAAAAGCTTATCTGCCTCAATTGAACGAACTTACCAGTTTTCCAGATCTGCTTAAAAATGAATTCACGGGGAAAAAATTTATCGCCCACTGTAACGACGGCGTAAAACCGCATTTGAAAAATGAAATTACAAGCGGTGATGATGTGCTCATTCTGATTGGTCCCGAAGGGGATTTTAGCCCGGTGGAAGTGGAAGAAGCCAAAGCCCACGGATTTCAGGAGATCTCGCTGGGCAATGCACGACTCCGTACCGAAACTGCGGGAGTAGTTGCCTGCCACATTGTTAATTTGGCGAACGAATAATTCGTTGTTTCGATTTGGTGTTGTATTTTTCGGAAAATTACGTTTATGCGATTTCAACTATTTCTTTTATTCATACTCCTGGCAATAGCCGGCTCGGCACAAAATACCAGCGTTAAAATTGCTCTGCTGAAATACAATGGTGGCGGCGACTGGTATTCCGACCCAACTGCATTGCCAAATCTGATTGAATACTGCAATAAAAACCTGGGAACCAATATCAATCCTGAACCATCGACAATAGAAGTTGGAAGTCCGGAAATCTTTAATTTCCCCTATGTTGAACTCACCGGTCACGGAAACATTATTTTCTCTGAAAGTGATGCCAGGAACATCAGGCATTACCTGGAAGCCGGTGGGTTCCTGCATGCCGACGACAACTATGGAATGGATGAGTATTTCCGTCGCGAAATGAAAAAGGTTTTTCCCGAAAAGGACTTTGTTGAACTGCCCCCCTCCCATCCGATTTTTCATCAGAAGTATGAATTTCCGCAGGGCGTTCCAAAAATTCACGAACACGATAACAAACCACCGCAGGCATTTGGAATTTTTATAGAAGACCGCCTGGTTTGTCTGTACACCTACGAAACCGACCTTGGCGATGGATGGGAAGACGAAGATGTACACAACGATCCTGCCGACCTGCGCGAAAAGGCATTAAAAATGGGCGCCAATATTATTTCGTTTGTATTCGGACAATAGTTGAAGGACTGAAGGACTGAAGGATTGATTTGAGAAGGACCGAAGTATTAAATTCTTTTACAAAATAATTGCTAGCAGTATCATACAAAAAATAGTATGTAACAGATTCTTCGTTTCATTGCATTGCACTCAGAATGACAATTGAAGCACAAATCTCTTAAAGCTTGTCATTCCGACCCGAAGCGAGGAAACTTTTCAGAATAAGAAACAGGCAGTAGTACTAATTTAAATACATAAACAATAACCATGAAAATACTAGCCATCAACGGAAGCCCACGCAGAAATGGAAATACTTCGATTCTAATTGAAGAAATGTTCAAGATCTTTCAGACTGAAGGTTTCGAAACTGAAATGATCCAATTGGGAAACAAGCCGGTTCATGGCTGCACAGCCTGTGGCGTTTGTAAAGAAAAACAGGACGGGAAATGCCACATCAAAAACGATCATCTGAATTTATGCATTGAAAAAATGGTGAAAGCTGATGGCATTATCATTGGTTCTCCGGTTTATTTTGCCGATGTTACGCCCGAAATAAAAGCCTTGATTGACGTAGCCGGTTATGTTACCCGCGCAAGTGGTCACCTCTTAAAACGAAAAGTGGGTGCCGGAGTGATTGCCGTTCGACGTGGTGGGGCACTTCACGCTTTTGAAACGATCAATAACTTTTTCCTGATCAACCAGATGATTGTTCCGGGATCAAGCTACTGGAACTTCGCAATCGGCCGCGATCCGGGCGATGTATTAAACGATGCCGAAGGCATGCAATCCATCCGAACTCTGGCAGATAATATGAGCTGGTTGTTGAAGAAAGTGCAGGAGTAACAAGTCGCAGTATTCAGTCACAGTTAGCAGAACCAATTTAAGCATTTTTGCATTCGATCCTTCTGGCCTTCAATCCTTCTGTCGTAGCCTTCAATCTACGTTGACAGTTGGCAATTAGCAATAGGCAAGTCTGTTAATTACCGGATATAATTCTATTCAATTTTACAATTTATCAGTTTGGCAATAGTATAGTCGCGGTTGACAGTTCCAGTTTTCAGAATCCCAGCATCAAGAATCCAGAATCCGGTATCCGGTATCAACAAAAAAGGCCATCCAACAAATGATGGACAGCCTTAATATCTGATTTTAATTGTAGCTTATTTTGCTTGCTCTAACTTCAAAGTTTCAGTAGTCAGGTCGCATACTTCGGTTGGCCCGAAATACTGGATCGGTCCGGGATAAACAAATTCAGTACCAACAGCCCACTCACCGCGTTTCGATACGAAATATTTATAAGGGGCACCTTCCAGTTCAACCAGTGCTTTCTGAATCACCGGTTTCATATGTCCGTGACGTTTTTCCATGTTCATCATCATGGTAACCGGAACTCCACCCGCAATCCACTCATCAGCAGGAGCAGTAGTATTACGTACCGATGACATGTAACCTGTTTTTCCTTCGGCTACCAAAACAGAAGCAGTATAACCCAAAGAGTAGCAATAATCGGCATCGAAATTCGATGGTGCAGCACAACGTCCTTCGTATCCGAAGAAGTGGTATTGTGTACCAAATTTACCCACATATTTACCTTCTGCTTTCATCTCTTCAAGTCGAACACTTACCATTTCGCCCAGCAATTTCTCAGTTTCAATCAGCGAAACCTGAACGTTTCCATGAGGGTCGCGATCAAGTGTCAACTGCGTTGCAATTCCGGCTGGCAACGAGCTGAAAACTTTAGAAGAACCTTCAGTAAGATGAGCAGCAACCCAGTCGTTACGGTGGCTTTTCTTAAGCATTTTAAATTCTTTTTCGCTATCGGTACCTTCAGCAAGCAGGTCGTTCAATTCCGAGATCAGCACTTTCATTTCTGGAATGAATTCGATCAAACCTTCAGGAATCAGTGCCACACCAAAGTTGTTTCCGTCTTCGGCACGCAAGGCTACAATACCTGCCATGTAATCAACCACCTCTCCCAAAGTTTGTTTCTTTTCGGCAACTTCTTCTGAAATAAGTGTGATGTTTGGCTGTGTTTTCAAAGCACATTCCAAACCGATGTGCGACGCCGAACGCCCCATCAATTTAATAAAGTGCCAGTATTTTTTAGCTGAATTGGCATCACGCTGAATGTTACCAATCAACTCAGAATAAACTTTAGTAGCGGTGTCAAATCCAAACGAAGTTTCAATCATTTCGTTTTTCAGGTCACCGTCAATGGTTTTCGGACATCCGATTACCTGAACACCGGCATCGATTTTGGCATAATATTCAGCCAAAACACAAGCGTTAGTATTCGAATCGTCGCCACCTATAATAACCAGCGCATTCAGGTTAAGGTCTTTTGCAATTTCCAGTCCTTTGTCGAACTGAGCTTCCTCTTCCAATTTTGTACGACCCGATCCGATAATATCGAAACCACCGGTATTACGGTACTCGTCAATAATTTCGGCTGTTAATTCCATGTATTTGTGATCGACCAATCCACCGGGACCTCCAAGGAAACCGTACAATTTGCTATCGGGATTGATTTTTTTGATCCCATCGAAAATACCCGAAATAACGTTGTGACCACCCGGAGCTTGTCCTCCCGATAGAATTACACCAACGTTAACAGGAGCCGCTGAACCGGCTTTTCCGCCTTCTTCAAAAGAGATCAAAGGCATTCCGTAAGTATTTGGAAATAACGCTGCAATTTCTTTTTGGTCGGCAACCGATTTGGTTTTGGCACCTTCTACCAATTTGACGGCACCTTTAAGAGATTTAGGAAGTTTAGGCTGATATTTAGCCCGTTCTTTTTGTAATGCGCTAATGTTCATGTTTATATTAATTTTTATTTTTTCGAAAAGCGTACCAAAAGTAAGGTATTTTAGCAGGATTTCCTATGTTAAAAAGTTTAAGGTTAACGATTTAAAGTAAAGTTAAAAGGGGAATAAAGTTCAAAAAAATTCCGGCAAACAAAGATCAACTCCCTTGAAACTTAGAATTAAACTTTATTGCCGGAATTTTATCGTTTTCATTCAGCATAGTCTGAACGAAACTATCTTCCGAATTAAATTGAATTTGCTTTTACAAAATCGATGATTTCCTGCTGATAACCAAAGGCCATTCCTACAACAGTATCAGCCGCTCCGTAATAAACAGCAACTTTTTCACCGTCGCTAAGTGCAGCACAAGGGAACACCACGTTCGGCACATCGCCTGCCAGCTCGTACAATTCTGCCGGAGCCAGCAAATAAGGTTGTGTACGGTACAACACTTTCGAAGGATCTTCCAGATCGAGCAAAGCCGCACCCATTGAGTAACGGAAACCGTTACAGGTATTGATCACTCCGTGGTAAAATTCCAACCAGCCGTCTTTGGTTTTGATTGGAACAGAACCGGCACCGATTTTTGTACACTGCCAGGCACTTAGTTCGAACGGTGTAACTTTCATTACGCAACGATGTTCGCCCCAGTATTTCATATCCGGGCTGTAACTGATCCAGATATCGCCAAAAGGTGTGTGTCCGTTATCGCTCGGACGACTTAAGATGGCATATTTGCCGTTAATTTTTTCAGGAAACAGCACACCGTTCCGGTTAAACGGCAAAAATGCATTTTCACACTGGTGGAAAGTTTTAAAATCGAAAGTATAAGCGATTCCTATGGTTGGCCCATTGTAACCGTTGCACCAGGTTACCCAGTAGCGGTCTTCAATCCAGGTTACGCGCGGATCGTATTTGTAATCCGATTCGATCATTTCCGTATTTCCGGCAATCATCTCAATCGGTTCGTGATTGATGTCCCAGTTGATACCGTCCTTGCTGAATCCGGCAAAAATGTTCATCTGAACCGCTTTGTTGTCGCAGCGAAACACTCCGGCAAAGCCATCTTCGAAAGGCACAACAGCACTGTTGAATATACTGTTCGAACTTGGAATATGATAACGGCCGATCACCGGATTTTGAGAATAACGCCACATCACTTCAGCAGAGCCTTGCGGACGTTCTTCAAAAGGTATATTCATTTTTTGTGTCATATTATGAGATTTAATTTGTTTATCCTTCTTCCAGTTCAGCTTGTTCTTTATTATCGGGGTGACCAAAAGGTACAAAATATGCGGCTAAAAATGCCGGAATAGTGGCAACAAGCACCCAAATAAAGAACACTTTATAACCAAGCATGTCGCTAAAAAAGCCACTCATCATCGATGGAATCATAAAACCCAGATTCATTATTCCTGAAGCAAAAGCGTAGTGTGCCATTTTGTATTTTCCGGGAGCAACCTGCTGCATCATAAACAACATCAAGCCTACAAAACCAAAACCGTAACCGAAATATTCCATAACAACTCCTAACCCAATTACATAAAGATTTTCAGGCTGATACATAGCGAGCAAAGCATACACTACAAACGGAATATTGAAGCTGGCTACCAATACCATCAATACTTTTTTCAATCCTTTTCTGGCAATATAATAACCGCCTAACACCGATCCCAGAACAAAAGCTATTGTCCCGAATGTTCCGTAAATAACACCTATTTGTGTTGTGGTCAATCCAAGGCCACCTTCTGAAACGGCTGCCTTAAAGAAAAGTGGTGCAATTTTTATGGCGAAACCTTCAGCAAAACGGTATAAAATAATAAATGCGATGTACCACAAAATGTATTTTTTCTGAAAGAATGTAACCAGAACATCCCACAAGGTAGAAAATCCTTCTTTTAATGAAGTTACTTCTTTAGTTACCGCGCCACCTGAAGGCAGCATTCGGATGTGGTATAAACCAACCAGTGCCATAACTGCGCCAATACCAAACATTACGGCCATCCACGCATGAACAACTCCCAATTGCTTTTCAAGAATACCGGCAAGTGTAACAAATCCGCCGTAGGCAGCCAGTTTCCCAATGTTGTAGGAAGCACCCTGCCAGCCAATGTATTCAGCCTGTTTTTTTGATGAGAGTACATTCAGATAAACCCCATCGGTGGCAATATCGGTACTGGCACCACTAAAAGCAACAATTCCCATTAAAGCGATAGAGTATGCAAAAAAGTTGTTAAGCGGTAAGGAAAAAGCCACCAGTGCAAAAGTTATCGCGGTAACAAACTGAAAAGTCACCACAAAAAACTTCTTCGACTTAAACATTTCGAACAGAGGACTCCACAAGGGTTTAAACGTCCACGGCAACATAATTAACGAAGTCCAGAACGCAATCTGCGTATCCGAAACTCCCATGTTTTTATACATAATTGCCGTTGACTGCGCCAGAACCACAAACGGCAGTCCCATAGCAAAATAGGCCGTTGGAACCCAGAATGCAGGATTTATTTGTTTTACTTTTTCTTTTAACATCCGGTCGTTTTTAATTCATTGGTTTGACTTCATTTTTACCTTCAAAATCAAGCTCCGAAATTACATTATTATTTATTTTTTTATAGATGATTTTTGTAGATTTTAAATTTTTTTAAAATGTTTTTAGGTTGAATTCTCTAAAAGCAATAATTTTAGGCACACAATTTAATGCATCAAATATGAAATTTTCAATCCTGACAGTAGCGACACTTTTTGCTTTCATTTCGTTTACCGGATGTAAGCCGGCACAAAAGCCAAAAGCTGAAACAAATGCGAAAGAATATATGGTGGTAGCCTATGTTGCAGGTTATCGCGATTTTGACTTTTCAACCATCGACGTTTCCGGAATTACACACATTAATTATGCTTTTGGAAACATTCGCGATGGTGAAGCTGTTTTCGACACCACAAAAATCGATGGAAAAAACCTCACCCCCAACGACCTGGTAAAACTTAACGGTTTGAAGTCGAAAAATCCTGATCTTAAAATTTTAGTTTCGATTGGCGGCTGGTCATGGTCGGGCGGTTTTTCGGATGCTGCCTTAACCGAAAGCTCCAGAAAGCGTTTTGCCGAAAGCTGTGCCCGATTTGTAAAAGATTATCAGCTTGATGGAATCGATCTCGACTGGGAATATCCAAATCAGGTTGGAGCGGGAAATATTCACCGCCCCGAAGACGTGCACAATTTCACTTTAATGCTTAAAGCTGTTAGAGAAGAGCTGGACAAATTATCAAAGGAACCGGATAATGGAAAACACTATTTGCTAAGTATTGCCACCGGTGCCGATAAGGCTTATGTTGATAATACAGAATTGGGAAAATTGGGGGAATACCTCGATTTCCTGAATATTATGACCTACGATTTTTACAACGGGCTACACAATGTAAATGGCCATCACAGCAACCTGAATCCTTCGGCTCAACCCGATCTGGACATGAACAGTGTGGTGAATGCAGTGGATTTGCACACCGAAGCCGGATTCCCAGTTGGTAAGATCAATCTTGGTATTCCTTTTTATGGCAGAATCTGGAAAGGTGTTGAAGCAAGTGGCGATCAAATCCTGTTTAACAAAGCGGAAACAGTTGGGATGGGAATCGATTATGTCGACTTCTTTCAAAACATAAATGCAAACGGATACTCCCGATATTGGGACGATACAGCAAAAGCTCCTTATTTGTGGAATCCGGAAAATAAAGAATTTATATCGTACGAGGATGAAGAGTCGATTGCGTATAAAATTGCTTACCTCAAAAAACGTGGATTGGCCGGTATAATGTTTTGGGAATACAGCGCTGACCATGATAAAGTGTTGCTAAATGCTGCACTTTCAAATCTGAAAAAATAATTAAAATCAATAAACCTGCATGTGAACATGCAGGTTTATTGATTTTACACCGATCGTAATTAGTTAGTAAGAAAGTCCAGAATATTACTGGCTCCACCCGATCGGCCACCTCTGTAAAACTCGGTATAACCGCAACGCTTGCACGAAACTGCCGTAAAACGCCGGTTTTGAATGTTAAAATACTTGGTAAATCCGGCGCCGGTGGTTCTTATCTCATCCATTTCGTATTCCCAACTGCCGCATTTGGCACAACTGAATGTTTTCTTCATGGCTCTTAATTTTCGTTTTTTGGTTAAAGTTGTTTTTAAAATAAGTCTTAGTTCTTCTGATTCATTACGATTTGAATCATGAAAATAGTTATGCCCGTTAGCAATAACATTGCAATCATAACATACCTGACCATCAGAAAAACCTTTTTCTGTTTTGATTGTGGTTCCGGTTTTGGCTTTTTGTACTGTTCGTATCTACCCATTCTCAGAATTTTTCTTTAAGCGCTTGGCATTTGCCAGCGCGTTGTGAATGATCCACTCCAGCTGCCCGTTGATGCTCCTGAAATCATCGGCTGCCCATTTCTCAACAGCCTCCATCATTTCCGGATTTATACGTAATACAAAAGATTTTTTCTTCGACATGTCACTCCTCCCCTTCCATTAATTTTCGCATGGCGTATTCAAAAGCCTGTTTCTTTTGTGTACCAATAAGCAATTTCTTGCCGTTTTTAAGATACAGCTGCATGCCAACATTCCCCGAAATGGTATATGCACTACCGTATCTTCTTCTTGTTTTTATCCCATGACCACCATATTCACGTTTTGCCCGATAGGTTCTAATTTCATATCTACTAATTTGTTCCGGTGTGAATTTCTGCCAATTTCTTTTAAAAGGTGAATAAATAACAAACAAGGCTTCCGTAGTGATTTTGGTTTTTAGTTGTGAAGCAAAAATTACAATAAACATAAAGACTATAACAACAACAGAAACAATTCCTGACACTACTAATCCTTCCAATGATGTTTCAGTATCGCCCAATGGATTGCTTCCCATCACTTGTGTATAAATGCGAACAAGAATTGGTATCAGTACTGCGAGTAGCGAAGCCATTGCAATAAATTTAATCCACCACTGGTTAAATCGTTGTTCCTCTGAAAAAAGAACCTTTTCCATTATCAGCCTAATATAACGTTCCGGTATTCACAATCGGTGTTGCATCCTTATCACCACACAGCACAACCATTAGATTACTTACCATAGTAGCTTTCTTTTCTTCATCAAGATCTACAATTTTTTTCTGACTCAACTGTTCTAAAGCCATTTCAACCATGCTGACCGCACCTTCAACAATCTTGTATCGAGCGGCAACAATGGCCGTTGCCTGCTGACGTTTCAACATAGCCTGAGCAATTTCCTGGGCATAAGCGATATGGTTGATACGAGCCTCTATCACATGAATACCGGCAATATCAAGCCGCTCAACGATTTCACGCTCCAACTCGTTGTTTACCTCTTCGGTGCCGTCGCGCAAGGTAACTTTTGCCGATTCATCCTCAATGTTATCATAGGGATACAAGCCGGCCAGTTTTCGAAGTGCAGCTTCACTTTGTACCACCACAAAATGCTCGTATTCATCAACACCAAAGGCTGCTTTGTACGTTTCTTCCACTTTCCAAACCAGCACCAGGCCAATCATTATTGGGTTACCTAGTTTGTCGTTTACCTTGATGGTTTCGCTATCGAAGTTTCGGGCACGCAGGGAGATCTTTTTCTTGGCGAAAAATGGATTTACCCAATAAAAACCATTCGATTTAATAGTGCCTTTATACGCACCGAACAAAACCAGAACACAGCTCTGATTCGGATCAACAACTGTAAATCCGATAGCGATAAGAATAAAAACAGGAATTAGTATAACCGCCGGAACGATCATCATTCGCACAAACCCTAGAACGATAAGTACCACGAGAATCAGCTCCACAAAAAGGAACATGTAACCTGACATACCTGAATATTTCTTTTCCATGACATTAATTAATTAGTATTTTGATATTATTTTGATATCACTAAATTATAACTTTTTTTTCAAGCTGACAATAGTTGCTCTAAAATATATTCTTCATAAATTTGAAACTCACGAAAGAACAATGTTTATGTTTTCCTGTTAAACAGTTCATATGAAATAAGCATGAGAAATACCTCACTCCAATATGAATTGATTATAACTCACGCGAATTTCATGTGTTATCACAAAAAATAAACAACTATAAAATACATGAAAGATAAAATCAAAAGCATCAAGGAGCCCATCAACCAATTTATCCGCCTCGAAACTTCCAGTAGTATTATCCTGTTTGGAGTAACACTTCTGGCACTCATCCTTGCAAACAGTCCGTTAAGTGATCAGTTTCTTGGGCTGTGGAAAAAATACATCACTTTTAGTTTACCAGGTTTTGAATTATCGAAGCCAATTTACAAATGGATTAACGATGGTTTGATGGCCATTTTTTTCTTTGTGATTGGCCTAGAAATCAAACGCGAAATTTTAACCGGCGAGCTGAGCCACATAAAGAAGGCATCGCTGCCACTATTTGCAGCAATTGGCGGCATGATTGTTCCTGCTGCGCTATTCACTGTACTTAATGCCGGCAATGAAGGAGGAGAAGGTTGGGGAATTCCTATGGCTGCTGACATTGCATTTTCTCTTGGAATTCTCACGCTTCTGGGAAACCGTGTTCCGGCCGGAGTAAAAGTTTTTTTAATGGCCTTTGCGATCATCGACGACCTTGGAGCTGTGCTCGTTATTGCTTTCTTTTACAGCACCAATCTTATTTGGACAAATATATTTATAGGGCTTGGTATCGTCGCTTTTTTGATGCTGCTGAGTCGTTTTAATTACTATTCCAAATACATCTTTTTTATTGCCGGTGTCATCGTATGGATCCTTTTTCTGAAATCGGGCATCCATGCTACAATAGCAGGAGTTTTACTTGCAATGACCATTCCGCTGAGGAGAAAAACTAATACCCGCTCGTTTTACGAAAGAAGCAAAGAACTTCTTGAAGAATTTCTTTCGGAATGTGGCGTAAATGAGCAAAAAACCGTATTAAGTAAAAAGCAACTCCATAGTTTGGACGATCTTCAGGAGCTGACCGAAAATACGACAGCACCTTTACAAAACCTGGAACACCAGCTTCACGGATGGGTATCATACCTCATCATGCCGGTATTCGCTTTGGCCAATGCCGGCGTTGCTTTCAGTTTTTCGGGCGATACCAATATCGCGCTATCACTAAACCTTGCATTGAGTATGATCATAGGAAACGTTATAGGGATTTTTGCTTTCTCATGGCTTGCTATCAAATTCAATATTGCTGAGTTACCTGAGAATGTAAACTTCAGGCAACTTGGCGGAGTATCTTTTCTTGGAGGACTGGGATTCACTATGTCGCTATTTATAAACAGCCTTGCTTACGATAATGCAGCACTAGTTGATTCGGCTAAAATGGGAATTTTGCTCGGTTCGCTAATTGCAGGTACACTTGGTTATTTTTTCATCAGGCTTACAACATCTGAGCAAAAATAATTGCTAAAACGCTGCTTTAATAGAAAATATACCAAACAAAAAAGGCACCTTACTGGTGCCTTATCGTTAATTTAAAATCATTTCCACATATCCCGCCGACTCGGTTTCGAGCACATCGTAAGAACGGGCAAAATTGAGAATATTTTTGATGGACGTTTCTGATGGTTCCATCCCGATAGATGTTTCAACTGCATTCAATTCATTTTCAGCAATGGTTGTTTCGCATTGCTCACAATCAGACCGAAAAGAATTATAACAGTACATTAAAGTAGAGATTTTTTGCATAGGCATTTTTAGAATTATTTTTACTCTAAAACGCCCTTCTCTACTTAATATTGTGTTAACAATAGTTAAATCATTGTCAACGTCAGTTTCTTCTTTTCAATCAGCTTTCTAAGGTTGATCAATGCATAACGCATGCGTCCCAAAGCAGTGTTAATACTTACACCTGTCTGATCTGCTATCTCCTTAAAACTCAATCCCATATAGTGCCGCATATAAATTACCTGCTGCTGATCTTCGGGCAATTCCTTAATCAAATCCTTCACTTCGCTCAATATCTGATCGTTTACCATCTGGTCTTCAACCGTGGCCTCAGAATACCGCTGCGAGTTGAAAATATCAACTTCCGTACTATCGTTTGAGATGGTACCTTTTAGTTTCAATTTTCTGAAGTGATCGATGATCAGGTTGTGCGAGATCCGAAGTACCCAGGAAACAAACTTTCCATTTTCGATATACTTCCCTCGTTTTAATGAGCGAATAACCTTAATGAAAGTTTCCTGAAAGATATCTTCAGCCAGTTCCTGATTCTTCACTATCAACAGAATATACGAAAACACTCTGTTTTTATGACGTAAAATTAAAGTTTCAAGAGATTCTTGATCGCCTTTTATAAACCTTTGAACGAGCTCATTGTCGTCCAGTGAGTTAAGTTTGAACATTACCTTCTATTTAAAAATAAAAGTAGAATGGCTCTATAGGCGTCAAATTTTAAGTGTGGTTAAACAATTATTGTAATTTTGTACGAATCAAAAATGAAACAATTAAACGAAATATACAAGTTTTTTTAACTTTTTATTGCATTTCAGAAAAAAATTATGTCCAATAGTAATAAGGCTAAATATATTGAAATTCAGAATGCCAGGGTACACAACCTCAAAAATGTCAGTCTGAAGATACCCCGGAATAAGCTCATCGTAGTAACGGGTGTTTCGGGCTCCGGTAAGTCATCATTGGCCTTCGATACCCTTTTTGCAGAAGGCCAACGTCGTTATGTTGAGAGCTTGTCGTCGTATGCCAGACAGTTCCTTGGAAGGATTAACAAACCCGAGGTAGACTTCATTAATGGTATTCCGCCGGCGATTGCTATTGAACAAAAGGTTAACACAAGGAATCCAAGATCAACAGTAGGAACTTCCACTGAGATTTACGATTACTTAAAACTCTTATATGCCCGAATCGGAAAAACGTATTCGCCCGTTTCAGGAGAAATTGTAACACAGAATACGGTTACTGATGTGGTGGATTACATTACGGCTTTTGACGAAGGAACAAAAATGATTGTTGTTTCACCGTTAAAACCGAAAAACGGCCGCTCGATACTCGAGGAGGCAGAATTGTTGATGCAACAAGGTTTCCCACGACTCGAAACCAATAATGAGATCATTAAAATTGAGGATCTGCTTAATGATAAAAGCGAAAATATATGCCAGGGCGACTGTAACCTGGTGATCGACCGCCTGGTTGTTCAACACGATGAAGATACGGTGAGCAGGATTGCTGATTCTGTTCAAACAGCTTTTTTTGAAGGTAATGGAGAATGTATTGTAAAAGTTTTTGGTGAGATTGTTGAAAGCAAAAGCTTCTCAAATCGCTTTGAAGCTGATGGCATCGAATTCGAAGTACCCAGCGTTCACATGTTCAGTTTTAATAATCCGGTGGGTGCCTGTCCAAGTTGCGAAGGATACGGTAAAGTAATCGGTATCGATGAAGACCTTGTAATCCCCAACAAATCATTATCAATTTATCAGGACGCTGTTGCGTGTTGGAAAGGCGAAAAAATGAGCGAATGGAAGAATGAGTTGATCTATTCTGCCGAAAAATTCAACTTCCCGATCCATAAACCGTTTTACGAGCTCACTGAAGAGCAGAAGTTTTTGCTGTGGACCGGAAACAAATATTTCAATGGTCTAAACAGTTTCTTTAAACACCTTGAAGAAGGCAGTTATAAGATTCAATACCGCGTGATGCTTTCGCGTTACCGGGGGAAAACAGTGTGCCCGGAATGTAAAGGCAGCCGGTTAAAACGTGAGGCCGGCTATGTTAGAGTGGGGGAAAAATCGTTACAGGAATTAGTTCTGATGCCAATTTCAGAGCTAAAAAATTTCTTTAATGAGCTTCAACTTTCGGAACATGATCAGGAAATTTCAAAACGAATTTTAATTGAGATCACTAACCGGCTCGAATTTTTGTGCGATGTCGGATTGGGCTACCTGACACTGAACCGGCTTTCTTCGACTTTATCCGGTGGAGAATCACAACGTATTAACCTTGCTACTTCGCTGGGAAGCAGTTTGGTCGGATCACTGTATATTCTTGATGAGCCCAGTATCGGTTTGCATTCGCGCGATACCGACCGACTGATACAGGTACTGCGCCGCCTTCAAAAAATCGGGAACACAGTACTTGTAGTAGAACACGATGAAGAAATTATAAGGGCTGCCGACGAAGTGATCGATATCGGTCCGCTGGCCGGGCAACATGGTGGCGAAGTGGTATTCCAGGGAAATCATGAACAACTGGCAGAAAAACCTGAAAGCTTAACCACAAAATACCTCACCGGAGTGGAACAGATCGCCATTCCCGAACAACGCCGGAAATGGACCAATTACATAGAACTGATCGGCGCCCGCGAGAATAACCTGAAAAACGTATCCGTTAAATTTCCGCTGAACACAATGACTGTGGTTACCGGAGTAAGCGGATCGGGAAAATCTTCACTTGTTTCGAAAATTCTAACGCCGGCACTTACCAAAATTCTTGGTGGCTATGGCGAAAAAACAGGTCGTCACGATGCCATTAAAGGCGATTACAAACTGTTGGAAGCCGTTGAATTTATCGATCAAAATCCGATTGGCAAATCATCGCGTTCGAACCCGGTGACTTACCTGAAAGCTTATGACGAAATCAGAAAGTTATTTTCGGAACAGCAAGCAGCAAAAGTTCAGGGCTTAAAACCTTCGCATTTTTCGTTTAATGTTGATGGCGGTAGATGTGACGAATGCCAGGGAGAAGGCACCATAAAAGTAGAAATGCAATTTCTGGCAGATGTATTCCTGGTTTGCGAAAGTTGCGGCGGAAAACGCTTTAAGGAAGATGTCCTCGAGGTTCGTTACCGTGAATTAAATATCGACGATATTCTCAACATGACGGTGAATGAAGCCATCGAATTGTTTGCCAGGGGGAAAAGTTCTACAGAAAAGAAAATCACCAAACGACTGCAACCCTTGCAGGATGTTGGTTTGGGATACATCAAACTGGGGCAGTCGTCGAGTACGCTTTCAGGCGGGGAAAGCCAACGTGTAAAACTGGCTTCCTTTCTGGCAAAAGAAAAAGATTCCCCTACCCTGTTTATTTTTGATGAACCCACAACTGGCTTGCACTTTCACGATATCCGCAAATTGCTCGATTCGTTTAATGCCTTGATCTCACGAGGTCATTCCATACTTATTATTGAACACAATATGGAAGTCATAAAATGTGCCGACTGGATCATCGACCTTGGCCCCGAAGGAGGTGACAAAGGTGGAAACCTGGTGTTCGCGGGGCTGCCAGAGGATTTACTAAAAGTGAAAGAATCGTATACCGGTTTGGCATTGCAGGAAAAACTAGCGCTTGTTTAATCGGCTCAGTAAGCGAGACACTGCCAAAATGATGAAGGAAACTAGGGGAATCAGTACAATAAACAGAGTGATTCCGATCCAAAACCGGAAACTGAAGTTTGAATTTGTGAAGTTAAAAGACCAGTTTCCGGCAAGGAGATAACTTAACATTCCCCAGAAGCCTGACAGAATTACATTCAGCAGAAGTATGGTTTTTAAGGATCGGCTGACGCTTGATTTAGGTATTCTTTTCATCAAACCAAACATCAGAAAGGCATAAAAAAAAAGTCCAGCCCAGCTTATCAGCGTCCCGGCAGGAAGACCACTTCCGCTTAATAGCTCCTTTCCAAGAACCTCAGGACTGATCACAAAAAAATAGATCAGTGCAGCCAGCAACACCGGTATGGCCAATATTTTAATTCCCTTTGCTTTCATCTGCAGTAGCAACTGTTACAGGAAGTCGTTTCCATTCGCGTACTAAAAGAAATGCAACCACAATGGCAGATAACATATCTGAAATCGGAAAACTGATCCAGATTCCGTCGATTCCCCAAAATGAGGGTAAAATAAACAGCAGCGGAATAAGGGCAATTACCTGACGGAATAAAGTGGCAAACAAGGATAATCCAGCTTTCCCGATCGCCTGAAAAAAGTTGGAGGCGACTACCTGGAATCCAATGATCGGCATCACTAAAACCACCAGCCTCAAACCACGTTGAGCAATTTGATAAAGTGTATCACTGTCGCTGTTAAATACTTTTATAATCGCACCTGGGAATGCTTCGAGCAAGCCATAGGAAACAATTGAAATTATGGTGGCGGCAATCAAAGTAATTCTCAATGTCTGTTTGATGCGATCCACAGCTTTGGCACCGTAATTAAATCCGATAATGGGTTGCGATGCCATGTTCAAAGCCACAATAGCCATCACAACAAGTGTAAGCACCGAGTTGATTATACCGATGGCTCCAACCGCCAGGTCGCCGCCAAAATAAATCAGTTTTTTATTCAACAAGCCCTGCACAAAACTGCCTGCTATCTGCATCGAGAACGGTGCCATCCCAATGGCAATTATCTCCATCATAATTCCCCAATCGATGCGAATATTCTTCAGGTACAGTTTTATTACCGATCGTTTGCTTTTGATAAAATGATACAGCACCCAAACCATGAGAACAAACATTGAAATAACCGTTGCATAAGCGGCTCCCTTTACTCCCATGTCGAAGCCGAATATAAAGATAGGGTCAAGTATCAGGTTGGTCACTGAACTGAGAATCATTGAAACCATTGCAATTTTGGCATTTCCTTCCGAGCGGATCACATTGTTCAGCGAAAAACCAACCACCATAAAAAGCACACCTGCAAGTATGATATCCAGGTAATCGTTGGCATACTGAAAGGTTTCCCGGGTTGAACCAAACGAATTCAGAATCGGAACCTTCAACGAATAAGTAATGATCATGATCAGGATGGAAGAAATGATCATCAGCGCAAAACCTGTTCCCAAAGTTTTCTCGGCCCGTTTCAAATCCTTCTTTCCAAGGTTAATGGAAACATATACGCCGGTACCAATACCAATCAGCATTCCGAAACCCATCATAATAAGCATTACCGGGAAAATGACAGAAATTCCGGAAAGCGCCTCAGCACTCACTCCCTGACCAATAAAAATCCGGTCGACAATGTTGTAGAGTGCATTCACAAAAACACCAATAAACGCCGGGATAAAATATTTGAGCATCAAGCGGCCAACATGTGCTTCTCTTAATTCTTCAACATTCTTCATGTGATTCATTTTGTTTGTGTTCAACTGCACCACATGCAACATGTATACAAAATCTATTCGTGTACTTTATGTTTGTATAATCCGCTTGTTTCATGAATTTGGCAAAGGTAAAGATTATTGCCAAACATTTGCAGCACCACTTTGTTTAAGCGTTTTTTAAAATGTAAATTTGTAGCCATTCAAATTGTCCAGCATGAAACAGCCAAAAATAAACGAGGCAACACGCAACCAGTTATTTTCAACAAATTCGGAAACTGTTATTTCTGCTATAAAATCACTCCAGGAAAGCGGAAACAGCAGTTATTTGCCTATACTTTTCGAACTTTTAAGCGCACAGCCGGAATCCGAGGTGAAAGCTGAAATATTGAAATTACTAGGAATGGTAAAAGACAAGGAAACTATTCCGGTATTTATCGATGTACTTCAAAATGAAAAATTTCATCTGATTAGGAAAGACATTACCACAGTGTGCTGGCAGAATGGTCTTGATTTTAGTGCTTATTTTGAAGTGTTCACCAACCTCGTAATTAACGAAGAATGGGAAGTGGCATTTGAAGCTTTCACGGTTATTGAAAACCTCGAAACGTTTCCTTCGGAAGAACAGTTAAAGCCTATTAAACTTAAAATTGCCCGTGCCTTAAAATCAGCCGGGGAGCAAAAACAATATTTCCTTGAAGAACTGTTAAAAATGTCCAGCTAAGTTTGACTCACGGTCTTGAAGTTCACTGTTAAAATATTGTTGGTGCTGTTTCTGCAAATCTCGTTTTTTGTTGGAAGATCGCAAAACGAAAGTCTGCTCCAACCTTTCTCCAATCCCATGTTGCTGAATCCGGCCTTTATTGGCATGAACAACGAAACCAACCTACATGTGGGAAACCAATATTATCGGGTTGACAGTGCAAAAGCATACAACCTTCTTTACATCACTTACGATACCTATTCAAACAAACTGAACGGGGGTATTGGGCTGATCTTTCAGCAAGGAATTATCGGGCATCGCAACATAAGCACCAACGAGCTTGGTTTTGCTTATTCCGGCGTTCCGAAGAAAACACAAAACGGAAATTTTCGATTTGCGGTAAATACCAATTTTCTGCTGGCCACCAAACAGCTTTATGTGCATTCGCTCGACGGTATAATGCTCAACAGCGAATCTCCTCCGAATCCTCCTGGCTCTGATTTTTTTCAATACCTGCTTTTAAAACCACGCCTGGCCGTATTATGGGAATCCCGGGTTGCACGTTGGGGACTCACCGCCGGCTATCCGCTAAAAGTCAATTTGGGAGGTAGTAATGAAGATTTAGAAGAAGTGATACCCGCCAACTTTACCTTTTACATTTCGGGAAACCGTGAAGGCTATAAAAAAGGATTACGAACAAAGCCCTTTGTATTTGTTCCTGAACTTATCGTTTTTTACCAGGAGGACTGGACCACGGCCCGATTTCACGCCTACATGAAGCATACCGACAATACTTTCGGGCTTTTTATCCAAAGCGATATTACAAACAATATTCACTGTCTGGGTGGGACCGCCGGAATAAGCAGCGGAAATATCCGAATCGATCTTAGTGCCGGTGCCGGTATTCCGGGGATTTCTGACAGTGTTGGAATTTGTGGCGAACTTACTTTACAAATTAAGGTTCCCCGCGTTGATTACTCCAAAATAAATCCATGGGCACCCCACTGAAAATTAAATGGTTTTATTAATTTGGTCGGCTTTCCGACTGGGTTTGTAAATCATGAAGCTAAAACAACTAATTATTCTTCTTTGCTTTATGCCGGGTATCGTATATGCACAGGATCCTGAGTATTCGCAATTTTATGCGAACCCCGTTTTTATGAATCCTGCCCTGACCGGAACTACAGAATTACAAAGGCTGGTTGCCAACTACCGCAATCAATGGCCCCAACAGGGAAATGCGTTTACAACCTATTCACTTTCATATGACCGCTTACTGAACAACCTGAAATCGGGAATAGGATTCCAGTTAAGTTACGACCGTGAGCCAAACAATGTAATTAATGCCACATCGGCTTTTATCAGCTACTCGCATCACGTGCAGCTGGGAATGGAAACATTTATGACACTGGGTTTGCAGGGCGGGATCGTTTATAAACAGTTTGATGTAAACGGTTTGGTTTTCCCATCGAATATCGACCAGGTTTCGGGTGAAATTACAGGATCAATTCCCGTGACACTTTCCGACGACAGTAAAAGCTACCCCGATTTTGCTGTTGGCGCAGCAGGACAATACCGTCGGACGTTTTGGGGAATTAGTGTACACCATTTAACCCGCCCCGATGAATCGATTGTGGAAGGCGACAATAAAGGCAAAGTACCTATGAAATTTACCCTTCTGGCCGGTAACAGAAGCCGGAAACTCCATCACGGACTGTTGTCACGCGAATTTACGTTGTCGCCAAATATACTTTACCAGCAACAGGGAAGTTTTAAACAACTGAATTTAGGAATATATATGATAGAGAAATCATTTCTGTTCGGAGGGTGGTACAGAAACAACCTTGATGTAAGGCCCGATGCAATTATTGCTTTGATTGGTTTTGCCTGGGAGAAGCTACAAATTGGATATAGCTTCGACTATACCCTGTCGAAATTATCGAATTACAGCCACGGTTCACATGAAGTTTCGTTGACTTTCTTTCTCGGAACGAAAAGCGGGAAGAACCTATACAATAGGTTACTCATACCGATGATTTAATGATAAACGGGCTTTTTCCACTCCTTTTCTGTCATTTCCCATGGTACAACATAATGCTCTTCCAAATTTTCTGTTCTGTTTTTTGCAACTACTGAGTATCCTTTAAACACCCTGTGGTTGACTTTTGAAACATCTTTAACTGACAAATCCAACCTCCTCATAATACCCGATTTTTGGTCTTCGTAAGATACGAAATATGAGGGATGAAGCCAAGTTAAAAATGCATAAAGATAAGCGTATTATTTACCCTAAACCACTATATCAGAAGCGTTAACGTACCTTGTTGCTTGTGTTTTTCGCCGGTAAAATCGGTATATTGAATCACCCATGTATAAACGCCTGCAGGTGCCAATTCATCGTTTTTCATTTTACCGTCCCAGCCCAGATTCTGACTGTTCGATTCGAAGATCATTTCGCCCCAGCGATTAAAAATTAACAATTGATAACCTTCGTCCAAAACACCGTCTCCGTAAATCCTGAATTCCCGGTCTTCCTCCAGCGCAGCATTCGGCGAAAAAGCATTTGGTGGAAACAGGCGGTCGAAAGTAACTGTAACGTTTTTTTGAATTGTATCAGCGCAAGCAAAATCATTCGTCACTTCAAGCGAAGTCAGGTAAATGTTCATGGCATCGTAGCGGTGCATCGGATCTTTTTCATCGGTAAATGTACTGTCGCCAAAATCCCAGAAATATCCGGTAGCAGCGTGGCTTGTATTGGTGAAAGTAATTTCAGGGTCTGTAATTAAAACCTCTTTGGGTTCAAAATCGAAACCTGCTCTTGGAACAGGATAAACCCGAACCAGCGAATCGTAAACAGCAGTGTTTTCGCATCCTTTGTCATCCAGGACGGTTAAACTGATATCAAAAGGCAGTAGAACATCATCCGGGTTAACAAACTTATGCGAAGGATCCTGTTCTGCAGAAGAAGTACCATCAGCAAAATCCCAGAGGTATGATTGTGCAGGAATACTTGTTTTGGCCGTAAAATTAACCGGGAGTGGCGAACATCCTTCCGTATTTTCTGCCGAAACCAAGATATTTGGTTTCACTTTTACTTCTTTAGGTAAAGATGTAGCCTTGCACCCTTGTTCATTCACTTTCAGCGCAACGGTGCGTTCAATATTCTCGAAACCAAGCGGAATAATTACATTGTCCAAATCAGTTCCGGTAGTGAATTCTGCTGAATTGTAATACCAGGTAAACTCTGCTTCTTCCACCGTGATCCCGGTAAATTCAAGTTGCAGGTTGTAGCCGTAACATTCATTAGAATCAAGGTTAAAAGTGGCTTCAGGTTGATTGTGAATTCCTATTTCTAAGGTATCAACATATTCACACCCGTCATCATCAACCATTTCCAACTGAAAAGAATAAATTCCGTATGATGGCACCGTAATAGTTGGATTGTATGAAATTTCATCAACGACTGTTACCTCCGGATCCAAAGCGACCAGTTTAACAGTCGGATTTCCGTTCGTAAATGCAAGTGTAAGTTCATGTGTAGTTCCACCACAAAACAGGTTCTGAACTTTGGTCTCATCAAGTTTTGGTTTTTCACTGCCAAGAACATCCACATACGCAATAGCTGAAAGTTTTAACTCCGGGTCGCCTTTCATTCCGCCATATTCAATTAAGAATCCCTGCGGTGTATAATCTCCACCTGTTCCCTGATTCGGAAGGTCATTCCAATAACCCCGGATACCAACATTATACAATATATGTGCATAATCTTCATTATTCAGATTATTGGGCTCTCCCGATCCCCAGTGTGAATACTCCCCATTCACAGGACTTCCATCGAAGTTTCCTGACCAAAACACAACTCCATCGTCAGGCCCTTCCACCCATTTCCAGGTTCCTTCTACATCCGCATCGTTTGCGCCGATCCAGCCCGTTCCTTCGGTTTTGGTGAAAATAAAATCCTGCTCTTCTTGTGATCGGATGGTCGCCAGATAACCTTGCAATCCATAATAATCCATTGAGGCAGCTTGTAAACGTGCATTCGTCCATGTGATAGATTCATGGGCAACAAATCGATAGAAATGATTGGTCGCCGGCAAATAATCTGCATCTTTTAAGCTGATCGAAAACGACCGGACTCCAGATGAAGGTGTTGCTGATACATTGTGATAATACACCTTAGATACTGCGAGTTCATACTCAGAATCGGTTCCTATTCCGCTTATTTCAAGATACCCGCTATTTGCATTCCATGTGTAGTTGAAAGTGCCGACTTCATCCCACTCAAGAATGTCTTCTCCCTGTTTATATGGAGGCGATATGGAAATTTTCATCCCCTCTCCTTCCTCATCTATCTGTATGTTTTGAATTGAAATCGAAGGAGCCACAGCAACCGGATCAGAACAATACTGAACCGCTTCCTGGTTTTTATTTTCAATGACAGGAGGATCATCGGTTTGTCCCAAAACAAAACCGGTACTTCCAATGATGTACAAAAAAACGATCAGAAATACCGGCTTTATCTTCCTCATTGCTTAAGGTAGCTATTTCCTGTTCGAGAAGTATTTCATGAACTGCGAACGCTCATAAACCAACGGATCAGGAATATTTTTATACGACAGACGACCACGGAAATCTTCAATTTTTTTGAAGTTCCATTTTTTCATAAAAGTTGTCATCTCGTCAATTATCGCCGGAATGGCTTCTGAGCCGTTAACGTACAAAGTAGAACACAGCTGTGCCACCTGTGCGCCTGCCAGCAATTGTTTCAATACGCCGCTTCCGTCGTGAATACCGGTTGAAGCTGCGATATCCAATTTGGTGATGGACGATGAAACCATACCCACCCAACGCAACGAACGACGAATATCGGAGGGCGAGCTGAATACTTCCGAAGAAGTCAGTTCCAATTTATCGAGATTGATATCAGGCTCGTAAAAACGGTTGAACATCACAATCCCTGCAGCACCGCTGGCTTTTAGTTTGTCGGCCATGCCGAGTATATTGCTGTGGTGTACACCAAATTTTACCGAAACCGGAATGCTCACCTCTTTTTTCACTTTCTCGAGAACATCAATGTAAAGCTGTTCCACCATTCCAGGCTTTTCATGTCGGTCGGTTGGCAGGTAGAAGATATTGAGTTCAATGGCGTCGGCACCGGCTTCCTCAAAATCTTTGGCAAAACTGGTCCACTCCTTCGCACTGATGCAGTTTACGCTGGCAATAATCGGAATATCAACGGCTTCCTTCGCCTTTTTCAACAACTCCAGGTGATGAACCACGGTATTGTTGCGCGTATAATTCCTGATGTAATCTTCCGCTTCGGGATACGAAGTGTTCTGCTGATTTTTCATCAAGCTGGTGATCTCGTTGTTGATCTGTTCTTCAAAAATCGATTTCAACACGATTGCACCGATTCCCGCATCGGCCAGTTCTTTTATTTTTTCAACCGAGCTGGTTAAGCCTGAACTTGCTGCTACTAACGGATTTTTAAGTTTCAGCCCGAGGTATGTTGTTTCTAAATTTGCCATAACTAGTTTAAAGTTAAATGTTCAGAGTTTAAAGATAAACTCCTATTTTGATTTTTAATGCTAATAATTTCTTGCACCAAATATTTTACTCCCTACACGAACCATCGTGCTTCCTTCTTCCACTGCAATGGGGTAATCGTCGGACATGCCCATCGAAATTTCATAGAAAGAATCGGCAGCGGAAAAATATTCATTTTTTAGCTGAGTAAAGATATTGTATAACATCCGAAACTCATTTCGTATTTGTGTTTCGTCGTCAGTGTAGGTGGCCATGCCCATTACTCCGGCGATTTCTACATTGGCGAAGTTCTTAAATTCCTCCGAATCCAGTACATCACGCGCTTCTTGTATATCGAGTCCAAACTTCGTGCTTTCCTCTGCAATATGAAACTGTAACAGACACTTTATTTTCCGCTCGTTTTTCTGCCCCTCCTTGTTGATGATCTTCAACAGTTTCAGCGAATCCACCCCGTGGATCAAGCTAATGAAAGGTGCAATGTATTTTACTTTGTTACTTTGCGGATGACCGATAAAATGCCATTCGATATCTTTGGGAAGCTCCTCATACTTTTTTGTCAGGTCCTGGACCTTGTTCTCACCAAAAATACGCTGGCCCGCATTGTACGCCTCCAAAATATCCTCGTTTGGTTTGGTTTTCGAAACGGCTACCAGTTTTACGCCTTCCGGTAAATTAGTTGTAATTGCTAAAATATTCTTCCCAATATCCATGCTGTGCTGAATTTGCTGTAAAAATAGCAATATTGACGGGAATAGCCGAGGAAGAATGCGGAGAATTTGAAGGATCTGGGCGAAGAAGAACAGAACACAAAATGCATGAATGCTACAATAATTTTTGAAAACTGTGACTGAAAACTGTGACTGAAGGATTGAGGAATTGAAGGACTGAAGGATTGAAGGATTGATAAATTGTTGTTTTCAGACTTGCCAATTGTTAATTGCCTACTTTCAACTGCGACTGAAAACTGATCACTGAACACTGCCTGCTCAAAGCTTGCGACTCACAGCTCATAGCTCGCAGCTTTTCTTAACTTTGCGCCGAAATGAAAGTAAGGGAGGAGATATCGAAAAAGATGAACGCACTGGGTGCGGAGGGTGAAGCTTTTGTTTTCCTGATTGATTTCGAAGGAGAAAGGGCTGAGATCTTTTCGCCGGATGAATGCAACCGGATTCTTTGGAAAACCCGCGAAGCATCAAACTTCAAGACAGAACCGGTTCATCCTGAGATCGGACAGTGGGAAATCGAGCCGGTTTCGTTTGACACTTATAAGAAAGGCTTCGATCTGGTTCAGCAGCACATCCACAACGGCGACACCTACCTGCTGAATTACACCCAACCGACTCCAGTAAAAACAAACCTGTCGCTGACCAATATATTCGAGCGCAGTGCGGCACCTTACAAAATTCTTTTCCGCGATGAATTTGTGTGTTTCTCGCCCGAAGCTTTTGTTCAGATCAACAACGGCAAAATTGCCTCCTTCCCGATGAAAGGGACCATGGATGCCGGCATCGAAAATGCGGAAGAACTGATCCTTAAAGATTCGAAAGAACTGGCCGAGCATAATACCATTGTCGATCTGATACGTAACGACCTGAGCCTGGTGGCTGAAAATGTTACCGTTGAAAAATTCCGCTACCTCGAACGCATACGTACCAACCGGCGCGATCTGTTCCAGGTGAGCTCCAAAATAACAGGCGACCTGCCCGGAGATTACACTAAAAAAATCGGGGATATTATATTCACGATGCTGCCTGCGGGATCCATTTCAGGAGCGCCAAAAAAGAAAACCGTGGAGATCATTAAAGCTGCCGAAAATTACGAGCGTGGCTTTTACACCGGTATTTTTGGTTATTTCGACGGGCAAAACCTCGACAGCTGCGTGCTGATCCGCTACATCGAAAACTGCGGCGGGCAACTGGTTTACAAAAGTGGTGGCGGAATCACCTTTTTGAGCGAGGCCGAAAAAGAATACGAAGAACTGATTAAAAAAGTGTATGTCCCGATATTTGCTTGAAACCATTAAATGCCACGACGGCAAACTCTATAACCTCGAATTTCATCAAAGCCGTTTTGCGATTGCCCGGAAACAGCTTTTTCCGGATGCTGAGCCCATTTCACTTTCCGGGGTCATTAATATTCCGGAATCGGCAAAAAGCGGATTGTTCCGTTGCCGGGTAATTTATTCTGAAATAATTGAAAAAATCGAATTCGTACCTCACGAATACCGGCCCCTAAAAAGCCTGAAACTGGTGGAAGACAATTCCATCGATTACAGCTACAAATACACCGACCGCGATCGTTTGACTCAACTTTTTGAGCAGCGCGCCGATTGCGACGACATTTTGATTGTTAAAAATGGCTGCATCAGCGACAGCTTCACCGCTAATCCCGTTTTCTGGGATGGCACCCAGTGGTGGACGCCCAACACTCCCCTGCTGCCCGGCACCCAACGTGCCCGACTGATTGCAGAAGGCAAAATAAAAGTTTGCCGGGTCACTCCTGTCAATATAATTAACTACAGCAAGGTTGGATTGATCAATGCCATGCAGGATTTGGAGAATATGCCTGTGGTTGAGATGTCAGATGTTGTGATGCTGGATACTTGATACTGGATGCCGGGATTGAAGGATTGAACAAAGGAATGAGTAAATGCGTAAATGCGGAACAAAACTGTTAAATGTTAAACTGATAAATTGTAAATTGAGAAGAGTTGCTAGTTTGTTACACATTTGCCAATTGTTAATTGCCTACTGCCAACTTATCTCTGCGCTTTGCCACAAACTTTTAAGAACAACACTAAAAACCGCGACTGTCAACTGGGAATGTTTTATTGCCGAACTGATAAATTGTTCTCCTCAGACTTACTACTTACGGCTTACTACTCGTGGCTCGTGGCTCGCAACCTGATCGAATAGAAAAAAAGCCGGCAACAACCGGCTCTTTCAGTATTTCGTTAAAACCTATGATTTTACAATTCGTTTGGCGCGTGGTTGCAAGGTAGTCAGGCTGGCTACATTTACCGGCTGGCCGCTTTCGATGCTGTTTCTGGCAGCAGTACCTATCAGTATCGACATGGCACCGTCGCGGGTGCCGGCCATGTGCAGGAACTCGTCCTGTTGCTGGTCTTTGCGGAAAATCTGGTCGTGCAAACGCTCGTCGCCGCCACCGTGTCCACCGCGGCTAAAGCCTACCTCAATAACTTCCTGCTTGCCCCAAAGTTTGTGCAGGATAATCGGTTTATAATCGGTTCCGGCATTCCCCGTTTGATCCATTTCGGCAGCATGTAATGCCTCCTGCGACACCTGAACTTCTTCGAGGTAAGGAATATCGAGGAAGGCTTCCAAACGCCCTTCGGTACCATTAAAGGCCACACGCCAGCCTTCCCAAGGCGAGTAGGTGGTAAGCATGTAATTCAGTATAACGTTGTTGGCATATTTTACATTCACGTTCATTTTGTCGTAAATGTTTATTTCGGGGCGGAACAAACAGTTGTCGCGGATGTATCCGTCGTGTTGCTCGTGTTTAACATACAGGTTGTATGCCGTTTGGTCTTTTGTAATGTCCCAGTAAAACGGGCAGGTATCCTTTTCATCGCAGGTCCGGCAATTCACACCACTTTTTTCGCGCCGCCTGCCGTAGAATTCCAGATCGCCGTAAGCATATACCGTCGAAGGATCGGAGTCGATCCACCAGTTCAGCAGGTCGAAATGGTGCGTCGCTTTATGGATAAGCAGCGTTCCGCTCCACTCGCGTTGTCCGTGCCAACGCCGGAAGTAAGAAGCTCCGTGGCTGGTATTCAGCATCCACGAAAAATCCACCGAAACCAGGTCGCCAATGGCTTTGTTCATCAACAGTTCCTTGATTTTTGTGGCATACGGACTCCAGCGGTAATTAAAACCAACAATCACTTTTCGTTTGTACAGGCGCTCGGCATCGAGTATTTGCTGGCATTTATCTTCGTCGGTGGTCAACGGTTTTTCGGTGAGCACATCAACACCGTTTTCCAGCGATTTAATAATGTACTGGTGGTGCGTGGCATCGGGTGTAGTTACAATGATAAGATCAGGAGAATTCTCCCCTATCATTTCATCAAAATTGGTGTAGGTTTTGCAATCGGGGCCAACACCAATATAATCAGCCGCATATTTCACCCGGCCGGGATTAATATCCACCAGCGCTACAAATTCAAGAATGTCGCTGTAGGTATCCACCAGTCGTTTCCCCCAGAAACTGTTTCCGCGAATACCGGTTCCAACCAGTACAAGCTTTAATTTCGAATCGGCTAATATGGACGCTTTAAGCGGATCGGCAACAACGGCACCGGCTGCAATGGTACCAATGGCCGTTAAAAATTCTCTTCGGTTTTGCATGTCGTTTGATTTAGATTTATTGTATTGATTTGATTTCGTTCGTTTTCGTGTTTTAAACTTAAGCTGCAACAATCGAATGGCAAAAATATCAGACTATAAAGTTACAATTTACTGAAATTTCTTTTTGAATTACTGACGATTCAAACTGCTTTCTTTCTGTTTCAATGAAAATATTTTTCGCCGAAAAATTTCAGCACATAATTTAAATTAAAATTTCCGTGTACGAACACGAAAAATAAAAAAAATCTTTAGATTTGTAAGATACTAATTCAAACCATTAGCTATAAACTTATAAAACAGTCAGTTATCGAATCAAACAAACAAATACGTATAAAAGACATTGCGGCCAAAGCCAAAGTCTCGATCGGAACCGTTGACCGGGTATTGCACAACCGTGGCGAAGTAGCAGAAGCCACCCGAAAAAAGATCCTGAGTATTATTGATGAGTTGAACTATCAACCCAATATTCTGGCGAGTACACTGGCTTCAAAAAAGTCGGCCTTGTTTGCCACCCTCCTGCCCGAGCCACCTTCGGAAGAAGGATACTGGAACAAACCGGTGATAGGAGTTAACAAACGCATTGCCGAACTGCCGCAGTATGGCCTGCAAGTTCAGTCTTTTACGTTTAAACAAAACGAATCGAAAAGTTTTAGTGCCGAGTGTCAGAAAATACTCGAGCTGCAACCTGACGGCGTAGTTCTTGCTCCTTTCTTCAAAAAAGAGGCATTGTTGTTTATCGATCAATTGAAGGAGCTGAATATTCCGTTTGTATTTATCGACTCTGAAATAAAAGATGCCGGTCATCTGAGCTACATTGGTCAGGATTCGTACCAAAGCGGACTGGTTTCGGGGAAGCTGCTCGACATGATCCTGCCCGACGGAAATATCCTGGTGGTGCATTTTGCAAAGGAAATGGATAACCAGAACCACCTCATCCAACGCGAAAAAGCCTTTTACGACTGGTTTCTGAAAATGAGAGTTACTCCGCACACCTTATTCACCACCGATGTACCCGATACCGATGATCCAACCTGGATGAAGAAAATTGAGGAAATTATCGATACCAAAAACATCAAGGGAATATTTGTAACAAACTCAAAAGTATTCAACATCGGTAACCTTTTGGAACAAAGCGGACGTAAAGGAATAATGGTAATTGGCCACGACCTTGTGAAGGAAAATGTGGAATTCCTAAAGAAAGACCTCGTTCAGTTTCTGATTTGCCAACGCCCCGAAGAACAGGGCTATAACGCTATTAATGTATTGTTCCGAAGCGTTGTTCAAAAACGGGAAATCGAGATGGAAAATTATACGTCCATCGATATCATTACCAAGGAAAACGTAGACTATTACAAAGAATTCAAATAAACCAATAAAACATTATGAGTCCATTATCATTCAACGACCTGAACGGAAAAGTATGTGTAATAACCGGTGGAGCCGGAGTTTTGGGAACAGCCATGGTGAAAGGCATTGCTTCAGTGGGCACAAAGATCGCCATTGCCGATATTAATAAAGAAGTAGCCGAAAAGGTTGCTGCAGAAATTGCCGCAGAAACAGGCGCAGTGGTTATCGGTGTTGAGGCCAATGTACTTGACAAAGAATCGCTGATAGCTGCTAAAGCCGAAATCAACGAAAAACTGGGCGAGATCGAAATTCTGATCAACGGAGCAGGAGGAAACAGTCCGCAAGCCACCACCAAAGTAGAGCAAATTCTGGAAGAAAACCTCGATTCGCTGGAAGATACTTTTTACGGCCTCGAAATGGAAGGATTCGATAAAGTGTTCGCTTTAAACTTCAAAGGCACTTTGTTGCCGACCATGGTTTTTACCCGGGATATGCTGAAAAAGAAAAAGGGTGTGGTACTGAATATTTCTTCAATGAACTCGTACAAACCACTGACTAAAATTCCGGCTTATTCAGCGGCGAAGGCTTCCATTAATAATTTTACCGAATGGCTTTCCGTGCACCTCGCAAAAGTGGGCATCCGTGTAAATGCTATCGCTCCGGGATTTTTTATTACACACCAAAACCGCTTCCTGGTAATGGATGAAAAAACCGGCAATTATTCGCCGCGTGGTCAGAAAATTGTTGACAATACTCCGATGGGAAAATTTGGGGAACCAGAGGATCTACAGGGCGCTACACTTTTCCTTATCTCCGATGTATCGAATTTCATTACAGGAATTGTTATCCCTGTTGACGGCGGGTACAGCGCATTTGGAGGCGTTTAACAATTCAGAGTATGAGTAACAGATTAAAAGCATAAACTATGTCGATAACATTAAAGCAAAATTGCAAATACGCCATGTTGGTACCTACCAGCATGGGAACACGAATAACTCCTGAAAACGGACAGCCCGTTCATGCCAGCGATAAATTCACGCTGTTTGCCACCAGTGCAGAGACCAATGTGGCCAGCATTCCATCCTATTTAGGCATGCCGGTGAAAGTGCTTACTACTTTTGTAAAAGGAAGTCCGATTGCAGCATTCATAAAAAGTAACCTGCGTGCCCGTCACATGGATTACGAAGGCCCCGAAGTCGAACAAGGCGATCCTTGGGGATACCGTCACCAGATAAACATTGCCGACAGTGGATACGGGTTGCGCGGGCCGCGAGTTTTTAACGACCGTGCCGGCGAAGTAGGCCGAACCTTGAACGCAAAAGATTTCGATCTGGAGCGCATCTTTGGAGAAGAAGGAGTGCAGATCGTTCACCTATCCGGTTTGATTGGTGCGTTGTCGCCCGAGACCACTCAGTTTTGTTTGGATATTGCCCGTGCCGCAAAAAAACACGGCACCCGTATTTCTTTCGACCTGAATTACCGGGCTTCGTTTTGGAAAGGCCGCGAAGAACAATTGCGTAAAGATTTTACTGAAATAGCTTCTGTATCTGATATCCTGATTGGTAACGAAGAAGATTTCCAACTGTGTTTTGGAGTTGAAGGACCGGCGGCCGGCGGCGAAGGGCTCGAAGCCAAAATTGATGGTTTTAAAGGATTGATCACGAGAGTGAAAGAATCCTTTCCGAATGCATCCGTTTTTGCGACTACCCTGCGTGAGGTGATCAGCGTAAACGAGCACCTGTGGGGCGCTATTATGCTGGAAGGCGAAAACTGGCATGTGGTTGAACCACGTAAAATTACCGTACTCGACCGTATTGGCGGTGGCGACGGCTATGTAGGCGGCATGCTTTACGGAATCCTGAAAGGTTGGGATCCGGAAAAATGGCCGCAATTTGGCTGGGCTACCGGTGCCATGGCAACCACTTTTCTCACCGACTATGCTCAACCTGCCGACGAAGAACAGGTTTGGAGCATTTGGGGCGGGAACGCGAGGGTGAAAAGGTAATGCCACTTCATACCTCTAAGCGAAGGAGATTTGAAAAACGAATATGACTAGCCCCGGGCTTCAGCCCGGGGAATACAGAACAGCAATAAAACGGGCTTTAGCCCTTAATTCCAACAAAATGATATTTTACGAGAACGGCTCAACCGAAACCTCGCTTTCAAGAGAAGATCTTAGGAAAGGTCTTTTTGAAGCCTTGGACAAAATGGGAGCAAAAAATAAGGTACTTGCCGTACCACCCGACTATACGCGTCTGCCTTCAAAAGCAGGAGACCTCACTGAGTTTACCTGGGAGTATTTTGGAGAAAAACTCACCGATGTACTGCCTGCACTGGGCACTCACACTCCCATGACGCCGGATCAGATCAGCCACATGTTTGGCAAAATGCCCGCCAGCCTCATCCGCGAGCACGACTGGCGAAACGATGTGATCACATTGGGGACCGTTCCTGCCGAATTCATTAAGGAAGTCTCGGAAGGTGCTGTCGATTATCCGTGGCCGGCTCAGGTGAATAAATTACTGGTTGAAGGGAATTTTGACCTCATCCTGTCCATCGGCCAGGTGGTTCCTCACGAGGTGGTTGGAATGGCCAACTACAACAAAAATATTTTTGTGGGTACCGGCGGTTCCGAAGGCATTAATAAAAGCCATTATATCGGTGCAGCATATGGCATGGAAAAAATGATGGGACGTGCGGATACTCCGGTTCGTAAGGTGTTTAACTATGCGTCCGAGAATTTCTCGAACCACCTGCCCATTGTATATGTACAAACTGTAGTTGGGCTGAATAAACAAGGGAAATTGCAGACTTTCGGGCTGTTTATCGGCGACGATTTTGAAGTGTTTGATAAAGCTGCCAAACTTTCGCTGGAAGTGAATTTTGAAATGGTGGAAAAACCGATCAAAAAAGCAGTAGTCTGGCTCGATCCAAGCGAATTTAAAAGTACCTGGCTGGGGAACAAAAGTATTTACCGCACCCGAATGGCACTTGCCGACAATGGTGAACTGATCGTTTTGGCTCCGGCGCTTAAAGAATTTGGCGAGGACAAGCAGATTGACAAACTCATCCGTAAATATGGCTACTTCGGGACTCCACACACGCTAAAACTGGTTGACGAAAACGAGGATCTCCGAAACAACCTGGGAGCAGCAGCTCACCTTATTCATGGTTCTTCGGAAGGAAGGTTCAGCATTACCTACTGTCCGGGAAAAGCCGAAGGAAACCTGACCCAGCAAGAAATTGAGAGCGTTGGATTTATTTATGGCGACTTTGATGAAATGACGGCCAAATACGATCCTACAGAATTAAAAGACGGTTACAACACGATGCCCGACGGAGAAGAAGTGTTCTACATTTCCAATCCCGCGATCGGTTTGTGGGCTTTCCGCGATCGGTTTGAGTATTAGTCACTGGTCATCGGCCATTTGTCACTAGGAGACAACCCAGTGACCAATGACCATTGACTAGTGACCTTTTGATCAACTTCTTTTGAAAAAGAAAATAAGTATTGAATTCTAAACAAGATTTGAAACCGAATAATCAACATATCATCCGCTGGGGAATTATAGGAGTTGGAAATGTAACTGAGGTTAAAAGCGGCCCCGCATTTTACAAAGTTCCCAATTCTGAATTGAAAGCGGTTATGCGTCGCGATGCTGAAAAAGCTGCCGACTATGCCCGTCGCCACGGAATAGCCAGGTGGTATTCCAATGGTTCCGATCTCATAAACGATCCGGAGGTGGATGCCGTTTACATCGCCACCCCACCCGACTCGCATGCGAGTTATGCCATTGAAGCCATGCGCGCCGGAAAATCAGTTTACGTGGAAAAACCAATGGCGCGCCACTACGACGAGTGCCGGGAAATGCTCGAAGTTTCGAAACAAACCGGACAAGCATTGTATGTGGCTTATTATCGTAGAACTTTGCCGGCCTTTTTGAAGGCGAAAGAATTGATCGAATCAGGAGCGATTGGCAAACCGCTTTTGGTAAATATAAAATTGTACAAAGAAGCTGCTGAAAGAAATCAGAAACCTCAAGAAATGCACTGGCACGTATTTCCTGAAATTGCTGGTGCCGGTCACTTTTTCGATCTGGCATCGCATCAGCTGGATTACCTGGATTTTGTTTTTGGAAAAATCACTGAAGTAAAAGGATCAGCAGTAAACCAGTCCGGCCTCTACCCTGCCGAAGACACGGTAACCGGAACGTGGAAACATGAATCGGGAGTTGTCGGAAACGGAAGTTGGTGCTTTGTGGTGGACAAAAGTTCAACCGAAGATTTCATTCAGATTGTTGGAGAAAAAGGCGAAATCAGTTTGCCTTGTTTCTCGCATGGAAATCTCACTTTAAAAACTCAAAGTGGAACAGAAGAATTCTATTTCGAAAATCCTGAACATATTTCGCAAAATCTGGTTCATCAAGTGGTTAATGAGTTACTGGGAAAAGGAGTATGCGTCAGCACTGGTGAATCGGCAGCCCGCACCAGTTGGGTGCTTGATGAAATGGTGAGAGACTATTACAAGTCACAGTGAGCAGTCGCAGTTTTTCAGTTTAATCAATCACAAGTGATCAAGGACCTATGACAAAATGAAATGAAAATCATAATCGACAATAAAATACCTTACATAAAAGGCGCTTTGGAACCTTTCGCCGAGGTGGTTTATCTACCCGGAAACGAAACCACTGCTGAAGTGGTAAAGGATGCTGATGTCCTGATCACGCGGACACGAACAATTTGTAATCAGGAATTATTGAAAGGTTCGAAGGTGAAATTTATCGCCACCGCAACCATAGGTTTCGACCATATTGACACAGAATATTGCAAGGCGGCTGGAATAGAATGGACCAATGCACCGGGCTGCAATGCCGAAAGCGTGAACCAATACATTGCATCGGCGCTGTTTTCGTGGTCGATGCGTAAACGAAAAGACCTTGCCGGACTGACTATTGGAATTGTAGGCGTTGGCAACGTTGGCTCGAAAGTGGCCCGAACCTGCGAAATTTTGGGAATGAAAGTGCTCTTGAACGACCCTCCCCGCGAAAGAATGGAAGGCCCGGAAAAATTTGTTTCGCTGGAAACCATCCGGCAGGAAGCTGATATCATCACCTTCCACGTTCCATTGAATATGAGCGGCGAAGACCGTACCTATCACATGGGCAATGAAGATTTCTTTCAGAATCTTGGAAAATCGCTACTTGTAATTAACTCATGCCGGGGTGAAGTAATTGACACCAATTCAGTTTATGAAGCCATTGAAGCCGGTGATGTGGATGCTTTTATTGCCGATTGCTGGGAAAACGAGCCTGAAATCGATCTCGAACTTCTGAATCAAACCGAATATGGAACACCGCATATTGCAGGGTATTCAAAAGACGGAAAAGCAAACGGCACAAAAATGAGCGTGCAGGCAGTCAGTCGCTTTTTCAAATTAGGAATTGATGACTGGGAACCGGAAAATGTTGAACTCCCTGCAACTACAGTGATTGAAATTGACGGCAACCAGCGTCGCGAATATTCGATATTGGCAGAAGCCATTTTATCGACCTACGACATTGAACTGGATGATGATGCACTTAAAGAAAGTCCTCATTTGTTTGAAAAACTGAGAGGCGACTATCCCGTGCGAAGGGAGTTTGACAGTTACACCTTAAAGTTGGAGAATGTAAAGGAGGAGACTGTAGAGAAATTGAAGTTACTGGGATTTAAAGTTTCGAAGTAGCTGTCATTCCCGCGAAAGCGGGAAACTTAAAATTGTAAGCCGTGAGAAGATTTGACTTTTACGTTTACATATTAGCAAGCAAACGAAACAGCACGCTTTACATTGGAGTAACCAATAACCTGATAAGAAGAATTGAAGAACACCGAATAAAGAAAAATAAGAGTTTCACTTCAAGGTATAACATTGACAAGCTGGTTTATTTTGAACATTACAATTACATAAACCAGGCTATTACAAGGGAAAAAAGACTGAAGAAGTGGAAACGAGAATGGAAAAATGAATTAACAAATAAAGTGAATCCGGACTGGAGGGATCTGGCAGAGGACCTTCAGCAGATTCCTGCTTTCGCAGGAATGACGATTCAGAATTCTAAAATAATTGTAAAACAAGACAATATGAAAAAGTTAGCAGACATTGGTTTGATCGGGTTGGCCGTGATGGGCGAAAACCTGGTTTTAAACATGGAAAGTCATGGTTATACGGTTGCCGTTTATAACCGAACAGTAGAAAAAGTAGACAAATTTGTGAATGGTCGCGGTGCCGGTAAAAACTTCATCGGAACACATTCTATTGAGGATTTCTGTGCCTCGCTCGAAAAACCACGCAAAGTGATGATGCTGGTTAAAGCCGGTCAGCCGGTTGACGATTTTATCGATATGGTAATACCTCATCTCGAGCCCGGTGATATCATCATCGACGGAGGTAACTCGCATTTTCCGGATACCATTCGCAGAACAAAATACGTAGAAAGCAAAGGAATGCTGTACATCGGAACAGGAGTTTCGGGTGGTGAAGAAGGTGCACTGAAAGGCCCGTCGATCATGCCAGGAGGTTCACCTGCTGCATGGCCTCACGTTAAAGAAATTTTCCAGGCCATTTCGGCTAAAGTTGAAAGTGGCGAAGCCTGCTGCGACTGGGTTGGCGAAGGTGGTGCCGGCCACTTCGTAAAAATGGTACATAATGGAATTGAATACGGCGACATGCAGATCATCACCGAAGCTTACCAATTGATGAAAGAACTTTTGGGAATGAGCAACGATGAAATGCACGAAGTATTCAAAAAATGGAATACCGGAATTCTGGACAGCTACCTTATTGAAATTACCCGCGATATTCTTGGTTACAAAGATGAAAATGGCGAAGAAACAGTTGATTTCATTCTTGACACAGCCGGACAAAAAGGAACAGGAAAATGGACCGGAATTTCGGCCCTCGACCTCGGTATTCCACTCACCTTGATCGGTGAATCGGTTTTTGCACGTTGTCTTTCAGCTCAAAAAGATTTGAGGGTTCAGGCTTCGAAAGTAATTTCCGGGCCAAAAGCTGAGTTTTCCGGCGACAAACAACAATTCATCAACGATATTGAAAGTGCCTTGCTGGGAGCAAAAATTATTTCGTATGCACAAGGTTATAACCTGATGATGGAAGCCGCTGCCGAACACGGCTGGAACCTGAATTACGGTGGAATTGCGTTAATGTGGCGCGGTGGATGTATCATCCGTTCGGTTTTCCTTGGCGACATCAAAAAAGCTTTCGATACGAATCCTGAATTACCAAACCTGTTGCTCGATCCATTCTTCAAAGAAAAAGTGGAACAGGCGCAAGCAGGTTGGCGCAGAGTATGTGCAACAGCACTTGCAAACGGAATTCCGGTACCGGCTCTGACTTCGGCTCTGTGTTATTTCGACGGGTTCCGCAGCGAACGTTTACCTGCCAACCTGTTGCAGGCGCAGCGCGATTACTTTGGTGCCCACACTTACGAGCGCACCGATAAACCACGTGGCCAATTCTTCCACACCAACTGGACAGGCCGCGGTGGCGACACAGCTTCATCGACTTACAATGTATAACAGATAAGCGCCTTATGAGCGAAAGGGATGTCACTATATGGTGATGTCCCTTTTTTTAGAAACTGAACTCCCCTTTTATACGAATTCCGTGAACATCAGTAAATCCGCTGTTTTTATACTTGTTTCCAACCAGATGCACATATTCAACCCGACCTACTTTAAAAATATTGGTCACACCAATTCCAATCTCAGCATACGGCACTGATGAAGGATTGGAATAATAACCCGGCAAATCGAAAACACCTTTGTAACCATCGGTTAAAGTTCCAACATGCATTTTAAATGAAAGAATCTCGCGCAACTTGAGTTTTTTAACTCCGGGTACTTTGTTCAGAAATATTCCGCCGCCATTGAAGTAAACATGAGCATTTGAATACAGGTTGTGCGCAAACGACGCATGATGCAACAGGTTAAACCGATAAGCTGAATAACCGAGCGACATGGAACCCACCGGCTGATCCAGCAAATCGTAGGGCGCGTCGCCAAAAAGGTAACCGGCATTTACCATGTAATCCATAAAAATTAATCCGAGGTTCTGGCGCCCCTGAATAGAGCCATGTAAATGCGAGTAATATCCCGGATTAAAACCAGTGTTTCCGGGCAGTGATACTTTCCCAATATCCCAGCTAAAATTCACCACAGGCGTTGGTGTCATGTAATAAATACGGTCGAAAAAGAACTTATCGAAATGCTGCCGAAATCCATATTTCATGTGCAGGAACAAGCCGTAATTGCTGTACTTTGGATAACCGATCCCTTCGCGAATAAAGCGGACATTCGGCGTGCTGGTGTTTCTCAAATAATAAGGAACAAATTCGAAATGCATTTCGCCGGGAGTATTATACTCGATCTTGGCCTCGTAATATTCTTCTTCCTTTAAGTAGGGATTTCGCTCCCAACTGGTAAAAATGGCTACAAAGTTACCATTTCCCCTGTTGTTCGGATTTTTCTTTACGTAGCGCAAAAACTTATCCTGAGTAACAAGAATATAATCGTTGTAATAATTGAAGCGCAGCAATACAACGTCGGTTTGAAAGGGCTGAACGGCAAAGTTGTACCCGTACTTGAATTCCTGGTTTTTTGTTCCGTAACCCAGGTAACCTCCCACCGAAAAGCGTTTCGAGAATTTTTCGCTGGTTCTTAAAGGCAACGAAAATCGGTTCCCTTCAATCAGGTTGGTATAATAAATATCGAAAATTGGTCCAAGATCGAGCAAGCCAATATTAAAAAAACTGGTCAACGCAGCACCGCCGGCAGCATCAAAGGCCTTGATCATGTTTTGCTCCTTAATCCGATTCACCATTTCATAGATGTCCTCATCAATGGCATGTTCCACAAACTCAGGTTGACGGCCCCAAATGGCAGGTTCAATCTGGTCGAGCCGCAAAGAAGTAGAATACGTAATAGACCTGGTGATCAGCCAGTTTCCTCCTTTTACATTATCCACCCGTTGCGAACTATAACGATTCACTGAGTCCTTGTTCAGAACAAGCGACAAGTTTAGTTTTATTTTTTGCTCTTCGTAAAACCATTTTCCGTCGGCATGTTTGGTGTAGCTAATGTTGCTCTCGAAACCGTTAACGAAGTTATAGTTGGCTTCCTGGGCAATGTAAGTGTTTATCTGCGTAAGCGCAAAAGTGCTGTCTTCAACCACAAAATGACCTGAGAAAAGCGGGTTGTACTTGTTTTTCGGAACAAATGAAAAACGAAAGTATTTGGTATCATTCACTACCATGCTATCATTCAAATAAATGTGATAATAGCTTTGGGCCGAATTGCTGATAGGTGAAATAAAACCACGTTCGAGGATGTAAACCTGGTCGCGGTAAAAATCCAGGTCAACTTCCATATTGATGAGAATTAGACTCTTAATGGCTTTATTCAGATTTGGAAAAATACCGTCTTCTTTTGTGAATAGCGTGGTATCCTTTTCTGGGGAATAACGGGTTGCCTCCTCCTCGAGATAAACCGGTGAAAAACGAAAGTTATCGTTATCGGTCGGGAAAGTAGTTTCTTGGGCATCTTTAATTGCGCCGCCAATAAGCGACGATGTATCGATGGCAAGGTAGGCTGTAGTATTGGTGTAGGTTTTATAATCTTTTACACGCTCGATTTTTCCCTGGTTTTCTTTTTTGTGTTCCTGAATAAGTTTGAGCAACTGAACCGCTCGCGGCACTTCGGGTCTAACAGTGACTTCGCCCACCAACTGCATTTTTTCTGAGAGTTCAACTATTAATTGTTGTTCGTCGATTTGAGAAACCGGAAGTTCTCTGCTGTAATATCCAACCGCCGAAAAATAAAGTGTATCGCCATCGCTTACAGCAATTTTGAAATAGCCGTTAATATCGGCCATCGTGCCCTTTGTTGTGCCTTTGATGATAACATTGGTAAACGGAACCGGTTCCTGATTGCCGGCGGCTTTAACGTATCCTGTTATTTCTTTTGCACTGATATGAATTACGGCTATGACCAGGTAAAGTGTCAGAGCGATTTTATATTGCATGTGCTAAAGTCTATTTTCCTCTTGTTTGTTTGTTTTCAGTAACCAATATAAGCCTTTTACACCAATTCTTATATCGTCGAGCTTCATAAGTACCAGGCACTTTTCGATGTACGCCAGTATTCCCCATCCAATAGACAGATAATACAGCCAGGGATAAAAATCGATGGCAAAGAGCACAAAAAGGAATATCCCCTGCAAATAACCGGCAATTACAGCACCGTACAAATGCAGCCCGGGAATTTTCTGAAAACGTATAAAGGCAATGATATAACTGATTAAAAAGATGCCAAGAAAAATGTACAGAAACCAAATATGAGGTTCCAGTTCAGTCCATTTAAAAATGAACATGCCAAGAATTGCGACCGAGATTGTGAGTATATCAGCCAGGTTGTCGAGTGCTGCTCCAAAATTGGTTTGCAGCTTAAATATCCGGGCAATGTTGCCGTCCAGAATATCGCTGACCAGACTGATGCAAATAAGAATAACAAACCAGCTTTCGCGACCGGTAATTACCATGAACAGTATTACCGGAAATGCAAGCAAGCGGTAAAGACTTAACAAATTGGGAATGTTTATGATGTTTTCTCCTTTTACAAAAACTTTTAACATGCGATCTGGCTTTTATCTTCAAATTTACATAATAACGAAAATACTTATCCTGTATTTTGTTGCCTGGAAATTTTCCGTTGTTGCAGAAAATAGCTAACCATCCTGAAAACATCTTCCGGAGTTATTTCAGGTTGCGGCGTGACAAGAGCATCCAGATTCCGGGTTTCAAAAGTTGGATTGATATTGATGTACGCACCGGTGAACGACATACCAATGGCCATAATTCTTTCTATCTTCGTCATCTCCACATTGCTGAGCTTCATGTTGGCAACCAGCTTAATCGGAAGCAGTTTTTCCAGTATTTCGAGTATCGAACGGTTCGAAACCGGCTTCTTAGAAATAATATTTATGATCGGAGGTACTTTTTCGGTCTGAAGAATATCCATGAAATAGCTCACCATTGTATCAATCGGTAAAAGATTTTGTGTGCATTTCTCATCGATTTGCATTCTCAATGTTGTTCCCGGATTTAAAGCAGCTATACGTTGAATTCGTTTTGAGAAATCAAAAATACCATAATCGGTCTTGGTAATACCGGTGGATTTTTGTCCTACAATTTGTGAGATTCGGAGAATGCAACAGTTAAGTCCGTCTTCTTCGATGTATTGACGCAAACGGTTTTCAGCAAACCTTTTCGACTGTTCGTAATAATTGCGAAAAGCACCGATCTCTTCATCGGGGTAAAAACGCTCCTGAAATATGCCTTTCAAAGTACCACACGAATAGGCAGTACTGATGAAATAGAAACGCGAACCCTTACCACTAAACTTCAGAAAAGTTTCTACTGAATTTGTAACACCCTGCATGTTGGTTCCAAATATTTCCTCTTTCGAATTGATATCGAATTTTAAAGAAGCTGCAAAATGGAAATAATGAATCGTTCCTTCAAATACCTGTTTTAGAACGTTTTCAGGCAAATTAAAATCAGGTTTGAATAAACTGTAATCATAAACTTCGAGCCGGCTGAAATCTACAGCATCATCGCTGCTCATTTCCAGCAACACATTTTTCATTCGGTCGGCCGCTGCCATACCTTCTTTTTTTCTGACCAAGGCAACAACCTGATAGCCGTTGTTGAGCAGTTCCAAAATAAAATTGGAAGCCACATAGCCATTTGCTCCGTTTATCACAACTTTCTTGTCAACCTGCTTATTTGCTCCTGAAGAAAGTTTCATGTCCAACTAAATTGTATTACTATGATAAGTTACAATAATTTTTGTGATTAGGATAATTTTCGGAAATGTTAATTAAAGCGCTTAATGAAAGATCATTAAAACAATTGCCACAGAAAGCGGAATGGTAAGGTTATCTGATCCTCTCCAACTTACCAGTTCCGAAATGGTACCAACAATCGCTACCAACAAAGCCAGCCAGAAGGTTTTCAGGTCGAATACATCGCGGTTAAAGTAAAGCGCTATAAGGCTGATGACGAAACTTGTAATAAAAAAGGTCGCAGACCCAAAAAGCGATTTTTTTGTTTTAATTCCGAAGAGTTGAATTTTATGATTGTTTTTCTTGAGGCTCATTCCAACAATGGCAGCCATCGGATCTGAAATTCCCAAAATCAGCATCGGGAGTATAAAAAGGAATTTATCGTCGCGAAGATCTGAGATTAAAAAGGTGAGGTAAATCGATAGTGGCAGCATGTAACTCCCCATCGATTTTCGCTTTATATCATGAATCGATTTTAATTGCTTGGCAAATTGAGTTACCAAAAGACCGATAAAAAATATAACAGCCAGCACCAGTACATACCAGTGCGATTCGAAAATATAAGGAAAAGGAACCACTGCAATGGTAGCAGTAAAATGAGCAAACTTCCGGGTAATCTCTCCGCTTACATTGAGTCTTCGGTAGTTTAACTCGTTAAACGCCAGTAAAAGAATAATGGCGATAAAGTACACAACAGCAAGTGTAATTGTATTTCCCATAACCCTTATATTTAGTTCAGTGTGCCTTAGTTAAGCCCAAAGCGTATTCACTTTAAACAGATTTCGTTTGTCTCAGGTATCTGATTTATTCCTATATTTTAAAACGCTAAATACAAAGCTACCCAGGCACCTCCTGCAATTAAACTATCAAAACGGTCTAAAAATCCTCCGTGCCCCGGAATCAGCTGACTATAATCTTTTGTATTGAATTTTCTTTTGTAGAACGATGCTGCCAGGTCGCCGGCAAAGGCAAAAACGATAATTCCGCTTGTCAAAAAGATAGTTTCCCAAATTGTGTAGCTCAGCAATTGCTTTAAAAAAAACGTACTTAACAAAGCAAATAAAGCACCTCCAACAGTTCCACCAACGGTTTTATTCGGGCTGATCTGCGGGGCAATTTTGCGTTTTCCCCATAACTGTCCACTTATCTGGCTAAATGCATCAAATATCGACAAGATGATGAAGGTGTATAATAACACCTCCTTTTCGGCACCTGAAAACTTCCAGAAGCCAAAGGCAAGAACAGTAAAAACAATGATTGATCCGATAAAAATTGGTGTCGCAATCAGACTTCGCTTTGCATAGAGCATAATAAGTTCAAGAGCACCAACAGCAAGAATTATCGCACTTACAATCCTGAACACCCGGGGATCTATCACAATACTAAAAAACAGCACATTGATTATAACGAAATACGTAAAGAATTTAGTCCAGCTTTTTTGGGCAACAGCTTTATCCTTTTTCCGGTTGATGAAATGAAAACCAAGTCCTCCCAACAGGAAGTAGCACAGAATAAATATGTAAATGGTACGAACCATATCAATCCGGCAATTACTATTTAAGTATCATCAAAATCCCGATAATAATCATCACCACAGCATAAACATGGCGGATGTTGTTTTCAGCTTTCCGCACCTGCAATTTCGATAACCAGCGGGTTCCGATTATAGCTCCGATAACCGATCCCGAAGTCAAAAATGCAACCAGGGTAAGATCAATTCGGCCAACCAGGAAATGTGCCCCCACTGCAAAAAAGGCATTCACAAAAATAATAAGCAGGGAAGTTCCAACCACCTTCTTCAAGGTTAAGCGCGAGGAAAACAAACCGGCCATAACCGGTGCTGTTCCGCTTGTTCCAAATGTTCCGGAAATGGCGCCTGCAAAAAATCCAAAAAACGATCCGCGACTGATACGCCCCATATTTGAAAGCGGCCTCAATTCTTTTCCATTTTCTTCGCACCGTTTTTTACGCCAGGTAGTAAAACTCATATTCATGGCGATTAGTATCGAATAAATTCCGAAAGCAGTTTTTAACTGTTTCGATGAAATATAACCGGTCAGAGCAGCTCCGGCCAAAGCTCCAATAATTCCGGCCACAGCGAATATCTTACCTGTTTTAAGATCAACATTCCCTTTACGGAAATGCCCGATCGTTCCAACAAGACCAATCGGGAGTGTTGCTGTCAGAGAGGTTGGAACAGCAACCTGGGCAGGAGCACCAATAATCAGTGTCAGTACCGGTAAAAAGAAGAAACCACCGCCACCACCGAGCATGGTTCCAAACAAACCAAGCGCAAAGCCAATCAGGGGTAAAATCAGGTAAATGGATTGGTATTCAGAATAGAATATCATAAGTTAGTTTTAGCACTCTCAAATATAATCATTCTATTGCCAAATGAAATAAATATGAACCTAGCATCACAATTCACAGACACAAGAACCTATCTATCAGAAACTTTGACAACAAAAAAAATTAACAAACAACAGGCCGATCCGAACCAATCAAACAGAAATATGTTAGTTAAACAAAATAAAATCAGGTAAACCTGTTACATAATAAAGCCTGAGTTTACTTATTTCAATACAATTTATTAAATTCAAAATCCTTAATATCGAACCTGTTGTGCACAGGAAACCGGAACATTCAATACTAAAAATATCAAATACTATGAAAAAACTCTTTACGATCTTACTGTCTCTTTTCATTACGATAGGCAGCTGGGCACAGGCAACCAAATTGTTAAGGCAACCGACATTAAGCGGAAGCCATATTGCCTACACCTATGGAGGGGACCTTTGGTTGACCGACCTTTCGAGCATGCAAACAAAGCGTCTTACCAGTACAGGTGCAGTTGAAAGTAATCCGCACTTTTCGCCTGATGGAAAAACCATTGCATTTAGCTCCAACCGATCAGGTACAACGTCGGTTTACACAGTGCCGATTGAAGGTGGAACACCAACTCGATTAAGCTGGTACCCCAGCAGTGCTAACGTTTGTGGATGGACACCCGACGGCGAAAAAGTGTTGTTCAGTTCAACTCGTGAAACTGCTCCATCAGGATATGAGCGCTTGTGGCTGGTTTCGAAAGACGGTGGACCTGAGGAATTACTGACCAAACAATGGGGACACGACGGATCGTACTCGGCCGACGGGAAGAAAATTGTTATCGACCGGATTTCGAGATGGGATGTGGAATGGCGCGACTACCGCGGCGGACAAAATACCCCACTTGTAATTCTGGATTTAAAAGATTTCTCCGAAACCTTATTGCCCAACAACCATGAAACCGACATTAATCCGCTTTGGCTCGGAGATAAAATCTATTTCTTGTCGGACCGTGATTTTGTTAGCAACATTTGGAGTTATGATGTAAAATCGAAGGCATTGGAACAGCTTACAACATTTGAAGGATCGGATGTAAAATGGCTGGACGGCAACGGACAACAACTCGTGTTTGAGCGCGAAGGAACGCTGCACCTTTTCGACTTAAATACGAAGCAAATTTCGACACTTGATATTGAAATTATTGGAGATTTCCCATGGGCCGAAGTTCAATGGGAAGATGTAAGCAGCAGAGCCAGTGCAGGTTCGCTCTCTCCTACCGGCAAACGTGCCATTTTTGAAGCACGTGGCGATATATTCACGGTTCCTGAAGAACACGGGGATACCCGAAATATTACCCAAAGTTCAGGAGCTGCTGACCGTGCTCCGATCTGGTCGCCCAAAGGTGATCAAATTGCCTGGTTTTCCGACAAAAGCGGTAAAGGCTATGAGCTACTGATCGGTGATCAGGATGGCTTTTCAGAGCCGATAAGCATTTCTATCGGTGAATCGAAATTGGGCTGGGAACCAAGCTGGTCGCCCGATGGAAAATACATTGCATTTGTTGACGATGACGTGCGAATCCGGGTAGTGGATATCGAAGCAAAAACAATTAAAACGATTGACACAGGTGGTAATAATCTCGAACGTGGGGATATGGGATTGACCTGGTCGCCCGACTCAAAATACCTGGCTTATGCAAAATCAGCAGCCAATAATTTCCGTCAAATCACCATTTGGTCGCTTGAAGACAACAGCATTAAAAAGGTGACCAACACTTTTGCCGACGCCTTTGCTCCAGCCTGGGATCGTGATAAAAAACATTTCTATTTTCTGGCTTCCACTGATCTTGCTCTGGGTTCAGGTTGGGCAAACACCAGTTCGATGACTGCTGATGCAAACTACAGCGTGTATGTGGTTAATCTGCAAAAAGATGAATCATCGCCGTTCAAATTACGCAGCGACGAAGAGGAAGTGAAAAAAGAAAGCAGTGATAAAGACAAGAAGGAGAAGGACAAAGACAAGAAGGAAGACGAAAAGGATAAAAAAGGCAACGAAGACAAAAAAGACGAAGAAAAACAGGATAGCATTAAAATCGATTTTGAAGGGATTGACGGCAGAACGATTGCTTTGCCAATGCCCGCAAGAAAATACCGACAAGTGGTAAGCGGACCTGCAGGCACCGTTTTTATTGCCGAATCGGTACCGAACGAATCGGGTTACACCGTGCAAAAATTTAGTTTAGAAGATCGTGAAGCAAAGGAGTTTGTTAGCGGAGCCCGAAGTCTCTCTGTTTCCAATGATGGTAAAAAAATGTTATCGAGAGTTGGTTCGTCGTGGAAAATAATGGACACAGGAAAAGCTTCAGGGAAAGATGGAAAGAACCTGAAAGTGGACCTGAAAATGAAACTCGACCGTTCGCAGGAATGGAAACAAATATTTGAAGAAGCCTGGCGCTATGAGCGGGATTATTTTTACGATCCGAACCTGCACGGCAGAGACTGGGATGTGGTTTACAACAGGTATTCTCCTTTAATTTCATACGTAAAACATCGCGCTGATCTGACCTACATTCTCGACCAGATGAACGGTGAACTTTCGGTTGGACACAGCTTTGTTGGCGGAGGTAATTATCCATCTACCGAAAGTAATAACATCGGTTTATTAGGTGCCGACCTGGTGCCCGAAAAAGGATACTGGAAAATTGAACGGATCTATACCTCCGAAAGCTGGAATCCGGGACTGTCGAGCCCATTGGATGAACCGGGTTTAAAAGTTGAAAATGGCAATTTCATTGTCGGGATAAATGGGAAAGAGCTCACAAGTGATGTTAATCCATTCCAGTTGCTTGACGGAACATCAGGTGTACAAACAGTATTACACATCAGTGATAAAGCAGATTTTGAAAGTGCATGGAAAATCACCGTTAAGCCCATTAGCAGCGAATCTGCCTTGCGTCAAAGAGCTTGGGTAGAAGATAACCGCCGTAAAGTTGATGAGTTATCCGACGGGAAACTGGCCTACATCTGGGTGCCCAATACCGGTGGGCCCGGATTTATTTCGTTTAACCGCTATTTCTTTGCGCAACAGGATAAGTTAGGTGCAGTAATCGACGAACGTTTTAATGGTGGTGGATTGCTCGACGATTACATGGTTGATATGATGACGCGTAAACTCAGAGCTGCATTGACCAACGAGGTTCCGAATGGCAAACCGATGAAATTGCCTGCCGGAATTCTTGGCCCCAAAGCATTGTTGATTAATGAAAAAGCGGGTTCCGGTGGCGACTTTTTCCCATGGGTATTCCGTCAGCAAAAAGCCGGTCCGTTAATTGGTGCCACTACCTGGGGGGGATTGGTTAAATCATCCGTCCATTACGGTTTAATTGATGGCGGAATGATTACAGCACCGGATAATGCGGTGTTCGATCCGATCAATAACAAGTGGGTTGCTGAAAATCACGGCGTAGCTCCGGATATTGCCGTCCGCCAGGATGCAAAAGCGCTGGAACAAGGCAAAGATCCGCAATTGGAACGTGCTGTTCAGGAAGTATTAAAAATGCTGGGTAGTGAAAATCAGTCAGAAATAACACCTCCACCATTTTCGACTCCTGCTATTAAAAAATAAAATATTCTAATATATTGTTCAACGAAAAGGTCTTGCCTAAAATTAGGAAAGGCCTTTTCTATTTTACAAAATCCCTTTCATTACTGCAACTTAGCGTTCTCCTTCTTTTAATAAAATACTTTAATGTATTTTTATTTTCATAAGGCATTCATTTTTAGTAACTTTTATATAGCCTTAAAAACATAAGGTCACTAATTCTCATAAATTATTCATTTAAAACTAAGTGTGATGAAAAAATTGTTTACCGGTATCTTATTGTTAACCTTTGCCTTTCTTGTAAAAATTACCACTGCGCAAGAAGATGCACCAAAACCCAGGTACATTGTGTGGGAAGCTAAAGTTGAAATTGCCCAAATGGAAAAATTATTAAGTGCACTGGATGCCGTGCACGATTATATGAAAGAACTGGACTATCCTTATCCCGAACTGATTCAACATGCAGAAGGACATGTTTGGGCATCGGCACCTATTGAAAGCATGGCCGACCTCGATAAAATGAGGGAAGCTGATGATAAAGTATGGGGAGCCAACCAGAAAAAAAGTGAGGAACTGGGTAAGATGTTTGAGGATTCGTATACAAAAGTCGGAGGAATGGTGCTGGAATTGCAGCCCGAACTTTCAATTATGCCGGAAGAACAAAGTACCCAAACCACGGGGCAGCGGTTCAGGCTGTATGAAAAATTCTATGTGAAAAACGGAAAAGGAAAGGAGTTTTCTGATCTAGTAAAGAAATACTGCGAATTGCGCAAAAAACTCGGATACAACCAGCCATTTTACACTTTCCACCCAATGCTGGCAGGCGATATGTCGGTTGTCTATTTTATATCTGAAATGGGTAACAGCCCCGCAGAAAACCTCAAAATGAACGATGAATTCTGGGCCAAAGCAGGTGATGAAGGCGCTGAACTTTTTAATGTCTTAAAAGAAACCGTTTCCTCAATGGATCAATATTTTGGGGTAATCGACTTCGACAATTCCTATTTTCCTGAAAACTAATTACGAATGACAATAGTATTCAAAGCTCTTCCAATCTGGAGGAGCTTTCATTTTTTTATTAAACCAATAACATTGGCAGTCATTACTTCAATTCCCGTTTTTATGGTATTCTCATAGTCGGGAGTCAGGGTTGGCGAATGCAGTGGCGACGGACGTAAGCCTTCGGCCTTAAGTTTCGCCATCAATTCAGGGCTCGTACTTCCCAGCCAGATCAAACAAATTGGTACATCTTCTGGGGTTAGACCATATTTCCCAAAATCCTCTCCTACCATTTCAGGTTGTGTTTCGATGATATTTTCGGCACCAATAACATCAGAAGCAAAACCAATTACATCAGCGCTTAATTCGTTATCATTCAGAACCGGTGGAGTTTCTGCCGGATCGACAAACACTTTTGGCAATTTATCGTCAGGCATTCCGGCAGTTTTGGCTGCAGCGGCACTTATTCGCTCAATTGCAGCTATCACTTTTTTTATTGTTTCATCGGAAAAATAACGCAGGGTCAACTCCATTTTCACCTCGTCGGGAATAATGTTCGGACGTGTTCCTCCGTGGATAGAACCAACGGTTACAACAGCAGGTTCGGTCGGACTCAGTTCGCGGCTTACAATCGTTTGCAAATCGGTAACAATGCGGGACGCAATAACAATCGGATCGATACATTTTTGCGGATATGCACCATGTCCGCCAACGCCATAAACCGTAATTTCAACCGTTTTTACACCGGCAAAAACGGGCCCGCCGCGCAAACCGATCTGTCCGGTTTCCAGTTCGGGATTAATATGATAAGCCAGCGCATAATCAGGTACCGGGAATTTACTGAACAATCCGGCTTCAATAGCCTGCCCTGCTCCCCCACTGTATTCTTCAGCTTGTTGAGCGATAACCAGCAAGTTACCACTCCATTCATCTTTTAAATCGACCAGCGACCTGAGAGTTCCTGTCCACGTGCTCATGTGGATATCGTGTCCGCAGGCGTGCATTACTGCCACTTCATCACCATTCAGGTCGGCCGTTTTTATGCTGGCAAAATCAAACCCGGTCTTTTCTTCCACAGGTAATGCATCCATATCAGTTCGAAGCATCACGGTTGGCCCATCACCATTTCTGAAAACTCCTATTACACTGTTTCCTCCAAAATTGCGGGTGACCTCAAAACCAATTTGCTCCAGTTCAGAAGCCATTCGTTTTGAGGTTTCAAATTCCTGAAACGACAATTCCGGATTGGCATGTAAATGTTTACAGAGCTCTAAAGCATAGCCTGTTTGTTTTTCCGCTTCAGCTTTTATTATCTCAACCGATTGCGCGAATACACCTGTTTGAACTACCATAACCAATAATGATGAGAGTAATTTGAGTTTCATCTTATTCCTGTTTTTAATGAACAAGTCGAATGTAACGAAAGTTTCAGAAAAAAGATTCCACCTTTTAAAGAGATGGAATCTTTCCCTTGAATTAACCTGAAAAACAAGTCATAAAAAAAGGATTCGATCTTTTTGAAGAGATCAAATCCTTTTTATTTGTTCGAATAATGTTGTTGAAACTAGAATAGCTATTTGTTCATCCACTCCAATTGCCCCCAGCTTTCCGGCCCTGTATTTTTCTGAGGTGCACCGGCTGTACTTCGTCCATTCCGAACAATTTCTGAAAGTTTGTTTCTGTATTGTTCAATAATCTCAGGATGATCCTGCTGGATATTATTTTCCTCGGCGATATCCGTTGAAAGATCGTAAAGCTGAACGGGAGGTAAATTTTTCACTTCTTCGGAGTTCGGTTTTGGAGCACTCCAACCTCCCGATCCCGGACAGAAGATCGCTTTATAATTTCCTTCGCGATAAGCAAACGAACCATTAATCGAGTGATGCACAATTCCCGGGCGTGGCTCCAGGTCTGAATCCAGTCCAAGCTCCGACATAAAACTGTAGCTGTCTTCGGCTGCCTCATCCGGAAACTGAGTCTTCAGAATATCAGCAACCGTAGCATAAATATCTGTGGTACAAACCAGTTGATCCGATTTGCCCTGTTTAATTTTGTCGGGCCAGCTAACCACGAACGGTACTCGGTGGCCACCTTCGAAAATATCGGCTTTATGTCCACGGAAAACGTAGCTCGGATCGTGACCTTTCGTTGCAAGCTGTTCAAAATCGGCTTGAGGTGAACAACCATTATCGCTGGTAAATATTATAATTGTATTTTCAGCTACCCCGTTTTCTTCCAATGCTTTCTTCACTTTGCCTACGACATCGTCAACCATCATCACAAAATCGCCATAAGGATTATCCAGACCACTTTTCCCCTGAAATTCGGGGGATGGCAGGATTGGTGTGTGTGGAGCCGGCAGCGCCATATAAATAAAAAATGGCTGGTTGTCTTTGGCACTTCTGTCGATAAACGCAATGGTTTTGTCTGTCACATCAGGTAAAACACGTTCGTGTACAAAGTCGTCGCTGGTCAGTCCTCTTCGCCACCAAGCTTGTTTTTTTGTATTCACCGTATACTTTGTAGGAACCATGGTTGGCGTATCATTTTCAACCCAAACATATGGCGCCATATCGAGCGACCCTGAAAAACCAAATGTATAATTAAATCCTCTTGTATTCGGGCCATTCTGAATAGGTTTCGAGAAATCGACCTTGGGGCGAGCTTCCAGGCTTCCCCTGTCCAGCGAATCTTCTTCCGCAACAGCCCAGTCCCATCCTAAATGCCATTTTCCGATAAATGCTGTGCTGTAACCCTGTTCTTGCAGAAATCCAGGAAGCGTTAAACGGTCAGGCTCAATTAAAGCTTTGCTAAAACCACTTAATACCCCGTTTTTAAGCGTCGATCGCCAATTGTAACGCCCGGTTAAAATACTGTAGCGGGTTGGCGTACAAACTGCCGAGCTGGTGTGTGCGTCGGTAAAACTTACGCCGGCATTCACCAACTGATCAATATTTGGTGTATTTATTTTCGAATTCTCATTAAAGCCAGACACATCGCCGCAACCCATGTCATCAGCAAGAATTACAACAATATTTGGTGCTGTATTCTCTTTTTGGGTTGAATTACAACTTCCAAATAATACTGCTGCAATTAAGAAAATTACTATTCTTTTCATGGTAACGTTTGCTGTTATTATCAGTTTTTAAATTTTTTAATATCTACAAAAATACATTTCCAAAAACAGTTAGGAAACATTATCGACACTATTTTTTAAGAAAAGCTCTTAACCTGAAAATTAGCAGGTATAGTTTATTCGCAAAGCCTTATATTTACGGCTGAAAAACAAAAAAGGTGCAGTTTTGCATGGAGAATTAAAACCAGATTTTCAAGACAGAAACAGGACAAAATGCCTGATTCGCACCAAAATACACAAATAAGAAGTACGTATGAAAATTTCAGTTGTAGGAACAGGATATGTAGGATTGGTTTCAGGTACCTGCTTTGCAGAAACCGGTATCAATGTCACGTGTGTGGATGTTGATGAGAAGAAAATCGAAAAATTAAACAACGGGATCATTCCTATTTATGAACCCGGACTGGAAAGCATTTACAAAAAAAATGCAGAAAAAGGCAGGCTTGTATTTACAACCAACCTGGCTGAAAGCCTTGAAGGTTCAGATGCATTGTTTATTGCAGTAGGTACTCCGCCTGACGAAGATGGCAGCGCTGACCTGAAATATGTTTTGGGTGTAGCTCGCGAGATAGGGAAACACATTGACCATTATATGGTGATTGCCACAAAAAGTACTGTTCCGGTTGGTACATCGAAAAAAGTGAAGGAAGCCATTCAGGAAGAACTAGACAAAAGAGAAGTAAATGTGGCATTTGACGTAGCTTCCAATCCAGAATTTTTGAAAGAAGGAAATGCGGTGCAGGACTTTCTGAGACCTGACCGGATTGTAATCGGTACCGAATCGGAAAGAGCACAAAAAGTGATGAAGCGCTTGTACAAACCTTTCCTGCTAAACGGACATCCAATTGTATTTATGGATATCACGTCGTCGGAAATGACTAAATATGCCGCCAACTCGATGCTGGCCACCAAAATCAGTTTTATTAACGAAATTGCCAACCTGTGCGAAATAGTTGGAGCTGATGTGGAATCGGTTCGAAAAGGGATTGGCTCTGATCCGCGAATTGGCAACAAATTTATTTATGCCGGAACCGGATATGGTGGTTCCTGTTTCCCAAAAGATGTGCAGGCTCTTATTCGCACAGCCGACGAACATGAATATTCACTTGAAATTTTAAAAGCTGTTGAGCGGGTGAATAACCGTCAGAAATCGGTGTTGTTTAATAAGGTCCTCAACTATTTTAACGGCGATTTAAAGGGAAAGAAATTTGCCGTGTGGGGACTTTCGTTCAAACCAAAAACCGACGATATGCGCGAGGCACCATCACTGGTTATCATCGATAAATTGCTCGCCGAAGGTGCTTTAGTTGTGGGATATGATCCCGTTGCAATGGAAGAAGGAAAACGAATTCTGGGTGATAAAATCGAGTTTGCAAAAGACGAATACGATGCTACAATTGATGCCGACGCCTTGTTACTGGTAACCGAGTGGCCCGAGTTCCGCATCCCGAATTTCAGGGTATTGGAAAAACTTTTGAAAAACAAGGTTATTTTTGATGGCAGAAACATTTACGATCCTGAAGAAATGGCCGAACTGAAATTTGACTATTACGCCATCGGTCGTACACCTGTAAAAAAATAATAATGAAACGAGTTTTAGTTACGGGAGGAGCTGGATTTATTGGTTCTCAATTGTGTGAAAAATTGTTGAATGATGGGCACGAAGTGGCTTGTCTCGACAATTTCTTTTCCGGAAAAAAACAAAAAGTGGTTCATCTGATGGATAATCCATATTTCGAATTGATCCGCCACGATGTGACTCACCCGTACTACATTGAAGTAGATGAGATCTATAATCTTGCCTGTCCTGCTTCACCCGTACATTATCAGTATAATCCCATTAAAACCATAAAAACTTCGGTAATGGGCGCCATTAACATGCTTGGCTTGGCTAAACGAGTTAAAGCAAAAATCCTCCAGGCTTCTACCAGTGAAGTGTATGGCGACCCGACCGTTCATCCGCAAACCGAAGACTACTGGGGAAATGTAAATCCTATAGGAATTCGCTCGTGTTACGATGAAGGGAAACGTTGCGCGGAATCGCTGTTCGTGAATTACCGTTTGCAGAACGATGTACGCATTAAGATCATTCGTATTTTTAATACTTATGGTCCGAAAATGGAACCTGACGACGGCCGTGTGGTTTCCAACTTTATTATGCAGGCATTAAAAGGTGATGACATTACCATTTTTGGAGACGGAAAACAAACCCGAAGTTTCCAGTATGTAACTGATTTAATTGAAGGGATGACACGCATGATGAATACCGGCGACGATTGTATTGGACCAATCAATATTGGTAATCCTGGTGAATTTACCATGCTTGAACTTGCCAGTGAAATCCTTGATATCACCGGATCAAAATCAAAAATCATTCATCTCCCCTTGCCTAAAGACGACCCAATTCAGAGACAGCCCGATATTTCACAGGCTCGTGAAAAGTTAGGTGGCTGGGAACCTAAAGTCCCGTTGAGGGAAGGCCTGGAAAAAACAATAGCATATTTCGACAAGCTGATTCGTGAAGAAAAAATCTGATGCTCTTGGCAACAGTATTCAAGATTAGTTTATAAAAACAAAAAGACAATTCCTGCTGAGGAATTGTCTTTTTAAAGAACTAACTTGAAATTATATTGATTTACCTTCTCCTTTGAATCTTTTCGGTTCTCGAAACTCCGCTATCGTTATAGTAATGCAAAATATAAACGTCATTTCCTTTGGCAGCTGAAGTTGCATCCAGAATTAACCGGGGAGTAATATTCGGAATATGAGTACGTGAATACACTTTAACGCCGCTCATATTAAAAACATCCACAGTTAAATCGTGGTTAATATCAGGTGGCAAAGTAATGGTGTATGTACCATCGGGCGACAGAAGGTCAGCTGGAGTGTTGGTGTCGTCGTGCCATCCAAAATCAACGGGATCAATATCTGTTAACGCAGGGATTCCCGCATTCTTAATGCCACTACTTACCTGACTATCAGCTTTTGCAGAAACAATAATCTCGTTTATTCCGGCCGACTCAACATTTACCAGTTTTAATTTTAAATACCTGGTTCTTACTGCAAGGCTGTTATTTTTCCAGGTATTTGCAGTTTCTGATTCCGATGTAAACTCATACTTCCAGTTTCCGGGTTCACCACTGTATAATTTAACACCTTCAGAAAGTAACAGATGATGAAAACTGATTTGTGAAAGTTCGTATTCACAGCCAAGATCGAGATAAATTCCAGCTGTATCCGAGTTGTCTAATACTTCCCAGGCCGGACTAACAGGATGTATCGAAAAGTCGGTATCAACCGACTGCTCATCAACCAGGTTTTCAGCCAGAAATCCCGGTTCGAATCCACCTTCGTGGCCTATCATGTCGAAATTTAGCACAATCCGGACGCCAACACCATTATCCACGTTCCGGGAAACAGCTGCCCTGTCGCGGTTGCTGCCTGTAGCATTAAATGGGTTTCCTAACAGAAAAAAAAGTCCCCATAAAAATAGCAATGAGCATGCGCTACCAGCATTTTTAAATTTGACACAATGAACCATTTTACAGAACCTTTTGACTTGTATTGAAATAGAATTTTTTTGACAGAACTAAGGTACATCTACTCCAAAACAAGGTCACCCTGCCAACGACTGAAATCGAAACAGCTAAAGGCGGAAAAATGCCTCTGAATTTCATCCTGTTCTACTTCAAAGAAAGGAAGAATAGGCTTCAGAAACACGTAGTCGGCACTAGGCATTCCGGTAATTCAAAACATAATTTATTTCCCGCTAACTTTAATGTGATTTTTTACCTTCAGATTGAGATAACTCAAGTTGATAATGAGAACCGAAGTAGAATTTGGGCCAGGCGATTTCCAATTTGTTTGGAAGGAAAAGCAAAGTTGTTTGCGATCAGGATTTTCCGTGTAACATCTGTAAAACAAGTTCTTTGGTTAATTTTCTTCCGGCCGCTTTGTTTCTGATTTCTTCGAACGAAAACTTAAAGTCGCAGCCTGTTTTCCAATTGCTGCATCCGTATGCCGTTTTCCCTTTTATGATCGTGCCGCCACATTTGGGGCATTTGGGCGATGAATTCTCTGTTTGCTTTCCTGCTGAAGTTGTAGCTTCAAATTCAACATTAAAATCGGAAGTGAGTTGCAAAATCCCTTCTACTTTTTTATCCCCCAATTGAAATCCTTTAAGTTTAGTGGTACTTCCTTTTGTGATTAAGCGCTGCACCTGCTTTTCTGTCAACTTCTTATCCATAAAAACAAAGGGCAATCTAAAATCGCAGCCGGCTTTCCACTCGCTGCAACCGTAGGCATTTTTCCCTTGCAGCACATTGCCTTTCTTGCATTTCGGACAAGTCATGCCATCATCTGAAGCCTTTTCCTTCTTCTTAGGTTTTTCAGATTTCTTCTTTGCCAGTTCGGGAGCGGCCAGTATTATAGAAGAACGATCGTTCAGCACTTCAACAACCAGATCGTACACCATCCGCTTCATTTCGTAAATAAAGGTTGCGGCACTGTATTCTCCCTGTTCAATATCGCGCAGGCGTTTCTCCCACTGCCCGGTTAACTCAGCCGATTTTAGCAATTCATTCTGAATAATATCAATAAGCTGAATACCCATTTTTGTTGGATGGATTTGCTTCTTTTGCCGCTCGATATATTTTCTGCGGAACAGGGTTTCGATTATGGCAGCACGTGTTGAAGGACGTCCAATTCCGTTGGCTTTCATCAGGTCGCGGAGTTCTTCGTCATCCACATTTTTTCCGGCCGTTTCCATGGCGCGCAACAAGGTTGCTTCAGAATAGTAGCGGGGCGGTTTTGTTTCTTTTTCGGTAAACGAAGGTTCGTGCGGTCCGTGTTCGCCTTTCACAAAAACGGGTAAGATCGTTTCGCCATCACCGTTTTTTGAATTTTCATCCTGAAACAAAACCCGCCAACCGGCTTGCAAAATTTGTTTTCCGGTGGCCGTAAATTGCACGGTTTCCACTTCGGCTGTCACCTGCGTTTTGGCTACTTTACAGTCGGGGTAAAAAGCTGCCAGAAACCGTCGGGTAATGGCATCGTACACCTTTTGTTCGTTACCTCCAAGAAGTTTTTCTTCGCCGGTTGGAATGATGGCATGGTGATCGGTTACCTTTTTATCGTTAAAAACTTTCGATGACTTGGGAATCTTTTTTTGCAAAAGCGTTTCAGTAAACTGCCCGTAGTTTTTTAAGCCTTTTAAAATTCCCGGAACTTTGGGATATAAATCGTTAGGAAGAAAAGTGGTGTCAACGCGCGGATACGTTACGGCTTTCATTTCGTAAAGGCGCTGCACAATTTTTAGCGTTTCGTCGGCAGTAAATCCAAAACGTGTATTGCAATGCACCTGTAAACTGGTGAGGTCGAATAACTTAGGCGCATATTCTTTCCCGTCCTTTTTTTCAACATCGGTGATGTAAAGATCCTTACCCGCAACCAGGTTAAACAGTTTTTCGCCATCATCCTTTTTGAAAAATTTGCCTTCGGAATTACTAAAAACGGTATCACGGTAAATGGTTTGTAACTCCCAGTAGGGCTGCGGCTGAAAGTTTTCAATCTCGTAATGCCGGTTTACAAGCATAGCAAGTGTTGGCGTTTGCACCCGCCCGATTGACAAAACCTGTTTGTATCCGCCATATTTCAGGGTAAACAATCGCGTGGCATTCATTCCCAGCAACCAGTCGCCAATTGCGCGTGAGCTTCCGGCATAATACAACTGATCGAAATCGGTAGCGGGTTTCAACTTTTTAAAACCTTCTTTAATGGCTTCGTTGGTCAGCGACGAAATCCACAGGCGTTTCACGTCACCTTTATAGCCCGCTTCTTTCAATACCCATCGCTGGATAAGCTCACCCTCCTGGCCGGCATCACCGCAGTTAATCACCTGATCGGCTTTATCGAGTAGGCTTTTAATCGTTTTGAATTGTTTGGTAACGCCACTGTCACCGGTCATAACCTTGGTTTCGAAATGCTTGGGCAACATGGGAAGTGTTTGAAGGTCCCAGCGTTTCCATTTTTCGTCGTAGTCTTCCGGCGGCCAAAGCGTACAAAAGTGGCCAAAAGTCCAGGTAACCTGGTATCCATTTCCTTCGAAATAACCATCCTTACGCGAACCTGCACCAATTACCTGTGCAATTTCTTTGGCAACACTTGGTTTCTCTGCAATACAAACAATCATAGCGCTGCAAATATACAAGTATAGCTGTGGCTTTTAAAAGCGAGTTATTAACAGGGGGGGGAGGAAAGATTGGGGGAGATTGAAAATAGATTGATGCAGATTGAAGGAGATTGTGAAATTGTAAAACTGATAAATTGTGAAATGGAGAAAGAGTGGAGTTTGTTCTAACACATTTGCCAACTAAGACGTATGACTGAAGGACTGAAGGACTGAGGGATTGAAGGGCTGAACACTACGACTGTGATTGCCAACTGCTGCTTTGCCAATTCAAGGATTGAGGGACTGAAGGATTGTGGGATTGAAAGTTCGAATGCGTTAATGCTTTAATGCGTTAATATTCTGGAAACTGAGACTGAATACTGAGACTATTTTTGCCAACTGCAACTTTGCCTATTGCCAATTGTGAGGGACTGAAGGATTGAAGGTTCTAATGTAAAATTGCTTTTATGCTAAAATGCTGTAATATTCTGTCAACTGAGACGTAAGACTGATGGTTTGATGGACTGATGGACTGAAAGATATAATTTTGAGACTTACTGAAAACTGAGACTGAATACTGAGACTATTTTTGCCAACTGCAACTTTGCCTATTGCCAATTGAAGTACTGAAGCATCGAATGCGCAAATGTTTTCATATTCTGGAAACTGTGACTGAAAACTGAGACTGCGACTGATCACGGAACTCTGAACTCTGAACTTTAAACTCAAATCAAACTTCACCACACCAAATCGCAGGCGTCAGCGGGCATCCAGTGCTTGTGCTTACCTTCCCATTTCACATTGCAGCCAATAGGATTTGTTACCGGCACCGAAATGGGTTTACCGCTTGTCAGTTCTTCGAGTGCACGAACCAGGTCGTTTACTGTTATTTTCGATGGATCGCGCGGACTATCCACTCCCCTTCCTGTGTAAACCAATTCACGATTTTCATCAAAAACATAAAAATGGGGTGTCCGTAGCGCTCCGTAAGCAAGCGCAATTTCCTGCGATTCGTCGTATAAGTATTTCCACGGAAAATTGTGTTCTTTCATACGCGCCACCATGTGCTCGAAATCATCTTCTTCGTAGGTATTTTTACTGTTCGAGTTGATGCCGACAAAATCCACTCCCAGAGGTTTAAACCGCTCAGCAGTTTTTCGCGTAACCTCATCGCTGTTAATCACATAAGGACAGTGATTACAGGTAAAAAACACCACCAAATATTTCGAGTCTTTAAAACTTTCCAGCGAATAAGTGTTACCGTCAGTTGCCGGAAGATTAAAATCGATTGCTTTTTTTCCTATTTCGAGTGTAAATGCCATGTCGTGTTTTTTGTTGTTTAAAAGTAAAAGGAATTTCGCCTTACATTTGTTTAAGTCAAACAAAAATCTTTGTCTATTTTTAGCGAAACTGAAGTTTTAGAATTCACACACAGATTGAAATGAAGCGGGAAGAAGCATTGGAAAAAATTAAAGCGCTGCAAAGCGAACTCGAAGAACATAACTACAATTATTATGTGCTGGCCCAGCCTGTAATCAGCGATTTCGATTTCGATATGAAACTGAAGGAATTGGAAAAGCTGGAAAAGGAATTTGGCATCAACGATCCGAATTCGCCAACACACCGTGTAGGTAGCGACATCAGTAGCGATTTTGAGCAGGTGGAACATAAATACATGATGCTCTCGCTTTCCAATGCTTATTCCGAAGATGAAATTCGCGATTTTGACACCCGTGTAAAAAAGATCATCGGTACCGAATGTGAATATGTTTGCGAACTGAAATACGACGGTTCGTCGATCAGCCTGACCTACGAAAATGGAGAACTGACACGAGCGGTTACCCGAGGCGACGGTGTTAAAGGCGACGACGTAACGGCCAATGTGCGCACCATTCGTTCAATTCCTTTAAAACTACGCGGAAACGATTATCCTGAAAATTTTGAGATCCGTGGCGAAATTCTGATGCCTTTCGAAGTATTCAATAACCTGAATGCAGAGCTTGAAGCAAAAGGAGAACCCTTATTGGCGAATCCGCGAAATACTGCTGCCGGAACACTCAAAATGAAGAACTCTTCCATCGTGGCTTCACGTAAACTGGATGCTTATCTGTATTACATTTTAGGCGAGAACTTTAGTATCGACGGCCACTATCAAACCTTGGAAAAGGCCCGTGAATGGGGATTTAAAATATCCGATGATTCTCAACTCTGTAAAAACCTCGATGAAGTTTTTGAGTTCATTCATAACTGGGATACCGAGCGATTTAACCTCCCGGTAGCCACCGATGGCGTGGTAATAAAAGTAAACTCAAAAAAACTACAGGAGAATCTGGGCTTCACGGCTAAATCGCCGCGCTGGGCCATCGCGTACAAGTTTAAAGCCGAAAGTGCCTCAACTATTCTTAATTCGGTGTCGTACCAGGTGGGAAGAACAGGCGCCGTTACACCGGTGGCCAATCTCGAGCCCGTGGCAATTGCCGGAACCATTGTAAAACGTGCCTCGCTTCACAATGCTGACATCATTAACAATCTTGATTTGCATGTTGGCGATACTGTTTTTGTGGAAAAAGGCGGCGAGATCATTCCCAAAATTACCGGAGTTGATGCTACTCAGCGACACCCGATGTTTGAACGCGTTGAGTTCATAAAAAACTGTCCGGAGTGTGGAACCGAACTGATTAGAAACGAAGGAGAAGCTGCCCATTATTGCCCCAACGAAGATGGTTGTCCCCCCCAAATTAAAGGTAAAATGGAACACTTTGTAAGCCGGAAAGCCATGGATATTGACGGTATTGGTCAGGAAACCATTGATCTTTTCTATAATCAAAATCTGGCGAAAAACATTTCCGAGCTTTATGAATTGACAAAAGAACAGCTTGAATCACAGGAACGCATGGCTGAGAAATCGGCCCAACGTATTCTCGATGGTCTCGAGGCTTCGAAACAGGTTCCCTTCGAACGTGTTTTGTTTGCACTGGGAATTCGCTTTGTGGGGGAAACAGTAGCAAAAACGCTTGTTAAGAAATTACACACCATTGAAAATATACAAAACCAAACTGTAGAGCAGCTAACCGAAATTGACGAAGTGGGCAGCCGAATTGCAGAAAGTGTTGTCGACTGGTTTTCAAAAGCTGAACATCTTGAATTGTTGGAAAAACTGAAAAAACAGGGACTTCAGTTTGCCATCAGCGAAGATAAACTGGCCGGACAAACTGATAAACTGGCCGGGCTGAACATTGTTATTTCGGGAACTTTCGAAAAACATTCGCGCGACCAACTGAAAGAAATGATCGAAAAAAATGGTGGCAAAAATGTAGGGTCAATCTCAAAGAAAACAAGTTATTTACTGGCAGGAGACAACATCGGGCCGAGTAAGCTCGAAAAAGTAACAAAACTCGGAATCCCGATGATCTCGGAGGACGATTTCCTTAAAATGCTGGAGTAGATAAAAAAGTAACTACATTTGCTTTTCATAATATAAGATCGATGACAGTCCTAATGAAAAACCTTTTATTTATTGTTCTTCTTGCATTCTCAGCATTAATTACGAACGCACAAAATATGCTGGATTGGTCGGAAGACTATCAACTAAAGGTTGAAGATTTTCAGGCTCAAGCACCGGACAACAGTCAACTGCAAAGTGCCTCGGGCAGTTTTTCAACATCCTACGAATTTGGCGGATTAAACCTGATCACTACCCGAAATCTCAATAAGAATGTGGTCAGCCAGTTTCAGCGCGATGCTTCGTATATTGACAAGGCAGATGAGCCTACCACAAAACGATTTCTTGCTTATCAGCAACTTATTTTCAATTTATACGAACTTCAGGCCCGAAAATTAAGGCAACAGTTTTTCGAAGAACGAAGCACCCTACTCACCAAAGGGCCGTCGGTATTGTACGAAAAGGTAACCGCTGAGCACAATAAACTGCTTACCCAGGTTCAGGACGAAACTTTCTATGGTTCAAACGCAGAAGAAATTGCCAGTTGGCACACTTGGGTATTGCAGGAATTGGAAAAGCTAAGCGATTTTTGCCAGGATTGCAAACCAACAAAAAAGAAAAAAAACAAATAAGACGGAATAACGCCAATGGGGATCAAAGAAAAATACCGCACCTGGAAACTTAAGCAGGAACTTGCTAAAATCAACCGAACTCCGGTTATTCGAAACATCGACGAAATAAAAAAGATCGGGGTGATATGGCAACCGCATCAAAAAGAAGCGGTGACTTATTTGCGGAATTATTTCAATAAAAATCACGTTGTATTTCGCACCTACTGTGTATTCGACGAGCTGAGCAACCCGGTTTCGGCAAACAATACGCTTACCACTGCCGACCTTAACTGGTGGGGCATTCCGAAACCTGAAAAAACCCAGGATTTTATGCAGGCCCACTTTGATGTGCTGCTGAATATCGCCCTGCAACAAAATTTTGTACTCGACTATATTACTTCGCTTACACAGGCCGATTTTAAAATTGGCTGGTCGCCGGATGAACAAAATCACTTCGATCTGAATATTAATATTGGCGAAAATCAGGACATGATGTTCCTGGTCAAGCAACAAATTTTCTATCTTGCGCAGCTAAATAAAAATAATAGCAAATGAGCCAGCTTTTTACTGGTGCCGGAGTAGCTTTGATTACACCGTTCACCAAAGAAAAACATGTTGATTACAAAGCACTTGAAACTGTAGTTGAAAATCAGGTAAAAGGAGGAATGGATTATCTGGTGGCTTTGGGCACAACTGCCGAAACTGCCACCCTGTCCGCCGAAGAAAAGGCCAACATTGTAGAGCTGGTTAAGGATAAATCGCAGGGACTTCCGGTTGTTGCCGGAATGGGCGGAAACGATACCCGCACGATTTTAAAACACATCGACAAATTCAATTTTAACGGAATTAGCGGAATTCTGGTGGTAACGCCGTATTACAATAAACCATCGCAGGAAGGCATGTATCACCACTACCTCGAAGTGGCCAAAGCAAGCCCGGTTCCGGTAATTTTATATAACGTACCGTCGCGAACAGGGGTTAACCTCGAAGCAACAACGGTAGCGCGACTGACTGCCGCAACCGACAACATTGTGGCCATTAAGGAAGCGTCGGGCGAACATTCGCAAATGACCAAGATCCTGAAATACACACCTGATAATTTTACCTTGATCTCGGGTGACGATCTCTTGGCGCTTACTGTTTCATCGATTGGCGGGAAAGGCGTAATCTCGGTAATTGCCAACGCACTACCTGCTAAACTCAGCAGATTGATGCACCTGGCTTTGGAAAACAATTACGAAGAAGCTCGCAAGTTGCATTATGAGTTGATTGAAATGTTCCAACTCATGTTCAAAGAAGGAAATCCTGGCGGTGTAAAAGCGCTGATGAACATCCAGGAAACAGTCGAGAACGTGTTGCGCTCACCGCTCTATAAAATCAGCGACGAGCTGTACGAAGAGATAAGAGCCACCTACAACAAACTATCGTAGTTAACGCTTTTTAACCCCAAAGCAACTATTCGATTGGTAAACATTTGTACATTTGCGTCGTTATAAAAAACGATGAGAACGTTTATTACCGCAATACTGGTGCTTCTTACTTTGGGGACATTTGCGCAGCAGGGACTGCAGCTCATGCTTCCCGAAGAAGATTCGGTTGACCTGAATACGGTGCAGCCAGCGCCATCGGTTTTGCTGAATGAAAGCGTAATTACGAATCCCGATTTCCTGATGTACCAGCTTCAGCCTGTTCCTTTAAGTATCGAACAAGGCTATATGAACCGGTACACGGTAAATTCCAGCGTTTTAAAAATGCCGGAGATCAACTACATCCCGTCGATGTCGCTTGGAATGATCTCACCATTTTATTCAAATGCGCAAATTTTTGGAGGCTCGTCTACAAAACTGAACGATAAACTTACCATTGGAGGATTCAGTTACGGAGCCAACTCCATTATGACGGCACCTCTGCCGAACCGGCAAAACGGGAATTTCGATTCGTATGGTTCTACCATGTTTATGCAGTACAAGGTTTCAAAGAACTTTAAAATTGAAACCCGTGTAAGTGTTGGGCAGCAACAGGGACCTCCCCCACCTCCGGGATTTTGAAGGATTGAAGGACGGAAGGATTGAAGGACGGAGGGATTGAAGGAGATTGATGCAGATTGATGCAGATTGAAGGAGATTGATCCGAGATAGAATGTCACAAATCCACAAGTTGAAAGATTACATAACAGATTCCTCAGTTCCCGAATTATCGGGACAGGCAATACCTCTTTCGGAATGACAAGAAAAGTTCTTCTTAAGCCGCGCTTGATCTTCACTATTTGAAGAAATAAAAAATAGCGCGGTCGAAACATACTCAATATTTGTCATCCCGACCCGTCAACTGACGGAGAGGGATCTCAAATTTCCGCGCATCGTCCATCCAGAATCCAATTATAAATTTTCGGCACTTAATCCGAAACGAAGAATTGTGCCAACTTAAGTTTGCCAATTGCCTACTTAGAGAACGAGTGATTGATGGGAGATTGAGAAAAGATTGATAGAGCTTGAAGGAGACTGAAAACTGAACTTTTCATTATCTTTAAACCCTATACTTTAAACATTAAACTTTCGAATGCTGACTGTTTACAAAGCTTCTGCCGGTTCGGGAAAAACCTTTCGTTTGGTTGTTGAATACCTCAAACTTATTCTGGAAAATCCGTTTAATTACCGGCATATACTGGCGGTTACCTTTACCAACAAGGCCACCAACGAAATGAAGAGCCGTATTCTGGAGCAACTTAATTTTATTGCCATCGGGAAAGATTCGGCCACCATTCAGCAGATTCAGAAAGAAACCGATTATTCCGAACAATTCATTCGATCGCGTGCTCAGCAGGTTCTGAAAAATATATTACACGATTACAACCGTTTTTCCATTAACACCATCGATTCCTTCACGCAAAAAGTGATTAAATCGTTTAACCGCGAGCTGGGAATTTCGCCGAATTTCACCTTGGAACTCGATACAGATATGATCCTGGAGGAAGCTGTTCAACGTCTGTTTGCGAAGATTGGTGAAGACAAGAACCTCCTGGACTGGTTACGAGAATACAGCCGCGAACGTATTGAGGAGAATTTTAGCCAGCAGCTCGATGCCGATATCAAACGGCTGGGAATCGAGCTTTTTAAAGAACGTTTCCAGGTGTTCTTCCCCGAAGACGGCGAAACCGTTTATACCCGCGAAAACCTTCAAATCTTTGTAAAAGATGTGCAGAAGGTGAAAACTTCCTTTGAGGCTACACTTAAAAACAAGGGCAATCAGGCGGTTACTGAAATGGAAAAAGCAGAACTAACACCTGCCGATTTTTCGGGTGGTGCCAGTCGCAGTGTGGGTGCATTCCTGGTGAAGCTGGCAAATGGCGATCAGCCTAATTTTACCAATACCGTAAGAAATGCAGCTGAAGATGCCGAGAAATGGGTAGCTCAATCAAAAAAATACCGCGAGGATATTGTACGTGTTGTGGAAAACAGTCTGCTGCCCGTTCTTCAGGAAATCATTACTTACTATGATCAAAATTTTGCACGATACAATACTGCCATTGCCGTATTGAAACAAATACGAACGCTTGGTATTCTTATCGATTTAAAGGAGGAAATTAAGGACCTGTTACACGAAAAAGGAATTCTGCCACTGTCGGATTCAAATCTTTTGCTGAGCAAAATTATCGGGCAAAGCGATTCACCCTTTGTGTACGAAAAAATAGGGAATTACTACCACCATTTTATGCTCGACGAGTTTCAGGATACATCGGGTTTGCAGTGGCAGAATTTCAGACCACTGGTGATTAACTCGCTCGCCGAAGGAAACGACAACCTGATTGTTGGCGATGTGAAACAGTCGATTTACCGCTGGAGGAACAGCGACTGGAACATTCTGGCCGAGAAGCTTTATACTGAATTTACAGCGGATCAGCTAAAAGACGAAACCTTGAAATTCAATTTCCGGAGCGACCGGAACATTATTGAATTCAACAACACGATCATTGAAGCTTTTGTGGCTGAATTCGAGAACCGGCTGTTCAGTGAAATTGGGGAAAGCGAATCGCATCTTCAGCGCTTTAAAACGATTTACAACGAGCACCTGCAGCAACCCGGAAATCCGGATGCGCCACAAAACGGTTTTATTCAGGCTAATTTTCTTGAGCCTGAAGATTTTGAAGAACTGACGACACAAAAGCTGGTTGAGCAGGTAAAACTGTTACAGGACCAGGGAATCAGTGCGGAAGAAATCGCTATTCTGATTCGGAAGAACAGCGAAGGAACGAAAATCATTGAAGCTTTTCTGAATGCGGCGAAACTTCCCGGGAATAAGAATTACAACCTGTCGGTACTATCGAACGAGTCGCTGTTTTTGAATGCTTCAAAAGGGGTACTTTTTATCGTTCACATGCTTGAATTCCTTGTCGATCCCGACGATAAAATAGCGAAAGCCACCTTGCTTTTTATGTGGCAAAGCTGGTTGAAGCCACAACTTCAAACAAAAGGAATTGTGTTAAATAAAGCTGAAGCTCAACAACCATCGCTTTTTGATCAACCTGAAACATGGAAATTAAGCAAAGATTTTGAAGCCGAATTTGAGCTTGAACTTGGCGAACTTCTTGAAAATATACGCTCAAAAGTTTTGCTGGCCTCACTCGATGAAGCCGTGACACAGATCGCTTCTCAAACAGGCATTTTCAGGCTGGAAGCCGAATTGCCCTTTGTTCAAACGCTGATGGACAAAGCCGGAGAATTAAAATCATCACTTTCAAACGATTTGTCGAACCTCTTGCTTTGGTGGAACGAAAAAGGCTACAAAACCTCGGTGAATGTGAATGAAGAAGTGAGTTCAATCCGCTTGCTGACGGTGCATAAATCAAAGGGCCTCGAATACAAGGCAGTATTGCTCCCCTTTTTCAACTGGAACACCGAGCCCGGTGCCAATCAAATGCCAATTCTTTGGTGTGAACCGCAGAGTTCGCCTTTTAACCAGTTCCCGCTGCTTCCAATCCAGTCTGGAAACACCATGAAAGAATCGGAGTTTGCACCGATCTACTTCGAAGAAAAAGTCAATAATTACATCGATACATTAAACCTGGTTTATGTAGCATTCACGCGTGCCAAATCAGTGCTTATCGTCAACTCGCCGCAACCAAAGCTAAAAAGAGACGGAACGGAATCTGAATCCACCAGCATGGATTATTTATTTTACAGTGCCCTGCAAAACTCCGTCATCACCGATAAATATGGAAAGGGACTGGATTCCGAAACTAAAACATTTGAGTACGGTTCATTCAAAGCTGAGCCGAAAAAAGCAGATGAAAACCAGACCTTGTTAATTGGCAAATATGCCTTCAACGATTTTTCGGAACGCATAAAGCTGCGCCTGAGTGGCGAAGACTTTTTGTTGGAAAGCGACAAACAACATTCGGAAAAGAATATCGGGAAAATTATTCATGAAATACTGTCGGCAATTGAAACATCGGAAGATGTTGCCCCGGCGTGTTTGCAGGCATTAAAAGCAGGAAAAATAAACGACGAAGAATACCGAACCATTGAACAATCCATAAGTAAAAATCTTCAACTAGATACCGTTAAATCGTGGTTCGACGGCTCTTTTGAGGTGTTGAACGAGCACGATTTGTTGAGTAATTCAACGCTTCTTCGCCCCGACCGAATTATGATCTCGGGTGATTCAGCGGTTGTGGTGGATTACAAAACGGGTGAAAAAATCCCGACAAAATACAACCGGCAAATCGAGCGCTATGCCCAAACCCTGAAAGATACCGGGTTAAAAAATGTAAGTGGTTATTTGTGGTATTTAAGCTCCAACGAAGTAGAAAAAGTGTGTGAGCTTTAGAAACCGTTTGGGACGTTGATAAAGGATTCCATCCGGCAAATGACGGATGGAATCCTTTATCATTTTTTTAGTTGCTTTCGATCACCTGACCGTGTTCGCGGTAGAGATCAACTTTTCCGTCGAGTAAAACGGCGATTACCGTCACTTCCGGATCGAGCACTTTCTCGGGCACATCGATGTACACAATTCCGGGAACAGCACTCCAGTATTGTTTCATTTTAACGTCCCAGTTCAATTTTGTACCGTTACCAACCACCCACATGCGGTTGATCTTGTTCTTGATTCCCTTCAACATCAGTGGCCCGTTGGGTTTGTGCGGAACATACAAATACAGGATATCTCCCTTTTGATTCAAAGCTGTTGGTCCATAGAAATGCTCGTATGGAATTCCCGCGCGGGTTCCGTAAATCGCCTCGGCATGTTTATTGGTCCAGCGGCCAAGTTCTTTCAAAATAGTCACCTGTTCTTCAGGAATTGTTCCATCCGATTTCGGACCGATATCGAGCAACAGGTTTCCGCCTTTATTAATCGTTTCCACTAAAATGCGGATGATCTGGTTCGGTGTTTTGTAATTGTGATCGTTGTGTTGGTAACCCCAGCTATCGTTTGTGGTCATACACAGCTCCCAGTAGCGGCTGTCGGGACGAGTAACGGGAAGTCCCTGTTCAGGTGTGGCGTAATCGCCATAGCCCTGAATACGGCTGTTCAGAATAACATTTTTATTCCATTTTCGCAGGTCCTCACTCAGTTCTTTGGCTTTCCATTTTTTTGCCGATTGCTCCCAGTCGCCATCAAACCAATACAGGTCGGGCTTGAATTGTTTCGATAATTCTTCCAACTGGCAAAAGTTAAAATCCACAAAGCGATTCCATTTTACTGAATCCTCCTTGTAGCGTTTTATCTCTCGTGTTTTGTTCGGATAATCAGGGTGCGACCAATCTAAAAGCGAATAATACAAACCCACTTTTACATCGTTTTTACGCAGTTCTTTTACAAAGGGAGCTACCAGATCTTTACCGGCAGGTGTCTTTTTCACAACGCTTAAATCGCCGCAATGCGTATCCCAAAGCGCAACACCATCGTGGTGTTTGGTGGTAAGCACCGAATATTTGGCACCACTTTCGGCAATCAGTTTTGCCCAGGCTGCCGGATCGTACTTACTGGCAGTAAAACCATTTAATTGTTTCATGTAATCGTCGTACGAAATATAATCGTTAAAAAACGACCAACTTTCGTCGATTCCATTTACCGAATAAATGCCCCAATGAATAAATATGCCCAACTTGGCATCTTCAAACCATTGCATACGTTTTTCCTTCTCGGCTTCAGTTTCCTGAGCAAAAACCAGATTGGTAAGTAAAATACCGGCTAGTAAAAAGATAATTTTTCGCATAGAATTGTAAATAAGTTCTGTTTTCTATGCAAACTTTGTAAAAAATTTTAAAACAACAATAACTATTCGAATGAATAGTGCTTTTTTATGGCAGATTGAATGTCCCAGACACACTCGAGGCCTTTGGGAAAAGTCACAAAATCGCCTGCCTTAATTGTGATCGATTCGAATTCAGTAGTAATCGTAACTTCACCTTCCAGAATATAGCACAACTCTGTCTGACCGTAATACCAATCAAATTTCTCTTCATCCCTCTCCCAAATTGGCCAGTCAAATACGCCTTCTTCTTCCAGTTCTTCCTGGGTGTATTGTGTGACTTCAATTTTCATTTCTTCTGAATTGCTTATTTTTAAATTTTACCTTTAGTCGTTTTAAAAAGTAATGGATTAACTCGTAATGAACAATTATTTGTTATTCACTCTTTATTAATCCGAAAACAAATTTAAAGATTAATTATAATTTTATTGTTATTTACCATCGGATTTATAGCATCACTGTATATTCGCACAAACAATGAATAATTCAAAATAAATGAAAGCACTAAAAACACTATTAATCAGCATATTAACTATTCTATTTATTTCGCATTCCCAAGCAAAACAAACAACAGATACCATACAAGAAAGCGACACTTTCTCCTTCGTCTTTGTTACTGACATTCATTTAACCGAAGAATATAATGCCGTTGAAGGGTTTTCTCAGGCAATCGACAGCATCAACAAACTGGCGCCCGATTTTGTTTTAACCGGCGGTGATAATATAATGGATGCAATTGCCCAAACATATGAAAAAAGCGACAGTGCATTTCACCTCTTCAGCTCAACCATAGAAAAACTTACTATGCCGTTGTACTCGACAATAGGCAACCACGATGTTTTCGGTCTGTACAAAAAAAGCGGAGTTGATCCGAATCATCCGGAATACGGGAAAAAATTTTATGAAAAACGGATTGCTAAAAGGTATTACTCATTCGATCATAAAAACTGGCACTTTGTTGTTCTCGACGGAATCGGATTCACCGACGACCGTCACTATTATGGTCATGTCGACGTTGAGCAGCTCAAGTGGTTGAAAAATGATCTCGAAAGGAATGGAAAAGAAAAACCGGTGGTCGTTTCCATTCATATTCCATTGCTAAGTATCGGTTCTCAAATTATGGAAAGCCCCACACAAGGCATGTTGGAAAACACGATCGTTACCAACGCCCACGATGTTATCAAAATCCTGGAACAATACAATACAAAGCTGGTATTGCAAGGACATCTTCACTTTTTGGAGGACATTGAATACAATGGTATTCATTACATTACCGGAGGAGCAATTTCAGCACAGTGGTGGACCGGGCCTAATTTTGGCATGGAAGAAGGTTTTGTGAAGATCGATGTTTCAGGCGACCAATTTAGCTGGGAATATGTTGATTACGGCTGGGTAGTGGCTAAGTAAAGAATAAGGGTTATTTCTTAGCTGTACACGGTCAGCACTATCCGACGGCTACCCCCATAATCGCGAAACTCACAAAAATAAATCCCCTGCCAGGTTCCCAAATTTAAACGGTGATTGGTAATAGGAATAGTTACTTCTGCACCAATTACCGAAGATTTTAAATGTGCAGGCATATCGTCGCTCCCTTCATAAGTATGAATATAAACCGGATCATCTTCAGGGATCATTTTATTAATAAAATTCTCGAAGTCGGTCCGCACTGTTGGATCGGCATTTTCGTTGATGGTAATTCCCGCCGAAGTGTGCTTCACCAGAATGTGCAACAGGCCTTGTTCGGGCAGCTCCGGTAGTTCATCTTCTATCATCCGGGTAATTAAATGGTAACCTCTTCGAAACCGTGGAAGTGTAATCTCTTTTTGCCTGATCATTACTAAAACTTTTGGCCTAAAAATAATAACTTTAATGAACGGAAGAAAGCCCAAAAATGCTTCCAAATAAGTTTGCACCCAAGTATCCTCTGTTTACCTAGAAAATAGTTTCGTTCGTCTTATTAATTTGAAAGTTGTTCCGATTTAGAAGTAATTTTAAAACCATTAAAGCCATAAAAAGAAAACAAGATGTTAATTTTAATTATTACAATTACAGCTGCAGTGATTACCCGCCTGTATATGTACAACAGAGCGGAACATTGCCTGCACACAAAAAATCTGAACGTAGAATCGCAGAAGTAAAAACGCAACATTATTCTTGCTGAATGAAATTTCTAGGTAATATTATCTGGCTGGTTTTTGGTGGTTTCGCCATTTTTCTGGAATACATGCTGGCCGGCCTGGCACTTTGTGTTACAATGGTAGGTATTCCGTTTGGTATTCAATCGTTCAAACTTGGTGTATTGGCCCTTTGGCCCTTTGGTCAGAAAATTGAATACATGGATTATGCTCCGGGCTGTTTATCAACCATCATGAATATTCTTTGGTTTTTTATTGGCGGTATCTGGATCATGCTGACCCACGTTTTGTTTGGATTGCTGCTGGGAATCACCATCATCGGAATTCCGTGGGCGCGACAACACTTTAAAATGGCTTCACTGGCTTTGACTCCGTTTGGAAGAAGACTCGTGTGAGAATTGAAGGACTGAAGGTTTGATGGAGTGTCAAATTGAAGGAGTGAACAATCGAATGCGTAAATGCTTTAATGCCAGAATGCTTAAATCGCTTCTGATTATTGAGGCTTAACTCAGAGACTGTGTTTGCCTACTGCAACTTTGCCTACTGCCAACTGAAGGAATGAAGGATTGAGGGATTGAATGCTGAAATGCCTGAATGCTATTATACTTAAATATTCTTGAATCTGCGACTGCGACTGAATACTGCGACTGTTCTCTGAACCCTGAACTTTAAACTCTGAACTTACTTAATAACTGTTCCTTTAGCTCCCCACCAATAAAATGCTTCCATACTTAAGCGGCCTTTTTTAACTGCCGGATCTTCTGCTTCCAGTTTGAGTGCCTCATCCACGGTTTCCACGTCGAAGATCAGCAAGCCACGATGATCGCCACCGCCATCAAATGGCCCGGCAACAATTAGTTTACCCGATTCGGCCAGTGTATTCAAATGCGCCAAATGTTGTTCCTGTATTTTAGCTGCTTCAACAGAATCCTGACTTCGGGTTTCTCCCTTGTTGAGCAACATAAAAACATAACGTTTCATGGTGTAAGTAGTGTCCCCCTCGGTGTAGGAAAATTCGCGCTGATCCTGAGCATTCACAATTCCGGTTACAACCAGCAAAAGGAACATTAAGAATATGTACTTCATACTTTATCGATTAATGTTGATTTTTTAACTGGTCTTTAAAGATCTTTCTGAACTTTTCGAGTTTCGGCGTTATAATGAACTGACAGTAGCCCTGCGATTTGTTCCTGTTGTAGTAGTTCAGGTGATAATCTTCGGCCACATAAAAAGTATCAAACGGAGCCACCTCGGTTACAATTGGTTTATCGTAAACTTGCTCATCTTTGAAAAGTATGATCACTTTTTCAGCAACTTCCTTTTGCTTTTCGTTGTGATAAAAAATGACGGAACGGTATTGTGTTCCCACATCATTTCCCTGGCGATTTAAGGTTGTCGGGTCGTGTGTCATAAAAAACACCTCCAGAATTTCGCTGTAACTCACCACTTCCGGATCGAAAGTGATTTGCACTACCTCAGCATGCCCCGTTGTTCCCGTACAAACTTCTTTGTAACTCGGATTCTTTACATCCCCGCCACTGTATCCGGGTTTTACATCAACCACTCCTTTTAGCTCGAGGTAAACCGCTTCTGTACACCAAAAACACCCACCACCCAATGTGGCCTTTTCCAGATTCTTTGCCATGCCTGTCAATGAAATAAAAATAAATAAGAATAGAGCTATCGCTTTCATGATTCTCCTTTATTGAAAATAACAAAACATGGGTCTGGATGTTTTGTGGCCGGGGATAATTAGTACAAGATTAGGATGTACAGAACTTAAATCTGATGGGTTTGATAAACAATGTAACCGTAAACCGCAAAACGCAGAAAGCGAAACAAGGCATATTTCAGGTAGCGTTTCGAAGGATATCCGGCCGAGCCAATAAGAAGGCTGACTGCTGACCAGGGAAGTGGCGTGAGAGCGGCTACAATAATCAGGAAAATGCCGTATTTTCGAACCTGCTTTTCGGGGTCTTTTAACACCTTCTTTTTCCAGATATTGAACGTTTCATTCTTATTCAGGAATTGGCCAATCAGAAAATTCAGGTACCCCATTAAATAAGAAACCACAGCAAAAAAAGCCAGGTTATACAAATAGTGCAGGGCATCCGCTTTGTTAATGGCCCAGATCATAAACAATTCAGGTGGGATAATTCCAAAGAAGAACTCGGATGCTGCATAAATCAGGTAAATAACACCTGGTCGTGCATAGAATCGGGCGATCCACTCATCGGGGGCATGCGACAACACCAATTCCCTAAAAAGAAAATAAAAAGCCAGCAACACTGCCATCCAGGCAAGGCCTTTTAATCCGTTTTTTACTAGAAATTGTATCCGAGGACTGAGTTTCATGTATTGATTTCTGATTTTAACACCCGAAAATACAACAAATTTAGGTTACATCGGTTTAGCGGTTCTTTACAATAAAGAATCGGCTTTAAAAAGTTAAGGGAACCGATAGCTCGTGTACGTTTTAATCGAATGACGCATCCATTGTTTTGTCGGAATTCGCCACCAAACGATTAATTTCTTCGGTTTCGCTGGCAGTAAAATGTCGATATTCACCCACATTAATGCCGTCGAGATTTATATTCATAATTCGAACACGTTGCAGCCGGGTAACTTCGTAGCCCAGGTAAGAACACATTCTTCTGATTTGCCGGTTTAATCCTTGTGTTAAAACTATTCTGAAGGTATAATCGCTGATGCGTTCAACCTTGCATTTTTTTGTAACCGTTTCAAGAATTGGTACTCCTTCCGACATTTGACGAACAAAAGTCTGGGTGACTTTCCGGTTTACACTTACAATATATTCCTTTTCGTGATTATTACCCGAACGCAATACTTTGTTTACGATATCTCCGTCGTTGGTCAGAAAAATCAAACCTTCACTTGGTTTGTCAAGTCTGCCAATTGGGAATATACGTTCCGGAAATTTTATGAAATCGATGATATTATCGCGAATGGAAGTATCCGTTGTGCAAATAATCCCGACCGGTTTATTAAAGGCCAGGTAAATATTCTCAACTTCTTTCGTGATTAATTTACCTTCTACCTCTATTTTGTCGGTTCGTGTAACCTGAACTCCAAGACCTGCAACAGTCCCGTTCACCTTTACTTTTCCGGCTTCTATCAGGCGATCGGCTTCCCTTCGCGAACAAAATCCTGTTTCTGAAATGGCCTTATTTAAACGTTTTGTTTCCATGACTTAGCAAAGCTAACAAATCGGAGCATAAAGTATCTGTAACTGTAGTTTTTAAAATTTAAAAGTGTTGAAAACAGGTTTTAAATCCACCATTCCATTTTAACACCAAAATAGTAACCCCAGTTTTTTTTGCCGACAAACTGAAGATAGGGAGAATACAAATTTTCCTTTGCAGCGTTGTTATAATGAGCCACCGAACACACAAAGCGGAAATGCGGTCGTGCGCCGGTACTTTTCATCCCGGTTGGAACAAACGTTGGTGCCAGGCTTATCTTTTGAAACGAATACGTATCATCTTCCCCATCCTTTCGCATGCTGTAATGCAACTCACTTAAAAAGTGAAACTTAGGATTGACAAAATATGTTTCCCGAAAGCCAACCGAAAAATCCTTTTTCCGGTTATAGATTTCCCGGCCCAGGTAAGTCTTGGCTTTTCCATTGCTGTCAGCGGCTCCTTTACTTTGTGTATAGATCAGATAAGCGTTCAGGTTGTTGTTTTCATTTAAATCGAATTTGACCTCATCAACCAGCGATAAGGAATATGCGCCAGCAAAGTTCAGTTTTTCCAGATCGGGAGCCCCGAAAGTCATCCAGGTTTTTGAATGACCACCATCGCCGCCATTGGCCAAACGTGTACCATAGCGAACGCTAAAATGATTAAAAGCAACAGGATCGGTTTTACTGATAGATGTATTCCATTTCAAGCCAAAAACAAGCCCGTAATCCGAAGGATAATTTAAAATTATGCCTGATTCCTCGTCATACGGAGTAGGTACTTCATCGTTTTGTACATCTCCCATTCGGTGGTATTCGAACATCCCGGTCAGAACACTGCTTTCCGAAATATCTATATCCTGTTCGAGCACAAACACCACCCTTTGACGCAGTGCAATATTGGCAACTCCATCGCCAATGTTTAAAAAGAAATATGGAGGAACATCCGAAGTAGTGTCAGTGGATGAAACAAAGATCGAACTGAAACGCGTGTTTTTAATTCCGATTCCAAATCCCTGTCCAGAATGGTCATCAAAATAAAAATGGTCGGCAATTTGAACTTCGCCTTTCCTGTCAAAACGCGAACCAATCCAAAGTGTCAGGTCTTTTCCGTTAATATTACTGGCTTCGGCGTAAATTTCGGGCAAAGCTATGGTTAATCCGCCAAGGCTACTGGTTGAAGAGTTTCCGAAAAGTGCCAGGCTCCTTGAATACACCGATAGTCGCGTCTGCACTTTTATCTGTGTTGGATCATCCGCTTTAAACGGCTTAAAAAGAAATATAGGAGCCACTTCCAGGTAATCCTGCTCTTCCATCCGGCCACCGATGCTTCCCATGTTATTCAGGTTTAGTCGCCGGCCAATGGAGCCACCATTTTCAAAACTCCAGTCTACTCCTACCCTTCCGTATGATCCAATTGAAAAGCCATCACTATTTTTTGGTTGATAAGTGACCTGTGCCTGCGATTGTGTCAATGATAAATAAAGAATAGCGATCAGAAATAAAACGCCTCGAGATTTCACGGTACGATTAATTTTATTGATTTACTGAACAATATACAGCGAAATCAGCAAAAAATACGAATCATGCGCCCGTTAATATCAGTCTCAACTCAGTTTCATTATCAGTCTGCGGAAATTATTCGATTCGTACAGGTTTAAGTTCTTCGAAAAAGATATCGTCGTTTGGCACATCGAACTCCATTCCGGTTATTTTCAGGTTATTATCCATATTGAATTTAACCGTTCCGAAATTAAACCAGGCGTGCGTGTTGTCCCAGTCAAGCTTCCACACATCGTAATGCCAGTGTTCCAGAGTTGCTGAGAGTTCGGGAGAATGTTCGAAATACATGCGTAATGAACCGTCTTCCAATTTCACGTCAATATTTCCGTAAATAGCAGCTTTATAGGTTCCGGCATATTTTTCGAGCTCCAGCGAAGGAGTAGTTCCTTCAACGCGACTCGCCATTCGGTCGTCAACACGGGTGTCCTTAGTCTTGCGCTCCAGCTTTTTCTTAAGCATTTCGGCCGACCAGTCTTTTTCCTCTTCGTCCAAAAATGCATTCAAGGCATAATAAGTTACGGCCATTGTTGGCGGATTCATTCCGTTTGAAAGCACAACCACACCTAACTTTTCGTCCGGTATCATGGTTACTGCCGAGATCATTCCATCGTAACCGCCGGTGTGGCTAACACGCAAACGCCCGTAATAATCCGATAAGCCCCAACCAAGTCCGTAACCGCTAAAATGCATGTTAAAATCGTTGCGGTCGTTGCGATTAACCGCGTAACTGTTCTGCATTTTCCAAAGCTGGTTTTTGGCAATGCTTTTTGCACTCATCATGAAACTCATCCATTTCGCCATATCATTAACGGAGGAAATCAGGCCACCCAGGGCACCAACTTCTTCCCAATCTGTATAAGGAATCGGAATGTTCTTATCGTTTTCAAAAGCATGCGGAGTGGCATAATTCCCAACTGCATCGAGCTTTGATAATGAAAAAACGGTGCGGTCCATTCCAACAATGTCGAGAATACGTTCCTGAACGTTTTGCCCCCACGTTTTGCCGGTAACCTGTTTGATGACTTCGCCGGCAGTGATGAACATTACATTGGAATAACCAAAACCGTCGCGGAAATCGTAAGCCGGTTCGAGGTATTTTATTCGCCTGATTACTTCTTCTGAAGTAAGGTCGGATTTATACCAAATGACATCACCGCTAAAAGTTCCGAGCCCAACCCGGTGGCACAACAAATCTTTTATGGTCACTTCATTACTCACCCAGGGATCGTACAACTCGAAATACGGCAGGTATTTTTTCACTTTGTCGTCCCAGTCCAGCTTACCTTCATTAACCAATTGAGCGATAATATAGGATGTAAATGCTTTTGAGTTTGAAGCGATAGCGTAAAGGGAATTTCCGTCAGGTTGTTTGTCTTCTCCAACTTCCATCAATCCATATCCTTTACTGAATACTGTTTCGCCATCCTTTACAATCGCCACACTCATTCCTGGAGTTCCCCAATCGGCAAGTGCTTTTTCGAAATAGTTATCCAGTTTTTCCAGATCAACTTGCTGTGCGTGTAACAAAGTTGTCAGAAACACGAAAAGCAAGAGCAATGAACTTTTCATAATGTTGCGAATAGTTTGTTATATCGTATGTTTTAGTTTTTTACCTTCTGATTTCTTCCCATCAGAAAATAAAGAATTGAGCCTATAATATTAAAGAAAATAACAATAAGCACCCATACAATTTTATTGTTGCCCGTGAACTCGCTTCTAATAATATCGACTAAAGCAATAATGGGTAGAATGAACAGGAATAATGAAATGATCAGGATCATAATAAGTTCCTGAGGTCCGATAAAACCAAGTAGAATCATAATCTATAGTTTAAAAGTTGGCATGTTTAGAATGAATCATATTTTCATTGTCCGATAAATATAATTATAATACTACAAACTCATAAGAATAAACAAAAAGAGGAGACCAAATCTGATCTCCTCTCTGAACCGTATTGATTGATTGAATAATTTATAACGAATCGCCAAAATCGGCTCTGAATTTTGCTACCAGTTTTTCGGTCCAGTCGCCAATTGGTTCCAAACGCCCCATAAAGAAACGCAGTAACGGTGGTTCTTCCACCCACTGCAATCCACCAACCAGTTCACGATTATCGTACAACCATTTTACACGGTCGATAACGTACATGGTTTGCGAAAGCGTAAATACGCGGCGTGGGAAAGCCAGACGCAATAATTCAACATCGGCGAGTATATCATTGCCGTTTTCATCGCGAACGCTCGAAACAGTTCCGCGTTCCATTCCGCGAATACCTGAAACAATATAAAGAGCGGCTGCCAAAGCGCCTGCCGGATATTGTTCCTGAGGTACATGGCTTAAAAAGCCCATCGCATCGATATGACAGCCCAAAGCACCTGCAGGCGTAATTACCGGAACACCTGCGGCATCCAGGTTATCCACTGCATATTTGATAAAAGAAGGTGACTGACTGATAACGGTGTCGTCGCAGGTTTCGAGTAAACCAACCGCCATAGCTTCTATTTCGCGTACAGACATACCACCGTAGGTAAGGAATCCTTCGTACAGTACCAGCAGGTCGCGCATCTTCAGGTAGAGTTCTTCACTATTGGTAAGAATGCCACCACCACGAGTAGAACTTACTTTTCGGCTTGAGAAGTACACTAAATCGGCATAGCCACACATTTCAAGCAAAATATCTTTTATCTCGGCATTTTTAAATTCTTCCTCGCGTTGTTTAATAAAGAAAGCATTCTCTCCAATCAAACTGGCATCGAGTACCATCATTGTGTCGTTTTTGTCGCAAACGGCACGAACATCGCGCATGTTCTGCATCGAGAAAGGTTGTCCGCCAATGAGGTTGGTTGAGGCTTCCATACGCACAAATGCCACCTTCTCTTTGCCATATTTTTCAAAAACAGCATTCAGTTTATCAATATCAATGTTTCCTTTAAACTGTTTGGAACTCTTGATATCCAATGCGTCATCAGCATAAATCTCTAACACTTTACCACCGTTCAACTCCATGTGTTCTTTGGTAGTTGTAAAGTGGTAGTTCATCGGAATTACTTCGCCTTGACTGATAAAAGCCTGCGAAACGATGTTTTCGGCAGCCCTGCCCTGGTGAACAGGTAAAACGTAATGCTTTCCAAAAACTTCGCGTGCAGCGGCTTCCATGCGATAAAAACTTTGCGAACCGGCATAAGCGTCGTCGGCCTGCAACATCGATGAAATCTGGTTGTCGCTCATGGCATTTGTACCAGAATCGGTCAACATGTCAAGAAAAACGTCTTTTGTATTTAACAGGAAAGTATTAAAACCGGCCCCTTCCATGGCAGCCTTTCTTTCTTCAACAGGTTTTAAAAATAATTTTTGTACGATACGTACTTTGTGTTGTTCCACTGGAATCTGTTCGCCACTGTAAAATTTTATGGCGTTGCTCTGGTTCGTCATTTTTTATTGGTTTTTAGTTTCGAAATAACAATTTTCTAAATATAAAATCTTCAAATTGAAATCAATGTATTTCTTACAATATGTTTGATCTTACAATAGAAATTTATAATCGTTCAAAACAAATAATTAGTTAAAACCAATCTCAAAGAACTTCCGAAGCACATAAAATAATGAATTAGCCATTCTCCGATAAGGTGTTCAAAATTTTGATAAATTTGATAATCACAAATTGGAAGCTACTGGATGAGAACACTTTTGATACTGATGCTCATATCATTTGGAATAAACTCCAGTGCACAGGAAAATTACAGTGAAAAGGCTTTCGACCTGCGACCGTTCTCCAGCAGTTCCGACCACTGGTACCGGATCAAGGGCAAAAACAACATTATCGATCCCTTACCCGATCAGCAACGGTATAAACCGACACAAATCACTCAAATTGCCGATAACATGCTGCTCTACCAGCGCAAAAACGGAGGATGGCCAAAAAATTACGATATGCAGGCAATCCTGACTGAAAAACAAAAACAACGCCTGCTAAAAACCAAAGATGAGCTTCATACCACTTTTGACAACGGAACTTCATACACGCAGGTGAATTATCTTGCCCAAGTTTATTCACAAACAAAAATAGAAAAATACAAAGAAGCCTGTTTAAAAGGATTTCAGTTTATCCTCGACGCCCAATACAAAAACGGAGGCTGGCCGCAATATTACCCGCTTCAGGATAATTACAGCCGGCACATTACTTTTAACGACGGTGCCTACATGGGAATTATGAACCTGTTGAAAAAAGTGGCTGCGGATTCTTCTGAGTTTGCTTTTCTGCCAACAGCTTTAAGACATCAATTAGAAGCTGCCTATAAAAAAGGAATTGATTGCATTCTGGATTGTCAGATCACCGACCAGTGGAAATTAACGGCCTGGTGCCAGCAGCATGATGAAATTACTTTAAAACCTGCCTGGGCGCGGGCTTACGAGCCGCCTTCAATTTGTAATGGCGAAAGTGTACCGATTGTCTTTTTTCTGATGCAGCTCGAAAAACCAGATAAGCGTGTGATAAACGCCATCCAGGGTGCGGTGAAATGGTTTGCCGATTCGCGGATTTTCAACACCCGGATTGAATGGTTTGATGCACCAACAGAAGAAACACCTTTTACAACGATTACAAAAGACAAGCGTGTTGTAAATGATCCTTCCGCTCCGCCGATCTGGACACGTTATTATGAACTGGAAACCGAGCGACCATTGTTTTGCGATCGTAACAGCAAGTTTTTGTATTCCATGGCCGAAGTCAGCCGCGAACGAAGAGTTGGCTATGGATGGTATACCCATGCTCCGCAGTATGTATTAAATGCTTATCCCGATTGGTTGAAACGCACCGGGATAAAAGAAAATGTAATAGAAAATTGACTACGAAATTATTCCCAAACCAGCTCCAGAATTTTTTCAAGCCAACGGGCATCAACTTCTGAAAAAGAAGCTAGGTCTTTGCTGTCGATATCCAGCACACCGATAATCTCGCCGGCCTTATTTTTGAACGGCACAACTATTTCTGAATTTGAACGTGAATCGCAGGCAATGTGATCAGGAAACTGATGTACGTCTTCTACCAACAGCGTTTTCTGCTGATTATAAGAAGCCCAACAAACGCCTTTATCTTTTTCAAGAATCTGGCAGGCAACAGGTCCCTGGTACATATTCACCGTCATTTTACCATCGGCGATCAGGTAAAAGCCAGTCCAGAAAAAATAATCCATTTTATGGTGAAGCACGGCAATTATAGTTGCCATGCGCGCTGAAGCATTATCGCTTTTCTTTACCAGCTCACTAAGTTGTTTATATAAGCGGCCGTAGCGGCCGTCTTTCTTGCTATCTTCCATAATTGTTTACTTGAATCTCAGCACGAAATAACAAAAAATTGTCAGAAGAGGGATGTCTTCTTTCCAAAAGATGACATCCTTTTAAAGAAGTCGTTCGTCTCATTTTGTTCTTTTTCCTTACTTTTGCGCCCAAATTAGAATGAACATGGCACAAAAACCTTCGATACCCAAAGGTACCCGCGACTTTTCACCTGTTGAAATGGTGAGACGTAACTATATTTTCGATACCATCAAAGACGTTTTTCGTTTGTACGGATTTCAACCGATTGAAACGCCGGCAATGGAAAACCTATCAACATTGATGGGAAAGTACGGCGAAGAAGGTGATAAACTGCTGTTCAAGATTCTGAATTCGGGAGATTTTATTTCGAAAGTGCCACAGGAAATGCTGGATGAGAAAAACTCGAACAAACTCACCACAAAGCTTTCTGAAAAAGGATTGCGCTACGACCTGACTGTGCCTTTTGCTCGCTATGTGGTTCAGTACCGCAACGACATTGTTTTCCCTTTCAAACGCTACCAGATTCAACCGGTTTGGCGTGCCGATCGCCCGCAAAAAGGACGTTACCGAGAGTTCTATCAGTGCGATGTTGATGTAATCGGCAGCGACAGTTTGCTCAACGAACTGGAACTGGTTCAGATCATCGACAATGTATTCGAACGACTACAGATCAACACCGTAGTTAAAATCAACAACCGTAAAATACTCGCCGGAATTGCCGAAGCTATCGGCGAAGCCGATCGAATTGTTGACATCACGGTTGCCATCGACAAGCTGGATAAAATCGGGCTTGAAAAAGTAAATGCTGAAATGCTTGAAAAAGGTATTTCGGAAACTGCAGTTGAAAAACTGCAGCCAATTTTAAAACTCGAAGGCAGCACAGCAGAAAAACTGGAACAAATTGCTACGGTTATCGGAACTACTGAAGTTGGAGCAAAAGGTATTTCTGAAATGCAGACTTTGTTTGCCTACATTGAAAACTTCGATTTGAAAACCGAAGTGGAACTTGATTTGACGCTGGCCCGTGGATTAAATTATTACACCGGCGCTATTTTCGAGGTAAAATCGAAAGATGTACAAATTGGCAGTATTTGCGGAGGTGGCCGCTACGACGACCTGACCGGCATTTTTGGTATGCCTGATGTTTCGGGTGTTGGAGTTTCATTTGGTGCCGAGCGGATTTACGATGTACTTACCCAGCTCGATCTTTTCCCAGAAGAATCGCTGGAAACTACAAAGGCACTCTTTGCCAACTTCGGCGAAAAAGAAGAAGCCTATTGTTTACCTGTTCTTAGCGAACTGCGGAAAGCCGGTGTTAATGCCGAAATTTTCCCGGAAAGCGCCAAAATGAAAAAGCAGATGAATTATGCCAACAGGAAAAATATTCCTTATGTGATTCTGGCCGGCGATAATGAAATAACCGCTAAAAAGTTCACTTTAAAAAACATGAAAAGCGGTGAACAACAGCTGGTAAGTTCTGAAGAACTGATAAAAATCCTTTCTTAAAAGTTCAATCTGATCGATCTTGCGATAAAATGATAGAATGAATAACTCAATTCTAAACAGGGCAGCAAAAGTATTGGGAGGCGATGTTCGCTTCCCCTGAAATGCTATTCCTCTCTGCATCAAAATTCTCACAATCTTATTTGATGCAAACTTCTGTATTTGAGTAATTTAAATTCCAACATTTATCATTCAGCCTTTAAAATTATGGCAAAACGCATTTTCGAAATCACTCCGAACAATCTCACCTATTCAATAATTCAGGATATATTAGAGAACGATGTAAAACTGGTTCTTTCCGATATTTCCATCGAACTGATACAAAAAAGCAAGAAATACCTCGATCAGAAACTCGAGCGTGCTGAAAAACCACTTTACGGCATTAACACTGGGTTTGGTGCACTTTGCGACATTGAAATTTCAAAAGAGGACCTCAGTAAACTACAGGAAAACCTGGTGGTGTCGCACGCCTGTAATGTTGGCCCGGAAGTTCCGGCCGACGTTGTAAAACTGATGCTTTTATTAAAAGCTCATGCACTTTCAAAAGGAAATTCAGCCGTTCAGCTGATCACCGTTCAGCGCATTCTCGATCTTTTCAATAATAACATTTTACCGATCGTTCGCGAACAGGGATCTCTTGGAGCCAGCGGCGATCTGGCACCATTGGCCATGTTGTTCCTGCCCTTGCTCGGTTTGGGAGAAGTAAATTTTGAGGGACAAAAAACAACATCTGAAAAAGTTCTGGAGAAATTCGGGTGGCAACCGGTAAAATTGGGCGCCAAAGAAGGATTAGCCTTGTTGAATGGCACACAGTTTATGAGTGCTCATGCAGTATACACGCTTTTGAAAACTTTCCGGATTATCGATCAGGGAGATATTATCGGAGCCCTTTCGCTAGATGCTTTTGATGGACTGATCGAACCTTTTTCGGAGAATATTCAACGAATCAGGCCTCATAAAGGACAAACTGAAACAGCCAAAAACTTCAGACATGTACTGGCCGGCAGCGAAATGCAGGCCCGGCATAAAGAACATATTCAGGATCCTTATTCTTTCCGCTGTATTCCTCAGGTGCACGGTGCAGTAAAGGATGCAGTGAAATACGTTTCGAAGGTTATTGAAACCGAGATCAATTCGGTAACCGACAATCCAACTGTATTTCCGGATGAAGACCTGATCATCTCGGGTGGTAATTTCCATGGCGAACCACTGGCACTCTCGCTTGATTTCCTGGCCATGGCACTTAGCGAACTCGGAAGCATCTCGGAAAGAAGAACTTACCGCTTAATTGCCGGAGAACGTGGACTTCCGGAATTTCTTGTGGCCAACCCGGGACTGAACTCAGGATTTATGATCCCGCAATATGCAGCGGCTTCTATCGTAAGCCAGAACAAGCAGTTGTGTACGCCGGCTTCTGTGGATTCAATTCCATCATCGAACGAACAGGAAGACCATGTGAGTATGGGTGGGAATGCCGCTACAAAAGCTTTAAAAGTGGCACTAAACACAGAAAAGATTCTGGCTATAGAATTGTACAATGCAGCGCAGGCCATGGATTTTAGAAGGCCTATTAAGACATCGCCCTTCCTCGAAAACTTTCTGAAAGACTACCGTAAAACCGTGAGTTTTGTGGAAGAAGATACACTGATGTATGTCGGCATTAATAAAACGTTTGATTTTCTGAATCACACTAAAACCAAGCGTTTAGCGCGATAACGGAAGCTCTCTAAAAAAAACTCACCGGATGACTTGCTGAAACATTTCAAAGTCACCCGGTGAATAAACTATATTGATAAAAATCGCTTACAATTCCCTGATCCAGATATTCCGGTAACTAACCGGATTTCCATGATCCTGCAGCTCAAGGCTCTTTGGGCCGTGAGGTTTTACCGTATATTCCGGAATTCCGATGTATTCTGTCGGACCACGAAGTTTCACGTTATTTTGAACCAGTACACCGTTTTGAAGCACAGTAACCGTTGGCGGTGTAAAAAAAGTACCATCATCGTTAAAACGTGGTGCGGTGTAGATAATGTCGTAAACCTGCCACTCACCGGGGCCTTTACAGGCATTTACAAGCGGAGCGTATTGTTTGTACAAACTTCCGGCCTGGCCGTTTCTGTATGTACGGTTATTGTAATTATCCAGAACCTGTACTTCGTACAATCCCTGCAGGAAAATACCACTGTTACCCCTACCCTGGCTTTCACCTTTTACTTCTGAAGGTGTACGCCATTCAATGTGTAACTGGAAATCTTCGAAAACACGTTTGGTTTTTATAATGCCTGTTCCGGCCTTAACCGTTACGCATTCGTCTGACACAGTCCAGCCTGGCTCTCCGCCTTCAGCGTTGGTCCACTCTCGGCCAAGATCAGTACCATCGAACAAAACAATGGCATCGGAAGGCGCATCAGCAGGAGTTTCTCCGGGAGTAATAACCGGAACCTCCGGATCCCAGATCTCGGTCATTTCAGGTTTCATTTTCATCAATTCTTCCTGCGCCATGGCCATGGAGGCAACAAAAAGTAGAATAAATGCAAAAAACAGATTTTTCATGATTTAGTTGTTTATTGGTTATGAAAAGGGTGACCGGCAAAATCCGGCCACCTTATTATTTTTTAAAATTCAATTTCAAAGTAATGGCTTTTTGATTACAAACCAAGTTCGTCCATAATGGCATCGATCTTTTCATCGGCTTTTTGCTCGGCTGCATCAAAATCACTGCGGGAATTTACTGTTCCTGCAACTTCGAAATAAAACTTGATTTTTGGCTCTGTTCCTGAAGGACGTACCGAAATTTTTGTGCCGTCCTGGGTGAAAAACTGAAGTACATTGGAAGTAATCTTTTGATCGATCGCTTTCTCTTCGCCAGTAATCAGATTTTTGGCTACCAAGGTTGAATAATCTTTTACCCATTCCATTGGTGAACCTCCAAGTTCTTTTGGCGGATCGTTGCGGAATTTCGTCATGATCTGCTGAATTTCTTCTGCACCTGATTTTCCTTTGCGAACCACATATTTCATTTTCTCGCGCGAGTAACCATATTCCAGGTAAATATCCTGCAGCAATTCGTAAAGTGTTTTTCCCTGATCGATTGCCCATGCAGTGATCTCGGCCATTAGCGCACATGCAGAAACTGCGTCCTTATCACGAACAAAATCAGAAGGCATAAAACCAAAGCTTTCTTCACCACCGCCGATGTATTTTTTCTTGCCTTCGTTATCGCGAATTACTTCAGCAATAAATTTGAAACCGGTATATACATCGTAGTATTCAATGTTGTTCCTACGGGCAACTTCGGCAATCATTTCTGTTGAAACGATGGTTTTCACCACAAACTCATTGCCTTTCAGTTTGCCCTCTTTCTTCATGTTCACAATAATGTAATAGAAGAAAAGCAGGGCAGTTTGGTTACCGTTTATGATTACGTATTCACCTTTATCGTTTTTAACAGCCACTCCAATCCGGTCAGAATCAGGGTCGGAAGCCATCACAACATCGGCATCAATTTCAGCAGCTTTTTTAGTTGCCATTTCCATGGCAGCAGGTTCTTCCGGATTAGGAGAAATTACTGTCGGGAAATCACCGCTTACTACATCCTGTTCAGGAATGTTAATGATGTTTGTAAAACCAAATTCGCGCAAAGCGGCCGGAATCAGTTTTACTCCGGTACCGTGAATCGGTGTGTAAATAATTTTTATGTCTTTGTGGCGCTCCACCACATCAGGAGAAATCGACACTTTTTTTACCTCGGCCAGAAAATTCTTATCCATTTCCTCGCCCATGATCTCGATCAACTCATCCGGTCCGTCGAATTTAATATCCTCGGGTTTGATTTTGGCGACCTCGTTCACAATATTTACATCGTGCGGAGCTACAATCTGTGATCCATCGTCCCAGTAGGCTTTATAACCGTTGTATTCTTTTGGGTTGTGCGAAGCAGTCAGGATAATTCCACTTTGGCACCCCAACTCGCGAATAGCGTAAGAAAGCTCCGGAGTTGGACGCAAGTCGTCAAATAAATAGGCTTTAATGCCATTGGCTGCAAAAATCTTTGCGCTGGTTTCGGCAAACAGGCGGCTGTTGTTGCGACAATCGTGACCAATGGCCACTTTAATCTCATCAAGATCGGCAAAATTCACTTTCAAATAATTGCTCAAACCCTGAGTAGCCGCACCAACGGTATAAATATTCATGCGGTTGGTTCCAACGCCCATAATGCCACGAAGTCCGCCGGTTCCGAACTCAAGGCTTCGGTAAAACGAATCGATCAATTCGCTTGGGTCCTCAGCATCGAGCAAAGCCTGCACCTGTGCACGGGTTTCAGCATCGTATGTATCCGAAAGCCATTCCTGCGCTTTCGCTCTTACTTCCATTAATTCCTGGTTATCCATTATTATGCTTTTATTATTTGATTTCTCTTCTTGTCAGGTCTCTGGCAGAATGATGAATTGTAAGTATATCAATTCTTTTTTCTGATACCAGTTTGTATATAATTCTGTAATTTCAATAAATCAGTTCACGAATCTGCGGCTCATCAATCTCGTCAACAACTATTCCAATAGTGGGATGTGTTTTTAAAACTTCCTTAAGCTTTCTGATCTTCATAACGTGAATACGGGCATAATTCGCTGAATCCTTAGCTATGAACTCAAAAATATTTTTCAAATCATTTTTCGCCTGTATAGTCCAGTTTATTTGAACCATTTTTTAATCTCGTAATCGATTTCTGCTTCCGAAACAATTTGATTATTCTCTGACTGCTGGATTCCCGTTTCAATCTTTTCAATCAGAATCAGTCGTTCAACCAATTCGTCGATCGAAAATTCATCAGGGAATTTTTCCAGTTCTGCCAGTATTTTTGTTTTTGTCAACATCTCAACATTTTTAGAGAAAAACGATCCTACAAAATAAAAAATTATTCCATCAATTTCTTCAAACAAACCTGTAAACTGTCCTTCCAGTAGGGTATTTCAATATCAAAATTATTCTTAATTTTCAACTTATTCAACACACTGAAATGAGGACGTTTGGTTGGCGTAGGAAACTGATCGCTCAGCACCGGATTCACTTTTATCTTGATGCCTGAAAATTCGAAAATAGCTAAAGCAAAATCGAACCAGCTGGCTACTCCTTCATTCGAATAGTGGTAAATTCCGGGAATAAAATCCGAGTTCTTTATTTCGTACTTTTTTACGATGTGAAGAATGGCTGCTGCCAAATCGGCTGCATAAGTTGGTGTTCCCACCTGGTCGAATACAACGCCGAGCTGCTCCTTCTCTTTTCCGAGACGAAGCATCGTTTTTACGAAATTGTTTCCAAACGAAGAGTACAACCACGAAGTACGAATAATAACTGCCTCCGGATTTTCAGCCAAAACGAAATTTTCGCCATCGAGTTTTGTAAGGCCGTAGGCACCTTGAGGATCGGTTTTATCCGTTTCAGAGTAGGGAGTACACGCGTCGCCGGCAAACACATAATCGGTTGAAACATGAATTAGTTTTGCACCCGCCTCCTGGCATTTTTTAGCCAGGATTTTTGGAGCAATTGCATTTACAAGATGTGCCGTTTCCTGATCTGATTCAGCTTTGTCGACCGCAGTGTAGGCAGCACAGTTTACCACAACATCAACCTTGTTTGTCGAAAGGTAATTTTCAACAGCCGCTTCACTGGTAATGTCCAGCGAATCGACATCGGTAAATAAGAATTTCCAATCCGGATAATTACTCACCAGCTCGTTAATCTCGCTTCCAAGCTGTCCGTATGCACCAGTAACTAATATCTGCATCTTAAAAGTTGAAATTCATTTCTGCCTCATCAAACGAGGGTGCGATCATATCTTTTTCTGAAACAATAGTCTGGCTTTTATCAATCATCCAGTCGATTGCTAATTGCGAATCGAAAGGATTAATCGAACGCTCAGCGCTTTTGTCGTAGGCATTATCGCATTTGTAGGTAAAAATAGCTGTTTCGCTCAATACCGAGAATCCGTGAGCAAATCCGCGGGGAACAAATAACTGTTTCTTATTATTCTCACTCAGCTCAAGGCCAAACCATTTTCCAAAAGTCGGCGATCCTTTTCTTAGATCAACCGCAACATCGAAAACACTGCCCTGCACCACGCGTACAAGTTTTGCCTGCGCAGCTTCACCCAGTTGATAATGCAGTCCACGAACGACTCCTTTCACCGATTTCGACTCATTGTCCTGAATAAAAATGGTATTGATATCCGCTTCAGTATATCGTTGCAACTGATACGTTTCAAAAAAATAGCCCCTGTCATCTTCAAAAACCCTTGGTTCAATTACCACCAAACCTGGAAGGCCCGTTTCAATAATCTTCATCTACTTAAAAAGAAAATATTTGTTTTTCAGCCAACTTCAACAAGTATTGGCCATATTGATTTTTACTTAGCGGTTGTGCCAGTTCTATTAACTGTTCTTTCGAAATAAATCCTTTTTTAAAGGCAATTTCCTCGATGCACGAAACTTTTAATCCCTGACGTTGTTCGATGGTTGCCACATAATTCGAAGCCTGCAATAAACTATCGTGTGTACCGGTATCGAGCCAGGCGAAACCACGTCCCAATAGTTTTACATTCAACCTTTCTTCTTCCAGATACAAACGGTTGAGGTCGGTAATTTCCAGCTCACCACGTTTTGATGGCTTCAGGTTTTTGGCTTTTTGCACCACATCGTTCGAATAAAAATACAACCCGGTAACGGCATAATTTGATTTTGGTTGTTCCGGTTTTTCTTCAATACTGATCACCTTCCCGGTTTCATCAAACTCAACTACTCCGTAACGATCCGGATCGTTCACGTAGTAACCGAAAACGATTGCTCCGTCTTCCAGGTTGGCTGCATCTTCAAGCACTCCCCTGAAATTATAGCCGTAGAAAATATTATCGCCAAGGATCATGCAAACGCTATCGTCGCCAATAAATTCTTCGCCTAAAATAAAAGCCTGCGCCAATCCATCGGGCGAAGGTTGAACCACATACGAAAGTTTCAGTCCCAATTGTGAGCCGTCGCCAAATAAATTTTCATACAAACCTATATCAGTTGGTGTCGAGATGATCAGGATCTCACGAATCCCGGCCAGCATTAAAACCGACAAAGGATAATAGATCATCGGTTTGTCGTACACCGGAATAATTTGTTTTGAAATTGATCGGGTTATCGGGTAAAGCCGTGTGCCTGAACCACCTGCGAGAATGATGCCTTTCATATTGTATATTTTAGCTGTTCTATCTGATTTTGTTCTTTTTGGATTAACTCAACATTTAAGCTGAAAGTCACAGACAAATGTACTATTTTTGCTTAACCTAGAAGCCCCAAATTAAGTTTCCTAGCCAGAGAATCCGGATTCATAACAAGAATTTGGTAACATTTTCGCTCAAAATCAATAAAATAGAGTAAATCCTTTGTGAATACTGAATTAAGTTCTATTTTTGCGCGCGATTTAAAAACAATATAATGTCTAACTCATTAATTTATTAAGAATTACATGACTGAAGAAAAAAAAGAAAATCTTGAGCAGGAAGTACAAGAAACTCCGGTTCAGGAAGAAATCAAAGCTGCGGAAGCAGTAAAAGAAGAAACTCCTGCTGCTGAAGAGGTAGTAGAAGAAGCTCCGGTTGCAGAAGCTGCCGAAGTTGAAACAGAAAAACCAGCAGCTAAAAAAGAAGCTCCAAAAGCTAAAAAAGAAGCTGCAAAAGCTGAAGAAGAATTTGACTGGGCCAGCCTTGAAAGCGGAACAGAAACTTATTCTGAAAAAGAAAGAGGCGACCTGGAAAATCTGTACAACAACACACTGAACACCGTTTCAGAAAAAGAAGTACTTGAAGGAAAAGTTATTTCACTAAACAAACGCGAAGTAGTTGTTGACATAGGTTACAAATCAGACGGTATCGTTAGTTTGAACGAATTCCGTTACAATCCTGAGCTGAAAGTAGGTGACACAGTAGATGTTTACATCGAAAGTCTCGAAGATAAAAAAGGCCAGATGATCCTGTCGCACAAAAAAGCGCGTGCAACCCGTTCTTGGGAGCGTGTTAACGAATCGCTTGAAAACGACGAAATCATCAAAGGTTACATCAAATGCCGCACAAAAGGTGGTATGATCGTAGATGTATTCGGTATTGAAGCCTTCTTACCGGGTTCACAGATTGATGTTAAGCCTATCCGCGATTACGATGTATACGTTGGTAAAACCATGGAATTCAAAGTGGTTAAAATCAATCACGAATACCGTAACGTTGTTGTTTCACACAAAGCGCTTATCGAAGCCGAACTGGAACAACAGAAGAAAGAAATTATTGCTAAACTTGAAAAAGGACAGGTACTTGAAGGAGTTGTTAAAAACGTTACATCATACGGTGTATTCATGGACCTTGGTGGTGTTGACGGTTTAATCCACATTACCGACCTTTCATGGGGACGCATTTCTCACCCAAGTGAAATCGTTGAACTGGATCAGAAACTGAACGTGGTGATCCTTGATTTCGATGATGACAAAAAACGTATCGCACTTGGTCTGAAACAACTGACTCCTCACCCATGGGATAACCTGGATGAGAAACTGAAAGTTGGCGACAAAGTAAAAGGTAAAGTTGTTGTAATTGCCGACTACGGTGCATTTGTTGAAATTGCTCCTGGAGTTGAAGGTCTGATCCACGTTTCTGAGATGAGCTGGAGCCAGCACCTGCGCAGTGCACAAGACTTCCTGAGCGTAGGCGACGAAGTAGAAGCTTCAATCCTTACTCTCGACCGCGAAGAGCGTAAAATGTCACTGGGTATCAAACAACTGAAAGAAGATCCATGGTCGAATATCGATACTGAATACGGAGTAGGTTCAAAACACACTGCAAAAGTTCGCAACTTCACCAACTTTGGTGTATTTGTTGAAATTACAGAAGGTGTTGACGGATTGATCCACATTTCAGACTTGAGCTGGACTAAAAAGATCAAGCATCCATCTGAATTTACTGCAATCGGTGAAGACATCGAAGTAGTTGTTCTGGATATCGATAAAGAAAACCGTCGTTTGAGCTTAGGCCACAAACAACTGGAAGAAAACCCATGGGACGTTTTCGAAACCATTTTCACTACCGATTCTATCCACGAAGGAACTGTGGTTGAGTTGATGGACAAAGGTGCTGTAATTGCATTGCCTTACGGTGTTGAAGGTTTTGCTACTCCACGTCACCTGGTTAAAGAAGACGGAACTTCGGTTAAACAAGACGAAAAACTCGATTTCAAAGTTATCGAATTCAACAAATCAGCTAAACGAATCATCGTTTCGCACTCAAGGATTTACGAAGATGTTAAACGTGCAGAAGAAGGCGAACAGCGTAAAGCTCAGAAGAGTACTACAAAACGCGCTATGAAATCTGTTAGCGATAACATCGAAAAAACTACCCTTGGAGATATCAGCGAATTAGCTGCTTTGAAGAAGGAGATGGAAAAATCGGAGAAAAAAGACAAATAAGCAGTTGGTGTATTTAAACTGATTTTCGTAAATTGAAGCATGGCATTCGAAATTCGAAAAAACGGCAAGTATACTTTAGTTAAAGTAAACGCCGATAGATTAGATACTAACAACGCACCCGATCTGAAGTCAGAACTGCTTTTTGTTAATACTGATGGCGAAAAAAACATAGTTCTCGATTTGAGTGAAGTTGCTTATTGCGACTCCTCGGGATTAAGAGCAGTTTTGGTCGCGAATCGGCTCTGCGAAGACGCAATTGGAACTTTTATCCTCTGCGGTTTGCAGCCCGATGTGGAAAACCTGATAAAGATTTCGATGCTTCACACGGTTCTGTTAATTACCGATACCGTTGAAGAAGCAGAGGAATTACTGGTAAAGAAAGAAAATCTGTAACAACAGGAATGTCTTTCGAACTGACCATATTGGGAAGTAACTCAGCATTACCAACTTCAAACAGATATCCAACCGCCCAGGTACTTGAAGTACCTGGGCGTTGTTTTTTAATCGACTGTGGTGAAGGAACGCAAATTCAGCTTCGCCGTAATAAGATTAATTTCAGCAAAATCCAGCACATTTTTATTTCCCACCTTCATGGCGACCACTTTTACGGACTGATTGGTTTAATCTCGACCATGAACCTGATGGGTATAAAAACCGACCTCCACATTTATTCGCATTCCGAATTAAAAAACCTCATTCAGCCACAACTCGATTTTATTAATGCTGAAATGACGGTTAAACCTGTTTTTCACCCCTTGAACTTCAAAAAGCCACAAACCATTCTCGACACAAAAAAAATAGAGGTGATCTCGTTCCCGGTAAAACACAGCATCCCGACCTGTGGGTTTTTGTTCCGGGAGAAGCCAAAACCGGCAAATATCAAAAAGGAGTTGATTGAAGCATACAATATACCGATAGCCGAAATCAGGCAAATAAAAGGTGGCGCCAATTTTATCACCGAAGACGGGCAAATCATCCCAAACGAACAATTAACCATTCCGCCACCAAAACCAAAATCGTACGCATTTTGCACCGATACGGCTTTTCATCCGCCGCTTGCCGAGATCATTAATGGTGTTGATCTGCTTTACCACGAGGCCACTTTCCTGGAAAAGTTAAAAGCTCTTGCTGAAAAAACACTGCACTCTACGGCCAAACAAGCCGCTGAAATGGCTAAACTATCAAACGTTGATAAATTGTTGATCGGTCATTTTTCAGCCCGGTTTAAAAAGGTGGAACAGTTTGAAGAAGAGGCCCGTGAAGTATTTGAAAATACTGAAGCTGTTGTTGAAGGAAACAAATACATTATTTAATCAATCTTCTGCGCCCTCAAAAAATCCTTTATCGAAATTCACCAGGTAGAGTTTTTCGGTTGGCCGGGTAAATGCCGTGTACAGCCAACGGTAATATTCTTTATCGAGCATATCCTCGGTTAAATACCCGTGATCTACAAAAACCGCCTTCCATTGTCCACCCTGTGCTTTATGGCAGGTTAATGCGTAGGCGTATTTCACCTGCAGGGCATTGAAATACGGATTCTCCTTTATTTTTTTCCAGCGTTCGCGCTTATTTCGCACATCGAGGTAGTCTTCGGAAACAGCGTCGAAAAGCTGCCTGTTTTGCTCGCTGCTGAACGAGGCACTTTCCAAACTCAGTGTATCGAGAAAGATTTTACAATCGAGTTCTACATTTTTATAATCCAAAAAACGCAGGCTAACATTGGCAAAACGAAATCCATAAAGTTCCTCGTAGCCATTTATGGTAATTATTTCGGCAATATCGCCATTAGCAATAAAATCGATTTCGGTATCGTCATTAGCCCAAAAATAATTGTTCTTTACCACCATCAGCAAATCGCCACGTTCAATTTCGCTTTCTTTGTATAAAATCGAGCCCCGAATTCCTTTGTTAAAAATATTTGCCCGTTTGTTTGAGCGGGTCACCACAGTAGTATCAAACAAGCCGTATCTATCGTAGCAAGTTGAAATCGTCTCAATCAAGTCAGCACCCGAAATTCGGATGATGTCGTCATAAGGTAGAAGTTCGATGGGAAAAAACCCTGGTTCCTGTTCTTCTGCTCCAATTCGGGTTCTGAGGTCGGTGGCATTGCTAAGAATTCCCGATCCCTCTGCCTGACGAACAACATCGGTAAGTTCCATCTCTGAAACACCAAAACCATAGCTTTCCAATACAAAGGCCTCCAGTGCCGGACTAATGTCGAGCCCGACAGGCGGTAATTGCGCCGTGTCGCCAACAAGAATCAGGCGGCAATTCTCGCCCGAATACACATATTCCAACAAATCGTCGAGCACACGACCGCTGCCAAAAACCGAACCTTCGTACGATTCATTCGAAATCATAGAAGCTTCATCAACAATAAAATAGGTATTCTTATACAGGTTCTTATTCAAAACAAATCGGCCCATTCCATCGCTCGACGATTGTTGCCTGTAAATACTTTTATGAATGGTAAAAGCGGCTTTCCCCGAATAATCAGCCATCACCTTTGCTGCCCTTCCGGTTGGAGCCATCAGTATAGAACGGATTTTTAACAGATCGAGCACCTGTGTTAAGGTAAAAATCATAGTTGTTTTTCCGGTTCCTGCATACCCTTTTATCAGCATAATCCGGTCGGGCTCATCGGAAGCGATATAGCTGGCCATCATATCAATTAAAAGATCTTGACTTTTGGTAGGCGGAAAGGCCAGTTTTTCAGTTAATATCCTTATCAGGTGATTTTTGATCATACGGCCTAAAATAACATTAAGTAAGGGAAGCTAATTTATTTTTTTTTATAAATTTGCATGCAAACGAAAAATGAACCTATAAAAAATTAAGAATGAGAACCGTATTTCAGATTTTACTAGTCGTTGCTGCAGTTGTGCTTACTTTCTTTATTTACAAGAGCATCCAGCGCCCGATCCAATTCGAAAAAGCTAAAGATGCACGTTACGAAGCTACAGTTGCAAAGTTAAAAGATATTCGTAAAGCTGAGTTAGCATATAAAGATGTTTACGGCCAGTTTACCGGAAGCTTTGATACCCTGATCAATTTCGTAATTAACGATTCGGTTAGAAACGTAAGAGCAATCGGCGAATTAACCGACAGTATGATCGAAGCAAAAATTACCGAAAAGAAGGCTATTGAAATGGGACTTATCATTCGTGATACTATTAGAGTTTCTGTTTTGGAATCGCTTTTTGGAAAATCATATGATGCAAAAAGTTTGCGTTACGTTCCTGTTCCTGGTGAACCAACAGAATTTCACCTGGCACAAACAGTTATCACTACAGGCTCAGGAATTCAGGTTCCTATTTTTGAAGCTAAAGCTCATAACAATGTTATCTTAAGAGGTCTTGATGAGCAATTAATCATTAACCTTAACGATCAACGCAGAACCAATGAAAAATACCCTGGATTGAAGGTAGGTTCGTTAGTTGAAGCCAATAACAACGCAGGAAACTGGGAATAATACTCATGTATGATTTTATAGACGATTCATTTAGTCGCAAAAATTCACACGAATATATTTTATCCATTCAGGTTAGCCTGAATGGATTTTCTTTTTGTATCCGGGAATTGTCGGGGCGAATACTGTGCTTCAAACACATCGATTTGAAGATCAGTAGCGAGCAGTTTATTTCGAGGCGTTTTGCTGACTGGTGCAACGAAGAGGAATTGTTGCAGCTTACATACAACCAAAAGCAGCTGGTTTACACCGGTACGCGTTTTACTTTGTTGCCTCAGCAGATGGAAAGCGAAGAACTTAAAAGCGATCTGCGCGAACTGCTGCTTCAAACCAGCGATGAAGAAGAATATGCCGAAAACTGGATTAAAGAGGTACAGGCAAAATTACTATTTGTTTTGCCCCCGGAATTTAACGGCACGGTGAAGGAAAAACTCGGAGAAGTAAGAATTTGTCATATTGTTCAGAAATTAATCAACTGGCAGAATTTGCAAACCGATGAATCTGGTCTGCTGTTATTCTTCGACCATAAAGATTTATTCCTTGTAGTAAAACAGAACAAGCAACTGACTCTGGCAAACGCGTTTAAAGTGAACCACGCCAACGATGTAATTTATTATGCACTGTCTGTGACCAAACAGTTAAAAGTCGATTTAAAAGGCTGTAAAGTAACAACAGGCGGACAATCCGTATTGAGAAATTCACTGAACGAACAACTGCAACAACATTTTGGCACGGTTGAAAGCCTGGCTGCCGGAACTACCAACTCTGAAAAGGGTGAAATTACTATGAATGATATTATTTGTTTGATTTAAGTATGCGAATTGTTGGAGGAAAATATGGTGGCAGGATGTTTCATCCGGGCAAAAAATTTAAGGCACGCCCCACTACCGATGTTGCCAAAGAAGGGCTTTTCAATATCCTGGAAAACCGTTACGATTTCTCTACCAAAAAGGTTCTCGATCTGTTCTCGGGAACGGGTAGTGTAGCCTACGAATTTATTAGCCGCGGCTGCGAACATGCCACGATGGTTGAAAACAACTTCAATCACTACAAGTTTATATTGGAAGTGATCGATACCCTGAAAATAGAAAATGCAAAGGTTTTTAAAGCTGATGTGTTTAAGTTTCTGAATAAGTCTCCCGAGTTATTCAACATTATTTTTGCCGACCCACCATTCGACCTACCGAAATTTGAGAGCGTAGCTGATGCCGTTCTTGAAAGCGAATTACTGGCTCCTGAAGGTGTATTTATACTTGAACATCCCAAAGAATACGATTTTTCGCAACATCAGTATTTTAAAGAGCTCAGAAAATACGGCAAGGTCAATTTTAGTTTTTTTGAAAAAGACTAACTTCTTCTTTTTAACCACAAAAAAAGCTTCCACACGAGAGGAAGCTCTTCAACTAAATAAATATCAAAAATCTAAATTGTATTAATCTAACTTTCGTTTAATGCTGCAGCCAACAGGCTTAGTTTCATTTATAGCAACTGTTTTTCCACTTCCCAGGCTTACTAAAGCTTCTTGCAGATATTCTTTAGAAACCTTTTCAGCACTGCCATTACCATCATCTATTGCTCCTTTGTAGGCGAGGTCGTAATTGCTATCGAAAAGAAAAACGTGAGGTGTTGTTTGCCCGCCAAAAGAGTTAGCAATCCGGCTTTCTTTATCCACTACATAATGAAAGTTATAGCCCTGCTTCTTCGCTTTTTCCTGCATGGCTTCCATCGAATCAGATCCTGTTCGGTTCTGATAATTTGAATTCAAAACAATCATCCCAACATTGTTATTGTCGGCCCACTTTTTAATTTCATTGTAACGGCTCTCCCATTTCAAAACAAACGGGCAGGTATTGCAAGAGAAAAGTACCAAAACACCATTTTCCTTTTTAACATCGGCAATTGAAACACTCTTCCCCGAAACATCAGTCATTTTCACATCGGTTAAAACCGCTTTATCTCCAATCTCCAGCTTTCCTGCATTCTTGGTAGCAAGTACCGGTATTGCAGTTAAAATTAGTAGTACAATCAAAAGGTTTTTCATGGTTATAAAATTTAATATTAAACACTAATTAGTATTTTATTGAAAAACAACGGCGCGAAAATAAAGTTCAGAAACTAAACAAAAACCGTGGTATCGGGTTATTTGGGTGAATACTTTTAGAGATGAAACTTGAATCGATACGACGCGAATATACGCGAGCAGAACTTAGTAAGAAAAATGCCGACAAACATCCCATGCACCTGTTTCAACGCTGGATGAAAGAGGTACTAAATTTGAATAAAATTGATGCCACTTCAATGTCGATTGTGACCAACGGAGCCGATGGATTTCCCGATTCCAGAATTGTTTTGCTCAAAAGCTATAACAACGAAGGCTTTGTCTTTTTCACCAACTACAACAGTCAAAAAGGACAAGCGATAGCAGAAAATCCAAAAGTAAGTTTACATTTTTTCTGGCCCGAACTTGAACGGCAGGTCCGCATTTCGGGAATTGCTGAAAAAACCAGCATTGAAGAATCGGAAGCTTATTTTCATTCTCGCCCGTTTGAAAGCCAGGTTGCAGCTGCAGTATCCGATCAAAGTGCGGAAGTTCCATCGCGCGTTTATCTGGAAGAAAAATTCGATGCCCTGAAAAAAGAACTCAACGGTACGAATCCGGAACGCCCTAAGAATTGGGGCGGATATTTAGTTCGCCCGGTAAAATTCGAATTCTGGCAGGGCCGCGAAAACCGGCTGCACGACCGTATTGTTTACGAACTGAAAGATGAAGACTGGATTATAAAACGTTTGGCTCCTTAGAAATCGAGGTTGAGTGTTTGTTTCAGGTAAGCTAAATTCGGATTCTTTACGGCCAATGCCTGGTAACGCTCGATATCGGAATAAATTACCTTTTCGCGCACTACCTCCGTAATCAAGGTTTTCAGATTGATTTTCGAATTCCGGAGTTCTTTGCGCAAAAACGACACCAGCTCGGGCCGGATATTCGCAATCAATTCATCCTGAATACGGTTGTCAATTTCCAGCAACAAAGAAAAATTCTCTTCAATTTTAGGCACATTCGCGAGTGTTACCTTCATATTCGAACCGTCTTCAAGGCGCGTAAGAAACAAATCCCATTTTTCTTTCAGTTGATCAGAAGTGAACGGTTCTACCTCGCCTTCCTTCGAATAAAGTTCGTGCTGTTCTTTGGCCGAAAGCTGAGTGTTATCTTCAAACTCTCCCCTCATGGCACGTTTGATTGAAGGTGTGCCCATGCTCTGCGAACCGCGTTTTAAAACCCGACGTTGTGGTTTGGGCTTAGCCACTTCCGGCTCTTGCACTACTGCTTTTTGAACAACCGGTTTAGCTACCGCAGGCTTTTGTGCTATTTTTTCTTCAGGAATATCTTGCCCGGTGAAAATGGGCTCGAGGATGTCATCCTCGGTGTCAGCTATTTTTTTTTTTAAGGTCAGCTGTGCTATCCGTATCAAAGCCAGTTCAATCAACAGGCGTTTGTTCTGACTCGTTTTGTAGTTCAGATCGCAATCGTTGGCAATTTGCATGGCATCGAGCAGGAAATCGCTGTTACACGCAGCAGCCTGTGTTTTGTAGCGTTCTTTAATATCGCCGCCAACTTCAAGCAACTGAACAGTTACCGCATCTTTACACACCAGAATATCGCGCAAGTGGCTGCTTAATCCGGTAATAAAATGATGACCATCGAAACCATGGTTCAGAATGTCATTAAAAATGATCAGTACTTCGGTAACATTGTTTTTCAGGAATTCATCCACCAGACGGAAATGATAGTCGTAATCCAACACATTCAGGTTGGTAATTACATCCTGGTATGTAATCTTCTTGCCCGAGAAACTCACGATCTGGTCGAAGATCGACAAAGCATCGCGCATGGCACCGTCGGCTTTCTGTGCAATTACATTCAATCCTTCCGGTTCCGCTTCAACATCTTCGCTTTTTGCAACGTAAGTAAGGTGATTTGAAATATCGCTTACACCTATTCTGTTGAAATCGAAGATCTGACAACGTGATAAAATCGTTGGGATAATTTTGTGCTTTTCAGTAGTCGCCAAAATAAAAATGGCATGCTTCGGCGGTTCTTCCAGCGTTTTCAAAAACGCGTTAAACGCCTGCGACGACAACATGTGAACCTCATCGATAATGTACACGCTGTATTTTCCCATTTGCGGAGGAACGCGCACCTGGTCCGTCAGGTTCCGGATATCGTCAACCGAATTGTTCGAGGCAGCATCGAGTTCATGAATATTGAACGAACGACTCGTATTGAAAGACTTGCACGATTCGCACTCGTTACAGGCTTCGGTATCGGCAGTTAAATTTGTACAGTTTATCGTTTTAGCGAAAATACGTGCACAGGTAGTTTTCCCCACTCCACGCGGGCCGCAAAACAAATAAGCATGTGCCAACTGTTTGCTTTTAATGGCATTCTTCAGCGTTCCGGTAATGGACGCCTGTGCCACAACTGTTTCAAATGAATCGGGCCTGTATTTTCGTGCTGATACAATAAAGTTCTCCATAAAATCTTTCCTGCCTTTGCGGATGACCAAAGATAATTAAAACTGGCTTTTATAGGGAGTTTTTTTATTAACACAATATTGGTAACTTTCGAAGAAACTGATTGCGAAATGATTACCAAAAGAAAAAGATCCACGGCCTGTTTGATCCTGGTTTTGACAGCTATTTTCGCGCTCGAATCATCGGCGCAGGAAAAGACTTTTTACGATTTTTCCGGAAGAACGATAGATGGCGAACTGATCAGTTTCGAGATTTTCAAAGGGAAAAAAGTGCTGGTGGTGAATACAGCTTCTGAATGCATGCTGACACCTCAATACGAAAAATTACAGGAACTATACGAGGAGTACGGTGGCGACGATTTTGAAATTGTTGCTTTTCCGTGCAATGATTTTGGGCACCAGGAACCGGGATCAAACCAGGAGATTAAAGAGTTCTGTAAACAGTATGAAGTGAGTTTCACTTTAATGGAAAAGATCTCGTTAAAAGACGATGACATGCCACCACTTTACCGCTGGCTCACCAACAGCGAAGAAAACGGTACGCTTGACGCCAAGGTCCGCTGGAATTTTCAGAAATTTATGATTGATAAAACCGGCCACGTGGTTGATTTTGTTGGTCCGGCCGGCAGCCCGCTTAGTAAAACAATCATCGAGTGGTTAAACAGCGATTAATCGTTGTACAAGTTTCCCGGCTTTTTGGTCTGATGCGGAACTTTCCCGTGGATATTTCCTCCATGCCATTCAGTACGGCCGCTCTTTCGTTTAAAATGTACCTTTTTCTTATCGTCCTTCTTAAATTCCTGCCTGAAATACTCGATGGCGTAGAAAGGCAAAAACACAATAAAAAACACGAGCAAGCCGCCAAGCATCCAGGCTTTTGTATTGGCTGAAGTAAAAAGATGCATAAAAAGCGCAACTATCACAACCAGCAAAGCTCCGGGTCCGGCAATCAACAATATCGTTTTCTTTAGTTTGTCGCTCATTCTTTTTTTCAAATTAAGCCGATGTGGATGCAGCAGCAGCCGAAATAGCTACCGATGCAGCAACAGCCTGCGATGCAGAAATAGCATCGGCAACTGCGGTTGAAACGCGATTGCCCACCATCATTTCCTTTAAACGCGCACGTGCCTTTTTTCGCTCTTGTCTGTCGGGGAACAAGCGGGGCAACAAACCGGCCGGCTGAATAAACGACAGCAGAATCAACGACTCTTCATCCGATGTTCCCCGCATGATACTTTCTTTAACTTCATCAACCAGTTTATACAATACCTGCTTATTGGTAGCGAACGGTTTCTTCCATTTAAAAATCAGGAAACGCTTGTCTTCAATTTTTATCAGCCGTTTCGAAACCAGGCCGTCGCGCACTTCACCACGAATGTAATTCAGTGAATAATAAAATTTATTGATCCAGCTTGAAATCCGGCGCGGACCTTTGGCCTTACTCATTTTTTGCAACATAAACCGATGAGCCTCATTATCCGATTTGTCGGAAAGCAAAACGATTCTTTTATTATCAAACTTAATATTCTTATTCAGGTACATTTCCATCAGCAGTCCTCCAACAATTACGTAATCCATAGCAGTACCCGACTGATACACGATCCCTCCTTTTTCAGGATGAATACCCAGCAAATATAATTTTTGAGCCAACGGAATTAAAGTTTCCATTTTTGATTGATTTTGATTTTTTCTTAGTTAATTCGTCTTGAATTAACAGCCAAAAGGTACAAATAAACCGCATTTATTCAAACTTTACGAATCGTACAACAGCAAGAGAATTATTATGAAAAAAGGATTTGCAAGCGATAACAATTCCGGAGTTCACCCGGCAATTTTTAAGGCGATGGAAGCCGCTAATCAGGGACATGTTGTTGGCTATGGCAACGACCCGTTCACGCAAAATGCAATCGATATTTTTAAGCAACGATTTGGGCGCGAAACCGAAGTGTTTTTTGTGTTTAACGGAACAGGCGCCAATGTTTTGGGGCTTTCAACACTCACACACAGTTTTAACTCGATAATTTGTGCCGAAACCGCGCATATCCAGGAAGACGAATGCGGGGCGCCCGAGAAATTTACAGGTTGTAAACTGATTCCGGTAGAACCGGTTAACGGAAAAGTAACGCCCGAAGCAGTGCTGCCACATTTGAAAGGATTTGAATTCGAGCACCATTCGCAGCCCGGAGTGATATCCATTTCTCAGGTTACCGAAATGGGTACGGTGTATCAACCCAAAGAAATTATCGCACTGGCCGATCTGGCTCATAAACACAATATGTTCTTGCACATGGATGGTGCCCGGATTGCCAATGCCGCTGTTTCGCTCAACCTCGAATTTAAAACATTTACCAAAGATTGCGGTGTGGATGTATTGTCGTTTGGAGGCACAAAAAACGGTATGATGTTGGGTGAAGCGGTGCTGTTTTTTAATCCTGAACTAACCAAACTTACCAAATACATTCGGAAACAAAGCATGCAACTATATTCGAAAATGCGCTTCGTCGGGGCACAGTTCCAGGCATATTTCGAAAACGACCTTTGGCGTGAAACAGCTTCTCATTCAAATAAAATGGCTAAACTGCTTGAAAAGGAAGTAAGCCGGATACCCGAAATTAAAATTACGCAACCGGTTGAAGCCAACGGTATATTTGCCATTGTTCCGCCCGAAATTATTGAACCACTAAAAGAACAGTTTTTCTTTTACATGTGGGATGAAATAAAATCGGAAGTTCGCTGGATGTGTTCGTTTGATACAACAGAACAGGAAATTCTCGATTTTGTAAAGCTGATCAGGAAATTACTGGCCAAGTAAATCAATCTTTTGCACCGGGTTTTAACCCGGTGATTCCAGGTAGATGCAAGTCTGGCTTTAGCCGTTAATATTCAAAATCTTAATGGCTGGGGCCATATTTTTATGCACTTTATTCACCGGGCTAAAGCCACGGTACAAAAATCATCAATCCTCAGAATTTCATACTTAAAAGATATTCAAATTAATAACTAAACTTTATTTAAAATTTTTGGTAGTAACAGAAATGCTTAACTTTCAGCTTCAGTAAAAAAGCAGGCGGCTAATATCGCTTGCATAAACCGACAAGAGAAAAGCAAATGCCCTTATTTCGTTATTATCCAAGCAATCCCAAAAAACTGGATCCTGAGATCGAGAAGAAAATTTTCTATCACAGCCTCCTGTTTCCGGCAATTTTTGTATTGCTGATGTGGATCGTAAAGATACTGGAACTCACTTCCGGATACAGTTTAGTTGAGTTCGGCATATTCCCTTTACGACTCGACGGCTTACAGGGCGTACTCTTCTCCCCTTTTATCCATGCCGATTTTAGTCACCTCTTCTCCAACTCGCTCCCCTTATTCATTTTGGGTTTTATGCTCATTTATTTCTACCGGCGTATTTCGTACCGCATTTTCTTTTTACTGTATTTTTTGTCAGGGATCAGTACCTGGCTGATGGGGCGCGAGGCCTGGCACATTGGCGCAAGTGGAGTTGTTTATGCCCTCGCTGCATTTCATTTTGTGAGCGGAATCATCCGTTCTGATGTGCGTTTACTCACACTCTCAGTGGTGGTTGTGTTTTTATACGGAGGTTTGGTTTGGGGCCTGCTTCCCATCCGTCCCGAAATTTCATGGGAAGGTCATTTGTCGGGAACAATTTCAGGTGTGGTTTTGGCTTTCTATTATCGAAAATATATTATTCGCCGCGAAAAATACGATTGGGAGTTGGAAGAAGAAGATGAGGATGAGGAAGAAAAGGCAAAGGCGGAGGAACAGGAACAGGTGGAGGTGGAAGACGAAACGGGGAGAAAGATTCCGATTGAGGGTGATCAGGCTGGGTTTACGAAGCAGAAAAAAACAGTAAAAGAAAAGGACAAACTTCCCGGAAATATCAGTCACACAGGGCAGTTTTAATTCACCGGGTGCTTTGTCTTTTCACTCAGAATTAAGGTTCTGTTCATTTGTGATGCAACTCTCAACAAGATTAAAAAAAAGGTGTAATTTTGCGCCATATTTTATTACGAAGTTCATTTAAAATGATTAGCAGAAGGATTATCCGTACCAAGGTGTTGCAAGTGTTGTACGCCTATTATTCATCAGAAGAAAAGTCGATTAACAACACTGAAAAAGAACTCTTTTTCTGCATCCAAAAAGCCTACGATCTGTACCATTACCTCTTCGATCTGGTAATTGAAATAGCAGATTATGCCGAAAACAGGATCGAGATAAAAAAGAATAAACACCAGCCATCGTACGAAGATCTTAACCCGAATACAAAATTCATCACCAACCAGGTTATCGACCAACTGCGTACAAACCGACAGCTGTTTAGTTACCTCGAGCAGAAAAAACTTTCGTGGAAAGACAATCCTGAATTGATCAAGGAATTGTACCTGATGATGATTGAATCGGAGATGTACGAAACTTACATGAACGACAAAACCCGTTCGTACCTCGACGACCGCAAATTTATCGAAAGGCTGTTCAACAAAATTATTTTGGTGTCGGAAGACCTTTACCAGGTGCTCGAAGAAAAAAGCATTTACTGGAACGATGACGTTGATTTTGTGATCTCGATGATCATTAAAACCCTGAAACGTTTTAACGAACTGTCGAATTCGGACCAACGTTTAATGCCGATGTACAAGGACCAGGAAGACCGCGATTTTACTAAAGACCTGCTGCGTAAATCAATCATCAATCACGACGAACTGCGTGAATTGATTAAAGAACACTCGAAAAACTGGGATGTGGAACGTATTGCCTTTATGGACATCCTGATCATGCAACTCGCAATAGCCGAATTCCTTTATTTCCCAAGTATTCCAACAAAAGTCACACTGAACGAATACATCGAACTGAGTAAGTTTTACAGCACCGAGAAAAGCAGGAACTTTATCAACGGCATCCTCGACAAAACGCTGAAAGACCTGAAAAAGTCGGAAAAAGTCAACAAGGCCGGCAGAGGATTGATTGGCGAATAATGAACCGTGTATTTGTTTCGATACTGCTTTTTTTAACGGTGGCCTGCACGGGTAAATCGCCGCAGGAAAAGTCTGCACAAAAAGTTGAAACTCCGCTTCAAAATACAAGCATTGAATTTACCGAACTATCGCATGGTTTTGGCGAACTGAAGGCCGGCGAAATCGTACTGCACACCTTCGAATTTGAGAATACCGGAAGCCACGATTTTGTAATCGAATCGATTGAAACCGACTGTGGCTGTGTGCATACAAACTATATTGAGGAGCGCGTAAAACCCGGCGAAAAAGGATGGATAGAAGTTGAACTGGATACTTCCGGTTTGGTTGGAAGAGAATACAAGACAATTGAAATTCATGGAAATAGCAAGGAATTAAAACATTTAGCTATTTTTGCTACGGTTAAAAACGAATTATTGGAAATTAAATATTAAAAATTACAGACATGTTGAATAGTATTTTGTTAATGATGCAACCCGCCGAAGGTACAGAAGCCAACCCACTGATGAGCTTTTTGCCATTGTTGCTGATCATTGTAGTGTTCTACTTTTTTATGATTCGTCCGCAGATGAAACGTCAGAAAGAAACACGTAAATTTCGTGAAGCATTAGCTAAAGGCGATAAAGTAGTAACTACCGGAGGTATTTACGGAAAAATTTCAGAAGTAAAAGAAACATACATCATGCTTGAAGTAGCTAAAGATGTACTGATTAAAGTTGATAAAAACGGTATTGTAAAAGACATGAGCGACGTTCAACCACAGCGCTAAACCGTTTTGCTAAAATGAAAAAGGGTTGGTCTTTTAAAGGCCAACCCTTTTTTTTCTGAAAGTCTCGTAGTGCAATAATTGGTATTCAGAGTAGAATCAATTATTATTAACTCACCCTGATTGTGCCTACGACACAATCGTCCCTCTCTGCGCGCAGAGAGGGAATGAGGGAGAGTCTGCATAAAATTGTATGGCTTTCATTCCTGTTTGTGATTCCCAGGAATCATAATTGTTTTATTGCGATAAACACGAGTTTCTTTAGTTTACATGAAATTTAACTTCATTTGGTTTTCCGGCATTGATTACAACCAGGTATTTCTGCCCGGCAACTTCAGAAAGTTTTCCGGAAGCCTTCATTTTCAACTGAATCTGTTCGTAGGGTTTTAAAACTGGCACAGTAGATCGACCAATTTCGACTTGCTTTTCTCCTTCAATTTGAAACACTTGTATTGTTGCTTTCTCCGACTTCACCTGGCCAAAGTTTTCTACCTCAACTGAAATTGTATTCGCGGCTAAATCAATCCCGGGCTTGCGGGCCGATAATTCTGCTTCTATGTATTGAACTCCCGGCAAGCGTGAATAGCCAAAAAGTAATTTTCCGTTTTTATCTTTCCCTAAGAGTTTGGCAGCAAAGTTATCGTCATCAATGCCGTTTCCTTCTCCGTAAAAAGTAAGGATGGCATTTTTACCATCAGCCTGAATGTTTTTAAGCTTGCAACCTCTGCCAAAGTTTACTTCTTCCGGTGCTCCAAAACGTAATGATTCAAGATCGATATCTGTATTTGGATCAAAACCTTCTTCTGCCTGCACCTGCACTCGAATTTCCATAGTATTTTTGTCGATCGGCTTTTTATTCAACACCGTCAGCAGCCTGCCAACGGTAAGCGGAATCGTTATGTTCTTTGAGCTGTGATTATCGTTGGCATGATCTTCCCATTTTATGGTGTCGATCACGGCAAAATTGGCCTGAACTGCCCGACCGTACTCGTCCTGCAAAACTTTTATTCGCTCATATTTAAACCAATCTTCAACAACACCGTTTTCGTGTCGGGCAATTCCGGGCATGTAGGCTTCACCCGGCTCTACTTTCCAGTGCACACCGTCTTTCGAGCGCAGGTACCAGGCAATTCGTCCCAGCCAGTCATTTACAATCAAATGATACTGAATGTTGGTTTTCCAAATCAGCGGATCTTCAAAACGTCCGTCAACCGGAGGATAAACACGTGAGTCGGAGATCTGATTCCAGGTAGAAAGTCCGTCTTTGCTGATCCAGACTCCGCCTCCACGACAGATCATCAGGTACGAACCGTCTTCACGTTCGGCAAAAGTAAGGTTTGAAAGACCTTCGATAATTTTGCGGTCACCTGGATCGAATTCAAACTTTTTATATTCCCATGGTCCGTTAATGTTGTCGGCCAGGTAATATCCTTCGATTACATAAATCACAAATTTTCCGTCTTTGGTGATGTACCACTCGGGATTGTGCCCCTTTCCAATTTCAGATACAACTTTATACGGGCCGGCCGGATTTTCAGCAACAGTATGAACCACATTTGAATTCCCCCACTCCATGTGTCCTTTCGGAGAATTTTCAGCCCAGCAGCATACAAACAAATGGTATTTCCCATCGTCCATTAAACGAATGTTACCGCCCCAGTACGACCAAAGCGGATCTTCGATGCCATTATTCACATCGCGCGGAATCACATTCTTCGCCCCCCAGGTATTAGAAGTCTTCCCACCAAGATCGGGCATGGGTAAAAAACGATCCATAAATCGACCGCCAAAAACCAGTTTATTCCATTCTGCCGGTCGTTCACGTTCGGTTATCTGGGCGTTTGAAAACGCAAAAATGAATCCAAGAATTAGAGTAAAAAACAGCTTCGCATTAGTCATAAGAAAATAGGTTTATATTTAGTTGGTACATTTTCCCAAATATAAACATATTCAGTTTGGGGTAAGAAATTAAGAATGGTTTTTAACAGAAAACACCAAGGCACAAAGACTCTAAGAAATCTTTCTATTTGAAAACTTTAGCTTTGTGACTTAGTGTTCTTAGTGGTAGTGGTGCTATTTCCATGTGGATACTGAAGCGACTTCAATATCGTGAAAAGATTTACTTCCAACCTACCCGGAAGTATTATAGCTTACCTGTAATTAAATTTACCAGGCTTATACATTAAAACGGAAATGCATAATGTCTCCGTCCTGAACCACGTATTCTTTTCCTTCGATCGCCATTTTTCCGGCTTCCTTGCAGGCAAGCTCCGAACCAAGAGTTACAAAGTCGTTGTACTTGATCACTTCGGCACGAATAAATCCTTTTTCGAAATCGGAGTGGATAACACCGGCAGCTTGTGGTGCCTTGCTACCTTTGTGGTAAGTCCATGCACGAACTTCTTTCACACCGGCAGTAAAATAAGTTTCGAGCTGCAACAGTTTGTAGGCCGATTTAATCAGTTTACTAACTCCAGCTTCTTCTAAACCAAGGTCATCTAAAAACATCTGGCGTTCTTCAAAATCTTCCAGCTCTGCAATATCGGCTTCTGTGGCAGCTGCGATCATCAGCATTTCAGCATTTTCGTCTTTTATTGCTTCCTTAACCGCCTCAACGTATTTATTTCCTTTTAAAACAGCGGGCTCGTCTACATTGCATACATAAAGAATAGGCTTATTTGTCAACAATTGCAAACCTTTTACAGTGGCAAGATCAGCGGGATCAACTTCAACTGTACGTGCTGATTTTCCCTGCACCAACACTTCTTTATAGGTTGAAAGAATGCGATACAAGCGCTTTGCTTCCGGATCGTTTCCGGTACGTGCCTGTTTTTCAACTTTTACAATCCGGCTTTCAACAGTTTCAAGGTCCTTTAACTGTAATTCAATATCAATAGTTTCCTTATCACGAACCGGATCAATGGTTGTATCAACGTGGGTAATGTTGTCGTTTTCGAAACAGCGCAAAACGTGGATAATAGCATCGGTTTCACGAATATTTCCAAGGAACTTGTTTCCCAGTCCTTCACCTTTGCTTGCACCTTTCACCAGGCCGGCAATATCAACAATTTCAACGGTGGTAGGAACCACACGCTGAGGTTTTACCAGTTCTTCGAGTTTATTCAATCGTTCATCGGGAACGGTAATTACCCCTAAATTGGGTTCAATAGTACAAAAAGGAAAATTAGCCGACTGTGCTTTCGCACTCGACAAACAGTTGAAAAGTGTTGATTTTCCCACATTTGGCAAACCAACAATACCACATTTTAAAGCCATTTTACTTGATTAAATTTGCGCTGCAAAGGTAATTTTTTTTTGAAATTTACTCTAACCCTATTATGATCTATTCCAATGATTTAAATTCAGTGGATCAACCCTTTACAAAAACTTTAATCTACTGTTTTTCAGAGCAATAAAACGTTTGATTTCGAAAGATCAAAACTGATTGCAACAACTTACCCTGAATATTCAAATTTTTCACTAAAATTGAAGTGACAAAAAAGTGAAAGTAAAAACTCTGAATTATCAAGCTGGACGGCAGCCACAAAGCTTATTGTGTTTCGCACAATTAAAAAGAAAAATATGGTTTTAATGGCTGCATTCCTTACATTTGTTAAAACTTTAAACTTATGATACTTAAAAATCTGTCGATCGACTGTGTTATTTTCGGTTTTAAAGACAACAAACTCAATGTTTTGTTATGGCAGGCCGAACCCGCACTTCTCGAGAATTTTCTCACGACCGAAGAAGAATATCAGCAAACCAAGGAAATATTTGAAAAAAACCCTGCACTGGCCTCCGACCAATACTGGGGACTTATTGGTACCCACCTTCCCATTGAAGAGGATTTGGATGTTTATGCAAAAAAAATTCTTGAGGTTGCAACAGGTTTAAAAAACATTTACCTGAAACAATTCAAAACATTTGGCGACTCGAAGCGCATTCCGCATATGCGTGTTCTAACTGTGGCTTACTATGCTCTTATTAACCCTGAATATCACGATCTGGAATTATCATCGATTGCCAAGGCTGTTAAATGGTTCGAAATTGATAAACTTCCTAAAGTGATTTTCGACTCTGAAGCCATTATCGACAGTGCGCTCAGAACTCTGCGTGAGGAAGTAAAATATCACCCGGTTGGTTTCCATTTGTTGCCCGAAAACTTTACTTTAACCGAATTGCAGACCTTGTATGAAGTTATTCTGGATAAAAAACTCGACACCCGAAATTTCAGGAAAAAAATACAAAAAATGGGATTGTTGGTCGACACGCAGAAAAAACAAACCAATGTGGCACACCGCGCAGCTAAACTTTATGCTTTCGATATGAAAATTTACCAGCAACTTACCGAAGAAGGTCTGAATTTTAGTATCTAAAATTGGCATTAAACCTTTACCGGCAAAACGTGTCATACTGAGGAACTATTTATGCCGGATTCAGAACAACATATTATCGCCGATCTTAGGGACGAAAACAAGAGAGATCTTGCTTTCCACGTTCTGGTAAAAACATACCAGGAACGCTTGTACTGGCACATCCGGAAAATTGTAATGAACCACGACGATGCCGACGACATCCTGCAGAATACCTTTATGAAGGTTTGGCGCAGCATCGACAAATTCAGGGAAGAATCGAGCCTTTACACCTGGTTGTACAGAATTGCCACCAACGAATCGATTACTTTTTTAAATTCAAAGAAAAAGAAAAGCCTGATGGCACTGGGAGAGGAAAATGAATACCTTGTTGACAACCTGATGTCGGATCCGTATTTTGACGGCGATGAGATTCAGCTAAAATTACAGGAGGCTATTTTAAAATTACCCGAAAAACAAAGGCTGGTTTTTAACATGAAATATTTTGATGAAATGAAATACGACGACATGGCGCAAATTCTCGACACCTCGGTTGGAGCGCTAAAAGCATCGTATCATCATGCTACCAAAAAGATTGAAGAATTTTTGAAAAATACGGATTAGCAAGATTTAAACCTTTTATAAGAATTAGAGTCAATAATAATATTAAAATGGGAAAAATGAATGAGTTGAAAAATAACGCACCCGAATTATCGAAACTGAAGAAGGAGCATCCGTTCAGGACTCCGGACAATTATTTCGATGATTTTTCTGCCCGTCTTCAAATGAAGCTGGAAGCCGAGAAAAGTGCAGCCGTTCCCAGGAAAATCAAGTTTATTCAAATACTTAAACCGGCACTGGGACTGGCAGCAAGCTTTGCTTTGATCTTTATGCTGGTATACGTGCCTTTAAAAACATTTATACCCGAGCGGGTAACAGACTTAGCCCAAAACACTGAGGAAACTGATGCAGATTGGGGTATTTTAAATTACATAGAAAGTATCGACGAGTCGTCTTTCGTTGCATTGTTAAACGAATCGGAAAATAACGATGATTTTACAGATGATGAATTGACTTTATATGTAAGCGCCAATTTTAGTGATTACGAACTTTACGAAAATTTGAAAAATAACCAATAAGATTATGAAACGGATTTTTGCAATCATATTTATCAGCCTTTTTCTTGTAAGTCAGGGTTTTTCCCAGGAAAAGAACAGGGATGGGAATCAGGACCGGTGGGAAAAATACAGGTCTGAAAAAGTAGCATTTCTTACCAATAAACTGGATTTGACACCTCAGGAAGCTGAAAAATTCTGGCCGGTTTATAATGCAATGGAAAAGGAACGATCGGAAGTACAGAAAAGTAGACGCGATTTGGAGAAACAAGTTCGTGAAGCAACCGAACAGTCATCCGATCACGAAATAATAAAACTGACACGGGAATTTGCGAGCAACCTCGAAAAAGAAGGCATGCTGGCTACCGAATATAACGAGAAATTCCTGAAGATTCTTCCACCACAAAAAGTACTTAAGATGTACAAGGCCGAAGGAGAATTCAGAATGTACATGTTCCGAAAGTTTAGGGAACATCGAGACGATTCACCCGATGAATAAAATAAAAAAAAGACAGGCCAAAGCCTGTCTTTTTTCGTTTATCGTTTTTACAATTATAATGCCTTAAACCAATCCTGAAATAATTTACCAACCCAGGGAATTTCTTTCATTTCGCCGTTTACCGCACCAATAAGACTAATAATCCAGAATACCAGAGTTATTATCCATCCAACAATGTTTAGAACAGGAATGAAAGTAATTACAAGCGAGAACAGCCAGAGTCCCAACATCTGGCGAATGTAGAAGCTGGCCAGTTCATCTTTTTCATTTGAATTAATGATCAAGGCAATTACCCAACCTATCCAGGTAATATGTGCAACAATTGCTTTTGTTTTTCCATCCATTTCATTTCGAGTTTTAAATTTCTTTAAAAGTAAGGATTTATGCTCTTTCCGCTTCAACAAAAGCATAAAAAAGTCGCTTTATGTTTACCAAATGTATAGAAACACTATGCGCATCAGTCGTTCCAGTGTGTTGAAATAAGATCCTGCATCACCGGGTAATCCTTGTCTGTATCTCCGTTTTCGTTACGTAATCGTATCAACTCTGTTTTCATCTCTGCTATGATAGCAGCATATTCAGCCTCGCCATAAGCATTGTGCAGCTCTTTCGGATCTTTTTGCAGGTCGTAGAATTCCCAGGCCGGCTCGGTTGTTTCCTTTTGGGTACCTTCTTTTTCAAGCGGCTGTCCATAAAAGAAAGCCAGTTTATATCGCTGATTTCTGATGCCGAAATGAGCAGGACGATCAACTAAATGCAACCAATAACGATAATACATTGAGTGGCGCCAGTTGTCGGGTGTTTCACCTTTCAGGTTTGCTCTGAAACTGTTCCCTTCAACAAAATCAGGTTTCTTAACGCCTGCAAAATCGGCCAGTAAAGCTGCAAAATCAATGTTCAGAATAATGTCGTTGATACGTTTACCCCCATTAAATTCTTTGGGATAACGAATAACAAAAGGCATTCGGAGTGACTCTTCGTAAATCAGTCGCTTATCGAAGAAACCGTGTTCGCCTAAAAAGTAGCCTTGATCGGCAGTATAAATCACCACGGTATTGTCTGCAATGCCTTCAGCTTCCAGAAAGTCGAGCAATTTGCCAATATTGTCATCTATGGCTGCCCCGCTTCGGATAAAATCCTTAACGAGTTTGTGGTAAGTTTTTCTGCGTTGTTCTTTGGCATCCAGACCGTCAACCGAAAACGGTAGCTCGGGATATTGTGCCCAGTAGGTCGAATCGCGGGTATTTGCAAGGAAGCGATCACGCAGATTTTCCAACACCTGCCCCTTAAAAGTACGGCCTGTTGTTTCGGGGCCTGCATCGAACAGACTGGCCGGCTCAGGAATTTCAACACTATCCAATAGATGCTTAAAGCGATCGGGAAAATCATAAGGTTCGTGTGTCGCCTTAAAATGACACATCATCATAAAAGGCTTTGTCTTGTCGCGGTTTTTCATCCAGTCGATACTCAAATCGGCAATCACATCGGTTGAAAAACCTTCGTATTCTTTTCCTCCGCCATAACCGTCTTCCCAGTTCTCTTTGGTTTTCAGGATCGGATTCCAGTAACGTCCCTGCCCGGGCAATACATTAAAATAATCGAAACCTGCAGGTTGCTTTTTTAAGTGCCATTTTCCTACAATGGCGGTTTGGTAGCCATTTTCGTGCAGTACTTTGGCTATGTTCATGCTATCGGGATACAAGGCATCGGCCAGGGTATATACCCCGTTGTGGTGGCTGTACTGACCGGTTAAAATAGTGGCACGACTCGGCGTACAAATTGAGTTTGTGCAAAAGCAATTATCCAGCACCACTCCTTCTTCGGCCAGCCGGCTGATATTTGGTGTATGTACTACATCTTTAAGAATTCCGCCATAGATACCCCAGGCTTGCGATGTATGGTCATCACTAAGAATAAAGAGGATATTTGGTTGCTCCTTCGGTTCCTCTTTTGTATTGCAAGCTGAAAAAAGCAAAATCGTGGCACAAACAAACAGTGCAGATTTGAGTGCTTCTATAAGTTTAGTATTCATATCGCTTAACTTATTAGTTTTAATTCGCTAAATCGTCGACTCCTTTATACAACTCACGCCAATCTTTAAGCCGCTCTGAATCTGTTCGTATATCTTCAGGATAATTGGGACTGTAAACCATGTTTTCGGTTCGTAACACCAGTCTTCCATCTTTTACAAAACCTTCTCCCCTTTCGCTCAGATGATCCACCATGTGCTGGCGCCACTTTTCCAGTTCTTTTTTGTTGGTCTCCGAGAGGTCTGTTATCTCACCCGGATCATTTTTCAGGTTGAATAACTGCTCCTTTCCAGTACTAAAAAACCAGATATACTTCCAGGTACCGTCGGTAAGGGCACTCCAGTAATTATCCTTACTGTAGGTTGTTGAATGTTCCATATCGATGTAAGGCCGCCATTCCGATTTTGGATTGCGAACCAGGTTAAGCATCGACAAGCCATCCAGCTCTTCAGGAATTTCGGCTCCGGCAGCATCAAGGAAGGTAGGCAAAAAGTCGCGTAATTCAGTCGTATTTTCAAGTGTTGCGCCACGCTGCAATTTCCCTTCAAAATTCTTTGGCCATTTCAAAATAAAAGGCACATTCGATGAACCTTCGTAGGCATAGGTTTTTCGCCAGTGGTAATGATCTCCCATCATATCGCCATGATCAGAAGTAAAACAGATCAGCGCATTGTCGTACATTCCCTTTTCTTTTAAGGTTTTTATGATCTCACCAACCATTTCGTCGATAAAGGTAATGTTGGCATAATAATGACGTCGGCTTTCAACCGCATAGTCGACTCCGTAATCGCCGAATGCAGCATCCGGACCACCATCGTAGCCCTGCCATTCTGCGTCCCAATCACCCAGATAAGGCTCCGGAATTTTAGCGTCTTTGTACATGTCGAGCACTCGTTGGGGCGGATCGTACGGACTGTGCGGACGGGCAAACGAAACTTTCAGGTAAAGTGGTTGATCCAGATTGTAATTTTTTATCAATTCAATGGCCGTTTCTCCGGTCCAGTAGGTAGGATGCAGTTTTTCGTCGAGTTGATAAACTCCATAGCGGTGTTCATTCCAGCCGATTCCTGTTTTGTCCGGATCTTCGCCCGGCGCCTGCAGTTTAAACCAATCGCGGTAATCGCTGATGTAACCGTCCTGTTCCACACGTCCACTTTCGTCAACCAATGTTCCGTTGAAACCGTGCAAAGCCTTTTGCGGAAACCAGTGCATTTTACCAATTCCGAACGTATAATAACCGGCTTCGCGAAGCAATTCAGGCATTTCGTATTTATACTTACGTGCTATTTTTCCATACCCCAGCATTCCGTGGTGCCATGGCGAAAGTCCGGTAAGCAATCCTGCGCGGGCCGGAGTGCAACTTGGTGTTGCTGAATAGCCGTTTTCGAATATCACTCCTTCTTCAGCTAACTTGTCGATGTTGGGAGAAATCACGGCTTCGTTGCCCATGCAACCCAATGCATCAGCACGTTGCTGATCGGTCATGATAAAAATGATGTGAGGTGGTTTGGAGTGGTCCTGCGCGGAAATCTTAAACGTAGTTAAGAATAACAGAACTACAAACAAAACGTTTTTCATGGTCTTAATTTTTAGATCTACAAATCTAGGTATTCTCTAAAAAAATAAGACAAATTCGCCCGTAATTATAAAAATTTTAAAAAGATTAAATGTCGTAGTTAAAACCTTTCAGGTGATGTCCCATCCTGTCGCGCTTGGTTTTCATGTACCGTTGATTGTGTTCGTTCGGCGGAATTTCCACCGGTACAATCTCGGTTACCTCAAGGCCATAACCTTCCAAACCAACACGCTTTACCGGATTGTTCGTCATCAGGCGCATTTTGGTAACTCCCAGGTTACGCAGAATTTGGGCGCCGACACCATAATCGCGTTCATCGGCTTTAAAACCGAGATGTATATTGGCTTCAACGGTATCCAGTCCCTGGTCCTGAAGTTTGTAGGCAGCAATTTTATTCAGCAATCCAATACCGCGACCTTCCTGCATCATGTAAACAATTACACCTTTTCCTTCACGGTCGATCATTTCCATGGCTTCGTGCAGCTGGTCGCCACATTCGCAACGCATCGAACCAAAAATATCTCCGGTCATGCACGATGAATGCACACGCGTAAGAATGGGCTCATTCGCTTCCCAATCGCCTTTTATCAGTGCCACATGCTCGGCTCCATTTGATTTCTGACGAAAAGGAACGATTCTGAAATCGCCGTATTGAGTTGGCAAATGAACTTCTTCTCCTCTTTCTATCAGGCTTTCACTCTGAAAAAGAAATGAGATCAGGTCTTTAATAGTAACAATCTTCAGGTTATGCTTTTGGCCAAACTCGTAAAGTTCGGGTAAACGGGCCATGGTACCGTCTTCGTTCATGATCTCTACTAATACCCCTGAAGGTTTCAGTCCTGCCAAGCGGGTCAGGTCGACTGCGGCTTCAGTGTGGCCACTGCGGCGGAGGACACCGCGGTTTTTTGCTTTTAAAGGGAAGATATGCCCTGGACGTCCCAGTTGTTCGGGCCGCGTAGAATCTTCCACCAACATTTTTATGGTGATGGCACGGTCAGACGCCGAGATTCCGGTAGTCACTTCCGGATGAATAGCATCAACTGAAACGGTGAAGTTTGTTTCGTTCGACGATGTATTCTTGCCAACCATCAAATCAAGCTTCAACTCTGTACAACGCTCTTCAGTCAGCGCAACACAAATCAACCCCCTGGCATGCAAAGCCATAAAATTTACAATTTCAGGAGTGATCAGTTCCGAAGCTACAATCAGGTCACCTTCATTCTCTCTGTCCTCGTCGTCAACAACGATCACCATCTCCCCTCTTTGGATGGCTGCAATAGCCTCAGGAATAGTATTTAACTTGATATCTGTCATAACTGCCCTAAAAAAATCAGGGGCAAAATTACAAACTTTTACCAAACCAACTCATGATTTATATTATATGCCTGATAAGTTTGGGTTAAAGTAACACAGCATCCTGTTGTTCGAAGTTGATTCATTGGTTAACAACCAGGAACTTTTTTGTAATCGAATTGCCCAGATTATCTGTTACTGTTATGCTGTGCCAGCCCGCTTCAGGGCGAAGTTCAAACTGATGGACATTTTTTGTTGTACCAATAAAACTATCATCCAAATACCAGTAAACAATAACATTTCCGGATCGGTGTGCGAGGTCGAAAATAATTTTTCCGGGTGTTCCATCCAGGTCAACCGGAATAAAAAGCCGGTTCCATTCACGTGGATATATAAATTCCATTTGCTGCTCGGTTTCTGAACAACCGGGCATCAAAGGTGGCAAAGTTGCATACAGCACATTCTGTCGTTTGAAATAGTACTCCAGTGCCGGTGGCAGAACAAACCAGTTTTGGTGCTGCATTTCAGAAACCGGGTAACAATTAGCATTTACACGATAAGTTTTTTCGTTATTAAAATGAATCCGCTCGTGCCACGGACACACACCTACTTTATTTCCCTGCGGAACCTGCACTTCTATGCGCTTTTCGCAAAATTCGCCGGGACGGTATCCACTTTCTGCGCAAACGTCAATGGTTTGCATTTCATCATCAGGTACCTGAAACCATTCAGAAAAAGGTAAGGCCTCACAAACATCGAACATTACCGGAGCTGCAGCAGTAATACCTGTTAATCCTGCACGGCCTTCGCCATCGGCGTTGCCACACCAAACTGCAACGACATACCGTGAAGTGACACCAACCGCCCAGGCATCCCTAAAACCAAAGCTGGTTCCGGTTTTCCAGGCAATCTTTCGCGAATGGGCAAAATGTTCCCAGCCAGTTTCACTTTCCGGGCGTTTCACTTTCAACAAAGCATCGAGTGTAGAATACACCGAAGCAGCACGTACAAATGGTTGGGTACGTTGTTCTTCCAAAACAGGAATTTCTTCGTCCCAAATTAAAGGGGAAAAAGGTTTCGAAGAATAAAATCCATCCTCATTTTCATAGCGTTTCAGGATAGTGCCCAGCGAAGCATACATTCCGGCCAAATCCCATAATTCAATTTCGGCCCCTCCAAGAATCAGAGATAAACCATAGTGCCCGGGCTGTTCTTTTAAAGTACTCATTCCTGTTTTTCGCAAAAAGGAATACAAAGGGCCTACACCAAAATCGCGCAACAAATGCACAGCCGGAATATTTAATGACCTCGCCAAAGCTTCTTCTGCAGGAACTGCACCGTTATATTCCCGATCGAAATTCATGGGTGTAAAACCGCCAAAACGAATCGGGATATCCGGCACCAGCATGGTTGGAAGCAGCAATCCTTCATCAAGCATTTTACAGTACAGAAAAGGTTTTAGAATACTTCCGGTACTGCGTGGCGATTGCACAATATCCACCTGATTTCCGTGTGCAATACTATCCGAACTGTTCGTATTTCCGACATAGGCCAGCACTTTTTTCGATGGAATTTCTACTACAAGCACAGCCATATTATTTATCAGGTTCGATTTTAAACGCTGATGATGTCGGGCCACTATCTCGTTTACCCTATTCTGAAGTCCATATTGGATAGTTGAATGAATGCGCTGCCCGCGTTTTTCAGCATTGGCTTTTTCAGTTAAATGAAAAGCAATGTCGGGTAAAGCATTTACTTTTCCGGGCAAAGGTTCTGAAATGGCCAATTGGTAGGTAATACTGTCCATCTCGTTTTCAACAAGCAACTGATTCAATAATTTGTCTCGTTTTTGTTTTAGTCGCTGATCGAGCCGACCGGGATAAATCAGCGACGGCGCGTTGGGTAAAACTGCCAGAGTTGCCGACTCTGCCCAGGACAACTGCCCCGGATCGCGACCAAAATACCGCCAGGCAGCCGCATCCAGTCCAACAACATTTCCACCAAATGGGGCATGCGAGGCATACAGCTCCAGAATTTCCGACTTCGAATAGCGCAATTCAACATGCAAAGCCCAGAAAATCTCAATCAGCTTATTCCATACTGATCTTTCTTTTTGTCCACGCGCTAATCTGCAGAGCTGCATGGTAATTGTACTTCCACCGCTTACAATTCTTCGCGCTTTCACGTTTAGAAAAAATGCCCGGGCTAGAGAAAACAAATTAACTCCGGGATGCGCATAAAAATACTTATCCTCGAAACTAAGCACACATTTTCCGTATTTATCAGGAATGGAATCCACGGGTGGAAAACGCCATTGTTCATCGCCGGAAATGCGTGCGCCCAGCAATTCGCCTTCGCTGCTTTCTACAACCGTAGAATACGAAGTATTGAAAAGCGGACGTGGCACAAACAAGCCTCCGATGAAAAACAACACCAACAATAAAAGCAGGAAGGTCAACACTAATCTTCCTGCTCTCGTTTTATGAATTCTCCTTCCGGTCACAGCAATAAAATTGCTAATTCACACTTACCATTTCACCTCCACGGCGCGCATTCACGCTGTTGTCGTACATCGCCTCGCAACTTACCGGCGGCAGGTAAAACTCACCTTTATATGCAGCATTCAGGTAAAAAGTAAACGTTTTTTGTTTGCCCATTTCCAAATCGAAATAGGTATAAATCCGGTCGTCGCGAATATCCTGATACTCAAAATTTGCATCACTCTGAGGAGCATCGCCCAATCGTTTATTCAGAATTTCCCAGCCTGAAGGAATCAATGCAGAAAGCACCATTTCTTCGTAATCTACCTTTTTGCCGGGATGCGTTACCGTAACCTGCATCCTAAAATCAGTTCCCTGCGAAATGGAGGCCGGATCGATGGATTTACCGGCGGCATCGAGGTATTTCACTTCCAATCCAAGATTACTGGCACCTGAAGTTGAATCGACACCCGAAGGTATTCCTTTGGCGACCAGGAGCACAAAAGTGGCGTTTGCCCCGGTGTTCCTGTAATCTAAAGCAAGCTTTTTGGTTTTGCCGTTCTGAACAGGAATTTTAATTACCGGAATCTTTGTGCGAGCATCAGACTTTTCATTGTTAACGCTTAACTCATACCCGGTTTCGCTTCCGTTTTTATAAAATTTTTCCGAGAACTGAGCGGCTGCATATAAACTCCAGGCAGCGGTTTGCGTACTCAGCCAACTCCGGCTATTAATGTCGTCCGAAACATTTTGCAACATCGCAAAAGCATTCTCCTGCTCATCCAACAAAACAAGCGATTCCAGAATCATTGCCTTGTCGCGTAACGACGAGCCAAATGTCCCGCCTAACTCGTTGTATTCTTTCACTTCAGTAGATAAATTGGCAACCAGCTGCTGCGCAATTTCTTTTTTACCTGCCAGAACATATGCCGATGCGAGCCGCCACAACACATCCGACGATTTGGAATTTTTTTCACGTAGCCGGTTCATCGCACCCAAATCAGGATTTCCGGCCAATGCGAGAGTATACAAACGATAAGCCTGATTCAGGTCGTAATTCCTGTAGTGGTAAAAATCGGAGTTGCCTTGCGTTGTGCGCCAGTTACGTGCTGCTGATTTCTGATAACGCAGCCACTTGTCTTTCATACCATAAGGTAGTGAATAACCGGCCTTTTCGGCACAAATCAGAAAATGACCCGCGTAGTTCGTTCCCCATTCGTTGACATACGACGAACCGGGCCAGTAACTAAATCCGCCGCTTCCAAGCTGATAAGCCTGTAATTTTATAAGTGCGTGACGAATATTGTTTTCGATCTTCAGTTTCTGATCGGCATCAATTTCGGTAAGATTTCCAAGGTACAATTGAGGGAATACCGAAGACGTTACCTGCTCCACACATCCGTGCGGATACCGTATAAGGTAATCTAAATGTTTGTTCAGGTTTAAGGGAGGAAATCCGGATATTTCAACCCAGGCTTCATTACTTTCCGGTTCACCCGGATTTTGCAACTCCGTTTTCCAGCTCTCACCGCCTTTAACCAGTTTCGATTGCTGCACGGTCAAAGCCTGATTTGGATTTCGCACCTTAACTTCCACTTCGTAGCTGGCCGTTTCTTTACCCGATTTGGCTTCCACCACAATTTTTCCAACACCGGTCTGAGCTTTTACTTTCAATTTGAAATAGCTCATTTTCTCACCAATTTCGGTAAACTGAAGTTTATTCTCCTTACTTCCAGCAAGTTCAAACAAATCGTTAGCTTTTACCGAAATAGAAACATCTTTTACGTTTTCTTTCATTGCAAAAACATTCACCGGCAAATCAAAAGTTTCCAGCGGAGCCAGCATTCGCGGAACAGTAGCCAGCAACATCAAACCTTTTCGCACCGGAACCGAAACTTCTTCGGCACCATAAGCTCCCTGATTTCCGGCAACCACCATCATTCGAACGGCACCAACATAATTCGGCATTTTGAATGTGTGTTTTTGCTTTTTCCCGGCTTCGAGCGTAAACGGCCCAGCAAACTGAACAACAGGTTTAAAACGATTGGCTTCTTTCTTTTCAGCTCCGCTCATTTCGCCGTCGCCACCAACCGCAAACGCTTTTTCGAGCCGTGCACCATAAGCACCGGCAACATAATCGTATAAATCCCAGGTTTTCACTCCAAGTGCTTCGCGCTGATAAAAAGTAGCATGCGGATTTGGCGTGGTATAATTGGTGATTCCCAGCAAACCCTCATCAACAATTGCCAGGGTGTACGTCATTTTCTGTTTGTTGGCTTCGGAAACTTCAACTGTGTAGTTCGTTTCCGGTTCAATTTCATCAGGAGCACTGATCACCGGTTTCAGAATGGTTTCCGGATTTTCTACTTCCACCGGAATAACGCCGTAAAGCCGCAGTGGTGCATCGTTTTCAGTACTTCCAAAAGGCTGAATCAAACTCACATGAACATAAAAGTTTGGTGCCATTTCGGGTTCTGCTTTTAAGGTAAAACGGGTTTGTTTGTCGTTCGTTTCCACCCAAAACATATCCAGCACTTTTGTCCCGTTTTCGAGACTTACCAGCGCTTTACCCGTTTTCGACGAAGGAATAGTAACTTCTATCTCTTCTCCTACTTTATAATTCTGTTTTGCAGTTCGAATACTTAACATGGTAGCACCTTCAGCCATTCCGTCCGAACGCCAGCCTCCCCATCTCGACATGTAAAAAGTAATTCCGGTTGAATGTCCCGAAGTATTGTCTTTCACCCACAGGAAATAGCGGCCATTGTCTTCCCAACTGTTGTATCTTACATTCAGGTTGAATTGTGATTTGTGTTCGGCATCTTGAATTTGCCACGAGTTAACTGGCTGATAGTAACTTCCGGAAACATAGTGCGCCAGATTTTCGGAACCGGACTCCCACCACCAGCGCCAGTTTACTTTATACAAGCGGACTTCAAGGTCATCGCCAGTAACCGCTTTCCCGTTTTTATCGACCACAACAATTTCGGGCTGATAATCAGTATCGGTTTTGTACCAGTTGTCTTCCGATTCGGGCATACGCACCCCCACGTATGCCGAATATGGCGAGTATCGCGCTTTGGTAACCGATGTGCTAAAATCGCCGCCGGTTTCGAAAACACGCGAAGTAAACCAGGCATTCAGCATTCCGGGTGCGTTATCCAAACCTTCCAATTTTAACGGAATAGTTCCCTTACCGGCCTCATCGAGTTGTGCTTCGTAAATGGTTTCTTCTTTGCTCGAAAAGCGGGTGGCCGGATCGGTAAAGGTGTAGTTCTGAAAATCGGAAAACTGTGTTGAGCTTTTTGTGAACAACACCTCAACTTTAGCCTTCAACGACTTCGCCGGACTTCCATGCAACCAGGAAGCGTTTATCGGCAAACTTTTATCGTCGCTTCCGAGCAACTTGTCACCTGGTAATCCCAATTCAATTTTCAGCCGGTTAGGTTTTATGGTTTCTATTTTCACACGTTTGGAAAATATGCTGTTGCCAACCTGCACTTCGGCGCGCCAGTTTCCGGTTGGAGCATCTTTTTTAGTTTTAGAAGTCAAAAGGTAGAAGCCATTTTCGTTGTTGCTGACCACACGCCGTTCAACCACTTGTTGTTTTGGATTGATCAGGCTGAAAATTACAGGATGATTTTCGGGATCGTGTGCAGCTGTTTCCAGAATAAAATTCAGGAACAAAGTATCTCCGGGACGCCACACATCGCGTTCGCCGTAAATAAAGCCTTTTAATCCTTCCGTTATTTCCTGCCCCGCTACGTTAAAGTTGCTTACCGAAAGCGAAGTACCATCATCCAGGCGCAGATAACCGTATTGATTACCTTTTTGAGCTACCAATAGAAATGGTTTCTTTTTCAGGTTAACTTCAGCCATACCCTCTGCATCGGTTTTTATAGTTTCAATCAGCTGGTTCTGGAAATTATACAAACGCAGATCTACGTTCGATTCAGGGTCGGTTGTAACAAGGTTCGAAACCGCAAATAGCATACGATGATCGCGCCCTTCTTTTGCCACAATCCCCAGTTCTGAAGCCATGATATTCCGGCTTACAAATCGATCGGAATTATAATACGAAACATGGCACGGATTATCGCGTTCCTGCCAGTTGTAACCTCTCGGATAGTAATAACTGTCGTACCAGCCCGGCGAATCCCACTCGGTTTCATACTCTTCACCGCTTGCCAAATCAATTTCAGGCACCATTTCTTTGGTCGAATCTTCGGAACACACATAAAGTGAATAATCTTTACGAAAACGAAGTTCAACTTCGTAAATCGCTCCCGGTTCGATCTTCACCAATTTTGCCAAATCTACTTTGAAGGTGTTCCATTCGTTATAATTCACCGGATTTTCTGAAATCAGATCTACTTTACCCTCATAAACCAGACGGCCAACTTGTCTCAGATCGGAGCTTCCGGTTAAACGGTTCTCCTGCAAAAACTGCAGAATATTGTTTTTGTAGATCTCTACCAAACGCACATCCACTGCATTCAGACTTATAGCTTCGAAAGGAAATTCAAGTCGATCGGTTTGCGGAACAATCACCCCTTTTCCGATCAGGCGCACCGCCGGTTCAGCATTGGTAAATTTTAAAACGAATGTTTCCCGTTTTTTTAATCGCGCATAATTTGCGCTTTTAATTCCTTCGTAAACGTTCATGGTTCTTACCCCTGAAACACGTTTACCCGGCCAAACTTTTAACGAATTCCCATCTATTTCAAAACGCAGGTTAGTGGTATTATCCATTTCAATCAATCCTTCCAAATCCATCGTTTTTAACAAGGGATCGGAAAATTGAACGTTTACATACTGCTCAGGCTGCTGAACAACCGTTGCGTCCAATATTTTAAAGGTATTCAATGCCGGAATTTCCAGTTCCTTGGTCCCCGAAACATCCGTATTCAATGATCCTCCATCCCATTTTACAACTACCTTTCTAGCCTCGTCCTGCATACGAGAAATACTGTCGACGGTGAAAAAATGTTTACGGCGACTACTATCGTGATTCCATAAAACCGGCATTTCTTTTCCATCTGCAGTAACCTTTACAATATTTTCAAATGATTCTGCGTCAGCCACATCGGCAGACAACAAATAACCTGTAAGTTGCATTTGGTTGGAATTCAATCCTTCGTAATTTTTCAAGCCCTCAACTGTTACCGAAAAAGTTTGTTGAACAGTTGAAAACTCGAACGGCATTTTTTGGTATTTGCTATCTACCTTAAATACTTTGCCTAACTCAAATTCGGCTTTATAATTCGTCCCTGATTTTAATGGCTCCGAAGGCCTGAACTCAAAAATACGCCCTCCCACTAATACGGTTTCTCCTTTTATTCCTGGTTTAAAATGAAACAAGTTCTGAATATTTACAGCACTGTCAACCGCCTGGCTCATATGTACAGAAATGGCTGATTTGCTGGAAATAATACCGCTTGTAAATGCCTGGACATATCGGCTAAAAGCGATGTCGGTTGGCACAGATTTCTTTTCGGTTTTTGAACACGAAGCAAGAAGTAGAATAAGGATAAATGGGAGAATTAGTTTTTTCATTTTAGCGTATGTATAGTTCTTAATTGGCTAATCTATTCCTGTTTCATTACCGGATATAGGGGTTTTGCCTGCTCTATTTTTGGTTCCTAAAAGTAACCAAAGTTTGATTGACAAGCATTCTTCCTTACAACATTATTATGTTATTAATTCAATTTATTTATGCAGGGACACTAAAATACTTTTCGGCTTTTTGGAGATTGCTATTGATGGCTCTTTCAAAAATAACTATTTTACCATTCTCTATTAATCCAACGTACAAATAGCATAAATCTGTTACTATTCATGAAAAAAATACTAATAATTTTTGCTCATCCGGCTTTTCAGAAATCAGTGATCAATAAAACACTAATTGATGCGGTAAAGAATATGGAAGGAGTTACCGTAAACGATTTGTACGAAACCTACCCCGACTTTTTTATCGATATTGAAAAAGAACAGCGGTTATTGCTGGAAAACGATGTGATCATTTGGCACCACCCGTTTTATTGGTACAATGCGCCGGCACTGTTTAAAGAATGGATGGACCTGGTGCTGCAACATGGATTTGCGTACGGAACAACAGGCCGGGCATTGGAAGGCAAATGGGTGATGTCGGCAATTTCCACCGGCGGACAACAGGAAGTATATTCAAAAACCGGTAGTAACCGTTACACGGTGAACGAGTTTCTGGCCCCCTTCAACCGCTCTGTCACGCTTTGCCGAATGGTTTATCTTCCTCCTTTTGTAACTTATGGTTCGCATACCATTTCAGCCGAAAAATTGACACAACAGGCTGATGCTTACCGCGAAATACTCACGTTGTTGCGCGACGATAAAATTAATCCCCAGGAATTGAATGATTTGGAATACATGAATAACTTAATCGCTAAGCATGCATAATCAGGACTTCTTTTTACAGGCATTAATATATTTGGGAGCAGCAGTTGTTACTGTGCCGCTGGCTAAAAAACTCGGGCTCGGTTCGGTACTGGGCTACCTGATGGCCGGCATTATAATTGGTCCCTTTGTTTTAGGATTGGTGGGTCAGGCTGACGAGGTGATGCATTTTGCTGAATTTGGCGTAGTACTCATGCTTTTTTTAATTGGTCTCGAACTTGAACCGTCTTTGCTTTGGCGAATGCGCCGCTCGATATTCGGACTTGGCGGTTTGCAGGTGCTGATTACAGCCCTTGTAATAACTTTTATTGCGCTCGCCATGAATTTCCAGGTAAACCGGGCTTTGGCCATCGGGCTTATTCTGGCACTTTCATCCACTGCAATTGTGCTGCAAACTTTAAGCGAAAAAGGACTGATGCGAAATACGGCAGGACGATCGGCGTTTTCGGTGCTGCTTTTCCAGGATATGGCAGTGATCCCCATCCTGGCCTTACTGCCGCTTATTGCCAAACTCGGGCAGCCGGCCGATTTGTCGGAAACCGCACTCGCAAAAGTGGGTAATGTTGCCAGCATGCCGGGATGGTTGCAGCTTATTATTATTATCGGGGCCATTGCAACAATTGTTTTTATCGGACGTTTTGCTGCTCGGCACATTTTCAGGTTGATTGCAGAAACCGGCCTCCACGAAGTATTTGTGGCGCTGGCACTATTATTAGTTATAGGAATAGCCCTGGCCATGGATCAGATCGGTCTGTCGCCTGCATTGGGGACATTTATAGCCGGCGTGGTGTTAGCCGACAGCGAATACCGACATGAACTGGAAACTACCATAGATCCGTTTAAAGGCCTGTTACTTGGCTTGTTTTTTATTTCGGTGGGCGCAAGTATCAATTTCAACTTATTTATCGAAAATCCGCTATTGGTCATTGCTTTGGTAGGACTGCTAATAGCAGTAAAATTCATAATTCTGTTGATTCTCGGAAGAATATTCCGGCTAAAGAAAGGCTACGAGTTTTTGTTTGCTTTTTTACTGGCGCAGTCCAGCGAATTCAGTTTTGTACTGATCTCGTTTTCCAAGCAAAATCAACTATTCGACGATAAAACTGCGGCTATGCTCTTGTTGGTAGTCACTTTATCGATGGCGATTTCTCCGTTGCTGCTCATATTTAACGACAAAGCAGTAAGTCCGATCCTGGCACGCTGGCAAAACAAGCTGGAATACGACGAAGTGGAAGAGCAGGAAAATCCGGTAATACTGGCAGGATTTGGACGTTTTGGGCTGGTGGTTGGCCGTATTTTGCTGGCCAATAATATAAAAGTTACCATTCTCGACAACAACCCGTCGAATGTGGAAATTCTGCGCAAATACGGTTTCAAACTGTATTTTGGCGATGTTACCCGGCCTCAACTGCTCGAAACTGCCGGTATAAAAAATGCGCGGATGCTTATTCTTAGCATGGCCGAACACGACGAAGCACTAAAAATTGCCGCCTATGTTCGCGAGAAATACCCGCACGTAAAGATCCTTGCCCGTGCAAAAGACATCTTCCACGTGTTCGAATTTTTTAAACTGGATGTACGAACCGTGCAACGCGAAATGTTTGAGTCGGCTGCCGAACTGGGTGCAAAAGCATTAAATGAATTAGGCTACACAAAATACGAAGCTTACCGTGCCACCCGTACTTTTAAGCACCACGAAGACAGCGTGACTGATGAACTCTACCGACACTGGATGGAGGACCACAATGAATTTATACGCGAAACCAGGCGTTTTGCAGAACAGGTCTCGGAAACGCTGCAGACTGAAAAAAACTTTTCAATTCACGATTCCGATTGTGCCTGGGATGTGGATACATTGAAAGATGAGGCACAAAAGAACATTCCTAAAAAACAACAATAATACTCCTGAAAAACAGCCTCTTAACCTAAATAAAAAAAAATGAAGAACTTTGTTTTTAACAATTATGTTATTTAGCTTTAACTGATAAACCCGTTCTTCAACAATACTAATAAGCTCCACCAAAAACAATCAACCACCGTGAAAAAACTAATATTATTACTGATTACATTAATCCCGCTGTTATCTTTTTCTCAAAACTGGGCAGACTACAATTCCGTGTGGCATTATAGTCAAATAAATTTTGCCACTCCCCCTGATCTTTCGTACATCAAATTTGAAGCTATCGGAGATACCGTAATTAATGGTGATACTGTAAAAATTATTTTAGAAGAAGATCTTTCGCGAACAGACACAATTTCATCAAAAATATTTATGAAATCAGACAGTGGAAAAGTCTATTTGTTTATTCCTGAAATTAGTTCCTATCAGCTTATTTACGATTTTGTTGCAAATACAGGTGACACAATAGAGGTTTATTGCCGCCAAACACCGATATCGATGGATTCAACAATAACTATTCGTGTTGATTCGGTATCTAATATTGATGTTAATGGGAATAACTTAAAAGTTCAATATGTAAGTCAGATTTATTCAGAAGGAGATGAATATTACATGGAAGGCGAGATTATTGAAAACATAGGATGGACAGGTTTTATGTTTCCCTTACATGCCTGGGCCGATCCTCCGTACGGCGGACCATTAAGATGTTTTCAGAATGATAAAACAGGACTTTTAAAATTAACAGAAATAGATTGCGATTACCTCACATCGAATACTATCATCGAAAAGCAAAATCAAATTAAAATCTACCCTAATCCCGCAAAAAATAACATCCTGTTCAATTTTGGGAACCGGCAAATAGAACGAATTCAAATAATGGATTGCAATGGCCGGGTGTCTGGGAATTTTGTTGTTCAACTGCTACAGGAATTCAATTTATCTGTCGAAAAATATAAACCTGGTTTTTACTTTTATAAAACAACCGATAATAGTGGACTGATTCAAACCGGGAAGTTTGTTGTGCAGTAAAATTTTTTTAACCCTTAAAACTAAACTATTATGATCAGAAAAATTATATGTTGTCCTGTGTTATTTCTATGCTATAGCACGGTAGTTTTTCATAAACAAATCAATCAACAGGTTTTTGATACCACAGGACACAAACAGCACTCAAATACATATTTGTAATATGACCGGGATCCTGTTGAAAACCTTTGAAGTTAGCCAAAGTGGAAATGGTAGCGAAGTAATTAATGGGAACGAATTTACTCCCGGGATGTATTTGTAAAGCTTGGTATGCGATGGTAAAATTGTGGATACGTAGCAGATGTTGTTAACTGAATAATTTATTAATAAAATCATCACAATGAAACTAAAATTAGTTCTATTATTCCTCTTATTCTATGGAGTAGCGAATTCACAAACGGAATGGGCTCCGGTTGGCGCCAAATGGCACTTTTCGAGAATTGAAGGAACAATGCCTCCTAATGAAGGAACGTTCTGTATGAGTCGATAAAAGACACTATAATTAAGGAAAAAACAGTACGGATTATCCACAAAACATATTACCATGCAAACGGTATTGATACAACAGCTCTCGAAAACGAATACATGTACAAAGAGAACAATAAAGTATTTTATTTAAAAAATGATAAATTTTATACACTATACGACTTCAATGCCCAAGCAGGAGATAAATGGACAATTTACGGTGATGATAACATCGGAGATTTTTGCAATTATGATCCTGTGGGCGAAGTTATAGTCGATTCGGTAAAAACTATGACAATCAATGGACAAGAATTAAAAGCTCTTTATACATCACCTGCCAGTTCATCTTATTGGGGTTTTAATGGAGTAATCATTGAGCAGATCGGTTGCATCACACATATGTTACCACAAGCTTTGGATTGCTCAGTTGACGTACCACACGAAATTGGTCCTTTGCGGTGTTATGAGGACAGCACTATTGGAAGTTACAAATCCACTTACTGGGATAAACCAGAATACGACTGTGAAGTGCTGTGGAATTATAACCCGGTTGATGATAAAAATAAGTCACAAATTGAATATTTCCCAAATCCGGCAGAAGAATACTTAAGTATCCGATTTTTAGATGATCAATTTAATAAATATATTCATTTTGAGATCTGGAACATGAACGGACAATTAGTCAAAACAAAACAAAATTCGAAAAAACTTTTTGTAGGAAACCTACCTCCCGGGGTTTATTATGCTCTGGTTTCTACTTCAAGAGATGTTTTTTCATTCAAATTTCTTAAAAAATAGACTTATGAAATATTTACTACTTACATTAATAAGCTTTAGTTGCGCAATTTCAAGCTTCTCCCAAAATTGTTTCATTGAAGATACAACAGTAGTGCCTGATCTTAAAAGCGGAACAAATTATTTCGTTCCAGGAAGTCCTTTAAAATGTATAAGAGTCATTGTTCACTTCATACAAAAAGATGACGGAACGGGCAACTTTAACGAGAATGATGACGGGTTAACACCTTCAAATAACTTCAGTGGATATGACTTTGCGAAATACATTTTAAATTATGCAAATAATTTGCTAGATAACAATCAAGAAATGAGATTACAACCCTTCGGGCTTGTTCCGGTTTATGATCCTGGATACCGATATAAGCTATCTGGTGTATTTTTTTGGAGAAACACCACCTTATATAATGATTATGGGGCATTAAACTGTCTACAAGCGAGTTATGGACAAAGTACAAACGATACCATAAACATATTTATTACAAGTCTTCATGGAAATACAGGGGGCTATGTAAGGTACATTGGAGATAACGCAGTTCTTCTATTTAAACCATATACAAATTACATTGCAAGCGTTAACAACAACAACAATTGGTATAACAGAGCATCTGCCATAGTCATAAATCATGAGGTAGGACATTGTCTAAACCTATATCATACCTTAATGACTAATAGTGGAACATGTAAAGCCAGTTGGGATGATTTCTGTGATGACACACCAAGTATACAACAAATGCTGGACATTAATGAACCAAGTCCATGCTGTTGGAATGACGTACATTGCTCAAATAATTTAATGGACTATAACGCTGATCAACAAAGCATTACACCTGATCAACTCGAACATATTCATTCAGCACTCAACATCGAAAAGTTAAATTTTTGTGAATGTAATTATTATACAACAACACTAAATATTAATAGTTTTAACAATAGCTCTGGAACGTATGTCGCAAAAAACATCATAGTTTCTGGTTCATCAGCAGTTGTGAAAACCGGAAAAACAGTTTATCTTGAATCTGACGGAATAACTTTCAACACCGGTTTTGAAGTTCAAGCAGGAGGCAAACTGAATGTTCTCGTAAATTCTGATTGTAATCAATAAAACTATTTAACAAGATTTATGTTCAGGCCAAGGCCTTGAAGCTTTTTCACATGGCAATCCCTTCAGGAGAAAACCTTCAAGGCCTATTAATAGATTCAAATTCGAACACAAAAGCTACAGATTCGAAGAACTAAATTAGACTGACTATAAATTACCCTGATTTCAGTATTTTTAGTTTTCTGTCATTTCCAGATTTAATTTAATATATAAATTTGCCATCTCTAAATAGCAAAATTTACAGTTACGGAATCAGAAATCAGACATAGGGGATTTGTAAAAGCGGTTAGCGACGACAAACTGATCGTTACAATCATCAGTCAATCAGCATGTTCATCGTGCCATGCACAGGGAGCCTGCTCCGTTTCCGATTTTCAGGACAAGGAAATCGAAATCAGCGAGTTTAAAGGGATCTATAAAGCAGGTCAGGAAGTAACCGTAATCTTCCGCGAATCGAAAGGATTTACAGCCTTGTTCTGGGGCTATATTCTTCCCTTTCTTATTGTATTAATAACTCTGATCGTCACACTCGAAATCTCCGGGAACGAATTAAAGGCCGGACTGCTGTCGCTGGGAGTGCTTATACCATACTATACAACATTATATTTTTTACGGCATCATTTAAAAAAAATATTCAAATTCGAAGTTGAAGAAACTATTTAACCAATGAGTATTACCGTTATATATACCATTGTCACGCTGGTAGTAATTGGAGCAGCAGCAGCTGTAATCCTTTACTTTGTGGCACAGAAATTCAAAGTATATGAGGATCCGCGTATCGACGAGGTTGAAGGAGCACTTCCGGGTGCCAACTGCGGAGGATGCGGATTTGCCGGCTGCCGCGCATTTGCCGAAGCTTGCGTAGGTGCCAGCGAACTAAACGATTTAAACTGCCCGGTAGGCGGAAACGACACCATGAGCGGTGTTGCGTCTATTTTAGGACTGGAAGCTGTTCAACAGGATCCGCGTATGGCCTTTATTCGCTGTAACGGAACCTGCGATCACCGGCCAAAAACCAGCTCTTTCGACGGAGCAGGAACCTGCGCTATTGCATCGTCTGTTTACAGTGGAGAATCGGATTGCCAGTATGGCTGTTTGGGTTACGGCGATTGTTTCGATGCCTGCGACTTCGACGCCATTGTAATGCATCCCGAAACAGGAATTCCGGAAATTATCGACGACAAATGTGTGGCTTGCGGCGCCTGTGTCGAGGCCTGTCCGAAAGACCTGATCGAGCTGCGCAAGAAAATGCCAAAGAACCGCAAAGTGGTGGTTGCTTGCCGCAATATGGATAAAGGCGGTGTGGCCAAAAAAGCCTGCGAAGTGGCCTGTATCGGTTGCAGCAAATGTTTCAAAGAATGTCCGTTTGATGCCATTACTATGGAAAACAACCTGGCTTACATCGATTCGGACAAATGTAAACTGTGCCGCAAATGTGTGCCTGTTTGTCCGACAAACGCTATTCAGGAATTAAACTTCCCACCGCGTAAAGTAAAGCCGGCAGAAAAAGAAGAATGTACCACAACTTAAATAAATAAGGATGTTGAAGACGTTTAAAATAGGCGGAGTACATCCTCCCGAAAATAAACTCTCGAAAGACAAAGCCATCGAGGTGCTTCCCTTGCCACAAAAGGTATTTATTCCGGTGGCACAGCACATTGGTGCACCGGCTACTCCCGTTGTAAAACGTGGCGATGTAGTAAAAGTGGGCCAGGTAATTGCTAAAAGCCGCAGCTTTGTTTCTACCAATATTCACTCCTCTGTTTCAGGGAAAGTGACGAAAGTTGATTTCTCGGCCGACAGCTCAGGATATCCAAAGCATGGTATTTTTATCGATGTTGAAGGCGACGAATGGGAGGAAACAATCGACCGCACAGAAACGCTGGTAAAAGACATTACCATCGACGGCCCGGCGATTATACAGAAAATTCAGGATGCCGGAATCGTTGGTTTGGGTGGCGCAACCTTCCCTACCCACGTTAAACTTGTTCCGCCACAAGGCATGAAAGCTGAAGTGTTGCTGATCAACGGTGTGGAATGCGAGCCTTACCTGACATCGGACCACCGTTTGATGCTGGAAAAAGCCGACGAGATCATGGTGGGTATTCAGCTACTTATGAAAGCCATGAATGTTGAAAAGGCTGTAATCGGGATTGAAAACAACAAACCTGATGCGATAAAACTGCTTTCGGAAAAGTGTAAAGAATACAAGGGACTTAGTGTTGTTGCTTTAAAAGTTCAATATCCGCAGGGTGGTGAAAAACAACTGATCAATGCCGTTACCGGGAAAGAAGTTCCTTCTGGTGCACTTCCAATCGCAGTTGGTGCTGTGGTTAGCAACGTGGGTACTGCATTTGCGGTTTACGAAGCCATTCAGAAAAACAAACCGCTGTTTGAGCGCGTGGTTACTATAACCGGAAAAGGTGTTTCAAAACCAGCGAATTTTAAAGTGAGAGTAGGAACCGCTACCAGCGAACTTGTTGAAGCTGCAGGCGGTTTACCAGAAGATACAGGAAAGATCATCAGTGGTGGACCGATGATGGGACGCGCTATTAGCTCGCTCGACATTCCGGTGACAAAAGGTACTTCCGGAATTCTGCTGATGCAGGAGAAGGAATCGTCACGTCAGGAGGTGCTGAACTGCATCCGGTGCTCGCGTTGTACCAACGTTTGCCCAATGGGTCTGGAGCCTTATCTTTTAATGACTTTAGGAGAAAAACAAATTTTTGACCGTGCCGAAAAAGAACGGGTTATGGATTGTATCGAATGTGGTTCTTGCAGCTACACTTGTCCGTCAAGCCGTCCTTTGCTCGACTACATCCGCTTTGGAAAAGGCAAGGTTGGTCAAATCATTCGTTCACGAAAAAAATAAATCAAAAACTGCATAATGAGTAAGTTGTTAACAGTTTCGCCTTCGCCACACGTTCATTCGAGCGATTCGACCCAAAAGATCATGTACCGGGTTGTTTACGCGATGATCCCGGCGTTGATTTGGTCGGTATTCGTTTTTGGCCTCGATGCACTTCGCGTAACCTTGATTGCCGTGGTGGCCTGTCTGGCTTTTGAATACCTGATTCAAAAATATTTAATGAAAGTAAAGCCATCCGTAACCGATGGTTCGGCATTGATAACAGGAATTTTGCTGGCCTTTAATGTGCCTGCCAACCTGCCCTGGTGGATCATCATTATTGGTGCGCTGGCCGCTATGGGAATCGGTAAACTTTCATTCGGTGGTTTAGGAAATAACATTTTTAATCCGGCATTGGTGGGGCGTGTTTTCCTGCTGATTTCGTTCCCGGTGCAAATGACATCGTGGCCTGTAAACAAACAGGCAGGAATTGATGCAGTTACCGCAGCCACCCCTCTTGGCTTGTTAAAAGAAGGCGTTAAAAACGGAACACCGATTGCTGATATCGCAGGTCTTCCGCATCTAAACGATATTATGTTGGGTAACATCGGCGGTTCATTGGGCGAGATTTCAGCCGTTCTTCTTGTGCTTGGCGGAATTTACATGCTTTGGAAAAAAGTGATTACCTGGCACATCCCGGTTTCAATACTTTTAACAGTAGCAGCTATTTCCGGCATATTCTGGATGATCGATCCTGCAGTGTATGTAAATCCGGGCTACCACCTGTTAACCGGTGGTTTGATGCTGGGCGCAGTATTTATGGCTACCGACATGGTAACATCGCCAATGACTGCAAAAGGACAGATCATATACGGAATCGGAATTGGAGTGATCACCATCAGTATTCGTATGTTTGGTGCGTATCCCGAAGGTATTTCTTTCGCTATTCTGATCATGAATGCGGTGACGCCACTGCTGAACTACTACATTAAACCTAAACGATTCGGAGGACAATAAGATGGCAAAGAGAGAATCGACATTTGGAAACATGGTGGTAACACTGGTTTTGGTAACCGGAATTGCCGCAGCTGCATTAGGTTTTGTATACGACTTCACCAAAGCACCTATCGAAGCTGCCAAGCTGAAAGCGCAAACAGAAGCAATCACCCAGGTTCTTCCTGAATTTGACACATTGGGGAACAGCTTTAAAGTACTGGCAGACGCAGGTGGCGACAGCCTTGAAGTATTCCCGGCATATAAAGGAGGAGAACTGGTTGGAACTGCTATTAAAACATACACTAAAGAAGGTTTTAGCGGATTGATTTCGGTTATGGCCGGGATTGATAAAGACGGCAACTTTTCAGGGTATTCAATACTTGAACATGCCGAAACACCCGGACTGGGATCGAAAATGGATCCGTGGTTTAAAACTGACAAAGGAAATCAAAGTGTGATAGGCAAAAATCCTGAAACAACAGATTTTCATGTGGCGAAAGATGGAGGACAGATTGACGCGATCACAGCCTCAACAATATCATCGCGTGCCTTTCTCGACGCAATGAGAAGAGCTTACGTTGCATACGAAAAAGAAGATAAAACCACCGGGGATTCCGGACAATAAAGACATGTTATGAATCAGTGGAAAAATTTTACCAAAGGATTTATTAAAGAAAACCCGGTTTTTGTGTTGCTGCTGGGAATGTGCCCTACCCTGGGTGTGACCTCGTCAGCTATTAATGGTTTGGGTATGGGACTGGCCACCACTTTTGTGCTGGTGATGTCGAATATTGTAGTGTCGCTGGTAAAAAAAGGTATCCCCGACAAAGTGCGAATTCCTGCATTTATCGTAATCATTGCAGCTTTTGTAACTGTGGTACAACTTCTGATGCAGGCCTATGTTCCTGCACTCTTCAAAAGTCTCGGGCTTTTCATTCCGCTTATCGTGGTAAACTGTATTGTGCTGGGCCGTGCAGAAGCTTTTGCTTCAAAAAACAAAGTAGGCTCTTCAGCCATTGATGGACTCGGAATCGGGCTTGGATTTACTTTTGCCCTTGTGCTTCTTGGTAGCATTCGCGAAATACTGGGTAGCGGAAAGCTATTCAACATTACGCTTTACTCTGAGAATTACGTGACCCTGTTATTTGTACTGGCACCCGGAGCCTTCATCGTATTGGGTTACCTGATTGCCATTATTAACCGCATCAAAAAGAATTAGGAGGATAGAAAATGAGTTATTTTGTAATTGTACTCGGCGCCATACTCGTAAACAATATTGTTTTAATGCAGTTTTTGGGAATCTGCCCTTTCCTGGGCGTTTCCAAACGAATTTCTACTGCAGTAGGTATGGCCGGAGCTGTAGCCTTTGTTATGACTTTGGCGACTATAGTAACTTACCTTATTCAGTATTATATTCTTGAAAAATTCGGCCTTGCTTTCCTGCAAACCATTGCCTTTATTCTGGTAATTGCTTCGCTGGTACAGCTGGTTGAAATTATCTTGAAAAAAGTAAGTCCTCCATTGTATCAGGCACTCGGAATTTTCCTGCCTTTGATTACAACAAATTGTGCCATTCTTGGGGTAGCCATTCTTACCGTTCAAAAAGAGTTTAACCTGCTCGAAGGAGTGGTTTACGCGATCTCGAATGCCATTGGTTTTGGACTTGCACTGACTATTTTTGCCGGTATCCGCGAACACCTCGATCTGCAGGATGTACCAAAAGGTCTGAAAGGAACTCCTATCGCGCTGATTACCGCAGGAATACTGGCTATGGCATTTATGGGATTCTCGGGCTTAGTGTAAGGTTAAGCCTACATTAATGAATGATAAAATACAAATATTACAGCAAATATAAGGATACCCAAATAGCAAAAAATCGTAAATTTGCTAAGTAGACTTAGCAATTTGATTCAGCACATTTTAAATTATCAACCTTGGATTTCTTTCAACAAGTACATAGATCGCTTTTAGACAGCCCAAAAGAAACCATTAGCCGTGAGTTGATGGACAGCATCGATTGGGAAGATAAACTCATTTGTATCAAAGGATTCAGGGGAGTTGGGAAAACCACTTTTTTGCTCGATTACATCAAAAAATATCATCGCGATAATAACGATGTCCTGTACATCAACCTGAACAATTTTTATTTCACAAAAAGAAAGATCAGTTCGTTCGCCGATGAGTTTGCCAAACGCGGTGGTAAAACCCTGATTCTCGACCAGATTCAGAAATACCCAGAGTGGTCGGAAGACTTGCGTAAATGTGTCGACGAGATCCCGGAACTTCAGATTATCTTCACCTCATCGCCTGTGTTGCGAATTACTGAAGGAAATCCTGACCTGGAAGGGATTGCAAAGATTTATCACCTCGAAGGATTGTCGTTCAGGGAATACCTGAACCACCAGGCTGGTACTTCTTTCAGAACCTATTCGTTGGAAGAAATTCTGAAAGACCATATAAAAATTGCACAACAGGTGGTAAACGAGGTTCGACCTTTGGCGTATTTCGATGATTATATGAAAAACGGGTATTTCCCTTATTTTATGGATGCCCCGAATTTTTATACCAACAAATTGCTTAAAAATGTCAATCTGGCTTTGGAAATTGATGTTCCGTATATTAACCAGATTGAATTTAAATACCTGCCAAAGCTGCGGAAACTGTTGCACATTATTGCTTCGGAAACTCCGTTTACACCCAATGTAAGCAAACTGGCAGCTTCGGTTGAAACATCACGCGCAACCGTTATGAATTACCTGCGTTACCTGAAGAATGCACGACTGATCAACCTGCTGTATTCAAATGGAAACGGAGATGACGATCAAATGAAAAAGCCTGATCAGGTGTACATGCACGATACGAATTTATTGCATGCAATTGCGCCGAACAACAACGATAACCTTACCATGCGTAGAACATTCTTCTACAACCAGGTGGGTTATAAACACCAGTTGGCATCGTCGCCCGCTGCCGATTTTTGCATCGATGGAAAATATAAATTCAACGTTGGCGGACGAAAGCTTACCTCTGAAGGCGATGTTTATGCCGCTTCCGATGTGATTGAGGTCGGTGAAGGAAGTAAGATTCCACTCTGGTTATTCGGATTCCTTTACTAGATACTTGATATTTGATGCTGGATGCCGGATGTGGATGAAAAATAAGATTATATAGAAAAATAAATGTCTTATAAGAACCTGGAAATATGGAAGATTGCAAATGAACTGGTCATTAAAATTCATAAAATGACTCTAGAAGAACTTCCTTCCTTTGAAATGTATGAGGAAGGGAGTCAGATCCGACGTTCATCAAAATCATCTAAATCTCAGATTGTTGAAGGTTATGGCAGACGAAAGTACAAATTAGATTTCTTACGTTTTTTAAGCTATTCAATTGCTTCAAATGATGAAACCATAGATCACCTCGAAAATCTTTTTAATACCGGGTCTCTAAAAAATGAAGAACTATTTAATGAATTATTGAAACTTGCCGATCTTTTAGGTAGAAAGTTAAATCGTTTTATAGCTTCGGTAGAAAAGCAACACAACACATTGGCCGAACCAGAGGAAGAATATAAATAATTGAGAATCAGAAATAAATAAGAAAAATATAGAGGATCGAGAATCCACAATCAAGAATCAAGAATCAAAAATCTAGAAACGAGAATCAAGTAACTAAATTAAAAATCAATAAGATGGCAAAACAAAAAAAAATGGTAACATGTGACGGTAATTACGCTGCCGCGTATATGAGTTACATGTTCAGCGAGGTAGCTTGTATCTACCCCATTACACCGTCCTCTACCATGGCGGAGTACGTTGATGAGTGGGCCGCTTTTGGCAAGAAAAACATGTTCGGCCGCCCGGTACGTTTAGCCGAAATGCAAAGTGAAGCCGGTGCTGCAGGTGCCGTTCACGGTGCTTTGCAATCGGGTGCATTAACTTCTACCTACACTGCATCGCAGGGTCTGTTGTTAATGATTCCTAACATGTACAAAATTGCAGGAGAGCTGCTTCCAACTGTATTCCACGTAAGTGCCCGTGCTTTGGCCGGTCATGCACTTTCAATTTTTGGCGACCACAGCGACGTTTACGCTGCACGCCAAACCGGATTCGCAATGTTGGCAGCCGGTTCAGTTCAGGAAGAAATGGACCTGGCCGGTGTTGCTCACCTGGCTACACTGAAATCACGTGTTCCTTTCCTTGCTTTCTTCGATGGTTTCCGTACTTCGCACGAAGTTCAGAAAATTGAAGCGATTGAAATGGAAGACATGATTCCGTTGGTTGATCAGGATGCTATTCAGGCGTTCCGCGACAGAGCTCTGAATCCGGAGAATCCTGTTACCCGTGGTACCGCTCAAAACCCTGATATTTTCTTCCAGGCTAAAGAATCGGCTAATAAATTCTACGATGCCGTTCCGGATATCGTGGCCGACTACATGGATGAGATCAGCAAACTGACTGGTAGAAAATACCGTCCGTTTGATTACTATGGTGCTCCCGATGCTGAAAACATCATCATCGCTATGGGATCTGTTACAGAAACCATCAAGGAAACCATTGATTACCTGGCTTCTCAAGGTAAAAAAGTAGGTTTGATTTCGGTTCACCTGTTCCGTCCATTCTCTGCAAAACATTTTGTTGAAGCACTTCCTGCAACCGTAAAACGCATTGCCGTTCTCGACCGTGCAAAAGAACCGGGAGCCGGCGGTGAGCCATTGTTCCTTGATATCCGTTCACATTTCTACGGAACTGAGAATGCGCCAATTATCGTTGGTGGTCGTTACGGCTTAGGTTCGAAAGACACTACTCCGTCTCAAATTCTTTCGGTTTACGAAAACCTGGAAATGAATGAGCCTAAAAATGCCTTCACAGTTGGTATTGTTGATGACGTTACCTTTACTTCACTTCCTTTGAAGGAAGAAATCGACATCACTCCAAAAGGAACTTACCAGGCTAAATTTTATGGGTTAGGATCGGACGGTACTGTTGGTGCCAACAAAAACTCGATTAAAATTATTGGTGACTCAACCGACAAATCTTGTCAAGGTTACTTCCAGTACGACTCGAAAAAATCGGGTGGTTTCACTTGTTCGCACCTGCGTTTTGGTGATGCTCCTATTCGCTCGACGTACCTGGTAACTACACCGGACTTTGTTGCTTGTCACGTTCCGGCATATTTACATTTATACGATGTACTAAAAGGATTGAAAAAAGGAGGTTCGTTCCTGCTGAACTCAATCTGGGATGAAGAAGAAACCAAAAATCAACTGCCGGACCACATGAAAAAGTACCTGGCTGATAACGAGATCAACTTCTACATCATTAACGGTACTAAACTGGGTGAAGAAATTGGTTTGGGAACACGAACCAACACCATCATGCAGTCGGCTTTCTTTAAAATTACCGGTGTAATTCCTTACGAAATGGCCGTTGAGCAAATGAAAGCAGCCATTGTAAAATCGTACGGTAAAAAAGGTGAGCACATCGTTAATATGAACTTTGCTGCGGTTGAAGCAGGAGGTTTGAACGTTGTGAAAGTTGATGTACCTGCTGAATGGAAATCGATTGTTGTTGGCGAAACTGAAGAAGCAACTGATCGTCCGGCATACATTGCAAAAGTGGTTGACGTGATCAACGCTCAAAAAGGTGACGATCTTCCTGTATCAACTTTTGCCGGTTCAGAAGATGGACAGTTCCCACTTGGAACAGCTGCCTTCGAAAAACGCGGTATTGCAGTAAACGTGCCTGAATGGCAGGCCGACAACTGTATCCAGTGTAACCAGTGTTCTTATGTTTGTCCTCACGCTGCTATTCGTCCGTTCTTAATGACTGAAGAAGAAGTGGATGCCGCACCTGCTGGAACAGAAGTAAGAACTGCCACTCCATCGAAAATGTTTGGTGGCCTGAATTTCCGTATCCAGGTTTCGCCACTCGACTGTACCGGTTGTGGAAACTGTGCCGATGTTTGTCCTTCGAAAGAAAAATCGTTGATTATGAAACCGCTTGCAACTCAGGAAGCTGAAGTTGAACGCTGGAACTACATGGACAAAAAAGTTACGGTTAAAGAGAAAGTGGTTGACAAAACCAAATCGGTTAAAAACTCGCAGTTCGCTCAGCCATTGTTCGAGTTCTCGGGAGCTTGTGCAGGTTGTGGTGAAACGCCATACATTAAATTAATTACGCAGCTTTACGGCGAAAGAATGATGGTTGCCAACGCTACAGGTTGTTCGTCAATCTATGGTGGTTCAGCGCCTTCAACTCCATACTGTAAACACAAAGAATCGGGTCACGGTCCTGCATGGGCAAACTCACTTTTCGAAGACAACGCCGAATACGGTTTTGGTTTTGCTGAAGGTGTTTCTGCACAGCGTAACCGTATTGCCGACATCATGTCTACTGCCCTTTCAAATGGTGCTTCTGACGCTGAAAAAGAAGCATTTGCTGAATGGCTGCAGAATAAAGACAATGCTGATGGTTCTGTTATTGCCACCAACAAAGTGTTGGATGTAATTAAAAGCAGCGATAGCAACTACGCCAAAGAGATCATGTCGTTGAAACAATACCTGGTTAAAAAATCAATTTGGGTATTCGGTGGCGACGGTTGGGCATACGATATCGGTTACGGTGGTCTCGACCACGTAATGGCCAGTGGCGAAGATGTAAACGTTCTGGTAATGGATACCGAGGTTTACTCAAACACCGGAGGTCAGGCTTCAAAATCTACACCTGTTGGTGCTGTTGCCAAATTCGCAGCTTCGGGTAAAAAGATCCGTAAAAAAGACCTTGGTGCCATGATGATGAGCTATGGTTATGTTTATGTTGCTCAAGTAGCAATGGGAGCTAACCAGTCGCAGTACTTCAAAGCGCTGAAAGAAGCTGAAGCTTACCCGGGTCCATCACTTATTATTGCTTATTCTCCTTGTATCAACCACGGTTTACGTGCCAGCATGGGTCGTACTCAGGAAGAAGAGAAGAAAGCAGTTGAAGCAGGATACTGGCAGTTGTACCGTTACAACCCGCTATTGGAAACAGAAGGTAAAAACCCATTCCAATTGGATTCAAAAGAACCGGATTGGAGTAAATTCCAGGGCTTCCTGAATGGCGAGGTTCGTTATACTTCACTGAAGAAATCGTTCCCTGCTCAGGCTGATGAACTATTCACTGCAGCTGAAGACAATGCAAAATGGCGCTACCAGTCGTATGTACGCATGGCTGCCATGGACTACTCGACTCCAGAAGTAAAGGTTGAAGAATAAAAAAAAGACCTTATTATAGTACAAAGCCGCTGGCCTCAATTGAAGCCAGCGGCTTTTTTTGTTTCTGTATTTTTATAAAATAGATTTGTAACTTTGTGATTATCAATTTTACTTGAGAATGGGAGCACTACGCGAACAATACATTGAAGACGATCAAGGACGAAGGGTTGCAGTTATATTGCCAATTGCTGAATACGAGATGATGCTTGAAAAGTTGGAAGAACTGGAAGATATAAGGCTTTACGACAAGGCAAAATCCAAAAACGAAGTTGCTGAATCTTTCGAAGAGTACGTGGCAAAGCGTAGGAAAAGGAATGGCTAAGTATTCAATAAAAATCACACAAACTGCACAAAAGCAACTGGATAAATTACCCCAACAGGTTGCTGATTCATTAATTGAGGTTATCCTGAGTCTTGCTCTGAATCCCCGTCCCGTTGGATATATAAAATTGAAAGGCCGAAATGCCTACCGGGTTCGTAAAAATAACTATCGTATTATTTATGAAATCATGGACAATGTGCTGATTGTAACAATCATAACTATTGGACACAGAAAAGAGATTTACAGGAAATAACCCACATTGGATTATTCAATTTCGATAGTAAAAGAAGAATAAAAAAACCTGCATTATATTCAAAGCCGCTGGCCTTAATTGAAGCCAGCGGCTTTTTTATGCGTTGAATACCAAATTGATTTAACAAAACTATTCTGTTTAAACCGAGGCCAGCACATCAATTAGGTGCTTGCAACCACCATTTTGAATATATTCTGAGTGTTCTTCCACAGTAGAAAACTTTCTTCCACACAGTTCACTGCATTTTACTTTCCCATCAGTTTCGTGCAGGAATCGTTTTAATACATCCTGCCCTTCCGGAATTTTAAAAGTAGTATCGTTCGGATGTTTTTTAAACCATTCTTCGGAACGAAGGTAAACTGCTGCTCCCAAAGCGCCACAGGCATTCCCGCTCAAACCAATGCCTCCGGCAAAACCTGCCAGCATCATCGCTTTTTCTTTGCTTGCTCCCATTTTTTCGGCCAACACCGAAGCACAGCTCACAACATTACCTTCCTCTGTGCCATTTTCAACAAGACCTTTCTCAGCCGCTGCAACAGCTTCGGGTGCCCATTTACCGATCAAACGCGCACAACCCAGAGGTTTCCCTGTAATAAAATACTTTACCATTCCCCACACCGAAGTTTGGTTGCATTTTGTAATCACCCTGCAATCGACACTTACACTTCGCTGTTCAAAAGATTGAATCAGTTCGGCAGATGACTTAATCGCAAGTTCTGTTGCCCGGTTGGTATTTTCAGTTCTTCTCCATGCTACGGAACCAACAGCCATTGCTGCTCCCCAAAGCATGCCGCACTGATGTCCTTCCTGCATAATTCCACCGCAAAGCGGGCCACTGGCTTTTTCTACTACTACATCAGGCTGCCCTAGATGCTGATTAACCACTGCATTTAATGCCCCGGTACAGCCAAGTTTAAACAGAAGTTTCCGTGCTTCTTTTCTGATTGTGAGTGTGTTTTCCATTATTTAAATGCTTTCGGGTTCGTAGCTAAAAACTTCACCAATCTCTTTCCCAAAAACATAGGCGATTTTAAACGCCAGTTCCAGCGAGGGCGAATACTTGTTCTTTTCGATGGCTACAATAGTCTGTCGTGAAGCACCCACTTTGTCCGCCAGTTCCTGTTGTGTCATCTCACCGGCATCGAAACGAAGCCGCCTGATATTGTTTTGAATGGCTTTCTTCTTCATGTTTACAGGCCCCTTCTGTGAAGAAACAACTGTGTTCCGTTATCGACAATTTCCGACAGCAAACCACTTACAACAAAGATGATAAAAAGGAGGTACACCGGGTATCCTATCGCGAGACCGATGATTCCTAGAACAAAACCGCCTGAAAAAACATAATGAGAATTGCGTGTCCCGATCAGTTTGATCATTTTGGCGCGTTCATCTTCCACCGGAGCTTTTGTTTCGCGCGTTGCAATCGCGTTGATGATGTGAAACACAATGTAAATGATAATTCGAGCCACGATTGTAACTACCACAAATACGAGAAATATTTTTCCCCATTCGTTAAGATCCTGTGTCAGATCATACACACCCGCCAGGTGCTTTTGATAAACAATCCAGCTGTAAACAAGTGTGATTATTAAACCACTGAAGATGTTTACCACGTTTTCTTTTTCCTGATAAGACATTGTTTAATTGTTTAAAATGTTAGACTCTGTGTTAATTATTTTCGACTCAAAGTTATTTATTTCTTACATTGTGTACAATATTTTTTACATGTATTTGTTAAAAATTTTTGACACAACAAATCACAAAGCTGATTTTAAGCAACTTACATTTCAGAATCTTTCTGTAAGAAAAAGCTTCTACTGATTTCGAGAGGAATAGACAATCAAATCGTTAAGATCGACATGATAGTGCTGAGTCGGATTCTTTAAGGTAATTCTTACTTTATGATCTCCTTCCGGCAGCCGGTATTTCCAGCTTACTTCGTGACGCCGTTTCGAAAAAGCAGTGGGCATGGTAAATTGTTCAGGTTCTCCCCCGTCGACACTCATTTCAAGCTCGAGAATCTTATTTTCCAACTCTTCTTCTTTCTGCGCCACTCCCGTTAATACAAAACCATTCCCGTTGAATTCTACCACTACTTCAGTATTTTCAGCATCTAACTGCTTGCCTATTACAGTTCTTTCTTTCGGAAAATGTCCTTCGAAAGCTACTTCCAAAACAACGGCCTGAACTTCCTGGGTTGGCAATGCGATTGTTTCACCCCCGATCTTTCCTCCATTTCTTGAAATCACTTCCAGTGCATGTTTCAGCCCGATTTCATACACATCCTTTAACGACATTGTGGTGTATTTAAAATCAAGATCTTCCACCGGTAGAAGTGGCTTTTTCCATTCTTCCGGGATATTGGAATAACCGATCATGGTTCCCAGAATACCCGCAGCACTTGCCGGATTGCAATCCGAATCCTGTCCGCAACGTGTTGAAACATCAATCGTTTTGGAGTAATCACCTTCACCGTACAACAAGCCCGTAACAATGTAAGCTGCATTGATCTTTGCATCAATATCAAACTCTTTATAAACACCGTCGGGACAACCAATATCGTGCGACCATTTATTCTGAATTTCGGCCCAGGTTTGTTGCCAGTCGTTTGGATACTTTTTGTGCCAGGCAATCACATCGCTAATGCACCTGTAAAACTCCGATTCTACAGGAATCGCCTTCAACGCTTCGTTCACTACAAATTCGATATCTTCCGAAACAAAAGCAAGCGAATACATGACAGCCACATACACACCGCCATACCAGCCGTCGCCGTAATTCATAATGTGTCCGATCTTTTCACAGATCTCAGTAGCAGTGTTCACCATTCCCGGCGACATCAGTCCGGCAAAATCGGCTTCAATCTGAAAATCAATATCATCGGCATGCGGATTGTTGATCCAGTGTCCCGATTCAGGTGGCATAATCCCGTTCAAAATATTGTAACGAGCTGCCTGGTTGGCGTGCCACAACATGTATTCGGCATTGGCAAAAGCCAACGCATGCGAACGTGCCGGCGCATCGATTCCTTCTTTTTCAAAAACATCGACAAACGTGAGATCCATGTAAACATCGTCGTACAAACCGGGGGCATTTTTGTAGTACCAGAGACAACGGTTTTCATCCCAGGGAATTAGAACCGAGTCGTCCACCATTCTCCCGAGATAACGAAATTCGGTAGGTCCGCCGTAAGTGCAACCAATTACCTGGCCGGCCCAGCCACCATTTATTTTATCCTGAAGTTCGGCTTTGGTAAGTGACGTTTTGATAACAGCTTCGCTGCTTTGTTGCTGGGTGCAGGAAACAAAAATTACAAGAAGACTAAGAAGGCTTAAACGTCTCATGTTTACAGGTATTATTGGTTTAAGTACAACTAAAATTAATTGCTAATATACCTGAAAACAGAAATAATTTCACCAGAAAACCGAATTAACTTCAGGCGATACTTTCTGCGTAATTTTTAAAATTATTCAGAATGGCCTGCCAGCCATCACGCTGGGCTTCTGAAGGATGTACATTTTCGGGATCGAAAGTTTCCGACACCCGGGTTTCATCACCGGTTTGTACAAACTCGATGTTCACCATTCGTTCATCTTCAATGCGGTAAACGATACTTTCGTGCTCCTCCACAACCAAATAACGGCCCTTAAAATTAAAGCCAACGCTACCGTCGTGTGCCTCCATGCGGTAATTGAATTTTCCGCCGGGACGAAGGTCATTATTGGCTTCGGGGCACTTCCAGTCGGAAGAAGCAAAGTTCCATTTTGTAATGTGCTGTGGATCGGTAAAACATTCCCAGGCTTTTTCGACGGGGACTTTCATGGTGATCTCCACCTTGATCTTTTCTCTGGTTTCCATAACCTAATTGGATTATTTAACTTGAATACCTGTGGCATTCAAAAAAGTTAATACAAAATTCTGCGGGGTTTGGTTTTGGAAATGGAATAAAGCGAGACGTACGAAGAACGCCGGGGCTTGATACAAGAAATTGTACTCAGCTTTAAATTCCTTCTAAAGTTAAGTTCTTTTCAAACTTAAATCAAGCCGAAAGCTCAATTAAGCTGTTTTTGGCGACTCACCATTTCGTTTATCCAGATTGGAGCAAAGGGCGAAGTACAACCTTTCGATACCGGATAATCGCGGTACATGCCCAGTTTTTCACCTATTGAAATGGCTCTTTCACGGAGTTCAGGAAAATGAATTCCGATTCCGGCAAGTGTGAAATTCATGGTCCACTGAACTTCTGAAGCAGCATCTTCCGCCTCCGATTCGATTCGGTTTAAAAGCGAAGGAATGTCCAGTCCTTCGTTATTCTTAATTACCCGTTCGTTGGTAAGGCTCCAGCCACAACGCGCGGCCATCGGTACTTCCGATTCGAGCCATATAAGGCGAAGTTCTTCTTTATTCGGATGATGATTAATGACGTATGAATTGAGCCAGTCGGCTACTCGTACAAACTTCATTGAATGCACCAACTTATCCAGCTCATCGGCTGAAAGCGCCTTGACGTCCATAATAAGAATGGCCAGAAAACGTGCGTCAACGTTTCCTGTTTCCCAGAGTTCCATGGCTAGTTGATGATCCTTTTTAATGCTTTTTGCAATTTTCCTCAGATCGCCCAGCTTTACACCGTATTGATTATCAGGTGCGCCCTGCTTTGTGTTTTGTTTTCGCGTCTTCTCATCGCCCAACATTTCCAGTTGAGCCAGTGTTTCTTTTAGTGTCATTCAATTTAATATTGGAAAATATAAACAGAGCTAATATATAAAAAGTTGACAAAGAGAAACAGAAGTGATCAGCAGCTGAACCTCGCCAATAAACACCAACAAACAGACATTTAGAAAGATGGAGAAAAAAATTTGTAATTGAATTTGCTGAAAATGCTTATCCCTCGATTGAGATCAGATCAACGTATTCGCTACTCCCCTCAACTTCTTCTTTAACCACACCAACATTTGGGGCATAGTATTTATATTCTGTTGGTTCATCAGGTTCAAGGGCATTCCAGTCGGCAGTCTTCAAACAATGTTCAAAGGTCCCGTAAGTTGTTGTTACTGTAACATCGAAAGCGATAACTTTTCCCCAATCTTCCGCATTATTGAAATAATACTCCTGACGATATGGCATCTCCAAAATTGGATTGGCCATCATAATTATTCCGGGTTTGGCCCCATCAACACCGGCTTCAAATGAACCTTCCTTATCTTCAAATACACCATCTTCGTAATTACTTACATCTTCTCCCATGTACCATACGTTCCCTGCTTTATCCTGAGCAAACCAGTCGTAAGTTTCTTCTATGGCTTCCCCCTCAAGACTCACCACATCAAGAACTACCGTACATTTTATTCCCAAAATCATTTTGGTTTCTGAAAGTACGGTAACAACATCCGTCTCCAAACCATCCTCAGTGGGCGACTGGTAAGTATATACCATTCCGGGTCTCAACGGGAAATATACATTTGTAACACTATCGACAAAATTATCGGGATCAATTACGGGATTATAATTTTCATCAAACTGACTGTCTGCACAGTCGTCTTTTGAACAGGAGCCGAAGGCAACCAGAAAAGCCACCAGCATAAATACCAAAACATTTTTCAAAATCATTTTTCACAGCTTATAGAATAATACATTTCTTTAACACTCACACGTTTAGACTACGCATTACATTCAATAAAGTTCCTTTGCCAAAAATCAGGAGAAACAACAACAATAGATCCTAAAAAACACTCAAAATATCGTTAACATTGGCTTAACCTGTTCAAATTTTTAATCATTCAAAATAGGAATCATAACCCATTGTTTTAATGCATTTTACAGAATTATTCTTTACTAATAATTCCATTTTTCGTTGCGTCGTTAACGTTAACGGAACTTATTTTACATCTATATTTGCCGCTCGAAAAGTAATCGATAACCGAATTGAAGAATTAGAAACAACAAGTAAAAGATTAGAACAATGAAGAAATTAAATCGTGCTAATGCAACTGAAACTGCAAAGTACCCAACACGAATACTCCAGTTTGGAGAAGGAAACTTTTTACGTGCTTTCACCGATTGGATCGTTAATAAAATGAACAAAGAAATCGGGTTTAACGCCGGTATCGACGTGGTGCAGCCACTTCCCAACGGAATGGTTAACATGCTAAATGACCAGGACGGTCTATTTCATGTTTACCTAAAAGGCATTAAAGACGGCAAGCCTGTGACCGAGTTTACGCTGATTGATTGTATCAACAACGGAATTAATCCATACAGTGAATTCGAAGCTTATGAAGAAAGCATTCTTAATCCTGATCTTCGTTTTGTAATTTCGAACACTACAGAAGCAGGAATCAGCTGGGACGAAAGTGACACGCTGGATTTGCAACCTCAGAATTCTTTCCCCGCCAAGGTTGCTGCGATGTTGTATTCGCGCTACAAAAAATTTAACGGCGACAACTCGAAAGGACTTATCTTTTTTGCCTGTGAATTGATTGACCGAAACGGCGATATGCTGAAAAAATATGTACTGAAACATGCTGAAAATTGGAAACTGGAACAAGGATTCATAGACTGGGTGAACGAAGCCAACTGTTTTTGCAGCACACTGGTCGACCGTATTGTTCCGGGATTCCCACGCGACGAAATCAAAGAAATTCAGGAAGAACTGGGATACGAAGATAACCTGGTTGTTGTTGGCGAATATTTCCACCTGTGGGTAATTGAAGCACCGGAATGGGTACAAAACGAATTTCCTGCTGCAAAAGCCGGTTTGGAAGTTCAGTTTGTGAAGGATATGAAGCGTTTCCGTGAGCAAAAAGTACAGGTACTCAACGGTTGCCACACCGGAAGTTATGCAGTTTCTTACCTCAGTGGAATTGAAACTGTTCGCGAGGCGTACGAAAACCTCGAAGTTGGTAATTTCATGAAAGAACTGGTTTATGACGAAGTACTGCCTGTTCTGGACGGAACCGAAAAAGAGCTGAAGAAATTTGCCAACAAAATCCTTGAGCGTTTTGCCAATCCTTTTATCCGTCACCAATGGCAAAGCATCGCTCTGAATGCCATGTCGAAATGGGAAACACGTAACCTGCCTTCGTTGATCAACTTCGAACAAAAACACGGCATGTTGCCACAAAAATTGGTTTTCTCGCTGGCAGCAATGATCGCTTATTTTAAAGGCGAAGCCAACGGTGAATCGTATAACGTTCAGGACGATGAATGGATCGTTGATTTCTACAAGGAAGCCTGGGCAGCATGCGACGGTCGTCCGATCTCGATCTACAAGCTTTGCGAAAAAGTATTGAGCCTCGATAAAGTCTGGAAACAAAACCTGAATGATATTCCGAACCTCACCATTACGGTTAGTCACTACCTGTTTCTGATCACTCAGGTAGGCATGAAAAAAGCAGTGAAAGCAGTGTTGAGCGAAGACAATCCGCTGATGCAGATCACCATTGAAAAGATGAACAAAACCGAAGAAACAGTTACAGCATAAAAGAACAATGGCAGATTTCATTAAAATCAATCCTGTTGACAATGTGGTTATCGCTTTGAAAGATTTTTCAGCGGGCGATAAAATAGTTGTCGACAGTCAGGAATTGGAGATCAAAAACGAAATTCCGAAAGGGCATAAAATTGCAGTGCTTGCAATTGGCGAGAATGAAGACATCATCAAGTATGGTGCGCCAATTGGCCATGCAACGCAAAATATTGCAGCAGGAGAACACATTCATGTGCAGAACCTGAAAACCAACCTTTCGGGAACAATCGACTATTCATTCAATCAGAAACTGAATAAGCTTAACATTTCGAAACGCGATCTCACTTTCCAGGGCTACAAACGAAACAATGGAAAATCCGGTATCAGAAACGAACTGTGGATTGTACCGACTGTGGGTTGTGTAAACGGACAGGCACAGCAGATCATCGATCAGTTTAAAGCGGAAATGACTCCCGAAGATATCGACAGTGTTGACGTGTTTAAACACAGCTACGGCTGTTCGCAACTGGGCGACGACCATATTAACACTCAAAAAGCTTTGGCTGATGTTATTAATCACCCGAATGCCGGGGGTGTTTTTGTACTCGGACTGGGTTGTGAAAACAACCAGATCGATCACCTGAAGAAATTCATTGGCGATTACGACCAAAGCCGTGTTCGCTTTTTGGCTGCGCAGGATGTTGACGATGAAATTGAAGCCGGCCTCGAAATTATGAAAGAAATTTACGAGGTTATGCGACACGACAAGCGCGAAGCGATTCCTGTTTCGGAACTGAATATTGGGCTAAAATGTGGTGCGTCTGATGGTTTCTCAGGAATTACGGCCAATCCGCTGGTAGGCGCTTTTTCCGATTTCCTGGTCGCACAAGGTGGAGCTACCATTCTCACAGAGGTACCCGAAATGTTTGGCGCCGAAACTTTATTAATGGAACGTGCGCAAAATAAGGAAGTGTTTGATAAAACCGTGAGCCTGATCAACGATTTTAAAGATTACTATCTGCAGCATGATCTACCCGTTTATGAGAATCCTTCGCCGGGAAATAAAAAAGGTGGCATTTCAACACTCGAAGACAAATCGCTGGGATGTACCCAAAAAGGTGGCACAGCAACTGTTATGGACGTACTGAAATATGCGGAGCCGATCAAATCAAAAGGCTTGAATTTATTATCGGCACCGGGAAACGACCTGATAGCATCTTCAGCATTGGGTTTTAGTGGCTGTCAGATGGTATTGTTCACAACCGGCCGTGGTACACCGTTCGGTAGTTTTGTACCTACCATGAAAATCTCGACGAACACCGACATTTACAACAGAAAGAAAAACTGGATCGACTTTAACGCAGGCCAGTTGCTCGACGGTAAAACCATGGAAAAAGTTTTGGACGAGTTTATCGACTTTTTAATTGAAGTTGCAAGCGGAAAACAGCTGAACCACGAAAAAACAGGATTTAAAGAAATTGCGATATTCAAAACCGGAGTGACGCTCTAAAAAAGAGCTAAGAGCTGTGAGCCGCGAGCTACGAGCAGTTGGATATTGAAAATTTTTCATTGGTTATTCTGAAAGGTTGAGAGCCTGAAAGCAGAAATGCTAAAATTCAATTTGAAACGATATATTTAAGAGCGTAAAGGGCGGATTCATTTATGGGATCTGCCTTTTCTTTATGTATTTCTTCGAATAAAAATGAGGAAAAAGGACTGATGGATTGAATACAAGAATGCGTAAATGCTATAATGCCACATTGCTTAAATCCCTTCTGTCAACTGCGACTGAAAACTGCGACTGCGATTGCCAACTGCAACTTTGCCTACTGCCAACTGAAGGACTGAGGGATTGAACACTCAAATGAATAAATGCCTTACTGCTTAAATCGTTGCTGAAAACTGCGACTGAACCCGTCCGAAGGGTGTTCAGCCGGGCGGGCACTGAATACTGAATACTGAACACTGTTTACTAGTCCTCCTTCTTCGCCTCTTCCCAGATCTCGTCCATTTCGGCAAGGCTCATATCGTGCAGACTTTTCCCTTGTAACAGCGTTTTGCTTTCGAGGTAATTAAAGCGTTTAATAAATTTCAGGTTGGTGCGTTCGAGTGCCGCTTCAGGATCGATGCCATACAAACGTGCAGCATTTACAACGGCAAACAGCAAGTCGCCAAATTCGGCTTCCATTTTATCGTTATCGGCCTTATCAATTTCATGACTCAGCTCGTCTACTTCTTCCTTCACTTTATCCCAAACCTGTTCTTTGTATTCCCAGTCGAAGCCAACACCACGCACTTTTTCCTGAATACGGTTGGCTTTCACCAGCGCGGGCATGGCGGCCGGAACTCCTTCCAGCACCCTCTTGTTTCCACCTTTTTCCTTTAATTTCAGAGCTTCCCAGTTTTCTGCAACTTTGTCGGCAGAACCATCCACATCAACATCGCCAAAAATATGCGGATGCCGGTAGATCAGTTTTTTGTTAATATTTTCGAGTACATCGGCAATATCGAAAGCCTTTTTTTCTTCTCCGATTTTGGCATAAAAAACAATGTGGAGCATCAAATCGCCTAACTCCTTTTTAATTTCCTGCAGATCGCCTTTCAGGATGGCATCGCCCAGTTCGTACGTCTCTTCAATGGTAAGCTTTCGCAGCGACTCAAGGGTTTGTTTTTTATCCCACGGACATTTCTCGCGCAGCTCATCCATAATATCCAACAGCTCTTTAAAAGCCTCCAATCTTCTATCCATAAAACGATAAACTTTAAAAAATTTCAGAAAAAACTGAACCTTTTATTTTTCGCGTGTATCTAGTCGAAATAAGGAGAACATGTCGTAAAATAAATTGCGGGCATGTTCGTTTTCGATAGGTAAAGATGGAAATTTTTAGTCGTAAAAAATATTATTTGCTCACTTTAGTTATGGGAGTATTGATTGCCGGTTTTGCATTAATGGCCGGCCCACGCGAGCTTCCGGGCGAGTTCAATCACGCGATTTTTAACTTCAGTCGCATCACATTGGCACCGATAATAATTATAGGAGCGTTTGCCTCGCTTGTTTTTGTTATTTTTAAAAGGTCGTGATATTCAGAAAGAAACATATCGACAAACTAAACGACGAGCAGTTAATGACAGCGCTCATAAACGGCGACAGGCTGGCTTTCTCTGAATTATACGAACGCTATAACCGACGGCTTTTCTACTTTTTTTACCGCATGCTGGGCAGCGACGATGATGTTGCCAACGACTTTTTGCAGGATCTTTTTCTGAAAATCATTCAGAAGCCGGAATTGTACAAGCCCGGTCACAAGTTTTCGGGATGGATCTTCTCGGTGGCGCATAATATGTGCAAAAACGAATACCGTCGTCGCGAAGTGCGAAAGCATGTTCAATCCGAAGAAAATCCGGATCAATACGCTCAAGCCACGTATTACGAAACGGCTGATGAAAAGGAAAACCTGATTGCGGAAGTGTTTAATGAACTTGAACTGCTGGACGAAAGTCAGCGCTCGATACTCATCCTGAAATACAAGGAGAATTTTAGTTTAAAAGAGATCGCTGAAATTCTGGATCTTCCGGTAGGAACCATAAAATCGAGGTTGCATTATGCACGACTCGAATTGTCGAAAAGAATTGCAAACAAAGAATCGCTAAAGCAGGATAGCTATGAATAATCAAATATTTGGTGAAGAGGAATTAAAGCGGATGTTTACGCACGATGCCCGCGGGATTGAGCCGAATGCAGCCGTTCGTGAGCGCCTTGAATACGCTTACCTGTTAAAGAGCCGCAACTATAAAACTACGCAGAATTCGTTCCTGGGAGTTTTTACCTGGTTGTTCTCATGGTCGCACCTTCCGGCCAAGGTGGCTGTTGTTAGCCTGTTTTTGATGATCTCGGTGATCAACTTTCAACCTAAAAATCAGCAGTTGATTATGCCCGGTAGTGACACTACATTAAACAATGTCCCGCTACGGATTGACACTTCGGGAATGTTTCCACTCTTCGCAGACAGCTGCTTGAATGTAAAATCCTGAAAAAACTAACATTATAAAATAAAGGATGTCATCTTTTGAAAAGATGACATCCTTTACGCCTCTAATCAGCGACTATTTCTAAATTTTATATACCTAAGCTGAGCAAGCCAATAAAAGATTGAGGAGAGACCGAGAAAAGATTGAAATGATTGAATCAATCCATTCAATCATTTCAATCTTAAACTTGCAAATTAATTAACTAGCCTATTTTTATTTTCTGATTTTCCTGATTACCCGGCAAATTGCTCAAGTAGTTTCTTCAATTCTTCCGCCTTTTCCTCATCCCCCATTTTTGCAGCAATCAACGCCAGGTTATTCAGGTAATACAACTGATTATTGATTTCACTTTTTACTCCTTGCTGAAGATCGGCTGGTATAGAAGAGAAATACCGCAGTGAGCGAATGATTTCATTTTCCAGGTAATCAAACTGTTGCCGTGCCTGTTCGTTCATTCCTGCATCCACCATAAGCTGAGTTTGTCGCAGACTGAAAACATCATAAGGAATTTTGTCCAACGGAAACATCTTTGCACTTTTTGCCAGCAGATCGGCAGCCTTTTGTTCTTCTCCCATTTTAAGCAGCGAAGCAGCCACTTCGTTAAACAAATTCCGTCCTCTGAAAAGGTTAACATTTAACACTGAATTCCAATCAACATGAACGGCTGGATCTGCCAGATTTCCGTATTGATATTCGTTTAACAAACGCGAATACAACTTTTCAGGATCAAATTGCCCAAGAGATAAAATGTCACCACGACTGCTTTTTTTAGGTACTAATCGGTAAGCAAATCCCTCGCATTCGAGGTTACGGTCGAGATTGTATTTTTGAGCTTCGGCTTTCGAAACAAAACAAATTGGTCGTTCTAAAGCATTTGAAGAAATAATGTCCCAAAGCACCAGTTCGTTTTTATACATGAAGTTCTTGTCTTTTAGCGAAACCTCTATTTTCCCTTCCGAGTCTTCCGCTTTTACGCTAAACGACATTTCTTTTAGTGGGATGAAATTTACCTTTTCGCCGGAGTTTAGACGCACTTTTGCCTGGTCGCTGTCCATTTTCAGGAAGTTCAAAGCTTCCTGCCACGAGGTGTCGCGATTTAGCCGATCGAGTACCGGTACGAAGTCGAGTTCACCCCGGTCGTATTTTTGCTGAGGGAGTGTCATTTTCAATCCAGCGTCGTTGTATTTTTGCTTTCGAAGCCCGTCGATAAACCAGTTGGCCGCCAGAAACGGCGCAATAACGATCCGAACGTCGGTGCGAAAGTTCTCCACCTCCTGGCAATATAACAAGGGATAAGTATCGTTGTCGCCACTTGATATGAGTATGGCATTTGGCGGGCACGACTCCAGTATGTTCATCGCCAGATCGCGGGCTGCTGTTCTTCCCGAACGGTCATGATCATCGAAATTCTGCCAGAGCATTAATACCGGTGCGGCCAGCAACAATACAATCAGCAGCGGCAGAATCAAAATTTTTGCTTTTGGCAGTCGTTTCATACTTTCAGCCAGTGCCCAGAAACTCAGGCCTACCCAAATGGAAAAAGCCAAGAAGGCTACCACAAAAACATAGTCGCGTTCGCGCGGTGTTATCGGCACTTCGTTGATGTAAACCGTCAGACCCAGTCCGCCCATAATAAACAAGGCCAGAACCACAAAGAAGGAAGGACGGTGTTTCTTAAAATGAAACCACGCTCCGATCAAACCGAGCAGAAAAGGAAGGAAAAAGTAGGTATTCCGGGCTTGATTTTTCGCCAGCCAGTCGGGCAGGTTATTCTGCGGTCCCAGTCGCGCCTCATCAATAAAACGAATGCCTGAAAGCCAGTTTCCATCCACCACATCGCCCCTTCCCTGCCGGTCGTTTTGCCGGCCAACAAAATTCCACATAAAGTAGCGGCCAAACATGAACGCAAACTGGTAGTTCACAAAAAACTTTACATTCTCGGCGAAAGTCGGTACCACGAGTGTTTCCCGTTCTCCGTTCGCCTGACGAACCAAAACCCGTTTCCCTTTTATATTCACCCAGTTTTTGTAAGCATTTATGTGGTTGTTTTCACGGCTATACATGCGCGGAAACCAGGTGCATGTTTTATCATCGTATTCGTAAGTTGGCGCCAGATCGGTATCGCGATACTTGCCTTCAAGAAAATCTTTCGATAAGCGTTCTTCCGAACCGGTTATGGGCGAATTGTAGTTTTGTCCGTAAAGCAGTGGCCGCTTGGGATACTGTTCCCGATTCAGGTAATTGATCAACGAATAGATATTATTTGGCCGGCCAAAATTAACCGGGGGATTGGCCGAAGAACGAATGATGTTAACGGCATAAACAGAAAACCCTATAAGTACCAGGGCAACTGAAAGCGTGGCTAATTCTGCCGTTCTTTTGTCCTGCTTTCTGAAATAACGAATCAGGAAAGTGATCAGCAGTATAAAAAACAAAACACCGGCCACTGCACCCGAGTGCAAAGGCAAACCAAATTGATTGACAAAAACAAAATCGAATCGTGCCAACGTCTGCATTACCAGCGGTGTAAGAACGTACAGAACAATGAGAAGAACCAACACTCCAATTCCAAAAAACAGAAACAAACGGAACAGTGAAAAGGCTTTCTTTTTAAACCCGATGATCATTACCACCGATGGTAACACCAGCAGGTTTAACAGGTGAACCCCAATACCCAGCCCGGTAATCAGTGCCAGAAAAAGGATCCATTTTTCGTTACCCGGATTCCCATATTCTTCTTCCCATTTTAGCACGGCCCAAAACGACAGAATCATAAAAAACATTGAAAGTGCGTAAACTTCGCCTTCAACCGCCGAAAACCAGAACGAATCGCTGACTGCAAAAGTTAAAGCACCAAGCACTGCACTACCGTTAATAACTAAGACATTATCGCTGAGCTTTTTCACCAGTTTAACGATTACATGGTATAAAAGGAAAATTGTAAGTGCGCTAAACAAACCGGAAGAGAAATTTATGGTCCAGGCAATTTTTTCGGGATTCCCAAACGATAAGAAAGTAAACAACCTCCCAATCAACATAAATAATGGTGCTCCCGCCGGATGATTCACTTCCAGTTTATTTGCTGAAAGTATGAATTCGCTGCAATCCCAGAAACTGGTGGTAGGTTCGAGGGTGAGCGTATAAAGCAGCAGTGAAAGGAGAAAAATTCCTATGCCTGAATAGCGGATTAGCCTATGTTGTTTCATGAATTAATTGTTTGAGGTTGTATACACCCGAAATCAGAAAGGTTCAAATCAAATTTAACTGTTGCAACTTTTTTGCTCAATGGCGGACAATTTCATCCTTAATTTTCTATCTTGCTTCTGTAAACTAAATAATATACTACTATGATTTTAGGCGTATCAGGATGGCTCAGCGAAAAATTAGGCTGGGATGTCAAAGTAATTCGAATTGCATTTGTAGTATCCGTTCTATTTTTTGGAGCCGGAATCGGTCTGTACCTTATTCTCTGGATCGTGAAAATGTTTTCGAAATAGTAATCGCAGCATAAAAGCCGATTCTTGCGCCGTACAGTAATGCGGCGAGGGACAAGTACTATTTGCCGCCGTTGATTTTTAGAAAATTTTGTATCCTGCAAACTACAGAATTTGCGAAAAATCAATGATCTGAAAGTTATTAAAACCACCACACTGAAGTGCGGTGTAATACAATAAAAAGTAAACATGTTTTACGTTACCTGAACTCATGTTATTTTAGTAAATTTGCACAACTTACATCATTTAAAATTAAGTATTGGACAAACAAATTTTACTGGAAGGCATTGACCCGCTGGAGTTTTACGGGATCAACAACGCAAAAATCGATCTGATAAAACGTCTCTTTCCAAAAATTAATATCGCTGCACGAGGCAACTCGCTTTATGTTCAGGGAGAACCTTCAGAAATAGCGGCTTTTGAAAAGAAATTCGCACTCATTCTCGATCATTACTACCAATACAATGTACTAACCGAAGAGATCATTATTGAGTTAATGAACGCCGGCGTTTCATCGATGGAAGAAAACGGCAGTAGTGAACCCGACATCATCGTTTTTGGCAACAGCGGTAAACCGGTAAGAGCGCGCACTCCAAATCAGCGCAGATTACTGGATGAATCGGGCAAAAACGACCTGATATTCGCCATTGGTCCGGCCGGAACCGGTAAAACCTACACCGCAATTGCACTTGCTGTTCGGGCGCTAAAAAATAAGGAAATACGCAAGATCATACTCAGCCGGCCCGCTGTAGAAGCCGGTGAAAACCTGGGATTCCTTCCGGGCGACCTGAAAGAAAAAATCGATCCGTACCTGCAGCCACTGTACGATGCCCTGCAGGACATGATCCCGCCCAAAAAACTGGAGGAATTTCTGAAGGACGGCACCATACAAATTGCGCCACTGGCTTTTATGCGCGGACGCACACTAAGCAATGCCTATGTAATTCTCGACGAGGCACAGAACACTACTGTGAACCAATTAAAAATGTTCCTCACCCGAATGGGATTAAACGCCAAGTTTATCATTACCGGCGACATCACCCAGATCGACCTGCCCAGAAAAAGTCATTCGGGATTGATTGAAGCATTAAAAATATTGAAAGGCATTAAGGATATCTCAACCATATATTTTGATAAAAAAGACATTGTTCGTCACCGTTTGGTGCGCGACATAGTAGAAGCTTACGATAAGCACCAGGAGTGGAAAGAGCGGGCTAAAGAGAAGGCAGAGGAACAAACAAAGGCAAAAAAGGAGTCGGATCAGGAGGATTGATCATTGGCAAAAAAGAGGCAAATTTCTCTCAACAATTTAGCAGCTTAGCGGTTTAACTGTAGAAATTTTACACTAATACATCATAAAAAAAACAATACAATGGGTAACGCATTAACAAAAACTGAATTCAACTTTCCGGGTCAAAAAAGCCATTATAAAGGGAAAGTTCGTGACGTTTACAACATCAACGACGAATTTTTGGTGATGGTGGTTTCCGACCGCATTTCTGCTTTCGACGTAGTACTTCCTAAAGGAATTCCATACAAAGGACAGGTTCTTAATCAGATTGCAGAGAAATTCCTCGACGCTACAGCCGATATCGTTCCCAACTGGAAAATCGCAACTCCCGATCCTAACGTAACTGTTGGTCATTTTTGTGAAACTTTCCCGGTTGAAATGATTGTTCGCGGTTACTTAACCGGAAGCTCGTGGAGATTGTATAAAAACGGTGGCCGCGATATTTGTGGCGTTCCGCTTCCTGAAGGTTTAAAAGAACACCAGGCGTTTCCGGAACCATTGTTAACGCCAACCACAAAAGCCGAACAAGGCATGCACGACGAAAACATTTCTCGTGATGAAATCATAAAACAAGGTTTGGTTTCAGAAGAAGATTACCTGGAACTGGAACGTATTTCACTGGCGCTATTTAAACGCGGCAGCGAAATTGCAAAAGAGATGGGATTGATCCTGGTAGATACCAAATACGAATTTGGTAAAAAAGACGGTCAGATTTACCTGATCGACGAGATCCACACACCTGATTCATCGCGTTACTTTTATGCCGACGGTTACCAGGAACGTTTCGACAAAGGTGAAAACCAGAAGCAACTCTCGAAAGAGTTTGTTCGCGAATGGTTGATGGAAAACAATTTCCAGGGTCGCGAAGGCGATGTACTTCCTGAAATCCCGGATGAATTCGTTAATCTGGTATCGGACAGATACATTGAACTTTACGAAAACATTACCGGAGAAAAATTTGTAAAATCAGATACTTCAAAAATTGAGGCACGTATTGAAACTGCTGTTAACGATTTTCTGAAGAAATAAGATTCTTATCTAATTAAAATATTAAGCACCTGTTAGTTTTTAGCAGGTGCTTTTTCTTTGTTTAACAAAATTATTAAATTGCGGTTGAGACCAGATCAAAAACCAAAACATTCAACCGCAATATGTACTTTAAATCACTATTGTTACTCCTCCTTAGCTTTTCACTCTACTTTTCAGCGCACGCTCAGAAAGAATACATCAACCGCGAAGTTGCCCAGAAAAATTACGAGGGTTATATGCTAATGCAGGATTCGAACTACACGGCTGCATTAAAGCTACTTGATGAGGCACTGACTGAGGATCCCGAAGCATTTTTTATATACCAGAACCGGGCAATCTGCAAACTCAACCTGAAAGATACACTCGGTGCTATTGCCGATTTTAAAAAGAATATAGAGCTGGAACCACAAAATGCAGAAACGAAATACGCGCTCGGTAATATTTACAAAAATCAGCTCGACTCGTTAAACGCAAGTTACTACTTCAGGCAGGCAATTGACCAGGCCGACGCCGAATTCAGCCAGGTAAAATTACTTTACATGAATAACTTTGTCGGGCATGTTTATCGCTTAGAACAGGAATGGGATTCGGCACTTGAATATTACAATCGGGTAAAAAACTATACTCCCGAAGATGCATCAGTATTTATCAATTCTGCGGTTTGCTATTTTCAGTTGGATAGCCTCGATCGCTTTTGTGCCGATTTGGAACGTGCGTTCGTACTGGGCGGAAACGTGAACTGTATTGCCCTAAAAGCTTATTGTCACGGATGCAATCATCTGCTGGATGAACGTGGTGGAACTACCGATACGCTTTCGATGATGCTCGACACCCGTCTTCGCGGCATAATTCCCGACACGGTGTTCTTTCAGGCCCGAAATGAAGCGTTTTCCAGTTTTACAAACTTACCTCCGTCGAAAAAAGTAACCGTCTATTACAACAAATACTGGCAAATGTGTTTACCCAAAGAGGCGGTGTATTATCGCGAATCTTTCTGGTCACCACATCTTAATTACTTTGGCGGAAACTTTACCGATTACTACGCCAACGGGACCATTTACGCCACTGGTCGGATAGAAAGTATTCTTATAAACGGTGCTTATAAAAGCTATTATCGGAACGGCCAGATAAAAGTAAGCGGTCAGTTTGCCAAAGGACTTCCCGTAGGGAAGTGGAACTGGTACCTCGATGACGGTCGTCCCGATTTTGAAGTGGAATTTACGATGGGCGATTATGTCATTCATTTGCTAAACACTGAAAACCTGGACTACCAGGTAAATTCAGGCACCGGAGAATTTAAGCTTACCCTCGCAAACTGGGACGGATTTACTTTTGTGCTGAAAGGAGAATATGAAGATGGCAAACGAACAGGCAACTGGCAGTTTTTGCAGAACGGTGAAAAAGTCATTTCAGAACAGTATCGAAAAGGCGAATTCAAACGAGGATACATTGTTAGCCCACTTGGTCAGGTTAGCATAAACTCAACTTACCTCGACGCTACTTTTCTCGCACCACCTTATTTAAAGCAAATTCGAAACCTGTATTTTTCGTCGGAAGAGGCTGTGAAGTATTATCCCTTTGTCCGCACATCATTATTTTAGCTTGAATAGCCGACACAAATCCTGAAGGAAAATATTGAGTCTGAGTATTTTTTTATTTCTTCGTAAAAATTTCAGTTATCATGAATACAAAAATCTTTTTTGCCGGTCTGTTGCTTTTATTCATTTCGGTAAGCACATTTGCACAAGACGAATTTACTCTGGCAACCGAAGGCCAGGCCGCACCCGATTTCACCTTTGAAACCGCCCCGGGTAAAACCATGAAACTTTCGGATTTAAAAGGGAAAGTGGTGTGGATTAACTTTTTTGCCACCTGGTGCCCACCCTGCCGTAAAGAACTTCCGCACCTGCAAGAAGAGGTTTACGACAAATATGCCGATAACGAAGATTTTGTACTGATTATTCTGGGGCGCGAGCACAGCTGGGAAGAAGTAAACAAATTTAAAAGCGAGCAGGGATTTACCATGCCTTTCTATCCCGATCCAAAACGTGAAGTGTTTGCCATTTATGCGAAACAAAATATACCACGAAATTTCATAATCGATAAGGAGGGTAAAATTGCAATTTCGTCGATTGGTTTTAACGAAAGTGACTTCGAAAAGATAAAAACCAAAGTGGCAGAGCTTATTGCAGAATAATACACCGTTCAGCTTTTATTGCTTGTACACGATCAACCAACTCCAGCTCAACCGTTTTAATGAATGATTCCTGTGATGGATTGTTCAAAATCTTATTCGGATGATGAATAACAAATTACAGACATTTTCAAATAGCAAGTTATTACTGGTTGCATTTTAAGCTTATTCTTTTCTTTTTGTTTTTAGGTGGAACAAGCGTTTTCAGGAAGCCGATGAATTTCAGGATTAACTTGAAAAAAATGAAGAAGCACTGGTATTAAGCCTCAGCCGAAACCTGAATTATATAGATAGTATTCCAAATCTAGCTGTATACAAAAAGGTCACAACCTGTTTAGAAGCCGCACTTCGGGTTTATACCGAATTAAATAATTCTCATTTCTCCCTCATACACCTAACACGATTAATATTGTAAATTAATTGATTTTACTTTTTTCAAAACGGCAATTGGCATACAGGAAAACAAATGTCAAAACCACTGAATTACAGCAATAACAAAGAACAGCAAACAACTACATTTTGTTATCCAAATGTAAAAACATCCCTATTTTTATTGACCAAATGTTAATTATAACCAAAATATTATGTATATTGTAAGTGACAAACTCAATCAATTAATCTCAATTCAACAATTAAAAATGAAAAAAACGCTGTTTAAATTGTTTGCATTGGCTTTTGTATTGGCTATTGCGAACGCTTGTAACGAATCATTAGTAACTGATGATGTTAACGAAACCATTGAACTGAAATCGGCCAGTTCAGGCCAAAAGACCTACATCGTTGTTTTACAGGACGCTGACCTGAATTTGGAACTTACCAAATTAAAAGGCTACGAAAAGAAACAGGTAGCAGTAAAATCAACTTCCGAAAAAATTCTGAAAAGAGCGGGTATCTCTGATTCAGAAATCACTTTTACGTATGGAACCGCGGTAAAAGGATTTGCCGTTAAAATGGCTCCCGGTCAATTGAAAAAACTGGAGAGTGATCCATCGGTTAAGTACATTAGTGAGGACCAGGTAATTACATTGATTCAACCTTATGTAAAAACAAAAGTAAAGCCTGCTCCAACACCAACTGCAGAAGTAACTCCATGGGGAATTACTCGTGTTAATGGCGGAGTTATGTATTCCGGAAGTAACAAAATCTGGATCATCGATACAGGTATCGATCTTGATCATCCCGACCTGAATGTTGATTTGGTAAACGGATGGAATTTCGTTGCCGGAACTCAAGCTGCTGACGACGATAACGGGCATGGCTCACACTGTGCAGGTATTGCGGCCGCAATTGATAACGATGAAGGAGTTATTGGTGTAGCTGCCGGAGCAACTGTTGTTCCTGTTAAAGTTTTAAACCGTCGTGGATCGGGTTCTTATTCAACGATTATTGCAGGTGTTGATTGGGTGGCCGATCATGCAGCTCCAGGTGATGTTGCCAATATGAGTCTCGGTGGAGGTTATGATTTAACCCTTAACAATGCGGTAATTGCCGCTTCCGATTTAGGAATAAAGTTTTCTCTTGCTGCAGGTAACGAAAGTACTGATGCTAATACAAAATCACCGGCCAGTGCTAATGGAGCTAACATTTACACCATCTCAGCCAGTGATGTAAATGATAACTGGGCTTATTTCTCCAACTACAATAATCCTCCGGTTGACTATTGTGAGCCTGGCTACAGCATTTATTCCACGTACAAAGGTGGTGGCTACACTACAATGAGCGGAACTTCAATGGCTGCTCCTCACGCTGCCGGATTATTGTTACTCGGATCCATAAAAGATGGAGGAACGGTTAACGGCGACCCGGACGGAAATCCTGATACTATAGGAGTTCATTAAATAAATAGAGCATTAAAAAGTAACCCGGGTGAGTATCATCCGGGTTTCTTTTTGCCCAAATTTATTGCCTCACATAGCGAAGTATTATTTTCAATGTAAGAAAAAAAGACCTTAAATTAAATCCAATTAAACAATCTGCAAACAGAACTGTTTGGGTTACAATAGAATGTCCTTTTACAGATAATAAACCTGATTAAATAAACACTGCGATAAAAAGACAGACTCTAATTATAATTCAAACTAACTACAATGAAAAATTTGCTGTTGAAACTATTCGCGTTTGCACTGGTTATCATTCTCGCAAACGCCTGTAACGATCCCATTGTAAATGATGACGACGCCATCAATGAAGAACTACTTTTGAAGTCAGCAAACACCAACAAACAAAGCTACATAGTTGTACTTCAGGATGCTGATCTCGATGTAGAATTAACCAAACTGAAAGGTTACGAAAAGAAACAGGCCGCTGTAAAATCGGCTTCGGCTAAAATTTTAAAACGTGCCGGTGTTCTTGACAGCGAGCTTGGATATGTTTACGGAAGTGTATTGCAAGGATTCTCGGTGAAGATGCCTCCGGGGCAACTTAAAAAATTGCAAGATGATCCGTCAGTAAAATATGTGGAAGAAGACGGAATAATAGCATTGGCTCCTTCGGTTAGCATCAACGCTTCTTCGAGTGGCCCGCAGGAAACTCCCTGGGGAATTGCCAGGGTACATGGAGCAGCAAACTACACCGGAAGCAATAAAGCCTGGATCGTTGATTCGGGAATTGATATGGACCACCCCGATCTGAATGTAAACACAATCATGAGTAAAAGTTTTGTAAGCGGAGACAGTTCTCCTGAAGATGCACACGGTCACGGTACACATGTTGCCGGAACGGTTGCCGCAAAAAACAACACTTTTGGTGTTATCGGAGTCGCTCCGGGAGCGCAAGTCGTATCCTGCCGTGTTTTGGGAGCTGATGGAACCGGATCGTTCTCATGGACAATTGCAGCACTCGATTACATTGGAACTCAGGGAGTGGGCAGTGTGGGAGATGTTGTAAATATGAGCCTTGGTCCGCAAACCCGGTACACCTCAACCACAGTTGACAATGCGGTAATTGGCGTGGCCAATAAAGGCATAAAAATTGCGATTGCTGCCGGTAACTCAGCAGATGATGCCACCTACTACTCACCGGCAAGGGTTGAACACGCCAATGTTTATACAGTTGCCGCAATGTCAAACGGTGATTACTGGTCGAGTTACTCCAATTTTGGGTCACCAGTCGATTATATCGAGCCCGGTTCCAGCGTTACTTCTACTTATATTGGCGGTTATGCTACCATGAGCGGAACATCAATGGCTTCGCCTCATATGGCAGGAATTCTGTTGTTGGGTGATTTCGCAACCGATGGAACCGTATCAACTCGTAAACGCGGACGGACATATGAATATCCGATTGCAATAGCTGGAGATGGAGGAGGTGTGAATCCTACACCCAACACAGCACCAACAGCCGGTTTTTCTTATTCGGTGAGTGGTCTTACTGCCAGTTTCACCGACAAAAGTACAGACTCAGATGGAACGGTTGATTCGTGGAGTTGGGACTTTGGTGATGGAAACACATCAACTACAGCAAGTCCTTCGCATACCTATGCGAGTGCCGGAACATACGATGTTACTCTAACCATAACTGACAATGACGGAGATACTGATTCTTCGATACAGTCTGTAACTGTTTCAGAAAATACTGCTGGTGGTGAAATCGTCCTCGATGGTACGATTACCGGAAACAAGGTTCTTAAAACAACGCTTACGTGGACAGGAGCCAGCGGAGCGACAGTAACACTTTATTTAAATGGTACTCCAACTGTTATTTCAAACAGTGGCTCTTATGTAGACAACCTTGGAAAAATTACCGGTGGAAACTTTGTATATTACATTGTTGATGAAGCCAATATTACGTCGAATGAACTTGATTTGTCTTTCTAAATAACAACATAAAAAAAGCATAGAAACCCTGACGTAAAAGTCGGGGTTTTTTATTGCGCTTTACTCAACAGCATCTCAGCAATTTTATGCAATTCGCTACCAATCTTGGCCCGGGTATCATTCGTGATCACTGCCACTACCATTTTTTCATTCGGATAAATGATCAGGTTACCGCAGCCCCCAATTGAACCGCCACCATGCCCGTAATAGGCTCTGCCATACTCATCAGTTCCCGAAAAGAAGCCAATCCCATACTCTGTTTTCTCACCGTTCTTTAAGGTTTGCGGTGTAATCAATTGCGTTTTTACTTCTTCTGAAAAGAGTGTATTATTTAACATCGCATTTCCGAATTTTACCAGGTCTTCAGAAGTGGATATAAAACCACCTCCGGCCCATTTGTAGCTGTTATCAACATAAGGTGCATTAATTACTTTTCCATCTGCCATATCATAATAACCAGTGCGAAAAAGGATCAAAGAATCCATATGTTCCGGTTTCGTTTGGTCCATGTTCAGGGGATCGAAAACACGTGATTGCATAAAGTGCAAAAAGTCGTCGCCCGAAGCACCTTCAATAATCGCACTTAAGAGATTAAATCCGTAACTGGAATAACTGTATTTTGTGCCAGGTTCAAACAAGAGTGTATCGTTCATAAAAATCTCCAAACCATCGTTGACAGTTGGATAATATTTCGACGACAGAAATTCGTCACCGTTGTAATGCCTGATCCCCGCCTGATGTCCGGCCACCTGTCTGGTAGTAATTTCGAATTTCTTAACTGGGAAATACGGCGCATACTTCTGAACCGGCGCATCCAAATCAATCTTACCTTCTTCAATTAAAACTCCGAGGGCAGCAGCAGTCAGCGTTTTTGAAATGCTCCCGATACGAAACTTGGTTTTATCAGGATAAACAGGCACTTGCTGCTCGTAGTTTCCAAGTCCAAAACCTTTCGAAAAAACGATTTTATTGTCTTGAGAAACTGTTGCAGTCCACCCTACCGATTCGCTTTCAACACGCAGTTGTTCAAGGTAGTCTTCGGCTGCTGCAACTTTCGGATCTTCTTTAGTACAGGAACTACTTAAAATGAGCAGTAGGATGAACAAATAAACAAGATTTTTCATGGTGGCAGGATTTTATTAGAACTTATTCGATATGCGAACACGCTTAAAATTACGAGAAAACCGTTTCAAAAAAAACTGCTTTCAACAAAAGAATAAAACCTCTTTTTTGCTCTTTCTGCTGAATTATGTATTTTTGCCCCGCATTTTAAAATTGATTGTAACATGTTTCTATACAACCGGGTAAATAAGGAAGAACTGAAAAAGAGGCTTGATGAAGAGAACTTCAATCGTCTGACCATTTCATTCTACCGTTATCATATTCTTGACGATACGAAAGCGTTTCGCGACGAATTGTTCCGCGACTGGTTTCCGCTGGATTGTTTTGGACGCATTTATGTGGCCCGCGAAGGCATCAACGCACAAATGAGCGTTCCCGAGCACAACTGGGATACTTTCCTCGAAACGTTGAAAAAACATGAGATTTTAAAAGAAATTCCGATTAAATACGCGATCGAAGACGATGGGAAGTCGTTTTATAAACTGACAATTAAAGTACGTCCGAAACTGGTTGCCGACGGGTTGGATGATGGCACTTACGACGTTACCAACGTTGGAAAACATTTGACCGGAGTTGAATTTCATAATTACATCGGGCAGGAAAATACTGTGGTTGTGGACATGCGGAATTATTACGAAAGCGAGATCGGCCATTTCGAAGGTGCCATTTGCCCCGAAGCCGATACTTTCCGCGAGGAACTGGAAATTGTTACCGACCTGCTGGAAGATCAGAAAGACAAAAAAGTGCTGTTGTACTGTACCGGAGGAATACGTTGCGAAAAGGCAAGTGCCTACCTGAAACACAAAGGTTTTGAAGACGTGAATCAGCTGCATGGCGGCATATTGGAATATGCCCGACAGATTAAAACCGAAGGTCTGGATTCGAAATTTCTGGGTAAGAATTTTGTTTTCGACGAACGTTTGGGCGAAAGTGTAAATGGCGAAATCATTTCGAAATGCCACCAGTGCGGAAAGCCCTGTGATACACATACCAATTGCGATAATAAAGGTTGCCATATTCTGTTTATCCAGTGTCCGGAGTGTGCCGAACAATATCACGGATGTTGTACACCAGAGTGTGCACATGAAAAAGAAAGCGGAACCGGACGCTCTGCGAACGACAGGATTGTTTTTGGCAACAGCCGCAAATACAGAAAAAGCATGGCACTAATCCGTACAGAACAATTAAAAACAGAAGTTTAGTCAAATAGTATTCGTCCGTTATCCCGAACTTGTTTCAGGATCTGCTGATAAAGATTCTGAAACAAGTTCAGAATGACATCAGCATTATTTGCGTTTACCTTTATTTCCTATTTTTGCACCACAATGAATAATTTCTGGACAGCATTCAACGGCCCCGTTTTTTCACTGGCTCCCATGGAGGATGTCACCGATACGGTTTTTCGCGAGATCGTAATGGGCATGTCGGCGCCCGGTAAATTACATGTGGTGTTTACCGAATTTACTTCAGTTGAAGGCATGAATCACCCCGTTGGCCGTGAGCGGGTTTCAGAACGCCTGATCGTAAATGATTCGGAACGTGAACTGCTGAAAAAACTCAACATTAAAATTGTTGCCCAAATCTGGGGGCGCGATCCGGAAGTTTACCACAACATTGCCAAATACATCACAGAACATTACGATTTCGACGGGATCGACATCAACATGGGTTGCCCTGTAAAAAAGGTGTTTAAAATTGGTGCCTGCAGTGCTTTGATTGGCGAACCGGAACGAGCCAAAGAAATTATTCTGGCGACAAAAGAAGGTACTTCGCTGCCTGTTAGTGTAAAAACACGAACCGGGATTAAGGAACACATTACCGAAAACTGGATCGCCAATTTGCTCGAAGTTGATCCGGCAGCCATTATTCTGCACGGCCGCACGCAGCGCATGCAGTCGGAAGAAGAAGCCAGCTGGGACGAAATTGGCAAGGCTGTTCAACTTAAAAACAGCCTGAAACCGCATATTCCATTTCATGGCAACGGCGATGTTTTGTCGTATGAGCAAGGCCTTGAAAGGGTAAAACAAACCGGAGTTGACGGCGTAATGATTGGCCGCGGCATCTTTCATAATCCCTGGTTTTACGATCCCGAAAAAACCGAAATTTCGATGGAATACCGGATCAGTAAGTTGCTTGTACATACCCGTTTATTCGAACAAACCTGGAGCCCTGACAAGAATTTTAACATCCTGAAACGCTTCTACAAAATCTACCTGAACAGTTTCCCGGGTGCCGCTAAAATGCGTGCCGACCTGATGGAAGTAAAAAGCTACGACGAAGTTTATAAGTATTTCCAACAATAAAACATTCATCATTCTACGGAATCATTAGGAATGAAAGCCTGACAATTTCCGACCGAATCCCCTTCACTGCCTTGCCACAGCTGGTGAGCCTGTGGGCAGCCAGGTAGATACAATCCCTAGTATTCGTGGATCAGGTTGATTCAAAAAAACTGTGAATTAAATTTTTCTGTTTCTATCCATAATATTGCAAAAAAGGCTGCCGAATTTCTCCGGCAACCTTTCGCTTTTTAATAGAAGGTATAACTATGAAACTATCTAAGAATGATTTTTTTAGTATTTAAAAATCCGTTCATTTCAATCGTTAAAAGATAGACTCCGGGAGAGAAACTACTCACATCGATACGTTCTAAATTCGATTCAAGGTTTTGGTGAAACACCACCTTCCCGGCTATATTCATTATTTTTATGTCTGCACCCGTTTCATCAGTTTGAATATTAATGAAATCGCGGGCAGGATTTGGATAAATTTTAAATCCAACATCTCTGAGTTCGTTAACAGAAGTCAAATTCAAATCGGGAAGAATCACTTTGTCGATTACATGTACCACTCCGTTTTGAGATTGAATGTCAACTGCAGTAATGTTACTCATTCGCCCGTTTGGGTCGGTAATCATTGCTCCGTTTTCGAGGCTGAAAGTCAAATCTTCACCCTCTAATGTCGGTGCCATCATTCCTTCACTCAGGTCGGTTGACATTACATTTCCTGCCACCACGTGCATTTTTAGAACAGCTTCCAGGGTTTCCACCGGAATATCGTTCAACGATGCAAAACCGAGTTCTGTCAATAAAGCTGCAAATGCATCGTTTGTAGGAGCAAATACGGTAAACGGTCCTTCACCGCTTAATATTCCGACAAAATCGATGGTTAAGTCCGGTCTGGTAAGTGCCGCTACAAGGCTCGAGAAATTAGGATCACCTGTGGCAATATCAACTACTGTTGCCGGACGCAAATCGGGAAGTATCACTTTATCGATCACGTGTACCACTCCGTTAAGTGCTTCCAGATCCACTGCGGTAATGTTGCTCATTCGTCCATTTGGATCGGTAATCATTGCTCCGTTTTCGAGGCTGAAAGTCAATTCTTCTCCCTGAAATGTAGAAGCCATCATTCCTTCACTCAGGTCGGTTGACATTACATTTCCTGCCACCACGTGCATCTTTAGAACATCTTCCAGGGTTTCCACCGGAATATCATTCAACGATCCCAGGCCGAGATCTGTTAGTAAAGCTGCAAATGCATCGTTTGTGGGAGCAAATACGGTAAACGGTCCTTCGCCACTTAATATTCCGACAAAATCGATGGTTAAGTCCGGTCTGGTAAGCGCCGCTACAAGGCTCGAGAAATTAGGATCACCTGTTGCAATATCCACCACCGTAAGCGGGGGTAAATCAGGTAAAAGCACCTTGTCAATCACATGAACCCGTCCGTTCTTTGCCAGGACATCGGCTGCCTGAATATTTGCTTCGCGCATCAAAGGATCGATAACCCGCACTCCTCCTGTTACTTTGAACATGATAATTTGTCCACCAATTGTTTTGGCCTCGTAGTAATCATTAATCGCTGATGCTTTGATTTCAGCCGATACAATGTGCAGCTTAAGCACTTCTTCCAGAACACGAGGATCAAGTTCATCCAGAGAAGAAACACCAAGTTCGGCAAGCAATTCGGCAAAAGCAGCGTTGGTCGGCGCAAATACAGTAAACGGACCGTTTCCTCTCAATATTCTTAGAAAATCGATGTCTAAATCCTCTCTTGTTAATGCAGCAACCAGGCTTGAAAATGCTGTATCTCCTGCAGCAATATCTACAATTGTTTCGGGTCTAACATCAGGAAGGATAACTTTGTCAATAACATGCACTACCCCATTTTGAGCTTCCAGATCAACTGCAGTAATGTTACTTTCTCTTTCATTCAAATCGCTGATTGAGGCTCCGCCATCGAGGTGGAAAGTAATTTCTTCGCCCAAAACTGTTGGGGCCATCATTCCGTCACTTAGGTCGGCACTCATTACCTTGCCTGCTACCACGTGCATTTTAAGCACTGCATCCAAAGTTTCAACCGGAATGTCGTTTAACGAAGCTAATCCCAGTTCGTTGAGCAAGGCAGCAAATGCAGCGTTGGTTGGTGCAAATACAGTAAAGGGGCCTTCGCCGCTTAAAATTCCTACAAAATCAGTAGTAAGGTCGCTGCGGGTTAATGTTGCAACAAGACTTGAGAAAGTGCTGTCGCCGGTTGCAATATCTACAACTGTTTCAGGACGCAGGTCGGGAAGTATCACCGTGTCGATTACGTGTACCACTCCGTTTTGCGCTTCAACATCAACTGCTGTAATGTTGCTCATTCGTCCGTTCGGATCGCTGATTGAGGCTCCGCCATCGATATGGAAAGTAATTTCTTCGCCCAAAACTGTCGGGGCCATCATTCCGTCACTTAAATCGGTGCTCATTACCTTGCCTGCTACCACGTGCATTTTAAGCACGGCATCCAAAGTTTCAACCGGAATGTCGTTTAACGAAGCTAATCCCAGTTCGTTGAGCAAGGCAGCGAATGCATCGTTGGTTGGTGCAAATACTGTAAAGGGGCCTTCGCCACTTAAAATGCCTACAAAATCAGTAGTAAGGTCGCTGCGGGTTAAT
>NZ_WXUB01000003.1 GCF_011799805.1 Maribellus sediminis
TTGCCGGTGGCATCCAAATAAACCGTAATGTCTTTCGTTTGAACGACCGGTTTCACGGTGTCGATCACGGTAACTGTCGCCGGTGCGGCCTGTACGTTTCCGTTTACATCAGTGACTGTTAGTACAACCGGCACGGCTCCAACATCACTGCAGTCAAAGTCAGTGATATCTGTTTCATAAGTTTGGATTCCGCAGGCATCACTTGAACCGTCATCGATCGAATCGGCTGCGATACTCATGTTGCCGGTGGCATCCAGGTAAAGTGTGATGTCTTTGGTTTGAACTACCGGTTTTACCGTGTCAATTACTGTGACAGTAGCAGGAGCAGTTTGTATGTTTCCATTCACATCAGTGACAGTCAGTATTACCGGAACATCGCCAACATCGCTGCAATCAAAGTCTGTGATATCGGTTTCATAAGTCAGGATTCCACAGGCATCATTTGAACCGTCATCGATCGAATCTGCTGCAATGCTCATGTTCCCACTGGCATCCAGGTAAACTGTGATGTCTTTGGTGATTACTAACGGTTTCACTGTGTCGATCACGGTAACTGTCGCCGGTGCGGTCTGTACGTTTCCGTTTACATCAGTGACTGTTAGTACAACCGGCACGGCTCCAACATCGCTACAGTCGAAGTCAGTGATGTCGGTTGCATAAGTTTGGATTCCGCAGGCATCACTTGAACCGTCATCAATCGAATCGGCTGCGATACTCATATTGCCGGTGGCATCCAAATAAACCGTAATGTCTTTCGTTTGAACGACCGGTTTCACGGTGTCGATCACAGTAACTGTCGCCGGTGCGGTCTGTACGTTTCCGTTTACATCAGTGACTGTTAGTACAACTGGCACGGCTCCAACATTACTGCAGTCGAAGTCCGTAATATCGGTTTCATAAGTTTGGATTCCGCAGGCATCACTTGAACCGTCATCAATCGAATCGGCTGCGATACTCATGTTGCCGCTGGCATCCAGGTAAACTGTGATGTCTTTGGTTACCACGACCGGTTTTATTGTATCATTTACTGTCACTGTTGCCAATGCTGTATCCATGGATCCAAGTGTACTTTCCACTACCAAACTCACAATATTGGCTCCAATATTTTCACAAGCAAAAGCGCTCATATCCAAACTCTTATTGGCAATCCCAACCACTGAATTAGAACCATTGTCTACATCGTCGGGAGATATGACTACATTTCCGCTGCCATCAAGATACACCGTAATGTCTTGTGCGATTGCTGTTGGTACCGGATCAAATACGGTAACTTGCACCGGAACGATTGTCGAATTTCCGTGTTCATCGGTTCCGGTCAGATCAACCGTCACCGGGCTGGCAAGAGCATCATTGACATCAAATACACTTTGACTCAACGAATAAGTAACCGGCGTACAATTATCAGAACCGTTTACCAAAACATCTTCCGGAGCAATGCTGACTGTTCCACTTGCTGTTAAAGTTACGGTTATATCCTGTCCAATAATGTCCGGAGGAAGATTGTCTTCAACCGTAATGATTGCATTGGCTGTGGATGAATTTCCGCTGGCATCGGTGACGGTTAAAACAGCCAGATGTTCGTTTGTTAAAAGCGGTGCGCCGGGTGAAACCCAGGCAGACGGATTAACTAATGTTCCATTATTACCGTTCGATGTTTTATCTACCGTGGTTAAACCAATACCTTCGTCGAAGCTCCAATATCCCTGAAGGCCAGGTTCTGATCCAACTAATTTCTTATTGTATTGATCGTGGATTTTTGTTTCCGACAAAACTGTATTCCATACTCTTACTTCATCAATTCTTCCAATAAAAGGTTGTCCTCCAAGTTGACGATCCCCAATTCTAAAATCATTTTGTATTGGATGATAATCTCCAATTGGTCCGAATGTTCCATACGAGAATGCCCAATTGCCATTTATATACAACTTAGCATCAAGACCGTTGTAAACAAAAGTTATGTGAGACCACTGATTCAGTGGTATCGTTTTAGTGGAGTTTACCCATGCCCATCCAGGGTTCGAATTAGCAATTGCCCATCGAAATGTTCCGTCAGGATATATGGCCAGTTCATACTCTCCCTCTCTGCTTACAATGATTCCTCCATTTGGATGATATGCGGTTGGATAAACCCACGCTTCAACACTAAGCGCCGAAGAAACTTTCAAAACAGGAGAACTTCCAAACTGGACATATTCACCATTTCCCGGGAATGATACTGCGGACGCTGAATTCTGAATTAGGTTTACATCCGAACAATCAAAACTGCTTTTACTTAAACTCAAACTCTCAATCTCGCAGTTATCTGTCGAGCCATTATTGACCTGCTCAGGAGTAATCGTTGCCTGACCATTTGCATCCAGTTCAACGGTTAAGTTTTGTGCTATTGCAACAGGTGAGGTATTGTCTTCAACAGTTATAGTAGATGTGCAGGTTGAAGAATTCCCTTTGACATCAGTGGCAGTCCAGACAACTTCGGTTTCACCAAGAGGATAAGTGCCCGACGCATCGCTTGTTCCGGTAACGTTGTTTGTTAAGCTAAATGGTTTGATAAGAGAACCGGATGTTATCCAATCCGTATTCACATCCATATTTGTCAAGACACCACTATTCCCATTTGAAGAATGATCTGCCAAGGTATTACTACCAGTTCCATCATCGAAATTAAAATATGCTTCAAGACCTGGTTCTAATCCTGATAAGATTTTATCATATGACGCTGCAATTTCTGTCTCAGATAAATTTCTGCTCCAAATTCTTATATCACTAATCTGTCCTGTAAATGGTTCATCTTGTCCATCAGTACTCGCGGGATATCCGATCCTTAAGGATTGACCTCCGTTTCCAGGGACAACAGTTAATTGAGAACTTCCAATAATTAACCCATTTTGATAAAGAACAACTGTTTTTGAACTTTCGTCAAAGCTTGCGGCAACATGTGTCCATGTATTTGAGGAACTAACTATTTGGGCAGCATATCCTGAGATAGCACTTCCATTCTGAACATATAAGTAAAGAGTATATTCTCCGTTTCTCCAATTATGTCTTAATCCAAACGAATAGTTAGTATTTGAATCAAACACAGCCCCTTTGCTAACAATTGCTCTATAACCTTCACTTGGAATATATATTGGATTTACCCACGCTTCCAGAGTGAAATCACTCAGAAAAGGAAAGTTCTGGATTTCCACGTAATCGTTGTTCCCGTCGAAATCAAGGGCACCTGAAATTGCCTCACAATTATCCGAAACAACAGGTGTCGGAACAGCAACTTCAGCTTCACAATTCTCATTGCCTGTGCTTACCGTTACATCTGCACAAGTTATATCGGGAGGTGTTATATCGTCGATGATCACATTCTGCGTTTGCGTAGTCGTATTTCCATTGCCATCGTCGTAAGTCCAGATAATCGTTGTTGATGCCGCAATAGGTAAAACTGCATCTGTAGTTCCTATAACTTGCTCACCACAGTTGTTGGAAGCAATAGGAGGAATTAGAGAGCTAACCTCGCAGTCAGCGTTAATATCAGGAAGTGATGCTACATCAGGTTGGATATTTGATGGAAAACAATTGCTAACGATCAAGGTCGACTGTGGATTAATACCAATTCCGCCTTCGAAATCGATTTTCTTTACAAACAAGTTATTTGCAGGATTGTAAGTAAATAAAACACCCTGATTATATTGCCCGCCATCACGGGTAACGCCAATAAAAGTGCCATCTGGAGTTAAAGTCAAGTTTCTTATGGGATGAGAACCATTTCCTCCATAAAAGTCTATTCTTTTGGAAATTCCGTTACCAACCGGATCATAAATAAAAATTGTTCCCATGTTGGCGGATCCTCCTTCAAAAGTCATCCCATACAAACTTCTACCATCTACCCATTCAACTAATCCACCGAATGGTCTTCTTCCGAGATTGTTTGGATCAAAATCTCTTTTTTTTGAAAATCCACTGGATGGATCAAATTCAAAAACTACACCTGATCCGTAAACCCCGCCATCTACAGTAAGCCCATAAAACTTGCCATTTGCAGCCTTTACCAAGTTGTAATATGGATGTGCGCCATTACTTCCATTAAAACTTGTTAAGGTATTTATCTGTCCATTATTAGAATCAAAACGAAATAATGAACCCGGTCCAACAACTGACTGAGTCGTTGTACCCAAAAAAATACCGTTATTCCATTCAACCAGCGTTCCACCAGGATTAATACTTTGGTTTCCTGAGCCAAAATCTGCTCTTTTGGTTACAGTGTTCGTTGCAGGATCTACCTCTATTAATGCTCCTTGTCCAACTGCCCCTCCCCGATGTGTTGTACAATATAGCAACCCATTGGAGGCCTCAACTAAATAGCCGATAGGTTGGCTCCCAGCAGTACCATCAAAATCAAAAATCTTAGTAAATTGATTACTTGATGGTTCAAACATAAAGATGGTACCATTGTCGTGCAATCCCCCATAATTAGCAAGCCCATAGATTTTACCGTTTGAGGCTTGTGTAATTCCAAGGACAAACCTTCCATCTGTCGAAGGATTAAATGAATGCATTACCTGCATGTTATCCCCATTTATATCCGTTTTAAACAGAGTTCCACCGCCATAGTCACCTCCTCCTGCAGCTGTTCCCCATATTTCCTGAGCCAGAAGTTGATTTGTGGAGACAAATAATATCAAAATGAAAATTCCGGATGAGAGTAAAAATTTTTTCATAACACGAGGATTTGAGATTAAACCTTATTTTTTATCCCCTTCAAGTTACTCCCTCAGTTCGTACAAGTAAATACTGAATTAGGGGTATTTTGAACCATTCTAAATTGCATTTGTTTACCATTCAGAAACTTGCTAGTGAAATCCAGACCTAATGCGAAAGCAGCACATCGAAAATATTCTGAATGTTTGGGAAAAGCATAACTCCATTTTGAAGCCCAGCAAGGCAAAAATGGCCATGGAAATTGTCGATCAGATCGCTTCTACCTTTTCGGCAGGTTCATTTTATTATTACATCCTGAATTTCGCCACACTTAAAATGGAATATGTTGATGAAAGCATCAGAGATGTTCTGGGAATTGAACCTCATGAATTCCAATTGGATAAACTCTTTGACTACATGCATCCCGAAGATCTGCAAATACTTCATAAAAAAGAACAGGAAGCATTAAACTTTCTTTTGAAAACAATACCTACAGATGAAATACCTTTATATAAAGTGGTGTACCTTATGCGCTTCAGACATCCAAAAGGCATATATAAAACAGTACTTCATCAGGCACAGGCAATTAATGTTTCTGAAGACGGGAAAGTACAGCAGGTTATTGGAGTGCATACCGACATCAGTTACTTACCCATCCCGTTCGACCACAAAGTATCGTTTATCAGCAATGAGCGTCCCTGCTATTATTCTATTGTCCCCGACATCCCGTTGCAGTTGCTCGACGAAAGTATTAGCCATTTGTTTACATCGAAAGAAACGCTGGTTTTGAAGCAGTTGGCCGAGGGAAAGGATTACAAACAAATTGCCGACGCCCTTGGAATCTCGCCTCACACAGTTAACACCCACAAAAGAAATATTCTGGAAAAGTCACATTCGAAAACGGTTACCGAATTAATTGCCAAATGCATTAGAGCAGGACTAATTTGACATGAAAAAAATGAAACACCCTGCATCAAATAATAAGCTTCCCGAAAAAGGAGAAAATATATTTCGGTCGATCAATCAGCATCCGCAAATTGCCAGATTGATTGATTCACTTGCCCATCCGTTTGCTGCCGGTACATTTTTTTATTTCCTTCATCGTACTTCACAGCCCGGATTTCATTTTGTCAGCGACTCGCTAAAAACTGTTTTGGGTTATGAAAAGGAAGATTTTACACCTGAATTTCTTTTTGATATTCTGCATCCCGAGGATCAGGAGAAGATAAGAGAAAAAGAATCGATGGCGCTTTGGTTCTTTGGGCAGCAAACATCGGTTGAAATAACAACTTCGTATAAAGCGGCCTTCTTAATCCGCCTGAGACACGCAAATGGGAATTATCGCACAATTTTGCACCAGGCACGCCCCATTAGTGTTTCGGAAAAAGGAGACGTACTTGAAACCATTTCAGTGCATACCGACCTCAGCTTTTTGAATCCTTCTGTCGATCATAAGTTGTCTTTTTTGAGCAAGAATAAGCCTTCGTACCTGGCTAACGATACCGAAAAGAAGTCACTTTTATCAACCAATTGCTGCTTCAAACAGATCACGCCGCGAGAACTTGACATAATTACTTGTGCGGGATTAGGAATGAATATCGACGAAACTGCCGATAAACTTTTCCTTTCGCCACATACGGTGAAAACCCATAAAAAGAAAATTTTACGCAAGTCGGGTTGCAGCAATTTCACCGAACTGGTTGCACGTTGTCTTAAAGAAGGTATAATTTAACATGGACTTTTCTTTTAAAAGGCCTCATCGCAGATTTTTACCAAAAGTTTTGTGAATTCTACCGGCTTTTCGATAGTCGGAACATGCCCGCAATTCTCCATTTCAATAAATTCAATGGGATTTAAAGCTTCTTTCACAAGTTTTTTCAAATAATCAGGATTGACGATTGTATCTTCTTTTCCGACAATAATATACTTTGAACATTGCAACTTGCTAAATATTTCTACCTGGTCCTGAAACACATTTGGCGCACTCAGCCAATCAAGAAGTTTGGTCCGTGCTTTTGTGTCTGTACTGTAAAAATCTTCTTTTAGCAATGGGATTACCGCTTTATTTTGGACGGCTTCTGAAGTTGCGTCATCTATCTCTTTTTCGGTGGGTCGAACTTTAAGAAATGCTTCCGTATGCGGATTAGGTAGAAAAGCTTCTTTAAAATTAACCGGTTTTTTTAGCGGCGACGAACCTATCAGAACGATACCCTTAAGCGAACGAATCATTGGAGCCAACTCTACAGCATATAATCCACCAAGAGAGTTTCCCATCAATATTACGTCTCCCTCAATATGATTGATTTTCTCTAAAAGAAAGTTCTTATTCGAATTCCAGGAATATTCCTCTTTTCTTGGAGAGTTTCCATGTCCCGGTAGATCAATTGCCTTTAACTGTATTGGCAGTTGCCAGGTTTGAATTATGGGTTCAAATACTCTTGAGGAACTTGCATTTCCGTGAATGAAGATGACAGTTTTCATTAGTCCTGGATTTTTTGCTTGAAGAATTACATTAAACAACACGTTTTGTTTTGTGAAAGTTCAAATTGAAACTTCATGCAAATAATAACTTTCCCTCATTACTGCGTTTTACCATAAATACATAATTTCTGTTTTTGAAGAAAACACCGGTCTGGCTGATTTTACGATTTGTGTGGATGAGGATATGACACGGACAAGATAAAAAAAGCAGGAACTTGGTTCCTGCTTATATTTTAATTTATATTGTGTGTGCGGAGAATATCTTCTCCTTTTTCAAGATCATTTTAAACGACTGCAAGTTAACTGAGGAAATTGGAATAGTAAATACCTAATATTAGGTATTTTATGTATCTTGCATTCTCTCAACAGAAAATAATTTTCAAGAAGGATGGATGAGGATAGTGTGGCAAGAATAAAAGCGGCGTGGATACCGAACAAGATTGAAAAGCCCGTTAAAACTGAACTTTACCTCAACATCATCGAGCAGGTGGCCAACCTGTTCTCGGCAGGAAGTTTCTACTATTACATCATTAATTTCGATACGCTTCAGATGGAGCATGTCGATAAACGAATTGAATCAGTCCTTGGGGTTGACGCACAGAACTGGAGCCTCGATAAATTATTCGAACTGGTGCACCCGGAAGACCTGAAACACATGCACCAAAAAGAAGCTGCAGCCGTTGATTTTATCCTGAACCGCATCCCCACCGAAGATATTCTAAAGTATAAAGTGGTCTATGTCATTCGTTTGCGACATACCGATGGTAACTACCGAACCATTCTTCAGCAATCGAAAACACTAAGTGTATCGGAAGATGGAAAGGTGCAGCATGTACTTGGTATTCACACCGATGTGAGTTACCTAAATATGCCGATTGACAATAAGATTTCATTTATTGGTGATGGCCGCCCTTCGTTTTATGCGATTCCTACAGAAGAGGAATTTATTACAGAACACTATGATTTCAGTACACTTTTTACTCCGCGCGAGAAGGAGATTCTATGCAACATTGCAAAAGGAAAAACTTTTGGGGAAATCGCCGGTATTCTAAACCTCTCGCCACATACAATAAATACACACAAAAAGAACATTCTTAAAAAGACGGATTGCAGAAATACAACTGAACTGATCGCCCGTTGTGTGAGGGATGGAATCATTTAATTGATTATTAAACAGATTAACTTTAATTTTTCTTGCGCCGTACTTCATGCGGCGATTAATGGATTTGGCTCATGAAACTTGATTTTTCAGAAATTTTGTAGTCTAAAAAGTACAAAATTTCTGAAAAATCATTGACAAGCTACTTCCCCATCAAACCGCACTAAAGTACGGTGCAATACATAAAATAAATTACATGGAAATCACTTGTAGAAATTCATTTCTTCCAGGTATTCCCATGATTTTGCCGGCAGAAAATGCCGGACATCTTTACCGGCCTTGATGGCATTTCGAATGAATGAGGCTGAAATTTCCATAAGCGGAGCCTGTTCAGCCAGTGTTATGTTCTTATGTACCTGCACTTTTTTACGATCGAAACCGGGCCGTGGATAAACGATCACCCCATAATTCTCAAGGATGGTTTCATAGTTTTTCCATTTATGAAAATTTTCAAGATTGTCTGATCCCATCAGAATTACAAAGTCATAATTCGGGTGCTGATCTTTTAAATAAGCCAGGGTATCCACCGTGTAACTTGGTTTTGGCAGGTTGAATTCAATGTTGGAAGCCCGCATTCGGTCGTCACCATCAACAGCACGATGCACCATTTCGAGGCGTTGGTAGTCGTCGAGCAGGTTATTTTTGCTTTTGTGCGGATTATGCGGCGACACCACAAACCAAAGCTGGTCGATGGCAGTGAATTCAACCATGTAATTGGCAATGGCCAAATGCCCGATGTGGATCGGATTATAGGTTCCAAAATAAAGACCAATCTTCATTTTCAGATTGGTTTTTGGTGCCAGTATGTCCGTTACCAGGTTGTTCATTTTATTGAAGTCCCAATATTGAATGGTCAATAATCAATATTCAAAATTAGTGCATTATTTGGGAGTTGGAAATTGAATATTGGATATTACTTATTCAGAAAATCAGAAATAATTTTTTCTGCCTCTACGAAAGCTCTTTCCAGATCATCGTTTACGATCACCACATCAAATTTCGGGGCAAAACTTAATTCGTGTTCTGCCTTGGCAATGCGCATCGCAATTTTTTCTTCAGTCTCCGTAGAACGTCCGGTTAAGCGGTTGCGTAATTCTTCAACCGATGGTGGCTGTACAAAAACAGCCAGTGCCTCGTCGCCGTAATATTTTTTAATGTTGAGTCCGCCAACCACATCCACATCAAAAATTACATTTTTCCCTTTATTTCTGATCCTTTCCACTTCACTTTTCAGTGTTCCGTACCTCGTTCCTTTGTACACTTCTTCCCATTCCAGGAACTCTTCGTTATCCACTTTTTTCGCAAACTCTTCAGCCGTCAAAAAATAATAATCCTTTCCATGAGTTTCGGTGTGACGTGGCTGTCTGCTGGTTGCCGAGATGGAGAATTCCAAATCGAAACCTTTCGCGAGTAAATGTCTTACAATAGTGGTTTTACCTGCACCCGACGGTGCTGAAAATATAATGAGCTTTCCTTTCATTATTAAGCTTTGAGCCTCGAGCCATGAGCTACGAGCTATAAGAATTTTATAAAACGTTCAACAATTGTTCTTTGACGCGTTCGAGGTGGTCTTTCATTTGTACGACCAGGCGCTGGATGTTGCTTTCGTTGGCTTTCGATCCGATGGTATTGATCTCCCGACCGATCTCCTGTGAAATAAAGCCCAGCTTTTTACCCGATGATACCGGCAGATCGGCGGTTTCGTAAAAATATTCGCAATGATTTTCCAACCGGACTTTTTCCTCGTTGATGTCCAGTTTTTCGAGATAAAAGATCAGTTCCTGTTCAAAACGGTTCTCATCCACATTCTGTTTCAGTGTTTCCAGGTTGTCGGTCAAACGACTTTTCAGGTTCTCAATCCGCTGTGCTTCAAAAGGCTCAACCTGCTTTAACAAATCGTGTATGCTTTTTACATTTCCAAGAATGTCGGCTTCAAGGGCTTTTCCTTCCGTAACTCTGAAATCATCGATCTCTTCAAGTGCCAGTATTATATTGCTGTAAATGGTTTCCCACTCTCGCTCGTCGAGTGTTTCGTATTGTGTTTTTACTACATCGGGCAAGCGCATAACTGCCTGCAGCGTGGTATGGTCGACCGGCAAATTAAGATCGGTGCTGATTTTGCTCAAATCGTTGTAATAAGCTTTCAGAATAGGCTCGTTGATCTTTGAATTCGATTCCTCTCCAAGATTCTCCATGTAGATATTCAGATCCACCTTGCCGCGGATCAACTTTTCAGAAAGTGCTTTTCTGATTTCAATATCTTTTTCACGATAAAGTGCCGGGGTACGTGTATTAATATCGATCTGTTTGCTGTTCAACGATTTAATTTCGATGGTAATCTTTTTGTTGTTTACCTCAAATTCGGCCTTTCCGAAGCCGGTCATCGATTTTATCATATTAAAATTTTTTATTCAAATTTAGTATAAAGAATGGAATAACAACCGGATGCTGGTTACTCGATTATGGATGCTGGATACTTGATGATTCTTGATTCTTGAAGCTGAATATTCACCAATCTCATTCAATCTCCCTCAATCTCGTTTTCAATCTATCATCCTTCAGCCCTTCAATCCTTCAATCCATACTTAACTTATCACTCCCGAACCAATCAACTCCTCGCCAAGGTACCAGGCGGCAAACTGCCCCGAGGTTATTCCGCGTTGCTCGTTTTCGAACAGAAACCAGGCACCGTCATCCCGCAAATGAATCGTGCCTTTCTCCAGCGGCTGACGATAACGGATGCGGATTTCGAAATCACGTTTCTCTCCCACTTTCATTATCATATCGGTTCTCAGCCAATGCATATTCTCGCTGGCTACAAACAAGCCTTTCCGGTGCAATCCGGGGTGATCCTGACCTTCTCCTACGTAAACGATGTTCCGTTTCACATCGGTACCGATCACAAAAAGCGGTTCTTTTCTTCCGCCAATATTTAATCCTTTTCGTTGCCCGATGGTGTAAAAATGGGCGCCTTCGTGTTCTCCTATCACTTCTCCATTCCAGGGTTTATATGGAAAAGCAAAGCACAATTTCCGGTAATTATCTTCAGTTACTTCAACCTGCTTTTTCTTCGCCATAAACTCAGCAGGAATTTCGATCACATTACCGGTTTTGGGTTCCAGCTGTTGCTGAAGAAATGTCGGAAGATCGACTTTTCCAACAAAACAGATCCCCTGCGAATCTTTACGTTCGGCGGTCGGCAGGTTTTGTTCCTTGGCAATTTTGCGTACTTCGGGTTTTAGCAGGTGACCAATCGGGAACATCGATTTCGAAAGCTGATCCTGGTTCAGCTGGCACAAAAAATAGCTTTGATCTTTATTCGGATCCAAGCCGGCCAAAAGCTGATGAATAACTTCTCCATTTACTTCCACCTCACTTTTCCGGCAGTAGTGCCCCGTTGCCACAAAATCGGCATCCAGTTTCAGGGCTTCCTCCATAAAGGTATCGAACTTGATTTCGCGGTTGCAAAGCACATCGGGATTTGGCGTACGCCCGGCCTGGTACTCTGCAAACATGTAATCGATTACACGCTGTTTATAATCTTTGCTGAGGTCGACAATATGAAACGGAATATCCAGTTTTTTGGCTACCATTTTGGCAATCAGCGAATCTTCTTCCCAGGTACACGAGCTGGTAAGCACACCTTCACGTTCATGATAATTGATCATAAACAATGCGATTACTTCATGCCCCTGTTCCTTCAGCAAATAAGCTGCAACGCTTGAATCAACTCCGCCTGATAATCCTACTACTACTCTTGCCATGGCGCAAAAGTAGAAAGATAAAAGCCAATTGTCAAAAACCACCCTGAAAAATGATGCATTTGTTAAGGCACACATTTGCTTCAAATTCAAAGTTTTATTAAAAGTTGAAACCTTTGTGACACTTCCGTGATACTTTCCCCGGACCTTTGAATCAGTTTATTCACTAAAAATTATACCGTTATGAAATCACTTCGAATCTTATTAAGCTTAACACTTGTAGCTTTACTTTTTACCCAATGTGAAAAAGATGAAATAACAGAGCCTGAACTGAAAAGAGGTCCGCTTCCGGATGTCGTTCCGGCTAAAATGTACACCGTAACTGTTGAAAACGTTTCAACTGCGTACAAGTATTTCGAGGCCGGCGCAGTTGCCATTCCTGAAGGCGAAAGCGAAGCCGGACCTGCATTCCCGGGACATTCCTTTAAATTTTCGTTCCACGCCGGACCAAGTCACATGCTTTCGTTTGCCACCATGTACGGCCTGTCGAACGACGGTTTTTACGCCCCTGCCGGCGATGGCATTGCACTTTTTGACAACGGCACTCCCGTTACCGGAGATATCACATCTGAAATAATGTTGTGGGATGCCGGTACTCAGATGAACCAGATGCCCGGCCCGGGAAATCCACACAACGGAGCTGATACCGATGATCCGGTACAGTTAATGTCGGATGTTGGCGACGGATACGATTACGGCATGGTGGATACCAACCTGAAAGTAATGCTCGACTACGATGGCGATCACATGTTTACTATAACGATTGATGTGCTCGACGGAGCCACAACTGCCATTTCTCCGGTTGCATGGGTGGTACACACGATGCCAAATCCAATTTTCGAGGCCGGTACACAGGATTGGGATAAGGGATTGGAAGATCTTGCTGAAACAGGAAATCCTGGTCGGCTGACGCATTACCTCGCATGGAACAGTGGTTATGTTTCGCCGGTTGCACCTGTACTTTGGGCAGTTCACGAGAAAGACGAAATGCCGATTTTTACCAACCATACTGCTGATCGCGGTGAAGGACTGGAATTACTGGCAGAAACCGGAAATCCCGGTGATCTGGCAAGCAGCTTGATCGGCATGGGATATAATGCCGGAGCATATGCCATTCCTGACGGAGGTGTTGATCCTGGTCCGCTTTTCCCAGGAGATAAATACACTTTCACCATTGATGCGAAGCCCGGACAATATTTAAGTATTGCCAGCATGTTGGGCAACTCAAACGATATTTTCTTTGCCTTTGGCGACAGCGGAATCAAGCTTGCTTTTGGAAATGATGTGGAAGATATTACCGGCAAAGTTATGCTGTTTGATGCAGGCACCGAGGTGAACGAATATCCGGGCACAAAATCGATGGATACCGATGAAGGTGGTGATGTTCGCCCGCTAAATGACGGATATACATATCCGGCAGTTGATCAGATTATAAAAGTTACAATCCACAAAAATAAGAATTAGGGACGTGTTCAGGAAAAGGCTTTCGAGGAAGAAATCCGCCGGTGTTTGCCGGTGGATTTTTTTATTTATTCCACTTTTTGCAAATCATTTGTACCGAAACAGGCCATTTCTTTACCGGGAAATCCAACATCGAAAACAGTCTGGATTTCGTCCTTGTTAATGATGTTTATGGTGAATTGTGCCCGTCCTCCCGGCACAAAATTTTCAATACGCTCGGTTTCAAAAATCAACTTCGTCGGTGTCGAAATGGAATCGTTCAGTACATATTCATTAAAAAATCCCTCGTTATGATACTGACGAAAAACAATCACATTACGGCCTTTATCAAAACTGATTATCCCAAGGTCATCATGAATCTCTCCTTCGGAATTTTGTTCGGTGGGATCAAATTCAGAATGATGCTTTACCTCGATATACTGTTTATTCATCAGCCACGCGTAGCTGGCAGTTATCTTTGATTTCGAGTTACCAAAACCGGTTCCTGCTCCTTCCCAAACACCAATTATATTTTCAAATCTTTCGAGTGGATTCTGGGCCTGAACTGTAGTGACCACAATTACCAGGGCTACAAATAACACTAATTGTTTCAACATAAAATTCGAATTTGTTAGGATCGCAATACGCACAGTCGAACTATTTTTTCTTTTTGTTCTGGTAGTTCTGCCGGTGTTTGGGTTGACCTCCGCCACCCTGCTTTTTGTATTTATGAAACTTGCCTTTCCGGTTTTTCATACCTTTTGAAGAAACTCTCCATTCCGGTCCGCTTCCCAAGTGTTCCGGAATCGGGATCTTAAATACTTCGCGCTCGATCAATTGCTCAATCTGGTGAAATTTGTACATGTCGTCTTCGTTCACCAACGTTAAAGCCACACCGGTTGAATCAGCACGCGCTGTTCTTCCAACACGATGCACATAGTCTTCGGCATCATTCGGTACATCGAAATTGATGACCAGGTTAATGTCTTTAATGTCGATACCCCGGCTCATTACATCGGTTGCCACCAAAATCCGAATTCTTTTCGACCGGAAACCGTTTAATACACTTTCCCGCTCCGACTGTTCAAGATCGGAAGAAATCGCTTCAGCGTCGAACTTTTGTCGCTTCAGTCTTCTGGCCAGTTCGGTGGTAGCCCGCTTTGTAGAACAGAAAATAAGCACACTACTGTATTCCGGGTTTTCAGAAATCAGGTGAGCAACAAGATCATTTTTCTGTGAATCGTAAATCAGGTAAGCAGCCTGTAATACACCTTCTGCCGGTTTCGAGATAGAAATATTGATTTCTTTGGGCTCATACAGAATTTGCGAAGCCAGTTTCCTGATCTTTGGTGCCATTGTTGCACTGAACATCAGGGTTTGACGGTCCTTCGGCAAAAAGGAAATGATCTTAACAATATCGTCGTAAAAACCAATATCCAGCATGCGGTCAGCTTCGTCGAGTATCAAAAACTGGATGGTATCGAATTTTACATATCCCAGATTAAGGTGAGAAATGAGTTTCCCGGGTGTTGCAATAATAATATCGGCTCCTTTTGTGAGTGCCTTTTTTTGCTGGCCCCACTCATCACCATCGCCACCACCGTAAAGCGCAATAGAATGAATACCCATGGTATAACCAATTCCCTGAACCTGCTGGTCGATCTGAACAGCGAGTTCGCGGGTTGGGACAATAATCAGTGTTGAGGTTTCGCCTCCGGGTAGATCAGCAATTAAATCGAGTATGGGCAGTAAAAATGCCGCCGTCTTTCCGGTACCGGTCTGGGCACAGGCAATTAAATCATTGCCTTCCAGAATTATAGGTATTGCTTGTTCCTGAATGGGAGTCGCATCTTTAAATCCCATATATTCTATAGCGTCCAGCAGGTCGTCGTGTATTCCGAGTTCAGAAAATTTCATAAAAATTAATATTGAGCCACCGCAAAGTTAAGCAAATATGTGGCACTAAAGCCGTTCAGGCAATCAAGAGTTAACTAAACTATCGACAATCAAAAAAATCATCATAAAAAGGTAGAGGAAATTGAGCTTGTAGAATGAAGCCCGAACCTTAAATTCCTTTTGTGCAAATACTGAGATGGTGATGGAAGATAGCAGGTAAAATATATAGAACAGCAGTACAAACATGATCAGCTGGTTACCGATAACAAAAAAGATAACCAGAAATGCAGAAGCGATGGTTGTCAATACCCAGGCGTAGGTTACACGTTTTATTTGGGTATCATCAAAAAGTTGGTTAAGGCTCGGCATTTTTGCTTCCTTGTACTGTTCGCCAAACATAAGCAACAGCAACCAGAAATGCGGAATCTGACCGATAAAGAAGAATGAGGCAACCAGTAAAATAATCTCAGCTGTTGGACTACCACCGGCACCGGCCCACCCAATAATTGGTGGCAAAGCACCTACCATGGATCCGGGAATTACGGCAAATGCCGTAAGTTTTTTTAGCGGCGTGTAAACGGCATTGTAAAAAAACAAGGTTGCCCAACTCAGAATAAGTGCCATCACCGGATTGGATACCAGCAGTATTCCTGAACCCAAAACCGCCAGAATTATTGCCAGCATTAAGGCATTGTTTGCACTGATCCTACCCGACGGGATCGGCCGGCTTTTCGTGCGGATCATTTGTGCATCGGTTTTTCGCTCCTGCCAGTGGTTAATTACACTCGAACTACACGACATAAGAAATACACCAAAGCCGAGCAACCACCCCTGAGCATCCATGTGGCGGGTAAACAATACGTAACCGGTTACTGCCGATAAAGCAATGGGCAGCGAAATTCGAACCTTCGCGAGTTCGTATACTATTTTGAGTTGTGCTTTCAAATTGTCTTTTTAATCTTTATGATCGCTTAAGGTTTTCAGGTATTCGATGATGTTGTCAACATCGGCGTCGGTCAACTGTCCTTCGTAAGTCACCATTAAACCTTTGGCAAATCCGTCAACGATATCAGCATTCGGGTCGAAGATCGATTTGCGAATGTAATCTTCATCTACAGTAACCTGGCGTTTTTCGCCTCCTGTTGTTACGGTTTGCGTTTCACCCCAAATTCCTTTGAAACTTGGCCCTACCAGTTTGGTTCCGTCGATGGTATGACAGGCAAAACAACCAATGTTCTGCATGATCTTTCTTCCGGTTGCCGTTGGCGACGCCGCTGCAGCAATCGACGAAGAAACACTGGTGGTATCGGTTTTCCAGGCCTGAAAATCTGCCGGATCCATAACCTCAACAAATGTGTACATATACGAGTGCTGCAATCCGCAATACTCGGCACAAAACAGTTCGAATGTTCCTTCTTTCTGCGGTTCGAACCACATAAAGTTGTCTTTCTTTCCGGGAACCATATCCTGCTTTACCCGGAAAGCAGGAATGTATAGACTGTGCAAAACATCGAGGGCAACCAGATTCAATTTTACCGCCTGGTCTTTTGGCAGAAACAAAGTATCGCTTCTCCTGCCATTATCATATTCAAAACTAAAATTCCACATGCGGCCGTAAACCGTAACTTCCATTGCATCTTTTGGTGGGTTGTGCATCGGTTTCCAGCCTGCCCAACCGTAATAAAACATAAACATGGTAAGAATAAACGGAACAACTGTCCAGATGATCTCCAGCTTCACGCTTCCTTCAATCTGAGTAGGTTTCGGATGACGTTTCCGGTTGTATTTGTAAACAAAATACAGCATCACGGCGGTCAATCCGATCAGGAATATGAATGATATTCCAAGAATTACCATGAATGCTGTGTCAACACCCTGGACAAAATTAGAGGCTTTGGTTATTTCTGAGTTATACATAGCTAGGCTCTAAATAGGTAATCTAAAAAGGTAATGATGATCACAACTAAAAAGATGGCGAATACAAATCCGACCATGGCTTTTATATATCGCTTGTCGTATTTCAGGTGCATGAAATAAGTTAGGACGAGATAAGATTTAACTACAGCAAAAAGTAGGGCCGCTGCTACTGTGTATTCGGCCATTTCGATGCTGGTAATCCAAATCGATCCTAAAGTTAAGGCAATAAGCGCCACCAAGATTATCAAATACACGCGATACGGTACAATATGTGGTTTATCTCCTGACATAAGCTCGGTTTTTAATGAATTAAATAAAACAGTGGGAAAAGGAAGATCCAGATCAAGTCGACAAGGTGCCAGTAAAGACCACAGTTATCGAGCAAGGACGGACGGTCGATTTGAACTTTTCCGTTTATCAATCCTCTGATGGCAAATACCATGATGGCCATTCCAATAATAATGTGCAGCGCGTGCAAACCTGTCATTACGAAATAGAGGCCGAAGAACAGGATCTCTCCCTGGCTCATTTCGTTGAGCATGTGCTCTGAGCCCGGCCAGATTCCATGCGAGAATTTTACGCCCCACTCGAAATATTTATTGACAAGGAATGCTAACCCAATAAGGAATGTTATGCTTACCAGTGCGATTGCCAGTTTCCGATGTCCTTTCCGCAATGCCGTTGTCGACATGGCAATCGTCATACTACTTATCAAAAGAATGATGGTATTTATTGCACCTATCATCCGGTTTAATTCTTCGGCTGCCAGGTGAAAAGCATCGGGATTCATGTAGCGGTAAACTGCGTAAACCACAAACAAGGCCCCAAACAGCAGAAGTTCTGTAAAAATGAATAACCACATTCCAATCTTCGACGATTCCTCGTCGTACATATCGGGATGCTCTACATGATGCGCATGTTCCATAATCCGTTCAGTTAAGTTTATTTGTAATTGTAAGGTCCGTCGTTCTCGCCAATTACAGGCTCTTCATCAAAATTGAGTACCGGAGGCGGTGATGAAACAGTCCACTCCAGCGTTTTACTGTGCCATGGATTTTTTTCAGCCGGTTCACCTTTACGTGCCGACCTGATCAGGTTAACAACAATGATGACAAAACCGGTTGCCAATACCCACGAGCCAAAGGTGCTCAGAATATTTCCACCATGAAATTCTTCGAGGTAGTCGTAATAACGACGCGGCATTCCCATTATTCCGAGGTAGAACATCGGGGTATAAAGCGCCAGAAAACCGATGGTAAAAACCAGCCAGCCAATATTGGCCCACGATTTATCATACATTCTTCCGAATATTTTGGGGAACCAATAGTGCATGGCAGCAAAAAAGGCAAAGCCTGTTCCGCCAAACACAATATAATGAAAGTGGCCAACAACAAAGGCAGTATCGTGCACATGAACGTCGGTTGCCAGTGCGCCTAAAACGAGTCCACTTAATCCACCGACCATGAAAACAAAAATAAACGATATTGCCCAGTAAAAAGGTGTTTGTACATTGATTGCACCTTTATACAAGGTTGAAATCCAGTTAAATACTTTTATAGCACTTGGAATGGCCACAATAAATGTAAGCAGCGAGAAATAGTATTGTGCTGTTCCGCTCATTCCGGCAGTAAACATATGGTGGCCCCAAACGAGGTAACCCACAAAAGCAATTGCCATGGTTGATGCAATAATGGCTTTGTAACCAAAAATGTGTTTTTGCGCAAATGTTGGAATGATCTCAGAAATGGCACCCATGGCCGGCAAAATCATTATGTAAACGGCCGGATGTGAATAGATCCAGAACAGGTGCTGATACAGAATCGGGTCGCCACCCAGTGCCGGATCAAAAATTCCAACGCCAAATACACGTTCGAGTGCTACCAGAACCAGGGTGATTCCCACCACCGGAGTGGCCAGTAGCTGAATCCAGGCCGTACCGTAAAGTGTCCAAACAAAAAGCGGTAGTTTGGTCCATTTCAAGCCCGGGCAACGTAAGCGGTGAATGGTCACCAAAAAGTTCAAGCCTGTTAAAATAGATGAAAAACCAAGCACGAAAGCCCCAAAAACAGCGGGTAACAGATTGGTACCGGTTTTAAAACTGTAGGGTGCATAAAATGTCCAGCCGGTGTCAGGTGCACCAGGGCCAAAAAGCAAGGCAGCAAGTACCAGAAATACACCGGTAACATACAACCACCACGACAACAGATTCAATTTTGGGAAAGCTACATCTTTCGCGCCAATCATCAATGGAAGCATCAGGTTACCAAATACCGCCGGTAAACCCGGAACCACCACCATAAATATCATTATTACACCATGCACCGTAAAAGTGGCATTGTAGGTTTGTGCCTCCATAATGGTTTTACCCGGTGCCAGCAATTCAAATTTCATGGCCAGCCCCAGCAAAAGTCCGGTGGCAAACATGGTGGCAATAGAATACATGTAAAGCAACCCGATCCGTTTGTGATCGGTCGAAAAAATCCATCCGAGCAAACCCTTATATTTCCCTTGATAGGTCAGATAATTTGCTCCGTTAACAGCGCTACTCGTTTGCATAAAGTTTTGTTTAAATTGATTTTTTTCTTTTTGGTTTTAGTACCATGACCAGTAACAGAACTACGGCAAAGAACAAAATCAGCGTGCCACTGATTTTGGTTACATTCAGCACATAGCTTTGCCCTTCCGGGTCGTATGAATAACAAAATCGTAATACTCTGTTGATTGTTGGTCCCGATTCTCCTTTTGAAGCTTCAACAATTGCCATTTTCCATTCGAAAGGAAGAAAATACAAACCGTTCAGGTAACGGGTGATTTTTCCGTCGGGGCTCAAAACAATTAATGAAGCAGCATGCGTATAATCGTTACCAGTCTTAATATACTTAAATCCTGTGGCCTGGGTAGCTTTCGCAATACTGGCACTGTCCGACACAAAAAATCGCCAGCCTGTTTGTGCGGCTTCAATTTTGTCGGCGTTGTTCATCAGGTTCAGGTAATTCTTTTTCTTTCGAATACCCAAATCGATGGTTTCACCCGGATCGAAACTAATGGTCAGTACCTGGTAGTCCTTTCCGGGAACCACATCAGCTTTGTCCATCACACCGGCAACAGCTTCCATCAGCGGGCTGCAAATACCGGGACAACGGTAGTACACAAAATTCAAAACGGTTGGTTTGTCTAACAGATCTGCCAGCCAAACTTGTTCTCCCTGTTCATTGATCAGGCGAATACTGTCAGGGACGTATTCATCGAGGTGTTCAACAATACCTATTTCCACATCATCGTCGGTAGCAGCAGGATTGATAATGCTTTGAGCCGATCCTGAAACCATACTTCCAATAACGAGTAATAAGCTTAATGTTAAATTGTAGAAAAGTTGATTTCTCATTTTTTCTAATCGTTTCACGGGAATTGAGCAGACCAACTACATCTATCAACACAAGATATTAATGACTGCTGTTTTCCCGCCGGTTTAATTTTTATCAGTTTATTAAACCCAAAAAGCCCTTTAATGTTTATTGAAAAGCCCTGTTTCTTACATATTTACCCAAATATCGTTATTTCACCAAGCAATATTCAATCATATGTTCAATATTTGCCTTACATCAAATTTTTAAACTATTTGAAAACTAATGCTAAAATCGGCCTCATTCACTTATTTTATGCAACAGCGCGCCTTGCGATCGTTATTTAGAATATGTTTTACAACACATAGGATTAAAGATTATATTCAGTTGAAATCGGGGGCCAGAATACAGAAAAACCAAGTAAAACACACGAGTTTTTGAATTGTTCATGCAAGGAATAAAAAAAAATTATCCGGTTTTCGGCATTTCTATTCACTATCAATCAATTATTGCTTCAAAAAAAATTGCAAGGTCTCGATAACACCTAACTTACTCATTATTAGTTATTTTGGACTTTTTTGTCTTTTATTCTTGTTATTCCATAAATTAAGTTTGTTGCTTAGGGCTTATTTTATAATTTCGTAAAGAATAGAACTATTTCAGGCTTAATTTCCACGTACGAAAATTGTCAGTTTATGGAAAAGAAATCGCGCAGAAGCTTTGTAAAAGCTCTTGGAGCATCTATCGGTGCTGCAGGAGTTGTTGGAGGATCCACACTTTTAAATTCATGTACTCAGGTTGAAACAACAGACGGCAACACGATTACGCTGTTAACATCTAGCGGTGAGCTGGTTAAAGTTGACAAATCGCAACTGAAACCGGCCGACATGCCAAGCCTGGAGGAAAATCAAAAACGGGGACGAAAAGGGTTGCCGAACCGTAAGTTTGTAATGGTTATCGACCTGTCGAAATGCCGGAATGCACGAAAGTGTATGCAAGCCTGTCAGAACCACCACCAACTCCGTCCGGAACAGCACCACATTAACGTGCTACAAATGCAGGATGCCGAAAATACGGCACCTTACTACATGCCAAAACCTTGTCAGCATTGCGACAATCCGCCATGTACAAAGGTGTGTCCGGTTAATGCCACATTCAAGCGTGAAGACGGTATTGTGCTGATCGACAACGAGCGTTGCATTGGCTGCCGTTTCTGTATTGCAGCCTGCCCCTATTCAGCAAGGGTATTCAACTGGTTCGAACCGCGCGATGCCGATAAATACAAAGGCGTTACCTATAATATTGAGGCCAATGTTCCGCAGAAAAAAGGAACCATTTCAAAATGTTTGTTCAGTGCCGACCGTTTACGCGATGGAAAACTTCCGTCGTGTGTTTCAGCTTGCCCGAACGGTGTTTACTGGTTTGGCGACCAAAACGAAGATGCAGTTACAAATGGTACCACGCACGAAACAACCAAATTCAGTGATTTGATAAAAGATAATGCCGGTTATACGCTCATGGAAGAACTGGGAACAAAACCACGCGTATATTACCTGCCGCCCAAAGACAGGGCTTTCCCTTTCCAGGGTGAAATCGAAGAGCATCATTCTTAAAATCTGACTAATCTTTAAACGATGGAAAAAATAAAATCTCCGGAAGAATCCCGGAAACTATTGGATAAAATTACCTACGACCTCACACGATCGATCGTGAAGCGGGATGAGCTGACCAATTTCTGGTACTTCATCCTCATCATGTTTGCCGCAGTTGGATTGTGGGGATGGGGCATCCAAATCCGCGACGGACTGGGCGTTACAGGAATGCGCGACTACGTTTCGTGGGGAATGTACATTGCTAACTTTGTGTTTTTTGTTGCCATTAGTCTGATTGGATTTCTGATCTCGTCGGCGCTGCACCTGCTAAAAATACAATGGTCGAAACCCATTTCAAGGGTAGCCGAGCAAGTTGCCATTGCAGGAGTAGCTTTGGCCGGTATCATTATTATTAACGACATGGGACGTCCCGACCGTTTTCTGAATGTGTTTCTGCATGGTCGTTTTGCATCGCCAATTATCTGGGACGTTACCGTTGTAACCACCTACCTTACCATTTCAGTGTTGTTATTCTACATTCCGCTAATACCCGACCTGGCTTTGTTGCGCGACAAAGGAACAGACGATATTCCGAAGTGGAAAATGAAAATATACACCATTCTTGCATTAGGATGGAAAGGAAATGCCGAGCAGTATAAACTGGTTTATCATGCCATGCGCATTTTAATGCTGCTGATCATCCCTGTTGGGCTTTCCATCCACACCGTTACTTCGTGGCTGTTCGCTGCCACACTGCGTTCGGGATGGGATACTACCATTTTTGGCCCTTATTTCGTGGCCGGAGCCTTTGTTGCCGGTTCAGCAGCCGTTGTTATTGTAATGTATGCTTACCGAAACCGTTACGGGCTGAAAGAATATTTTGGCGAACTTCAGTTCGATTACATGGGTAAACTGCTTGTATTTGTGAGTTTGGTTTACCTCTATTTTAATATCAACGAATTCCTGGTTCCGGGTTATAAAATGAAAACTGCAGAAGGTATTCACCTGGCCAACCTGTTTACCGGAAGATATGCTTTGATGTTTTGGTCGACTCAGCTTTTAGGATTGATCTTCCCTATTTTGCTGATGCTGATGAAATTCTTCCGAAGACCTCTGCCGCTGACCATCATTTCAGGTTTCGTGTTGGTGGCCTCATGGTTCAAACGTTACATTATTGTAATTCCAACGCTGGAACACCCCTTTCTGCCAGTGCAGAATGTTCCTGAACACTTCAAACATTATTCACCTACGAGTATCGAAATCATGATCACCTTATTCTCGTTTATGGCTGCTTTACTGATCATTACAGTGCTGGCTAAAATGTTCCCGGTGATAACCATTTGGGAATACGCTGAAGAAAAAGGCATCCCAAGGGAAATCATTTCTGAACCTAAAAAGTAAGCAAGATGACAAAAAAGATATACCTACTATTCGTTTTAGTACTGGTTCTTGCAGTACAAGGCATGGCTCAGGAATGGATTGTTCCTGATGAATATAAAAGTGTTGAAAATCCGCTGCCCTATAATCTGACCAATGTACAGAAAGGGAAAGACCTTTACATGAAAAACTGTAAATCGTGTCACGGCGATGTGGGTAAACACAACGGATTGCCCCTGGTACCTCCTCCACCTGATGTTACTTCAGATATTATGCAAGCCAATACTCCGGGTGAGTTGTTCTACCGAATTACGCATGGTCGCGGGGGAATGCCTCAGTTCGAAACAACAATTTCGGAAGACGACCGCTGGCGCCTGGTAAATTTCATCAGAAACTACAATCCTGACGTTGAGCCGGTTTTGGTGGAAGCTCCCCCGAAAAAAGCCAAACTCTTAGCTTCAGTTAACGAGGCCGACAAAAAAGTGGAGATTTTTGCTGAAGTAGAAAATACCGACAAACAATTTGTTGAACTTCCCGAAGCTACTGTGAAAATTTCAGCAAAAAAAGCCTTTGGGAACCTGCCCATCGGCGAAGTACTTACCAATAAAGATGGCCGTGCTGAGTTTGTCGTTCCGGAAACCTTGATTGGCGACGAAAACGGATTGGTAAATATTGTGGTTGAATTGGAAGACAACTTCATTACCGACCAGGTTGTGCTGGATGCGGCAAAAGTTGGTCAGCCGAAACCGCTTCCAAAGCTGATCAGAAAAGAAATTCTTTGGTCGACGAATGAAAATGTTCAATCGTGGTTATTGCTTTCATATCTCGGTGCGGTTGGAGCAGCCTGGTTGTCGATCGCTTATGTGGTATTTCAGATTTTCAAAATCTGGAAAGCGGGTAAAAAATAACGCACGATGAATATCTTTTACTTATTGATAGGAGTAAGTTTACTGGCCGCCCTCATCTTTTTGGGAGCCTTTATCTGGGCTGTGCGTTCGGGGCAGTACGATGATAATGAAACTCCATCGATAAGGATGTTATTCGACGATGACGAAACAGAAGATTCAAACAACGAAGAAAAACAAACGACATAAGATCCAAGATATGGAAAATCAAAAATTTTATTACGACAACAAAATAGTCAAGCTGTTTATCCTGGCTACCCTGGTTTGGGGAGTTGTCGGTATCCTGGTTGGTGTGATTGCTGCCCTGCAATTGGCCTTTCCGATTTTTAACTTCGGATTAGAGTACACCACTTTCGGCCGTCTTCGACCGGTACACACCAATGCCATTATTTTTGCGTTTGTGGGTAATGCTATTTTTGCCGGGGTGTACTACTCCATGCAAAAATTGCTGAAAACACGCATGTTCAGCGATGCGCTGAGTAAGTTCCACTTTTGGGGCTGGCAAACGATCATTGTGCTGGCAGCAGTAACCTTGCTGGCCGGTTTCACAACCGGAAAAGAATATGCCGAGTTGGAATGGCCGATCGATATTCTTATTACACTGGTGTGGGTGGCCTTTGGCTGGAACATGATCGGGACAATAATTGTACGTCGTGTGCAGCACATTTACGCCGCCATTTGGTGGTACCTGGCAACCTTCCTCGGTGTTGCTATTTTGCATGTGGTTAACTCCTTTGAGTTGCCCATTTCGCTGTTCAAAAGTTATTCGATTTACGCCGGGGCACAGGATGCAGTGGTGCAGTGGTGGTACGGTCACAATGCCGTTGCATTTTTCCTTACTACACCATTTCTTGGATTGATGTACTACTACCTTCCCAAAGCTGCAAACCGGCCCATCTATTCGTATAAATTATCCATCATTCACTTCTGGTCGCTCATTTTCCTTTACATGTGGGCAGGCCCGCACCACCTGTTGTACCAGGCTTTACCTGAATGGGCACAGGCACTTGGAGTTACCTTCTCGATCATGCTGATTGCACCAAGTTGGGGTGGAATGATAAACGGATTACTGACCCTGCGTGGAGCCTGGGACAGGGTTCGCGACAGTGCCGCATTAAAGTTCCTTGTGGTTGGTGTTACCGCTTACGGTATGTCGACTTTTGAAGGGCCAATGATGTCGCTTAAAACCGTGAACCAGATCACACACTTTACCGACTGGACCATTGCCCACGTTCATATTGGCGGTATGGGCTGGAACGGCGGTATCATATTTGGAATGCTGTACTGGCTGGTTCCAAAACTGTTTAAATCAAAACTCTTCTCCGAAAAACTGGCCAATATCCATTTCTGGATTTCAACTTTAGCAATTCTGGTTTATGCCATCCCGCTTTACTGGGCAGCAGTTACCCAGTGGCTGATGTGGCGCGAATACACTCCCGAAGGATTTTTGGCTTATCCGAACTTCCTGGAAACACTTACGCAGATCGTTCCGATGTATGCAGTGAGAGTAGTAGCCGGAGTATTGTTCCTTGCCGGATTCCTGATCATGGTATTCAACCTGGCAAAGACTATGGCAGCCGGCAGCTTTGTTAATAACGAAGCATCGGAAGCACCTGCTCTGGTGCCGGCCGGAAGTCGTAATCCGGTTCGCGAAACCATTCACCGCTGGCTGGAAAGAAAAGCCGTTCGATTCTCCATACTTACATTTATTGCCCTGTCGATAGGTGGTGCGGTGGAGATCATCCCGATGATTTTTATTAAATCGAACGTACCAACGCTCGATTCAGTAACACCATATACGCCTCTCGAACTCGAAGGCCGCGATCTGTATGTAAAAGAAGGCTGCTATGTCTGTCACTCGCAAATGGTTCGTCCGTTCCGTTGGGAAACCGACCGCTACGGAGAATACTCAAAAATAGGCGAGTTCGTTTACGATCACCCTTATCAGTGGGGATCGCGCCGAACCGGCCCGGACCTTGCTCGTGCTGGTGTTGTTGGCGGCCCGATGTACAAAAATGCGGCATGGCACTACAACCACTTTATGGATCCGCAAAAAATGAATGAGGCTTCCATCATGCCGAATTATGCATGGTTGGCCGTTAAAAATATCGATCTGAGCCAAACGCCCAAAAAGATCAGGGCAATGCAGAAACTCGGAGTACCTTACGAAGAAGGTTACGACAAAAAAGCAGTAGATGATTTGCTGGCGCAGGCACAGGGCATTTCAGACGACTTGAAAGCATCGGGAATTGAAATCGATCCTAAAAAACAAATGGTGGCAATGATCGCCTACATGCACAAACTGGGTCGCGATATTTCAACCGGTACAGAAGTTCCGGCCGATACAATACAAACTGCTTCTACTGAATTTAAAGAAGTTCAGCTACTGAATAATCCGGAAGACCTGGCGGCTGGCAAACAGCTTTTCCAGAATACCTGCGTGGCATGTCACGGTGCAGATGGCAAGGGAATCGCAACTTTCCCGAACCTCACCGATGAGGAGTGGATTCACGGGAATACTCCCGGTGCTGTCTTCCATCAAATTTCGGAAGGAAATGTGGCTAAAGGAATGGTTCCTTACAAAACCATGTTTACCGAGAAACAGATAACACAACTGACAAGTTATGTCTTAATTACTTTGCAAGATGAAAATAGTAAGTGAAGTATTAACGAGCATTGAGGGCATCCGGATTTTTTACATCATTGGATTGCTGATTTTTGTAGCACTTTTCATTGTCATTTTTATTCGTACCATGCGAATGAAAAATAGCGACATGGAAGAGATAAAGAATTCAATTTTGATGGATGGAGAATCCGAAGAGGTCACAACTTCAAACTAAATTTTAAAGCTATGTCGGAAGAAAAAAAGAACGTAACAGAACACGAAGATCATATTACCGATCACGATTACGATGGAATTAAGGAGTTGGACAACCCGCCTCCACGGTGGATCATGCTGCTTTTTTACGTTACAATTGGATGGTCGATCATTTACGCTGCCTACTTTTTTTGGTTGAAACAAGGAAAGCATCAGGATGAGGAATACGCGTATAAATCGGCACAACACGATGAAAAATACCAGATCGCGTCACTTTCTGCCGACGATCTTGTTGCCTTCACCGATGAAGTGTCGCTGGCAGAAGGCAAACAAATTTATACCGAAATGGCCTGTATGGCATGTCACGGAATGAATGGTGAAGGAAATGCCGTCGGTCCAAACCTGACTGACGACCACTGGATTCACGGCTGCAGCATTTCTGATGTTTTCAACGTTATTAAAAACGGTGAACCGTCGAAAGGGATGACACCGTTTAAGAGCCAGTTGAGTGACGAAAAGATTCAGAAAGTAGCTAGTTATGTAATTAGTCTTGTTGGGTCCAATCCGGCCAATGCGAAAGCACCTCAGGGAGAAGTTTGTAATACCGGAGATAATTCATAAAAGAAAGGGGGCCTCCCCTTTTTTCTGATTAAATTGAACATATGTCGATCGAGGAGTTGACATTCAGAGACCGCCCCATCAACATGAACGAACGCGGTGGACGGAAATGGGTGTACGCCAAAAAACCTTCGGGAAAATGGTGGACCCGCCGAACCATCGTTGCCTGGATCCTGCTGGCATTCTGGATTGGTGTTCCTTTCATAAAAATAAATGGAAATCCGCTGGTTCTCCTCGATATTGCCAATCGCAAATTCATAATTTTTGGCGCCATCTTCTGGGCACAGGATACTTTCATTTTGGCCTTATTGATGTTGTCATTTGTGCTGTTCATCGTTCTGTTCACGGTTACTTACGGCCGCTTATGGTGTGGCTGGACCTGCCCGCAAACCATTTTCCTGGAAATGGTTTTTCGCCGGATTGAATACCTGATTGAAGGGGATTACCGCGAACGCCTTCACCTCGATAACAGTCCGTGGACCGTTAAAAAGATCTTCAAAAAAACACTCAAACACGGCATATTCATTCTCATTTCAGTAGCCATGACCAACGTTTTTCTGATGTGGTTTATCGGCAGCGAACACTGGCTGGAAATGATTCGCGAACCGATCAGTAAAAACCTCGGAGGTTTTGCCATTATGCTGCTGATTTCAGGAGTATTCTACTGGATTTACTCCTTTTTCAGGGAACAGATTTGTACCATGGTTTGCCCCTATGGAAGGATGCAGGGTGTTCTGCTCGATTCGAAATCGATTATGGTGGCTTACGATTACAAGCGTGGCGAACCACGCGGGCCAAGAAGTACAGGCGATTGCATCGATTGTAAACAATGTGTTTCGGTATGCCCTACCGGAATCGACATCAGAAACGGCACCCAGTTGGAATGTGTCAATTGCTCGGCCTGTATCGATCAGTGCAACAAAGTAATGAAGATAACCGGCAAAGCTCCGGGACTCATTCGTTATGCTTCGGAAGCGTCGATAAAGGGAGGACATACAAAAATATGGAATGCACGAAACCGTGCTTACTCGGTTGTTTTGCTTATCATCTTCTCGTTTTTTGTTTACACGCTTGCCAGTCGTCCTGAGATTGAAACGACTATTTTGCGTACTCCGGGATTGCTATACCAGGAACAGGACAGCACTTATTCGAACGTGTACAATATAAAAGTGGTGAACAAAACGCATGAAGAAATGCCGCTTGAACTTAAGATTTTGTCGCACAAGGGAAGAATACAACTGGCAGGAAATAAAATGACTATTAAAGACCAGTCGATGTACGAATCTACCTTCATTTTATACATTCCGAAGGCAGAAATTACAGGCGATAAAACCGAAGTGAAGTTCGGGATTTACAGCAATGGAAAACTAATGGAAACGTATCAAACCACTTTTGTAGGACCGTAGTACAGTTTACAGTCGCAGTGTTCAGTATTCAGTTTAAAGAAAATTAGAAACAGTTGATATGAAGAAGTTTACGTGGGGAACAGGGATTTTTCTTTTTTTGGTGTTGTTTCTGGCAGCATCGGCAGTGTTTATCGTTTTTGCCTCGAAGCAGCAGGTGAATCTGGTACACAAGGATTATTACGAAAAAGGAGTTGATTACTCGGAACAAATGCGGGTGATCGAACGCTCAAAACCATATAATCACTCGATTACCATTAACACCGATAACGACTTTTTAAACGTTGCAATTGCCTCTGAATTAGCAGCAAAAATTGATTCGGGCAGCATGTACCTGTACCGTCCATCCGACAAAGAACAGGACATTACCGCGTCGGTTTCAGCACACAGTTCTTCTGTTCAGTTCAAAAAAGCCGATTTAATTAACGGGCGTTATATCCTCAAGTTTTCGTGGTATACTGATGGTACAAAATACGAAGTCAGCCGCCCTGTAAATGTGCAATAGTTTCGTTATCTTTAGAATCCAATTACTAACTTAAGTTCATTTCATCAGCCATGACCATTTTATTCTCAGCCCTGCTTCTTGGCCTTATGGGAAGTTTTCATTGTGCCGGAATGTGCGGGCCAATTGCCATAGCACTTCCACTTCACGGAAACACCGTTCCACAGAAAATATTTGGAGGCACCCTGTACAACTTCGGCCGAACGATTACCTACGGAATTATGGGAGCCATTTTTGGCTTGCTGGGACAAGGTCTTCAACTCATAGGATTTCAGCAGAAAGTATCGGTGATTATGGGCGCTATCATGATCATTTCGGTGCTCTTCCCTGCCCTGTTTAAAAATCAGTACCGGATGGACAAAAGCTGGTTATCACTTGTTGGCAAACTAAAAAGCACCATCGCGAAAATGTTTGCCATCCGTTCGTTCCAAAGCTTGTTTTTTATTGGCATGCTGAATGGGCTATTGCCTTGCGGCCTGGTTTATATGGCCATTGCCGGAGCAATCGGAACCGGGGGTGTTGTTGAAGGTTCGCTGTATATGATTTTGTTTGGATTTGGTACGATCCCGATGCTGCTGGCCATTTCGCTGGCCGGAAACATATTGAGCCTGACAGTGAGAAAACGCATCAACAAACTTATTCCGGTGCTGGTGGTAATCGTTGGAGTTCTGTTTATACTTCGCGGTCTTAGCCTTGGAATTCCTTATCTTAGCCCGCCAAAAAAAAAGATTGAGCAGAAATTTGAGAAAAGTCTTCAGTCAGAATCAGCTGAATTGCATGAAGAGTCGAAGGGAGATTGTTGCAAGGTAGACTAGATTGCTTCGTCGTTCCTCCTCGCAATGACGAAATCAGGTTAGGACGAGGAGTTAGGCAGGCGGCAGAGCCGCCTGCCTAACTCCCCTTTTTTAAATGTATTGTCATTGCGAGCCGCAGGCGAAGCAATCTCCAGAACTACCTTTAGACATTAAAAGGAGAATGAAACAACAACAAAACAATACATGTGTCCACTGCGGAGCCGATTGCGGAAAAGAGCCCGTGGAATGGAAAAACCTGAACTTTTGTTGCAATGGTTGTCTTACGGTTTATCAGCTCCTGAACGAGAACAAGCTTTACAATTATTACCAGCTTGAAGAAACGCCTGGGATTAAAGTTGAGACCACTGAGTTTGGCAACAAATATGCTTTTCTCGACAACGACGAGGTAAAACAAAAACTCATCTCTTTTACCGAGGGGACCATTTCCAAAGTTCGTTTTTACATCCCCGTAATTCATTGTGCCTCCTGTATCTGGCTGCTTGAGCATTTGCAGAAGCTGCATTCCGGCGTCCGGCATTCCTTTGTCAATTTTACAAAAAAGGAGGTGGATGTAACTTTTGATGAAAGCCAGATTACCTTGCGGCAACTGGTAGAACTGCTTTCTTCCATTCACTATATTCCGGACCTTTCGCAAAGCCTATCAGACAAAAAAGACGACAAGTCGTATAAAACCCTCCTGTACAAGATCGGAGTGGCCGGTTTTGTTTTTGTGAATGTAATGACCTACAGTTTACCGGCATACTTTAATGGCGAACCGCTCAGCGATAAACTGCAGTCACTCTTCAACATTCTTAGTTATGTTCTCGTGATTCCGGTGGCGCTGTACAGTGGAAGCGATTATTATATTTCAGCTTTCAAAAACCTGCTGAAGAAAAACATCAGCATCGATCTGCCGATCGCACTCGGAATCATCGTTTTGTTTGCGGTTACCTCTTACGAAGTGATGTCGGGAATCGGTCCCGGTTACAGCGACAGCCTTTCGGGGTTGATATTTTTTCTGCTGGTTGGAAAGTGGTTTCAAAGCAAAACCTACGAAGCGCTATCGTTTGAACGCAATTACAAATCGTATTTCCCGATTGCCGTTACCAAAATCAATAAGCAAATTGAAGAAAGTATTCTGCTTGAAAAAATTGAAGTGGATGATGTGCTGATCATTCGCAACAAAGAACTGATACCTGCCGATTCGGAACTGATTGAAGGAGATGCCCGGATCGACTACAGTTTTGTTACCGGCGAGTCGACGCCCGTGGTAAAAAACCTTGGCGACTTTATTTACGCCGGTGGCCGGCAAATGGGTGGTATCATAAAAATCAGGGTGAAAAAAGAAGTGAACCAGAGTCATCTCACCAAACTCTGGAACCAGGACACGGTTTACCACAAACCAAGCGATTCGCTAAAAAACCTGTCCGACCGAATCAGCAAATATTTTACACTGATCGTTATTGCCATTGCCATTGGTGGATTTACATACTGGGCATTGAAAGGCGAAACACACACCGCTGTTTTTGTATTTACTGCAGTGCTGATTGTGGCGTGCCCCTGTGCACTGGCGCTTTCCATTCCGTTTACGTTTGGAAACACCATGCGCATTTTTGGCAGAAAAGGTTTGTACATCAAAAACACCGACGTTATCGAAAAGCTGTCGCACATCAATACCATTGTGTTCGACAAAACCGGAACATTAACACAACCCAACCAGAACCAAGTTGATTATATTGGAGAGAAGCTCAGCGACATTGAGAAGGAAGTGGTTTTTTCCCTGGCTAAACAATCCACACATCCGCTTAGTACGGCATTGGCACAAAACTTTAACGGCAGTACCTACCACGCTCCCGAACATGTTGTGGAGGTTGCCGGACGCGGTATTTTCGGGAAAGTAAACAAGCTGGAAGTTCGTATCGGTTCGGAAGAATATGTTTCCAATCAATCATCGGGAAGCAGCCGGCCGTCTTCAACGGTATTTGTGGCCTTCAACGACCAGGTTAAAGGGCATTTTACCATTAGCAACCAGTACCGCAGCGGTCTCGACAAGGTATTGAAATCGTTAAACGGGAACTTTAATCTGTACCTGATTTCGGGCGACAACAGTGCCGAAGCCGATAATCTGAAATCATATTTCGATGCTGAGAACATGCACTTTAACCAAAAGCCGGGCGACAAAGCTGAATTCATAAAAAAACTTCAAAACGAAGGAAAAACAGTGCTGATGACTGGCGACGGATTGAATGATGCCGGCGCGCTGATGCAAAGTGACGTGGCTTTAACAATTGCAGACAAAGCTTACCACTTCTCGCCTGCCAGCGATGCAGTGCTCGAGGCGCAACAATTCAGTAAAATGGCAGGATTTATCCGTTTTACCAGAACATCGCTAAGCATTGTAAAAGTGGCTTTCATTATCTCCTTCTTCTACAACATTATCGGAATTAGTTTTGCCATCACCGGAAACCTTTCGCCGGTGGTCGCGGCCATTTTAATGCCAATATCTTCGGTTTCGGTAGTTGCGTTTGCAACCTTTGTTACACGCTTGGCCGGAAAGGTAAAATTGTAGAAAAGATGTCTTATTTAAACTTGATTTTGAATAAGGCAAACCACCACATTTTCAACAAAAGCAAACCGTGTTTAAACCTTGAAATATTGGTGTCGCCATAAATTCTTTCCTGGTACCTGATTGGCATATCTATAATTTTCAGGTTGAGCTTAAAGGCTCCAAAAAGTAAATCAAAATCGCCAAACGGATCAAAGTCGCCAAAATACGAACGGTTAGCTGCTAACCTCAGGTAATCTTTTCGAAACATCACTTTCGTTCCACATAAAGTATCTTTAATCGGCTGTTCGAGTAACCAGCTAAAAGCTATGCTAAAGAATTTATTCCCAAGCGTATTCAGAAAACGCATGGCATTTTTTTCCATCGGATAAATTAAACGTGTCCCGTTTATAAATCCACCCTGGTTTTGTGCCAGTGCGTAATAGAATTTTGGCAACTGCTCGGGCGGAACAGTCAAATCGGCATCCAGGATCATTAAAATATCGCAGGTAGCAATGTCATATCCGGCCCTTACTGCATCTCCTTTTCCTTTTCCGGGTTGCTGAATCGCTTTTATATCGTGAGTTGTTTCATATTTCTTTTGCATCTCCTGAATCTTTTCCCAGGTATCGTCGGTTGAGTTTCCTTCAACAAAGATGATCTCGATGTGTTTTCCAAATTTTGGTAGACGCAAAATAGCATTTTCAATATTGCCACTTTCATTTCTTGCCGGAATCAATACGGTAATTGAATATTCCTCTTCTATTTTTTCTTTTGACTGTTTAGAAATGGGTTGAGCAAAGGTATATTGATTTAAAGCCAGCAAATTAAACAAGGGCAACCGCGATAAAAACTTATTCAAGAAACCGGATATTAACGGAATGTAATATGGGAAGAGCATGGATGAGTTTTGCTTGTAAACTTCAAAACCTGACAGATAAAGTAGGTTGGCCATGTCTTTTTTCGAGATCCAGCTTTGTTTTGGTCCCTTCTTTTTAATTCCGATGAATTCGGCAAATTTTATGAAGGGTTCCCAACTTGAATTGTAGTAAGTGACAATAATTTTAGTTTCGGCGTGGCAAACCTTATGCAGTTCTTCAAAAACCGACTGAATATCGAGAAGGTAACCCGTCAGGTTTGAAAGGATAATCACATCATATTTTCTGTCGATTTGAATCTGCTCGGCTTCCATACAAATGAATTCGATATCGGGAAACTGAGCCTTTGCCTCCTCAACCATGTTCGCACTAAAATCGATCCCGGTTTTATATTGGCCACTTATCTTATTTAACAATTCTCCCGTGCCACAACCAATCTCCAAAACAGAGGATTCCGGATGAATAAAAAAATCACAATATTCCGTGATGCTATCCCAGTAATAGCTTTTCTTCTTTCGGTACTTAACACGAGTCTTTGCCGCTAAATCGAAGTATGATTTTAGCTGTTCCTTCTTCTTATTGTAAATATCCATAAGTAATTTTGGCTAGTTGTTGCAAAAATTTGAGCCGTAAATGTACAATTTCATATGCATTAATAAAACTATCCACCATAGTTAAACGGCATTACACAATGGGTTGAATAATCATTGTAGCAAATGTGCTAATCCATTTAGAAATCTATTGTTGAAACTTATGCCAAGAAGCATTGGTGAATTATTACAAATTGGCATCAACAAATTTCTAACGGCTAATATAAAAGTTACAATTTATTCTATTTTTGCTGTTCTTAAAGAAACCAGCACAGAATATGCTTTTTAATTCGATCGAATTTGCCATTTTTTTACCGGTGGTTTTTGTGCTATACTGGTTTGTCACCAACAAATCGACAGGCCGGCAAAATGTGTTGTTATTAATTGCCAGCTACTTCTTTTACGGTTGGTGGGATTGGCGCTTCCTATCGCTTATTGCATTTAGTACACTTGTCGATTACCTGGTAGGCATTCAATTGGGTGAATCCGATAACCCCAAAAAAAGAAGGATTTTACTACTGGTCAGCATATTCGTGAACATCGGATTTCTGGCCTATTTCAAATATTTCAACTTCTTCATCGACAGTTTTGCCGAGGCTTTTACTTTAATGGGAAAAAACTTTGCGCCCAACCGACTTAATATTGTTTTACCCGTAGGAATTAGTTTCTATACCTTTCAAACTTTAAGTTACTCCATCGATGTGTACCGAAGAAAAATAGAACCAACCAAAAAACTGATTGATTTTGCCGCTTTTGTCAGCTTCTTCCCACAGTTGGTTGCGGGGCCAATAGAACGGGCATCAAACCTGCTCCCTCAGTTTAGCAAAGAGCGAATTTTCGATCAGGCCAAAGCAACTGATGGAATGAGGCAGATTCTGTGGGGCCTGTTTAAAAAGATCGTAATCGCCGACAATTGTGCCTATTACGTCAATGAAATTTTTTCCAACCCTGACCAGTACTCTGGCAGTACGCTTTTACTGGGTGCCGTTTTATTTGCATTTCAGATTTATGGCGATTTCTCGGGATATTCCGATATTGCAATTGGCACCGCTCGCCTGTTTGGATTTGACCTAATGCGGAATTTTGCTCTTCCCTATTTTTCGAGAGACATTGCAGAATTTTGGAGGCGCTGGCACATTTCGCTGTCTACCTGGTTTCGCGACTACGTGTACATTCCGCTGGGTGGAAGCCGGGGCTCTTTGTGGCAGAAAGTGAGAAATGTATTTATTATATTTCTTGTAAGTGGATTCTGGCATGGCGCCAACTGGACATTCATAGCCTGGGGATTTATCAATGCCTTGTTCTTTATTCCCTTATTATTGGGAAAGCAAAACCGAAAAAATATCGACCAGGTTGCGGCCAACACGATCTTTCCATCACTCAAGGAGCTGCTTCAAATGTTGTTCACTTTTTTTATAACCACTTTAGCCTGGGTATTCTTCAGGGCCGAAAGCATTAAGGATGCGTTCATTTATCTGAAAGGCATTTTCAGCACATCCTTATTTAAACGTCCCGAAATATTCCCTTCCGAAATATTGATCCTCATTACGATTCTTGTCATCATCGAGTGGATTGAGCGTAAAAAGCAACATGCCCTGGAAGTTCAGGTAAAATACCGTTTTACACGACCGGTGCGGTGGTCGCTCTACACTTTAATTATTTTGGTGATCTTTCTTTTTGGAGATTTCGACTCTGGTTACGAATTCATTTACTTTCAATTTTAAACCATGAAAGTATTTATACGGAGATTACTGTATTTTTCAATTTTATTTTTGCTGGTCAACCTGCTGGCCTACCGGTTTATAGCCGAACCACTTTTGTACAAAGGCTATTTTATTCCAAAACGTGAAATGCAAAATTACCGTAGCTTTTTACTTGGCGATTCGCATGCCAAAGCCATCCGGCAAACCGACCTCGATCGATTAAAAATCTTCAACCTGGCTTACGATACTGATTCTTATTTCGATTCGGCCTTAAAACTGAAATACCTGCTGCGGAATCACCTTGCCGACACCGTATACATTTGTGTCGATAACCACACTCTGTCGCAATACCGCGAGGACTGGACAAACAGAAGCCGATCGTTGTACTATTCAACCTACAAGGACTACAACAAGTATTACCCAATCAAACATTTCGATTTTTGGGTGAAAAAAAATATTCTTCCATATTTTCCCCTCTTACAAACCAAAAACTCAAAATTATTCAAAAAGTATCTTATCAGCCGTATACAAAGTGAAGTACCGCGCAACTTCGACAATTTTGATATTTCTACAATTCCCGATGAACAGCTGAAAGCAAGAAGTGTTAAGCGGGTTAAAACACAATTCCCGGATGAGAAACAATCGGAAAAGTTAAACAATACGCTGGAAGAAATGATCGTTATTTGTGCAAAAAATGATGTTGCCGTTTACGGCATAAAATTTCCCTTACCTGCTGAGTTTATCTATGCGATGGGCGATAAATCGTATAAAGCTGATTCGGTGTTTGTGAAACATGATCTGCCTGTGCTCGACTTTACAGATGCATTCCCCGACAGTACACACTTTTTCAGAGATCAGGATCATGTGAATTATAAGGGATCGGAAGTATTAGCGCGAATGTTAAAAGACGAAATTTCAAATTGATAGCTTAAAGATATAGCTACTCGGGAACTTCACTTCTGAAATGGATCATTCCGGCCAGGAATTTCGAGTTTTTATCTAAACGAAACGGAAATTGAGTTGTAATCAGATCAACCTCGTTGTTCCATTCCTCATCGTATTTCAGTTCAACCACGGTTTTAAAGTCCTCGGTAAAAGGCCGGCCAAAATGGTTCCATCCACGCCGCAGGTTATAGAACTCCAGTTTATCGTCGATGGTTACGCGGTACTTTTTATTCCTCGATTCAAAGTAGCTTCGTTCATACGAGTTAAGTAAAACAGGCTGAAGTTTTGCCACCCGCTCACGCACATCATCAGGAAGGTTTCCGTTCGAAAAAAGGTAGTCGATATCCTGAACGGTAAAATTGTTTTTATCAAAATGAAAAGCCGGCATTTTATACGAGCGTTTTGTGCCTACCAATCCCTTTTTTATTTTGAATTCCAATATCGGCGATTCAATAGTTCCGAATACATCGCCATACCATCGCAGGCGACATTTCCAGCGGGTTCCGTGACCAAAAAGATTATCGAAAAAACAATCCAGTCCCGGGGTATCGAAATAAATGTTATTCACGCGCCGGGGTTGGTATACGGAAGAAAAAAATGCCTGGTTTTGCTTAATGACCAACTCGGTGGCCAGGCGCGACATATTGGGCGCAATAAATTTACGCTCGAAACGATAGGTATTTAACTCTGTATAGCCGTTTACCATTCTTAAAATGAGTTGTTATCGACAAATGAAACACGTACTTCACTACTAACTGCTGTCAGCTTGTTTTTAAAATTCTGAAGATCATCCGGATTTTTTATTTCAATCCAAAATGCTGTTTCAATATTATCAGAAGTTTCGTCGTAACGCACCAATTTAGAGGCTTTAAAACTGTTTTTCACTACTTCGTCAACACTTTCAAGAGTGGGTTTTCCTTCACCTGCTCCGCTAACAGTAAGGTAAAGATTTTGCCTGCTTCTTTTCGGAGTACTAAAGTGCCTGATCCAAATAATTCCAAGCAAAACAAAAGCACCAACAATAGTCACCAGTCGCTGATTGGCTCCCATACCCAAACCAATTGAAATTGTAAGAAACAAATAAGCCAGTTCCTCCGGTTCTTTAATGGCCGAACGAAAACGAACAATGGACAGTGCTCCAACCAAACCAAGCGAAAGTGCGAGCGACGATTTTACAATGGAGATGATGAGCATGGTAGTAAATGCCACCAAAAAGAAATTGGCCGCAAAAGTTTTTCGGCCCGATAGGCTTTTTGCACACCGGGTATAGGTAAATTCAAGTACCAGCGAAAGTATTAAAACAATTCCTGTATTGATTAAAAAATCCACGATCGAGATTTGTGAACTCTCGGTGATCAAAAACCGTTGAAACAGATTCCATTTATCCATTTTTATCTTTTTTTATTGATATAATTTAACTGCTAAATTCTCTTCTCTTCCCTCTATTTTCCTGTCATTGAGTTCCAACACCGAACCGAGTTCAATTTGATGGAACACGACCTTGTTTTTAAGTTTGAGATTATCTATTTTGATGCTAGCCGGACCATATTCCGGTTTTTTAACAAAGGCGACAAGACCGTATTTCACACCGTCAATTTCAATTCTGTCGAGCGTTAAACGGCTTAAATCTTTCGATGCAATACCAATGTTTGCATTTTCAATTTTAACATCGCTCACATTCAGTTCCGATTTTTCACCTCCCGAAATGGCCTTATCTCCAATTTCAAACATTTGGCAATCATTGATCGCCACTTGGCTCCCGGAAAAATCAATAGCATCGTTGCCAATATTTTCAAAGGTACAATTCCGCACTGTTCCGGTACAAAAATCCGAATCAAAAGCGTCGGCAAATGTATGCTTAAATTCGCAATTGTTCACACGGAAGTCCGACCGGACGACATTCAAGGCATCGTCGCAATTCTTATTTCGTTCAAACCTGCAGTACTCCAACTCAACATCTGATTCGTAGATATTTACTGCAGCCGGCGAAAACCAACCACTGTGGTTCATATTGCTCAACTGGGAGAAGTAAGTGTAAGAAAACCGCGATTTGCCGGCAGCCTGAAGAATATTAAATCCATTGGCTGAACTATCGCTTGAATGAATATATACCGGCTGCGAAGCATTTCCCATAGAAACCACCGGTGCGAAACAAAAGAAACCGGCACCATGTGTAAAATCAATAGTCGTTCCTGCTTTTATAAAAACTTTAAATGAGTTAGGAATTACTACATCTTCCGAAAAATTATAGTTCCCTTCAAAAAGTACAGAGTCACCTGAAAATGTTAAGTCGGGATGCAGAGGCTGAGCCAGCAAAACCTGCCGTGCCGATTTTTCTTTGGGTGCCGCCCATTGGCTGATCATCGCTTCAAACATTTCGGTGCCCACTGCAAACAACAGCTTTTCAGGAACGCCTTCCTTAATCTTAAAATCAAGACTCTTAGCCACAATTCCTTTGGAGGGTTCGATTACCGGTTTATCATCAAAACTAAGCGGCAGTGACTTCTTCATAAAAGCACCCAGAATTTTTACATCTGTATTGGCATGATTAAAAACCGATAGTTTCTTTTCAGATTTATCGAAATAAGCATGAACCTGTTGAACTATTAAATTCGCATTGGCTCCCTGTAATGTTCCCGGATGATAGCGTTCTATCTTTTTGCTCTGTAGTTTTGCACCCAGTTCTCTTAGGTTTTTCCGAATGTTTTCAAGGTTATTATCAATAAACGCAGCCTGTTCCTGTATATACGAAAAGTCGGCATTGTAATACGGAAATTCCACCTGAAGCAAGGTGGTTAGCGAATCGATCTCACTTTTATTTTCTGCGATAATGCCCGCAACAAACTCTTTGGCGCTATACTTTTTGAGGCACGTAAGGTATTCTTCACAAAACACCGGATTTTCGAAAGGTTTGTAAAGCATCAAATCCATGCGCGACAACTGGTCGACTTTATCGGCCGGAAACAATCCGTTAATGCGTTCATCAATCCGCTTATAGATTCCGTCTTCGATATAGCCGTCAAAAGCAATAGGTTCGAGCAAACAGGTAACCGGGTTATAGTAAAACCTGAGGTTATGCCAGGCAAAACCATGATAAGCCTGTGTGAGATCGAGCAGTGCATAATAAGCTGCCAGTTTTTTCACGTCAAAAACATCGGTAACCGGTGCGCTTGAAAACTTAAACTGCGTAAGCAAAGTCTCAGCCTCCTCAAATTGTTTCACCTTTAATGAATCTTTTATCACGCCACCGATTCCAAATGGGATGATCTGAGCTGCGCCGTAGTAATCCACGTCCCAGTTCTGCCCGCTGAGCCTTGTTTCTCGTATCTGGTCCCAGAAAAGCGTTTCATCAAAACGGATAATCGGCCCTTCCCGCCTGTTCTTATTTTCAACCAGTTGCTTTTCAAAATGCTCTTCCCAGGCATAAACCCCCCTCGATTCGCTGTTTATTTCGATGGGAATAAAACCATAACGGGTAGTTAAAACATCTTCATGTAAATAAATCTTGTGTGCGAACCATTCATTTAAAAAATGGCGTGTTGAGGGATTCTGGACGGAAAAAGTCAGCATCCCGTCCCAGGCAAAACCCTTTTTAAATTTTAGACGGTATGACCATTTGTCACCGTAAAGATGATCGATCAGATCGCCCTTCAAGCGAAGCTCACCATTTAAAAAATTATGGCCATCGTAAAGCATCATCGGCACGAAATCGTCGCCCGAGTTCACCAAAACACCCGTTTCAAAAGCATCAAAACGCTTATTACCAAATGCCTGAAAAAACTGCTCATCCACATACAACCTTAACTTTGGATAACTTTCAAATGAAGCATATTCTTTTTTGTTCCGATGAATAATCTGCAAGTCATCGAAATAAATCGTATCGGCCGTATTGTTCCATGCATAGATCTTTACCTTTCCGCTGAAATAATTCGGAGGCACGTAATATTCCAGTTCAATCTTTTCCCATCCGTCTTTTCCTTTTTCAACCACATTGTCCGAGGCCTCGTAACCGCCTACTTCTCCTCCGTCGGCAACAATAAGACCGCTTTCGGCAGGGCTTTTTCGCCAGACTGTAATTTCAAGGTAATCGTCGGGTTTAACATCATTCAATTCGGTGGTCATTCCAAAACGATTCCCCGGATAAAGTTTGCTCGAATAAGTTCCGGATAATGCTGCTTCATCCGATCGTGTATTGGTGTTCGAAAACAGGATATCACTTCCATTCTTTTCCAGAAATCTTTTACCATCCACGGCTATTTGTTCTGCATCGCACATGTACACAACTTGCTTTCCTAACTGCGCAGTATTTGTTTTGTTTGTGCAGGCAGCAACCCCGAAAACCAAAAGAATTGTTAGTATGAATGAAGAATGAAAATTCATTTATTTTTTTGAAACTGCAAAAATAGTAATTCAGATACAATTTATAACTTTGACAGACTTTTTTTATTATGTCAAAAATTATCAATATTCTGGCCACTTTACTATTTATTCTACCTGCGGCTTGGGTTTCAGGTCAGGATAAAATTGGAATTGGAAGCAACGAAGAAGACATTGCATACTCGATGTGCGAGTACAACAACAATTACTTTATTGTTGGTACTACTTGTGAAAGCAAAACAAGCCCGGCAAATTACTATGTGCTTCAGTTGTACAAAAATGGCAGCATAAAGAATGAGTTCGTTTTTGGCGAAAGTCACCGCGATGTAGGTAAAGATATTATTGTGAATAACAATGGTATTTATGTGCTGGGAAAAACATGGGATGGCGGTTACCCAAATAACGACATGCTGTTGAGCAAGCTAAATTTTGATGGCGACAGGCAATGGAAAAGTTATTTCGGGGGACACCATAACGATCTTGGCCATAGCATGATCCAATTATCAGACGGAAATTTTGCATTGGTTGGATTTAACCGAAGTGTTGATGATTTTGGCAATGTTTATCTGGTTAAGGCTGATGAAAACGGAACTTTGATCTGGGAGAATAATTTTGGCGACAACTTTGTTGATCATGGATTTGATGTTGTAGAAGATGCTCATGGTAATTTATACGTAGCAGGAACTTATGGCGGATTTTATAATCCAACCAGCACGCATTATAAAAACCCGGATGCCGACATTTTCATTGTAAAAACAAATGCCGATGGTGAAGAAATCTGGAGCAAACGATTTGGCGGTGCCGGTCACGATTGGGCAAAAAGTATTATTGCTTCGCCCGACGGAGGTTTTTTTGTTTGTGGATCAAGCCAAAGTGACGGTGCCGGAAGTTTTGACGTTTTTTTAATGAAAATTGATGATGACGGAAATGAATTGTGGTTTAAAACTTATGGCGGAGTTGAATTCGAATATGGCGAACAAGTACAACTCAGTAATGATAATCATTTGTACCTGATTGGCACCAGTGCCAGCTTTTCAAACGATTATACTACCGATCATTACCTGGTAAAGACAGATCTTAACGGCAATATCATCTGGTCTAAAAATTATGGCAGTACCGAGTCGGATTACAGCAGTTCATTGATTTGCACCGAAGACTCTGGTTGTGTTTTCGCGGGATGGACCAGAAAAGGACAGATAGGAAAAGAAGACATTGTTTTTTATAAAATTTCGAAAAACGGTGAGCAGGATCTTCTGTCAATTATACCGCAAATTAATGATAGCGTTGAGCAAATTTTAATTTACCCCAATCCGGTAAATGATCGTTTCTTTGTTGAAGTTAAATCAGACAGCCAGTCATCGTTTAAAATACAACTCTATAATTTGAATGGGGCAAAAGTATATAGCGGAGATGTACTTCCAAATTCAAAAACGGTACATAAACCCATCATTTCGAGTGGGACTTATATCTATACCATATCACAAAATTCACAGATCGTTTACAAGGGAAAACTTACTGTTGCTGCTGGTTTTCAACCATAACATCAATGTTAAGAAATTCCCATTCCAGTTCCCTTTTCACAGGAACATGTCGGAACTCAATCAACCAGTCGGGACCTGCTTTTTCAAGTTCTTCAGGAGTCTGAAATTTACTATGTGTTAAACCGGCTCCCAAAAATCGGATTCCATCATCGGAGAGCACATCAATTTTTTTGGCCCCCATATCCCCCATAATCAGAATAACCTCAACTCCGCGTTTTTGAACTTCAATCAATCGCGGGTAAATTTCATCCAGGAAAGTAGCATCAGGGCGATAACAGTTAAAACTGAAGTACCGCAAATTACTTTGCGCGTATCTAGAAGGCTCCGGCAACCCGGGAACACCTTCCCAAAGGCAATGGTGCATGATCAGGATCAAATGAGAGGATTCAGAAATGGTATCACACAAATTAACTAGAATACGGTACTGATCGTCGAGTTGTTCACAATCATATGGGGTTAAGGTTGTATTCAAAACCATATAGCTGATACCCTTATAATGGCTAGTATAGTAAGTTTTTTTACCCGTCCACTCTTCCAACCATTTCCAGTTTGCATTTCGCGCGTCGTGATTTCCTAAAGTCCAATGCGAATTCGGATGCTTCAGGTTAAATAATCCATCAATGTATTCCAATGTTGTGTATTCCAATAATGCTTCCGAGCAAACATCGCCCCCTAACCATATGCTCTCGTAGGCTGACAAGTCAAGTCCTTCAAGACGTGTATCTACTTTGTCACCATGCGTATAAAACTGGTAAGTATGTCCGGCAAATAAATATTTAATAGTATCATTCTGAGCCTTACTTTGAATGCAAGCCATGACACCCATTAATAACAAACCTAAGAAACTTAGTCGCATAGCATAGTTTTATAAAATAATTACTTCCCGAAATTATAAAAAACAATATAATCCCGGCACATTACTGCCATTAAGCATGAGATACGTAGCTTGCACGATTAGCCATAAATATTGCTTAGGCATCGTCTGTCTCGTTTTATAGGAAGCAGATGGTTGTGCGTTATCAATTTTCATCATTTATTTATATTTTTACCCCCTACACAGCACATTCTTTTACGTATGAGAAGTCAAAAAGGCTGGTTTAAAAACAAACGAATCAACATATTATCGCTTGTTCTTCCGTTAATTACTGTAAGCTCAATCTATTTTATTAGTGCACCGGACTTCCCGGCTTCAATTACCCGAATTGATCCGGAGTTTGTTTGCCTGCTAAATGGACTAAATGTCTCGTTATTAAAGATTCACAACATTGGATTTACCGATTCTCCGGGAACCCCTTTTCTGGTTCTTTCAGGAATTTTGCTGCGTATCGTTCATTTTCTGTTTGGCTCAGATTCAATAATCGATGATGTATTGTCTAGGCCCGATTACTACATTGAGTCTGCATCGTATGTATTACTTGTAATTACCTTGATTTTAATGGTTTGGGGAGGGAATAAAGTACACCGTTCTACCCAAAGCACGGCTGCCATGTTACTTATCCAAAGTACGATAATCATTTCCCCCATTTGCTTCTATTTGCAGGTTCGGTTTAACATGGACCGCATCAGTCCGCTTTTGGTATTTGTTTTTGCAGTTTACACTATATCGTACCTGTACAACTCTATTAGCAGCAACCGTTTTGCAATTCTTTCAGGCATAATTTTAGGAATTGGATTTATTACAAAATTTAATTTCGTTGTTCTAACAATTATACCGGTTTTAATGCTTCCACCCTTTAAATACTGGTTAAAATATGCTGCTGCTTTTATCGTATCCGCCTTCATATCTTTCCTACCTATCATCGATAAGTTCCAGGATGTGAAACGGTTTTTAAGCAGTTTGTTTTTTAATAAAGGTTCATATGGAACAGGCGAGGAAGGGATTGCCAGTTTCGATCTGATTATTAAATCGTTTAAAAATGCGAGTCAACTCAACCTTAGTTTTGTGCTTATTTCCTGTTTGGCCTTTGTTGTGTTGGTAATTTATCTGATTAAAAAGAAAAAAGATAACAAAAAGAGAATTGGATTCCTGATGGGGTATTTTATTGCCATTGCATTGATCATTGTACTGGCTTCAAAAAATTACAAGAATTACTACCTCGCACCGGTTCTGGGCTTGTCCGGAACTTCACTTTTCCTGGTTTGGGAATACTTCAAACGTTTCATCGAACAAAAAAAGTGTTTGAAGATGGTGATCTTATTTGTATTGATTTCAGTGTTGAGTTTGCCAACTCTCTTTAAAATGAACCAACAAATCGCCTTAAAGAAGAAGAACAATGCATATAGAAACGAAACCGTAAACTACATCAAGAATCACATTGACGCTACAGATTATTTGTTTCTGGAACCTACCTGGAAAACCGGGGCAATGGTAGAAGATGCTTTGCTTTACGGAGTTAGTTATGTAGCCGGTCGAAATGATTTTACACCTTATTACCTCAAGCATTATCCCAGGGTTTTATCGTTCGAAGGAACAGACCGTCCCATTAAACACTTTAGAACAAAAGATGCTAAGATTTACGAGATCTTAAACGAAAGTAACACCATGTATCTCTTTTCAGGCTCCGGAAGAAATACAAAAAAACTGATGCAAGAACTCGAAAAGAATGCAAAACTGGTGGGAATGTCAACAGATTTTGATACCACTTTTGTAAATACCAACAACGATGAACGTTTAATCAAGGCCACTTTTAACCCGGCACTGGATCAAAACAAACAAATAATTCAGAAAACTTATTTCAACAACATGGAAGCAAGTCCTGAAGCATGGAAGCAACAAGGCCTATCTTCTGAAAAATCTTTCTCCGGAACCATGTCCGATGTCATAAAAAAAGGAGATAAATATGGATCGACCTTTCATTTGAAAGCAGATACCGTGATGGAAAATCCGATCACGGCATTGGAGTTTTCCTGTAAATACCTGCAAGAGTCGGAACAAAACGGTGCCCGTTTGATCATTGAAATTACCAATAAAGATGGCAATGTTTTGCGCCAGGCGGTTTTCTGTTCAGATTATTCTCTAAAATCAAACACCTGGAATGACTTCCAATATAAACTATATCTTACACCCAAATTTCAGCAGGTAAATGAACTGAAAGTTTATTTTTACAATTCTAAAAAGGTAGCAGTTTATATCGATGACATTACAGTTTCATTATCGATACAATTGCCAAATTCAAGTATTTAAATTCGTATGAAGAAAAACGGAATAGTAATAGTTTTTTTAATGTTTGTCGCAACACTGGTGTTGTTTATGCAGTTAAAACCGGTGTTTCAATATCCCAATTCTATTTTATATTCGAAAGGAGGCGATGCACAAAAAAGCTATTTCAATTTCGCGTATTATTTAAAGTACGATGATGGCATTCGGCACGATGGCATCAACTATCCTTACGGCGACCATCTGCAGTACATTAACTCGCACCCGCTTTTTGTGCAGCTCGTTAAGTTTGTCGACAAGCGCATTTATCCGGTGTCCGATCATGGAGTTGCCATATTAAACCTAACGATGCTGGCACTTTTTCTTCTTGCTCTTCCGTTTATCTTTCTTATTCTCCGTTATTATTCATTACCGCGGTGGTATGCAGGAATCATATCGCTGTTATTATTATTTCTCAGCCCGCAATTCGACCGTATACATGGTCATTTCGAGATGGTTTACGCCGTCTTTCTGCCCATGTATTGGTACTTCCTCATCTGTTGGCGTCGGGCCAAAAAACGAACGCTATGGTCGGCATTATTAATTATAGCCGCACTAATAGGTGGTTTTACAAGCGCCTATTTTGTAGCCTTTTTCACCATCATGCTGCTTGGTGTTTTATTTGTTGAACTGTGGAACCACAGAAAAAATCTTTCGGAATACTGGAAAACAGGCCTCTATTTATTTTTGGTCGCCATAATTCCGCTAGTTGTTGTAAAAGGACTGGTTTCAGCCACCGACTGGGTTTCAGACCGGCCCAATAATCCTTATGGATTTTACGTCTACCATGCCAATTTCTTAAGCATTTTCCTACCTCCCGGATCGCTCCTTAAAAGTATTCTGGGCAACACCATCAACATGGATTATCAGTGGGAAGGACGTGCTTATGTCGGACTGCCGGCTACCATTTTGGCAACATCGATGTTTATTGCCGGATTTTATAACCTGATCAGCAAAAAGAAAAGCAGCTGGAAATTTTTTAAACCAACGAAAAAGATCGAAGTATTTTTCTACGCGTCCATTCTCATTCTTTTATTTTCCATGTGCATTCCGTTTAAATACGGATTCCACTGGTTGCTGGATGTATTGCCTCCGGTAAAACAGTTTCGGGCACTGGGCCGTTTTACCTGGATCTTTTACTGTGTGTTTACGGCTTATACCGCCTGGTTTATTTACCGCCTTTTTCGTTTATTGAAAATCAGGAAATTACCTGTTGCGGCAACTGTTTTACTGGTTTTTACAATCGGTTACTGGGCAATTGATGCCGGGATAAATATTAAACGAAGCACGCGTGGATTGCTCAATAAAAACGATAAATTCGAAGCAAACGACAGCGAATACCTGGCACGTTTCCAGGAAGCGAATGTCAATCCCCATGAATTTCAGGCCATATTCTTTTTACCATTCGCCAGCACCTGTGGCGACAAACTGTTGTTCGAGCATACGCTAAACGGTTTCTCAGAAGCCATGAAATGCTCGTACCACACCGGCATTCCATTGGTACAGAGTTTCTCGCCACGACTATCGTACGCCAATGCCTTGAGCAGTATTCAGATGCTGGGAAATCCGGCCCTCGAAAAAGTACGTTTGCATGACATGAATGAAAAACCGCTGCTATTGGTTTGTACCAAAGAAAAATTAAACAGCGAAGAAGCCTGGCTCAAATCGCAGGCCGAAGTTTTCTGGGAGGACAAATATATTACACTTTCAAGGTTACCGCTGAGTGTTTTTACCGAAAGCCACAAAAAATGGAAAGATAAAGTTGCAAATACACTTCCAGGCCTGATAAAAAACGGCGAATTTTTGACGGACTCAACACAACCTGCATTCATCTATAAGGATTTTGAAGATCAGAAAGGAGAATTTGTTTTTAGCGGAAACGGTGCTTTCTTCACTAAAAAAGGTGAAAACGAATTGCTGAATCAAACGCTGGACAATTCATTCATACAGGGAAAATACGAACTCTCGTTTTGGCTGTATGTAGATGCACGGCACTACGATATGCCACAGGCTTTTGTTACAGTCACTACAGCCGATAATAACAGCAAAACCACAAAGCTAAATACCCGCGAGGTGCACGATGTTTACGGAAAATGGATCAGGGTTTCATCGGATTTCGATTTGAAACCTGGTGATCGTATTCAGCTAAAGCTTAAAGGTGATTATGTTTCTGTTGACGATTTACTGGTGAAACCCAACGACGCAACTGTGGTGATCGAAAAATCTGAAGACTTCGGGCTGTATAACAATTTCCCGCTCTAAATCAAGCTAAACGCAGTATCAGGCTCTCTATTTTTATTTAAAAAGATTTGAATTTTCAGAAATCCTTTTCACCTTTAAAACCGCAAACGCTTTACTTATGGCTAAATCGCTGGTTAACACAAATGCAAAATTTGGAACGCTGCCGGTATTTCTAACCGCTTTATCCACCATTCTTGGTGCTATACTTTTTCTTCGTTTTGGATGGGCCGTTGGCCAAGTTGGTTTTATTGGTGTGATCGGGATCATCATTCTCGGGCATGTTGTAACCATTCCAACCGCTTTTGCCGTAGCCGAAATTGCCACCAACCAGCGTGTTCAGGGTGGCGGTGCTTATTACATCATCAGTCGTTCTTTTGGCCTAAACATCGGCGGAGCCATTGGAATTGCGCTTTTCCTTTCGCAGGCCATTAGCGTTGCCTTTTATGTGATTGCTTTTGGTGAAGCTTTTGAACCTTTGATCGACTGGATTTATAAAACCTACGATTTTTATATTCCTGATCGCCGCTGGATCTCCATTCCAACCATGGGATTACTTTCCTTATTGATTCTCACAAAAGGCGCCAATGTTGGCATGAAAGCATTGTATGTGGTAGTGGCCGTTTTATTGACTTCTCTTGTTATGTTTTTTATGGGTGACTCGCCCATAAAACCCGGCGAAATTAATTTCCACAGCACAGTTGAAGGTAATGTCAATTTCTTTTTTGTTTTTACCATCATCTTCCCGGCTTTTACCGGACTGGCTGCCGGGCTGGGTTTGTCGGGCGATTTAAAAGATCCGAAAAAATCTATCCCGCGAGGCACCATTTGGGCAACTATTGTGGGCATGTTTGTTTATGTGGCCGTAGCCTATAAATTTACCATTTCGGCGTCGCCGGAAGACCTGGTAAGCGACCAGCTAATTATGCGCAAAATTGCCATTTGGGGGCCAATTATTCCAATCGGGTTGGCAGCGGCTTCGTTAAGTTCGGCTTTGGGATCGATTATGGTGGCACCGCGAACTTTGCAGGCCATTGGCTTCGACGATATTTTTCCGCAAAGTGCAGCCAACCGCTGGTTTGCAAAAGGACGAAAGAAAGATAATGAACCAATCAACGGCTCCTTAATTACCATATTTATCGCCTTTATTTTTGTGATTATTGGCGACGTGGACTTTGTGGCACAGATCATCTCCATGTTTTTCATGGTAACCTATGGTGCCATCTGCCTGATTTCATTTCTCGAACATTTTGCCGCCGATCCTGCCTACCGACCAACTTTCCGCTCGTATTGGCAAATCTCACTGGTGGGTACCCTGTTTTCATTCTGGCTGATGTTTAAAATGAACGCCACTTATGCCGCTATTTCAGTAATTATTATGGCGCTCATTTACTACGTCATAATGCTGAACAACGAGGAGAACCAGGGCCTCAATAAACTTTTCCGCGGTGTAATTTTCCAGTTGAGCAGACAGATGCAGATCATGCTGCAGCGTGCCGACAGTGAAAAAGATAAAAGCTGGCGACCATTTGGAGTATGCATTTCACACGACACGTTTAAACGGCGGTCGGCTTTCGACATTATGCGCTGGATTTCCTATAAATACGGTTTCGGAACCTATATTCATTTTATAAAAGGACTGCTGAACGAAAAAAATACCGAAGAATCGAAAAGAGTGCTCGAACGTCTGATCCAGCTCTCGTCGGGAAGTAACAACCGCGTTTACCTCGACACCATCATTTCACCATCGTACACGTCGGCCATTGCACAGGTGGTGCAACTTTCGGGCATTTCGGGCAAGGGAAATAACCTTATTCTGTTTGAATTTTCGAGAACTGACCCCGGTAATCTGAAGGAAATTACCGGAAATTACCAGATCGTTGAATCTGCCGGTTTCGACATTTGTATTCTGAATACATCGTATAAAAGTTTTGGATATAAAAAGGAGATCCACATCTGGATCAGCCCAGAGGACTATGTAAATGCTAACCTGATGATTCTGTTGGGTTACATCATTTTAGGCCACCCCGACTGGAAAAAAGGTAAAATTAAAATTTACGCACTTTACCCCGAAGAAGACATTGAAGACAAACGCAAACAATTGCTCGATCTGATAAAAACAGGGCGACTTCCTATCAGTCCGTCCAACATTTCGATGGTGCCTTTTGAATCGGGCAACCGAAAAAATGTGATCATGAAATACTCCGCCGATGCCGACCTTACGATCATTGGATTTACTACCGATGCTTTACGAAATATCGAAGAATTCAGCCAGGGATATAACGATTTGGGTAACATCCTGTTCGTGAGTTCCAACCGCGCCAAAGCAATAAACTAAATGCGCTATTCGTTTTTGACTTGGCTTTTTTCGTTACTTTTGAACGACTGATATACATAAAAAATGGAAAGAATAGCCATATTTCCCGGATCATTCGATCCCTTCACCATCGGACATGAATCAATTGTAAGGCGTGCCGTACCTATGTTTGATAAAATCTACATCATGATAGGGAACAACGCCAACAAGCAATCGTATTTCCCGGTAGAAAAGCGGATGAGATGGATCAATCAGGTGTTTCAAGGCGAGGAAAAAGTAGAAGTAAGAGTTCATGAAGGATTAACGGTTGACTTTTGTAAAGAGGTAAACGCCCGATATATTTTACGAGGCATCCGAACATCCTCCGACTTTGAGTACGAACGGGCTATCGCGCAGGTAAACAAAAAGATGCATCCCGAAATTGAATCGGTGTTTCTACTGACACTGCCTGAACACACGCCAATTAACGCCAGCATTATCCGCGACATTGTTTCGCACGGAGGCGACGCCAGTATGTTTTTACCCAAAGGACTGGACATGAACGAGTTTAAAACAAAATAAACAGTTCGCAAGTGGTTCAGAAAATAGCAGTTTTCTTCTTTTTCATTTCTTTTATTGCAGGCACACTTCAGGGTGCCACTACCAAAATAAATTGTTCGAACAAGGAATATGCCGGCAAATCGCTGGTGTTTTACCAGCTTGAAGATCCGGTAACCAACTACAAATCGGAAGCATTTACCCTTGAAATTGACAACAATGGTAATTGCACTATTACTGTTGACATCAAAAACGACAGCTATTATTTTTCTGATTTTGGAGTATTTCGCGGTATGTTGCTGGTTAAACCCGGCGAAACCGTGACATTGAAACTTCCTCCATTCCGGGCAAAGACATTTGCCGAAGAAAAGAATCCCTATTTTCAACCTGTTTCCTTTTGGTTTATCAGCGAAAGTGGGGCGAATTTAACCGATAAGATTTCTGAATTTGAACAGCAGCTGAATTACCTCACCGACAAATATTTCAACAAACTTTACCTGAAACAATCCAAAGCTGTTTTCGATTCGGTTCAAACGCAGCTCGATATTTTGGTGCCAAATACAGCTCCAAAATCCATGGTTAATCATAAAGTACTGCGGGTAAAACTCACTGAAGCCGATATTTTTCAACTTCGCCCCGAAGCTTACTCCGCCATCTTCAACAATATTGAACCGAAATTTTGGTTGCACCCTGCTTTTGTGGAAGCGATGAACAAAACCTTCGACCGACAGCTTAGCTTTTCAGCCCAGGCAATTCATGGCGATAAAGTGAGGGCGGCGGTAGGGACTAAAAACTTGCAGGCCTTAATCGATTTTGTGGAAAGCAAATACAAGACCTCAGGATTAACAACCGACATTGTGCTCCTGAAATTATTACACGACGGTTTTTACTCCAAAGAATTTTCTCAGCAAGCCATAAGAAATTTGGTGGAATCTCCGCGATTCACAAAAAGCACCAATGCTCTGGTGAAAACCACGGCTGAAAACATTCTCGATAAATTCTCCTTTTTGGTGAAAGGGAGTGTTGCTCCTGCCATCTGTTTAAATAACCTCGAAGGAACGAAAGTGTGTACCAGTGCGGGCACCGACAAGTTTAAATACCTTGTTTTTGCCGACGTTGAAACCATGGTGAGTAAGGAACATTTAAAATACCTCAGTCGTCTTGATGAGCTTTTTAACAAGCATCTCGAAATAGTTGTGATTTTGCGTAACGCACCACCAGAAACAGTAAAAAGCTTTTTTAATGAATACAAAGTACCTGCTCAGATTTTAATCGATAAAAACGGAATGTTTATAGAAGAATACCGCATAAAATCTTTCCCGCAGTGTGTGCTGCTTGATGAACAACATCGGGTGGTTTTCGACTTTGCAAAAGCTCCGCTCGACGGATTCGAACAGCAATTTGGCGCCTATCTGCAGAATGAATTATTTATGCGACAGCGAAATCAGAACAGGTAGCCGCGAGCCTTGAGCTGCGAGTTTCGAGTTAAAAGTTTTCAGTCGCAATTATCAGTCACAGGTTATTCTCAAGGATCAAGAATCCCGTATCTGGTATCAACCATCCTTCAATCCCTCAGTCCTTCAATCAATACTTTCAAATTCTCGTAAGTATTTTCCAAAACCTCATCAAGGTCTGAAGGCTTGAACCACTTTAACTGCGTGATTCCCTCTTCTGTTTGTGGCTCGCCGTGGAAAGAACCCGAATATTCCATTTCGTACCAGTAAGTGGGTTTAAAAATCCATTCGCCTTTTGTTTTTTTATAGGGCGACTGATAGATGTGATAGGTGGTTGGTAATTCCTTCACAATCTGGTGATCACTGATCCCGCATTCTTCTTCCACCTCACGCAAGGCAGCTTCCTGTTTTTCTTCTCCCGCATCGATTTTTCCTTTAGGCAGATCCCATTTCCCATTCCGCAAAATGAAAAGCAGTTCACCATTTCTGCGAACCACACCTCCCGCTGCCTCTATATTTAACAGCGCCGAACGAAAGAAACGAAATGCATCTTCGGGATTATCATGTTCTATAACAGCCTCGGTAAATCCTGATTGCAGTAGCTGATCAAGGTATACTTTAACTTCTGAAGTACTGGTAAAAGCGGGCGAAACGAGTGTTGTTTTCGCCAATGTTATCTTAGCAGGTAAGGAAAACCGAATCCTCTTTTCATTCAAAAAAACTTTATACTTTTGCATCGAATAAAAATTGCACAATTATGGAATCTTCTCAAATTGAGGTAACTAAAAAGTTACTTGAAATTAACACTATAAAGATACAACTGAACAACCCATTTACATGGGCCTCAGGATGGAAATCGCCTATATATTGCGATAACCGTAAGATTTTGTCGTATCCGGAAACACGTACCTACATCCGCGACCAGTTTGTGGAAGTAATTAAAGAAAAATATCCGGAAGCCGAGGTTATTGCCGGAGTTGCAACAGGAGCAATTGCAATGGGAGTGCTTGTTGCCGAGCAACTTGGCCTGCCGTTCATCTACGTGCGTTCGAAACCAAAAGGACACGGTTTGGAAAACCTGATTGAAGGGGACCTGAAACCTTATCAAAAAGTGGTTGTTATTGAAGACCTGGTTTCGACAGGAGTAAGCAGTTTAAAAGCTGCCGAGGCTGTAAATAACTTTGGTGGCGATGTAATTGGCATGGTTTCAATTTTTACCTACAATTTCCCTCACGCTAAAGAAAACTTCAAAAAAGCAGGTATCGAACTTACATCTTTGAGCCGCTACCAGATCCTAATCGAACTTTCACTTCAGGAAGGTGAGATAACAAAAGATCAGGTAGAATCGCTGATGGAGTGGAGAGAAGATCCGGCCAACTGGGGAAAATAAGTAAATCAAGAACATTCAATACATCCCGTTTCCGGTACCATCGGGACGGGATTTTTTTCGATAAAGCAATGGGAATTAACAAATATGTCAGCGAGGTAAAAACCATCGATCACAATCAGCAAATTGTGTTCAACTATTTGTCGAATTTCGAAAACCTGGCTACGTACCTGAATTCGGGCCTCATTGAAAAGATCACAGAAAAGGTACCTCAGATTAAAATCACAGATTTTGAGTCGGACCGCGATTCGTGTAAATTCAACATTACCGGGCTGGGATTGGCCGAGATCAAAATCGTAAACCGCGATCCCTTTAAATCCATTAAAGTTGAAAGTTCGGGAGGATTACCGCTAAGTTTTACTTTTTGGATCCAACTGGTTCCGATCGATGAGTACAAAACAAAAATGCGACTGACCCTGCATGCCGAAATGAGCATGATGATAAAAATGATGGCCGGAAATAAACTGGAGGAAGGAATCAACCAACTGGCTGATACGTTATCGAAATTACCTTACCAGTAGATTGAGGGATCGAAGGACTGAGGGATTGAAGGTCAAATGCGTGAATGCTAAAATGCTTAAATCCTGAAGACAGAAAAACTCGAGGCTCGTAGCTCTACGCTCACAGCACTCAAAAAACAAACTCCACCTCTTTAAACATAAATTCCAGGATCTGCCCTTTCCGGTCTTCCAGTTGAAGCTTGCCATATTCACCTGTTCCAACAATTCGTGCTTCGAATTCATTGTCCCCTGATCGGTATTTCCGCCATTCATTTTTTCCCAACAAGCGACCAAAGTACGCAGCATCTACTTCACTGAGTTTTCCTTCTTTCAACGCCTGATACCAGTTTCGAAACACCTCCCGAAAACGTTTAGCAATGTCCAGATTACCGTAGTCTTTTTGAGTTAACTGTCTCAAAGAAACCGGATTAGGCGCATCCGATAAAAACGTTTCCTGGTTGAGGTTCAACCCAATACCAACAATCGAATGATCGAGGTGAAATCCTTTAATGGCGTTTTCGATTAGTATTCCTGCTACCTTTTTTGTTCCGATGTACATGTCGTTGGGCCATTTTATGGCCACCTGCCCTACTTCAGCATCTAAAACCTCAGCAAGAGCGAGGCTAACAATCTTTGAAATGTAGAATTGCTTGTCGGCAGGAAGAAATCCCGGATAAAGAATCATACTCATCAGCAAATTTTTGCCGGGCTCGCTTTCCCAGTAATTTCCCTGCTGACCACGCCCTTTGTGTTGAAATTGTGCCAAAACGACAGTACATTCTTCCGGCTTGTCCGAAACCAATTGGCTGGCATAATTGTTGGTACTTTCTATCGCGTTCAGTACAACTATGTTTTTATCCCCTGAATCCATGGGAATCAAAAGTAAACCAATCTTTTAAAAAATGGTTAATGCACAAAAAGATTATCTTTGTACGGAACAATAAGAATATATGAAGAAAGTTAAAGAAGAAACAGAAATACTATTAGAAACAATTCTTGAAGGAATTCAAAATTTAAAAGGAAAAAACATCTCGCTCATTGACTTAGAAAGCATACACCATACCGAATGCAGCTACTTTGTAATTTGCCACGGAACATCGTCAACTCACGTTGATTCTGTTGCCCGGTCGGTTGAAACAACGGTGAAGGAACAACTGAAAACCGATGTTTGGCACCGCGACGGCTACAAAAATGCCTACTGGATATTACTGGATTACGGCGACATTATGGTGCATGTATTTCAAAAGGAAGCAAGGGATTTTTACAATCTCGAAGGTCTGTGGGCCGACGCAAAAATTAAAACAATAGAGGAGACAGAATAGGGACATCATGGCAGAAGAAAAACAAAATAAAAACCAAAACGACAACAATAACCTGAACAACCCGTTCGGGAAATTTTCTCCAAATAAAAAAGGTGACGGTAAACCACCAAAATTTAATTCGTACTGGATTTACGCAATTATTGCGGTGGTATTTTTGATCGTGCAATTCTATTTAAGTAACAGCCGCGGACCGGTTGAAACCACCTGGAGCGAAGTAAAATCGACCATGCTGGCCAACAACGACGTTTCGCGAATAGTGGTGGTAAACGATGAAGTAGCCAAAATCTACATAAAAAAAGACCGGCTCGAGAATTACAAAAGCGAATTCGAAAACAGTTTTACCAAACCTGCTGATGCAGGCCCGCATTTCAGCTTTAACATTGGATCGGTTGAAACTTTCGAGGCCAATTTAAAGGATGCACAGGAAGGTTCTGCGGATGAAATTCTGCCCGAATATAAAAAGGAAACCAACTGGGTGCGCGACGTGCTGATCAGCATTGGTCCGTTCATCATTATCATATTGATCTGGTGGTGGATATTCCGCCGTATGAGCCGTGGTGGCGCAGGTGGCGGAGCCGGTGGTATTTTCAACGTTGGAAAATCTCAGGCCAAAGTATTCGATAAAGACCAGAAAGTATCTACCAATTTCAAAGACGTTGCCGGATTGGCGGAGGCTAAACAGGAAGTTGAGGAGATTGTGGAATTTCTGAAAAACCCGGCTAAGTTTACCAAACTGGGTGGAAAAATACCAAAAGGAGCATTGCTGGTAGGTCCTCCGGGAACCGGTAAAACATTGCTTGCAAAGGCAGTTGCGGGCGAAGCAAATGTGCCTTTCTTCTCAATGTCGGGTTCCGACTTTGTGGAAATGTTTGTGGGCGTTGGAGCTTCGCGTGTGCGCGACTTGTTTAAACAAGCCAAGGAAAAAGCACCATGTATTGTATTTATCGACGAGATTGATGCCATTGGTCGTGCACGTGGACGAAACCCCAACATGGGTTCGAACGACGAGCGCGAAAACACGCTTAACCAGCTGCTTACTGAAATGGATGGATTCGACACCAATAGTGGAGTTATCATTCTCGCAGCTACCAACCGTGCCGATATCCTCGACAGGGCGCTGATGCGTGCCGGCCGTTTCGACCGACAAATTCATGTTGAATTACCTGACCTTAACGAGCGTAGTGAGATCTTTAAAGTTCACCTTCGCCCGTTGAAATTGGGAGAAGACGTAAAAGTTGAATTTCTGGCCAAACAAACTCCCGGTTTTTCGGGTGCCGATATTGCGAATGTTTGTAACGAATCGGCTTTGATTGCCGCGCGTAGAAACCGCGAGGCAGTTACCAAACAGGATTTCCTTGATGCGGTTGACCGTATCATTGGTGGTCTGGAGAAAAAGAATAAAATCATTTCTCAGGAAGAGAAAAAGACCATTGCTTTCCACGAAGCAGGTCACGCTACAATAAGCTGGTTGCTCGAACATGCACACCCGCTGGTTAAAGTTACCATCGTTCCGCGCGGAAAAGCACTGGGTGCTGCCTGGTATTTACCCGAAGAACGTTCGATCACTACAAAAGACCAGTTGCTCGACGAAATGGCATCGGCACTGGGTGGTCGTGCTGCTGAAGAACTGATCTTTGGTAAAATCTCTTCAGGAGCTCAGAACGACCTTGAAAAAGTAACCAAGCAGGCGTATGCCATGGTCAGCATTTTTGGAATGAGCGAAAAGGTTGGAAATGTAAGTTACTACGATTCAACCGGCCAGTCGGATTATTCTTTCACGAAACCATACAGTGAAAAAACTGCTGAACTGATCGATGAAGAGGTGAAAGTACTGATCGACAGCCAATACGTTCGCGCTAAAGAAGTACTGAGAGACAACGCAGAAGGCCATGCCGAACTGGCTAACCTCTTGCTTGAACGCGAGGTGATTTTTAGTGAAGACCTGGAGGAGATCTTTGGCAAACGTCCGTGGGAAAAGAAACACGTGATATCGGAAAACGGCAATAAAGAAGCCGAAGTACTGAAAGAGGCCAAAGAAAAACTCGAGGAGGCTAAGAAAAAAAACGAAGATAAAAACACCGAAGAAGGTGTTACCAACGCATAAATGGCAAGCGCCCGGGAAGACATATTGAATAAGCTGAAAAGCGCCATTCATCCCGAGCCGGAAAAGCCCGATTTTGATGCTCCCGTTTATTTTCCCATTGAACAGCCTTTGGAGCTTGCCTTCAAAGAAAGTTTGGAGAAAGTGAACGGGAGCGTTCATTTATGCACGTCGGAAACCGAATTATACGCTGAGCTGATATCATTTCTTGATGGTATTCAAAAAGAACTGATCGTTTGTAACGAAAGTGATCTGAAGGCAAAACTGGATCAACACAAAATCCCGTTCACGTCAACCGACCAGCTGCCTCACGATTTATCTGTAGGAATCACTTCCTGCGAATACCTGGTCGCCCACACAGGTTCCGTGATGGTAAGTTCAGCACTTGGCAGCGGGCGCCGCTTATTTGTTTTCCCCGAAATCCATGTGGTTATTGCCGATAAAAACCAGGTAGTACCTTATCTTGAAGAGGCTTATTCTGCCATCCGCAAGAAATATCCTGAGCAGCTACCTTCTCAGATTTCCTTACTGACCGGCCCGAGCCGCACCGCTGATATTGAAAAAACACTGGTAATGGGAGCACACGGACCGCGCGAATTTCATGTGTTTATCAATCAGAATTTCAACAAATAAGCACGCCTTTGCAGATTTTACTAAATTTGTATTATGGAGAAAGGATGGAAAGAAGTTTATATGACTGATTCAGAAGTGAAAGCTGAAATGGCTAAGGACATTCTGGAAAATGCAGGAATTAAATGCGTAATTATGAACCAGCACGACTCAGCTTATCAAAGTTTTGGGGAGTTTTTGATCTACACCGCCGAACAGGATGTGGTGAGATCAGTTGAGTTGCTCAAAAACCTGAAAGGTGAGTAATCTTTTAAAACGTTCGATCTGGGGCATTCTCTACGTCGTAATTATGATGGGTGGAATATTAATCCATCCCATTGCTTTTGCGGTGGTTTTTGCCACCCTGCTCTTTTTTACGCAATACGAGTTCTATGCCATGGTTGAGGAAGCCGGGCACAAAATATACCGCTTACCCGGCACCTTGCTCGGACTGCTGTTCTTTTTTACCAGTTTCGGATTATCCGGCGGCTACCTGCCCCGCCCATTTGCGTTTATATTTATCCCGATTTTGATGACGCTCTTTATTATCGAGTTGTTCCGTTCGAATAAACTTACCCTGCAAAACAGCGGCATAACAGTTTTAGGATTTGTATACATTGCCATTCCTTTCGGACTGATGAATTTTGTCGTTCACTCGTCGGCTACAGGCCAAAGTACAGTGTATTATCCATGGATTCTGGCTGGCATTTTCTTTATTCTTTGGGTGAACGATTCGTTTGCATACATGATAGGTTCTGCACTTGGGAAACACAAGCTTTGTCCGAAAATATCACCGGCCAAATCGTGGGAAGGATTAATTGGCGGAGCTGTTTTCGCCGTGATAATGGGTATCGTTAATGCGGTACTTTTCCAGGAAATAAGCATGCTGAGTTGGATCGTAATCGCTCTGCTTACCGTTGGTTTTGGCACCTTGGGTGATTTATTCGAATCGAAAATAAAACGCGAGATCGGAGCAAAGGATTCAGGAAATATCCTGCCCGGTCACGGAGGATTTCTCGACAGGCTGGATAGTCTGCTGTTTGCCATTCCTGCTGTTTTTCTTTGGTTGATCATCTCCGGAAACCTGTAATTTATGAGAGCTATTATTAAACAAATACCAAATTTCATTACAACACTGAACTTGCTTTCAGGAGTACTCGCTACGTTTTTTGCCATCGACGGGCACCTGATCTGGGCAGGTATTTTTATTTGTGCCGCTTCGGTTTTCGACTTCCTCGACGGTATGGCTGCAAGAGTACTGCATGCCTACTCTGATACCGGCAAGGAACTCGATTCCTTATCCGACCTGGTTTCATTCGGAGTTGCACCGGGTGCCATTCTTTTTACGCTGCTCGAATTCTCATTATTTGATGCCAATCAACGCATTTACGAAATCAATGCCCACTGGTATGAGTGGCTAATTCTGTTTTCGGCTTTCCTTGTTCCCGTATTTGGAGCTATTCGCCTGGCAAAGTTCAATGTAAATACCAGCAACGAACCATTTTTCCGCGGCTTGCCAATTCCGTCGAACGGAATTTTCTGGGCTTCGATGGGGCTAATGCTGGAATTTCCAAGATACTACCAATATTTTGAAGTGATCTACTCCACCAAAAACCTGGTGATACTTGGTGTTTTTATGTCGGGAATGATGGTGATAAATATGCCGATGTTCTCTTTAAAAGTTCATAACCTTAAATTCGGTGAAAACTGGTACCGTTACTTGTTTTTAGGGCTGGCTCTTGCTTTGCTGATCACATTGAATGTTTACGGACTGGCACTTACCATTCTGCTGTACATCGTTTTAAACATCATTTTCTACCTGTTTAAGGTAAGGTTCTGATCTTGGTGAGAAATTCCAACCCGTACCGGGTTGTACGTTTCCTTATGACATTCCCTATTATAATCGAACTCCTTCGGAGTTTTAAGAAGTGAATGTTGCAATTACAATGCTTTCCTGTAATTAGCCCTGTACGGGCTTTATTATACTAATAAACTTAATCCATAAAAGAATAGGAATCCTGTAGGGATTCGATAAGTGCTGAATGAAAAAGTATCGGATCTGAAATATTCAATAACCAATTTCCTATGTTGAATATCCAAGCAGTATCTATTAATACCGACAGCAAACCACTGCAATTAATTCCTACAATCAGCCAATTACTATCTCATTCATGTCCATAAAAAACAACAGCAAAGCCCGGTACGGGCTTGATTATAGTAAAAAGCGAAATCAATCACAGGACCGGAATCCTGTAGGGATTCGATAAATCCATGTGAGAAAATCATGAACTGAGAATCATCCAATAATCAATTTCCAATTTTGATATCTAATCAAAGTCGTTAAAAAAGGGCATAAAAAAAGCCCCTGAGAACGGAAGAAAGTATTTTTCCCGAGGGAAAGATTAATAATACGCCATGACAAATTGACTTCCGAAACCAGAGGCTAATATTTTTATTGAGCTTATAGCAAGCCCCACTTTTGGCACTTGTTTATTAGTTAACAACAAAGGCGCGAAGTTGTTTTTAAAACCGGAAATAAAAAGTTTTATTCTATTCCGAACCTACTTAAAAACCGAAATCCATAAAGGCTCATCTAAAAGATTGTGATTGATTGTGATTGATTGTGATTGATTGTGATTGATAGAAACTAAAAAACAAACACTCACTACTAAGTACCACAAATCACAAGCAATCTCTTTTCCACTTAAAGAGAAAGCGCCATGCGATCTATCCTGAAAATGTTGTTCAGATCCCTAATTCAGTGGTGCCGCAAACTTCAGCACATCTGCTTCATTGATCTCGTTATCACAAAGAATGATCAGCCTTTCTATCACATTTCTGAATTCCCTGATATTACCGGTCCAGTTTAGTTTCTGAAGCTCTGCGATGGCAGTATCGGTAATGGTTTTTTGCGACATTCCGTATTCGCTGCAGATCTGCTCAATAAAATGATTGGCCAGCAGCGGGATATCTTCGATTCGTTCATTTAGCGTTGGCACTTTTATCAGAATTACACTAAGCCTGTGGTATAAGTCCTCACGAAACTTGTTCGCCTCAATTTCTTCTGAAAGGTTTTTATTTGTGGCGGCCACCACGCGCACGTCAACCTTAATTTGTTTGTCGCCACCAACACGGCTAATCTCACTTTCCTGGAGCGCGCGCAAAACTTTTGCTTGTGCCGAAAGACTCATGTCGCCGATCTCATCCAGGAACAAAGTACCGCCATTGGCTTGTTCAAACTTTCCTTTACGTTGTTTCACTGCCGAGGTAAAAGCCCCCTTTTCGTGCCCGAACAGTTCACTTTCGATCAACTCGGTTGGAATTGCAGCACAGTTCACCTCAACAAAAGGACCCGACGCCCGGTTACTTTGGTCATGAATACGGCGGGCAACCAACTCTTTCCCGGTTCCGTTTGATCCGGTGATTAAAACGCGGGCATCGGTTGGAGCAACACGATCGGCCATGCTGATCACTTCAGTTATGGCTTTTGATTCACCAACAATGTCGTATTTTTTGTTGACTTTCCTTTTAAGGATCTTGGTTTCGGTAACCAGGTTCGATTTGTCCATGGCATTTCTGATCGTGATTAGCAATCGATTCAAATCGAGTGGTTTCTCAATGTAATCGAAAGCTCCTTTTTTTATCGAATCTACTGCGGTATCAATGTTTCCGTGGCCAGAGATCATCACAATAGGTGTATCCGGTGCCAGAACCACTGCACGCTCCAGAACTTCAATGCCATCGAGTCCGGGCATTTTAATGTCGCACAAAACAACATCGTACTCTGCCGATCGGATCATTTCAACTCCTTTATTTCCGTCCTCTGCCAGGTCAACCTCATATTTCTCGTATTCCAGAATGTCTTTGAGCGTATTTCGAATGCTTCTTTCGTCGTCTATAACCAGGATCTTTGACATGTAATTTGATTTTTAATGCAAGGTAAAAATAACTATTAGCCGATGCTCTTGCAAAAATGATTCCAAATAAAAAATCCCGATGAAATACTCACCGGGACTTATCGAAAATATAGTAATATGGTTTTTTAGCAACCTCCTGCGGCAACATTACTTTTCTGTCGGCGTTGCACCTGAACCGGCTTGCTCATGTCGTCAGAATTGAGTGCTGCACCGTCTTTAGGAGCAGCCATTTCAGCATAATCGAAACGGGCAATGCCTTTAAAATAAGCGTCATCGTCGATGGTTGAATAGAGATCATCTTTGTGCTCGAAATAATAATTATAACCTCCCAGCAAGAGCTTCACGTTATTAAATCCAACCTGGCGATAGAACATCCACGGGCCATTGGCGTGTAATTCGTCTTCACCAACCAACACAACGGTAACTCCCATATCCCGCAGCTTTTTCATGCGATCGATGTTTTCTTCGCGGCTAAGTACCGATGCGGCAAGGTTTTCCGATCCCGGGATATGTCCCTGACCAAAAACGAAGTTATTCCGAATGTCGAATAGTACGATACTATCCGGTTTATTGGCAATAATATCTTCCAGTTCCCAGGGATAGACATAATCCTCGGACAAGGATAGCGCACTCACACTTTCGGCTATGGTTTTTTCGTAAGTAAACAATGGCTTTGGCTTTGTGATAAAGCCAATAATCAACACAACTACAAAAATCGACAAAGCGATCAGAGTTCTCCACGGATTGAGTTCATGTATATGCATGCTACTAATTTTTACAAGTTAAGTTTAACATCCTCCGGCTGCAACGTTGCTCTTTTCACGACGACGTACTTCGACGTCAACTTTTGTTGCTTCCGATTCTCCTGATCCCGCTCCGGTGAAATACATCTGGGCTCCTTTTCTGAAAGTGTATGTTTCAAAATCGACAGCAGGTGCATCATCACTTGGTCGCTGCGGTTCTATAATGGTTTGCATCCAGCAATTAATTCCACCTTTCAGAACATAAGTACTGTTGTAACCCAAGCGTTTGGTGAGTACCCACATTTGATCGGCTTTAATATCGTCGTTGGAAACAAAAACAACTTTAGTCCCGGGCATTCCCAGGTACGAAAGATTGCCGTTAACCAGCAAGCTATCGAGTGGAATGTTTACTGCACCGGGTAAGGTATAATAACTATAATCGTCCTCGCTGCGAACATCAATCAACATCAACGAAGGATCGCCCTGGATGAGCATTTTAGCTACCTGATCGGTAGAAACATATCTTGTAGGCTGAATCATTTCCTCCAAAAGCACTTTCGGATCGATTTGATCGGGCTCATCATTCATTGAAAGGAAGAGCGTTCCTCCGGCCAGTACAAGCATTAGAATTGTGAGAAAAATATAATTTCTGTTCATCATCTTAGAATTTATATTGCTTCATATTTTTACGTACACGTTTTTCAATAAACATGGTTCCCCAGAATGCCGCCAGCGCCACAACGGTAAAAGCCATGGCAAAATAAGGTGCAGGAATTCCGGTAAGTTCTGTTAAGGTGATATTTCCCATTGAACCACTGTTGTAAAATCCTTCGAATAGCGGGAAAGCCAGCGAGAATCCCATGATTCCCAGGTAAAGCCCTACGGTAAAAAACAGTGCATCGAGTTTACCTATTGCAATACCCGTAAAACTGGTTCCCGGGCAGTAACCGCCGATTATAAATCCAAATCCCATTATTATACCTCCAACTATCATAGGCCCGAGGTAAGTAGGAAGGATAAATATTTTTGAAAGGTCGAGCCAACCGAAGTAATCGAAATACATCAGGCCAACCATGGCTACAATAAGCGCAGTAAAAAATACGCGAAGCACTACAAAATTATAACCGTAAAATACACCGGCCAGGTTTCTCGATGAAGAAAATCCTGAAGCTTCAAGAATAAACCCAAAAGCGATTCCGATTAAAATTGCGATTACAAAATCCCAGCCTTCTCCAATTATGCCGTTAGGAATTAAAGGTCCCATATTTTAATGTTTTTGAATGTTCTATGTATAAAATGATAAGTCATATTTTCTCAGTCTTAGTTTTCAGTCTCAGTCTCAGTTCTCAGTAGATTAGCCACTGGAAACTGCCAACTGCTACTGCCAACTTTCTTCTATATCCAAAGTTTTCTGAAGAAGTAGGCAATGATATATCCGGTTCCGAAAATTCCGAACATCACGATTACTCCTCCCAGGGCAAATGTCGCAGTTCCACTCAAAGCTGCTCCACTGGTACATCCGCGGCCAAACTGACTGCCAAGACCAAATAGCGCACCCCCAATTATTGCCAGAATCCAGCGCTTTTTGCTGGTAATTTGCGGGCCGTTATCGGTTCTGAATTTGCCAACACGACCAAATATCAATCCCGACAACAATCCTCCCAGCAATACTCCCAGTGATTCAAAGACCAACCAGGTATACATTGGCGAATGATCGTCGCTGACAAATTTTCCCATGTATGCGTTTGACTGTGTTGCTGACGGAGCAACAGTATTCGATGTAGTTACCACAGCACTTTTAATTGCACCACTGGCTCCAATACCGCGCCCGGTAACAAATACAGTTGCAAGAATAAGCAGACCAAGCAAAACTCCTCCCAAATAAGGATTGATGTATTTTGGTTGACCGTTTACAGCTTTATCAGTACTCATAATTCAATCTTATAATGTTTTTAATATAAATAGCGTGTTATCTGTCCGGCTTCCACCATGATAAAACGGAACATAAATCCACCAAACAGGATCATTGCCGGTGGCAACCATTTTGGCACATGAATTCCCCATATTTCAATGGTTTCAAATACGGCAGGTAAAATCAATCCGATCAATACCACGAACACCCAGAAACTTACCGTAAACTCACCTCCGAGGAAAAGATTCGCAGCTTCGATTGCAGTTTGCGATCCGGCCAAAAATCCCATAAACAGGTGAATGATCAGGAATAGTTCGATAAAGATAAATACCAGGTCAATCCGGCTTAATACTTTTCGTTCGTTCGCATCTTTGCTCATCCAGATGATAGTAGCAAGCCCCGTAGAAAAACCGGAAACCAGGAAAAGCGGCCCTAAAATGGATGTATTCCATAAAGGTCGGGCGTTGAACGCCGAAAGCAATATCCCAGTATAAACTCCGAGGATAATCGCATAGATCATCATGATCCAGGCAAGACCAACTCTGTTTTTGATGACCCAGGCTTCGAATTTTTCAAGAAAATCGAATTTCCAGTGCCACCCGGGTACTAATTCCTTCATATAACTGGCTACCCAAACAAACGATAATGGCGTGATGATCATCAAAGTCCAGGCTCCCCAACCCATCGGCGATTCCAGACGGATGGTGGTGTACAGTTGCCAAAAGTAGAGTTTGTGTTTCAAATCGAGAAACAGGGCAAACAAGCCGAGTATCAGTGCGATTGGAGCAAGAATTGGCGCCCACTTAACGGTAGTCTGCATTTCCTTTTCTTTACCTCTTACTACAAAGTATCCGGCAAAAAATAAGATCCCGGCAGCCAAACCACCTAAGAACAAATAAAGTGGAATCTGCCAGTGCCAGATATTCAGGTATGGATCGATATTTGGAATATTTCGTCCGCTTACAAATAATTCTTCCTTCATAAATTATTATTTTTTAGGACCTAAAGTCGTTTATACAAGTTATTGACTCTCCCTCTTCTCCCTCTCTACCTGTAGAGAGGGACGATTGTGACGTAGTCACGATCAGGGTGAGTATGTTCGATTGAACCGCTATATTAATTCTGTAATCTATCACTTTATTACATCTACATTAAGTAAGAAAATACAGTTGTGGATCAGTACCGGCTTCAGGAGCCAGCGTTTTCCATTTACGGTCTTTTATCGCCAGTGAAACATCGCTGTTCGGATCGTCGAGATCGCCGAAATGTAAACACCTGGTCGGACAAACATCAACACAAGCTGGGCTTTGTCCTTTTTGAACACGGTGCAAACAGAACGTACATTTATCAACATATCCTTCAGGATGCGAATAACGTGCATCGTAAGGACAAGATTGAATACAGGCACCGCAACCAATACATTTATGATGGGTAACCGTAACAATTCCACCTTCTTCGATATGACTTGCACCGGTTGGGCAGCAACGCACACAAGGTGAGTTATCGCAGTGATTACAACGCTCAGAACGGAATTCCAGGCTTAAACTTGGATAGGTTCCATCCACACTTTCCACGATCCAGTCGCGGCAATAGCCGTGCGGTACATTATTCTCAGTTTGACAGGCCACTACACAGTCGCCACATCCGACACATTTTTTGGTGTCGATCGCCATTGCATACCTCATGCTTTAACCTCCTTTTCTTCCCGTGCAGGTTCTTCAGTTAAAAATGTTATAAAGTTTCCTCTCATGCCGGTTCCACCCATAATCGGATCAACCACCACGTTTGTGATCATTTCAGTGTCGCTGGCTCCTTTTCCGAAAGCACGCGAAAGTTTTTTGTTTTTATGTCCGAAACCGTGTACCATGTAAACCGAATCCCAACGAATTCGTTCGGTTACACGCACTTTTACCGGGAACGAAGTCACATGTCCGTCCTGGTTTTTCAGCCACACTTCCTGTCCTTTTTTCAATCCCCATAAGTCGGCAACCTTTGGATTCACCCAAACGCTGTTTTCGCTCATCAGATCGGAAAGATTCGGATTATTTGAGGTACGACTGAAGGTGTGCATTGGCGCGCGGCCATATATTAAGCGGTAAAAATTCTGTTGCGGTTCCGGATGTTTGGTGAACTTTGGCATCGCATCGAAACCATGATCAGCAAAATCGGTAGAATACAATTCTATTTTACCACTGTTGGTGTTGAACGTAAAATCTTCGTTATCGCCCATGTACAAGGGGCCACTCTTTCTCGGGAATTTCTTCACCCCGATTTTCTTCATTTCTTCCAGTGAAGTTCCGAGTTGTTTCAGTTGCCAGTCAATTACTTCAGAATAATCGTCAAAATTGAAGTAATCGTGCAAGCCCAAACGCTCACCAATTTGTTTGGCGATCCACCATCCCGGTTTCGAATCGTACATTGGCTCGATAGCCGGCATTCTTAACGCAATGTTTGGCTCCCGGTTAGGTGCCGAACGGATCACATCGTAACGCTCCAGGTAAGTTGCTTCGGGCAACACTACATCGGCGTATCCGGTTATGTCCATCGGCATGGTATCCATAACGGCAATAAACTCAACAGCTGCTGCGGCTTCTTTGAACAATGGTTTATCCGGCATCGATAGCGGCAGGTTGGTACCTGCTACCAGCCATGCTTTTACCTGGTGTTTGTAATTGTATCTCGGAATAGATGCTTTCAGCAATTCGGTAGTAATTCCCATTGTTGCCAACGGATACCTTCCTTCGTTCCAATCTTTCCAGGTCCATTCCGGTTCCGGGAAATGCGGATGCGGAAATGCTGGTACAGAAACACCTTCAGGGAAATAAAAACCACCTCGTTTTCCCCAGGCACCAAGCAATGCAGTTAAGATAGCCATTGCACGCTCGCGTTGGGTATCGTCGCCATACCAAACCACATGACGTCCCGGGTGAACAATAACCGAAGGAGCGGCACCTGCCATTGCACGTGCTGTTTCCCTGATCTTTTCAGGCTCGATGGTTGTAATTCCATAAGCCCACTCAGGAGTAAAATTCTTAACATGATCTTTCAGGTATTCCAACCCGAAAGTGTATTTTTCAACAAAGTCTTTATCGTACAGTTCTTCGTAAACCAGCACATGGATCCAGGCCAGTAAAAGCGCGATATCGGTAGCCGGTTTAATGGGCAACCAGTGTTGCGAGTGTGCTGCTGCAGTTGAAAACCGCGGGTCGACGGTTATAATCGTAGCACCGTTGTCAATGGCTTCCGACATTTCCTGAACCTGCGAGTTATGCATGTTCTCGCCAATGTGCGATCCGATCAGCACCAGGCATTTGGTGTCACGGATATCGGTATTTTCGGGCGATCCAACATAGGCTCCAAAGGTTGAAAAGAAAGCCGAAGAACGCGGTCCACGACAGTTAGCAAAGGCAGGCTCGGCATTGCTTTCCGAACCATAAGCTTTTAACAGGTGATGAAACTGCCCACCCGGTGTTCCGTGGTTGAACAAGCCAAATGCTTCAGGACCGTACTTTTCCTTTACCTCTTTCATTTTGGAAGCTACCAGGTCGAGTGCTTCGTCCCATTCTGCTTCGCGGAAAAACTGGCTTCCATCCTTGCGTGTTTCGCGGATCAGCGGTTTTTTCAGACGGTCGTTATCGTAAACCATTCCAACACCACCTGTTCCACGCGGACACAAACGGCCGTTACAATGCGGATCATCCTGGTTACCAAGCACCTTTCTGATTTTACCACTTTTATCGACATAAGCCCAGCCTGCACACTTCCAAAAACATACCTCGCAATAAGTTGGATAAGGTGTGAGGTCTTCATCACTCACCGGGTCGACCGAATTCGATTCGAAAAGGCCAAAACCTTTCGAACCAAAAGCCTTATAACTTAAGGCTACTGCTCCGGCACCGGCTGTTGAAATTTTAATAAAATCCCTTCTGGTCTTCATTCGTAAAATGTTATTGTTGTAAAAGAAACTGATCTTATTCGGGGATCAGAAGAACTGACCTATAAAATACACGTTTCTACGTATCTACATCTCTAGATTATTGGCTGCAAATATAAAAAGCTTTTTAGAGAACAACGATGACATACTCCTATTTGAAAACATTAAAAATAAGCAAGTTGCAGCACAGTTTCGAGGGCGAATTTAACGATCTTTTGCTCATTTTGTTATGTTTTATATCATTCTTTTACAGACTTTTAAACAAATAATTACAATCCATCAATCACAAAATAACAAATGAGACAAAAAAGTATTAAATAGAACAAATGCTCCATAACATATCTGGTCTGTTTCCAAATTAGAGGTCCCTCCTGTCTGAGTTGAACAAGCGCAAAAGGGCTTGAAATTGTGAGAATTACTGTTATGGAAGCCACCGAAATCAGATTGAAAAGTGGTGTGTCAGGTTTCAAATCTTGGCAATTTATCTCATATTTGCTTGTATTAATTTAAGATTATGAGAAGCAGGAGAACTTTTTTGAGGATTGGTGCCGTTGGATTGGTCTCCTTTTTTGCCTTTATATGGAACAAACTTACCCTGAATCATCTGGAAGCTGTAAAACAGAAAAGCCTTACATTGCCGTTTAACCGAAATAAGGAAATTGCCTTCAGTGCTGATTATATTATTGTAACAAAAAATAACACTACCACTGTATATTCTGCACACTGCACACATTTAGGCTGCAAAATCGATAAACTGGAAGGCGACCACTTTGTATGTCCCTGTCATGGTTCGCAATACGATTTACAGGGGAACGTATTGAAAGGCCCTGCTTATAAAAATCTGAAAGTGGTCCCGTCCACCATATCGGAAGATGGAAACAACATCACAATAAATGGCTAAAATGAAACGGAAGAAAAATAAAACCACTTTTGGAACATACGCACTTGCCATGTTCTGGTTGGTTCTGTTATCCGGTGTCATGCTGGCTATTCCGTTTGATGCTAAAGATCCGTATTTGAGCGTCAGTACCATTATGGTCAGCAATCCGTGGGCGTCGTTCATAAGAAATTATCACTACTGGAGTTCTCAGTTTTTTCTTATTCTCAGCCTGATCCACCTTTACGACCATTTTCACCACAAAATGAAAATTGGACTGAAACCCGGAATCGCTTTTCGGCTGAGTCTTTCGCTGCTGATCATTTTCCTGGCCATGATCACCGGCTTTTTATTAAAAGGCGATGCCGACAGTGTCCAGGCCCGCCAGATACTTCAAACACTTTCCGAACGCATTCCGCTAATTGGTGAGTCACTGGCTTATTCATTGTTGGGCTCACCGGAAAGCTACCAGTTAATCTACGTACACCACATTGCCACTTTTACGGTTTTTATAGCCATTGCCATGGTAGAACACAGCCGCAAATTCTGGCCTCCGGTTATGGACTTTGTGGTTTCAACACTTGCCACTTTTGTGATCAGCTATTTCCTAAGCGCACCACTGCACGATAATATCAATCCGGCGGTTAAAGGGCCATGGTACTTTGTGGGCTTCCAGGAAATTCTGCACTGGTTGCAACATCCGGCTTGGTCGCTTCTGTTATTTCTGGTCGTTTTGATCCTGGTATATTTAAGCAATTCCGCAGCCGGAAAAACCATGCTCATCAGCAAACGCAGCCTGCTGCTGTTTACAGGTTTATATGCCATACTTACCTTAATAGGCCTGTTTTTTAGAGGAGAAAGCTGGCAGTTGACTAGGCCGTGGAGCCAGGAATACAAAACCAGTGTTCTGCATAATTTCAGAACACCACGTGTGGATTTCGCTCCTGATTTTACATTAAATGAAGCTTTAAATTCACCGGTCATCCAGGGAAGAAAAGAAAGTTGTCTGGCCTGCCACACCGAAACCCATGGTTTCACCGACTCTCATTCGGCTGAAGCAATCGGCTGTATTTCGTGCCACGGCGGCAATCCATTTGCAACCGACAAAAATCAGTCGCACAACAATATGATTCTGATTCCCGGGAATCTTTCCACAGCTAAACTTTCGTGCGGAACAACGCAGTGTCACCCTGAAATTGTGGAGCGTGTTCCCACAGGCTTGATGGCCACACTCAGCGGGATGATCAGTGTTGACCGATTTACCTTTAACGAACAGGATAATCCTGATCTGTTGACTTCAATTTATGAACTCGCAGATTCACCGGCCGATGAACACCTGCGAAATTTGTGTGTGCGTTGCCACCTCGGAAATCCAAAAACAGAATTGGGTCCGATTAATGAATTCAGCCGGGGTGGAGGTTGCCTGGCCTGCCACCTGAATTACAGTCCGGAAGCAGAAAAAGCGCTGGCAGCGAACAATGGCGAAATATTAAAATCGCATCCCGAGATCAGTTTGAAAATTACAAACAACCATTGTTTTGGCTGCCACAGCCGTTCGGGAAGAATTTCGACCAGTTACGAAGGCTGGCACGAAACTACTTTGCTTGCGAGCGAAATGCCCGACTCAACGAACTACCGCTTGATTGAAGATGAACGCGTATTTGTAAAACAACCAGCGGATGTACACCACGAACTTGGTCTGGAATGCATCGATTGTCATCATTCGTACGAAGTAATGGGCGACGGAACACATTACGCCCACCAGGAAGATCAGCAGGATGTGCAATGCTCCGACTGCCATTTTAATGGTGAACCACGAACAATCACGGCTGAAAACCTGGATAATGAATCGGCCAAAATTGCTGCACTTCGCTTTGGAAACATTGCGAATAAAACATTCCTGATTACCGAAAAACATAATCGTGCATTGATCAATACCTACATCGAAAACGATTCTGTTTTCTTTCTTACTAAAAACAGCGGCAGGAAAATGACTATGAAAGCGCCGGCAAAAGTATGCTCCAGAGACAATGCGCACTCGAGCCTGGCCTGCTCAAGCTGCCATACTTCGTGGGCACCCACCTGCATCGGTTGCCATAACGAGTATGACGCTAATGAACGCGGTTACAACATGATTGAAAATCGCGAAAAGCCGGGCAGCTGGGTGGAATACATTGGCGAGTACAATGCCAAACTGCCTACGCTGGGCATTCGAAAAACAAAAGAAAAAACCGAAGTTATACCGGTACTTCCGGGCATGATCATGACCATCGACCTGCATTCGTACACCGGAGATAAAAATGATGCTACCATCTTTCACCGCCTGTATGCGCCGGCTGCACCACATACCACTTCAGCAAAAGGAAGAAGCTGTGTTAGCTGCCACAACAGTTCGCTGGCTTTGGGTTATGGCGAAGGTGAATTAAAATACGTGATTGAAAACGGGAAAGGAAAATGGAAATTCAAGGCGCTGTATCAAAGCGATCCGAACGACGGGCTGCCGGCTGATGCCTGGATCGACTTTCTTCAAACCCGCGAAGGCAAAGTTTCAACCCGATCGAATGTTTTCCCTTTCAGCATCGATCAGCAACAACGAATTCTTACTGCCGGTGCCTGTCTTACCTGTCATAAAGAAGACTCGAAAATAATGCAACAAAGTCTGGATGATTTTGATGAGTTAATCTCGGGGAGAAGCTCGAAGTGCATTCTTCCTGCATGGGATTAAAGTAAAAACGCCACTCATAAATGAATGACGTTTACCCCCCTTGGAATGATTAAGCTAGGTAAAAATAATCTGAGTCCCTTCTCCACCTGACATTGCGTACAGGTCTCCTACCGTAATAATTGCCTCAACATGGTCACTCAAATCATCTTTGGTAAGCTTAAACATATCTGCTGCCATTTTACAGGCGTATATTTCTCCACCTCCGGCGGTGATCATATCCAAAAACTCATCAACCGGCGGAACGTCCAGTTCATCCATCTGCTTTTTCATCATGGCAGAAACACCCGCTTCCACACCAGGAATTGCGCCCAGCAAAGTTGGAAACGGAAGACCACCCGGCATGCGCATTCCAGGATTACCAACCGTTGATGTATGCAGTTTATTCATGTACTTTTTGGTAATGGCATCCAGGCCGAAAAATGTAAAGAACAGTTTCGCCTCAATACCTTCCATAACTGCACCGTTCGCCATGATCAAGCCTGCATACACATCCTCAATATTGGCTTTGGCTACAATTATCAATACTTTTTTTAAAGGAGTTTCCTTTACTTCAGTCATAATTTCCGGATTTTGGTTTTAAACACAACTGGCTGGTTTTGGTATGCCAGCATATTTAGAAGACAATTTCAATGGTCCGCCCGGGAACAACTGATACAATCCTTTGATATCAGTGATACCCGATTTTCCTACTTTCCGAATGGTAAGTGTAGCACCTGCAGCCTGTTCTTTGCGCAGATAATCCAATACCTCGTAGTGCTTGTCGGTCAATTCAATGCCGTCTTCTTTTGCCATCTCGGCCGCAATTTCCTTCGACCAATCTCCGGTGTTTACCAGGTAACCTTCTTCGGTTACTTCAACTGTTTTTCCTGCTAAATTCTTCTCAGCCATAGTTCATATTTTAAGTGTTATTTTTATTGGTTTCAGCCGCCATGTTCTTCATAAAGGTTACAAAGAATCCAAGCGCGCGTTTCATTTCCGGTTGATTCATTTCGCGCATTACTTTAATGATTGAATATTCGGGAACATTATTCATTTCCATACTGCCGTAAATTTTTAGCCCGTTATTAAGGGCAGTCATCATTTCAGGTTGAGTTGCCGAACGTACTGTTTCCATGATCGTGACCACATTATCAGCCAGTTCGCGAACATCCTCAGGTTTATAATGCGCTATAATATTATCGATAACTGTTCCGGCTTCTGCAAAGAATTCGAAATAGCCTTTTTGGTCAAGTTCATTCAGTTTTTTAGTGAAATCGATAATCACTTCGTTCAGAATCGGAGAGGCATCTTTTATAAGATCGTTAATGCTTTCAAACATTTCCAGAAACTTGTTCATGTTGTCAATGTTCCGGAGTATCCTTAACATTAGTCCTTTAACCTCATCCAGATCGAGATGCACCATTCGGTTATCCAGTTCCTCAACTGCTGTGTCGTACATATCTTTCCCAACTATCGATATATCGGCAATAAGATCTTCTAGTTGATTTGTTTTTAGACGCTGTTGGTTTACATATTCCAGCAACAAATCCACTTTCTGATTCAGTTGGGCTATTTCTGCTTGTAATGTATTTTCTTCCATTATCAGGCTCCTTTTCTATTAGTTCACCTTTTTCTTACCGGCCATTGTCATGTGTGGTTCTATCGGCATTTCCTTTCCTTTGAGCAAAATGTGCCAGTAGATCCAGCGGAACATCACCTTTCCGTAATGGTTGATTTTCGTATTTTTCAGCAAACCAAAGGGTCCGATTCCCGGAAGCGGGAAAGTGCCGGGCAGCGGTTCTGTATCGTAGTTAAAATCAATCAATGCTCCTTTACCATGTCCTGTTTCTATGTAACAATTGGCATGTCCGTCAAACATAGCCTGCAAGGGCCGACCTTCTATAGCGCTCATCAGGTTCTCGAAAAGAATTTCTGCTGCAAAGTGCGCCACCGATCCTGCTTTCGAGGTAGGAATGTTAGCTGCATCGCCCAATACAAAAATGTTTTCGTGTGCTACCGACTGCAAAGTGTGCTTGTTGGTAGGCACAAAATTCATGTCGTCGCCTAAGCCACTTCGTTCAATCATTTCATCCCCCATATTCACAGGGACAACCGTCAGCACATCAAAATCAATTTCATTCTCGTCGTAGGAAATCAACTTCTTGTTGTCGTTGTCCACTCTTTCGATGTAGAAATCAGGAACAACCTTGATGTTTTTTTCTGCCAGTAATTCCGACAACATCTTAGTTGCAATCGGTTTCGTAAAAGCACCCGGCATGGGCGTTACATAGGTGATATCAACTCTATCCCGGATTCCTTTTTCAGTAAAATAGGCATCGGCCAGAAAGACAAACTCTAGTGGCGCAACCGGGCATTTGTAAGGCAACTCGGTAATGGCCATTACCAGCTTTCCTCCTTCCCAGCCTTTAAAGAAATTCTGAAGCGCCATTGCGCCTTCAACTGTATAAAAATCAAATATCTCCTTGTACCACAATTTATCCTGAAGTCCGGGTGTTTCAGAAGGAACTGTTTTTGTTCCGGTAGCTACAATCAAAAAATCATAATTCAATACCTGGCCGCCATCAAGAACCACTTTATTCGCTTCGGCCTCAATCTTATCAATTTTCGAATAGATCATTTTTACCCCGGCCGGAATAAAGTCCGATTTTGGCTTGATCACATCCTGTTTGTTGTAAATGCCAAAGGGGATGAATAAAAATCCCGGCTGATAATAATGGGTCTTAAACTGATCCACAATTGTGATATCCCATTCCTCCCTGTCGAGTGAATTCCGCAGTTTATTGGCCATCATTGTTCCGGCAGTACCGGCGCCAAGTATTACAATTCGCTTCATAGTTTGATAGTTTTATTGCATCTAAAGTTACCCGCCGGCAAGACTTATGATTTTTAGAGCCTTATGATAATTATCACTATCTAATAAATATCATAAGAATTTGGTACTTTAGTAGGGCTAAGGCCAGTACAGATATGAACTACAAAACACCTAAATGTAGCTGTGAACAATGTCAGCTGAAAAACTTATTCTTTTCACATGTTTCCGAGGATGAGCTTTTCGACATTTGTGACATAAAGGAGGAACGGACCTACACAAAAGGGCAGCGCATTCTGAATGAAGGAGATCCCATCGACGATTTTCTGTATATGAAGGAAGGCCTGGTGAAGCTCTCCAAATCGTCTGGCGAACAAAAAGATCAGATCATCAGTTTCTCGAAACCGTTTGATTTTGTGAGTTTATTGAGTGTTTTCTCATCCAAAGTTCACATGTATTCTGTAACCGCCCTTGAAGATTCTACCGTTTGTGTCCTGGATCTGAATGTGGTAAAAAACAAGGCGCAGGAAAATGCGATGTTCACGATGGACATGATGGTACGAATTAGTGAGGCCACCGACAAAATTATTATCGAAAACCTCATCATACGGCGAAAACAACTAAAAGGGAGGGTTGCTCACGTTCTCCTGTATTTTGCCAACTATATTTACGAACGTGACGAATTTGAATTGCCCATCTCGCGCCGCGAAATTGCTGAATATATTGGGATGACAACCGAAAATGTTATCCGGACTTTATCCGAATTTCGAAAGGATAACATCATTAAAATATTTGGGAAGGATATACTAATCGTAGATAAAAGCCGCCTGGAAAGTATTTCAGAATTCGGCTAGTTTGCTGATTAATACAAAAGATCTTCAGGAGCATTTAAATTACGAAACAACTCAGGATATCTCACGAGCCATTCTGTTGCATCTACAAAATTGGTATTCAACTCCTGTAAAAGAAAATGCAACTTGTAGTTTTCTGCTTTAATCTGCGCCTCAATTTGCGGTAAAGCATTTTTGTGATACATGGCGATCAAGGGTTCTTTTTTGCCATCGTGAACCGGAACAATAGCATCAAATTGATCAGTCTTGTTTTTCAGAAATTGAATAAAATCAGGCTGAACGAATGGGGCGTCAACACTTAGAACAAAGTTCCAGTCGTTTGCCGAGTGTTTCAGGCAAGTATAAATCCCGCCAATCGGGCCGCAATCTGCAACCTCGTCTTCGATCCTTCGTAAGTTCTCGATCCGGTGCGTCGGATTATTGGAGCTGATCAGAATTTCTTCACACAATCCGGAACAAAGATCGACAGCTCGTTTCAACAAAGTCTTTCCTTCGAGCTGCAAAAGCGCTTTGTCGCTGCCCATTCGCTTGCTCTGCCCTCCGGTTAATATGGTTCCTGTGATTTGCATGTATAAAAAAGCCGGACAAAATGCCCGGCTTATATTGTTGTTTTTTAACTTGCTTTCAGTCGCTGTAAACTCGATTTATCAAGCTTATCTGCGGCATATTCTTTATTGATCTCCAGGTGATCGACTTCCTCTGAAGGCATGTCGAACATGGCATCGTTCATTATGTTTTCGCAGATCGAACGCAGTCCACGGGCACCCAGTTTAAACTCGATGGCTTTGTCAACAATATATTCCAAAGCTTCTTCATCAAACGTTAGTTCGATACCATCAATATCGAACAGCTTTTTGTATTGCTTGATCACCGAGTTTTTAGGTTCGGTAAGAATATTTCGCAATGTGTGTTTATCCAGCGGATCGAGGTTGGCCAATACCGGCAAACGCCCAATGATCTCCGGAATCAACCCAAACGATTTCAAATCCTGAGGCGAAACGTACTGCAACAGGTTTTCGCGCTCAATGCGATCAACTTCTTTGGCAGCACTGTAACCAATAACTTTTGTATTCAGGCGATTGGCAATTTTGCGTTCGATTCCGTCAAATGCACCACCGCAGATAAACAGTATGTTCTTTGTATCAACAGGAATCAGTTTTTGTTCCGGGTGTTTACGACCTCCTTGCGGCGGTACGTTCACAATTGAACCTTCGAGCAATTTCAGTAGTCCTTGCTGAACTCCTTCTCCCGAAACATCGCGGGTGATGGAAGGATTATCCGATTTACGGGCAATTTTATCGATCTCGTCAACAAAAACAATCCCCCGTTCTGCTGCTTCCACATTGTAATCGGCAGCCTGCAACAGACGTGTCAGCAAACTCTCGATGTCTTCGCCCACATAACCGGCTTCGGTCAATACGGTGGCATCGACAATCGTAAACGGAACATGCAACATTCGGGCAATGGTTCTTGCCAAAAGTGTTTTACCGGTTCCCGTTTCTCCTACCAGAATAATATTTGATTTTTCGATTTCGGTTTCATCGTCGCTAACATGCTGCGTCAACCTTTTGTAGTGGTTGTACACTGAAACCGACAGAATCTTTTTCGCCCTGTCCTGACCAATTACATACTGATCCAGAAATTCTTTGATCTCCTTCGGCTTTAACAATTTAATACCGTCAAGATCAAATTTATTGTTGGTTTTCACCTCTTCCTGGATGATAGAATGTGCCTGGTCAGCACAGCGGTCGCAGATGTGCCCGTCGATACCTGCAATAAGCAGGTTCACCTCGTTCTTTTCCCTTCCGCAGAACGAGCACTTATCCATATTTTTTTTATCCGCCATTATTTACCGTTCCGTACTAATACTTCATCAACCATACCGTATTCCAGCGCTTCCTGCGATGTCATCCAGTAGTCTCGATCCGAGTCTTTTTCGATTTGCTCGAAAGTTTGTCCCGAATGTTCGGCGATGATGGTGTATAATTCGTTTTTGATTTTCTTGATTTCGCGTGCCGTAATCTCAATATCAGAAGCCTGCCCCGAAGCACCTCCCATTGGCTGGTGGATCATGATGCGTGAATGCTTCAGTGCCGAACGCTTTCCTTTTGTTCCGGCAGTCATTAACACGGCAGCCATCGATGCGGCCATTCCTGTACAGATGGTTGCAACGTCGGCAGTGATGTACTGCATGGTATCGTAAATTCCCAAACCTGCATAAACCGAACCTCCCGGCGAGTTAAAGTAGATCTGAATATCCTTGCTTGGGTCGGTTGATTCGAGGAACAACAACTGCGCCTGAATAATATTGGCAACAGTGTCGTCGATCGGTACACCCAAAAAGATGATACGATCCATCATCAAACGCGAGAAAACGTCCATTGAAGCTATGTTCAACTGGCGTTCTTCTATAATAGTAGGAGAGATATACGCTCCGTACATTGAAGTATATTTATGCATGGTCATGCTGCTGATTCCGGCATGCTTGGTTGCATATTTTTGAAATTCGTTTTGATTATTCATAGTCAATACTTAAAAAAATAACTTTGTAAAGCACTTGTGTACCTCACAAAGTTATAAAAAAGTTTCTTGCTGCTAGCTTCAGCAGAATTTATTTCATGTGATTACAATTAATGTAACCTTTGGTATCACATGTAACTCGCACTTCTTACACCAAGATTAAAATCAGTGATTAAATGTGCTCGTTTCATGAATGTGAAATAAGCGTTTTCCGCCTATTGCATCATTTTATTGAATTCGTCCTGAGATACTTCCTCTTCGTCGAGTGTCACTTTTTCTTTTACCAAAGCAATCACCTTGTCTTCGTGAACCTTTTTGTAGATTCTTTCCTGCTCCTCAGGTTTATCCATCATCATTTTTGCGAACGACTCGAGTTGCTCTTCCGGCACATCGTACATTCCGTACTGCTGGAATTGTGCCAAAGCCAAACGTTTTGCAAATTCATCGGCTTCTTCAGGAGTAACTTTAATCTCGTTTTCTTTAGAGATCGAGTCTTTGATCAACTGCCATTTCAGATCGAGGATGAAGCTGTCGAATTCATTTTCTACCTGCTCAACGGTCAATTCCTTGTTAACAGCGATCAACCAACGTTTCAAAAATTCTTCAGGCAATTCCATGGCTACTTTTTCAACCAGCGCATCGCGGGTGTCCAAAGCGAATTTGTGTTCCGAAGAATAAACCAGGCTGTTAGCCAGGTCTTCTTTGATTTTAGCTCTGAAATCCTCGATGGTTTTCACCTCGGTATCTTCGCCGTACAGTTGTTTGAAAAGCTCTTCATTTAATTCAGCTTTTTCGAACTGAAGAATTTCAGTAACCGTAAAGCGGAATTCGCTGTTCAACTCATCAGCCTGTTCGTGCGAAATATTGAGCATGTGCCCCACTTCGTGACGGTTATCAAAAGCTTTAACCGGATCGAAAATGATCACGTCGTCTTTTTTACAACCAACAAAAGCGTTTTTAACTTCTTCGTCTTTAATTTTGTCAACAGCTAGCAAAACACCTTCTGGAGCAATTCCGCCTTCCACTTCGTTTCCTTCAGCATCGAGCTGAACAAAATTTCCGCGTACCGAGCTGTCTTCCTTAGCTACTTCAGCCGGAACATTCTGTCCCAATTGCGATGCAGCCATTTCTTCCTGCTGTCCGATCATTTCATCGGAAACCGCAATTTTATAGTATTTAAATTTGTTGCGTTTGTCGAGTGCAACGCTGATTTCGGGTGCCAAAGCAACATCGAAAGTAAAGGTAAAATCTTCATCTTTCTCCCAATCGATAGCAGCCTGACGCTCTTCGTTTGGAAGCGGCTCGCCCAAAATTGGCAGTTTTTCATCAACCAGATATTTCGACAGGTTTTGTGAAAGCAACTTGTTTACTTCTTCCACCAGCACACCCATACCAAATTTCTTCTGGATAAGGCCTTTTGGTGCTTTTCCCGGACGGAATCCCGGAATCGATGCTTTCTGACGGTAATCTTTCAACACGTCCTCTACCTGTTTTGCGTAATCGGCTTTTTCAATGGCAATGTTGATCACTGCATTTACATTGTCGATATTTTCCCTGGTAATGTTCATTATCGTATAATTTTAATCGCTTTCAAAAAATTAAAACCGCCAAGCCTTACCAAAAAAGGAAGGTCGGCGGTTAGTCGTGCGGATGAAGGGACTCGAACCCCCACACCATAGGTACTAGATCCTAAGTCTAGCGCGTCTACCAATTCCGCCACATCCGCTTTTAGCGGCGCAAAGGTATATAAAAATTTTATTTCGCCATAAATTACACGAAAAATTAAGGGAATATTAAATCGGTTTATGGAAATAATGTTTTTTGATGGCAGAGCTTCATGCTACAAGCCGCAAGCTACAAGTCAGAGCTTTGAATCATTCTATCCAACTCTGTTTTCTGTTTTTCCGGCAAAGCTTTCAACTTTGAACTCTAAACTCCGAACTCCAAATTCACCTTAACGCCACTCCACAATGGTACCGCGTTCAGCTTCCTGCATTTCTTTTGGAACTGCGTCGCGCATAACGTTCCAAAGTAGGTTGATCAGTTTATGTTTCGCAAAATGCCGCGAATAAACCAAACTCACCTCACGCAAAGGTTTGATAGTGGTAAAATTCTTCACGTTATACGCACGCCTTTTCGACATGGTAGCCTTTGCCAGTTCAGGAATCAGCGTCAGTCCGCCTTCGTGATCAACGATATTCATCAGGGTTTCCAGCGAACCAGCTTCGAAGTGGAAAGGCAACTCGCTGTCGGCCGTTCCGAGGTAATTACAGAGATTAACTACCTGGTCGCGAAAACAGTGCCCGTCGCTCAACAACCAGATTTCCGGTGTGGCGATGTCCTGAAGCGTAATTTCTTTTTGTGTATGCAGTTTGTGCTGACTGTTGGCATAAATCAGCATTTCTTCGTAGAAAACCGGCTTTTCAATAATCTTCTCCTCTTTCAGCGGAGTTACCAAAACGCCCACATCAATAAGGTCTTTATTCAGCAGCTTGATAATATTTTCGGTAGTTGCCTCGGTAACCTTTATAAAGATATTCGGATATTTCTTTTTGTACTCGCCAATAAATATCGGTAAAAGATAAGGAGCCAGAGTTGGAATAATGCCAATGCGCAACATCCCAGAAACCTGGTGCTTATGATCTTTCACAATATTCATGATCTCTTCAGACTGCTTTAAAACTACTCTGGCCTGCTCAATGATGCGTTGACCAATATCGGTTGGGATAAGTGGCTGCTTGCTCCGGTCGAAGATAATAACTTCCATATCTTCTTCGAGCTTTTTGATTTGCATGGAAAGCGTTGGCTGAGTGATAAAACAAGCCTCTGCGGCTTTACCGAAGTGCCTGTGGGTATCAACAGCTACAATATATTCCAATTGGGTTAAAGTGATCATGGCGCGTTGATTTTCGGCTAAAGTAGAAAAAATCTATCAAATGGAAGAAAACTGTCGATGGAATTAAAATTTATTAAAACAATAATGAACTACAACGAATAATTGGTTTGCCGCAGCCATTCGAAAGCCGCCACCGACAGTGCATTGGAAACATTCATCGATTTGCAGCCACCCGGCATTGGAATAACTACTTTATGATTGATTTTATCAAGAATGTGCTCCGGAATTCCGTGCGATTCGCTGCCGGCCAGCAACAGGATTTTCTTCGGTAGTTGAGTAGTAAATATATTGGTTGCTCCGTCGCAGGTTTCAAGTGCAGCACTATCGTAATACGGCAGGTAATTGCTAAGAAATTCTTCTTCTGAACAAAAACTCCAGTTTTGCTGATCGAAGGAAAAACCTGCTGTTTTTTTGATTTTAGAAAGCCGGTGGTTTTCGCCGCCTTGTATAAATAATGCCTGACTTGCCCCAACATTGTGAGCCAGCCGGATGATCTTTCCGATGTTTTCGGAATTACTGATCTGCCAGGCTGCCAGGATTATTTCCGCAGCACCTCCGGGCACGTCAACGGGATTAGTATTAAAAAATTGTATCGAGTTGGTATTCATATTTAGGCACTTAAAAGTACGCGACACGTTCGTTCAACTCGGGCTAAAATACTACTTTTGCGAAAAACATTTGACGATGAAACAGGCAATTCTATATATTATACTGCTACTGATTATTGTTGTAACTGCTTGCGGCCCTTCTGACGAAGACAAGGCTCGCGTAAAACTGGAAGCTGCAAAATTGCTGCTCGAAAAACAGGATACCACGCAGGCACTGCTGCAACTCGACAGCATTGCAAGGCTTTATCCTGAAGCTGTGTATTCGGTTAATGCGGCCAATAACATTGCAAAGGATGTACGTTTTGAAGTTTACGGACGCACCGAGGCCGAACTCGATTCGCTGAAATTGACGATTGCCGACCTGGAAAAGAATTTTGTAACGGAAAAAACCGAGTTCGACCGCTACACGCAATACATTCACAAACGCCAGACCTTTAAACGCGCCTGGGACCGCTCGTACATTCAGGTACATTTGGATGAACGGGGCGATCTGTACCTCAGCAGCAACTACCATGGCGACCACTGGCTGAACCACACCGGGCTGCGGGTGTACGACAGTGGCGAAGATGCCAAAACCGATAAAATTGAAATCGGCACCCCCGACAATCACCGCAGCGATTTTATGGAAGCAAAATGGGAAAAAGTATCGTACCGAAATGGAAAGGACAATGGCGTAATAGAGTTTATTGCCCAACATGTCGACCGCAATTTAAAAGCTGTTTTCCTGGGCGACGAATATTATTACATCATCCTGGAAAAGTACGACAAGGAAGCTGTTCGCGATGCACTGGCACTTTCGAAAGCCATCAAAAAACAAAAGAAGCTTGAAGGAGAAATCAAAACGCTGGAGAAGCAACTGAACATTCAATAATATTAAAAGTTGGAGTTTCTTTCCAACAGAAGAAAACCAGAGACATATTTCTAAAAGGTACTATACTGAAGCATACTTTAGTAATTAGGTTACGCTATTAAAATTACAGATGAAACAATTTAAACTTTTCGGAATTTTAGGTTTGCTGGTAATTACAGCGGCTTGTGCACAAAAAAAAGAACAAAGTATAAGGGTTGAAGCTCAGCCGATCGATGCAACCGTAATGGGAAATATCCTGGTTGGCCCATCGGCATTGAATGATCCCGATCGATTTGTGTGGGGAGGCAGTGTGGTTAAGGGCGACGATGGAAAATACCACATGATCTACAATGTTTTTGAATGTGGCGATTCGCTCCCCGCTTTTACTGACGGCTGGGTACTGCATTCAAAACTGGCGTATGCCGTTTCCGATTATCCCGATCACGATTTCAAATTCCAGAAAATTGTGTTGCGCGGACGTGCTCTTGATGGCGATACTGCCGCCTGGGATGCACAAATGGTTTCGAATCCGCACATCAAAAAATTTAACGGTAAATATTACCTCTATTACATCGGCTCGAAAGATCCCGGTGTTCAGCCTCCCGGGTCGCCCGGCGAGAAACTAAACAAACGTAACCGCGTTCAGCAAAATCAAAAAATTGCGGTCATCGAGTTTAACAATTTCGAGGACCTGATGAACGGGAACTTCAATCGGCCGGATGCTCCTATTTTGGCACCTCGCACTCGCGTAAAACCCGATAATATTGTTGATCCTTCGCCAGAAGGAACGCAGGCAAAACCCGATAATATTATCGTGGTGAACCCTTCGGTGACTTATCGTCCTGCCGACGGGAAATACCTGCTTTACTTTAAAGGCAACCTTTACGATCCGAACTGGAGAGGCGTACATGGCGTAGCGCTTTCCAATTCACCAACAGGGCCGTTTACTCCGCTCGATGACATTATTTTCGACATCAGAACCGAAGACGGGAAAATTGCCAGTGCCGAAGATCCTTATGTGTGGTACCACAAAACGCAACAAAAATTTTATGCGGTATTTAAGGACTTCTCGGGTAAAATCACGGGGCAGGAACCGGGTCTGGCTATCCTGGAATCGATAGATGGTTTAAAGTGGACCAAGCCCGAACAGCCCTTCTTTATGGAAAAGCAGTTGGTGCTGCAATCAGGCGACACCCTAAAAGTGAATCGCCTGGAACGCCCGCAATTGCTGATCGACGATGCCGGAAATCCGCAGGTACTGTATTCGGCCTGTTCCATCATCAACATTAATCCAACCACAAAAGGCGAATCGTTTAATGTGCAGATTCCACTGAAGTTGAAACAGTAGAAACTGGTTTGAAGTTGGAAGCTGGAAGAATTTTACCTGGATTCAGAGACCGAATCCCTACAGGATTCCTTTTCTTTTGTGGACATAGCTTTTTACCAGAATCAAGCCCTTACCGGGCTTATTATTGGAAAGGATTTTATCGCGATAATACCATTTGAGAAACTCCGTAGGAGTTAGATTGTAGTAACGGCCTTATCGGGAAAAGCACCACAACCCGGTACGGGTTGGAGTAGAAACAGATAAAGTTTCACGAATAACTTCATAATTCTGGCTTTAAAGTTGTTTTTGAAAACGAGCGACAAAAATTCCATTTACTATTTGAAGGGGGTAATATCAAAACCATCACCAAATGGTTAAAGCCTGAATAATATCCGGTGAAGCCATAACCAAACAGTTAAGCCTTCAACTTTCATTTTTTTATGCTTTAAACAGACACCCACGCCTTCACTTTGCTCCGGGGGAACGTTTAACCAAACGTTTAAAGCTTCACTAGGACTCCGGGCAATCAATAAACTTTTGGTTAAACCTTCATTTGGCTTCCGGTGAGCTTTTAACCAAACATCCACGATTTTCTTCAAAGAATTATGATTACTTTTATTCAGATAAATAAGTTTTGGAACTAAAACAAATACGACGGAATAAGATGAAAAACTGCCCCAATTGCAAAGCTGAGATCGAAGACAATTTTGAGTTATGCTGGAATTGTAATTACAGCCTGTCAGAGCAAAAAGTAATTGATATAAAAGATTTAAGCGAGAATAAAAGACAAATTGACTGCTTAAGGTGCAAGGCGCCTATGATATTTTCAGGAGAATACAAATTTCATGAAGGACCTAAAATTGGAATTCTGGGAAATATATTTGAGGCTTTTATTAATCGAGAATCATTTGACTTGTATGTTTGCCCCAAATGTGGAAAAGTAGAATTCTTTGTACCTCTGAATGAAGGTGAATATCATATATATTAACACAGGCTCAAAGCGCTGATTTTGAATCTCAATTTAAACATAGCCGTTCGTTCATTACCTTAAAACAATGAAATCAAAAATCGAAAAAGAGTTGCTTGACACCATGCATAAAAATCCGGCTAACTGGCGGGGTGTTTTTTATTTTAACCGGAAAGATCCACGTTTAACAGTTCCCAAAATTACATCAACTGGCTGGACTTTCAACTTTGCTTGTCCCTGGAGCTATGCATTAATTGTGGCGATCATACTGATCATTATTGCATCGCAATATTTCGTATAAAGTGGCCAATTTCAAAATATGAAACAACTTCTAATACTCTTCTTGCTTTTTAGTTCCGTTTGCTTCGGACAAAATAAACTGCCCCGCGATTACGGCATCATATCCGGGATTTATGAAACAGGAGCGAACAATGCGATTACCGATGTAGCGGGTGTAAAAGTTGGTCATACCACCATAATGGAGGGCAGCGATATAAGAACCGGGGTAACTGCCGTACTTCCTCACGACGGAAATATATTTATGGAAAAGGTTCCTGCTGCGATGTATATTGCCAATGGATTTGGGAAACTCACCGGCTATTCGCAGGTAGAAGAGCTTGGCGAAATAGAAACGCCCATTATTCTCACCAATACGTTATCGGTTCCAACTGCAGCTGATGCTTTAATCGATTATGTGCTTTCCAGCGGTGATAATAAAAAATACGTACGATCCATCAATCCGATTGTCGGGGAAACCAACGACGGTTCTTTAAACGATATCCAGGGACGACATGTAACAAAAGACCATGTAATTGAAGCGATAACTAACGCCAAATCAGGGACGGTAGAACAGGGCGCTGTTGGTGCCGGAACGGGAACCATTTGTTTTGGATACAAAGGCGGAATTGGAACAGCCTCGCGTGTTTTGCCAAAAGAAAAAGGCGGCTACACGATTGGCGTGCTGGTTCAAACCAATTTTGGCGGTCATTTAAGCATTGCAGGTAAGCCTGTCGGCCACGAATTAAAGGAGCGTAAACAGTTGAATTCCGGCGATGGCTCCTGTATGATCGTAGTCGCCACCGACGCTCCCTTAACAGCAAGAAACTTAAAACGCCTTGCAAAACGGGCAATCTTGGGACTGGCAAAAACCGGAGGAAGCGGTTCGAACGGAAGCGGCGAGTATGTGATCGCCTTTTCAACGGCGGAAGATTTACGCATTCCCTATTTCCCGGGAGAAAATACCTTAGTGGGAAACAGGGAATTACGAAACGATAAAATTACGCCGCTGTTCGAGGCGGTGAATGAAGCGACCGAAGAAGCCATTTTAAATTCGCTTTTTGCTGCCAAAACAATGACAGGAAAAGACGGCTTAACAATTGAGGCGCTGCCGGTAAAAGAGGTCCTTGAAATAATCGAAGGTAAAGGAAAATTTACTCCCTAGCTGCCCGCAGGAAGCAGACAAAAGCAATATCAATACTACTTACAAAATTGAAAGTATTGCCTACCCTTTTCGTTTGATTTTGAGCTTTTGCCCCACATACAAACCACGGTCGTTACTCAGGTTGTTCAACTTCATAATGTCATCAGAAGAAATGCCTGCATATTGTTTCGCAATATCCCAAATGGTATCGCCACTGCGCACGGTATGGTAGACATAGTTCGGGTCGAGCGGTTCCACCTTTTTCGGCTCGGCCGGTTTAACCGTTTTACCTATCGAAGCTTGCTTTTCAGCAAAACTCATGGAGTTGATCTTTTCATATCTTGCCTTTTGTCCTTCGGGAACATAAACGGCCAGCTTTTGACCCACGCGAATGATATCGCGGTTAATGTTGTTCCAGTAACGCAGGTCGGAAGCCCGGACATGAAACCACGATGAAATAAAACCAACATTATCACCCGATTTCACGGTGTACAGCACTTTTTCTTTTCCTTTAATATCAACGGGAGTAAAATAACCGCCTGAACTGGTGGTTGGATCTATCAAGGTATTGTTCGGAAAATATTTTTCGCGTTCGTAAGCCAGAACTGTAGTGTCTTTTTCAACAAAATCCAACATTACCGAATTTGGCAGAACCAGTGGATAAGGCTTGTTTGCTTTCGCCGGAATCACATCGCGTCGATACATTGGATTGAGCGCACGCAACTGTTCCTTGTCGATAGCCAGGTTAGCCACCACCTGGTCGAAATGCAGGTAATCGCTGATCATCACCGTATCAACCGATAAGGGAATATCGGGATACCGGGGCACCAGGTTATGTTCTTTGTAGTGCTCGAAAGTATAGGTTGCCGCAATAAATGCCGGCACATAACCACGGGTTTCGCGTGGCAGGCGGTAATAAATTTCCCAGTAATTGGTTTTTCCTCCCGAGCGACGAATCGCACGGTTCACATTTCCCGGGCCGCAGTTGTAAGCTGCAATTGCCAGGTGCCAGTCGCCGTAAATATCGTACAAACGTTCGAGGTAACGTGCCGCAGCATCGGTAGCCTTGATCGGGTCGCGGCGCTCATCCACAAAGCTGGTGATCTCCAACTTCATATTTTTTGCCGTTCCGTACATAAACTGCCAGAGACCGTTGGCGCCAGCCCTTGAACGTGCTGTTGGATTCAGCGCCGATTCAATAATGGCGAGGTACTTGATCTCGAGTGGCATATCGTATTTGTCGAGCGTTTCTTCAAAAATAGGAAAGTAGTAGGCCGAAAGTCCCAGCATCACTTCCACCAGATCGCGCTTCTTTTCGGTATACATCTGAATGTAGCGTTTTACCACCTGGTTGTAAGACAAGTCGATCACCTGCTCGATATCTTTCAGGCGCTCCATGTATACCGAATCACTGATATTTGTCGGATAAGAATTAAAAACCACTTCCGAACTGTCGAAATTGAAACGATTCTGTACCTCCCACGAGTGCAGCAGACTGTCCATTCTGTCGGAGAAAACACTATTCAGGTCATCGTCAATTTGCAGTAATTCGTTGCTGATGGAGTCCGTTTCCAGCGAATCAGTAGCGAAGGTATCCAGTTCAGCCAGATCAACAGGAATCGAATCCTGAAACTGTGCCATGGCGTTCACCGAAAAAATAAAAAAGAGAATATTTAAAAGAAAGTACTTATTCATCATTAAAAAGTAAATGTACAGTTTAAACCGTAAACAGGTTGCCTGTTAAAGGAGTTCATGGTTGGCTGCCAGTTAAACGTCAGGTCTTCACTGATGTCGAAATCGAAAAAATGCGCATCAACGCTGGCATCGATGATTTGAAGGCCATAAAAACCAAAAGTACAAATCACCAGCAGGTCGCGGTTCCGGCGGTAATAATCCTGCTGTTTGGCCACGTTGGTCTTAAAGTTCGTAATATCAGGTTCCTTTTCCAGGTTATAATACTGTGCCCCATCCAAATCGAGATACGAATTGGTATCCGGATCATCATCCGTAAAATCGTTGTAGGCATTTTTCATTATTTGGTAGTTGCCGTTGTTCCAGTGAATGAAATAACCCAGGGTACCAAAACCCGCGTAAACCAACGGAATTTTCCAGTATTTTTTGTTGTAGGCCTGTCCCAGCCCCGGCAGAATCGCCGAATAAATGGTTGCTTTTTTAGGTGAATGCACTTCCTTTACCTGCTTTTCAGTTTCCTGATTCATCTCCACAATACGGGTAGAATCTACATCAAGAATTTGTCCGTTTGCACTAAAACAAATAAACAGAACAGGTAAAATGACAAGTATTTTAGAAAAAAGGTTCCCTGCGTTCACACTAAGAATTTTGGGCAAAAATAGAAAATACGAAACGTATTGAGCTGAAAGTTAAAGTTTATTTTTGATTTTCTATTATTTTAACAATTCGCTCCAAATCCTTCTCAGATTTGAATGGGATAGTGATTTTCCCCTTTCCTTTCTCATTCATCGAGAAATCGACACGGGTACTAAAAATCTGATCCAGCTGCTTTTTAAAGCCGTTGTATTCCTTCGGAAATTTCGGGCCTTTTTTAGCGTCCTTTGTTTCGTCCTGCGTATTGAGATTGCGAACGATCTCTTCAACTCTTCTTACCGAAAAACCGTGTTTAACAATCTGTTCGTAAATGTCGATCAGAAGATTCTCATCTTCAATATTGATAATGGCACGTGCATGCCCCATTGAAATTTCTTTGTCGATCAATCCCTTCTGAACAATGGCCGGTAATTTTAACAAGCGCAGGTAATTGGCAATGGTCGAACGCTTTTTCCCGACCCTTGAACTCAGTTCTTCCTGGGTATATTCCAGCTCATCAATCAAACGCTGGTAGCTTATTGCAATTTCGATGGAATCGAGGTCTTCGCGCTGAATGTTTTCAACCAGCGCCATCTCCAGCATGCCGTCGTCTTTAGCTTTACGAACGTATGCCGGAATTGACTTGAGCCCGGCCAGTTGTGATGCTCTGAAACGACGCTCACCGGCAATGATCTGGTATTTGTCTTCAGCAACTTTTCGCAGCGTGATCGGTTGGATCAGGCCAATTTCCTTGATGGACGTTGCGAGTTCCTGCAAAGCCTCTTCATCAAATTTTGTCCTCGGCTGAAAAGGATTTGCCTCAATTTTACTGAGATCAATTTCACTGATGCCGGCGCCCATTTGTACTTTTTCGGCGTCGTCGATCAATGCTCCAAGTCCTCTTCCCAGTGCGTTTCGCTTTACCATCATAAACTCCCTTAATTGATTACTATATTTTTATCTTTCGACATCTGGGTCATTTCATTACGCTGCAAAATCTCACGCGCCAGATTCATGTGGTTAATCGCACCCCGTGAACTGGCATCGTAAAGCACCACCGGTTTCCCGTAACTTGGTGCCTCGCTGAGCTTTACATTTCGCTGAATAACAGTTTCGAAAACCATTTCCTGAAAATGGTGCTTCACTTCTTCGTAAACCTGGTTCGACAAGTTCAATCGACCATCATACATGGTAAGCAGGAAGCCTTCGATCGCTAGCTCGGGATTCAAACGACTCTGAATAATTTTGATGGTGTTGAGCAGTTTACCCAAACCTTCCAGGGCAAAATATTCGCACTGCACCGGAATAATTACCGAATCAGAAGCGCTTAATGCATTCACGGTGATCAGTCCTAAGGATGGCGAACAGTCGATAAATATAAAGTCGTAATTTTCTTTTAACTGCTCAATCGCGTTTTTCAAAACTTTTTCACGGTTGGGCATGTTCAGCATCTCAATTTCGGCTCCCACCAAATCGATGTGCGACGGAATCAAATCGAGGTTTTCGATCTGAGTTTTCAGCGTCACCTTGCTGGCATCCACATCATCAACAATACATTCATAAATGCTCGACTGAACATTGTTCACATCAAATCCCAGTCCTGAAGTTGCGTTTGCCTGCGGATCGGCATCAATCACCAGCACCTTCTGCTCAAGCACCGCCAAACTGGCGGCCAGGTTAATGGTAGTGGTGGTTTTTCCAACTCCTCCTTTCTGATTTGCCAACGAAATTATTTTTCCCATCTACGCGTCTTTTTCTTTTAGAGTGGTTTCAAAGGTAACAAAAACCCAAAAACCTCCATCGATTTTTTATTAACGGGTTATCAGTAAGCTATCAACGATTTTATCGTGAATAACTTGTTTAATACTTAGCTGATTTCATTTCTTTTCGGAGCTGTTCGCTGTCGACCGGAACTACGCCAACCTTCTCGCAAACCAGGCCGCCCGCAAGGTTCGACATCAGCGCCATAACTTTTGGTGAAAGCCCGGCTGCCATTGCCAGACTGGCTACTCCAATCACGGTATCGCCGGCCCCTGAAACATCAGCAATATCGCGAATTACCACCGGATAATACTGCTCTTTCACGCCGTTACTTATAAATACACCAAGCTCTGAAAGGGTAATAAAAATGAGTTTCAGGTTTTGTTGTTGTTTAAAACTGTCGGCATGCATTTTTATGGTTTCCAGATCGTCTTTTGCAATGGGTTGGCCAATGCCTTCAACAAACTCCTTAAAATTCGGCTTGAACAGGCTAACATTTTTGTAGTTCCAAAAATTTCGCCGTTTGGGATCAACGGCTGTTGGAATATTTTTTTCGATGGCTGCTTTGTTAACTGTTTCAAACAAGTTTGGCGTAATAATGCCCTTGTCGTAATCAACAAAAACGATCACATCGATCTTGTTTTCTTCAATTTCCTGCAGTATGGCGCTAATCAGTTTTTGCTCCATTTCCTTCGAAATGTAGCTCGTAGATTCCTCATCAACACGCACGATCTGTTTGCCGCTGCTGATGATCCGGTTTTTAACCGTTGTACTCCGCGAAGTATCTACAAAAATTCCTTTGTTGCTTAATTCGCGTTTTAGAAGCAGGCTCTCGAATTCCTTGCCGTTATCATCGTCGCCAACAACCGAAAAGAGTATCGGAGTGGCGCCCAAAGCCTGAATATTACGGCTTACATTTGCCGCGCCGCCAAGTCGGTTTTCGCGCCGGGTAACCGAAACAATGGGAACCGGAGCTTCAGGAGAAAGCCGTTCTACCTTCCCCCACAGATAGGTATCGAGCATGGCGTCGCCGATGACAAGAACCCGCATCCGGGAAAACTGTTCAAAAATCTGATTTACGTCTTTACTGTTCACAAAATTGTGTTAAGGCTACAAATCTATAAAAAATTCCATGCCCGAAAAATGTGTTAACGCATAAAACGAAGGCGAGACAAGAAGAAAATTGCAGATGCAGGAACGTGTTGAGAAGGGCGAAGAATGGATTGAATTGGATTGAAAGAGATTGAGGCAGATTGAATGGAGATTGAATCCGGATGAGTCAGAAACTACTTAAAACGGATCGACATCGATATTGATCTGACTGTTGCTGTTTGAAGGTGCTGACTTAACAGCTTTTACGGCTTCCATTATACCTGATTTTACCTGATCGAGTGGTAACTTCCGATCGATTTTTATCCAGATTTCCTTATGGTGCCACAACTGAATGCGGCTGATCATCGGGAATTCGGGGCCAAGAATAACGAGCGACCTGTTCTTTCGTAAGAAATCTGCAAGATGTTTGGCCACGCGATCAACGGTCTCCAGATTCTTGTGTTTCACCACTATTTTTATGAGTCGGTAAAATGGCGGGTATTTAAACAACTGCCGTTCTTCGAATTGCAACTTCATGGCTTGCTTAAAATCCTGCCGGCTAATCAGATCGATGAGCGGATGTTCGGGTTGCGTGGTTTGAATGACCACTTTGCCGCGCTTGTGTTTTCTTCCGGCACGCCCTGCCACCTGCGAGATCAATTGAAAAGCCCGCTCGTGTGCCCTGAAATCAGGAAAGTTGATCAGGTTATCGGCATTTAAAATACCAACCACACTCACATGATCGAAATCGAGGCCTTTAGTCACCATTTGGGTGCCGATCAGAATATCGGTCTTTCGCTTTTCCAGTTTACCTACGATTTTTTCGAAGGCATTTTTCGTTTGCGTGGTGTCCAGGTCCATGCGGTCGATCCTTGCATTTCGGAACAATTGCTTGATCTCGTCCTCAATCTTTTCGGTACCAAAACCGCGGGTCTTGATCTCGGGCGAGCCACATTCGTCGCACCTTTCGGGAAGCTGGTAGCTAAAACCACAATAATGACAGGTCAGGCGCTTTTTGTATTTGTGATACGTTAAGCTCACGTCGCAACGTTCGCACTTTGGAATGTTCCCGCAGGAAAAACACTCAACATAAGGTGAGTAGCCGCGCCGGTTTTGGAAGAGGATCACCTGCTCTTTGTTTTCAAGGGCCGATTCCACCAACTCGAACAACTGAGGCGTGAGCACCGAATGCATTTCTTTACGTTTATAGGCGCGTTTCATATCGGCCACAACAATCTCGGGAAGTTCCATTTCGGAATGGCGTTTGGTCAGATTTACCAGCCCGTACTTTTGAGCGAGAGCGTTGTGGTAGGACTCGTACGAAGGGGTTGCTGACCCCAGCACTACCTTCGCCTGGTTTTGATAGCCCATCACAACCGCCATGTCGCGGGCATTGTAACGCGGCGCCGGATCGAACTGCTTAAAGGAGTTTTCGTGCTCCTCATCCACAATGATCAATCCCAAATCTGAAAAGGGCAAAAATACTCCTGAGCGAGCCCCGAGAATGACCTGGTATCCCTCATCCGGTTTTTCAGCAAAAAGCAGTGTTTTTTCCCAAATCTCAACGCGCTCCTGGCTGTTTAGTTTCGAGTGATAAATGCCCACTTTGTGTCCGAATACATTCTTTAAACGCTGAACGATCTGGGTGGTTAAAGCGATTTCGGGAACCAGGTACAATGCCTGCTTGCCCGATTTTAGTATTTCGTCGATCAGGTGAATGTAAATTTCGGTTTTCCCGCTTGCTGTGATCCCGTGGATCAAAACTACCTGCTGTGTTTCAAATTCGTGCTTGATTTCTTCCAACGCCTTTGCCTGGTACTTGTTGAGCATATTGATGCTCACCTGCTCAATCTGTTCCTCATCGAGCCTGGACACCTGCTTCTGATAATCGACCAAAATATGCTTTTCGGCCAGGCCTTTTACCAGCGCCGGAGCAAAACTGGTTCCGTGAAGCAATTCTTTTTTTGAAATTTCGGGCAGAGCATCCGGCTCAAAAACCCGCGTAAGGTCACAAAAATGATGCAGAAGTGCCTCCTGTTTTTTGGCCCGTTTCAGCAGTTCAAGCTTTTTACTGAGTTCTTTTTCAGAAGTAATCGACGAATTCAGTTTTACAAAACCTTCTGTTTTGGGGCGGTATTTTCTGCTGATCTTTTCCTCGGCATAAACCAGATTTTTATTCATCAGTGCTTTAAGTGTGGAATATGAAAAACTGGTTCCCAGTTTTCGTTGCAAGTCAGCAAGAATGTTGGTTTCATTCTCAATTTCGCGAAGCATCAGACTTTCAGTTTCCGACAGCTCGGCTTCTTCTTCGGAACCGGTTAAAAAAACTTTGGTTTTGCTTTCGAGCTTTAGCCCGGTTGGAAGTGCCGCGCGAAAAACGTCGCCCAAAGTGCAGCAATAATATTGCGCCATCCAGTGCCACAACTGAAAATTCCGGGTCAACACCACAGGATGTTCGTCTAAAACCTCCTGTATTTCCTTTATTTCTTCAACATTATCAGGTTTAGTTAAACTGAGTGAGCTGACCAGCGCGGCATACAATTTTCGCGCACCGAACTGAACGATCACCCGTTTACCCGGCACAACAGCACTTTCCAGCGAAGCCGGCACTTTGTAAGTGTAAGCATCGTGCAACGAAAGGGGCAATATTACCTGTGCATAAAGTTGAGCCATGTGGTAGTTTTACCAGGGTTAAAAATAACATAAAAACACAAGGTGGAAGTAAGAAACTTGATCAAGTAACACCTCAAACAACGTGAATTCTATATAAACACAAACTCCAATTTCTTGCACCGTTCTTTAGAGCGGTGTTACAACCAGTTCCGTGACCAAGATTTTTTTTAGGATTTTTGTAAATTAAAATCTCCAAAAATCCTAAAAAAATTAGCTCGATCTGTGAAATCAGCCTCACCGCCTTAAAAGACGGTGCAAAATAATTTCCGCTGTATGTGATCTTTTGGAGAAAGGCGGCTCAAGGCGCAAAACAGATTTAAACTAATCAAACTTTTCGTGTACCCATTCTGCGGCTTTCTCCATTAACCAGTTGGGTGTTGATGTAGCGCCGCAAATTCCTACCGAATTTACGCCTTCAAACCAATCGGGATTGATTTCATCGATGGTAGCCACTTTGTATGATTTTGGATTTTCCTCTTTACAGATGGTGTAGAGGTACTTACCGTTCGAACTTTTCTCGCCGGCAATAAAAAGAATCAGATCGTATTGCGTTGCAAATTTTTTCAGATTCGGCACCCGGTTTGAAACCTGACGACAAATGGTATCCTTAATTTCCAGCGGAACTCCGGGTTGCATTTTCGATTTTACGCTTTGTGCAATGTCGTAGAAATCTTCGATGCGCTTTGTTGTTTGCGAATACAACGCCACCGGACGGCTCGGGTCCACTTTTTCCAGATCGGCCATACTCTCGATTACAATCGCACTGTTATCGGTTTGCCCGTTAAGGCCGATGATCTCAGCGTGGCCTTTTTTGCCATAAATCACCACCTGCCCTTGCTGCTGATTGTTCTTCAGGTACGAACCTTTTACCTTTTCCTGCAGCGTAATAACTACCGGACAGGTTGCATCAATGAGTTCAATATTGTTGTTTTTGGCGTGTTCGTACGTTTCCGGCGGCTCACCATGGGCACGGATCAGCACCTTACAATTGCTCAGTTTGAAGTATTCGTCTTTTGAAATGGATTTCAAGCCCATTTTTTCGAGGCGTTCCACTTCCATCCCGTTGTGAACGATATCGCCCAGACAATACAGGCTGCCTTCGCGCTGCAACTCGTTTTCTGCTTCCTTGATCGCATTAATTACTCCAAAACAAAAACCAGATCGTCTGTCAATCTCAACTATCATCCCTCAATTATTTCTTTTACTTTGTTTATGGTCCACTCCAATTGTTCTTCGCGCGTCATATGGCTGTTATCCAAAACAAGTGCATCGTCGGCTTGTTTCAACGGACTCGCGGCACGTGTTGAATCGATCCTATCGCGGCCTTCAACATTAGCCAGAATTTCCTCGAAACTTACATCCAGCCCTTTTTCTTTCAGCTCTTTATAGCGGCGTTCGGCCCTAATCTCAGGCGATGCTGTCATAAAGATCTTGAGCTCGGCATCGGGAAAAACAACGGTGCCGATATCGCGGCCATCCATTACAATTCCTTTGTTAACACCGTTCTCGCGTTGCTGGCGAACCATTTCTTTTCGCACATCAGCAATGGTACTAATCGGGCTCACATTTTCGGAAACTTCCAGCCGGCGAATCTCTTCCTCCACATTTTCCCCATTCAGAAAAGTGGTGTTTTTCCCCAGGCTTTCATCCCACTGAAATGTAATTTTTATGTCCTTTAGTCCTTCGATCACTTTTGCTACGTCGGGTACTTTATTTTCCATCCAGCCATTTCGCAGCGCCACCAAGGTAACTACCCGGTACATGGCTCCCGAATCAATATAGATATAACCCAGTTTTTGTGCCAGTTGTTTAGCCATCGTGCTTTTTCCGCACGATGAATGCCCGTCGATTGCAATTATGATCTTTTTTTCGCTCATATGATTTCAGCTAACAAAGATGAGAATTATTTAAGAGAATTTAGTCCTTTTTTACAAATTGTCGTTCAGGTTAATCGAAAGCGAAAAGAGGTTTGACGATCCGGCTAAATGAAAACGGGAGATTCCGTAATCGAGCCTGAAGCGTTTGATTCGCAAACCGAAACCTGCCGAAAAACCTACTGTTGAAGCTTTCTCTTCAAACTTCAGTTCCTGACGACGCTGGTAATTGTAACCGGCCCTTAAAATAAAGTTTTCCGAAGGCAGAAGCTCTACACCAAAAACCAGGTGACGCATAAATTGCTTCATGAATTTCTCGTCGTATTCGTAAATGGTTTCGGTTGAAAAATCAGGCTCTTCTGCCGGGCTTGACAGATCCCACTGAGTGAGGTGCTGCAAGGTAGCTGAAAACACTAAGGGTGCATGTTGTAAACGCTGACTGATTCCCATTTCAAGGTTAAACGGGATTTTTTCGCGTTTACCATCCTGATAATATGTGCTGATCTGTGTTCCGAAATTTCGTGCTACAATTCCAACAGTTGTAAACTTTGACTTACTGCTGAAATTCAGCCCCAAATCAGCGGCAATTCCAAACGATTGATAGCTTTCGAAAGAAGAAAATATAGGTTTTAAGTTTACTCCGTAACTTAAGCGCTGGTAACTGTTCGAGTAGATCAGGTTCAGCGCATATTCCGCAGCTTTAAAAGTAGCACCGGTCAACTCTCCCGTTTCAAGCGCTTCCTCAAACTTCCCGTAATTAATGTAATGCATACCAACGGCAAAGTTCCCAATCCCTTCATACGACTGCGCATAAGAGGCATATCCATAATTAATATCGGCCAGGTAATTCACATAGTTCACCAGCACACGATTACTCATTTCGCGGTGCAGCAACGAGGGATTATGGTACGGAAGATTTAAATCCAATGAATCGGAAACGGCTACCTGGGTACCTCCCAAAGCAGCAATTCTGGCCGAGTTGGTGAGCTCCAGAAACTGGTAGGTGTACTCACCACCAATCTGTGCCCGGCCGGTTAATGCAATAATTCCAAGTAATAAAATAAGGTAAACCTTTCGCTTCATTCGCGATTTAATTTTCAATAATACCGATTGTTATTTGGTGAAAGTCTTTAAATGCGCCATGCTTTGTAAAGCCTGCCAACTATACATCGGCTTTATACCACAAGTAAATACAGTTCACTTTGCTTCTTTTTCGTATAAAACGCCAAAGGTAATTAAATAGTATAATTTGGGGTTTTAAAACCAGTTCAATTTATGGTTGAGATAAAGGACCAGGAGCAGAACCGCAAGAAAGGTAAACACAATACCTATTGTAAAACCAATGTTTTGCTGATGCCTTTGTTGAAATAATTTCGCCCGCAATTTACGTTTGTCGCTTTGGGAATACTTTTTTTGCCTGAGCCAGCTAAAGTCGCGTTTGCTGATGTGATAATAATCTCCGACATCCGGGGTATGCCGGGCATCTCCGCCTCCACCGTCAGGTTTGCTTCGTTTCGAAAGGAATTTTCTGGGTTTCATAGTTGCTATCCATCGCTGGTAGCCCATTCCGTTATAGCCCATAATAGCAATATTCGTTTAGCTCCATAAAGATATCATATTTTACATAAAATCGAAGAGAATGCAGTAACCTGACAGAAAAAAATCCTCTAGCTAAAAACACCAGATCCAATTACCCGGCCTTTTTTCAACTCCAAAAAATGTGTGATACACGAAGGAACCTCTTCCTTACGGTGTGTTACATAAATAAGGGTGGTGTGGTTTCTGGTACAAACCTCATTCAAAACAGAGGTGAAGCGATTGACTTGCGACGAATCAAGTCCCTGGCACGGTTCGTCAAGAATTAAAAGATCAGGTGATTTAACCAATGCCCGCGCCAAAAGAATGATCCGTTGTTCGCCCAACGAAACATGCAAAAACGGAGCGGTGGCTAAATGCTCCATTTGCAGCAGATGAAGCCATTTTCGCGCAGTTTCAATTTCCATGTGCGAAGAGGTGGTTGTAAAGCCTACTTCATCTTTGAATCCCGACAAAACCACATCGAGGCATTTCATTGAAGAAGAGCTTACTTCGGTTGATGCCGCTGCATTGTACAAACCACGCCGGCGAATAAAATAAAGGTGCAACTCGGGCGATACAAAACCTATTTTCGCTTTAATATCCCAGATGCTTTCGCCACTTCCGCGTTTGCGGTCGAACAACATCAGGTCGTTGGAATAGCCCTGCGGATTATCTGCAGAAATAAGACTCAGTAAAGTCGTTTTACCCGCACCGTTATGTCCCTGCAAAAGCCATTTTTCACCCGGTTTTATTTCCCAGTTGATTTCCGACAAAACAGCTTCTCCACCATACATCACTTTTACAATGTTCATTTTAACTATAGAATCGTAACCCTGTTGTTCCTTTATACTGAGTTCGGGAAAGGCATTTAATTCCTCATTCTTTGAGGCATCAAATCCGCGGTGAAAGGTGTGTTGCTTTTCGTCCTGAAGCTCCAGCTCAATATGTTGGTCAGTAAATGGCGGAATAAGACCTGATTCGCTCACCAAAACCATTGTAATTCCGGCCTGCTTTTGTTTTTCAAGAATACGAAAAAAAGTTTCTCTTGCATGTACATCAAGTCCCACAAAAGGCTGATCGAAAAGCAGCAGATCGGGTTTCTGCAACAAAGCTTCAGCCAGTTGGACGCGTTTTCGCTCACCGTTACTTAAAGACAATATTTTGCGCTCAAACAGGTATTCAATTTCAAGTTCCTCCAAAACCGTGGTTATCGCTTCCTGCCCGGTTCCGGGAACTTTTTTCAGGAGAAATTCACGAACAGTCGGAACCAATTCTTCATTGGGTTTTTCGTAGCGCTGGCTGTAATAGGAAACCCGCAATCCTGATGCCGACAGAAAATCGTCCTGTTGCGGTACCAGTTTTGAAGTTATTTCTTCTGCAAATATGATTTGACCCGTAGTTGGCTTGAGCTTTTGACCGATAATATTTAGCAGCGTCGTTTTCCCGCTACCGGAAGGACCTGTGATAGTTACGCTTTCGCCTTTGGCAATTGCCACATTTAAATCCTGCAGAATAGTTTTATAATTCACTTTGTAAGCAAGGTCAACCAAAGTAACTATAGGATTTTGATAGTTCACCACTCCTTCTTTTTTAATTCTTCCACAATATCGGAAACTACCGGGCAGGTTTCACAATTTTTATGGGTAAGATTCAGAATCTGGTAAAAACGTTTGCGGTCGGTGTGCGGATATTCGCGGCAGGCACGCGGGCGGCTTTCGTAAACCATGCAATAATTATCGGGCAGCAAAAACGGACAGGGATGTTCGCGAAAAATCATGTCGCCGTCTTCGTCCACCACAATGTACTGATCCATAAACTCCGAAGGCTTCATTTTTAAATGTTTGGCCAAGCGCTCCACATCTTTATCAATCAGCCGCGGGCCAATGGTTTTACAACAGTTGGCACAATCGAGGCAATCGAAATCTGAAAAAGCCGCCACATGCAGGTCGTGAACCACATCATCCAGGTTTTTGGGCTTTTTCTTTTTCAGCTTTTTCAGAAAAGCAGTCGTTTCAGCCCGGTTTTTATCGGTCAGTATCTTTAATTGTTCCGGCGTTTTATATTCTACTCTTTTCATTTTTTAGCCTCAAGTTTAAAGCTTCAAGCCGCAAGCTTGTTTGGCTTTTATTTAATATTCGTCATTCTAATTGATGATACTTTCAAATTGTGAAACTATCACTGGTCATTGAAAAGATCCTGAAACAAGTTCAGGATGACGTTCTGGACACTGAGACTGGTAACTTTTTTCATTCATTCTTAAATCTTCAATCGTTAATCATCATTCGCTAATCACTATTTCTCTATTCAGCAGGTGACAGTTTGTTTTGTCTCGTAGTCAGCAGCCTAACACCCACTCGTCACTGCGACTGAAAACTGAACACTAACCTTTACGTTGTGTGCTAACTTCAATGGCCTCAAAAGCATCTGCCTTCCTGCGCTTCCTGAGTTGAGCCAGGAACAAACCTGAAACTACGATCAGAATACCAATAATTTGCTGAATGCCTAAACTGTCCTTCAGAATAATAACCGAAAGAATAGCCACAAAAACGGGGATCAGGTTAATAAAAGTATTCGAACGATTTACCCCCAGGCTTCGGATGGCTTGCGTAAAGAACACAAAACCAAGCGTGGAGGCAAAAACAGCCAGGAATACAATGGCACGGAACGCTTGCGGATGAAATGGCTTGCTTGTAAACTCCTGAAATTCGAGCCCCAACCACACCGGTAAAAACATCACTACTCCTATAATATTTTGCCAGGCAATTATCGAAAGTGTATTGTAGCGCCCTACCAGGTTTCGCAACACGATAGAGTACGAAATGGCGGCTAGTACAGCCATCGATTCGAGCCCAACGCCCAGTGGAGAAGCATCGAAACGAAAGGAACCATTTAAAACCACCAGTCCAACTCCGACAAAAGAAAAAAGCAGGCCTGCCACATTCATCCAGCGTACCTGTTCGCGGTAAAAAAACCATGCTGCAATGGGCGAAAACAATGGGATGGTGGCCACAATTACTGCTGCCACTGTCGATGAGATATACATTAATCCGTAGCTTTCGCCAATAAAATACAGGAAAGGCTCGAAAAACGACATCAGCACAAACAACCAGAAATCCCTCTTTGAAGGCAGCTGAAAGCGTTTCAAACTCCAGGCGATCACACTGATCAGAACCGCAGAAATAGCCAATCTGAAAATCACTACCGTAATGGGATCGTAACCCAGGTAGGCAATTTTAAACCAGATAAACGAAAAGCTCCAGAAAAAAGCAGCTCCCAAAGCTGATCCATACGCCAGAAAGTCTTTGTTCTTCATTATTAATGACTGAGGCGGCAAAATTAATCAATTAACGATAAACGCGACAGATGATCCGGTTTGAAAAAACAAAAATGCCGGAACACAATTGCCCCGGCATTTTCTTTTTACTCACCCCTCCTAAAACTTCCCAAACTTGAACGTCATTCCGAAATTGAAACCTCGCAGTACATCCTGTTCGGTATCATACAAATCGATGTCGGAAGTGAAACGATAACTGGCATATGCCGAGGTTCTGAAAAACCGTGTAAGGTTAAATTCCAGTTCCACGGCTGGTTCGAAAACAAAAAACAAATCGTGATCGTATTCATGTCCCGGGTGGTAGGGATCGATATCCCATTCCCAGCCCCAGCCGTTATTTTCGACCAATGCAATGCCACCCATTCCCACCAAAATCGGGAAGGAAACATGCACCGGTTTTGTTCCTGCAATAATCGGTTCAAGAAATATTCCGCCATAACCACCGGCAAGCATAAATCGTTCTTCGGGATTGTCTCCAACGTAGCTGTCATAATCGAGATTGTTCACAAAACCGTATCCGCCTAAACCAATGGCAAAAGAGTGATCAAAAATAAATGCTCCGCGGGCACCGGTAATCAGTGCATCGCGACCATCAATTTGTGAATATCCGATGGAGAACGCACCGTAACCTCCGTTACTTTTATTTCTTGAGAAGATGGTTTCTACCTCATCGCTTCGGTAGTCGTCTTGTGCGCCGGCGTAAAGCGCGGCCATTATAAGCACAAGAAAAATGCTTAATTGTTTCATTTTAAATATGTTTAAATGTTTTTTAAAATAGATATTTCACGGTAAAAGCAAAGTCGAATAATTCAACGTTGAACATCTCCCTGCCAAGTATATCAAAGTATGGTTTTACTTCCAGTCCCAACGAGATGGGCACTTCGTAAAACTGGTACTCGAGCCCGACCAGGCCGTCGAGACCAGCCAGCATTGCGGTTCGTTCTTCGTACCAACTGCTGTTACCTTCAACATAATGTTTTTGCCACTGTTCGTACCCGATGTGCATACCGGCACCGTAGAAAAAAATTAACTGATCGGTGAAATTGAACATGTCGTATTGGTGAAATTCCTTAAAAGCATGCAGCTGAACGCCGTTGTCGCGTGAGCCGAGCAGGAATTTATATGAATTGGCATCGTCGGTGTAAATGCGGTATTCGAATCCTGATGTAAGTCCGCCCCGGATACCTACAGCATTTTTATACAATTGCGAAAATGCGATGGCTGGGAACAAGAGGAGAATCAGTACTAAAGTCTTCTTCATGGCGAGGTACTTTGAAGTTAGTTTTTATGAATTGCATGGCCTGAGCCTGAAATGTGTGTTTCAAGCGTAGGAGTTCCGTAGTAATAAACATTACCACTTCCCGAGATACGCGCTTCGAGGTAATCGTCAACACTGACCCACATATTCCCTGATCCCGACGTAAGTGTTTTACAATCGTTCACTGCCAGATCGGCTGCATCGATATTACCCGACCCGCTGACAACCAACTCAACGTGGTCGGCACTACCTGAGATATCCAGCTGACCTGAACCTGACAACAAAACATCTCCTGAATTGGCACCGAATAAGGCTACTATCCTTCCCGATCCCGAGAGCACTGCATCAAAATGGTCAGTCTCAAAATAATCGGCAATGATCTTACCCGAACCACTTTGAATAACGCCATCCAAAACCGGAGTGGTGATGTAAACTTCCATCGGAACAATGGCTTTAACGCTGTGTAATTCGTCAATATCGATTTTAAGCGTTTCACCACTTACATACGTTTCAATGTATTGCAACAGGTTTTCGTCGGCACTAACCATAACGCTGTATTCTTCACCGTTTGTAATGTAAACGTCGAACGCGCCTAAAGATTTTACCTGGCTAAAAGCAGAAGTGGTTCTCGATTCTGTAGCCTGAATTCCATTGCCACTAACGTTGATGTCGTTGATGCAGCTGGTGGCTGTTAAGAGCAAAAAAAGTGCTCCGGTCAAAAAAGTTGTAAGTGTTTTCATGTTACTAAAATTTTCTGTTTTTGTTTAATTGTTTTCACGACCTGAGGCTGGCGACCTCATTTGGCCAACGTTTATTTGTTTTCATCTGTTTAGTATTGTTTATTTTAAACGGTGACAGATGGAACTCGCATGAAATTATTCTTTATGGCTTATTTCAAATATCTTATCATGCTTGTTTCATTTTTAGAGACAGGTGATTTTTTTGAGGGTTGCAACTTTTCTTAAAAAAAGTGAAATTTATTTCGAGCGAATGCTCAAACTGCCCGATTCTGCTGTGATGTTCAGCTTTGGAGTGGCTTCAGAAGATTTTCCAAAACTACCTTTCAATGTTACCGTTTTTTCATCATCGCTAACTTTTTCATCGGCAACCTTCAAATAATCGTCGAGCGAAAGCTGCGTTTTACTGTGGTTGATTTCGAAATTAAACAGAGACTCACGGTTAAAATACAAACTGATATCGGTGGATTTCGACTGGAGAATGACGCCCCCAAAATCGGCAGCAATATTGTCAATTTCCACATCGCCGTATTCCGACTTTAGGTTTATCCGGTCGGTAAGTTCGTTTATTCTGAAATTGGAGAAGCTTCCCTGTGCATCTATTAAATCAACTTGCTGTATCCGGAATTTGTCGCGACGCGAATCGGCATTTAGTTCCCCGATTTCCTGTAAATCGAACTCGGTGGATTTACTGATTATCCGAACAGATTCTGCTTTTTTCAGGTAAAGTTCACTAAAATTACAGTCGAGCCTCCCCTTTTTAACAGAGTTGATGGTGGCATCGGCAAAATTTAGTGTTAGGTCGAGATTTTCAGTAAAATCGTTGGCTTTCAGATTTCCGTTCGAGAGGTTGATCCACACCTCTCCCATGTAATCACCAATAAAAATATCACCAAATTTGTTCTCAACTTTCAGGCGGTTGGTTTTCGGAACCCAAACTGTGTAATCCACCTGGATATTCCCATCGGAACTCAGCAGGGTTTCTTTAAACTTCTGGAACTCTTTCGACAGTCCTCCTTTGTTTTTTTCCACCTCGGTTTTTATAATCAGGTAATGTCCGCTGCTGGTCACATCAAATTCAATGTTACGCATCGATTCTTCGAGCTTCGACAGTTTTTTCTCTTCCACCCTGATACTGATCTCGAACACCGCAGAATCTTTATCCCAGGTATTAATGTCTATTTTCCCGTACTTATTGGCAATTTCAATCTGGGTTTCGGGCGACACGGCAAACTCCTTTACCAGCTCGCGTGTATCGCTGAACTGAGCCTTCGACCAAAACGGCAGCAGGCCAAGTACCAAAATGAAAAATCCTGTCAAAATATAACGTTTCATGGAATACTCCTTTCTTAACAATTAATTTGTTCCAACACGTCGTCGCAAAGTTTTAAGCGGTAACGGTTGTTTTCAATCATGGCCTCAATAACACTTTTATTCGATATGTTTTCTCCCAGATCGTCTTTCAATACTTTATACATATCTTCCAGTTCGTTCAGGTCGGTTTCAATTTCGTCCTTCAATTCGGGATAGGTGTAATAACACTTTTGAATTTCCTTCAGCTTTTTATTCACCTGATGCGAGTAATAGGTTTCTGTTTCCATCAGTTCAACCAGCTCGGGATCGGCATTTCGGGCCAGTTTATTCGACGATAAAATACCGGATTGCCACACCAGAACCGAACTAATAAGTGCAACAACAAGAACTGCTGCCACGCGCATAAAATAGCTTCTTAACGGCACAACTTTCTTTTGCGGGGTATTTTTTGCAATCTTCTCCCAGAGTTCCGGCGACGGTTCTCTAAAATCGAACTCATCGCGATTGGCGCTCACAAATTCCTCTAACCTGTCTTTTTTCATCGTTATCCGATTTTAATTGTATCCATTATCCTTCTGTAATTCCTTTTAATAAATCGGCCACCTTTCGTTTTGCCCGCATGTACTGGCTTTTCGAGGTCGACTCGGTAATTCCCATAATCTGGGCAATTTCTCCATGGTCGTAACCTTCGAGCAGGTAAAGCGAAAGCACCATCCGGCTTCCTTCCGGAAGTTGTTCAATGGCCCGGGTAACCAATTGAACCGTATAAACCGGCTCCGCTTCCTCTTCTTCCGAAACAGCATCGGAATAAATTTCCTCGCAATACGTCAAATCAACTTTACGTTTGTTTATGGCATTGATACAGGTGTTCACAACAATTCGTTTTAACCACGATCCGAAACTGGATTCGTACCGGAATGAGTCGAGTTTCATAAAGGCCTGCGTAAATGCTTCCTGCAACATATCCTCGGCTTCTTCACGGTTGTTCATCATGCGATAACTTACGTTGTACATAGCCTTTGCATACAGTTGATACAACTGGTAACGGGCACTTTCGTTTCCCTTCTTACATGCCTCAATTATTTTTTTATGTATGTGCTCTACGTTTCCCAATTGTGCAACTTTCAATTTTAATGACAAGAAAAAGATACAGGGGTTGCATGAAATTTACACAATTGGTATTTATTTTTTAGAAGATATTACTCGAACACTAAAAATGAATTTTGTTTTTTCTTAAATTTAAGTTGATGAACAAATAAAATATTTATATTTGCACCCGCAAAACAAATGGTGGATGTAGTTCAGTTGGTTAGAACGCTGGATTGTGGTTCCAGAGGTCGCCGGTTCAAGTCCGGTCTTCCACCCAAAGCTTCGGAGAAATCCGGAGCTTTTTTTATGTGTGTTATTCAACCAGATTTTGTTACCACTCGCCACTTTTATCCAAACAATTTTTTATAGGGAGTTAGAATTCCCACACTTTCTTTCCGCCTGAGAACATCAATTTTGTTTTACACAAAAATGAAGCACGAGGAAGGCATTTCCGAGCTCAAGGCTGCCTCAAATTTATAGATCATTTATTTTTAACTTTTTTTAACATCTATATAAAACACCTTTATTTTCAAGTCTTACACGAGTTAAAATAACTTTTTGTTTATTTTTATACTATTTTGCTTAAACATTTTAAGCAGAGATTCTGTTAGAGTAGGTGTAACAATTAAAAATTAAAAGACATGAAGACTCTAAATCTTAAAAAGAAATTGAACTTACGAATTTTTGCATTCCTAACACTTTTTGCTGTTGCAGCCATGACAATAAGCTGTGAAAAACCGAGTGATGATTTTGAACCCATCTCAACCGAAGATGCTGAATTGAAAGCCGGAAAAGCCGTAAAGAAGGGTGATTTAAGTATTGCCGAGATTGCCCTGGCAGATGATGGAGAATTTGACGAACTGGTTGCTGCATTATTATATGTTGACGATTCGCTGGGTACTGGCCTGGTAGATATGTTTTTGAACGGCACTGATCAATACACCGTATTTGCACCGACCGATGCCGCTTTTGAAGCTTTGTATGGTGCACTGGGAGTTACTGCAATAACTGATCTGGATGCCGGCTTGGTTTTAAATGTACTTCTGTATCACGTAACTGATGGTCGCCGCGCTGCGAACAGCGTTGTTCCGAAAAACAGTCCAAGAAACATTGAAACTTTACTTGAAGGTGCTTCATTTAAAGTAGACAATGCCGGAATGATTTGGGCTGTTGGTAATACTGCCAATTTCGTAACAGATGAAGAAGGTAACCTAATGGTTAACATTTCGGCATCCAACGGAATAATCCATGTGATTGACGCCGTAATACTACCGATTGAGGTTTAATAGAGATAACGCCATGAATACATCGAAGGGCAGCACGTACAGTGTTGCTCTTTTTATTTAAGAATACCCCTTGTGAAACGCGCAATACAAGTTCCAAAATCAAGTCGCCCCTAAAATCTTGTTAATGTTTATTCAAAATCCTTAAATACAAAGCTTCGTTCGTAGGCATTCGCCTATATTTTTCCTATTTTTCGCAAGGTTTTGAAACAGAGAAAATGACGAATTTATCACGCAGAAAATTTTTGATGACCACCTCGGCAGGGATTGCCGGAGCAACTATTGTTCCATCCAATGTAATTGCCGGACTCGGCCATAAGGCACCCAGTGACAAACTAAACATTGCAGGGATCGGTGTTGGCGGAAAAGGCTTCACCAACCTAAAATTCATGGAAACTGAAAACATCGTTGCGCTTTGCGATGTGGATTGGGAATACGCAGGCAGGAATGCTTTCCCGCGTTGGCACCGGGCCACACAATACAAAGATTTCCGGGTGATGTTCGAACAGGAAAAAGATATTGATGCAGTAATGATCGCCACTCCGGATCATACGCACGCACTTCCTGCTTTGATGGCCATGCGTGAAGGGAAGCATGTTTTTCTTCAAAAACCGCTTACCCATTCTGTGTACGAATCAAGAATCCTGGCCGAAACCGCTGAACGTTACGGCGTAGCAACGCAAATGGGTAACCAGGGAAATTCTGCTGAAGGAATCCGTCAAATCTGCGAATGGATTTGGGCAGGTAGCATTGGTGAAATCACGCATGTTGACACCTGGACCAACCGCCCCATCTGGCCACAGGGATTAAGCCGTCCTGAAAAAAGCAAACGTGTACCCAAAGATCTGGACTGGGATCTGTTTATCGGCCCCGCTCCTTTCCGCGATTATAATCCGATTTATCACCCCTGGAACTGGCGTGGCTGGTGGGATTTTGGTACCGGAGCTCTAGGCGATATGGGCTGCCATATTCTCGACCCGGTATTTAAAGCGCTCAACCTGCAATACCCGACAAGTGTTGAAGCCAGTTCAACTGCATTTAATAACGATTCGGCGCCGAATGCCGAGTTTGTCCGTTACGAGTTTCCACGCCGTGATAATCTGCCAAAAGTGGGAATGCCAGAGGTTAGCGTGCATTGGTACGACGGTGGATTTATGCCACCTCGTCCCGACGAACTAAAAGACGACGAACAAATGGGTGACGATGGCGGTGGCTGTATTTTTTACGGAACACGCGGGAAAATTATGTGTGGAACTTATGCCGCCAATCCTACCTTGCTGCCAACGTCGGAAATGGCGCATTTCGATCAACCTAAAATGTCGATTCGAAGAATTGCGGATGCAATGGAAGGTGGCCACGAACAAGACTGGATAAGAGCCTGCAAAGAAGACAAAAGCCACCGTGTGGAAGCCTCTTCTAACTTTAGTTATGCCGGACCTCTGAATGAAATGGTGGTAATGGGTGTGCTGGCCGTTCGCTTGCAAAGCCTGCAGCGCAAGCTGGAATGGGACGGACCAAATATGCGTTTCAAAAACATATCATCTTCGGATAAACTGCGTATTCTTACACGCGATAATTTTGAAGTTGTGAATGGCGATCCGCGTTTCAACAAGGATTATGCAACACTTCCGGCACTGGAAATGGCCGAAGAATGGATTCGACACAATTATAGAAAAGGCTGGGAACAGATATAATTTAATTCGACTTATGACATAAAAGAAAAGGGTAGCATCTTGTAAATGCTACCCTTCTTTATTTGGTTTATATTTCTTCTAAATTAGATTTGCTTCAGCCAGCAGGACTTCCATTTCCTGCTGAACTTTTTTGGCTGCGGCTTTTGCCTGGTCTGCAAAGTCAACATCCGACGAAGCATAAATAATGCCGCGCGATGAGTTTACCAATAATCCACATTTGCTGTTCAAACCGTTGTGCGCCACTTCCTGCAAACTGCCACCTTGTGCACCAACACCCGGAACCAAAAGGAAATGGTTCGGAACGATTTCGCGAATCTCTTTTAGCTTTTCGGCTTTTGTTGCACCAACCACGTACATCAGGTTTTCTTCGGTTCCCCATTTTTGCGAGGTCTTCAATACTGTTTCAAACAGCTTTTCGCCGTTCTCTTTATTTTCGATAAACTGAAAATCGTACGCTCCCTGGTTTGATGTCAAAGCCAACAGGATCACCCATTTTTCAGGGTAAGTCATAAACGGCTTCACTGAATCCTCACCCATGTACGGCGCTACTGTAACCGCATCGTATTTCTGCTTGCCAAAAAATGCGCGGGCGTATAAATTCGAAGTATTCCCGATATCGCCACGCTTGGCATCGGCAATAATAAAAATATTCGGGTATTTCGATTTTACATACGAAACCGTTTTTTCGAGGCTCACTATTCCTGCCGATCCCTGGCTCTCGTAAAAGGCAAGATTCGGTTTGTAAGCAACGGTAAACTCTGCTGTAGCATCAATAATTTCCTTGTTGAAAGAAAACATCGGATCAGAAGTATCGAGTAAATGCTGCGGTATTTTTTGGATATCGGTGTCCAGCCCAACACAAAGAAAACTGCGTTTCTTTTGTATCTGTTCAAAAAGTTGTTGTTGATTCATGTCTCTTAGTCGGAAGCTTGAAGATCGGAGTCACAAGACTTCCATTATTATTAGATTTCTGCTTCTTTCAGTTTTTCTGCGTTCTCTTCGAACATCAGTTTTTCGATGATCTCTTCGATCTCGCCACCGATGATCGCCTGCAGGTTGTACAGTGTAAGGTTGATACGGTGATCGGTAACACGTCCCTGCGGCCAGTTGTAAGTACGGATCTTTGCCGAACGGTCGCCGGTAGAAACCATGGTTTTACGTTTCGACGAAATTTCATCGATGTATTTCTGGTATTCCATATTGTACAAACGCGTACGCAGCTCGGCCATCGCTTTATCCAGGTTTTTCAGTTTCGATTTCTGATCCTGACAAGTCACCACAATTCCGGTTGGAAGGTGGGTCAAACGAATGGCCGAATAAGTGGTGTTCACCGACTGTCCACCCGGTCCCGACGAACAGTACTCATCGCGACGAATATCTTCGGTCCTGAGTTCCACATCGAATTCATCGGCTTCGGGCAAAACAGCCACAGTGGCCGCCGAAGTATGCACACGCCCCTGTGTTTCGGTTTGCGGAACACGCTGTACACGGTGCACACCCGATTCGTATTTCATGATGCCGTAAACGCCTTCTCCGGTAATGTTGGCTACAATTTCCTTGAAGCCACCGGCAGTTCCTTCGTTGGCATTGGTTACCTCGAGCCGCCATCCTTTTTTCTCGCAGAATTTTGAGTACATGCGGAAAAGATCGCCCGCGAAAATACTGGCTTCGTCGCCACCTGTTCCGGCACGAATCTCAAGAATCGCGTTCTTGGCATCTTCCGGATCGGCAGGTACCAGCAACATTTTTACTTCTTTTTCAACCCGAGGCAGCTTTTCTTCCGACTCTTCAATTTCGTCGCGTGCCATTTCACGCATTTCTTCATCGCTTTCTTCTGCCAGCATTTCTTTCCCGGTCAGGATATTATCCACCAGGTTTTTATACTCCTGAAATTTTGCCACCAGCTTTTGCAGCTGTTTATATTCCTGATTCAGCTTCACATAACGCTGCATATCAGCAATCACTTCAGGATCGGTAATCTGCTGTTCCACCTCTTCGTAGCGGTGTTTTATCGATTCAAATTTTTCCAGTAACGGGTATTGTGCCATCTCTTTTTTCCTTACAATCAATATTCAAAAGTACCTTTCTCCGATGTTATGGTAAGCTTCTTACCATCGAAAGGTTCCACTCTCCCAACAATTTGTGCATCAATGTTAAACGACTCTGAAATCTTCATGATCTCTTCGGCCACATCGGCGCCACAATATATCTCAAAACGGTGCCCCATGTTGAACACCTTATACATCTCTTTCCAATCGGTTCCCGACTGTTCCTGTATCATGCTGAACAACGGAGGAACCGGAAACATGTTGTCTTTTATCACGTGTACATCATCGACAAAATGCAGCACTTTGGTTTGTGCACCACCCGAACAGTGTATCATTCCCGAAATCTGGTCACGATACTTGTCGAGGATTTTTTTGATCACCGGCGCATAAGTCCGCGTTGGCGACAACACCAGTTTTCCGGCATCAATATCCAGACCTTCAATCGCATCGGTCAGTTTTTTCTGTCCGGAATACACCAGTTCAGCAGGCACTTCAGGATCAAAACTTTCAGGATATTTTTCGGCGAGGTATTTCGCGAAAACATCGTGACGGGCTGAAGTCAATCCATTGCTTCCCATGCCACCGTTGTACGCATCTTCATATGTAGCTTTACCCGATGATGAAAGCCCTACGATTACATCGCCGGCTTTTATCCGGTCCGCCGAAACCACATCCTCCCGTTTCATGCGGCAGGTAACGGTTGAATCAACAATGATGGTACGAACCAGGTCGCCAACATCGGCAGTTTCACCACCTGTTGAATAAATGCTGATCCCCATTTCGCGCAGCGTGGCCAGCAACTCTTCAGTTCCGTTGATAATAGCGGCAATAACTTCGCCCGGGATGTTGTTTTTGTTTCTTCCAATGGTGGATGAAACCAAAATATTATCAGTTGCACCCACACAAAGCAGATCGTCAACATTCATAATCAGTGCATCCTGTGCAATGCCTTTCCAAACCGAGAGGTCTCCGGTTTCTTTCCAATACATGTAGGCCAGCGACGATTTTGTTCCAGCTCCATCGGCATGCATAATGTTGCACCAATCAGCATCGCCACCCAAAATATCGGGCACGATTTTACAAAATGCTTTCGGGAACAAACCCTTATCCACATTTTTGATGGCTGCATGAACATCTTCTTTCGAGGCCGAAACTCCCCTGGCACTATATCTCGATTCGGTTACCATTTACTTTGCGATTTTTGTGGCTACAAAATTAACAAATTCTGCCGACCTGTAATAAAAAAAGGAAAGCCTCCGCAAAAGCTTTCCTTTCCATTAATATGGTTATAACTAAGCGTATAAAAAGCGCTTGATTTTCTTTGTTGGTGTACGTTCGAAAGGCATCGGCTGAAGAACAACCTGGCTGATGCGTGAGAATTTATTCACTTCCTGGTTTACTTTCTTGTGAATCTCATTCAGAATCTCTTCCGATTTTAAAGCGATAAACTGTTTAGCTTCCAATTTCAGGTGCTGAAATTGCTCTTCAATCTCTTCCCTGTTTAAATGAATCATGGCCACTAGTTTGCCCTTTTTCTCCACCACCAGCGACTCCAGCACAAAACGCATCTTGTTGATCACTGATTCGATTTCTTCAGGATAAATGTTTTCTCCGCTGGCTCCAACAATCATCGTTTTAATACGACCTTTAATGTGCAGTCGTCCGTTTTTGTCAAACACCCCACGGTCGCCGGTTCGGAACCAGCCATCCTCGGTAAAAACTTCAGCTGTAATATCCGGAGCTTTATAATAACCCTGCATTACATTTTCTCCTTTGGCCTGTATTTCTCCCTCACCGGTTTTTGGATCGGGATCGGCAATACGCAGCGAAACACCTTCCATGGCAATACCGGTTGATCCGATGGTCCTGGTTTTACCAACGGCGCCGGCTAAAAGCGGTGCAGTTTCTGTAAGTCCGTAACCAATGGCATACGGGAAACCACCTTCGTATAAGAAGCGTTCCACTGTACTATCGAGTTTTGAACCCCCAATGCCAAAAAAATGAATTTTACCGCCAAAAGTCTTCAGCAGTTTTTTTGCGGCCACTTTATGCAACACAATTCGCGTAGGTTTAAACGTGCTCAGAAAACGCATTAAAGCATTTTTCTGAAACGTCGGCAGTACTTTCGAGCGATAAACTTTTTCAATGATCAAAGGCACCGACAACATCACGGTTGGTTTTACCTTCTGAAATGCAGGCATTAAAACAGAAGCTACCGGCGGTTTGCGCAGGTAATGAACCGATGCTCCGTACATTATCGCAAGCAAGAAACCAACTGTGTTTTCGAGTGTGTGCGACAACGGCAGTATGGACAAAAATCGGTCATTAGAATCAATCTTTTGTAAGGTTCTGCTCTGACGCGCTGTCCAGGTCAGGTTTTTGTGTGATAGCATCACTCCTTTTGGATTACCTGTTGTTCCTGATGTATAAATAATCGATGCCAGATCATCTTCCTCAACCTCAGCCGGACTGTATTTCTCAACTTTCACCGGTAAAGAAGTCTCCAGTATTTTCAGATGATCTGCCGGAGTAGCTTGTGGAATAATGGCATAATTTTCCATCAAAACCATCCCTTTCAGCAGTTGGCTGGTTTCTTCGCCAAGGCTGTGGTACAAACCTTCCGAAACAAATAAGATCTTCGATTCAGAATGTTCGATAATGGTATGAATCTCACGGCTATGAAAATCGGGCAGAATTGGAACTGCCACGGCCCCAACCATCGAAATAGCAAAAAACACCTTACCCCAATTGGGCATATTGGTGCTTAATATTGCTACCTTATCGCCCTTTGAAACTCCCAGTTCCAAAAGCATTTCAGCCAACAATTCAACCTCTTCACCCATTTCGCGGTAAGTGTAATTCTTCTCACCGGCAAAAACGATCGAGGTTTTATCTTTATAAGTTTTTACCGAATGTTGAAACATCGCCGGCAAAGTCAATTTCTCTGTATAAGTCATAAATATTCCTAACTGTCTGTTTCGTAAAAGCCGTTTATATAGCAATTTACGTTCCCTAACTGCGTGCAAAAATAGTAAAAAACTAATGTTTGCTACGGTGACATAAGTCTCACTGAATTAACACCTTCTCAAATATGCTGATATTCTGCTACTTACAAAACAAGGATTAAATTATTAACGTTTTTTATGCTTTTTGGATGAAGAATATTTACCAAATTTCGAATTATGAATACAAATTTTCGACAAAAACAGCTACTGAAAGCCACAGAGGATTACATAAAAGCTTATTTTGAAAACGAAGGATCGGGACACGACTGGTGGCACATTTACAGGGTGAAAAAAGTGGCTTTACAAATAGCTAAAACCGAAGGAGGTGATATTTTTCACATCGAACTGGCTGCTTTGCTCCACGATCTTGACGACTGGAAGTTAAATGGCGGAAGCAAAGTTTCGAAGACATTCGAGTGGCTGAGCAAAATGGACGTCTCTGAACAGGATATTGAAAAAGTATTGGAAATCATTCACGAGGTTTCATACAAAGGAGCCGGTGTTCCAACTCCGGCGAGTTCACTGGAAGCAAAAATTGTGCAGGATGCCGACCGGCTAGATGCCATTGGAGCGATAGGCATTGCAAGAACTTTCGCCTATGGTGGCAACAAAAACAGATTGATTTACAATCCGGCTGTTCAGCCGGAAAACCACGATAGTTTCGAGGCTTACAAAAAAACAAATGCGCCCACCATTAATCATTTTTACGAAAAGCTATTGCTGCTGAAAGACCGGATGAATACCCAAACGGCGAAAGAACTTGCTGAAAAACGCCATCAATTCATGGAAGATTTTCTGGAACAATTCTTTAACGAATGGGAAGCTAATTTTTAATTCGGTCGCTGTGGCTTTTCAATAAAACGTTTCGTATTTTTAAAAGAACAAAAAAACAGAAGCCATGCGAATTGAACATCTTGGTATTTGGACTTATAACCTCGAGGGTCTCCGAAATTTTTACACGCACTATTTCGATGCGTCATCATCAGAAATATACTATAACCACAGCAAAGAATTTCGTTCGTATTTTCTCACATTTAATGGAGACTGCCGAATAGAACTGATGGAAATGCCCAACATTCCAAAATCGAAAAATGACCCGATAAAACAACATTCCGGATTGATTCATTTTGCCATACAGGTTGGTTCAATAACAAAGGTTCGTGAACTTACTGAAGAATTGCGCAAAGATGGTTTCCGGATTATCAGCGAACCAAGAATTACAGGTGACGGTTATTACGAAAGTGTGATTTTGGATCCTGAAGGAAACCGGGTTGAAATTATGGCTTAATTTTTTTCATAAACATTTTTGCCCCTACCTACATTTATTTTAAGGCTGCGAAGTTGAATCAACAGGGCATTCCCACAGCAATACAGTTCGGTTTTTATTGGCCCAGAAATCGGCGCGATCAGTATACTCCCAATCCACGGGTTCACCATCATAATGATAAATCTCGCAATCGATACACGACCAGTAATTGCAATACACGTGGTAAAAAAATTCTTCCTTGTAAGTATATCTTCTGATGTTGCAGCCCACACATCCCGAGTCTTCGAGCTCGGCAATCCGGGCCTCGAGCCAAACTGGAATAACAACCGGATCGGGCTCGCGGTCTTCGCAAGCAATAAAAGCTAGAAGCAGTAAAACGATAAAATAGAATTTGCGCATCCTCAAATTTAATCATCCTCTTTCTGGAAAACAATAGTTTAAAACTGATTAAGCGAACGCCCTTATTGAGAACCTTCCTAAAAATCATCTTTTGCGTTTCCAAATAACTTGAAGTTGTAAGTAACCGTGAAAATGGGTTGCCCGAAAATCGACATTTTATAACCTTTCACCTGTTCATTCTCGGTGCGGAAAAAGATGGAGTATGGATTTTTCCGACCGAAAACATTGTACACCGCAAAGGTCCAGGAACTGTGATTAAGCTTCTTTCGCAGCAGGTTCCCGTTAATGTTTGCCGCCACGTCAAGCCGGATATAATCATCCATGCGCACTGCATTTCTGTCGGAATAATACACGCGCATGGCATCGTTAAAATAATAATAGGCTACCGGTGCCGTATAAGGCCTTCCGGTGTTGTATAAAAAGTTGGCCGACAGATTAAATCGCCTGGAATATTTGTAATTAAACACCAGTTTAAAGTTGTGTGGCATATCGTAGTTTGCCGGAAAATATTCGCCGTTATTCACCCGCTCCTCTTCAAATTCGCTGTCGATTTTGTGTAAAATACGCGAATAGGTGTAGTTTATCCAGCCGGTGTACTTGCCCTTTTTTTTCTGTAACATCAACTCAATTCCGTAGGCTTTTCCTTTTCCGTTGATTACATCAGTTTCCAGGTGATCGCTCATAACAAGCTGAGCACCACCTTTGTAATCCAGAATATTATCCAGCTTCTTATAATAGGTCTCAATCGAAGCTTCGATGGTATTCTGCCGCATATTATGGTAAAAGCCTATCGAAAATTGATCGCCGCGTTGTGGTTTCAGGTACGAATCACTGAGTTTCCACACATCGGTTGGCGACATGGCCATTGTATTCGACATCAGGTGAATGTACTGATACATACGGTTTGCACCGATCTTTAATGAATTATCGAGCCCCAATTTGATATTAGCCGAGAACCGTATTTCGGGAGCAGAATAAAACTGAACAACTTCATTTTTACTGAAATGGGTCGTATCAATTATCGACGCCTCGTTTCGCGGGATGCCAGCCAGATAATTAACCTGTGTTTTGGGGCCGAAGTTGGCATAAAAGTTATACCTGAATCCGGCTGCCAGCGAGATCCTTCCGTTTAAATCAAATTCATCGCCAATATATAAAGCCGACTCCAGTGCCTGTTCCTTTTCAATCGCTTTCTCAGTGATCAGCGAAGTGCTGCCGACCGGCCACTGGTTTCCGGGATACAGATCATACCAGGTTGAATTCAATCCAAAATCGATTTTGTGATTGTTGGCAGTATGATAGGTAAAATCGGCTTTAAACGTTTTCTGCAGAATTTTGTATTGCACATTATTCAGCTGGGTGCTGTCGGTTCTCGATTTCATGGTGTAATCGTAATTGCTCACAACACCCGTAAAAGTGGAAAACAAGCGTGGACTGAAAATGTGTTTCCATCGGAAAGTTGAGGCAAACGATTGGTATTCGAATGCGTCTTCAGCATAATAATCGAAGGCATCATGGCTCAGGTAACCTGACAGGTACAAACTGTTATTCGGGTTAATATCGAACGAAACATTTCCCTGCACATCATAGAAACCGGCCGAGCTATTTTTGAGCTTTTCATCGTCAAGCAGGCCCAGAATCCAGTTCGAATATGTTGACCGCGCCCCAATAATAAACGAGCTTTTGTCTTTAACGATCGGTCCTTCTAAATTCAATCGGCCCGAAACGGGACTGATCCCACCACCGAATTCCGTCTTTTTGCGATTACCGTCTTTTAAAGTAATATCCATAACCGACGAAACCCGACCACCATATTTGGCCGGAATACCACTTTTATACAAGGTGATGTCTTTTACGAGTTCAGAATTAAAGCCTGAGAAAAAACCAAAAAAGTGTGAGGTATTCAAAATCGACGCATCGTTCAAAAGAATAAGGTTTTGGTCGACGCTACCACCTCGTACGTTGAAGCCACTTGACGCTTCGCCCACCGACTGTACTCCCGGAAGCAGTAAGGAACTTTTTATAATGTCTGCTTCTCCAAATCCCATCGGTAGCTGCTTCAATGTTTTCATCGAAATTTTCTCCACTCCCATGCGAACAGTTTTCACATTATTTTCCTCTTTGGCTATTACAATAACTTCGTTTAGTGCCTCGGGTTTGTACTCGAGCTCCACGTTCAGTTTACCATCGGAATGAATTATAATGTTTCGCTGCACCGTGCGCATACCGATCTGACGATACTCTACTTTATATTGACCTTTGGGAATGGTTATGGTGTAATAGCCGTAAGCATTGCATGCGGTTCCCAGTTTCAGCTCTTCAATGTAAACGGTGGCTCCTACAAGGGGTTCGCCTGAGTCAGCATCCTTAATCGTTCCCTGCAGAGTGGCCGTTTTTGAGCGCGGATTAACCGAAGGACTACCAATGGTGTATACTTTGAATTCGCTGTCCTGGGGATTTTCTTCCTTCGATCTGGGCAAACCGTAAACGGTATCAGCAGGAGCAACTTGTTTGTTATCCAGGTAGTCGATATAAGCCGCTGCAAAATCGGTTTTAAGCTTGTAGTCTTTTGTAAAAACGATTCTTTTCCCTTCCAAAATTGCAAAGGACAGGTTCTGAGGTTGGCACAATTTATCCAGAACCTCGTTTAATGAAGCTGCATTCACATTCATAGTAAATAGCAGGCTGTCAACCCACTCAGGATTGTAATAAAAATGATAACCCGTTTGTTTTTCAAGCCCGTAAATAATGTTTTCAAAAGATTCGTTGCTGACGTTCAGCGTGATCTTTTCGTTTTGAGCCACAGATTGTATCAGAGCAACTAAAACCAGTATAGCGATTAATACAATCTTCTTCATCAGGTACAAAATTATTCGGTAATTAAGTTTACAGCTTCAAGTAATTGGGTGGCCGACAGGTCTTCGAACCGGGCATGAAACGATCGAAGCTTTTTGGAAATAGCCTTTTTATTTTCGGGAAACTGATTTAAGAATTTTCGTTTTGAATTGAGGTCGTAATATTTTCCTTTTAACAAAAGTGTTTTCTTTCGCACATAATCGTACCTGAAAATGCCTTGAATAACAGCCTCCTCACCTTCGTTGTTCCCCTGAATAGCCTCGTGGTGCACAAAAATCGCTTTATCCCCCGACTTAATGGTTTCATAAAATCCGTTGGCTAATACATCTTGCTCAATCTCAGAAAAATTAACCTTTACAAAAGTAAATTCCGTCTCGCGGCGTAATTGTAAGGGCGATTTACTTTCGGGTTTCGCCACCACTTTAAAAGAGTCGATTACTTCATTATTCAGACAAATAAAATTGGATGCGGGAAAAATATCGGTTAAACAGACCAGCTCATCCTTGTAAATATCGTACATGAGCGTGGCCGAATACGATTCGCCATTGGAATAAATAATGCCGTCCATTCCGAGGGTTGCATTAAACAAGGGACTGGTTTCTAATCCGTAATGATATAACTCATAAGTCTTTCCGTATAAATATCCGTAATCCCGCGGTAATTCATGCTTATACGCTTCAAGCGCCTTCTTTTCATCCAAAGCATAAGCAGGCGATTTTTGTGCATAAAGTGTAGTAACGCACCCAAGCAAAAAGTGGATTAAAATTAAACAGCGCACGAACATTAACTAATAAATGAATTATCCATCCCAAAAATAACATAATATGTACGACAGTAACCATATGATCAATATTTTTTACTTTCTTTATGCAAAAAGAAAGAATTCGGTGGCCTTATATAACATTAAGACTTTATTTCGAACATCAATTTGGTTGAAAATATGCTGCGCCCTGTTTGTAATATGGGCATTGCAGGCTTGTCTGGAACCGTTTTCAGCTTCGGTTGGCGATGAAGCATCGAACCTGCTTGTTGTGGACGGATTAATTTCGAATGAAAACACAGCCTACCAGGTACGGTTAACCCGCGCAGTGGCCAATATAAATGAAGACATAACTCTCGAAACAGGTGCGAACGTTATCATTGAGGACGACTTAGGCAACATGACTGCGTTTACGGAAACCGAAGATGGAATATACGAAACCAATGAGAACAATTTCATCGGAGTACCCGGCAGAACATACACTTTACAAATATCAACTAAAAACGGACGTGTATATCGATCGGATGCATGTATGATGAAACCGGCGACCCAAATCGACAGCATTTACTATGTACCAGGCAATCATCCCGACAGCGTTGCTGAAAGCTATTTCACAGGATTACGGGTATTTATTAACGGAAAAGTGAATGCTGAAGACGTGGAATACCTGCGTTGGGCCTACGATGAAGACTGGAAATTTGCCATCCCGTTTGGCTACGACGAAGTACCCACTCCGGATGGAGACTGGGAAAAAACAATTTCAAAAAAATACTGCTGGAAATCGGAAGTGTCAAACGAAATTCTGATTCAAAATTTTGGCGGACAATCACAGAAAAACATTGAAGGCAAGGAGTTGTTTTTTGTGGATTCGAAAAATACAGATAAGCTTTTCCAGCGCTACAGTGTATTAATCAAACAATATTCTATAACCAAGGAAGAATACGAATACTGGCGAAAACTCGAACAAACCAATCCGGATGTCAACAATATTTTTGGTGAACAGCCTTTTACCATCCAGGGGAATATTAAGAATGAAGCCGATCCTGATGAAAAAGTGCTGGGGTACTTTTCTGTGGTCTCGGCAGCAACACGGCGACTATATATCGACTACAGCGAAATACGATATCTGCAACTTCCGGTGAATGACTATTACAACAGCTGTGGTTTCGACTCATTGATGGTGAAAGATCTGAATATGTCGGTATATGAAATTTACGAGAACTATATTCTGAACGATTTCTATGAATACGTTCTGGCATTTCCAATCCTTCACGAAAATCCATTTATCGACAAAGTTATCGGATTGGCTGTTTCTACGCCGCAATGTTGTGATTGTACCTTACAAGGAGAATTGAATCCTCCCGATTTTTGGGAAGATGAATAAGATAAATATGAAGCTACCAAAGATCATATTAACCTTTTTGATACTTGTGTTTGTGTTTTTTGCCACAGCTCAGGAAACGGTTGTGCTTCGAACTGATCGAGACATTTACATCAGTGGTGAGCCCGTATGGCTTAAAATTGACTGTATAAAAAGCGGTAGCACAAATAAGTCGGAACTCAGCCAGGTGGCATACCTTGAGGTAATCAACGGCAAAAACACGCCTGTTGTTCAGTTAAAATTTGCCCTCGAAAACGGAAGCGCCGACACGAAATTTGAATTACCCGACACGCTCTCGACCGGTATTTTCAGAATAAGAGCCTACACCAAATGGATGAGAAACTACAACGCAGACCTGTTTTTTACGAAAGACATTGTGGTTATGAATCCATTTTCAAAAAAACCTTTCCCGGCTGCCGAAAATATATTCAGGGACGACACTGTAATTTTTTACGGAGAGAATGGTCGTATTCCCGCGCACTGTCAAACTAAAATTCTAGCCCGCTCATTCAATAAAACAGGAAACCCGATCAGTACTTCGGGAACGATTTTATCTCCTGGCGGTGATTCAATTGCCAGTATTCAAACCGATAAAAACGGATTTGGAGCTGTTTTGATTCAGACAGAACAACCGGGCCGTTACACGTTCCAGGCCGGAAGCAATTCCCTAAAAACGATTACCGCATTTGAAGCAAATGAAAACGCTTATGCTTTGCAACTCAGTAACGAGACCGGTAATTCACTGCAGTTTAAATTACATTCTACTACACCAAACGAGTTCCATACACCAGAATGGAAGCTGGATATTCTAAGCTCCACGGGAGAATTGCTGAACAGCTACCGCTTCGTCGATCAGAAAATACCTGTTGTTAATGTTGAAAAAAAGGAGCTGCTAAAGGGCTATTTAAATGCATTACTTATTCATCCTTCAGGCGAGGTTGTGGCATCGCGCTTTTTTGTGAAAGATGCCGAAACCGTTGAGAGCCGTTTTGAAGTAAACACTGACAAACAAAATTACACCGGGCGCTCACAGGTCGTGTTGCAAATTAAAAATCAGGGCCAGCTGAAAGACGTATCTGTTTCGGTGTTAAAAGACTGTCTGCTGGCTGCAAAATCGAATAAGAATTCACCAACTGTGTTTAATTCTCCGCTTAATGAATTAACTAAATATGCGAGTGAAAATCTAACTGTTAATGATCTTTTGATTGCCTATTCGCCGATTCAAAAAATTCTCGCCGATTCGGATAACAAACTTTATTTACCCGAGCGAAAAGGTGAAATCATTTCAGGAAGGATACTTGATATTGAAACGCAGGAACCGATCAAAAATGAGGCTTTCATGCTGAGTTTTGTCGGGCATCATCCAACAATCGACATAAGCGAAACGGATGAGGCCGGCCAATTTTATTTTGAAGCGAACGGATTTGGCGAACAGGAAATGGTCATTCAGCCTTTCCTCCAGGATTCATTGTCGGCAAGATACAAAGTCAACCTCGATTTACCTTTTTCCGCGAAGTATTCAAGCCGACCACTGACGCCCCTATACATGGAACGTGAAAAACTGGCTCAACTCAACCAGGCCATTATTAATATGCAGATCTCTGTGCTTTATGACAAGGTTAATCCGTGGCCGGCACAGGAACTGCAACAGGCTGAACCGGTGAGTTTTTATGGTTCTCCCGGCAGTTCAACAGTGCTAGACAACTACATTGAAATGCCAACCATGGAGGAGATTTTCCGCGAATTGGTGCCACAGGCACATCTGGTGAAGAAGGCTGATGAATTCAGCTTCTCGATATCAGAAGGAGAAGTTAATTCGCGCGAAATCAACTCGTTCTGCATGGTTGACGGCGTTCCAGTTGCCAATCAGAATGACCTCTTAAAAGTTAATGCGGCAAAGGTTGAACGAATTGATGTTGAAAGCCGTGATGTGTTTGTTCATCAGTATCAAATTGGCAAGGTAATGAATCTGGTTACGAAGGCAGGAGACATGGCTGCCTTTGATTTCGATAAAAACCTGTTTCGGCAATCCTATACTATGTATACTCCGGTATACAAATTTAATTCGCCCGACTACTCGCAGGATTCACTTAAGCATACACGAATTCCTGATTTCAGAAATGTACTTTACTGGAATCCTGAAGTAAGGTTCAACGAAAATAATACAGTTGAAATCCGCTTTTTCACATCTGATGAAGCGGCAACTTATACTATTGTTTTAGAAGGCATTAACAGTGAAGGACTAATTGAACGACAAACTTTCCCACTAAGCGTTTCGGACGTAGCGGCAGCCCAATAAAAACCAGATCCTCAATCGTCGTAAATAGTAAGCATCACATTGGTTTCAAAATCGCCGGCCCCGTGAACAATGGAAATACCGCTCAAGCGAAACTGAATGGGGATCTCTGAAATTAAGCCTTTACCACGGAAGAAATAGCTGGAGTTGGCAGAAACAACCTGGTAATTCTGACCATCGTTAACGTGATTGCTTTTATTATTTTCTTTCGAATATCCGTTTCCGCTTCTTACGATTTCAACCTGCATGGCATCATCCCAACTTACATCCTCTTTTCGCACTTCAACTTTCCATTTTCGGTTTGGATTGTTCGTTTTATCCCATGCATCATTTGAATCTACCGTAACAAAGAGCGTTGATTCACTTTCAACGGAAGCATTAAAATCGGCTCCTGCATTTTCGATACTAAAACTTGCGGCATCAAAAGTTGCCATCCCTTCAACCTGAAGCTCGAGTTCCTGCGCCTTTACAACGAAACCGATAAGCAGTAAACATCCGGCAAAGACCAGTTTTTCTAATAGAAATTTTGTTTTGTATACTTTCATCGTTCGCTGCATTAATTGTCACTAATGGTGTACATTACGGTAAACACCTGATCTCCCGCCGATTCTATTTTCGAAAAGTCGGTAATCTCAATCGAGTACTTCAACTCGTGTCCCATGTTCACACCGTCGCCGGTATAACAACTTCCAATGCCGCTAATAATTGGCCGCGGATCTTTAGTCATCTGGACTTTCCCAAGTGAATTTCCCTGGTTGGCGCTGCCAAAGGGAGTTGCCGCCGAAGCTTCTATAAAAAAAGCAATGCCGGCCGGAATTTCTCCTTCGCTAATCTGTGCCACAATTTTTCGCTTATTGCTGTTTGGTCGTATGGCCGAAGAATAATTGATCCAAAGCGATTCTTCAGAAAGTTTCTCCACCACCGGTTCAGCACCCGGCTGATCGGAAGCACTTATGGCAAACTCTACGTTGTTTAGCGCCGGCTCAATGTCGACCACGGCAATCTCGGGAACCGTAAAACGCACGTTCACAGCCTTATCGTTCAATTGCGAAAACACCGGAAACGCCTGCATTAACACAAATGTCGTGAGCACTATATTTTTTCGAAATCGCTTCATTTTATCCTGGTATTGAATTGATTAAGAGTCATTATCTCATCGTTAACAACTACCACCGGAAATGCATTCCGATAACGCAGCTTTAACACTTTCAGCTGTTTTAAGACCGCTTCTTCGGAATCATATTTCCCAACAAAATATTTGTGAAAGTTATCAATTTGTTTTTCGAAATAAAAAGTATGTCCACTCAGAAAATCAGCATCTTTTGGTAAAGGCTTTCTGAACGCGCCAATTTGAATGGTGTAATAAGGTTTGGCTTCAGCTTTTTCAGGCTTTGTTGTACTTGCCACTTTCAAAGTACTAACACCCCCTTTTACCGACATGGCCGTACCCGAAGGTTTAAAAATAATGTTCTTCTTTTTAACCGAAAGAACCAAATCGATTTCGCGCTCTTCACCGGGCACCAGTTCATACTCGTAGCTAGACTGCGCTGCCTGATAACCGGCCGGAATGGTATTGGCATAAATGCGAAACACAACTGTTCCGGGACGCACCAGCGGAAAGGAAAAAGAACCACTCTTGTCAGTTGTTATGCGATAAGACTCGAAGTCGGTCTTTAATTCCACAACAATGTTTGCTGCACTCGCCTGCATATCATCAAGCGCCGAAAGCGATGCTTCACCCAGTTTTAACTGCCCCTTTATCCTGGCACCTTTCAAAATCTGAATATTTACCTGCGAGACTTCATTTTCATGTACATCCAATTCCAGTGGCATGCGAATATTTGTGGTTTCGTCAATCTTAAGTTTATCGCGATCGATCGTCAACAGTTGTTTTCCCGGAGGAACGGCTTTAAATTCAAATTCACCCGCCTTATCCGAAACTGCAATTTCACTTAGCACCTTTATGTAAATGCCTTCTACGGCATTGCCTTGCTGATCGGTAATTCTACCTTCGATTTTGCCGGCTTTGATAACCTGTTTCAAAGGAATTCCCAGGTTGTAGGAGTAAGTCGCCGAGATTGTAAATTCAGGATCGCTGGTCTGGCTTTTAAAAATGGTGTAAAAACTGCGTAGCGAAATTGTATGCCGTTTTAAAAATGAATAATCGAGATTGAATTGCATCAGGTTTCGGTTACGGTAGTAATCGTCGATATCGTAAGCATTCTGAAGGTAGAAATTCATTCGGAGGTTTCGGGTAATTCTACTCGAAGCTGAAAGTCCGGCCATCAAACTTCGCTGATCGTCGGATACAAACTGATTGATGTTCGACCAGTGCCCAAAAAGCCGGATCGAATTCCGGGTATTGAATTGATAAGTCAGGTTCGTGCTAACACGGTAGCTGTTTTGTTTGTTTTGCCCGTCTGCCAGCAAATAGTTGGTGGTTTCGCCTAACTCGCCGGTAAGGCTGTAGTTAAACCGCTTGAGTCGTTGGTTAAACTGCAGGTTCCACGAATCGGTTGTGTAATGGAATTTTTGAAGACTTAGCCTGTCTTTTCGCTCGGTTTCCCGCCAGTACAATTTCACGCTGCTTTCGGAACCAAGCCGGTAATTAAGCCCTCCCTGAAACGACCTGGAATAGGGAGCCACAACAAAAAAGGTATCGAGCTGGGCATTGTTGAAGTCTTCCCTTACATTGACTGTCAAACTCAGTTTTTCTGAAATTCGTGCACCGGCATTGGCCGAGTAAAACCTCGAGTTGGTATAATATCCCGGATAGTATTTGCCGGCATCGTAGTAAATCCCTGAAAGCTGAAAAATGGAAAACCTGCTGTTCAATCCTGCCCGCCATGCATTCGATCCCTGCTCGTTGAATTCCCCTCTCGAATACTCCAGTTCAAGACTGGTGTTCTCGAAGGGATTCAATTGTGAAGTAACACTTATCAATTGCGCAGGATCATTATACCCCAGGTATTTTTTCGAGAGTAAATAAACGCCAACACTATTTTGTTTCCCAAAATTGAATTCTGAGAAGGCGGCCAGTTCATCCTCTATTTCCTCATAAAAACGCGGTTTTACATACATGGCTCCGAAAGCCAAGCCATTATTCAAGGTGAATTTGGCCTCAGCTCCGCGGCCAAATCTCGAATTTTCGGTGAGCGGCGTAAGGTTGTACGATTTTTCGCCAAGAAACAGATCGACATTTTTCTGCGAATAATACAGGTAATACTGATCGTACAATCCCAAAAAACTAAGATCGGCATTATTGGGCCAGCGCGCCAAAAACCCAAGCCGGTGCTTTCCTTGCGGATCGAGAGTGCCCCGCCCTTCAATTTCAAACTGATAAGCCGATTGGAAATCGTTATTTCTATTTGTCGATAAATAAGTAGCCGAAGCTTTTACCGGAAATCTAAAAAACAGATCCTGTTTTGCTTTTTTCGATGGCAATACAATGGAACTCGCATACACGCTTTCCAAAATCCGATCGTTGATCTGGACCCTTAGCGTAAAGGATTCCTTTCTACTTTCAATCGATTCCTCAGAAGTTGCTTTAACGATCTTCACCCCGGCCGATTCTCCGGGCTGTAGTTTCAGATCGGGCGATCCAACAATATCGCAATTGCCGGTATTCAGAAATATTTTTTTCTCGGTATTCCCAAGATTTTGGATCAAATAATTTGCGCTGATATTTTCGCCGGCCATCACATGATCCGTCTTATCGACCAATTGTAAGGTAATGTTTTCAACCTCTTTTACCTGAACTTCAATTTGGGACACAGCCAAAACCTCATCACTTGTAGCATGGTGCAGTTCAACCTGAAAAGCAAATTTACCCACCGGATGGTTGTTCGGCACTTTAAAGGAAACAATGCCCAGCGAAAGCGCGTTTGGCTTCAGCTGCATATTGAACGGACGGGTCACGATGTTCCACGATTCGGGATGCGAAAAAACGGGAAGCGCATTAAGCGTATCTTCAGAATGATTTTGTACCCGAAACGCCAGGTTGACAATTTTTCCGGGGATTACAGAAATATCTGTAGTATTGAATTGGATAGAAAGTCGATCTGCTCCCTGCCCCGCTACATTCCGGCACAGCACTAAAAATATTACAACAATGAGCAGACGACTTGCACGCATTATTAAAGTTCAAGCGAAATATTGGTTCCGTAAATATGATCCTCATCGCAATCGGCAACAAGAACGGCAGCATAACTTCCGGGCTCGATTCCGTCGAGTGGAATTGAAGTTGTTATAGAAGTTCCCGGGAAAGTTTTTCGGCGATCGGCTTTAAAAACGCCAAGCGAGGTACCATCGGCGCTAAAAATCTCAAGACTCATTTCAGGCTTAAGAATGCATTCGCCTGTATTTTCAACAGCCACATTTAGTAAATTTCGTTCCCCGTCTTTAACCAGCTCAAGTCCCAGAAACTGCAGGTCTTTACTTCCCGAATCGCCAATATTGGTAATTATTTGAATGGCGTAACGAATGGCCGTATTTATTTTAACGCCACCGGTGCTCGCTGTTGTGTCCGGCGGTAAAATGCCTTCAACCATGATAACGCTCCAGTAAGTTCCCCGCAACGAATCGCTTTGCGGTACACTTACTTCAAAATCGATGGCGGCTTTTTCGCCAGGTTCAAGCGTTAAAAGTTGCGGGCTGTAATTGATCCATGAAGCATTTGAACGTTGCAAGGTTCCGGGTTCGTCGTGCCTGCTTTCGCCTGTGTACGAAAACCAGTAATCACGCAGGTAAACTTTCACGCTTTTAGTCTCGCTACCACTGTTTTGAATTTCAACACGATCGCGGTATTGTTCGCCGGGCTGCCCCACTTGCTCATGAGACAATCCGTTTAAAATTACAATATTTGCCTGCGCAAAAAATGCCAGGTGCATTAACATGAAAAAAAGGATACACATTTTGGTGTAAACCCGAATTTTTATGGCTGATTTTAACATTCTCAAGGATTTAATGCTAAAATACCAATCTTCTAAATTTCTGCAATTTTTTGGAAGTATTAATTATCGTCGGTGAGCGTATAAACAATACTTACTAAAGCAGGCTGCTGTTCTGAATTTCGGTAAAAAACAGCTTCATCAACATCCACTTCGTACGAGAGCAGGTGTCCGTTTTGAGTTCCGGTTCCGGTGTAACAGCAACCAATGCCTGAAATAATATCAGCGGGCATTTCCGATAGTTCTACTAAACCTTTGCTTTGCCCTAATTCTCCTTTTCCCTTACCAACACTCTTTTCTGCTTTTACCTTTAAAGTAATTCCATGAGGCATTGTTCCGCTAACGCTGGCTGTTACTTTTCTTTTCTGATTTTTTTCGCTAACCGAAGAATAATTTATCCAAACTCCTGACTTTTGCCTGGTATTCAGATTTATCTGATCTCCGGCAACGGCAGCCGCACTCCCGGTCAGATCCAGATTTGCATTTTCTTCAAACTGTAACGAAAGTAAGGCAACATTTGGAATGTTCACTTTGGCTTTATGATTTGCTTCATGCTCATCGGCATAACAAGTACCGGCCAAAACAAGCAGTATAAAAAATAATCCTATTGCGCCCTTAAAATTCATCTCCTAAAGATAGAACATAATAAAAAGCACGTCAATAAGCTTTTTGCCTATTTTTCGGGTTCAAAAAACTGAACAAAAAAAGGCCTGACTTCACAGTCAGGCCTTGCATAGACTCTTATTTTTTACCCGAAAGTCGAATTAATTCTCAGTTATAGTGTACGTTACCGTATTTGTAAAATTTCCTGAAGTCAAATCTTCGTACTTTGCATCGCTTCCCATTTTCAATGTATAAGTTAGCTGATGACCTGAACCGGCACCTGTACCTGTGTAGCAGTTTTTAATATTTGTTACAATGTCTTCGCTGGTACCTGAAAGTGTGATCGCACCTTTTACAGCTTTACCTACTGCTCCGTTACCTGCTCCTGCATCGTCAGTAGCGGTCAACTCAATGCTTACTCCGGTTGGCAAATTATCGCCGTCCATTGCAACAGTAATTTTGTTTGCTGAACTTCCGATTATTGAAGAATACTGTAAGTATACCGAGTTGTCGCTTGTGCTTTCAGCGTCAAAGTTAAGACCTTCACCTGCAACAGTTGGAGCTGCCGGCTCAAGTACAATTTCTGATGCAGAAGATACTCCAACAAGTGCATGTTTCGAGATACCAACTTTTACGTTGTGGTTAGCTGTTTTTTGTGCGTTAGCAACAATAGAAATTCCGAAGATTAAAACCAATGATAAGATTAATGATAAATTTTTCATGATGTTGTGTTGTTTATTGTTTGTAAATTTTTTCTTCAAAAAAGCTTGATTCAATTTGCGTCCGAATCGCTTTTCTAAAAGCAACTCACATGCCAAAAATCACAAACAACTGATTTATTGACACTTAGATTTCGTGCCAAAGTTTAAGTACGGCTCATTTTGGGACACTTTTTTGACAATGGGGACAAATGCCCTGATTAGGACAAATGAAAAAGGAGGGATAAAATAAGCTGAGCAACTAAAAAAGAAGTAGGAATCGGTCTATTTCTGACGATCCAAATGTTCGGCAGCCAGTTCAACCTGAGCATACCAATCGGCGCCATATTTTTTGATTAGCGGTTCCTTTAGAAATTTATATAGCGGAATTTTTTGCGATGTGCCACACTCGCGACCGGGTTTGCAGATTTCCAGTTCCTGGTAATTAACGGCATCAAAACGTTTGTATTCGGTGATTCGAATGGGGAAAAGATGACAGGAAATTGGTTTCCTGAATTTGGACTTACCTTCGAAGTAGGCTTTTTCGATGGCACATTTTAAAATGCCACGTTCGTCGTAAAAACTAAAGGCGCATTGTCGGTTGTCAACCAGCGGCGTTACCAGGTCGCCGTCGCTATCAATAACTGAGAAGCCTTGCTTTTCAACTTCACGTATATGTTTCTCAGGAAGATAATTTTCAAAATTGGAATATTCCAGCTCGATCATCATGGCCTCGTCATCGGTAAGCGGAGCACCCGAGTCACCTTCAATACAACAGGCGCCTTTACATTTTAATATATCGCACACAAAGTGCTTTTCAAATACATCGTCGCTTAATATGGTGCGGCCAATCTCGATCATCTTCTCAAAAATTCAAATTAGAACAAAAAGAACTGTCATTCCTGCGTCAGCAGGAACCTTCCACATTACAGAAGATTCCAACATTCGTGGGAATGACAGTGCACTATCAAAAATCTATTTTTTCTTGATCAGGTTTTTCCCGGTCATGTCAGCCGGAACTTCAAGTCCCATAACGGCTAATAAAGTTGGAGCGACATCAGCCAGCACTCCATTCTCCAGTTCAATACCTTCTTTTTCTGAAACAAAAATACAAGGCACCGGATTCAGCGAGTGTGCAGTATTTTCCGATCCATCCGGATTCACTGCGTTATCGGCATTACCGTGGTCGGCAATGATCATGATATCGTAACCACCTTTCTGAGCAGCTGTAACCACATCTTTAGCACAGGCGTCAACAGCAACAACTGCTTTGTAAACCGCCTCGTAAACGCCGGTGTGTCCTACCATATCGCCGTTTGCAAAGTTCAGACAAACAAAGTCTGCTTCACCGTTTTCCAGTTTTGGAACAATGGCATCACGAACTTCTGGTGCCGACATTTCGGGTTGAAGATCGTAAGTAGGAACTTTTGGCGATTGAACAAGAATACGGCTTTCACCTTCGAATTCTGCCTCGCGGCCACCACTGAAGAAGAAAGTTACGTGGGCATATTTTTCAGTTTCAGCAATTCTGATCTGCTTCAAACCGGCTTTCGAAACGATCTCGCCCATGGTATTTTGAACGTTTTCTTTATCGAAAATTACGTTGATACCTTTAAAATCGGCTTTGTAGTTGGTCATCGTGTACCACTGCAAATTCATGGTGTGCATACCGTATTCCGGCAGGTCTTCCTGAGTGAAAGCAATGGTAGTTTGACGCAAACGGTCGGTACGGAAGTTGAAGCAGATCACAACATCGTCTTCTTCAATTTTAGCCAGTGGTTCACCGTTTTCATCAACCATCACAATCGGCTTCATGAACTCGTCGGTAACACCATTGTCGTACGATTTCTGCATGCTGGCAAGAATATCGGTCGACGCTTCACCTTTACCCTGAGTGTAAAGATCGTAAGCCAGTTTCAAACGATCGTAGTTTTTATCGCGGTCCATTCCGAAGTAACGACCAATCAACGAAGCGAATTTACCAACAGTGCCTTCCAAAGCTTTCAGGTCGGTTTCAACAAAACCGTATCCCGAACGCGGGTCGGTATCACGACCATCGGTCAAACCGTGGATAAACACATCTTCCAGTCCCATATCGGTGGCAATCTGACACAAAGCAACCATGTGCGAGCTCAGCGCATGAACTCCGCCAGGGCCGATCAAACCGATCAGGTGTACTTTCTTATTGTTTTCTTTTGCGTAATTGTAGGCTTTCACAATTTGCGGATTTTCCCACAACGACTTATCGCGAATGGCTTTGGTGATCTTCACCATATCCTGGTACAAAATACGGCCGGCACCAATGTTCAGGTGACCCACTTCCGAGTTACCCATCTGCCCATCGGGCAAACCAACATTTTCGCCACTTGCCAGCAATTGCGAGTGCGGATATTTTTCCATTAACGAATCCATAAAAGGTGTTGGAGCCGTTGAAACGATGTCGTTTTTCGATCCATCGCCGATTCCCCATCCGTCGAGAATCATCAGTAAAGTTTTCTGATTATCAGCCATTTTATTCTATTTTTCTTAATATCAAAATTTGAACGGACAAAAGTATCCTTTTTTAATTCATTAAGGAAATAATACTCAAGTTGTTCAGATGGATTTAACAATCTTTTGGGATTAATTGCCCGATATCGCTAAATTTAAGAATTGAGTTGCAAAAGGCTAACTTTGCAAAAACAATGTTGGTTAGGATTTTGCGTTAAATCCGCACAGATGTTTCATTACTTGTTGCAACTTCTGCTTAGGATAATCGTTTTATTCTTCGCATGTAAAAAACTATATGAGGAAAGTTAAAATTGAGATACCCATTATTCTGCTGACCATCGTTATGCTGGCACTGATGGCTTTGTCAGGAAACCTGGTTTATAAAAGCTTGTCAGAGATCGTTAATTCGATGCTCGCAGAATCGCACCCCGACAACAAACTTTTATTGGTGAAGGATGCCAATTCCGACCTCAACGAAATGGAAAATGTGGTAAAGTTGTATGCCCTCAGTGAAAAGAAAAGTTATCTGAATGATTATTACGAAATAAATAATTCGCTGGAAAGCAAACTCACCGACATCAAAAACACAACGATAACAGATAGTTTAAGTCAGCCACTCCTGGATTCCATGATCACTCTTTCGCAACAAAAAATGGTGATCTGGAAAAACATACTCAACCTGCATCTCTCGAAAAAAACCGAGCACGAATCATTTAACCAGTATTTCGAAACGCTGGATACTATTATGGTAGTGCAGGATACCATTCATTTTGAGGAAGCCGAAAAGCGTGGATTTTTAAAACGTTTGTTTGGCAAGCAACCCGAACCGCCAAAACCGGTAATTGTTGACCGAACCGTTGAAAAACAAATCCTGCGACAGGAGATGCAGGACCTGGAGGAAGAGATCAGACAGCGCAACCAGGAAATGTCGACAACGGAAGCCGCTTACCTGCAAAAAAACCTGCAGGTGAATGAGGCACTGTCGGCAGTTATTGCCCGGCTTGAGTTAAAAGAGCAGGAAAGCCTGCTTCAAAAATCGCAGGAAGCCGATAGCCTTGCCACACAAACTTACAAGCGGCTTGTGCAGTTTGCACTATCACTTATTTTATTAATGATACTGGTACTCTTCCTGTTTTTTCGCGATCTTCGAAAATCCCGGGCTTATCAAAAAGCACTTAGGGAAGCCAAAACGCAGGCTGAAAACCTCGCGCGTACAAAAGAACTTTTTGTAGCTACTGTAAGCCACGAAATGCGTACGCCGGTAAATGCCATACACGGCTTGTCGGAACAATTGCTGCAACAAAAACACGATGCCAAAATTGAGAAAGACCTGCAGATTATCTTTGAATCGACACAACATTTAACTGAGTTGGTGAATGATACTTTCGATTTCACCCGCATCGAAAATCAACGACTTCAATTAAACCCCATCGATTTTTCGCTGAACGACCTACTCGATAAACTGGAGTTGTACAACCGCAAAAGTACCGCAGCCAAAAACATTCGATTTGAACTTGAAAAGAACTTTGATGAGTCGCTGGTACTTTTCGGCGATGAAGGCCGCCTGAAACAAATCCTGAGCAATCTGCTGACCAATGCCATAAAATTCACCGATGCCGGGCTGGTCAAACTTAAAGCAGATGCGCAAAGCCAGGCGGAAAACATTTTACTGTCGTTTGAAATTTCGGATACAGGTATTGGTATTGCCGAAGAAAGCCAACAGCTTATTTTTAACGATTTCGTTCAGCTGGACACCGACATCAATAAAAAAAGCGGCGGCACCGGTCTGGGTCTGTATATCGTAAAAAAACTGGTTGAGCTTTTAAACGGAGAAATCACTTTGAAAAGCCAGCTTGGTTTGGGCACGGTGATCAATGTAAACCTCCCGTTTAAAATCGGTGACCGAAAGAAACTTCAGAAAAACATTGAAAGCTACCCGGCTCCTTCAGGTTTGAAAAATAAAAAAGTGCTGCTTGTTGACGACGACGAATTTAACCGGCACCTTCTAAAAAATATTTTCTATAAATGGAAAATTGATTTTGATGAGGCGGAAAATGGGAAGCAAGCAGTTGAACTTTCAGAGCGAAATGTGTACAGTTTGATTCTGATGGATATTCGTATGCCTGTGATGAATGGTACTGAAGCGGCTCAAAAAATAAAGGCATCGGGAAATGCAGCTAAAATTATGGCGCTGTCGGCAAACACCGGCAACGAAACCTTGAACAGCACTGAACATGGATTTGATTTTGCCATGGAAAAACCATTTACTGAAGCCGCCTTGTACCACAGTATTCAAAAGGTTTTAGGACAAGAATCCGACATAGAGAAGATTGAGCTTAAAAAAACTGAAGGCATAAAGCCCGATCTTAGCGAACTTGAACGAATGGGAAATGGCGACTCAAAATTCCTGCAGGAAATGATCACTTTATTTATTTCGTCGAGCGAAAACAGTTTGCAGGCCATGCAGGAGAATCTGGCCGGGAAAAACTTTCAGGCCATTGCCGACCTTGCTCACAAACTGGCCGCACCGGTAAAATATATGAATGTATTGCCCCTGTACCACAAGGTGAAAGGCCTGCAGAACATGGCCGAAAATAATCCGGATGTTGATCTTTTAGAAAATATGATAGCAGAATTGAAGCATGAAATCGAGACGTTGAACAAAGAATTGACTGCCCTGCTCACCAAGTTTTCGGTTTAGTGGCTTTTTACTTTTCCGTGAAAGACATTATAGATACTTTTGCGCAATAAGACTGAGGGAACACGATTAATGGAATCGAATGCTTTTAAAATATTTGTGGTAGAGGACGATGAATGGTACAACCGTTTGCTTGTTCACAACCTGTCGTTGAATCCCGATTACGAGATACAGTCGTTTGCTACCGGTAAAAGCTGCCTCGACCAACTGCATCAGCAACCCGATGTAGTTACCCTCGATTACCGTTTGCCCGACATGAAAGGTCTGGAAGTGCTAAAACAGATCAAGGAAATAAATGAAGATGTTCAGGTGATACTGATCTCTGAGCAGGAAGATATTGAAGTGGTTGTTGATTTGCTGAAACACGGCGCCTACGATTACATTGTAAAATCGAAAGACATACGCGAACGACTCCTTAATACTGTAAATAATATTCGGAAAGAAGCCCAGCTTAAGGACGAAATTAAAACGCTGCGTAAAGAAGTTAAAAAGAAATACAGTTACCAGAATACGATTGTCGGGAGCAGCCCGGCCACCCAAAAAATTTACGACCTGATTGAAAAAGCTACCCGTACCAATGTTACTGTTTCGGTTACCGGCGAAACCGGAACAGGGAAAGAACTGGTGGCAAAAGCAATCCATTACAATTCAACACGCGCCAAACAGCCTTTTGTTGCCGTGAATATGGCCGCCATCCCAACCGATCTGATCGAAAGTGAACTTTTCGGGCACGAAAAAGGAGCATTTACAGGAGCTGCGGCGCGCAGGATCGGAAAATTTGAAGAAGCCAATTCAGGTACATTATTTCTCGATGAGATTGCAGAAATGGATATTTCACTTCAGGCCAAATTGCTTCGGGCATTGCAGGAAAAAGAAATTATAAGAATTGGCAGCAATAAACCGGTTAAAATTGACTGCCGCATTATTATCGCTACCAACAAAAATCTGCTCGACGAGGTTAAAAAGGGAAATTTCAGACAAGACCTTTACTACCGTTTTTATGGCTTGCCAATTGATTTACCGCCTTTGCGCGAACGCGGAAACGACATTATTTTGCTGGCCAAAAGCTTCATTACCAACTTCTGCAAAGAAAATAAGCTTGAACCCAAAACACTTACTGCCGAGGCTTCGAAAAAACTGCTGGCTTACCCATTCCCGGGAAATGTTCGTGAATTGAAATCGGTAATCGAACTGGCCGTTACCTTAGCGGACGATCGTGAAATTGATGCCGGAAATTTAATTCTGGATGACCCCACCGACATGGAAAGTTTGTTTACTGAAAACATGACTCTTCGCGAATACAACCTTCGCCTGGTAAAACGCCTGCTCGACAAATATGACAACAAACCAAAGGTAGTTGCCGAGAAACTCGATATTGGCGTTGCCACCATTTACCGCATGCTTAAAGAAGAAGATTAGCCCTCCTTCAAATTATCATTTTGATAATTCGCTATCATATTGATAGAATTCTGTTTTTAGCCTGATTTCTTAATTGACTGTACTATTGATGCTTAGCGGTGCCAAAAATATGTGGCACACAGCTTGGCTATAATAGGGCATATTATTCAAATTAATAACTAGGAGGAACAGAGTCATGAAAAAGAACAGAAAATCACAGATAGCGACCGGACTGCTCGCTTTGATTATTGTTGTTATTGTTGCTTTTGCCGGTGTTTCTATCTATCAGAAAAAAACAAGTGAAATCAATTCGCTTCAAACCGAGAAGCTGAATGTTGATGAAGAACTTGCTGCACGCGACTCCATGGTGAACGAACTTGTGGGCGCATTCAACGACATTGAAGATAACCTGAAATTTATAAAAGAGAAGCGCAAGATGCTTTCTCTCGAAACCCAGAAAGAGGGCGGACGCGATCAGAAACAAGCCATTATCGATGACATTGCGCTGATGAATGAAATGCTTGAAAAAAGCAGCGAGCACATCGATCAGCTTGAGCAGCGTCTGAAACGTGCGGGTATCGAACTCAGCTCGTTCAAAAAGAAACTGGCTAGCCTGAATCAAAGCATTGAGGAACAAAATTCTGAAATTTTAGCTCTGCAGGAGCAACTCGAAGAAAAAGATCTGCAGATAGCAGAATTGCATAGCGTGGTTGATACCATGTCGACGCTGATGGCGCAACAAGCCGACACGCTGGTCGTAAAAGAGCGCGTCATTCAGGAAAAAACCGATGAATTAAATAAAGGCTTTGTAGCATTCGGAACCTACAAGGAACTGGCTGACAACGGTGTAGTAAAAAAAGATGGCGGCTTTCTGGGACTGGGAAAACATGTATCGTTGAAAAACAACATGGACCAAAGTTATTTCACTCAGCTCGACATCCGCGATACCAAAACCATTCCGCTGTTTACCAAACAGGTTAAAATTATATCAGAACATCCCGACAGTTCTTACAATTTTATTGAAGAGAATGGCATGATTGCCTACCTGGAAATTGAGAACCCGGATGAATTCTGGAAAATATCAAAATACGCAGTAATTGAAATTAAGTAATAACAAATAACCCTTTGTTTTTTATCAGTTGAGATGCCGCCATCAAACCCGGCGGCTTTCAACACCTTCTTTGAAAATATTTAAGTACGGGATTATTGAAATTAAGTGATAAAGAATGACCATTAAATCAGTTGAGATGCCGCCACTTCAGACCCCGGCGGCTATCAACACTTTTTCACCAAAATTTAAAAACAGAAAAGACATGAAAAGAATTGGATTTGTATTGATGATACTTGTTTTAGGAACCGCGTTAATGCTTTCGTGTAGTAAGGATGACACGGTGAATTACACGGAAGGCAAGGGAAAAGTGAACATCTATCTTACCGATGCTCCTTTTCCTATTAACCTGGTTTCTAAAACTGTTGTAACTATCGACAAGGTAGAAATAAGAAAACAGGAAAGCGACACTACAGGTGCCGAATTTATTACGCTAACAGATGAGCCAATGGAGGTTGACTTGCTTACACTTTCGAATGGTGTTACCGAGCTTTTAGCTTCGGTGGAGCTTGAAGCCGGTTCGTACGACCAGATCAGAATGCATGTTAGCAAATCGTCGGTTTATATGAATGACGACACGAAATTCGACCTGAAAGTACCAAGCGGATCGAGCAGCGGCCTGAAAATTAAAATTGAGCCGGCCATTGAAATCAGCGAAGGACAAAATGCCGACGTGTTGCTCGACTTCGATGTAAGTAAATCATTCGTTGCCAAAGGCAACTGGAAAAAAGGAAATATTATTGGGTTCAACTTCAAGCCGGTGATTCGGTGCGTCCTCCTCGATATGGCTGGACGTATCGAAGGCACCGTCCTTGATACTGCCAATACCGCACTTGAAAATGCTTCGGTAAAAGTGTGGATGGAAACTGAAGAGATGACTGACAGCTTAATAACTTCTGCCTTTACAAACCCGGATGGTAAATACCAGATCATCGGGATACTGGCAGGAAACTACTACATGACAACTGAGTTAGATAGTTTTACGACAGATACCGTTTTTAATGTTAGTGTTACAGCAGGAGAATCAACCCAGGTTGATTTTATGTTGACCCCTGAGCCATAAAGATTGTATGAGGGATGCGTAGATCAGACTTATCAATCAGTTTGGTCGAGGCTTTGAGGTTTTTTAGTACGGGCTGCCCATTGTTGAATGGGCAGCTTTTTTTATGAAAGTCTCCAGAAATTCAACAATAAATTACGATTCTAAATTTTAATACTCACCCTGATCCCGAGTGCTCGGAATCGGAATGAAAAGGAATAAGCTCGTAAAATGATGGTAAGGATGTTTAAGCCGGAAAACATTGCAGATTATTATTTGAAGAAATCCCTTTTGGGAGGGACGAACTGCTTTTCGGAGACAATGAAATAGCAATTCGCCGATCCCGAAAAAGAATGTAAAAGCTTAGAGATTAATATGGCGTTAGTTTTTTACTGCTGAAAATTTTCGGGTTGATTATTTAGCCTGAATATTTTGTGATAAGCTTTCTGACGAGTTATTTAAAATCCACATCATTTCTTCGTAGCTTTTTTGCCCTGACAAATCAGCTACCAATTCATTGACATTAACTCCTCCCAGTTGTTCAATCCTGCTCCAATCCCTTCTGGCTGCATCCAGGTCACCCAAAGCATACAAACACAAACCTCTGGCCATTAAAAGGCTTTCATCGTTGGGAAGATATTTAATTCCATTGTTGTAGAATTTAAGCGCACTACTGGGTTTTTCTTTTACATACAGTTTTTGGTTGCCTTTATCCAGGAAATATTTCGCCTTTTCATAAAACCTTTCCATCACTGCTCCGTTTGCTTCATCAACACTCGAATACACCATTGATATTTCTTGTGGCATAGTAGCCGCGTTATTGTTCCGCAAACCAGGTTTCCACATCCCATTGGTAGTTTGTAAAACCCTGACAATTTCTTTATCCAGTTCCGGGCATACACTATTAACTATAGTAATATCGCTTACCTCACCTTCCGGTGTAATTAAAAATTTTATGACTTCTGTACCTTCTTGTTTGCAAACCGCCGCTCTTTCAGGAAAAGTAATTTTTTCAGCGAGGTAGGCTTTAATCAATACATCGGAACTCTCGTTTAGAAGATTATTTACATTATTAATACCTGTAAATTGAGGAGGGGAAACTTGTACTTCTCCGACGTTGGCAATCGGATCCTCCGTTTTGTTCTGCCCGAATAAGAAGAACGGAACAACAAAACAAATGAAGAAAATTACACTCTTTTTCATGACATTTAATTTAAAAGTTAAATAATAAAAGACTAGTGTAAAGTTCTCGTATTGAGCATCATGAGACTAAGAACCCATGTTACTAAAAGCTAAAAGTTTTGTACAGGCTTGAAACCTATGATACAAAAAGTAAATATTATGATGCAAAAGGTGTATGTAGGAAAAACATAGAAAGATTACTACTGAATTATTCCTTCCCGGATTAAAAGTTTTTCTATTTTTTTATATTCTTTCGAGTATTGTTTTTCAATGTATTGGTAAATATTTTGAAATTCTGAAGTATTCCTGTATTTGTCGTACTCCGGGTAATAAGTTAAACAGAACTTCAACCAGCCGTAATTTGATTCAGCAGTTTTTAGGGCATTTAAATAATAAAAAGTTTTTTCTTTTTCTCCCAATCCGGCATAAATGTATGAGAGTAATGTATTTGAAAGGTAATCCCATGATAACACGGGTCGATTATGTTCAATCTCATATTCAAACTTTTCAATAAATGGATTCAGGTGAAATAGGGCTTCATCGAACAGTCCGGCATTAATATAAGCTGAACCAAAATAAAGATTTGGTGTGATCGAATCATCTCTATTTATCATTAACTCTTTAGCACGAAGCATATATTCAAATTCCTGCTCATAAATACCCATGCAATTTGAAGTGAACATTAATTGCTCAAAACAAAACAAACTAGTTGGATTAATTTCGAGGTTTTTTTGAAGATAATCATCAGCAATTTCAAAATTACCATTCCACATTTCTAAAAAGGCCATTCGTGCAAAATGAGGAAAGGAATCAGGTCTTTGTTCACAATACATTTTCTCATATTTCAAACTTGTTTCATCAAATCCCATTAATCCAAGGTTTAGCCATAAAATATTAAGGGTATTGGGATCTGGTGACAAATTCATCGGGATTTGCTGTAGATATTTGATGCCACATTCAATCGCCTCGTAATGATGACCAGAATCACTGTACCTGGAAGCATTCGAAAGAAAAAAATCAATATCGTGAACGGCATATCTATCAGCTAATGCCATATACTTTTTTGCTAATTCTGGATCACCCGTTTCACGAAAATAATCTGCTAATAATCTGTATCCCCTGCTATTTCTGTCGTCAAATTGTATAGCTTTATCGGCCATCATTCGTCCAGAATCTAAATAGCATCTGGCCATATTCAAATTCTCTGCATCGGGCAATTCCAACTTACCAGCCCAACCATACATGTCTTTTAAATGTTCGATATAGATGTGGCTCATTTGCACATAAGCTTCGGCCATATTGGAATCATTTTTCAAAGCATTCTCAAAAAATCTTTTTGCTCTTAATACGCTTCCAATGCCTTTATGTACATTTTCAAGTTCATTAATTCCCGCATTATAATAATTAAGTGCAATTAAATTTTCGGAAGGCGTCTCTAATAATTTGTTCCTTTCTTCTGTTTTCAATGAAACTTGCAGTTTAGAAGTAACATCCAATGCAATTTCAGCACAAAAATCAAATATATTTCCGTCCTCGCTTTTGTCCGGATAAGCATCGTTCCATATTTCAATTCCTTTTGAATCAGACAGATGCAAATATATTTTACCAATATTGTTTACCGAAATTCTTTTAGCGTTTAGAATATAATCTGCATTAAAAGACTTAGCTAGTTCCAGATTACTCATATTCATGTATTGTGGCATTTCAGTGACCGAAGAGGAAATAACATTTAATGCTTCAATGTTTTGCAACTTGCTATGAAATTCTTCTCTGAAGATTTTTAATGAGTTATCAGTAACTACAGGATTTTCATCGTTGAAAACAGGGATTACAATAGTAATTTTATTTTCTTCTGGCCGAAAAAAACGGATGTAAGAAAGAATAACTCCAACAACTATGATAAGTGCTATAATGAAAATGTATTTTTTAAAAAGGGTGAGGTTATGTTTGTTAATTTCTTTTTCCTCTTTATTAACAGTAACAGGGTGCATACCTTTTAATACTTCACCGGGAGGGAATCCATACTGTTTGTTGAAACATTTAATAAAATAGGTTGGGCTACCAAATCCCACTTCATAGGCCACTTCAGATACATTGCCCGAATCGTTACGAAGCAATTCCAATGCGCGTTTTAGCCTTATTTCGCTAATAAATTTACTGATTGTTTTATTGGTGTACAGTTTTACTTTTCGATATAAAACGGTACGATTCATGCCCATCTCTCTTGCCAATTCAGATACCCCAAATTGCTCGTTGCCTAAATTGGCTTCCACAATTTCAGTTAACTTTTGAAGGAATTGGTCGTTTGATAAAGACACCTTGTGTAGTTCTTTTGGTTTATATATAAGTTACGGATTATTAAGGATTTATCAAACCGCTTGCTTTCAGATAATATATTCGACTGCAAAGCATGAAAAGTTTCCAATAATTTCAGATTGGTTTCGGCAGCGGAGTTGATGAAGTGCAACAGATCGAATGCGGGTATTTTTATGTAGATTTTACTACTGAATAATTCCTTCCCGGACTAAAAGTTTTTCTATTTTACCGTGTTCTTTATTGTATTTCTTTTCAAATTCTTTTATACAATCCTGGAACTCCGGTTCATTTCGGATATTATCAAACCAAGGACTGGTTTGGTTAATAAAAAATAAAGGAATAGACTTTCTTTGTGCAGAGATTTGTAAGTTTTTTAAAGCGAGTTCTTTTTCACCCATTACAGAATAAACAGCTGCTAATCTAGCATGTGCAAACAGTTCCTGCGCAAAATAGGTATTCAGTCTAATTTGTTCCTTTAGCATTTCAATTTCATTATTAAACATTTCTTTTGCCTTTTTTTCATGACCGGTTATTTGATACAGGTATCCATGAACAATATCAAAACGAAAATTTTGAGAGATCTCTATATCAGCACCATGTAACTTATTGAAATAGAATAAAGCATCTTCTATATCATTAAGATAAACATTAACATCAATCATTTGAGATATTCTATATAAATTAGTTGTATCGCAGTTGTATAATTCCAACATTACTTTTTTAGCTGCTTGGTAATTTCCGGTCAAATAATAAATGAAGGACAATGTATTTTTATAATGCAAAGAATCGTTGGTGATTTTTAGCATTTCTTTCGCAAATTTTATTGCTGTCTCTGGAAATCCTGAATGACATAAATTTTCAATGAAGTTTGATAATGAAGTGGCGTTTAATAATAAAGTGTTTGGTCTGCATTCATAGTAGAGAAGAAAGTATTTTATGGATTCGTGGTATTCGAGATTAAAATACTGAAAGTCAGATTTTGCAAGATAATACTCAAAGTTCTTGCTTTTCCACGATTTTTCAAATGTTGCCAAGGCTTTGTCATCCATTCCTACTCGTTGATAATAATCAGCTTCAAGACGTAAGGCTTTGCTCATATCACTGGTTTCGAATTTCTTCGCTTTTTCAATCATGACAAACCCAGAATCGAGATAGTCGAAATATTTTTCCCACTGATTGTAAGAATAAGTCCAGGCGAGGTTATTAATGTATATATGAGCCATTTGCAAATAAGCATCGGCAAAAGTTGAATCAATTTCTAGCGCCTTTTCAAAAACATTTTTTGCATTTCTGTAATGAATTCTCTTTCTGTCCTTTTCATATAAACGTAAATAGTCTAATCCTTGCAGGTAAAAGTTATAAGCACCCAAATTTTCTGTTGGTTTGCGTGCAATCTCTATTTTCTCGCTGGACGAAATTACAGCTTTAAGAGAGTTAACTACCTGTGAAACTACTTCTGATTGAACTTCGAATGTATTCTCATTTGTTATCTCTCTCACATAAGGTTCCGACCAAAGATGTTCGTCCTTTGCCGATATAAGTTGAAGCTGGATTTTAACCTCATCATTAATCTTCGTTACACTGCCTTCCAAAAAATAGTTAGCATGTAATTCTTTTGCTATTTCTCCTATTGATTTATTGGTATTTCTATAAGTGTCAGCTGTCGTTCTTGATATTATCGTCAAGTCATTAATACCGTCAAGTTTCCCAATTAATTCATCTCGAAATGTTTCAATAATAGATGTGTTTCCAACTTCTTCACTAAAGTCATCAAAGGGCAAAACAACAATTGATTTTTCAACCGTCGTTTTTTCCAATATAAATTGATTTATTAAATAGTAGCCACCGATGGCAAGTATAATGCCGATAAATGCATAGATGTATTTTGAATAAGCGGTGTATTTTTTAGATGGTGGTTTTTGAAAATCTGCATAATCAGTTGTGTGCTGGTGCATACCTTTTAATACTTCACCGGGAGGAAATCCATACTGTTTGTTGAAACATTTAATAAAATAGGTTGGGCTACCAAATCCTACTTCGTAGGCCACTTCAGATACATTGCCCGAATCGTTACGAAGCAATTCCAATGCGCGTTTTAGCCTTATTTCGCTAATAAATTTACTGATTGTTTTATTGGTGAACAGTTTTACTTTTCGATATAAAACGGTGCGATTCATACCCATTTCCCTTGCTAATTCAGATACCCCAAATTGCTCGTTGCCCAAATTGGCTTCCACAATCTCAGTCAACTTTTGAAGGAATTGGTCGGTTGATAATGGCATTTACAAGAGGTCTTTGATTTATATATAATTTACGGATTATTAGGTATTTATCCAATTGCCAGTTCGAGGATTTAAGGTTTTTTAGCACGGGCCGCCTATTGTTGAATGGGCAGCTTTTTTTATGCTAATAACTCAACTTACAGTTCATCCCAAAAATTCCACACTTCGGTAAACCTCTTTTTCAAAAGCTTGATTTTCGGCGGAGATTTGAATCGTGAAAACAATAAACGATTTAATACTTCGAGTCATGAAACAAGCTTTCAAAAGAACAATTACAACAATTCTGCTGCTCTTCCCGGCAATTTTTGTACTTGCACAAACCACTGTTTCAGGATTGGTTACTACCAAACAAGGCAAACCTATTCCCGGCGTAAATATTTTTATAAAAGATACTTACGACGGCGCCAGTTCTGATGACGAGGGCTGGTTTACTTTTCGTACATCAGAAAACGCGAAACAGGTTCTGATGGCCACTTTTATTGGCTATAAATCCTGGGAACAGGAAATCGATTTAACCAGCGATATCAAATTAAAAATCGAATTACAGGAAAGCGTAAACACACTGGATGCCGTTACTATTACTGCGGGAAGTTTTACTGCCGACGATGAAGGCCGGGCCTCGGTAATGAAACCGCTGGATATTTACACCACACCAAGTGCCAACGGCGACGTGATGGCTGCCATCCGAACCATGCCCGGAACACAGGCTTCTGCCGACGACGGCCGTTTGCTCGTGCGCGGAGGCGATGTATACGAAACAGCAACCTACATCGACGGCCTGGTGGCTGCAAAACCTTACTACTCAAAAACACCTGATGTAGCTACCCGTGGACGCTTCTCACCCTCTCTGTTTACCGGAGTTCAGTTTAATACCGGCGGTTATTCGGCCGAATACGGTCAGGCGCTTTCATCGGTTTTAGTGCTTAATTCAACCGGTAAAGCTGAAAACGACAATACAGGAATTTCTCTGATGAGCGTTGGCGGCGAAGCTAACCATACTAGCAGCTGGGACAAAAGTTCGCTGATGCTTTCGGGTGGCTACATTAACTTTTCAGGTTACAATAAAATCTTTAACAGCAATATCGACTGGGGAAAACCGGTGGAGTCGGTGAACGGAACCGCTGTTTTTCGGTACAAACCACGTTCTTCGGGCTTGTTTAAGGCTTATGTAACCACCGATTACGGCAACCTGGCTTATAATGTCCCGGCGGGGAGTGATGGCAATCCGATGAAAATCTCAAATCGGGTAGCAACCGTTTATTCCAACCTTTCGTACCGCGACTGCATTTCCGATAAAAGCTGTTACCGCTTGGGTGTTTCATCAACTTTTCAGGATCAAAAGACCGGGCTTGCAGCCGACGATGTGAATACACGCGAGTGGAGGGTTGAAACCCGTTTTGCACTGGTTCACGATATGTCGGAAGGCATAAAACTTACCTGGGGAGCCAATGAAACTTCACACTTGTATAACCAGGATTATATTCAGGCTGAAGGAGAAACTTACACCGGCAAATTCAAGGATCATTTGCTGGGAGTTTTTGTTGAGCCCGAAATTAAATTCTCTAAAAACCTGGCCATTCGTCCGGGATTGCGAAGCGAATACTCTTCGGTAATTAATAGATGGAATGTGGCACCGCGTTTTGCAGTGGCCTTAAAAACCGGTGAAGATGCGCAGCTTTCGGGAGCGTGGGGTATGTACCACCAAACACCTCAGCCCGATTACCTGAAACTAACCACCAATCTGGATTTTGAGAAAGCCACACACTACATTTTGAGCTATCAGTTTGGAGACGTTTCCGAGCGACTTTTCCGTGCCGAAGCCTATTATAAAACCTACAGCGACCTGGTCACTTATTCTGCCGGTGAAAACGGATTGCCGTCCAACCTTCAGAATACCGGCGATGGTTACGCCGGTGGCCTCGACATTTTCTGGCGCGACCAAAAAACAATTAAAGGTTTCGACTACTGGGTAACCTATTCCTACATCGACACCAAGCGGAAATACAAGTATTACCCTGAAAAAGCCACACCGGAATTTGTTTCCGCTCACACCTTTTCGGTAGTTGGAAAATATTGGGTGAATAAAATAAATACACAGATCGGGATGTCATTTACCGCTGCGAGTGGCCGTCCGTACAACGATCCGAATTCGACGGTATTCAACGGAGAGAAAACAAAAATGTACTCCGACCTCAGTCTGAATTTCAGTCATGTATTTTACCTCGGAAATCAGTATTCAGTATTCTACTGCTCGGTAAACAATGTACTGGGTAACGACAACATTTTGAGTTACCGGCCTTCAGATTTAGCCGACGCACAGGGAAACTACAACTTAATCCCCGTAAAACGCGACCTGAAACGCATGGTCTTTGTGGGGCTGTTTCTGAATTTTTAAGGGATTGTCATACTGAAACAAGTTCAGCATTCCGCACGTCGACAATTCATCCCACAAAAACAACAGTTCGGTAAGGAACAATTTCAGGAGCCACTATTATCGCTGAAATTTGAATCAGAAAATCGTTCACAAAAACAAATAAAATTTAAACAAGATGAAAACAATTATTACCATCCTATTTGTTGCCATTGCTACTACTGCCTTTTCTTCGAAATACGAAGAAGCCATGAAAGCAAACATCGATAAATTGTACACGCTGAATTCTTCGGTTGAACTGCAGGCGCTGGCCAACCAGTTCGAACGCATTGCCAATGCCGAAACCGACAAATGGTTGCCCGATTACTACGCTGCTTACTGCTTTATTCGCTCTACTTTTTTTGATAACATGGAGGCCGATGCCAAACACGTTCAACTCGATAAAGCGCAACAACTGGTTGACAAAATCATGAAAAACCATGACGGTGAATCGGAGATTTTTGCACTGCAGGCCCTGTTGTACCAAATCAGAATTACCGACATGAGCAAAGGAGCCAAATACTCGCAAAAAGCAGCCGAAGCCATTGCTATTGCAGAGAAGCTAAATCCCGAAAATCCAAGAGTGTACTACCTGCGCGGAAGCAATACGTTTCATACACCGAAGTTTTTTGGCGGAGGTGCCGAAAAAGCAAAACCCGATCTGGAGAAAGCAGCTATGATGTTTGAAACTCAGAAACAAACCGATCCGTTGCAACCAGGCTGGGGAGCTTATCACAACAAAGAACTCCTGAGCCAGTGCAGCGAAACCGAAAATAATTAAACATGGTAAGAGCGATCGATGATGCATTTTTCGATAGAATGCATCATCGATTGCTTTACAAGTTACTATTCCTGCAAAATTTACTAATTTGTCACCTGCAAAATCTGTCTCCTTGAAAACTAAAATTGCCATACGAATTTCCACCATTATTGTTGTTTCAATATTAATTGGAATTGTTACGAGTTTCCTGATGGGCGGCAGCCTGAATAAATCGCTCGAAGCGTATTTATGGAACGCCGGTTATTCCATTTCGCTCGGTTTTCCCTTGTTTATGAACGGCTTGCTTTTTGATAAAGTGGCTTCCCGTTTTATCGACTGGATCCGAAAACCACTAAAAAGCATTTTAACTGCGCTTGTTTTGCACCTCGCCTACTCCAGCCTTGTAATTTTTGTAGTTAACTGGTTCTGGTTTATGATTATTCTCGATCAGAACTGGGAAAATTTCTGGACATGGAACAAGGGAACAATTATTTCGGAGTACATCATTTTTATAATCATTGCCGCTATTATATATGCCATTTCGTTTTTCAAGGCCTGGCGCGAAGAGGTAAGTCAAAAAGAAAAGGTGAAAAGCGAAGCGTTGGCACTCCAGTACAAAGTGCTGCAGGATCAGATCAATCCGCATTTTCTTTTTAATAGTTTGAATGTCCTCCGCAGCCTCATCGATCTGGATGTTGAAAAGGCCAAAACCTTTACCGGCGAACTCTCCACTTTTTACCGCGACCTGCTGCATTTTAAAAACCTGGATATTGTTTCGCTGAAAGAAGAAATCGATTTTGTAAAAAAATACATCTACCTGCAACAGATCAGGTTTGGTGAAGCCCTGCAGGTTGACATTATTGCCAACGAAAAAATCGACGGGAAAGTAATTCCGCTTTCACTGCAATCGCTGGTTGAAAATGCCATAAAACACAACGAAATGTCGATGGCGAATCCCTTAAAAATTGTGATTGCCATTTCCGACGATTATGAGCTGGTAGTTGAAAATAACCTTCAGCCGAAAAAAGTGCTGGAGCAACCCAGCCAGACCGGACTCAAAAACCTGGCCGGGCGTTACGAATACCTTACCGGAAAAGAAATGATCATTACCAAAAATGCCCACTATTTTAGGGTGAGTTTGCCGCTGATACGGATGGAAGGGTGAAGGATTGAAGGTTTGAGGGACTGAAGGTTTGAAGGTTTGAGGGACTGAAGGTTTGAAGGTTTGAGGGACTGAAGGATTGAAGGACTGATGTGATGCTGATTATCATTGAAAGAACAAAAAGCTCGTAGCTCACAGCTCGAGGCTCGAGGCTAAATTATGAAAGTACTGATTGTAGAAGATGAACCACTGGCGGCAGCACAACTGGCTGCACACCTTTCGGCACTGAGGCCGGATGCAGAAATACTGGCGGTTTGCGACACCGTAAAAGCAGTTGTTGATTGGATGAGCAACAACGAAGCTCCCGAACTGGCTTTTTTTGATATCCAGCTTGGCGATGGATTGAGTTTCGACATCTTCGAACAAATCGATTTCAAAACGCCGGTGATCTTCACTACGGCTTATAACGAATACGCCATCCGGGCATTTAAAGTCAACAGTATCGATTACCTTCTGAAACCTATCGAACGCCCTGAACTGGAAAAAGCGCTGATCAAATTTGAAGAGCTTGCAAAGCCGGCGGCTACGTCTATTTCGTCGGCGATACTCGCAGAAATCATCGATTCGATAAAAAAACAGGAATACAAAGAACGCTTCCTGGTAAAAGTCGGCACGCATCTTCGTGTAATCGAAACCACCGATATTCTGTATTTCTACAGCTTCGAAAAAGGAACATACGCCAAACTCAGCGACGGCAAAGATTTCCTGCTCGACCAAAGTCTCGAACTCGTGGAAGGAATGATAGACCCGTCACAGTTTTTCAGGATCAACCGAAAATACCTGGTTGCGCTAAAATCGATTACCGATGTAGTGGCTTACAGCAATTCGCGCCTGAAGTTAAAAGTGAAACACCCCAACGACGACGATTTTCTGGTAGCCCGCGAGAAGGTGAAAGACTTTAAAAACTGGCTGGAAGGAGAAATCTAATGAACTATCACCTTTCTAATTCTTTTAAGTAAGAATTGTTTTCATTTCCGTCTCATCAGGTGCTGTCCGGCTTCGTTACATAACGAGCAAATGTTTCTCCGTTTTAAAAACTTTGAGTTTAATAAATGTAGCTACACAACAGTTGGACAAACTAAAAATTGGCGCTATTTTTGCTGATAGTCAAGCGACTAAACAAAATAAAATGAAACTAATAAACCTACTCCCAATTCTACTGATCACACTGTCACTAAATCTTTTTGCCCAAAACGAAAACACACTTAAACACGAATCAGAATCTGTTCCCCCTTTTCAGAAACTTTACCTTCACACCGACCATGAATTTTATTTCTACGGAGATACAATCTGGTTTGCGGCTTATCTGCTTCATCCGCAAACGCATCAACCTGTAAAAACTGATTGTAATTTATATGTAGAGTTAGCCGACAGCAGTGCCAACATTGTTCATCAGGAGCTGTTTCCCATTCACCAGGGATTTTGTCCGGGTCAGTTATCACTCAACGATCCAAATCTAAAGGAAGGAAACTTTCTGATCAGGGCTTACACCGATTTACTGGGCGCTTATGGCGACGATATGAACTTCTCAAAACCGATCAGCATTGCCCGGGTAAAAAACAAAGTGCTGTACGAGCAGCATCAAAATAGAATCACCAAAGTAAGTATCGATTTATTTCCTGAGGGAGGCTTTCTTTTAGCCGATACTTACAACCAGATGGCGTTTACAGCAACTGACGGTGCCGGCAGAAGAATCGATATTCGTGGAAAGTTAATGAATCGCGCCGGAGAAGAGCTGCTGAAATTTGCTTCATTGTATGACGGAATGGGCATTATCCATTTCGTGCCCGAACAGAAAGAAACGTACACACTTGAAATTGACGGATATCCAAATGTAGAATACAATTTCCCCGAGATTATGAACAGCGGAGTTAAACTGATGGTTACACGTCAAAATAAAAATGGCGTTGAACTGGTTATCAACTCAAATAATCGGGAGGAAAATGGAACTTATTCCGTTGCAGCGATGCACCGCGGTATTTTGACTTCCTACACCGATGTTGGCTCGTGCGAAACAGAAAAAACGGTTTCCATAAAAAATGAACTTCTAAAAACTGGAATAAACCGGATTATTGTACTCGATCAAAATTTGGTGCCACTTTCTGAACGACTTGTTTTTATTGACAATTCAGACTGCGCGGCACTCGACATCAGCCTGAATAATTCACATTTCGTTCCTCGTGAAGAAGTAGAAATTGAGGTAATTGGCAACAAGAAAATTTCTTTACAAGAACAAGTGAATCTTTCCGTTACAGTCATCGATGAGAGTTCATTTCCTACAACCGGAGTTACACAAAACATAAAATCGTACCTCCTGCTCGATTCTGAATTAAGGGGATACATTGCAAATCCGGCCGGGTATTTTATTGATGAACCAACGGTCTCATCGGCACAAAAACTGAACCTGTTAATGCTTACCCATGGCTGGAGCAACTACATTTGGAATTCGTTAGCGGAAAAAGAAAAAACGCCTGATTTTGAAACAAGGTTGGGGCTCACTTTAAGCGGTACACTGAAGAATTATTACCAGTCAAAAAGGCTAAACGATGGAAATGTAATGCTGAGTGTGTCTTCCAGCGAAAATAAATTTATGCAATTTACTCCCTCCGATTCCCTGGGACGCTACACCTTTAAAAATGTGCAGTTTTACGATTCGGCCACTGTAATCGTGCAAGGAACCAATCGTAAGAACAAGACAAACACAACCGTAACCTTAAACAATTTTCAATTCGCATCTCCTGGGATAACGCCCGCCGAAATCACCATGATGAGGAATTTATCAGATATGCCGGTTTCTTTGCTTCAAAGAAAATATGAAAACGACCTGGAATTAAAAGAATTCTTCCCCGACCGCTACGCGCATCTTATTGGTGAAATTAATGTGATCGCAGATAAACCGAAAGAAGAAAATAAAGGAAGAATACAAATATACAGTGAACCAACCTACACCATCGAAATGGTGGATAATGCTTATGCCTACCCCGATATTATTGAATATCTGAAAGGACGCGTCCCCGGAGGATTTGGAGGTATATACCTGATTGACGGGATTGAAATAACAGGAATCGATTCAATGTTTAATCCTGTAACATCCATCCCAATGGAAATGATAGAAAGAGTGGAAATTTTAAAGCGTGCGCAAGCTGCCATTTTTGGAATGCAAGGAGCGCATGGTGCCGTTAACATTATTCTGAAAAGAGGTGGCGAATATGCTCCTTCGCCAAATACTCTTAAGGGTACTTTGGCCAGACGGATTCAGGGTTTTTCCAGTTACCGGGAGTTCTATTCTCCAAAATACACCAGCGAAAATATTCATTCCGAAATTCCGGACAAACGCACCACTTTATACTGGAATCCTTCTGTCAGCCTGAATCATGGCAAAGCCAGCATATCCTTTTTTACCTGCGACAATATTTCCGACTATAAAATTTATATTGAAGGAATTTCTGAAAACGGAACAATTTGCCTGGGTGAAGCGGAATTTACCGTGAACGAAAAAGACCGTAATTCTAATGATTTTTAGACCGAATGGTCAAACACCTCTCTCTAAATTTTGTAAATTACAGGCTGCTAAAACAATAAGCAGACTTAACCTGGTGATCAAACTAAACTTTCAAAGATGAATCCAAAGCTTCTTATCAGATTCTTATTACTTGTATTCATATTAAGCTCCCTGAAAAGTACGGGTCAGGATGCTGTTGAAAAAGTGGCCGGTATTCCGGTCAATTACAACGAAGCACTTGTTAAGCCATATATCTTGCCCGATCCGCTGGCTTTGGCTAATGGTAAAAAAGTAAGAGACACCGATACATGGTATTCCACAAGGCGACCTGAAATTATTCGTTTATTTGAAGAGCACCAATTTGGGAAGGCACCCAACCGAAAAGAAGTCAGTTTTAAAGTATTTGATTCCGGAACAGCGGCATTTAACAATCAGGCCATCCGCAAACAAGTGACTCTTTGTTTCACCAAAGATACGACGGACCATAAGGCCGATCTGCTAATTTATCTTCCCGCCAACTCAAAAGGTCCGGTGCCATTGTTATTGAATATCAGTTTTGTTCCAAATGCAGTGACCGTTGATGATCCGGGCGTTCGAAAAGGTATGATGTGGGGACGTGACGGAAAACGAGTGCCGATCCCCGATGGAATGAGTTTTGGAAGAATGGATGCCCAAAAATTCATAGCTGCAGGTTTTGGATTTGCCACCATCTACTACGGTGATATCGAGCCTGATTTTGCCAAAGGAATTTCATACGGCATCAGGGGATATTACTTTAAGAAAGACCAAAGTTATCCCGCCCCGGATGAATGGGGAGCAATAGCTGCCTGGGCCTGGGGACTTAGCTGCGCCATGGATTACCTGGAAACAGACAGTGACATCGACTCAAAAAAAGTGGCCCTTTTTGGTATATCTCGATTGGGAAAAACCGTTTTGTGGGCGGGTGCACACGATCAGCGTTTTGGGATGGTAATCGCAAGTTGTTCAGGCGAAGGAGGAGCCGCGCTTTCGAGACGGGAATATGGTGAAACCATCAAACACATGACCGACTCCACAAGGTATTTTTACCAATTCTGTGGTAACCGGGCACTTTATGGCGACGACCCCGGGCTATCGCCGGTGGATGCACACATGCTGATAGCATTAATGGCTCCCCGGCCACTTTTACTGCAGACCGGAACAACGGACAACTGGTCTGATCCGAAGGGCGAATTTTTGTCTGCGGTAGCAGCAGAGCCCGTTTATGAACTGCTGGGCAAAAAAGGTCTGGAAACTAAAACCATGCCGGCTGCCAATGTCCCGATCCTCCACGATCTGGGCTATTACATGCACGAAGGAGGCCATGGAACCGTGCCGGAGGATTACGACATTTTTCTGAAATTTATGAAAATGCATTTTTCAGCAACTGAATAAATATTCTGCCATCAATAAATCGAGCCTAACCATGAAACTACTATTCTCTTTTTTGTGTGTTGTTCTGATGCAAACTACCTGCTTTGCCCAACTGCCGCCTGTATTTGGTCCGGATTACGAAGGTAAAGCACGTAAAGACGAGTTAACACGTGTTTTTATCGCTCCACAACGCATTATGTGGACTTCCGATCCCAACGGCGAACGAATCACCAACACTGAAGTACTCTTAAAAATTGGAAACAGCCAGTCGGAAATGAGCCAAAGAAAGATCTTTTGCTCCATGAAAAGCACCGACACAGATACAGCTTCCATATTACTTGACTACGGAAAGGAACTTCACGGAGGGCTGCAACTCGTAATGGGAGGTTCCTCGCGCCGCGAACCATCACTGGTCAGGATTCGTTTTGGCGAATCCGTTGGAGAAGCAAACAGCCAGACTTACAACTCGGACTGGCTGATGGGTTTTTCAACCGACGACCATGCCAAGCGCGACATCATTATGGAAATTCCACGCACCGGGCTTATTGAAATCGGCAACACCGGATTTCGCTTTGTTCGTATCGATCTGCTTCAACCCAATACCACCATCAATCTGAAAGAAGTCAGTGCTATTTTACGTTACCGCGATATTCCTTATCTGGGTTCTTTTAACAGCAGCAACGACAGGCTAAATAAAATCTGGATGACCGGAGCTTACACCACTCATTTGAACATGCAGGAATACCTGTGGGATGGCATTAAACGCGACCGGCTGGTGTGGTTGGGCGATTTTCATCCCGAACTGAAGACGATAACAAAAGTTTTCGGCGATAATGAAGTGGTTCCCCGCAGTCTCGACCTGGCCTGCGAACAGTATCCCCTACCTAACTGGATGAACGGAATGAGTTCGTATTCAATGTGGTACCTCATCATTCATCACGACTGGTACATGCAGAATGGCGACCTTGATTTTTTGAATCGCCACCGGGATTACATTGTTGGTTTGATTGACCTGATCGCTTCTAAAATTGAGGCTGACGGAACGGAAACCTTAAGTCCTTTCCGCTTTTTAGACTGGCCATCAACGCCAAACAAGGAAGGCGTGGAAGCCGGTTACCGTGCACTCCTGGTTTGGGCTCTGAAAGATGCACGTAAGTTGTGTGAAATTCTGGATGCGGCGGAAGCAGCCCAACAGTGCGATTCATCCATCGAAAAACTGAACCGTAAAGTGATGGGACACAACGACCTGAAACAAGCTGCTGCATTAATGGCAGTAGCAGGTATTTTAGATCCTACAAAAGCCTGTAAAGAAGTAATAGCAGTAGACGGAGCAGCACGTTTTTCAACCTTTTATGGTCTGTACATGCTCGATGCGCTGGCTATGGCCGGCCTTTACAATCAGGCACTCGAAATTGTGAGCGATTACTGGGGAGGTATGCTCGACATGGGAGCCACTACTTTCTGGGAAGATTTTAATATCGAATGGATGGAAAATTCTGCCCGCCTCGACGAGTTCACACCCGAAGGGATGAACGACATACACGGTTCATTCGGAGCCTACTGTTATCCCAGCTACCGGCATAGTCTGTGTCATGGCTGGTCGTCGGGAGTCACAGCCTGGTTGACGGAAAATGTACTGGGGATAAAAGTATTGGAGCCCGGATGTAAAACCTTAAAAGTAGAACCCCACCTGGGAGACCTGGAATGGGCGGAAGGCAGTTTTCCAACGCCATTGGGTGTGGTTAATGTAAAGCATACCAAGCTAACAAATGGAGCAATTGATACAAAAATCGATGCTCCGGACGGGATTAAAATTGTTCGGTAAAAGACGTTGATTCCATCACAAAGTACTACAACGCTTTAATTCTGATGTTCTTAAACCAAATTGGTGCGCCGGCATGTTTTCCCTGAAAGCCAATTTTCCCTTTAGTTGCTAATTCAGCAAAGGGAGTACTTAGCCACGATGGAATGTCTGTACCATCCGGGTTCTTCGTTCCGCTTGTCCAAAGTGCCATGTCCATCTCAGTAACGATTTTCCCGTTCAATTCAACGGAAATTTCCCGATCGTGACAACTCACGCGCATTTTATTCCATTTACCCGGCTTTTTAACGCGGCTTTCACTGGCAGCCAAGTGACCAAAAATAGCACCACACTGCCAGGTTTTATCAGCAGTTGCCCATTGTTCGGCGTAGTCATCGGCAATTTGTATTTCAACAGAATTAGGGATCCAGTTCTTGGTATCGGTGCAATACACAATAACCCCACTATTTGTTCCTTCTGCTGTTTTAAATTCCAATTCCAAAACAAAATTATCGTAGTCATCAACGGTCCAGATACACTCGTCCTCGCTTGCCGTTAACACACCATTCTCAGCTGTCCAAACTCCTGCTTTGTAAGCAGCATTCGATAAATCATCTTCGAACAAATTTTTCCATGTCGGTTGCGCCTGCAGTGAAGTTGCCACAAGAACGCACAGCATAATTGAGAGCACCAATTTTTTTGATTTCATAATTCCGTTTAAATTTCAGTGATTATGTCCGAAGATAGAGATTTTGGATGAAGATGACCAGACCGAATTATTGGATAATGAATACTTATAAATAACAATCCTGAATGAATTGAACCTTTTGGCATGTTTCTCGTAGAATCCGGCACACCAAAAAATTAGCCTGATGAAAAAAATTTTGTCTCTATTCACACTGGTTGTCCTGTTTTGCGGGTTTACAACTGTACCTAAAAGTTCTGACGAAGAAAAAGCCATGCAATCCATCACTGGATTTTATGATGCCATGAAGGTTTTTGATTATGACGGATTTGATAAATATTGTGCCGATGATTTTTCTGTCATCGATGCAGGTGTTTATTACAAAAATCTGGACGAATTCAAAGCCCAGGTGAAAAACTATGAAAGTGCAACAATAGAGAAAATCAGTCTCGAACCTTTTAAGTCAGATTTTGACGGAAAACAAGGGCTCATTCTTTTAAAATTCACGATTGATGGTAAATTCCAGGGAGAGAACCTGCATGTAGTGGCTCTCGAGAATTACGTCATGGAGAAAGAACATGGCAATTGGTTAATCGCATTTTGCCAGAGTACCCCGATCGAAGGATAGAAGTAAAATAATGCAATAAAAAAGGCCGGCATCCCAATCGGGAAACCGGCCTTCCTGCTTCTGTTTTTTGCTGTTTAATTATTAACTATTTCTTTTCTTCTTTTTCTTCTACTTCAACGTTAACTTTTACTTCGTCGCCTTCCTTTATTTTTTTAATCACGATTTTCTTACCGTCTTTTTCGATCACCTTTTCGCCTTCTTCCATATTTTCCACGCTCCAAACACCGCCATCTTCAAGAATTTCTACTTTACCATCGTCGCCGGCAATTACTTTTATGCGCTTTTCTACCGGAGCATGCATCCCGTGTATCATTGGTGCACCATTAATTATGATCTCTTCATTCATTTCAATAGCCTCTTCCGATGGTTTTTCGCGAACAATCACGATTTTTTCCTTACCGTCTTTCAAGTCTTTTTTCTCGTAAGAAACAATACCCGGATCGCTAAGGTCTATTACGTTTCCTTTTTTACGGTCGCCAACAAACATCATTTTATGTGGTGCGGCAGGCGCTCCAAAAAATACATCTTCATCGCTGTCGGCATGCCATTTCATTACCTTCATATGATCTTCATCGCCAGCAGTAATCATTTTTACACGGTATTGCTTTGTTGAATCGTCATTGGTTTTGAATTCGTAAACCATCGGAGCAGTTGCATCGCCCGATTTCATCACAATCACTTTATGCTTTCCATCGGTTTTTACATCGAAATTCATGTCCATGTCAAAATCAAAATCACCATCTTCGCTTATCCATTTCAAAGCGCCGTCTTTTCCAATGGTGTCGCCATTCCATACAAAAACCTGGTTGGCTTCCAATACGGTATCAATTTCAACTTTTTTACCACTATCATCTATGCGCACAAGGTTAATGTGCTTTTTTCCTTTTTTAGGCGGATCCTGTGGAACGTCGGTAAATAATACGGCAGAGGTTAACAGAATAGCTGAAGTCAGCATTGCAGCGATCGTAAAAATACTTTTCATAGGACTTAAAATTTTTGTTTTTTGATTTCTGGAACAAATATAGCCTACAAACTGTGACACAATCCGTTAAAGCCTGGTTAAACTCTGTTAAGGAAAAGTTAAAATCCAAAAATGGCCCGGCTAAATAGCTATATTTGAGCCATGAACAAAAAATTATTTACCGCACTGGTCATTCTGATGGGCATCTCTATTTTAGGGATCATCACCGTACAATTGATCTGGATGAACAATGCCGTTCGGGTAAAAAACGAAATGTTCGATCGCAGCGTGAATGAAGCGATGCAACGCACGATTAACCGGCTTGAAGACATCCACAATTTTGGTGTTGTGAACGACATGATTTTCGATGACGATTCGCTGCATTGGGCAACTGCTCCGGAAATTGCGCTTGATTTGGATGAAGAAAGGCAATTCTGGCATGCCCGGGTCGATTCTGAAAGCACGCTTAAGGCAAAGCGCAAACCAATAAAAATTATTCGCGAGATCTCTCCCAACAATAAAGAAGCTGTTATCGAGATTAAGGTAGAAAACGACAGCGATGACAACAGCCGTCAGACCTTTACTTATAATGTTCGGCAAACCACCAGCCCCGCTCATGTTGTGGTTGCAGGCAATAATACCGGCGCAAACAGCATGGTATTTATAAAAAAAGACACCATAATTTCGGATGCCGATTCCTTGTACACTTTTACTTCCGTGAAGATCGATTCGGTGTTGATGGAACTCGATACTTTTAATGTTTTGCGTCCCGATTTTTCGCAGCGGGTGCAGGTAAAAGCCGGGAATCTGAAACGCATTGCCAATAAAATGGTGAGCGAAGTGTCGGGCTGGGATGTACGACAAATTGATGAAACCCAGATATTCGATGTGTTAACAACTGAATTACTCCAGGGAAATATTACGCTCGACTTTGAATTTGGAATTATCCACGACAGCATTGCCGATTTCCCCATGGGCGTAAGTGATTCTTTGGCAGTGGTATCATCTGCATTTCAGGCCAACCTTTATCCCAACGATATCTTTCAGAAAAACATTAAACTGGCCGTATTTTTCCCGGAGAAAGGCAGTTTTATCTATCGCTCGCTGAACTGGTTGCTGGTGGCCTCGTTTATGTTCTCACTCTTTATTCTGATGGCCTTCGCACTGAGCATTTTTTACATCCTGCGCCAGAAGAAGATCTCGGAAATGAAATCGGATTTCATCAACAACATGACGCACGAATTTAAAACGCCGATTGCCACCATTTCGGTAGCTACCGATTCTATTACCAACGATAAAGTGGTGAATGATCCCGAACGTATCCGTTATTTTGCAGGGATGATAAAAAAAGAAAACACCCGTATGAACCGACAGGTGGAAGACATTCTTACGATTGCCCGCCTCGACCGCAAAGAGTTTGATTTCCGCTGGGAAACCATCGATGTACACGAGTTGATTGAAGATGCCATTCAGGGTATTATTTTACAAATAGAGAAACGCAGCGGGAAAATAGAAATGGATTTTGGCGCTGTCAACTCGGTAGTAACCACCGATAAAATTCATTGTACAAATGTGGTGTACAACCTCATCGATAATGCCAATAAATATTCTCCCGACGCACCGGAGATCACAATTAGCACAAAAAATACTGCAAAGGGAATTTTAATTTCGGTGGCCGACAAAGGCATTGGAATGAATAAAGTGGTGCAGGCAAAAATATTTGAGCGCTTTTACCGGCAAACCAGCGGAAACGTGCATAATGTTAAGGGATTCGGGTTGGGCCTCAGCTACGTGAAAGCCGTTATAGAAGCCAATAAAGGAACTATTTCGGTTTCCAGTGAACCGGGTAAGGGAAGTAAATTTGATGTATTTTTACCTTTTGTGAGGGAGTAAACCTCCTCACTCGTACTTAAAGGAGGAGAATTGAGGCCGGCATAAATTATAAAGACAGTACAATTTTGAATTAATTATACTTTTTGAACCACGAATTTCCCCTCCTTCCAAAGGAGGGGGCCGTCCGTCAGCTGACGGACGGGGGTGGTTATATGGAAGAACAATGACAGTAAAACAACACATATTTCTTGTTGAAGACGATCTGAGTTTTGGCGCGGTGTTGAAATCGTACCTCGAAATAAACGACTACGATGTTACCTGGGTCGATGACGGAAAACATGCCCTGGAGCGCTTCAACGGCGGTGACTATCATATTTGCATCCTCGATGTGATGTTACCGAATGTGGATGGTTTTACGGTTGGATCAGAAATACGGAAGATCAACAAAGACATTCCCATGGTTTTCCTCACCGCCAAAAGCATGAAAGAGGACATTTTGAAAGGCTACAACCTGGGTGCCGACGACTACATCACCAAACCTTTCGATACCGAAGTTTTGCTGGCGAAAATTCAAGCCATTATCAAACGGCAGTCGGTAGAAACAAAATCAGAAGCTTTTGTTTTTGAAATTGGTTCGTATGTTTTTGATTCTAAACTAAGAAGTATTTCCCGAGATGGCGAAAAACAAAAACTCTCGCCTAAAGAAGCCGACTTGTTAAAATTACTTTGCCAGAATAAGAACGAATTGCTCAGCCGTGAAACTGCACTGCGAAAAATCTGGGGCGACGACGGCTACTTTACCGCCCGAAGCATGGATGTTTTTATTACTAAACTCCGGAAGTACCTGAAAGACGATCCGAACATCGAAATCAGAAACATACATGGAACTGGTTTTTTGCTGGAAGTGAAATAATTATCTATTCTGAAAGGTTTTCTCTGAGGTTACAATACTCAAATACTTCAAGCGGATTTCTGAGCAGAGTTTCATCGTAATGTCCGAGTTTATAAAAATAAGGTTCTGTTTTCCTGGCCATCAATTCCATCTCCTGCGCCTTTTCATTTTCACCCCACCTTCTGTAAATATTTGACAATGACATATACGAAAGACATTTAGAGGGAGCATTCGGATTTGTCTCCAGAAAAGCCATAATTTTTTCGACTTTCCACTCATCAAGCGTTTCCTTTGACTCTACATTCAAATTGTGCCTGAGGGATTTAGATTCAGCAATCGGATTAAGCCATAGAAAACCTAACACATCCTGGTAATCTCCACTTATTTCCAATGCATCTTCATAGAATCCAATAGCTCTAGTAACACTATCCTTTTCTAAATAAATATCACCCAGTTGTTTTAGTAGTTTAAAATTTAAACTGTCAGTAGTAAGAAATTGTAAATAATAATCCAGTCTCGACATTTTTTTTCCTGAACCTACCTCTTCGTATTTTATCTTCAGAAATAAAAACCTGTCATTTTCTTCCAAATAATCGCGGTATTTTTTGATCTTAACAGGATCAGCTTTTGTAGAATCCATAAGACTTTGCATATAATACTTTACATAAAGCCCATGAGCTATCTCAATAGATGGTCTGACTTCAAAATCTTTTTCTAAGACATTGAATGTATTATCAATTTGATCTAATTTAACTTTTGACTGAAAATTACTCCCTAAACTAAATATTATGTCCGTCCGTAAGGAAGAATAATAATGGTTCCAGGGATCAAGTTTTATTGCCCTATCGATTGCACCAAGGGCCTGCATTCTTTTTAAAGTGTCGGTGTTGTTGATCCGCTTTCTTTCGGCGCGGTTAAATTCGATTTGTTCCGGAGACAAATGACACAGCGTTCTTGCATATTCGAAATAAACCAAAGCGTCGGTGCTATCCTTTTTAAGGTAATTCTCGAGTAAATCAGCTGCTTCTGTGGCCTCATTATTCATTCGTAAATGATAAGCATCCAAAACCACCTGATTAAGCTTTTGAGCTAAGGAAACAGGAGTTAAAAACATAGAAACGAGGATTGCAATAAACGGTAAAGTTTTCATTGTCAGCAGGTTTTTGGATATGAAGTTACAAAAATTAAGGAACTCTTTATATTATTTATATTTCCTGCAATCTGGTCGGGTCTTTAAATAAAGTGAATGTATGATTATAGTAACACCGAGGATGTCATCTTTTGAAAAGATTACTTCCTTTGCCGATAATAAACTTCGGAAGTACCTGAAAGACGATCCGAACATCGAAATCAGAAACATACATGGAACTGGTTTTTTGCTGGAGGACAAAAATTAAACTTATTCGCCCACATTATCTGGGATAAGGTTTGAATACTTAAAAATCTCATTTGGATGCCTCAAGAGCATCTCCTCATAAAAGCCAAGTTCATAAAAATAAGGATCAGACTCCCGGGCAGCCAAATCCATTTTCCGTGCCTGCTCTTCTTCTCCTGTTTTTTTATAACTATTCGACAAAGACATATATGCCAGACACCTGATTGGCGCATCTGGTCCTGTTTCAAGGAAGGCAGTTAATTTCTCCCTTCTCCATTCTTCATAAAACTTTTGTGCATCCGATAGTGGCCGTGCACTTCTCATTGAACGGGATTCTCCCAGGGGACTTCGCCATAACTCCCCAAGAGCCTCCTGGTAATCGCCACAAATATTTAATGCCTTTTCATAAAATCCTATTCCCAATTCAATACTGTCAACTAAAAAACTTTGGTACCCTAATTCCTTTAAAAGTTTTACATTTAAACTGTCGGTTACAAGAAACTGCTTATAATATGCCAGGTGCTTCATATTTCTGTTCTGTTCGTCTTCCCATTTTATTTGCTTTAAATATTCGAACCGATCGTTACTTTTTATGTATTCCTTGAATTTTTGCATTTTCATCGGATCCACTTCCAATGTCCCCATCAAGCTATCTAATAGATATTTACCATAAAGAGCGCTAGCCAGTTCGACAGACGGAACAAGCTCAAAGTTGTCTTCGATAAATGAAAAAATTGAATCTTCTTCACGAGAAGGTTTTTCCGGCAGCATCAAAAAAATACTTCCCCTTAATTGATGAAAACAATGATTGTTACGATCAATAGATATGGCTTTATCGATCATTCTTAAAGCAGCTTCTCTTGTTAAGGTATCTGTTATATAACCAGGATTTCTTAATCTCGGATTGAAATCAATTCGTGAAGGAGACAAATGACACAAAGCCCTGGCATATTCAAAATAAACCATGGCATTTGAGGAATCTTTTTCGATGTACTTTCTTAGCATGTCAGCGGCCTCATCGGCGTTGCCATTCATCCTTATTTCATAAGCATCCAAAACCACCTGATTAAGCTTTTGAGCTAAGGAATCAGGAGTTAAAAACATAGAAACGAGGATTGCAATAAACGGTAAAGTTTTCATTGTCAGTAGGTTTTTGGATATGAAGTTACAAAAATTAAGGAACTCTTTATATTATTTACATTTCCTGCAATCTGGTCGGGTCTTAAAAAAAAGTGAATGTATGATTTTAGTAACACCGAGGATGTCATCTTTTGAAAAGATGACATCCTTACTAAGAGTTGTATGCATTTTTATTTCCTGCATTCACATCGTATCTTTAGCAAAAAACAGGATATGATTTTAGAGAACCGAATAGCCGTAATTACGGGTGCAGGAAAAGGAATCGGCCGGGCAGTTGCAAACGGACTGGCAAGATTAAATTTTCAAACCGTATTAATCGGGCGCAATCTGATGGACCTTGAACTGGCAGCCACTGAAATTGTCAATACCGGAGGTCTGGCACCCTGCATTTTTCAACTTGATATTACCGACACCGGTAAAATGTGGGAAACTGTAAATGCTATATTAGCTAAACACGGCCGGATTGACGTACTGGTGAACAATGCCGGTATTTATTTCGATGGTACCTTGGAGCTTTCCGAGTTCGATTTCCAGGCGATGATAACGACCAATCTCACTGCCCAGTTTAATCTCACGAAAGTCATTGTTCCGGTAATGCAGGAACAGGGAATGGGCTATATTTTTAATGTAGTTTCGCGATCGGGGAAAGTTGGTTTTGCCGGAAGTGGCGGATACAGCGCCTCAAAATTCGGGATGCTGGGATTGAGCGAGTCCTTGTACCGCGAACTCACTCCACAGGGAATTAAAGTTACTGCTCTGTGCCCGGGTTGGGTAAACACCAAAATGGCTTACGATGCCGGTACTCCTCTGGCTGCCGAAGAAATGATAGAGCCCGAAGACCTTTTCAAAACCATAAAATGGTTACTCGAACTTTCACCTGCGGCCTGTGTTAAAGAGGTGGTCATTGAATCGAAACTTAGCATTAGCTAATTTGGGCGCTCAGCTCTTTGATCGTTAAAAACAATAAGCAATTTACATCGAATGAAATACCTGGTTCTTCTTTCGCTTACCGTACTTTTGAATGTTTTTGCCAACGCACAAACCAAAGTAATTCTGCTGGGTACCGGAACTCCAAATCCCGATCCCGATCATGCAGGAAGCAGTGTTGCCATCCTTGTAAACGATAATGCCTATCTGGTTGATTTTGGTGCAGGCCTTGTACGGAATGCAGCAAGAATGACACCGCAATACGGTGGAGAATTTCCGCAACTGGAAGCTAAAAACCTAAAGCTCGCTTTTCTTACCCACCTGCACTCCGACCATACCATCGGCCTGCCCGATCTATTGCTGACTCCCTGGGTTCTGGAGCGCGATGTGCCGCTTGAATTGTACGGGCCGGTTGGGACAAAACATTTGGCCGACAACATTGTGGAAGCTTACAAGGCCGATATAGATTACAGGTTGAATGGTTTGGAACCTGCCAATGAAACAGGTTGGAAAGTTAACACCCACGAATTTGAAGAGGACGGGATTATTTATGTTGATTCGCTGGTAAAAGTTGAGGCTTTCCATGTAGAGCACGGCAGCTGGATCAACGCCTTTGGGTTTCGATTTACTACCCCCGATAAAACCATCGTACTTTCGGGCGACACGCGACCTTGCGAGAATATACTGAACTACTCGAAAGGTGCCGATATTCTTGTTCACGAAGTATATTCGTATCACCGCTGGACCAAACGAAATGAATTCTGGAAAAAATACCACGCTGCCAACCATACTTCCTCACTCGAACTTGGCGAACTTGCAGCCAAAACAAAACCCGGCAAACTGGTGCTGTATCACCTGCTTTCCTGGGGCGATACCGAAGAAGATCTCCTAAATGAAATAGCAACAAAATATGATGGTGAAGTGATTGTGGGGCACGACTGTATGGTAATTGAATAAAACCCGGTTCAAAGTTTTACAAACTCGACCTCAACCGAGTTTTTCCCGACCTTAAATTTCTTTTAAAACGCTCAGCACCATTTCGCGCCTGAGCCGGGCGATGCTTACGGTAGATCCGTCGTTCATTTTTATGTAACCGCCGTCGGTTTTGATGTAGGATTTTACCTCGTTGAGGTTAATCAGGTGGGATTGGTGAACACGCAAAAAGTTATATTCAGAAAGCAATTCGTCAAACTCTTTTAAGGCTTTGCAAACCAGGAATTTTTCTCCGGAAATCAGGTAAACATGACTGTAGTTCCCTTCTCCCTGAATCCGCAAAATCCGGTCAACTTCAACAAACTCCATTTTATCAGATAAAGGCAGTACAATACGCTTCTTTGATGCAGAAAAGTTATCGAGCAACACCTGCATTCTTTTGTTATCAAATTTCTCCTTCCGGCGCTCTTCAAAAAGGGAAACAGCTTTCACCAATTCTTTTATGTTTACCGGTTTTAAGATATAATCTAGCGCACAAAATTTTATGGCTTTAAGCGCGTATTGATCAAATGCGGTTACAAAAATTACCTCAAAGTTTTTTACCGGGAGCATTTCAAGCAAATCGAATCCGGTTCCTTCGATAAGTTCAATATCCAAAAAAATAAGTTCCGGCTTTTGCTGCACGATGGTTTCAACCGCAGAATGAATGTTGTCGATGCAAGCTAAAACCTCCACCTGCGGGCAATACCTTGCCAAAAGATTACGCAGGTTTTCACTGTTTCCGGGTTCGTCGTCAACCAATATGGTTCTTATTTTATTCATATTCAAGATTTCTTAGTCTAAACAGGAATTTCAATCCTTACCAGTGTTCCCTTTTCATTCATTTTGTTCCGGTCAATAATTTCGAAAGTAAGCTTTTCGGTTGTTTGTGAGTTCACAATTTTTATACGCTCTTCCAACATTTTTATGGCTTTGCCGTTTCCGTTTCGTTGTTCCGAGCGTTTCGAAATCCCCATTCCGTTATCCGTAATTTCACAGCAAATCTTATGATCTGTTTTGGTGAATGCTACTTTTATTTCTCCGCCTTTTTGAGGTGCAATGCCGTGTATAACAGCATTCTCAACAAAAGGCTGAATCAGCATTCCGGGTATTTCTTCTTCCTCCGGATGGATGTCCGGATCAATTATAATTTCAAACTCAAATGGAATCCGGAGCTTTTCCAGTTCCAGGTACGATTTAATCAACTTCATTTCTTCTTCGAGCGGTACCAGTTGTTTTTCGGAGTTGTTCAAAACAAGCCGCATCATTTCAGCAAATTCCGAAAGATAAATGTTCGACGCTTCAATCTTGCTTTTATTCACCAGGTTTTGGATGGAATTCAGCGCGTTAAACATAAAATGCGGATTCATCTGCGAACGTATGGCGCGTAATTCCAATTCCGAAAGTTTCCGTTTGGCAGCTTCACGCTTAGAGATTTTTTGCGTACGAACCCGAATGATCAACCAGGTTAAAAAGCCAAAACAAACCAGACTGACAAGAATAAAGAGTAAAAGCCGACGTGTATCGGCTTTTAATTTTGGTTGATTAAGCGATTCGAAATAATCGTCTAATATTTTAGGTAATTGAGTCCGGGCATTTATAAAAGGACTGGCAAAGTTATTATCAAGTATATTTAAGTTTTTATCCAAAAACAAAGTTCTTCGCTTGTTATTAAGTTGAAGTAATTTTAGTTGCTTGATTTTATCTTCGGGAAGATAAATGTAGGTTACGTCAACTGATTTTTTACCATTGTATTCTTCAAATTTTCCTTTAGATGACTCCGGGCGAATAACTGTTATATTTATTTTGTCGATTCTGTTGTCAAGTCTGATAAGGTCTTCTAATTGCCTTATTTGCCCTTCAATTGTTTGATAAAAACTATACTCATAAACATTAATATCAAGAATTTGTAACTCACCACTTTTTAATTCAACCTCACCTTTTTCAAAATCATAAAATGAAGTCACTGGAATTGGATTTCCTTTTTGGAGGGTTTCAATACCTGAATACAATTTTTTTAGATCATCCTTAAATTTAGGGTGAATTGGGAACTGCAAAAAATCATTATAATTTTTTTGGATAATTTGGACATCTCCATTAAGCAATGCATCACGGATAACAGAATAAATCGCTTGATACATTGGGTATCCTTTGTACATAATTTTTGCAAATTGAATGTTTTCATCATAATTTTTATCGTTATAAACTCCCCCAATTTGTTTTTTTAAAGTTTTGAGTTTTAATATCCTGTTTTCTGTGGAAAACAGATAGTAATTTGGTAGCAATTCAGAGTTAAAACTTAATAAAGGAATTGAATCGATTTGAGCAAAAAAATCACGATCTTGCCTACGGCTAATCATACTAAGTACTTTCATAAAACCAACCTTATAAGTCGAATCCTCTTTTAAGAATTGAAGACATTCCGTAGATAATTTGCCATCAAATTCTTTTAAATATTTGTTGTACAAATTTTTGGTATCTCTCGAAAACTGCCAGAAATAGGGTTGGTAATCATATGGAGGGAAAGAGGCATAATATTTTAATATGAATTCCATGTCGTCCGCTCCGAAACCTGTTATTTTGGGAAATTTTTTCCCTTTCTCCCATTTAAAATCAACCTGCATACCAGGCCGAATTAAAAGTGAATATTTTCGTTTGCCATTAAAAGTTAAATAGGCAAAAACGTGCTCATTCAAATCTATCTCTATATTGAATTTACCATTCTCAATTAAAACCGAAGTATCTTTTTTTAGTAAGGGTGTAAAAATATCAAGTTTAACTTCACCTATATAGTCTGTATTTTCAATATTCCCCCGAATTCTTGTATTATTCAAATTCGGAAAATTATAGATGAAACAGATATTATCTGGGAATACAAAAGGAATACCCAAATTTACATCTGCAAGAAAAGGTTGTCTTTGTCCTTCAATTTGTATATATACAATGTTACTATCTTTTTTAACAACCTGAGAATCGAATGTATCATTAATTATGCTATCGGAAGTTGAAATTTGTATGTTGGTTTTCCATCGTTTCCCTATTTTTTCTGGAGCAAATGATAAAACGTTGGTAAAAAGTGTTGAAGAATAATTAATGAGTTTTGGACCTAATAATCCATAAAGGTTAATACTCAGGTTAATGCCATAATCATTACCAAATATATCATTTGAAATATTGTGGACGGGTATTGACAAAATTTCATTGGTGAATTCATTCTTTGTAATACTTCCCTTACCATTCTCACATAGGTACTCCATCGATTTACCAATAATCTCTTCCAAAAACTCATAATCGATATCTTTTTCAAAAATTGGATAATCAGAGTCATTAAAAAGAACCACGGTATCTGCTCCCAGAGATAATCGACTCTGAACCTTAAACCTTTCTAAAGTATATTTAAGTTTTATTACTGAATCGCTTATCTCTAGACATTGGACTTTCCAATCTGTAACTGCTTTTAGTTTCTTTAAGGTAGCTATATTCTTAACATTCAGGGTATCAAAGAACATCAAGTTTTCTATATCTGTATCAAGATTAAAAACCATATTCCAACTATCCCCCTTTTTTATTTTTGGAGAAAGGTCAATCTTCTCATCCGCGTTACCTGCGGTTAAATAAGAAGTCTGAAACAGAATACAAATAAGAAACAGTAATAAGTTGATTTTCTTCATTGCGTTAAAATTAGTAGATTATTGAAATTTTACGCTTCAAATATCCAAACAGGAATCCGGAAGAAATGAGTTGAATGGAGATTGGGTGAGTTTCGGTGTAAATTTGGTAGGTAGCGGAACTAGTCAATGTTACAAAACTGTTCTTACATTCCTTTCAGCTTATCCAGCACCATTTCGCGCCTGAGCCGGGCGATGCTTACGGTAGATCCGTCGTTCATTTTTATGTAACCGCCGTCGGTTTTGATGTAGGATTTTACCTCGTTGAGGTTAATCAGGTGGGATTGGTGAACACGCAAAAAATTGTAATCGCTCAGCAATTCATCAAACTCTTTAAGTGTTTTCGAAGCAATGATTTTCTCTCCGGTTTTCAGGAAAAAATTGGTGTAATTACCGTCGCCTTCGCAGCGGACAATCGAGGAAACCTCAACAAATTCAATTTTATCAGATAGTGGAATGGCTATTTTGGGTGAGCTCAACTTGTTTTTCTGATTATTGAGCATTGTTTTCATTCGAAGGTTATCACTTTTCTCAACCAGGCGTTTCTCCACTTTGTCAACCGCCTGTGTAAGTTCCAGCAAATCTATGGGTTTAAGCAGATAGTCGAGGGCGCAGAATTTTACCGCTTTAATTCCATAATGGTCGAATGCTGTTACAAAAATTACTTCAAAATTAATTTGTTCCAAACTTTCCAGCATCGAGAAGCCGTTGCCTCCGGGCATTTCAATATCCAGAAAAATCAAATCGGGTTGAAGTTCGCTTATTGCTTTTCTTCCTTCTATGGCAGAACTACATAACGCAACCAGTTCTACATTCTTACAGTATTCATCTAGAATTTTTGCAAGGTTTTCGCGATTGCTTTTTTCGTCTTCTACTATAATGGCTCGTATCTTCATTATTCAACAGGAATTATAAGGGTAACTTTTGTTCCGCTCTTGCCTTCCGACAAATTTCGGTTTTGCACTTCCAGCTTCATACGGGTTTTTAATTGTTCGCTCAGCAAATTAACTCTCTTTTCGGCAAACTTCATGGCCAACCCGTTTCCGTTTCCAGTTTTCTCCGGATCGATTCCCACTCCATCGTCGGTGATCGAGCACACCAGATTCGACCCTACTTTCGAAATTTCCACTTCAATATTCCCCTCCCCTTTGGGAGTAATGCCGTGTATAACGGCGTTCTCCACAAAGGGTTGCAAAAGCATTCCGGGGATTTCTTCGGTTTCGGGATTAACAGCATCTACCAGCTTAATATTGTATCGAAAATCTATCCGCAGCTTTTCAAGTTCCAGGTATAAACGAATTAATTCCAGCTCGTCGGCAAGGCTCACCAGTTTCTTGTTCGAGCTGCTTAATACCATCCGCATGAGTTTGGCAAAGCGCGATAAATACAGGTTTGCCTTTTCGGTTTGACTGTGGTTCATCAGGTTTTGGATCGATCCCATCGCATTAAAAATAAAATGCGGGTTCATTTGCGAACGTATCGCTTTCAGTTCCAGCTCAGAAAGTTTTCTGCGGGCTGCTTCTCTCTTTTTAATGCGCCGGCCGTTAATTTTGATAATAATCCAGGCAACAAGCGAGCTTCCCAATAAGGTAATTAGTGCACCTAAAGTCATAGCCTTTCTTCCTTCGTGCGATTTGGACTGGTTTTGGGCTTCGAAGTATTTGTCAAGAATTTCAGAAAAATTATGCCCTGAATAAGGTCTGATTCTTCCAATATTATTATTGATGATCTTAAAGTCTTTATCCAGTAAAAGTACCCGACGACCTTCAACCATTTTGAACGAACTCAATGTTGTGATATCATCTTCAGACAAATAAATATGTGCGAAATTCACAGTGTCATTACTGGGAGTTTCAACCATCTTGCCTTTTGCAAAATCGGGTCGAATAACTACATAATTAATTTTTTCAATTCGATCATCCTTTGCTATTATTCTTGTCAATTCTTCCGCTTCTTCTTTGTGCTGAGGATTCTGGGCAGAAAAAGATTCATTCAAATCTACTATGCAAAACTCACCCTTGGGAAGCTTTTGAGTTTTTCCATCGATATCCACGATTTCATAAACCGGAAATGCATTCCCGGGTTTCAGGGGTTCCATTTCATCAATTTCTTTCTTTAAGTCATTTTTTAACGACGAGCTGCAGGGAAGATTATAGAAGTCCTCTAATTCCTTTTGGATTAATGCAGTATTCCCTTTAATGATTTCCGATTTCAATATGTCGTATACTGAGAAGTAATAAGGGTAGCCGATGTATTGAATACCGGCAAAAAGAATGTTTTCTGCAAATCTGTCACGACCATATCCTCTGCTCTTTCCACTTAGAAATTTAGTCTGCTCTAACTTAAGATATTCGCAAATAAAAACATGATACGCTTCTGAACACAAACTGATGTCCCCGTTAATCTGCAAAGTATCAAGGTAGGTCTGAAAATATTCCTTATTCTCATTTAAACGATTAAAATCTTTTGGAATAAATAAAGGGTAATTGGTGTATTGTTCAAACCTAATCTTGTCAAGTGCAGACACAAACCAGGAAGCTTTGCGAAAATCTCTTTCATCAGTTATATAATTTCTACAGTTAACCGAAATGGTGGAACCGTAAGTAGAAAGAATACTATCAATCCTTTCTGTAAAGTCACCCCATTTTTTAATAATTCTTCCCTTTGGATAATCATTGGTTGCATAATCGAAATAGAAAGGTTTTTTAAAAATCTCTTCCACACAATTAATATCTTCGGCACCAAAACCTTTTGCCAGCATTTTTCCCTCATCCCATTGCACATTTACATTCATCATTGGAGTAAGAAAAATATTGGATTGAACTTTCTTAAATCTGACCTTGGCTAAAACAGGTTCTTTTAAATCCAAATCAATATTGAATTTCCCATTCACCACCTCAAGTTTTCGCGCTTCATATCCAGTGGGATACTTTATCTCGAACAATGCTTCCCCATTCAGTTCATCATTAAAGTATCCCTCAACATGTGTATTCGGATTTGACAAGTTATACGAGTAACTTCTTATGACCGAAAAATTATCTAAAAAAGCCGGCCATCCAGTCTCACGATCAATAAGCAGTTCATTTTCCGAGTCCTCGTACCTGACCTTTATTAAAACATTATTTGAATTTGTTTCTACTAACTCATAATCCAGTTCAACCGATTTACCCTTGGGAGTATCTCCGGCAATGCGAAATGCCGAATTCCATCTGTCACCAATATTAACCGGTGATTCCGGTAGCGCATTTCTCCACTGAATCATTAAAAGCCATAATGATGCTGAAGCAACACTTGCATATTCATTACTTGAAAAACTCACAAATTGGTTTTTAGCGGCTTTTCTGTTTTGAAAGGTAAAACTTGGAAAACTAATGTTGTTCCCGTTAAAATCATTATTTGTTCTAATAATTGTTGAATCAGTATTCCAGGGTATCTCAATGTCAATAATTTTCCCGATAATCTCATCAATTTTACTAATATCTTCCTGGTTCAGCGTTAAAGGATAATCTGTATCGTTATAAACTAAATATTCCAAATTGTCACTCTTGAGTCTCGACTCTTCAATAATCCTTTTTAACTCGAACCGTAGAATCAATTTGTCAATATCTGAGCTTAAACAAGAAACATCCCATTCATATTTTAATTTGGAATCTTGCATTCCCATAAAATTGTTTGGTAACCAGTTTGAAAGGCCATCCTTTAAGTCAAAATTCCAATGGGTATTTTGTCCACCTAGCTCTACAACCATATTCCAGCTGTGCCCTTTTTGTAATTTGGGTGTGATATCAACTTTTCCTTCGTGATTGGAAGCATTAACATTATTCGATTGTAGAATTAAGCAAAAGATTAAAAGGAGCAGGCTGATTTTTTTCATCGCATTAAATTTAGTGTTTAACATTATTTATGCGACAAAAATGCCTTCACTTCCTGATAAAAAAGGAAGTGAATTAGTATTTGGCAAGTTTGGACTAGTATCCGGGAAATATTAATTCTGAAATATCTATTCGTAATCCTGTACAATGACTCCGGCTAAACGCAGCAGCGAAGTTTGTGCATCGATAAAATAATAAATGGCCTGTAATTCACCTTGTGCAGCATTCAGATAAATCTGTTGTACATCACGGAAATTAAAGGAATTGATGGCACCTGATTCAAATTTTTCGCGCGAGATTTGTAGATTAAGTTGTGCAGCCTGAATGTTTTCACGTGCCAGAACCAGCAATTCTTTCCGCACCTGGTAAAACTCGTACAAGTTGGCCAGTTGATTGGTCAAATCGTGTTGAATGTCGTCCATTTCCACATCAGCCAGTTCGCGATCGATCTCGGCAATTTGAACTGCGCGTTTTCGGTTACCACCGCTAAAAAGGTTCCAGCTAAGTGTAAAATTACCGTACATGGTGGCATTTTTGCTCCAGCTGGCATCGGCACTTTCGGGCTTTAAACGGGTGGTTGTTCCCGAAACACCGCCGGTAAAATCGAGGCTGGGCGAATACGCACTTTTTGCAGCAGCAATCTGATTTTCGAGCAAACGAAGGTTTATGAATTGCGACTGCAGGCTTTTGTTGTTGGCCATCATTTGAGCTTCCAGGTCGGCCAGTGTATATTCGGCCAAAACAGGTTCGAATTGTTCTGTTAATTCGTAATCGATATTTTCCTTTTCGGCCATTAAGTAGGCCAGGTTACGTTTCGAATTTTTATAGGCAACTTCCTGCAGTAGATAGCTGGCGCGGTCTTCGAGGTAAGCATTTTGGGCCTGAAGCACATCGTAAGTCACCGCCGAACCATATTCCTTTTTCTGCTGAGCCTGATCGTAACGATCGTTCGACAGGTCCATTACCACTTGCACATTGGCCAGTTTTTCTTTTTGGAGCAATACATCGTAGTAGGCAAGAATCACCGACTGAATGGTGCCTTCAACAAGAAGTGCGGTATTGTTCTTTGAGAGATTTTCCAGTTCATCGAGCCGGGTTTTGTTAATGCGAACCGAGAAACCGTCGAACAAAGTCCAGCCAAGCACTGCACCTCCGGTAAAGCGATTGTTCACATTGTCATTGCCTTCAACAATGTTGTATGAATTATTATCAGCTGCCGAAAGGGTGATGTAAGGATAGCGACCGGCCGTTCCCCAGTTATTCTGGATTTCGGCAATTTGCTGGTTCCCCTTTGCTATAATTATTCCGTAATTGTTTTCCAGTGCCTTCGAAATGGCATCGGTTAACGAAAGCGTTTGCTGCGCTCCGGCAGTTCCGAAAATAAACAGGAGTAGAACTAATATTTTAATGACTTTCATGTTCTTCGTTTTCGTGTTTTACATCAATGGTATCATCGATTTTTCGTTGCGAGTGAATCCAGGCGATTTCCAGTTCTTCGCGTTCAAATTTCTTTCCTGTCCAGGTTTCGCGAACAAACATTCGGATATCACTTAAAATGATGATTAAAGCCGGGAAGAATAACAGAATAAATAAGGTACCGAAGGCCACACCATAAACCAGTGAAATGGCCATTGGAATTAGAAACTGTGCCTGAAAACTTTTCTCGAGTACCAGCGGGAACAGCCCGAACGAGGTAGTAAGCGTTGTCAGGATAATTGGCCGTAACCTCGATTTTCCTGCCTCAACAATGGCATCTTTCACTTTCGTGCCCTCGGTAATCAGCAAATTGTATTTCGCAAGGAACACTACAGCATCGTTTACGATAACACCGGTGAGGGCTACAATTCCCCAAAGACTTAATATCGATAATGGTTTTCCGTGAATGCCATGTCCCCAAACCGCACCAAGAATGGAAATCGGGATCATGATCAAAATTATAAGCGGTTGCTCAAACGATTTGAAATTTACCATCAGGATAAAAATGATAGCCAGAAAGGCCATTGGAAACAGGAACAAAAGGTCGCCCATGTTTCGCTCACTTTCTTTCTGCTGCCCCATGTATTCAATTCTGAGTCCCGGATACAGCATCTGCAACTCAGGAATTACGTCGGCTTTAATCAGATTGAGTATTTCGGTTACCGAAGCATCCGGATCTACCAGATCGGCCTCAACCCTGATTTCGCGGCGACCATTAAACCGGTTAATATTTACCGGCCCGCGTTCCTTTTTATAATCTACCAGTTCGGTAAAAGGATATTCGCCCTGGGGAGTCACAATTTTCATGTTTTCCAGTTGACCGAGTTTTGCCCTTCCTTCAGCCGGATAACGCACCCAAATACGTATTTCATCGCGGCCAACCTGCAACCTTTGTGCCTGGCCACCATAAAATGCCTGACGGATCTGATTCGCAATGGTACTTTCGTTCAAACCAAGCATGTAAGCCTTGGGTTTCAGCTCAAGAAGAATTTCTTCTTTACCCATCGCGTTGGTATTTACAATGTCTTTTAGCTGCGGATAAGTGTGCAGTTTATCCATCAGGTAATCGCGGGCATGCTCCAACTCTTCAATATTGCGTGAAAGAAGCCCGATAGAAACAGGCGAACCAAAACGTCCGCGCGAACCTATCGTAAATTTCTCAGCTTCCGGAATTGTGCCCAGGTGTTTTCTGATTCGTTCGATAATTTCGAAGGAACTGATTCCCGTTTCTTCTGAGTTTCGCGGAGAAACATCCACATTACCGGCATGAGCACCACTTTCTGAACGGTCGAAACCCGATCCCAGATTAATAATGCTGCTCTCGATTATTGGAAGCGTGTCATTGTATTCTTCCATCATCTCGGCATTCACAACCCAAACAACGCTATCGAAACGCTGCAGGTATTCCATTGTTTTTTGCTCTCCCGAGCCCGGCGTAAATGCAATATTTATATTGAAATCATCGAATTCCATACGTGGGAAGAACGTGGTTTTAATGATCTGTCCCCCAATCAATCCCATAGTAATAATGATCATAGCTACAGGAATAGCAGCTACAATGTAACGCCATTCGATAACCAGCTTCAGTACCCCATCATAGGCATAATCGCGTAACCAGCTAAAAAACTTTTCGATGTATTTTCGTACACCCGTTGCTTTTGCGTTAAGAATCTTTCGGTTGAGAACATGTTTGTTTCCAAGGTGAGCAGGCAGAACAAAAAAGGCTTCCAAAAGCGAAACTATCAAACTGAAGATCACAATCACTGCCATTTCGTACATCATCTCCATTCGTCCCGTAATAAAAATCAACGGTGAAAATGCAAATACCGTTGTCAGAACAGAAGTGATAACAGCAGGAACTACTTCGGTTGTACCGTCTACCGCTGCCCGCATCGGACTCTTTCCTTTTTCAAAATGCTGGAAAATGTTTTCACCAATCACAATTCCATCGTCAACCAGGATACCAATTACCAGGATCATCCCGAAAAGCGACATCATGTTGATGGTAACACCCATGGCATTTACAATGATGAACATGCCCAGGAAAGATGCCGGGATTCCCCATGCTACCCACAACGAAAGTCGGGTACTAAGCATGATTCCAAGAATAAGTACAACCAGCACCAATCCTTGACCGCCATTGGTATAGAGCAGTGCCAAACGTGACTTTAAAACATCGAGATAGGAACGCGAAAGTTTCAGTTCAACACCGTAATTTTTTGAGTTAAACTGCTTAACGTAGTCTTTAATATATACATCAATCTCGTCCAAATCTTCGGTAATCAGTTTATTAACCCGAAGGTTGATCACCGGATTCCCATTTTCAATGGCCTTGTTTGGTACATCCGAAAATTTCATTTTAACCGAAGCGATATCACGAATGCGAATCACGCTGCCATCGGCATTGGCACGCAAAATAATGTTGCCAATTTTGTTCGGATCGGAACTGCGCGAACGAAGACGAATCAAAAGTTCTTCTTCCGCAGAACGTATTTGTCCGCCCGAAACATCGCGGTTATTGTTTGATATGGCATTTTGCAGATCGGTGAATGTAATGCCGTAACGCAAGAGATCTTCTTCGTGTGCTTCCACCGAAATCTCAAGCGCCGGAAAACCTGAGATTGACACCTGGCTCATAAATCCTGACGCAAGGAAATCTTCTTCCACTTGCTGGGCATAACTTTTCAGTGTCATCAGGTCAACATTTCCGGTAACTTCCATACGGGCAGCCGGAGAAGTCGTCCTTGTTTTAGCAACAATCGGCCGTTCAGCAGCAGTAGGTAAAGCTGAAATACCGTCAACGGCATTTTTTACTTCTATTAGTGCTTCATCGATATCGTAACTCGGTTCAAATTCGATGGTAACACGCGAACTGTTTTCCGATGATACCGAGTTAATCTCGTAAATTCCGGGAATAGCCCGAACGGCTTCCTCTACCCTTGAAGTGATCCCCTCCTCCATTTCAACCGGAGAAGCTCCAGGATACATTACGCTTACATTTATAATGTTCGATTCGCGCTCGGGGAAAAATGACTTTTTCATCGAGTAGAGGCTGATTCCCCCTACAATGATAAAAAAGACAAGTATCAGGTTGGCATAGAACGGGAACCGGACAAAAAGTGCAATAGGATTATTCTTCATGACTAGGCCTGTTCTTTGGTTGATTTAGCTTTTTTGCCTCCCTGCATTTCAGGTTGCTCTTCGCCAAGAATACCAACAGGTGTATTTTCTTTTACATTAATAAGCGGCTGTACAACCAGCTTTTCACCTTCTTTTAAACCATTAAAAATAAGGGTGGTTTCGGTTGTTTTAAGCACATTGATTTCACGCTTCTTTAATTTGCCGTCAATCACTACATAAACTTCGTTGGAATTAAAAACGGCATTGCGTGGGATTTCCATTGCCCTTTCGATTACCTGTCCGGGGAAACTCACATTTTTATATTCGCCCGGAAGCAGTTCATGCCCCGGTTTACTCAGTACCTGTACAAAGATGCTGCGCGATTGGGTATTTGCGTCAATAAAATTAGAAATCCGGATCACCGTTCCCGTCAAAACTTCATTACTGTTCATTTCGTGAACTTCTACTTTATCGCCAACTTTTATCCAGTTACTTTCACTGTTTGGCACAGGAACCTCGATCTCAATATTGTCGGTACGGATCATTTTTGCAATCTGTGCGCCTGTGTTCACATAGGCTCCAACCTCGTAGTTAACCTGCGAGAAAGTACCATCGAAAGGAGCGTATAAACTGTGTCGCTCTAATTTCTTTTCGTCTTGTTTAATGCCGAAATACTCGCTGTAAACACCACGGCTGGCTAAAAATATTTTTAGTTTTTCGTTGCTAACCTCAGGAAAATCAGGAAGATCCTTATTCAGATCGATCTGTCGGAAAAAACTTTCGTAAGTTTCAAGAGCATCCGGGAAATCAACTTTCAAGTCGGGAAGCAGCGAGATCATCGTGGTCAGGAAACTACTCTTCCGGGCTTTTAAAGCCAGTTCTACTTCATCTTTATAAATTTCAGCCAGTAATTGACCTTGCTCGAATTTTGTGCCTTTCTTCAGGCGCACGGTTCCGGGCTCAATCTTCCCGGCAGCCTCTGCCACCAGAACAACTTCGCTCCCCGAACTGGCACGGCCTTCATGTGTTAAAGGTGAGACTACATCGTCATATTTCACTGTTTCAGCTTTTACAAAGCGTTTCAGGTCCTGCCCGGGTTTGGTAGGCGGTTCGGGTTTCATCGAAACAAATAATTCAGAAAGCGCTGCTGAACCACCCAACAACACGATGAGGGCAACAACAATAAAAGTAATTTTTCTCCAACTCATGGTTCAATCTTCTTAGGTTACTTCGAACTTAATTTCAAAACAGATCGCAAAAATCAACAAAAAATCTTAACACAACTACAATTATTGTGTTAAAACTACATTTTGCACCGCGAACGTTATTATTCATGGTACTTCTGACGTTACAAAGACAATTGTTTCAGGCGAAGGTTTAACGCTCAAATTAATTTTAAAAATTGGAAGCGGCTCAATTTCAAAATACACAAGGTATTAATTTGAATTATTGTGCATTTGCATAAAAGAAATGCTAACTTTGCACGCTTGTTTGCAGAAAACAGAATAGATGCAAGTACTTGAATTTGATACCGTTATAATAGGCAGTGGATTAGCTGGCTTGTCGGCAGCTTATAAAGCTGCCAATTTTGGCACGGTTGCAATTGTTACCAAATCGCAACTCGACACCAGCAATTCGTACTATGCGCAGGGAGGAATAGCCGCAGCAATCGCTCAGGATGATTCGCCTTTGCAACACCTACGCGACACCATGGTTAGCGGACGCGGAATCTGCGATCGAGATGCTGTGGAGATACTCGTAAACGAAGGTAAAGAACGGGTGCTGGAATTGATCGATGAAGGGATGGCCTTCGATAAAGAAAACGATGATTTTGTACTTGGTCTTGAAGGAGGGCACAGCAAACGCCGTATTCTGCATGCCGGCGGCGATGCAACCGGGAAAGAGCTTACCTGCTTTAAACTGGGCCTCGTAAAAGAAAAAGCAAATGTTCAGGCATTCGAATATGTAGCTGCCATTCGTTTATTACAAAACGATCAGTGTATACAAGGTGTTCAAACCTATGATTTCAAAACAAAGGAAAACATCATTTTTAAGTCGAAAGCCGTAATTCTGGCTACAGGAGGTTTGTCACGCATTTTTGAACGTTCGACAAATCCGCACACGGCCACCGGCGATGGAATTGCTTTGGCGTATGCAGCCGGAGCACAGATTGCCGATCTGGAATTTATTCAGTTCCACCCGTCGGCACTTTATGTTCCCGGCAAAGATGCTTACCTGATCAGTGAAGCGGTACGTGGAGAAGGAGCCTGGTTGTTGAACCACGAAGGCGAACGTTTTATGAAAGACATTCACCCACTGGCAGAACTGGCACCCCGCGATGTGGTGGCTTACAGCATTTTTCGACAGATACAGAAATCGGGCAAAAAACACATTTTCCTGTCGCTAAAACACCTCGATAAAGACAAGATCCGTAAACGTTTCAGCAACATCGACAAGCACCTGAAAGAATACGGATTTAATATGACCGAAGACCTGCTGCCCATTTCACCGGCAGCGCATTATATGGTGGGCGGAGTGCATACCAACCTGGATGCTGAAACCAATATTTCGGGATTGTTTGCCTGTGGCGAAGTAGCTTCAACGGGTGTAATGGGCGCCAACCGACTGGCAAGTAATTCATTGCTCGAATGCCTGGTTTTTGGTAAACGTGCCAGTGAAAAAGCTGCCAAACAAAATACACCCGACTTCGAGCTTTCAATTCCGGAACCGGTTTATGTGGACAGCGAAAATGAACAACTCTTTCTGCAATACCAGAACGAAATGGCCCTGATGATGGCCGAAAATCTGGGCATTGTCAGAAATAAACCATCGCTGCAGAAGGCTCTTGATCGTTTTACAGAAATTGAAGCTTCATTCGAGCCGGAAGTGAACGAATACAACCTCATAAAAATCAGGAATACAGCAACTATCTGTAAACTAATTGCACAAGCTGCTTTGATAAGGGAAGAAAGCCGAGGCGGTCATATCCGTGAAGATTTTCAAAAAGAAAATCCTGATTTTAAAGTGCATATACTTCAACAAAAAGGAAAAAATTATCAATTAGAAACCGTTAGAGAATAAGGTTATGATGGATCAAAAAACACTGAAGTCGGCCGAAGTACTTTTCGACCTGGCTTACGCAGAAGATATCGGGGATGGGGATATAACCACAAATAACCTCATTAATCCAAACGAGACAAGAACCGCACAATTTGTTGCAAAAGCAGAAGGTGTGGTCGCCGGATTACCTGTTGCCGAAATGGTTTTCAGAAAATTTGACGAGAACCTAAAGTGGAAGGAAATGATTCCCGATGGCAGCGAAGTTAAACCGGGCGATATCATTGCTGAATTCAAAGGAAATTACAGGGCACTTTTAACCGGCGAACGCAAAGCGCTGAACTTTCTGCAACGTTTATCGGGCATTGCAAGTTACGCTCACCTTTGTATGAAAGAAATTGAAGGAACCAAGGTTGAAATTCTTGATACCCGGAAAACACTGCCGGGCTACCGTCACCTCGATAAATACGCAGTTCGTATGGGAGGAGCTTCGAACCACCGTTTTGGACTTTACGATATGGTAATGATTAAGGACAACCACATTCAGGTTGCCGGCGGAATTACTGCAGCTGTTGAAGCCATTCGAAAAAGGGTTCCGAAAAGCATTAAAATAGAGGTGGAAACAACCAATATTGAACAGGTAAAAGAAGCACTTGCTGCTGATGTGGATATTATTATGCTCGACAATATGAGTTCTTCGCTGATGAAAGAATGCGTTGACATTATTAATAAGCGGGCGAAAATTGAAGCCTCGGGCAATATGACGATCAAACGTATTCGCAAGGTGGCACACACAGGCGTTGACTACATTTCTATTGGGGCATTAACACATTCGGTAAAAGCCCTCGATATCAGCCAAAGAATCATTGATTAATGAATTTGGTAATCGACATAGGAAATACACGAACCAAATTTTCGGTTTTTAACCGGGGAGAAGTGCTGATTACTGTTCCGGTGGAAGAATTCAACGCTTCGCACATTGGGGTATTGAAACGAGAGTACGACGAACTCGATCATGTGATTCTTTCGGCGGTAAAAGACTACCCTCAGGAATTGCGCGATGCCCTGAAGCAGGAATTCGACACCTTTATTGAACTGGAGGCAGGTACACCTTTACCCATCGAAAACTGTTACGAAACAAAACATACCCTGGGGAAAGACAGGATTGCTGCCGTTGTTGGCGCTTTCGATCTTTACCCGGAAACGAATGTACTGGTTATTGATGCCGGTACAGCAATAACTTATGATATACTTACTGCCGAAGGAAAATACCTTGGCGGGAACATATCGCCGGGAATTGAAATGCGTTTTAGGGCGCTGCATCAGTTTACCGGGAAGTTACCATTGACCGAACGTGCCGATTACAGCAAACTGTTTGGCACCTCAACCGCCAACGCAATAAGAGCAGGAGTACAGAACGGAACTGTGTACGAGGTAGATAGTACCATCTCGGCTTTTAAAGAATTTTATGATAATTTAAAAGTTATTATAACCGGAGGCGATGCTGAATTTTTTGATAACAAATTAAAAAATTCTTTCTTTGTACACTTTAATTTAACCAGCTTGGGTTTAAACCGCATTCTAGAATATAATGGGGAGATATAGTAGAGTAATTTTTTTGATCGCCGGGATCATTCTTTTCCCGGCTATGTTATTTGCGCAATTCAACAATAACACAACCTCGCCATATTCGAGATATGGTTTAGGCGACCTTAATTCCTATAGCTTTGGGCGTACAACAGCTATGGGTGGAGCAACGCTGGCAAGCCGCTATGACTTACAGATCAACGGAGCCAACCCGGCATCGTATTCTGCAATCGATTCACTCAACTTTTTGTTCGAGTTTGGCTTGCAGGGTAATTTCTCAAAGTACAAATCAAATATCAGTAGCGCCACATCGAACGATATAAACTTCAATTACTTTGCCATGGCATTCAGGATTAATGATTGGATGGCCACCAGTATAGCATTGTACCCCTATTCGAGTGTAGGCTATAATGTGCAGGCAGGCGAAGAACTTGAGAACTCGGTGGAATACTTAACTACTTACTATGGAGAAGGAACTATTTCGGATGCAGTTTGGGGTTTGGCCATTCAACCATCGAAATACTTTTCGCTGGGGATGAACCTGAATTACCGTTTCGGAAACCTCAGCCGTAACTCCGAACTCAACTTTTCCGGTGCCGACTTGTACCTGCTCCAAAGGTATTCAAGACTCAGATTAAGAGACTTTGGGCTTGAACTGGGAGCACAGGCGATTCTGCCCCTGAAAAACGACAAGCAACTTGTACTTGGTGCAGTGCTCGAGAATAAACCAAAATATACAGCACTTGCTTCCGACATTGTTATGAAGAATATTTATTATTCTCAATCATCTGATCTGGATACATTGTTTTTCCAGGAAGAAGAAAAGGCAGAACTTGTTTTCCCAACCACCATTGGTCTTGGTTTATCGTTCTCAAAAAAGAACGTTTACGAGATAAATGTTGACTATTACCACCAAGGCTGGAGCGATGCGCTCTTTTTGGGTGAAAAAAGTGAATTTTTGGCAGATTTAAATAAATTTGCAATCGGCGCTGAATGGATTCCGGATAAATTCTCCATTCGAAGTGCATTTAAGCGTGTTGCTTATCGGGCAGGATTTAATTACGAACAAACGTATCATTCTTTCGATGGACACCAAATAAACAGTTTTGGCATAACTTTTGGACTGGGTCTTCCTGTATATCGTTCAAACTCAACCATAAACATTTCTGCTGAGTTTGGAAGACGAGGGACAACAGATTTCAACCTGATTCGTGAGGATTACGCAAAAGTTAATTTGAGCGCTAATTTGCACGACTTGTGGTTTATTCAGCGAAAGATCGATTAAAATTATAGAAAAAATAAAACTATTATGAAAGCTTTATTACGCATAACACTCCTGATTGCTGCAATTGTTTCAGCCGGCGTTACAGTTGCCCAGGCACAAAGAGTGCTTACCGGAACCGTTTATATGGATGGAGAACCGGCTGCCGGAGTAACCGTTGAAGTACATAAAGGAGGTACTATGACAACCAGCTTTGACGGAAAGTATGAAGTTGCAGTCGATCCAAAATCAAAATGGATCAAATTTACTCCTCTGGCAACCGGAGAATCAGTAAGAGAAGACATTGAAAACATTGAAGGTGATGTTTTTGATATTGCTGTAACCGGAGAACTCCCTTCCGCTTCTGGAGCAGCTGATGTAGGCGCCGGTGGCGTAAACCTGAAATCCTTGGAAGAACTGATCAAAGAACAGAATCAGGACTTCATGAATGAATGGTCGTTGTACACCGAATTTTACAAACAGGGCGATTACAAATCGGCCATGCCTCACTGGAAAAAATTATTAAAAACATATCCGAAGTCAACTACGAACCTCTATATCCAGGGTGCAAAAATGTACGAAGATATGATCGAAAAGGCACCTACCGCAGAGGCACGCAAAAAACTGCTCGACGAGTACATGAAACTGCACGACACCCGTATTAAATACTTCGGACAGGAAGGTTTTGTTTTGGGCAGAAAAGGAACTGCCTGGTTGAAATACAAACTTAACGCCGATGACGACGAAACTCCGGATACTGAAGAGTTGAAAAAAATTCACAAAACCGGTTACGAATTACTGAGTAAATCAGTAGAACTGCAAGGTAACGAAACTGAACCACCGGTATTGGTGCTGTTAATGCAAACCACAGTTGCACTGTTTCAGCTTGGTGAATTACCAAAAGAAAAAGTAGTTGAAAATTACGAAAAGTGTACCGAGATTGCCAATAACATTATTGCCACAAGCGATGATGAAAAAGAAGTTCAGATCACACAGGAACAGGTGTTACCATTCATTGAAGACCGTTTCGGAAAATCAGGCGCTGCCGACTGCGACGTATTGATCAAGATCTACAGCAGCGATTACGAAGAAAACAAAGACGATATCGACTACATCAAAAGTATGTTGCGCCGCCTGGGTAAAGCCAACTGTACCGAATCGGAACTGTTCGGAACTGCAACTGAACGTTTATACCAACTTGATCCTTCGGCAGAGGCCGCATTTAACATGGCTCGTCGATTCCTGAAAAAAGACGATATGCAAAAAGCCAGGGAATACTACCAAATGGCTATCGACCAGGAAACCGACAATACATTGAAAGCTACTTACCACTACGAAAGAGGTTTGTTGCGCTACATCAAAGACGGCAACCTGGTTGGAGCTCGTAACGATGCACGACTTGCCCTGGAACTCGACCCTGATTTGTGTGAAGCAAATAAACTTATTGCTGACGTTTATGTAGCTGCTTCTCAGAAATTTGAAGGAACTGCTCTTGAAAAATCAGCAGTGTTCTGGTTAGCTTGCGATTATTACGCAAAAGCACGACGTGGAGAAGATTGTGCAATTGAAGCTTCGGAGATGCTGGCGAAGTACAAAAAGTATTTCCCGAACAAAGAAGAAGCCTTTATGGAAGGTCTCCAGGATGGTGCTACCTATCACGTAGGAGGATGGATAAATGAAAATACAAAAGTTAGATTCTAAAATCTTACACCGTATAAAACAAATTAGTATTGCAGTTCTCTTTATGGGGGCTGCAATACTTTTCTATGCTTGCGAGAGCAACAACCTCGCCGAAATAAAAGCTTTTTCGGCCCCCGAGAACCTTCCAATCCAGGAAGCCACCAATTTTCAAACCACCTACACCGATTCCGGTAAAATCAGGTATACACTTAAAACACCCAAGCTTTTGCGCTTCGAAACCGATGGTGTTTCCTACACCGAATTTCCGCAGGGTGTGGAAATTGTAAAATACGATGCGCAGCAAAAAATTGTGTCGAGTATCCGGGCCGATTATGCCAAAGAATTCGTGAAGGAAGCAAAGTGGGAAGCCAAAAATAACGTTGTTGTAACCAATCTTGATGGCGATTCGTTGTTGACGGAACACTTGATTTGGGAAGAAAAAAATGAAAAAATCTACACCGAAGAGTTTGTAAAAATTATCAGGGAAGACCAGATTATTACCGGAGTTGGATTAACTTCGGATCAGAATATGGAAAACTGGAAGATAAAGAACGTTAAAGGCATTCTGTATGTAACCGTTAACAAGGAGCCAAAAACGACGCAGGAAAACCAGCCGCTGCAAATCGCACAACCGGAACGGCCGGATATTCCTAAGCCGCAAGATACCGATAAGGCCATCCAGTTTAAATGATCTAGCATAAATGAATCTTTATTTGCTGATACTGATAACCATTCTTCTCTCTGCTTTTTTCTCAGGCATGGAAATTGCTTTTGTGTCGGCCAATAAACTCCGACTCGAACTCGACAAACAATCCGAACCATTCAATTCGAAAATATTAAAGTTTGTAACTGCTAACGGCGGCCAGTACATTGCTACCATGTTGGTGGGCAACAACATCGCCCTGGTTATTTATGGTATTGCATTTGCCGGCTTGCTCGAACCGGTATTGAAACTTTACGTGCATACCGAATCGCTGATCCTGTTGTTGCAAACCGTTATTTCAACACTGATCATTCTTGTATTTTCTGAATTTCTGCCCAAAACACTTTTTCGACTGTTTCCGAATTTGTTCCTCAATTTATTTACACTTCCGCTGGCATTCTTCTACATCATATTTTACCCAATAACCCGATTTTCAATAGCAATAGCCAACACACTTTTGAAACGAGTGTTTAAAACTGATGTTTATGCCGGTAAGAAGAACCCGGTTTTTAGCCGGATCGATCTGGATGAATTTGTAAACGACAGCGATGCATCCAGGATTGAATTGCTGGAGAAGAATGTTGAAACCGAAATCAAGCTCTTTAAGAATGCACTGGATTTTTCGAAGGTAAAACTTCGCGAAATTATGGTTCCCCGGCCTGAAATTGAAATGCTGGAAGTTGGATCATCCATCAGCGAATTGCGTCAAAAATTTGTGGAAACCGGCTATTCCCGCATTCTGTTTTACAAGGAAAATTCGGATAACATTGTCGGCTACGTGCATTCTTCAGTCCTGTTCAATAATCCAAAATCGATAGAACCTTTTATCAAAAAAGTATTGATCGTTCCGGAAACCATGCCGGCCAATAAACTGCTAAGCACCTTTATTCAGGAACACCGCAGCATTGCAATTGTGGTCGACGAGTTTGGAGGAACATCGGGGATGGTGACCAGCGAAGACATTCTTGAAGAAATTTTTGGCGAGATTGAAGACGAACACGATACAAGCGATATTATTGAACGCAAAATCAGCGATAACGAATACATCTTTTCGGGAAGAGCAGAAATCGACCTGCTAAATGAGAAATATTTTTTCGAACTACCCGAGACCGAAGAATTCGAAACACTTGCTGGCTATATACTTTATTACCACGAAAGTATCCCCAAAATCAACTCCGTAATCAAGATCGGAAAATTCCACTTCAAAATACTAAAAGCTACCAATACGAAAATCGAATTGGTGAAACTCACCATTTCAGAAAATTAACTGCTGCAAAACACCTTGCATAACCACCTGTCTTACTGTTAGTTACAAGCCTGTTTTGGACTATTGCAAAAAAAAATCAAATAAAGTGGTTAAATAGTTAAAATTGTTATCTTCGTAGCTCGAAAAAATCAAACAAAATTTTGCATTAAAATAACTGTAAATCAATGGCAACGTTACAAAAAATTAGAACGAGAGCGGGATTGTTAGTAGCAATTGTAATCGGTGTTTCATTGGCAGCATTTATCCTTGGCGATATGTTACAAGGTGGTTCGTCGATGTTTCAAAGAAACCGCCTGGAAGTAGGGGAAATAGATGGTACTTCAATCCAATATCCTGAATTCCAGTCAGAAGTTGAAGAATTAGGAGAAATATTCAAACAAAATTATCAGACCAGTCAGCTGGACGAGAATATGTGGGCACAGGTAAGGGAACAAGCCTGGCAGCAAAAAATCGCCGAGATTGTTATGGGTGAAACCTACAAAGATCTGGGTATCAATGTAACCTCAGAAGAATTGTTCGATATGTTGCAGGGGTCTAACATCCACCCTATCGTTCAGCAAATCTTCCGTAATCCTGAAACCGGTCAGTTCGACCGTGGTTCAGTGGTTCGTTTCCTGAAAAACCTGGAAACAGGAGCAGTAACTCAGGAAAACCGCGATTACTGGTTAACTTTAGAAAACCAAATCGTTGATGAGCGTACGCAAAGTAAATACGCCAACATGGTTGGAAAAGGCTTGTATGTAACTACTCAGGAAGCTGAAAATACACTGCAGGCCAGCAGCAAAACTGTAAATTTCGATTACATTTCGTTGCCACACAGCACCGTTTCCGACGATGAGATTAGCATTACAGAAAAAGATCTGAAAGATTATTACAACGCTCATCAGGAAGACTACGAGCAGGAGCAGAGCAGAAGAATTGAATACATTACATATCCTGTTTCACCTTCGGCCGACGATTATGCCGATGCTGAAAAATGGATCAACGATATTAAAAGCGACTTTGCTGAAACCGATGATAACGTTCAGTTTGTAAATGCGAATTCAGATGTAGCTTTTGAAAATGTGTGGGAAAAAAGAGACGATCTTCCTGAAAACATTGCAACATGGATCTTCGACGAAGGTGCCCAGGTAAACGATGTTTTCGGTCCGTATCCTGATGGCGAAACCTTTAAACTGGCTAAACTTCACAAATCGGAGATGATGCCCGACTCGGTTGAGGCACGTCACATACTTCTGCAGGTTACTACTCAGGCAGAACTGCTGGCTGCTCAGGCTTTGGCTGACAGTTTAAAGACAATGATTGAAAAAGGAGCTGACTTTGCTCAACTTGCACGCGACAATTCAGTCGACCAGGGATCTGCTATTAACGGTGGCGACCTCGGTTGGTTCCAGCGTGGACAAATGGTAAAACCATTTGAGGATGCAGCTTTCAATAATAAAAAAGGAGAAGTTACTGTAGTTACTTCGCAGTTTGGAATCCACATCGTTCAAACTACTCAGCTTGGTAAACTTACTCCGCAGGTTCAGGTGGCTTACCTGGTACGTAACGTAATTGCAAGTACCAAAACTTATCAGAATGTTTACGCTAAAGCCAGCGAATTTGCCGGAAACAACACTTCACGTGAAGCTTTCGATGCAGCAATTGCAGAACAAAAGCTAACTAAGCGAGTTGCCAATGTTGGCGAAAACGACCGTCAGATTGTTGGTCTTGAAAATGCCCGTCAGTTGGTAAGATCTGCTTACGAAGCTGAAGAAAACTCAATCCTTCAAACGACTCAGGGTTCTCCGATCTTCGAACTGGGCGATAATTTTGTAATTGCAGTACTTGTTCAGGTTACTGAAAAAGGTATTGCACCACTCGAAGACGTAAAACCACGTGTTGAACTGGCAGTAAGCAAAGAAAAGAAAGCTGAAGTACTGGTTGAAAAAGCAAAAGCTGCATTGAGTGGCAATTCAGATTTGGCTTCAGTTGCTGCAGCATTGGATACTGAAGTAAAAAGTGCTAACAGCATTAACTTCAATTCGTTCTCAATCCCGGGAGTTGGACTGGAGCCGGCAGTAATTGGTACTGTTACTTCGTTGAATGTTGACCAGATTTCTGCACCTATTGCAGGAAACAACGGCGTATTTGTTGTAGTGGTAACTTCGGAGACTCAAAATCCGGCTGGAGACATTGCTGCTGAACAAAACCGCCTGGCACAAACATTGAACTACAGAGCTGCTCAGCAAGCTTTCCAGGCTCACCGCGATGCTGTTGAAATCGTTGACAAAAGATCGAAATTCTATTAATAGAAAAGTATAATTCAAAGAAAGCCGTTCTAACCAGGACGGCTTTTTTTATGGCCTGTACTACTGAAAATCCTGGTGAACTTTTACCACAGAAACAAGCCAAAAATTAAAAATCATTCAGAATAATTGCTTGCAATATTATTTTCAATGAAAAATCACTAAGTTTAAAGGCAAACCATTTCAATTCTCGACTATGAAAAATACTATCGCTGCTGGTTTTCTTATGCTGGTATTTCTTTTCCCGGCATGCAAAGAAGTGGATCAAAAAACTATTACGAGTGATGAAGCTGTGGTTCTTGTTTCGGAAGCGGCAACAGCTTACAGTATTTTTGCTTCTACGCAGGAAGAAGGTACAAAGGCTGGTCTTGATCTTCAATTGCAAGGGCAAACGAAAAGTGCTGAAGACACTTCAGAGGATTATCCAGTTATCACAGTAAGTCCGCTCGACCTGACAAGCTGGCCAAAGACCATTACCGTAGATTATGGCCCTGAAAATGTTACCGGCCTCGATATGCACCAACGCAGAGGGAAAATGATTATTTCTGCCGACAATTTTCCAAGTGTGAGTGGCGCCGAGTGGGAAATTACTTTTGATGAATTTTACCACGATAATTATAAGGTAGAAGGTGTACAAACCATCAAGTACAGCGGTCTAAATGCAAGTGAGCATCCGGTTTATAAGTGCACGGTTAGCGAGGGTGTAATTACAGCGCCCTCTGAAGAGGTATTCCATTTTGAACAGCAAACACAACGTGAATGGATTTCGGGCTACGATACACACGCTGCACTAACAGGCGACGAAGCCGATTTTTGCGACGATATGTACAAGATTACAGGAACACACAGCGGAAAAAGCTCAGACGGTTATACCTATACCATGACGACAAGCTCGCCGCTGATTGTTGGTGTTTGCTGCCGCTGGATACAGGAAGGCATCCTGAACATCAGCCTTAAGGACTATGATTTGAGCTGTGAAATTGATTACAGACCTGCTTCCGACACATCGGAAGATGCCTGCAACAACGTGGCCAACATTACTATTTTCGGGGTCAGCAGCGAGATAACGCTCATGCCGTAATTCGGAGAATCCCAAAAAGATAAATGGAGATTGAAATCCGTTTGATAAAGAATGAATCTACTGCTTCGATAGATTCCATCATTTCGATCTGAAACCAATTAAAAATAGTCTGAATAAAAACGGACATCCATTTCAGCAGATTTCCACCAGCCGAATGTCAAAACTCAGGACAGCGTTTGGTGGAATTTTATTTCCGGTACCTTTTCTCCCCCAGGCCAGATCGGCCGGAACCCAGAATTTATATCGGCTACCAACTGACATCATTTGCAATCCCTCCTGCAATCCTTCAATAAGCTCTTCAATAGCAACTTCATCGGGTTGATTTTGACGATAAGTGTCCTCCAGAATTTTGCCATCAAGTAGAAGTGCCCGCTGATGAATTTTTACAGTATCATGAACATTGGGCCTGGGACCTTCAACGCTTTCTATTATTTTGTACTGTAAACCTGAATCAGTTTCCTCAACCTCAGCTTTTTGAAGGTTATTCTGCAAAAAGTCCTCACCTGATTTTCTGTTGTTTCCGGCCGAACCTTTACTCCGCGTTTTCTTTTCTCGTTTTGCCATTACTTTTACCTAAACTTCAACAAAGTAAATGAAATCTAAAAAAACCGGGGCTATTTAAGATCAATAAGTTATATTTGGCGAGGGTAATTAAAAACCCGATATTTTTCAACCAACTTTAAACCTAGGAAGCCAGGAAGAACCATGCTGCTTAAATTTTACATTCTGACTATTTTCTTACTTATTGCCAGTATTGGTGTAAGTGCCGGAGATAATTTTACCCACGAGAAGATTGCGGTCAAAAGTACGCGATCGTATACCAAAAGAGAAGAAAAGCTTAAAATCTATATTGAAGGAATCAGACTCGATATGGATTACCTGCTTCGGAGAATGCGCTTTGTTGATTTTGTAAATGATCCGGCAGTTGCCGATGTTCACATTATTATTACCGATCGGGTAAGCGGATCAGGAGGAATGGTTTATTCGCTAATGTACAATAACCTGACCATTGAAAACCTGAGTGATTATACGATCACCTCCACCACACTTTCGAGCGACACTTACGAAGAAAGCAGAAAGAAAATTACCGATGCGCTGATTTTGGGATTAATGCCTTTTGTAAACCAAACAAAAGCTTCGGAGAAACTGGTATTCCGGTACAATGGCGATGCGGAAGAACAACCTGCTCAAAACGCAGATGATCCATGGAATAACTGGACTTTCAGAGGAGATGTGTATGGGGATGTAAACCTTGAAGAAAGCCGTAAAACTTACGATTACTCGTTTAATTTGCGAGCCGATAAAGTAACCGAAGAATGGCGTTACAGAAATAATGTCAGACGAAGTGTACGTACGCGAAAATACATTACCGATGGCGAAGAGTATCGCTCTGACAATACAAGTAACAATGCTTCGTCGAGCGTGGTAAAAAGCTTATCGTCGCGGTGGTCGGCCGGGGCATTTGGAAGCTACTACAACAGCAATTATAGTAATACCGTATATTCCATTTCATTCAAACCGGCCATTGAATACAATATTTTCCCCTGGGATATTTCTGACCGAAAAGTATTTACTATCGCCTATTACATTGGTCCGGAATGGAAAAAATATTACGAGGAAACCATTTTCGACAAAATAAGGGAAAGCTTGTGGGAACAATCCTTACGGCTCGATTTACAGGTAGTACAAACCTGGGGCGAAATTCGGGCCGGACTGAATGCCACCAATTACATGCACGACTGGAGCAAAAACCGAATCACACTCGACACTGACCTGTCGGTGCGAATTATCCGTGGATTGTCGGTACGAATGGGCTTTAGGGTTGAGAATGTACACGACCAGATTTACCTTCCCAAAGGCGAAGTTTCACTCGAGGATGTTTTGCTGAATAAAGTTCAGCTACCATCAACATTTGAAGTTGGTGCCAATTTTGGTGTCCGTGTTCAGTTTGGCTCTATTTACAACAATGTGGTAAACAACCGCCTTTAGTTATTTTACCCTGCCAACAACTATCAGCCGGGTCGCCATTTCGAAACCGAATTTTTCGAGATCGGCTTCAATTCGTGGAACTTCTGCCGCCATTTCATGGTATTCAGGACGGCCTTCAAGCTGTTTCAATGCAGCATGAAGCTTTTCTTTCCGCTCCTGAATTTCCTCCGGAGTAGGAGGATTTGCAGTTTTCCGGTTCTCAAATTGCAGTACAACTTCCAGTCCCGACTTTTTAACTTCATGAATAATTTCCTCTTTCTTAAACGATTCGTTGTGGCAAATACCATTCATGCGATCTATTTTACTGCGGAAATGGTGAATGCGTTTGTGGACTTCCTGGGCCGGATTAAGATTGTCGCTAAATAATTCATTCACAATTATCCACCCACCCGACTTTACCACACGTTGCATTTCTTTTAAAGTAAGCTGAACATCAGAAAGATGATGTAAAACCATAGAAATGGAAGCCGCATCAAATGAATTATCCGGAAAATCAAGAAACTCTCCTTTCATCTCCCGAAATGTTACCTCGGGATATGTTGCCCGGGCTTCTTCCAAAGAATCGTGATCAGGATCAATGCCTGTGATTTTGGTCGAGGGAAGCGCTTCCTTCAATACTTTAATAAAATGCCCGGGGCCGGTACCAACGTCGAGTAAAGTGGCAACTGTTTTAGCTTTAAAGAATTCTGTTAATGTTTCCATTATATCAATAATAAAAATGCCGAAAGTGCGGTAACAATGATCACAGCTGTTCGGTATAGGTTGTCTGAAATTTGTTTTACGAGTTTTACACCCAAAAATGCTCCAAGTGCAATTGCCGGCAACATCAGTAAATTAAGTGTTAAAGTATCCCAGTTAATGGTTTTCCAAACCAGAATGTGCAAGGGAAATTTTGAAAAATTAATGATTAGGAAGAACCAGGCGCCGGTACCTATAAAACTGTTTTTTGGCAAATGCATCGACAGCAAATAAATCGCGAAAATGGGCCCGGCAACATTACCTATCATGGTAGCAAAACCACCCAGAACTCCCATTAGTGCTGCAAACCACCAGGTATCGGGGAAAAGCTGGTTTCCTTTCTGCCGGTCTTTCCACAACATCAAACCAATGCACAGAAAAACTAAAATTGCGATGATATTTTTAAACCAGTTATCATCTACCACTTCGCCCACCCAAAGAGCAATGCCAACGCCTGCAAATGCCCAGGGCAACAGTTTCCAAAGGTATTTCCATTCGGCATGCCGGTGGTAGTAACTCACGCCAAAAATATCAGCCATCATTAACATGGGCAGCAGAATTCCGGTTGATGCCTTTCCTCCAAAAATAATAGCCAAAGCAGGCACTACGAGCATTGAAACTCCGGGCACTCCTACCTTCGACATACCAACCAGCATGGCACAGGTAGCCAGTAAAATCCATTGCAGAATTGTAAAATCAAGTTCTAACATAAAGTTGCTTGAGTTAGCTAAAGTATCAAATTAGCTTGAAAACTTAGAAACAGGGCACAAAAAAATAGCCCCGCCAGAGCGAGGCTATTCCAAGCTAACAATTCGAAGGTAGTCCCCCTTCACAAAAAACAAAAAACAAAAAGCAAGGTATCTGCCTGGTTTCCGTTCTTCCCCTTTTTGTCCTTTCCATCGGAAACCTCCTTGCATCTACATATTTAGATATATGCAATATACATGCCATAAATTTGCATGTTTTGCAACTTTAACTTCTATTAACAAGGTACTTAGCTGATTTTTTCGTCGATCTCGCGTATGGCTTCTGTTTCAATATTTCCGAACCAGTCGTCGAGTTTTGCTTTGGCTTTTTCCTTGATCTCAGGGGTGACATTTTTGCCGATTTGTGTGAGTACAAAAAGCAAAACGCCCAGATCATCAGAATAGCCGATTATCGGGGTTAGATCGAAAATTGCGTCAGTGGGTAAAATAAAATATCCGAGAGCGGCTGCAATGCTGAGTTTGGTTTTTGTTTTTACATCAGGCGATTCCATAGTATAGAACAACACCAGAACGGCGTACACCACTTTCAATCCGGCATTTTTGGCCTGCTCTTTGAGTTTATCCCAAAGCGATTGTTTTGAAAAGTATTTACTGTATTTCTGATCTGTCATTTTAAACTTGCTGTTGTAAAATCCAACTGGTATTCCCCATATTCTTCAACGATTTGATCCAGGATTTCGTGTACCTCATCGTTTGCTTCGGCACGCAATAACCTGATCTTCAAATCCCTGAAATTTGGCAATCCGGGGAAGTATTTTGCAAAATGCCTGCGCATCATCACAATCCCTACCCGTTCTTCCTCGCGCCACTCAAGGTTCATACGCAACTGTTCTTTTAATACATCAACAACTTCGCTGACAATTGGTTGAGGCAGGCTTTCTCCCGTATCGAGGAAATGCCTCACTTCGCGAAATAACCAGGGACGTCCAATGGAACCCCGGCCAATCATTAACGCATCAACACCTGTAGCATCCAGCAATTCTTTTGCTTTTTCGCCACTGTTAATATCGCCGTTTCCGATAATCGGAATATGGATTTTCGGATTGTTTTTAACCTCGCCAATCAGCGTCCAGTCGGCCTCGCCAGTATACAGCTGCTCGCGGGTGCGACCATGGATGGCCAGCGCCTGAATGCCCACATCCTGCAAACGTTCGGCCACTTCCATAATCGGAGTATCATTGGCCGCCCAGCCCAAACGGGTTTTTGCAGTCACCGGAACTTTAACGGCTTTTACGATCTCAGCTGTCATTTGCTGCATCTTGGGCAGATCTTTTAGCATTCCCGATCCGGCACCGTGACGAACAATTTTTTTCATCGGGCAGCCATAATTGATATCGATAAAATCGGGATTAAATTCTTCGGCTACCTGCGCAGCACGCACCATCGAATCGATGTTATGTCCGTATATCTGGATAGCCGCCGGCCGGTCGAAATCGTAGAGGTGCATTTTTTGTTTCGTCTTATCAATACTACGGATCAACGCTTCCGACGAAACAAACTCGGTATACACCACATCGGCACCAAATTGTTTACACATCCAGCGAAACGACTGATAAGTAACGTCTTCCATGGGTGCCAGGAAAAGCGGCGTATCTCGTAATTCTATGTTTCCGATCTTCATTTGTGTGATTTCTAAACCGCTGCAAAGGTAAAAATATTCGCGTGTTGGAAAGATTGATTAAAGGAGCCTTTTAACTTTTGTATTTTGTGTGAGTTTCAGATTTTTCAGATCGAGTCCGGATATCAGGTTTACTCCCGGCTTTTTACCGACTTCGAAACTCCCCAGTTCTGCGTCCAAATCCAAAGCAAACGCTCCGTTAATGCAAGCCCAGCTCAGGAGTTCTTCAAGCTTTAATGTTTCAAAATGTTGCTGAAGTGTTATCATTTCCTCCAGTATCGACAACTGATGATTAGAAGCCAGGCTATCGGTTCCCAAACAAATATTCAAACCAGATTCCCGAAACAGCGAAACAGGTGGCAAGGCATTTTCAATATATAAATTTGAATTGGGGCAAAGCACAAACCAGGTGTTATCCAAACTACGATTTGCTACAAGCTGCTCAATATCTTGCTTGTTTGTAAAAGTATTATGCACAAGCAACAATTTATTCTCTTTTGGTACCAAACTCAAAATCCGTTGCAATGAACCATTCCCGGTACCTTTCCAGTGTGAAAGATCCAGCTTCAGGTTATGCTGAAAATGATCGGCAATCGGGCCTGTTCCATTTTTCACAAACTCGTTTTCGGCCTCGCTTTCCTGGTTATGGATGGACAATATACCGTAGTCTTTTTCTGCCTGTTCACTAACCGAAAGAAACAGCGAATCGGAGACCGAATAAGCCGAATGCGGAACAATCGAAGCCTGCAAGTTGTTTGTGTGATATGCAGACTGTACTTGAACCGCCTTATCAAAAGCCCGTTTGGCACGCGATGGGTGAAAGCCAAAAACCTCGACAAAGGTGTGGTATTTGATTTTACTTTTCTGCTTGATCGCGAGCGAAGCGTCGGAATTAGAAATATCGCCAACAGCTGCTATTCCATTCGCCCACATACGACGGTCGGCAACCTGCATGGCTTTTTCCTCCTCATCTTCCCCAGCATTGCGCAGCCGGTTGATCTCGCCTACAAAACCGGCTATTCCTTGTTTTTCACTGATCTTTCCATGCAAATGAGAGAGTTCCAGGTGACAATGTGCATTCACAAAACCAGGCACCAGTATTCCGCTGTAATATTCTACACCGGCTTCTTCACGAAAAGTTTCATCCCGGTGTTCAACATCCAGGATTGTACCGTCGTCGTCGCAAATTAATATGGAATTTCTTACCGGTTTACCCTGCCCGGTAAAAAGATATGTGGCCGCAAACTTTCTCACCTCGCATTTTTGCCTGGATTTTCTTCAAACTCCAGTTCCAGCTCTTCTTTCCGTCCAGAAAATTCCTGTTCCTGCTCACTGAGTTTGCTCAGTACCTTGCGGTACATTTTCTCGAATTTTTTGGGCAAGCTGGCATAGTACACATACGACTGCTCAAAAAGAGAATCAGACACAGCGTATTTGTCAAGAACTGAAGCGTAAAAATTGGCCGACGAGTTGTCCTGCATTACGCTGTCGTAGCGATATTTATTGTAAGTTGCTTCGGCCAGGTGGACATCTACCAACATATCGATCATCTGCTTTTCGTTAATCAGATGTTTTGGTTTTGGCATGATCGGCTTATCGCAGGCAACCACCGCAAATACCAATGCAAAAAGTAATATTTGAAAACGCTTCTTCATTTCAGTGCGCCAAATTATAAATAGTTGCGACAGAAATCAAATGCAAGGAGTTAAAAAATATTATTTACCCCCTGCTTTCGCCGGAACTTCTTCGAAGCCACCGGCTCCAGCTGTCCCCTCATTTGAGGGGGACAGTTGAGGCCGCAGACTCCGCTCGGCGGAGCAAGGACGATACGGGGAGTAATTTTTCACTATAAATTCTTTTTATTTGAAAAGTGTTTTGAAAACCTCTTCCACGCGACTTACCCGAACAATTTCAATTTTGAATTTTTTACCGTCGAAACCCTTGTTCAGCGAAGGAACATAAATACGCTGAAATCCCAGTTTGGCTGCTTCGGCAATGCGCTGTTCTATGCGACTGACAGCACGAATTTCGCCAGTCAATCCAACCTCGCCGGCAAAACAAACTTTATGGTTAATAGCAATGTCGATGTTCGAAGAAAGTATGGAACAGATTACAGCCAGGTCGGTTGCCGGATCGTTGATCTTTAATCCGCCCGCAATGTTCAGAAAAACGTCCTTTGCAATGAGCTTAAAACCTGCACGTTTTTCAAGCACTGCCAGCAGCATATTTAAACGGCGTAAATCGAAGCCGGTGGATGAACGTTGCGGAGTTCCGTAAGCGGCCGAACTCACCAGTGCCTGAATTTCGATCAGGAAAGGACGCACACCTTCGATGGTTGCGGCAATGGCTGTTCCGCTAACATCGTCGCTTACCTTCGAGATCAGTTGTTCCGAAGGATTAGTAATTTCGGCTAAACCGTTGCTGCGCATTTCAAAAATTCCGAGTTCGTTGGTCGATCCAAAACGGTTTTTGTTCGAACGCAAAATGCGGTACATGTAATTGGTGTCGCCCTCGAACTGAAGCACAGTATCCACCATGTGTTCGAGCACTTTCGGCCCGGCCAGGCTGCCTTCTTTGGTAATGTGCCCGATTAACACCACTGCCACATTGTTTTTTTTGGCAAACTTTAAAATGGCAGCTGTACATTCGCGAACCTGCCCCACCGAGCCCGGCGACGATTCAATCAGTTCAGTAGAAATGGTTTGTATGGAGTCGATGACCAGGAGCTCAGGTTTTACCTGTTCGGTGTGTGCAATGATGTGTTCCAGTGAAGTTTCGCTTAAAAACAGGCAGGTCCCCAAATCGTTGCTCAGGCGTTCGGCCCGCAGCTTTATTTGTTGCAAACTCTCCTCTCCCGAAATATACAAGATCGTTTTATCGCGAAGGGCCAGCGCCACTTGCAGTGCCAGAGTTGATTTTCCAATTCCGGGATCGCCGCCAAGCAGAATGAGCGAACCGGGAACAATTCCGCCACCCAAAACACGGTTAAATTCTTCAATTCCCAGCGAGATGCGGCTGTTTTTTACGGTTTCAACTTTATCCAGTGTCAGTGGCTGATTACCCGAAAGCTGCACCGACAATTTCCCGGTACTTTGCTTTTTTACAACCACCTCTTCAACGTAGGTATTCCATTCGCCGCAGGCGGTACAGCGCCCCATCCATTTTGGCGATTGTGCCCCGCAATTCTGGCAGGTGTATATGCTTTTGGTTTTTGTCATCGTTGTGTTCGCTCCTCAGAATTTAAGATCACAAGATAGATCATTTTTTTTACTCCACTAGTTTTCACCGCGGCCAATCAGCCCTACACATTTCCTCCACCACAAAACGTAAACGGCCTTTCTAATTTAAAATTAAAGCAACCTTTTATTGGTGAAATCCATCAACTTAAGAACAAATTCATGGAAATTAATATCTTCGCGCGTTTGTAATCTGAACGGGATTGCGCAGCCAAAAAGTGTGGATAAGTTTACTTCAATAAAAACCGGGGTAAGAATAAAGAAAGAGTTTGGTAGTTGTTATGGGGATTGGCGGTAAATATAAAACAAGGAAAATAGTTGAAGAGCTTTTTAAGCAGCACTATGCCGAACTTTGTTCTCATGTTTACTCCATCGTGAAAAACGACAACGATGCCGAAGACATTGTGCAGCAGTTTTTTGTTGATTTTATCGTGAATAAACGCTACAAAAAAGTGGAAAGCTCAATGGAGGGTTACTTGTTTCAGAGTGTGCGTTATGCAGCCTTAAAATTTCTGAAACACCAGATTAAAAACCAGCATTTGCAAATCTCCGACTTCAGCGATGTTTTCCTTCAGGAAGAACACAAAAAAGAAAACAGCCAGATTACCCAACAACTGGATACTGCCCTGAACAGCCTGCCACCCCGCTGCAAAGAAGTTTTTGTTATGGTCCATGTTCAAAACCTTTCGTACATCGAAACATCAAAGGTCCTTGGGGTATCGATCAATACCGTGAAAACACAATTAAAACGGGGACTGAACCTCCTGCGCGAAAGGATTTCCTATCCGCTCAATACCGAGTTGAATTAACGCCCGATTTCGGACTTTTTTTAAACTATTTTTATGCTACCCCACCTTTAATCTGAAAATTTTTTCATTTCTAAAAACACCTTTATACTATTGATACACAACCTCTTGTTGCTCGTGTATTTGTTTTCATTTAAAAAAAATGAAAATAAATCAAAAATCGTTTCACCCGTTTTAGCACGAATGGGCACATATAAAATGTAAGCAAACAACAAATAACAATTAACTAATCTGAGATTCATAAAGTGATGAGCGAAAAAAGACATTACGATGTAGACAAAGCCTGGCAACGGGTGGATAAAATGGCCACGAAAAAGCAGCGGACGCGGATGGTAAACAGGGTCGGTATTACTTCGCTGGCTTTAGTTTTGGCAATCTTTGCCTTGACTCCGGTACTAAAAACCGCCAACGAAAACGAACAATTCGTCGAGGAACAGATCGTTAATCGCAACAGGGCCACCCTTTACCTTGCGGAAGGTACAACGGTTGAACTGAACGATTCGCTGGATAACAGCCTCGAACAGGTTATCGAGTTAAATAAAATTACTGCACTCAATAAAAAAGCACCAAAAAACATTCAAAAGAACGTGCTGAATGTTCCTACCGGAGGTGAGTACTATTTTGAATTGCCCGATGGAACCAAAGTTTGGCTCAACTCGGAAACACAGCTCGAATTTCCATCTGAATTTGCAGGAAATACCAGGGAGATTACCTTAACAGGTCAGGCCTATTTCGATGTGACTCACAATCCCGAGAAACCCTTCATAGTGCACACTACCCTTGGGAACGTTGAAGTAAAAGGTACTTCTTTCGATTTAAAAGCCTACAAAAACGATCGCACTTTTGAAACCACACTGGTTGAAGGACTGGTTAGCGTGGCTACCGCCGACAAACAGGAAACGACCATCCATCCGGGGCAGCGCAGTGTGTATTCCGAGGAAGACGGAAAACTGACCACCGCTAACGTTGATGTGCAACTTTATACTTCATGGAAAGACGGCATTTTCTATTTCGAAAACCAAAGCCTCGACAACATAACAAAAGAACTGGAACGCTGGTACGAGGTAGATTTCAATTTCGAAAATCAGGCAGCAGGCGCTGTAAGGTATACCGGTGAATACAGTAAAAACCAAAAGCTTGGTGAAATCCTACATTTATTGAGTGTTACCGGTAATGTTGATTTCAGGAATGAAGGCGACCAGATTCTGGTAAGTACCGATCCATCTTAAACACACAGATTTCATTCAGAATAAAACAGAAAAGAAAAGCCATATAGAAATTGGTTTTCACAGTTGTGAGAGCCGGTGAAACAGAAAAGAAAGCGGAAAAAATGATTAAGATTCTACAAAACATGATGCTAAGAATTGTATTAATAGGTTTGCTGACGGTGTTCAGCCTGGCATCGGTAAGTTATGGCGAAACCATTATGGCCGATACCACAACTTACACTGCCAAACAGGTTTTGGACCACCTGAAAGAGCAAACCGGTAAAAATTTCTTTTACAGCAACACTACCATCGATACTGAAAAACAGGTAACAGTTGATCTGCAGAACAACACAGTTGATGAGATCCTGAAAGCGCTGTCGACACAGTTGTCGGTAAAAGTTGAAGTGAAAGAAAAAATTATTGTACTCACCCCGGTTGAACCTAAAACGGAGGAAAAGCCGGCGGTAAAGCCCGAAGAAAGTAAGCAGCAGGAAAAACGCACCATCACCGGAATGGTGGTGGATGAGAATGGTGAAGGTGTGATAGCAGCCACCATCACCTACCGCGTGAATGGTTTGCTGCAGGGAACTACAACTCAGTTCGACGGAAGTTTCGAACTGACTATCCCGACAGAAGTAAAGTCGATTACGATTAACATGATCGGCTACCAGGAAAATATTGTAACGCTGGATGACAAAACGCACTACGATGTAAAACTGAATGTATCGGTTCAGGGACTAGACGAGGTGGTGGTTACGGGTTTTCAGAACGTCGATCGCCGCGAGTTTACCGGATCGGTGCAAAAAGTAAAAATGTCAGATGTTCAGCAGCCGGGTATCGAAACCGTTGATAAAATGCTGCAGGGACAGGTTGCGGGTGTTCAGATCGAAAACGTTTCGGGGACAACCGGCTCACGCAGCAAGATCAGGATTCGTGGTAATTCATCGATCAGTGGTAACCGCGAACCGCTTTGGGTAATCGACGGAGTGGTAATGGAAGATGCCGTAAAGATCAATCCCAACGAGTTGTATTCGGGCGACCCAACTACGCTGGTAAGTTCGGCAATTGGCGGATTGAATCCCAACGACATTGAAGAGATTTCGATTTTGAAAGATGCTTCGGCAACCGCACTTTATGGTACACAGGCCGTTAACGGTGTAATTGTGATTACCACAAAACGCGGTAAAAAAGACCATTTCAGTATTGATTATGCCGGTAATTTTACGGTAGAACTTAAACCCGAAATCAACGATTTTTACCTGATGAACTCGAACGAAAGAATTATGCTTTCGGAAGAGATGTTCAACAAAGGACTGCTGAATTACAACAACCTCGATTATTACGCCGGTGGTTTTGGTCAGGCGGTAATGCGCTACTACGATAAATCGATCACCGAGGAAGAATTCCAGCAAGAGGTGTATCGCCTCCGTTCGGAAAACACCGACTGGTTCGACCTGCTTTTTAAGAATGCCTTTAAAATGGAGCACAACCTGAGTATCACTTCAGGAACCGAACGTGCGCAGTACTATTTTTCGCTGAACTATTTTAAAGATTACGGCTCCACCATCGGACAGGGAACCGACCGTTACATTGCCAACTTTAAGGCCAACTATAACATTGCCAAAAATTTTACAGCCGGTGTTAAACTGAATATCAGTAACAAGGATCAACAGATTTTTAACACCAGCACCAACCCGTATGTATACGCAATTAATACGAGCCGCGCTATTCCGGTAAAAGAAGCCGACGGATCGGATTATTACTACACTTACAACAAAACGGGAATGAATATTTTTAATGAAATTGAAAATTCGTTCTCGAACCTGAACAACATTGACGCACTTACACAGATCGACCTGAACTGGAAGATTCATAAGAATGTTAATCTGAGTTCGATAATTTCGTACCGAAAAACCTTTGCACATGTTGAGCGCATTTACACCGAAAACTCGAATACGGCCAACATGTACCGCGATAATCCAAATTATTATTTTATCGATTCCGACGACGAAGATGCACCCACCGAAGGTGTCACAATCCTGCCTCGTGGCGGGCTGATGCAGACCAACGACGACCGCAGCACTTTTTTCACCAACCGGAATACCATTTCGTGGTCGAAAATATATGGCGAACATAAAGTCGATCTTTTTGGAGGCCAGGAATACCGAAGTAAAATTTACGATTACTCGTATATGTTTGGTTACGGCTACGAATACTACCGCGGAAAAACAGCTAATCCGAGCTACCTGCCGATCAAACGTGCAGAGGTGTATTCGCTCGATCCGTATTACGGGTTGAATACAAGCCCCACTTATCTGTTCTCGTATTTTGCTACTGCAACTTACACGTACAAAGGAAAATATACTTTGAACGGCAACATGCGCTCCGATGGTTCTAACCAGTTTGGAGAATCGGCACGTTACCGTTTTCTGCCCATCTGGAGTTTGGGTGCCAACTGGAACATTACACAGGAAGGTTTCATGAAAGATCAGAAGCTTTTCAGCAACCTTGCACTGCGCGGATCTTTTGGTTTGAGGGGTAACGTTTCGGGGAGTTTTTCGCCCCAGGTACTGGCTTATTACGATCTTTCGTACGCCATCGACCCGAACGACAAGGAAGAAGTACTCTATATTATGCAACCGCCTAATCCCGATCTTCAGTGGGAAAAGGAACACATTTACAACCTGGCTGTCGACTTCAGCTTTAAAAACAACATTAACGGTAGTCTCGAGTATTACAACCGAAGCAATTTCGATTTGATCAGTCCTTACCCGGTTTCGATGGTAACCGGTTTCAACATGGTTAACCTGAACTGGGCCAGCATGCGCAACCAGGGTATTGAATTTTCGGTGAACGCCACAATCATTAAAACTCCTGAATTTTCGTGGGCAACCAATTTCACCTTCGGCTACAACAAAAACGAGGTGCTCGAAGCCTTTTACACCCCTACACTACAAACACTTACTTCGCGTAATATTGTAGCTCCGGTGGTGGGCAACCCAATGACCGGAATTTATGCTTTCCGCTTTGCCGGGCTCGATGAAGCCGGAATTCCGACATTTTACGATGCCGACGATAACGTAGTTTACGGTATCGACCTGTCGAGCCGCGACATGGATGCACTGGAATACATGGGAAGCAGCGAACCTGTTTACTCGGGAGGTATTACCAATACATTCACGTACAAGGATTTTAATTTCTCGCTCCTCTTTGTTTACAGCGGTGGAAACAAAACCCGTCTCGATCCGGTGTATTCGTACTACTACCAGGATACTGAGAACGTTTCGAAAGAAATGGTTAACCGCTGGCAATTCCCCGGCGATGAACAGTACACCAACGTTCCCGCCATTCTCGACCTGGAGACGCAATACGATTTACAGATACAGGGCTACAACATCCCATACATGTACAACAACAGCAACATCAGGGTAGTAGATGCTTCTTACCTTAAATTGCGTAACGCCGCCGTGGGATACAACCTCCGGAAGGATGTGCACAAATTGTACGGCATCGGCGATGTGCATTTTCAACTGCAAGGCCAAAACCTGTGGTCGCTTACCCACAAAGACCTGAACGGACGCGATCCTGAGGCACTGATCCAGGGATCGAATATACCGCTTCAAACCTCTTTTACATTTAGCGTTAAAGCCAACTTTTAATCATAAACATTTGTACAGAAATGAAATTCATAAAAGAAAATAGAAAGAAAATAAGCTGGCTCAGCCTTGTAGTGCTTTTGCTGTTTACCTCGTGTCAGGAACAGTTAAGCACCGACCCGGTCGACCGGGTAGTTCCGAACACAGTTGATGACTACCACGCAGTAATGGTTGGTGGTCTGCCGGGTGTTTATCACGCCTTTACCGACCTGATGACCGACGATGTGGTTGCCAAAAACTACACATCATACAATAATCCGAGTGTTTATTCCGAATGGAGTAAAGCTTACCTGTGGATCGATCAGCGTGCCAGCGACGAACCTACAAATCCGGAATATGCCTGGCGCTGGTACTACGCCGATATTTACAAACTGAACCTGGTAATTGCAAATGTAATGGATGCCGATGGCGATAAGGAATTTGCCGCAAGCATTTTAGGCGAAGCACTGCTTACACGTGCCTATTCCTACTTTATGCTGGTAAACCTGTTCAGCAAGCACTTCGATGCCAACACTGCCGACACCGATTTGGGTGTACCTGTTTTGCTGGAACCTCTCGATGCAGGATTCCATTACTTTTCGAGAAACACGGTTGCCGAAGTGTACAATCAGGTGGAAGCCGACCTGTTGCAGGGTCTCGAACTGATTAACGACGCCTACATTGAAAAACCGAAATTTCACTTTTCGAAAGTATCGGCGCTGGCTTTTGCTTCGCGTTTTTACCTCTACAAAGGCGATTTCGAAAAAACCGTGGAATACAGCAACGCTGCCTGGGAAATGAATTCGAGCCTCCTCGACCACAACATTTTCCCGAATCCCGATAAAGGTGAAGTGTTCGAACCGCTTCCGCACGCCAATAATTATTTCACCGATAAGCGCGAAAATGTATTGTTCATACGTCCTGCCTATTTTGCAGTTAACTACTTCAGAAGTGGTTATTATGCCAACGAATTTACGCGTATTTACGAGTACCGCGATTTGAGAGGCAGACAAAACTTTACGTTCACCAACACCTCAACACCCAACTACATTACCCTGAAACTGTCGTTGAGCTACGACCAATACAATTACCCTTTGTTCCGTACCGAAGAAGTTCTGCTTAACCGGGCCGAAGCGCTTGCAAGAATTGGTGGTGACGATAACAAAGCAGATGTTCTTCGCGATTTGAACAAGTTACGTATCAACAGATTTCAGCCTGAATATTACGTGGCCTATAAGTTTAGCGACTTTAAAACCCAGCAGGACTTGATTGATGCCGTGTTACTCGAACGACGCAAAGAATTTTGTTACGAAGGACAGCGCTGGTTCGACCTGAAACGTACAGGTTATCCCGAACTGGTACACACCTTTAACGGAGAGCGGTATGTGTTGCAGGAAAACGATCCGCGCTACGTACTTCAAATTCCGGATAATGAATTAATTAACAACCCCGAAATTGAGCAAAATCCAAGATAATTTAGCCATGAAGAAAATTAGTATTATTCTATCATTCTTTGCATTCATACTACTAATGAATGCCTGCGACAAAGACGATTCCCTCGATATTGGCCCATACGAGTTTCAGGAACAGGAAGTGGACACGACCACTGCCCTGGGAAAGAAGATTTACGAGATTAACCAGAAATATGAATCAAAAGTTATTTACAACTGGGATTCACACTTTATTGGAAACGAAGCCATTGCCTATCCTCCGCGGGTAGAAAAAGTTTACGACTTCCTTCTATTGATGGAAGAGATCTGGTTTAAACCGTATTACAGCGACGAGTTTCTGCGTAAAAATCTGCCACGCGAAATTGTTCTCATCGGTGGTTCAATTAATTATGGCGAAGCCAACGGAACCAGCATGAGTGCAGCGGGTCAGGCCGACTCGCAATACCGCATTAATATTGGTATGGTGAATGATTTCAGTACCGATTTGGCTCCTGACGCCTATCTTGAATACCGCCGAAACATGGAAAAAGTATTACATCATGAGTTCGCACACATTCTGAATAAAAGGTACGGACTACCAAAAGGTTACGCCGAAATCAGCAAGGGTTTATACCTGAAAAATACCCACTTTTCTTCGCTTGGTTATTTGGAAGCTTTGAACCGCGGATTTATTCGCCCCTATGGTGCCAGTAACGAGTTGGAAGATTTTGCAACGCTTTCGGAGATGGTGGTTACACGCTCGAAAGAAACGGTGCTGCACAACCTGTTTCAAATGGTGAATGAAGCAGGAAACGGTTACGTATACTTAGGAGTTGCCGATTTCGATAAAGTGTATAAAAAATACCAGATGCTGATCGACTATTACAACGAGCTTGGAATTGATGTGCAACGCATTGGCAACGAATCGGAAGCCTGGTTGATGAACTACATCGAAGAAAACGATTTTTAGTACAGCAAATACACATAACAGCAAAAAGATTGATCATGAACAGATTCAAGATGAAACACATAATAAATCTATCACTAGTATTACTGCTCGGTTTTGTTGTACTGAACAGTTGCAGCGAGAGTACAGTCGATCCGTTTCCGGAAGATCGTTTAACAGCAGAAGAACACGAACAGGAAATTGTAAACCTGCTTACCAGTGCCGATTATGGCTGGAAAATGGTTCTAAGGCCTGATTTCAGTTCGGTTGGCGGTTTTAACATGGTGGTTAAATTCGACCAAAACGGAACCTGCGAAATGGTGGGCGACTATTTCGAATACAACTACATATATGGCACCAAACCGTTCGATGCCACTAAAAAACAGGGAAACATTAGTTACGCGGTAAAACATGTTAGCAATTTCGAATTGTCGTTCGAAACCTACTGTTTTGTGCACAAATTGTACGAACTGAATTACAACACCACGTTTCAGTACCGCATTGAAAGCTACTCTGAGGACAAAATTGTGATCGCCGACGGTACTTCACGAATGGAGATGACCCCTGCTACCGAAGACGACTGGAACATGAACAAGTACATGCAGTCGGAACTGAAGTTCAAGGAATTTACCGACAACACCGTACTATTTAATTACCTGCACAAAGGCGATGCACCTAAACTGCAATTGAGCCTGGATTTTTACAGCCGTTCAATTGGTTTCTACTTCTACAACGAAGAAGGACGACTTGCAATGCAGCAAATCGGATACTATTTTACCGCTGAAGGTATGAAACTGCGCACCCCGCTCGAAGTTCCGGGAATGGAGCCGGTAAGCGAAATGAAGTTTGGTGCTATTACCACAGGGGAAGGAGTATCGAAAGTATTAAACGTCACTTTCGATAATGGAACTCAATCGAGCTTTTATTCGAGCGTTCGAACCATGGTTCCGGTCGATGACGGAGTGGACCATTTTCTGAAAGTGAATGGCATCAGCCTTGCAAAAGGTGGTCGTTTCTGGAGTTCGCGGCTAGCGTTTGAAGGTGGCTTTCAATATGGAGATACCAGTACTTACTTTGGGTTGGAAAACAATCCTTACTTCAGCGACTTCAGTATCTACCTGGGCTACTACAACCCCAACCTTAACGATACCTACAACTTCTTTAGTTTTCTGTACAAGGGCGATGGCTACGAAGCCTTTTTCGATGTGTATTTCACCTACGAAACTATTGGAAGCGACCAGGTTATCTTCCACCTGGATACTGAAAAAGGAAATGGCGGTTATTCTTCGTTCATTCCTGAACAGATTGTGGAAGAAATAAAACCGATGGTGGATAAGATGATTCAGCCTGAAGGATATACCATGGTTTCGAATCCCTATGCCAATCCTATCGATGGCAGCCTTTCATTGTTTATAGTCGATAATAAAGACTATGGATTTATGTACATGCGAACCGGATCATTGCACTAAAAATAAAATGCATTCAATAACAACTCATAAATATTTCAAATTATTAACCATCACAAAAACAAACGTATGAAAAAGTTACTTTTACTTTTGCTGCTTGCTGTTACCTTCGGTGCTTTTGCACAGGAGAGAGAACCTTTTGCCCCGGCCGGATCGAGCTGGAAATACTGGTTCGCCGACGAATACACAACGGGTTACATTAATGTTACTGTACTGACTGATACGGTTACTTTAACCGGAGTAATCAGCGGAACCACCGACACCGTTACTGTACAATGTTCCGAGATTTACACTCCGCGTGCTTCGTGGATCGGGCCCGAGGCAAGACCCGAAGAAGAACCATCGCCTGAAGAATACGACAAAGACAAGGCGCGCTATATGTTTAAAGAGGGCAACAAAGCATACATTTACGATAAGCATGATCAAACCTTCTACAAACTTATCGATATGGATGCACAACCCGGCGATCAATGGGAGATGTCGTTGTTCAACGGATCGGTTGCCAACGATTTTTCGCATTACAAATTCACACAGGATACAACCGAAGAAATTCCTGCAGAATTAAAACCGTATTTTGTGTACAACAGTTACCTGTGCATTACCGACGATAACTGGGCCTGCAACCTGAGCTATGCCAAATTCAGTCAGTTTTTGCTCGATAACGGCATCACCCAGGAACAAATTGATGCCTGGGAAGCTGAGGCCAGCTGTATTACTACAGGAACAGTTGATGCCGGCAGCGAACACGAGCTTTACACAAAAGCCACCAGTCTGTTAACGTCGAAAGGTTACGAATGGACCGACTCGACCTGGGCCTGCGATTTTAAATATTACAACGATTATCTAGCCAAATGGTCCTACACCGAAGTATCTTATACCGAAAAAAATACCATTTTCGGCTTGTGCGATGCCCCTTTGGCAACACTTACCGACAGTTTCCCTATGCCACAGGAAATTATCGATCTGTGGAAAAAATCCGATAAATACGAAGCTAATGATGGCAATACCACCAACTACAATTTCAAACTGATTACCAAATACAACTGGCCACGTTACATCGATAGCAAGATGAAAACTGAAATGGCTAAAACGGTTGAAGAAGGCGGACTTGGACTGACCACCGCGGAGATCGACTCGATGTATGCCAATTATGCAGAAATTGTTTATGTTGACCGTTTGGTACCTGGCGAAGTGGACCTGATTGAGGTAACCGAGAAAAAAACTGTTGAAGTTAACGGCCAGCAAATTCCGGTGGTTGTAATGGGCCCTGCATGCGAAAGTTTGCTGAATTCAAAGGCCTTCCGCTCGGAAGTAACGATTAGCGGCCCTCTGAATATCGATTACCTTTGTCTAACAGGAGAACCTTGGCCGGTATGGCTCGAAAGCAGTTCAAGCTACGAAATCCACTACCTGGGTCTACTGTGTGCTCAAAATGGTGAAAAATCGCTGGATACTCCTGCTCTTTCTGCCTATTTCGAAAACGGACTGGAAGATAAATTCAATGCAGGAAACATTTCGTGCGACGAACTTGAAGCTCCGAAATTTAATGTAACAGATACTACTACTACAAAATCAGCCGGCCTGTTCGAAGGCGACAATCCTTTCGGAGCAATCAGCAGCACCGGAAATTATGCCTTGAAAAACGGTGCTATTGTTAGCGAGCCCGATTCGGCTTTGATTGTGAACACTGTGGTTCATGTAATTCACAACGAAAACAATCCTGAAGGTAAGATTTCGGAAATCCAGATCAAGGAAATGCTGGCAGCTATAAACAGCGCATTGCTGGGCACCAACGACCAAACAAGTGTAAACGAAGCGTTCACCGGTGTTATCGGAGTTCCCGGAATTAAACTGAAACTGGCCACACTTGATCCCGACAGCGTAGAAACCAACGGTATAGTGTATCACAGCACTACTGAAGACTATTTTACAGTAGGTGTTGGTACTGACGCTGAAACAAAATATGCCTTTAAATTCGACGATATCGGCCGCCCTTACAACTGGGATCACAAACGTTACCTCAACATTTACATTGCCGATTTCAACGGTAAAAATGGCGGTAATGTTGGAGGTTTTGTTACCAACCCTGAACCATCGGGAACTAACGATCCGGATTATACAGCATGGCTCGAAAGCAACGACAGCACCTTCTGGAAAAAGTGGCTCGATTCGGAAGACAGCGATGCACCATCACTTGATGGTTTAAGCCTGGATTATTACAACACTTTCCTGGCCGACGAAATTACTCCGGATCTGAGATATAAAACGGCCATTCACGAACTGGGACACTATTTTGGATTGAAACATACTTTTGCCCTGGTAGTTGAAAAAACCGTCTATATGCCTTTCCCTGTAAAAACCGAAACCATGTATGGCGATAATTTCGACGATACACCGGAACAGTATTATAAAACCACGGTTTACGACAATTGCCAGCGCGAGTTGTACCAGTGTGGTAACCTGATACAGATTTACAACTTCATGGATTATTCACTGCCATGTGCCTGCATGTTCACCGAACAACAAGCCGGCTTTATGCAAAGTTTCACAACTGCACTGCGCCCCGGAATTTTCTACAAAGAAGATTACGGAACGATCCTTGGCGTTGAAGACACACCTGCCATTTCAATGGATGTTTGTCCGAATCCAACTACAGGAATTGTAAATGTGAGTGTAGCCAACGGTAAACCGTTCAGTGTTTATGTGGCCTCATCGCAGGGACAGATCATCGAAGTGATCAACGACGCATACAGTCAAACTGAAATTAACCTCGAAGGCCTGCCTTCAGGTATTTATTTCCTGCGCATTGTTTCTGAAGGAAAAATTACTTCATCGAAAGTAGTGAAACAGTAATAAATTACTCACTCATAAATTAATTGAAGGAGGCTCGCTTGCGGGTCTCCTTTTTTTTGATCTCTGCCTTTGATACGTGGCTAATAAAAACTAACCACAAAGCACACAAAGGCTACTCAAAGTTTCTCAAAGTTTTTTAATCCGATCAATCAGCTCGCTGGTAGAGATTCCTTCTACCAGATCTAGGGTTTCAACCGTTCCGCCATTGTTCAAAACCGTATCGTGGCCCGCAATTTCGTGAATTTCGTATTGTGCGCCTTTTACGAGTACATCGGGCACAATTTTGGCGATCAGTTCGGCCGGAGTTTCTTCGTTAAAAATAATAACCGCATCCACCATTTCAAAAGCTGCAAGTATGGTTGCCCGTTCCATCTCCCCAAGAATCGGGCGGTTCTCCCCTTTCAATATGCGAACCGACTCATCGGAGTTAAGCCCCACAATAAGTTTGGTACCAAAAGCAGCCGATTTCTGCAGCGAATCAATATGCCCGTGATGGATCAGATCGAAACAACCGTTGGTAAAAACAATGGTGTTATTGCTGCCTTTCCATATTTCGAGCAGCGGATGCAGTGATTCAAAATCACGGAAGATTTTTGATCGGATTTTAAAGTTCATGTCTGTAAAAATAAGAAAACCTCGCGGCTAAATTCAGACACGACGTTTTATTTTATGATTTCATCGATGATCTATCCGCCCTCTGTTGATTCTCAGAGTTAGGTAACCAATCTTCTAATTTTATACGATGCTGTTGGTCTCGGTATCAGGAAAAACCAGACTGGGCTTAAAGCTTTTGGCTTCTTCGAAGTCCATTTGGGCGTAGGAAATAATAATCACAACATCGCCCACCGCCACTTTTCGTGCTGCCGGCCCGTTGAGGCAAATGGTGCCCGAACCGCGTTCACCTTTAATCACATAGGTTTCAAGGCGCTCGCCGTTATTAATGTTTACAATCTGAACCTTTTCGTTCTCTATCAGGTTAGCGGCATCCATTAAATCCTCGTCGATGGTTATACTACCAACATATTGCAGGTTGGCTTCGGTTACCGTAACCTTATGAATCTTCGATTTACAAACTTCAATTAGCATGGCTGTTCAACTCTTAGTTCTAAATCTTTCTTTTCTGCTAGTATCATTCCGAATCCGACAGTTGACGGACGGAATGTCGTTTTATATAATTGCTTTACCTCAGTACTCCAACCTAAAAGTCTCTGTACTAAAGAACAATATTGTCTATCAATCTAATTTTTCCACAGAACACTGCAACACAGGCTATTTTTGTTGTGGGTTCGTCCCAGCTTTTTGCCGCTTGCAGCTCTTCGTCATCAACTATCTCTACATATTCAACATCCAGGAAAGGGTTATTGTTGATTTCATCTTTCACCCATTCCACGAGTTCTTTTACGCTCATCTGCGTTTTAAGTTCTTTCGCCCTGAACAGCGTTTTTGAGATTACTGCGGCATTTTTTCTTTCCTCAGCCGACAGCAATTCGTTGCGCGAGCTCATGGCCAGTCCGCTATCTTCGCGAACAATGGCGCAAGGTACAATTTCAACAGGAAGATTCAGCTGCTTAACCATGTTTTTTACAATAGCCAATTGCTGAAAATCCTTCAAGCCAAAGTAAGCTTTATCGGGTTTTAACATGTCGAAAAGGCGACTTACTACCTGTGCTACCCCATTAAAATGTCCCGGACGAAAGGCACCTTCCATCACTTTTTCCAGTTTTCCGAAATTAAATTTCCGGGTATCCGGCTTCGGATAAACCTCCTGTGCATCGGGTGCAAAAACAAGCTGGCAACCCGTGGTTTCAAGCAGCTTTAAATCGGCTTCCAAAGTACGTGGATATCGTTCCAGATCTTTAGGATCGTTGAACTGTGTAGGGTTCACAAAAATGCTAATTACTGCCAGCGTATTCTCAGCCACAGCCTGCCTTACCAACGATAAGTGGCCTTCGTGCAAAGCTCCCATTGTTGGTACAAATCCAACGCTGGCGCCCTTGCCAGAATCTTGTATTTGCTGCTGTAACTCGCTGACTGTCTTAACCAGTTTCATTCCCTAAATTTTGAGGCTGCAAAATAAACAAATAATATTGGTATAACCGCACAAAAAATTGTGATACCGGCTGAAGCTAACCAACTTAAATTGAATATTAAGTTTATTTTTATTAATTTTGCCCCCTGTTTTTAACTGCACTTTGGTTGATGGAAAAGAAAAGAATCCTTTATATTTCACAAGAGATTACTCCCTACTTACCCGAAAGCGAAATGTCGGAAATTGCGCGATATTTGCCTCAGGGTGTTCAGGAAAAGGGAAGAGAGATTAGAACGTTTATGCCTCGTTATGGCTGTGTTAACGAGCGGCGTAATCAATTACATGAGGTGATCCGCCTGTCGGGGATGAACCTGGTAATTAACGATACCGACCACCCGCTTATCATAAAGGTGGCTTCGATTCAGGCTGCACGTATGCAGGTGTATTTTATCGATAATGAAGATTATTTTCAGCGCAAGGCAGTGCTTGCCGATAAACACGGAAAGGAATTCGAAGATAACGACGAACGCGCCGTGTTCTTTGCCCGCGGGGTACTGGAAACAGTAATTAAACTGCGTTGGGCACCCGATATTATTCACTGCCACGGATGGCTCACATCGCTGGTGCCGCTTTACATAAAAAAATACTATTACAACGATCCGCTGTTCAGCCAATCGAAAGTAATTTACTCGTCGTATAACGACGACTTCAAAAATATGCTGAACAAAGATTTTAATAAAAAACTTTTACTCGACGGAATAACTGCTGACGATGTAACAGCGATCGACGAGCCTACTTATGTGAATGTTAATAAGCTGGCAATTGATTATTCTGACGCCGTGATACAGGGAACTGAACAGATTAACCCGGCGGTAAAAGAATACATCAAAAAAAGCGGTAAACTGTTCCTCGATTACCAAACCAAGGAGAATTACATCGACGCGTATAACGAGTTTTACGATAAGGTGTAACACCAATTTTGTTAAAAGATCAAAATTAAATTTTAAAAACCGGAATTTTACAATGATTGCCGGAATGCTCTCGTTGTTTTTTCATACGTTTGTGTAATTTTTCAGAAAAACAACAGAGCTTAAATATTAAATCAGAAAGCAGGTGAAACACAATACAAATCGGATTTTTAAATACGCAGGAGTTCTCTTTCTAATGGCACTCCTTTTTTCAGCTTGTAACAAGGAAAACGATCTTGGCATCGAGATTCTTCCGGGAACCGACCTCATTAATGTCCACAATGCTGTAATTAAAGATCAGCTGGGTGCGTATGCCAACAGCGAGTTTGGAATTGTGACCAACAGATCGGGTTACAATTTGATCGGAAGTTTGCAGGATGAGGCTTTTGGAAACACCACCGTAAATTTCGCCACACAACTTCGGATTACGACTTATACCGATTTTGGCGCAAATCCGGTAGCCGATTCCACTTTTTTGTTTTTGTACTATCGCAGTGTTTATGGCGATACCTTAACAGCCCAAAATTTAAAAGTGTATGAATTGGAAGAAATGTTGTATGACGACCAAAAATATACACAGGATATTGATCTGAAATCAATGGCATCGGACCAGGTGATCGGCGAGATCGTTTATACCCCCAAAGTAGAACTCGATTCGGCGTCACAGGATACCTTGTACCAGGTGATAAAAATACCTATCGATAACGAATTCGGGCAAAAACTTATTTCAGCCGATTCAGCCGACATGGTGATCATCGACTCATTTCTGACCAATATTTGTAAAGGAATCTATATTGAATCAGAAAAAGTAAATACTCCGGGAAGCGGCGCGTTGATGCGCCTGGAAGCTTCGTCAAGCAATACTTTCCGGGGGTCGGCACTTTTGGTTTACTACAACAACGACAGCAACATTGTTGCCGAAGAACCGGATACCTTATCCAAGGCATTTCTGATCACCCAGTTTAGTGCCCGGGTAAATAACATTGTACACGATTACTCGGGTACAGCGTTTGTCAACGATCTGGATCAGGGTGTTGAGCAGGAAGACTATATCTACATACAACCAACCGGTGGCCTGAAATCGCATATTACTGTTGGCGAATTAACAGGATGGCGCGACTCACTGAATACAGCAATCAACAAAGCCGAACTGGTTTTCCAGATCGATACGATAGCCAGCGACATCGAAAAATATCCGCCACCGACCAGCCTCACACTTACTTTTATTGATAAAGACAGTATTGAGCGCTTACCGATCGATTACTATTTCAGCCCAAACTACTACGGTGGTTATTTGAGGGAAGATTATACTTATCATTTTAACGTAACCCAACATGTTCAGCGTGTGATCAACATTCTTGATCCCGATGACGATGCTTATGTGGGTAACCAGGGTTTTGTTATTACTACAGGACAAACCAGTGACAATCCGCGACGTGTAATTCTTGAAGGTACCGGACGCGAAACCGGCGTTCAGCTGATTATTACCTATTCGAAATACTTGCAATAAAGCGATTCAATTATAAAAAGAAAAGGGCAGATCTTCAGATCTGCCCTTTTCTTTTTCCTGTTGCCTTCCTATTTTGTTGTAATGTGAATTTCAGATTTTTTACCGTCTTTACCCGGTTTATTTACTTCCACTTTTTCGATGTCTTCCTTATTCAGTTCTTTGATCTCGTCGGCACTCACCTTTTTACCGTTGAGGTAGTAAATTACACTGTCGCCGGGATAATTCAGAAAAATGGGTTGGCGACCATATTTCTCTGCCATTTCGCGGTACTTCTCGGCCATTTCCATTTGTTTTTGAGCCTGCATTTCGGCTTGTTCCTCAATCTTCCGTATTTGTTCTTCCGAAAGCTGCGACTGACGCTCTGCCATTTCGCGGGCGCGGGCAGCCATTTCTTCAATGCGCGCTTCATCAATATAAGGCTCATAAGCTCCGTACGGACTCTTATTATCGATTTTATAGAGGTTCTCCAGTCCACGTAAGTTCATGGCTTTGCTGAGTGAAGCCACATTTGCCAGATCAATCTTTCCATCCAATTCAACCAGGCTGGTAACGGTGTTCGAGTTTGTTACAAGTGCAAGCGAACTGATCTCTCCGTTTTTCTTTTTGAGGTACACTTTTACATCTTCTCCCATCCTTTTCTCGGTTTTCAGCAAAGTGTAATCACCGGTGTTGTAATGCGCGAGAATATCCTTGTACACCTTTCCCAGATCAGTTTCTGATTTTTTCGCGCCGGTATTGGCCTGTTCGTTAAAAGCCATATAAGCATTGCCAAACTTACTTTGCGAAACCACCAGAATATTATCCAGGTTCTTTAAAGCTGCGGCCACTTCAGAATCTTTATCCAGATCCTTCTTCTTCATGTACAAATCGAACATATCACTGCTCAGCATGCTCGCACTAAATCCGTCCTGTTCGGAATAGTTCGTCGTCAGCTGTTTAAAAAAGCCCTGTACATCCTGTGCCTGTACCGTAACCGTAATCCCGATCAGCAGTACCATTAAAATCATTTGTCTCATCGTTTTATTTTTAAGATTTTATTTCAATTCTCTATCCGTAATTATTTCCAATTCTCTGAACTCGGAACTTTAAACTCTGAACTAATTCAGGATTATCTCAACATCTTTATCTACCCAGAGTACCAGCATATCCTGTTGCTCCTCGGGTTGCAAACTGCTCGATAGTTGATAAAGTGCCTGTTCCATTACAAAAAACTGATTTTCCATTTCTCTTTTCTGCTCTTTTCTGAAATCGATATAAACCGAAAGCAAAACCAAAACCACTGCAGCCGCCGAACTAAATGAATACCAACGCATCCTTCGCGTTTTTCGCTGCTCCTGCTTTTCGAGCACGCCGTTAAAAAGCGATTCTTCCAAATCGTCAGGAATTGCTGCCTCGTTTTCGAAGTAGGCAAACAAATCCTCATCCGCACCTTGATTTTCTTCGGAAGCAAGCAGTTCCATCAACTCCTTTTCTTCTTCCAGCGAAGTCTCTCCTCTATAATATTTGTCGAGCAAATTTTCCTGATTGGTCATAATCGTACTTTTTTTCTACTTCTTCTTTAACTTTCTGTCGCGCCCTCGAGAGTATCACTCTGATGTAGGGCACCTCGTAACCGGTCATCTCACTTATTTCGTCAAACTCAAATCCATCGATATCACGCAGCCTGATCACTTCGCGGTATTTCTCCGGCAATGCGTCAATGGCCGATCGAACATGTTCAAATTTTTCTTTTGCTTCCAGTCCGCTATCTTCACTGGCCAGGTTCAGAATTTTATGTTCTTCGTTTTCCCCGATCCTGGAAGGTCGTTTCTTTTTTAGCAGATCGAAACTGTGGTTTTTGGCCATCGTAATGATGTAGGCTGTCTGGTTGTTACACCGCACCAGATCGTTCCTTTTGTCCCACAATTTCACCATCAGATCCTGCAAAGCATCGCGCGTTTCCTCTTCGTTTTTTAATATCCTGAACAACATCGGATACAACTTTCGCGAAAATGGAATAACCGTATTTTTAAACTCCTCTGTGGTCATCTGTTACATGAGACGATTTGCTGTTGAATTTATAACAAACCTATGGTAAATTTCAGGCATTTTTATTTTAAAGTCGGCGTAACATTTCTTTCAATCTGAATTCAAATGCTTACTTTTGCCGCTCGCAATGACTGTTTTCCAATTCATAACATTTTTACTGATCGGCCTGGGACTGAGTTTCGATTCCTTTGCAGTTTCTGTATCTGTTGGTTTGCTGCGTCGCGACATCCGCTTTTTCCAGGCCTGTAAAATTGCCTTTTCGCTGGCCTTTTTTCAGGGTGTATTTCCTGTAATTGGCTGGATGATCGGGAATGTAATTGAAGAACTTATTTCTACAATCGATCATTGGATAGCCTTTGGACTGCTCTTTGCTATCGGCGGAAAGATGATCTATGAAGGTATAAAAGACGAAAATGCTTTAACTCATTTAAATCCTTTTAAACTGACAGTTCTCATTGGCTTATCGATAGCAACCAGCATCGATGCCTTTGTGGTTGGAATTACTTTTGGCTTTCTGGAAACTCCGATTATTTTTCCGGCGGTGGTTATCGGATCAGTAACTTTTATTGCTTCGATGTTGGGGCTTTTGTTTGGCAAAAACATTCCGGCTAAACGCAGTCACCAGTCCTTAATCCTGGGAGGAATCATTTTAACACTTATCGGGATAAAAACACTGGTTGAACACCTGTGGTTCTAGTCATCCAGTTTATTGATCTGAAGAATAACTGAATAATCATCAGGATCTGTCTCAACCGACAAATCGGGATAAGGCAAAACATCCGTCAGAATAATTTCAAAATTCTGAATTGTATCTTTTTGATTATCGTAGGTGCTTAAAACCAGCTGATTTTCTGTTTCTGTTATAAAGGACATATAAACCCTGGCTTCACCCTGCCAGATACAGGTTGCACCAATCGGACAACGCGAATCGTGAATACTGTCGATTCTGATAGTGAGTTTTTCATCCATCGACAAGTAATTCCGTTGAAGGTCAAACTTCTTTTCTGTACCATATTGAAATACCCCGGACTCGTACACTTCAGTTTCGCACGAAAAAAACAGGAACGGAAACACAATTAATATGAATAACAGTTTTTTCATTTATTGCAATATATATTACAGACGCATCAGCGAAAAAAAGGTTGCGTGGCTTTTTCCGAAATAAATGAAGCAGAATCAATTGTCATCAGTCATGATGGAATACAATCACTCACCCTGATTGTGCCTTCAAAACTATCGTCTCTTTCTACAGTTAGCTACCCTTTATACACAAATACAAGGAATGAGCGATTTTGATCACCTCCAGAAATTCGGCGCATTATAGGGTACCTTTTCAATGCTTTGCCGCAATTGCGCCGATTTTGTAGGATCATTAACCCCGGGCGACACTCATCCGTCAGCAGACGGATTCATTCTGCCCGGGGCTGAATGATTAAGGACTTTCAGCCCTACAAATGGCAAAACTTGTTTTTGAGATTTAAAAAAAAGCACTGAAAGTGCGTTGTATTTTAGCCCAGGCCAAAGTAATTCAAAGAATTACGGCGGCCTGGGTTAAAATTGCATAATGTACCTCGTCCGGCGAAGAAGGCTGATCGAAGCTGAACAATTGTTCCGGACGAAAATGGAGCAGAATCTCGCAAAGATGTGTATAAAGGGTAGATTCCTGTAGAGAGGGAATGAGGGAGAGTCGGCGAAATTCTGTTAGATTTTAATTTCTCATTGTAGTTTCCCGTCAATCGCGATTGTTTTATAAGATTGAATTTACTGTTTTTACGAAAAAAGCTTACTTTCATGCCATTAAAATTGTTTAGTTAGTAAGTAGTGCATGGAACTCGTCCCGATGTATCGGAACTCGTTTCACAGGTCCAAAAATCAATCAAATGTCTTTAATCAGGGTCACGAGGAAATTTCATTTCGAAATGGCGCATGCCTTGTATCAATACGATGGAATTTGCCGAAACATTCATGGTCACACCTATCATTTGGAAGTCACTTTACTGGGTGAACCAAAATCAGAGCCGGGTCATCCGAAAGACGGAATGGTCATCGATTTTGGTCTGCTTAAAGAATTGGTGCAGGATAACGTTGTGAAGCATTTCGATCATGCTCTGGTGGTAAATTCCCTGTTCCCCGACGATCACATCGAAGCCTTCAAAAAAGGTACCGAACGTTTGATCACGGTCGATTTTCAGCCCACCACTGAAAACTTGTTGCTACATTTTGCAGAAATTCTTCAACAAGCTTTCCCTTCAAACGTTTCACTTTTTAGCATGCGACTTTTCGAAACATCGAATTCGTATGCCGAATGGTTTGCAACTGATAATCCGTAATACATAAAAATATGCCAGAAGCCGGTCAACAAAAACTATTTCTTCTCGATGCTTTTGCATTGATCTACCGCAGTTATTTTGCTTTTATCCGCAATCCACGTTTCAACTCGAAAGGTGTAAATACCTCGGCCATGCTGGGTGTTACCAACACAATTGTGCAATTACTCGAAAATGAAAAACCGGATTATGTGGGCGTGGTTTTCGATGTGTCGGCACCAACTTTCAGGCACGACATGTACAAGGAATACAAAGCCAACCGCGAAGAAATGCCGGAAGATCTCAGGAAGTCAATTCCCTATATCCGGAAGATCATTGAAGCTTTTAATATTCCGATTATCGAAAAAGCGGGTTACGAAGCCGACGATGTGATCGGGACCCTGGCAAAAAAAGCGGAAAAAGAAGGTTTTACCACTTACATGATGACACCCGACAAAGACTATGCGCAGCTGGTTTCGGAACAGGTGCTGATGTTCAAACCCGGAAAAGCCGGTGGCGATGCGGAAGTGTGGGGCATGAACGAGGTGAAGGAGAATTTTGGCATCGAACGGGCTGAGCAGATGATAGATATTCTTGGTTTGATGGGCGATTCAGCCGATAACATTCCGGGATGTCCCGGCATTGGTCCCAAGACTGCGCAAAAACTTATTGGAGAATTCGGGAGTATTGACGGCATTTACGAGAATATCGATAAACTGAAGGGCAAGCAAAAAGAAAACCTGGTAGAACACGAAGAACAGGTTCGCTTATCACGGACACTGGCCACCATTATTACTGATGTACCGATTGAGTTTGACAAAAAAGGACTCACTCACGAAGAATTCCACAAAGAAGACCTGAGAAAGTTGTTCGAAGAACTGGAATTTAAATCGCTGATTGCGCGCCTTGGCTTAAGCGATGCGCAACCGGAAATGGCCTTTCAGGGCACGCTCTTCGGTACTCCGGAAACGGCAACACCGATAGAAACAAAATCAGTACAGACAATAGAAACTGTCCCTCATCAATATTACCTGGTTGAAACCGAGATGCAAAGGGCAAGCTTGCGTGCCGAACTTTCGGTACAAAAGGAGTTTTGTTTCGACACCGAAACCACGGGTCTTGACCCGCACACAGCTGAAATTGTTTGCATGTCGTTCGCGTTCCGGACTCATGAAGCTTATTGTGTTACTCTGCCTAAAAAACGCGAGGAAGCGCAAAAAATCATGGACGAATTCCGCGAGGTTTTTGCCGATGAAAAGGTGGTGAAAATCGGGCAGAACATTAAGTACGATATCCTGATTCTGAATAATTACAACATCCCGGTTAAAGGGAAATTGTACGATACCATGTTGGCTCACTATCTTATTCAGCCCGACATGAAACACAACCTCGACCAGTTGTGCCTGCAATATTTGAATTACGAAAAAGTGCACACCGAGGAGCTGATTGGGAAAAAAGGAAAAAACCAGTTGACCATGCGGTCGGTTTCAAATGAAAAGTTGCGCGATTATGCCTGCGAAGATGCCGATCTCACGCTGCAGCTGAAACTGGCCATCGATCCGGAACTGGATAAAGCCAACGTTCGTGAACTTTTTGATAGCATTGAAATGCCACTGGTACCGGTGCTGGCAAAAATGGAAAGTGCAGGTGTAAAACTCAATTCAGATGAACTGAACAAATATGCCGTTGACCTGCGCGAACAGATTATTCAGCTCGAAAAAGAAATTATTGAACTGGCCGGGGAAGATTTTAACGTATCGTCGCCAAAACAGATGGGGCCAATATTGTTTGAAAAGCTGAAGATCGACAGTAACGCGAAAAAGACAAAAACCAAGCAGTACTCCACTTCAGAAGATGTGTTGATACGATTGGTGGACCGTCACCCGATCGTACAAAAAATACTGGATTACCGCGGACTGAAGAAATTGCTATCGACCTATGTTGAAGCCCTGCCCTTGCTGGTAGACAAGCAAACCGGGAAAATACATACTTCGTACAACCAAGCCATTGCAGCTACAGGCCGACTGAGTTCGGTGAATCCGAACCTGCAAAACATCCCTATCCGCGATGCTGCCGGCCGCGAGATCAGAAAAGCATTTATTCCTTCGGATGATGAGCATGTTTTTTTATCGGCCGACTACTCGCAAATCGAACTTCGGATTATGGCAGCGCTAAGCGAAGATGAAGAAATGAAACGCGCCTTTAACGAGGGCAAGGACATTCACTCGATCACCGCTGCTAAAATTTATAAAATACCGGAAGATCAGGTTGATTCCGACATGCGGAGAAAAGCCAAAACAGCCAACTTTGGAATTATCTACGGAATTTCGGCTTTTGGATTGGCGCAACGACTCAACATCTCGCGCACCGAAGCCAAGGAATTGATCGATGGCTATTTCGAGAGCTTTCCGAAGATCAAAGAGTTTATGGACAAGCAAATAAAACTGGCGCAGGAGCAGGGTTTTGTGGAGACCATCAAAAGCCGCCGTCGTTATTTAAATGACATCAACTCGGCAAATGCTGTGGTTCGCGGAATGGCTGAACGAAATGCGATTAATGCTCCAATTCAGGGATCGGCTGCCGATATCATTAAAATCGCGATGATCAATATTCACCGCGAAATGGAGGCGCAAAAGCTACAATCGAACATGATCCTTCAGGTGCATGACGAATTAAATTTTGATGTGTACAAACCGGAACTGGAAGCGATGAAAAAGCTGGTAAAAACAAATATGGAGAACGCCGTAAACATTGGCGTTCAGTTGATTGTTGAAATGAACGCAGCAAGTAACTGGCTCGATGCACACTAAAAAATGATCGACGTAATAGTAACAGAAGAGGATTACAGGGAAGCTTTGGAACGTTTTCTACAGATTGGCGGAGCGCCAAAAAGCGAAGAAGAACTGTGGGAAATGTACCAACTTATGAGGCTTATGGAGGAATACGAAGACAAAAACTGCCGTTTCGATTAACAAGTCTGTTTTAACGTAGCATCCCGAAAAGCCAGCATAGCCTCGCGCTGAACATCTGTAATACTTTTCGACTTTTTTATTTTCTTGAATATCCGTGCATGATCATCAAAGTGCAGACTAAAATAAATCCAGAACTGCTTTAATTTATTCAGTGCATTCCCCGGATTATCGGCGGCCTGTAAATATGCTTCCACAATGCCGGCATGAAAATGTTGCAGCGTAAACCGCTTTTCAGCATCTGTAAATCGCCAACCTTTTATCTCGGCCGGAAGAAAAACGTTCATCAACACACCTCGCCCCAGCATCCAGTCGCTAACAGCAGAAAACTGCTCCGACCGACGTTGAAAATCGTCTACCGAAAAAATATCACCGTTGTATACTACCGGATGCTCTGATCTCTCGAGAGCGATCTGAAAAGCCATTTCGTTGACCGTTCCTTTGTACAACTGTTTGGCCACCCTGGCATGTACAATGATCTCACTAAGCGGATAGTCATTCAGCACCGAAATTACTTGCTCAATTTCGCTCGGATCGTTCAATCCGGCTCGCAGCTTTACTGAGAGCTTCAGTTTAAACTGTTCAAAAAAAGTATCCAGAATCGGCTTTAAACTTTCGGGATTTTGCAACAATGCCGAACCCCGCCCCCGGTTGGTAACCATTGGATACGGGCAGCCAAGGTTCAGGTTTACTTCGGCATAACCGTAGTTTTTTAATATTGAACCCAACAATTCAGTCTCTTGTGCATCGCGAACCAAAATTTGAGGAACAGCACGTCCGTACAGATTATTTCCCGGAAGAATTTCGCGTTCGTACTTGCGAACGATCTGTTCGTTCTGAACAGTAACATAGGGAATAAAATAAGCATCGACACTGCTAAAAATACCGGCATAAACTTTTCGGTAGATATAATCGGTGAAGCCTTGTATCGGTGCCAGGTAAATCATCTAATTTATTGCAATAAAATCCGGAATTAAAATACATATTTCAACAATACCTTGTTTTCGCCAGTGTTGAAATAAAATTTATAAGCCAACAAATTTGGTATCTTTGCCCGACGAAAGTATGGATGCCCGCTTTACATATCAGCAAGACAGTACACAGGCAAAAAGCTTGTTGGATCAGGTTCCGCAAAAGAACAGTCTTACCATTGAGCTTAAGCCTGTTTCGATAATGGATCTAAATGAACAACCAAGACAAAGCGTGGAAAGTACCAAAACTGAAACTCCAAAATATACAGTTGAGCAAATTCGAAACTGGCGCTTACAACAAGATCATAAATTACCTACCGACAGTTCGAAGTTTATTTCTTCGCGGTTGGATATGCAATTGTTGCAAACCGAAACCATCGACAATAAACTTATTTTACCCGAACGCAGCAAACCAGATACCGGTACCGACTGGCTGACGGTATTGCTTTTTGTTGGGATTTTACTGTTTGCTACCATCCGTTATTCCTATATAAAATACATTAAACATTTGTTTACTTCGCTGGTAAACTATCCAACAGCGGTTCGTATGTGGCAGGAAAGCAATTACCCGGCCTCGCATGCAGCCTATCGTCTCGACGTAATTTTTTACCTCACATTATCGATATTTGTGTATCAAACTCTTACCTATTTCGAAGTATCGAGGGCAAGCAATAAGCTAAGTTATTTTGCCATTGTTATTAGTGGTGTTCTCATTTATTTTTTTGGGAAAAAGTTACTTTACAAATCGCTGGGATTGCTGTTCGAAACCAAAACTGAAACCCTCGAATTCATTTTTAACACCGATAATACCTTCAGAGCGTTGGGATTAGTACTCCTTCCTCTCATTGCATTAGTATCGTTTTCTCCTGCGCAAAGCCCTCTTTTCCTGATCGTTACGGGTATTATTATAGTACTTGCATTTTATGCGATCATACTTCAAAGAGGTGTTTTAATTTTATTGAAGAAACAATTTTCTATATTTTATCTCTTTTTATACCTTTGTACCCTTGAATTTTTACCCTTGCTTTTAATTTATAAAGTAGTTGTAGTTGAATAGAAGGGGAATGTTTCATTAAAAGCATAAAACTTTGAAAGTCAAGAGCATTTTAGTTTCACAGCCGGAGCCACAAACAGCAAAGTCTCCTTATTTTGAATTAGCCGAGCGAAATGGTTTGAAGATCGATTTCAGGCCGTTCATTCAGGTTGAAGGCGTGCCTGCCAAAGAATTCCGCCAGACACGTATCCAGGTGCTGGATCACACTGCGGTAATTTTTACCAGTCGTACAGCCATCGACCACTATTTCAGAATTTGCCAGGAATTGCGCCTTACGGTTCCAGACACCATGAAGTACTTCTGCATTTCGGAAGCAACCGCATTCTATCTGCAGAAATACATAGTTTATCGGAAGCGTAAGATTTTTTATGCCAACGGTAAATTCGCCGATCTCACCAGTGTGATGAAAAAGCATGCCGATGAGCGCTTTTTGGTACCACTTTCCGACATCCACAAACAGGAAATTCCTGAGTTGCTTGACAAAGGTGGCTATAAGTATACAAAAGCAATTTTGTACAGAACTGTAAGTGCCGATCTTTCTGATCTTGCCGATATTAAATACGATGTATTGGTATTCTTCAGCCCGTCAGGGATCAAATCACTGTTTCAGAATTTCCCTGACTTTGAGCAAAACAGTACACGTATTGCCTGCTTTGGTCCTTCAACAGCCAAGGCGGTTCACGATGCCGGACTTCGACTCGATATTGAAGCTCCTACTGCACAGGCACCATCAATGACAATGGCGCTAGAGCAGTACATTAAAAAGAACAATAAAAACTAAAGCGAAAAATACATACTTTTGAAAGGCTGTTCGTCGACTGACGGATGGCCTTTACTTTTTCAATGGAAAACAAGGCGGAAATAACAACCACACAATCCCACTCTTTTAAGAAAGAAGAACGGCTTTGCAGTAAAAAAATCATCGACCGTCTTTTTTCTGAAGGCCAGTCGTTTCTCGCCTATCCCATAAAAGTCGTGTTTCTGCCAACAGAGTTGAATACTACTTTTCCGGTTCAGGCCGGTTTTACGGTTAGCAAGAAAAGCTTCAAACGAGCTGTTAAGCGAAACCGCATAAAGCGCCTGATGCGCGAAGCGTATCGCTTACACAAACACGAACTCTACCGGCAACTTAATGATCGCCAACTTGCCGTATTCTTTATATTTATTGGCAAAGAATTACCTGCCTATTCTTCAATAGAAGCCGGCTTCAAAAAAGCCTTCGATAAATTAATAAAGCAGTTGGAAGTTCCTTCCGATCATTAAATTCAACATTGAAGTAAAGAAAAAACCCCGCCAAGAAGACGGGGTCACTATATTCTGTTAAAAATATTCTGCTAAAGTAATTTGCCCAGGTTAGCAAATTTGTTGTTGTAGTCTTCAACCGACAGTCGAACAACTTCGAGCGCTTCTTCAGCTCCATAAGTTGCCGTGATTTCGGTATTGCTGTCAACTCCGGGCATATCTTTATAAGTAAGGAAGTAGTGCTCGAGACGTTGAATAACAACTGACGGAACTTCGCTTACATCTTTAAAATGACCGTAAACGGTGTCGTTGTCCAGAACTGCAATAATTTTATCATCGGCCTGATTACCGTCAATCATTCTGAAACCGCCAATCGGACGGGCAGTCACCAACAAATCGCCATGTGCGAGATCTTTTTCGGTTAGCACACAAATATCAATTGGGTCGCCATCGCCCTTTATGTCTTTTCGACCGGTTTTTTTATTGCAATACTCTCCTACTTTATCACCGCAATAAGTCTGTGGGATAAAACCGTAAAGCGCAGGTACCACATTCGAAAACTTTTGTGGCCGGTCAACACGCAGGTAACCACTGTCTTTGTCAATCTCGTATTTTACGGTGTCGGTTGAAACAACTTCTATAAATGCGGTAAGTTCTTCGGGGGCGTTAGGCCCGATATAAACGCCGTGCCAGGGGTGCGATTTATAACGCAGTCCCATCAGTCGTCCAATGGGATCTGAAATTCTGTCTACCATATTGATATATTTAGTTTTATTTCTGAAACCGTTAAAAACGGCGAATGTTCAAAAATAATGTTTCAATTCGATTAAATTGTGTTTTGGGAATTGATAATAATGAAGTCTTACATTATTCGGCAATATTAAAAGACTTATTGGTATTGTATTATTGCTAATTTCGTCCTAACTTGCTTATAGTTATTCAAATACCTATTCCGCTTCTATTCCGAAGGGAATGCGGGAGAATATTTCAATAACCTCTATTATTCACACATTAAATTCAAAATTGTATGAAAACAAATGTTAGACTATCATTTGGGCTCATCATGCGGACGAGCTCATTTGTGATCGTTGCTCTGTGTGTTTCCGGCACTTTCCAATCGTGCCAGAAAGAGGATGTTGAACTGAATCCGGCTACACTAAAAAGCGCTGTGGCAAAGGATTATTCTATCGATGGGATTTTGGATGTAGTTTTCGACAGTCAGGTTGTTAGAAGAGAAGGAAAACCTACGATTGAAAAACTGTCTATTGGAGACTTTAACATTGCTGATTACGATAATTGCTTTGAACTGCATGTTGCGAGTGAGTCGGTGTCAGCTGCCATTATTACTTTTAACGATCAGGTATTACTGAACACAGCTGATTTTTCCGGTGGAGAAGTTGATTATTCGCTTCAGCTTTGCGATTTAACAGCAGAATCGGTATTGGAGGTAGAAATGAGGGGCGAACCAGGTTCTTTACTTAATATCTGGTTGGAAGGGAAAATGACATCCTTCGTTGATGCCCGCGACGGTAAGAGGTACAAGGTGGTCCAGATTGGCGACCAGATCTGGATGGAAGAAAACCTCGGTTGGCTTCCAACTGTCAACCTCCGGACAGAGGGATCAGGCGTTGTTCCTCTGTACTATGTTTATGGTTATGAAGGAACCGATGTTGCAGCCGCAAAAGCAACCGAAAACTATGCCAAATTCGGAGCTTTATACAATTGGCCAGCCGTCGCAAATGCGGCTCCTGCCGGTTGGCATGTAGCCAGCGACGAAGAATGGAAACAAATGGAAATATTTCTGGGAATGCCGCCCCAAGAAGCTGAAGGAATTGCAAGTCGGGATACCCTTGGCGGAATATATTTGAAAGGGACAAGCACCTGGTTTGATAATGGCAACGGTACCAACTCCAGCGGGTTTAACGGCCTTTCATGTGGGTATCGTTCCAGCGCAGGCAACTTCTTTGGCCAGGGGGAATATAACAATTGGTGGACATCAACAGAATTTACACCTGCACTTGCTTATACCCGAAGATTGGTGAATAATGCCGATTGGTGCGGAAGAGCGCCGGTTCCGAAAGAATTCGGATTCAATGTACGGTGTATACGTAATTAAAAAATTAATCCTCTTCGAAGAATTTCGGTATTAGAAGTAGTTCCAAAAAAGATTCCCGGTCTATCCCAATTTTTGAGACTCCACTTTAAAAGTTTGAAATGGGGTGGACTGGTTTCTTTACCAGGTTTCAGTCGAAAAACACTCGATTGAAAAAAATTTATGCTTTCCCAATTGTATCAAGATATAACTTCTCAACCTTATCACGGGCCCACTGGGTCCGTCGTAAAAACTTCAGGCTCGATTTTATGCTGGGATCTTTTCGGAAACAATTGATTGGAATCATCTTACCCAATTCTTCAAATCCGTAGTAGCTTACTAAATAAACCACAATGGCCTCGAGTGTTTTCCCGTGAAGTGGATTATTGGGCTGTTCCATACATCAACTTTATTTGTAATAGATTCAGCGACAAAGATATTGATTTTGACCAAGCTTCATCTTTCAGAATACTAATAAACAAGAGGCTCATATCCTCTCCAAGCCCGAAACAATTTATCTGAAATATTAACAGATATTAGCCACTTTACTGTTTCTCGTAGCAACCTTAGAATTATGAGACCATTAAAGCATTGCAAAATATTTACAATCAACGTTTCTTCCTTCTGGCTGAAAGCCAGAGTTAATTCAGCCCAAGACAAAGTCTTGGGGATTTTCGCATTCATTTCAGATCGCCCTGAAAGGGCAGTTTAAAAGCTTATTCAAACCAAAGGTATTTCTCATCAAACTCGATTTCATACTTTTTCAGAAAAAGCAAATATTCTTCCTCGAACGACATCTTCTTGTGGTGAATATCCTGTTTCTAATGTATTCTTTTGTCCTCTGATGAAGCGAAGAACTCACCGAAAACCGGCATAACCACCTTGCCAACTAAAATTCAGATAGTGTCTCCCTTTAGTTTTTATCCATCTACTGCTGTGTCTTTTAATTTCTTCAACAAGCTTCGATAAAGCAATATTTTTCGACATAACACAAAGTATATGTACATGGTCCTTTACGCCATTTATAAGAATGGGAATCGAATCGTTATCCTTTATAATAGCTCCCATGTATGCAAACATTTCATCCCGTTCTTCATTTCTTATGAAAGCCATCGGATTCTTGATTCTAAAAATAATGTGTACAAATAATTTCGATAATGACTGTGACATAGGCTATACTATACTGCCCTTTCAGGGCGCTGATTCAATTTTCTTTATAGTTACCCGGGATTTATCCGGGGCTGAAATAAACTACCACTTCGTGGCGATTCGATTCCCAAATATTACATCCGACCTTAATGATCATTTCCTAGTGACATAATTTTCAACTGAACACTGCGACTGCCAACTTTATTACCCGCCCCAATTTTCGCGGTCGAGACTTCGGTAATGAATGGCCTCCGAAAGATGGTGAGCCTGCACATCTTGTTCTGCTTCCAGATCGGCAATGGTTCGGGCAACTTTCAAAATACGATCGTAAGCCCTGGCTGAAAGTCCCAGCCTGTCCATCGCATTTTTTATCAGATCGTTGCTTTCCTCATCCAACCGCACAAATTCCCTGATCTGCTTCGAATTCATTTGAGCATTGGCATAAACACCTTTGTATTCGGCAAATCGTTCAGCTTGAATTTTCCGGGCCTCAAGTACCCGTTCACGAACGGCCTCGCTATTCTCCGACGATTGCATCTCCGACAATTTTTTGAAGGGAACCGGCACTACTTCCAGGTGAATATCGATGCGGTCGAGTAATGGACCGGAGATTTTGTTCAGGTACTTCTGAACCACTCCCGGCGCACAAACGCAGTCTTTTGTTGGGTGATTGTAATAGCCACACGGACAGGGATTCATCGATGCCACCAACATAAAACTTGCCGGGTATTCCACCGAAAACCTGGCCCGCGAGATGGTAATGTTCCGGTCTTCCAGAGGCTGCCGCATAACTTCCAAAACAGTCCGTTTAAATTCAGGCAATTCATCGAGAAACAAAACACCGTTATGTGCCAGGCTAATTTCCCCCGGCTGCGGGTAATTTCCACCTCCAACAAGAGCAACATCGCTAATCGTGTGGTGCGGACTCCTGAAAGGGCGGCGCGTCATCAGTGATGTTTCCCGGTCGATTTTGCCTGCCACCGAATGGATCTTGGTGGTTTCAAGTGCTTCCTTCAACGAAAATGGCGGTAAAATAGTAGGAATCCGTTTGGCCAGCATGGTTTTACCACTTCCGGGAGGCCCGACAAGAATAATATTATGACTTCCTGCAGCGGCTATTTCCAGTGCACGTTTTACATTTTCCTGGCCTTTCACATCCGAAAAGTCGAGTGGATTATTATTTACCTGGGCATAAAACTCGGCACGAGTGTCAATTACGGTTGGTTCCATTACTTCTTCTCCGTTCAGAAAACCGATCACCTCCTTAATATTTTCTGCACCATAAACTTTTAGCTTATCAACAACAGCAGCCTCGCGGGCATTTTGTTTGGGTAAAATAAAACCTTCGAAACCTTCCTGGCGGGCATTAATGGCAATCGGCAACACACCTTTTATAGGCTGTAAAGTTCCGTCGAGCGACAGTTCGCCCATCAGGATATACTTTTCGAGTTTCGATGAATCGATTTGATTGGATGCCGCCAATACCGCAGCCGCCAGCGGAAGATCGTAAGCCGAACCTTCTTTCCGGATATCAGCCGGAGCCATATTGATAATGATCTTTTGCCGGGGCCACTTGTAGCCATTCAGCCGCAAAGCCGATTCAATACGTTGCTGGCTTTCTTTTACGGCGCTGTCAGGCAGGCCCACCAGGAGGAATTTAATCCCGGTGGTGACATCAACTTCAATGGTAATGGTAGTTGCATCGATTCCAAATACTGCGCTTCCGAAGGTTTTTACTAGCATAAGCGGGCATATTAGTGTAAAAACTTAAATTTAATGAAAATGAACGACTTATAAAACGGGAGCGTTACAGAACATCTTTTTATAGCAAACAGCAACAAGGCACAAAACTTCCCACTTGTATACTAATTCTTAACCCTAACTCAATATTCTGCATTCGTTTATGAGACTAATTCGGAATACTATACTTTTGTAGGAGTAAGAACCGAACGACGAATAATGGGCCAAATAGTTGAAAATACTCAGACTGTAGGAAATACACTTTTAGAGGTTGGTGCTTTGCTGATGAGTTCCGGGGCAAGTACGCACCGTACCCGGGTAACTCTGAACCGTATCGCCAATGGACTGGGCTACGAAATTGAATCATTGATTACCCAGCGGGCTATAATGCTAACTATCATTGAAGAGGATCAAAAGTATTTATTCAGTCGCCTGAAACGAATTTCGCCACTCAAACCCAATTTCAAAATGGTGAGTGGTATTAGTCATCTCAGCTGGAATGTAATGGAAGAAAAGTGGTCGTTACAGCAGATTAATGCAGAGCTGGATCGCTTAAAATCCTTACCACATTATCCGCGGTGGGTACTGCTAACCACGGTTGGTGCTGCCGGTTCGGGGTTTTGTTACCTGTTTGGAGGTGATCCCTTGAATATGCTTGTTGCCTTTGTAGCTACTGTTATAGGGCTTTTTGTAAGGCAGGAAGCTACAAAGCTAAAATTCAATCCCTATCTGTGTGTCTTTTTTGCCGCCTTCGTCGCATCATTTATTGCCGGATTATCGGAGCTTTTTGGAATTGGATCTCAACCCGATAAAGCGGTTGCCACTTCAGTACTTTTCCTGGTGCCTGGTATTCCGCTCATTAATTCAGTAACCGACATGATAGATGGGAATATTCAAAATGGACTGGTGCGTGCAATAAACGGTTTGATGATAGCCTTTGCGATTGCAGTCGGATTATTTACTTCAAGAATGATTTTAAATTTTTAAACGATGCTTGAATTACTGTTAAAAGGATTTTGGTCGGGAATTGCAGCTGTCGGGTTTGCCATTCTCTTTAATGTGCCAAAGCGAACGCTCTTTCCGATTGGTGCTTTGGGCGCAATTGGCGGATTAGTAAAATTCGGGCTCATGTATTTTGGAGTTGGAATCGTATTCTCCTCCTTTGTTGGAGCTACTGTTGTTGGAATCATCAGTATACAAATGGCGCACTTAAAGAATAGTCCCCCACTTGTTTTTTCCATTCCCGGAGTTATTCCGATGGTTCCCGGAGCATTTGCCTACCGGATGATGTTGGGCCTGATTGCACTCATTCAACTTGAAGATTCCGATACGTATATACAAACGCTCATCGACATGGTAAATAATGGAGCTAAAATGTCTTTTATCCTAATGTCGCTGGCCATTGGCGTTTCTATGCCGATGCTGATCACCCGCAAGGAATCAATTAAAAGATCGAAGTTTAATAAGGAGAAAAAAGTTACAGTGTAGCTTCCGCCGGCTTCCTGTAAAACCAGGGAATAATAATTTTTACGCAACTAAACCAAATTAAATGATCGTGAAAAAGATATTGGACCTAACATTGTCACTACTGATAATTGCACTGTTAGCCATTCCGGCAGTTGCAAAGCAATCCGATTCAAATAGTGATTATACTGCTAAACAAAAGAATCCTCAGTCGCAGTGGACGGGTAAAAAAGTGGCCTTTTTAGGCGATTCGATGACGCAGAAACGCGACAGTGCCATCCGGGTTTACTGGGAATACCTCGCCGACCTAATGGGAATAGAACCATTTGTTTATGGAATAAGCGGCAACCAGTGGGACGGCATTTACCGACAGGCGCAAAAGTTGAAACAGGAAAGGGGAACCAATATCGACGCCATTCTGATTTTCGCGGGAACCAATGACTACAACCACAACATTCCTCTGGGGAATTTCTACAACGAAACTGCCAAAGAAACCAACTTTAACGGAACCACGGTTACCCGAAAGTACCGGACTCTGATCGAAAATGACAGCACTTTTTGTGGCCGTATCAACAAGGTGATGGCTTTTCTAAAATCGAATTATCCCGATCAGCAAATTGTGATCATGACACCGATTCACCGGGGATTTGCAAGCTTCAACGAAAGAAATGTACAGCCCGAGGAAAGCTTTTCGAACGACCTTGGACTTTACATCGACAACTATGTGAAGACTTTAAAAGAAGCCGCTTCGGTGTGGGCCGTTCCTTTGATCGATCTCTATTCGACCAGCGGACTTTACCCGATGCTGGATTCAAATATCAAGTATTTCTCGAACGCCGAAACCGATCGTTTGCATCCCAATTCGGCCGGTAATTACCGATTGGCAAAAACTATTCAATACCAGTTGCAGGCGCTGCCTGCTGATTTGGTAGAGGAATAAACTTCTCCAACGCCTACAAAAAAGGATGGCATCCGTATGTGAATCAAATCAAACGGATGCCATCCTTCTTTGTAACATCATTTCTTCCGATGGCATTTTGCCATTGGCTATACGGATAAAAAGTGGAGTTATGGCACTTTGCCATTGCCCTTTCAACACATAAATTAAGCCGTGGCAGGTTGCCAAAGGCCGAAGTACGGAAAAGTAGAGCTATGGCAAGTTGCCAAATGCCGAATCACGGATAAGTGGAGCCGTGGCATTTTGCCAACACGTCAAGTAGCAAAAATCCGGATTGTGGCATTCTGCCATTTATAAATAATCATTCAAGAAATAGAAATTGTAACTTCCGCCCAACCGATATTGATAAACGATAGTATTATTTTGAAGTAAGGTAAGCAAGTAGAAAACCAGGTATTTGGTCGAATCAAAACAGCTTCTTCCTTTTTACAAGGTACGAAAACAGCACCTCTTTAAAATCTTTGTTTATATCAGCTTCGGCGAGGTCGATCTGGTACTGTCCACATTTAATTTTCAGGTCTTCGAAATATTCGCTTACCGTTGAAACGTAGTGTTTTTTTACCTCCCAGGGATTAAACTTCACCACCTGCCCGCTTTCGAGGTCAACAAACTTATGCGGACGGTTCGAGAATTCGAATTCGCGTTCGAGCGAATGATCGGTAACATGAAAAAGAATAACCTCGTGTTTGTTGTAACGAAGGTGTTGAAGTGCAGAAAACAATTCGTCGGTCTTTTGGCTGTCGAGCATGTCGCTGAAAATGATTACCAGCGAACGTTTGTGAATGTTCTCGGCAATCTGGTGCAACACCTCGGTTGTGTTTGTGTTTTTTCTTAAGTGCGCGTTCTCGGGCTGAATCAGTTCCGACAGCTTGCCGTACATAATCTCGGCATTTACTGACGAGATACGTGGATTGGTTTGAAATTCGATTTTATCGGAGAACAGTGTCAATCCAACGGCATCGCGTTGTTTACGCATCAGATAAATCAAGGCTGCAGCAGTGTACACCGAAAAAGCCAGTTTGTTGTGCAGGTGCTTGCTGCCTTTCGAATAGGGGAACAACATCGACGAAGAAGTATCGATAACCAGCTGACAACGCAGGTTAGTTTCCTCTTCGTATTGTTTTACAAAAAGCTTGTCGGTTCGCGCATAAAGTTTCCAGTCGATATGTTTGGTCGATTCACCCTGGTTGTAAAGGCGGTGTTCGGCAAATTCAACCGAAAAACCGTGAAAGGGACTTCGGTGCAAACCCGTGATAAATCCCTCCACTACCTCGTGGGCGATCAGTCCAAGATTATCGAACTGGTGAAACTGCTCTATGTCGAATATATTCTTCAAAGCATTAAATGAATTCACCGGGTGACTGTTTGAACATTCGCAGAGCCACCCGGTGAATACTATAAATTGTTAAGGATTACAGCAGGGCATCCAACTTGGCAGTAAACACCTGTTTTGGAGCTGCTCCAACCTGCTTGTCTACTACTTCACCGTTTTTCACAAACAACACAGTTGGGATGTTTCTGATACCATATTTCATGGCAACATCCTGGTTGTTGTCAACATCAACTTTACCGATCACTGCTTTACCATCGTATTCTGATGACATTTCTTCAACGATTGGTGCAATCATTCGACAAGGGCCACACCAAACAGCCCAAAAATCCAACATTACCGGTTTGTCTGAGTTGATTACCAATTCTTCAAAATTGGCATCTGTAATTTCTAAAGCCATAATAAATTGTTTTTATTGTTATCTGTTTAATATTTCGCAAAACTAATTAATTCTGTAAGTCATATCCGATTGATCTTCAAAAAAGTTCAGGAATGTATCCGACGGAAAAACTTTGGTTGTTCTAGAAAACATTTCAAGATGCATATTGTTTTCCGGATCGAAAACATTGAACTTTAAAAGGGCTTTCCCCTTGTGTTCTTCCGATAACTGCTGAATATCTTCCACCAGTTTTTTTGTCAGAACCTGAATGGGAACATTGATGGTAATGCTTTTCACGTAGCTCGAACGCACATCGTCCAACAGCTCGATACTGTTTACTTTAAACTCGTAATAGTCGTTACTACCGAACCTCGATTTCACGGTTCCTTTCACCATGATGAACAGGCCGACTTTACAAAACTTGCTAAAGTTCACGTAGTCGTTTCCAAAGAAGAACAGTTCCTTTGCATCGGTATAATCCGAAAGTGTGAGCGTGGCATACATGTTCCCGTTTTTCGACTGACCTTCACGGGCCGCGGTTACCATGCCGCCAAACGTAAAATCGCGGTCCTTGTATTTTTCTATATCGTTATTCAGGTCTTTTAAAGCCACATCTCTCGAGCAGAAATTAGTGATTTCCAACTTATAATCGTCGAGCGGGTGAGCCGTCAGATAGATTCCGATGAAGTTCTTCTCCTTTTCGAGCATAATAACTTTTGCCCACTCCTCCACATTGGGGATGATCGGTTTTTGCACCACCGATCCGGTATCCATTCCTCCAAACAGGCTTTGCTGGGCGCTGTTTGCTTCCAGCTGAATTTTGTTCCCGTAGCGGATCAACTTTTCTATAAAGTTGGTATCATCCGTTTCGTTTTCACCGGCAAAAAAGCAACTTCGTTTTATTCCGTTCAGGTTATCAAATGCACCGGCCATTGCCAGTGCTTCAAGGTTTTTCTTGTTTACACTCTGAAGGTTGACATTCTCAACCACATCGAAAATGGTTTTAAAGGCACCTACTTTTTCACGTGTATCAATAATGTTCTGAACAGCGCCTGAGCCAACTCCTTTTATGGCCCCCATCCCAAAGCGGATGTCGCCATTTTTGTTGGCAGTAAACTTGATAAAACTCTCGTTTACATCGGGACCAAATACATTCAGCTTCATGCGTTTGCATTCGGTCATCAATTTGGTGATATCTGCAATATTACTGAGGTTTCGGCTAAGGTTGGCCGCCATAAACTCTGCAGGGAAATGTGCTTTCAAATATCCGGTTTGATAGGCGATGTAGGCATAACATACCGAGTGCGACTTGTTAAAGGCATAAGAAGCAAAGGCTTCCCAGTCTTTCCAGATCTTTTCGATCACATCTTCCGGTTTCTTTCCGGCATTTTTACATTCATCAACAAAACGGAAATTGGCTTTACACCCGGCAACAAATTTTTCCTTTAGCTTATTCATCACCGCCATGATCTTTTTACCCATGGCCTTACGCAGCGTGTCGGAGTCACCACGTGTAAATCCGGCCAGCAACCTCGAAAGTAACATCACCTGTTCCTGGAAGACCGTAATTCCGTAGGTATCGCTCAAATACTCCTCCATCATCGGCACATCGTAATCTACTTTTTGCCGCCCGTGCTTCCTTGCAATGTAGTCCGGAATATATTCCATCGGTCCCGGACGATATAAAGCATTCATCGCAACAAGGTCTTCAAAACGGTTAGGTTTCAAATCGCGCAGGTGTTTTTTCATACCGTCGGATTCAAACTGAAAGATGGCAGTGGTTTCACCGTGACTGAATAGCTCGAATGTCTTTTCGTCGTCAAAGGGAATTTTGTCGATATCGATTTCGATACCTTTCGAAAGCCGGATATTTTCGAGGGTTTCTTTTATAATCGACAGTGTCTTTAAGCCAAGGAAGTCCATTTTCAGCAAACCGATATCCTCAACAAAACGTCCGTCGTATTGCGTGGTCAACAGGTGTTCCTCATCCTTGGTAGGCATCAGCGGAATATGATCAGAAAGCGGATCGCGGCTGATAAGAATACCACAGGCGTGTACACCCGTTTGACGTACCGATCCTTCCAGCGTTTCGGCAAATTTTATGGTTTGCGAAACCAGTTCGATGCCCGAACTTTTTTCTTTTAACAGTTCCGGACTTTCCTTGAAAGCTTTCGGGAAGCTCATTTTCGGGGCATCGGGTACCAGTTTTGCCAGACGGTCGGCCTCGGGAAGCGGCAATTTCAATACACGCGCCACATCGCGAATTGCCGATTTTGTGGCCATGGTACCAAAAGTACAGATGTGTGCCACTTTATCGCGGCCATATTTATTGGTAACGTAGTCGAGCACGAGTTGTCGGCCGTCGTCATCGAAGTCGATATCAACGTCGGGGAGTGAAATACGGTCGGGATTCAGGAAACGCTCAAATAGCAGGTCGTATTTAATGGGGTCGATGTTAGTAATTCCGCAACAATACGACACAGCCGCCCCCGCTGCAGAACCACGCCCCGGACCAACCAGTACTCCGTTCTCTTTTGCCCAGTTGATAAAATCCTGGGTAATGAGGAAGTAACCGGGATAACCCATTGTTTTAATGGTATTCAGTTCGAATACCAGGCGCTCCAAAACGCTATCTTCCAACGGATCGCCGTAACGTTCTTTAGCGCCTTCAATGGCAAGATGCTCGAGATAGGCCGATTCCAACTTTACACGGATCACTTTTTCGTATCCGCCAAGGCGTTCAAAAGCAGCTTCTCCAAATTCTTCTTTTAAGTCATCGGCCGAATATTTCGCTTTGAATTCCTCCTCTGTTCCTATTTCTTCCGGAATGGGGAATACCGGCATGATTGGTGCCGAATTCAATTCGAAATTTTCAATCTTTTCGGCAACTTCTTTGGTATTTTCCAGCGCTTCGGGAATGTCGCGGAACAACTCATTCATTTCAGCCTGCGTTTTGAACCATTCCTGTTTGGTATAACGCATCCGGTTTGGATCGTCGAAATCCTTCCCGGTATTCAAACAAATGAGCAGGTCGTGTGCATCGGCATCCGCTTCATTTGTAAAGTGAATATCGTTGGTAGCAATCAACTTCACTCCCAAACTTTTTGCAAGCCGCACCAGGTGCCGGTTCACCTCTACCTGCCGATCGTAAACTTCCTCCCGCTCTCTTGGCGACAGGGCCGGATGACGCATCAGTTCAAGGTAATAATCTTCACCAAACAAATTCTTATACCACAAAATAGCGTCCTCGGCTTCCTGCATCCGGTTGGCCATAATCAACTGAGCAATTTCACCTCCCAGGCAAGCCGAAGAAGCAATTAAACCTTCGTGATGTCGTTCAAGTAAGGTTTTATCGATGCGGGGTTTATAATAAAAACCTTCGGTGTTGGCTACTGAAATCAATTTGATCAGGTTGCGGTAACCGGTTTTGTTTTTGGCCAGCAGAATAAGGTGATGCCCCGAACGGTCGACTTTATCCGATTTATCGTTAATGGTACGCGAAGCCACATATGTTTCGCAGCCCAAAATAGGTTTGATTTCATTTTTGGAGCAGGCTGCATGAAACTCTTTCACACCAAACATGGTTCCGTGATCGGTTAATGCAAGCGCATTCATCCCGTCGCTTTTTGCCTTAGTTACCAGATCGTTGACACTGGCTGCCCCGTCGAGAATCGAATACTGTGAATGTACGTGTAAATGAATAAAAGGAACCATAAATGTTGTATAAAAAACGTCCCTTAAAGTTAGGGATTTTAACGCCTGAATCGGGGCGTGTTAATAAATTTTGAAAGATTGAAGGGGCAAAAAAAAGCCCTGACGCGATGGTCAGGGCTGATACTAAATATTTTCAGCGATGAGCTTTGCCAGTTCCTCCATTTCCTCAGGCGGAAATTTGGTTTTGTCGGTAAAGTTCAACAAATCCTGTTCGCTTTGCATGGGCACCAAATGGATGTGCGCATGTGGAACTTCGAGCCCCAGAACCATTACTCCAACTTTTAGGCAGGGAACAGCTTTTTCGAGTCCCTTGGCTACTTTTTTGGCAAACATTTGTAATCCGGCATACGTTTCGTCATCCAGATCGAAAAGATAATCCACTTCCTTTTTAGGAATTACCAAAGTGTGTCCTTTGGCCGTTGGAAAGATATCGAGAAAAGCAAAAAAGTTCTCGTCTTCCGCTACCTTATACGAAGGGATTTCGCCATTGATTATTTTGGTAAAAATGCTTGCCATTCTTTTACAGTGAAATGTCTACAATTTCGAATGGAATAATACCCGAAGGTACCTGAATTTCTACCATATCGCCAACTTTTTTCCCCATCAGGCCTTTGGCAATAGGTGTTTGAACCGAAAGCTTTCCTTCTTTCAGGTTTGCTTCACTTTCCGGAACCAATGTATACTTCATTGTTGCTCCGTTCTTTTGGTTTTTGATTGTAACCTTATTCAGGATCTGAACTTTAGAAGTATCAATTTTCGATTCGTCCAAAATACGTGCGCTGGCCACTTTGCCTTTTAACATGGCAATTTTAGCCTCCAGCATGCCCTGAGCATCTTTTGCTGCATCGTACTCTGCGTTTTCAGAAATATCGCCTTTCTCGATAGCTTCACCAATCTGCTTCGAAATTTTAGGGCGTTCTACATTCATTAAATGCTCTAATTCCTTTTTGAGCTTATTTAATCCGTCTTGCGTTAAATATGTTACTTCGGACATTTCGTATCCTCCTTTTAATTACTCTCTTGTTATACTATAAAAAAACAGAAAGAATCCCGGATATCCCGGGACTCTTCCTACTGCAAAAGTAAATATTTTATTTAAATCTCTGTCAATCCCGCGGAATAAATCTTAATAATGAATGATTTATAGCCGCTTACGTGTATTTCCTGTTTAGAATTTCACTATAAATTACCGCTTTCCTGAGCGAAAATTCCTCACCTTCAATTTTCAATTTTCGGGCTCGTGGTTCGAGTGCTTTTCGCAGCTCCTCTTCAATGTCGGACCGGCCTTCATTGTCCGCAGCAAACTCGTACTGCCTTGGTTTTTCAACCACAGGAGGCTGCTTCTGCTCCTCAATAATCTCATCCTCTTCTTCGTAATAAGCCTGAGGCTGAAACTGAGTCGCTCTGTTCTCTTCATTCATGATCAGGTCCCAAAAATCCATAGGTTGTTGCTTCGGTGCCTCACCGGGAGTACCATTGACCTGGGCAGCTTTTTTCTTATTTCGCTGTCCGATAATACCAATAGCAGCAACAACAATGGTTAATATAATGACGATCAGATCATCCATAAAAAACAAGTTAAAGCAATAAAATGCTAATTTTGCGTTTCAGTAAAAATAATAAAAATGAAGGAGTTGGTCTTGAAAAGTGGAAAGTATTTATTGATTTTTACACTATTTGTGCTGATGAACGCATCGTGCAACGACATTGAATCGCAAATCCCCGATGTTTACGTAAACCTGCCTATTAATCTTTCGATATACAATGAACTGACTGTTCCGGGCAATTCCTTGTATTTTCAGGGCTTTGGTTTTGGTGGCATTATTGTGTACTGCGAAACCGAAGGCTCATATTATGCCTTCGATGCAGCCTGCACCAACGAAATTAGCAGTTCCTGCAAAGTAGAACCCGATGGTCTTCTTGGAATCTGTTCATGTTGTCAGTCGCAGTATATATTTATTGGCGGCTATCCTTCAGACGGTCCGGCCTCAGCGCCCTTAAAACAATACAACACCTCGCTGTACGGAAATACACTCAGGATATACAATTAAAACGGGCCCCAAAACTGAGACCCGTTTCCAAATATATCCTTGTAAGATTCTAATACCTGTAATGATCAGGTTTGAACGGTCCTTCTTTCGGAACTCCGATGTAGGCAGCCTGTTCATCAGTGAGTTTGGTAAGTTTGACTCCCAACTGATCTAAATGCAAACGGGCAACTTCCTCATCCAGATGTTTTGGCAAAGTGTAAACACCAACTTCATAGTCTTTTTGCCACAATTCGATTTGTGCCAGTGTTTGATTACTGAATGAGTTACTCATCACAAACGACGGATGTCCGGTTGCACAGCCAAGGTTCACCAAACGGCCTTCGGCCAGCAGGAAAATGCTATGACCGTCTTCGTATGTATATTTATCAACCTGAGGCTTGATATTCGTCTTTGTAATTCCCGGCCACTTTTCGAGGCGTGATACCTGAATTTCATTATCGAAGTGTCCGATATTACAAACAATGGCCTGGTCTTTCATGGCAGCCAGGTGCTCTCCGGTAATTACGTCTTTATTTCCTGTTGTAGTAACAAAAATATTTCCTTCAGCCAGGGCATCTTCCATGGTTTTCACTTCGAAACCTTCCATGGCAGCCTGCAGTGCACAAATCGGGTCTATCTCGGTAACAATTACACGGGCTCCATAGCTGCGCATCGAGTGCGAACATCCTTTACCAACATCGCCATATCCGGCAACAACAACCACTTTACCAGCAATCATCACGTCGGTGGCACGTTTAATTCCATCAGCCAGTGATTCACGACAACCGTATAAATTATCAAATTTCGATTTTGTTACCGAATCATTAACATTGATAGCCGGTACCAGCAATTCACCTTTGTCGAACATGTGATACAAACGATGAACGCCGGTAGTGGTTTCTTCCGAAACACCTTTCCACTCTGCAACAGTACGGTGCCATTTTTGATTGTCTTCAGCAAGTGTTTGCTTTAACAGACTTAATATTTCACCTTCTTCAATGCTTTCCGGTTCAACATCCAAAACACTGGCATCTTTTTCAGCAGCATAACCTTTATGTATCAACAACGTAGCATCGCCACCATCATCAACAATTAACTGCGGCCCTTTTCCATCGGGGAAACTCAAGGCTTCGCGGGTACACCACCAGTATTCTTCGAGTGTTTCACCTTTCCATGCAAAAACAGGTACACCTGCTGCTGCTATTGCGGCCGCTGCATGGTCCTGCGTTGAGAAAATATTACAACTGCACCAGCGTACATCAGCACCTAATTCAACAAGTGTTTCAATTAATACCGCAGTTTGAATGGTCATATGAAGGCTTCCCATTACGCGGACACCATCGAGCGGTTTTTGTGGTCCGAATTTTTTACGCACCGACATCAAGCCGGGCATTTCTTTTTCGGCAATCTCAATTTCTTTTCTTCCGAAATCTGCAAGAGAGATATCGGCAACTTTATAAGCAAGTGTTTCGTTTACTGCAACTGTCATTTCCAATTGTTTATGCATGAATAAATTCGCTGCAAAAATAACAATTTCTACAACAAAAAGGTTGGGATAAATTTTGAAGGGCTAATTCCCCATGTCGGAAAAGAATTTTATACGCATCAAACGGATGTCGTCTTCCGAGTATTCGTCCTCGCCCAATTCGTTTAAAGCATCTTGTACTGAATCGGTTTTAGCTTCCCTGAAATAGTCAAAAATCTCATCCTGGTGATCTTCATCAAGCACATCATTGATGTAGTAATCAATATTAAGTTTTGTGCCAGAGTTTACGATTGCTTCCACTTCACCGATCACATCGCTAACTTCCAGACCTTTCGAGTCGGCAATATCATCGAAAGACAATTTTCGGTCGATGCTTTGAATGATGAAAACCTTCATTTTCGATTTATTGGCAACGGTTCGCACCACCAGATCTTCCGGTCGTTCGATATCATTTTCCTCGACATAGGTTTTTATAAGCGCGACAAACTCACGACCGTAGCGGCGTGCTTTCCCCTGCCCAACTCCCTGAATATTCTGCAATTCTTCTATCGTTACCGGATACTGAATCGACATGTCAGCCAGGGATGGATCCTGGAAAATTACGAAGGGCGGAAGATCGTGCTTCTTAGCAATCTTTTTCCGAAGGTCCTTCAGCATGGCAAACAACTGCGGATCGCCGCTGGCACCTCCTGATGGCGCTCCTCCTCCGGCTGTGTCTTCTCCTTCCTCTTCGTACTCGTGGTTTTTAACGAGCATAAAACTTTGTGGATTGGCTAAAAAATCGTGGCCCTTCTCGGTCACTTTCAGCAAACCGTAGTTTTCTATATCCTTATTAATAATACCTGCAACCATCGACTGACGGAAAACTGCATTCCAGAATCGTTCGTCGTGGTCTTTACCGGTTCCAAACGATTCCAGGGTATAATGTTTGAACGATTTTATTGCAGCGGTTTTATTACCAATCAGAATATTTGCAATGTGGTCGCCTTTATATTTTTCGTTGACCTCGAGAATTGCTTTCAAGGCAGTAACGATTTCATCTTTTGCCTCGATCTGCTCTTTTGGATTCAGGCAGTTGTCACAGTTTCCGCAGTTATCGGGCTCATACTTCTCGCCAAAATAATGCAACAGAATTACTCTTCGGCAGATCGCAGATTCCGCATAAGAAACGGTATCGAGCAAAAGCTGCTTTCCAATTTCCTGTTCTGCCACTGGCTTCCCGTGCATAAATTTCTCCAGTTTCTGAATGTCTTTATAACTGTAGAAAGTGATGCATTTGCCTTCGCCACCATCACGGCCAGCCCTGCCAGTTTCCTGGTAATACCCTTCCAGGCTTTTCGGAATATCAAAGTGAATAACAAAACGAACGTCAGGTTTATCGATCCCCATTCCAAAAGCTATGGTAGCAACGATCACATCTACCTCTTCCATCAAAAATTTATCCTGATTTCCCGACCGCGTCGCGGCATCCATCCCGGCGTGATAAGGCAGGGCTTTAATTCCATTTACCTGCAAGGTTTCAGCCAGCTCTTCTACTTTTTTGCGGCTTAAACAATATATAATGCCCGATTTCCCTTCGTTCTGTTTTATAAATTTGATGATCTGATTTGCCGTTTTTACTTTGGGCCGCACTTCGTAATAAAGGTTCTCGCGGTTAAACGATGCTTTAAATACCTGGGCTCCCAGAATTCCAAGGTTCTTTTGAATATCGTGCTGAACTTTTGCAGTGGCCGTTGCAGTAAGCGCAACAATCGGCGACTGACCTATTTCTTCAACAATTGGTTTAATACGGCGGTATTCCGGCCTGAAATCGTGACCCCATTCCGAAATACAGTGGGCTTCATCGATGGCGTAAAACGAGATCTTGATCTGCTTCAGAAAATCGATATTTTCTTCTTTTGTCAATGACTCCGGAGCCACGTACAATAACTTGGTTTTTCCGGCCAGGACATCTTCTTTCACCTGGGTTATTGCAGCTTTCGACAGCGAAGAATTTAAGAAATGTGCCACGCTGTCTTCAGCGTGGGTGCCCCTGATCGAATCCACCTGATTTTTCATCAAAGCAATCAAAGGCGATATAACAATTGCAGTACCCTCCAGTATCAGGGCCGGAAGTTGATAAATTAACGATTTCCCTCCTCCGGTGGGCATTAAAACAAAAGTGTCCTTTCCTTCCAGTACACTTTTAACCGCTTCTTCCTGCTGACCCTTAAAACGATCGAAGCCAAAGAAATGCTGCAATCGCTCTGTTAATACAATGTTCTTCTCCATAACCTACTCTCTCACAATATACTATTGTATGTCTTCTGAATTTCTAAATTATCAAAAGTAAACTAAACCACAATACTTTTTAATATTTTTTAGTTGAAATCAATAAAAATCATAACGCAAATTATGGCATTAATATTCCTAACAGCCTTATTCCACTCATTCTTTAAATAAACCTGACATAATCCATTTCAATGTCAGAAATTCAAAATGCCAAAATTTCGTTTACTTTTGTGATGATTTCTGAAAAGCCAATTAAGGGATGAGCGAAGAACAAAGTACAAAAAGAAGAGGCAGACAAAAAAACGAAGCCGAAATGTCGTTTCTGGAACACCTTGAAGAGTTAAGGTGGCACATCGTTCGGTCGGCAGCAGCCATTATGGTTTTCGCCGTGGTTGCTTTTGTAATGAAGGAGTTTGTTTTTGACACCATTATATTACGTCCGCGCTTACCGGAGTTCTGGACTAACCGAATGTTTTCCAAACTGGGTGATATGATTGGCTCCGAAGCCGTGAAAATTAATCAGGTTCCGCTAAAAATGCAGAGCATTAAAATTGCCGGTCAGTTTTCCACTCATATTATGGTGTCGATTATTGCCGGACTTATTTTGGCATCGCCGGTTGTATTTTACGAATTCTGGCGCTTTATTCGCCCGGCTTTGTACGAAAACGAAAAGAAACATGCCGGAGGAGCTGTATTTTTTACATCCATCCTGTTTTTGATGGGTGTACTTTTTGGATACTTCCTGATCGTTCCTTTATCCATTCATTTTTTGGGAACGTACCAGGTGAGCAGCCAGGTAGAGAATACCATTAATTTGCGTTCGTATATTGGTTCGGTAACTTCCATTTCGCTGGCAGCAGGTGTCGTTTTTCTGATCCCGATATTTTCATACTTTTTAAGCAAGGTTGGAATACTTACTCCGCAGTTTATGAAAACGTATCGCCGGCATGCTTATGTACTCATGTTATTGTTGTCGGCCATTATTACTCCACCCGATATTTTTAGCCAGATCATGGTATGTTTCCCGCTGGTATTTTTGTACGAGATCGGTATTTTTATTTCGCGTCGTGTAGTTAAAAAACGTGAAATAGAAATGGATGCCATGTAAGTGAACAGAAAAAATACGTTATTTGAACTGAAATGATTCTTCGAGCAGAAAATATTGTAAAGAAATACCGCAAGCGTACCGTTGTTAAAGGAGTTAGTTTTGAAGTGGAACAAGGCGAAATCGTTGGTCTGCTCGGACCAAATGGTGCCGGAAAAACCACTTCATTCTATATGATCGTTGGTTTGATCCAGCCATTTTCGGGAAAAATATATCTCGATGATGAAGAAATAACCAAACTTCCGGTATACAAACGTGCGAAAAAAGGCATTGGTTATCTGGCACAGGAAGCTTCGGTTTTTCGTAAGCTTAGCATCGAAGACAATATAAAAGCCGTACTCGAACTTACCAACTACTCAAAAGAGTACCAGCGTGAAAAACTGGAAACGCTTATCGATGAGTTCGGCTTGCAACACATTCGTAAAAGTAAAGGCATTCAGTTGTCGGGAGGAGAACGTCGACGTACGGAGATCGCCCGCGCCCTGGCCATCGATCCCAAATTTATTTTGCTCGACGAGCCCTTTGCAGGTGTCGACCCGATTGCAGTTGAAGACATCCAGGAGATTGTAATGAAGCTGAAAGAAAAAAATATCGGGGTATTGATCACTGACCATAACGTACACGAAACCTTAACAATCACCGACCGTTCGTACCTGCTTTTCGAAGGAAAAATATTAAAAGCCGGTACCGCAGAAGAACTGGCTGCAGACGAAGACGTTCGGCGCGTTTACCTCGGCCAGAACTTCGAATTGCGATAAATGCTATTTTTTTTCATTTTTTTATTTGCAGTTTCAAAAATCTTGCTTTTCTTTGCAGCGCTAAAATCAAAAACGGCATTTTTAAACGAAAAAATGTCAAATTTAGCTGAAATATTTCTCGAAAATTTGGTGGATAACAAAAATGAAGTATTTTTGCAGTCCCAAAATTAAGGGAACAAAACAGGATGGCCCGTTCGTCTAGGGGTTAGGACGCAAGATTTTCATTCTTGTAGCAGGGGTTCGAATCCCCTACGGGCTACTAATTTTTTTAAAGAAGAAGGAAGTAGAAAAATGGCACATCATAAATCAGCATTAAAAAGAATCCGTCAGGACGAAAAGAAGAGAGTACACAACAAGTACTACGCTAAAACTACGCGTAATGCAATTAAAGCTTTGCGTAATGCTACTGACAAGGCAGAAGCTGAAAAAATGTACCCGGAGGTTGTTGCTATGATTGATAAGTTGGCAAAACGCAATATCATTCATAAAAACAAAGCATCGAACCTGAAATCGAAACTGGCCTTACAGGTTAACCAGTTGTAAAAAAAATCAATTCGATATATCGAAACCTCTTCGGGAATCCGAAGAGGTTTTTTTGTGCCCTCAATTTCCCTAAACATGTTTCAAAATCTATTCGGCAACTTTTCAAAACCATTTATTATGGCTAATTTTAGAAGAGAAGTCTGCAATAATGTCCGAATACAAAAAACTGAATATAAAAGACTGGGCAGCCGAAGACCGGCCTCGCGAGAAATTACTTTCCAGAGGTGCCCGGGCACTTACTGATGCCGAACTAATTGCCATCCTTATTGGCTCAGGTAACCTGGAAGAAACCGCAGTTGAACTTTCAAAACGCATCCTTTCTGCTTCCGACAACAACCTTAATGAACTGGGGCGTAAAAACATCGATTTTTTAAAAGCCTTTAACGGGATTGGCGAAGCAAAAGCTGTTACAATCGCTGCCGCACTTGAACTGGGGAAACGCCGAAAAGAAGCTGAAGTATTCAACAAAAACAAGATAACGGGGAGTAAAGATGCCGCCGATTTCTTTTTCCCGATTTTAGGTGATCTGAACCATGAAGAGTTTTGGGTGATGCTGCTCAACCGTGGAAATAAAATCATCGACACCTTCATGATCAGCCAGGGGGGCATTTCCGGAACCGTAATAGATGTTCGGCTGATTTTAAAAGTCGCTTTGGAAAAACTGGCAAGCTCCATTATTCTATGCCACAATCATCCTTCAGGAACCATGCAGGCCTCGGATGCTGATTTGAAAATTACCTCAAAAATCAAAAATGCCGCTGAAATTATGGACATCACCGTCCTCGATCATGTGATCATCGGGCAAAACACTTATCTTAGTTTCGCCGACGAAGGCATGCTGAACCTTTAAAACCAGAGAAAATGATACTGATCTATGTGAAAAAAGTCAACCCAAGGATCGAATACATATCAAAACTAATTTTCAACCAGATACTTCAAACCGAGATTGCGTTCTCAACAAATTCGTCGGAATTTAGAAAATCGGATCTACCAAAGCTGAATTATTCAACCGATAAATTCGACGATGAATTCTACATTAAACCGCATCGGCTTATGTTTTCACGGGCAATGATAAAGCCCAACATTGAGCCCGTTTGGTACGAAGGCAACAAGTATTTCTGCGAGAGTTCACAGGATTCGGATCTGCCGTTCGATCCGCTGGCGGCTTCGTTTTACCTGGTTTCCCGCCATGAAGAATATACCGAAACGGTTCGCGATCATCTCGATCGGTTTCATGCAAAACAAAGCATTCTTACCAAATACGATTTGCTTAAAAAGCCTGTGGTAAATATCTGGGCAAAATTATTGGGTGAAAAGTTGAAGGAGCGTTATCCTGTTTTGGAGTTCACTGAAACTCCGTTTCGCTTTATTTCTACCATCGATATCGACAATGCCTGGGCCTATAAAAACAAAGGAACAATGCGGGAAAGTGCGAATCTGCTTCGATCGTTTATTAAAAACCGGGCTGAATATAAAGAACGAATGAAAGTGCTGCGAGGTAAAGCTAAGGATCCGTATGACACTTATGAATACCTCGATTCAGTTTTTAATGGAAACGAAGATAAGGTGCTGTTCTTCTTTTTACTTGGCGATTATGCGCGCTACGATAAAAATATTTCGCATAAGAATACACAGTATCAGAAACTGATTCGTGATATAAGAAAAAAATACAAAGTGGGAATACATCCCTCGTTTGCATCGAGTAAAAAAGGCAATCGTAAAAAAACGGGTGTTGAGCGTGCACGTCTGGAAAGTATCCTTGGAGAAGAGGTAGACAAAAGCCGACAACATTTTCTTCGCATTCAGTTCCCCAAATCGTATCGCAGATTGATAAAAAGCGGGATTCTGGAAGATTATACCATGGGTTATTCCTGTGTCTCCGGATTCAGAGCCGGAATTTGTACGCCATATTATTTCTACGATGTGGAACGCGAAACAACAACAAATCTGCTGATCACTCCGTTTCAGATTCTTGACGGGACCTTTACACATTACCAGCAATTAAAGCCCGAACAAGCCTGGGAAGAAATTAAAGGAATTATGACAGAAGTAAAAAAAGTTGGTGGTACTTTTGTGAGTGTTTGGCACAACGAAACGGTTAACAACAAAGGCATTTGGAAGGGCTTCCAAACGGTTTTTGAAGAAATGAACCGACTGGGTTTTGCCTGGGCCAACGGAAAAGAAAATTAGCGGCTTACTTAATACCTTTTAATGACAGAAAAGACAAAACTGCATTACATCAAACATCAGGATATCGACTACGATAAATGGGACCGGTGTATTGATGCAGCCATTAACAGCCGTATTTACGCCAACACCTGGCACCTCGACCGAACAGCAACCTACTGGGATGCACTTGTAATGGGCGATTACGAATATGTGATGCCACTTCCAATCCGACGAAAATTTGGCATTACTTACCTTTTCCAGCCGATGTTTTCGCAGCAGCTTGGTATTTATCCCGCAGCCAATTCCACCATTAGTTCACAGTTTTACGACTACCTGGTCAGGCACTTTCGTTACGCAAAAGTCCATCTGAATGCGGGTAACTTACCCTGGAAAAATAGCACATCGGTAGATTTTCAGGCCAAACAAAATTACCTTCTGCCTCTCGAACAGAGTTATACCGGCATTAAGAAATTCTTTTCGAGCAATGCCAAACGCAACATTGCGAAAGCCAATACGAATAATCTTTCCCTGATTCAGGGCATTCGTTTGGAAACGTATCTCGATTTTATAGAGAAAAATCTGCAAGCCAGTATATCAAAGTCTTCAATAGCTACCTTGAAAAACCTAATCGCATACGGACAGTATAAAGGATTTGGTGAGATTTATGGTGTATATACATCAGATAATGAGCTGTGTTCGGCTGTTTATTTTTGCCGCTGGAAAGATCGGGTGATCTATTTCAGCGCCGCTTCAAACGAAGCCGGAAAAGAAATGGGAGGAATGTATTTCCTGGTAAATGAATTTATTAAGCAAAACGTTGGCAAAAACCTTACGCTTGATTTCGAAGGTTCGATGCTGCCCGGAGTTGCCCGTTTTTTTGACAGTTTTGGCGCCAGTCCGGAAACCTATTTCCAGCTTCACTTTAATCGTTTACCTTTGCCTCTCAAGTGGCTCAAAGCTTAAAAAATATGGCTGATTTTGTCCGGAATAGTAGAAGTCAACTTACAATGCATGTATCAGTATCCAAATAATTTGATGGAAGGTCGTTTATAAAGACGAATAATTTTCATGATAGAATACTTAAAACATAGCCAAATTAATAAGCAGAAGTGGGATGCAAGCATTGAGAACAGTCAAAACGGGCTTGTTTACGCGCTTTCCTGGTACCTCGATTGTGTATCGCCAAATTGGGATGCTTTGGTTTTAAACGACTATGAAGCAGTAATGCCACTTACCTGGCGACGGAAATATGGGATCAAGTACATTTTTGTCCCCTATTTTACGCATCGTTTGGGAGTTTTCGGATCGAAAGAAAATATTGAGCAATACTCCACTGCATTTCTTGAGTCAATACCCAAAAGCTTCAAACATATTCACTACAGTTTTAATACCCACAACAGCCTTAAGCATAACAAAATAAAGCTCATCCCTAATAATCTGGATTTATTAGTACTGAATAAAAGTTACTCAGAATTACAAAGCAACTATTCGAAAAACCACCTCAAGAATATCAGAAAAGCTGAAAAGCACAATCTGAAAATTGAAGAAAGTATTGAGGTTAAAGAGTTTTGTAACGATTACATTGAAATACATACCGCTTTAGGAAAATTCTCGAAGTATGAAGGAATATTCGAAGTCTTTAAACCTTTGTGTGATCTGATCGATAAAAACATAAAAACTTATTGCTGCCGGGTTAAAAACGATGATGAAACGAACGCAGTAATAATGTTGGTGATTTTTAAAGGAAGAGCAATTTTTCATTCAGCAGCTTCTTTAAAAGGGAGAGAAAACAGTGCTCAATACCTACTCATTGATCACGTCATCAGGAAATTTTCAGATACCGGAATTATTCTTGACTTTGCCGGATCAAACATTAAATCTATTAGTTACAGGAATAAAGGTTTTGGTACTTCATCCGAAAGCTTCCATTCAGTTTTCTATTTTCGTTTCCTGGATAAAATTCTGAATCGTTGATTCATTCAATTCAAAAGCGATGAAGTTCCGCTTTTTGAGGTATCAACAATCAAAAAATTAGGAAGTATGTTCATCTGAAAGTTTTAAAAAACTATTTTTAAACTCTCGTTCGGGCGGAACTAAAATAGTTATATGTCCCGATTAATAATAATTCAACATATCGTTAAACTCGTCACGATGGACATTAAGATTTTAGGACACAATCACTCCATTCTGGATCATTACCTGGCAGAAATTCGAGATATCAACATCCAAACCGATCCGATGCGTTTCAGGGATAACCTGAACCGAATTGGCGAAATTTTCGCTTACGAAATCAGCAAAGAACTTCAATTTGAAGTGGTTGATGTAACTACCCCGCTAGGTGTAGCAAAAGTACCAAAACTGCAGCAGCAGCCGGTTCTGGCAACAATTCTGAGGGCGGGTCTTGCCACGCACAATGGTTTGCTGCGTATTTTCGACCGTGCCGAAAATTGTTTTATTTCGGCTTACCGAAAATACACCGAAGGTGGCGAGTTTGAAATTGAATTTGAATACATGGCTTCGCCTTCGTTAAACAATAAAGTGGTGATTTTATCTGATCCGATGCTGGCTTCGGGCAAATCGATGGAAATTGGATACGAAGCCCTTTTTAGTAAAGGAACGCCGTCGCACATTCATATGATTGCCATTATTGCCAGCGAAGAAGGTGTACGGTACGTAAAAGAAAAAATTACGGCCGAAAATGTTACACTTTGGCTGGGTGCAGTCGATCCTGAAATGACGCCAAAATCGTACATTGTTCCCGGACTGGGCGACGCCGGTGATTTGGCCTTCGGTGAAAAAATTGATTCGAAATAAACTTAAATAAAAATGCCATTCCGCTGAATTCAGCTTGGAATGGCATTTACGACTCTCCCAACAACTATCAATAATGTTATCTAGAAGTATACTTCAACGTTAATGTTTTCTCTTTCAAAACCTTTTTCCCTCAGAATTTCCATAGAATCGAAAATCATATCGCTATTACCACACAGGTAAAAGCAGGTATTTTTATCGAAATCGGCCTTTTTAAGGTACTCGGTCAGGCGGCCTTCGTAATCGCCTTTCGGATCGCGCGAGGTACACAGCAGAAATCTTTTCTTATCGTAATGATCTTTCTCGTAGGCTTCGCTGGTGTAACGCACTCCGTGAATAACCTGGTAATCGAGTTCAGGATTACTTTTTACCATGCTGTGAAAAGGTGCTAGTCCGGTTCCGCTGGCAATAAACACGTGTTTATGGGTCTTCAGGTTTTTCTCGTCTAAACCAAATTTTCCGAATGGCCCGTGAACTTCAACCATATCGCCAACTTTCAGGTGTTTCAGTTTCGGAGAAAAATAACCTCCGTCAACTTCTTTCACCAAAACTTCCAGGTTTTCTCCGTCTTCAGCGCTGTAGATCGAATACTCGCGACTCTGATAATCGCCGGGAATAGATAAGGAAACATGTTGCCCCGCCACAAAGCGAAAACGGCTTTTGGGCAACGAAAGCACAAAAGCATGTTCGGTCAATTGCCTAATCCCCATTACTTTGTAATAATTAGTATCAATCTGCACGTCTGGTTTCATATCAATTGTCATGGTGTTATTCTTTAAAACTGGGGCAAAAATACTACTTTTTTATTTAAATACTTTTTAGTGTTTTATTTTCGCCGATTAATATGAACAATTAACCGATTATTAACACAAATGTTCTTTTCTGTGTCCTAATTTTAGATAGAAATTTTTGAACACACATTAGCATTATTTATTCAAAAGCCAAAAAACAATTAACAACATGAAAACATTAATCACCTATTGCACTACACATGGATGCACCAAAAAAGTCGTCAGTGAAATCGCACAATTTTTAGGGGAAGGAGTAACTACCTGTAATTTGAAAAAGGAAAGCGCTCCTGATGTGAGCGAATTTGACCGTGTAATAATCGGCGGCTCCATCCACGCCGGACAGATTCAAAAGAAAGTAAAAGAGTTCTGTAAAAACAATGTTGAAGCCCTGCAAAAAACCGAACTGGGTTTATTTATTTGCTGCATGGAAGAAGGCGAAAAAGCAGAAGCACAACTTCAGGAAGCATTTCCGGAAGAGCTGCTCATCCATGCGAAAGCAACAGCTTGTTTGGGTGGCGAATTCAACTTCAAAAAAATGAATTTCATGGAAAAACTGATCGTGAAGAAAGTTGCAAAAATCGATCACAGCACTTCAAAAGTGAATTACGATGCCATTCATTCTTTCTCGAACAACATGAATAAGATTTTTAATCCGTTTTTGTTCTTTGTCTAGTTACGCTAAAAACATTTGGGTGAAGATCTTCCTGATATTCACTCAAATGTTTTATGCCTGTATTTTCTCCCAGGATATCTTGCGAAGTCGTTTTATCACCAGAACAAATGCAATAAAAGCACCGGTTCCAATGGCATAGCTGGTCCAGTAGGGTAAAAGCGAACAGGCATACACCAATCCTCCAACAACTGCAACAAGCAAAAACATCAGCATTACATTTCCAATGTTCTGGCTCGAATTGCTCATGTTTCGGTCTCTCGACAAGGGCAGGTATTTTGGCAGAATCAAAACATACAATGCCATAAATAATAACGACACGCCAAAAATCAACAGAACATGATTCAGTACCGACAGCGGCCATATTAACAGCGTAATGAATAAGGCGACCAAAGCCATAGGCAAGAAATAATTCAGAAGCGTGATCATCAGACTTGCAGTAAAGAATTCGCCGGCCTGTTTAATCGGCAAAAACCGGAATAACCATACAGAATCGGGTTGTTCGGAATATTGCAAGGTTGGGTAAATTACCAGGATTAGCATTACAGGTACACAAAGTACAATGAAGTAGCGTTTTGAATTGGCCAACTCTGTTAAAAATTCGCCGGTGTGTCCAATTTTCGAAGCAAAAGGAAGCAACAACAAAACAACGGCGTAACCCATTACTGAATACACTCCCTGTTTAAATTTCCGGTCTTTTGAAACCACCATACGGATCAGTCGGTATATGGCTTTTTCGGTGGTAGTGAATCGTAAAAAGTCGATCAGCATTCTGCGCTCTTTCTTTTGCGCCTGCTTTGCTTTAATCGGTTTGGCTGAAACACTATCAATTTCCGACAACCGGCGGTTATAAAATGGCGCAAAGTACTTTACAATGGCAATTATACCCAGTATCGGAAATAAGAAATTTAATACAAGCTGAAACCACAAATCATACAAATTACCTTCGAGAAACAGTGTTGAAACTTTAGCGGGCCAATATGGCGGAATAAGGTTCAGCCACCACTCATTTCCAAGGTGTGCCTCGGTTATCATCTCACTATCAAATAAGCGTGGAACAAATTGGTATCCTCCGTAAATAATCACGGCAAGCAGCACCTGCACATACATGATGATGGTCTTAAATTTTTCGGCCGAGAAAAATCGTATCACCCCCATGTAGAAAATGTTTGAAATAAAAACAGCCATCACCACATCGAGCAAAACGAGGAGAAACAGAAGCAAGCCGGTTGAAAGTCCGAACTTCACACTTCCAATGATTACACCGCCCAGCGACAGCGGTATTCCCATCATTAAAAGATAAATGATAATATGAATAATCCGGGAAGCATAAAAAGTTTTCGAATCAATCGGTCGGGGGAGAATCTCCACATTATCTTTTGTATCGAAAAGAATGGTGGAAAATTCGGTAATAATTAACAGCGAAAAGTAAACCAGTAAAACGGAATGATAGATTAAAAATGAAATTTCATGATCGATATCGCCCAAAAACATCGTACCGATAAGGAAGCCAAGAAATCCATTTACCAGGGTCAGTGTCAGCGACTGATTAGAAGCCTTTGGTTTGTTTTGATTGAAGATATTGTTTTGTCGCCGGCTGTCCATGATTAGCTTTGCGCGCAAAATAGCCTTTAGTTGCAGGGTGTCTATTCCCATCCGTTTCCAGAGCGGATTGAACAGCGCAACCAATTTTAATGTGAAATTGATAAAACCCATGACTCAGGACTTAACGATGTTGCGCATAAACTGTGATCTCTCCACGTTGTCCGACTTTCCTGTCATTTCTGAAAAGAGTTGTTCCAGCGTTTTGTTGTTTCCGGCTTTCAGTTCTTCAAAAGTTCCGTCGGCAACCACTTTCCCTCCATTGATCAAAATAATCCGATCCGAAATTTTCTCAACGATATCCATCAAGTGCGAACAGTAAAAAATGGTTTTTCCGTCGTTTTTCAGTTGGATCAACATCTCCTTAACAAGGATAACCGAATTGGCATCAAGCCCCGAAAGCGGTTCATCCAGGAAAATAATATCAGGATTATGTAATAAGCCATTAATGATGAGCGCCTTTTGTTTCATCCCTTTCGAGAACGTATCCATTCGGTTATTCAATTCCGACTTTAATTCAAAAAGGTCATAAAACTGCTCCATCTTTGCCCTGGTTTTTTCAGGGTCTAAACCATAAATGTCCGAGAGAAAAAGGCCGTACTCCATCGGGGTCAGCGAATCGTAAATCTTCCCGTTTTCGGGAATGTAACCGATCCGGTGTTTCATTTCCAATTGATTGCCGGCGAAATCCTTTCCAAACATCGAAATTTTACCACCATAATCAGAAATGATCCCGCAAAGGATTTTTACGGTTGTACTTTTGCCTGCACCGTTTGGGCCGATATAACCAATAAGGCTGCCCGAATTGATGGTTAAATCGATGCCTTTTAATACTTCTTTCTTATCCGATCCATTGCCAAAAGATTTACTCAGGCCTTCTATCCGGATTATTTCATGGGTTTCCATTTTTGTCGATTTTGGGTTGATCTGAAAACACCTAAAATAGCAAATAAAACTCTTTACATAACAATTTGTATTCGGCTGAATAATCTTCTTGATGATTATTTCTTATGGTGAGGAAATTGGTGCTACAAGGTAAGTCCTGCTTAGAAAATTCCATAAGATAACGGTGAGGATCCTTTTGCATGTCGGGAGCAACCCTGGTTAAACGAACCATATTTAGCTTATGCGTTTCGGCCAGATTAATAAATTGTTGAGCTGCTTCAACAGGCAAAATAACTGCAAGTCGTCCCTGTTCAGTCAGAAGATTGGCCGACAACTCAATTAACGCTGAAAACGGCAGTGCCTGATTATGGCGGGCCAGTGTGCGTTCGTTATTAGCTGCATGGAAGGAGTTGCTAAAAAACGGCGGATTGGAAACAACAAGATCGAATTTTTGTGAGTTATGTTCAGCGAACTCCTGAAAAGAAATGTGTTTCACTTCAACGCGATCCTTCCAGGGCGAAAGCGCAACATTTTCGGCAGCTTCCCCGGCAGCATTTTCTTCAAGTTCGATAGCGGTAATTTGTGCACTTGAGCGTTGTGCCAGCATTAAAGCGATAAGCCCGGTTCCGGCGCCAACATCCAGTATGTTTTGGCAAGTATCAACTTTTGCCCAGGCACCCAGCAAAACGCCGTCGATACCAACTTTCATGGCCGACCGTTCCTGCTCGATCCTGAATCGCTTAAACTGAAAATAGTTGTTTCTGCCCATAATTTCACGTAAAACCGCTAAGTCGCAAAGATTAGAATTTAGTAACAAACCTAGCTTGAACTTTCTAAATTTCAAACAGTAATTTGGTGCTTATTTTATCCAACTCGTACCGAGTTGTAAACAGGATTACCACTGACGGTTTTTATTATAATCCAACTCTTACTGAGTTGGATTATTTGGGGTAACAAAACCCATCCTGTCAAAATTGATATTACAAAGCCCGGTACGGGCTTGAATTTAGTAAAACAATATTAGTACATTCTACTAAAACCCGGTACGGGTTTGATTGTAACACATTCCCGCATAAACTTAGAATTTCTCAAATACTCCCAAACCAAACAGTGCAAAGTCGTATTTTATCGGATCTTCCGGATCGAATGTACGAAGGTTGGCTGTGATCTCCTCCACAGCTTTCCAGTCATTCGATTTTCGTTGAAGCAGCCCAAGTTTGCGTCCAACATTCCCGGTGTGTACATCGAGCGGCAACATGAGTGCCGACGGCGGAATTCCTTTCCACAAACCAAAATCAACACCCGATTTGTTGTCCCTGCACATCCAACGCAGGTACATGTTCAAACGTTTTGCCGAAGCTCCTTTCGAAACACTCGAAACGTGTTTACGGGTACGTTCACCGCCATTCTCGAAAAACACGTTAAAGAAATGCTCCAGCGCTCCATAAACGGTAGCGCTTTTCTGAAATCCGGTTTCGAAAACCGATTCCAAACCACCATGGTTCTGATAAATGTTCTTCAGGGATTCAATAAAATGGATCAGATCGTGCCCGTTAAACGTGCGATGCACAAATTTCTGCAGGTTTTGTAATTCAAAAGGCGAAACATTCATTATAAAATCATGTGGTTGATGATCGAGCATTTCCATTAAACGCAATGCGTTTTTAATAATGGCTGCCCGGTTTCCCCAAGAAATGGTTGCTGTCAGAAATCCAGCAATTTCGATATTCTCTTTTTCTGAAAACAGTCTGGCTACCTGAATCGGATCGGTTTCAATAAACTCAGGGCGGTTGAATTCCTGCACTTTTTCATCCAGAAATTCTTTCAGATCATCGCGTTTCATAGCGGAAATGATCATCCGATTACGCCGTCTTTGATGTGAAGGATTTTATCCGATCGTTCGGCAAAATGATCATCGTGGGTAACAATTACAAAAGTCTGCCCCATTTCGTCGCGCAATTTAAACAGCAGTTCGTGCAGTTCGTCGCGGTTGCTCGAATCGAGGTTTCCCGATGGTTCATCGGCCATTACCACCGACGGATTATTAATGAGTGCCCGTGCCATAGCCACCCGCTGTTTTTCGCCACCCGAAAGTTCCGAAGGCTTGTGTTCCATTCTGTCACTCAGTCCAAGGTATTGCAATAATTCTTTTGCCTTTGTCTCGGCCTTTGCCTTCGAAGTTTTTGCAATAAACGCCGGGATACACACATTTTCGAGGGCAGTAAATTCGGGCAACAGGTGGTGAAACTGAAAAACAAAACCAATCTCGCGATTACGAAAGGCCGACAGTTGTTTTTCCTTCATCGCGGAAATTTTCTGATCTCCAAAGTAAATCTCGCCTGAATCGGGTGTACTCAGCGTACCCAGAATTTGCAACAAGGTGGTTTTTCCGGCTCCACTGGCTCCTACAATCGAGTAAATTTTACCCAAAGGAATTTCCAGATCAATGCCTTTCAAAACCTCAAGCTGGCCGAATGACTTTCGTATATTTTTTGCTTTTATCACTTTCAGGTTTTTATTTACTGAACTGTGAAATTACATATTTAGTATTTCGTAGACCAAATATCCCAAATAAACCAGGATCAGGATAATACCTGTTGGTTTTCCAACATTCCACCGACGGAAAACCAGTAAAATCACCAGTAAGAATACCGATCCGAAGAGGATGATCACCGAATGGATCAGGTTTCCTCCTGCCTCGATTGTCCCACCAGAAGCCAGCATAACAATAATAAACGGTAATCCCAGTCCAACAAGAATATCGAAAATATTAGAGCCGATGGCATTGCTTACCGCCATATCGCCGCGACCTTGTTTGGCCACAATAATCGATGAAAACAGATCGGGTATTGAAGTACCAACGGCTAAAACCGTTAGTGCAATAATGGCTTCAGGAATATTCAGAATGTGTGCCGAAGCTACGGCTACTTCAACCAAAACATAGCTGAGTACTGCAATCAGCACAATCGAAACAAAGAAAACCATGTAATATTTTTCTTTCGTCGGGAAAAAGAATTTCAGCAGACTATCGAGAGGTTTTGTATACCGGTTTTCTTCGGCATGTGCATCTTCTACATCTTCTCCCATGTCTTCGTACGGCAATATTCGCCGCCAGTAAACCACTGCTATTACATATAAAGCATAAACAGCCATAAAAATTGCCGCCTCGGTAAACGTAAATTTTCCATCCCAGATAAACACGACAAGCAAAGTTACTGCGAGGGTATAAAAAAACAGGTCGCGAACCAGTGGTCGCCAGTTCAGTTTTGACTTGCGAACCACCGCCGCAGCGCCAACAATCACCAGCAGGTTAAAAATGGCACTACCAACAATACTTCCAATCCCAATGGCCTGATGTTCGCCGGGTTTCAACACCGCAAACAAAGCTACAAACAACTCGGGAGCACTCGATCCCACTGCCATTAAAGTAGCACCGGCAGCATCGCTCGAAAGCCTCAGATCTTTTGAAATGCGATCGAGCGAAGCAATAAAAAATAAATCGACAATGCGAGCCAAAACAACAAAGCAGGCCAGCAACACCAATATGTAAACAATTATCATCAAATGATTTTATTTATTTGGAGGCTTAATCTTTCAGATCCTTGTTAAGGTCGTTTGTAATAGAATTTGTTTCCTTTTCTACCTTTTCCGAAACCTTATTAATATTCTGTTTTAGTTGATTGGTCTCCTTTTTTACGGTAGACGAAACCTCATCAATATCTTTTTTGATATCAGAAGAATATTCATCAAACTCACGTTTGATCTCGTTAGTGGCTTTCTTGAATTCACGCATTCCTTTCCCCAGGGTCTTGGCAATATCAGGAATGGCTTTCGCTCCGAAAAAGAGCAAAGCCAATAACATCACCAAAACCAGCTCTCCTCCGCTTATGAATAACAAATAACTTCCCATCAGTTTATTCCTCTTTATATACGCCTGCAAATATACAAATATGGTTGATGATTCGTAAAGACCTGAGTTGATTTTACATTGAGGTTTGAAAGCATAAAAAATCCGGCTCGGAAAACCGGCCGGATTCTTTCAATATAAAGTGTAATACAACTATTTTTTACGCTTTGCAACCACTTTTGCAATACGGTTACGAGTATCGTAAGCAATAGGCGTTGCAACAAATATCGATGAGTAAGTACCCACAACTACACCAACCAACAATGCAAATGTAAAGCCTCGGATACTTGCTCCACCAAAGAGGAAGATCGCCAGCAATACTACAAATGTTGAAAGTGATGTACTAAATGTACGACGCAATGTGCTGTTCAAAGCTTCATCGGTATTATCTTCAACACGACGTTTTGGATGCAAGCCAAGTACTTCACGGATACGGTCGAATACAACCACGGTATCGTTAATGGAGTAACCCACAACCGTTAGAATTGCCGCTATAAATGCCTGGTCGATTTCCAGTGAGAAAGGCAGCAATCCGTGTAGCATCGAGAAGATACCCAATACAATTAATGAGTCGTGTGCCAATGCAGCAACAGCACCCAAACCAAACTGCCAGTTACGGAAACGTACCAGTATGTACAAGAAGATAATGATCAGTGAGAAACCGATCGCGATGCCTGAATCTTTACGAATGTCATCAGAAATAGTAGGTCCAACTTTTTGTGAACTTTGCTGATAAACGTCCGTAAATTGTTGTAAGGTTACATCCTGACCAATAAATCCGCCATCCTGCAAACCTTTCATCAACAATGCTTCAACTTCATTATCTACGTCTTCAGTATTGTCATCGATACGGTAGTCGGTAGTAATTTTTACGGTATTATTTTCACCAAAAATTTTTACTTCCGGAGCTGATTCGAAAACGTCGGTCAAAGAAGCCTGTACATCGGCCACCTGAACCGGTTCGTCAAATTTTACTACGTAAGTACGTCCACCTTTAAAGTCTATACCGTAATTCAATCCGCGGGTAGCAAGAGAACCGATCGAAAGAACGATCAAAGCACCTGAAATGATGTAAGCAATTTTCCGCTTTTCGAGGAATTTGATTTTGGTGTTACGCAGCCAACTGTCGGTCATAGTTGAAGTGAAGAGGATACGTCCACCACGTTTCAGGTATCCTTCGAAAATCAATCGGGTAATGAAAATAGCCGAGAACAATGAAGTAAGAATACCAATGATCAAAGTAGTTGCGAAACCTTTAATCGGACCTGAACCAAACAAGTAAAGTACAATACCCGTCAACAGTGTTGTAACCTGACCGTCGATAATTGCGGAGTAAGCATTTTTGTAACCATCGGTGATGGCCAGTTTAACTCCTTTACCCGATCGTAATTCTTCCTGGACTCGTTCGTAAATAAGTACGTTCGCATCCACCGACATACCAATAGTAAGTACGATACCGGCAATACCAGGCAGTGTTAATACAGCACCCAACGACGCCAGGATACCAATGATGAAGAACATGTTGGCAAGCAAAGCAATGTTGGCTGCCAAACCTGCATTTTTACTGTAGAAGAACAACATGTAAGCAAGTACCAGAACGAATGCAATTGCAAACGAAATGAAACCGCTGCGGATAGCCTCGCGACCGAGAGAAGGACCAACAATTTCTTCCTGGATAATATGAGCAGGAGCAGGCATTTTACCTGACTTCAATACGTTTGCAAGGTCTTTTGCTTCTTCCACACTTTCCAAACCGGTAATGCTTGAACGACCACCAGGGATCTCACCATTCACTGTTGGGAACGAACGCACATAACCATCCAGAACAATAGCAATTGATTTGTTAATGTTCTCTTTGGTCATACGCTGCCAGATTTTGGCACCTTCAGCATTCATTTGCATCGAAACTTCAGGAGTTGTACCTCTTTGGTCGTAATCCTGACGGGCATCGGTAATAACGTCACCATCAAGCGGCGCTTTTCCGTCGCGGGTAGTTACTTTCAATGCAATCAAACGGTAGTACATTCCGGCCTCATCAACCGATTTGGCAGTCCATTTGAAGATCATATCACGTGGGAACAAGTTTCTTACTTGTGGCATGCGCAAGTATGCACCTACTTTTGAAGTGTCTTTTGCTGCAGCTATACCAACTGACGGGCCAGGGAATAATTGTCCGGTTTGGTCGGTGCTTGGATTCAGCACAGCAAATAAAGGATACTGATTTTTGAAATCAGCCAGGTTGTCAATTCCGGCAGTTGTATCAGTTTCAGCTTCTGCTTCCATCTCGGCTAACAGCGAACTTTCTTCACCAGCAGTATCAGCTTCAGCTTTTTCTGTCTCAGCAGTGGCACCTTCAGTAACTTCTTTCGAAGCACTTTCTGTTGCAACAGCCTCCAACTCTCTGATTTTTTCGTTGGCCTGCATCAGGTAAGGATAAACCTCAGAGTTTTCGTAAGTTTCCCAAAACTCAAGATTTGCAGTTCCCTGAAGCAGTGTACGAACCCTGTTCTGGTCTTTAACACCCGGAAGTTCAACCAGGATACGGCTACGGTTTTGCAATTGTTGAATATTCGGCTGAGCCACACCGAAACGGTCGATACGTGTACGGATGATGTTGAAAGCGTTAGAAATCGCCGCATCAGTTTCCTTGCGGATAACACTTAAAACTTCGGCATTTGTACTATTGAAAGTTACACGGTCGCGCAGTTCCAGCGTGTTAAAAATCGACGCCAGTTTTGCATTCGGATCAAGTTCTTCAAAAGCATTTCCGAACAGTGTCAAGTAATCTTCCTGTGAATTTTTTTGACGCTCGGAAGCAAGTGCCAGCGCCCTGTTAAAAGTTTCGTCGCTGCTGTTGTTCGACATGGCACGGATAATGTCCTTCACTTCTACCTGAAGTGTTACGTTCATACCACCTTTCAGGTCGAGACCAAGGTTCATTTCCAGCTCACGAACATCTTTGTAAGTAAATTTTTTCAGCCCTAAGAAATTGTAAACAACTTCACCGGCCATTGAATCAAGGTACTGATACTCAAGATCAGGATTTCCTTGTGCATATTCTACGGCGTCTTTTTTAATCTGCTGCGATTTCCAGGTAAACGATAACTGGTAAAGGCAAACAGCGGCCAACAGAATTGCAAATGATAAAATTGCACCTTTGTTTTGCATTTTAATTGATTTTTAATGTTTATTTCTCTTGAAATTATTTGATTACAGATTACCGAAACTAAGCATCACAAACGGACGCTTTTATTCCATGTACTTTCTTTCTAGTGGAAGAAAACGGACTTTCTTAGCCCAGAGGATCCTCGTCGGGGGAAAAAAGATGGGTTTGATAAACCAGGAAATGATAAGAGGAAATGAGCGGCGTGGTTTGTTGGATCACTTCTGCCTTTAGTACCTGATAATTCCTTTCAGAATGATAGTTTCTTAAAAACCTGGTATGTTTCTCAACGTTTAAATTTCGGATTGAAGTTTTCTGAACCGATGTTTTTACAGTGTATGGGCTAAGTTGAGCCAGCACATAAAATTCACCGCTTTCCGGATGGTGATTATCAGTTGCGGTTTCTACACTATTAAATTCAGTCGGATTTTTTTCAGAATAAGCATCGAGTACAAAAGCAGTAGCAATCAAGGCTGCGAAAACAACCAGTCGGATCAACAACTTTTTAGTTATGTAGGCTTTAATTCTCAACACTTTACTTTTAAGCGGAGCAAATATACCGAAATAGTTCAGGTTTCCAAAGATGAAGCTATTAAATTTGAGACAGCCTATTTAATGCCAGCATTTTATGCAACATGTTTTTGTATACGGAACTTTACTCTTCCCCGAAATCCTTGAAGGACTTACCGGCCGTACGTTTTCAGTTCAAAAGGCCGAACTGTACAACTTCAAACGTCTGCGTGTTGCAGAAGGCGATTACCCGGCAATTATAGCTGCTGAGGGAGAAAGTGTATCGGGAATGCTGGTCTTGAATGTTGATGCACGGTCGATGGAACTTTTACGTTTTTATGAGGGCGAAGACTACGATTGCCGCAAACTGGAGGTAAAGCTCAAAAAACAATCGGTTTTCGCGCATGTTTTTACCTGGAACAACGATCCCGGCTTGCTAACAGAGTCCGACTGGAACCTTAAAAATTTTGAACAGCATTTCCTGCAGGATTATATTCGCTATGTAGTTCCGGAAACAGTGGCTGAATTCACCAAATTATTTTCGTAAAAGCATTCGCTTTCTTTTATAATCGATCACAGCCTGGTAACGCACCAGAAAATCGCCGCCCAGCAAACCACAGATAACGATATCGGTACTCGCAGCATAAAGCTGATTGATGTGCGATAAATCTAAAACGGCTACTCTCATATTTTCGATCTTCATACCCGAAAATGAAAACGGATTCATGTTGGCCACTTCACTTTTTATCGGATCATCGCTAATACCGGCTGAATGCAGGTCATCCGATAAGCCGTCGATAAGTGTGTAATCCGATTCGAGTGTTTTATCAAAAATCGATTTCGAGGCCCCGGTATCAATCACCCAGATGCCCTTTCTGCCATCGGCAAAATCCGAGCTGACTACCAGGTGGTAGTTATCATCTTCAAGTTCGATAAGTTTGATAGGAATTTTATATCGCATCGGGTAAAGATAATAAGAAACAAAAAACGGCTGATTCGTTCGAATCAACCGTTTTGTCTATTGTAGGATTTTTCTTACAAAATATTCATACCGTCGAGAACGTCCATTACACCTTTAACAGCGTTGGCCGAACCATTCAGTAATTCCATTTCAGCTTCATTCAGCTTCACTTCAATTATTTCTTCAACACCGTTTTTACCCAATTTTACCGGAACGCCAACAAACATGTCGTTCAGTCCGTATTCACCTTCCAGTTTCACACAACATGGGAAAACGCGTTTTTGATCGAGAACAATGGCTTCAACCATTTGAGCAGCTGCCGAACCCGGAGCATACCAGGCAGAAGTTCCCATCAGGTTAACCAATTCGCCACCACCTTTTTTGGTGCGTTCAACAATGGCATCCAGTTTTTCTTCGTCGATCAATTCAGTTACAGGAATACCGGCAACTGTGGTGTAACGTGGCAGCGGTACCATGGTATCGCCGTGTCCACCCATTAACAAGGCTGAAATATCGCGTGGAGAAACATCCAGTGCTTCAGCAAGGAATGCGCGATAGCGAGCAGTATCCAGAATACCGGCCATACCCATTACCTGATTCTTTGGCAACTTGGCAGTAGCATATGCCGCATAAGTCATTACGTCGAGTGGATTCGAAACGATAATGATTTTAGCATTTGGTGAGTATTTAACCACATTCTCTGTAACGCTTTTTACAATGCCTGCGTTGATCGAAATCAAATCGTCGCGGCTCATTCCCGGCTTACGCGGAACACCTGATGTAATAACAACCACGTCAGAATCGGCAGTTTTAGAATAATCGTTTGTTGATCCGGTTAAACGCGAATCGTACCAGTTAATTGGTGCTGTTTGCCATAAATCGAGGGCTTTTCCTTCAGAAACACCTTCTTTAATGTCTAATAGTACAACCTCCTGTACAATATTCTTCTCAGCTACTATCTGAGCGCAGGTTGCTCCAACATTTCCTGCTCCAACTACAGTTACCTTCATGATATTAATTGTTTTATTGAAATTTGTTATATATGCTTAAATAATTAGCTATCAACTTTTTCTAAGGCAGGCAAATATAAACTATTTTCCCGATGTATAAAAGGCAAAAAGGCCCCTTCCGATGTCCTTAACATAAGCATAAATATTCATTATTCTATCTATTTGAATGCTTTGATTAATTAAACCAGTATGTCATTTTCAATACGATGGCCCGGTTGCGTGAGTTCCAGTTTCCGGTAAAATAATTGTCGGTGTAAACCAGGTAAATGTCCGAAACCGGCTGATACCGCCACTGAAAACGCGAGTTAATATTCAGGTTATCGATCTGTTCGTTGTACTGCACAAATGTCGACCAAAATATTTTGTCAGAAAAAGTAATATCCATTTTCGGACCAACCAATAAAAACTTTTCCCTTTCAAACGGATCACCCAGATCGAGATCGGTATAATTAAAGTTCATTGTGAGATTTACATAAGGCTGAAATCGATACCCCACTTTTCCCTGAATATATTGGATATTCCCGCAATAGAAGGAACCCTTTGTCATTTCCACTTCGTAATTGAACAGCGTTTTACGTGTTGACGTGTATTCTAGCGAAACGCCACCAAACTTATAATCCGATCCTTTTGGCAAATAATTGTTTTCATCGTGCGTAGGATTAAAATCTTCCTGCAATTCTACGTAATTATTAGTAAACGAAAGCTGTAACTCCGAACGGTCCTGAAACTGCATATTGTACTGAAATTCATATTCATGTTCAATCTTTCTGTATCCCGGATCGAAATAATTATCCAGTTTAACCTGAGGTCCGTGGCTTACCACCCGTTTGTTGGGCACAAAAGAATAGCTTACGCTCGGGCCAATAAAATTGTACCCGGTGCGGCGTACATAACCAACTTCTGCCCTGTAGTTTTCACCTATCGATGTTTCGTATAGTCCAACTTTTATGTGCTTGGTTTGATAAGCTAAAAATGCGCCTTGTGCATATTGTTTATCCGGATTTTCGGGCTGAAAAGAACGATGGTAAAAGAATTTTCCATCCCAGAAATTATCCTTACTTGCCAGGTTAAAATCGAAACCAAACACCCGGTTATACATACTGGTATCCGACGGAGCATTGATGGATTGTTTGTTTACCGCTATAACACCAAAGTTCGAGCGCGAAAACACCTTTTTCTGAACCGAAGCCACCGTAAAATTCCGGGCGAGGAAATCGCTCGTTTTCTCAGTGGTCATATTCATAAAACCAATACGCCAGTCGTTACCAATTTTACCACTTAAACGTGCCCCTGCCAGAACAGGTGCATCCAATCCGATACGTCGTGAAAAGAACGGTGTGGATGTGTGGTAGCCATAGTCGGAAAACAAATCGCTGTTCTCGAGAAAAAACTGTCGCTTCTCGGGAAAAAACAGCTCGAACCTGTCGATATTGGCGATCTGCTGATCCACTTCAACCTGAGCAAAATCGGGATTGTACGTCAGGTCGAGGTTCATCGATGATGAGATACCAACTTTGGCATCGAACCCAAAATCTTTGCGGTAATCGACATCCGTTCCGGCTTCAAAATCTTTTGAAACACCTCCGAAAATATAGGGGATGAACGAGAATTGTGTCTTCGATTTTGGCAGCGGTTCCTCAAATTTCATCACCCCTGTATATGCCAGCGAGGCTGTCGGGAACTGCCTTGGCACCGGCGCCCAGGCCGACTTTTCATCCGACTTCAGATCGAGACGGCTGAAATTCACATACCAGGTTTGACTGTTATTCGGGTAGCGGAGCGATTTAAAAGGAATACGCATTTCGGTTACCCAGCGATCGTCGTAATGCCGGGTTTTCGATTCCCACTTGCAATCCCAGTCAAGCAAGCTGCTGTGACCGTTGCTCATCGTCCCGTCCCATTTGGCACCCGATGCCGAAATACCAAACGAATAACCATTGGTTTGATCTAAAAAAGTATCGAAAAATACCAGTAGATTATCGTTGTTGGCAAAGCTAAAATCACGGCGGAACGACTCCATTACGCGCTTGCCGGGTATAGTATCGTAAAATATCTGCGCCAGGTACAGTGCCTTGTCATCGTAAGTCATCATCATAACCGACGGCTGAGTTGCATAACCCGTGTCAACAGGAAGAACTTTGAAAAAATTATCGGTTTTTTGAGCTACCTGCCAGTCAGGCTCATCAAAAATACCATCGACAATGATGGTACCTTTCGCCTTTTTTACATGGTAAACAAAATTATTATTGAATGTTGTTGTAACAGTGTCTTTCTTCCATTTCAAATTGTTTCCGGCGAAAAGCGAACTCCCCAAAAACAATAATACAAGCAAAAGTGCCGGCCTCATTGTGCAGTTTAATTGATATAGGTTTTTACAATGCACACAAAGATATTGAATTTGTGATACTAACAAAGTGCCGGTTCCGTTAGCTATAAAACAAAAAGCCTCCGACGTTTCAGTCGGAGGCACAAAAAACAATGTTCAAGCATGATTAGCTACAAGGTGATCGGTACACCGTTGTAGAAATCAAGTATTTTTGTACGAAAAATGTACTCGTATTTGGCCTGAATAAGATCAGATTGTGCAACTGTGAGGTTATTTTTACTTTGGTTGTATTCCACGGTATTGATCATTCCTACATTAAATTTTTCTTCGGTATATCTGAAAGCTTCTGCCATTGAAGTCACAGCTTTTTGGGTAGAAATGTAACGATTCAAAGCAGCAAGTGCATTGGTGTAAACCAACTCAATGTCTTTGCGCAGTACATTGCTGGCCAATTGCAACTGGTATTTGTAATCTTCAATCTGAAGCTCGGAATTCGAAATGCCGTTACGCACCTGGAAGCGGTTGAAAATAGGGATGCTCAATGTAAATCCAAGACTCGAGCGGCTGTTGTTTTTTAGCTGTTCGCCAAAATCAATTCGGTTACCGAAAATATCGTTGTACTGGTTGTTGTACTGGTTGTAGTAGTTGGCGCCAAAACTGAGGTTTGGATGTTGATTCCCTCTAACTATATCAAGCTGTTTCATGGCGCTTTCAACACGCAACTGTGCCGCTTTAATTTCGGGCCGGGTGTTAACTGCATTGTTGAACACATCAAAGGCATTCATAATAGTCAGGTTGGCCTGAACTTCAGGAAGCTTTGGTTTTTCAACCTTAAAACTTTCAGAAATGGGCAGGTCGAGAAACTGGTACAAATTCAGGTACGAAAGCTGAACTGCATTCTGATTATTTACCAGCTGAAGTTCTTCACGCGCCAGTTGAGCTTCGATTTCGAGCAAAGCGCCTTTTGCAGCGCTTCCGGCTTCAACCAGTTGTCTTGTTCTTTCAATCTGGTGTTTCGTTACTTCAATGTTAGCTTTCGTTACTTCTATTACTTCCTCGGCAAACAGAATCTGAAGGTATTCGGCCGCAATGCCCAGCATAATATCGTCTTTGGTTTTTTGCAGTTCGTGCAAAGTCACCTCCAGGTCGAGTTGACGTTGTTTAACCGTATTTGAAAGTGTCATCCCGTTAAACAAGGTCATGTTGGTTGACAAATAACCGGAAACACTTGCCGAGTTGATGTTATCGTAAGTATTGTCGTAGGTAAGCGAGCGACCGAAACTGAAATCGTTGCCCAACTGCGCATTTAAATTTGGCAGCTTATCGTCCTTGGCCTGCTTCACCAAATTTTCGTTGTATTGGGTGTTTAATGATTGTTGTTTGATCTGAATATTGTGCTCGATGGCATAATCGAAACACTTTTGCAAGTCCCAGGTTGGCTGTGCATTTACCGCCCCCGAGAAGGCAATGAAAAGCACACCGGTTAGCAAGGTTAAAAGATTCTTCATTTGTTATTGTTTTTTGTTTGCGACTAATTTACATAAACCTTTCACAACCACCTAAAATTAGCCCTGATTGCTTGTTTCTTCATTTAACTTTTTGGGATCAATTTTTTCGCCTTTAACTTTATCCTCCAGTTTCAGTCCTTCTGTAATCTCAATATTGATGCCGTCGGACAATCCGGTTTTTACGTTTCTTTTCTCATACTTAGGCTCTTCCGGTGTACCGGTGTTCACCTCAACAAAGGCAGAATCATCTTCAAACTGAAGTAAACCTTCAGGAATTACCATTACGCTGTCTTTTTTCTCAAGAACGATATTGGCATTGGCGCTGTAACCTGCACGAATAAACTGACCTTCTTTCAGGTGAACGTTGGCTTTTATTTCAAACTGAATGGCGCCGTTTTCTTCCACACCTTTTGGTGAAATGTATTCGAGACGCGCATCAAATTTTTCCTTGTCGATGGCACCGATCTCCAGTTCAATAGGCATGCCTTCTTTAATTTTGCCCACCTCGGTTTCGTCCACTTTCCCTTCAAATATAATGTCCGACATATCGGCTACTGACGCGATAGTTGTACCCGCATTAAACGTATTGGCCTGAATTACCGAATTTCCAACTTTAACAGGAACATCGAGCACCATACCATCGATGGTTGAACGAACCAGAGTATTGGTAGCGGTAGCAGCCTTTTTTGTTACACCGTTTTTAATTAATTCCAGGTTATTTTCGGCAGCCGTAAGTTCTTCTTTGGCTGAATCGTAACCTACTTTGGCCGTTTTAAACTCTTCATATGAAATCACATTCTTGTCGAAAAGTTTTTGCTGACGGTCGTAATCGATCTGGGCATCTTCGTAATTAATTTTGGCACGGTTCATACGTGTTTCTGCGGCGTTCAAAGTCACCATATCAGGAATAATTTTGATACGGGCAACAATCTGGCCTTTCGAAATTTTGTCACCGGCTTCCACATAAAGTTCGTCAATAATACCCGAAACCTGGGGTACAATTTCGATTTCGTAACGGGGCACCACCGAACCTGTGGCAACTGTTTTACTTACTACTTCACTGTAAAACGGATTTTTATTTTCGAAAAAATCCTGTTTCTTTTTCGACTTGTTGTACAGGAAGAACAAAGTTCCGCCAAATGCTGCAATCAGAATTGCAATTCCTAAAAATCTAAAAATCTTTTTCATCGCTTCAATTGTTTTTTGTTTTTGATATTTTTTTGAGCCACGAGCCGCGAGCCGCTAGCCACAAGCTTATTTTTCCTCTATTTATGTTTGTATTTCAAGTTGTTGTTGTTATAATGTGAATCTGTTATTTCCCGCCCGGCACGAATGCCATTCGGACGGGGTCACTGGTTCTTACTGAACACTGCAAACTGCGACTGAATACTTTCTTCTCACTTCATAAATCTTCAATCTTAATTCAATTATACCTCTTGAACTCATTCACTCAATTACTCATTAACTACTCATTTCTCCGACTTTACTCATCTCTAAGGGCATCTATCGGTTTTATGCTCACTGCCCGCCGGGCAGGTATAAGTCCGGCAAAAATCCCGGAAATCACCAGTACGGATAAAGCGCCAACTGCCATTTGGAAACTAACTTCGGGCTGACGGAAAAAGATATCATCTGCATTTCCGGCATTGGCTTCCAGAGCCATGTTCAACAATTCGAGTATTCCAACTCCCAGCGCCAAGCCAATATAACCGGCTATTACGGTCAGGAAAACACTCTCCGCTACAATATGCAGGATCACTTTTCCGGGTGTAGCGCCGATAGCACGTTGAATGCCAATTTCCTGGGTACGTTCTTTAATAATTACTAGCATAATGTTACTTACTCCAATTACACCGGCCATGAGTGTTCCGATTCCAACAATCCAGGTTAAAATTTGAATTCCGTTAAACAAGCCCATGTATTTCTTCCACTCTACTTCGATGTTGAATGAACCCACGGCCTGCAAATCGTCAGGTGCTATATTGTGTCGTTTTTTAAGCAATTCTTTCAACCTGGTTTCCAGGCTGCTAACCGGAACCCCGGGTTTAGAAGTAACCGAGAAAAAATGAACATCGTCGCCAAAATTGTAGGTTTTTTGCATGGTAGTAAAAGGCATGATGATTGTTTCAGGCTTTCGCCCTCCGCCAATGTTTACACGTGTTTCGCCTTTTATTACACCAACTACCTGAAAGTAAACACCATTAATTTTGAGGTACTGCCCAATCGGGTCTTCACCTTCATCAAACATCACTTCCACTACGCGCTCACCTATGTTAACTACTTTCCGGCTATGCATAATGTCGATTTCGTTGATTAGCCGTCCCTGGAGCGGAGTCCATGGGTCAATTTTGAAAAACTCAGGATAATCTCCGTAAATATTAAACGAGCCCGTCTTTTTTCCGCGAATGGTGTTGTCTCCCGAGTTGGCATTTGGTCCGAATAACCTTGGAGACAGGTATTCAATATCAGAAACGTTGGCTTTTATGTATTCAATATCAGTATTGGAGTAGATCCAACGTCGTCCACGCTGGAATCCTTTATAGGGAACGCTGGTACGTTCGGTCCAGAAAAAAGCAGAGTTTGATGCAAATGCCCGGATACCATCCATCACACCGTTTTCAAGCGCCTTGCCTGCTCCCGACATAATAATAAGCATGAATATTCCCCAAAAAACACCAAAAGCAGTCATAAAGCTCCGCATCCGGTTCTTTTTTAAGGCGCTTAATATTTCTTTCCAAAGATCTAAGTCGAACATTTTGTTTTTTGTTTTCTGTTTATTGCTTTTCGTTGGCTGTTATTCGTCTCGTAAGGCTACAATCGGTTTAATCCTTGCAGCGCGTTTTGCAGGAATATAACCCGCAATTGCCCCGGCAACCACCAGTACCAGTGTTGCAGTTACAGCAATACCAAGGTCAACTGTTGGGTTTCTGAAAATTGTTTCCCCATTTCCTCCGTTTGTTGCTGCCGATATTTCGTATTGTTTCTCAACAAAAATATTGATCACCTCCATGAGGCCGGTTCCAAGTACAAGCCCGATATAACCGGCAACTGTTGTGATTAGAATCGATTCAAGCAAGATCAAACCAATTACAGAAGAAGGACTGGCACCAATGGCTTTACGAATTCCAATTTCTTTGGTACGCTCTTTTACAACGATTAGCATAATGTTGCTCACACCAACCACCCCGGCTATCAGCGTACCGGTACCAATTATCCAGATAAAAATGTCGATCGCCTGAAATATTTTCATGGTTTGCAAAAATTCTTCGAGCAAACTAAAAGAGCCCATTGCTGATTCGTCGCTTGCCTCAAACTTGTGTTTGCGTGCAAAAGTTTCGCGCACCTTTTGCTCAATGGCACGGCTTTCTTCAAGTGTTTCGGCATTTATCGTCAGTGCAAAATTGTGCAGGCGGTTGCCTCCGTTAAAAACTTTTTGACCAGTAGTTACCGGTAAGTAGGCGTTGCGGTGACGGGTGCCACTGCTCTCTTTACAAACGCCAACCACTTTAAACGGAATGTTATTTACTCTTATGTATTCGCCAATTGCATTTTTTCCTTTGAAAAGGGCATCGTAAATGTCTTTCCCAATTACTACAGATTTTCGGGTTTGATCGATGTCAACCTGGTTGATAAAACGTCCGTCAATAATTTCAATCGATTCCACTTCTTTTAACCCGGGATGACAGGTTATGGCAGAGTACTCGCCGTATTCGCTCCCGTACGAAAAGGTGTTTCCTCCAATGTAATAACGACCTGAAGTGGCATCAATTCCTTCCATGTCTTTCAAAATGTCGTAATCGGCATTGGTAAAACGGATGTCTCTACCTTCTTTCAGCCCCTGGTAAGGAACACTTGTACGACCACTCCACAACCACATGGAATTAACCGCATTACGCATAAAGTTCTGCGACACTCCGTTGCTCAGGCCATTTCCGGCGCCTAAAAGGATCATCAGCATAAAAATCCCCCAGGCAACACTGAAACCGGTGAGGAAGGTCCTCATTTTATTTTTTTTGATGGTGGCAAAGATCTCCTGCCATTTATCGATGTCGAACATGATCGTTCAAAGTTTAAAGTTCAAAGTTTAAAGCATGTATTTCTGAGACAGAGACTGGCAACTGCGACTGAAAACTTCCTAAGCGGTTTCCAGCTGTTTCGCATATTGGCTCTTAAACTGCTTAAGATCGCCATTCATAATAATTTGGTCGATCCCGCCATCTTTCAGGTGAACGATCTTCTGCGTCATGGCAGCAATATCGTGTTCGTGCGTTACCAGAATTATGGTAATTCCGTCTTTGTTAATCTCTTTCAGAATTTCCATAACCTCGTACGAAGTGCTGGTATCGAGTGCCCCGGTTGGCTCATCGGCAAGTATGATCTTGGGTTGCGAAATCAATGAGCGTGCAATGGCCACACGTTGTTTCTGTCCGCCCGACATTTCGCTCGGTAGGTGAGTCGCCCACTCTAATAATCCTACTTTTTCGAGGTATTCCATGGCAATCTTGTTGCGCTTTTTACGCGGCACTCCCTGGTAGTAAAGTGGAAGCGCCACATTTTCCATGGCATTTTTAAAAGAAATTAAATTGAACGATTGAAAAACAAAGCCAACCAGCTCGTTACGAAGTTGAGCCGCCTTTTTCTCCGACATATCTTTTACCAGCGATCCGTTCAGGTAATACGACCCTTCGTCGTAATTATCCAGGATGCCAAGTATATTTAAAAGAGTAGATTTCCCCGATCCCGAAGATCCCATAATGGATACAAATTCACCCTGCTCAATGTCAAGGTCGATGCCCTTGAGAACATGCAGCGAATTGTGGCCGGTCACATACGATTTGTGAACATTGTTAATACTAATCATAGCTTGAACTTGTTTAAAGTATTGTTTTTTAGTTTTTGTTTTCTTTCCTGACCGATTCAGGTTTTCAGTATAAAGTTGCTAAAAATCAAGATGTTCTTTGGTATTTTTTCGATGAACAACCGTTTTTGTCAAGTAAACGATTGCTTGATTCCGATTTCACATACTTCATAACAGTCATTTTTGCTCCTTTACTTTTAATTTGAGACGTACAGAACCCCATTCCGTTACAAATTTTTTCGCGAAGAAATCTTAACGCATATAAATCAGCTACGATTCACTAATTTTGCCACAGACTCAAATAAGATGGGAATCAAAACGATCAACATAAAATTACCGACCGATTATTCGGAGCAGCTACTGCGCAACCAGATCAGCCGGCAGCTGGGTATCCGCGAGTTCACTTTTCGTACCGAAAGCAAAAGTCTCGATGCCCGGAACAAACGAAACATCTTCTGGCAGCTTCGTGTGGTGGTTGATTCGCCGCAATTAAAGGGAGACGATGCAAAAATTCAGGAAGAATTGATTATTCCTTTTAAAAAAAGGAAGCAAAAAATAGTGGTGGTGGGTAGCGGACCCGCCGGTTTCTTCAATGCTTTTGCGTTGCAAAAAGCGGGTTTCGAAGTGACGTTGATCGAACGCGGCTCGGAGGTAAAAATACGCGGAGCAGCCATTGCCGATTTTGAACAGGGCGGAGCTTTCAACGGTGCCAACAATTATGCCTTTGGCGAAGGCGGCGCCGGTACTTTCTCCGACGGAAAACTCACTTCGCGCTCAAAGCACATTTCAAAAGAGAAGCTTTTTATACTGAAAAGTTATGTGGAAGCCGGTGCTCCGAAGGAAATACTGTACATGACTCACTCGCATTTAGGCACCGACAACCTGCGCAAGATTGTAGTGAACTTGCGAAACGAATTCGAAAACCTGGGAGGCACTTTTCTTTTTAACACCCTGCTGGAAGATCTCCGGATTGTGAACGGAAAAGTGAATGAAGCGGTGACTTCTGCGGGATCGCTTGAAGCTGAGGCTGTATTTATAGCTCCCGGTCATTCGGCTTATGAAACCTACCGGATGCTGATGAGAAACGGCGTTCCTTTCCGCACCAAGAATTTTGCCATTGGCAGCCGAATGGAACACCGGCAGGAAACCATCAACCTGGCTCAGTGGGGACAAGCAACACTTCCGGGAGTAAAAGCTGCCGAATACCGGCTCACCTCGCAAGCCGACGGGCTGCACCCCGTATTCTCGTTTTGTATGTGTCCGGGCGGAACCGTGGTGCCTGCAGCTGCTTATGCCGAAACCAACATCGTAAACGGGATGAGCTACTACAAACGCGGCGGCAACTTTGCGAACGCAGCCTGTGTGGCCGGAATTCATCCCGACGAACTGGCCGGGAAAACGGTTTCGCCGCTTGAAGCACTCGACCAGCTTCAAAAACTGGAAGAACAATTTTTCAATTATGCAGGAGGCTACTCGGCTCCTTTCTGTTCCATCCGAAGTTTTCTGGCCGAAAAAAAACTGGCCGGAAAAGCCGCAAGCAGTTTCCCGCTGGGATTGCTACCTGCTCCTTTGTGGACCCTACTACCAAAACCGGTAGTTGTGTCGATGAAAGTAGGTTTGCAGGATTTTATCCGGAAAATGCGTGGTTTCGAAAACGGAAACCTGCTCGGTTTCGAAAGTAAAACATCGGCACCTATTCAGGTCATTCGCGAAAAAAACGGTTTGGTGGAAGGTTTTAAGAACCTGTATATTATTGGCGAAGGAAGTGGCTACGCCGGAGGCATAGTTTCAAGTGCTGCCGACGGAATCAGGGCGGCGATGAGCTTGGTGGAAGGGAATTAGTCACTGGTCAATTGTCATTGGTTACGGGGATTGCAAAAGTTTTTAAAATGGTAAGGATTCCTCTCAACTGATAATTTAACCGCTTTGGTTCTAACATTGCACGCAAACTTCATTTGCCAACCTATTGATAGTAGTGGAACTCGAGATAATTTTTGCGCCCCTTACAATTAAGCATTTTTGCCTGTTAAGACAGCAACTTATTCTTTTTTCCACAAAAAGAGCTCTTTGCCCGAAGCTCTCAGCACTTAGCCTTTCAACAATGTAAATTTCCGGTTAATTCATCCTCCCTTTATTTAGAATAATTCTATTAAAAATCAGCCAGAAAGTGTACTTTTGTAGCTCTTTAAATCAGGATAAACATGACAGATAAAAAGCTGCCTTTTAGCAAGGAACAACTTGAACAGATTATTGAAAAACACCCAACACCATTTCATATTTATGACGAAAAAGCCATTCGCGAAAATGCGCGACGTTTTATAAAAGCCTTTTCATGGAACGAAGGTTTTAAGGAATATTATGCCATTAAAGCTGCACCGAATCCGTATCTGATGAAGATATTGAAGGAAGAAGGTTTTGGAATCGACTGCAGCTCGATTGCCGAACTGGAATTGGCAAAAAAATTAGGTATGAGTGGCGACGAGATCATGTTGACATCAAACGATACTCCGGCTTACGAATTTCAGCTGGCCAAAGAGATGGACGCTATCATTAATCTCGACGACATTTCGCATATCGACTTTGTGGAGAAACATGTTGGATTGCCAGAGAAAATTTGCATGCGCTACAATCCGGGCGATCTGAAACAGGGTAACCTGATAATCGGTCACCCTGAAGAAGCGAAATACGGATTCACGCATAAACAAATGATCGAAGGCTATCAACTGCTGAAGGAAAAAGGTGTAAAACGCTTTGGTATCCACACCATGGTGGCATCGAACGAACTCGATCCTGATTATTTTGTGGAAACTGCTGAGTTGCTGTTTAAATTGGTACTTGAGGTTTATCAAAAAACCGGAGTTGAAATTGAATTTGCCAATCTTGGTGGTGGCGTTGGTATTCCTTACCGTCCGGGAGAAAAACCTGTTGACCTGGAATATGTAAGCGCCGGCATTAAAAAAGTGTACGACGAAATCATCATCGGTAATGGTCTGAAACCACTGAAACTGTTTTTCGAACTTGGAAGAGCCATCACCGGACCTTATGGCTACCTGGTAACCAAGGTGCGTCACATAAAAGAAACATATAAATCATTTGCCGGACTGGATGCCTGCATGGTTAACCTGATGCGCCCCGCGCTTTACGGTGCTTACCACCACATTACAGTTGCCGGAAAAGAATACGAAACAGCTGATTACAAATACGATGTTACCGGTTCGTTGTGTGAAAACAACGATAAATTTGCCATCGACCGCATGTTGCCAAAACTGGAGTCCGATGATATTGTGGTGATCCATGATGCCGGTGCACACGGTCATTCTATGGGATTTAACTACAACGGTAAACTGCGCTCGGCTGAGTTACTGCTCCGCGAGAATGAAGAAGTGGTGCAAATCCGTCGTGCCGAAACGGTGCAAGATTATTTCGCTACGCTCGACTTTGCCGGATTGAAAGATTTTGAAGTTTAAAAATCTACATTCAAAAATAGTAAGGCCGGGCAATTAAACCGGCCTTTTTCGTATTTTAGGTGTCAACAAAGCTATTTAAATGAAAGTTGGATACGACGCAAAAAGGGCTTTTCTAAATACTTCGGGACTGGGAAATTACGCCAGAAATGCGCTCAATGCACTTCAGAAATTCTATCCTGAGAACCACTACACTTTATTTACTCCTGAAGTAAGGAAAGGTATGTTGAATAAGCAGGAAGCTTTTGAAATTGTTACTCCACCCGAATCGATGTCGAAGATCAAGAAATCGTTCTGGCGCTCGTATCAAATGAGCCAGGAACTGGAAGAACATCAACTCGACCTTTTTCACGGATTGAGTAATGAACTGCCCAATGGAATCCACAAAACCAAGGTTCCGTCGGTGGTAACCATTCACGACCTCATCTTTATTCGTTACCCCGAGTTTTACAGCTACATCGACAGGACGCTTTATTTCGAAAAAGTAAAATATGCCTGCAAGGCAGCCACCAAAGTCATCGCTATCAGCGAACAAACCAAGGCCGATATTATAAAATACATCGGAACGGCACCTGACAAAATTCAAATCGTTCACCAGGCCATTTCGCCTTTGTTTTTCGAACCGGCCGAAACCGAAAAAGTAAAAGCGAAATACAAGTTGCCTGAAAATTTTATTCTGGCTGTTGGAACGATTGAAGAACGTAAAAACCAGTTGTCGATACTTAAAGCCCTGGAAGCTGCCGGACTTGATATTCCGCTGGTTTTGGTTGGAAATCCGACTTCGTATTGCAACGATATTCATAAATATTTGGCCGAAAAAGGGAGGAAAGAAAAAGTGATCTTTTTGAAAAATATCCCGGAAACGGATCTTGCCGGAATTTATCAGTTGGCAGAATTGTCGGTATACATTTCGGTTTTCGAAGGTTTTGGATTACCGGTGATCGAAGCCATGGCTTGTTCATGCCCGGTGATCACTTCAAATGTTTCCTGTTTGCCCGAAACAGCCGGCGATGCAGCTGTACTTTGTGCTCCGGAGAACATTGAGGACTTAGGGAATCAGATTTCAAAAATACTGAACGACAGCGCATTCAGAAATGAACTAATAGAAAAAGGAAAAGAAAGAGCACAGCAATTTCAGCCCCAAAAATATACCGATAGACTGGTAAAATTGTACAACGACATTATTGGATAAAAGCCCCCCATCTCTCCCGAAATATAGGGATTCGATTGTCCCCCTGAGGGGGACAGGTGCGCCGAAGGTGCAACAGGGGGTGTAAACATGAAAACCAAAAGAATATGCACGACGCTATTAAAAAAGCACTGGAAGTATTAAAAGGAGGTGGTGTGATCCTCTATCCCACCGACACGATTTGGGGGATCGGCTGTGATGCCACCAATGTGGAAGCTGTGAAACGCATTTACGGCATCAAAAAAAGGGAAGATTCGAAAAGCATGCTGGTATTGATGGAAAATCCGGCCTTGCTCGATCGCTATGTAGATGAAGTTCCGGAAGTAGCCTGGGATCTGGTAGAAATTGCCACCACACCACTAACGGTTATTTATCCCGGTGCAAAAAACCTGGCGAAAAACCTGATTGCTGAAGACGGTAGTATTGGTATTCGATTTACCAAGGAAGAATTTACCAGCAAACTGTTGCAAAGGCTCAGACGACCATTGGTTTCTACCTCGGCAAATATCAGTGGCGAAAAATCACCGGCCTTTTTTGATGAGATTTCGGAAGACATTAAAAATGCAGTTGATTACATTGTAGAATACCGGCAGGACGACCGAACTCCGGCAACACCCTCAAGTATTATCAAACTTGGCCCGGGTGGACAGATTGATATTATCAGGAAATAACAAGACTGCTCCCTAATGGAAGCAGTCTTATGAATGATTATTTCTTTTCTTTCAAAATATCGCGGATTTCAGTTAGTAATACTTCTTCGGTTGACGGAGCCGGAGGAGGTGCAGGCGCTTCTTCCTCTTTCTTTTGAGTTTTGTTGTAAGCTTTAATAATTATGAAAATCGCAAAGGCAATAATGACAAAATCAATCATCGTGTTAATCCACAAACCGTAACTGATTGCCACTTCCGACACTGCAGGTGTCACCACCTGATCGCCGTTCATAACAGCTTCGCTACTTTCTTTCAGCACCAGTTTAAGGTCGGCAAAATCTACTCCTCCCAGCAGCATTCCTATCGGAGGCATCAAAACATCCTTAACAAAAGAAGTAACTATTGCTTTGAATGCGGTAGCAATTATAACTGCAACAGCCAGATCAAGCACATTGCCTTTCATGATAAAGGCCTTAAATTCTTTTAGTAATTTCATAAATTAAAAGTTTAATTAAACAGCTAATTATCAGTTTCAATTTATGCTATTTCCCGCAATAAAAAAAGCCATTGCATCAACAATGGCTTTTTCTGATAAACAATATGCTTTCTTACATTTTTTTCACACGACCCGAGCCCGCAACCGAAGCATCGATACTGGCATTTCCTTTATAATAAACACTGCCCGATCCTGCTATTCTGGCTTTAATCGAACCGTCGGAACTTACTTTACAGTTTCCTGATCCTGAAGTTGCCACATTTACGGCATCAGCTTCGAAACCTGCAGCATCGAAATTACCGGAACCCGAAATGGACACTGACAATTCATCGGCTACGCCACCATCCTCCAATGAAATATTTCCGGAGCCTGAGATCGCTCCTTTTACTTTTTTCGAATCCAGATCCTCAATTGTAATGTTTCCGCTGCCGCTTACTGCCAGGTTCAAAATACGTGCTTCCAGTTCTTTTGCCAGAATATCGCCCGAACCTGATACTGAAAGTGAATTTACATCGGGAACGGTAATATAAATCTCGATTTTACCTGCATTGAAATCGCGCTGGAACCAGGTTTTATTCGGAAAACGAATGATCAGTTCGCTGCCTTTAACTTCAGTAATCAATTCTTCCAATGTGGATTCTTTGGCCTCAATCCTGACGCTTTGCTTTGGCCCCTGTGTTAGGTACAGTTTTCCCGAAACTCTCAACGATATTTCTGAAAAAGAAGACACATCACGATCCTGTTCCTCAGCCATTGAAGTACTATATGTTAAAAGGCCTGCAACGACAAGGATAAAAGCTAATAATCTAAATTTCATGGTTTTATATTTTTCGAGTTAATATTTGCGTACGATCTAAAGTTAAAAAGAATTTGGCACGTTTTAATTTTACTCTTGTAAGGACGGATGAATGCTCAGAAAGTTGCACGGTTCGTAAAATAATTAGCACTTTTAATCCGCCATTTACTATTTACACATGAAGCAAAAACACCCCACACCGGTTCAAATCCGGTTCAACGATATCGATTTGATGGGGCATGTTTATAACGCAAAGTACCAGGAGTTTTTTGATCTGGCCCGTCTGGAATATTTCGAAGAAGTGATTGGCAGCCTTATCAGCTGGGACGATCAAGGGCTGGTGATCGCATCGGTGAAGGTTGATTTTATTGAACCCACTTTTCTAAACGACCTGATTGAAGTAGAAACCCACATTGCTTCGGTAGGTGAAAAAAGCCTGCAAATGTTTCAGCAACTCTACAAAAACGGGAAAGCCGAACCGGCATGTATTTGTACTACAATTATGGTTTCCTATAACATGAAAGAAAAGGTTTCGAAACCCATCCCGAATGAGTGGAAAGAAAGATTCAAAACCTACGAACCGGAATTAAACTTCAGTTAAGCCTTCTGGAAGTTTCAGTGTTATTGTCTTTTTCTCTTCATCGAGGGCAACCAGAATTTCATCGTTAAACGGAACAAGCAGCTCCTCGCCTTTTCGGTTAACGGTAAGAACAATATTTCCTGCAAAATCGTCAACTTCTTCAATCGGGCCGATCTCGCCAAGTTGCTCATCAAAAAGTGAATATCCTATCAGTAAAGAGGCGTGTTCTTCAGGCTCGTCAACAATTTCGGTTTGATACAACCAGGCCGATTGCCCGATCAAACGTTTGGCGTACTGTTCACTTTCAACATCTTCGAATTTTACAATAGCCGCCTTGGCCGAACGAAAACGCAAACCTTCTTCTTCAATAAAGAACGGAACCAGTAAACCATCGAGTTCAACAAAAAAACGTTCGGCTTCTTCCACCGAAAACTCAAAATGTTCTTCAAACTCCAGCACTACTTCACCATGCACACCGTGTGTTTTTCTGAAGAAACCGATTTTTTCGCACTCGCTTTTTGGTATTGTTTCCATATTTCAAAAATAGACAAATTGTGTTGAATTCGAACAAGACGGAAAATAGAGCAGAGAACATTGAGGTCCTCTGTGACATCTTTGTGTTGGTTTGTGTAACAATTTTAAACCGAAGTTACACAGAGTACCACTGAGAATTCGCAAAGAACCACAAAGAAATTTGAGTAATTCATTTTAGAATGAACAAAAAAACCACCCGCCAAACGACGAGTGGTTTTCTATACTAAGATGTGATTTCTTTCTTAAGATTCAGCACCTTTTTCTTCTTCCGAAGCTTCCTCTTCAACAGCAGGTGCTTCAGCTTCCGGAGTTTCTTCAACTTCAGCAACAACTTCTTCGCTTGCCTCTTCAGCAGCTTCTTCTGCTTCTTCCTCTGCAGTAGCAGCGGCAGCTTCAGCAGCTAGTTCCGCGCTTTTAGCAGCAAGGGCAGCAGCTCTTTCTTCGTTGATTTTCTTCTCAGCAGCCAATTGTTTTTGAACCTCTGCATCAGCATCACCTTTCAAACGATCAATTTTCGCCTGAATTTTTGCTTCTTTTTCAGCGATCCAATTGTCCAAACGCTTTTCAGCTTCGGCTTCATCGAAAGCTCCTTTTTTCACTCCACCCATCAGGTGTTTTTTGTACAATACACCTTTGTAAGACAAAATTGCCTTAACGGTGTCGGTAGGTTGTGCGCCTTTAACCAGCCAATCATAGGCTTTGTCAAAATCGAGATCAATAGTAGCAGGATCAGAGTTCGGATTATAAGTGCCAATCCGCTCAATGTACCTGCCATCTCGTGGCGCCCTGCTATCAGCTACTACAATGTGGTAGTATGCGTAGCGTTTGCGACCGTGTCGCGCGAGTCTCATTTTTACTGGCATAACTCTACTTTTTTTGTTTTTGAAAAATGTGGCGCAAAGATAGTATAAATTTCTGTTCCTGAAAGTTTTGTAGTGCTATTTTTGAACTCACGGCATTTCTTAACCTTAATGCAAAAATTGGTTTAAAAAAGGATGTCATCTTTTAAAAAGATGACATCCTTATCCCGGCCGGAACAAGAAATAAACGAATTCACTACCTCCGGATATCTCATACAAAATCAATTCTCGCCTGCCTGCTCTTTGGCGGCTTCTATCATATCTTCGTTAGCGGTGATAGTAAATTCAACCCGGCGGTTTTGCGCCTTTCCTTCTTTTGTATCGTTCGAAGCTCTTGGCTGCGTTTCGCCCATTCCTGTAGATTTTAAACGGGAGGCAGCAATTCCTTTCGACTTCAAGAAAGTAACAACCGAAGCTGCTCGTTTTTCCGATAAGGTTTGGTTGTAGGTTTCGCTGCCGTCGCTGTCGGTATGGCCAATTACAAGAATATCGGTATCGGCATATTTATCAAATATTTCAACCAGTTTGCCCAGGTTGGTCCGGGCAGCGCTGGTAAGATCGGAGCTGTTAAATTCGAAACGAACATCAGCGTTTTCATCCAGGATCAGCTGAATTCCTTCTTCACTACGCACCACTTCGGCACCCGGCATGGTTGTTTCAATTTCGGCGGCCTGTTCATCCATTTGGTGACCGATTATGGCACCTGCACCTCCGCCAACGGCTGCACCGATCAAGGCTCCTGCCGCCCGGTTGTCTTTACCGCCAATAAGTGCACCTAAAGCCGCCCCGGCTGCTGCACCAATGCCGGCACCTTTTTGCGAACTATTCGCATTTTGTACCGATTTACACCCATTCAAAGTCATCCCCGAAATAAAAATCAGAAGAACCGCCCAAACTGTAATATTCCTTTTCATATCCTAGTTTCTTATAAAATCATAATATATAGTAATTATACTCCCCTCGAATGTGGCATCCTGTGCCAAAACAAATTCAGTTTCATTTTGCGAAACCAGTTTCAGTTTATAACCTGTCTTCACATCTTTTGCTTTTGTTCCTTCGGGGATAAATTTCCATAAGAAATTTACCTCGTCGCCGTTTTCTTCCATAAACCACTTGATGGAGTTGGCCGAAGCACTGCAGCTTGCATCCTGGAAAGTGTAGGTACCGGAATTGTTATTACTGACAAAGCTCCACCGGCTTCCTTCGAAACAACCGGGCGATGCCTGGTTAAACAACTGTTTTATTTTCACAATGCCTCCCTCGCTTGTTGTGATGGAAGACAGTGTCCAGTTGCCCTTTAAGCCTTTTTGGCTCGACCTTACCACTTTTGTTGAACCGCATGCCGCCAGTAAAAAAACAGCAAGCGTTAGAAATAGAAATTTAATTTTCATGCTTTATTACTTTAATTTTTTGAGCGATTCTTGTGTTTATTTAAGTTTCTTCAACGACATACAATTTAACAAAAAAGGAGACACATTGTTGCATCTCCTTTCCATCGTTTTTTCGAAAACGAATTATCTTTTTACGTATTGTTCTTCGTAATATTTCTGGTAATCGCCCGAAGTTACATTTTCGAGCCATTCGGTATTTTCGAGGTACCACTCGATGGTCTTTTCAATGCCTTCCTCAAATTGCAGCGAAGGTTCCCATCCCAGTTCGTTTTTGATTTTTGTAGCATCGATGGCATAACGTAAATCGTGCCCGGCGCGGTCTTTCACATAAGTGATCAGCTTTTCCGATTCACCTTCAGGGCGTCCCAGTTTTTCATCCATTTTGCGGCACATCACCCGAATAAGATCTATGTTGGTCCATTCGTTAAAACCACCAATGTTATAGGTTTCACCAATTTCTCCTTTGTGGAAAATCACATCTATGGCACGGGCATGATCAACCACCCACAACCAGTCGCGAATGTTCTCTCCCTTTCCGTAAACCGGAAGCGGTTTATTATTTTTTATGTTATGAATAAAAAGCGGGATCAGTTTTTCGGGAAACTGGTACGAACCGTAATTATTCGAGCAATTCGAAATCACGGTTGGTACGCCGAAAGTATCGAGATAAGCCCGAACAAAATGATCGGAACTGGCTTTTGAAGCTGAGTACGGACTATGCGGATCGTAAGACGTTTCCTCAGTAAACATCCCTTCGCTACCCAGCGATCCGTAAACCTCGTCGGTTGAAATATGATAGAAACGTTTGCCTTCAAAACTGTCTTTCCAGATGTGCTTGGCTGCATTCAACAGGTTAACGGTTCCGATTACGTTGGTAAAAACAAATTCGGTTGGATTCGAGATCGAACGGTCGACATGCGATTCAGCAGCCAGGTGAATTACACCATCAAACCGGCGTTCTTCGAAAAGTTTTTGAATAAAATCGCCGTCAACAATGTCGCCTTTTACGAATTCGTAATTCGGCTTATCTTCCACATCTTTCAGATTGGCGAGGTTACCGGCGTAGGTGAGCTTGTCGAGGTTAACGATTTTGTAGTCCGGATATTTCTCCACAAAAAGTCTTACCACATGCGAACCAATAAATCCTGCTCCGCCTGTTATTAATATCGTTTTCATCCTAATTGTCTTTAATTAATTTGCTTTTAAACGTGTACCGACTGAGATGCCAAATTTAATAAAATCAGTGGTAACATCATCGTATAACTTATTACCTGAGACTTTAAACAGCGGACAAGCGTAAATCCTGCCAAACATCGTTCCGTTTCATGCCTGAATCCAACAATCGGAGACAAATACAAATTTGTTTTGCGCTCTCCCTGATCAGTATCATTTGCGGTTCGAAAAATAAAAGTGCCTCCAAGCCCGGATTCTACAAAAAAGTTGGCTTTTCCAAAATTGCAAGTGAGTTGTAAAGGAAGATCAATCGGCAAGCTTGAATGTGCGGATTTCGGAGTCCATCCCAAACCCGATTGAAAAACAATTTTATATCGCTCGTGGGTAAAAACTGTTCGTGCAACATTGGCTGAAGCTACAATTCCTGTTCCCCCACCTTCGAATGAAAGGTAGGTTTTTGCTTCCTGTGCTGAACTAATCAATGTAAGCATGCATAGTGCGAAGGTAAAAAGACGTAACATTAATAATGGTTTTCCATATTAACGGAAAACCATTACTATTATTCTAATATATTTCTGAGAATCACCTCAATGAAATAGAAGAATTGCGCAAAGGTGACTTTGTCTGCTAAATACCGCGCACTCTTTTTTCCCAGTTCCAGGCCGAAAGCAAAGTTTCTTCCAGTTCCTTTTCAGCTTTCCAGCCCAGTTCTTCGTTGGCAAAGGTAGTATCGGCCCAGATTTTTTCGATGTCACCGGCACGGCGAGCAACGATCTTATAATTGAGTTTAACACCTGTAGCTTTTTCAAAACCATTTACAATTTCCAGAACTGTTAATCCGTTTCCGGTACCCAGGTTAAAAATCTCGTAGTTCTTTTTGTTTTTGCCATTCAGCAGGCGTCCGATAGCCACCACATGGGCTTTTGCCAGGTCAACAACATTTATGTAATCGCGAATGGCAGAACCGTCGGGTGTATCATAATCGTCGCCAAAAACTTTTAGCTCATCGCGCAACCCGGCAGCAGTCTGTGTGATAAACGGCACCAGGTTTTGTGGTACACCCAATGGCAGTTCACCGATCAAGGCACTCGGATGAGCTCCGATCGGATTAAAGTAACGCAAGGCAATTCCTTTCAACCGGGGATAAGCTGCGATGGTGTCGTTTAAAATATCTTCATTAACACGCTTGGTATTTCCGTAAGGTGATTCGGCATCTTTTCGCGGCGTTTCTTCAGTTACCGGCAAAACGTCTGGCTGTCCGTAAACCGTACACGACGATGAAAAAACAATGTTTGCAACTCCGTATTTTAACTGGCAGTCCAGCAGGTTCATCAGCGAAACCAGGTTATTCCGATAGTACATGAGCGGCTTTTCAACCGATTCACCAACAGCTTTCGAAGCTGCAAAATGAATGATCGCATCAATATCGCTATTCCGACTAAAAAAATCATCGGTTTTAGCGGCGTCGGCAAGATCGAATTGCTCGAATGCCGGTTTTATCCCTGAAATTTTTTCGATATTATCCAGAACATCAATACTCGAGTTCGAAAGATCGTCGACGATAATTACCTCGTAACCCGATTCCTGAAGTTCTACAACTGTATGCGAACCAATGTATCCGGTTCCGCCTGTAACTAAAATTTTGTTTGCCATTATTTTTTCTTGGTTTGAAGTCCAAAAGTATAAAATTCCACTGTGAACAAATTATGATTATTGTTTGGATACGCCCGATTTCCAATTAATTAATCTAAAAAACCCGAAATGGCGATTTTTATTAATTTTACACCAAAATCCGAACAGCGTGAAAATAGACAGTTACATCCAACAGCTTTTACTGGATCACGAAATGGTGATCGTCCCGGGATTTGGGGTATTTATTTCTGAATATCAACCGGCTCAGGTCGATAACGAAAGTGATGAAATAAAACCGCCTTCGACCAAAACCGTTTTTAATCCGCAAATAAAAAATAACGACGGCTTGCTCGTTGGTTATGTAGCCGAAGCTACGCGAAGTTCGCATTTCGAAGCGCTTCAGAAAATAGAGAAGGAACGCGACAACATTCTTTACCAGCTCGACAAGGGAGAGAAAGTTGAACTTTTAGATCTTGGAATACTTTATTACAACGAAAAAAATGAATTGGTTTTTATGTCTGAAAAGGATAAAAGTCACTCGCTGGAATCGTTCGGACTGGAGGCTACTTCGTTAAAAGAACCGGAAATTGAAGAACCTGCAGAACCGGAAGCAGTAATCGAAGAAGAACAGACGGAAGAAGTACCTCCGGTAGTTGTCCCTGTTGAACCGGAAATAGATGAGCCGGATATTTCTGAAGAACTGCCGCAAGAAGAAGAGCAGTCGCAGGAAGAAGAACAGCCGGCTGAGGAATCAGTGGAAGAGTTGGAAGAACAGGAAGAATCACAGCCCGAAGAAGAGGAAATTGCCGGGGAAGAACCTATCGAAGAAAAAGAGGAGGAAGAAATAGTTGCAGTTGTTCCACCTGTTACCGAAGCTCCGGTCGCTGAAAAAGAAGAAAAGAAGCGAAAAGGTGGCTGGATCTGGTTGCTGGTAATTCTGATACCACTGATCGCTGTTTCTGTTTTTATTCTTATGAAAGACAAAACACCTGAAAAACAGGTGGAAAAAGAAACGGTTTTAAACACTCCTGAAGAAAAACCTGAACCGGTTGCTGTGATTGATTCTACAATAAGTGATTCGACACAAATTGAAGTTAGCGATTCAATTTCTCAGGCAGAAGAACTACCAAAACAGGAGCCTGTTGTTGAAGAAACCGGGCCTAAATTTTACCTAATTGGAGGTAGTTTTAAAGCTGAAGAAAATGCCGAAACTTACCTGCAAACGCTAAAAGCAGATGGCTACGAACCGTTCCACCTTGGAAAATACGGCAGTTTTTACATTGTCGGAATCGGTAAATACGATACGGAAGATGAAGCCCTTTCAGCCAAAAATGAATTTCTTGATAAAAATCCTGATTCGGGCATCTGGATTTTGGAAAAATAGTTTTCAGGAGTACGAATTAAAACTGTAAATCTGATCGATGGGTTTGCGGATCTTCTTTCGGAGTTTGTAATCTTCAGGTGAATAGCCTAAAGTAATCAATAATCCAATTTTTCGCTTTGCCGGAATATTCAGCAGCTGCTGGATTTTCTTTTCGTCGAACCAACCGACGATGCAAGTTCCCAGTCCCAAGTCGGTAGCCTGCAAACTAAAATGTTCGGCGGCGATGCCAATATCGTATTGCGGATATTCCTGATTTTTTATAGTGCCACCAATTCGCGTAATTAGGCGTGCTTTCTCAATCACCAACACGGCAATTACCGGAGCTTCCTGAATAAATTTGTTAAACGAAACGCTTTTACTGAATGTCGCTTTTGCCACTTCACTTTTTAAATCGGGCTCATCAACAATAACAATTTTCCACGGTTGCGAATTACAGGCTGAAGGTGCCAAATGAACCGCCTCAACAATTTTCAGGATTTTTTCTTTTTCCACCGGTCGCGGCAAATATTTTCGCACACTCTGACGTTTATTAATTAATTCGCTGAATGACATGGCAAATTTTAGTTATTTGATTTTGTAGAACTTGTAACAAATGTTGCAAACCTAATTTAACAAATCTATGAATATTCTTCTCTGGATCGCTCAGCTTTTTTTAGCCGCAGTATTTATTACGGTTGGACTGGCAAAGGCTGTGGTACGTATGGACCGGCTCCAAAAAGCCATGGATTGGGTGAACGATTACGAACCTAAAAAAGTCAGAGCCATCGGAATTCTGGAAACGCTCGGTGGATTTGGATTGTTCTTTCCCGGGCTGTACCCTATTCACGAACTTGTAATTCCGTTATCGGCCGCCGGACTGGCAATCATTATGGTATTTGCTGCTATCTCGAATTTTAACCGGGGCGAGAAACAGGAAATGATCACAAACATTGTACTTTTTGTTTTGACCTCTTTTGTCGTTATTGGAAGACTGGCGTTGGGATAGATCAGTTTTTAAAAAGATTCTTTTACTTCATTTCGTTCAGAATTACACTGTTTTACAACCTACATTTCTAAAAGACCTGTCATTCCGATCGAAGAGAGGAATCTGAGTAAAATCCCGCAGAAAGTATTGATTTTCGAATTATCTTCGACAAAAGCAAATTCCCCGAAAATCCACAACATTTCGGCATTGAACACGTAAACGCATACACTTATTCAGCTACAGATTTATTAACCAAAAATGAAAAGTTATGCCAGACAGCGTTTACAAAATCATTGAACTTGTGGGAAGCAGCCCTGTATCATGGGAAAAAGCCGCAGAAAGTGCCATTGAACTGGCCTCAAAATCCTTACGCGACCTAAGAATTGCCGAAGTTTGTCAAATGGATATGCATTTGAACGACGGCAAGATTGAAGCCTACCGTGTAAAACTCAAAGTATCGTTTAAATACCAGGGATAAAATCGGTTAGAAACACCATTCAAATTAAAGTAAAAAAAAGCGGCACCTTGTGAGACGCCGCCGGAAACTGTTCACCAACCTTAGGTTGGATGGTTTTATAATAGTACTAACTGAACGGTTATGATAACCTTGCTTTATGGCTTTGAAGCAGTAATGTTGTAAAAACAAACGCTGTGCCAAAATTCACATGGTTTTAATGTTCAGGAGCACTTTTATTGAATTCTTTTGATCGTCTCCACCAAAAGCTGAATTACATTCTCCACATTTCGGTTAAACACCTTAAGTACTTCCTCCCAGGTAACAGGCTCCTCATCGGTTTTCCAGCAATCGTAATCGGTACTTAGAGCTATTGCTGCGTATGGAATTCCGATTTCGTTGGCAAGGATACACTCCGGTGCGGTGGACATATTAATTACATCGGCTCCTAAAATGCGGAACATTTTCGATTCTGCGCGAGTTGAAAACCGTGGGCCTTCAATGGTAACTACGGTCCCTTTTTCATGAAAAGGAAGTTGGAGTTCACCGGCTTTTTCAATCAGCACTTTTCGTAAATCGGCATTAAAAGGATCGGCCATTGGCGTATGATTCAGATCGCCGTTCTCAAATTTACTATGGAAAGTAACATCGCGGTGGCGGGTAAAATCGATAAACTGGTCGAGGATTACAATGTGCCCGCGATCGATTTCTTCGCGCAGGCTACCACAGGCTGTAGTCACAATAATGTGGGTACATCCCAGTTCTTTTAACGCCCAAATATTGGCGCGGTTATTTACCTGCGTTGGCGGAATAGAATGATCGCGATCGTGACGGGACAAAATGGCCACTTCCACACCACCGATTTTTCCACATTTAAAACTTGAGGATGGCGCGCCATAAGGCGTTTCCACAACCACATCTTTTGGTTCCTTCAATATGGCCGGATCTTCGAGACCTGAACCACCAATTATCGCAATTTTTGTCATTTCTGTTTTTCAGGAAATAGTTTTAAAATACTTTGTTTATCGGCCCGGCACACTCCCCTTTCGGTGATCAACCCGGTTACCAGTCGCGCGGGAGTTACATCGAACCCGAAGTTGGCCACCGTACTTTTTTCAGGGATAAGCTGTACCGACTGAATTTGTGTTCCGTCCCAGCCTTCAATCCGTGAGACTTCTTCAGCATTTCGCTGTTCAATTGGGATTTCACTGACTCCATCTTCCAGCTCCCAGTCGAAAGTTGAAGATGGAAGTGCAGCATAAAACGGAACCGCATTATCTTTTGCAGCCAGCGCTTTCAGGTAGGTTCCTATTTTATTGGCAACATCGCCGCGAACAGTGGTGCGGTCGCTGCCAACGATCACCATGTCCACCATGCCGTGTTGCATCAAATGCCCTCCGGTATTGTCGGGAATTACGGTATGCGGCACACCTTCTTCGCCCAGTTCGTAAGCCGTTAAACGCGCTCCCTGGTTTCTTGGACGCGTTTCGTCGACCCAAACATGAACCGGAATACCTTTTAAATGCGCTTTATAAATGGGTGCAGTAGCAGTTCCCCAGTCGATGCAGGCCAGCCAACCGGCATTGCAATGTGTGAGGATATTAACGGTTTCGCCTTTTCGTTGGTAGATTGCTTCGATAATTTCCAGGCCGGCTTCCCCGATCTTTTCTCCAAACTCAATCTCCTGTTGTTTTAACTCATGAGCTTTGCTTAACGTTAACTGGATTAATTCAGGACTTCCCAGGTTATTGATGATGAAATCGAACATCTCATCGACCGCGAAAGCCAGGTTTACTGCGGTTGGTCGCGACGATTTCAGGTAATCGGCTTTACTTTTCAGGTAGTGTTCAAGGTCGCCTTCCGAAAATCCCAGCAAAGCCAGGTACATGCCGTATGCAGCAGTTACACCTATTAATGGCGCTCCGCGAACCACCATCTCGCGAATCACAAAATAAGCGTCTTCCACCGTTTTCATATCATAAATTTCGAACTGAAAAGGAAGCTTTCGCTGATCAATCACTTGAACTATCTGCTGATCATCTTCTTTTAACCAAATGGTGTGATAATGTTTCGCGCCTATTTTCATTTATTTGCTGAATTGATCAGAATTAAAAGTATAACTCCCGCCTTTTGAAGTTTCCTGCGAGATGAGCTTTCCATCGTATCTCAAATTCAAGTGATTTCCTAGCAGTGATTTAACTGTTACAGATGTTAGTTCGCCATTCTCCCAGGCAATTTCAAATTCAAAACCACCGCGGCCTTTTATTCCTGAAATTTTACCGTTTGCAAACGCACCTGGCAATGCAGGTAAAATATCCTGATAAAAAGCGCCGTTTTCGTCGCGTAAATGCGATTGCAGCAACATTTCAGTTATTCCTGAGGTTGCTCCGAAATTACCGTCGATCTGAAAAGGCGGATGAGCATCAAAAAGGTTCGTGTACAAACCGCCTTCATCGCGCCCGGTTTCAGGATTTATTGATGGAACCATCAGGTTTTTCAGAATAAGGAAAGAATGATCGCCGTCGAGCAGCCGCGCCCAAAAATTGATTTTCCAGGCGCGCGACCAGCCGGTGCCACCATCACCGCGGTGGGCCAACACAACTTTGCAGGCTTCCGCCAACTCAGGTGTGGTTAAAGGGTGAATTTCGCTCCCAGGGTGCAGGCCCCATAAATGCGAAACGTGGCGGTGCTCGTTTTCCGGATCATCAACATCCTGAAGCCATTCCTGCAACTGTCCGTAACGCCCGATTTGGTTTGGAGCAATCCTTGCTCGTTTCGCTTTCAAATCAGCTATCAGTTCATCATCATCACCCACCATTTCCGCAGCTTCAATAGTGTTTGCAAAAAGTTCTCTGATGATCTGGTGATCCATCGTCGGCGCCATTACCAAACCGCCATTTTCAGGACTGTTACTCGGTCCACTAACCAACCAATCGGGATGAGTTGGATCGGATACCAGGTATTCAGCAAAAAAACGGGAAGCTTCTTTTAATATCGAGTATACAGTTTCTTTCAAAAATTCTTTATCGCCGTTAAACTGGTAATGCCACCACAAATGCTGACTTAACCAGGCACCACCGCTTGGCCAGATTCCGTGATTGGCGTTGTTGATTGGAGCAGCTCCGCGCCAGATATCGGTGTTGTGATGCGCAACCCAACCATCCATGTCGTAATGCTCTTTAGCCACTTCCTGACCGGTAAGCGACAAATCTTTCACCATTTCAATAAGCGGCTCAGTCAGCTCGGGCAGGTTGGTAATCTCAGCCGGCCAGTAATTCATTTCTGTATTTATGTTGATGGTGTATTTACTGTCCCACGAAGGAGAGAGCTGGTAGTTCCAGATTCCCTGCAAATTTGCTGGCTGAGTACCCGGCCGCGAAGAAGAAATCAACAGGTAGCGCCCGTATTGATAAAGTAAGGCAACCAAACTTGGATCTTCATCTTCCTTGAAAGTAGCAAGTCGTTCGTTTGTTGGTCGCTTTGAAATTTCAGATTGTGGAAGATCAATATTTACTCGGTTGAAAAGCTTGTGATAATCCGCATTTTGATCAGCTTTAACCTGTTCATAAGATTTCCCTTGCAGATGGTCGAGATAGTGTTCGCAGCGTTCTGCAGGATCAGCGCTAATGTCGTTGTAATTCACAAAACTGGTAGCTGCCACCAGGTAAAGCGTTACAGCATTTGCATTTGTTATTCTGATTTTGTCTTCTTCTTCAACAAGTCCACCACCTTCGTTCACCACTTTTATGCGGGCTTCAAAACTGAGTAAGCTGGGAGGATAACCACCTCCTGCCCGTACTTTATCTTCCGGGTAATTATTCGCTTTTCCCTTTAAAATTAGTTGATCTCCATCCACAATCACGTCAAAAACATATTGCGGAGAATTCATCCCAAGTGAAAAATTAAGTGCGTTTGTTTTTGAACTTTTCAAACGAATCACCAGCGACTGATCAGGACAGGATGAGAAAATTTCGCGTTTGAATTTTACATCGTCTACATCGTATGAAACTGTTGCTATGGCATCTTCCAGATCCAGCTCCCGCTTGTAATTTGTCGCACTCTCATGCCCCGGGAAACTCAGCAAAATATCTCCAAACGGCTGGTACGACAATTGTCCCAGTGGTTGCGACATAAAACGCTCGTTACCCAATTTCTGGGCTTCGCCCTGTTTACCGGCCCAAAGCAGTTGCCGCATTTTATTCAAAACTTCTGAAGCACCTTCATGGGAATAATCGTGGGGCTGACCAGTCCACAATGTTTCTTCGTTAAACTGAATCGTTTCATTTGCCGTTCCTCCGAAAACCATCGCCCCGAGTCTTCCGTTTCCAACCGGCAAGGCTTCTATCCAGCTTTCAGCGGGTTTATCGTACCACAACATCAACGACGGATCAAGTTCCTTTTCCGGTTCCAGGTGTTGCGTGCACGACAGAAATAAAATGGGTATAAAAAGTAGAAATGACAGCCTTGGTTTCATAATCGAAAGATTTGATTTTTCTGCTGGTCCAAACTTACGAATAATAATTTTTTCAGGGGATTTTCTGAAACCGAATCCTTGCTGTTACGCTCAGAAATCAAGGAATTAACGCTCAGCATCCTTCAATTTTGTGATTCGGGGAATATTCTCGAAATTCGTACAATACCTGTTCAAAAAATATGTGTTACGATATAAAAGCAAAAGTTGAGGCGGCCCTGAAACGGGCCAGGCATTATGGAAATGAAGAAGCCATTCAAATGCTCATCGAACAATTCCGCCCTTTTCTGGAAGATGAGTTTTTCCATGTTTCAGGATTCGACCATCCCAAATTGCTGATTTATACCAGCGAAAGCTCTGAAATACCGGTTGTAGCCAGTTGGGGATTAATTCCTTTTTGGGTAAAAAACACCGAACAACAGCTCGACATTTGGAACAAAACCATAAATGCGCGTGGCGAAAGTATCTTTGAAAAACCTTCGTTTAAAACTTCTGCTAAATCGAAACGTTGCATCATTTATATCGATGGATTTTTCGAACACCATCATTTTAAAGGAAATACCTACCCGTACTACATTCAGCGTGTTGATGGCGAGCCTATTGTTTTGGGTGGTTTGTGGGACGAATGGACCAACCGCGAAACCGGCGAGATCGTAAATTCGTTTACCATCGTTACCACCAAAGCTAACCAGTTGATGCGCACAATCCATAACAATCCCAAACTAAAGGAAGCCCGAATGCCACTTATTCTTGATGAGGCAACGGCGGATGACTGGTTGAACGGAAGCGACACCGAAATCAAAAAAATGATTGTGCCGGCGAAAGATGGCATTCTAAAAGCACACACCGTCAGAAAACTCCGGGGTAAAAACGCCGTTGGCAACAGTCCCGAGGCTATAAAAGAGTTTATTTATCCTGAGCTCGAAATGCGTTCGTCATCATTGTTTGGGAGTTAGCCGAAGAACCGTACCCGGGTTATTCAACACCACGTAAATGGCACCATCAGGGCCTGTGCTTACATCACGAACACGCCCCTGGTTTTTTAGAATGACTTCTTCGTGCATCACGCGGTCATTCTCAATATCGAGTAAACTCACCTGTTCATATTTAAGTGCACCCACCAGTAGTTTGTTCTTCCATTTCGGAAACAGATCTCCGCTGTAAAAATCAAGTCCACACAAGGCCGTTGATGGTTTCCAGTAAAAAATCGGTTGTTCATAACCTTCTTTTCGAGTCAGATCCGAAACAATGGTTCCGTTGTAATTCAAACCATAAGTAATCACCGGCCAACCGTAATTCTTTCCGGCCTGAATCAGGTTCAGTTCATCGCCACCCATCGGACCATGCTCGGTAGCCCAAACTTCTCCGGTAACAGGATGAACGGCCATCCCCTGAATATTTCTGTTTCCAAGTGAATACAACGATTTGATCGATCCCGGCTCATTATACCAGGGATTGTCGGTAGGAATTCGGCCATCGGGATATATGCGATGTACCTTACCGTTTGGCAATGTAAAATCCTGTGCCATATCCTGGTAACCGCGCTCGCCGATTGCAAAGTACAAATAGCCTTCCGGATCGAAAACAATGCGGCAACCATAGTGATGACGTGTGGTACGGTAAGTTTCATGCGGCGCTTCAAAAATTACCTGCTCGTCGGTCCAGGTGTTGTCCTTAATTTTACCACGCACCAGTTTGGTCATTGCACCGGGACGTCCTTCTCCGTTGTTTTTCAGTACATGACTAAAGGCCAGGTAAATCCAACCGTTCTTGTCGTAATTCGGATCAACAGCTACATCAAGCAGTCCACCCTGTCCTTCGTGCAATACCTCCGGTGTATTTTTCACGGCTTCCGCCAGTAGTTTTCCGTTTTTTACCACACGCAGACTTCCTGGCCGTTCAGTAATTAAAGCCGTGTTTTTATCCAAGAAATCGATCGCCCAGGGAATTTCCAGCCCCTCGGCAAACATTTCAACATTCAGGTCGTAATCCATGGTTTCCGATTGGTGAACGATTGGCGGTTTTACAGCACCAACATGCTTTTCCGACTCACGGATGTAACTCAGAATGGCCCCAATTTCACCATCGTTCAAAGTAGCCTCATAAGAAGGCATTCCCAAATGCGTAATCCCAAATTTGATGTTGCGATAGATATAACTGTTCTCGGCACCAAACTGCCAAACTCCATCGATCAAACTGGCGGCATTTCCACCATTCAGATCAGCACCATGACACGAAGCACAATTTTGCTGATAGAGCGCTGCACCATCCTGTGCCTTCACCTGAACGGCAAACACGAAAAATAAAACGAGTATAAAAAGTTGCTTAATTTTTTGTTGCGTAGAATTCATTTTTGTCGATTTAGATGTATCTAAAAGATAATGATTTTCATGCTCTTTTGTTCACTAGAGTTGAATTTAGTCGTCGAAAACTATTTGGTATCGACAAAATATATTTTGAAAAGCAAATTCATTTGCATAGCTTTGTGAGCGATTACTTACTTTTAATATGACAGAAAAACAAGAGAAAATTTTGATGGCCGCCCTGCAACTTTTTGCACAGGAAGGATATCATGCCACATCAACCAGTAAAGTAGCCAGGGCTGCCGGCGTTTCCGAAGGACTAATTTTCAGGCATTTTAAAAACAAGGAAGGCTTGATGCAAGCCATTCTCGACGAAGGCGAAAGCAGGTTCAAATCGCTGTTTGCCGACATCGTACTTGAAACTGAACCAAAGGAAGTGATTCGAAAAACCATTACTATACTGCATAAAGTCGATGTTTCGGAATACGATTTCTGGAAACTTCAGTTCAAGTTAAAATGGGAACTGGAAATTAACGGCGACAAAAAAATGGAGCCGTTAAAAATGGCACTCGTTCATGCATTCAGCAAATTAGCTTACGAATCGCCCGAGCAGGAGGCCGATCTTTTACTGGTTTTTATCGATGGAATTGCTTCGGCTATGTTAAAAGGTTCGCAGCTCGATGCCGATAAACTAATCCCTTTCCTATTGAAAAAGTACGATCTCTAATTTTTTAGCAAACAATTAAGTAAGTACTCACGTTTAATAACAAACAAATTTACCATGAAACAATTTCTTCCAATTATATTCCTAATTATCTTTCTGGGAATCCTGTCAGGTGCCAATATCTATCTGGCACGTCGTTTCTCATTCTATTTTGATTTAACCAGCACCCGCTACCTGTACGTTGCCTTTGGTTCGCTTACCGTTTTTATGATTGCGGGAATAATAAGCACAACCAATGCGCAGGGAACATTTGCCAATTGGATTTACATACTGGCCTCCATTGTAATGGGATTCTTGCTGTACCTTCTGATATCAGTAGCCATAGTCGATCTGATAAGTGTCTTCGTAAAATCGGTACCACGTTTGTTGGGTATTTCGGCACTTTCACTGGCGGTTCTTATTACTGCCGGAGGAATTATAAATGCACAATACCGTCGCATTAGCGAAGTAGAAATCCCGATAAAAGGACTAAAAAACGAACTTGTAGCTGCTCATCTTTCCGACATTCATATCGGGCATTTTTGGGGACCGAAAACACTGCAAAAAATAGTGGATAAAACCAATGCTCAAAATCCTGATGTGGTGTTTATTACCGGCGATCTTTTCGATGGGAGGATCAGGCTGAACAGCAAAAGCCTGGAACCATTGAAACAACTGAAAGCTCCGGTTTATTTTGTGGAAGGAAACCACGATGGTTACTCGGGAGCTGAGGAAGTAAAACAAAATCTTCGTGAAATTGGGGTTACGGTTCTCGAGAATGAAGTCACTCATTTTAACCAGATTCAGATCATCGGGCTCAACCACATGCGCGCCGATGACGGAGATCCCGGAATGCACGGAACCGGCAAAAAGCCAAGTATGCGTTCGGTACTCGATCAACTAAATATTTTTCCTGAACAACCAACTGTATTGCTGCATCACAGTCCCGATGGTATTGAATACGCGAATCAGCACGGCGTCGACCTCTATCTGGCTGGTCATACCCACAACGGACAACTCTTCCCGTTCAACTTTGTTGTAGGAATGGTTTATAAATACAACAAAGGATTGCACGCTTATAAAGGAACGCGAATTTACACCTCGCAGGGAGTTGGCACTTTCGGACCACCGATGCGTGTGGGCACAAAAAGCGAAATTGTACTATTAAAACTAAAACCCGTTGAATCATGAAGGTAATTATTACAGGTGCCACCGGAATGGTTGGCAAAGGAGTTCTGCTCGAATGCCTGGATCACCAGGATGTTGAAGAGGCTTTGGTAATCGGACGAAATCCGCTTGAAATGCAGCATCCAAAATTAAAGGAAATCATTCACAAGGACTTTTCTGATTTTTCAAATCTTTCAGAAGAATTGAATGGATACGATGCCTGTTTCTTTTGCATGGGAGTGAGTTCGGTTGGAATGAAGGAAGCGGAATACAAAAAAGTTACTTACGATTATACCATTGCCCTGGCCAAAGTGTTGTACAAAAATAACCCCGATTTGACTTTTACCTATGTTTCGGGCGAAGGAACCGACTCAACTGAAAAAGGCCGGTCGATGTGGGCAAGAGTAAAAGGCAAAACGGAGAACGACCTGATAAATATGGGTTTTAAACAGGCATTTATGTTTCGGCCTGGTGCCATAATTCCTTTAAGGGGAATAAAATCGAGAACAAAAGGCTATCAGTTTATGTACGACTACTTTATGTGGCTGGTGAAACTGATAAAGGCCCTGGCTCCAAACAGTGTTGTTAACACAACACAAGTGGGACTGGCTATGATCAATTCGGTGCAGCACGGTTACAGCACCACTATTTTACGACCAAAAGACATCATCGCTTTATCCAATGTCCAATGAAAACGGGTACACGAAAAATAGTATATGCGGCCGAGTTCATACTGTTGTTCTTCGGCATTCCCTTACTACTGTTTTTCGACAGCAACATCGTTCATCCCAGTGCGGTGCTGCTTCCTGTACTGGTGGGCTTAACACTGTATTTCCTGAAACAAAAGGAATTTCGGATACGCGATCTGATCAGGCTCAATATCTCTAAAAAAATGTGGATCACCCAGGGATTTATCGTTTTGGGCATAGGTATTTTGCTTACCATTTTTGTGTGGATATTTGAACCCGGGAATTTGTTTAATCTACCGCGTGGTAACTGGAAAATCTGGATCGCCATGTTTTTCTTCTATCCCACATTTTCGGCCTATGCCCAGGAAGTTGTATTCAGGCAATTTCTGTTTATGCGCTACAAACCGCTTTTTAAAACAACAACGGCAATGGTTTTGGCTAGCGCTGTCAGTTTTAGTTTTGCGCACATTGTCTATTTCAGTGTGCTGTCGCTGGTGCTCACATTTTTTGCCGGAATTTATTTAGCACTGGTTTATCAGAAAACAAAAAGTGTACTGTTTGTTAGCATTTTACATGGCGCACTGGGCTTTTTTATTTTCACAGTTGGCCTTGGTCAACATTTTTGGCTCGATATGATGAAATGGATACAATAATTAACACCAAATATTTTTAAAATCATGAAAACAATTGACAGAACAAAGCCGGTTTTGGTAACCGGTGCAACAGGCTATGTTGCCGGTTGGTTAGTAAAAAAACTTTTAGAAGAAGGTTTGACTGTACACGCTGCAGTTCGTAATCCCAACAACACGAAAAAACTAAAATACCTTGATGAAATAGCGGCAAAAACAAAGGGCACCATTAAATACTTTAAAAGCAATTTGCTGGAAGAAGGTTCATATGCAGAAGCCATGAAAGGTTGTGAACTTGTTTTTCACACTGCTTCGCCATTTACGATGGAAGTGAAAGATCCACAAAAAGAACTGATCGACCCTGCAAAACTTGGTACGCGAAATGTACTTGAACAAGCCAACCGCACTCCATCGGTAAAGCGCGTGGTACTCACCAGTAGTTGCGCAGCAATTTATGGCGACAATGCCGACTTAAAAAACACGCCAAATGGCGTTTTCACCGAGGAAATATGGAATACCAGTTCTTCATTGAAACATCAGCCATACTCGTATTCGAAAACAATTGCCGAGCAGGAAGCCTGGCGTATCAGCAAAGAACAAAACCGCTGGGATCTGGTGGTGATTAATCCAAGTTTGGTGGTAGGACCTGCCATAAATCCCGATGCTGTTACCTCAGAAAGCTTCAACATTATCCGACAGTTTGGCAACGGTTCCATGAAAGCAGGAGCCCCGGAAATAGGGATGGGTGTTGTTGATGTCCGCGACGTTGCACTGGCTCACTTCAATGCCGGTTTTATTCCGGAAGCTTCCGGACGACACATTGTTTCCGGTCACAATTCTTCCTTTACTGAAATGGCAGCCCAACTCAGGCCAAAATATGGCAGCGATTATCCGATCCCGAAAAAAGCCATGCTTAAATGGGTGATCTGGTTAGTAGGACCAGCAATCAATAAAGGCATCACACGTAAATACGTTACACAAAATATCGGTTTGCCCTGGAAAGCTGACAATTCAAAAAGCAAAAGGGAGTTGAAAATTGAATACCGTCCGTTACAAGATTCGCTGAACGAAATGTTTCAGCAAATGATTGACAACAAGGCCTTTTAATTTTTTGAGAACACCTTTATCTTCTTCTCAAAGATCTGTTCATTACTGACAAATTAATTTTTTTGTAGTAGATTTGTGCATTATTAAAATTTTTTAATAACTCGACATGAACAGATTTTTCACATTCGCATTTTTGGTAATGGCACTGATGAGTTGCCAATCAAAATACCAAGGAGTTCCCACAGAATACCACACCTTGCTGGATTCAGCATTTGTAAAAGCAGGAGATAATGCCCCGGAACTTCAGAAGGCACTGGCAGAAAGCCCTGAAGAACAAAAGGAAGGAATGGCCTTTTTGATCAGTTACATGCCCGAGAGCGACTTAAGCAGTTTAAAAGCCGATTTCTTACTCGAAAATGTGGAATACGCTTACAAAGCGCGTGAAAAATATTCGTGGTGTGCTGCACTCCCCGATTCAATTTTCTTGAATGAAGTGCTTCCTTATGCTAATATTTCGGAGGTTCGTGACAACTGGCGCCCGGATTTTTACGAACGTTTCGCCAAGTATGTCGATGATAAGGACAACATGGTAGATGCTTTGATGGCTGTGGCCCGGAACATTGAAAAAGAGGTGGATGTGGCATACAACACCAAACGTTCGCGCGTCGATATCAGCCCTTTCCAGGCCATGAAAGAACACATGGCAACCTGCACCGGCCTCTCCATTTTACTGACCGATGCCTACCGTGCTGTTGGAATTCCGTCGCGACTGGCAGGAACTGCGATGTGGACCAACTACAAAGGCAACCATACCTGGAGCGAAGTATGGATTGACGGACACTGGCATTTTATTGAATATTATCCCGACACACTTGATAAATCGTGGTTTGTTGCCGATGCCGGCAAAGCCGATCCTGAAAATATGCTGCACTGGATTTATGCCGCTTCGTACAAACCAACCGGAATGCCTTACTATGCTGCACCCGATGGCAGTGTTAACGAAGTGGTTGATCTGAACAAATTACCCGAGGATGTGAAATCTCGTTTCGAACGCATGCAAGAAAGAGGTGGAGATAATAAACCGGAACGCTTTGCATATGGTGTCAACGTTACTAAACGCTACATCGATCTTTACGAAGAATCGATAAAGGGCAGCAAACTAGCCGACGACGAGTGCCTGGCTAACGTTGTTGTTTTTGACAATCCGGATACTTCAAAAAGCGAATCGCGACTCAATTGTCGCGTAGATGTTATGAACGGGGATAAAGCTGTTAACTTCGGTTACTCGCCTCGAAAAACCGACGACATGAACCAATTCCTTCAATTCAAATTAAAAAAGAACATGGAATACAGCTTTGTTGTTACCCACCCGGAACAAGGCATCAACCAGTCGTTCACCATTCAAACCAACAACGACAGCGCACAGGACATTCAATTGATTTTAAAATAATACGCATAATAATAAGATGAAAAATATTGCACTACTCATCATTTCCGTGTTTGCCATCCAGGCGGCAATTGCCCAAAACAAGGTTGTAACACACAACGAATTACTGATCAATACCGATCCTTCGCAAGGCGTAAAAAGCTTTGTCGAGTGGGGTGTTTTTCCTTCACCCGACAAAGAAGTTCGCCGCGTGGTTATGAACCTTACTTTGGCCTATCCGAAAGACCGCAAAATTGCACACTGGGATTATATGGACCGGGTTAAAATACTCCGTCAGGGTGGTGTAAACGGTAAAAACATCAACTTCGAAATTGGAAGAATGCTTACACCTTATGGCAGTAATTTCAAAGAAGGTTGGAGTTATACCTGGAGTGTTGATGTGACAGATTTCCAGGCATTTTTACGCGATAGTGTTGAAATTGAGTACATCCATTCGGGCTACGAATCTCCGGATCTGGGCTGGGACCTCACCATCGATTTCGATATAACTTACGGGCCACAGGTAGCCGATTACATTTCGGTAAAAGAAATGTGGAACGGCAACTTTCAGTACGGAAACCCGGAAAATCCGATTGAAAAACAACTGGCAGCTATTACTGTAAAAAAATCGGACGGAGCGGCATTCGGACGCTTTCGTATTCAACATACCGGCCACGGAATGGACCGCCCGAGTGGCTGTAGCGAATTTTGCAGCCGCTGGCGCGAACTCGTTTTTGATGGCGAGGTTGTTGATCATCGTGACATGTGGAAAGAATGTGGCGATAATCCGCTTTATCCTCAGGGAGGAACGTGGATCTTCGACCGTGGCTACTGGTGCCCCGGCGATCTGCAAATTGCCGATGTGATTGATGTTCCGCTTACCAAAAAGAAACACACCATCGATCTGGACATGGAGCCATTCACCGCAAACAATATCCAGCAACCAAAAGAACAGATCACCTCGTATTTCTTCGAGTTTGCTGAGCCAAATAACACCAACGATGTTCGTATCGAGGAAATTATTGCTCCGAATAACAAGGACAATTTCAACCGCTTTAATCCAAGAGGTTTTAGCCCGATCATTCAGGTTCGGAACCTTGGCAAAGAAGAACTGACCAGTCTGGATATTGTGTATAAAACTGTTGGTTTTGCGGAAAAGCATTATAAATGGGAAGGCAGCTTAGGTTTCTATGAAGCTGCCGTCATCACCTTACCGGGCGAAATTGATTCTAACAACGGAGTCAATGCCTTTTCGGTAACGCTAAACAATCCAAATGGCGTTGAAGACGAGTGGGATGGCGACAACAATATGGAAGTTGAGTTCGACGGTATTCCTACAATTCCTACTGATATTGTTGTTGAACTCATGACCAACAACCGGCCAAAAGACAACTGGCTGCACCTTGTAAACAGTTCGTACGATACGCTTTATGCCAAAACTCCCGAAACACTTGACTCAGCAACAACTTACATTGACACCTTACATTTAGAGGACGGCAGTTATTTTCTGCAACTGGTTGACACTGCCGGCGACGGCCTGGAATTCTGGTTTATGGCAGAGGCCGGATACGGAAGACTGCGCCTGAAAGATACCGATGGCAACATCATCCACCTTTTTGAAAGCGATTGCGGCAATGGTCAGTTTTATGCGTTTAAAGCCGATAGCGAAGCCAAAGTAGACACAACGATTCCGTACTTCTCAGCAAACCTTTATCCACGAATGATAAAGGATTACGCGACTTTGTATACATCGACGAATAAGCCTTCTACGATTTCAATTCGCATAACAAAAGATGGCGAATATATTGAAAGCCATGAATACACCAACCTGAAGGATGCCCAAACCGGAATCGATCTCCGACATTTGGAAGAAGGGCGTTATGTAATGGAAATTTATTTAAACAGGAAGCACCAAATGAACCGCAGGTTTAATAAGGTGCCGGAAGGCGGATTCAGGTACTAACCAAACCATTTACGGGTGCGGCCCTGCAGTTTGTCCAATACATCGTTGGTGATGTTGGCATTCTGCACCACCTGAAAATCGAACATGCCCACACAAATAAAGTCGGCGCCGTTGCGGAAAGCCCATTCGAAACCGTCTTCGGGTTGAATGGCACCGGCGGCCAGTACTTTAAATCCCATAACAGGAACAGTGGCTCGTTGCACAAACTCCACCGTTTTGTCGGGGAACAGGCAAAAGCAGTTGTCGTGGAATTTATTGTGATCGGCAAACTTTTTCCCGTCCACTTCAAAAGGAACGCGGTTTTCGCGTGGGTGAGCCGACCAGTAATTGTCGTGGTGCATGGTCTTCATGTAATAATCCGGAACAATGCCATTCTCTTCACAAACAATCAACGAATCAACGGTGTGGGAAGCCAATCCAGCGGTGTAACCCTGCGTACGGATTCGGTCCAGCATTTTTTCGATTACATCGAGGCGGTTATCACGAACCAGCCAGTCGCACCAGTTCCCCTGCACCTGCACAATATCGACACCAAGATCGATTGCTTTGTCGATGTTTACAAAGTAATCTTTCTTTTCCATGTCGGGGTGCACCTGCGAAATCACCTTGATCTTGCTGCCCGTGACCTTTTTGTATTTCGCCATCAATTCGTTGGTCGGGAACCCTATATTGATAGTATTCACCCCTGTTTTTTCGAGTAGCATCAGCGTCTCAAAAATCTTGCGTTCGGTGTTGTAAGCCCTGAACAGGGAAGGCACATAATGTAGATCGCGCGAATGTGCCCAGCCACCAATCAGGTTACCGCCGGCAATTAATCTGCTGATCTCATGAGGTCCAATCTTTCCCATCGGAACAGGCTTCTTCAGTTCCTTAATATCTACACCGCCAACCTGTATGGTTGCCCCCGAAAGTGTGTCAACGCCAAATGATTTCTGATCTCGAAAAGCTCCGATTCCTAAAACTCCAAGTGCGGGAATAGCAGCCAGGTTTTTAAGCGCCTCCCTTCTCGAATTCGAAGTTTCAACATTTATAGCTCCCTCTGTATTTTCTTTTTTTGAATGAAACAAAGCGTAAACTCCCCATCCTTTTTCGGTCACAAAAACAAAATACAAGAGCGCAAGTGCTTCCAGTAAATTTCGGTTCACGATGTACAGATTACCTTCTGTACCGCTCGCCAGTATACCACCAAAAGGCGGATAAGCAAAATAATAAAGCAGCAATAAAACCACGCCTCCAACGGCCGATAAACGGACAAAAACGCCAAGGAACAAAGCCAGCCCGATCAGAATTAAAGCAGCAATATTCACCGGATCGATCACGTTCAGCAAGGCCTCCGAACTTCCCATCCAATGATAAAATCCGGCAAACGGTCCGGTTGAATGACTCAGGTATGATGTAGCACTCCAGTCTGCAATAAATAATTTTGAAATGCCTTCGTAAAAAAAATGCCAGCCAATGGCCATTCTGAAGACCGTGATAACAAGTTTTTTCCAGTTCATGGTTTATAGGTTTTCGAATCCCGGCTTTTCTACTTGCCGAATTTCTTCATTAAAGAAAATCTATCTTCCTCATATTTAAAAGCATAGACCGCAATAAATAATTAATCCAAATAAGCTGAATGCCCAATTTCAGAACACGCTCTTTTTGCTGAAACAGGGTGCAGAAAAATGCTGTTAGATAGCAGATTTAAAAATTTTCCCTTGTAATCTGCTTGCATTTTCTACTTTTGTGGTTCACAAAAACTGACAACAATGATGAAAGGTTTTTCGCCCACGAAATACATTCTGAAATCGTTTAAGTCCGGAAAAGAGTTTAAGGACGAAGGTTGGACACTTGATGCTCCAGGCGAAATGGAACCGAGCCTCATCCGTGCCATCTACGATAAAAAGCAGATTGATGTAAAAGATGACTCGTGGGGGCTTTACAAGTTTGCCGACTGGTTGCCAATAGGACGTGTTTTGGAAGGTTCGTCGGCTCCGGTAACATACAAAAGCGAAGGACTGGCGAAGGAACTTGGGCTCGAAAATCTTTGGATCACTTTTAGCGGCTACTGGCCTGAAAAAGGCACGAACATGAGTACCTGCTCCTTCAAAGAAACCGAAGCCTATTCGGTTTGCGGAAGAATGACTCCCGAAATGGATAAAGTGCTTGTTGTGGCATCAGCCGGCAATACGTCGCGTGCTTTTGCCAAGGTTTGTTCCGAAAATAATATACCACTTTTGATTTGCGTTCCCGAAGACAATATTGGCGCTCTTTGGTTCGAGGAGCCAATTAACGACTGCGTTAAACTGATTTGCAGCAAATCGGGAAGCGACTATTTCGATGCCATTCACCTCTCGAACATTGTTGCCGGAATGGAAGGTTTTGTTGCCGAGGGCGGTGCCAAAAACGTAGCCCGCCGCGACGGGATGGCCACCACAACTTTGTCTGCCGTAACTACAATCGGACGAATTCCTGACTACTATTTCCAGGCTATTGGCAGCGGAACCGGCGCTATTGCTGCGTGGGAAGCCAACCTCCGCCTGATTGAAGACGGACGTTTTGGTTCGAATAAAATGAAACTGATGATTTCGCAAAACCTGCCGTTCAAACCCATCCACGATGCATGGAAAGCCGACTCGCGCCACATGCTGCCATTGGATGATGACCTGGCACGCAAACAAGTGGAAGAAATCATTGCCAAAGTGCTTTCGAACCGGAAGCCGCCATACCCGATTGCCGGAGGTTTGTACGATGCCTTAAAAGATGCCGGCGGCGACGTATTGCTGGCCTCCAACGAACACGCCCACGAAGCGGCCCGAATGTTCCTCGAACTTGAAGGCAACGACATTCATCCTGCTTCGGCAATTGCAACGGCCACTTTAATTGATGCTGCCAAATCGGGCCTGGTTAAAAAGGACGACCTGATTATGCTGAATATTACAGGCGGCGGCGAAGAAAAATTCAAAACCGAAAATGAATTGTTCTACCTGAAACCTGAAATTGTATTCGACATCAATCCAGGTGAAGACGAAGTAATTGAGCGGGTAGCCAAACTTTTCTAATATTTAGCCGGTTTCGAATCGGATAAATTTACTACCAGATTGCGGGCAATTTATTGAATGATAACTTTTCCGGACTTTAAAGTATTGTTACTACTTATTCTGTAAATGTATAAGCCCGGCTTAAACTGTTTTACAGAAACGGCTTTTTCACTGTTGATTTCCGTACTCATTAACATTTCACCACTAATGGCGAACAAGTCAATCTGCACCGGACCAGAAACATTCGAAATATAAATGAAATCATCCGTCGGATTGGGATAAATTAACAACTGACCCAAAACTTCTTCATTCAGACCATTTGCAACAAAACCTGAATAATAATGTTTCGTCTCATTTTTAACCTTCCAACTTGCTGAAACACTATCATAGGAATATGCTGTTTCAAAATCTAGTTCATATTCCATTTTTCTTTCCACCTTCCAATAATTTGGCAAAACCAGATTGGAGAATGAAACAGAGGTATCGAATTCAAAATCGGTTCTCCAATCACTAATCCAATCACCTGCATCTGAATTCCATAAATACTTTAAGCTCCTAACTATATTTCCGGAATCATCATATATAGTTTCAAACTTCTCCCAACCTATCCACATCCCCGAATCTGCTTTCCAATGCCATCGAGCAAGAGAAGTAACTCTGCTTTCAAAATCGTATGAGGTCTCTTCCTGAAACACAAATTTCCAGTCATTAATAGTTTTGTCCCAACCAGATTCAATATAAGAGGTTCGGTTTCCATTTGAATCATATTCTGAAACCATTTTTTTCTGAAAAACTAAACTGTCAAGCGAAGAATCGAAATTCCAGTCTACCTGCTTAATAGTATTTCCTTCTTCATCCAGCTCTATTTCACTTTTAATAAGTATGTGCCAGGTGCTGTCGCTTTCATACCACTGAGCACTTGTTGCTACAGCTTTACGATTAATGGTATCCGATACAAGTTCATACTTTTCTATCGCTCTCCAGCTTATTGAATTATAATTCCAGCTATATCGTGTATGTTGTTTTATCTCTCCTTTGGAATTATAAGCAAATTCATCTTTATACTGATTGGTCCATTCTGTCGCCCAATAACGCTCCACGGCCTCCATTATCAAATTCAATGAATTGTATTTATTCTCGTATTGACGATCTTCGCGCCAACCATATATCCATTGGCCTTCCTCAAAGCTAATCCCTCCCCAGGAAAATTTTGTCCTTAAAGTTTGATTTCCGGCCGAATCAAAAGAAAAAGTCAGTTTTGACACACCTTCCCAATCATTATTTGCCAGGTTCCATTCATATTCTGAATCAAGTAACTTATTCCCGTTTGAATCATATTCGTATTCAAACTTTTCTAATCCAATCCAGTTGTAAAGTTCCGTGCCATTGTAGGGATTAGTTCTCCAGGAATAACTTTTAATAGAAATCAAATTCAAGTTCGTGTCGTATCCGAATTCTTGTTTGAATTCATTTATCCAGTCGGCACTATCGCTATTCCATTTATACTGCAACACAACTGTTAATTTATTAGTTGCATCATATTCACTCTCCCACTTCTTATTTTTCTTCCAGATGTTATTTTCACCATCGAATGCATAAACAAAGCGGACAAGCTCATTACCTTGTTCGTCATAATAATATTCTTGCTTGCCTTCAGAAACCATTTCTTCTTTGCTATTAGAGTAATAGCTATAAATAGTGCTATCCATCTTAATTTTTGGGGCTATTCCGTTCTTAATCAATGGCTGTACATTTACATTGGATTGTGCAATAGTAGTTATCACAAAAAAGGACGTGCATAGTAAGGTTAACGCGTATTTCATGGTGGTTTAAATTTATTAGTGACAATGGTTTAATAAACAACCATAAATATAATTAAATTAATAGTACCAATAAAATACTTTTAATTCTTGCAGATTGTAATGACAAAATCAAATGCTAATACGAAATCCTGCTTAATTCAACTTATTCCCAATCTATGATAGCATAACATTAGGCGTAGCCAAACTTTTCTGGCTATTCCAATTCTTCCAGTTCTAAAATATAAGGGTGATTGCTAAGCTCCAGCTTAACCTCGTTAACATCTGTAAGAAGTCCGATCGGTGCTGTTCCTGAAATTGGATTGTAAACTTTTATGCCTTGTGGCTTCGTACCAAAAGTAACCTTTATTCGCTCGGCCGGACTTACAAAGTTTTCGCCCCAGATAACCAGCTGATAAACACCGTCGCTTCTTTGCAAAAGTAAATCGTGAATATTTTCGGAATGATTTGAAAGCTTGTACTCCAGCCAGCCGGGCTCCTCAGTCTCTTTGTCGTCAGCTAAAATTCGGGTAAAATTATGCAGGTAATCTGCCGCTTTCTTAGGCGTATAATCAAGTTTATAAAAAGCAAAAGCCTCATGTGCGGGTTCATCGGCACGGCCTTTTAATAAATAAATGGCGGTGTACTTCCATCCCCGTTTAAATTGCGACAGGTATAAATCGAGATACAATCTCGCCTGCAGCTCTTCCGTAACAACATCATCCTGCCCAACAGCAATCCCTGTTTCGGTTGTTACCCGGGGTAAACTATCCAGTTCAGCTTCAGAATAGCCCTTAAACTTATTACGCCAGGTTTTGCCATAGTTGCCATATAGTCCGTCAACCGGAACGTCGTTCCCCGAGCCCGAACTTCGCCAGGTCTGATTATCGTGCAAGCCCGGCCACGAAGGATGAGTGATGTAGTTATGGCAATTGGCAAAATCGGCATATTTCGTGCCGGCGGGCATCAAAGTTCCGGCGTTCAAAGGAATTGAAAGAAACTGCAATCCCGTATTGTCGGTCTGGGCGCCGTTCTCTGAAATCGACCATACCGGGATTTCCTGCAAAACCGGCTCGCTTTTCACCCTTTTGTAAAGATCTTGCTGAAGTCTGGCGACGGGAATCCATGATTTTGACCCGCCTCCATTTTCTCCTTTATAATTAACCTCCCAATTATTGGGTTCGTTAGCACCTTCAATGGCGATCAAAGCCTCTTGTTCGGCCAGTGGTTTGGCCCCGTTAATAAGCCGTTCAATATCAGATCCTCCACTTAACAAACCATAACTGAATTTCACTCCGGTTACCCGGTTTAATTCAAGCAAATCGTCTACCGGAATATCACTTTCGTAACCTGCACGAATCCATCGCAAAGCAGTATATTCAATACATTCAATGGTGCCGCTCAATGTTTCTCCACGTCTCGATACCGAGGAAACAACTCCCAAACTGTTTAAAAATTCAGAGTTACTTTTTGCCTTTACCTTTTCAAAATGATGCGCCTGCATCTCATCCTGCAAAGATGCCGCAAATGATGTTATAAAAAGTATGGCTAGAACTAAGGACATTAAATGACTCATAATATCAGTTTGTTACTCAGATTTCAGACACCAAAACCTAAAAATATCGATTCCATTAAATACCTTAAAAAATAATGCGGAAAAGTTTTAGTTTTTACCTTTGACACAAATTCGATTTTATGGGGATTGGGAACTTTATTTACGTGATTTTACTCGCCGCTGTCACACTGGCTACTGCAGGAATCAGCATTTGGCGGCGCGACGGCTACATCGGCCAATTAAAATACATTTTGCCGGCGATGATTTTTCCCGCGGTCATTTTTATTATCTGGGACATGCGATTTACCGAAATCGGGATATGGACCTTCAATCCTAAATATATTTTGGGTGAAACATTAAACGGTCTCCCCATTGAAGAATGGCTTTTCTTTTTTGTGGTCCCGTTCTTTAGTTTGTACATCTACGAAATTTTGCAACAAAAGCTTATACGCTTTAATCAACCCAATATTTTTGTGGCATTAACACTGGTTTTATTGGTTGTTTTTGCGCTTATCGCCTATTTCTACCGGAAAAACCTGTATACTTTTTTCACCTTCTTTTTGCTGACCATTTATTTTGGCTACACCACTTTCAGAAATAACTTTAAAAAGAACTTTCCGAAGTTTTACCTCTCCTACGTTGCGGCACTTGTTCCATTTTTAATTCTGAGAGGCATATTAACCGCACTTCCGGTAATTTCGTTTAACAGCGAACACATCATCAATATTCATATTTTTACTGTTCCGGTGGAAGATTTGGCCTACTTCTTTCTGCTGCACCTGATGAACATTACGATATTTGAATATTTAAAAATCAGACGTTTCTTTTAAGCCACTACCAATGACAGCAATTTACAAACTGGGTATTTTTTTCTACGGATTGATCATTCGTGTTTCTGCCTTATTCAATACCAAGGCCAAACAATTCGTAGCCGGCCGTAAAAACTGGGAAGAAGCGCTAAAAAATAAGGTCGACTCAAATGCCCGCTACATTTGGATTCACTGTGCTTCACTGGGAGAGTTTGAGCAAGGGCGACCAATTATTGAGGAAATAAAACAACGTTTGCCGGAATACAAGATCGCGCTCACTTTCTTCTCGCCTTCAGGATACGAGATCCGGAAAAACTACGACCAGGCAGACATCGTAATGTACCTTCCGCTCGACACCAAAAAGAATGCGCGGCAGTTTATCAACATACTTAATCCCGAAAAGGTGTTTTTTGTAAAGTACGAATACTGGTACTTTTACATTTCGGAGTTGAAACGAAAAAGCATTCCGCTGTATATTGTTTCAGCCATATTCCGCGAAAACCAGCAATTCTTTAAGAACACTCCATCGGGCAAATGGTACAGAAAGCTGCTTTCGGGCTTCGATCACATTTTTATTCAGAATGAAAAATCGGCTGAACTACTGCAAAGCATCGGTATTAAAAATTTTACCATTGCGGGCGATACCCGTTTCGACCGTGTTGCAGCCATTGCAGGCAGTGCAAAAAAGTTCGAAAATGTTGAAAAATTCACAGCCGGTTCACTCACCGTAATTGCCGGAAGTACCTGGAAACCCGATGAGGAGCTGCTTGCAGCGTTTATTAACAACAGTAAGAACATCAAATTCATTATTGCGCCACACGAAGTAAATCAGGCCAATATTAACAGAATACACCAATTGTTGAAAAAACCGGCTATTTCGTTTAGCAAGGTGCAAAATACCGACATTGGCGACCACGATGTGTTAATAATTGATTCTATCGGCATTTTATCGTCGCTTTATCAGTACGGAAACGTAGCGTACATAGGCGGTGGCTTTGGTGTTGGCATTCACAATATTCTTGAAGCAGCAACTTTTAAGCTGCCAATTATTTTTGGTCCGAATTATAAAAAATTCAAGGAAGCAGTCGACCTGGTCGGGCAAAAAGGAGCCTTCCCGATCGAAAACGCCAACGACCTGAACGCGGCGTTAAACCAGCTCTTAACCGACAAAAATGCCCTTAATAATGCCTCCGAAATTTGCAAAAACTACGTAGAAAAAAATGTTGGCTCAACAAAACTTATCATAAATAAAGTTTTTAACATATAGCGAATTTTAGCACGCTTTTTGTTAGCATTTTTACTCCTCAAAAATTTGAATTTTACTCCCGAATATTCCATATAAAAATTGTTGAAAGTTGAAGCTCAAATTGACAGTTTTGGTAAACTTTTTCCGGCTATCAAACATTTAATAGCCTGCCTTACAGTCACATAACAAATCAAAGTTGATAACTTTTAATTATTTTACCTGAGAAAAAATTCCAAAATCTTGTTTTGTGTTTTATCTTGCAGTACACAATTTCACAAGCAGGAAACTAGAGCAATCAGGATTACAATCTTTATAATATTTAACTCAGTTATTTAGGAGAAATATGGCATTAAACGAAGTATCAGTAAAAGCCCCGGCGGGCAAGAAAATTTATTCGCAAGACGAAGCGATAAATGCCTCGCTAAAGTACTTCAAAGGAGATGATTTGGCAGCAAGAGTTTGGGTGAACAAATATGCCCTGAAAGATTCTTTCGGGAATATTTTCGAATTAACCCCCGACGACATGCACAAAAGACTGGCCGGCGAAATTGCCAGGGTTGAGGCACGCTATCCAAATCCCCTTACCGAAGAAGAAATCTACACCGTACTAAAAGACTTTAAGTACATCGTACCACAAGGTGGCCCGATGACTGGGATTGGAAACCAGTACCAGATCGCATCATTATCGAACTGTTTCGTAGTTGGTAACGATGGTGACTCCGATTCGTACGGAGGAATCATGAAAATTGACCAGGAACAGGTACAGTTGATGAAGCGACGTGGTGGCGTGGGACACGATCTTTCGCACATCCGCCCAAAAGGATCGCCGGTTAAAAACTCGGCCCTTACATCAACAGGTATTGTTCCTTTTATGGAAAGGTATTCGAACTCGACTCGCGAAGTTGCACAGGATGGACGCCGTGGTGCACTTATGCTGTCGGTTTCAATTAAACACCCCGATTCAGAAAGCTTTATCGATGCTAAACTGGAACAGGGAAAAGTTACCGGTGCCAACGTATCTGTAAAGATACAGGACGATTTCATGAAGGCTGTAGAAGCTGAACAGACCTACGTTCAGCAATATCCAATAAACGGAAAAGCACAATACACCAAAGAAATTGACGCAACCCGTTTGTGGCAGAAAATTGTTAAAAACGCCTGGCAGTCGGCCGAACCGGGCATTTTATTCTGGGATACCATCATTAATGAATCGGTTCCGGATTGTTATGCCGACTTAGGTTACCGCACTGTTTCAACCAATCCTTGCGGAGAAATTCCTCTGTGTCCATACGACAGCTGTCGCCTGTTGGCTATCAACCTGTATTCGTATGTTGAAAATCCTTTTACTCCGGAAGCGAAATTCAACTTCGAATTATTCATGGAGCACGTGCATTACGCACAACGAATTATGGACGACATCATTGATCTTGAACTGGAAAAGATTGATGCCATCATCGAAAAAATAGATGCCGACCCTGAAGGGGAAGAAATTAAATATACCGAACGTAACTTGTGGAATAACATCAAACGCAAAGCCAATGAAGGCCGCCGTACCGGAATCGGTATCACAGCTGAAGGCGACATGCTTGCTGCACTTGGTCTGCGTTACGGAAGCGAAAATGCCATTGACTTCTCTGAAGAGATCCACAAAACAGTAGCTCTTGAGGCTTATCGTTCGTCGGTTCACCTGGCCAAAGACCGTGGTGCTTTTACCATTTATGATGCCGAGCGCGAAAAAAACAATCCGCTTATCAATCGTATTAAAGAAGCTGATTCAGCATTGTATGAAAAAATGACCAAATATGGCCGTCGTAACATAGCATTGCTGACCATTGCTCCTACCGGAACCACCAGTTTGATGACACAAACAACATCGGGTATTGAACCGGTTTTCCTCCCGGTTTACAAACGCCGACGTAAAGTAAATCCAAACGATAAGGATGTACGTGTCGACTTTATTGACGAGGTAGGCGATCACTGGGAAGAATACATTGTATTCCACCACCATTTTAAAACCTGGATGACCACTCAGGGATACGACTTAAGTAAAGGTTACTCCCAGGAAGAACTGGATGAATTGGTAGCCAAATCGCCTTATTATAAAGCTACATCAAACGATGTTGACTGGTTGAACAAAGTGCGTATGCAGGGCCGAATCCAGAAATGGGTAGACCACTCCATCTCAGTTACCATCAACCTTCCGGCCGATGTAAAAGAAGAACTGGTAGGCCAGTTGTATTTCGAAGCCTGGAAAAGCGGATGTAAAGGTGTTACTGTTTACCGCGACGGGTCGCGTTCGGGAGTACTCATCTCGAACTCTGAGAAAGAGAAAAAAACTGAAGGTGCATTCCCGACAAAACGTCCGGAAAAACTGGAAGCTGATGTAGTTCGTTTCCAGAACAACAAAGACAAATGGATTGCTTTTATCGGTTTGATGGATGGCAAACCTTACGAGATCTTCACCGGTTTACACGACGACGAAGACGGAATATTACTGCCGCGCTCAATAACAAAAGGTTACATTATTAAGAGCTACGAAGACGAAGAAAATTCACGTTACGACTTCCAGTACATTAACAAGCGTGGTTACAAAACCACCATCGAAGGGCTGTCGCACAAATTTAACCCTGTGTATTGGAACTACGCGAAACTCATTTCGGGAACGCTGCGGCATGGAATGCCAATTCACAAAATAGTAGAACTGGTTACCAGCCTGCAGTTGGACAACGAAACAATTAACTCGTGGAAATCGGGTGTGGCACGTGCCCTGAAGAAGTACATTCCTGACGGAACTATCGCCGAAGATGCCAAATGTGGCGAATGTGGTTCTGACGATGTGGTTTACCAGGAAGGATGCCTCACATGCTTATCGTGTGGTAATTCAAAATGCGGATAAAATCAATCAATGCCATATAACCCGAGGTATATCCGTTAACCATTGAGACGCAATATAATTTTGCAAACAAAAATGCCCCGCCAATTGGCGGGGCATTTTGCTTTCTATATATGAGATTCGCATTGCCATTCCACTAAAAATCAATTATCGACTTTATTTTTTCATTGTAATTTTTGCTACACGAAATCACCCGTTCCTTTTCGCATTTCATCAGTAAATCATATCTTCCGTTATCAAGCTTTTTTACTTCGTTAATTAATTTGCTGTTGATGATCGTGGATTTGTGCACCCGGATAAATTCATCAGGCAATTTTTCCTCCAAAGCGCTCAAACTTAAATCTACCAAATATTCCTTCCCGTTTATGTCAGTTAAAAACACATAATTATTAGTTATTGAAAAATCAACAACCTCACTAAATTGAATCAAGGTAATTTTGTTCCCTTCCTTAACCGGAAAATATTCTTTGATGTGTTTCTTCGTAAAATTAGCTTCCTGATATTTCTGAAGTTGTTTTTCGACCTCATCTCCCGACCAATTAGTGTTATTTCTACTCGTTGCTTTCTTTATTACCCGATAAATGATAAAAACAGGAAGACAGATTAGAAATAAAAAAATAAAGAGAATAAGAATTTCCTGCGGACCGATAAAAGATGCAATTAGTAGATTCATATGTCGTTTTGATTTTTCACCAAACTAACATAATATCTGTGTCTTAACAAAACCCTTTTTTCCAAGACGCCGGAAATACAGGTCAAAAGACGTGATTTTTTCCCTAAGCCGCCTAGACGAATCATCCACGCTGAGAAAGCAAACACAAAAAAAGGCATAACTAAATAGTTATGCCTTAAAATATCTTGAGTCTCTGCGATTAAGCTTCAATCATAGCTTTGTAAGCATCGGCGTCCATTAGTTCGCCCAATTCGGCTGCATCGGCTACTTTAATCTTAATCATCCAGCCTTCTCCGTAAGGATCTTTGTTTACCAGTTCAGGATCGTCGGCAAGTGCTTCGTTAAATTCAGCAACTTCGCCACCAACAGGCATAAACAAATCAGAAACGGTTTTCACAGCTTCAACGGTACCAAAAGTTTCGCCTTTATCCAGCTCTTCACCTTCAGTTTCAATTTCAACAAAAACTATGTCGCCTAATTCGCCTTGTGCAAAATCGGTAATTCCAACAACTGCAACATCACCTTCAACACGTACCCATTCGTGGTCTTCCGTGTATTTTAAATCTGCAGGAATATTCATATTATTAAGTTTTAAATTATTTCAAGTTTGTCCCGATTGCCTGTTTCCACAGGAAATGCCTCTTTTATAAATGTTTTACTTGTAAAATCGGTTCTAAAACGATGGCTTAAAATTAAAACAAAATAATGAATAATGAAGTCCTCAAAAAGATCCATTTAGCTGATTTTTATCGTATTTTGAGTTGAGCAGTGTTGTAGTTGAACGGCTTTTTGTATTATTGCAAAAATTTAAAGAGGAAGATGTTTTCAAGAAAAGTAACTTCATTAAGCGAATTGCAAGGCGTTGCAAAAGAACTGATTAGCGAATTTCAGGAAGAACGTGTTTTCGCATTTTACGGAAAAATGGGCGCCGGAAAAACAACTTTTATACAATCGGTGTGCCGTGCTTTAGGTTCCGGTGACAATGTTACCAGTCCGACCTTTGCACTCATAAACGAGTACAATACCGCCGATATGGAATCGATCTTTCACTTCGATTTTTACCGCATTAAAGAACTCGAAGAAGCCTTCGACCTGGGTTACGAAGACTACATTTACAGCGGAAGTTATTGCTTAATTGAATGGCCCGAAATGATCGATCCGTTGCTTCCTGATACGATCGTTGAAGTAAAAATTGAAGTGCAGGAGGATGAATCACGCATCATTACTGCAGAAAAAAAGCATTAAACATCTACAACCCAAGCTCCTGCAAGACTCTAATTCTCAGGAGAACTATTTCGCAACTGCATTTTGAAAAATCCCCTTTTGCTTGTAAATTGCTGTACTTAATTATACGAAACAAAAATCCGGAATTCAGCAATGGAAAAAGCGAAGGAAAAGGTATCCATACCAAAGTCGATGTTACTTCCCCAGGAAGAAATGCTGGAGGTTCGAAAAAAAGGGCAGAAGATAAAAATTGGTATACCTTCCGATTACTCCAAAGTTGAATACCGCGTTCCGCTGACCCCGCAAGCTGTTGATCTGCTTGTTTCTTACGGGCACGAAATTTTAATTGAAAAGAATGCAGGCAAACACGCCAGCTATTCCAACGAAGATTACCAAAAGGCCGGCGGTACAATCGTGGAAACAAAGGAAGAAACCTTTCAATGCGACATTGTTCTGCGTATTGCCCCTTTCAACATGGATGAAATTGATGCACTTCGAGGCAACCAGGTGATCATTTCAAGTTTACAGTTGTACGCCTACAAACAGGAAACCATTCAGAAATTATTAAAGAAAAAGGTTACTTGTATAGCATTCGAGCAATTGGAAAACGAGGATGGATTCCTTCCTTTCGTTCACCAGATGAGCCAGATTGCCGGTGTAACTTCCATTACCATTGCCAGCGAATACTTGAGTAATTCGAGAAACGGCAAGGGCGTTTTGTTTGGCGAAGTTACCGGAGTAACTCCTGCCGAACTGGTGATTATTGGTACCAGCACCGCTGCCGAATACGCTGCCCGAGCCGCTCTTGGCCTGGGCATTTTTGTAAAAGTTTTCGATACTTCGGTGTATGAATTGAGTAAGCTGGAAGAAAAATTTGCACGTAAAATATTTACCTCAGTCTTTTATCCGAAAGTGTTGCGCAAAGCCCTGGTTTCGGCCGACGCCGTAATTGGTGCAACGGCATTTAACAAGCCTCCAAAGTTCAAGGTTTCGGAAGACCTTGTAAAGCAAATGAAAGAGGGTTCGGTGATTATTGACCTGAACGTTAGCCAGGGAGGTTGTTTCGAAACTTCGAAATGCACCGACTTTAACAACCCCACCTATGTAAAACACGGTGTGGTACATTATTGTGTACCCAATAGTCCGGCCATGGTTTCCCGAACAGCTTCCATTTCGCTCAGCAATATTCTCATTCCTATACTTTTAGCCATTGGCGATAACGGTGGAGTTGATAACTACATTAAAGTATCGCGCGGATTCAGAAAAGGCGTTTACATTTATCACGGAATCCTCACCAGTACCGATATCGGGCGTCTGTTCAGCATACCGGCAAAAGACATTAATTTATTGCTTGCTGTATTTTAAGCCAGTAACCAGAGTCGCAAAATGCTAAAATCACTTAATAAGAAATACCCGTTCAACGACAACCTCAAAATCAATGTTCGGTCGATAATTTCAGTGAGTTTAGGCATTTTTCTCTTCCTGCTATTCTTTCAGCCTTTTAACATTCAGAATCCCGACTTTAATAACCAACTGATCATTCTGGCAACTTTTGGCGCCATCACTTTGGTTTTACTCAGTATTTTCCGCCTCGTAATTCCATCTGTTTTTTCGAAGGCATTTTCAGAAGAACGCTGGACCATTGGTAAAGAAGTCCTCATCGACTTTCTTTTTGTGGTCTTTAATTCGGTGGCCTTTAGTTTTTTTGCACGTTATGTCGGCCGGATTCCCATAACGTTTCACATTGTTATAATTCTGGTAATTATTTCCATAACCGCAGCATCGGTGTTGGTGGTCATCAACCGCATCTATTTACTCAAACTTCAGGTAGAAAACTTAAAACCGAATATTCAGGATACTGCAGAAGTCCAATCTTCTGCCACACCGGAAATAGAATTTGAATCGGAGAATAAAACGGATTATTTCAAGCTGCTTCCCGAACAAATTGTTGTAATCCGTTCGGCAAGTAATTATATTGAAGTCCACTACCTGGAAGCTGAAGTGCTTCACAAAAAACTGATCAGGAACACGCTAAAATCAACCGAAGAAACGCTGTCGGCTTTTCCTGAGATGATACGTTGCCACCGTTCGTTTATCGTTAACAAATACCACATCAAAAGTTTGAAACGCGATGCCGACGGACTTGTTCTTAGCCTGCATCATTATCCTTCCGAAATTCATGTTTCGAGGCAATATGCTTTGAATGTTAAACAGGCGGTAAAAGTTACCTAGAACGCTATTTTTTCGTTTCAATTTTTTCCAACATCCCGATTTTTCAAGCCTCAATTTACATCCCAAAAATCACAGGGATTAAAGTCGTTTATCCCAAATAAGCGGCATTTAGCCCGAAACGAGGGTGTTCAACACAAATTTTCCGCCCCAATCCCTAATACTTTTAAAAGCCTGAATTTCGCTTTTACTTTGGTTTGATTTAATCGATAAATAATTCGAAAATGAAAATATTATTAGTATATCCGGAATACCCCGACACCTTCTGGAGTTTTAAATACGCACTGAAATTTATCTCGAAAAAAGCTGCCTATCCGCCACTTGGCTTGATAACAGTGGCTTCCATGTTACCACCCTATTGGGAAACAAAACTGGTGGACATGAACATCGAAAAACTAAAGATGGAAGATATTCTTTGGGCCGATTACGTATTTCTGAGCGCGATGAGCACGCAAATTCAATCGGCTTTGCACGTAATCGATCGCTGTAAGGCACTTTTAACGCCGGTAGTTGCCGGAGGTCCGCTGTTTACTGCCGATCCCGAAAAGTTCGATCGTGTTGATCATCTTGTGCTGAATGAAGCCGAAATAACTTTACCACCGTTTTTAAAAGATTTGGAAAACGGACATGCAAAACACGTGTACTCCACCAATGAATTTGCCAACGTAGAACAATCTCCCGCACCCGACTATTCACTGGTAAAACTGAATCAATACAGCTCAAAATGTATCCAGTTTTCGAGAGGTTGCCCGTTTAACTGCGAGTTTTGCGATATTACTGCCCTGCTGGGGCATAAATGCCGTATAAAAACCAGCGACCAGATCATCTTTGAAATTCAGAATTTATATGATTTGGGGTGGCGTGGCGAGATCTTTTTTGTTGACGACAATTTTATCGGCAACAAAAAGATACTGAAAGAGGCGATGCTGCCGGCGCTTCAGCTTTGGATGAAAGAACACAAGTATCCTTTCCATTTTACCACTGAAGCATCGATCAACCTTTCCGATGATCCGGAACTGATGCAATTGATGATCGACGCCGGCTTTCTGAGTGTCTTTGTCGGGATTGAAACGCCCGAGGAAGTTTCGCTGGAAGAATGCAACAAAGTTCAAAACAAAAACCGCGACCTAATCAGCTCAGTTAAAACGATTCAGACCGCAGGGATGGAAGTCCTTGGCGGATTTATTATTGGTTTCGACAGCGACACGCCGGGAATTTTCAGGCAACAGATCGATTTTATCCAGAAAAGTGGCATCATTTCAGCAATGATTGGCCTATTGAATGCGCCCACAAAATCGCAATTGTACAAACGCTTAAATGCAGAAGGTCGTATCCTGGAAAAATGGAGTGGCGACAACACCAGCAATGCCATGAATTTTGTACCGAAAATGGATAAAAAACTACTCGATAAAGGGTATCAGGAAGTCATCAGGGGAGTTTATGGTGGCAAAGCTTTTTATGAGCGTGTTAAAAGTTTTCTGATTGATTTTAATCCTGGCATGAAGAACAAAAACAAGGTAAGTCTGCGGAAAATAATGGCATTTATCCGCTCCATTTTTATAATCGGGATATTCGACAGCAACCGGAAGTACTACTGGCGCCTGTTCTTTTGGAGCATCTTCAACCGTCGCGATCTTTTCCCAATGGCCATTACCTATGCCATTTACGGTTATCATTACCGGAAATCGTATGCAAAAATTTTCTAGTTGGGGAGTTTACTGCTGAACCAGAATGGTCATCGAAATAGGATCAATAAGCAGTTCGTTTGAAATCGTGTCGCCGATGCCCTGCTCGTCGATGAAATCGGAAGTGGCAATAACTCTGAATTCCCCCTCGGGAAGCGGAAAAGCAACATCTTCGTTGGTGCCGTTAAATATCAGGAAGATCCGTTTCCAGTCATCTTCCAAACCTTCGGTATCGATACAATACGACACAAGCCCGATCTGATATTTGGCACAAAAATTTAAATGTTGCCGAATTCCTTCCGAAGTCGTAATTCTGAAGGCAGGATGATTTTTTCGTAACTGAATCAGTTTCTGAAAATAATGGAATACATCGATAAATTCATTCTTGCGATTCCAATCGATCTGATTTACTGAATCGGGTGATTTATACGAGTTGCCGTTACCGTTTTTACTTCGGCAAAAATCGACACCGGCATGCAAAAACGGCACTCCCTGCGAGGTAAGTACAAGCGCTCCAGCCAGTTTCACACGTTTTATCAATTCGGCTGTCGGAGCTTTCGGCAAACTTTGGTTTAGCTTATCCCAAAGCGTATAATTATCGTGACACGATACGTAGTTGATGCATTGATCAGGCTCCGCTGCCCAGGGCGAATGAACGGTTTCGATGTATCCGTAATTCACTTGCGGATGCTGAACCGCTGCAGTAATCCCAAATTTTATGGCCTCTTCGCGCAATACCAGCCCACTCACAAATCCTTTCGATTTTTTATCGCCGTGGTTTCCCTTTAACGCATCCCTGAAATCGTCGTTAAAACTGGCAATGCCTTTTAACTGAGGTGTATTTTGTTTTACGGCCCGCAAATCTTCGGGCATCGGACTTTGATCAGCAGCCCAGCCTTCGCCATAAAGTATTAATCCGGGATCGATTTTATCCATTTCCTTCCGGATCTTCTTCATGGTATTAACATCGAGAACACCCATTAAATCAAAACGAAATCCATCGATATGAAATTCCTCCACCCAATATTTCAGGCTGTTGATAATATAGCGGCGCACCATGGAGCGTTCGCTCGCCAACTCGTTACCACAACCGGATGCATTTGAAAAAGTACCATCTGGTTTTTGCCGGTAGAAATAGCCCGGTACCATCTGGTTAAAAACCGATTCCTTTGCGTAAAACGTATGATTGAAAACAACATCCAGGATCACCCCGATGCCTTTGTCGTGAAGTGCTTTTACAAGGCTTTTGAATTCAAAAATCCGTTTCGTCCCATCGTAAGGATCGGATGAATACGAACCTTCGAGTGCGCAATAATGCTGCGGATCGTAGCCCCAGTTGTATTTATCCAGCGGTTTTTCTTCGTCGATGGTCACAAAATCGTTTACCGGAAGTAAATGCAAGTGAGTAATTCCTAGCTCAACCAAATGATCGATACCCGTTTTAACGCCTGTTGGTGCCGTGGTTCCTTCTTCGGTAAAACCCAGGTACTTGCCTTTATTTGTAATTCCTGAATTTGGATCGATGGAGAAATCGCGTACATGCGTTTCGTAAATGATGGCATCAGTAAAACTCTTCAGGCGCGGGCCGTTATCCTCCACCCAGCCGTCGGGATTTGTAGTATTCGGATTATAAATCTGTCCGCGTAAACCATTCACCCCCACACAGCGGGCATAAATTCCCGGAACCTCATCGAGCCACTCACCGTCGTTTACCCTGAATGTGTAATATTTTCCTTCGTAATCGCCGTTCAAAACAGTCGACCAAACTCCGTCACCAACTTTTTGAAGGTTGGTTTTATGAAAGGCTTCACTTTTATTGCCGTCCTTATACAGGCGCAATTCAACCATCTGGGCAGTTGGTGCCCAAATTTTTATGCTGGTCTTTTCCGGCGCCCAGAATACGCCCAGATCGTTGGGTTTGTAATCCGGGTAGGTTGAGAAATCGATATGGTTGAACTTCCAGTTTCGCATCAGAACTTAACTAGTGTTTTGCGTAAATAAACCGAGCTGCTTGCCAGCTTTTTCCCTTTTACATTTTGAACCTGCACTTTTACCTTCGGAAATTTCTTTAAGCGCTTGTCGTGACCGTAAAACCGGGTAAGGTCGATTTCCAGTTCGTGAATTTTTCCACGTTCCAGGTACAGCGGATAAAACGTCCGGTTAGCCATTCCTTTCAGTTTGAATTTCCGTTTGAGCCAAAAATTATCGAACACCAGCAAAGGCTGATCCAGATCAACATCAACGTCGCCTGTATTTTCAACTTTCAGCATTAATCGATCGGGATAATATTTGCTGTCTTTTGCCAGCTCTATTCGTACCTTTTGTCTTTTAAACAACTTGTTGTCTGACTTTGTTGCTGACTTTGGAAAACGCTTGCGACCAATAATTATTGCAGCAAAAACCACTACAATAAAAACCACCACCCATAACAATTTATGGCCTTCCGGACCAATTTCATTCTGTGCCCAAATTAGCTTTGAACCCAACAAACTAAAAACAAGTAGTATCGCTTTTTTATAGTACCTCATTCCGGGCAAATGTAAGTCTTTTTTTGAGTTGAAAACCATGCAATGGTCACTGTAATTAATACTTAGATCAAAGGATATAATAACCAGCGAAATTACAAATTTTCAATTCAACAACTGTTATACAAAAGTTGATGAGCAAGGTGAATTCAACTAAAAAGGTCCGGTTTTACCGGACCTTTTCTTTTGCTTAAATTCTTCTAATTTAATCCCAGACCAATCCCGAAACTCAGGTAAGACGTTGAAGGGAAATCGCCGCCTTTGGGCGAATAATTGTATTTGGCCTTCAACGACAAGGTAGCCGACGGATTCAGGTCGAGTAACACACCAAGTTCAGGAGCAGTGTGGAACAACCATTTGTCGTCGGTAAGCGAAAATACGCCAATGTCGTTTCGCTGTTGTACATACTGAATACCGGCACCGATACCCAGGTACGGCGTATAAGTTCCGGTAATAAAGTATTTCTTGAACACGACATCAATCGGCACCATGTTCTGATAATGAAATTGCGTACCGTAAATATCCAGATCATTGAGTTCAAACAATTCCGGACCCACTTTCTCTCTGAATATAAGCCATGCAACGTTTATTCCAACCGACAGGTCGTCGCCAATAAAGCGGTTGGCTTCAAAATCAACTCCACGCGGACTAATACCGCTTGTAAAATCGGCTGTTTTGCCAAAAGGAATCGAAGGAAGATAATTCACATACACCTCGGTGTAACTTTGCGCCTTTGCACTGTTTAATGCAAAACTTAATAGGACTATCAATATATATTTCTTCATGATGTCTGCTTTTTGAGGTTATTTTTCGAGGTACGGACTTTGTGTAAAAACCTGATCGATCTGTTTCGTCAGACGGTTTGAAATGGAAGCATCCGAACCAACCAGAATACCGTTCACAGCACCGGTCCATAAAATATCGATCTTAGGATTTTCATCCTGATTTGCTGGCAATTCCATGTTCTTAATATCTACCATGTCAATCATTACTGTTCCAACCGAATAGCCATAACTTGGATAGCCGTAACCCGGCCAGACCGGATACCACGGGTATCCCGGATAATACCAACTACCCCAGTACCACCAATCCCAGTAGTCCCACCAGTAGGTATAATAGAAATACATATCAACCGCAAGAGCCGAAAGCAGGATGGATACATCGGCATCCGATTCAATCTTATCAGGATCAGTAATTTCCTGCCATCCCATATCCAAAAAATTCTGCCTTACCTGCGATATGATCTGGGCATCGTGTGTACGATCCACATCTTCCAAATCTTCTTCGTCTTCAACGATATAAATCACGGTGTCTTCGAGGTAGAACGTGTTGTATCCCGAAAAATTCTGGTTGTCATCAACCCTTGTTATGGCCAGGTCCTGTTCTTCGATGCTTGCATCAAACTCAGGCGAACATGCGGCAATTACTGCCAGTAGCGGTATCAGCCATACATACTTTTTGATTAGTGCATTCATGTGTATTTATTGTTTGTTATTAAGGTAATTTCTCACATTCGGGTGAATTCATCCCGAACCTTCAGTATTCATATCATAGGTTCTGATCTATAACTCGACTGCTAACATTTTGTTTTATAAAAAAAGCATGGTCACTCAAAATTAGGGCTTTTTGAATGACCATGCAATAGATGATGGGGATAAGAATGTCTACAATATGTTAATTCTGGATGGCATTAAGAAATGCTTCGCTGCCACCAACTACAGGAATTTTTATTGTTGTTTTGTCCAGATCAACGGTTAGCTCAGTGCCGGGTTTCGGGAGCAGTGTAAATTCACTGTCACTCGAGAAGATCATTAGACCAATTTGCTGACCGGCCTTGATCACCTGATCATCGGGTTGGAATTCAAAAGTCATTTCGTAGAACTTGCCCGGCTTAAGTGGTTCGCTTTCGCGCAACGACTTATAGTTTTGAAGGTCGGCCCAACCACGTGTAATTATGTTATCTGTAATTTTAATGCGGCGTCCTTCGTTCCAGGGCAACGAAACCAGGTAAACAGAAAGGTTAACTGCCGGCTTGCTGCTGGCTGCCGAAATAGTGATCACCGGTTTTCCTGAAATGTGTACATCCTCTTTTAACACCGGCGAAACATAGATCAATCGATGTTCGGTAATATCAGCTTTAGCTAGTGCTTCTGCCGAAAATGAGTAATTGTCAACCAAAGTTTCTTTCCCTTGTTTCGAAGGTTGTTGTATGGCGAGTTCACCTTTTGCCGGGGCTCCTGCCTTCAGGTGCAATTCCACCATCGATGCATCCGGATTTGGGTAATCTTTATACGAAGTTGGACTACCCGGGTCATCGTCTTCGCGAACGATCCATGCACGTGGCTCATCTTCCACCCCGTTTTCAACACCAAAAAGATAACGGGTAAACCAGCGGTTCATCATCGAAAGTGGCGGCGGACCGCCGTGGCCCATCTGGTGGTAGTAGATCATGGCCGGAATACCTTTTTCTTTCGCCGCTTCATAAATCCGGTAACTGTGCTCGGGCATCACGTTCCAGTCGTTAAAACCGTGCGACATAAAAAGTGCCGCTTTCATTTTATCCATTTTGTTCAGGTAATCGCGACCGGCCCAAAAATCGTTGTAATCGCCTGTAATTCGGTCCATACCTTCTTTCATTTCACCATCGCGGATCTTTTCGCGTGCATAAGCCCGTTTCGATTCATCGCCGCTGTGAATAAAATCGAACAAAACATCAACGTCCTCACCAAGATAACCGCCGGGAGAACGCACCAGCCCGTTTGAGCGGTAATAATTGTAATACGCGGTATTGGGCGCAATCGGAATTATAGCTTCCAGTCCTTCAACCCCTGTTGTTGCTGCTGCCAGTGGCAAAGTGCCGTTGTAAGATGTTCCGGTCATTCCAACTTTCCCGGTACTCCAGTACGCTTTAACCTCTTCGTTTCCGGTACGTGTAGTATAGCCTTTTGCCCGACCACAAAGCCAGTCGATTACAGCTTTTGGCGCCAAAGATTCGTTATCGCCACCAACGGTTGGTACACCGTCAGACAAACCTGTTCCGGGCGATGAAGAATGCACAACAATGTATCCTCGGGGCACCCAGGTATTCACGTGACCTGTTGAAATGATTGGACGTTTTCCCCTTCGCTGAATTTCGGTGGGATGAGTGATCGGTTTTCCCGGTTCGCCCAGTTCGTGTTTAACGTCGTGAAAATAGGCCGGATCGTTACCCGCTGTTCCTGCAAAATACGGGCTCGAATTGTAAATAACCGGAAGTTTCAGACCTTCAGTTTCGGTTTCACGCGGGCGAGTTACGTCGACGTGCATGCGGTCGAGCCGGCCATCGCCATCACTGTCGAATTCGGTTTCAACCCACAGATCTTCGCGTATCCAGTACGCCGGATCTTCAAAAGCTTTTACAATCTGCGCTTCACCGTTCTCGAAGAACGGTTTTGCGTGCTGTTCGTCCTGCGCATTTACCAAAAATACTACGAACGACAGCAATAAAATGGTTTCCAGTTTTTTCACGTAATTTTTCATATCGATACATTACCTATTTATAATTCCCTCAAGAAGCCCAAATATACTTAAGTGCAGATAATGATTTTATGATTTAAGCGGCTTTTTATTAATTAATTGTAACGAATGTATGTGATCTGGGTCACAAATCGTATATTAAGAGTTATTTGTATTTAATTTGAGAAGGCTTAAAAGAAATAGTATGTTGAAACAGATAGTTTGTCCGGTATCGAAAGATATGATCAACGAGCAGATCGTTCGATTAAATGCAATTATTGGAGTGCTGCTACTTACGGCAGGTTTTGCGTTTGATTCTGCCTTTTTCATGCTTTTTTTAATGGCCGATTTCTTTATCCGGGCATTTACATCAGTAAAGCTAAGCCCTGTCAGTTTTATCAGTCACTGGTTGACTAATACGCTGAAACTGGGTGAAAAGCGGATTGACAAAGCACCAAAAATATTTGCTGCCCGCCTCGGATTTGTAATGCTGCTACTTGTTAACATACTTTTCCTGACAGGAGCACATACAGCAGCACTTGTTGTTGGAGGTATTTTTGTTTTTTTCGCCATGCTTGAGTTTGCGTTGGCTGTATGTGTAGGATGTATCATATTCACCTACCTGGTTCTGCCCTTCTACAAATAATTATTATAATTACTCACTCAAGGCATCTGCTTGTTCTCAACTTTCAGATGCTTTTTTTGTGCAAATATTTTACGATTAACTTTCTTAAATACCCATCCACCTGTCCTTCCCTGCATCTACCCTTTATGCACAAATACAAGGAATGATACATTTTGATCACCTCCTGAAATTCGGCGCATTATAGTGTACCTTTTCAATGTTTTGCTCTAGTTGCGCCAATTTTGTGTGGTTTTTAACCCCGGGCAGAATGATTAAGGACTTTCAGCCCTACAAAACGGCAACACTTGTATTTGAGATTTCTTTATAAGCAAAAATTAGCACTGAAAGTGCGTCATATGATAGCCAAGGCCAAAGTAATTCAAAGAATTACGACGGCCTGGTGTTCTCAGTTAATTATTTATTCAATTCTTCAAGAACCCGGGCTGTAATATCTTCGCTATCGGGTGAAATATAGGCAAGTGTTCCGCCACTGACATCGAGAATGTAGGTGAACTTATTTTCTTTGGCGACCTTTTTAATGGTTTCATTCACTTCGTTGTAAACCGGTTGCAGCAATTCAATATTATGCTGACGAATTTGTTGCTGTGCAGTTTGATTGAAGGTCTGAATTTTTTGCGACAGTGTCAGCAATTCCTCCTGCTTTGTTTTCCGCATAAAGTCGGAGTAGCCTTCACTTTCCGCCTCAAAGGCTTCCATTTTATCCTGTTGTTGCTGCAGCATTTCGGCATAAATATCTTCCATGTCTTTTGCTTCTTGTTCAATCACTGTGTGGATGCTATCTGTATCGGGGTGTTTTTGCACCAGTTCCTGCACATTCACATGGCCGATCTTTAATGTGGTTTGGGCAAATAGCGGGGAAGCTGCAATAAACAGCACTGCAATAAGTAAAATTTTTATTCTCATATTTTTCGATTTAATTTTCACCAAAAGTAAAGTAAGCGCAAACAGCTGCTACGCAACAAACGTTAAAAACCACAAAGCAGAAGTTAACAAAGCTAAAACACGTAGAAGTTTACTATTTCCTGAAAACCAAATTTGCAGCACCGGGAAGCATGGGATTTTTGATGTAATAGTCCATGGTTGAATCGGGAACGGCAACCGGCATGTTCCATTGTGGAGTTGAAGCTCCAAAACCAAGAATCGGCATGTTGTCCAGTGGAGATTTGGAAACCGATTTTGATGTGTTATTTGCAGGTTCTATCGTTTTCTGCTGATTAAAAATCCGAAGTTGTGGAGTTACCGGCTTAAACGATAAATATTGATATTGATTTGTTTTGGTAAACTCAGTGCGCTTGATCGGCTCTATTTTCTGAAGTTTCAACAGATCCAGACTTTGCTGGCTCAAGGCGCTTAAAACGCCGATGGCAAAGGCAAGGGTTAATAGTATTCTAAGCATTTCTTATTTTTTTGGGAATTTACAAAGAATCATAAGTTTAACCTAAGCGATAAAAGCTTTTAACTTTTCCACAACAGTTTCTCTTCTTCGGCGGGAAATAGCAACACTTTCACCGTTTGATAATTTTAGAGCGCCTCCGTCGGTTTTTATAAATGCCGTAACATGCTTCAGGTTTACCAAATGCGATTTGTGTGTTCTTATAAACTGGTACTCCCTTAATAAATCTTCAAACTCGATAAGCGTTTTCGCCACCAGCAGGCGCTCACTATTCTCAAGAAAAATATGCGTGTAATTCCCTTCTCCCCTGCAGTGAATGATATTGGAAACCTCGATAAACTCGATCCGGTCGCCTGTTGGCAAACCAATCCGTGGATTTTCGGGTTGGTTCAGGTTTCTGTACAGCTCCTGTATTCTTTTGTTCTCCTCTTTACGTTGCAGGCGATTGGCAACTTTGTCTACTGCCGCTTTTAAATCATTTAGGTTGATTGGTTTTAAAATATAATCGACCGCAGAAAAACGGATGGCTTTAATCGCATAATTGTCATAAGCCGTTACAAAAATCACTTCGAAGGTTACCCTGGGTAAACGCTCCAGCAGTTGAAACCCATTGGCGCCGGGCATTTCAATATCGAGAAACACCAGATCTGGTTTCAGTGTATTAATCCGTTCGATCGCGGTTTCAACCGAAGCAGCCTGACCAAGAATCACAACCTCTGGGCAATTTTGCTGCAGTATCCCTGACAGGTTCTCGCGTCCATGTTTCTCGTCATCGACAATAATGGATGTAATATTCATATCCAATTATGTTCCAATTAATACAGGTATTTCTCTTGACAAACCTTAGCTGAATCGTATTTCATACAAACGATCAAGTGAGCACAATTATTCCTGTGTACTTTTTTCATACATTTTTATTGGTACCAAGCTAGCACCTTTTCTATCCATAACATCATCTTTATACTTCCGGAAGTAATCCGTTGTCATCAGATCAACCTGATAATAATGCTTTCCATAATTTTTTGCATTTTTCATTAGCTTACTAATGCTCATTTGCCCAAAATCCGTATTCCTATATTTATTTAAGACTTCGTTATCAACTCTCTTATTATCAATCCAAACACCATACATTTTAGAGTCCTTAAATGATTCGAACTGATCTTCGCTTGGCACATTTTCTTTAAGATATAGTGTGTTTGCCGGGACAAATCCCAATTCCTGCTCTAATTTTTGCTCCCGGCTCATATTCTCAAAAATATATTGCATCCGGCTCTTTTCTTCAGTGGAGAATTCATTCATGTAAATTGAGTATTTACCATTTTTCAATAATTTCTTGTGTTTTTCCGCTATGGCCTTATATTCATCTAGCAGCTCTTTTGACACGCCCTCTTCATTTCGCAAACTTTGCTGCACTTGTACAAATATTTCAGAATTTCGGGCTTCAATCTTAAAAGTAAAAACCATCGAGACTAAAATTACCGACGGGATTAATACCATTTTCTTGATTCTGACAGCTTTAAGGGAAACATTTTTATTCATCATGATAATTCGTTTTTTTATTGGTAAAAAATTAAATGCGCTTGAAAGATAAAAACTGGAACTGGTACCTGATTTATTAATCAATATGTACTGATATTCTTTTGTTCTTCCAGTACTTGAAACTACTGCGTCATCAGCAAGGAACTCATGGTTAAGTTGAATCGCATTTTTATATAGAAGTAAAACCGGATTTAGCCAGGCAAATGTTAAAATCAATTCTACAAACAAAATATCGAAAGAATGTAATTGAGAAACATGTGCCAATTCGTGTTGATAAATTTCTTCTTCAATACTATTATATTTAAAGTCGTTGCGGTTAATAAATATATAGTTGAGAAAACTAAAAGGATAATGATTTTCAGAGGTTAAAACTACTTTCGCATTTTTGTACAAAACCGCTTCTGTGTTTTTTGCCTTACTCCAAAGAATGAAAATATTCTTTAAAAATCTGTAAAAAAAATACGTAGTTAACAATATATACAATATAAAAAGTATTAGCCTCAGGATATTTACATTATTCGTTGATTGTCCAACGTCGCTAATGGCTGTATCCTGAAAATATTCTCCATTGAAAATAACAGGCGATTGAGCAACTTCGCTAGTTATTACGATAATTGGGAGAATAGGAATTATCAAGGAAAATAAAATACTGAATAATAGGTAAAACCGATTAAATTGATGCATCTTTTCATTTTCCAAAAACAAGCGATATATCAAAAATAGAATTGAGGATGATAAAACAAATTTGATAAAATAAGGAATCATTGCTTTTTGTTTTGAAGTTCGTCTTCTACTATTCTTTTTAGTTCTTCCAGTTCTGATGCAGAAAGATTACTTGATCTGGTGAAAAAAGAAGCAAATTGTAAGGCGGAATCATTAAAATAATTCTTAACAATTTTATTCATATGTTTCGAGAAATGCTCTTCTTTATTAACAAGAGCAAAATATTGCCTCGAATTTCCGTACAATTTATATGCAACAAAGCCTTTGTCTTGCATTCTTTTTAATAGTGTTGCGATAGTTGATGGAGCAGGTTTTGGTTCGGGATACAAATCAACTATTTCTTTCATAAAAGCTTTGTCAAGCTTCCATATAATTTCCATTAATTGTTCCTCAGTTTTAGAAAGTGCCATATTCTACATTTTGATACTTTATTCTACAAATGTAGAATATAAAATTAATTATCCAACTTTCTTTCATTTTTTTTGTTTTGGTCACTTTCAACTTTCTTCCGGCAGAGTAATCACAACCCTTGTTCCTTTGGGTTGATCAATAATCTCTAACAAAAATTTCTCTTTGTTTTTCTCCTGAAGAATTTTCAGGCGTTCCTGAACCAGCTTAGAGCCTTTTCCGTTTTTTGATTTTGAAATTTCCTGCGCTGCTTCCCGCCCGATGCCATTGTCCTCAATCGAAATTTTAAGTTCCGTGCCATTTTGCTCAACCTCAATTTTTAGTTGCCGGTCGCTGGCTTTGTTTTGCAAACCATGAATGATGGCATTTTCCACAAAAGGTTGTAATATCATTGACGGAACCATCGTATTGTGCACATCTACCTGTTCATCTACAAGCAGCGAATAGTCAAAGTCGAAGCGTAATTTTTCAAGACTCAGGTATTGCTGAATCATTTCCAGTTCCTCGGCCAACGACACTTCTTCCTTTTCCGAGTTATTCAACACTTTCCGGATCAATCCGGCAAAATCGCTTAAATACAAATGGGCCTCGCGGCCCTTGTTTTGCTGAACCAGGTTTTGCACCGAGTTCAAACTGTTAAAAAGAAAGTGTGGATTCATTTGCGAGCGGATGGCGGTGAGCTCCAATTCTCGCAAGCGCGTTCGTTGCTGCTCTTTTCGGAAACGCTGCCTTACTCGCCACTTCCAGATAAACAGCACCAAAAGCAGGAGGACAAGAGTAATCACCAGTAAAAGGACGATAAACTGAAGCTGAGATTTGTCGAGTTGTTTCTTTTGAGGCTCTAAAGTTGCCCGTGCCTTTTTAATAGCAGCCTCCGTCTCATCAGCATAACCTGTCATTTCACCTTTTTTGTCCAAAACGACATATACAAATCGTTTTTGGAATATGTCTCGAATTGAATTGCTGTCGTTAACAAAGAGTAATTGTTTAGCAACCGGCTCTGCCCTTGACGTATATTCTTTCCACCAATCATAACTGTTGTTTTCGCACACCAAAACAAAATTGATATCCTGATTTTTTTGAGCAAACTCATCAAAGAGATACCTGTTATGTCCAAATCCCTCAGAAATGCAAACTACCGTTGGTTTGTCTTCCGAAAGATCATTCAAAGTTACCTTATTGCCATCTAAATCTAAGAAGGAGATTTGGGGAAGAAAACTGTCAGACTGAAGTTTTTGATGCTGTCGAACAATACTTGTCATGCTGGAAACCAGGTTCAAATCATTACATCGTTTACTTAACAACTCTGTATTCTCAATTGCATAATTAATCCAGTAATCTTCAACATCGTTTCTCAAATTCATTCTTCGTTCAGCAATTAGTACACTTTCCAACACACTCGCAATTTCGCGGTACAAAGCCGAACCCGACAGCATTAGTCGCATAAATTGTATCCGGCTATCCAAATCCCTGGTGTAATCCACACCAAAACCTGACCGACCGTCAGCAGTAACTTTCCTAATCTTAAAAAACTGATAGGCACAATAACTTTCTACCATCTTTCGCGAGAACAAACCATAGTCGTTATAAATATCCTGAATATTAAACTTATCAATATGGTTCTCCAGTTCATTTAGTTCCGAATCTTCAATGGTTGCATCATTAGAGATGGCAATCAACTTACCATTTTGGCCTTGCATCGTTAATCTTACCTCACTTCTACGCGCATTGGTAAAAAAATTATAAAATCCGGTGTAGACATAACTCTTAGTTTCGTTTATGATAAATCTGAGCGTTCGTTCATCGATCGTTGTTTTGTATGAAGAGATCAAGCTTTCCATTGTCTCAAGACTATCATAAAATGCCAACACTTTATCCTTTCCGGTTAAATCGCCGTACAGGTAGTTAAAAATAAATCTCAAGTCTTGTTTAAAATTAATCTGATTGCTGATTTTTTCCAACAATTCAGATTCAGCCACCCTCGTACCACTAAAACTAAGGTACCAGGGCTGTTCTGCTCCTTTTGCAACGAAGCCAATCGTATCTCCGGGTTCCGCATAAAACACAAACATTTTGGATCCCTCATGTTTATTTTTATTTTCATTCTCGACATACACAAATCCACCTTCTGAAAAATCGATTTCGGTTTCAAAGTATCCCTTTTCATCCAACATGAAAATTCTGTCTTTCATTTCTGTACCAAAAGCACTGCTAAGCGTTTTTAAATGAATAATATTACTGAGGGGACTTTCTATACTTCCGGAAATAACAAGTTTTTTCTCTGCAACAGGCTTGGAATAAAGCAATCTGAAATGAGTCTCGTTTACCTGCCATTTCAATTTGTCAGCTCCATAAAAACTCTGGCGCATTGAATCTCGACGAATAGTGGTATATTCTGAGACTATTCCATTTTCAGTGTTAACCCAATATTTCTTATATGTTTTGGCCGGAATGAGATTATCAAAATCCATATCACTAAAGGCTAAAAACTGATTTCCTTTCCTGTTTATTTTCAGTCTGTCTTCTAATAAACTTTTATTTAAGGTACTGTCAGCATTAATAGCAGAATTATGAAACCAAAGAAGATGCTCAATCAGATATTTTTGTTTATTAAGAAGTTTACTATTCACGTTCTTTGCTATTGCCTCCCTCTCTTTTCCGTCGATACCTTGCAGTTTTAAAAATTGGAAAAAGCCTTCAAGCAACTCCACCCGGTTAAGCATTTCCGCATTACGAGTGTTTAGATTGATCAAGAATTTGATATCTGATCGGCATAAATACATACTAAATAAATCTGTACTTCCATATACATTACCCACAGCACTAAAATCGGGATAGAAGAAATCTTTTTTATTAATTTTATTTGATTTCAAAGGTTGTTCAAGCGTATTTTCAAGAAAGGAAACCGAAACAATTGCTTCCTGGTTGGCTACAAACTTTTCGACAAAAAGTCGGAATACTTTCTCCTGAACCGAGAAAATATCTTTGGAATTATCCTTCAGAATTCCATAATCTTGATCCGTTATTTCAAAGACATATTCATGTCCTTCTTCAAGCTTTAACAGAATAGTCTGTTCCTGAGCAAGCGAGCCCAGACTTAACAATGTGCAAAGAATAAAAAGGATGTGTTGAGTTTTCATTTCGTTGATATCAGTTTTTCTCAAATTTGGCCGAAAAAAATCGAAATAAAAAGGAGGACTTATTAAACGGTAGCTTTGGTTTATTTAGCGGCAAGAAGCATTCCGTCATTGAGAAATAATGTAATTAATCAATCGACATTTTTTATTAAAATGCAAGTTGTAGGGACCCAATTATTTTTCATCAGGAATAATAATCTCAACTTTTGTCCCTTCTTTTAAATCAATAATCTTCAAATCATACTTTTCTCTGTTCTTCTCCTGAAGTATTTTCATACGTTCCTGAACCAGCTTCGAGCCTTTCCCGTTTTTTGATTTTGAAATATCCCGGGCTGCTCCCCGCCCGATGCCGTTATCTTCAATCGAAATTTTAAGTTCTGTACCATTTTGCTCAAATTCAATTTTTAACTGCCGGTCGTTGGCTTTGTTTTGCAAACCATGAATGATGGCATTCTCCACAAATGGTTGTAAAATCATCGACGGTACCATCGTATTGTGTACATCTACCTGTTCATCAACAAGCAGCGAATAGTCAAACTCGAAGCGTAATTTTTCGAGGCTCAGATATTGCTGAATCATTTCCAGTTCCTCAGCCAGCGACACCTCTTCCTTCTCCGAATTGTTTAATACTTTCCGAATCAACCCGGCAAAATCGCTTAAATACAAATGGGCCTCGCGGCCCTTGTTTTGCTGAACGAGGTTTTGCACCGAGTTCAAACTGTTAAAAAGAAAGTGTGGATTCATTTGCGAGCGGATGGCGGTGAGCTCCAATTCTCGCAACCGTGTTCGCTGCTGCTCTTTTCGGAAACGCTGCCTGACGCGCCATTTCCAAACAATCAGAATTAACACTAATAGGATTAAGGTTATCACCAGTAAAAGGACGATAAATTGAAGCTGCGATTTATTGAGTTGTTTTTTTTCGGGCTGTAAGCTTTCTTTGGCTAATCCTATGATCGTGTCAGGCTGGGAAGAGGTGCCGAGAAGTTTCCCGTTCCTGTCGTAGGCAATGTAATACCTGGAATTTTGAAGGAAAACATCGTTTAGTGTTTGTTCGTTGTTGATCAGTAAAAGCTGAGCTGCTATCGGTTCTGCACGTTTGGTATAATCTGCCCATTCCTTAAAATTGTTACCTTCAGTTACCAGCACCACATTTAAATCGGGATTGTCTTCGGCTACCTTATCCCAATAATACCTTTCAATTGCACGATCAGAAGTGATGTAGAAAATTGTAGGCTTTTCACCAAAAAAATCTTTAAAATAAAGGGCTCCCCCATCCTGATTAAAAAACTTTTGCTCCGGACAGTAATTATCGTTTTGCCACTGCAAACTGTTTTGACGAAGTTGTTTTACAGCCTCCAGAAACTCAGTATCGTTGCAGGTTCTGAGTATCAGATCCAACGTTTCGTCCACTTTTTTGTATATATAAGACCGATCCTGATACAGCATTTCTTCCCGCCTGCTTAAATCGCCCTGACACATTTGAACCACCTGGCTGTAGAATCCATGTCCGGCCAAAATTGCACGAGCAAGCTGGGTTCGCATTTCAATATCGCTGAAATAATAGAATTTCAGATTTACGCCTGCAATTTTATAATCTCTAATTGCCAACTCTTTAACTTTTTGCGCTATCCCGAAATAGTACATGAGATAATAGCCGGCAAAAAATCTTGAATAAATTCCGTAGTCATTATAGCAATCATTAAATTTTACAGATTCGATGATAGCTTCCATTTTTTTCAGGTCCGTTTCATCCTCGTCGGAGCCATACATGGATGTTAAATCGGAACGAAGGTAATAGCGCAACTGAGAGAGATTTCGAAATATTGAATTATATAAAAACGCTTTTAATTCTCTACCAATAAATTGAACTATAGTTGTATCAGTATCCGATTTATACTTTTCAGTGAAAGAATCAACTTGATCCAGAGCGGCAATAAAGTCTTTGTAGCTGTTTTTCGTATTGTATGATTGCAGGGTATTGAAACTCAAACGTTCGTTAAAGATTTTAAAGGTTTGCCTGAAATCATTCAACATCTTATTTTCACTGCTGAAATCGCCGCCGTAATCAATATCCCATGGAAATTCTTCACCACTGGCAGAAAAAGTTGATTCACTACCGGGTTCGGCATAAAAAGCCAGTACGCGGGAGTTATCGATGTAATTGAATCTCCCGATTTCGAGGAAAACCATTTCCGGGTGTTTAAGTGAAATATCAATTTGGAAGGAATTGTTTTCGTCAAGAAAAACCATTTCCTGGCGTAGTTCGTTGCCAAAGGGCCGGTCAAGAAAAGCCAGTGTGACTGTATTGGTTTTAGGATTTTCAATCTTACCCGAAAGAATAAATCGGGCCGGAGCAATGTCACGAATTGATTTCAATACAATACTCTTTTCAAAATATTTATCCCCGTATCTCCTTGCTCTGGGGATGGTGTCAAATGAAACTGTCCTAAATTTTTTCAGGGAATTCATTTCCTTATCGATGATAATTTCACGTGACAGCAAACCGGGTGTTTTATCCCACTTTTTCTGAGAAAGGATCATGGTTGGTTTTGGATATTCAAGTTTTGTCTCGAATTTTTCGGGATCGAACATTTCATCAGGAATGCGATAAATTGACTCGACCAAGGTTGTTACTTCCTTCAGCACCTTTTTGTTTATGATATCAACCCTTTCGGTTATTTGTTGCTGACCAAATCCCTGTTCCTTCAGGATGCTGTATAATTCTTCGAGCAACCCGGCGCGATTAACCAACGTAACTTTGCTACTGTCGAAATCAAAGTTGTATTTGAACTGAATCCGGCACAAAAGTCCTTCGTAAAAATCAGGATATCGCCTGTCGTAAAAACCATCTACCAGTTCGGGGTACCTGTAATCTTTTAAAGAGGTAACATCCGAAAGCGGTTCTTCAACGCTGTTACCAATAAATTCAACACTTAGGTAATTCTGATTATCCGCAGAAGACTTCTCGTATTTTAGCTTTAGTGTCTGTTTTTTCAGAAGCATTTCTGTCTTTTTACCCTCATTGTCTTGCAGATAGTTCAGATCGCTGAATTCATAAACATATTCTTTGCCAATTGATGGAAACATTTTGAAATCAGCCTCCTGAGAGAACGAAACGAAACTACTTAAGTACAAAACGAGAAAAAGTACGGTTGAAAGTTTCATAGCGATTGATTATTGGTAGTTCAAATTTGGCCGAAAAAATTCGAAATAAAAAGGAGGACTTATTAAACGGTAGCTTTGGTTTATTTAGCGGTTGTCAATGTTGAATTGTTTCAGGTCCTAATCAAACAATCATGATCTTCAGGAATCAACAACGGAGATGAAAGTGAATTTTAATTGTATCTTATTTACCCTCTCTCCTGTCTCTCCCTTCAGGAATGGAGAGACGATTAGCCTCCAAACACAACAAAGGTCAAGCTGATCATTGATCTGATAAAACAAAGTTCCACTGTCCAATCGTCCCTGCCTGCCGGACAGGCAGGCTTCCTTGCTTGCAGGGAAGGATAAGAAGATGGGTACAAATAAACTAAGAAGGATAGACTTTCAAAAAAAGGCGACCTGCAAAACAGATCGCCTTTCGTTTATCTTGTATAGTATTCTTTCTATTCTGAAGGACGTGTAAAAACTGAATCATCAATTTTTTCATCCAGTTTTATTTCATCCAGGGTAATTGTGCTGGTACCCATCGGCATTACCTGCTCCATTTTGCAGCCCATTTTTATACCGTTGATCTCTTTGTATTCAACAATTTTGGTATCTACATTCATGGTTTGGCCCATGGCTTCTACTTTCGTTTTCACCATCGAAACCAGGTAAGTTTCTCCATCGATATAATAATCTTTTACCATACCATCGGCATTGGTGAGTTTAATGCGGTAGGCTTCTTTTCCATCCAGATTCACTTTTCCGATCAATTCAGCAGTGCTTCCTTTCTTGGCGTAATTGTACAATTCGCCTTCCAGATCGGCCTGGCTCATTGCCTGTTTCAAATCGGCGCCTTTCAGATCGGTAACTCCGCCGCCAACCATCGGATTGATCATCCAACCGTTTTCGCCGTCGAATCCCTGAACGATTTTCTGGCCCATGGCTTCTGTTTCAATCTTAAATTTGTTGGGTTTTTTCATTTGCATGGTCATGGGCATTTCCATTCCCATCATGCTCATTTTAGCCTTAATATAAAAGGTTTTAACGTCGGCCAGTTTTTCCAGGCCCGTAGCTTTGTAATTTTTTTCGAGTACTTCGTCGAGTGTTTGTGCCTGCGCTGCAACAAATGCAAAAAGCACAAGGGCGGTTAATAAGAAGGTCCGTTTCATCATTTTGAGTTTAAATTGAATTGAAATTTATTTCGTCTAATTTACGCATTATATGTTTTGGGGCAAGAATGGATTTAAAAATATATCTCTCCAAGGATATTTTCGTAAGGAACGCCTTTTTCAATCAGCAGATCACGTACCTCCACTACCATCAATGCTTTACCACACAGGTAATATTTAACATCGGGTAGCTTTTCAATCCCCGCCAGGTAATCGCTTACCCGCCCGGGAACCACATCGCACGACGATTCGCGCGAGCAACACCTGATATAATTCTCGCCCAAGGCCCATTCCAGATCGTCTTCAAAATAAAACTGGTTGAGGTAAGCTACGCCGTGAATCAGTTTTTTATTTTCGCCCAATCCCGAGCGAAACATGCTGTAAAAAGGGGCTATTCCGGTTCCCGTGGCAATCCACCAGGCTGCTTCGTTTGTCCCCAAAAATCCACCGTAAGGCTCCGAAACTAAAATTGTATCTCCCGGAATTACTGCAGAAAGTTTTGGCGTTAAGTATCCATCTTCCTTTATGTTGAAAAGAACCCTGATCTCTTCTTCCTGGTTACCGCTGCAAATACTGTAAATACGTGGTGCTTGCACAGTATCGATCGCAATTTTTACAACCTGTCCCGGAATAAAATCGGAAGTGCGCTTAAATGAAATGACATGAACGCCCGGTGATATTTCTTCGTTATTGGTGATCACCCGTTCAAAAAGCGGGGTTTCTTTACGTTGTTGCTTTGCCATCTTCAAGAAGTTATTTTTGCAATAAACCCCTAATAACAGCTTTTGTTTACCGCTACTGATTCGTGAAACTGAGGGTTATTACCAGGTTTTCATCCGAAGTCGTATACATATTGCTTACTGTGTAATACAGGTTGATCTCGCCGGTTGTGGTAATTTCGTCGGAATTACCAACCAGGTTCAGCGGTGTTACGTGATGCGCTTTTAGTGTAATTTTTTCAGGAGCGTCGAGCCCAACGCCCGGCTGCAACAGTTCCAGTTCGTAATCGATGTCGGAATTATTCGTAATATTTACCACTTTGTTGGTGCCGTTTGTCAGCCGTAAGGGTGCTTGCGGAAACTTTAACGATGCAAAAAACAAGGGCTCAAGCAGCGACGATTTTCCCATTAAAGTATTATCGAAATAAACGGCCGTTCTGCCGCTAAACAAAGCTTCCTTAATTCCGCCTTCAGTGCGGCTCTTTGCAAAAACCAGGGTTAATGGCCGGTGTCCTCGGTCAACGTCCATTGGCCCGTGTACATCAGAATTGGCAAACATGGTCAGCTTCTTTTCGTTGGCCCAGTCGAGTGCTTCCGGGTAATATTCTTTGCTGTTGTAAACCTCTATTCCATGCAGCATTTTATTCCGGAGCAGGTTTGTATGTTCATCGAACCAATTTGTTGTATCGGGTTGTTGAGCCTTCCATCCCGGGTGGTTCCATAGAATAAAAGCACCCTGGTCGCGGGCTTCTTTTATGGCGTCGTTCACGTCTTCGCGATCGAGCAGATTAGCATTGGTAATAAACAAAGCATTTAAATGCCCCGGTGGCATGCTCCTGGTAATTTCGGCGGCACGTACCAGCAAAATATCGAGCTGTTTCGCTAATGGGCTGGCAATTTCGAACGAACGGTTGTGATCGGCCACCACATCTTTTGAATGTGGCCGATATTCAATGTGGTCGGTAATTGCAATTGCGTCGAGTCCTTCATTCCAGGCTTCCTCAACCCTGACAGTCGGCCACACGGTTCCATCCGAAAAAACAGTGTGCATATGAAAATCGCATTTTAGTGTTTTGTAACCGCTGATGTCGGGCACTGCAATAATCCTTCGCGATTGCGCATTGGCTACTTGAACAGCAAACAAAACAACGAACAATAAACATAATTTTCTGAAGTACATAACAGAATCCTTTATAGGTAAAATATCACCTCAAATATCTTTTAAAATAAACAAGATGAAAAGATTATTGCATTATTTTTTTATGATTTGTAAATCAATGGTTAATTTTAGGAGATTTCTAGATTGTTTTATAATTTTTTTAAAAAGATACTTGTCTGTTTTGAATTTAATTCAGATTTTTACACCAAATTATTATGGAGAAACTATTTAAAAATGCGGTGAACCAAAGCCAGGCGGTTGAACAAAAAAAAATCGCCAACAAAAAGTACATCCTTAGAGCGATTTACTTTAACGGGCCGCTTTCAAACTCTGAGCTAGCCAAGCGCATTAAACTGAGCACCCCGAAAATCAACAGTCTTTTACTCGAACTGATCGACGAAGGTTTGGTTAAGGAACTGGGCAGGGGCGATTCAAGTGGCGGCCGCCGGCCAAATATTTACGGACTGGTTGAAGACGGTTTCTTCGTAGTTGGTATTACCATCAACATCACCCGCACCATTATTTCCATTTTTAACAGTTGTAACCAGGAAGTTAGTGGGCCACACTATTTCCCGATAAAAATGGAGTCGGACTTTGATATTTTCAAGCAGGTGAATGAAAAGCTCGATGAAGTAGTTAAGGCAAGCAACATTCCGGCCGATAAAATTCTGGTGGCCGGTATCGAAATTCCGGGGCTGATTAACCTGGAAGCAGGAACCAACCTTACCTATTTCCCCGGAGTTGATAATTTATTCGAAGAACTGAAAAAGATTTTCGGAATCCCGGTATTTTTTAACCACGACACCAAAGTACGCGCACTTGCTGAGCAACATTTTGGCCTGGCAAAAGACAAGAAAAATGTGCTGATGCTGCAAGCCGACTGGGGTCTTGGTCTTGGCATTATAATGAACGGCAAACTGTATTCGGGCAAGTCGGGTTTTTCGGGTGAATTTGGGCACATTCCGCTGGTTGACAATGGCCCGCTTTGTGTTTGCGGAAAACAGGGCTGTCTGGAAACCGTGGTTTCGGCAAAAGCCATTGCTCGCCAGGCACGCGAAGCCATTCAGGAAGGCAAATCTTCGCTGATTAAAGAACTCGTTCAGAACGACCTGGATAAAATTGATATAACCGTGGTAATTAAAGCTGCCAATGCGGGCGACCAGTTCGCTATTTCGCTGTTCTCGGAAGTAGGAAAATGGCTGGGCCGCGGCATCGCTTTTTTAATACAAATATTTAATCCCGAATTAATTATAATTAGCGGGCAGGTAGCTGTCGCCAATCAGTTTATACTGGCACCAATCCAGCAGGCAATAAATACATACAGCAACAGAGATATCAGCAACGATTCTGAAATTAAATTCTCTGAACTGGGTTCGAAAGCCGGAACGATGGGTGCTGCAGCTTATGCCTTGGAGCAAATTTCGAAGCAGAAAAAATAAAGCTAAGCGTAGCTTTGAATGGGCTTCCAGCTGTTTCGTATTTGAATAAAGTTCAGAAAAATATAGAAATTAAATACTCATGAAACACAATTTAACAGCAGTTGAAGAAGCATTCTTAAAAGAAACGCCTTTACAGGAAATCTCAACAAAGACACCTTACATTGCAACCGACAGTTTCCCAAAACTGGGCCTGTTGTCTGCACTAAGTTTCCTGGAGTGGGTATGTAAGAATCCGCAGGGTGTGGTAAGTCTTCCAACCGGAAAGACAGCATCATATTTTCAGCATTACACCCATTTTTTACTCGATAACTGGGACAATAAAAAAGGTAAAGAACTGCTTGATAAATACGGACTTTCGGGAGTTAAAAAACCTAGCTTAAGCGGGCTTTCGTTTGTTCAAATGGGTGAGTTCTTCCCCATCGATCCAAAACAACACAACAGTTTGTATAACTACGCTGTTGAGCATTACATCAAAGGATTCGGATTTGATAAAGACAATTCGTTGCTGATTAATTCTGAAGAAATTGAACTGCCGGAGGGAAAACATTTCTCGGAAGTTTTTCCCGATAATAGTATTGATCTTTCGCTGCGTTACCGCGAGGCTAAAACTGCACAGGAACAGCTTCAGAAAGCATCGATCTTTAAAATTGACGACTGGTGTACGTCTTACGAAAATAAAATCAGGGAGAAAGGTGGAATCGGATTCTTTTTAAGCGGAATTGGCCCCGACGGACACATTGCATTCAATACGCGCGGAGCGGCACATTTTTCGTCGACCCGACTTACCGAGACCAATTTCGAAACCCAGGCAGTAACCGCTGTGGATTTAGGTGGAATTGAAGTTTCGAGAAACCGCCTGGTGATCACCATTGGTTTGGGAACGCTGCGTGCAAACCCCGAGAATAAAGCAATTGTATTTGCAGCAGGTGAAGCTATTGCCGATGTAATCAAACATTCGGTTGAAGACAAGCCAAGCGTTTATTACCCGGCTACTTCTATTCAATGGCTGAAAAACGCGCGTTTTTACTTAACCGAAGGCGCGGCAGTAAAATTGGAAGACGCTGTTGATTGCTACTACAAATGCTCGCCCTGGAACCATCAAAAAACGGAACGCGCAGTTATTGAACTGTGTAAAAAGATAAACAAATTCGGCTCGAAACTGGAGCTCTCGGATTTGAAAGCCGACAAGTATTGCAGCATGATTCCCGACCTGAATGAAAATACGGTTCAATCGGTAATCGATTCTATTCAGGCCAAACTGAAAAAAGGCATGGAGCGGGAACAAAACCAGGTGTATTACCACACCGGTCCGCACCACGACGATATTATGCTGGGAATTATGCCTTCGACCAACCGTCAGTCGCGCGATGCCAGCAACGAATTACATTTTTCGGTACTTACATCGGGCTCAAATGCAGTAACCAATTCTTTCGTTTACGATCTGCTGGTTGAAACAAAAGAATTACTCAACCAGGGCAAAATTGAAATGGTGAACTTCCCCGATTTCTTTAAAGACGGGTACAAATACAAGTGGGACAAAGACATTTACCACTACCTCGACAGTATTGCCGAACAGAACGACGAAGAAAAACGTCGTGGTGTTTGTCACCGGACTGTTAGAGCGCTGGTTACCATTTGGAAGGTTAAAAACGTGGAAGAATTGCGTGAGGCGATCTACGAAGTACTGACCATTTTGAAAAATAGTTACGATGGTGGCATTAATCCGCCAAAAGTTCAGCAACTGAAAGGAATGATCCGCGAATTCGAGGAAGAACTGGTTTGGGCGCATTACGGAATTATGGTGAAAAATGTACATCACCTGCACCTTGGTTTTTACCGTGGCGATACCAGCTTCGAGAAGAACGTTCTTCCGATTCTCGAAGATTTCAGAAAATATAAACCTACAGTGATCAGTCTGGCGATGGACCCACAGGGAAGTGGACCGGACACGCACTACAAAGTATTGCAGAACATTGCCAAAGCAGTTGAAGCCTGGAACGAGGAAGAAGACCTGAGCAAACTACGTATTGTGGGTTACCGGAATGTTTGGTTCCGTTACAATCCCTGGGATGTTGAAGTGCTGGTTCCTGTTTCGCTGAACTCGCTGGCAACGCTTGAAAAGTCATTTAAAGAGTGTTACATCACCCAGGTTAATGCATCTTTCCCAAGTTATCAGCTCGACGGCGCATTCAGCGATGTAACGCAGCGGGTTTGGGTAGAACAACACAAACAAATCCAGTTACTCTTGGGTAAAAACTATTTTTACCAGAACGATTCACCACTGCTTCGCGCCACTCACGGGATGATCTATCACCGTGAATTGACTGTAGAACAGTTCCTCGCAGAATCGCAGAAACTGGGTAAAGCAATGGAAAATTAGGCATCTAAACAATTCATAAAATGCAATTAGTAATTCATAAAAACTACGACGAACTCAGCCAGTGGGCTGCAAACCATATTGCCGAACGAATCAACAATTTTCAGCCAACAGCCGAAAAGCCATTCGTACTTGGCCTGCCAACCGGATCGACTCCGATTGGTACCTACAAAGCTTTGATTGAACTGAATAAAGCCGGTAAAGTTTCGTTTAAAAACGTAGTAACTTTCAATATGGATGAATACGTTGGCATTGCCAAAGATCACCCGGAGAGCTACCATAGTTTTATGTTCGGGAACTTTTTCAACCATATCGACATTCAACAAGAGAACATCCACATTCTGGATGGAAACGCAAGCGACCTCGATAAAGAATGTGAAGAATATGAAGCCAAGATTGCAAGCTTCGGCGGCATCGAACTTTTCCTGGGTGGTATGGGCGCCGACGGCCACATAGCATTTAATGTTCCGGGATCGTCGTTGCAATCACGCACCCGTTTGGTAAACCTTAACTACGATACCATTGTAGCTAACTCGCGCTTTTTCGATAACGACCTCGCACAGGTTCCGAAACAGGCGCTGACTGTGGGTGTTCAAACCGTAACAGATTCACGCGAAGTGCTGATTCTGGTAAATGGTTATAAAAAAGCACGTGCCCTGCAAAATGTAGTGGAGAACGGCATGAATCACATGTGGACCGTTTCGGCACTGCAGGTTCACCCGAATGGCATTATTGTTTGCGACGAAGATGCTACTATGGAACTAAAAGTAGGAACAGTAAAATACTTTAAAGAAACTGTTTAAACCAGTTATACTTTTTATAAAAAGAAACAGCCCTGACTGAACGTCAGGGCTGTTTTGATTACAAGTAATCCCGAATTGATGTGTTGAAACACGAATCGAAAATACATTTTTCTTTGTTCACAAACAACATGTTTTATGAGCAATATTTATTGTTTTTTTAGCCGCAACAGGAAAGGGTTTCAGGGCTTATTTCGAAGGTAAATTTTGTTGCATGGGTTTTACCACAACCTCTTTTTCACACGAGGGGCAATTGTAAATTTCGCAACCGGTACACGCAAAGCAATTGCTACATACTCGTGTTACATCCAGGTTCGAAAATTCAAAACCACAGTTTTCGCAGCGGTAATATTTTGCTTTCTTCTGTCCAAGTGCCATGACAAGTATTAAACAAACGATTTGCCGATCCTCAAAATCCCAAACATAATAACCAGCGTAAATATGATTGCTGCTCCCGAAGGAATATCCAGAAAGTAGGATATAAACAATCCGGAGATGGTGCCGATAAAGGCAAATACCGATGACAGAATCAACAGTTTCTTAAAGTCTTTGGTGAACAGGTTGGCCGAGGCCTGCGGAATGGTTAATAGTGAAAGAATCAGAATTATACCAACCACACGGATATTCAATACCACCGTTAAAGCGATTAAAATAATAATGAGGTAGTTGAACAGGTTTACCGGTAAACCGGCGGTTCGTGCAAACTCCTCATCGAAAGCGATGTACAGAATTTTGCTGAAAAACAATACAAAGAATCCGATGATCACGACATTCAAGCTTAACATCCACCAGAGCTCGGAGTTGGTTACCGTAAGTATATTTCCGAAAAGATAACTCATCAGGTTGGGTGTGTAGCCGGGTGTCATAAAAACGAAAATAATACCCAGCGCCATTCCCAGCGACCACCAGATAGCAATCGAGGAATCTTCACGAATTTCGGCAACCTTGGTAAAAAACTGAATACCCATGGCTGCGGCTACTGCAAAAAGGACAGCCCCCAGCAAAGGATTAAATCCGAGTAAAAAGGCAAGGCCAATTCCTCCGAAAGAAGCATGTGTAATTCCACCGCTGATGAAAACAATCCGTCGTGATACAATGTAGCCACCGATTATTCCACACGAAATACTGGCGAATACGGCAGCCAGAAATGCTTTCTGAAAAAAATCGTAATTAAAAAGTTCAACAAGTGCGCTCATATCAATGGTGGTGCTTTAGTACAGTGTGTGGTATTTGTCCGTGCGAGATAACCTGAATCGGACAATTATAGGACTCCAGCTGTTCTTCAGAAATCTGGTTACTTGGGTGATAATGCAGGTGTTTGTTAACGCAGGCGATGGTTTTTACATGGCTCGAAATCGTTCCCACATCATGCGACACCAGAATGATGGCGATTTCCTTATTCAACTGCAATAATTTCTCGTACAACTCGCCTTCAAAACGGTTATCAACAAAGGTATCCGGTTCGTCAAGAATCAGCAGTTTGGGATCGCTTATCAGTGCCCGGCATAAAAACACACGTTGCATCTGACCTCCTGAGAGCTCACCAATTGCTTTTCGGCTAATACTCAACAGGCCCATATCATCTAAAAGTTTCTCGGCCGTGGCCTTTATTTCCGCTTTCGAACGACGTTTATTCTGCATGATCGCCCCTGAAAGCACGACATCCAGTACCGTGATCGGAAACTTCCTGTCGATGTAACGCACCTGCGGCAAATAACCTATCGGTTGTTTCCTTTTGTGCAGGTCTTCACTAAACGTAACTTTACCTTTATCAGGTTTTACCAGGCCCAGAATCACTTTAAGCAGCGTTGTTTTTCCACCACCGTTAGGACCTATAACCCCCAAAAAGTCTTTCTCATGTACTTCAAGGTTGACATTTTCCAATACCGGTTGTTTGTCGTAACCAAAGGTCAGGTTCTCTATTTTTAAAAGTTGCTCCATTAAAAATTAGCTATCAACGTGTCTGTCATATCGCGCAGATTTTTCTCCCACTCAGGATTCAACGGCCATACCTGAACGATTTTTCCTTTAATCTCGTCAGCAAAAACACGTGCGTGTTCGCGGTCGAATTCACTCTGAATATAAATCACCCTGATGTTTTCCTTGTTGGCCATATCAACCACCGATTTCATATGTTGCGGAGTTGGTTCTTTACCTCCTGTTTCCAGCGAGTACTGATCCAATCCGAATTCGCGGGCATAATAAGAAAGACTCGGATGAAATACGATAAACTTCCTGCCCTTGTATGGTTCAAGTTTTGCCCTTAACTCCGCGTCGAGCTGATCGCACTCTTCTGCAAATTTCTTATAATTCGCCGTATATTCTTCTTTCTTTTCAGGATTTAAAGCGACCACTTCATCCAAAATGGTTTTCGACATTTTTTTTACCATTAGCGGCGCCAGCCAAACGTGCGGATCAACACCGTCGATATGCATATGATCGCCATGTTGCTCCATTTTGTCAGCAATTAAATCGAGTCCTTCCGAAATATTGATCACCTTCATCTTTGGATTGGCTTCGGACACCTTGTCTTTCCAAGAGTGTTCAAACCCGATGTAACCTATGCGGAACCAAACTGCAGACTTTGAAATGTCTTTCAACTGCGATGGCAAAAGGGTGTAGGCGGCAGGACTTGAACCCGGAGGAATAAGTACGTTCACTGCGAAATCGTCGCCAACGATTTTTTCGACAAATGTTCGCTGTGGCAAAATGCTAACAGTAATTACTTTGCTCTCTGTTTCGGCCTGCTTCCCCTTTTGGTTTCCACACGACACAAAAAATAATGCGGCTACTAATACAATCAGTATCTGTTTCATGAATCTGTAAATTTAATTGTTCCTCTTAGAACAACAGTGTGCAAATTTAGTTTTATGTTTCTGAAATGCGGTTTTAAATGCTCACGACTTTTTATTTCGCTCTGCTTTTGGCGGCACCGGATCGTATCCTTCGGTCCCCCAGGGATGGCAGCGCGATATCCTTTTGGCAGCCAGCAGAAATCCTTTAAACGGTCCGTGAATTTTGATGGCCTGCACTGCATATTCCGAACAAGTTGGCACATGCCTGCACGATGCCGGAGTATACGGCGAGATCCCGTATTTATAAATATAAACCGGTACTAAAAGTATCCACCCCAGGATTAAAAACAGTTTTTCCTTTAGTTTTTTCATTCGTGTTGCCAACCAAAAACTTTGCCTGATTTTATTAATTCAGGAAAATTAACAACAATCTATCTTAAAAAAAGTTAAGAGCCCCTTTTATTAAATATAAATTACCTGAATAGCCCTTTATTTCCATAGAGAATTCTATAATATTTTTAATTTTGCTCAAGTACAGTTAAAAGCTCACTCTGAAAAATTAAAATAATAGTTACACGATGAAAAAAGTTACAATTGGTGTTGATATCGGTGGAACAAATACGGCCATTGGCGTAGTTGATGCCGAAGGAAACGTAATGGTTAAAGACAATATTTCAACTCCCTCGCACGGAGATATTGATCTGTACATATCCGACCTTGCCACAGCTATAAAAGAACTCATAAAATCAGTAAAACTCCTGAACGAAGACATCGAAATTATGGGTGTTGGAATTGGTGCTCCAAATGGTAATTACTATAGTGGAACCATTGAATATGCTCCAAACCTTTCGTTCAAAGGTATGCTACCTTTTGTTAAATTGTTGCGCAAGCATTTTCCGGATATGGAAGCCATTGCTTTAACCAACGATGCCAATGCTGCTGCCCTTGGTGAAATGATTTACGGCGGTGCCAAAGGCATGAAGAATTTTGTAATGTACACTCTGGGAACAGGAGTTGGCAGCGGCGTTGTTGTTAACGGCGATTTGGTATATGGTCACGACGGTTTTGCAGGAGAGTGCGGACACACCACACTGATTCCGGGAGGAAGACTTTGCGGATGTACTGCATTGGGTCACCTGGAAGCTTATTGTTCGGCACCGGGGATGAAACGTACTGCATTTGAATTAATGGCGCATTACAATGCTACCGACAGTTTACTGGCCGATAAATCGTTTAAGGAACTCGATTCGAAAATGATTTATGAAGCAGCTGAAAAAGGCGATAAAATTGCACTCGAAGTTTTCGAAAAAACGGGCGAATGGCTCGGACAAGGTCTGGCAGATACTGTTCACCACCTGAGTCCTGAAGCAGTATTCCTGTTTGGCGGCCCGACTGCCGCAGGCGATTACATTTTTACGCCAACCAAGAAAAGCATGGAGAAACACCTGCTTCCGATCTTTCAAAACAAGATCAAAATTCTTCCTTCGAAATTGAAAATGGGCGATGCAGCCATTGTTGGTGCAAGTGCATTGGTTTGGAAAGAACTGGAAAAATAGCAGTAAAATAGTGTACTGACAGGGCGGGTTTCTTCGGAAATCCGCCTTTTTCATGCCTGTATTTTAAGGCTCAATTCTGTTTTGTACCTTTAGCCAATGAGTCGGATTCTAAGCATAGCTTTCTTTATTTTTGGGTTGATCCTGTCTGCCAAAAGTCAGGATATTTTTCTTGGAAACGACGACCTTGTCAATCAGGAAAAGAAAGCGTTCTTGAACAGGCAAATATTTGCGGAGAGTGGCGCCTACAACGAAACCGATTTTATTTATCAACGTATGGAATGGGAAATTGATCCGGCCATTCGGTTTATTTCAGGATCGGTAACGTCGTACTTCATCAACAAAACTGAATCGCTCGATTCCATCCGGCTCGATATGCACCAGAACCTTGTGGTCGATTCCGTGGTTTATCAGCAACAAAATCAACCTTTCATCCATTCAGGCAACAAATTAAGATTAGCTCTTCCTGATTCTCTTGCAGTAGGAGAAATCGATTCATTTAAGGTGTATTACCACGGTGTTCCAACAAGTTCGGGTTTTGGATCATTTGAAAACAGTACGCATGGCCCCGATCAAACTCCCGTTTTGTGGACACTATCGGAACCATACGGAGCCATGGAATGGTGGCCCTGCAAACAATCGCTGGCCGATAAAATCGATTCGATCGATATTATTGTTACCACGCCTGAAGCCTACCGAACTGCAAGTAATGGTATCGTAATTTCCGATGAAATTAAAGATAGTAAGCGCATTATGCACTGGAGACACCGTTACCCGATAGCTACGTATTTGGTTGCAATTGCCGTGACCGATTACGTCACTTACTCCGATACGCTTCATTTAGATGATGGCCGCAGCATTGATATCCTCAATTATATTTATCCTGAAAATGTGGAAACGGCAAAACCACAAACGGCAAGAACGGCTTCCATCATGCAATTGTACAATGAGTTGATTGGAGAATATCCATTTGCTGATGAAAAGTATGGGCACGCCCAGTTTGGATGGGGAGGTGGAATGGAGCACCAAACCATGAGTTTTATGGGCGCTTTTAATCTCAGATTGATCGCTCACGAGTTGGCGCATCAATGGTTTGGCGACTACATCACGCTTGGAACCTGGCAGGATATCTGGCTAAACGAAGGCTTCGCTACTTATTTACATGCGCTGGCTTACGAAAATTTAGCTCCTGAAGAATGGCCGATTTGGAAACAATCGAGTGTGACAAGCATAACCAGCAATACCGGAGGTTCAGTATTTGTTGATGATACAACTTCAGTCAGCCGCATTTTTAATTACCGGTTGTCTTATCAAAAAGGAGGCTATTTGCTGCACATGTTGCGGTGGGTACTCGGCGATGAAGACTTTTTTAAGGGATTGCGAAGCTATTTTTCAGATCCTGAAATTGCCAATGGTTTGCCACTAACGACCAACTGGTTGCACATCTTGAACAGGCCGGAGACACTACATTACAGGAATTCTTCGATGATTGGTACTACGGCCAGGGCTACCCGACATACGCCCTTACCTTTTGGAAAAAAGAAAATAACAATGTAGAAATACTCCTGTCGCAAACTCCTTCCCATTCATCGGTAGATTTTTTTGAGATGCCGGTGCCCGTGCGTTTGTACAACTCAGATCGTACGCTTTCGGCCGATTTCAGATTAAACCACGTGGAAGACAACCAGTTATTTACTGTTAACCCGGGATTTGAAGTGGCTGAAATTGAATTGGATCCCGATTACTGGTTGATCTCCAAAACAGCTCAGATTGTTTCTGCTCCGGAAAAAACACAAAAAAGGGAACTCCATATTTATCCCAATCCTGGTACAGGCGAATTGAACCTCTCGCTGTCCAATTTCGAACAAATTCAACGATGTTCCATTTATTCGACAGACGGTGGATTGATGAAGATTTTTGACGGCTCCAGTAAAAAACTGGATATCACCGATCTCAGTTCCGGCACGTACTTCATAAAAGTGGAAACCGACAAAACTACTTACCGGGAGAAATTGGTTAAATATTGAGCTACCAATTAAACTTGATGGTCTGTATCAAATCAGGATGCAGGCTCAGTGGAACCGGGCTGGTTCCGGCAACACTTTCAACAATTTGCTTTTCTTCTTCGGAGTAATTTTTCTTCGGGAAATGAAACTCTACGATTACCTCAGCAACACGTCGCGGATCGGATGCCATGATTTTAGTCACCTCTACCTTTGTGCCTTCAATATCAATGTCATTATCGCGTGCTTTTATTCCCATGATCGTCATAATGCAACTTCCCAAAGCGGTAGCCAGCAGATCGGTAGGTGAAAAGAATTCGCCTTTCCCACGGTTGTCGACAGGTGCATCGGTAATTACTTTGTTACCCGATTGCAGGTGCTCATTTTCGGTGCGTAAGTCACCCAGATAAATGGTTTCAATTGTGGCCATAGTTCTACTTTTTTCAACTAAATATACAATAATCCGGAACATACAAATAACCTGCTCACACTTAAATCGCAATTCTAAATTAGCGCTCAACCACTAATTAATAGAAAAAGCTATGCCGTTTTTCCTATATTCGTGTTACCAACTTAGAAAAATGTAACACCATGTCGGTTTCGCGTTTTGGAGTATCCTTAGATGAAGAGTTGCTGAAAGCCCTGGATAACTATGTTTCCGACAACGGCTTTTCGAACCGCTCGCAAGCCATTCGTCACCTGATTGAAAAAAACATGGTGGAAGAAAAATGGAAATGCGACAACATTGTGGCCGGTGCGGTAGTACTGGTTTTCGAGCAATCTAAAACTGAAATACTTAAAAGATCCTCCGAAATAAGTTCTGCTTACAAAGAGTATGTTCTCTCTTCTCAGGGGTTTTACCTAAACGAGATTAATTACATGGAAATTATAGCCGTGAAAGGCCCTTCGAGGATCCTTACTGAAATCTCTGACAAACTGATCAGTATAAAAGGAATTCAACACGGAAAACTGGTAATGAGTAAAGCCGGCTAATTTTTTTACTTAACAAGTAACACTAAATCTTAAAAAAGTAACACGAAAACTCGATGACAAATAAAATCTACCCACATCTACTGGCAGTTTTACTGCTAATCTTTGGAGCCAAAAAACTGGATGCACAAACATTTTCAATCAGCACTGATACCGTTCAAATTGATGAAATTGTAGTGACAGGAACACCGGTAAGAGTAACCCGGAATAGCGTTCCTATGGCGGTTTCCGTGGTTAACCGGGCTCAAATTGAGGCATCCGATGAATCAGCTATTTTACCGATTCTGAACGGACGTGTACCCGGATTATTTGTAACCGAACGTGGTGTAACAGGATTTGGAGTGGCAGCCGGTTCTGCCGGACAAATCAGTATTCGCGGTATTGGAGGAAATCCAACTACCGGAGTTTTGATGTTGATTGACGGGCATCCGCAGTTTATGGGAATTATGGGACACCCCCTGCCCGATTCGTACGTTGCCTCGGATGTTGAACGCGTTGAAGTCATCCGCGGACCAGCATCCATTTTGTACGGTTCGAATGCCATGGCTGGTGTGATCAATATCATCACCAGAAAACAAAATAAGGACGGTTTGCATGGCAATGCACGACTTTCATATGGTTCGTACAACACCCAAAAATACATGGGCTCTGTTGGATTTAAAAAGGATAAATTCAGTGTTTTTACATCGGTCAATCACGACCAAACTGATGGTCACCGGCCACATTCCGATTTTAAAATCACCAATGGTTATTTAAAGGTGGGCTACAATTTCAACGAACATCTTTCGGCATCAACCGATTTCAGCCTGGCAGTGTTCGACGCAGCCGATCCCGGCCCTGACACTTTGAATGCAACGCCAGGTCAGGAAATCGACATCACCCGTGGTTACTGGGCTTTTACCTTGCTAAACGAATATGAAAAAGCATCAGGAGCTCTAAAGCTATTTTACAACTTTGGGGAACATGAAATTACCGATGGCTTCCATTCTACAGATCACAACTACGGAATAAACCTTTACGAAGCTTTCAAACTGTTTAAAGGAAATACTTTAACAACCGGTTTCGATTTTATGAATTATGGCGGGCTGGCAGAAAATACCCTCGCCATGCAAGGAAACGGAATTCAGTTTGCCGATACCACACTCAACGAAACAGGACTTTATGCTTTTACCCAACAGGAATTAGGCAAATTGATACTGAACGCAGGATTGCGCTATCAGCGCCACAGTACTTATGGTGATATTTGGATACCATCGTTTGGTTTTGCTTATGGCTTTAACAAACAAACAACGTGGAAAGGAAATGTTTCAAAAGGATTCAGGAGTCCAACCATGCGTGAACTGTTTATGTGGGGACCAAATCCAAACCTCGATCCTGAAAGCATCTGGAATTACGAAATAGGTATTTCCAAAACTTTTTTTGACCAGCTGCTTCAGGCAGAACTAACACTATTTTATGTTGATGGAGATAATTTGATTATGAATGTGGGACCACCAAATGGTTATTTAAATACAGGTGAAGTTTCGAATAAAGGTGTTGAGCTTGCTTTACAAGCTGAACCTACAAAACGCTTGTCGCTGGAAGCCACATACAGTTACATTGATATGAAGACTCCTGTGTTTGCAACACCGGAGCATCACTTCTACCTGAATGCAACTTATAGATTGAAGAAATTACAGTTGGCAGCCAATATCCAGCAAATTACCAACCTGGATAATGATCCTTCACCGGTTGTGAATAAAGAGAGTTATACACTGCTTAATGCAAAAGCAATGTATCAGCTCACTAAAAACCTGAAAGTGTATGTAAGCGGCGAAAATCTGCTTGATATGAGCTACGAAGTAAACCGGTATTACACCATGCCCGGAACAACGGTATTTGCCGGGCTAAATCTTGCATTTTAAAACTGAAAATTATTTCCCTTGAAGGTCATTTCTGAATGAGGTACGAACACAACGGAAACCAACATACGATTTCGAAGTATCCTGGTATTCGTAAGTACGGGTAGAAGTTTGAATAAAATAAGCGATATCTTTCCATGAGCCACCTCTGATCACCTTTCTTTTCATCACTGCGGGATCATCAGGACGAGCGTTGTATTGAATCTCAGGATTCATATCGTGAACAGTTTCGTAACCGGCTTCAAAATATGCTGTTGAAGTCCACTCGGCCACATTACCGGCCATATCGTAAACACCGTATGGATTCGGATCGAAGGTACCTACTTTCATGGTTGTTGTTGATGTTTCACTATCGGCCACGTAATTACCACGGTTGGGCTTAAAGTTGGCTACAAAACAACCATTAACATTTCGGGCATAATAACTTCCCCAGGGGTATTTGTTGTTCATCATCCCACCTCGGGCAGCTACTTCCCATTCCGTTTCGGTGGGCAAGCGGAAATCGTGTGGTGGTTCCTCTTTAAAACGTTCAACTTCAAAACCTTTCAGATCAGTACGCCAGTCACAGAAAGCCTTAGCTTGTTTCCAGGTAACTCCCACTACGGGATAGTCATCGAATGCAGGATGAGAAAAATATTTGATGGTAAACGGTTCGTTGTATGTATATGCAAAATCGCGGATCCAGCATAAAGTATCCGGATACACAGGTACCGACTCACGCATTAAAAAAGAGCTGCGGTTTTGAATAGGAACAAGTTCCCCTTTTTCATTTACAACATTTCCTTCGTAGCGTTGCGTTTCATAATTGTAGGCATTACTTCGTTTGGCAGCCTGCTGATAGTCGACCCAGTAATATTCATAAACCAGTTTACGCGTATCAATCGACTTTTTAAAATTGAAACGATCCTGCTCAGGAAGATAAAGTTCTTCCATGGCATTTTGGTATTCAGGATCACCCCATTCAATGCGTTCGTCCCAGTTTATTTCCGGCGGATCGATCGGATTGCCATAATTGTCTTCGGTGATTAGAAAGTCAGTGTAAGTTTGTCCCAGCAATTCCCGGGCTTTCTTGTCGCGAACCCAGTATACAAACTGACGGTACTCGTTGTTGGTTATTTCCGTATCATCAATCCAGAATGCTTCTGTTGAAACACGTTTATTTGGAGCATAACCTTTCAATTCGTCGTCGTTGGCTCCAATATTAAACGAGCCCCGGTCGATGTAGACCATGCCATACGGAGTTGGTTCGAAGTACTTTTTCCCGGTTCCCTTACCCAGAGTGAGGTATTGGTTTTGGGTATCCTTTGCACACGACGATAACAACAGCGATGTTGTAATTACAATTACGTATGTTATCCATCTTTTCATGCAAATAATCGGGCTAAACTCCGGTAATTAAAACGTAGTGGTATAACTTAAATTGTTTCAAAAAAAAGCCTTATGTTCCCATAAGGCTTAACACTATCATATTGTAGTTTAATATTCCCAAAGATCTTGTTCGAAGTTGAAGATCTTGTCTTCAATTTGTTTCGATTCGAGCATGGCATTTTTCCCAATCAGATAGGCACTTATATCACGATTGTTGTACATGTTAGATTCCTTAATGATATAGCTGTTAAACATTCTTTTGATGAAAATATCATCAAAACTTTGTTGCCGTGCATCGTTGTATGGATTCAGAGCCAGGTTGGTAGCCAAAATAGGTCGGGCTTCAGGGAAATATACCCAAAACAACTTCTGACGTTGTACTTGCCCTGAAGTATCTCCTTCGCGCATGTATTCGCGGATAGGACAAATACCAAGAATGCGTACATGTAGTGCAGAGGTTTGTTTGTCGAAATACCATTCTTCTTTTAACATGTACTGCTTAATTTCATTAGGTCGAATTTCGCCCTGAACGGTAACTATTTCACGCTCACCGGTATCGAAATTGATTTTTTCCTGAGGTCTAGCTTGTGCTCCAAAACGCTCTTTTACCTGCGCATAGCTCATCGGAATTTTAAAGTCGTCATCAGCCTGTGCATCCCAAGGTGTCAGCTGTCCATTTTCGATACCTTGCAACAGTAGATTAATCAGGTTAATACGACCTTCCATCTCATGAGTAGGATAATACAAGGGAATATTCATTTTCTCGCGCAAATCAATAATGCGCCAGATCTTTTTCGACCAGAACACATCTGCCTCCCGCACCGAAACCAGCGGCATTGGTTTTTTCTCGTAAATGTCGTTTTGCTTGTATGCACCGTTAACGATTTGAGCATCGGCCTTATTTCCCATACTAAATACAAGTGCAACAACTCCAATATAAATAAGTAACTTCTTCATAACTTCTTATTTTATCATAAACGTGATAGGGTCGAGATCTCTTGTGGTCCCGTCATCTCCAACAGCTTTTATATCGCCAATATATATACGGGTATTGACATTCACCCTGCTTAATGCAGTTTTCTGTTCTTGCGTAAAGCGGTTTCCTCTTGCAGGATAACGGTTGGTAAAACCGCCTGCTCCCGGAGTTTCAAGTGTAAATTCGGTAACGGTGTACTTAAATTCAAAGTCGAAATCTTTAAGCACTGCTGCTACCCCATCCTGAATAGCCAATACTTCTTTACGAATATTTCCACCTGATGATTGAGCTACTTGAGCTACAGGATCCGGCACCTTTTTAACACGCCAGTTTGTTGTACCAATCAATCGGCGTTCGCCATTAATGTCGGCATAAACCGTTACCTTGGTTTTTCGTCCTTGTTCGTCCAGTTCTTCAGGCTCAATCAGATAATCGGTACCACTTCTTGTTATTTTACCATTTGTCATGGTAACAGAAAGATTTTCACTAGGAATCGCACCACCACTTACTTCGAATGGATTCTTTAAACCTTTGTAGAACACATTCATTTTAGTGGCCGACATGGTAACGTTAGGTTGAACAACCTGGTATTCTTCTTCAAAAGGATAGCTCTTAATAATTCCTCCCGGAGTTTTGTATTTGATCAAACCGCTCCATTTAAAGGTTCCGGCTTTATCAGTAGCTCCAAGGTAGGTTGCTTTTCCGTCTTTAACTTCTGCCGAACGACCGTTGATAATAATTTCAGGAGCCTGTGTAGTATCTTCAGCTGCCAGAATTACATCAGCTTTGTATTCATCGCCCATCAGTACAACATTGGAGTTTGGCAAAACCATAGCCCCTAAACGGTTGAATTTGAATGAGCCGGCATCGATTTCGGCATAAAGATATTTTACCACGTTCGATTCCGAGTTTTTAACATCAATCTGAATTTTTGATAGAAGTGTTAATACCGCTATCAAAGGTTTATTTTCGAAATGCTCGGATTCCCAGGACATTTTTTCTTTGCCGGATTTCAGGTTACCTTTTGGATCAGCAGTTTTTAACTCACTCAGAATCGTGCTTTTTAATTCTTCATTGTCATCACCGAGCGTCTCAATCAAGAATGCTCTGTATGCTTCAATCTTTTGCTTCAGTTCACTTGCCCGAGCTTGTGTGATCAGAAATTCGGAGGGACCATTCAGGTCATCAACCTTACCAATTTCAAGCGTATCACCTTCAATGGTAACGTGCGAATAATCTTCAGCAGTTAGTTCATTATCGCCGTTAACAGGTTTACTTCCTGAATACTTTACTAACTCATCTTTCAAAGTTGAAACATAGTCAACCATTTCTTTCGATTGTTGTTTCACTGCATCCGCCTTTTCCTTCCAGTCTTTTACCTTGGTTGGATTTTCGGCATACGCCTGATCGAAAGACAAGTACATCTGAGCATTTTGCATTTCTACAGCATCGAGGGTCTGCAGAAGGCTTGAATTAACAACCCTGAATGACTCCAGCACCTCAGCAGCAACGTTTAACGCCAACAACGCCGTGAGGACGATGTACATCATGTTTATCATTTTTTGCCTCGGGGTTTCCGGGCAATTCTTTGAACCCATATGCTAATTCTTCAGGATTTTATTTTTTATAACTCATAGCACCCAACATATTACCATAAATGGTATTTAGGGCTTCGAGATTCTTATTCAGTTGCTCTGCGTTTTCCTTATATTTCTTCAACTCTTCAACCGATGATGTCAATATCGAATTCATCTCAGACATGTCCTTATTGAACTTTTGACTGGCACTAAACTGTGCTTTGGTATCCGCCAGCTGGCTCTCGAAAGTCGAATTCAGCGAATCCATACTCTTATTGAGCTTTTCGATATTCATGGCATACGCCTTCGAACTATTTCCAATGTTATTTAGTCCCTCAGAAATTATTTCGTTCGACTTATTGTATGTTTCCGATAGTTTCGAACCGGTCTGTGTAAGATGCGTAGCAGCATCGGAATAGGAATTGAGCAATACAGAAACCGACTTGTCGATCGATTCGTTTGCTTTCGAATTTATTTGAGCAAAAGTACTCATCGATTCAGAAGCCGATCCCAGGTTTTTAACATACATATCGGTGGCGAGTGTGGCCGATGAAATATCACTGATTCCACGCGCAGTATTACTCAACTCGTTTAAACCTTTACCAACTTTATCGAGAAGTTCAGGTGTAAGTTCAGATCCTCCCAGCAACTGGTCGAGTCCTTTTTTAGGCTTGAGATCTTCCAGTTCTGCCAGTTCGTAATCTTCCCTTAGTTCAGGGTATACTTTTCCCCAATCCGGTATATCAACCGATGGTTCAAAAGCAGAGAGAAAGAAGATCAGTGCTTCCGTGGATAAACCAATGGTAAGCAACAGGCCGGAATACTGCCAGTGTTCGAGTTTAAACAAGGCTCCGATAAGTACGACTGAGGCTCCCCAGCCATATACGTAACCCATGAAAGTTTTCCAGCGTTTAGTTTTAAAGAGTTCTCCGAGGTTCATAATGGAATGGTATAAAGTTATTACATTTTTGTTCTAAAATTCTTCACCAAAGGTTGAACGCACACAACGGAAACCGATGTACGACTTGGTGGTATCCTGATATTCGTAAGTACGGGTTGAAACCTGTGTAAATTGCGAAATATCTTTCCACGAACCTCCTCTGATCACTTTACGTTTCATTACCGGAGGGTCGTCTTTTCTTGCATTGTAAGTAAATGTTGGGTTCAGGTCGCTGAAGTAGTTGTAACCGGCTTCATCGTAAGCAGTACTGGTCCACTCAGCTACGTTACCCGACATATCGTAAAGACCGTATTCATTCGGATCGTAACTACCAACTTTCATGGTTGCAATAGCACCATCTTCTACATAATTACCACGAAGTGGTTTAAAGTTGGCCAGGAATACTCCTTTGTCATCGCGTGGGTAGTAACCTCCCCACGGATACATCGAGAATTCTTTTCCACCTCTGGCAGCATACTCCCACTCAACTTCGGTAGGCAAACGGTATTCCATCAGAGTTGGCTCTCCTCTTTCTTCAAGAAAATCGGTTTGAAATTTGGTACGCCAGTTACAGAAAGCATTCACCTGTTTCCAGGTTACTCCAACAACCGGGTATTCATCGAATCCCGGATGAGAGAAATACTTCATAGCGAGAGGCTCGTTGTATGAATACGTAAAATCCCTGATCCAACATAGTGTATCGGGATAAACATGCACCTGGTCGCGCATCACAAAAGAAGAACGGTTCTCGATCGGTACGAGATTACCGTCAATATTGTAAACATTACCTTCGTAACGTTGTGTTTCGTAATTGTATGAATTGCTGCGTTTTGCTGCCTGGTTCAGGTCGACCCACCAATATTCGTAAACCAGTTTACGGGCATCAAATTCTTTTTTGCCAAAAAATCTTTCGTTTTCCGGAATATAAAGATCTTCCATGGCCATTTGATAATCCGGATCTTCCCAATCGATTTTTTCTTTCCAGTTAATTTGCGGAGGATCGATCGGATTTCCATCACGATCTTCGGTAATCAAAAATTCCGGATATTGTTCTCCTAACATTTCACGAGCCATTTTCTCGCGCACCCAGTGCACAAACTGGCGGTATTCGTTATTGGTGATTTCAGTATCATCCATCCAGAAAGGCTCCTGTGATACTGTTTTGGTAGGAATTCCAGCTCTACTTGCGTCCTGATCGCTCGGCCCGATATTAAAACTCCCCCTGCGGATGTAGACCATTCCGTAAGGTTGCGTTTCTCTGAATCGCTGCCTTTTTTGTACTCCAACCAGCTCTCCGTTTCCTCCTTGTCCTCCTCCAAAACATCCGGATAGACTGATTACCAGAGTGAATACAACTGCAATTAATAGTAGTTTTTTCATAGTTCTTCTTTTTACGATCGTGGGTCTGCTTTTGTAAAAAACATTATGCCAATAAAATAATAAAATATTAATGTTTAATCCAAACGCCAGGTTTATTTCATTGTTTTTACAAAAACCTAATACTCTTATACTTTTGATTACGACTTCGCTCCAAATCAATGGAATAACTCACAAAAAACTCCTGTGAGGTCCGGCCATTATTTCCGAGCGCCGATGTAACCAGGTCGAAAGAATAGCCAATTCGTAATCCATTTATCAATTCAACTCCCATTAACAGGGAAACGGCATCCTGAACACGGTAACTCAAACCTGCCCAGAATTTATCGTTATACACCACATTTGTGTTCAAATCGATCTGCCACGAGGCCAGATCAGACTTCAACAGAAAAGAGGGCCGCAACTCAAATAACGGATCTGTCAGCGATATATTGTAACCTCCCATTAAATAAACGTGCCTTACCAAAAAATCAACTGCCAGATCATCATACTTCACTTCCCCCTGATTAAGGTGAGTTCCTGAAACACCTAAATAGTATTTATTGGTGTACAGGTAGGCTCCCAATCCTACATCAAAGGTTAGCTGACTCGATTCCTGCTGCGGGATGAGGTTGTCACCTGTTCCTCCTTCTGAATTATTCAACACATCATCAGGTGAAGTCCAGCCTTTATCAGGATTAATATTGAAATTATAAACACCGGGAGAGACTCCGATTCCGAGTGTTCCGAAACGGGTTTCAACCTTATATGAATAATCAAGGTTGATCCACATGTTGTCGTAATATCCGTACTGGTCGCTCACAATATTAATTCCTAATCCACCAGGTGCTCCAAATGCATTTATAGCGGCATCAACGCTAAAAACCAATGTCTTTGGTTCTCCTCCTCCATATCCAACCCACTGGTAACGATTTAAAAGCAGTCCGTTAATTGCATCCTCTGCGCCGGCATAACCCGGATTCACCCCCAACTTATAAAACATATTGTTGGTATATTGAGGGTCTTGCTGACCAAGTACCGCGATATTAACGAACATTAAAAAATATAGAAAAGAAACACTTTTCCTCATACTATTCTTTCATGTGCAATTTAGCCAATTCTAACCCTGATAAAGAAATAAAAAAAATGTTGTTTGTAACAACCTTCTGTTAACAAGGTATGCAAAGAACGCTTATTACTGGGTATTATTTTAATAATTCGTCGATTTTTTGAACATATTTGAGATAAATTTCCGGGATTTCGTTGTGCGATGCCTCCAGATAATCCTGTTCGGAACAAGCCAGAAAAACAAAGCTGTTTCCCATTGTTTGCAACCGAAGCCACCATTGCCCGGTTGTATTATCTTCATAAAAAACCAGCGGTGTTTCCACCTGCCAGATTTCAACTTTATGAACAACAAAGTGTTCCTCAACTTGAGGGTCAGCGTGACTCCGCTGTAAAACACCTTCGATAAAGTACCAGGCGCTTTCCGCTGCCAGCGCCACATTCAATCCGTCAGCGGCTTTATCATCATTCACCTCGAATAAGGCAAAAGTTTTTAGGCGGCGGCTTAATCCGGCATATTTGGCCAGCTGGCAGATCTCTTCTCCTCCCAGCCCGTTAGGCAATTTTCGCTTTCCTTTTACTTCCGAATGCTTCAGTGTTCCGAAATCAACGGCAACAAAATCGCTGTTTCGAAAGATCGGTTCTGCCAGAACGATGCTGTCTTTTAAAGCTCCTAAACTAAGATGTTCGCCAACTCCCTTTGTTTTTTCAAACAATGCAGCCGGGACATGATGACGCTGGTAACCCACAAGACTAAACTGAAAAATATCGGGCTGTTTGGTAAAAATTCGCGACAGGTAGTTTTGATTATCATAAGCTTCTTTTCCTTTCCGAACATCCAGAAACGCATCTACTGCCGAAAAGGTAAAAAACTGATTTCCCCGAAAGGCCTGACAGATTCCGTAGGCAAAATCCTCGCTACCACCCAGCACCAGGACGGTCACATTCAACTCGGCTAAATAATCGGTGATATCGCGTAAAGCGTAGTAATTGCCTTTGAGAGTTTGTGCCTGTTTCAGGTTTCCCAGGTCGATTACTTTTATTTTACCCGGTGCGGCCAGTTGATACAATTCCTTTCTGATAGCATCAGGAACAGAACTAGCCACAAGCTCGTTATCTTTCGTTTCGAATGGTACTCCAACAATTGCAATATCGGCCTTACCCAGATTCGATCCTGAACAAGCCAGTGTATTTTTTTCAAGGACAGTACCAAAAGAATGGTTCGGGCTTAAACGCGTGTTTTTATTCAGCACCTCAAAATCAACCGCATCAAAGTATTCAGTCAGGTCCATATTTTTTGCCTAAAAATAAGGGCAAATGATGGAATCATCTGCCCTTATAATTTATTTTTTTCTTGTTCTTTTCGCTTTTGGAGCGGGACCGCTTTCTATGATCTTCATACAATCCTCGAAACTAAGTTCCTCAGCTTTAGATGACTTCGGAATCTTAAAGTTCTTCTTTTTATATTTGATGTATGGCCCCCATCTTCCGTTTAATACCTGTAGATCAGCATCTTCTTTAAACACCTTCACTATGGAATTTCGGTCTTTCTCGCGCTTGGCTTCAATCAATTCAATGGCGCGGTCGAGTTCTACCGAATAAGGATCATCTTCTTTACCAAGCGAAACAAACTTGTTATCGTGCCTCACATATGGCCCGAAACGACCAATGGCAACGGTAACTTTTTTGCTTTCGTATTCACCTAATTCACGTGGAAGTTTGAACAGATCCAAAGCTTCCTCCAGTGTAATAGTTTCCAGATGCTGACCAGAACGCAAACTTGAAAACGTAGGTTTTTCGGCATCTTCTTCAGTTGAAGCCTCGCCAAGTTGAGCTAATGGCCCAAAACGACCGATCTTCACCGAAACCTGTTTTCCAGTTTTCGGATCGACACCTAAAATACGCTCACCTTTCGAGCGCTCTGCATTCTGAGTAGCATCTTCCACACGTTTGTGGAACGGCTGGTAGAACTTGTCGATCACTTCGTTCCACACCTTCTTGCCGTCAGCTATCTGGTCAAATTGCTTTTCAACATCGGCAGTAAAGTTGTAATCCATGATCTGCTCAAAATTGTCGATCAGGAAATCATTTACCACAATGCCGATATCGGTTGGGAACAGCTTGTTTTTTTCTGCTCCGGTTATTTCAGTTTTAACTTCTTCCTTAATTTCTCCTTTTTTCAACTCCAGCACCTGGTAATCGCGTTCCACTCCGGGGCGATCTTCTTTTACCACATAATTTCGGTTTTGAACCGTAGTAATGGTTGGTGCATAAGTTGACGGACGTCCGATTCCCAGTTCTTCGAGTCGTTTTACCAACGAAGCTTCTGTGTAACGCGCCGGTCGCTGCGTAAAACGCTCAGTTGCCAAAATGGATGATAAGCGGAGTTCATCTTTCGCGCGTAATGGCGGAATGATACTTTGTCCGTTTCCGTTTGCAGAGTTATCATCATCGGTCGATTCAATATAAACACGCAGGAATCCATCAAAAACGATTACTTCTCCGCTGGCGATAAATTTTTCACTGGTATTTGAAATATCGATAGTAACCGTAGTTTTTTCCATAATGGCATCAGCCATTTGCGATGCGATGGTACGTTTCCAGATCAATTCGTACAAACGCTGTTCCTGCGCCGAACCATCAACCGTTTCGTTCTCCATATAAGTAGGACGAATGGCTTCGTGTGCCTCCTGAGCTCCTTTCGACTTGGTTTTGAATCGACGAACTTTCACATAATTCTCGCCGTGCAATTCTTCAATTTTCTGTTTTGAAGTATTAATGGCCAGGTTCGAAAGGTTCACCGAGTCGGTACGCATGTACGTGATCTTTCCACTTTCGTACAAACGCTGAGCAACAGCCATCGTCTGTGAAACCGAGAAACCCAGTTTACGGCTGGCTTCCTGCTGAAGCGTAGATGTTGTAAATGGTTGAGCAGGCGTGCGTTTTCCCGGCTTTTTCGCCACATCGCTAACCGTGTATCCTGCTGTTTTGCATTTTTCAAGAAAAGCGTTGGCTTCGTCGCGGGTTTTAAAACGTTTCGAAAGTTCAGCTTTTAATTCAACCTGATTACCATTTTCATCAGGCACCAGGAACACAGCAATCACCCGAAAAGCCGATTCGCTGGTAAAATCGCGGATTTCACGTTCGCGTTCAACAATTAAACGCACAGCTACCGACTGCACCCTTCCGGCCGAGAGTGATGGTTTTACCTTTTTCCACAACACCGGTGAAACTTCGAAACCCACAATACGGTCGAGTACACGACGAGCTTGTTGTGCATCAACCAAATGATCGTCGATACTTCGCGGATTTTTTATGGCGTTGGTAATAGCATCCTTGGTGATCTCGTGAAAGACAATGCGTTTTGTCTTCTCCGGATTCAACTTTAACACCTCTTTCAGGTGCCAGGCAATGGCTTCTCCCTCGCGGTCTTCATCGGAAGCGAGCCAGACCATTTCGGCGTCCTTTGCCAGTTTCTTCAGTTCAGTAACTATTTTTCGCTTATCCGGGGTAACAATGTATTTGGGCTTAAAATTCTTTTCAATGTCAATTCCGAAATCCTTCTTCTCCAGGTCTCTCACATGGCCCATGCTTGAGGTTACCAAATATCCATCTCCAAGAAATCTTTCGATGGTTTTGGCCTTTGCGGGAGACTCGACTATTACCAGGTTTTTCTGCATACTTTTTCTAATCCGTTCAAAAAAATTTCTGCAAATTAAAGCATTTCAATCGCTAAGTTCAAAATTTGCACAGCTATTTTTATATTTCTATTTCTTTGAAAATGATGATTTTATTTTTAAAAATCTAAAATATTATTGCCGTTCAGGACGTTAAAACAGTGCTGCAAAAGTAATATCGTATATATTTGTTGTCCTATTATAATCAGCGAAATCCATGGGGGAAAAAAGTTCGAATTTTAAAATTTACCTGCTCGCATTTTGGTCGTTATTTGTTTTGTTTGCCGGTGGCATTACTTTGCTTTTCATTCTGATTGCCAACGGGAAACTGGGATTTATGCCAAGCTTCGAGGAGCTCGAAAACCCTAAAAACATACTGGCTTCAGAGATTTATTTTGAAGATGGAAAAATCATCGACAAATATTTCGTGAGCGAAAACCGCACCTTTGTCGACTATGATAATTTGCCACCTCATTTGATTGATGCACTGGTTGCAACCGAAGATGTGCGTTTCTACAAACATTCGGGAATCGATTTACGTGGATTGGTGCGAGTTGCCAAAGGTATCGTAACCGGAGATTCGAGTTCGGGAGGAGGAAGTACCCTGAGTCAGCAGCTGGCAAAAATGCTTTTCCCGAGAACCGGGGTAGAAAGCAAATTCGACCTGGTGCTGCGAAAATTCAAAGAGTGGGTGATTGCCGTTAAACTCGAACGCAGTTACACCAAGGAAGAAATCGTTTTGATGTATTTGAATAAATACGACTACCTGAACAACGCAGTTGGTATTAAATCGGCAGCCAACGTTTATTTTAGTATTCCTCCTGATTCGTTAAAACTTCACCAGGCTGCCATGTTGGTGGGTATGGCCAAAAACTCGTCGCTGTATAACCCGGTGCGACGCCCCGAACTGGTTCTAAAACGCCGCAACGTGGTGCTTTCGCAGATGCAGAAATACGGCTATATCACTAAAGCCGAAAGCGATTCAGCAAAACAGCTGCCACTCGACTTAGATTACAATAAAGTAGATTACAAACTTGGCCCGGCTCCTTATTTCAGGGAGTACCTGCGACTAACTTTGTCGGCAGAAAAACCTGAACGTGAAAATTATGCGTCGTGGCAAGGTCAGAAATACATTGAGGACCTGGCGGAATGGGAAAGCAATCCCTTGTTTGGCTGGTGCAACAAAAACAAAAAACCAAACGGTGAGAATTACAACATTTACACCGACGGGCTTAAAATTTATACCACACTTGATTCGCGCATGCAAAAGTACGCGGTTGAAGCAGTTGAACAACACCTGCGCTACGATCTGCAGCCACTGTTCGATGATAATATTAGCAACCTGAATAATCCGCCTTTTGCCAATAACATGAGTGCAACAGAAGTGGATGATTTACTCGACCGCGAGATCCGCAAAAGTGAACGCTATCGAGTAATGCGCCAGTCGGGTAAAAGTTTTGAGCAGATAAAGCAGCGTTTTAACGAACCGGCCGAAATGACCGTGTTCTCCTGGAAAGGAGAGGTTGATACCACCATGACTCCGATGGATTCGATAAAATACTACCTGCGTTATTTCCGTTCGTCGTTTATGGCGGTTGATACCGAAAGCGGCAAGGTAAAAGCCTATGTGGGTGGTCCCAACTACCAGTACTTTATGTACGATATGGTAAAAGACGGTAAACGTCAGGTGGGTTCTACTGTGAAACCATTTCTTTACACGCTGGCTATGCAAAACGGACTTACTCCTTGTACAAAAGTGCCTTATGTCAGTCAGCAATTTATTCAGCCCGATGGTTCGATTTACGAACCAAAAGATTCGGACGTTGACGAGGAAAAGGACGGGCAAATGGTGACCCTGAAATGGGGACTGGCCAACTCAAAAAACCGAATTTCAGCCTGGGTACTAAAACAATACAATCCGGCAGCGGTGGTTGAAGTGATGAAACGTTTGGGCATTGTTAGTCCGATTGATCCGGTGAATTCGATGTTCCTCGGGGTTTCGGATGTAACCTTGTACGAAATGGTTGGGGCATTTAATACCTATGCCAACCTTGGCGTTTATACCAAACCCTATTTTGTTACACGCATTGAAGACCGTTTTGGTAATGTAATTGCCCGCTTTTATCCTGAACGCCACGAGGCCATCGATGCACAAACCGCCTACCTAATGCTGAATTTGCTTCAGGGAGTTATTGATGAAGGCACCGGTATTCGTTTGCGTTCCACGAATCTGTGGCGCGAAAGGGTAACGAAGGAATATGGAGATTTCTCGATGCCAATTGCCGGAAAAACAGGAACTACGCAAAACCATTCCGATGGTTGGTTTATCGGTATCACACCAAAATTAACTGCCGGAGTATGGACAGGAGCCGACCTCCGAAGCATCCACTTTAAATCCATTGGAGCCGGACAGGGAGCTAACATGGCATTACCCATCTGGGGTTATTTTTACAAGAAAGTTCTGGCCGATGAATCATTGGGAATAAAGGAAGAGGATATGCAGTTTAAAAAACCCGCTAATTTCAATATCAACCTCGATTGCGACGATTCAAACAAAACAAAAAGTCCGGCTGAATTTGATGAGTTTTTCTAGTGAGCTTTGGGCTACGAGCCTTGAGTAGTGAGCTTTTAACTTTTCCAAAGTTCGGAACTTTGGAAAAGATTCCGGGTTTAAGCCAATTCTAAAACTTATTCTCGCGTATCTTTTCGAGTTGCAATTCTTCGAAAGGTTTTCCGGTTCTTGTCTGTTCGGGATAACCAACCGTTACAATACTCAAAATCCTGAAATTTTCAGGAATATCAAGTAAATCCTGAATGTATTTTTCGGCTGAAATTTCTTCCGAATGCATGCGCTTTCTGATTTGTATCCAACAGCTTCCTAGTCCTAAAGACTGAGCGGTTAATTGTAAAAGAATAGTTGCAATGGAACAGTCTTCCACCCACACATCGTTTTTAGTTTCATCGGCACAAACAACTATTGCCAGGGGTGAAGTTGAAAGTGGCATTACACCGTGCGGCTTACACTTTTTCAGGTCAGCAATCAGTTCCGGATCATCCACAAATAAAAATTCCCATGGATTTATGTTCTTTGAAGAGGGAGAACGTAAAGCAGCTTCCTTCAGAATTTCCAGTTTTTCAACTTCAATCTTCTGCGAAGTATATTTCCGGATACTTCTGCGTTGGCGTAAAAGTTCGATCATAATAGTTGATTCATAATTAGTAAAACTTACTTCAGCGCAAATTCAACGGCCATTTCGGCATGAATCCGCGTAGTATCAAATACAGGAACATTCACATCACCACTTTGAATTAACAGCGGTATCTCGGTGCATCCGAGAATCACTCCCTCCGCTCCTGCTTTTACCGCTTTGTCAATAATTGCCCGGTACGCCTGTTTTGATTCTGTTTTTATGTTTCCTTTTACAAGCTCATCATAAATAATCCGGTGCACGGTTTCCCGGTCCTGTTTATCAGGAATCAACGTTTCAATCCCGAAATTCTGATCGAGAATACGCTTGTAGAAATCCATTTCCATGGTGAAACGGGTACCAAGCAATAATACCTTTTTAATGTTCTGTTGCTGAATCGCCCGTCCGGCAGCTGCGGCGATATGAAGAAACGGGATGTTGGTATTTTGCGTGATCTCCCGGCTACATAAATGCATGGTGTTGGTGCATAATACAATAAATTCAGCACCTGCTTTTTCAAGATTTCGCGCAGCTTCCACCATTGCTTCTGTTAGTGAATTCCAGTCGTCCCTGTGCTGAAATTCTTCGATCTCAGCAAAGTCAACCGACTCGAGAACACACTTAGCCGAATGATAACCACCCAGCTTTTCATTCACTTTCCTGTTAATTATCCGATAATACACCTGGGTCGATTCCCAGCTCATTCCACCGATCAGTCCGATTTTCTTCATCGATTTGGCTTTTAGCGTGTAAAGTTAGGAGATAAAAAAAGGATTCCAGCTTTTAAAAGAGATGGAATCCTTCAATATTTCAGAATTCACCGGGTGACTATTTGAATCGTCTCAGAGTCACCCGGTGAACATTTGAATATCTATTGCAGACCGCTGCGTTCGAGCAAAGCATCAACTGTTGGCTCCTGGCCACGGAAACGTTTGTACAATTCCATTGGGTGTTCGGTACCACCTTTTTCAAGAATGTTGGTACGGAACGAAGCAGCCACTTCTTTGTTGAACAGGCCTTTTTCCTTGAATACACTGAAGGCATCGGCGTCAAGCACCTCAGCCCATTTATAGCCGTAGTAACCTGCAGCATAACCACCAGCAAAAAGGTGCCCGAATTGTGTGCTCATGCAAACACCATCAACCGGTTTAAAAATCTGCATTTTCTTCCAGGCTTTCTCTTCGAAATCTTTCACATTGCCGGTGAATGGTTTTTCCAGTGTATGCCAGGTCATATCGAGATACCCAAAGCTCAACTGGCGAATCGAAAGGTAACCGGCCAGGTAGTTTTGCGAATCAACAATTTTTTGAACCAACTCAGCGGGAATGGTTTCACCAGTCTGGTAATGTTTGGCAAAACGATCGAGGAATTCCTTTTCGGTGGCCCAGTTTTCCATGATCTGTGAAGGCAGCTCCACAAAATCGCGGTAAACATTGGTTCCCGACAAACTCGAATAGGTTGAATTTGCCAACATTCCGTGCAGTGCGTGCCCAAATTCGTGCATAAAAGTCTGCACTTCGTCAAAAGTCAGCAAGGCCGGCTTGGTCTCGGTTGGGCGGGTAAAATTCATTACGATGGTAACATGCGGACGCGAATCAACGCCATTGTCTTTCCACTGGCCTTTAAAGTCGTTCATCCAGGCACCGCCACGTTTTCCGGGGCGCGGGTGAAAATCGGTGTAAAATACCGAAAGGAATTTACCATCGGCATCGAAAACTTCGTAGGCAGTTACCTCATCGTTATAAACGGGTATGTCTTTATTTTCTTTGAACGTGATTCCGTACAGATCGGTAGCTAAACCAAAAACACCGTCAACCACATTGCTCAGTTCGAAGTAGGGTTTCAGCATTTCATCGTTCAGGTCGAATTTCTCGACCTTCAGTTTTTCGCTGTAGTAGCTCCAGTCCCAGGGCATAATTTCACCGTCGAAACCCAGTGTTTCAGCATATTCCTGAACCTCCTGTTTTTCCTGCATGGCCACTTTGTACGATGCTTCGTAAAGGTCATCGAGCAAGCCGTAAACGCCTGCCGGATTCATTGCCATTCTTTGCTCCAGCACATAATCGGCATAATTATCGTAACCCAGTAGTTTGGCCATTTCGAGACGGAGTTCTACAATTCGTTTTACATTTTCTGAGTTGTCGAATTCATCTCCTTTAAACGATTTCGAACCGTATGCCATGTAAATCTCTTTGCGCAAATCGCGGTTATCGGCATATTTCAGAACAGCCAGGTAACTTGGCATCGAGATATCGAACAACCACCCTTCCTTGTCCTTCGCTTTTGCTTTACCGGCAGCTGCTTCCAAAGCACTTTCAGGCAAACCTGCCAGAAGGCTTTCATCGGTAATGAGCTTCTCGTAAGCGTTGGTTTCTTTTAATACATTTTCGCCAAAATCAAGTGATAATTTTGAAAGCTCAGTGCTTATCGCTCTGAATTTTTCTTTGTCGGCTTCCGAAAGATTGGCTCCGCGACGAACAAATCCGTCGTAACTATTTTGCAGCAACATTTGCTGTTCAAGCGTCAGATCCAGTTTATCCTTTTGAGCATAAACCGCTTTTACGCGCTCAAAAAGAACGGGATCGAGCGAAATGTCGTTCTGAAATTTGGTAAACATCGGAGAGAACTCCTGTGCAATTTTTTGCAGATCGTCGTTGGTTTCCGAACTCAGCAGGTTAAAAAATATTCCTGCATTTCTCGATAATAAACGACCAACATGATCGAGCGCAACAATCGTATTCTCGAAAGTTGGCGCAGACGTATTGTTCTTTATGACTGCAACGTCCTGTTCGCCTTGCTTGATACCTTCTTCAAGCGCCGGCAAATAATGCTCGGTCTTTATTTTATCGAAGGGTGCAACATTGTGCGGGGTGTTAAAATCGCCCAGCAACGGGTTATTTTGTGCGTGTGACATTCCTAAATTCATTAAAAAAATTAAAACTATAACATAAACTGTCTTCATAGTGTTCCGATTAAATTAATTCTTTGTAATGATGAAACAAGTATTAAAAGTTGTATCAACATTACAGTTGGTCCTTATTTTTTTCGTTTTTTCTTCTTTTCAACCGACCAGCCAAACTTGCCGATCTTCTTTCCTATGCCGAAATAGTGCCCGTGACTGTAAACCAACGGATTTGCCTTTGAAAAACTAAAGGCGTCCTGCTCGTTGATGTAGGCGTCGTCGATGGAAACACCGAGCACTTCGGAAATAAACATGTGATGGCTCCCCAACTCAACAATATCCTTTACCCGGCACTCGATATTCACCGGCGATTCCTCGATAATGGGCGCTTTTACAAATTTTGCAGGCGCCGGAGTCAGGTTCATTTCCTTCCATTTATTGAATTTCCTACCCGAGCGGCAACCACACCAATCAGTAGCTTTAGCCAGCTTTTCAGTGGTCAGGTTAATCACAAATTCTCCGGTACGTTTTATGATTTCGTAGGAATGACGCCCCGGCCTGACTGAAATATAGCACATGGGCGGATCGCTGTTGATGGTGCCTGTCCAGGCAATGGTAATAATATTCTGTTCTTCGGGCGTTTCTCCACAGCTGACCATTACTGCAGGCAGCGGATAAATTATTGTTCCGGGTTTCCAGTATGTTCGTGCCATATTATTTTGATTTTGAATTCCAGTCTCACAGAGCCTGATTCGGGTTCAACTAAAGAAAACAAGGAAGTATCCTTATCAGAAACTTCCCTGCTGCTATCCTCTTTAAAATGTCGTATTCTTCTTAATCAACCGGATCCTGCCAGTCGCCATTTTCGCGAATCAGCTGCTCGAGTTCTTCCACCGCATTTTCGTATGGAATGTGGCGTTTTACCGGTTTCAATCCTTTGTACAGATTTACTTTCTGATTGCCGGCACCAACAAAACCATAATCCACATCGCCCATTTCGCCGGGTCCGTTCACCACACAACCCATAACACCAATTTTCAGGTGATCGAGATGTTTAAAATGCTCTTTAATGTTGCGCGTGGTTTCGTGCAGATCGAAAAGCGTACGTCCGCATCCCGGGCACGATATGAATTCCGTTTTTGATACCCGCATACGGCTGGCCTGCAGGATACCAAAACTCAGGTCTTTTAATTCGGTAAACGTAATGTTTTCTCCTTCATTCGACAGGCAAATTCCATCGCCGTAACCGTCAATCAGCAAACCGCCCAAATCAGCCGACGATTTAATGCGCAGGTCTTCGAGATTTCCCTCGTTATATTTTCGGTACAGAATTACCGGAACTTTCCAGATGTGCGTCTCCAGTGCCATAAAAAAGGCGCGAAGTTCGGCCATCGGGTTGGCATTGTAACTTTCCAGGATCAATACCGTTTTCCGGGTCTGTTTCAATTTCATAATTATTTCAGGATGCATATCCATAAAACGGTCGAATTCGGCCTTGTTTGTACGGATAAATTTCATCCTTCCCCAGCGCGTACTTTCAAACAGGTATTCCTCCAACGTGATTACCGGGTATTCCTCGCCTTCAATGTCCAGAATCTTATTTCCTGACAGGAAGTATTCGGGAACCAGTTTTCCGCGGATCGGGATCATTTCGCGCAGACTGCGATCGCCCAGATCGGCAATTACAACCGGCAACTGTTTGCCTCCCATATTCAGCACCGGACGCGTACTGCGTCGTTCGTACTCAAACGGATTGGTTTGTGCGATCATCGGCGCGGTAATCGGTGCATGATTCTGGTACTTTTTAAAATGATTCACCAGTTTTAGCGCCACCGGAATCTCATTGATTGGTTTTTCGGTCAATGAAATCCTAACCGTATCGCCAATTCCATCGGCAAGCAAAGCACCAACACCAACTGCAGATTTTAAACGTCCGTCTTCACCTTCACCGGCTTCGGTAACTCCCAGGTGAATCGGGAACTGCATGTCTTCCAAACGCATTTTAAAATTGAGCAAGCGAACGGTATAAACCATCACACGTGTATTGCTCGATTTTATGGAAACCACCACATTGGTGAAATTCTCCTTCTTACAAATGCGCAAAAATTCGAGTACCGATTCCGCAATTCCGGCCGGAGTATCGCCAAAACGACTCATCACCCTGTCGGATAACGAACCATGATTGGCACCGATTCGCAATGCTGTTTTGGTTTCTTTTAACAACCTCAGGAAAGGAACAAACTGTTTCTCGATGTTATCGAGTTCGTTTTTGTATTCCTCGTCGGTGTAAATTTTATTTTTGAACTGGGCACGTTTGTCGTAGAAATTACCCGGGTTGATACGCACTTTCGATACGTATTGCGCAGCCACTTCAGCCAGTTTCGGATTAAAATGAATATCAGCAATCAGCGGGGTATTGTAACCGCGTTCCACCAATTCCCTCTTAATCACCTTCAGGCTTTCAGCATCGCTCATACCTTTCACGGTAACGCGTACGTAATCGGCTCCTGCTTTTACCACCCTGATAACCTGCTCCACCGTTGCATCAGTATCCGTGGTGTCGGTATCCGTCATCGTTTGAATACGAATAGGATTGTCTCCTCCCACCGGCACGCTTCCGATCATTACCTCCGACGTTTTTTGCCGTTGGTATTTCGTTAAGTCTTTTATGTAGTTGAAATGGCGATCCTTCATTAACTTAGTCTGTTTAACTGCACTGCAAATTTAGCGTAATGCTTCTAAAATAAAAAGATTCGTCTATTTTTGTTTGATACGCATTACAGGCATGAGTATACAAACAAGCGATATCAGCAAATTGTTTGGAAAACAGCGGGCTTTAGACAAAGTCAGCATTTCCGTAAACAAGGGCGAACTTATTGGATTTCTGGGACCTAACGGAGCCGGAAAATCAACTTTGATGAAAATCATTACGGGTTATTTGCCTGCAGATGAGGGGGAATTTTTTATCAACGGCGATAAAATTATTTCCGGTAATCTCGACTACAAAAAAGATATTGGCTACCTGCCCGAACATAATCCGCTTTATCCCGACCTGTATATCAAAGAATACCTTGAAATAAGCGCCGGTTTTTATGGCTTGAAGAACGTAAAAAAGCGTGTTACCGAAATGATTGAACTTACCGGTTTGGGCATCGAACAACATAAAAAAATACGGGCGCTCTCGAAAGGTTACCGCCAGCGTGTAGGACTTGCGCAGGCACTTATCCATGATCCTTCGATTTTGATACTGGATGAACCCACAACCGGGCTTGATCCAAACCAACTGGAAGAGATCAGGAAATTGATTCGTGAGATCAGCCGTGAAAAAACGGTGATCCTGTCGTCGCACATTATGCAGGAAGTGGAAGCCGTGTGTAACCGGGTGATCATTATAAACCGTGGTAAAATTGTAGCCGACGGCGGCATTGCTGAAGTAAAATCGGGCAACCTGGGGCAAAAACAAATTGTAATTGCCGAATTCAAAGAAAGCGTATCGAAAGAACAGTTGCTGGCAATTGAAGGGATTGAGGACGTTGCGATTCTGGGAAATACCTGGGAACTGGAGGCCGGCCCTGAAACGGAAATCAGACCCGCCGTTTATGCCTTTGCCGTTGCCAATAAACTTACCCTGCTTACCCTGATGCAGAAACAACAAAACCTGGAAAGTGTATTCCACCAACTCACCCAGCAACAGAACTGAGATTTGAGTAATGAGTAGTAGTGGAAGAAAAGAAGTCGAATAAAAATGCAGAATATTCCCTAAATTCAACACTTCGTCGGAAAAAGCTGAATTACCAAATGATAACACTGTTTATTTGACCCAAAACTAAAATCCTTTCCTTATGAAACAGTTGCTATTTATTTTGCTTGTTGTCTTAACGTCGCTTAATTCATCCTATGCTCAACAAGAAAATCCTTTAGAAGAAACTACCTGGAATGTAATCCGGGAAAGACTTTTTAGCGGTGAGAATCCCAAAGCATATCGGTTTGAAGAAGACATCCGATTTCAGGTAATTGGAGCAAAGACGCATCAAGATTCTGTGGTATTTACACAGATGATAAATCAATTAAACGGACTTCTTGGAACTGTTCAAATAAAAATGGTGGATCAAGATCCTAACTTTAGAGTGACAATTGAAGAGAAAGAAGGCGGTTTTTCTAGATACTATAGTCAGATTCATTCGGGATCAGAAATTAAAAAAGTATATATTGGATTAAGTTTTAACGGAAACCTTACCGATCAGCAGACGATTAATTGCATTTATTTCTTAACAGTTCGGAATTTGGTGAAATTATTTCCACCTCGTCACGGAAGTACGCACTATAATGGCATTTTAGATGCAGAGAATGATTTTCAAGCTTCAGAATTACATTTTAACAAAATTGACAAAGAAATTCTTAGAGAACTGTACTCTAAAAATTTCTATAAAAACCTTAAAACGAATATCGTTCGAAGCGAAGGTTTTGAATATTACATTGTAATGCGTTTCGAGAAGTTATTGTACAATCTTTTTCTTGCGCTTAAGGTGCTTTTGGCAATAGTTGGATTTATGTATTTTCTTTTGAGGGAATCAAAAAAAATCAACAATCCTGGTCTATTCTCTTACCTGAAACAACGTTGGATTATTCTAGTAATTTTTCCCTTTTTCTATTCTTTTATTCAACCTTCTGGCAATCTGTTAATCCTTGCAATCACACGTTCTACAATATTTATTGTAAACTATTTTATAGCATTTCTTTTCGGAATATTCTTTTTGATATTTATCTATTATTCGGAGCGTTTATTGATGAAAAAGGTACACAGTTTTATTGGTCAGCAGTCCGTCGTAATTTTAACCACCATTACTTCTGCTTTTATAGTTCCACTTGTATTAATTCCAATAATTAATATGGTAGGAATGCTGTTTGATATGGCTGCAATTGGCTTAAATTATTTTTCAACTTTTCAGAATGCAACTTTGCTATTCTTGATTTTCCTTGTTGTTGCGCTTCGTTTTTTCTACAATTTTATCAATTATCGCATCCAAAGCATGGTCAACCAAAAAGATGTGGAAATTGCCAAAATGAAAGAGCTGAAAAATCAGGCCGAGCTAAATGCGCTGCATTCGCGTATAAACCCGCATTTCCTTTACAATTCGCTGAATTCAATTGCCAGCCTGGCGCACATTGACGCCGATAAAACTGAAAACATGGCCACCGGACTTTCCGAACTTTTCCGATACTCGATCAACAAGGAAGACAAAACCTTTGTAACTGTTACCGAGGAGCTGGAAATGGTAACAAAATACCTCGAAATTGAAAAAACGCGTTTTGACGATAAACTGGTGTACACGATCGATGCCGACGAAAGCACACGTGATAAACAAATCCCAAAATTCCTGATCCAGCCACTGGTTGAAAATGCGGTAAAACATGGGCTGTCGAAAATAAAAGCCATGGGGAAAATTACGGTGGAAGTAAAACAGCTTGAAAAAGATCTTTCAATTTCGATTTTTGACAACGGCCCCGATTTCCCGGCGGAACCGGTCAGCGGTTACGGGCTTCAAAACCTGCACGACAAGCTGGACATAATTTATGGAAACGATGCCGGTATTAACTGGGAAAACGGAGATAACAAACACGTTCGAATAATCCTGAAAAATCAGTTTAAGTAATGAAACTCAAGCAACCCTGGAAAACCATAATTGTTGACGACGAACCCCTTGCGCGGTTACGACTGAAAAAACTGGCCGATGATTATCCGGATAAATTTGAAATAGTTGCTGAGGCCGAAAACGGCGAAGAAGCCATTGAAAAAATCAACCGGCTTCGCCCTGAGTATATTTTCCTGGACATCCAGATGCCCGAAATCAGCGGATTTGAAGTGCTAAAAAAACTTGACTACCTGCCAAAAGTTATTTTTTGCACCGCTTTCGACGAATTTGCCTTGCAGGCTTTCGACACCCATTGTATCGACTACCTGGTGAAACCCCTAACAAAAGAACGGTTTGCCAAAACCATCGCCAAACTGGATCAGCTGAATGACAGCAGTCAGGAAATTAACCTGAACAAACTCATTGAGCAGTTTAACCAGGAACACCGGAAAAATGAGGCCACTTCGATTCCCGTAAAAGTTGGAGACCGGGTGATTTTCGTGCGGCTCGACGAAGTTTCCTACATCCAGTCTGATGAAAAATATGTAACCGTTGTTACCAAACATTCAAAATCGTACATCCTGGATTCGAGCTTAAAAAAACTGGAAGAAAAGCTCCCTGATTATTTTATTCGGGTACACAAGTCGTACCTCATCAACAAAAACCTGCTAAAGGAAATCAGAAAGCATTTCAACAACCGTTTTGTATTGATCTTCGATGATTACAATCAAAGCAAAATAACCAGCGGGAGAAGTTACTATACGGAGATTAAAGCGATGTTTGAATTCTAAAATACTTACAGGCGCAACCAAAACCAGTTCAGCAAATACTATTCAGAATAAATTCAAACATTTACAAAGATATTCCTGCGTCCGGAAAACTGTTTATTGTTTCGATGGTAACGAATGCTGGAGCAGGCGAGAAAATCAGGAAATTTCTTGCTATACGAAATCATTGGAAAAGAAAGGATTTTATTTTGCTAGGGTAAAACTCAAAGAACATACGTATCTCCCAATATTCTCCCGGTTTGTGTATCAATTTTTATAAAATATGTTTTTTCCTGTGATACCACCCACAGCATTAAATCCCAACAATCACTAACAATTATTTTTTCGGGATAAGAACTCACATAAAAGGATCTTTTGTAAATCAGAGCAGGCTGATTATTTCTCCATAAATCCTCATCTACCTGTTCCGAAAAATGTTTGGCAGCCACCTTTAAGGCAGCCTTCAAGTCATAATTTAAATGCTGTGGTAATATGGCAATCGGAAGCCAGTGTCCTTCAACCTGAACCAAACTTTCGGTTAGGTTAAAAACAAAATCTATTTGCAGAACGTCACTACCCCAGGCGAAAGATTGCCCATTTAACGAGTTCTGTTTCAGAACGATATGATAACTAGCTGCTTTTTCCGCTCCCTCAGTGTTGAAGTATTCAACTACACTCATTATTTTATTGCTTTGAGTCAAATCGTCGAATCCATAAACACTTAACTCATTATTCAGGTCCAGATTCACCGAAGAAGGAATTCCAAAAAATTCAGCGTTAATATTGATCAGACTGTCAATTGTTGCGAACACATAGGCTGCATCCACCGTTTCACTTGTATCTATTGAAATTCCACCTTCAACAAATCCAAACTGTGTGATCGTCAATCCCTCATACGGATTTGTTCTTTGAAACTCTGTGTTTTTAGTCTGCCGCTCGATCTGCGATAAAGCTTCATAAACGGTTGGATAACCGGGTTCGACTACGAGATCATTTTCTTCATTTTCTTCCTGACAGGAAATAATAAACAAAAAAAGAAAAACGGAAAGAAATGAGGTTATATTAGTTTTCATAAGAATAAAGATTTACTGCATGGCTGCAAATTTAATGCCAGCAACGTTATTTGTTGCCGAACCAAATGGAACTTAAAATAATTCCAAATTACCTCTTTTTTATTCAAAATAAAGCTATTACATTTGTCCCCGCTACGTGGAAGGATTTGAGATTGATTGCAACCACAGAAAAAAATGCTAAAGCAATCGTGCTTTATTTTCATTTTGCAATCCTATTATTCCCGCAGTTTAAATTTAGTGTTGAATTAGAGTTTTTACGGTTTGTCAACCTGAACTTGTTTCAGGTTCTCAGATTCTGAATCCGTCAATTGACGGACCGAATGACGGCGACACCGGAAAGCTCAATAAAATTTAGGGAAATGCATTATTTATTTACAAGTGAATCGGTTTCTGAAGGCCATCCTGACAAGGTTGCCGATCAGATTTCAGATGCCCTGCTGGATCAGTTTCTGGCTTTTGATGCCAACTCGAAAGTGGCCATTGAAACACTGGTAACTACCGGACAGGTAATTGTTGCCGGCGAAGTTAAATCGCAAACCTATGTTGATGTACAGGAAGTAGCCCGTAAAGTGATCAACGATATTGGCTACACCAAAGCTGCTTACCGTTTCGATGGTGATTCGTGCGGTGTGCTGACTGCCATTCATGAACAAAGTGACGACATCAACCGCGGTGTCGACAAGGAAGACAAAGACAACCAGGGTGCAGGCGACCAGGGAATGATGTTTGGTTATGCCTGCAAAGACACCGACAATTACATGCCTTTGTCGCTCGAACTGTCGCATGTTATTTTGCAGGAACTGGCGGTTATCCGTCGCGAACAGGAAGTTATGACTTACCTGCGTCCGGACTCAAAATCGCAGGTTACCATTGAGTACAACGAGGATAATGAACCCGTAAAAGTTCATACGATCGTTGTTTCTACCCAACACGACGAGTTTGACGCCGACGAGCCCATGCTGGCTAAAATCAAGGAAGATGTCATCAACATTTTGATTCCGCGTGTAAAAGCAAAATTGCCCGAACGTGTTCAGGCTTTGTTTGGCGACGACATTATTTATCACGTTAATCCAACGGGTAAATTTGTAATCGGTGGCCCTCACGGCGATACCGGCTTAACCGGACGAAAAATCATTGTTGATACCTACGGAGGCCGTGGTGCGCATGGTGGTGGCGCTTTTTCAGGAAAAGATCCATCGAAAGTTGACCGCTCGGCTGCTTACGCTGCCCGTCATATTGCCAAAAACCTGGTAGCAGCCGGAGTTGCCGACGAAATTCTTGTTCAGTTGGCCTACGCAATTGGTGTTGCCGAGCCGGTTGGTGTTTTTGTAAATAGCTATGGCCGCTCGAATGTAGCCTTGTCGGATGCCGAAATTGCCGAAAAAGTAAAAAGTATTTTCGACCTGCGTCCTTCAGCCATCGAAAAACGCCTGTCGCTTCGCAATCCAATTTACCTCGAATCGGCTGCCTATGGCCATATGGGCAGAACACCAAGAACGGTTGTGAAAACTTTTGAATCGCAATATTGGGGAAAAGTTGAGACCGAAGTTGAGTTATTTACATGGGAAAAACTTAATTTTGTCGATCAGATTAAAGAAACTTTCGGAATCTAATTCCGAGGGTAAGCATTAATAATACGCTTCGGGGCGGTTTGTCGTTGACAGACCGCCCTTTTTTGTGAAAGATTCATTCAGGAATGAGCTTTTTAACCTTCCTCTTATCGCTCCCTGCAAGCAACTACCTTTATACACCTCTGTGTGAGGTTCTGCTCCCTTTTCGTCCGGAACAATCATTAAGCTTCGATCAGCCCTTTTCGCCGGACGAGGTACAACATGCTCTTTTACCCAGGCCGCCGTAATTCGTTGAAATACTTTGGCCTGGGCCAAAATATAACGCACTTTCAGCGCTTTTTTTCGTTTATAAAGAATTTCCGAAGGCAAGTTTTGCCCTTTTAAAGGGCTGAAAGTCCTTAGTCATTCAGCCCCGGGCAGAATGATCCCGAGACGTCGGGAGAATGTCGCCCGGGGTTAACGATCCCACAAAATCGGCGCAACTGCAACAATACATTGAAAAGGTACACTATAATGCGCCGAATTTCTGCTGCTGATCAAAATCGCTCATTCCTTGTATTTGTATAAAAAGGTAGTTTTTTGAAGGGAGATCCGTCCGGAGCCGTCATTCGGGTACAGGTTAGAGGGTTATTCAACTAAAGTAACTTACCTTACCAACTTTTGACAATTCCTCAAAATCACGATTGTTTTTTGTGTTTTTATGTAACATAAATCTGCCGGAATTCGAATAACTAAAAACAAAACTACGTTACAAAAAGCTAAAAGTCATGGAAGAAAAACTTATCACTCTAGTTGTCCTGCCTTATTCAAAAGCACACATATTTAAAGTACTGCTCGAAGAAAAAGGCATTGATTGTGAGCTGGAATATGTCAACCTGATTCAGGGCGATACAACAGCCACTGTGCGATTCAAAATTCTGGAAAAAGATATCCAGAAAGCTGTTCATGAACTGGAACTGTTTTTGGGTACCAAAACTGAAACCGAACCGGAATCAAAAGCCGACCTGCCAAAACAAATTCTGGTTCCAATCGATTTCTCGGAAGCTTCGTTAAAGGCCGCCAAAACAGCCGTTGATATTGCTGCACATGTAAAATCAGAAGTACTTTTTATGCACAGCTTTATCAATCCGATCATTCACAGTATTCCTTACAGCGATATTTACGCTTTTGATTCTTCAGCACTTTTTAAAATTGAACACGCCGAAGAGAATGCCAATAAAGACTTTAAAAAGTTCATAAAAAAACTGAACAAGGAAGTTGGCGAGGAAGTGTGGAATTCGATTCAAACCGACTACATTATTAAGTCGGGTTATGCCGAGGAAGACATCCTGGCTTACGCAAGAAAAAATCATCCGCGTTTGATTGTAGTGGGTAGCGGCGGTGATAATTATCCGCAGGGTATTGTAGGAAGTGTTACTGCCGATATCATGTACAATGCCAATGTTCCGGTGCTGGTTATTCCAAAAGATACCCCTGACAAAAAGGTAACGGAAATCAACAACGTGATGTATGCCACCAATTTTGATGAAAAAGATTTTGTGGCCATCGATAAACTGTTAAACCTGCTTGAGCCTTTCGACATAAAACTCACCTGTGCACACGTTGGCGAGCCACGTCGCAACAGCTGGGACCTTGCCCGCCTGGAAGGAATGAAAGAACTTTTGCAGAAAAAATATGAGAAAAAGAACTTTACCTGCATGCTGCTCGAAGGCAACGAAGTATTGGAAACCATTGAGTCGTACATTAAAAATGCCGGCATCGATATGCTTTCTTTAACTACGCACAAAAGAAATATGATTGCCAGGTTATTTAATCCGAGCTTTGCCCGGAAAATGGTATTTCACAGTAACACACCACTTTTGGTATTTCATGCCTGAACTTATTGAAGAAGGAATAATAAAATATCGGTAGAAAAAGTGTGAAGTTTTGCAGATTATAAAAAAGCTATTATATTTGCACCCGCGTTCACAGAGAAATTCATTTGAATTAAAAATATATTGCGGGATGGAGCAGTTGGTAGCTCGTTGGGCTCATAACCCAAAGGTCGTAGGTTCAAGTCCTGCTCCCGCTACTCAGAAGCCGGTTTTTAACCGGCTTTTTTATTTTCATACCCCCATATCACTACATATTTCTGTACTTTTAATCCCGCAACTCTTAAGAGTTATTACTCTAACTAAAAGCAATAAAGATGAACTCCTTCGATTTTCAAGAGCTGAAACCCATCCTGCTCAAATCGGTAATAACATGCCCGGAATGTGGATTTCAGAAAGAAGAAACGATGCCGGAAGACGCCTGCAGCTTTTTTTATGAATGCACCAAGTGCCACGCCGTTTTGAAACCAAAAGCAGGCGATTGTTGTGTGTATTGCTCTTACGGAACAGTTCCCTGTCCGCCAATTCAGCAGGGAAAAAACTGTTGCTGATACAATTCCTGAAGTTTACGGTTTTCGTTCAACCCAGGTGTTGCATTCTGCAAAAACCTGCCTATATTTAATAGCTGAACTTACACCTGCACAATGAAGAAATTTATCCTCCTGGCAATTGCCTCCATTCTCACCAATTTAGTTTCTGCACAACGCGTTGAAGTAACCCCAACATTTGGCTACACTTTTAGTGGTACGGTAAAAGGTTACTACGGAACGTATGACGTGCAAAATGCCATGCTTTACGGAGCCAAACTGGATGTTGAATTTATCGATTTAACATACTTCGAGCTGAGCTACCGGAGAAACGATCCAACATTGGAATACATCACAAGTTCGCTCGATTACAAGGAAGCAAATACCGGGACTGCGCATTACATGGCCGGTGTGTTGCGAGAATTAAACAACGGCACTTTTCGGCCATACGGAGTTATTAACCTCGGATTAACCCGTTACTGGGATAAAGGCGACTCCGATTTCAGAAAATGGTTCTTTTCAACCGAGTTTGCTATCGGTACAAAAATATTTATAACCGACTATCTGGGATTTCGTTTTCAGGCTTCGGTCACCACTCCCTGGGATTTCGACGGTGGTGGAATTTACTGGGGCATTGGAGGAGGAAGCAGTGCCAATTTAACTTTTGGTGTCCCGATCGCCCACTGGGATTTATCAGGTGGAATAATTATCAGCCTGCCGGATTAAAGAAAGTTGGTTCTCATCTTTTTAAATTTTCTCTCCAAACTGCTGAGTTGGCAAATTTTCCCATTTTTGCAGGTACGTAACTACAATCAAACAAAATGAAACGATTACTCAGCACCGCAGGCACTGTCATTTTCATTTCCCTGTTTTTTATAACAGCTTCGGGTCAGAAAAATCAAACAGACAAATATGCGGCTTTCAATTACCGCAATCTTGGTGCTTACCGCGCCGGTGCCTGGGTAGGTTCGCTGGCAGTTCCCGAAAATCCGGGAGAAAAACATAAATACACCTGGTATGTTGGAGCCCGTGCCGGAGGAATCTGGAAAACAGTAAACAACGGAACTACTTTCGAATGTATTTCCGATACCTTTGGCACCTCATCAATCGGCGATATGGCAGTTGCTCCGTCAAACCCGGAAATCATCTGGGCCGGGACAGGCGAGGCTTTCAATGCCCGTTCGTCGTATTACGGAAACGGAATCTGGAAATCGACCGATGCCGGAAAAACCTGGCAAAATATGGGACTGCACGATTCGCATCACATTGCCAAAGTGGTAATTCACCCAACTAATCCCGACATAGTTTGGGTGGCTTCGATGGGACACCTGTTTTCGAAAAATGAAGAACGCGGTGTATTTAAAACCATCAACGGAGGCAAAACCTGGGAAAAAGTTCTCTATATTGATGCTGCAACCGGTGTAACTGATCTGGTCATTCATCCTACTGATCCGGGTATTTTGTATGCAGCCACTTACGAAAAAACACGCACCGCCTGGACTTTTGATCCGGGAGGTGAAAAGAGCCGCATTTACAAATCGACTGACGGCGGAACGAGCTGGAATGTAGTTAAAGGCGGACTTCCTGAAGGACCGTTCGGAAGAATTGGCCTGGACATCCAGCGGTCGAATCCGGATGTTTTGGTAGCTGTTGTTCAAAACCTGAACGTAAAACCCGGAGTCGATCCCAACGCACAAACTGCTTTTGATGAATTTACCGATCACTCTTTCGATAACCTGGTGGGTGGCGAAGTGTACATCAGCAAAAATGCGGGCAAAAGCTGGAAACGCATCAATGATCCGGAAACCAACGATGTTAGCGGAAAAGCGGCTTACAGCTTTAACCGCATTGCAATTGATCCCTTTGATGCCGATAAAATATACATTATCGGCGATGCCATGCATTACACCCTCGATGGTGGAAAAACGTGGCCCGGAAGGCGCGAGCAGCAACTGTTTCAAACGAATTTTGGCGATAACCGCGTTTTCTGGATCGATTCGAAAGATCCGCGCCACATGATGCTGGGATCCGACGGTGGCGTGTATTCTTCCTTTGATGGCGGCCTGAGTATGAATCACTATTACCAGCTTCCGCTTGGCGAAGTCTACAATGTTGAGGTCGATATGGAAACGCCGTATAACATTTACATCGGATTACAGGACCACGAAGCCTGGAAAGCACCATCGAACGGATGGTCGGGACAGATCACTCCTGCCGACTGGGTAATTACCGGAATGTGGGATGGCATGTTCACCAAAGTAGATCCGGACGACAATAAAAACATCTACGCCACCACGCAGTTTGGTTCTCACCTCCGAATCGATCAGTCGGTTGGCGAGCGCCAGTCAATTGTTCCGGTACCCGAAGATTCAACAGAACATTACCGCTATACCTGGACAACTCCGCTGTCCATTTCGCCCCACAACAGCGCGATTATTTACACCGGAGCTCAAAAAGTTCTGCGCTCACTTAACCGTGGAGAAAAATGGGAAGAGATCAGCCCTGATCTTACGAAGAACGATCCCGGAAAAATACATGGAAAGGGACACATCCAGTACTGCACCATCACTACACTGGACGAATCGCCGTTGAAAGCCGGAGTGATTTGGGTAGGCACCGATGACGGAAACGTTCAGCTCACTACCGATTTTGGTCACAACTGGACTGATCTCACACTAAATCTTGCCAAAGCCGGAGCGCCCGATTCCATGTGGGTAAGCAAAGTATTTCCTTCGAATTATGACGCGGCTACGGCCTACATCTCGAAATGTGGATTTACCGATGATGTAATGGATGCCCACATTTATGTGACGCACGATTTTGGCCTTACCTGGAAGAAAATTACAAAGGGGTTGCCAGCTTCTCCGGTGAATGTCATCATTGAGGACCGCAAAAATCCGGCGCTTCTTTTTGCCGGAAACGATCTGGGAGTTTATGTCTCAACCGATTCGGGTGAAAACTGGCTGCCGTTTCAGGCGAACATGCCCAATGTGGTAGTTCGCGATTTACTGATCCATCCGCGTGAGAACGATTTAATTGTGGGAACCTACGGTCGTGCGGCCTGGATAACCGACATCACTCCACTGCAACAACTCACCCCGGAAATTGAGTCGAAAGATTTACACCTGTTTGAAATAGCACCCAAACCTCAGTTGAATTATTCGCAACAAGCCAACTGGGGAAATTACCACATGATGGGAAGTAACCATCTCAACTCACCCAATGAGCCTAACGGGCTGGAAATATGGTATCTGCTGGGCAAGCAATTAAAAGGTGAAACACGTATCGGTATTGAAAACAATAACGGAGAAGTTATTTACGACGAAGTTCTGCCCGGGAAAGCCGGAATAAATAAAATATACTGGAACACACGTCGCGCCGAACCGGGAGACTATACCATTATCATAAAAAACAGCAGCTTTTCGGAAAGCAAAAAAGGCACAGTGCTGGAAAGATGGATCTGGCCGGTGTTAAATTATTCGGGAAAAAAATAAAAAGATTTTATCTTGAATTACACATTTAATCCTGTAAGTTGCAAGCCATCAAGAAGGTGATTAACAAGCGGTTCTTCTTTCACATTAGTATTTAGTTTTCCAGGTTTTTAGCAGCCAGTTCGTCGGTAATAAATGGTAAACTCAAATGCAATGAGAAATAGCCCATGCGATTAACGTCAGCACTTAATTTGTCGTTGAAAAGGTCGGCTAAGCCATAATAATACCGGGCATGCACAAATATTCCTCTGCCTTTAAGTGCTTTTCCAAGCAAATAACAAACATCGGCAACCGGTCCGTAATCTACTTTGTTTACATATGACTCAAAATCTTGTTTAAATTCACCTTCTTCTCCTCTAAATGTTGCACTTGCATTTCGTAAAAAAGAGACTTGCGGTCCCAGGCTGTATCTCCATTTTCTGTTATTGGTTTGATAAGAAAACAAGATGGGAATTTCATTGTATCCAAGGTACAACGTTGCAGGCACATTCATGAATTCAGCATCAAGACCGGGGCTGCCCGTAGCCAGAGAATAGGTTTTGAACCGTACATTTCGAATACTTACAAAATAAATCTGGGGGCTGAAATACCAGTTTTCTGCTAGTTGAAGATTTGCACCAATTCCAAAATTTATCCCCATTCGGGAACGCTTTGTATCAGGTATATCTGAATAATGAGAAAAAAAACCACCTGCTTCCATGCTGATATTAAACTTTTCGGAAGCCACCTGATCGCCAAAAAGCAAAGCCACAATGGCGGCCTGACCTTTAACCTGTCGTGTAGGTAATAAAATAGTGGTTGAACATAAAAACAAGGCCAAAAAAAATTGCTTTTTCATTTTTATTATAGTTTCAATCCTGCCAAACGCAAGCCTTCGAGGATATGATTTACAAGTGATTCTTCTTTTACATACCGGCTGATAAGATATTCTGCTTTTTTCTCAAAATCAGGCTTTAATTCAAGTAAATCTTTTACCTGTTTTGATGCTTCCTCGAAATTACTCAGTTGTCCGTTAACAGCAGCACGTAACATTGGTCCCCAGAATACTGAAGGAATATTATATTTATTGGCTTCCAACAAAGCTTCATCATAAGTTCCGGTTCGGTAGTAATACAACATGGTGCAGCCATGAAAATAAAGCGGATAGCTCATATTTCGGTGCATAATGTTATCCAGCATCTGCTTCCCTTTTTCCCACTCCCCGTATAAACACAAATAGAATGCGAGTGTCCCTGCCCTTAGGGCACCAATCGGGTCAATGGCAAGACACTTCTCGGCCAAATCAAGAAATCGTTCTTTTTCGTTACACACAAAACACTTGGTAGCCAGAATAGCGCTCACAATAAAGCTTTCAGGCTCAATATACTTTGCTTTTTCAGCCAACGCAACAAAAAGCTTATAGGATTCAGTTGAATTCGGATAGTCGAGGGTGTAGACTGTTCCGTGCAATGCAGCAAGAAGTGCATTAATTAAACCGGATTCAGGATTTTTCTCATAAACATGGGTTATTGCTTCAAAAGCCTGTTCTGCAGAACTTTGGGTGAGCCGAAGCTGAAAATCATAAAATTTCAGTACAGCATCATACGTTTCAAAATCCTTGAAATTATGATTATAAGAATCAACAGTCAGCTGGTGAAGAATGATACCATATTCGCTGCAAAGTACATTCGCAATTTCCTTTGCAACCGATTCCTGGATGACAAATGTATTGCTACTATTTAGCTTTCGGCTATAACTTTCGGCCCAGATCTGTTTCCCAACGGACAGATCAGTTAGCCGTGCGAGAATTTTTATCTGATCTCCGGCCTTATTCAATGCACCTTCAAGAATAAACCTTACACCACTTTTTTCAACCAGTTTTTTAAGATGGTTCTTCGTCATATTTTCTTTTGAAAATGCAGAGAAGTTGTACACCGAAATATCTTCGTACTTGGTTAAAACCACCGATAACTCTTCTGTTATTCCCCTGGAAAAATAGTGCATAGAACCATCTTCTGTAAGATCGGTAAATGGGAACACGGCTAATTTAGGTTCGCCGCTGTATTTTCTTCGAAATTCTGTGGTTTGTACCAGTTCCTTTTTAATAGCCTTTTTTAATGATATAAAAGGCGTATATCCGCCCTTCGGAATCTCAATTATTATTTGATCATCCTTTCCTTCCTTCAAATAAAATAGATCCAGCATTCTACGCAAGCGCCCTGCATGTATTCGAACCAGCGCATCCTGGCTCGGATCAAAATCTTCATTTCGCCCAAACACATCTACTCCTATGGAATAGCCCTTGAGTTTTTCGGCCCGTCCGGCCAGATACTCTGAAACAACATATGAAAGAAATTTGCACAACAGATCCTTGGTTCGAAAATCATCGCTTAAGCAGATCTTCTCGATCTGCTTTATGATTAAACTTTCATCAATCAGGTTAGTTTTAAGACTTTTCATTTCAATCTTTTGGCGGCCTTCCGTTTAACTGTATAATACGGTTATAAACTTCTAATTGCGAGTAATTTACCTTAACTTTTTCTAAAAACCAATAGGATCAACTTAATTTTATGTTGCCAGACTCCTATATTGAGCTTATAACCGAATTCCCTGATTCTAAAAAAAAGATAGAATGGCTGCTTCGTTTCGATGAAACCTTTCAGGAAATAGTGGAAGATTACCTGTTTTGCAAACAGGAGCTTAAAAAGTTATCCACGACAAAATCTGGCAGTATAACAACAAAATATGCTCAAACAATTCAGGATTTAAAAGAAGAATTACTTGCACGACTTGAACAAACTTAAAACATAAAAATTATGACTCTTCAATTCCAAAAAAGATCAACCCGGATTTTCTGTATCCTTATTGTTATCGGAAGCTTTTTATTTTCGTGTACAACACAGGAAGTAAAAACAACAGACGAAAATTCTATCCCATACCCTTTAAATGAATGGAAAGGTGTGCAGGAAAAAGTCCTTGCTGATTCGAAGCCTGATTTTGTAGGTCCGCACAAACCCAAAAAAGACTCGCCCAACGTTTTGGTTATTATGCTCGACGATGCCGGATATTCCAACGCCGGTTCATTTGGTGGTGCTATTAAAACACCAACATTCGATAAAATTGGAGACGAAGGAATAAGATACACACACTTTTCGGTGTGTGCAGTTTGTTCTCCAACGAGAGGTGCCCTTCTCACAGGTTATAACAACCATACTATTGGGCTGGGTAATATTACCGAATTTGCGGTAGGTTATCCCGGGTACAACGCACAGATGGATTATTCTACACCTTCAATAGCAAAAATTCTGACCGACAATGGATATGCCACTGCCGCTTTTGGTAAATGGCACAACACCCCGATGGAAGAAGCGTCTCCGGTGGGGCCTTTCCAGGCCTGGCCGACAGGAATGTGGGGGTTTGAATATTTTTATGGCTTTTTGGGAGGCGAAACCAACCAGTTTCATCCGCTTTTATATGAAAACAATACCGCCATTGAAACACCCAAAACAAATGCCGATGGCTCACCTTACCATTTGTCGCAGGATCTGGCCGATCAGACTATCCGTTGGATTGATAACTGGAAAGGGCTGAGAAACGCTCCTTTCTTTGTCTATTTTGCTCCGGGTGCCATTCATGCGCCTTTGCATGTGCCGAAAGACTGGCACGATAAATACAAGGGTCAATTCGACCAGGGATGGGATGTTTACCGCGAAGAAGTACTCGCCCGTCAAAAAAAATTAGGCCTTGTTCCCGAAAATACCAAACTGGTACCTCGCCCGGAATCCATTCCTGCTTTCGATTCATTCAGCGAAGAAGGAAAAGCATTTTTAAGGCGCCAGATGGAAATCAATGCTGCATTTATGGAACATGTGGATTATAATGTTGGTAGGATAATTAAACACCTCGATGAAATGGGTGAACTGGATAATACGCTGGTAATTTACCTTACTGCCGACAATGGGGCCACTGCCGAAGGAACTACTACCGGAGCTGTTTCCGAACTTTTAATGCAAAACGGTTTTCCACCGCTTACGATGGATCAGCAACTCGAACTTCTTGAAAAATACGGAGGGCTTGAAGAATGGGGTGGACCCAACATGAACAACCACTTTTCTGTAGCCTGGGCCTGGTCAACTTCCACGCCGTTCCAATGGACCAAGCAGGTTGCTTCACACTTTGGAGGCACGGTTTCAGCTACTGCAATCCGGTATCCGAAAATGATTCAGGCTAAAGGAGAATGGAGAAGACAGTTTCAGAATGTAACCGATATTGTTCCGACAATACTTGAAGTTACCGGTGTGCCACAACCCGATTTTGTAAACGGGCAAAAAGTTAAAGAACGTCCCGGAAAATCACTGGTTTATGCCTGGGACAATCCTGAAGCAAAAACAAACCACCCCACCCAATACTTTGAATTTACAGGTTTCATGGGTATTTATCATGACGGTTGGACCCTGGCAGGTAAACCTTACCGGATTCCATGGTCAGTTGATCCCCAGGCACTGGCGAATTTTGATCCGCTGAATACAACCTGGGAATTATACAATATCGATGAAGATCCCGGGCAAACGGTTAACGTTGCAGATCAATATCCCGAGAAGGTAAAAGAACTGGAAGAAATCTTCTGGGAAGAAGCAAAAAAATATGATGTTGAGCCCGTTGGAGGAGGACTGGCAAGGATGCTTCAACCTGAAGCAAATCCGGCGGCAGTGGCTAAAAAGCACTGGGAACTGACCACCAATGTTTACCGGGTTCCTGAAGCGGCCGGACCATACATTAAATCAAACAATTACCAGGTCAACGCGTATATCACCGCTGATAAAACTACAGAGGGTGTTATTTATGCCGTTGGTGACCATATGGGCGGACAAACATTATTTATCAAGGATGGCAAACTGCGTTACAGTTTCTCTACCCTAGGAGTACTCTGGCACGACTTTGCAGGGGTACAAATTCCTAACGGAGAGTTAAAAATTACGCTGAAGCATACCATGAAAGAAGCCAGGTTAAACGGGCCATCGCTGGTTGAGTTTTTTATTAACGATGAGAAGGTCGGTGAATTGGATATCCAGGCAACTGTTTACGGAGCCTATACCGGGCATGAAACTTTTGACATTGGCCGAGATGAGGGAATGCCCGTAAACCTGGAATACGAAGCAAAAGGTAAATTTATGTTTACCACCGGACAATTGCATAGGGTTGTATTTGATATTGAATAAGATTTTCAGGATGAAATTAGAGAATTTATCTCTTAATAGATAAACGATGAAATAGCTTTTGTTCAGTTTTATTTTTGGGTTACTGATTTTCGATTGTGTTTAACAATCAACAACTGACAAACCAATATCCAAGGATATTCCCAAGATAAGCAAAGGAATTCTGATGGGATACTTAACTGAACAGGAACTACCCAACAGTTTAAAACTGGTTTCACCACCACCGGAAGGATGAAGATATCGACCCGATCATGAGAGTCTATGTCACCGATCTGGTAAAAATGGTAAAATGGATAACACAGGCGACAGAAAAACTATAGAAACCACCTTCAATTTGATTGAAACTAAAAAATTACAACTATGAAAAAGAAAGTATTATTTACATTGATTCTGGCAGTTGTTCTTTATTCTGCAACGCCGGCTCAAAACAAAGAAAGTGAAAAGAATATGGTTTCCGGTATGCGTGCCGGGTGGCACTCGGCTACACTGGTTAAGGATGGCGCTGAACCTTACAGTGCCGATCCATTAAACAGTTTTTACGTAGGATTCTTTAACGAGAATAAAGTAGCTCCCCTTTTCAATTTTGGTAAAGGATTGGAGTATTTTCAAAATGGCTTGTCGTACACCGGAGGTGGCGAACGGATTTTGCATACCATTAGCGTTCCCTTGTACCTGAAACTTAAGGTAGGACCGGTTTACGGACTTGGTGGGATAGCCGGTAATTTTAAAGTCAGCGAAAAATTTTCTGCCGGCGATTACGAAGCCAGTCCGAAGGATAGTGACAAATCAAAATGGTTCGATGCACCCGTTTTCCTGGGAGCAGGCGTAAAGATTGCTTTTGTATCAGTAGAAGCACGCTACCACTGGGGATTAATTGAAGTTAGAAACGGCCTTAAAAGCCAGTATTTACAGGTTGGTGCAGCCGTTTCCTTTTAACTGAAGAGACTAAAAAGATCAAATCTTAAAATCAAAAATCATGAAAAATTTCTGTTTACTGGCTGTATTTGCACTTATTGTTAACGCTGGTCTTGCTCAGGATACGATCCGCGGCCAGGTAATAAGAGTAGATACAGTTAAAATTCAACAGGTGAGAGTGGACACTGTATATGTTCCCCAGGAAAACGCTCAGCCCCAGGCTCAGAAAACTAATGAGGGCCAGCAACAGGAAAATAAGCAAAATGAAAAAGTATATTTTGGTGGTTATGGTAATTTCTCGATCGGAAAATACACCTCAATCGGTTTTGAGCCTTTGATCGGCTATAAACTGCTGCCACGTTTCTCGGTAGGAGCAAAACTCTCGTATGAGTATTTTAAAAACAAAAATTATACTCCTAAGAAGGAAGGTTCGAACTACGGAATCGGCGCATTTTCACGACTTTTTATTACTCAAAGAATTTATGGTCATGCCGAGTTCTCGGAAATGAACTATAAAATTTATCAGACTGTTGATCAAAGCAATCGGCAGTGGATTTCATTCCTGTATGTTGGCGGAGGCTACAATCTACCGGTTGCAAAAGGCGTTTCATTGAATGCCGAAGTTTTATGGGATGTGCTACAGAATGATGACTCTCCCTATAAAACAGTGGAACCATTTTTTAATGTTGGTATTGCCGTAGGATTCTAATAAATTACGAAAAAAACATATGCGAGTAAGAAAGCTGATCATTTCAATTTGTATTCTCTTAATTCTGGCCGGATGCGCGAATAAAAAAGATCAAAGCTCTTTTGAGGCAGAAAAGGTGGACACAATTCCTTCAACAATTCCGCTGAACTATCTAGAAACAATCGATAAGCTTGACGCTTCCCAGAAATATGTAGGCGGATCGTACAAGGATATGCTGGATCTTTTTGAAAAACTGAACTATACGCCTGAAGCCTGGCAGGCAGGAATTCGTGAGGTCCCCCGCGCCTACCTGGTTGCAGTTGGCGATAGATGGGGTACTACCACAACAAAGGAAATAACCACTTTAAATAAGAAACAGCTATTTTTTCGCGGACTTGCACCGCTTATTCTACACGCAAATGAGTTGATTTTGCAAGACCGAAACAGGCTCGAGAAAATTAAGACATCGTTTCAAAAAGGTAACGCTCTGCCTGAAATGGATAAAATCTGGATACTGAAACTGGCCAAATTGTACAAGGTCAACACCGACGATAGTCAGTTAACAGCGGCCATGTTTGACGAACTGTGGAAAAGGGTGGATATTATACCTCCTTCGCTGGCTTTGGGGCAAAGTGCAACCGAGAGCGGTTGGGGAACCTCACGCTTCGCAGCACAAGGTAACGCCATGTACGGTCAATGGGCATGGGGAGAGAACGCCATGAAACCGGAAAATCAGAGAACGCATTTGGGAAATTATGGTGTTGCCGCCTTCAGTTCACTGCAGGAATCGGTTTCGGCCTATATGCTTAATCTGAATACACATTATGCCTATGCCGAACTTCGGGAAATCCGGGCCAATCTTCGCAAGAAAGGACAAAAGATAACCGGGAACGCCCTGGCAGACGGACTTACAAGATACTCGGAACATGGAGCTAGTTATGTTGAGTCGCTAAAAGCGATGATGGATTACAATCGGCTTTACCCGGCAGACGATGCCTATTTATCGGATGAGCCACCAATTTTCTTGATACCGGCAGCCGATTAAAACAGTATAAATTACACTTCGTATTTTTATGTAAAATTTTGTACCTTGACAGCGTGACACTTCAAACTTCGTTAAATGAAAAAACTCAGCGCTGCATTATTAATTTGTTCTGCTTTAACGGTGTGGAGCCAGGAGAACAAGGTGCCGGAAGATTTCAGCATCGTTGCCGGAGCCGGTCTGTCGCATGTTTTTGGAGGAGACAAACTTGATCCGTCCTTTGCCTATTTCTTCGGAATTGAAAAAAATGTTGTACAGTTCGGCGAAAAATCATTCCTGAACATGGGGATTGTTTATAGCGTGCAAGGCGCTGAATACAGTGAAATAATCATTGAAAATGATGGCACCCAATCGGGAAAAATAACGCTTGGATACATTGGTGTGCCGATTCTGTACAGGCATCGATCAGCGGGTGGATTCTTTTGGGAAGCCGGTTTACAAACCGGGTTTTTAGTAAGCGGAAAAGATCATCCTGATAATGGCGATAAAGCAGATTACAAGGAAGCTGTAAAAACGGTTGACATTAGTATTCCGGCAGGAATTGGATACTGGGTTAACCGCCGCTTTAGTATCGGGGCACGGGCCGTTTACGGATTAACAGATATGAGCGGAAACGGTGCTAAAATACCACCGGCCAACAGCAATCACCAGAACTTTTTAATCGCAGCCGTGCTCCGGTTTAACATTACCGGCAAATAAAATTCCTGCGAAATGAAATCGAAAAACAATTTCACATTCGCTTCTTGAGGTAATTTTATTGTAATTTACTTATCTTCCGTTAAAAACACTGAATGCAAAAATTACTGTTAATCATCGCACTTATCCTGTTTTCTGTCGGCGCCCGTTCGCAGATTCTTATCTCGGTTTTATTTGGGGATAAACTCAATACTGATGGTATCGAATTTGGACTGGAAGGTGGCTTTAACTACAGCAATATCAACGGTTTCGAAAACGATGCCGGACTCGCAAAATTCAACTTAGGCTATTACTTCGATATTCGGATGAAGAATTCTCTGTATTTTCACATCGGCCTGCAATGTCTTTTTAACATGGGAATGTCGAAACTCTCGGATAAGGACATCGAATTTCTTGATGCCACAAAACTGGAATATCCGGGGAAGTACAGCCAGAATATTTTTGTATTTTATTTGCCCATGCTGGCGCAGTACCGCTTTAAAAATTACACCTATGTTGAAGCAGGCCCTCAACTGGGTTGGATGTACAGCAGTTATGTGCAATTCAAATCAGATTACAATGATCGTGACGTCATTATTAAGGATTACAACAATTCCCTCACCAACTGGTTCGATGGCGGAATTGCAGTTGGAGCCGGCTATAAACTGTTAAAAGGAGAAGGTTGGAGCATAGGCGCCCGCTATTACCAGGGATTTACAAACGTGTTCAAAGATGTATCGGGATCGAGAAGCAATTCGATTTACCTGATTTGTAAAATACCGATTGGCGCAGCCAAGAAAAATGAAAAAGGCCAAACGAATTAGTCCGCCTGGCCTTTCCCATAAGAAATCTTTTTATTATTTAATTATTGCGCCCGAATCGAGCAGCGCTTTTACCAATTGTTTGGAATACGTTTTCGAAGAACTTTCCGAACTCGATGGATCAACCAGTTCGGATTGTCCGGCCCAAACTACAGCTTGTTTAGGATCGCTGATGTTTACATCGTAAAGCCGTGTTTCAAGTACGTAGGTTTTTTCTTCGCGATACTGGTCGGAATACATGTAATTGTAGTTGGAATAAATAAAACTACGGTAGCCATAACCATAATATCCACCATACATATACGGATAATACGAATTATTATTCACCTGCACATCACGGGTGCGGGTATCAATAAGTGTAGTAACCAGTACACCATCGTAACCGCCGTCTTTTATCCGTTTTTCAATATCAGCCTCAGTAATATCCTTTAAATTTTCGACCGGCGTAAAAACGTTCAACGCGTTTGTCGCATTTATTCCTTCCTGCTTCAGCATATCAACCATTGTATTTTCATACAGGGTTCTCGATTTCAGGTTCTTACTTATTGCCAGAACCAGTATCTTTTCAAACTTTTTACCTTCAAAACTTTCCTTTTTCCAGGTGTGTTCCATGGTAGTTGCACACGACCATAACAAGGTCATGGCCAACAAACTGATTATTATTCTTGCTTTCATAACAGATTAATATATTGTGTTATTTGATAACTCCTGAATCGAGTAATGATTTCACCAGCGCTTTGGCGTAATCTTTTACGCCAGATTCCAGCGACGACGGATCAGTGATTTCTGCCTGTCCGGCCCAAACTACCGATTCCTTATTGGCAGAATCTTTCGCGTCGTAGAGCTGGGTCTGCAGTACATACGTTACTTCACGGCGGTAATATTCCGGTTCCTGAACATGAACATAACCCGTGCGGATCATTCTTCCGTATCGGTATGTAACCGGCTGTGCGTAGGTGCCACCGCCTTCGCGAACTTCGCGTGAATTGGCATCAGCCAGCGACGAGATCAACACACCGTCGTAGCCGCCTTTCAGGATGCGGTCTTCGATTTCTTCAGGCGAAAGTGCATAAACATTCTCATTCAGCGGAAAAACACTTAAACTATTCGTAGCGTTTATTCCTTCTTTTTGCAAACGCTCTACGATCGTATTCTCGGAATTAACCCGGCCCTGCTTGCTGCTGGATTCGGCAACTACCAGAATTTTATTAAATGATCTTCCTTCGTAATCGCTTTTTTTCCAGGTCGACGACATGGTTGTAGCACATCCTCCGAGAATTACTGCAACTACGAGTAAAACAAACAAATTCGTTTTCATTTTCAAGATCTTAGTAAATTATTATGTTTAAATTTCTGACTTTTCGCTTAATAAGCCAAGAGATTTTCTGAAAATTTTGAACGAATGTCCTTAGAAAAGAGGCAAAAAAAATCGGCCCCGGAATATCCGGAGCCGATCAGTAATATTTTGATAAAGTAATATGCTATTGTTTCACACGTTCGCTGTATGAACGGTCGCTTGTGCTTACTTTAATTACGTCGCCTTCGTTAATAAACATCGGAACCATAACTTCGGCACCGGTTTCAAGGGTTGCAGGTTTCAGTGCAGTAGAGCTGGCGGTGTTTCCTTTTTCACCTTCGATGGTGCTGGTAACAGTCAATTCTACTTTATCCGGCATTTCAGCGGTCAAAGGAATCTCCTCTTCTGCGTGAAACTGAATTTCAATAATCTGTCCTTCCTTCATCAGGTCGTTATTTTCGACCATCTCAGCCGGAATTGAAATCTGCTCAAATGTTTCATTATTCATCACATTCAGCCCCATTTCATCGCGGTACAAAAATTGATAAGGACGTCGTTCCACGCGAACATCATCGACTTTTACACCCGAGTTAAATGTATTTTCAATTACCCTTCCGGTTTTAACGTTTTTAAGTTTTGTGCGAACAAAAGCCGGTCCTTTTCCCGGTTTTACATGTAAGAATGATACAATAGAGTATATCTCACCCTTAAACATGAAGCACATTCCATTTTTAAAATCTGCCGTACTAGCCATCTTATATTTTTATTTGTGTTTTTTTTAGAACGCTGCAAAAATAATCAAATCAGTTAAAAATCAATCGCTTCTACGAATTTTACCGATATTTTATGCAGCTGCTAATCAGTAATCTGTTCAACGCCATCAATCTCATAACTTCGGATTACTGCTTTGAGCGCTCCTACCTTCATCTCGAAAGTGATGTATACGGGTAGTTTTTTTTCTTTCGACATGTAAAACCTTATACCGTCGGAACGTTCCAGCACCTTGCCCTTTTCAACTGCCGGATTCAGCACATAACAATCAACTTTACCGATGTCGGTTTCAACAACTTCCTCACGCAGGTAGCGAACCGATACATCCGAAATTTTATCAGCGTTGATGGTTGGATAGGTTACTCCGTCGCCCGATACCATCTTGCCGACATCCTGACTGTGAACAAAATAGAAAAACACCGAAATAATATCCACCAGGTTTTCGGGAACCTTGCGGCCACCGCTTCGCTGGCTAAAAATCGAATCGTTGTCGTGGAAAAAGAAAGTTTCATTATAACGGCGGTAGTTTCCTTCTTTCACGCTTCTAATGGTTTTTAGCGGAAGGTGTGTTTCTGCATCCACGGTTGTTTCGTAAATGTCGTATACCCCGTAAAGTTTTTCAGCCAATCCGGTGGTACGCCCCAATACATGGTAATGTATGGCCGGGCGGCCTTCATAAACCGTATCGGTAACTGTTAGCTCTGCCTCGCCTCCTTTAAATAAGCCAAATTTCAAATTAAAACGAATGCGCTCTTCTTTGGCCGAAACGCCTTGCGCAAGAAAGAAGATTAGAAATGCTATCAGGAGTTTTTGTTTCATCACAGTACTTTATTTTTTGGGATGGTTGCTACAAAGTCTTTTAAGTAAAAAGGTTCGAAATAAGCAACGTTCTCAAATTCCCGCTTATTGTATTTGTTTTCAGCAAGTAGTTGCATAAACCGTGCCGATGTCCTCGAAGGCCCCTCAAATAAAGCATTAGCGTGGCTAATCTTCGATCGACATTTCTCAGCTCCGTTTCCAAAAAACAATATTTTATTATTTCCGAGTTGATCAGCAAACGAATTTTCATCAATAATTTCAGCCGTCACAGGAGATATTGCATCACCGTTTGTATCGAAAAGCGCAGTGTAAACTTCCATCCGTCGTGCATCAATCATAGGGCAAAACAACAGGCCACCATTGGCCGACACCGGATAAAACTCCTCTGCATGCAATGCAACATGATGCCCCATGGAATCAATCGATCCCACACTGATAAGCGGAATGTTCAGTCCGTAACACAAACCTTTGGCCACTGATACGCCAATGCGCAGCCCGGTATACGAGCCCGGCCCCTTGCTTACAGCAACAGCATCCAGATCTTTAAAACTGAAATTATTCGATTTGAACAGGTCTTCGATAAATACCGTGAGTAATTGTGAATGATTTAAACCCTCGGTACTTTCTTTCTCAAATACGGTTTTACCGTCTTTTGCCAGTGTTACCGAGCATACCTCGGTTGAAGTTTCAATATTTAATATAACTGCCATAATTCTCTTTAAACAAAGTTCTGCAAAAATAGTTAAAGCTGCACAATTTTTCCGTTAACGATCAAAGCATCAAGTTGCATTTTCTCGGCAGAGCGCTGTGCATCCTCTTCTGTGTGGACAACAGGCTCACCACCTGCATTGAAAGAAGTGTTGATCAGTGCTCTCACCCGGTACTTTTCATCGAGGTAAGTCAGCAGGTCGAATAGAAAAGGATTTTCTTCGCGCTCAAATATGGTTTGAAAGCGTGCCGTTCCATCGGCATGAAGCACACCGGCCAGTTCCTGTTGGTGTTCAGGAAGCACCTTAAAATCGAGCAGCATAAATTTCGAAAGCGGATGAACAGTTGCCTCTCCGGTAAAATAACAGGTGTTCTTTTCGAGCGCAACTGGCGCCAGCGGCCGATACCACTCACGGTCTTTTTTCTCCATGCTGATTTCTTTGGCAAGGGCTTTTGAATTGGCCAGCGCCAGAATACTTCGGTTACCGAGTGCACGCGGACCGGCTTCTCCGTATCCGTTGCAAACACCAATTACCTTTTTGTGAACCAGTAATTCAGCGGTTTCGCGAATAACTTCCTGATCGTATTCTACCTCATAGTTCTCAATTCCCCAGTTGTTAAGGTACGTCGAATGTGGTTCAATTACACCATGTTTTTTCCACTCGGCAAATGCAGCTGCGCCAAGCGCCAGCCCGGAATCTTCGGTACAGGGCGGAATAAAAACCTCATCGAAAATAGTACTGTTGATGATTTCGGTATTGGCTACAATGTTTAGTGCCGAACCTCCGGTATAATAAAGTGTTTTGGCCCCGGTTTTATCCTGCAGGTTCTTCAGTTTTTCAAGTATTGCCTGTACAAAAACGTGTTGCAAGGTGGCTGCAATATCCTGGATAAAACGATCTTTCTGATTAAACGATTGCAGCTCAACGCCAAAATCCTGTTTTGCCCGGTGAAAAAATGTAGCAGTCTGGCCCCAGATATCCTGAAAGAAATTATGTTTACGCAACCACTCTTCCAGTTCAGGGCGATACTTTCCCCAACCGGCAAAACCCATGAATTTTCCGGGAACAGCATTCTGATCCTTTAGTTTTGCTCCGATAATAGCAAAAACCAGGGCATTGGCATTGTATAACGTAGAGTACGGTTTTAGATCCCAGTGGTGCTCCAGCCATTCAATTTTATTGTCGCTAAAACGGGCTGCCGAGAAATTGCTTAAGCTCGCTCCCCCATCGAAATGCACCAGCAAACTGTTTTCTTTGAAATTGCCAAAAAACGGCAGGCACGAAAACATATGCGCCAGTTCGTGGTTCAAAACCCAGGCTTCCTTTTCCTTGCCAAACCACCAGCACCTTCCTTTTTCGAGGCCTGTTGCCAGTTTTTCATTTAGCGGTGCTTCAAACCGAACTACTCCGGTTGAAGAGAGAAAAGTGCGCCCAACCACGTTATCAACAAAAACCAGGTCGTAATCGTAACTTAGTTGTCTGCCTTCCTTTAAAATTTCCTTTAAATGCCGGTGAAGTGTATTATCGCGTTTCCTCCGCGAGATGCGTTCCTGTTGCAGAAAATGCTGCACTTTGCCGTTTTGCATAATGGCCAGGTTGTGATCGTGCACATAAAAGGGGTGCTCGTAATCAAAACGATCCTGGATTCCGTAGATAGCCAACGTTGCCCGGTTTTTATCCATTAGCCCAGAAATTGCATAACGATGACAACAGTAAGCAAGAGTGCAAAAAACAATTCGCCTAACCACTTGCTTTTAAGAAAAACAAAGAAGTTAGAAAGCAAAAAGGTAACAGGGATGGCAGCAATGATCAGCATTTCCTGCGATGTTGCAGGGATGAAAATATAACTGATTATCGAAAAAATAAAGATGTAGAAAAACACCGTAAAATATTTTCTGGAGCTCACTTTTTTACTGTCGTAATGAGCCACAATATCAATACTGGCCAATACTGTAAACAAAACCAGGATTCCGAGGTAGATCTGCAAAAACAAATTCCCTTTGAGTGTGCTTACCGAACCGGTTATGGTCTGAACGATAACCTCGTTGATCAGATCAATCTGATCGGTATAAAAATAATAACTGTACGCAAAAGCAAAGGGTAGCAGAAACGCAATAATGAGAATTACAAATTCGCGCCAGCCGGTAGCTCGTCCCAATACAAATACTCCAACGATAAAAGCCGGAACAACCGCAAACAAATTCAGGTAAAACAGTGCACCAACTCCCAGCAGAAATCCCACATCGAAAACCACAGTGTAGGCTTTTGCGATATCGAAAATTCCGAATAAACGAAAGATGGCCAGCAATAAAAATATGGCGGCAAAATACACCGGGTGCAGGCTGTGCATACTCGTTAGTCCGCCAACAATCAAAACAAATAAAATGGCCGGAAGGCGTGTGCGAATGCGAATAAACTGGTAGCGCACAATGATCATTTCTATCAGCACAGCCAGGATCACCACAAACACAGCCGACAAGATCACACTGAGCAAAGGCAAGTCGCCAATCCATCGGTTGATGGCGGCATACAAAACATTTTTCGCCTCGCCGGGTGAATAAGAATAGGTAAACGGGGCAAATATTTTCCCGGCCCAGAATGCCAGTACGGCTATGGGAATAAAAAATAAGTTACTAAGGTTGTTCGACTTTAATATTCTTAAAATCATGCATTATAAATCGAAGCCCAGATCTTTCCTGTAGTATTTGCCGTCGAAATTTATCAGTTCCGCATTTTTATAGGATGTTGCCAGGGCTTGTTTCATATTTTCGCCATACGAGCTTACCGAAATTACACGACCGCCTGCAGTAACAACTTCTCCGTTACTGGTGTCGGTTCCGGCATGGAATACAATACTGCCGTCCACATTTTCGGTTCCGGAAATTACTTTTCCTTTCTCGTAATCTCCCGGATAACCACCCGAAACCAGCATAACGGTAACTGCAGTTCGCTCATCAATTTCAAGTGATTTTTCTCCGAGCGTACCATCGGCAGCGCCTTCAAGTAAATCAACAAAATCAGATTTAACACGCAACATTACTGCTTCGGTTTCCGGATCGCCCATGCGAACATTATACTCGATAACGTAAGGATCGTTGTTTACATTGATCAGACCAAAAAACACAAATCCATTGTATTCGATGTTGTCTTTTTGAAGACCTGTGATAGTAGGTTGAATGATCTGCTTTTCAACTTTCTCCATAAACACCTTGTCGGCAAACGGAACCGGGGTAATTGCTCCCATCCCGCCCGTATTCAGGCCGGTATCTCCTTCTCCAATTCGTTTGTAGTCTTTGGCTTCGGGCAATATTTTATAATCTTTACCATCGGTAATCACAAACACCGAAACCTCAACTCCGCTCAGGAATTCTTCGATAACAACTTTACTACTCGCTGCACCAAATTGTCCTCCCAGCATTTCTTTTAACGATGCCTGTGCCTCTTCGAGCGATGAAATGATCAGCACTCCTTTTCCGGCTGCAAGACCATCCGCCTTCAAAACATAAGGAGCCTGCATGGTTTGCAAAAATGCCAAACCTTCTTCCAGGTTGTCAGAAGTTACGGTAAAATATTTTGCCGTTGGAATGTTGTGACGCGCCATAAAAGCTTTGGCAAAGTCCTTACTACCTTCGAGCTCGGCTCCGGCTTTTTTCGGGCCAACCACTTTCACATCCTTCAACTCGGGATCGGCAGCAAATTTATCGTGTAATCCTTCTACCAGGGGTACTTCAGGACCAACCAGCATCAGATCGATTTCGTTCTCCAGAACCAGTGATTTTATTTTTTCGAAATCGGAAACTCCTGCCGAAAGATTAGTGCCAAGACTTGCAGTTCCCGCATTTCCCGGTGCAAAAAACAACTTTTCAACCTTATTGCTTTGTTTGATTTTCCATCCCAGTGCGTGCTCTCTACCTCCCGAGCCAATGATCAAAATATTCATGTTAATCTTCTTTTCAATTATAAATTAGCTGTTTCTGAAGCGTTCGAAATAGGACTGCAATGTTTGCCCGATTTTTTCTGAAAGCTCAGCATCGCCTGCTTTCTGAGCAATTTGCTGAAGCCTTTGCATATAAAACATATTTCGTTGAATTTCTTCGTTAACACCTGCAGAATTAAATACACGTGCATCGAGCGAGAAGTAATAATTCAATTCGTCGTCGAAATTCGAATACGCTGTTTCTATCATGGCAACGGCCTTGTCGTTTGCACCGGCTCCAACATAATTATCTGCGAGTTGAAGTGCGAAATATTCGTAAGGAACCACCTCGCTAGGGATGAGTTCGACACAACGATCGAGAACAGCAACAGCTGAATCCTTCTTGTTTTCTTCGATTAAAGCAGCGGCCAAACGATTGAAGGTGTTGCGAATGTTGGTCATCATCCTCGCGTTGTTTTCGTCGATATATACATCAGGCTCATTCATGCGTCCCCAATCGAATTTGTTCATCAGGTTATCGTACATGATGCCGGTGGCCACACGGCCAAACTTCAGTTGTTGCGGATTACTATCAGATTTTATCGGAACAAGACGGTAAGCAAAACCTTCAACCTGGAAATAATCGGTCAGGTTAAGGTACTTACTGCTGCCCACGGTGATTGCCCAGTAAATCGGACGTTCCCAGTTGTTGTTGGCCAACAGATCGAGGATCATCATTTCGTCTTTCGAAAGCGCACTTTTTCCTGACAGGTCGATCACAATCTCATCAACAATTTTATCGTAATCTTCAGGCGGAACAACTTTATTGCGGATCACCGCTTCTTTATCTACTTTAAAGTGAATCTTCTTCTTGGGAATATAAGCTGCGTCGCCGGCCTGCTGCAACTTGGTAGCCGGATTATCATCCGAGATAAAATCAACAGCTTCTTTCAGACCCACATAATCGCGTCTTATTCTTGGATTATCCATCACATATACCGCATCGCGCGTTCCCAGTCGGTACTGGTCGGTTGACATTGAAAACGGTACCGGTTCCGATTCGTAAGACTGACGTTTCATTTGGTCGATGTACCAGTCGGTTTGCAGGTAACTGAGGTTACACACGCGTACATCGGTTCGCACACCTTCCACTTCCTGGTTGTACCACAGCGGGAAAGTGTCGTTATCGCCATTGGTGAAAATAATACCGTTTGGCGCACATGTTTTCAGATAATTCGCACCAAAATCGCGTGCGGTATATCGTCCCGATCGGTCGTGGTCGTCCCAGTTTTGGGCTGCCATAATTCCGGGAACCAACACCAGTGTAACAACTCCAGCAATGCCTGCAGACAGGGTATCGGGAATGAATTTTTTCAGGAATTCGGAAATCGCCATTACTCCCAGACCAATCCAGATGGCAAATGCATAGAACGAGCCGGCATAGGCATAATCGCGCTCGCGTGGCTGGTGCGGATACTGGTTCAGGTAAATAACAATGGCCAACCCGGTAAGTACAAAAAGCAGGAAAACCACCCACAATCCTTTTTTGCCTTCTTTACCACGGTTGTACTGGAAGAAAATTCCAAGCAATCCGAGCAGGAATGGCAGGAAATAATAGGTGTTGTGTGCTTTATTATTGGCCAGACTTGGTGGCAAAGCATCCTGGTTGCCTAAAAGTGCGTTGTCAATAAATTTCACTCCGCTTATCCAGTTGCCATGCAGCACATCGCCGTGTCCCTGAATATCGTTCTGACGCCCAACAAAGTTCCACATAAAATAGCGCCAGTACATCCAGTTCACCTGGTAGCGGAAAAAGAATTTCAAGTTTTCGCCAAAGGTTGGCTTGATGATTGTTTCCGTTTCGCCGCGTTCGTTACGGTACTGAATTCGGGTTCCTTCGATACCCGCCCACTGTTGATAATCCTGTTCATGCTGAGGATCCATCGAGCTCCACATACGCGGAAAAACCGTGGTAAAACGCTCGTCGTAATTGGCTTTGTAACGGTTGTAGGTCACCACGTATTTACCATCGATTTGCGAATAGATCGCCTTACCTTCTGAAAAACGGTTACCAACTTGAAGCGGTGAATTATAATACTGACCACTGAACAATGGACGTTCTCCGTATTGCTCGCGGTTCAAATAACTCAAAAGGGAAAATGCGTTGTTAGGACTGTTTTGATCCATTGGCGGTTGAGCCTGCGACCGAATCATAATAATGGCAAACGACGAATAACCTATAAGAATAGCTGATACCGCAAGAATCACGGTATTCAGCACCACTTTCTGTTTTTTGTAAGTCCAGTAAATTCCGTAAGTCAGCGCGGCAACTACCAAAACAATGTAGAAATACATTCCCGAATCAAAGGGTAGTCCGAAGGTATTTACAAATACCAGTTCAAACCACGACGCAACGGTTACCACTCCCGGAATAATACCGTACATAATGCTTCCGAGAACGCCAACAGAAATAATCAAGGCCCAGATAATTCCCTTTCGTGTAACTTCGTATTTTCTGAAATAATACACAAAAACAATGGCCGGGATCGCAAGCAGGTTCAACAAGTGAACACCAATTGACAGCCCGACGATGTAGGCGATAAAAATTAGCCAGCGATTGGCATAAGGTTCATCAGCAACATCTTCCCATTTTAAAATGGCCCAGAAAACCAGTGCCGTCAACAGCGACGAACTGGCGTACACTTCGCCTTCAACAGCCGAGAACCAAAAGGTGTCGGAGAAAGTGTAGGCAAGTGCACCTGCCAAACCACTGGTAATCACTGCAATACTCTGACCCTGAGTCATTTCTTCGCCATTTTGAGTGAGCACTTTTCTTGCGAGGTGAGTTACTGTCCAAAACAGGAACATGATGGTGAACGCACTGGCGAGCGCCGACATAATATTCACCAATTTAGCTGCATTTTCAGGGCCACCGAATAAGGTAAACATCCGGCCAACAATCATAAAAATAGGTGCACCCGGAGGATGTCCTACTTCAAATTTGAATGCAGTTGTGATAAACTCGCCACAGTCCCAGAAACTTACAGTTGGCTCAATGGTCATCAGATAAACAACAGCGGCAATGGCAAAACTAACCCAGCCAAATACGTTGTTAAACAGTTTGTATTGCTTCATTTTTTAATGTTTTCAGAAAGCGTAAAGAAATGCTAAATATTTAACAGTTGCGAAGATAAGGCTTTTGATGAAAAGAGCTAAGCCTTGGTTTTATTTTAAACTTAATTCACAGCAACATAATTCCGGAAACCATTCTGCCGGTATCTGCTCCATCACGACGGGCTGAATAATATTTCTGTTCATATTCAAACGAACATTCTGCAAGCACTTCAATATTGCTGTTTTGTAAACCACATTCAAGCAAAATCAGACGGTTGGCTTCCCAAAGATTGAAGTGATAGTTCCCCAAACTGTTCAGGTGAAGCGTTTGAGCGGCGTTGGGAATTGCATTTTGCGCTGCTGTTACCACCTCATTTCCTACTTCGTAAACTTCCGGACCAATCGACGGGCCAATTGCTGCCAGGATATCCGCGGGATTTGAAGCATAATCAGCTGTCATTTTTGATATGGCGTTGGCTACAATTTTACCAACTGTTCCGCGCCAGCCGGCATGAACAGCCGCAACCACTTTTTTTACCGGATCGAACAACAGTACCGGCACACAGTCGGCAGTTTGAACACATAAACACAGCCCTTTTTTATCGCTTACCAAAGCATCGGTTTCCGATATTTCGGTTTCAGGAATGTCGTCAATACAGCAAACCGTGGAAGTATGCGTTTGCCGCGGAAATACCAGCTTATCGGTTTCGATACCCAAATGCCGGCTCAGCTCTTCGCGGTTTGATTGGTAGCCATTCTCCTCATCACCAGTAAATCGTGCTTTCGCGCTCGTTAAACTTTGTTTGCTTGTGGTAAATGCTTCAATTTCGGGATGAGCTTCAAAAATCCGGTATCGGATAAAATTGTTATTAGCCATTTCTAAGTAATTCGTTGAGTGCATTTTTATCGAGGAGGGTAACTGTTTTCTTTTCAATTTTAATAAAACCCTCGGCCTGCATGCCGCCTAGCACCCGTGCCAGCGACGGGCGTGTTACCCCAAACAAATCGGCCAGTTGTTGCTGTGTATTTTTAAGCTCGAACGAGTGATAGCGGTCACCTACCTGTTGTAAAAGAAAATGCGCCACTTTTTCCCTGATCGTTTTAAAACTCAGAAAATTCAACTTCTGAGAAAGAAACTGCGCCCTCGAAGAAATGCTGTTCAGGTAATTGCGCAACAACAGCGTATTTAGCTGCAATATTTTTAGAAACTCGGGGACAGGAATAGCAAGTACACTTGCCTTTTTATTGGCAGTAACCGTAACCGGGTAGCGATTTTCTTTACCAAACAGAAAGGCTGCCGCCAACGGTTTGGGTGCTTCAATATCTTCAATTTTCACTGTTTTTCCCGAATAATCGATCATTTCGCCCCGCACGCTTCCTGCCATTACAATCAGCAGATCCTGCACGGTATCGCCGGCAAAAACCACTACCTCATCTTTTTGAAATTTCCTGACCTGGTAATGAATCTGCCCCAGTAAATTTCTGGTTTCATCCTCAGAAATGCCCCTGAAAACCGGACATTGATTCAATAATGAATAATCTATCATTTTGTAACATTTGATACAAAATTGGGAACGCCACCGCCCTACTTTTGTTGCGTAAATCTCTTACAAAAGAAAAAAATAAACAGATATGATACGCGAGATTGTAAAAATAGATGAAGAGTTGTGCAACGGTTGCGGACAATGCGTGCCTAACTGCCACGAAGGTGCTTTGCAGATTATTGATGGCAAAGCCCGTTTGGTTAGCGAATTAATGTGCGACGGACTGGGAGCGTGTATCGGTCACTGTCCGGAAGGTGCAATTACTATTGAGGAACGCGAAGCGGATGCTTACGACGAGGTGGCCACTATTTCGCAAATGATAAAAAGTGGGAAAAACACCGTTTTTGCACATCTGAAACATTTGCAGGACCACAATGAAACCGGATATCTGCAACAGGCGCTGGGTTTTATCAAAGCCAACCGCGAGGCAATGCCATTCGAAATCAGCGAGGTGCACGAATTGCTTCACAGCGAGAAAAAGGAAAGTTCAGCGTCGGGTGGTTGCGCAACAGGAGGCTGCCCCGGTTCTGCTCCGGTAGCTTTTGATGCCGGAAGCCTGAAAATGGCAGCTCCTGCCGACGAAGTTCCATCGGCACTTACCCAGTGGCCGGTGCAAATGCATCTGATCAATCCGGCAGCTTCATACTTTCATGGAGCCGACCTTTTAGTAGCTGCCGATTGTGCTGGTTTTGCCTACGGAAATTTCCATTCAGATTTTATCAAGGGCAGGAAAATGGTGATTGCCTGTCCGAAACTTGACCAGGGAAGAGATATTTATATTCAAAAACTGACCCGTCTTATTGACGATTCAAAGGTCAATACCATTACAGTGGTAATCATGGAAGTACCGTGTTGCGGCGGTTTGTCGCAAATGGTAGAAATGTCTACCCAAATGGCCTCGCGGAAGGTACCCGTAAAAGAAGTTGTGATAAGCATTCGGGGAGAGGTTCTTTCCGAAGAATGGATTTAATTGTTTGATCGGGATAGTCAGGGAACCCGGATATTTTTTTAAATGACCAGAGACCGGTCCGGTACCTGACATAATCCTCACACAACACACCACTATCAGAGAATTTATTAATCAATTTAAATATTGGAAAGATATGAGTATGTTTTGTTTTCAGTGTCAGGAAGCAGCCAAAGGAACCGGCTGCACCATAGCAGGAGTTTGTGGAAAAACAAGTGATGTAGCGAACCTGCAGGACACTTTACTATATGTTTTAAAAGGAATTAGCTGGTACAACGAAAAACTACGCGCAATTGGCGCCAACCCATCCAAAGTCGACAAGTTTGTTTTCGACGGGCTTTTCAGTACCATCACTAACGCCAATTTTGATAAAAAAGCCTTTGAACGTCGCATCATTAAAGCGCTTCAAATAAAAAATGAATTGCTGGTGCTGTGCAAGAGTACCGGAGTTGTATTGCCAAACGAACTGCCTGAATGTGCAACCTGGTCGGGTTCGTCGTTGGAAGAGTTTGAAACCAAAGCAGAAGAAGTTGGTATTTTGAGCACCGAAAATGAAGACATCCGCTCCCTGCGAGAACTCATTATTTACGGAGTGAAAGGTTTAGCTGCTTATGCCGAACATGCCTGGAACCTGGGCAATAAAAAAGACGAGATTTTTGCGTTCATGCAACGTGCACTGGTGGCCACAACCGAAGATCTTTCGGTGGATGAACTGGTAGCGCTTACACTAGAGACTGGAAAATACGGCGTAGATGTGATGGCACTGCTCGATGCTGCCAACACTTCGGCATACGGAAACCCGGAAATGACCAAAGTAAACATCGGGGTGCGCAACAATCCGGCAATCCTGATCTCGGGTCACGACCTGAAAGACATGGAAGAGCTGCTGAAACAAACCGAAGGAACCGGTGTGGATGTATACACCCACAGCGAAATGCTTCCGGCGCATTACTACCCGGCTTTCAAGAAATACAAACACCTGGCAGGTAATTACGGAAATGCATGGTGGAAACAAAACACCGAATTCGAAAGCTTTAACGGCCCAATCCTGTTCACCACCAACTGCATCGTACCGCCAAAAGAATCAGCAACTTACACGAACAGGATTTATACCACCGGTGCTTCAGGTCTGGAAGGTGCTATCCACATACCGGATCGCAAAGACGGTGAAATGAAAGACTTCAGTGCAATTATTGAACACGCTAAAAAATGCGCAGCTCCGCAGGAAATTGAAAGTGGCGAGATTATCGGTGGATTTGCACACGCACAGGTTTTTGCACTGGCCGATAAAATTGTGGATGCAGTAAAAACCGGCGCCATCAAAAAATTCTTTGTAATGGCAGGTTGCGATGGCCGTATGAAAAGCCGCGATTACTACACCCAGTTTGCAGAACAGCTTCCGCAGGATACGGTGATCCTGACAGCCGGATGTGCGAAATACCGCTACAACAAACTGCCGCTGGGCGATATCGGCGGAATTCCGCGTGTAATTGATGCCGGACAGTGTAACGACTCTTACTCGCTCGCAGTGATTGCTCTTAAACTGAAAGAAGTTTTTGAATTGAACGATATCAACGAATTGCCGATTGCGTACAACATTGCCTGGTACGAACAGAAAGCGGTAATTGTATTACTCGCGCTGCTTTACCTGGGTGTGAAAAACATTCACCTCGGGCCAACATTACCGGCATTCCTTTCACCCAACGTAGCCAATGTGTTGGTGGAAAACTTTGGAATTGGCGGAATTACCAGTGTTGACCAGGATTTGGAAATGTTTCTTGAATTAAGCGAAACAGACAGATAATATATTTGGGGGACAAGAGGGGACAGATTTTAAAAGGCATCCACCGAAAGGTGGGTGCCTTTTTGTTCTTATTTCTCAACAACAGTAAATACAATATTCACTTCATTAAGACTTGGCTCAGGATGAATCCCCATTGCAACATCTTCAGGAACAAATATTCCTGATGATGCTATTTTATGATGAGATAAAACTAACTTCTCTTTACTGAATATATCACCGGTTTGAATTGGTAGGGATTCGAGAATATCTTCACTAGAAGCTTGTTTATTTCCCTCGATTTCAATCTTGCCAAACTTATACAGATTTCCTTCGAAGATCTTAAAAGTGAAGTCTGTAGTTCCATCTGTGTTGTTCATTGGAACGGATTCAAGATTATAAAACAAATAACCTTTATCAAGATAAAGATCATTTAGAATTCCTTCATGAAGCAACTTATCAAGTTGTCTCTGCACAATAACATCTCCCTCTTTCAGCCCCAGGGCCTGATTCAATTCGGCCGTTGTATAAACCGAATTGCCCTCCCATGTAATATTTCCAACTAAAATTTTTGTTTCCTGAATGCTATCGTTTTGCACTTCAGTAGCTGAAACGTTCTTGTATTCCGGCACAGCAAAGGCATACAAAATGCCTGCAAAAACAGGTACTATCAATAAGAGTTTCAGTTTTCGTAATGGTGATTGAATTGTATGATTCATCATGTTAAATCGTTTTTTATTAAATGAAAAGTTAAAAGAACTGGTCAATGGAATAATTGACCCACCAACTATTTGGTTGAGTAAAGCCGCGCGGTAAACACCCGGATTTGAACTGCTCTGCAGTGCATGTTTATCGGCCAGGTATTCGTGATTTTGCCTGATCAGCCGGCCGTAAAACCAAACGATCGGGTTAAACCACTGAATGGTGCGCAGGATCCCGAAAAGCAATAAATCGATCCAGTGTTTTTGCCGGATGTGTTCCTGCTCGTGTTTCAGTATTTCGCTTAATTCAGGTTCGTCGATTGAAGGATGGACAAATACATACGAAACCAGTGAAAACGAAGCCGGAAATTTGGCATCACGGACCAACTTGATACTTCCGTACCGATATACTTTTGCTTTGAAAATGACGCGAAGAACCGGAATGGTGGATTTTAACGTCCGGAAGACCATAAATAAAACTCCCGCCAAATACAGAAACAACAAAGCCTTTTGTACTGAAAACGAATTTGTTGTAACAGCAGCATCTTTCACAGGTTGTTGCGGATCTCCGGCAATCGTTACGATTGATTCAGTATTGAGTTCGACCACATAATGCCAGGTATAAAATGGCAAAAAAATGGCCGCCAATAATCCTCCAACCAGAAAAATCCGGTTGAGGACAAAGTAGCGCTCGTTCTGCAAAAACAACACGTAAACCAGAGCAAAACCGGCTATCCAAAGCGCTGACTTCAGCAAATAAAGGGCGAATGTTTCCATAGTTGAGGGTTATTTATCTTTCGATAATTGTTGTTTGGTTTCTTCCATCAACTTTTCCAGGTCCTGGATACTCAAATCCTTTTCTTTGGCAAAAAAAGTAGCAAGCGCCGGAAACGAGTTGTTGAAGTAATCTTTCATAAGCCCAAAAAGCTGCGATTTCGAATACTCTTCCTTGGCAATTAAAGGATAGTAAACATGCAGGTTACCGTAACTTTTGTGCGCCACAAACTCTTTCTTCTCCAAAACACGTAACACGGTTGAAACAGTATTTCGGGCGGGCTTTGGCTCATCGAAACGATCGCGGATATCGCGAACAATTCCTTCGCCCATTTCCCATAAATGCTGCATTATTTGCTCTTCTGCCTTTGTAAGTTGCATATCGGTATAATTTTATTTGTCAATCCTTCGAAACAAATATATGACTATAAAAATAGTTAACAAGTCATTTTTAGACATTTTAACTATTTTTATAGTCATTTTTATTAAAACAATTTGTTATCCAATGAATCCCGTAAATATTAAATAATAAAGAATTTAAACTTCATTAACCGGGCATTGTTGTAAAGCACGTTCGGAAATTATAATTTTGTTCTGCTCTAAAAAGACAGCTTACAAATATTAAATATCAAATAAACAAATAATTATGGGTAAAATAGCAGAAAACGTTAAGCCAGGTGTAGTAACCGGTGCCGACGTTCAATACATTTTCCGTGTAGCTCAGGAAAACAACTTCGCCATTCCGGCAGTAAACGTTGTTGGTTCTTCGTCAGTAAACGCCGTTATGGAAGCTGCTAAAATAGCTAAAGCTCCTATTATCATTCAGTTCTCAAACGGAGGTGCTGTTTTCAATGCCGGTAAAGGCTTGAAAATGGAAGGACAGGAAGCTGCCATTTTAGGTGCTGTTGCAGGTGCAAAACACATCCACACTTTAGCTGAGGCTTACGGTGTTCATGTTATTCTGCATACTGACCATGCTGCCAAGAAATTACTTCCATGGATCGACGGACTGCTCGATGCCAGCGAAAAACATTTCGAAGAAACAGGTAAACCATTGTTCAGCTCGCACATGTTGGATTTAAGTGAAGAACCGCTTGAAGAAAACATCGAGATCAGCAAAAAATACCTCGAAAGAATGAGCAAAATGGGTATGACCCTTGAAATTGAATTGGGTATTACAGGTGGTGAAGAAGATGGCGTTGATAACAGCGACGTTGATGCTTCTAAACTGTACACCCAGCCTGAAGAAGTTTGCTACGCTTACGAAGAACTTTCAAAAGTTTCTCCAAACTTCACTATCGCTGCTTCTTTTGGTAACGTTCACGGTGTTTACAAACCAGGTAACGTAAAATTGACTCCAAAAATCCTTGACAACTCACAAAAATATATTGTTGAGAAACTGGGATTGGAAGAAAAATTACCTGTTGACTTCGTATTCCACGGAGGTTCGGGTTCAACACACGAAGAAATTCGCGAAGCTATCGGATACGGTGTTGTTAAAATGAACATCGATACTGATACACAGTGGGCATATTGGGATGGCATTCGTGCTTTCGAAGCTGCCAACCACGATTACCTGCAGGGCCAGATTGGTAACCCAGAAGGTGACGAAAAACCAAACAAGAAATTCTACGATCCACGTGTTTGGATTAGAAAAGGCGAAGAATCAATGATTGCTCGTTTGCAAGTTGCTTACGACGACTTGAATGCTATCAACTCGATCTAAGAATAGATTCGAAATAAAAATACAGGAACCGTCTCACTTTTGTGGGGCGGTTTTTTTATGTTGATGAATATTCTTCAACTAATTAAATACCCAGAGTAGGGAGATGTTTTACTTTGTGATAAGTTAACGCTGCCTTGATACAAAATTTTAGCTCGGCAACTGGAACCTTGTCATTTAATTGGAAAACGATTGCTCTTTTTCCTTCAAATTGAAAGGTGTTTTTGAAAATTATTTTAAACGTCTCCACCAATCTGCTTGTGCATTGAAAATACATGGCATAACTCTGTGGAGTCTTGGGTTTCCAATCAATTCGAATTGTACTTCCATTTTTTGTCAGAAAACCTGGTTCACCCCACTTTAGGGTCTCTTCTAACTGTGTTATTTCATGCATTTCATTTGCGGTTTCTTCAATTAATTCTCTGAGAAATAACATATTATTTCGAACCAAATCAGGATAATTAATGAAAACCTTTTCAAATTCAGAACTTGTGTTTATTTGCATGCCTATCGTTTGTGCCAAAATTGTCAGTCCAAAAATTTACTTTTTAACAAATGCTTCTTCCTCACTAACCTCTTTTTCAATAAAATGCGAATAGTTGGCAAAGCGGTCGAAAACCTGTCGTACATAGGTATAGGGTTCCACTCCACGAACATAGCCGTATTGTATGTTTGATTTGTTGTAGAATTCCGGGTAACTCAATTTCAGGATCGACTCCTCGACATTCTCATCCCAGCGGTACATGTCCAGACCTTCTTCGTGAGCCAGATTCCGTGCATCAGCCACATGTCCGTAACCGCAATTATAGGCTGCCATCGTAAATTTTATTCGTTGTATCGAATCAGGGATTTCTTCGAAGCGATTCCACAGCAGCTTAAGAATTTCGGTACCTGCCCGTATACTTTGTTTCGGATCGGAGCGATCGGTAACGCCAAAACGCTCGGCTGTGCGAGGCATTAACTGCATTATTCCTTTTGCACCGGCCCACGACTCGAGATCGGGATTAAATTTCGATTCCTGAAAAACCATGGCTGCCATTAAACGCCAGTCCCAGGCCAAAGAATCGGCACCCGCTTTTATCAAATCGTCGTACGGGCTGATGTTGTTGTGATTCAAACTATAAAGTTCACTGTTTTCGCGCCGCCTGAAATCGCGGGTATTTTTAAAATATTTATTGTAAATCGCGTAATAAGCCACGCCATCTTTCATGGTTTTAAGCCAGCTATTAAGTTCCTGCTGCAATTCTGCAGACTGAGGGCGAAGCGCCCAGGCAACACGCTGCGAAAAACTGATCGGAACACGTACATCAAGTTCGGGGTAGTACGAGGCACTTATATTTGCAATATTATCGTCGGCAACGGTATACTTTATTTCTCCGTTGGCAACCATTTCAATAATCCGATCTGTAGATAGTTCTCCGGTTAGCGTATCAATGTGGATAACGCCTCCAATTTCCTCACTCAGGTTAGCCAACCTTGCCATATATGAAGAGGTGGCGGTAACGGAAACAGTGTCGCCAATTAATTCAATCGGGTCGTGTATTAGCGAAGCCTGTAATGCACTCCAACTCAATTTGCGCCAGTTTTCCGGTTTTCGTTGCACCAACACCTGATGCGTGAGGTAAAGGTAATCAGAGAAAGCTACAATCTCCTTACGCGAATTGGTAATGGTTATTGCATGGGCAATCATATCAACCTTACCTTCATTTAATTGCTGAAACATGACATCAATATCGTTTGAGACACTGATTTCAAGTTTTACATCCAAATGCTTGGCAAATCGCTTTAACAGGTCGTATTCATAGCCCATAGCCTGCCCCCGGTATAAAAAATAACTTGTACTGCTGTACGAAGTTATTACACGCAATACACCTTCTTCTTTTATATTGGCCAGATCGCGTTTAACATGCTCCTTCCTGTCTTTTTTCGCATTTTTATCTCCGGAAAAACTACAGGAAGAACATAGCAAAGTTGCCAGAATTGATGTAATTAGGAAAAGATGTTTGTGCCTGATACGCGCCATAACTTACCGGATTATCTAATAACAAGATAAAAAAAGTTCTGACGTTATAAAAACGGATGCCTTTAACTCCCCATCAGTTATCAGCGAATCGCTTCATTTTTAAAGCATTTTACTTATTGTTTAAACCGAACATTAAACGATAAAAACAATCTTATTTAGTTGAAAATCGTATGATTTTGTGTTGCACGAAATGTATTTTTCAAATAAAATTGTTCTAAATTCTTTCCATATTTGCAGAATAACCAACCAGTACCTACCAGTTAAAAATAGATCAAATGAAAACTATCATTCCTGTCTTACTCCTGCTTGTGCTGTTTTCAGCCTGCTCAACTTCTGAAAAAGAAGTTCGAAAAGTATACACTTTAAGCAACAATTGGAAGTTCACCCGAGGTGAAGTTTCAAACGCTGAAAAGCCTGATTTTAATGCCGATGCCTGGGAAACAGTCTCTGTTCCTCACGACTGGGCCATAAAAGGTCCGTTCGATAAAGAAATTGACAAACAAACCGTAATGATTACTCAAAACCAGGAGAAAGTTGCTACCGAAAAGACCGGAAGAACGGGCTCTTTGCCCTACATCGGAGTCGGTTGGTACCGCAAAACTTTTGAAGTACCCGCATTCGAAGCCGGCAAAAAAGCACTGCTGGTTTTCGACGGTGCCATGAGTGAACCTCAGGTTTTTATAAATGGCCAAAAAGTAGGCGAATGGAAATACGGTTACGCCTATTTCTATTTTGATATCTCAGACTATTTGAAGCAAGGCGAAGAAAATCTGCTGGCCGTCCGGCTTGAAAATAAAGGTGAGTCATCGCGCTGGTATCCGGGTGCCGGTATTTACCGAAAGGTTCAGCTTATTGTGAAAAATGATGTTGGTTTTGATCAATGGGGAACGTTTATTACTACGCCATTTATTTCTGATGAGTTGGCACAGGTAAACATTAAAACCGATATTTCGGGCGATGATCTTAAACTGGTTACCGATATAAAAGATGCCAATGGCAAAGTGGTTGCTACAGGAACCACCGAGCGAAAATTCGGCGATCGTATGGTGCAAAATATTGCAGTTAACCAACCTCAGCGCTGGGGAATTGAAACACCTAACCTGTACACGGCTAACATGAAATTGTTCCGTGGAAATCAATTGGTTGATGAACAAAACATTCGCTTTGGTATCCGCAGTGTTGAATACGAGCGAGGCAAGGGATTGATCCTTAACGGTGAAGTTACCAAGTTTAAAGGCGTTTGCCTGCATCACGATCTTGGTCCCCTGGGAGCCGCGGTTAACCGTGCCGCCTTAAAACGCCAACTCACCATTCTAAAAGATATGGGCTGTAATGCCATTCGTTCGTCACACAACATGCCGTCGATGGAGCAACTTGAACTGTGCGATGAAATGGGTTTTCTCATGCTTGCTGAAAGTTTTGATGAGTGGGCCCGCCCAAAAGTAAAAAACGGATACAACCGCTTTTTTAACGACTGGGCCGAAAAAGATGTGGTGAACCTGGTGCGTGCCACACGCAATCATCCGAGTATTGTTATGTGGAGTGCCGGAAACGAAGTCCCCGATCAATGGGGAAACCAGGGAATTAAAATCGCAAAATGGTTGCAGGATCTCTTCCATCGCGAAGATCCAACACGACCTGTAACAATGGGAATGGATCAGGTTGCAAACACCTTGAAAAACGGTTTTGGTGCCATTTGGGATGTTCCCGGATTGAACTACCGCCTGCCACTTTACGATGAAGCTTACGAACGATTTCCGCAAGGTTTTATTATGGGTTCCGAAACAGCCTCAACAGTTAGTTCGAGGGGAATTTATAAGTTTCCGGTCGAAGAATTCAAGCAGAAAAAGTATCCCGACGGACAATGTTCGTCCTACGATTTGGAAGCGTGCTGGTGGTCGAACATCCCCGATGCCGACTTTGCATGGCAGGACGATTACGACTGGGTAATCGGAGAATTTGTGTGGACAGGCTTTGATTATTTAGGTGAGCCAACTCCTTACGATGAGTACTGGCCATCGCGTAGTTCATATTTCGGAATCTGCGATTTGGCAGGGCTTCCGAAAGATCGCTACTATTTATACCGTAGCAGATGGAACACAGAAGATGAAACCCTGCATATTCTCCCTCACTGGAATTGGGAAGGTCGCGAAGGAGAAGTTACACCGGTATTTGCTTACACCAATTACAACAGCGCCGAATTATTTGTAAACGGCAAAAGCCAGGGCATTCAGAAAAAGAGTAAGGAAACATTACTTTCCCGCAACAGGCTGATGTGGACTGATGTAAAATATGAACCAGGAACTATAAAAATAGTAGCCTTTGACGACAAAGGAAATCCGGCTACTGAAAAGGAAATCCATACTGCCGGTGCACCTCATCATTTTGTTTTAAATGCTGATCGGACAGAAATTGACGCGGATGGAAACGACCTCAGTTACATAACGGTTTCGGTAGTTGATAAAGATGGCAACCTTTGTCCGAATGCAGAAAACCAGTTAAACTTTGAAGTTGAAGGTGCCGGAGATTTCAAAGCTGTCTGCAACGGCGACGCCACTTCGCTCGAAATGTTCCATTTGCCTACTATGAAAGCATTTGGAGGTAAACTGGTGGTTACTGTACAATCTCAGGAAGAAGCTGGAAAAATTACTCTCCGTGTAAAAAGTGAGGATTTGGAAACCGGTCAAATTGAAATAAATTGCATATAATTGTAATTGTTTTTAAATATTTTAAAAATGAAAAAATCAATTCTTCTCATTTACCTCCTCTCCTTTTTATTGATTTCCTGTAATTCATCAAGCAAGCAGGAGAAGGCTGAAACGCAAAAACCAAACATTGTCTACATTCTTGCCGACGATCTTGGCTACGGCGATTTAAGTTGTTACGGGCAAACACATTTCAGTACACCAAATATCGACAAACTGGCCAGCGAAGGAATGTTGTTCACACAGCATTACGCAGGAACAACTGTTTGTGCACCTTCACGCTCAGCGCTGATGACCGGCCAGCATACCGGGCACACACCAATTCGAGGCAACAAAGGTTGGGAACCGGAAGGTCAGTGGCCCATTTCAGAGGATGCATTTACGATGGCAGAAATGTTAAAAAATGCAGGTTATGCAACCGGAGCTTTTGGTAAATGGGGATTGGGCTATATCGATACCGAGGGAGATCCAAACAAACAGGGTTTCGATAAGTTTTATGGCTATAACTGTCAGAGTTTGGCACATAATTACTACCCGGGTCATTTATGGGATAACCACGAAAAAATAATACTGAATGAAAACTCTGAGGATAAATTCGGGACCTACGCACCTGACCTGATTCATGCCGAGGCACTTCAGTTTATTGAAGAAAATAAAGACAAGCCTTTCTTCTTGTATTATCCAACCACAATTCCTCATGCAGAATTGTTACTTCCTGAAGAAAATCTGGCAAAATACAGGGGTAAATATGAACCTGAAAAAGTGTATAAGGGAGCTGAACCGGGTGACAATAATTTCCGGTTGGGACGTTATGGTTCACAGCCTGAATCGCATGCAGCTTTTGCCGCGATGGTTGATTACCTCGATGTTCAGGTTGGTGAAATCATTGCCAAACTCAAAGAAGAAGGAATCTACGACAACACCTTGATCATATTTACTTCGGATAACGGGCCACATCTTGAAGGTGGAGCCGATCCCGATTATTTCAACAGCAACGGGCCGCTAAAAGGCTACAAGCGTGATTTATACGAAGGTGGAATTCGCGTTCCGATGATTGCTGTTTGGAATGGAAAGATTGTTGCCGGATCTACCAGCGATCACATTTCAGCTTTTTGGGACGTATTTCCGACTGTAGCTGAACTGAGCGGTAATCCTGCGCCTGAAAATATCGATGGAATCTCATTCCTGCCTACCTTGCTCGGAAAGGAACAGCCCGAGCACGAATACATGTACTGGGAATTTCATGAAATGGGAGGCCGCCAGGCTGTACGAAAAGGCAATTGGAAACTGGTGAAATATAATGTGAGAAATCCGGAAAAAACAAGTGTGGAATTGTATGATTTGAGTACCGATATTGGTGAAGAAAACAACGTTGCAGCCGAACATCCGGAACTGGTAAACGAGCTGCAACAAATTATGGATTCATCGCATACTGAATCGGAAGTCTTTCCATTTCAACAAACGTCAAATTAAAACACCGCTTAAACGATCTGTTTATCATGAGTTTAAAAATCCACAATATTCTTCCTTTTGTTGCACTTTTCCTTGTATTTCAGTCGTGCAAAAGCACTGAAGAGGAAAAAGCAAAGCCCAACGTGCTTTTCATTTTGGCCGATGATTTTGGCTACCACGATATGAGCGTAATGGGAAGTAAATACTATGAAACTCCAAATATCGACAGAATTGCAACCGAAGGGATGATCTTTACCGACGGATATGCCGCCTGCCAGGTTTGCAGTCCTTCCAGGGCAAGTATCATGACAGGTAAGTTTGCGGCGCGACACGGAATTACGGACTGGATTGGTGCAGCCACCGGAGAGAAGTGGAGAAATGCCGGACGTTCAAACCAGTTACTTCCTCCGGAATACAACCATGCATTAAATAAAGATTACATTACCTTGCCGGAAGCGATGAAGGAAGCCGGCTATCGCACTTTCTTTGCCGGGAAATGGCACCTTGGAGAAAAAGGTTCGTGGCCCGAAGATCACGGATTCGACATCAATAAAGGCGGTTGGGATGTTGGCAGCCCCATGGGAGGCTATTTTGCACCCTGGGAAAATCCAAACCTGGAGAGCGGCCCCGATGGCGAAAACCTGAGTATGCGACTTGCCCGGGAAACTGTTGACTTCATAAAAGCAAATAAAGACACGGCATTTTTCGCCTACCTCTCATTTTATGCGGTTCACGGACCGATTCAAACCACGCAGGAGAAGTGGGCAAAATACCGGCAAAAAGCAGAAGAGCAGGGCATTCCTGAAACCGGATTTAAAATGGGGCATTTCCTACCCATTCGCCAGGTGCAGGACAACCCGATTTACGGTGGGCTGGTAGAAACCATGGACGATGCAGTTGGCGTGGTTCTCAAAGCGCTCGACGAAATGGGACTGGCCGAAAACACCATTGTAATTTTTACATCGGATAACGGCGGTGTATCTGCCGGCGATGCATTTGCAACATCCAACCTCCCGCTTCGTGGTGGTAAAGGTTATCAGTTTGAAGGTGGAATTCGAGAACCTTATTTCATAAAAGTTCCGGGAATGGGTAACGGACAAAAATGCGTTACTCCGGTAAGCGGAACCGATTTCTACCCTACCATACTCGATTTGGTTGGAGCTCAGCTAAAACCTGAAGAACATAATGACGGCGTTAGTCTTCTGCCCTTGTTAAAAGGTGAAAACATTGCCGAACGTCCGCTTATCTGGCATTATCCGCACTACGGAAACCAGGGAGGCGAACCGTCTTCGATTATTCGCGAAGGCGACTGGAAACTGATCCACTATTACGAAGACGGTCACGAAGAATTATATAACCTGAAAAACGATATCAGCGAAACCAGTGATCTGGCAGCTGAATTTCAGGATAAAAAAGAGGCACTGAGCAAAAAACTTTTTGCTATGCTCGATGAAATGGGAGCCAGATACCCGGAACGCGACCCGGAATGGACACAGGAAAAAGAGGATGCCCACATGAAAAATGTGATAGAAAAACGCTGGCCTCAATTGGAAAAGCAACGTCTGCAGTTTTTGTCTCCTGACTTCGACCCGGAAAACAATTGGTGGGGCAGCAAGGTAACAAGGGACTAAATTTCAACTGTAAATCAGCTTTGTTTGGAAGCAGCTGTTAGCCAGTTGGTGTCCATTAATTTGGCAGCACCTGAAAACAGTGCAACTACACCGGTGAGTATGCCGACCACACGCTCAACGGACGTTCCCTGCGATATAAACATAAAGGCTACCAATGGGACCAACACCAGCAAAATCAGGTAACGGGTATTTTTCCATTTGCCTTCTTTGCTCAATCGTTGTTCCAGCATGTTGGTTTCTTCCTGATTGACCGAATATTTCAGAAAATACCTGAAACTTGGCGTAAAAATCCCCGGTGAAGGTTCAATGTAAATCAAACCTTTCATTCGCAGCCGGTTGATCAGGAACCGGTTTTTCAGGTTCATCATTCCATCGTCGGCCAGGTCGAATAAAATCAGTTTTTCCATTTGGCTTAAGTTGTTCCAAATGTAGCTGTACTGCAGTTTTAACAGGTGAACATCGGCAAGCAGTTGTTCTTCCGAATCAGCGGCAAATTCACTTCTCTCGTGCAGGTCCTTTAATAGTGCATGTTCATCAATCGATCCGGTAAAACGATAGAATTTACTGAACAGGTATTTCAAGTCGGCTAAATAATTATCGATATGCATTTCTTCTTCCTGCTTAACCTTTTTATCCGAGAGAAGATCATTAAAATACTCTTCAATAAAATCAAGATCATAAGGCATCTCGATAATAATCTTCCGTGTCTCAGTCCGAATCAGATCTTTTAGTTTTGGAAGAATTGTAGCTGCCAGTTTATACTTCAACAGGTATTCATCAAGACCGCTTATCCATATTGTCTTTTTATGTTGAGGCAGGTAGTTAAGTTCATTTAAATCCATTTCCAACAACTCCTGAATTGACAGCTTTAAAATCGAAAATTCTTCCAGCATTCCAGCATATTTCCGGCCATTGAATGCCACCAGTAAAATACGCGAGATATCATCATGATCGGTAATATCAGTCCATTTAGGGCTTGCAGGATATTTCCATTTTGCAATGACGGTTCCCAACACCAATTCGGCCAGATAATAAAAAACAATCCAGGTAAAAAGTATCCACAACAATGCCGGAATTGCAATTAAAACAATGAGTTTGAACACTTTCAGAAAGACTTTACCAAAACTCCGCTTGGCATGAACCTGAACCGCACCTTCAAATCCGGGTGAGGTATAGGTAAGTGTATCCTTGAATTCCCATGTGTTCCTGTTGTTTCGGTTCTGGATCAATGCCATCAGATAATCGTCTCTGGTTAGCGGACTTTTTAGTTCGCGATACCAGCGATCGAAATTCTTGTTTGTAAGATAGTTGTAGGCTTTATCCAGCAAAATATTCACAAATCCGGCTTTGCTGTACTCCGGGGAATAAAGCGTAGTATCCCCGATATGATTTACAAAATAGCCATCAATATCGCTTCCATTCGAAGCCTGTGCCCATTTACTTAATTCGTGCTCGTTGTGATTTTTCAACAACTCAAGATTCGATTGAGCCAAATGAATCATGGCCTCCCTTTTACTCAAAATATGCTCCTGGTTTTTGATGCTGTAATAATAAGTTACCACCGGAATTACAGATAAACCTGTGAGCCAGAAAAACATATAAGTACGATAGGCCTTTCGGGCTGAGAACTTTGCAAAACGTTTTAAAAGTGGCCAGTCCGGTCTTTTAATTTGACCGTGAAAAAATGCGACAAAAGCAATCGAAGTAAAGACGAGCACTATAACAGCTACAGCAATTAATCCCGCCAAACTTGAAAGTGCAAGTACCAGCATCAGCAATGCGATAATACCGGATGATGTCCAAAATGCACTATCGAAACCATCTTTTTTAAACAAGGTATAGGCAAAAACTCCTCCGACAGCGATGAGGATGAGCTGAACGATCAAATTCCCCATTGGCCTGTGAACAAGAACTGAAAGGCTTATTTGTAACAGCAATAAAACCAGCTGTATCAATAACATCCAAATGTATTTTTCTCTTTTTGCGTTTTGATAAATCAGCCATTCAAACGACCAGTTTTTCGATCGCATAAAGGTTTTTGGTGTGCCGAGGTGCTGAATGATCTGCATCCCGATAATAACACTGATAAAAGTGATCAGGATAAAATAGAAGGTAAACAGGTACAGCCGTGTGTTTTTATTGTCGAGGTACTGCAGATCGATGAGCGTAATGTGGTAAAGCGGCAAATCTTTCAAGGGCACAATTTGAGCCAGCCACTGCCTTTCGTTATAGGTGATTCTGGCACGTTCAACAGTTCGGTAATTAATGCTTCCTGCTATGCGCGGGTTATGATTGCTTTCTACCAGAAAATTCTCGTGTAATATTTTGTTCTGGTTAGAGTGATACATAACTTCTCCTTTTTTATCGATAACAATAAAGGCCACATCTTTTGGTAAAATCTGGTCGTAAAGTGATGGCAAGTGTGTCGTAATTGCCATGTATGGAGTCTTTTGATGCAGGAAACTATCAGGATCTGCCAAACGAAACGACACCGCAGTTTCTTTTGATCCCGTGTTGTAAGATTTTATCGATTCGATAAAGAAAGATTCAAATTCGGTGTGATTATCAGTGTTGCAAGCCCAACTCTTTTTGCGGTCTTTTACATTTTTGAAATAATTACGCTGGGAGAGATCGAGCAAAACGAGGTTTGAAAATGCTGTTCGCGTAACTGCTTTTATAGCTTTTCCTTCCTCAGTCATAAAAAGGATCTCGTTAAAAGGAACGGAATCACGGTAAATCTTCTGATCAACCGAATATTTTTTATCGGAAGAAAGATATTTATTAACGGTTCTGTAGCATTTATCCTTATCGTGAACAATCGTTCTTGCCAGTTGAAATACGTGCCCCAGTTCGTTTTCGATATTCGAAGACAGTTTTTGTGATAGTTGCGCGATTCGTGTGTTTTGCTCATTTCTGTCAACCACATAATATTTCATGGTACCAATAAAAAGCAAGGCCAGCAAACTTGTTCCGAGAATAATAGAGACTGTAGTATTGTGGGCATCTTTTACGTTCAATCGCTCTTTTCGGTTGATGAAAACGATTTTCAGAATGGGCATACAAATTAGTAACAGCAGCAGAATACCGGATACAATTGTAAGAAGTTGGTTATTAATAGTTCGGGTCTTCTTTCTGAAGCTGCTGTCAGGAATCATCCCGGCCAGGTAAAAAGTCTCATCCAAAAACTTAATGGGCAGTATCATCACATGGGTTTTCATCCCCTGGATTTCGAGCTCAGTAAAAACACCTCCCTGAGTTTTTTTAAGCGTGTCCTTTTTTAAAGCTTCGAAATCAGAAATGTCGTTGACCACACTTCCATTCGAGTTATTGATCACTTCGTCAGAATCGAGTAAAGCGATATTTTCGAACAACTTATCGAACTTCAGATTTTCCATTAATAGATCGATGGGAACCAGCGCAGATTTATAACTATGAATCAGACTATCATTAATGTGAAGTGAATTTTCAAAACTATTGTTCTTATTTACCGGAAAACCAATATATGCTCCTTCGTCGTTTCTAACGTATGCCACCACCGAAACACTTTCCGTTTTTAGTTCCAAATCCGCTTCAAGGTTACCGATTACATCAGCTATTGAGCTTGAATCTTCTAAATTTGGACCAGTATTGAATGCTGTTGATAAGGAATCCAGTCTGGGCCGTAAAACATAAAATGGATAGTAATTTTTAATGTGCGTAACGTAGTACTCATTTTTCTTGTGCATGTTCTCCGCATATTCCTCTAATATCCGGAATCCACGTTCGGTAACCCGCATCTCCTGCTTTGGGATGTACAACAGAAAGTAGGATGAATACAACAGGATCAGGAGTGCAATCACGATGATCCAGCTGAAATTAAATCTCGATTTCGCTCGTCTTAAGTTCATGAAGCGTCCTTGTTGAATGTGATTTAATGGTGCTCCTATCAACAAAGTTATGACATAAGCATATCAATGTCAATATCTTAAGCCTATTTAGAATATAAGAACAAAGCTTTCAAGGGTATCGCATAAAATTAAAACATGCTGAAAAAAGGTTAAAAAGGAAGCAGAATTATCCTTAATTTAGAGGCTTTAAAACTTAAACCAATTAACATGAAGCGACGAAATTTTATTAAAACCACCGCGGCAAGTGGTGTTGCCATTACGGGCCTGTCGGGCTTAGCCAGCGCAGCCGTGAGCCAATCAGTAGCCACTGAATCGGCCAAATTCCAATTAAAATATGCTCCTCATTTTGGCATGTTTCGTAATAGTTCGGGAAACGATCTCATCGACCAGATTAAATTTATGGCCGACCAGGGATTTACCGCTTTTGAAGATAACGGAATGATGGGGCGTGATGTGCAAACACAGGAAAAGATTGGTGAAACGCTCGAACGCCTGAATATGACCATGGGCGTTTTCGTGGTTGATAAAGGCGGTAACATGGCCAATACACTGGCGGCCGGAAAACAGGAATACATCGACATCTTTCTCGACGGATGTAAACGTGCCGTTGATGTTGCCAAACGTGTAAACGCCAAGTGGATGACCGTAGTTCCCGGTGGATTTGAACGCAGGCTACCGATCGGTATACAGGATGCCAATGTGATAGAGGCATTACGCCGGGGTGCTGAAATCCTTGAACCGCATGGATTGACGATGGTACTGGAACCACTTTCCGATTCTCCGGACCTTTACCTGCAGACTTCTACGCAAACTTATATGATTTGTAAAGCAGTTAACAGTCCGGCATGTAAGATCCTTTACGATGTTTATCACATGCAAAAAACGGAGGGTAACCTGATCACCAACATCGAACGTACCTGGGATGAGATTGCCTATTTCCAGATTGGCGATAATCCGGGAAGAAAAGAACCTACCACCGGCGAAATCAATTACAAAAACGTGTTTAAATTCATTCACGATAAAGGATATACCGGAGTAATGGGAATGGAACACGGAAACTCAATGCCCGGTGAAGAAGGTGAAAAGAAATTAATTGCAGCCTATCGGGAAGTTGATTCGTTTTAAAATGCGGAGTTGGTAATCAACTCTACTATTGGAGAAAAAATATAAGCAAGAATCACTGACCAGATTAAGATTCCGGCCATAAGTATTACAACAAATTTTTTCGTGTTGGTGAAAAATACCAGGCCGAGAAGTACAGAAGTTATTGGTCCCAATAAGCCAGATGTTATGAGCCCCAATCCCCAGGGGCCGTAACGATTGGCAAAGCGTGAAAACTTTCCTTTTTTTCTTGCTATTCTTTTTTCTCCATACAGTTTCATTATCCAGTTTTTGAATGAGTCACCGGCAAAAAACAAGATAAGCACGGTAGTAATTGATCCCAGTGCTGTATATAAACCGGTATAAATGGGAACTAATTTTAGTCCGATTCCCGCGGGAATTCCTTTCCAGATACCAGTTACGCCGGCCAAGTAGACAATTACGAATTTCTCAAGTTCTCCCAATGTTCACCAATTTTATTATTGAGAAGGTTGATGAAAGTATCCTTTCAGGAAACAAAATACCAATTTAAAGAATAAGTTGAAGGTAGAACATTAAAAAAGGTGGCTCCTGTCGGATACCACCTTCTTTTTGCATTTAAGTTTCATTCCTTGGGGTCGTCATTTAATGCTCTTACTCGGGGAAGAATAAGCTCATAAACTTCGGAATATCTTTATTCGCTTCATGGTACAAAGCACAAAAAAATCTAAGTGCAAATGTCAGTACAAAACCATTTTTTTAAGGCTATAAATCGTAAAATAATACAACAAATAGTAAAATTTGATATCAAAAATGGTACGATTTACGATATGCACAACGTTAGTTAAACGATATAAATTTTATATTATACCAAGATTTTTTCCAACTTTAATAAAGGCATCAACCGCTGTATCAATTTGTTCGGTTGTATGTGCAGCTGAAAGCTGAACTCTGATTCTGGCTTTTCCGCGTGGCACTACCGGAAACACAAATCCGATCACATAAACACCTTCTTTTAATAAAGCATCGGCGAATTTTATTGCCAGTGGCTCGTCGTAAATCATTACCGGAACAATCGCCGTGTCGCCTTTTACAATATCAAACCCGGCAGCTTCCATTTTGCTTCTGAACCGAACAGCATTTGCCATTGTTTTTGCGGGAAGTTCGCCCGATGCCGATAAAATATCAATCACTTTCAGCGTGGCTCCAACAGTTGCAGGTGCCAAAGTATTCGAAAACAAATACGGACGTGAGCGTTGGCGCAACATCTCAATGATCTCTTTTCGGCCCGAAGTACAGCCACCATTTCCACCGCCCATTGCTTTTCCAAATGTGGTGGTAATAATATCAATCTTACCCAAAAGTCCGAAATGCTCGGCAGTTCCTCGTCCATGTTTTCCGATATATCCGGTTGCATGCGAATCGTCGACCATAACCATGGCATCGTATTTATCGGCCAGTTCAACAATCTCAGGCAATTTTGCCATATCACCGTCCATCGAGAATACGCCGTCAGTAACAATCAAGCGGTATTTTGTGTCAGCTGCATCTTTCAAACATTGCTCCAGTTCTTCCATGTTTGAGTGCTTATACCGAAAACGTTGAGCCTTACAGAGTCTCACACCGTCGATTATTGAAGCGTGGTTCAATTCGTCGGAAATTATTGCAGAATCAGGGCCAAGCAGTGGCTCAAAAACACCTCCGTTTGCATCGAAGGCAGCTACATACAAAATGGTATCTTCAGTTCCCAGGAACTCAGAAACTTTATCTTCCAGGTTTTTGTGGATTTCCTGGGTTCCGCAAATAAAGCGAACCGATGACAATCCAAAACCCCAGTCGTTCATAATATCCTGAGCAGCCTTAACCACCTCCGGATTATTCGCCAGTCCAAGGTAATTGTTGGCACAAAAATTTAGTACCGATTTACCACCCGAAACACTGATCTCCGAACTTTGAGACGAGGTTATAATCCGTTCGGTTTTATACAAACCCTGCTCTTTTAATTCTTCAAGCGTTTGCTGTAAGTCTTCTTTAATTTTACCGTACATGATCTATTTAATAAATTTTAAATTCTAATACAATTATTGAAAAATTTGCAGTAGGCAACATACAATAGGCAAATTAACTTCTTGGCAAATACTTCTCAGGATTCTCTATCATATGATTAAGTAGTCTCCCGACCTCTTCAGACTTTTCGATAAGAGAATTGTATTCCACCTTTGAAATATACTCACACTTTAAAGCAAAATCGAGCGACACTTGTGTTTCTGTATTTTCTATATCAGAATCACTCATTTTACTGGAAAAATGTTTCGGATACTGACGTTTCCTATAACCTTCACCAATAGCCCTGCATACGGCTCGTGATGATCTTCTGATTTGGTCTGTTAGTTCGTATTTCTCCTGGGCTGGAAATGCTTTTGTTATTTCAAAAATCTCCATTGCAAGATCGAACGCTTTCTTATACACAGTTAATTTTCGAAATCCACTTACCATTGTATCCAATTCTTCAGGCTACACTGCCAACTGCGAATTTGCCAATTGCCTACTTTTTACACTCTTAATTTACAAAGTAACTAAACAAGCAATAAATAAATGGTGATAAATCACAGTTATCGGGAATCCATATTCATTCCTTAATTTTCTTCTATCTTTGCAGCGATTAAAAAATATGATGATGAGCGACAAAAAAGTAAGGGTACGTTTTGCCCCAAGTCCAACCGGACCTTTGCACATGGGAGGCGTAAGAACCGCATTATTTAATTACCTGTTTGCCAAAAAACACAATGGCGAATTTATTCTTCGGATAGAAGATACCGACCAAACACGTTTTGTTCCGGGAGCCGAAGAATATATTATTGAAAGTTTGAATTGGTGCGGATTAACACCTGTTGAAGGACCTGGTATTGGTGGCGAATTCGGACCTTACCGTCAGAGCGAGCGAAAAGACCTGTACAAAAAATACGCCGATCAGCTGATTTCAAGCGGATGGGCTTACTACGCATTCGATACTCCTGAAGAAATCGATGCTCTTCGAAAAGAAGCTGAAGCCAACAAGGAAACTTTTTCTTATGGAATCGGAACGCGCGAGAATCTGAACAACTCATTGAAACTTTCACAAGAAGAGGTTCAGCAAAAACTTACCAGCGGAGAGGCTTATGTTATTCGCTTTAAAATGCCTGAAGACACCGACGTTACCGAAGAGGACCTGATTCGTGGAAGCGTGACATTCAATACAACAAAAAGTCTCGATGATAAAGTACTTTTCAAGTCAGACGGCATGCCGACTTATCACCTCGCCAATGTAGTTGACGATCACCTGATGAAAATCTCGCATGTGATCCGCGGTGAAGAGTGGCTGCCATCGATGCCATTGCATGTTTTGTTATACAAGGCACTGGGCTGGGAAGCTACCAAACCACGTTTTGCCCATTTACCGCTTATTCTGAAACCGGTTGGTAAAGGAAAACTGAGCAAACGTGATGGAGATAAAATGGGCTTTCCTGTTTTTCCATTGAAATGGACCGATCCGCAAACGGGCGACATCTCGCGCGGATACCGCGAGGACGGCTATTTCCCGGAAGCCTTTATCAACCTGCTGGCTTTGCTGGGCTGGAATCCCGGAACCGATAAGGAATTCTTCTCGTTGGAAGAACTGGGTGAATTATTCAGTCTCGAACGCGTAGTGAAATCAGGTTCACGTTTCGATCCTGAAAAAGCAAAGTGGTTTAATAAACACTATTTTCAGGAAAAAACAGTTGATGAACTTGCCTTGTTGTTTAAGCCTGTTTTAAAAGAAAAAGGTGTTGAAGCCGGCGATGAAAAGATTGCGAAAGTGGTTGCAGAGATAAAAGAACGCTGCGAATTTGTATCCGACCTTTGGGATCAAAGTTATTACTTCTTTGAAGCACCTGAAAGCTACGATGAAAAAACGGTTAGTAAGCGCTGGAAAGAAGATACGCCCGGCAAACTCAGCGAAATCTCAGTCTTGTTTGAATCGGTAAGTGATTGGAAAGCAGAAGCAATAAAAGAAGCTTTTTCGGCCTTTATGAATGAAAAAGAATGGGGATTTGGCGTGGTGATGAATCCTTTGCGACTGAGCCTGGTTGGAGGCAATATGGGGCCAGATTTGTTTGTAATCTGCGAATTGCTCGGTAAAGAAGAAACCATAAAACGCATTCAACTGGCAATTGAAAAAATTGGCTAATTCAGCAAAAATCATAAAATAAAAACCCGGCTCAAAAGGCCGGGTTTTTATTTCAATCACTTGTTATCCGTGATTATTTTTTCTTTTTCTTAAGCAGAAAAAAAGCTGCGGCTGCAATTACAACAACAGCAACAACAATAATAATTACGGTTGAATTTCCTCCTGAAGCAGACTCAACAGGAGCCATTGCTTCATCCATGTACGAACTGTCCTGAGCACCAAGATTATCGATGTAAGTTCCCTGATCCTGTGCCATCAGCAAAGTTGGTAATCCCATAAGAAACAGTCCGATCATTGCAATAATTCTCTTCATTTTAATCTTACTTTTTACGTTATTTATTTAATTTCTCTTTTACTTTTTTCAACAAAGGAGCCGCATTCTGGTAGCGGGGATTTATCCCGATCAATTGATTCAGCACATTTAAGCTCGCACTGTAATTTTGCTGATCGAAATATTTTTGAGCTTCGAGCAAATAAAACGGCTCGTATTGCGGATAAATTGCCCTTCCCTTTTCCAGCAATTCATCAAATGCAACATAGTCGCCCTGCGCTAATTTCGAATTGGCCAAATTTACAAATAACCAAACATTATTTGGTTCAACTTCCAGTGCTTTATACAGCAGTTTTTCTCCTTCCTCCCAGTTTCGTTTTTGCAATTCCTGAATCCCCTGAAAATCGTTTTTATCCTCGCGTTTTATTAGTACCACCAGCGGATTCCCTTTGTGGTAGTATGTTTTAAGGATTTTTGCCGATGCCCAATTCTCATGTTTCAGCATCCACGGATGAATGTAATTCACGCCAAAAATTCCATAATCCCAGTCTGCAGAACTGCGTTCGAGATAACGGGTGTATTGAAAATCGATGTTCTGAATTTTTTCAAAATAATTCGTAAGCTGGCAATTCATCGCTACAAGCGCTTCTTCATCGCCAATTTCTTCGATCAGATCGTCGGCTGCATTTTTTATTCCATGGAAATAATAATCGTACTCATAATTGCTCCAGACCTTTTTGTTTCCTCCTGAAACGGCATTGAAATACACATAGTCAACCGGAAAAGTTTTGGCCTGATGTACCAATGGCAACAACATTAAAGCCACAAACACTACAAAGGCAGGCATCGCCAATCTGCGAATTTTTTTCGCCTTAAAAACCTGGTACGCCCCCAACGAAGCCAAAACAACTAAAACCGGCACAACAAACAACATTTGACGAATACCGCTGTACAGGTTCGAACCGATTGCAACAACATAAACCACCGGAAATACTGCTGTAAAAAGAGCGAACAACTCAAAAAAGAGTTGTTCGCCTGCAGGTTTAGTAAACTTATAGGTTAAAAAGGCTAGAAAGTATATAAACCCCAGAAGAAGGAATTCCGGGGAAGATATCAAAAACCATTTAGGCAGATAATTCCAGGGCAGCTGGGAACTCCATACTACCTCACCCTCAAAAATCTGTTTAATACTTACTTTGTAATGCTCCATAACCGAAAGGCTTTCGAGCGGATTGTGAAAAACATTCTGCAAGGCATAGGGCCAGAATAATAGTCCAATGAAGTAGCCGATGGCTGCAACTGCAAGAAACTGGCCCGTTAACCTCACAAAACAAGATTTAGTTGTAACGATATATTTAAGTAAAAAAGGCTTCAAAAGCAGTATCCCGGCAAGTCCTGCTGCCAGGTAGGCAAAAAGAATCAATCCACCGATGCGAACAGAATTGGTAAATGCTATGGCCAATCCCAAATAAACTACTGTCGTCCATTTGGGAGTAGGCATTTCCTTCAAAAACCGAACAATAAACAAGATTCCGGCAATGTATCCGGCTCCAAAAGGAATGTCCTTCAGGTTACCAAATGACTGCCCGAATAATCGCGGCGTTAGCATCAATCCAACTACAACCAACGCAGAAATCCAGTATGATCCGCCGAGTTCTTTTGCGAGCCTTCCGGTAAAAAACAGTAAAAGCCAAAAAAAGAATGCACCTGTAAAATGCCTTGTCAGATACTCATTTTCGATGTAAAAAACACGGTTGATCAAGGCTGTTAAATTGTCGACCGACTGGCCGTAATATTTCAGATTATGAACAGGCGTGTGCAGGCACGAAGCATCTTCGCCTCCCGTAAAATACCAGTTCACCACCTTTTGGGCATGCGGATAATGCAGAAGTTCATCAACATTCACAGCGGCTTTCGGCGCCAGAAACAACAGGATCATGGCTGCAATCGACAGACTGGCAATGAAGGTGTTTCGTGCTGTTAATATGTTCGTTGAACTACTCATTCTTTCTTATCCGATTGAATTTCTTCTGTTTCGTATATGTCTTTAACTATGTATATGGGTCGTTTTTGTACTTCTTTGTAAATCCGAAAAATGTATTCGCCGATCAAACCTAAAAAGGTCAGTTGTACCGATCCGAAAAAGCTGATGGCCAGAAAAGTAGATGACCAGCCAAAGGGTGCCAACCCTGTAAATTTTGAAACCAGGGTATAAATGATAGCCAGAAAAAACACCACCACACCAAGCAGTCCCAGGTACAAACAGGCTTTTATCGGCCATTTTGAAAATGAGTAAACCGCGTCGGCAGCCAAAGCAAACAATTTCTTCCGACTCATTTTTGCACTGCCTTCGGTACGTTCGGGCCGCTCGTATTCCACAAATTCGTGTTTGAATCCGATAAAATTCCGAATTCCGGGGAAGTAGCGGCTGCTTTCAGTAAACTTCAAAATGGCATTTACTGCTTTTCGATTTAATATGCTGAAATTGCCGGCCTGCTCCACCTGATCGCCTTCTGAAACATTTTTGAACACCTTGTGAAACACCCGGATGTAAAAACGCTTGCTGAATTTCTCGCCGCGTTTGCTGCGCACTGCCGAAACCACATCGGCCTGTGTTTCTATAATTTTATTGAATAACGCCGGAATCAGCTCAGGAGGATCCTGAAAATCGCCATCCATGATCACCACGTAATCGCCTGTTGCAAAATCTAAACCCGCTGTTATGGCGGCCTGCAATCCAAAATTTCGTGAGAGTGAAATCACTCCTACATTTTTTCTGTCTTCCCTGGCTTTGAGGAGATTTTGCAGCGTATTGTCAGTGCTTCCATCATCAACACACACGATTTCGAAAGGCATGCAAGTGGTTCTGACATTACTAATCACTTCATCAATCAGACGGGCGACCAGCGAACCTTCGTTAAAAAGCGGTATGATAACGGATAATTTCATTCTCTTTCTTAAGCTTTATGTGCTGTGCCGGGAACAGGAACAGGAAATTCCATGTCAACCGGTCCCATTTCGTATTTATCCGGCCCCAGTCGTTCGGTCGAAGTCATCATTTCTTCCCAGGTCACTTTCTGCCCGGTATAGGCCGCAGTTCTTCCCATAATTGCAGTAAGTGTAGAAACCGCGGTCCGTTCTGCTTCAACTACCGGCTGATTTGTTCTGATCGATGTTACAAGGTGAATATGTTCCTGTACGTACGGAGAAACTTCCAGCGATCCGGTTGAACGTCCGTTCTCGTCTTTTGGATAGTCGTAGGTCCATTTCACCGAACCATCGAAATTGTAAACGGTATTTTTACAGTTGGTGTACCCTTCGGTTCCCATTATCATTTCACCCATTTGGTTGGCACAACCATCAATTTGCCGCGAGAAACTGTGTGACGAAACACCATTTCCGAAATCAAAATCGATGCTGAAAAAATCGTACTGATCTCCGGTCAGCCTGCGTGCACGGCCACCAAAACCAATTGCTTCCTCGGGGTGTTTCCCCATAAACCAGTTTACTATATCAATGTTGTGAACGTGCGTATCGAGAATGTGGTCGCCGCCCAACCAGCAGAAATTGTTCCAGTTGCGAAGCATGTATTCCATATCGCTCCAACCCTCTTCGCGGGTGCGGAACCACACATGCGACTGCATCCAGAATGCTTTGGCCGATTTTAGTTCGCCAATGGCACCGCCGGCTACCTGCTTGTAAGTTTCCAGATAATCAGCACGGTGACGACGCTGAGTTCCGGTAATAATCGTCAACCCCATATTTTCGGCCTTTTTTGAAGTGGCAATGATCCGTCGTGCTCCAACAGGATCAACACAGGCCGGCTTTTCCATAAAAACATGTTTCTTAGCCTGAACAGCAGCATCAAGGTGCTCAGGACGAAAATGTGGAGGCGTTGCCAGGATAACGATATCAACATCCATATCCAGCACTTTTTTATAAGCATCGAATCCCCAGAAACAATTCTTTTCGGGCACTTCAACGCGCTGTTTTAGCAGCTTATCGCGAGAGTCCCAAACTTTGTCTTCAAAAACATCGGCCAGTGCAACCAAATGCAAATCGTGACCTGCTGCCAAAAAATTCAGCGCGGCACCCGTACCACGGTTACCACAACCGATCAGTCCGGCTTTTAATGCTTTTCCGTCAGGAGCTATATCCAGCACCGGCGGAAAATCGTAATCAACTTCTTTCGTACTTTTCGAACAGGAGGAAAGTGCACTCACTCCAATAACACCGGCAGCTCCAAGCAAAGCCGATTTTTCGAGAAAATTCCTTCGTGATAGTTGATTCTTATCCATTGTGCTTAATTTTTGTTTTCGTCTTTGTTAAAATCTTCGGGATGGTATTCACAAACTACCCTGAATCCAACACTCTTAGTATCAGAATACCACCAGATACTCTTTGGAATTTGAGGATCGGTTACCAGCCAGTCAGTTGTTCGGGTAAAATCGCGCCGGGCTATCCTCAGGTCTTTGGGTGTATTTCTGAACGAACCTCCGCGGACTACGTGTTCCATCCCGCTGCGAGGTCCCCTGGGATTCAGGACGGTGCCTTTCGGATATTTCCCGTAAACCTGTGGATCGTAATAATCAGCACAGAATTCGGCCACGTTTCCCAACATATTTTTTAATCCAAACGGATTGGGCAGAACTGCATCGGGCTGCTGCGTTTTATCCGGGCTGTTCCCATTACTGATCACGTACTGATCAAAAACCTCGGTGTTGGTTCCAAAAATCTTTTTTATAAAGCCATCGGCTTCAAAATCTTTTGGCGAACCTTCAAAAAAGTAGGACATTTCAGTACCTCCCCGGGCAGCATACTCCCACTCTGCTTCTGTAGGTAATCTATAATTTCTTCCGGTAACCTGGCTCAACCAACGACAGTAGGTTTCCGCTGCATGATGACTCATGGTAATGGCAGGCCGATTGCCTTTTCCCCAACCCTGATCAGGCGCGCCCCATGGAGGAGTAGCGCCGCTTATTCCGTCGGTTTCCTCATCCACTTCAACGGCTTCTTTACGACCCTGCGAGCCAGTGGCGGTAAAAAACGCCAGGTATTCGTCCCAGCTTACTTCTATTTCCGCCATCCAGAAATTATCCACTTTCACCTCACGAACCGGTCCTTCGTCGGATCTTCGGTATGGCTCGTCAGCAGGACTTCCCATTTTAAAAGTTCCACCCGGAATTGCTATCATTTTAAATGACACAGCAGTTCCCGGAATCTTCTCTTCAAAGGTTTCGAAAGACTGAACCTGTGTCAATTCATTGTAAATTTCTTTGGATGCCACAAGATCATCTTCACTGGCGAAAGTATTTTCCTCTCCGCGCCAGTGCCCAACATTATGGTGGCATTGAATACATGAATTACCTTCCGGATCACGTAAATATTTTATGTGTTGTTCACTTCCTTTCGCACTTAATGTAGACGGAAACATATTTGTGTGACATTTGATACAGCCATCTTCATAAACAAATCGTTGCGCAGCCTCGGTCGAACGCTTGGCAGCCCAATCAATTTCTTCAATATCCATTGTCACGTATGCATACAAATCGTGAAAACCATGATAAGCTTTTCGGGTGAGAAAATGTGCTGTTTGATCCTCGGGAGGCAGATGACAGTCAACACATTTCACCGATACTCCGCTCGGTGTATTGTGATGCGGTGAAAGTCGCCAGCTAGCTTCTGCGTGTGGATGTACATGGCATGAAGCACAAAATTCATTGCTTGAAGTATAATCAACCGTTTTGTTGAAAAGTAAAAGAAAGAGAATCACACTGAGGCCTCCGGTAATGAAAAGGAGGTAATGTGTTCTTTTGATCGTTCTATTGGTCATCCCAGAATCAATTTGAAGTGCAAGTATACGCGCGCGCCATTAGCTGTCTATTAACAGCCCTACAAACCCAATCTTATCATCGTCTTAATTTACTCTTAATTTTTTCTGTAAGTAATTGACTAAAAACTGATTTTGAAAATCAAATATTTTTTGAAAAATCTTTCTACACAAAAACAAATTAATATATTTGGAGTCAGAATAAGCAGAAATTAAGGCTTAATTTCAATTCATCTGTGGGTATAGTGAGTAGTAAATTTTGGTATAAATGTATCGTTTCAACCCTTCTGATCCTGGTATCAGGCATAATTTGTCGTGCCAATGATTTTTCAGAAAACACCTTTTTGGTTGCCAGTATTTCACCTTCAGACTATAACAATACAAAACTTTGGGAATTCATTGGAGAAAACAACTGGGTTGCACTCGAATTTATTCTTGACAGTACTGAAAATAATGCGGTAATTCGAAACAGCACTATTCAGCTTACTGAGGTACTTGAAAAAATAGCGAGTCTGGCCGATGCTGATGAATCGAAAATTATTCCGGTTTTCGTCAATTTTAGAGGAGATATCCACCTACTCGACTCGATTATTACAGCTTCGCCAGTTTCAAGTAAAATATTTTACTTACCACAGGGCGAAACCTGGCCATCCACCGAATACCTGATTCAGGCTAACCGAAGAATCATTTTTTTTGTTGAAGGTGAAATTGAAAATGAAAGTCGGATTTTTCATCGCGTTGATGATTATGCCCTTCAAATCTCTGCCAGCCGTTTCACCCCCAACTCTGTCATGCTTAGTAATGAATCAAAAATCAATAAAGAGCTCTTCAAGATTAACGATTTTCAGAGGCTACCAACCGGATCAGTTTCCGAGCGACTCGGTAAAAATATGATTCAGGACTATGTGAACTTTCTGCTCGAAAGCTGGAGAAAATATGGTAAGAAACCCAATTTTATAGGAGTGGGGAATACTATTCTCAGTTTCAATTTTATTGTCGACCAGTTAAATTCCTTTAACTCGATCAAGGGCCAGGTGAGAACCACCGGAAAAAACCTGGAACGGGTTTACTGGAAAAATCCCGACATTCTTGTTTCCGGTGGCAAATTTAGTTTTCCTGTCAGGGGAGGTGAAGAGGTTATTTTGTCGCCATTCGCCCCTGGCTACGAAATGTCTCCCGCTCAACTGATTATTACTGCCGAAATGATCCTGCAGGATAATTATGCCGTTCTCGCTACCCCTATGGATCTCAGTGAGGGATTAACCGCTTCCTTTCAGTTCGACGGATCAATTACGAACATGCTTCACCCAACTGCAACTTACCAGGGTGAAAAGTACTCCTTCACAGAAGACATTGACCGGGGAACGGTTTTAAAACTCCCGGAAAATGCCAACGTTCTGCTCGGTAATCCGGAACAATACGGCCTGCCAAACAGCAGTTTTACAGTGAGTTGTTTTGTAAAATTTACCGATATCCTGGAGTTTGGCGATAACGCTATTTTAGGAAACAGTGAAACCGGATACCGTAGAGGTATGCACCTGATCCTTCGTTCGGGACACCCTTATTTTGGATTGTGGTCGAACGATTATATTTCGGAAGAAGTACTGGACAACAACACCTGGTACCATCTTACCTGGCGTTACATCATCGAAACAGGTCAGCAAGCCATTTTTCTGAATGGACAATATGTTGGCGGATCTGACGGTCATCCGCCGTATTCAGGAACCAGCGACTTGCATATTGGAAGTGCACTGTCGCAGGGAGCCAGTTTGCGAGGATATATCGATAATCTGAATATCTGGAACCGTCCGCTGGGAATCGAAGAGATCAACCGGCTTTCAATCGACGAAGAAATTAACCTCCAAAAAGATGCAGCTGATAAACTCCCGGTGCCCCGCGAGTTGTTGATTGTAGCCATAGTTGTGATCACCCTTTTTATTGCCGTTCTTCTGTTCATTCTGGTTTTCAGGTTAATCAGGTTCAATAAACAAACTGTGAATAAAGTGTTGCCAAGCATTCCAAATAAAAATCAAATACAGCTATTTGGTGAATTTAAGGCCATTAATTCAAAAGGTGAGGACGTTTCTGCCTCGTTCACACCTAAAGTGCGCGAATTGCTTATTTTCTGCATTTTACATCACCTCCGAAACAACAGCACCGGAGCGTCGATCAGCCATATAGATGAAACACTTTGGGAAGGCATTCCGGCACGGAAAGTAGCTAACAACCGTGCGGTTACGCTAAATAAGCTCCGAAGGCTACTTGTTGAGTTCGACAAGATTGATTTGATTTCGAATCGGGGTTACCTCATTTTCAAAGCCGAAGGATCGTTCTTCTGTGATTATATCCAGGCTTTTCAGCTTTGTCAGATCAGGGAAGGAATGTCGCGCGATCAACTGGAGTCTTTTTTCCACCTTGTAAAAGTCGGCAGTCTTTTAAAAGGAACCGACTGGCCCTGGCTAGATGAAATCCGTGGTTATATAGGGAACCAGGTGATCGACAACCTGTTGAAACTGGCGGCTGATTATCAGAAAGAGAAAAGGACACAGGACGTTGAACATGTTGCCCAACGTATTCTTGATTATGATGATTTAAACGAAGAAGCCGTTTATTTGCAGATCTGGGCACAACAAAAAACCGGAAATACTCACCTGGCAAAATTTCATTTCGAATCGTTCTGCACCAGGTACGAGAAAAGCATGGGAACTAAATACCAGATGAGCTTCACCGAATTTTCGAGGCATTTTGCTGAAAACACCTGATCCACGTTTCCTTATTAATACGATTTTTTTGGTTTTGCCTGACAACTAAAAAAGGCCTACTTTTGCCATCAATTAAAAGCAGAAAACAATGGCACAACTGGCATTTGAAGCAGTAATTTTTGATATGGACGGCGTAATTACAAAAACAGCAATTACACACACGGCCGCCTGGAAAAAAATGTTTGATGAATACCTGCAAAAGCGGGCGGTTGAACACGGTGAAGCATTTCAGGAATTCACACAAAAGGATTACCTGGCATATGTTGACGGGAAACCTCGATACAAAGGAGTGACATCGTTTCTGGAATCGCGGAACATTGAACTGCCATTTGGCGACGCTGCTGACGAACCGGGCATGGAAACCATTTGCGGACTGGGAAACCGTAAAAACATTGCCTTTAACGAAGTTATTGCCCGCGATGGTGTTGAAGTATATGAGTCGACTGCACAACTTTTGGAAGACCTTACCAAAGCCGGAATTAAACTGGGTGTAGCATCATCGAGTAAAAACTGTGCACCTGTGCTGGAAGCGGTCGATCTGCTAAAAACCTTTGGAGCACGCGTTGACGGTGTGGTTTCAGCAGAACTTGGTTTACACGGAAAACCGGAGCCTGATATTTTTACCACTGCCTGCGAAATACTGGGATCGACACCTGCAAAATCGATTGTGGTGGAGGATGCTGTTTCTGGTGTCCAGGCCGGAGCTAAAGGAAAGTTCGGACTAACACTTGGTATCGCGCGAGAAAATAACGAAAAGGAACTTGCCGAAAACGGGGCCGATTTCGTTGTGACCGACCTGGAAGAAGTCGGAGGTATTGAGGGGCTCAACAAGTTGTTTCTTGAGAATTCATCGAAATAATTAGTCCGGAAAAGGACCTTCATCAACCGCACGGACACTGGTACGAATAAACTCGCGGGTAAAGTAGTCCTGATCAACAATTTCGCCGTTCCAGACCACGATATCCAGATCCATAGTACGCGGGCCAAATTTTGGACCACAGCGGTCGCGTCCCAACTGATCTTCAATTTCTTTCAGCAGCTTAGTCAGTGAAGCTCTGTCTTTCTCTGTTTCAATTTTTACCGCACCGTTGGTATAGTCCGGTTGCTCTTTAATCCCGACAGGTTTGGTACGAATCATTGGCGAAACCTTAATTACCTTAACTTTTGATTTCAGGATTTCAAGCATTTGGGAAATGTTTTTATCGGCATCGATATTGGAACCAATGCCAATGATACAGCTGTTCATCGACGTGCCTCCATTTGAAGCGATACTGACTCGGCGAAACGCAGCGCATGCGGTTTATCTACCTCCACTTTTGCCCACGTTACACGTTCATCTTCCATCACCAGATCAAGAATTTTTTTAGTTAAAACTTCCAGCAGTTTAAACTGTCCTTCCTGAACCAGGCTTATCACTTTTTTTGTAACTGTTTTGTAGTCGAAGATGTCGTCCGGTTCATCAGCTTCAAGCGCTGCCTCCGGAATATCCGTCTCAATTTCGATGTTGATTACTACATCCTGCTTGTTTATCAGTTCTTCGGGATTGAACCCGATGTAGGTTCTGATTAACAGGTTTTTTACACGTATTATTGCCATTTTTTATCCGTTAGTTCCAAGGTTTTCGCCACCGTCGGCAAACAAAAGTTGCCCTGCCAGGTGATCGTTCTCCAAAATATAATCGATACTTCTTAGAATCGGCTCAACACCACCCGGCTTTTTCATCGGAATATTCTCTGCCAATTTTTGCAGGTATTCCTCACCTTCATCGGCCGGAGCCAAAGTAACACCCGGTGCGATGGCATTTATCCTTATTTCAGGGGCCAATTCCAGCGCTGCCATTTTGGTGCTTTCCCACAGTGCTTTTTTTGAAAGTGAATAAGCTGCATAATCCGATTTATTGCCAGTTATCCTTGTATCCACAAAGTTAATAATGTTGCCCTTCTTGCAGTAATTGGCAAAATCGCGCATCAAAAAAAACGGAGCTTTGAAGTTCACATTCACCTGGCTGTCGAATAGTTCCTCCGAAGTTTCCTGAAAAGCACCTTTATTAAATACCGAAGCATTATTGACCAGCAAATCAAAAGGTCCTCGTTTCTCAACAATATTCGGAATCAGACTTACCACTTCGTGAATGTTGGCTAAATTAGCAGTAACCGAAGAAAAAAGCTGTTTTGGATATTCCGCAATCAAATCCTGAACCAATGCAATAGCTGTTTCAGCAGAATGATTAAAATGTATGATAACATTCCAACCTTTTTTTGCCAGATGTTCTGTTATGGCCCTGCCTATTCGCTTCGATCCGCCCGTTATAAGTGCCGTTTTATTCATCTCTAAAAGATATCAAATATTTTTCAGAATAACATGCAGCGCCGGCATTGGTTCATAAAAAAAGGCCCGGTAAACGGACCTTTTCAATATCTTCATTTAAACAGTATCAATTATACGAATTCAGCTTGCTCAGGTATTTCCCAATAATATCGAACTCGATGTTGATAACCGAACCTTCCTTAAAAGTATGAAAGTTGGTCACCTCGTGTGTAAACGGAATAATAGCTACCTGGAACGAATTGTCTTTTGAATTCACTACGGTTAAACTTACACCGTTAACCGTAACCGATCCTTTTTCAACGGTCATGTAACCTTGTTTGGCTTTCTCAATGTCGAAATCGTATTCAAAAGTATAGTACCAGCTACCGTCGGCTTCTTCCACTTTTTTACACACTGCAGTCTGGTCAACATGTCCCTGCACAATGTGTCCGTCCAGGCGGCCATTCATCATCATACTGCGTTCGAGATTTACCTTTGAACCTACTTCCAGCAAGCCAAGGTTCGACTTTATAAGTGTCTCCTTAATGGCTGTAACTTTGTACAATTTCTTCTCTTTATCAACCCAAACCACAGTTAAACACACACCGTTGTGCGCCAGACTTTGATCTACTTTTAATTCATCGGCAAAGGTGCAGGTAAGCGTGAAATGCACATTTTCCTGATCTTTTTCTATTGCGGTTACTGTTCCGTATTCTTCTACAATTCCTGAAAACATAGCGAGTTTAAAGTTTAATGTTCAATGTTTAAAGTATTTGAATGATGAATGTCGATTAACGATTCTTGATTTCAGATTTACTTCATCAATCGTTAATCATCATTCTAAATCTACAATCACTTGAGGCTCCACTCCACCCCGTCTTTGGTATCTTTTAGTTCGATACCAATTTCGTTGAGTTCGTCGCGGATTTTATCAGCTGTTGCCCAGTCTTTGTTGGCTTTGGCATCTCGTCGCAGGTTGATCAGCAATTCTAAGGTTTCTGCCAAAATATGGTTGTCGCCACCTGCCGAAGCCTGCTCTTCTTTCAAGCCTAACACATCGAAAACGATGGTGTGGTAAAATTTACGCAGCTCCTCCAAATCGGTGGCCGAAATACTTTCAGTTCCGGCTTTAATCGAGTTAATCATTTTAACCCCATCGAAAAGATGGGCAATGGCAATCGGGCTGTTCAAATCGTCGCTCAGCGCGGCGTAACATTTTTCTTCCAGTCCGGCTAAATCAACGGTCGATTGCTCCGAAGCTTTCAATTCTGCCAGCGTTTTCACAGCCGCCATTAAACGCTCAAGTCCTTTCTCAGAGGCCTGCAGTGCTTCATTCGAGAAATCGATGGTACTGCGGTAATGCGCCTGAAGTATAAAAAAGCGAATGGTCATTGGAGAATAAGCCTGCTCCAGGATTTCGTGCTTCCCGGTGAACAACTCATCGAGTGTAATGAAATTACCCAGCGAACGAGCCATTTTCTGCCCGTTGATGGTGATCATGTTGTTGTGCATCCAGTATTGCACCGATTCTTCGCCACGACTGGCAGTATTTTGCGCAATCTCGCACTCATGATGCGGGAAAGTAAGGTCCATTCCGCCCCCGTGAATATCGAATTTTTCACCCAAATATTTGGTGCTCATGGCCGAACATTCCAGGTGCCAGCCCGGAAAACCGTCACTCCAGGGTGATGGCCAGCGCATAATATGCTCCGGTGCCGCTTTTTTCCACAGAGCAAAGTCGAACGAATTTTTCTTCTCACTCTGTCCGTCCAGCTGGCGGGTGTTGGTTTTTATATCGTCGAGATTTCTTCCCGAAAGAATTCCGTATTTGTATTTCTGATTGTATTTCTCAACATCGAAATAAATAGAACCGTTTGCCTCGTAAGCATATCCATTTTTCTGAATATCCTTGATCACCTGAATCTGTTCGATGATGTGACCCGAAGCCCGCGGCTCAATGCTTGGCGGAGTTACATTCAGATCGTCCATGTTGCGGTGAAAGGTATTCATGTACTTCTGCACCACTTCCATCGGCTCGATTTGTTCCAGGCGAGCCTTTTTTGTGATCCGGTCTTCGCCGGTTCCTTCCACCTCATCTTCAAGGTGACCAACATCGGTGATGTTGCGTACGTAGCGTACTTTATAGCCAAGGAAAGTGAGGTAACGGTATAACAAATCGAAGGTAATAAACGGGCGGGCGTGCCCCAGGTGCGAATTACTGTAAACGGTAGGACCGCAAACATACAATCCCACTTTTCCGGGAACCAAAGGTTTAAAGGCCTCCTTTTTTCGACTTAGTGTATTGTAAATAAATAGCTGATTTTCCATCGTTTTATTCCTTCGATATAATGCTGCAAAGGTAAGATAAATGAGGGATTTTTATAAAATCTGTTGAAATTCCCGATTCGATTAAGCCGGTGTTTCATTTTCGGCTGCAGGCTTTTCCTCTCCGCTAACTTCTTCCTGACTTTCTTCAGCCTTGTTAAAGTATTTCCGGTAAAAAATCAGGATGGAGAATATACCAACAGTGATAGCCGAGTCGGCAATATTAAATACCGGACGGAAGAAAATAAACGGATTTCCACCGACTTTAGGTATCCACTCGGGATAACGGCCTTCGATTAGCGGGAAGTAGAACATATCGACCACCCGTCCGTGAAGAAAGCTGGAATAACCGCCGCCTTCGGGGAAAAGTGTAGCTACCTGCCCGTAACTGTGATTAAAAATTATGCCGTAAAATAAACTGTCGATAATGTTGCCAATGGCACCGGCAAAGATCAACGAGATACAAACAATAAATCCAAAGGGAATCTGTTTCTGGCGGGTAAGTTTGAACAGGTACCAGCCAATGGCTATAACGGCTGCAATACGAAAGACGCTCAGGAACATTTTCCCGTATTCTCCGGCGAATTCGAAGCCAAAAGCCATCCCGTTGTTTTCAACAAAATGCAGGATGAACCAGTCTTTGGCAACCACAATTTCGTCGCCAATAGACAGATGTGTTTTAATCCAGATCTTTAATACCTGGTCGACAAGCAATATGAGAAAGATGATTAACAGCGATTTAACAGTACGCGACATAACAAGTTCTTAAAATAAAAATGCTCTCCGAAAATCCATTTTATGAAGGTTTCGAAGAGCAAATCAAATGTTTTTCTTCTACCTATTTTTGTCCCATTTTTGCATCGATACAAAGGGTGGCATGTGGCACAGCACGCAGTCTTTCTTTAGAAATTAACTTTCCGGTTTCTCGGCAAATGCCATAAGTTTTATTCTCGATGCGAACCAATGCGGCTTGCAAATGCTGAATAAACTTTTGCTGACGTTGCGCCAATTTACCGGCCTCTTCTTTCGAAAGCGTGGCAGCTCCTTCTTCCAGTACCTTAAATGTTGGCGAAGTGTCTGAAATATCATTTCCATCGCCCTGAGTGATCGAATTTTTATACAACGCATAATCTTCCTGAGCTTTCTCAAGCTTCTTTAAGATGATCGCTTTAAATTCCATCAACTCCTCATCCGAATATCTGTTTTTATCTCCCATAGCCTAGGATTTTAGTTCATTCCTGTTTTTCAAGAAGCCCCTAAAGTAATCAAAAAAACCATATTTTCTTCGGCTTCTTTTAATTCTTACTATATCTTTTCTATTTCAATCTTAGCCACCACATCCTTGTCTATTTCTACTTCCTTAGCTATAGCAGGATCAACCATATCTACAAGGGTTAGCTCATCTGCAAGCGTTTGTACGCAAATATATTCTTTGTGGTTCTCTAACGCCGTATTAAAAGCATCATGTTTTTCAATCTTCAATCTGATACGGTCAGTTACTTCAAAATTGCTCTCTTTTCTGAGGTTTTGAATCTTGTTAATGAATTCGCGTGCAATACCTTCTTCCTTCAAATCCTCTGTAACATTTATATCCAGCGCAATCGTCATATGACCTTCAGTAGCCACTGTCCAGCCTGGAATATCTTCAGTTTGAATTTCTACATCTTCCAGGCTAATCACGATCTTTTCATCTCCTGCAGCAATTTCGTATTCCCCTGCATTTTCAAAAGCTGTAATTGCCGACTGATCGAACTGGTTAACCGCTGCAGCGATTTGTTTCATCATTTTACCGTATTTCGGCCCCAGCGTCTTGAAATTTGGTTTGATCTTCTTCTTGATCACACCGGCAGTATCGGTGAGGAATTCAACCTCTTTCACGTTTACTTCCGCTAAAATGATGTTTGAAACCGCTTCGAACTGTTCTTTGAAATGCGGATTCAACACGGGCACCATAATTTTGGCCAGCGGCTGACGCACTTTCAGTTTTTCTTTACGACGCAGTGCCAGGATCATGGATGAAGCACGCTGAGCGATATCCATTTTCTCTTCCAGATCTTTGTCAATCAAAGCCTCATTAAAAGCGGGGAAATCAACCAGGTGAACACTTTGATCGTCTTCTTTTCCGGTTACTTTATTCAGGTCGTCGAACAGCTGATCGGCATAAAACGGCGCGATCGGCGCCATCAGTTTGGCCACATTTACCAAACAGGTATAAAGTGTTTGGTAGGCCGAAATTTTATCCTGTGAGTATTCGCCACCCCAGTAACGTTTACGGCTCAAGCGCACAAACCAGTTACTCAGATTTTCGGTAACAAACTCCGAGATAGCACGACCGGCGCGGGTTGGCTCGTAATTCTCGTAGCTCTCGCCCACTTCTTTTATCAGCGAGTTCAACAACGAAATTACCCAACGGTCCATTTCCGGACGTTCTGAAACCGGGATTTCTTCTTCGGCATATTTAAAGCCGTCGACATTGGCATAAAGCGAGAAGAAACTGTACGTATTGTAAAGTGTTCCGAAGAACTTGCGTTTTACTTCCTCAACACCTGCAATATCGAATTTCAGGTTGTCCCAAGGCTGTGCGTTGGTGATCATGTACCAGCGCAGCGGATCGGAACCGTATGTTTCGATGGTTTCGAACGGATCGACTGCATTGCCCAGACGTTTCGACATTTTCACGCCGTTTTTGTCGAGCACCAGCCCGTTCGAAATAATATTTTTGAATGCTACCGATTCACCGATCATTGTAGCAATTGCATGCAAGGTAAAGAACCAGCCACGCGTTTGGTCAACGCCTTCCGCAATAAAGTCGGCCGGGAAAACATCCTTAAAGTTTTCCTTCCATTCAAACGGATAGTGACGCTGTGCAAATGGCATGGCACCCGAATCGAACCAAACGTCGATCAGGTCGGTTTCGCGGAACATCTTCTGTCCTTTTGGCGAAACCAGTACAATTCCATCGACATGCGATTTGTGCAGGTCGATTTTATCGTAATTCTCACTTGAATTATCACCGGTAACAAATCCTTCAAACGGATTCTTAGCCATAAATCCGGCATCAACCGATTTTTGTATTTCGTTCATCAGTTCTTCTACCGAACCAATGCAAATCTCTTCAGAAGCATCTTCGGTGCGCCAGATCGGCAGCGGAGTTCCCCAGAAACGCGAACGGCTGAGGTTCCAGTCAACCAGGTTTTCGAGCCAGTTACCAAAACGGCCGGTTCCGGTTGATACCGGTTTCCAGTTGATGGTTTTGTTCAGCTCCACCATTTTATCTTTTACCGCGGTCGACTTAATAAACCACGAGTCGAGCGGATAATAAAGTACAGGTTTATCAGTACGCCAGCAGTGCGGGTAGCTGTGCACGTGCTTTTCAATTTTGAATGCTTTGTTTTGCTGTTTCAGCATCACCGAGATATCGATATCAACGGTTGAGGCATCATCATCGAGCTTGTCGTCGTATTCGTTTTTCACCGAACGACCAGCAAATTCGTGATAGCTTTCAACATTCACATATTTTTCAACAAATGCTGGATCGAGATCGATGGTCGGGTAAAAACGACCTTTTCGATCAACCAGTGCCTGGTTTTTACCGTCGGTATCCACTACAATAAGTGGAGAAATGCCGTGTTGTTTGGCCACACGATCATCGTCGGCGCCAAATGTTGGTGCAATGTGAACGATTCCGGTACCATCCTCGATGGTCACAAAATCGCCGGTGATCACTTCAAAAGCTTTTCCTTCGGGTTTCACCCAGTCGATCAGCTGCTCGTACTGAACACCTTTCAGTTCCTCGCCACTATATTCAGCAAGAACTTTGTAAGGAAGATTTTTATCGCCCGGATTGTAGTCTTCCAGTGCCAGTTCAGCATTTTTTGCGCTGAAATAAACCGGGAACAGGTCTTTTGCAAGTATCAGCGTAACAGGATCGCCGGTGTACGGATTAAACGAACGCACCTTCACATAACGAATGTTCGGGCCCACACAAAGTGCGGTGTTCGATGGCAATGTCCAGGGCGTAGTTGTCCAGGCCAGGAAATACAAATCAGTATCCAACCCATCGAATAAAAACGCTGAACGCTCGTTGCGGATAGCTTTAAACTGCGCAATGGCCGTGGTATCTTTAACATCGCGGTAGCAACCCGGCTGGTTCAGCTCGTGCGAGCTCAAACCGGTTCCGGCAGCCGGCGAGTAGGGCTGAATGGTGTAACCTTTGTACAGCAAACCCTTGTTGTAGATCTGCTTCAGCAACCACCAAACAGTTTCAATGTAACGGTTATCGTATGTAATATACGGATCGTCCATGTTTACCCAGTAGCCCATTTTTCGGGTGAGTTCCTCCCATTCGCGGGTGTATTTCATCACCTCGGTTTTACAGGCCTGGCTGTATTCTTCTACCGAAATCTTCTTGCCAATATCGTCTTTGGTAATTCCAAGCGCCTTTTCCACACCGAGTTCCACGGGCAAACCGTGTGTGTCCCAACCGGCTTTACGGTGAACACGAAATCCCTGCATGGTTTTGTAGCGACAGAATATATCTTTTATGGCGCGCGCCATTACGTGGTGGATGCCGGGCATCCCGTTGGCCGATGGCGGACCTTCGTAAAATACAAATGTTTCGTGCCCTTCACGGGTAGAAATACTCTTGTGGAAAGTGTCATCTTTTTCCCAACGCTCCAGCACATCCTTATTGATCTGCGATAAATCTAATCCTTTGTATTCCTTGAACTTATTACTCATAAGATTTCTTTCCTAATCTGCTGATTTTAAAAAATATGCAAATATAGAAATTTTTTTAGGGGTAGCGCTCAAAAATAGGTTTAATGAAAATTGATGGTCTTTAAGCAAATCGCTTCAGTTTACATATCCCCGAATTGCAAATGTAAACCAGAATTGATAATCGGTTTGTTTGCACTCAACCGCAACGTTAGAGCATGGTTTCGCAATGATTTATACTACTTATGGGATTAAACTTTAAGTAATTAATTAAATAATATCAGCACAGTACAGGATAATTGAACTATCCTTCTATTTTTGTGCAGTTATTAATTTTATTAAAAAGTAACAGACAAAGCTATGAACTCAAAAAGACGAGATTACCGCAGAGGTATTGTTATCATTTTTGTATTACGAAAAATTACAATGGCTTTGCCATGTAAAAATCCACCATGCGAAAATGCCTGGGTACTGAAAATTTCGAATTAATCCATTATTAAATCTCAATACAAATGAATACTATAAAACTAAAAGCATTCGCCATAATCGTGCTGGTACTATTTTTTAGTGCTGCCGGTGCGCAAAACAACATACAAACCTTAAGCGACGATGGTGCCTGGTGCTGGTTTTCAGGACCACGTGCCATTTACACACACAACGGTAATTCGGCAATTGTCACCGGCTGGATCACAAAAAATGGTTCTCTGCAGTCAGGTATTTTAAACTACAAAACCGGGGAGATTCAAACACAAACCATAACTCCGGAACTTGAGAAGGACGACCATGCCAACCCGGCTTTTGTTGAACTGGCCAACAAAGATGTATTGCTTTTTTGTGCCAAACATTACGACCATAAAGTACGTGTCAACCGCCTGGAAGCCGAAGCCGTTTCAAAGGGATTTGGCGAAACCGTTGAGCACGATATTTACGACGAGGAAGAACTTAAAAACTATCCGTACAAGCGGGTAACTTATGCCAATCCGGTTGCGCTTTCAGAGGAAAATAACCGCATTTACTGCTTCGGGCGCTGGACGGGCTACAAACCAAATATCACCTGGTCGGATGATAACGGGGAGTCGTTTCTAAAAAGTAAGGTTTTTATCACCAATATTCCTTACGATGGCAATAACCGTCCGTATGTTTGCTATTTTTCTGACGGTAAATCAAAGATCCACATCCTTTTTACCGATGGTCACCCGCGTAACGAACCGCTCAATTCGGTTTATTATGCCTGTTACGAAAAGGGCGCATTTTGGAAAGCCGATGGAACAAAAATATGCGACATGAAGGATATTCCATTCGAGCCAAAAGATGCTTCGGTTGTTTACCAGGCAACAGAAGAAAACGGACGGGCCTGGATTTACGATATCGCGCAAGACAAAAAAGGACGACCCGTGGTATTGTACGCCCGCTACCCGGAAGAAACACAGCATTTGTACCATTACGCCATTTACGACGGAAAGACCTGGGTGGACAACGAAATTTGCAATTCCGGAAAATGGTTTCCGCAAACACAGGAAGGAAAAACGGAACCGGAGCCACATTATTCGGCCGGCATGTCGTTTAATCCGTTAAATCCCGAAATCATTTACCTGTCGCGCAATGTGAACGGCACCTTTGAAATTGAAAAACGTGAAACAAAAAATATGGGAAAAAGCTGGAAAGTGACCCCCATTACTCAAAATTCGGAATATGACAATGTACGGCCCGTAGTTCCCAAAAACATGAAGAAAGGAGATGTGCCGGTGGTACTTTGGATGGTGAACAAGAAGTATATACACTATACTAATTTCGATACGAAGATTGATTATTTTGTGGATAAAAAGTAAATACAAACAACCATGAAATTAAAGTTTATAACAGGACTGGCTCTCGTTTTAGCACTGTTCGGGTGTTCGGATAAGAAGCAGGATTTTATCACTGCGAATGTTGATTTTGCCGAAGTTCAGCTCGAAAATGCACTGAAAGCAATACCTGAAGACGGGCGTTTGCCACGATCGATAAAAAAAGACGGACAACTGGGATCCACAGGAATTTACGACTGGACCAGTGGTTTTTTCTCCGGTAGTTTATGGTATTTGTACGAATTAAGTGGTAATGAACACTGGCACAACGAGGCCGAACGAACAACCGTATGGTTGGAACCCATTCAATATTACACCGACAACCACGATGTGGGTTTTATGTTGAATTGCAGTTTTGGCAATGGCTTACGATTAACCGATAACGCTGCGTACAAACAGGTGCTTATTAACGGTGCCGAGTCGTTATGCACCCGCTACAGCGAAGTTACCAAGACTATTAAATCGTGGAACGGCGGCGGAACCAAAGATGGAAACAGGTGGCAGTTCCCGGTGATCATCGATAATATGATGAACCTCGATTTACTGTTCGAAGCCTCCAAACTTTCGGGTAACGAGCAGTACCGTAACATTGCCATTACCCACGCCGAAACAACCATGAAAAACCATTTCAGGGATGATTTTAGCAGTTACCACGTGGTGGATTACGACACAATTACAGGCGAAGTAAGGGGCAAATATACGCACCAGGGCTACTCGCACGAATCGGCATGGGCCCGCGGACAAGCCTGGGGATTATACGGTTTTACGCTGTGTTACCGCGAAACCGGCGACGAACGTTTCCTGAATCAGGCAGAAGCAATTGCGGATTACATGCTGCAGCACCCCAACCTGCCCGAAGACATGGTGCCGCTTTGGGATTACCATGTGAATGATCCCGCTTATGTTCCGTCGTGGCTGGATAAACTGCCAAAACTGGAACAACCGTGGAGAGATGCATCGGCTGCCGCCATTACTTCTTCGGCCTTGTTCGATTTGAGCAAACTGAGCAAAACAAACGGAGAAAAATGGAGCAAAGCTGCTGAACAAATTCTTTTCAGCCTGGGCAATTCCTACAAAGCCGATCCCGTCAATAATCCTTTCTTCGTATTGGATCACAGTGTAGGAAATATTCCTTCGCATTCCGAAATTGATGTGCCATTGAATTACGCCGATTATTACTTTTTAGAGGCACTGGCGAGGTACAAGAAACTCGAAAATTAAGCAATATTTCTAGTGAACGAAACAAGCCGGTTCTGCAAATTGTCAGAGCCGGCTTGTTTCGTTTTTAAGGCAGAAATCAGTTCTCCGACCAATTTCCAAATCATCGTCCCGTTTCGTGAAATAGATATTGTAGTAACCCCGGAATGTGCTGATTCAACTTTGTCCCCAACTTTTTAGCGCCCTCTCCTGTTACTCTTACAACATTTTGAAAACTCTGAAAAAAATAGTGTTTCCGTTATTCTCGCTTTTTCTGCTGTACCGTTCAGTAGAACTCGTGAAAACGTTAGTGGTATCCGGAAGTTCGGAGTATACAGTCGGCGAGCAATTCTTGCTGGCCTTTTTACTGAGTATGTTTATCACCGGAGTTTTTGCCATTGTGGGATTTGCGTGGCCAACAAGTCAAATATTTCCGCGTAGCTTTTATACATTGAAAAATCCGGGGATACTAAAAAAAGCCTACCGAATTCTTGGAGTTGATCTATTCAGAAAAGCTTTGCTTATTTTCTTTTGGGGTCGGAAAAAGAACCGCAAAAAGTATTTCGATGGCACCCGAAAAGGACTTCAAAATTTTATCCATCAATCAAAGCAATCAGAGTTCGGGCATTTTGCCAGTTTTGTCTCCATTGCTTTGGTATCGTTTCTGCTTCTGGCAAAAGGTATGTTTTTATTGGTAGCTTTTCTGACTCTTATTAATGTAATTGGTAATTTCTATCCGGTTATATTGCAGCGTTATCATCGGCTAAGAATTGACAAAGTACAAAGCAGACTTGCAACTGATTGATTTTGTAAAACAAAAAGGCCCGGGAATTCACCGAGCCTTCTTATGCGTTTAAATTTTTGAATGAATCAGTTGCGATCACCGAAAGCGATTACCTTGTCCACCAGGTTGATCACCAAATTATAGTTCTGAATAAATTCAATTCCGAGTGACCCTGCTTCTTCCGGATCCCAGTTGCTTTTGCCGTTTGAAGCCTGCAAAGTAACCGGCATTTCGTCCTTCTGAATAAGATTGTCGCCCAAAGCAAAAGACTTCGCTTTGCCGTGATACACCGTCGTGCTATGGCCTATACCGGCCATGTTTCCAACACTTTCATATTTCCAACCACCAACCAGCAAGCGGTTTTTCCGAACAAAATTCTCGAAACACACCAGGCTGAAATTAGCGCCGGTATCAAAAATAAAGTTTCCGCTAACGGTTTGTTTTTCCGTAAGAACCAAAGTTGAAGGGACAAGCGCAACTCCTGTTGAACGAACCGGAACGAGCATCCAGCTTTCATCGTATTCAAATTTCCCCGGCGAATAGAGTTTCAGCACGTGTTTGTCGAAATCAACCATAACAATATAATCGCGCCCAAGTGTCATTCCCAGAATTCCATCAGTTTCCTGGTTCCGGTAGTTCATAAGCGCAATATTCCGGTTTTTAAGAATGGCATTTTCACCTAAATGAATGGTATTGCCCGAAGAAATGCCAATATTCAGATTTCCTCCCACCATCATAGCCGATTGCCTGCGGGCTACAGACAAACCAAGCGAGTCGGCCAGTTCATTGTTAATGGCCAATCCGTCGGAACCTGTATCGAATAAAAAGCGAAGCGGCCGGTCACTTTCATTCAGGCGAAGCGACACTATGATCTTTCCGTCGATAAACTCGAAAGGAAGCTCCTGAACCAGCGTTGAAGGCTGGTAACGATCCATTTGGTACAAACTGTCGAAATAATCGACATACGCGATTTTACCTGCTTTATCGAAGACTAAAGCACTTCCGGTAACCGAATCTCCTTTTTCGAAAAAGTAGTTGATTCGCGCCAACGTTTTTCCATCTTCGAGCGTTTCCAATTCCTCATCAGCAAGTTCGATCCTGCTTACAGCTGAAGCTCGTGAAACGATAGACTGCAACATTTGGCCAGCACCAGGCTGACTGTATGTGGAAATTGAAAAATCAGCAGACAGGTTAGCATTGATCAACGAAGTATCACGCTGAATGAGTGCCGATTCGAATCTTAAGATCAACTGCGAATCAACTTTCGGAGCTTCCTGTTGCGCACAAGAAATGAACAGCGAAAAGAATAAAAGGGAAAGGATGGAAAAAGATCGGTACATATTTTCGATATTTAAATAAAAAAGGCTGCCAAATGCTGACAGCCTTATCTTTCAATTATTTTTTTAATTCGGCGTCAATAAGTTTGCGCAAATCAGGAGTTGAAGGCCGCGGCGCATCAACCGATACCAGGTTACCTTTTTTGTCGATGAGCATAAAACGCGGAATGCCTTTTATATTGTAATACTTTACAATTTCGCTTTTCCAGCCTCCGGCGTATAATTGAACACCTTTCAGATCTTCTGTCTTTACAAAGTCTTTCCACTTCTGTTCGTCTTTTTCCTCATCGATGGAAATACTCATTACCACCAGATCGTTGCTGTGATAATCAGCTTCAAGCTTTTTTAGTGCAGGAATCTGTGCTTTACACGGCCCGCACCAGGTAGCCCATACATCGATAAGCACAACCTTTCCTTTAAAGTCGGAAAGCGAGACTTGTTTCCCGTTGATGTCGGGGTAAGTAAAGTCAACAGCCGGTTGACCTTCCTTATTTTCCTGAGCCAGTTTTATTCGTACCTCATTAAGGCGTTTTTTCTGGTCATCGGTTAAAATATATTTACCAAATTCGTCTTCAAACTTTATTAAAGCTCCGTATGATTTTAACTGCCCCAACTGGCTGAGACTCATTTCTCCGATCAAGGTGTCGTTTTTGATCCATTTAGCATAGTCTCTGGTCAGTTTTCCTTCCTGTAAAACCTGAGAAAAATGGAACAATTGCGAAAGCAAACTCTTGCCAAACGGATAAGCCAATAAACGGCAGTCGCTGGTAATTTCGTCCATATTTATATTTCGGTAATATTCGGGATAATCTTCACTTTCGGGATGCGCAGTACGAGGCATGTAGTTGTAACCAACTGCATTGGCCATAAAATCAATTTTACGGAACTCGGCAAAAGCCTGTTCAAAAACCGGATTACCCGACGATCCAAATTTCAAGGTTTCCAGTTCTTCCACTTTTTCATCCAGCAAAGGAAAAAAGTCGACATACGTACTAATGTCTCGTGAAAATATCGAATAGAATGATTTTTGCTCAAGTGGAGACATGAAGTTGTGCCATTTTTCAAGCTCCTTGTTTTCCGGCGTATTCTCGCCCACCAATGAATACGTGAAATTGTTAACCGCCATATTTACCTGATCGCCCGGCTTGAGGTAAACAACAAATTTTATCGGATGAGCCATTGCATTTCCGATTCCAACCACATAAAAAGTTTCGGATTTAACCGGAACCGCGAGTGAGAATTCGCGATCTTCACCAACATTAAATGTGGCCACTTCTTCAAGACGTCCGTGAGTAATACTAAAAAGCGATACTTTTTCTTCATTCGCTTCCTCCCATGTGCCGTGGACTATAGCAATATTACTGTCGTTTTGTACTGAACAAGCTGAGTAAAAAAACAGAACAAGACCGGCAAAAACGGCCAATAGCAAACTTGATTTAGATTTCATCATATTATTTATTTTGTTGTGAAGGTTCGCCTGCCGGCGATGACTCCATGCATTTATGATTTGTGTTTTTAATAACCGTAACTGTATGTATTGTAACCTACTTTGGGTGAAATATAAAGGACAGCGCCAACTTTTCCCGAGCCTTCCATTGTAAAGTCAGGTTCGGCAGCGAGGTTTCCTGAAGACTTCTGGAAACAGTAGATCTTGTAACCATCGCCTGTTGTTGTGGCAACCACCACATAATTGAAGTTGAAAGACGGATCGCTTGAAGGCGTATATTTCAAGTGGCGAATAAAGCTGATTTCTTCACCTGCCGGAAACGAAAACTGCTTTTGTTCGTTGCCGTTAGCCAGGTTCCGTGACCACACTTCGCTGTTCACCGAAAAATAGATCATTGCCTCGTCCTTATTAGCTGTTACAATACCTGCCTTCTGCAACATCTCGCCGGACGCAATGGTATCATTTTGAACATTCAGGTTCGACTCAGATCCCGAAATGCTCGAAAGGATCATCAGGTTAGGGTCAGTACGATCTCTAAATAATGCCACCGAAGAACTCCTGTTACGTTCCGACATAAAGAGCAGCTCTTTGTTTATGTTCTCAGCCGGCATTTGGGAATTACCATTCATCTTCACTTTCAACATAGTGGTCCCTGCTGTTGGATGTGTCAGAAAAGTGCAAGACAACTCATCGTAAAACAGCAGTTGAGAGAATGTTCCTACGGTATATTGCGACAGGTGGTAATCTTCAGCGTTTTCATTTTTTAAAACCCCTGCGCCAAAAATTCCCGAATTTGCTGTCATGGTATACAAATAATGCAATTTACCGTCGTTGATGATATAATCTGAAATGGTAGAAGCTCCAACGGTTAATACCCCCAAATCGCGAACCGCAGGCGATTGAAAGAAGATTTCATTAAAACCGCGGATCTGTTTAAAGTTGTCGATATAAATGGCCGACATGTCGTTTTCGCTTAAAGCAAAAAGTGTACGTGTATAAGTAGCAATAGAAGAATTATGTACAAATGTTCTGTAATTGTTTAAGAATGCAAACTGCTTGGCTTTTCCCTGCAGCTTACGTCCGTTAATCGCACTAAAAACGTTCTCTGCAACCTGGCTCGGGATAATGGTATCAGGAGTGAGAAACTGATCGATATCCGAATTTTCTCCATCGTCTTTCAGCACGTACCATCCCCTCGTGAACTCAGTGGTTACTGTTAGTTCTGAACTGATCAGTTTGGTTAAACCGGTGTTCAAATTCTTTGCTCCAAAAACCAGTTCCCAGTTACCTGCGTCCTGAACAACCAGATAATCCAGTTCCTTATTATGAGTGAGCGTATCAAATGTTGGAAAATAACCGCTTGTATTTGCTTCATAAATACCCCAGAAATATTCGAACCGCGCGTCAGGATCAGTAGAACCAACCTGCGGATCGATGACCAGCCGGTCGATGGTTGAAACTTTGCTGTAGGATGAAGCAATTCCTTCCACAGAGATTACTTCTGCATCGTCGTAATCATAGTTCCCCAGATCTTCGTAGCACGAAGGAAGAAGGAACAGGATTGGCAGCAATAAATATATCAGCTTTTTCATTTAGTCTTTTTTTGTTTTCAGAAAATAGAATTAAGGGAAAGTCACTAATTCGCCATTCTCATCGCGCAGAGGATCATTCGGATGTGCAGAGTTATATTGCGAGAGTTCAGTCACCATAGTCGCTCTCCAATACAACAGGTATGAATAATCAGAATAAAGCGCGGAGAAAAACTCGTCGTCCCATTTCTCGCCGGTTACGTCAATCATAAACCGGTGTTTTACCTCACTGTACTTTCCAAAAGAGTACTCTTCGAATATGCTCCAAAGTGTAGGACGAATCAACTGATCGGAAAAATATAACTTTCGCCATATAAGGTCGGGATCGCCGATCCTGAAATTTTCGTCGTCTTCCAGTTCAATTTTAAGAACGTAAGTGCCACTCCTGAGCGACTCATCGCGCAACAATACAAGTGGCAAACTCAGGTGAACCTCACCGGCTTTGATGGTATAAAGACCTGCAACTTCAGGATCATCAAAACCAAGGTAATGTTTCCCGGCTTCTGCGTTCGGTTCATTGTTGACCATTACCTGCTTTATGGCAAAAGTCCTGTCTGCATCAACCGGCCCGCCCAAAGCATATAAATCGAAATAAACTGTATCCCTCATCACCGATGAGCCTTCGTACACAAAAGAATAGGTCTTAATTGTATCTGCCAGGTTAAACGATGAATTATAAATTTGACCGGGTTCGGGGCCGAACTGAATGAGTGTATTACTGCGATCGTAAAAAAGATAGTCATCCTCGCAGGCCGTTAATAAGGAAAAAAGGCCAATAAAAGCAATCAGATTAGTTCGACTAACATGCGCATATTGCCTCCAAAAAACCTGAACCATCAGAACTATTTTTAGCTGTTTCATTTCTTCAATTAGTTATAAGAGATTTCTGAATCGGGTAATGGTACCACGTAGTTGATTAAGGTGTTGGCAGGGAGCCACAGAAAATCTTCTTTTCCTACATTTAATCGTTTATAGGCATAAAATGCTTGTCCTTCGCCAAAAAACTCGCGGCGGTATTCTTTTACTATTTCCTTAACAAATTGGGTGTGATCTTCTGGAACATCATCATTTGCCAGGTTGCGGCTTGTTTTAAAGGTCGACCAGTAAACCTTAGCTTCAGCTACTGACGGAGCTGTTTCTGCTGCAATCAGGTACATTTCGCTTAACCGGATCAGTGGAATTCGTCGGTAATCTGAACTAAATGCATTGGATGTTGCCGATGCCGATACTTTATATTTTTTTAGAATGTAGCCCTGAGCTCCGTTGTCTCCGGTGCTTAACTCCCATAAATTGGCTTCGCGGATATCGGTTCCTGTATTGCCATACAATTCAATGTTCACCTGCGATGAGGATGATCCTTTTTTAAGTGTTCGGTTTCCAAAATTATTGTTATAGCGATTACGCAGGTTGTATTCGTGCATACCAAATATGTGTTCTACGGTAAGCGGGTAATTAGCTTCACTCATATTGGCAGATGTTCCCAGCTCAAGGTCGGTTGATCCGATAATTTCTGTAGCCAGTTCATACGCTTCCGATGTTTCGCCAAACCAAAGATGTGCCCGTGCTTTTAAGGCTTTTAAAGCCTGATGACTCATTCGAATGCTTTCGTAACCGGCGTAGTTTCCATATTCTTCAGCAACGGCAAGCAGATTTTCTGCTTCTTCCATATCTTTCTCAAGCAGGATTTTAAATTCGCTGAACGTAATATGCGGATTGACATCTTTGCTTAAGACGGTTACATAAGGTAAAATATTTTCGTTGCCGGCTTGTGTAGGAACAGGGCCAAAAAGACGCAATACATCAAAATGGATATACGCACGCAGTCCGAGACATTCACCTTTAATCTGCTCGTACATGCCTTTGGTAACAAAATTTTCCTTTTGCTCGTCAATAGCCCCCAAAATGGAGTTTATACCTGCAATTACTTTATACTCCTGCGAATAAATGCCGGTGAATACGGGTTTCACCTTGTCATTTTTGTAATCGAAAGTGCCGATGTAGCTTTCCGCCGATTGCGAAGTAACATCCCACGACGACACCAGGTATTCGAGCGAAGTCATGGTGAGATTCAACCCGTAAGCCGATGTTGATTTCATTTGCACGTAAACGCCGGTCATGGCATCTACAAAACCGGCCTCGTCAACAAGCAGTACGTTATGCGGCACCTCCGTTTCAGGATATACTGTCAGCCAATCGTTACACGAACTTAAGGCGAAAACCAGAATTAAACCGCTGATATATGTTGTTATTCTTTTCATTCGTAATTAATTTGTGGATTAGAAAATAACCGAAAGCCCCAACGAGAAATTCCTTGCAAACGGGTAATTGATTCCCCGCTCCTGTTTTACTGTAGAAATGTAGAACAGGTTCGAAGTATTAGCGGTAAGCATAAAATTCTGAATGCCTTTGCTTTTCAGAAATTCGGAAGAGCTAAAATCATACCTCAGGTTGAGGTTATTAAAAGTCAGCGTATTCTCGTTTTGTACGAAGCGGGTCGATTTGAACGTTGTTGTGTTAACCATCAAGCCTTTAAATGCAGCTTCGTCACCTGGTTCCTGCCAGCGGTCGTCGTAAACCCGCGAATCAACATTGTACCTGAAGTTGGCATTTTCAACCTTGTCAATAAGCGTGTTGTTATAGGATTGCCCGCCCAGTCGGTAGCCAAACGACATATTCACTGTTAGTTTTTTATAACGAAGAGTTGAATTGATGTTCCCCCGGTACTTAGGCTCGCTGTTACCACCGTCGATCAAATCGGCTGCACTCCAGATAAATGTTTTTTCGCCGTTTTTGCGTACATAAATTTCTTTACCGGTACTGGGATCGATACCCAGCGAACGTACCACCCAAATGGTATTAATGGAATATCCCTCGCGGAATAACTTATTAGGATTTGTAGTTGCAGCACTTTCCAGGTCCTCCTGTGCTTCTTTTAATGCTTCCGAAATTTCGAGAATCGTGTTCTTGTTGTGAATACTTGAAACCGAAATATTCCAGGTTAATCCCTCCTGATAATTTTTAATGATATAGGTATTTAACAACAATTCGAATCCCCTGTTTTCTACCTTACCAATGTTGGCAACGTAGCTGTTAAAACCGTTTGATGCAGGCAGGTCGACTGAAGAGATCAGGTCGTTTGTTTTGTCGAGGTACATATCGAGCTGAAAAAGCAGGCGCGAATCAAGAAAGGCAGACTCGAATCCCACGTTATGATTCAATTTCTGCTGCCATTTCAGATCGGTATTTCCAAGAGAAGCAAGGTAGGCACCTGTCCAATTGTAATAGCGGTCGTCGGTGTAGTACCTGTAGGTTGAAAGTGCCTGGTATGAATTGAAATTCTGCGAACCGTTGGTTCCGATCGAAGCCCGGAGTTTTAAACGGTCGATAAAGCTTCCTTCCATAAATGCTTCATCATGCATGTTCCATCCAAGACCAATTGCCCAAAAGGTTGCAAAACGTTTGTCGGAACCGAATTGTGAAGAGCCGTCGTAACGAATCGATGCATCGATAATATACTTTGCATCGTACATGTAGTTGGCATTTGCAGTTAATCCGATTGAGCGGCTTACGCTCTCGGAACCTGTGGGCGAACCGCCTTCGGCGTATTGAAGCGCAGTTCCCAGAAAATCGATACGTTGGCTACTGAATCCTTCTGCCTTAAATCCGTAATTCGTTGTATTGCTGGCGCGAACATTGTAATCGGCACCACCAAAAATATAATGCTTATTGTTGATTACACTGTTGTAACTCAGGTTCAAACTGCCGTCGTACCTTAAACTGGCGCCTGTACCATAGGCATATGATCCCTTTCGAAATGCATCGGCCTCCGAGTAGTTTGCAAAATCGGTGTGATCGGCAGGTTTAAATACATCGGAAGAGCTGTTTTGTTTCGTAATCCCCAGACTTCCTCGTAGTTTCAGATCGTGTGTAAGGTTCCACTCCACCGAAGTATTGTTGGTAATGCTGGTATTCTCGTTCGTATCAAAAGTATTCAAGGTTGCATTGTACAAGGGATTGGTGGGCAATTTATTCCATCTTTCGAAATAATCTTTGTCGCCATAATAACCCAACTGTTTTAAAACGTTGCCATCCTCATCGTACCCCGACCAGTAGGGATTCATTTTCACATAATCAGAAAAATTGCCGTACGGACTGTTTTCTACCTTGGTGATTCCGATCATGAGGTTATTCGAAAAGCGGAACTTCTCGTAAATGTAAGCCAGCTTTATACTTCCGTTCATGATGTCGCGTGAAGATCCTTTCATGGCACCTTCGATGTTGTTGTATTGCACCGAACCGGCATAGCGGAATCGCTGGTCGCCACCTTCGAGTCGGATGTTATGCTTGTGGCCAACTCCGGTGCGCAAAGGTTTCGATAACCAATAGGTATCAACACCGCGGTTCACCTCCGACAGAATCTGGTTATAATAGCGTTTAAGAATCAAATCCTTGCCGGCATTTTCGCTATCGTACAATCCAACTTTGTATTCGAGATCAAGCTTTTCCCGGGCATTCAATACATCATACTGTGTGAGGTCGGGAACCTCGAGGGTTAAATCGCTTCGCCAGGTAACCCGTAAATCGCCCGCCTCGGGTTGTTTACTGGTAACCACCACTACGCCGTTGGCTCCTCTCGATCCGTAAATTGCAGTAGCAGAAGCATCTTTCAGAATGGTGATTGATTCAATATCATTTTCGTTCATATCCTGCAAAACACGCATGTTCGACTCGAATCCATCGAGGATAACTAGCGGAGTATTCAGGTTGGCATTGGCTTCGTCGTACAATTCATTCACATTCGGAATACTCGAAGAACCACGGATCTGAATATCAGGCAACCTATTGGGATCCGACCCCCAGTTATTATTTTCGAGGATATTGAAAGAGGGTTCCAGGTTTTGAAGACTGGTAAGTACACTTCGGTTTCCAAACTGTTGCAATTCGTCGCCTTTAACCGTGTTTGATGCTCCTGTATACGATTCAGTTTTGCGGGTAAAAATCCCGGTAACCACTACCTCTTCAATATCGGTTACATCCACTTCCATGGTTACATTCAACAGGTTTTTGCCAAGCACATCTACCGACTGTGTTTTGTAACCAATAAACGAGAAAAACAGTTTCCCGGGAACATCGGGAACAGTGATGGAATAATTACCATCGATATTCGTTGTTGTTCCTACCATAAAGCTTGCCTGGCCTTCTTTCTGAAAACCAATGGTTACTCCCGGCATTGGAAGGTCATTCTCATCGAGAACACGGCCAAGTATTTTTTTTTGTTGCACTTGCCTGGGGGTTTCCTTCATCTTTATAACTACTGTCCCGTCCTTAATCTCGTATCCAATGTTTGTCCCTGTGAAACAACTATCGAGCACTTGTGTAAGTGAAGCGTTCTTAACTGTAAAGCTCACTTTGGGTGCCTTACTGACGAGGTCCTCCTCATAAACAAATGATATCTCGCCTTTAGTTCTTAGCTCTTGCAACACTTCCTTCACCGTTGCATTCTCGTAACTAAGAGAAAAACTTTGCTGTGCTATTGCTGTAAAAAGGAAACTAAAAAATAAGAGCAGTGTCAATACGCCTTTCTTCCTGTAAAAGAGAAAGACACTTAACGCTTTACTAAGAGCATGTATCGATTTAGTATGTTGATTCATATAATAATGCAATAATTTGATTTCAAACCTTACTATTTTTTTGTTGCTAAATAAGTTGGATGTTACCACCGATTGATTTTATCGGTACAGAGTCGTTTAGAATAATGAATCTTGTCTTTATCTTTTGACCTCAATTTCTACGCATTCTCTGTATCATACTCCTTACAATTCCGACTTAGCTATTTAGAAGACACGCCGGATGCAAAAAAGAGTTAAACGAGAATTAAAAAAAATTAAGGACTTATCTAAAAACCCTACAAAAAGAACAAAATTATTCTGCCTATAATCTTATATATCAGATGCATAGAAATCTAAATACACAAAATAAGATTCCTGATAATTTTTGCTTTGAGAATAAAATTAACTGATGGTTTGCTTACTTTTCAAATTCGCTAATCCGCCTTTTTGTCCATTTTTTCGCAAAAGCCATCCTTCAACGGTACAATTTCACTCGATTCATATTCCAGCTATAACATGTTTTCAATTTTGTATTTCTAATTAATTGTTATTCTGCGCTTTAAAAACAGGCGGCGAAAATAAGCCTATTTTTGGGCTTGACCAAATCGTATTTTTCTGATACAGGAACGAAATCACTCGACAGGAGTCTTACAAATGCTCACTTCGCTTTTTTGACAAACTGAAAACAGCAATTACATCTCAAAATTATTAGCCTCAGCATAACCTGCATATGTGGCTATATATCTGCTAATTAACAAACCCAACATACCGTTTACATAAATAAATTCATTCATTTACAACTTCCCCTCTCAATTATTCGTTGTATGGATATTAAGTAAAAGATTATTCGTGTCTTCTTTCATTTTTCTAACTTGGACGCGAATTTCAGGAAAGATCGATACATACTAAAATCATTTGTTTCAGCTTGAACCAGAGAAGCAAAAATACCTCAGAGCAAAGCTTCGTCGATAGCAAAAGCTATGAAAGCTTTAAAGTGCTTTTCGGAAAGTACTTTAAAAGCCTGTGCTTTTTTGCGATGAAATATTTGCAATCGATGGAAGCAGCCGAAGATGTTGTTCAGGATGCTTTTCGCGAATTGTGGGAAAAACGCTCGGAGGTTCGGGAATCGGACAAGCTGCCCATTTACCTGTATCAAACTGTTAAAAATAAATGCATCAACCTCATTCGCAAAAATAAATCGCAAGAGAAATACCTTGAATGGATTCAACACAACCAGCTATTTGTAACCTACGAAGACAAAGCGATGATCGAAGCCGAAATCTTTCGTGAAATTATGTTCCACGTTGATGCCTTACCCGAAAAAAGCAGGGAAGTTTTTAAACTAAGTTACCTCCACAAAAAAAAGGAACAGGAAATTTCCGAATTGCTAAACGTATCGGTAAACACCGTTAAAACACACAAAATGAGGGCAAAAAAGGCACTCCAGGCAAAACTGAAACATCTGAGTCTGGATGATTAAGCTCAAAATTCAAAAAAAGTAAAAATACCTTTCACCTAATTTGTCAACCAAATCGTCTAATTAATTGAACATGGGAAAAAATACATTTGATAAGGATTATTTGACCTATCTGATCAGCAGGAAAATCGAAGGTACAATCGAGCCGGAAGAGCTTCGCGAGCTTAACTCGTGGAGCGAAAAGTCGGAAGAAAATGCCATGTGGCTGGCCGACTTCGAAGGTCCGGATTACATTCGTGAAAGCCTGACCAGTTTCGACTCCTTTGATGAAGAAGCTGCCTGGCAACGTCTTGATGCTTCGATTGTTAAAGAAGAAAAACAACAACCACGCCGCATTGCCATGTGGATTAAAGTTGCCGCTGTTCTTGTTCTTGCACTTTTTAGCGGAAGCACCTTCTATTTTATTAAAAACACCGACAGAAATCCATTGGCCGGAATAATAGCCGATGATGTGAAACCGGGAGTTACCAACGCCTACCTGGTTGTTGACGAGAACAGCCAGATTTCGTTGACCAACGATTCAAGCCGCGTGGTGGTTGCCGACCAACTGATCGCCAGTGTCGATCAAGGAACGCTGCATTACGAGAGCGACATAAAACAGCTGCCGAAACAGCATCACCGAATTGTGGTTCCCGAGAAATCGGAGTACCACTTCACCTTACCCGACGGATCGAGAGTTTGGCTGAATGCCGGTTCAAGCCTGGAATATGATGTTCCGTTTGCCGACTCTGCCAGAAACCTGACGCTTCAGGGCGAAATGTACATTGAGGTACAAAAAATGTCGGGTAAAAGAATGTCAATCGATACGCATTACGGGAAGGTAGTAGTTACAGGAACCCAGTTCAACCTGCAGGCCTATAGCAACGAAGAGAAAGTAGTAACCACACTGGCTGAAGGAAGTGTGATTTATGTGACCAAAACCGGACTGGAGAGAATGATCCAACCCGGTCAGCAGATCAGTGTTGACAAAACAACAAATGATATTGAAGTAAGTGATGTTGATCCGGGAATGTACGCTTCGTGGAAAGACGGCCGCTTAGTGGTTGATGCCGAATCGCTCGATAAAATAATGCGCAACCTGAGCCGCTGGTACGGTATCAACTACCAGTTCGAAAGTGAACGGCTAAAGGATATCAAGTACAGTATCAATGTTGAGAAATATGAAAACCTGTCGTCAATTCTTGAACTCATCGAAGCCACAGGAAAAGTAAAATTTACTATTGAAGACAACACCGTTACGGTGAATATAAATAATTCGTAAACGTTTAATTATTACATATCTAAAAAGACAATTATGAAAAAAATTTACTTAATTCTGACTATTTTATTTTTTACAGGTACAGCATTTGCTCAGGGGACCTTTTTGTTGAAGGATGTTGCAGCAGGAGAAGCAGATGCATTTCCATCGAACCTTGTTGCCACAGATAATGTTTTGATTTACAAGGGAGCAGATTCAGGCAAAAATTTGGAAATAGTTGTCTCGGACGGAACGGAAGCGGGCACATATTTTTACGATGTATTACCCGGAACCTACGTAAATTCATTAAATGGTTTAACTTACGACAAGTCTTCAGGAATGAGGTATCCTGTTTTATACAAGGGTAAAGCATATTTCAACCTGAAATATTATTTTGACGCGCCTGCAGTTGGAGCTCCTGATTCAAGAGAAGCTTTTTTTACAATTGATGAAAGCAATGGTTTATCAGCTGACAGATTGGATACAGTAAGAGTTTTTGATGGTCTGACACCCAATGTTTATGCAAATTATGGCGACACATTATTGTTCAGCAGTAATACCGGCGACCGCGAAATATACATGTGGGATGGTGTGAATGCTCCCGAGGTATTACCAAACCAGTTGGATTCAATTGACAGCCGCGGAACTTTCGTTGTTTTAGGTGACAAATTAATCATTTGGGGAGCACTTTATGCCAATAAATCTGTTACTGGCGACGAACTGCTTACCTATGATATAAAAACCGGGGCTATTGACACGTTGGGAGACCTTACCGCAGGCTCCAAAGGCTCATCCTATTCAACAGCTAAAATTGCAGTTCTTGGAGATAAATGCTACTTCATCCAAAACTCAAAGCTCTGGGAAACTAACGGAACCGCTGCCGGAACTCAACAGGTTATTACCGAGGGAAGTTATTTGAACGACACCAACCAGGTATACGACAACCTGTTTGCATGGAAAGATAAACTGTATTTTTCAGGAAAAGACATGATGGACGGAGGAAGCAAAACTGTTTACGATGTTCAGTTATATGTATACGATCCGGCAGCAGGCGAAGTAACCCGAATAACTTCAATTGAAAAAGAAGGTGAAGAAGGAACTGCTTTCGCACATTACCCAAAGTGCTTTGCCTCTTTTAACGACCATTTGTATTATGTTGGCCGAAACGGAACAAACAGTTACCACTTGTTTGAAACCGACGGTGTGACAAGTACTCCGATTTCAAGCACAATCTACGCCGACGATGAAACTCCGGTGGTATTTAAAGACAAATTGTATTTCGTGGGCGAGAAAGCTGATGGCAGTACAGGTACTGAAGTATTTGTTTTCGATCCACTGCTTTCTTCTGTTAGCAGTTTGGCAGATAGCAACAAAAGAGCTTTTGAAGTATATCCGAATCCATCAAACGGGTATGTATATGTAAAAGGAATAAACGATACCAACGCTGCTTATTCAATCTACAGCATCAGCGGAAGCATTGTAAAAAGCGGAAACATTCAGTTCAACCGCATCGATTACAATTTGAATCCGGGTTCTTTCATCCTGCAGATCAACGATACTGATGCGGTAAAAAGCCAAAAATTCCTGGTACGATAGGCAATCGTAAATCTACACAAAAATCGATTTTTCATAGAGATAGTTATAGCACAGTTTGAATGTAGCCCGGGTTTACCCGGGCTTTTCTTTGATAAAAACATAGAACCGAACCAGCCCGGAATGCTCCTCGTAGCAGAAACACTATTTCCTCTTTTCTAATATCTTTTGCCCAATTTTAAGGTCTAAATTCGAAGCGAATATGTGCTAAGCAGGTTGCTGTCTATTCCGGATTATAAGTTCTCAGTGTTGCCCTTTCAATAGTAAGTATTTGACAGGATCTGACCAGAGGGTCTCAGGAGTATTCAAGCAACAAAAAAGGCCCGGTAGATACCGAGCCTTCATCCATTATTTAGTTTGAAATTATTCAACTCCAAATTTGTACACACAAATCGAGTAGTACTCGTCACCCGGTTCAAGAATTGTTGACGGGAATTCAGGTTTATTAGGACTGTCGGGGTAGTGCTGTGTTTCCAGACAGAAAGCACCACGGAAAACATAAGGCACTCCTTCTTTTCCGCTAACGGTTCCATCGAGGAAATTACCACCATAGAATTGCATGCCAGGTTCGTTGGTCAGCACTTCCATTGTGCGGCCCGAAGCAGGTTCAACAACCTTTCCAGCAAAGGTTAATCCTTCAGAGGCAGGGTTTAAAACCCAGTTATGGTCGTAGCCATTACCTAATTTCAATTGTTCGAAATCAGCATCGATACGTGCACCAATTGCGGTTGGTGTTCTGAAATCCATCGGCGTTCCTTCAACAGGTGCCAGTTCTCCGGTAGGTATCAAACCGGCATCAACCGGCGTGTATTTATCGGCATTAATCTGAACGATATGATCGTTCACTGTACCTTGTCCGGCACCTTTCAGGTTAAAGAAAGAATGGTGCGTGAGGTTTACCGGAGTGGCCTTATCGGTTGTAGCCCAGTATTCAATTTTAAGTTCGTTATTGTCGGTAAGCTGGTACTGAACTTTAACATTCAGATTTCCGGGGTAACCTTCTTCTCCATCGGGAGATAGATAAGTAAGCACCAGGGTTTGATCATCGGGTTGGGTGGCGTCCCAAACCACATTGTTGTATCCTTTAATACCGCCGTGCAGCGCATTGGCTCCGTTATTTTGAGCCAATTGATATGTTTCTTCACCAATGGTAAACGTTCCGTTGGCAATACGGTTTCCGTAGCGGCCAATCAGCGAACCAAAATATTTTTCACTGGTGGTTTCGTAGCTTTTAATATTATCAAAGCCCAGTACAATGTCGCCAAAGTTGCCGTTTTTGTCAGGTGTCCACAGATTTACCACTTTACCACCGTAATTAGTGATCTGAACCAGCAAACCGTTGCTGTTTTTCAAACTGTACAGACTCACGGGTTTCCCATCAATTTCGGTTTTAAAATTATCGGCGGGAATGGCTTTAGGCATTGTTTTTTCTTCCTGTGCACACGAAAACAACACGAGGAGAAGGAGAATTACAATCGAGTTCTTCATTTTAGGATTTTTTTACTGATTTAAAAGTGTGAATTTAACGCTTCTATTTTTACTTTATTCTATTATGCCAAAAAAAATTTAGACACAATAGATTTCCGTACAATTATTCAACAAACCGGTTTTTCAACTTAACAACAATGTCCATGAATTGCTTTACCCTGGCCGCATCCACATCATTTTCCCAGTTTCCGTCGAATTTTAACGAAGATCCAACAATAAATGCATCGGCCAGATCCCAGTATTCTGCAAGGTTTTCTGCATTTATTCCAGAACCAATCAGTACCGGAATCTTTACCGCTTTTCGCACTTCCTGCAAATCGGAAACAGCGGCTTTCTCGCCGGTTGCGCTCCCGGTTACAATTACGCCGTCGCTTAAGAAAAATTCAGCGGCTTTGGCGGTTTCAGCAATCGAAACATCGGCCGAAAGGGAGTGGGATGAATGTTTCTTTTTGATATCGGTATAAATTTTAATGTGTTCAGCGCCGATTTGTTTCCGGTAGCGCAGCAACTCGCCGGCATCGCTGTTCATCATACCTTCGTCGGCCAGGTGGCCAAAAACAAAAGCTTCGGCCCGGATAAAATTAAGTCCTGCAGCCAATGCAACAGCTAAAGCCTCACGGTTTGCACCTGCCAGTATCTGAATCCCGATGGGAAGATTGATCTCGCTACGCAAGGCAACCGCGACTGCAGTCATCGCCGACACCACTTCGGCACCAACTTTTCGGTTCAGGTAAGGCCGGTCGTGCATGTTTTCAATCATGATGGCATCAACGCCACCCTGTTCCAGTAATTTCGCATCGGCCAAAGCTTTTGAGACAATTTGATCGATTGAAAACCGGCTTTTTGGCGTGCCGGGCAAAGCCGCCACATGTACTATCGCTATTATCGTTTTTTTTGCGTTCATCATTTTAGCTTCTGATGTATAAAATTAACCTGATTCGAATAAAAATCAGCGATTTTTCTCGAATTATGACCAAGCATTCATGAATCAAATTATAAACCACACAATTTCATGAACTTAAAAGCACAATGGAGCATTGATTTTACTATTTTTGCTCCGATTTATACCTAAAACCAATTAACATGAAGTGCAATCTTTCTCTTCTGGTATTTGCTGTTATTTTGCTGATCGCATCGTGTTCTCCGAAAGAACAAATCAACAGTCTTTCGAAAAAAGAAGTCGACGAAGGCTGGTCGTTGTTGTTTGACGGAACAGCAACAAGTCTGGATTCGATGTGGAAAACATTTAATGCCGGCCCCGTTACCGGATGGAAAGTTCAGGACGGAATCCTTTATAACTCAGGAGTGGGCTCAGATCATGGTGGCGACATTGTTACCAAAAAAGAGTTTACCAATTTTGAACTTAGCCTCGAGTGGAAAGTCGATTCGCAAAGTAACTCCGGTATTTTTTATCACGTTCAGGAGGGACTGACTGATGCTATTTACGAATCGGGACCGGAATATCAGCTCATCGATGGAAAAGGCTGGCCAACCGAAATCCACAAGGATCAGTACTCAGGTGCCAATTACGCGATGAATGCGCCGATTGACGCAGAAGTAAAACCCGTTGGCGAATGGAACACTGCCAGAATACTGGTAAACGGCCCGCATGTTGAACACTGGCTGAATGGCAAAAAAGTAGTGGAATACGAACTCTGGTCGCCGGAATGGCTCAAGCTTAAAAACGAAAGCAAATGGGCCGATGCACCGCATTACGGCATGTCGAAAAGTGGTCACATCGGTTTGCAGGACCATGGCGGACAAACGATGTTCAGGAATATTAAGATTAGGGAAATATAGTTCAACACAATCGTCATTCCCACGAAAGTGGGAATCTTAGACATGAGCAGATTCCCGTTTACACGGGAATGACCGACGCTTTTCTGAGCTTATCCAAAAAAACTATCTTTACCCCAAAATCTTAACTATGGCATTTCTGGCATTCAGGGACATGAAACCGTTCCCTCAGCTCCTTTTTTCGGCTTTTGTTATTGTGGTCAGTTTCCTGGCATTTCTGGTCATTTCATTTCTGGTTGCATTACCTGTATTTGGACTCGATTCCATGCTAAACCTGCCGTCGCTTGCCGATCTGAATGATCCCGAAAGTATTGTAATTCTTAAGTTTTTTCAAACTGTACAGGCTATTGGTCTTTTTATTTTACCCCCGCTTATTTTAGGTTACTTGTTTTTGGGCAACACCTTTAAGTACCTCTATTTAAATAAATCCTTCGGTGGAACCACCTTTCTGCTTGTTCTTGTGCTGATGTTTGCCATGTCGCCTTTCGTTAATTTCCTTGGCGTGTGGAACAGCAACATGAGTCTTCCGGAATGGATGAGCGGAATTGAAGACTGGATGCGAAAAACAGAGGAAGATGCCGCGCAACTTACCGAGGCCTTTTTAAATGTAAAAACCTTGCCCGGACTTGCTTTCAATATTTTTATGGTGGCATTTTTACCGGCCGTTGGCGAAGAACTGTTGTTCCGGGGTGTCATTCAAAAAATATTTACCCGGATTACCAAAAGCACACATTGGGGCATCTGGATCTCTGCAATCCTGTTCAGCGCCATGCACGTTCAATTTTTTGGTTTTGTACCCCGACTGTTACTTGGCGCTATGTTTGGCTACCTGCTGGTTTGGAGTGGATCGATGTGGTTGCCTGTTTTGGGGCATTTCCTGAACAATGCCATCGCCGTGATTGCCATGTTTTTTATCAGCAACGAAACGATCAGTCGCGATGTTGAAGAGTTTGGTTCCACCTCGGGCAGCTACTATGCGGCGATTATCAGTTTGGGAATGATTGTCTTGTTGCTTTACCTGGTTAAAAAAGAAAACCGCGGACAACAATTGACAATTGAAGCCATTGAAAAAGAGGGTTGAAAATTATTTTATCCCAATTGATTAATTAAACTGAAACAGATCGCGCTGCACAAACTGTGGCCTTGCAGGTGCTTCCTCCCTGATTTCAGCCACTGGTTCTTCAACACTTTCGGTCTTCTCTTCCTGTTGAATTTCAGTTTTGATTTCAGTTTTTTGCTGCTGCAGCAATTTTCTTTCTTTTCGGCGCAGAACGTAAACAATACCAAATTCTTCTGCCAGTTCTCTTTTCTGCTCAGCAGTTTTGGCTTCCAGTTCCAGGTGGTTTTCAATTTCAGTCCAGAGCTGAGAAATAAACTCATTGGTGGTTTTACGAAGCGTTTGCATCTTTTCGAAAGTACGCAGCGTATTCCGTTTTAGGTTTTGCTGAAAAATGGCAGCGTCGTTGAATTCCTCCAACTTGAATTTCACCAAAGCAATCGATGGGCTGTAAATGGCGCTACCGCCTTCGCGAACGCGTTTTTGCTCGCCATCCACCATAATTTTACCCCATTCTAAAATCTCCCGTTCAGTTGTTAGCGACGGAATTCGGCCACCAAAATCGTTCAGGTTGCCGTAATATTTAATTCCCCCGTTAATTTCACCGCGTTCTGATGCAAAAAGCAATACCTGCATAAAATGCGAGAGGTACAGCCTGGCGGTCTCAAATACTTCCTTGTACTTCTTATTATTATCCGATTGTTGATTGATGTTCAGTTCGTAATGTTTCAGGGTATTCTCAAATTGGTTCTTTACACTCTGCAGCTCCTCGATGGAATGTTTGGCGAAAGGAATGTTCTTTACGCTTATTTCATTCACTTTGTTTAGGGCTGTTTCCAGTGCACGCAAGCGTGCTTTGTCCGTTGTGGGTAATCTTCTGTATGGCATAAATCCTCTTTGTTTATTGCGAATTTAAAGAATCGGCACCTCAAAAAGAGTCGTTCGCCAGCCAACTTATGCACAGCCTGCTGTGGATTAGTTTAAAAAAAGAAGGCCTTTTCGCAGTGAAAAGGCCTTTCTATATATTCTAATTAACAGGTTTATCTGCTCAATCTCGACTTCAGGTACTCACGGTTCAGGCGGGCAATATTCATGATCGAGATACTTTTCGGACATTCTACCTCGCAGGCGCGGGTGTTTGTACAACCTCCAAAACCCAATTCATCCATCTTCGACACCATGTTCAGTGCACGTGATTTAGCTTCAACTTTACCCTGCGGTAAATTGGCCAAATGCGAAACTTTTGCCGAAACAAACAACATTGCCGACGAGTTTTTACAGGCCGCAACACAGGCACCACAACCAATACAAGCTGCAGCATCCATCGCTTCTTCGGCATCATCACGGGACACCGGTATAGCATTTGCGTCAGGCACACCGCCGGTATTTACCGACACAAATCCACCTGCCTGCAGAATTTTATCGAAAGCAGTACGATCAACCACCAGGTCCTTGATCACCGGGAATGCACGGGCACGCCAAGGTTCAATAATGATGGTTTCTCCATCCTTGAATTTACGCATGTGCAACTGGCAGGTAGTTACTTCAGTGTCCGGTCCATGTGGGCGGCCATTGATATACAAACTGCAGGTTCCGCAAATTCCTTCACGACAATCGTGGTCGAAAGCAATCGGATCAATTCCCTTTTCAATAAGGTCATTGTTCAGAATGTCCATCATTTCAAGAAATGACGAACCGGTAGAAATATCGTTAATAATATAGGTTTCGAATTTTCCTTTGGATTTGGCGTTCTTTTGCCTCCAAACTTTTATTTTGAGTTCTTTCAAAATTTTATCAGCCATTTTCTTACATTTTTTAAAATGAATAAATCTGAGATGTGATTCTTACTTGTAACTACGTTGTGTGAGTTTCACATTCTCAAACACCAAATCTTCTTTGTGTAATGCCGGCTCAGCTCCTTCTCCCTTGTACTCCCAGCACGAAACGTAAGTAAACTTCTCGTCGTTACGTTTGGCTTCGCCTTCTTCGGTAGCCGATTCTTCGCGGAAGTGGCCACCACACGATTCGTTTCTGTCGAGCGCGTCGCGAGCCATCAGTTCGCCAATATCGAAGAAATCGGCCACGCGGCCTGCTTTCTCCAGTTCCGGATTCAGGTTGTCCAATTCACCCGGAATGCGAACATCTTTCCAGAATTCCTCGCGGATCTCCTTAATCATTTCAATGGCCTTTTTCAGTCCTTCAGCATTACGCGACATTCCCACGTAATCCCACATTACATGACCTAATTTCTTGTGGAAATAATCTACCGATTTTGTTCCTTTTATATTGTACAATTTCTCGATACGTGCGGTCACTTCTTTTTCAGCTTCCGCAAACTCCGGCGCACTTACATCCACTTTCGGAGTCATGATTTCGTCAGCCAGATAATCACCAATGGTGTATGGCAGAATAAAATAACCGTCGGCCAGACCTTGCATCAAAGCCGAAGCTCCTAGTCGGTTAGCACCGTGATCGGAGAAGTTGGCCTCACCAATTGAATACAAACCGGGAACAGAAGTCATAAGGTTGTAATCAACCCAGGTTCCACCCATTGAATAGTGGATAGCCGGATAGATCATCATTGGTGCTTTGTACGGATCAACATCGGTAATCTTTTCATACATCTGGAAAAGGTTTCCATAACGTGCTTCGATTACGCTTTTACCAAGGCGTTCGATGGCATATTTAAAATCGAGGAAAACTGCTTTTCCTTCAGAATTTACTCCAAAACCAGCATCGCAACGTTCTTTTGCCGCACGCGACGCAACGTCACGCGGCACAAGGTTTCCGTACGACGGATATCTTCTTTCGAGGTAGAAATCGCGATCTTCATCAGCAATGTCATTCGGGTGAAGTTCGCCTTTCTGCAATTTAACTGCGTCTTCTTTTTTCTTCGGAACCCAAACACGACCGTCGTTACGCAACGACTCCGACATCAAGGTCAGTTTCGACTGCTGATCGCCGTGAACCGGGATACAGGTCGGGTGAATTTGCACAAAACAAGGATTCGACATGAACGCTCCTTTTTTGTAACACTGCCATGCAGCCGATCCGTTACTTCCCATAGCGTTGGTCGACAGGAAGAAAACGTTTCCGTAACCTCCGGTAGCAACAACAACTGCATGTGCTCCGTAACGCTTAATTTCACCGGTAACCAGATCGCGGGCAATAATACCACGGGCCTTACCGTCGATCTTAACCACGTCAAGCATTTCGTGACGGCTATACATTTCAACATTGCCTTTGGCAATCTGGCGGTTCAGTGCCTGGTAAGCACCAATTAACAACTGTTGACCGGTTTGTCCACGGGCATAAAACGTACGGCTAACTAACACACCACCAAACGAACGGTTGTCGAGCAAACCACCGTATTCGCGACCAAAGGGAACACCTTGTGCCACACATTGGTCGATAATATTTGGTGAAACTTCAGCCAAACGGTAGACATTGGCTTCACGTGCACGGTAGTCGCCACCTTTAATGGTATCGTAAAACAGGCGGAACACCGAGTCGTTGTCGTTCTGATAGTTTTTGGCAGCGTTAATACCTCCCTGTGCGGCAATTGAGTGTGCACGGCGCGGGCTGTCCTGGTAACAGAATGCTTTTACTTTATATCCTAATTCGGCCAGTGAAGCAGCTGCCGAAGCACCTCCCAAACCGGTTCCTACTACAATAATTTCGAGTTTGCGTTTATTGGCCGGGCTCACTACTTTGATGGCTGCCTTGTGTTTGTTCCACTTTTCAGCTAATGGCCCTTCCGGAATCTTGCTATCTAATATGCTCATAATTTTTCCTTTTTATTTGTATAGACCCAACATGAAATAAAGCGGTATAATAGAAAAACCTACAGCCACTACTACCGCATAGATCTGTCCGATTACCTGCCATCTTTTTAACCAGAACTTGTTGTTTACACCCAAAGTCTGGAACGACGACCAAAAGCCGTGCGAAAGGTGCAGACCAAGCAGAACTCCACCAATAATGTATAAAATACAGGCGAAAATGCTTTCTTTAAAAAGTCCAGCCACCAAATCGTAATCACCTTTGGCAAGATGTTCAATTTCTTCGGGACTGAATTTAATGACCCAGAAAAAATCGATAATGTGAATAACCAGGAAAACTAATACTAAGGCTCCCAGAATCAACATGTTCCTCGAAGCCCACGAGCTTGCTCCGCTCATGTTCTTTTTTGCATACTTAACAGGACGTGCTTTCCAGTTCTGATATTCCAGAAAGAACGACCAAATGATGTGAATCATAAAACCCAAACCTAAAATGGGCTCCATAATTTTAATTAATGGGTTGGTGGCCATAAAATGAGCACCCTCATTAAACAAAGATCCACTGTCGTCAAAAATTAGCAATAAGTTCAGGCCCAGGTGGACAGCAATAAATACCATCAGGAAAAGTCCTGAGAGACTCATTACAAACTTCCTTCCAATCGAGGCAGTTAAAAATTTGCTCATAATCTAATCTTATTTTAGTTGAATGTTTAGCTCCTTTTTTCAGAGCATCACAAATGTAGATGAACGTGTATTTATACCCAAAAAAGGCCTCCTAAAATAGCTAATTTAAAATCGTTCTACAAACAATTTAATTTTGGGTTTAAATAGCGGTTTTAAGCAGTTATACTGAAGCGTTAAATATGCACGAATGTACATATTTTAATAAAATATTTTAGTCACATATCAGGAAAAGTAAGACTGAACTTTAAACTAAAGTGCCTTAAATGCTTTATTCCATTCGCGCAGCGTAAACTGATCGGTAAGCGCAATTAACTCGGTGGGATGAAAACTGTCGTCCACACCGATAAGTTTTACATCGTTGAAGGTACATTGAACCGCAACGGTTTCTCCTCCTTTCAAATTAATATAGCCCTTTATTCGGTAGGCTTTAGCTGCCCACTCATTCAGAAATTCCAGCAGGTTTTCGCGGCTAACCTTTTTCGACGATTTGATGACCATGGAATTCACTTCGGGACGTGGCAGAGCTTTAACATCGCCAAAATAAAATTTCCCGATGGCCTGATTTCCTAACTCGAAATCGATATTGCAATAACTTGAATGTTTGATCTCAGGGAATGGATTGATTTTTTTGATCTCCTGCTCCATTTCAAAAGTACCACCTTCAATGAGGTCGGTTTTGTTAATTACCACCACGTCGGCCATCCGTAATTGATGGCATACACGTTGTTTCATCAGACCAACTTTGGCAAAATTCTGTGCATCAACAATGCACCAGTTCGAAGCCAGAACTATTTTTTCGGAAAGAGATCCGGCAGAAATAACTTCTGAAATCGATGTTGTATCCGACAAGCCTGAAGCTTCAATAATTACCACATCGGGCTGGTGTTCGTCGATAAACTTTTCGAGCGAGCGGGTAAAATTTCCCAGCAAACAAACACAAAACACCGAACCGTTATTGATCTCAAGCAATTCGAAATCATCTCCTGTTTTCCTCAACTCAGCACCATCGATATTAGCTGGTGCAAACTCATTCTGAATGATGCCTACCTTCTGTTTCGAAGCTGTTTGCTCCAAAATTCGTTTCAGAAAAGTGGTTTTGCCACTTCCCAAAAAACCGGAAATAATATGAAATGGAATTTTTACCATCGCCTGCAAAGCTATAAACAAAAAATAAGGAATAACAGCTTCATCCCGTTACTCCTTATTTTAACTCAATTTATTTGAACGTCTACATTTCTGCCAGCTCGAGCAGCTTTTCCTTTGTCTGTGGATTTGAAGGACGACTAGCATTGGCATTCACAATTTTACCTTCTTTATCAATCATGATAAACCTCGGAATTCCGCGAATAGCGTAAGCTTTTGTAATATCCGACTGCCAGGCACCTTCTGCGAACAACTGAAGACCACCCAGTTCATCTTCTTTCACCATCTTCTCCCAGGCTTCCTTGTCATCGTCAATCGAGATACTCACAAATGCAATCGGTCTATCATCCAGTTCTTCTTCCATTTTTTTTAGCGAAGGAATTTCTCCGCGACAGGGGCCGCACCAGGTTGCCCAAACATCAATGTACACAACCTTACCCAGGAGCGATTCCGAAGAAACCATGTCTCCATTTATATCAATATAATTGAAAGATGGTGCCACAGTTCCGGGTTTTGTTTTTTCAATAGTAGCTACTACGCCTTCAAATTCTTTTATATTCTCAGGATCGGTAAGCATTTCTTTATAACGGCTTTTAATGAGCTGCTGAATAGAATCTGGCATATAAGAATAGCTCGAAACCAGACTGCGGCCCATAACATCTTTTACCCGTACCGGTGCTTCCGAAGCGAGTATTAGGTCAATGTTCTTGCTGAAATAATCCACCGAAGCTCTTTTCAAGGTGGTATCAGCTTTCAATTCTTCCTGAATTTGTCCCTGATAATGCATGGTCAGGAAGGATTTGTAATCTGTAATTCCGATATACTTGTCAACCTGGTCCAAGGGTATCCCATCAACATATTCCTGAAATGATTCCGGTATAGAAGTAGTATCAGTAGGTGCAAATCGAGGGTGATAATTCATGTAGTTTTTGTAATAACCAGCTATTTTAATCTTTTCTATCAGTGTTAAAACATCGGTAAACTCTTCAGAGAATTTATTTTCTGCCGAGAACATATTAACTGTCTTATCTATCAACGTTTTTACTGAATCAACCTGCATAACAAAACTATCGACCGACATTTTCATAAGCAGCACGCTTAATCTCAGACCTTTATCCTGCAACGACAAAAGTAGTGCACTTGGAGCGCTTCCATCTCCCGAAAAAATAGTATCGGATGGTGAACCATTTTCGAAATCATCGGCATTAAAATCGAGATTAATTGTAGTTCCGGGAATCATATATAAGGCCATTCGAAGATTGCCGTTCCATAAATACCCCATGTAGGCTTTATCGAGATTAATCTCCACTGAAAAAGTACCATCCTCTCCCAACGTGATCGTATCTTTTTGATCTAAAAAATCATTTTGAATTACAACCGTCTCATTTAAGGGATTGGTGATTTTTCCGGTGATCGTTACCGGACTTTTCTTAGTACATGCAAAAACAGTAAATGCAATTAGAAACAGAAGGGCAATTTTTTTCATAACAATCAGTATTATTTCGTTTTGGTTGGTATGAAAATAATGCTTCCTGAGCAGAATGCGAAAATAATATTGTTAAATGTTTGTTGTGTTAACTCTTACTAAAGTCACGTTAACAGAAACTTAGATAAATTACTCGTAATTCATTCTGTTTACTTCTTCCCTGACACGACAAATATGATCAGGCGTTGTACCGCAACAGCCACCCACAATGTTAGCACCTGCTTTAATGATTTTTGGAATCAGGCCGGCCATTTCATCAGGCGTTTCCGGGAAAACAGTTTCACCATCTTTATACACCGGCATTCCGGCATTGGCATGGACAAGCACCGGAATATCAGAATTTACTTTACGGATTTCTTCCACAATGCCGATCATGTTTTCAATACCGTTTCCGCAGTTGGCACCGATTAATTCAGCACCGGCATCAATCAGTGTCGGGATCATGTCCGAAGGAGCAATTCCCATCATCGAGCGAAATTCACCGTCCACCGTTTTCTCAAAGGTCATGGTACAAAACACCTCGCATTTGGTATTTTCCTTTGCAGCTTTAATAGCCAGGCGCGCTTCATCCAGGTCGGTCATGGTTTCGATCATGATCGCATCGGCACCACCGGCTTCCAGCCCCAGACACTGTTCCTTAAAAGCATCGTACAGTTCTTCTTCGGTAACATCGCCCATCATCAGAATTTTCCCTGTTGGACCAACTGAGCCAAGCACAAACTTATCTCCGGCTGCTTTTCTACTGATCTCGGCGGCAGCTTTGTTCAACTCAAAAACCTTGTCGGCCAAGCCGTATTTTTTAAGTTTGAAACGCGTTCCGCCAAAACTGTTGGTTTCAATCATGTCGGCACCTGCTTCGATGTAGCTTTTTGCAATGTCGAATACATCATCGGCATGCGAGCTATTCCATTCTTCAGGACATTCGCCGGGCTGCATTCCTTTTTGCTGTAAAAAGGTTCCCCATGCACCGTCTGAAACCATTGTCTTTCCTTGTTTTATTTGATCAATTATTTTTCCCATACCTGAATTTTCTTAGTGCAATTTCGAGAAAACTTGGAGTGACTTCGTGGTTAAAATCAACCACAAAGCTGACCAAGTTTTACGCAAAGTCACACAAAGTTAAGAATACAATTATAATTCCTTGATCCATTCTTTAATCACATCGAGCGACGGTTCTGTGGCTTCCGATTTTACTTTGTATTTTACGGTTACGATTGCCGGCCCCTGCGCCACTCCAAAATTGGCCATTTGCGCTTTATCTGAAATGACTTTTACATCCACATCTTTACCCAGTTCAGTAATGGCCCTATGAATATTTTCCTTGATGCCTTTGCAGTCTTCATTTTCATCGCACAACAAAAGAATTTCGCTTTTCTTTTGCTTGATCTTTAGCTTCAGTTTTTCGTTGATCCGTTTTTGAATGGCTGCAATCAATTCACCTTTTGGCGGAATTTGCGATACAAAAGCAATTTTTCCGTCAATACAAATGGTTGGAATATTCTTAACCATCAGCGACGACATAAACGTTACCGCCTCCATTTTTTTAATGGCATGTTCGCGCCATTCCACCACGCCTTCGAATTGCGGGGCCACTTTTTTAACGGCTTCAACCATGTACTGGCAGGGTGCGCACGACTCGGAATCGAGGGTGATCACATCCACGATCACTTTATCGGCTTGCCCGTAATCTTTCATATTGAAAACTTCGAGCGAGCTTTCTTTTTTATCCATAGCACGCACCACATCCTGCTTGTACTGGTCGTGTACCAATTCGGTAACAGCTTTCAGATTCTCCGGTGGTGTTTCCATTGGCAGATCGCACCCTGGCGCCAGGATAAATCCTCTCTTTCCGCCCTGGTCGAGGCATTCAATGGCATGTTCGCGTACGTCGTTTTCGTCGCCCATCAAAAGCACAACCGTCAGTTTAAGGTTTCCGCCAAAGCTGATACCTTTTTTCAGAGCGACTTCTTTTACAAAGTCGAGTGGAATATTTTCGTCGATCGAAACATTGTCAGGTTTGCAATTGCACATGGCTTCGATGTTTTGCTGCGCATGGCCACAAACAAAAAAGGAACTCAGTTTATCGCGCTCGCGCACATAGTCGAAAATTCGTGTGGCGAAAGGTGTTACAAACATTTCGAAGGACATTGGATCAATCTGGCTCGTCATCGGATCGACCACAGCAATAATATCGCAACCTGCATCGATCAGGTATTCCGACATTTTTATACCTACCTGCGTACAAAAATCCATCACCTCGTTCACTTCATCGGGTGCCTCGAACAGTTTCATAAATACATCGGTTCCAAGCAAGTGAAGCGCCAAAGTAAAGGGTCCGGTAATTAATCCGTACAACGCGAGATCGGGATATTGTGCACGCAATTTTTCAGTGGCTTCCAGAATCACAGGGATTCTTCCGGCCGCTTTATCCGGAACTTTCAAGTCGGTTAAAGCCGTGCCATTCGCCAGCGGGTGAGAAACCACTGCCGGCGGATTATGTGCCGCCCACTGCACTTCACAGCCCAGAATTTCGGCTTCTACCTGCAAATCAAAAACCACAGGAACACCGTCGGGATTGTATTCTTCAATGGCTTTACGAACACCTTTTACAATTTCGTCGGCCGACTTCAGGTAAGTTTCCGCATCAACTCCGGTAAGAAACCCTCCATGAACGCCAACAAACGGCACCCACGGCACCCGTTCCACTTCCTCAAGTTGAAATGCTTTTTTTATGAGTTCCAGTCCTTTCATTTTAATGGTATTGAGATTTTTCGATTTGAGTACTGAGATCTTTTAGCATGCAATTCTCCCTTTTCAGAAAACCTGGTTTTCCAATCAACTCAAATTGAATAAATTATTGTTTTATTCTCTGAATAAGGTCAGCACAAAGTAGCGGCTAAAAAAATCACACTACTCAGCACTTTTGTCTCACTTCCAACTAAGCCACCTGCGAATTCAGGTATTCTACCAAACCCTGCGGATCGGGTGAATACGCGTCGGCACCAATTTTATCGCAGAATTCCTGTGTAACAGGTGCACCGCCAACCGCTATTTTTGCATTTGGAATTTCTGCACGAATCACCTTTGTGATTTTCTCCATACTGGCCATGGTAGTCGTCAGCAAGGCCGAAAGACCAACAAAAGCATTTTCATGCTCACGCATGGCAGCTACAAAAGTTTCAGCTTTTACATCGGTTCCCAGGTCGATCACTTCCCAGCCATTTCCTTCCACCATCATGGTTACCAGGTTTTTGCCGATATCGTGAAGGTCGCCCTCAACTGTTCCGATAATGAAGGTTCCTTTTTGCTTAACAGCTCCTGACAGGAAGAAAGGCTTGAGATGAACCATCGCAGTGCTCATAGCTTTGGCCGACATTAAAACCTGTGGTACAAAAACCTTGTTCTCACGGAATTTGATCCCCACCTTTTCCATTCCAATCATTAATGCTTTTGAAAGAATATCCTGGGCCGGAACGCCTTCATCGAGGGCTTGACGAGTAAGTTCATCCGCTCCGTCCTGACCCTTCATTTGAGGCGGAAACGGTGCCGCCTTATTGATCTTTCCGAATTCGATACAATCCGAAATCTGCTTTAAAATTTCGCTCATAGTGTTTTTTTGAAAATCATTCAGTTACATGCTGCCGTCAAAATTATTGGCGAATTGAATCTGAAAAAATAGTATTTTCTTTGATAAAGATGGAAAATATTACTTTATTCGATTCTGAATCACAATTTTGTCCATGATTCGAGAACTAAAATATTACTGCTTGCCACATGCTTTGGTCGAAGATCAGAAAATAAACAAGATTACGGGCGATCTTTACCTGACTGAAATTGGCGAAATTGAGGTGAGCAGTGGTAGCATCTGGAATTCAGAAATAACGACAAACGCCTACCTGCTTGCGTATTGCACAAAAGGTAGCGGAATTGTACAGATCGGGAAAGAACAAACACCGGTTTCGGGCGAGCAGTTCTTTATTATTCCCAAAAAAGAAGCTTTTAAGTTTTATTCGGTGCTCAATGTGGATTCGCGATTTTTGCTGGCTGCTTTCGATGGTAAAAAAGCGCAACAACTGGGAAAAGAATTTGCCCTGGTCAGGAACCTGATACCGTCGGTGAATAACATGGTGGCCAACCGCGAAATGCTGTTCGATGAGATTTTCAACAATCTTTCGAAAGGCTTTCACGACGAGAACCTTGAGTATGTAAACCTGTGTTTCGGACATCTGCTGGCAACCTTTATTTATGCCAACCGCACCGTAGAAGATATTGAAGAAGAGTCGAGTCCGGTTGTTCGGCGGGCCATAAACTACCTCGGCAAAAACCTCCACAAAAAGCTAACGCTTAACAAACTATCTGAAGAAGTGGGCTATTCTCCCACTTACCTCAGTACGCTATTCCGCAAGGAAACCAACTACTCGCCCATTTCTTATTTTTCGCACCTGAAAATTTTAAAGGCCTGCGAATTTCTCGATTATACCAACATGAAAGTGAAGGAAATTTCATTCAACCTGGGCTACACCGATCCGTATTACTTCACCAAGGATTTTAAAAAGAAAATGGGAATGTCGCCACGGCAATACCGGAACAGAGTGCCTGAAGGGCGTAAAAAATACTCCGTTTAAGCGGCTCAAAAAACGAGTTCTCTTATTAACTTGCTAACGTCCACGCATATATCTATATTTAATTCCAATTATCAAAACTGAACTATGAAAGCACTGGTATTGGAGAACTACAATGAGCTGGTCTTCAAAGATGTTGAGGAACCTGTTCCCGCAAAAAATGAAGTACTCGTGAAAGTAAAGGCTTGCGGAATTTGCGGCTCCGATGTACACGGAATGGACGGAAGTACCGGAAGAAGAATTCCTCCGATTATAATGGGGCACGAAGCTTCCGGCATTATCACGGCTCTTGGAAGCGAAGTTTCGGGGTGGAATATTGGCGACAGGGTAACGTTCGATTCAACGATTTACCCGCTAAACGACTGGTTCACCTTGAATGGCCATTACAATTTAAGCGAGAACCGGCAGGTACTTGGAGTGTCGCCCGGAACTTACAAAAAGCACGGTGCTTTTGCTGAATATGTAACAGTTCCGGAACACATTCTGTACAAACTACCTGACAATGTCAGTTTTGAACAGGCGGCTATGGTGGAACCTGCTGCTGTTGCACTTCATGCCATTAATCAGTCGGGAATACAGTTGGGAGAAAGTGCTGCGGTTATTGGTACCGGAATGATCGGTTTGTTTCTTGTTCAACTTTTGGCGCTTTCAAATCCCTCGCCACTTTTTGCTATCGACATTGAAGATTCAAAACTGGAAATGGCGAGAAAATTTGGTGCCGAAGTGATTTTGAATTCAAATAAGGATGAACTTATAAAGGAAGTTTTAGCCCGCACAAATAATCGTGGAGTAGACCATGTTTTTGAAGCTGTTGGAATCGGACTGACAGTAAACAATGCAATCGAAATCGTCAGAAAAGGAGGAAAAGTGGTATTGGTTGGAAACCTCTCGCCAAACATCGATTTTCCGCTTCAAAGTGTGGTTACCCGCGAAATAAAAGTGTTGGGAAGTTGTGCCATCCGGGGAGAATACGAAACCGTGCTTCAACTGATTGCAGCCGGAAAAATTCAGGTGCATGATATGATTTCAGCTGTTGCTCCACTTTCCGAGGGTGCTTATTGGTTCAAAAGGTTGTATAATAAAGAACCCGGTTTAAAGAAAGTTATTCTTGTTCCATAAAAGCTTATAAACCTTTCGAAAATGCCTCATCAAAATAAACCATAAAACTCAAATCAACTTGAAAAACGAACTCTACAATATTGCCATTCTGGGTTGCGGCAAAGTTGCTCACCTGCACGCAAAAGCCATTCAGAATATACCTAACGCTCAGTTGTCAGGAGTTTGGAGCCGAACACTTGAAACGGCGAAAAACTTCGCTTCAGAATACGGTGTTGAAGCCTTTACTGACATCTCAAAACTTGTTTCCGAAAAGAAAATAGATCTGGTTATCGTTTGTACGCCTCATCCTTTTCATCTTGGCCCGACGCTGGAAGCCGCCAAGGCCGGAGCAAACGTTTTGGTTGAAAAACCGCTTGCTTCAACGCTTGCTGATTCCGACGAAATGATAAGCGCATGCAAAAAGCACGGTGTTAAACTCGGAGTTATTAGTCAGCGACGTTGGTACGAACCGGTTAAAAGGATTAAAAATGCAATCGAAGACGGCAAAATCGGTAAACCGGTTTTTGGAACCGTTAACATCCTTGGCTGGCGCGACAAAGCTTATTACGACGCAGACGCCTGGCGGGGCACCTGGCTTATGGAAGGTGGCGGAGTTTTGGTCAACCAGGCGCCGCATCAGCTGGATATCCTGCTCTGGTACATGGGCGAAATCGATGAAGTTTATGGCGTCTGGAAAAACCTGAATCACCCGTATATTGAGGTGGAAGACACGGCATTGGCCATCATAAAATTCAAAAATGGCGGGATCGGCAACATTATCGTAAGCAATTCAACTAAACCCGGAATTTACGGGAAAGTACACATTCATGGAGATAACGGCGCTTCAGTAGGTGTTCAAACCGATGGCGGAGCCATGTTCATTGCCGGGATGTCGGGAATTCTGGAGCCTCCGGTAAACGATATCTGGACTGTTCCCGGCGAAGAACAATACCTCGAACAATGGAAAAAAGAAGACGCCGCATTTTTCCAATCTGTCGATCCAATGGTTTATTACATGCAAAAACAAATTGAAGATTTCCTGGCGGCATTAAGGAACAATACAGATCCTTTGGTAACCGGTGAAGAAGGGCGAAAAACCGTTGAGTTGTTTACGGCTATTTACCGCTCAACACGCGACAATCAGCCAGTAAAATTTCCGCTTCAGCCAGAAACAGATAGAAATGATATGGACGGCCGGCTGATCTAACTATTTTATACACAGACTAAACCTAAAAACGATGTCAACATTTTTTATCTTTTTTTTGGTCACTTCGGCGGTTGCACTGTTACTTTTCATGGTGCTCAAACTAAAAATAAGCGCTTTTATCACCCTGCTAATCATCTCTATCTATGTTGGAATTCTGACCGGCATGCCAGTGAAAAATATCCTTCAGAGCATTCAGGACGGAATGGGAAGCACGCTGGGTTTTGTCGCCACAGTTGTTGGACTTGGTGCTATTTTTGGCCAAATGCTTGAAAGCTCGGGAGGAGCCTTGTCACTTGCTCATTCACTCGTGAAAAAGTTTGGAAAAGAAAAAGCCACCTGGGCCATGGTGATTACCGGTTTTATCGTCGCTATTCCGGTTTTTCTTGATGTTGGCTTTATCATTCTGGTGCCTATTATTTATGCCTTATCCAAAGACACCGGAAAATCGCTGCTGTATTACGGCATCCCGCTTTTAGCCGGGCTTGCGGTTACCCACAGTTTTATTCCGCCCACTCCCGGACCGGTTGCCGTTTCTGATATTCTGAACGCACAGTTGGGCTGGGTCATATTCTTTGGTGTTATACTGGGATTTCCGACGGCCGTCATTGCCGGTCCCTTTTGGGGTAAATACATTTCAAAGAAAATTCACATTTTGCCACCGGCTGAATTTTTAAATTCCTTCGACGAAACAAAAAAAGAGAAAGATCTGCCTTCGTTTCGGGTTGTGGCTCTGATTATTTCAATTCCACTCGTATTAATTTTACTGAATACCTTATCAGGTCTTCTGGTTGAAAAAGGAGTGATCGAGAAATCGATGCTGACGGACGGTGTTGAATTTATCGGGCATCCGTTTACGGCGTTAATCATTGCCACTTTGATTGCCATTTATGTTTTATGTGTAAAAAGAGGGATGCCCAAACAAACCATACTCGATCTGAGCACCAAAGCACTCGGTCCGGCAGGAATTATCATTTTAATTACCGGTGCTGGAGGAGTTCTCAAACAGATATTGGTGGATTCGGGGATCGGTAAAATGATGGCCGAATCGATGGCAAATTCCGCCTTGCCACCTATCGCATTGGCCTGGATTCTTGCAGCAATAGTTCGCGTTACACAAGGCTCGGCAACCGTGGCAATGATCACAGCCGCCGGAATTATCGCACCGGTGATTAACGAATTAGGATTGAACGATCCACAAAGAGCGTTGGTGGTTCTTTCTATTGCGTCAGGTGCTACTTTGCTGTCGCATGTTAACGACAGCGGATTCTGGCTGGTGGGTAAATATTTTGGAATGAACGAAAAACAAACTTTACAATCGTGGACCGTCATGGAATCGATTATCGCAGTTTGCGGACTGGCTTTTACCTTGCTTGCAAGTTTATTCGTTTAAATCCATATAAAGAGCTGATCAGGAAGCGCTCCCTTTTTAAGGGGAGCTCCCGATAGGGTGAGGGGTAAACCAAAACTACGAAAATGCGCTACGAACACATTAAAAGAACAACACAACGATTAAGGCATGAGGCTACTCCGGAAGAACAAAAACTTTGGAAATATTTAAGGAGAAAGCAATTAAAGGGGAGGAAATTTTTACGTCAACATGCCATCATTTACGATTCTGCAGGAGATGAACATTTTTTCTATGTTCCTGATTTTTATTGTTTCAAGGAAAATCTGGCAATTGAACTGGATGGAAAAATACACGAATTCAATAAAAAAAGAGATGAAAGACGGGATGAAATTTTGAAAGGCATGGGCATAAAAATACTGAGGTTTAAAAACGAGGACCTGAATAACATGGAAAAGGTACTCCAACAAATTAGTTCGGTTTTTAATGATTAATCCCTCTACCCTTTTGTCTGTCGACATTTTCCCTTACAAGGGAAAACGGAATAAAGTAACGCCGGCGCATTGACACAAATTGTATAAAAATTGAATCCGATTCAATTCTCATAAATCAAGTATTACCTAAATTTCTAACTTCGAGACATGAAATTCGAATTCAAACATTTCTCTGAGCTGACCGCCGATGAACTTTACGACCTGTTACAGCTTCGTTCTGAAGTTTTTGTAGTGGAGCAAAACTGTGTTTACAACGATCTGGACAGTCACGACAAAGAAGCGATTCACCAGTTTCTGCGTAAAGACGGCGTTATGGTTGCCTGTTCACGGCTTCTAAAACCGGGCTCGCGATTTAACGATTGTTCCATTGGGCGGGTTGTTGTAAAAGAGTCGGAGCGTGGAACCGGTCTGGGCATTCAGATGATGGAGGAAGCCAAAGCATACATTTTGAAAGAATGGAAAGCTGATAAAATCAAAATCAGCGCCCAAAAGTACCTGCAGAAATTTTACGAGGATCTTGGTTTTGTCGTCATCACCGAAGAATACCTCGAAGACGGAATTCCGCATTTTGGAATGATACTTGAATACAAAAAATAACATGCGACATCTCCTAAGCATCTTATTATTTCTTTCCCGTTTATCCGGCATTTCCAGTGCTCAAAATACGATTGCAGAAACTATTTTCAGGCTGAATTACAATCAGAAATACGATTCAGCACAAACACTTTTACAACAGAAACAGTCTCACATCAACCTTATCTATTTTGCGGTTCTGGATATCGACGGCAGTTACTGGAAAAATGTAACCGGACCCGACACACCAAATTATGAGGATTTTGAATCTGTGCTTGAAAAGTACAATCCTGAAAATGCGGCTTCCGATGAAGAAAAGATCATTCAACTGATAACTCTTTCATACCGCTTACGCTACCAGCTCAAACGATTTCAGTTCATCAACGCCATTTCAACCCGAAAAAAAACAGTTGAACTTTTTGATGAACTAAAATCGAAAGCCGGCTCACTTTCGCCCGACCAACAGGAACTTTTCAGTTTGTACAATGCGCTGATCGTGTATTTCGATAATTACCTGAAACCATTTTGGGTGAACGATAAACAGGCGAATATGGACGAGGCCATTCAAATTATGGAAAAACTGAGCTATTCGAACCAAATAATTGTTCAAACGCTTAGTAGCTACTTTGTCGCGAAAATTCATTTGAAATACGAAAAGAGCCCCGATAAAGCTAAGGTACATTTTGCATGGCTCGTCAAAACTTATCCTTCAAACCATAAATTCAGTGAATACCTTCAGGAATGCGATTAGCAGTCTGTTTCTGAAAACGATGACGCCGCCAGGCTCTTGGAAACTTCAGCGAAAGCATGTAATTTGTACAGAAATCCGGCTGAAATGATAAAATCAGTTTTACTTTTAATTGTGTTTTTAAGCTTTCAACTGCAAAGTTTCGCAGGAAAAACCGACAGCGTTGCAAACAATGTTTTTGTTCTGATTTACCAGGAAAATTTGCAGGAGGCCGAGCAGGAACTTGAACTTCAAAAAAACGATCTGAATGATTTTTACTACCTCCTGTTAAACCTCGATCTGCACTGGTGGAAATACCGGACAACAAACTCAAAACAAAATACCCGGGAACTTGAAGATTTGCTTAATAAATTGAACAATGAAGCGACTACCAGCAATCGGCAAAAAATCAATCGCCTGCTTACAAAATCGTATCAACTGCGTTACGAGAAAAAGAAACTGAACCTGGTTGGAATGCTATCGACGCGTTCTGAAATGCGACAACTTATTGCTGAAGTTGATCTCAAAACTTTGACAGAATCCGGCGACGAACAAAAGTTACTTGAAACCTACATCACAATGTTTCAATACATTGAAGAGGTAAATTTTTTGTCGAACCAGATCAACTCGGAAGAACGGCTAAAGCAGTTAAATCGCATGGAAGAATTTGCCGACGACGAAAATGAAATGCTCAACACCATTGCGCGTTTCTTTCTGGCACGCATGTATCAAAAAGTTGAGAATCACCCTGAAACAGGGCTAAAACACTATAAAATTCTTACGGAAAAATATCCGGGCAACAGCACCTTTGCCGCGTATAAAAAAGAATGCGAAAGAAAATTCTAGTCCCACAATAAGGCACTGGAATAAGCCCTGTGAAAAGTGCGTTTTTTACACTTCGGACAGATGGCCTTTTTCAGTCGGTGTATGTTGGTGAGTTTTAGTCGCGACCGGCAAGCCGGACACCTGAACTCGCTTTTGTGCACAATTTTATCACCATCAAAAACCGTCACTTCAATTTTATCGTGCAGCGTTTTGCACTTCGGGCATTTATAAATTTGAAATCCGGCTTTCAAAAAGAGATCGTTTTTTTCATTTGCAAGCGCTTGCAACAAATTGCGTGTTTTATAGTGAAAAATCTTGACCGGTTGTTTCAGGTAGGCATTTAGCGACTGCGAGTGCACAAGAAAACCATGTCCCTGGTTAAAATTTTCAGAATATCCGCAATGATCACAACGGTATGAGTAGGCATGCCCCATTTTCAATGATTTCTCTAAATTTAGTCATTTTCATTCTGATTTAAAACGTTTTATGTTGAAAAGAAGATAAGCAGAATTGTGCTTTGGATTAAACAAAATCGAACTTTGATTGTCTCCTATGCAAACGAAATTAATTACAATTCATATGAAAACTTTATTCGCTTTTATTATTGCATTCGCCACATTCAATATCAGCTTCGCACAGGAACTTAAAGTAGGTGATAAGGCACCGGCATTTTCTGCAAAATCCGACGATGGTTCAACCTGGAAGGCAAAAGATTACCTGGGCAAGAAATTCATTGTTGTTTATTTTTATCCGGCAGCAATGACCGGTGGTTGTACCGCACAAGCTTGTGCTTACCGCGACATGAAAAGCGAGATAAATAGTGCCGACGCTGTTGTGGTTGGAGTGAGTGGCGATAATGTTGAAGGCTTGAAACTTTTCAAAAAAGCCAACAACCTGAATTTCCCTTTACTCTCGGACGAACAGGGCGAAATTGCCAAAAAATTTGGCGTCCCCACCCGCGATGGCGGTACCATTACCAAAGAAATCGATGGGCAGAATTTCGACCTGACACGTGGCGTTACAACAAGTCGCTGGACATTTATTATTGATAAGAACGGGAACATTGTATACAAGAACACCGAAGTGGATGTGTCGAAGGACACCAAGCAAATTTTGGAATTTATCAAAAACAATTCTTAATTTGCAGTTGATTTACAAACCCGTTAAATTACTCATTATGAAAAAAATAAGAATTATTGGACTGCTGGTCCTTTTGATGATGATTTTGTCCGTTCCTAAAAGTTTTGCCCAGGTTGAGAAAATTATCGAAGAAAACTATGTATTCAACGTTAAAGTTACCAATCGAACAACAGGTGAAATTTTCAACTACGAATTAATAGGTGTTGAACTTATTAAAGTTAATAATATCGGAAAAATACTTCGCACTGTGACATTCAGATTGTCAGACAATGATATTATGGTTCTAGCGAACCCAAGTGTTCGTTTTACTGTAAAATCGGTTACTTTTGATTTTGATGGTGATGGAGAGCCAGAGACATTGGATGGACAATATGCAGTGCTGACTAATAATGGAAACTTAAAATTAGTGTATCATTCACTATAACTAACTATCATTTTTTTGATAGAAATAAACGCTTCACAGTTAATATGTGAGGCGTTTATTTTGTTTCTGAGTTTTCAATGTTTCAAAAAACCTATCTTTGCGCAAAATTCTGATATTTGGAAACCACTACGTTTCTGAAATATTTCGAGGGGCACACCGGATTCGATAAGGTAGCGCAGAAACTCACTGCCCCCCCGGGTGAAAAGCTTCACCTGCACGGGCTTATTGGCTCATCCAAAACCATTTTACTCGCACAGCTTTTTAAAAACACAGTCAAAAACTTTGTCGTATTGCTGAACGACCGCGAGGAAGCAGCCTATTTTTACGATGATCTGAACAACCTTGGATTTGACGAGGATACATTGTTTTTCCCCGCTTCGTATAAACGTTCGATCCAGTACGATCAACCGGAGCAGGAAAATGTGGTACAGCGCACGGAAGTGCTGAACATGCTTTCGAAAGCGGATAAATCCTACCTGATTGTCAGCTACCCCGAAGCGTTGATTGAAAAAGTAATTTCGAACGACAGCCTCGAAAGTAACACACTCCAGGTAAAAACCGGCGATAAAATTTCCATCGAATTCATCAACGAATTTTTATACGAATACGGTTTCGAACGTGTAGATTTTGTGTACGAACCCGGTCAGTTTTCGGTAAGAGGGAGCATTGTCGATGTTTTTTCCTTCTCACATGAAGATCCTTATCGAATTGATTTCTTCGGGAATGAAATCGACTCGATTCGCAGTTTCGACATCGAAAACCAGTTGTCGAAATCACAGCTGAAAACCATTACCATTATCCCAAATATTCAGGCCGAAAATGTGGAAGGACAACGGATTTCACTGGCTGAGTTTATCGGCGAAAACAGCATTTGGTTCGGCAACAACCTGAACCAGTTTATCGACCGGATTTCTGAAATTCACCGGCAAACCCTGCTTGCCCGCGAAGAAGAAAATATTGCTGACCAGATGGTAACCGCCGCCGAACTTCAGCAGCAATTTAAGGGCTCGAGTTTTATTGATTTTGGCTTCGACCTGGCTTTTGAGCCCACCGAACGCCTGGAATTTTCATGTTCGCCGCAACCGGTTTTCAATAAGAATTTCGATTTGCTGGCCGAAAATCTGAAGGAACATCAAAAAAACGGTTACGAGCTTCTGATTCTTTCCAACCAGGAAAAACAGATCGAACGCCTGCAGTCGATTTTTAAAGATACCAACGTAAATGTGAAATTCACTCCGGTGAACTTTATTTTGCACGAGGGATTTATCGACCACGAAACAAAAGTTTGTGTTTATACCGACCATCAGATTTTTGAGCGCTACCATCGCTTCAAATTAAAGAGCCGGAAAGCGCAACGCGAGGCCATTTCGTTAAAAGAGCTGAACAAATTGCATCCGGGCGATTACGTGGTGCACATCGATCATGGAATTGGAAAATTTGCCGGTTTGACCAGAACCGAAGTCAACGGGAAAATGCAGGAAGCCATTCGGCTGGTTTACCGCGATAACGACTCGTTACTGGTAAGCATCCACTCGTTGCACCGCATTTCGAAATACAAGGGAAAAGACGGCAGCGAACCAAACATCAATAAACTGGGGACCGGTGCTTGGCAAAAAATGAAAAACCGCACCAAGTCGAAGGTAAAAGACATTGCCAAAGAACTGATTGCGCTTTACGCCAAACGCCGGGCCGAAAAAGGTTATGCCTTTTCACACGATTCGTACCTGCAAACCGAGCTGGAAGCCTCGTTTATTTACGAAGATACACCGGACCAGGAAAAAGCAACCATTGCGGTAAAAAGCGACATGGAACGCACTATGCCGATGGACCGCCTGGTGTGCGGCGATGTGGGTTTTGGAAAAACCGAGATTGCGATCAGGGCGGCATTTAAAGCTGTAGCCGACAGCAAACAGGTGGCTGTTCTCGTTCCGACGACCATTTTAGCACTTCAACACTATAAAACATTTTCTGAACGACTTGCCGATTTCCCGGTTCGGATCGAATATGTCAGCCGCCTGAAATCGACTGCTGAAGTAAAACAAACGCTTCGTGAAGTTGCTGAAGGCAAGGTTGACATAATCATCGGTACACATCGACTGGTGAGCAAAGACGTAAAGTTTAAAGATATCGGCCTGCTGATCATCGACGAAGAACAAAAATTTGGCGTGTCGGTAAAGGAAAAACTCAAACAGTTCAAGGTAAATGTGGATACGCTGACACTAACGGCTACACCAATACCGCGAACACTGCAATTCTCGCTGATGGGTGCCCGCGATCTGTCGATTATTCAGACTCCGCCGCCCAACCGTTACCCGATTGTTACCGAAGCACACGGTTTTAATGAACAAATCATTAAAGAAGCCATCCTTTACGAGATGGACCGAAATGGGCAAGTTTTCATTATCCACAACCGGATTCAAAATATATATGAGGTTGAAGACACCATAAAACGCATAGTTCCGGGCGTAAAAACAGTAGTTGGTCACGGACAAATGGAAGGCCCGAAACTGGAAAAAGTAATGCTCGATTTCATAAACGGAAAGTTCGATGTACTGATTGCCACTACCATCATTGAATCGGGACTTGACATACCAAATGCCAATACCATTATTATTAACCAGGCTCAAAATTTCGGACTGAGCGACCTGCACCAGTTGCGCGGACGTGTTGGCCGCTCTAATAAAAAAGCCTTTTGTTACCTCATCACGCCACCACTTTCGTCGCTTAGCGCCGAATCAAGAAGACGGATACAGGCCATCGAGCAATTTTCGGAACTGGGCAGCGGTTTTAACATTGCCATGCAGGACCTTGATATTCGAGGTGCCGGAAACATGCTTGGAGCAGAGCAGAGTGGTTTTATTGCCGACATCGGTTTCGAGACCTATCATCGCATTTTGAATGAAGCCATCCAGGAGTTGAAACAGGATGAATTTAAGGACCTGTTCGAAGAAGAAGACCAGCAGCAATCGCAGGCTTTCCTGAACATTAAATACGTGAACGACTGCACCATCGACACCGACATGGAATTGCTTTTCCCTACTGATTACATTCCCGGCAACTCGGAACGCATGATGTTGTATCGCGAACTGGACAACATTGAAAATCAGCAGGAACTGGACGCATTTCAGAAAGGGTTGGAAGACCGGTTTGGAACTTTACCAAACGAAAGCCGCGAACTGCTTGAAGTGCTGCCACTTCGCTGGAAAGCCATCGATTTAAGCATGGAACGGATCATTCTGAAAAACCGGAAAATGATCTGCTACTTTGTTTCCGACCAGCGATCGGCATTCTACCAGTCGGAATTGTTTTTGAAAGTTGTTCAGTACATTCAAAAAGGCAAAACCAAAGGTAAAATGAAGGAATCAAACGGGAAACTCACCTTGACCTTCGCCAATGTTCCAAACATTGAAACGGCCGATTATATCCTCAAAGAAATTATCGAAGACGTTAATGCATAAGCTTTCTGAGATTAAGAACGAAGTCTGTCACCCGGATTGAATTCGATTCTCCCTTCTCTTAAGTTAGCCAAAAAAAAAGTTACCGCTTTGGAAAAGTGTTTAACTTCATTTTATTTTGGATACACACGCAACCAATACTAATTTTTGCCATCAATAGTTTATAAAGAGAGAGAAAGTATGTAAATCTTACTTATTTTAGTAACGGAATTTAAACTCAATCAAATGATTACAATTCAGAAAATTGGAAAATTATTTATCCTGTTTGTTGTAGCAGCAGGACTTGCATCATGTGGTGACGATACAGAAACCGCAGCTTTTACCGGCGTTGGAGATGTTATGGTTATAAAGAGAAAGCTTCAGGATGAGACGCGTTATGCCCGGAGTTACGCTGCATATGCCAACCACCCAATGACCTCGGCCGTGGTTTCACTTCCGGAGGGAGGTACTTTAACGCTGGAATCAGAACTTGGGAACAAACAAACCTACTATCAAGAACCTTCCATTGGTGATTTTTCTGTTCAGGTACCTGAACTTGGCTTGTTCGATTTTACGGTAGTAAACGAAGATATTGAACATGTTTTCAACGAAAATGCAGCTTATAACGACCTCGATTTCGTAAGCATCGATACAGTATCTGTTAATAACGGAACAGTGCACATTGAATGGCAGTTAATAAGCGAAGCAGGTGCATATCGCGTAAGAATGGTGGATGAAAATTATGACCAGATATTTAGTGGCGACTTACTTGGCAAAAACAACAAGATTTACGAATTTTTGCCAACCCAGGCCGAGACCGGCAAAACTTACAAGATTGAGGTATTCGCATTTTCATTTGAAGCAGGTTCCGCAGATGATCCATTGCGTAATATTGAGGAAATATCCATTTCTTCAACTGAAATAGTTTGGTAAAAAAATAAAATACATACCATCAAACCGCCTTATTTTCAGGCGGTTTTTTTATGCCATTAAACCATTTACTATTTTTATAGTATTTATTTTATTAAAATAGATTGAATTCTAAAATATTCGTACTACATTTGTAGTAGTTAGTTTAGAATAGAATTTTCAAAAACCGGTAAAGAAAAATAAATAATGAAACAATTAACTAAAGCTGAAGAGCAAATCATGCAAATTCTTTGGGAACTGAATGAAGGCGTTGCAAAAGATGTAGTGGATCAGTTTGACGAACCTCGTCCGGCGTACACCACCGTTGCCACTGTTTTAAAGGTACTCGAGAAAAAAGATTTTGTAAAAAGCCGAAAAGTGGGAAATGTAAATCTTTTTTCGCCAATTGTAAGTAAAAAGGAATATACAGGTTTCCAGTTCACCTCGCTGGTGAAGAACTATTTTAATGGTTCGTTCCCTAAAATGGCAACCTTTTTTGCCCGCGAGAACAACCTGAGTGTAGAAGAGCTGGAGGAAATCCTGAAAATTACCGAGGCAGAACTGAAGCGGACTAAAGAACAAAAGCCATGGAAACGTTTTTAATTTACCTGTTAAATGCATCAGGAGGAATCGCCTTGTTTTACATGGTGTTCTGGTTCTTCCTGAGGCACGAAACTTTTCATACGGCCAATCGGTGGTTTCTGATTGGCTCACTTGGTTTGGCCATTCTGTTACCGGCCATTCCGCTGCATTACAGCGTTCTTGTTGAACCGAATTCAACAAGTAATGGCTTAAAAACCATTTCAGACTCCTTTAAAAACATTCCCGTTTTTACAGACACTGCTGAAACCACATCTTCAATCGGATGGAAACAAGCGCTCCTGCTGGTATATGTTACCGGTGCGGCCATCTTTCTGCTACGGCTGCTTATTCAGACCTTCGTATTAATTCACCTTATGATAAAACACCACATTAAATCATTAAACGGTGTTCGCATCATCGAGAACGAAAAATACGGCCTCCCCTTTTCCTTCTTTAATATCATATTTATCAATCCGAAATTTCACACACAGGACGACCTGCCGGAAATTCTGGCTCACGAAAAAGTGCACATTCGTGAGAATCACTGGTTCGACCTGCTTATAATAGAACTGTTAACAGTCATCTTTTGGTTCAATCCATTTATTTGGCTCTTTGAACGATCAATCAAACAAAACCACGAGTACCTGGCCGACAAAGGTGTTCTTGCGCAGGGACACACTGTGGCTCGCTACCAGGCTTTATTAGTAAACCAGCTGATGGGCATGCAGATTATTGGAATTACCAACAACCTGAATTTTGCACTCAGCACAAATCGATTAAAAATGATGACGAAAAAGAAAACGCCCCGCTTGCTGGGCCTGAAATTTATGTGGGCACTGCCCGTACTTGCGCTGTTGTTGTATGCTTTTGCTGAACCGGAATATCAGCTTAAAGAATCGAGTTCCGCAGTGGCGGAGTCGGCAGTGAACTTGCCCGATAAAAATGAAAAAATGACAATTCACGGGAAAGTTGTTTCGAAAGAAACGGGAGAAGTAATTCCGGGTGCCTCAATTGTAATAAAAGGTACAAGTACCGGCACCGTTTCTGATCGGGATGGAACATTTACCCTGGTTGATGAAAATCCTATAGTAAAAACTGATGGAAGTTTAAGTACCGAAGTTGTAGTTTCATTCGTCGGCATGCAAACCATTGTGAATACGCTTACAGCATCAGGTTCTGGTGTGGACAAAACAAAGTATACCTTCAAAATGGAAGATGCCGTACAGTTGCTTTACAATAAATCGTACTCGGGGGAACAATTGGTTCCACCACCGCCGCCACCACCTCCTGCAAAGAAAGCTGCAAATGCAACAAATGGAGACGTTCCACCACCACCGCCACCACCGGTTAGCGGAGAAAAGGAAATGTTCTACATTGTTGAGGATATGCCAAAATATCCCGGAGGTTATGAGACCATGCAGGATTATATCGCGAAAATGCAACAGAAAATTGCCCAGGGAAAAGGAGTAAAAGGGAAAGCAAAAGTGGCCTTCACAGTAGACGCTGAAGGGAAAGTCAGCGACATTAAAGTGGTTGAACAAGACAACGACGGTGCCGCAAAAGGAGCTTATGTCATCGCGAACAGTATGCCCGAATGGACACCGGGGAAACAACGTGGCAAAGCTGTTTCGGTAAAATACCTGCTACCTGTGGAATTTAAATAAAACAGAAAACTATCGTATAACCTATTTCACCCGTTGATTTCCGTCAGCTGACGGATCACCGGGTGAATTTCATTTAAACCAAACCAAATTCCTGAATACAATTTAAATTTAACAAACTACCTTTTCTTAATCCTATTACATCACGATATGAAGAAAATTCCCAATCTTCAGGTTGCTTAACCAATCTTCCGTATACCGGATTTGAATGAATAAAATCAAAACATACTTTTGGATAACTTCTCAATGGATCCTCAACATTTATAAGTGTTCCAAAACTTGAAGAAAACCAAGCCGGACTAATCTGAGAATTATCCGTCAAACATTTGGCTTTTGTAGACATTTGAAAGAGCGATCCTGTCCTGCTTTCCTGATTATTTATTGCGCGTGTGTATGAGCGAAGCATTATTCCAATCGAGTGGCTAAGATCATTTTTCGTATTTCCTTTTGTCCCCCATTTCACTCCATATTTATCTTTACTTTCTCCCGGAACAGGATCGAACTCCAATTCCGCACGTATTACATAAATCATTAAATGAAAATGATTTGGCATCAGACACCAAGCTAGGATATCTGCGAATGGCAATATTCTGGTTCTGATCTTTTTTAGGAAGAAAAGATAATTATCTCGCTTGAAAAAGATGTTTTATGAATTGTTTCCGCGATTATAAATATGGTAAATGTGATTGGATTCAAAATTCATACAAAACAGATTTAGTGCAATTTACAAAACCCATACTAAATATTTTATAATTCACCGGGTGAACTGAAGTCAACCGGTGAAAGTCCGATATGCATGAATATTTTTCTTAATTTGAACAATCATTTTCATACGTATGCATACCAAATATTTTGAAACCGATAGCGAATGGGAAAACTGGTTGCAGGAAAACCAGGATAAAGAGACCGAACTATGGCTGGTATATTACAAGAAACACACCGGCAAGCCAAGCATCGCTTATGAAGACTCGGTGAAAACAGCGCTTTGTTATGGATGGATCGACGGTTTGGTAAAGCGCATCGACGATGAATGTTATGCCCGTAAATTCACGCCGCGAAATGCGAAAAGCCAATGGTCGGAATCGAACAAAAAGCGCATTGCCGAGCTGACGAAAGCCGGCAGAATGCAAGCCGCAGGACTAAAACTGGTGGAAGCCGCCAAACTAAACGGCAACTGGGACAAGGTGATTGCCCGGCCTGAAATAGATCTTTCGTTACCGCCTGAATTTGAAGAAGCGCTGAAAAACAATCCGAATGCATCAGCGTACTATCAGGGTTTAAACGAACGACATCAGAAAGAATACCTGATGTGGATAAAAATGGCAAAACGTACCGAGACCAAACAAAAAAGAACCCGGAAAGCGATCCGGCTTTTGGAATCAGGACAAAAACTAGGGTTAAAATAAGCAGGTTACTACAGTTTACCCGGAGATCATCTCATTAAAAATATCCAGTTGCTCTTTCATGGCAGCAATGCGGTCGGCCGGTGAGGTGCGGGCTTCCAGCAAAATCCAGCCATCGTACTTCATTTCAACAAACAAATTCATCAGTTGCTGATAAGGATAGTTGCCCACATTTAGCTCACGAATATGCACAGTATCGCCAAAGTACTTTTTCACCGAATTAAAATTGGCTTCCAAACCCGGTGGCAGTAAATCCTGCTCGTTACAATTCCAGCACATTTTTACACTTTTCTCGGTTACCTGTTCAAAAATGGCTTTCATGTTTGGTATCTCCTGCGAAACATTACCATGCACTTCTACGCGAATTACCTGCCCCAAATCTTTCGCAGCTTTACCGCACTCGTTTAAAGCGGCTGCAATTTGTGAAATGGTTTTTTCTCGTGGTACTTCGGTTGGAATACCGTTTGGTTTCACTTTTACACCGGTGGCACCAATATCGGCGCATAATTTCAGGTATTCAATTGTATCCTGAATATTCTTTTTTACAAGGTTCTGATCAACGTGGTGATAATCGAAGTTTGATCCGTAGCCAACACAAGTAACCGGACTGTCGGCAAACCGTTTTTTAACTTCACGCCGCTCATTCTGGCTCAACGCTGTTTCAACTCCGTGGGCATGTTCCGTACGAAGTTCAACCCCCATAAAACCTGTCTTTTCGCAATTTGCAATTAGGGTTGGCAAATCCCAGTCTTTTCCCCATTGGTAGGTTACCAAACCGAGTTTCATTTTTGATTTTTTGCTGGCAGCAAGTACCGAAACAGGATTAACAAGAGTTAATCCCGTTCCTGCAAGTAAACTATTCTGTATAAATTTTCTTCTTGACTGATTCATAAGGCTTTTCTATAAGTTACATGCCTGCAAAGGTATCGGCAAGCTCATTAATCTGATCGTCGTTTAAATCCTCGCCGGCAACAACCAGCCTGTACTTAAAGGTAACCGATTCTCCTTTTTTCAGGCTGAAATTAAGCTCCTTTTCACCATTCGAAAACACTTTTTGTCCGAGTGGATTAGCAGCAAATAAGCCATAATCACGGGCATGCCAACAGGTTGGGTATCCTACATTTTCGGGATGGTCAATAATTACCAGGGCAACAGGTTCTCCATTTATCGTGCCCGACAACTTCATCCAACGGCCTCGGGTTCCCCAAACTTCCTTACCCTCAACACCTTCTGAACTTCGATAATTCCCTGTTATATCAGTGTTATCCATATTCTGGACTTCGGTTACCACTCCATGCGAATCAAGCAGTTTTGTCGGACTATTGGTTGGGAGTTCCAGTTCTCGCGCCACACGAATAGCAAACATTCCCTCTTTATTGTCGGTGAATTTAACCTCGTCAACCTGTGCTTTTAAAGTTGTTGTCCTATCGATAATACGCAAATTGCCTTTCACTCGAAATGTAAAGCTTGTATAATCATCGAGTAAAACCTGATTATCTGGAGACTTCCATTCGGCTTCGGTTTCCAAAATCGCTTTATCTTTTTCGCTTTTTGCACTTTTTATTGCCTTTTGAAAAATTCGGCCGTAACTACTTCTGTTCTCAGCCGGAATAGCTTCCGAGTTGTTCCAGAAATCGAGTCCGTTAACATTGCCATAATTCAGCCAAACACCTACGTGGTGAGGATGATCCGTACGATCGCCTTCCTTATTTATTAAGGGATAACTCCGGGTAAGCATGTTCCCTGCAGGCGACATAACCGGCCATAAAACAGGTTTCATAATGTTATCCGGATAGATATATGTAGTAAACAATGTCCCATCAATATTCACATCCACCTTCTTAGCTGCATTGTCAACATTCAATTGAATGGTTGGCTGACTATTGCAACTACTTATAAGGAAGAACAAAACTGCTGTTCCGAACAAAAACAGTATTTGTCGGATTTTTATTCTAAAGTAAGTCTTCATTATTTATCTATACTATGTTTGGAACTTCGAATCCTTCACGATAATTACGGCTAAGCATTTCGTCAGCTTCCGGATCGTTAACAAAATGCTCTGCCTGCGGATTAAAGGTTAACACCTTACCCATCCGATAGGCAATATTTCCAAGATGTGCCAGTCCTGATGACAAATGTGCGGTTTCAACAGGGGCATTTAAAATACTGGCATCATGTTCTCTTACTGCTTGAATAAAGTTTGCAAAGTGGCCATCGGTACCACCTGCTCCCCTGTCAATTCCTGAGGCTGCTATACCACCATCGTCTCCCGAAATACCGGGTTCGCGATTTTGACCAAGATAGGTTTTAAATTTATCGTATCCATCAACCACCAATATACCTTTATCGCCATAGAAAATGTTTCCAACTTCAGCACCTTCTTCGGAATTCGTACACCACGGACGTACTTCAAATTGAATAATTTTATTTTCTTCGGGATAATGATAAACCGATGTTAAAACTTCAGGTACCTCTTTGCAATCGTCCCATAAAAATTTACCGCCCATCGATGTGATCTTTGTAGGCAGGCCAACATCCAGTCCCCACATACAAAGGTCGGTTTCGTGAATTCCCTGGTTGCCCACATCACCGTTTCCATAGTCCCAATGCCAATGCCAGTTATAGTGTACCAAATTTCTGGTAAACGGCCGCATTGGCGCCGGACCGGTCCAAAGGTTGTAATCCAAACCATCAGGAACGGGCGAAAATCCCTGGTCGCCTATATCCGGCCTCCAGCGAAATACCAGCCCGCGTGACATATACACCCTCCCAATATATCCTTCGCGCAATAACTGTATAGCCTGATTAACAGCCGGCGAACTTCTAAGCTGAACACCATGCTGCACAATGCGGTCGTATTTATGCACCGCCTCAACCATTTTCCGGCCCTCCCAAATATTATGCGAACCCGGTTTTTCCACATAACAATCCTTACCTGCCTGGCAAGCCCAAATAACTGATAGAGCATGCCAGTGATTTGGTGTGGCAATGCTTACCACATCTATATCTTTATCATCGAAAACCCGACGCAAATCCTGTACAAGACTAACATCTTTGTTGTATTTCTCTTTAAAAGCTTTTTGACGCTCTTGCAGAACATTCATGTCAGGATCGCACAAAGTTGTTACCTGCACATTTTCCTGATTCATCAGTCCTGAAACATGGGCTTTCCCGCGACCGTTAAGGCCAAGTACAGCCGCATTAATTCGGTCGTTTGCTCCAAAAACATTGGCCGAAATTAAGGTAGGAGCTACAATAGCTGCCGAACCTGCAACAGTGGTTTTTTTAATAAATGATCTCCTTGATTCTTTCATTTTTAGTTGGCTTAAGTTATAAATACGCCGTTAACGCTAACGAACAACTAAAAATAATGAGATTTACTTTATTTCTGTTGGAAATGGATATGTCATTAAGCATTTGGGGATGCAAAATTTGACCGTAATTTACTGTTGAATTTCTATTGACTTTCAGAAAAAAAGAAAGGTCGGTAAAGCTACCAACCTTTTCTCAAATCAACCTAAACCTAAACTAAACCAAAAACCAAACCATCTTATGATGGCGAGATTGTATTCTCGTGATAGTAAAACAAATGTTCTTTAAAAAAGGTTTAGACCGATTATAAAAATTTTAGTTTTTTATCAGAATTTTGTAATCCCATGGATCCAAAGTGAAGTTGGCATTGGCATCCAGCGTAATTTCACCACCAGCAAAATACGAGGAATAGACACCTGCTTCGCTTTCAACTGTACCAGCTAATGGCTCTGCTGAAAGGTTCATAACAACAAGTACCGAATTTCCTTCTTTTTCGCGTGTGAATGCAAGCAGTTTTTCAGGAGCAGAAGTTTCAAGGAATTCGATTTCGCCACCGGCTTCACCATTCCAGAGTGCAGGATTTTCCTGCTTCAGATCGATGAGTTGCTTATAAAGTTCGGTCATCGAAGGATCGCGGTTCCAATCGATTTCGTCTTTTTCAAAAAATTCAAGCCTTTTATCCAGACCGGCTTCCTGACCACTGTAAACCAACGGCATTCCGGGAATGGTAAACGAAAGTACCGCAAAAGTTTTTACAGCATCGCCCAAACGTTCGTAGGCCGTTCCGTTCCAGCTGTTTTCGTCGTGATTGGAGGTAAACTGCAGCGGATACGTTCCGAACGGATAAGTGGAATCAACCTGTGCAAAGTAAGTTTTAATATCATCCACCGATTTTTCACCACTGTAAATTTCGTTCATATAGTGGTGCATGGTCCAACCGTAGTTGCAATCAAAAGCCATGTTCAGCAAATCGAGGTGATCCTGATCTTCGGCCTGCATAAAAACCGGTTTTATTTCGTCGAGTGAAGCACGTGCTTCTTCCCAGAAATCTGTTGGAACACCACCGGCATAGTCGCAGCGGTAACCATCAATGTCGGCTTCGGCTACCCAATATTCCATGGCATCGATCATGGCAGCCCGCATTTCCTCATTGTCGTAATTCAAATCGGCCACATCACTCCAATCGGGATTTGGAGGTAGTACATTGCCCAGCGAATCCAGGGTGTACCAGTCTTTGTGTTCGCTCATCCAAACATTGTCCCACGAAGTATGGTTGGCCACACAATCGATCAGCACTTTATATCCCATCTCGTGCGCCTGTTTTACCAACGATTTAAAATCTTCAAATGTCCCGAATTCGGGATTCACTGCTTTATAATCCTGAATGGAATAATACGAACCCAGCGTTCCTTTACGATTCTCTTTTCCAATAGGATGAATAGGCATAAACCAAAGAATTTCAACCCCCAGTTCTTGCAGGCGTGGAAGATGCGTGGCGAATGCATTAAACGTTCCTTCGGGGGTGAATTGCCGCACGTTAACCTCGTACATTACGGCATCGTCGCTCCAGGCCAGTGGATTTTCATCGACAACGGGTGCCGTTGTTTTTTGGGTTGAATTTGAACAGGCTCCCACTACAAAAGCCAGTACAATTAAGATGGAATAATATTGTTTCATTTCTTATGATTTTACTTTTTGAGTTCAATGATTACAGCCGATCGGGCAGGAACAGTCACGGATGAAATATCGCTAATAGTGCTTCCTGAAATGATTTCTTTCCCGGAAGTGTAAGCTGAAATCACCTCATTAAAACGATCGGTTTTTAACGTTTTGGCTTCCCGGTTTTTATTCAGAACGACCATCACAGCGGCATCTTCAGTATATCGAAAATACACGTATGTGCCCTCTTCGGGTGCAAAGTGTTTTAGTTTTCCACGGTGAATCACACTGGCAGTTTTCCGCCAGTTCTGAATAGTGGAAACATACTTTTGCATGTCTTTGGCTTCTGCACTAAGTCCTTCTCCGGTAAAGGCATTTACCTTATCGCCTTCCCAGCCACCCGGGAAATCGGCACGAATATCGCCGTGTTCACTTCCGTCGTGTCGCATCAGTATTTCGGTTCCGTAGTAAATCTGAGGAATGCCGCGGGTAGTCAGGAAAAATGCCACTCCCATCTTCAGCAGGTCAACATCTTCACCAACCTGCACATAAAAGCGCGACATATCGTGGTTATCCGGAAAAATGGTAAGCATTTCAGGATCGGGATACAAAAAGTCGTTGGCCAGCATTTCATAGATTTGAATCAAGCCTGTCCCCCAGGTCTCTTCGTTTTTAAGCCCTTCGGAAACGGCACTTTGCAGTGGAAAATCCATCATGCTTGGCGCATAGTTTTTGTAGCCGTCGCGGTTGTTTTGCCCTTCCTGCCAGTATGAAACAATGGCCGGATTCAGGCTCCACTCTTCTCCAACAATGTTAAAATTCGGATACTCTTCCAGCACCGCTTTCGTCCAGTCGCTCATCATATTTTTGTCGGGGTACGGCCAGGTATCCTGACGAATTCCTTCCAAACCTTCGTACTCAATCCACCAAATACTGTTCTGGATCAGGTATTTTGCGAGGAACGGATTTTGCTGGTTCATATCGGGCATTGCCGTAACAAACCAACCATCAACCATCCCGCTGATATCAACGTCCGAAGCATAAGGATCCTGATTGACTGTTCTCCGATGATTGGTAATTTTAATTTCCGGATAATTATTCAACCAGTCTTTCATGGGCATGTCGTGCATCCACCAGTGTTCCGATCCGCAATGATTAAAAATCATATCCATGATCAGTTTCATACCGCGTTTATCCAGTTCCTCTTTTAACCTCAGATACGCTTCGTTACCTCCGTAACGCGCATCTACTTTGTAAAAATCGGTAGTGGCGTAACCGTGATACGACGAACCTGGCATGTCGTTTTCGAGTACAGGATTCAGCCAGACTGCCGTGTAACCCAGCTTTTGCAAATAATCCAGGGAGTTAATAATTCCCTGTATATCGCCACCGTGACGCCCCCATTTATCGGCCCGGTTGAGTCCTTCTTTCATGCCTTCCACCTCATCGTTCGAAGGATCGCCGTTTACAAAGCGGTCAGGCGTTATCAGGCATATCACATCCGAAGGATTAAAACCTTCGCGTTCTGCCGAGTTTGGCTTTCGTTCCCTGAGTTCATAAGAATAGCTGAACACTTCCTTTTTTCTGGTTTTAAAATGAATATCGAAGGCGCCAGGTTTCACATCCTTAGCCAGCTTCAAATCGATAAAAAGGTAGTTCGGATTTTCTACTTTACTCACCGACTCCAATTCTACGCCGGGATAATCAAAACTTACATCAAGGTTTGAAATATCAGTTCCATGTACCATCAACTGCAGCTCGGTTGATTTCATTCCGGCCCACCAGTTGGGCGGCTCTACCCTGTCGACAGTTTGTGCCCCAACTTGAAGCGTGATCAGTAATATAACTAATGCGAATAATTTTCTCATTTTACAGAATATGTTTAGCTACCTTTCTTAAACGAAGGGTATCGTTTCCTTTAATAGTCACTTTTTCTCCCCAAACAAGCGCTTTTACTTCTTTTGCTGAATGATTCTCAAGCACAAAAAAGTCGCCTTCTTTGGTTACTTTCAGGTGTGCTCCTCCAAAGTCGATGCGGAACGAATACGACTTCCACTTATCAGGGAGGAAAGGATTAAAAGTCAGTTCGCCATTTACCACACGCATTCCGCCAAGTCCCATCACAAACGACATCCACGTTCCCCCCATACTGGTAATGTGCAGTCCGTCTTCGGTGTCGTTGTTGTAATCGTCGAGATCGAGTCTTGCGGTTCGCAGGTACATTTCGTACGATTTTTTCTGGTAGCCAATTTTGGCAGCCAGAATGGAATGCACGCAAGGCGACAACGACGATTCGTGAACGGTCAAAGGTTCGTAAAAATCGAAATGCGCTTTAATTTCTTCTTTTGTGAAATTCTCCTGAAACAGGTAAACACTTTGCAAAGTATCAGCCTGCTTGATATATGGAGCTCTCAAAATCCGGTCCCACGACCACTTTTGGTTGATCGGTCGATCCGATTCAGGCAATTCTGCAACCGGAGTCAGGTCCTTATCCAGAAAGCCATCCTGTTGCAGGTAGATGCCGCGTTTTTCGTCGCGCGGGAAGTACATGTTTTGAATGATGTCCTGCCACTTTTCCGTCTCCTGAATTTCGTTGAACTTCCATTTGGTAATCAGTTCTTCATATAAAAACGGAAATTCGGCTTTCAGGTACGCAATGGCTTCAAGCGTGTATTTCAAAGTCCACACCGCCATGTAGCTGGTATGGAAATTATTATTGACATTGTTTTCGTATTCGTTTGGTCCGGTTACGCCCAGCATCACGTATTTCTGTTTATCGCCCGACCAGTTTACACGCTGAGACCAGAACCGGCTGATTCCCAGCAAAACTTCGAAACCATATGGCGCCAAATACTCCTTATCGCCGGTGTAGTTGATGTAATCGTAAATGGCATAAGCAATGGCTCCGTTTCGGTGAACTTCTTCAAACGTGATCTCCCACTCGTTGTGGCATTCTTCGCCGTTTATGGTCACCATCGGATACAGTGCGGCACCATTGGTAAAACCGAGTTTTTCAGCATTTTCAATCGCTTTCTGAAGGTGCTTATGACGGTATATCAGCAAGTTACGCGAGACATTTTGCGGAGCTGTACTCAGGTAAAAAGGCAAACAGTAGGCTTCAGTATCCCAATAAGTTACACCGCCGTACTTTTCGCCGGTAAATCCTTTTGGCCCGATATTTAGGCGTTCATCTTCGCCTGAATAAGTCTGGTTGAGCTGAAAAATATTAAAGCGAATGCCCTGTTGTGCTGCAACATCACCTTCAATTTTAATATCGCTGGTTTCCCATTTATCGAGCCATTTGTTTTTGTGGCTTTCGAAAAGTATGTCGAAACCTGCTTCCACAGCCAGATCGATGGCTTCCTTCGCTTTCTCAACCAATTCATCGTTATTATAATACAAGGAGGAAACCGTTGATGAGAATTTCTCTACCGTTATTTCGTCGCCTTCGGCAACCGTAACTATTTGTGAAGCTTCCACATATTTTTCCTTGTTCCGGTTGGTGATCTTCGAATCTACTTTTTCGCCGTTTTTCAGCACGTGAAACCACATTCCAGTGCACAGTTGAAACTGTGTTTTTAGCGTTTCAACGGTAAGATAACCTTCGTTACCACCAACTGCGCGCGAAACTTCAACCCAAAATTTTTCATCGTAGTTCGAATCTTCGTTCTCAACATCGCCATCGAGATAAGGAGTGACCTGAATTTCGCCTGAAAAGTTTATGGCTTTTACCGTGTAGCGAATGGCACCGATCTCGGTAGCGGTGACGCTTACAAAGCGATGCGAACTCACCTCAACCTGGTTGCCGTTCTTAAGTTCGGCTACAAAACGGCGCGAAAGCAAACCGTGTTGCATATCCAATTCCCGGGTGAACGACAGCACTTTTACTTTTGCCAGATCAAGTTCCTGTCCGTTGATCTTCACCCGAATACCAATCCAGTTGGTTGAATTGATGATCTTGGCGAAATACTCGGGGTACCCGTTTTTCCACCAGCCCACCCGGGTTTTATCGGGGTAGTAAATGCCGGCCACATAAGTACCGTTAAGTGAATCGCCGGAATATTTTTCTTCGAAATTAGCCCGTTGTCCCATTTTTCCGTTTCCGATACTGAAAATGCTTTCGGAAATCCGCATGTACTCCGGGTTAAATCCTTCTTCGATTATTTTCCAGTTGTGATGAATTATATAATCCTTCATCTTAATGCTTTTAAATTTTTAATTTTCTGCTGAAACATCTTTTACAAACAACACCAAAACAGCTGCTATTACCATCGAAATTCCTCCAAATAACAACGCATAAATGGCCTCACCATCAAACAGGTCTTTTACCATAAAACCAAGAATGGTAGCCGCCAGAATTTGCGGAATCACAATAAAGAAATTGAAGATGCCCATGTAAATCCCCATTTTGTTCGACGGCAGTGAGCCGGTAAGAATGGCATAAGGCATGGAAAGAATGCTTGCCCAGGCAACACCAACTCCCACCATTGGCAGAATCAGCCAGGTTGGGTCTTTGAAAAGATAAATGGAAGCCAGTCCAATACCGCCGATCACCAAACTGATAAAGTGTGTGATTTTCCGGTTGGTATACTTAGCCAGAACCGGCAACGCAAAAGCCACCAGTGCGGCAACGCCGTTATAAACCGCAAAAAGTACATTTACCCAGTCGGCTCCGTCGTTGTAGAGTTTTGTGGTAGGATCGGTTGCCCCGTAAATATGACTGGTAACACCGGCTGTGGTATAGATCCACATCGAGAACAAACCTACCCAGGTAAAAAACTGCACCAGTGCCAGTTGTTTCATCGTTAGCGGCATTCGAAGCAAATCGCTAAAAATCTCCACCAGCGCATTCTCATCTTTATTCTGCGATTTCAGGGCCGAAGCCATTATCATCAACAGGAAAAACAATAAAAGAATACCGCCCATGATGTACAATTCCTTTTCGAGGTGCATTGCCCATGTAACTACAACGATGAGTAAACCGATCAAACCAAATAGTCCGCCAACACGGACAAACCGGCCACTAAGCACTTCCTCTTCATTGATCTGTTCCTGCTTGTTCGTTGCTTGCCGTTCCGCTTCTTCGAATTCCTTTAATTTCTCCGGCGGATATTCTTTTGTTGAAAAGATCGTCCAGAGAATAGCCAGGAAAAACACGAATCCGCCAATGTAGAACGACCATTTTACCGAAGGCGGAATAATCCCCTCGGGTGCTGTATTTGAAATGTTCAGCCAGTTGGTCATTACATATGGCAGCACGGACCCCACAACAGCACCGGTACCAATAAAAAAGCTCTGCATGGCAAAACCCTGGGTGCGTTGCTCGTTCGGAAGCATGTCGCCAACAAAAGCGCGGAAAGGTTCCATCGAAATGTTGATGGATGCATCCATTATCCAAAGCATTCCGGCAGCTATCCACAGCGCCGGTGAGTTGGGCATAAAAAGCAGCGCCGCCGAAGCAAAAATAGCGCCGAACAAAAAATAAGGACGCCGGCGTCCGAGGCGGTTCCAGGTTTTATCACTCATGTGACCAATAATAGGTTGAACGATCAATCCCGTTACCGGTGCAGCGATCCATAAAATCGGAATGTCTTCAACATTCGCTCCCAGCGTTTCGAAAATACGGCTCACGTTTGCATTTTGAAGGGCGAATCCAAACTGGATACCCAAAAATCCAAAACTCATGTTCCATATTTGCCAAAAGCTAAGCCTTGGTTTTTTACTCATGACAGGTGCTTTAAAGTTTGGCTGCAATTATGTACAATAGAAATTACAGCAATGAATCTTGCTGTTGATATGAAATTGGAAGAAAACCTTGATTGTGCCGTGACAAATATAAAACAGAATGTGGCAGAATTCCAAACTTAAAGTTGATCTAAGCGCCTGTAAATATTAAGGTTTTGAAAATTAGACCCCATTTCAAACGTTTGCAGAAATCAAAACATATTCTACAACATATTTTAGAAATAGTTCTCTAAATGGAAGATCCGCGAACGATCAGGTCGGCATTTAACACTCTAGTTTCAAAAGGATATGTGTCGTCTTCAGCCGAAATTCGTTTCAACAACATTTGGGTGGCAATTGAACCCATTTCGTAGCCGTGCTGATCCACCGAAGTTAAGGTAGGATCGGTGATTCCCGAGAAGCGACCGTCGGAGAATCCAACAATAGCTATTTCATCAGGTATTTTTATGCCACGTTTCTGAACGGTTTGCATGGCACCGATGGCAGTGAGGTCGTTCACCGCGAAAATCGCATCGAAATCCCGCTTTTCATTGAGCAGGCGCATCACGGCCAACCTGGCTTTTTCAAACGAATCGGCTTCAATAATCAGCTTTTCATCTACTTCCAGCCCGGCTTCCCGTATTGCTTTAATGTACCCGTCTTTTCGATGTTTTCCAATCAGCAATTTTTGCGGGCCGGCAAAATGAGCTATGCGTTTTCGGCCACTATCTACCAAATGTTTGGTAACACGGTAGGCAGCATCAAAGTCGTCGATAATAACCTGATCGGCCTCCAGACCCGGCACAATACGGTCGTAAAAAACCATTGGAACATTGTTATTCCGAAGGTTAAAAAGGTGGGAAAAATCTTCTGTTTCTTTTGAAATGGACACCAGCACTCCGTCGACACGGCTGGCAAGAAGTGTTTTTGAGTTGGCCACTTCACGCTCGTAACGTTCGTTCGACTGGCAAATAATAACGTTGTAACCGGCATCGTAGGCTACGTCTTCAATACCGCTGATTACCGACGAAAAAAAGTAGTGAACAATCTCGGGAATAATAACACCAATAGTGTTGCTTCTGCGTTGTTTCAGGCTAAGTGCAACAGCGTTGGGCTGGTAATTGAGTTTTTCAGCCAGTTCGTGAACGGCCTTTTTTGTTGCCTCACTAATGTCAGGGTGATTTTTCAGCGCACGCGAAACCGTTGATGCTGATATTTTTAGCTCACGAGCCAGGTCCTTTATGGTTACGAGTCCGCTTTTCATATCAATCGATTAGTCCAAATTTGATCGTCCTTTCAAATCATTCTGATCATTGGTTTCTTATCGGAATAAAAATACACATTTCGGCCAAATTTCAACGACTTATTAATCCATATTTATATCCAACCAGTAACTACCTGTTTTATAACATATTGAGCGCAAACGACACCGCAATCGTTTGCGGAAGTTGCAGTGCTAAAAAGCGTAATTTTTTCTTAACATTTATTATACATTCGCCTCGAGAATTTGATTTTGCTGAATATGAAACGACTTTAAAACCTTGATTCGATGCCATTTATGAGTTGAAGATTATTTAACTAAAATTCAAAGATCACAAACTAATAACATTTAACATGAGGATTATTCGTAAAAACCTTAAAGTAGTCTTGTTTTTAGTTGCCATACTAAGTTACAGCTTAAGTTATGCGCAGGTAAAAACGGTTACAGGTAAAATAACAGACGCCGAAAACGGCGAGCCTTTACCTGGTGTTACCATTGTGGTAAAAGGAACTACAAATGGAACTATTACTAATTTCGATGGTGAATTCACAATCAATGTAGAAGAGGGACAAACGCTGGCATTCTCCTTTATCGGATACACTCCGCAGGAAGTCTTGGTTGGGACCAACAATGTTTTAAATCTGCAGCTTGAGCAATCCATTGAAAATCTGGAAGAAATTGTTGTAATTGGTTATGGTACCGTAAAAAAGGAAGATGCAACCGGTTCGGTATCGGCGGTAACTTCTGATGATTTTAACCAGGGTGCAATTACTTCGCCACAGGAACTGGTAAGCGGTAAAATTGCCGGTGTGCAAATTACCAATAGTGGCGGTGCTCCGGGAGCAGGATCAACTATCCGCATTCGCGGAGGTTCGTCGCTTTCTGCAAGTAACGACCCACTCATCGTTATCGATGGTGTACCAATGGACAGCGAAGGTGTTTCGGGTATGAGTAACCCGCTGAACACTATTCACCCCAGCGATATAGAAACGTTCACCGTTCTTAAAGATGCCTCTGCAACCGCCATTTACGGATCGCGCGCATCAAACGGTGTAATTCTTATTACAACCAAAAAAGGAAGAAAAGGTGCAGGCCTGAAATTATCATACAATGGTTTTGCATCGTATAGCACTCCAACTCAATTTGTTGACGTTTTCTCACCTGATGAATACCGGCAGTTAATTGTCGATCAAAAAGGAGCAAACTCAACAGCCGCAAGCTTGCTGGGCAACTCCAATACCGATTGGCAGGATGCAATATTCCGTTCATCAGTAAGCCACGACCACAATGTGAGCCTTACCGGAAACATCAAGGAAATGCCGTTCAGGGCATCGGTTGGATACTCCGACAATAACGGTATTCTGATGAACTCTTCGATGGAGCGCTGGACCGGAACAGTAGGTTTCAATCCTAGCTTTTTTGAAGACCATCTTACCATGAACCTGAATATGAAAGGGATGTTGATCAACAACAACTTCTCGAACCAGGGAGCAATTGGTACAGCAGCCAGTTTCGACCCCACAAAGCCAATTTATGATTCAGGCAGCCCATATGGAGGATTCTTTACCTGGTCGCAACAAAACGGCGACCCAAACACGCTGGCACCCAATAACCCTATGGCATTGATCATGCAACACGAAGATATTTCGGATGCAAACCGACTGATTGGTAATGCCCAGATTGATTATAAATTTCATTTTCTGCCTGAATTAAAAGCCACTTTAAATTTAGGTATGGAATATTCCGATTCGGAAGGAACTATTATCGATGATAACGATGCCGCCTGGACCTTTAGTAATGGTGGTGGATATTACAGCAAATACACTCAGAAAAAGAAAAATAATCTGCTCGATCTGTACCTGACCTACGATAAGGATCTGGAATCAATCAACAGTAATCTGAGTGTTATGGGTGGTTACTCGTGGCAACATTTCTGGAGAGAAAACACCAACTTTGCAGCGGCCGGAGAAGACGGCAAAGGAGAAGTTCTTAATCCATACAACGAAGATCCTACCGAGTATTACCTGGTATCGTTTTTCGGACGTTTAAATTACACACTGGCCAACCGTTACCTTTTAACATTTACTGTTCGCCAGGACGGAACATCGCGCTTTTCGCCCGACACACGCTGGGGTACTTTCCCATCGGCAGCCTTTGCCTGGAGAATCAGTGAAGAAGGATTTCTGCAAAATTCAACCGTACTATCCGATTTGAAACTTCGCCTGGGATGGGGTATTACCGGACAGCAAAACATTGGAAGCGGCGACTATCCTTACATTCCTCGCTATACCTGGAGTAGGACGAATGCGCAATATCAGTTCGGTGACACTTATTATACCACTATCCGTCCTGAGGGTTATGACGCAAACATTAAGTGGGAAGAAACAACTACTTACAATATCGGTTTTGACTATGGCTTTTTTGACGACAGACTTAGTGGTACTTTGGATGTTTACAAACGCGAAACCAACGATCTGCTGAACCATATTGATGTGCCGGCAGGTACCAACCTTACCAACCGAATTTTAACCAACGTTGGTAACCTCGAAGTACAAGGTTTCGAATTCTCCGTTTTGGGTCGGATTATTTCAAAAGAAAACCTCTCGTGGGAAGTTGGCTTTAATGCTACCTACAACGAAAATAAAATCACAAAACTGAATACTGTAGATCCGGAACTGGACACCTCTCCGGGTGTGGAAACCGGCGGTATTTCGGGTGCTGTTGGAAACAACATCCAAATTCATACCGTAGGTTATCCTAAAAGCTCATTCTATGTATACGAACAGGTGTACGACGAAAACGGCTCGCCTATACAAGGTGTTTACGTCGACCGGAATGGTGACGGCCAAATTACAGGAGAAGACAAATACCACTACAAAACTCCGGATGCCGACTGGTTTATGGGATTCAATTCAAGATTATACTGGAAAAACTGGGACTTTGGTTTTGCCGGAAGAATCAGCCTTGGCAACTATGTTTACAACAACGTGTGGTCATCAAATGGCTCGTTGAACAACCTTTACTGGTCGTCGAATTACCTGCTAAACGTGAACAAAAATGCAGTTGTAACCAACTTCCAGAACCCTGAATACTGGAGCGACTACTACGTTAAAAATGGTTCTTTCCTGCGTTTAGATAACATTTCTTTGGGACATACATTCAAAAATCTGAATGCCGACAAAATGAGTCTCCGCTTGTACGGAACTGTTCAGAACGTGTTTGTCATTACCGATTACGAAGGTCTCGATCCTGAAGTTAGTGGGGGTATCGACAACAACATCTACCCACGCCCAAGAATATTCATGATGGGCTTAAGCATTGATTATTAATCTGATAAAACATTTGATCATGAATATAATGAAATTCAAATATTTAAGCATTGCAGTACTTGCGATCTTGCTTGTGGTTACATCGTGTGTAAACGATCTGGACACCGTGCCAATCGATAAAGATGTAATTACCTCTGAAACAGTATACGAAAAGCCGGAAAATTACATACACGTTCTGGCTAAACTTTACGCCGGACTGGCAGTAAGCGGTCAGGAAGGCCCAAGTGGCAACAACGACCTTAGCGGTTTGGATGAAGGTTTCGGACAATACCTGCGTGCATTGTGGTATGCCGAAGAATTACCAACTGATGAAGCAGTAATTGGATGGAACGATGCTACTATCCGCGACTTTCACGATATCGACTGGTCGGCCGACGATAATTTCATTCGAAACCTGTACTCGCGTATTTTCTACCAGGTTTCGCTGTGTAATGAGTTTATCCGCGAAACAACCGAAGAGAAACTCAATAGCAGAGGTATCGAAGGAGCTGTTCGTACCGATATTGCCATGTACCGTGCAGAAGCACGTTTCCTGCGTGCACTGAGTTATTCGCACGCCATCGACCTGTTTGGCAATGTTCCTTTTGTAACTGAAGAAGACAATGTAGGTTCCTTCTTTCCCGAACAGATCTCGCGTGCCGACCTTTTCGACTATGTTGAAAGCGAATTGCTGGCCATCGAGTCGGAACTGGCTGCGCCAAGAAGCATTGAATACGGAAGAGCCGATCAGGCATCAGTGTGGATGGTTCTTGCCAAATTGTACCTGAACGCTGAAGTGTACATCGGACAGGATAAATATACTGAATCTTTAACGTACACCAACAAAATAATTAATGCCGGCTATACGCTCGAACCTGAATACACCCACTTATTTATGGCTGATAACCATAAATCAAACGAGATCATCTTCCCGGTTATTCAGGACGGTGTAAATATTCGTAACTGGGGTGGAACTACTTTCCTGGTACATGCTCCTGTTGGCGGATCAATGGTACCTGAAGATTTCGGTATCGATGGCGGTTGGAGTGGTTTGAGAGTAACCAAAGAATTCGTGGGTAAATTCCTCGATCTTGAAACACTTACACCAAAAATTAAAAGCGCCAAAGCCACTGCCGATTACCCGGTGATTTACGTACCAGGCGGATACCAGTCTGCTTCAGGTTATGGCGGTGACTGGTCGCCGGATGTAGCGCCAATGCTGGGAGCTGTAAATTCCGACGACAACTACGAAGGTTATGTTTACTTTGCCGATGCTGCCGAATTCAAGTTTACTGCAGGCCCTAACTGGGATGTGAACTGGGGCGATAATGGTGGAGATGGCATCCTGGATCCTGGTGGTGCAAACCTTTCGGTTACCGAAGCTGGTTATTACAAAATGAACGTAAATATTGCCGACCTTACTTATACCATCACTAAAACTGATTGGGGAATTATTGGTTCGGCAACTGCTGGTGGCTGGGATTCGGACCAAAACATGGAATTCGACGCAGCAAGCAAAACGTGGGTAGCCGAAATTGATCTTGCAGCAGGCGAAATTAAATTCCGCGCCAACGACGATTGGGGAATCAACTATGGCGATGACGGCGCTGACGGTGTTCTTGAAGCAGGTGCTGCAAACATTGCAATTGCTGAAGGTGGTAGTTACAAAATCACCATGAAGCTCGAGAATCCTGATTACACATATACCGTTGAGAAATACAGTTCTGATGGCCGTGGCTTGTTCTACACCGACGGACAGAACCTCGAAATCGAAAATCTTTTCGAATTTACTGATGGTTATGCCATTACCAAATGGAAAAACGTTACATCAACCGGTGAAACAGGATCAGACTTAACGCATCCTGACACCGACTTCCCAATGTTCCGTTTAGCTGATGCTTACCTAATGTATGCCGAGGCCGTTGTAAGAGGTGGTTCAGGTGGAAGTATGAGTACTGCTGTCGATTACGTAAATATGGTTCGGGAAAGAGCTTACGGCGACGACTTTGGAAACATTACCGCATCTGATCTCACACTCGATTTTATTTTGGACGAGCGCGCCCGCGAATTGTACTGGGAAGGTCAACGTAGAACCGACCTCATCCGTTTTGGAAAATTTACAGGATCGAGCTATTTGTGGGCCTGGAAAGGTGCTGTTAAAGAAGGTAAATCGGTTGACGACAAGTACCGGCTTTATCCAATTCCGGAAACAGATCTGACCGTCAATCAAAATCTCACCCAAAATCCTGGATACTAACCACTAGTAAAAATTTAAGAACATGAATAAAATAAAATCATTATTAAGCATTTTCGCCATTTTACTGGTGGCTGTTTCCTGCGAAGAGGAAACATACGATCCGGTAATAAAATATGGCGACGGCCCGATTCTCACCAGCTCAGAAGCCGGTGGAGAGACATTCCTTCTCACTGAAGAAGAGGCGGATAATGAACTCTTTTCGTTTAGCTGGACACAAGCAGACTTTGGTTTCCCGGCAGCAATAACTTATGCTCTTGAAATCGATGACGCCGGAAACAGCTTTGCCGGTGCTTCCGAAATTGCATCATCTTCCGGTTTTAGTTATAACATAACCGTCGGAGAATTGAACTCGCTGCTTACTTCGCTTGAATATCCAACCGGAACTGAAACTCCGCTCGAGATTCGGGTAAAAGCTTCGGTAAGCGAATATGCCAATGCTCTTTATTCTGAAACCTTTGGTTTTAATGTAATCACGTACTCGGTGAAACTGCCTCCTATTTATTTACTGGGCGATGCAACCGATGCCGGCTGGGACAACAATACAACTTTGGAAGCTCCGTACATGTCGAGCGGAAAATACGGTATTGCCGCACATTTGAAACCCAATGCATGGCTGAAATTCATTAAAACACAGGGACAGTGGGCTCCGATGTGGGGCTCCGACGGAACAGGTGATGCTTTCAGTGGTAAACTTACTTACCGGCCTACTGAAGACGATACTGACCCTGCTTCCATCCCGTCACCATCAGTTGAAGGAGATTACCGCATTGATGTGGACATTACCAACCTTACTTATTCGGTATATAAATTACCCGATGTAATCTACCTGGTAGGTGGAGCCACAACCATTGGTTGGGATCCCGCCAACGGACTGGCTTTCACAAAAGACGGAGTTGGTAAATACTCATTGGTTACCACGCTTTCAACCGGAAACGGCGGTATGAAAATTATGGCTGGTAACAGTGGTGCCTGGGCTCCACAATGGGGTTCTGATGGTAACGGAAACAGCTTGCTTGGCAAACTGTCGTATCGCGCCGGCGATGCCGATCCTGATCCGGCAGAAATTCCTGAGCCAAGTTCTGCAGGTACTTACAAAATTGAAGTTGATTTTAGCGAATACACGTATAAAATCACCAAGCAATAATTGACAATATTTTAGTTGACAGGTAGCATTGCAAAAGTGATGCTACCTGTTTATTCTTTCAACTTACAATACGATGTTCAAACAACTCCTACCTTTCGTTTTTATTCTGGGGCTTTTACAAAGTAGCTTTGCCCAAATTACCACCAGCCCGGAAATCCCGGTAGCATCAGGCCCGGTTACACTAACTTTTAATTCGGCCGAGAGCCAGCTTGGTTATTATACAGGCGATCTCTATGCCCATACCGGCGTTACCATCGAAGGCGAAGGCCGCTGGCAGTATGTGATTGAATCGTGGGGAAACAACAGCACTCAACCCAAACTCACCAACAAAGGAGGCGGTATTTATGAATTGCTGATCTCGCCCAATGTCTATTCGTTTTACAGTGTTGATGCTGGCGACAAAATCACCGAGTTGTGTTTTGTTATCCGCTCTGCCGACGCCAGCAAGCAAACCAAGGATTTGTTTGTTACCATTTACGACGAAGGTTTGGTAGTTGATATAACTTCACCCTCGGGTTCTTCAATATTAGAAAAGAACCAGGAACTCACCTTTTCTGCTCGTTCGTCGGTTGAAGCCGCATTAAAACTCAGTTTAAATGAAACCGTTTTAGCCGAAACTACCGGCAACGAAATCACTATCAATTATACTTTTTCTGAAGGCGGTAACTATTGGTTAATAGCCGAAGCAAGTGCTGATGGCAAGACTGTTTTTGATTCGATGGAAATATTTGTTCGTAACGAAGTTACCAGCGAACCAAAACCGTCTGTTTACAAAAAGGGTATCAATTACCTCGACGATAACACGGTTGCACTGGTTTTATTTGCCCCCTTAAAAGAACATGTTTTTGTAATTGGCGATTTCAACAACTGGGAGGTTCAGAATGAATTCCAAATGAAAAAGGATGGCGATTATTTCTGGCTCGAAATCCCAAATCTTGAAAAAGGAAAAGAATACATTTTTCAGTATTTAATTGACGGGGAGATCAAAATTGCCGATCCTTACACCGAAAAGATTGTCGATCCCTGGAACGATCCCTTCATTTCAGAAGAAATTTATCCCGAACTGCTTGCCTATCCAACGGGAAAAACCGAAGGCATTGCCGCTGTTCTTCAAACCGGACAGGAAACTTACAACTGGCAGGTTACCGATTTTGAAACACCCGACAGAAACAAACTGATAATCTACGAATTACTGGTGCGTGATTTTACCACCGAACAAAGTTTCCAGGGAGTGATCGACCAATTGGATTACCTGGAAGACCTGCGAGTAAATGTGCTGGAATTGATGCCGGTTAACGAGTTTGAGGGAAACAATAGCTGGGGTTACAATCCATCGTTTTATTTTGCGCCCGATAAAGCTTATGGCCCGAAAAACAAGCTAAAAGAATTGATCGACGAATGCCACCAACGCGGAATTGCCGTGGTTCTTGATATGGTGTTGAACCATAGTTACGGACAAAGTCCGTTTGTGCAAATGTACATGGACAACTGGACAATTTTACCCGAAAATCCATGGTACAATGTTGAGTCGCCAAATACAACTTATTCGTGGGGTTACGATTTTAACCACGAAGCGGATGTGGTAAAAGAGCTCGTTGACAGCATAAACAGCTTTTGGATCAACGAATACAAAGTGGATGGTTTCCGCTTCGATTTTACCAAAGGATTCACACAGAAATCGGGCGATGGCTGGGCTTACGACGCATCGCGTATCGCCATTCTCGAACGCATGGCTGATGAAATATGGAAGCGCGATTCGGATAACCTGGTTATCCTGGAACACCTCACTGATAACTCGGAAGAAACCGAACTGGCCAACCACGGCATTATGCTTTGGGGAAATATGCACGGCAGTTACCTGCAGGCGGCCATGGGAAATGTGAGCAACTCTGACCTTAGCTGGACCATCTACAGCGAACGTGGATGGAACGAACCAAACCTAGTTTCGTATCCTGAAAGCCACGACGAAGAACGAATAATGTACGACATTAAAAATAGCGGATTGAGTTCGGGCGATTACAACATTAAAAACCAAAAAACAGCACTAAAACGCATTGAATTGAACTCGCTGTTCCACCTTCCCCTGCCCGGCCCGAAAATGATCTGGCAATTTGGCGAACGCGGATATGATCTTTCGATCAACCGCTGTGAAGATGGCAGCATTAGCAATGATTGCCGCACCTATCCAAAACCACCGTACTGGCACTACCTGAATAATACCGACCGGCTTGCTCTCTTTAACGTAATGGCAAAATTGAATGAACTCAAACAGAAATATGAAGAGTTCACCCCGGAAAGTTTTACTTACAATTTAAGCGAAGCTGTAAAATCGTACACTTTAAGTAACGACGGAGATTATGTGTTGGCAGTGGGTAATTTCGATATACAAGCCACTTCGCCAACAATCAGTTTCCCGGAAACCGGTAAATGGTACGAATTTTTTAGCCGCGACTCGGTTGAATTCACAACTACCGATCAGATCCTTAATCTGCAACCCGGAGAATACCGTCTGTATTCCACCCAAAAGTTTGAGGTTTCGAACGACATTACCGACGTTGAAAGACTTGAACAAACAAATGCTGAACTTCGGGTTTATCCAAATCCGGCCAGTTCGTTTATTACTATTTCTGCAGATGAAGACATGAGTGAGATTCAGCTGTATAATCTGCAGGGAAAACTTATTTATCAACAAAGTAAAATCGGAGATAAACAAACACAAATTCCTGTTCAAGACTACGTTTCAGGAATATATTTAGTACGGGTTGTGCTTGATAATACCATAAAAACACAGAAGATTATTATTGAATAAGTTGGGAACAAAACAATAAACTCAAATACCGAATGATTTATTTTGAGGCTGTTGAACTGCTTGAACGGCCGGGGAATAAGTTGAAATTGTAGCTGAGCATAACTTCATGCGATCCGTTTTGGAATCCACTTAAATCGCCGATTGTAATGTCGTAGGAATATCCAATTGTTAATTCAGGCAAAGGCTTAAACTGCGCTATGGCACCGTAAGCTGCATCGAAGCGGTACATGGCGCCAATCCAGAATTTCTCTCTGAAACCGAACAGAGCAGTTAAGTCAAACGAAAGCGGAGCACTTTTTACCCACTTCATCATTCCACTTGTTTTGAGTTGAAAATCCGGACTCAATTCAAACTGATGACCACCAACAAAGTACAGGTGCATTTCCTGTTTGTTTACATAGTCGGTACTTACATCTTCACGGGTGATTTTATTTTCAATAAGCCGCGGTGCTGATAACCCGAGGTAGGTATTGTCGGAAAACAAATAAAAGCCTACTCCCACGTTGGGCAAAAAATTCTCGTAAATATCGTTGTCCAGAATCGGATCGCCCGGATCAATCGTAATCAGATCGGTAAGGTTGGCGCGGTAAAAGCTTACTCCTCCTTTTAGTCCCATGCCCAACTTAAAGTCTTCAGAAACCTGCAGAAAATAGGAATAATCAACATAAAATCCGGTCTGTTTTATGGGGCCAATTCGGTCGGATAAGAGCGAAATGCCAACACCAATATTTTTCCCTTCCACCGGCGAGTTAAAGGCAAAAGATCGAGTAGCCGGAGCACCGTCGAACGACACCCACTGGCTGCGGGCAACCACCATGGCATTTCCAATATTTTTGGAGCCGGCATAACCTGGATTTATCACCAGCAGGTTATCCATGTACTGGGTATAAAGCGGATCTTGCTGAGCCATGGCTTTTCTGTTATTGAAAAGCAGCATCAATAACAGGCCCGTGAAAATCAATATGTATTTACTTGCTCTCATTATCTGTCGAGATACACTGATCCCCCAATCTTTTTATCTCCGTTTCCTAAATCAATTACATAAAAGTAAGTTCCGGTTGGCAGGTCACCATTTCCTCCACCTACATTCGATTTGCCATCCCAGAATACCGGGTTGGTGTTAATACTGTAGTTTTTAGCCTCGTATACTTTTTTGCCCCAGCGGTTAATTATTGTAATGGAGTTACCCGGGTAATATTGTATTCCTTTGATTTCGAAGAAATCGTTGATGTTGTCGCCATTTGGCGTAAAGGCCTCCGGGATTAAAAAATCTTCGCGCGATATATACACATACACTTGTGCCTCATCGCAGAGTTGATCCACATTACAGATTCTGTATTCAAAAAGATCGCTGCCAACAAAATTATTGCCGGGGGTGTAGTCGATGGTTCCATTGGCATAATTCACACTTGCATTTCCGTTTAGCGGGTATTGCACAATTTCCAGGGTATTGATGTCAGGTTCGCTGCCGGTAAATTCATCGTTGGCCAAAACATCGATCGCTACCGTACTCTGGAAATCAGTAGTATCATAATCATTGTTAGCAATTGGCGCATAAATCACCCTGCTTACTACAACCGAATCAAGCGCGGTACATCCAAATTTATCGCTAACCTCCAGGTAGTAGGTTCCGGCTTGACTCACGATGGGGAACGCAGTGGTAGCACCTTCATCAATATTTCCATTTTCTGTTGTCCACTGGTAGGAAATATTTTGCCCTTCACTTGCCGATCCATCCAGTAAAACGGTGGATCCTTCCGGAATCATTAGATCTTCGCCTGCATTGGCGGTAATTTCCACTACACTAATAACAACAGTGTCGCGTGCACTGTTTCCTGCCGAATTACTGACAGTTAACACATAGCTTGTAGTTGCACCTGCGGTGAAAGTCGGGCTTGGAACAGTAGGATCGCTTAAATATTCAGCCGGCTCCCACGAATAGGTATACGTTTCATCAACAGGGGTAACCTTATCGAAGAAGTAGGAATTACAACTTCCGATTGTTGTGTCAGGTCCCGCATAAACCTGAATCGGTTCCGGATCTGTATTTACTTCAACTGTCTGTCGAACTGTATCACTAATACAGGCATTTCCATCGGTAACAACGACTTTCACGGTGTATATTCCCGATGGACCATCCCAGTAAATATCAGCAGTTGATGTGTCAATCGTACTTAAATCGGTGCTACTACCTTCAGGTGGATCGACAAACCAACTGTAAACGGCATTCTCGCTGTTACCTCTTATCATTGAAACCGTGTAGGTTCCTACATCTTGTTCTTTTTCCGAAGTACTTGGATTATCGAATTGCAAGACCGGCAAAGCATGAATACTCCGTATATGTTCGCTGCCACCACTTGAAACGGGTATATTTATTCCTTTGATATCTTTTGCCGATTTTAATCGGACCGGTACCATAGATTCCTGATCGGGACTAACATTGAACCAATTTGAGTCGATGTTGATTTGTTGATTGTCGTACGCTACTTGCTGTTCAAATGAATTTTCGTTCACCTGAAATTCCACCAGTACCGGATAATCAGTGCCGGGGAGTGGCAGCCCGGTTTCATCAAGTAATATTACTGGCAGAACAAAAGAATTATCAGTTAAACTATAGCAGTCGCTACTTACCAAATTAGTAAAGGAAATGTTACGGTTATTTGGCATTACATTAACAACCATCACTTTTCGGTTTGTACAACCGGTTATGTCTGTTTCGCTAACATTCAGGTAATACATTCCTGCTGTTTTCCATAGAACTGTTACTTCGTTCCGGTTAACATTTGTAGTAAAATCATAGTCCGCTGTATCAGCTTCTGTGTCGGGATTAAGATCAATGAGAACACTCCAGGAATATTCACTTCCAGGATGATCTTCAACAAAAAAGCTCTTTTCGGCACCTTCGTACACGACAAAAGCCTCCTGAGCTGCCCCGCTTAGGGCAGCCAGAAGAGCTATGATCATTATGAAAAATGCCTTTATTTTCAACTAATATATTTTATTTGAACATAATTTCTGAATGCACTACATTCTTTCCTCAATCAAATTTGTCGAAGAACAATTTCGTTCAATCCGGTTAAATATTAGTTTGTACCTATACCGCTGGTATTTGGTCTGGCTACATTGGTGTCGCCAGTGTAACCACCAGTTCCGTTGTCGTCTACACCGTTCGATGCTTCGCCATTCAAGATGGTAACAGTTGCTGTATAATCCTGTGCATCTAACGCAGAACCGTTTGTGAATTCGGTCGCATTGTTGACCTCGAATGTGAAGGTTACAGGATTGTTATCCGTTACTGTAATTTTCGTTCCTGAAACCGATCCATTTCCTGAAGTAACCGCAAGAGTTTCGGACATTGTACCACCATACGAATTGTAATCGATACCTGCATCGAATGAGTATCCGGAATATGAATCACTTAAGCCTGTTGGACTAACAGTAAACTGAATGGTGGCTGTTCCGTGAACATAAGTTATAACACTCGGATCCGAAATGTCGATTGAAGCAGTGACGGCGCCATCGTAACATTGATCAGTTGCACCAGACAGCGTCAGGAAGAACGGACTTTGAGTAATCTGAACAGGAAGAATTTTATTGTTGGTACAGCCTAAAGCGTCCTCCTCGGTTACATGAACATAGTACCAATCACCAACCGAAACAGTATCAGCCCATGCAATACTAATAGAATCAGACTGAATTACAGAAATTGATCCGGCATCGGTTGTATCAGTCAAGGTTGCTTTTGTAATCGTCCAGGAGATAGAACTTGTTTCACTTCCCGGAGTAATAAAATAAGTTTGTGTTGCCCCCGGAGCCGGTTTCGTTCCGGTGCTTTGCGCAAAAACATTCGCGCTCATCGCGGTCGTTACGACCGCAAAAAAAAGTAAAATCAACTTTTTCATAATGATTGTTTTTAGTGAGATTATTAAATTCTTGACAGTTTTTTAATCTGTTATAATGCTTGAGGTATTTGGTATGGGATTAATGATTCCTGTTGCGGTCCAATCGTTGGTATCCTTGTCGGGAGTATTGTAATCAAGTTCTTTTGCTTCGGTAATTTCCACAACGGCACTTAATTCATCAAATGCACTACCTGCAACTCTTACAGAAATGGTTGCAGCTCCTTCTCCAGATGCTGAAGTAATCCCAGTTAACGTGAAAGATCCGCCTCCATTATCTGTTAATGTACCTGAAGTAGACGAAACATCATCAATTGTTGAAGCAATATTACCAGAAGCTACGTTAAATGTAATTTCCCAATTCGGATTCCATGTGGTACTACCACTGACCATGCTTACGCTAAAATCAGTTGTTGTAAAATTATTGTTGGCATCTGTGGTATCAGTTGCGCTGTTACACTCATCATCGGGAGAAGCAATACTCACATCAAATGTATTATCAACTACATTCAGGGTAAGCTCTTTGGTTGTTATACAGTTTGTTGTAGCATCAGTTTCCTGAAAAATTATTTTATGCGGATTCCCCACCTTCGTCAACCAGGTAATATTTAAGGAATCGGTAGTTGTAGAGGCCGAATTTATTGTATAATCAGTTCCTGCTACTCCCCCGGTAACCGACCATTGAAACGTATTCCCCGATTTGCCGGGAACTACTTTGTAATAATGCGTTGAGCCTACAAGTGGATTCTGACCACCTTGTGCCATTGCTGCTGCACTAATTATCATCAGTGCTGCTGTCGCGATTAAGTAAGTATAAATCTTTTTCATTTTTTAGTTTTTATAGTTGTGTTTTAATTAATCGGGTATTATTTCTCCGGTAGATGGTAATTCGCTAATTACGATTGAAATATTATATGCACCGCTAACACATCCAGTAACACTATTATCTACTGTAAGTGTTGCACTATAAGATCCAGGATTTTTATCCGAAGGAAAAACAAGCAAAATACTGCCTCCCGAAAGAGCAACGTTTGTTACATCTGGTATATCATTGTCAACATAATCAATACTATAGCGGTTTGCACCACCACTGATCGCAGTATAACTCAAGCTGCCATTTCCTTCTGCATAACACGTTTCTGCGATATTCGATTCTAATGTTATTGAGGGGATTGGATAACTATTTATGGTGATTGTATTTGAAGTATCGGGACTATTACTCACACAAATCAAACTACTTATCATTTCACACGAAATAACATCTCCATCGTTCAAGGCCGAGCTAACAAATACGGAGGAGGTTTCGCCCGGCACTGTTACTCCATTAATCATCCATTGATAAGCAGGATTCGTTCCTCCATTAACGGGGGTCGCACTAAAAGTTACTTCTGTACTGTCGCATACTGAAGCTGACGGTGAGACACTGATCGAAACATCGGCAATTGTTGATCCATCTGTATCTATAACCGTCATGTAATCTATATAAAAAGCAGGCTGACCACTTTCCTGAATCTTGGCCTTAATAACGTATGTTCCAGGTGCATTAAACGTAATATCTGTTGCTTGCGAATTCGGATCAGAGATTGTAGCATCCGGTCCGGTTACTATCCATTTTGATTTACTCCCCCATATATCATTATATGCATATGCGATGGTTGACCCGGTACACACGGTATCTAAATCAGGTTCTGTTTCAATTGGAGTATAATCCTGCACAGTAATGAAATAACTACATGACTCAGTGTTTCCACTAGCATCATAAGCTATTGTCGTTACCGGAACGACATCAATTACGGACAAATCAACTGTAATTGGATTGGAACTTTTTGAAACTCCGGGACAATTGTCATTTACTTCGATGGGCACCAATGAAAAGACATTAATGATTGTATCAAATGGAGTGGAAAAAACTGCATCGGGACAAGTATCAATGGTTGGGAGCTCTGAATCAACAACCTGCAAAAAAATTGTATCAGTTATGGAATTACCAGACAAATCCTTTGCCTGAAAACTTATGGGAGTAATACCAATCGGAAAAACTGTCCAACTAGTGTCTTGTGATGTTCGAGTAATCGTTACGGTCGAACAATAATCGATCGCAGTTGGCTGAGGCAAACTGCCAGGATTAATTACCCATCCACATTCTCCGGGAGTATTGTCAAAAGTAACAGTATCACGAATTCCAGTTCTAAAAACCGGAGGATTTATATCTGAAACCAAAACATAAAAACTGCAGGTATCTTTATTTCCTGCAGCATCCGACACTTCGTAGCTAACTAAAGTGTTACCAAGCGGAAAAGTATCACCGGGAGAATAGCCTTCAATTAATGTGATGCTTTCAACTATACAATTATCAGAGGCAGTAGGGATTGTGTAATTAACTTCTGCACCACATAGAGAATCGTCGCTATCGACCAACATATCCACTGGGCAACTTAAAAATATTGGTTTTATGGTATCTTCAACTGATGCCATATCACTAATTCCAACCAAAGCACTGTTACAGCTTTCAGTAATAATTGAATCCAATGTTAGTACCTGATTCGTTAAAGCGCCGGCAATAAGTATATCAACTGCCCCCCCCCACAAGACCGTTGAATCCTGAACACCATTGAGCGAATAAAAAATAATGGCTTCCGAAGTTCCGGAGAGGTTAAAAATTACGTTATCCCCCGAACACACAGGACCATTATTTCCAGTTATTACTGCAAATGCAGAAGCACCAGCAACCTTTGCCCTGTGCGATATAATCGTAGTTGTTCCTTCAATAATTTTGACAAAATACTCACCCGGCTGTGATACATTGAATTGAAAATTCGTCTCACCCGGGATTTCAACCCCGCTGGAGTCGCACCACTGATAAGCATCAGCTGTTTCATTTATTGCAGAAATTGTAACCGTTTCTCCTCCACACAATTCTGAATAAACCGGGGTTACTCCTTTATTCACATCCCCTGAAACAAAGAGATCATAAACACCAGTGCTATCATTCTCATTGTCTTCCATGGAAATAATATCCCCGTAATTACATGTATCTCCGGAATGAGGAATATAAGATGCGGGATCACCACACTGCAACCCGGCAATGTCGGTTGAAACCGTTCCAAGTATGTAAATTGCAGCAGTTGTGTCTACCTGCGCAGTAAACTGTGAACCCGTTGTGTTAAGATCACCTGCAATAAGAAGATGTGCACCAATGCTAAGGTCAATTTTGTTTTTAATTATTAGATCGCCATAAATGATGCAAACAGCACCCATGTTAATGGTAAAAACGGCACCAGAAAAGGTAAAGTCGGAATTTATAATTAAAGTATCGTTTATTATAAGTGTATCCTTGGGACCAAAACTGGGAATATTGTTTGTCCAGGTAGTATAAGTGCTAATAATTGTGGAACTCCCTCCCGGAGCTTTAGCTGCTGCCGCCTTTGCCGAAAATGGAGCAAAAGCAAGAGTCCCCATAAATATCAGTGCCAACAGGATAAGCCAATTGAATTTAAATGAGCGTACGACACTATACCAGACATGATTCCATGCGTGGAACCGTTGACCCTTTATGGTATCCCACGACCAAACATTGGTCAAAACAACACAACTTAACTTTATCTTATCTTTTGCGCAATTCAAATTTGTCCCAAAACTTGTTTTACAATCACATCGTTTTCATTCTCATCCTTTAACTATGCATTATCGTATCAAGCCGCTCACACTAAAAATCAAAATGAGACATTGCTCAAAACGACCAAATACCTAATTGACAAACGTGCACAAATTTTGTTGACGACCATACCCTATTTAGAACCAGTCCTAATAAATATAATCCTGTTAACCAGCAAGTCACACAATTATCAACCTCCAGTATAGCAATTTAAAATCGATATGAAAATAAGTAATTTGAGACAGCACCCCTAACGGCAAATTCCACATACGGGATATTTTGCCATAATGGGACACATGGGGTTTTACTTTCGAAATTATTTATAAAAGAGGGGTTTTATTGAGAAATTTTTAGGCTCCTGCCAAGCTATTTTGAAAAACCTTTTCCGGTAGCTTTTAAGCCCTCCAGATCGTTAACCGTAAAATCGCCATAGAACGAAACAAGGAAACTGTTTCCTGACGAATTATCATTATGAAGAAAAACATGACACTCTTTATACTTTTTACCTTTTCCGAGTAACCAAATTTCAGCATTTGAATCGTCTTCTTCATCTTCGTATTTTTTATACTGCGAAGGAAGCATCGAAACCGCCTTTTTCAAAAACGCTTCTCCCGACATATCTCCTTTCTCAGGATTATAGGACAGGAACCTGATTTTCTGTAAATCGCCGGACACTTTCTTTTCTTCACCGTCATCACCAAGATCGATGTTAAAAGCATCGGTCATGTCTTTCGTGAACGTAAAACTGGTAACACCATCTTTATTATCAAAAGCATCATAAATCTTATCGGCTTTACTTTGCGACATTGCAAGGAGGCTCGACAACAATAGCCCGAGCGCAAAAAAAAGTGTTGTTATTGTTTTCATGAGAAAAAGTTTAAAAATATGAATGAATAATACGAAGACGCAAAGCTTTAAAAAAGATTACATTCAAATCAAACTTTGTGTCTCCGCATTATGGCATTCGAATGATCTTAAGTAATTAGTTGGCTTCTTTTAAGGTCAGGCCTTCCGGCTTCATTTCCCAATATTTCCCAACCATATCACGATCCCAGGTATTCGAGGTATTTTCAATGTCGTGAATGATCTTCTGCATTCCTTCTCCCAAATAAATGGATTTTCCCTCGGGAACTTTTACCGTTATATACACTTCCTGGTTACGCCACTTATCGGTTTCGCCTAAAAAGAAATAAGGATCGAAAACAATTGTTGAATCATTAACGGTAAAGTTGTATACAATATCCTGGCTGTATTCTTTGGCTTCATCTCTCGACTTGCCACGCGATACTCCTTTAACGGCTACTGTAAACTCATCAGAATTAGAACGAACTACATCCAACTCAGGTTCGCCGACAAATACCTCGTCGCCATCTACCATATACACACTAAAACCTTCGATGTCCCAATCGAGCTCGGCGTAGTCTTCGTATTTATTCTCAGCAATATTTAAATAAAGTGTTTCGCACGAATCACAATCAATCACTTTGGTCGAGGTTACCGAAGAGCGATCTTTAAAGTGTTTCACCTGCGCTGCTGAAATCGATAAGAGAACAATGAGCGAAACAAACCACACTCCGATCATACTCAAAACAATGGCTGCATTGTTCGATTTAAAACGAAACACCAGCTTAGTTCCTGCAAACAGCATGGCCAGCAAAGGAATTCCAATCAGAATACCTACAAGCACTAGACCAAGCGTAACAGTTCCGGGCTCAACAAAATAATTCAGGAAATCAGGCATATATACTTCCGGGCTCCAAATCATTGGCAAGCCTGAAACAAATGAATGACCAATAACCATCGAAGAAATAAGCCCGAGTAATCCGAAGAAACCTGACAGAAGCAGGATCACACCAAAAATGATCACAAAAATCTTAAGGATTACTTTCACGATATTAAAAGCAACATCACCGGCTCCTTTCATCGATTTTTTTCCCTTAGAGTAGGTATCCGACTCCTTAAATTTTTTGTAACTCTCTTTTACTTCCTTTACTTCTTCCTTTATCGATTTTTCGATGTTTTTTACCGTAGCTTCCTGCCCCCGCATTTCAAGGCGCTGCGCAGTATTTATTGCTTTTGGAACTGCAATCCATAAGATAATGTATGCAATAGGTCCTGCCGGGAAAGTAACAAAAAATAATATTGCAAAAATGATACGCAGAACCACCGGATCCATTCCGAAATAAGCGCCCAAACCACCACAAACGCCACCCAACACACGATGGTCAGGATCGCGGTATAAACGACGTTTGCGCTTAGCTTCCGCAGCGATACTTTCTTCTTCTTCGCCTCCTTCTTCGGCAAAATCCTCAGGAGTTCCCATGGTCTTAACCACTTCGTCCACCCATTCAACCGTAATTACTTTTTTATCTTCGCTGGTTTTTGAGCTGAATATTTCGGCAATCCGCGCTTCTATATCAGACAAAATCTCCTTTCCTTCATCATCGTTTCCAAAATGACTTTTCAGGTTGATCAAATACTTCTGAAGTATGTCGTACGCATCTTCCTCAATGTGAAAAACTGTACCACTTATATTAATTGTGAATGTCTTCTTCATCTTGATTATTGTTTGAAATTTTCGGGTTTTGCTTATGCTTTATTGGATTTTATTTTATCGACTGCCATCACCAATTCGGTCCATGAACCTTCCAGTTCGCCAAGAAAAGTCCTTCCGGTATCGGTCAGTTCATAGTACTTCCGCGGCGGCCCCTGGGTAGATTCTTCCCATCGATAAGCCAGTAATCCGTCGTTTTTCAGACGAGTTAAAAGCGGATACAAGGTACCTTCAACAACAATCATTTTTGCGGCTTTTAACGATTCAATGATGTCGCTGGCGTAGAGTGGCTTGCCATCCAAAACAAGCAGAATACAATATTCCAATACCCCCTTACGCATTTGAGCTTTTGTGTTTTCAATCTTCATTATCTGTCCCTCTTTAGTTGATTTTCCTGTTTTCTCCCCGTTCTGTTAAATATTCCAAACATCAGTCGAAACCATCCACTCTTCAAGCTGAAGTGCCGATTCAGTTTCAACAGATGTTTGAAATAAGTTTTGATCTAACATCCAGTATTCCAGCTCCATTGACTTGTCGCTTAATTCTTCTACATGAAAGGCCGAAACCGCAAAATTCGACTCACTTGTCATCCAGGACTCCATTTCGAGGCGAGTTTCCATTTCGGTTTCATAAAAGAACTCAACACCAGCGGCATTTTCTGCCGATGCTTCCGTGGCTTCGCCACTATCGACCATTGCCATAGCAATGTGTCCGAAGCTGCTGTTTTCAAGAAATCGTTTCCAGAAATCCTGTGCGCTCACCGTGTAGCTTATCAATACAAAACTAATAACTACTGCGGCAAATCTCAGAACTGCTTTTTGAACATTGTTTTTTGTTTTCATCTTGTTTAAATTTTAGCTTTCTGTTGTACTGGATGTAACTTGCAATCAAAATTGTTTTCATGGCTTTGAATTTTTCTGAATGCTCGTTTCATTGTTTCTTGTTTTTGTTTCTGTTTTGCTTCTTGTTTTCGCTGAATCTATTTTCAGTGCTTTTGTACTATTAGGACGATTCCTTTTTGCCTTCGTTACAACCGTAAAGAACTTTTTTTAAAATATTACCAAGCTTTACATCGTTGTTTGCATTACAAATATATATCTTTTTATTAGTACCATGCAACACATAGTACCATATTTTTATTAGAAATGTGCAATGAATAAACTTCATTTGCCTCTGCTACTGAACGTTAACATCATTTCGTTAGATTATTATTTTTTATGAATGAAGGGGCTAATCAAAATTTTGTTTAACAATATAATTATAATGACACCTTCAAAACGGCGAAAAGCTCTGCCACTAATGTTTATAATCTCTTGATAAGCTGTTAACAACTCTGATCATTTGTTTAACAACTAAGCTACTTTTTATTTGCTTATCCCTTTGTTTAATATGAATTTTAGTTGATGAATTAAGGATGAGCTGGGGATATTATATTAACATATAATTTAACTTCCTGTTAATATAAAATAGAAAAAGAAAACTTTCTTTTGCCAGAGATTTATGGACTAAAGATCGGGATAATAAAAATGAAGCACATGTATCCTTTTGAGATTTGGTTTAGATACTTATTACACACCACAAGGGTGTTAACTACCAAAATGCTACTTCAAACCGGGATAACTTTTATTACGGAATTACATTGAAATTCAATATTTATTCTTTATTCAAAAAGAATGGTTCTATGAAAAAAGCAAATACACAATTGGAAAACTCTGCCAGCACCATTGGCGTACTTCAAATTCAAACATGCAATACCTTATAGCAAAATATTTATTCTCAAATTTATATTAATCCAAATCAAAAGTTTTATGAAAAGAATTAGAATTTTTGTAGGTGTGATATTGTTTATTACAATTATCATATCACAAGTTCAAGCACAGGTAACCACTTCCAGTATGGGTGGACGTGTTTCTGATGCTGATGGAGCTGTAATCGGTGCAACGGTGATTGCTACACACACACCTTCAGGAACAACTTATGGTACTGTAACCAACCTGGAGGGCCGATTCTTCCTAAACGGTATGCGTGTAGGAGGGCCTTACACTGTTAAAGTTACTTTCATTGGCTATGGTGCATACACGCAAAACAACATTACTTTGAGTTTAGGTGAAAACTATGTAATGAATGTTGTACTCTCGGAAGAAACATTATCGTTAGATGAAGTTATTGTTTCGGCCACCCGCACAAAGTTCTCTAATGAGAAAACGGGAGCAGTGACCAATATCACAAACGACCAGATAGCTAATTTGCCCACAGTGAATCGCAGCATTTCAGACATTACCCGCCTTTCACCTTATGGTGGAAATGGGATGAGCTTTGCCGGCACGGATGGCCGTACGGCTAACTTTACTGTGGATGGAGCTAATTTCAACAATAACTTCGGTTTGAGTGATGCGCTTCCTGGTGGTGGCAATCCAATTTCTATTGAAGCTATCGAAGAATTACAGGTTGTAATCGCGCCATACGATGTTCGTCAAACTAACTTTATTGGTGGTGGTGTAAACGCTATTACAAAATCGGGTACAAATACATTCACAGGTAGCGCTTACGTTTATCACAAAAATGAAAACATGCGCGGTGATGCTGTTGATGGTCAACTAATTGCAGGAGCACGTGAAAAAGACCGTAATACAACCTACGGTTTCACTTTAGGTGGTCCGATTATCGAGAACAAACTGTTCTTCTTCGTTAACGCTGAAATGTCGGAAACACCAACAATTGCCAATCGTTGGAGAGCTTCAACTGATGGTGTTGCTGATCCGGACAATTTTATCTCCCGCACAACAGAAAGCGATCTTCAGACAGTTTCTGATTTTGTAAAAAATAAATATGGATATGAAACGGGATCTTTTACAAGTTTCCCTGCAGATGAAAGCAACAAAAAATTGCTTGCTCGTTTGGATTGGAACATCACAGACAAGCATCGTTTAGCGCTACGTTACAACTACACCAAGAATGCTTCATGGAGATCTCCCAATGCTTCTTCAATGGATGCTGGTACACGTATGTCAGAAGCAAGGATGTCAAAAGCTTCAATGTCATATGCCAACTCAATGTATTCGATGGACAACCTTGTTCATTCATTCTCTTTTGACTTAAACAGTCGTTTATCGGATAACATCTCTAACCAATTCCTGGCAACCTACTCTAAACTTGACGATATTCGCGGAACAAATTCTAACGAATTTCCTTTTATCGACATTTTGAAGGACGGACAGGCCTACCTCTCATTGGGTTACGAGCTATTTACCTGGAACAATGGCGTTCACAATAACGTAGTGAACATTAAAGATGAAATGACCTATTATTTAGGTAATCATAAAATTGTTGGCGGTGTTGCTTTCGAGTATAAAATGGCTGATAACTCGTATATGCGTAATGGTACCGGATACTATCGCTACACAAGTCTTGATGACTTCCTGAACGAAGGAACACCTGAAATTGTAAACTTAACTTATGGTTACGACGGTGAGAGCAATCCTGCAGCTCGCATAAGAACAAACAAAATTGGTGTTTACGGGCAAGATGATTGGAGCCTTACTGAAAATTTCAAACTTTCGTATGGACTTCGTATTGATGGGCTTTTCTTCAACAATAGCGACCTGATCACAAACAATGCTATCGCTGCCATCGATTATAACGGTCGTAATATCGATACAGGAAAATGGCCTGATGCAAATATCATATTCTCTCCCCGCATAGGTTTTGTATGGGATACATTTGGCGATAAGAGCTTGAAAGTTCGTGGAGGTACCGGTCTTTTCTCTGGTAACTTACCACTTGTATTCTTCACCAACATGCCAACCAATGGCGGTATGGTTCAATACCAGGCACAAATAAATGCAAGAAATGCTGGGAATAATGGTTTCACAATGGATGAATTTGCCGGTGGTCTTGTAACTGATGCTAACGGAAATGCTAATATTGCTGCGCTTTACGATAAGTTAATATCATTGGGATATCCTTCAACTATTTCTCCTGAAGACGGAACTGTTCCTTCTGCCATTGCAGCTGTTGATCCAAACTTCAAAATGCCTCAAGTATGGAAATCGTCACTTGCTGTTGATTACGCATTCAAAACATCTTTCCCATTCTCTGTAACGGTAGAAGGAATTTACAATAAAACAATCAACGGTGTTTCAATTTCTGACTGGAGTATTCCAAATGTAGGTGGTTTCGCCCGATTCAACGGTGTTGACAATCGTCCGATTTATCCTGCCGGTTATCGTACCGCCACAAAAGCCTTTGTATTGGAAAATACAGACCGGGGCTATGGTTGGTCGGGCAACATCACACTTAATGCCAGACCAGCAGATTGGATCAGCCTGATGGCTGCTTATACGCATACAGTTGCTAAAGATGTAACCGGAATGCCGGGATCGAATGCTGAATCAGCATTTACATACGTTCCAACAGTAGAAGGTCCTAACAACATCAAATTGCACAATTCGCAATACACTACACCCGATCGTCTTGTTGCATCGCTTACTGCCCACGACAAAGGTGGCAACCACTTTAGTATTATCTATGAAGGATGGCGCGGTGGATATAACTATTCATACATGACGGTTAACGACATCAACAGTGACGGTTACAACTACGATGCAATTTATGTTCCAACTGACGATGAAGTGGCCAAAAATGAGTTCCGCTTTGTTTCAGCAGACGATCAAACTCGTTTTATGGACTATGTGCATTCCGATGATTATTTGAAGGATCAACAAGGCAAATATGCTGAAGCCTATAGCGTTTACTCTCCGTGGGTACATCGCGTGGACTTGGGTTACAAACATGATTTTGCTGTTAAAGCAGGCAATAGCCAACACAAACTGCAACTTAGCCTTGATATCAAAAACGTGATGAACCTGTTCAACTCCAGCTGGGGTGTAAGTAAACATTTGAACCCGGAAATTGGCTCAGAAGCTCGTATCCTCAAATACGAAGGTGTTGATGCTGACGGTGTGGCTACATTCTCTACACCTGCTTCAATCCATGGTGATACCAAAACTTTTACACCAAACTACTCGTTGGGTCAAACCTGGTATGCATTAATCGGTATCAAGTATATTTTCAATTAATTTAAAAGCACTGACAATTATGAAATTAAAAAACATATTTCCATTTTTCATTGCACTACTTGCCTTAATGACAAGCTGTACCGATGAAGAAACAATGACATTGCTTGATGGAATTCAGGTATCGTCATCTTACGTGTCCATCCCTGTAGATGGCGGTTCTACAGCCATTACTGTAACAGCTAAAGAAAGCTGGACAATCGAGAATACTACCACTTGGTTGACTATTTCCTCAACATCTGGCGGTGCCGGTGAATCAACGCTTACATTTTCGGCAGAATCAGCCTTAGATGGTCGTACGGCAGAAGTTTTAATTAAAACCGAAAACGAAACTCAGCGCATAAATATCATCCAGGGTTTGGCAACAATTTCATCTGCCACATGTGCTGACGTAATTGCCGGACCTGACAGCAAGACCTATCAGGTAACCGGAGTTTGTACAGCAATAGCTAATACAACTTACGGTAACTGGTATTTGGAAGATGAAACTGGTTCTATTTATATCTATGGTACTCTTGATTCAAAAGGTGGAGAGAAAAACTTTTTAAGTTGGGGACTTGAGGTAGGTGATGAAATTACTGTTCAGGGACCAAAAACTACTTACAATGGAACTGTAGAGTTGGTAAATGTAACAGTTATCAGCATCAATAAATCGCTGGTGAAAGTTGATTCGGTAGCAAACGCAGCGCTACCTCTTGAAGGCGGTGAATTTACAGCTTACCTTACCTGCAAAGGACAAGGTGTTTCTGTTGAAATTCCTGATGATGCCGCATCCTGGTTATCAATTTCTTCTATCCAGTCAGCAGGTACTAATACTGTTGTGACATTCAAAGCCGAAGCTAATTCTGGTGGAGATCGTGAGACTACACTCACCTTCAAGACTACCGACGGAACTAAAAACTATAGCGCACAAACTTCGCTGAGCCAGGCGGGAGCGATTTTAGAAGTAAGTATTGCAGAATTCCTTGCAGCTGATGTTAGCAACACTTCATATCGTTTGACAGGTGTTGTAGCAAGTCTTTCCGATGCTTCATCGGGCAAATTATACCTGAGCGATTTCTCTGGAGAAACATATGTATATAAAATTCAGGATTTTGCCGACGCAGGCGTAAAAGAAGGCGACATTATCACAATTGTTGGGAAACGTGCAGCATATAATGGATCTCCTCAGGTAAGTGGCTCTGTTTTGGAAGAAGTTATTCCTGTGACTCCTGCTACTATTGCAGAAGTGCTGGCTAAACCTGACGATGCCAACACCTACTTTATGGTAACAGGTAAAATTACATCGATTACCAGTGAAACTTACGGTAACCTTTATTTGCAAGACGATAGTGGTGAAATATACGCATATGGTTGTTATCCGGGTTGGGGTGCAACCGGCGACGATAGAAAATATCTGTTATCCGACAAGGGCATTAAAGTGGGTGATACACTAACCATGATTGCAGCAAAGGGTTCCTATAATGGATCACCTCAGCTTTCTCATGGTTTTTATTTCAGCCATGTAAGTAATTAATATTCGTACATTATAACTTAATGGAGTAGATACGAAAGCCGCCTTGTGCGGCTTTTTTTATGCTTCAAAACCAAACATTTACATGTAGCTGCTGTTTTTTTTAAAGGAATTTATAATTTTGCGCCCTGTTTATCAGGGAAATTCAGGAAAGAGATGGAACAGCTACAAATAGATCAAATGTTGGAAGAGAAGGGATTTATCGATGAAACCATCGATCCTTCAGTGAAGTTGGCAGAAGAAATTAAGCGGCTGAAAAAGGAGAAGAACGCAGTCATTCTTAGCCACTTTTATGTTGACGGACCGCTGCAGGACATTGCCGATTATGTAGGCGACAGTTTGGGACTGGCTCAGGCAGCTGCCGAAACCGATGCCGAGATGATCGTATTCGTCGGCGTACACTTTATGGCCGAAACAGCCAAAATCATCAATCCGAATAAAAAGGTGATCCTCCCCGATCTGAAAGCCAGCTGTTCGTTGGCTGAATCAGCTCCTGCAGATAAATTTGCTGCCTTTAAGGCACAATATCCCGACCACAAAGTGGTAACTTATATCAATGCAACAGCAGCATTGAAAACGATGTCCGACATTGTTTGCACTTCGGCCAATGCAGCTAAAATCGTTGAAAGCTTTCCGAAAGATCAGAAACTGATCTTCGCCCCTGATAAAAACCTGGGGAATTACATCAACAGCATCACCGGCCGAAGTATGGTACTTTGGGACGGCGCCTGTATGGTTCACGAACAATATTCAGTAGAAAAGATCGTGGAACTGATGGATCAGTACCCCGATGCAGAATTTATTGCTCACCCGGAATGCGAAAAGCCGGTGCTTTTGCTGGCCAAACACATTGGCTCTACTACTGCTCTTTTGAATTATGTACAGAAGAGCGAAGCCAAAAAGTTCATTGTAGCAACCGAAAGCGGCATCCTGCACCAAATGACCAAGGCTTGCCCCGATAAGACGTTTATTCCTGCGCCATCGAACGATTCAACCTGTGCCTGCAACGACTGCTCGTACATGAAATTAAACAGCTTGCAAAAGCTTTATGTGTGCCTGAAACACGAACAACCGGAAGTGAGTTTGCCAATGGATGTAATTGAAAAAGCACAGGTGCCGATCAAACGCATGTTGGATATCTCGAAATAATGCCGGGTAAAAACCTTCAACTGGCCGATGATTTTGCAGCTGATTACGATGCGTCAGTACTTCAGAATAACTGGACCGGACCACAGGTTTTATTCGAACTGCTTGACGCTGAATTAAGCACTCCTTCACAACTATTAGATCTTGGAATTGGCACCGGCGAAAGTGCACGCCGCTTTTCCGAAGCCGGGCATGCGATTACCGGAATTGATGGTTCGGAGAAGATGCTGAAACAGTGCCGCAACAAAAACATTGGCGATCGATTGATCTGTCACGATCTTGAGCAAGTTCCCTATCCGCTTGAAAACAAATTCGACGCCATCATTTCAAACGGAGTATTCCATCTTATAAATCCCATAGAACCGCTTTTTAACGAAGTAAAACGTTTGCTGAAGCCCAATGCTGTGTTCGCCTTTACTTTTGAAGAAGCCGGAAATACCGAAAAGTTGATAGAAATAGAAACAGGTGTCTGGGAAAAGGAAACAGAATCGGGTGTATTAACCTACAAGCACAGCCTGAATTACATTCAACATTTACTGGCTGAAAACCATTTTACCGTCGTTCAGCAAAAACAATTTCTTGCTTTTCGGAACAAAAAAAGTGATACCGATTTTTATTTTACCCTTATCGTGGCACGTTTACAACCGAATCGGTAGCCACAATATTCTGCACCAACAGATTCTGTCGTGAAATATCGATGGCCCGCAGCAATGTTTTATCGATGTTTTTGATGATCGGGTAAAAACCTTCCTCCCCGATGATATTTCGGGCAATGTAAGCCTTTAATTGCGTATTTATAAGTTCACCTGACTCTTTCAATCCGGCAGCATCTTTTTTCACTCCTTTTTCCTCGGCATAAGCCATAAAATCGTCCATGGCGTTTTGCGTATCCAGATAGCGATTGATCTCGTCGCCGGTGGTAAATGCCGACAACTCGTCACGGTGCTGATCAGCATAAGAGTATGCGTAGGTATAAATCAAACCACGGCGGTAGATCTTATTGAAATACTCTGAATTTCCGGTGGTATCAACCGGAACGAAAAAGTCGGGCATAATGCCGCCGCCGCCATAAACCACGCGGCCGCCTTTCGTTTCGTACCTTAGCGAATCGACAAAATGAATGCTGTCGGCTACCAGCTGTTCCATGTTATGAAAACGTTCGTAAATGTGGTTGTAATACTCTTCGTTTCCGTCTTCGTACGAGCTCTGAATACAACGTCCGCTGGGCGTGTAAAAACGGGCTACAGTAAGACGCAGGGCCGAGCCATCCATCAAAGGAATTTGCTCCTGAACCAGTCCTTTACCAAACGAACGACGACCAATAACAATTCCGCGGTCGTTATCCTGCATGGCTCCGGCAAAGATCTCGCTTGCCGATGCCGAGAATTCATCGATCATGACATACACACCAATGTCACCAAAACTGGTTCGCGATGATGCATTGTACGTTTTCCTGGCCTGATGCGATCCTTCGGTATACAAAATCGGTTCGCCGGCCGGCAGAAACTCATCCACCATTTGCAGCACACCAACCAAAGAGCCCCCGGGATTATTACGCAAATCGATAATTACCTTCTGAGCACCTGCAGCCTGAAGCTTTTCCATGCCTTCCATAAACTCGTCGTAAGTAGTATTGGCAAAACGACTGATTTTGATGAACCCGGTTTCATTGTCGATCATATAAGCAACATCGACGCTGTAAATCGGAATATCGCCGCGAGTGATCTCAAAATCCAGTTCACCATCGTATCCTTTTCGGATTACTCCAACATTTACTTTTGTGTTTTTTTCTCCACGGAGCAAAGAAAGCACTGTGTTGCTTTCAACATCTACTCCTGCAATAACTGAATCATTAACAGTAACAATCCGGTCGCCCGGCAGTATGCCCACCTTACTCGACGGGCCACCTGAAATTACTTCTACCACCCTCACCGTGTCGTCCATAACCGAAAACTGAACACCTATGCCGGAAAAGTTCCCCTGCATTTCTTCCTGAACTTCCTGCATGTCGCGGGCAGGAATATAAGTGGTATGCGGATCGAGATTTTTCAGGATCTCGGGAATGGTCTCTTCAATAATATCACTGGTATTTATCTTGTCGACATAACCCTGATCCACAAGATCAAGGATGGTTGCTATTTTATTGGGGTGCGAGAAATTCATCCCGGTGAATACCGGACTGGCATTCTTTTTTAACATATTCCCGATCAGTATTCCGGTAGCAACCGAAAGGGCAATAAGAATCGGAATAAGTATAACTGTTTTCTTGTTCATGGCTTTCTTTTCAAATTAAATATCCACCTGGCTTACATCTATACCTGCTCGTTTTAGCAGGTTAATCCCGTCTTCAATGCGGTAATTCTCTGTGAAAATAACGCGTTTAATTCCGGCCTGGATGATGAGCTTCGAACACTCCATACACGGCGACGAGGTAACATACAATGTAGCTCCATCGCTACTGTTACCCGATTTAGCCACCTTGGTAATGGCGTTTGCTTCGGCATGCAAAACATAAGGTTTGGTCACATTATTCTCGTCCTCGCAAACATTTTCAAAACCCGAAGGAGTGCCATTGTAACCATCCGAAATGATCATTTTATCCTTTACGATCAAGGCTCCAACCTGTCGGCGTTTACAATAAGAATTCTGTGCCCAGATATCAGCCATTTTCAAATAGCGCTGATCGAGTAAGAGTTGTTTTTCATCCATTGCCATGTATTGCGTTGTTTTTAATAGGTATCCTGTTTCTAAACGGATTACAAAATTAGCATTGATTTTTAATTATCGTACCTATAATAACGCACTGAGCCGGTCAGTGTTTGATTTTATAGTTTTTTAATGTTTTCATTCGCGTCGGATAAAATTCCATTGTGGGCTAAAGCCCCTGAAATACCCGGCTTTCATTAACTCCAGGCTTAAGCCTGGGGATATTCAATTCGCTACCTGGACTTTAGTTCTGTTGCAGGTGGATTACCTGTAATTGAATTTTCATTTCATGTATTGTCGAGATTTGAACAACGCAGTATTCGTTGGCTTTTAGTAAAATGAAATGCAGGATATGTACAACACCCCTGTATGGGTTGGATAATAGGATTTTTGGCAGGGTTATTCGCTATCGAACTCTTACAGAGTTCCATTTGGGAGTGATATCGATTGAGTTACTACAATCGAATCCGTACCGGATTTACCAACAAATTTCGCCAAACAAAAAACGCCGCAAAACGCGGCGCCAAAAATTCAAGTAATTCGTTAGAATTATTCCTTAATTAATAGCCAAACATCGGAATATTTTTCAAAAGCCTGTCTGATCTGTGCGACCCTGCTACGAGCTTCTGTTTCGTTCTTGTAAGAGTTTACACAAACGCGGTAATAACCCGTTTCACTGTGCAGAATGATGGGTGTAAAACCTTCATTCAGTAAAGTAGTGCGGTAATTCTTTGCGTTTTCCAACTGGCTGAAAGAACCAAGTATTACAAAATAAGTGTTTCCTTCGTTTTTTACTTTATCCTGCTGATCGGTAAACGAAACCTGTTCTTTACGAATGGCAATCGGTTTCTCGTCAACAACCGGTGGGGCAGGTTTTTCAACCGCAGTTGTTGTTTCAGAACCGGGCACTGTAAAAACTTTAGTTGGAGCTGTATTGTCGGTCGTGTATTCCGACTGAGCAGGTTGCTTAATGGTTTTACACGCTGAAAATACCAAAATAAAGGCTGCGAATAAAAGTGTTATCCTTTTCATCTCTTTTAATTTTCTATCATTGAACTCAGCGAATATACGCAGAAAGCCTGCGCACTGCTTTCGAAAAGAACGCAAGTTTTGCACATGATGTTGTTTGCAACTCGAAATTTATCGACAGCCCATTATCACGCTTAGCACCTCGCTTTGGCTCCACCTCCGCCAAAAAATAGCATAACTCCCAACAAGTAGCCAAAATTGTACCAACCACCTGCATTCGGGAAGGCGTAGATCTCGTAATCTGTGAACAAACTGGCAATAAAACTGAACAATAAAATAAATCCGTGAAGTAGCCCTTTTAAGAATCCGGGTGGATTTCCAATGTTTTCGAACGACTGTGTGGCGCAGCCTGTAAAAACCAGGGCAGCCAGTACTAGAACAATTAAAAGTGGTAATCTTTTTCGCATCATTCTTTTTCGAAGTAAGTTAATACCTTATAACTAAATGGACAAAATAAGAGTAGCAAATAAATATTAAAGATATTTGGAGCCTGCTAAACACAAAATAAAGTTTCAAATCACGAACAATTCCCCTCCTTCCTGAGGAGGGGTGTCAGCGACACGAAATTTGGTTTTAAAATTGAATCCTGATTTCGCTGACGGGGTGGCGCTTTCTCTATTACAACTCTTCAACCACCTCGACTTTCTGCTCCTTCCTCACAAAAACCCACTCCTCCTGTCAAGGAGGAGAACGTTAGTTCCATTATCATTTTTGAACTACAAGTCTTTATTTTGTTTATTCACGGATAAGGCCTTTCAAAAAAGCGATAAAGCCTGGAATATTCAATCGTTCGTTAAGCATTACGAAATGCGGATTGAGTAAATCTTTGCGATTGTACCGAAGGGTTTCAAAAGTATCGTGCCGTAGGACTGCCCCGCCAAACTCTTCCACCATCAATTGTCCGGGAGCGGTATCCCACTCCGAGCAAGGACCGGCTTTCAGGTACATATCAGCATTGCCTTTCACCATCTGAACCTGTTTTTTTGAGCTCCCGCAGTGCAGAATCTCAACCGCATAATGGCGTTTCATTTTTTCGATCAACTCCGCCTCTCGTGGCTTGAAAAACGAACGGCTGGCTGCAATTCGAATAACATCTCTTTTTACTTCCGGCTTTTTAAGTGGCTTTATTTTTCCTTGGCTGAACTCAACAATTCCCTCGCCTTTTTTACAAAACCAACCGGTTTCGGTAAGCGGTTGAAAAATCCAACCCATTACCGGAGAGGTACCTTCAATAAGTGCCAGATTGATACAAAACTCACCATTTTGCTTTATAAATTCTTTTGTTCCATCCAGCGGATCGACGAGAAAATACTTTTTCCATTTGCTGCGAACTTCATAGTCCGGAATGGAAGTCTCCTCATCCAAAACAGGAACCTCAGGAAACAAGCTATTCAGTCCCCGGTTGATGATCCGGCTCGACGCCTTATCAGCACGGGTTACCGGCGAATTATCCTTTTTCAGCTCAGCGTCGAAATTGTCGCTGTTATACACCTCAACAATTGCATTCCCGGCTGCGGCAAGTAAATTGAATATTTCCTCCTGTTTGCTTCTTTCCATCATCAAAAGTTGACTCTTGTAAATTTACCTCGAAATGTTGTGGAAAACGATTTTCCGACTTCGGACGGTGATGATTTAAATGTTTTTTTACACTGTGCGTCCAAAAGAATAACGGTACAACATCAACCAATTTTAGTTGGAGAAATAAGACAACCACTCACTATTGATACATTTCTTTGTTGTTGATTCCTGAGAAGATGGGGCAGCGTGAATGAGCGACAAACAAACGCCTTTAATATTGAAATTTTGAGCCTGGAAATAAAAACACTTAATCAGATTAATATTCGAGGAGCTATGAATCCGAATCAATGAAATACCTCGCGCAATACATTCAGCGATTTTACTTCACCTAAATTCTCGAAATGAAGTTGGTAATAATCAACCAGCGTTTGCAAGAGCGAATCGCGCATACTTCTCGACACTTTGAATGCCTCTAACTCACTAATTTTAAAGACTGATAGTTCTACTAAATATTTAGTAACATCTTTGTTGGCGAACAAGGGATGCGACGGTTCGAAAGGCACTATTGCTCCTTTTTTCATATCGAACCACGACTCGAAACCTACCTTTTGCGTATCGGGCAAAAAGCCAAAATATTCAGTTAAACGAAACAAAAAATACAGGTGAAAATTCTGCCAGCCTTCTTCCATCAGATCGAAATACAGCAAGGCGCTTTTAATAAATTCATACAGCTCCGGATAACTCTCCTGTTCGTGGATGGTTTTGTAAAGCATCTCGGCCAGAAAAATGGCCTGAGTTGATTTAGCAATATCGAAAGGAATGTTCTGATAGGCGTTCAGGCTTTTAAATTCCTTTATCCGCTGAATCTCGCGGCTTTGTTTCTGATACACTTCCAAATCGAGCAAATACAAGGGCTGAAGTAAACCGGCTTTGTTTTTGGCTTTTCGGCTGCGCGAAGCATTAACAATGAAACTCTGCCGTCCGAATTCCTTTGTAAAAATAGTGGCAATAACACTGCTTTCGCCGTATTTAATGTGATGCAGAACTATACCTTCGGTTGCAGCGAGCATACTTTAGTTTAGAGTTTAAAGTTCAGAGTTTAAAGTAGGCAAAAACAGTAGGCAATTGGCAACGGAGTTCATTATTCGTATAATTTTTATTTACGCATTAGAGCATTTCTGCATTCAGGCATTCTCCGAATCAATCCTTCAATCCCTCATTGCCTCAGTCCCTCATTCCTTCAGTCCTTAATGGATAAACAAAAGCTTTGCAATCTTAGTCTCTTCACCACGTTTATCGTTACAGAACACCAGGTACACACCGGTTTTCACGCGGTTTCCGTTTAAGTTTCTTCCGTCCCAAACAGCCTGTCCGCCTAGCGAAGTAGTTTTGTATACGAGATTTCCGGCGATATCGGTAATCTTTAAGTCGGTTTCAGAGATCAATCCGGTAATGGTCACCGGTCCTTCGTAGGTTTCGCGCACCGGATTCGGATACACATAAACACCGCTGTAATCGTCCTTCCCTCCAATAGCATCACCCTGATATGAGATTAATCCTTTGTCGGTGCCAAAATATACCTCACCGCTTTCCTCGTCAATTGCAATCGCTTTGATTGTGTTTGATAACAAGGGACTGTTTTCTGCTGTAAAATGCAGCACTTCTGCCTCACCTGACTCTGACACGAGGTAGACTCCCGAGCTACTCGTTCCGAGCCATTTTCGGTTGGCCCCGTCAACGGCTATTGCGGTAACAGTTTCTGTCGAAAGCAGCGGATGATAAATACCGTCATTCAGGTCGAGACCGGGCTGTGTGGCATAAAAATTCTCAGTATCCCAAATTCGTGAAGGATTACTGTAAACAGCCACGCCTTGTGAAGTTCCAATCCATATTACACCCTCTTTATCTTCAGCAATCGAATAAACATCGCTCATTCTTGTGAAATATTCGTCGCTCCCGTTACTAAAATAAGTCGTTACCAGAAGTCGTTTTTTTGTACTCCCGGTCGCATCTACAACATAGGCATCATTACCCCGGGGCACCAGCACCCATTTATCGTTATTTTTGTTTACCAACAACTTACCAAGCGGCTTACCCAATACCTGAGGCATTGAAAACGATGCCCAATCGCCGGATGGACTTAAGGCATGCAGATTATTTCCTGAGACTGCAAAGTTACTGATCCAAAGGTTTCCATTCGAATCAAAATCAAGCCCTCCAATTCTAACGTATGGTGCATTTGGCTGATCAGGCAAAGCAGTTTGTAACGGACTATTCAGGTTGGTATACCTGTTAATCAGTTCATCGTTTCTAAATTCAAGTAGTCCGCCACCCCAGCTACCTGCATAAAAATGTGAATCGTCGGACGGATCGATTGCAATACATACAATATCATGGAATCCGGTTAATTGCGGTATTTCAGTTTTTGTTAAATTGGTCCAGCCTTCCGTTGAAACCCGTTTGATATAAGGCGCAGTAAAACTGTTATTCCAGGCATCGTTTCTTCCTCCGGGAGCTACAAACAAAGTTGAGCTGCCAATTGCCAGATCAAAAGTCTCATTATCAATCGGTCCGTTCGGAAAGATGGATTCAAACGAGTTTCCGTCATAGCGAATAAGAGCATTATTTCTGTCTGCTATCCATATCTGACCAATATCATCAACCAAAGCACTTTGTGAATAGATATAAGTAATTTGCGAACCATCCAGTTCGTAGCGATTAATTTTACCAAGCATTGTGTGGTTGTTCTCGAACAAAGCTATTTCATGATCGGCGGTCATGGTAAGGAAATTTCCATTCGACTCCATTTCGATGACATTGCTCAACCCTGCAAAATAGGACGACCAGGTTTCGTTATTTAGCATATAAGCCAAATCGTTCGCTGATGAACCGTTGGAATAATTGGCGATCAGGACTCCCTGGTGTACCACCAACTGCGAAAAACGCTCTCCTGAATGCGGAATACTTTCATCTTTTATCCAGCTTGCATAGTCCAGCAAATTCGCTCCACTTTCGGGAGCCCATAAAATGCCTTCTTCGGTAGCTGCATAAATGCGGTTGTTGTAAAAGTCAACATCGTAAACAGCCAGTGGCAAACCATCGTCGCCAATAATGTAAGTGTCTTTTACTTCGTTCCTGTCGAGGTTTAATACAACAATCCCAAATCCACAGGATATAAAAGCTTCACTACCCTTAAAACTGATATTATGGATCGTTTTGTCGGCAGTCATGTTTTTCCGTTTTATGTCGGAAAGATTCTGAACATATCCGCCACGAATAATGTCGATGTTGCTGTTGGAATAGGCCAGCACCAGTAAATCATTATCACGGCTGTAAGCCATGGTTTCAATGCCAAAGTCGGACAAATTACTGACTTTGTTCACACTGTTGTCTTCAGTATCGAAATAGAAAAGTCCGCCTTCGGTGGCACAAAAGATTTCGCTTCCCGAATCGGCCACTTTCAAACCGTTGGAATACGAAAGATAGTCTTTCCACGAACCTGCTTCACGTTGAGCGAACGATTGAAAGACCAGTAAAAAGCTAAACAACAGCGTGATAAAACTTCTCATAAGCTTCATTTAATCAATAGTTTTCAGGTACTCAACCAATTTTTGAACTGCACGTCCGCGATGGCTGATCTTGTTTTTTTCGGCCAGATCCATCTCGGCAAACGATTGTTCCTTTCCTTCCGGCAAAAAAACAGGATCGTAACCAAAACCTGAGTTTCCCCTTTTTTCTGTCAGAATCTCGCCATTCACAATGCCTTCGAAAAGTTTTTCTTCTCCATTTATTATCAGCGAGATCACAGTCCTAAAACGAGCATTCCGCTGATTTATTTTGGCCATTTTTTCCAACACTTTTTTCATATTGGCTTCGGCACTTTTCTCCTCTCCCGCATAACGCGCCGAATACACACCCGGTTCGCCATTCAATGCTTCAATTTCGAGGCCGGTATCGTCGGCAAAACAGTTGTAACCGTACTTATCAAAAATATAGAATGATTTCTGGCTGGCGTTGCCCTCGAGCGTTGGCTGTTCTTCGGGAATGTCCTCATCGCAGCCAATGTCTTTTAAACTTAACAGGCGGAATTCGTTACCCAAAATGGCCTGCAGCTCTTTTAATTTATGTTGATTGTTTGTTGCAAAAACAAGATCCATATTTCGAATTTTGTGTAAAAATAACCAAAAGTACGGGCTTCCCGCAATTCAAGTTTATTCTTTCGTGATAGGATAAGTTTTCATTTCACGAGGCTTAACGATCCATCCTGAAAGATAAATCCATTTTTCTCGCTTCGCTGCGACTGACTTTTTTCTGCAGCAAAAAAAGTCAGCAAAAATGCCGCCGCTGACATGAAAATTGCTAAAATTTCGAGAACTCCGCTAAAAGAAAATAACTCCACTGACACTCGCTACTCTCGGTCAGTGTCAAACAGCTTTTCTTTTTTAACCTGCCCGACCGTGTCGTTCAGGCGGGCGCTACGTTCCCAAAATTTCTTAACGCATTTTCCTGTAGGCGGAAGGAACGAGATGCATACATTAACCTTTGTCTTGAAGATTTCTTTCGAGAGTTGGCCTCTTTTTATCAATCCTTGAATCAAAATTTTAGCTTAGTGAGACCGGGAAGTTCCGAGTGTGCGAGGAAATCACCCGGCCGAACTTAGCTAAAATGAAGATGATAGGTGAAGATAAAAAGCAGCCTAGAATTTTCTGCTTCGTCTTTGTTTTATGACAAAGATGAAGGCCTCCGGCAGGAAAATAATTAGATCTGAATGACCGGAAGTGATTTTATTCAAAACCTAAGCTCGAATTACAGAAAGCATGGTAGTTTAATACCGCATCAAGATAACAGGTAAAACAGAGTTTGCGGGGATTAAAAATAAGTGCAAAAAAAGCTTACTCGCAAGTACAGGTTTCCAGACAATCAACGATCTGGCTAAGAATTTCATATTTCAGGTAGTAAAACGTATTCTTACCTTCACGCTGTGAGCAGAGTACGCCCTTATCTTTCAGAATACCAAGATGATGCGAAGTAGTAGACTGTTCAATTTTGAGGTGTTCATGAATCTCTGTAACAGTCAGCTTTTTGCCACCTTCCAGATGTTTCAAAATAGCAATACGCATAGGATGAGCCATTGCTTTTAACATGTTGGCTGCAATTTCCAAACGCTCTACATTTAACTCCTTGAATTCTACCATTCTTCAGCTTTTAAAAATGCAAATATATAAATATTTGAGGACATCAAATTAAACAAGCTCTCAAACATTTTAATCCCTGCTACTGTTAAAGATTTTTTATGAAATGGCTTTTTTTAGCCGAAAATGTTTTATGTTCGCTCAGTCAAGAAGAAAGGAGTATTCCGGTAAATGTCCACAATTAGCAAGATAAAAAAACCAATTGATCAGGATTTAAAAGACTTTGAACCGTACTTTAAAAAGTCGCTGCAAAGCGATGTGCCTTTATTGGCCACCATCCTGAACTTTTTGTACCGCACCAAAGGAAAGCAGTTGCGGCCAATGTTTGTTTTTTTATCGGCCAAATTGCACGGCGATTCCAACGAATATACCAAACTGGCTGCCTGCTCGGTTGAACTGTTGCACACCGCAACACTTGTCCACGACGACGTGGTAGATGAATCGTACGAACGCCGCGGTTCGTTTTCAGTAAAAGCCCTGTGGAAAAATAAACTGGCCGTTTTGGTTGGCGACTATATCCTGGCAAAAGGCTTGCTCCTTCAGCTTGAAAATAAAAAATACAACTTCCTGCATTTGATTTCGCGGGCTGTTCAGGACATGAGCGAGGGCGAAATCCTGCAAATGAAAAAAAGCCGAAAACTGGACATCGACGATGAAACTTATTTTGAGATCATCCGCAAAAAAACGGCTTCGTTAATTGCTACCAGCATGGCCATCGGAACGGCATCGACTACCGACGATGAAGAGCTGGTGGAGAAAATGTACCGGATCGGACAGGATGTTGGAATCGCATTCCAGATTAAGGATGATATTTTTGATTACCAGGCCAAAGGCATTATCGGCAAACCGATTGGCAACGATATCAAGGAAAAGAAAATTACTTTGCCGCTGTTGCATGTTTTGAATTCGGCCGACCGGAGCGAACGCAAACGCATTCTTCGCCTGGTGAAACACCGGAACAAAAACACCAAAGTGGTTAAAGAACTGATTCAGCTGGTGATCGCGCGTGGCGGCCTCGAATACGCCGAAGCCCGTATGAATGAGTTTAAAAACAAAGCGGTAAGTGCCATCGAGGAATTTCCACCCTCGGAAGCACGTGATTCATTGGTTGAACTAATGAACTACATCACTACACGGAGAAATTAATACGAATAAAGAATGCCATCTGACTCAGATGAAACACGGACTGAAGGCATCTTTCAATTCCTAAAATTGCAGCTGAAGGTAATAGCCATTGTGCTTTCGCATATTCAGCACCCGGCTGTCATCAAAAATCAGGTACTGTCCTTTAATACCGGCCAATTCTCCTTCTATTTCGGGTAGCTTATCGAAACCGATACTCTTAATAGCATTCGGGTATTTTTCTACCGGATAGACAATTTCGGTTACTTCATCCGAAGGCTCAACGTATTTTCTGAGTTCGGCCGGCAACAAATCCACCACTTTCTGCTTTTCCGTAGCCAGGTCGAAATCGCTTAGAACCTCGTTTTTAAGCATGGCCCGCCAGTTGGTTTTGTCGGTAAAATGATCTTTCAGAAATACTTCAATAATACCTGCAATGTGCCGGTTGGGTGCTTTAGCCAGTTTTATGGCAAAGCTGGCTCCCTGGTCGATCCAGCGGGTCGGGATCTGGTGATTTCGGGTAACACCAACTTTTAATTCACTCGAAACTGCAAGGTAAACGAAATGGTCGATCAGGTCGTGTTTTTCGGCCCACTCCATATCGCGCGCAATTCCCAGATGCGATTTCGACAACTCGGGCCGCATGATCGATTCACTGGCTTCGGGCGCCGTTTGAAGGCAGTTGTAACAAAATCCCTGTCCGAAAGAGGTTTTAGTTTGTTTTCCGCAGGAGACGCAGTTGATCTGACCACTAAAACCGAATTTAATCGTTTTCCCGATCAACGCATTCATATCAACCAACTCCTCGCCCATGGGCAAAGTATATTTTACCGGCTTATCGAGCTCGGTTTTCATTTTTCGAATATTGCCTTCGTAATGCATGAATAAATTTTTCTGACGTGAAAATAGCAGAGAAGTTCCAGCCTGCAAAGTCTGCTTAAGTTTTAATCATCAAAACCCGGACGTTTAAAATCCATCACTCCCGGAAATGTTTGCAGCAACTGTTTTTTTATGGAGGATAATTCAACCAGAAACTTTAAAATATCGTCTTCTTTTTCCTTGAAATCGTTATAAAAAACTGACAGCGCGTCCATTGATCGCTGGATGGCAATTATAGCAATTTTTGCCGAACCCAGGTTATCGGAATACACATTGTACTCGTCTTCCGGATCGTTCCGGCGCTCTTCCAGATCGAGGTGCGCCCGGTGAACTTTGGCGCCAATAAAAAAGTAATACCACTGGATGACTTCCAGCGCGTCTTTGTATTTTATGATCGATGCTTCGTCGTTGATCATGACCAGCTGTTCTGCTTTTTCAGCCATAAACTCACGGTTTTGTTCCAAAAAGTCGTGCATTTTCTCGCCGTATGTTTTGGCCTGAACTTCAAGCGGTGCTTCAATGTGTTCCGGCAACTCAAAATCAGCAACATCACTAAGATCAACTCCCATCTTCTCCGCATCTTCCTCAATCATTTCCATAGCCACCTCCCATGCCAGCCGAATGTGCTCCCAGAAACTTTCATTATCCTCATCTGCACTTTGCCCATTGGAACCTTCTTTCATTTCCTGTTCGTGCAGATATGTGAGGCATTTCTGGGTCATTGTACAACGTTCGCACCAGCGATCACAGTAGTTGTAAATGCCAGGCACCAGCGCATCGCTGTTGGCCAGGTCGAGCAGTGATCTTTTGTAGCGTTCTTTTTTCGATTCCATAAACGATGGACATTTAGAAGTTCTACAAGGTTAACAAGGCACGTCTTAAAAAAGTTGACGAAGATTGCTTATAGCGTTTCGTCGTTGGCCACCCCCATGATTCCCAGATACAAAAGTTTGGCTGCATCTTCCATAATTTCGGGCGTCAGCACATCGGTTTTGTCGCGCGGATCGTGGTAATACACCGGGAACACCGAATTTCTGGTCCAAAGCCCAAAAGTTGGGATTCCTACGTTTTCGAAATTGGATGCATCGGAGCGCGGGCGGCCGTAATTTTTTGTTACTGCGTTGGTTTGCAAACCACGGTGGATAAAGTGATTGTTAGCCGATTCAAAATGTCTGAACAGATCAGTATAGGTATTTCCGCCTGTCAAAAAGAATCCGGTTCCGTTGCCCACCATATCGAGGTTGATCATCAAACGTGTTTTTTCAACCGGGAAAAGCGGATGATCGGCATACTGTTTCGAACCGTATAAACCACATTCTTCACCGCCTATCAATATAAACAAAATCGAACGCTTAGGTTTTACTTCCGACTGAGCAAATGCTTTGGCAGCTGCCAGAATATCGGCAACACCCGATGCATTATCCAGTGCGCTCGGGAACATCACACCACCCATTTGCCCCTGTCCGTCGAGGTGGCCGCCAACAATAATCACCTCATCTTTTAATTCCGGATCCGATCCTTCAATCATTCCAACCACATTGCAGGCTTGCGCATCGGGATGGTACAAGGTTTTGGCGCTGATCTTGATCTTCTGCCCGGCAGGTAATTCAAACGAAGGAGCTTCAATATTTTTCAATTGTTCCTTCACAGCCGAATAATCTTTCCCTGCATCGGCAAAAATCTGTTCCACAATTTTCGGCTCCACATGGGCATAAATAAAGCCGTCGAGGTGAACCGTGTTCGGATTGGCAATTTTGCTGGCGTAAATCATACCCGCTGCGCCATGTTTCACCGCATTTTTGAACTTGTAACGGTGGTAGGCATAAGGTGTCCATTTTCCCAGCTCAGGATCGTTTTTGGTATACGGCGTGCCGGTTTCAAGAATAATGATCTTACCCTTCACATCTACATTTTTATAATCGTCGTAACCCAGTTCGGGCGCTGTAATTCCGTGACCGACATAAACCAGTTCGGCTTCGAGGGTGCCACTGTCGGAATTCGAACCCGGTAAATATTCCTCCGGAAATTTTAATTTTGTGGCTTGCCCCTTGTTGGTATAAATCACCTCGCCCAGTTCAAGAACATCAGAATATTCATTTGGGAAGTATTGAAAATAGCTACCCTGATTGGCAGGTGAAATTCCCCATTCTTCAAATTTCGAGGCACACCATTTGGCGGCTTCCATATACTCAGGCGAGCCGGATAAACGGCCTTCATATTTATCTGAACTCAGTTCTTCAACATACCCCATAATTTCGTTGCTCGAAATGGCATGAAAGGTTTCCAGCAGTTTATCCTTGTTTTCTTCCTGTGCAACACCACTAAACAATGCCGCGGTTATTAAAACCAGGCTTAAAAGTATTTTCGTCTTCATAGTTATTTTTCTGAATCGATAAAAATACAATTTTTCAATGGGCCGAGATTTTAAAATGCAAAAAGTTGAATGTTTAGCCGGGTACAGAACAACTCAACAAGAACGAAATACTTTTCTCGCTTCGCTGCGACTGACTTTTTTCTACAGCAAAAAAAGTCAGCAAACCTACCTACCGGCAGGCAGGCGCATTTTCCTGTAGGCGGAAGGAGCGGGCTGCTTTCAGTAAATTTTATTGGGAAGCTCATCCGAGAGTTGGCCTTTTTTTATCAAGCCTGGAATCGAAACCTGGGCTTAGAGAGCTCGAGAAGCTCCGAAGAATTGAGGAGATCACTCGCGCGAACTTAGCCTGGGTGAAGATGAAAGGTGCAGATAAAAAGCAGCCTTGAGCTTTCTGCATACTATTTGGGTCAAGCCAAAGAGTATGGTTTCCGGCAGGATTGAGAGATCAAAGCTCATCCTGATTCATTTTAATCTAAAGTCGATTCAAACTGATGCAATAGTATCTAAAATCCATCTTTTTACGTACCTGCAATCAGCTATCCATAAAAAAAACTAAAATGAAACTACTAAGAGGGACAATCTTTGGTGCCTGTGCCTTTTTCATTCTGGGCTGGCTTTTTTGGGGCATCCTGCTGATGGACTTTTCAGCAAACAACTACAACACGGATGTCTACTTGCCCGACAATGAAATGATATGGTGGGCATTAATTCTTTCGAACCTGGTTTTTGCCTTATTGCAAACCTTATTTTTAAAATGGGGACAGGCAAAAACATGGACTGATGGTGTAAAAATCGGTGCTCTTTTCGGAGTTTTGTATGCACTCACTACCGATCTGGGAATTTACTCCATGACCAACATCCTGCTGAATGTATGGGCAATTGTTGTTGATGCGCTGGCATATGCCGTGATAACAGGAATAACAGGAATTATAATTGTGCTGACCTGGGGAAAGGGCGAATAAACGATGGTCTATACAATTTCGTCCGGGACCACGAACAATCACAAATCAACTTTCATCGCCAGACGAGTCGTTGTCTGTTACATAACCCGGCGATGCGCACCGGGCTGTCCGTCAGCTGACGGATCGCCCCCTCGGGGCTTTTTCCCTGCAATGCCAGCACTGAAAGTGAGTCATATTGTAGCCCAGGGCATAGTAATTCAGAAAATTACGTCGCCCTGGGTAAAAATAGCATGAAGTAAGTCGTCCGGCGAAGAAGGCTGATCAAAGCTTAACAGAAGTTCCGGACGAAAATGAACCAGAATCCCATAAAGATGTGTATAAAGACTAGATTTGACAAGGGAGAGACAGGAAAGAGGGTATAATTGAACTAAATTGTTTTCTTTTTTTGATTATGATTACCTTTTTACTCCTCCTCATAAACCATTTCCACATCGTCGATGATGAGTTCGCTGCCAACGGCGCCTGCAAAAACAGCGCCTGCATAGCTCGATGAAGCCACAAAAGAAATATGTGTTGGTAACATGTAAGCCGCCGAATCTGCCGGGACAAAATCCACATCTTCGCCGCGCATGTAATCAGGGTAGGAATTATCAAGCGGACCATATGCCACTTCCATTTCTTTGGTCACCAACTCGGGTTGGTTGGCATCGCTGCGAAACCAGGCAGTCCCCAATCGCTGCACCGTTCCGCCCAGGCGGACTTCCAGTAAGGCGTAAATATCGCAATTGTCGTCGTAATCCAATACGTTTCCATTACGATCTTTATTTACAGGCCCCGGCACATAGGAATATTTAAAGCGTATCTTTTCGGGTCGCCCGGTAAAAGGTGTACCAAAAATAACAGCAGCTTCCGGGTCTGTTGGATCCAGTTTATCGGAATCGAAATAACCGGTGAATAATGATCCGGCGGCAATGGGTGTTTTTAACGGAATACCTGCCAATCCGAGGTCGTAGGTTAGCAGGCGTGCCGCTTTGTTACCTTCTCCCAAATCATAAGGCGTGGTTGCCGTCTTGCCCAGAATTTGTGTGCCGGGATTTCCGGTACCCCAAATGGTGGAAGCCGCATCGACACCGGGTTCGTAATAGCCCGAACTGGTTTTGTACCAGGCATTCAAATCGCCGTTGGCAAGCTGGGGAGTGGCCGAAGCCACATAGGATTTGACGGTCCAAACATGTATGCTGCCATCTTCTGAAGTAACAGTTATCGTGGCATCATCGCTGAGGTCGATTACATCGCCTGCCGCAACGTTGGCAGTAGCAAACGATGAAAGCAATATTTCCTGAACGACCAGCTTCGTTAACTCAACTCCGCCAGGAATCTCAACGGTCACCAGCAAATTGTCGGCATTGATAATTGCATTACCCGCCTGGTTACTCACCAGAAATTTCTTGATGTTTCCATAGGGCGATAAGCCAAAGTGATCTTCCTTAACACAGGCAAACAACAAAACAATCGCTAATATGCAGGCTATTTTCTTCATCAGTTGCTTCTTTTTGTGTTCTTATTGGTTCCGAAGTAGTAGGCCAGCCCCAATTCCAGCGAAAGCAAGTTGATGTTGAAATCAACATTCTGCCGCACCTGTTTCGATTCAGGTCCGTCGTCGGTACTGCTTTTGGCCACATTCAGTTTATACCCCAGCACATTGTTCAACTGCACTTCGAAAGCAAAATTCTCCATCGCAAAAAAGGTGATTCCAGGACTCAATCCCACGCCAAAATCGAATTCGTTTTTATAGATCTTTTGCACCTCATCGATGTTTTTAGTGTTTCGGGTTAGTGCACTGCTTCCCCCCAGCGAGAATCCAATTTCGGTGAAAAAACTCAGGCGTTCGGTACGGGTCAACGGTACCGATGATCGAAAGCCGGGGCGTATGGCAAATCCCCGTTTTAATGTTTTCGACTGTGCCGTATCCGGATCCTGAAAAATCGTTCCTTCAAAATGATCCTGATAATAATTCACATTAAGAATCACCATCCCATAGTCGCCCGTATAATAACCGCCTTTAAGCAGGATATCGTAATCGAGCCGCTCTCCATCCACTACCTGCTGAATCAGATAATTTGTATTGGTCAGCTTTTTATCGGTGATCGAAAACGCCAGCCCCACATAGAAATTACCTTTCTGAAAAGGATGAAAATTACTGGAATAGTAGCTTGAAAGCAGGTCGTATGGAGTAACTTTTTCATCTATCCGGAGTGAATCTTCCTGCGCAAACAAAAAGCCCGGAAGAGTGATCAACATTGCAAGTAGCGGGTATTTAAGCCATTTCATGGATTAACAGATTTTGTCTATCAAATATAAAGCATTGAGTTTAAAACAGCTGCATGGACAGTGTGATTTAAGATTACGCTATACAAAGATGATGAAAGTTAGCTTACTGTATGTTATTAAGGGCTAAAGCCCCGCAGTATATGATCATGCATAACCCCGGCATTAATGCCGGGGTTAATAAATTTGTATCTAAAATCGAGCTTCAGCCCTTAATTCTCCTGCAAGTGTTTGGATAAGCTTTCAATTTTATTCTGTAATAACTTTTATAACCGGTTTTAAGGAATAAGTTCCGTTTCCCTTATTGATGACCGATTTTTCGGCGTCAAAATCCAGGGTCATCGAATAGGTCTCCCCGTCAACAATATCGGCATGAATATTAAACTTCAGGCCCGACTGCTGAGCCGAAGGAGTTTCCAGGTCAAGCGTATCGCCATCAACAACAATCTCGTTATTCGAACCCAGTATCATGCGCATTTGGTTGATCCGCCCTTCAGGAATTTCGTCCTCGGTAAGCAGGATGGAATTTCCATTGGTAAGCATTAACAAATCGATTTGCCCCATGGTGTCGAGCGTTAAGTTTTGCCAGCCACTTTCAGTAGTGCTGTCGCTTGAAGCATTAATTTTTAAGCCCTGCAAATCGATAAGTACAGCATCATAAGTTGCCGGAGCATCAGTTAAATGAACTTTTAGCGTTCCCGTTCCTTTGTCGTCGTCGCTGCATGCCGTAAATAAAGCGGCTGCCAGGAAAATCGATAAAATTCTGTTTTTCATAGTACTTTTAATTTAATGGTTTTTATACTAAAAAGCTTCTCCTATTCTAAAATATACGCCCCAATCGTCGTGCCCAACAGCAAAGTCGAGTCCCACCCTGATACCGGTTTCCTTGAGCAGTAGTCTAACATAAAACGAACAATCCCTGAAGTCATCATTTTCTGTGTTTGCACCCGCAAAGATTGAGAGCCAAAAGAATTTATTTTGAGATACTTAAACGTAGTCTAAATTTAACAAAAAAAATCGAAGAAATCATGACTGGATACGATTATCCGCCCGTGATTACTCTATACTTGCTGGCGTAACTTTTTGCAGGCTGATATTCGATATTATAATTCTTGCAGATTGCACCCCGATTACATCCCGTCCGTCAGCTGACGGACACGGAACTGCGAAACGACCCCGAGTGCTCGGGGGCAGTTGGCGTACCACCGAACCCCGCCCTGCAATATGTACTGTGTTTGCGGTTGTTTTTTAATTCTTATCACGTATAATTTTGTAATTATCAATTATATCAAATCCTAATGCTCCTTTTCGTATTTCTAATATTATTCCTTTGGCATTTTCGACAAGCTCCTTATCTGAAGTGTAAAAAACAAGTTCTTTTTCAAAATCGGCATAATCAATCTTTACAGTCGGTTGTCGTTTACTTGTAATTCTATAACCAGGTAGCGAACTTTTCGATTTAATTGTCAATTTATGTTCTGTTATATCATTGTCGGATAGATAATAGTTTGCAGCCAAGAATAAATAACTTACAATAAATCCCATGGATAAAATGCTTTGTATAAATGGGAGAAAATTTCCTCTCAAATTATAAGTTGATTTATAATGTTTTTTAGTCAATGTAAAGGTTACAATGCCAGCAACTACAACAATAATTGCCAAAATGCTAATATCAATAAGAGTCTTTCGATAAAGCAAAGTCTCTAAGTACAATAATGTCAATCCAAGGAAAAGAGTAACTGTATAAAATCCTTTCCAAAAACCATTATTGTCGATATGTCTAATTGATTGTTTCATGTTTTTTCAAAATAACCGCTAACGGTTGGTACATGTTGTCGGGGTCCCGAGTACTCGGGAGAGAGCGTTCCTGTCCGTCAGCTGACGGACACGGAACTGCGAAACGACCCCGAAGCCTCGGGGCGCAGTTGGCGTACCACCGAACCCCGACCTGCAATATGTACTGTGTTGTGTAGCGTTTTTATTTTTAATCCCACCAAAACCACATTCTTTTTGAAGATTTAAGAAACTCAATTAATTCTCCCATGTCTGAGTGTCCTTGGTCAATTACGTCAGGACAGAATTTGTAAATTTCTTTTCCCAATTTTTTATATGACTTTGGTTCTGTTTCTATTTTTGCTTCAATTCTATCAAGATCAGCTACAATTATTTCAAAATCAAATTCTTTTTGTCGCTCTTTAAACCAATTGATTACATCTTTAGTTGTTAAATCATAATTAACAGGTTCTGTGCCAACGAATTTAATAAGTTCCCACTGGTCAGTTACGGGCGCAATTACAATGTCGTAATATGAATTATAGTTGCCGTCAAAATCAAGGTTCGTCAGGTACAAATAATTTTTTGAATCCTTTACGTTTTGAAAATATTTATCGATTATCTCATATGCCAATTTTTCAGAAACATATTTGAATTTAGTTCCGCCAACGATTGAATCGTATGTTTCAAATGCGCCTGGTATTGTTTCTGATGGTTTATATCTAATCACTGAATTTTTTTCAGGTTTTTTAGTACTTAATCTTGATATTTCAGAAATAATATTAGGATTTATTTCTATCCCGTCCTGTGCTCTATATTTTTCTCCGTTTGACGGTTTTTGATAACCACAGGATAAAATAAAAATTACAATCAAGTATGCTAGTCTTTTCATAATTCTGCTTTAAGGTACAATCGCCTCACTCAGTTTAAATGCTACACAACGGTTGGTACATGTTGTCGGGGCGGATTTCGGAGAGCGTTCCTGTCCGAAGGACACGGAACTGCGATGCGACCCCGAGTGCTCGGGGGCAGTTGGCGTACCACCAAACCCCGCCCTGCAATATGTACCTTTGTTAGCAACCTGTGCTTTTATTTATTTAAATTTTTACTCATATTTTCTTCTGTAAATTCAATTATCCTGATAGGAAATTTTTCTCTTATCTCATTCTGGTCTTGACTATTAAGCCAACTGTATTTTTGAGAAAATCTTCTTTGTGAATATTCATTTCTCAATTCGTGAACTGCCTTTGTTGATTCTGATAATACCTTAAAGTAGCTTGAAAAATTTATACTGTCATTTAAATAATATTTGATTAAATAATTAGGGTCGTGTGCAATTAATTGTTTCAAAGTTGTTTTTAAATTTTCGTTGTCCACCAACAAATCATTAATTGAAATTATTCCCTTCCTGCTTTGTTTTATTTCTATGATGTTAGGTATTTTATTTATTTCTTGTTCTATCTCAGAGACTTTAATAATTTCTGAATTCCAATCTGGAATTCTTGCAGGGAATGAAACTTCAGGATAGTACCAGTTGTCAAATTTGCTATTTGAAGGGATAACAGCATAAGAAATACGTGAAACGCCAGAATTTGACAATTCCTTTTTAAGCTTATTTATAAAATCCATTTTAATTCCACCGTTGATATATAAACGATAAATCATAAAAGGAATTTCTATTTCGGCTCTCGCTGACCGCCAATAATTGATTTTATTTGGTAAACTATCCAGCGAGATTTTTTTATTGTCTGCTATAATTATTGGATTTGAGTTTAAATCATCATCTTTTGAACAAACAACATAAATATCTTCAAGTAAGGAAAGTTTTTCCGGTCTTTCGAAAATATCAGAAATAGGAAGGTCAAGTTTGTAATGGTATTGAATATTCTTGCTGAGAATACTTTCGTTAATAGCATTATAATTTGTTAGATTTATTTTTGAAAGTCCAAATGAAATTGTTGAAACAAATAATATTGATATTAAAATCCATCTTAAACTTTTGCGAATGTAAGTTAACCTTAAAGTATTCCAGGTTTGAAAAAACAACACGATGATAATAAGGATAAACACAAAATTGTAGTCAGGGAAAAGACTGAATACATGCCAACTCCCATGAAATATAAATCCAAAAAAGAGTCCGAATACAACTGCTATTTTTGAAAACCAACTTAAAAAATACCAATTCAAAAATCTTTGCTCGTGAACGATTGCTGTTTTTCTAAAATTTCGAATTCCAAATATTTTTTTAGGCTGGTCAAACCAAAAAACAAAACAAACCGATTGTCCAATGATAACAGATAAGAATGCAAAGAATAGGTTGTAAAAATTTACTTCTTTATCTGTAAGAACCCATAAATCATATTTTTCAGTAACAGAAAGAATTCTAAATGTTTCTCTTATGACGTAAAGAAATGAGTAAAAAGAAATTGAATAAAGAAGTCCCAAGATTCCTCCAACTATCAACCTGAATCTTGATAATTTTATGAAATCGGGTTCTTTATGTAGAAAGTTTTTACTCAGTGTCATTTTGGTTTTTTTTCAGCATGGTTGCTAACGGTTGGTACATGTTGTCGGGGCGGATTTCGGAGAGCGTTCCTGTCCGAAGGACACGGAACTGCGAAACGAGAATCCGCAGTTGGCGTACCACCAAACCCCGCCCTGCAATTTGTACTATGTTAACGCCTGGTTTTTATTTTTCAAGGTTAAATTCCTCTTTGTTTTGATATACAATTCTCATTTTTGTCTCAAATGTTTGCCCAGCTATTAGTTTCACTGAAATTTCCTCATTTTGTTTAACCCTTTTCTTCATTGTTTCAGTAATCAACCTGTCCGAGAATTTTATTTGAAAAGATTCTCCAAGATTATTAATCAACTTACTTAAGTCGTCTTTTTCATTTGTTTGCTGTTTAGCGTTGAAAATTGAATTAAAATCCATTTCTATTATTTTCTCATTTCCTACTACTAAATTGATATTTGAACAATACAAATCAAGTGGATAACTTAAATTTTGACAGATGACTGAAATATATGTCGTTCCTTTTCTTAGTGGAAAATCCATGTGGTTTTTAGATTTAATCAGTAATTGTGGTCATAGCTATTTTGAAGCTATCTTTAATTTTTCTTTTATCATTTTTCTCCATGAAACTTCCAAATCCAAATTCGGAATTTACATCAATATCAACTTGAATCGAATCATTTGAAACAAGTCCACTAATACAACCTGTTTTAATGTTTCTAATTTCCTTTTTAATCTCTTTGGAATAGCAAATCCAATAATATTTACAATCGATATTTTTTAAATCACTATCACAGAAGTCGAATTTTTTCAATGTTGTGTCTACTTGAAAAACAAGAGTTTCTTTATACTTTAAATCCCAATCTTCTCCGTCACTAACTGTTAGTCCAGTCCTTTCGTAGGAAAACACATATTTGTCACCTTGTACAATTTTGTGGGTATTTATATTGGCGGTCAAAGTGTCAAAAACAACACGCCCTTGTGAAACTTCAAAACTTTCGTTCGGTTTTGAATAGTCAGCAATTTTATTGGTTTTGTATGTGCTTGAATTATTGCAACTCAGAACCAAAAATGAGTAAATTATCAAAAAGGAAATCTGAGTGAAATATTTTGTGTAATGTTTTATCATCTTATTTTATGTTTCATAAATACTGTCATTCAAACTTGGCGTTAACGTACGTGGAACCCAAAACTTTGGGTTATTTCGCTATTGTCAATTTGGGTTATACGCCCAATTGGGGTGGGTAACCCAACTTATTGTATATATTTTATTTTGAAGTGTGTATTCAATGGTTTTGGTTTTTATTGCTGTTTTAAAGATAGTATTCCTGTTAAACAAAACAATATTGCTTGAATGAAAAGAAATCGGCAAAATCGTATTGAGGACTAAAGCCCGCTTAAGTATGCTATGCTTAAGCCCGGCCTTAAGCCTTGGCTTAGCGAATACCACATAGTGCAGGGGCTTTAGCCCGGTTTCCTCGCCAGCAGCGGATTTCAGAAAAAACACCACAACAAAAAACACCCTAACTCACTGATAAAGAGAGGCCGCCACCGGCCAAAGGCAACACTTTGTAACACTTGCAAAGTATTGCCGCGCACTGGCGGCACAGGTCTGTAAGGCTTACAAAGCCTTGCCACGCACCCGCGGGGTGGTTTCGTACGTGAACATAAGGTTGCCGTGCATCGGCGGCAATGGTCTGTAACTGGTACATTGCTCTGCCGCGCATCGGTGGCAGGGTTTCGCAATTGAACATTTAGCCGCCACTGATAAAAGGCAGCACATCGAGTGTATGCAAAAGCATCAGGGCGCGCAACTCGAACTTATGTTCAGCAACATTTTTTTTAACCTTGACATGGATTAGTGGTTTCTTTAATTTTAAACTAATGTAAAACCACAAGCATATTTCTACACCCAACGCAGAAATTGCTTCTAGTAAAATTAACTTTTAAATCATTTGAATTATGGAGATTATCCGACCCATTACACTCGCGCGTATGCGTAACAACGAACATTACCAGTTTATGGTTGATGTTGACAACGGCATTAAAAAAGCTACTTCGGCAGCTTTGCAACTCGACACGGTTTACCCGGCTTTTACCTCTGCGCTAGCTAAAGAGAATGCAACGCTTCTGATTGACCAGGGAAGCGTAAAAACCGAACAGATTACGGCTCTGGATGTAACACGCGACCGAACCTGGAGCGCACTGAACGAACGTATAAAAGCATCGTTGATGAGCCCGATAGAGGCAGAAGCTGAAGCAGCAAAGGCGGTGAAGCGTATTTTCGATTTATACGGAAGTGTGCGGAACATGTCGTACAACGAAGAAAGTGCCGCCATTACCAACCTGATTGAGGACCTGGAGAAAACAAAAAATGCAGCCGACTGTGCTACACTGGGCATAACCGCCTGGGTGGCTGCATTGAAACAACAGAATATCGATTTTCAGGCGCTGCTTGAATCGCGCAACGTTGAACTGGCCGCCAAAGACAGCGGCGACGTTAAAGCCACTCGCGACGAAATCGACCCCATTTACCAAAACATTGTGAAACGAATAAATGCACAGGTTACCCTCGAAATGGCTACAGCGGTTACCGAAACATTTATCCGCGAACTGAACCAACGCATAAAATATTACGACGATACATTGAGCGCCCGCACCGGGCGTTCGAGCTCTGGGGACGAGGACAGTCCGGTTGATCCTGTTGTAGAATAAAACAGGTGATACTTATTCCGAAAAAGGGCATCCAGCGTGGGTGCCCTTTTTGCTTAATACTGTTCCATGTGATTCTATCCCCCCACTTCCGTTTCAATACCGTAATTACGGAATATATGCATGGCCCATTCGATCTCCTCATCTGTTGGTTCGGCCATTTCAAACTCTTCATATTCCGCACCCAGTTTGTTGTATTTATGAGCAGCAATATTGTGGTAAGGAAGAATACTCACCAGAGGTGTTTTCCCTGGTGATGCGATTTCCAAATCGCGTCGTTTATAAGGCAAACTAGCGATAAATTCTGCCATTTTTGTAACTTCTTCTTCCGAGGTATTTACGTTGCCGATAAAGGGAATGCGGATATTGATCTCTGCACCGGTTTCTGCCAGTTTCTGCAGGTTTTCAAGAATCAGGCTGTTGTCTTTTCCGGTCCATTTTTTATGCTGAGCGGGATCCATCAGTTTCAGGTCGTACAGAAACAGGTCGGTGTGTTGGGCTACTTCGAGCAAAGTTTTGGATGAAGCATGGCCGCAGGTATCCACTGCACGGTGCAGGCCTTTTTCGCCGCAGGCTTTCAGCATCTCGAGTAAAAAGCCGGGAAACATCAAGGGTTCGCCTCCCGAAAAGGTAACGCCACCACCCGAAAGATCGATATGAATCCGTTCGCGCCCGATGATCTGCATTATTTCTGGCACATCGTATAACTTACCCGACATTTCAATGGCTTTCGTGGGGCAGGCATCGGCACACAAACCACATAGGGTACATTTATCGGTATCGGTTACTATCCCGTCGCGCGTTAAGGCCAGCGCATCTTCGGGACAAACCTCGATACAATCCTTTGCACCAATACATTTCGAGGCAGTATACAGTTTTTGCACCTGTGGCAGCTGGCTTTCGGGATTGTGGCACCAGGCACAACGCAGCGGACATCCTTTAAAATAAATGGCAATGCGAATTCCCGGGCCATCGCTGATGGCGTAACGTTTTATATCGAAAATAAGTGGAGTCATATTTTTGAGTATTGAGATTTTGAGTACTGAGTAATGAGAAATTGAAAAAGGATTCTCACTACTCAATACTTTGTACTCAAATCTATTTTAAAGTACTTCATTCTCAGTTCTGTCGATCACTTCCTGCTGCAGGTCGGCGTTCATGTCGTTGAAATAATCGCTGTAACCGGCCATGCGCACCAGCAGGTCGCGGTAATCTTCCGGACAGGCTTGAGCTGCTTTCAAGGTAGCGGTATCTACAACATTGAACTGGATATGGTGGCCGCCCAGCGTAAAATAACTGCGGATAAGATGGCCGAGTTTCTCCATGTCTTTTTCGCGTTTCAGCAGGCTGGGAACAAAACGCAGGTTAAGCAAGGTTCCGCCCGATTTGGTTTGATCGAGTTTACCCAGCGAACGGATCACATTGGTTGGCCCGTGTGTATCGCAACCATGCGAAGGTGACGTTCCGTCGGAAATTGATTTCCCTGAAAAACGACCGTTGGGTGTGGCTCCCAGTACCAGCCCGAAATACACATGGCAGGTGGTTGAAAGCATATTCAGGTGGAAGACTTCGCCTTTTGTATTGGGTTTGCCTTCGATGGCAGCCAGTAAATCGTTGTAAACACCCACGGCAATCGAATCGGCATATTCATCGTCGTTTCCAAAGAAAGGGGTACGGTTCAGGATGCGCTGACGCAAGGCCTCTTCGCCTTCGTAGTTTTTGGCAATCGCTCCCAGCAAGGTTTCCATGCTAAAAGTTTTGTCTTCGAAAACATGTTTCTTCAACACCGAAAGACTGTCGGTAACAGTTCCCAAACCGGTACACTGAATGTAATTGGTGTTGTAACGTGGACCGCCGTTGTAGTAGTCTTTTCCCTTCGAAATACAATCTTCGATAACTACAGACAGGAAGGGGGCAGGAGCATATTTGGCAAACATCTGGTCGATGTAGTTGCTGACACGTATTTTCTGATCGACCACAAAGTTCAACTGCTTCAAAAAAGCTTCGTACAGTTCTTCGTAGCTATTGAAAGTACGCGGATCGCCGGTTTCGATTCCGGCAACTTTTCCGGTCAGCGGATCGATTCCGTTATTCAGTGTGATCTCGAGAATTTTAGGAACATTGAGGTAGCCGGTCAGCAGGTATGCTTCTTTACCAAAAGCACCCACTTCGATACAACCACTGCAGCCTCCTTCGCGGGCATCCTGCAGCGATTTTCCCTGGTTAACCATTTCCTGTATGTAGGTGTCGGGATTGAAAACAGAAGGATAACCGTGTCCCTGGCGGATGAGATGTACCGCGGCATTCACAAATTTATCGGGTGTAACCTTGGCAATGTGCACCGAGTTACCGGGTTGCAGAATGTGCAGCTCTTCAATCACCTCGAGCATGATGTACGACATTTCGCTAACACCATCGCTTCCATCGGGTTTCACCCCACCAATGTTGATGTTGGTAAAGTCGTTGTAGGTTCCGCTTTCGCGGGCAGTAATTCCCACTTTTGGTGGCGCCGGGTGGTTGTTTACTTTTATCCAGAAACAGGAAATCAATTCTTTTGCGGTTTCCCGAGTCAGGGTTCCTTCTGCCAATTCTTTTTCGAAAAACGGAGTAAGGTGCTGATCGAAATGCCCAGGATTCATCGCGTCCCAGCCGTTTAATTCGGTAACCGTTCCAAGATGCACAAACCAGTACATTTGAATGGCTTCCCACACATTTCGTGGTGCATTGGCCGGTACCCAGCGACACACTTCTGCAATGCGTTTCAGCTCATCAACGCGCTGTGGATCGGTTTCTGTTTTTGCCATCTCATCGGCCAGATCTGCATGACGTTCAGCAAAAACGATTACGGCATCGCATGAAATATCCATCGCTTTTAGTTCTTCCAGCTTTCCCGTGGCTTCCGGATCGTTCAGAAAATCGAGGCGATCGATGTGCGCCCTAATTTCCTTTTTATAGTCGAGCATTCCTTTTCGGTAAATTGTCCCGTCGAGAGCTGTGTGACCGGGAGCACGCTGCTCCATAAATTCGGTAAAAACACCGGCTTCGTAGGCTCTTTTCCACTCGTTCGGCACGTGGCTGAAAATGCGTTCGCGCATGGTCCGGCCTTCCCAGTAGGGAATAACTTCGCGCTCGTAGGTATCAATATCTTCCTGCGAAATGGTGTATCGCTGCTGATCGCGCGTATTCAACACATGAAAATCCTCCACGCTGTGGCAGGTCAGTTCAGGGAAGGTGGGAACCGACTTCGGCGCCGGTCCGCGTTCACCAACAATCAGTTCATCATCGCCAATATAAATGGCTTTCTGTTTGCATATTTCGAGGAAATTCAGCGCCCGCATTACCGGCTCTGAATACTTCCCGTAATTCTCTTTATAGAATTTGGTAGAGATGAGTGCCCGTTCGATCGACAGCGATTCCTGTGTTTCGACACTTAGTTTACGTAAGCGCTGAATACGCTCGTTCATTCCGGGACCAATAGCATTGGGGTGAGGTGTATAAAAATTCCCTTCAGCACCGGCAGGGCGTTCGGGTTTACTTTTCGTTTTAATTTCAGTAAGCGACATAGCACCAAAATTTAAGTGATTTTAATATGTAATACGGATAAATAAATGAGGGGATAACAAAGAATCAGTTTAGGCATACAAGAGCCAGCACTCAAAAAGACACCGATAGGTGATCTGAAGATTTGTTTTATGCTTTTGACGACTCATTTTTCAGCTACTAAACTGTTGTAAAATTAACGAAGAAACGAAAATAATCAAAACTTTATAAAAAACTGACAACCAAATTAATATACTGATAATTCATACTAAAAAGTCGTTAATTGCGAATTCTTAATGATCAGTCATATTTTCATTTTCTTCAGCACTTACAAATAGGCTTTCATCCACTTCCTCCATTTCATGAAAAAAGATCCATACGGAGACTTCTTCCTTCACTTTATTGATTCTCTCAATCTCCACTTTTACCACATTTATTCCGGTTTCTCTGATAATCTCGTCGCGCAACAGATCTTTGTTATTAAGCACAGCGTAGTTTGACGGTGCGAAAACAAGCATTTTCTTCACCACATAATTTTTGGGTTTGTATACTTCCATGATCAGTGTAGAGCCGATAATGATGAAATTGGCTACAAACAAACCAAACCAGGTTTCAACATTAAATTCAACAAGTGCATTAATAATTGCCGACCCGATGATGATAAACAGGTAAGTCAATTCTTTTAAATCAATCTGTGGTGAACGGAAGCGGATAATGGCAAATACCGCAAACAGCCCAAGTGCGAATCCCATTTCAATTTTAACCTGGTCGAGAATGGACGCAATCAGAAAGATCATCATTCCCATTAATGAAAAAACAAACAGGTATTTCACCCGGTGATTGTTGGGATAATAAATAAAACGAATAATAACGAATAAAGAAATTGTGTTGGCAAGTAATCGGAGCCAGAATTCGGAAAACGTAGCATTTTGTAAGATAACTAAACTATCCATTTTGAATATTTATGTGTTAAAAATCGATTCCTCTGCATTCATTTTTTACGGTTCCAAGCAATACCTTTGGATTTTTAGCTTCATCGAAAAATCCCTTTGTAAAACGCTGCAACTGCTTACGTTCTTTATCGCTCAGCAATTGAAAACCGTTGATAAGCGAATAAATTTCTTCTTTGTTTTGCACAAACTCATCGATCACCTGCAAGAGATTTTCGTTACTATTTCGGCAATAGCCCAAATATTCGCGTTCGGTAACGTTTTTTATCGTGGTCCATTCCTGGGGAAAGGCATAACTCGCATTCACAAAACCTGAGTAATCAAAATCGTACGGTACAGGTATAACCTTATTGGTCACCTCCTCCATACTTTTTATGTATTTCATATTATGGCCGCCTTTTACCCGCCAGTCCGTGTTACCAATAAAATATTCAAAAATGGCTACGCGGTCCATATCCAGTTCTTTCACATCGCCACCTCTTACCAACTTCGGATCCACCTCCACCGAGTTCGTTCGTTTAACCAGCAATTCCAGCGGTTCGATCAAAAATCCTTCTTTCCGGTAATTCCTGCCTTTTTTACCCGTATCGACGTAATTAATGTTAACCAGTTTCACCCGAAAACTATTTTCCGAAAGTTCGTTATAAACCCGGTAAGCCAGGTACTCTTTCAAAATATAATACTCATAAACCTTTGAAGAGGAACAATGCGTGACCAACTTCATTTTTTTAATGCCTTCCAGATCGGTGTTTTGAATGGGATCGGTTTTAAAATTCAGGTAAATGGGCGGAAAGAAACAGTGTCCCTTTCTGAAATTGCCTCGCGCCTTTAACCTGATATTCTTTACAATTGAATCGGTTTCATTCAGATGTAAAATAAGTACAGCATCGAGGTATTCTCCCTTGTATTTATTTTTAATGAATGAAGTAATATCGTACTGAAGAGTCAAATCAAAAGGTTCGTTATCATCGAATATACTGGTTTGCTCAATGGTTTCGTTTATCGGTTCGATTAAATAACCGGGATCGGAAATTTGTGCGATAGCCGGGACAAAAAAGTATAAACACAATGTAATAAACAGGACTTTCTTCATGAGTTTAAAATGTTAGTTGTTTAATTCCGCGTATGTAATCATCTCATACCTATAAATTTAATATTTTTTCACTAGTTATGTATTACCAGCTCGTGATGTATTTCTTTTTTAATACGATGACAGCGTAAATCCGATGAAAACGCTTAAGAACCCGGGGCAATGGTTGTTATGGAAATTAATTTTGTAATATTGTGTTTAATAACTCACAAAAAGTAAAACATAATAGGATGAGACGAGTCCCGAGTGTTCGGGACGAGTTCCATCTGTTACCGAAAAAATAAACAATTATAAACAGATGAAATTTCTAAAAACCACACTTCTTTTTCTTACGATAATTGTTGCTGCAGGGTGCAGTTCAACAAAACTCACAAAAACCTGGTCGGACAAAGAAATGACCCCGCAAAAGTTTGACAGACTTGGCGTTGCGGTGCTTTTTAAAGATCAATCGAACCGCTACATCACTGAACGGGCGGTTACTGACCAGCTTAAAAAGCGCGATATTAATGCACTGCCAACCTACGATGTGTTTCCATTTGCAGGTAGATTCAAAGAGTTTGCAAAGGATAAATCCCCGGAGGCGGTTAGAAAGATTATTGTGGATAAAGTGAACGAGCAAAATTTCGATGGTTTTATGATCATCACCATGTTTGATAAAACACAACAGGAACGTTGGGTAAACGACCGGTCTCTTATGATGGGCGGCCCGGCATACTACGGCACTCCGTATTCGATGGCCGGCACTTACTACGATTATTATTATTACTCGATGGGAACCATTTACAACGATGGACATTATGTTGATGAGGTTACTTACTATTTAGAGTGCAACCTTTACGATGCAAAGTCAGAAAAGCTTATTTGGCGTGCTCAATCAAAATCCGTGAATGTCAAATCCATCGATGAAGAGGCAAAAAAACTGGCCGACCTGATTGCCCGCCAGCTTATCACTAAAAAAATTATTGAGCCTTAGTAAAATCCCAACATCCAGGTCAATAAATTTATCGCCTGGTTCTGCCTGTCGGACGGCTTCTGTTCATTGGCGGTCGAGCTGAATTACGTTGATAATTGTTGTACCTGGTAGTCCCTTTGTTTCGATTATTGTACTGATTTTCCAATCCTTGCGGGCGAGTTGACGGACGTTGTGCCGGTTGAGTTGATGGCCTTTGCGTTGGTCGCGCTGAAGGTTGCTGCGTAGAAGGACGTTGGGTAGGCCTTGTAGTTGGCTGCTGCGTAGATGGTCGCTGAGCTGGTCGGGTTGACGGTTGTGCCGATTTATTTGGCAGATCGGGCCGTGTACTTGGCCTTTTATTTTCCTGTGTCCAGTTACCATTATTGTCTCTTCGGTGAATGTTTCCATCGCGGTCGGTATACACGTTGTTTGGCCTGTTCGATGGCCGTGCAGAAACCTTTCTGTTGCCCGTTGAAGGTACATCGCGACGTACCGAGCTGGTAGAACGAACTCCGGTTGAACGGCGGTTGTATACATTTCGCGAATCGTGTCTTCCGTGTGCATAACCGGCACCATAGCCCGACATATAACCATTTCGGTAGCCGTGGTGATAGCCATGATGGTAACCGTGACGATAGCCATGTCGGTAGCCCGCAGGCCCCCAGTAACCATAACCGGGTCCGTAAAACGAAGCAGTAAACCAACCATAGCTCACTCCTACCGAAAATCCCCAACCGGTGTATGGGTTGTAGTGAACGCCAAATCCAAAAGTACAGGGACGCGGATAATAGTAATAACCGTACCATGGCCGGTAGTAATAACCGGTACCGTAATAAGGCACTCCATGGTACCAGTACGAGTGGCAATATCCGGGCGTATAACCTACATAAACTACATCGGGTGTAGAATCGTAGATGTAAACGTATTTCACGTTGTAAACGGGTTCGCTTGGCGGAATGTCGTTCACTTCTTCAGGCCGGCTGTCGCTAACCGCCCAGGGGCCTTTCGCACTTTTCGATTCGAACCAGATTCCGTCGTCAACACAATAATATGTTCCTTTTATACGAAGAACCGTACTCGCCGTGTTTATCGCATATTCAACCCCGGTTCCGCTAATCGACTTAAATTGCGGATCGCCATCGTATTCCACTTTGGCCGTTGCTGTTTTACGATCGACTACCGCCGTTTGCGGCATCTGCTGTTCGTATTTGGCTTCTTTGGCTTCCTCGGTGCCCGGTACACTCACTAACACCGACGATATACTGGCATCTTCAGGAATTTTACCGAAATCTTCAGGAATAGCTTCAGGAGCAACAAAAACCCAATCGCCATCGGCAAGTGTTTTCGAACTGAACCAGCGACCGTTTAACAACACAAAATGTTTTTGCGAGTTAATGTCCATGATGATGTCGTTCTCCGAATTCTTGACATACAGGAGCGATGTCCCTTTAATTGCGTCGTACTGCAATTCGCCATCCGAAGTAATGATCTCCGACGGAACCATGGAAACAATAATATCCGGAATGGTTTCGTCCTTTTCACCAACTTCCGGCTCGTCACTTTCCTCAATCATTTGCCTGGCCAGCTTCTCCACATCTTTTGGAACCGAAATAGCGGTTTTCCAGTTGTCTTCGACCAATTGTTTGTTGGTATACCAGTAATTACCGCCCTTTATGTAGTAGGTCCCACTGTTTTTAATAATCAGATAAGGCGTATTTTGCACATATTGCATGTTCGAATTTTCAACCTTTTTTAAGACCGGTTCACCATCAATAAATACCAGTACGGTTGGCGACGAGCGGTAATAAATTTTTGGAGGATCGTTATTCAGGTCATCACTAAGTACTTGTGCACTTTCCGCATCCTCAAGATCGGCAATAATGTGATCGAGCGACAGCACGTATTCAACGGAAGTGAGATCGTTGATAATTAGCTTTTTCAGATCTTCCAGTTTCGATTCATCTTCCACATCGGGGAATTTAACCATTGGAATTTGCAGATCGATGAGTGTGGCAGTGCGCTTATCCAGGTCAGTCAGTAACTTGGCATCGAACCACAGTGCTCCGAAAATCAGTTCTTCTTTTTGCCCTTTTACCGACAGTGCCATCCTTCCCGACAGCATGTTCTGATCGAGACTTTCGAGCTGTGGCTGGTATAAAGTGATCACATATTTGCCCGATTTTATTTCGCGTGGCCAAACCAGTTTATTATCGGTTTTGGCATGAAGAAACGTTGTACAAAAAAGTAATAAAATGGAAAGAATTGAAAGTTTCATAACGTAGTTGTTTGAGTGAAGTTGTTACTGAAATAGTGAAGGTTGGAAATCATAATCTCCCAATATTGAGTTCTCTTTTTAAAGATACATAATTTGTGCCAGCTTAAAACTGCATCAATTACCACATATTCTTATAAAAACCAGGCCGGTACTTCTACCGGCCTTTTGAATGTGATCTCTTAATGCCTATTTTTTACTATACACAGCACATTAAGTTTAACTGATATAAGTTATGAATTTTAGAGGAAATAAAAAATGACTTAAAAGGTATATCCAACTGTGAGACCGTAACGAAAAGAAAGTGTAGTAAAACTGGTTTTGGCATCTCTCACACGAAACTTAAAATCACTGTTTACTAAATCGTACAAACTGAAATTTTTGAGAGCCTCATTCAAGTCGTCGTAAAATTCATCTGGTACGGGTTTGTTGTTTTTAAGTTTGTAGCTCTGATTACTTGTTCCGGGTCCAAGTATCATAAAATCGATATTAAACCTTTTACTGACTGCCAGTTTGTATCCAAGCATTAATCCAGTTGAAACAATATTTATCCGTGCATCAAAATCAAGGTCGTATTCCTTACCTTCTCTGGTAATATAGGTTCCGGTGAGATCAGAACGAAAATTAAAGTATTTCATATAGGCACCAAAATAAAAGCCGTCCAGTTCAAACTGCTGGGTTTTATTCAGGTAGTATCGTACATCAGGAATAAGCTTAAGCCCTGAATAGGTGATGTCGCCTGTTTTTAGTCGTTCTTTATCGATACCGGATATTTTAACCAGTCCCTGGTCGCTCTTGAAAGCTGAACCCAATCCTACCGAAAAATGGGAACTCAACTTGCGCTCATAACGAAACTGATAACTCGCGTCAACCAGATCGGTAATGACCAATCCAATTTCGTTATAGCGCTTAATTGAATCCGGCTTCTCTTTTTTAAGGTTATTTCCCAGTCCAAATACAGGAATTAAAAGAAAAATGATAAAATAAAGAATGCTACTTTTTCTCATAAGTTATTGAAATTTAATACAAACAAAAATACCAAATGAATGAGGTTAAACTGTTTTGCCGAAAGCATTAATCATTCACTTTTTCCAAAATTAAAGGTTGCGCCAAAATAAATACTCAAAGAATTGGACAATGATGTGACATTATTTTTTGGATTTCCCTGCAAAGCTCTGCCAGTCTCGGGATCAAACTCAACATAATCAGTTAGATTGATAAATTGTTGCTGATTTTTTTCTATCCCGAACGAATATTGTAAACCCGCCATCAGATCCTGACCAAGCACGTGTGCTGTTAGTCCACCGGTGAAGTGGTACCGGTCGATTGTAAATCCCTTAACGGTTTTCGATTCAATGTATGGCGAATAGTTCAGATTTTTCCGGTAATTGAAATCGGTGCGGAAACCGGTCATTACCGTTAGATTTTCTTTTGCAATCCACCGATAACCGATGGCTCCGTTAATAACAGGTTTTGCTCCCCAAACATAGGTCAGCCATTCTTTGTAAGCTTCTTTCAGCAGCGGATTATCATTTGCTATTTCGTATTTCTCATTCCCTTCTACCATTTTATAGGGATCCAATCCGAAAAAATACTCCAGAGTTAAAAACAGCGATTTGTCGTTGTTGTTTTGCCAGCTAAGTCCTGCAGCTATCGAAAGCGGATTTTTATAGTTTACATGCATGTCTTTTACCTCAGCAAAATCAGAAATAAGGTAATCGGTTACCGGTTCTCCGGTTTCAGGATTAGTGATGTTGCTCTGGCTCCTTTTACGCATCACACGCTTTCCATCGGCATAAGCATTAAATGATGGTGTGGTGATATTCAGACCATAGCTCATTTTGTCCGTTTTGTAGAGCAGTCCGAATTTCCACAAAAGCCTGTAATTGTTGAATTTCAGATATTCAATATTGGTAAATTTGGCTGTTTTAAAATTCGGGTCCGAATTTAAATTCTTTACAGGCGTTCCGGCTTCAATGTCCACCATGTATGAGTACCTTAATGTGCGTGTTGTAACAAACATACTAGTACCGAGAATCAGATTGGGATTGATCTTGTATGAACCACCTGCACCAACCCAGTAGTCGCTAAAATCATTGTCGTACCGGTAATTGGCATTGTAACGTTCTTTTCCGGGAATATTTTCCAACACGTCTTTTAAGTCGTCCACATTGTTGATATCTTCAACTTTAAAATTTTCGTTACTTAAAAAGGCTACTTCCAAATTCCATTTCTTGTTTTGCTGAGGTTGAAGCATGTAAGAAATAAATCTGGGAACCACAATAATCCGCATCGTATTCAGGTCTTTGCCATCTCCCCATACATTTGAAGCATTAAAAAGCTCGAGCGAGAACAAACTGGCATTAATGGTTAATTTCGATTCGTCGATTTCGCCAATACCGGCAGGGTTATAATAAATTGCCGCCGGCCCGGCACCTCCGCCAACAACAGCACCCGAAAGCAGTGACGACTCTTCGTTAAAGTTGCGCGACCAGTAATTACTTGACTGTGCAATTACCGAAAACGAACAAAAAAGCAAAAGGCAGCATAATACCGGAAATATTATTTTTTTGGGAAGGGTGCTAATTGTTACAAAATTCATATTGCAGATCAAGAGGTGAATTCGGTTTAAAAGGTAGTAATTATCTGCTGATTATTGAAATTGTATAAATGAAGAAAGGGCAGTTCAACAACTGCCCTTTTACTAATGTTAACCCCCAAACACACATCGTGCTGAACGCACGATGGTACAAAGGAATAAAAATGTTCTGAACTATCAAAGAATTAGAAGAAATAATTTATTAAAACACATAGATATTTTGACACAAATTTCCAACAACAAAATCACAAAAAAACAACCTTTTTTAGTAGTACATGCAAAATTAAACAATCGTGATTAAAACAAACCACAACTGGTATCTTTTTGCTATTTTATTGTCCTTTTTTTACCTATATGACATCGATTAAATTGTCTGATTTTAACACAAAGCCCCGATAAAAATTTTGAATATTTTACCTTCAAATTTCAAAATACAACCTGACTATCAGACAGTACTTGTAATATGTCGGATTAAATTTTGAACCATTGCTTAATGATCTTTTGGAAGAATTCCTGATGATTTTTTGCGACTGCTATTACCCGTTAAATTTCCGTCATCCCGATTAGTGGGATACTACCCTTTACCAGCTTTCCTGGCGTCATCTGTCCCGTCTTTATCAGCGTCAACAATGGTATCGTGAGCCATGTATTCCGGATTATCACCGGCTTGCGAAAGTTAATCGATCATTCCAGTACCAGCTCCCAAACTTCCAAATAGTTACTTTCGAATTTTCTAAACCGGGAACAGATATATTTGTAATTCTTTTTTCCAGTGACATTTCAGAAGACTCTCCAACTGCTGAGCCTGTTCCTCAACCGTATAATCTATACTTCGGTGAAGATTTGTAGTTCTATAAGCGGCCAGTTTTGTTGCTTCAGGCGCTATTTAGTAACTGTGGAAGGTGTCAATTAGACCATACTCGTCTTAAAATCCCACATGCAGGCTCGGACGACAATTCGTTCGAGTCACCTTTCACGGTATTTGGGATTTAACTGATCAGGAACGGGTGCCTGAACGGCCTCTCTCCAGCTATTTAGCTTCTGTAATAATTCTTCAGCTTTTGCCTTGTTGGTTTCGGCCATGTTGTTCTTTTCCTGAATATCATTTTCCAGGTTATAAAGTTCCAGATCGTTGTTTTCGAAATACTGGATCAGTTTCCATTTGCCATCCCTGATCGCTGATCCGGGTCGCGTTCGGAAAAGCGGATCCTGTGTTTCGTCATTCCCTCCTTCCAGGTAAATCGGAAAATGCCAAAATAGTTCTCTTTGGAGATCTGTACCATGAAAAATTACAGGAAGCAAGCTTGTACCATCCAGTATTTTATCTGCCGGTTTTTCAATTCCGGCAACTTCAAGAATGGTGGGGTAAAAATCAAGATTGGAAACCGGTACTTCAGATGATCCTGCATCAATCTTTCCTTTCCAACTGGCAAACATCGGAACGCGTATTCCTCCCTCGTAATAAGATCCTTTTCCGGCTCTGAGCGGCCACTGTTTGGTTATTCTGAAAACACCTCCGTTATCCGAAGTAAACAGAATAAACGTGTTTTCAAGACTACCTTTCTCAGCGAGCTTTTGCAACAACCTTCCGATCTGGGTATCCAGATTTTCAACCAAGGTGGCATAAGCACTGTTTTGCTGCCCGTTCCAGGGAGCTTTTGCGTCGTATTTAGGCTTTAACTCCTTTACCGGATGAATTGGCGTATGCACAGCATAAGGCGCGTAATACAGAAAGAAAGGCCGATTGTGCAAGGTATCTACAAACTGAAGAACTTCGTCCATTATACGGTTGGTCAGGTATTCATCATCCGACTTTGCGGTAATCGAGGGTACATTTTTATAAGGCGGATAATAGCTTCCCGGATTTCCGGCATGGCTACCACCAATATTTTGCTGAAATCCGAAATCCAGTGGATTATCGGACAAATGCCATTTGCCGGCATGGCAGGTAGAGTAACCGGCTTCTGTTAGCACCTGCGGCAACAATAAATTATCTTCAGAAATGTACTCGTTGTTGGTTACAGGAATGAGCTTTCGATCGCTTGCTTTCCCCCGTTCTGAAGATTCTACTGTATAAATGCCGTGCCGGGGCGTCCATTGTCCGCTCATCATGCAAGCGCGACTGGGCGCACAATTCGATGCCCCGGCATAAGCATTTGTAAATACCATTCCTTCGGCAGCCATTTTATCAATATTCGGGGTTTCGTAATAGTTCGATCCCATAAATCCAACATCACGCCACCCCATATCATCAACATTGATAATCAGAATATTCGGACGTTGTTCTGTCTTTTTACCAGCTTCACTTTTACAGCCGAAAAACAAAACGAAACTTACCGAAATAATTAATGCTGCCTTCATATCGAAATTGAGTTTATTACTGTCTTTATGATCAACCAGGCCTACTCATCAAGCGGCTTATTGTTTTTAATGGCCTCTGTAGCAGCATCGGCCATTGCCATAATGGTTTTAACCACATCGGCATGCTCACCGGCAACATTTTCTTTTTCTCCCGGATCTTTATCCATATCGTATAAATTAGGAGTTTCCAGGTTACCCGTCCAGTGCTTTCCGGGAAGGATCAGCTTCCAGTTTTGGTAACGCACACTCATTAGTCTTCCGGTAGCCGTAAAACCATAAATGGCTTTGTGCGGCGATTTCACTCCTTCTTTACCTTCCATCAGCGGGAGAATATCTTTTCCATCGATCACGCGATCGGTAGGAATTTCGGCACCTGCAATCTCGGCAAAAGTGGTAAAGAGGTCCATGGCTGCAATCTGCTCGCTACACTCGGTTTGTGCAGGAATATGCCCCGGCCATTTCATAATGCACGAAACACGGATGCCACCTTCATATCGTTCCTGGTATTTTCCTTCGCGTAAAAGGTGTTCGCGGTTTTCATCGGTAAAACCAAATTTTCCATAGCAATTCTCCAGTTCCTCGTCGCGGTGAACCAGTGGTCCATTATCAGAAGTAAATACAATAATGGTATTGTCTTCAATTTTGAGACGTTTTAAGGTATTTAATATGATTCCTACCGATCGGTCGAGGTATTCCACTGCGTCGCCGTACGCTGCAGCTTTGCTTTGCCCTTCGAATCCTTTTGGAACAAACCAGGGCGTGTGCGTTTCTATATTGGCATATTGCAGGTAAAAAGGCTCATTTGCAGTTGCCGCACGGTAAATGAACTTACAGGCCTCGCGGGTAAATAGTGCAGGCAATTCCGCCAGATCGTTGTTATCGCAACGCTTAATTACTTGTGCCTGCTCTATCAGCGGAATCTGAGGATCGCTGATTCCGTTGGGGCGCCAGCCTGAATTACCGATGCGCTCAGGACCATGATCGTTCGGATAAGGAATGCCCAAAAACTCATCGAAACCATGAACACAAGGCAGGTATTGCGGCAGGTGTCCGAGGTGCCATTTTCCATACAAACCGGTGGTGTAACCTTGCTCTTTAAGGAGTTCAGCAATAGAAACTTCCAGCTCATCTTCGAGCCCGTGTTTTGAGTGTGGAAACAGCACATACAAACCGGTTCCGTTATTCACACGCGGTGCATACCTACCAGTTATTGTTGCTGCACGCGATGGTGTACATGTTCCATGTGGAGCATAAAAGTTGGTAAATTTCATGCCTTCCTCCGCCATTTTATCAAGATTTGGCGTGTTGATGTCTTTCGAACCAAAACAACTGAGATCGTCGTAACCCACATCGTCGGCAATAATGTGAATAATGTTGGGTTTCTTCACCTCCTGTGCTTCAATCTGAAAAACGGTTACGACCAAAAGGGCAGTAAAAATTGTTGTAATTACTTTCATCATAATTCTTTGCTTTGTAGCTAATATTTTAATTTTCTGAGTCTATTTTATCGCCAAGAGCTTCTATTTTAAAACGGTCCAACGCGGCAGTTTCATGTTCCTTCACCATGATCGCTTCCATTTCCTTAACGATTTCTGGGTATTCTGCAGCCACATCGTTCTGCTCCTGAATATCATTCTCGAGGTCGTACAGTTCAATATTAAGATTGCCTTTTTTAATGTCTTTTCTGATTCCTTTCCAATTTCCCATGCGAACAGCTTGCTGGCCGCCATATTCAGGGTATTCCCAGTAGAGGTAGGGATGTTCGGGTTGTTCGTTTCCAGTCAATTCAGGAAGAAAACTAATTCCATCAGTATCTTCTGGAGTCTGAACACCTGCAACTTCAGCCAGAGTTGGCATTACATCCCAAAAAGCAGAAATGTGACCGGAGCTTGATCCTGCCTTGATTTTTGCCGGCCACGAAGCGATCATGGGTACGCGAAAACCGGCTTCGTGTACAAAACCTTTTCCCCAGCCGTACTCACTTTTAAACGGGCCGCCACTATCGAACCAGGGCGAATCGGTTCCGCCATTGTAGGTCGGGCCGTTATCCGACGTAAAAATAATGAGCGTATTCTCGTAAATTCCCAGTTCCTTTAATTTTTGCACCAGCTTCCCCACATTTTCATCGAGGTAAGAAACCATTGCGGCATAGCTTGCATGCGGGTAACGCGCCGGGAAATAACCTTTATCACCAAGGTAAGGCTCCTCTGTTCCAAACTTTTCTACATAGTAATCGACCCAACGTTTTGGCGCCTGCAGAGGAGCATGCGGAATCGGACTGGCCCAATACGCAAAAAACGGATTATTGCGGTTGCTTTCTACAAAATCCATTAACTCCGAAAACATAACATCGGGCGAATACGACTGAAGCGTGTAATCGGAATAACTGATTTCGTCATACGGATCGGCATCTTTCGGGAGTTTTGTATTGGGAGCAACCGTGTCGTTACCCAGTAAAAGTTTATGCCCGTTTTGCCACAGGTGCACCGGGTAGTAGGTATGCGCCTGGCGCTGACAATTGTAACCGGTAAAAAAATCGAAGCCCATTTTAGTTGGTATGCTGTTGGTATGTGGCGCTCCGAGCCCCCACTTCCCAACCATTCCGGTGGTGTAGCCGGCTTTTTTCAACATGCTGGCAATGGTTTCGGTGCCTTCCGCCAATGGTCGTTGTCCTTCGAGAGTTGAGTCGGCTAATTGAGCGCGATAATTCCAGACATCGCCACGTGAGTTCCATTCGTCGTTTCCTCTAATCTGCGCGTGACCGGGATGTTTGCCCGTCATTAGCATGCAACGCGATGGTGCACAAACCGGAGCTCCCGAATAGTGCTGGCTGAAAACCATTCCTTCGGCCGCCAGCTTATCAATGTTGGGTGTTTCAATGTGTTCCTGACCGTAACATCCCAAATCGCCGTAGCCAAGGTCGTCGGCCAGTATGTAAATAATGTTGGGTTTTGCTGAGGCTGTATCATTCTGTTGGTTTTTAACAGAACAGGCATTTAATAAAAATGCAGGTACGATAAGCAACAACGACATTCTTCCTAAACAAAAGTTCTTCATAAGACTATTTTTTATGGTTTAAGTAGTGTATTGAAACCTTGTATTGTTTTTAAAAAAATACAGAAGTTGTGCAAAGTAATATACTTTTTTCACTTTCTGAAGTGATTTTATCAATAATGTGATTGTCCTATTTACTTTTAATCGAAATGCTCCATTATCCGAATGTATCGGATTACCGAGACTTATTCGAAGTAATGCTAGAGATTTGTAATAATTGAATGAGTTAGATAGAGGAGAAATAAAAAAAGGAAGCCGAAACTTCCTTCTGTTTATTTTAGTGAATTTATAAGTGCTGCAATCGCTACTATCATCTTCACCAATGCGTCGATTATTCGCCAAATCCAACGCAAAATTGCTTCATAGTTTGCACTCTTCACATATTACCTCCTTTCTGCAATGAGAAGCAACGTCAGAAAAATTTGCGGAATTGGATTTGTTAGTATAAATTTGAACTGTCTAAGAACAAAATCCGAACAAATCACGAACATTGCTTCGGTTAAAATTACAGACTCCGCAGGTGTCTGTTTTTTTATGTTTACTGTAAAATTACCACCAAAAACAGTTATCTCTATTTTTTTATCAGGTAAAATAATTGAAAGTTATCAACTTTGTTTAGATATATCATTGTATATCAATACTTATCGTATTTGATAGATCAAAAACGTTTATCTTAGTTTACCTGTTATAATCCTGATACTTTCACATCGATTATCGTAATTCATCTTTATTTTTTTGATAAAAACCTAAAAAATCAAATAACACTTGATTTTTGGAATCCTTGCTGATGCTTTGAGAAAAAGCAAAATAAAATTCATGACAATAGGGTATGACAAAAATGGCCACTGGTAATCAGCGAGCTCTTTAGTTTCAAACGACTTTGGATGTGTTCGATTTTCAGAAGTATGAAATCCTGTCAAACAAATCCAAAGGTTTGGCGGAGCTTTGCCGACCACCGATGACGACCACCACATTTTCTGATATCAGATTCTAATGCTTAACTGAACCTTAAACCTGAGTTGGTTTTCAGTAGTGTAAAACCGAGGATTAGGTGTCCAGCGCCTTTCCATGTTGGTGTTATAAACAAGATAAATGATGTTCCCGGGACGAACCTGCCAGAATAAACGCCCGTTGTAGCCCATCATGTTGCTGACGTTATCATATTGTACATAGTTACTAAGGCCTAAGTCTGGAGTAAGATACAGTTGAAGCCTCGTTGAATAAATTGCCTCGGAGAAATCACCTTGAGGTAGCTTCCCGTTCACAAAATTACCACCTACCTGCAAGTTAATGTAACCATTGAATTTTAGTGTTACTTCGGTTTCAAGATCATTATAGTGTCCGGAGTAAAATTCCCCGAAGCGGTAACTTACATCGAACTGCAACTTTCGGAATGAAGCTGTATTGACTTCAGCCCTGTAATTTACAAAACTATAATCACCCTGAGGAATAATTATCCCATCCGAAACTTCAAAATCCATAGGGAGTACTTCTCTGTTCGGGATCACGTTAAACTCGATATGTTCACCACTTTCAGTTCTGAAATTAACGGGAGCAGTAAAGATGGAACGGCTTTCCAGGTTTCCTTCCAGGTTCCAGTAATTGGTCACGCGAAACTCGAGGAACCACTGTCGAATCAAATCACCAATCCAGCCTTTCTCCAAGCGTGGCATATAACTGAATCCTGTATACAAATAGTGATAGGAGTTGCGCGGCATAAAACCCAGACCAGGCTGAATGGAATCTCCCATATAAATATAGTTTAGTGCAATATCCCAGAGATCATTCGGGTAATCAAATTTTATTCCTGCAGCATTTTTATTCCCCGACTTCTTTTCATTCCAGTTCTGGATACCCCACATGCTGATAATTAAGTTGTTTGCTCCCAAGAACCTCGATGTCTTATATGTAAAATCAACACCTAAAAGCGCATTCCTTTCTCCGGTGGGTTCACCATAGGTTCCTACTATACCAAACTTTGACTCTTTCAGTATATTTTGAGAAATCCTGCCGGCAAACAAATTTTGAGTATTCAGGTCATCAGTTGCACCAGTCTGCACATCCAGCAGCGCCAAATTCGTATTTTTGATTTTTCCATATAGTTTAGAACCGAAAGTTATAGGAACCGGAGAACCTTCATATAAACCTATCCTACGGCTAAAAAAAGGATGAAATGATCCCATGGCACCAGCCCCAAAATCGAAAATATCAGAACCTTCAAGAAAAAAAGTTCTTTTCTCGGGGAAGAACAGAGGAAATCTTGTCAAATTTAGTTTTCGTTCATCTACCTCGGTTTCTGCAAAATCAGTGTTGTATGTTACTGCTGCGACGAGGTTTGGTGTAATATTTTTGTAAATATCAAATCCACCATCAAGAACTTTATCTGCCGGTTCGCTTGTTGTTTTATCTACATCGAAACCTGTTATCCCGTAAGGTCTGATAGTTAACCCCAGACCTTGTTTAACACTATCGATACCGCTTAATAAACCTGCTTCCACCGGGTTTGAAAAGAAGCTGTTCAGGCTTATCCCCGAATAACGAATTACTTCCTGTTTTCGGGCAATATAACGCTCAACATTTAGTCCCCATTCATTTAAATTTTTATTAAAACTGATTGTCTTAAAAGGAATCTTGATCTCGGTTGTCCAGCCCTGACTGCTAATTTTGCTTTTTGCATCCCATATTCCGTCCCATCCCAACGAATAATGTTCACCAGCTGCAAAGCCTTCACTTCTTGCACCCCTTGGATTTACAATAAAAATGTAAGCACTTCTTTTATCCTGGAACGGATCGAGCAGGATACTGATTTTGTCGTCGGTTCGATCTTCTCCCTGATCGTGTTCCATGGTATTAGAAGCAATTTTACCCGGCTCATTATCGAAACAGCGTATCCCCAGGTATAAATTGTTGTCGTCATAAATTACTCTTATTTCAGTATTTTCAGTGGGTTCGTTTCCGGGGTATGGCTCAACCATTTTCAATCCTGAAAATGGAACTGCCTGATTCCATACATTGTCGCTTAAATTGCCATCAAGGACTGGAGATTGGCTTACCCGGGTTGCAGAAATTTCTGTATTCTGAGCCCACAGGATATTCAAACATCCATACGTCAGAAATAATACGACTGTGACCAGAATTTTATTCATGAGGTTAGGAATAGTTTTTTGGAAAGGTAATGAAAAATAAGGTCTAAAAGAATGGAATAGATTCGTCACGTACAACCCTGGACTGGTTTGGGTATTGGAAATAGTTTTTCTGGTTTTTGGATAGAATACGGATGTAAAATATACTATTTAAGAAATAATATTTAACACCTCAAAAACAATAAAACTCTGTAAATACTTGTTTTACAAAGCTTTAATTAATAGTAGTCCCGACGGGACTCATTTTTTATGTTTTCTATTAAACTCTATTGAATTCAATTGTATCTCAAACTTGCTGATTATAAAGGATTTTGTATATTTATCGTGTTAAAAGAAAAAAATTGAAATTAATAGAATTCAACGAAATTTGACACCAAATTTGACACCACTTTTATTATGGAGGCGAAAAAATACAACAAAAACTTTGTCAAATACAATCTGAAAAATGCAAGTGATCCAAACAAGAAAACACAAATAATTTTAGTGCTTGCAAAAAAGGGATTTAGGCTTAGATATTACGTTCAAAGAAGAATTGAACCAAAACATTGGGACGAGAAAGAACAACGAGCCAAATCTACATATGATAATAAGGCTACTTTGAACTTATTCCTAAAAACTATCGCAAACTTTTTGGAAAGCGAATACAACAAACTTGATGTCCTTAATGAAAAGATTACTACCGATAAACTAAAGGATTTATTAGATGAAAGAATTCGAAAAGAAGATAAGAAACAAAGCGTAATCGATAGATATGATGAATTTTTGGAAGCATCGAAGAATATCAGAAGAAGAAACACACTTAAAAGCCATATTTCAACAAAGAACAAACTTGAGCAATTTGAAGCCTTCAAAAAAACGAAACTAACCTTTGACAAGTTCGACCATAAATTCGATGTTCAATTCAAAGATTATCTGATTAAAGAGAAAAAGCTAACCAACAACACTATTTCAAAATATTACAGAACATTTAAAGTGTTTATGAAATGGGCTACAGATAAAGGGTACAACAAAAATCTGGATTACGAAAAGTTTAAAGCCAAACAAACAGAAGGAGAAATCTACTTTTTATCCTGGGAGGAATTAATGGCATTATACGAACTGGATAACATCAGCGACAAATTAAAAAGAGTAAGGGATATGTTCTGTTTTGGCTGCTTTACAGGACTTCGTTACTCTGATATTGCAAATCTAAAGCAGGAGAACGTTTCTAACGACTTTATTGAAATAAACACCATTAAAACGGGTTCTAAGACCAGAATACCACTTAATAAGTTCTCAAAACCGATTTATGAACGCTATAAGTCAGACGAAACTATTTTTATATTCCCTTCAATTAGTAATCAAAAAGTCAACGATTATTTAAAGGATCTGGGGAAAAAAGCGAAAATAAATGAGCCGGTTAATATCGTCCATTATAGGGGAACCGAAAGAATTGAAAAGACGGTACCAAAGTATGAGGTTCTTACTTCGCATGTAGCAAGAAAGACATTTATAACTAATGCTATGATTCGGGGAATGGCAACCGAAGTTATCATGGACATTACTACTCACAGTTCTCACAAATCATTCGCCCGATATTTTAAAATAGTTGACGAACATAAACGAGAGCAAATGAACAAAGTGTTCGGATAAACTCCTTCTTACTTTTAAATTATTTCAATAACCATTTTATAGTTTTTAGCTCACAATCGTCACTATTTGAAGACTATCAAAAAATTTTGACGCAAAATCCAAAAGAGAAATTATATCTATTGAAATTGCAATCAATTAATTCTAGATAAGGATTTAAATTTAATTGTGTTTCAATGGATCTAAAATTTGAGCTTTCGGAAAAGTCGATTCAGGAATTAGGAAAAATAATTCAAGAATCAGTTAAGAGCGAATTAAAAAACTTACTTCCTAATTCAATTTCTGTTCAAACACCGGATAGAATACTTCTAAACCGGAAACAAGCTTGCAAATTATTAGGATGCTCGTTAACCACTCTTTATAATTATCAAAAGAATGGAAAAATACCTTTTCACCAGGTAGGTAGAAAAATCTTGTTTGATAAAGAAGAGTTACTTGCTCATTTACGAGTCAATTCGAAATACTAAAAACATTCTCAAAATGGAAATCAAATTAAAATTAGATGATAAGGTGATTAAAGAAATGAAGAAAATAATCACTAAAACAATTGAGGATGCTCTTAAGAAATCACTTCCACAAATAGAAACGCTCAATAAGGGTCAAGGTACTAAGGACGAATTAATGACAAGAAAGCAAGTTATGGATCTACTCAATATTTCTCACGCTACTCTGTATCATTACCAGAAGAGTGGAAAAATTCCTTTCAAAAAAATAGGGAACAGAGTGTATTTCAAATACGACGACATAGTAAATAATCCTGAATTAGATGGTGATCCATATGATTATAAATCAAAAGACCAGAACGACTATGAATGGTAAAATCCATATTCAGCTAAATATACCATTAAAAAAATCACACGGTGTGCGTCTCTTGTTGCACAGCACAACGTGTCTACTAACTAGACTGACAAAAACGCCATATATCCATGTATATCAATACATTAATGGCATTATTTCGCTTTTTTCAATTAATTCGATTTAAATACATCCAACTAAACCTTGTAAAACCATAGTGTGTCTAGAAATTATATTTCTGTTTGTTTAATCATGTACCGGGGAATTACATATTACCGCCTGCCAAAATGAGGGATTTGAGTTTTCTTATTAAAAACATTAGAAAATGTTTCCTAGTAATACTTAAAACAAATATTTTTATGTGAACTTAAAAACAACCTTTCTAAATTAACTAATGAGCCTCTTCCAAAAATCCGTCGAAAAAAAGTACCTCAACCAACTTGATTCTGAATTAATAAATGAAAAGTATGAACTACTCGTTAGTTACTTTGGAAATACTGATATTCAGAAAAATATTAGAAATGCAAAAGAGGAGCAATTTCAGGAAGGTTTTTTACGTGAATTATTTGTAAAAATTCTGGGGTACACGCTAAATCCCGAGCCTAATTTCAACCTGACTACTGAACTAAAAAACATTGCCAACAGTAAAAAAGCTGACGGTGCAATTCTGAAGGGTGCAGATGCAACGGCAGTAATTGAATTAAAAGGAACAGAAACAACCGATTTAGATAAAATTGAAACTCAGGCATTCGGGTATAAAAACCACCATCCCAAATGCAAATATGTAATCACCTCGAATTTTGAGAAGCTTCGTTTTTACATTAAAAATGCGGTTGACCACATTGATTTCGATCTGTTTAATCTTTCAAAAGATAAGTTTTCATTGCTTTGGTTGTGTTTGGCTAAAGACAACCTATTAAACGATTTACCTTTAAAAATTAAGGAGTCATCTGTTTTACAGGAAGAAAATGTCACAAAAAAACTATATGCTGATTATTCAAAGTTTCGAACCGATATATTCAACAACCTTGTAAAAAATAATCCTGGAATTGATAAACTTCTACTTTTCAAAAAAACGCAAAAATTACTTGATCGGTTTTTGTTTATCTTTTTCGCTGAGGATCGCTTACTTGTTCCTCCAAATTCAATTAGCCAGATTATTAAAAAGTGGGAAGACGATGTGGCATTTGGTGAAACTCGCCCATTATATGAAACTTTTAAAAGTTATTTCCGGGTTCTGAATACCGGAAGACCTAAACGCGGTGATCGAGAGGAAATATTCGCATATAATGGTGGTCTGTTTCAACCAGACGAGGTTCTAGACAAGATCATAATCGATGATGAATTATTGGCGACCCATACATTACGACTTAGCGAATACGACTTTGAAACTGATGTTGATGTAAATATCTTGGGACATATCTTTGAACATTCTCTTGGAGAAATTGAAAATGTGCAAGCCGAAATAAAAGGTGAAAAGTTTGATGCACAAAAATCAAAACGTAAAAAAGACGGTGTTTTCTACACTCCAAAATACATTACTAAATACATAGTCGAAAACACAGTTGGTAAACTTTGCGATAATAAACGAAACCAATTGGGAATTAATGAAATTGATTTTACAAAAAATTATACAATTAAAACACCGCGTTTTGTTGAGATTGAAACTACAATTAATAAAAAGAAAAGAAAGGTCATAAAAAAGACTTCACTTTCAGTTGAGGGATATAAGCACCTTGAAAAATTGGAAGAATACAGAAATTTTCTACTTGATATAAAAATTGTTGATCCGGCATGTGGTTCAGGCGCATTTCTTAATCAGGCTTTGGATTTTCTAATTAAGGAACATAGTGAGTTGACTGAACAGATAAAAAGAATTACAGGAGACTTATCAACAATTTTTATTGATATTGAAAGTCGAATTCTTGAGAACAATATCTATGGAGTCGATATAAACGAAGAATCGGTTGAGATTGCTAAACTTTCTCTATGGCTTCGTACGGCACAAAAAGGAAGAAAACTCACCACCCTCAGTAACAACATTAAATGTGGTAACTCCTTAATTGATGATCCAAAAGCTGCAGGAGAAAAGGCTTTTAACTGGAAAAAGGAATTCCCTGAAATATTTGAAAAAGGTGGTTTCGATATAGTGATTGGAAATCCGCCATATGTTTTTGCACGAGAGAAAATATCAGAAATTGAAAAAGAGTTTTATACAAAAAATTACAATTCTTCAGATTATCAGGTAAATACATATTTACTTTTCATCGAAAAAACCGTTGAAATAATAAAACCTAATGCAATTTTTGGATTGATTGTACCTAACGCTTGGTTAATGGTTTATTCTGGAAAAGGTTTAAGAAAATACTTAATTGAACAATGTAAACTTAATCAGATTATTAACCTTGAAGGATATTCATTCGAAGGGGTGAATGTAGAAACAATTATCATTATATCTGAAAAAGAAAGAACTGAAAACAATGATTTTCTAGTTTTTAAGAGCAAGGGGAAGGAATTTATTTTTAGTCATGTTAGAAATCAAAAGGATTTCACAAAGAATGAAGGTTTTGAGTTCAGAGTATTTTTGGATAATGAAAGTATATCCTTAACTAAAAAATTGCTAGTGGGATCTGTTGATTTAGATTCTATTGTCCACATTAAAGCGGGTCTACAAGCATATGAAAAAGGAAAGGGCAATCCAAAACAGTCAGCAGAAGATGTTAAAAATAGACCTTTTGATTATATCTACAAGTTTGATGAAAATACCTATAAATATCTTGATGGGAAAGATGTAGGAAGATATTTTATAGAATGGACTGGTCTCTATTTGAAATATGGTGAACACCTAGCGGCACCAAGAACTTTTAATCTCTTTTCCGATAAAAAAATAATAGTAAGAGAAATTACGGGAAATTACCCTAAATGCATTATATCAACATATTCAGAGGATTTATATCTGTATAATAGAAGCAATATTGCAATTATTGAACGTGAAGGGAAAAATATAAATTTAAAATATGTTGCTGCGGTTCTTAATAGCACATTAATGTCATATTACTTTATAAAAAATACGGCAAAATCAGTTCGAAAAATGTTTCCTAAAGTAATTCTGAAAGATTTGCGTTTATTTCCATTTAAAGAAATAGATGAAAATGCCCAGCACCCTTTCATCTTATGTGTTGAAAAGATGCAAAAATTACATAAAGAGCTTTTCGATATTAGACAGAATTTTATAGACTTATTGAAATCAAAGGTCGATTTAGATAAACTCTCAAATAGACTACTCAGCTGGAATGAACAGCAATTTAATGTATTCATTAACGAACTAAACAAAGTAAAAATCAAACTAAGCCTTTCGGAAGAAGCCGAGTGGATGCAATATTTTAACGAGCAAAAAGAGAAAGCCCAAAGGTTAAAAGCCGAAATTGAAAAAACCGACAAAGAAATTGATCGGATGGTTTATGAGTTGTACGGTTTGACGGAGGAAGAGATTAGAATTGTGGAAGAAAGGAACTAAAGAACTAAAATCATGGAAACAAGGAAAGAAAAACATGATCGTTACATTCGAAACTTGCAAAATCACATAGATTCAACCAAGGAGTCAACCAGATATTCCTCTGACAGATTTGATGTTTTGATCATATCATTGTCCACAAGTGCCCTTGTTTTTTCGATTGGTTTCGTTAAAGACATAATTGAGGATATTCATCTCATTGATACTTCTTTATTAAAAACGTCATGGTTACTATTTGTTTTGTCAATTGTATCTAACCTTATTTCACAAATAAGTGGATATTATTCAAACAATTTAGAGATTTCAATCAGTAGAAATTTAATTAGAGAAGAACGGGGTAAATCTTTACCTAAAAATCACAAAATATTAGAACTAATAAAAAAGAACCTAAATAAATTTACTATTGGGCTAAATGGGATAAGTTTCATTAGTCTCATAGGAGGAATTTGTTTAATTGTTTTATTTTTTTCAAACAACATTTAAAAACTTGAACAATGAGTAGTTATGATGATTCTTTAAAAAGAATTGAACAGCAAAGAAAAAGACAAGAAGAAGAGCTTAAGCGGATTAGAGATAACCAAAGAAAAGAGCGAGAACTCAACGAACAATCGAGAAAAGGAAGACCAACAGATGAGAGACCAACTAAAGATGACTAAAGATTTTCTGTAGCATTGAGTCAATTAATCAAGCCTTACGATGAAAAGAACAGCAAAAATATTCCTTTGCATTGTATTCCCTGTTGGCGTGGGAATATTGCTGTATATGAATGATTCTTACAAGCAATTATGCTTTGAATGGTGTCATGCATTTCGAGGATTTTCATTCGATTTTTCACTATCTCACGCAATTTCGGTTGTAAGCTTTTCATCCCTACTGTTTATCCTACATGACATAATTTACAACTCTAGAAAAAGAAAAAATATACTTGTTAGAACCTTTAACTCTTTTGTTTATGAGAGTTCAATTGTCTTAAAAGCGCTTATTATTTCTGCGACACTAGTTTTTTTTCTATCACTTTTTCATTTAACAAAGAATTTCCTGGTTACACCCGAATTAAATTTGATATACATATTGTTTATACTATCAATATTAAAAATAAAGTCTGATAAAGCAGAACATAGTGAGAGCAATAATCAAAATATAGATAATGGTACTTTCTTCTCGGAAATTGCAGTAACAACTTTTGATGATTTAGATCATGACCAAAAAAGAGTTGTTAATCAATTAAAAAACGTAATTGAAAAGTCTAATTCTGAATACATTTCCATAGCCTTAAATGGGGAATGGGGATCAGGAAAATCATCAATAACAAATGGATTTAAAAATCGATATAAAGAATATGAATTTATAGAAATAAACTTATGGGGTACACCTTCATACAAAGATTCAATAAATGAGCTAAAAAATAAAGTTTCTGATTTTATAAAGCGTTCATTTTTGCCGATTGAAAAAAGGGAACTTGCATACTTTAATTCATTTATTTCAAATTTTGACAGGGGAATAGGAGGTGTAACGAAAGTTATCACTGGATATATTCCTTTTTCAGATTCAAAAACGACTTTAGAAGATAAAATTAAGAAGACTTTAAAGGATTCAAAAAAAAGAAAACTTGTTATTATTTTTGATGATATTGATAGATTATCTCCTAAATACTTAAATTCTTATTTAAAACAGATAGCATTTATTTCTGGCCTAAAAAACGTTGTTTCGATAACTAATATCGACATAGATACTATTGAAAACAAACTTTATTTGAATGAGAATAATTACAAAGAACTATCTGAATCAATTAACTTCCTTGATAAGATATTCTCTATTAGGCTTAATACACCACATAATCAAAATTACATTCGTCTCTTCTTCAATAGATGTTTTGGAGAATGGAGTAAAAACTTCAGAACTATAGATTTCACAGATAAGGAGGAAGTTGTGGAAGACATCTTTTCGTTTGTTAACCGGAATCCAAATTTATTTGAAAGCTATAGAGAAGTTAAACAGGTACTAAATGATATTGGTACTTATTATTATGCATTTAATAGGAAAAAGATAAAGATTAAAGAATATATACCCACAAAAATTATTCTCATATTATATCTCATTAAATACCAATATCCTGAGTTTTTTAAAAAACTGTGGCATTACATGAAGAGTCACATTGATGAATTTAATCCAGTCACTACAGCCATGGTCAGAATTGACAAGAAGTCTTATGATGTACAAAATTTTGTAGATAACTGGCTATTAAGTCCAGATGAAAAAAAAGAAGAATTGCAGGAGAAAAACGTTTTCTCTTTAAAAACCATTTATCTGAAAGAAGGTGTACTTGTACAAAAGCTTTATAATTTATTGAACCTTGCAATATTATCAGGTTTAAATAATTTAATTATTGCTGAAAAATTCATAACCAACAAAGTTCAGGAGTATGAAGTAACCTATGAAGAGATTTATGAGATAAGAAACAAGCATTTAACTGTTGAAACAATAACAAGGATTCTGTTCTCGAATGATGAACTTAAGACAAATTTTCATCCAGTTTATTTAAGTACTAGAGCTTCATCTTTTATGGATAAAATCAAAAAAGTACAGCTATTCAATGGAAATAGATTAAATGCATTAATTGCCCTTTTCAACGTTTACTATTTTGATGAGACATCCCTAAAAGATGAAAATTCTCTGCGCAAAACACCTCAAGAAATAGCAGAAATTTTTGATTATAGTCATGAAAATAAGGATGAATTAAATCGAATTCAGGTTGAAAATTTTGATTATGATGCCTTTTTTGATTTATGGGGGAATGTAATAAGCACTTATGGATCAAATGAATTGTTTGCAATAATAAAAAGGTCAGATGGGACTCCTAATTTATTGGGAATTCTTATGTCTCCTCGATATATTAATCATCTTATTGAAATAGGTTCTGTATATTACCCTAGGAGAAATAAAATAGATGAAGAAGGTATTTGGAATAAGGAAAAACTTATTCTTAATGCAATTATTAACCATGATTTTAAAACACGAAGTTTTTTAAATCACCTCCTTTTACTACATTTTTATAAACACCATCCATTGTTTGCTGACTTAGCAGACAAGCATAATAACCTCAATTCAGAAAAACTGTTCGAAAGATTTCAGAAGTCAAAATATGATTCTGAAATGCTTAATATCTTATCAGATAAGCTTTTCGGAGATCTGAATGAAATGGGTTTTTATAATATGATTGAAAAATATAGATATATAGGTGGATTCCATCCTTTCAGGTTGATGACGGACTTAATATATTTAAACATACTTGCAAAAAATGACGCCCTACTGTTCAAACATAAACTAAAGAACTTCGAGGATCTCCTTAATAAAGTATTAGAAACATTTGATGTAAGAGAAACAGCAATGTTAATTAGCATGATAATTAGTGCAATTAACCTGAGAATGAGTAACAATACTTTCAGTACTGAGCAGGTTACTCTTATTAAAGCTATAATACCAAATTTTTATAGAAATGACTCCATTGCAATATCTATGGAAGAATTGGAAACTGAGTTGAATACTATCAAAAGTAAATTAACGAACGGTCGATCTAAATAAAATTCAGGAAACATTTAATAAAAATCATGGCAGAATGCATCAAATGCGGTGAATACACCAAATACAATGGAGGCCTATGCTTCAAATGTTATAAGAACCATGAAAATGGTTCTTATAGCAAGGAAGAATTGGCAGTAGAAAATATTAAATCAGAAGAACCTCAAGTAGGACTAACGGAAAGAGACAGGAGCTACCGGTACAACATGATAAAAGGTAGGATTGCAGAAACTCTCATACAGGAACTGTTTTTAAGCCTTAATTATAACGTTTTTCGGTACGGTATGGAAAATACCATTCCCGGAATAATGGAACTGCTAAAAGGTGTCCGATCCGATGTTGCATCACATATAAGGCGAATGCCGGATTTTGTTATTCAAGATCCCAAAACAAAAGGAGTATATTTTGTCGAAGTTAAATTTCGGGCAAGTGAAAAATTTTCTCTATCCGATCTTGAAAATGATTATCCCTATGAGAATGCATATTTTATCATTGTTTCCAAGAAGCATATTAAATGTATTACATTTCAGGAACTTGCCGATGGAAGAGAAATTACCCCAACCTCTAGAAATTATCTTGGAAGTCGAAAAGAATTTGATTTGGACAAGGAAGTAATTATCGACTTCTGTGCCTTTGCAGTTCAGTTTTTTGAGAATGTGTAAAGTAATGATAATTCGAGATTTTAATATAAAATACTGTTTAAAATTGTGATGTTATGAATGAATACGAATACAGCGTACGGACAAAATATTCTGCTGAATTACCATTAATAAACTCAAATAATGATACTCCAGTGTGGAATATAAGTGATACTTTGGTTTCACTTTTCAGTTTATATTATAAACAAATCTTAATACAAGATATAGTCAGATTGCTTAATAAGGGAATAGACCCACAGAATATCGTTATTTTTAATTCGGAATTTAATCCAAGAAAAGCTTCCTATGATGCGAAAATATTACTGCATTCAGAAAGTTCATTATCGCCAGATACCATCACTCTTATTTATGAATTTGGATTACCATATTCTATGTTTCCTTCTAAGAAATTTAGTGAGTTAAATATTCTATTTCGTTTTTTTGATTCAATAAATAAAGATTTGGACTCAACCTTAAAACTAAAAACGAGAAAGTTAAGGACAGCTTATAGAAATTATTCTGCCTCTCAAGATTTGATTGATGGTATAAATTATCTTGTGACTGCTACAGAAGAATTAATCAATAATCTTAAAGACAAAAAAGTACAAGAATATTTAACAGAAAGATTATCCCGAAAGTATAATTATTACAATCATGAATATCATGATCTCATTAAGAATTTACACACTTTTAGAAATAAAAATTATTCTCTTCTAAAAGGCTTAATTTCAAAAACTGAGCTCGTAAAAGAGGATTTATACATTGATTATTACAATCCTTTCTTTTCAAAGTTATACGTGCGATGGACTCCGCTAGTCGCTTACTACAACCCAGAATTGAACTCTCTTGAATTCTTATCAAACGATGTTTTTAAAGAATATAAGAACCCATATTTTTTTGATGTAAAGAGTGTCGTTCATAATAGTCCATTGAGTGCAGGGATAATTGGATCATGGGCGTCAATTTTAAGTTTAGCATGGACAATGTATAATGAGACGAGGGGAAAGTATGGTAGTAAATTTTCAGACCTTATTGATCTTTCAGAATTACCGGCACAATCAAAAAAAGAGACAAAAAAGATAATTCGGGAAATTGAGGAATATAATGGCCTCACATCCTTTATTAAAATGTCAATACCTTCATTATTTATAAAAGATGAATTATTAACCGTTCATGAGGAATTATTAGTAATATGTGGCAAAGCATTAAAATCAATGGGATTTTCTCTTTCAACAAAATCTAAGGTCAAAATATTTGTTTGTAAAAATTAAGTTCTAGCTGAATCATATCAAAATTCCAAAAGAGATTAAGCAATAAATTCTATTATGCAAATTTTAGGAACAACAGAAACATCTTATAATATTGAGCGATTGATTAGAAATGCAGAGGAAATTTTGCTAATAATTTCTCCATATCTTCGAATTACAAAACGTCTTAAGGTAGAATTAGAAGATGCTTTTGAAAGATGCAAAGAGAATATAATTGTATACCGTGAAAACCAGCTACCAACTACTGAATTTAAGTGGCTTAAAACATTTCCAAAGCTAAATCTAATTCCGGTTGAAAACTTACATGCAAAATGTTACTTAAATGAATCAGAGGCGATTATCACATCAATGAATCTATATGAGTACTCTCAAATAAACAATCATGAGCTAGGTGTTCATATCACGGCATTGGAAGAGAGTGAAAATTTTTTAGATGTCATTGAAAAAATTGAGTTGATACTCCGAACGAAATCCGTTAAGATTGATTTTTCGCCACTGACAAATAGATATGGAAAATTCTCAATGGGCGATTTAGTGGTTAAATTAAACTCAAAGTTCAACTTCAAGGTGCCAAGAACAGGTCTTGATTCTAATTATCGTTATTTATGCCAGGAGGCAAAAGCAATAATGAAGTTTCAAAGTGAAGAATTATATCAGGATGGAACAAGTATTTTGAGATCAACGAATTTAGGGAAAGTACGATTTGATATTCTTTATAAAGATTTAAGTAAACTGGGTATACAAAAATAGAGTAGATTATGAACCGGTTTTTCTTTTCCTAAATCGTAAACACCTTTCTTTTAAATATAAAGTTGTGTGCAAAAGGAAACGGAATAAATAATGATTGGAAAAATTGGATGTGTTGATGCGTGTTTTTCAAATACTTTTAATCGTAGTTTACGAAGATTAAGTGTATTTGAAAAACGGACTGCAGGGCAGGCAACGATCAACTCTTCCAATTTTGGAATGAATGGCTTTATGCCGTAGTCTTTTGTGCACTGCTTTATATTTGGAAATCTTTGTTGGAGATTTGGGAAATAATATATAAACCTTTAAACGTAAACATTTGGTTTTGTAAATAAAGAAACAAGGTTACATGTGACTCAATACTTTAGCAACAATTAGAAAAAAATGAAAATAGTACCGCCACATAAAATTAGTACTGAGATTATTGATATCATCTACGAAGCAAAGGAGTTTGTAATACTTGTTTCTCCCTACGTAAATTTATCAAATTGGGATAGACTGTCTATAGAAATAAGAAATGCAATTAAGCGCAATGTCCGGATCGATGTTTTTGTTCGAAACGAACCTGAGAATTCAAAAAGCTGGGAACAGCTTAATCAAATAGGTGTAAAGGCTAGATTGGTTACGAACTTACACGCAAAGTTCTATTTTAATGAAAAATCTGGACTAATATCATCAATGAACCTGTTGAGTTCATCCAATAATAATTCTATTGAGATTGGAACAAAACTATCTGATGAAAAGGAGCTAAATGAATTGAAAAAGTTTGTGAAAGACTTCATTATTATAAATGAAACTACAGTACAACCAAGTAAAGAGGATTTATATCTATCTAAAGAAAAGTTTACTGTAGCACTTCAAAACTTCCTTAATTATAACTTAAATAGTCCTACAAGAATATTTTTCAAACAAGGTACATTTCATATAAATACATTGAATAATCAATTTTTTCTTAACATAGACAAAACGGATAATTTAATCGAACTTACTGCAATCGTTTCAGAAAAAGAGGCAGAATATTTTAAGGTTAATGAATCAAATTATTTTAAATCAAATTATTTCCATGTTGAATTGCATGAAGGGAAAGGCAACTCTTACAATACAATTGTAGCATACTCAAAGAAACTATTATCAAACTCATTTTTGGACAATCTAAGAGTAAACGAGAAAAAAGAATTGATATACCAGATATCAGAATATTTGTCAACTATTAAAAAACTAAAAGATTTTAGTCATCAATAGATGTTCTCCGAATTACATGGTCGTATGCGATATCATTTGGTAATGAAAACTTTACGCTGAAGTCTTTTGCATACTGATTTAAATATGGAGATCTATGGTGAACAATTAGGAAATTAATATTCATAGTCTTACAAAATGAAATATGCATTAGTTAGTGGGAAAAAAACCGAAGCTACTAAAGGATCTAAAGGAATCTGTCCTAATTGTGGTTCAGAATTAACTGCTAGATGTGGGCCGATTAGAATAAATCATTGGACGCATACTAAAAGTAGTAATTGTGACATTTGGTGGGAAAACGAAAAAGAATGGCATCGGGCATGGAAAAATTATTATCCGGATGAATGGCAAGAAATCATAATACCTGATGTAGAAACTGGAGAAAAACACATTGCAGATGTTCGTACGAATCATGGCCTTGTAATTGAATTCCAACATTCTCATATTGATCCAGAAGAACGTAATTCACGCGAATCCTTCTATAAAAACATGGTATGGATTGTTGATGGAACAAGGCTAAAAAGAGATTATCTCCGATTTCTTAAAGGGCAAAACAATTTTCGCAGAACAAATAAACAAGGATTTTTTATAGTTGACTTTCCAGATGAATGTTTCCCCTCTTCCTGGATTGGAAGTAAAGTCCCAGTTCTATTTGATTTTCGAGGTCTGGAATCAATAGAAAATTTAAATGATCTAAGAAATTATCTTTATTGTTTGTTTCCAAATCAAAATAATACAGAGGCCATTGTTGCATTCGTCTCACATGATTCGTTCATAAAAAATACAATTAATGGAGACTGGTTTAAAAAACCTCAAGAGCCACAAAAACAGGTCAGTAAAACGACGATACAGAACAAAACTAACATAAGAAGAAGAGAGTCCTCGCATTATTATGATCCCCAAAAAGGACGATATGTAAAAAAGAGGCGTTTCTGAAAAATATCTAATATAACGCCGACGGGAATACCGTACATTGAAGAAATGATATTAGTACTAGTTATATTTTAACCATTCTGCTTGAGATAAACTATAAGAAGAACCATCGGCACCATTTGAGCCATCATTCCCTGCATTACCTCCGTTTCCTCCTTTTTGTTTTGTTAAACCACATTTAGCGCTATTGCCTCCTTGACCACCACTTCCTCTTAATCCTCTACTGCCACCTTGACCACCATTTGCGATCCATTTTATATCAGTTCCTAATTCTGCCCCGTCTTTTCTCTTTATCTCATTAAACGAAATCAGAACCTTACCTGCATTTCCTCCACGTCCACCATTTCCACCGTTTCCACCATTTCCACCTGCACCACCACTATGTCCATCACAAGAACCGTTTGATCCCTTTCCGCCTCCTTCTCCATTTCCTCCATTTCCTCCATTTCCTCCAGAAGTATTAAATAACACACTTCCAAATTCAAACACAGAAGTCGATAAAGTAAAGTTATAACCTCTTCCTCCAGGACTGCCATTTTCTCCACTTCTTCCATTTGCTCCAGGTCCATGACCATGTTTACGCCTTGACTGAGAACCGGTATAATTGGTCCCTAAAGATCCATCTTCTCCAATACCAAGTATTTTAACGTTTTCTCCAATAATGAAACGTCCAACTATCAGATTAACATCAGTTTTAAGTATCAGGGTAGAATTCGTTTCTAATATAAGAGTATCTAAAGCTGTTGGAACATTATTATCGTTCCATATGACTGTTTGATTCCTTTTTACTCTAATATTTTGAGATGTTGATGTGAATGTAATTGCAAGGAGAATAAAAAAAACTATGGATTTCATATTTGTGGGAATTTAGTATTTGGTATATAAACCTAACTCCCTTCATATTGTTCAATGGAATAAATAATTGTGCATGTGATTTTGTTATTATTTTATCAAAAATATTTGACACCAAAATTGACACCACCAAAAATAAAATGCCCTGTAAAAATTTGATTTACAGAGCATTTATTTATCTAATTGTAGTCCCGACGGGAATCGAACCCATATCTACAGTTTAGGAAACTGCTATTCTATCCGTTGAACTACGGGACCATTATTTTTAATTTTTCTTTTCCTATGCCGCTTTTATAGTACTTCTCTTTTTCTCTTGCTTCTTTTCTACTCTCACATTCTAAAGTAAAAAATAAATTCCAAGGACGATAACCTTTAGTAGATTTTGTCTTTCCTGAATTATGCTCCTTAATTCTGTTCTGAACGTTTTCAGAAAATCCAACATATATTCGTCCATCCACCTCACTTTTTATTGCATAAACAAAGTATTTCATGTAATACTCGTTTAGAAAACTGCTATTCCCTGCCTACCGGCAGGCAGGTATCCGTTGAACTACGGGACCAAATTTCCGGCGCAAAAATATACAAAAAGCGCTTCTCCGGCAAATCAATGTTAATTTAGGCAATTATCCCGGGCATTTCATTCCTGTTTCTTTAAAATGTATTGATTATCTTTGCGCTTCATTTAAACAGGTGATAATGTTAGATAAGATCAAGGCATTACAGGAAGAAATCGACAAAATAGTGGCTTCGAGCAAGGAAGAAGTAGAGGAGCTGCGTATAAAATACATCAGTAAAAAAGGGCAGATCAGCCAATTGTTCAACGACTTTAAAAATGTTCCGCCAGAGCAGAAAAAGGAAGTCGGACAAGCCATTAACATTCTGAAAAACTTTGCGCTCGATAAAATTAATTCACTAAAAGACGGATTCGAAAACAGTGGTGATGAGAAGTCGGGAATTGATTTGACCATGCCCGGTGAGTCGATGAAACTGGGTACACGTCATCCGCTTTCGCTGGTGAAAAACGAGATCATCGGTATTTTTGCCCGCCTTGGTTTTACGGTTGCTGAAGGACCTGAAATTGAAGACGACTGGCACGTGTTCTCGGCACTGAATTTCCCGCCGGAACACCCGGCCCGCGATATGCAGGACACTTTCTTTATTGAAAAAGATCCGGACGTGTTGTTGCGTACGCACACTTCCAGCGTTCAGATTCGCGTAATGGAAAGAACACAACCACCTATTCGGATGATCTTCCCGGGGCGTGTTTTCCGTAACGAAGCTATTTCTGCACGTTCGCACTGCATTTTCCACCAGATAGAAGGTTTGTATGTTGACGAGAATGTTTCGTTTGCCGACCTGAAACAAACCTTACTTCAATTTGCCAAAGAATTGTTTGGTGAGGACACCAAAATCCGACTGCGTCCTTCGTACTTCCCGTTTACCGAACCAAGCGCCGAAATGGATGTAAGTTGTTCGATTTGCGGAGGCGAAGGTTGTAACGTTTGTAAATACACCGGCTGGCTCGAAATTCTGGGCTGCGGAATGGTGGATCCGAACGTACTCGAATTGTGCAATATCGACAGCCGGAAATACACCGGATTTGCATTCGGAATGGGAATTGAACGCATTACCATGCTGCGTTACGGCATTAAAGATATTCGCCATTTCTTCGAAAACGATGTCCGTTTCCTGAAACAGTTCGAATCGGCAACTTAAGTCTGATTTTCACTTAATAATTCCGATTATTAAAGCGATTAATGCATCAATTTTTGGTGTACAGGGACAGCTATTTCCACCATATAAATGATGCTGTTTTTGTTATTTCTACAACAAAAATTTTATAACCATCAGTTTAACAACAAATTAACAAACGAGGTGCCTGACACTTGTTAAAAAGCTCGTTAAGTATAAAAGCCGTATCTTTGCATCATACTTTTTAGTCTTTTATTATTGAAAGACAAACAAAGCAATAATAATTCCGAACATTAAAACATGAAAAACAGAAACAATATTCGGAATACCAAATAGAAACAAATGGAAACACAAACAAATCAGAATCAGATTGTTATCAAGACAAATCCTGAGAATGAGAAAAAAATGCTACCACGTGATATGATGTTCACGCTGGCGGCCGGAGCGATTGCCGGAATGGCAATTATTTTTACGCTCTTTTGGGGCGTGGAAAAGTTACTTGGAATGTAAATCTGTACTATACTTAAAAGAAAAGCTTGCCTTTTGGCAAGCTTTTTTTATGGCTGTTAGTTTCTTTTTAATCATTTAAAACGGCTTCTATCCTCAATAATTCTTCTTCAGAAAAAGCAAGTTTTTCCAGTGTTTCCACATTTTGTTCGATTTGTTTTACCGAACTGGCTCCAATCAGAACCGAAGTAATTCGTTTATCGCGGAGCACCCAGGCCAAGGCCATTTGCGACAGCGATTGTCCTCTTTGTTTTGAAATTTCATTCAGCTTAACGATTTTACCATGTGCCGAATCAACTTGCTCCTTTTTCAGGAAAACTTCACGGGTTGCACGTGATCCCTCAGGAATACCATCGATGTATTTGTTGGTAAGCAAACCCTGCGCAAGTGGTGAAAATGGAATACAACCTATTCCTTCCTGCTCCAGCACATCGAGTAATTCATCCTCCACCCAGCGTTCAAACATCGAATATTTGGGTTGATGAATCAAACACGGCGTGCCCAGTTCGCGCAATATTTTTGCGGCTTCACGGGCCATATCCGCCGGATAATTCGAAATTCCTACGTACAAAGCTTTTCCCGACCGAACAGCACGGTCGAGCGCCATCATGGTTTCTTCCAGCGGAGTGTCAGGATCGGGCCGGTGTGAGTAAAAAATATCGACATATTCAAGCCCCATTCGTTTCAAACTCTGATCGAGGCTGGCCAATACATATTTTCTACTACCCCACTCGCCATACGGTCCCGGCCACATCAGGTAACCGGCTTTCGAAGAAATGATCAGTTCATCGCGATAAGCCTTGAAATCCTGCTTCAAAATTTTACCAAAATTCTCTTCAGCCGATCCGGGTGGCGGACCATAATTATTGGCCAGGTCGAAATGTGTAATTCCCAGGTCGAAAGCCCGGTGTAGCATCGCTCGGCCGTTCTCCAAAATATCAATTCCACCGAAATTATGCCACAAACCCAGCGAAACCGCAGGTAGTTTTAAGCCCCATTTTCCGCAGCGGTTGTATTGCATGGTATCGTAACGATGGTCATCAGCTAAATAAGTCATAAATTGAGTTTTATTGTTGACTTAAAGGTAATGAATTTGCTGTTTTCGCAATAATGTAAGGTCAATCTTAAACGCTACAATTAAATAAATGCAGGTATTCAGGCTTTTTAATTAATTTTGAACCAAGAATATACAAATATGGAACAATACAGCACCAGACAAAATAAAGTTTCCCGCCTGATCCAACGCGAAATGGCCGACATTCTGTTAAAGATGAATAAGTCGCGTTATTCCGGTAAACTGATCAGTGTAACTGTGGTACGTGTAACAAAAGACATGAGCATTGCCCGCATTTACCTGAGCATCTTTCCTTCGGAATTCGGACAGGAAATTCTTGAGGATATTCGACTACATACCAAACTGTTACGTGGAGATATGGGAAGAAAACTAGCTAAAAGCATTCGCGTGATCCCGGATCTCGAATTTTACATTGACGACAGCCTCGATTACATCGATAAAATCGACAAACTGCTTGATTCCTGATTCAATATTTCAAAGAATTAAACGTTTTTAGTCAAAACAGTTCGGGTGAATTTATCCTTTTACATTGCTAAACGGTACCTGGTTTCAAAAAAGAAACAGAATATTATAAACATAATATCAGGCATTTCAACGGCCGGAATTATCGTTGGAACCATGGCCATTATCATCATCGTTTCGGTAATGAATGGTTTTACACAACTGATTGGTGTGTTCTACAGCGATTTCGACCCCGACCTGAAGATCACCGTTGCCGAAGGAAAAATGTTCGATCCGGGTTCCATCAACACGGCTGAAATAAAGAATTTGCCCGATGTTGTGCAGTATGCCGAGGTGATTGAGGAAGTGGCCATGCTGAAATACGGCAAACAGCAATTTCCGGCTACGGTTAAAGGAGTTCCGGCGAATTACCCCGAGTACACCAACATTAACAAACTACTGGTTGAAGGCAGTTATTACCTCGAAAAAGACGGCATCGATTATGCCGTTGTCGGGCGCGGTGTTGCCAATTATCTGGGCGTTGGCGTATCGTTTCTCGAACCGATTAATGTTTACGTCCCCAAAAAAGGCCGTCAGCTTTCGTTAAATCCATCGCGTGCCATCAACTACGATTACCTCTACCCTTCGGCTGTTTTTGCCGTTTTAGAGGATATCGACGCCAAATACATCTTAGTTTCCGATAAGTTCGCTACCGAACTTTTTGAATCGGGACAAAACATCTCTGCAATTGAACTGGATATCGCTGATGATGCAGATATTGATGCTGTTCAAAAAAGCATTCAGGCCATTGTTGGCAATGCGTTCCACGTGAAAAACAAGGAACAGCAACACGATTTGATCTTTAAAACCATGAAGTCGGAAAAATGGGCCGTTTATTTCATCCTGGTGTTTATTTTATTGCTGGCTTCGGGAAATATGATTGGTAACCTCACCATGCTTTACATCGATAAAAAGGAAGACATTTCCATTCTCATCAGCATGGGCATGTCGAAAGATAAAATCAACCGGATTTTCCTGTACGAGGGCTGGCTTATTTCCTTTTTAGGTGGTGTTATTGGCGCCTTACTGGGTGTATTAGTCTGTTGGTTACAAATCCGTTTCGAGTTTATAAAACTGCCGGGTGCCAACAACTCTTTTGTCATTTCTGCTTACCCGGTAGAAATCATGTTTTCGGATATTTTACTGGCCTTTGTTGCTGTGCTCAGCGTCGGATTCCTGGCTTCCTGGTATCCGGTAAAATTTATGTCTCCAAAACATCTGGTCACATCAAATATCAATTAGCTGATTTTCCTTAGATTTTTAAGGACTTATTTCTCTTATATTGCACCCAAGAATCAGATTAATTTAATTAAACGTTTTTGGAAAAAATGAAGGCAATAGTAAAAAGCAAACCCGAGAAAGGCTTGTGGATGGAAGATGTTCCAATTCCGAAACCGGGTCCTAATGATATTCTCCTGAAAGTAAAAAAATCTGCGGTGTGTGGCACCGACCTGCATATTTACAAATGGGATGAATGGGCGCAAAGAACCATCAAAACACCAGTGACAATAGGGCATGAATACATGGGTGAGGTAGTTGAAGTTGGATCAGAAGTTGACCGGGTAAAAGTAGGCGAACGCGTAACTGTTGAAGGCCATATCGCCTGCGGATTTTGCCGTAACTGTCGCCGCGGACGTCAACATATTTGTGATAACACAATTGGTATTGGTGTTCAGCGCGATGGTGGATTTGCGGAATACATTTCGGTACCGGCTAAAAACGTGTTACATGTCGATGAGCGTATCTCTGATGAAATGATGGCTATCATGGATCCGCTGGGAAATGCTACACACACAGCACTTTCATTTCCGCTTCTGGGTGAAGATGTTCTGATAACCGGCATTGGAGGGCCGATTGGAGCAATGGCAGCTGCCATTTGCAAATTTGCCGGAGCACGGAATATTATTGGTACCGATTTAAGCAAATACCGCCGCGATTTGGCTCGTAAAATGGGTGCTACCCGGGTGATAGATCCAACCAAAGAAAGTATCGACGAAGCCATGAAAGTGCACCACATGGTGAGTGGTTTTGATATCGGTCTGGAGTGCTCGGGATCTCCGGTAGCCTTTAACGACATGGTAAACCATATGTACAACGGCGGAAAAATCAGTCTTTTAGGTTTACTTCCTGAAAAAACACAGATCAACTGGAGCAAATTGATTTTTAAGGGCCTGACACTAAAAGGAATTTACGGCCGCGAAATGTACGAGACCTGGTACCACATGGAAATGATGCTGACATCGGGGCTGGATATAACACCGATTATTACGCATCGTTTTAAAGCCGATGATTTCCAGAAAGCTTTCGACATCATGGAAACGGGCGAAAGTGGAAAGATCATATTAGAGTGGGATTAAGCGTTGTTCCACGTGAAAAATACAAACTGATTGTTAATTTGAAAGAAGGGTTTCATGCTGAATGAAGCCCTTCTTCATTTAATTCCAAGCTATTGCGTATATTGCATCACAGAAACTTTAATGCGTAACTTTTGAAAGAAGGGCTGGTCATAAAATCTACCGGAAGCTGGTACACGGTTGAGGACGAAAAAGGTGATACTTTTGAATGTAAAATCAAGGGTAAATTCCGGATTAAAGGCATAAAAAATACCAATCCTGTAGCAGTTGGCGACAGGGTAGGTTTTACTTTACAAAGCGTTTCAGCCGATGAAAACGAGGCTCAGGTGGGCCTGATAACGTCGATTACAGAGCGTAAAAACTACATCATTCGCCGTTCTATCAATCTATCGAAACAAGCGCATATTATCGCCGCCAACATCGACCAGGCCGTACTTGTGGTTACGTTGAATTACCCCGTTACTACCACCACTTTTATCGATCGTTTCCTGGCCTCTGCAGAAGCATATCGTATTCCGGTACTCATTGTATTCAATAAGGTTGATCGATACGACAGAGAGCAAACTAAACGCTTAAACGAGCTAAAAGAATTGTACGAAAGTCTCGGGTATCAGTGTTTGATCACCTCAGCGAAAAAAAGAGTTGGCCTGGAAGAGCTGAAAAACGCGCTGAAAGACAAAACAAATGTGGTTAACGGACACAGCGGCGTTGGAAAATCAACATTGATTAATATACTTCAACCGGGATTGAATCTGAAGACCAAAGAAATTTCGGATTCGCACCAAACCGGGAAACATACAACAACGTACTCCGAGTTGTTTAAATTAAATTTTGGCGGTTACATTATCGATACTCCGGGAATAAAAGCATTTGGAGTGCTTGAAATGGAACCCTGGGAGATTTCACACTATTTTGTTGAGATCTTTAAAATTTCGGAAAAATGTCAGTACAATAATTGTTCGCATACGCATGAACCGGGTTGTGCGGTAAAAGAGGCAGTTAAAAACGGAGAAATTGCTCCTTCACGATTTACCAGTTATTTGGGTCTTCTGGAAAGTGACGACAAATATCGACCTGCGTTTTAAATTCGATCGAAAATAGCTATTCCGACGATTCTATAAAACCTCCACCAACCAATCTGTCGCCATCGTAAAAAACAGCAGTTTGTCCGGGCGAAATCATGGCCTCAGATTTTAATAATTCGACCTCTGCCCTTGTCTCATTTAAAATATGCAATCTACAAGGGGTTTCCTGAAGCCTGTAACGTACCTTTACAATCAATTCCTTACCTGATTCAACAATCTCTTTATCAATATAATAGTAATACTTTATAAGGATTTTATTACGGTATAAATCGTCGTATTTTGCCAACACAATTTCGTTGTCATCTAGACGAATTTCGGACACAAAAACGGGAAAATTGAGGTTTAAACCCAATCCGCGACGTTGACCGATGGTATAATTCGTAATTCCCTTATGACGTCCTAAAATCTCACCATTATGATAAATAAAGTTTCCGGGCTTAGATTCAATTCCTCTTTTTTCAAGAAAATTCCGGTAATCATTTCCTTCAATAAAACAGACTCCGAGACTATCTTTTTTTACAGACAGTTGCTCAAAACCATTCTCAAGGGCAAGCCGGCGAATTTCATTTTTTCGATATTCACCAAGAGGAAAAAGCAATCGATCTACAATTCTTCGTGGCAAACCCCACAAAAAAAATGTCTGATCCTTATCCTGATCATCCCCTTGAAAAAGGTATTTTTTATCTCCCACAAAACCCAACTTTACATAGTGACCGGTAGCAATAAACTCACAACCTTCGTGATTGGCATATTGCTCAAGGTATTTAAACTTCATCTCCGGATTACAATAAGCACAAGGAAAAGGTGTTCGGGCTTTTAAGTACTCGTTAATGAAATAACGAATAATCTTTTCTTCGAATTCCTTGCGTAAATCTGCTACAATATGCTTGATATGAAGTTTTGATGCCAGTTGTTTTGCATCTTCAATAAAATGATGATTTTTGTCGTCAGCACCGCTAAAGAGGAAGGTAATTCCTATAACTTCGTAACCCTGTTGTTGGAGTAGAAAAGCAGCCATTGAGCTATCAACCCCACCACTCATTCCAAGCAAAACTCTATTTTTCGTGTTCATTTTTGCTGAAATGATTAACTACTACTTTGGCTTTTGCCTTACCAATAACTTCGGCTATTTTATCTTCAGACTGGGCTTTAATATTCTTTACTGATTTAAATTCACGTAGCAGTTTTTCCAGAGTTTTCTCCCCTACTCCGGTAATAGAGGAAAGTTCAGATTGAATAAAATTTCCTGAACGTTTATTGCGATGAAAGGTTATTCCAAACCGGTGAGCTTCGTCGCGCAATTGCTGAATAATTTTTAGCGATTCTGAATTTTTACTGATGTAAATAGGTACAGAATCGCCCGGAAAATAGATTTCTTCAAGTCGCTTGGCAATACCAACAATTGTAATTTTTCCTCTTAAATTCAATTTATCAAGCGCCTGTACTGCCGAACTTAATTGTCCCTTTCCCCCGTCAATAACTATTAATTGTGGCAAGGGCTTGTTTTCTTCTACTTGCCGTTTGTAACGCCGGTAAACAACCTCCTCCATTGAGGCAAAATCGTTCGGTCCTTCTACTGTTTTTATATTGAAATGGCGGTATTCGCGTTTTAAAGGCTTGGCATTTTTAAACACCACACAGGCAGCAACAGGATTTGTTCCTTGCAAATTACTGTTATCAAAGCACTCGATAAGTACGGGTAGTTCCTTTAATTGCAAGTCTTTTTTAATGGTATTTAGTATTCTATCCGTACGTTCCTGGGGGTTCTTTAAAACCGTTTGTTTATCCTTTTCAAGTTTAAAATATTTGGCATTTCGCTGAGAAAGATCCAGTAACTGCTTCTTTTCGCCACGCTGGGGCACTTTAAATAACACATTCTCGATTACATTCTTCAATTTGAAAGGCACTAAAATCTCCCTGGCATTACTAAATATTTTTTGACGAATATCAACAATACCGGCCATTAGCAACTCTTCTTTCGATTCATCCAGGCCCTTTTTTATCTCCAAAGTAAAGGTTTGAATGATCGCACCCTTTATTATTTTAAGGTAATTTATGAAGGCAAATTTTTCATCTTCATCGATTGTAAACACATCAACGTCGGTAATAACCGGCGACACAACCGTTGACCGGCTTTGATATCGTTTTAAAGAATCGTATTTCTCTTTAATCTTAATTGCTTCTTCGAACTCAAGATTCATTGATTTTTCAGCCATCAAATCCTCCAGATGTTTGATTACACCGGAAACGTTTCCTTTCAAAATATTAGATATATCACTAATTCCATCGTCGTATTTCTGTTTGGAAACATGCCCCTCACATGGCCCTTCACAGTTTCCGATATGATATTCCAGGCAAACCTTGAATTTCCCGTTCCTTATATTCTCATCTGTCAGATTGTAATTACAATTGCGTAACTTATATTGAGTTTTAAACAGATCGAGCAAGGTTTGCACAGTATAAAAAGAAGTATACGGACCGAAGTATTTCGACCCGTCCCTAACCAGATTTCTGGTTTTAAAAACTCTTGAAAAGGGCTCATTTTTTATACAAATCCAGGGGTAGCTTTTATCGTCTTTGAGTCTGATATTGTAGCGCGGTTGATACTTCTTGATCAGATTATTTTCAAGCAGCAAAGCATCCTGCTCACTTGCTACAACCATGTGTTTTATATCGGTTATGTTACGTACCAACAAAGCAGTCTTCCGGTGCTCGTGCTGTTTCGAAAAATAGGAAGAAACACGCTTTTTTAGATCCTTGGCTTTACCGATATAAATAATGGTATTCGAATTATCGAAAAACTGATAAATACCAGGCTGGTGCGGTAAAACCGCAATTAATGATTTTAAATGATCGATATTACTATTTACGGTTTTATACTTCACCGACTAATTGTATTTTACCAAAACATGCGGCTGATACTCCTTTAGTAATTGCTTATTTGGAGTTTCAATAAATTCAAGATCACAAATAAAACTAAAATATACCTGCTTCACTCCACACTTCTGCGCCAATTTAAGTGCTGCGAGGGCGGTTCCTCCGGTAGCCAAAAGATCATCATGAATCAATACCACATCTTCTTCCGAAAGCGCATCTGCATGCATCTCTACCACATCAGTTCCGTATTCCAACTCATAAGTTTCCTGAATAATATCGCAAGGCAACTTTCCCTTTTTGCGTACCGGAACAAAACCGGCATCCAGATCATTGGCGATTGCACCGCCAAATACAAAACCACGAGCCTCCAAACCCACAACTTTTGTAATTCCCAGATCGCGAAAATTATCGCTGATTGTTTGCGTTACATACCGAACAGCTTCCTTGTTTTTAAAAAGCGTAGTAATATCCTTAAAATTAATTCCCTCTTTTGGATAATCAGGAATTTCTCTTATCTCTTTTTTTAAATCCATTTTTAATGATTGTTCCACGTGAAACATCAGCGCCCCATCATCACCAATAAAACGTTTATATCCGACGGAGAAACACCTTGTATGCGTTTTGCCTGTCCTATTGTTTTTGGCTTAATGTTCGTCAATTTTTGACGTGCTTCAGTTGATATTGATTTTAATTCAGTATAATTAAATTTATTTTCAATGACTATATCGTCGAACTTACTTAGTTTCTCGGCTAAATTCTGCTCACGATTAATATAGCCTTCGTATTTAATGGCAATTTCAGCACCCTGAAGAATTTCCGTTTTTCGTTCTGAAGGAATGTTCTCAAGAAAATTTTTAAAAGGCGTAATGACTTCAATTAAATCGAAAATTGAAATCTGAGGGCGCAATATTATGTCAATTAGCTTAACTCCCTGTTTCAATTCACTGGTTCCTTTTTGAAGCAGTAAATCGTTAACAAATCTTGGTTTTACGGAGAAAGTCCTGGTAAACTCTACAATTTGCTGAATACTGTCGTATTTTTCATTTAACAAATCCATCCGTTCCCTGGAAGCCAGTCCAATTTTATAGGATTTTTCCGTTAGGCGGAAGTCTGCATTATCCTGACGTAATAAAATCCTGAATTCAGCACGACTTGTAAACATTCTGTAAGGCTCGTCAACACCTTTAGTAACTAAATCATCAATAAGTACACCAATGTACGCTTCATTGCGTCTGAGTACAAATGGTTCATCAGAACCGGAACTTTTTAAGTGAGCATTAATCCCTGCCATAATACCCTGAGCACCAGCCTCTTCATATCCTGTCGTACCATTAATCTGACCTGCAAAATAAAGGTTTTCAACCAGTTTTGTTTCCAGCGTATGGTACAATTGAGTAGGCTCAAAATAATCGTATTCAATGGCGTAACCCGGACGGAATATCTTTGCATTTTCCAGCCCTACAATTTTATGAAGTCCCTTTAATTGAACATCCCATGGAAGAGAGGAAGAGTAACCATTCAAATAATATTCTATGGTATTCTCTCCTTCGGGTTCAAGAAATAATTGATGCTTCTCCTTTTCGGCAAATGTTACCAGTTTCGATTCAATACTTGGACAATATCTTGGACCCGCTGCCTGAATAGTGCCATCGAACATCGGCGAAAAATCAAAGCCTTTTTCCAATTCGGAATGCACTTCTTTACTGGTATGTGTTATCCAGCAAGATCTTTGTTTTAACCTAGATTCAGTACCGGGTAAATATGAAAACTTAGAATATTCTTCATCCCCTTTTTGCTCTTGAAGTTTCGAGAAATCAATGGTTCTGCCATCGATTCTTACAGGAGTACCGGTTTTTAGCCGGCCCGTTTTAAAATCATGTTCGAAAAGCTGTTCAGTAATATTATAGGCAGCTGATTCTCCAATACGACCTCCCTGCATTTTAGCAGCACCAATGTGCATTAAACCGTTTAAGAAGGTACCGTTTGTAAGAATAACAGTGCTCGAATTGAATTCGATTCCAATTTTTGTACGAACTCCCTTTACCTTTTTGTCCTCAATAATCAAAGAAACAACGGCATCCTGCCACAGATCCAGGTTTTCAGTGTTTTCAAGAATATTGCGCCATTCCTCAGTAAACCGAAAACGATCGTTTTGAGAGCGTGGACTCCACATTGCCGGTCCTTTCGACTGGTTTAACATGCGAAATTGTATGGTAGTTTTATCCGCAATAATACCCGAATAACCACCCAGCGCATCAATTTCTCTAACGATCTGACCTTTTGCAATTCCTCCCATGGCGGGATTACACGACATTTGACCGTACTTTGTCATATCCATAGTGATTAACAAAGTTTTAGAGCCTAAATTTGCCGCTGCTGCAGCTGCTTCGCAACCCGCATGCCCGCCTCCTACTACAATAACATCATAAAATGGCATCATAATTCCAGTCCCTCAAAATCAACTTCACTTAAATAATAATTCTCCTTTTGCCGCATTATCTGTTGTTCTTCCTCCGATTTGTCGTTGTAGCCGACGAGATGAAGAGTGCCATGAAAAACCACCCTGTAAAGCTCTTTTAAGACGCTTATTTCGAATTTTGCGGCATTCTCTTTAACACGGTCCAAACTAATGAACAAATCGCCTGAAATTGTCTCTCCTTCAACATAATCGAAGGTGATAATGTCAGTATAATAATCGTGATTCAGGTATTCTTTGTTCATTTCGAGTAAATATTCATCGGAACAAAAAACGACTGAAATATCACCTGTTTTCTTTAACTCATTTTTAATCAATGAATTAAGGTGCAAAAGTAATATTTTTTCGTGAATTGGAACTGATTTTATGTCTTCGAAGAAAAATTCGATGGAATTCATGTACAATTAATTTGAAAATGCAAACTATTGGTTTGCTCATTAAACTCAATTTTTTCTGAGATTGATTTTATAATGTGAATTCCTCTTCCTGACTCTTTTAAAATATTGTCAATATGTGTCGGATCAGGAACAGCTTTAATATCAAAACCAGTTCCTTCATCGCTAACTGTTACTTCAATACTTTTCTGTTTACAGTTAATAAGAACTTCTATTTGCTTGTGTACTACCTTTTTATTACCGTGTACAATGGAGTTATTTACAGCTTCCGATACACATAAAAATACCTTATTATAGCACGACTGAGGAAGATTGTGGAATTCAAAAATGTCATGAAGAAATTTATCTACCTTCTTAATTTCTTCTAATTTTGATTTTATCACCAGTATGTGAGTTGGAGTCTCTTTCACTCTTTACTTCGAATATTGTTCAGATATTGTTTGTATTTCGCATTATAAAAGTTATTCAATTTGTGCGCATTCTTATTCATGTACTCAATCGAATAATTTTCTTTGTCTTTATACTCAAAAAATTCAACAGGGTTACTGTAGAAGTCTTCGGCGCTCTCAGATTCTCTTTTTTGATCAAATTCACGTTCCAACTCAGCCTTTTCAGCTTCCAGCAAACGTGTAGTAATTAAATGTTGACGTTTTAATGTTTCAGCATTTATCGATTTACTCATTAATTCTTTACGGTTTTGCTCCAGCATTTGATCTATTTGCTGCATTGCACTTTTTGCCTCACTTCCTACACTTCCGTTATTCATAAGTTCGCGGAGCATTTGCTGCATCATTTCATGTTGCATCAAACTTTGCCCAAGTTGCTGGCTCATGCCCTGCATATTTCCGCTCTTCATTTGCTGAATCATTTTCTCCAATTGCTTTTGCATACTTTCTGATGATTCTTTCAAATCCTGCATTCCCGAACTTCCTTGTCCTCCCGGATTTTCGCACTGTTGATCGCCAGGCTGCGAATTTGCCTGCTGCTTTTCAAGGTTTTCCAATGCTTCATTCAGCAATAATGCCAGGTTATTAACCGAAGTTATAACAAATTGCTGACTGCTTCTTGCCTGCGGAAACAAAGCCTCTTCCATCTGAGATGCCGCTTTGTCGAGGTTGAGCTCCATGCTAACCAGTTCGTTATTAATTGTACTTGAAATTTGTGGTGTTCGCATGGCCAGGGTATACAATGAATCTTTCACAATCTGGCTTTGATCAAGAATTCTTTTTTGAGCCTGATTCAAGTCTACTAACATTGGATCTTTGGCATCAACACCACTTAAATCGCTAAGTATATCCTCCTGAGTGAAACTCATATAAATGAGATTACTTAAGATTTGACGCAGATTCTGAATGTTTTCCTGGTTCTGTTCCGACGAATTCATATCCAGCATTTGCTGCATAGAAAAAGCCATATTTTTCATCTTTTCAGATGTTTCCTTCAAACTGCTGCTCGATTTCTTTCTATTCTTTTTATCGAGGTTTTCCTTACTTTTTTCAATGCTCTCATCTGTGTCTTTAAACTCCTCGTTGAATTCATCAAAATTCATCGGTTTTTCAAGCTCCTTATTCAGTTCAAGCGCATCTTTAACCTTTTGTTGAAGGTCGTCCAGTTCTTTTTGGTGTTGTTCAACCTGTTCTTTTGTTTCTTCAAAATTCTTTTGATCGCTTATTTCTTCGGCCATCTTTTCTTCTTCGTTGGCCATCTCATTTACCTTGTCGATCACATCCTGAAGCTTCTGCTCAACCTTCATTTTTTTGAGCATTTCAATATTTCTGTCGAGTTGTTTCTGAAGATCATCAAATGTGAGATCCATATTTTTGGTGAGTTCGTTTAACTTTTTACTGTCGAATTCTTCAGCCAGTTTATTAAACTCTTCCATCAGTTTTTTTAGCTCATCAGTAAAAACTTCTTCAAGCAATTCTTCAATTTGCTTTTGCTTTTCTAGCATGTCCTCGTTTTGCTTATCAAAAGAGTTCATGTAGTTGTTCAAGCGCTCATTATCCTGTTTAATCTGATCGTACATGTTCTCCAACTTCGATTGCTTTTGGACAATGTCGTTCACCATCTGCGACTTTTCCCAATCCGAAATATTGGTATCCATGTTTTTAAGTTGCAGATTTTTCATGTCCTTTTGAATTTCGCCAGCCAGTTCACGACTTTGCTGAAGTCTGTTTTCCAGATTTTTAAACTGTTCGTTATCAAATGCTTCCAATTCTTCGCGGTTTGGAAACTGAAAGGTAAAACTCTTTGAAGTTGTTGTTTTATAATGGTTAATTACATCGTTATCGCTTACCGAAAAGTAGTATGAAATAATTCCTTCAGGATCGGGCAGATCACTAAAATCGAAACTGTAATAGAATTCCTGGTCACTTAGCGAACGAATAACCGGGATGTTAATAGCAGAGTCTTCATTGGCAACATTAAAATGAAATTTAAGCGAAGAAAACCCGTAATCGTCACCAATCATTCCTTTGTAAAAGAAACGCGTAATCTTGGTTGAATCCTGAACTTCAAGTACTTCAATTTCGGGATAAAGATCGGGTATAACTTCAATAAAATAAGATAAAGCCAATTCAGGTTCTGTTACACGATTTTGAATGTAAACACTGTATTCAGTCGATTTCGAAAACGTCTTATCAACCGTGTATGAATTATCTTCTTTAACAGCATCAATTCTTACCGAATCATCAACAAGCAGGTATAACGAATCAACATCAATTCCGTTAAATGTCCATTTTACTTTTGTGCCGTTTGGAATCTGCAGATCACCGAGGTTTTCAAAACTCTGATTTTTTTGGGCCGTGTACGAAGGTGGTGTAATTTCACTCGTAAAACTGTTAATACCAGGTTTGGGCAACAATTCCAGGTTATAAACATCCGATTTGTATTTCAGATCGGTAAAATAAAACTGTACGGGATTGATAACCGAAGCCATTTCGAAGGAATAAGCTCCGGCCGAGGTACTTTTCATCAGGTAATTATTACCATCGATGTTGATATAAACAATTTGTGGTAACTCCTCTCCTTCTGCATTTACATTGAAAATAAAGGCATCTCCTTTTTTTGCCTCTAAGTTTTTGTTTTGCAGGAAGAAAGTAAAAGGTGCCGGTTTAACAAACTGCTGATTGTAATGAATGATCCGGTGTGTTGAATCGGTAAATAAATGTTTGTTGCTAACAAAAAGTCCGGCTGTTAGCAACGCACTTATTAATAAGTAAACCGATATTAAACGAACATTCCGGTAATTTATAGCTTCATTGAAATCGAAAACCTTTAGTTCTTCAATTTTCTGATCGATACTGGCCAGCACAATTTCATTTGAAACATCGGAGTTTTTGTATTCCGACAATTCAATAATGTTGAGCAGTTTATCCTGGATACCTGAAAAATGGTTTTGAATAAGTGTTGTTGTCGACTTTAAACTCAAGGGTTTCAAAATGTTGGTAAGTCGCAGCAAAGGAAGAACTATAAAACTGAATATCAATAATATAGAAAATATAATATATCCAAAGAATGCCAGTTTTCGTATTTCAGAAGAGAAATAAACGAAGTACTCGATCACCGAAAAGAGGGTAAAAACCAATAGTAGCACCACAGTAGTTAATACCAATCCTTTTAATAAGTGGTTAGAGTAATACTTTAACTTAAAAGCATTCAGCTTATTAACAAGTATGTCGAAATTTTTTGTCATTCTCTTGTTTTCAGGCTATTAGAATTAACCACAATGTTAATAAATTGTGCGCTAACTACTAAAAAAACAAAAATAATCTTTTCCTTAAAAATTTGCTCAATTCATAAATTTCTACATATAATAACACCGGTGGATTTGAATTGTTATGAAAACAATTTTTTGATGCCGATCTTTTAACAGTGTTTACACAGGTTCATATCTTGAAACCCTTATAAACACTAGAAATTAACAGATGTTGGTAACAATTAGTATACTTTTATTTTACAATGAATTAAGACAAATGCAAGGTGTTAAAAACCGTTTAAGAACTGCGTTAATTTCGAACTCAAAATTGGTAACAAAAACTATTCAACAACTATTAACAGGATATAATAAACAACATTAGTTTTTATATTTGTTTTAAGAATAATAAATATAGATGTAGATATTTTGGACATCCTTTTAGTTGAAGACAATATTTTAAACCAGAAAGTAGTTTCTTTTAACCTCAAAAAGTACAACTACTCGGTAACTGCCGTACGCGACGGAATAGAAGCACTGAATGAAATCAAAACCGGAAATTATAGCCTGGTATTGATGGATCTGATGCTTCCGGGAATGAACGGGTATGAAATTACCAGCGAAATAAGAAAGTTTGAAAAATCGGCCGGTATTGAAAAAGAAGTGCCTATCATTGCAATTACAGCAAATACGTTGGATAACGATCGCGAAAAATGTTTCCAGGTCGGAATGAACGAATACTTATCGAAACCCTTTACTGCTGAACAACTGATTGAAAAAATCAGGTTATTTATTGATTAGATGGATGAAAATCTGGACATAAGAGGAGAATCGTATACCGAAACCGAGCGGGAACTGGATAAGCGTTTGCGACCCTTGGAATTCAAAGATTTCAGGGGGCAAAAACAGATTGTTGAAAACCTTGAGATTTTTGTACAGGCGGCTAAAATGCGTGGTGAAGCACTCGATCATGTGCTGTTGCACGGCCCACCAGGACTGGGAAAAACAACACTTTCGAATATTATTGCCAACGAACTTGGTGTGGGAATAAAAATCACATCGGGTCCGGTACTGGATAAACCAGGCGATTTGGCCGGTTTATTAACAAACCTGGAAGAAAGCGACGTACTTTTTATCGACGAAATTCACCGCCTCTCTCCCATTGTTGAAGAATATTTGTATTCGGCAATGGAAGATTTCCGGATCGATATTATGATCGATAAAGGACCAAGCGCCCGTTCTGTTCAGCTCGAATTGCATCCCTTTACTTTAATTGGTGCTACAACACGCTCAGGATTGCTTACATCGCCTCTTCGTGCCCGTTTTGGTATCAACTCCCATCTCGAGTATTACGACGCCGATATCCTTACGCAAATCGTTAAACGTTCGGCCGGTATTTTAAATGTTGAAATTACCGAAGAAGCTGCAAGTGAAATTGCACTCCGAAGTCGCGGAACGCCACGTATTGTAAATTCATTGTTGCGTCGCGTGCGCGATTTTGCCCAGGTTAAAGGCGATGGCAGTATCGATATAAAAATTACGCGTCATGCACTTTCGGCTTTAAATATCGATAAACACGGTTTGGATGAAATGGACAACCGCATCCTGACTTCGATTATTGATAAATTTAAAGGTGGCCCGGTTGGAATAACAACCATTGCAACGGCAGTTGGCGAAGATGCCGGAACCATTGAAGAAGTGTACGAACCTTTTCTGATTAAGGAAGGATTTATAAAACGAACTCCCCGCGGAAGAGAAGCTACTGAATTGGCTTATAAACATTTAGGACGCGTTAAATACGGCGATTCCCCTACCCTTTTTTAGAAGGATGAATATCCCCGGCAGCTAAAGCATGCCGGGCAGGGATTAAGGATTGTTGATTTGAATGCAATTCAGCATAAGAACTTTGCTTAATTCTTTTCCACAAACTTTACCTCAAATAAGCGCGGGTACAGTTTTCCGGTTACAAAAATCCTGTCAGTTTGCTTGTCGTAGGCAATACCGTTCAGGTAATCAATCCGTTCACCATTGCGGTGGTACAGATCGATGATGCCGGACAAATCGATTTCCTCTAAGATTTTTCCGGTTGAAGCGTCAATTTTTACAATCAGATTGGTAGTATAAATATTGGCATAAATAATTCCGTCGATGTATTCAAGTTCATTCAAATTTGCCATCAGATTTTTATCATCAGCAACTTGTATTTTCTTAATCACTGAAAAATCTGTTGGATCGAGCCAGGTAATAACATGCGTTCCATCGCTCATTATCAGGTTAGTTCCGTCGTTGGTCAATCCCCAACCCTGCTCTGAAGCGAATTGAAAACTATCCACTTTGGTAAAGCTTTCCAGATCGTAAACAAAACCTTTTTTAGCACGATAGGTAAGCTGGTAAATTTTGTTGTTCAAAATGGTTATTCCTTCGCCAAAATACTTGTCTTCCAAATCAATGGACTGAACAGGTTTACCAGTCTGTATATCCACTTTCATAAGTTTTGAGTGTCCGTTTTCACCCGTTCCTTCATACAAATAACCATTATAAACTTCAAGTCCCTGGGTATACGAAGTTTTAAGGTGCGGATAATTGTTGACAACCTGGTAACTCATTTGCTGTGGTTCAACATCAGAAACAACAGTGATGATTTTTGTACGCGTGTTTTTAAGTCCGTCAGTTTTTTCGGCATTTGCTACCAGTTTAGTGCTGCCCAGTTTATTCAGTTCTATATTTTCTACTTTAAAACTGAGTTCCTTTGTACTTTTCAGTGTTTCGCTTTCATATAGTAAATCGATAGATTTTATTTCACCGTCTTTCAATTGTGTTTGAACTTCAGCAGTAATTTTTTCGCCGTAAACAAATTGATTTTTAGAGGGTTCAATACTGATTGAACTAACCGGTTTTCGGGGACGTTTGGTCGATTTGCTTGAACACGAAAAAAAGATAACAATCAGACTCAATACCAGTACTATCGGAAAAAAAACGCGTTTCATCACTATAATTTTAGGATATTCAAAGATATAACTATAAACGTTTTGACGTAAGTGAATGGTGCCGCTTCTTTTAAATCATTAAAAAAAAATATTTTTAACCTGCATAAAGAAAATATTCGGCGTTTTTAGTGAGTTACAAAATGAGAGCGATATTGTAAAAGAATGAATTTTATCTTTGCTTTAAAATTATACCCAATTGAATTCATTTAAGCGATTAGCAAGCGACACGGTGCTTTACGGAATGAGCAGCATTGTCGGCCGTTTTTTAAACTGGTGGCTGATGCCGCTGTACGTGTCGTTATTTGCTCCTGCAGAATACGGAATTGTAACCAATTTGTATTCCTATGTCGCATTTTTTATGGTGTTTCTAACCTATGGAATGGAAACCGGGTATTTTCGTTTTGCCTCGAAAAGCAGCGAACCCGAAAAGGTGTATTCTACCTCGCTCATTTCCTTATTTTTTACTTCCTCGCTGTTTTTATTTATGGTGGTAGTTTTTAAACAGTCGCTGGCCAATTTAATTCAGTACTCCAACCATCCCGAATACATATTTTGGCTTGCTATAATTCTGGCAATCGATGCATTTACTGCCATTCCGTTTGCACGCTTAAGATTGAATAATCGTCCACTTAAATTCGCAATGATTAAACTGATAAACATCGGTTTTAATATTGGATTTAATTTGTTTTTTCTGCTGTTATGCCCGAAAATTTTAGACAACAATCCACATTCAATAGTGCATTTTGTCTATTCTGCAGATATAGGAGTTGGTTATGTTTTTATTTCGAATTTACTGGCTTCACTGGTTACCCTGCTGTTGTTGTTACCTGAAATTTTCAGAATTAGTTTGAAGTTCGATAGAAAACTTCTTATTAACATGTTAAGTTATTCGTTTCCAATATTAATTGTTGGATTGGCAGGAATGGTAAACCAGAATATCGACAAAATTCTCCTGCCATTTTTAATACCTGAAACTGAAAATCCGATGCAACAACTTGGAATTTACGGGGCAGGTGTAAAAATTGCCGTTTTAATGAACATGTTTATTCAGGCTTTCAGGTATGCCTTCGAGCCATTTTTCTTTTCGCAGGCAAAAGTATCAGACGATAAAACCATGCATGCCACTATTATGAAGTATTTTGTAATATTCGGCCTGCTCATTTTTTTAGGAATGATGTTGTATATCGATGTGATAAAACTGATTATTCCTGTTGAATATGAACAAGGTTTTACGGTGGTTCCTCTCATATTAATGGCGAACCTGTTTTTTGGAATTTATTTCACATTATCGCTGTGGTACAAGCTTACCGATAAAACCCGCTATGGTGCTTATATGGCACTCATTGGAGCCGCTATTACACTGGTTTTAAATATAATTTTGATTCCGAAAATTGGTTACATGGGATCAGCAATTGCCGTGTTCTCCTGCTTTTTCGTCATGATGATTATTTCGTATGTTCTGGGTCAGAAATTCTACCCGGTTCCCTACGATCTGAAGCGTATTGCAATTTATTTTGCTTTAGCCCTTGTGCTTTATTTCTTTTCATTCTATACCGAGGCGTTGAGTTTAACATTAAAATACGCCTTACATACTATTTTTATGGGCATTTTTCTTTTTAGTATTTTTAGCTTTGAAAAGCGGGAACTCAAAAAATTATTTGTTCATAAAAGATAGAATTAAATTGCTATTAGATAGAAAGTTATGTCATTCCAATTTCTGACTAACGTTAATTATCCCACGAAAGTTTAGGAATGAATGAGATAAATATGAAAAAGTATTAAATTTGTGATATTATGAAGGATACAAAACCTAACGTTATAGCACTTGCAAGCGATCATGCAGGCTTCAGCAAAAAACAAGTCATAAAAAAATACCTCGAAGAAAAGAACATTCCATACGAAGACCTTGGAAGTTACAGTGAAGAAAGTGTGGATTACCCGGTGTATGCCCATAAAATGGGTAATGCCATCGAAAGTGGCGAATATAAAATAGGAATTACTTTTTGTGGAAGCGGACAGGGAATAAGTATTGCGGCCAATAAACACCAGGGCGTACGTTCGGGAGTTTGCTGGAATACTGATATTGCTAAACTGGCACGCGAACACAACAATGCAAATGTTTGTGCCATTCCAAGTCGTTTTATCAGCGACGAAGAAGCCATTGCCATCGTAGACGTTTTCTTAAATACTGATTTCGAAGGTGGAAGACACGCCCGCAGAGTTGACCAGATTCCTGTACATGAATAAATGGCCGAATTAAAAGACATATTTCTTGAAGATTCAAAAATTGCATTTGACAAAAAGCATCGGCAGACTTTAAATTTTAATATTTCAAAGTACGACGAAGCTGTTGCAAAAGGTAAACTTCGTTACAGAAATATGGAACTGGCCAAGGAGCGGGCTTCCTATTTAAAAGGAAAAATTGTTGTCCACCTGGCAAACTACCTCGAAGAATTTGAGCGCAACGCACAAAATAACGGAATTGAAGTTATCTGGGCTCGCGACAGCAAAGAAGCTGTTGATGAAATTATCAAGGTTTTACATGCTGTTGACGCCAAACTTCTGGTAAAAAGTAAATCGATGATCTCGGAAGAGATCGAACTTAACGAAAATCTTGAGCATTCAGGTTTTGAACCAGTTGAAACCGATCTGGGCGAATTTATTGTTCAGGTAGCAGGCGAAAAGCCGTATCATATTCTCACACCGGCCATGCACAAATCGAAAGAAGATGTGGCCGAACTTTTCCATTCAAAATTCAACACACCGGAAAATTCTACTCCGGAAGAACTCACGGCTTTTGTGCGCCAGGTGTTGCGTAAAAAATTCACCTCGGCCGAAGTTGGTGTAACCGGTTCAAACTTTTTGGTAGCCGATGTTGGGGGAGTGGCGCTAACTGAAAATGAGGGAAACGGACTGATGTCGATTTCTTTTCCGAAAGTGCACATTGCCATTACCGGAATTGAAAAGATCATTCCGTCGGTAAACGATTTGCCTTTGTTTTTTCCCTTGTTGTCGGCACTCGGTACCGGCCAGCAGGTAACGGTGTACAATTCGCTGCTTACCGGGCCGAAACGCGAAAATGAAACCAGTGGACCTGAAAAAATGTTCGTGGTTCTGCTCGATAATAACCGAACCAAAATTGCGAACCAGGAAGAACATTACGAGGCCTTGAAATGCCTGCGCTGCGGAGCATGTTTAAATGCCTGCCCCATCTATAAAAATATTGGCGGATACGCCTACAACACCACCTACAGCGGCCCGATCGGTTCAGTAATCACACCTTTTATGAAAGGGTTTGATGCCTACGATCATTTAAGTTTTGCCAGTTCTTTGTGTGGTGCCTGCAGCGAAGTGTGTCCGGTAAAAATACCGTTGCATAAATTATTGTTGCTCAACCGTAAAATGAGCATCGAAAAAGGAGGTGGCTCTTTTTCCTGGAATACGGGAATGAAAGCTTATGAGTGGGCTTTTAAAAAGCGAAACAACCTCGACCTTTTGAGCGGGAAAACTAAAAATATGGCCTTAAAATTGAACAGGGATGTTCTGGGCAGTAAAAAAGAATTTCCCCCGGTAGCCGATCATTCGTTTAGTAAGAAATGGAGTACAAATAATAAATAGTTGTGTTATGTTATCAAATACTTGTAAATACGCATTAAGAGCCCTCATTTATCTTGGAAAATTTTCTACGGATGATAAGCGGATCGGGATTAAAAAGATTTCTGAAGACCTGGGATTATCTTCACCATTTTTAGGTAAAATCCTGCAGAACATGGTAAAACAAAAGCTTTTGGTTTCAACAAAAGGACCGAACGGAGGCTTTTCGCTGGCTAAAAAATCATCAGAAATATCCTTGTGGGAAATTGTTACCAAAGTTGATGGCGAAGAATTTTTTACTAACTGTCTGATCAGCCTCGAGCCGTGTAAATCGCATGATCCGTCGAAACCACTTTGCCCTGTGCATGCGCAATACGAGGTTCTTCGTGGTCAGATCAGGTCGTTTTACAAGGAAACCAATCTGGAATTGATCAGTAAAGACATCGATAAATACGAAGATCTGGTAAAACTCTAAACCAGTTTTTCCAGTTTTTTTCCGGAAACAAAAAACCTGAAAAATACAGTTGCGGTGAGTAATCCTGCTGTATTTGCCAGTAGATCGAGAACGTCAGTGTGTCGGCTTACTGATATTTTGTGCTGGACTGATTCGAGCAAAACGGCAAGCGCAAATGCCAGTAAAGGTGTCCAGAAATAGAAGTTGGGTGTATGTAGCTTTACCGGCCTGAACAACAGGAGGCAAAGGATAAAAAACATCGAAAAATGAACGATCTTGTCAAAATGCGGGATCTTCAAAAAAGGTTCGGAGGGCAACTGATTAGCCGGCATAAAAAGCAGGTAACACATGATAAGTAGCCAAACGGTTATTCTCCAGTAGTTCGAAATTTTCATGGCAGGTATTTATATTCATATTCCTTTTTGCAGGCAGAAATGTTATTACTGCGATTTTTACAAAACAGTGAACACATCGCTGAAGCAAAAATTTCTGACGCTTTTAAACGAGGAGGCAAAGTTAAGGAAAAACTACCTCGATAATGAAGCGATAGAAACGATCTATTTTGGCGGCGGTACTCCATCGGTCCTTACCGCAGACGAACTAGAAAATATTCTCAAAAATATTACTGAAAATTACCGGGTAGAGCCGGATGCAGAAATCACTTTTGAGGCCAACCCCGACGATCTGACTACAGAATACCTGCAACAAATAAAAGCCGCCGGCGTGAATCGTTTGAGTGTCGGAATTCAGGCATTTCAGAACGAGCACCTTAAAAAAATGAACCGGCGCCACGATGCCGCCCAGGCCGAAGCAGCCATCAACAATGCAGCCAAGATCGGCTTCGATAACATCAGTGTCGATCTGATTTACGGATTACCGGGATTGAGCGATCAACAGTGGGAAGAAAGTCTGCAGCGGGTATATCAACTTCCGGTTCAACATCTTTCGGCTTACCATTTAACCTACCACGAAGGAACACCTTTTTTTACCTGGCTGAAAAAAGGAACGCTAAAAGAACTGAGCGAGAACGAAAGTGTAAATCAGTTTAATAGTTTGGTAGAAAGCTCGGGAAAGGCAGGATTCGAGCAATATGAAATTTCGAATTTTGCCCGAAACGAACTGTACTCCCGCCACAATTCTTCGTACTGGATGGGGAAAAAATACCTGGGTTTGGGACCGTCGGCACATTCTTACAATCAAGTATCACGGCGCTGGAATTTTTCACATGTTGAGAGTTATGTTCGCGGACTGGAAGCCGGATCAGATTATTTTGAAGAAGAAATTCTGAGCGATAAAGATCATTACAACGAGTACATTATTACCCGAATCAGAACAAAATGGGGAGTGTCGCTAAGCGATGTTAATCAGAAATTTGGTTCCGAAATTCACAGCCATTTGCTGCAGCAACTCGAAAAATATAAAAACACCGGTCTCGTCCGTATTGACAATGAAATTGTTTTGCTATCGAAAGAAGGACTTTTTGTATCCGACGAGATCATGAGCGAGCTGATGATTATTTGATTGTTAACCAATCAGTTGAATTCGGTTTCAATTTTCTAAATTATTGTTAACGGGTTCGCTCAACGGCATTATTTATTTATCTTAGCGGTTCTTTTTTAAAAAACAGATTGAATGCAGGTAAAAATTGTAAACAAGTCGAAAAATGAATTGCCGGCGTACAGCACAGTACATTCGGCTGGTATGGATTTAAGAGCCAATCTTGAAGAGGCGATAACTTTGAAATCTCTGGAGCGGGTTTTGGTACCCACCGGATTGTTCATTGAGTTGCCTGAAGGTTACGAAGCTCAAATTCGACCCAGAAGTGGCCTGGCCTTGAAAAAGGGAATTACAGTTTTAAATACTCCCGGAACCATCGATGCCGATTATCGTGGCGAAATTGGAGTCATTCTTATCAACCTGTCGAAGGAAGATTTTGTTATAGAACACGGTGAACGCATTTGCCAGATGGTTATAGCCGCCCACGAGAAAGTGAAATGGGATTTGGTAGAAGTGCTCGAAGAAACAGAAAGGGGAGCCGGAGGCTTTGGCCACACCGGTAAAAATTAAGATGAAGAAAAATATAATTACGGGAATAGGAAGTGCACTGTTTTTAGCAGTGGCAGTTTCATGTTCGGGACCAAAACAAATTACAGAACAGGAAGTGGCCAAAGCGGCGGTGGAAATACCCGTCGACGATTTAGCCGAGCAACAACAAAAAGAGTTTGAATACCTTTTTGTGGAGGCGCTGAAACAAAAAATGTTTGGCAATCCGCAAAAGGCCATCCAGTTGTTGTCGAGCTGTTTGGAAATCGATCCGAATTCGTCGGCAGCCATGTACGAGCTGGCCAATATTCATGCTGTTAATAACGATTTTACCAGTGCATCACTTTTGCTCGAAAAAGCGATCAGTTTAAATCCGGATAACAAGTGGTACAAACTTTTGCTGGCCCAGATTTACCAGCAATCACGAAAATATTCGGAAGCAGCCGATCTTTACGATGAATTGCTTCGGAAAGAACCTGATAACCTGGAATACATTTACATGAAGGCGGCTTTTCTGGCCAGTGCTCAACGCTACGACGAGGCCATTGCCACCTACAATAAAATGGAAAAGGAAACCGGTATCAATGAACAGATTTCGGTAGCCAAGCAACAGATTTACGTATCGACAGGAGAAATTGATAAAGCTTTTGCTGAAATTCAGAAGCTGATCGACAGTAATCCGGAAGATGCCAAATATTACGGATTGCTGGCCGATTTGTACCAGAGTCAGGGTGATTCGGAAAATGCACTGAAATATTACAAAAAGATACAGGAGCTGGATCCCGAAAATGGTTTTGTACATTTTTCGCTGGCCAACTATTACCTGGAAAATGGTGATACCGGGAAATCGTTTGAAGAAACCAAAGAAGGCTTCAAAAGCGATTATGTCGACATTCAAACCAAATTGCAGTTGTACATGATGCTTACCTCGGCACGTTCAACCCTGACCGATTCGCAGCAGGTGGAACTGATTCAGATTCTTTTGGAACACCATGCTGATGAAGCGCTGGTGCACACCATTTACGCCGAAAACCTGATCAAGAAAAACGAATTGGCCGAAGCACGCGTTCAGCTCTTAAAATCGCTGGATATTGAACGCAACGACTATGTTGTTTGGGAGCGTTTGATGTTTATCGATAACGATCTGCAGGACTGGGAGAGTTTGTATTCGCATACCGGCGATATTATCGATCTGTTTCCGAACCAGCCGCAGGGTTATTTCTTTAAAGCCATTGCCTGTGTTCAGCTCGAAAAGTTTGAAGAAACAGTTGAAGTTGTAGATGAAGGACTCGACTTTGTAGTTCAGAATCCACAGCTCGAGGGTAATTTCCTGATGTTAAAAGGCGAGGCCGTTTACAAGCAAAATAAAAAAGACGAGGCATTTAAATTGTTTGACAAAGCCGTCGAAATCGATCCCGAAAATTACCTGACGCTCAATAACTACGCGTATTATCTTTCGCTCGAAGGAAAAGACCTCGATAAGGCCGAACGCATGAGTGGCAAAGTGGTTGAACGTTTTCCCGACAACGGTACTTACCTCGATACACACGCCTGGGTACTCTTCAAAAAAGGAGATTACAAGCTGGCCAAATTTTACATGGAATCGGCCATTAAAAATGGGGGAGAAGACAATCCGACGCTGCTCGAGCATTATGGCGATATTTTGTTTATGCTTCAAAAGCTCGATGAAGCCAAGTCGTATTGGGAAAAGGCAAAGTCGAATGGTGGAAATTCCGAAGTTTTGCATCGGAAAATCAAGGAAGGGAAATACATAGCAGATCCAAATGAATAAGCGTTTTTCTGTTCGTTTTCCGTTACTTTTTATAGTGGCGATCCTTGTTTTGGTGAGTTCGTGTCGGGCACCAAAAGAATTGGCTGTTGCGAATGTAAAGCCCATGAACACGAACAAACTACTCAAAAACATCGAACAAAACGCCTTCGATTATGAGGATCTTACCATTCGCAAAATCAATTGCCAGTATTCAAGCAGGCAGTCGAAAGCATCGTTCCGAATTAATTTAAAAGCCCGCAAAGACGAAAAAATTCTGGTGTCGATCAGTAAACTGAATATTCCGGTTGGCCGGGTTTTGCTGACTCCCGACTCTGTGATTTATGTGAATTACATCGACCACAATTATTTTGTTGGTGATTACAGTTTTATCAGCGATTTCCTGAACATGGATGTTGATTTTAAAACCGTACAATCCATCATTTCAAATAATGCATTTTCGTACAGAAACGATCCGCGCGACGATTACAAAACTTTCGATTCGTTTGTTGAAAACGGGAAATATGTGCTGCAATCGGAAAAGACTCGAAAAATCTACAAATTAGACGACAAACGGCCGCAAAAAATCGAACGCCGTTTAAAACGTCTGGATGATGAAGCACTGATTTTACAGAAGATGTTTTTCGAACCACGGAATTTTTCACTAACGCAGCTCAACATTCAGGATAAAACCAACAACCGTAACATCTTTATGGGCTTTAACGATTTTACCGAGGTGGATGGCAAAGAATATCCCGGTGAAATAGATATGGAATTTCTTTCGGCCGAAGAACAAATCCAAATGAAGATCCGCATGAGCGGTTTTTCAACCGAAGAAATTACTTCTTTCTCCATTAAAATTCCTGAAAAATACGAAGAGATTCAGGTAAAATAACTCCGAATTACTTTACTTTCGTGGAAACCGAGAACGGATGCGAGTTTATTTCACCACGATTATTTTGTTGATTCTGCCGCTTCTGGGGCTGACTCAGTCGATTTCTGACCTGCAAAAACAAAAGCAGGAAACTCAGGCTGAAATCGAATACACTACCCGTTTGCTTGAAGAAACCCAACAGAGTGAAAAAACATCGCTGAATAAACTCCGTTTGCTGAATAACCAGATCAACCAGAGAACACGTCTTATTTCGACATTAAGCGATGAAATTGTGATTTACGACCAGTGTATCCAAAACAGCGAACTGTCGATAGAAATGCTTCAAAACGACCTTCAGCAGCTTCGTGAAGAATACGCGGGAATGATCAGGTTGGCATACAAAAATAGGGACGTGAATAACGAACTGTTGTTTTTGCTGTCGGCCGAAAGTTTTAACCAGGCTTACCGGCGTTTGCTTTATTTCAGGCGTTACTCTCAGTACCGGAAAGATCAGGGTGAAATTATTGGCGAGGTGAGCTCGGTCCTGAACGACAACATTAAAAAGCTGGAGGAAAGAAAAGAGGACAAACAGACGCTGGTGGATCAAACCCGTCAGGAATACCGCATGCTGGCCGGAGAAAAAGGACAGCAGGATACCGAGTTGCAAAAACTGGCCGATCAGAAGCGAAATTTGCAGCAAACACTGCGGCAACAACGAAAAATAGAATTACAGCTCGAACAGGAGATCCAATGGATTATTGAAGAAGAAGCCCGTAAAAACAGGGCTAACGGCGAACCCGGCTATGCACTCACGCCCGAACAAAAACTGATTGGCGATAATTTTGAGCAGAACAAACACCGCCTGCCGTGGCCGGTTGAGCGGGGCGTAATCGTGGAACGCTTTGGTGTGCATCAACACCCGGTGCTTACCAATGTGCAGGTGCGCAACAACGGCGTAAACATTGCTACCGAAATTGGGTCAAAAGTACGGGCAGTTTTTAAAGGTGAAGTCAGTCGTGTGTTTGGAATTTCCGGCGGTAATACAGCAGTAATTATCCGTCACGGTGCGTTTCTAACGGTTTATTCGAACCTGCGCGAAGTAGTGGTAAAAAAGGGCGATCTGGTAGACACCAAGCAGGATATAGGAACTGTTTACACCGATTACGACGACGACGGTAAATCCATCCTTAAATTTCAGATCTGGCAGGAAAGCCAGAAAATGGATCCGGAAGACTGGATCGTGAAATAGAGCTACACGACTGTAAATGAGATATTTATTGCACCGCCCTTCAGGGCGGTGTAAAGTATAATTACTTTTTTACTTTCGTTCGTCAAGCTTTACATTAATCTCCTTAATGTTCTGAAGCATCTCCATTGTAACCGGATTTTCAGTAGCGGCATTCCGCATTTCTTCGCGGCGAAGACCCAGCTTGGTGTCGAGCCGGCCCAGAACCAGTGAAAACAGCATGAAAACCACCATCATCACGGGGTAAGTCACCAGTTTGTTCTCATCCAGAAAATGCCGGATGGTCTCGTCCTTAAAATCGTTTAGGAACATAAAGGCGATCATCACAAAGCTGATGTAACCAATGTACATTCTTGCTCGGTCGATGTAAATTTTCCAACGGATGAAGGTGCGACGGTTCATTTGTATTCCAAAGAGTTTCATGCGTTTCATGATTATAGTTTTAATGTCATTTTATTTTGGGTCAGAAAATGTTTTAATCCAATTGCCTTCAAAAAACGTTGTGTGGTTTGGCTGGGATCATCAATGTTATTAACGTTGATTTCGCCCGAAACAGTATCGGCAAAATAGTGAAATAAACTGCTTCCAATTCCCTGACGACGATAGTTTGGTGCGACTGCAAATTGCAGGACCCGTGCTCGTTTCGGATAGGCCGTTAAATAGCCTGCAAGTTCATCACCGATAAAAGCACCGTAAGTAATGCTGTCGGTCAGTTTTTCAATAGTTGCAGTAGCGTTTTGCCAGCTTGGCCGCCACTCCCAAAACGATTGAAAAAGCTGGTGGTCGAGGCTTTGGATTTGCTGAATCCTCAGTCCACTATTTTTCGCTGGTTCATTTGGTTTTCCCAGAAAGCAATCCAGATCAGCCGTTTTCCGAAAACCAGCCTTTTCGTAGGATTTTATGGCCTGAATATTTTTATCAATCACCTCCAGTTCAATTTCATCAACACCTATTTCCTTCAGAATTGAAAGCTGCTTTTCGTACATTTTTACCGTAGCATGCTGCCCCCGAAACTCCTTAATAACTCCTGTTCCGCCATTGTAGGCCACTTTTTTCCCGTCGGTTTCACGCAGACCGTGCAGCATAAAAGCAACCGGTTTTTCGTTGTGGAAAAGGCCCACAGAAAGATCAGTACGTAAATCTTCCGAATCAATTTTGGCTTGAAGTAACTCAGGAGTGAGTTCAACTTTAACAAAATAATCGGCAAAAGCTTCATTAAAAAGTTGTGCGATGTCAGGGATACTCAGGTTTTCAATGGTTTTAAAGATCATAATTGAAGGTTTAGCAGCTATTTTGGTGTACAAAAAAACCGGCATAAAAGCCGGTTCTCAATACTATTTTCGATTTTACAAATTGGCTACCCGGGTAAGTGTTGGAATATCCAGGAACTTGATCTTTCGTCCCTGCAATTCAATCAGTTTATCGCTTTTAAATTCGGATAACAAACGAATAACAGATTCAGTAGCGGTTCCCACCATGTTGGCCAGTTCTTCGCGTGTAAGCGAAATCTGCAGTGTATTTTGGTTATCGAGTTCAAAGTTTTCTTTGAGCAATAAAAGCACTTCGGCCAAACGTTCGCGCACGGTTTTTTGCGCAATGTCGGTAATGTAATCGTTGGCTTCGCGCAATTCGCGGCAAACAATCTGCAACATGTGGTGCGAGAATTGCCAGTTACTTTGAATCAGGTACAACAGCGTTTGATACGGGATGTGGCACAAGGCAGCTTCATCGATTACCTTGGCCGTGGTGCAGGCCAGCTCCTGGCTTAACAGCGAACGGTAGGCAATAATTTCTCCTTTTTTGGCAAAACGGATAATCTGTTCCTTTCCGTCAATCCCGGTTTTAAATATCTTAACAATACCTTTGGTTACACAGAAAAATCCAGTCAGGCGGCTGCCTTCACGATAGATAATGGTACCTTTTTTATATACAGAACAAGTCTTTTCGTAATTCAGGCGACTAAACTCATCTTCAGTAAGTTTCTTGAACAACTGGAATCCACTTAAATCCGTTTCTGTTTCTGTTGGCCTTTTAATTGCACTTCTCATATTCAGGCTTATATTTCAAATTATCAAATCAAACTCTTACACGCATTTAAACTGCAAAAATACAATTATCCGCATTATTGAAAAAACTATTTATATAGATACTTAGATGTTGTATATTTGCACTGCAAAATAATTGAAAACTATTTTAAATAAGGATGTTATGAAACATGTAGTAGATATGTCGTGGACCGATAAAGTGGCTTTTGAAGCCGACATGGATGGTCACAAAGTTGTTGTTGATGCCACAGAAGAAGCAGGTGGCAGTGATTTAGGTCCGCGTCCCAAAAAATTAATGTTGTCGGCACTGGCCGGCTGTACCGGTGTTGATGTAATTATGATCCTCAAGAAAATGAAGGTGGTACCTGAAGCTTTCAATGTTATTGTTGAGGCCGATGTTACCGAAGAACATCCGAAACATTACGACAAAATGAAAGTGATTTATCAGTTTAAAGGTAAAGACCTGCCGTATGATAAACTGGAAAAAGCAGTTAAACTTTCGGAAGAAAAATACTGTGGGGTTACTGCTGTTTACAAAAAAGCCATGGAAATGGAAACTGAAATTCGTATTGTTGAGTAGCAGTCTTTATTAGCAGAATAAAATGAAAGCAATCTTCGGTGAAGGTTGCTTTTTTTGTACTTTTAAAGTACAAAAATTCATTTTATGCTACGGTCGATAAACCCGGCAACCGGCGAGGTTGTCAAAACCTATGAATCACATTCTGATGAAGGCGTCGAAAAAATCGTGAATTCGGTTGATAAAATCGGACATCACTGGCGAAGCACATCGTTTATGTTTCGTGGGCAGTTGATGCAAAATTTGGCAAGTCTGCTTAAATCGAAAAAAGAAGAACTGGCCATGCTGATGGCGCTGGAGATGGGAAAGGTAAAGCGCGAAGGAATTGCCGAGGTTGAAAAGTGTGCCTGGGTGTGTGAGTACTACGCAGCGAATGCTGAAGCATTTCTTGAAAATGAACCGATAGCCACGGAGGCTACAAAATCATACGTTTCGTACCAACCATTAGGAACTATATTAGCGATCATGCCGTGGAATTTTCCGTTTTGGCAGGTTTTTCGTTTTGCCGCACCAACCTTAATGGCCGGAAACACAGCAGTTTTAAAACATGCCAGTAATGTACCAGGCTGTGCCATGGCCATCGAAGAGATTTTCCGCGAAGCCGGTTTCCCCGAGAACGTGTGTCGAACATTATTGATAAGCAGTAAACAGGTAGCAAAAGTTATTCAGCATAAAGCTGTAAAAGCTGTTAGTTTAACCGGATCGACACCGGCAGGGAAAAGTGTGGCCGCACTTGCGGGCGCCGAACTTAAAAAATGTGTGCTGGAGCTTGGTGGCAGCGATCCGTACCTGATCCTTGAGGATGCAGACATTGACAGAGCGGCTAAAAAATGTGCTGCCGGCCGTTTGCTGAATGCCGGTCAAAGTTGTATCGGCGCCAAACGATTTATTGTTGAAGAAAAAGTTTATGCCCATTTTCTGGAGGTGTTTACACACGAAATGGCTACAGCCGATTTTGGTGATCCAACAGATGAGGAATCGACAATCGGACCGTTGGCACGCACTGATCTTCGCGATGAATTGCATCAGCAGGTAGTTGATTCGGTTGCAAAGGGTGCGGAAGTGATCATTGGTGGCGAAATTCCGCATCGTGAAGGTGCATACTACCCGCCTACCATATTGGAAAATGTACAGCCCGGAATGCCGGCTTACGATGAAGAACTGTTTGGCCCGGTAGCATCGGTGATAAAGGTAAAAGATGTTAAGGAAGCCATTCAGGTGGCCAATGACACCGTTTTCGGACTGGGGGCAGCTGTTTTTACCCGCAATTTAAAAAGGGGAGAACATATTGCCGAAATTGAACTTGAAGCCGGTGCCTGTTTTGTAAATGATTTTGTGAAGTCGGATCCGCGCTTACCTTTTGGTGGCATAAAAACCAGCGGTTTTGGCCGCGAACTGGCCGAACAGGGCATCAAAGAATTTATGAATATAAAAACCGTGGTGGTGAAGTAAATCGTTTATTTTTTGTTCTTCCAAAGCGGATATTTCGCATACATTTTTCTTCCCACAAACTGCCCCAGGAAAAAGCTACCCAACAGAAAGGGAGCCAGTGTCCAGGTAAGTTTCAAATCGTGAAATTTGCGGATGAGTATGATCAATGGTACCGGTGCGTGAATAAATACAAACCACCAGAAAGATAACTTTCGAAAACTACCCCGCATATAACCAAAAGGCAGGTTTACCAGAAAAGTTGCAATGCAGGTAATTAATACCCGCCACCACAATTCATTTGCAGTAGCTTCATTTATTAATTGAAGTTTGAACTGGAGAAGCATCAGGCAGTTGTTTGATCTTTTATGATTTCGTTTAATGCTTCCACCCAGTGGTCTTCGGCATTCAGGCTTTCCACCAACTGCAATTTTTCGCCACCGTTTTTGTAAAATTCATCGCCGTATTCCACGCCAATTTCAAGCGTAGTTTCCAGACAATCGGTTACAAATGAAGGTGCAAACACCAAAATTTTCTTTTTGCCTTCTTTTAATTTCTCATCCAGCGTTACATCAGTAAACGGAGTCAGCCAATTTTTCGATAGTCTGGATTGATAAGATACGGTATAGTCTTCCGGTTTTAAATTGAGTTGCTTGGCGAGCAAACGCGAAGTTTCATACGAGGTTGCCCGGTAGCACTTTTTACCATGTTCGGGTATGCCGGCGGTGGTGCAGTTACATACTGCTAAATTGATTCCCGGATGGCATTTTTCGATGTGCCGGTTCGGCAATCCGTGGTAGGAAAAGATCACATGATCATATTTCGATAGATCGTATTTCTGTCCCTGTTTCACAAACGACTCAAGAAACTTTGGATGATCGTAAAACTGCTCAACGCTTTTAACTTCTGCTTTAATGCCGAGCTTTTTAATTCTCTTCTCAGCCGCAGCAACAGCTGTTTCGGTAGTCGACATGGCATGTTGCGGGAAAAGCGGCACCAAAATGATTTTTTTGAAACCCTCGCTCTTAATTTCTTTAAGTGCCTTTTTTATGCTCGGATTTCCATAGCGCATGGCTGCAAAAACCTTGTCGCCGTCCTTTTGCTTTTGCTCCAGTTTTGCCCTTAATTCTTCGGTAAGATAAATCAGTGGCGAACCTTTTTTTGTCCACAAGCGCAGGTATAATTTTGTTGAATTTTTTACCCTGAAAGGGATAATAATCGCGTTGACCAGAAATTTACGCAATAACCACGGCAGATCGATCACCCGCTTATCATTCAAAAATTGTGTGAGGTAGCGACGGACGGCAGGTACTGTCGGTGCGTCCGGACTTCCTACATTCAACAAAAGTATAGCTGTCTTCATCTTTATTAATCTATGTTATCAATCCAGTTGATACCTTTTTTCAAACGGTTCAGCGTGTTCGCTTCAAACGATCCTATTTCCGGTTCATAATTGTATTTCCATGAAGCGTTGGCCGGCATACTCACCAAAATCGATTCGGTGTTTCCATTCGATTCAAGCCCGAATTTTGTACCCCGGTCATTTAGCAGGTTGAATTCAACATACCTTCCACGGCGTAAATTCTGCCACTCCTTTTCACGTTCCGAATACTGTTTTTCGTGGTTTTTCATCAATTCAGCATAAATCTCAGGGTAGGCTGCTGCCTGTGCTGCTACAAATCCTAAAAGAACGTCAAAAGGGTATTTATCATCGGGTTTTAAGCGATCGAAGAAAATACCACCCACGCCACGCGTCTCGTCACGATGGGGAAGATAATAATAATCGTCGGCCCATTTCTTAAAATCAGGGTAAAAATCGGGATGAAAACTGTCGCAGATTTCTTTCAAATGCTGATGAAAGCGCTGTGCTTCTTTCGGAACAATAATCGAAGGAGTGAGGTCGATGCCGCCGCCAAACCACGAAACGCCGTTATCGAGTGCAAAATACCGCACGTTCATGTGTATGGTTGGTACCCACGGATTTTCGGCGTGCAAAATGGAAGAAATGCCTGTGGCTGCATATTTCCCGGCTTTTTCGCCAAGGATGCTTTCCATCTTTTCACTGAAATCTCCCTGAACAAAAGAGAAATTTACAGCTCCTTTTTCAATGATCCGGCCATTTTCAATAACGCGTGTTACGCCGCCACCAATATCCTTTTTCCACGCTGTTTTACCAAAACTTCCTTTCCCGTCTGCTGCTTCCAGCACGCGGCAAATTTGTCCCTGCAACTCCGAAAAGGTTGCTGCGATTTCCTTAATTTTCTCCAATATTCTGTCTGTTTCTATTTTACTTAGCCAGTTCTTCGGCCAGCGTTCGTGCCTGTTTTATGCGGTCGGCCATTCCAATTCCGTCGCGGATATTGCCGGCCAGGTACAATCCCGGATATTTTTCCTGCAGCTTATTGATCGTTTCAAAGCGTTGCTTCGAATCCAATCCGTATTGAGGAATGGCATGTTTATACCTGAAAATCTTTAACAGATCGGGTTTGAAATCGGGTATTTCTAGCATTTCCTTGGCCTGAGTTTCGAGTAAGGAATGAATTTCAGGATCACTCATTTCATAAATCTCCGGCCGCCTGGTTCCGCCCATAAATACCGAAATCACTGTTCCGCCTTCAGGAGCGCGCTGAACAAAGAACGACGAAGTAAATAACGCACCCAGTATTTTTTTGTTCTCGCGACTTGGCACCAATCCGCCAAAAGCTTTTAACGACATGCCTTTCCAGCTTTTAAAACCAACAATCGCCTGCACAACCGAAGCATATTTCAGCGCTTCGAAAGGCTCTTTTTCTGCTTTTTCAAGAAAAGGTAAAACAGCTGGAAGTGCATAGGCCCCGGCTGTAGTTACTACTTTTTTGGCGTTGATTTCAACACTTTCCCCGTTAAGGGTTGTTGTTATTTTAAAGCCTGCTTTTTCAGGAGAAACGCTTGTATTTTTGGCGTTGAGAAGAATATTTTCGTTCCCTACTTTTTGGGTGAGGGCGTCAATCAGTTTTCCCAATCCTCCTTTGGCAGAGAAAACCTCTTTGGTTGCCTTTTGCAAACGCGGATCGTTCTTTTTTTCCTTTGCTTTCTGCATCGATCCACGAATAAAACTGCCGTAATTTTGCTCAAGTGCGTACAATTTTGGCAAGGCATATTTCGGAATCAGGTAATCGGTGTTTCCGGCATAAACTCCCGAAATAAAAGGATCAACCGCATAATTCAGAAAACTGACGCCGAGTCTTCTTTTTACAAAATCAGTCAATGTTTCTTCAGGATTAGTGCCCGGTTTCCGAAAAGGTTCGCCAAGCACACGGAATTTGTCTTTTAGCGTAAAAAGCGGGGTGCCGATTGCCGAAATCAATCCTGAAGGAATGGCGTGCCATTTATTGCCCTTCCAAATCAATCGCCGTTTTGCACTCGGATCGGCGCCTTCAAACGTACAAAGTCCTTCCAGGTCTTCGAAAAGTTCAGCCACTTCCGGATTGCCAACAACACCCGTATTCGGGCCTGTTTCATACACAAAACCGTTTTCATTTTCGGTGTGAATTACGCCTCCGGTTCGGTTCGACTTTTCTATAACCAGCACATCTTTATTGTGTTTTTTCAGGTAAAAAGCCAGGGTTAAACCTGTTAATCCCGCACCAATAACGACGATATCTTTTTCGATAACTGAGCTCATTTATACTGATTTTGAGAAGGTTTTCGTGGTATTTTGTAACAGCGGATCAAAAGAAGCAGCAACATTACGAATGAGTATCAGCCCTTCATCGGTCACTTCCAGTTTTTCATCCGAGAGCTTGATCAGTCCGTCGGCTTCAAATTCCTGAAGTTTAGCGGTGTCGTAAACAACGGTTTTCTTTACTTCTTCTCCTGAAAGATTAAAACGATGCCCTATCTCGTTCCAAATAATCTGTTCGTTGCACATCAGTTCGTTGATCACCTCGCGAATCACCATCTGCTCTTTGCTCAAACGATAGCCTTTCATGATTGGAATTTCGCCTTTTCCGGCTTGTTCGATGTAGTCAGAAAGTTTCTTGGTGTTTTGTGCATACACCGTGCTCAGTTGGCTGATGGAAGTAACTCCGAGCGCATAAACCTGTCCGGTGGTGCGGCGGGTGCAATAACCCTGGAAATTCCGGTGCAGTTTTTTATGCTGATAAGCTTGTGCCAGTTCATCATTTTCGAGCGCGAAATGGTCGAAACCAATTGCCTGGTAACCGTTTTGCGTGAGCAGCTGGAATCCATTCTCGAACATGCGCATTTTCTCATCGCTTTCGGGCAGACCAACCTTTTCCAGCTTTTTCTGGATCGGGCTCACCCACGGAACGTGAGCGTACGAAAATGTCACCAATCGATCGGGTTTCAGTTCGATGGCTTGTTCTATCGCCTTTGAGAAACCGGCTGCACTTTGTTTGGGCAGGCCGTAAATAAAATCGAGATTGATTGCTACTTCAGGATCGCCGTCTTTCAGGTAATCCATAATTTCCTTCACCGGCATGCCCGGTTTTTCGCGGTTTACTGCCTTCAAAACGTCGGTGTCGAAATCCTGAATACCAAGGCTGAAGCGCTTGAATCCGGCTTTTTTCAAGCCTTCCATTTGTTCCAATGTGAGGTAGGCAGGATTACACTCGATAGCAATTTCGGGTTGTTCGATGGTACCGAATTCTGAAAACAAAATCTCGTTAATTTCCTGCAAATACTCCACCGGAATAGCGTTTGGCGTTCCTCCTCCGTAATGGATCTGCGAAATTGGCCGACTTTTATCGATGTGGCTGATCATGGTTTTGATCTCCACTTTCAGCGCCTTGATATAATCCTCGATAATGTGGTCGTTGCTGATCCCGTAGTGATTACATCCGCAGAAATAGCAGATCTGTTTGCAAAACGGAATGTGAAAATAGAAGGAGATATTTTGCGGATCGTAATCGTTCGATTCGGTCAGCGCCTTTCGGAAATCGTCCTGCGAAAATTCTTCGGTAAAGAAATTCGCGGGCGGATAACTCGTGTAACGCGGAACGGGATTGTTGTATTTCTGAAGTAGTTTGTTGTCAATCATTTTCCTGCTGTTTTGTCGATTAAACGGACCTTTTCCAGTCGGCTGATTTTACCCAGTCGGCCAGGAACTTTGCATTTTCGTAAGGCAAACCCGGAATAAAACCATGTCCCAGGTTAAAGATCCAGTTCTGATTTTCGCTTCCGAACTTGATGTATTTTTCCAATTCTTTTTCAATTTCATCCTGCGGTGCATACAAAAGCCGTGGGTCGATGTTGCCCTGCAAGCCCACATCTTTGTGCACCAGTTTCCGTGCAGTTGGAAGCGAGGTTTGCCAGTCGATGCTCAGGTAATCGCAATAATCAGGTGTGATGGATGCAATTCCGGTTCCCAGTCCTTTTGGGAAATAGATGAACGGAACATCTTTTTCACGAACAGCTTCTGCCATTCTTTTCGTTGCCGGCAGGAACAATTCTTCGTATAAATCAAACGGAATCAATCCGGCGTGGGTATCGAACAACTGAAAAACTTCAACGCCGTGGTTGATCTGTTCCTGTGCGTAAATCACCGACAGATCAGTAAGTTCTTCAATCAGTTTCTTTGTTGTTTCTTTATTCTGATAAATGAACTTGATCGCATCCGGGAAATCGCCTTTTCGTCCCAGTCCCTGCAACATAAACAGCAACACGGTAAGCGGAGCTCCGCAAAATCCGATCAAAGGAATATTGGCAGGACGCGTTTTGATGATCTCGTCCACAACTTTGTAAATGTAGTCGAGTTTCGATGGATCGGGATTCAATCCTTCCAACGGGTTGCTTCGTTCAGCCAGCGGTTTCTCAAAAACCGGTCCGGCATCGGTAAAATCGAGACCCATTCCCAGTGCGTACGGAATCACCAGAATATCGCTAAAAAGAATGGCGGCATCCACTCCCAAATCATAAATTGGCATCAATGTAACTTCGGCTGCAACTTCCGGTTTTTGCATCATTTGCCAGAAGGTGTAATTCTCCTTCAGCTTCAGGTAATTCGGCAAAACCCGGCCGGCCTGGCGCATAAACCACATTGGCGGACGCGAGGTCGCTTTTCCTTTTAAAGTCTGTAATAATATTGATTCTGTCATTTCTGATTATCCTTTGAGTTGTTTTAAGGCCATGTAACTGGCTTCAACGGTTTTCTGAATGTCTTCTTTGCTGTGCGCTGCCGAAACAAATCCGGCCTCGTACTGCGATGGCGCCAGATAAATTCCATTGTCCAGTGACAATTTGAAATACTGGGCAAATAAATTTGTATCGCACTTATTCACATCAGCCAGCGATTTTACGCTGTCTTCTTCGGTAAAGAAGAGTGTGAACATCGAACCAACGCGGTTAATTACACCTTTAAATTTCAGTTCATCTAAATTGTTCTGAAGGCCTTCTTCGAGCAGTGCCGACGATTTTTCCAGGTCCTCATAAAAGTTGGGTGTTTCATCGAGCAGACGCAGCGTGGTTAATCCGGCAGCCATAGCCAGCGGATTTCCCGACAAGGTTCCGGCCTGGTAAACCGGCCCTTTTGGAGCGAGCATATCCATGATCTCCTGCCTTCCGCCGTAGGCACCAACCGGAAGACCGCCACCAATAATTTTTCCGAAAGTGCTCAAATCTGGGGTGATGCCCAGAATTTCCTGCGCACTGCCTTTTGATACCCGGAATCCTGTCATTACCTCGTCGAAGATAAGCACCGTTTTGTTCTCGTCGCACAGATTGCGGAGGCCTTCAATAAATGACTTTTCAGGAATAATAACTCCCATGTTTCCGGTAACCGGCTCAAGAATTACTGCTGCTATCTTGTCTTTGTTTTGCTCAAACAAGCGCTCAACAGAAGCCAGGTCGTTGTATTTGGCTGTGAGTGTATCATGTGCTGTTCCTTTCGTCACGCCCGGAGTGTTTGGAACGCCAAAAGTTAAGGCACCCGATCCGGCTTCGATCAGAAAACTGTCGTTGTGGCCGTGGTAACAACCTTCGAATTTAATCACCAAATCGCGCCCGGTAAAGCCACGAGCCAGACGCAAAGCACTCATGGTAGCTTCAGTTCCCGAGTTCACCATCCGGACACTGTCGACACTTGGAACCATTTTTTTGATTTGCAAGGCGGCTTCGGTTTCAAGCAGTGTAGGAGCGCCAAAACTGGCTCCCAAGGCTGCTGTTTCCTGAATGGCTGCCACCACCTTAGGATGTGTGTGACCCAGGATCATCGGGCCCCACGAACCTACATAATCAACAAATTCGTTGCCGTCGATATCGGTAATTTTTGAGCCTTTAGCAGAGGCAATAAACAGCGGATTTCCGCCAACGCTTCTGAATGAACGAACGGGTGAATTTACACCACCCGGAATATGCTTTTGTGCTTCAGCAAATGCTGTTATACTTTTTTGATATGTCATGGTAATTTACTTTCAAATCATTTTAAATCTTCAATAATATCCTGTGTGTGGTACGAAATGATCAGATCTGATCCGGCACGTTTCAGGCCTGTAAGCAATTCATGCACAATTCGTTTTTCGTCGATCCAGCCTTTGGCTGCTGCAGCTTTCACCATCGCAAATTCGCCACTTACGTTGTAGGCAGCCACCGGCATATTAAATCCGGTTTTTACGCGGTGGATAATGTCCATGTAATTCAGTGCAGGTTTTACCATAACAATGTCGGCGCCTTCCTGGATATCAAGAGCCACTTCGCGAAGTGCTTCATCGCCGTTGGCCGGGTCCATCTGGTAGGTTTTGCGGTCGCCAAATTGCGGCGCACTTTCTGCTGCCTCGCGGAACGGGCCGTAAAATGCCGAAGCATATTTTGCTGAATAGGCCATGATTGGCGTGTTGTGATATCCATTCTTATCGAGTGCCGTGCGAATGGCTCCAACGCGGCCATCCATCATATCGCTGGGCGCAATCATATCAATTCCGGATTCCACCAGAGAAACTGATTGGTGAGCCAGTGTATGTAGTGTCAAATCGTTGTCCACATCGCCATTTACGATTGTTCCGCAGTGGCCGTGCGTGGTGTATTCGCAGTTACAAACATCGGCGATGAGGTAGAGTTCCGGCACGGCTTTTTTCAGTGCACGGGCAGCCTGTTGTACAATTCCATTGTGTTGACAAGCCACATCCCCCGTTTCGTCTTTTGTTTCCGGAATACCGAAAAGCAATATCGATTGCACACCTTTGTCGAACAGTTCTTTTCCTTTTTCAACCAAAAGATCAACCGAAAGCTGCGAGTTGCCGGGCATCGAAGAAATCGGATTATCAACTTTTGTACCGGGGCACACAAAAAGCGGCATAATCAGGTCGTGACGGTTTAAGAATGTTTCGCGTACCATGTCTCTGATGACGGCATTTCTGCGCAGACGACGAAGTCTTGTTACTGGAAATTGCATAACTATAGTTTTTTAAGTTTTTTTGAATAATAATGAATTATTGCATCAACAATTCCTTGTGCTGAAGCATCTTCTGCCACAACCAGTGGTGTTATGCCCCGGTTTTTTGCTTCATGGGCGGTGATGTCACCGATGCAGGCAATACGCACATCTTCAGCAGGAATGTTTAAATGAAGTTTCATAAAATTTTGAATGGTGGACGGACTGGTGAAAATAAGCATCTCGTAGCGGTTTTCGCGAATTAACTGAAGCGTTTTTTCATCCGTATAATCCGGCATAACTGTTTCGTAAACATTTATGCGTGTACAAGTTGCATACTCTTTTAGTTCGTCTTGAATGACTGTTCTTGCCAGGTTTCCAAGGGCAAGAAGTATCTGTGGTTTTTCTGAGCAGTTTTGAATTTTCGGAATAAATGCGGCTACAAATTCTTCCGCGGTATTTCCGGGATTTACAAAAGCCGGTTTGTAGCCAAAAGTGTTAAGAACTTTCTGGGTTTTCTTCCCGATGACTCCGATTTGAATACCGGCCGTAAGTGAATCAATCCCTTTTTCTTTCAGGCTTTCAAAAAATGAACGCACTCCGTTTGGGCTGGTTAGTATCAACCAATCGAAACGGTTGAGTGTGTCAAAAATGAGTGAATCGTCTTTGCTTAATTCAAGCGGTTTGATCCTGATCAGCGGTAATTCCAATAACTGCGCTCCTTCTGCTTCGAACAGACGTTTTAATTCATCCGACTGCCCCTGCGGCCGGGTGGAAATAAACAGCTTATTTTGGAGCACAGCACTCATTATTTTCTGATCTCGTCTAATATTCTTGTGGCGCCTTTTGCAACTAACTTATCAGACAGTCTTATTCCGATTTTTTCTCCGTCAGCTACCGGTCCCGATTCGCTGTCGAGCAAATATTCAGAGCCATCGATGGAAGCCACAAAACCGGTAATCGTAATTGAATCACCTTCAGTTTTGGTGTAACAACCCACCGGCACCTGGCAACCGCCTTCGATGCTGCGCAGGAAACCGCGTTCTACTTCAATGGCATCCCACGAAGCCTGATCGTTGATTTGTGCCAAAACAGCATCCACTTCGGGATCATTGATTCTTGATTCGATGGCAATTACACCCTGACTGGTTGCCGGGATCATCACTTCAGGTTCCAGAACTTCGGTGATGTATTCATCCAGTTCCAGACGTTGTAAACCGGCAGCTGCCATTATCATGGCGTCGCAGTAACCTTCTTCCATTTTTTTAAGACGGGTATTTACGTTTCCACGGATATCAACAATGGTAAAATCCTTATTGATTCGGCGAAGTCCTGCAATTCTTCTCAAACTCGATGTGGCTATCACATCTTTTGAGGTGAGTTCACTGAGTTTTCGTCCGTCTTTACTTACCAGTGCATCGCGAAATTCGGCACGTGGCAAAACAGCTCCCAGTTTCAATCCTTCGGGTAAAGTGGTGGGAAGATCTTTCAGACTGTGGACCGCAATATCGACGGTGCCTTCTAAAAGTGCTGTTTCAATTTCTTTGGTGAAAAGTCCTTTGTCGCCGATTTTCGAAAGGGCAACATCCAGAATTTTATCGCCTTTGGTATGGATGATTTCAACTTCAACCGCTAATTCGGGAAATGCTTCAAGTAAAGTGTCTTTCACTTTATAGGCCTGATACAAGGCGAGTTGACTCCCCCTTGTACCAATCATTATCTTATTTTTCATTGGAAAGTCTGCTATTTGTTTCGCCGGTTGTTCTCTTCCAGTTTGAACAACTCGTTAATAATGTGCAGCGAATCGGTATTACGTCCGTTGTCGGTAATATCCTTCAGGTTTTTAATCAATAAACGTGTGTAACGTTGCGTAATATGGCGCGTGTAGTTATCAACCGCCTGCTTAATTTCTTTCGATTCAATGTGCTTGAAATTCTCCAGTTCCTGGCGGTACACTTCTTCCAGGTTATTCGAGATCGATTTTATGGCCGGGCGCAGTGAGCGGCTAACCACCCATTCGTTAAATTCTTCAGCAACTTCGTCGATAATATGTTCGGCTTTTTCAGCGGCTTCTTGTCTTTTCTGCGTATTTGCTTCCACGGTTTTCTGCAAATCGTCAACTGCACAAAGCTTAACGTTGTCCAGCTCACCCACTTTCTCTTCAATGTTTCTCGGAACAGAAAGGTCGATATAAATCTGAGGCCTTGGATTGATTGCCTGTGCCTTACTCACCATTTTGGCTGTAATTAGGTGATGTGGAGCTCCGGTGGCAACTATTACGATGTCGTGATTTGCCAGGTGAGATTTCAACGACAAAAAGCTAAGCACTTCCGAATTGTATTTACTGGCTACTTTTTCAGCCGATTTCATGGTGCGGTTAATCACAGAAGTTTTGCCAATACCTTTTTTAACCATATTTTGAAGTGCGAGACTTCCGGTGTCGCCGGTTCCAACAACCAGCAACGATTTCGTCGAAAGGTCGCCCAATTCCTGTGCTATCATTTCAACAGCGGTACTACTTACCGAAAGGTTACCGAGTTTTATGCCCGTTTCTGTTCGGGCACGTTTACCAGCTTCGAACGATTTTTGGAACAGACGCATTAACACCGCATCAGTCAATCCGGCATCGGTGCAATACAAATAAGCATCTTTTATTTGCCCGATTATCTGGTCTTCTCCAATGATCATGGAGTCCAAGCCGGCGGCAACACTAAACAAATGTTTTACTGCAGCAATATCGAACCTGTGATATAGATAGCGGGAACATTCCCCTTCAGCTTCTTTAAATTGCTTGAATGCATCGATTACTTTTTCGATGGCAGATAAGCGATCGAAATGGTTTTGTGAAAAATAAATTTCGGTACGGTTGCAGGTTGATAATACCACTACATCGGAAATACCGGTTTCTTTTGAAAGAAAATCAGCAAAAGGAACAATTTCTTCTTTGGCAAATGAGAATTTTTCACGCTTGTCAATTGGAGCTGTTTTATAGCTTATACCAATGAGGCCAATCATAAAATTATTTTTTCAGTTTTTAGAAAGCTTACATCTTAGAACCATCTGGTACTTAATAAGTTCAGAATGATTCTTCATTTGAAGTAATTAAATGAAAACCGGAGGTGGCCTGTTGGAAAGCGAAGAAATGCACTCGCAGTGATGGAAGAGTGCAAAATCACGCGACTTGTGTTTTATTTTTGGCTTGAAATGAAAGACCAAAAAGTTAGTAACGTTCTCGAAATCAGCTTGATTATAATGGAAAGTAGCTCCGTTTGAAGCGTTGATTCTTTCAACACGAAATTCCGTAACAAACTTCTTATCCGAAGTCTGAATTTCACCATTTGAAGCTTTTTCAACACCAAAAATCAAGATCCAGGCGTAGAACACTACAAAAGCGATATAAGGAATATGTGTTGTAAAAATACCAACCGAAAACATCTGCTTCTGATCTTTATTGAGCGAACAAAGTTAATAATAACTTGATGCACAAAAGTATTCATTTTATGTTTTAGAAAACAGAAAGCTTAATTTATATTTGTTTTGAATAGAAATAAGCAAACTTTTATCCAATAAAAAATAGTCTAAAACGATGAGATTAAACCTGGCATTTGCCTTAATAATGTTGATAACTATGGTATCGTGTTCAAAAAAACAAGTTGATGTAATTGTTGTGAATGCCGGGATTTATACGGTTGATGAGGCTTTTTCAAAAGTAGAAGCATTAGCTGTGAGTGATGGAAAAATAGTAGCCACCGGAACATCCGAGCAAATTCTGGCTGATTATAAAAGCGATAATGTTGTGGATGCAACCGGAAAATTTGTGTATCCGGGATTTAACGATGCGCATTGCCATTTTAACGGCTATGCCACCAATTTGATGCAGTTTGCCGATTTGCGCGACACTAAAAGTCCGGAAGAGATTTATGAAATTCTGAAACAACACCATGAAAAATTTGGGGGCGAATGGATTCTTGGACGCAGCTGGGATCAGAACGACTGGGATGTAAAAGAATTTCCGACCAAAGAAAAACTTGACGAATTGTTCCCCGATATTCCCGTGTACCTCGTTCGGGTTGACGGACATGCCGGTTGGTGTAACTCGAAAGTGCTCGAAATAGCCGGAATAACAGCAGAGACCAAAGTGAGCGGGGGAGAAGTGGTCGTAAAGAATGGCGAACCCACCGGAATTTTCATCGATAATGCCATGGGATTGGTGGGGAAGTTTATTCCCGAAATTACACGCGAACAACAGGAAAAAGGATTGCTGGAAGCCCAACAGAATTGTTTTGCCGCCGGTTTGACTTCGGTAACCGACTGCGGATTGAGTAAAAACGTGGTTTTAATGCTTGATGAAATGCAAAAATCAGGCGAGTTGAAAATGCGGATTAACGCCATGCTCGATCCAACCGAGGAGAATTTTGAGCACTTTGTTAAAACCGGAATTTATAAAACCGACCACTTGTTGGTGAATACCATTAAAATTTATGCCGACGGAGCACTGGGGTCAAGAGGAGCATTGATGCTGGAAGATTATTCCGACGATCCCGGAAACAAAGGTCTGCAAATTGAAACCCAGGAGTTTTACGATAAAATCTGCCAGCTGGCGTACGACAATAATTATGTGATGGCAACCCATGCCATTGGCGACGGTGGCAACCAGCTGGTGTTGGATACCTACGCAAAATTTCTGAAAGGAAAGAACGATCGTCGCTGGCGGGTAGAACATTCGCAGATTGTCAATCCCGATGATTTCGACAAGTTCGGAACGTATTCGATTGTTCCATCGGTTCAGCCAACACACTGCACCAGCGATATGCCCTGGGCAGAAGACCGGGTAGGACCGGAGCGAATTAAAGGCGCTTATGCGTATCAGACTTTGCTGAAACAAAACGATTGGATCCCTGCCGGAACCGATTTCCCGGTGGAAAACATATACCCGCTTTATACTTTTTATTCGGCAGTATTTCGCACCGATCACGAAGGTTCGCCCGAAGGTGGCTGGCACATCGATGAAGGCTGGTCGCGCGAGCAAACGCTTCGTGCAATGACAAGTTGGGCGGCTAAATCTTCCTTCGAAGAAAATGAAAAAGGACAGCTTGTTCCCGGAATGTGGGCCGATTTTGTGGTCCTGGATACCGACCTGATGACGGCTTCGCCACAGGATGTGCTCGATGCCAAAATTGAAAGTACCTGGAGTGCAGGCGAAAAGGTGTTTGAAAAATCCATGGAATTATAGGCCGATCATATCTATAAGCATACAAAACTGTAACTACCCAATGAATTAGCCTGTTTTGTTACAAATACCTTCGGGTTTTTTGCTGATATTCTTTGTATTCCTCTCCGTAGTTTTCAGCCAGAAAATGTTCTTCTTTTAGAATAAAAAAGTGAATACCAACCAGTGCCAGAATTGTAAACACCATGAAGAAGAGGTTAAAAAAAACCATCGCCGTTCCTAAAAAATAAGCATCCAGCGAAAGAAAGAATGGATTGCGGCTTACTGAAAAAATACCGCTGGTAACCAGTTTTCCGTTGTTGGTATTATCGAGTCCAAAACGTAGCGAGGTCTTGAAATGAATAAGCGTAATTGTCCATAGAATCAGCGAAGCAAGAATAAGAATACTGCCGGTAATAATTAGTATCTGGGAATCAAAAAGTTTCTGTGTCAATGCTGCGGGGAGTATATTAACTGAAATATGAAAGACAGGTTTTACGATTTCATACAGCCAGAACAGAAATATAAGAGCAAAAACGGGTATTATCAACTTATTCTTACGCCCTGCTACTGAGCTAAGCTGAATACCCTGTTTACGCAAGTGAATAACCCGGGAAATCAAGATTAATACTAGCAGCAGAAATCCGGCAAACGGTGTACTGTTCAATATCATTTGGTGAAACTGTGTTTTCCTGCTAAGTTAATCAGCCCTGCCAAAAAATAAAATCCCCGGTAAAGCTACCGGGGACACACTTGAAAATTATTTATTTGTTTGTCTTTAAATATTCGGAAATGAAATACCGATCATCAGCGGATAAACTTCAGGTCCGCGGCCGTCTTTGAACAGCGAGGTCATACTGTAGTTAGCGAATACACAGAAGTCGCCAAAGCCAATCCGGCCGGTCAGTTCGTATTTCCACTGGTTGATGTTAAAACCGCTTTTCGATTTTTCTTTATCGCCTTTATAGTATTTGTATTTGGTGTGCGAGCCCAGGTAAAGACTGCCGATAACACCACCCGCAAGGTACAAACGTGAGCTGCCCATGCGAAGCGGAGTTTTAACTTCGAGCATCAACGGAGCGGTGATGTAATTAACATGTAATTTCGATTTTTTTATGCCACGTCCATCGTTATCGTTGGGCAGATAAAGCGGAACCGTAATGGGTGGAGTTCCTTCTTTTTGCAAGGTTATCGGGTCGTTGAAAGCATAGTCGGTAAAACTGAATCCCAGGCCGGTAACAACTCCAAAAGTTTTGCGCTCGTTTTTAAACGCAAACTCCATAATATTCAGGTTCCAAGTCAGTGATTTCCCAACATTCAGGTCCATAAAATCGCCAAATTCGTCGTATTCGCCATCATAGAGTGAATAGTCGGCGCCGGTCATTACGTTAACTCCAACTTCCAATCCGGCCCAGTGTGGATTAAAGCGACCCGACCATTTCTGCCGGTGTACATCTTTTTCAACTTTAACGTAGGTGCCGTTGTGCCCGTCGATAACTTTAAAAGTACGGCGGCCTACACGGATATGAGTGGTATCGCCCCAGTCGTCGGTAATTACTTCAACGCCATTTCCAACTGCTACTTCAACGCGGTCGCCGTCTTCAACCACGGTTACCACATTTTTTTTCATTACGTCTACCTTGGTAGTATCGTTTTGCGCGAAGCTGTTTACTGCCAGTAATCCGCAAAAAATAAAGGTCAATAATTGTTTCATTTTCATTCTAGTTTTAATGTTCTGAAGCTGTGACGGACAGCATATGTGAAAAGTTACAGGAAATAAAAAAAGTTGCTGTCAGGCAACTTTTTCTTTAAAATATTTAATAAAATTCTATTCAGTTTCTTGTTTCCCCGAAGGAATGGTGAACGCCAGCAACCGTGACTCATAGTTGTATTCAGTTACTTTTCCGCTGTTGTCGGTTTGGTAAGTAAAGCGTTCATTCGAAATACTGGTTACCAAATTTAAACCTGCTTTTGTAATTTTTTCAATGCTCAGTTTTTCCTTTAAATTGTCGGCCAGTAAATGCTCTTCTTCCGGATAATCCACCTCGTAAATCAAGGTCATTGTAGCCAGCCTGGCTTTCGGATTCTGAACATCAATTGAGGCCATAATCGGATTCATTTCAGGCAGCGCTTCAATCGGTTCGCGCATTGGAATCAATTCCTGTTTTTCCAGTTTATCTGTTTTTATTTCAATTGTTTTCGGAGTCAATTGTTCTTCCTGAATGTCTTTTTCAAGTATCGGTTCTTCAATCTGTTTTACCTCTGGTTCCGGTTCTGTTTTTTGAACCGGAGTGCTAACTTCTTCCTTTTGGATAGTTTCAACAGTGTTGGTTTTGTCTTCAACCTGAGCAAGTTGGTTGTCTGGTGAAACGTTGTCGTTGCTGGTATTTATCAAACTGAAAACGGCAAGAGCCAAAATCAATACTGCTGCCACTCTTCCGGCCCACATAAACAACACTTTTCGTACTGGTTTTTTATAAAGTCTGTTTTTGTGTTCAAACTGAATGTTTTCGTTGGCAGTAAGTATGGTTTTACTGAACAGCCCGATGTCTTCCTGTTTTTCGGGATGAGCAGACAGGTAGTTTTCAAATTCTCTTTTTTCCTTACCAGAAATATCGCCTTCAAGGTTGGCAATAGCGGCAAAATTAAAAGCATCCTCCTCGTCGTATTTAGCTTTGTACAGCTTGTCTTTTTTTGTATAAGTTGTATGTTCCGGAACGGCTTCTACCGATTCGAAAAGCTTCAATTCTTCCTTCAGGTCGGGATTTTTCTGTAAAAACTCTATAAATGCGTCGACCAGTTTTTCATCGAGCTTACCTTCGAGGTAATCGACAAAATAAGCTTCGTAATTTTTTCGTGTAATATCCATCTCGCTCTCCTCTCCTTTTAAGCTACAGCTTCAATGCTTCCGATATACTTTTTCAAAAATACCCGAGCACGGTAAATGTAAACTTTCACCTGTGCTTCGCTTAGCTTGGTCAGTTCTCCGATCTCTTTGTAATTATAGCCTTCGTAATCGCGCAGCAGCAACACCATTCGCTGAATTTCGGGAAGGCGGTCCACTGCTTCTTTCAATATTTCACTCAAGTCCGAATAACTGTTTTCACGGCCTTGTTCCGGCATGCTAATCTCTTCGGTAAATACCGAATTTTTTTCTTTCCGAATACGGTCGATCATGGTATGGTATGCGGTTGTGAAAAGGTACGATTTCACTTTGCCGGCATTCACATTATCCACGTTCTTCCACAGTTTTTCATAACTGTCCTGCACAATGTCTTCAGCTTTGTAGGCATCCTTTATACTTTTCAGCACAAACCGAAACAATCGGTCAGAGTAGTCGTCAACAGCCTGGTTGTATTCGTCTCTTGTCATTAGTTTTCTGAGGCATTTACATGTATACGACGGATAAGTCTCAGGTAAGTTACAGGTAATTTTGAAATTAGCCATTTTCTATCAGCCTTCAATAAGCTTAATAAGGTTTAATTCTGATCGAGCTAATTAATCTACTAAGGTTCGTTTTGCAGAATAAGGTTGGCTTTAGTTCAATATAGTACTGAATTAGCGCATCACAAATTGCAGTTTTATTTCACAGATAAAAACCTTATTTTAGTTTGAATAAACCTTAGTAGATCAGATAATTGCATAAAATTTAAACCTTATTAACCTTATCAAACATGAAAATCGAATACAACAATCTTTGCACACATTTTATCTTAACCACTTACCAGCGAATGCCGGTTATTCCCGAAAATAACAGGGAAAGAATTGAAAAATACATTACAGGAATTGTTGCGCATCACAACTCTAAACTGTACGCGATATATGCCAATCCGGAACATGTTCATTTCATAATTTCACGATCACCAAAGATTTCTGAAGAAGAGTTGCTCACCATTGTTGCGAATAGTTCAGAACGATTCATTAATTCGAATAAACTGGTTGCCGGAAGATTTTCATGGCAGGAATCCGTATCGGCATTCTCAGTTTCAAAATCGGATGTAGATGGTGTATGTAAATATATTTTAAAACAAGCGGAGCATCATAAAAGAACAACTTTTGAGGAAGAATATCAGAAGTTTGTAAAGCATTATCAAAGCGGAATAAAAAGTTAGTATTTGCGCTAATTAAGGTTAATAAGGTTTGGTTTGTAATTGTGCAAATTATTCTACTAAGGTTAGTTTTTAAAGAATAAGGTTTTGATTCTTTGGTTATTCTAAGTTGTTCATAATCGATAAGTTGAAAACCAATTTTTGAATTAAAAGCTTCTTTTAGATAATGAATGAACTTCCTGGACAGAATTACTGAAAAACCTTATTTGGATTTTATAAAACCTTAGTAGCCTCAGAAATTCAAAGTCAAGTTTAACCTTATTCAAATTCTGGGAATAGAAAAAAACCGCTCTTCTTTCGAAAAACGGTTTTTGATCTATCGTGTAAACAATCTATTCAATAATTTCTACCCAACCATACGTATCGGGCTCGTCGCCATATTGGATGGCACGTAGTTTATTGTACAGTTTTGTCGACCATTCGCCGGCTTCTTCCTGGTTGCCGTACTTAAACCACCGGTCGTTATCGGCATCGTAAACGCCTTTAATCGGAGAAATTACGGCAGCAGTTCCGCAGGCACCAACTTCTTCAAATTCGGCCAGTTCTTCGTACGGTACTTTGCGGCGTTCAACCTTTAATCCCATTTCTTCGGCCAGAACGATCAGGCTTTTGTTGGTGATAGATGGTAAAATCGAATCCGACTCCGGAGTAATGTAGGTGTTATTCCTGATCCCGAAGAAGTTGGCAGGGCCACATTCGTCGAGGTATTTTTTTTCTTTGCTATCGAGGTAAAGCACAGCCGAAAATCCTTCCTGCTTTGCTTTTTTGCCTTCGTACATGCTGGCTGCGTAGTTTCCGCCTACTTTGTACTTACCGGTTCCCTGTGGTGCAGCGCGGTCGTATTCGCGGTAAATGACCAGGTTTGTAGGTTTAAATCCTTCAGGGAAGTATGGTCCAACCGGCATTACAAATACCATAAACAGGTATTCATCGGCAGGTTTCACGCCAATTTGCGGACCGGTACCAATCAGCAGCGGACGAATGTATAAAGCTGCTCCGCTGTCGTATGGCGGAACAAAGCGTTCGTTTTTCTTAACTGCCAGACGAACGGCATCCATAAATTTATCAATGGGCAACTTGGCCATCAGAATTCCATCCGATGAATTTTGCATACGTTTTGCATTTTCGTCCATGCGGAAAATGCGGATTTTGCCGTCTTTCCCTTTAAAGGCCTTTAATCCTTCAAAAGCTTCCTGTCCGTAATGCAATGCCGTTGCCGACATGTGTATATTAATTGTATTTGAATCGCTTACTTCCAGTTCGCCCCACTCACCATTACGGTAATAGCAGCGCACGTTGAAATCTGCGTCGCGGTATCCAAAACCGAGATTTTTCCAATCGAGATTTTCCATATTTGCTTTTAAGTCTTGCTAGTTTCTGATAATAAATGCAACTTTTGTTGCATGAGCAAAGTAAGGAAATTTTCTGTTATTAGAATAGCATATTCGTCATGAAACCCTTTTGGTATAAATGTTTTATAACGTATAAGTAATAAATGCAAATTCGGAATCAACGGGATTACGCTATTTATTTTTGTGAATTTGGAAGTATTGAAGGGCTTTTGCTTCAAAATTAAAAATCAGCGGGAAAGAGCATTTTTCTTATTTTAATTTCTCATTATTCTGATGGCGATCTTTATCGCGCGCTGTTTTTTTAGCCATGTTTTTTAAAAAGGCCTCGTTTAAATCTACACCGGTTTGGTTGGCTAAACAGATGAGCACCCAAAGCACATCAGCCATTTCATCGGCCAGGTTATATTCTTCATCTGATTTTTTAAACGACTGATCACCGTATTTACGCGCCATTATCCGGGCCAGTTCGCCCACTTCTTCGGTGAGTATCGCCATATTGGTGAGTTCGCTGAAATAACGCACGCCAATGGTTGTTATCCATTGGTCAACTTGCTGCTGGGCTTCAGGAAGCGTGAGTGTTTTAGTATTCATGATTTTCTGTAAAAAGTATAAAATTGGGATTACGATCCCAATATTCATATAAAAACTGGGATTAGGAATTATTTCTGCTAAAATTCTTTTTGTTTCGAATCGATGATAATGGTTACCGGACCATCATTTATCAACGCTACATCCATCATGGCACCAAATTTACCGGTACCTACTTTTTTTCCGAGTGCAGAAGAAGTTTCTGTAACAAATTTCTCGTACATCGGAATTGAATACTCCGGCCGGGCTGCACGGATATACGAGGGGCGGTTGCCTTTTTTAGTGCTGGCGTGCAGTGTAAACTGACTCACTACGATGATATCGCCTTCAACATCAGTCACCGAAAGGTTCATCACTCCATTTTCATCGTCAAACACCCTTAGCTGAACGATCTTTTTTACCAGGTAAGCAATGTCGTCATCAGTATCTTCGCCTTCAATCCCGACCAGAACCAAGAGTCCTGGCCCGATCGAAGAGATTTTTTCGCCTTCAACCGTGACCGAAGCTTGTTTTACTTTTTGAATAACAACGCGCATGATTTTTCTGCTTTTATTCGACTAAGGTAAAAAATCGAAGGATTCTCTCAACTTTTATTTAATATTGCTGTTTAGTTTTTCGACAATTAGTTTAGACAGAAATAACATGAAAACCATTAAAATCATCTTAATCCTGCTGCTTGCTCCATTTTGGATGCTGGCGCAAAAAGCTTCACTTAGCGGAATTGTGCTCGATGCCACCAATAACGAACCGCTACCTTTTGTGAATGTATTGGTTTCGGGAACAACAATCGGAACGATCACGGATGAAAACGGACGTTTTGTTTTTAACGACCTCGAACCCGGATTTATTCGCGTAGAAGCCTCGTTTGTAGGGTACAAAAAAGCCATTTCAAGCGAAATTGAGGTAGATCGAAGTAGTGTAGCCTCCATAGAAATTAAGCTCGACAAGACCACGTCGGAAATCGAAGAAGTTACCGTGACAGCATCGCCATTCAGAAAAACACTTGAAAGCCCGGTATCGCTCCGAACGATTGGAATTGGCGAAATAGAAAAAAGTCCGGGTGCAAACCGCGATATTTCAAAAATCATTCAGTCATTTCCCGGGGTGCAGTCTACACCGGCATTTCGTAACGACGTGATTATTCGAGGCGGTGGCCCGTCGGAAAGTACTTTTTACCTCGATGATGTTGAGGTTCCGTTTATCAACCACTTTGCCACCCAGGGAGCATCGGGTGGTCCGGTTGGTATTTTAAATGCCGATTTTATCCGCGAGGTAAATTATTTTTCAGGCGCATTCCCGGCCAACCGAAACGATGCACTTAGTGGCGTGCTCGAATTCAAACAGATTGACGGAAATGATGAAAAAATGAAGTTTCACGGAACACTTGGAGCATCAGAAATTGCTGCTACTCTGGACGGCCCAATCGGTGAAAAAACAAATTATGTGTTCTCTGTTCGCCGTTCGTACCTGCAGTTCTTATTCAGTGTTTTAGAATTGCCATTTTTGCCTAATTTTACTGATACGCAGTTTAAAGTACGTACCCGTTTCGATCGTAAAAACGAATTAACTATCATTGGTTTGGGTGCCTACGACATTAACAGCCTGAACCTTGATATTGAGGATCCCGACGAACAGCAAAACTATATTTTGAGCCAGTTGCCCGAAAACCGGCAGTGGAGTTATACCTTGGGTGCCGTTTACAAGCATTACCGCGAAAACAGTTACCAAACTTTTGTCGTGAGCAGAAGTCATCTGAATAATCAGGCTGACAAGTATCTCGAAAACGATGACAGTTCGGAAGCCAATAAAATTCTGGATTACAAATCGCAGGAGGCTGAGAACAAGCTTCGTTTTGAAAACACTTCGCGCATTGACGGCTACAAACTGACTTTTGGTGCCAATCTCGATTTTGTGAATTACCGTAACACGACCTTTTCAGGAAGGTACTACAACAACGAATTGATTCCGGTTAATTACGACACCAACCTCGATCTTGTGAAATACGGTTTGTTTGCGCAGGTAAGTAAAAGTGTTTTTGCTGAACGGCTTGCCCTTTCGCTTGGAGTTCGAACTGATGCTAACAACTATTCGACGAGCACGAAAAATTTACTGGACCAGTTTTCACCACGTTTTTCAGCTTCGTACAGCTTAACGCCCCAATGGAGTCTGAATTTCAATACCGGCCGGTACTACCAGCTCCCTTCGTATACTTCGCTTGGTTTTAAAGCGGACGATGTGTATGTGAACAAAGCCAATAACCTGAAATACATTTCGGTGGATCATTTGATTGGCGGGCTCGAATTCAGGCCAAAATCTACCGTTCAGTTATCGGCCGAGGCATTTTGGAAAGGCTACAAGGACTACCCGATGTCAGTAAACGACGGAATCAGCTTGGCCAATAAGGGAGCCGATTTTGGTGTGATCGGAGATGAGGAAGTGGTTTCAGCATCAAAAGGTCGGGCTTACGGTGCCGAATTTCAGGCACGTATAAATTCTCCCAAAGGTTTCAACTTTAACTTGTCGTATACGTTGGTGCGCAGCGAATTTACCGTTGCAAGCGGAAGTTACATTCCCTCGAGTTGGGACTCAAAACATTTGCTGGTGTTAACCACCACCAAAGACCTGAAAAACAACTGGCGCGTGGGAGGCCGCTGGCGTTATGTGGGTGGTTTGCCTTACACGCCGTGGGATATGGAAAAATCGTCGCTGGTGGAAGCCTGGAACCTCACCGGCGGACCGTACCTCGATTATTCAAAACTGAATACCTTGCGCTTCGATCCGTTTCATCAGCTCGACCTGCGTGTAGATAAATCGTTTTACTGGGAAAAACTGACGGCCAAATTCTACATTGATATTCAGAACCTGTATAATTTCCAGGCTGAAAGTCAGCCCATTGTGGTTCGGGCACAAGATGCTAACGGCAATTTTATTACCACCGACAACGGAACGCGCTATGTGCTGGAAGAAATTGATAATACCAGTGGAACCGTGTTACCAACAATTGGGATCATAATTTCATTTTAACAGCTTGAAATTGATGAGCTGACTGGAGTGGCAGCGCTTATGGTTTGAAGCACCACGCAATACCGTTCTGTTAGTTTTAATAATGTTGCTTTCTTTTCAGCGTCTGCGTCGCAGTCCAGCTGAAAAGTTAATCGGATATTCCGAAAACCAACCGGTGCTTCTTTTGAAACTGCCAGTGTCCCGCGAAAGTCGAGATCGCCTTCTGCTTTTACGATTCCGCTTTTCACGTTAATGCCAATGGCCGTGGAAACCGATTTTAGTGTTACTCCGGCACAGGCCACCAACGCTTCAAGCAACAAATCGCCCGAGCAGGCCAGTGTTCCGTCGCCTCCGGTGGCCGGATGCAGACCGGCCTGCGCCAACCGCTGACCGGTTTCAACCTTGCACGATATTCCTTCGCCAATATTACCTTCTGCTGTTAAAGTTACAACGGCAGACTCCGGATTGCTTTTGTATTGCTCTTTCAGAGGCGCCTGCAGCATTCGTAGTTCTTCAGAATTCATAGCGTTTAATTTTAGATGTTTCAAGAATGTCGACTATGCTGACGGAAGGAGGAAAACCAATTAGTGCAGTGTACCAGAATCAAAAACAAATCACTCTTTCAGAAGTTTGCTTACCTATATGAATCCTACTTATCGTCCTCCAAATAATTTTATAAATATTTAAAATTCAGGTATTTATTGCGATTGGTTCAATTTAATCGTAAATTAAGATAAAATATTCTGTAATTGATGATTGTGAAAAGTTCTCTTTTGAGATTTTCAATGTTAATTCTCATTTTGGTAAGCCTGTCTTTTAATGGATTCACTCAGATTCAGGGGTCAGTTAAAGATTCACTCAATCAGCCTGTGCCCTTTGCAAATGTTCAACTTATGAATGTTTTGGATTCCTCTCAGGTGACGGGTGTAATGGCCACAGAAGAAGGAACCTATATGATCAGTGAATTCAGCCCGGGGCGCTATATCATAGGGGTTAGCGCTGTTGGTTACAAGCCGGCCTGGTCGGCTTCTTTTGAAATTAAAAGCTCCAACGATCATATTCATTTAAATCCAATAATTGTTGAGTCGAATGTCTACCAAATAAGTGACGTGAATGTAGTAGCCAGGAAACCAATTTATGAGTTAAAAATGGATCGAATGGTTGTGAACGTTGAAAACAGCATCACGTCGAGTGGAAATACGGCGCTGGAAATACTCGAAAAATCACCCGGGATTCTAGTTAATCGGCAAAATAACAGCATTTCAATGGCGGGTAAAGGCGGCGTTCAGGTGATCATTAACGGTAAACAAAGCCGAATGCCCATTGACGCAGTCATGCAGATGCTTGACGGGATGAACGCGGATAATGTAAAAAGGATTGAGCTAATTACGACACCGCCTGCAAAATACGATGCAGAAGGGAATGCGGGAATTATCAACATTGTGCTGAAAAAAAGTGAAGACTTTGGAACCAATGGGAATTTCTCGTTAGGAGCAGGTGTGGCCAAACGCGAAAAAATGAATGCCAGCCTTAACCTGAACCATCACGTGGAGAAGTTCAACTTCTATGGATTATACAACGTGAATTTTAACAATCAGAGAACAAGTATAACGTCTTACCGTTCATTTGAACAGGACAATGATATTGTTGAATCTTATGGCAAAAGTAATCGCTCGGCATTAGTTCTATATCAGAATATACGAATGGGTATCGACTACACGCTGAGCAGTAAAACTACACTCAGTTTACTGACAAATGGCTATATCCGCGACTACCAAATGGATGCCTACAATAACATAAACTACCTTATTGATAATGTGGAATCAAGCCGGTCAAGGCTGGAAACTGACGAGCTCAACAAATGGATTCACGGAATGGGAAACATTAATCTTAATCATCGATTTCATGAGGAGGAAGTACTTGATATAAATATCGATTACCTGAACTATTACAATAATAATCCATCGGATTTTACCCTTGAAAATTATAATCCGGAAGGGGAATTTATCGATGGTGAAGATATTGAGATTACGAAGACTACACCCATCGATATTTTAGTTGGAGCGGTGGATTACTCGAACCGTAAAAACGAAAAAGTAAAATGGGAACTTGGATTTAAAGAAACCCTTACCTGGTTTAACAACGACGTTGCCGTAAAATATTTTCGCGACGGACGGTGGGAATATGATCCTGAACTGACTAATAAATCATGGCTTAATGAAAATATTACTGCTTTTTACGGATCATTGAATTGGCAGGTGAGTGAAAAGACGGGAATAACTGCAGGCCTGCGTTACGAATATTTGAATTCGGTGCTTGACACTGAAGAAGAAAAGGGCATCGTAGATCTTCATTACGGGAAATTATTTCCGACCTTTTATGCTTCGCAGAAACTGAATAAAAACAATACAATCCAATTCTCCTACAGCAAACGAATCGACCGGCCAACGTTTAATGAGCTGGCACCATTTGTCACCTTTGTTACACCCGAATCGTTTGTGGCTGGAAATGAAAACCTGTTACCGGCAATGAGCGATATTTTTCGGATGGACTATCAGTTAAAGTCTTACATCATGTCGCTGAGTTATACCAAAACAAAAAATTCTATTTCGAGGTTTCAGCCGGTGTATAGTGAAGATGGAGAAAGGCAGTATTTTATTTCGATGAACCTGGATAAATCGGAAAATATTTCGGTGGTTCTTGCTCTTCCAATTACCGTAACGGAGTGGTGGAAGATGCAAAATAGTCTCTCCTGGGTCTGGCAGCGCATAGCCACCAATTATGAGGGAACTTACATCGATTACAAACAGAATTATTATAACCTTAGTTCTAGCCAAAGTTTCACTTTAAGTAATCAGTTTTCAGCAGAAGTCAGCGGTTTTTATCGCTCAAAATCCCTGGAAGGAATTTTTGTGCAAAAACCATTAGGTCGATTAGATCTGGGAGTTCAGTGGAGGTCCAAAAGTCAAAACAGCCGGTTAAACCTGAATGTGTCTGATGTTTTTAAAACTCAGGTATTAAAGCGTGAAGCGCATGTTCCTGAACTTAAAATTGATAATTATTATGCCATCGACTGGGAGCCCCGCATATTGCGTTTAACGTTTACGCATAATTTTGGTAATAAGGCGATTAAAATGCTAAAACGAAATACTGCGTCAGAAGAAGAACAAAGAAGGGTGACTCAATAATAAAATGGGGGATTGCGCTCTATTGATTCTTATCATTCATGCGGTCAGAAAGCAGCCAGTTCAGCAATCCAGCGTTCTTTTTCATGTTCGGTAAGAAAGCTGGCTTTAAACGAATTGGCCGCAAGCTGGATAATTTCATTTTTCGAAAGATTCAGGGCCTCGGCAGTTTCCAAATAGTTCTGAACCAGGTAACCGCCAAAGTAAGCCGGATCGTCAGAGTTTATAGTAACCATTACACCTTTATCGAGTAGTTTTTTCAGAGGGTGGTCTTTCAGGTCTTCCACCACTTTCAACTTCAGGTTCGAGAGCGGACAAACCGTTAGTGGCATATGTAAGCGGGCCAGTTCCTGCAATAGTTCTTCGTCATCGATGGAACGAACACCGTGGTCGATTCGAGTAACGCCAAGCAGGTTTATGCTGTCCCAAACATTTTGAGCCGGGCCTTCTTCGCCGGCATGTGCAACAGCACGGAAACCTTCTTCGCGGATCATTTTATAGAGTCGTTCAAACTTCGTTGGCGGGTGTCCCACTTCCGAAGAATCGAGTCCAAAACCGGCAAAATATTCCCTGAAATCAAGCAGTTCCTTAAAAGAGGAAATCGCATCTTCTTCGCTTAAATGGCGCAGGAAATTGGGGATAAGCAGACTTGTAATTCCCCAGTTCTGTTTGGCCTGGTTTAATGCCAGTTGAATGCCGTTTACCACAGTTTTTAAAGGCACTCCGCGATGGGTATGCGTTTGCGGATCGAAAAATATTTCGGTGTGTACAATGTTCTCTTCCCTACACTTTTTCAGGTAAGCCATGGTGAGGTCGTAAAAATCTTCTTCCTGTAAAAGTACTCCGGCGCCCTGGTAGTAAATATCCAAAAATTCCTGAAGGTTACTGAAACGGTAGGCCGCGTGCAATTCCTCTACCGAAGCATGTTTTAGTTTGATGTTGTTACACCCCGCCAACCTGAAAATGAGTTCGGGTTCGAGCGTTCCTTCTATGTGTAAATGAAGTTCGGCTTTTGGGATGGCCATAATGAGTGCTTTGAGATCTTCTGTCTGCATTGTCTGTTCTTTTAATAAAGATAGAAAACGCATAAATATCCACAATCGTTCATTTGGGCTTAATTTTTTATTGCACTATGAAGAGATTTAGTTTTGAATTTCGCGGCCATACTTTCCTGCAACCATCCCAATGTAAAACAGTTGAAAAGCATGATAGATCATTACTGGAACCAGGAAAAGACTGCCCAAAGTACTTCCGGCAAAAAGAACGCCAACCATTACGGAACCATGAACAAGCGATTTTTTTGAGCCGCAAAAAAGGACAGTGATACTATCTTCGCGGTTGAGATGCAGCCTTCGGGTAAGGAATTTAGTTCCTTCGAAAACCACAAAAAACAGTGCAATTACTCCGGCTGACAATATAAGCAGCGAATGCCCCGGAATGCTGGTAAAAATGCCGTTGGTAAACGAGTCGCTGAAACTGCGGTAAACAATGGAAAGAATCACCGATTTGTCGAACCAGCTTATGCGTTTTCTGTTGCGCATGGCCCAGTTTCCCCAGTAACGGTGCAAAATCAGCCCTACAATTACCGGAACCAATACTTGTAAAGTAAGGTCGCGAATTACTGGCCCGAATGAAAAAGATCCGGCTTGTTGGTCGAGGAAAAGACCCATCCAGGCGGGCGTAAGAATAATGCCGATTACACCCGAAATGCTGGCATTAAAAATAGCGGCCGGAATATTTCCCCCGGCAATGGAAACCATAACTACCGATGAGGAAACGGTGCTTGGCAGCGCTGCCAGAAAGAAAACGGTGAGCCATAAAATCTCCTGATCGCTGCCTTTGAACAAGGGATAAAACAGGAGTAACAAGGCAGGAAAAACTATAAAAGTAGTAAGCTGAATTACCAGGTGGAGTCGCCAGTTGCCGAGATCGTGTCGTAAACGTTTCGGATCGAGTTTCAGTCCGTAAAAGAAAAAAAGCAGTGTAATGCCGTATTTGATCAGCACCCGCAGTTCGATGGTGCTGCCGTCGGCACCAACACCCGGGAAAATACGGGCCAGAACAATCATCAACAGGATGCCGGCAATAAACGGATCAGGAATAAGGGTGCTGATAATTCGTCTGATTTTATCTGACATGCTCAGTTTTACTTTCCCGTAAAGATGCAGATTTTCCCGAAGATGCCACTTTCATTATCCACAAAATCAACTGGAGTGTACAGGTAGTTTAAAATATCTTTTTCAATACGGGAACCTGTTTGATCAGCCAGGCAAAAAGAAAAGTAACAAGCAGTGCGATTGGAGCCACGATCACGAATTTCAACAACTGCGGAACGGTAAATCCCAACAACAGCGCACTAATTCCTACAATGATGGGTGCATGAAAAACAAAAACTCCGTAAGCACTGTCGGAAAGGGCTTGTGCCAGTTTTCCCTGGCTGTCGGCATATTTTTTTGCCAGTCCCAGCAGACCGATTATCAATGCAAAACCAGTTACCTGTTCCCAGATCGCCCAGACAAAACTTTGCCAGGTCATTCCTCCTAAAAAGGGTTCCATTCCATTTTCCTTACCTCCGAAATAAAGCGTTATTGGTAATAGGATAAGAATCATTATTTGTGCAAAAATGAACCAGCGTTTCCCCATTTTGAAATCGATGGAGTCGAGCCAATTATTCTGATAGGCAATAATGCCGACAATAAATAGCACAATGTACTGGATAAAAAAAGGTAGCTGCAGGTTGGTATGCGGTATACTGTAGCCAACATGAAATTTCAGTCGGATCAGAAACTGAATCAACCCCACGATTATTGCAGAAAGTAGAATCAGTTTTGTTCCGGGAAAGCTGATACGAATGCGCAGCAACGATTTTCGGAAAATCAGAAAGAGGAAGGTGAAAATCAGCAGTGCCTCAACAAACCAAAGCGGACCAAAGCCCCAAACCCTGTATTTCCAGATAAAATCCCACAAGCTGGCATCGTCGTGACGGATAAAATGATAATTGATCCATACGGTGAGCGCTTGCAGTATAAAATAAAAGATGGCCAGAGGTATTCCCAAACGAATGAGCCTCTCGGCGATAAATTTTCCGGTGGATTTTCGCTGAATCGATCCGGCTGTAAAGAAGGCCGAAATCATAAAAAACATTCCCATAAAAAACGACTGATTGGTAATGTTGAACATGGCCTGAAGAAGCAGTGCCGGCATTTCTGCACTCGATTCGTTATAGTACCAGTCGCCGGGTCCGCCGTAGGTGATATTCAGGTGAAGTAAAACCACTAAACTTATCAGGAAAATACGGAGGTTGTCGATGTAGTACAGGCGGGAAGTCGTCATGGCAAAGCTTTATAAATGAGTGATAAAGGTAATAAAAAAGTCCATCGAATTATCGACATTTGAGCCTTGTACTTAAAGTGACTACCTGGCTTATTTTGTTAACATTCCGATTTTCTTTTTCAGCGTTCCATTACTTTCCATTTATTTCTGTGTTGGTTGTTTCCGTAATTTCCGTTGCAAGTTTGTAACGCATTTTTGAAAAGAAGCGGAGCATCTTAATTTGGATTGGTTAATTCAATAATTTTCGACTGGTAATTTTCGATATTTTCAAGTTGTTGAAGCAAATAATCAATCAAATACAAATTATTGTCAACCATGTTTTCAAATTTTATATCATGAAAAATTGGGGAATAATCTGTTGGTAATTTGCTTTTACCGCTCCATTTTTTTTTGTTATAAATATCCATTTGTTTAAATGAAATGACTGAAAGCATGTAAGGCAGGTATTGATTATTTTGCCAGTTGGTTTGTACTTCTTTGTATTCTTTAAATAAATCCAGGGCTGCATTCCATGACAGTATTGTATTTTTTAGTTCTACACTATTGAGCAGGTTCATGCGTCCCGATTGCATAATATCCTGAAGAGAATGACTGGTTGGCAAATATGCTTCAGCCATTAATGAAGAATTAAAAAGGCTGTCAAGGTTATAGGTTGCTAATTTCTGGTTTTCGGCGCCAATCAAACTCATCAAAGTGATACCTGAAGCTAAAGCTTCGTTACTTAAATTTTGTGATGCTTTCAGCATGTCCTGGTTTTTAATAAATTCTTCGTGGATGTTTTGTTTGATGAGCTTACCTGCTTTTTGATTTAGACGATCCTGGTTCCAGTTGTTCACCTGCAGAGCTATCAAGATGCCGATCACAACCAGAAAAATTTCACCAACTGCATAACGCAGGTATTTGGCCGCACGATTTTCAGCAGCCAGTTTGTAACGCATTTTTGAGAAGAATCTAATCATCGGTTCTGTTTGAGATAACTGAATTTATGAGTTCGAGAATCGTAAGGATTTCTTTTTTAAGCCCTGTGTTGGTGTAAAGTACGTAATCGTTGTTGTGTTTGTGGTGCCATGTAACGCTTTCAAATTCCATCAGGTTTAGGTGTGCAAAATTTGTTTTAAACGGTGAAGGTTCTTCGATATTTGGTAAAATCTCACCTGTAAGTTGATTGGCTATTTTTTTGGTCAGATCGCCATTGGCAAGAGGAAAGTTCTTTGTGAAATAGGGCATCATATTTTGATGGTAATTATCAAAACGATATTCAATATCTTCCTTGGCATCTGTTAAACGACCCGACCATTGAGTTAATTTCACACGTAAAGAATCGTTTTTCAGAATATGCAATTTCCCCGAATTTATAATCTCGTCGGTAACTCCGGTTACTGCATTAAAAGTTCCGAAACTCCCCACAAACTGTAACAAGCTATCTAACTTTTCCGACTTTTCCTCGAGTTCATCCGAACGAATCAGGTTTATGATTTCAAAACACCCGTTAACGATCTGTTGATCCTGATTAATCGAATTATTTAATGCATCCAGATTTGAACTAAATTCTTTTTGTAAACCGTTAAGTACTTCCAGCTCCGATAAATTGTCTTTACGTTGTTGGTTCCAGTTATTGACCTGTAGGGCAATCAAAATCCCAATTACCACCAGCAAAATTTCACCCACGGCATAGCGCAGGTATTTTCCTACCCGGTTTTCGGCAGCGAGCTTGTAGCGCATTTTTGAGAAGAATCGGAGCATACCTTAAGAATTTAGTGAATTAACATGGTTATTGATGCGGATAAGAAATTCATTCGTTTCATTCAGAATTTCGTTCAGCTGATTGATTGCATATAGATTTGTAACGTTTCGAATTGAAAGTAAAGCGTTCAGGTAAACCCCCAGTTCCTCGAATTCCACCTTTTGCCAAATTGCATCGGCCAGTTTCGAATCCGGAGAAATATTGCCATAGTCGGGTAGAGGATACTTTCGTGCGAAGGCCGTAACCTGGCTGACATAGGCACCTGAATTAAGCCGGGTTCGCGAGATATTCGCTTCATGCATTTCATTGATTTGCAACAGCTCATCCTGTAACCAATTGTCAAGAATATTCAAACTTCCGGTTGACAATAAACTTTTGAAAGTATTATCGGTGAACGTAGTACTGACATGAAGCCGGGGATCGAATTCAAAACGGGCAATCTGAACAAGCGTGTCGATGGTCACTTTGCTGTCCGACATTCTTTTAATAAATCCAAATACCTGAGTTGTATCTTCTTTCAGAATCCTTAAGGTTTGGTTGATCATCAGTGTGTCCATTTTCAGATCAGAAATAATCGACTGAACCAGCAAGTGTTCCTGAATTCTTTCTTTTCGGGCTTCGTTCCAGTTGTTCACCTGCACAGCAATCAAAATCCCAATTACCACCAGCAAAATTTCACCCACGGCATAGCGCAGGTAAGCTGAGGCTTTGTTTTCGGCAGCCAGTTTTTTGCGGATGTTTCTGAAGAATTTAATCACGATTCCTAATTTTTTGCATTAACTCTTTTAGCTTTTCCTGCCTTGATTTTATTTTGCCGATAGCGCTAAATGTTCTTCCCATATCTCCAATGAGATAGCTCTCCATCCTTGGATTGTCAAGTATCTGTTGGTAGTCGATGGTAATATTTCGATTGTCTTTAACCGATGCTACTTTATAGTAGAATGCTTGCACATTTTCTTCGTTTATGACTAAGATTCCTGTTTCTTTGTTCGTATAGCCACTGGAAAGAGTATACATTAGAGGCTCAAATTGATTTTCAACAATCCGGGTAATGGAACCAAACGTATTTTGAATTTGAACAAAATCGCTGTAGTATTGCGAAAGTTCCTTAATAAGGTCTTTGGCTTTAATATCGTTGAATGTACCCGATGACTTTGCTGATTCAAAAGCAGTAGAATAACTGGGAGAATTTACAGGATAATACAAAGGTTCCGTATACTGTGCAAATTTGTCAACACCCATATTTTTTTGAGGATTTCTGACATAGGTTAAAAGCGTGTCTAAATATTCAAATCTTTTTGTATAGAATAATTCATAATAATTAAGCCTTTCCTGATCTTTTTTCAAATCCTCCATTACATCCTCAAAAAAGTTGTTTTCAACGATCCTACCCTTGCGTTGTTCGTTCCAATTGTTTACCTGAAGCGCAATCAATATCCCAATCACCACCAGCAGAATTTCGCCAATGGCATAACGCAGGTATTTTGCAATCCGGTTTTCGGCAGCAAGTCTGTAGCGCATTTTTGAGAAGAAACGAAGCATTACTTAACTTTTATTTACATCAACTTATTGTGTTTCACCATCCCTTGGAAAAGTTCTGTAATTGAATCGCCTGTTGAATTTTTTGGCGATGTTATCATAATGTCTGAAACTTAGAAAGCGAGACTGAGCATGCAGCTTCACGAACTTTTTCATAGTTAGATTTTTAAATGTTTGGAAAATAATAAGTTAAACAACCCGGCACACCGAAAAGTTTATGACTGGAATAGTAGACGTAAACAAAGCACTCGAAATTATTCCTGGTAGGATGGATTCTGCTGTTTTAGTGTCTTTTTGTCAGCTTTACTCACATTCTTCTGTGTTTATCAGTATTATTGCTTTACATATTGATATTCAGAAAGATATTTCCTTTCGCCTTGAACTATTTGCACTTACATCTGTTTTTAATATTTAAGAAAAAAAGATTAACTTATCTCATAAATATTGATCTTGGTTCAATATTAAAAGTTGATCAAACAATATGATGCTAATTAAGGATACCTCCACCGATTCATAGTATCACTGCTGTACAGATACAACATCCGTTTTGATGGTTCAATTGGGTGAAATTGTGTTTGAAGATGTAATGAATAAGTAATTAACGCATTAAGTACTAATGGAGAAAGAAATTACTACAAAAACCTCGGATTCTCTCATTGCCAGCTTTGTTCCGAAAAGTGTTCGTGATAGTTATCTCCTGCAACCCGGCAGAATCCCGGGAACCGCAATTACCGGTGAATATGCCGCACTTTTATGGGTCGATATTCAGGATTTTTCGTCATTGTCGAAAGCGATCCTTAAAAATGAAAAAGACGGATTGGAACACTTATCACTACTTCTTCATGAGCATTACGATCCTTTAATAAATCTAATTTCGAAAACCGGTGGAGAACCCATATTTTTTGCCGGCGACGGCGTATTGTGTGCCTGGTTTTCCGATACTGAAGACCTTTCGTTCAAGGTTCGTCAGGCGATGGCATGCGGTCAGAAACTGATTGAAAACAATTCGTTAAAAGATGTGGAAGGAAATTCGGTTGGTTTACATGTGGTTGTAGCTGCCGGAAGTTTTCACCTGGCCGAGGTGAGCGATCTTGAAAACAGGATATTTATTACACCTCTTGGTGCCGCGTTAAAAGACCTTAGAAATACCACCGAAACCCGGGCACCTGGCGAAGTGCTTTTATCAGAAAATGTGGTCAGAACGATTTCTGATCAAATTCAGACTGCACCTGTCAGCGATAAAGCCAGCATTCTGAATGCTACTGTTGAGCCCCTTATGACAAAGTTGAATGAAAGTTCTGATGATCCCGACAACAGCATTTTATTGCCTTACATTCCAGTTTCCATACAATATCAGCTCGATTCGGAACGAATAAACTGGATAGCTGAATTGCGGCGCGTGACTGTACTTTATGTTAGCCTTTCAGGTTTCGATCCTGCCAGAAAAAAAGCAGCCCAATCCTTAAGGAAGGCGGTTAAAATTGCCTCGAAGACAGTGTATCATAACGAAGGCATTCTGGGACAGGTGTGGATCGATGAAAAAGACGCCAACCTGCTCATCTATTTTGGTCCGCCACCTTCATCGCACCAGGATAATCCGTTTAAGGCCATAAAAACCTCGGTTGAGCTTTATAACGAACTACACGAAGCCGGTTTCGATGTTAGTATCGGTGTGGTTTCGGGAACTAATTATTGTGGTTTACTGGGTAACAATATATTCAGGCAGTATACCATTTTAGGCGATAATGTTATCATCGGGTCACGTTTGGCAAGCAACAAGAAAGAGGGTATTTGGTGCGACGATAATACACGGAATTTTGTGAAGAACACGGTTGCATTCGAGTACTCAAGTACCATCAATATCAAAGGATTCGGAGAAGCTGTTACCGTTTGGGAACCCAAGACAGATCAGGATTTCTCGAAGAATTACAATATAAAATTATCGATAGGCCGGGAAAAGGAGCTCACGCTTTTAAACAGTACCTGGCAGCATGTTAAAAGCGGCAACAACGGCGCTCTTATCCTTGAAGGGGAGAGTGGTTTTGGAAAAACAAAATTGCTGAATGATTTTAGCTCGCTTTGTGCCAAGAGCGGAGATCTGATTTATTTCGGAAAACCGGAACGTATTGAAAGAAACATTCCGTACCAGGCGGTAAAAAGTGTTTTTGAAGCCATTTTTCAAATCGACCGTATTTCTGATCCCGATAAAAAATCGGAGCTGGTATTTCAATTTCTTGGCGATGAATTTTCGGGTAGAGCAAGCCTGTTAAATGTAATACTCCAGCTTAATTTTAACGAGCCCGAAGAAATTTCCATCCTTTCGGGGCTTCAGAAATCTCAGGCAACACGCACTTTGCTTATCAACCTTGTAAGGAAGTTTGCCTCGCAACAAGCGTTCATCATTATTCTCGATGATGCGCAATGGATGGACGCGGCATCCTGGGATTTGGTTCGGGAAATAAGCAAAAGTGTAGCGGGGTGTTTTACAATCTGTGTGGTTCAGGATATTGAAACTATAAACGAAGCAAAAGCGGTTATCGATTCGGGGGCAACACAATTAAAACTTCAACCTTTGCGGGAAGACGACCTCGACGAACTTATCGTGAGTATTTTAGGCAAGGAACAGCTTACAGCCGAAACGGCAGCAACCATAAAAAGTATTTCAAAGGGTAATCCTTATTTCTGTATTGAGTTGACGCGTTCATTTAAGGAGTATTATGCAAACGCTGATGTAGAAGCGTTAAGCATGTCAGATCTGCCCCAAACAATTCGGGGAACGATAAGGCGAAATATCGATCTATTGGAACCGGGACCACAAATGGCGCTAAAAGTAGCGAGTGTTACCGGCCAACGATTTTCAACAACCCTGGTTCAGAATGTTTATCCTATTCAGCGTGAAAAGACCTATGTTCCCGATTACCTGGTTGAAGATAACAAACAAGGATTGTTAAACCGGGACCTGGAAAACGGGGAGGAGTATGTTTTCAATCATTCCATGATCAGGGATGTTGCCTACGAATCATTACTTCGGGGCCAGCGAACGCCAATCCACATGGAGACGGCTTTGTGGTACGAAAAAACTTATTCGAATAATCTGATGCCCCACCTGGTAAAAATCGCTTACCACCTCGAGCAGGCCGGTGAATACCTGAAAGCAGCGGAATACCTTGAAAAGGAAGCGATTCGAATTTTTAGCCAGGGCTACGCAAAAGAATCGGTTGATGTTGGTTTGCAAGCGGTCAGGTTGCTGAATATTCATATTGAAACTGAACCCGAAAAAATAGGCCCTGAAATCGGAGCCAATATGATGAAGATCGGTGAATTAATGGCCGGCAGGCATCCTTCGGAATTGCTGAACAACAAAAGACTAGATAACAGGGAAACCGAAACGTTGCTGAAGATTTTATTGGGAATCGGGCCCTGTGCGTTTCAAAGTCAGCAGATTGAATTGTTCGCATTAATCGCCGTGCTCTGTTTAAGGATCACGCTCGAAGAGGGAAATGGCGTTTCGGCCGCCGATGTTTATTCGATGTATTCGCCGGTACATGCGGCTTTAACCGGAAACAGGGTGGAAGCCAATACCTGGAGCCAGCTGGCACTTGATCTGGATTCGCAAAACGGCGAAGTCCTGCATTCGCGTGTTGCCTTTGTGCACACCTGGTTTCATAATCATTGGAAAAATCCCCTTTCAACAAGTATCGAACTATCGAAAAATGCAGCAATTAAAGGCTTCGAAACCGGTGATTTTCTTTTTGGATGTTTTAATCTTTCTGCGCATGTGGTCTACCAGGAATTTACCGGTGTGCCTCTGACTTCAATTATCCAGACAGCCCGCGAAAATCTTGAAAAGAATGGCCGGCAGGTGATGAATGCAGCGTTTCACTTGATTCACGAAATGCAGATTGCCAAAGCATTTTCAGGTTTAACGATCGATCCGCTGTCGTTCACCGATGAGGAGTTCAGCGAAGAGAAAGACATTGCCTCCATTTGTGAAACCGAATTTGCCAATCAAATCGGTTATTATTTTGTTTCGAAGATCAAGATGCATCAGCATTTTGGCGATTGGGAAGGTGCTCTGAAATGGGCTGCCACTGTACAACCACTGATTCCGGCTTTTAAAGGGCAGGTGGCTGAAATCGATTTTGTTCAGTTTGAATCGCTGGCGATGTTACATGCCATGTTTTTTCAACCCGAAACTGAATCTCAGTTTTTGCATAAAACCGAGGAGAATGTAAAAATTCTGCAAGAATGGACAGCTTTGTCGGCTGAAAACTATCAGCATAAATTACTGATGATTGAAGGATTTCTCGATAGTTTCAAGGGGAATTCCGGAGAAGGAATTGAAAAGCTGCAAATGGCTGCTGAACTGGCCGAGCAGCAAAGTTTTCTGAACGATCTGGGAATCATCTTCGAAAGTTTGGCCATCGTTCAAACAGATCCTTCAGAAAAAACAACAGCACTTAAGGGGGCGATCGATGCCTACAATAAATGGGGAGCTGCTGCAAAAGTCAATTATCTGAACGAAAAATATTCCTGATACAAGATTCTAACCGCGATTTTTCTCCAGCAAAAGAGCATTCGTGTGCATATCCGGACCGATGGTCAGACTCAGCACAAGCGATTTAGTGATTTGCTTTTGTTCGATACCCCAGGCCAGGTTTACCGGAACGTTTACCAAAGCCATGTTTCCATATTCCTTGATGGTGCTAATGTATTCTGCCGGTTTTATGACGTCGTTCCAGGCTTTGGTCAGCACATCAGAAGCCTGGTGTGAAACCACGCAAACATCATTGCTGTTGATGCCGGTCTTTTTAAGCAGTTCAACGGCACATTGCGGAGGTGCATGCACTCCAAAATCTTTAAAGCCCTTCAGTCCGTCGTCGTTAATGTGAAAATAAGATGAAGTGTAGAGTTCGTGGTGGTCATTTACCGGAGTGTCCAGCTTTATTTTATCCGAACGGGTCGTCATACTTCCGTAATAATCCGAATCGATGATCGTGTAACTGTCCTTCACGCTCCAGCTTTCACCCGCTGCAGCCGGGCCAACGATAAACGCTGCTGCACCGTCGGCAGCGCTAATTGCCTGTGGTGTTTTGTAACTCACATTTCTGGTCCAGTTGCCGCCAATGCAAATCAAAATGTTGCGTGCACGGCCCGTTTTAATCAATGAATCAGCAACAACCAATGCCGAATTGAAATTCGAAAATTCATCTTCAATCGGGATCACCCAGCAACTTTTACTGAGTTTTAGCTGTCGGTGCAAATCGAAGAGTACATTTGGATTCCGGTATTCACTTATGGATCCTGTTCCGAGGAGAAAGTCTATTTCTCCGGCATCGATCCCCGATTTTTCAATCGCTTCCTGCGAGGCCGGCAACATAATGGTCATCAGATCTTCTCCCTCGCTCAGAACCCTTCTTTTACAATAGCCTTGAAAAAGATTGGTGCCTTCAGGCGTATTTTTGTGCAACCAGTCGAAAATCTGGTCATCGTTGTATCTGATCTTGGATGGCAGACAGTAGGCAGAGCTTATAATTCCTGTGTTATTTTTATTCATCGTCCCATTTTTTTACCCATTCCGGTTCGGGGAGTTTTAGTCTTTGCTGAAGCACTATTTCAGCTGTTTGCAAAGCTCCTTCTACCCAGGTTTGGTTTGTTGAAAAAGCTTCACCACAAACAAAACAGTTCACATCGTTAACAGGCTGTGTCATATCAAAAAGCACGTCCTGCGATTTATATCCGGGATTCCAGAAGTGTACCGCGCCACCAAAAGGATCGTCGCTCCAATCCATAAAAGCTGCCTCCAGAGGTTCGGGTGTTGTTTTCGGATCTGCTCCGTGAATCTCCATCAACTGCCGGTGCATCTCCATTACCATAGCATGTGGTGCTTCGTGGGCATCCCAGTTTCTGCGAAGCTGTTCGTCCCAGGGTTCTTTGTATGATTCGTTTTGGTGGTTCATTTTTTTACGTTTGAAGAGGTGGTGGTTAGCATGCGAACTTTTCGATTTGCGTTTACCGCCGGGATGATCCCATCGTAAAGCATCACCGGGGCCCAGCGGCTCGGAGCGCAAACCACCCCAGAAAGTGGAACTTTGCATATCGTTGTAGGCCATTATCACCGCATTTTTGTTTTTGGAATCTGTGAGATCCGCTTCGTCGCCCCAGTAATAACACTGCCGCAGCGGCAAGTCGGTCAAACTTCGGCCGGTTTTCAGGTTTTTATCGGCAGCGGTCCACCACGATTTTTCATAGGCGATAAACATCTTGTAAAGATCAACGGGTTCCACCGAGTTCATCATGGTCTTCATTTTCTGGTTGGTCATTACAGGTCCTGTTTCATCAAGCAATTCGAGCGAACGGCGGGGCATGGCCAATATCACTGCCCTGGCGGTGACGGTAGGATTGTCGTAAAAGTTCAGTTCAAAACCACTTGTTCCGTCCGCCAGTGTTTTCGATTCAAATCCTTTTAACCAGGTATTGAGGAATACTTCACCGCCTGCATTTTTAAAGCGGTTGGTCAGGTGCCAGGGCACCACATCGTAACCGTCTTTTAAGAGAAAATATTTTATGTTCGATGAAAAGTCGAATAATTCTGAAATGGAATCAACAGCGTTGGCATTCATTCCCAGCGAATCGTAGCCTACCGTTGTTTTCGACACTTCGTAAGCTTCGTTGCTGATCGCTTTCAATACAAGGTTCCATAAACCGTGTTTGTACAACGGAACGCCGTCCACTTCCACCGTTTCAAGGTATTTTGTCAGTTCGTCACCAATTTTATTACCGATTCCCGGAATTACTTTTTTTATGGCATAAGCAATAAAGTTATCGGCGGTATTTCCTTCTTTGAGCCACTGTTTTTCAAGCTCTCTAAGCGCGTAAGGCAACACATCAGGATCGTTTAGCTGGTCGACATTGTATCTTTTTCCACGGGTGTACACAAGGTTTTTGGGTTCGTATACATTTTGAGGGAAAGTTTCAAGACATAATTCCCGCTCAACCAAACTTTTTATGAGGTACTGCGATGGAGAAACATAACGCATGCCGCCTATTTCGCAAACAATATCGGGCATTCCTGGGGCCTTGGCCGAAAGTAATCTTCCGCCGATTCTGTCGCTGCCTTCAAAAACCCCGATCTTTAGTTTTCCGTTTTTAGCCCAGTTTTTAAGCACCGGGGACTGACTCGGATCAGCTGTCATCAGGCGCCAGGCTGTGTAGATGCCCGAAACGCCGCCGCCAATCACAGCAATATCAAATTCATTCTTTTTCATTGTGTTTGTTATTTAGATGAAAAAAGTTGGTTGTAATAAGGTGGAATGTCCTTTTTGTCGATTTTCATGATGACTACCTGTGGTTTTCCGTCGGCAGAATTCCTGACCGCCTTTTTCATTGCCTCATCCAGTTCTTTTGGATCACAGGCGTGGTAAGCATCGGCACCAAGGCTTTCGGCATATTTCACTAAATCAGGATTACCCAGATCAAATATTTCTTCCCATTCTTTTCTTGGTCCTTCTGCGGGGAAGAAATGTGCTTGTCCCTGGCTTACCATGGCCAGGTCGTTATCGTTTAATACGATCCAGATAGCCCCTATTTTATGCCGGGCGGCTGTTGAAACTTCGGCACCCTGCATCAGAAATGCACCATCGCCGGTAACACAAACAACTACATCATCGGGGCAACCGGTTTTAGCACCTACAACCGCACCAACAGCAAATCCCATCGGTCCCATTGATAAGGCAGTGAAGATCTCCTGCGGAAAATCCACTTTTAAATAATGGACTGTCCAGCCAACACAGTTGCCGGCATCAACAAAAATTTTTGAATTTGCCGGTAAGGTATTCTGAATAACACGCATAGCGGCTGCCGGCCGTAAAGGCGAAGCTTCAGATTCGTATTGTTCTTTCGATTCGATAGGGGAGTAGCTTGTTTTAATTTTTTTGATGAGCTCACCGCGTGCTGAAACTGTTTTTGCGTCGGGAGGGAATTTGCTGATCGTCTGAGGCAATTTTTTTATAAATGCTGCGGCTTCTGCTACAATTCCGTGAGTCAGCGGAAAGCCTCTTCCTATAATTGCACTGTTAATGTCAACCTGGATGAATGGTCCTTTGGGACATAGCAAAGGATTCCATTTCATAGTCGATAGTTCTCCAAGCGAAGAACCAATCACCATAATTGCATCATAATTCCCGTTGTCGGGGTGCAGGTAATACCAGGTCCACTGACAACTGGCAATTCCATATACCCGAAGCGAAAGCGGATGCGATTCGGGGAAAATCCCTTTTCCATCGGCAGTCGTCATTACCGGAATATTGTAGGTCTCTACAAATTTTAAGAATGCATCGCGGGTTTCCTTGTTGCGCATGGCCTGCCGGCATCCGTTTCCTAGAAAAATGACCGGCTGCTTTGCTGAGGTCAGTGCTTTAACTGCCTGCTCAACATCTTCTGTTGATGCCGCAGTTTGCACCGTTCGGTAACTTGCTGTAGAGGGAGGCAGACTATCCGTGTTCAGTGTTTCAACCGAAACGTTATCAGGAAAACTCAAATGCACCGCGTGCCGGGGCAGCGCCAGGGCATCTCTCAACGCCTGCTCGGTCAACGCCTGCATATCGCTGGCTGCATCAATTGATGTACTGTAGCGGGTAGCTGCTTTAAAGATCGTGTCAACATCCAGTACCGCATCAATTCCCTCCTGCAGATAGCCTTTACCGTAATATTGCTGAGCAACTTCTCCGGTTACGAGCATTACGGCCGAGCCATCGTTTTCGGCATTCATTATTCCGGTAAGCGCATTTGTTGCTCCCGGGCCTGAGGTTACAACCACAACCCCTAATTTGTCTGTTGCCCTGTAATAGCCGTCGGCAGCATAACCTGCACCGGTTTCCTGGCGGCAAACGATGTATTCAATTTCTGAATTGTCGTTTTTTATTTCATTTAACAGATTTGCCAGTCCTCCGCCGGGAATCCCAAAAAGATGGGTGACTCCTTCAAGTTTTAAGTAATGAAAAAATGCCTGTGCTACTGTGGATGAGGGTAACACATTTCCTTCTGATTTTTGCATAAACGTCGTGATAAGTTAGGGAAAAAGAATATAATAACTTTATATATGAAATATAAGCTTAATCACGCACAAAAGCAAGTTTATACTGTTAATTTATGTATTTGTATACTTTCGGATGTATTTCATAGCCAGAATTATACAGCATTTTGAAGAGGGAGTTGCTAAGAAGTAAAAGAATGGTCTAATTGATATTCCACTTTTGTTTTAGTGCAGCCAGATGCTTTTGTTTAAGTGGTTCCCTGTTTTTTTGTGCAAAAGCCGTGTGATAAGTATGGTTCTGTAAAAATCTGATCTGAATTTTATCCCAGTCTTCTTCGTTCGAAATCTTATTAAATGCCATCAATTCTTTAAAAAGTGTGTCGCCGATGGCATAAAATGAATCCGTTCCCAGGTAATCGAGATCGGCATCACCAATAATTTTTTCGAGGGTGGTTTTGGGAAGCTGTGGAATTTTTGTTGCCCGAATCATTCCGGCTATAATTTCGATTTGTTCGTCGGTGTAATTCCATTCGGGGAGTATCTTTTTCGCGTACTTTACGCTTTCTTCTTCGTGTTCGTTGTAGGTTTGAATAAATCCAATATCGTGCAATAAAGCCGCGGTACGTAAAAGGAATGCGTCTTCGCGCGAGATGCTCATTCTTTTTATGTACTCGTTACACACCCGCAAAACATCTAAAGTATGGTGTACACCATGGTAGCTTAGTTTATCCGATAATTCTTCAGTTAATTTGTTAATGACAAACTGTTTGAGTTTTCTGATATTCATCCTCTATTCGTTGTATGTTTAAAAACGTAGGTTAAATCCGTTTATTGATCTGGTTATAAAATTATACTTTTTCAGTTTAAAAATAATGTTAAACAATATATGTCAGTTTGATCTGTCGTGATGCCGCAGGTAACTTCCACGGACTTCTTTAATACTTTGAACAAAAAAGAAGGCATCAGGATCGATCTGAACCACTTTTTGTTTGATGCGGTGGATCTCGAGCCGGGTAACTACCGCAACCACGATGTCGCAATCGTATTTTAAATGATAGGAAGAAGGCAGGTATCCACGTTCGCCTTTGTAAACGGTAATAGCTTTTCCAAACTCGTTAACAACAAGCGATTTAACTTCCTGATCTTTTTTCGATACGATACTGAGCGAGGTAAATTCTTCGATACCGTCCACCACATAATCCGAAGTTTTCATGGCGATATAATAAACAAGAATGGAATACATGGCCGCCTCGTGGCCAAATTCGACGGCAGCACCTATAATGACCAGCGAGTTAAACACCATGATAATCTCGCTGGTTGTGAAGCCGACTCTCTTTTTGGTGTAGTGGGCGATAATCTCGAGTCCGTCGACTACTCCACCACCACGTATTACCAAACCTATTCCGAGTCCCATCAGGAATCCGCCAAAGGAGGCCATCAACAATTTATCCTCGGTAATAACCGGTACGCGAATAATCAACATTAATCCCGCAGTAACCAGGATAGCAATCATCGACTGCACGGCGAACGTCTTTCCAACCAGGCGGTAACCAATGTACACAAAAGGAATGTTTATCACGATCAGCCAAATACTGATGTGAATGAGGAAAGCTTTTTCGAATATGATGGATACCGCAGTTACACCACCATCAACAAAGCCGTTTGGGATCAAAAAACCATCAAGAGCGATCACCGAGATCAGACTACCGAGGAGGGTGTATAGAATATATGGAAAAGAGAATATTGATTTCCAATCGATTCCTGCTTGTTTTTTCATATTATGCTCCTTTTGATTCTTGTATTATTCAATCACCTCGTAGCTTACCATTGGTTTCGACTTGTTCTTCATTTCAATTTCGCCGATTTTACGGCACTTAAAGAATTCCTTTATTTTCTCGTATGAATTTTCGCCGATCAGTACCTGTCCGGGGGCGGCTGCAGCCTGTAAACGCTGGGCGATATTTACAGAGTCGCCGATAACGGTGTAGTCGAGCCGTCTGAGACTGGATGAACCAATATTCCCCGAGATCATTTCGCCGCTGTTGATGCCGATGGAAACATTGGGTTGGTAGGAAACATGCTCGTTTACCTGTGGTAATTCCCTGATTTTATTCCTAACCGCTAAACAGGCATCGATTGCACGGTCGAGGTGATAATCGCCGTGGAAAACCGCCATGATGGCATCGCCAATAAACTTGTCAACATAACCATTCTGCGCAATGATCTCCTTGGCCATCACATCGAAATAATTGTTGAGGAGTGTTACCACCGTGTCGGGGGCTTCGTTTTCGCTGATCGATGTAAAACCACAAATATCGAGAAAAGCCACCGTGGCTTCAATGGTTTCGTTGGCGGTGATTGCTGATTCGAACTCACGAGCACCCATAAAATTCAGTACGGTTTCGTCGACATACATCTTCAGGATATTGTTTTCCTTGATGGCACGCAGCGTTTCGCGCATTTGGCTAACCTGTTTTATGGTTTTCTCCAGGGTGATCTCAAGGTCTTTGAAATCAACCGGTTTGGTAATAAAATCGAAGGCGCCACGGTTCATTGCAATGCGGATATTCTCCATATCGCCATAAGCTGAAATTATCACCGACTTTAGAATAGCATGCGTTTCCGCCAGTTTCGATAGTAAAGTTAGACCGTCCATTTCGGGCATATTAATGTCGCTTAGTACCACATCAACATCGGTATGTTTTTCGAGCTGATCGAGGGCTTCCACACCATTGGCAGCAAACACGAACTCGTATTCCTGTTCCCTGATCTTTCTGCGAAATTTTTGTTTCACCAAAACTTCCAGATCGGCTTCATCGTCTACCACTAATATTTTTGTCATACTTCAAGATTTTTTATTTTTTCTTTCAGCAGCGAAAAATCCACGGGTTTTGTTAGAAAGTCGTCAGCTCCGAGGGCCATTGCCCGCTTGTGGTTTTCTTCGTCGCCATAAGCGGTGATCATCATTACAACGGGTGGCGGCGAATGATGTTTTTGCTTGATTTCTTCGAGCAATTCAAGTCCGCTCATTCCCGGCATATTAATGTCTGATAATATAAGTACTGCTTCGTGATTAAAGTTCACCATGTATTTAAGTGCCTCCTCTCCCGAATAAGCAAATTCAAATACAATTTCGCCATTTTTAATTTCTTTTCTGAAACGCTGCTGAAATAGAGGTTGGATGTCATGTTCGTCGTCAACTACTAGAATTTTCATGTGCTTTTAATTTTAAATTATAAGGGTAAATTGATTATGAATTCGGTGCTCACGTTTTCTTCTGAATTTACTTTCATTGAGCCACCGTGTGCTTTAATTATATCGTAACTCAAACTCAAGCCCAGCCCGGTTCCCTGACCTGTTGGTTTGGTGGTAAAAAACGGTTGGAAGATTTTTTCTTTGAGCTGATCGGGAATTCCGCTTCCGTTGTCTTTTACACGGATCTCAATTTTATTATCCAGCATTTTTGTGCTTACAGTTACCAAAGGTTTGTAACCTTCCTTTTTTTGTTTGCTTTTGTCGTAAACCGCATAAAATGCATTATTGATAAGGTTGATCAACACCCGGCCAATGTCTTGTGGTATCACTTTTACTTTCGGGAGTTTCGGGTCGGCATCCAGTTTGAAATCGGCATTGAATGCTTTGTCTTTGGCGCGAAGTCCGTGATAGGAAAGCCGCAGGTATTCGTCTGCTAAGGTATTTATATCGGTGAGTTCTTTTTGGCCACTGCTGCCACGACTGTGAAGCAACATGCTTTTTACAATGGCATCGGCCCGCTTGCCGTGATAAATGATTTTCCCTTCGTTATCATCAATGTCCTGTGCCAAGGCAGTTACTTCGTCGAGGTTGTTGATGGCAATTTCCTCCTTCATTTCGGCAATCAACTCTTTATTCACTTCCGAGAAGTTATTCACGAAGTTTAAAGGATTCTGAATTTCATGTGCAATACCTGCTGTGAGTTCTCCCAATGAAGCCATTTTTTCGGCCTGGATGAGTTGCTTTTGAGTGGCTTTCAAATTTTCTAACGACTGACTAAGCTCTGCCGTTCTTTCTTTCACTTGATTTTCAAGCATTTCGTTTTGTGAGGCCAGTAACTCCTTTTTCTCTTCCGAAATCTTTACAACTTCGCTGGCATTTCGCCGTACTTCGCTGAGTACCTCTTTATAGCGTAAGGCAATGTAAGCCAACAAGGACAATGGGAAGGAAAGGAACAGTATGGTTTGCATAATCGATTGTTGCGTGAAATTGGTAGAGTTCGAAGAAGAATACAGAGCGGAAAAAAGGATGATAGCAATAAATAAGGAAAACCCGATAACAATTATCCATTGAGCGCCTTTAATGGTTTTACGGGAAGTGATTACATAATATCCCATGATCCCTAGCGTTGAAATACCCACAGAAGCTAAAATAATTCCGGGAAGATTTGTAATCAATTCTCCTGTTCCGATAAGGACAAATACAACGAATACTATTTTTAGTGATTTCGTTACTTTGCGATTAAACACAATTACAAAAAGTAAAATGCTGGAAATAAAGAATAGGGGCATTATGACATTTCCCAGAAAATTGAATATTACATAAGAACTATAGGATGCAAATGGATTATGCGGCATCCAGGCTTCAAATGACATAAAGGTTATTAGCGTTGAAAAAACGGCAATTACTTTTAAACTTTTTTCTATCGGATTCAGAACAACCAGGATCCAAAACAAGAGACTAAGCAGAGCTCCAACAACCAGGCGAAGTACATTATAAATTGGCTCTTCGGCCAAATGGTTATCCCAGTATGCTCTTCGGGCATTGTCGTAAATTTGAAGGCTGAAGTGGCCTTTAAATTCATGTTTAGGTAACTTTGAAAGTTCATCAACGAAATGCACTGCCAGTATATGTTCGGTATTAACCGGTATTAGGAGATCATGCGCTTTGGTGTGTGCCCTTTTATTTCCGGAAAAGGATTTTCCGTTGGCACCGGTATTTCCGTAACTGCGTATTAATTTTCCGTCGAAGTAAATATCGGCTGCCTGCCAACCATGGTAATACAGGTTAAGCGGAACATAAAACAAACTTGAATCCACCCTGATTTTAGCTCTGAACCACCCCTCGAATCTCCCGTTTTCATCGGCAAAAGATTCTCTGATATCCGATGGTTTTAATTTTTTCCAGCCGGAAGTGTCCACCTCTTTGGCGGCCCATGTGCTGTCGTTTCCCTCGCGATACAGCCACATGTTTATACTCGACAAATACAGGGTATGTTCTGTATTAATAAGCGAATCAGAGAGTGTGAGTAATTCAATCCTGGGAGAGATATCCTGCCAGGCCGCAACGGTATCGGTTAACACCGTATCCGTTTTTGAGACAAGAATTTTCCTGTTGATGTTTCGGCCAAACAGATTTACTTCCGCTTTCTCGGAGCTTCCCCTGTGTAAGCGGTACCTGTGTTCGCCCTCTTTCAAATCAAGAGTGATAGATTTTTCTCCGGAGTCGCCAAGCGGTTTTAGTTGGTATTCTTCACCGGCATCGTAATCCCATTTGTTGAAATCTCCGGCGATAAAAACGCTGTCGTTTTCCAGGTCGATTTCCTCTTTCAGGATAATGGTTACCTTATGCTTTTCTTTTGCAAAGGCGAGGCCTACAAGCACCAATAGTAGAAATGTTATAACTGTTTTTTTCATGATTGAATGGGTAGGTTAATACTAAATTCAGTTCCATTTTTATCTGCGGAAGTTATTTCGAGTGTTCCACCATGCGCTTTCACAATATCATAACTCAAACTCAATCCCAAACCCGTACCCTGTCCGGTTGGCTTGGTGGTAAAAAAGGGCTGAAAAATCTTTTCTTTTATGGAGTCGGGGATTCCGGGGCCGTTGTCTTTTACACGGATTACAGCTAAGCCGTTTTCACGAGCAGTTGAAATTGAAACCATTGGTTTGTAACCGGCTGGTTTTTCTTTAGCCCGCTGGTCGACAGCGTAAAATGCATTGTTTAGTAAATTCAGAAAAACCCGGCCAATATCCTGTGGAACAACTTCAATTTTAGGCAATGATTCATCGGCTTCAAGCTTGAAATCGGCATTAAACGATTTGTCTTTTGCGCGGAAACCGTGGTACGACAGGCGCAAATATTCATTGACTAAGGCATTGAGATCGGTTGGTTCGGCTTTTCCGCTACTACCCCGGCTATGCAAAAGCATTCCTTTAACGATCGACTCGGCCCGCTTACCGTGATGGTTAATCTTATCCAGATTTTGTTTAATATCTCCTGCAATTTCAATGGCTTCATCAAGATCACCTTTAGCAAGCTCTTCTTTCATTTCGTCAATCAACTCGTTGCTGACTTCCGAAAAATTATTTACGAAGTTGAGTGGATTTTGAATTTCGTGCGCAATGCCTGCCGTGAGCGCTCCCAGCGAGGCCATTTTTTCTGACTGGATAAGCTGGGCCTGGGTAGCTTTTAGTTCGGTTAATGTTTTTTCTATTTGGTTCTTGGCCGCTTCCAGGTTTTTAAAATCTTCGTAACGGGCGTACGCAATGGAAAAAGCTTCAGCCAGTGTTTTCACCAGTTCGGTTTTTTCGAGCGATAGCTTTTCCTTGTCGCCCACATACAACATTCCCTGTTTAAAAGGCACAAAATGCAGATGCAATGATTCGGGTACTGAAGCAGAACCCTGGTAACTCCGTGCATTTTTAACCTGCCCGAGTTCCATCATCGACCGTGTCCACTCGATGAACTCTTTGCTGGTCCAATGGGTGTGAAAGAGGCGTTTTTTTCGCCAGTGCTCAAGGGTGTTTTTGGTTAAATCGTTAGCATTGAATGACAGATTTAATGCGGCAAGTGCCTTGCCTTCCGGCGTAGATAAATACACCTCTACTTTCTGTTCTGTTTCATTGACAATAAAAACACCGCAGCGGATAAACGGAACTTCGAGCGCCTGCAGTTCGCGCCAGATAACAGGGGTAATCCGGTTCAGATCTTCGGAAGTTCGCATGCTGGCTATTTCTCCGCGTATTCGATCGAGAGATGCTTGTTTTAAGGCTTCTTTGGCCTGCATTTCCGCTTGTTGAATATCAAGGTACCTGCGATAGGTTAGTGAAAAAACTTTCGTAAATCTTTGGAATATGTCAATTTCAGCTGCAGTCAAATCATTTTTGGTATAGCCAAATATTGCTCCTTCCTTAAAAAAGAATTCATGATTTATCTGCCGGTGGTTGTATTGATCAATTTTAGGGAATTTATAACCGGGTGATTCTTTCAACAAATTATAATAGCTCTCGACTTCTTGTTTTTCCAGGGTATAGGAATAATAGTCTTTATGGTCCTTCCACGCCTTATAAATGCCATCCAGGAGTGGATGAATTCTGGTATCGAGTGTTCCCGTAATCACCTTATCTGCCGTTTTGGTATCCGGAGAAAGTGGTGTTGACCATAAATCCACAACGGGGGTTTCGTTAAAAATGAGGATCCCGGCCCGGAACAGTTCGATACCCAGTTTACTTAGTTCGTTGAACACGATCAGGGTTGCATCGGGTATATCTTTGCTGCTTCGCATTGCCATCGCCTTGGCACGTACCCGTTCGAGCGATATTTCTATTTCTGCTTCGCGGGCTTGTTTTTCAGCATTCTGCAGATCAAGAAAGCGGGTATAAGCTTGTTCAAAAACTTTTGAGAATCGCTTGAGAATATCGATTTCCTGATCGCTGAGTGTTTTGGCATGATGGGCGTGAATACCGATCATCGAGTTTTTTTGAATGGCAAAAGCCTGGGTCAGATGAGTTTGAGCCAGTATCCATTCTTTGCGGTCCTGCGGAACGATTTTAAGATCAGTGTTTTCGAAAGCGTGTTCGAACCAAATGTTTTTTTCTATCCCGTATATTTTTGAAACGAAATCTTTTTTATCGTCCCAGGCATCATAGAAATCGTTGATTGACGGAGCGTCAAAGTAAGGTAACCTGAAACGTGCAGGTTTTGTGATTTTGTCTTCCATCCAAAAATCAAAACCTTTGAATTCTTCAATCCGTGTTGCAATAAAAGCCGCGCCATCCAAAGCAAAATCCAAGCCTTGCAGTTGTTCGAATACAACTGATACAACGTTTTGCAGTTCTTCGCTTTTTTGCATTCCCAACGATTTTGACCTGACTCTTTCCAGAGCAGCTTCTATCTGTGCTTCACGAGCCTGTACTTCGGCTTTTTGTAAATCGAGGAAACGGGTGTAAGACTGATCGAAGACAACTCCAAACCGTTTAAAAATGCCATTTTCCTCCTCGCCGAACTCATTCGATTGATATCGCTGAAATACTAGAATTGAGTTTTTATTGACTACAACTGACCTTGCATACCCCGGGGCTTCAAGAATGAATTTTTGTCTTTCCACGGGTGTTCTTTTAAAATCGGAATACTTAAAGAGTAATCTGAAAAACCGGTTTTTTTCGGTTTTGGAATATTTTTCTTTGTAAAAATTTTTTCCATCCTGAACTGCCTGAAAAGCATTATCCATGATCGGATGATCGAGGTATGGGATATGAAATTTTTCCAGGTAATCCCGTCCTTCGACCGCTATCCAATCGATTACCCCCTTTTTCGGATCGGAAAAATCCGTTATTATTTGTGTTCCTGCAACGAATTGTATTCCCAGTCCCCGCACTTCTTTTTCAAGCAGCCGGACAACTTCGATCAATTCCCGGCTGTGGTGCATTCCCATTGAGCGTGCACGTAAGCGCTCCAATGCGGCTTCAATCTGTGCTTCGCGAGCCTGTTCTTCAGCTTTTTGAAGGTCAAGAAAGCGGGTATAAGCTTGTTCAAATACTTTTCCGAAACGTTTGAAAATTTCTTCTTCTTCCTTTGTAAATTTAGTAAGATTCAACCGCTGAAATATCATAATTGAATTCCTGCAGTGAACAGAAGCCCTGACCCAACCCGGAGCTTTGTATACAAATTCCTGTCTTTCCTTCGGTAATCTTCCAAAATCTGAATACTTATACAACCACCTGAAATAGCTATCCTTTTCTGCCTTCGAATATTTTTCAGTATAAAAATTGATTTCATTTTTTCTAGCCTCCCAGAACCTGTTTGGTTGTGGATGATCACTATTGGGAACGTGAAATTTTTCCAGGAACTTTTGTCCGTCCCTGGCATACCAGCTATTCACGCCTTTTTCCCTGTTTTCGAAATCAGTGACTATTTGAGAACCGTTAATCTCAATACCCAGTCCACTTATTTCCTTGTCGAGCATCCGGACAACTTCAACGAGTTCTGTACTTTTGTGCATCGCCATCGATTGGGCACGTACTCTTTCCAGAGATGCTTCGATCTGCGCTTCCCTTGCCTGTACTTCGGCTTTTTGTAAATCGAGGAAACGGGTGTAAGATTGTTCAAAGACTTTCCCAAAGCGCTTCAAAACATCCTTTTCATCTTCTGAAAACTTTCTTCCATGATGATTAATGATAAAAATACTGGTGTATTTCGAAACCGCGCAGCATCGGGTATAGCCTCCCGGCCTCGACATAATTTCCTTTTTGCGTTCGGATGGAGCTTCCGTGTAAGGAGGATGTTTGAAAAGGTGATTGAAAAACTTTAACTTTTCCTCATTCGTGAATTCCTCAGTATAAAATCCCGGTCCTTTATTTATCCCTTCAATAAGTCCGGAGTATATAGGGTGGTCATAAAAAGGAATGTGAACGCGCTCCACATAATCTGCAGTACCACCGGCTCCCCAGCAGTTAACTTCAGTCTTATTTTCTTCGTTTATGGCAATAAATGCACCTCCGGTAATGGCTATATTAAGACTCTTCAATTGCTGATGGACGGTATTGATCACATCCTGCAATTCGGAAGTATGGTGCATGGCTAACGAACGGCTTCTAACTTTTTCCAGCGCTGCCTCAATTTCAAGCTCGCCGTTCTGTTTTTTGAGTTCAGCGGTTTTTTCATCGACCAAGCGCTGCAGTTCTTCGTTTTTCTTTTTCCATTCGTCTTTGTGCCAGGTATCTCCTTCACTGGTGTCGGCACCCATTGATCCGTGAATGTGGACCAGTTTCCAGGTGTTTCCATAATATTCGAATACAGAGCTAAGCCGCAATGGAATAATGTGTTTGCCTTCTGGCAATTCCATAGAGAGCAATAACTCATCCGTGTAAATGGCAGTATCCTGCTCAGGACTGATCCTACGGTGGATAGGCGTCTGCTGCCATTGCATTTCGATACCGGCACCTTGTACACGTTGATCGATGACCATTTGTCGAAGACGTTGGATTTCCCTGAATTTTTCATCCTGTGTAGATCCAAATCCCGTTACATCGTTAGCAACGAGTTCACTCATTTTTTCAATAGGAAAATCGTACATCATCAGGTCGAGGTAATCCCTGTAGGTTTTATCCAGTATTTTTTCCTTGGTTGAATTCATTTTTTCAGCTTTTGTGCTTTGCTAAAGTTTTACTTAGGCGCCTTCTTCTATTTTAGGAGTGAATTTTTTATCATAATGTATTTGATTGTATTTTTTTGGATCAACAACTATTTCTGTTGTCACTATTGACAGGTTTCATTAGCGTTTCAGTAATTTTTAATAAGTTAAGAAAAAAAGATATATAAATCCGATAAATTAGCAGAGAGACACTAATCTTATCTGTATTTTTACTCTGGAGAAGTCACGAAAATTTGGTCATATAGTTACCCTGATTAGAATAACATTCTAGTTGTCAAATAGTTTAAGCGATGTGCGCATTTGTTTGAAATGGAGTTTCCATCATTGGAACCGGCTTCGATTTAGTTACCTGTAAAGCAGCAACGAGAAAATTACAGGCTGCAAAAGATGGATTTTTATGAAGTGATTTTTTGTAATGAATTGTTTTGTTCCGGCAATCCTATTTTTTTTGCCTCTTAACGACTAGATGTTGAAGCATGCTGACTGGTGTAATCGAGAACAAGATTAACCATGGCATTAACTCCGGTAACAAAGCTGCTTTCATCGAGGTAGAAATCAGCTGTATGATGAGGCGCTGCAGTTGCCGGATCCTGTCCCTTTGGCATACCACCAATAAAAAAGTAAAGTCCCGGTACCTTCTGTGCAAAAAACGAAAAGTCTTCGGCCCCGGTAATGGCCTTAATTTCCATTACATTTTCTTTTCCGGCACTGCGTTCAAGTGTTGGCAGCATTTGGGCGGTCAAGGCTTCATTGTTAAAGGTTACGGGGTATTTCGCTGAGTATGGTACATGCACGATAGCTTTTGCGCCGTTTGCTTCAGCCACATTTTCGGCAATTTCAGTCAGTCGTTGGTGGATTATTTGCTGGTCTGAATCGCTGAAAACCCTGATGGTACCCAGCATTTCCACAGTTTCGGGAATAATGTTCGAGCGGTTACCGCCTTTTATTGCACCTACAGTAACCACGGCCGGATTCATTGTAAGGTTGATGTTTCTGCTTACAATTGTCTGTATGCTGTTAACGATCTGTGCGGCAGTGGCAATCGGGTCAACCGATGACCACGGTTGTGAACCGTGTGAACCTTTTCCTAAAACTTCGATCTTGAAATCGCTGACACCAGCCATCATGGGTCCTGGTTTATAAACAATTTTCCCGGCTTCAAGATTTGATCTCATATGTTGGCCAAAGATTACCTCAACCTTAGGATTTTCGAGCACTCCCTCTTTGATCATCAGTTCGGCACCGCCTTCTTCTCCTTTTGGAGCACCCTCTTCTGCAGGCTGAAAAATGAAAACAACAGTTCCTTTCAGATCATCTTTCATTCCGGCAAGTATTTCGGCCACGCCCATCAACATCGCGGTATGCGCATCATGGCCGCAGGCATGCATCACACCTGTATGTTCGCCATTGTATTCGGTTACTACTTTCGAAGCAAACGGCACATCGGTTCTTTCAACAACAGGCAGGGCATCCATATCGGCGCGCAGGGCAACAACGGGCCCTGGCTTGCCACCTTTTAATACCGCTTTAACCCCGGTAATTGCAATGCCTTCGGTTACTTCCATTCCCAGCGATCGGAGATGTTCTGCTACCTTTTCTGCGGTACGGAATTCGCGGTTCGATAATTCGGGATGTTCGTGAAAATCGCGTCGCCAGTCGATCACCTTTTCTTCAATTGTTGAAGAAGCCCTGAAGGAATCGTTTCCGTTTTGTGCCTTCGACGGAGCTACAGAAAAACATAGCACAAGAATCAGCAAAGTACACAGGGAAAAAATCTTATGGATTGTTGTAGTGTTTTTCATAGGATTAAAATTGTTTGTTTAGTATCGGTATCATTGGTATCCAGTAATTTATGTTGTTGTAACAAAAAGAAGCTGTTTAGACATATTACAGCCGACAAGATCTACTTAATAACCTATGGTGGTATGAATTTGTTTATAGGCTGATTTTGAAATTAGCCATTGCGGATGCGGTAATGCTAGACTTTTCTGAATTCCACCCGATAGGTAATGCTTCCGTCGTCGCTGAACCACAAGTCTTTTAATACCAGTCGTTGAGCGCTTATTTCAACCTGAACCTGAACAAGTGTAGGGTCATCTTTTCCGGGAACATTAAATTCGAGGAATAAAGTCGTTTCGGTATCATTCAAACTCCATTTTCCGTTTTCATCAATCGGAGTGCAACCGGTTGGTGTTAGAATCACTTCACCGTCAACAATATCGATGTCGTAAGTAGCATCGAAAGAGGTAGTTGTAAAGTTGCCACGGGAGGTAAACGAAGCTTCCATCATTACGCAGTCCATTTCTTCAAACAGATCAGTATGGCTGGTTCCGTCGCCGTTTTCATCAACCGGTTCCGAAGTGGTGAAGCTTATGGCCTCCCAGTCGCCTGCTAACGGAGTTTCGGATTCCTCTTTTGAACAGGAAGCTGTAATCACGAAGACGGAAAACAGCAACAGGCGTATCGCTTTTTTTAGAAATGGAGCATCCATAGATCGTATTTGAAAGTTTAAATGTATTGAAATTATGGTTTAATTCAATGCTTCCGGAGTTTTGACTGACAGTGTATTGCAAAATGTTCGGAGCTCGATAAATGCTTGACTAAGCGATTTTGCACAATATAAGTCCGAAGTATATGGTTTTTGGCAGTTCTGTTGTAAATTACACATCAAAAAACCAGAATGCTATGAAAAGAAACAACATGAATTCTTTAAACAAGTTTTGCCTGCTAATCGCACTAATTGTTGTGCTCGGTGTCGGAAAAGCCATGGCTCAAAAAGTGTACCCCATTACCAGTGGTGAAATGATCTTCTCTACCGGAACCACCGAGTTTACAGATGCCTACCTGCAACAATATCCCGGAGCTTCAGTATCCGAGAATCCACTTCGTTTTACCATGTTCTTTCATTTTACACAATACTGGCATCTTGATTTCGGGAACAATTTTGGCATGTTTATGGGTTTGGGAGTTAAAAACGTTGGAACGATCTCGGACGAGGTGTTATACAATGGAGCTGTAAGCGATTATCAGAATTATAAGATCATCCGAAGGGTATATACCGGAGGTGTTCCGTTGGCTTTGAAACTCGGCTCTTTTAAAGATAACTTATACTTTTTTGGCGGAGGCGAAGTAGAGTTTCCCGTTCACTTTAAGGAGAAGTACTGGAACAGTCACGACCGTGATGGCTCCAAGACAAAAACCAATGAATGGTTTGGCAGCCAAACACAAACTGTAATGCCTTCAGTGATTGCCGGCGTGCAATTTCCCGGAGGTGTAAATCTGAAATTTAAATATTACCTCAACGATTTTTTGAATAATGACTATACCGCTACCAATTTTGTATCGGACCTGACACGTTACAAAACCAGTCAGCTATGGTATTTTTCACTTTCGTGGCAGTTTAATACCGCCTATATTTTTAAGGGTGAAGAAGCCAGGGTTTATTAATCTGCTTTTATTGCCAATAAATAGACCGTTGGAGTTACAAACCTGCTAAAAGGTCTTCTAGTTCAATCATTTCACAATGTTTGTTGTTTTACAATTGTTGTTTATCAGGCGACAGCGGATAGCTTGCGCTCGTGATTTGGACGCTTTAGTTGGTTGTAGCCGGCACCATAAAGGTTCTTAACAGTTGACAAGCGTTCAGAACAATGTTCATTTTTTAAAACCAGCCAGCTAATACTACCAGAAACTTGACAGATGCAGAAACTGTCCGTTTCTTTTGGTAGGCCTTCAAACCCATGTACTTTTCACTTTATTATTTGAACCGCTTAACTGTTTGCATGTTATTAAATCTGGAAGAAATTAAAGGGTAATCAACGAGCGTTGCGCTCAGTTTTGCAATGCTAAGTTTATCTGGTTGTTACGTGCAAAAACCCCAACATATGGGGATGGTATAAGATGTTGTACATGTGTATTTTTGCGCGCGAAATGGAATAGTTACAGAATAACAGTAAATAGAAATTAAATGGATTTAAAAGACACCTTCAAAACCGGATGGTGGTGTAACGCTATCGAGGTTAAAGATTTTGTTTCTCTTAATATCTCACCCTACGACGGGGATCATCAGTTTTTACAGGGACCAACCGAACGTACCGTAAAACTTTGGAACATTTGCAAGGATGCACTAAAAGAAGAGCGTCAGAACAACGGATTACGCGATGTAGACGTAAATGTGGTTTCGGGCATGAAAGCTTTTGATGCCGGTTACATCGATAAAGAGAGTGAAGTAATTGTTGGCTTGCAAACCGATAAGTTGCTAAAACGCGCCATGAAACCGTATGGCGGTTACAATGTGGTTAAAAAGGCCTTATCGGAACATGGGCTTAAACCCAACCCGATAATAGACGAATGTTTTGGAAAATACACCAAAACCCACAACGATGGTGTATTCGATGCCTACAACGAAGAAATCAGAAGTTTCCGTTCGTTGGGATTCCTTACCGGACTGCCCGATAATTATGCTCGTGGCCGTATTATTGGCGACTATCGTCGTGTGGCGTTGTATGGTATCAACCGTTTAATTGAAGCAAAAAAAGAGGATCTGGCCAACATTCACGGTCCGATGAGTGATGCAACCATCCGCTTGCGGGAAGAGGTTTCGGAACAAATACGTGCCCTGTATGATATGATTGAAATGGGCAAAATCTACGGCCTCGATTTATCACGTCCGGCAGAAAATGGCCGCGAAGCAGTGCAATGGACTTACATGGCTTACCTGGCTGCGGTAAAAGAGCAGGATGGTGCTGCGATGTCGCTTGGAAGTGTTTCTTCATTTCTCGACATTTTTATCGAAAAAGACCTGGTGGACGGAATAATTACGGAATCGGAAGCCCAGGAATACATCGATCATTTTGTGATGAAATTGCGTATGGTACGTCACCTGCGCATGGAAGCTTACGACCAGATTTTTGCCGGCGATCCAACCTGGGTAACCGAAAGTATTGGCGGTTTGCTTATCGATGGTCGCAGTAAGGTGACAAAAACCTCGTTCCGTTTTCTGAATACACTTTACAACCTGGGGCCGTCGCCCGAACCAAATATTACCATTCTCTGGTCGAAAGACCTGCCGAAGGGATTCAAAGATTATTGTGCAAAAGTATCGATCGAAACCTCGTCTATTCAGTATGAAAATGACGATTTGATGCGAACAAGCTCAAATTGCGACGACTACGGAATTGCCTGTTGTGTGTCGATGCAGGAACTGGGAAAACACATCCAGTTTTTTGGTGCACGTACCAACCTTGCCAAAACCTTATTGCTGGCCATTAACAGCGGACGTTGCGAAAACACCGGAACACAAATGGTTAACGGGATTCCTTTTCTTGAAGATGAATACCTGGATTACGATAAAGTAATTGCCAACTTCAAAATTGCGATGAAAGAAGTGGCGCGTGTATATAACGATGCGATGAACATTATCCATTATATGCACGACAAATACTACTACGAAAAAGCGCAAATGGCTTTGATCGACACCAATCCAAAAATCAACATTGCTTATGGTATTGCCGGATTGTCGATTGTTGCTGACTCGCTTTCAGCAATAAAACATGCCAGGGTAAAACCTGTTCGCGATGAAAACGGTCTTACTGTTGATTTTCAGATTGAAGGCGATTTCCCGAAATACGGTAACGACGATGACCGTGTTGATCATATTGCGCGAGATGTAGTTGAGCATTTTAACATGGAGCTGGAAAAACTTCCGGTGTATAAAAATGCCACTCCAACCATGTCGGTACTTACCATTACATCGAACGTGGTTTATGGTAAAAAAACCGGTGCTACACCCGACGGTCGCGCCAAGGGAGTAGCTTTTGCCCCGGGTGCCAATCCAATGCACGGGCGCGATACACACGGAGTGATTGCATCGCTTAACTCAGTAGCTAAAATCGATTACAAGGATTCGAAAGATGGTATTTCGAATACGCTTTCGGTGGTGCCAAAATCGTTGGGAGCAACACCCGAAATGCGAATTGCCAACCTTGTCCGTACGCTTGACGGCTACTTTGGATGTAATGCACAACACCTGAATGTAAATGTACTCGATCGCGATACCTTGCTGCATGCCATGGAGCATCCCGAGGACCATCCTCAGCTGACCATCCGTGTTTCAGGTTACGCAGTTAACTTTGTTCGTCTAACGCGCGAGCAGCAACAGGAAGTACTGACTCGTTCGTTCCACGAAACGCTTTAAGAAAAATTATACATCAGAATAGAAAGCGTGCTGCCGGCTTTAAACCCGGCAGCATGTTTTTTGTTTTAAAGAAATATGTCTCAAAACCAGGAAATACTGATGGTGCACTCCATCGAATCCTTTGGTACGCACGACGGGCCGGGAATCAGGTTGGTGGTATTTTTACAGGGCTGCAACATTCAGTGTAAATACTGCCAGAATCCCGATACTATTCTCTTGAAAGGTGGCACGCCTACCGAAATTGAGAGCCTTGTAAAACGTGCAAAAAACATGCTTACCTATTTTGGCGACGATGGCGGAGTAACCGTATCAGGGGGCGAACCCATGTTGCAGAGTAAGGCCTTAATCCCATTTTTTGAGGCTTTAAAGGCTGAATCGATACATACCAATATTGATACCAATGGGTTGGTACGTACTCCTGAAGCTCAGTATTTACTGGCAGAACTGGCCGATTTGGTAATGTTTGATGTGAAGGGAACCAGCGAAACGATGTTTAAATCGATTGTCGGAGCAAAAGGACTGGAGCGTTTACTGGCAAACATTACCTTACGCGAACAGAGTAAAAAATTATACTGGTTGCGGTATGTTCTGGTTCCGGGATATACCGATAGTGAGGAATCGTTAGACTGGCTTATTCAAACTTTTTCTGAAAACAAGTACCTCGAGAAACTTGAAATTTTGCCCTACCATAAATTGGGAAAATATAAATGGGAAGCTTTGGGAATGGAATATAAATTTCAGGATGTGAAAGAAAATACGCCGGAACAAATAGAACGCGCTTTTGAAAAATTGAAGCCACATTTTAAGGAAGTGATAGTTAAGTGATAAAAGCTAGAAGTTGGAAGAAAGAAGACAGTAGTCAGTTGGCAAAATGGCAATTGGCAAAGAAGTTACAAGTTGCGAACCACGAGTTTTTTGATCGGTGCTCCGTGCTTCCAGCCAACAGACTGCGTTAGAATTACAGAATAGTAAATCAACTATTAAAAAAACATTGAAGAACGAACAACCATGAGTTTATATTCACCAAAGGAAATTATTAAAGAGGCAGGTAAACTCGCCATTGCGAAGGATGCATATTCGGCAAAAAAAATACTGGTACTTGCTTTTATGGCCGGTGCTTATATTTCGTTTGGCGGACTGCTGGCTATTCTGGTAGGGGGTGGCGTTCCCGGAATTGGTGCTGCAAATCCGGGTATTCCCAGGTTTCTGATGGGGGCCATGTTTCCAGTTGGGTTGATGATGGTTGTTATGGCCGGAGCTGAACTCTTTACAGGAAACAACGCCTACTTTATGCCCAATGTTCTGAGTGGCAGTCAACGCTGGACAGCACCTTTGCGAAACTGGGGGCTTGTATATGCCGGAAATTTTATCGGATCGTTATTTGTTGCATGGTTTCTGGTACACCTCACTCACCTGGTAGCTGACTCACCATGGATTGATACCGTAAGAAACATTGCCGTATCAAAAACATCAAATTCGTTTTATACTACTTTTCTGAAAGGAATTGGCGCCAACTGGTTGGTTTGCCTGGCATTGTGGATGGGAATGTCGGCACAGCATACCAGCGGGAAAATTCTGGGTATCTGGTGGCCGGTGATGGCTTTTGTAGCCATGGGATTCGAGCACAGCGTAGCCAATATGTTTTTTATCCCGCTTGCTATTTTCGAGGGGGTTGATATTACCTGGGCTACGTTTATCGTTAAAAATCTTATCCCGGCAACGCTTGGTAATATCGTTGGCGGCGCTTTTTTTGTTGGTACCTTCTACTGGTATGCTTATGTAAAGGAAAAATAGATGGTCTTTTTTTGACTTATTTTTTCAGTTTGGCCACTTCAAAACTAGCTATATAAAAATCTTTGTCTACCTCCACATTGTTGATTTTTCTGTCCAGTTCAAGCTCTTTCCAGCGACGTGAAGGTTCGAGCCAGTGTACTTCGTTATTGATGTGCACCTTGGTCCTCATTTTGAATTCAGGAACCACATTTCCCCAGCGGTAACGCAGTACTCCGTCGACAATTGCGTATTCAAAAATCGGTATCCGGGTGTCATACAGGTATTGTTTGAAAAAGCCTTCCAGCGGCAGGCCGGTTTGCTCGATGAGGTACGCCTCAATTTGTGTGGTTTTTACCGTCTGGTGGTAGAAATCACGGTTCATTCCACGTAGGATCGATCTCCATTTTTCATCGTCGTCAACCATTTGGCGAAGGGTGTGCAACATGTTGGCGCCTTTGGGGTACATATCGCCCGAGCCGGGATAATTTACACCGTGTATGCCAACAATGGGGCGGTCGTTGTTGATGCCGAGCCGACTCCCCCGAATGTATTCGCCACCAGCTTCTTTTCCCCAGAAATACTCTACAAACAGGTTTTCGGAATAATTGGTAAAGCTCTCATGTATCCACATATCGGCTTCGTCGAAATTGGTGATGTTATTGGCAAACCACTCGTGTCCCGATTCGTGAATGATAATGAAATCAAATTTTTCGCCCCAGCCCGAGTAGCTGATATCGCGGCCGCCGTAGCCATTGCGAAAGCCATTGCCATAGGTTACCGAACTCTGGTGTTCCATTCCCGGATAGGGTACTTCCACCAGTTTGTAGCCGTCTTCGTAAAACGGATAGGGGCCAAACCAGTGTTCAAAAGCCTCGAGCATCATTTTGGCTTGTTTAAAATGTTTTTTGGCTTTTTCGAGGTTGTAATCGAGTACCCAGAAATCGCAGTCGAGCTTGCCTTTTTCGCCTTTGTAAATTTCGTGCCAGTGTACATAGTTGCCGATGTTTATGTTCACTCCGTAATTATTGATTGGATTGTCAACAAACCAGTTCGCGGTTTTTGTACCGTCGCCGTTATCTTCCAAACTGCGCAAGCGACCATTGGAAACATCCATCAGGTCATCCGGGAAAGTAATACTGATGAGCATGCTATCGGGTTCGTCGTAAGGATGATCCTTGCAAGGCCACCAGAGGCTTCCGCCATCTCCCTGAACAGTTGTAACCACAAAGGGATTGCCGTTCTCATCTTTTCGCCAGCTAACTCCGCCGTCCCAGGGTGGGCGACGGCTCACTTTTGGTTTGCCTGAATATTCAATAAACAGCTCATTGATGTCTCCAACGTTTTGGTTTTTTTTCAGGCTGATATACCACACATTTCCATCGTTTTCAACCTCCAGCTCTTCTCCGTTTTGGGTGATTTTACTGATCTTCATCGGTGGCTGCAAGTCGATTTGCATAAGTTGTTTTGCCTGCAGAACACGGTACTGCACGAGGTTTGACCCGGTAAAACTACTATCCTCAGGATTAACCTTAACGCTTAAATGATAATAAGTTAAATCCCACCATTCGCGCTCGGGTGTTACGCTTCCCCGTAAAGTATCCTGTCGGGTAAATGTGGTTTTTTGGGCAGCAGCACTAAAAGTTATCAGCGTTAGTAATATAATTAAGAGTTGGCTTTTAAACCAGATTGTTTTATGCATGATGTAACAGACGTATGGTAAGCAAGCAAATTTAGTTTTTTTCTTGTAGAGAAGAAACTCATTGCTTAACAGGTGCTGTACCTGCGGCACTTTTATTGGGCGTCAATAATTCTTTACCGAATGTCGTCCATAAGGGACTTGATGGATATGGCCTTCTGTTTATCTACCGGTATACCGTCCCTCCGGGACTCAATGCTCATTATCTTATGCTTTAGCTACCGATAAAGCGTTCCTACAGGTCTTAGATATGGACTTGTTTTCAGAATTGCATACGCTGTAATTAGAGTCCCGGAGGGACTTAGAACTTGTCCCGTTTTATAAAAGATAGGCATCAGAAATTAGTCCCGGAGGGACGGAAGATTGGCAAAATAAGAGCATAACTAGATGAGAAGTACCATAGGTAAGGAACGTTTTACTGAAATACCAAAAACAAAATTGTTTAGAATCCGTTTAAATAAACCTGTGGCTTTCCATCGAAGGAAACCATCATTAACTTAAAATTTATGCATGCAGCTACTGCCGAAGTAATTTCGGCTACCAATAAAAATCACCCTGAACTAGTTCCATTTTCTCAGTTTTTGGATAAACTGAAAGAAAAGATGAAGCAGGTGTTTCATGTTCGGGCAGATATCGATGACTTGAGTTTAAAGCGTGGACTTCCACCTTTTGTAATGCGCGAGATCATGTCGGTAAATCCGCTTTCGGTGGGCATTCCAAAGCAATACGGAGGTCGTGGAGGAGTAATGAAAGAAAACATTGCTTTGCTGGCTACGGCTTCGTATGAATCGCTGGCGCTTTCACTGACCTTCGGTATTAACTCTGCTTTGTTTTTACAGCCTTTTGGCAAGTTTGGCCAGGATGAAGTAAAAGCCGGGGTTTTTAATCGTTTTCTGAAAGAAAAAGCCATGGGAGGTCTGATGATTACCGAGCCGGATTTCGGGAGCGATGCTCTAAACATGCAAACTTCTTATACCGAAAAAGGATCGAAATATCATTTGAAAGGGAAAAAACACTGGGCCGGTCTTACCGGTTGGGCCGATTACTGGCTACTTTCAGCCAGGCAGAAATCGAGCTCGGATAAGTTGATGCGCGACATTGATTTCTTTTTGTGCGATGTAAATGCGCCCGGGCAAAATATTGTGGTAGAAGAGTTTTTTGAAAACCTGGGTTTGTACGCCATTCCATACGGAAGAAACCGACTGGATGTGCAGTTGCCGATGGCGCACAAGCTCGTGCCTGAAACAACAGGTGTAAAAATGATGCTCGATCTTTTACACCGCAGCCGAATGCAGTTCCCGGGTATGGGAATGGGCTTTATTCAACGCATGTTAGATGAAGCACTTACTCACACCAGAGAAAGACAGGTTGGCGGGAAAAGTCTGTTTCATTACGATCAGGTACAGCACCGTTTGTCGGAATTACAGGCCTCGTATACCATTTGTTCGGCCATGTGTGCCAACAGCAGCGAAAAAGCCGGGCTTGATGTCGATCTGTCGTCGCAGGGAATGGAAGCCAATGCGGTAAAAAGTGTGATAACAGATTTAATGCAGGATGCCGCACAATCGGTGGTTCAGCTGGTTGGTGCAAAGGCTTATAAAATCAATCATATTGCCGGACGAGGTACTGCCGACAGCCGTCCTTTCCAGATATTTGAAGGCTCGAACGATATTCTTTATGCCCAGATTTCTGAAGCGCTGGTAAAAATGATGAAACGTACCCGGGAAAATAACCTGTTCCAGTTTTTAAAAGGATTTGATTTAACCGATAAGGCTGTACATTTTGTAAAAAAACAGCTGGACTTTAACCTCGATCTTCAGATTCAGCAACGAAAACTCGTGGAAATGGGTAAGGTCATCGGTCGCGTAATTTCGCTCAACCAGGTTCTGGATCTTGGCGACAAGGGATTTAAGAAGGAACTGATTGACGGAAGTGTGACTTTCCTGCAACAGGAGATCAGCAAATTAATGTCAGCATTCAATTTTAAGAACAACGAAACAGTAGTTGACGGCTATGAGGAAAACTCTTCGTGGATGAACTTTGTGGCCGGGTAATTTCAGTGTTGGAATCCTATTCCATGCTTCAGATTTTATATTGAAAAATGAACATATCTCCTCCTTTAGAAGGAGGAGTACCCTGATGTAGCTATGCGGAATCAGGGGGAGGTGGTTGATGTCCGGTTGACTGAAACACCACCCCGTCCCCGTCCGTCAGCTGACGGATCGGGGCCACCCCTCCTCAACGAAGAGGGGAATCTGTTCGTGCCGGGAGGTTATTCTGTACTTTCATAAAATTATTTGGATAAAGAATTTTCTCCTCCTGTTCAGGAGGAGTGGACTTTGCGTAGGAACGAAGCAAAGGTCGAAGTGGTTGCTATACATTTCCCAAAAAACATGACAGATCTGTTTTGAATATTCATCGTTCGGCTGTATGTTTATAAGCTGTTCTAATTATTAAATCTCGAAATGAAGTTGTGATGAAATGAGTCCCGCCCTGCCGGACGAATTCCATGACTTACAGCTAAAGTCAAAAATTCAAACGAATGAAACGAGCATGAAAAACATTTGCCCAATACGCTTAGTGTTAAAATCATGGGAGTTCCATCTTATACCTTTAAAAAATAACAATTTTAATAAGATGAAAAATCAAAAATCTGCACTGTCGGTCATTGTAGTGTTAATGACCCTTATTACTTCTGTTCAAGTCTCTGCTCAGCAGTGGATAAAATCGATGCCCGGATATGAGCAATACACTGAAAAAGCTCCACAGATCCGAAATTCGGTAAAACCCGGTCGAATTGCTGCTGATTGGGCCGAAGACGGAAAGTCTTTCACCTATAACGAGGATGGAAAACAATACAAATTTGATGTAAAGAAAAAGCAGGCCGAAGAGATCGGTGATGCACCCGAAGAAGAATCAATGATGGCGCGTTACCGGAGAATGTATGCCGGTCGTCCGCAAAGGGGCAGACAGTATGCCGAAGAAACCTCGGCGGATAAAACCTTAAAAGCCGTTTACCGTGGCGGAAATGTATACATCAGCAAAGCTGACGGCAGCGATGAATACGCTGTTACCACTGAAGGTTCAATAGAAAAACGTTTCACTTTTGGTACCGCAACCTGGGTTTACGGCGAGGAGCTGGATCAGCTGCATGCCATGTGGTGGTCGCCTGACAACAGTAAGCTGGCTTTTTATCATTTTGATATGAGCAAGGTGCGCAATTATTACCTGCAGTACGAACAAACCGAGTTGTACGACTCGATGAACATTGAAGCCTACACTAAAGTTGGGGCGGTTAATCCGGTGGTCGATCTCATGATTTATGACCTGGAGACCAAAAAAACAATCACCGTTGATGTGCGCGACGGACAGCCTTTTGATGATAATGTTGTTGGTCATTATGTGTACGGAATTGAGTGGGCTCCCGACGGAACAGAGCTTTTATTTCACCGTACCAACCGTAAGCAGGATATTATGGAATGGACCGCCGCCAATGCCGAAACCGGGAAATGCCGCGTGGTTGTTCGTGAGGAGTGGCCGGCAAGTTTTACCGAAAATCATCCGTACATGCAGTACCTCGAAGATAAACAGCGCTTTATCTGGGAGAGCGAACGAAACGGTTTTAAAAACTACTACTTATACGATCTGAAAGCAGGTTTGATCAATCCGATCACTTCACATGAGTTTGAAGTGGCCGGCGTGGTAAAAATCGATGAAGCCAAAAATCAGCTGTATTACATGGCACGCAGTGGCGATAATCACATGAAACTGCAACTGCACCGTGTAAAACTCGACGGTAAAGGTGATGTTCGCCTGACCGATCCGGCGCTTACACACAGCGTGTCGGTATCGCCCGACGGGAAATATTTTATTGATGTGGCTGAAACTCATGACACACCGCCTTTCACCCAGTTGCTCGATGCCAAAGGAAAAGTAGTGGCAAAACTGGCCGAAAGCGATATGAGTAAATTTGAAGAACTCGGCCTGAAAAAGACAGAGATCTACACTTTTACTTCAGCCGACGGTGAAACAGAACTGCACGGCATGATCCATTTCCCAAGCAATTTCGATCCGAATAAGAAATACCCGGTTATCCTGTCGAATTATGGCGGACCGGCAACCAACGCTGTTCGCGAGAATTTTACCACACCCAGCGCTTTGTGCGAGTATGGTTTCCTGGTGGTGAACATCGACGGACGCAATGCCGGCTGGAAAGGCAAAAAAATGCTGGATAAATTGTACGGACACCTAAGCATTGTTGAACAGGACGACTTTGCCGAAGGAATTAAAGCTTTGTACGATCGCCCATATGTAAATAAGGATCGGGTGGGAGTGTTCGGAACTTCTTACGGAGGAACAACATCGGCAGCCTGTATTTTGCGTCACCCGGATGTTTTCCATGCATCGGTGGCCAACTCAGGTGTGATGGACTGGCGCAACTACGACAACATTTACACCGAGCGTTACATGAACCTGCTGGAGAATAATCCCGAAGGTTACAATGCGGCCAACCTGCGCAATTATGCCGAAAATCTGGAAGGCTATCTGATGATTTACTACGGAACAACTGATAACAATGTACATCCGTCAAACTCGTTGCAGTTAATAGAAGCGCTGCAAAAAGCGGGCAAAAGTTTCGAAGTTCAGGTGGGTCCCGACCGTGGTCATACGGCTGTGAGCACCGAGCGCATGATGGAATTCTTTATTCAGCATTTGGTGTTGGAGTAGTAGGTATAACGATATATACCGCCGCGGCAGAAAGTGCACGCCGTTTTGGAGTGGGAGATGCCTGGTTTAACGGCAAAACCAAACTCATTTCTGGCGCACAACAAATTTACCCGAAGTAAGGGCATTTTTATTGTCTGCAATCCGGTAAAAATATAAACCGCTGCTCCAGTTGGAAACATTTAGCTGAAGCGTCGTTCCGGGAGTTACAGTCCACTGACCACAGGTTTCCCCAAAACTGTTGCTGATTACCAATTTTTGGGCGTCGGCAGGGATGCGAAAATTTAGTTCGTTAACAACGGGATTAGGAAAGACATGAATTTCTGGGGACGCTTCTGCTAAAAGCTCAGTGGAAGTACTAAAATCAAGCTGTACCTTTTGCAGGATCCGCTCCACCCATCGTGCGTACATTTCTCCACTTGGGTGCAGTTTATCCGATGCGAGGTATTCGGGCTTTTCCAGTGCCTGCCGGCTTATGTCGGTGATGTTGAAGTAAACTACGTCCAAATTTTCCGCAATCTGTTTGTTGATGGTGTTGTACAGATCAATTTCGTGGCTAATTGCTTCCCTGTTCGATGCTCCAAATGGCGTATATCCGTAATCGGGGATCGAAAGTACAAAAACACTTTCGTTTTGTCCGCCGCATAAGTCAATGGCTTTTTGCAACAACTGACGGAATTGATCGGGGTACAGGTCAATGGCTACACCCTGATATTGATTGTTCACCCCGATGAGTAAAGACACCAGGTTGTATGGCGGCTTGTTGGGAGCGAGGCCGGCCACCATGCTCCACAGGTTATCGGTACGCCAGCCTGTTTGTGCAATAAATTTCACTTCTTCTACCACAACTCCTTCTTGTTGCAGTGCCGTGGCCAGTTGGTTGGGCCAGCGGTCTTCTTCGGCAACACTCTGACCGATGGTGTACGAATCGCCCAGGGCCAAAAAATGCAACGGGTTTTTTACCACCAGTTCCTGTGCCCACAGGTTGACTGACCCCAAAAACAAAAATAGCAGTGCGATACATTTTCTGCTTTGTTGTTTCATTTTATTGGGTATTGCTGTTTGCTGACTAAAATGATATCCTGCATTTACCAATAGTGCCGGCGATTGTATAATGCATCACTTGACGGTTCTGAGTGCATCCATTTTTTGCTGAACGAGTTTTGCCTCGGCATATTTCTGATCGGCCATCCGGCGGTTTATCCTCGACAGGCGAAACGCCTCTTCCATCAATTTGTCGTGTTGGCGTATCAGGGCCTTCATCGGGTCTTTTTTTAAAAATCCAAACATATCTTTTCCAGTTTTAACGTTTCTGCATTTTTATTTCTATTTGCTTGCCAGAAAGGCTTTTCTATTGTTTTAAAAAAATTAATTACGAAAGCGTAAAGCCTGAATTTCCAGGGCCAAAAAGCTGGCTCTGTTGTATTTTTTTCGCGACAATTTCTGGTTCAATCCCTCAAGCCGGTAAGCTTCCTTTAACAGCAGGTAATATTCTCCAAGCAGTGGTTTGAGCGGATCGTTTTTTATGGTCCTTTTCATGGCATTTAACTTTTATTGTTTTCAGCTGTTTTGATTTAGAACGTTTTATTTCACGGTAATACTTTGCAGCATTCCGAGCTCAAAATCCTTCAGTTCGACCCACACCTCGTTTCAGCGGTCGAACACATCGTAGGGCGCATTGTAACCCAGATATTCGAAATTGCCTTTATGGGAAATTCCCAATTTTTCGAGGGCAGCGATTAACTCCTTTTTGTGCATTTCAATCTCGCGGTTACTGGTGTAGCCGCCAAAACGTACCACGGCGGCATAGGCTGGTTCCGACCGGTGTAAAACAATGTCCTTGTTCAAGGGCTCGGGAAGTTGGTTGAAATTCATTTCCGAAGGCAGTACAAAACTCATTGTACTGGAATCAGCAGTGTTACTCATACGCACCGGAGCGGTCATTGCTATTTTTTGATTTTCCTCGTTACCACCAAAAATGTAACCGGCAAGTACCCGAAACCCTGAGTTGCGTGATTTATCAAGATTTCCGTTCATGACTACCGAAGCAAGGATGGCCTGCGGATAAAAGCGTATCTCGAAATTGCCCGACTGGTAAAGTGTTTCGTAGGGCTGTATTTCCGTTTCTGCATGACTCTTGTTGTGCAGCGATGCCACTAAGAATAATCCGAGGGTGATGAACGTTACGATCAAAATCATTTTCATTTTGTTTAACTATTGATTATAAAGATTAAACAAAAATAGACCCAATAAAGTTCATTCGGGTTTTTGCACATTCAACACTTCTGTTTTTTTGTGTGCTTTAGCAGGAAACCTGATCGGAGTTATTGCTACTCCCAAAGTGGCGAACAGATTGCCGGATTAATGTGTTCAGGCTACTTTGGCGGGTTTATTTTGTGGCAAGTAAGTATTTATTTCTATCTCATCAGCCTTCAGCATGTGCATCAGATTATAAAGACCAAAGAAAGTGCGGTTCATGTAAATAAAGTGTCGCGAACCACGGTTTCCATTCATATTGCGGAGCTCGGTATTTTTCGAATATTCTGTTCCCAAATCGCTCAGCTGTTTGAAAAATCCGGCATCGGAGAAATCAAAGATTTCGGACTGAAAAGGCTGCGTAAACAAACCAAGCAAGCGGTGAAACATTTCGGTAAAAAATTCAATTTCTTCTTTGCTGTCATCGCTGCGAAGGATCTCCAGTTGGTAAAGTTTGGAATGGAACACTTCAGCATTGTTTCGGTTTTCGGGAAGTGCCAGTTCGAAGTAGGGCGTGTAAAAGGTATCGGGGATGCTCTTCATACAACCAAAATCAAGTGCGACCAGTTTCTTGTTGTCCGATACCAGAAAATTTCCGGGGTGGGGATCGGCATGAAACTTTTTAAGCCGGTGGATCTGGAACATGTAAAAATCCCAAAGTGCCTGGCCTATTTTATTTGCCAGCGTTTTATCGGTATTTCGTGCAGCAAACTCAGATATGTGCCTACCCTGTATCCAGTCCATGGTAATTATCCGTTCCGTCGACAGTTCCCGGTAATAATTCGGAAAACACAGGTTGGGGATATGGCTGCACCGCTGTATGGTTTCGAGGCTTTGTTCCACTTCAAGAATATAGTTGGTCTCATCCAGCAATTTTTCTTCCACCTCTTTGAAATAAACCTCCGAACCCTTTCCGCGAATGTTAAACAGTTTCATGGCCATGGGTTTCACCATTGCCAGGTCGCTGCTAATGCTTTCCGAAACACCCGGATACTGAATCTTGACTGCCAGGTCCTTTCCGTCTTTACGGGCTTTGTGTACCTGCCCAATACTGGCACCGTGCTTTGCATTGGGATCGAAGTCATCAAATATCTCGTTGGGTGTTTTCCCAAAATATTTCTGAAAGGTTTTTACCACCAATGCAGCCGACAACGGCGGTACCGAGAACTGCGACAGCGAAAATTTTTCGACATACGCTTCGGGCATGATGTTCTTTTCCATACTGAGCATTTGTGCCACCTTGAGTGCACTTCCTTTCAGGTTTTTTAGTCCGTCGTATATGTCTCCGGCATTCGAGCGGTTCAGCTTTTCACGCGCGGCTTCTTCCGGCGAGTTAATTCTATCGCCGTAGTACTTCAGGTAGTTTATGCCCACTTTAGCACCGGTTTGCAAAATTTTCGTGGCCCGCTCAATTTTCGAGGTTGGTATGCTGTCAATGGTTTTCATACCTTGCTCATTATTTTTTCGTAGTACAAAAATTTACCCAGGTCGAATACTGAATTCAGGGTAGTTGCGTCAAGCAGTACAAAAGCAGTATTGATTGATTTCTCAATAAACAGATCGGTCTTTTCAAAATCGGGGGAATTATCCTCGAGCCAGAACCGGAGTGTAAAAAGCAGTTGCGCCCAAGCTGAATCCCGAATACTTCGCATTTTCATTTTTTCGATTCGCTCGTGGGGGATTTCGGGGGTTTCAATCTCCAGTCCTGCAACAAATTCTGAAAAGGCTCTTTTTAACTCCGATAGCGAAGCCAGCATTTTGAGCTGACTTTTCTCCTTATTGAGTAACAGAAGCACATAACTTCTGTTGGCTTTCAGTACCTCGAAAAATGTATAATAAAACGAAATCAATTTATTTTTTGCATCGAAATCGCGGTATTCCTGATTTTGGTTAAGTAGTTTCATGCTCTGTTCGAAGAAGGCCTTAAAAATAGCTTTCTCCAATGCTTCGAACGAGCCAAAGTACTTGTAGAAATCGGCCTCTTCCATTTCCAGTTCCCGGGCAAAAGCATAAATGCTTGCCGGCCGTGTTCCCTTTTCAAGCATGTGATGCATGTATGCCGAAAGGATCGTCTCTGATGTTTTCTTGTTTTCCATATAGCAGAAACAGCATTAAAAACCAAAATGTTTAAAGGATTTCTCAAAAAGCTAAACAATACTGTGAAATACATTTGGCGGAACACACGAAAGTGCTGCAAATTAATATAGAGTGATACTGCCACTGTTGATGAGCGAAACTCTGCAACCATAATCCGGTGTGTTTACGTATCTTGGCTAACAGATAAATCGAGGAATAAAAACAAATAACATGGCATTATCGAAAAACAGCGAAGAAGACAAGAAAAACAAGGATTCCGGGCAAAAAGAAGAATCGTGGATGGATAAGGCCAATGAATACATTGATGAAAAGGCCGAGCAACTGCACAAAAGCAGCACCTATCGTAAAGCGGATGAATCGTTAGAGAAAGCCACCAGGAAGCTCTTTCGTAAAGCCGGAATATTATGGGGGAAATCGGAGCGTTACCTCAAGGAAGGGAGAAAGGACAAAGATTCAGACTAAAAAAATATTGCGTACCAGATCCAACCAGGATGCGACAATTCTCTTTTCATGCTTGCCGGTTTTGGTTTTTCTTCTGTATCCAATCCGCAGAATATTGTTCTTACCAAATACAGAACGTTTCGTCGACCTGCCAGCATCCACCCCTTTCCTAACGTTCTAAAAATTCGTAACTTGAATAGTATCTCCTACCCGTTGAGTTGCAGTTAGCCAGTTTATTGTTTCACCTAAATTTAGTATCATGAAGAAATTTTCCTTACTACTCGTAATGTGTCTCTTTGCAGGTGCATTTTTCGTTAACACCACACAAGCACAGGAATCTGACGACCCGGGGCTTATTTTTCTTATGGAAGAGTTTGTGGCTCCTGCCGACATGGCTGAATTCTGGAAAGTGCAGCAGGAAGCGTTCGACCTCTTCGATGAACTGGACTTTAACTTTACCATTTGGGCTTATCAAACCAGCGAAAATTCGTTTTACTGGGCCATGCCTATGAAGAACTTTGCCGGTATCGACAAGATTTATGGTGACATGATGAAGTACAGTCAGCTGATGAAAGAAAACGGATACGATGGCGATGCCAAATTCCGGGATATTTCCAACATTAGCCAGTCGGTGGTGATGTGGAATAAAGAGCTGTCGTACCATCCCGATGGTGTAAGCGACGAAGGAAAAGGTTTTCATGAATGGACGTTTATGTACCTGAAATCGGGTCACGAAAAGGAAGCTGCCGATGCTGCTAAAAAGTACATCGAATTTTATAAAAATATTGATTCAGATTATTCCTGGGATATTTACCAGGTGGTATTTGGCGAACACACTCCCTGCTGGATACTCGAAGTTCAGGCCGAAAGTGAGGCTGCTTTAAGAGAGACGGAAGATGCCCTGATGAAAGAATACCGCGATGATTTTAGAAAACTCTGGCAAAATATGGTGCAGCATGTGCGAACGATAGAAACCAAAAAAGGCTGGTACCTTTCAGCTTGGTCGAGGCAGGCTGAGGAATAGTTTACCAGTCTGATCAATTCTCGTTTCAAGGTTAGCCCCCTTGATTTACGATACAACAAAACCACCTTCCCGGAAACTCGTATAAAGCAGCGTGAATAATACCAGGAGCGATTGTAAGAACGTATTCAAAATAAAATGAAACAGCTTTTATTATTCATCCTGGCAGTTTGTATGCTGGGCTGTTGGGCACCCCCACTTTCAGCACAAAAGCAAAACGACATTATCATCGACAAGGATCTGGAAGCCCATTCGAAACCGTTAAAGATCAAACTTGGCACCCAGACTTTTAGCAAAATGGCTAAATATAAGTTTGGTGATTATGCCGTAGTTGAAGGTAAAGTGGGATGGACGACTACCACGGGAGGTTCGAACCTGTTTGAAACAAAAGCTGAATCGCAAACCAAAAACAAGTTTTCATTCATAATGGCCGATAAGACCTCAAACACAGCAACCCTTAATGCAGCTTATAACCTGAAGATAAAAGCAAAAATGGAGCAGGAAGTATTTCCCCTGTTTTATGTTGGGGAGGATGAACTGTTGCTCAGCGAAGAGAATTTTACAGCCGCCCTGTTTCTGAATAAGGATACTTCGAACCTGTGGCTTTTGGTAATGAAAAAATCGTTTGGTACTCAGTCGGAGGACCCGGGTGGAGCTTTTCTTACAAGCAGGGAAAGAAAGATCCTCATTGTCTCCGCATCTTCCAATATGCCCAATGCCGTTCAGCAACGCATGCTGCCGGCGCGGGGTTATCAGTTTATGGAAGGCGAAACCGTATTGTCGGCCATGCAGTACCTGGGGGCCGGTGCACTTGGGATGAACAAATGTTATGTCTGGCTAAGGGATGAACTCGATTCCGAAACCAAACTGGTTCTTTCAGCGGCCATGACCGCACTCCTGCATAAAGAGCTGAGCGAAATGGATGGCATGAATAGTCCAGATATATTTGATGATGAATAGTTTGCTCGGGTTTGAAATGAGAAGTAGAAAAGGCAGTCCAAATCCGAAAGGGTTTTTCCGATAAACCCGGAACAGTCTTTTCGAACTTGGGGAGTTTCTGGTTTCTTACTGGGGAAAATCAAAATGTTAACTGGAATTATCCATTATATCTTGCTGAGCATTATAATCTAAAAAGTGATTCACGGAATTATACCATTCCAGCACTTCTTTTTTTTTTAAGTTTTGTCCCTAAAGGTGAGGGAACGGTCAAGAACTTTTTCACAAACCTGTTGTTGTTTTGTATAGGTCAGATAATCAGCAGTTTTCTATGCATGGATGTTTGGCTCCGCTTTCAACAACGCCGATACAAAAACTAAGCTTATGCCTATCTACATGGATCGACACGATGTTTCAGCCGAGGTAACAGCCGAAAATGTGGCGGAATTACATCAGCAGGATTTGAAAGTTCAACACAAATTCGATTGCCGGGGACTTACTTACTGGTTCGACGATTTACGGAAAACGGCGTTTTGTTTGATTGAAGCGCCCAGTGCCGAGAAATTGAAACAAATGCACGACCATGCGCATGGCGAAGTTCCGCACCGCATCATCGAAGTGGATCCGTCTATTGTTGAATCATTTCTGGGCAGGATAGAGGATCCCGTAAAAGCCAAAGATACCCGCCTGAACATCATTAACGATCCTGCTTTCCGGATTATAATGGCCATTGAACCGGCTTTGAATTCGTATAAAGACTACAGTAAAGAGTTGCTTCAACGGCAGAGCGAAAACTACAAAAAGCACATCAGTGAAACGGTTCCGGAATTTGGAGGCCGGATTGTAAGCAATAAGGAAAACCGTTTTCTGGTATCGTTTACCTCAGTTACAAAAGCTGTAGAGTGCGCGCTTCAGCTTGAGTCGGGAGTTAAGGGAAAAGCAGTGGACGAACTACCTGATCTGAAAATCGGATTGAGTGCCGGAGTTCCTGTCACCGAAAAAAAGGCCCTGTTCGAAGATACCGTAAAGCTGGCCGAAAGCATGTGTTTTCTGAATGCCGGGATCAGCATTTCCGAGGAAATTAACGATCTGTACCGAAGCGAGAATTTGCATCATACTTCTTTTGGCAAGCGGATTTTTGTGCTGTCGGAAGCCGATCAGCAGTTTTTAAGTGGTCTGGTTGAATTTACAGAAAATGCCTGGACCGATACCGGCCTGAACGTTGTAGATTTCGAGCGGCACCTGGCTTTAAGCAAATCGAAATTGTACCGGAAAATGACAGCCCTTATCGGTACTTCTCCCAATGGTTTTCTGATGCACTACCGTGTAAAGCGTATCAGGGAGCAGTTGCATAAAAAGAACAGCAACATTGCTGAAGTTGCTTATAACGGAGGGTTTAACAGCCCATCGTATTTTGCAAAATGTTTTAGCAAAGTATACGGCCTGACTCCTTCGGCCTATAAGCGTTTATGGGTGTAACATCGGCCTGATATCCGGCCTGAACCAAATGTGTCATCCTTTGAACCAAAAGTGGGACTTGTTTCAACACTACTGCCGTAATTTTGAATCAGTGAGACTCTGATTTTGTGCGCAAAATCATTTAGCCGAACTGATCCCGGGTATTTGGCGAGGGATCTCTTGGGTTTTATTTCACGCATCTTGCATATAGGAGTTTCTTATAACGCTGATAAAAATTTCTTTATGAAAATTTTACAAGGCGGGTAAAACGATATTCATCAAACTAAAATACTGTAAAATGGAAACAACAAAAGAAGTTGAAAAAGCGACCTTATTCGAACGTCTGGGCGGAACTGCCGGGATAACTGCAATTGTCGACGAGGTGGTTCAAACACACATGGAAAATCCGGCTATCAGCGCGCGTTTTATGCCATATGGCGAGCAGCCCGAACGGCTGGCTGTGATCAAAAAGCACACCGTCGATTTTTTTAGTGCCGGTAGCGGAGGAGCGGCCGAATACAAAGGCCGTTCGATGGAAGAAACGCACACAGGGATGAACATCAGCCGTGAGGAATACACCCATGTGATGGACGACATCATGCTGGTACTCGGTAATCATGGCATGAGCGAGGACACTAAAAAAGAAGTGCTCTACATCCTTTGGTCGTTACGCGATATGATCATCGCACGCTAGAATCTGCTCCTCGTTTGCAACAGCCTGTCCCGAATTGTTCGGGCTGGGGTAAACAACAGGTCGTTTGTAACGACAAGCCGACATAAATCAATTTGTAAGCATATATATTTATGGTCAGCAAAAAAGGTCGATGCAATCGACATGCTATTAACCCCTCGGCACAGACGAGGGGTAGAAGGGTACTTACTATCAGGCCTTCAAGGTTACTGTAACCTTGAAGGCCTGATTCTAACAGGAGCGGTTGAAAGTTTTAATACGCATTTTTACATTAGCGATTACTTAAAACCTATTTCAAATATTAATGGCTTAGAGGCAAATCCATTCGCCGGTTCCATTATCAAATTCAACTGTCACTTCTCCCTGAGCATTTACGGATATATGGTAGGTGGTTTTGGCCATGGCAATCGGAACACCTTCGCACTTAATAATACTTATTGCGGTATTTGTTTCGGTATATGCCTTACCCTTATACGTTTTCCAATTCCAGTTTTGAACCAGGCGCCATGAGTATTCTTTACCCGATTCGCCAACATAGGTTCCTTCATATCTGAACTGGTATTTGTTATTCCAAACGCTTACTATATACGACTCCGTTCCGGTAACTAAGTCGTCGGTGCACACCATGTAATCTACATAATCGTAAGAACCGGTGTACACGGTTTTCATTTGAGCAGTGGTACTTGAGGCAATCAAGAGAAGAATTGCCATTGTTGCTAACAGAACTCCAGATTTTTTCATAGTTGTAAAGTTTAAATGAATAATGTAGTTGTACTCTGGTAGTCTGAAACAACTTAAATGGGCATGAACAAACAGCGCAAAACGAATAATGAGTGTTAGTATAATTGTGTATCCAATTAATTTTTCAGAATGGTTTACGATTTAAAAATTATGCTGTGTTATACGAAGGAAGCACCCAATTGTTCGGGTTCGTGTAAACAGGTTGGAATACTCCTTCGATAGTTCGAATTTGTAATTTTTACCTCAGCAATTGCCTGAAATTTTATTCACCATTTTTAGTATGGCCCGCAGAAATTGAGGACCTTCAAGGTAAGAGAAACCTTGAAGGTCCTATTTCAAATTTACGAGGTGTTTAACCGGATTTATCTTTTCCCTTTCTTCAATGTTAAATGTCCTTCGCTCCAGAAATCGGTTCTGAATTCTGTTCCGTCGCCAACATAAACATAAGCGTTGGTTAAGGCCATGCCCATGGCACCATCAAAGCGGCCGGTTCCGCCCATGAAATACATGGTATCGTTAAAGTGGGCCACATAACCATCAATGTCCGATCCGGGAAGCACCTGTCCGGATGGAACATCAATAAAAAGCGTGTCGCCATTATCGGCAACAAAATACCCTAGTTCGGTTAAGGCATATTCGCTGGTTGCCATATCAACACAGAAAGTCATAAAGGTGGTCATTTCTCCCAGGTGGGTAATGTCGCCTGCTCCCATCATGGTCTCTCTAAAATGACCATCATCGCAGGCTTCACCTGTGCCCGGTGGCATAGCACGCCATACCGAGAATTCGGCCTTAAACGGTACCGTCACCATTTTGTCGGCACCCGTTTTATCGGCGCCATACATGTTACCACTTTTCAGGTCGACGATTTGCGACTCGTCAACAGCTTCTGAGCATGCCAATACCAATCCCAGGCAGCATGCTGCTAACAGCAATGTTCTCAATTTTTTCATACCTGTAGTTTTTAGTTCAACAAAAGCTACCGGTTGCTATCCAACTAATTGGGTGATCTTATTTTTTATCCTAAATTCAATAACGTAATCCAATTAAACCGCAGGCCGAAATCCCGGTTATCTTGCGCTGCTGATTTATAGTTTGTGGAGGTATTTCAGTTCTGTTCTTCAGACCTAAACCGGGAATAAAACGATGTTAAGATTATTCAAGTTCTCGAAAACTGTATTAAAAGATACAGATAATTACATCAAGAATGAATTTAAATAATATTGCTTGACGTTCGTATTGGGTTGTTGTTCAGCGGTTAAAAAGGTGTTTGGATAATTTAAGTACTGTACAATACTGTCATCAAACAGCTGTAAATTGCCTGAAAATGATCGTTGGATTCCTTAACTTTGAATTACGATTTTTTGTATCGTATAATCCACATTCCAATGTCACAGATACTTCACAACGATTCAGAACCCATCTATACCTTGAGTATTGCGGCAAAATTGTCGAATACCCCGGCTCATTCAATCCGGCAATACATCGATAAGGGTTTGCTTATCCCCTATAAAAAGGATACCAACCGTCATTTGTTCTCTGCGTACGACATTCAGCGGCTGATTTGGATAAAAAAGAGTATTGAAGAACGGGGGCTGAACTTTGCCGGCATTAAAACGCAGTTGGCCTTAATCCCCTGCTGGAAAATTACCGGGTGCAAATCGAAATCGCGAAACACCTGCGATGCCTATTATTCCAATGATCAGCCTTGCTGGCTGGCATCGGAAAAAGGAAAGGAATGCAAAAACAAAGAATGCCGTTTGTGCGAAGTGTACCGCCTGATGCTGCCCGACACCGATGTAAAAGCCGTGTTCAAACGGTTTATGGTATAGACCGGATCAAAGGGGTAGACGGAGATTTTATTTTGTTCTTCATGGAATTGAATTGAAAAAAGAACTTTCTCCTCCTTTGTAAGGAGGAGTACCCTGATGTAGCTATGCGGAATCAGGGGGAGGTGGTAGAATCTGCAGACATTTTAAAGGGCGATTGCTTCGGTCTCCGTCAACTGACGGATCCCTCGCAATGACACGGTTTATCGTGGGATTTGGCAGTGGACCATGTAGTTTTTTGTCGGAAACATGATTCCTGTGGTCCGCTGCCCTAACCTCCCCCTCGTTTGCAACAGCCTGTCCCGAATTGTTCGGGAAGGGGGAAATAACAGGTCGTTTGCAACGACAATCAAGTAAACATAAATCAGCAAGTATTTTAAATGTCGATACAATCGACAGTCTATTAACCCCTCGGCACAGACGAGGGGTAGAATACGTTCGTGTAGGCGTTAAATAAATTGGGAAACTGTTTGTTGATCCTTTCCAAACCTTCGAGGTTTCGCTTACCTCGAAGGTTTAGTTCTGATAAATTCATTTCCTTTTCGGATTTAATCCTAACCTGAAAATGAAAATGGTTTTTCATCAATTCCCAGGCGAAAGTATCAGCTACCGGGGAGATTTATTTATCAATAGGACGCAGGTTCCCCAAGCTTCCCGGGGGACCTACGTCCAGGCATATCAAGTTTTATTGGCATCGTGCATGCCATTTTTCCGGCCTGTGGCACCAGTAATTACTGAAGCATTCCCAGCGACCGTTGTGGATAAATCAACAGTATTTCCGGTTTTTCTGCCGAAGGTGTAGCTCCTTTTATAATCAGGTTTTTTACTTCGGCAACACTTAAATCCGGATTCTTTGCCCAGAGTTTGGCTGCCAGGTTCACCACCTGAGGCGATGCCATCGATGTTCCCGAATATTTACGTGTTTCTCCTCCCGGAATAAAACTTTCCACCTCGTAGCCATTTGAATACACATCCACTCCCTTTCCTATCGTGGTGAAGCCGGTTTCTTTCCCTTCCATATCAACGGCACCCACTTTCATCAGGTTCGGAAGCGTTAACCCGGCAGGGATATCATTTGCAAAGTCAACATCGTTGTTTGCATTTCCCGCCGCTACCACAAACAGAATATCCGGTGCATCTTTCATCGCGGTATACAAGGCATCTTTTTCCATCCCAAAGAGTTTTTTAGCCAGGGCTTTTCTTTCCTCCTCGTTTTCTCCAATCCCATTCATGGCTAAAACGCTTTCATAATAGTTTTGCGAATATCCCCAACTCATGTTCACTACCCTGACATGGTTGTCTTTAAAATACTGTACCGTATTTTTATATAGCTGCGCCCAGTTTTTTGACGTTTCCATGGTTGGAGGAGCAGGAATGTTCTCGTACGGAAAAGTTAATCGTGCAGCCAGTATTTTGGCCTGCGGATTTCCTTTGGCGGCAATTCCGGCCACGTGGGTACCGTGCGAAAAATTGCCATACAGACCCAGGTTCTCTACAAACGGGTTAACTTCATCAGGAGTCAGCGCAGAAATGTATTTTTTCAATTCATCAGCTTCCTCGCTTTTTATCATGGCCTGCAGGTCCATCAGGCCTTTCAGGTATTTTTCATACTGATGATAATTGCTGTTAACTTCCGCAATTGGGAAAAGAATTTCGCTGACCTTATTGCCGTTGATATCGTAGGCAATTCCGTTTATGTCATCTACATAGCCATTGTTGTCATCATCCTTGCCATTGGGTTTTTCGGCTTTATTCACCCAGCGGTTATTTTCCGGGAAAACGGATTCATCCACTCCGGCATCCCAGATTCCTACCACCACCGGTGTCAGCTTCATGTCGTTAGTAAAGGCAATATCCCGTTCCTTCCATATATCCACCATTTCCACCTCAACATGGTTTTTATCGTAATAAGCCTGAAATACCGGTTTATACACCTCCTCCACATATGGCAGAGTCATATCGTAAGTCATTCGCAGTCCCAAAAGTTGATTGGCCACAAATTCGGGGACCTGCTTTTCGGCCTTGTCTATGATGGGTTGTAACTGTCCTTCGATGATTCCCTGCAACAGATTAGCCGAGAGAATATCCAACGATCCGGTCATAGCTTCGATTTCTTCACGGACCACTTCAAAAGGCATTTTTTCCAGCGCAGCTTCCAGGTTCGTTTTGAATGCAGCCTTAAACGCTTCTTCCGGGAGATCAGGATGTTCCAGCTTTGTTTTCATGTATACTTCCTCGGTGAGGTTCCACATGTATTTATCCGATTCTTTTTCGGTTAGTTTCCTACCGGCGTGTATTTCGTCGAGTGCCGGTTCGAAGTCGTTTTTTAAGAAACTTATGACCGAAAACATGGAATAGTAACCGCGCCGGGTCGCTTTGTCCTGAATGTCGTATTTCTCCAGGTCGTCCCTGAGGTTCGCTTCGAGTTTACCGGCCAGTTCCAGCAGCAAAGCCCGGTTGTTGATGTAGTCCATGGCTTTGTTTCCTTTCAGATCGTAATAATGTTTGGGAAGGTCTTCTGCTCTTTCAATTTTAATTTTTTCTTGTGCAAAAACAAATTGAATGGCGAACAACATTAGTAATCCAACAATTAGTTTTTTCATGCTTTTTGATTTTTTAGTGAATGTTAGTTGTGATAAGAAATTGCTTTTCTGAGTTTCCGGGTTAATTTATTTTGGGAAGATTCTTTTTAAGCGGCCATCCTGTTGGTGGCTATTAATTTGGTTTAAAGGAAAGATAAAACGCGATAAGAAGGCGATGGGGTAATGGGCTGCAATGCGGATTTGGCTCCTTAATTAAATTCCCTGAATAATTAAGTTTTTTTCATCCAAACCGCTAAGGGTTGGTTACAAGAACCGTTTTTGTACATCAGTGCTTTGCTGTGGCACCGATAAGAAATTGCAACAATAATTTACGCAAAAATGCATTGAAAAACAATATGGTCATTGTTGGCTCCCAGCAAGTATTTTAAATGTCGATACAATCGACAGGCTGCTAACCCCTCGGCACAGACGAGGGGTAGAAGGAGATTTTATTTTGTTCTTCATGGAATTGAATTGAAAAAAGAACTTTCTCCTCCTTTGTAAGGAGGAGTACCCTGATGTAGCTATGCGGAATCAGGGGGAGGTGGTAGAATCTGCAGACATTTTAAAGGGCGATTGCTTCGGTCCCCGTCAACTGACGGATTCCTCGCAATGACACGGATCATCGTGGGATTCGGCAGCGGACCATGTAGTTTTTTGCCGAAAACATGATTTCCGTGGTCCGCTGCCCTGTATATGTAAATAACATGTTATTGCGACGACGATCCGTCGATTGACGAAAGGAGGAAGCAATCACTTGCTGCCCATCTTTATTAACGACAATCCTCCAGACATATCTATTCAGAACTATACGAATACTGGTAACTCGGTACAAGCGTAAGCTGTTCTTCCGTATTCAGGTTAAATAATTGAATTCCGCCGTCGGAATAAACGAGGTAATTCAGGTCGGGCGATATGGATGAACTCCAAAAATAAATGTAAGAATACGACTGATACCCATAGCTGCCATACGGACTGTAACCGGATGTGTTAGCATTTGTTATTTGTATTTTTCTCAGGATGGAAGAATCGGGCCACCTGCAGATTTTAAGCGTATCGAGGTCGAAGTCGAGGTACTGGTGCTGCGTTCCGAACCACAGGCTTGCATCGGGGTGTGAGTAGGTAGCAAATTCAGTCCCTTCAATTTCGGTCAGCACAGAATCAATCGCTTCGTTTTTCAATAGCAAACCAGTAGCATTCCAGTCTACAACCGTATCGGCCAATACTTTTACAAGTGCTGCTTGGGTGTTTTTTATCAGTTTATTTACAACATAATACCCGCCATCCGGGGACACCGGAAAATTATGATACGGAAACCCGTAAGCCATATCCTTCAAATCGCTGTCCTCAACATTTGAAAGTATATTGCCGTCCAGATCCATCAGCATGATCTTGAACCTGGATTCTCCTTCATAAAGTACCGTGCTGTATCCTATTGTTATTGTTTTCGAGGCTTTCGAATAATTAATGGCATAGCAATAATTAAAATCCTGTACCGGGTTATCCGAATCGGTCAGCCGCCAGATGGTAGCGATGTCCTGGCCATTGGTGTCGATTATTTTAAAACGGACATCAGCTTCTCTTACCGGGCCTGAATGATCCCGGATACCCGAATTCTCTTTTACGTAATATTCAATGTAAAGAATGCTGTCGGTCCCAACAAAAATGGGTTGTGTGTACGAGTAATATTCGCTGGTGTTGGAAGGAAATTCTTCGGTGCATGATGACAGGGCTGCCAACAGTACCAGTAAAAATGTGAGCTTGTTCATGGTGGTTAATTTTTGATTTTCACTCGTTTACGTGAAATCCGTCCGATGGTTCCGTGCAACTGGTTTTTGCTCTACTACAACCTGTCGTTGCAAACCAGAGGTAGAAGGATTAGAAGATTGCTTCAGTCTCCGTCAACTGACGGATTCCTCGCAATGACACGGTTCATAGTAGGATTTGGCAGCGGACCGTGTAGTTTTTTGCCGGAAACATGTTTCTTGTGGTCCGCTGCCTTTCATTGTATTGCGATTCTGTCATTGCGAGCGTAGCGAAGCAATCTATTTCTCATTGTAATGAGATTAAGGTTGAAAAAGATTGCTTCGTCGTTCCTCCTCGCAATGACACGGATCATCGTGGGATTCGGCAGTGGACCATGTAGTTTTTTGTCGGAAACATGATTCTTATGGTCCGCTGCCCTGTATTTGTAAATAGCGATCCCGATTTATCGGGAGAAGCAATCTCAACCTAGCCCCATGCTCATTCGAGGGGTAGTGAAGAATTACCGGTGAATTATGTTCACACTGCCATATGTGCAATATACGGTTCAGCCTGCAATACCTGCAGTTCATACTTAATATCTTATCGTTCAGCGAAATTCATGTAACGAAAATCGTTTTAATGTGTCAATTTTATACAAGGAAACAGGAAAAGACCGATTAGCCAGCGGCCTGTTTCGAAAGCGAAAACAGAAAACAAAATAAACAGGAAGTTGAATGTTTCAGCATTCGCTTCACAAAAAGCAAAAGCCATGAAAACAAAAACAATTACTTTAATGCTACTGGCGCTTGTAATAGCAGCCGGTGCATTTGCCACCGAAATTTCTAAAATGAGTATGGTTGCACTTAACGATTCGAAAGTATACGTTGCGGCCGAAACCAGTACTAACAGTCCGACTGAGATTACCTTGCTTGACGCCAGGGGTGAAACAATCTATTTTAAACGAACGAAAGCTGCGCCCCAATTCAGGTCGGTTTTGAATTTACAGGAGTTAAGCGACGGAACCTATACTTTCAGCTTAAAGAGCGGGAAGGCAGTTACGAAGCGTGAAATAACTGTAAGCAACGGTAAAGTAACAGTTAAGAAAGTTGCAGAAGAATTTGCTCCTTATTTTGCATACAAAAACGGCAAGGTGTTGTTATCGTATCTGAATTCGAACCAGGCCGATGTGTCGGTTTTGATCTACAACGGCAATAGGCTGGTACTCGATTCAAGCCTGGGCAGCGATCTTGCTATCCAACGCAGTTTCGATGTGTCGAAATTGAAAAATAATGAGTTCGAGTTTGTCCTTTACGGGAACAACCATCGATACAATTACCGGTTTACACGCTAATAAAACGGTTACCTCAAAAACAGGCCTCTGTAGTAATGCAGGGGCCTGTTTTGTTTACTTGCTCCTTGTATAGAGACGAGGGACAGAAGAAAGATTGCTTCGGTCTCCTTAAGCCGACGGAGACCGAAGCTATTCTCTAATCATCAAATCTGTCTAAACGAGGATTCAGACGAGTAGCGCTTACTGAATTTTTATCCGAAACAAAAAGTTATAGATCTTCGAAGGAATACAATAATCGGTGGTGGTAAGCAGCAGGGGAACACAAAACATGGCTGCCCCCGAAATATATCCGGCGGTCATGTGTCCGTTGGCAAACAGGTAGATATTAACGGCGGTCCAGGAGGTGGCCAGAAAACACGCAAATTTTAACTGGTTCGAGCGCCGGTGTAACTTTGGCTTGTTCATTTTGTGCCGCAGCCAGTGGTTGTACAGGTAGTCGAAAACATGGTAGGGCAGCACAATCGACAACGCCGATACCACCAGTAAAACCACCAGCACGGGAATGTTCGCCAGCGCCACACCCACTCCCAGCAGAATCAAACAGATGATCATCGGAAAGCGGTTGGCAAAGGCCAGTTGCGTAATCTCTTCATCGCTGTAAGCGGTAAATCCCTGACATTTTATCCTGTAAATACGTTTAGCTGAAAGCGGTGTTTGGGTCTTTTCCATTTTACTGTTCTCCTTTTGTTTAATTCGCTGGCTATCCTTTCTATAAGATTCGGGAGGCGGTTTTTGTTCATGTGCACAACGAGCCCCTCGTTTGCAACAACAATCAAGCAAACATCACTCAGCACGTATTTTAAAGTCGATACAATCGACAGGCTATTAACCCCTCGGCACAGACGAGGGGTAGAGATGTCTTTCGTACTGCAGTTATTGTCTTGTACATCAGAAATTATATTGAAAAACAAATTTTCTCCTCCCTGCCTACCGGCAGGCAGGCTTTTAAAGGAGGAGTACGCAGCCGGAGTTTACGGAGGCTGTGGGAGGTGGTTGTATTAGTAGAATTGCGCACCACCCCCCGTCCGTCAGCTGCCGTCCGTACCCCTCCTCACCGAGGAGGGGAAACTTTCGTGCTTGATATTAATTCGATACTTCAAAAAGTAAAATTGAAAACAGAATTTCTCCTCCTGGGCAGGAGGAGTGGGCTTTTGTGACGTAGGAGCAAAAGGTCGAGGTGGTTGATAAATCTACTTACCTCCTTCAAAATCAAGAATATCCTGTTGTATAACTTCCGGGTATTCAAATACCCAGCGATTCTCATACCTCAAGACTGTAATGTCATGATCAGAGAGCCATTTATCCCTTTCTTCATCCTTTGCAATCTGATAAAGGTTGGCATGTGGTTCGCCGTCAAGTTCAATGGAAAGTTTTAATTCAGGGCAATAGAAATCGACAATGTAATTGCCAACCGAATGTTGTCTTCGGAATTTAAAACCACCTACCTTTCTTTGTTTAACTATTTTCCAAAGTTCAGCTTCTGCGGCAGTTGAATGATTTCGCAGATGTTTACGAACGTTCTTCAGGTATTTGCGGTTGTGGAGTTTCATCGTTTTTCAAAGTTATGTGATTTTTGTGGATTGCACCACCCCCCAGTTTGTAAGGCGGAATAGTGGAGTTGAGCACCACCCCGTCAGCGAAATAGTGAAAGGTATACCAGATCAATCAATCGTCGCTGACGCCCCTCCTCGGTGAGGAGGGGAAACTTTCGTAGTACGGTTATTATCCTGTACTTCAGAAATTATATTGAAAAACAAATTTTCTCCTCCTTTTAAAGGAGGAGTACGCAGCCGGAGTTTACGGTGGCTGTGGGAGGTGGTTGATTTAATTCAGGGGGTTTTGCTTCTTTTTGCCACCCCCGTCCGTCAGCTGACGGATCGGGGCCACCCCTCCTCGGTTAGGAGGGGAAACTTTCGTGCGGGGAGTTGTCCCGAGGGGCCGTGGCCGTGGAAATTATTTCGCAGGACTGCTCCACCATCGTTCAAGACAAGGAAATGAAGCCTCCGGACAAGGTAAGAACGATGCCGGACAAGGAAATCATCGATATTTCCTAAGAAATAATATCTCTGGCATAGAAAATGTCTATGGTGGACCAGGAAATTGTTCCTCCGGACAAGTCCCGAAGTCCTGTGGACAAGGAAATAATTGTTACGAACAAATCCTAAAATCGCTGTAAGCCCTCTGTACTAAGGGATACGGGCTGTTTATAAACTTCCGGCGATGCTTGCTGCACTGCTCCGTTAGTACATTTAGGGCAGCCAGTCGACACCGGGAGCGCGGTATTCTCCTGTTTTTTTAGCCGCCTCGTCAATATCTTCGGGTGTCATCAGCGGGATGCAGCTAACGCTTACCAGTCCGCTCGACGATGCCCGCATCGAAAAGGCCGCCATGCTGCTGCTGTCGGGCATATCCACAATGCCGTAAATATCGTATTCGCCAAAGGCGTAATAAACACTTTCTACCGTTCCTCCCAACGAAGTGGCCAGTTTATGAACCACCGAACGCCTGCTCGAGCCGCCCTCACTCAACAATCCCTTTACTCCTTCGCCAATGTATTTGCCACAAACCAGGTACTTTGCCATAATCTTTCTATTTAAGACCCTAAGGTCTGTTAATAATATTACAGGCTACGTTGGTGGGTTGAAATGGTTGCAAAGGCTGATGCTGGCAAAACTCTTCTACCCCTCGTTTGTAACGAGGGGTTTCGGGTTTATCGTTTTTTAACGATAAGAAACTTCAAGCTTTTGTATGAATAGTATAAGGCTGTTTTTCTCTGTCGATTCAATCGACTTGCTTTTTACCCCTTCTCGATCAGTTCGGGGCAGGCTGTTGCAAACGAGGGGTAGAGGGAGGTTCGAGAATATCTCGATTCAGAATCCGAATTTTGAGCGATGCTCCCGAAGGTGATTCACTGATGGATGAAATTTAGTGTTGGAAGGAAGAAAGATATCCTTGTTTTCGAATTGTCTTATGCCAGCTTCAGGTTTGTAGTCTTTCAGTTTAGGATGAACTAAAATCCTGTATTGATCTGAAATGGCAATTAAACCACGGTCGAAAGCCCTGTGAAAAGTAGGAGAAAGCGCTAAGCCATTTCTAATTGAATCGTTATAGCTCTCAGCAAAGGGTGTAATGTGACAAGCATCAACAAGTGAACGGTTTTTTGAATCGGCTACCTTCAATCCTGATACAGCACATTGATTGTCGTATACTTCCAAAATGGCTTTTCGAAATACAGAACTTCGCATTACAACGAATTCATCTCGTATTTCTTTGGGTTGTTCTTCAATTGTTTGTTTTACTTTTCGTGCGTAGTTCTGTTCCGGATCGTAAAGTATTTGTTGCTTAATTTTAGCTGAATAAACTTCTTGTCTTTGGTATTGTGTTGACTTACGAATGTCAAAATAGTGTTCGAGAATTGCGGCTTTTATCTTCTCACATGTTATCGGATCGGACAAGGCAATATATAATTCATCAGAAAGTGTGGCCGCGCACACTGTTTCGGTTAAAGCCCTATAACTTTTTATTGAATTACTATTTGTTGTAGGTATTTCTTTACCGGGGTAAGTAATCAGTCTCCAAAACTGACCTTTTTCGTTTTTCAGATGAAAAAAAGGAAGTGCAAAAGTTGCAACATGAGGTGTTTTTACCAATACGCTCCAATTATCGAGAAAGTGCTGAACTAAATCGTCGGTAATTTCAATCCAATTTTCAGAAACTTCTCCTTCTTCGAACAGATCGATCACCGCCAATAAAAGAATTGGCTTGTGAGGCGCTTTACCGTATTTGGTAACGCCTTGGTTTAAGGAGAGGATACTTTTGAGAACTGTATTCATCGTAAAAATTTTTCCTCCCGATGTTTTTCTAAAAGGAGTGAGCTTGGCAAAAAACGCTCTGGTCGCTTGATTTCTTTATTGTGATAATCTGAGAAATATTGTTGAATAAATATGTCTTTCGATTTTCGAAATTCAGAACAGATTAAAATTTTGTAGTTCTTATCAATTGCCAAATAACCATTCTCAAAAGCCTTATCATGCAAATTATTTAGTAGTAATCCATTTTGTGGATTCAATCGGTTTTCAACATCTTTTGCCCACGGAATAATATGGCTTGCAATTAAAAAATCGGTATTCGAAAATCCTGTAATGGTACAACTACCTTGATAGTTGGCAAGAACGATATCCCGGAAAACCTTTTGATTTACTCTGGTTTTAACTTCTCTAAGCTTTGTTTTTCCTTTGAGATTCTCAGTTCCTTTTAAGATGCTTGCGTATTTATTTTCGATTGTAGTTTGTTGTATTTCTGCAAGAATTCGCTCACTTTCAAAAACAAGTTCTTCCATATTTTCATGAAACTCATCCCAAATTGGCTGAACTTGCTTTATTCCTCCAGTCAAACCTTTAATCCCTCTTTCCTGATGGTATGGGTCAACACTTGCAAAATTGCTTAAACGCATTGATACTGCACTTGGAGTTCTTCCTATTAGTTTTGCCAATCTGATAATGTCAGTATTGCTATGATGAAATTTACCAAATGGTATTTTTAGATATAAGTTGAATGCTAAAATTAATTCAGCTTTGGACCATGGTTTTCTCTGTGACATGCTCGGAAAAGTTTATTAGCATAAAACTAATAGAATTTTTATTAAAAGTCCTAGCTGTCAGATGTTAGAAAGATAAAACTACATATAGGTGACAAACAGATGTTAACTTGATAGATTAGTTCTGAGTCAGACAAATTTAAAATTGGTTCTGTTCTTACGCCACATTGGGGACAAGTAGTTGGTTGATCAGAATTGAGAAATATTTCAAGAGCAGAAATAGTGGCCTGACTATGTTTATTCATTTGACTGTCTTAACAAAATAAATTCGCACCAATCATGATCCAATTCTGGATTATAAGCGGGAAACTGGGGTTTAATTAATCCAAAGTCATGAGGAATAAAATATAATCCATCAATCAATCGATCATTAAACCACTTTTCAAATTCTTGAAGCGTTAGGTTGTTTGGATTTGCGATTTCTGCTTCTTCAAACAATTTATAGTTGCCCGCATCGCGATATAAATATTCGATAATGATTTTATGTTTTTTCATTCACAAATGAATGAAAGAAAGTCGTGCTAGTCAACGGACTATAAGTAACATTCGAAATTTCCGCACTAACATTTCGGGTTTGGTGTTTTTGCCCTTAATGCGGCTCATGTTGTAGGAGCGCGTTGCTTTATCATGTACGTCAGCCATAATCAAGGCAAAAGTAAAAAGAAACAAGGTAAAAGTAGAAAGGCAAAAATAGAAAGGCAAAAGTGGAAAGGAAAAGAGAAAAGGCAAAAGTGTTTGGAGTTTAAAGTTCAGCGTTCAAAGTTAGGGAAGAAAGTTTACAGTTTTCGGTGGTAGCAGGCAATTCGTTGTTGCCGGGCTTTGCACTTTAGCCCGTTAATAGTTTGCCTGCTTTACGAAAGCAAACCTTTGGGGAGGTATTGCCGTATGAGCAGAAAAATTACAGCACAGAGTCTGGTATAACACCGGGGCATTTACGGGGCAGGACTTTGGACTGTTTTCAACATCACCTTTAAAACCTACGCAATGAAAAAACTATTGGTACTGGCTGTACTCGGCTTTCTTTTCTTAAATGTACAGGGGCAATGGTATTCGCGCCAGTTTAATGTAAACAGCATCGACGATTTAAGCCAGGCACAACTGAATTATGCCCTGCAGCGGGCCGAGGCAAATTTAAAAGCCGGTAAAATATTAACCCTTTCCGGAGTTGGCGCTTTTACTGTTGGTACGATTATAGCCGCCGCTGCATTTAGTGATTTTTGGAATTGGGATGAATCCGATACCGGACTTTATGTGACCGGGGGCATGCTAATGTTTTTAGGCATGGGGTCCACTGCTGTCGGTATTCCATTTTGGATACACGGCGCCACTCGCAGAAATAAAGTGGAGGTGGCGCTGATTAAGTTTAATACATCGGCTGTTTCAGGCTTCAGGCAACCGGCGCAATTAGGGCTCTGTGTAAATATAACTTTTTAAATCACTGCGATAATCATCAGAACCAACCCGAATGATCCGGGCATGTATTGCTCTGCTATTTCGGGTTTTGCGTTTTTGCCCTTAATGCGGCTCATAGTGTGCGAACGCCCGCCTGACTGAAGCATTCGGGCTGGGGTTGCCCGGTTATGTAGGTCGGCCATACCTCTAAAGTAAAAAGTAAAAAGTAGAAGGGCAAAAGGCAAAAGGCAAAAGTAGAAAGGCAAAAGTGATCAGTATTCAGTCGCAGTTGGCAGTCACTGGTCATTAGCAATCTATACCCTAAACCTCGCGGCTGTAGATCAGTGGCATTTGTCCTTTCCAAAGGTTCCAGGTGGGAGCGTCGCAAATCAGTTCGGCCATAAAACGGGCTACGTTTATGCGGCTTACTTTTCCCGGGTTAAACAGTGCACTTCGGATGGGCGAAGGATGTACCGAGTAAGGGCTTACGAGGTCGGCATCGATCAGGCTGTCGGGGCGTACGGCTGTCCATTCAAGGTGCGGGTGCTGCTGCCCGATTTGGGTGCGGAGGTATTCGGCCGCCTGTATGTTGTCGGTATAGGGAGGCAGCAGCGTACTTAGCAGCGCAACCACTATTTTTTCGGCAAAGCTCAGGGGCTCGTTTAAATCGCGGTTCCGGCAGCCCGAAGTATTCATGAGAACAACTTTCACCGGCTTTTCGGGCCTGTTGGCCTCAATGGCCTTACACAAGCGGCGGGTGGCATCGGCTACCAGGCGGCGTGGCTTTCCGTACATGCCTTTCAGGGTGAGGTTATGGCCCAGACACGAAGCTACGGCATCGCAATCCCGAACGAGTTCGGCCAGCTTTTCATCGCTAAGGTCGAGAACAGCCGCCTCAACCACAGTCAGGTTTTTGTTAGCGGGTAAATCACCTAGCTTTTCGGTTGAGCGTACTACCGCCGTTACTTTTTCTCCGCGCTGTAATAGGTCGTTTACCAGCAGCCGCCCGGTTGCGCCGCTTGCTCCCACAATAAGAATCTTCATATTTTGTGCTTTGCGTTATAAGTTAGGGCTTTTTGGGGTAGATCGACAAATAAATATGACGTATACGGGCACAGGATCGACTAAGGGGTGATTAAAAGATTGCTTCGTTCCCGAGTATTCGGGACAAGCAGTTCCTCCTCGCAATGACAATTATTAGTTTATAAAAGGCAGCGGACCATGTGGTTTATGTTGGGATTGGGAAACTTGTGGTCCGCTGCCTGTTTCACCCTTATCGCGCGTCATTGCGATCCCGAGGACTCGGGAGAAGCAATCTATTCTTTAATCATTAAGTCAGTCCATTCAGGATTCAGACGATTAATGAGATCAATTTTTTTCTGACGGGAACCTGCCTTTAATTGTTTTTCACGCGCAATGGCATCATTGATATCCTGAAATAATTCGAAATAAACCAATTTATTCACCTTGTATTTAGATGTAAATGCATTCTTGAAAATCCCTTTTTTGTGTTGTTGAATTCGCTTGGTGAGGTCACTCGTAACGCCAACATAGAGAACCCTGTTTTCGGCGTTTGTAAGAATGTATATATAAGCTTCTCTTTTCATGAATCGGAGAATTTGGGTTAAAGTTACAAGAAGATTGCTTCGGTCGCAAACTCCCTCGCAATGACTGTCATTAGTAAATACAAGGCAGCGGACCATATGGTTTTTTGTTGGGAGTGGGAAACTTGTGGTCCGCTGCCCAATACTTAATATCGCATACGTCATTTCGATCCCGAGTACTCGGGAGAAGCAATCTGTTCCGTACCTACCCCTCGTTGCAAACGAGGGGTAGGTGGTTGATATGTTAATCTTTTTATGTACCACCCCGTCCCCGTCCGTCAGCTGACGGATCGGGGCCACCCCTCCTTAGACCCCCTTTGTCGGCCTCGCCCGGTCCGTACGCTGACATTTCCCCCTGCAGGGGGAAACAAAGCGGTAATTTTGATTTTTGGAGGGGAAATGTTCGTGTTTCAAGTTTAATTCTCTTAAGTCCGAACTTCAGCCATCCGTGAAACCCTGAGGCAGCTGAAACAGTAAAAAATAAAACAGCATTTACCCCCACCTGCTCCCGGCACACGATTAACCTTTCCTGCACAGAATGAGGTTTAAAAACAAAAAATGATCGGCCATGGAACTACTAAAAAACAATGTCAAAAAGCGAATAGATTTCCTGGGAGAGGAGATATCGGTGCTGCTAAAAGAACACCCGGATTGCAGCCTTGGTGAAGTCAAACTCAAACAGGTACTAGGCGGAATGCGGGGACTGACAGCCCTGGTATGCAATACCTCGTTTGTAGATCCTTACCAGGGATTGTTCATCAGCAATTATGCGATTCCTGAATTTGAGGACAAGTTACCCGAAGAGATCTTTTACCTGCTTTGTGCGGGTAAGTTTCCCGACGAATTCGAACTGGAGGAGCTTAAGGAGGAATTTCGTTTGCGTGCTGAATTACCGCACTACATGTGGTCGTTCATCCGTAATCTGCCTGCCGGGATGCATCCGATGACCATGTTCAGCATGTGCATACTGGCGATGGAAGGACTTTCAGTGTTTAAACGGAAGTATGCGGCAGGGGAAATTTCAAAATCGGAATTTTGGGAATATACCCTGGAAGATGCACTTAACCTGCTGGCCAAACTGCCAACGATAGCGGCGGCAATTTACCGTATTCATCTGCTGCACGAGGAAGCCATTGCCTATAATCCTTCACTCGACCTTGGCGGTAACCTGGCGAATATGCTGGGTGTGAATCCGCGGATCTCGTGTGCCGAGCTCATGCGTTTGTACCTGGTGCTGCACTGCGATCATGAAGGCGGAAATGTAAGTGCTTTTACGTCGAGGGTGGTGAATTCGGCGCTGTCGAACCTTTACTATGCCGCTTCGGCAGGGCTAAACGGACTGGCGGGGCCGCTTCACGGACTGGCGAACCAGGTATGCCTGAAGTTTATCCATACTATTCATGAGCATTTCGGGGAATCGCCTTCCACCAACCAGCTCAGTGAATTTGTTAAGGAAGAGCTAAATGTCGGGCGGGTAATCCCGGGTTACGGGCATGCTGTGCTTCGTGTCACCGACCCGCGGTTTACGTCCTTTATGGAGTTTGGCAACCGGCATTGCCCGAATACACCCTACCTGCAAACCGTAAAGAAACTGTACCATGTGGTGCCCGACATTCTGAAAAGCTATAAAGGCGGAAAGGTGGCCAATCCCTATCCCAACGTGGATGCCATTTCGGGAACCCTGCTTTACCATTACGGGATCACGCATTTTGATTTCTATACCGTGATGTTTGGGATCTCGCGCACTTTTGGGTTCTGTGCACAGAGCATTATAGCACTGGGACTGAATCAGCCCATAATCCGGCCCAAAAGCGTAACCAATAAATGGTTGAAGGATTATTTGGAAAAGACGGAATAGATGAGGCACCACCCCGTCCTCGTCCGTCAGCTGACGGAGAAACAAAGCGGTATGTCTGATTTGTTGAGGCGGGGGAAATTTTCGTACCGGGATTTTGTTTTTCAGTCCGTTTAACTATTTTGGAAAAAGAATTTCTCCTCCTTACGAAGGAGGAGTACGCCCTGAGAATTCGGGGTGGGAGGTGGTTGTAATAACAACAACACATACCAGGGTAGTAAAATCAACGCTTGTACAACAAACGCTTATCTTTGCGGCTCATGCATGCTTCGCTTTTCAAACGCTTTAATCAGATGAGCCTTTCTACCTTTGATGTACCTTTCCCGGGTTTTAACCCGGGGTTATTTGAGTTTAATTCTTTTAGGGCAATTTTCAATGAAGAAGTTTTACAAGCTCACGGCTCGCAGCTCAAAGCTCTCCCTTTAAAGCCTCTGACTAAACCTATACCTAAATGACAACTGAACTTTGGTGGCCGAGGTGTTCCAGCCGTCGCTGTGGTTTTCGCGGTCGATCCATTGCAACTCAATCCCGGCCATCACGTTGCTTAGAGGGGTATAGAGGAGGTTGGCACTGGCATAACGCCCGTTACGAAAAGCTTCAGGTTTCTGTCCGTCGGAGTTTTGAGTATGTATGGCTGAGTAGCCTGCGTCAGTGCTCCACTTTTTATTCCAGTGGTGGTTGATGTAGCACGAATAGCTGTAAAGGGGCAGCGCCACACCTTTTATGGGGCGCAAGGTATTGCTGAAATCGTTTTTTATACCGATGTCGGTGGGGGCATCGTTCATCAGGTTTTGTATACCTTTTCCGCCAACTGTTTGCAGCAGCAGCACATTGTTTTCGTTCAGGTTCAGGTTCGAACTCAGGTTAAAGCCCCAGCCCCAAACCTTACCGCTAAGGTCGTAAGGCTCGTTACCCTGATCCACCCATTCGATCTTTCTCAGTACCGCGGCAATTTCGGCATAACCCCAGTGGCGTGTCATCCGGTATTCGGCCGCAAAATCGGGGATATTAAATCTGGGCTTTACATCCGATAGTTCGATGCGGTCGCCATAAACTCCTTCGTCGGCACTCGCACCCGGCTGTTCGAGGGCAAAGGCCAGGTAGTCGTCGCCTCGTAAAGGCATAAAGCGCAGTTGTACATTTTTGCACAGCGACAGGCCCACCGGTCCCCAGTATTCGAGCATATTCGGAAAGCCGTCAACATCGCTGAAGAGGCTCCAGTTGCGTCCTGCTCCAAACATACCCAGTTCGGCCCAGGCATAGAGCAGGTGAAAGGTGGTTTCGTCGGCATTTTCACCCGAGCCAAACAAATCGAAGGCAAAATGGATCATGAGCTCGCCGTATTTGGTAGGCGTAAAACTCTGTACCCGAAACAACGATTGCCGCACCCCAAAAAATACATTGCCATCGCTGCCATATTCGTTTTTGTAAGCTGGCAGTTGCGTGGGGCGCATAACATCGAAATAATCGGGATTGATCTGGTTGAAATTGTAACCGGCATCCGTCATCACCTGCCCCGATATCAGAAGCCGGGTTTTGTTTTCTTCCTGTGCATTTATCTGAAAGACGATAAGCGCAAATACAATGCTCAGGCAAAACGTGAAAATAGGCCGGGATGTGTTGTTCATAAGTCGGTGTTCTGAGAATGCTTCATTAAATTTACGAAGAGGTTGGGGAAAAACAAGGGGGAAGGGATTAGTTTGCAGTCGCAGAGAAGATTGCTTCGTTCCCGAGTATTCGGGACAAGCAGTTCCTCCTCGCAATGACAATCATTTGTGAATATAAGGCGGTGGACAAGTAATTGCCACGAAGTGGTAAAATTTGAATAACCTCGGGTGAAACCCGTGGGACAATGCCGAATACGAAACAGCCACGAAGTGGTTGAATGTGCACCAATGAGGGATAAAAGGATTATTCACCCCTTTCAGGGATAACAAAAAACCTTGACTTCTTCACCGGGTTGAAACCCGGGGTTATTCCTATTTAATTCCTTCGGGATAATGGAAAAGCAATCTGTTAGAATAAAGATCCCTGGTTGCAAACGATAGGCAGGACAGGTTTCCGTTAGCGAATGCTCATCAAAAATTCGGATCCTCAAAAATGATTTCGTCGATTTTTCCGGCAATTTCAAGTGCGGCGTTGCGGCCGGTATCGTGAAAAAGGCTTTTGCCGTTGCTTCTTTCGGAGAGTGAGATTGTCAGCTCAGAAGTCATGCTTTCGCTGATGCGGCCCTCCATGATACCGGCAATCGGTGAGGCCAGCTCAGTGGCGTTGTCGCGGTGTGCCATTACTTTCAGCCGGTATTGTTTGTTTTCCATCAGCAGCATCACTTTTTGGCTGTCGGCATACGAGTGCAGCAGTTTGGTGCCATTGTAGGTGGTGAATTCAATCAGCTTTCCGTTAAAATACAATCCGGCAATAAAGCCGACAAAAGAACTGCGCAGCCAGGGAATTTTAGCAACTGAAGCTTTAAAGGATATGCCGGGCTGTGAAAAATGATTCGACTGCATCCAGAAGTAGGCCGAAGGGAAGGAGTGGCCCCAGTCTTTTTCGATATAACCCCGTCCGCCCGTAAAATCGATGTTTTTACCCCCGATTTTTAAGGTGCCATTCAACTCATGATCCATGCTGATGATGCCATGATAACATTCCATGAAGGGCACAAAAGTATAAGGTCCCATGATTCCGGGAGAATACCACTTATTTGGCCATGGAACAGGATTTTTAAACTGCAGTATCCCAGAATAATTATCAAGGTCGAGTTGTATAAAGTTGCCTGTAAATTGATTACCGGCTATTCCTATTTCGAACGAAGTTGCACTGGCAGAAAAAGCACTCGCCGGAAATTTAATGTATTCGGCTGTTTGTGCTTTGCCGTCGAGCACCTGCACGAAAGCATGCGCCCCACCTTGCTCGTCCATGGCAATTCCGGGAATAAAAGCAAAGGCATGTTGCTCGTTGGCCGAAACTATTTTGTAGTACCAGCCTTCGAAATACTTTTTTGAACGCAACCAGCCGTGGTAGCGCTCCGGGTGGAATAAGGCCTGTATTTGATTGATCCAGTGCATGGTGCTTAAAGGTAGTAAGAAAATCTTTGTTGATTTGGATGTTGACAATCATAGTTTTAAGTCGCCAGTAGAATGAAGAACAATGAGGGGGGACTGAACAACGGAAACCTTTGAGGGAAATAAAAAAGTTTTACAGAAAAACAGGATCGAATATAGCATTGTTAACAACCTGGTGAATGATCACAAAAATTACAGTCAGTACAAAACCAATGGCCAGCCGCCCGGTAATCCGGAGTTTGGGTTGCGATTTGAATATCCATAAGGCAATTCCTGCAAGAAACAGCGCAAGAAACAAACAATCGATTAAATGCCCCTCATAAGCTGCGCCCAACGCTGCCTGGGCTTCCTGAAATTCGCTTGCATCATGTCCTCTTCCCACCAGGAAAAACCGAAATGTGTACATTCCGGGCATGGCCAGAACACCCGCCAAAACAGCAGAACTGTATTTGAACTTTTTGACCAGGAATAAAACCATTACAACAAGGGTAATCAACACGGTTCCGATAATACCACCCAGTGATACCTTCTGCTGCAGATCGGCTGGAATTGTTTCCAGAATGTACTCTTTGGCAGGCGTTGGTATAGCCCTGATTCCTTTCACCCAAACAGGAATACAGTGACCCAGTTCATGAAAATAGATGCTTATAAAAATTGTCAGGAAATACAATCCCCATACATTCAGCTCCTTTTTAAAATCAAGTCTCATATCAGCTTAGTGATTATTAACGGTTATTTTTTTATGCAGTTCCTGAAATTACCGTGAACAAGCTGAAATACGAATATTATTCGACAAATACTCGACTTTAAGGGTTGAAAGCAAGGGAACAGGGGCAGAGAACCGATGCTTAAGCAGAGCGCAACTGATCCTCGCCAATAAGGCAGGTTAGTTCCTTTTGATGAAACGCTCCGTGAGTACCTGTTGATCTCCTATACGCACCTGCAACAGATAAACACCCGGATTCATGGATGAGGGCAGGTCGATATGTGTATGATTATTCCCGTTAATCAATAAGCCGGGTTTGATTTGATGAACAGCCTGCCCCAGGTTGTTAAAGATGGTAAGCGTTACCTCTTCACTGCTGTTGAGCGTAAGGTCGACATTCAGATGATCGGTGGCCGGGTTGGGATACATCAGCAATTCAGTATCGTTCTGAATTTCTTCCACCACCACGTAAACCGAAACTTTTGCCATTTCGTCGTCGATCCAGTTCCAGCGTTTTATGAGGTATTCTTTCATGCTGTTGACCTGCTTGTCGTAGGTGTCGAGCAGCTCGAAACCGGGTAGCTCGCGCCAGATCCATTTTCCGAGGTTGGGCCATTTTTTAAAATTCCGGTCTGCTGCTTCACTCAGGTTGGCAGCAATGGAATCAATGTACTGGAACATATTTTCGGTGCTCCACTCGTTTTGCCGTAAGGTTTCCCAGCGTTTTTTCATCTGGTACTGAAAGTAAGGCTCATGTATCATCATCTGGTAAAAAGCAGGATCGGGCCAAAAGTTGTAATCGATGCTCCATCCCCACCAGCGATCGCCATCGCGGTAAGTAGAATTGTGCATCGACTGGTCGAAATCCCATGCCGGTCCGGCCTTTAATTTTCCGCCTTTATCTTTGTGGAAATAGCAGCTCCATCCATAACCGTCGGGGTCGCGGGTGGCTTCGGTTACCAGCAAAAAGTCGACAAAACTGGGTAGATCGATCCACTGGGCATACAAATCCCCGGGATTATCGGTATTAAACTGCTGCATCGCAAAACGGAAATCGTCATCGTATTTTCTGATATAGGCCAGCTGTTCAGGCATTACCTCATCCATATCGGGGTAACGCAGGCGCCGTGCCTGTCCAAAATCATCGTACTGTCCGGCGATTTCATAGATGTATCCCCCGGTGAGTTCCTCTCCTGAAATATCCTCGGGTTTTAGCTTGGCAATATTGAGCCGGTTTTTGGTGCGTTTTATTTTTTCAAGCAAAATATAAATGCCCTGGTATTCGCCGTTCAGCACCACCTCTACATGTTTGTTTCCGCTCGACCAGTGATCTGCACGGCGCGACAGCTCATGCCCCACGGGATTACGTAAAAAGGTATGGTCGATGTAGGAGGCCCTCAATATCCAGTCGTTCTCTTCCGGGAAACCAAGCAAGGCAACATCGTTATTATCGCCGTTTTCGAGGCGTGTTTCAAAGGTATAAGGCTTTTTCGGGTAGCCCATTGTTGAGTTTCCTCTCAGTTCAATACCAATGGTTCCATCATAGTGGTTAAAGGGATCGCTCAGGTTGTTTCTTTTTCCGGGACCGTTAAAAATTACTCCAAGGTGTCCGTTTATTTTGGGTTCGTCCACAATGGTCTGCCCTTTGGTATCGATCACGAATATGGGAAGATTGGAACTGGAAAATACCAGTGGGATTTCAATGCCCCCGGGCATAGGTAGATAGCGCCTTTCTTCGGAATCGACTTCAACCGACAAAAGCAAAGTAGAAGACATATCAGAAGAGTTGACACTGGAATTGTGTATTTCAACAGCCAGCACATTCGTGCCGGTGAGTAACAGTTCGTTGAGTTTGCTTTTATCAATAAGAAACGACTCGTAATTTCCGCCCTGGTAAATCCGGGCTTCGTGGTTAACAGTTGAAATCTCGTCGAAAGCAGGAAATCCTGCTGAAAGTCCGGCCGAGCGGGCAATCTCCTGTCCGTTTAGGTAAGCTACAAAGGCATCGTCGTAATCGATGCTTAAAAGCGCGGTCTGAATTTCAGCTTTATCGTGGATCGAAAAAGTACGGCGTAAAAAGAGCGCGTTTGTTTGTTCAATAATTGTATTGTCGTCGTTATCGGCATAACCGATCCCGCCTTTCCCTTCACTCCATCCCGTTGCATCGAAATCAACATTGCGCCAGTTACTATTTGGAGCTCCGTTGTTGCTTAAAGCATATTGAAAAATAGTATCGGGATAGAAAACGCTTTCCCAGTGCAGGTTTGAAAAACCCTTAGCGGGCAGAATACATAAAATAGATAACAGTATAATAATGCCGTATTTCTGATTAGTTGCCATTGGTAAAATGTTAGTTAGCTGCAAAGCTAAAATTTTTCAGCAAACAAGAAGGGAAAAAGAAGATTAGCAATCTGTTATCAAACAGATAATGCGCGAAAATAGCCAATGTTTGCGGGAGACCGTTTCGAAAGTGGTAAGGTAATGTTGCTAATCCTTTACTAAAAAAGCTTTCAGGGCCTTGGTGGGTTTGCCATCGTCGCCCCAGGCGCTAAGCGGGTAGCGGCTCCAGCTGCGTGCACCTTCCGGTTCCCAGTAGAATACACCTTTGCCACGTTCGTTGGGCACTTCCCTGACTTTTTGCTGCACAGTCACGAGCATGTCGTAGGTGTTTTGTACCATGGTATCGATGCCTCCCACTTCCACCACCATTACATCCTTGTTGTAACGCGAAGCCATGTCGTTGAGGTTGGCAGCCAGATCGTCGATATTTTCGGTGTAATCGGGTCGTCCTTCCAGCCAGTAGGGATAATACGAAAGGCCAATCATGTCGTATTTTGCACCGTTGGCTTCGGCAGCATCGAACCACCAGCGAAAACGCTCGTTGTTATTCCCCTGGTCGACATGCAGAATAACGATGGATTGCGGACTAACCGCTTTTATGGCTTCGTACCCTTTGTTGATGAGTTGCGCCAGTTGAGGCCAGTTGTCGGTGCTGCCCTCAGGATAGATCATGCCACCCGGAATCTCGTTGCCCACCTGCACCCATTCGGGAGTTACGCCGGCATCTTTTAGTGCCGACATCACATCGTACGTGTAATCGTACAAATCGGTCAGCAGCGTGGGAAAATCGTGACCTACCCATGCTTTGGGTTTTCGTTGTTTCCCGGGATCGGCCCAGCTGTCGCTGTAATGAAAATTGAGCATCACTTTCATACCCCATTCCTGAGCGCGAAGGGCCATGGCAACGGTTTCGTCTTTGCTGCAGTGTCCGCTAAACGGATTATCGGAAGGATCGACAAAAGTTCGCAGACGAATGGCATTAATCCCATGATCTTTCAGGATTTGAAAGCAGTCTTCAGCTTCACCATTCTCGTTGTAAAAGGTATAGCCGCTGGCTTCCATTTGCGGCAACCAGCTGATGTCGGCGCCTTTTGCAAAATCATCTTTGGAACCTGGAGAAGTTGTTGGTTTGCATCCTGCGAAAAGTAGGATTACCAAAGCAATAACATAAATTGTGGTTTTATACATGGTTTTAGTTTTTATGTCAGGCGACTTTAAAGATATAAAAAGATTGATTCGTTGAAGCACCAATCCGTCCCCGTCCGTCAGCTGACGGATCGGGGCCACCATTCCTCAGCGGGGTGGGGAATATTCAATGATCATTCAATCCATCACTCCTCCGGTTTTTGTCAGGCGTTAAACCTTATAGTCTGATTTTCGTATCGTTACGTACTTCACAAAAAAATCATGTATTATGAGAAAATCGACTTTATTAATCGCTTTGTGTATCCTGTTCGCAGGATTTGTATCGTTCAGTTCACGGGCTCAGGAAACTCCTGCAATGCCCGAAATCTTCTTTGTTATGGAGGAGTTTGTAGCTCCGTCAGATTTGCAGGCTTTTATTGAAACCCAGCAAAAAGCCGTGGATCTTTGGAAAAAACACGAATTGGATATTCCGTTATTCACCTACAGGACTGCGGTAAATTCATTTTACTGGGTGGTTCCTATTGAGAATATGGGAAGTATTGATGGTGTATTTCAAAAAGCCGGCGATGTGGTAGCTAAAATGAAAGCTGACGGTTTTGATGCCGATAAAGAATTTCGCGATCTTTCTACTTCACGGCAAATGGTTATTCACTGGATGAAAAACCTGTCGTATCATCCCAACGGTAATATGGGGCAAACGAATGACAACCGGTATTGCGAATGGACCTTCGTTTCCTTGCGTGCAGGCCACGAAAAAGCAGCAGCTGATGTGGTAAAGAAATACATCGACTTTTACAACAGCATTGAAGAAACGGATGAATGGGATATTTACTCTGTTGTAATGGGCTACGACACCCCGATGTGGATTTTAATGTTCAGGGCCGAAAATGCACTAACCATGCGGGAACATGAGAAAATGTTAAACGATAAATACCAGGATACCTACCGGAAATTGTGGATGGAATTTAGTACCCATGTCAGAAAATACGAAGATCAGAAGGGCTGGTTCCTGCCCAATTGGTCGCTGAATGTATCGGAATAGTGATTCTTCGAATAGGATCACATTAGATATGCAATGGAGAAAACTTAGGTATTAAATAAACTGTATACATAGTGAAAAAGGTTGTTGCCTTATCAGGCGGATTTTACCCTTTGGCTTAGCCCAAAGAGTAAACAGAAAACCCAAGGCTGCGCCCGCTTCCTTCAAAAAAGCCCTGCTTACCGGCAGGCAGGTACGCGATGCCGACTAAAATTACTGAACTCGTCGTACCTCCTCAAACAACAGTAATTTTTTAACGTCGTCACAGCTTGTTTTCTGCCCATCAGCGGACGGACGAGGCCAAAGCTCCGAAGGTAGCATTCAAATTTGTTGTTCACACAGAAGTGGACCGGCCTCTTTTGATCATTGCCTGGAGTTGAAATAAAACCTTAGTGAGCGCGGGAAGCTCCGAGGAATCAAGGAGATCACCCGTCCGAACTTAGGTTTTATGAAAACGAAAGGGAAGGACCAAAAGCAGCCTTGAACTTTGTGCATACTATTTGGTTCAAGCCAAATAGTATGGCCGCCGGCAGGCACAAAATTCAGAAGCTTTATTGTTAATCTAATATTGTAATCATCCAGATTTTCATTTTGATCCTTTAAATAGCCTATAGTTAACATGTGAAGAGATAAAAAACAGCCACCGGCAGCTTACAGCACTTTTTCTGCAATCCGGACCGGTGGCTCTCGGGGAAAATAATAATATGATAGTTAGTTAGTCCTCATCGTCATCACCATGTTCGTGATGATCTTTCTTCTTTTTGTGTCCCCAGTATTTGTATTCTGCGTGGCAGTCGCGTTTTAAGTTTCCAAAAATGGTTTCGTAAATCGAACGGTTTACTTCCCTCGAAATCAGGATTACGCCATCGCTAAGCTGCGCATTGTCAAGGTCCTCCGGTTCAACATTTAGCATCAGCTCATCCAGGTAAATATGAATTTCTGACGTAATGTCAATTCCTTCGTCGGTCACTTCAACATCCTCCCTTTCGGTTTTAAAACTCAGGTCGTCCCAAACTTCAACTGCAATGGGCCAGCTTCCGGTGCTGCTTTTGTAGGTTCCCGAAAGATAAAACACAGGGTCATCGCCGGCGTCTTCTTTGTCGCCACTTACTTTCAGTTCAATCTCATCGTAAATTGCCGGTGTAAGTACAAAGTTCCCCAGCGTGAGGTTCGTATCCAGCAGATTGACCAGCTGAGGGCCGTGCCACTTGTACTCCACTTCAATGGAATCGCGACCGGTACTCAGGCTTTTCAGTTCGGCCTCAAACTTAATGGTTGAAACAATCATTTGCGCGCTGTCCCAGGTAATGGAATCCATGGCAATTGCGCCGGATTTGGTTGTGTTTACCGGAAGCGCAAAACTCGAATTAAGTGCTTTCAGTTGTACACCAAGTTCTGAACTTTGATCCTTGTCGCTGTTAAAATCGTTTTTCTGGCAAGCCGCAAGTACGACGGCCAGTGCTGCAATAGCAAGTACTAATTTTCTCCTTCTCATAATCTGTCTTAATTTAATGGTTGTAAAATATACAGGTGCACACGGTACACATGTTACGTCATTTCAATTCTTACAAATTCTAAAGGGATGGTTTATTGACTTAAGCCATTTGGCTTTTGACAGTCGATGCTTGCAAATTGAGGCTTTGAAGTAGTCGTTCAGACTAAACTATAACGCAAGGGAAGCAGAATTATTTTCTTCTACCCAATAGCTGGTCCACCGAAAATTTTCCGCTACCGTTAAGTAAAAGCACTACGTAACTCACAAGATACATCAGTGCCAGTTCTTTACGTCCGAACGGATCGTCGCCATGAGCAATAAAGGCAGCAACACTCATTGTTACTATCAAGGGAATTACTGCCAAACGTGTTCCTATTCCAAGCATTACCAGTATGGAACAAAAGAATTCGGCAAACACCGCCAGTACCAGCGATACTTCAGGGCCAAGCCCCAGGGGATCGCCAAAACGCATTTCTCCCGACAGCAGTCGTTGTAACTTCGGATAACCATGGGTAAGCATAAAACCACCGGCGCTTAAGCGCAATAACAATAATCCAATGTTTGCAGCAAGCGGGCTAACCCGGGTTTGAAATACTTTTCTCATGACCTTTCCTGATTTTCCTTAAACTAATAACATTGAACGGCGCGAATTGTTAGAAGATGGTTTTCCAAATTTTTCGGACCGGCTTTTAAATCGTGGAACTAAGTCTTCATTATGTATTGTAAGTTACAATTTTGAGCAAAAAGCAGCTGGTTCAAAAATAAATATAGTGCAAGGACTCAACCATTTGGCTTTGTGGTTGTTCTATGTGTTAAAAGAGTATAAAGTCTTTTAAAGTTTCTTTTTTTAGCAGGATTTTAATTTACTAACATAATTTTTTGGAAGATGAAGAAGAATATGGGAATAGTCGATCGTATTGTTCGGATTATTGTTGCAGCAATACTTGCAGCGCTTTATTTCTCGGGCACTGTTAGCGGAACTTTAGGGATCGTTTTAGTGGTTTTGGCAGCTGTATTTTTGCTGACCAGTATCTTCAGTTTTTGTCCCCTATACCTTCCGTTAGGTTTAAAAACTACCGGGAAGAAGTGATCAGGCGATTGGACCTTTTTTCTTTTCGTGTAATCCAGAAGCAGTTTCAAACTATAAATAAAACAATAGCCTATGAAAACAATCATTACTTTAAAGTCAATAACCCGCAATGCCGTTGTTCTTCTTGCCGTTATGATTGCAGTTATAGCGCAAGCCCAAACCAAACACGTGGTAGGAGTCACCAGTAATGTTTTCACACCCGATGAACTGACTATTTCGGTTGGTGATACTGTTGAATGGCAAAATACTCAGGGCTGGCACAATGTTAATGGTACACAAGCTACATTCCCAAACAACCCGGAATCTTTTGGCAATAATCAGGGGAGTGGCTGGACTTACTCGTATGTTTTTAACACTCAGGGTAGTTATGATTATCATTGTGACCCTCATGCCGGTTTGGGTATGACAGGTAAAATTGAGGTAATAGACAGTAATGCTAAACAATTGCTGACCATCAATTTTATGTCAATGAATCCACATGTTGGGCAAATGATGAACTTGCGAGTCGTTGAGCAAGGTAGTATGGAAGAGGTTTACAGGACAAGCACCACGGTTACTGCTGATTTCATGCTTAATGCTGAAGTACTGGAAGTCGGGAAATCATATTACATCGATTTTTTTGCCGACCATAATGGTAACGGGATGTATGATGCCCCGCCAACAGACCATGCCTGGCGACTTGAACTAAATGATACGATGGGAGATACCACGCTAAACTTCACTCATAATACCGGTTTCACTGATATTATGTGGCCATACAAGCTGATGCTCAATTTTATGTCGATGAATCCACATGTAGGGCAAATGATGAACTTGCGAGTCGTCGACCAAAGTAGTATGGAAGAGGTTTACAGAACAAGCACTATGGTTACAGCTGATTTCATGCTTCACGCTGAAGTATTGGAAAGCGGGAAATCATATTACATCGATTTTTTTGCCGACCATAATGGTAACGGGATGTATGATGCTCCGCCAACAGACCATGCCTGGCGACTTGAACTAAATGATGCGATGGGAGATACTACGCTGAATTTCACACATAATACCGGTTTCACTGATATTATGTGGCCATACAAGCTGATGCTCAATTTTATGTCGATGAATCCACACGTAGGGCAAATGATGAACTTGCGAGTCGTCGACCAAAGTAGTATGGAAGAGGTTTACAGAACAAGCACCACGGTTACAGCTGATTTCATGCTTCATGCGGAAGTATTGGAAGTCGGGAAATCATATTACATCGATTTTTTTGCCGACCATAATGGTAATGGGATATATGATGCTCCGCCAACAGACCATGCCTGGCGACTGGAACTAAATGATGTGATGGGAGATACCACGCTAAACTTCACACATAATACCGGTTTCACTGATATCAAGTGGAAGTATTTGCTAACATTAAGTTTCAATTCCATGAATCCTCATATAGGACAAACTTTGCATTTTTACTTGTATGAACAGGGTATGGATACCGTGATTTTCACTTCGGAAACTACTGTTATGAGTGAATTTTCAATCTTTGCGCCTGCATTGGAGGCCGGAAAATCGTACACAATCGATTTTTATTCCGATCATAACTCTAATGGAACTTACGATGCACCACCAACAGACCATGCCTGGCGACTGGAACTAAATGATGTAATGGGGGATACCACACTTAACTTTACACACAATACAAATTTTACCGATATTTTCCCGCTAACCGCGGTCGAAGATTTCAGAACTTACGCGGTTAAAATGTATCCCAATCCAGCGAAATCAAGAGTTACACTTGAGTATCCGGATTTTGGCCACAAGCCCTCAATTCGGGTATTCGATCTGGCCGGTAAGGCTCGTGATGTTCGTATATCTGAGAATACAGGATCCAGGATAGAGCTCGACATTTCGGAATTACCTATCGGGATTTATCTTGTTCAACTTCAGTATGATGAATCTGTTGTGACACGAAAATTACTAAAGAAATAGTAGAGTATGAAACAGCGATTTTGGCTTGTAATATTTCTGGTTTTTGTGTCGGGAGCATTAGCGGCACAGGATGATGAAGTTAAGAATGCTTTTCAGGGAAACCGACTGGTTAACGGGCAATCGACCAACTTATCGAAGGATGGTGAACTCGACTTGCTTATCCAGCACCGTTTTGGAGATATCAGTGGCGGATTATACGAATTGTTCGGGCTTGATCTTGCGTCGATGCGACTCGGCTTCGAATATGGTCTGGGGAATAACCTAAATTTAGGAATTGGGCGAAGTACCTGGTTAAAAACCTATGATGCTTTTGCAAAATACAGTTTCGTTCAGCAAAATAGCAGTTTTCCGTTTTCTGCCGTACTAAGTGCAGGAGGTTCGGTGCCAACAATTCGGGATTATTTCCCGGATGAATATGATCAGTTTTCCGATAAGTTCTCGTGGAACGCGCAACTTCATCTTTCAAAAACAATGGGAAGTTTTGCTTTACAGCTTTCGCCGGGGTTCATGAAAACCGGTTATTTAACCGACGTAGGCGACGATCTTTCAATGTTTACGCTGGGAACGGGTGCTGCAGTACGTATTTCAAAAAAGGTATCTGCAAATCTCGAATACCTCATCCCTTTTGACGATGAAATACCCGGTGATAATGCCCTGTCACTGGGAGTGGATATTGATACGGGAGGGCACCTGTTTCAATTGGTCCTATCGAACAATAACAGGATGTTTGACCAGGCGGTATACACCAATACAACAGGGAATTGGGGCGACGGGCATCTGTATTTCGGCTTTAATCTGATTCGTAAATTCAAACTTAAATATGATCCATTATGGACAGAATAGATTTTTTAAGAAAAGTAGCTGCCGGAGGTAGCTTATTGCTGATTGCTCCGGCTTTCATGACTTCCTGTTCAAAGGATGATGATATGACGGATCCCGGCAATGGGGGCGGAAATGAAGGAATTACCATTGATCTTACCGATTCGGCATTCGATGCTTTGGATACGGTTGGTGGCTATGCCTATTCCGGGACACTGATTATTTTCCGAACCGGAACCGACAATTACATGGCCTTGTCGAGAAAGTGTACACACCAGGGTTGCGATGTAACCTACAGTCATGCAAACGGAAATATTCCATGCCCGTGTCATGGTTCGATGTATACCACATCAGGAGTGGTAACTAACGGACCGGCCATGGCCAATCTTAAAAGCTATACCGTGACTAAGAGTGGCAATACTTTAACAATAAAATAAATCGGTGTAGGACTGTCCGGGATGTCTCCACTTGTTTGTATGAGTGGATGCTATTAATGCATGCCCATGATCATCCCGCCGATGTATGGAACCAGCCAGATCACCCATACAATTAAGCTGTATCGGTGAAATTTCTGACGCAGTTGCTCATGGTTTTTAAGAACTACGCGGGTAGCCCAAATGGCGTGAGCAAGCATCAGCCATAAGGCTAGCTGGCCGGTGAGCGTGTGTGTATCTTTTAAGTCGAAAGGATTTTCTGAAATAAAGTGCATGGCAAGTGTACCGGTTACATCAAAGGTAAACCCAATCCAGAAAGTAACTACGTGCCAGGATTTCAGGTACGATGAAAGGCGTTCGGCCCACACACCAAGCGAATAGAAAACCAGGGCGAGGGTAATTGTTGTGGTTGAAAAAAGCAGTATCCCTGACATATTTCTGAAATTACGATCTGAAAATAATCACAACTTTTGTAAAAACCGTTTGTTGTGATACAGAAACGGGTAAAGAAAAGTTTAAGACCTACATTTATTAGAGTTTTTCTTTCTTTGCCAAAAATTTGGGTGATGCAGGTATTTTCAAAAAACGATAAAATGGTACACCTGGTACAGGCCAATCACAACTTGTTGCCGGTGATTCACCGCTTTGGTATCCGTTTAGGATTCGGGAATAAAACCGTGGAAGAACTCTGCTTCGACTACGAAATAAATTCGGATTTTTTTCTGGCCATTGTAAACACGTTTCATAACAAGAATTTTTTTCCGAAAGACCAGCTGCTGGCGTTTTCGCCGCTCCTGTTGGTTGATTACCTGAAAAAAACACATCAGTATTATGTCGATTATTCGCTTCCGCGTATTGAAAAGCTGATTCATCGGCTGTTGATGAGTACGCCCAAACAAAACAGCGAAATGCAGATGATCGAGAAGTTCTACCTGGCTTACAAAAAGAAACTGCTAGAACATTTCGATGAGGAAGAACAGGAAGTATTCCCGATCGTTGAAAAGCTTGTTTTGCATCCCGATCAGGTAGCGGATAAAAATTTCGACGCCAATTTTGAGAAGGAACACGAGCATGTGGATTTTGAGTTGGACGATCTGAAAAACCTGATTCTGAAATACCTGGTTCCCGAATACGACGAACTGATCTGCAACAAACTGATGGAGGAGATCTACCACTTCGAACGGGATATTCACGATCACTCGAGGATGGAAGATGCTATTCTGATTCCGCAAATGACACAGTTACTGAGGGCTGCAGAATAATGGCAAAGTCAATCGTTATTATACATCCGGCAGAGATCATCAGAAAAGGCATTTCTTCACTGCTGGAAGATATTCAGTCGGTTCGGATCAGCTGTTTCCCTGATTTTTCAAAGCTAAACATGCAGGAACTTAAAGCGGCTCAAAAGCTGTTATTAATCGTTCCGGCCAATTGCCGCTATGCCCAGGAATTGCTGGAGCTGCGCACATCAATTGGCGAGCATGAGTTGGTAGGTGTCCTTACGAACGACAAGGAGAAGTGCGAAGACAACGCTTTTGATCATCTGATCCCGATTGATGTACCTGCCAAACAGCTCATTCAGATTGCTGAAGGATTTTTTGAGAGTGATGACACCGATAATTCAGGTGAACTTACCATTCGCGAAAAGGAGGTATTGCGCCTGATCGCACTTGGAAACACCAATAAAACCATTGCCGACACCTTGTTTATCAGTACGCACACGGTAATCTCGCACCGTAAAAACATCACCGAGAAACTGGGTATAAAGTCCATTCCCGGATTAACCGTTTATGCCATTATCCAGAAAATTGTAGGTCCGTCCGATATTTCTCCCGACCAACTTTCCTGAATTTTAACATTCTTCATTTCAAATATCCCAACATGTTGGGATAAAATTCCGCTGCATTCAAAATAATTTTGCCCCCGGAATGTAGATTAATGGCTTTTGCCGTGAAATAATAATTTAATCAGACAAATGAAAAGATCAATGCTTTTTGTAGCGCTATTGTTTATTAGTGCACAATTATTCTCTCAAAATCAAACAAACAATTCTTCTGCTTTAAATGCAGCTGAAACACTTTTGAATTCCGATTCAAAACTTTCGATAGGTGGTTATGCGCAAATCGATTTTAACCAGCCATTGAGCGATGGCCAGCGCCAAAATGCAACACTCGATGTTCATCGACTGGTGTTGCTATTTGGATACCGCTTTGGCGAAAAAACAAGTTTTGTTTCTGAAATCGAGTTGGAACATGTACAGGAGGTTTACGTGGAACAGGCTTTTATGAATCACGAGTTTCTGCCCTGGTTGAATTTGCGCGGCGGATTGATGCTGGTTCCGATGGGCATTATCAACGAATATCACGAGCCACCAACATACAATGGTGTTGAGCGTCCGAATCTCGACAGTAAGATTGTACCAACAACCTGGCGTGAAGTCGGTTTAGGTTTTACGGGGCGCTTAGATAATGCTTCTTTGAAATACCAGTTGTATGTAATGAACGGATTTAACGGCTACGATGGCGGAGGCAAGTTTCGCGGAAGCGATGGCTTCAGAAAAGGCCGTCAGAAAGGTGCAGAGTCGTTCATGAGTTCGCCAACACTGGCAGCAAGAATCGATTATTACGGTTTGCCGGGATTAAAACTGGGACTGAGCACTTACAACGGAAAATCGCAATCGGCCTTGTATGATGGATTGGCGGATGACGACGATGCCGCTTTAGCCATGGCTGATTCGTCGGTAGTTGGAATAAATATGCTTGGCTTTGATGCCCGTTACCGCAATGGAGGTTTCGAAGCCAGAGGCCAGTTCAACGTTGCCAATATCTCGAATACTGATGAATACAACGATTTGACAGGCAGCGACCTTGGAAGTCAAATGCTGGGCTGGTACCTGGAAGCAGGCTACAACATACTTCACGGAAACCAAAGCGGACAACGTCTGGTACCTTTTGTGCGTTACGAGCAATACAACACCCATTCAAAAACTGATGGAAATCTTGCCGTAAACGACAAGTATAACAGAACTGACGTAACTGTTGGTGCAGGCTGGTGGTTGACTACCGGTACCGTATTGAAAGCCGATTATCAGTTCTTTTCTAATGCAAACGACAGCAACAGCGGTCAATTTAATCTTGGAATAGGAATTTGGTTTTAAGAATTTGTAATATGAATCGTTTACTGCTACTTATCGCTTTAATGGCAATTTCGGTTTCAGCCTTTTCTTCTGATGGCTTTTATCCCGAAAACAAGGCTCTAAGTCAACTTCAGAAAGCCTTAAAAAATAAGGACCTGGAGTTGGGAGATTGCATCGACTTAAGCGACGAACTGGCGGAAGGCCGCAACTTGGTTGCGTACCGATTTACTTACCCGGGTGAAGCTAAACAGTGGTATGCCGTGTTTACAGAGTCGAAAGGACGTTACGAGATGTTCGACTACTTAGTGGTTATTAATCCAAAAGGCGAAATTGAGACTGTAAAGGTTTTGAAATACCGTTCCGAACATGGCGGCGAAATTGCATCATCAAAGTGGCTGTCACAATTCGAGCATTACTCGGGAGGCGATTTGTATTACGAAGAAGAAATTTCAGCTATTTCCGGTGCTACCATTTCGGCCATGTCGATTACTCGCGACATTCCAAAAGTGGTTCGCATTATTCAATCGCATAGCAATGAATAGCAATAATAGAATTAGGGACTAAATTACAGTCCGACATAACGTTTTTTGAATGATGAAAAAACCATGCCCGATGTAAGGCATGGTTTTTCTTTTACGAAGTAATTAGTTTTTCCGGATTGAGCCGGATAATTTGTGTACTGCCTTTCATACTTTTTGTTTGCCGTTATTTCAATCACGATTTCGCGGCTTTCACTGTTAATGTTTGAGGCAGGAATGTTGTGCCATGTAGTCCAGGGAAAATCAAAATATTTATAATAACAAGATTTTCAATTTCGCCGAATTTATTACACTTTTGAAACTTCGGTTCAAGAATATGGTGTAGAATATGATTAACAGGCGAAATATTTTTGGGATACTAATAAAGAATGCATTCATGTGGATTCTTGTATGCTTCGCCATATACAGTTCTGCGCTTCCTGCACTTGAATTTCAGCAAATCACCAAAGAAGACGGACTTTCGCACAACAATGTCGAATGTATTCTACAGGACAGGAATGGATTTATGTGGTTTGGAACCCGGAACGGATTGTGCCGATTCGACGGATACGATTTTAAGATCTATTTAAAAAACTCTGATCCGGGATCGATTTCAGGGAACCGGATTTTATCGATGGCGGAAGATCAGGATGGAAACATCTGGATTGGTACCTACCAGAACGGGGTAAGCAAATTTGATGCGAGAACCAACACGTTTGAACGATACGACAGTATCGGGAACATCGGTAACCAGGTTTATTCGGTTAGTGTTTTGAGTGATAACACCGTCTGCCTGGGCACAAACTATGGTTTAACTTTATATTATCCCGAACAGGATAGTTTTTACACTTACACTCCGAACACCGGTCAGGGATTAAACTCGTTCATGGTTAGCGACGTGATTGAAACTACAGAAGGAGAAGTTTATGTGGCCACATGGGAAGCGGATATTCAGCGTTTCAACCGGGAATCAAATCGATTTGAATCAATTGCTTATCAACAAGGAAACCGGGCCGTTTCGAATTATAGAAAAAGGCTGCTGGATGATGAGAATGGGAATTTATGGATAGCCGCTAATATTCACGGGCTATTTAAATACAACATTCAGTCGGGGGATGTGAAATTCTATTTTGAGGGTGATAACGAATTGAATACCGATGTGCTGAACGGCGACATGGTCAGAGCACCGGATGGAAAAATATGGTTGGCTACAGATGGCGGCGGCATCAATGTTTTCAATCCCGAAAACGAAACATTCGATTACCTGACACATGACGGGCTCCGGGAAAACAGCCTGCCTTCGAATAACATCTACACCTTGTTTATCGACCGGAGCAACCGATTTTGGATAGGAACCTTTAAGAGTGGTGTGGCCTTGTATGATCCCCAGCAACACCGGTTTAAAAATAGCCAGCTGCCTGACAATATATTTTCCTTTTTTAAGGATAAATCTGTTTTGAGTGTTTTTGAAGACAGCAGGGAGAATATCTGGATCGGAACCGACGGCTATGGCTTACATAAAATCACTGATTTTAATAAACTTACCAGTTATTATACCGAAGAGAACAATAAAAACAGCATCTCCTCAAACGTAATTACCAGCATAACCGAGGATGCTGAAGGCAAAATTCTGATCGGAACCTATACCGGGGGGCTCTGTGTTTACGATCCGGCAAGCGATAAGTTTACCCGCCATCTTCCTGAATCGAATAATAACCAAAAGATCCACTCGGATAATGTTTGGACCCTGCTTTCCGACAGTGAAGGGAACAACTGGCTCGGCCTGCTGGGCAACGGCGTTGATTTGTATTATCCGAAAACGAACGTATTCAAAAATGTTGGTCCGTATTCCAACGAGCTCATTAAAGTAGGGCATCCCAATGTAATGGCACTTTTGGAGGACGCCGATGGTGATATTTGGTTTGGAACCGAAGGCGATGGTATATACATCTATGATAAGCAGGCGGGAAAAATGTTACGCCTGGATACCCAGCCAAAATCAACGGTATGCCGCGAAGGTGTTATCAAGGATTTTTACCAGGACGGCAATGGTGAGATCTGGATCGCAACCGAAGGAAGCGGGCTTTTCAAATACAATAAAGCTGATAAATCGATAAAGCAATACACAACAGAAGATGGTTTGCCCGGAATGATCACCATGGGTATCCAGGAAGATCGAACAGGTAATATCTGGGTATCGACCTATGACGGCCTGGCACGTTACGATAAAAAGAACAATGTTTTTACGGCCTTTTACAGTTACGATGGACTGACTTCAAATGAATTCAATGCAGAAGCATTTATAAAGTTGAATAACGGCTATTTCATTCTGGGATCGGTTGCCGGCATCGATGTTTTCGATCCGGTTTCCATCTCATTTAATCAGAATATTCCTCCCTTGTTTTTCACGAAGCTGACGATACTTAACCAGGAAATTACGCCCAACCAAACTTCAGGGAAGAAGCGCTATCTCGAAGAAGATATTCTTTATACAAAGGAGTTAACACTGAATTACAGCGATAAAATTTTCGCTATCGAGTTTGTTGCTCTAAACTACACCCAACCACAAAAATGTCAGTACAAATACATGCTCGAAGGTTTCGACAACGACTGGATTTTTACTTCACCCAATCGCCGATTTGCTACCTATTCAAATTTGCACGAGGGATTTTACACCTTTAAGGTTCAGGCATCGAATAACGATGGAAGATGGGGGAATAACCAAATCGAACTGAAGATCAGGGTGCTTCCACCATTTTGGAAAACCAGTTGGTTTATTGCATTGGCGCTGGTTTTGGTTCTAGGAATCTTGTTTGCCGCTTACCGCTACAGGGTAAATTTGTTGAAGAACAGGTTCCTGCAGGAGAAAGCGTCAAAAGAAAAGCAGATTATTGAATTGGAAAAGCAGAACGTTGAAAAGGAACTTGAAAAACTAACTTACTACTCGGTATATCGGAAACGGATTTTAGTGAATTATAAAATCAGGTTGCAATCCTTGTCATTAAAAGCCAAAGAATCAGTTAAAAGAGGCCTTGAAGTGGTAATCGGGGAAATTGATAAAGAACTTACCGATGATAAGGACTGGAAATACCTTGAACCGCGGCTGGACAATCTTTACAACGATTTTATCACCAAGTTAAGAGAAAGGCACCCTGATTTGACCTTAACAGATATTAAGGTCGCCTCCTATGTGCGGATGAATTTAACTTCCAAAGACATTTCCGAGTTCATGAATAAAACCATTCGTGCTGTGGAGAACGATCGTTACCGTTTGCGCAAAAAATTAAAACTCGATTCCAACGAGTCGCTTCAAACTTATCTTTTAAACCTGTAACAGCACCCGGGCAGGCATTTTTTTGAATCTTTTTTATTTAGCTAACAGATTATAAGTCAGAATTGTATTGCTTTTTTGAGTGGTTTTGAGAGGCGCACTCTAAAAGCGTATGAATAATTGAGAGGTTACAATTCATTCGACCTGCCAGATACTCCTGTAATTTCGACTCCAAATTAAACCAAAACGCTATGACCATAGCTAAACTGAAACTATTTGCGATTCTTGTGATCGTTCTGGCAACGTCGGCATGTACCTCTGTTAAGAATCAGCAAGACGACGCTTTAAACGAAGAAACTCCGGTAGTTACTGAATTCAATTTCTCCGGGGTAACACAATACACTACTTCGCGCGGCAATGATTTAAGATTCGCAGAACACGATAACTTCTTAATCGGTACTTTTCCGCAACCCGATGAACATTTTCCAACCCTGATCCTGGATCCTGCAAAACGCTTTCAAACGATAGAAGGATTTGGAGGAGCGCTAACCGATGCAGCAGCCGAGACTTTTTACAAACTGCCGAAGGCTAAACAGGACGAACTTATAAAGGCTTATTTCGACAGCGACGAAGGTATTGGCTACAGTTTATGTCGGACCCATATTCACAGTTGCGATTTTTCGAGCGAGAGTTATGCTTATTCCGAGGTGCCGGGAGATAAGGATCTGGATTATTTTTCAATTGAACATGACCTGAATTACAAAATTCCTTTTATCCGTCGTGCCATTGAAGAAACAGGCGGAAATTTGAAACTTTTTGCCTCGCCATGGAGCCCGCCGGCGTGGATGAAGACTAATAACAGTATGTTGCAGGGAGGCAAACTAAGGGCCGAATACTTCCAGACCTGGGCCGATTATTTTGTGCGTTTCTTTGAAACCTACCGGGAGCATGATATTTCGTTTTGGGGACTCACCGTGCAAAACGAACCCATGGCCGAACAGCGCTGGGAATCGTGCATTTTTACAGCAACCGAAGAGCGGGATTTTGTGAAAAACTACCTGGGGCCTACGCTCGAAAAAAACGGTATGGGCGATAAGAAAATAATTATCTGGGACCATAACCGCGGCATCATGTACCAACGTGCCAAAGTTGCTTTCGACGATCCCGAGGCTTCAAAATACATCTGGGGAACCGGCTTTCACTGGTACAGCGGCGATCATTTTGAAAATGTAAAACAGGTTGCAGAGGCTTTTCCCGAAAAGAAAACCCTTTTTACCGAAGGCTGCGTTTTTCCTTTCGATTATACTAAAATTGACGAATGGCAATGGGGAGAGCGCTACGGCGAATCCCTTATTAAAGATCTGAATAATTCAACATCAGGTTGGGTCGATTGGAACATTTTGCTCGACGAAACCGGTGGACCAAACCATGTGGCAAATTTTTGTTATGCGCCCGTAATTGGCAACACCGGTACCGGAGAGTTGATTTATATGAGTTCATACTATTATTTGGGTCATTTCTCAAAATTCATTCGCCCGGGAGCGCAGCGTATTATCTGCTCATCAAATAACGATGAGTTACTGGCCACGGCTTTTATCAACCCCGACAACAGTATCGCGGTGGTGGCCATGAATCCAACCGACAGTGAAATCAATTTTAAAATCTGGCTTGAAGGAAAAGGCACGCTTGCCGCGATTCCTGCTCACGGCATAAGTACCCTAATTATTAATTAGTTCATTCTTTATATTTCATGAAATCACTTGCAATTAAATATCCACTTTTATTTCTAATTCTGCTGGTCGCTTTAACAGGGGCACAACAAGCTGCTTTGGCGCAAGGCTTCCTTCATGTTGACGGGAAACGAATTGTTGATGCGAACAACGAAAATTTCATTTTGAGAGGCATCGGTACGGGAAACTGGCTTTTGCAGGAGGGTTACATGATGCAGACTGCCGGTTTGGCCGGAACGCAGACCCAGTTCAGAAACAAACTGATAGAAACAATAGGAGAAGAAAGAACCAACCAGTTTTATGATTCGTGGATAAAAAATCATTTCCGAAAAATTGATGTCGATTCGATGGCGGCCTGGGGATTTAACAGCGTTCGTGTGGCCATGCATTACAAGTGGCTTACCCTGCCGATTGAACAGGAATCTGTGCCCGGCGAAAATACCTGGCTGGAAGAAGGTTTTCAGGTACTCGATTCGCTGTTGCAATGGTGCGGCGAAAACCAAATGTACCTTATTCTCGATATGCACGCCGCACCCGGCGGACAGGGGAAAAATGCCGATATCTCGGATTACGACGAAACAAAACCCTCGTTGTGGGAAAGTGAATTGAATAAAAGCAAAACGGTGGCTTTGTGGAAAAAGCTGGCCGAACGCTATGCCAACGAACCCTGGATGGGCGGATACGATCTCATTAACGAAGTGAACTGGACGTTCGACGAAGGCAATAATCAGCCCTTGCTCAACCTTTACAAACGAATAACCAACGCCATTCGCGAAGTTGACAATAATCACATCCTTTTTATCGAAGGAAACTGGTTTGCCAACGACTTCTCGGGCTTAACCGAGCCATGGGACGACAATATGGTATACAGTTTTCATAAGTACTGGTCGTACAACAATGCCGATGCTTTAAAGTGGGTAACCGATCTGCGCGAAAATTCAAATCGCCCGATATGGCTGGGTGAATCCGGAGAAAATTCCAATGTGTGGTTTACTAATCTGGTCGGTCTTTGCGAATCGCAGAACATTGGCTGGTCGTGGTGGCCTGTTAAAAAGACGAATATCAACAATGTGCTGCAGGTAACCACCAACGAAGATTACCTGGCGCTGATTGACATGTGGAAAGGAAACGGCTCGATGTCGGCCGAAGCTGCCTTCGATGCCGTGATGACCTTTTCTGAAAATCACCGTTTCGAAAACTGTAAAATCAAATACGACGTGATCGATGCTTTGATCAGACAACCACACACCAACAAAACCTTGCCTTTTAAGGCGCATAAAACACAACAGAAAATTTTCGCTGTGGATTACGATCTGGGCAGAAACGGCTATGCCTATTTTGATGTTGACACTGCAAATCATGAATACAATACCCAGAAGTTTGGCCAATGGAACAATGGTTGGAATTACCGGAACGATGGCGTTGACATTGAAATGAACACCGACCCGGATACGACTTGTGGTTACCACGTGGCCTGGATCGACAATGGCGAGTGGTTGCAGTACACGATCAATTCCGATAGCATCGCTGCCTACGATTTTGTTATCCGCACTGCTTCGCCCAATGATGCGCTTATCCACCTGGAAGTAAACGGGAAAGTGGCATCGCCGCAAATCACAATTCCCAAAACCGGAAGTTGGGAAGCGTGGAGCAATACAACCATCCCGAATATCATTCTTCCTGAAGCGGAAGCAGCCGTTAAAATTGTATTTGATAAAGGAGGGCTTAACGTGAACTATTTCCTTCTAACCCAACCTAAAGCAATTTCAGAGGTTGCATTTTCGTGTTTGACCATAGAAACCGATCCCATTGAGAACCGGCTTTACATCAACCTGAACAAACCGATCACAAGCGCTTTTGAGGACATCCAACTGTCCGATTTTCAGCTCATTGTTAATCATTCGCAGATTACTATTTCAGAACTGAAAATGGTTGAAGGAAATCCCCAACAAATACAACTGTTTACCAACGAGGATCTTTTCTCTACCGATGAGATTAAACTGTCATACCGTGGAAATACAATACAAAGCGGCGATCAGTACCTCGAGAAATTTACGGCAATGCCTGTAAAAAACAATTATTACCATCACTTTGAAATACCCGGGAAAATTCAGGCAGAAGATGCGTTTAAAAATTCGGGATTCGAACTGGAAGCATGCGAAGATATCGGGGGTGGAATGAATATCGCATATGCCAACGATGGCGATTACCTCGATTATTTGGTGAATGTTTCAAAACCCGGCACGTACCAGGTAAACTTCCGGGTGGCTACAAGCGATGGCGCCCCCCAGGTGCTCCTGATGAATTCGTTCGAAGATCGTATGGTTGCCAATAAGCTCTTAAAAATTTCGACAACCGGTGGCTGGCAGAACTGGGAAACACAATCGGTGACAGCTGCGTTGCCGGAAGGGAAAATGATCATACGACTATTTTCAAGAGCAGGTGAGTACAACCTGAACTGGTTCTCATTCGATCTGCTTACCGGGGCAAATGACATTCGCTCTGATAACTCTATGCAGGTTTATCCTGTTCCGGCCGACGAATCGATCAATGTCCGCCTTGGTACCAATGTCAAAAAGCTGTTGGCAATCTTCAATTTACAAGGGAAAAAGATGATTGAATTCTCAACCAGCGAAAAAAACATCTCATTAAATACCGATCACTATCCGGCAGGGGTATATGTGCTGAAATGTATGGACTGTGAGGCGGGGGAGTCGGTTAAATTTCAAATAACGCATTATTAAAAGAAAGCTTTAAGAATATGTTCAAACTAAATCTAAACAAAAAAACTAAAACCGGATTTTCGGGACGCACAAGCAGGCGAACTATTACCTTGCTGTTGTTCTTAATTCTGGGCCACTTTATGGTTTCGGCTCAGACGAAGATCATTTCAGGTACCGTGGTCGATAAGGAAGGTATTCCATTACCCGGAGTGACCGTTCTGCAGTTGGGAACCACAAACGGAACGGTGAGCTCAATCGACGGAAAATACGCTCTTTCTGATATTAGTGAAGGAGATTCCATTCGGTATTCTTTTATTGGATTTACTACCCAGATCAGAGTGGCCGGCCAATCTGATGTGATCGACATTGTGATGGGGGAATCCAGTGAATCACTGGATGAGGTGCAGGTGGTTGCCTTTCAAAAACAAAAGAAGGAAAGTGTGATCGGTTCGATCAACACCATAAATCCAAAGGAGTTGAAAGTGGCGCCATCCAACCTTACGGCTGCTTTTGCCGGTAAGCTGGCAGGTGTAATTTCGTACCAGCGCTCGGGTGAACCGGGAGCCGACAATGCCGAATTCTTTATCCGGGGTGTGACCACTTTTGGTTACAAAAACGATCCGCTGATCCTGATCGACGGTCTGGAAGTTTCTTCGAACGACCTGGCCCGGATAGAACCGGATAACATTGCCAGTTTCTCGATCATGAAAGATGCCACAGCAACAGCACTTTATGGTGCGCGTGGAGCAAATGGCGTCATTCTGGTTACCACAAAAGAAGGACGTAAAGGAAAAGCCAAAGTCTCTGTTCGCGTTGAAAATTCTATTTCGACACCAACCATGACCAATGAATTTTTGGGCGGTGTGGAATACATGGAATTGTACAACAAAGCTTTAAGGACACGCGATCCGAATGCACTGCTTTTTTACTCCAAAGAAAAAATTGAAGGAACACGACGCAACCTCGATCCAAACATCTATCCCAATGTAAACTGGTACAACGAGTTGTTCAAGACCGCCGTTTTCAACAAACGGGCAAACATGAACATCAACGGGGGTGGAGAAGTGGCCCAGTATTATTTATCGGTTTCGTACACCAACGAAAAAGGTTTGCTGAAAGTTGATAACCTGAATAATTTCAACAACAACATCGACATCAACCGGTATAATCTGCGGGCCAACGTTAACATAAACCTGACCAAAACCACGCGGGCGGCGGTTAAATTCTATTCCTTGTTCGATACCTACAACGGGCCGGTGAACGATGCGAATTCGATTTTTGGCTCGGTAATGCAGGCCAATCCTGTAAACTTCCCGAAATATTACCCAAAAGCAGAGCCTTACCTGTATGTGAATCATACCCTTTTCGGAAATAAAGGAAACGGGGGAATGCCGAACCCTTACGCCGATATGGTAAAAGGGTACAAAGACCGGTTCACCTCTACCATTCTTTCCCAGTTTCAACTTGAGCAGGACCTGGATTTTATAACCGAGGGCTTGAAGTTCAGGGGAATGGCTTCCGTTCGGAATTACAGCATGAATGAGAATGCACGCGAGTTTACACCCTTTTATTACGGAATGGCCGAGGTAGAAACTGAAGATGGCATTCAACACGAACTTTACCAAATTCAGGAAGGTACAGAATACCTCAACGATCCTGTGGTGCAAAACCAGGCGAACAGTAGTTTTTATTTCGAGCTGGTAACGCAGTATAACAGGGTTTTTGGAGACAAGCATGATATTGGTGGTTTGTTGGTTTTTACGCGTAAAGAATCGATGAATACTTTAGGAGGCAATGCCTATTCAACTTTGCCATCGCGAAACCTTGGATTGTCAGGACGAGCAACTTATGCCTACGACAGTCGGTACTTTATTGAATTCAACTTTGGGTACAATGGTTCAGAGAAATTTGCCGAAGACCATCGGTTCGGATTCTTTCCTTCAGCAGGTTTAGGCTGGCTGGTTTCAAACGAACCATTTTTTGAAAATCTGTCATCGGTTGTTACGAATCTGAAACTAAAAGCAACTTATGGGCTTGTGGGGAATGATGCTATTTCCGACCCCAACGACAGGTTCTTCTATTTATCGGATGTGAACCTGAACGACTGGTCGCGCGGGTATACATTCGGACGCGATTTTGGCAATTCGTATTCGGGCTATATCATCAATCGCTATTCAAATCCCGATGTAACCTGGGAAGTAGCTGAAAAATCAAATTTTGGCCTCGAACTGGAACTCTACGAAAAGGCCAACCTGCAGGTAGATTACTTTATCGAGAACCGCAGCAACATTTACTGGGCGCGCGAATACACGCCCGAAACCATGGGCCTTACTGCCCCGATTAGCAGTAACATCGGCGAGGCAGAATCGCGGGGAATTGATATTTCCTTCGACTATAACCATTCGATAAACAACAAACTGTGGCTAACATCTAGGATGAACTTCACCTATGCAACCAATAAAGTTTTGAAAAACGGCGAGCCCGATTATCAATACGATTACATGAGCCACATCGGGCAATCGATTAATCAGCAGTGGGGGCTGGTTGCCGAACGACTTTTCATCGATCAGTACGACCTTGAAAATTCGCCGCCACAGTTTAACCAAAGCAGCTCGGGCTTTAACTACAAGCCGGGCGATATAAAATACGTAGATGTGAACGAAGACGGGCAGATTGACGATCGCGATATGGTGCCGATCGGTTACCCTTCTGTTCCTGAAATTGTTTATGGCGCTGGTGCTTCGGCCGGTTATGGAAATTTCGACTTGTCATTCTTCTTCCAGGGGGTGGCACGCGAATCATTCTTTATTAACCCATCGAATATTGCACCGTTTATCGACGAGCGAAATGCCTTGAAGATCATTTCCGACAATCACTGGTCGGATGATAACCCCGATCCTTTTGCTTTTTGGCCGCGACTTTCCACCATGTCGGTGCCCAACAACGAATACAGTTCAACCTGGTGGCTGCGAAACGGAAGCTTTATTCGCCTGAAAAGCCTTGAGTTTGGATACACAATTCCACGCTCGGTGTCGCAACGAATTAAGATAGAAAACATACGATTCTATGCCAGTGGAACCAACCTTTTTACCATTAGTAAATTCAAGTTGTGGGATCCTGAAATGGCCGGTAACGGGTTGGGATATCCACCTCAGCAAATTTTTAACATTGGTGTAAACCTGACTATCTGATCGGACAATTCAACTAAAAAATGAGAACTATGAAATCCTATAAAAAATATTTATTCGTAATTCCAATTCTGGCTCTACTTGGTGCATGTTCCGATTACCTGGACATTGTACCGGATAAGACCCAGGAAATAGATCTTCTTTTTGAACGCAAAGAAGCGGCCTACAAAGCACTGAGTACCTGTTACCATTATTTGCCACAACAAGACGGTGTTTATTCAACCCATGCTTTTGCTTCGGATGCCTTGACGACTCCCATTGCTCAGGAAACACCGGGTGTTGAATTAATGCGGGGAAAACAATCCGCATCAAATCCGCTACTGGGATTCTGGTCGGGATATTATGCACACGGCAGGAGCCAGGAATCGCTTTTCAAAGCCATTCGCGATTGCAACACCCTGATCGATAATATCGACCTGGTGAAAGACATGAATGACACCGAAAAGCAGCAATGGAAAGCGGAAGCTGTTTTTCTGAAAGCGTATTATCATTTTCTGTTGCTGAAACAGTACGGCCCGATACCGATTGTGGACGAGAACCTACCGATTTCTGCAAGCGTTGAGGCGGTGCGGGTGAAGCGGGAAAAAGTTGATGATGTTTTCGAGTACATTGTGGCTACGATGGATGCAGCTGCTGCCGATCTGCCCGAACATATAACTTCAGACAATAACCTTGGACGTGTTGATAAAATTACGGCATTGGCTGTAAAATCGAGGGTTTTGCTTTATGCTGCCAGCCCGTTTTTCAATGGGAACTCCGAATTTTATGAAACCTTTGTTGACGCCGAAGGCAATAAGTTTTTCAATACCACCTACGACAACGAAAAATGGAAACGTGCGGCCGATGCCGCGAAAGCAGCCATTGATGCGGCTCTTGGAAATGGTTTGGGGCTGTATACATACAGCGACATCGTTCCCAACTTCGATTCTACTGCTTACCGCAACGACGAAGTAAAGGCGCTTTACAATTACCGTTACATGTTTACCGACAAGTGGAACAAAGAATTGATCTGGGGGAATTCCGATCCGGTAAATAATGGCGACTGGTGGACACTTCAGGCTGCAGCCATGATGATCAATCCCGATGCTTCATCGAGTTATGGTGCGTGGCAGTGGGTATCGCCAACGCTGCAAATTGTAGAAACCTACTATACAAAAAACGGCCTGCCGATCGATGAGGATCTGACATTTAATTACGACAGACGATACGGTGTTACGGTTGTTCCGGCCGATGACAAACTACATGCTCAGGAAGGAGAAGTAACGGCTCGTTTGCACCTGAATCGTGAACCCCGGTTTTACTCCAGCATTGGGTTCGACCGTGGAATCTACAGGACCTGGGGAACCAAATGGGACCTTGAAATGCGTAAAGGCGAAAAAAATGGCCGTCGCGCAAATACCAACGATTATGTAATTACCGGCTATGTTTTGAAGAAGATCTGTCATCCGGCTTCGGAAGGCGACGATTATAACAAACTGATTGCTTACCCCTGGCCAATCATCCGCTTAGCCGAACTTTACCTGAATTATGCTGAAGCGCTGAATGAATACAGCGGCCCGTCAGACCTGGTTTATGAAGCACTGAATTCCGTTCGTCAGCGTTCAGGGATTCCTACCGTTGAGGAGTCGTGGTCGAATGCAGCCTGGGCAATAACTCCTAACAAACATAAAACAAAGGAAGGTTTGCGTGAGATAATCCAACAGGAGCGCATGATTGAACTCGCTTTTGAAGGGCAGCGCTATTACGATATCAGGCGATGGAAAAAGGCCGCCGAATACTTTAACAAGCCTGTTACGGGCTGGAGTGTCGACGAGAGCGCCATCAATAAATTTTACACGGTTAAAAACGTGGGACAGCGGGCATTTCTAACACCCAGAGATTACCTGTTCCCGATTAAACTCGATGAGATTATAGTGAATTCGAACCTGGTACAGAATCCGGGTTGGTAGAATAAAAACGAATGAAAGCTTTAAAAAATCAAAAAATGATTACGAGCAAAATGAAATATTTAATGAGCAGTGTAACGGTCTTGTCACTGTTAATATTCGCACTGCTGAACACCGGATGCACCGAAGAAGAAATTGATACCACTCCTCCCGGGAAGGTAACTAATGTAGAGGCAGAGGCCCTGAACGGAGGGGCACGGTTAACATTTGAATTGCCCTCCGACAACGACATTCTTTTTGTAAAGGCAACATACACCAACTCATTGGGTAACGAGGTCTTCAAAGTGTCAAGCCGGTTCAAAAACGCGATTGAAATTGACGGTTTTAACGATACCGAACCGCACACTGTATCGTTAACAGTAATCGATCAGCATAATAACGAATCGGAGAGTGTGGAGATTGTAGTTACTCCGCTTCAGTCATTTATTTACCTGGTTCAGGAAAGCATTAAAATGCAACCTGATCTGGGCGGCGTTAAAATAGAATGGGAAAATCCGCTTGAAAAAACAGTGTTCGTGTATGTGTATTACACGGATTCGGAAAAGGAAAATGAACGGATTCTGTCGTCGAATAATGCAATGGAGTCATTTGTGATTCGCGGAATGGACTCGGTTTATTACGATTTCGATGTAATGATTGAAGATTTCAACGGGAATAAAACAGAGCGCGCCTTTGTGGGAAAACTCAAGCCCCTGTTCGAAGAAAAAATCGACAAGGCGCAGTGGACACTGGTTGATGCGCTTTCGGTGGATGGAAATGCCTGGGAAGGAGCCACGGTAAACTTCTGGGACGATGTTATCGACACCAAGGAATCGCCGGCCGATAACAGTTATTTCATCATCAATCGCGACAATAACGGGGGCATTCTCAATTACCCGCTCGACATTGTCATCGACTTCAATAAACAGATCGTTTTAAACCGTTTTGTGGTGTGGCAACGCGCCTATTGGTACGTCGACGGTAACAACGGAGTAAGTGAAACTCCCTATTACTACCAGAACGAAAATATGCGCTCCTTCGATCTGTATGCCAGCAACGACAAACAGGAATGGTTGCTCCTGGGAAAATTCGACATTGGCGATCCGAAAGATGAAGATGGAAATATACCGGCAGAGAAGATCCAGGAAGCCATCGATGGGCATGAATTTGAACTCGATAATACAAGCGATCCTTTCCGTTACCTCAAGTTCAGCATTACCTCGAGTTACGGAAGTGAAACCAATGTTTACGGCTCGGAGCTGACATTGTTTGGACTTGATAATGTAAATAATTGAAAGTAAGACAGATGAAAAAGATAACGAAAATACTGATAGCAGTTGTGGCCATTTTAAGCATTTCAGGATGCAGTCAAATGGATGATAATTATGTTGATTACCTGAATATGGAAAAGGTTTATGCCCCCAAGATCGGTAACCTGAAGGCAGTGGTCGGTCTAAAAACGGCCACACTTACCTGGGATAATCCTGAAGGCGACATTGCAAAAAAAATTCTGATCGATTACCAGGATGACAGCCTGAAGTTTGAAAGTATGGTTGATACAGCCGTTCTGGAAAACCTGGAGATCAAAGGTTACCATGTTTCGGTTTACACCATCGATGCATTTAACAACTATTCTATCCCGGTAAGCATTCAAATATTTCCCAATGGAGAAAACTAAATCATTTATCTAAATACGAACTAAAATTACTGGAAATGAGACAACTTTTACTTTTTATCATTTTTTTGGGTTTGATCAATGCTGAATTAAAAGCACAAACCGAAAAACTTATTGGAGGAAATCTGCAGGATTCCACCAATTGGCAAATTTCTTATTTAAACACAGCTGAAGGTGCGGAACCCACAGCAGTGTGGAATTATACAGTTGATCAACCAACCGCCGGTGTTGATGGCAACTTGTATGTAACCGGCACAACCAACTCCGGCAACTCGCAGTACTGTATTTACCAGGAGGTAGAATTGTCGTCGGATAAGGTTTATACTTTCGACGGAGCGTACAAAGCTGTTCAAATAAACAACAGTTGGTGCGAAGTATTTATTGGTTCGCAACCAACCGACGGAAGCGATTACGGCGACGGTCAGACAAGGCTGGCTGCCTTTGGCACCTGGGCCGGCTATAACAAAGATGATGGTGTTTTTAGTCAGGACATCGATCAGGCCAATTACAACACTTTCACACCATCAAGCAGCGGAACTTACTATTTAGTGGTGAAAATGGGTTCTACTTCATGGGATAACAGCGAGCAAACATTTGAAGTAATGCTTGACGAATTGAGCCTCACCGAAAGCGATCCGGTAAAGTTAAGTGCCGGCGGATCGATTATGGGTGGCAATATGGAAGATGCTTCCAAGTGGAATATTTCCTTGCTGAATACAGCAGAAGGAGCAGAGCCAACTGCTGAATGGAATTCAACAACAGATGTTCCCAATGCCGGAATAGGTGGAAACTTGCACGTTAGCGGAACCACCAACGCCGGAAATTCACAATACTGCATTTACCAGTCGGTAACACTTTCTGCCGACAGTTCTTATTCGTTCGACGGAGCATTTAAGGCCGTGCAGATAAACAACAGCTGGTGCGAAGTTTTTATCGGAACCGAGCCAACTGAGGGCAATGATTACGGCGACGGGCAGTTTCGCTTGGCAGCTTTTGGTACCTGGGCCGGCTACAGCAAAGCCGATGGTATTTTCAGTGAGGATATCGATGCCGGCAACTACAATGTATTTGTGCCCGATTCAAGCGGTGAATACTTTTTTGTATTGAAGATGGGTTCCACTTCGTGGGATGGATCCGATCAGGCTTTTGAAATTATTGTGGATGAACTTTCACTGACTGCAGCACGAACAAATCCAATCCCGGATTTCACGGCAAATGTTGTAAACGGAATTGCTCCGCTTGAGGTAACTTTCACCAATAAATCGAAAATGGCAACATCGTGGTCATGGAATTTTGGCGACGGTAGTGCAGAAAGCACCGAGGAGTCGCCCGCACATACCTTTACAGAAGCCGGAAAATATACCGTAACCCTGACAGCCATCAATGAAGTTGGTGATTCTATCATCACAAAAACAGACTACATCACTATTAATCCTCCTGTTGAAGTAGTCGCCGGTGGTGTACTCTCCGGAGGCAATATGGAAGATGAAACCAAATGGCAAACTACTTTTCTCTCGACACCTTCGGGCAGCGAACCTCTTGTAAGCTGGAACGACACAGAACATACACCGACTGCGGGAGACGGCGGTTGTTTATTTGTTACCGGTTTGTCCAATAATTCAACTGTTCAATATGCCATCTATCAAAAGGTGACTTTGTCTGCCGATTCGGTTTACACCTTTAACGCTGCGGTAAAAGATTTCACCTCGAACCTGAACCAGGCCTGGTATGAAGCCTTTATTGGTTCGGAACCTATTGATGGAGTGGATTACAGCAAAGACGACGCCGATAAGTTTCTTCTGGCCGATTTCAGTACCTGGAGTACCGAATGTAACCCCAAAGGTATCGATGGAACATTTGCAGCCAATGCGTGTACAAATAACTCATTTATTCCCGATTCAACCGGTGAATACTACTTCGTTATTAAATTCGGATCGACATCGTGGGCAAGCGACGATATGCCATTTGCTTTGGCACTGGATGAATTGTCGTTAACGGCAAAACGTACCAAACCAATGACCGCTTTTGCTGTGGATAATCCGCTCGGATTTGCACCTTTGACTGTGCAGTTTACCGATAAATCGAAGTTCGCCTCATCGTGGAGTTGGAACTTTGGCGATGGTTCTGAAGTAAGCACGGAACAAAATCCTCAACATACTTTCGAAAACGTGGGAACGTACACTGTTACGCTTACCGCTACCAACGAAAAAGGCGATTCTGTTTTGGTGAAAACCGATTTGGTTAAAGCCAATGCAAAACCCGAACTGCCCGAAGGCGAAAAACTGTATGGCGGAAATATGGAAGATCCGAACCTCTGGAACATCACCACACTGAATGCATCTGCTATTCCTACAGCAACATGGAATTACAGAGAGGATACGCTGGCAGCAGGTGAAGGTGGAAACCTGATGATTTCGGCAACTGCTTTAAATACCACTTCTAATTATTGTATCTGGCAACCGGTTGAATTAGTAGCAGGAAAGAAATATACATTTACAGCTGCTTTCCGCGATATAAGTGAAAATCTCGATCATTTTTGGAGCGAAGTGATGATTGGAACGAGTGCTCCTGTTGATGGCTCTGACTATGCAAAAGATGCCGAAGGAACTACCTTGATTGCATTTTTTAATACCTGGGACTGTGGCGCTGCAAAAGGACTGAACGGAACCTATCAGGATAATGCCTGCGGCGATGAACCTGTTGGAGTATTTGTTCCCGAAACATCGGGCACCTACTACTTTGTTATCAAAACCGGTAATAACGATTGGGAAAATACTGAGTATAAATTTAAGGTGCTTATTGACGAAGTTTCGCTTAAGGAAGCAGAAAATGTACCAGCTCCGGTAGCCGATTTCTTTGCCGACGTTACAGAAGGCGATAATCCGTTAAGCGTTTATTTTACTGATTTGTCGGAAAATGCCGTATCGTGGAGCTGGGATTTTGGCGATGGAAATACAAGTACGGAACAATCGCCGGAATACACCTACACAACGGCAGGAACGTTTACGGTAACCTTAATTGCATACAACTCAGCAAACGATGCTGATACCTTAAAAGTTGAGAATTTGATAACCGTGACTTCGACCACTGCTATAGAAGAAATTGGGGACGGGGGATTGAGTGTATATCCAAATCCATCCCATGGAAAGATCTATGTTTCGATGGATGGAATTCAGGAAAAAAGCGTGTCGGTATTTGATCTGACCGGAAAGCTCGTTGAAGCAAAGACAAGTTCACATGACAATGTTGTGGAAATTAATCTTGAAAACAGGGGAATCTATTTTATAAAAGTAAGCCAGGACGATTGGGTAAGAGTAAGTAAAGTTGTTATACGTTAGTATTTCATAGTTTTGTTTATCATGAATGGGCTGTCTTTAAAGACAGCCCATTTCTTTTTATCAAAGTGTTTTATCGCCGGGAAGTTTGGATTATTTTATTTTCCTTGCCTTTGTCTGTATTGCCGCAGGCAGGCTTGAAATACTGACTGCACGCTAAATGGTTAAGTTTTTTTCCGGACCATTTATTCGTGATTTGGAGTTAATATGGAAGTAAAAGGTGATATTAAAATCAATGTTGTTTCATAAAATTGACTTCCTGAATTGTTCCAAAAAACCAAATACTCCATTATCAAAATAATAAGAGAACAATCTTCAACTAGAATAACTTCTGATTGATTTTAGCTGCTTGAAAGTCCAATTAACTATTTCGATACATAATTGTTATGAGAATAACCAAAGATGAGTACTGTAACATTATTAAGTTGAATGGAAGAATCAATCATTGAATATTTCAGGACATTTCCATTTATTGGATCAGACGATATAAAATTAATTTATTCTTTAGGTAAGATAAAAAGAATAAAAGCCGGAGAACTTATAATTAAGGCCGGTGAAAAAAATTATAGCGGAATCTTTGTCTTAAAAGGTTTGCTAAGAAACTATGTTATAACCAGCGACGGTGAAGAAAGGACTCTGCTCTTTTGTGCCGAAGGAAACCAAACCGGTGCACACGCCACTATTTTTTACAATAAACCTGCCACAGAAAATATTGAAGCCATTGAGAATTCAGTCATATTTATGTTGAACTCTGAAGTTGCCGAAAAATTTACGGTGAAGCATCCAAAGCTTCTGAAATTACAAAACAATATCTTAAAGAAAGTGCTTGCTGAAAGTGTGGAACGAATCATTTTTTTCACCATTCTTTCGCCGGAAGAAAGATTTAAACAGCTGTGTACAAAACAACCTAATCTGGTAAAACGTGTCCCTCAAAAATATTTAGCGTCCTATATAGGAGTGACTACGGTTTCCCTTTCCCGAATAAAAAGCAGAATTAAGGATAAAAAAGAGTCATAGAAACGGACATAATTATCTTTTGTTATTTTTATTCAAACCGAATTGTCATTATTTTGAAAATAGAATAACAAATGAAACAAGAATGAAAGGAATTGTTTGTCCGATTTCCATCGAGAAGATAGATAGCAATGTAAGTCGGTTGACCGTCTTCATTAACGTGGTTTTTATGGGTGTGTTTTTGTATTCAAAAAATCCACTGTTCATAGGGATCGTCGCCGTTGACTATTTTATAAGAGCAACATTAAAGGTGGAATACAGTCCGATTCGATTCTTGGCTTTGTACATAATATCTGCCTTAAATGTTAAAAAGAAACCCATTAATCTGGCACCAAAAATATTTGCATCCCGACTTGGACTAATTTGCGCATTAATGGCCGCAATATTACAGCTAACCGGTCACACATCCGGGGCATTAATTACGGCAGGATTGTTAATGGTTTTATCCATTTTGGACTCGGTTTTTAATTATTGTGTTGGGTGTATCATTTACAACTTTATCGTCTATCCATTTTACAAGGACAAGAACTAAGACCGTTAGTATTTTGCTGAAATTTTTACCTTGAATTAATTTTTGAAATAGACAAACCCTGTTCAATTGTCAGAATACCTATGCCAGATAAAGAATATAATATCCGGGAATGGCAGAGAATGATTAGTTGTATGCTGGCTCATAAGGGTTGATTGGCCCCTCTTAATCCTTATACGTTGCATCTCATGAAAAAGCCCAAATATCTATTGATATTCAGGCTTTAAAATTACGGTTCTCAATATCTAATTATCCGAAGACTAAATTCATTTAGCGTTTAATGATTTGAAAAGTAGCGAATTTATCGCCACAAATTATGTTTACATGATAATGACCAGAGGCCATATTCGTCAGATCAATTTCAATATCGCTGGAAACATCTTTATATCTGGTAATTTCCCGACCTGCATTATCGATTAGTCTTACAAGATAAGTTTGGTTAATATCAAATCCGGTAATATTAATTATACCAGATGTCGGATTGGGATATATATTAATGGCTTCTTGTACATTAACTAAAATCTCAGAATTCGTTAATTCACCACTTTTCTCAATTTCGCTGTGGATTACAATGGAACCCTCCATTAATGTAGTGGTTGGATCAGCATCAATTTCAGTACCTAGTTCATTGTCATATACCACTTCTTCTGAATATCGATCCCAAATCTTAATTCTGAATAAGTCAGGATCACCTTTTTCTTTTAAATCACCATCTATTGCAGAGATCATAAAGCCATATTCTCCTTCTCCATTAATTTTACCCCATCCTTTGAATTTAGCTCTGGAACCTGCTACCACTAGCCAATCATATTCAGTACTTTTAAAGTCGATATCACCTGCCTGAAATTTGAATGCAGTATTACCATCCGGATTAACTTTGTTTTTAACGTATTTCGACACAAAACCGAAGCTGGCAACACCTGTCGCAGTTGGGTACCAAGTTGATGCACCTATGGGCGAATAGAATATACCTCCTCCTGTTACAAATCCGCCCTCAGGATCATAAATTACAATGTATCTTTTTATTGTACTTTCCGGTTCATCTCCTAAAATGAAGGCAGACTTCAGGTTTAGATCCTCTACAACTACACTGTCTGCCACATGGGTAATTGTTGAATCGCCACATGCATCAATCAAAACAATTGCCGGAGAATATACTCCTGGTTGGGCATAATAATGCGATGCCGTAATATTCGTGATATCGGTTTCGGATAAACTTCCATCGTCCCATAGCCAGTATGAAGCAGTTAGATTATCGTCACTACTGGATGTAGATATTGTTACCATGCTATCGATATGAACAGGATCATACGAAGTCTCGAACACATTTGGTTCTGGTAATGGATTTTCTACAATCACATTTTGTTCTACGTTGGTTAAATTTCCGGAATCATCTGTAATTGTCCAGGTAACAACATTAAGACCTTTTTCAAATATCTCCGGTGCGTCATTGGTAATGGAATGGATCAAACAATTATCAGTAGCTAAAGGATCTGTTAAAACAATTGTTGCCTCACATGTTCCAGAGTCGTTTTTCTGTACATAATCCTCCGGTTGAATAACAATGGGCTTTTCAGTGTCAACAACTGTTATTTGCTGATAAAACAGAGTAGAATTATCATGAATATCAATTGCCTCCCAAACTACATCAATAAATCCTTTATACAAGGTATCCGGTCCAAAGTAATTAATTACTGCTAAACCACAGTTATCAATCACCGAAGGTATTTCTAGATTGGATGCAACCTTATGACAATTCCCTGTGTCCAAAGAGACAGTTAATACAGAATCTGCTACAAATACTGCTTTCTCATTATCTTCCACTGTTATTGATTGATAACAAGTAGATGAATTGCCATGCAAATCAAAAACTGTCCACTCTATTATGGTTTCACCTACAGGGTATACGGCTGATGCAATCGAATTACCTGTATAATTGTTCACGAGATAACTAATTTCACAATTATCTGCGATTTCAGGACCAGCTACTTCAACAAAGGCTTCACACATTCCAGGATCGTTCTCCTGAACAATATCTGGAGCACACATAATAAACGGAGCTTCGTTGTCGATTACAGTAACCTGTACCGGGTAATCTGCACTGTTCCCGTGTATATCTTCCACATGGAGGTTTATCCAATTGTCACCAACCGGTATTTCAGGACCATCAATATAATAAGCAGTACTGATACCACAATTATCCCACAACTCAGGAAGAGCGATGTTATTAATAAAGGCAGAACACATTCCGGGTTCTGTAAAAGCAACGATTGCTGAATCAGCAATAACAACAGGTGCTTCATTATCAATAACCGTGACTTCAATCTGCTCGGCAATTGAGTTTCCATAGATGTCTTCAGCGGTGACTTCAATGGTGTTTATCCCTACCGGTAATTGTATGGAATCAGGATACCAGGCATAAGCCTCACTACAGTTGTCGAAGACAGGAGGCAGCTCAAGGCTGGAGCTTAATGCATAACATTGACCTGGTTCTGTTTGAGCTTCAATTACAGCTCCGTAAATATCAATAAACGGAGCTTCGTTGTCGATTACAGTAACCTGTACCGGGTAATCTGCACTGTTCCCGTGTATATCTTCCACATGGAGGTTTATCCAATTGTCACCAACCGGTATTTCAGGACCATCAATATAATAAGCAGTACTGATACCACAATTATCCCATAACTCAGGAAGCGGGATATTGTCAGCAAAGGCAGAACACATTCCGGGCTCAGTAAATGCAACGATTGCTGAATCTGCTATAACAACAGGTGCTTCATTGTCAATAACTGTGACTTCAATCTGCTCGGTAATAGAGTTTCCATGAATATCTTCAGCGGTGACTTCAATAGTGTTTATGCCAACCGGTAACTCCACTGAATCAGGGTACCAGGCATAAGCCTCTCCACAGTTGTCGTAAACAGGAGGCAGCTCAAGGCTGGAGCTTAATGCATAACATTGACCTGGTTCTGTTTGAGCTTCAATTACAGCTCCGTAAATATCAATAAACGGAGCTTCGTTGTCGATTACAGTAACCTGTACCGGGTAATCTGCACTGTTCCCGTGTATATCTTCCACATGGAGGTTTATCCAATTGTCACC
>NZ_WXUB01000004.1 GCF_011799805.1 Maribellus sediminis
ATAGGTATAAGTTATGGTATGAGTTCCAACACCCGCTGTGGCCGGGTCAAATTGACCACTGCTAACACCCGTACCAGAATACGTTCCATTGGCAGGAGATCCACCTGAAAGTGCAAATTCAGCTGCATCAACACAAACATCTGAGAATGCCGACAGGGTTACCGTAGGCAGATCATTGACGGTAATATTAGCAGTAGCTGAATTTGGACAACCATCACTGTCAGTATATGAATAAGTTATGGTATGAGTTCCAACACCCGCTGTGGCTGGATCAAATTGACCATTGCTAACTCCTGTTCCTGAATAATTTCCACCACCAGGAGCCCCTCCTGAAAGTGCAAAAGCGTCTGCATCAACACAAACAGGAGAAAAACTTGACAGGGTTACTGTTGGACTTGTATAAACAAGTAATGAAAGAGTAGCAACAGAAGTAGGATTTGGCGGTGTATTACTGGTTATCAAAGCATATACATCTTGATCAGCATCCGGGGTGGTATATGGGACACTATCTTCGTCGAAAGGTATAATCTGAACAGATAAATCACCAGTATTAATGTCTTGTTCTTCCCACCAGGTAATGGTCACATCGTTAGAAGTGGTAACCAAACCTTCAAAATTTTTCAAATTAAAAGTAGCTGTAGGTATAACTTCTCCCGGAACATCTGGACAACTCCAAGTGCTATAATTTTTTGGTTTTGGGGTTTCGATTGCGATAAACTTATCAGGATCCAACTGAAAACATTTAGATGGGGTTGCCGGACATCGAAAATCATTAGTACCGGCACAAAAATCCTTATGTCCTGTTCCCCAGGCAATATAAACATCTGTTAATGCAATTTCTGATGCTGTATCGCAATTCCAGTTGAATTGGTCGTAAAATGTTACTCTGTTAAATTCTTGGTCAAGTGCTTGGCTAAAACATTGACTCAGGAATGTAATAGAATCTCCTTGGTTAGGATCTCCAGTTTCATCTAATACTTTAATGACAGTATAAATTGCAACGCCCTCACGCGGAGTGTTTGTTGTTAATTGCAAAGTTAAATATACAAGAGTGTCACCATCTAAGGGACAGATAAAAGCTCCATCATCCCCTATTCTGTTACCGTTTGCATCAGACAAATAGGCTGACTGAATCTGTACGTCATTGGAAGTACAGCCTGACACACAATCGCTTGGTACCGTTTGTGCAAAAGAGCTTGTGGTGGTCACTGTAAATAATCCCAATACCAGCACCACCATAGTAGCAAGGGATGTTCTTAAAGTTTGGTAAATCTTTTTCATCCTGTTTGTTTTTTAAGGTTAATAACTATGTTCGTTCTTTTGTTAAATTGGCAAAACAATAACCTGCTTGCCCAGGGCACAAGCTTACAGCGCATGAACAAGAACTCGGAGTTTGTAACATTACATGGGGTTTGTAGGAACAAGGGATTTGTAAAAATGGAAGTGGTAAATTGAAGACGTTCACGACGCGATTTACCGTGATTTAATGGTTGGTAAATTGAAAGAGTACGGCCTTACAAAGAAACTCTTCACTGAATTTCTCATAAACCTGGTTCAAATAAAAAGTGGAGAATTGAGATGATACCCTAATTTTTTATCTTAATTCACCATATATAATTTACAAAAAAAAAACTATTCGGTTGTATATGAGTGCGATACGAATTTGTGAAAATAGTACTGTAATTACATGAAATGCTACTGAAACTGCATGAAACAGCCCTGTGATTGTATAAAAATGATATCGACCTGAAGTGATAGTTTATTCGATAAAAAAAGTTGAATTAACATAAAACTAGACCAAAGCCTCATAAAGCACTTCCACCGGATGCAATGCCTTTTTTCCTGTTCCGTCCTTTATCTGGTGGCGACACGAGGTTCCGGGAGCTGCAATAATTGTATCAACATTGGCATTTCGCACAGCAGGGAAAAGCACCATCTCTCCAATTTTCATGGATAGTTCGTAATGCTCTTTTTCGTAACCGAATGAACCGGCCATTCCGCAACAGCCTGATGGAATTTCTTTAATCGTATAATTTTTAGGAAACGACAGCACCTTTTTCGATGGATCGGTTGATGCGACAGCTTTTTGCTGACAGTGCCCGTGGAGGAGAATGTGTTTTTCTTCGTTTGTAAACAACGACTGATCAATGTAGCCTTTATCGATTTCAGTGGCCAAAAACTCTTCAAAAAGCAGGGCATTTTTACCTAGTTCTTTGGCGGCCTCCTGCAGGTTTTCAGCAACCAGATCAGGATATTCATCGCGAAAAGCCAGAATAGCCGAAGGTTCAATTCCAACCAGTGGCGATTCTTCTGAAATGATATCTTTCAGCAGGTTGACATTCTCAGTGGCTATTTTTTTGGAAGTTTTAAGCAGGCCTTTCGACAGGAAGGTACGTCCACTTTCTTTTGTGGCTGGTATTTTTACCTCGTACCCCAGTTTTGTGAGCAACAGAATAGCTTTAATACCAATGTCGCTTTCATTGTAGTTGGTAAACTCGTCGTTAAACAGATAAACGGTTCGTTTACTGGTTTCGGGTTTCGGAATGCCGTTTTCTGTCCAGCGATTTAAGGTAATTTTCGATAATGCAGGTACGTTTCTTTTGGTTGAAAAACCGATCATATTTTTTGTCACCGACAAGTTCATTATCATGTTCGATATCGGACGAAAAACTATAGCCAGCCTATTCAAACGAGGAAGATAGGCGATCAGTTTCGAACGAAGCGGAATGCCATGAATATCGTAATAATGCTGCAGAAACTCGGCTTTTAGTTTGGCCATATCAACATTCGACGGGCATTCGCTTTTACAGGCTTTACACGAAATACAGAGGTCGAGAATATCGTAAATTTCCTTATGGTCGAAAGCCTGTTCTTTTTCGTTGTTGTACAAAAATTCGCGCAGAATATTAGCGCGTCCGCGTGTGCTTTTGTCCTCGTCGCGGGTAGCCATAAAGGTAGGGCAGAGGGTACCACCTATTTTGTCGCTTTTCCGGCAATCGCCCGATCCGTTACATTTTTCAATGCTTCGGAAATAGCCGTTATAATTCGAGAAATCGAAATTGGTTTCGAATTCCGGGATAGCTTTGCCCGGAATTACCCGCAGACTTTCGGTGATCTCGGGCGTATCTACAATTTTTCCCGGATTAAAAATATTGTTGGGGTCCCAGGCTTTTTTTACCGAACGTATCAACTCGTAGTTCTTTTCGCCCAGCATGTAGGGAATAAACTTTCCACGAACACGGCCATCGCCATGTTCACCACTCATCGAGCCCCTGTATTTTTTAACCAGGACAGCGACTTCGTTCATCAGGGTGTCGAACAGTTTTACATCTCCCGGGTCTTTAAAATTGATTAGCGGACGGAAATGAATTTCACCGGTGGCGATATGCGCGTAATAAATACTTTCGAGCTCCAGTTTTTTCAGCACCTTTTTGAAATCGGCAATGTAGTCGGGCAGGTATTCGGGATGAACGGCAGTGTCTTCAATTCCCGGCACACCTTTCCGGTCGCCCGGAATATTGGATAGCAAACCGAGCCCGGCAGTTCGGAGTGCCCATACCCGTTTAATGTTATCAGCACCTGTAATCAGCGGATAATGGTAGCCCAGTTTAGCATCTCGTAATTCCTTTTCCAGTGCTTCGGCAGTTGCGTTCAGCTCTTCCTCTGTTTCGAAGGAGAACTCAATCATCAGCATTGCCCCCGGATCGCCTTTAACAAACCAGCGGTTTTTGTTTTGCTCGATGTTTTGTTTGGCCGCCTGCATCACCGGATCGTCCATCAATTCGATGGCAGTCGGTTTATATTTCAGTGCAATTAGATTTCCGTATAAAGATTCTTCGAGCGTTTCAAAATGCGCACATACCAATCCTTTATGTTTGGGAGGCAACGGAATGACATTCAATTTCAACCGGGTTGAAAATGCCAGTGTTCCTTCCGAACCTGCAAGTAATTTGCAAAAGTTAAAAGTCTCGCCACCTTCAGTGTAAATTTCAGAATTTAATAGGACATCAATGGCATAACCCATGTTTCGGCGGGTCAGTTTCGGATCGGGAAATTTCTCGCGAATTTCTTTTTGATTGTCGCTATCAGAAAGCAGTTCGTTAATGTTCTCATAAATAGCTTTTTCAAGCTGATTTGGATTGCCGTTTAGTTTAGCCTTGAATTCTTCTTTTGTCAGCGCTTTGAAAACGGTTTCTGAACCATCAGAAAGCACTGCATCCACTTCGAGAATGTGCTCGCGTACGCTGCCGTAAACCAACGAGTGAAGCCCGCAGGAATTGTTTCCCAGCATTCCGCCCACCACACATCGATTGGCAGTTGAGGTTTCCGGCCCGAACTGCATCTCGTATTTCGCCAAAAACTGGTTAAGTTCCGCCAGTACCACGCCTGGCTCAATGATTACATAGTTTTCTTTTTCGTTGAACTCGAGAATACGGTTCATGTATTTCGAAATATCAACTACGATTCCGGGACCAACAACCTGACCTGCCAACGATGTTCCTGCTCCACGGGGAATTATCGATGTTTTGTTCCTACGCGCAAAGTCGATGATCTTTTTAATGTCCTCCTTGTTTTTCGGCCGGGTAACTGCGAGCGGCATTTCCTTGTATTGCGAAGCATCGGTTGAATAAAGTACCCGTTGCACGTTATCGGTAAATAAATCTCCCTCGAGTTGGGATTTCAGCAGGTCAAAATCGGGTTGCATATGCGAATTTTTAGGAGAGTAAAAATAGCAGATAAAGCATGTAAGCGCAAATTTGTCATACAAATTATGAATAAAAAAAACTTAAAGGATGTAGTGTTTAATGGGCAATTCTAACTAAAGCTGCGTAATTGCTTATCAGTTAATTTATTCGTAAATTCAATAAGCCAAAAGATTTAATCAGCAACCAAAACCATGAATTCCAATTCCGGGAATGATAACGTCTTTTTAAGTCGACTGACTGCTATCGTAGAGGCCAACCTGGGCGACGAGAACTTTGGGGTAACTGAGCTGGCACAAATAATGGGAATGAGCCGTTCACGCTTATATTTCAGGGTGAAGTCGGGTACACAAAAAACCGTTAGCCAGTTTATCAGGGAGATCAGGCTGAATAAAGCACTGGAATTGTTAAGGCAATCAAGCTTAACGGTTTCAGAGATTTCTTACCAGGTGGGCTTTGGCAGTCCGGCCTATTTTAATAAATGTTTTCATGAGTATTTTGGTTATACCCCGGGTGAAGTTAAAAAACTTGGCTCTGAAGAAGTCCTTTCGGAAGGTGATTTGACAAATAATACAACTTCGAAGGGAGGGCATATTAAGGTTACAATTTTAAAGATAGTACCGTTTCTGGTATTTATTTTTCTCCTATCGTGGATTGGATACAATAAAGTGTTGAATCACCAGGCGGACAAATTATCCATTATTGTACTTCCATTTAATAATCTTAGCAACGATCCCGCCAATGAATATTTTGCAGATGGTATTAGAGAAGATATTTTGAATAATCTCTACAGGATTTCTTCACTTCGGGTGTTATCAAATACAACGGCTGAGAACTTTCGGGATACAAAACTCACGGCTCGTGAAATTGCGCATCTGATGCATGTGGAGTATGTTTTGGAAGGAAGCGTTCGCAGGTATGATGACGATGTGAGAATAAGCGTTCAACTGATTGATGCCAAAAAGGACGATCATTTATGGTCTGATAATTTCGATCGGAATATGAAAGATATTATTCCGGTTCAGAGCGAGATTGCTTTGCTGGTTGCCAATAAACTTAAAGCAGTTCTTCCACAGAAAGAGATAAGAAAAATAGAACAACAATCCACCCGAAACTCAGAGGCGTACGATTATTATTTGCAAGCAAGGTTTCTTTTACACAGGGCCAATAGTCCACAGCGATCAGGATTTGATGCGGCAGGTGTCATCAGTTCAGTACAATATTACAAAAAAGCGATAGAAGCCGATTCTGCTTTTGCTGATGCTTATGCGGGATTGGCCAATGCAACTACGCAGTTAACTGCCTGGGGAATTGCACGTGACACAGGAATGGTAAGAAAGGTTTATCAGTTGTGTCAAAAAGCAATACAACTCGATCCTAATTGTGCAGAAGCCCACACAATATTAGGTTTAAACTATTGGTTCAGACACGATTTCGAAAGGTCAGGAGATGAACTCCGGAGATCGATTGAATTGAACCCGAACTTTGCCACGGCAAGGCAATGGTATGCTCAACATTTAATGATTACCGGCCCGATCAGTGAAGCTCGTAACCAAATTGATAAAGCACTGGAGTTGGAACCCTATTTTTGGGTGGTTAAAAGTCTGGACTCCTGGATCGCATATTTCGAAAAAGATTACCAAAAATCACTCGAAATTAGTGAAGTTGCAGGTGATTTTAATCCGAATTTTCCAATGAATGCCTGGCTGCATTTCCTGAATTATGTAAAGCTTAATGAGGGCGAAAAAGCACATCAGCAAATTAGGGAGATAGCCAGAAAATATTCGCATTCAGATAATTATTCAGATGAAATTGATCAGGCTTTCGAAGAAAGAGGGATTGATGGGCTTTTCATCAGTATGATTGACATAAATAATAATCATCCTGTTCCTGTGGAAGGACTAAATGGTAGCCCTTTTTATACCGCCTGGTGGTACGCCGTGTTAGAAGATCGCGAGGAAACATTATCCTGGCTCGAAAAAACATTACATTCTAAATACATACCCTATCATTACTTCAATTTAATTCTATTTCATCCTGATTTTGAGTTTCTGCACGAAGAGCCCCGGTTTCGTGCTGTGACCGATTCACTTGGTTTGAGTCTATATTGGGTGAATGTTACAGATTAACAGGTTTTCTTCTGGAGAATTCACAAATATTTTGAGCTAACTTTTTTTCGCAACATAATTGCAATTAAAACAACATAGTTGTAATTCTTGCAGACATAATTGCTATGTCCTGAAATGGCTTTCTTCGGAACTTTTCCCTCGGATTAAATCAATTCCAATAACACATGTTCAACTTAAATTAATTAATTATGAAAGCACTTGTAAAACTGTTGTTTTTAATGGTATTTATTTGCTTTTCTGCAGGATGTGATAAGCAAAATGATCCTTATGTTGATAACTCCAACGACCTTCAATTGAAATCTGCCGAATCAAGAACCATCAACTTCGATATGACCGGTGAATATTATACGCCTGTAATTTGCGACGGTGAGACGGTTGACTTGTTATATCTGCCTGAAGTGGAAGGTCAGGATGCACATATAACTGCTCACCTTGTTGACGGACAGTTTGTGTGGTTTATTGTGCATTGCAAATTAACAATTACAAGCCAGCAAACCGGTGAGACATTTAAAGTTAACGACCAGACAAAAGTGATTTTTGATGAAAATGGAGAGTACGAATCATTTACTATGCATATTCATGCAAAAGGCGATAAAGGTACCCATGTAATCATGTTTTTCGATTTTGACTGGGCAAGTCAAACACTGGATTTCCCAAAAGGCATCTGTCCGCAAAGCGATTACTAAGGAAACTTTCCTAATAATTAACAATAAAAACTAAAAAATTACGATTATGAAAGCAAAAATTTTATTATTCGTTTGCCTGATTGCAGGCATTGCAATTCTTCTTCCAGGTTGCTCAGAAGATAATTCTCAGTTTCCGGATCTGAACCAAAACAATGAGGTTTCGAATGCATTGAAATCCAAAAAAATCCCAACGCAGTTTTCCGGAACATGCACACCACGTAGTGAAGACCTTACAATCTGGTACGATGCAACAGATGATGAAAGAGTTACCGGAATTTCAAGATGGAACACCACTGAAGTGAATCAAATTGATGATATTAACTTTGAGCTTGCAGGTACAGCTGAAATATTTGTAGGTGCCAATACCATAGAAGATGTTAACAATGGAGAATACCTTGGAAAATGGGACATGACCTGGAAGGGCTCACAAACCCTGACAAGTCCCGACGGAAGCACTTTTAGAATCGTGGGTCAGGGTGTTGGAGCAGGCACCGAAGGAACCGTCTTTGGGTTAACCGCCCGATGGAAATATACCATGGTTTTTGATGGAAGTCCGGAAAGTCTTATGTATATCTCGAAAGGGAAAATTACGGAAGAATTATAAGTACTACTTTTTTAATGTTACCAATAAAAACTTAAAAAATTACGAATATGAAAACAAAAGTCTTTTTGTTACTATGCTTATTCGTAAGCACGGCAATTGCAACAAGTTTTGCACAGGAAAAAGCTAATAACGCTACACAAGGTTGGAGTACATTTTCACCCGGCGCTATTGGTATATTTTGCGATGGTGTAATGATTGATCGACTGGTTGGAGAAATCGATTACCACTGGGTTGGCCGGGGATACAAGAATGGAGTACCATATCGTGAAATTGAGCAGTTAAAAGGAAATATTACAAGTGATCTGACAGGTGAAACCTTCCGGATCAGAAGAACTGATAAATGGGAATATACCGGTTTATGGACACTTGAAGTGACATATAATTTTATTGGAGATAAGGGCTCGGTTTACACGGGTAAATTTACGCTTGATTACTCCACCTTCACATTCTCCATTGATCATGTTAACTGTCATTGATTAAGCTTACTATCCCATGAATAGCTGCCGGTTAAATGGAAAATTGAACTCACAACGATGTGAAATAAAACTGTTGCCGTGAATCTTATTCATTTGATTTAATCCAAAGGTTCTGTATACCGTAACAGTTTTACCCTCCTTTTGAATCTTTCGAAGGAGGGTTTTTTGTTGAAAACACTCCCTGAATTGTTATCCCCAAAAAAAATAATTGTCGTTGTTTGCCTTTAATATTACCGGTACCTTCTGAAAAATTGATTAAGATCGTCAGTCAGTTTTTCGTAGATCGGCCGGGTAAATTCAACAAACAAATCCTGCTGAGGTGGCAGTGGCAGAGCTTTATTTTTTGTTAGTGCAAATTGCTCTTCAGTTAAGGCTTGTTTATCGCCTATGTAAATGGCATATCGGTTTTCCCATGTAAACGATCCCGGAATAAGCTTCTCCCGCAACAAACCATTTGTGTTGAAATCGACGATGCGATAATTTAATCTTCCTCCCGAGATTACTTTATCGGAGAAGGTTTTTAGCTTTGCTTTGTATGTTTTGTATGTTGCTCTGGTGGTATCTGCGGTTTCAATTTTCACTCTTTTATTCAGTTCCTCTTCTTTTTCGTTGCGCACCAAATTACCAATCGAGAAATCGTAAAATTCCATTTGTACGATAAAATCGGGATGTTCGATGTTAAATTTTTCGGCTTGCTGAGGGGAATAGAAATTTACAAAGCTTCGCTCGGGATATTTGTTATTCAAAAACTCAAATACCTGTTTGTAAAAGAATTCAGAGCTTAACTGGTAGGTTCTGGTTTGAACTGTTGCGGCTTCTACAACAACAATATAGGTAGCCATATCTTTGGCAGCTTCCATTTCCTGCATCGCATTTTTATATCCGGGAATTAGCTGCTCTGCTTTTTGAAAGTGATTAAACGCAGTTCGCGCCGCTTCGCGTGTATTCTGTTCCAAAAAGTGAATCCCGGCCTGGTAGCGTTCTTCCGCTGCTTTTTCGTAAGCCATATTTAGTTCAGAGGTATAGGTTTTCGGATCAGTAATAATTTTTCGGGCAGCAGGAGTACTCCTTATCTGTTCCGACAAACGATTTACCTGGTGCATAATGTTAATGGCTCGTTCCCATTTAAATGCCTGGTTCGACGAAAGTGCCATATCCAGTTCTTCCTGCGACCATTCGAGAGCTATTGGGTATCCCTCTTTTACAACAGTTGTTGCTTTACTGTTATCAGGATCCGATTTCAGACGTTCAACAGCTTGTGTTATGGCCTGGTAATAATTGCCCTTTTGTAAGGCTTTTTTCCCGGAGGAACACGAAAAGAGAAGTAAGGGCAGCAGCAATAGAAGCAGATTTCGGTTGTTCATTTTCAATAGTAAAAGATTTGGCGACAAATATAAGCTTTTAAGACTCTTGGCAGGAACATAATGTTACCAATATTGTGTATCAGCTTATTTGTTACACTGTCGTTCAGAATCTCTGAAAGTTGAGGTGTTTCAACAAAACAACACTTCGTTTTTTTCAGCCTAACAGGAAGATGAAGCAAAATATAAATGGTTGACATATCCATCATCAACCTGTTACAGGTTGGAAGTGTGCTTTAGAGGTACAGTAATTTCCCGATTTCGGTCATCACCTCAGCAGCATCGCCCATTAGAAAAATATCGGTGATTTCGCTGGTGAAATGGGTTTTTTCGATGTTGATCTCGATAATTTTGGCTCCGTGCTTTTTAGCGGTTACGGGGATTTCGGCAGCAGGAAGTACCTCTGCATTTGTTCCGATTATGAGCAGGACATCTGCTTTGGCGGCTTCTTCAAACGAACGCTTTTTCGCAAAAGCCGGAATCGGTTCGTTAAAAAAAACGATGTCGGGTTTAAGGATACCTTTACATATAAAACAGCTTGGTGGCAGGTAATTTAAGTCGGCAAAACTCATGTCGTATTCCGAACTGCAGTCCATGCAAACCAGTTGTTTGTAGGTTCCGTGAATTTCATACACCTGCTTGCTTCCGGCTTCCTGGTGCAGGTGGTCGATGTTTTGCGTGATAATGCTTTCGAGGAAACTGCGTTCCTGCATTTTTGCCAGTACTTTATGGGCTTCGTTGGGTTGTGCATCACCCAGGGTATCGTAAAATATTTCCTTGATTTTTAGCCACGACTGAAGTGGTTTTTTCCTGAAGAATTCAATTTCAAGAAAAATTGGATCGGTTCGGTTCCACAAACCGTTTTCGCCCCTGAACGGCGGAATTCCGCTGGGAACCGAAATGCCTGCCCCGGTAAAAGCCACCGCATATTTTGCTATGCGAAGAATTTGAGCGGCTTGTTTTAAACTGTTGCGATCCATGTATTCAAAAACTCCCGGAAAAACTGAGATTATTTCCCGGGAGCATATTTTAGTAATTCAACTTTTTATTCTTCTTGCTCAAGGTTTTTACTCACCGAAACGGTTGTGTCTTCGTTAAACCTGATTTTAAAGTTCAACTTTCTAAACACCGAAATCATCGGTTTGTTGTCGCGGGTTGTTTCGGCAGCCAGTTTTTTAATTCCCCGTGCCTTCGCAACTTCCTGACAATATTTGGTGAGTGTGAATCCAAGTTCTTTTTTCTGCCATGCATCCGTTATCAAAATGGCATATTCCATAATTTCAACGTCAGGATCGGCAATCAGGCGGCCGACACCAATTAACTCTTTATTTCCATCTTCCTTTTCATGCTCGGCAACAATGGCAATTTCCCTGTCGTAATCGATAAAACAGAACTGGCTGGCCACTTCGTGCGAATCGAAATAGAAGTCGTAACGGAAACGGTGGTAAATGGCATCTTTTGAGCAACTTCCCAGCAATTCGAGCCACATCGGTTCGTCTTCCGGACGAATTGGGCGCAAGGTTACCGGAGTTTCGTCTTTCAACTTGCAATTGCGGATTAAACTTTCGGGATATGGCCGTAATACCAGATGTGAGTATTCTTTTACCGGATTTTTCATAATGTTCTCATCCACCACTATCCTTGCATCCAATGCAATAACATCAGTCGGCGTTACTATTAATGGATTAATATCCAGTTCTTCTATTTCAGGATAGTCTGCTGCCAGGTATGACATACGAATCAACACTTCAATCAATTTGTCGATGTTCTTGGGCGTATCGCCGCGCCAGCCGGTTAGCAACGGATATATTTTTAATGAGGAAAGCATTTGACGCGCCAGGCGCTCGTTTAACGGAGGAAACTCAAGACGCTTGTCTTTAAACAACTCAGCAGTTGTTCCACCCATTCCAACCAGCATCACAGTTCCGAAGATCGGGTCTTTTTTTATCCCGAGAATCAGCTCGATGCCATCTTTCGAATCAACCATTTTTTGTACAGTGACTCCTTCGATCTTTGCATCCGGACGTTTTTCAGAAGCAGTTTTGATCATGTTTCTGAATGTTGCCCGAACCATATCTTCATTTTTGATGTTCAGTGCAACGCCGCCCACATCCGATTTATGGGTGATGTCTGGAGAATAGATTTTTAAAACTACCGGATAGCCTTTTTCTTCTGCAATTCGAACGGCTTCATCTTCGGTGGCTACCGGTGTTGGGTGAGTGGTGTCAATTCCATAATCATTCACCAGCATTTTTGAATCGTCTTCGTTCAGTATTTTGGCTTTCGGGAAAATATTGCTTAAATATTTTTTGCGCAATTCGTTCCGGTCATATTCAAATGAAACCGGCACTTCACGTGGTGTTTCATACAACATTTCCTGGTTTTCTGAATAATCAGAAAGTGTCATAAAAGCGCGAATGGCCTGTTCAGGTGTCGAGTAGCTTGAAATACCTTTGTTGTTAAAGATCTGTATACCATCGCGCATGGCCGTACCGCCCAGCCATGCGGCCATTACCGATTTGGTTGTATTGGCTGTCATTTCGGCTATTGCCTGCGCAGTCGCTGTTGGATCGGTCATCGCTTGCGGAGTTAACAAAACAAGCACTGCATCAACCCCCTTATCTTCGAGAACTATTTCGGTAGCTCGGGCAAAACGTTCCGGGGTGGCATCTCCAAGCACATCCACGGGGTTACCGTGCGACCAGAATGGCGGCAGGTAATCGTTGAGTTTATCCATGGTTTCATTGGAAAGTTTAACCAATTTTCCACCCATCGAAATCAACGAGTCGGTGGCCATAACACCGGGACCACCGGCATTGGTAACAATGGCCAGACGGTTTCCTTTCGGAATGCGTTTTCTGCCTACAAGGTCGGTAAAGTCGAAAATGTTTCCAAAGTCGAATACTCTGGCCAGTCCGGCACGTCGGAATACCGCATCGTAAATCGAATCTTCAGAAGCCATCGCACCCGTGTGGGAAGCTGCAGCCGCAGCCGATTCCGGGAAGCGACCTGATTTATATACTATGATCGGCTTTTCGCGCGAGAAGGCACGGGCCGCCGACATAAATGTTCGCGCATTGGCTATGGATTCAACATACAAAACAATGGATTTGGTATTGGGATCCTGTCCAAAATAATCGATGAGGTCGCCAAAACTTACATCCATAGAGTTACCAATGGATACGAAGTAGGAAAATCCAATATTCGATTCGTAAGCCCAGTCGAGAACCGAAGTACAAAGCGCACCGGATTGTGAGATAAAAGCCACGTGTCCTTTTTTCGGCATTCCATCGGCAAAACTTACATTCATATTTAAACCCGGCACCAGAATTCCGAGACAGTTCGGGCCAATAATGCGCATGTCGGGGAATTTCGCTTTTTCAGCTTTAACCTGAGCTTCCAGTTGCTTTCCTTCATCTCCCGATTCCTTAAATCCGGCCGACATGATTATTACGCCATGGATGCCTACCTCACCGCAATCTCTAACAAGTTGCGGTACCCATTTGGCAGCGGTCATGATTACAGCCAAATCGGGGACTTTGGGCAGACTTTTTACATCGGGGTAGCAGGGAATGCCAAACACTGCTTCGCGCTTGGGATTTACCGGATATACCACACCATTGAATCCACCGCTTACCAGGTTTTTTAAAGTGATTCCACCAACACTGTCGGGATTATTGGAAACACCAATCAGGGCAATTCGTTTTGGTTTAAAGATACTGTCTAACTTCTTGATGGCCATTGTTTACTATTTTTGGGTTGATCGATTTTTGTTGTCTTATGAAGTAGGTTGTTTTGACTTCTAAATTTCATCAAAAAATGTCAGCTTAAAAAATAGTTGATTTTGACAGAAAAGAAGATTGTGTGGATGTAATTGTCAGATATATAGCTGTTTGTGCTTGTCTTGTTGTTTTCGACTATTTAAAGAATATGTTTAAAAACAATCCTATGGTTCCCTGTTTAACAACATGTTCAGGATTTGATGATAAAATTTCCATAAACAGACTATTTTTCACCCTCTTATGCCGGTTCGAAAAATGAAAAGCGCCCTGAAATTTCAAGGCGCTAATTTATTGAGGCAATAAATTTGATTTTATTTTTTAGTGGGATTAATCCCGGGCTCCGATAGGTAAAACAACTTTTTTCTGAGTTTCGTTTATTACTTCGGCCATGGCCAGATAAATGGCTGATAGACCACAGATTATTCCTTCAAAGCCTGCTATTTTCCCGATCAGGGCAGAACCCGACCAGTCTCTGATGGCAAGCAGGAAGAATAAAATCCACAGGGTTAGAAAAATAAATTGAATCGCCCGGTTATTTCCAAAGGTACCAATCCACATCATGAACGTAAAAACACCCCACATAAACAGGTACCAGCCCATAAAGCCGACTGGAGGACTTTCGAGCCAACCTATTTTAGGAAATACGATCAAAAATACCAGGGTGAGCCAAAACAATCCGTAGGATGTAAAGGCAGTCGTTCCAAAAGTATTTCCTTTTTTGAATTCCAGAATTCCTGCGATTACTTGCCCGATACCTCCGTAAAATATACCCATTGCAAGAATCATCGATCCAAGCGGAAAGAAGCCTGCATTATGGATGTTTAGCAGAACAGTAGTCATTCCAAACCCCATCAAACCCAGCGGGGCAGGATTGGATAATTTATTTTCCATTTCGATAAAATTTAGGTTGATAATGTAATTTTGATTTTTTCTTTGGTCTATCGTTTAACTTCCACTTTTGCTCCTTCAATGATGTCGTCAACTACTCCCGGATCGAGTAGGGTTGAAGTATCTCCCAGGTTTGTGGCATCGCCTTCACCAATTTTTCGAAGAATACGCCGCATGATTTTACCCGATCTTGTTTTTGGTAATCCGTTAACGATCTGGATTTTATCAGGTTTGGCTATCGGCCCGATAAATTTGTTTACGGTTGCCCTGATCTCATTTTCGATGCTTGCCAATTCGGCATCGGTCAGGTCTTCGCAAATGACGTAAGCATAAATCCCCGATCCTTTAATCTCGTGCGGGTAACCAACAACTGCCGATTCCACCACTTTCGGGTGCTGGTTAATGGCATCTTCCACTTCGGCTGTTCCAATCCGGTGACCCGAAACATTGATTACATCGTCGATTCGTCCGATTATTCTGTAATAACCTTCTTCGTCGCGTTTAGCTCCGTCGCCGGTTAAATAGTAGCCCGGGAACGATGAGAAATAGGTTTGATAACAGCGCTGATGATCTCCCCAGGTGGTGCGGATCATTCCAGGCCATGGATGTTTTATACACAAAATGCCTTCCTGACTGTTCCCTTTAAGCTCGTTACCTTCATGGTCAAGCAGCACAGGTTGAATACCCGGGAATGGCAATGTTGCAAGTGATGGTTTTGTAGGTGTTATTCCGGCCAGTGGTGTGATCATAATTCCGCCGGTTTCGGTTTGCCACCAGGTATCTACAATCGGACATTTTCCTTTACCCACGAGATCGTGGTACCAGCGCCACGCTTCTTCGTTTATTGGTTCGCCAACCGTTCCCAGTACTTTTAACGAGCTTAAATCATGCGAAGTAACCCATTGGTCGCCTTGTGCTACCAAAGCGCGAATTGCTGTTGGAGCGGTGTAGAATTGTGTGACTTTATATTTGTCGACAACGTCCCAGAAACGACCTGCATCGGGCCATGTTGGAACGCCCTCGAACATAATGGAAGTAGCTCCTGCCAACAGCGGACCGTACACAATGTATGAGTGCCCGGTAACCCAGCCAATGTCGGCTGTACACCAGTAAATATCGCCGTCGCTGTACTGGAACACGTTTTTAAAAGTATACTCGGCATAAACCATGTATCCGCCTGTGGTATGCACCACTCCTTTGGGTTTTCCGGTAGAGCCTGAGGTGTAAAGAATAAACAGAACATCTTCGGCATCCATGGTTTCGGCTTTGTTATCGCTGGAAACGCCTTCCAAAAGATCGTGCCACCAAATATCTTTACCTTCGTTCCATTTTACGTCTTCGTTGGTACGTTTTAATACCACAGAGTATTGCACCGAAGGACAGTTTTCCAGGGCTTCGTCAACAATACTTTTTAGAGGAATTGATTTTGTACCGCGGAAACCACCGTCGGAAGTGATCACTACTTTGGCTTCGGCATCAACAACTCTGTCGGCCAGTGCAGTAGCCGAGAATCCTGCAAATACAATGGAGTGAATGGCGCCAATACGTGCACAGGCAAGCATGGCAACGGCCAGTTCCGGAACCATGGGTAAATAGATTGCCACCCTGTCACCTTTTTGAACGCCAAGTTTTCTAAGTCCGTTGGCAAATTGCTTTACCTTTTCGAACAATTCGCCGTAAGTAAGTCTAATCTCTTTTTCTGCCGGATCGTTCGGTTCCCAAATAATGGCTACCTGATCTTTGCGCATAAACATGTTACGCTCAAAGATATTCTCAGTAATATTTAATTTACCATTTACAAACCAGTTGACATCCGGGGCTCCATCTCCTTCAAATTTATATTGAAGTACCTGATCCCATTTTTTTTGCCAGTAATGGCTTTCGGCAATTTTTCCCCAAAAACCATCGGGATCGGCTACACTTTCCTTGTACTTTTCGAAGTACTCGGCTAAACTTGTTATTTTATTTACCATAGTTATAACTTTTAGGTTATTATGTTAGCTTACTGAAATTGTTCCGGTCGGGATGCCGACCAGACATTATAAAACTCCCTGCGCGCGATTTTGGCTGGTCGAGAATTTGTTGTATAGGTTTCCGTATGACTCACCATTCGATGGGCTTCCGGATACCCGGACAATAGAATCGTATGATGCACAGAGTTGAAGCAAGTTGATAGTATTTGATTTACAACTTAATAGGTTTTGAAATTAGCATATTTATTAATTTTTTTAAAAGATTGAGATATATTATAAAACACTAAATCAGTGGATTGGTTTCTGGTTATAAAACATATTCATAAGGTTGAATTAAAAGATTTTTTTGTCTATATTATAAGAAAATCAGAACCGTAAATTTCTAATTTTTCCATTTAGTAATCGTTCCTCAAAAAGTAGGCGAGAAACCTTAAACCCAGTTGTAGGTTTATTTGAAAATGTAGCAATTCGCAAGCTAATGAAGCGTGTAAGTTACAATGTTCGAGTTGAATGGCAGAGGTTCTATCTAATTTTAAAAATGAAATCTCAACTGATGGTTTACAACATAAAATATGCTGAGAAAAGTTACCAATTGCGCCACGGGTTTAGTTTAATTTCGTGGTAAATCTAAATAGCAAATAATGAAGAGCTTTAGTGAATTACTTGATGCAGCTAAAAAGCAACCGACAAAACGCCTGGTTGTTGTGAACGGTGTTGATGTAAACACGCTGGAGGCTTTAAACGAAGCCGTTAAATTGGGATTTGTGAAACCAATTCTGACAGGGAGCCAAAAACGAATTGAAGAAAAGCTAAGTTCCTTGCGCATTGATTCGAGTAAGTACGAGATCGTAAATGAAGAATCGTCGAAAGGAGCTACTGAGCGAGCTGTGCAGATGGTGCACGATGGAGAGGCGGATCTGATCATGAAAGGAATGGTTTCTACCGATAAATTCATGAAGGTGCTGTTGAAGAAGGAATACGGTTTATTGCCATCGGGAGCCACATTGAGTCACATTTCAGTAATGCACAATCTCTGCTATCACAAGCTCTTGATTTTTACCGATCCTGCTGTAATTCCTTACCCCGATTTGAAGCAGAAAATTCTGATGACACAATATTTGATATCCGCTGCTCATGGTTTGGGAATTGAACAACCCAAAGTAGCAGTGATCGCTCCAACAGAGCAAATCATCATTTCAATCCAGTCGTGTATGGACGGAGCAACTATTGCAAAAATGTCGGAACACGGACAGATTGAAGGGGGTATTGTAGACGGCCCGATGGCGCTGGATGTTGCTATAAACAAGGATGCGGCAGAGATAAAAGGCTTTAATTCAACGGTAGCCGGCGATGCTGATTGCCTGCTTTTCCCGAACATCGACGCTGCCAATGTTTTCTACAAAACCAATTCGAAACTTTGCAATGCCGAAATGGCGGGTATAATTGCCGGTGCCAAAGTTCCTGCGGTGGTATCATCGCGCGGAGATAGTGAAAAAACGAAACTGAACTCTATCGCACTGGCTTCGTTATTAAGTTGATATGCATCGTGTTCTTGCCATAAATCCCGGTTCAACCTCAACAAAATTTGCCGTTTATTTCGGGAACGAGTGTGTTTTGCGTAAAACCATTCGTCATCCCCTGGAGCAATTGCTGCGTTTTAAAACCATAATCGATCAGTTCGACCTGCGTAAAGGGCTCATTATTGAAGTGCTTCAGGAAGAAGGTATCGAAGTCGATTCGATAAAGTACATTATTGGCCGCGGGGGATTGACTTACCCGTTGGAATCGGGTGTATACCGGGTGAATAATCGTATGATTGAGCACCTCAGAGAAGGGATCCTAGGACAGCACGCCAGCAATCTTGGTCCAATTCTGGCCGATTATATCGCATTGCAAATACCCGGTGCAAAAGCGTTCATGGCCGATCCGGTAGTCACAGATGAACTGGATGAGGTAGCACGTTACGCCGGTCATCCAAAATTTCAGCGAATATCAATATTTCATGCGCTCAATCAAAAGGCAACAGCTCGTTTGCATGCTCAAAAAATGAATAAAAAATATGAAAGCCTTAACCTGATTGTAGCCCACCTTGGTGGAGGAATTTCGGTTGGCGCTCATAAAAACGGACGGGTGATAGATGTGAATAATGCGTTGGACGGTGAAGGCAGTTTCAGTCCGGAAAGGTCGGGCACCCTGCCGGTCGGACAAGTAATTGATTTATGTTTCAGCGGGAAATACGGCAAAGAGCAGATTCGTCGCATGGTAGTGGGTGAGGGTGGTTTTGTAGCTTACCTCGGCACCAACAATGCACAGGAAGTGGAAAAACGGGTGAAACAAGGTGATGAAAAAGCCAGTGCAGTTCAACAGGCATTGTTTTACCAGGTGGCGAAAATGGTTGGTGAAATGGCCACAGTGCTCGAAGGAAAAGTGGACGGGATTTTGTTAACGGGAGGATTGGCCTTCAATAAAGACCTTGAGAAATACATTCAGCAAAAATGTGGTTTTATTGCAGCTATTTATACCTATCCCGGAGAAGACGAACTCGAGGCACTGGCGCTGAATGCCCTGCGTGTAGCACAGGGTGAAATAGAAGCAAAGGAATATAACAAATAAAGTCCCCATAAATATGGAGACTTTATCGTTTGTTGCAGAGCATTTTTCTATTCATTGTTGTTCATGGCATAAGGCTCAGAGTAGAGGTGGTTGCTCTGCTTTTTTTTCAGGCACCAGCATCTTTCATCTATCATCCAGTCTTCCAGTTCAAGTGGTTCTTCCCTGGCTTCAGCAAGAAATTCCATATACATCCTTTCAAACTCGATAGCTTTGAAAACAGCTTCGTTTTTAGCTGCCAGCAATTCCAACAGGTAGCTGTTTTCTGCAATGCCGGTATTAATCGGAGAGGGGGAAAAATCTTCCATCATAAATGCTTCTAATTTCAGTGGCTCATCTTTTAATTCAAAGGCCAAAAAGTCGTTTAAGATCCTGTTGGCTTCAATTTCCCGATCAACTTCTTCAATTTTCTTATCAAGCAGGTCGCTTAAAAATTCCTCGAAGTTGTCATTCCATGCTTTGTTTGATGTTAATAAATTGTCGGTAAGCATCCAGCTTTCCAAAGCAAGATCTTTCTCATTATCCCTTGCGATCAACTCTCGGGTGCTTCTTTCGTTTTCCAGATTTGCAAAAACTTCTTCATTTTTCTGTGCATACAGTTCATTGAGGTAAGCGTTTTCCCGGGTAACAAAAGGCTTGTCGTTGTTTTCATTAAAATAACTTTTCTGAAAATCAGTTATGGTAGAGATATCTTCGAACAACATGCCCGGTTCTTCAATGTCTGTCAGATCACTTAATGCCTGAGCCAGTGCAGTCTGCTTATTATTCAATATTACCATTCTAAGTTTGTCGACCTCTAATGTATTGGTATGAACCGTTGCAAACCGGGCCTCGATTGATTTAAGCAATGTATAATTATTGGTATCGGCTTTTGTAGGGAACGATTCTGCGCGAATAAATCCTGATGCAAGTAATAGCGTTCCGCAAATAAGCATTACTACCATCATAATACGATTGCTTTTTTCCTGTTTCCTTTGAAATTCGTTAATCCGTGTTTTCATTTTTATTTCCTCCTTGATTTTAATGATTTCGAAAATTACAATTCAAAGGTAGGGCGAAAGGAGGGTGCGATTCTACCACCGAAGTTTCAAAGAATGCAACAGAAAATTCATGGGAAAAGCTTTATTGTAGCGAGTTTCAGACGTCTAACACAAAAGTCCCAAATGCTGCAACTGGTGTTTCATTTCTTAGGGAATTAAGAAAAATGGGAATATGGGAAAATGAATGCACTTTGGAAATTTTATTCCTTTTTCATGTATTCTGATGGCAACATTCCAAACAATTCTTTAAAGCATTTTGCAAAATAGGAGGGATTATTAAAACCAACTTCGTAGGTGATCTGGGCAATATTTCCAAACTTTTGATCCAACAAACTGGCTGCCCGTTTCAAGCGAATGGTGCGAATAAATTCTCCCGGCGATTGATTGGTAAGCGCTTTTATTTTTCTGAAAAGTTGGGTACGGCTCATCAATAGCTCATCCTGCAACTGGTTGACTTCAAATTCAGTGTTGCTCATATTTTTTTCGATCAACTCCATTACCTTATCGATAAATTTCTCATCGGCAGAACTTACGGCAATGTCTTTCGGTTCCAGCTTCAGGTTTTTATTAAAACGCTCGCGTAATTTTTGGCGCTGTTCAATTATCTTTTCAATCCTCAGCCGCAATTCTTTCATGTTAAAAGGTTTCGGAACAAAGGCATCAACACCGGTTTCCAGACCCTGCATTTTGTCTGCGTGGCTCGCTTTCCCGGTAAGCAAAATAATTGGGATGTGGCTGGTCCGTTCGTCGGCTTTAATTTTTCTGCTCATTTCAATTCCATCCATTTCGGGCATCATCACATCCGAAATGATCAGATCAGGAATTTGTTCTGTCGCCATTTCAAATCCTAGTTTCCCGTTTGCAGCTGTTTCAACATGGTAACATGCATGCAGGTTTTCGCGGATAAATTCGCTGATTTCCGGGTGATCTTCCACGATTAATAGTTCAGGCAAATTCTCTCTGCTAGCCTCAGGTGATTCATTACAGTTTGGTGTTTCTTCATCATCAGTAAATACCGGGGCACTTTGGGCCGAATAATTTTCGAGGATGACATATTCATCGTTTTGCAGGTGTTCCTTACCCAGCGGCAAACTCACTTTGAACTTGCTGCCCTCGCCAACTATGCTTTCCACGCTAATTTGCCCGTACATGAGTTCAACCAATTCTTTGGTCAATGAAAGGCCTATTCCCGTTCCAATATTTTGCTGACTGGTTGAATTACTGACCTGGTGAAAACGATCGAAGATTCTGGAAAGTTCTTCAGGTTGAATTCCTTTCCCGGTATCCTGAATAATAAGTTCGAGCAGGTTTGGCTTTGGAAAGTTGGCAAAACAAAACACCTGCCCGCCTTCGGGAGTGTACTTCAGCGCATTCGAAACCAGGTTGTTGATGATCTTTTCCAGTTTTGAGGCATCGAATAAACGTAGTTTTTTATCAGGCGGGGTATAACTGTTGAAACTGATGTCTTTTTGTTTGGCGAGTGTCGAAAAGGCTGCAAAATGTGCCCGGATAAAAGAAACGATATCGGAGTTTACCAGCTCCTGTTTCATGCTTTTGGCATCTATTTTCGACAGGTCAAGCATCTGGTTAACAAGTTCAAGAATGGCATTGGCATTTTTACGCATTTGTTTGATCTGTTTTCGCGACGGAGCTTTCTCAGCTTCTTTTGAAAGCATTTGCTCAAGCGGAGCCAAAATCAGGGTGAGCGGTGTACGTAGTTCGTGCGAGATATTCGAAAATAGTTTTGTTTTCAGGTCATCCATTTCGGTAAGTAAGCGATTGGCTTTTTGCTTGTGTTTGTAACTTCGGTAAATGGCTACCAGAAGAATTAAAGTAAGAAAAATAATGGCCACTGCAACTGCAATAAGTGTTTCTCGGCTTTTTTGTTTCCGGATAGCCTCCTGCTCAGCCAATTTGAATTCCATTTTATTATACTCACGTCTGGCGACATCAATTTTTTCTTCGGTGTCGTAGTCTATCGATTTTCTTAAATAAAAATAGGCTTTCTCAAAATCCTTTATGGTTGCATAGTAGTGGCTTAGTACAATATTAAAACTGGCCAAATCGCCTTCCGCAAGAAGGTTCTTGTTTTCGTAGCCATTTGCTATTTGTCTGGCTTCTTCTAAATAGGTTTCAGCAGCAGGGATACTATTCTGGTCGAGCAGGAACTTACCAAGATAGAAACTAACATTGAATTTAGCACGTGGATTTTCATCAATTGAGGCCAAATCATAACTTTCTACAAAATACTTGAAAGCAGAATCGGGTTTGTTGTCTTTTTCAAAAACAATTCCCAAATTAATGTAACAGTTGAGCAAGCTATTTTTTTCGTCAACCAGTTTTAGTACTTTCTGTGATTTCTTAAGATAAAGCAATGCAGAATCAAGTTTCCCTTCTTCCTCAAACATTCCTCCTATATTTAAGCATATCGATCCAATCCAGCTACTGTCTTTTAGTTCTTCGTAAAGCTGTAAACTATGGACATATTGGTTATAGGATTCCTCATAATTATTCAAATTTTTGAAAAGTGATCCCAGTCCGTTATAAACCTGAGCAAGACCTTTAGTATCCTTCAGTAATTCAAAGTACCCTTCTGATTTATTGTAAGCTTCAAAACTGCCTATGTATTCCCCGCTTTTTCTTAGTTCTCTGCCTATGAGGTAGTAGGAAAGAGCCGCGTTGCCGGAATATTCGTTTTCTTCTGAGAATTGAGCGAGATTTGCTAAAATTGATAACATTGTGTCTTTATCCAGTTCAGATAGTGCAATGTCGATTTCATGCTGAATTTTAAATCGAATCGAATCATCTTTTTCCTTTTCGTAGTTTTGGAAAAGTGAATCCAAACTTTGGTTTGGATTATTAGCTTGTTGTGGTAATGAAAATGTAGGCAATAACAAACAAAAAATAAATATGAAATGGATATTTTTCATCAGGTCTATAAAATTTCTACCACTCCCAGTTTCCTCATTTTATTGATCCATATAAGAACTTCCTCTTCAGAAGCGACAGAATTAACCTTGTTTACATAATCAGAAAAATAAAGTTTCGAAAGATGGTCTAAAAGATACTTTTCTTTTTCCTTAATTTCGATTCTGTTGCAAGAAGTATTCGAAACTGCAACTAACAGATAATAGTAATTTCCAATACTCGTGCCATCGGAATTCATTGTCCAGGAGTTGTCTTCTGGTGTTACTTTTTCAAGCTGATGTTTTGTCGTTAGTACTTTCCAGATTGGTGTAGCGTAGATTATTGTTTTCTGGTCAATTTCTCGGTTTGTTGACATGGAAGAATGCATGTTCAGTTGAAAATACATTGTTTTTAGCATGGCACAATATGATTCATATGAAAATACATCCATAATATACGGTAGGCTTTCGATTGCTTTCTCTCTAATTATCAATTTTTCAATATAGTTTATGCTGTATAATGTTATAGACTCCAAGTTTAAATTAGATCTGTCAATCTTTCCACATTCCTTTTTTAGAATATTTACCAGATCCACTTTCTCAATTCGCTTTAAAATAAATTTAGCCAGCAAGAAGAGTGTATTTCTGAAGTTTTTGCTTTTATTAATTAGGCTACGTAAAAAAAGCATCTCAAATCTTGTTATTGTATCAACTGGCAAGAAATAAAATGAACTAAAAATTTCCCGATGATTTTTGATTAATTCCATCTCTTTTGGTCCGCAATCATTTCTTGAAAAATTTGAGAATCTTCCGTCGAACTTTAAGTTGTCAAGTTGAGATGCATAAAGTGGTGTACCTGGTAAAATTGTTAATTCTGAAGCTTGGGTTAATACAGCATTTGATGATAAAATCAAGATGCTTTTCAATGTGTCATTTAAATCTGATTTAGATTCTTCGGGAAAACCTATTATATAAGAAGCATGTACATTGATCTTTATCTGTTTGCAAATTTCAGTAACCTTGTAGATTTCTAATAAATTCAGATTCTTTTGAATAATTTTTTGCATCCTTTTAGAACCTGTTTCAATCCCGAAAAAGATATCCGTGCAACCTGCTTTTTGCATCGCAATCAACATTTCCTTCGAAACACAATCGACACGTGCGGAACAAGTCCACTTAAATTCAATTCCCTGTTGTTGTTGAATTCTAATTAGTTTCTCACAAAGTTCGAATACAAAAACTTTACTGAAGGTAAACATGTCGTGAGCAAAACTAAAAGATCTTATTTTGCGTTGCGAATATGCATGTAACATCTCTGAGACAATTCTATCTGTAGTTTTAACTCTGTATTTTCTCGAAAAGAAATCACTTGTAGAGCAGAATACACAACGAAAAGGACATCCCCTTCCAACATCAATTTTAAGCCATCTCGCATTTGGAATTAAATCGTAAGCTGGTATTGGAAGAGCATCTAAATCATCAACAGTTTTATCATATTTGTTACTTAAAATTATCCCATTACGCGCGCGATAACTCAGGCCGGGAATTGTCGTCCAGTCAGAGGTTATTTTATTAAGTTCTGTTAAGAATATTGGAAGAGTCAACTCTGCTTCGCCGGCTAAGACAAAGTCTACAAATTGAAACTTTTGTAATGTTAACTTGGGTAAAATTGATGCCTGAGGACCTCCAAAAAGAATAGTTATTTCTGGATTTTCCTTTTTTATTTCAGCAGCAATCAACAATGAGAATGGATAATTGATACACCAAGTTGAGAAGCCTACAATATTTGGTTTATGTTCAAGTATCCTTTGAGCAAGAAGCTTGTATTTTTGCTTGTCGAGAACTAACAATTGTGGATTAATAATAGTAGCTTGAAACCCGGCTGACCTGATGACCGAAACTAGGCTTAATAAGCCGAGGGGCAACAGATCTTCTTGACTCCCCTTTAATGAAGAATCAATAATTGGTGGTATTAGAACAATATGATCTGATTTTAACTTATTGATCTTGATGTGAATAGTTGGTTTAAATCCAGGTACTTATGTCTTCTGGTTTGGCTTCTTTTTCTACTCCTTCAACACGGTCTTCGAAATTGAAGTCCTCCAGATAAGATGCATCCTTTACTTTTTTGTTCGCGAACCATTCAATTAAACTTGGACGACCTACTGCATCATACCATTGGTTTACTTCTCCTGTAAACGTAGTTAGCTTGCTTGAATCTTCTGAAACATGCAATGCGTCACCCTTAATTTTGAATTTGAATTTCTTTCGATCTGGCATTTTCTATCCTCCTTTGATTTTTGGTTAATAATTGAATTACTTAAATGTGATTTTATTTTATTATGCGTTCGAAATGAATTGTTTAACGTACTTGATTTACAAAGGTTTCATATTGTCAATTAAAACTATGTTCGTATAACTGATGAAGTCGTGTCTGATTTTCAGTGAATAAAATAAAACTAAAAAGTATTTTATAGCTCTTCGAATGGCTTGCAGGCGTCTCATAATTTGTAATTGTGCTGCGAGTTAAGTAACTTGTATTACAGTGATATAGCCGGGGTAAGCAGAAGTTTTACGAAAATAGACAACCATAATCATGAACCCGGTTAAAAGTCACAGACGCTTAAAATCGTTGCATTTGTGTATTCTGAACTTTAGTATCAGAAGTATCTTGTTATCTATAGTGTTACAACTAAAACCCCATTGGAATGAGTGAATTTGATAGATTTGCTGACCTGCATTGCCACCCTCATATGCGTTCTTTCAACTGGCTACATAAACATCGCAGGCCCGAGATAAACAGCCGGTACAATCCATGGTGGATAATTCTTCCAAAACAAAAAGCTGAAGAAAAAGGTAGACGTGCAGCCGCCTACACACAATGTGACCTGGCGAAAATCATGAACGGAAACCTTAAACTGGCTTTCGTGTCCCTGTATCCACTTGAAAGGGGGTGGGTAACCGGACGAAGCGATTCAAAAAAAATTGTAGCCCGCAACCTAAAAAAATACCTCGGCGATAATTTACTGAATGAAGCAGTAAGCTCAGTTTTAAACCATGTACTTCAGTTTATTGGAAACGATGAAGGAGGCGGAATTGCCGTACGTGATTTTATCCAGGCTGTTTACATGAAAATACCGTTGCGCCGGGTAAATTTTGTACAAAGCCGGCATTACGATTATTTCGAGGAGTTAAAAGAAGAACGCGAGTTTTTGTTAAAGCGAAATGAATTGCTTACGGAATCTGAGTTATACATTCCCTTTCCGAAGCGGCTTTTTGTAAGTAAGAAAAAAATACTGGCAAAATACGCCGGAGATTTAGAAGCAACCGGAACGTATGAGATTGCTAAAAATGGTGCTGAAGTCGATCGGCTGATAAAGGACGATAAAACTGCATTTGTACTCACCATTGAAGGAGCGAATGTTTTCAACAGTAATGAAGAATATGAAGCTATTGAGCAAAAACTGGCCGAAATAAAGAGCTGGGAACAGCCTCTGTTTTTTATCACTTTTACACACCATTTTTACAATTACCTGGCCGGCCATGCGCATAGCATCCCCGATACAGGAAACCTGTTGCTCGATCAGTCGGAAGGTATGAATTCGGGAATTACCGAGAAAGGGAAAAAAGTGTTACGCTATTTACTGGCGATAGATGAGGATGGAAAATTTGCTTCTGAAAAATACGGGCGTCGAATTTTGATCGATGTTAAACATTTAAGTGCGAAGGCCCGAAAAGAATACTACAACGACTTTGTACTACCGGCTTTAAAGACCGCCCACCCGATACCGGTCATTGCCAGTCATGTTGCCTATTCGGGAGTAGAGAAACTGGATGAACTGATTGCCCGGATGCCCGAAGAAAAGAATGGAGATTTCAGCGAACGTTACGGGCATAAATTCAACAACTGGAACATCAATATTTGTGATGAAGATGTAAAAACGATATTCAAAACTGACGGGGTTGTGGGTATAAATCTCGATCAGCGCGTTCTCGGAGTTACAAAAGGCGATATCAAGAAGAACGAAACTCATGCTTCATATGTATGGCAGAATATAAAATCGATGATGAAGGCTGTCATCATTTCTGACGATCCTGAGATTAAATCGAAAAAGGAAATTGTAAACACCTTTTGTCTGGGGACTGATTTCGATGGTTTTATCGATCCTTTGAATGAGTATCCAACTGTTCTCGATTTCAAAAAACTTGCCGCCGACCTCGTTCGCGAAATAGATAAGGATCCCGAAAAAGACATGTTACTGTTCGGCCTCAGCACCGAAAAATTTGTAAAGAAAATTTGTTTCGACAACGCATTCGACTTCGTTACAAAACATTTTATATAGGACATTTTCTAACTACAAAACTTATAAATATGGAATTGTTTAAGAAACTATTTAGCAAAGGCATTACCGACGTTGTAGACAGTGTTAGTAATGTGATTGACCGATTTACTCTGAGTAAAGAAGAAAAGCAGGAATTCAAGCTTGAGATGCAAAGCAGAATGATGCAACTGGAGAGCGAGCTGGAAGAAACCTATCGAAAAGAACTGGATGCCCGGCAGGAGATTATTAAGGCCGAACTCACGCAAGGAGATAACTACACCAAACGTGCACGGCCGACCATCGTTTATGCCGGTATGCTGTTTATTTTCCTGGTCTATGTAATAGTACCGGTTATCGCCTATATTTCCGGAGCGGATAAAATGCCCGACATTCAACTGCCCAACGAATTCTGGTGGGCCTGGGGAACAGTGGTTGGTGTGTATGGTGTTGGACGATCGGCTGAGAAAATGGGTATAACGAACAAACTGACCAATTATATGACAGGTTCAGGAGCAAATAAAGTACCAACAACAATCAATAAAGCAGAAGGATGATAACAATTGAAGACCATAAACTCAAAGATCCTGATGCCAAGCTCAAGATTTCGTATCAGGAAACGCCCAATGTTTCCGGGCCGTTTAACACCGGGCTTCCGGATACCATTGTGATTCACTACACGGCGGGGAGTTCGGCAGCTTCTTCGGCAAAATGGTTGCAGAATCCTCAAGCTAAAGCTTCTGCACATTTAGTTGTAGGGAAGAAGGGAGAGATTATCCAGCTGGCGCCTTTCAATATTCGTACCTGGCATGCCGGAGCGAGTTCATGGAAGGGAAGAAGTGGTTTGAATCAATACAGCATTGGAATTGAAATTGATAATGCAGGGATACTGACACAGACAGCCGAAGGCTATATGACTAATTTTAGTAAGCTGGTACCGAATAAAAATGTGGTTTTGGCTAAACATAAACTCGATTCGGCAGAGCGCGGCTGGGAAGCATACACTGCTGAACAAATTGAAATTGTTGAGGAGATTTGCCTTGCTTTGGTTGAAATATACGGCATCTCCGAGATTGTTGGACACGATGATATTGCACCATCCAGAAAACGTGATCCCGGGCCGGCATTTCCGATGGAATCGTTGAGAAACCGGGCATTGTTTGGTCGCAACGAAGATGTTCCCGACCAGCCCGATGAGTTGTTGGATGATGCCGCACTTGTTATGGCCGATAACCTCAATATACGATCGAGGCCGGCAACAAGCGCGTCATTGGTTTCTAATCCGCTTCCAAAGGGTACCAAGGTCAGAATTACCCAAACCAAGGGAGGCTGGTCGTATGTAAAAGCTGATATCGAAGGATGGGTAAGTAATCAGTGGTTAAAAACCGTGTGATAATTTCCGAAATATTTCAATCATAAAGAACACCTGTCGGAATTGCTGACAGGTGTTTTTATATCAGGCTAAAAACTTTGGTGATAACAAGGTTAAGCAGCTTGGCTTTTAGTTCGTCGAGTTTAATCAGCGAAATCCCGGCATGTTTCAGTGCGATCATCTCAATCAGATCTTTTTTGGCCATCACCAGCCATTCAAATTCGTCTTTTGTGAGCTCACCTTTTGCCAGCATTAATGTCCAGGATTTAATATCCTCTTCCAATGAACCGATCAGGTCCAGCGCATCGGATTCGGCGTCGGTTTTAAGTTCTTTGAAAACCTGTTTGGCCAATGCCGCACTTTCTTCTTTCAATTCTTTTAGTAGTTGTTCAATATCTATCGATGCCATAATTTTAAATTTCTGAAGGTTTAATTTTTTTACTTTCAAGCTGGGCGATCTGGTCGAAAGCTGGTCCGATAATCTTTTTGGCTTCGTTTATAAAAACTTTACTTTGGGTTCCTTTTTCTTCCCATCGTGCAAGAAATCCGCCAATTAAATTGCCGTCTTCCTTTAGCATTTTCTCCCACATTTCCAGCGTGATCGCATTGTTGGGGCGGTTCTTTTCGTATTCATAAATTTTCTGAAGATCGGCTTTTAGCTTCAACACTTCATCAGTATGATCATCGTAAGCTTCAACCGCCAGATCCATGATTTGCAGCGCGTCAACCTTTAACGAGGTGGTTTGTACATAAGCATATTGATCGAACTGCGATATTGTGGCACAGCTGATAAACGCAATAAAAAAACTGAGCAGCAGAAGTTTTTGCCCCAGTTGTTTAGTTGAAATCATGTTTTGCATATCGAAAATTTTAGTCGAATCGTGATTTAATGGATTCATTATGTAATTTACGGAAAATTGCTTGGAAGTCAATTCAATAAGATGACTCAAATCGGGGAAAGGCGTTTCGTATAAATTTCAGAGCAGAATATTTGATCCCGGTTGAGTAAATTATTTACATTTAAAGTCTCAACTAAATCTATTCTTTATGTCATCAAAAAATGTTTATCGCCTACTTCTGATTTTTGTTTTCCTATTCAAGTTCACAAACACATTTGCAGAAGATCTTCCAAAACTCGACAATCCTATGAGTTTGGAATACCTGAAAAAGAACCTTAGAAAATCGCAACCCCGATTGGTGCTGAATCGGGATTTGGAAAAGGACCTGAAAAAGAAACTCAAAACCGACCCGGTTTTGCAGAATATGTATGCCGCTATTCAACTCAACGCCGAAAGCATTTTTGATGAAGAACTGTTAACGCGTAAGATGGTTGGACGGCGACTGTTAGGTACTTCTCGCGAAATGTTGTACCGTATAAATATGCTGGCTTTTGTCTATCGCATTGAAAAGGACCAGCAGGTTTTACAACGAATAAATGATGAGGTGCTTGCTGTATGTGCATTTAGCGACTGGAATCCGTCGCATTTCCTGGACGTGGCAGAAATGTCGCTGGCGGTTGCCCTGGCACTCGACTGGACTGCCGGAGATCTGCCGCCGTCGACAATTAAAATCGCTAAACAGGCACTGGTTGAAAAGGGATTGAACCCAAGCTGGCCCGATAATGAAAAACCGTTGTGGTGGACAAACGGCGATAATAACTGGAACCAGGTTTGTAACGGAGGAATGATAGCTGCTGCTATTACCGTGGCAGAGGATGAACCGGAACTGGCTGCAAGAACTATTGCACGTGCACTCGATGGTCTGCCCAATGCCATGGCTGCATATTTGCCCGATGGCGTTTATCCCGAAGGATCGACGTACTGGGATTACGGCACCAGTTTTTCGGTGACGATTGCTGCCATGCTCGAAAGTGCTTTTGGAAATGATTTTGGCCACTGGGATTTCCCGGGATTTAAAGAGAGTGCTGTTTTTCGCGTGCTTACAAATGCACCTTCGGGAATGTATTACAATTTTGCTGACTGCGGCGACAGTAGAAGCGAAAACGGCGATTTAATTTTAGCATGGTTTGCCATGAAATCGGGCAATGAAACGTTTTACGAGCGTTCAAGATTTTTACAACCGGCAGACAAGATGGAAAAGCAAACACGACTTGCAGGCGTTTCATTGGTATGGTTGTCGCAGTTTGAAAAAAATGTCGCAGTTACACCACCAACAGCCTGGAAGGGGGAGGGGCATAACCCGATAGCGATTTTTACCGGAGGCGAGAATGATCCACATGGTTATTACCTGGGTACGAAGGGTGGCCGTGGAATGGTGAACCACGGAAATATGGATGGAGGATCATTTGTTTTTGAACTCAACGGCGTACGTTGGGTGGTTGATCCCGGAAATCAGGATTACAATACCCTGGAGCAAGCCGGATTTGATCTATGGAACAAGGGCCAGAAAAGCCAGCGCTGGACCTTGCTTACAAAAAGTAATTTCGGGCACAGTACCATAAGTATCAACGATTCGCTACACCGTACTGATGGCCTTGTTACTATTACGGATTTTGAAGACGGAGATCGACCCCTGGTGAGCTACGATATGAGCGCAACACTCGGAGATGTTGTTGCTAAAGCGGCAAGGTCATTCACGAAAGACAGCCCGGTATCGGTTTTAATTGAAGATGAAATCGTAAAATCGGATAAAACAGAGTTGATTACCTGGCAACTAATGACGACTGCAGATGTGGAAATCGTTGAAGGAGGTGCTTTATTGAAAAAAGATGGAAAAACATTGAAACTCGAAAATCTGTCTCATCCTGATATTTCGGTTTCGCTGGTTTCTTTAGATCCGGCACCGCTGAAACTCGACCGGCAAATACCCGGTTTGAAAAGAATTGAGTTGCGTATTCCGGCATGGACTATCGGCAACGACGAGGTAAAAATAAAAGTCAGGCTCAGCGGAGAATGATCATTTGAGCGGGCATCCCTGACTTTTACGGATTTCGAAGTAGCTGAAATTGTGTTATTCAGATAATAGCTTTATTTTAGACGATCTCAAAAATAAAGTCACAACATGCAAGACATATACACCTTAATAATGGCGGGTGGTTCGGGAACACGATTCTGGCCACGAAGTAAAACACGCAAACCAAAACAATACCTGAATATTTTTGGAGAAGATTCCTTGCTTGAGGATACCATCAAACGGTTTTCAAGCTTTACTCCTGAAGAGAACATTTACATTGTATCGAGTGCTACACAGGCTGAAGTGCTTGAAAAGCAGGCCACAATGTTACCAAAGAAGAACCTGATCTATGAGCCGATAGGGAGGAATACACTGCCTTGTATCGGGCTTGCAGCGATGTATGCCGAGCAGGAGAATAAGGATGGCATTATGGTTGTTGCGCCATCCGATCATTTAATCACAAATACCGAGCTTTTTAAAGATACCGTGCTTGCAGCTGTAAAAATCGCCGACGAGCGCGACGGGATCGTGACCATTGGGATCAGTCCAACCTATCCGGCAACCGGTTACGGTTATGTGAAAACCGACGAGGACATTACCGGTGATGCAAAGATTCCGCAGTTTAAAGTGGAACGTTTTGTGGAGAAACCGAATGAGGCAACGGCAACTTCTTACCTCGAGCAAGGTGGATTTTACTGGAACAGCGGACTGTTTGTGTTCAAAGTTTCGGTTTTTCTTAAAGCTGTTGAAAAGTTTGCTCCCGCGCTATATGCAGACCTTAGAAAAATACAGGCTGATTTTGGAAATCCAACTTACCCACAAACCCTGGATACCATTTACCGGGCAGTGGAAAGCATTTCAGTTGATTACGGAATTATGGAACACGCCGACAATATTTACCTGGTTGAAGGAAATTTTGACTGGAACGACCTTGGAAGCTGGGAATCGGTTTATCTAACAGATGATAAAAAAGATGAAAACGGAAATGCCGGCTCAGGAGAAACGGTGCTGGTGGATACCAAAAACTCTTACGTGTATTCCGATAAAGGATTGGTTGCAGTAGTGGGGCTCGAGGATGTTATTGTTGTTCAGAATGGAAATACCACCCTTGTATGTAAACGAGATCGTGCCGAAGATGTGAAAAAAGTAGTGGAACAGCTTAAGTCAGGAAAGCACGATGAATTTTTGTAATTCATTTTTACGGATTCATATTCTGAAAAATCGAAAAAAACAGGTAGGTACAGGTTAGTCATTTTCGTTTAATTTTTCATATTTGTCACCTGTCATAAAAAACTAAAACCAATAAAACGATGAAAGACCCGAAAACGGTTGTTGTGGACAAGAAAATTCTTGTTCCATTTGTTCTGATTACCAGTTTGTTTGCTCTTTGGGGATTTGCCAATGATATTACAAATCCCATGGTTGCTGCCTTTAAAACGGTAATGGAAATTTCGAATGCTAAAGCTGCAATGGTGCAATTTGCCTTCTACGGAGGATATGCTACTATGGCCATTCCGGCCGCGCTCATTATAAAACGTTATTCTTACAAACTTGGAATTATTATCGGACTGGCTTTGTACGCGATAGGTGCTTTGCTGTTTTTCCCGGCTGCTCAGTTCGAGATTTTTGGTTTCTTTCTGGTTTCACTTTATATCCTGACTTTTGGTCTGGCTTTTCTTGAGACTACCGCCAATCCTTATATTCTATCGATGGGGGACCCTGCTACTGCCACACGCCGTTTGAATCTGGCACAGTCATTCAATCCCATGGGATCGATTTTGGGGATGTTTGTGGCTTCAAAACTTATTTTGTCCTCACTTGAGTCGGATAAGAGGGACGCTGCAGGCAACCTGATATTTGATACTTTAAGTGCCGCAGAAAAAGCGGTTATTCGTACAAACGATTTGGCCGTAATTCGCAATCCATATGTTATACTTGGTTTTGTGGTCATCGTTATGCTGATTGTTATTGCTGTAGCGAAAATGCCAAAACGCGAAAGTGCCGATCATGAAATTCATCCCTGGCACTCAGCGAAAAGATTATTCAGGAATAAAATTTATCGTGAAGGTGTAATCGCGCAGGTATTTTATGTAGGTGCACAAATCATGTGCTGGACATTTATTATTCAGTATGCTGATAATTTAGGAATACCAAAAGCTGAGGCGCAAAATTACAACATTGTTGCCATGGCCATTTTTATTGCAAGCCGATTTATCAGTACCGCGCTGATGAAATACCTGAATCCACGGTTTATGCTTACCATTTTTGCAGTTGGCGGAATGCTGACAACAACAGGAGTCATCCTTATTCAGGGAATGCCAGGATTGTATTTTTTGGTGGCTACTTCTGCTTTTATGTCGCTAATGTTCCCGACTATCTACGGCATCGCACTGGAAGACGTTGGCGACGATGCCACACTTGGAGCTGCGGGATTGGTTATGGCAATCGTAGGCGGTGCGCTGATGCCACCATTGCAGGGATTTATTATTGATCAGGAGACCATTGGATTTTTGCCGGCTGTGAATTTTTCATTTATCCTGCCGTTTATCTGTTTTGTAGTGATTGCTATTTACGGTTTTAGAACCTACCGGGCAATTAAAAATTAAACTAGTTAAGACTGAAGTATGGCATACAAAAGATATTGCAAGACACTAAAATTGGAAGACGATCCTCAGCTAATAGAGGAGTACAAGAAAGTGCATGCTCCGGGTGCAGCCTGGCCCGAAATTACGCAGGGAATGCGCGAGGTGGGAATTCTCGATATGGAAATTTACCTGCTCGGAACCCAGCTTTTTATGATTATGGACACTGTGCCGGATTTCGATCATGAAAGTGCTATGAAAGAGTTGGCATCTAAACCACGTCAGTCGGAGTGGGAAGCATATGTTTCGCAATTCCAGAAAACTTCAGCCGAAGCATCAGCCGATGAGAAATGGCAGCTTTTGGAACGTATCTATAAGATGGATAAATAGGATTATACACATAGATTGCAGTCATAAAACAATCATGATTCCAGGGAATCACCCACAGGAATGAAAGCCATACAAATTTATGCAGACTCTCCCTCATTCCCTCTCTGCTCGCAGAGAGGGACGATTGTGTCGCAGGCACAATCAGGGTGAGTTAATAATAAATGATTCTCCCCTGATAACCAATTGTTGCACTACGAGACTTTCATAAAAAAAGCCATTATCAGATTTCTGATAATGGCTTTTTCTGTATTGGATAAAGAGTTTAGAACCTGAATCCAAACGACATTAAAATGTTGTGATTATTTTTTTCTGTTGGTACCTGGTAGTAATTCGGTTGCTCGCCACCTTCCGAAATCTTACTCATCGAATTGGAGTAAGCAAGGTTTACCGAGAAAGCATTGATGGTGTAGCCAAATCCTCCTGAAAATACATTAGTATTATCGGTTAAAGTAGCCTGTTGCTCCAATGTATTTTTAAACGGATTTCCATACACCTGGTAACCGGCTCTTACTGCAAACTGATTGGTGAGTTTGTATTCGGCTCCAATCCGCAGGTTAACTACGCTGTTAAAAATGTCACCCATTTCAGAATTCAGATCGTTAAAATTATCCGATCCGTAACCTCCTCGGCGGTAACGCATCGATGCATAATCCTGGTACTCGGCATCAACACTTATCAAACCTCGTTTGGCAAAAACTGCAGCACCACTCAATACCACTTTCCATGGTGAATTAAAATCGTAGTTATAAGTATTCACACCGTAGCTGCTATAACTTTGCGACAGGTAAGAATCCATCGAAAGTACCGATTTTTCATCTATCTGATAAAAAGTAGGAGAGTGGAAAGCCAATCCCAAACGTACGGTTTGAACAGGTTTGTAAATGGCTCCGATTTTAAAATTGAAACCGCTTCCGCTCATGTAGTAATCGTTGTCATGAATATACGAGTTGTTGTCGAGCAACTGTTCTTCATAACGCGTGTGGCTATCGTATCGAATATCGTGAAACGCCAGTGTGGTTCCCAGATAAAACTTATGGTTGAAGTTCAAACTCACATTGAAAAGGTATTCATCCAGTCTGCCATCTGTTGAGAAAGTTTTGCGCTGGTCAACTTTTTCATCCTGGTATAAAATACTTTGGTATTGTCCGTCGATGGCATTTCCGTCGTTATCGTAAACCGGATCGATCAAATAAGTGTCCCAGGCCAACTTTGTGGTCCAGTCGCGGTATTCGATCTCACCAATTGATTGTTCGAGATAAGCATTCGCCAGTGCTTCGTTATTGGCGTATGCAGTTATATCATCAAGCCACGAAACGGAGCTTTGGTCGTAATTTCCAAAAGAATTACTGTTGTAATTTGCCAGTCGGTTGTACCCGATCCCGTAATTTATACTTACAATTCCTGCTTCCGATTTGTTGGTTTTAAAAGCTCCAACTGCACCTACATTATTAAGGGCAAACGATTGATCGTTGTCGGAAAACTTGCTTCCTCCAACAGTCATGTCGGTCTTGTTAATATAGTAACTTGGCGTGATCACAAACTCACCGGTTAGGTAAATGGCGCTTCCTGCCGGATTGATCGACAGTGAGGTAAAATCGCCACCTAATGCGCCGAAGGCATTTCCCATACCGGCCGACCTTGCAGTTCCCTGTATCTGGTTGTACGACATGCGATACGCATCTGCAAAATTCTGAGCCATCATCAGTTGAGGCAATACGATCATCAGTGCAATCAAAACATAATATCGTTTCATGGCATTAGTTTTTTTGTTTATACATATAATAAAGTCAGGGATCATCGGTATAGCTTATCGTCTGCCGCCACCGGATCTTCCACCTCCGCCACCGCCGGAACTTCTTGTAGCACCTGAACTACCTCCTGAACTTCTGGAGCCTCCTGATGAGTATGAAGAACCTGAACTTCTGGATCCGGAACTGGAAGAGCCTGAACTGTATGACGGTGAAGAAGAACCTGAACTTCTGTTGTAACTGCCGCTACCGGCTGATTTTACCGATGACGGAGCTCTGTATGATCTGGATGAAGTTCCGCTACTGGTACTCCTGTTATAGGTTGAACTTGAACGGTAACTGCTGTTATAAGAAGAAGATGAACGAGGGCTGGAATATGTTCCCGATTTTGTAGAAGAGTTACTAACTACCCTTGGCCGGGTGTAACTGTTACTGCTCGACGGTCTCGTGTAAGTTCTGTTCTGCACACTGGTTCCCGGACGTGTATAAGTCTGAGTCCTGGAATTAGTTGCAGCACGTGTAGTATTCACATTTCCGTTTGTTGTTGCAGAACGTGTATATTCTGAATTTGAAGTCGATCTTCTTCTTTCTGTCAGTACTCTTGAGTCAGTGCTTGCTGACTTGTTATCAACTCTTGTGCTGGTACCGGTACTTCTGCGCACGTCAGTGCTTCCGCTTTTTGTGGCTGTTCTTCCGGTTGCTGCAACAGCCGATGTTCCATCTCTGCCACTTACACTGCGGGCAACACTTCCACCGCCTGCACCTGAATTTGTTCTTCTACCGTAGCGGTAACGATCACTGTTACCAGGTCCCGGATAGATCGGGTGTATCGGATAATAGCCACCTCCCCAACAACTGTAACAAGGATAGCCCCACCCGTAACCGGGGTATCCCCATCCGTAACCCGGGTATCCCCATCCGTAGCCAGGATATCCCCATCCGTAGCCAGGGTATCCCCAACCAAAGCTCCAGGAGAAAGACCACGAAGGACCATAATACCAGGGATCATAATAGAAGGGATCGTAATAAGCCCAGCTGTCCCAGTAAAATGGGTCGTAGAAATAAGGATTATGGAAACGACGAATGCGGTACGCGTAATCCAACTCTTCACCTTCGTAATAATTATTGATGACGTATTTCATTTCGTCATCGTTGTAATAAACTGTAGTATCGGTATCCTGAAGTTCCATTTGATCCATGTTGTAACGCAATACATCGGCATCTTCTTTTGTGCCGTCAAAGATGTAATTGTTCATGGTATTGGTACCGTCATCAGCTTTTTCAATGTCGCTAATGATCAGTGTATTTGCCGATTTTGTTGCGGCTTTCTCAGCAACCGGCTCTTCCATTGAAATTGGAGGAGGTACATCGCTCGGGGCGAAGTAAATGTCGTCGGAATACGTCCCGGAAACATAGCCCCCCGTGGAACAAGCACCCAGGAATAAACCTAAAATTCCTAATAATGTTAATCTTGTTTTCATAACGAATCCTCCGTTTATTTAATGTCAATAATAATTACTTTCTTTGTAAGCTCAAAATTTAAATATTAAAAACAAAATCTGTACCAAAGATTAGATTATGGCTAAAGAATTAACTTCGCGAAGCGAGAATTACTCACAATGGTATCAGGATCTGGTGATTAAGGCAGATCTCGCGGAGAACTCAGCAGTAAGAGGATGTATGGTGATAAAACCATACGGATATGCGATTTGGGAGAAAATGCAGGCGCAGCTTGACAAGATGTTTAAAGATACAGGCCATGTAAATGCCTATTTTCCATTATTTATCCCAAAATCTTTTTTCAGCAAGGAAGCCGACCATGTTGAAGGTTTCGCCAAAGAATGTGCTGTAGTAACGCATTACCGTTTGAAAAACGATGAAGAAAACGGTGGAGTAGTAGTCGACCCGGCTGCTAAACTGGAAGAAGAATTGATTGTTCGACCGACTTCGGAAACCATAATCTGGAATACCTATAAGAACTGGATTCAATCGTACCGCGACCTGCCTATCCTGATAAACCAGTGGGCCAACGTAGTGCGTTGGGAAATGCGTACACGTTTATTTTTACGTACTGCCGAATTTTTATGGCAGGAAGGTCATACGGCCCATGCCACTAAAGCGGAGGCGATTGAGGAGACAGAAAAGATAATTAACGTATATGCCGACTTTGCCGAAAATTATATGGCGGTTCCGGTAATCAAAGGTCTGAAATCGGCTAACGAACGTTTTGCAGGTGCCCTGGAAACATATTCTATTGAGGCACTGATGCAGGACGGAAAAGCCTTGCAGTCGGGAACTTCGCACTTCCTGGGGCAAAACTTTGCGAAAGCATTTGATGTGAAATTTGCCACAAAAGAAGGTAAGGAAGATTACGTTTGGGCAACATCGTGGGGAGTTTCTACCCGTTTGATGGGAGCTTTGATCATGGCTCACTCCGATGATAATGGTTTGGTGCTTCCTCCAAAACTGGCACCTCACCAGGTAGTTATCATTCCGATTTACCGAAGTGAAGAGCAACTGGCTACTATCAGCGAAAAAGTGGATGAAATTATCGCCAGGTTGAAAGCTAAAGGTATTTCTGTGAAATACGACGACCGCGACACGCGCAAACCGGGCTGGAAATTTGCCGAATATGAATTAAAGGGTGTTCCTGTTCGTTTGGCACTTGGACCACGCGACCTCGAAAACGGAACTGTGGAAGTAGCACGTCGTGATACCCTTGAAAAAACTTCTGCTCAGTTGGAAGGCATCGAAGACTACGTAGAGACTTTGTTGGAGGATATTCAAAACAATATTTTCAGGAAAGCCTACGACTTCAGGGCTGAAAATACTACCAAAGTAGATACCTGGGAAGAATTCAAAGAGGTGTTGAACAACAAGGGTGGTTTTATCTCGGCTCACTGGGATGGAACGACGGAAACAGAAGATCAGATTAAAAACGAAACCAAGGCCACTATACGTTGTATGCCTTTGGAATACGTAGAAGAAGAAGGTACATGTGTTTATTCGGGCAAACCTTCAAAAAGAAGGGTGCTTTTTGCACTGGCTTATTAGGATATCGTCACTTAGGAAGGATGTCATCTGTCTGTGTAAAATCAAACACAGATGACATCCTTATAAAATGTAAAGCAGCTCTATTTGGGCTGCTTTCTTTTTTTGGTCGGAATTGCTACTTTTATCCATCAAACTTTGCGTTATGAATGACAAGGAAATTAGGGCTTCATTTTTGGAGGCACTGGTGATAAAAGCTTCAACAAAACAGGCAGTTTATAACAACACGCTTCAAACATTCAAAATACTAAAAAAGGTACTCATTCAGCTTGAAAAAAATTATAGGAATATTATTAAAGGAGAGCTGACAGAGGCTTCGATGCCGCATTACAACGAACGTGGTCCGTTTGAGGTAGAGTTCAAGATCGGTGGCGATTTGTTGCTGTTTAGTATGCACTCCAATGTGTTTCAGTTCGATGATAAACACCCGGTGTGGAAAACAGACTATCTGAAAGATGAGCCAATGTGTGGCTATTGCGGCGTAATTAATATCTATAACTTCTTAGCCGATTCGTTCAAGTACAACCGAATGAATGATATCGGTTACCTGGTGGCCAGAATATTTGTGAATAAGGACAATCATTTCTTTGTAGAAGGCAAACGACAGTCGGATGAACTGGTAAAGGATTTTGCCATCGATACCATTTCTCCAGGAATTCTCAGGCAGATTATCGAAACAGCGATTCAATACAGTATCGAATTCGATCTTTTGGTTCCTTTGTACGACCAGGTAAAACTGGCAACGGTTGAACAAATGCGCGAGAAAATCAGTCATTCTAAGATCGTCACCGGAAAACGGCTCGGATTTGGTTTTAATTCAGATGATGTTTAGAGTTCAGAGTTTAAAGTTCAAAGTTCAGAGCCCGCCTGAACGAATTCATTCGGGCAGGTTCAAGGTCAGAGTTCAAAGGAGTGAATTAGTTATCACAAAATGAAAATCCGGTAAGGATTTGATTATAATAGAATTAAACGATAAAATGAAATGGAAAAAGTAGTAGAGAGATTTATCAGTTACGCGAAACAATATACCACCTCCGATCCGGAGAGCACTTCTTACCCGAGTACGGACAGGCAGTTGGTTTTTATGAAAAAGCTTGTTGAAGAGCTAAAGGGAATTGGTCTGGAAGATGTTGAAATGGACAAGTACGGTTATGTTACAGCCACAATTCCTGCCAACGGTGTCGAGAACAGCCCGGTTGTGGGATTTATTGCGCATGTGGATACCAGCCCTGATTTTTCGGGAGAAAATGTCAATCCGCAAATCATCGAGGATTACGATGGATCACCGGTTAAGCTCAAAAACGGAGTAGTGATCGACCCAAAGGAGTTTCCTGAAATTCTCAATTATAAAGGACAGGATATTATTACTGCCGACGGGACAACTTTGCTGGGCGCCGACGATAAGGCCGGTGTGGCCGAGATTGTTACTGCAGCCGATATCTTGCGCAATACCAAAAGTTTCAAACATGGTAAAATCCGTGTGGCATTTACACCTGACGAAGAAATAGGGAAGGGCACCGATTTTTTTGATGTGAAGAGATTTGGAGCTGACTTTGCCTATACCCTCGATGGTGGCGAAATTGGCGAGCTGGAATATGAAAACTTCAACGCCGCCGGTGCGAAGATTAAAATCAGCGGACGCAGCGTACATCCCGGTTCGGCCAAAAACAAAATGATCAACGCCCTGAATGTGGCGAATCAGCTGATTAGTATGTTGCCGGCGACACAGCGTCCAGAGCATACCGAGAAATTCGAAGGATTCTTTCACCTCTTATCGTTGAGCGGTAATGTGGAAAAAGCTGAAATGCAATACCTGATCCGCGACCACAGTGCTGAGAAATTTAAACAGAAGAAAAAGCTGCTCAAAAAAGTAGTAAAGCTCATCAATGCTGAATACGGCAAGGAGATTGTCGATTTAAAAATGGAAGATCAGTACTACAACATGCTCGAGAAAATTAAACCGGTGATGCATGTGATCGATATTGCAGAAGAAGCAATGAAACTGTCGGATGTGGAGCCCAAAATAAAAGCAATACGCGGAGGAACTGACGGTGCGCGTTTATCGTACGACGGTCTGCCTTGTCCGAATATTTTTGCCGGTGGCCATAATTTCCACGGACCATACGAATTTGTTCCGATCCCATCAATGTTAAAGTCGGTGGAAGTGATCCTGAACATTGCACAACTGGTTGGAAAGCTTAATAAGTAGTTCTGAAAATTCACCGGGTGACTTTGAGTTAAATCACAGAGTCACCCGTTGAATTAAAACAATATCATACATTGCACGTCATTCCGAACTTGTTTCAGAATCTTTATGAAGAGATCTTGAATCAAGTTCAGTCTGACGGTAACGAAAAGAAGGAATAAAGGTGCTGCAACAATTCATTCGAAATATTGAGGAGAAGCAACTGATCAAAACTGGTCAGAAGGTGCTGCTGGCCGTTAGCGGTGGTATCGACAGCATGGTATTGTTACATCTTTTCGAACAATCCGGATTTGAATACGGTGTGGTACACTGCAATTTTCATTTGCGTGACGAGGAGTCCGATGGCGATGAACAGTTTGTTCGCTTGCAGGTTGAAGAGCACGGCACACCGGCCTGGTTTAAGGATTTCGATACTAAAGAATATGCACGTTTAAGTGGTATCTCCATTGAAATGGCAGCCCGCGAATTGCGCTACAACTATTTCGAACAACTTCGCGCGGAACACGGTTTCGAGCTGATTGCGACTGCCCACCATCAGGATGACCTGATAGAAACTTTTTTCCTTAACCTGTCGCGGAAAACGGGAATCAAAGGACTGACCGGTATCAAAGAGAAGGCAGGGAATATAATCCGTCCCTTGTTGTTTGCAGGCAGAGCAGACATTGAAAAATACGCTGCTAAACATTACATCGAATTTCGTGAAGATTCGAGTAATAATGAATTGGTATTTCAGCGCAATTTTTTACGGCACAAAATTCTGCCGCTGTTACAGGAGTGGAATCCGGCATTTCAAAAGAACCTGTTGGCAAGTATCGAAAACCTCCGCGATGCTGAACAGGTTTACAGGTTTACGCTGGATAAGGATAAAGAGTTGTTAGTTGAAGATGCAAAGGATGAAATAGGGATTGATATCCGGAAACTCCGCAACACACCATTTCCGAAGTTGCTCTTGTTGGAGGTGCTTTCTCCCCTGAATTTTAATCCTGCTGTTATTGAGGAGGTATTTCAAAGTTTGGATGCCGAATCCGGGAAAAAATTCTTTTCGTCGTCGCATCGCCTGGTGAAAGACCGCGATTTCCTCTTTGTCGACCGTTTGAAAGAACAAAAAGAACACATCTATTACATTGAAGAAAACGATATGGAATTGTTCGAGCCTTTTGATATCAGCATCGAAATGCCTGATGCCGAAGAATTTCAGCTCATTCGCGATGCCAAAGTGGCCTGTATCGATCGCGATACCATTCAATTCCCGTTGCTGATCCGAAAATGGCAACAGGGCGATTATTTCCAGCCACTGGGCATGAGCGGAATGAAAAAAGTAAGCGACTTTTTTATCGATCAGAAACTACCGCTACACGAAAAGGAAAACACATGGTTGTTGTGCAGCGGCAAGAAAATCGTCTGGATCATGGGCCATCGCCTCGATGATCGTTTTAAGGTGACTTCAGAAAGCAGGAATATCCTAATTCTTAAAATCGGGTAAACTCGTGTATTTTATTCAGCCTTAAATTCAAGGTAATTATCAAAAAACGGCAGCACCTGGTTTGGTATGCGGCCATCTTCGGTGTAAATATCACTTACGTGGGTGCCGATGTATTCTTCCGCAAAATGTTTAATGCCAACATTCTCGAGTCGCTGGCTGAACATGCTGCACATAATGGTGAAGCGATCGCCGGCATTTCGGCCCCAGTCCAGTTTTATTGCCTTTAATTTTTTCAGGTTATCCAGGTTGTCGTCGATCATGTGCATCGGCATATTCGCATACCATTTTTCGAGAACATCCTCATGAACGATTAATTCATCGCCGTCGTAGGTAAAAGGAAAGTCGCAGTAAAAAGGAGGATTATCGGGATTGGGTGACCACGATTTGCCGAAGGCAACCATTACCTTCCCGAAATAAGTTTTGTTCAGCTCTTCCTGAGTCTTTACTGTCGATAATTCCTTAAAAGTGCCGGTGTTAGGACCATACTCACGCACGATGGTCAATGCTCCCGGACTGATCGCATAAACACTGCTGAAAATATCGGGATAATGCATGGCAATTTTCAGAGCACCGTAACCGCCCATGCTGTGCCCTGTAATTCCGCGACTGGCTGCGTTGGCAATCGTTCGGAAATTTTCGTCCATGTAATTTACCAGGTCGAAAGCAGTAAAGTCTTCCCAGTTGCCAAAAATTCCGGAGTTGCTGTAAAAGCTGCCGTCGTAAGTCGTTTTCTCATCGGGGATAACGAGGATAAACGGCCTGATCTTATGTTTTGCGATCGCGTAATCCAACAGCCCGCTCATGTAATCCATCATTTTATTGTCGCCGGTAAAACCGTGCAGGAAATAAATGACCGGATACCGCTGGTCGCTGTTTTCATAACCCGGTGGCAGGTAAACAGAAACGGCGCGGTGCGGATTCTCACCAAAATTATTTTCCAGGTTTTTCGAATAGAGGGTATCGGTTACCACCATACCGGTAGCTTCTTGCGGGTATGCTGAAAAGGAAGCCACAAAGCAGAAAAGTAGCAGTAAAAAGTATTTCGTCATGGTTTGATGTTTTATTCCGGCGAAAAAAACAAGAGGTACATTTTTTTCCCCATTGGTGATTCGCCTGTTTTCGTGATTTTTACCCGGGTTGACCGTAACGTCAATTGCCGCATATACAAAATCAGTGATTCGTAATCGATCAACATCCGGTCGGTTCCCTGTTGAATACTAAAATGAGTCAATGGTGTTTGTACGTTGTCCTGAACTTCCCGTGCAGCCAGGTTCTGAATTCCAGCTAAAATGACAAAAAGAAAGGGAACCAGATAATATTTATACATACCGTAGTATTGTGATGTTACAAACGAAAGTTTGCTGCTAAATATAACTAAACTTATGCGCTTAGGTAAAAAATTCGTTTTCATTTTGAAAAACCGACAATGGGACATAACTGCCGCTGGAGGTTTTTATGGGCTGGTACGATTACGCCATTTGGCAGTTTGCGGACAGAGTTAGGTGTCAGAAGTTAATAAAAGTGCGCCACAGCACAAGAACAACTCCCACAGCAAAGAGGATGGTAAAAATTAGTTTGTTGTGTTTGGCCAGCCAGTTGGGGAGAAATATGTCAAAATTGTCCCGGTCGGATTCGGAATACCTTCGGGCCAGAACGGTAAGCGGACAAAACGAACGGAAAGCAAGCAAAACAAGACCTTCTGCTACAACCAGACCAATGCCAACCCAGGTGTAAGTGTTAACTGCGTCGATTATGCCGGTGTAAAGTATATAAACAATTACACTCACAAAGAACACCCAGATGATGGTGTGTGCAATTTTTATGGTCAGCAATTTATTTGTCGCGGTCATCATCGTAAAAATAATGCATTATGTTTTGATTGGTGCTTCGGACAATTGGTTTACAATTTGAAAGACAAACAATAGTTCTGCCCCCACCTTAGAATGTTATTGTACGTTTGCCAGTGACAGGTAAGGTCCGGCCGGCCGGATAATTATTGATTTTACTACAATCCATATTATTCTCATCCCAGTTTTAAAATTCGAAAAGCGCCTCTTACTACAATCAAAAATACGATTGACCCAATAATTAAATCGGGATATTTCGATTGGGTAAGCAAAACCAGGATACCGGCCAAAATTACGCCTGCATTAATGATCACATCGTTTGAGGTAAAGATCATACTGGCTTTCATGTGTGCTTCTTTGCTTTTTGATTTTTGCAGTAAGAACAGACAAATAGCATTGGCAATCAGTGCAAGAATTGATATACCGATCATCATTCTAAAATCGGGCATTTCTTCAAAACCGATAAACCTTCGGATAACTTCAGCTATACCCAAAGCAGCCAGCGTCAGCTGAAAGTAACCACTTAAACGTGCCACTTTCTTTTTCCGGATGAGTGTTGAGCCAACTGCCCAAAGGCTTAAACCATACACAAAAGAATCGGCCAGCATGTCCAGCGAATCGGCTACAAGCCCCATCGATTTCGAAATAAGCCCCGTTGTCATCTCCAGTACGAAGAACCCGAAATTAATGATCAGCACCGTCCACAGTAGCTTCGATTGTGCTTCGGAGGATTCAGCTACTACTTCTGAATCATCAACATTTTTGATGTTTACCAATTTTGCCCCAAAGTTTAAGGCTTCCAAACGCGCTGTTATTTCCCGGTCTTCATCGGTGTGAAAAATGGTCAGACTCCGCTTTTCAATATCAAACTCCAGCTTCCTGATCACGTTTAAGCCATCAAGTTTCATCCTGATCATGTTTTCCTCCGAGGGGCAATCCATCTTTGGGATGTTGTAAGCTGATTTTAACATAGCTCAATCTTTTTTACAATATACTAATCTTCACACCTCCGTTAAACACAAAACCATCGGTTGGCGCCCAAATATCAGTAAATGTAGGACTATTGTATGGAGGCAATACCAGAGGTTCAAATTTCGACTGATTGGTATTCGTGAAGTTTTCGAAATTGATAAATACCGAAAAGTTTTCGAACATGCGCATCAACATGGCACCCATTATCCAGTAATCGGTTTTCGTGTGATACACATTGTCGTATTGCTTGCCAGTGTAATACAGCTCGTAACCCGCCGACCATTTTTCCTCAATTTCGTACATCAATACAAAACCTGCATTGTGTTTTGGTGTCAAAGGTTGCTGACGGTTGATGTTGTCGTATTTCAGTTTTGTATTTATGAATGCATAGTTGATATAAAGCTTAAAGTCGTTGTAACTTAGTTTTGCATTGGTCTCAAAACCCGAACTAAGAATATTACCATCGGCACTTTCAAAATAAGCCAGGTCGGAAGCGTTGTCTTCCCTGAGAACCAGGGCATTTTTAAGATGTGTGACGTAGAACAGCTGGTTGATCGAGAAGGTCATTTTTTCGCCTAAAACGGTTTTGTAATTCACATCAAAATTCGCACCTAACGAGGTTTCGGCATCCACCTGATCCGACAAAGCTTGAATGCCTCTGAAGTAAAGTATTTCGGCATCTTCGGTAAATATGGTGGGTAATTTATAACCCATCGCGCCGCCAAGGCGTGTACTCAGCTTTGGATTGGCTTTGTAAAGCAGCGTAAAACGCGGCAGCACAAAAGTACCGTAATCAGCATTGTAATCTGTTCTCAAACCAGCTTCCAATACCAGTTTTTCGCTAAAATCAGTTGTGTTTTGAATAAAGCCCCCAAAGGTGTTATGCGTGTAATCTCTTGCAGTCGTTGTGTCGGTATGCTCTTCTGTAAACTGTTCGAGGTAATGGTTGAGACCGAATTGCCATTCCGATTTTTTATTCTTGTGCAGATTGTACATGGCTTCGGTAAAGCCGGAAACCTGATGCCCATTGAAACGGTAGTCGGGGATGGTAAGTTTCCGATCAAACCACGAAATGCTGTTTTTGAATGAAATGGTTCTGTTATCGGTTGAGTTCAGGAAGTTGAGCTGGGTAGAATAGCGTTCCGATTTATTTTCTTCGAAAAAGACATGTTCGGCGTCCGCATTCCCTTTTATCACTTCCATGTCGCCGCCGGTTCGTTTGTCGATGGTAGAGTTAAAACCAAAACTGAGCTCGGTGTTTGGGTTGAAATAGAAATACAACTTTGGATTGAATCCAAAAGTTTGTGCTTCGGGCATGTTTGAAAAACCATCATTGTCGGGATCGTATGGAACCTGGAAACTTCCTGAACCATAAACCGATAGGCCGACCTTGCCATATTTTTGGGCATAAAATAAATTGCCCGTTGAACCCAATGCGCTGGTTTGATTGACCATGACGTCCAATACGGGCTCGTCTTCAGGCTGAATGCTTACAAGGTTTACCAAACCCGCAATGGCCCCGCCCCCGTAAAGCGTAGAGTTGCTCCCTTTGATCAGTTCCACCTGTCTTAAGTCCAGCGGCGGGATCTGCATAATCGACAGACCGCCGGCAAAACCACCGTATAGCGGCATTCCGTCTTTTAATATTTGTGTGTACCTGCCGTCAAGTCCCTGAATCCGGATGTTCATATTTCCGGAACTAAGCGAGGTTTGTTGCATCTGCACCCCTGTAGTTTCTCTCAGCAGCATTCCTATATTCGAGGAGTTCATGGCCGCTTTTTCACCCAACTCTTCACCTGTAATTGCTTCAATGCGGGTTGGAATATCCTGGATGCTGCGCGATGAACGGGTTGTAGTAATGATAACTTCCTCCAGTTCTTCGCCGGCTTCCAGTTCAACTTCAATTACTTTGTTGTTGTCAGCCGGGAAGGACAGGTCAATTTCTATCTCTTCGTAACCGACAAAGGAAATCACAAAGTTCATTTTTCCATCCGGCAGGTTGCTGAACATAGCCAGGCCTTCAGTATCGGTCACGGTTCCGGTGCTGGTCCCTTCAATGATTACACTTGCCCCGATCAGGGATTCTCCTGATTCTCCGTTGACCTGAAAACTTACTTTATTTTGTGCCGTTATCATTCCTGAAAAGAACAGGAAAAGTATGCCGCTTAGAAATATCTTCATTTTAAATGTGTTTCGCCTTTCAAAAGTGTAAATGTACAATGATTCTGCGAAGCTGGCACTGTTGGCTGCGTTACCAGGTCTTTTCGAAATATTCCTTATTAATTGTTTTGTCGTGTGTTTTCCACAGGCTATTGTTTCGATTGTTAAGATTCAAACCATCTTTATTCCCAAAAACTTTCGATAAAACGGACAATGGGAAAAGAAATAAATAAAATATGAGGCTAAGCAGGATATTCGGGATGATATAACTTAATATTTTGGCCAACTTCATCCAAAGAAAATGAATCAGCCCGCTGATTTTATCCGAGATTGCTCCCAGCAGACCTACAGTAACGGACACTATTAACAGCCATTTCGAATTGGTTACCAGGAAAATGATGGCAAATCCAATGGATATGATTAAAACTGTTTTTGTAGCGTTATTCTTTTTTGTTTTCATACACAGGTTTTAGAAAAGTGTATAAATGAAGGGAGCAATAGCGCTGCCCCCGGCAAAGACAATTACAATACCAAGTAACAACAGAACAATAATAAGTGGCAGCAACCAAAATTTTTTTCGCTCCTTCATAAAGAGCCATAAGTCTTTCAGAAAGTCCATATTATTTGTTTTTAGTTCATAATAGCTGCTGATTCAGCTAGTCCATTTTAAATTTGACCATCCATTTCTCTTTATTTTGCCAATCAGGCTGATCTGTTTTGCAATACACAAAATCGTTCATAACCAGGTAATCCATCTCTGTACTCATAAAACAGCGATAGGCATCGTAAGGGGTGCAAACTATCGGCTCTCCCCGGACATTGAAACTTGTATTAACAACAATACCATAGCCGGTTTGATTTTTAAATTCGTTTATCAGTTCCCAGTACCGGGGATTTGTCTCCTTATGTACCGTTTGAATTCTTGCAGAAAAGTCGAGGTGTGTTACGGACTGTACATCGCTCCGTTTGTGGTATAATTTTTCCCACAGAGGCAGATTGTGATAATTACCGGGTAGCTTTTCTCTTCTTTCCTTCTTTACCGGAGCAGTAAACAGCATATAGGGAGAAGCCACATCCAGGTCGAAAAAATCCTTACTGTTTTCTATTAAAACCGACGGAGCGAATGGCCTGAATCCTTCCCTGTATTTGATTTTCAGATTTAATCTTTTCTGCATATCGGCGTTACGTGCGTCTCCAAGAATGCTCCTGTTTCCCAATGCGCGGGGTCCGAATTCCATTCTTCCCTGGAACCAACCTACAATTTTACTGTCTGCTATCTGAGCTGCAACAGCGGCACATAATTCATTAAAATCCGCATATTTTTTGAATACCGCTTTGTATTTTCTGTTCATTAACCCTATTTCTTTCTCAGAATAATCAGGCCCCAAATAAGCGCCGGTCATTTTATCCGCTCTGTTCTCCAATTTTCTTTCTTCCGAGAAATACAAATAATGAGCAGCCATAGCAGCACCGAGTGACCCGCCTGCATCGCCTGCCGCCGGCTGTATGTAAATGTTTTTGAAGACTTTTTCCTGCAGCAATTTTCCGTTGGCGACACAGTTAAGCGCAACTCCGCCGGCCAGACACAGATTTTCGGAATTGGTAACTCTTTTGGCTTCAAGAGCCATCTTCATCACAATTTCTTCTGTAACTTTTTGTATGGCCATGGCTAAATTACAATGGCGCTGTTCAATTTCGGCTTCAGGTTTTCGGCGTGGAAATGAAAAAAGAGCAGCCCACTTTTTCTCTTTAATCATTTTTAATCCTGTGCTGTAGTTGAAATACTTTTGATTCAGCCAAACAGAACCATCTTCTTTTACGTCTGCCAATTCACTTTTTATAATGCTCGTGTATTTTTTTACCTCTTCTGAATCGGGATCTCCATAAGGAGCCAGTCCCATCAATTTGTACTCGCCTGAATTTACCGTAAAACCAAGAAAATAGGTAAAGGCGCTGTAAAGCAATCCTAGCGAATGCGGAAAATGCAGTTCCTTAATCATGGAAATAGCATTTCCTTTACCCATAGCTATGGAAGCAGTACTCCATTCGCCAACACCGTCGATGGTAAGAATTGCGGATTCTTCGTAAGGCGACACAAAAAATGCACTCGAGGCATGTGACAGATGGTGCTCAAGGAAGAGCAAGGTCAGCTCTTTTTTGTCAAAGTGCTGAATCTCTTTCAAGCCATCATATATCAATTTCTTCAAAAACATTTTTTCATTCAACCAAACGGGAATAGCTTTCAGAAACGACAGCAATCCTTTGGGAGCAAATGCATAATACGTTTCCAGCAAGCGTTCGAACTTCAACAAAGGCTTGTCATAAAACACAACTGCATCCAATTCATCCAGGTTTAGACCGGTTTCTTCCAGGCAGTACTTTATTGCATTTACCGGAAAATCGGAAGTGTGTTTAATTCGAGTGAATCGTTCTTCCTGGGCAGCTGCTGCCACTTCTCCGCCGATGGTGAGTGCGGCAGCTGAATCGTGATAAAATGCAGAAATACCTAAGATTTTTTTCATTGTTCTTTTTGCTCTTTCTCAACCTGTAACAAAGCCTGGGCTATTTGAATGGTTTCATTATTCCTGGAATCAAGGCTTAGCGATCTCAGTAAATATTTTCGCGCCGGTTCTGTATTTCGTAATTGAACATAGTTGAATGCCAGTTTATTCAATACCTGAATATTGGCATCATTTTCAATCAAAGCCTCCTTTTCACGTTGTATATCTTCAAGGATGGTTATAATAACACCATAAAATGTATTCCTGGTATCGTTGGATTGTAAGTACCGGTAATACAGCAAGGCATGTTCCGGATCATCAGTACGGGTATAAATTTTTCCCAATTGCTGCGCAACAGGTATGGTTGGATTTAGCTTAAAAGCTTTTGAGAAGTAGAATGCTGCTTTGGGAAAATCGTCGGCGGATACACTTAAGGCCGCTACATCTTTTAATAATTTCTCTTCTAAAGGATCAATTAGCGCAAAGGCCTCACTTAGTTTGAGTGCACTTTTTACATCGCCTTTATTCCGGTAGGCAACATAGAGCCCGGCCTGAACCTTATTCCAGGAAGTTTCACCATGTGTATAGTTTAAAATGCTTTTTTCAAATTCAGTGGTAGCTTTAACGACTTGCTGTTTCGGTACCGGATTATTCGTAAACGGCCATTCGTTTAACATGAAGCGAATTTGATAGGCGCCTTTCAACGAATCGACCTCATTAACCGGCATTTCCTTTAATAAGCGGTCAAAGCTCATTGCTCTGCTCCAATCCGATGCCGGCAGATTCAGCTCCTTCATTTTTGTAAAAAAAGCATCGGACAGTAGGGCATACCCAAATAAATTTGGATGTACATGTTCCAGTAAGGTCTCATTTCCTATGATCCCGTGCGGAGATTCCTGTTCGAAGCGTGACCTGGAATCGACAAGTTGAACCAGAGCGTATGAGCGGGCCAACGTTTCAATCTCGCTGTTAATAGCCTCAGGTGCCCTGAACCTGAGCAGATCATATTCTTTTGCTTTTACAAAAAGCTTTTTGGCTTCGTCAAAATTTCCATTTTCATACTGTTGCCGGGCTTTTTCATAAAAGTTTATTGCTGAATTTTCAGGTACGCTGTCGCTGATAAATGGTTTTAAATCCTTTTCATTACTCACCAGGTTGCTGATCAGCACAGGAATATTCTCACGGTCCAGAATCTCGCAGGTGCGATTCATGTTGTACCTGAACTGTTCAATTGCCTGCTGGTATTTCTCCGATCCGAAGGCGATCTGTTTATCGCCGGGCATGTGTTGCATTAAGCTTTCTTCGGTGAGCTTCTCAGTCTGTGTTGCCTTGCTAATGCCTTCAATAATGTTGTACATTAACTGGTACAGTTTTAATTGCCGCAGCTTGATGATGCTTCTTACTATTTTAGGATTGTTCCCCGTTTTTAGTACAGATCCCACACCAAGTGCACCATAGTATTCGTTGTGCCCAACATAAATTAACACCGCATCCGGTTCGTAATCCACAATTTTCTCCGCAAAATCGGCAACGGTATACGAATTCACCGCCGTCAGCGAAAGGTTGATGATCTCGAAGTTAACATCGGGAAAAGCAAACATTAAACGGTATTTGAGCCAACGGTGAAACGATCCGTTGTAGCCGTAGGGGAACCCAACCGTGGTTGATTCTCCGAGTACAAAGATTCGGTAGGTATCATCCGCTTTGTGCATCGAAAAAGGCTCGTAATATCCAACTGTGGCTTTATCGGCATCCGGAAAGAATTTTTCCGATGCAAATTCATTCATCACGTAATAACCTGGGTAGGATTCACTTTCCACAAACAGATCGTAGCTGTGTCCGTAGCCGGCCAGTCTTAATATCAATTCGATAAATACGATTAAAAACAAGGAAAGTGAAACCAGTATTATTCTGAATAACCAGATTCTGCTGCTTTTCGATTTGTTTTCCATGTTCAAAAGTTTTAAGCCGGCCATGGAATGCCGGAAACAATGCAGGACAATTCAAAGCTCCTGCCTGTCAGGTCACTATGCCGCTTATTCATTTAGTTTTATTCAAGTTTAGTCTGTTGCTGCCCTGTGTTCTTTCCTGCATGCGGTGTCCGGCACAAGCAGGAGCACACTAAACCGGCAGCTCCGAAAAACGCATTAAGCTACAAATTTTTGATATTAAATGGTAAGGTGAAGCCTGAAATATTTAAGGGGGTGTTTTTGCTGAATATATCGGATAAGCGGTTGACTTTCTGTCGTGACGGATGAATAAGGTAATTTGGTATATGGTTTGAAAAAATCTGACAATCTCCGGGTTCCTTTGGAAAGTTGCCCCTTCCGCGGCACTGGGAGGCTCAAATGTTTAACAGGGACACAAAAAGACTTACTGGGAGGCCCAAAAGTTGTACATGTTTCAAAATACACCAAGAAGGCAAGAATTGCATTGACTGCGATCGACATATGAGTGGATGGAAGATGCTACTCTTATGGTTATTTGGGTAAATTTGAATTTTTCCAGTTCATTTTTTCGAGTCGCTAATTCATCTTAAATTCATAATTGAATCTCTATGCATACTCTTCCATTTATTATTAATGGAATCGTATACTGCTGTTTTTAGAATGCTTTTCGAATTAATACCTCGAGCATCAAATCTGATTTCGTTAGAGATACCATTAAATGTATTCTGTTTAAGAATTTTGTTCAAATAATTTAAAGTTTCTTCATTGAACTTTATATTTTTCGAAGGTGAAGCATTTAAGCTATCTCTCAAAATAGCAAGTGCTTGTATCATACATAGTCCAATGTCATAATAAGAAGCCTCATCTCTCAATCCTGGATGAAAACCACCAAATTCAGATCTGAATTTGTTTACCTGCATGGGGGCGTCAATACCTTCCGATCGTCCAAGATTCAAATCTGTGATCTCAAAAATCCTTTCATTTATTATATCTGATTTTGATTTATTTAACTCATCATTTAAGGCATAACCGAACATATATCCACCAAACATAGCCAGACTGTCTTCGCTAAATGAACCTTTGTAATACTTATCAATAGTGTGACTATATGGCTCACCTACACCAAATAGAAATATAGAGTTATAATCATATTTGATAGAATTAAACAGCGAATCATACTCATCAATATTTGATCGGTCAAAATAGAATACCTTTATTAAGCCTGATTCTGTGAATGATACTAACTCGGGAGATGCCTTGATCATTTCATCGAGAAAGATCTCTCCGTAGGTTTTTAATCTGCTATGATTCGTTTCAACTAATAAGGCAGTTTTCTTAATATCATTAGTATGCCTTTTGAGAAACTCCGCCATTGACCTAGCTCGATCATCTGTTCCCGTTCCAATTCTGTAAAGGTTGATTTTCTTATTGTATTCATTCCATTTCAAAAAACTTTGGGGTGCCGCACTAGTGTTGAAAACGGGTACTTTAGATTTGGTTTCTTCAATGACTTTAAGTGCATCGTCGGCACATTCAGTAATAGGTGGACCCGCAATTGCTATGATGTTTTCATTAAGGAGAAGTGTTTTCAAAGAGTCCAGCAAGCCGTTAAACTTTTCTGATTTCATCTCATTATATGACAGAAAATCCATATGAATCAGATCAATGCCAATTTTATTATTATCTAGCGATTTAACCAATCCTTCTTTTTGATTTAGGCCAAAAATATCTTTGGGATAGATACCAATAATTTTTGGGGACTCGTCACTGTAAATAACAGTTGGTTTTTGTATATCAACATTATTATCCATTTGTTTGTAAAAATTTAGGAATGCATAAATCATATATCCTAAGCCAAGCGTAATTGCAATGAAGACTGAGATCTTAACTTTTATATTTTCATTATTAAAAAAGGTGTAAGCCAATAATGAAATAACAACAATAAAGAATGCTATCATCGACAATGGGTCGGAGGAAGCTGCTTTTATTATCTCCGGTAAATGCTCAAGGATATCTTTCATTTCTTGTTAAAATGTTTGTATGCGTGTATGATAATTTATAGAATACACCTAAAGGTTCATTAGTAAATAAGCAAATAATCCAGTCTTTATGTAAATGAGATCATCAGTTGTAATTTTAATATTTACAAGAGAGTTTTGACATACATTATTATAGATACTTTATATTTAATAATAAGAAAATGAGACAAAAAGGTACGAAATAGCATAGACATAAGCAAGCCCTGTATTTTAGTAATTCGCCTCTTTGGTCTCATTTTATGTACATGTTTATAAATCAAGCAAATCAATCGGGCAAGCACGGGCCTTTTTATTTTACCGGCACAGCTTCAATGTGGTAGCCCAGTTTTTTTATCTGATTGAGCAAGCCACATTCAAACATCAGGTGACTCAAACCAACAACAATAAAGCAGTTATTGGTTTTTAAGCGTTCCTCTATTTGTTCCATCCACTTGTCGTTTCGGTCGCTTAATACGAGCTGATTTGCGCATGGCTGATCCAGTTTAAAGTCGAACTGCATACTTCGGTACCAGTCAATTTCAGCACAAAGATCCTTTGAGCCGGATTCCAAACGGGCGATCATTGCCGAAAGCCTTCGTTCATGAACTTTCCGTGGCATTCCCTTAACATCCTCATTAATCAGGTAAATTTGTTCCTCACTGGTTTCAAGACCGAAAAGCTCTAAATGATTTTTCTCTGCAACAGCTCCAATGTAGTCATCCAATGAAAAGTAGGTGGCTTCAGGATCCTTTTCCACACAAACCTCTTCTTTGTAATGCCTGCTCAAAAAAGCATACAATTCGGCCGGAGTCATTTTGTCAAACTCAAGGCTGCCCGACGCAAAAAGATTCAGTACAAACTGTTGTTCCTCTTTATCGAGGTACTTTTCCCATTTTGTAGTTGTGGTTCTTTGGTTGATGATGTCTTTTGCCAGATGTCCGGGAATATTCAGATTTTCTTTTATCAGCAGGTCACACGATAACAGTGCTTCATTTGCAGGCTTCAGCGCATCGAAAAATGGCTTCCCCAAGGCATGGTGGGTGCCAAAAAGATAAGAGACATGTTTGCTGTCGGAATGCGTTACCTTAAACAATACCGTATTGGTATTTAATGAATCGCGGGTAACGCTCTTATTGGCAAATAGCGAAATACAAAAAAGCGGGATAAGCAGTACTGTGAATATGGTTTTAACCATTGCGTATTATTTACGGTCAAAATACGGGTATTCCCTTTATTTTGCAATTTTTGGAGTTATACATGGTCACTGCTATCCCTTGTTTTAAATGGCAGAAACATATGTTTTTAACAATTACCTACCGCTGCCCTGGCGTTCGATCATCCAACCCGGATATTCAGGAGCCAATTTACTTACCACATCCAGTTCCTTAAGTTCGGCGGCATCGAGTTTAACATTTACCGAATCCAGGTTGTCGGCTAGCTGTTCGGGTTTGTTGGCGCCAATAATAACCGATGAAACCGCGGGCTGATGCAAGAGCCACGCCAACGCGATTTGAGCCACGGTAACGCCTTTGCCATCGGCAATTTTTCGCATCACATCGATAATGTCAAAGGCTTTTTCCTTGTTCACAGGCGGGAAGTCAAAATTCACCCTGCGGCCTTCCTTTGTTTCCGCATCGCGGCTATACTTGCCACTTAACAGACCTCCGGCTAGCGGACTCCATACCATCAATCCCACTTTCTGATCGAGCAGCAGGGGAATCAGTTCGCGTTCGAGATCGCGGCCTGCGATGGTGTAATAGGCTTGCAGCGAAACAAATTTGCTCAGGTGCTGCTGTGCCGAAATGCCCAGCGCTTTCATCAGTTGCCAGGCAGCCAGGTTGCTGCACCCGATGTACCTTACTTTGCCACTTTTTACCAGCATGTCGAGCGCTTCAAGCGTTTCTTCAAGTGGAGTAAGTTTATCGAAACCATGAATCTGATACAAATCAATGTAATCCATGTTCAGGCGTGCGAGACTTTCGTCGGCTTGCTGTAGAATGTGCTTTTTGCTCAGCCCCACCTCGTTGGGGCCTTTTCCCATTTGTCCGCGTACTTTAGTGGCAATCACCAGGTCGTCGCGTTTCAGTCCCAGATCGCGGATGGCCTGCCCCGTCATTTGCTCACTCAATCCTTCACTGTAAATGTTCGCGGTGTCGATAAAGTTTATTCCGCCTTCGATCGATTGTTTTACCAGGCTGTTCACCTGGTCCTGGGGCAGTGTGCCTATGGCTGTCCACATCCCGCGGCCACCAAAAGTCATCGTACCCAAACAAAGTTCCGATACGTATAATCCTGTGTTTCCCAATAAATTGTATTTCATAATGTATGTTTTGGTTGTGAAAATCTGTTATGGTCGTAATGTTGTTATGTTTTATCGAAATTAACAAAACGAGCTACAAATGGTTCCGGTAATTTGGGTGTTATTCAAAAGAGTTTTGAAATACAAACTTTTCTGTTATCTCTCTTTTGCAAAAGCCTGTCCCGATTATTTCGCGAAGGGGTAAGGATTCGTCGGTTGCATCGGCAATAAAGCCATTACATTGAAGAATTCTGTTTTGAAGATTGATGCTTTGCTTGTTGCAAAGGTACAAGCGAAAAAGGTTTATGCGGACTAAAGTCCAATGTCACGGTGCTGTAGCGAAGCCCGGCGTGAATGCGTGGTAATTAAACGATTGTTTTAATAAAGCTATAGCCATTCATTCCTCCGGGCCGCCAGATTCTTCCACCGGCAGATAAATCGTTATCACACGAGGGGTGTAAATAAGTTCGTGGTTGATCACATACGACAGGTCAAAATTATTGACATCGTAAGTCATTACCATTTCACACGATTTGGAATTGTAGTTTTGTGTACACTCCCTGGGCAGGTAGCAGAAGTTATTTTCGTGGTAATGCTCGTTACCCGGTGTTGTTTCAGGAATGGTGTACACTACGCGCTCTTCCGACCACGGACCGGTGAGTTCAGGGGAACAGCGCATTTTAATTTCGTTTGTTTTGAATTGAATATCCTTGATCATTACCCACTTTTTTACGGCGCTGTGGTATTTTACCGTTGTACATCGGAAACCCGTAAAAAGTGTATCCATATCCGCGGTTTCAATTCCGGACTGCCAGCTGCGGTCGCGGGCAAAGTATTCAAATCCGTGGTCCATGTCCTCAAAATCAGTCACTGCTTTGCGCACCAGCTGCTGTACCCGGTCGTTATTGTTGATGAAAAAATAGACGTATTCTTTATGCCGTGTCAGGCAGCTAATCCCGGTTTGCGGGTGCTGAAAACCCGGTAGCGGAAGGTAATCGATGTTCCAGGTTAACGGTGTATCATAGGGATTATCGATTTTAGCCATTGTATAGCCCACCTGCGTGAAATTGAAAACATCGTCGGGTGCGGCATTTTCTTTTTCGCCGATCTCCTCGAGCAGTACATACAGCTTCCCCTCGAGTAAAAAGGCATCGTTCACCCAGAATTTGTTACCGTGCTTTTTCGGCTCGAATACAGGCCGTGGATTGGAGGTGTACATCCGGTTCCAGAAGTAGTTGATCTCCGATTCATCCTCCCATTTACAGGATTGGATGGCCACCGTATTGGCAATTATTTTTGTGCCCGGAACATTACGTTTGGTTTGATTTTGCTGACCTACATATGAGTCGCTAAACAGAAAGAGGGTAGTGGTGGCATCGAGCGGGACCGAAACATCGCCGTCGCCACCCAGCCAGCCGTCCTTTAACGGAAATTCGGGACAACAACGTTGCGCCAGACCGGCATTGGTTAGCGCCTTGTAATCGTCGATAATGGGATTGTGCTGGCTTAAATTCACATAGAGCGGTGGTGTGTGAACGCAGGAAGTAACGGCTAGAATCAAAAACAATAAAACGGAGCAACGCAGCATTCGCGGTATCATCATTTTGAGTTTTTATGTGGCTTACGATTGGAGTAAATATAATGTTTCCATAGCACTTCAACTACTCAACTACTCCTCGTTTGCAACGAGGGGTTACTGATTTGTCGATTGTATCGACACAGTGTCTTTAAAATCAATCATTTTTACGAACATTCATCCTGTTATTTGTCGTTAGAAACGACATGTTGCGTCCCACTCGTTGCAAACAAGAGGGAGGGGAGGATGTCACGGGCACGGATTACAAATCTGCGCCGGCGGGGGCAGGTAAGAATTAGATTGCTTCACCTTTCCCTCCGTCAGCTGACGGAAGGACACCGAAGCGATCTCCGCTCCAACGACAGACACCGTTGGTATGTTCCGGTAATTATCGTGACGCGCCTACGGGGGATCAAACAATGTTGTGTGCTGCTTTTCGAATACTTAGCAATCCGAACAGGCCTATACCAAAGCCGGCAACTACCAGCAGCCAGTAAGTTCCGTTAAACGCATTTTCCCGGTACCAGTTGCTGACCGGGCTGCCATAAAGCCCCATTAAAAAAACAAGCAGGTTACCCGACAGGTGCAGAAAAACCGGGTAAATCAAACGCTTGGTATAATGGTAGATATAACAGGCCACTATCCCAAAAATAAAGGTAGGCAGCAGGTTCGTCCATTTGGGAATATGAATAAGCATAAAGCACAGGCTCGAAACGAGAGTGGCTACGGCAAAAGAATGTTTTTCCAGTAATTTTTTAAACACATATTTCCGAAAAAATAATTCTTCCCCAAGGGGAGCAATTAAAACCGATGTAATAAACCCGTTGATGATCAGAAAATCATAGGTACTGCTTTCCAGTTTGGGGCCATGCTTCCCCGGTGTGTATTGTGGCAGAAAATCAAAGATAACCAGTATTTCGGATATGGGTTTTTGTACTAAGCGCAGCCCCAGCATAATCAGAAGCGTAAAAAACAGGATGCTCCCGTTTATCCGGCCCGGAATTTTGAACCTGCTTTTTAGATCAGGTTTCCATTTAAATACAAAATAGAACATCAAAACATACGACAATAAATAGCACAATGTTGTTATCCCGCCTTCATAAATCCGACTTAAGTCGGGATATGATTTCAATAATTTTCCCGGGAATGAAAAAAGCAGGATCAGGGCTGCGTTTATAAGCAGAAGCAGGAAGGTAAACAGAAAGGATTTGCCAATTCTCATGGTAAAATTAATTTTCAGTAGAGCGTGATGCGGCTGACGTTTTTATTGTATCGTTACAAAACTTTGACCTCAAATTATTCAACGTTTATTTTATCCGGATCGTCATTTTCAACCGGAACAACAACTTCTCCCTGAGAATTGATGAATCCATATTTATTATTCTTTTGAACCAAAGCCCATGCGATTCCATTAGCACCAAATTTTCCGATGCTGTCGTATTCAGGCTGCACAGTCATTTCTCCCTGCGAATTAATGAAGCCAAATTTTTTGTCTTTTTGAACCAGTGCCCAGGAAATCCCGTGGGTTCCGAATTTCCCGATGTTGTCGTATTCTACGGGAACGGTAACTTCTCCCTGGGAATTAATAAAACCGAATTTATCATTCTTTTGAACCAGTGCCCATGCGATTCCGTGGGTTCCAAATTTTCCGATGTTGTCGTATTCCGGCTGTACAGTCACTTCTCCCTGCGAATTAATGAAGCCAAATTTTTTGTCTTTTTGAACCAGTGCCCAGGAAATCCCGTGGGTTCCGAATTTCCCGATGTTGTCGTATTCAGGCTGCACAGTCACTTCTCCCTGGGAATTGATAAAACCGAATTTATCATTCTTTTGAACCAACGCCCAGGAGATCCCGTGCGTACCGAATTTCCCGATGTTGTCGTATTCCGCCGGAACGGTTGCTTCTCCCTGGGAATTGATAAAACCGAATTTATCATTCTTTTGAACCAACGCCCATGCGATTCCATGGGGGCCAAATTTCCCGATGTTGTCGTATTCAGGCTGCACAGTCACTTCTCCCTGCGAATTAATGAAGCCAAATTTTTTGTCTTTTTGAACCAGCGCCCATGCGATTCCATGGGTTCCGAATTTTCCAATGTTGTCGTACTCAACGGGAACGATAACTTCTCCCTGGGAATTAATAAAACCACATTTATTGTCCTTTTGCACCAACGCCCAAGCGATTCCATGGGTGCCAAATTTCCCGATGTTGTCGTACTCAACGGGAACGATAACTTCTCCCTGGGAATTAATGAACCCACATTTATTGTCCTTTTGCACCAACGCCCATGCGATTCCATGGGTGCCAAATTTCCCGATGTTGTCGTACTCAACCGGAACGATAACTTCTCCCTGGGAATTAATGAACCCACATTTATTGTCCTTTTGCACCAACGCCCAAGCGATTCCGTGGGTTCCAAATTTTCCGATGTTGTCGTATTCTACGGGAACGATAACTTCTCCCTGGGAGTTAATGAACCCGAATTTGTTGTCCTTTTGAACCAACGCCCATGAAATTCCATGCGTTCCGAATTTTCCAATGCTGTCGTATCCTGCTGTCTGAGAGTTGGAATAGTTGGTAATCAGAAGGATTATAAATGCGATTAAGAATAATTTTTTCATAGTCTGCGATCTTTATTTTAAGTCTGGTGGAAAATTGTAAGTTGCTTATGTAGTTGTTCGTCTGCAGGACGAGGACTGTTACGTGGGAATATTTTCATTAGTTGACATCAGATTGATAGATTACGCCGAAGATAATCAGAAAAGGATTGGAAGAGCTGTTTAACAGTACATTTTTTAGAAAAGCCGGACTTCATATTCACTTTCTGCACGACTTCCAATGCCCGTAAGTGCTTGTCCGCTACCCTTCGTTTGCAAACAGGAGTAGCTAAATATACTCACCACCCCCCGGCTAAAGCCGGACCCCTCCTCAATGAGGAGGGGAAATTTTCTTGCTACGGTTATATTCTTTAGTTCAAAAAAGTTTTGAAATGCGAACTTTCTCCTCCTTGTAAAGGAGGAGTACCCTGATGTAGCTTTGCGAAATCAGGGGGAGGTGGTTGAATAAATAATCTCCACTCCACTGCCCCTCGTTTGCAACGAGGGGCGTATAGTTTGTCGATTGCATCGACAAGAATTATTTCCATGAAGTAAAGAATTCTTTCAGAAGATTGATGTGTTTCTAATTGTCGTTACAAACGAGGGGTAGTAATGATAGCACTTATTCGTTTTGGTTCTTTTTTAACAGTTCATTCGCCACCTTAAATCCAATACCTACGAAGATGATGATAATTCCAAATGTCAGGTATTCCCATTCGCCTATGAAATTCATCGACGGCATACCACTGTGGCCCCGGCTGGCCTGAGACAGTAAAACCTGAAAAATATTGGCGATTATAAATCCAAAACCGGAGATAAAGAATACTTTGTTTAAGATGATCAGTAAATCGGAAATGTCGTCTTTTTTTGTGGTGACTTCTGTATTAATGAATTTGTCGCGCAGAAAATTCATTACCATTACAAGCAGGTAAACAGCTACAATAACAAAAACCAGTTTCATAAAAATTGCTGTAAAGCCCCCTAAAAAGTCGGCATTCAGATTAAAAGATTGTTTTTGGTCCATTTGATAGTTTTTAAAGATGTATGATTTTAAGTGTTTTTCTTAATGATTTTCCGGTTGTCGGTTGTTTCAACCGAAGCACCGCTTATAAACCGGTGCTTACTGGGGCTACAAACATTGATGTTTAGCACTTCCCCGGCCGTTACTTATCCAAAATGTGGTATAAAATTATTCTTATTCTCGATAATTAAAATTATTGTTAGTTAAAATGTTATTTGTTCAGGGTTATGTTCCCGATTTTGTACCGATTGTTTCCGTCGTTATTGTCGTAGGGTAATTCATAAATTGGTGTGCCATCACGTGAGCCAATGGAAATAAACACTTGAAAATCTCCTGTCTGAATAGTTCTTGAAAACTCCCGGTCCGCGTCTTTAAAAACTGGGGCAATTGTAAACATTGAAGCGATGGTTTTTGATTTGCTCTTTCCCGGTTCTCCCGTTTCCAGTTCCTTGAAATCAAATTCATCATTCACCAAAACTGCAACAATTCCTTCCTTGCCGTCTTTAATGGTAAGGCACAAAAATCCTCCTTTGTAACAAGGTGCTACACCCGCATTTTTCCATTCCGATTTAAATTCAAATGCTTCTCCAGCTTTTACCTCTTCCGGCCACGATGCTTCAACGAGTTGAAGACGATAACCCATTCTGAGGTTTATTTTGTCTATCACATCTTTGTTCTCATTTAAAAGAATTCTCGGCCACCAATGAATAGACATGTAACTCGCATGATAGTCTTCCACCGATTTTAAAAACAAATCTTTATCCCACGAGCCGCGTTTTATTGCATTACCGTAGTGTTCGTGCTCTAAAATAACGGGTAATGTTGGCCAAAACTGTTGCGCCATTTCCGAATGATACCAGTTTCGTGGGGCCGGCTGAACCATAATACTGTCATCGCGCAGGGTAACCCCTTTGGAAAAAGCATAATCCGAAATGGGGAAGTGATCTCCCGGTTTGTCGTGGCCGGCAAAATCGTCGCTGATGCACAGCAATGTGTTTTTAAAATACTTTAGATAAACATCAATGTGCCATTTCTTAACTTCAAACGAATATTCTATTCCGCTCATAACCGTGTGACCTTCGCCCCACATGCCGAAATGCCCCACGTCAACAAAGTCAACATAGGATTTGTCGTCATAACGCTCAGCCATTGCTTTTACAAAGTTTTCCACTTTTTCAAGAAATACCGGATCGTCGAATTTAGGTTCCCATGTCCCGTCTTTATTGTCGTTTAGGTCAATTCCTTCAGCACCCGCATCTTTCACCCATTTGGGGGTGGCATACCTCATCCAGCTTTCTTCGGCTGAAACCCTAAAAGCTACTCTTTTGCCTTTCGAGATCCAGCGCTGGGCCGGAGTGTCCAGTAATTCCCAGTTGAATTTTCCTTCTTCTGTTTCAATAAACGACCAGGGTACACGAAGGTAAACGGTGGAGAGCCCGGGGAAATCGTCCAGGGTATCCGAAGGTTCCAGCCTGGAACCGTAATTGGTAATAATGTTGGAATAGTAGTGCATGGTCCAACCCATATCCGGATTTATTAAGGCTTTGCCATTATCCTCAGGAACGACGGAAATAAGGCCGTTTTTATAAACAGCCGGAAATCCTGTAAATGATAACATGGATAATCCGGCAGTACTTACTCCTGTTCTCCTGATAAATGTTCTTCTATTCATGTTGTTTAATTACCTGCAAAGTGTGCGCTCTCGCTTTCTTCCTTTACCTGAAAATGCTTCATCGTTTAAATCTAAACAAGTTCCATTCATATACAACGGTTTATGTAAGTGGAGTGCGGATTTCGGAGAGCGTTCCTGTCCGAAGGACACGGAACTGCGAAACGGGAATCCGCAGTTGGCGTACCACCGAACCCCGCCCTGCAATATGTACTGTGTTAGCTGCTGCTCTTTTTTGTTTTTTATCATTTTAGCACTTTGTCTCCATATCTTTTAAGGTATATTTCTGAATTAGTCAACAGTTTTATTGCAGATAGAGTATGTCTGTGTTCATTTCCATATATCTCTGCATAAACTGAAATTGCTTTTTTTATATTGGGAATTGCGGATTTTGCATCACCTTTAAAAAAATATGCACCTCCGATATTGTAATAAGCACTACCAACACTTTGTTTTAGATTAAAAGATTGTGCGATTCTAAGTGATATAGTTGCATTATGAATACAACTGTCATATTCTTCGCTTCGAAGGTTAACATTAGATAGGTTCAGAAATGCCATACATTCTCCCTGTCTGTCGCCAATTTGCTTGGTTATGTTTATGCTTTCCTGGATGCATTGGATAGCTTTAGGATTATTTCCCTTTTGAGAATAAGCTACTCCGATACTACACAACATACTTCCCTCTGATTGCTTATCTCCAATTTCTTTTGCTAATATCAATCCTTGCTCTAATACTTTGATTGCTTCATCAGGTTGTTCCTTTTGCGTAAAAATAGAAGCTAAGTTTCCTAAGGAATTACAAAGGCTGCCGACATCTTCTTGGCCAGCAAGAAAGACAGCTCTATTGTATACTTTTATTGCAGAATCAAAATCTCCAAGGTTTCGATAGATGTTTCCTAATGCTTGCAATTGAGCAGTTTCTCCTTGCAAGAATTCAATATCTCGACAAGCTTTAGACGATTCTTCTAAACACCGTTTAGCATCTGTATATTTTCCAAGAGCGTTGAAAGCCATTCCAAGATTACCAAGTTGACTGTAAAAAAATAATTGGTTGTTTTCACTTTGTGCAATACTTAACCCTTGTTCCCATCTTTTTATCGCAATTTCATATTCCCCAATATCATAAAACAATCGAGCAGAAATTTGATTTTTTATACCCAAAGAATATTTAATAGCTTCTTCCAACCATGTGTCAATATTTAATTTCCATGATATGTTTGAAGATGAATATTCATAGTTATTTACCAATATTAAATCCCATAAGTTCTTAATTAATTTATCTGCATTCATATATAATCGTTGCCCGATAAATTTCTTAAATGGATTTTTATTTGATTTAATTGAAATATCTTCAACATAGGGCTCTGAATCCGAAACAACATGTTCTAAAAAGAAGATTTGACTCATATCATTGCTAATTGATTCAATTTGCGGTGAAATATCAAACAAGTCGGAACAGCTATAGCCTAATACGAGAATGCTTGGATTTACAGTATTTGAAAAGAATGATGAAACAACATTGTTTTTATTTTGAATGTTTGTTCCTTTAGCAACTAACTCCATGGTTATTGCCATCTTTTCTTTATCTGAAACACAGCCGTGGATTTTAATAATTTTTATAGTGTCACTTTCCCAATCTATTTTCTCAAATTCATTCTCTGATGAATATACCTGAAAGTTTACTCCTTTAATTAAACCTAAAATATTTAATGATTTTTCAATTAGAGTATCGAAGTTTGTAGTCAAGATTGTTTTTACTAACCCTTTTTGAATCAACCCTGCAATTAGTTTATGATTGATATTTGGACTTCCTTTTGCAAAAATGTCTAAGATTTTTTCAATGTTTACTTCATCAGCGAGAGTTTGAATGAAACTTTCAAAGGGGAGGTCTGAATTCAAGATTTTGTTTGAATCTGCATCTTCAACATCGAATGAATTTAGAACATATTTTATTAAGTCATTAACTAAAGGAAGTCCTGAATTATAAGAAATCCCAGCACCACAAAAAATTGCAGTCTCGCGTTTTTTAATCTTCTCGCTAATTTCTAAGATTAGTTCTTCAGTATTTTGTTTAAAATCTTTCAATTCATTATTAGTTGTACGGGTCTTTTTTAGAGTTGCAGCTAACGGTTGGTACATGTTGTCGGGGCGGATTTCGGAGAGCGTTCCTGTCCGAAGGACATGGAACTGCGAAACGAGAATCCGCAGTTGGCGTACCACCAAACCCCGCCCTGCAATATGTACTGTGTTAGCAAACGTTTTTTATTCAATGTCAAAGTAATGGAAATTAGGTTGCGTGTAATGAAATATTCCAGTTTCATAAAAGTAATTTGCCATTTGCAAAGCATTTCCTTGCGAATTCTTATCAACTCCAATTACCGTGTAACTATTTTTCTCTTCTTCTATCCACGTGTTAGTATTATTTACAAGTTCATATAATTCGTCAATATCTGAATCGTCATTAAGTTTGACAAGAAGTTCATTACCATAACTCATTAATTCGGTACAATTAAATCCTATACAAGCGACACCATCATATGTGTGCGTTGCAAAGGATACAATATTGTATGTCTGTAATTCATCAATTATTTCATCAATTTCAAAGCATGCTTTTGATGTTTCAAATTTTCTAATAATCAATTTGTAATTTGAATCAACTCTTTCAGAAATATTCTCATTTTTGAAATATGCTTGAGTATTTAGAAATTCATTAATTTCTTCGTCCGTGTTAGTTGTTTTAAATCCGATGAGTAAATAGTCATTTCTCAATGAACTATCGATGTAATATTTTTCCTCGAATGTGTAATAGAAGTGTTCTTGTTTACAAATCGCATTATCAAAACCTATGTCTTCATTATCCTTTTTACAAGAAAATAGAAGTGTAGTTGCGAAAATCATCAGAATTACGACTTTTTTCATGTGAATTAATTAAAGGTGTGTAACATAGATTATTAATCATTCTATTTGGTTGCGTATCTTCTTTTAAAATGTTTGCTAACGTATGTGGAACCCAAAACTTTGGGTTATTTCCTTATTATCACTTTGGGTTATACACCCAATTTGGGGGAATAAACCAGGTTTTCGGATTTTGCAGGGAGGGAGTATTTTTATTAGCAAAGGTTTGATTTTTAGTTTACCCCGAAGATAATCAGAAAATTGTTTGTTGGGCTGTTTAACAGTACATTTTTTTGGAGAGCTATATTTCGGTAGTGTTTGGGAGCATGGTTCACCACCCCGTCCCCGTCCGTCAGCTGACGGATCGGAGCCACCCCTCCTCGGGGAGGAGGGGAATTATTCCTGCTGCAGTTGTATTTTGTAATTCCCGGGAAATGAAAAATAAAACACCGCCCCAGAAGCTTGTTCCGGGACGGTGTTTGTGAGTGAATTAAAGTTTACAATCCTTTTGTATATGCTTTGATAGTATCTAATACGGGTTGATTTACACCGCGTTTTTTAAGATCGCTAACGAGTTCTTTTACCTCGTTTTTAGCTTCGGCTGTTTTACCCATACTAACCAGTAAATCGGTTCGCACTTTCCGTAAGTCGTGGTATTCGATGTTCTGGAAGGTCGAGGATTCGCTTTTCTGATAATTCAGCGATTTCTCGGTAAAACTTAAAGCTTCCGCCGGTTTGGCATCACTTGTTTTCACCATTTTCTTTGTTTTTTCATCAATCCGGTAGAACGGAGCGCTGAGATTCTTGGCCAGTACCAGTGAAACTTGTGCCCCAAGCGGACTTTTCTCATATTTATTTGCCACTTCTTCCAAAGTATCCATTGCCGATTTAAGGAACGGTGAAGCCGAACCGTTTAAATACAGGGCCATTCCGGTGCTGTTATTAAAAAAGTCCTGCGCTGTTTTCTCTTCTTCCCTCGAAAATGGCCGGCCGATGGTTATACGATGCAGGTTCGAAGGGATGAGCATGCTTCCGTCGCCCTGGTAAACCGCCCGGATAGCATATTCGCCCGGTTCGTTGAAATAAAATCCGTCGGAACCAAAGCTCAGAAATACATTCTGACTGTGGCGGTCGTTTCCTTCAAGGCTAACGGCCAGTGGCTGCAAAACCTTAAGCTCAGGTGTTGCTATTTTGCACAGCACAGGGGCGTACTGAAGGATCTTTCCGTCGGGCCGCTGAATATAGATGACAACGCCACCAAATTCGGGATGAAGTTGCGTGTCGAGATTCAAAGGCAGTTCGGATATGTTCTTTACCCGCAGTTCGATGGAAACGGGTTCCATAAACTGGTAATAACCTTTTGATTTAACGCTGAATTCAACAGGTGCATCGCCAATAATATTCGACATGGCATTACCCGGCTCTTCCATGTGCCCGCCTGAAGCCCACGGATCGGCACCCATGATCACCGAAGCCCGGTTTCCGTGCCGCATGTGGATCAGTTCCTCGTCGTCGAAACGCATCCTGAAATTGCCCCAGAACGTACCCGAACCGTTTCGGTTATCATACTTCCAGTCGTAATTCATCCACGAGAGCGCATCCGGACGGCTTTTATCCCACGAATGCAAAAAGTTAAAGGCATGTCCGATTTCATGAACATAGGTGTAGAGGTATTTTCGCATTGCGGCGGCCTGGGTTTGTGTGCTTGGATTTTGAACCAGGCTGTTAAACCACGAGTGATTTCTGAACACAGCACATCCCTGCCGGTCGGGAGCATCGCCCGCTCCGCCATAGGCAGCCGCTGCATCAAACATTATTCCGCCAACCGACGACGACTGGAAGGTTCCGGCCAGCAAACACCACATGTGCCATTTGGGCCAGGTACCGGCGTACTGACTGAAATATTGCTCCATGGCGTCGTGGAGTTCGGCCGGCGACCAGGTAGTAAACTGCGAGTCGCTGTCGTCGATAATTGAGTGACTCGGGTTGATGGTCATGTCGATCCCGGCTTCCTGGTAGCTTTCCTCGATAGTAAGCACGCGCTGTGGCAGATCCACCGGACGGTTGTTGTGATCGTCGGTGTCGTACTCGGGTAAGATTGGAGCTGTGTTCACTGAAGAACAGATATCGACTTCGAGTTTAACTTCGCGAAATGCATTCGATTTTTTCGTGCAGGAATACACCGAACTTGCAGATGAAAAAATGGAGGAAATTTTTACTGTAGCTGGTCCAATTGTTCCTCCCGACCATGGAATGACAATTTCTGCACTTGTAATGAGATGGAATCCAGTCCAGAATCGCAGGTTGCCCGTAATTTTCACTGAACAATTCGACCACTTCACGGTGGGATTATCGATAATCCAGGATTCTTTGTAAACGCGCCACTTGTATTTATAGGTTCCCCAGGTGTAATTGTACATCTGGTACAAGTCGCCGCTAACACGATTCATCACCGGAGAGTTCGCATGTCGTACGTCGATGTCGACCCTCAGATCGAGGAGGTATTTTCCTACATCAGGAGCTGTCATCTCTCCTTCGTAACGCCCGCTTACAGGCCCGAATCTTAAACATTGCCACCAGTCGGTTGGATACTTGAGAAGCTCTTTTTGCGGTACCAGCGTATAATCGGCTGCCGGATTGGTGAGTGCAGTTTGAAAGTCTTGATTTTTGGTTGGTTTTACTTTCCTACTCATAATTGCATTTTTTTGGATTAAAAATTTTGACTTACAGAATGAAGTCGCGGGAATAGATGACAAGGATAGAAAGCTATCGGAATGTCAAATTAATGTGTGCTATCTGAACAGCAAACAATGAGCGCATAGATCGTTTTTCAGAACTAACCTTGCGGTGTTATTTCTGTTTTATATGGTTTTAAAAAGTGAAAGAACGTTGTCACTCTATTTAGCGAGTGAAAGCATTAAAGAGACGTTTTACATTATTCCAATTAGGGTTTATAGTTTACATAAAGGATCGTATTAACCGTAACCAAACGGTTCTGCTGACCGGATATAGCTGATTGAATCACCTGCCAGGGAAATTCCAATGTAGGATTCCTCAGTGATATTCAGCTTAATTAATTTCGACAGATTCCTGTTCACAATCGTAATCTCGAGGTGTGCTTTTCCTTTTTCAACTTCAATATTTATTGAATCGGCCAGACCAGTTAATTTTGAAGTTGTAACAGCTTTTTTATTGAAAACTGTAAGCTCATTTACTGTGCAAAGAATGCTGTCCTTATCAAATCCGTCCTGGAAATCAATGCTTAGTGTAGTCATGTCAGTTTGAAAATTGTTGGTTGTATGCATTAATCGATGTTCTTCATAACCAATTGTTAAGAGGGGTAATAGTGTTAAAACAAGAACTTTCTGAAGAATGGTTTGTAGCGTCACGGTCATATTCCTGAGTTTCAGATTGATTTAACGATTGGCTCCGGGAAATGCTTATCATCTTTTGTAATAGGGTATAACAATTTACAAAATAACTGACTTAAACACAAGGAGGCAGAGAGAAGCGGGAGGAGGAAAAAAAGCGGGAAGCTGGAAGCACGGAGAATTTTTTGTTTTTCTCCCAACTTCCGACTTCTGACTCCTTGCTTGAAATAATAGTTTTATATCTTCAAAAATTGCCGAAATATGTGGTTTTAGTCCCCTTTAGGGGAAACAGGGGTAAAAAACCATAACATATTTTTCACATCCAATTTTTTATTGCTGCCAAAAAATACCTCATCTTCGCAGCAAATTTGAAAAAGCATGGCGACCGAGATAACCATTATCCGACACGGAGAAACCATTTGGAACGCGGAAAAACGCATACAGGGGCACAGTAACAGCCAATTGAGCGAAAACGGTATCATACAGGCAGGGCTGGTGGCTGAGGCACTGGCTAAACGCGAGTTCGATGTACTGATCAGCAGCGATTTGGAACGGGCTGCGCAAACCGCACGAATTATCAATGCAAAATTGCATTTGTCGCACGAATACAACTCGAATTTACGCGAACGCTCGTTTGGCAAAGTAGAAGGTTTGAACTTTGAGGAAATGAAGGCGCGTTACCCCGATGAATACAGCCGCTACAAAGCCCGCGATCCGAAATTTGCATTTCCCGGCGGCGAAAGCATCGAACAGCTTTTTAAGCGTGTAACCACCGAAATAGAAACCATTGCACGTAAATTTGAAAACAAGAAAGTACTGATTGTTGCGCATGGCCTCGTACTTGAAATGATGATGTACAAAACCTTCGGTTTAAAGCTGGATGATCCGCGGGTATTTTCAATCAATAATTCGTCCATCAGTTCGTTTTACATCGGCGACGACCACTGGTTTTTAAAAGAGTGGGGTGTAATTGAACACCTGGTTTCGCTGAATGTGTTGAATGAGTTGTAGGGAAATAGCTGCGAGCTTTGAGCTGCGAGCCACGAGTTTCCGAACTATCCCTCGTTTACAACGAGGGATAAATAATCTGTCGATTGCATCGACAAAATCTTCTTACAATTAGTATTAACTCTTTATCTATATTTTGATAATTGTCGTTGCAAACGACGAGTTACCGGCCCCACGTTACAAACGAGGGGCAGTGGGGGAAATAGCTTTTAGCTTCAAGCTATGAGCTAAGAGCTATGAGTTTCCGAACTATCCCTCGTTGTAAACGAGGGATAAATAATCTATCGATTGCATCGACAAAATCTTTTTAAAATTAGTAATTAACTCTTTATCTATATTTTGATAATTGTCGTTACAAACGACGAGTTACCGGCCATACGTTACAAACGAGGGGCCGCGGGGGAAATAGCTTTTAGCTTCAAGCTATGAGCTACGAGTTTCCGAACTATCCCTCGTTGTAAACGAGGGATAATTAATCTGTCGATTGCATCGACAAAATCTTCTTACAATAAAGTAATTAACTCTTTATCTATGTTTTGAAAATTGTCGTTACAAACGACGAGTTACCGGCCCCACGTTACAAACGGGGGGCAGTGGGGGAAATAGCTTTTAGCTTCAAGCTATGAGCTACGAGTTTCCGAACTATCCCTCGTTTACAACGAGGGATAAATAATCTGTCGATTGCATCGACAAAATCTGCTTACAATTAGTAATTAACTCTGCATCTAAATTTTGAAAATTGTCGTTACAAACGACGAGTTACCGGCCCCACGTTACAAACGAGGGGCAGCGGGGGAAATAGCTTTTAGCTTCAAGCTATGAGCTACGAGTTTCCGAACTATCCCTCGTTTACAACGAGGGATAAATAATCTGTCGATTGCATCGACAAAATCTGCTTGCAATTAGTAATTAACTCTGTATCTAAATTTTTAAAATTGTCGTTACAAACGACGAGTTACCGGCCCCACGTTACAAACGAGGGGCAGCAGGGAAATATTCGTGTCAAGGGTGTATTTAGGAATTCAAAAGATTACTGCCTCGAATGCAGCGCCACGCGATTGCCCTCCGTGTCGAGGATGAGGGCCATAAAACCGTATTCATCCGATATTTTGGTTTTGGGCTGCAACACTGTTCCGCCTGCCGCTTCAACACGGGCCAGTTCGTTAGCAAGGTCGCCGGAATGAGCAGTGAGGTAAATCAAAACACCATCGGCCGACGGCTTGTAGTATTCTTCGTGGTAAACCAGCGATCCGGGCGAACCCAGTCCGTCTTCCTGCCACGGGAACCAGGCCATATCAAGCGGCCCCATCTGGTTTCTTTGCATTTTCAAATCGAGAACGGTCTCGTAAAAATTCATGGCCCGCTCCATGTTATTTACCGGAATTTCAAACCAGCCAACTGCATTGTTTTTCATTTTTGTAAGTTTTTGGTGACTGAAAGCATAACACACTTTCGTTGAATAAGGTTCTCAAACACCAATGTAACTTCAGAGAGAATTCTGCGTCTTACAGGTGTTCGCATTTTTATTCAGCCTGATTAAATCGTTTGAATCATGATTAAGAACTTACTGAAACACAGTTTACGTGCCCTGAAAAAGCAGAAAGCTTATGTCGCTATCAACATATTTGGCCTTTCGGTGGGCATTGCCTGCAGTTTAATTATCGCACTGTTTATTCTTCACCAGTTGAGTTTCGATCAGTATAACCTGAACAAGGACCGGATCTACCGGCTGACGCTCGATGGTAAAATAGGGGAGCAGGAGATAAATTCTGCTTATACTGCTGCGATAATCGGGCCAACAATGGCTGTTGATTTTCCGGAGGTTGAAAAATTTTGTAGAATGAACACGTATGGCGAAACCATTGTAAAGGATGGCGACCGCGTATTTACGGTGAAGGATTTTGCCGAAATCGATTCATCGTTTTTAGAGCTCTTTTCGATCCCGTTGCTGAAAGGAAATGTGAAAACATTGCTGAACGAACCCAACACGATGGTTTTATCGGAATCGATGGCTCAGATTATTTTTGGCGACCAGGATCCCGTTGATAAAATGTTGCGCGTGAATACCCGACAGGAACCGTACCGGATTACCGGAGTGATGGCCGATTTTCCGGAAGAGTCGCATTTTAACGCCGACATCCTGACTTCGTTTGTAACCAACCAGCGGGCAAACGATCAGGAATGGCTGAATAACAGCTTTTCAACTTATCTGTTGTTAAAACCCAACACATCGCCTGATGCTTTGGAAGCTAAATTTCCGGGAATGGTTGAAAAGTATATCGGACCGCGGGTCCAGGAATTGTTTGGAATTTCGATCAGCGATTTTATCAGCCAGGGAAACAGGTACAATTTTCACCTGCAACCGCTTACAAAAATTCATCTCGATCCGTCGGTTGAAAGTGAAGTGAAACCCGCTACCGATCCTAAATACCTGATTATTTTCGGAAGTATCGCCATACTGATCATCGTAATTGCCTCCATCAATTTTATGAACCTGTCGACGGCACAGGCCACCAAACGCGCCAAAGAAATCGGGATCAAAAAAGTAAGTGGTTCATCAAAAGGCATGTTGATCACACAATTCCTGAGCGACTCGGTGCTGATCTCGTTCATCGCTCTAATTCTTGCAGTGCTCATGGTTTTTCTTGCTTTGCCTTTCTTCAATAACCTGCTCGATACAAAAGTCAGCTTCCATCTCTTTAGCAATTTTTACACGCTGCCTTTGCTGATTCTTTTTGCCATTGTTGTTGGTATTCTGGCGGGTACTTATCCCGCTTTTTACCTTTCGTCGTTTAATCCAACAACGGTATTAAAAGGAAAGATAAGGGATGGGGTGAAAAACGGAAAACTCAGAAGCATCCTGGTTTCGGTTCAGTTTCTGATTTCGATTGTGCTGATTATTGGAACCATCATTATGTACCGCCAGCTTACTTTTATGCTGAACAAAGACCTTGGTTTTGACAAAGACCGTTTGCTGGTAATTGAACAGGCCGGTTCGATAGGAGACCAAGTAAATACCTTTAAAGAAGAGGTGTTGAAACTGCCGGAAGTGGAGAGTGTTTCAGCCTCAACTGCTGTGCCCGGACACAACAATAACAACAACGGTTACATGCTCGAAGGCCGCGACGGGGAGACTTTTCTGTTGCAAACTGCCTGGGTAGATTATGATTTTCTGAAAACTTACAATATCAAAGTTACCGACGGACGTTTCTTCGACCGCTCTTACGGTTCCGACCAGCAGGCTTGTTTTGTGAACCAAAAAACAATCGAAGAATTTGGTATCGAAGATTTTAGCCAGACCCGGTTTATTACAATGGATGACGCGGAAGACAGGGTACATATGCCAATTGTAGGGGTTTGCAGCGACTTTCATTTTCAATCGCTGCACAGCCGGATTAATCCGTACATGATGCGTTTTAAACAGAACAATTACTGGGGCTATGTAACTGTGAAATTTAATTCGGGAGCTTCGGCACAATCGGTTACTCAAATCGAAAATATCTGGAAACGTTTTGCCTCCAATAATCCCTTGCAGTACTTTTTTATGAGCGATGATTTCGGGCACATGTACAAGGCCGAGCAACAAAATGCAAAACTGGCAGTGGTGTTTGCTATTCTGGGAATTTTTATCGCGGCGCTAGGATTGTTTGGACTTACTTCGTTCACCATCGAGCAACGTACCAAGGAAGTGGGCGTTCGGAAGGCACTTGGCGCTACGGGGATCAACATTTTTTACATCATTTCGAAAGAAATAATCATTTTGGTTTGCGTAGCGACTCTGATTGCCTGGCCGCTTATATTCTTTATTGCCAGAAACTGGCTGCACAATTATTACTACCGGATTCATTTGCAGGTATTCGAATTTTTTATCGGATTTGTAATTGCCATTATGATTGCACTGCTGACCATAAGTTACAAAACGCTGAAGTCCTTACGGATCAACCCTGCGAACACGCTGCGGTACGAATAGGGAAGCTTTAGTTGTCATTCTTGTGATTGATCCTTTCTGTTGATTTTCAGCCCTATTAAACGGTAAAGTCTGTTTATAGATTTTTTTGAAACAACAGATAAGCACTGAAAGTGCGTCGTATTTTAGCCCGGGGCAAAGTAATTCAACGAATTACGGCGCCCCGGGTTGAAATAACACGATCTACGTCGTCCGGCGAAGGAAGCCGATCGAAGCTCAACGGATGTTCCGGACGATAATGAAACAGCACTTCAAATATTCAAAATGTATTTAATATTGTAATGACTGTAAGTGTTTGTGGAGTAAGACGGTAATACATCTAAAAAAATTATATGTTGCGATAATTCTATCGTTCCGACATCATATCTTCAGCTGAATAGCTTAAATTTACAGTTCAACATGAACACGTGAAAAGCTGATTTTGGGCTTCTTCGCATCATAAATGCTAATTCTGTACCGATGAAGAAACTTCTATTTGCTTTAATTTTGCTAGGCATTCTGGCAGCCTGTGGTGATAAAAAGGAATACCTGTTTAATGGAAAAGATCTCGATAACTGGGTGATTTATCCCGAAGATAATTCAATTCAGCCTGAAGATTTCTTTTATGTGAAAGACGGAATGATTGAAACGCCGGGCGTGCCGCTGGGTTACGCAAGAACCAAAAAGGAATATAGCAATTACAAATTGCATGTGGAGTGGCGCTATCCCGAAGAACCGGTAAACAGCGGCATTATGCTGCATGTAAACACTCCGGATATGATTTGGATAAGTCATTACCAGGGGCAGCTGAAATACCAGAATGCAGGTGATTTTATTGTACACGGCGTTGGACAAAGTGCGACTTTGAACGATACGGTTTATACCTCAACGGCGAACGATAAACCGCTGATCGCGAAAATGCACCCGACCAATGAAACACCCGCCGGCGAATGGAACAGTTACGACATTGTTTGCAATGGAACTACCATAGAATTGTATGTAAACGGTTTGCTGCAGAATGTAGCCACCGATTGTTCAACAACAAAAGGTGGTATCGGTTTACAGGCTGAAGGTTCAAAAATACAGTTCCGCAATTTTTATATTGAGCCTTTGTAGTTTTACTTGATTTAACGTTGGGGAATAATGAGCTGATTTAGCCTCAAAACCGCGACAATTTTTATAGTTTTGCGAAATTTTTTATTCGAAGGTTATGGCAAAAATAATGAATGAAGTTTCAAGAACGTTTAGCGAATACTTGATTATTCCTGGTTTAACAACTAAAGAACACATTCCTGATCGTGTTAATTTAGAGACACCTCTGGTGAAGTTCAAAAAAGGCGAACAGTCAAAAATTTCCTTAAATGTACCTTTTGTTTCGGCTATCATGCAGTCGGTTTCCGATGACGGACTGGCCATTGCACTGGCAAAAGAAGGCGGACTTTCATTCATTTACGGCTCGCAAACCATAGAGTCGCAGGCTAAAATGGTTAGCAAAGTAAAAAACCACAAAGCCGGATTTGTTGAAAGCCGTGCCAATTTAACACCCGACAGTACCTTGCAGGATATTTTAATTCTGAAATCGAGAACCGGTTTTTCAACCGTTGGGGTAACCGACGATGGCACTTCGTCAGGTGTCCTTCTGGGAATTGTTACCAGCCGCGATTACCGTGCCAGCAAAGACAGCCTCGATAAAAAAGTAAGTGAGTTTATGACGCCAGCAGAAGATTTGATCACTGCACCTAACGGCGTTTCGCTTACAGAAGCCAATGATATTATCTGGGAACATAAATTGAACCAGCTTCCGATTGTGGATGAAGACAACCGCTTAAAATATTTTGTATTCCGTAAGGACTACGACAGTCATAAAAAGAATCCGAACGAACTGCTCGATCAGCATAAACGACTTGTTGTTGGCGCCGGTATCAATACCCGCGATTACAAAGAACGTGTTCCGGCACTGGTTGAAGCCGGTGTTGATGTGCTGTGTATCGACTCGTCGGATGGTTTCTCGGAATGGCAGCAGGAAACACTCGATTACATCAAAAACGAATACAAGGGCGAGGTACTGATTGGTGCCGGTAACGTTGTGGATAAAGAGGGATTTTTGTACCTGGCAAAAGCAGGTGCCGATTTTATTAAAGTTGGTGTTGGCGGCGGATCGATCTGTATCACCCGCGAACAAAAAGGTATCGGCCGCGGACAGGCTACCGCACTGATTGAAGTGGCCAAAGCCCGCGACGAATATTTTGCCGAAACCGGCGAGTACATTCCAATTTGTTCCGACGGTGGAATTGTTCAGGATTATCACATGACACTGGCACTGGCTATGGGCGCCGATTTCCTGATGATGGGACGTTATTTTGCCCGTTTCGATGAAAGCCCTACGCGTAAACTGCTGGTTAACGGAAACTATGTAAAAGAATACTGGGGCGAAGGTTCGAACCGTGCCCGTAACTGGCAACGTTACGACATGGGCGGAAGCAGTGCGCTTAAATTCGAGGAGGGTGTTGACAGCTACGTACCGTATGCCGGAAAACTTAAAGAGAACCTCGATACTACGCTGGGTAAGATAAAATCGACCATGTGCAGTTGCGGCGTAAGTTCCCTGCCCGAATTGCAGGAAGATGCACGCATCACCCTGGTTTCTTCAACCAGTATTATTGAAGGTGGCGCGCATGATGTGATTGTGAAGGACACGAGTAACTAAGGACAAAAAGATTGCTTCACTGCGTTCGCAATGACAATTTTAAGATAGTTAGGTTAGAGAGGGCCTGGCGGCAAAGCCGCCAGGCCCTCTCTATAACTGATAAGCCACAAATTTCCACTCATTGCGAACCCGAGAATTCGGGAGAAGCAATCTCTTTTTACTATCAACTGAAGTAATTTTTATCCCCCGGGAATGAATTTTTATTCCATCAACCAGCCATTTAATACCACTTGCTGATGCGGATTAATCCTTATGGATTTGCCAACTCATAATCTGCTCACGCAGTTTTCAATCGCTGATTTTGGGTTTTTGTCCGGCATAAGCGAGGCAGATGTCGCAGGATCATCAATCGAAAGGGGTATTCATAAAGCCGGTATTTGAATGCTGAGCGCTTGGAATGAACTGACATAGAAAAGCAGCATTTGCAAGGCCATGCATGTTCGGTTTGTTTTTGTGGCTACCTCTTAGCGTGAATACCGGAAATGATGAATGTTAAAGTTAGCAAATTGTCGCATTTTGTTCTGCGAATGGTTTTTATTGTGGGTTGAGCTTAGTAAATTTAATGCTTCCTGAACTTCGTTTGCGCTCGCGTTTCGAAATCAAAAATCGATGCTCATGAATGTAATTTTAAGCGTTGGACTACTAATATTTACAGGTTATATTTTGGGTGAGCTGGCCGAAAAAATCCGCTTGCCAAAAATATCGGGTTACATCATCGCCGGAATTCTGCTTAATCCCGATTTATTGGGTATAATGTCAGATGATTTTGTTGAACACACTGATCCGCTGCTCTCCATTTCTTTATCGTTTATCACTTTTTCAATAGGGGGGTCACTTTCGGCGAAAAAGTTAAAAGCTACAGGAAGAACACTTGTAGCACTAACGCTTCTGGAATCATTATTTGCTTTTTTTAGTGTATTTGTCTTCTTGTTTCTTATACTGCGGTTTTTTATTCCGCTCTTCGATGCTGTCTCCGTGAGTTTGGCTGTTAGTCTTGTTTTGGCCTCGCTGGCGGCACCAACCGATCCGTCGGCAACAATTGCGGTAATTCACGAATACAAAGCAAAAGGTGAAGTGAGTTCGACCATGCTCGAGATTGCCGCCTTCGACGATCTGGTAGGAATAGTCATCTACACGCTGGTTACGGCTTTTGCAGCCTATTTTTTAGGAACGAGTAATGTGGAAATTGGCCACGTATTCGCTGACCTGGGAAGAAATATTGGCGGGGCTTTGCTGGTAGGAGCCATGGTAGGAATGATGTTTACCTACATCATCAGGTTTTTTTCAAAACAGCAGGAGGGAACCTTAATTGTTTTGATCTTTGGCCTGATTGCTTTAAGCTACGGTATCTCTGAGTACTTTGGTTTCGAATCGCTGCTTTCAACAATGGCGTTGGGAGCCGTTGTAGTGAACACAAATCCGGTGGCCGACAAAATATTTAAACTCATTGAGCGCTATACCGATGAACTCATATTTGTGATCTTTTTTACGCTGTCCGGCCTGCATTTGCAACTTGCATCCATATCGGGAAGTTTCTTGCTGATTGTGATTTACATTATCACCCGAGCTTTGGGTAAATTTGCAGGAATTTATGCCGGTTCCTTATTTTTTAAGCTTAGTCCGAATATAAAGAAATACACCGCCGGTGGCTTGATCCCACAGGGCGGTATTGTTATCGGGCTGGCTTTGTTACTTACGAACGATCCGGCTTTTAAAAACACAGGCCCGATGATTATGGGTATTGTTATCGGAGCAGCACTGATTCACGAAATTATTGGCCCGATCGCTTCCCGTTTTTCGCTCAAAAAAGCAGGGGAGATTGAGTAGGATGATTGACGATATTAATTGCAAAAAATGGGGATCCGGTTTTTAGTCGAATCCCCACTTTTATTTTTGCTAAGTCAAATTTCTAATTTTCTTCGTTGGTCATCGAATACGGATAACTTTCTGCTCCGGTGCCTCTTTCTTTGTTTGGCTTAGCCGACATTGTGAATGAAACTTCACCGCCGTTTTGAATGGTGGCGTGTTTCAGGTAGTTCTTGTTGTAAGACGCTCCATTCAACGAAACGGCATCAACATAAACGTTCTCTTTTGAATTGTTGGCGGCATCGATCACAAATTCATTTCCGTTTTCAAGCGTTACAGTTACCTTATTGAAAAGCGGTGATCCCAGCACATATTCATCAGTTCCGGGGCAAACCGGGTAAAAGCCCATAGCGCTGAAAACGTACCAGGCCGAAGTTTGTCCATTGTCCTCGTCGCCGCAATAACCGTCGGGCGCATATGAATAGAGTTTATCCAGAACCTCGCGAACATGGTATTGTGCTTTCCATGGTTTGTCGGTGTAATTGTACAGGTAGATCATGTGCTGGATGGGCTGGTTACCGTGAGCGTAATTGCCCATTCCTGCAATCTGCATCTCACGGATCTCGTGGATGGTACCGCCGTAATACGAATCGTCGAAAATTGGAGGCACGACAAATACCGAGTCGAGCATGGCCACAAAACCGTCATTGCCACCCATCAGTTGTTTCAGGCCTTCAATGTCCTGGAAAACGCTCCAGGTATAGTGCCAGCTGTTTCCTTCGGTAAAGGCATCGCCCCATTTGTACGGGCTGAAAGGCGACTGGAACGTTCCATCTTCATTCTTACCCCGCATCAGTTTGTTTTCAGGATCGAAAACATTGTGGTAATTACGCGCCCGTTTCTTAAACAGGTCGATCTCTTCCTGCGGACGGCCGAGTTCCTGAGCCAGTTTCCAGATGCAGTAATCGGCATAAGCATATTCAAGTGTGCGAGCCGTGTTTTCGCGTATGCCAACATCGTATGGAATGTATCCTAATTCATTGTAATAATCGGCACCGAAACGACCTACCGAGGTGATGTTCTCCATCCAGTTTTCGGTGTTTTTCAGAATGGCTTCGTACAAGGTTTCAATGTCGTAGCCGCGGATACCTTTTAAGTAACTGTCGGCGATCAGCGATGCAGAGTTCGAGCCGATCATACAACCGCGGTGACCCGGGCTGGCCCACTCGGGCAACCAGCCACTTTCCTTGTAGGTGTTTGCCAGTCCTTCCATAATTTGTGAATTGAGCTCGGGATACATCAAGGTAAAGAAGGGGAAAACGGCACGGAAGGTATCCCAGAAACCGTTGTCGGTATACATATAACCGGGCAGTACTTCGCCGTTGTATGGACTATAATGTACGAGTTGATTATCCTTGTCGTATTCGTAAAAACTACGCGGGAAAAGCAAAACACGGTAAAGTGCCGAGTAAAAAGTTTTTCGGAGCTCTTCGGTTCCGCCTTCAACCTTAATTCTCGAAAGTTCTTTTTCCCAAACTGCAGCGCCTTCTGTTTTGATAGCCTCAAACGACTTATCTCCGATTTCGCGGTTCAGGTTTAGTTCAGCCTGTTCCTGACTAATAAATGAAGAAGCAATTTTAGCATTTACCTGCTCGCCTTTTTTCGTTTTGAAACCAATAACTGCCCCGGTATGAAAACCTTTGGCTTCGTCGGCATCCTGCAGATCGTCTTCTTTCCAGGTTTTGGTAATTTCAAAATCCTTATCGAAAATGGCGACAAAATAATTTTTGAAATTGGCAGGAACACCGCCATGATTGTTCTGGCAATAACCTATGATTTTTCGTTCTTCAGGAATGATCTTCACCATCGATCCGCCGTTGAAAGCATCCAGTACAATGTACGACGATTCGTTTTCGGGAAAGGTAAAACGAAAGGCAACAGCGCGCTCCGTTGGTGTAAATTCTGTTGTTACATCGTAATCGGCCAGATAAACCTTGTAATAGTGTGGTTTGGCAACTTCGGCCTTGTGCGAGAACCACGATGCGCGCTCATCTTCTTTCCATTTTAGTTCGCCGGTTACAGGCAATAATGAAAAGGCCGCGTAATCGTTGATCCATGGGCTGGGCTGGTGCGTTTGTTTAAAGCCTCGGATTTTATAATCGTCGTAGGTGTAACCCCAACCGTCACCCATTTTGCGGGTTTGCGGTGTCCAGAAATTCATTCCCCAGGGCCGGGCAATTGCCGGATAGGTATTTCCGTTGGAGAGTTTGAATTCTGAGTCGGTGCCCATCAGCGGGTTAACAAGGTCAACCAGTTTATCAGACTCATAAGAAGTTGTTTGTTGAGTTTCGCTTACTGTACAACTAAAAAAGAGTGTCAGTAGCATTAGAAATAATGTAATTCTCATTGCAATAACTTTGTCGGTTTAAGTATTGCAACAAAAATAGCATTTCTGAATTATTTGTTTGGTGGTTTACCGCTTTTTACGAAAAGATATGTTGTATCTGAATCCTTAATGGTTTCAGCAATTTTTAATTGTGGCAGTTTCAAAACGCGTTACCCACACTTTTTTGTTATTTATTACAGGTGTGGAAATTCTTTTGGATCAACTTCACCCATCATTTCATACACTTCGCGGAAAAGACGTTCAACATTGGGTTTCGAGAAGTACTCTCCGTCGATTCCATAGGCCGGCCTGTGTTCCATTGCCGAAAGTGTGCGCGGTGCGGTATCCAGGTAGTCGAAGGCCTTTTGTTCCTCCAGCACTTTTTGCATCATGTACGCAGTTCCTCCTCCGGGTACATCTTCGTCCATAAAGATCACCTTGTTGGTTTTCTTTACCGATTCCAGAATAATGTGGTTCACATCGAACGGGAGTAAGGTTTGTACGTCGATCACCTCAATAGAAATTCCTTTGTATTTTTGAAGCAGATCGGCTGCTTTAATGGCATGGTGTACGTTCCAGGCATAAGTTACCACGGTTACATCGCTTCCTTCGCGCATGATCTCGGGAACACCAAGCGGAACTTTATACTCGCCGTGATTTACCGGAAGTTTTTCTTTTACGTTGTAGCCCTTTAGTGGTTCAATCACCAAAGCCGGATCATTCCCTTCAAGTAAAGTGTTGTAAAATCCGGCTGCCTGAGTCAGGTTTCGGGGAACACAAATGTACATGCCCCGCATTGACCCAAGTAGCATTTGCATCGGTGATCCGGCGTGCCAGATCCCCTGCAACTGGTGTCCGCGGGTTCGTACGATTACCGGGGCAGCCTGTTTCCCGAGTGTGCGGTACTGCATGGTCGACAGATCATCACTCAACTGTGATTGCGCATAGATCAGGTAGTCGAGGTATTGAATCTCAGCAATAGGCCGGTAGCCGGCCAGTGCCAGACCAATTCCCTGTCCGATGATGGTAGCTTCACGGATTCCGGCATCAGAAACACGCTGCGAACCATATTTTTGCTGCATGCCTTTCATGCCCTGGTTCACATCGCCAAGTTTGCCGGTATCCTGACCAAAAGTGACCAGGTTCGGGTATTTTTCAAAAAGAACCTCGAAGTTCTTGTTCACTATTTGCGAACCGTTCACTTCTACTGAATTCTCATCATATTCTACCGGTACGGCTTTTACATTTAGTGTTGAATCTTTACCGGTGCGGTATAATTCTCCGCTGTAAAATTTACGGCTGCGTTCTTCAAAATTGCTGATCCATTCCTTTAACTCCCTTTTCTCGTTGGCGAGTTCAGGTATTATATGCAGTTCCAGGTTCAGGCGTTTGGCAAAGCTCAGGTGCGAACGCCGGGTTGGGAAGACCTTATCGGTAACTTTCTCAAAACGACGCAGGCTCTGAAGATCGCTTTTACTGTCGATTTTGTTGAGGATCTTTTTTATGGCCGCCCGCTCTTCGTTAAAACCATCCGTATAGTTTTTCCAGGCTTTCTCCCGAGCCTCCCGGGCATCTTTTTTCGCCGATTTTTCTATTTCCTTCAACAGATCTTCATCGGCAGTGCCACTGTCGATCAGCCATTTGCGCATCCGGTTCAATGCATCAAATTCATTTTCCCATTCCAAACGTTCCTTTGTTTTGTAACGTTCGTGCGAACCGGAAGTTGAATGTCCCTGTGGCTGGGTAACTTCATCGATATGAAAGACCACCGGTGTTTGCGTTTCGCGGCAGAAATCGATGCCTTTTTTGAATGTTTTTATCAGCTCCGGATAATCCCAACCTTTGCATTTGTAGATTTTAATTCCGTTGCTTTCTCCTTCTTTTTCGAAACCTTTTAAGGCTTCTGAAATGCTGGCTTTTGTGGTTTGCAGTTCGGTAGGCACACTTATCCCAAATCCATCGTCGTAAACAGCTACAGCTATTGGTACCTGCATTACTCCGGCTGCATTTATGGTTTCCCAGAAAAGACCTTCAGAAGTACTGGCATCGCCAATACTGCCAAAAACCACTTCGTTTCCGGTAATGTTGTTCTTCAAATGTTTTACAAGTTCAGGCTGCTGGCGGGCGATTTTTGCAGCCTGCGCCAGTCCCAGCATACGAGGCATTTGCCCTCCGGTTGAAGAAATATCGGAAGCCGAGTTATATTGTTTGCTCAAGTTTTTGATCTCTCCTTCAGGGGTAATATTTGTGGTGCAGAAGTGGTTGTTGAAATTTCTGCCGCCTGTTGACGGATTGATTTCAGTGTCGGTATCTCCATAGATCATCGAGAAAAACTCTTCGGGCTGTAATAATCCGAGTGCCAGCATAAAGGTCTGATCGCGGTAGTAACCCGAACGCCAGTCGCCTTTTTTGAAATTTTTGGCATATGCAATTTGGGCTACTTCTTTACCATCGCCAAAAATACCAAAATGCGCCCTGCCATTATGAACTTCTCTTCGCCCAAGAATACTTAGCTGGCGGCTCAGATAGGCCATGAAATAATCTTCAAGTGCCTCTTTTGTTGTTATTTTATGTTTGGGGCTAGGTGCTGCTTTATCTGTAATCATTCGTACGCGTTTAACCATTGTGGTTTTTTCTGAAAAAATAACGTTTAAAGAGGGCATTTGTTCGATGATGAAATGTGGCGAAGGCATTTGATTTTAGCTTAATTTGGATAATTTTGGGTACTAAATCTTACCTAAATCAATAACAATGACAACTAGTTCTGTGAATGGTTTCTTCCTGATTCTTAATATTTTTCTTCTATCGTGCTTATCTCCGGGCGAAACAGAATTCTATGTTGCTCCGGCAGGAAACGATGCTAATTCAGGAACTGCAAAAAAGCCCTTTCAAACCATTCAGAAAGCATTGGAAGCGATACCTTCTAATGAACCTGGGAATTATGTAATTCATCTTGCCGACGGAACGTATTTTTTAGAAAAACCGCTTTTAATGGCAGCTGATAAATTTTCAAATTCCGAATCGAAGTTAGTTTTGAAAGCTGTGGAAGGAGCCAGTCCGGTAATATCGGGAGGAAACCGGATTAAGGGATGGCAAAAACTAAATGACGGAATCTGGGAAGCAAAAATACAGAAAGAAAGAAGTCCAACAGAATTATTCATTGATGAACGGCGTTGTACGCGTGCAAGATTTCCAAATGAAGGTTTTTTGAGGGTAAAAAAAGCGGGAGACGATCATCGTACAAATTTCTTTTTTGAAGAAGGAGAATTTCCTGTTCCAACGAATATTAGCGATGTAGAACTCGTATTTTTTCACGACTGGTCGATTTCCAGAATCGGCCTGAAAGAAATAGATTTTCAAAAACATCAATTGACAGCCGTTGACTCCATTGGCGCGAAAAGTCTTTCATTTTTTAATATCGATAACTGGGAAGAACATCCGAGGTATTTTCTGGAGAACGACAAAGCTTTCCTTGATATGGATTTTGAATGGTGCTATGACTCAAATACGGAAAAAATATTGTTGAAATTACCTGTCGATCAAAATCCGGAAGAATTGAATGTGATGTTTCCTGTATCAGAAGGTCTTGTATTGATAAACGGAACAAAAGATCAGCCGGTAAAAAATATTGCCTTCGAAGGAATTAAATTCCAATACAGCGCCTGGAAAATACCTTCGCAAGGGTATTGCGGAATTCAGGCTTGCCATCACGATTCCCGTCCCGAAAGCGGACCATGGGAGGTAGTGCCTGCTGCTATAAAAGCTGAATGGGCCGAAGATGTTCTCTTTAATAATTGCACCTTTCAAAACCTGGGAGGATCAGGGCTTTGGATTTCAACGGGCTGTAAAAACTGTGGTGTGAATAATTCGTTGTTTACGGATATTGGAGGAAATGGAATTATGGTTGGAGAAGGACAGGACCGAATGGTAGGTGGCGAACCCTGGTGGAAAGAAACTCCAGGTGACGTGGCAACCGGGAATTCAGTAAAAAATTGCACCGTAATGCAGTGCGGCGTTCGTTTTTTTGGTGCAGTAGGAATCTGGTGTGGGTTTACTGCTGAAGTTAATGTGAAAAGCAATCACATTTATGATCTTCCTTATACAGGAATATCGATAGGGTGGATGTGGAGTCCGGTGCCAACTCCTTGTCGGGCAAATGTTGTTGATGGGAATCACATTCACAATATTATGAATCTGCTAAGTGATGGAGGAGGAATATACATGTTGGGTTTGCAGCCCGGGAGCAAGCTGGTAAATAATCATATTCACGATGTGCGAATAAATGCCGGCAGGGCCGAAAGCAATGGAATGTTTTTGGATGAAGGTACGACCGATGTGCTGGTTGCCAATAACCTGATTTACAATATTGCCAAATCACCACTGCGGTTTCACAGGGCAACTACCAATCTGGTAAAAGAGAATTATTTGTTTTGCTCGCCCGGAAATCCTCCGATTCGTTATAACCGCACGAACGAAGAGGATATTCAGAAGGTAAATAATCTGGTATTGACGGAAGGAGACGAAAGCTATCGTCAACAATTAGAGGAATTAATAGAAAGGTTTGCCGATTAGAAAATTCTTTCCGACGCAACCAAGTGTATGAAATCTTCATCTTCTGAAAAACCTTAATTATGAGAAAAGCTACATTAGTTGCCTTGTTATTTTTCATCTTTTTAAATGCCTGTAAGGAAGACGATTTTACATCTACTTTTCCTGAATTGAATCAGCATCTGATTGCAATAACAACGACGACCGAAGATTGGGAGTACCGGACGGATTTTGTTTACGACAGCCTGAACCGATTAAGCGAAATACAAAATAGATCTCAGGGCGAGCAGATTTTTACTGAATCATATGTGTATAACGAAGCTGGTAAAATCAGTCAAAAAACAAACGGGGATTATACTACAAGTTATGTATACAATTCAGAAGGTCAGGTAATTGAGGAGAACTTGCAATATCTATCTCCGGAAAACGGAAACGAGTGGAGCACAAAAACGGAATATTACTATAAAAATGGAAGGATTAGTAAAGGAAAAGTGTTTTCAGAAAATGGAGAGGTAAGTTCTTATATTAGCTATAAGTACGATTCAAGAGGGAATACAATAGAAAAGATTGTGCGACCTTCGAATAGCGATTCTGATTTTATATTGTCGGAACTTAAATTCAGGTATGATGCTAAGATTAATCCGCTGGGCGCTTCAGGGATTAGTACTATAAACGCTTTTATGTATTCGCGTGATATTGATATTGTACAGGTAAATAATCCGGTTTATCTGTCGTACATGAATTCAATTGCGAGTAGTTTACCTCCTGAGTTTGAAATTTCGTATGAATACAGTTCTGAGAATCTGCCGGAGAAAGCTGTATTGAGTTATGTTCGGTATCCCGATCAGCAGGGAATTAATGTTGTATTCGAATATGAAAGTATAGAAAACTGATGTATGGAAAAGAAACAACCTCCGAAAATAGCTTTCCGAAGGTTGTTCCTTGCGTTATAAACAGCAAATAAATTTATCAAATTAATTCTTTGCAATCCAGTCAGCAATCCAGTCGCCAACCTGCGAAGTATTGTACGCCGTGCCTTCGGCAATATCTTCTGTAACATAAGCTTCTTCCATTGAAGCCGCAACAGCATCACGAATCAGTTTTCCTTCATCCATCAGGTTGAAAGCATATTCAAACATCATGGCGGCCGAAAGAATGGTTGCAATCGGATTGGCAATATCTTTTCCTGCTGCCTGCGGATATGAACCGTGGATAGGTTCAAAAACCGAAGTATGAATACCAATTGACGCAGAAGGCAATAATCCCAGCGAACCGGTGATCACACTGGCTTCGTCGGTGAGGATATCGCCAAACATGTTTTCGGTAACCATTACGTCGAAGTTTTTTGGCCACTGAATGATCTGCATCGCCGCATTGTCCACAAACATGTATTCGGTCTTGATATCCGGATAATTTGGAGCCATTTCCTGAGCCACTTCGCGCCACAAACGAGAGCTTTCCAGCACATTGGCTTTGTCAACTACCGTAAGTTTTTTATTGCGTTTGGCTGCAAATTCATATCCCAGTTTCAGGATACGCTCGATTTCTTCACGGGTATAAGTGTTGGTGTCGAAGGCAGTATTTCCGTTGTCTTTTCTACCTTTTTCACCAAAATAAATACCACCGGTCAATTCGCGGATACAAACAAAATCGGCACCTTCAACCAATTCTCTTCTTAATGGCGACTTGTGCAACAGCGACTCGAAAGTCTCTACCGGACGAATGTTAGCATACAAGCCCAGCTTTTTACGCATGGCCAGTAAGCCTTGTTCCGGTCGTACGGTGGCTTTGGGATTGTTATCGAATTTTGGATCGCCGATGGCACCAAAAAGCACAGCATCCGAATTCATACACAATTGGTGAGTATCTTCGGGGTAGGGATCGCCTACTTGATCGATGGCAGCTGCACCGGTGATTCCGTATTCATATTCGAGTTCGTGATTAAATTTTTTTGCAACTGCTTTTACAGCTTTCATAGCCTGTTCAACAATTTCAGGCCCGATCCCGTCGCCGGGAAGTATTGCTATGTTTAGCTTCATTTGATTTAAATAATAGTTGATTATGAAATGGAACTCATGAGTTTATCAAGAATTCCGGGTTTAAATTCGTTTTCGATAATGTTCAGCATGCGGATGGTTGCTTTGATGGCCGCTGCATTCTGATCTGGATCCAGACCTTTGGTTTTAAACTCGTGCTTGTCTTTCCAGGTAATTACGGTTTCAACCAAAGCATCGGTACGTCCCCCGGGAGGAATGGTTACCACATAGTCGATCAGTTTTGGCAATGGCCGGCTAAGCTCTTTGTAAATCTTCTTCAAAGCCTGCATAAATGCGTCGTACTGACCGTCGCCGTCGCTGTATTCTTCGTAAATTTTTCCGCCTATTTCAAGGGCAAGGTTGGCCAGTGGGCGCAGTCCCATGGTGTGACTTATCGAGAAGTTGACCACGCGTATGTTTTGCTCAATAAGATCATTATCCAGGGTGTCGGCCACAATGTAGGGCAGATCATCATTGGTAATGGTTTCCTTTTCATCAGCCAGTTCAATGATTCTATCGGTCACTTTTTTAAGCGACTCCGCATCCAGTTCAATCCCCAGCTCTTCCAGGTTTTTCCTGATGTTGGCTTTCCCTGATGTTTTACCAAGCGCATATTGTCTGATACGGCCAAAACGTTCCGGCAAGAGCTCATTGAAATACAGGTTGTTTTTACTGTCGCCGTCGGCATGGATGCCGCTGCACTGCGTAAAAACAAACTCGCCAATTAAGGGCTTGTTGGTCGGAATACGAATTCCAGAGAACGACTCCACCAGTTTGGAAACTTTGTTGAGCTGTTGCTCATTCACATTGGTGGTCATTTTCAGGTGGTCCTTGATTGTTGCAATCACACTCGAAAGCGGCGCATTTCCTGCTCGTTCTCCCAAACCGTTTACGGTGGTGTGAACACAACGTATCCCAGCTTTTATGGCATGAAAAACGTTGGCAATGGCCAGGTCGTAGTCGTTATGTGCATGAAAATCGAAGTTTGCATACGGATAGGTTTCGATCATTTCTTTGCAGAATTCGTAAGTCTCATCCGGGTCGAGAATGCCAAGTGTATCGGGCAACATGATCCGGTCCACTTTCTCATCCTTCAAATGCGAAACCATAAAATGAACGTAGTCTTTTGAACTGCGCATACCATTTGACCAGTCTTCCAGGTAAATGTTCACCTTAATGCCCATTTTATCGGCATTGTTGATCACTTTCCGGATATCGGCAACATGCTCTTCAGGTTTTTTGCGCAACTGTTCGGTAACGTGTTTGAACGAACCTTTACACAGCAGGTTAATGACTTTCCCACCGGCATCGTTGATCCAATTCAGCGAAATGGCATCATCAACAAAGCCGAGTACCTCCACCTTTTCGAGGTGACCTTTTTCTGCGGCCCACTTCATAACGCGTTGTGTGCCTTTAAATTCACCTTCAGATACACGGGCCGAGGCAATTTCAATACGATCAACTTTTACATCGTCGAGCAGTACCTTAGCCACGCTAAGCTTCTCGGTCTCACTGAACGAAACCCCCGAGGTTTGTTCTCCATCCCGCAGGGTAGTGTCCATAATGGTCAACTGTTTCCCTGTAACTTCTATTGTTTTGCCTGTCATTTCTGTCTGTTTTTGTGAGCGAATTGATAATGCTGATTTCAAACGCTCTTTATTCGGCGAATTTAAGCTGTCTCAAACTCAGCTATCGCATCTTTCATTGCCACCAGGTAATCGATGTCGTCCAAACCGTTTTTTAAGCAATGCTTTTTGTAAGGATTGATCTCAAATTCAGTCGATTCGCCTGTTGATGCAATGGTGAATGTTTGTTTCTCAAGATCTACTTCAAAAGTCGAGTCGGAATCCTTTTCGATAGCGTCGAAAATCTTTTGAAGGAATTCAGGTGAAACAACAACCGGTAGCAGTCCGTTGTTCAAGGCATTGCCTTTGAATATGTCGGCAAAAAAGCTTGAAACCACTACACGGAATCCGTAATCGTAGATAGCCCAGGCAGCGTGCTCGCGGCTCGATCCGCTACCAAAGTTTTTACCTGCAACCAGTATTTTACCTGAATATTTGTTGTCGTTTAAGGGGAAGTCAGCTTTCGGACTTCCGTCTTTTTCATACCTCCAGTCGCGGAACAGGTTGTCGCCGAATCCTTTGCGTTCAACTGCTTTCAGGAAACGTGCAGGAATGATCTGGTCGGTATCTACATTTTCAAGGGGCAGCGGTACTGCCGGTGTATTTATTACAGAAAATTTATCGTATGCCATGTTTACAAAATTTTGCAGAGAGCCAAGAGCAGAGAGCCAGGCGCTTTTTCGCTGTGCCCTTTGCGCTTAGCGCTTCGCGGTTTTACATCATTTCTCTTGGATCGGTTACTACTCCACTGACGGCTGCAGCTGCTGCTGTGAGCGGACTGGCCAGCATAGTTCTGGATCCCGGTCCCTGGCGGCCTTCGAAGTTTCTGTTGGTAGTAGAAACTGCATATTTACCTTCAGGAATTTTATCCTCGTTCATCGCCAGACAAGCTGAACATCCCGGTTGACGGAGTTCGAAACCTGCTGCTTCAAGAATGTCCACCAAACCTTCTTCTCGTATCTGGGTTTCAACCCGCTTCGAGCCGGGCACCAGCCATGCGTTTACGTTTGGCGCTTTTTGTTTGCCTTTTACAAAATTTGCAAAAGCACGAAAATCCTCGATGCGGCCGTTCGTGCAACTTCCAAGGAATACGTAATCTACCTGTTTGCCTTTCATTGAGTCTCCTTCGTGGTAACCCATGTATTGCAACGATTTCAGGTAAGTTGATTTATCGGTTCCCTGCATCCCTTCGGTTGTAGGAATCTGATGTGTTACGCCAATTCCCATTCCCGGGTTGGTACCATAGGTGATCATGGGTTCAATGTCGGCAGCATCATAAGTGTATTCTGTGTCGAATACAGCACCGTCATCGGTTTTCAGTTCTTTCCATTTGGCAAGAGCGGCTTCCCATTCTTCGCCTTTTGGTGCGAACTGACGGCCTTTTACATAGTTGAACGTTGTTTCATCCGGGGCGATCATACCACCGCGTGCACCACTTTCGATACTCAGGTTACACAATGTCATCCGGCCTTCCATCGAAAGTCCGGTAATGGCAGAACCTGCATATTCAATAAAGTGACCGGTACCTCCACTGGTCGAAATTTTCGAAATAATGTACAGTGCAATGTCTTTTGCAGTTACGCCTTTACCCAGTTCACCGTTTACAGTAATGCGCATCTTCTTCGGTTTTGGCTGCATAATACACTGGCTGGCCAGCACCATTTCCACTTCGCTGGTACCGATTCCAAAAGCAATCGCTCCAAAAGCTCCGTGAGTCGAGGTGTGGCTGTCGCCGCAAACGATGGTCATTCCCGGTTGGGTCAATCCCATTTCAGGGCCGATAATGTGAACGATTCCATGTCCTTCCGACTGCAGATCGTGATAAACAATGCCATGTTCAGCACAGTTCTTTTTCAGCATTTCAACCTGGTTGCGCGAAAGTTCGTCTTTAATTGAAAGGTGCTGCTCCTGGGTTGGAACGTTATGGTCGGGTGTAGCCGTTGTTTTATCGGGGCGGAATACTTTTAATCCGCGTGTCTTTAACCCAAGAAAAGCTACCGGGCTGGTAACCTCGTGAATTAAGTGACGATCGATGTACAATACGTTGGGACCTCCCTCAACCTGCTCTACCACGTGAGCGTCCCAGATTTTATCAAATAATGTTTTTGCTTCCATAATCTTTTCCATCTATAAATGGATTCAACTTATATATTTTTGAAACTGACTCATCCCCCTGCTCCTTCGTCGCACTCCCCCTTCGAAGGGGGATTAAGGGGGATGAACTGTCCGAATCTTTTTTACTTAACTACTTAACTCGCCACCGGCAATTTGTTAATCGCATCAAGGAAAGCTTCCACTGATGCAGTAATAATATCGGTGTGTGCACCAAAACCATGGTAGATGGAGTCGTTATAGTCCACCTGCATGTGCACTTTACCAATATCGTCGCTACCGCGGGTTATGGCCTGAACCAGGAATTCTTCAATAACTACCTGGCGGTGAATGATCTTTTTAACTGCAGAAATGGCGGCATCAACCGGACCGTTTCCGGCAGATGTTGCGTCAAATTTCTCACCTGAAATATCGAGGCAAACGGTAGCCATTGGTTTCAGACTTTTGCCTGAAACTACCTGCAGGTAATCCAATTTGATACGTCGCTCTTTGCGCGTGGCATCGCCAACCAGCAACGCGATATCGTCGTCGCGGATGTCTTTTTTCTTATCGGCCAGTTTCAGGAACTCGTCGTATACCTCGTCGAGTTTTGCTTTGTCTAACTGGAAGCCCAATAATTCCAAACGGTGCTTCAATGCGGCACGTCCACTTCGGGCTGTCAACAAAATCGCTGATTCGTTGATACCAACGTCAGTCGGATCCATGATCTCGTAGTTCTCACGGTTTTTCAAAACACCGTCCTGGTGAATTCCCGATGAGTGTGCAAAAGCATTTCTGCCAACTACCGCTTTGTTTGGCTGAACCGGCATGTTCATCAGGGTAGAAACCAAACGGCTGGTGTTGTAAATGTTTTTGGTATTTACACCTGTCTCAATTCCCAGTGCCTGGTAATGTGTTTTAAGTGTCATAACTACTTCTTCGAGCGAAGTATTTCCGGCACGTTCGCCGATACCGTTGATGGTTACCTCAGCCTGGCGCGCACCATTCAAAACACCCGAAATGGTATTGGCAGTTGCCATTCCCAAATCGTTATGACAGTGTGTTGAAATAACTGCTTTATGAATGTTTGGCACATTTTCCATCAGGTACTTAATTTTTGCACCAAACTCGTGGGGGAGGGTATAACCGGTTGTATCCGGAATATTTACCACTGTGGCCCCGGCTTTGATTACTGCCTCGATTACCCGAGCCAGGTATTCATTTCCTGTACGTCCGGCATCTTCGGCATAAAACTCTACGTCTTCAACGTATTTCTTGGCGTATTTAACGGCTTCAACACCGCGTTCTATAATTTCTTCCGGATTGGAATTTAGTTTGTGGTAAATGTGAAAATCCGATGTTCCGATTCCCGTGTGAATACGTCCTTTCTTGGCGTACTTTAGCGATTCGGCTGCAACATCGATATCTTTTTGCACTGCGCGGGTCAGGGCACAAATGGTTGGCCATGTTACCGCTTTCGAAATCTCTACTACCGATTCAAAATCGCCAGGGCTGGAAATAGGGAAGCCGGCTTCAATTACGTCAACTCCCAAATCCTGCAATGCTTTGGCAACTTCAATCTTTTCTACCGTGTTCAACTGACAACCCGGGACCTGTTCTCCGTCGCGCAAGGTTGTGTCGAAAATGTAAAGTCTGTCGCTCATGATTTATTCATTTTTCAATTTTTATTAGCTGTCTAATCAAGTTCTCTGTTTCGTTATAAAACCTATTGGATTGCGGTTTGAAGTATGAAGCGGAAATTTTTTTTCTTCCGACTTCGTGCTTCCAGCTTCCTGCATTAAAAAAGCCACCCTCTTATCTGAGAATGGCTTCTATTTTAAATCCAATATTTTGTATCAACATACCACTCTCAGTTCAACTTTTTTAGAAGAAGAATACCAAGAATAATATTTAGAATAGATATGTTGATGTTTAATCTCATTTGATCGTTTACTTACGATTTCCTGCAAATATCAAAATATTTTTCAAAAATGAAAACAAAACGGGCTTTTTTATACGAAAAGTTAAGAATAATACCACAAACTCCGATTCTGTTTAACTATTCTACACGCCGTTACCCCAAAAATCTACACCGATACTACAATTTTTTGTCTGCCGTTACCGAATAAACCATCGGGATTTTATCTTCGAGTCCTTTTATTTTGAATTTTCGTTCGTCGATTTTTACCGTGTTCTGAAAACAATCGTAAGGCGAATAATTGTATTCCCTGAAATCGGTGATCGTCAAACCGGATTTTATCAGTGCATTTATTACCGTGCTCAGACCGTGGTTCCACGAAACCGATTTTTCCTTGATTGGAGCACTCCTGTCGGTGTAGGTGCCTTCAAGTTCTTCTATAATTGGTGGCGAATCCATGTAATTGTATTCAATGCGCTGAAAATCGTAACTCAACATCCAGATGATGGGATGAAATTCAACAAACACCAGCTTCCCTCCGGGTTTTAAAAAACGATGGATCACTTCGGCCCATTTGTTCATATCTGGCAACCAACCGATAACTCCGTAGGATGTAAAAACAATGTCGAATTGTTCGTCGAGCACCTCATGAAGTTGGTATACATCGCTCTGAATAAAGCGGACAGTAGTTCCCAGCTTGTCGTTTAATTCCCGTGCTTTTTCAATGGCTTTATCCGAAAGATCAACGCCGGTAGCCTCTGCTCCGTGGCGGGCGAGTGAAATCGTATCTTGTCCGAAATGACATTGAAGGTGTAATATTTTTTTCCCTTTCAGCTCACCCAGCAATTCAAGTTCGATGGTATTTAGCGAATCTTTTCCTTTCAGAAAGGAACTTACATCGTAGAAATCGGATTGAAAGTGATGTTCTGTTTTTTCGTCCCAGAGTTTTTTATTGATGGCGATATAATCCATTGGTCAATTTTTTATTCGACATAAAGTTAAGTGAATGAAGCTTTTTTCAGGCTAAAATCAAATCTTTTGCGAAAATAAAGTGAGAGAAACTGTGATTTTAAGCCAAGTGGTTTCCCGAACTTAGCTTCTGGGATAATTCTGCGATCAACTGTTTTGCGGCGGGTTCAGTACTTCGTTCCAATTCTTCGATTATTCGTTTAATCGTTTCCGACGATTCCTGGTTATCTCGCATTTTCTGAAAGCTGTCGGGAGGAGCCTGCGCATAAAATAACTTGTCGGTCCATTCATTTCTGAGGCCATCAATTACCAGGTGAATCCTATCTGTTTCACCACGGTTGCTTACCGAGTGAATGAAATTGACATTGGTATACCAGCATTCTCCGGGTGACATTAGCAGCCATTCACCATCTAAAATAAACTCAACCAGGCTGTTGGTAACAATCGGGATGTGCAGGCGAAAACTACCGTCTTCGTAGCCCAACTCATGATCTCTGTGCGGCTTTATTTCAGCTCCGGAGCCAAGCCTTAACAAACGTGCGCTTGTTACCGGAAACTTAAATGATTCGACTACTTCCCTGAAGTAGTGGCACTCTTTCATGATTGGTGTTTCTGTAATTTCGGCAGCTTCAGGTGAAATGGCAAAAATATTTGTTTCGTCGCCATTGCCTGTGTACAAAGGAATTACTGTCCACTCGCCGCTATACCCCGAGGTATTAAAATGCGGTATCCAGTTTTTTTTGAGTGCTAATGAAAGATCATGAGCCAGTTTATGCTGATCGAATCGAATTGGTAACTTTAAATGTTTTGTGATTTGCCGGTTGCTCATATTTCTGCGCTTAGTTGGTCAGAATGTTATCTAAATTCAAAGTAAACCTAACAAGCAGCTGTGCTCCAAAGTTTAGCGTTTTTACTTCTTTTACCTGGCTAGGCAACGATTACCAGCCTGTTGTGAAGGATGGTGAAGTGAATAATAACCGGGATCAATTCTATTTTTCTGCGGCCTCAGTTATTTCCGGAGTCTGTGTCTTGGGTTCACGGAAAATGTCGTCTTTCGAAACCGGGCGCAAATCGATCTGCCACTTAAAATCCGCAAGTTTTTTGTCGTTTTCAGTGAGGTCCAACAGTGGTTTCAACTCTCCGGTAGGCTGCTTCATAAAAGCAATTTTATGTATCTGTCCGTCTTTAAAGCGAATGGAAATGTTACTGCTTTCGGCACGGTTCATGCCAATAATTTCCTTGTCTTCACGGGCATAATACAGCGTTTGTCCGTTTCCGTCGACATTGATGTTGTTGAGTTCACCATTTATAACGTAACCTACCATATCCTTGCCTTTTATCTGGTCGTACATGCCCGAATCCTGTTCAGCAATAATAAAGCTGTTTTTATACATCAGAATCTGATCGGGCGCATTTGTATGCTGGATCATTTCAATACGGTCGGCACTCAGTTGCTGCATTTCCGACCAAAGTACCGGATTTCTGAACAACTGCACCAGCGAATCTTTTGTGAAATAGATCAGTGAATCGCAGATTCCCTGTACATCGCTGCGGTAAAAACGAACACCATAATAGGCCTTCACAATATTTTCACCTTCAACGGTATCGGGCATGGTGCGCAATGTGTCGGCATGCAAAAACAGGCTGTCGGTTTCGTTATACGATATGAACATAGCCGAATCAGTGACTGTGGCGAGTTCTGTGAGTTCGTTGTATTGAACACTGTTTCCGCGAACAATGGTTCTGTTTTCGTAATCTTCAAGATGAACATTCCCGTAGGCAAAACCATCACCGTTTTCTTTGTTGTAAATAATTTGTTTGGCTTTTAACAGCTGGGTTTCGTTATAAACCTCGGGGCTTTTTTTCAGATCGGCTTCACCTGTAATGGTATTGTACCAGCCATCTTCGGCATACAAAGTATTTGCTGAATCGCGTATGGTAGTTGGTCCTTCGAAATAAATAATTTCGCTTTCCGTGTTGTACTTCAAGTTGTCACTGTCGATGGTGTACTTATCGCTGAAACCCACTACACTGTCGGTAAAGTGCGCGAGCTTCTCGTTCATGTAGTATTTGCCAACTTTGCTGGTTAGTACATTGGTGCTGTCGACTATCTTACCAAAGCAGTCGTAATAACCAATGTCATTTTCCATGTCGTAATCCAGGGTGTCGGTGTACAGGATAATATCCTTGTTGTGAAGTTCAACATCATGTATGGCTTGTGCAAAACTGCGGTCGCCATCGTAAAAAACCTTTTGGGCGTAAAGATGTAGTGTGTCTCCCTGGTTAATATGAACGTGGCCAAAAGCATCTACCCGGTTCGAGCCTTCGTAGGTGTAGGCACTGTCGCAATACATCAGCACGTCCTGGTGCTTGATGATAACGTCGTTCAGCAGGCGTTGTGCATTTGCAATATGAGGACTTTGAACGAGTGCTCCGGCCTGTAAAATTTCCACCTCTTTCTTTTCCTGGGCCGACGAGAAAAAAGGCAATAAAAGTATAAGCCCCAGAATAAAGTTCCGGAAAGGGGCAGCTATTTTAGTATTGAAACGACTGGTGTGCATTAAAGCAATTGATCGATGATATCGTCGATAGATTTATTCTCGGCTTCTGCCTTGTAATTTTTTATGATCCTGTGACGTAAAATGGAAGGCGCCACTGCTTTTACATCTTCAATGTCGGGAGAATATTTTCCGTGCAATGCAGCATTGGTTTTTGCTCCAAGTACAAGGTATTGCGAAGCACGCGGACCGGCTCCCCATTTCAGGTACTGGTTTGAAACCTCGGCTGAATGCCCGTTACCCGGACGAGTTTTGGCGGCGAGTGTTACTGCGTATTGCAGTACATTGTCGTTTACAGGCACTTTACGAATCAGGTCCTGGAAGAACTTGATCTCGTCGCCCGAAATCACGGTTTTGGGTTCATTGGTATAAGTTGAAGTTGTATTTCTAACAATGGTCAACTCATCTTCGAGTTTTGGATAATCGAGCCATACCGAAAACATAAAACGGTCGAGCTGAGCTTCAGGAAGCGGATAAGTACCTTCCTGTTCAATCGGGTTTTGAGTAGCCAAAACAAAAAACGGCTTGTCGAGATCGAAGTGTTCGCCTGCAGCAGTTACCGATCTTTCCTGCATGGCTTCTAGCAATGCCGACTGTGTTTTTGGCGGCGTACGGTTGATCTCGTCGGCCAGAATGATGTTGGCGAAAAGCGGCCCCTTGATAAATTTGAAGTTGCGTTCGTTATCCAGGATCTCAGTACCGATAATGTCAGAAGGCATCAAATCGGGAGTAAACTGAATACGGTTGTATTTTAATCCGAGTGTTTTAGCAATGGTAGTTACCAGCAGCGTTTTTGCCAGTCCCGGAACACCAATAAGAAGGACATGTCCACGGCTGAAAAGTGAAACCAACACCTGGTCGATCACTTCATCCTGTCCGTAAATTACTTTCTTAATCTCGTTTTTTAATGCCTCAAATTTTTCGCGCAGGGCATCCAGCGCAGCAACATCGTTTTTAAATTCCATGGGTGTATCAGGTGCTTATTTTATCCAGTTATCGAATTTAAAGTTACAGTTTGCATACGTATTATCGATTCGGATATAGGTTTGTGACTGTTGTTCGGCAATCCATTTTTGCATTACATCCTCTTTCTTTTTAGCCAGGTAAAGGTCGGCCAGAACCTGATAATCGTTTTGCAAATCTGCTTTGTGAGCATCGATTTTATTAGTGAGTTTAACAATCTTATACACGGTTTGTTGATTCTCGGGATCGATGGTTTCGAAAGGTTGTGAAATTTCGTTCAGGTTCATCTTTGTAATTACCTTACTGATGTCGCCGTCGAGTTCTTCTATGGCAAACTTTGATGACATGGTATTTGGGTTAATTGCCAAACCCCCGTTATTTCTAGTGTTTTTATCGTACGAGAACATGCTAGCAGCCTGTTCGAACCCGATTTCGTTTTTACGGATTAGCGTTGCAAGACTGTCCAGACGATTGTACGCCTCTTCGCGTGCTTCAACCGAAACTTTAGGCCTCATAAGAATATGGCGGGTTGCTACTTTACCACCCTGTTTGTCGATTAGCTGAATGATATGGTAACCCATAGCGCTCTGTACTATGTTCGAGATCTTGTCACCCTTTAGATTAAAAGCAACAGCAGCAAATTCCGGATCTAACTCTGCGCGTCCGAAATATGGTAATTTTCCGCCATCTTTGGCCGATCCCGGATCTTCAGAATAAATCACTGCCATGGCTTCGAAACTTGAACCGTTTTCGATACGTTTCTTTATTTCGCGAAGTTTAGCCTTTACACGGTTTTGCTCTTCCAGTTCAATCTGAGGTTGCATGGTAATCTGCCCGTATTCGTATTGAGTTGGAATTGTGGGAATCTGTTCCTTGTCGAGATTACGGAAATAGTAGCGCACTTCCGAAGGCGTTACCGTAACATTCTCTACAATTTTAGAACGCATTTGTTGTGCCAGAGAATTTTCGCGGATGTTTTCCTGCAAATCTGCTTTAACTTGTGCAATCGGTTTGTTGAAATATGTTTCAATCGCACTTTCGGTACCCATATGTTGCAAAAAATATTGTATCTGTTGGTCCATTTGCTGGTTAATCTGGCTTGGTGTTACCGTGATCAAGGTATCCATTTCGGCTTCGGCAACCAGCAGTTTATTAATCAGGTAATCCTCCAGTACTTCACATTTCATGTCGCCTTCGGTGGTGATTCCCTGAGCCTGCTGACTGAGTGTTGCGTTCTCGATATCCGATTTCAGTATAATGTTACCGCCCACAATTGCAACAATCTGATCGATAACTTTATCCTGAGCCATACTTCCCAAAACAAGTAGATTCAGTAAAATGGCTCCCAGTATTTTCTTCATATTCTTCATTGTCATTCGTTCTCCTGGTATATTTTAAATTTCTTTTGACGTTCCCCTTCAGTATAAATATTGTTTTCCAGCTCTCTTAGAAATTTGATTTTACGCTGGTTCAAAATTAAATTTTTTATGTTGTTTTCCACAAATTCAAGAGGAGCAAGGTCGTTAGTCAGCATATAATCGTGAATGCTCACAAGATAGTAATAATTGGAGTCATCCATTTCTTTCAGGTTATTTCGGGTAAGAAAGCTTACCGGATCGCTGATGTTTTCAGGCAGGTTGCGGTTCAAAACAGCAAAGTCAATCCAGCTGTCGAGTGCGATCTCAAAATTTTTGGCGTACTGCATGCAATAATCCCTTAGCTCGCTTTGTCCTTCTTCCGAATCATCTTTCACCATTTCCTTTAATTGCTCGGGATTGGCCAGTTCGCTGGGGATTTTTATAAAAACGGCTTTTACGATAGAGCGGTCGAGCAAAAAGGTTTGCTTATTGGCATTGTAAAAATCTTCAATCTGCTCCGTGGTAACCACCGTATCCATGCGTTGTTTTACCAACTCGTTTTTATAACGATAAATGATTAGTGAATTACGATATTCCTCCAGTTCGTGAGTAAGGTCTTTCTGATCTTCGCTTAAATTTTCGTTGGCTTTCTGGATCATCAATTCCTGTTTAATCCACTTGTTGATGTAATCGTTAGCCAGAATGGCACTGTCTTCAGTATTTGTATTCGCCGGCATTATTCGCGAAATGTCGGAAGGGTAGAGGTAATGCGAACCAACCTGTGCCACCGGTTTCTCCTGTACCGATTCGGAACAGGCAGCCCCAGTTAGAACCACTGCAATAAACAAGCTATATTTTAGAAGCGTTTTAAACACCAGGTACCGTTTTCAATACTTTTTTATTGATCTTAACTTTATACTTCGAGCGAAGTTCTTTTATCCATTTTTCTTCCAGGTATTTTTGGTAATCAGAAATGTACAATCCGCGAGCTTCATCCAGTTCTTTAGGTTCCGGGCCAACCTTGTCGCCGCGAACGAAAGTAACTTCTTCGTTAAAACCGGCAGGTTTCGGTCCATTCCATACGAAGTAATCGACAATCGGATTTTCGCCTTCTTCCCAGGCACCGGTTTTGAATTGAATAAGTTCGCCGTCAACGTTAATGTGTTCCATTACTTCGTCGTTCGACAAACCGGCTCCAAATAAATTATCGGCTTGTTCGTGAACCGCAGGATCTTCACAGCTTATAATGCTTCCTTTAAAACGTTCGTTCCACATGTGAATTCCTTTATTCTTTTCGTAGAACGCTTCCAGACCGGCACTATCCTGACTGGCATAATTCCAGATTTTCTCCTGTGAAATATTGAACAGTAATATACCGTCGTGATATTCCTTCATCAGGAATTTGAATTCAGGATGTTTTATTTCCAGCTTTGCATCTTCCAAAGCAAGCACTTCGGCATCCACCCATTGTTCGAATTGTGTTGAATAGATTGGATTTTGTTGTTTGTTGTTTGCAATCCAACTTGTAAAATCGGCACCGGTGTAGTCTTTTCCATAAATGCTGAAAAGAACAAGCTTACTAACCGAAGCACTGTCCAAAATCGTTTTTTCCGCAAGTACCTTTTTGTTTGCCTCGTTTTCTGAATATCCATACTCATCTTTCAACGAAGCAATAAACGCGTGCTGGCTTGAATTGCTGCGTTCCGGGTCTCTTTTAATTCGCGTTTCAATCTCAGCTTTCATATCTTCAAAAGAAGCCACCGGTTTTTCATCGAGTTTTTTTATAATGTGGTAGCCAAATGCTGTTTCCACCGGCTTGGTGAAATCGCCAATGTTCTCGATGGCAAAGGCCGGATTCGAGAATTCGGGGATAATGCGTCCTGCAGCGAACCATGGCATTTTTCCACCTTCGGTAGCGGTGCGGCGGTCGTCAGATTCCTTTTTAGCCATTTCGGCAAAATCGGCACCTTTTAAAAGTTCTTCATAAATCGCGTCTATTTTTTCTTTCTGAGCTTTTCTGGTTTCTTCTGAAGCGTCGTTTGCCACATTTTTCATGATGTGGGCGACCAGAATCTCGCCTTTGTTTTTGCGAACATCGTTCACTTTTATGATGTGATAGCCAAAACGCGTACGAACCGGTTCAGAAACCTCTCCCACCGGTGTTTCGAATGCGGCATCTTCAAATGGTGCGACCATCATGAAAGCCGTGAAATAGCCCAGATGACCTTTGTTATCCTTTGCCGAAGGATCTTCGGAATATTCAACAGCTGCTTCACCAAAGTCTTTCCCGTTTACGATTTCCTCGCGGATGTTGGTTATCCTTTCCAGTACCTTGGCTTCCTGGTCGGGTGTCGCATTCTGATCAAGACGCAACAATATATGGCTGGCATCCACTTCCTTTGTCATTCGGTTGTAGGTTTCTTTTACCAGTTGCTCATCGAAATTAGTATCGGTGAGGTAGGGCGCTGCAACTTCCTTCCGGTAGCCGGCCAACTCATTGATAAAAGCCTGGCTGGTGTCCATCTTCAGGTTTTCAGCTTCAATCACTTTCAGTTTAAAATCAATGAACAGGTCGAGGTAATCCTCCGGTGATTTTTTATCAGCCTCGCTAAAAACGTTGTTGTTGTTTTTCTTGTAGATGTATTCGAATTCGGCTTTTGTAACCGGTTGACCGTCGATGGTCATTAGAATTTCATCGTCTTGTGCAAAAAGGCCGAATGCTGTAATGCATATCAATACAAATGAAAAGAATGCTCGTTTCATTACTGTTTTCTTTTTATTATTCATTTCAAAAATTCAGGGATCACTGGCGACTGCTATAATTTGGTGCTTCACGTGTAATACTCACATCGTGGGGGTGACTTTCCTGCACCCCGGCATTGGAAATCACGGTAAATTTGGCTTTTTGCAACGCTTTTATATTTGGTGCACCGCAATAACCCATACCTGCCCGCAGGCCGCCTATCAATTGGTAAATTACCTCATATAGCGATCCTTTGTAAGGCACCCGTGCAGCGATACCTTCGGGAACCAGTTTTTTGATGTCTTCTTCCATATCCTGAAAATAGCGGTCTTTCGATCCCTGCTGCATGGCTTCAACCGATCCCATTCCGCGGTACGATTTAAATTTTCGTCCCTGGTAAAGAATGGTTTCACCGGGCGATTCCTCCACTCCGGCAAACAAGCCACCGGCCATGATTGAATCGGCACCTGCTGCCAGGCCTTTAACAATGTCGCCCGAATAGCGGATGCCGCCATCGCCGATTACCGGAATCCCGGAATCTTTTATCGCTTTTGAAACGTTGTAAATGGCAGATAATTGTGGGATACCAACTCCGGCAATTATCCGGGTGGTACAAATCGAGCCGGGCCCGATTCCCACTTTTACCGCGTCGGCGCCGGCATTTACCAGTGCAATAGCTGCTTCGGCGGTACCGATGTTTCCGGCTACAACATCTTTTTCAGGATATTTTGCTTTTATTTTTTTTAGTATCTCAATTACACCTTTTGAGTGTCCGTGAGCCGTATCGATCACCAGTGCATCCACCTGCGCTTTTATCAGCTCATCCACACGGTCCATGGTATCGCCGGCAATTCCAACTCCGGCAGCTACCCGTAAACGGCCTTTTTCGTCTTTACAGGCCAGCGGCTTATCTTTTGCTTTGGTAATGTCTTTGTAGGTTACCAGCCCAATCAGTTTGTTGTTTTTATCAACTACCGGCAGTTTCTCAATTTTATATTTCTGAAGAATATCAGCTGCTTTTTCCAGGTTGGTTGATTCGGTTGTAGAAACCAGGTTTTCGCTGGTCATTACTTCGGTGATCGGACGGCTCATATTGCGTTCGAAACGTAGATCGCGGTTGGTAACAATTCCCACTAAAAAGCCACCGTCGTCAACCACGGGAATACCACCGATTTTGTATTTAGCCATGAGTTCCAAAGCATCCTTCACCTTTTTATCGGGAGTGGTGGTAATCGGATCGTAGATCATTCCGTTTTCAGCCCTTTTAACAGTCGTTACCTGGTGGGCTTGTTCTTCGATCCCCATGTTTTTATGAATCACACCAATTCCGCCTTCACGGGCAATAGCAATGGCCATTTTGTGTTCGGTTACCGTGTCCATGGCAGCCGTAAGTATCGGTGTGTTGATGGTAATATTTCGTGTGAACCGTGATGTTAGGTCTACTTCGCGTGGTAAGAGTTCTGAGTATGAGGGAAGTAATAGGACGTCGTCGAAAGTCAAACCTTCAAATTCAATTTTGTCTTTTAAAAACGACATGGCTATTGTATTAAGTGTTTTTATTAATGCGCAAAACTACAAAAAAATAGCACACAGGGAAGGCTAAAATAGGCCGTACAGCTATTTTGAACAATAAATATTGTTAAAGCCTAAAATGATTTCTTAATTTGTATTAAATGGAATCTTTTAGGCAGATACTGATCAAGCATTGGGGCTATCCCGACTTCAGACCTTTACAGCTGGAAATCATCCAGTCGGTAAAGGAAGGGAAAGACACGCTTGGACTGATGCCGACGGGTGGCGGGAAATCGATTACTTTTCAGGTGTTTTCGCTCTCGAAACCAGGTATTTGCATTGTGGTAACACCGCTTATTGCCTTAATGAAAGACCAGGTTGAGAACCTGAACAAAAAGGGCATTAAGGCGCTGGCTGTTCACAGTGGCATGTCGCCGCGCGAAATAAAACTTACGCTCGATAATGCAGTGTGGGGGTCTTACAAGTTTCTGTATGTTTCTCCGGAACGCCTTAATTCGGAGCGTTTTCTGGAGCGCCTGAAACAAATGGAGATTAACCTGCTGACGATAGATGAAGCCCACTGTATATCACAGTGGGGTTACGATTTCAGGCCCAGTTACCTGAATATTGTTGAAGTACGGAAATTCCTGCCCGATGTTCCTGTGCTGGCATTAACGGCAACGGCAACTCCAAAGGTAGTCGACGATATTCAGGAGAAGCTGGCCTTTAAAGAAAAGAATCAGCTGAGTGTTTCCTTTCAGCGCGACAACTTAAGTTACCTGGTGCGGCAAGTGGAAGATAAGGATGGATACCTGTTGAAAACGCTGAATAGAGTAAAAGGCTCGGGTATTATTTATGTTCGCAGCCGCAAGGCAACACGCGAAATAGCCGATGAATTACGTAAAAACAAAATCTCAGCAGATTATTACCATGCCGGTTTGAGTAACCTGGTACGCAGTGTGCGGCAAGACGATTGGGTGAAGGGGAAAACGCGGGTGATTGTGGCCACGAATGCTTTCGGTATGGGAATTGACAAACCCGATGTGCGTTTTGTGATTCATTTAACACCACCCGATTCACTGGAGGCTTATTACCAGGAAGCTGGTCGTGCCGGCCGCGATGGTAAAAAATCGGCGGCAGTGCTATTGTACAACAACACCGACCGGGTAAAACTGAAAAAACACATTTCGGTTGCTTTTCCCGAAATTGCCAACATTAAACGGATTTACGAAGCGCTTTGTAATTACCTCCAGGTGGCCATCGGATATGGAAAGGGCATGACTTATGAATTTAGTCTGCAGAGCTTTGCCCAGGCGTTTAAATTTCAGCAGGCCATGGTGTACAACAGCCTGAAGATTTTGCAACGGGAAGGTTTCCTTGAATTTACGGAAGAAGTGGATAATCCATCGCGGATATATTTTGTGGTTTCGCGCGACGAACTTTACAAATTTCAGGTGGCCAACGCCAATTACGATAATTTTATCAAGCTGGTATTGCGTTCATACACCGGTTTGTTTAGCGGTTATGTTCGGATCGATGAAGAACTGCTGGGCAAACGTGCCGGAATCGATGGGGATGCGGTGTATAACTATCTGAAACACCTGCGAAAATCCAATGTAATCGACTACGTCCCACGCAGCCGGACACCTTTTATTTATTTCAGCAAGGAAAGAATCGCCATCGACCGGTTAAAAATTTCGAAGGAAAATTACGATATCAGAAAAAAGGATTTTGCAGAACGAATCGATGCTGTGATTCACTATGCCGGAAGTTCGGATACCTGCCGCAGCCAGATTTTGCTGGCGTATTTTGGCGAAGACGATGCAGCACCCTGCGGCACCTGCGATGTGTGTAAGAATGTGGAACAGTTGGAGATCACCACATTTGAGTTTAAAAGTTATGGACAGCGCATTAAGAAAATACTGGCCGAGCCTTCAACCATGGAAGGGCTGATTTTTAAACTAAAAGGCGAACCTGAGAAAATGCGAAAAATACTGAAATGGTACCTCGACAACAATAAGATCATTTACCGCATTGACGGGCTGTTGGAGTGGAAGGAGTAGTTGAGAGTTCAGAGCCCGCCTGCCAGCCCGAAAGAACCATTCTGGCGGGAACGAATTCATTCGGGCAGGTTCAAAGTTCAGAGTTTAAGGTATAGTCGCAGTTTTCAGTCTCAGTTATCAGTGAATTAAAGTGTAAAAGTTAAGACTTGATCTGACAGTAAGGCATTTTTGCCTCTATCGAGACAATGCGTTTTCCAAGGCATTTTCTCTTGGAATGATTAGTGGGAATGAGGGGCTGGATTGCCCCTTTTTACCATTCCAGTCGGTCAGATTATCCCTTGCAGGTTGGTCGCCACCAGAGCCTGTTTCCGTTTCATCTGACACCGTTAAAGATACAACATTTTGAAACTGATTGCTTAGCAGCTTTTCTTTTGCCAGATGCAGACTATCGTTCCAGGTTTGCATAGGTGTTTTCCCAAAGCAGTATTTCCCGGAATGAGGTCTGTGATTGTTGTAATAATCCAGCCAGACATCAACATCTGCCTGTAATTCTTCGATTGTGTTGTAAATCTTTTTTCGGAATGCAGTAGCATAAAACTCATCCTGCATTGTTCTGTGGAAACGTTCACAAATGCCATTGGTTTGCGGACTTTTTGCTTTTGTTTTGGAATGGTCAATATCCTCAATGGCAAGATATAACTGATATTCGTGATGTTCTCTTGCCCCACAGTATTCAGTCCCCCTGTCGGTCAGTATCCGCATCAAAGGAATACCGTATCTGTCGTAAAGGGGAATCACCCGATCATTCAGGGTATCGGCAGCAACCAATGCAATTTTTCGGTCGTAGAGTTTCGCTGTTGCTACTTTGGCATAGGTATCAATATAGGTTTGCTGGTATATTTTCCCAACACCTTTGATATAGCCGACATAGTAGGTATCCTGAGCTCCCAGATAGCCGGGATGATAGGTTTCAATCTCGCCTTGTGCCTGTTTTTCTTCCTTCGCTTTTTCCAATGCCACAACTTGAGCCTCAGTGAGAATATAACCATCTTGTGCTACCTTGGCTTCAAGGGCTTTCAAACGCTTTTTAAAGGTTTCCAGGTCATGCCTGAGCCAAACGCATCTGACTCCTGCTGGCGATACAAAAATCCCTTCCTTTTTGAGTTCATTGGAAACACGGGTTTGCCCGAATGCAGGGTTCTCGATGGCAAAGGCAACAACCCTTTCTTCAATCTCAGCAGCAATTCGGTTTTTTACATTGGGCTTTTTTCTGCTTAACTCTTTAAGTCCGACTTCTCCGCCTTCTTCAAAGAGTTCTTTGTATCGGTAAAAAGTATCCCGGCTGTAGCCTAAATACTTACAAGCAGTGGAAACATTTCCTAATTGTTCGGCTAATTGCAATAAGCCTAACTTGCTTTTGATTAACTTTGATTCTGTATTCATTTCTGACAGTTTTAAAAGGTGAAACTTATTTTTATTCGCAAACTAAATTTATTCAGTTTTGCCTTTTAACTGTCAGATTAAATCGAAACTATTTCAATTAAAGCATTTTGGCATTCAAGCATTCTTGCCCTCAATCCTTCAAACCTTCAGTCATTCAGTTTGGGGTTTTCAATCAAAAATCTTCAATCGTTGATCGACATTCGATGTTCAAAGTTTTCAGTATTCAGTCTCAGTTATCAGTGAATTAAAGCATAAGGCATTTTAGCATTATTGCATTCAAACCCTCAATCCTTCAGTCCTTCAAACCTTCTGTCCTTCTGTTTGGCGTTTTCAATCAAAAATCTTCAATCGTTGATCGACATTCGATGTTCATAGTTTTCAGTATTCAGTCTCAGTTGTCAGTGAATTAAAGCATAAGGCATTTTAGCATTATTGCATTCAAACCCTCAATCTCTCAACTCTTCAATCCTTCTGTTTGGCGTTTTCAATTTAAAATCTTCAATCGTTAATCGACATTCGATGTTCAAAGTTTTCAGTCGCAGTCTCAGTTTTCAGAATATTAAAGCATTAAAGCATTTTGGCATTCAAGCTCTCTTGCCCTCAATCCTTCAACTCTTCAGTCCTTCTGTTTGGGGTTTTTAATCAAAAATCTTCAATCGTTAATCGACATTCGTTATTCAAAGTTTTCAGTCGCAGTCTCAGTTTTCAGAATATTAAAGCATTCAAGCATTCAGTCCTTCAATCCATCAGTCCTTCCAAATCTTGCCGCTTGCGGCTCGAAGCTAAGCGCTTTCTTCTTAAAAAATCTTTACTACTTTTGCAGCATATTTTTATAGTGTACTAATGAACGATCAGGGTGTCAGCCAAATAGTGTATTCCAAAAATGTGGTGGAGTTTGTTACTGTAGCCAGCGAGTATTGCGCTACTATTGAAAACGCCGGTCATCATACACCCAAGGAAAATCTGGACAAACTGCAAAAGATCCTTCCGCTGCTCTATCTGAAAGCTGCTTTGCTGCCAAAAGTGGAATCAGTAATGGAGGAGGAACTGGAAAAGTTTGTTTCGGAACTGGATTACAATACCGTTCATCAGAAGTGGCTTCAATTACTGGGTGAGCACGATAGTTTTTACGAAGTTTTCGATCCGAGCATTCAGTTTGGCGACGAAACGGTTACGGCCAGTATTTCCGAAAACCTGGTAGACATTTACCAGGATCTGAAGGATTTTATAACTTCCTACAGCATTGGAAACGAGGAAGTAATGAACGATAGTCTGGCTGAATGTGTTTTTCACTTTAGCGAATTTTGGGGGCAACAACTGGTAAATGTTCTGCGCGCAGTGCACATGCTGGTAGTTGGCGATGTTGATTTTACGGAAGATACTTCGGATGAAGCCGCTCCCGGAAAAGGAAATCCCAAATGGTTGGATAACTTTTGGGGCACGAATGAAGAGGAAGATTAAATGTTTAAAGAAAGCATAACAAACGAAGAGTTAGTTGAAATGCCTTTGAAATCATTCGAAGGCGAAATCATAGTGATCGATTCAATAAAAAAGGTTCGGAGTGCTGTGAAAGAATTGTCAAAGCACCGGATCATTGGTTTCGACACTGAAACAAAACCTTCCTTTAAAAAAGGGGTGGTCAACAAAGTAGCTCTTCTGCAGCTTTCAACCCGTAACCGCGCTTATTTATTCCGAATCAATCTCATTGGGTTACCAAAGGAAATTGTGAACTTGTTGTCGAACAAAGACATTATTAAACCCGGCGTTGCCATACGCGATGATATAAAAGGCTTGCAGGAATATGCAAATTTCAAACCAGCCGGTTTTGTTGAATTGCAGGACGAAGCCAAAGATATGGGCATTCAGAATTTCAGCCTGAAAAAGTTAACCGCCATTGCCTGTGGTTTCCGCATCTCAAAAGGGCAGCAGTTGTCGAACTGGGAAGCGCCGGAACTTACCGAGCCACAGCAATTGTATGCCGCTACCGATGCCTGGGCTGCATTGGTTATTTTCGAACATTTTTCAAACAATTAATTTATGTCAGCCAATCTGGTTCAAGTTGTTCTGAAATCGGGAAAGGAACAATCGCTGAAGCGTTTTCATCCCTGGGTATTTTCAGGTGCTATCCGCGAAATGAGCGGGGAGCCCGCAGAAGGTGAGCTCGTAAAAGTATTCTCGAATAAAAATGAGTTTCTCGGAATTGGTCACTACCAAATCGGATCAATCGCGGTGCGTATCGTTTCTTTCCTCGATTTAGAGGTGAATTACGAGTTTTGGAAAGAGAAAATCGAAAGTGCCTGGAACCTGCGTAAAATGCTGGGGCTGGCTGAAAGCGATGAAACCAATGTTTTTCGCCTGGTACATGGCGAAGGTGACAACATGCCCGGTTTGATCGTTGATTTCTACAATGGAACAGCTGTAATGCAGGCGCACTCGGTGGGTATGCACTTTACCCGCGAACATGTGGTAAACGCATTACGCGAGGTGTTGGCCGAAAAACTAAAAGCAGTTTATTACAAAAGCGATAAAACTCTGCCCTTTAAGGCGAATATCGAATCGGCGGACGGTTACCTCTTTGGTAATGATTCAGAAACAGAGGTAAAAGAATACGGCCTGAAATTTAAGGTCGACTGGGAAGATGGCCAGAAGACAGGTTTTTTTGTCGATCAGCGCGAAAACCGAAAACTGGTAGAAACCTATTCCAAAGGTCGCGAAGTGTTAAACATGTTTTGTTACACCGGTGGATTTTCGTTTTATGCCATGCAGGGTGGGGCAAAACTGGTGCATTCAGTAGATGCTTCGGAAAAAGCCATTGAACTGACCCGCGAAAATGTGGAACTGAATTTTCCCGGCGACAAACGTCACGAAGCTTTTGCTGCCGATGGTTTTGAATATCTAAAAAACATTCAGGATAAATATGATCTGATCATTCTCGATCCTCCTGCATTTGCCAAGCACCGCAGGGCGCTCGATCAGGCTTTAAAAGGCTACAAACGCATAAATACACGCGCTTTTGAACAGATCAGAAGCGGTGGTGTGGTATTCACTTTCTCGTGTTCGCAGGTGGTAACCAAAGATAAATTCCGCGAGGCCGTGTTTACTGCCGCAGCCATTGCCGGAAGAAAAGTTCGCATCCTGCATCAGCTTACTCAGCCCGCCGACCACCCGGTAAATATTTACCATCCGGAAGGAGAGTATTTGAAGGGTTTGGTTTTGTATGTGGAGTAGTTGATGGACGAAGGATTGAAGGATTGAAGGATTGAAGGACTGAAGGATTGATGGGAGATTGAAAGAAGATTGATGGAGATTAATTGTGAAATTGAAAAATTGAAAAATTGCTGAACTGTTAAATTGAATATCATGGCGTTAATGATCATTATCCAATTTTGAATATTCAATTTCCGACTACCAAACAAGCTCGCGGCTCGCAGATCATCGCTAAAATTAGAAATTACAATCAATCGCAAGAAGTCACAATAAATCACTATAATTAACCTGTTAAAAAGGAATACAAGTTTTAAGAAGCAATAAATAACTACAGGATTATGGAACTGCAAAAGACAGCCGATCAATATAACACCCAACTTGAAAAACAATCAATAGTTGAGAAACTGAAATTCCTTGCGGAACAGCACCCCGGGAAAGTGGTTTTTACAACCAGCTTTGGTTACGAAGACCAGGCGATCACAGATCTGATCTTCGACAATGACATTGATATTAAAGTGATCACGCTGGATACCGGGCGTCTTTTTCCTGAAACGTACAAGGTATTCCGCAGTACAGTGGAGCGCTACAAAAAAGAAATTCAGGTTTATTTTCCGCCGGCTGATAAAGTAGAAGAGATGGTCACGAAGAAAGGACCTTTCAGCTTTTATGAATCGCTTGAAAACCGTAAAGAGTGCTGTTTTATCCGTAAAGTAATTCCCTTAAAACGGGCGCTTGCCGGCAACGATATCTGGATAACCGGCCTTCGTGCTGCACAGTCGGATAACCGCAGCGACATGAAGGAATTTGAAGTGGATGAGGGCAACAACATCGTAAAGTTTAATCCGCTTAAAGGCTGGAGTCTCGACGAAACCATCGCCTACATCAAAGAAAAGCGAATACCTTACAATGTTCTACACGATAAAGGTTTTGTAAGCATTGGCTGCCAGCCTTGTACACGTGCCATTCAGCCGGGCGAAGATTTCCGTGCCGGACGCTGGTGGTGGGAACAAGGTACGGGCAAAGAATGTGGCCTGCACGAAGTGAAAAAATAAGCCGGACTCAAAATATTTCAACCTCCTTTCAGCAAAGTCTATTGGTGATATGAATTATCTATTGGTAGTTGGGAACCAAAAACTCCGACTATTGTTTGATTATTAACAGTTATAGAATGGAAGCATTAAAAAAGAAGCGTTTACAGATTATCTTTCTGGTTTTAGGAGCTATTGGTGGATTTTTATATTGGCGGTTTGTGGGCTGTACCAGCGGAACCTGTGCCATAAAATCGGTTTGGTACTGGAGCACATTATGGGGCGCTGCAGTTGGTTACCTGGCAGGAGATTTTCTTAACGACCTACTTCTGAAGGTGAAGAAGAAAAAAGAAACGAATAATGATAGGGAAGTTTAAAAATATTATTAATTCAAGTCGTCCGGTTTTAGTCGATTTTTATGCCGAATGGTGTGTGCCGTGTAAACAGGTACCTCCCATTTTAAAAGAAGTTAAGGAAGAGTTTCGCGAACAGTTGCGAATCATAAAAGTTGATGTTGACCGGAACCCGAATATTGTTACAAAATACCAGATAAGAAGTGTGCCAACCATAATGTTGTTTAAAAACGGCGAAGCAAAATGGAGCGGAGCAGGTGTGCACTCAGCAAACGAAATTAAACTCATCGTTCAACAGGAAATAGAAAATTAAAAAACAATAGTTTGGCTGATAAGCAGAACATATTCTATACCTCCATTTCGACACATTATTCCGATATTTTTCCTTATAATCCCAAACAGTTATTCTTTGTGGCGAATAAACTGGGATCACTTCCCGGGAAACAGATTTTGGATATTGGTTGTGCTACCGGACAATTAACCTTTCAACTGGCAGCAGAAGGCGCCGAAGTTACCGGCATCGATTTGAATGAAGATTTGCTGGCTCAGGCAAAAGAGAACATTCCGCAACCTAACCTAAAATTTCAGTCAGGCGATATGCTCGAACTTGAAAATGATTTTCGAGTCGGGCAGTTCGATAGTATTTTGTGTTTTGGGAATACGATGGTTCATCTGCAAGCCCTGACGCAAATGCGTAAAATGATCTTTTCCGTATACAACCTACTTAAAGAAGGTGGACATTTTTTGTTGCAGATTCTGAACTACGATCATATTCTTGCTGAAAATATTACCGAACTTCCCCTTATTGAAACCGACGCCATTAAGTTTGTTCGTAAGTACGAATTCTTACCCGAAAGTCGACTGATAAACTTTAAAACCGACCTGCTCATCAAGCATGAAAACAAGTTGATTTCTAATACCACTACTTTGTTTGCTTTAAAAAGTAAAGAGCTTGTGCATTTACTCATTACGGAAGGATTCAAATCGGTTGAGTTGTATTCCAATTTTAATTCCGACCCGTTTGGAGGAAATCATTTACCACTGGTTGTTAGTTGCCGGAAATAGAAGCGTCAAAGGAAAATTCTCAAACTAACAATTTCATTTAAAACGTTTGGCAGTCCTGGAATTTGTAATCCATTGCGGTAAAAAATGCTATTTTAGCGAGAAAACCGGATCAATGACCAAATTTCTACTATTTTCAATTTTGTTATGTTTAATTCTGAACGTAACAGCCCAGACAAATTATATGCAACAGTGGCCCTCGTTTCGTGGCCCGTTTGCTCGCGGATTTATTGATAATGTTCAAACCGTGAAAGACTGGAACCTGGAAACAGGCGAGAACATCTTATGGCAAACTCCGATCCCCGGTCTGGGGCATTCCTGTCCGGTAATCTGGGGCGATAAGATGTTTATAACAACCGCCATAAGCGGATCGGGTGAAGACTACCTGAAAGTTGGTTTGTATGGTGACGGCGATGCGGTTGAAGATACTTCGGAACACGAATTCAAACTGTATTGTCTGGATAAAAACAACGGTAAAATTCTTTGGGAACGCTTGTGTCATAAAGGTGTTCCGGTGGTAAAACGGCACACCAAGGCTTCACAGGCCGATCCAACTCCCGCAACCGACGGAAAGCATGTGCTGGCATTTTTTGGCTCGAATGGATTGTACTGTTATAACCTGGATGGCGATTTATTATGGAGCAAAAAGTTTGGCAAAATGAATGCCGGTCCGTACAACGCACCCGAACTGGAGTGGGGCTTTTCAAGTTCTCCAATCATTCACAAAGGCAAAGTTGTTTTGCAATGCGATTTTTTGGGAGATGGATTTATAGCTTGCTACGATGTGGAAACAGGAGATTTTGTCTGGCAGGTTGCCCGCGACGATGAATCAACATGGAGTACGCCGACAGTATTTGAGAAAGACGGTAAAACTCAAATTGTGGTGAATGGCTGGAAACATATGGGAGGATATGATTTTGAAACCGGGAAACCTATCTGGCGAATGAGTGGCGGCGGCGATATTCCAACGCCAACGCCGGTAATTGCTAACGATCTCATATTCATAAATAATGCCCATGGCCGGTATTCGCCGATTTATGCGGTAAAACCCGATGCAACCGGAGACATCACTTTAGGCGAGGATGAATTGTCGAACGATTACATTGTTTGGAGCGTTAAACGCGGAGGCGCTTATATGCAATCGCCGTTGATTTACCGCGATTATCTGTACAACCTGCAGGGAAATGGTTCCTTGTCGGTTTTTAAGGCAACCACCGGCGAATTGATGTATAAAGAAAGCCTGGGATCGGTGGGCGGATTTTCAGCTTCGGGAGTTGCTGCCGGCGATCTGGTCTACTTTTGTGCCGAGCAGGGTGATGTTTTTGTGGTGCAGGCCGGTCCGGAATATAAAGTGGCTGCACATAATAACATGAACGACATTTTAATGGCCTCGCCCGCTATTTCTGAAAACGTGATTTATTTCCGTGCTCAGAAATCTGTGATTGCGGTTGGGAAGAAATAAGGGAACCTTCTCCCGAAATATTTAGGTGTAATTTCTGTGATCGAATTACGTCGATCGTTGAGCAGAAGGATGTCATCCGTCAACTGACGGATGACATCCTTTTTTGTGGAGGTGTAAGCGCCGAAGATTGAAGCGGTTTCAAACCGCTTCACCCTTTTTTGCGGTACACCCACCACCAGATAAGTACACCGCTAATGAGTACAATCAATAAACATATTCCGGCCAGCGGAACAAAGAGAATGTAAAACGGACCAAGTATATTTTCAAAGATTCGTCCGGTGTGTATTTCCTGCGAAACATTCCAAAGCGACATTGGTGAAGCGAATCTGATTTCCCCAGGCATTTCAGGAAACTTGAGGGATGACATCCCTTGAGCCCCCATATTGTAATCGAACCACCACGCCTTGTCTTTGGCAACGATCATTCCGGCTACCATTTGATTGCCGATTGGACGGCTCATTCCCTGTGGCGCCTGATAAGGTAGCCCGCTGAAATAGTCGCGTACTTCGCCCGAGTACATATCCCACACAAACATGCCGCTAAACGATCCAACCAGCAGTTTAGTTGCGGTTAGTTGCTCAAGTACGTTGCAGCCCATCACACTTACCGGCGGTTGGTAGGCTGCAGGAATCAACTGTGCTTTCAGTGCTTCATCGGCAAAATAAAAACCTTCGGCAGTAGAGAAAATATAGCGTTGGTTGGTTTCGTCCCACAATACGCGCCGCAGTTTATCGAGCCAGGGATTCGGACTGTCGAGGTGAGTGCCGGGAATGATCCCGACTTGTTTACTGGCAATGGCAATTAACAGCGGAGGCCGCAGGTGTATGCCGGCAAATGTGTTGATCAGCAAAAACAGAGCAAAAATATAACCCACTACATTGTGCCAGTGCAGGTTGGTTTTCTTAATAGCAACCATCGACTGTACCTGTTTTTCTTTTTTCTTGCGCCTTTTAATGATTTTCGGAAAGAAAAAGTGCAGCAATCCGGTAACCGAAAGAATAATGGTGACGATGCCCAGCAGATCGACAATCAGTTTTCCGGTAAGGCCAAAAAGTTCGCCGCTGTGCAGTTGCCAGAATGTATCGAACAATCCTGCTTTTCGATCGTAATTCACCGGCTCCGGTAGTTGTATTTTGTTGAACATTTCGCCATCAGCGCTTGTAAACAGGTAATCGCGGGTTAAAATCAACAGTGTGTCGTTTTTCAAACCAATATCCGCAATCCTGTCGTTTTTCGCCGGCAACTGAACTTTTTCCCATGTTCCGGCTGTAGTGAACCGTTTGTACAATCCGAGGTGTGTGCCTGCAAAAAGTTGATTCCGGAATTCCTGTAAGGCATAAATTTTACGGTTATCGATTCCCTTTGGAAATCCCTGGTTAAAGTCCCTGAAGTTTTGAAAATCTTCGTCACACTTCCATATCCCGATGTTTCCGTAGATGAGCATGTCTCCATTCAGTGGCAGGGAACCGCGCACTGCAGCCTGGTCCCAGTTGGTATAGGTGTAATTTGCAGGCAGTAAATTTCGCGAAATAGCAACTCCCGAAAAAACACCGCGGTGGTTCATTACAATACCCGAAGCCGCAAACAAAACGGCAATAAATGCAATGATTATTGCCGGCCATTTATGTAATTTTTTGAAAAATCGGATCCATTTCGTTTTTCTCATCGGAAAGCGAAGATTGAATTAAGGTATTATGGTTAAATGTTCTATTTAATAAACGAAGGATTTACTGATAACATCAGGTAAGCCCAGTGCTGGCCGGTGGAACTGTCGCCACCTTTTAAAATCTCCATGGAATCGCCGGCAAACAGGGTTGAATAGCCCAGCGATAACGAGGTAAACGGATTAACGGTCCACTTAGCTGCCAGGTCGAGTTCGGTGCCCAGGTAGTTGGATGCATCGGCTGCTATTTCGGCTGCAGCACCAAAATAGTGGAGGTGTGCATCAAATGTCCACTGATCTTTTGTGAAGTGGTATTTCAAATAAACGTCGTTCAAACCCACCGAACCGATGTGATTTCCTACATAGAAGTAATCCATAAAACCATTGAATTTGTGGTTGGTTCCGTACAGCGGAGTGAACGATTTGTATTTGTCGGTTTCGTTGTAAGCCGTTCCCGAAAGGAATTCGTAGCCTAAAACAAAGTTTTTAAAAGCCCCTTCGATTAGAAAATTGAGCGCACTTATTTTTTTTCCTGAAACGTGTTTCCCGGTTTGTGTGTACAGGTTCGACGCCAGTTTTAGGTCATCTACATTGGTGGTGAATCTTCCACCAATTGTCTGACTGTAGCGGTTTTTTTGTTCTTCGTTGTCCATGTACGGTACTCCGTTATTCAGGATCAGCAAACTTAACGAACTGTTCTCCCACGGTTTATTAAACCACAGAAACTGAAGGTCTTTATAGGCATCCGGTCCGTTATAAATGTTGTCGGTGATATCGCTGTTTTCGTGATGCGCGATTCCAAAATGCAATTTTACCGCATCTTCGTATTTAAAAATGGCCATGTCGTGCGAGCGGGCCTGTTGGGCCCAGCCCACATTTCCAAAAATGCGGTGATCGTCGTAAACCACTTCCTGCCTGCCTGCTTTTAACGCGAATTTCGGGTTGAAGAAAACTTCGGCCCACGCCTCATGAACGGAAATTCCGTAATCTTCGTTACCAACCAGTTGCGGCTGGCTTCCCCACTGGCGAACATCTTGCAAAACCAGAGCGGTTGCAATAAATTCGTTTTTAAACATCGCATTTAAACGCGTACGCTGTGAGGTAATCAACGACGCATTCTGATCTTGGGTAGCCAGTGATTTGTATCCTTTGCTTAACTCGGTACGTGGCCTGTATTCGCCTGTTAATGAAAACTGAGCTTTTCCGGAGAAGGATATTAACATGATAGTTGCCAGAAGAATGGCTGATTTGTAACTATTCATTGCAAGTATTTTTGTAGGTCTTATTCGTTTAACTGAACAACCGCATCGTATGTTTTTTCGCGTTCTGCTGCATCTTTCATCCATTGGGGAACAATGGTTTTCAGGAAATCCTTTTTATCCTCATTAAGTTTCTTCATATCGAGCCCTATAAATTCCTGGGCTTTGGCTTTTGTTGCAATATCAGGATACGGAATTTCTTTGTTGAAACCAAGGTCAGCCAGTAAACGCGCCAGTTCTATGCGGGTGTCCTGTGCGATGGTAATACCTGTTGAAATAACACGGCCAACTTCAATTGGTGAATGGAAAGATCCGCCATGACTGGCGGCTGCATAATCCCAGCGCCATTGTGCATGCCGTATACCCATCAATATTTCCTGCATTTGCGCGTCATTTGCACCCAGATCCCATGCTTTTTTCGCTTCAACATGTGCGCGAACCAACAATTCTTCCAGTTTATCCCTGCTCTCAATAATTTTATCCTGACGTTCGTAAACATTGGCAAGTAGAGTGCCGGCTTCTTCGCGGTGGCAAACCTGGCACGAATTCGCAATGTTGTTCAGTGGCGATTGCATGTGATGATCGGTAAATTTCTGTCCGCCTTCGCTTTTATAAGTCATGTGGCAATCGGCACAAGAAACCCCGCGTTGTGCATGAATTCCTGTTGAAAAAATCTCGTAACCGGGGTGCTGCGCTTTTAGCATTGGCGCTTTGCTCAGGCCGTGAGTCCAGTCGCTGAATTCAATATTGTCGTAGTATTCTTCCATGGCTTCAACGCTAAAACCATTGTCCCAAGGGAAAGTAAGGTATTGGGCACCTTCCACTTTTTTCTTGTCGAAATAGTATTCCACATGACATTGTGCGCAAACCAGGCTACGCATTTCCTGGTGGCTGGCTTTTGTAATGTCTTTCCCCATTCGTTCAAATGCTTCCACCAATGCCGGACGGGTAATTGTAAGGTTCATGGTTTCATTGTCGTGGCAATCGGCGCATCCGATTGGGTTTACTACATCTGCTCCTAATCCTGCCCAACTTCCGGTATAAAACTGGGCTACGCCGCGTTCGTTCATCAGTCTCGGAACATCGGGGCTTTTACAGGTCATGCAGGTTGCCGGCATCGGTCCTTCACTGGGTTTTTTAGGTGCTCCGGTCCTCAAAGTATTTTGTACATCAGTGATCGAATAGTAGTGTCCACGGCCCTGGTTGTAATCTTTCGAGAAACCGTAACCTGCCCAAAGGACAACCAGTCGCGGATCAACTTCCAGCATATCAATCATGGCATTACCGTTGTATTTACTTCTGTAGCTGGTGTCAGCAGTTCCGTAATACGATTGAAATTCGCGTGGATAATTCTGTCCCCACACTTCATTACGAGGTTCAAATTTTCCGATTTCAGCTTTCGGAACATTCACATAGGCTGCTTCCGTTCTTCGTTCAACAATAGATGAAGCCAGCAAGCCCAGCAAGAAAACAACAACAACGGTTGTAAGAAACAGTGTCCATGCCAGCCAGGGGCGTTTTTCGGTTAGTTTTTGTTTTGCGCTCATGATATTCGAATTAATTATTGTTTACATATTTTTTTATCCAATTCGGAACCGGACTCTCGGGTAGCGGAACTTGTGCATTGGGAACACTCGAAATGCTGTTTACGCGACCGTGAGGAACTTCGCGGTGGCATTCCACGCAACGTCGGTCTTCGCGATGTGCTTTGTGTGCTTCTAAATTTCCAATCAACTTGGGATCTTCAAGCAGTTTTTGATGACAACGAATGCAATTATTCTGTACTACTTCCGCACCTTCTTCGTGAATGTAAATTACCTGGGGTTCTTTCCGCAGGGTAAAAATGGTGGCGTGACGCAAACCGTCTTTCGCCTTAAAATAATATTTGTTGAATACGTTATTATGCGGAACATGGCAATCGTTGCAATGTGCAACTTCGCGGTGCGAGCTGTGCTGCCATGTAGCGTATTGTGGAGCCATAATGTGGCAGTTGGTGCAGGTCGCCGGGTTGTCTGAAAGATAAGAATGTGCTTTCGAAACATAAAGCAGAAACAATACCAGGCCTGCGAATATGCTTAAGATAAATATTACAGGAAGCTGCCATTTTTTAGGCGGAAGTAGTCGTTGTAGCATCTTTAAGGTCGATTAATAAATTCGTAGTAAATATCTTTTGTTTACTAATCATATTTTGTAACAGATGTTACAATCTGAGGTGTTTGTGTTAATTATCGTGTTAGTATTTTAAAACATTATGCGACATGACAATTATAAGGAACAGGAAGCTTTCGTTTGATTAATTTTGTTGCTACCAAAAAATTCAACCAAAATGAAGCAAAACCTATTCCTGGGAGTGGAGGCTATTGGGCAGGCTGCCATCGATGGTGGCATTTCAGGTGTTTACGCCTATCCCGGAACTCCTTCAACCGAAATAACAGAGTTTATTCAAAATAGCGATAAGGCGACGGAAAAAGGGATCCGTAGCAAATGGTCGGCCAACGAAAAAACGGCATACGAAGCGGCGCTCGGCATGTCGTATGCCGGAAAACGATCGATGGTGTGCATGAAACACGTGGGTTTAAACGTGGCTGCCGATGCTTTTATGAATTCGGCCATCACCGGAATCAACGGAGGTTTAGTAGTTACCGTTGCCGACGATCCCTCGATGCATTCGTCGCAGAATGAGCAGGATTCGAGGTACTACGGAAAGTTTGCGATGATACCAGTTCTTGAACCTTCGAACCAGCAGGAAGCTTACGACATGGTTTACCACGGTTTTCAACTATCCGAAGATTTGGGTGTGCCGGTTATGGTGCGCATCACAACGCGTCTGGCACATTCGCGTTCAGGTGTTGTTCGCAGTGAAGAACAGCCTCAAAATCAGTTGGTGTTACCTGCCGATCCAAGTCAGTTTATTTTATTGCCATCGAGTGCTCGCAAACGCTACCAAAGTCTGCTCAGCAAACAAGGTGAATTTGAAAAAGCCGCTGAAGAATCGAACTACAACAAACTTAACATTGGATCGGATAAAAGTCTTGGGATTATTGCCTGTGGAATTGCTTTCAATTATTTGATTGAGAATTTCCCGGATGAAAGTTGTCCGTACACTGTTTTGAAATTATCGCAATACCCGGTTTCGAATGCGCTGGTTCTCGAAATGCAAAAACACTGCGAAGAAGTACTGGTAATGGAAGAAGGTTACCCGGTGGTTGAAGAACTGGTAAAAGGTATTTTTTCGAAAAAAATAAAGGTGAGTGGCAGGTTAAGCGGCGCATTGCCACGTTCAGGCGAACTGAATGCCGATCTTGTTGCACTGGCCCTGGGACACGAGGAAAAACAGGGACCATCGGTTCCTGATCTAGTGGTGAATCGTCCGCCGGCTTTGTGCCAGGGATGTGGCCATCAGGATATGTACAAAGCGCTTAACGAGGCCGTCGACAAATACTCGAAAGGCAGGGTGTTTTCCGATATCGGTTGTTATACGCTGGGTGCGTTACCGCCTTACAAAAGCATTTATTCCTGCGTTGACATGGGGGCTTCGGTAACCATGGCCAAAGGCGCTGCCGATGCCGGACTGATTCCTTCGCTGGCTGTGATCGGCGACTCAACATTTACGCATTCAGGAATCACCGGTTTGCTGGATGCCGTTAATGATAACTCGAACATAGTGGTTGTTATTTCCGATAATGAATCGGTTTCGATGACCGGAGGACAGGAATCTTCGGCGCTGGGAAAAATTGAAGCGATCTGCGCAGGTGTTGGCGTTCTTCCCGAGCATATTCGCACGCTGATTCCCATGAAAAAGTACCACGATATGATGGTAAAAACTTTTGAGGAGGAGATTGCTTACGAAGGCGTGTCGGTGATTGTATTCCGAAGAGAATGCATTCAGGCAGCAGCCCGCAGATTGCGTAAGGAAAAGAAAATGAAGGAAAACCCAAAAAAAATGGCACAATGAAGACAGACATCATATTAGCCGGAGTTGGCGGACAGGGAATTTTGTCCATCGCATCGATTTTAGGCGATGCGGCATTACACGAAAACTTATTTTTAAAACAGGCCGAAACTCACGGCATGAGTCAGCGGGGAGGTGCGGTGGTGTCTCACCTGCGCATTTCGGATAAAGCCATTGCTTCTGATCTGATCCCATTAGGTTCGGCAGACCTTATCCTGTCGGTTGAACCGATGGAGGCCTTGCGTTATTTACCGTATTTGTCGCCAACAGGTTATGTGGTAACCAATACAACACCGGTTTTGAATATTCCTAATTATCCGGAACTCGAAGCTGTTCTAGCAGAAATAACAAAGCAGGCACAGCATGTGGCTATTGATGCTGATGAAATAGCCGGCGAAATCGGAAATAAACGTGCCTCAAACATGGTGATGCTGGGTGCTGCAGCTCCTTTTGTACATATTCATGCTGATAAAATTGAGGCTGGCATTTCCCGCATTTTTGCGAAAAAAGGAGAAGCGGTAGTAGACCTTAACATAAAAGCCTTCAGAGCCGGATTGCAATTCGCTTTAGATAACCGGTAATTGCAGTTTGTCGTTTCCTGATTTGAGTGTTTGTTTAAAATAAATTTAAATAAGCATTCTGTGTTGTGAAGCTTATTGTTCTTCTAATCGTTTCGTAATAAAATAGATAACTTAGTTTCGGTATTTGTAAAATCAACTTTTCAACTTTTCGTTTACCGTTAAAAAAAACCAAAAAAATTGTGATGAAGAAGTTTTTGCTAATTCTTTTGATATGCTCTGCTTTTGGAGCTAATTCTCAGGATTTTCTAACCAAAAAAGGAATGAAGCTTGAAATTTCAGGCTTTGTTCGCAACGATTTTATTTTTGACACCCACGAAAATGTGGATGCATGTGATCACCTGCTCGAGATTTTCCCCAAAAAACCCTTTTACGACAGCAATGGGGAAGATATTTATGCGCATCCCAGTGCCCATTTTCTGAACACATTTACCCGTTTCGGTACCCGATTTTCCGGTCTCGAAATGATCAATGCCAAAGTAAGTGCGTATGTTGAAGTGGACTTTACTGGTGGTAGTTACACCAACAGTCTGCGTTTCAGGCATGCCTACACCTTGTTCGAATGGGAAAAAACCAAGCTGCTGTTTGGGCGAACCTGGCACCCCACGTTTATCGAAAAGGTGTATCCTTCAACTTTACACGAAAACACCGGTTTGCCATTTCAGGTATTTAACCGTAGTCCCCAGTTACGGGTTACGCATCAACTTTCCGACAATCTCGATTTTATGGCTGCTGCTGTTTACCAGTTTAAATACGCCAATTCGGGGCCGAATGGTAAATCGTATGAATACCAGCGAAATGCAGTAGTTCCGAACCTGCATGCCCAATTGCAGTATTACACTGCGAATTGGGTGCTTGGCGCAGCTTTCGACTGGAAAATGATTCAGCCCAGAACCTATACCGAAGGGACTACAGGTACGTTCAAAACCAGCGAGAAACTGGGTACTTATGCACTTATCGCTTACCTGAAATACACAAAAGATAAATTTCAGTTTAAAGCCAAATCGATGTACGGACAGAATGTATGTGAAAGTTTGTTGCCCAGTGGTTATGCGGTAAAAACGCATGAAGAAGCTACAGGAGCCGAAACCTATACGCCGTTTAATCACATGTATAACTGGGTAAACTTAACCTATGGCAGCGACTGGAAAGTGGGCATTTTTGCAGGTTATCTCAAAAATTTCGGAACCTCGGACGATGCGATTGGACCGCTTTATGGTTTTTCTCCCGATATTGATATGATTTATCGTGTAGCTCCGCAGTTGATTTACACGTATAAAAATTTTATGTTTGGATGGGAAATGAGTCTGACAACTGCTGCTTATGGTGACAATGATTTTACTGACAAAGCAAAAGTGATTAACACCGATAACGTGAGCAATTTCAGAAACATGATTTCCATTGCTTATAACTTTTAACCAATAAAACTACAGATATGGCATACGAGCTTTCCGTTTTCCTCGAAAATAAGATCGCACACTTTGAGAAAATTACGGCCTTGTTAAAAGCTTCTTCCATCAACATCAGGTCGCTTACGCTTACGGGCATGAACCACGGTTGGGGGATTCTGAATATTCTGGTCGATCAGCCCGAAAAAGCATACCAGGTGCTCACTGATAAAGGACATGCTGCAACTTTGCAGGAACTGATCGCACTGGAGATGAAAGATGAAACAGGAGGCCTGGATGAATTGCTGGTGAAAATATCGCGATCGGGGATCCATGTGGAAAATGCGTATACGCGCCTGATTGCCGAATCAAAGCTTGCCATATTGTTGATAGAGGTTCCGGATGTGCTGGAAGCCAAACGTCGACTGGAAATCAACCATGTTAGTATCCTGGACGATAAGATCGTTTACGGAAAATAATCGAAATAAGTACATTGCTGTCTTGGGAGAAAATATGAACAAAAAGATTGCTTCACTTCGTTCGCAATGACCATATATTAGATAGTTCCCTATTTGGCAGGATTGGTTGGCGGCAGCGCCGCCAACCAATCCTGCCAAATTTCTTAAAATTTCAGTCATTGTGAGCACTGCGAAGCAATCTTTAACTTTGACAGACAATCATAAAAATATAGTAATTATAAAGCAGAGGACCTTTAAATGATTTGGAACGAAACCATTGAATGTGCATCGCGCGACGAGATGATGTCCATTCAATCCGAACGACTGATTCGAACCGTGCAACGGGTGTATCACAACACGCCCGGATACCGGGCAAAAATGCAGGCCAAAGGCCTGGTACCCGGCGATATTAAAAGTATTGAAGACATTTCGAATCTGCCTTTTACCGAGAAAACCGATTTGCGCGATAACTATCCCTTTGGGATGTTCACGGTCCCGATGAGTGAGATTGTGCGCCTGCATGCCAGTTCCGGAACCACAGGAAAACCAACCGTTGTGGGTTACACGCGCAACGACCTGAACATGTGGTCGGAGAATGTGACTCGCGCGCTGTGTATGGCCGGAGTTCACCAAAACGATATTGTGCAGGTGGCCTATGGTTACGGCCTGTTTACCGGCGGTTTGGGTTTGCACTACGGCACCGAAAATTTGGGGGCAACAGTTATTCCTATTTCCGGAGGAAATACGCAAAAGCAAATTCAGTTGATGCAGGATTTTGGCTCATCGGTTATTGCATGTACCCCTTCGTATGCATTGTACCTCGCGGAAGCCATGCGCGAAATGGGAGTCGATCCGAAATCGTTAAAATTACGCGTTGGAATTTTTGGTGCAGAGCCATGGAGCGAAAACATGCGCAAAGAAATTGAAGCCCAACTCAGTATAAAAGCCATCGATATTTATGGTTTAAGTGAAGTGGTGGGTCCAGGTGTTTCATGTGAATGCGAGCATCAGGTAGGAATGCATGTGAACGAAGACCACTTTGTACCCGAAATTATCGACCCTAAAACGCTGGAGCCGGTTGCTCCCGGTGAAGTGGGAGAGTTGGTGTTTTCTACCATTACCAAGGAAGGAATCCCTATTATTCGCTACCGTACGCGCGACCTTACCCGTTTGAATTATGACAAATGCGAATGTGGCCGTACGCTGGTTCGCATGGAAAAATGCATGGGTCGCAGCGACGATATGCTCATCATCCGCGGGGTAAATGTGTTCCCGTCGCAGATTGAGAGTGTGCTGCTCGAAATGAGCGAAACAGAGCCGCATTATTTGCTGATTGTTGAACGCGAAGGAACACTGGACGTGCTGAAACTGATGGTGGAAGTTCAGGAACAATTCTTCTCCGACGAGATAAAGGAACTGGAGGCACTGCGCAAAAAGATCAGGAATAATATTCAAAGTACCCTTGGCATTTCCTGCGATGTAAAACTGGTTGAGCCAAAAACCATCGAGCGCACCGCCGGAAAAGCAAAACGAGTAATTGATAACCGTAAAATCTGAACGCCATGATAATCAAACAGGTTTCAGTTTTTCTCGAAAATAAATCGGGAAGATTAAACGAAGTCACTAAAATTCTGAGCAATGCTGAAGTGAACATTTCAGCTTTCACAATCGCCGACACTTCCGATTTCGGAATACTAAGAATGATCGTTTCCGATCCTGAAAAGGCTTGTTCAGTATTAAAAGAAAATGATTTTTCGGTGAAGACCACCGATGTGATTCTGGCCAAAACGCCGAACAAAGCAGGCAGCCTGTCGAAATTGCTTGGCATTCTTCAGGAAGAGGAAATATTTATTGAATATATGTATGCGTTTTCTATGGATAATGAAGGAGCCGTCATTGTAATTCGTCCGACCCGGGTGGAATATTGTGTTGAAATGTTGCAGAAACACAGTACAGAGTTGGTAAAAGCCGACGAACTTTATCGCCTGTAATTGGTATAATTTTAAATTTACAGGTAATAAAAAACAAAACCCGTTTACAATAAGCATAATTTGTATCTTTGGGTTTCTTTAAAATTATTGAATGAAACGGATAGCGATACAAGGGATAGCAGGATCATTTCACGAAGATGCAGCCAGGAAGTATTTTGGCGATGAGGAAATAGAAGTTGTGGAATGTCGCTCGTTCAAGCAAGTTTGCGAATTAATCGACAGCGACAAAGTCGATATTGCAGTGATGGCCATAGAAAATTCGATAGCCGGAAGCCTGTTACAAAATTATTCGCTGATTCGCGACTATCACCTTCGAATTATTGGTGAGATTTATGTTCATATTCAAATGAATTTGATGGTGTTACCGGGAGTGAAACGAAAAGAAATCAAAGAGATTTATTCTCACCCGGTTTCGTTTATGCAGTGTCACGAATATCTCGAAAAATATTTTCCAAAAGCTGAACGAAAAGAACTGGGTGACAATGCCAAAGTTGCTAAACTTATCAGCGACGGGAAAATTACATATGCGGCAGCTATCAGTAACCTGCGGTCGTCGGAACTATATGGTTTACAGGTGATTGACAAAGGTATTGAATCCAATAAAAAGAACTACACACGATTTTTAATACTGTCGAAACACGGCAATCCGACCGAAATGGCGAATAAGGCTTCCATCTGTTTTGAGGTAGGCCATTTTTACGGGGCGCTTGCCAGGGTTCTGAATATTTTTGCAGAAAACAAAATCAACCTGAATAAAATACAATCGATTCCAATTATTGGTAAACCCAACGAATATACCATTCATGTTGACATTGAATGGGATAAACCTGAAAATTACGACAAGGCGATTCACCAGGTGCTGAAAAACGCGTCGAGCTTGTCGATTTTGGGCGAATACAAACGAGCAGAACTAGATTACCAATAGACTAAAATTATAATTATGAGCAAAATAGCAATTTTTTACGGTCCTGTTGGCGGTGCAGTAAACCGCGTTGCCGATAAAATAAAAGATGCCATCGGTGAAGATAAAGTGGATATGGTTGCGGTTAAAAATGCTTCGGCAGCCGACATCGAGAAATACGACAAAATAATATTCGGCCTTTCAACCGTTGGAAAAGATACCTGGGATTCCACTTACTCGTCAAACGATTGGGGGAAATTCCTACCCGAGATTGGTAAAGTTGACTATAGTAACAAAGTAGTTGCGCTGTTTGGTTTAGGCGATCATGTTACGTATGCTCACGGTTTTGTTGACCACATTGGTTTGCTCGGACGCGAACTCATGGAACACGGCGCCGAGCTCGTTGGACCGGTAGATACCGAAGGTTACGAGTACGATGAATCGGAAGCGGTGATCGATGGTAAATTTATTGGTCTGCCGCTGGATGAAGATTTCGAACCTGAACTGACCGATGAACGCGTTGCAGCCTGGATCGAACTTATCCGCGAAGATTTTGGGTTTTAAAAGATTGAAGGACTGAAGCAAATAAGGCGAAAATGCTTTAATGCTAGAATGCTTTAATCCCTTATTTGGAGTACACCTTCAACTTTTGCCTTTGTACTTTTACCTTTTAACTTTTGGGATTTCTTATGAGTAATTCTCCGCTAGACAAGTCACTTGTCGATGAAAACATAAAGAAGCTGCGTATTCCAGATGTTGGAAAAGCTTCGATTCGTGAAATTGTAGCCCTTGTAAATTTGGTAGAGGAAGCCAGCGATTTCAAATACATCCGTATGGAAATGGGCGTACCCGGTTTGCCGCCTGCACAGGTTGGCGTTGCCGCCGAAAAAGCTGCTCTCGACAGGGGAGTGGCTGCCATTTATCCGATGGTGGATGGAATTAAACCGCTGAAAGTGGAAGCTTCCAAATTCATTAAGAACTTTTTGAATATCGATTTGTCTCCGGCTGGTTGTATTCCTACAACAGGTTCAATGCAGGGAACTTATGCTGCATTTATGGCAGCCGGCCATGTCGATAGGAAAAAGGATACCTTGTTGTTTATCGATCCCGGATTTCCGGTGCAGAAACAGCAGATGATGGTGCTTGGGCAGAAGTTTGAGACCTTTGATGTTTTCAATTACCGCGGAGAAAAGCTAAGGGAAAAGCTGGAAGCCTACCTGATGAAAGGAAATATTCATTCAGTTGTTTATTCCAATCCGAATAATCCCGCCTGGATTTGTTTTAACGATGAGGAGCTGAAGATCATTGGCGAACTGGCTACCAAATACGACGTGATCGTGATGGAAGACCTGGCTTACTTTGGAATGGATTTCCGTCAGGACCTGTCGAAACCCGGAGAGCCGCCTTATCAATCCAGCGTTGCCAATTATACCGATAACTACATCCTGTTTATTTCCAGTTCGAAAATATTTTCCTATGCGGGTCAGCGCATCGGCCTGATGGCCATTTCCGATGCTTTATACAGCCGCGATTATCCCGATTTGCAGGAGCGTTTTAAAGGCACCACTTTCGGAGCTACCATTACACTGCGACTGCTGTATTCGCTGTCTTCGGGAACCAGCCATTCAGCACAATATGCACTTGCCGGTATGCTGAAAGCGGTAAACGAAGGAGCCTACAATTTTGTTGAAGGCGTGAAAGAATATGGCGAACGCGCCCACGAAATGAAAGCACTTTTTCTTGAAAACGGATTTAAACTGGTTTATCAGAAAGACCTGGATGTCCCCATTGCCGACGGATTTTATTTTACCATAGGTTATCCGGGAATGACGGGAAATGAACTGGTTGCCAATTTACTTTATTTCGGTGTTAGTGCCATTGCACTCGACAATACGGGCAGCGAAGAAGAGGGAATAAGGGCTTGTGTTTCGTTTGTGAAAAAGGATCAGTTTCCGGCATTGAGCGAGCGGCTCCGTTTGTTTAACGAACATTTTTCAAAAGGATAACTAATTTAATTTGCCATTGCTGATTGAAGGCAGCTTAGCTATAAAAAATAAAGATGGATAAGAACAAAATCATTTCCAGATTTGAGCATACCCTTGAGCTGATAAACACCTTCGACCTGAAAAACGAACCTGTTATTCTGCCCAAAGGAGAATTATTTATCAATTACGGTGAAAAAAACCGTAAAATCGGCATACTCCTGGATGGCCTGTTATACGCTTCTTATTTATCGGATAGCGGAACTGAATGGGTATCGCGTTTTTTCTTCCCGCCCAATAATTTTATAGTAAGTAACCATCGCGGCTTTGTGCTTGGGAAAGACTCCACTGAAGCTATTCGCGCTTACGAAGATTCACATTTGATCATTATTGAAAAGGAAGAATTTAAAGATCTGCTCGACAACAACCATAAATTTGAACGCACAGTGCGCATCCTGGCCGAAGAAAGTTACATTCAGTCCATGGACAGAATCCACTCTTTTCAGTCGTTGAATGCCGAACAGCGAATCCGCAAGTTTTTTGGCGACTATCCCGATCTGGCGCAGAAACTTCAACGGCAGCATATCGCATCTTACTTAGGCATCCACCGAAACATCTTAACCCGTATACTTTATAAATTGTAGCTGTGAGCTTCGAGCCAAGAGCCGCGAGCTTGTTTAGTGATCGACAATTGATTGTTCATTACTGAATATTGATTATTTACATCACGATATTCAATTTGACAGTTCAGCAATTTTACAATTTGACAGTTCTACAATTTTACAATTTAACAGTTTTACATTTCTTCAATCAATCTCAATTGTAGCTGTGAGCTTCGAGCCTTGAGCTACGAGCTTGTTTAGAGGTTGACAATTGATTATTCATTATTGGATATTGATTATTTGCATCACGATATTCAATCCGGCAGTTCAGCAATTTTACAATCCGGCAGCTCTACAATTTTACAATTTTACAGTTTTTCATTACTTCCACCAATCTCAATTGTAGCTGTGAGCTATGAGCCGCGAGCCGCGAGCTTGTTTAATGGTTGACGATTGATTGTTCATTATTGGATATTGATTTTTTTCATCACGATATCCAATTTCCCAGTTTCGCAATTTTACAATCCGTCAGTTCTACAATTTTACAATTTAACAGTTTTACATTTCTTCCATCAATCTCCATCAATCTTCTCTCCATCCTTCCAATCTTCCCTCATTCCTTCCGTCCTTCAATCCATTCTTCTCCCGATAAAGCAACATTAGTTGCACACTTTTCATGTTGTATAAAATAGTTTTGTGAACAGAGCTGAGAACTCAACAACAAACCTTGTGATAAAATTGGAATCTGAAAGTAAAAATCCGTTGTGTGTTAAGATTTTAAAGTGCCTGTTTTAAAAGGCCAGGAACCTGATTTTTATGGGTTTTTTGCTATTCTCAGTTTGCTAAATTTGAAAGAAATATTAAGCATATGGCAAGAGTAATTGGAGCAGTAGTCGTTGACAAAGAAGCTTGTAAAGGATGCAGCCTCTGTGTGGAAGCTTGTCCGCAGGATGTTTTGGCGCTGCATATGGAAGTAAACAGCAAAGGTTATCACTATTCGTACATGAAAGATCCGGATGCCTGTATCGGGTGTTCCAATTGTGGCGTGGTGTGCCCCGATACCTGTATCACTGTTTATCGGGTAAAGGCAAGCTAAATTTAAAAGATGCTAGATCTTAGATGCTTGATACTGGATCGAATTTCAATGATCAGGAATCGACTATCAAGAATCAAGTATCAAGAATCAAGTATCAAGAATCAAGTATCAAGAATCAAGTATCCAGAAACCAGTATCCAGAATCGAGGATCAAGTATCAAGAATCAAATATCAAGTAACAAGATATGGGAGAAGTAAAATTAATGAAAGGAAACGAGGTGTTGGCCGAGGCTGCAATCCGCTGCGGATGCGACGGCTATTTTGGCTATCCCATAACACCTCAGTCGGAAGTGATGGAAACACTGATGGCACGCCAGCCCTGGAACAGCACCGGAATGGTGGTTTTGCAGGCTGAAAGCGAAGTGGCATCAATAAATATGGTGTACGGAGCAGCTGCTACCGGTAAAAAAGTAATGACCTCTTCATCGAGCCCGGGAATCAGCCTGATGGCAGAAGGGATCTCGTACATTGCCGGTGCCGAACTGCCTTGCCTTATTGTAAACGTACAACGTGGCGGACCGGGACTTGGAACCATTCAGCCATCGCAGGCCGATTATTTCCAGGCGGTAAAAGGTGGCGGTCACGGCGATTATAAAATGATCGTTCTGGCACCTTCATCAGTTCAGGAAATGAACGACTTTGTTGATCTTGGTTTCGAACTGGCGTTTAAATACCGCAATCCGGCGATGATTTTAGCCGACGGCGCCATTGGCCAGATGATGGAAAAGGTTGAACTGGCCGATTACAAACCCCGCTGGACTAAAGAAGAAGTATTGGAGAAGAACGGCGACTGGGCAACAACCGGGAAAACGGCTTCACGTAAAAAGAATATAGTTACCTCGCTCGAAATGGATTCGGCGAAAATGGAACAGAACAACCTTCGTTTCCAGGAAAAATACCGGAAAATGGAGGAGGAAGATGTTCGCTACGAAGCCATTCAGTGCGACGATGCCGATTTTGTGATCGTGGCATTCGGAACTTCATCGCGTGTATGCCTGAAAGCAGTTGAAGTAGCACGAGCTAAAGGATTAAAAGTTGGTCTTTTGCGTCCGATTACCTTGTTCCCGTTTCCGAATAAAGCGATTAAGGAACTTGCGCGTAAAACCAAGGGATTTTTATCGGTTGAGATGAGCGCGGGACAAATGGTTGAAGATATAAAACTGGCGGTTTACGAAGCCGGAAGTAATGCACGTGTCGATCACTTCGGAAGAATGGGAGGTATTATCCCTACACCAACCGAGGTAGTTGAAGCACTGGAAGAAAAATTTTCATGGGAGTTAAGTTATGGAGTTAAAAGAAGCTATTAAACCGGGAAAAATGAATCTACAGGAAATATTAAAACCCGAAAACCTCGTTTACGGGAAATCGGAAGTGCTGAACGACGATGTCATGCACTATTGTCCGGGATGCTCGCACGGCGTGGTGCACAAAATTTTGGCTGAGCTGATCGATGAAATGGGCATTCAGGAAAAAACTGTTGGCGTGGCTCCGGTGGGGTGTGCTGTTTTTGCCTACAATTACATCGATATCGACTGGCAGGAAGCCGCGCACGGAAGAGCACCGGCGGTAGCTACCGGAATCGCCAGACTGAACCCCGAAAATTTTGTGTTTACTTACCAGGGAGATGGCGATTTAGCCTCCATCGGTTCGGCAGAAATTATGCATGCCTGTAACCGAGGCGAAAACATTCTGGTGATATTCATTAACAACGGAATTTACGGAATGACCGGCGGACAAATGGCGCCAACAACTTTAGAAGGGATGGTAACCGCAACTACTCCTTACGGACGTAATGTCGATTTGAACGGTTACCCGATGAAGATCACCAACCTGATCGCTCAATTGCCCGGAACATCGTATGTTACACGCCAGGCCGTGCATACTCCGGCATCGGTTCGTAAATGTAAACGATCGATAAAAAAGGCCATTCAGAATGTGCTGGATAAAAAGGGAACTTCATTCGTTGAGGTGGTTTCAACATGTAACTCGGGCTGGAAAATGACTCCGGTAGATGCCAACAAGTGGATGGAAGAGAACATGATCCCGTATTATCCGCTTGGCGATCTGAAAGACAGTGTGAAAGGTGAACATTCTGATAATTAAAATTTTGGAACTATGACAGAAGAAATGATTATAGCCGGTTTTGGCGGACAGGGAGTGCTTTCGATGGGAAAGATCCTGGCGTATTCAGGCATTATGGAAGATAAGGAAGTAACCTGGTTTCCGTCGTATGGCCCCGAAATGCGCGGTGGTACTGCCAATGTTACTGTGATCGTCAGCGATACACGCATCAGTTCACCTATTTTGCAGGAATTTGATACTGCTATCATTCTGAATCAGCAAAGTATGGATAAGTTTGAGAAAGCCGTGAAACCCGGTGGTACTTTGCTATACGATCCGAATGGTGTGATCAATCCGCCAACTCGTACCGATATCAACATTTATAAAGTTGAGGCTACCAAAACGGCGGTTGAAATGGGGAATCCAAAAGTGTTCAACATGATCGTTTTTGGCAGCTACCTGAAAGTGCGCCCGATTCTTTCGCTTGATAACGTGGAAAAAGGCCTGGAGAAATCGCTGCCCGAACGTTATCATAAACTCATTCCGCTTAATCTCGAAGCCATTCAGAAAGGGCAGGAGATTGTGAAAGATGTGCAGTTAGTATAAACCGGTTTATTGCCCAACTGGAATACAGTTGGCAGCAAAAGAAATACAAGCCTCTTATTCAGTTTGAAGAAGGGGCTTTTTATTACTCCCTTTTTCCGGAAGGATGACCGCAGCAAATTCAATGAAAGAATAAGGTAGGTCGACATATTTTTTTTATGCTACTCGGTAATTTGTATTATTTTTAGCGCCGTAAATAAATCAAATAAACCTGGTATTATGTCTAAAATTACTTGCCTCATTCTGCTGGCATTATTTAGCAGTTCTATTCTTTTTGCGCAGGAATTAAATGATTGGGAGAATCCTGCTGTTTTTAACATCAACAGACTTGCTCCTCATGCCCATTTTATTCCATTCGAAACCGAGTCAAAAGCGCTTGACAACAATCCAAGCGAATCAGAATTTTACAGTTCACTCAATGGGATTTGGAAATTTAATATTGCCGTTAATCCCGAAAGCAGGCCGCTCGATTTTTACCGTGAAGATTTCGACGTGAGTGAGTGGGCTGATATTCCCGTTCCGGCCAACTGGGAACGTGAAGGTTTTGATACAGCCATTTATGTAAACACCCGTTATCCGTTCTGGGAGATCAAAAAAGAACGCCCGAATCCGCCAACTATTCCACATGAATACAATCCGGTAGGAAGTTATCGCCGCGATTTTACCATTCCTGAAAACTGGGATGGAAGACAGATTAAAATTCATTTCGGAGCCGTAAAATCAGCCTTTTATATTTGGGTGAACGGACAGAAAGTGGGTTACAGCGAAGGTTCAAAAACGCCCGCAGAATTTGATCTTACAAAATACGTCAGATCAGGTGAAAATACACTGGCGCTCGAAGTTTACCGCTGGAGTACCGGATCGTACCTCGAATGCCAGGATTTCTGGCGTATAAGTGGTATTGAGCGCGATGTTTATTTATTGGCAACACCAAAAGTAAATATCCGCGACTATTTTGTACTTGCCGGATTGGATGCAGCCTACACCAACGGAACTTTTTCGCTGGATGTGGAGGTACAAAATCAGGGCGATCAAAACGGTGAAAACTATACTGTTGAAGCGTTGGTAACTACAATGAATGGCGATGAAAAGCTGATTGATTTGTCGGCATCGCAGAAAGTTGGAGCCGAAGCAACACATTTTCAATTCGAAACAACCGTTGAAAATCCTTTGAAATGGTCGGCCGAGCAGCCAAACCTGTATAAGCTGATGATAGTGCTGAAAGACAATGCCGGAAATGTTCTTCAGGCCTTGTCTCAAAATATTGGCTTCCGCACCTCTGAAATTAAAAACGGACAGCTGCTGGTAAACGGTCAGCCCATTTACATGAAAGGTGTAAACCGTCATGAACACGATGCTGATCTTGGGCACGTGATCAGCCGCGAACTGATGCTGAAAGATATTCAGGTGATGAAGGAATTCAATATAAATACGGTGCGCACCTGCCACTATCCCGATGATCCGGAGTTTTATGCTTTGTGTGATCTTTATGGCCTGTACATCATTGATGAGGCCAATATCGAATCGCACGGAATGGGTTATGGCGAAGAAAGTCTGGCTAAACAACCCGAGTGGGGACCAATGCACCTCGACCGCACTCAGCGAATGGTAGAACGTGATAAAAACCACGCATGTATCGTTGTGTGGTCGCTTGGGAATGAAGCCGGCGACGGCATTAATTTCGTGAATGATGCAGCCTGGATTAAGGAGCGCGATCAAAGCCGGCCGGTACAGTATGAACGTGCCGGTTTGGAAGCACACACCGATATTTTCTGCCCGATGTATATGGGAATCGATGGTATTGCCAATTACGCACAAGGGAATCCGGATCGTCCGTTGATTCTTTGCGAATACTCACATGCCATGGGAAACAGCTGCGGAAGTTTGCAGGATTACTGGGATGTTATTGAAGCTTATCCTGCTCTTCAGGGTGGCTGTATCTGGGACTGGGTTGACCAGGGATTACGCGAAGTGGATGAAAATGGCAGAATGTATTTTACCTACGGAGGCGATTACGGAACAGATATGCCAAGCGACAACAGCTTTTGCATCAACGGTTTGGTGAATCCCGACCGGATTCCAAATCCTCAATTGTATGAAGCAAAAAAAGTCTATCAGAATATTTCGATAAAAGCAGCAGATCTGAGTGCCGGTAAATTTACTATTCAGAATAAATTCTTCTTTACGAACCTGAATGAGTTCGCATTTATGTGGACCATCAAGAATGCTGAAGGAATTGTTGCACACGGAATGATGCCTGCCCCGGATGTTGCACCGCAGACTACTAAAGCTTTTTCTATTGAGTTCCCTGATTTGGATCAGCCCAAAGCCGGACAAACATATGTGCTGAAGTTTTCGATGATCAACAAAAAGCGAAACGGTTTAGTGATGAAAGGACACGAGCAGGCCTGGGAAGAGTTTGAATTGCCTCTGCAATCGCAGGATTATACAATTGTCGAAAATGCAGGTGATCTTTCAGTGGCGCAAAACGGGAATGCCAATATCATCAAAGGCAAAAACTTTAGCCTCACCATCGATTCTAAAACCGGTATCATTTCATCTTATCTGCTTAATGGAAAAGAGTTAATGAAACAAGGGCCAAAACTCAACTTCTTCCGTCCGCCAACAGAAAACGATGTTCGCGACCGAAACGGAATGCGCGCCTGGTCTTCAGCAGGGCTTGATAACCTGGAACAGATTGCCGGAGCAGCTAACGTAAAAAAATCGGAAGACGGAACTTACCTGGTGATTATTCCGCTTACACTGAAAAGTACCATGTTGGAATTTGATGCGGTTATTCAATACCAGGTTTTTGGCGATGGAACATTCACTGTTTCCACCGAGGTGAATCTGCCCGACAGAGTGTCGGCAGTTGCCAAAGTTGGTTTGCAAATGAAAATGTCGCGCTCGTTCGATCAACTGAACTGGTATGGTTTGGGTGGCGTTTCAACCTATCCCGACCGAAAAAGCGGTGGTAAATTCGATTTCTATAGCTCTACTGCAGAAGAATTATACGACCACAACATGGTGGTACCGCAGGATAACTGCAATCAAACCGATGTGCGTTGGGCTGCAGTTACCAACATGGAAGGAATCGGATTAATGATGAACGGATCGAATCCGATGAATTTCAGCGCTTATCCCTACGACGACAAAGACATTACCCGCGCCCGCCACATGAACGAGCTTGATGAAGCTGATTTCGTTACGGTGAATTACGACGATGTGGTTGGTGGACTGGGAACGGCAACCTGTGGCCCCGGAGTTCTTCCGCAATATGTTGCCGGCAGTGGCATCTATCGTTTTAGCGTTACTTACAAACCGGTTCAGTTTCAGCAAAAGGAAATATTCGACTACGCTGCAGAAAAATACATTGCCAAAGAATTGTCGCTGGCGCTGGCACCCGAAATCGTGCGCGATGAAGACGGATTTGTAAGCTTGAACTCCGAAAAAGGCGCGACGGTTTATTATTCGATAAACGACGGAAAAACGGAGCGTTACAAAAAGCCGATCGATCTGGCAAAAGGAGGAAAAATTGAAACCTATGCCGAAGTGCAAGGGAAGATGCGAAGTAACCGCGTTTCGCAGATTTTTGCCATCAATAAATCGAAGTGGAAAGCCACTGCTGATTGTAGTTATCCCGGAGAAGGCCCGGAGGCGGCCATTGATAACAATCCTGAAACTTTCTGGCATTCCGACTGGCGTGACGAAAAGTTGGGTCATCCTCACTTTATCCAGGTGGATATGGGGGAAGCACTCAACATTATCGGATTCGAATATTTGCCGCGTCAGGAGCAAAGCAACGGACGTATTGCCGAATACAACCTGGAGGTGAGCCTCGATGGTAGAAACTGGAAAACAGTTGTAGATAAAGGCCATTTTTGGAACAGCAGGCGTCGTCAGGAAAAAATGTTCGACCAACCGGAGAAAGCACGCTATTTCAGAATTACTGCTTTACGCGAAGTAGGCAACAGCTTTTACAGCTCGGCGGCTGAAGTAGGCGTTATTCTTCATTAGAAAGTAATCGCCGGAAAGTACATCTGTCTGCAAAGCTTTAAAACTTGCAGGCTGATGTACTTTTTTTACGGCTTTTTGCTGGTGGTAAGAAATCATTCTATATGCGCCTCCGGCCTATTCCGGGAATTCAAATTCGAAACAAATAGTATGGCAGTAAATTTTAAACAACACTGGGAGCATGTCTATTTCAGCAAAGAACCACACCAGGTAAGCTGGACCCAGGAAACTCCTCAAACTTCACTCGACTTTATTCAGGCTTTTGAACTGGATAAATCATCGAATATTATCGATGTTGGCGGAGGCGACAGCAAACTTGTGGATCATTTGCTGGATGCCGGTTTTGAGAATGTGCATGTGCTCGATATTTCAGGGACGGCACTGGAAAAAGCAAAAAAGCGACTGGGAGAACGTGCTGCTCTGGTTACCTGGATTGAATCTGATATCCGGGAATTTATTCCGAAAACCACTTACGAAGTCTGGCACGACAGAGCGCTCTTTCATTTTCTTACCGATGAAAACGACATCGCAAAATATGTAGAGCTTGTAAATGCTTGCGCATCGAACTATTTGATAATCGGTACTTTCTCGAATAACGGACCTGAAGCATGCAGCGGTTTACAGGTTAAGCAGTACGGCGAAACAGAACTTACTGAGGTTTTTAAGGCCCGATTCGAAAAGCTGGAATGTTTTACCCGGGATCACATCACACCAAGCGGTTCGGTACAAAACTTTTTATTTTGCAGCTTTAAACGGATAGTCTAAGGCCGGCTAAATTAGAAGCTAAGCGGCTTATTGAAGGTAAACATGCAAAATCCAATCGGATCCTTCAGTCGGCGCTGTAAATGATTGAATTTTACCGCCGGTAATTTTTCCATTGGGTATTTTTTCACCACTGCGCGGATTGTACCATTCACTCCTGAACGTCTGTTTAGTGCTGGAAAAGTCAATGCCAAAGCCAACACCTTCTTCATCGTAAACAACATATTCTTTGCCCGGACGGCCAGAAAGGATGACCTCCCTGTCTGATATCAGCAGTTCATCGTGCGGGGCCAGCTCCAACAAGTCTGATCGAAGTTCATTTTTAAAGAAATTTGTTGCAATTCCGATTTCCCGGGCGCCCTGTTCAAGCTGATCAAACTGAATATTTCCCTGGTTAAAATCGGGGAATAATGCCTGAGCTCCTGTTAGGCCGCATCGCCAGGTGGCAATCCTGAGCTTTTTGAGGTTCCAGTTTCCCCGGCTGATAAAAGGCCGCCAGTGATCGGTTTGTGCAATGGGCTCCTTAGTTTCTGACAAATAGTTTAGCAACTCGGCACGACTGGGAAGAGATGCACCGCCGAGGCTGTAGTAGCTACCTTTTTCGGGCATTATGCCGCCACTGCCGCCACCTGATCTGCTGCTTACCGGATGCTTCCAGGCGTCGTGCTTGGTAAACCATTCAGCAAACCAGTTTATCCAATCGTTATTCCGGTACTCGCCAATATCAATTCCGGTGTCCCATAAAATATGCGGATAACATGCCAAACGCGCGATCACATATCGGAGAAAACGCAATTCTTTTTCAGAATGGGGAGTTATTCCAAAATTATCAGGAGTCAATGCATCATCGCTGTACAGCATGATATAAGCGCCCATATTTCGGCCGCGGGCGGCGTCCATCCTTTCGTTAAGATTATCCCAGAAAGGCAAAAAGAATTCATCTCCTTCTTTGCCTTTAACATAGGGTACTGCACTTTGAGGCCAGTCTTTTGCCCAGTCATATGGAGCTATTAGCAGCTCGCCGATACCCAACAATCTTGCGCCAACAACCTGTTCGGCGAAATCAAGCGCCGCTTCAATATCCGGGTCTGAAACACTGTTCGCTCTATATCCCCAATGCGTTCCATCGGGGTAAGCCGGATTCCAAACTACCGGAAAATCACCTTTTCCATTCTTTAGTCTCCATTGTTTTCCGTCACAGATCAAAGGAGCATCCAGGTTCGAACGAATGCAGGTAAATTTGCCCGATTTGTTGTTCAGATCTTCGTCATCCGAATGTGTATGATATGTCCACTTACCTTTCTCGTCGGGCATAAAATAGATTTTCCAGGTATGCTCACCGGCATAAAAACCAAGGTGGTGCAGGTTTCTGCCTGAAGGACTGACAAATGTTGCTTCCAGGATAATGTCAAAAGGATTTCCTTGCCACGAAGAATTTTCGATACTGATTTCGAAACGCTGCCACAGGCCGGTTTTTAAGGCACGATCAGCTGAAGCACAATGGAAATTCAGAACCAAAAAAAATAATAAAATGAAATATGACCGAGAGAATTGCATCCACTAAAGATATTCAATCTTTTAAAGGGCAACTAATTTATCTGATTAGAAATCAGGCTTCCTATTCAACCGGATCCGGAATTTTTTTAGCGGTAAACTCAATGGGAGTATGAAGAGAGACTCCGCCTTCGGTTTGCATAATAAATTGTATCCCGTCTTCGGTAATTTTACCTGAATAATGATGGATTGCTTCTTTTGATTCACCGGAATCCCAGCTACTCGAAATCTCTTTTGTTTTTGTAATGAATTCCAGCCGGTTGTTCGTTAAGGTACCTTCCTGGATGATGTGTTTGCGTTTTAAAAATGTTGCTGTGCCATGTAATTCTTCGCCTTCGCCTTCAAACACAAAGGTCTCGGTATAATTCGATCCGGGCCAGTCGTATTCCAGCTCTGCCGACCACACGCCGTTAATTTCAGGGCGTTTCTCCTGCTGGAATACATCAAGCAGGTTTCGGGCTGCATCGGTAAATGTAGACAGCGCGATAATAACCGCTCCGATAAAAATTAATGAGGCTGTGACTTTGTTATTTCTGATCCACCAACTGATTTTGTCGTAACTGCTTTTATCATCCATAGCTCGCGTATTTTCTGGTACAGTTCCTATTCAATTTACGACTTAATCCCTTGCAAAAAAAGCTATGGGGCATTCATCAGGCTGTTAGCGAATCCAATTCCGGCTGATAAACTGAATGATTTCACTTTCAAAACGGTCAAGAATTTCCCTGTTAAATGGAATGTGTCCCATTTTCGGGATCAGTACCAGTTTCGATTTAGGAAGGCTTTCTGCCGTTTGAATGCCGCCGTATTTATCAACCAGGTAATCCTCTTCACCATGGATGATTAGAGCCGGTTTATCTACTGATTTCAATATCTCCGATCTGTCGCTCAAACTGGCCTGTGCTTTAACATGCGATTCGCCGAGAGCGCCAATGATTGCCTGTCTTTCGTACAGATTCCGGGTATAATCAACAGCCAGTTCCCGGTCGAACCGGGCGGTTCCGTTCAGGTATTCCCAAATCCTCATAAAACCGCTTAGGTCGTTTTCGAAATCATTTGCTGGACTGTTTTCCATGAAAATCTTCCAGGTTTTATCAGGTGGCGGTGGCACTAAGGGAGAGTTTGTAGAGGCTGAGGCTGAAATGATGGAAATTACCCGATCAGGAAAATGAATGGCCATTAATTGAGCAATAAAACCGCCCATTGAGTGGCCAACAATGTGGGCTTTTTCAACCTGCAGCGTATCCAATATCGCGACAGCATCCTTTACCAGTTGCATAAAATCGTATGGATGCTGTGTAAAATCAATTTTTGTGGAGTAGCCAAAATCGCGATGATCGTATTTGATCACAAAAAAATCCTTTTCAGCCAAGTGCCTGCACAATCTTTCCGACCAAAACGATGAATTGGCACCGGCGCCTGAAATCAACAGGCAGGCTTCATTACCGCTATCTCCAAGTGTTTCAATCCAGAGTTTTACCTTCTCGTCAATAGATACAAAATGTTTCTTCATATTATGTTGCGACTTCAATTTACGAGTATTTTCACCTTATGTTTGACTCCATCTTTTTGAACTAAAATAGGAGAACATAAAAAAGGAACTAATCAGGGTGAGATGTATCCAAACTGGAAGGATGTTTTTCAGGGAAATATAACCACTGGACACCGCATAAATCTGGGCCAGTACAATTCCGCTGATTACCGGGAAAACAGTTAATACTAAAAGTCCTCTGCGTTCAACCGGTTTTAAACTGCCCCATATTAAAAGCACTGTCCAACCAACCATTAATGATGCACCCATTCCAAGTGCATATCTGTAATCGGGTGTTATTACTTCATTTTCTGAACCAAAAATGAGCACTCGTAAATCCGGAAAAATCATAATTATCGCTGCGAGTGCATCGGTTACTGCACCTATCCAGAATGCAATTTTTAATAATCTAATTGTTCTATCTGTTGTCATATTTTAAAAGTTAAGTTTTTAGAAATTGGAATTTAAGACTCATGTGTTAGTTCATTAGTGATCCGGTTGGACTAATGAGATTTTGAATCCGGAGTACATCAATAGTTAGTAGATGTTAACGTTTGATGCAACTAATAAAAAATGCTTTCGACTTATTCCCCAGAAGCACGCTTTTAGTGATTTCAAACTCGTTACTGATGAGCAGTTTCTCAACACTTTTTCGTGTCGTTTTTTCCCTGGTGGCATCATCCGAAGGTTTCCCAAACGTTTTGATATATCGAATTCCCATTGCCATTCGGGCAAAGAAATTCATTTCGGTGATGGCAAATGATGTGATGATCAACCTACCTTCTTTTTTCAGGACCCGTTTACTTTCGTGTATCAGCTTTTCAGCATTACCAATCACGTGTATCAGGTTGGCCATAAAAACGGTATCGTAGCTAGCATCCCCGTATTCAAGGTTGAGTGCGTTGGCTTTTTCAAATTTCACATGTTTCAGATTCGCTCTTTTTTCTTGCGCAGCTGTAACCATTTCTTCCGAGAAATCAGTTGCAAGCACTTTTCCAGCGACTTTTTGCAGGGCTTCCGTGAACAATCCGGTTCCGCATCCCAATTCAAGCACTTCGCCCAAATCTTGTTCTTTTAATAACTCATCCTTCATGAGAAACAAAATATTATCTCCCACAACGTGCTGTTGTTTCTGTTCGAATTCGTCAACATACTGACTCCAGTATGTTTCTTTGCTTTGATCATTCATAGCCAACTAATTATATAATTTCTCAAATTCCGGGAATAAGTTCAAACCATTGCGATATGACATTTTGTTGTATTCTTCTTCGGTGAAATCGCCGTCCTTTTTAAGATTTTTCGTGGTTATTGCTGCCAGCTTGTTAATACACAGGTCACTACCAAAAACGATGTTATCGGGACCAGCAAAAGCCTGGAGAGTTTTAACAGCATAGTCACCTGAAACAACTGCCGTATCGTAGTACATCTTTTTCAAATGGTTTAATCCTTTGGTTGGTTCGCCATTAACAAGGAAATCATAAAACGTCCGGATGATTGGCGGCTTTTTCCCTTTCTGACCATATTGAATTCCAGCCAAACGCCAGGCTAAAAATGGAATTGTTCCTCCTCCATGCGACAAAATGTATTTGATGTTCGGATACCTGTCCAAAACACCACGATACATCATGTTTGCCACTGCACGTGTAGTATCAAAAGTTACTTCAATCAAAGCATTGGGAATTCCCAGTTTAAAGTCAAATGCTTCTCCCGGATCGTTTGGATGAATATAAACTACTGCGTTTCTCTTGTTTAATTCTTTAAAAAATGGTTCAAAAGATTCATCTCCTAAATATTTCCCCGAATAGTTGGTCAACAGACAAACTCCATTTAAATGCAGCGTGTCGAGCGTATAATTTAGTTCCTCAATGGCAGCTTCCTGGTTTAACATTGGAATAGTCGCAAAGCCGCCAAAACTTTCCGGGTATTTATGTTTAGTCTCGGCAATGATTTCGTTTGTTATCCGGGCCAGTTTTTCAGAAAACCCATCCGGAAAATCAATCCCTTTAAAATAAACTCCGGGTGATGAAATGGATAACATGGCAATTTTGATCCCGTTTTCTTTCATTTTTTTGAAAGAGGTTTCTACCGTCCATTTTGGAAAATCTACTCCTAATGAGTTTTTCACACCAACGTCTTTTAAAGCATTTACATACTCTTTTGGAAAAATGTGATGGTGTACATCTATTTTGTTAGTTGTTTTCATGGTTTTATAATTTTTATTTTGAGATTGAATCCTTTTATAATCAGCCAAATGCCCATGAATATTTCATTCAAAATAATGGGTAATGCAAGCAGCATAGCTTCTTCTCCCTGTGGCTGATATACATTCAGATAAATTATCAGCAAGACACCGATCCAACCCCAAATACTGATAAAGTGGGGGAGGAGACGGTATTTAAACAGGACAGTATAAAAGATAAGCGCGCCACCACAAAAGAACAGTGGTATCAGCGTCCCGGTGTGAAAGCTGCGCAGGTTCGCTGCATTGATTAGTCCTAGTTGTGGAAGAATAGCGGCAGACAAACAAACCAGTGCTTCCACGCTTCTGAATCCCAGATAAGCAAAAGCTGCACTTTTCCATACCTTTTTCAATACCGGGAAAAGTAAAATTCCGATTCCCAGAACAGAAACGGCATTGATCGCTTCCAGAATCGCCCCGGCAAGCAGTATCGATTGTTGTTTGGCGGTTTCTATTAATCCGCCACCAACGAGGCTGCTTACCATTGCAGTAAGAAATAGCGCACCTGCGGTTTTTGTGGCTTTGTTAGTTGAAATCATTCGGTTTTCATTCTATCGTACTGTACTAATGCTACAGCATTTGGTTTCATTTTAACTGCAACTCCCGAAACGCCTTCTCCCCCGCAAGTTGATTTGGTGGTGAACTGTACCTTAATTACAGCGTCGGCTCCCAGTTTGGCAGCCGTCTTTTTCATCTGATTAACAGCATCATCAGCATCACCGATGGCATCGGCGGCAATAGATCCCAGTACAACATATTCTTGCTCCGGTACGCCAGAATAAATTTCTATGTCCTCAACCTGAGTAGAACTGTAGGTTTCGCTTCCTGTTTGCGGATAATACGCATAAAAACAACTGCTTAGCAGTAGTGCGATTATTGCGGTAGTGATTACTTTTAATTTCATGGCTATATCTATTTAACAGCTTTTTCTTCAAACCGCACAGCTGTTCCGGAAGCCGTTACCGCGTTCGCCAGTATGCCCGAACCAATTTCCAAACGAAGGTTAACGATACCATCGGCACCCAGTTCTGCAGCTTCCTTCTTCAGATGTTTTACGGAAGATCTGCCGGTTCCCCAGGCATCAACGCTGGCGACAACTTCGCCAATTACAGTGTATGGCCTTGTAGCCTGGTCGGTTGAATAGACCTCAACTCTCTTAGAGCTTACAGGTGGGTGGTACAATTGGGTATCACTACTACGCAGGTGATTTACAGAGCAGCTTGCGCTGAGTACACCCACGATCATTAATGACAATATTTTTGTTTTCATGACTTTATTTTTTTGGCTTTTAATTGTTTTAAGACTTTCTGTTTCCTGATGTTTTCTAGAATTTAAAACGAGTACCCGATTGACAGGCCGAAATCCAAACCCGAAGCGTACTTGTATGTTTTAGCCCAGGAATCTCCGTCAGTCGGTACAGCATCATTCCATTTGAAGTTTGCTCCGATTGGTGGGCCGTAACCGAGCCAGTAACTAATTGTGAAGCCCGAATTCCACACATAGGTTTGCCCGATGCCGGGGCCAATAAAAAAGGAATCGAATTGGAACGTGGCGTCTTCATGAATTCCGTCGAGGTTCATATACCGAACATTGAAATCCAGATAAGTATTCCGGTAAGCTGATTTAAACAGCCCCAGAAACCGGGCGTCGCTGACGGCGGGTAAAAAATATTTATAGTGAATTCCAAAACCATATTCTTCCTCCTCTGAAATACGCGGGAATGAACCTCCTCCCTGGAAAAACAGGGCATGTTGCGGAGTCAAGCGCAACTCATATGCAATGCCGTAACGTTCAAAAGCCAGTCCGGCGATATTCACCTGAACAGAATGACGGTTAAACAGAGCATCGTTACCTTTCTCAATCTGAGTGCTGGTTTGCCCGAATGTGGCTAATGCTGCGAGCATAAGCGATACTGTTGTAAGGATGATTCGTTTCATGATTTTGGTTTTTTACTGTGATTAAAATCTGTATCCTATTGCCAGGTTTAAGTGAGCAGGAGAACCTCCGTAACTATTAAAACGCTCTGTAAAAGGTACTTTTAGTTCAACATGTACATCGTATTTTTCGAAAAATGTTCTACCCGTTTCCAGGCCAAACTGAAACATTCCGCCGGCACCTTTATACCAACCGTCAACAGCATCTTCGTAATAGTTTTCTCTGTAAAAATCAGTGTGCTCTATGTGGTTAAGGTATATTTTTTCATATTCAGCGGTCAATGCAAAAAACCACTTTGGTTTGTAGAATCCTAAGGCTACCTCATCAGCAACTGCAAACTTTTTTGATTCGAAATGAGTCGTTGAAACACTCCCGGCGGAAAGATTCAGGTTATTTACAATTTTAAAACTGTTCTTTTGCAAGAGCGGTGCAACTCCTCCCACCTTTACTTCCGAATTTTTTGGGCTAAACCTAAACGCTGAAAAATTCCATTCTGCGAAGGTTGTAATAGTTGGTTTTATAAATTTAGGATTCAGATTTCTCTGGTATCCAAAGGCTATCATACTTGCCGGTTCAATTCCTGTTCTCATATAGATACTGTTCCGGATTGTATTGTCGTTGAATATCACGCTTTGCGCTGTTAACCGCATGCTTCCGATGATCAACAGACTTATCATTAGTATTATCATTTTTTTCATCACGGTCATTTTTAATTGTTTAAACTTTGATGCTCAAAAAAGTTTCTGATGTCGGTGGCAATTTCATCAGGTTTCTCCCATGGCCCTGTATGCCCAACACCGGCAACTTCAATAAATTCGCTCTCCGGAAAACAAGACATCTGAATATCCTTGTATCCGGGATATTCTTTACGGGTTAGTTCGCCGCTGATGAACAGCATTTTACCCGTAAAGGCTGAAAGATTGGACGTATTATCCCTGTTCTGCTTTTCCAGGTCTTCGTTACTTACCAGTGTTCCCATGCGCCACAACGGACAATTGATGTTTTCGTGAAATTGCGGATTTGAACGGAATGCACCCAAAAGCATTTGATAATCAGCCCTTGCATGGGCGTCGGACGTTAAATGATCGTGCGACAGTAGATATTGTTCCAACCAATCTTTCCCGATTTGGGTAAGAGGAGAAGTAGTATGCTCTATGAAATAGTCATAAGCTTCTTTGGTCAATGGCCCCGGTTCGTACATGGCAATATCCTTAACTTTTTCGGGGTGCTTGTTTATATATCCTGTAGCAAGTGTACCGCCATAAGACCAGGCAAACAGGTAGACCTGATTTTCCTGAATTCCGGTTTCCCTTGATTTTTTGTTCAGGTAATAGTCAATTATGGCATCCAGATCTTCAACATAAAGATCGAAGTTAACTTCGCCTTTATCATAGCGAGGTGAAAGTCCGGCTCCACGCTGATCATAAAAAACACAGAAATATTCATCTTGTAACTGACTTAATCCGCCGTTGGTGATGGTTCTTTCATCCGGATAACGGGACGCATTTTCAACTCCTATCTGACTGATCATTGCTCTGTAATCGCTTCCCGGACCTCCGTGCAAAAAGATGATGACAGGATTATTTATATCGCCAAAAGTTTCTGCATGAAATATGGTGCCGTTAATTTCAATCCTGGGTAATAAAGGATCTTCGGCAACAGTTTCCGGAACCAGGTTGCCCGGTTCGTCCATGTCGTAGACTTCTTCATCGCATCCGAAAAAGGCGATGGATGTCAAAATTAATAGGACGGCTGTAAAAATCTGTTTAAATGTTTTCATGGCTTATGGTCTTAAAAAAGATGATTAAAGATTCCTTCCCTTTCCAATACCTCCTGCATTTTGTAGGAGTGACCATTTACTATGATGGACAATGTAATGTCTGCTTCAGGGAAATAGAACATTAAGCCGGTAAAGCCATGCACATTTCCGTAATGGCCAATGGCAGTTCCATGTTCGGTTTCCAATTTCATAAGGGCTAAACCATAGCCTTTAATGTATTCCATATCCTCTACCAGTTCTGTTAATCCGCGAAATTCCTTCATTTGGTTCAAGGAATTCTCTGTGAGAATTTCACCATGCATGAGCAACTCGAGAAATTTCGATAAATCGTACGGTGAACTGATGATTCCCCCATCCAGCATATCTTCACCACCAACAGCATTATTGTCGATTTTCGTTACATCTTTCATATAACCATCGTCGTAAATATCGATGTACGAACGAGACATATTCGCCGGTTGCGCAGTTGAAATGTAAGTGTTAGACAGTCCGAAACGATCAATAAGCTTTTCCTGAACTACTTCGTTTGCAGTTTTACCCGTAGCATATTTTATAACAAGAGCTGCCAGAAGATAATTTGCATTTGTATACAGATTTTTTTCGCCAGGTTTAAAATTTGCCGGTTTATCGTAAATAGCTTTAAGGTTTTCTTCTGCAGATTTCTTTACACTTGATAAATTTAAAATTTCCAACATCGATTTTAGGCCATAATAGTCCCTGATTCCCGAAGTCATATTTAGCAACTGTCGGATGGTAACGTCATTTGCATTTTCAATCTTATCGGTAATTCGATGAGGAATATATTTATTGATTTTGTCATCGATTGACAGGATGCCTTCATCCTGTAAAATGAGGATGGTAGTTGCCGCAAATGTTTTCGACATGCTTCCTGCCCGAAGTGAATGACCTGCATTTAAATCAATATTATTTTTCAAATCGGCTTTGCCGCCGGCATTACACCAGATTCCTTCGGGAGAGCGAACGGTTACGCTGGCTCCGGGTACACCTGCTGCCAGTAAATCGTCAATAATCAGCTGGTAGCTGTCGGCTTTTGGATGATCAGTATTTTCGTAGCTGGAGCTATCCGCTACGGGTAGATCAAATTCTGTTTTTTCGCAAGAAATAAATGTTGCGGTGAGGAATAATCCAATAATTGTTATGATACTTTTTGTTTTCATTTTGTTGTTATTTTCTGGTTTTTAATTGTTTAAAATTTGAATGAGGTACCTATTTTGATCAAGGCGTGCGTAGCAAAAGGCATTCCCTGGTCGGGTGAATAAGGAATGGCGATCATGCCCTGATAGTCAGCGGTTAAACTGAATCTGTCAGTTACCGGATAGGCCAGTCCAAAACCTAGTTTGGTATTTACCTGCGGTTTTCCCGGATGTTGTTTTTCCACGTACTCCCCACTTTTTAATACATAGGTGTCGCCCGACAGAATGGAGTGTTTGTAACCCAGTGCGCCCGTAAGGTTTGCCCTTAATTTGAAATTAAAGGTGTAGCCAAATTTGTAAACACCATCGAGCATGATGGCATGTTCGTAAAGCTCATGATAATAATATCCGGCTTCAAGGCCGAATGATCTGTACCACGAAGTTTGGTCTTTTACCATTAAATCGGTACCAACACTTACTCCCGGATGTGCCGGATTCGTGACGATTTGTCCAAAAGGAACCGAGACAGATTCAGAAAGGAATGCAACATTTAAATTTTGCGGTTTCCATTGTGAATACACGTTTGTTTTGGCAACAATAATTATAACGATTGCCGCAAGAACTACTTTTAAAAATTGTTTAATTGTTTTCATGAATTTGATTTTTAATTTTTGATAATGCTTTTTGTTTTCTTGTTTTTTTGTTTCTGATTTTTCATGTGGTAAAGGTCAGGCAAACCGTGATGCAGGTATAATCAACCATGACGAAAAGAATGTAAAGTTTCGTATGTTGATATCATGGATGATGCATGAGCATAAATTATGATGTAAACTCTGAGGACAGGATAAACTCCGATGGCATTTTTATACTCTTTTTCATCGTGATATTTATTCGGATTTGTTTTCATTGCCTTAATTGTTAGAAGGAAAAACCGGGCTTAGTACCAGCCCGATACCAATTCCAATGATTACTGAAGCTAAAAGAATCTGTACGGAGATGTGCAGGAAGAAAAGTCCTACAAGGAAGCCGACTGCCGTCATTCCTCCAACAATCCTTAAGCTGCTTATTTCATTTTTAGTTTTCATGATTTTTAGTTTAGATCTTGGATTACGTTTATTTATTCAGGTAAGCGGTATTCGGTGCTGTTCCTTTTCGGTGGAAGAAGAAATGACAGCAATCGCCACCTTTTGCAAGCGTACAAGGACGTCGGAATTCGCAGTTAACAACATCTTCTATTAAGGGAAATCCGGCAAGATCGTGATCGCAACCCAGTGTGCCGATTTCGGGGCACCCGATTGCTTCGAACAGTTCCATGTTCATGCACGAGGTAACTTTGAACTCAAGCAGATCTTCCGTTTCATAAAAGCCACTGTTCTTCCAGGTTCCAATGCGGTCGATCTCTGTAAACATGGCACGATTGAACTTTTTGAAATTGTCAAAAACATCGCCTTCACATTTTATAAGCTCATCCAATTGATAAATAGCAGGCATCGACACAGAAGCAACATTCATGAACATTTTTGTCATGAATTCCTTAGCATATTTTTTCCCTTTTTTATCGGCAATGGAGAAAAACAGTCCTCCCAACATGCAAAGCTGTTTGTCCATATCCTTACCAATACTTTCTGCTCTGAGAATGGCTTCAGGATATTCTTTTTTAATTCTTTTTGTGTGTTTTTTGACCCCCATCATAATAAGGAAGAGGCCAAATAAACCGAACTCTTTTCTTAGGAAATTAAAAACTACTTTCTGTTGTTTCTTCAACCCCTTTTTAGGCATTGTTAATGCTTTCCCATACATTGATAATTCTTCTACTTTCATGATGATAATTTTTTGATTTAAACTTTCATGGATCAAAAGTAGGATGAGAAAAGAGGTCAATCGTTTCAGGATTCGATGGTAAGACCTAAAGAGGTCTCAGGAAAGTATAATTACCAGAAATACTGTGTGTTATGTGGCCTTTCTCATTGTGAAATGAGACGGCTTATTTTGACTGTTTTGGTATTGAGACTTCCATACCTGGAGGATGAGACGGGATGTTTTCAGAATTTAAAACCAGCTCTGAAATCGGAAGGAGTGAGGCCGGTAGTGCTTTTAAAAATGCGGTTAAAGGTGGCTTTCGAATTAAAGCCGGCATCCATGGCAAGGCCCAAAATTGAAATGTGTTTGTTTTTTGGATCAGTGGCCAGCTTTTTAAACTCTTCAACACGATATTCATTTATGAATTCAAAGAAGTTCCTGTTCAACTGTGAATTAACCATTTTTGAAAGCTGATGGGAATGTATCCCGAGTTTATTTGCCAGATCACCAACATTAAGTTCCGGGTCAAGATAAAGCTTCTCCTTTTTCATTAAGGAAATAAGTTCTTCCATTCTAGGATCTTTTTCTGAAAGATTAGCATCCGCAACTGATTCTTTTGGGACATCAATATTTTCACCGGCCTGGATTTCTGTTTGACCCGATTCTGGTTTTTCTTTAGTTAAATAAACCGTTCGCTGGTTGTAGCCGCGATAGGCGATGTAGAAAAACAGAATCATATTAACGACGATGATGGATGAATCCATTTGGTATATTGAAATAATTTGGGCCGAAACAAGTCCATAGGCAATGAAACTGATAACGATAATAAAAGCAAATCCATAAACGATGTGTTTGATCCAGGCTAAATTTATGGACTCCTCATAAGAAAACTCGCTTTTAATCCGGTGCTGATGATTTATCAGTAAAATGATCGTGCGAATAAGAAAATAAACCTGGCAAAACAGCAAAGTAATCATCGGCACAAAAGTATGGTAGTCCATATTTTGCTTGTTGTAAACCAGCTCCATTCGTGCTTCCTGACTGAGCATCAGATTTGGAATGAAAGTAGCTATGTATATCAGGACAAATCCGAAATAAGATAAATTCTTGAAGTCAGGTTTAAAGTTTCTTTGGGTAAGCGACTTTGTATACAGAAAAAGAAAGGGTGTATGTGCAACAAGTACAATTCCTAAAATAAAACCCCAGTTAACCGGTTGCAGAAGTATTGCCCGGCTTGCCAGGAAAAGAATGGAAAAGTGCAGTGCAAAATTGAAGGTCCAGGCAATTAGTATTTTATTGCTTACGTTTTTACCTTTTTTATTAATCAATAGCAGTGCAATGATTATTGCATTAACAGAAGCTACAGCGCTAATAATATCCATTAGGAATGATTTGATTACACGACGTAATCGCCTAATTTACTGTTAGAATTCGAAAATCGCAATAAAAACAAATTAATTGTTAACCCGGGATTTTACAGCCAAAGATAATTTCAAACATTTGTTTAGAAATAAACTTCAATCCTTTGTTTAATTCCGTCAATTGTTGCGATTTACTTTTAGCACCACATGCCCTTTTTTATGACCGGTGTCAACATAAGCATGAGCTTCCCTGATTTGTTCCAGCGAGAACGTTTTATCGATGGCAGCTTTAAGTTTACCTTCCTCGATCAGGCTTTTCAGAAAGTTGAGGTTTTCGCTGGTGTAGGGAGCCACACCACCTATCACTTTTTTGCTGCTTTTTACTGAAAGTTTAATGCCCTCAAGAATGCGCGAAAGTTCCAGGTGCACAGCCGACAGGTACATACCGCCTTCTTCAAGCAGGTTTACGCACGCTGTTATCGGCGCTTTGCCAATGGTATCGAAAATTACATCGTAAGTTGTGTTTTCTTTCGAAAGCGCTTCACGGGAATAATCGATCACTTCATCGGCGCCCAGTGCTTTTACCAGCTCAACATTTGCCGTGCTGCAAACACCGGTTACTTTGGCGCCAAAAGCTTTGGCAATCTGAACGGCATAAGTCCCGATTCCGCCTGAAGCTCCGTAAATCATCACCTTTTGCCCCGTATCGACATTCCCCTTTTTCAGGTAATGCAAGGCTGCCAGCGCACAGTGCGGAACAGCTGCAGCTTCTTCAAAACTCATGTTTTGAGGTTTGGTTGCCATCACGGCATTTTCGGGCAGACAACAATATTCGGCATAGGCACCAAAAGCGGCTCCACTTGACGCAAAAACTTCGTCGCCAACATGGTAATGCCTTACATTTTTTCCTACAGCTTCGATCACACCGGCCAGTTCAACCCCCAGCACTTTTTTACGCGGGCCTTTAAAACCCATGGCCAGTTTTACCGGAAAATTGAATATGGACGGAAAAACGGCTCCCCTGATGCGGGCATCGGCGGCATTGGCTGTTGTTGCCATTACTTTTACCAGGACTTCGTTGTCCTTTGGTGCCGGTTTGTCCGCTTCAACAACATGAAGCACTTCCGGTGTTCCGTATTTTTCACAAACTACTGCTTTCATCTTTTTGCAATTTTTTCAGGTACAAACGGAGCAATCACCAGGCCTACGGCGATTCCGATCAGCAGCGAGGCCAGGAAATACATAACTGAATATTTCAATAGTATAAATCCTACACTCAGACCGATCAATGTTGTTCCACCTATTAACCAGGAACTTTTACTCTCGTTTCTCTTTTTTGTTTTCTTACTTGTTTTCATAATTTATTGATTTTTATTGAATTAATTGTGATGGTTAAGATGATTGTTTCATGGCTTTGGGCGTCCTTATTTTTGTATGTTAGTTGTTTACTGCAGGCAGGATGTAGTTGTTTACCAGTTTAAACAGTTTCGATTTTGTTGCCCAGTTTCCGCTGGTAAAAACCATTACCATGTCGAGCTCAGGAATGACGGCAATTACCTGGCCGCCCCAACCGTTGGCACGGTACATCTTAATTTTCTGCCCGTTATGATCGAGTTCGCTGATCCACCAGGTGTAAGCGTAGCCGTTCGCGCCCGAATCTTCTATCGGAAGCTGAATACCGGAATTGTTGCGGTAAACTGTTGCGCTTTTTTCAACCCAGTCTTCCGGGATGATCTGTTGCCCGTTCCACCTGCCGTTGTTGAGGTACAGCGCCCCAAATTTCAGCATGTCGCGCGGTGTAAGGCTAAGCGAGCTGGCAGTTTCAAGTCTTCCGTTGGGGTACCTCCACCAGGTAGCAGAATCGATTCCAAGCGGTTTGAATAAATATTCCGCTGCAAATTCGTCCATGTCCATGCCTGTGGCATTTTTCATGATCTCGCCCAAAATATCGATGCCGCCGCCGTTGTAGGTGAAATATTCCCCGGGTGCTGCCCAAAATGGCCTTTCAAGAACCGCTTTAATTTGGTCGTCAACCACATAAAGGTGGTCATAGTCGTTTGTTAATTGCCCTCCGTGCGACGCGTTCCATTCGTCCCAGGCCAGTCCCGAAGTCATGGTCAGCAGGTGTTCAATGGAAATGTAATTTTTGTTGTCGGTTTTCAGGTACTGGTGTTCGGGCAGGTAATCAAATATCGATTGATCAACACTTTTTATAAAACCTTTGTCGATGGCAATCCCGATACAGGCCGATGTAATACTTTTGGTACACGACATAACCGGATGTGCCCTGGTTGGCGACCACTGAACCAGTGCACCATGATATTTCGGTGCGTCCCACTGGTATTGGTGACCTTCGAAATACTCTTCAAAAACCAGTTGGCCGGCTTTATAAATCAACATCGAATGAATTTCTTTGAACTTACCGTTTTCAATGGCTTGTGTTGCATCTTCCAGCAGCTCGGTATTTAAACCGGCTTTGGCAGCATCGCCAACTTTTAAACCGTCATTTAGCTGTTCGGGTACTTTATAATAGCGTTCCGCGCGGGCGGCGATGTTACATCCGGTTTCCGAGATTAAAAAGACCAGGATAAAAACGACTCCGATTGTTATTCCTAAATTTTTCATGATGCGTAAGTTTTTGTCGTTGAATTTTGATAATGTAAAGGTCCCGCGAATTGTGACGCGGCACTAATCACTCATGCCTCAAAACATATGAAGTTTCGGGAGGTGGTATAAATTATGATGCATCAGCATGAATTATGATGCGGAAACGGGATTTCCCGATTGTTTTAATGCGGATTTTGTATTGAAATGCAAAAGGAGAAATTTTGTGAACCAATTCAATTATCGGATGATCGTTTTAATAAATTTCGTGAATTATATAGCAACTTGGCGTTGCTACCCAGATAATCAGCTTAAACAGCTGGCATAAAACTGAAAAAGACTATTTTAGCAGCTGTCGCAAAAAATTCCTAAAAATTGATCAATGAAATACCGACTAATCAAACTTGTTTTATTCCTATTGTTAGCATTTGTTCAACCCGCGACAAATGTAAGGGCACAGGAACGTGTTAATGCTACCGGAAACGAATGGAACAATCAACCCGACGTTTTTCAGGTGAACAGGCTTGACGCGCATTGTACGCTAATTCCCTACGATAATTTGAATACAGCACTCGATGCGGATATCCGTTCATCGCAACGATACTTTACCCTGAATGGAACCTGGAAATTTAACATGGTTACCAAACCTCAACTTCGACCAACTAATTTTTATACTGCAGGATATGATGTCAGTTCGTGGGAGGATATAGAAGTTCCCGGCAGCTGGCAACTTCAGGGATTTGATTATCCGATTTATACCAATGTAACCTATCCGTGGAGCGGATATGAAAACATTTCTCCACCTGTTGCGCCCACAGTTTATAATCCTGTTGGATCATATATCCGGACATTTGATCTGCCCGAAGGCTGGACTTCGCAACCTTGTATCCTTCATTTTGCCGGTGTGGAATCTGCGTTTTATGTCTGGATAAACGGGCAATTTGTTGGCTACAGTGAAGATAGTTTCACACCAGCCGAATTCGATATTTCTGATTTTTTGCAAGCCGGAACAAACACCATTGCCGTACAGGTTTTCCGATGGAGTGACGGCAGCTGGCTCGAAGATCAGGATTTTATTCGCCTAAGCGGAATTTTCAGGGATGTGTACCTGTATTCCATCCCCGCTGTTCATATCAACGATTTCTTTTATACAACAGATTTGGATGAAAGCTACACGGATGCCACATTTAATTTTTCGGCAAAAGTGATCGCTACCAATCAATCAGATAAAAGCGGCTACGAACTTAAGGTGCAACTGTACGATATTAACAGAAACGAAGTTTTTACCGAGGCTTTAAGCTTGCCTGTAATTTTCGAAGGAAACGAAGCACAGCTAAATTCTTCGGTGCTTGTCCCTAATCCACAAAAATGGTCGGCCGAGTATCCAAATCTTTATACATTGGTTCTATCGTTAAAAGACGATTCCGGCGAGGTAACAGAAATTGAAAGCTGTAAGGTAGGTTTCAGGGAGTTTAAACTGGAAAACGGACAAATGCTCCTGAATGGCCAGCCAATCATGTTCAAGGGAGTCGACCGGCATGAAATTGATCCGGAAACAGGACGTACGCTTTCACGGGAAACCATGCTGAATGATGTGCTCATTATGAAACGATTTAATATCAATGCTGTTCGGACCTCGCATTATCCCAACGATCCAATATGGTACGAATTATGCGATGAATACGGGATTTATATCATCGACGAAACCAACCTGGAAACACACGGTGCCAGAGGCACTATACCAACAAGTAATCCGAACTGGACGGCCAATTGTATCGACCGTGCCAAAAGCATGGTTGAAAGGGATAAAAACCACCCTTGTGTTTTAATCTGGTCCTTGGGAAATGAGGCAGGTAGCGGATCTAATTTTCAGGCTATGGCTGATTGGATCCATGCCTTTGATTCGTCACGTTTGGTGCATTACGAAGGATACAATGAAGTGGCAGACATGAACAGTTACATGTACGCTTCGGTAGGAACGGTTGAAAGCTACGGACGGTCGGGAAATCAAAAACCATTGATCTTATGCGAATATGCGCATGCTATGGGAAACAGTGTTGGTAACCTCTATCAGTACTGGGAGGTATTTGAAAAATACGACAATTTGCAAGGTGGATTTATCTGGGATTTTGTCGACCAAAGCCTGAAAGATGAACAGGGATTTAAATATGGCGGCGACTGGGGCGACAATCCAAACGATGGTAACTTTTGTGCCAATGGTATCGTTAGCGCCGACCGAACATTACAACCCGAAATTTATGAGGTAAAAAAAGTATACCAGAATATTAAGCTTGAAGCGATCGATCCTATCAACGGAAAATTTAAACTTAAAAACGGATTTCTGTTTACCAATGTCAATCAATTTGCTGCTTCATGGCAATTACTGGCCGACTCCACCGTAATTCAAAGCGGACAGCTTGCGGCAGATCAGTTGAACCTGGATCCATTAACTAGTAAGGATTTGAATATTCCTTTTTCGGAACCGGAATTGGAGCCGGGCACAAAATACTGGCTCAACATTCGTTTTACAACAAAAGAAAATAATTTATGGGCCGAAGCCGGACACGAGATCGCAGCCGCACAGTTTCAAATTCCGTTTGATACTTCAGAAGTTGCTAAAACTGATAATTTCGGCGACGAAGTGCTTACCATTTTAAGGGATGGTGCTCTATCGATTGAAAACAGTTCGCTGAAAGTGGAAATTGATGAAAGTACTGGATTGATTGAGAGCTATTCGTACAAGGGGACAGAACTGATCAGCCGGGGGCCAACACCAAACTTCTGGCGAGCGCCTCTCGATAATGATCGGGGAAACGGAATGCCCGACAGATGTGCAACCTGGAAAAACCTTAGTTTGAACCGTACGCTGGATACTTTGATTGTGGATGCCGGCAACGAAAAGAATATCCGGGTTTTTGTCTATTACACTTTCCCTGAACAATCGACAACGAGCCTGATTTTGGAATATGGCATTTTATCAAACGGAGAGATTGAAGTTACCGAACGCTTTTATCCGGGTGCCGAATTGCCCGAGATTCCACTTATCGGAAATGTACTCCGCTTACCTCTCGCGTTCAACCGCTTTACATGGTATGGAAAAGGGCCGCACGAAAACTACATCGACAGGCAGTTGTCGGCAAAGGTAGGAGTGTATTCCAAAACGGTTGAAGAAAACTTCTTTCCCTATATTCAGCCACAGGAAACCGGAAATTACACCGGTGTTGATTGGGTGAAGGTGGTGAATGATGCCGGTAATGGAATTTTGGTTTCCGGCGAACAATTTGAATTTAGTGCTCTGAGTTACAGTCCGTTCGGATTGGAAGGTAAAGCTCATCCCTATGAATTGACAAAAGAGGATGCTACGCTGCTCAACATTAATTACCGGCAGATGGGCGTTGGCGGCGATAATAGCTGGGGAGCCCGCCCACACGACGAATTTATCATCTGGCCCGATCAAAACTATCGCTATTCCTACCGCATCATTCCTGTCGACAGCGTGTCGAATGAAATGGAATTAGCCAAAATTCAGTATGTATCGGCAATCAGCTCCGAAATTCCCGATATTATTGGCATGAGTGAAGATGATGCCCTACAGGCAATCAGCGATGCAGGCTTTGTTGCCGGTAAGAGGGAAGAAGCGTACGGGGCCTACAACAAAGGGTTGATATCCTTGCAACAGCCCGTCTCCGGAGAACTTTTACCGGCGGGTTCGGTTATCAACTACACGGTTAGTAAGGGAAGAAATCTGGCCCTGAACAAACCTGCCTGGGCCAGTTCGGAGGAAAGTAACAAAGCGAACTATATTACAAATGCCAACGATGGTAGTTATGCAACTCGCTGGTGTGCCGCCAATGGTAATTCAAATCAGTGGTGGTCTGTCGATCTGGGGGCTAGTTACAACCTGGAATATTTCAGGATTAACTGGGAATTTGGTGGAGATTATAAATACATTATCGAAGTTTCAGAGGACAATGTAAACTGGACCGTTGTTGTTGACCGGCAGGAAAACACCTCGACCGAGCAAATACAGGATGGGGAATTGATCGCTGAAAATGTTCGTTATGTGCGAATAAGGGTCATTGAGAACTATTCGTGGTACTGGACCAGTTTTTATGAATTCGAAATTTTCGGTTCTTCGGCAAATTCAACTTTAGCCCCGGATCCTGAATTTCAGGCCAACGGTGAGTTAAAAATCTATCCTAATCCTGCGCACGGCGATGTAACTATAGCATTTGATCTAGTCGGCCCCGGGGAGGTAGTTTTAGAACTGTATAATTTATCGGGTGTTAAAATAAAAGACATCTACAGCGGCTACACAAACGAAGGAAAGCATCAAATAAAATTGAGGAAAGAATTTAACGGAGGTATATACTTTGTGCATTTCAAAGATAGAAATGGCGAAAGTTTTAGCCCTGTAATTTTTTACTAGAAATTCGTTTTCAAAATTTTTAATGAAATACAGAAGATAATCCCGGCACTAAAATTTAGCTCCGCTGATTTTTAATTCTCCTTCTCCCGGAGGAGGAGGGGTGGTGAAGTGATTCACTGTCAGTATTTAATCAAAAATATTGTACTTGTTTTTATTGTTAACTACAAAATTTGTTTATACTTTTAAAGCAAAACAATAAACTAATGCTTTTACACCCGCAGATAAATTCCCTAAAAGTTGGTTTACACCCCCGTATTGGTGTTATAACCCAACTCTGTAATAAAGAAATAACCCAAAGTTTTGGGTTCCACATACGTTATGCTTTATTATAAAAACCACTACTAAACACTATGAATACAGTAGATATTAACAAAGAAATAGATACTATATGTAAACCGCATTCAATTAATTTTGAATATGGTTACCCAATTGAAAAATTAACCAATCGTGCATTTGAACTATTGACATATCAAATATTTAAAGAGATGTCTTCTGAATATGCCTTCTTTGACCAAATACAGTTAATGCAAGGAGTTTCGGAAAGAGGGCGAGATAGTATATTATATTTTAATAGTAAAGTTGTAGGCATAATTCAGAACAAGCATTCACAAAATATTTCGAAGAAATATTCCTTGAATGAATTGGGAATAGAAATTGTCAAGTTTGTTTTACACTATTTACAAGATAACACTTTAATCGAAAATACCAGTTCATTTAAATACTACTTCGTATGCAACACAGATGTTGATGAAAAAGCACAAACATTATTTCTTACAGCGTATGAATTTTTAAAGGCACATAAAAATATTTTAAGAAAATGGGTTAGTGCCAATTTAAAAAAATACAAAAAACTCACTTTAAAGAATGATGATAATCTCAATGCGAATGTATTAAAGGTCATTAGATCTATTGAGATTATAAAAGTAAATGGAGTGGATTTGAATAATTTAATAAAAAGAAATGAGAAAAATATTGTACCCTTATTCTTTGAGGTAAAGATAGTCTCAGACAACTCATATATAGAAATTATTCAAGATATTCTGACTAAACAAATTGAGCCAAAACTTGAGAAAATAATACAACTCCAACAAAATAAAAATCTTAAAAAGGAATCATATATCGTTGGAATAACTAGATACCTTCATTCTGCCGTAGAAAATTTCACTTTTGTTCGGACAATTATTTTTGGGAACAACCGTCAAAAATTAGATGACCTGTATGTTCCATTAACTCTAATTTCAAAAAAAGATCAAAGTCAGTATATTATTCCTTCTAACTTCAAGAAACTTCTTAAGGAAAATAAAAAAATACTTATTAGTAGTACGGCGGGGATGGGAAAATCAACCTTAGCAAAAAAGATCTTTTTGGAAATAATTAATTCAAAATATGGTTTTCCAATCTTTATTGAATTAAGAAGGCTAACTGACAGAATTACTGTTGTCCGTGAGATATTAAATAGATTAAAACCACTTTATGGGAACATTGAACCCAAGGGATTATTCTCCATGATAGAGCAAGGTGATTTTATTTTTATTTTTGATGGTTTTGATGAAATTGAAGATCGCCATAAATCGGATGTAATCCATAAACTAAATGATTTTATATCTAAATCGAGGGATAATAATTTTATTATCACGTCAAGACCAGAAACTGCATTAAACTCATTTGCAAATTTCCAAGAGTTCTCAATACAAGATTTAAATGAGGATGAGGCTTTTCAGGTTTTAAGGAATTATGGGAAGGATTTGGAATATGCAGAAGAATTAATAAACAGAATTCAAAATGATGATTTCCTGAGCATTAGTGAATTCCTTAAAAATCCATTATTAGTTAGTTTACTTTATAAAGCTTATGAGTTTAAAAGAAAAATACCAATTAAAAAGCATCTATTCTACACTCAGGTTTATTACGCTCTATATGAGAATCACGACTTAACCAAAGAGGGGTATGAAAGAAATAAGCGATCAAAACTTGACATAAACAAGTTTGAAACTGTTCTTAGATATATTGCATATAAAACAGCAATAGTTCGCAAACTTGAATATACTTATATTGAACTGGAAGAGCTACTACAGAAATCTCACAGTTATCTTGGATTTACTTTTTCAATCTCAGAATTCATAAAAGACTTAACAAGTTCCGTTCCCTTGTTTACTGCCGAAGGTAACTATTATAATTGGTCGCATAAATCATTACAAGACTATTTTGCCGCTAGATTTATTCAAATGGATTGTGCAGAAAAACAAAGTGATATATTGAACCGTATTTATAACTCGAGACACTGTGATCGGTTCGACAACATTTTAGATATCCTTTATGAAATTGACATAAAGACTTTTAGAAATACAATTATCTATTGGTTGTCCCAAGAATATCAACAGTTTATTAACGAAAACTACAATTCGTTTGGAAATGTTGAAGAGGATAAAGTTAATTCAAGAAGAACAATAATGTTTAAAAGAAGATTATATGTTCAACTTGAGGATTATGGGGATGAAATTCCAATTGTAAAACTTCGACATAAAGAAAAACCTCCTAATTATTTCTATTATGAAGGTATGTACAAAATAGTAATATCTCAAAAACAAATGGAAATACTAAGTTTTACTCACCCGCAACATTTTTTTCTTCAATTTCTGGCTAGAAAAAATCATAGATTAGTATTGAGAGGATACGACTACAATCGAGACATTCAACTAAATATAAAAGATTTCAGTATTGAATCTTTTGAAGTAACCGACTCAAAGGACCTATCTGTAAATAAAGACAAAATCATATTTGAAAATTTCACTAACTATTTATTAACAAAGTTTGGGCTTCGAATTAATCATGATTATTGTTTGTCTGAAAAGGAAAGAATTGAAGTAGAGGTAAAAATGAAAGAAGAAGATGACTTATTGCAATTTGAATAATAACAAAGCATAACAATGTGTCATATTGCATACCTGGGTGAGCCAAACCCAGGACGCCGGTTCCACGCAGTTTTTTCCTGCCTTACAGGACTGGAAACCTCCCGCAAACCGGTACGCAACATACACTAACCGTTGGCATTCATTATAAAAACCAAGAAACGACCATGATTGAAACTAATGTAAAAGAATCTTTTTTAGACCTATTCTATCATGATATTGAAGATTTAGAATTGGACAATAATAACAAGTTGAATGTATTTACATTGAAAATTAAAAACAATTCTTTTGCATATGATGAATTAACCGAATTGTTATCCAATCATATATATCATTTCGCTCTTTCACGAACTGAAGTTGAAAAATTGGAAAAAGCAAAAGAATATGGAACTTTAGTTAAAAAGGCAAAAGAAAAACTAAGAAGATATTCTTCTAATGAAGGAGAGTTAGGTGAAATTTTACTCTATTGTCTTTTAGAATCTCATTTGAATGCGCCTAAAATATTGACTAAATTAGAAATAAAAACAGCTGCAAATGACTACGTGAAAGGTGCAGATGGTGTTCATTTACTAAAACTCTCGGATAAAGACTATCAACTAATATTTGGAGAATCTAAACTAAACTCTGATTTGCAAAAAGGAATTTATGAAGCTTTTGGTTCGCTTTCCAATCTTATAACTGAGAATAAAATAGATTTCGAAATTGGATTGGTAAATAGCCAATTAGTTAAAGAAACATCCAATGAAGAATTATATAATTTCTTGAAAAAGGTAATTATTCCTAGTGCCCGAGAATCTAAAATAAATACTGACTATTCTTTTGGTATTTTTTTAGGTTTTGACGTCGAAATTACCAAAGAGGAATCAAAAAAATCAAATTCAGATTTTAGGACTTATATTAGAAAGAAAATAACTAAAAAGGTTACAGAACTTACCAAATCAGTCAACTTTCAAATTAACAAATCAGAGTTCAACGGCTATGATTTTTATATTTATATAATTCCATTTTCTAATCTAAAAGAAATGCGAAAAGAAATTATTAAAGAACTTACATAGTCTTATTATGAAAATAATCAATAGACTAACTGATGACATATTAAGAAGTGATTACTTTAATCTCATTTTTAGAAAATGCTCTTTACTTTCAGCAGATTTCAATCTGAAGAATAAAAAATCAAACTCTGCTTTAACTCATAAAGAATTTATTGATGCATTGAGATTTTCAGATATTTTATCTAATTCCACTCAATCCGAAGCTCGAAATAAATCATATCAAATAATAACTAATCTAAATAGTTTATACTTTGAGAATGAGATTTATAAAACTGTAGCAATTGCAGTTTATTCTAAACTTGGTAATTTCCCAGCAATAAATTATTTAGTTAATTATAACCACAATAACGCGACGTTACCAATTATCAGAGCAATTGAAGTTGATGCAAAAAAATTGATTCAGAAAGTACCTGACTCAGAAGACTTTGTGTTTACAGACTCTCAATTTGAACTTTACACCCAGCTGAGTAATACACTTGAATATAGTTTCTCGGGTCCAACCTCAATGGGTAAATCCTTTATTATAAAGGCATTCATTAAGAAAGTAATGAAAAATAGTCCTCCTGAGAATCTGGTTATTATTGTCCCAACAAGAGCTTTAATAAATCAATTCGCAATAGACTTAAAAAAAGAAGTTCGAGAATTATCAGAGCAATATAAATATAGAATTTTAACAAATTCGAATGTAAGTGATTTTTCGGAAGATGAGCCACATAACTATATTCTCATTCTAACACCTGAAAGATTAATAAGCTATTTATCTCAAGAAACTAATCCCTCAATTGGATTTGTTTTTGTGGATGAAGCGCACAAATTAACCAATGAAAAAGATTCACGTAGTGTTACAACTTATACAGCAATTGAAAAAACAATAAAAAAATATGGAAACATTAAGTTATATTTTTCTTCTCCAAATGTTTCCAATCCAGAAGTATTTCTAAAACTGTTTGATAGAAACAAAAAAAATAGAACATTCAAAACTAATGAGTCGCCGGTTTCCCAGAATTTATTCTTTATCGACTTGATAAATGAAGAAATTGAATTAATTCAAGGAAACCACAATATTAAAATAGAAAGTCATAAATTATTTAAAAAGGCAAAATCGACAACAGAACTAATACATTTCTTAGGAAAAGAAAAGAATAACCTAATTTACTGCAATAGCAAAAGCAAAACTATCACTGATGCAAATGATTTTTCAAAAACAATTGAAAAAATTGAGTTGTCAAAAACTTTAAAAAAGTCAATTAAACAAATACAAGATTATATTCATCCTCAATATTATTTAGCGAGCTTATTAAAGCACAAAGTTGCATTCCATTATGGGAAATTACCCCAATTAATTAGAAATCTTATAGAAGATTTATATAAAAATGAAGAAATTCAAAATGTATTCTGTACGTCAACTTTACTTGAAGGCGTAAATATGCCAACTCAAAATATTTTTATTTTAAATAACAAAAATGGACTTAAAAAGCTTATGCCTATTGACTTTTGGAATTTATCAGGTAGAGCTGGTCGTTTATCTAGAGAATTGTTTGGAAATATATTTTGTATTCAACACGAAGAATGTATTTGGGACAATAAAGAAATACTTAATAAATCTGAAATTAAACTAACACCGACCGTATTAACAAAAATAGATAGAAACCTTCAAAAAATAGAGAAACTATTAAATGGTCAAGATATTACAGGCACTCAAGAAGAAAAAGATATTCTGAAATATATTGCGAATATTATTTGTGTTGATACACTTGAATTACAATCAAATTATAAAAGTCCTTTGATTGAGAAACTAATTGAGAAAAAGAAAGATAAAATTATTGAGCTTGCGAAAAGTAAAGTTAAAGATTATACTATACCTGCAAATATTTTGAATTCTAATCAATCAATTAACCTCAGAACGCAAAATAATGTATTTTTAAAATTAACCAAATTCCATAAGCAAGGTGCTAAAATAGCATTGCCAAATAGTTCAAAAATTGACTATAAAACTTGCCTTGAAGTTTTAAAATTTATGCATGAACTATATGATTGGAAAAATGCTGAGAAGAAACTACAAAATGAAAATAGTCTTAAGTATTATGCTTTGATAATGAATCAATGGATTAATGGAATTAGTTTGAGTCAAATCATAAAGCAATCAATTGATTACCACGAAGACAACGGAATTCAGATTCAAGTAGATTATAACGATTTTGCAATATTTAAAAAAGGAAATAAAAGACACATTAACATTGTAATTGAAAATATTATTGAAAATATCGAGTATGTTTTACGATTTCTATTTGAAAAATACTTTAACCACTACTACCAAGTTGTTTCAAGTATTTTAGGAGAAGATAATGCAGGAGAAAATTGGGCATCACTTCTTGAATATGGAACTCAGAATAGAATTGCAATTGCCTTGCAAAACATTGGTCTATCCAGACACACCGCATTAAAAATTTATACCAAATGTAAACATGCGCTAATTATAGAGGATAGTAAACTAAAAAGCATTGACAAAGGTTTAATTTTATCATACTTCAGCAGTGGAACACTCGAATTTGATGAAATAAATAGAATACTTTAATAAATAACGAAATGCCAACAAAGTGTAAATTTCAGAGCGGGGTTGGTGGTTTTCGAGCCGCAGATTCTCGCATGAACGTCACGTCCTAACGGACGCTGACGCTCTTCGATCCCGATGGTTCGGGACGCAACGACAACTTACAAGTGACCGCTAATCCGTAAAAATTAAATAAAAAAAAGTGCAGGAAGAAAGTCTAATAGGCAGACTTCAATCTTGCACTTCATTTCAGATCATATTCCAGTTCAGTCAAACTGAAAAAATAATCATTTCTAAAATCTCTTATTCAGCAGCAGCAAAAACAACATTGTAAGTTTTTACCACACCTTGATAATCAAATTTCACAACAGCAGTTCCGTCTGCTGACCCGGCCTGTGTAACATCTACTTTAACACTGCGGTCATCTGACGATGCAGATACTTTTGGCACTTCTGTTACGCCGGCAGGAACTGTATATGTAGCCTGATAAATATCGTAACCAGTAATTCCATTAGCATTGGTAGAACGTACAGGATGCTCAGGCATTTCAATTGCTTCTCCGTTTACAGTAATTGAAACTGAAGGAGGAACCGGACGTACAATCTGTTTTGTATCAGAACTGAAACCAAGTCCGATGATATCGCAAATATCTTCCGAATCAGTACCTTCAACAACAAGGTATATTGCATGCTTTTCTCCTAAATCGTCAACCATATCAGCAACGTCAAGTGTATAATGAGTTACTTCCTGTGCAGCATTTGCAGGTACACTTATTTCACCCAGTTTAGTTCCGTTCCAGGTATCATTATCCCACGGCCCGTCCATCCAAACGTTCACTTTAAATGCACTTTCGGTTTTTGGTGTAACATATACATTAAAAACTGTATTATTACCCGGTTTTGTTCCTTCAAAAGGTTTCAAGCCTTTTTTAGCTTCGTCGAGGCCACCAAAACCAAAATATTTGAATCCGGCGATGTCTCCATTTCTCACATTTGCCAATGGCATATTATTGTCCCAAATATCCCATGTATCCTGCATAGTTCTTCCATTTGAAATGTAACATGCATAACCGGCCGAGTAATATTGATAAGGATCTAAGCCATAAATATGGAAACCTTCAGAGGTTACTTCAGCTCCGGTATAATGATTTCCCTGGCTATCTTTTGCTTCCCAAATATTATCATCAGCATATGGATCATAGCCTCGTATTACCACTTTTCCGCCATCAGCTACAGGAGTTTCGTCCCAATCAACTTTAACCGGTGCAACCATTGGCTGACGTGCAAAGCCAAACCCTCTTGGAGGTCTGTGGTAGAACACATAATACTGATCGTTGATCAACTGGATGCTGCCATGTGTATTATGACCGTAATTTCTCGTTTCAAGTTTTGTTCCATCTTCATTAAGAACAACCCCGCGCGAGTCAACAAGAACACCACCACTTTTCCATGGACCAAGAGGCGAATCGCTATAGGCATAACGTAAAGCAGAGTTTGTTCTGCCCAGTCCGTATTCAGGCCCTGAGAATCCACTGTATACCCAGACATATTTATTTCCGACTTTACGAATCGAAGCAGCTTCAAAGAAGGCGAACGATGCTAAATCCTGATCAGGATAAATATTTGCTTGAAAACGGTGAATCGGCTCAGTTCCCGGTTTTAATGAATACATGGTATTCTGATCCAACTCGCCAGCTGATGAAGTCTGGAATCCCCAGTATCCATAGGCTCTAAACCCTTTTGCATAATCAGGATCACTCTCGTCGGTAATGTAATCAATAAGTACACCCGGATCAAATCCCATTGTACTTCCCGGTAATGTCCGGGTTCCGTCTTCCGTGATGTTAATAGGAGTAAACGGCCCAACAGGACTATCACCTACTGCAACCATTGCTTCCCTGCCTCGTCCACGACTATGCGGATACAAATAGTATATTTTATTTCCGTCTTTATCTTCTATCTCCACTAAGTCTGGAGCATACATCACATCCCACTGGTCGTTAATCGGGTAAGTGAAAATGGAACCTTCGTCACGCCAGCTTGTCAAATCTTCGACGGGTGCTGACCAGGCCCTGATGTCAGGTCCGCAATAACTGTTTACTCTTACATCGTGAGAACCAATAATATACGCACGGTATTTCCCGGGATTATCCGGATCTTCAAACACACGAGGTTCTCCGTCGGGAAGATGTTCCCATAACGGCAAGTACGGATTACCGGCTCCACGATGTACGTACTTTCCGGTCTGCGGATCGACCTGCCACTGACTTTCATCTCCGTTTGGAGAACAACTTAGTACAAGAAAAATACTGGCGATCAGTATAATCATGTTTGAACGTTTTAAGATAATTAGAACTTTTTTCATGTTTGATTCTTCTAGGTGTTTTAATTCAAAATTCAAGCAAGCCGGAGTATAAAACTTCAGGTATAACCGGACATAATTGATCTGTAGTTGTAAAGTTCACAGAAAATCAAATATATAAAATTAAACATGTTAAGTGTCGGACGAACAATTAAAATTCAAATTATGGTAACAAAACAAATCATTAGCTTATCGGTTTTCGGGTATATACTTCTAAAACGCTTGCACAACTTAATCAACCGCGGTTTGACAGGAAAACACCAAGTCACCTGATACCAATCATACAATTTACCGACAACAATCCGTGCCTGACTATCTTTTTAAAACCTTCCCTCAATTTGAGTTCCGTATTTAAGGCAGCGCCCCTTATCATCCATGCTCTTTACAATAGCCGGGTAGCCCTCGCGTTTAATAAGTAACTGTCAACTGTCCGCAGGAGGGGCAGCGGGCAGTAGCGGAGCATTCCCAAAATTCAATATATTGCAGTTCAGACGATAGTTAACAAAACCGATTTAGCATATGGAATACTCAGGTTCATGTTTGTGCAAAGGAGTGAAGTTTAAGATTAGTGGCGAGTTTGAAAGTTTCTATTTATGCCATTGCAGGTATTGCCGGAAAGATACAGGATCGGCACACGCTGCCAATTTATTTTCGTCCACAGCGAAGCTTGAATGGATAAAGAGAGAAACTGAAATCAGATCTTTTCAGCCTCACAAAAGCAAACATGTAAAAGCATTTTGCACGCATTGTGGCTCGGCATTACCCAACCTGCAAATGGACGGAAAACTGTTAGTGGTACCGGCGGGATCGCTGGATACAAAATTGAAGCTTCGACCCGATGCACATATCTTTATCGCAAATAAAGCGGAATGGGATGAGTCGCTGGAACAAATACATAAATTTGAACGTCTTCCGGAATAGTAGAGATAAGAATTTTAGAACAAAAAATGCTGGAAATATCAACGGACAAAACACGACTGGATATTGAATTAATACATAATTATTTATCCAACGAATCATACTGGGCCAAAGGACGTACGATGGAAACCGTGCGCCGGTCGATCGAACATTCACTTTGCTTTGGTGTGTACACCGATAATCAGCAAATCGGTTTTGCAAGGGTGATTAGCGATTATGCCATTTTTGCCTGGATACTCGATGTTTTTATTTTGGAAAAGCACAGGGGGAAAGGTTACAGTAAACTGCTGATGAAAGCCATCATGACACACGAACAACTTCAAAATCTTCAACGCTGGGGACTCGGAACCGATGATGCCCACGGGCTTTATGCGCAATTCGGATTCACAGCCCTGAGCAAACCGCAAAATATGATGGAGATAAAACGCTAATGTCTGTGTTTTCATCAGTTTTTACTCGGTGACGGCCGAAGCCGCAAATTGGTGTGGCCGACTCACATGTAATTGAATGCTGTCGGCTTTTTTGTATATTGCCCGTCGAAAAGCGTGCAAACAAAGCCAAACGCTTCATGCATAAACAGCATTACTAATGATGCATCACCCGAATTTACCGTAGAATTATGACAAAAAAACAAAGAATACTTATTACAAGAATCGTCTTACTTGTTGGAACCGCAATTTCAATGTTTTTCGTTCCATGGATTCTGGTAAGGATTTTAATAACACCGCTGCCCGATACCGTTCAGGAACAGGTGGATAAGAGTATTAAATACGGATTGGATGGTATAATAGTGTATGTTGATGAGGCCGGCAGGGAACCCGGGTTTTACGCCGCCGGATGGAAAAACAGGGAGAACAAAATACCGGCGGATCCGCATTCTCTGTTCAAAATTGCCAGTATCAGTAAATTGTACGATGCGGTTGCCATTACCAAACTGGTACATCAGGGGCGTTTGTCGCTCGATAAAACGCTGGCCGATTATTTTCCGGAACTGGTGGGGAGAATTCAATATGCTGATGAAATCACTTTGCGAATGCTTGTACAGCACCGGAGCGGGATACCCAATTTAACTGATACGCCCAACTTTTGGATCGATCCTCCGGCGAGTAGCAAGGAAGCGCTTGAACGGGTACTTGATTTACCCGCCGACTTTATCCCGGGTAAAAAGCACCGGTATTCAAACACCAATTATTTGTTGATTTCCCTGCTCATTGAAAAAGTAACCGGCGATGACAAATTCCAATACATTAAAGATGAAATACTGGATCCTCTCGGACTTAAAAATACTTTCGGTTCGATGAACGACGAAAATATCGACGATGTGATGAGTGGATATTATGTGGGTGTTGAAGAGGATATAAAAGCCGGAGATTACGGCACAAAACTCACATCGATGATTGCAACGGCAGAAGATGTTGGGATATTTTTACGGGCATTAAACGATGGTTCTGTGTTTGAAGACGACGAGCAGGAAATCTATTCCTCGATATATGTTTACGAACACACCGGTTTGATGCCAGGCTACCAAAGTATTGCCAGGTATCACAAAGACATCGACGCCGTGGTGGTTATGTTTGTAAATACCACTGATTTTGAAGGTTACACCTGGAACATTGGAACCACTGTTTACAATCGCGTTGTCAGAATTCTGAGAAGACAGGAAAGATCATAAAAATTGCGTAAGAATTGGCTTATATTGGGCGGCTGATTTATCAACCTGATAAAAGATGATGTATTACCGCAACCTGAGAAATGTACTTGTATTGGCTGTTTTGATCGTAATTTCAGCCTGCAGTCGCAATGCCGACCAACCCGAACGACCCAACATTATTCTAATTTATGCCGACGACCTGGGAATCGGCTTGCTGGGATCGGAAGGACAGCAGATCATAAAAACGCCACATATCGACAGGCTGGCCGGCAACGGAATTAGTTTTGAAAATGCCTATTCGTGCATGCTTTGTGCGCCGGCACGGGCTTCATTGCTCACCGGTCGTCACGATTGTCATGCCGACGGCCACGAAATTACCGACGCCGGTATCTACAAAAAAATAAGTACAGGCGAGTACACACCCGGGCAGGTGGAGGAAATGATCAACAATACGCTTTCACCTATTCCCGATAACATCGATTTTATGGCCGATATTGCCCGGAAAGCCGGATACCGAACGGCAGAATACGGCAAACTGGAGTGGGGCTTTGCAGCCTCCGATAAACAGATGAAAGCCCACGGCTGGGATCAGTATTTTGGCTACCTCGACCATGTGCGGGCACACGGATTTTACCCGCCGTTTTTGTTTAGCAAAGGCAAACTCGTAGAAATTGAAGGCAATACGCGAGCCGACTGCGGCAAATCGGGCGAGCCGGAAACCCCGGAAGTTTTCGAAGATCGCTGGAACATGGAAGGTAAAGCGAAATATTCGCAGGAGCTTTTTATGGATAGCGTGCTGAATTTTATTTCGGCCAATCAGAATAGTCCGTTTTTCCTGTATTTTCCAACGCAGTTGCCACACGGACCGGTTGCCATTCCTGCTGTTCATCCCGATTTTGAAAATGACGACCGGCTAACACAAATTGAAAAGGAATATGCTTCGATGGTAAAAATGCTGGATGATAACGTGGGACAGATCATCGACGAACTGAAGCGTTTGCAACTGTTGGAGAACACGGTGGTGATTTTTACTTCGGATAACGGACATGAGATTTATTATGCTCAAAAGGGGAGGGTGCAAAAGCCTTATACCAACATGCAAACCGGCGAGCGCTTTAACGACCTCGATTCGAAATATTACAGCGATCTGGCAGGCGATGTTTTCGACGGTAACGGCGGCCGTGCCGGAATGAAGCGCAGTAACCTGCAGGGTGGAATTTCGGTGCCGCTCATCATTCAGTGGCCCGAAAAAATCAAGCCCGGCAGAACCAGCGATTTGCTCACTGCCAACTACGATCTTTTGCCAACCATAGCCGATCTGACGGGCTACAAGGGAGATCTTGCTACCGACGGATTATCGTTTTACAAGGAATTACTGGAACAGGAGAATGCGGAACATGACTACCTGGTTTATTCGTCGTTTATTGGACCAACACTGATCACCAACGACGGCTGGAAGATCAGGACCTACCTTTCGAAGGATATTTTCGAATTGTATTATCTGCCCGATGATTTTCGGGAGGAAAACAACCTGGCCGCGGAATATCCGGAGAAATTGGAGGAACTTAAAAAAGAACTGATAGCAGCCTGCGACGGCGATCTTAACAACGGATTGTTTTCTTCAGGGAAAAGTCAGATCAGGATAAAAACCGGGCACTGAAAATGCAAAAGTCGCAACAAAATTTTCAGTTCAAACCCAAGGCAGATCTGCCGGCTTCACACATACCGGCAATAAAAAGTTCGCTTATTTTTATAAATTTGGAGAACATAATAATAATGTTCCCAAATTCAAGGAATGAAAGAACAGCCATACATTTATAAAACCGATTACCTGCATACGGTCAGGACCTGGGTAATAAGGGCTTTTTTATTTTTAATTTTTGCAACTGTACTCCGGAATTTACCTTTTGAAACGGCAGATTATTGGATCCGAAATCTATTGACGGTTGTGTTGTTGATCCTGTTTATCGTGGTACCCAGACAGGATATGGGGATTGATAAGGATCGTATTTATTTTTTCGATGCATCTCTCGTTCCTTTTTTGTCGAAAGTTAAAAGTTACAAATTGTCAGATATCGAATCGATCAGAGTTGCCGGTGTTCACAACAAAACTACCGAGATTTTGGACGGAATGGCTCCCGGAAACTCAGGAGGTATATTTAATTATCTTGAAATCAATTTCAGGGATGATACTTGTGAAAGCTATCGGTTGAATGTATACAAAAAAGACCTCAATAAAATTGTTCAGATAGCGCGTGAAAGGAACGATTCTTTTTCCCATCAGCCGTAATACCGAATTCACCGTCAGTTGATGCAACTAAAAGATGGAGAAGACTGACATAACTCGATAAAAACCATTATGAATTTTACAAACATGAACCAGGAAAAACTAACACCGAAGGAATACTTCAGGTCCTTGCAAATTGTACATCTTGCCTTAATGGCGGGTATTGTTTCTTTTATCGTGATTGCCATTGTACTTCAAAATATGGGTTTTGAATCCGATGGGGAAGACATGCTTCCTGCCCTAATCTATGTTGTTCCTGTATTTATGATAGGAGGAATTCTGGCCAGTAATTATGTTTTTAAATTCAGACTTAAAACATGTATCAGTCAATCCGGGCTTAAACAAAAACTGGAGGAATATCGGTCAGCACTAATTATAAAGTTCGCTCTTGTAGAAGGCCCTTCATTCTTTGCTATTATAGCATACCTGTTAACGGCCAATTTAGTATTTGTAGGAATAACTGTGTTGTTGCTGGCAGTTCTGTTATCCTACCGACCAACACCGGCTAAATCAATCATCGATCTGGAACTGGATTACGACGAACGAGAAATACTGGAAGAAACGGATGCAGAGATCAGGTAATAGGATCTTTGCTCAACGATTAAAAGTACGAATGTCCTTCACTTTAAACTGCCGCATAGCTTCGCCTTCCTCGAGTGTGTAGGTAATTTGCCGAACACCTCCAGTAGGATTGGCATTTGAATCGCCCTCTTTATAAATAGGAAAGCGCTGCACCAGGTAATTTTCCACCACCCGGAATTCATCGTGGCCCATGTAACCTTCGCTAAGTGCCGGATCCTGATTAATTGGTGGCAGGTAGGCCTGGCTTAACGATTTGCGGTTATTGACTGAAAAAGCCAGCACCGATCCGTAACTGCCGCTGCCAAACGATTGAATGTAGACCAGCAATTCAGGTGAACCGTCGGCATTCAGGTCTTCAATTTCGGCATCTGTAACATAGCCATCCACGGTATAAGTTTCCACCCGGTTTGATTTTTCCAGGCCAAAAGGCGAAACGCTTACAGCCGTTTGCGGACCTTTGCGTACCGAGGTCACATAAAATCCGATTCCCTGCAGCTGCAACACTTTGCTAAATACGGTGGAATCGACCTGCTCCGGATCAAGCGGTTCATCTATCTTAATATAATTACCTGCTATTGTTGCTCCGCCCGAACAAAAGAAATACAGCACTTTTTCATCTTCGGCAGCAATCGAAAGCGTGTCGTTTGTAAATGCAAAATGCACTTTCGTATCGTTCTCCACGGTATAATAAGTAGTTGTAGATTCGGGATAAATGCGGGCATCCCAGGTACAGGTCGGTTTTTTACGGTCGGCCCGCGAGCGCACCTGAACAAGTAGTTGGTCATCCGCAGCATTGCTCACTTTTATACCCACCCAGTCGTAACCTTTATCGCGTTGGAAATAGTCGGCGTTTACATAGTTTCCAACAAGCGTGTTTGTCTTCTGCTGTCCTGAAGCCAGCATTTCATCGCCTTTCATCCACATAAATTCAGGGCCTTTCGACCAGAAAACATAAGCTTCATCGTTGCTGTATTTAGCTCCGCTGGCCGCTTCGGTTTGATTTAAACGATGGCTTTTTCCTGTATTCAGATCATTCACTTCAAGTTGATCGTTGCCCAATGGTTTTACACTCAATTTGTACATTCCATCAGTTGAAACATAAAGTTTTGCTTCTACTGAGGAGCCTTCTGTTGGTGCTGTTTTTGCTTTTTCCTTTCCGGAATTCGTGCACGAGGTCAGCGTAAAAAGGAGAAGTGAAATCCAAAGCCAGGTTTTCATGTTGTTTTATTTAATGCATTTTTATTTGTTCTGTTTCGCCTTTTAAGATCAGCTCAACACTGGCCGATGCATCATCTCCGGCGTTGGTGAAACCACAATCAAATGTAAGGGTTTGTTTTCCTTTCTGCACCGCTGTTTCTGAGTCTTGCAGCGGTATACTGCGAATTTCGTTCCAGTTTTTATCGTATACCACCGCGGTTTTGCCGTCTGTAATTTTTATGCTCTGGTCTTTCTTCAATACAAGCGGAAATTCCAGGTTTTTGTAATTATTGATTTCAATTTTGATGTTCGAAATGTCTGCGTTTTTAGCACTTATAATCACACCCATCGACTGTGCCTCACCGGCATTTTCAAAATTGAAGGTAGAGTACAGCGGCTCTCCGGGTTGGCGCGTCTTGTTTTCGTGTTTGAATTTGTGTGAATATACCTGTGTCAGTTCAAGTGTGTTGTCATCAGCTTTTTTTAATCTGAATTCGGTGGAGATATCGCGCATTTTTTCTTTCTGGCGCTCTATAAAAACACCGGCCAGACGGGCTGTTTCCCAACTATTGAGGATGGCAAATATCTCGTCAGAATTTCCATTTTCTTTTATCGATGTCATGTCGCTTACAAAGGCAAAACCTGCGTCGTATCCTGCTGAACGGGCCATCAGCCATTCAATGTCTTCAAGGGTGGTTGAAGAGGTCATTCTGAACCAGCCCAGCATTCCGGGCATCAGGTTGCGTTTGTAAAATGCCTGGTTGCGCAGCCGGTATTCAGTCTGGCTTTCACGAAATCCGGCATACCAGGGTTCGCCCCAGTTCATGCGCGAATAAATGTGCCACAGGTAATGAGCCGTCCTGCTCGATCCCACCAGGAAATGGCTTTTCAGGTCGTCGCTCAGGTGATTGTACCACTGCGAAACCATCAGCGCTTCGCCATATTTTCCCATACCGGTGGAAGACGTGCCTTCCACGCCGTCGAAATCGAGCATTCGCACTCCGGTGTAGTTCATAAAGTCGGCGATGTTTTCTGCTATTTCCCTGTCCAGATCTGCATTTCCGAGGAAGACTTTATAAGCATGATCGGCCAGCATGCCAACAGTTTCGCCTGCTTCATGCGGTGCTGCTGAAGTTCCGAAAGCACCACGCTGGCAGTCGAGCAGTTTCCAGGGCGCTGATTCGCTGACGGCGCCATAACGAATGATCTCATCTTCGATGACCACGCTGCGCAGGTTGTTGTTGTCAAACTGGTTAAAGAATTCGGGCGAATCAATTTCAATTTCTATGTCGTCCGCACCAATTTCTTTTGTAATGACTGAATTGCCCACTTTGGCGAGCCGCTCGTCAGGAACCGGGGTAACATATTCGTCGTTGGTGTTTATAAAGTTGCTGAGCGTGTGTGTGCCAATATGAATGCCCGCTTCTTCGGCTTTCTCCACACAGGCTTTCATGCCGTCAAGTCCGTTCGGAAATTTCGCTTTAATCAGCGGAAAGTGCCCCCACGAAGCAAAGGGGTGACTGTGATAGAGGTAATTTAAACCCGACATTAGTGTGTATTTCAGACATTCGTCGATGTTCTGTTCATCAAAATCCATAATGAGGTAGGATGAATTAATAACAGGCGATTTTTTTACCCACTGTCCGTCAATGGTCGGGTGGGGAAGTCCTTCTGCCAGTTCCACCTCACCGATGGTATTGAGTGTTTCATCAGTTGGACATCCAAATAGTGCTATTTTAGAACCTGTCAATCCACCGTCGTCGTAGGCAGGTGCGAGGTATTTTTTATGTCCCCAGTTTTCAATAATCCGGTCGTGATCGCGGTTGCGAACGTAAGCCTGTAATGAACTGCCATTGTGTACGGGTTTGGCCGCTTCCACTGAGTAAAGCGTATAAGGCGTGCCTTCTTCCTTGGTCATATTGTTTACATCCGACTGACTGAAAATATCCATCTGAGGCAGGAAGTCGTCATCTTTCCAGGGATAGCCACCGATTGTTTTGGCATTCAGTGATTGCAGGCCAACAGTAAATTTTTCGCCCTGCGCAATTCCCACTACTTCGCCGATGCTCTTGTTCAGCCTGGTATAATAAGGCCCCCAAATGGCCGCATCGATTCCTTCCTGGCTTGAAACTGATTTTATGTCGAAACTGATGTGATTCTTTCTTGGTAACACGTTCACTTCAATCTGTACTCCGTTTTCGTAGTCTAAGGTCAAGCTTTCGTCTTCTTCAGAGAAGGCTGCTTTTACAGGATGTAGAATAGAAGAATCAACTTTAAGCGAAAGGAGGTAAGATTCCTGTTCCGGTAACAGCACGTCCTGCAGATTGATCTCATCGAACCAGGAAACGATCTGTCCTTTCGTATTCACGAGGATGCTCCAATTTTCTGTTTCGTATTTTTGTCCGGTTTCTGGCTTGCAGGCACTAAAAAATACAGTAATGACTATCAGAATTATATGAAGAGGACTCGGGAGCTTTTTTTCAGAGTTTATCAAGTTCATAGTGAAGTGTTTATTAAGTTGTTAGTTGTTTTCTTTAACATTGAGAATACCCCGTAAACGGATGTCGTTTGATGAGGCGCCGATCATAATTCTGAAATCGCCGGGTTCAACCACACGCTCCATTTGCTCGTTTAACATCGTGAGCATTTCAGGTGTGATGTCGAAACTTACGGTTTGGCTTTCGCCTATTTTCAGGTGAATGCGGTTGAAACCTTTGAGTTCCATCACCGGCCGTGCTACCGAAGCAAATAAGTCGCGGATGTAGAGTTGCACCACTTCGTCGCCATCGTAGTTTCCGGTATTTGTGAGTTTGAAACTCACCGTTGCGGTTTCGTTCGGTGCTATTTGCGTTGTACTGAATGAAAACTCACTGTATTCAAATGTGGTATAACTCAATCCGTAGCCAAAAGGGAACAGCGGTTTTCCGGTCAGGTTGTGGTAATCGTCGCCTCGTCCGGTTGGTTTGTGGTTGTAGTACAACGGCAATTGCGATTCGTGCACAGGGAAAGTAATGGGCAAACGTCCGGCCGGATTATAGTTGCCAAACAGCACATCGGCCACCGCATTTCCACCATCGTCGCCGGGATACCACACATCCAGTATTGCAGGAACTTTATCGATCCAATTCTGCATAGTAATCGCACTTCCGCCCACCAGAATTACTACAACAGGTTTTCCGGTGGCAGCAATCTTTTGGATCATCTCTTCCTGTTTTCCGGGAAGCGAAAGGTAGGCACGGTCGTTAAACTCGCCCTCGTCGATTCCGGCAACAACAATTGCTATGTCGCTTTTACGCGCCACTGACACTGCTTCCTGAATTTTCCGGTCGCTGTCATCCTTAACTCCGACATTCCAGATCAGGTTAAAACGGGCATTGCCAATGGTTTCGTAGAATTCAATTCGAATATCGTATGTCTTGTCTTTTCTGAAATTGTATGCAACCGTTTTACGTTGGTAAGTTTGTTTGCGCCAGTTATCGAGCACCAGTTTGTCATCGATATAAATGCGATAGCCGTCATCCCCTTCAACACCAATTTCGAAAGTTCCTGTTTCAGGGGCTGCCAGTTTACCGGTCCAGCGAATGGAATAGCAGTCGTAATCAATTTTATCCGGATCGGGTGAAAAAAGTGTCCAGCCAAATTTCATTCGTTTGTCGATACGGGTAATTACAGGTTCTCCTTCCAGTTCCGAATTGCTGAAATATTCGCCTTTAAGTCCGTTCTCTTTGTCGTCATCGGTAAGCAGATTCTTTGCAGGAATAGTAACAAATTCTATAGTTTCTCTTCCGCAACCCGGGGCAAAATTTACCATGCCCTGTGCTTTGTTTCTGATACCATCAAGAATGCTTGTGGGATTGTTTCCGGGGCCGGAATAACCTCCAAGCCGTGCTTCATCGGCATCCACGCCAATAACTGCTATCGAAGAAATACCTGGATCGATCGGAAGTGTTTCATTTTCGTTTTTTAATAGTACTACAGACTTCAGAGCTGCCTGCTTAGCAATTTCGCGGTGTTCTTTCGAACTGTTTCCTTTTTCAGCTTCTGTAACATCAACATAGGGATTTTCAAACAGCCCCAGTTTAAATTTGGCACGCAGCACCCGGCGAACGGCTTCATCGATAGCAGCTTCATCTATCATTCCTTTTTCAAAGGCTTCCCAGAAAAGCGGATAGTGATCGTAAGAGGTCTGAAAAATTACATCCAGACCATTTTCGATGGCCTGTTCGGTAGATTCGGCGTAATTGTGTGCGGTAAAATGCAGCACATTAGCGCCTCCGGTAGCTCCTGCATCCGAGATCACAAAACCCTGAAATCCCCACTCATCTTTTAGTTTCTTATTCAGTAAAAAGTCATTTGCGGTGCATGGTCTTCCGTCAAGTGAATTATAGGATGTCATCACCGACCATGCGTTGGCTTCCTGAAAAGCCGCTTTGAAGGCCGGGTAATAGATCTCTTCAAGCAAGCGTTCGTTGAAATGAATCGGGTAGCTGTCGCGGCCACCGTCGCCGACATTCGCAATAAAATGCTTGGGTGTGGTGATCACGCCTTTTTTTTCGAATTGTGACATAAATGCCACACCTAAACGCGAAGTCAGGTAAGGATCTTCGCCATAGGTTTCTTCAACGCGGCCCCAGCGAACGTCGCGTGCAATATTTACAACCGGCGAAAGAATTTGCCGGATACCGCGCGATTTTACCTCCACAGCAATGGCATTCGCTACCGAGCTTACCATGGCTGTATCCCAGGTAGCTGCCAGCGCAATTGACTGCGGAAAAGCTGTTGCTTGCGGTCGCACCAGGCCGTGCAGTGCTTCATCGAAAGCAATGATCGGAATCCCTAAACGGGTTTCTTCAACAAAATATTTTTGAATGTTGTTAATAAGCTCTGCAGTTTCAGTGCCTGCACCACCACCCGAATAATCGAGCAATTGTTCGGCTGAGTTACCTGATTTTCCCTTGGTAGCCACCTGGAAACCAAAAATACCGTTTTTGTAACGCTCTTTGCCATCGGAGAGATCGCCGGGGATCATAAACAATTGCCAGAATTTTTCCTCGAGCGTCATTCTCGACAACAGGTCTTCCACGCGTTCCTCGGTTGGCAGAGCCGGATTTTTGTATTTTATCTCATCCTTTTTGTTGCATGCAGCCAGTGCCAGCAACGAAAATACAAGTAATAAGTAGGGATGGTATTTTAACATAGGACCTTACTTTGAAAATAGTTTAAAAACTTTCTTCAAAGATAGAATAAAATTAAGAAGCATGTGGAGATCAAGGCCTTCAATGTGTCTGTCAAACGGAATGTTTGTCAGTCAATAAAAATCAGTTGAGAAATGCATCAACCGGTTGTTCCCATAGCATTTGAAATGGCGTTAACCGAAATCAGCAATTCGTTCAAAGTCCTTTCTTTTTCAGCCTCCGATTCAAAATCGGTGTTGCGCCACAAACTTAGGTTCCCTACCTGGTTTTTGTGCAGCACATCAAGTGCTTCGGCACGTAAAGCAGTGGAGTAGAAGTGGTTTTTTCTTCGTATCTGTAACGGACGTCCCAGCAGCTCCTGCATGTATTCGCGGCTTTTGTGCAACTCGCTCAGAATCTTTGGCAAAATGGAATTTCTAACTTCTTCGTTTTTTACCAGCGAAGCGTACAAGGTCATGATTTCCTCGTCGGTACTGGCAAGGCTGGTATCGATATTGGTAAGAACGTAACGTACGAAATGACTTTCACGAAGCAGTTCTTTTAGGGCCAGGTATTTATCGGGATGCTCGTTTTTGAGCTTCTCCAGTGTTGAACCCACTCCGTACCAGCTGGTAATGTGAAAACGCGACTGTCCCCAGCTGAATACCCACGGAATAGCGCGCAGATCTTCAAAGGTTTGCTGACCCGTGCGTCGCGAAGGGCGTGAGCCGATCTTGCTTTGTTCGATCACATCGATCGGTGTTGCCTGACGGAAGAATTCGAGGAAATGTTGGTTGCGAAGCAGTTTCACATAAAATTTCTTGCTTTCGGCACCCATGAATTCCACAATCTCGGCGGCTTTGGTATTGCCTTCAGGATGCTGCCGGTGCAACAACGTATTCAGCGTACTTCCCGAAAGCATCAGTTCGAGGTTGTAGGCAGCATTTATTTTGTTCGCATATTTCTTTTCGATCGTCTCGCCCTGTTCGGTCATTTTTATTTTTCCTGAAAGTGTTCCGTTTGGCAGACTGCGCAGGAACCAGTGAATAGGTCCCGCCCCGCGGCTGATCGAACCTCCTTTGCCGTGGAAAAACTTTAGATCGATATCGAACTTATTGGCAACCTCGGTCAGCTCTTTCTGCGCTTTATACAGGTACCAGGTACTTGCCAGAATTCCGCCGTCTTTGTTGCTGTCGCTGTAACCGATCATCACTTCCTGTATCTTTCGCTTTCTTCCTTTTTGCCGGCGCTGGAATTCCAGGCTTTGCTGAACTTCGGGATACGAAAAATATTCCTCCATGATCTTCGGACTGGCAATCAGATCATCGATGGTTTCGAATAAGGGAACAACGGGCAGTTTGAGTATCAGACGGTCTTCAAACTCGGTAAGTCCGGCTTCTCGGGCAAGTACATAAACCGTAAGCAGATCATCCACATTCCGGGTCATGCTGATGATGAGCGAACCGAGTGCATAACCTGAATATTTTTTGTAATGATTCTGAAGCACCGCAAAACAATCGAGCACACTTTGAGCTTCAGTTGGCAGGTCGCTCCAGCTTCTGATAAATGGCCGGTTAGACCCCAGTTCCTGCCGGATGATCTGCGACCTTTTTTCTTCGAAGTTGCTTCCGAATGTGTTCGATTCCTGAAGTATCTGGTTCAGTGCTTTTTCGTAGTAGGCACTGTTTTGACGCACGTCGAGTTCGGCCAGGTGGAAGCCAAAGGTTTTTACAATTTGTACGGTATGAAATAGTGAATTGTATACCAGTGAATCTTTTCCAAGCTCCGTAAGCCCTTCTTTCAGGATGTCAAGATCGCGAAGCAGTTGTCGTGAATTACTGTAACTTTCCGGTGTGTCCAGCAGTTCGAAAGACTGTTCGCGCCCGATTTTTACAGGTAATTTCGAAATCAGCAATAAAACAAAAAGCTTGAAAGCCTCGCGACGGTTACCGGCTACCAACGGTTTAAGTTCGTCGGCATTTTCGGCGATCAGTTCTTTTAAACGTTCGGAGATTACAGCCGGAAGTTGGTTGATCCTGAAATAAAAACTCATGTCTTCGGCCAGGATACTCAGTTCATTCTTTATGATGAGAAAAGCATTCAATCTTAGTTTATGCAGGGTGTGGCGGGTAACATCGGCTGTCACAAAAGGGTGCCCGTCGCGGTCGCCACCAATCCAGGTACCAAAACGCAACTGCGGATAACTGTTCGATTCCACCAGTTTTTTTGCATCGAATCCGGCATGTTGCCACGCCTGCACGAGCCTGCGGTTGTTGATGGTCACGATCTCGGGAAAAACATTGGTAAAATAGTGGATCACATTTTCCAGCTCCGTTTCCACGTTGGGTTTTTCCATGTAAAATTCATCGATGTTCCAGATCGCATTGATCAGACGTTTGATCTCTTCGCGGTTTTCTTCCAGTTCGTAGGAATTGTACATCGAATTTTCGCGTTTTACCAGCAGTAGGTATAATTCGCGGTATTTTTTCAGCACTACCGGACGTTTGGCCTCGGTAGGGTGGGCTGTCAACACCGGTTGTACTTCTATTTCGGAAAGAATATCTAGGATCTGTTCTTCCGGGATGTTATTTTCTTTTAAAATCTTAAGGCTGTTCGCCCACAGACCGTTAATGGAAGCCAGCGATTTTTCTTCCTCGGTTTTTCTTCTGTTTTGAACGGCCCCGTTGGTTTCAACCAGGTTGAGCAACTGAAACGAAATGGAGAACAAATGGAAATGTTTTCGGGTGAAACGGATCGATTCAAAACTGCAATCTTCGCAGATCCACGGCATGGTTTGCGCCAGTGCTGTTTCTCCGTTTTCTTCGAGTACTTCCCTGAAACAGTGCATTAAAAATTCCAGGTCGTGGTAAGGTTTTCCGAGTTCTTGTTTTATTATTTCGAGTTGATTCATCTGTTTTAATTAAAGGGTTTTCCCACAACACTAACAACCTAAATACGGAAGTGTTTATCAATTCGTTCAAATGCCAGTTTCGAACTGATAATGGCCATTGGCAATCCTGCGCCGGGAGCTGTGGAAGCTCCCACATAAAATACGTTCTTGTATTTTTCATCGACGTTTCGTGGTCGCATGTGTCCAATCTGGTTCATATTGTGCGAAAGTCCAAGTCCGCTTCCACGGTGCAGGTTAAAACGGTCGCGCCATTCAATCGGTGTATAAATGGTTTGTGTAACGATATCCCTTTTAATGTCCACCCCGATTCTTTCCGAAAAATCGCTGATAATGCTGTTTACAATTTCTGCTTTGTCGCTCCAGTCGGGCTTGTGATAAAGATTAGGCACCGGGCAAACAAAGAACAAACTTTCGCAACCTTCAGGGGCGCATTCCGTGTTGTTTTTCGACAGCACATTTACGTAATAATAGGGTTTTTCGAGTGTATCGGGATTTTGCATGATGTTGTTGGCATAGGCTTCGTAATTGCCACCCAGGTAGTAATTGTGATGATCGACCATCGGCAATTTACGTTTTATACCTACGTAAAAAGTAAGGTAGCCCATGGTCCAGCTCATCTTGTCCAGTTTCTTTTCAGAATAAGCTTTGCGTTTAAAAATATTACCACGGAACCAGGCCGCATCCGAATTGATGAGGTAGCTGTCTGATTGCCATTTTTTGCCGTTCTGATCAATCAGGGCAGTGAGTTTACCGTTTTCTTCTTCAAAGCCCGTAATTTCGGTGTTGTAATGTATTTTAATGTTTTCGAGCTCAAGTTCTTTAACCAGACCTTCCACAATTTTGTACATGCCGCCTTTTACGTTGTAGTAACCGTCGTGTTTGAATTCGGTGTACGAAAGCAGGCTGTAAATGGCCATGGTATCGAAAGGTGTCCGGCCCAGAAAAAAGGCCACCAGCGAAATGATCTGCACGGCTTCTTTCGACGAAAAGTAACTATTAACATGTTGATAGAAACTTTTAAATAGCACGGGCAGGTGCACGGGATTTACCCGCATCAGTGTGATGATGTAATGCAGCAGCGAGTTAAAATTCTGCTTGATCACCAGGTCGACCGTATCGTTGAAAAGTGCACCCGCTTTTTTCTGGTATTTCTCAAATTTTTCCAAAAAATCAGGTTCGATCTCAGCAAACTGTTCGGCCAGCATTTGGGCATCCTTATGCAGGTGAAACGTTTTTGGATTGTCTTTAAAATTTACCGAATACAATGGATTCAGTTCAAAATAATCAAACGGAAGCTTGATGTTGCAATCCCTGGCAAATTCTTCAAACTCATACGACATACTGAAGAAGCTTGGCCCGGTATCGAAGGTAAAACCGTCTTTTTTGATTTGGTTCAGCCGTCCACCGGCCTGCTCGTTCTTCTCGATCATTTCAACCGAATAACCTTTTTTTGCCAAACGAAGGGCTGTGGCCAACCCGCCAAGTCCTGCACCTACAACCAATACTTTTTTATTCATCGTTTTTTTTCTTGATTAATCCCGGCAACAATTCGTCCTTCACCCATTTAAAATCGGGTTCTGCGGCCAGGGCCTGCATATAATAACTTTCTGCTTCTTCCCATTTTCCCAATTCTTGGTACGACTGCGCAATCAACACCAGTAAACTCAGATAGTTCCAGTCGTTTTCCACCGATCTACCATTTTGAGTCATCAATTGCATCGCTTTCCCAAATTTTTCGATGGCCTCGGTTTTCGATCCGCCAAAAACCGGCGGCATGTAAAATTGCGCATTGCCTTGCTGAACGTAGCCCATTGGATTGGTCGGATCGGCTTCGATTGCCAGTTCAGCCTGCTTTACACTTTTGGGACCAAGTATCGGAGCTTTTATTGGTGATAAGCCAATTTTAAAACCGTAAAAAGCCGATTTGTAAGCATGGATCTCCGATGGTTCGTATCCTTCGTCCTCCAGAGTTTCCAGGTTTTGTTCTGCCTTTTCGAGGTAATTGCGCGCCTCCTGGTCTTTTTCAATGCCCAAACAATAGCCAATGTATCCGTACTGGTAGTTCACCAGTTCGGCAAGCCGTTCATTATCTCTGGTTTTGTGACTTTCCATTTCATCAATAACAGCTTTCCAATCCTGCATCCGGTTGTGAATGTAAGCCAGGTAGATCCGTGTTTTTTCAGTTGCTGTTAGTAGCAGCGGAAATACCACTAAAACCAATACTATTATACTTGTCTTCCTTTCCATTCAAATTTACTTTGCATTTGCGAACGTATTGCTATGAAAATCACATAGCCCAACACCCACTGCTGAAAGAATCCCAACACGAGGTTTTTAAAAATGTTTTGTCGGCTGGCAACTGAAATGAATACCCGTGTGAAGAGCAAAATCAGCACATAAATTACGAAAATATCGAGTGGAAGTAGGAACCAAACGAACAGGAATCCGAGGGTGCTGACCGCCCAAAACAGAAGGGTAATAATAGTGGAGTTGCCAAAAAACATGATCACACTTCTCGATAGGCCCTGTACTGCATTATCGAAGCCGCTGTACATTCTGCAACGAATCTCGTTCGTACCTGTCAGGCAGGCGATTCTTATGTCAGCTTTTTTGAACGACCGGGCAATACTTATGTCTTCAACCCGAATTAAACGGTGCTTCTCGTGCGGCTGTTGTTGTTTGTAGGTTTGGGCATCGAAAAGCATGAACTGACCATTCGCAGCCGAAAGCGACGCAAACCCTGAGAGACGCACTAAAATGAGCGGTAATAACGACAACAGAATGAAATTCATGGAAGGAACTACCAGCCATTCTCCCCATGTTTTCATTAGCTGTCGCGGGAAAATTGTCAGTAATCCAAGCCTGTGTTTGCGGACCATACTTACCGTTTGGTGAATGATCTCTCCACTGATCCTGACATCGGCATCCAGAAAAAGGTAATATTCTCCCTTTGCTTTCTCTGCCAGCCTGTGGCAGGCATGATTTTTCCCCAGCCAGCCGTCAGGAAGTCCTTCAGCGTTGATCAACTTTATTCGTTTGTCTTCAGCTACAAATTTTTGAACAATCGCTGCGGTCTGGTCTTCCGATTGGTCGTTATAGACCAGCACTTCGATATTTTTGTACGACTGCGTCTGTATATCTTTTAATAAGCGAGTTATATTTTGTTCCTCGTTTCGTGCCGGGATCAGGATCGAAACCAAAGGCTGAAAATCGGCATCGGGCTGTGGCAGAGGCTGGCGAAATAGCAGGTTGGCCAGTGCCACCAGCAGTTGCATTACTGCAAATCCGAATACAAACCAGGCAACGATCGACATATTACACTTCCTTTTTTTCTTGTTGTTGAATACACTCGCGGTAAAAGGCATTGTAGGCTTCCTGCACCGCAGTTAGCGAATATTCGCCGCTGTAGCTGATGGCGTTCAAATAAACACTTGGTTTTGCCTGTGAAAAGTAATCAACCAGGTTTACTTCAAACACGAGCTCGACTTCGTTCTTTGTTCGTTTGAGAATGCGCTCAATCCCTTTCTCGAAAATAAACGCTCTGCGGTGCATGCTTTGTATTTTCCCTTGCGGGAACATAAGCACCAGGTTGTTTTTGTTCTCAAGTAATTCGGCAGCATAATTCAGCGATTCCACCACTGAGCGGTCGGATTTCCGAACCGAGAAACCACCAGTGTATTTGAAAAACCAGTTCTTTTTGAGCTGTTCCTCAAGCATCATAAAATGAAATTTACGCCGAAATTTTTGTTGGTTGAGGTGCAGTGCCCAGATTCCGTCCCACCAACTGGTGTGGTTGCATATCAGCAAAATCGGTTTGCCCCGGTCTTCAACATTAGAACTGATTACAAGCTTGTGGAAAGATCTTTTCATTTTCCGGATGACGTACCACCGAAAAAACGGGTCAATAATGGCATTATGTTTTGCTTTAATGATCACGGCCTGTTCAGTATAAAAAGTAATACAATAAAGAACAGGGTCTGGCAGCTTAAAATTACGGGTGCCAGTCGGTTTTTAACAGGTATTCCCGAAAACCGGAGTATTCCCGAAAGCAGGATTGCAAGCACGAACCAGGCGATATAATTCTGTGCGGGAACCTCATTGTTTTGCCAGCTCCACATCTCGATAAGAGGCGCGGCCTGTTCGAGGATAAGATCGTAAACTACCAGAACTAAACCGGCCAGTACAATTACTAAGAATCGATTGGCCACAAATCGTTCAAATACTGAATTGGCTGCGTAAACCAGCAATAACCAGTTCACCCCGATAATAAGCGGCGTATCCAATAGTTTAGGTCCAAGTCCACTTCCATAAGTATAAGGTCCAAAAATCAATTTGGTATTTACCCCGATCACTTCAACGCCAAAACCGATCAGGTAGATGACGCCAAAAACAGCCAGTGCTTTTTCGGAATAAGAGTGATGAAAAAAGGCCATTGCAACGGTGCTCAGCAAAAGTGCAAGCGGAGTTAGCTTTGTAAAAATGGGGTAAGTTGCAGGTAGCGACAAACCAAGAATACCAACCCCATAAAACACCACAAAAAAGAGCGCCACTTTGTTAAAATGGAGGTTGAGGTAAGCCGCTATTTTTTCGAATTGCTGTTGCAAGGGTCAGTAGAGTTTTTTTAGTTTTTCAATAAGCAGAAGATTAAACAAAATCATGCTAAACGCATACGCAAAATCTTCAACCGGTATAGTAAAAATACGAAATCCAAGGTTATGATCATTGTTATACCAAACTACTTCTCCATTTATAAATGAGCCTGTGAGAATACCATTTACGATAAGAAATGGGATAAGAATGACTAAAAAAGTGAGGTAAAAAGACCTTAAAGCGCGCGAACGGATCCACAACGCAATACTCAAAACGACGGCCAGTTTGGTGAAGATATAGAAGGTGTAACTTCTTTCGGTATTCAGGAGAAGTAATACTAAACTCATCGCAATTAAAAGCGTGGTGAGTGTGTTATTGAATTTGCGACTTAATTTTACCTGCGGGAAATATTCAAGAATTGATTCGTGCAGAAAGATGCTGGCGTAAGGAACAACGATAAAAAACAGCACTTCTTCGATTGGTAAATGAAAAAGGTAAACGCCCGACAGGTAGTCAGGATTAAATCCCCAATAATTCATTTTAGTAAAATACACATCCACGGCAATGTAAAGTGCAGCTACGGCAAAGATGGATGGCCAGACATATTTCCACGATTTATAAAACTGAAGCCGCTTATCGAAACTCAGTGACAAGGGAACAATTCCGGTAATCAGTAAAAGCAGGAAATATAGCGACATTTATTTCTTTAAAAATCGAGGTTGAAAAATAAGCAAACCATAGTTATTGAAATCCTTCACATTTTTGCCACGGTGATGTGCCAGGTGAGCCTTGATAACGGCTTGCAGGTATTTGCTTTTCGGATGGGTGAGAAAAGGTATTTTCAGCCGCTGGTGGATCATTACATCATGAATGGTGAAGTAAGTCAACCCATACAGTGAAATCCCAATTCCGACAGCTATTAGCTCCGAAATTGAAGAATACAACCCGAGCACTAAAAGAACGATGGCAGGAATCGCGTAAACCAGGAAAAAGTAATCATTCTTTTCAAATCCCGGATTGTACAGTTCGGTTTGCGATGCATTTTTCTTGTGATCGTTTACATGATGATCGGCATGCCATTTCCACAAAAAACCATGCATGACGAATTTGTGATTTGACCATGCAACAAATTCCATGAAGGCAAAAGACACGATAACCAGTATGATATTTACAATCATTTATTTAAATGTTGATGTACTCTATTTACAATCTTAAGGAACCAAACGGTGTAATATTCAGGGTGCTTGATAATGTCCTTTTTAAGCTCATCGTAAGTTACATATTTCCAGCTTACTACTTCATCTGTGTTTATTTCAGGCTGTTCGTCACTGAATCCGATAAACACGTGATCGAGTTCGTACTCGGTAAGTTCGTTGTCGAGCGCTTCTTTATAAATGAAATGAAACATCTCGGATAGTTCGGCGGTCATTCCCATTTCTTCTTTGAGGCGTCTCCTGGCTGTTTCCAGGCTACTTTCGCCGGGTCGTGGATGACTACAGCATGTGTTCGTCCATAATCCGTTAGAGTGGTATTTGCTAAAAGCGCGTTGTTGCAAAAGCCATTCTCCTTTGTGGTTCACAATGAAAACAGAAACCGCCCGGTGTAAAATCGCATTTCGGTGAGCTTCCATTTTTTCCATGACACCCGTTTCCAGGTCATTTTCATCAACCAGTATGACTTGTTCTGTTATCATAAAATATTGAATTTTCCAAGTACTACAGCCTTTACCATTAACGACATCTTTACTGAATTTGGAACACTAATCCTTTGTTCTTTGATTTTTCTGGATGGTGTTACCTTCAATTTTAAAAGTAATTTTTGATAATAAAGGTACGCAAGTAATACAGCTATTCTGGCATCACTTGGCAATTGTTTTATTCCTTGATAGGCAGAGGCAAAATCACTTTCGATTTCGGAAATAATGAGCAGCTTCATCTCCTCGGTAAATTCTTCGTTTTGGAGCTGGTGAAAATAGCTTCTTCCCAATTCTTCCGAGTCGCATTTTATGTCGCGCAAGAAATTTACTTTCTGAAAGGCAGAACCCAGGCGCATGGCCGGTTCCCTTAGGCGATCGAACATTTCATTGTCGCCACGGGTAAAAACTTTTAAACACATCAATCCAACCACATCGGCTGACCCGTAAATATAACCGTCGGTCTCCTTTTTATCTGTGTAGACTTTCTTGTGCAAATCGCTGCGCATACTTGCTAAAAAAGCTTCAATGTATTCGTATGGAATTTGGTATTTGTGAACAACCATTTGAAAGGAGTGCAAAATCGGATTTAAACTGATTTGGTTTTGCAGTGCATTTTCGAGGTCGGCCTCCAGCTTATCGAGTAATAATTCCTTATCGTATTGATGAAAAGTATCCACAATTTCGTCAGCCAGGCGAACGAAGCCATAGATGGCATAAATAGCATCACGCATTTCTTTCTTCATCATTCTGGTTGCCAGAGAAAAAGAGGTGCTGTAACTCGAAGTTACCACATGCGAAATTTTAAAGGAAGTAATGTCAAACAGCTCCATTTTCGGTCTTCATTACAAGTGAATACTATTCCGGTAATTTGTTAAGAAGGCCTGAATACCTTATCTAACTTAAATTCATCATTCTAACCATTTAAATAGTTTTTTGTTCAATAAAACAACTAAAAAGATAAACATTAATTATTGCTATTCAAACTTTATGTCAGCAAAAAACTCCGGACGGTGATAATCGGGTGTTTCCGTTTTTATCGGGTTCCAGCTTACAAAATGTGGTTCCGTAGTTTCGTCGCCACACTTGTAAAAGTTGGCTTTTGCCCGGAGACCGTCCAAGGTGTTTAGATTATCAAAAGCAAAACAGGTAATTGGGATTCGTACCATCATTTCCCAGCTGAAATCGCCTTGTTTTTCTTCAAAAGGCTGATTTCCCAAACTCGATTTTATCTCGATTTTTTCGGCCGTTTCCGGATCTACGGGCAGGCGGTTGCCGCGCCCCGGGCCATAACCGATATGGATGGTGCCAATGCAACTGAATTCAAAATTATAGTAGTTGTCATCATTCAAGGCGATGAAAAATTCAACCGTGCTGTCTTTGTACACATCGCCGTTCGTGCGGGTTTCCAATCCCCTGATGTATTTTTCGCGAACATAAAATTTCAACCATATCTCGTCATCGCTATGGGCTATTCTGAACTTTAAATCTGGTTTATAAGGGTAGTCAGGCCAGTTTATTGTTTCTATTTTTTCGAGTTGGCCATTTTCTTCAAGCAGGTTAGCGGCTTTTTCAAGCTGAATAGTTTTGTCGCTTGCTATTTTAGGTATTATTAGTTTCTGCATTAATTGTTTTTTACGTTTAGAAACAAATATAATAAACCTCGCAGCAGATTCGCCGATTTTCGCGAAGGCTTTTTATATTTGAGGTTCTTTTGGTTTTTCATTTTTTAGATGAAGGTCAAAAAAATGAAACGGCTTTCTGAAACAGATGCATGGAGGAACTTGAATTTATAATAGCGCTGACTGATCATCGTTTTTTGGGAAAGGTTTTTCAGCCTTTTCTGATCAGGCGACGTGAGAAATTTTATTCGGTAGTTCGCCTGGTGAAACCACATGATTTCGATACAGGCGATTACCAATGGAAACCTTACGAGCAGGAGCTGGTCAAAATCATCGAAAAATACAGCGACGAGCGCCTCTTAAAACGTTTTTCGCGTGCAGGAAGTGTATCCAACTTTTATGCTTCCATCGATACCGGAGTGTACGAACGGCAGGTGATCCCGTTCATCGAAAGTGCCATGATGGAAGTGGTTTCGATACTGATGCTGAGCCCTGTTCGCCTGCTGCTTAAAGAAAGCAAATACGCGAATTTGTACGACGAGGACGAAATAACCGTACCTCCAATATTTGCACGACCCGAATTTCATTTTGAACGTACGGAATTGCAAACGCGTTACCAACTGAAATTGTACTTGGAAGGCAAGGAATTGTTGATTTCAAACCAAACCTGCACCATTGTCACCAACGATCCGTGTTTGTTGTTGTACCGTAGACAGTTGCTGGCTTTTGAAAAACTGAATGCCAAAAAGCTGCTGCCGTTTTTCGAGAAGGATTTTGTTTCGGTACCCAACACCATCGAGGATAAATATTATTCGGGTTTTGTATTGAAAACCATTCGCGATTTTGATGTAAAAGCCAGTGGTTTTCAGATCAGGGAGGAAGCTGCAGCTAAATTTGCTGAACTTACCCTTGAAAGCAACCTTCAGTCGCAACCGATACTTGTCCTTCGTTTTTATTACGGACAGGAAAGCTTTCTGCCGAATGCCCAAAAGCAGACGGCCGTAAGTATGAGAAAGCTTGGAAAAACCTTTGAGTTTTCGAAGACAAAGCGCGATTTAGGATGGGAACAGTCGGTGCTCGGTGATTTGCAGAAAATTGGATTGAAGGAAGACAATGGCGTTTTTGCAATAAACGGGATGGAAGTTCTGGAAACGCAAAACGCCCTGTATTTTCTATTGGATTGGCTTAGTCAACACCGCACCGAGCTGGAGAAAAGAGATATTCGCATAAAACAGGAAAACACCGACAAGATATATTTTACGGGGAGCCGGCAACTCGAAATTAAGACTCAAACCAAAGGCGATTGGTTTGATGTGTATGCGGTGGTTCGTTTTGGCGAGTTTCTGATTCCTTTTATCAAACTGAAAAAGTACATCCTTAACGACATTCGCGAATTTGAGTTACCCAATGGCGAAATTGCCGTGCTGCCCGATGAGTGGTTTGCCCGCTATCGGGGGCTGCTACCATTTGGGAAGGACCACGGTAAAAACATTCGTTTCGAGAAACACCATTTTACCCTGGTGCAGGATGCCATCCAGGAAGTTGATAAAGAAGTACGGCTGAAATACCTGGAGCTGGTGAATGCCGAACAGGATGAAATCGTGGTTCCGTCGAATTTAAAGGCCAGATTGCGCGCCTATCAGAAAGATGGATTTCAATGGATGTACGGTCTGTATAAAAACGGAATGGGTGCCTGTTTGGCCGATGATATGGGGTTGGGAAAGACCTTGCAGACGCTCACATTGCTGCTCAAACTGAAAAGAAAAAAGCAGGGAATAATCGTACCCGATCCGGTTGGAAAGGGTGGACAGCTCGATATGTTTTCGAAGATCGATGCAGCTGAGGACGAAGCCGTTCAACCTGCCAGTCTGATCGTAGTTCCCACTTCGCTGGTGCACAACTGGCACAACGAGATCGAAAAGTTTACGCCTTCGCTAAAAACGTTTATATATTTCGGAACTCAGCGGAAAAAGGTAGAGGATATTTATAAGATACTGGGGTATTACGACGTGATCATTACCACTTACGGCACCGTGCGAAACGACCTGGAATTGTTAGCCGGAAAAGAGTTTTTCTACCTGATCCTGGATGAAAGCCAGTCGATTAAAAATTCAGGGTCGAAAACCTACAAAGCGCTGATGCGGATGAAAGCTCGCCACAAGTTGGTGATAACAGGAACACCGATTGAGAATTCACTATCGGATTTGTGGTCGCAAATGAATTTTCTGAATCCCGGATTGTTGGGGAGCCTGGCCTTTTTTAAACGTGCTTTTATCACTCCCATCGAAAAGCACGCGAACGAAGAACAACAGGATAAACTGCAGCTGATGATCCGCCCGTTTGTGCTGCGCAGGACAAAAGGTGAAGTAGCCCGCGATCTTCCGCCTTTGATGGAAGAAGTACGTATTTGCCCCATGGTTGGCGAACAGCAACACCTGTACGATAAAGAGAAATCGGTGATCAGAAATACCATTCTTTCGGCCATTGAAAAGGACGGCGTGAATAAATCGCAGTTCGTGGTTTTGCAGGGACTGACGCGTTTGCGGCAACTGGCCAATCATCCGTCGTTGTTTGAGAAGGATGCCGAAGAAGGCCCGGGAAAGTACGACGAGGTGTTTCGAATGTTGCACAACCTGGTGGCGGAAAAACACAAGGTATTGATTTTTTCGTCGTTTGTTACGCATCTCGAACTCATTGAAGAGGGAATTAAAAAGGAAAAGTGGAACTACTCGAAGCTGACCGGGAAAACTACGAATCGCGAGCAGGTGATCAGTCAGTTTCAGGAAGATGAGAACAACCGTATATTTCTTATCTCGTTAAAAGCCGGCGGGGTAGGACTTAACCTTACCGAGGCTGATTATGTTTTTATCCTCGATCCCTGGTGGAACCCGGCGGCTGAAAACCAGGCAGTAAACCGCGCACACCGCATTGGGCAGGACAAACATGTGTTTGTGTACCGTTTTATCACTGAAAACTCCATCGAGGAAAAAATTCAAAAACTGAAGGAGCGCAAAAGTTCACTGGCTGATAAGTTTATCAATTCAAACGATCCGTTCCAGCAGATTTCGCAGGAAGAAATTGTGGAGTTATTCCGCTAGAAAAACGTGAATTACATTTTCGTTTTTACACATTCAGTTTATTGGCCATTTTTTGAGCCTTTAACGCCAATTCTGTTGCCAGAAAGCAATGTGCCTGCGACATTGCTGTTTCGGTGCGGTTAACCACATCGTTTACCAGCTGCTCGCCATAAGGCAAATACACATTTTTGCAATTCATGTACTGTACTTCCTTTTTATTGACCAGGAAGAGATGATCTCCACCTTCACGGCCTGCAATATCCACGTACTTTCGCATTTCGATGTATCCCTCAGTTCCCAGGATGAACACTCTTCCGTCGCCCCAGGTCGGCAAACCCTCGGGCGTAAACCAGTCGATACGAATGTATCCCGTGGCGTGCGGACTTCGAACGCTCATATCGCCAAAGTCCTGGTAGTTGGGATAATCGCTGGTATTAAAGTTGCCAATTTGCGAAAAGTTTACTTCGGCTTCTTTCGAATTGGTGTAAAATAAAAACTGATCGCACTGATGCGAGCCAATATCCGTTAAAATTCCACCTGCTTTTTCGGGATCAAAAAACCAGTCGGGGCGTGTTTGCGGCCGCATTCGGTGAGGACCCAATCCAACGGTTTGAACTACCTTGCCGATTGCTCCTGCCTGAACAAGATCGCCGGCCTTTACCGATGCCCGGTTGGTCAAACGTTCGCTGTAGGTAATAGAGAAAATTCGATTGGTTTCCTTTTGAACTTTTTTAACCTCCCTGAACTGCTCGATAGTAGTTATCCCCGGTTTGTCGGTCATATAATCTTTCCCGGCTTTCATGGCACGAACCCCCAAAGGTGCCCTTTCAGAAGGAATTCCGGCGCTTGCAATCAGTTGAATAGTAGTGTCCTTGAGGATCTCCTCTTCGCTTTGTGTAATTTTTGCATCCGGATAAAGCCGTGTGAAATTTGGGAGCAATTCTTTTTCGCGCGAATAAACAGCAACCAGTTCACCGCCACCTCCCAAAAGTGCATTCACCATTCCATAAATATGACCATGGTTAATTCCAATTACCGAAAAGCGGATGGAATTTTTAGGTGGTGTGCGTTTTTCCGGTTTTAAAATTATCTCTTTGGGTGTATTCGACCCATTTAGGTCATTTGCGAAAAGATCAGAAGGTAAAAATGAAGCGGCTGAAATTCCTGCAGCCGATGCCAATGATTGTCTGAAAAAGTTACGTCTGTTGTAGTTCATTGTCAAGTTTGTTAGGTTGCTTTAAAGGACTAGTAAACATACATTATTTTTATTCATGGTGACAATATTTCACAAAAAATGTCAAATAAACAGTCTGGGGTATCGTGTTTATGTCATTCTTGCACAGTTGTTTAGGTGGTATATTGTTTGCTTTTGTATTAGTGTGAAATTGAATAAGATGTCTAACAAAAAAATGGAGGATTTAATCATGACACTACCAAGATTATTTAACAATGATTATTCATCATTTCCTTCGTTGTTCGACAAATTTTTTGAAGGAAACATGATGGATTGGAACACCTGGAATTATGCAGGGACAAATTCAACTTTGCCGGCTGTTAACGTTGCCGAAAATAAAGATGAATATAAAATTGATGTAGCTGCTCCGGGGATGACCAAGGGAGATTTTAAACTGAATTACGAAAATGGAAGACTGACCATCACTTCGGAAAAGAAAAATGAGAAAGAAGAAAAAGATGGCGATGTGGTCACACGCCGCGAATTCAGCTATAAGTCCTTCCAACGTTCGTTCACAGTTCCCGAAAGTATTGTAAATGCCGATAAAATTTCGGCAAAGTACGACAACGGTATTCTTCACGTCACTTTACCAAAACGCGAAGAAGTAAAACCGAAACCTGCTAAAGAAATTAAAATTTCATAAGGTAAAAAAGGAGTGAATTTTTCACTCCTTTTGTTTTTTATTCCCTCAAAACTCAATTCACAAAAATTAGCTGATTTTATTTCATTATAAAATACCTCTTTATATTCTGTAACTCCCGTATGTTAAGTATCTTAAGAATATGTTGAAGAACAGAATTTGGATTTTACGAAAGTTACTTATGTACATTACTGCATAATTGACAGCGTTTTACGACTGTTCGAATTTTGCTGAAAAATCACCTCAGTTGATAAATTGAAAGAAAAAGCGCCAAAAAACTTACAATTTAATATTGTTAAAACGACGCAATTCGCAGATAAAAATAAATTTGTGCCTTTCATTTTAAAAACCAACAAAATGTCTGAAGTTTTAAAACTAATCCTAACCGGAATGGGGACCGTTTTTTTTATTCTCATCATGGTCGTGATTCTTGGGAAAATCATCATTCGAATTACCAATATGCTAGCTCCTGCTATACAGGTTGCTACAACTTCTAAACAAAGTTCAGCGGAAATTGAACCGGCCAAACTTGCTGCTATTGTATCGGCAGTTGAAACTGTAACCCGTGGTAAAGGAAAGGTGACCTTTATTGAAAAACTAAGTGAATAGACTAAAAACCCAATAAAAACTATAAAAATTGACTGAAATGAAGAGAGAGATTAAATTTAGTTTGCTGTACCGCGACATGTGGCAATCGTCGGGGAAATATGTTCCCCGGGTTGAGCAATTGGAAAAAGTAGCACCGGCAATTATTGATATGGGGTGTTTCGACAGGGTCGAAACCAATGGTGGTGGTTTTGAGCAAATCAACCTTCTTTTTGGCGAAAATCCAAATATCGCCAACCGACGCTGGACACAACCGTTTAACGATGTAGGAATTCAAACCCACATGCTCGAGCGCGCGTTGAATGCTATTCGTATGAGCCCGGTGCCCGCCGATGTACGCAAGCTCATGTTTAAAGTAAAAAAATTACAGGGTACTGATATTGCCCGTTCGTTCTGCGGACTGAACGATCCGAGAAACCTTGAAAATTCGATCAGGTTTGCCAAAGAAGGCGGAATGATTTCGCAGGCATCCTTGAGTCTTACCATTTCGGAGGTGCACACGGTAGAATATTATACCAATCTGGCCGAACAACTCATTGAAATGGGGGCCGATGAAATTTGTGTTAAGGACATGGCCGGTATTGGTCGTCCTGCATTCATTGGAAAAATCATAAAGAATATCAAGACTGCACATCCTGAAACTGTTGTTCAGTATCATGGTCACTCAGGACCTGGTTTTTCAATGGCCAGTATTTTGGAAGCTGCCCGTGCCGGTGTTGATTATGTTGACGTGGCCATGGAACCTCTTTCGTGGGGAACCGGTCATGCTGATGTTCTGGCGGTTCAGGGAATGTTGAAAGATGCCGGATTTGCCGTGAAAGACATCAATATGAAAGCTTACATGGAAGTACGCTCGTTGACACAGGAATTTATCGATGATTTTCTGGGTTACTACATCAACCCAAAAAACCGACAGATGAACTCGCTGTTGATCGGTTCGGGATTACCCGGCGGAATGATGGGCAGTTTAATGGCCGACCTTGGTTCTAATCTCGAAAGCCTTAATAAGTGGCTGACAAAACGCAATAAGCTTACTTTAACACAGGATGAACTGTTGATCAAACTTTTTGAAGAAGTAGAATATATCTGGCCAAAACTTGGTTATCCGCCACTGGTTACACCTTTTAGTCAGTATGTTAAAAACCTTGCCTTGATGAATGTTCTTCAGTTGATTAAGGGCCGCGAACGCTGGAGTATGATCGCTGATAATATTTGGGACATGATCATTGGAAAATCGGGTAAATTACCCGGAGAACTGGCTCCTGAAATTATTGAACTGGCCAAGTCGAATGGTAAAGAATTTTATACCGGTGTTCCGCAGGATCTTTATCCTGACAGCCTCGATATTTTCAAACAGGAAATGAAAGAGAATAACTGGGATTTCGGTCAGGATGACGAGGAATTGATGGAGTTGGCAATGCACCCGGAACAGTACCGTGCGTACAAATCGGGTAAGGCAAAAGCTGATTTCGAAGCTGACCTTGCAGCCAAGAAAGCTGCCAAAGCACCAAAACCTGCGAAAGTGGAAGTTCCAGCCGGATCGTTTGAACCAAAATCGATGATCATTGATGTGAACGGTGAGAAATTCAAAGTAGGCGTTAGTTATGGCGACATTGTTAATGCTCCATCCGCAAATGGTAACGGCAAACCGAAAGAGGAGGCAACTCCTGTGGCAGCCAGCGGAAATGCAACGGTTGAAGTATTGTCGCCACTCGAAGGAAAATTCATGCTGACAAAAGATAACACGGAAACTCCGATTAAAGTAGGCGATACCGTGAAGGAAGGTGACGTGGTTTGTTACATCGAATCGATGAAAACATACAACGCCGTTGTAGCCGAAAAAGACGGAAAAGTTGTTGGAATAGCAAAGGCGAACGGCGACAGTGTGGAAGAAGATGATGTTTTGGTACAACTGGCTTAAAATAATCCTATGGACATATTAAGAGAACTGTTTAACATGACAGCTTTAAGCGCCATTACCTGGCAAACGCTGATCATGTGGGCCATAGGTTTTGTCTTACTTTACCTCGGAATTAAAAAAGGCTACGAGCCTTTGCTGCTGGTACCGATCGCTTTCGGCGTGTTGCTGGCCAATTTTCCCGGTGGACAAATGGGAGTTGTAGATGCCAAACTGATTGAACTGGAAGGGCATCGCTACATGAACCTGTTTGAGATCGCGCATGAATACGGTATCATGAATTACCTGTATTATTCGTTGATAAAAACCGGGCTTTTACCTCCGATAATTTTTATGGGAGTTGGTGTTCTTACCGACTTTGGCCCGATGTTGCGAAACCTGAAACTGGCGTTTTTTGGCGCCGCTGCCCAGATCGGTATTTTTACCATTCTGGCCGGAGCAATAGCAGTAGGTTTTACACCCAAGGAAGCGGCTTCGCTCGGAATTATTGGTGGTGCCGATGGCCCGACTGCGATTTACACAACCATAAAACTGGCCCCACACCTGCTCGGACCAATTGCAATTGCAGCCTATTCGTACATGGCGCTGGTGCCGGTGATTATTCCGCTGGTAGCACGTTTGCTGATCACGAAAAAGGAATTTGCGATCAATATGAAGGAGATGGATAAATTGTATCCGCCAAAATACGAGATCAAAAACCTTAAAGCAGCGAAGATCATTTTCCCGATTGCATTGGGAACTTTATCAGCAGTGATGGTTCCTTCATCGGTTCCGCTACTCGGAATGCTCTTGTTTGGTAACCTGATCAAGGAAATTGGTTCTTCTACCAGTCGACTTGCCGATGCTGCGCAGGGACCGATCATGAATACGGCGACCATCTTTTTGGGACTCACTGTAGGTGCGACCATGACTTCGGAAGTGTTTTTAACGAAAAAGACCATCGGAATTGTGGTTGGAGGTTTTGTTGCTTTTGCGATATCAATTGCCGGAGGAATTCTGGCTGTTAAGATCTTTAATGCATTCTCGAAAAAGAAAATCAATCCACTGGTTGGAGCTACAGGTTTGAGTGCTGTGCCAATGGCATCGCGTGTGGCCAACGAACTGGCATTGAAATACGATAAAAAGAATCACATTCTGCAATATTGCATGGCGAGCAATATTTCCGGAGTAATTGGTTCCGCAGTGGCGGCAGGTGTGTTGATTTCATTTCTGCTGTAACACTGAATTTTTAGTTATATAAATGAGAAATGGGATAACCGCAAGGTCATCCCATTTTCTATTCTCAGTAGTTGATAACTACCGATTGCTGTTTACTATTCAATAACTATTCAATTGTAATTTCGTCGGCAAATAACCAGGCCGCTTTTCCTTCGCCGGCATGTCCTTTTGGGCAGGTTCCCAGGTTTTTCAAGGTCACACGAACGTAGCGTGCCGAAGTTTTCTTTTTAACTTCGAGATCTTGTATTTGAGTTTTCGAATTGCTTGGGCTCACTTTGTTTTTAACCCGGCCTAATTGTTTAAAATTCTGACCGTCATTCGAAGTTTCCACGATCATTTCACCAGGGTAGAAAATCCAGGCTCCATAATTTTGCAGGGTACCTACATTTACCGTCGAGAATGATTTTGTTTCGCCCAAATCAACTGTTGCTACCATGTCGTCGCCGTTGAAACCTTTCCAGTTTCCATCGCTGTGATTTATGCTGCCTTTTATCCCGTCAACAAGGGCCAGATCTCCGCCTGCATTGTAATATTTGCTGTTTGGATATTTCAGGCTTACAGGGCAGGCAATGGCTTTGTGGATGAAGAAGGGGGTAGCCAAAGCTTTCGACATTGGTTTCCCGTTTTTAACAACCACGGCTTTTACTGTACTGGTACTGGTTATTTCGAAAGGTCCTGTATATTTTGTTGAATTTATGCCAGGTTCGCTACCGTCTGTGGTGTATCGTATCTCAGGTTGCCAGGCTTCTGTAGACAATTTAACCTTAATGATTTTCTTGTCGATATTCAACTCCGGATCAGCAGAAACCTGGAAAGCACTGGTGGCATAATTTATACCCAGTTTATCAAAACGTTTGTACTGACTTTCCAGGCGTTTTGAGAAATCGCCCCAGTCGCGCGATTCTTTTGTCGACCACAATACTTCAGCAAGTGCAGTCATACGCGGCATTACCATGTATTCGGCATGTTCTCCGGTTGGAACGTATTCGGTCCAGAGATTGGCTTGTCCACCCAAAATATGTTTAGCTTCTTCGGCGCTTAATTCTTCAGGAACAGGTTCAAAACCATAAACTTTCTTCAAGGTGATATGTCCGCTGAAAGCCTGAGGCTCCAAAGAACGATCGCCTTGATAATAGTCGAAATAGCAGTGCGAGGCCGGCGACATAACAACATCGTGACCCAATTTTGCTGCTTTTGTTCCGGGAGCCGAACCGCGCCACGACATAATGGTTGCCGACGGGTTCAAACCACCTTCCAGAATTTCGTCCCAGCCAATTAACTGACGTCCGTAGTTGTTCAGAAATTTCTCAATTCGTTTAATGAAATAAGCCTGCAGCTCGTGTTCATCGGCCAGGTGTTCGTCTTTCATACGCTGCTGGCAAAGTTCACATTTTTCCCATTCTGTTTTCGTGGCTTCGTCGCCACCAATGTGGATGTAACGCGAAGGGAAAAGGTCCATAACTTCACTTAATACATCTTCCAGAAAGTTGAAAGTTTCTTCTTTGCCGGCGCAGTAAATGTGCGTGATAGGCCAGATACCGCCGGGAGGAACAGGAATGTATTCTCCGGTGCATGAATATTCAGGATAAGCCGCCAAAGCTGACATAACGTGGGCCGGCATTTCAATTTCAGGAATTACGGTAACATGCTTTTTTTGTGCGTAAGCAACTACCGATTGTATTTCTTCCTGGGTGTAAAAACCACCGTATTTTGATTCACTTTCCTTAACAGGTTCTTTTCTTGCTTGCCAGTCGAGGTCTTCACGATCGGCACGCCAGGCGCCAACTTGAGTAAGTTTCGGATATTTTTTTATTTCGATCCTCCAACCCTGATCATCAACCAAATGCCAGTGGAAAACATTCATTTTGTGAAGTGCAATGTAGTCGATGTACTTGTAAATGAATTCAACGGGCAGAAAGTGCCTCGACACATCGAGGTGCATTCCACGCCAGCTAAAACGCGGAGAATCGGTAATATCGCCACCGGAAAGTGTTTTCCCGTCGGCAGCAGTAAACATCTGCCAAATGGTTTGCACCCCGTAATATAAACCTGCCGTGGTGTTGGCATTCAAAAACACGCGGTCGTTTCTTATCTCCAGTTGATAACCTTCAGTTCCGATTTGTTCGTTATACGGCTGGTTCAATTGTAGCGTAATGTTTCCTTCCAATGTATTGCTGTTCGGACTCTGAACTTTCAGGTTCAGCCCGCTTGCATCAGCAATTAGCTGAACAGCCATTTCCGCCAGCACTTTTTCGTCTTCATTATTTTGATCGAAAAGTAACCGGGTGGAGCTATTCAAGGTAAAGTTGCCATCGTGCTTTTCAAAGCTAACCGGCTTTGGAATTACATCAATGGTTTGTGCGAATACTGCTGCATTAACCAGCAGTAGCGCCAATAATAAAATCTGTTTTCTCATTGCTAATAATTTCTCTCAAAAACTTTAAAATATGGGTTCAATCGTAAATCCAAATTCATAGTCCTGTGCCGAAAGCGAATATTCTTTATACGGACGGGCACCCCATGAGTTATCGCCGGCAACACCCATTTGTTTCAGGTCGGTGGTAATAAACACACCGTCGCGTTTTACTATGTCGTTGGTATGACGATAATCCTGCATGTCTTCCATATCGAAATCCTCGATTGGGTTGTGCAGCGCAGAGAAGCCTATTGGAGCATCTCCGGTTACACGCAACCCAAAACCATTTTCGTTTCTTAATTCAAACCAGCGAACATCGCTTTTATTGCCATTCTCTTGCGGGCGAACGTATTTAAAATACTGGTCGGCAACTTTACTGTCGTAGATTCCAACAAACGCACTGCGGTTTCTGTCGATGTAATTTTCCTGTGGTCCGCGGCCGTAATATTCCAGATTGTCGAAATTCACCGGCATTTCCCAACGCATGCCAAAACGTGGCAGGTCAGGCACTTTTTCTCCGTTGATTTTTATCGAAGAATTTACTTTGATTTTTCCGTCGTTTGAAACGGTATAAGTTACTTCCTGTTTTGCATCCACCTGGTCGAACGAATAGTTGACAGTGATGAGAACTTCCTTACCCGAAATCAGCTCTGACGAAATTCCAGCCGGCTTCACTTCGCGTGAAACTTCGCGCCAGATTCCCAGACGGTCCAACATTCTGCTGCCTTTGTCGTTGTCGTTTGCCGGACGCCAGAAATTAACCTGTGGCCCGCTTTTTATCAGTTCAACACCGTTGATCACGTACGAAGAAATTCTTCCGCTGGTTTTGTCAAACGTCAACTCGAAGTTTTCGCCTTCAATTACGATGTTGTTCTCTACTTCTTTCGTTTTTAATTCGATGTGATTACCTTCTGAAAAAGGAGCTTTGTAATTACCTTCTAATTTGAATTGCTCGTGTGCCACCTCAAAACCGGCAGGACGAAAAGGTTTAGCCTTTTTCAGTTTCACCGAGAAATCAACAAAACGTTCAATGCCCGGCAATAATGCCATTTGTGGAACAGGGAACACGAGTACCTTGCTTTCGCCTGGTTTCAGGTTGATGTTTTCGAATGTGCCACCGAACTTTTTAACGCCGTTATCAGAAATCGTCCATGAGATTTCGTAATCGCTCAGGTCGATGAAATCGTGGTAGTTGGTCACTTTAAAACCTTCATCTGTTTTGCTGAACAACACATACTGGTAAGCATATTTTACTTCCCACATGGCAGGGTGAGGTGTGTAATCGGCCGAGATAATACCATTGCACACAAAGTTATTGTCGCTTGGCATGTTTTCGCCATAATCGCCACCATAAGCCCAAAACTCAGTTCCGTCGTCAGCTTTTTTTACCAGGGCCTGGTCGATCCAGTCCCAGATGTATCCACCTTGCAGCTGGTCGTTTCGGTCTTCGTTGAAAACATCCCAAAGATCGGCCAGGTTTCCGTTGCTGTTTCCCATGGCGTGCGAATATTCGCTGGAGATAAACGGTTTCGGTTTCTTTTCCTTTTTGTAATTCAATAGCGACTGAACACCTGGATATTGCGGACAATAAATGTCGGTGTTTTCACCCATAATCGCACGCTCGTAATGAATTGGGCGCGAAGGATCACGTTCCTTTATCGCTTTGTAAACTTCGCTGAATACAACGCCATCGCCGGCTTCGTTACCCATCGACCAAACGATAACACAAGGGTGGTTTTTGTCGCGTTCAACCATGCGCATATTCCGATCCACGTGTGCGGCTGTCCATTCCGGTTTTTTCGCCAGTGAATGTTCACCATAATACATCCCGTGCGATTCGATGTTTGCTTCGTTGGTTACATAGAGGCCGTATTCGTCGCAAAGGTCGTAAAAGCGCTCGTCGTTAGGGTAGTGGCTGGTGCGCACCGCGTTAATGTTGAATTGCTTCATTAATGCGATCTCTTTGATCATGGCTTCTTCGCTGATCACATGGCCGGTGTATTGGTCGTGTTCGTGGCGGTTAACACCTTTAATCGCTACCGGTACACCGTTGATGTAGAAAATGGCATCGATGATCTCGATTTTGCGGAAACCGATTTTTGCGCTGACAACCTCGGTTGTTTCGCCATCCGTATTTTTCAAACTGATTACCAGTGAATACAGGTTTGGTGTTTCAGCGGTCCATTTTAACGGATTTTCTATTTCTTTTGAAAAATTGAGTTGGAGATTTTCTTTATTATTGATTTTGGCCTCCTGCTCATCTTCAGCAATTAAACCGCCTTTTGTATCAAAAATCTGGTATTGCACCGTGTAATTGCCCGAACGCAATTTTGATACCTGGTTTTTCAGATCAACATCAAGGCTGAGCAGGCCGTTTTTATAGTCTGAATCGAGATCGGCTTTGGCAAAGAAGTCGCGCACGCGAACTTTCGGAGTAGAGTAGATGTACACATCGCGCTCTATTCCGCTGATGCGCCAGAAATCCTGGCATTCGAGGTACGAACCATCCGACCAGCGATACACTTCTGCGGCTACAACATTTTCGCCTGCTTTCAAATACCTGGTGATGTCCCATTCTGCAGGAGTTTTACTTCCCTGGCTGTAGCCTACTTTTTGCCCGTTTATCCACAGGTAGAAAGCCGATTTTACAGCGCCAAACTGAATAAAAACCTGGCGGCCATCCCATGATTCCGGAACTGTAAATGTCCTTCGGTACGAACCTACAGGATTATAATCGTGAGGTACCTGGCCCGGATGGGCCGGATAAAGATCCTCGATGAATTCTATTTCGTCGGAAATAGGTGCTTTGTGATCGGCAAACTCATACTGATGGTTTACATAGATCGGAACACCATAGCCTTCCAGTTCCCAGTTCGAAGGGACCTGAATGTCATCCCAGCTTGAAACGTCGTAGTTAGGCTGGTAAAAATCAACCGGACGATCGGCAGGTTTACGCACCCAGTTAAATTTCCAGGTACCACTTAGGGTTTGGTAAAATACCGATTGGTGATTTTTTTGAGTTAATGCCTCGTCGATAGTTCGGAATGGCATTAAAGTGGCATGTGGTTTTTCTTTGTTCAGATCGAAAACTGCGGGATTTTCCCAGTCGTAGTTGGCTTGCTGCGCAGAAATATTCAGCGAAAAAACAAGCACGATTAGTTGGATGATGTATTTCATAGGTTTTAAAAATATTACAAAAGTACGTATTTCTTGTTTTATTATTTTGCAAAGATAGGAATTCTGTTTTGACAAGCTTAATTACGAATACGAATTTTGAATAAATATTGATAAGGATTAGTGGTTCAGTTTTGTCATTACGGAAACTTGCGATATTGTTATAGGTTATGTAAACTTGTAACGATTCAAATAAGCTAAACAGTATTGATAAACCATGACAAAAACCTTAAAGATTCTTTTATTGAGTGTTTCATTTGTTTTGGTAAGTGCCAAAGGTTTTACTCAGAATTATCCGTCGAGTATCGATACTGCTTTCCAAAGCTTTTCGCAACGACCACCTGCAGAGAAGCTGTATTTACAAACCGACAGGGATTCTTATTCGACAGGAGGAATCCTTTGGTTTAAAGGTTACCTGGTGAGCGCATCGGGTAATTTGCCTACAGCCTTGAGCCGTTTCATATATGTTGAACTTTACGACCAGTCTGACAAGCTGGTTTGCCGAAAAAAAATAAAGAAAATTGATGGCATTTTCAGTGGGAATATCAAGCTCGACAAAGAGCTGCCTGAAGGAAGTTATTTTGTAAGGGCTTATTCAACCTGGATGTTAAATTCCGGACTCGATTTTGTTTTCCACAAAGCCATTTTTGTTGGAGATTTGATGGCACAACGAATAAACGCTCAAATTAAGGTAGTTAGAAACGAATCGGGTAAAAAGTCTGTTATACTAAGTTTTCACGATAAAAACGGAGAGCCCGTTGAAAGTACTAAAATAAATTGCGAGGTATATTCAGCAAATGCTAAAATTCAGGAACTAAAAAGGCAGACGGATGGAAATGGTCAGATAAGATTTGATATTGCACAGAAGAATGACAGCTCTGCCTGTCGGTTTGTCGAGGTCACGTTTCAGGACAGTCCGGTCGAGTATAACACAAAATTTGAAATTGATACCGATAGCGATGACGTCGATATTCAGTTCTTTCCTGAAGGGGGAGAATTGCTGCAGGGAGTTGGAAACCGTATAGCATTTAAGGCCATCGGAAATGATGGTTATTCAAAAGAAGTTAGCGGAACTGTTTTGAATAGCACAAATGATACCTTAGCTACTTTTAGAAGTCAGCACCTTGGCATGGGTTCGTTTTACTTAATTCCCCGGGAAGGGGAGAACTATCACGCGGTAATTAAAGACAAGTACGATAATACATTTAGTGTTGACTTACCGGAGCCCATTTCAGGAGGAGCCGCCTTAACCATCGCTCAAAACCGTTATTCTGTGCTGCTGAATATCAGGAAACAGAATGTTGAGGCCGTTGGTGCTTATTTTTTACTGGCCCATTCCGGCGAGAAACTACTTTTCGCAGAAAAGCTTACAAAGACCTTCTATAAAATTCCAAATGAAAACCTTTCGGAGGGTATTGTTCATTTTGTGTTATTGAACGAGCAAAAGGAAGCCATATCAAGCAGGTTGGTGTTTATTAAAAAAGAAACAAAACCAAATTTGTTGGTTCAGCCTGATAAAGAAAATTACAAACGCCGGGAGAAAATTTCACTGGCCGTTTCATTTGAGCAATACGATGAGTTACCACGTCAGGGTGATTTTTCGATTGCAGTTACCGACGATTTGGTTGTGGATATCGATTCGTTGAGCAATAATATTTGTTCCGGTCTCTTATTGTGTTCCGATTTAAAGGGCTACATCGAAAAACCTGGTTTTTATTTTTTGAACGATGCCGACAGTACAAATTTTTACCTCGATCTGGTAATGCTTACTCATGGTTGGGAGCGCTTTAATATTAACGATGTATTGAAAGAGAATTTACCAAAACCCGAGCATTACCTTGAATTGGGACAAACCATTTCGGGGAAATATGAAAAAAGACTGCTTCAAAGAAATAAAACAACTGAGATAACTGCATTGTCGTTTGATCCGGTAATCTCGGCATCGGCGACTGCAGAGGAAAATGGTAATTTTTTGTTTAACGAACTGGACTTTCCCGACAGCACAACTTTTACTGTGCATGCACAACGTTATACCAATGTGAAACAGGAACCTGCCGGAATAATTACCTTCGATAAGGATACATTTCCTCCATTCATGCATAAGAGAATTGGGCCTGAAAAACAGAATCGAATTGAAGAGGAGACCCTGAAAAATGCAACAGAAAGGATGTATTATGAAGACGGAGGAAGGATGATCTTTCTGGACGAAGTTAAGGTTAGGGCAGCGGATAAAACAAATCGCGAGCTGGAAATAAAATATGGGATGTCGGGAAATGTTTACGATGCGGAAAGTATTGCAAGAAAGTTTCCGGTGTCTCAATCGATGGATATTGTTATTCGCACTTTTCCCGGAGTTGCCAATATTGATAACGGTGAGATTTATTTAACCAGAGGGAAAGGCCCCGCCGAATTATACATTGATGGCATGGAACTTACTTTCGAAGATCTTAGAGGTTTGTATTCAGAGGATATAGCACATATTGCCGTTATTGTTGGGCCGGGTGCAGCGGTTTATAGCAGGCGTAGCGGTGGCGATGGTGGTGTAGTTATCATTAACCTGAAAGAAGGCGCCCAATTCGAATATAAATTGAAAGGCATTGGAAAAATTACTCCTTTGGGGTATCAGAAGCCCGTTGAGTTTTATGTGCCTAAATATGAAGTTGATTCCGTTCGAATGTCAATTCAGCCCGATATGCGTGCAACGGTTTACTGGGATCCAAAAGTAAAACTGGGAACGGAAGACGTAACAACAATCAGCTTTTACGCTGCCGATCCGGAAACCACTTATACCTACATTATTGAAGGAACAACAAATTGGGGAGAGGTTTGCCGCTTTGTGGGGAAAATCAGAAGAAAAGAAAAGTGATAAAAATCTTTAGTTTTTATTTCAAATTTAATGCAGGGCTGACGTAATTGTAAATTCGCTTCTTCTAAGATTTTACGTTCCATTTATAACGTTCCGATTAGTTTGTTACAAGCCCTTTTATTTGCGAAATTTGAAATATATATCTATTTTCGTGCACGTACACGGAAATCAGTTACAGTAAATAATAATCACAATCTAAGCAACAACAATGGAACTAGGAAAATACAGTTTTGGAGTGGGCGACCGCTTCAATCACGAAGGCGAAGCTCAACTCAGTGCACTCATCACTGCCACTTCTGAGGGAGTGGAAATTACACCCGTTTGGAACAAATCGAATCGCGAACACCAGATTGTTCATTCAGTACCTGAAGGTACCCGAATTGAAGCAGATGCTGCTGTGAAAAAATTAGGTTGGGAAGGCCCGTATTGTGTTGATGCCGACCATATCAACCTTTCCAATGTTGATCGCTTTATCGAACACTGCGATTTTTTCACCCTGGATGTAGCCATGTATATTGGTAACGACAGCTCAGCTGAAGATGTGGCTGCTTTTAAAAAGTCGTGCGAAGTATTTGGCGGTAAGGTCGAGATTCCGGGAATTGATGAACCGATTGTTGTTACCGATGAACTTTTAAACGAAGTTGCCAAGAAATTTCTTGCTGCCGTAAAAGAGGCAGGAAAAATATACAGTCATATTGAAGCCGCTAAAGGCAAAGGCAATTTCGTAACCGAAGTTTCAATGGACGAAGTGGAGTCGCCACAAACTCCGGTGGATATGTTCTTTATCCTGAAAATGATTGCCGACGAAAAAATTCCGGCTCAAACCATCGCACCTAAGTTTACAGGTCGTTTTAATAAAGGTGTTGATTATGTTGGCGATGCAGTTCAGTTTGCCAAAGAATTTGAACAGGATCTGATGGTGATTGATTATGCCGTTAAAAACTTTGGACTGCCTGCCGACCTGAAACTGAGTGTTCACTCGGGTTCCGATAAATTCACCATTTACCCGATCATGGCCGAGATCATTCAAAAGCATGATAAAGGACTTCATGTAAAAACCGCCGGAACTACCTGGCTGGAAGAAGTAATCGGTTTGGCGATTTCGGGTGACGAAGGTTTGGCAGTTGCCAAGGACATTTATAAAAAAGCTTTGAGCCGTAAAGACGAATTGTGCGGGCCTTATGCCGATGTAATCGATATCGACGACAGCAAGCTTCCTTCAGTTGAAGAAGTGGAAAGCTGGTCGGGCGAAAAATTCGGAAATACACTGCGTCATATTCCCGGACACCCGGATTATAACCCGAATTTCCGTCAGCTGATCCATGTGGGTTACAAAGTAGCTGCCGAACTGGGTGAAACTTACACCGACCTACTAAAAAAGAATGCTGAAGTAATTGGTGGCTGTGTAGAAGAGAACATTTACGAGCGTCATTTAAAAAGATTATTCAACCTATAATTAAAAAATAGCGGCCTTTGGTTTTTATATTTTTTGCCTGAAATTACCATTTGTCAGGTCGCAATTCCAAAAACAATTGACATGAAAGCATTTATGGATAAGGATTTTCTTTTGCAAACCGATGTTGCAAAGGAATTATACCATAATCATGCGGCTAAAATGCCGATTTTTGATTATCACTGTCACATCAATCCAAAAGAGATAGCCGAGGACAAGCAGTTCAATAATATAACCGAAATCTGGTTGTACGGCGACCATTACAAATGGCGTGGAATGCGCACCAACGGTGTTGATGAACGCTACATTACCGGCGATGCCAGCGACTGGGAGAAATTTGAAAAGTGGGCAGAAACAGTGCCGAATACATTGAGAAATCCACTGTATCACTGGACGCACCTGGAACTGAAACGTTTCTTTGGCGTTGAAAAACTGCTGAGCCCGGAAACCGCAAAAGAAATTTGGGATGAATGTAACGCTAAGTTACAGACACCTGAATATTCGTGTCGCGGCATTATTAAAATGGCGAATGTGCACACCATTTGTACAACGGACGATCCGATTGATTCACTGGAATATCACCGTGCCATTAAAGCCGATGGTTTTGAAACTAAAGTTCTTCCGGCATGGCGACCTGATAAAGCCATGGCAGTGGAAAATACCAAAGCGTACAACGAATACATCAATAAACTGGAAGAAGCTGCCAGCATGAATATTTCTTCGTTTGAAGATTTGATGGCTGCGCTGGATAATCGTCATCAGTTTTTCCACGACAACGGTTGTCGCTTGAGCGACCACGGACTTGAAACCATAATTGCCGAAGATTATTCAGCTGCTGAAATTGAGCAGGTATTTGCCAAGATCAGGGGAGGAGCAGATTTGGATAAAGCCGAAATCATGAAATTCCAGTCGGCCATGTTGTACGAATTTGGAATTATGGATCATTCGCGTGGTTGGACTCAACAATTTCATATTGGAGCATTGAGGAACAACAACACGCGCTTGTTCAATAAACTTGGTCCGGATACGGGTTTTGATTCAATCGGTGACTTTGAAATCGCCCGCCCTTTGTCGAAATTATTGAATCGACTTGATCTGGAAGACCGGCTCAGCAAGACCATTTTGTACAACCTTAATCCGCGCGACAACGAATTGATCGCCACGATGATCGGTAACTTTCAGGATGGTTCTGTTCCCGGGAAAATGCAGTTTGGATCGGGCTGGTGGTTCCTCGACCAGAAGGACGGAATGGAGAAACAGATGAATTCACTTTCAGCGCTTGGTCTTTTGAGTCGTTTTATTGGAATGTTAACGGATTCGAGAAGTTTTTTATCGTACACACGTCACGAATATTTCAGGAGAACACTTTGTAATTTAATAGGTAACGATGTAGAAAACGGGGAAATTCCTTACGATATGAATTTGTTGGGAAACATGGTTGAAAACATCAGTTTCAATAACGCAAAAGAGTATTTTAAGTTTTAGTAAATAAGCTTAGTCTGTTGACTGGTTAAAGCACAGATTTGTATCGAACTGCTATTTTTGCAATCGATTGCATAAATTTTAAAAACTGAATCATGGCCAAAATGAACATTAAATCGAAATCGGAATGCACTTATGATTGCATTTCTCTTGGTGAAGTTATGCTACGACTTGATCCGGGTGAAGGCCGCATACGCACCACCCGTCAGTTCAGGGCATGGGAAGGAGGAGGAGAATACAACGTTTCCCGTGGTCTCAGAAGATGTTTCGGAAAGAAAACAGCTATTATAACAGCGCTGGCTGACAATGAAGTTGGCGCATTAATTGAAGACTTTATGCTTCAGGGCGGACTGGACACCCAATTTGTGAAGTGGGTGGACTATGATGGTTGTGGACGTACAGTTCGTAACGGATTAAATTTCACCGAAAGAGGTTTTGGTATTCGCGGCGCAAAAGGTGTTTCCGACCGCGGAAATACGGCAGCGTCGCAATTAAAACCGGGTGATATCGACTGGGAATATATTTTCGGAACACTGGGAGTTCGCTGGATGCACACCGGTGGTATTTTCGCGGCACTCTCTGAAACAGCAGCAGAAACGGTTATCGAGGCGGTTAAAATTGCCAAAAAGTACGGCACAATTGTTTCATACGACTTAAACTACCGTCCATCGCTTTGGAAAGCCATTGGGGGGGAAGCAAAAGCGCAGGAAGTAAACCGCGAGATTGCCAAATACGTGGATGTGATGATCGGTAACGAAGAAGATTTCACAGCTTGTTTAGGACTGGAAGTTAAAGGTAACGATGAGAACCTGAAAGAACTGGATTTGTCAGGTTATAAAAGCATGATCGAGAGTGCGACTAAAGAATTTCCGAACTTTCAGGCGATTGCAACCACATTGCGTACCGTTAAAACAGCAACAGTAAATTCGTGGGGTGCAATCTGTTATTACGAAGGTAAAATTCATGAAGCGCAACATCGCGAAGATCTGGAGATCATGGACCGCGTTGGTGGTGGCGACAGTTTTGCATCAGGTTTAATTTACGGTTTCCTTGAGTTTAACGATGGAGCCTTAGCCGTGGAATATGGCGCTGCGCACGGCGCATTGGCAATGACTACTCCGGGCGATACAACCATGGCTACTTTATCGGAAGTGGAAAAAATAATCGGTGGCGGAAGCGCACGGGTTGACCGGTAGAGAATGCAAAAGTAAAATGTAGAAAGGCAAAAAATTGAACTCAGGGAATTATCCCGGGGATCAAAAATGAAAGAAGAAGAACGTTCCATAATCCCGTAAGGATTAGATTTTGGTAGCCCTTCCGATAGGGACGGGGATAAATGAGGCGAATAAAAAGCGGCGCATCCGGAAAAGCAATTTGAAAATGTATCGTTGCATGCGCCGAAAAGATGAAAAGTTGCTTTGACAACGAGCTTCAATCCCGTAGGGATTAGATTTTGGTAGCCTGTCCGATAGGGCGGGGATAAAAGAGGCGAATAAAAGGGGCGCATCCGTAAAAGCAGTTTGAAAATGTATCGTTGCATGCGCCGAAATGATGGATCGTTGATCAAAGAAAAACGTTCTAAAGATAGTTTGGGGAGAAAGAAAAGCACCCCCTGAATTTTTGCAGGCAAAAATTCTTGTCCCCCTTTCAGCGGGGACAAAGGCTACTTGGTAGCGGAGTGGTTGAAAAGAAAAGTAAAACTGAATCAAGAATAAAAAGATGGCAAGATTTTCAAGAATAGATGTGGCGTTAACAATGAAAGAAACCGGAATGGTTCCGGTGTTCTACCATGCAGACGCAGAAGTGTGTAAAAATGTGGTAAAAGCTTGTTACGATGGTGGCGTTCGTTTATTCGAATTCACTAACCGTGGCGATTTTGCCATCGAAGTTTTTACCGAAGTAACCAAGTGGGCCGCGAAGGAATGCCCGGAAATGATAATGGGCGTTGGCTCCATAATCGATGAAGCTACAGCAGCTTTGTACATTGCAAATGGTGCAAACTTTATTGTTTCCCCGCTTATTGACGAAGGAACCGCAAAAGTGTGTAACAAGCGTAAAATTGCCTGGAGTCCGGGTTGTGGCTCGGTAACCGAAATTGGCCGTGCTCATGAACTTGGGGCCGAAGTAGTTAAAATCTTCCCCGGTTCGCAGGTCGGTGGTCCAGGCTTTGTTAAGGCAGTAAAAGGACCAATGCCATGGGCCAGCATTATGCCAACTGGTGGCGTTTCGCCCGATGAGGCTAACCTTAAACTATGGTTCGATGCCGGAGTAACCTGCGTTGGAATGGGATCGCAATTATTCCCGAAAGATGTGCTGACCGAAAAAAATTATGGTTACATTACCGAAAAATGTGCCTACGCACTCAACGTTATTAAAAGCTTCAGAAAGTGAAGCAACTATGCTGAAGACGATCAAACAAAATACTATGATTAAGAACAAAACAAAGCTGCTTTTAGCCCTGTTGTTGCTGGTGCCATTTCTGGGATGTCGGCAAACAGATCATCATAAAGTGCTGAAACTGGCGCATGGCCTCGATCCTTCGCACCCTGTACATAAAGGAATGGTTTTTATGGCCGAGCGTTTGGCCGAAAAATCAAAAGGGCAACTTACTATTGATATTTATCCCAGCGGACAGTTGGGGTCGGAACAGCAATGTGTAGAGCTTTTACAGATTGGAAGTCTGGCAATTACCAAGGTGTCGGCTGCGGTTATGGAAAGTTTTACGCCCAAATACAAAGCTTTGGGATTGCCTTATGTTTTTCGTTCGAAGGAACATTCGTTTAATGTATTTGACGGCGAAATTGGAAAGGAATTGTTACTGGGAACCGAGGAGTTCTGGATTCGAGGCTTATGTTTTTACGATGCAGGATTTCGAAGCTTTTATACCATTGATAAACCAATTATCACGCCCGACGACCTTAACGGCTTAAAATTGCGGGTTATGAAAAGCCAGTCGGCCATGGAAATGGTTCGGGCTTTGGGTGGTTCACCAACGCCAATTTCGTGGGGCGAATTATACACAGCCTTGCAAAGTGGTGTGGTTGATGGTGCAGAGAATAATCCACCAAGTTTATACACATCGCATCATTACGAGGTGTGTAAAGAATACTCGTTGGATGAGCATACCTGTGTTCCCGATGTTTTGATCATCAGTACAACTGTATGGAACAGCTTAAGTGAACAGGAACAGAAATGGTTGCAGGAAGCTGCTGACGAATCGGTGCCGGTTCAACGGAAATACTGGGATGAATCAGTTGAGGAATCCTTACGCGAAGTCCAAAAAGCAGGTGTTACCATTCACTATCCCGATAAAAAATTATTTGCAGATAAAGTACAGCCTCTGTTAGATAAATACCGACAGGATAAAGTGTTGGGCGATTTGCTTCGCAGAATTGAAGCCGTAAAATAACAACGAATCAAACTTATTAAAATGACGCTAAGACAACGAATTGATAAAGTTATTGAAATTGTGCTGGTGGCCATCATGAGTATTTTGGTTATCGATGTGCTCTGGCAGGTTTTCAGCCGCTACGTACTTTCCGCACCTAGTTCGTTTACCGATGAACTTGCGGGTTTTCTGTTAATATGGGTAGGCTTACTTGGTGCTGCCTATGTTGCCGGAAAAAACGAACACCTGGCCATCGATCTGATGCTTCAAAAAATGAAAGGAGCAAAGCGCCGGCGGCTTCAAATTATTATAAATACCATTGTAGGCGTATTTGCCCTGTTCGTAATGGTAATTGGAGGTACCTGGCTTGTTTATACCCGTTTTTATCTCGGTGTAAAGTCGGCAGCACTGGCACTTCCCTTGGGCTATGTTTACCTTATTCTGCCTGTCAGTGGTTTACTTGTGATGTACTATGTAATCGATAATTCACTTAACCAAAAAGCTTAAGCACAATGGAATTTCTTGGAGTAATAGTTCTGGTCGTTAGTTTTATATTCTTATTGGTGATTGGTGTTCCAATTGCTTTTAGTATCGGTATTTCAGGCATTCTTACCATGTTGGTTACCATTATGCCTGTTCCGGCAGCTACCACCTTTGCGCAGCGCATGGCAACAGGTCTCGATAGTTTTGCTCTGCTGGCCATCCCTTTCTTTATACTGGCAGGCAATATAATGAACAAGGGCGGAATAGCCATTCGACTGATCGATTTTGCGCGGGTGATTGTTGGCCGCTGGCCTGCCGGGCTGGCTTTTGTAAATGTTTTTGCCAATATGTTATTCGGAGCTATTTCCGGATCGGCAGCAGCTTCGGCCTCTGCCATCGGAAGTATTATGATGCCTGAACTCAATAAAGAAGGTTACGATAAGAACTTTAGTGCAGCGGTTAATATCACTTCTGCAACTACCGGTCTGTCCATTCCGCCAAGTAATATCCTAATTGTATATTCACTTGCAAGTGGAGGTGTTTCCATAACAGCATTGTTCCTTGCAGGTTATGCCCCTGGTATACTTACCGGTTTGGGAATTATGGCCATGGCCCTTGCCATGTTTTCATATAAAAACTTTGGGGTGAAAGTGATGGTACGCAATGTCGCTAAGTTTTTCGCTGTTTTGGCAGCGCTTGCATTAATTATTGTTGGTATGATCCAAGTGAAAACCGTTGTGTCGCCCTTAACCGCCAATTTAATTTATGGTGGCTTAGCCGCCGTTTTTCTGGGCATTTTTAGCTTTTACGCCAGCAAGCATAAGAACGGTGCAAAACGTGCCCTGAAAACCTTTTTACGGGCCTTGCCCAGTTTGTTGTTGCTGGTAATTGTTATTGGTGGTATTGTTGCCGGCTTTTTTACTGCAACCGAAGCTTCGGCTGTAGCTGTGCTTTATGCGCTGATACTGGCCTTTGTTTATCGCGAACTGAGCTGGAAAGACCTCCCGGATGTTATTCTGCGGTCGGTAAAAACAACGGCTTTTGTATTGCTTTTGGTAGCCACCTGTATTGGACTGTCGTGGATTATGGCCTACGAAAACATACCTCAAAATGTAAGCGAAGCACTCCTCACGTTGAGCGATAACAAATTCGTAATCCTCTTGATCATTAACCTGATCCTGCTGTTTGTCGGAGTGTTTATGGACATGACCCCGGCTGTATTAATCTTTACGCCAATATTCCTGCCTATCGTGACAAACCTCGGACTGGATCCCGTTCATTTCGGAATCATTATGGTATTGAACTTGAGCGTTGGTCTCGGTACTCCTCCGGTAGGATCGTTGCTCTTTATTGGCTGTAGTGTGAGCGAAGTGAAGATCGAAACAGTAATAAAACCATTATTGCCGATGTTCGTGGTAATGATCGTTACCTTGCTGTTGGTTACTTATATACCCGAAATTTCGATGTGGCTCCCGGATAGCCTGGGATTCTGATACAATAAAAAATAGTTTAAAGTGGGTAAGTGAAGAACCGGTCTGTTTACGACAGATCGGTTCTTTTCTTTTTCAACGATGAAAATCTGTGCCTCAACGAAAAAATTCTTTTTGGCCGGTAGTTTACTGTACATTTGGTTTGAACAAAAAATCGAACACAATGAAATCGCGAAAATTAATATTTACAGGTTTGCTGATCGTTTTTTTATCTGGTTGCGTGGTTTATTCGTTTTACCCGCTTTATACCGAAAGCGATCTGTTCCCAAATGATCTGTTAAGCGGACAATGGCTGGAATCGGATGATGAAGATGCTGCACCGGAAGATGTAGATGGAATTTGGACCTTCGAACACCCGTACATCGATAAAAAGAAAAGCGACGAAAGAGACAGTCTTTCGTATATTTTGACTTTAAAACAAAAAGAGGACGGCGAATATTTTGAATCGGTTTTCGATGTACACCTGATCGAACTTGGAGGAGACTATTTCCTCGACTTTTACCTGCGTGATTTTTTGGAAGGCGAAGAGCTTACCCTCGACAATTTTCATGTAATTCCGGTGCATACTTTTGCCAAACTTGAGATTAAAGATAATGGGTTGTTTATTAACTGGTTCGACCCAAATTGGCTGGAAGAACTGGTGCGGCAGAATAAAATTCGTATTCATCACGAAGACAATGGAGACTTTATACTGTTGACTGCAAAACCAAAGGAACTTCAGAAGTTTGTTACAAAATATGTAAATTCGGAAGATGCTTTTAAGGATGGACTGCAGGTTGAGCTGGTCAGAAATAAGCACTAATGACAATCTCATTTAAAAATTCGATACAGATCATAATCAGGAACAGGGTGTTGCAGCACATCCTGTTTTGGAGTTTGTCGTTTCTGATACTCACCAATATTCTTAAGGTATCAGTCGACATTAAACCGATCGATGTTATTTATTCAGCCATCTTTTTAGTGCCGATAATTGCAGTGGTGTATTTCAATCTGCGAATTCTAATGCCTCTGTTTTTCGAGCGACAAAAGTATGCCATGTATTCGCTGATGATTTTGGCATTAATTGCAGCTGGTTCCGGCTTTTACCTGATTTTATTCGACAAATGGATCGATTACATTTTTGAAGGCTATTATTTTATTGCCTTTTACAGCTTTTGGGATATCTCGCTGTATTTCGCTATTTACCTCGTACTAACCAGTTTGTTGCACCTGGCTCGCGGTTGGTTTCTTTTACAGGAAATGGAAACAGAAAAACAAAAGGCTGAATTAAAGGCGCTTCAAACCCAGATTAATCCGCATTTTCTGTTTAACTCGCTTAACAGTATTTACAGTCTGGCCAGGAAAAGTTCGAAACAGGTTCCGGATAAAATTGTGCAGTTGAGCGATTTGTTGCGTCATATTATTTACGATACCGACCGAGATTTTATTCCGCTTGAAAAGGAGATCAGGATGATCAGCAATTATATTGAGCTGCAGAACCTGAGAACGCCTGAAAATAACCAAATTCAATTTAGTGTTGAAGGAGACGTAAAAGGCAAGTCGATTGCCCCAATGGTGATGTTGCCCTTTGTTGAGAACAGTTTTAAACACGGTTTGAAAGGCGGCGCCGACAATGCTTTTGTAAATATCCGAATTAAGGTGTTTGCCAAAAGTCTGAACCTGGAAATCGAGAACAGCAAGGGAAAAGCTGTGGAGCCCGGATCGTTGCACCGTGGAATTGGCGTTGAAAATGTGAAAAAACGTCTCGATCTGATCTACCCCGGAAGACATAAATTGAAAATAAAGGACGAGGACAATGCCTTTAAAGTACATTTACGCATAGAATTGACTGAAAATGAAACTGAATTGCCTGGTAGTTGATGATGAGCCGCTTTCGCAGGAAGTGATGGTGGATTTCGTAAAACTTTGTCCTGAGTTACACTTGGTGGCAGTAGCCGGAGATGCGCTCGAAGCCGGCGAAGTACTAAAGCGCGAGCAGATCAACCTGTTATTACTCGACATCAATATGCCTAAACTAAGCGGAATTGGTTTCATTAAAAGTTTGAAAGACGTCCCGCTCTTTATTTTGGTAACGGCCTACCCTGAATATGCCATCGAAGGTTTTGAAGTGGATGCCGTGGATTACTTGTTAAAACCGGTTTCGTTCGACAGGTTCCGTACGGCCGTAAACCGGGCGCTCGAACGCTTTGAAACCAGGGAGGACAAACAGGCCGGGCACATCATGTTGCGGGCCAACAAGAAAAGTTACAGAGTCGAATTCAACGAGATCCTTTATCTGGAAGCCCAGGGCGATTATGTGCGTTTCATTACTGAAAAGCAGTCATTAACCGTTCACGGAAAACTAAAGGATTTTTTTGAGCAGCTTCCCGACAGTCTTTTTGAACGTATTCATAAATCGTATGTAATTGCCTTGACTAAAGTTGATTACCTTGAAGGTAACCGCGTAAAAGTAGGCGAGCATAAATTACCCGTAAGCATAAATTTCAGAGAAAACCTGAATAGGAAACTTCACCCGTAAAATATCGTATCATCAGCATTGACCAAACTGATAATTGATGGTGCAGCTAACCTTGCTGATAGTTAATATTTGTCTATATTTGGCGCTTGTTTTCACAGCTTCAGTCGCTACGCAATAATGGGAATTTTACGATCAACATACCTTTTGCTTTTTGTCTTTTTCATCAAGGTAACAGTTTTTGCCCAGGTGAGTTTAGCTGAAGTCGATACGACAAAGATTGAGTATCCGGCAGTTATCAAATACTTGCACCGACAAATGGATAATGGGATTAATACTTTCGATGAAATTCAACCATCACTCATACCCGGAGAAAGTATTAATAATTACAATGTTGTTGTTCGCGAGTTTCTTATTAAAGACAGCATCGACAAAGTTTGGGATATTTATGAGAATTCGGGCCTGCAACGAACCTGGAGCACCCGAAAAATTCATTACGGTTTTTCCTATTCGCGGCCGGATTCCAGTATTTTTTATGCCGGAGACGAACTGAATAAATTGGTTCCGGGAATGATCGTGTACTTAAATCTCGATCTTTTGTACGGCGTAAAAAACCTCGCGATGGCTTTCGAGGTTACCCGCGTTGATGAAGAGAACAAGGTCATCGAATTCAGCTATTTAAAAGGAAATGAAACTGAAGGCAAGCAACAACTGATCTTTCAGTCTACCTCAAAAGGAAATACCCTGATTACCCACCTGAGTTACTACAAGAGCCGTGTTAAACCCCGCGACAAACTCTATCCGCATGTTCATGCAACCATCATCAACCGTTTTCACCGTAACATGAAACGCATTTACAAAGAGAAATCGGAGAACTAAGTCCCAGAAGGTCAGGTTGGCACAGCATTCATATCTCTAGATTCACATTTTTTCTGAACTTTTAATCCTGCAAATGGTTTTAAAAGCGGTATTGCAAAAAGGAGCGAACAGAAAGCTATTTTTGAAAATTAAATCTGTGGTGTTCACCATGCAGCTTTTTGAAAATTAAGACTAAAGGCACAGCATTTTGCTTTATTTTGTAAAACAACTCGTATTTAATGGCAGTAAATAAAAACGCAAATAAAAGAAACCCAGGAAACAGCAGAATGGGCATGTTTAGCCTTTTGAAGCCCTACAGAAAAATGATTGTGTTGCTGATTGTTTTTGCACTGGCCGGAAATGCTGCCAATCTGGTTATTCCACGAATTATCGCTCATGGAATCGATTCGTACACCGACGGCAATTACGTTTTCAAAACTATTTTAATTGAATTTCTTGTTGCTGCCGGCGTCATCTTTTTGTTTACCGTGTTGCAAACCGTGGTGCAAACGTATGCCTCCGAAAAAGTTGGATACGATCTGCGAAAAAAGCTGTCAGATAAAATCTCGCGTCAAAGCTTTTCATTCATCGAAGAAGCCAATCCGTCGAAGTTGCTTACCAACCTCACCTCCGACATGGACTCTGTAAAAATGTTTGTCTCTCAGGGTGTTTCTTCCATTGTTTCATCCATTTTTATGATCATCGGTACTTCTGTTTTCCTGCTGATAATTAATTGGAAACTGGCGATACCGGTTTTGTTTCTGATCCCGTCGGTGGGCATTAGTTTTTTTATAATTCTGAAAAAAGTGCGGGTGTTATTTACCCGAAGCCGCGAAGTGATCGACTGGCTGAATAAAGTAATAAACGAGAGTATTTTAGGTGCTGCCATAATTCGGGTGATCAATTCTCAGCAGCTCGAATACCGGAAGTTTTTAAATGCCAGCGCCGAATCGCGCGACATTGGTATTTCCATTGTTACGCTGTTTGCAACACTTATTCCGCTGATCACTTTTTTTGCGAACATGGCTACCTTAACCATCTTAATTTTAGGGGGTCATTTTGTAATCTCCGGAAACCTGACATTAGGTGATTTTGCCGCTTTTAACAGTTATGTTACCATCCTTATATTCCCAATCATTGTCATTGGTTTTATCAGTAACCTGATTGCTCAGGCTTCAGCTTCTTACGCACGAATTGAAACCGTGTTGAATAAACCGGAAACAGCCGATACCGGCACTGTTGAAACGCAGCTAAAAGGCCGAATCGAATTGAAAGATGTAAGTGTGATCTACGGGGATAAACCGGCATTAAAATCGGTATCATTTCAGATTGAACCTGGAACACGAACGGCAGTTATCGGGCCAACAGCTGCCGGAAAAACACAATTATTGTATCTACTGACCGGACTGGTAAAACCAACATCGGGAGAAGTTCTTTTTGATGGGATTGCGCTTGATGAATATAAGAAAGAGACGTTTCACAACCAGATCGGAATTGTTTTTCAGGATAGTGTAATGTTCAATTTGTCGGTTCGCGAAAACATTGCTTTTAGCGATGAAGTGAATGATGAAGACCTGCAAAAAGCTATTGAAACTGCCGAGTTAAAAGAATTTATCGATGTCTTGCCCAGGCATTTGGATACGGTGGTTTCCGAGCGTGGAACGAGTCTTTCCGGAGGACAAAAACAACGAATTATGCTGGCAAGGGCGTTGGCGCTTAATCCGGGCATCTTGTTGCTCGATGATTTTACGGCGCGTGTCGATCAGCAAACCGAAAGAAAGATACTCAGCAATGTGCACAAAAATTATCCGGGTTTAACGCTGATCTCGGTAACACAAAAAATCAGTCCGGTAAAGGATTTCGATCAGATCATTCTGCTGATGGAAGGAGAATTGGTTGCCTCGGGAAAACACGAGCAGTTGAGAAGTACATCGCCTGAATACGTTCAGATTTACGAATCGCAAAAAAGCACCAGTCATTATGAGGTATAATCTTAACGAAAAAGAGGTAGAGCCGAAAAAGAAAAAACTGGGCTTTAAATCGGTTAAAAGCCTGATTGCGCACATGGTAGAGGAGAAGAATATTCTGCTTGTTGCTTTTGCGGCCATGGTGGTTACTGCCGTACTTAATCTTGTGGGACCGATCATTATTGGTAACACAGTCGACAATTATATTCAAACCAGCCAGTTCAGGGGTGTATTGATTAATGGAGGAATTTTGCTGGCGACATACGTTATTGCCTTGTTTGCCGGTTATTTGCAAACCCGTTTAATGGGCTCGGTAGGGCAACGCATGTTGTATAACCTGAGAAATTCGGTTTTCAGCAAACTTCAGGAATTACCTTTCGACTTTTTTAACCAGAACAAAACCGGCGACCTGATTTCTCGAATTAACAATGATACCGATAAGATCAACCAGTTTTTTTCGCAGTCGCTCATGCAATTTCTGCGCATTATTCTGGTGATGATCGGTTCCGGAATATTTTTGCTGGCCATTTATTTCGAACTGGGTTTGGCGGCTTTGGCGCCGGCTCTGTTGATCTGGATCTTTACAAAAATCATTTCGCCCTGGGTAAAAAAGACAAACGCTGACAGTCTGAAATGTGTTGGCAGCCTCAGTTCGGAAGTGCAGGAAAGCCTGAATAATTTTAAGGTGGTCGTTGCTTTTAACCGCCGCGATTATTTCAGAAAACGTTTTGACGAAGTTAATCACCAGAATTACAAAGCAGCAGTAAAAGCAGGGATCGCCAATAACATGTTTCTTCCGGTTTATACTTTGTTCTCGAACGCTGGATTGTTGATTGTTTTGGCGCTGGGAATCTATTTTATTTCCATCGGTCAATTCACGGTTGGTTTGCTGATCAGCTTTATTGCTTACGTGAACAGTTTTTACAATCCACTTCGGCAACTGGCTTCGCTGTGGGCCAATTTTCAGGTGGCACTGGCAGCCTGGGACCGTATCCGCAAAATCCTGGAACTCGAGAACAATATGCCGCAACTTGCTGCAAACGGAGTTGATGAAACGGCAACTTTGGTGTCCTTTCGCGATGTGTCATTTGCATATCCCGGCGGAAACGAGGTGCTGCACGATATCACTTTCAATCTGAGAAGAGGAAAGACCTATGCTTTTGTTGGGCCAACCGGTGGTGGTAAAACAACTACGGCTTCGTTGATCGCTCGTTTGTACGATGCCACTAAAGGCAGCGTTTTGCTCGATGGCCACGATATCCGCTCTTTTTCGGCAGAAGAACGCAGCAAACGAATTGGTTTTATTCTGCAGGATCCCTTCCTTTTTAGCGGAACCGTTCGCGAAAATATTTTGTATGGAAATGAAGAGTATGCCAACATCAGTAACGAAAATTTGAAAAAGATTTTCCACGATACCGGTCTGGAGACACTTTTGCAACGCTTTGAAAATGGCCTTGAAACCCGTGTGGATGTTTCGGGTGATGGAATCAGTCTGGGGCAGAAACAGCTAATCGCTTTTATGCGCGCTGTGCTGCGAAAACCCGACTTGCTGATCCTGGATGAAGCTACCGCAAACATCGACACCGTAACGGAAAAAATGCTGGATGAGATCATTCAGAAATTGCCTGAGTCGACTACAAAAGTAATTATCGCTCACCGCTTAAATACCATTGCCAATGCCGATGTGATCTACTTTGTAAATACCGGGCAGGTTACACGCGCAGGTTCGCTAAAAGAAGCTGTTGATATGCTTATGAAAGGGAAGATGGCGAGTTAATCAGTTCTGATTAGCACCGTCCTTTAGGGCAGTATAAATCAAATCCAATACATAGTTGCGGCTTTAGGAAATCAATTTCAGAAGCGCCTTCCTATCCACTTTAAAAGACTCGTTTCTAGGAAATTCCTGAACGAAATAAATTTGTTTGGGCAGCATTTTTTTATCGAAATGTGGAGCCAGTTGTTTTAGGATTTGGTCAACATCTTTTGCTAACGAAGATTCCACAGCCAGAATCATTTTTTGTCCGAGTAATTCATCCGGAACTCCAATAACGGCACAGGGCATATCAAGTATTTCCTGAAACTTTTTCTCGAGCGATTCAGGTTGTATTTTAAGTCCACCTGAGTTAATTACATTATCGAAGCGGCCCAGCCATTTAAATTGATTGGGGGCTATGAATTCAACACTGTCGTTTGTGATCAGTTTCTCCGGCAAATAAGAGGTTTTAATAACCAAACAATCTCTTTCGTCGCTTGAGAGTTGCACGCCGCGTAAGGCCATAAAATGCTGCTCACGATCTTTCCCGTTTATTTTTTTGAGGGCAACATGTGAACTGGTCTCAGCCATTCCATAAGTTTCGTAAACTTCAGTATCGACAGTTTGAAGTTGTTGCAACAATTCATTTCCGGTTTCGGCGCCACCAAGAATCAACGTTTTAAGCTTTGGCCATTTTTTATTTTCAAGTAAATGAGTCGCCTGCATCGGGACCATGGCACAAAAATCAATGTTGCTGATTCCCGCGAAATCCGGCGTTCCACCAGGCTCGATAAGGTGCAATTTTAATCCTGCAAGCAATGCGCGAACCACCATCATTTTACCCGCGATATATTGAATCGGCAGGCAAAGTACAGCTACATCATCTTTTTTTAGATGAAAGAAATCGATGGTGTTTTGGGCAGAGGCCAGCATGGCTGATTTTGGTAATTCTATATTTTTAGGGGCGCCGGTGGTTCCTGATGTGCGTTGCAAAATGCTATCCGAATCCGACAGGAAATCAAGTATGAAACGGTACACATCCAGTTTCCAAACAGGATCTGTTCCGGCTTGTATTTGAACCTCGCAATAAAGGATCAGCTCGGCTAATTCAAAGTACCGCTTATCAAGCGTAAGTCCTTTTATTTCCGAATTCATTTTCATAGCTCAGCCAGATTCCAGTTGATGTTGGGATTGTACCGGATATAACCTTCCGAGACATACAATGGGCTGTAGATATTATTGGTGAACAATGCACCAGTACCCAATCCCTGAAAATTGGAAGTTCCCAAAGTCGCGGTCCATTGTGCAATCGCATTCAATCCGATATTGGACTCCAAAGCCGATGTTACCCACCAACCGATTTCGCGCTCTTCTGCAAGCGTAATCCACTCTTCAGAGGCATTGATTCCACCTGTTAAAGTCGGTTTCAGAATAATATATTGTGGCTTGATCTCATCCAGAAGTTTTGCTTTCTCTGAATAATCCGTAATTCCAATCAACTCTTCATCAAGTGCAATTGGCAGCGGTGTTGCAACACACAATTTCCTCATTTCTTCCACCTGATTGGCTTTAATCGGCTGCTCGATTGAATGAAGTTTGAATTTTGCAAGTTCCTCCAAAATTGAACGTGCATTCCCAGCTGCAAAAGCGCCGTTGGCATCCACCCTGATTTCGAGCTGTTCCACCGGAAACCGTTTCCTGATCGATTTTAGTATATCGAGTTCCGATTCAAAATCGATGGCTCCGATTTTTAGTTTCAAACAGGTAAAACCGGCTGCCAGTTTCTCTTCCACCTGGTGCAGCATAAATTCTTTATTGCCCATCCAAATCAGACCATTAATCGGAATGCCAGCTTCTCCCGAAGTAAATTCAGAAGGGTATAACAAAACCGGTGATTCCGATTTAAGTCCTATCAATGCTGTTTCGTAAGCAAAACGAAGCGCCGGAAAATGAACCAGATCCTTTTCATCTATTGTTTCGTTTCGATTAATGTTTCGAACGAGTTCAGCTATTTTTTCTTCCAATTCAGGAATTGCATCCGGGCTTAATTTTGGGATAGGTGCAATTTCTCCGATTCCTCTTCTCGAAGGATTTGCAGAATCTGTCAGTGTAAGGTAAAACACTTCCTTTTTGGTAAGCACACCGCGCGAAGTGCCTGCAGGCAGTTTAAAATTTAAAGTCCGTTTTGAAAAGGAAGCCTGTATCATTTTATTAGAAAAATTCCCAGCGAATAGGTCACCGAAAAGAAAAAGGTGGTAAGCGCCAGTACTTTCAGTTGATTGTTCAGTTTATCGGGTACATGGTTTTTGAAAACCTCATACAAATGAAATCCGAGCGGAAAAACCGAAAGCAAAAACATCAGCTGGTATACCGATTCCCAGGTTCTGATGACATAAATAAGCGATAAAAGCGGGGAGAGGATGATCAGCGAAGCGTGATAGATTTTTGCTTTGTGTGAGCCCATCCGAACGACCAAAGTTCGTTTTCCGCTGGCGGCATCGTTTTCAATGTCGCGCATGTTGTTTAGATTCAAAACGCCTGCACTTAGCAATCCTACTGAAGCAGCAGGAAGAAATAGTAAGGGATCGATGCGGTTGGTGTGCAGAAAATAAGTTCCGCAAACACCGAGTAGTCCAAAGAAAATGAAAACGAAAATATCGCCCATGCCCGAATAACCGTAAGGATTCTTTCCAACGGTATATTTTATAGCGGCAACAATGCTGGCTATCCCCAATACAAAAAACAGGATGATCATTCCTGCATTCGCTGTTTTTATCCCGGAGAAAATCAATAATCCCCCTGAAATCAACGAGAGAACGACGAAAAGTGCAATCAGGCGTTTCATCTCTGTTTTAGAGATTTTTCCGGCTTGAACAGTTCGCAATGGTCCGAGTCGGTTTTCGTTGTCGGTACCGTGTTGCGAGTCGCCAAAATCGTTGGCCAGGTTCGAAAGTATTTGCAGAAATATGGTGGTAGAAATTGCCAGCCCAAACACCAGCGAATTAAATTGTCCGTCGGCATAGGCCAGAAAACTTCCGAGTATTGCACTCGACAATGCCAGCGGCAAGGTGCGCAACCTGAAAGCTTCTATCCAGAATTTCAACTTCTCCATACCTTTAAATTAAGGAAATTTCGGGTATTTCTGAAAATCAGGATCCCGTTTCTCCAAAAATGCTCTTTTACCTTCGTGCGCTTCTTCGGTCATGTAGTAAAGCATAGTGGCGTTTCCGGCAAACTCCTGCAATCCGGCCTGACCGTCAAGTTCAGCGTTTAATCCGGCTTTAATCATACGCAAGGCCAGCGGACTGCGTTGCATCATTTTTTTCGCCCATTCCACCACAGTGTCTTCCAATTGGTCGAAAGGAACAACTTTGTTTACGAGTCCCATATCCAGTGCTTCCTGTGCCGAATATTGTTCGCAAAGGAACCAGATTTCGCGGGCTTTTTTCTGTCCGACAATTCGCGCAAGGTACGATGATCCGAAGCCGGCATCAAAGCTTCCCACTTTCGGGCCGGTTTGTCCGAAGATTGCGTTCTCTGATGCAATACTTAAGTCGCAGATCACATGCAGCACATGCCCTCCGCCGATGGCATAACCATTCACCATGGCAATCACCGGTTTCGGGATCGAGCGAATGTGCCGTTGCATATCAAGAATGTTCAATCGCGGAACACCGTCGCTGCCAATGTAGCCGCCAAAATTTTTCACATTCTGATCGCCACCGGCACAAAAAGCCTTGTCGCCTTCGCCGGTAAGTACCACCACAGCAATGTTGGCATCTTCGCGGCAGCGCACCATCGCATCTATCATTTGCTGCGTAGTATCGGGCGTAAAAGCATTCCGGTAACGCGGGCGGTTTATTGTAATTTTGGCAATGCCTTCAAAAAACTCAAATTTAATTTCGCTGTATTCTTTAAGGGTTATCCACTTCCGTTCCATAATTTTCATTTAAAAATTTGAAAAAATCTTTTGTTATCTGTGGCTCTCCGTTATTTGGAGTTCTGATTTCAAGTAATTCAGTCTGCTCGTTGTTTTCCATATTTTGAATGCAAGCAGGAAGTTCTTTTTCTGAGGTGCAAAGCTGATAGTTCAACCCAAAAGCTTCGCTCAGTTTTTGATGATCGACCGGGTGATGTGCATTAACCAACGGCAAAAATGCTTCGTGTTCCGATGGTCCTTTTAGCAGATGAAAGATTCCACCGCCTTCGTTGTTCATCAGGATGATCTTCAGGTTCTTAGGCAGGTCGCGGTTCCATAAAGCATTCGAATCATACACAAAGGCAAGGTCGCCAATTATGGCATAAACCGTTTCATTGGTTTTCGAGGCCAGCCCGGCTGCCGACGATAAACTACCGTCGATTCCGGAAACGCCCCGGTTGGAATAGTATTTTCTTTCTTTCTGACCGAAATATAAGAGGTAGCGCACAACGCTGCTGTTCCCTGCAAAAACAGTCGCGTTTTCAGGTAAATATTTTGAAATATTTCTGAAAACCTGCAAGTCTGAATAAGAAAGATTCTCAGTATACTTTCTTGTCAATGCAGTAGCATTTTTAGTTTCCTTTTCCCAAAACTGTTTAAAAGAACTTTTGGTTGAAGCTGCATCTGCATTCAAACTCTGAAAAACTGCTAATGGTTTGGTCTGAATGTGAGTGCTAATATTCTGGAATGTATCAATGAGTTCCTGCTCAGGTGAAATAAACCAGAATTTTGTGCTGTTTAAATCGCGTAGAAACAATTTGATCTTTTTTGAAACTACCTGTCCGCCAAAGTAGATGACCAGTTCCGGAATGGCTTCGGCCGGATATTCAACCTTGCTGTTCAGCGTCACTTCAGGATTTGAAATGGTAGCCACTTCTTGCAGGTTCGATAATGGTTCAGCAACAACTACCAATCTCGGATCGCCAGACAGTTTTTGAATTTCGTGTTTCAAAGCTGCAGCCGGAGAAAGTTGACCACAAACCAGCATTATCGATTTCGCTTGCTGCCATTCTGCTGCAATAGAACTGTTTTCAGCAAAAATACTTTCTATTTCAACTTTCTGAATTACAGAAAGATTCTTTGAAAATTCAGGTAATTTATCATACAGCGGTTCCCGCAACGGAACATTTACGTGAACCGGTCCCGGATTTCCTGAAAGTGTTTTATGATAAGCTTCGTTAATTGTCCGTTGCGCCATCCAAAGATCGTCTGAATGAGCGGATTCAACCGGAAGTGAATAACTTGCTTTTATGTAATTCTGATACACATTCTTTTGCTGCATTGCCTGGTTATCCTGCTGCCCGATCCATTCTGCAGGGCGGTCGGCAGTAATGACCAAAAGCGGAACCTGCTGATAAAAAGCTTCGGCAATTGCCGGCGCGTAATTTAAAACCGCTGTTCCCGATGTTGAGATCAGTACTGTTGGTTTTCCTGTCTTTATCGATTGACCAAGAGCAAAATAGGCTGCACTTCGTTCATCTACCAGACTTTTACAGGCATTACCAAATCGTTTATAGAATGCCCTGATCAAAGGTGCGTTTCTTGAGCCGGGAGATACTACAATATCTTCGACTCCATGGGTGAAAAGCAGCTCTGCGAGATCGGTAATATGTTGCAGCTGGTGCGCCATTCGTTTATTGAATTTCCCGGATTACCGAAAGCAGCGTGCTGGCTTTTATTTCGGTTTCGTACCATTCGTCTACCGGATGTGAATCGATGGTGAGGCCACCGCCCGAATACAGAACAATGTTAGAGCCGGCAATTTTCATACACCTCAGGTTGACAAATAGCGTTACGGGCTGTCCCATACCTACCGGTCCTAAAAAGCCACTGTAGTATTCGCGGTTATGCTTTTCAACTTCGCTGATTATTTGCAGTGCTTCTTTTTTCGGAAAGCCGCACACTGCCGGCGTAGGATGCAGGTTGGTGATCAGGTGCCCCAGGTTGCCATTCGATGGCCCTGAAACCGAAGTAAAATCGGTTCGCAAGTGCAGCAGATTACCTGCTTTTTTTACGTAAGGCCCTGTATGAGTAATATTTTCCCAGTGGTTGGCATTCAACACACTGTTAATGTAATCGGTAACGTATTGTTGCTCCAGAATTTCCTTGCTTCCCCAGTTTTCTATTGAGCGGTATTTATCTGTGTTTTCCTTTGTTCCGGCTACCGAGGAAGTATAAAATACTTCGTTGTTCAGCACCGCAAAGGGTTCTGGCGTAGCACCAATCCATAATTTTCCGGGCGTGTTGAAAATATAAATAAACGCATTCGGAAAACGGTCACACAATTTTGATAGCAATTCAGGAATATGTCCGGTCAGGTTGTTGTTTACAATTTTAGTACGACTCAGCACAACTTTCTGAAAATCGTTATTCTTGATTGAGCCGATTATTTTTTCGATCTGTCCGAGGTATTCGTCCTTGCTTACTTCGTACGGAAGTTCCTCGTTTGAACTGGCTTTATCCGAATGATTTATTTGAATGAGCTCATCGAATTGCTCTTCGCTTACTTCACCTTTAAAATAAAAATCGGGTTGAATCAGAAACATCGGATTTTCAGCCGACTGAATAAACGGAGCTACTAAAAAACCGTTCAGGGATGTAATATTCGCCAGGTTTTCTACCGGCAGAATTTCGTGTTGTTGTTGTACAATGAGTTCAGGTTTGGATTTATTGGGTAAGCGATAAGCCGCAAACGTCAGATTATTTTCCAAACAAACTGATAGGGTTTCCTGAATTGATTTTATTGATGTTTTTACCTCCCTCATTCGTTCTCCTCTTTCTTTTTCTCAACAACCATATTAGTAACCCTTACTGTCGAAATAAGTTTATTATTATCCGCAGTAATTTTTACATCCCAAATATGTGTTGTTTTTCCCTGATGGATCAGCCTGGCATTGGCAGTCAGTACTCCTTTGGTAACTGTTGAAACATGATTTCCCGAAATTTGCATGCCGAATACATTGAATTTTTCGCGATCGACGAGGATGTACGAACCTGCTCCGGCCAGTGTTTCTGCCAGCGCCAGCGAGGCTCCGCCATGCAGAAACCCATTGGGTTGGCTGGTTTTATTACTTACTGGCATCGTAGCCTGAATACTGCTTGATGTGGCAGCTGTAAACGTAATACCCAGTAACCCAATCATCGATTGGGCACAAAATTCATTCAATGCTTTTATCTCATCCATCCGTTTTGTCTACTTGCAGTCTGTTATGCAATTATAACAATTACTGCGAGTTTTAAAAATGATATCGAAGCGACAAAAATAATAAAACAATTGGTAGCGAATAAGTCAGCTTTAAAAAAACGAATCAGAAGAGGAGGGTAAAAGCAGTGTTGCCGGGTTGGGTTTTTACTTTTAGCGATCCGCCATGCAAGAGCATAATTTGCCTTGAAAGACTTAAGCCAATACCAGACCCGGACTCTTTTGTGGTGAAAAAAGGAATAAATATCTTATCGATCAGTTCATCCGAAATGCCGGGGCCATTATCGCTTACCGTAATTTCAATGCGCCTGTTTTCGTTGTAAGCGGCAGCAAGCTTAATTTGACCGTTTTCCGTGTTTTTCAGGGCTTCAACCGCATTTTTCAGAAGGTTGATGAGCACCTGCGATATCTGCTTTTTATCTGCTGATATTTCGAGATTAGCGGGATTTACCTGCGAATCGATTTGAATATGACCGGTATTTGCTTCTATTCCCAGAAGAATAAGTGTCTGCTCAAACAGTTGGCTAACCTTGATCGTTTTTTTGTCGGGTTGCGGAATGCGGGTCAGTTTTCGGTAGGTTTCCACAAAACTTATCAAACCGGTTCCCCGTTCGTTAATCACTTCCAAACCTTTTATGGTGTTGGAAATGACTTTTTCTGAAGGTGGATTTCCATCCAGGTTTTTATAAAAGCCCAGAATGGATTGCGAAAGCGAGGTGATCGGGGCCACCGTATTCATGATTTCATGCGTTAACACGCGGATCAGTTTTATCCAGCTTTCCAGTTCCTGCGACTCCATTTCGTTTTTAACATCCTGAATGGTGACCAGCGTAAGATTGTTGCTTGCGGTATTAAAATGTGTCGCTTTCAACGACAGCTGAACCGGTCCGTTTTTACTGTTGATGCTTACCAGTCGGTTGTCGCCGGGCTGAATTTCTTTCACGGCCAGAAACAACTTTTTATCGATGCGCGTCAGCTGGTCGATGTGGTTGAGGTGTTCGTTTTGTAAAAGCCGCTTTGCAGAGGTGTTCGCCAAAAAAATATTACCACGGCTGTTGTAAGTGATAATTCCTACCGTCACCTGCTCTAGTATGGTTTTAAAATATTGTTCCTGTTCTTCAAGATCGAATTTGATGTGTTTGATCAGATCATTCAGGTTATTGAGGCTGCTGTTCAGCTCATTCAATGATCTGTTGCCGGTTTTTTCCGGAAAATTTAAGGTGGAATCATCATTTCGAACGGCATCGAAAAAGAAGGCAATCTGGCGGTTAGTGCGGTTCAGAAAATGAATCAGCTCAGTGGTTTGAAGAATGAGAATAAAACAAAAGAAAATGCTGATCATTTGAACCCCGTTGCCAAAAATAAACCAGCCAAGAAGCAGGGCGTTCGCCAAAAGCAAAAGCACACGTACAAGTATTTTGTAGTAAAAGTTTCGGCTGGCCATCGTTTTTTAAAGGTTGTATTTTTTCATTTTGTTGTACAAGGTCTGTCGTGTAATTCCCAACTGTTCTGCCACTGCGGTTAAGTTATTGCGGTTTCGCTGTAATAACCTCGAAATCATTTTAATTTCCATTTCCTCAATTGTCCCGTCAAAAACATCATTCAAACCGGTCATCGACGGTTTAAAAAAGAAATCGTCAGGTGTCAAATCATTGGTATCGCTTAAAATTACAGCTTTTTCAATGGTATGTTGCAGTTCCCTCACATTTCCGGGCCACTGGTACGAAACAAGTTTCGACATCCCCGACTGTGTTATTCCCAGGTTCGGTTTGCGGTATTTGTGGCTGTATATCGATACAAAATAATTGGCAATGGCTTCAATATCTTCCGGGCGCTCTCGTAACGGGGGAATTTCAATTTGAATGGTATTGATTCGGTAGAGTAAATCTTCACGGAACGTTCCCTCGTTTACCATTTTATCGAGGTTGCAATTGGTGGCACAAACCAGGCGCACATCCACCGGAATGGTTTTATTTGAGCCGATCGGTGTAACCAGCCGGTTTTGTAAAACCGACAGCAATTTAGGTTGAAGGTGGAGTGGAAGGTTGCCTATTTCATCGAGGAAAAGTGTGCCGCTGTTAGCATTTTCTATTTTCCCGGTGCGGTCTTCGCGGGCGTCGGTAAAAGCTCCTTTTTTATGGCCCATCAGTTCGCTTTCGAAAAGCGTTTCGCTAATGGCACCCATGTCAACTGTTACCAGAATTTCCTCCGAACGTTTTGATAAGCGGTGCAGTTCGCGCGCGATTAGTTCTTTACCCGTACCATTATCGCCGGTTATCAGTACGTTGGCATCGGTTACGGCTACTTTTTGCACCAGGTTCATAATGTGCTTCATTTGCGGCGATTGCGCAATAATGAAATGATTCCCTTTCTTTATTTCGCCTTTTAGTGCACGCTGTTTTTGCTTCAGTTTTACAATTTCCTTTTTCGATTGCTGCAACTTCAACACATTGCGGAGGGTAGTTTTCAGTTTATCGTTATCCCATGGTTTTAGAATAAAATCGGTAGCTCCCTGTTTTAGCGCTTTCACTGCTAATTCTACATCGCCATAAGCAGTAAAAAGCACCACTTCCAGCTCGGGCTGAAGTTCTTTTATGCGCCCCAGCCAATACAATCCTTCGTTGCCGGAATTTACCCCGGCCGAAAAATTCATGTCGAGTAAAATAACATCAAATCCCTGGCTCTCCACCAAGGATGGTAGCTGATTCGGATTTGAAATAGTGACGATTTCTTCAAATTCATCCTGAAGTAAGATATCCAGAGCACTCAGGATGCTTTTGTTATCGTCGACAACCAGTATTTTGCCTTTTGACATGGTTTGTTGTTTATGTGGCTAAAGCCAAATTTGTTTTATTTCATTTACCGTGGTTAAAACCGACGGCAATAATTCACTGTTTTACAATCTTTTCCTATTGCCTAAGCTCGATGGCAGCAATTTTGAGTTTCAAAATTTTTCAATCTATTCCCGTTGGCTTTAGCCAACGGATGAATATTGTTTAAAAAACTGGCTTTAGCCACATTACCTCTTTTCCCTGTTTTCAAATTTGATGCAAAAGTTTTCGCTTAACATCCTACAGTGTTTTAAAGCATTGCATTTCAGTTTATTATCATTTTCTCAAAGGTACACCCAACAAGATATTATTCAAATGAACTGTCAAAAAAATTTACACAATTTGTCAATTTTATTTACAGCGCATATATGCTGTTCGAGTTAATCGATTGATAATCAGCTTTTAATATTGTTGGCACTTTTTTGGCATTAGTTACAGAAAACTATGAATTTGCTATGCTAAAAAATATTCTTTCAATTTTAGTTCTCTCGGTAACGGTTTCCTTCAATGCCGCACATGCTCAGGATTCCTGGTCGTTAAACGACTGCATCAGCTATGCCATGGAGAACAACCTTGATATAGAATCTCAAAACATTACCACTCAGAAATACAAGGAAGCACTTAATCAATCGAAACGAAACCGACTTCCATACGTCAGCGCCGGAACCGGTTACAATATAAGTTTTGGCCGGTCAGTCGATCCCAACGATAATACTTATACCACTAACAGTTATGCTTCAAATAGTTATTCTGTAAATGCCGGGATGCCAATTTTTGCTGGTTTTATAATGAACAATAAGGTTGCCTACAACCGTTTTATGTACCTGGCAGGTGTTGAGAATGAGAAAAACCTGCGTGTTGAGATTGGTTTTCAGGTGATGGAAGATTTTCACAATGCACTTTATTACAAGGGCTTTCTTGAGATTGTTAAGGAAAAAAAGGAACTCTCGGAACTCAACCTGAAAAAGGTGCAAAAGCAAGCCGAAGTTGGATTAAGCGCACGTACCGAATTACTTGAAATTGAAGCCCGTCTGGCCGATGAAGAGCTACTGGTTATTCGAACCGAAAACAGTTACAGAGCAGCTTTGTTGAATTTGAAGCGAAGCATGAATTTTCCGGTTAATGAAGATTTGCAGCTTGAAGACATTAAGGATTCAGAGTTGATTGAATACCCGGTGTATGAAAATGCCGACAGTGTATTTATGCTGGCTATGCAGTTTTTGCCATCAGTACGCGCTAAGATGCAACAGTTGAATGCGGTTGAAAAGGCACTGTCGATTGCAAAAGGTGGTATTTATCCTTCGCTGAATTTAAGCGGTGGTTACTACACCGGTTACACCGAAACAAGTACCGATCAGGACGGAAATATTATTGGATTTAAAAGTCAGTTTAAAAACAATGCTTCGCAGTCGGTTGGAGTTTCACTTTCGGTACCTATATTTAACCGTTGGGCATCGCGTTCCGAAATCAAGCAGCAAAAGCTGAGCCTGGAAAAAGAAAAGGTGGATCTCGAGAATTTCAAAAATCAGCTGTATTACGAAATCGAATCCTATTGTCAAGATTTATCTGCCGTTTCAGCCGAATACCTTCAGGCTAAAAAACAAACCGAATCGAACCAGCTGGCATTCGAGGTCGCTGAAAAGAAAAAGGAGCAGGGCATGTTTAACATTATTGATTTCTATGCCAGCAAAAATTTGCTTTCGAATGCACAAAGCGAATTGCTTCGTACGAAACTTATGTATCTGATTAAAAGAAAAACCCTCGATTTTTATATGGGGAAAACAATATTTCAAACAGAACCAAATAATTAAGTTGCAGCTATGGGAATGGACAGGAAAATTGAGAAAAAGAAGGGCATCAGACCCAAGCACATCATTTACGTGGTGGGGGCACTGGCCTTTGTATTCCTGATGTTTAAAATTTTAAAAGACGCGAATGTTTCGTCTTTAAAAGTTGACCGTGATAAAATTACTATCGAAGAAGTAAAGTATGGCGAGTTTAACGATTACATAAGAACCAACGGAACTGTTGAGCCGATTTCAACCATTTACCTCGATGCCGAAGAAGGCGGGCAGGTGAAGGAACGCTTAATAGAGGAAGGGGCCGATCTGAAAAAAGGAGATGTAATATTAGTACTCGAAAACCGGTCTTTATACCAGGAGATTATGAACAGCGAGTCGAACCTGGCGCAAAAACAAAATATGCTACGGCAAACACGAATAAGTTTCGAGTCGGCCCGCATTGAATCGAAACGGTTGCTGCTGAATTCGGATTTCGATATCATTAAAAAGAAAAGAAACTACGAGCAGCAGCAGGCTTTATACAAAGATGAACTGGCATCGAAGGAAGATTACCTGGCAGCAAAAGAAGATTACGAATATGCTTTTGAAATGCAGAAGATCAACAGAATGAAGGCTGACAACGATTCGATGATCATGGCCACAGAAATGATCCAGCTGGAAGAGGACCTGAAAAAGATGCAGAAAACGCTCGACCTGGTGTACGAACGACTGGACAACCTGAATGTAAAGTCTCCTGTAGACGGTCAGCTCGGAATGCTGGATGCTGAGATTGGGCAAAGTATTGGAAGAGGTACCCGAATCGGACAAATAAACGTGCTCACCGATTACAAAATAGAAGCACTGATCGATGAACATTATATCGACCGCGTTCGGGCAGGTTTAAGTGCAACATTCGAGCGCCAGAACAGTCTTTTTAACCTGAAAGTGAAAAAGGTTTATCCTGAAGTTCGTAACTCTCAGTTCCAGATCGACCTGGTGTTTACCGATGAGCGGCCAACAAATATCCGTACCGGGCAAACGTATTACATCAACCTGCAGTTGGGACAGCCGGAGCAATCGACACTTGTTAGCCTCGGTGGCTTTTTTAACAGCACCGGCGGACAATGGATTTATGTAGTTGATCCTTCGGGAGCTTTCGCTACCAAGCGAAACATCAGAATTGGCCGCAAAAATCCGAAATTCTATGAAGTTCTCGATGGTCTGCAGGACGGAGAGAAAGTAATAACTTCTGGCTATGATTTATTTGGCGACAATGATAAACTGATACTTCGCTAAGAGCTAAGAGCAAAGAGCCAAGAGAGAATAGTTCATTAGGTGGGATATAAATAAGGATGGAATTGAGATAAAAAGACAATTAGAATATTAACCAAATTGGTAAAAGAGAGATGAGAATTTTCACCTAGCTCCTTGCTCTCTGCCCCATGCAAAAACTAAAGTTATGGCACATTTCAGATTTATGGATTTGGATATTTGGAAAGAATCGATCGAGATGAACGACCGCTTATTCGACTTAGCTGAAAAGCTGACGGATGCAAAAAGTTTTCGTGTTGCCGAACAGTTGCGAAGTGCATCATTAAGTATTTCCAATAACATCGCTGAAGGTTCAGGTTCCTTTTCAGATAAGGATTTCGCCAATTTTTTGAATTTCGCCAGAAGGTCAGTTTTTGAAACTGCCAACATTTCATTTGTTGCTTTCAGAAGACAATTTATAAAGCAGGAAGAATTGGACCATATTTTAAATGATTTAGATGCGCTAAGCAGAAAAATTACAAATTTCAGAAAATCAATTTTAAAAAATACTAATTGAAAGTGAAGCGTGATTGGGTTTAACACTTAGCCCTTTCCGCTTTGCTCTAAGCAAATTGTACTATGATCAAGACTGAAAAACTAACAAAAATCTTCCGTACTGAGGAAGTGGAGACTTTTGCTTTAAATGAAGTTGACATTGAAGTAAAAGCCGGAGAATTTGTAGCCATTATGGGGCCATCAGGTTGTGGTAAATCAACCTTGCTGAATATTATAGGGTTACTCGATAATCCGAGTAAGGGAAATTATTTTTTCGACGGCACCGAAGTTGGTAACTACAAAGAACGCCAGCGCACCATGATGCGCAAGGGAAACATCGGTTTTGTTTTCCAGAGTTTTAACCTGATCGACGAACTCACAGTTTATGAAAATGTTGAGTTGCCGTTGATCTACCTGAAAAAGAAAGCCAGCGAGCGCAAGGAAATGGTAAATGCCGTGTTGGAGCGCATGAAAATCGGACACCGCGCCAAACACTTTCCGCAACAATTATCCGGCGGTCAGCAACAACGTGTTGCCATTGGTCGTGCTGTGGTTGCCAACCCGAAACTGATCCTTGCGGATGAGCCTACCGGTAACCTTGATTCTAAAAACGGCCTCGAAGTCATGAACCTTTTAACAGAATTAAACCGCGAAGGAACAACCATTATTATGGTAACACACTCGATGCACGATGCAGGTTTTGCTCACCGTGTGATCAACCTTTTCGATGGCCAGGTACTGACAGAAAACGTAAACGAAAGAATGGCTGAAATACTCTAGGAGCCAGACGGAAAAGTAGATTTGGAGTCCCGGATGGACAACGTTTCGAGAAGTCCAAAATAATAATTCTAACACCGTCCCAATGGGACTTTTGCCAACGCAGTGTTGCCTTTGCTACCAATACATCGTGCCGCTGGCACTTAAAGAAGTGAAGAGAAGGGAAAGGGTACAATTAAACCCCCAAATTATGAAAGGAGAAAGTCGCATAGCGACGCAGTTATGGTAGAAGAGATAATAACAACGAAAACAAAAATCGCATAGCGATGGTGTTTTAATACAATGAATAATTATTCGTTCCATATGGTATCAACAAAGAAATAGAAGATGGCTAACACCTTTACGCAAATGAATGTACATGCCGTTTTTTCTGTAAAAGGAAGAGGCAATTTTATTTCAGAAAAATGGAGAGACGAATTACACCGGTATATCGCCGGCACATTAAAAGAAACCAATAATTATTCCTTGGCGGTTGGTGGCTATAAAGATCACGTACACATATTTTTCGAATTGAATCCTTCCATTTCGGTTTCTGATGTTTTGAAAAATGTAAAAGCCAAATCGTCGAAATGGATTAATACAAAGGATTTCGTTAGTGGTAAATTTGAATGGCAGGCGGGTTATGGCGCATTCACCTATTCACGCTCTCAAAGAAACAATGTTATCAGTTATATTATGAAACAGGAAGAACACCATGGGAATCAATCTTTTAAAGCTGAATACCTCGAATTATTAAGAAAGAACGATATAAAATATGACGATGCTTATTTGTTCGAATTTTATGATTGAAACTTACAACCTCCCGATGGGACTTTTGCCAACGCACTGTCGCCATCGCTACCAAAACTTCGTGCCGCTGGCACTTCGAGAGGTAGAATGCAAGTTGCTAAGTCCATAAATGGCGCTGAAAACGAATAAAAAGTCGCGTAGCGACGCAGTTCTGGTAGAAAAATAATAACGAACAGAAACAAAAATCGCGTAGCGATGGTGTTTTAAAAACAAGTATGAAATTTTCGAGCAGAATCAGAAAACAAACTAAAAAACAACGAGGTAATGAACTTCTTAAAACTCGCAATACGACGACTATTTCGAAAAGGTGAACATACAACCACACGCATTATATCTTTAACCGCCGGCTTGGCTTTTGGGATTTTGCTGTTGTCGGAAGTGTTGTATTATTACAGTTTCGACAGTTTTTATCCTGATGCCGGACAGGTTTATATCGTTCAGGAAAGTTTCAAGCAGGATAAATCTGCCAACAAACTGGAAACATACCCGAGAGTGAGTGGGGCAGTGGCTCCTGGAATGAAAGCTGAAGTTCCCGGCATTGAAGCTGCTACCCGCCTGAATAGCATTGGTTCATCGGTATTTTATACCGAAGATAAAAAAAGCTACAAAGCAGATTTCTCACTGGCCGACGAATTTTTGTTCGATGTGCTTCCACGGCCAATGATCACCGGAAATGCGAAGGAAATTCTCAAAAGTCCGATGACTTGTATGGTATCGAACAAGGTTGCCGCTGAAATGGGAGGCGACGTTACCGGGAAAGTAATCGAACTTAAAACGTACCCCGACAGGAAACTTACCATTGGCGGTGTTTTTGAGGAATTGCCCGAAAACACCAATTACGAGTACGATGTGCTGATTTCAATGAGTTCCACCGGCCGCTTTTTCGCTTACGATGGTACAACGAACTGGCTGGGAAACGACCGTTATTATGCGGCAGTGAAACTGGCAGCGGGTGTAAAACCTGAAAGTTTGGCGCCCGCCATTCGCCAAATGCAGGTGAAATACCAGGACATTGAAGAGCTCGAAAAACAACAGGGCGGTTTGGTGTTGAAATACACGCTCGAACCCATAAAACGCATGTATTCTTCGGGGGTAAAAGACATGATCATTATTTTGGCGACCATTGCCTTTGCTGTTCTATTTGTTTCGTTAATGAATTACACTTTGCTGACCTTGAGTGCATTGATTAAGCGTGCCAAAAGTTCAGCCATTCATAAAACCTGCGGAGCACAGTCCAGAAACCTGCAGCAGATCATATTCTCCGAAACATTTATTCTGTTCGCGATCTCGCTGATTGGTGCAATTATCCTCATTTGGGTGTTACAACCGCTGGCCGAGGCCCAGGTTGGGCACAGTTTGGCTTCGGTTTTGAATCCCATCGTCGTTCTGCCATTGATCGCACTGATTATTCTCCTGGTGGTTTTAACCAGTTACCTGCCGGGGCGTTTCTTTTCGCGTATTCCGGTGGCAACCGCATTTCGCAATTATCAGCAAAAAAGAAACAGGTGGAAACTGGTACTGCTTTCGTTCCAGTTTTTGGGTGCTTCCTTTATCCTGACAACACTTGTTATTGTGACCATGCAATACAACGGTGTTCTCGAAGCCGACCACGGTTACCGGTCGAAAGGCGTTTATTATGCTTCTACAAGTGGAATGGACGCCGGAAAAATTTCAACGGTGATGAACGAGTTGAGCGCTGTTCCCGGAATTGAAACTGTTGGCCTTGGATTTGGTGTCCCCATTGAAGGAGCATCGGGGAATAATGTCTATTTAGTTGACGACGACAAAGAACTGTTCAACATTGCAGACTTTTATTTTGTGGATGAAAACTACCTTTCGATATTAAATATTCCGGTTACTGAAGGTGAGGATTTTGCTTCGGATAATGCGGTTACCAACGATGTGCTGATCAGCAAGAAGGCTGAAGAGAAACTGAAGGTCTTCAGTGGCTGGGAAAATGTAGTTGGAGAACAGATTCGGATAAGTGAGCACGGACAGACGACGATTCGTGGTGTTTTCCCTGATTTTATTGTGAAGAATATTATTGATCCCGATCAGCGGCCATCGGTCTTTTTCTATTACCCGCGTGAAAAGTTTGAACAAGTAAAAGCGCAACGCTCATCGTTTTCATTCTATGTGCTGGTAAAAGCAAAGGAAAATGCTGAAACCGGGATGCTCGCAACTATCAGCAGCATTTTTAACCGCTTTCTGCCTTATCAGGATGCCGTGGTAAAAAGCCTCGAAATGGAACAAAAGTATTCTTACCAGGATGCAAAAGGTTTCCGAAATGCGATGATGGCCGGAAACGCGATCATTCTGTTGATTACTGTTATTGGTTTGCTGGGTTACACCTCCAACGAAGCAGCGCGCCGAAGAAAGGAATTGGCTATCCGGCGGATTAATGGCGCCAACTTGCGCGATATCCTGACGGTGTTTATCGCCGATTTGGAGTACATCGCTATTCCTGCGGTTTTGCTTGGATTAAGCGGAGCCTGGATCATGTCGCACAAATGGATGCAGAATTTTGCGGTCAAAGCACCGATCCACTGGGGAATATTTGTGGCTTGCAGTCTCTTTGTTTTGGTAATGGTGGCTTTTATTGCCGCTGTAAATTATACGCGATCGGCGAATAGGAATCCTGTTGAAGCTCTCCGATATGAGTAGACAAAGTCGCAGCGCGACGCAGTTATGGTAGAATGTGATGATGATTCAAATTAAATCGCGTAGCGATGGTGTTGTAGGTAATAACGAATGAAACAATTAATGAAGATGACGATAAATTGAAATAGAAATAAACACCGTCCCTACGGGACTTTTGCCAACGCTGTATTGCTATTGCTACCAAAACATCGTGCCGCTGGCACTTATAAGTACGGAGGTATAAAACGAAATCCCGATTGAAGCATCAGGATCGAAGCATTTCGGTACGAATTAAGTTTTAGGATAAGGACCACAGAATTAAATGATTAGAAATATATAAAAGTAAAAATCAAACCAAAAATCGTCATTCAGAAGGATTAAAAGAAAAGGCGGGATTGAGCGAATGACTAGTTAAACAGCAATTTTGAAAGATTCAAATACTGATGATAAAATCTTAAATACTAATCGCCATGTTTAAAAACTACCTGAAAACTACACTCCGCTTTTTAAAACAAAACAGGCTTTTTGCCGGCATTAATATTCTCGGTCTTTCGCTCGCCCTGGCTGCCTCCTTTATTATTTTGTTGTACATCATAAATGAAATTAGCTACAACCGGGGCTACGAAAACAGAAAGCAAATATACAGGGTTGTGAATAATTACCTTGAGTTTAAGAACACCATGGCCGGAACGCCTTATGTTTTGGCCTCGGCCATAAAAGACGAATTTCCTCAGGTTGAATATGCAACAAGGGCAAGATTTATGCGGGGATTCAGCCTTAAATTGAACGATGAATTTATCCCGGTTTACCAGACTGTAGCAACCGATTCTGAAATTTTCGAGATTTTTAGTCTTTCATTAAGCGGCTCAAAAGACAACCTTCTCGACGATCGAAACTCCATTGTATTATCACGGAAACAAGCAGATAAATTTTTCCCCGATCAGGATCCTGTTGGGCAGGAAATAATTGGAATGGCTAATGGACAGGAACAGTTATTTATTGTAAAAGGAGTATTCGATGATATTCCGATAAACTCAACTTTAAGAGCCGATTGCTTTATAAACAGCACGTGGACGCTTGAGCCCATCAATCAGGCATTCAGGGTTACAAATGCCGATGTAAACTGGGATCTTGATTTTTGGAATACGTGGGTTATGCTAAAACCCGACGTTGATCCGGCAGCACTCGATCAGCAATTTCGCGACCTCGAGCTTAAAAATATGGGCGAGAAGCCAACAAAAAATTATGAGCTTCAAAGTTTGTCTGATATCTACCTGCATTCTGCCGAAGTTATGAATTCGGGCATTCAGGGAAGCATGAAGAATATTCGGATTTTCTCGGCGATAGCCTTGCTTATCATTCTGGTGGCTGCTTTCAATTATATCATTTTATCAACTGCGGTTTCTTCGGGCCGTACCAAAGAAATTGGAATACGGAAAACCAACGGAGCAGCTGTAAATTCTATTCGAAACCAGTTACTGGGTGAGGCCTTATTCCTTTCGCTGATCGTGTTGCCCATTGCCTTGGGGCTGGCTTTGCTGGGTAAACCTTATGCCGAAAAACTGTTTGAAACCAAGCTTTATATTCTTCACTCCAATATATTGGTTTACATAGCAATTTATTTGTTGTTGACAGTTGTAATCGGTTTAATTTCAGGGTTGTATGTTTCATCCTTTTTGTCGAGGTTGAACGTGATCAGTATTCTGAAAAATGAAGTTACATCAGGGAAAAGGAGATCGTTTTTAAGGTATTCACTTATTGTGGTGCAGCTGGTTATTTTCTGCTCGTTTATATCCGGGACATTGATTATCCGCTCGCAATATAAATTTGCGTTGAAAAAGGATCTGGGCTATCAGAATAAAAACATCTTATTGTTCGAACTGGGGCGTAATTTCAAGGAGTACAGTGCATTTATAAACGAAATTAGTACGCTGCCCAATGTAATCCAGGCAGCCGGAACGATGCATGGGCTTCCCATGCAGGGCTCAATGTCGATGATGATTCCAAGGGAAGATGACCCAACCGAAAAGGTTAAAGTTGAAGGGATGGCCGTTGATTACAACTTTACCGAAACCATGGGCCTGAATATTATTGAAGGCCGGAGTTTTTCAGAAGAATTTGGAAGTGACTTGAACGGTTCAGCCATATTTAACGAAACTGCGATAAAAGACCTGGGAATTACTAATCCGGTTGGGAAACAATATGCCGGGAAAACGATCATCGGGATTGTAAAGGATTTCAACCTGCATTCCATCCACAGCGACATCCCCCCGATCATGATCACGATGACCGATAAATACATTCAGCAGGTGGCGATTAACTATGTTCCCGGTACTTTGGATAATCTGCTACCGATGCTGGAAACAAAATGGAAAGAGATGGCGCCTGACCGCTCATTTCAGTACCAACCCATTGAAGATCTGATTGAACAGATTTATGCTTCTGAAAAAAATCTGAGTACAATCATTTCAATATTTGCCCTCTTCTCTTTGATTATTGCCGCTTTCGGTTTGTTTGGTTTGACTTTGTTTATTGCAAAAACACGGACGAAGGAAATAGGTATTAAAAAGGTATTTGGCAGCGCAGAGAAAACCATTGTTTATTCATTTTTAAAAGAAAATTTTATAATGGTTGTTATCGCATCGCTACTGGCCGTGCCGGTAACGTATTACTTTATGAACAAGTGGTTAAGCAACTTTTCGTACAAAGTCGGCATCAATTTCGGCTTTTTTGTAATTGCTTTCATCGTCGCGGCAATCGTGGTTTTGCTTACCGTGTTGTTTCATTCCTATAAAGCATCTCGCATTAATCCTATTGAAGCTCTCAGATACGAATAGTAGTTCACCCCAAACCCCTGAAGGGGCTTAAAAAAAATGATGAGTATAAACGATAACTTAAAATTTGGACCAATTAAAAGGAGATGTATAACCAGCCAATCGGAGATACAATAAAGTCCCCTTTAGGGGATTTAGGGGTAAAAAGATTGGAGGACAGCACCAACATATCCCGGTTGAAGTATTGGAATAAATGTACTGTGACTCGAATTGTAAAATAAACCAGAATGATCATACGCTTTGTAATACGAAACTTAAAGAAACATCCTTTTCTTAATTTGATTAAGGTGCTCGGACTGGCACTGGCTTTAACCGGAATTGTATTTATATCGCTTTTCCTGAAAAATGAATTGAGCTATGATGCCTACCATAAAAATTCGGACAGGATTTATCGATTCACCATTACAACTCCGGAGTCTTTTGGAAACGGTCATTTTGCACGTTTTTACAATGCGCAACAAATTCCGCAACTTGCCGATTACTTTTCTGATATTGACGAGTTTGTGAGATTGGCTCCGGTGCGTGGTGGTGTTGTGTTACACGACGAAAAATATTACGATGTAAACGAAGCGTTTGAATGCGACAGCACTTTCTTTTCGGTTTTTGATGCTCCGCTACTAATTGGAAACAGTAAAACCGTATTGGAGTCACCTGCCTCGATGGTGGTTTCCGAATCTTTTGCTAAAAAAGTTTTTGGCAGTGAAAATCCGGTTGGTCAGGTGATATCCATTCCGCCGGGACAGTTTTATGCCGATAAAACCGATTATACGATAAAAGGCGTGATGAAAGACTTTCCGCAAAACAGTCATTTTCATCCCGATTTTATTGCCACGCTCGCGCAGGGAGAAATGCAGGGCTGGGCATTTAGCTATTTCTTGCTGGCACCCAATGCCGATCCGCAAAATATTACGTCGCGTTACGCCGAATTCATAGCGGCCAACAGCAATATGACGGCAGATCAGGTAAAGACAAAAGCGCATTTGCAAAACATAACCGATATCCATTTGCACTCCGATAAACTTCGTGAAATTGAGCCAAACGGAAACATGACGAACATTTTTGTGCTGGCCATCGCAGCGTTGATTCTGTTGTTGATTTCAATGAGTAACTATGCCGGCCTTAACCTGGGAATGGCCGGTTTCAGCGCTAAGTTTATGACGATGAATCAAATTCTGGGCGCGTCGAAACATGCCGGATTACTGTATTTTATTGCCGAGAGTTTATTCATAGTTACGGCTTCTATTTTGCTGTTCGTCTTGTTTTCTATTCCTGTGCATTCGCTTATTCAAAGTCATTTTGGAGTCGATCTTCTAAACGGAAACCTGCTGCCCTTGATTCTGATTGTTATACTTTTCAGCATGTTGGGAATTCTTTCCGGATTACAGCCCGTACTGAAACAAAACTTTGACCGCTTATTTTCATCACTACGAAATTCAAAACCGCTATTCTCAAAAAGTGTTTCAGTAAACAAAGGAATCATTGTGTTTCAATACACCTTTGCCATTGCACTGATTGTGGCTGTTCTGATCATCTCGCGGCAAACCAATTTTGCCATGAAAAGCTCGATGGGGGTGCAGGAAGACAACGTTGTTTGTTTCGAATCGGTACATGCCAGCGTCCAGCAAAAGTTCGATGTTTTCAAAGCTGAACTTTTGAAATACAATTCCATCGAATCGGTATCGGCAATGATGGAGCCTCCCGGCGGAGAAGCCAACGACATGTTCGCTTTCGAACTGGAAGGATACGAACAAGAGGAAAATTCAATGGAAAAATTGGGGGTTTTTCCCTGCGATTATTCATTTGCTTCGCTTTTCGACCTCACGTTTTTAAGCGGTACTAACTTTTCAGCGGATAACGCAGATGCCGAAGGTTCGGGTGAGTACATTATCAACGAGGCGGCGATGCACCAACTGGGCTACGCCGCCCCTGATTTGATTGTTGGAAAAGAATTTCAGCTTATTTCTCCGGTTCCGGCCATTACCATTCCAAAAGGGAAAATTACGGGTGTGGTAAAAGATTTTCACCTTTCGAGTATAAAGAAGAAAGTAAGGCCACTTGTATTTTTTAAACGTGAAAATCTGTGGCTGCTCAATTTTGTGGTTTCGTACAAACCGGGCATGAAAGAGGAAGCCGTCCGCGACATGCAAACCGTTTGGACAAAACTATTTCCGGCCTATCCTTTCAATTACGAATATGTGGGTACGATGTACAAGGCAGTATACAAAACTGAGATTTTGCAGGCCCGGCTACTTTCTGTTTTTACGCTATTATCCATTTTCATCTGCTCAATGGGATTGCTTGGACTTTCCTTGCTGATCAGCCAACAGCGCACCAAGGAAATCGGGATCAGGAAAGTGAACGGTGCAAATGTGTTGGAAATTTTGGCCATGCTCAATAAAGATTTTGTAAAATGGATTGTGCTTGCGTTTGTGATAGCCACGCCTGCTGCCTGGTACGCCATGAATAAATGGCTCGAGAACTTTGTCTACAAAACTAACCTGAGCTGGTGGATTTTTGCCTTGGCAGGATTACTGGCACTTGGAATTGCATTATTGACAGTAGCGTTTCAATCGTGGCGGGCAGCAACCCGGAATCCTGTTGAAGCCTTACGCTATGAGTAATATACCCCAAACCCCTGTAGGGGCTTTGGGCCTGAGAATAGAATTGTAGTTGGAGCTACAATGAAATAGAAATATGATAAATGATATTACACTAATCGGAATACAAAAAAGTCACCTTTAGGGGATTTAGAGGCAATAAAAATGAAGGACTTAACTAATTAGAAGTGGCAATAAGCGATAATGCTTCAAATTAAACATTGCAGAGCCTCATTTTTTTAAAAAGCAAATATGCTGAGAAATAATACTATAAAAACCAATAACTAAGATGTACAATCTAAAATTCATAGTACGGCGCTTGTTTAAAGACAAAGTCTTTTCTCTGATTAATATTTTTGGTTTGGTGATCGGAATTTCTTCTTTTCTGATTTTATTCATTCACGTTTCAAACGAAAAGAGTTTCGACAAACACATTCCCGATCACAAAAATATCTATCGGGTAACTTCCATTCCGGGTGGACGCGACAATGCCGTGTGGGCGAGAAGCATGGGCATTGTTCATTCTGCCTCGGCTGAAATTCCTGAGGTAAAACTGGCCACGCAGTTTACACATTGCGACCTGGGAACCATAAAACTGGGAGAAAATACCTTTTCGCAGAAAAATATAATGTCGGTAGATGAGGCATTCTTTAAGATGTTCGACGTGCAGGTAGTTGCCGGCGATGTGTCAGAATTGTTGAAACCAAACACGGTTTTTGTTACTGAGGCATTTGCACGCAAACATTTTGGAGAGCGATCGCCTATCGGTGAATTGATCAACGTTCAGGCTTTGCAGTATTTGCGCGATCTGGGCGATTACGAAATCCGCGGAATAGTGAAGAATACGCATCCCAAAACACATTTTCGTTTCGAGTTGCTGTTGTCGCAAAACGGAGCCTTACACGAACGTTATGCCTCGCTGCCTGATCGAAAAATCCAGTGGACCTACAACTATTTCGAACTTCAGAATGGTGCCGATCCAAAACTTGTTGCCGATAAGGTAAGCGTTTTTTACGATGCCAGCAGTTTGAAAACAATACCCGGCCCGCAGGAATACGCTTTTTACTTATTTCCGATGGATGATATTCATTTGAAATCGGATTATCGCTTTGAATTACGCGAAAGTTCCAGCAAAATAAACATCACTTTGTTCATCCTAATTTCCTTTGTGATATTGATGATCTCCTTGCTGAACTTTACCAATCTTTCGATTGCCAAGCTGATAAAACGATCGCAGGAACTTGGTTTGAAACGCTCGATCGGAGCGAGCAGCAGGCAGATTCTTGCCCAGGTTCTTCTCGAGGTGACTGTAATCTGTGTTGTGGCAATTGGCTTTTCCCTGCTCACCATCGAAGTTTTGGAACCTGTAATCAATCGCTTATTCGAGATTGATTTCCGTGTATATTATAACGAACCTATTGTTTATTTGACCATGGCCGGAGTCTTGATTAGCTGCCTTCTGCTGACCGCGATTTTTGTTGTTGGATTTTTACTGATGCGAAATACAACGATCGATATTCTGGCAGGCCGTAACAATTTTACAGGAAGTTATGTGCTGAAATCGCTGCTGGTGGTGCAGGTTGCCATTGTTATCGTATTGATATCGGGAACTTTTCTGGTAAACAAACAAATAAGTTTTGTACTGAATAAACCGCTGGGTTTCGATAAGGAAAATGTGGTGGTTCTCAATGTGAAAGATTTATCAAAAGATCCGGCCGTTTTTGCGCGCGAACTCGAAAAACAAACGTCCATTGAATCGGTGGGATTAACCATGCAGCATTTTGGCTACCCGGCGCAGGGCATGCCGCTCGATGGCCTTGGACTCGAAGGTTCGGCAGAATTTGTTTTTGCCAATTACGATTACCTGAAAACAATGAACATCAAATTGGTTGAAAACTGGATCACTCCGGGTACCGACACCGTGAGGGGGATGGTTATCAATAATCACCTGTATAAACGTTTGCTTGAACGACACGGCAGTATGGAAAATCTCAAAGCTTATTCGGATGCACAACCACTTGGACCCGGAGAAACACGAATTAACTTTATAGGCGTTGCCGAAGATTTTAACTACAGTTCGGCACATGAAAGCATTGGCGATTTTGCTTTCTGGCTCGATGAATCGAATAATCGTGCGCGTTTTACGCATGTTCGTATCAATAATCTTCTGGGCGGAATGGATGCCATAAAACGAGGCTGGAACACCTATTATCCGGGGCAGGAACTGGACTATTTCTTTCTCGACGACAGGCTCGCGGAACAATACAAAGCTGAGACCATACTTAGCCGGATTCTTTTTGCTTTTTCGGCCATCGGAATATTTATAAGTATGATCGGGATAAGTGCCATGGCGCTCTTTATTTCGCAGCAACGCACCAAGGAAATTGGTATCCGGAAAGTTAACGGAGCAACAGTCTCAGAAATTTTAGGACTGCTCAACCAAAGCTTTGTACGTTGGGTGATAATTGCTTTTGTATTTGCAACGCCGATTGCCTGGTACTCCATGCATGAATGGCTCGAAAACTTTGCCTACAAAACCACTTTAAGCTGGTGGATTTTTGCATTGGCCGGTATGCTGGCTCTGGGAATTGCGCTTCTAACGGTAAGCTGGCAAAGTTGGCGGGCAGCCACAAGAAATCCTGTTGAGGCCTTACGATACGAGTAAGGGGTAGATCCCGACAGCATCGTCGGGATTGAGGTACTTCGATACGAATAATAGTTCACCCCAAACCCCTGAAGGGGTTTAAAGAAAAAGATGATGGATATAAACGATAATATTTCAATGTTTTACGGCGCAAAGCCTCATATTTTTGAAAAAGCGAAAATGCTGAGAAAGAATATGACTGGGGCAGAAAAGTTACTATGGGAGCAACTAAAAGGAAAGAAAATATTGGAATTACGGTTTCGTTCGCAACATCCAATTGACATTTTTATCGCTGATTTTTACTGTCATCCATTAAAACTTGTAATTGAAGTTGATGGAGGAATTCATAAATCTAAAGAACAAAATGAATATGATATTGGAAGAACTGCTGAGTTAAATTATTGGGGAATCGAGGTAGTAAGATTCACAAATGAAGAGATTGAAAATGATATAAAAAAAGTAATTAATTCGATAAAGCAGAAATGTTTAAATCGCCAATCGGAGATACAAAAAAGTCCCCTTTAGGGGATTTAGGGGTAAAAAACTTGGCGGACAGCATCAACAGATCCCGCGATCGAAGCATCGGGATTGAGGTACTTCGATACGCGTAATGAAAAATTTGAAACTGGCAATGTTTTTGTTAAATACGAGCCATAATAAAACCGAAAATGATCAAACTAATACTTTCTCTTTTATGTATTGTTGTTTTATTTCATTCGTGCAGCAATAAAAACAAACTCAAAACCGATGAGCATTCACTTGTGAAGCAAATCCTCACCGAAGAAGAACAGCTGGCACATGAACAACAGTTGCGTGCCGAACGTGAAAAGCAACTGGCTGATTCGCTGGCAAAATTACCCAAAGGCTTTCGGTTTAAAGAAGAACGGGGAGTCGACCCTGAACATCCGCCAATGGTAATCGACATTGCCGGAAGCCTGGAAAACTTCAAATCATTTAAGCTTTCCGACTTTGCTTCTAAAATCGACTACATCCGAATAGAACAGCCTGAGGATTCTGTCTTCCATCCTAAAATGAAGTTCAATTACCTGATGCTGGACGATTATATCGTCGCATCCAACCTTTACGGAATAGTTCTTTATACCAGGAAAGGTGAATTTGTAACCAATGTGGTTTGCAACAAATCGACAGGTATAACCTACCAGCCGGAAAAGAATATGATAACAACCATGTCATCATTTACAAGAATTGGCGCCGGTTTTAGTTTGTGGAACGAGGGAAATGAGCTGTTCTATACCTATGTGAACAACATAAGCGGACAGCAATTTATTATGAAGCTGGATTGCAGTAATATTCCTGTTTCAATGTCAACCGTCAATAATCCTGAAACTCCCGATGCGATTATTGGGAAGGGGAACATTGACCTGGATTTTAATCACGGTTTGCCTCCTCCTATGGTTCTACGTAAAAATGCAACAACGGAATTGCTTGACCGGAGTCGGATGAAACAAACGATGAGTAGTTACAGGCTTGACAACAATACATACATTCAGTTCTTAAGCGGAGAAAATATGTTTGCAATCTTTGGTAACAGCGGCGATACTTTGGCAACATTTTCGAAAAACGAGCAGGTGAAAAATTATACAAAAAGTATAATGCGCGGAGTCGACAGGGGATTCACCTATCAAAAAAACGGGAAGCATTATTTTCGCACCGATTACAACGACACCATATTTCAAATTATTCCACCAAACCGTTTATTTCCTGTTTATGTGTTAAACCTGGGAGAGCATAAAGTTGAAAAGCAGGATGGAGTTGATCCGGGTGTAAGTCTCGAAGGTAAAATTATTCCAAGCGGGTTTGCCGTTTTTAACAAGCACATCTTTATCAATTTTCTAAAAGACAATTATGATTGTCCGAATAACCGCAGAAATAAGCTGGTAAAAAAGTTTTATGGTGTATTCGATATTGCCAATGAGAAATTGGAACTGGTTCCGGCTGATTCACTGGATTATTCGCCAAATATTCTTGAAAATGATATTGACGGAGGACTTCCGGTGTGGCCATCAACCTATAATTCCGATAAGGGCAACGAAATACTCATTCCTGTGTTCGGACATGAGCTTAAGCAACATGTTAACTCCGATAAATATTTACACTCAAATGCGCCTGAAGAAAAGAAATCCGCTTTGAAAAAGCTTTCGGAGGAGGTAGCGGATCATGAAAGAATTCTGATGGTAATAAAATGAATCTATACGTATGAAGAACAATAGCAGTATCTATCTTTTGGTGTTTTTGCTGATAGCAGTTTCGTGCAACAGCAACCGCCTGAAGACCGATGAAAAATCGCTGGTAAAACAAATCCTCACCGAAGAAGAACAACGGGCACACGAAGAACAACTGCGTATTGAACGAGAACAACAGCTGGCTGACTCCATTGCTAAATTGCCTAAAGGCTTTCGGTTTAAAGAAGAACGGGGAGTTGACCCTGAGCATCCGCCAATGGTAATCGATATTGCAGGGTCTCTTGACAGTATCCGTCCTTTCAAATTATCAGATGTTGCAACAGAAGTAAAATACATCAGGATGGAGGCTTTGCCGGATTCAACGCTACCCAACGACATGAAGTTTAAATATTACCTGATGGATAATTATCTAGTTGCGGCCAATTTATACGGTATCCATCTCTACTCAAAGCAAGGTGAATTTATTCGATCGGTCGTAAAAAACGAATTAACAGGTGTGAATGTTGACTTGCCAAAAGACCGGATACACTTCTGGAATGATTACACGCTTGTTGGGGGAGGTACTTCGGTTTGGGGGCGTGGCGATGATTTGTTTTATACCTACTCGAATAATATCACAGGGCAACGATACATCATGGAATATAATTGCGCAGCAGCTTCTCTTATGATTGAGAATCAGCCTGGTTCGGAAAACACGGATTCAATTATCGGGCTTGGGACTGTTTCGGTAGATTTAAGACATGGCGATACGCGAACACCCCCGGCACGAAAACACCAGGGAATGTTTAGTATGAGTCCGGATTATTTATACAAGGGAATGGGAGTGTTTTCTCCCGATCGCAATACCTATGTGCAAAACATGCACGGAAAAAATATGCTTGGGATATTGGGAACAGGAGGTGATACGTTGGCAACTTTTGCAAAAGTAGAACAGCTGGAAAATTATACCAAAAACCTGATGCGGGGTACCGACCGGGGAACACAGTACGAAAAAGACGGTAAGCTCTTTGTAAGGACGAATTTCAACGATACTATTTTCCAGGTAATTCCTCCCAATAAATTGTTTCCGGTGTATGTGTTTCATCTTGGTGAGTACAAAGTTACCATGCAGGAGGGAGTGGATCCCGGTTTCGATTTAAACGGGAAAATCATTTTGCAGGATTTTGCCGATACCCGCGACTATCTTTTTATCACATTCACTAAAGACAGTTACGATTGTCCGAATAACAGAAGAAATAAAACACTGAAACTTTATCGTGCCATTTATTCAAAGGCCAAACACAAATTGGCCATTGTAGAAGGCTTGCCAACCGATTACGAAGCGCCGATATTGGAAAATGATCTCGACGGCGGAGTGCCGGTCTGGCCGCAATCATTTATGGTAGGGCGAAACGGCGAAATCCTGGTTTCTCTGAAAGGGAGTGAATTGAAAGCACACATAAAAGCTACAGGTTTTGAAAACTCAACTGCTCCGATTGAAAAGAAAAACGAGTTGCGAAATTTTGCGAATATGCTTGCCGCTGATGACAATGTTTTAATGATTGTTAAATAACAAAAGATGAAGACATTCGGCTATATTCTGATTTTAATATCGGGTTTGGCAATATATTCCTGTGGCAGAAATAAGCTGAAAACCGATGAAAAATCACTGGTAAAACAAATCCTTACCGAAGAAGAACAGCGGGCACATGAAGCTGAACTCCTTGCCGAAAGCGAAAAGCAGTTTGCTGATTCCATTGCAAAATTACCCAAAGGCTTTCGGTTTCCGGAAGATCGCTCGGTGGATTCAAATTATCCTCCTTTGACTATTGACATCGCAGGGAACCGCGAGAATCCGCAAAAAATTAAACTTTCGCACCTGTTTAATAAGGTTGAATACATTCTGTTGGAACCCGGCCCGGATAGTATTTTTAATGCTTCCGGATTTAGAGATATTGTTGTTGGTGAAAAACACATTTATGGTTTTTCTTTTCAGGCAGGTGTTGCTCAATATAATTTGGATGGAAGATTTCTTGGATTTGTTTGTAGAAATGAATTGAAAGTTACACAAGCTCCCGGTGGCGGCACTATGCTGGCGACTTCCGATCCGGCTACAAAAATGGCATGGCAAATATTTTATGCTAATGGCAAATTGTGTTATAAATACCTCGACAGGGAAAACCAGACAACATCGTATTACCAGTTTGATGATGAAACAGATTGTTCTGAAACATTAGTGCTGCCCACACAGGAAGGAGAGCAGACCAAGAATAAACCGAAGGGAATAAAATATGCACAGTTCTCTGATAAGTTTGTTTCGAAGAGTACTACACTTTACCCGCTCCCGGGGGGAATGAAAGCCCTGGCACAAAACAGGAAACCCGTATCAGAAGCACTGCCGTTTATTTCGGTATTATCAACAAAAGACGATACAATTTGCACTTTCCGCGATAATGATCCGATCGAAAACTTTTCGAAGCATGTATACAGAGGTGTTGATGATGGCAACAACTATTTTTTCAACCAAACTCTTCACCTTCGGCAATCTTATAACGATACCATTTATTGTTTAATGCCTCCTAATCGTTTAGTCCCCAAATATATTTTTGATTTTGGCGACATGGGTATTCCGTCGGCTTTTGGAGGTATCGATCCGGGTTTCGACCTGAAAGATAAACTCATACTTCAGTCGTTACTGGAGACCGACCAGTATCTTTTTATTACTTATTCAAAAGATTATGATTGCCCCAATACTGCAAAATCAGGAACCCTGAAATACAGCCGGTTAATTTATGACAAAAGGAAAGAAGCAACGACGCTTATTTATGTTGATGAGGCTCCTTTTGTTCCTGAAGGGAAAATGATCTGGCCGTCACCTCCTGAAATAAATATTGAAAACGATTTGGATGCGATGCCTTTTATATGGCCCAAATATGTTAATGCAGTAGGAAAACCTTATTCTGTTTTTTCAGGAGAGGTACTGATGGGGGTAGATACAACCGGGCTTCCGGTAAAAAAATTAAACAAAAACGATCGGATAATAGCTATTTACGAATAAAGTATAATCCAATGAATTTCACACTAAAATCAAGCCTTAGAAACCTACGAAGCAAGCCTGTTTATTCACTTATCACTTTTGTTGGCTTTACTTTTGGAATTACTTCGGGGCTGTTAATTTACCTGTGGGTGATGAACGAATTGAGCTACGATAAATTCCATATGGACTATGAGCGCGTTTATCGGGTGTTAACCTTGTCGAAACAAGGCGACGAAATTGTAAAATCATCAGGTTCGTACCGACCGCTGCCTGCTACACTGAAAAAAGATTATCCGCAGATTGAATACGCCACGTATCTTTATTCCAGCTCGGAAGATTCACCACTTCAAAAAGAAGAAGGGGGCGAAAAAATCGAAGCCCGTGAATCATGGGTTACAAATGATTTCTTTTTCATATTCAACGGCTTCCCTTTTATTGAAGGAAATGCGTTCGATGCTATAGAAAATGCATCGGGAATCATTCTTTCCGAAACCGTGGCTCAAAAACTTTTTGGAAACGAACCCGCTTTAGGTAAAACAATCATCATCGACAAATATGGAAAACAGATGTACACAGTTACCGGAGTGATGCGTTTTCCTAAAAATTCACACATCGACATTGGTTATATTTTTCCCGAGGTAAACAGCACGGTGGAAGGTTATTCCAATCATTGGGGAGACAAGTCTTTTAATCGTGTTTATGTGAAATTGCGGGAAGATGCAGTTATTGATGACTCGTTTTTAAGTCAGATTACGAATCACCTGAGCAGATATTCGAATAAAACTGACAAGCTACTGTTTCAACCGCTCACTGATATCCATTTGCATTCTGATTATGAACCGAATCGTTTCGATAAAAACATCAGCTCTTACAAATACGTTTGGATTTTCTCTGGTCTTGCACTTTTAATTATCCTGATGGCCTCGCTTAATTTCTCGATACTCTCTGTTGCGCGGGCTTCAGAACGCTCCACCGAAATTGGAGTCAAGAAAGTAAATGGGGCAGGGCGATTCCATATTATCCGGCAGTTTATGGGGGAGTCGTTCGTTCATAGTTTTGCGGCCATGCTTGTAGCTCTGCTTGTTTTATGGCTCATCTTACCGTGGTTTAACAATTTTGCAGGAAAAGAAATCGCCTTCCGGTTCTCATTTCGGCTGATCCGAAATCTTTTACTTATTTCCTTATTTACCGGATTGGTTGCAGGACTTTACCCGTCTTTTTACCTGGCATCGTTAAATCCCTCCGGAATATTCAGAGGCGGGAGTATAAGCGGTTCGAGAACACCATTTATCCGTTTGCTGGTGACCGTTCAGTTTTGTATCGCCATTGTTTTTATTGTTGCAACTTCGATGTTTGTTAAACAGATGAATTACGTGCGTACCAAAGATTTAGGTTTAACACACGAAAATATGGTTGTGGTGCCTACCGGTTTGTGGTACGGGAATCAATCGTTTAAACAGGAATTAATGCGAAATCCTAATGTTCTTGGTGTAACAGCGAGTGTTTATGCCCCGGTGGATTTTGGCTGGACAACTTCGCTTCCGCTGACCAGTCTGGGGCGCACCGATAGTTTAAATGCATCCCTGTTTTGGGCCGACGAAGATTTTGCCAAAACCTATGAGTTGGAAATAGTTAAAGGAGAATTTCTGAAAATGACTGGCAACGATTACTGGAAGGAAAATGAAAAGGCCAACGAAAGTAGGAAAGAGGGGAAAAGCTATGCCATTTCCATACCGATTGTTATCAACCAGAAGGCAGAAAAAGTACTTGGTTTTGAAGACCCGGTCGGGCAACGCATTGGGAATAATGTGATTGTAGGGGTTGTTAAGGATTTTCATTTCCGAACCTTGCATCAGCCCATTGGTCCGTTGGTAATTACAAACGATCCGCAGGCAATTCAAACGATGAATATCAGAATAGCTCCGAACAATAAAGCTGAAACCATAAAATATATTCGTGATGTGTACCAGAAATATACCGACAACCGGGGCTTCTCTTATCACTTTTTCGATGACCTGATGGATGAGAAATACAGGGATGAAACCCGGCTGAAAAACATCACTACCGCATTTTCGTTGCTGGCCATCGTAATTTCTGTTCTTGGAATATTGGGAATGGCGTATTTCTCAATTGACAGGCGTACCAAAGAAATCGGCATCAGAAAAGTAAACGGCGCCAAAGTTTCTGAAATCCTCACAATGCTAAATAAAGACTTCATAAAATGGGTTATCGTAGCATTTATTGTAGCAACGCCGATCGCATTTTTCGCTATGAATAAATGGCTCGAAAACTTTGCCTACAAAACCAGCCTGAGTTGGTGGGTATTTGCACTGGCCGGAGCAATGGCGCTGGGAATTGCATTACTGACCGTGAGCTGGCAAAGCTGGCGGGCAGCCACGCGAAATCCTGTTGAAGCCTTACGATATGAATAACTTAGTTTACCCCAAACCCCTAAAGGGGCTTCTGGTAGCGAGCACTGAAAAAGATTTGTGAAGAAAATGAGCTAGAATATAAAATAGATGATACGTCAATAGGAGATACAAACAAGTCCCCTTCAGGGGATTTAGGGGTAAAGAAAAAGCAGTGTTTTTAACCCCTTATCCGTTTTTTCTACCCGTTAAAAGTTTGGCAGTCACTTCGCGGCGAACACGCGGGTGAAGTTGTTCCCGGTATTTATCCATAAAGTTTTCTACGGCTTTTTTGTCTGTCTTCGAGAGTTCGCGCAGAGCCCACGATACTGCTTTTACAACCATATCATCGCGGTCGGCAAGCGCTTTCCGGCAAATCATCAGCGTTCGTTTCGGATCCCCGCTTCCGCCACGCGAACCGATGTTTAAAGGAACCGTGCAGACAACTGCTAAGCGGCGGTACCAGCGGTCGTCGCTGTTTAGCCAGGCAAGAATCTGGGATTCAGGTAGCGTGCCTTCGCGCCAGTGCCAGCCGGCGATCATTGTGCCGTAAGCATCGGTGGAAGCCCAGTTATCCAGTCTTTCGCCAAGAATAAGAATTTGTTTGTGGTTCAGGCTTTTTAATACTTTCTTATGTGTCCATAGGATTTCGTAAGCCATGATCTGGCACTCAAAAACACCGTTTTGTGTCAGTTGAATGCAAAGTTCAATCCACTGTTCGGTAGTAAAATCATGTAAAATTTTGTTCCATTCACTTATTACAGATCTCATTTGGGTAGCATTAACTCCCAGGCGTTTCATGGACGTGTGAAATCCCGGAACACCAAGCGTATTATGCCTGAATGCAGAAACCTTCAGAAGGTCTTCATACATTGAATCGACGATCTCCGAAATGTTCATGGTAGTTTTTTTCGTACAATAAAAATAGAAAACATTCAAAGAAGTGTAACGAATTTCTAAATATAAGGTCTTTATACTATCGATTAAGAACCATGGATTAAATTAAACCTTATTATGCTATTCAAAAACTTACTGATCGGTTGGAGAAACATCCGAAAAAACGGGATATTCTCGGTAATCAATATTTTAGGACTTTCGCTTGGCATTGCAGTGGTAACACTCATCCTCTTTTGGGTGGTTGATGAGTTGAACTTCGATCGATTTCATAAAAATATCGATCAGATTTACACCGTATACGAGCACCAGCAGTATTCCGAAGGACAGGAATTGTTCACTGCTAGCACTCCATTTCCGCTAGCACAGGAATTTATCAAAGAATTCAGCGAGGTAGAGCAGGCAACGACTTTTGCTTATGTAGGAGATCACCTGATGCGTTACGGCGATAAGGAAATTAAGGACGGGCCGTTTCTTTGTGTCGATAGTTCGTTCATGGAAGTCTTTTCCTTTGAAATAAAAGAAGGTGAAAAAGATGCTTTGTCAGCCCCCGATAAAATGATCATCGATGAAGAAGTCGCTGCCAGCCTTTTTGGCGACGAACCGGCGGTGGGGAAGACGATTAAAATTAACGATGGGCAGTCGCTTACAGTAGGTGCAGTCGCTAAAAAAATTGGTAAAAATTCATCCATCGGTTTTAAGGTGCTGATTCCGATTCGGTTTCTTCAGAATGAATATGGTGTTGATCCAACCCGCTGGGGAAACAACTGGCCACGAACCAGTTTGGTATTGGCCGAAAACGCCGATGCAGAAGGACTGAACGCCAAGATCACGAACTTTTTAAAAGAGCGTGGTCAGGACAATACAACGCTCTATCTTTTCCCATTTCAGAAAGAACGGCTGCATTCTTTCTCCGGAAAAAATAACCGTATTCAATACATCTACCAGTTTTTGGGAATTGCTTTTATCATTATCCTTATTGCCTCCATCAATTTTATCAATTTGTCGACTGCCAAAGCTGAGCAGCGTCGCCCCGAAGTTGGGATCAGAAAAGTACTTGGAGCCAATAAATTTTCAATTCTGAACCAGTTTCTCCAGGAGAAGGGAATGATGATTATACTGAGCTTACTGCTTAGTATTATTCTTGTTTTGTTGTTTATTCCGGCATTTCGGTCGGTTTCTGACAAAACCGTAAGCATTGGTTTACTGCAAAATAAGTTCATGTTAATGATGCTGCTTGGTGTAGTTGTTACAGTTCTGGTTTTATCGGTAGTTTACCCTGCAGTTTATATATCGTCGTTTAGTCCGGCACAGGCCATAAAAAAGGCACATAACGGCCGAAATGGAAAGCTCGGATTGAAGAATGTACTGGTGGTTTTGCAGTTTGTTCTATCGGTAGTATTAATAACCGGAACACTGGTGATTTCGCAGCAATTGAGGTTTATAAATAATTACGATCTGGGGTACAACCATGCCAATCTGGTTTATCTTCCACTTAGTGGCGAAGCAAAGACCAAACATGAAGTGCTGAAAAAAGAGTTTACCAGGATTTCGGGAGTAATAAATCTCACACGGACAGACCGCGTTCCTTTTTACGGTGGAAATTCATCGTGGGGCTTCGAGTGGGAAGGAAAAGATCCGGAGAATAAGGTGCTGATTTGTAACATGCAGGCCGACCGGAACTATTTTGAAACACTGGGCATTGAAATGGCTGAAGGAAACAACTTCCCGGAATCGTATGAGGAAGTTCAGAATCAGGAAACACTAAAATCGCCAAAAATAATATTGAACCAGGAAGCTGTGAGACGAATGCAGTTGATGGATCCGGTAGGAAAGTTTTTCGGACGATCGGGTGATGAGGAGAAAGGAACAATTGCAGGCGTAGTTAGCGATTTTCATTTTGAATCGTTGCACCGGGGCGTTGAACCGATGGTAATAACACCACTTTTCAGCAACCCTGATTATATTATTGTTCGTATCGATCCCACTGTTTTCAAACAAACAATTGAAAATATTAAACAAGCCTGGGCCGGCGTATTACCTCAGTCGGTTTGCGAAGTAAAATTCTTCGACGATGAGATTGAAGGACTTTACAATTCTGAAGTACGAATCTCTGGCTTATTCCGCTATTTCACCTTTGTTGCCATTTTTATTTCCTGCATTGGTTTGTTTGGTTTATCACTTTTTGTTATCGAACGAAGAAGAAAGGAAATCGGTGTAAGAAAGGTTAATGGTGCAAAAATTGGCGAAGTGATGTTCCTGCTCAATAAAGATTTTATTCGCTGGGTGATCATTGCTTTTGTTATTGCCTGTCCGATTGCCTGGTTTGTCATGCATAAATGGCTCGAAAACTTCGCCACTAAAACCAATCTTAGCTGGTGGATTTTTGCCTTATCCGGATTTATGGCTTTGCTGATTGCCATACTTACAGTAAGCTGGCAGAGTTTTAAAGCGGCCACCCGAAATCCTGTCGAGGCACTCAGGTATGAATAGGGCGTGAGTAAAGATCCCGTCCGAAACATCGGGTTGGAAACCTCTTTTACATGAATCATTTAATCCTTCAGGGTTTTAAAATCCTGAAGGATTATTTATTTAGAAATCGACAAAATATTTTACACAATCTGTAAAAATATTGGACACTTCCGTTTTGTTAGATATATTTAACTCTTTGATTTGTAGTTTTATATGTGAGGGGCATTGATTTTGGAATACCATACTCATCAACCTGAAATAATTAGAAATAAATATGATTCAACTTAAGAAAATCGACAAGTATTACGATTCGCGTTTTCAGCGAACATTTATTTTAAAAGGTGTAAACCTCGAAGTAAAACAAGGCGAGTTTGTTTCAATAATGGGGCCAAGTGGCGCCGGTAAATCCACCTTGCTAAACATTATCGGGCTGCTCGATGAAGCCAGTGCCGGCGAATATTATTTCTGGGACGAGCCTGCCCACCAGATCAAGGAAAAGCAAAAGGTGATGTACCATCGCAGCCATATCGGTTTCATCTTTCAGGCATTTCACCTGATCGACGAACTGAATGTTTACGAAAACATCGAAACTCCGCTGGTTTACCGAGGCGTTAAAGGCAAAGAACGCAAAGCACTGGTGGCCGACCTGCTCGACCGCTTTAATATCGTTGCCAAAAAAGATTTGTTCCCCAGTCAGCTTTCTGGCGGGCAGCAGCAACTGGTTGCAGTAGCGCGTGCCATTATCGGCAGTCCGAAACTGCTGCTGGCCGACGAGCCTACCGGAAACCTGCATTCCGAGCAGGGAGAAATGATCATGTCGTTACTAAAAAAACTGAACGAAGAAGGCATGACGATTATTCAGGTGACTCACAACGAAAAATTTGCACAGTACGGAACCCGCATTGTAAAGCTGGTTGACGGACTGGTGCAGGAAGATTATCCGGTTACTAACAGGTCATAAAACCGCATAAAGATGATTCGTTTTAAATTAAAACTTGCCATTCGTAATTTGCTGAAGAATAAGCTGTATTCGTCGCTTATTATTGGTGGGTTTGCCATTGGCTTTACAGCCTGTATCTTAATAGCTTTGTTTTACAACGCAGAACACAATGTAAACAAACACTTTGCCCGGCATGAACAGATTTATCGCCTTTATGATGCTAAAAAGAATGAGTCGGGACTGGATTACAAAATCAACGCTGTAATTGCTGAACAATACCCCGATGTTGAAGAAACCTGTCCGCTTGGCTTCTCCTATTTCCCGATGACGATTAAGGATGCCGAGACTAAAGATTATGCCCGGGTTCAATATATAATTTCTACCAACGATCGTTTTTTTGATGTTTTCTCAATACCCATTCTTTCCAGCCTTGAAGATAAACCCTTTAGTCAGCTAAATTCGGCCGTAATAACAGAGTCGGTGGCTAAGCAACTTTTTGGTGATAAAAATCCTTTAGGGCGTACCATTAAGCAGGAGTTTTTTACTGCTACGGTAACCGCGGTTATGAAAGATCTTCCTGACAATTCAAGTTTTAAGGCTGAACTTTTGCTAAACAGCGAAAACAAAGATTTCCAGATGTCGCAAGCTTGTAATAATGGTGTTTGTATTTATCCTGTTGAACATTTTCTAATGCTGAGAAATGGGATTGATCCGACGCAGTTTGCTGAAACGCTGAATGCTTCCATTGGGCAGTACAATACGACTGTTGACAGCCTGGCGTTGCAAAACTTATCCGACATTTATCTTTCCACAATGAATCTTGGATGGACAGACGAACATACCAAAGGCAATTCAAAAATGCTGCTGGTTTTCCTGGCAATTGCCATTCTTATAATTCTTTTATCGAGTATCAACTACCTCAGTTACACGGTTTCGATGCAATACGCCAAAATGAAAGAAATTGGTATTAACAAAACAAACGGTGCCGGTAAAATGCACTTGTTGGTCGATTCGTTTCTGGAAGTGTCGATTGGGATAGTTATCGCTTTGCTGGTTTCTGTATTATTAGTCTCGTTATTTTTACCTGCCACTGAAATCCTGTTTGGTAAGGAAATCAATTTTAACAATATCGATTTTTATCAATTGTTGCCTGTTTTCGCGGCTACTATTGCTGGTATTATTCTGCTGAATAGTCTGGCCCCCATTTATATTTTGTCGAGGTTTAACATTACCGATTTCCTTTCGGCAGGCAGAAAACGAACCGGCAAACAGCTCGGGAAACAGGCGATGCTTACGTTCCAGCTTACGGTATCCATTGCCTTGATTGCTGCTGTGATGCTTATCTACAAACAACTTCAGTATGTAAAACATTATGATTTAGGTTTTAACGAAGAACATTTGCTAAGAGTAGAACTTCCGTTTTTGTTCGAAAACCAGAAAGCCCTGAAAGATGAGGTTGGCAAACTTCCTTTTGTAACCGGCAGCACGCTAAGCAACGGATATCCCGGTCATATTAACATGAGTATGGGAAGTGGGGTAGAAGGTGATGAGTTTATGGTAAACTGTATTTATGTTTCCGACGACTTCCTCGAAACTTTTGGCCTGAAATTGCTGGACGGAAGGAATTTCCTGTCGGGCGATAAAGACCAGGCTTGCCTGATGAACGAAGCGGCGGTAAAACGTTATGGCTGGGAAAATCTGGATGGCAGAAAATATAATAATGGCAGAGAAGGTGGCTACAATGTTATTGGCAAAGTCAATAATTTCAATGTCGAATCGCTACATTCAACGTTAACCCCGGTAGCTTTGATGTATAACCCCGACCGCGAATTTAACACGCTTTCGATGCGGCTTCTGCCCGGAAATATCGGCGAGCAAATCAATCAGATCCGGAAAGTCTGGAAAAGCATGTTACCCACCGATCCAATGGAATTTACCTTTTACAACGACCAGTTTCAGGCGATGTATTCCAAAGAAGAAAAGCTCGCAAAGTCCATAACTTTCTTCTCGCTGATAGCTATCGTTCTAACTTGTATGGGCATCCTTGGACAGATATTTTTAATCAGTTTAAACCGTACCAAGGAAATAGGAGTGCGTAAAGTAAATGGCGCTAAAATATCCGAAATACTGGTACTGCTGAACAAAGATTTTGTGGTTTGGGTAGTTGTAGCTTTTGTAATAGCCACACCAATTGCATACTATGCCATGAATAAATGGCTCGAAAGTTTTGCCTACAAAACCACCCTGAGCTGGTGGATTTTTGCACTGGCAGGCGTGCTGGCTTTGGGAATTGCACTATTGACTGTCAGCTGGCAAAGCTGGAGAGCAGCAACACGGAACCCGGTTGAAGCACTTCGGTATGAATAACCTAATATGCATCTAGCGATGAAAAACACATTAAAACCAATAATCAGAAATTTTATTCGCAAACCAGCGATTAACCTGATCAATTTGTTTGGTTTAGCGATAAGTTTAGTATTCGTAATCATATTGTCGGTTTATTGCTATAACGAATTAACAACCGATACGCACCATGCAGGTGGAGACCGGATTTACCTGATTGGTAAACCGGGCGCAGGAATGAACACTCCGGCCATATTAAAACCACATATCGATATGGAAGTTCCGGGAGTGGAAGCATCCATTCGAGTAGCAGGCACTTGGCAAGCTCCGGTTTTTCAAACAGAGAACGGGGAGCCGATTACCTCCGACCTTATCTTTTCAGATCCTGATTTTTTCAGCTTTTTTAATTACAAAACCGTTGAAGGAGATTGTGCTGCTGCGTTGAATAATCCCATGTCGGTGGTAATTACCAAACCGCTGGCGAATAAACTTTTTGGACGTAATTCCGCTCTTGGAGAAACAATAAAATATAACAACGAAAAACTGTTAACAGTATCGGCAGTTATTGAAAAACCAACCGGAAATTCCTTTCTCAATTTTAGTGCCCTTACTTCAATCGAAACCCGCAAAATCCTTCAGCCAAGCGAAGGAGAATTTAAAGAATGGGGCTGGTCTAATTTTCAAACCTACTTGCTGTTAGGCGAAAATGCCGATCCGACGCAGGTGGCCAAAACCATTTTTTCGGTATTTCCTAAAGAATTTCAAAAGTGGGTTGAGGAGATTCATTTGATAAAATTGAAAGATGTCTATTTCTCAAATTTGCAAACATTCGGAGCTCATCATGTTAGCATGGGAGACAAAACCAAAGCTTTAATTCTGCTATTCGTAGCCGTACTTATTCTGATTATTGCATTGGTGAACTTTATAAACATCTCGTCGTCGCAATGGATGGAAAGGATAAAACAAACAGGTGTTTTAAAGGTTATCGGAGCAACGCGGATCATCATTTTCAGGAAAGTGCTGAGCGAAACTTTTCTTGTGTTTATAGCCGCCGTAATTTTAGCCCTGGTTATAATGGCCGGAATTACTCCAATTATTCAAAGCTATACCGGCATTCAATTCAGTACAAAACTTATTTCCAGCCCGAAACTATTAAGCATTCTATTTACAGCAACTCTGGTTTTTAGCCTTATTTTAAGTTTGATTCCCGGCTTTAGTATTTCGTCGTCAAAGGCCGTTAATAATCTTAAAAGATCAGTCGATCAAAATTCAAAAAAAACGTATTTGCGAAACGGATTGATTACGCTGCAATATGTGATTTCGATTGTGTTGATTGCATTTACAACGCTTATCTACAAACAAGTTGAATTTGGAAGCAACAATCTTGTTTTCAACCAGGAGAATACCATAGCGGTTAAACTTACTCCGCAGTTGGATAAAAACATTATCAAAGATGAATTTGAGAAAATACCGGAAGTGCAAAATGTGTCGATGTCTCAGTTTTATCCGGGAAAACAATTGTCGAGTTGGGGAACCAGGTTAAAGCTGGATGGACAGGAACACGAAGTCCATTTTACAACTTTTAGTGCCGATGCCGAATTCTTTTCGATTATGAACCTTGAAATAGTGCAAGGGCGGCTTTATTCCGACGCCTCTGAAAAGGATAAGAATAAGGTAATTGTTAACGAAACATTTTTGAAGGAATTTAATATTGAGAATCCCGTTGGCGGAACCTTCGAAATGAATAATAATTTCGATTATGAAATAATCGGGGTAATGAAGGATTTTCACTTTAAATCAGTTGAAAATGCGATTGGTCCTCTTGCGATTATTAATCAGGGTTATGCTTCCTATGGTTTGGCAACTATTCAGGCAGGCGATTTTAATTCACTTTCTTCAACACTGAAAAAAATTAACCAAGTTGCCTCACAGATCTCCCCGGCATTTCCTGTTGAGGTAAGTTTTCTTGATTCAGCAGTTAAAAATATGTACGAATCTGAAGTTCGTTTTCGACGGACGTTTTCATTGTTTTCTATAAGTGCAGTTATTATTTGTGCGATGGGAATTCTTGCCATGTCGATTTTTGCCAGCCAACGCCGGATAAAAGAAATCGGCATCCGTAAAGTAAACGGAGCTAAGGTCTCGGAAATCCTTTCAATGTTGAATAAAGACTTTGTGAAATGGGTATTAATTGCTTTTGTAATTGCCACACCTGTTGCGTATTATGCCATGAATCGATGGCTTGAAAACTTTGCATACAAAACCAACTTGAGCTGGTGGATTTTTGCACTGGCCGGAAAACTTGCCCTGGGAATAGCCTTGTTAACGGTTAGCTGGCAAAGCTGGAGAGCGGCTACGCGAAATCCTGTCGAAGCTCTCCGATATGAATAGAGGAGAGCAGAGATCCCGATCGAAGCATCGGGATTGAAGCTCTTCGGTATGAGTAACAAAACTTAAGACTGAGCAACGGAAAGGAAACTTTAAGCAATGAAAATATACTGCGATGTTGCAGCAAACATATACAACTAAATGAGATAGAATAACAAATTGAGGATTATTAAAACCCAAGACAATGATTAAGCATTTTTTCCTTAACATTCTTCGGAATATCCGTCATAATTTGGTTTTTACGGCGATCAACCTTACTAATCTAATTATCGGATTCGCGGTGTTCATTTTATTTAGCGTGATGATCAGTTATGAGATCAACTACGATAAATTCAACACCAATTACGATCGAATCTACCGTGTTCAGACCAAACAGGAAGATTCTTATCCTACGAACTTCTGTACTTACAGCCCTGCGGCTTATCGTTTTCACCTGATGGAAGATGTGCCGGAGGTTGATAAGGTATTACTGATGCGTGAGGTTTCAGGAGGGGCGAAAGGTTCGGGGCAATTTTTTACGCTTCCCAACGGCAGCCAGTTGTACGAACTTAACGGTTACTGGAGTGAGAATTCCATCTTCGACATATTTTCAATCGGCAAGCAGGTTACATTAGAGGGAAGATCTTTCCCGGTTATCGGTGTTGTAAAGGATTTTCACCCTTATTCGGTTCACAATCCGATACCAACCTACGTGATGTTTCTGAATAGCAATATAATTTCGGGTTCAACCTTGTTAAGTGTACGTTTTAACGGCGACGAACAAAAAGCGAGGGCCATAGTAACCAGCGAGCTTGAAACGATCTTTCCAAACGATCCTTTTGAATTCAAGGATTTTAGTGTAGCTTTTTATTTGGATGAGGCCATTCCGTTTTGGCAGTCGATGAAGCGCATGTTTTTGTTCTTTGCTGTAGTTACACTGCTTATTTCCACCATTGGTTTGTTCGGATTGATCCTGTTCACCATTAAACGCCGGACAAAAGAAATTGGCGTCCGAAAAGTGTTGGGAAGTTCAGTGTCATCCGTTTACTGGCAGCTCTCTACTGAAGTGATTGGCATGCTTGGCTTTGCCGTTTTGGTAGGTTGTCCGGCCGCAGTTTACATATACAAAACGATGCCGGGTGCGTATAAAGAACCATTGGGAATAAGCGAATTCGTGGTAGCAATTGGTTTGGTAGCTATAATCGCATTCATAACAATTAGTTATCATGTTTTGAAAGTGGCCGTGAGCAATCCGGTTGAAGCACTCCGATACGAATAATTTTGAGTTGTAAAGTTTAAAAGTGAAACCTAGCAAAATATAGATCGATGAATTTTTTGCATTTTAAAAACAGCATCCGTTTTTTACTAAAAAAGAAAAGCTATCTCCTGATCAATATTCTGGGGCTTGGAATCGGAATAGCGGCTTTTTTAATTCTTTTCATTTACGTGTATAACGATTTTACTTACAATCATTTTAATAAGAATCTCGAGAATATTTATCGTGTACGTGAAGGGAAGGGAGAGCAAACAAAAGGCTTGTTGCTGGCTGAAATGCTTAAGCAGATTCCGGAAGTTGAGAACGGAACCCGGATTTTTGACTGGGACGGATACCGACTTGCTTACGAAGACGTAGCTTCACCTGAAAACGTTCATTATGTTGATACGGGATTTTTCTCGGTATTTTCTTTTCCCTTTATTGAAAAGGGTACCGGTGATCATATTAAAGAAAAGTATAACGCAGTTGTAAGTAAAGATTTTGCGGAGCGTTTTTTCGGGAATGAGTCGGCTATCGGGAAAAAGTTGCAAGTGCAATTCGGCAATAATTACCTGACCGTGAACGGTGTTGTGGATATTCCCGATAATTCTTCGGTAAAATTCGACATTGTTACATCGTATGAAACCGGGGAATCTATCTCTCCCTGGGTAAAACAGGTGCACGACTGGTACAACACATTCTCAATGACTTATGTTTTGCTAAAAAGCGGGACAAAGCCGGAAAGTATATACGATAAAATGCAGCAAATTGCCGAAGCAAATTTTTTAACAGGCGAGAATAAGAAACCCGAAATGAATTTGCTTGCGTTTAAAAATTATCATTCCGAACAGGAATCAAACCGGACGCTCATTATCATTCTTGGAGTAATTGCAATTGGGATTTTAAGTATTGCAATGGTAAACTTCATCAACCTGACAATCACCAATTCGCTGGGGCGAACAAAAGAGATAGGTGTGAAAAAAGTGGTTGGAGCAGGAAAAGGTTTTCTGATTCGCCAAATCATGACAGAATCGTTAATGGTCAGTTTTATTGCTCTTTTACTCGGAGTGCTTCTCGCTAATATCTTTCTTCCTCAGTTTAACCAGTTGTACGATACCCGGCTCCATTTTAGCTTCACACAAAACAGGCTTTTGATGCCGGTTCTTGTTTTTATCTGGCTTTTGGTGGGCTTGCTTTCGGGAACCATACCCGCAGTGTATTTAGCTCGAATGGGGTCGATGGATAGTTTACGCGGTCAGGCAATTAAAAATGGGAAAGTCGGAATGTCGAAATACTCGCTTGTTGTTGTGCAGTTTGCAATTGCAATAGCGCTTATTTCAGGTACTTTTTTGGTACAAAAGCAGATTCGGTTTATGATAAACCAGGATCCCAAATTTGATAAGGAAAATGTGGTGGTGGCCGAATTGAGTGGCTGGGAGTTTAAAGATTTAGAGGCTGCATCGCTAAAATATAAGCGAATTGCCGAGGATTTGGAATCAAGCCCGTTTGTCGAATCAGTTTGCTTTTCGCAATGCACTCCCGGAAATTACAACCATAACTATAATACCTTTTATACTGAAGGAGGAAGTGATGTTGAAAGTATTCACCTTCGCAAAGCATATGTAGGAAGAAACTATTTCAAAACCTTTGGAATTAAACTGCTTGATGGAGAAGGATTTTCGGATGAAACACGAAATTACGAGAGAAACCTGGTTTTAAATAAAAAAGCCATGGAAACTCTGGGCTACGGAAGTGTGGGAGATCAGATTCTTCACGAAAGCGTCAGAACGGGTACTGCAAACAAAATTATCGGAGAAGTGGAGGATTTTGCTTATCAGGGAGCACAGTATGAAATGCAACCGGTTGCACATATTTTTACCGAACAGGAAAATTATACCAATTGGAGTTACCTGTGTGTCAAATCGAAACCGGGAACCAGTCTGCAGGTGGTTGAATTACTCAAAAATGAATGGAAAACTACCCAGCCGGAGTCTGCATTATCTTTCTTTTTTGCAGAGGATAAACTGAATGAACAATACAGGGAATATGAAAAAATTAAACAAATAATTACCTGGTTTTCGCTGGTGGCCATTGTACTTTCCTGTATCGGTTTGTTTGCCCTCTCATCCTACGCCATCTCGCGTCGGATTAAAGAAATTGGAGTAAGGAAAGTAAACGGTGCAAAAGTAGGCGAAGTAATTGCCTTGCTAAACAGTGATTTTTTACGTTGGGTAGCCATTTCGTTTGTGATTGCGGTGCCGATTTCGTGGTATGCGTTAAACCGCTGGCTCGAAGGTTTTGCTTTGAAAACCAATTTAAGCTGGTGGATTTTTGCATTGGCCGGAGTGCTGGCGCTGGGAATTGCTTTACTAACTGTAAGCTGGCAGAGTTGGCGGGCTGCAACACGGAATCCTGTTGAGGCTTTAAGGTATGAGTAAGCCGATAATCCTGACAGAATAGTCTTGTTGGAGACACTCAGATATGAGTGATAACATGAATTTAAAAACTAAGCAATAGTTGAAATTAGTCGAACCGAAAACAGAAGAACAAATGATCAGACATTTTTTAACAATAGCATGGCGAAATATCCAAAGGAGGAAAACACTGTCATTTATACAGATCATGTGTCTTTCGCTGGGATTGGCAGCCTTTATTTTAGTCACCCGTTATATTCAATACGAGAAAGACTACGACAAATTCAACGAGCATTTCGACCGTATTTACAGAGTACAGTCGTACCGGATAGGCGACAGGATGGATGACATTAACCAAACTGTTGTACCTTTTGCCAAATACCTGCGCGATAATGTTCCTGAAGTTGAAAATGCCATAATACTTCGAGAAATCTGGGGCGAATACCTTTCGCCCGATGAGGAGCATGTATATTACGAACCTGACGGTTATTTTGCCCCGTCGGCCATTTTCGATATGTTTTCTTACGAACTGATCCGTGGTGATAAAAATACTGTACTCGACGATGTTGATGCTGTTGTATTGAGCGAAACAATGGCTCAGAAATACTTCCCCGGCGAAGATCCCATGGGGAAAATCTTGCTCGATAATCAGAAAAACAAACTTCGGGTAACCGGAATAATGAAGGACATTCCGGAGCAGTCGTCAATTGAGGCCACTTACTTCCGTTCTAACGAAGCCTTGCTTCGCGATCTGGGCGACAACTGGTACAATTCCTCATTTCGATGCATGGTACTACTTAAACCCAATGTTTTGGCTGAAACCGTTAACAGCAAGATTCAAAATGTACTGAATGATTTCGATGAGAATGCCAAACAGGTAGTGTATCTCCGTCCTTTATCGAAATTGCATTTGAACCAGGGCCCGCGCGACGACCGGGGATCCGTCATTTATTTCTATTCGTTTATCGGAATACTAACCCTGTTGCTAGCTTGCGTAAGTTTTATGAACCTTACCACATCGTTCTCTACACTTCGCTCTGTTGAGATAGGTGTACGCAAAGTTTCCGGAAGTAACCGTAACATGATACGTCTGCAATTTTTGGCCGAAGCTATTGTATTGTCAGGTATTGCGTTGGTGGGGGCCATTGCGCTTTCCTACCTTCTTTTGCCTTTGTTTAATAATGTTGTAAATCGTCATATCGAACTGGAACTGTTTCAGAAACCTTTATTCATACTGTTTCTGTTACTCACTGTTTTACTTACCGGTTTTCTGGGAGGAAGTTATCCCGCTTTGGTGATCTCTGCCTTTAAACCGGTTGCAGTGCTTAAGAGCCGGACATCGTATCGAATGGGCCGGATTACAGGTTTGCAGGCAATGGTCTATTTCCAGTTCATTTTGTCCGTTGTGCTTATCTCATCAAGTTTGTGGATGTACCGGCAGGTGGATTATATGAAAAAGAAAGACCTTGGTTTTGTGAAAGATGATCTTTTGTATTGTTCCCTGCCTGAATTGAAATCGGATATAACTTTTGAGCAGTTCAGGGAAAGAATTTTAAGATACCCGGGAATTGAAGATGTGGCCATTTCTATTAATTCCCCCCTCCATTCCAACTGGGGAACAGGAATCAAATATGAAGACGGGCCAACGGATGATTTTTCACATGCCCGGTGGAACAGTGCCTCTGCCAGTTACATCAACACCATGGGAATGCAAATCCTTCAGGGCCGAAGTTTTTCGGATGATTTTCTTTCCGATCAGAATTCGTGTTTGATAAACGAAGCAGCTGTTCAACGTTACGGCTGGACTGATCCACTTGGAAAATGGATTGACATTGAGGGGAAAAAACGTACGGTAGTAGGTGTAATCAAGGATTTCAATATTGAAGATGTTCACAACCCCATAAGGCCGTATGTTTTAATTAAGCGCGAAGTTGGATTTGGGAGCTATAATGATTTAACTTTTAAAATTAATCCTGCAGCAAAAGAACAGAGTCTGGCTCAGATCGATGCTGTTTTAAAGGATATATTTCCGAACATTTTATTCGAAGTGGAAGGTTTTGATGCCGGCGCCGATCGGGTAGCTCTAAGAATCTGGACCAATGCAAAAAATACCTTTGCCTTTTTTACCATGCTGGCGGTAATCATCGCAGCCATGGGACTGTTTGGCCTGGTTGTTTTTGCCTCGCAACGCAGAATAAAGGAAATCGGGATAAGAAAAGTACAGGGAGCGCAGGCCGGACAGATCCTTCCGTTGATAACCCGGCAGTTTGTACTTTTTGTAGTAGCAGCCAATATTATTTCTTTTCCGGTTGGGCGTTTACTCGAGAATGTTACACCAGGGCATTTCAAATACCACTTTCATGTTGTGGATGTGGCTATTGTTCTGGGAATATCGCTGCTGGTAACTTTGGTGTCGAGTGGTTACCAGGCAATCAGGGCATCGCAACTTAATCCTGTAAAAGCACTCAGGTACGAATAAAACACGATAGTCAGTTTTCATATACTCATGCAAATTAATTGTAACTCTTCGGAAACTTAAGCGTCTTATAGCTATCAACTTAATTAACCAAAAGAAATGACTATGAATACCCTGATGAATTTTAAAAAGTATCCGATGCTGGTAATGCTGATGGCATTGCTTTCATTGAATGTATTTTCGAAAGATGATGAACCTACAATTGTTAAGGTTTTCGATATGAACCAGCCCGGCACGCTAAAAGCATCTTCGTCGGGTGGTGGAGTAGTTGTAAAAACACACGATGAGCCAAAAGTTGAAATTCAGGCTTTTGTTAGAAAGAATGGTAAAGTTTTATCGTCGTCCGACGAAATGATGGAGGAGGTACTGGAAGCGTTTGACATCGATTTTTCAAAAAGTGGTTCTGTTGTAACCGCCAAAGTCGAGCGCAAGTCGCGAATGAATTTCTGGAACAACGTCGGTATTTCATTAACCATACTCGTTCCCCGGGAAATGTCGTGCGATGTTCATTCAAGTGGCGGCGGAGTGAAAGTATATGGTGTGGAAGGAACACATAAATTCTCGAGTAGTGGCGGCGGCGTAAAGCTGGAAAATGTTAGTGGTTCAACCGAAGCCCGGTCTTCAGGTGGCGGCGTTACAGCTACCAACCAAAACGGAGATATTCGTTTGAGCTCGAGTGGTGGCGGTGTTACTGTTACCGATGCAAATGGCCGTATTAACGCCCACAGTTCGGGCGGAGGAGTAACCGTATCGAATGTTCATGGCGATGTGGATGCTTCAAGCAGCGGCGGTGGCGTGCGTGTTTCCGGTGAGTGTGCCTATGTTAAGGCGAGTTCCAGTGGTGGTTCGGTGCGTGTTGACATCAGTAATTTATCAAAAGAGTTACACCTTCAATCGAGCGGTGGTGGCGTGGATGCTGTAATTCATGGTGGCCGTGATCTGGGCATGGACCTGGATTTACGATCGGACCGTGTAAATATTGAACTTCAGAATTTTTCAGGGAAAGCAGAAAAAAATCGTGTCAACGGAACCATGAACAACGGTGGAATTCCTGTTTATATCCATTCATCGGGTGGTAATGTAAACGTAAGCTATGAATAAAATACAATAAATTTATTGATAACATTAAAGAGAAGGGAAAGCCCGGCAGTATTAAGATTGCCGGGCTTTTATTTTTGCGAAGCTGGCATATTTTTATCATTGGCCTCCAGCGTTCTGCAACCAGTTGGTAGATTCTGCAGAAGGCGTGGAGGCTTTATGAAATTTCAATGTTCAGAGTCATTAGAACCATTAACATAAAAATTTCAAATCAGAAAAGTATCTTTAATCTTTAGATTATTTGGTGTGGGGAAATATGGGAAGTCGAACGGAAAATTCATATCGGCACATTTGATTTAGTAATTAGAAAAGGCGACGATATAATGAAAATTGACGATTATTTTTTTACCCCTCATTTGGTTGAGCATCAACATTATTTGGCGCCATGCATTAGTTTGGTAAACAGTAGTGGGAAATAATTTAAGGCTAAAGTCTGCTAATAAACCACTATTTTAACAGCACATTAAAGTACGGTTCATTAAAGAAAATTAAATGTTAAAAGGATTCTTAACCATATTCATTACAGTCGCATTTTTTGCTTGTAGCAAAAGCCAAGAACTTCCAAAAGATGGAGTTAAAGACACGTTTACCAATCCGGTTTGGAATGGTGCCGATCCGTGGATGGTAAAACAGGGCGACGATTATATTTACTGCTATTCGAGTAACAATGGAATTGCTGTTTCAAGTTCTAAATTGATGACCAAAAGAGCTGAGGCAAAATTCATTTGGAAAGCGCCATCAACGGGTTGGAACAGTAACTGTGTATGGGCTCCCGAGATACATTTTATCGACGGGCACTGGTACGTTTATTATGCTGCAGGAGAATCGGGACCACCTTTTATTCATCAGCGAACAGGGGTTTTGCGCTCGTCAAACGATAATGTTTATAGCGATTATGAAGATATGGGAATGCTGAATACCGGCGACGATCCCAGCGACATTTCAAAAAATATCTGGGCCATTGATATGACTGTCTTCAAACACGGCGGGAAATTGTATGCGGTTTGGTCGGGTTGGCTCGAGCAAATGGATACCGATGCAACTCCACAACACTTGTATATTCAGGAAATGGAGAATCCTTATACTTTAAAAGGTAAAAGGGTATTGCTTTCGTCGCCCGAAAAAAGCTGGGAAACCGGAGGCCCGCTTAACCTGAATGAAGGCCCGCAGATTTTAATGCGGAACGATCAGGTTTTTATCGTCTATTCTTGTCGTGAATCGTGGTTAAAAGAATACCGCCAGGGAATGTTGCAGTTGAAAAGTCAGGATGCCGATCCGCTTGATCCGAAAAGCTGGATAAAAAAAGGCCCGGTTTTCGAAGGAAACAACTCGGTAAACGGCGTGGGTCATGTATCGTTTGTAAAATCGCCCGACGGAACCGAGGATTGGATCATTTACCATTCGAAAAAAAGTACCGAACCAGGTTGGGACAGGGATGTGCGCATGCAGCCCTTTACCTGGAATGCCGATGGAACGCCTGACTTCGGAGAAGCCGTAAAAGCCGGCGAATCTTTGAAACGGCCTTCAGGAGAAATTGATGTTGAAAAACTAATTAACAGTAACTAATTGATATGAAAAAGAATTATTTTTTGTTTTTCGTGCTTATGCTTTTCATGGCAGCCTGTACTCCGAATAAATTTCAGGCTGAAAATCCTATCCCCGTTGAATTTGGTGATCCCTACATTTTGAAAGCATCAGACGGGATTTATTATATGATCGGGACCGGCGGCGTAAAAGACGGCTTTAAAATGTATTCGTCTTCCGATCTGAAAAACTGGAAAGACGAAGGACGAATTTACCAGGGGAATACCGATGATTCGTGGAATGTTGCCAATTTCTGGGCTCCTGAATTGTACGAAAAAGATGGTAAGTTTTACCTGCTGTTTAGTGCCGACTGGCGCGAGAATCCCACCAACGAACTCGAAAACTTCCGCATCGGTGTGGCTGTTTCCGATAATCCCACCGGGCCATACACCGATCTGATGGATCGTCCGATTTTTGACCCGGGATATCCGGTTATCGACGGAAATCTTTGGTTTGAAGATGGGAAAACGTACTTGTATTATTCGCGTTGCTGCTACAAAAATCCGGTTGAAAGTGAAGTGGCCGATTGGGCTCGCGAAAAAGGAATGTTCAACGAGATTGAAGAAAGCTGGGTGTATGGCGTGGAGCTTCAACCTGATTTTTCAGGAATAATCGGAGAACCGGAATTATTGTTGCGTCCACCGCTTAAGATGGATGATGAACAAGCCGAGTGGGAGAGTCGTTCAGTAACTTCAGGCGAAGTAAACCGCCGCTGGACAGAAGGTTCGTACATCTTTAAAAACGAAGATACCTATTACATCATGTATTCAGCCAACTACTTTGGAGGGAAAAACTACGCCGTAGGATATGCAACTTCTGATTCACCGCTCGGGCCTTTCAAAAAAGCCGATAATAACCCGGTATTACAGAAAAATGTGGAACAGGGCGGTGTTGTAACCGGTACCGGGCATAATTCAGTAACTGTGGCGCCTGATGGTGAAACCATGCTCTGTGTGTATCACGGAAGAACTTCAAAAACCGGAGATGAGCGTGTGGTCTTTATCGACCCGATGGAAATCGATGCCAACGGAAAATTGATCGTTCATGGGCCAACAACCAAAGAGAATTAGGTAAAGAGTCAGTTGTAATTTGTAAATTCGACCAACTAAACCATTCAATAAACCTGTAAAATGAAGATATCTAATCGTATCACACTTTTATTAGTTGCGCTATTGATGGGTGTGAATGTTTTTGCACAATCCTATTCCACTCAGCCGGTGCCTTTTAACCGGGTGAAGATTACTGATCAATTCTGGAACGCTCGCTTAAAAGCACATGCAGACGCCACTTTGGAAACCTGTATTGCGCAAACACAGGATTCAACCGAACGCATCAATAATTTTATAAAAGCCGCCGGTTTGATGGAAGGCAGGCATGGGGGGATTTATTTTGATGATTCGGATGTGTACAAGGCAATGGAAGGCATTGCTTATTCACTCATCAATAATCCAAATCCGGAACATGAAGCTTTACTCGACAGATGGATTAGTTACATTGCCAAAGCTCAGCAGCCTGATGGTTACCTGAATACTTTTTATACCCTGAACCATCCTGAAGACAGGTGGACCGACATGGAAAAGCATGAGATGTATTGTGGCGGACACATGATTGAAGCTGCCGTGGCTCATCATAAAGCTACCGGGAAAACTACTTTTTTGAATGTGGCTACCAACTTTGCCGATTACCTCTGTGCAACTTTTGGACCGGGTAAAAAACACTGGGTTCCGGGGCACGAAGAAATTGAATTGGCCCTGGTAAAACTTTACCATGAAACCGGTGATAAGAAATACCTCGATCTGTCTTACTGGCTGCTTGAAGAACGTGGTCACGGTTACGGGAAAGGTGCCATATGGGATAATAAAGACTGGGGCCCTGCATATTGCCAGGATGATGTTCCTGTTTCAGAAATCAAAGATATAAAAGGTCACGCTGTACGCGCTATGTACCTGTTTTCGGGAATGGCGGATGTGGCCGCAGAAAAGGATCTGCCGGAATATGTGGCTGGTCTTGAACGAGTTTGGGAAGATGTGGTGGAACGGAATATGTACATCACCGGTGGAATCGGAAGTTCGGGGTCGAACGAAGGATTTTCAAACGATTACGACCTGCCGAACAAGGAAGCCTATTGCGAAACCTGTGCATCGATCGGAATGGTTTTGTGGAACAATCGCATGAACCTGTTTTCTCAGGATGCCAAATACATCGATGTGATGGAACGCTCAATGTATAACGGGGTGCTGGCAGGCGTTTCGCTCGAAGGCGACCTGTTTTTCTATGTAAATCCGCTCGAATCCGAGGGTCATCATCATCGCCGTGCCTGGTACGGATGTGCCTGCTGCCCCAGTAATGTTTCGCGCTTTTTACCCTCTGTTGGAAGTTATATTTACGCCACTTCCTATGAAAAAGGAGTGTTTGTGAACTTGTATGTCGGAAGCACTGCAGAGATGGAAGTCGGTACTACAAAACTGAAACTTGTTCAGCACACCAATTATCCCTGGGATGGAAACGTAGAACTGAAAGTTCAGCCTGAAAAGGAAGCTTCTTTTCCTGTGAATCTGAGAATTCCGGGATGGTGCAAAAGTTTTTCGCTTTCGGTAAACGGTAAAAAACAAAACATAAGCAGGCAAGAGAACGGTTATGTTGCTTTGGATAGAAGCTGGAAAAAAGGAGATAAACTATCGTTGATTCTTGATATGCCGGTGGAAGTAGTTGCTGCCGATCCACGTGTAGAAGCGAATGTCGGCAAACGAGCCATACAGCGCGGGCCACTGGTTTATTGTGTTGAAGAAACGGATCAGGCAAACCTTAATTGGAATAAAATTGAATTATCGAAAACCAGCATTTTCAAAACCGTAAAAGCTTCAGGTAAACTGACCGGAATGTTGGAGATCGAAGGAAAAACCGGTGACACGAATTTTACGCTGATCCCTTATTTTGCCTGGGATAATCGTGAAGAGGGAAGGATGAAAGTTTGGATAAATTATGAAGATTAAAAATATGAAGTATCTCGCATTATTGATTTTTGGTTTGAGTTTGTTGTCTGTAAAAACAGAGGCACAAAAAAGAGTTGGCAATAACCATAATCCGGTTTTTGAAGGCTGGTACGCCGATCCCGAAGGAATCGTTTTTGGCGATGAATACTGGATTTACCCGACGTATTCGGCACCCTACAATGACCAGGTTTTTATGGATTGTTTTTCTTCGAAAGATCTGGTGACCTGGGAAAAACACGAACGAATTATTGACACAACTGCCGTAAAATGGGCCTGGCGTGCAATGTGGGCTCCGGCCATTGTTCAGAAAGATGGGAAATACTTCCTGTTTTTTGCCGCCAACGATATTCAAAATGATAACGAAGAAGGCGGAATCGGGATTGGTGTTGCCAATAAACCCGAAGGCCCTTACAAAGATTACCTGGGCAAACCACTGCTCGATAAATTTCATAACGGTGCGCAACCTATCGATCAGTTTGTTTTTCACGACAAAGACGGCCAGTATTACATGATTTACGGTGGCTGGCGGCATTGCAATATTGCCAAAATGAAAGACGATTTTACCGGTTTTGTACCTTTTGATGATGGTATAACTTTTAAAGAGATCACGCCCGAAGGTTATGTGGAAGGCCCGTTTATGTTTATCCGCAACGGCAAGTACTATTTTATGTGGAGCGAAGGCGGCTGGACAGGACCGAATTACAGTGTGGCTTATGCCATTGCTGATTCGCCTTTTGGCCCGTTTAAAAGAATCGGAAAGATATTGAAACAAGATCCGAATGTGGCGACTGGAGCGGGACACCATTCGGTGATTCATGTTCCCGGAACGGATGAATATTACATTGTTTATCATCGCCGTCCATTGGGTGAAACCGATGGAAACCACCGCGAAACCTGTATCGATCGGATGTACTTTGATGAAAACGGTTTGATCAAACCGGTGAAAATCACTTTCGAAGGCGTTCAGCCGCGACCACTGGATTAACTAACTAATAACCAAAACTTAACCAATGAAACAGATTTACCTTAGTTCAGTTCTTCTTTTGTTTGTTGTTCAGGTTGCCTTTAGCAAAGAGAAAAGAAACGAACATTACATTACCAACCGGGTTCCTTTGGTGGCACAACCTTACACTGCATTACCAATTGGTGCTATTCATGCCGAAGGCTTTTTGCAGGAAATGCTGAAGATACAAGCTAATGGTTTAACCGGTCACCTCGACAGTATTTACCAACTGGTGTGTGGCGATAATAACGGCTGGCTCGGAGGAACAGGCGATGGTTGGGAACGCGGTCCATACTGGCTCGACGGATTAGTGCCGCTGGCTTATTTACTCGATGATGACGCACTTAAAGCCAAAGCTCAAAAATGGATCGAGTGGAGCATCAATAATCAGCAGGAAGACGGTTACTTCGGTCCAAAACCGTTACCCGAGAATTACGAACGTATTCCGGGAACACAACAGGGCATGCGTAACGACTGGTGGCCCAAAATGGTGATGTTGAAAGTGCTGCAGCAATATTACTCAGCTACCGGCGACGAACGTGTTATCAAATTAATGACAAATTATCTCCAATACCAGTTAAAAATGCTGCCCGAAAATGAGTTGGGCTATGTCACTTTCTGGGCTAACCGAAGGGGAGGAGACAATCTGGCCGTCGTTTACTGGTTGTATAACATTACCGGCGATAAGTTCCTGTTAGACCTGGCAGAAATAATTCATAAACAAACTTTTGACTGGACCGGAGTTTATGCCGGAGACATGATCCGCCGCTTAAATCCGCTTCCCGATCTGCATTGTGTGAATGTGGCTCAGGGATTGAAGGAACCGATTATTTATTACCAGCAACATCCTGAAGAAAAATATCTGGAATCGGTAAAAAAAGGCCTGACTTCGATTAAGGAAGTGCATGGTTTTGTGAACGGGATGTATGGTGCCGATGAACGTATGCACGGAAATGATCCGACACAAGGTTCCGAATTGTGTTCAGCAGTTGAAATGATGTATTGCTTCGAAAGTATTCTGCCGATAACCGGTGATGTTTATTATGCCGATTATCTTGAAAAAATTGCATACAATGTCTTGCCAACCCAAAGTACCGACGATTACATGCGGAAACAATATTTTCAGCAGGTAAACCAGATAAAGGTTTCCGATGACGAGCGTAATTTCTTTAACGACAGGGAAGGACGTAACGTTTTCGGAACTACCACTGGCTATCCGTGCTGTCTGACCAACATGCACCAGGGCTGGCCAAAGTTTGTTCAGAATACCTGGTATGCTACAGCCGACAACGGATTGGCCGCACTGGTTTATGGCCCGACTACTGTAACTGCAAAAGTTGCCAACGGAGATTTAGTTACAATAAAAGAAGAAACAGGCTATCCGTTTAAAGAACAAATTCAATTTACTATTGAAAGTGAAGATCCGGTAAAATTTCCTTTTCACCTGAGAATTCCGGAGTGGTGCAGCTCATTCAGTATAAAAGTTAACAATGCAACTCAACAACTTGAAGCACAAAACGGAATTGTAATACTGAATCGCGAATGGAAACCCGGTGATAAAGTTGAACTGGATCTGGGAATGGATTTTCGTTTTAGTTACTGGCACGAAATGTCGCTGGGTATCGAGCGCGGACCACTGGTATATGCCCTCAAAATAAAGGAAGAATGGCGCGAAGTTACGAAAGACGCTTACGACGATACTTTCTGGGAAGTGCTTCCGAAATCGCCCTGGAATTACGCCATTTGGGAAAAGACTGTTGAAAACACCGACTTTCAAATCGAAATTGCTGATAAGATTCAGCCCAATCCCTGGAACCTCGAGAATGCACCAATTACAGTAAAAACAAAAGGGAAAAGAATGCCGATCTGGACAGAGGACCGGAACATGGCAGGAAAAACACCTTCTCCGGCGTGGCCATACCGGATTGTGGAAGAGAATGAGGAAGAGATCACCTTAATTCCTTATGGTTGTACTACGTTACGCATCGCTCAGTTTCCGGTTTATCAGTTATCGGTTAAATAACCTGCCTTTAATTTATTTACGCTTATAATTTCAACCAACTAATAATCTAAAATGAAACAAAGTTTTATTGTGTTGTTCATCGCACTTTGTGCCTTAACGAGTTTTACCTGGTGGCAGCCTGCGGGCGATAAAATTAAAACCGCAAGGGCCGAAAAAACGGACGTAAACAATGTACTGCCTGAATTTCCTCAACCGCAAAAGCAGCGCTCGGAACAGAACCTGCAACATGCAATTGAAATTGCAGACAAGGCATTTGAAATGCATTTTTCGGGAGAGGGCATGGCAATGGCACGATTTTATAATCCATTCACAGAAGAACGGTCGAAGGAAACCGGAAGCGTTTGGATGTACACCAGTGTAATTGAGGCTGTCAACGCGATTTTACATGCCATACAGGCACAAAACAAGCTGGGAAAGGCGGAAGTATTCAGTCAGGATTTCGACCGCTACAGCAAGCTACTGGAGAACCTTTACAACAATCTTGATTACTACCTCGGCACATTTCAGCTGGTTTCTTATACGCAGACTAAAGAATGGTCGGTTTATGGCGTGCACCGTGCTGATAAAATAGGTGCGGCAAAAGTCGCAGGCATCGAAAATGTGTACGACGATCAGATGTGGCTGATACGCGAATTGATTGAATCGTACAGAATAACCGGTAATCCGGCCTATCTTGAAAAAGCAGAATACCTCACTGAATATGTTCTGGATGGCTGGGATTGTACGCGTGATGAAACGGGCAGGGAAGTAGGCGGAATTACCTGGGGACCGGGCTATGTGACGAAACATTCCTGCAGTAACGGACCGATGATAAGTCCGCTGGTTTGGCTTTCGGAAATCTATCGTGGTAAAAACGATGTAATAACTCATCATTTCATTGATGCTTCCGACAAACAAACACGAAAAACAGAACAGGTAAAAAAGAGCGAATATTACCTTAATTTTGCCCGGAAAATTTATGCCTGGCAAAAAGATATGCTTTTGCGTGCCGATGGAGTTTACGACGACATGATGGGTGGTTGTGAACCGCCGAAACCACAAAACGAAAGAATAAACGGAAAAACCTATCGCAAAGGAATCGTTTGTCAGGATCGCGTTGGGCCTGCCATTTCTTACAATAGTGGTACTATGCTGTCGGGGGCAGCCGACTTGTTTGGAGATACAGCCGAAAATGTCTACCTGTCGGATGCAAGGCAATTAGCCGATTCTGCATTTCAATATTTTGCAAAGCCAGTGGAAAACTTGCCTGGTTATTTTGAATACAATTCAAGAGGCTTTGGAAACTGGTTCAACGGTGTGTTGTTACGCGCCTATGTTGATGTCTATCCTCATATTAAGGCTGTTGATCCGTACATTTCCAGTTTTCAGCAAAACCTTGATTATGGGTACGCACATTTCAGCAAGAATAGCATATTGCCGACCGACCTGTTAAAAGGATGGAAAGCTGATACTGCAAAAAACCAAACGGAAGGCATGTTTAGTTTTGCCTACGCAGCAGCTTTTGCCGTTTTATCGAAATACGAAGCTGAGCTATCAAAATAAAATTCGACAATAGCTTAAAAAATACAGGAGGTTTTCTGAAATAAGGGGCAATTTATTTTGTTTCAGCGATTTACTGAGTCATATTCTTGCAGGACACTGTTTAATTTATATTTAGGGTGTTTTTATAATCTCATTCTGATTTGATGAACTTAGTTGTCAGGGATTTTCCCATTTGATTGATATTTAATAAATACATACCGGTCTTCAGATTTGAGCAATCGATACCACTTTCGATAGAAGATAAAGGTTCTACCATAAGAATCCTGCCGGTTAAATCCAGTATTCGAACACAACCGCTTTTTTCTTTCTTATCAAAGAAACTAACATACAAACGGTTTTGAACGGGATTAGGATAAATTCGGAATACCTTGTTAGCCTGATTTACATCAGCAATACCGACCGTCCCATTTCCCATTACTACGGGGTCAATCCCCTTATGAGTTGGCGTTACCTGTTTGATTGTTCCGTTCGCATTAAACTCCAATTTGTCGATACAAACCTCGCGGTGATAACCCGGGCCATTATTTAAATAGTTTTTATTGATGCGGTGATAAACAATGTACCATTCATCTTTGCCCGGAATCTGAAGGACGGAGTTGTGCCCAGTTCCGTAGATCTCATTGACAGGATCCTGTTCAATAACGATCGGATCAGATGCTACGGTAATCGGGCCGGTTGGGGATGATGAGGTACCATAAGCCACATGATAATTGGGCGACCCGGTATCGTCGACCGACCACATGAAATAATACAAGCCGGCGCGATAAAAAACATAGGCGCCTTCGCGGTAAGCATAGGTACTTAGGGTGCCTCCCTGTGGTGTAATAAGCTTTGTCGTTCCTTCTTTTAATGAAATCATATCTTCATTTAATTCAGCAACAGCCATATATCCATTTCCCCAGTAAATGTAGCTTTTGCCCGAAACCGGATCGGTAAATACATCGCTGTCGATTATTTGTCCACCAATGCCGTTCGGATTAGAACTGATCATTGGCGAACCTGAATCGACAAAGGGCCCACCCGGAGAACTCGAAACTGCAACACCTGTTTTCTTTCCGTCGCTTTCGCCGCTAAAATAGAAGTAGTATTTGTAATGGTTTTCATCAATTTTCTTTTCTTCAATACAGGGAGCCCATGCATTGCCACTGGCCCAGCTCACCTGACTGCTACCCAAATCAAGAAAGGTTCCTTCGTTTTTCCAGTTTACCAGATCGGGTGACGAAAACACATCAAAATACCAGCCTCCCCAACCACTGTATCCATCGCTCGTCGGGTAGATGTAAAACAATCCGGTTTGCTCGGAGTACATAATCTCCGGATCGGCGCGAAATCCTTCAAGCACCGGATTGGCATTTATTTCAGCATAAACCTTGTAGCTTACTGAGGTTCCGTTTAGCGTAAAGGTATACGTAACACTTCCATCCGAAAAATCCTGATCACCGGCAGGTGTAATTGTGGTACCCGGCGTCGCGAAAAATTCGGGATTGAAAGAGCTTAAATCGATGCCGTAATAAAGCGGAATACGAATCTCTTTTGTCGAGTTATTAATATCGATGCCACTGTTTCTGATGTTTTTATTGCGCGCTCCAATACCATCAATGGTATTTAAAGCGGTGGATGGAAATGCCTCAATAAGTCTTTGCACTTCTTCGTCGGAAATTGCAATGCTCGTACCGTGACGCGCATTAATTTCGTAGTTGTCAGAAACATATTGAAATGATTTCAGATCCGATGACAGGCAGTATTGGTAATGTCCTGCTCCGTAGCAATCGTACATTAAAATCCATTCATCTTTATCGATTAAGCGGAAAACTCCGGCACCTTCTACAGCTTCGCTGGTTTGATCCACATTATCGATAAGATTGCTCCACTGTGAGCCGGCCGGTTCACCGTTCTGAGCTGTCAATGTTTTAGCAGTTACTTTGCTGATTCCACCAACGCCTTCGTTTTTAAAGAACATGTGATAAAGATTATCACCTTCGCTGTAAATAATATCTCCATCGATGGTTGCAGAGCCCCGGTCGAACAGGTATTGTGGTTCACCTTCCAGATCGGTAAAATCTTCGTTTGCATAGCAATAAAAAATCTTATCGTAGGTCACCTTTCCATCGCTGGTTAACAACGAGAAATAGACCATGTACTTTCCGGCAAGCGGATCGTAAATGGTTTGCGGTGCCCAAACGCGTAGCACATTGGCCCACTCACCGGGCCATCGGGTAGGGAAGTTTACAGTCGCACTGGTCCAGTTCACAAGGTCGGTCGATTTCAGCAGAACAATTCCCCGGTTGCTGGTCCAGCCTTCGCTCGATTTCATGTCGGTGACTACCATATAAAAGGTTTTCCCGTCTTCGCAGCGAAGGATGTGCGGATCGCGAACAGCCTGCTTCATGGCTATATCTGCTGAGTTTATCACCGGATTTCCATTATTGAGTGGCGTGTAATTCAATCCGTCGTTGCTAAGCGCAAATCTAATCTGTTCCTGATTCTGAGTATTCCCGGTAAAATAGGTAAACAAATAAGCCGATCGATCTTCTTTTTCAGCAATATAAATGGTAAAATCGCGTGATTCGGTAACAGTCCCTTTAGTAACGGTGGCTGTTAAGGTTACCTGTTTTTTGCCTTGTCCGAGCGGCGACAATTTCAGTACACGACCGGAGGTATTGATGAATTCAGGAGAATCTGTACTCCAGCTTACTTTTGATCCTTCTGCTGTTTTATAAGGTAAATCAACGCTTGAGCGTGCATTGCTGGTATTACCCCCAATGACAAGTCCTGAAAGGTCCATCTCCACACTTTCTTCGTCGGAATATTGTGGAAGAACAGTAATCTCAAATTTCGTAGAGTCAGAATAAGTATTACGGGTTAAAGTTGCAGTTAAAGTCAATGTTGCAGGATCAGAACCATAAGCAGGGCGGTATACAGTGCCGTCGGGCGTAACAACCGACTCGTTTGAGCTGGACCAGGTTACCAGAATAGCATTACCCAGGTTATTCGGTAAAGTGATTTCCGAACGAATTGAATCTTTATTTTCTATAGTAAGAGAGTTTAGGGCATCTGCGACGATAATACTGTCGAGTGCGCGATTCAGAACTGAATTTTCAGCACCAATCGTTTCAATTTCAGTTTTATTGACGGCTCCCTGATAGATCCTGAAATTGCTGAATTGTGCCCCTTTCAGATATCCATCACCTGAGTAACAGGAACGTCCCAGAAAATTGTAGGTGGTTTGGCCAAGTGACTTTGGCAATATCGGAATTGAATTGCTTGCAAGCAGCTCTCCATCCAGATAAATGTAACCTTTGTTGTTGAGTTGAGTGTAAGTCAGATTTACCCATTTCCCTTTAGTTATCGCCTGGTTGGCATTCACCATCACTTCGTCCCGGTAACCGGTATTTGAGATAGCGTACCGCGTTGTTCTGGCTGTGAGAAACATATTCCCGTTGGCATCAGCAAGCATATTATCAGAATTGGCAAATGTCCAGATAAAGTTACCGGCACCGGAGATGTTTGTTCCTTCCGGAATATACATGTTCGTTGAAATCGAAAAGCTGTCCAACGTAGCGATGATATTCCCCAAAGCTGCACTAAAATCGAAATAGCCGTTCTGATCGCCAAGGTCGAGAACAGGAACTGATCCGAATGTGGTAAGTTGGGCTTCGTTCTGCAACGAGCCGGTATAATTCCCTTTGGTGTCGGATGTGGAAGTAAAATCGTATTCTGCCAGAATTTCCACTGCTGCCGAACTGGTTTTCAAGCCCGATAATGCTTCAACTTGCTCCGAACTCAAGGCTCCGTCATATACTCTGAAATCAGCATATTTGGCATCTCTGAGATAGGCGTCGGCAGCGTAGCACGATCTTCCCAGGTAATTAAAGGCTGTTTTTCCCAATTCTGAAGGTGTCATGGAAATGGCACCGCTTGCGGCTTGCAGACCATCGTAATACAGTGTTCCGGTTCCGTTTTCCTGTACATAGGTTATGGTTACCCAGGCCCCTTTTCCTGTGGCTGATCCGGTTTGAATACCCGATTCTCCGGTCCATCTGTCAGGCGAAATGGCATAGCGGCTGTTTTTTGCGCTGAAGAACAGGCATCCGTTTGCATCGCTCGCAATATTATTGGAATTGGCAAAAGTCCAGACAAAGTTTCCGTTCGCATTTAAGGAAGTAGAGGAGGGGATAAACAACTTACAAAACACCGAAAAATCGCCTAAGGTATTTACCAAATCTCCAAAACCGGCGCCCAGATCAACATAGCCATTGCTGGCGCCCAAATCCATAACTTTTGTGTTGTCGTACAGTGCAATTTGAGCACCGTTCAATAATTCTCCGGTAAAACCATTTCCCGATGCATCGCTGATCGAGGTTTCATTTATTGTCCCCAGTTCAGCATTATAATGGAGTTTAAGCGTTTGTGCTTGGCTTATAAAAACTGTTGTCAGTAAGAACAGAAACAGGTAGGTCTTTTTGAATATTGGCTGCTTAATAAGTGTCATCTATTGTTTTTGGATTTTAATGGTGATTTCTGGTCAATTGTTTTTTACCTAACAAAAACCTTTCGGGCTTCCGTTTTATTTTTTGAATTCGTTTTGTAACTCACGATATAAATTCCTGAACGAATGGGAATTCGGGTGTAAGTTTCTTCTGTATGCTGTTGCAGTAATTCAGCTCCTGAAATGGAGTAAACTTTAAGTTGAGTTGCTGAACCGGGTGTTTGCAGGCAAACTATGGAGTTATCTGCACCAAACAGTCGAATTTGCTCTGTTTTATCTGCCAGGTCCGGTTCCGTAATACCGTTTGGAATATCGCTTTGTTTTCCGGATGGCGGCAGTACAAACATCCATTGACGATGACTGACCGCAGGACTTGTTCCATACGACCAAAAACCAATATAGGTACCTGCGGTATTGTTCTCGCCTTCCAAATCCAGTGATTTTCCTGTACTGTTCGAAAGAATCCTGTAACAATCATCACCCACACTTTCAATTTTAAAAGATTGATTTGATGTATTTTCTATTGAGGATGTTTGAGCTCTGTAGGTGCCGGCATCAGTAAGGTATTCTCCGGCGAGGATCATTATCGTATATCCATTCCCTGATTTTGTAAGAGTCCACAACTGGGTGGAATCGCCATAGAGATAACTACCGATTGTTACGGAATTGTCGGTCGATTTTATTGGCAAACTGGCGGTACGTGGCAGAATAAGGTATGGTATTCCTGTCTTAATCTGATTCGCTGCTGTTTCGAATGTCACAGGTAATACTACTGTTGTTACACTGTATCCCGGAAGCGTAATTACAAATGTTGAATCGTTTAATTCATAATCTGTAATGCTTACGTTATTCTCGGTTTCTGAAGTTCGGGTCGCTTCAATCGAATTGCCGAACTGGCTGAATATCTTTAAATCGATCCGGTGACAAACTTCGGTAGAAGAATTATTCAGTAATACTATGGTCAGTGAGTCTTTGGAAGGATTTAGCGCTGCCAGCATTTGATCGTTTGGAACTGACAGAAATCTCGATCCTGCTTTTATATAACGGCTGAATTGTTGACGCACGTAAAAGTTTTTAACCCTGGCATAGGTTTGCAAGGCAAAATTACCCTTAACCGTGCACCACTGATCGTTGTTTTCTTCAACATACTGCCAGTCGAGCCACGCTTCGGGACGAATATATCGGATGTCATCAATGAGTTTCTGCGCCAGGTTAAGGTTTCCTGCAATTCCGGAACCTCCGGCTCCAACTTCGCTCATCCACAATGTTTTATTGTAGGCTGTTGAAAGCACCCGCAGGTTTGCCCTGTCTTTGTTGGTAGCTCCATAGGTATGTGTATTCCACTGGTCTACCAGACCAAGTACAGTACCATCCTGAATATAAGCGTTAAAATCGATTACCGATTGTGCTGTGCTTGTTTCATCCGAAGCTGAAATAATAGTATTCAAACCTGATGCTTGCAAGACAGGGGACAGGACTTTTAAAAAGTTTATTTGTGCAGCTGTACTGAAATGACAACCTTCCTGTCCGCCATTTGCCGACCAGTAATTGGTGACCGGTTCATTAAATGGTTCAAGGGTTTTGAATTCGATACCGAATGAATCTTTGTAAAATTTGCATACATCAACCAGGTAATTGGCAAATTCCTCGTAAAACTCAGGTTTCAGATTGTCGTCCCATGCATTAACGTTGCCGGCACTGCAACCACTGTATGTCATATAATAAGGAGCAGAATTGCTGAACGCTTCGAAGATAGCATCCGGCCGTTTTTCTTTAATTTTCAGCATAATCTTACGCTGGGCAGCATCGTGGCTCCAGTCGTATTCAGCATTTGGCGAATCTTTGAATCCTTCCATTTCGGCTCGAATTCCTTTTCCATTTGCCATGTGATGAGCTGTACAATTCCGGTTTAGTGGATCGTCGCCACCACCAATGTTGTAACGAAATATATTATAATTCAATCCTTCAGGACTAACCAGCCAGTCAACGATTTCATCAATTTTGTCATCGCTCCACTTACCACACATATTGGCCCACCAGCAAAGCGACACCCCCCAACCTTCAAAAGGGTTAGTAAAAGCTGCATTGGGATTTATAAGATACCTCATGGTATCAACCGGTGCAGGGCCGTAATGTTCTGAAATGTACCAGTAATGCCTGGTGTCGCTACCGCTTTTATCGGAATAAATCGACGAGCCGCTTGTTGTATTATCGGTACCAAGGTATTTGTTGTTGGCTTTGCACCTGAGTCGAACAAAAGAGCCGGAAACTTTTTCAATGGCATATTTCGAATTATCGGTGGATGAATCAGTAATGAAATAGGTGTTCCAGCTGCCGTTCAGCGCGATATATTTATTCTCACCTGCAAGTTTTATCGAATAATATCCCGATCCGGCAGAAATAAACTCCAGAAGTTGATTGTCGGCACCTGAATAGTTCTGAAGGACTGCCCGCTCTTCGCTGTTTTCGGCCACTACATTTCCACTCGAATGAATCAGGTAATATGTTTTACCGGCATCAGGTTCAGTGATCTGTGCCCTGCTAATTCCCGGAACAAATTCCAGAGACAGGACTATTAAAGCATAAATTATATTTCGAAGCAGCATATTTATTTGTTGTATTAATCTTTTTAATCCAGTGCGGTCAGTTTAAGCTCAGCATCACCTATCGAGGTGTCTTTTACTTTAAGAGTTATTGTGCCCGTATTTTTTGTGCTTTTCACTACTACCAATGCCCTTCCGTGAAATGCTTTCCGTGAATTGGCCACGTAAGGATCGGTATCTTTTATATCTCCGCTGGCTACGCCAATAATTGTTCCCGGGCCTTCAATTTCAAAATGGAGACGGTTTGCGGCATTTGGATCGACGATCCCTGCCTCGTCGGTCATTTCAATTGTAATAAATGAAAGATCCTGACCATCGGCTTTTAACTCAGTTCTGTCAGCAGTCAATTTTATTTTGGATGCTTGTCCGGCAGTTTTCAAAATGGTACGCTCTATTTCCTTGTCGCCGTCTACGCCAACTGCAACCAAATCACCAACCTGGTATGCCAGAGTGAAAACGGTTTTAAATTCTTCGTTTCTGCCCGTCGCTTTTTCTCCAATAAGTTCGTCGTTTAAATACAGCCTCACTTTTTCGTATTTCGAATAAATTTCCACTTCGATGTCTTTCCCTTCCTGACCCGGCCAGGTCCAGCTTTCCCATGTTGGCCAGGTTCCCCACATCGTTGTAATAATTTTTGAATCTTTCTGTTCAGGTTCACGAACGGCCATATATAATTTTTCGGTTTCATTATACAACATGCTGCGGTAATGCGAAATCGGTTTTCGCCAACCCGTCAGGTCGATATCGCCACAGTAAGAAGCATGCCATGGATAAAGGTCTCTTTCCCAATGTTCTCCCGGAACATCGCCTTCGTAATACCAGCGTCCAATACCCGATTCTCCCAGGTAATCAATTGCTGTCCATACAAAATCACCGATGATGTATGAATTGTCCTTCACCAAATCCCAGCAGAAGAAGGCGTCTTTTGGATAAGATTCAGACTGGAAGATGATTCGGTCGGGTACCCGCTTGTGATCCGCTTTTGCCTCGTGCAACTGGTAATTGTAACCACAAACATCGTGTTCGGCCATCAGCGGATCAAAAATTTCCCAGCCCTGGCCCCAGGTTGTCATGGCTGAAGTAACAGGTCGGGTTGTATCGATTTCTTTTACGGCCTTGGCCAGTTTACGGGCAGTCTCGACTGCCTCGGGTGAAGTTCGTTCAATGATCTCGTTCCCGATGCTCCACATGATGATTGACGGATGGTTATGATCTCTTTTTACCATAGCCTGAACATCAGTTTTATACCATTTGTCGAACAAGGTAGAATAATCATGTTCAATTGGGGTAAACGTGCTTTTCATTTCACGCCACCCATCGAAAGCTTCATCGATAACCACTAATCCCAATCGGTCGCAGGCGTCGAGAAAAGCCTCCGAAGGAATGTTGTGGGAGGTACGTACCGCATTAAATCCGGCCTCTTTCAATAATTCCGCTTTTCGTTCTTCGGCACGGTCGTATGCTGCAGCTCCCAGACATCCATTATCATGATGCACACAGCCACCATTCAGGAGTACCTCTTTACCGTTCAGTAAAAAACCTTTTTCTGCACTGAATTCGATGCTTCGAATACCAAATGAATGGTTGGTTTTATCAATGAGTTGTTCCCCCTTTTTGATGCTAACTGTTGCAGAGTATAAATCAGGCGTTTCGGGTGTCCATAGTTCCGGCTCATCAACAGTAATGTTTTGAATGATTTCCTGTTCCGAATTCGCTTCTAATTCCACTTTTGCTTCATCACTTCCAAGCGTCTCTTGTTCGTTTCCGGTAAGTTGCGTTGAAAGTGTAATTTCCTGTTTCGAGGAAGTTTCATTCTTTACAGTCGTTTTAATTTCAACAGTTGCTTCCTGTTCGCTGACTTCAGGAGTCGTTATGGCAACTCCCCATTGTGCGATGTGGATCGGATCGGTGACGATCAGCGATACATGACGGTATATTCCGGAACCACTGTACCAGCGGCAGTTTTTTTGATGTGAATTATCTACACGAACGGCTATTGTATTTTCACTACCAATTTTCAGGTAAGGTGTCAGATCATAATAAAACGACGAATAACCATAGGGATAAACTCCAAGCGATTGCCCGTTTATAAAAACCTCGGAATTCATATAAACGCCACCGAAATAAACAGTAACCTTTTTCCCTTCCCAATGCTGAGGAACTTCAAAATGTTTTCGGTACCAGCCAATTCCGGTAGGCAGGTAAGCACCATCGTTTCCTGCCGGATTCGCGGGATCGAAATTCCCTTCAATACTCCAGTCGTGGGGCAGATCGAGTGTTCGCCACGATTCATCATTAAAATCGGTTTGCGATGCGTCTGTATCGTCACCAAGATAAAACCTCCAGTTGGTATCGAAGTTTTGTTTGCGATCAGTACTTAGCTGATTTTCGGTTTGAGTACATCCAAAAATCAATATCAGGAAGATGGCAAGGTATAGTTTCATTTATTCGATTTTGCTTTAAAAGTTCTGAAACAAGATCGTAAAGGCCAATTCAACTTTAAGCCGCATTGAGATTATTAAACGAAAGAGACTTTACTTGAATATTTGATTTCTTTTCGGGTTTAATTGAAGTTTGACTCCAAAAATTTTCATCGGTACTGGAGGTCCACTGAAATTTTTGTGCATTAACTAAATTGAAGCTTAACTTTAAAAGCACTCGCAGAATTCTTGTTTTCACCAGGTTTATTGATTTAAAATATGGATGCAAGATGGGGAATTCTTACAAAAGTGCGGGACTGATATTAGGACACAAGCGTCACAATTTCGTCGTATGTCTGTTTAATCCCATCTAATTCATATTTGAAAAAAAGATTTCGCAAAGCGAATGAGTATAACCGGAAGTATTTGCTTGGAACGATTTAGCTTAATTAGAAAATCTCTTATGCTGCTTTTACCCAGTATGAAAAGATTCCTGAGTTTGTGAGTGTTTGTGGATTTCAAACATTTGTACATCCTTTGCTTTGATTGGGTGATCCGCAATTGGGCAATACTGTTTTAATCGAAAATGGAAGCGATTCGTTTCTAAAACCTGAGGTTTTTTAACAGGAGGAAGATGGCTTTGGTGCAATGAAAGCTCGCAGAATACCCTCTTGTTGGAGAACATTCAAAATAGTAAAAAGTAAAAGCTCTTAGTTCTCCTTTAGTTTCTGCAGGTATTCGCTCGGATTCATGCCGAATTCATCTTTAAAACACTGCCTGAAATAACTGCTGCTGTTAATGCCCACCTGGTACATGATCTCAGAAATATTGTACTGCCCCGTAATTAAAAGCTGTTCGGCAAAATTGATGCGGACTTTCCGGATGAACTCGTTGGCTGTTAAATTAGTGAGCGCCTTAATTTTTCGGTACAAGGTAGAATGGCTCATGTTCAACTGAGCTGCCACATAAGAGATGTTCATTTCTTCATCTTCCAGGTTTTCTTCTATAACCGAAGTAAGTTGTCGTAAAAATTCTTTATCCAGCTCACCAATGGAGTCGTTAAGCAACTGTTGCTTTTGCTTGAATTTTGAAGACGTGGATAATGAATATTTAGTTCTGGCGTCGATAATATTCTTCAGTCGGCTTTTTAATAAGTTACTGCTGAACGGTTTGGTGAGGTAAGAATCGGCACCGGCATCGTAACCAACTTTTTGATCGTGAATCGATCCTTTTGCAGTCAACAATACAATTGGAATGTGACTGGTTCTAACGTCCTTTTTTAAAACCTCGCACATCTCAATCCCATCCATTATTGGCATCATTACATCACTAATAATGATGTCAGGAATTTGTTCTACCGCTGCATCATGACCTGCCTCACCGTTTTCTGCAGTAATTACGCTGTACGTATCACTCAACGATTCCTTAATGTATTCCACAATCTCCGGATCGTCGTCAACTACCAGAATTACATTCTTCGAATTCTCCTGGGCTTCTTCCATATGAGGCTCTTCAGGTTGATAGTGAACCGCATCCGGATAACTGTTTTTAACCAGGAACCTGACTTTAAATTCAGTTCCTTCACCCAATGTACTTGTCACCTTAATTTCAGCTTCGTGCAGCTCAACCATGTTTTTAACCAGAGATAAACCTATTCCGGTTCCCTTGGTTGGGTGAGTTGCGTGACGAGCCTGGTAGTACCTGTCGAAAATATGTGGAAGATCTTCTTCCGAAATACCGTAGCCAGTGTCGGAAACAAGAATCTCAGCATACTCAATATTGGATTCCTCGAATAACTTTAATTCGAGTTTAATCGTACCGGATTTTGTGTATTTAAATGCATTCGATAAGAGGTTGTCGGTAATTATCGAAATGATCTCTGTATCGAAGAACATTTCGATCCGTTCAGAAGGAATGGCTATTTGAAGATCGATGTCTTTGTTTTTATTGAGGTCTTTGTACTTTTCTCCAATTTCGTAAAGGTATTTGGCAAAGTCGTCCTTGATAACCGTTAATTTGCGGCTTTTATTTTCTGATTTTCTGAATTCCAGAATCTGGGTTACCGTTTGGAGTAAACGATTAGCCACACGCTGAATCATATGGAGTTTTTTCAGCTGATCAGGTTTTAAATTCTCGTCTGAAATCAGATCTTCCAAAGGTCCTAAAATCAACGTCATCGGGCTTCTCAACTCGTGCGTAATATTGGTGAAGAACCGGAGTTTCTCTTCGTTTAATTCATGTTCCTGCTGGCGACTCTTTTTTTCCAGAATCAAGTCGCTCTCAACCTTCAACTTCCTTTTGTAAAATCGAATGACATACAAAAACATGGATGTAAATAAAACTAAATAGATCGATTTCATCCACCAGGTTAACCACAACGGAGGCTCAATTCGAATGGATAAAGAGCTTACCTCTTCCGACTCGCGGTTTTGAATCCGTGTTTTTAGGTTGAACACATAAGATCCTGGTTTCAGATTTCTGAAAGTTACCTCATTCTCGGTATTTACAAGAAACCATCCATCATCTAAACCTTCCATATGATACACAAATTCAGCCTTGTTAGCCAGCGAATAATCCAATACATTAAAATTGATTTCAAAAGAATTTTGATTGTGTTTTAAAGTCATGTTATCATTGAAGGGTACATCGGAAAACTGACTTAGATAGTTGTTCGTATTTGCAATTGAAAAACCTGTAAATACAGCTGTCGGGATTTCCCGTGATGTTTGTTCAAGAACCTGGTTGAACCAGGTAATTCCATTTTGCGAACCAAAATAAATTTCTCCGTCATCTGTTTTTGCAACCGATCCGTTGGCATAATCTCCATAAACGATTCCATCACTAACATCGAAATTACTAATGTGCATGGTACTAAGGTCGATGTGGCTGATTCCGTTGATGGTGCTCAACCAGATCTCGTTATCCGACCTACCTTCAATTATTGCCCTTACTGTTGATTCTGCCAATCCTGAACTCTTTCCAATTCGCAAAACTTCATCTTCATTGTAGTTTTTAAAAATAAAGAGATCGTTTTGACTTCCTATCCACATTCTGTTTCTTGAGTCTTTATAAATGTAACTTACGTTATAAAAATTATGGCTTCTGCCAAAGTCATAAAGCCGTTTGAAATTTTCGTCGTACACTGCAAGACCGCCTCCGAGTGCACCGACCCATATATTTCCATTTCCATCTTCTGCTATAGCCCTCACGTTATTATCAATCAGTTCAGAATTCCGGGTAGTGTAAATGCCCGACTTTTTAGTTTCGATGTTATAAAAATAAAGGCCAATGTCTGTACTCATCCAAAGATTTTTCCTCGAATCCTCAAAAAAATTGTAAATGGGAATATTGTTCAGGTTATCAAATACTTTAAGTAGCTGGTAGCTCTTTTTTTGAACATCGTACTTGTAAATTCGTCCATCGGCTGTGCCTATCCATATATTATTCTCATAGTCTTCGTGTAAACACATTGCATTGAATTTGGGATCGCCATTGATCGCCTGGATTTGGCCGATTTTTTTGTTTTCGTTGTAAATACATATTCCTCCTAAACCGTTTGCTACCCAAACATTGTTTTTATTATCGATGCAAATATCTTCGACTGATTTATAATTCAGGCTGTTTAAATTTCCTATCAATGGTAAATAGTTGATGGTATTAAAAAATGGATCTTTTTTAGGGATGAAGTTTACGCCGCTACCATATCCTCCCAACCATATATTCCCAAATGAATCCTGAAAAACGGTTTGTACAGATAGATTGGACAAACCGTCAGGTGTTTCAGAAGCCAAAATATGTTCAAACTCTACTTCCGAAGGATCAGAATAAAAGGCCAGGTCCTTTAAGTTCAGAATGTTCAATCCACCCCCTTCGGTGCCGATATATAGTTTGTGTTCAGGAGTTTCGATCATTTTCTGAATAAAATTACTGGATATGGATTGGCTGTTGTTTGGATCATTCTTGAAACTAATCATTCGTCCGTTCTCGGGATTAAAAAGATTAAGGCCGTTTCGCGTTCCAATCCAGATACGGTCTTTGGAATCCTTAAGAAAACTGGTAACCGTATTATCAGTGAGAGAATGAGGATCGTTGGGGTCGTGTTTGAAATTAACTGCCGTTTTTGTTCTCGGATTAATTATGCTGAATCCTTCAGTGACATGGCCTACGTAGATTCTGTCGTCAGAATCGTACATCACGCACCAGTTATAATTCGAAATCAAACCATCGACATTTGATTGACTGTAATTGGTAAAATGGCTAGTCTTTCTGTCTAAGAAATCAATACCGCCATCATAAGTTGCAATCCACAAATTACCTTTGTCGTCAGCATCAATATAGGTAACTCCGTTTGCACTCAGGTCATTTGTCTCAGGATTGGCATAGTCGTGTTCGAAGTGCGTGAATTCGTGCGTTTTGTAATTGTAGGCATCTAATCCGTTTTTCTCCGAAGCCACCCAAACCACATCATCAAATTTATCGGCATAAACAAAATTAAGTACATTACTTTTCAAGGAGTTTGGATTCGTTGAAGATGCTCTAAATACCTGGAATGTATTTGAATCAAACCGATTTAGTCCATCCTTGGTGCATATCCAAATAAAACCTGCTCTGTCCTGGGTAATACTAACCACGTTGGCATTGGATAATCCTCTTTCTATTCCAAATTTTTCAACTTTCGATGCATAGGAATTAATGTAAAGCCCTATTATAATGAGAATCGCAAGTTTAATTGGTTTGCTGGAAATCATACTTTTTTACTGTTAATTGCTTCTGCCAGGGGTAAAATTAATCAAAATCTTCAATGCTATTTGGGAATCTTGAAGTGATTTGAGCGATGACTAATTCCTTACATATAAATGACGAATCTATGTTGCATTCTTTTAATGGACTATAATTAGATTTATGGGGAGTTTAATTCCGGGTGCAAGAATTATTCGGCATTGCAATCAATCTAAAGCAAACAAGGTTAATATTTCTTTAATAGTTGTATTAAGTAAGGATCAAAATAGAACATGATAATCAGACCTGGCCAGATAAGTTGAAAAGAAACTTCTTCATATTAAAAACCAATATAAACTCTGCCATAAAACTATTTTTGATGGTATGCTTTTTTGTGAGTTGCAATGTAAAATATACCGGCGATAGTCATAAACAGTTGTTCGATTTAAACTGGAAATTTAGTCTGGACAATAATTATTCTGCATCACAAGTCGATTACAACGATAAAAACTGGTGTTCCTTTGATTTACCATACGATTTTAGCAAGGATGAAATGTTTTTTATTCCGGACCCGAAAGCAAATAATGATTCGGCCACATCAGTATTTGTATGGTATCGCAAACATTTCGAGATTCCTCAAAATTGGCTGGATAAGGATATTGTAATCGTTTTTGAGGGTATTTCCGATCCAAACGAAATGTTCATTAACGGAGCGAAAATCGACGATCGGAACGTTGATAATAACCTTGTGCAGACCAATTTAACTCCATATATAAATTTTGAAGGGATGAATGTAATTGCTATTCGTATTGCAATTCCAAAAAAAGAAGATACCGGATGGCAAAATCCCACTGGAATTTTTAAGCATGTTTGGTTAGAGGTGAAAGATGTACCGGTTTTGAAAAACAGGCAAATTTTCAAATAATAACATTTAGCCGACAAATGTCCATTTCTGATTTTCGCAGAAGGGAAATCATTCTTGTGAAAGGTTTTTTAAGTGCTTAATAATGAGTTTTGTATTGGTGCATTAAATAATCTTTTGCTGAAAATGATACAGTTATTTGCTGAAAAAATGAGCCTTAATAAAGATTTGACTCAATAATATTGGATTAAAATTTAGCTATTCTTTTAAAAACTAGACTTATGAACAAAAAGACTCTACTTCAAAAGATTTGGGTTGGTTTTATGCTTTTTGCTTTGGCTGGCATAATCAACAATGGTGCATGGGCACAAACCTGGGAGGCTCCCAGTTATTACGGGGAAGTTCCTACCTCAGGAACCGCTTATTATATTTATAATGTGGGTGCTGATGCTTTCCTAAATCGTGGTGGTGAATGGACAGCGGAAGCTGTTATATCTGCACAACCAAAAGATCTGGCATCGAATGCCATCGTTTCCTGGACTAGTGTGAATTCCGCCGGCGAATGGACATTTCAATATACTAACAACGGGACTCCTGCAGGTGGCCGATACCTGTTTCAAGTTGATGATGGAAACGGATGGATTTTTACTGATGGTAGTTCCAATAATAAATGGAATATTACAGAAACAGATGGAAGCAATCATGTTTTTGCCATTCAGGTTTCAAGTACTGCATCTTACTATAATTCATCGGTTTTCCTGGGGGCACAAACTTCCTCAAGAACCACAAACAAAGGCATCGCAGTTTCGGTAAGGTATAACGAGCCGGCGAGCGATCATACTCAATGGAAATTTGTTTCGCAGGCCAATTACGATTTATACCAAGCAAAAGTATTGCTGGATAAGTACATGAACTATGCGACGAAAATTACAGGTGGGCCTGATATTACATCTTATATTTCAATCTATAATTCGGATGTGACTGCCAATATCGCTACAGCGGCAACAAATCTTCTGGCCGAATTGACGCCAACCGACGTAACCGATTCAATAGTAAATCCAAGTTTTGAAAGCGACCTGGCAGGTTGGACAAATGATAATTTTTGGATTCAGTCAACCAGTGGTATTGGCTGGACAAAAGACGGTTCAAAATTTTCTGAACAATGGATAAGCGCTTCAACTTATCTGCCGGCAAGTTCAATCACGCAAACGCTAAATGGGCTTGACAATGGTATTTATGAACTTGTGTTTAGTGCACATGCCGTTAAACAAAAAGTTGATTCATGGAACATTGGTTCTACCAATCCATTGCATTCCGGTGCATTTCTTAAAGCAGGTGTTTCCAGTACCGAAGTAAGTGCAGGAGGCGAATACTCCGTTGATTATATTTCGGTTACGAACGGCTCATTAACCATTGGATATGAGTTGAAGGCACCTATTGCTGTTAACTGGACAGCCTTTGATAACTTTAGATTGTACTATTATGGTGAAGGTCCCAGTAACGATGCAACATTATCAGGTATCAGTCTGTCAGCAGGAAGCCTTGTCCAGGATTTTGATCCTGCTGTTACTTCTTATTTTGCTACGTTACCTCAGGGAACCACTTCGGTTGATGTTTCTGCAACAAAAACGGATTCAAATGCTTCAATAACTTCGGGAACCGGAACAATTACGTTAACAGATGGTGAAGCTTCTACCGATATTGAAATCACAGCGGAAGATGGATCAACAAAGAAGACGTATACGATTGTATTTAAAGCAATAGAGCTGATGCATTCCTACACTTTTGAAGATGGGACCTTTAATTCAGATACAGTGATGGATGTGATCGGCGATGCAGATGGTACTTTAGTGGGTGGTGCTTCGATTTCTGGTGGTCAATTAGTTCTTGATAAGGAGGGAGAATATGTAAGCTTTGTTCCTACTGAATTAGGATTAAGCTCCTACAATAGCATGACCATGGAATTTATTTATTCCTCAAAGATTGGAGCGAATGACGGACACTGGAACTGGGCAGCTTATTTTGGTGGTGACGGGGGTGCAAACAGTTTAATGACTGGATTAAGAACCTGGGGACAATATCGACTATACAAAAACAATAATATAAAAATACAAGTAAATAATTCTGATGACGGCGGCTTACATCATGTTGTGGCCATCATGACAGATTCAGAAATTTTATTTTATGCAGATGGTGTCAGAATTGGGAAAACGGCTGCACCGGATAATGCAATTGAGGAACTTCACGCCTGGTTAGGGCTGGCACCCTGGGGCGATCCAACCTGGCAGGGGAAAATTGAAGAGTTTAATATTTATGACGGCGTAATGGATAGTGATACCATTGCTGCCAGGGCTGATTTACTAAAGAACTCGAATGCCAATTTATCATCGCTGAGTGCAAGTGCTGGAACACTTTTTCCTGCCTTTGATAAAACCTTAACAGATTATGTAATAGTTATCCCCAAAGACCTGAGTTCCATAGATATCAGTGCTGCTGCGCAAGTAGTGGGCGCAAGCATAAGCGGTACAGGTACAATCAATATGTCCGGTGGATCAAAATCCATTAAGATAACAGTAACTTCCCTCGATGGAAACTTTAATAAAACATATAACATTGATTTGATTGTTGAAGATCCTTATTGCTATAGAGGGGCATTTGCAAATAATCTTATTGATGATCCCGAGATCACTGATGATTCTTATTGGGGGGGCTGGGGAAGCAGCAGTATTGTTTATGGTTTGGAAGCTTATTGTGGGACATCAGCTGGCAAAGTAGATGCCAGTGGCTCATGTGGAGGTTCTTTGGATACCAAAACAATTAACTGGCTTCCCAATACAACATATATGGTGCGTGCCAAAGTAAAAACGAATGGTACATTTACCATCGGTGCACAAAATGTTTATGGTGATCAATGGGGGAATCATAGTAGCGAAAATCTGGTTGTACCAAATACACATGGAGAATGGGAAGATTTTGAGGCTACTTTTACCACGAATTCATATCCTGGCTCAGGAGTTGTTTATTTTAATAATTGCGAAGGTGCAAATGGCACGAAAGGGTACATCGATAACTGGGAGCTCTATGACAGAGAGAGTGACAATACTGATCTAATTTCATTGTCCTCCCCACAAGGAGAGATTACTCCGACTATCATGCCAAGCAGAGATGCTTATTATTTAAAATATTCGTTAAGCTCAGTTCAGGATAGCATTATCGAGATAAATGCAGTTCCACGTTTTGAATCTGCCACTGTTATTGGAACCGGTGAATACCGTGTTGATGGCGGTATTACAATTGTGCAAATATATGTTACATCGAGAAGTGGTAACCGAAGAGCATACGTGGTGCAGATCGAACCCAACTTTGATGATGCTTCATTACTTTCATTGACAACCAGTACCGGATTTCTCGAACCTGATTTTGACAGCGAGATTATGGATTATGAATTGATCGTACCTGTCGGTACCGACTCTGTTGAATTAAGTGCGGAAAAGGGAGATCCGGAGGCCAGTATGGCGGGAGCGGGAACTTACTATTTGACTAACGACAGTGCGATGGCAGAAATCGTTGTTACTTCAAGGGATGGGAACATTACCCGCACTTATAAAGTTAGTATAGTGGCTAAAGAGTCGTATAGCTTAGCACACTCTTATACTTTTGACGATGGTACCGCCAACGATGTTATTGGCGGTGCCGACGGTTCTCTTAAAGGCGATGCCGTTGTTGCAAACGGAGAATTAACAATCTCGGGAACCGGTTATGTGGAATTGCCTGCTGAAAAAATTCAGATGTCAAAATACAGGGGAGTTACTATTGAATCGGTTTTTAGACAAGCAGAGGGATTAGGAGGTTTTACTACGCTGTTCTCTGCAGGTGATACCCGTAATGGCTGGATGGGAGCAGATTACATTATTTGGCAGCCTACCCGGAATGATGATGATTACAGCAGGACATCTATTTCATGCGAAAACTATAGCAACCCATGGACTTCTGAAAGTGCAGTCAATGCCGGAAAAATAGCTGATACAGAAACACATTATGCAGTTACCGTGATTAATAAAACTGAAATCAAATTATACATTGACGGTGAACTGATTGGAACTGATTTATTATCAGATGCAAACATGTTGGAAAACGTAAGTAATAATCTTGCCTATATTGGAGCGTCAGTTTACCCCGGAGATCCAAAGTGGGAAGGATCACTTGATGAACTGAATATTTTTGAGGGCGAACTCGATTCTTCTACCATTGCACAACGTGCAAGCGAATTTTTAGGAGGTGCTTCTCATGATGCGACATTGTCTTCATTAACAGTTGATCCTGGTGAATTAACCCCAGTATTCGATGCAAGTACAACAAGTTATTTGGTAGTAATTCCTGAAGGAGCGGATACTATAAATGTTGAAGCTATTATAACCGATGAGAATGCTACCGTTGAAGGCCTTGGAGCTGTTGATGTTTCTACGGGTAGCGGTACAGCAACAGTTGTAGTAACCGCCGAAGATGGAACCACTCAAAAAACTTATACTATTGAGTTCGAAATGCCTTCAGATTTGGAGATGATGCATTCCTATACTTTTGAAGAAGGAACTTTTGATGCCACTACGGTCTATGATCAAATCGGATCGGTTGACGGAACATTGGGTGGAAGTAAAATTTCTATTGCCGACGGCAAAGCCACTGTGTCAGGTGCTACAACAAATAGTGATGGTTGGATTTCCTTAGATGGTGCAGACCTCGCACTGAATACCTATCATAGCGGTATTACCATTGAAGCGTACCTGGAAACAGGCCAGACACTGAATTCAAGCTTTACCATGTTAGCCTATTTTGGAACTTCAACACCGGGTAATGGTTGTTTCTGGATTCAACCAACCCGATCGGGTACTGAAACCAGGATTGAAACCAACAATGGCAGTACCACCATTAACGCTATTAAAAGTGGCTACGAAGTGGATGATAATAAAATGCACCACCTGGTGGCTGTTCTTTCCAGTCATGCACTTATTTATTACCTCGATGGCGTAGTATTGGCTCAGGCATCAACCGGCGGAGCCGATTATATCAGTACAATAGGTACCGATGTTGCAAATATTTTCAGAGGGGTTGATGGCTGGAACGATCCAAATTATAATGCATCGATTCATGAATTCAATATTTATAATGGTGTTATGGATCCGTCCATGGTGCAGGAGCACTCTGATGCTTTCCTTAATTCTTCTGATGCCAGACTTTCTGCCTTAACTTCGGATATTGGTACTGTGGCTCCTGAAGTAGACGGTACAACCACTCATTTCGCTGTGTTGGTTCCTGAAGGATCAACATCTGTTACATTAACGGCTATACCTTATGTATCCGCTGCTACTGTTTCAGGTGATGGTGAAATTGACCTATCCGGAGGTGATACTATTGTACTTATTAAAGTTACTTCAGCTGATGGTACAATTACCAATGAATACACCGTTGACATTATTTTCGATGATGCAACTTGCGCAGCTTCGCTGCATCCTGATAATATTGTTCCTGATCCGGAAATGACAGATTTGAGTATGTATGCTGGTTGGGGAACAAGAATAATTGCTTACGGCACTGAGGCATACTGCGGTGTTTCTTCCATGAAGGTTCAGGGATCTTGTGGAGGATCTTTGGACGTGGATCTTGATGCTACCGGTAAACTTACACCAAATACCACTTATCGTATGAGGGCTATGGTATATGTAGGTGGATCAGGAAAATTCAAAATTGGCTGGTTTGGAACAGCAGTGCCTGATCATGTAATCGAATCGAAACACAACGACATGTGGGAAATGCTGGATACAACCTTTACCACCGGGGAAGATATCAGTAATTTTGGAATGTATTTCAACAGTTGCGAAGGTATGAATGGTGAAGTCGGTTGGATCGATAACTGGGAAGTTTTCCCCGTTTCTTCTGAACTTTCTTCTGATGCGACGCTGGCTGATCTTTCAATCGATGGAACCACAGTTGATGGTTTCAATCCTGATACCATGTCATACGATGTTCTTCTCCCTATAGGGACAGAGAGTGCCCTTGTTGATGCCGTTGTAAATAATACCAATGCTACGGTTGCAGGTACAGGAACAGTAGATATGACTTCAGGATCGGGGAGCGCAACAATTGTTGTTACAGCTGAAGATGGAAGTACTACTTCAACATATAATGTGAATATTACTGTTGATACGAATACGGCAATCGATGATTTTAAAACATCGTTGATTAAAGTTTATCCAACAATCTCTGCAAAGGAATTTAATGTTGCATTTGATGGAATTCAGCCAGGTAATATCAAAGTTTATAATATGTACGGACAGGTCGTGCTTGATATAAATGCTACCTCTGCAATTGAGAAAGTTAATGTATCACACGCCGGAATGTATTTCATAAGAGTGGAAACCGGAGGGTTCAATAAAGTTGTGAAGGTTTTAAAAACCGAATAGTAGTTTTTCAGAATGAATTATAAGGGCTATCCGTTTGGGTAGCCCTTTTTTCTGAATTCACAATTACATGAATAAACACTAAAACTTTAAAGTTGAACGTTGCGTGTAATTTTACAAGTGTTTGTCTGGTTTTTGTATTGCTCATTTATTGATTATTGTTTGACGAGTTTGTTCCAAATCCTGAGGTTGAATAGCATTACTTTTGTCGTGTTATATATGGCTGCCGTAAAATAAAGTGTGAATAATTAGCTTTTCTATGAAACCTATTCTAACAAACCTGATGAAACGATCCGCAAAGCCATTGATCAAACCGGTATACCTATGGTTTTTAGAATGTCGCCGGGAACCAATCCAGTAGATGAGCATGAGCAAACTAACCGTCTCGGAGCAAAATTGTACCGAATTTCAGAGTCGAATTAACCGGGTAAAATATGTGAGTATGAATTTGATGAGAAAAACTATGATGAAAGTATTGGCAACTCTGGCAGGCTTGTTTGTAATTTCTGCAGCTTTCGGCCAAACAGAAGACAATGAAGTGTTTCATTTCGAAGCTGCCGGCAATCCGGTAATAACACATAAATACTCGGCCGATCCGGCTGCGCTTATTTATAACGATGTTTTCTATGTTTATGCCGGTGAAGATACGGGCGATGGAAGAGGGTACAACATGCCTAACTGGTTGGTGTTTTCCTCAAAAGATATGAAAAACTGGACCGAGTATCCACTGCCGCTGAAATGCAGCGATTTTAGCTGGGCTACCGGTAACAGTTCGTGGGCCAGTCAGGTAATCGAGCGAAACGGTAAATTCTACTGGTATACCACTTCAGAACATGCTACTATTCATGGTAAAGCCATCGGAGTTGCGGTGTCAGATTCGCCAACAGGGCCATTTACCGATGCAAGGGGCTCGGCATTAGTGACTAACGATATGACGACTAAGTGGACCGGAATTTCCTGGGATGATATTGATCCCAGTGTATGGATTGACGATGACGGACAAGCCTACCTTTTCTGGGGCAATACGCAATGCTACTATGCCAAACTGAAAGACAATATGATAGAACTCAACAGTCCGATTATGCCGGTTGAATTACCTGCATTTACCGAAGCTCCGTGGATACACAAAAAGGATGACTGGTACTACCTTTCCTACGCCTCCGGTTTCCCGGAAAAGACTTGTTATGCCATGAGCAAAAGCATCAACGGCCCCTGGGAGTACAAAGGTATTTTGAATGAAATTGCAGGTAACAGCAATACCAACCACCAGGCAATTGTAGAATTTAAAGACAAATGGTACTTCGTGTATCACAACGGAGCCATTCAGACACAAGGGGGGAGCTATCGTCGGTCGGTTTGTATCGATTACTTGTATTATAACGAGGATGGTTCTCTAAAGCGCGTTCAAATGACCACTGAAGGTGTTGAGCCCGTAAAATAAATTTAAAACCATTATTGATAAATAAAATGCAATCTCTTTTAGTACTAAAAAAAATATTTTTTGTCGTATTCTTTGTCAGTGCGGCTGTAGCTGTAAACGGAAGCAATCAGCCTGAAAATTACGAGGCCTATTTGTTTGCTTATTTTTCAGGAAACGGACCAGGCCAGGAAGCAATACGCTACGCGGTGAGCACCGATGGTTACAATTATCGGGCACTGAATAACAATCAACCGATATTGGATTCCAAAAAAATCAGCACTTCTGGTGGTGTCCGCGATCCCCATATATTGCGTGGAAGCGACGATAAAACATTCTACATGGTGGCAACTGATTTGTATGTGCCCGAACAAGGATGGAATAATTACGCGATGATCCTCATGAAATCAAGCGATTTGATTAACTGGGAAAGTTCGGTAGTAAATATTCCGGAAACTTTCCCGGATGAGTTTGGCGATGTAGACCGGGTTTGGGCTCCGCAAACCATCTATGATGAAGCTGAAGGAAAGTACATGGTTTACTTTTCGATGAAGCAGGGTCATAATCCCGATATTATCTATTTCGCATATGCAAACAAAGACTTTACAGCCCTGGAATCTGCCCCGAAGCAGTTGTTGTACAATCCTACCAATAACGCATGTATCGATGCGGATATAATTGAAAAAGACAACAAGTTCTATATGTTCCATAAATCGGAAAGTGGTGCACCCGGAATTAAACTGGCTATCTCTGACAAGCTAACCGAAGGGTACACTTATCCAAATTTCAATCGTGTGGACAGGGAAACTGATCGGGTAGAAGGTTCAGGAGTTTTTAAACTGAATAATTCGGATGAGTGGATACTGATGTACGATGTTTATGGATCGGGTAGATATCAGTTTACAAAAAGTAAAGACCTTGAGCATTTTGAAGTGATCGATAATGATATCAGTATGAATTTTCACCCACGGCACGGTACTGTCTTGCCCATCACAAAAAAGGAATATCAACGATTAATTGATAAATGGGGATTGCCGGAAGGTTTGCGTTAGTTTTTCGGGATGCGATTTATACTAACTTTAACTGCTAATTTTTAACGAATAAAATGATATGAAACTAAAAACTGTACTTGTGCTTATTGCAATATGGGCCATTGCGGGCTCATTACAGGCTCAACCTGGTTTTGGCAAAGCTGAAAAAATCAACAATAGCTGGAGTTTTATCCTGCAGAAAGATAGCAATGAACAACTCAGTGATCTTCGGTACAAGCGGTGGAGGACGGTTGATTTGCCACACGACTGGAGTGTAAAAGGACAGTTAAGCCCTACCTTGGCAAGTGCAACAGGCTATTTACCCGGAGGTATCGGATGGTACCGGAAGGATCTTATGGTTCCGAAGGAAAAAGAAGGCGAAAAAGTATACCTGTATTTTGAAGGTGTTTACAACCGAAGTGAGGTTTTTGTAAACGGACATTCCCTGGGTATACGTCCAAACGGGTACATTTCGTTTATGTACGATGCAACGCCATACATCAAATTTGGTGAGGAAAATGAGATTGATGTTCGGGTTGATCATAGCCGCTCAGCTGATTCGCGCTGGTACACCGGTTCGGGCATTTATCGCGACGTTTGGCTGGTATATGCCAATCCTGTTCATATTGAGCAATGGGGTGTGTATGCCTGGCCCGAAAAGCAGAAAAAAGGCTACAACCTGAATGTTGAAGTTGAGGTAGCCAACGAAACCGGACAGTCTTCGGGCTTAGTGGTTAAAAACGAATTGATCTCTGCCTCCGGCGATGTCGTCGCAAAATCATCCGATAAAATAAATTTAGAAAGCAATCAGACAGGGAAAGTACAAACCGCGCTTAAAGTTTCGGATCCCGAGCTTTGGTCGGTTGAGTCGCCTGCATTATATACCCTGAAAACCTCAGTTTTGAAAGATGGGAAACCAGTTGACGAAGCAAGCACTGTTACAGGTTTCCGCGATTTTACATTCGACCCGAATAAAGGTTTTGCACTCAACGGAGAATGGATGAAGATGAAGGGTGTATGTCTGCATCACGATGGTGGTGTACTTGGATCTGCTGTACCTCGTGAAGTTTGGCAAAGACGATTGCTTACTTTAAAAGAAATTGGCGTTAATGCCATCCGTACGAGCCATAATCCGCAGGCACCAGATCTTTATGAGCTATGTGATGAAATTGGCCTGCTGGTGCTTGATGAAGCTTTCGACGAATGGGAATTCCCAAAACGGAAATGGCTGGAAGGATGGAACGTAGGTACACCGGGTTATCAGGGATCTTATGATTTCTTTGAAGAGTGGGGCGAAAAAGATTTGGTAGATCAGGTGAAACGTGACCGCAATCATCCGTCGGTTTTTGCCTGGAGTATTGGCAACGAAGTGGATTACCCGAACGATCCGTATTCGCATCCGGTTTTGGATGGTGGCGGAGAAACCGGGTTTACCCAGCCCATTTTTGGAGGATACAAAAAAGACGCTCCCGATGCCAAACGATTGGGAGATATTGCTGAGCGTCTGGTAAAAGTGGTGAAACAGTACGATCAGTCGCGGCCAACAACAGCAGGATTAGCCGGAGTTGCTATGTCGAACCAGACGGGATATCCGTTTGCGTTGGATATTACAGGATATAATTACACCGAAAGTTTATACGACCACGATCATGCCGAATATCCGGAGCGTGTGCTTTTCGGAAGTGAGAACCGTCACGATATGGCAGCCTGGAAAGCAGTGACTTCACGCGATTTTGTTTTTGGTCAGTTCTTGTGGACAGGTATCGACTACCTGGGAGAATCAGGTCGCTGGCCATCCCGCGGTTTTTATTCCGGCCTACTCGATTTTGGTGGATTTATTAAACCACGGGGTTACTATCGTCAATCATTATGGTCGGATAAACCAATGGCTTACCTGGGAACCTACCCAACACCGGGCCGCGGAAGTATCAGTCAGATGAATGATGTTTGGTCGCAACTGGAAGCTGAAAGCGGCCGTGGAAACCGCGAAGAAAAAGTGCCTTCGATGGATGCCTGGCCGATCTGGAATTATCAGGATGGACAGTCAATTCGCGTGGTATGCTACACCAATGCTGCTCAGGCCGAACTTTTGTTAAATGGCGAAAAAGTTGGGGAGAAAAAGCCGTACGATGAAGAAACCGGTATCATTTATTGGGACATTCCTTATAAGGCCGGCAAACTTGAAGTGATTGGCCTGAATGAAGCTGGAGATCAGATAAGTAAGTATGCGATTCAATCTTCAGGACGACCATACGCCATTAAAGTAATTTCAGAAGAAAGCACCATTGAAAAGGGAGGTGTAGCCCAGGTTGTTATTCAGGTTGTGGATGAGCAAGGTGCACCGGTAATGTTGTCGGATGATGAGGTGAAGTGTCAGATTCATGGTGACGCTCGTTTACTGGGGCTCGAAGCCAGCAATAATTCCGATATGTCGGATTATACCGACAATAAGCAACGGGTTTTTCATGGTAGAATGATTGCTTATATAAAAGCAGGATCAGAAGCCGATAGTATTGAAGTGAGATTTTCAGCAAATTGGCTAAAACCGGCAATTGCAGAAATAGAAGTAAAGTAGTGCTCTGTGACTTTCAGATGAAGACAGAAAGTATCGGTACTAAATAAAAACATTGAAAAATAAAACGATTTAATTTCAATCCTATAATGATTAATTAATTGATAGTGTTGATTTTAAGTCTGAACATTTGATGAAACAAGACCTTAGCGTTTTAAATATATTTTATTAACCATTAAATTCAAGAATTGGCAGGTTTAAGTCAATTCGCTTTCCAACTTATGAAACAAAATTCAGTAAAGTTTTTAAAAATATTTATCCCTGTATTCCTTATTATTTTTAGTTCAAATGTAATGGCTCAGCGTTATATGGAGCAGCTTAATCATGGATTGGTTGCTGTGAAAAAGACGGGAGGGGTATTTGTAAGTTGGCGCGTACTTGGTTCTGAATGGGATGATGTAGCGTACAACCTTTACCGGGACGGTTCAATGATAAATAGTGAACCCATAACCGGAGCCAGTAATTTCTGGGATACACACGGAACGACGAGTGCAACTTATACGATTAAGACCGTGATTAAGGGTGTGGAGCAGGAAGGAGAAGAATCTGCCAGCGTTTGGGACAAGAATTACATCGATATTCCGGTTCGTGAAATTAATGGCGGAAGTTCTTCTTATATATTGAATGATGCTTCGGTTGGAGACCTTGATGGCGACGGCGAATACGAAATCGTGGTGAAGCGTTTGGCAACCGGTGGTGCAGAATCTTCCGACTATCATTACCTGGAAGCCTATAAACTGGATGGAACCTTTCTTTGGGCCGTTAACATGGGACCAAATATCTATAACGATGTTGAATTTAATTTTTTGGTTTGGGATCTTGACTGTGATGGCAAAGCCGAGGTAACCTTAAGAACATCCGACGGATTTATTGATGGCGAAGGAAATAATATTGGCGATGCCGACAACGATGGCGTAATTGATTACAGGTATTCAATTTCAGGTGTAGGTTACCGCATGGAAGGCCCCGATTATCTATCGGTTTTAGATGGGCAAACCGGGAAGGAACTTGATCGGGCATCGTACATTCCGAGAGGTAATATCACCGATTGGGGCAGGGACGATGGAGGTCACAGATCAACTAAGTGTATGTTCACGATCGCCTATCAGGATGGAAAAACACCGAGCGTGGTGATTAGTCGTGGAATATACGAACGAATTGTGATGGAATCGTGGAAATTTAAAAATGGTAGTTTAAGCAAAAACTGGAATTTCGATTCCAATAATCATCCGGATTATGCACAGCAGGGATACCATAACCTTACACAAGGTGATGTTGATTTTGATGGTCGGGATGAAGTTAACTACGGCTCGATGGTTATGGATGATAATGGACAAGGGCTATATTCAACGAAACTGGGTCATGGCGATGCACAACATCTAACGGATATTAATCCGGACCGTGACGGACTGGAATTTTTTGGCTGTTTGGAAAACTCTGCAGGAGGTAACTACCGAGATGCACGCACCGGCGAAATTTTACATTATACCAATATTGGTCGCGACATGGGGCGGGCAGGTTGTGCCGACATCACTCCTGATTATCCGGGGATGGAAATGTGGGGACCATCCGGTTTTCCGTTCCTGAGTTCAACGGGCGATGCCATTACAAATTTAACACCGCCAGCTTCCATGAACTTTTTTATTTGGTGGGATGGTGATTTGTCTCGTGAAATGCTCGATCATGCCTGGTACAGCAATTATGGAGTTGGTACCATTACCAAATACAACAATGGCGCCAATACTCAATTACTGTATGCAACGGGTACCTTGTCGGATAACTGGACAAAAGGTAATCCGGCAGTCAGTGCCGATATTCTGGGTGACTGGCGTGAGGAAGTAATTTGGCGAACTTCGGATAATAAGGCATTGCGACTGTACACAACAACAGATATTACAAGTCAAAAGATCTATACCTTGATGCACGATCCGCAATATCGTGCAGCAATTGGGTGGCAACCAAACTCCTATAATCAGCCACCTCATCCAGGCTTTTTTATCGGAACAGACATGGACTCGGTACCGCCCGCACCAATACTTTTCCCCGGTCAGAAAGTGTGGACTTCAGGCAAATGGGATATTGGAACAACCTCAGCCTGGATCTCGAATAGTAATTCAGCAAACTTTGAAGAAGGTGACAAAGTGCTCTTCGATATTTCTGGCGATAACAATTCGGCTATTACTCTCGAAGGTTCATTAAAACCTGAAGATATAAGGGTTATCTCGCCGATTGATTATGTTTTTGCCGGCTCTGGAAGTATTGATGGAACAACCGATCTTACCAAATCGGGTAGTGGAAATCTAATCCTTAACAATAGCAATGGCTATACGGGCATAACACGTGTTTGGGATGGTCAACTAACCAACAACGGTACTTTGGAAAATAGTAAGGTACTTGTAAAAAGGTTCGCAACACTGGCCGGAAACGGTACTTTTAATAAAGGCATTGTTCTGGAAAAACATGCTAATCTGATCGTGAGTAAAGCTACTGTCGAGACCGATACAACGCGCGTGAACGGAGTCCTTGAAACAAGGGAGAGTTCAACCATTTATATGGATTTAACTGATGATGTTACCGCGTCATCCAAAACCAACGATATGATTATGGTTGATGGAGCTCTCGTTATTACTGGCATGACTACCATTTCAATTAATCGTGTGGATGGGAAATTATCTGCAGGTGAGTATGTGTTGATGACCGTGAGCGATACTCTGACCGGAAACCTGGAAGATATCGCGATTGAAGGCATTGAAGGAACACCATATACGCTTGAATTTGAGGATCATAAACTCAAACTCGTTGTAGCAGATACACGTATGCCGGGAACAATTATATGGAGCGGTGCAGTAGATAATAAGTGGGATTTGTTTAACCGGTTAAACTGGTCGAACAAAGGAACTGCTGACTATTTTCTTGGAGAGGATTCCGTCATTTTTGATGACAGCGGATTACAGACAAACGTTGAAATACTGGATGATTATGCCATTTCAAATTTTCTTTTTGATGCGGAGAAAAACTATACGATTAAAGGATCAGGTTCTTTTTCAGGACCTGCAGATCTTATTAAAAAAGGTAGTGGCAGGTTAACAATCCTGACCCAAAATTCTTATACAGGTGCCACAATAATCGAAGAAGGAACGCTCCGTGTTCAGGAATTGGTAAACGCAGGCTACGCATCTGCTATCGGGGCCGCTTCAGCTGAAGCAGCAAATATAATTATAGATGGTGGTGAGTTGGAAGTGACGAATAACACGGGCATGTCGACCGATAAAAACATTACACTCGGTATTAACGACGGAGCGATCACAATTGCCAATACCTACGGTAATTTATTGCTTGCAGGTACTCTTCATGGAAATGGACGACTCATAAAAAACGGCAGTGGAACTTTGTCGTTGAAAAACGGCAACTCGCATAAGGGAACAATAATTAATGAAGGTACCTTGCAACTGGCCGACGATCCTGCTAATATTTGGGGTTTGGGAGATACCGTTACCCTAAACGGAGGAACACTTGCCATGAACGATAATTCATATTCCTATACCGATGGTTGTCGCTGGCATATCGTTGTTCCTGAAGGAAAAACCGGAACGTTGAAGTTAGACAGCAGAAGTTCACTCACCGGAAAACTTTTTGGTTCAGGAAAACTAATCCTTTATTCCCCATGGATACGAAACGACTTGAATGGCGATTGGTCGAATTTTACCGGAACGATTCAGGTAACGGCCGACGGAGACGGTGGCGATTGGCGTATTAATAACAGGTACGGATATGAAAATGCTTCGGTTATTTTAAGCAGTAAAGTTTATGCCTACAACCTGATAAATGTTGAAACCAAGCTCGGATCACTTTCAGGAAGCAGTAGTTCCACGCTGGCACCCGGAACCTGGAGCGTCGGATTCAATAATCAGGATGCAACTTATTCCGGATTAATTACCGGAGTAGCAAACATTAATAAGTACGGAACAGGTAACTGGACACTTACTCACGCCAATGATTACAGCGGTTCAACCAACGTTTACGAAGGTACTTTAACGGTTGATAATATTTCCGGAAGTGCCACTGGTTCGGGAGGCGTATTTGTAAGAGAAGGAGCCATGCTGGAAGGAAACGGATCGATCGACGGAACGGTGGGTATTTATTCCGATGCAACCTGCAACATGGGTGCATCCAGTAACTTAAATGGGATGGTGAATATTCAGGGAAGCCTGGTCGGAAAAGGAAATATTAATGACAGGCTGACCATTTTATCGGGAGGTATTCGTAAAGGCGAAAATATAATAAATGCGCCCGTAATTGTAAGACGTAATGGGATACTTTCGGGAGAAGGATCCATACGGGGTAATTTAACACTTTATGAAGGCGCCATTGTAGCACCGGGAACTGATGGACTTGGAATACTTACTTTTGATAAAGATGTAGTTTTGGTAAACGACGCCATTCTTGAAATTGAAATCAATAATGCTACTAAAGAAAATGATGTGCTTAAAACTTCGGGTATGTTGACACTTGATGGAACATTAAAAGTAGCAGAAGTGGGTGGAGTAGCGTTTGAAGCCGGCAACAGCTTTGAACTGTTTGAGGCGGATAGTGTTGGCGGAGAGTTTGATGTTATTGAACCTGCAACACCCGGTGAAGGGCTGGAGTGGGATCTTTCGAACATTTCAGCAGGTATTCTTGGTGTTACTTCTGTTACTTCTGTGAATACTTTCGAAAAAGCTGATATTGTTGTTTATCCTAATCCGGGTACAGGAACATTCTATTTAAAAAGGAATACGGTGAATTCAATAAAATCCATTTCCGTTGCGAATATGGATGGGCGTATTATTTATTCTGATGTCCCGGTTTCTTCAGAACGAATAGAACTTGACCTGCAGGATCAACCGGCCGGAATATATTTCTTAAGAGTAACCTTCACCGATAAAGAAATAATTGAAAAACTGGTGAAAAAATAATTTCATTCATAGCGCTCTGTTTGCGGTATCGATAGACAATTCGTAGCAATTATCATATATAATTTAAAGAACATCCGAAGAATAATTTCTTCGGATGTTCTGTTTTAATTCATGTTGATTTTTTAAAACTTATTTAAGTGGAATTGGATGGAATTATTGTGTGATTTTTCCTTTTATCATAGTCAGCGAGTGTGCCGGAAATTCATAAGTAAACGAGCTTGCTTCATTTAAGGTAAGTGAAGCTTTCTTTACTGTTTTTACAGTTGTTTTCCCAAAATCATTCTCCGATTTAATATCCGGTCCATTAACCTCAAAAACTTCGAACTCGCCATTGAACAAGCCTTCCTGCGAAAATAAATCGGTAGCAATGGCTTTGTCTTTATGACGGTTAATTACAGTAATAACTATTTCTCCATCGTTATATGCAGCTGAAACGTCGAGGTAGGGTACATTTTTTTGCTGGGTTGCCTGTTCTGCCAGTCCCAGGTAGAATTCATCGGTGTCGTAGGTATCGCAATCCACAAAAACGTCAAGAGAGGTTCCGAACATGTTGTTGGCAAAAAGTTGCAGCGGGTAGTAAATCGTTTGCAGGAACATTCCGTCCTTCTCAGTAAAAATGGGTGCTATTACATTTACTAATTGTGCCATATTGGCCATTTTCACAATATCCGCATTTCGGATAAAAGCGTTTAAAAAGCCACCAATCACCAATGCGTCTTCAAGATTATACCGCTCTTCGAGCGCACGTTCACCGGTCATTGTTTCCTCCTGCCGCCAACGGTACCAAATATTATACTCATCCCATGCGATATATATCGGGTCTCGGTTTCCACGGTCAGCTTTTTCCATTTCACGCATAATCATTCCCTTTACAACTTTGGTCCGTTCTTCAAGCACCAGTGGCGATGAAACGAAATTGTAATAGTTGTCCTGATGGTTTCCAACATACATATGCAGAGCGATATAATCAACCACATCTTTTAATTCCGAAAGAATGGTTGCGTTCCATTCATGCGGATCATTATTCGGCCTGAAATTGGAGGCCCCGGTTGCGATTAGTTTTATCGAAGGGTCGGTTAAACGCATAAGTTTAGCCGCTTCACGGGCTTTCTTACTGTAATCTTCAGCATTGAGATGGCCCATTTGCCAGAAGCCGTCCATTTCGTTTCCAAGGCTCCAGTATTTGATATTGTGGGGCTCTGCATAGCCATGTTTTTTACGTAATTCGGCAGAATACGGGCCTTCTTTTACATTACAGTATTCTACCCATTGCTGTGCTTCTTCAATGGTTCCTGTACCCAGGTTTACGGCAAAATATGGTTCGGTGCCAATCCTTCGGGCATAATCCACAAATTCATTTGTTCCAAACTGGTTTGTTTCAAGCCGGGCCCAGGCAAGTTCCATTCGTGGTGGCCGCTCATCTTTTGGGCCAACACCGTCTTTCCAGTGATAATTCGAAACAAAGTTACCTCCCGGATAACGTAGAAGCGGGATGTTCAAATCCTTCACAGCGTCCAGAACATCCAGGCGTATTCCGTTTTCATCAGCATAAGGCGACTCTGGATCGTAAATGCCACCGTAAACACACCGACCAAGATGTTCCACAAAATTTCCGTAAATGTTGTTGTTAATCTCTCCAATTTGCCGGTCGATATCTATTTTAATACGCGCATTTTGTGCCATCGAAAATGTTGAACTTATCAATCCGGCAATAATTGTCAGCGCCAGGCAGCGCAATACATAAATTTGGTTCGTTTGTTTCATAGTATAGTTGTTGTTAGAGTTCTTCTGCAATTGGCCATCCATCCTTATCCCAATCCATTTTTTTGATGATCAGTTTTGACTTTCCGTTGTCATGTGCATCATAGCCATGAAAAATCAGGTAATCTGTCCCGTCAAAAGTACAGGCGGCGTTATGTCCAACACCGTACCAGTCTTCATTACCTTTCAGAACGATTGTGCCTCCTCCGGTTGCCATCGAATTTCCATTTTTATCGAGATAAGGGCCGGGTATTGTTTCCGATCGGCCAACGATCATTTTGTAGGTGCTGTTCACACCTTTACAACAATAATCGATGGAAGCAAAAAGATAGTAATATTTACCCTTTTTAAAAATGAAGGGTGCTTCAATGGCATTACCTCCTGCATCTTTCGGATTGTCATCGACAGACGGTGGATTAGGTTCTTTCGATGACTTTTTACGCGATGCAATTGTAGGAATTGCATTTAAATCTTCTGCTGGCGCTGTGGCTTCAGGATTCATTTTTACCAATTTTAAACCATCCCAAAACGAACCAAAAGTGAGGTAAGGAGTTCCGTCATCGGCAACGATTAAATTCGGATCGATGGCATTCCAGTTGGTCTCGCCCGGAAATGATTGAATTACTTTTCCGTGATCGATCCATTGAAAGTCCGGATCGTTCGGATCAAGTGTTTTGTTGGTGGCAAGCCCAATACACGAGGTGTTTTTACCGAATGCCGATACTGAGTAGTACAAATAGTATTTCCCCTTATAAAAAGAAATATCCGGAGCCCAAATATGTCCTCTGAAACCTTCTACTGCCTCTTTCGCCCATTGAGGTGCTTCCGAAAAAACAGCTTGCTCGCGTTTCCATTCCTTCATGTCCGGCGACGACCACACGCTGATTCCCCAGCCGGTGCAAAACAAATAGTAAGTATTGTTTTCACGTATCATCACAGGATCGTGTACACTGATTTTCTGTGCTTCGGAAATACCCGTAAACAAAAGTAAAGCCAGGAGCGTAATGTAAATTCTATTCATAATTTTTAGTTTTTATTTCATCGTTTGACAGGACGACTTTCTTAAATATTTGATATTAGAAATCGATTTTCAAGAATTGACTAAATTTAGCAGATACCTTTTATAATTCATAATTATTGGTTGACTGTTTAATCTGCAATCTTAACTATCAAGCGGTGGCAAACATTTGCAGAGTTTCTAACTCTTGATTGACCTATTCATGACATTTGTAAATCCACGCTCTTAGTAGCTTTGTGAGGTACAAATTATTGAACTAAAACGGACGAGTAATTAGATTCACTAAATAGTCCTACTGAGTGAAAAAATGAGAATACGACAGCTAACTATACTAATAATACTATTTGGGTTTCAATTATTCCCGGTTGCGGCACAAAACCCGGAACTGTCAGATGTACCCGCAAGTGCCGGCGATATTCTTCAGGCATTTCCGCTTACCGATCGTACCCTAAGTTTTAATCTTTCTGAGAGCGGAGAACATAAAGACGTAAACTGGGGGCTGGATCTGGCCTGGCGCGACAAAAACAATATAATCCGGGGTATGGCATTTATGGGACCCGAAAATGTGGATATTATCCGGTCGTCTTTCATGCCAACCGAACCTTTACTTGGAGATACTGCATTACAAGGCGGTGCATTGATTTATACGAAAGAGCGAATCAAAATAATCAACGATTTATTGGGCCCAAATACCAAAGTGGCACTCAACTGCGATCATCCAAGCGTACATTCTTATTTCCAGGGGAATGCCGTAAATTGGGCAAATCTAATCGATGTAACAACAAAAATGCATCAGGAGGCTGGTTTCGATGTTGTTACAGTTTCGCCGTTTAATGAACCCGATTATTCTTATACAGGACAGGGCACCATCGATGACTTTTACAACATCATCCGTGAGCTGAATAAAATTCCCCGCTTCGATTCCATTCGTATTTCCGGGGGGAACACCCTTAATAATGATCAGGCCTTGTACTGGTACAATTACCTGAATCCGGCCGGACTGGAAGAAGGGAATACACACCAGCTTGCAGGAAGTTTTGACACCTATGCTGAATTTTTTCAGGCGGTGAGGACCAATGGTGATCATGCAACCGCCGACGAAATGCATAATGTGATGGATGCCATGGTTGGACTGGAATACGGATTGCAGACCGGAATTTGGTGGGGCTGGGCAGAATATGCCCGCGGAGAATTTTGTAAGGTTACCAAGGGTGAACGCCTGGGGTATGCAGAACATCGACCGAACTGGACGGCTGCATCGGTTTACAGAGGGCAGGACGGTAAAGTACAGGCTTTCTGCGGCTCGTCGGAAAGACAGGCAGTAAGCACCACATATACTTACATTTCTAAAGACAGGGACGTTTATTATGATGGTTATGGCCCTCAACGACAGTTTATCCTGGAAATGCCGGGAGGTACCGGATACCAGCAAGGCCAAACCAATGCAGAAAAAGTCATCAACATTACGTGGGGCGATGACATTCAGCCAATAATCAATGGAAGATACCTTCTGGTTAACAGGAACAGCGGGAAAGTGATGGAAGTTGCCGGTGGATCAACTGCCGCGGGAACAAACGTACGACAGGCAACCAGTACCGCAGCTACTTATCAGCAATGGAATGTTACTCCTGTTGACGCACGCGTTGGTGGCGATTTTAGCTATTTTTCGTTTAAGGTTGTGAATAGTGGTAAATCAATTGATGTCTATAACTGGTCGCTGGAAAATGGAGGAAACATTGCAATCTGGGACGATACAAAAGGAAGCAACCAGCAATGGTACCTTGAATATGCCGAAGACGGCTGGTTTTATATTCGAAGTCGTCACAGTGCAAAATGCTTAGAGGTTGCAAATAACAGTACCGCAAATGGAGCAAATATTCAGCAATGGGATTTTGACGGCGGATCAAACCAGCAGTGGCGTTTTGTTCCTGTTGATGCCCCGGTAGAGTTCGATGCTCCCGATGCCCCAACAAACCTGGTTGCCACGGCAAATGCCGAATCCGTTCGTTTGGACTGGACTGCAAGCCCCGAAGATGATGTAGAGGAGTATACTATTTTTCGTTCCGAGACTTCTGGTGGACCATACAACACCATAGCGCGTAATGTGAAGTCGACAGCTTTTGTGGACAATACATGTACCATCGGCGGCCAGTATTATTACAAAATTAAAGCAGTCGATAAATCACTGAACAGCTCTGATTATTCCACCGAAGTAGAAGCAATAACCACCGGAGATCATGATTTAGTGGCACATTATAAATTCAATGAAAATACACGCGACAGCAGTATTAACCTAAATCATGGTGCTACTTTTGGAGCAATTGGCTACGTTCAGGGAAAAGCGGCTGGTTCAGCCATTGAATTAAACGGTGAAGATGCCTTTATACAGTTACCGGCAACCATCGCCAGCCAGGAGAAAATCACCATAGCAACATGGGTGCACTGGAATGGTGGATCGCTTCTTCAACGCATTTTTGAGTTTGCGAATGATGACTCGGAATACATGTACCTGACTCCGATGCTATTTGCAATTAAGAATGGTGGTTCAGAGAAAAGACTAACTACAACAGCCTTGCCGGAAGGGGAGTGGGCACATATTGCCATAACACTCGGAGAAGCTGGTGTGCGCATGTATTTGAATGGCGAAATGGTGAAGGAATCCACAGAAATAAATATCCGGCCGATTGAATTCAAACCGATATTGAATTACATTGGACGTGACCAGAAATCTGTTCGCTTGTTCAACGGTTCACTGGATGACTTCAGGATATATAATTACGAATTAAGCGGAGAAGAAATTGCTGCGATCTACGAGGATATTAAAACTGATGTAGCTACTGTAGCTGAAGATTTTGAATCAAGTTTTGCAGTTTACCCGAATCCTGTAAACAAGGTATTGAAATTCAGTTATTCGAACCGGGAATTAAAAAGCGATGCCAGTTTGAAACTTTATGATGTATTTGGAAGCTTAGTGCTTGAAGAGCAACTCGGCAACAAATTCGATGGAGAATTAAATGTTTCTGCTATACCCGCAGGCATTTATTTGTTAACGCTCACAAATGGCGAAGAATTAACGACTAAAAAAATAATTGTTCGGCATTAAACCGATTCCTACCGGAATTTAAAATTGAAAACAAATGGCCACAGTTGTAAATATAGATTACGCCGACCTGGTAATACCTATTTCAAGTTGTCCGTTTCACGATGTTGAAGCTGATTGTCCGTTCATAGAATTTTGGGATTTAACGGACTATTTTGAAAAGCTTGAGCGATTGAACAGTTTATCGGTTGAAAAGAAAGATGTAATTCGAATGCAACACCAAAACTGTATGAAGATGAAAATTGAGAAAAGTGAAGCGACGCTTTCGAATTTAGTACTATCGACCAAAAGTAACTTATAGAAGATTCAAATCATGGAGTTAGTAAAGACAAGACAAAAATTAGAATTATTGAATATCAATTTGAATTTCAGTTCCGTGCGATTTAAATTCAATTTTATTTTCATGTTGGTGGCATTACTTGGTTTAAGCTTTTCTGCCTATGCATCCGAAAAGGAAACAATTGATCGCCTGGTAAATGAAAATAGGGTGCTTGCATCGGCCCATGAATTACACATCAGCGCAACCGATTCAGCGCTGATAAACAGTACGGTTAGCCTTGATCACGAAGATGCCTGGTTGTTCTTCGATAATATAAGACCCTCAGAAGTGATTGCAGCATACCAATCAGGCATTTTGATAAATGGTGAAATACTTAGTATAGGTGTGAATGGCCGTATGGCTATTTATGAGCATGGAACAGTAATTATACCTCATGGAAGTGATTATAAACCGCTTACTGTGTATAAAGGAAAAGATTATCAGGGCGATCAGAATACCTATGCTCCAAATGTTTACAATAACAGTTTGGGTGAATTTGATAATGCCATTCAATCGTTTAAGTTGAAACGTGGTTACATGGTAACTTTTGCCACCAGTTCGGAAGGAACCGGTTATAGCAGGGTATTTATTGCCAACGATGCAGATTTGGAAGTTAACCTGCCGGATTTACTTAGCGGAAAAGTTTCATTTATCCGTGTATTTAAATACGAGTGGGTAACCAAAAAAGGATGGGCAGGATGGAACGAAGCAGAATGGGAAATCACCCAAAGCACCTGGCGATACGATTGGAACGCCGGGGGAGTAACAACAAATAATACGGAATATGTTCCTATCAAACAGAATCTGGGATGGCCTGGTTGGGATGTAATAAATTCCAAGAATAATGTTTCGCATCTGCTGGGTTACAACGAACCCGACCATACAGAGCAATCGGATGTTACAGTTGCTGAAGCCATAGCTGCCTGGCCTGAATATATGAAATCAGGATTAAGGCTTGGAGCCCCTGCAACAACCGATTTTAACTGGGTTATTGATTTTGTGAAAAGATGTGATGAATTGAATTACAGGGTCGATTTTGTGGCTGTTCATGCGTACTGGGGCAATAATCCATCCAGTTATTATAGTTCGCTTAACTGGGTACACCAGGCAACAGGAAGACCTATCTGGATAACAGAATGGAATTATGGGGCAAACTGGACCAACGAATGGTGGCCTGATGATACACCGGCTTTAACACCAGCCAATGAAAATTATGCTTACGATAAAATTAAAGCTATTGTCGATTTCTTTGATGAAACGCCATGGATAGAACGTTATTCAATCTATAACTGGGTTGAGGACAGAAGAGCAGTTGTTCTAAACGGAGAACTTACAAAAGCCGGAGAATACTATGCCGCCAATAAGTCGACGGAAGCTTTCAACAGAAACTTTGAAGTTATTCCTCACTGGAATTTCCAAGCCCCTGAACTTTCAATGCGGTATTTTTCATTAAGAAATTCAATTCGTGTGAGTTGGACTGATCCTAACGGAGAACTTTCCAAACAGTATGTTCTGCAGAGGAAAATAGATGACGGCAATTTCGAAACCATTTACACCACGGAGGATTATTCAGAGGATTTTTATCTTGATCCGCTCGATCCGGAAGTATACGGAAACATTTCCTACCGTTTAATGCTGCAAACGGCACAGGGTAATTTCCTGACTTCCAATGTTGTTTCCTACTATCAAACAGCAGGCGAAAATGAAGTTCAGGTTGGAAATTTCAAGGTGAATAGCCTGTATATAAATTCGGCGTATTTTTCCAATAGATTTTCAACTCCACCAGTTACGGTTTTAGGAATACCAAGTGCAAATAATTCGTTTCCGATGTCGCAACGAATCAATAGCATGTCCAATACGGCATTTGATTTCGTTTTTTATCCATGGACGTATCTTAGCAGTCCTCAGGTTAAAAAATCGGAGTTATTAGCTTCTTTGTCGTTAGCCGCCGGGACATACGAATTCCAGGGATTGCAGGCTGAGGTTCAAAAGGTAACAGGTGTCACACGTGAATGGACTACTGTTGCTTTTAACAAAGCATTTGAACAGGCTCCTGTGGTTTTTTGTACAATCGGTACAAGAACAAATTTTTATCCACTTACAGTTGCGGTAAGAAATGTTACAGCAAACGGATTCGAAATGAGTTTGAAAAGCGAAGAGGCGATTACCGCAACATTAAGTGCTGAAACGGTCAACTTCTTTGCTATTGATCCAGGAAAAGGGGTAATAGATGGTAAACGCATTACGGTAGGAAGAAACGCCGGGGGCAATGGTATTTCTTCGATACCTCTTGAAATAGCGTATGATTCTACTTATACAGAGCCAGCCATATTTGCAGGCTTATTATCGGCTGAAGATAACTTTGCTTCCACCTTGCGATATTCCTATACGGGAGATACAAGTTTTGAAATAATAAAGCAACGTGAATTGTCGGGAGGAGAATCAGAAATGCGAACCGATGAATTCGGATGGATGGTTATGGACTTGGCTGCTGATCAGCCAGATGTAGGGACGTCAGTTCCGGAAATAAGTTCTCAAAATCCGGTAATATTTTATCCTAATCCGGCAAAACAGACGGTGTATTTCAATTTCGTAGAACCAATGCAGGTAGAAATCCTGGATATGACCGGAAGCACATTGATAAAATCGCTTGTTTCAAATTCATTAGACATAAGTTCGCTTTCTGCAGGTATTTATGTTATAAAAGTACCCGGAAGCCTGCCGGCTAAGTTGATTGTGAATCAATAATTAGCTACAAAAAAGAATATTTTCTTTCGTTTAAAGTAGCACTTGCACGATCGGATTAGCAGTAAACGAACGGATCAAATTTGGATTGAAAATGATAATAGTTGCTAAAATATTACACGATAAAACAACCTTGGCTGATGCACTGTCCTTTCAAGGTCTTTTAATGGATTATACCACTTCACTAGCTGCAAGCAGAAGCTATTTCAACATAAGCGATTACTAAGTGGTTGATAATGTTGATGTCTTAAAACAAATCATAAACGCTTGAAATCCGGTGACGAATTAGTAACTGTTATTTGTCGAAAATGTGATCATTGAGGAAATATTATAGAGCTAACTTTCCATTCTAATTTTACCTATAGATCAAATTAAATTTATACATTATGAGGAAAAATTTACTTCTTGGACTTTTGACCTTGTTCACGTTTGCCGGGCTTCTCTGCTCGTCCGTGGCACATGGTCAGGCAACTCTTAAACACTCTTATACCTTTGAGGAAGGGACATATGAGGGGACTACCATTTTTGACCAGACGGGAACCTTGAACGGAACCATGGTTGGTGATGCAATTTCCATTGACAGTGGAAAATGTGTTGTTTCCGGTGCCACCACAAATACCGACGGATATGTTGTTTTCGACGGTGTTGAACTGGCGCTGGCTTCGTATAACGCTGTTACCCTGGAGGCATATCTGGAAACAGGTGAAGTGCTGAACTCAACCTACACCATGCTTGCTTATTTTGGTAGCACATCCCAGGGAACAAATTGTTTCTGGATACAGCCTACAAGATCTGCAACAGAAACCCGGATTGAAGCAAATAACGGAAGCAGCACGATTAACGCAATTTTAGGTGGATACGAAGTGGATGACGGATTAAAACACCACCTTGTTGCAGTATTGAATGCTGACGCAATCATCTATTATTTGGATGGAGTTGTAATTGCCCAAACACCAACCGACGGAGCAGATTATGTTAGTACAATCGGTACTGATATCGCTCAACTTTTTAAAGGTCCGGATGGATGGCCAGATCCGAACTACAATTGCTGGCTGGAAGAATTCAATATTTACGACGGTACGCTCGACGCATTTACCATTGGTCAGCGCGCCGGAGTGTATTTAGGCCTTGATCTTTACAATGCAACACTTGATACAATTACAGTTACTCCTGGTGCTTTGGAACCGGCTTTTACTGCTGATAATGACTTTTATGAAGTAGAAGTACCTTATGGAACAACATCGATAACCATTGGTGCAAAACCAGCTATTGGTGGTGCAACAACAACGATATACAATGGTTTGGGTGAGGAACTGGAAAATGGAGTTTTGACATTTGACAAAGAAGAAGGAGATTTTGCTGAAATTGTTGTAACAGCTCTTGATGGTGTTACAGAACAATCTTATTATATTGATGTTTTCCCTGAACCGGGTGAAGCATCAGCAACCTTAGCTAGTATTGATCTATCGGCAGGTGCATTTACTACCAGTTTCGATATGTATGATACAGCTTACGTTGCCATTGTACCAAACGGAACCGTTTCAGTGGATGTTACAGGTGTGGCGAACTGGAATAATGCAACAGTTGTTGGGAATGGAACAGTTACTTTAGTTGATGGAATGGGGTCGGCTACGATTACTGTTACCTCTGAAGATGCTACAAACACATCGGTATATACTGTTGAAGTATACACCTCCGTTTTTGTTACCGGAACCGACTTTTACCTGGTGCATGAAGCAAATGGTTTTGTAGCAGCTGAAAGCGGCGCTACTTTTAACCAGGTTGTTCTGGAAGAAGCTGTTCTTGACTCAACTACACAGATTTGGCAATTTGTGGAGAGCGGAGAAGAGGGACAGTATTATATTCAGAATAAGGATGGCCACTATATGTGTCTTTCCCGTACCGGAGCTGCTTATGATCTGGAAGTTTATCCTGATCTTCCTTCGAATGAACTCGACAGTGCCCGTTTTATACTGAATGAATTTGCTCCAGGCAGGTTTAAGATCATTTCGGTAGCTCGACAGAATATTCCTTCAACCAATAATATGTTGAGTCCGAACAATCCTCAGCTTGGTTCACCTCTTTTCTCTGATAAAGGGCCTGGATCAGTAATGGATGCCGCAGGATACACCGTATGGAACCTTAAGTTTCCTGAAGATGTTGCGAGTTCGTATGAGACTCACCTGTCAAGCCTTACAATGACCGGTGCAACGTTTACTCCTGTTTTCGATCCTGCTTACACTACGTATTATGCTTCAATTCCTGCAGGAGTGACTTCTGTTGAAGTTGCCGCCACAGCTAAGGATCCTTCATCTACGGTATCAGGTACAGGAACCATTAGTGTTTCTGATGGAAAAGGAACAATAACTGTTACAGTTGCGGCATCTGATCCTCAGTATACACGTGAATATATGATTCATTATGTGGAGCCAGGTATAAGACATCAATTTACTTTTGAAGAAGGTACTTACGATGCAACCACTGTTTATGATCAGGTAGGTTCGGTTAATGGTACCCTTGGTGGTAAAAAGATTTCCATCGCAGATGGAAAAGCGACGGTAGCCGGAGCTGGTGCTAACAACGATGGATGGATCTCAATGGATGGAGCAGCCCTTGCACTTAATACCTATTCCAATATTACAATTGAGGTGATGTTGCAAGCAGGGGATATGGAAAACACAAGCTTCACGATGTTAACTTATTTCGGAACGTCGTCACCTGGAAGCGGATGTTTGTGGATACAACCATCACGGTCAGGAAATGAGTCAAGGATAGAAACAAATAACGGAAGCAGTACAATTACAGCAGCTTTGCCAGGATATGAAATCGATGACAGCCTGAAGCACCACGTTGCTGCAGTACTCGACCAGTCTTCTCTTAAGTATTATCTTGATGGGGAAGTAGTTTCTGAAGTATCAACTAACGGAGCAGATTTTATCCGAACTATTGGTACTGATGTCGCCAATATTTTCAGAGGAGTTGACGGTTGGAACGACCCTAACTACAATGGATCTATTTATGAATATAATATTTGGGAAGGTGGATTAGATGACGCCACTATATTGGAACGTGCGAATGAATTTCTTGGAGGTCTGTCGCGCGACGCCTCTTTGTCGGCAATAAATGTCGATGCCGGTGAATTGCTTCCTGAATTCGATCCGGAAGTAACGATGTATACAGTTGTTGTACCTTTAGGAACAACTACAGTTAATGTTACTGCTGTTCCTAACGATCAGAATGCGACAATAGTAGGTGATGGTGCCATTGATGTTTCATCAGGTGCTGTAAAGGATACAATTGTAGTTACTGCAGAAGACGGCTTCAGAACTAAAACATACATTGTTTCGTTTGAAGCTCCGAGCGAATATACCCTGATGCATTCCTACACTTTCGATGACGGAACTGCTGCTGACGTAGTGGGAGACGCTGACGGAACTCTTGGAAGCGGAATTATTGCAGATGGTGCGTTTACTTCAGTTTCTGATTCAGATTACGTAGAACTGCCTGCTACTACCATCGCGATCAATACTTATACCGAAATTACTTTGGAAGCCTTTATTTTTGCTGATGTTGATAACACCGGATCAAACATGATGGCTTATTTTGGAGGAAATGAGAACGCGGTTGGCGGAAATGGGTACTTCGTAACACCGGATAGAAATACACAAAGCCGAACTGCAATTTCCTGTGGTAACGTTACAGAACCATGGAATGCTGAACAAGGTGTTACCGGTAGTCCGGTTAGCGTGGGTGAGATGCATCATGTTGTAAGTGTATTGACAAACTCTGCAATCAAATTCTACCTTGACGGTGTTTTGGTTGGCGAAGCTGCAGTAAGTGAGCCTAATTCGATTGCAGCGCTTAGCAATGATAATGCCTGGTTGGGCAAGGGTGGTTATACAGCCGACCCGAGCTGGAACGGTTCTATCGATGAATTTAATATTTACCAGGGTGTAATGGATGCTGGAACCATCGCGCGACGTGCAAGCCAATATTTGGGCGGTTTAACTAAAATGCACTCGTATACTTTCGAAGACGGAACAGCTATTGATGTTGTTGGCGATGCTGATGGAACGCTGGTAGGAGCAGGAACAATCGAAAACGGTGTTTATACTGCCGCTGCCAATGGAGATTACATCGAATTACCGGCTGACAAAATTGCGATAAATACATACACAGCCATTACGCTGGAAGGCTTTATCTTTTCAGATGTTGATAACACCGGCGCTACTATGATGGCCTATTTTGGTGGAAATGAGAATGCTGTTGGTGGTAATGGATATTTCTTTACACCCGATCGCTGGACAGAAAGCCGTACCGGAATTTCGTGTGGAAACCTTACAGAACCTTGGAACGCAGAAGATGGTGTTACGGGTGACCCAGTAAGTGTTGGAGATAAGCATCATGTTGTTAGTGTACTCACGGAGTCTGAAATCGCCTGGTATATCGATGGTGAATTGGTTGGAACAGATTCATTATCTGAGAATAATTCAATTGCCAACTTAAGTAACGCCAATGCATGGTTATGCAAAGGAGGATATACTGCTGACCCAACATGGTTGGGTACCATCGATGAATTTAATATCTGGCAGGGTGCAATGGACAAAGCTACTATTGCAGAACGTGCACGGGAGTATTTATCTTCATCCGATGCTAATCTATCATCTTTAAGTTCAAATGTTGGTACTGTATTACCTGATGCCACAAGTGGAAGCAACCATTTTGCAGTGGTGGTTCCCGAAGGTACAACCGCAGTAACTTTAACAGCCACTCCTACTACTTCCGGAGCAACTGTGTCGGGTGATGGCGCGGTTGATTTAACAGAAGGAGAAACAACAGTAGTGATTCAGGTTACTTCAGCAGACGGTACAGTTACAAAAGACTTTACAGTTGATATCGTAATTGAAGATGGCTCATGTTCAGCTGAATTGGATGCAAATAATCTTGTAGCTGATCCTGAAATGACAGATATGAGTAAATGGCAGGGATGGGGATCAAAAGCCCTTGTTTACGGCCATGAAGCTTATTGTGGTGGTTCATCGATGAAACTTGGAAATGGTGGCGATGGTTGTGATGCAGCTCTGGATATGTCGCCATTCGATTTCCAGCCAAATACTACTTACCGTGTACGTGTGATGGTAAAAACTGTTGATGGTTCTATCGGATTCTTAGCTAAAGGAGCAGATCCTGATTTTGGCTTTGCTATCAACACTAACGGTGAATGGATGCAGATTGACACTACCTTTACAACCGGAGAAAATCCTACCGATGATTTCATAAGTTTCAACAAATGTGATTACGAATCAAATTGTACATACTGTTACATTGATAACTACGAAGTATTTGTTGACAACGGAACTTCTGTAGGTGATATTGATGAATCCGCAATTAGGGTTTATCCAACCTATTCAACAGGTGACTTTAAAGTGGAAACCGACGGAAGTCATGGAACAATCACCGTTTACAACCTTACTGGTAAACTGGTACTTCAGAAAGTAATCGAAAGCAGCCTTGAGACTGTTACGGTTCGCGACAGAGGTATGTACATTATGAAGGTTGAAAACGAAGATACATACAGAACATTCAAGGTTTTCAAAACAAGATAATATTGTTGAAAATTTAGATTGCTCGTAGGTAAGTTCAAGAGGCTTATATTAAGGGCTGTCGAATTTAATTTCGACAGCCCTTTATGTTCAGAAATGGTGAAACAACCAACTTTGAATTATTAGCGCTGCTTGAATTAAAAATTTGATCTTCCACTAATTTTCAGATTTCAAAAAAGATTATGAATCGTTTTAATACAAGTGTTCGGATTTTAAGTTTTGCAATTATCTTTTTATTTCATCCTATTCTGTGTGGAGCCCAAACTGATCCTGGAAATGAGAACCTGAAACATCAGTGGACCTTTGATGATGGAACGGCCAATGATATTATCGGGTCAGCAAACGGAACCTTACAGGGTGGGGCAACAATAAGTAATAAAGCCTTAAATACATCAGCCGGAGGATACCTTTCATTTCCCGGCAATGAAATAGGAATTAATACATATTCTGAGCTGACAACCGAAGTTTGGTTTAAATCTTCAGCCGGGCAGAATTCGGGTAATACAATGTTAATCTATTTTGGCAATGCCGATGTCGATGGTTGGAAAGGGACAAACTACATTTTTACCGCTCCTTCGAACGGGGGAAATTGTCGTCTGGCTATTTCAACCGGTAATACTACAGAGCCATGGATGGCCGAGAACGGCGTTAATAATCCGTCGGGCGCTATTGATGATGGGCAGTTACATCAACTGGTGAGTATAATTGATGCTACTACCGTAAGTTTTTACGTGGATGGAACAAAAGTAGGCTCAACTTCATTAACCGGATCTAACCAACTTTCGGCAGTAAGTTCAGCGAAGGCATTTTTATGTAAGAGCGGATACAGTGGCGATCCACTTTGGAAAGGCTACACACAAAAATACTCCATTTACAATAAAGCACTTTCAGATGACGAGGTACTGTTTTTATATCAACAGGGGGCCGAATCTTCAGAAATGATTACAGCATCTATTAAGTCTTTAGCTTTTGATAATCGCTACAAAGAAGAAACAATTACGATTACCGGGATAAACCTGGACACCATTATATCGGTTTCAACACCTGCCGGAATTACGGCAAACCCAACTACACTTCCTGCAAATGCAAGCAATTCTGCAGTAAAAATTACGTATGACGGAACTAGTGTGGTTGATGGGAATATTACATTTTCCAGTGGTGACGGTGTTCTTGATGTTCCGGTAAAATCATATTCGAATGATTGTTTTACTCCACTGTATGAAGGTATTGACAATTTGGTCCCTGATCCTTACGTGACTTATCTTTCATCTTTTTCAGGATGGGGAAACAGAAGCATCAACAGTGATCCGGATTACACGTTTTGCGGGGCGACAAGTGGAAAAGTTACCGGAACGAATGGGGGTTCGCTGGATGTGACTTTAACCGGAAAGATCAGGACAAATGCTGTCTATCGAATAAGAGCACAGGTATTTACCATTGGAGGAGCATTCCAAATCGGAATGTTTGGATGGTCGGACGGGCAGGGAGATTTTGTAAAAACATTCAACACTTCAGGAACCTGGCAGGATATAGATTTTACAATTACAACCGGAGCCACATTGGGTGCCAGTCAGGGTATCTTTTTTAATAACTACGGCTTATCCGGAACTACAGGATATATCGATAACTGGGAAATGTATGCCTTACCCGCCATTCATTTGTCACAGTCTGTTCTGGAATTTAACAGCCCGGAATCAAAAACTATTACCGTAAGCGGAATGAGTTTGATCGAGGACATTTTAGTCAGTAGTCCCGAAGGATTCACCGTTTCTAAATCATCGATTCCCGCCGATGCAAATGGGGTTTCATTAACTGTAAATTATGTTGGAGAAAGTTCGGCTTCAGGATATATTTATTTTGAAAGTGGCGACGTCAAAGATAGTTTGCAGGTTATCGGCTCTTCAAATCCTGCCATTGAGGCTTCAGTGGATTACCTTGGTTTTGACGAGATCAGTTCAAGTGGCGTATTTAAGGTAACAGCTTATAATTTAAGCAACGAAATTAGCTTAACGGCGCCCGAGGGAATTACCCTTTCTGTCGCATCACTGCCATCTGGGGCAGCAGGAGAAACAGTTACCGCAACTTATGACGGAAGCACTGCTGCATCCGGGTTTATATACATGACAAGTGGTTCAGCTGCAGACAGCATCCAAGTGTTGGCAGCACGAAATGATGAATGTTTCCAACCCTTGTTTCCGGACAGGGAAAATCTGATTGTTGATCCGACATGTAACACCTATTTGAATGATGGCTGGGGAAATAAGAGCATTAATTCTGATCCTGAATATGTTTATTGTGGAAGCAGGAGTGGAAAAGTAAGTGGCTCGGGATCTTTGGATAGAAAACTGACGGGTAAACTTAAAACGAACACTTCGTACCGGATGAGAGCTAAAGTCTTCAAAGTCAGTACCACCGGGGAAAACATGGGGAATGTTACCTTTACTATGGCTTTCGACAGTACTGCATTTCCCGAGCAGTACAGGATGATAAAAACAGCTATGGACAGTGCCTGCTATTATTTCAACAAATACACTCCATTTATAGAAAACATCAGGGTAGTGTACAATGCAGGTATTCCTACAGCTCAGGCCAGTTATCATGGTGAGATAGGTTTTGGTGCTAATTCAAGGTATATGTGGGTGGGAACAGCCATCCACGAAATGGCTCATTATTTTGGCTCAGGTACTTCCACGGCTTGGCAAAGTACCATGGTTAACGGAAAATGGACCGGTAAGAGCGGAAACAGCGTAGTCAAAGCGATCACCGGAGGATCTACTCAGGTTGTTTCAGGAGATAACAATCCGGCTCCGGTTCATTACTGGCCGTATGGCATTAATCAAAAAGAAGAAATTACCGGACTGGGCTCTCAGGCAGTGCAGAAAAAGGCCTTGGCTGATGCGGTAAAACTAATAAAAGCTATGCTGGTTGATGACTGTGATTTACCAACCAATAATCCAAAAGTTGGGTTGGGGGTTTACGGTTGGGATGCTTCCAAAGGTGATCTTTACTACGAAGTAGATGAAAAAGAATCATGGCAGGATGTAGACGTTAAATTCAGAACTGGTTCTAAATTAAAATCATCGCAAGGTGTTTTCTTCAACTCAGGTACCGGTTATATCGACAACTGGGAACTGTATGAGCTATCTTCCGATGCTGCGTTATCAGATCTTCGGGTGAACGGCACCACAGTTTTGGGATTTGATCCTGCTATTCTGGAATATAACGTTGAACTGGATAGCGCTGCCATTCCCGAATTAGTAGCAGTAGCTGCCAGCGAGTATGCTACCACTGCTATAAATAGCCCGGCTGCATTGCCCGGTTCGGCAACCATAAAAGTCACTGCTGAGGATAGTGTCACCATAAATACCTACACCGTTAATTTCTCCTTAACAACCTCAATCGAAGAATTTAATTCTGCTTCAATAAAAGTTTATCCTACCTACTCGTCTGGTGAATTTACTGTTGAAACATCTGGAAGAAGCGGTATAATTTCCGTTTATAATCTACCTGGAAAGTTGGTTTCTCAAAAAACAATCGAAAGTAACCACGAAACATTAACTATTCAGGAAAGAGGTATGTACCTGATTAAAGTTGAATGTGAAGATACTTCAAAGACATTCAAAGTATTTAAAACAAGATAACGGCAATAGTTTACATTGCTGAAAAGACATAAAGTCTGTTTAAAGCCATCGGTTTCATTTTAACCGATGGCTTTTCTTATAATTAAAGCCGGAGTTCTTGTACGCAGTGAGCTCATTCAAATTTATTGCAGACTGCATCAACTTTAGGCAAAATCTCGTATGATCTATTTGGAACAGAGGAACAAGTGTATAGAATTGATATTAGGTATCTAAGATTATTAATCTGCAATTTGAATAAGTACAGGATAGTCGTAGAGCATTAGTAATTCGGAAACATTAAACTTAAAGTCATGAAAGCTATAATACTATTTCTGCTTTTTATCGTGGCGTCCTCCGTTGTGAGTGGACAGGTACGGATGAATAATTTTTTAGAAGAGATCAAGGTTTCTCCACCAAAGTTTACCGGACCTGAACAGGAAACAGATTTGAAAAGTAAGTCTTACAATGCCGCTTTCAATATGTATCTTGAAGATCAGATTGTGTACCCGAAGACAGCCTATGATCGTCAGTTGGAAGGTACTGAGGTGGTACGGTTTGTTGTGAATGAAAGAGGTGAACTCTTGGATTTTAAAGTCATAAACAGCGTCTCTAAAGATATTGATGATGCCGTTATTCGAGCCATAAAATCAACCGGTGGAATGTGGCAGCCTGGCACAAACAACAATGATATCGTTGCCATGGAAAAAGAAGTGTCGGTTACCTTCAAACTGGGACAAGACGAGAAAGTTTTCAATAAGGAATTCGCTGAGATTGCTGAGTACTATTACAAGAAAGGGAACAAAAAGTTTTTGTTGGAAGATAAACCAAAGCATGCTTTAAATATTTATTCAGCCGGATTGATGTATTTGCCCCATGATCAAAGCCTGTTGATAATGCGGGGAATCTGTTATTTCGAATTAGGCAATATTGATAAAGCAAAAGAGGATTGGGCAAGAGTGGGAGACATTGACGGTGTTGATGAGTCGTTTCATTTTCTTGCAGAAGAGACGAAATAGGATAAAGCGAATATGAAGGTAAAAGGGAGTTGAAACAAGCAAAATATCGTTTTTGTAATTTCGGCTAGGGAGTGTCATTTTTCTTCATTTCATGATTTTCTCCAACTCTTATATTGACTTTAACAGATGACTGAGAAGTTCAGATTTGATGGTTGAAAATTAGGATGCTAACTTCTTTAAAAACGTGCTAAAAAACTGTTATTAATAGTAATAAAGTGATACGGATAAATACGCGAACTGTTTAACTTTCTGTATTTTTACTGAATGACATTCAGAATTGACACTAAGCTATTTATCCCATCCCTGTTTTTCTTTTTTATCACGTTTTCCGCCTTGGGGCAGAAATGGCCCGGAGGTATTCACGATCCGTCAAGTATTGTTAAATGCGACGATACCTATTGGGTTTTTGGAACCGGTGATGGCATTTACAGCATGTATTCTTCCGACCTGATTACATGGCAGGCGGGACCAACACCATTTACAAAAACTGTTTATCCTGACTGGATAAAAAGTTACGTCGGAGGATTTGGAGGAAATTTCTGGGCTCCGGACATCATTTTCATGAACGACCGGTACTACCTATATTATTCGTGCTCAGAATGGGGGACAATGACATCCACCATCGGTTGTGTCACCAATAAAACACTCAATCCCGACGATCCGGATTTCGCATGGGTCGATCAGGGTTTTCTGGGGATCTGGTCGTATCAGCCGGGATTGGCATTGAACGCCATTGACCCGTCATTAATGAGAGGCCCTGATGGAAAGATATGGATGGTATACGGCTCTTTTAATGAAGAGGGTATTGTAGTAACAGAGATCGATTCGGTTTCCGGAAAACCAAAATCATACGACGGAAATCTTCCCGGCAAGAGCATCGCCAATTCGTGGACTGGTCCGCAAAGCTACGTCTATGGTGAGGGAGAAGGAGCCTCAATGATTTACCGCGATGGATACTATTATCTTTTTTACAACAAGGGTGGTTGTTGTGCCGGAATTGCCAGTACCTATTTTATGGTGATGGGAAGATCATCAAATCCGCGTGGTCCATTTCTCGATAAAACGGGAAAGGCTCTTAAAATTAACGGACAAGCCAGCGGGGGTACGATTGTTTTGAAACATGATGATTCGCGGGGAACGGAGGATCGTTATTTTGGTCCCGGCCACTTTGGAATGTACAGCGAAAATGGAGTGGATTACGTAACTTTTCATTACTACGATCCGAATGGATTTTATCCCAATCCCGATGCGAACAATCAGGGGGGGCCAACGCTTGGGCTTGCTAAACTGGTTTGGGGTGAGGATGGATGGCCATCCATTTCACTTGATTTTGTGGATGAAGGTGTTTATACTATCAGGAACGAATTCAGTGATAAGGTCATCGATATTTCATCGCATGATATAGCCGAAGGCGCGAAATTGTATCAATATACATCTGACTCTGTATTCGATACTCAAAAGTGGGTATTTAATGCTATGGGAAGCGGCGAGTACTCCATAAACAATTATGCTGACCCAGGAATGTATGTAGAAGCCGGCAGCACTTCTCTTGCGGTTACCGGCGAATATGACGGTAGTGTGAATCAATTATTCAGAACGGTAACTTCCCCAAATGGCAAAACCATCATATATCCTTCAACAAAAGATGTTGTTTGGGGACTTCCGTCGGCTACGAGCAGCGATGTGAATCTTTACCTCAGATCAGTTATTTCGCACGATCTTTTGCGTTGGAATATGATTCCTTTTGAAGAAACGCTGTCAATTTCAGAAAGCAGACTAACAATTGAGCACTCGGCCGGAACAAATAGCAGCATCCTGGTTGAAAGCAATGGATTGTGGAGCGCCAAGGTTTTTTACGACTCCTGGATGAGTGTAGAAACTTCAGGTGTTCAAAACGACACCTTAAAACTCATTTACGATGAAAATCCGACTGCTGCTGACCGACGAAACCGAATTTACGTGGTAACGAACGGTGGAAAATCAGAAACGATTGTGGTTACTCAAATGGGGAAACCCAGTTCTGTTAATGATCCGAACGCTAACGAAACAGTTCTTATATACCCAAACCCGACTTCTGATGAAGTTACCATTGAATGTGAAGAGAATGCCTTGATTTCCGTGCTTACCCAGACCGGACAAAAAATAAGTAATTTTGAAACGACACGTGGTGTTAACAAGATAGATATCAGTAGTTATAAGGGAGGTGTTTACTTTTTTGTAATTCAAACTGATCATGAATCCTTCGTAAAAAAGATACTAAAGAATTAGAGGGATTTCTGATCAGGGAGTTTTAGGTATGATCATCATCGAACTTATGAACGGGTAACTAAGTGCTGTTCCCTGCTGCTGTATTTAACAAATAGAAGGATGCAGTATTGTTTCGTTATACACTTCTTGTTAAATAATGTGCCTAAAACCTGATTAATGAACTTTCAATTTCATGCCTCTTTAACCAATTCCAGGATATGTGGTATAATATTCCTGCAAATATTTCTTGTGTTTTCAGCTTCAGCACAGAATGCAGATGAAAATATCTTGCCCAAAGTATCTAAATACCATGCCATCAATCATCACGAAAAAATCTTCGTTCAAACTGACAGACCGGTATATTTGCCCGGCGAAGAACTCTGGTTCAGTGCATTCCTCTTAAACGCTTCTTCGCAGCAACTCAATCAATCTGAGAGCGTTTTGTATTTGGAACTGGTTTCGCCGGTAGGAATCACCCGCCAAAAAAACATATTTAAATTGAATGCAGGAAGAGCGTGGGGGAGCATACTACTCGATCAAAACCTGAAATCGGGCGACTATCATTTGATCGCCTACACAAACTGGATGAGAAACAGTGGAAGTGACTACTACTTTTCGAAACAGATTCATATTGATGCAGAAACAAGTGAGTTGCCGCCAGATATAATTGCACTGCAAAGCGCCGGGAATAATGATACTGCTGTTGAATATGAAGAAACAGCATATTCGTCTGAAATCCATTTGTCTTTCTTCCCCGAAGGAGGAACCCTGATAGAAGGAATTCTCTCGAAAGTAGCTTTTGAGGCTGTTAATGAAAATGGGGAGGGAATTGACCTGGATGCACTTGTTGTAGATGAAACCGGCGAAATTATTAGCGCGGCAAAAACCCTATGGAGAGGAAAGGGATTTTTTATGCTTACCCCTCAGACGGGTAAAGAATATTTTATCAGGGTTAACACTGAAAACCAAAATCCCCAACAGTATAAACTTCCTGACGCACAGTCCGATGGGTTGGCATTTTCTGTAAAGGAAATGACCAAACAAGAACAGATTAAAGTGAATGTAAGCCGAAGAGGGAATTTGTCTTTAACAAAGTCAGCCGTTCTTTTGAGTATGCAAAACGGGATACCTGTAAAGGCTTTTTTTATTGATTTCGATAACACACAGAACGTTGATATTGTAATTGATAAGTCGGAATTTAGATCCGGTATTGTTCAGTTTACTTTGTTTGATGAAGCTAAAAATCCTTTGGCAGAGCGGCTTTTCTTTGTTAAAGGGGCTGATAAACTCAACATTAATCTGATAGAAAGCAGTTTGACAGACCGCCCCCGGGGTGAAGTGAAACTGACCATGCAGGTTACTGATTCAAACGGGAACCCTGTTGACGGTGATTTTGCCCTGTCGGTAACCGATGCCCATCGAATACCTGATGCCGCTTATCATTCACCTGATATTTTTCAATACCTGACACTTTATACCGACCTTCCGGATTATAAAAGTGTGGACAGTTCTCTCTTTGAAAATAATGTTGAAGGAAATGTAAAATCTGAACTTCTGATGTTAACAAACGGATGGAGGCGTTATTTCTGGCAGGAAGTACTCTCGGATACCATTGCAATTCCGGAATTCCTTGAAGAACCCGGAATTTATGTAACAGGTACGGTTCAAAAATCGCCAAAAAGTAAACGAATCCCGGAAGATGCTGTAGTAACGATGGTCACCGGTGGTAAGAATATGGAACTTTTTTCGGAGAAAGTAGGGGAGGATGGGAAATTTACTTTTTTACTGAAAGACTTTGAGGACACATTACGGGCGGTTGTTCAAACAAAAAACAGGATTGAAGCAAAAAAAGATTTAATGATTAACCTGACCACCAACTACCACGCCAGGTCCGTCGACACTTATCAAAATCAGGTAGAAGCATACAGAAAATCCCAAACATCGGATATTTTTAAGATCAAACCGGAAAATCCGAAAATTGAGAAAGGTGTTCTGGAAAAGCAACTGGTAAGGGCAATGTCGAAAGATACATTTGTTGTAACCACCGACTATTCCATTGGAGAAGTTACCGTGGAAGGAGAAAGAACAAAGTCACAAAAAGAAGAAATGACCGAAAAATATGGCTCGCCTGAGCATTCCGTCGGTAAAAAGAGGATCAGTGAACTGGTAGAGGAGAAGCCCTGGCAGTACGGATTATTGACCATCCTTTCTGATGCTTTTCCTAACCTTCGTTTGGAGACTAAGCAGGCATCTTTAATTAATAATCGATACGGCGGGATTGGTCCGCCACCTCAATCTTCAACGATTACCTTTTCAAATTCTCCCAGCATATCAATGCGGCTAATTGGTAATAAAATGCACCGCTTTTTTATTTTTGTTGACGGGGAGTTAATTGCTGCTTCAGGTACAAATGGATTGATACGTGGGGCACTGGGCAGTTATACACTCTCCGATTTAATTTCTCTTGATCCGAATGTGGTTACCTCAGTCGATTTGATTTTTCCGAGGAAATATGGTTCCCGCACGACACTTAACAGTGATGCTTCGTTTCTTAATACAAGTGAGGTTTCGGATGCGGAAAATCCACCGGACGAATTGCAAGCTCTAATTGGTGATTCGGAAAATATGAGTACCCCGTCAGCTATTCTGTCGATCTATACCAAAGACGGAGCTGGCTTGTATAGCCCTACTAATTACAAAGGCCTGTCCAATATTACGCTTCATGGTTTCACACGGGTTAAAGAGTTCTATCAGCCCAATTATTCCGGCGCTGATGCAGACAGCATTGTGAGTGATCTTCGAAATACGCTTGCCTGGTTTCCAAAATTGTGTACCGACTCTTCAGGCAAAGCTGATTTTTCATTTTATACTTCCGATGCCTCCGCCACCTTTCGTGTTGAAGCAAACGGAATATCGAGTACAGGAGCAATGGGTGCCCTGAGGTATAAAATGATGGAGCCAATGTTCGATAAAGATTCCGTTGATGATTTTATGAGCACGAGGGATCCCGTGAATGCTCCTTTTTTACCAGGTAATTATCGCATACTTTTACCCGACAGTTCGGGAGCAGCTTATGCAATGGTTATGTGCCCTAACAAAAATTGGTGCACTTTCACGTCGCCTGAAGGTTATTTTTCTGTTGATGAAACGTGTTTGGAGGATGCATGCGAAGTAGTGATTTCAAAATCAGGTTATCAATCTTTGACGCAATTAGTTGACAGTACTATGTCTGGGGCGGTTATGTTGGTTCCTTCACCCGATTCTACTTCAGTTCTGGATGTGATGGAAGTACTATCAAACTTCTACAGATATACGGATAGAAATTATTATAAAAAGGATTATTTCCTTGAAGGAGCATATCGGGAACTGTTGTTCAACGGAAATGAACTGCATCAGTTGACAGACTATTCTTTTGTGCAGAGACGGAAAAGACCATCATCTGCAAACTTAGCAGATTACCATATCAATAGCGGAAGAAGGTTTCGTTCGGATGACTTTAAAGATAAAATTAACTTCGTTCCTCAAAACAGGTTCAATGGAGCCATCCCGGTAATGGATCCCATGTTTGCCAATTTGTCGTTTCTTAACAGGGCAGCCAGAAAGCAGTATGAGTATATTTTAAAAGGTGTTACGTGGTTCGAGGGGCGAAGAATGTACCATATTTACTTTGATCAGGTGGATGATTCTCCATGGGCGCTTTACAGTGGGGAACTGCTGATCGATGCAGAAACATTCGGCTTGGCGTGGGCCAGTTGGTGCATAAGCGATAAAGGTAAAAAGTACCTTATGCCAGATGAATTCCTGAGCGCCGGCGGTGATCCGGAAACTTTTGAACTGGAAGATGAGCACAGCGAAATCAGCTGGAGTTATAACAGTGAATTATGGATACCCCGGTTTGCGATTTCAACTGTTTCATTCCGTCAAAAGGAACAGCAAAATACGGTATCGAGGGAAGTAGTCTGGAACCCGGGAGATGGCAGGAATTACAGGCCTTTGATCCCTGAGAATATGAATCAACGGCTTGTTTTCAAAAACACACCGGAATATAAACCTGAAGACTGGCGTAAACCCTGGCTGTTGCCTCCATCCAAAGAAATTCCGGATCAGGTTAGGTATCTGATTAATATTACTGAATATAGGCAGTAATACTGTCCACTTCATTAATAGCCTGTAACAAGCCTTTTATGTTTCCTTTTGAAGGATTGATTCCATAAAAAAAAGGAAAGCAGAACAACGCTGCCTTCCTTTCTTATTAACTTTAAATATCCACTTAGAACTAATTAACTACACTTTATTTTTTAGGAAGATACCAATTTGATTCATCCATTAGTTTTGAACGGATGGCTGCTTCATTACCGGTATGTTTGGCGGCCACTTTATCGGCCAAAAATGCCGGATCTCCGCGACGCAAAGCAATGCGCATCAAATCCTGAAAACGGTTGCCTTCGAAAGCAGTTTCCAGTGCGAGTTCTTCAATGATCTTGTCTTCTACATAAAGAATTGAATCTGCTAATGAACTGAATGCGGGAATTACATAATCGGCGGCTCGGTCCATGTTTCCGCATCCACGGGAATGCACCCCAATGTTTTCATCGAACGCAATATTGCTAAAATCGACGTAATCAAGGAAGGTACCGGTAGAGTCGGTGTAAGTGCTGTATTTTTCGTGACGCGGTACGATGGTATCCACTTCAAGTGCATCCATGTTCATACCGTGTTTTATCACAGCAAAAGCGAGATTGGGTTTACCGGCTCTGTTAACTGCTTCGGCATAACGCAGGTAAAGTGTTGCTACCCGGTAAAGAATAGCCGCCTTCGCATCTTCGGCGCGCTCTCCCATTAGAAAATACTTCAAAATCATATTGTTACTGCCACCGACAACATTACTGCCATTAACAATTAAACGCCAGTCGCTGCCAATGTATGATCCCAGATCACCTCGTAAATCTCCTGGAGTTGTTACATTTTCGTTGTAGTAGTAAGTTTGGGCATCCCAGTTGTTAATCGCTACCTGGGAAGGAAGTACTTCATAATCCTCAATCGTAATGTTATACAGTTCATCTTCTTCCCCTAATTCTTTCGATCCGGCCATTACGGTAATTTGTTCGCGATTCGTGAGCTCGAAAATATCAATGTAATCGATATATTGCCTACCCACGAAAACACCATTGTCTACAAGCCATGTTGAACTGTAGTTGTCGTTAACAACATAGCGTTCATCTTCAATTAAAGAATAATATTCTCGGGCTGCATTTTCGTATTGCCCGCTCCACATGTACAACTCTCCAAGCATTAGCGGAACAGGAATGAATATCTTTTCGCTGGTCATATCAACACCCAATGAAATTGCACCCGGATTTTTTACGAATTTTACCGGTTCAAGATCCTGAATTAATAAAGGAACCAGTTCTGAGACAGAATACTCAGGGAAATCTTTCTGTGCTTCTACAACAGTTAAAAGCGGTTCGTTATAATATTTGGCTGTTCCATAATTCATAGCAATCTGCATGTAAGTCCATGCACGAATTGTTTTGGCCGCAGCATACTCTTTTAACAACGATTTCTCTCCGTTTGAAATGATTGCAGTATCAATATTATTAATCAGGTAATTGCAGTGATTTATTACCGAATAGTAATCTTCAATCTTGTTGTATGGATTATCCACAGTGACATCTAAATTGTTGATCTCAAGCAGATCAAGACCTGCGTTTTCTGTGACATCCATAAGATCGCCTCTTAGCTCACCCAGCAATACATAGGGCTCAGCCAACTTCTGGAATTGTGTAAAAATACCAATCATCGAGTAGATCGAGTCATTCGGTGAATCGATTTGGTGATCTTCCGGATACATGATACGCTCAGAATCAACATCAAGTAAGGTGTCGCAACTGGTAGCAAAAACTGTCAGTACGATCAATCCGAGTAGTATTTGATTTAATTTCTTCATCTTTTTTTCTTTAATACGGTTTTCTATTCCGCTTGCTACAAACAATTTCTTCAGCCGGTTACAAGTTCATTTTTATTCCAATAAAATAGCTTCTGGTTTGTGGCAGCATCCCAGCGTCTATTCCCTGGAACAACACCTCGTTACTAACCGATACTTCAGGATCGCGTCCGAGGTAATTTGAAAGTGTAAACAGGTTGTTGGCTGAAACCCATACTTTGAGCCCCTCGATTACAGAACTTTTTAAAGGTACGGTGTAACCTACCGACAATGTTTTGAAACGTAGAAAGCTTCCGTCTTCAATCCAGCGGTCAGAGAAACTTGAGTTTCCCATCGGATCCATGTAATTCACCTTTGGCTGACTGGTTTGCTGTCCTTCATAAAACCAACTGTTAAGCATCGCCGTTGTCTGATTAACCGGGGAGCTTCCAGCTTCAAGGTTGGCGCGGAGTGCGTTGTACACGTCGTTACCATACGAATAGGTAAATAATGCATCAATAGAAAAGTTTTTGATGGTAATTGTACTGTTAAACGAGCCAAAAAAGTCGGGATTAGGATCTCCGATAATCTGGCGGTCGTTATCATCTATAATACCGTCACTGTTTACGTCTTCATAGTGCATATCACCGGCTTCGAAGTAATGCGAGTTGCCGTCTTCGTCAATAATTCTCAAATTAGCTTCCGAGGCTGCATCTCCACTGGTGAAAACCCCAAGAGCTTTATAGCCATAAAACACTCCGGCCGGATTTCCAACTGATGTAAGAATGTCGGCGCCATACATCGATGTAACGTAATCACCTTCGGGTAACGATTCTATTTTGTTTTTATAATGTCCGATGCTGGCTCCAAATTCCCATTTGAAATTATTCTGGTTGACCAGCTTCAGATCAGCAGAGAATTCGATACCCTTGTTCGACATTTCACCACCATTTCCCCAATAATATCCGTTACCAGCAATTTCGGGCAGCGATTTCAGAAACAATAAGTCTTTTGTTTTATTGTAGTATGCATCGGCAGTCAGGGACAAACGGTCATTAAACAGAATCGCATCTAATCCAAGACTCATTTTGGCTGTTGTTTCCCACTGAACTTCGGTATTACCGATATTGGCCAAAATCAATCCATTTGCCCTGTCCATGTAACGGGTTGATTCAAAATATGCACTCCAAACGTAAGGCTCGATATCATCGTTTCCTGATAATCCGTAACCGGCCCGAAGTTTTAACAAGTTGAATGCTTTACTATTAGCCATGAAAGTCTCTGAAGAGATTAGCCAGGCTGCATTCAGCGAAGGGAAAACAGCCCAACTGCGGTCGAACAACTGGAACCCTCCCTGGGTTTCGCGCCCGAACCGCGACGATCCGTCAACAGCAACGGCAGCAGAAAGCATGTATCTGTTGTCGTAAGAGTAATCTACTGAAAGATAGTTGGAAATAGATTTTATGCGGTTGTTGGCACCATGAGTGAAGCGAATAACCTGATCCAGCAAGTTACGTTTTTGATCAGATCCGGAATTATGTCCTTCTCCATAATCTGCTTCATAAAAGTCTGAAATATAGCGAACACCCGCAATGGCATTTATGGTATGAATTTCGTTGATCTGTTTGTCAAATTTCAACTGTGTATCATCAAAAATGGAAATGTTACGCATTTGCTGACCCTTAAATACGTTTTCTGAAATTCCAATACCTGGTATTTCACGGTCAACTGCACCTATGATCGGGCTATAGTAAGTTTCTTTGAATTTATCGAGGGCATATTGGAATTGTGTACTAATAACCAGTGCCGGAGATAATCTAAATTCGGGTTTGAAACCGATAGAAAGGCGGTAATGTTTGCTGGTATTTAGCGCATTCTCAATAATTGCCGTTGGATTACCAACACCAAAAAAGTCAGCATCTTCGAGGTCGGTTGTTAAAGTTCCCGTTGGTGTGAAAGAATAAGGATTCAGAAACGGAGCTTTTTCCATGGCCAAAAAAGTTGGCGACGTATAGTGATTTATACCCTCGTCGAGTAAGGTATGGTCAACGCTGGTATATCCTACATTCATGCCCAGTTTAATGTTCTCGGAAAGAAAGAAGTCGGCATTGGTACGGGCATTCATGCGTTGCAGATCGGTTGTCTTAACAATACCCGAGTTACCGGTGTAACCCAGTGAGAAGTAATAAAGGGCTTTGTCGTCACCACCACTTACGCCAATGTTATAGCTTTGGGCAATACCTCGCTGATAGACTTCATCATCCCAGTCGGTATTGTTGTGGTACTTTTTGTAATCAATGAAGTTCGGATCGTCATTCAAATAAGGCATGTCCTCAATTGGCATATTCAGGTTGGCGGTAGCCAAAATATCGGTAGTGTATATCCGAAGCTGATCACCATTCATCATTGGGAGTGACGATGCAGGTTCGGTAAGACCGGCATAGGCGTTAAAAACGATTTTGGTAGCCACATCAACACCTCGTTTGGTTGTTACCAGGATTACACCGTTAGCACCTTTCGAACCATAAATTGATGTTCCGTCCTTGATCACCGTAAAACTTTCAATATCACTCAAGTCAATATCGTTTAACGGATTGATGTAAAAACCGTCGTGAACCGTTTGTACGTCGAAATAGTTGTTCCAGATAACCCCGTCGACAACAAACAGTGGTTGTGCATTCATGTTTACCGAATTTAATCCCCGGATAAATAAACTGGATCCCATGCTATTGCTACCTGAACGGCTCAAAGCACGTAAATCTCCGTTCATTTGCGCCTGGACAGCATTATCAACCGAAAGATAATTTGGATAATTAATCTCCTTCGAACCTTTGATTGCATTAATGGTTGAGGCGGAACGGATAGGTCCCGCAAAGCTTTCAATATCTTTATAGGTATTCTTAAATACGTCAGAATAAAGATCTATTTCGAGGCTGTTTTGGCCTTGTACAGGAACCTCACGCATGTTGTAGTCGTACGCAACTATTATCAGAATTTCACCGGGCGATGTAACCTCGATCTCAAAATTTCCTTTTTCATCGGTAGTAGCCGCTGACTTATGGTTTTGTGACCGAATCTGTGCCGCCACAATCGGTTCCTGAGTTTTCGCATCACGAACAATACCCTTTACCATGTATGCCGATGGATCGACAACTGTTGTATCATTATCCGTAGAATTAACAACCGCTGTGTTTTCCGTTTGTCCATAAGCTACAGAACCGATTGCCAATGATCCGGCTATAAAGATCGAACGCAGGAATTTTCGCAAGAATTGCTTCCTCATCGTATTAGTTATTTTAGTGTCTATGTTCATTATCATCTCATAAATTAGTTAGACCCTATTCCATTACAGGTTCTAAAATGATACAATCGATGCGCATTGTTCTGTCGAATTCACCTGACTGTTCTTCCTGCGTTGACACATCGTTAATTACTTCCAGTTTTACCGAAATTTTGTCATTATCAGCATCGATAACATTGGCAAATTCAAAATCAAACTGATCAACAAACATCTTCGTGAGTCCCTCAGTATCAGTTATGTTGTTTTCCGGTGTAACACGTTTGATGAAGGTACTTCCACTTGCCCTTCTTATGTAGGTGAGCTGAAATTTTGCTTTGGTTGGTGTGAGATTGTTCGGATCCACAATTTTGGCCGGAACGAACACACAGTAAATATTGTATTTCGCTGAAAGCGTATTCGGTATCGAGAATTCCACACGCGGAGCGGTTGATGTCGGTTCAACCAGTATGTAATAATTGTTCGAAGTTGTAAATTCTGTTCCGTAGCTTGAGCGTGTGTATATATTACTTCCTGTGTTAGTTCTGCCAAAGCCGTATTCTGCTTCAACTCTAATTTCCTTAAAAAAGGAAGTAGTATCCTCGAATGGCATCTGATCTGTTACATAGGCAAGACCATTGCTGAGCGATTCATAATCCAATCCCTTGAATAATTCAGCCGGATTGTGGAATACATTTCCATAGGTTGATCTGAGCGAATCATAATTCTCGGGTTGGCTGATACGGCCACGAAAGAACATATCCTGGATAACCGTGTAACGGGTTACCTCACGTTGACGCTCGATACCACCGGCATCCTCCGGAAAATTATAATAACCTTCTATTCTTGAATAGGCTTCATCCCAGGCGGTATTATCCGGCATAATTGCAGTGTAAGTACTGTCTTCAATATCAATGTTACCAAGCCGTTCCAAAACCGGATTCGATACAATAAAAACACTGTCGTATAGTACATTTCCTTCTTCATCAGTACCAATTTCTGTACTGTTCTCGGCATCGAATACTACTTTCGACTGGCCGTAAATGTATTCACGCAATGAATCGAGACCATCGGTTTGTCCTATGTATTCCCAAAGATTGAATACGTATGGTGCATATCCGTCGACCACGTGGACCAAGCCGTTTTTTGCCGGCTGATTGGCATTAGAGATATTGTGCTCTCCAAAAGTGTAACCCGATCCTTCCTGGGCGAAGTTTACGTATTTATTGTTGAGCATTCGAATAAAGGAATTATCGACTCCCGATGTGGTTATTCTGCTTCGGGCAATGTGGTTCCTTACCGTTCTTGTTACCAACTCAGTGTCGGACAGGTCCAGGCCACTCAGTGCTTCGTTTTTTGGAGCCCAGACTGTATATGATTGCGAAGCATTCAAAATATCATCGTAACCCGCCGTCTCCAGCATGCCGTAAAAGGTGCTCAAATCTGATTGCTCCTTTATGTACTCTGTTACAGTTTTATCTGGTAAATCAAAAGAACCTTCATCGTAATGATCATCCCATTCCTTTGTACAGGCTGTTACAAGGATTACACCTATTAAAGCCGATAATGGGACGAAGCCCTTTAAACGTTTGTATTTCATTTCTAATTGCTTTTCAGTCGTTTATATTTTCAATTTGCGGATGTAGTTCACGAAACTCGCAAGAGCTACATCTTTTGTATTGAATAATAATTTTTACCATGCTCGTTTGAGTTCTAATAAATGTCCTCATATTCGAGTACTTCAAGCGGTACAAACTCGAGGTAGTCGAACATAAATTCACCTGATTTAACAGCTTTCACCGAAAAAGTATGTGTACTCCACTCATCGAAGGTATAGATACCCAAAATCCGTCGAAGAGCCTGTTCTTCCATACGTGCACTCGCACCACTGTACCACCACTCTGCAATAACTCTAAAGCTGGCAGGGCCTTTCATATAACCCCGGTTACGCATCGCTTTGTCGTTTTCAAAGCCTTCAGGATCACGGGCATCGGTACCGGGATATTGATAGCCTATATCCGGATCGTTCGCTGAGATACGTAAATCAAGCGGAATTCCGGTAGGTACTCCATCCCAGTATAACTGGGCTACACCACGGCCACCTGTTGGCTGATAACCAAAGCGCACTTCATAGGTTCCGGGTGGAATGGTTACTGTAGTAATATCGAAATCGTATAAACCGGCCAGGAAGAGTTCGTCTCCCTGATAGTCACAGAAACGGTCATCAGCATTAAAGTAATGAACTTCGGTTGTTGAAGACGCATTAATGCGTTCACAAAATCCATTAGGAATATGCCAGCGTTCGGAATATAAACCACCACCGATCAGGGAATTTCCAATACGTATATTGTTATTGACAAACTCAGGAAAGAAACTGGACACATCCATTCTGAGACGCTTCGTTGAAAGCATCCGCTCCACCTCTCCATTAAAAACAAGAATACCGTCAATTTCGTGATAAACACCGTTTATGGCATCATTATCAAAATCATCTGTTAAACGGATTGCCTGACCCGTTTCAGGAATCATATTGAAAAGATTGTATTCGTTTGTTGGGCGAAATGAACGAATTTCTACTAAAGTGTTGGGACATAGCGTCTCAACGTATTCAAACATGTCAACCACTTTTACGGAGTGTGTTTCACCTGTTGATTCGTAATTCATCCCGGTATTGTCGTATTTTTCAACCAAAAGCCTCATCGGAAGTTTTTTTACCAGGAGGTGATACGCCACGAAACGGTTCAGGCTGTTTCTCTTGTCCGTTAAATCAGTAATCGATGCATCTTCAGGATACATAGCATCGTAAACCTCTTTTGCGTAGGCTTTCAGTTCATCTAAATTGTTGATGCCATTTTCAGCATAAGTAGCATTACTTTCCATTAAAGCTGTAAAGCCATATTTTCTTTCCCGTGGGACACGCTGCCAGGCATAGTTATAGATTTCACGTGCATTTTCACGTGCAACCCATTCCTGAGGTGGTGTATAACTATCATCTTTAATCGCACTTAAATCCACATCCAGACCGGTTGCCTGCAATGCTTCATAAAACAGTGAAAATTTATCATCGGTTGATATGGCCTCAACCAGTGTATTTTCGGTAGGGGATACTACTTCATTAATTGCCTGGATTACCCCATTATGTGCTTCAATATCCTTCGTAGTGATGGTCGAATTTGAATTAATAGTGTAAACAAGACCTGTTTCTCCGGTCGAAATACTTATATCAACATAACGACCACTCATGGTTTGCTTATTCAAGAAACCTTCAACAAAGTCATCAGTAGTTATTACAAAGTCTTTAATAATATGGTCATATGCGATTTTCTTAAGCTCTTCCACGGTAAAATCATCCACCGAGCTTGCCTCTTTGCTTTGGTAAAATCGCATCATTGCATCGTCATCAGGCAGAAAACAGGTGTAATCGCCGTAGGCATTTAATAAGCCCATAACTTCGCTTTTTTCGAGAAGCTTTGCAAATTCGGAGTAAGTCTCCGGTCGGTTCTTTATATACTGACCAACTGTTTCTCCGGTAAACGTATAGTAGTTATCGCCAATATCGTCGCTGTTACACGAAGGCATCACCAAGATCAGTCCCGCTAATACAATCGTTAGCAGTGATAATCCCTTGTAGCTTAATTTCGCTAAGCTATTTTTGTTTACTGTTGTATTCATTTTATGGATTTTCATGCCTTAAACTTTTACTTATTTTCCTCTGCCTGAACCTTATAAAATTCATTCTGTACCAAAGCGGAATTCGCTTTTAGCTCATCGGTATGAACGGGCAAATACAGTGCTTCCATTACCGACATTTTGTTCGCCTCACCGGATGAGCCTCCGGTAAATTTCTTTGTTACATAACTTAGTAAGGGTGCCGGCGAATCAACACGACGTGCCATTCGCATCAAGTCGAACCATCGTTTCCCTTCAAACATCAGTTCGCGCTGGCGTTCTCGCATGTACAACTCATCAAGTTTGAGTTTTGTAGAGTAATTATCAGCTATTAATCCAAGTTCGTCTTCCTCTACATTCGATCTCATGTATATGGTGTTTATCAACTCAATGGCTTGCTCTTTATTACTTTCAAGCTGAATCATTGCCTCCGCCTTCATAAGATAAATTTCTGAAAGTCGGTAAACGATCCAGTTTGCGGTAACATTTCGGTAGAAGTAAGTACTGGCTTCGGTTGTTGGATCTTCGCGCCTGTCAGCACCGGCGTATTTAAATACATAATAGCTGTCGCCACCGATCACCTGGCGAAGAAAATCTTTTTCGCGCAAATCTTCACTGCTTTCTTTTCCACTACCTACCACATAATTAAACGGACTATATCTTCCGGTAACCAGCGGGGCAGGAAAACTCCACTGACCGGCCATACGCCCGGAACCACCAAAATAATCGTATACAACCGAATTGAACATCTGGTCGTCGTCAAACTGTAATTCAAAAATGCTTTCCTTGGAATTTCCCTGATAAAAAACTTTTGAAATTACATCTTCACCCATTTCAAGTTCTAAATCCGATTCGGGGTCATTCAATATCTGATCGCACATCTCGATACATTTACTGTATTCTTCTTGCCACAGATAAATGTCGGCTAAAAGTGCCCGTATGGCATTGGTGGTGACTCGACCTTTTGTTCTTTCCAAAGTTTCAAAATTGTCGCGCGAATAGCGTAAAGCAGTTTGCAGATCGCTAACAATATAATTCAGGATTTCATCTTCGGGCGATTGTGGAATGCGGTAATCCTGTGCATCATCGATACTTGGTTCATTAACCCATGGAACATTCTCGAAGGTGCGCACCAGGTAAAAATACATTAGGGCGCGTAAGGTGAGCACTTCCGCTTCCATTGAATGAAGCTTTGATTCGGTAAAGTTGGCATCTTTGTCTACTACACCGGGTGCATAATGCAAAAAGTTGTTGCAGTAATTTATAACGGTATAAAACGATCCCCAATGGCAGTAGCCATTATCTGCAGTAATATCGACATTAAGCATTTTTGACATGTCAGAAGGCATTCCACTGCCATACCAAACATTATCCGAACGCAGTTCTCCCCAAACGAGCATTCTGCTCATTACATCTCTTTCGGTTACAGAACGGTAACATGCTGAAAGTACCTGTGTTACCTGACTTTCATTTTGCCAGTAATCATCAAGAACGATTTCACTTTCAGGTCTTAAGTCGAGCCAGTCAGTACAACCCGACGAGGTGATTAAAAGACCTGCAATTGATAATATGGAAATTATTTTTTTCATATTCTTCTTTATTCATTTAAAAGGTCACAGAAACTCCAAATGTCGCATCTTTTGAACGTGGGGTTGGAGAATTATCCACACTAACACCAAATGAGCCATAACCAACCTCCGGATCCACTCCGGTGTACTTTGTTAATACAAACAAATTGTTGATGGTCATGTAAAAGCTGACCTGACTCAGGTTATATTTATCCAGTTTTGCTTTTGGAATTGAATAGTTGAATGTCAGGTATTTAAACCGAACGAATGAACCGTCCTCAACATAGCGGTCGCTGCCTAACCAGTTGTATCCATAATTGTACAGTGCACGTGGCATATCAGTTACATCACCGTCTTTTCTCCATCGCCAGTTCACCGAAACACTTTGATTATTTAAGTAATACATATTCTCTGCATTCATACGCGCCATGTTTACTATTTTGTTTCCGTAACGGAAATTGAAGAATGCAGTTAACGAAAAGTTTTTGTAGCGTACAGTTGAGCCAAATCCTCCATTCAGTTTTGGATTTGAGTTCCCCAGGTAAACAATGTCAAGTTCATCGATGTTGCCATCGTGGTTAATGTCCTCGTAAATAGCATCACCACCTCTGAACTGATATTCATTACTCTTTCCATATGCAAAATACATGGGTAAGGGACTGCCTTCTTCGTTGGTAAATACTTTCCCGTTTTCGTCGCGCGCCACAGGAGCATTTTCCTGCACCCCTTCAATGTAATCGTTGTACTGGTAAACGCCTTTATACCTAAATCCGTAGATCGATCCATAAGAGTTATTTTCCTGCAGACGCGACAGGTAGGTACCGTTGGTGTAATCGTAATCGGCATTGTAATTGGCAAGAATATCGTCTCTCAACTCAATGATTGTATTCACATAGTTCGACAGGTTGAAGTTAAAATCGATCGTGAAATCCTTTACCTTGATCGCTTGTTGTGTGAAAAAGTTCAATTCCCAGCCGTTATTGTCCATCACTCCCACATTTTGCCATGGAATCTGACCAAAACCGGATGAACTTGGAACTTTCAGATTTTTAAACAGTAAATCCTCTGTTCGTTTGTTGTAAAAGTTGAGGTCGAAATTCAACCGATTATTGAAAAGAGCAAGGTCCAGACCATAGTTTAACGAGGTTGATTTTTCCCACCTCAAATCTGCCAGTCGTAGGGTTGTAGGTCGTGTCGCCGGCATATCAATGTAGGTTCCGTAAGGCGAGTAACGACTAAAATGCAGGTATTCAGCATCGGGTTGGTTACCGGTGATACCCCAGCTGGGGCGGATGGCAAGCATGCTTAGCCATTTTTTTGTCGACTCCATAAAAGGTTCGTCCGAAATGATCCATTTGGCTGATAATCCCGGGAAATTACCGTATTTGTATTTTTCACCAAATTTGGTACTTCCATCCCTGCGGAAAGTAGCTCCAAGAATGTATCGATCTTTGAATACATAGTGAGCCCGGAATGTTATCGCGTTTGAACGATAAGCAAAACGACTCGACGAAATTCCTGTTGAATAGCCATATGACGAAGCATCAACAATAGTTCCTGAAGGAAGGTTTGTAACGCCCATCCCCTGTGAAGAACTATTTCCTGTGATGAACTGGAAAGCACCCTGCACCAGCAGCGAATGATCGGGATTGTATATTTTTGGCTGCCAGGTAACTTTGTTATCCGCCAAAACCGTTGTACTCTCCGAATCGAAACTTTCAGCAAAATTGATATCGCCGCCGTTCCATGGTGAGTTAGAAACTTCGGCAGGCAGAAACCTGCTTACTTTATCATTGTTCACATCGAACGAAACATCCAGATTGTACCTCAGTGTCTGTATTTCCGGATCGAGCAGGTCGTACTGTAACCTGAAAATCGGACGGATACGGTAGTTCTTGAGGTTGTTGGTAGCCAGATTGGCCACAGCTACCGGGTTTCGCATATCCCGTTGATCGGGATGAAGACTGGAGCTACGCGATATGTTGTAATAGACATCCGTTTTATTTCCCAGCAAATCTTGCTGATAAATGCTAACGTTAGGCATTTTGCGATAAGCCATTCCCAGTATATTGTCGTAATTTCGTTGGTTGTCGGTATAAAAGAAGGTTAGTTCAGAAATAAACTTGATGCGATCGGATACCGAATAATCGAGATAGGCAGTCGAGGTTATCCTGTTCATTTTCTGTCCGATAACAGTACCTGTTTGTGTTAAAAATCCGCTTGATACACGGTATCTGGCACGCTCGCCACCACCTGATACATTTACATAGTTATCGTGTTTAAAACCTAACTGAGTTACTGCATCAACCCAGTCGGTGTTGTTGTTGAAGTTTTCGTATTCCGAAAATGTTGGATCGTACAGAAATTCCCGAACATTTGCTGCATTTTCATTCTGCTGCGGATTAAAGTAAGCCTGCTTCATCATCATCGTATAGTCGTCACCACTCAGCATGTTCAAACCTTTCGGTTGTTTGGCTACAGTGAAACGGTACGAGTACTGGACGCGGGTAGGCCCCTGGGCGCCTTTTTTGGTTTTGATAACCAAAACTCCGTTGGCTCCCTTCGATCCCCAAACTGCAGTTGATGCAGCATCTTTTAATACTGTGATTTCTTCGATATCGTCGGGGTTAATACTTAACATGTTGGCATATTGCTCTTCGTTAGCAGCTGAAAAGTCAAACGAAGGATCGATGTTAATTTCATACGGAATACCATTAACAACAATTAAAGGTTGTGTATTGGCATTGATCGATGATGTTCCCCTGATCCTCATGGTTGCTCCCGAACCAAGGTCGCCCGAGTTGGCTACAATATCAAGACCGGCAATACGACCCTGCATCGCTTCATCGATTGAGGTTACCTGAACCCCTTCAAATTCTTTTGTGCTAAGTGTTTGAACTGCAGTTGAAAGTTCGCGCTGCGGAATTTCAAAGTTTCCGTCAGAAACTTTCTTTTCGGCGGTAATCACTACATCTTCAATAACCTGCAAATCCTCTTTCAGAGTTGCGTTTATTACTGTTTGGTTGCCTATTTTCTGGCCCTGAGTGACAAATCCCACAAAACTAAATGCGATGTTGTTCTCCGGATTCTTGATCTTGAGAACATATTGTCCATTTATATCGGTAATTGTGGCACTGATAATCCTTTTTTGGGCGTCGGCTTCAATAACAGTGGCTCCCACAAGCGTTTCGCCATCGGTTGCCGAAGTAACTGTTCCTCTTACCACTCGCTCGGTTCTTGTACTCTGCCCCGGTGAAACGAAGGGAATGAGTAGATAAAAAAACAGAATTGTTACAACTATTTTAAATTTCATATCTGTTGTCATTTTATTCAAACCTCAAAACATTATCAATCTGGTGAATAACTGCTGTTGAAGAAGTAATTATTGTTGAATTTTCAAAATTACTACCGGTTCCTGTCCCGTCAATCTCTCGGTAGGACTGTGGGCTATTACTAAAAATGTAATCCCGTGTCATGATGTTATATAATCCGTCTTCACGAATCAGATTGGCGGTGCCATAATTTTCAGTATTCAATGTTATGTTTTGGCCATCACTATTGATTCCCAACCTGTAATATTTGTCTTTGTATGTTCCAAATTGAGTTACTGCATCGTCATTTTTAATCGTGGCAGTTTGATACAATTTGTAAAAAGTTTCACCGTCAACGAATATTGAATTGTCCTGGAAGTGATAGCGTAGAAATCGCTCCAGTTTTTCAATTTCGGCAGCCTTTTCTCCACTATCCTGGATGGCATCGATCTGTTCCCAGTTCATGATCAATCCATCGTTTATGGCTTGTAAAATGGCTTCATTGGTAGGAACATAAACTGTATAATTAAAGGTATTAAATAAACTTACGTTGAAGTCGAGGCCGTAATAGTTTGTCTGTCGTAAGAATATGGCACTTGTTGCCGGAAATCCATTCAGCAGGTTAAAAAATTCGCTAAACTCAGGCGTTTTGCTTAAAACACCATAAACCGATTGCAATGGTGCCTGCAGTGGCTTGTCGATAAAAAAGGTTGTTCCGTTTTCCTGTCGGTAAACACCATCTTCCACAACATTTATCGAAGTTCCCGATTCAATGTCAAATCCCGCCTGTACTTTAAGATCCGCTCCGGTTCCGTTAACCAGCAATATGTTGCCATTTTTGGTAAAGTAATATTTGGCCCCCGATTCAACATCCCCGATTACGATATGCGTATCAAGCATATCCAGCAGGCGGTTTCGGATAAAGTTATAATTGTCGATTGTATTTACAGAGTCACCTACTTCACCGGTTAGCGGATCGTAAGTATAAACTGTTGCATTTACTTCAGAAGTCTCCTCGTTGTACCAGTATTTCATCACACCCTTAACATCTTTGGCATAAGCAATCGGGTCAAGATAATTCTCGAAATATTCATCGGTTGGTACAAAGAATGTATAGGTGCTTTTCAGAGCATTCAAGTACAAGTCGAATTCATTTTCATTCACTGCCCAGTTGAATACTTTAGTGTCTTCACTAAGCAGCACCGGGGCATAAACCGATATATAATCATCCGGTGGATAAACTTTGTTGGTGTTGTATACCACACCATTCAATCCTACATATGAACTGCTAATATCACCCGGAGAAATTGGAATCGGCGAGTTGTTATTATCTACCAGTTTATCAAAACGGCCCGGAACCGATTCAAGGAACGATTCGCGAAGATGCCTGTTTAGCAGCTTCATAATGATGTAATCCGGGGTGTCTTCCCAACTTCCAAAACGGTTTTTGAGAATTACTCCTGCTCCGTTTTCAAAATAGTCGGTCATAGCTTCGTTGGTAGGTGCTATAATTGCAGCCATATCCGATTGCATAGAACTTCCGGCTGCAGAAGAAACATATTCGTTTCTGCCCGGATTAAAAGGAAGTAATAAATCGCTGCCGATCAATCTGCCATCCGGATAACGTACTCGTCCATCCCAGGCGGAATAATAGATTTTTTCGAATATCGAATCGATCGGTTGCTCAGGATTTACCTGGTTGTATGCGTTCGTCTGCGATGCATTATAATAGGGCGCACTAAAGCGATCCAGCAAGTCTGAAAAAATTCTTGAATCAGGATTTTGATCCAGGTACTCAGCTAAGTTAACCGGTGGAAGTAACACATCTTCCAAAACGTGAATGTATCCGTTTTTACATGTGATGTCGCGCTCCTTTACCTTTACACTAAAGATGTGTGCATCGTTGGGGCTTCTTTCAACACCTGTAATTAAGCTAAAGTCAGCGTTATCTATTCGTGCACTTTTCAGCGATCCTTCCAGAAAATGTACCATTGGCCACGAAGTGGCATCTTTTAGTAAATACATGCCCTTGTTTTTGTGGCTGTTCCAGAATGGTCCGTCAGGCAGCTTGTCTCCCGATAAATGAGGAATGGAGTCGAGTACTGAAACAGAAGTGGAGCGACGCAGTGCCGATCCTTCCTGTAATTCTCCATTATAGTAGTTCGATAAGGTTTCGATAAGGTAGGCATTATCAATCATAGAGAATTTAATAATCAGCCTTTTCTGAGTCAGACTCAGTCCTTCGTAACTTGAGACATTCCAGGGATTGTTTTGAAAAAATCGCTCGAATGCATCATCGTCGGCAACAAACAGCGTCTTACTACCTGTTTTAGCCAGTACATCCCGATATTTATCCGATTCCTGAAGATCGTCGATCAGTTTGGTATAATACGTGTAATTCTCGTTCGCTTTCAGATAATCATAAATACTGGCACCAAGCCATTCCGGTTCGCTGTTGTCGTATAAATATTCATCCTTACAGGAAATAATTGCAAATAATCCGGCTAACAGAAGTAATTTCATCAGCAGATAGTGCCTTAATTGTTTCCGAATCTTAATTTTCATAGTTTGTGTTAATTTTAAATGCATGTCCACAAAATACCTTTAAGTACAAGTTAAAGGCTACATAAAAAAAATGAGCCATTAGCAACAGAGGGTCCTCCGGAATACCGCACCGGATTTTCACAATTACTATGGCTATTGGTTTCTATTTTTTTTGAAATACAAGTACTGCCTAATTCGGTTTCTGACTGAAACTTTTTCTTATTTGAAACAATGAATTGCAGGAATACTAAAGCGGCGTGCAGTATTGTAATCGTTACACCTACCAGATCCGAATTGCGAGAATCACAAGTTGGAAATGTTATACTGTTAGTTTTAGTGTTCACTTCGTTCAATGAATTAGTAAGATTTGTTGTATTCGTTCAGTTATAAAATTCTATGTTGCGAATGTAATTTTACAGCAACGAAATAGTAATCTGTAATCCGTCAAAAAGTGTCACAATTTCACAATCTTGTTGCTGTTACTTAATATCTGATTATTGAGAGTTTGCTTAAGGTGCACATCTTGAGTGTTTTGTGCGGGTTCGAGTGATGTGATCTGTCTTTTAGCTTACTTATTCGATGTGAAAAACGGATTAGAAACGTAACGAATTTAAGCTTGTATTTTACCTGTATGGTTCTGCCATTTCTTTTTCTTCCAACAAAACGTAGGTATTGAAAAGTACCCTTTTCAGGCTTGGATACGAACCACTTTCATAAGCCTTCAATAAATAAGGCAAAGCTTCACGGAAAATAGCTTTTCCTTTTTCGATTCCGCGGTTGTATTCTGCATAATCAACCCTGTCGGGTTTAGCTTTTGCTTCGTATTCCTTTTTTCTTAGAGCAAATATTTCACTGCCTTCATTAAATAGCATAATCCCCAAAGTCATATTTGCTCCCGGGTGATCCGGATCGATTTCTAAAACTTTATTGTAATATTCTTTGGCTTCTTCAACCTGATCTAAATTCTGTAATGAAACAGCTTTAAAAAACAGGTATTTAGTTTCTTCAGGATACCACTCCAGTAGCTTGTTTGTGGTGGTTAACAACTTATCGTATTGTTTGGAATTAGCATACAAATTGGCCAGACTTTTTGTTATATCTTCATCGTAATCGGGAAATGCGTTCAATTTTTCAAGTAAAGCAAACTCGTAAATTGAATCATTCTTCTCGCTTTTTGAAAGACTGATTAATTTGTCGTATATACTGAGTTGAGGAACCTGTAATTCAACCGCTTTTGAGTAATAATTCAGCGCAGCAGGTAGATCTTTTAATGCCTCGCTTGCCATTCCGGCAGATGCATAAACCTCGGCTAATTGTGCAGAATCAGCGTTGCCGGAAGCTATTAATTCCTTGCACATATTTAAACCACTTTCATAATTTCCGTCCATCATGGCCATTTTGGCATCGGTTAATTTGTCGTCAAAATCCTGAGCCTGAATTGTCGCGTAAGCAAGAAATGAAACGATAAGGGAAAGTAAAATCTTTTTTGACATTGTTCCTTTTGTTATGGTTTGATTCATTAAATTATTCGATCTGTACTTGACTTTGACATGGTTTAGTCAGTCCAAATATTCTTAAAATAAAGATCAAAGATAATCTCAAATCAAGAAAAACCCAATATACGAATTGGTCAAGGAAGCTATATAAATTGGTACTTCAGGCTGGAGCGTATGAAATTTTGAGTTTTTATTGTCAATAAAAGCAAAATTCTGCACAAAAGATGAGAATCGGTTTCTGAAATTAAACAGAACGGATTTAAGGTTTTAAACGAAAAATAGATTTGGGACAAATTCAGTTTGCGAATAGTCTTTTATTTGTTAAGGAGTTTAACGTTAAACGTTAAACTCTTTTCTTTGAAAATAATCAGCCAATTTTAGTCAGAAAAGGGCTATTCAAAAACCGGAATTGAATTTTGTGTAGAAGGAGACTGTCCTGTAACCTCGGGCCAGCCATTAATCCAATGCACCTGGTCCATTAACACAACACGACCTTTATTAGGCGTGCTTCTAATGTATGAATGGTACAGTATCCAGTCGTTTCCGGCATCGTCTGTTACAATCTCCGAGTTATGGCCCGTTCCAACAAACTTGTCGTTGGCCTGAATAAGAACTTCGTATTCATTATCCAACATTTGTTTCCCAGCTTTGTTAACATAGGGGCCAAACAGGTTCTCCGAACGCCCCACAACGGTCCGGTAGCTGCTGTTGGCGCCTTCGCAGCATGACCCAACAGAGGCAAACAAATAGTAATAGTTTCCTTTTTTATGGATGTAACTTGCTTCAAAAGCTGTACCTGCAACCTTTCTGGTTGTTGCAGGTTTCATACTCAGTCCGTCATCGTTAAGTTCTAAGGCATAAATTCCAAAGAAACTTCCCCAGAATAAATATTTTTTACCGGCATCTTCAATGTAAAAAGGATCGATAGAATTATGTACTCCTATCTCGTTGCTGCGGAATAACTTCCCGTTATCAGTAAAAGGCCCTTCCGGTTTTGTTGCCGTTGCAATACCTATACCACAGGTATTTCCGCCTCCCCAAACCGACATTGAATAATACAAAACATACTTTCCGTTGATGTAATTAATGTCAGGTGCCCAAATTCCACCATTAGGTTCCCAGTTCGGTCGGGTTTCATCGGTAAAGGCAGTGCCTATAAGTTTCCAGTCGGTTAAATTTACCGACCGGAGAATAGGCGTATTATGAATGTCTTCGGTGGCGTAGAGGTAAAAATACCCGTCGGCTGCCTTTATAATGGTGGGGTCGGGCAGACTTGTTGGAACAACCGGATTATTGTAGGTTGAATTTTTATTCTCATTTGAGGGTTCATCATCTATATTCAAATCGTTTCCGTTTGAACACGCTGCGATAAAAAGGAATATCAAGGGGATTGCAAAAAAGTAGGATCTCATAATTTTAAATTTACTTGTTTAACAGAAACCTTTCGTTTCAGCTTAATTAAAAGCGGAATAAAGAGTATCCGGAATGTTTATATAGTCTATAGGTATAAGCGGTTTATTTTATGAATTTTCTTACGATTCTACTATTTGTTTTAGTAACAAAAGAGATAAGGTACAGGCCATTCGGTAAGTTGGCTACATCAATTGTAAGTTGATCATCATATTTCTTGTTATTGCTGTAAATCGTCTGACCTTTTACATCAATAATTGTTGTTCTAATGATCTGTTGATTGTTTGGTTTGATTTTAATGAAAGAAGTTGCCGGATTCGGAAATACCAGAATATCATCTTCTGCTTGTTCGATTAAACCTGAAATGGCTGTTGCCTGGTTTTTAGCATGTAAAAACAGTTGAGAGCCTGGAACTACTTCTCTTTGTTGTTGAGAACTTTCCCATTCGAGAACAACATTTGCTCCTCCAATATCATCAAAAAACTCTACCTTAATATCGTAGCGTTGACCGGCGCTAAGAGTTATCTTGCCGGAGTAGGTTACATCGTAGTCATTTAGCCACTTGTCAATAATTAACTCATTGTTTATCCAAACCCTGCGTCCGTTATCTGATGTGATGTAAAACGTATACTCGCCCGAATGCAGCGGTTCTATTTTTCCGGTCCACCGAACTGAAAAATAATCAGCAGGTACTTCTGCTGCAGGATATAGTTCTTCCCAATTAAAGTTGACATTCGGATCAATCCGTTCGAGCAGCATTGTTTCAAAGTTCATTCCATAAAAGTATTGACCAATCAATCCGTTTGTGTCAGAAGTAGGTGACTCAGCTTCAATAAATTTGAAATTATTAATGTTGCAAATGTATCCTGTTCCTTTATATATCAGGTAAATATTTTGCAGGCCTTTCACATTCTCAACAGGACAAGTAATTGTTGTATAAGTTGACCAATTACCGGTATTGTCAGTTGTGGCAGTACCTATCAACTCTCCGTTTGGTGCGCCTAACCTTATTTCAATACTGTTTCCTGAAGCAAGGCTGGAAATTCTGAACTCAGCAGCTACTGCTCCGGTGGTTCCGAAATCAACATTGTAATAAGCTGTATGATACCCGTTCTGAATTCCTCCTAAGTAAGAAGTCTCATCATCTGGTGTTGGATGAATAATCATAATGCCTTTCAGGTAATCAAAATCCTCTGACTCAATTTTTAAATAAGCATCTTTAACCGTTGTCGTTTTATATGGACAATTTATCATTAATGATACAGCTGTAGAAGCATTAAAACCCCGGTATTCCACCGTTTCTTCGGCTCTTTTACTCCAGATTGTAGAGATAATATTTTCAGAGTTCCTGTTGTTATAAGCCACCTTCGCATTTAATTGTAGCCACGGAATGAAATTTGGACGATTACAGTCAACCACATATTTACGGGCATAACGCATTAAAATTCCTTTAAAACCATCTAAGTCAGGGCCTTCTTCGTACCAGATTACGCTTGAACGAAACATATTTTCTTCTGTATACCTGGCTATCCGATCGGCCATTTTTAGGTAAGTTGGGTCTTTTGTGTAATTGTAAAGCATGACCGACGCTCCAAGATAAGTTCCCTGATTATAAGTAGAGCTCCAGTAATTTGTTGCACCGTCGCCATTGGAATTATAGCTGTCGTACACTTCGCCTGTTTCGGTTACTAACAAGTTGTTTTTCGACCAATCGTATAATTTAATCGCCTTTGTATAATAATCATTGTTGTTTGTTGCTTGCGCTAAATAGCAGCAGGCAACCATTGCCGGACCATTTATACACGAATTGGTTCCGGGTACGCCCATTTTCCATGTCAGCCAGCTACCGCCGGCATGATTGGCACGTTCATACATTTTATCGAACTGGTCTTTGGCTTTGTTTATGTATGTTTGGTTATTTAAAATTATTCCTGCCCGCACACAGGCCAAAACCATCCAGGTAATGTCGTCGTTAAAGTCATTCCACATCCAGTCATGGCCATATTTAGTAAGAACCTGATTGTACATCTCGCTAAACATGGTTGCATATTTAAGGTTTCCGGTCACTTCATAGGCATCAACAACTATTTCCATCATTTCAGCCACTCCCCAATAACCTTCATTCGGAATTATTTCATCGCCTGTGCGTGCATCGTAATATTTTGCTTTCCAGGCAGCAAAAATCTTATCTGCAATTTCAGGTGTTGGCGCTGCCTCTCTGGCGTCTTGTTCCTCAAAAAACCAGCTTTCTCTATCTCCTCCGGCTGATTCGCTTAACTCAACATTTGAGCCATCGATGGTTTCTGTTCCCGCAACAGCCAGCACAAAATCTGAATCCAATGCGCATTTTATCGAAAAAGTGCCATCTGCATTTTCATTGATCTGCCACAAAACTGTAGCATCATTTGTATTTTTACATTGATCGATATTTAGCTGGTTCTCGGGGGTAGTTCCGGCTATGTGAAGTAATTTTCCACTTGCTATGTTGGTAAGGGTGAATTGATTGTCGCTAACAGCAGTTAACCGCCATCTCTGTGCATCAGAATCCGTATCCGTCCAGATGCACACATTGGCGTTATCAGACAGCTCAGAATTAAGTACATCAAGTACTTTTCCCGATGCCTTTGAGGTGATTTTATAAATACTTCCGGAGCTAATTGAACTTGATGAGGTATTCTCACTACTAATATCCGGGTTGGCGGTTTCGAAAGGATAATTTTGAGTGTTATCTACTGAACCGGTAATTGAAGGTGTGCCGGTAGTGATACCTTTTACTTCGTTAGAAACTATGGACAGCCAAAAAAGAGTTACTATTGAAAATAGTAGATGCCGAGGTTTCATGAAATCTTAGGTTAAAGGTTTGTTAGGTATAAATAAATCGAAAGAAGTACGTAAAGTACTTCCTTCGATTTAAAATTTTATGATTGTGTCTTGCTCCATTGAAGCAAGAGAGAAGAATAGATTTTATCTATCTTTTTTCAAGCGTAATGGTTTCGTTCAGTGCATCGATTGTTACAATAGCGGGGCCAGATTGTTCTTCTGTAACCCACCATTTCAGATCATCACCATAACCGGCAGGGGTTGCCTGAATACGATTATCCTCCCATATATTTGCGTTAGCAACAATAGGGCGTAGGAAAGGACATCCCCAACCTGCACTTTGATCATTGTAGGGCAGTTTGAAATCATTGTTGCCCTGCATGGTACATTCAAGAGTGAAAATGCTTGGATTTCTCGGATCCCAGCTAAACTCGGTTGAAGAAGGCATATTCCATGCAACACCAATTCCGGTACCTACGGCCCAAACATGGCTAAATCCTTTATATCCAAAAATGATCTCTTTGTCGTTTTTGTTTAAAATAATCGAATACAAACCGGACTTGGTCACGGTAAATTCCATATCAGAACTACTATTCGTTGAATTCTGCACTAATTCGGTAGAACTTGCTCCCATACTCCATGAGCCTTTATCTTCAACCAGGGAATTAACGAACTTAAAGGTTCCAATCTGTAAATTGCCTTCCCATTGATATTTATTACCAATGTCTTTGCCTTCGATAATTTCAGTTAGCTTAATCCCATGACTGATTTCCGATCCATTAGGATTGGCAGAACCAACAAGGTACAGGTTTACCGGTTCGATCTCGAAAGTGGTTACCAGCACTTTTGTGGTTGAGATTTCGGGTTTTACAAAGAAATCTCCATTTGATGAGGCTATTACTTCTGCCACTATTTCGGCTGTACTTCCAAAATTTATTCCAAGTCCGTAAAGAAGGGTATTTAGGTCGAAGTGTGTAATGCTGTATTCAAAAACTCCCTCTTCGATTGGAATGGTATCGGTAGCAGTTGTAAATCCGGGGAGACCTAACTTGAAGTAATACTTAATCTGCCCATTGTTGATACGTTCCTGAGCCTGATCCCAACTGAACGTAATGGCGGTTTCATCCATTAAATCCTGTGATAATGTAAGCTCCTCAACGCTGGGAGTCAGGTGCATGCCGTCTTCAACGGTATCTATTTCAATTTTTACATCGTACTCTTCATCGCAACTGCTAAAAAGTAGCATGGTCATTGCGAAGATTACGAATAGTATATTAATTTTTTTCATCTGTTTTAATTTTGTTAAATTAATTTCCCCAATTATTCAGACTCTGTCCAGTAAGGTGCTTGTACCAGGTTTGGATTTTTATCAATCTCATCCTGGTAAATAGGGAACCAGTAATATTTTTTCTGATATACCCTTTTCTGGTATTGCGTACGCACGTAGAACGCTTTAGGATTTGACGGATCATCCGATTTTTCGGTACCTGAGAAATTCATACCGTAAAAATCTCCGTCCAATACATCATCCGCTTCTTTCCAGCGTCTCAGATCGTCGTACCGAACACCTTCTCCGCAGAGTTCAACACGGCGCTCGCGACGGATAATTTCACGCATTTCGTCCTGGTCATTCAGATTTACTGCGATATAACCATCTTTTTGAGAAGTTGCATATTGAGGAATACCGGCTCTCTCACGAATCAGGTTCAGGTAAGTAAGAATTTCCTGGCTTCCGGGGCTTACTTCGTTTAGTATTTCGCAATAACTAAGGTAGGCTTCGGCAAGGCGGTAAACAATGCCCGGACGATATTGCCATGAACCGTTTTTAGAATCTGAGTTGGGATGTTTTCTTTTTAACCCTAAATACCCGTTCTGTGGTGCGTCGTGCGTGTAGTTATTATCTTTTCCATACTGATAAAAATCAACATTCCGACGGTCCCAGATGTAATAGCGTTCGTTCCAAAGAATGGCATTGTAGAAACGCGGTTCGCGGTGTACATACATGTTGAAAGTTCCTGCTTTTGCCGCTACTTTTTCTTTGCCGTCGTACCAGTTCCAGTTATCGGTATTTCTTACATCATCGTTTGTTGAAAAACCACTTTCTGTATAACCTGATTCCGGATTGATGATCGGTTTTGTTTTGTCGCCGTTCTCATATCCAAGAATAGGAGACAGGCCATTTTCCATAAAAAATGCATCAACCAACGATTGGGTCATTCCCAGTCCGCCGTTTCCTCCGGCTCCGTATGGTGACATGTGTCGATCCAGCTCCGTTTGGTTTTGCGGACGTGCAAATAGTATTTCTTTATTACCATCTGCATAAGTACGGGCATGCACCCAGGCTGTTGATGCAAATGGATCGATACTGCCATCGTCGTTATACATTTTGTACAATTCATGGCCTGCAGCTTCAGCTTCCTGAATCAGCAATCGGTGTGCCTCCAGGGCTTTTTTCCATTTGTTTTCATCGTATGAGCTGTTGAAAAGCGGAGTGCCTTCAGTATCAGTAAAGTTGGCATAATCAGGGTTGCCGTTCACTAACGGAGATGCAGCAAAAAGTAGCATCCGCGCGCGTGCCGACAAACACATTATTGAAGTAACGCGGCCATATTTTATTGCCTGTGTATAGTTTGCCGGTAAAATTTTGGATGCTTCCAACATTTCATTGTCGCACCAGTCGATAATTTCATCGTAGGGAACAGGTCCGGTAAGCAATTCCTCAGTCGAACCATTGGTAGGTGCAATATAATCGGGCTGAAAAGGGCAAACACCATAACAATTTACAAACAAACTGTAGTAGTAAGCCTGTAAAAAACGACATTCGGCCTGTATGTATTCAACTTCCTGAGCGGTAATTGTAGTTCCTTCGATTGGCACAACATTGGCACGCAAAATATTTGCCGTACGAATGCGTTTAGGCAGATCTCCCCAGTAACCACCAGCCCATGGGGTTGCGGTGTTCCAGTTACCGGTAATTTTAGGAATGGCATCCCATCCCCATTGTTGCCAACGTTCAGAAGGTGTCCAGTCGTCGCCCATTACGCCCCATCCGGTTCGGTTTAAAGAAGCCCAGGTTGGGTCGGGTATACCGGAATACACATACGCCAGCATACTTTCCATTCTGTCTTTGTCGGTGAAAACCATATCCATGGTTAATTCTGTATCTGATTCTTTATCCAGGTAATCCGTGCAGGAAAACATGGTGCCCAGCAGCAGTATCAGGAATATATATTTTAGTTGTATTTTCATCTTTCTATATTTTATAGGTGATTTCATCTGTTTATAATTGTTTATTTTTTAAGGTAACAGATGTAACTCCCATGATTATAATCATTCGTATTTTTGTAAAATAATTTCTCATGGTCGTTTCATTATCAGAATATTAAGTCAATTCCGAGCATAACTGATTTAATTGGAGGATATTCAGTTCCGTTGGAAGTTGAAAGTTCAGGATCCCACAATTTGAAATCAGAAAATGTTAACAGGTTATTTCCGTTGATGTAAATACGACATGCTTTAAACAGATCTTTCTTTACCGAAGCCGGAATGTTATATCCAATTTCAATTTGTTTCAGACGCAGGAAGCTCATGTCCTTCTTCCACCAGGTAGAATTTGCATTGTTGTTGTAATTTGTAGCATACGACAAACGTGGATAGAAAACATCCTGCGATGGATTTTCTTTGGTCCAGCGGTCGGTATAGTTGGTGAAAATATTTCCCTGAATACCCTGTCCTGATCCCGGAATAAAGTACTCACTTTCGTCGCCAATAAAGCGGTAGGTGTCTCCAACTCCCTGGAAGAATACACTAAAATCGAAGCCATGTAACGAAATGTTTCCGCCAAATCCGTACACCATGCGCGGATCGTTGGTTCCGCCAACATAACCCTTGTCTTTTGAGTTAATAACCCCGTCTTCGTTCCAGTCTAAAATTTTAATGTCGCCCGGGCGAACTTCTGCCAATTCGTTTTGGGGCAACTCAGGCAACAGGTTTCCTGTAGCATCAAAGTCTTCTACTGTATACAACCCGATTGCCTCATAACCGTACAGTTCGTTTATTGAATGGCCGGTAATGTCCTGATGGGTTCCTTGTTGGCCTGCCGGAACATCATATTCCAGAATTTCGTTTTTGGCATAACTTACGTTGGCAAAAAACGAGATGTCGGCTTGGTTTATTTTTTTATTGTAAGTAATTGCAGCTTCACCCCCCCGGTTTTTTACTTTTCCGAAGTTGGCATAAGGAGTGCTTAACAAACCTGCCTGTGTGGGAACGGTGCGTCGTTGCATAAAAATATTGTCGCGGTATTCATGAAATGCGTCCAGTTGAATACGTAATGCAGATCGAATGCTGAACTCAATACCTACGTTCTTTTTTGTTACTGTTTCCCAGGTAAGGTTATTTACCCCTATTTCACCTTCTGTAACTCCATCTTTTTGATAGTCGGCAGTATTACCCCAGTGGTAACCGTCGGCTTCGGTATTCATTGTGGTTAAGTAGGCAAACCGTCTTTCAGAACCGATCTGGTCGTTTCCGGCCTGACCCCATGATGCACGGATTTTCAGGAAATCGACGGTTTCTTTCATGCCTGCCCAGAAATTCTCTTCAGACACCAACCAGCCCACGGCAAACGAAGGGAAGAACCCGTAACGTTGCCCTTCGGCAAAGTTTTCCGATCCGTTATATCCGAAGTTAAATTCTCCTACATATTTATTCTTAAACGAATAGGTGGCACGGCCTGCAATACCCTGGTTACGGAAGGGCTGAATGCCTCCATCGTCGTAACTGCGCTGGTTGAAAAGTAATAATCCTGTAAGGTTGTGGATGTCGTTAAAAGTATGATCGTAATTTACAATCCATTCCAGGTAAGTTTGGTTGTTTCCATAATCACTTCCTTCTTCGTAGTTCAAAAACTCAGAACCCGAACTTAATAAAGTCAGCTCCAATTCTCCTTCATCGTCGCGCGTTGTGGCCGGAAGATAATAAGTTGGATTTTTACTGCGCGTTAACGAGCTATAGCTGTAGTTGTCGAAAGAAAAAGACAGTTTAGTGCTTAAGCCTTCAGCAATAAAATCGAGTTTTTGTTCTAAGGCAAACAGCGATTCCATTTTACTGCTGGTATAAACGCCATATCCGTACTGGGTGAGGTAGGCCCATGGGTTTACCCTTGAACTGCGCACCGGAATTTTACCATCGGCATAAATGGCCGGGTGTACCATTGGCGGCGTGTCAAAAGCATAGTCCCATACGGTATTTGTTCCGTTCGACTGTTTGCGTAGTTTTTGCAGATATCCACCAACACTCAGTCGCATTGATGTAGTTTTTGTCAGGTTCAAATCTACATTCGAGCGCAGGTTGTAACGTGTTAATCCTGTGCTGGTATCGTACGAAAGCGAATTGTCTCTTTTCATGATACCATCCTCGTTATACGCCGAGGCAGTGAGGTTATAGCGTAACATGGCCGATCCTCCGTTTACATTCAGGTTTGCCCGGGTATTGTAAGCATGTTCTTTCGAAATAGCCTTTATCCAATCAACATTCGGATACAATTCAGGATCGTATCCGCTTCGGGTGCGGTCAATCGCCAGTTGCTCGTAATACGGAACTTTAAATTCTTCGGCAGCCAAATCGTTTAGCAGTTGCATATGATCGGCAGCACCAATAAACTCAGGCATTTGAGTTGGAGCTGTTATAGCACGTTCAACACGTACGTTTACCACCGGTTTTTGAATTTTTCCACGTTTGGTATTTACAATAATAACACCGTTTGCCCCGCGAACACCGTACATGGCACTGGCCGCCGCATCTTTCAGTATCGAAAATGATTCGATCTCTGAAATATCCAGGTCATCCAGTGTACGCTGAACACCGTCAACCAATACCAAAGGATTGGTACTTCCCGAGAAGGAAGAAATACCACGAATCCAGAAATTAGACTGGTTGTACCCCGGTTCGCCCGAACGGGTCACTGCAATAACTCCGGCCAGTTTACCGGCCAACGTATTTGAAATATTTTTTGATGAACTAATCTGTAATTCTCCCGGATTGATGTTTTGAATAGCACCAACTACCGAAGCCTTTTTCTGTGTACCGTAACCAACTACCATTACTTCATCCAGGTCGGTGGCTGTTTCTTCCAAAACAATGTCGCGAGGAACTTCATTAACCGAAATCTCCCGGGTTTGCATTCCGATAAAGGAGAAGGTAAGAATAGCATCGTCGGGGGCATTCAGGCTGTAAACACCATCGGCATTGGTAACCGTTCCGGTAGATGTTCCTTTTACAACCACTGAAACCCCGGGTAAGGGAATACCTTTGTTGTCGATAATTCGTCCGCTAACCGGTTTTTGGTCCTGTTCTGCAGGTTCTTCAAGCTTTGTCTCTTTTTCGGGAACCAGAACAATTTGCCTGTCGATTATTTTATAGGTCAGATTGGTGTTATCCAATACTTGTTCCAGAATTTCGTTCACCGATGATTGATCAGCGATCACATCAATTTTTCTTTCCAGATCGACCTGGCTATCCTTGTAAAAGATGTTAAACTCGCTCTGGTCCTGAATTTTTTCAAAAACCTGTTTCACGGTTACATTCCTTAACAGGAACGAAAACTTGGCACTTTGTGAATAAGTAGTGTTGGCAAAAACACTGCTCATTCCAACGAGCAAAAGAAAGATGGTTATCCTCATAATCCGAAGAAATTGGGTACTCACTTTGCCCCATGAGCAATACGGATACCTCGTTTTACTTTTTTTCATAAATTTGTTTGATTTATAAATTTTAGGATACATTGCCTGGCGGCAATGTTGATTAATTTTTACAGCCTGCAGATGCTGGAACATCTGCAGGCTTTCTCATTTTTAAAATAAAACAAGTGGTTTTACATAGGCTTAACTAGTTTAGATTTATGATTAGGTTATTGTTTTCTTTGTTTATTGAAATTTGAGTGGTTTCAGCTATAATATCCAACACCTCTTCTGCGGTGTTTTTTAAGTTTAAATTTCCCGAAAATGTTTCCTTGCCAATGGCTGGATTCTGTAATTCAATATTCACATTGTAATAGCGCGAAATCTTTTTTAGAATATTCTCAAGTGGTGCCTGTTCCAGAATCAGGTAGCCTTCGCGCCACGATAAATAGTTTTTTACCGTTACCTGGGTTTCCTCAAAAGTTTCTTTGTCATTATTGTAAACAATCCGTGTTCCCGGAAGAATTGTTCTTTTTTCATTTCTGAACAATGTCGTATTATTTGGACTGATCTCTATTTTACCTTCTGCCAGAACGGCACCGCTGGTTTTATCATCTTCGTAAGCATTTACGTTAAAAACGGTTCCAAGAACTTTTATTTCAAAGTCTTTGGTTTTTACGTAGAATGGTTTCCCATCCATGTGCGTAACGTCAAAAATAGCTTCTCCGTCGATGTATACTTCGCGTTTGTTGCCGGTGTTTGTTGCCGGGTATATCAGTTTCGATCCTGAATTCAACCATACTTTCGATCCATCGGCAAGTGTTATGTGCGTACGTTTTCCGTAGGGAACAACCAGCGTGTTGAAAACAGGCTTTTTTTCCTCTACCAACTGCGTAATTTTTTGAGTGGAATCGATGGTGATATTTTCGCCCTTCTCATCGTATAAAATGTTCGATTCTTCTTCGGCGATTAAAACCTGGCGGCCATCCTGCAGAATCAGCTGTGTAGCACTATCGGGTTGCGAAAATTGCAAGGTTTCAACCATGTTGTTGAAGTCAGTTTTTGTGCTGCTGAGTTGTATCTGCCAAACCGAAAATGCAACAATAAGGAAAGAAGCAGCCACAGCCCATCGTGCAAGTGTTTTTCTCCGCTTTTCACGGTGGATTGAAAACCTGAGTTGTTTACGTACGTCTTCTTTGTCCTGTAACGATGGCGCTTTTTTATAAGAAGTCAGAAAGGAATAAATAGTGCTGGCTAGTTGCAATTCTTCAGCTTCCGAATCATTTTTGTTTTCGGTTTTTTCGATGATGGAATCAATGCTGAATTGTTCATCTGCCAGAATATCGAATGCCTTTTTTACTTCGTTGTTATCCATTATGCTTTTAATCTACATCTACATAAAGTGGATGGAAGTAAAAACATAGACAAAAAAAAGAAAAATTTTTCTACCCGGTTTGAATTCTGTTTCTGAGTAAAAAAAACAGTAGTATGGAATTAGACGTTTTCCCTTTTTTTATGGCTTTCCGTAGTTCTTTTAATGCTCTGTATATCATTGTTCTGGCCGATTCAACCGATATGTTTAACGTGTCGGCAATTTCCGGGTAGCTTAAATTGTGTTCAAATTTTAGGGAAAGTGCTTCCTGTTGTTTTCTCGTCAGTTTTTTCATTACCTCGGCAAGTGCCCTGAAATGCTCTTTTTTTGTTTCGTCGGCAATAATCTCTTCTTCCAACGATATAACCGGTGTATCGTTTATAAGAAGCAGTTGCTCGTCGTGCAGAAGCGTTTTTCTTTTTGTCCCTTCTTTATGCAACAGCCGTCTTAAAGAACGTAACAGGTAATACTGAATGTTGTCGGTTTCAGAAAGTGTTTTGCGGTATTTGTAAAGATCTAGAAAAAGGTCGTGGATGCAGTCTTTTATAAAATACGTGTCTTTCGAAAAATTGAGGGCGTAGGAGTATAGTGCGTTGAAATACTGGTCGTAGATACGGTAAAACGCATCATCGTCACCATTCTTAAAACGTTCCCAAAGAAAATATGAAGGATTTTCTTTTTTCGCCATCTGTCCCTATGCCGTAATTTTCCCTCTAAAATATTGTGCTAATATATATAAAATGATCTTCTAACATCATTGTTCTGACTATACCTGTCTCATAATGCATAGTCTGTCAGTCCATGTACACATTTATTGAGCGTAATTTCCTTTATCACTATTCACTTATTGAATAAAATCTCATCTCATTTTCAACAAAGTGTTTGGGCATTTGGTTTTTAATTTTTCTGAATCAATAAGAACTAAGGAATTAGAAGCAACTGGAATGATAAACCTATTTCGCTGTTTATTTCTGCAGTTATTTGCGCTCGCTCTCAACAGAAAATACGAAACTGTCGCCGCGGTAATAGCCAAGGTTGAATTCAATTGGTCGCTGGTTGTCATCATACACAAGCCTGCGCCGGAATAGAATAGGATCGTCATGAGAAATATTCAACTTCTTACTTAAAAATGGTGTTGCTTTAATCGCACTTATTTCTTCGTAGGATAGCGCAGCCTTTACATTGTATTTTTTCTCTAGAATCTCATATAAGGGATTTGCAAAGTTTTCATCGCTGGTTATTCCCAGTTCCGGATTAAAATAGGAGATGAAGTAGACAAACGGGAAGTCTTTTTTACCGCGCAACCGTTCTAAAGTCATCACTTGTTTGTCGGGCTTTATACTGAAAAAGGAACTCACTTCTTTGCCGGCTGTTTGCCAGCTTACATGAAGTTCAAAATTCTGAACCTGAATTCCCATTGCTTTCATTTCCTGCGAGAAACTATACCAGTTTTTTGCCCGCCCCGATATTCCTTTCGCGGCCACTTTTGTGCCATATCCTTTCTTACGAACGAGCAATCCTTCGTAAACAAGCTTATTTATTGCTTGTCTCAGTGTGTTTCTCGATATGTTGAGTTGTTTAGACAGGTCGACTTCATTAGGAAGCAATTTCCCATTTTGGTATTCTTCCTGCTGTATCATTTCCCGAAGAAGCGCTTCAGCTTGTAGGTGCAGTGGTGTTTGACTTTTATGATCTATGTTCAACCTCATGTTTATACATTTATCTGCGCCCAAAGATACGCTAAACACAATAAAATAAAATATATTCCTCAATATTTTAAGTTTTTAGAAATTTGTATATGTTTGCACAAGGAATTAAATGTATGAACATATAGTTTTATTCGTAGGAGTTTTAAATATTTTTGGTTATCCTATACTGGTTTAACGAGTAAGAAAATAAAAATCAATAATAATATGAGAAGCATTTTAGGTTTTATTACAGTGTTGGTGGTAAGTTGTTTTTGTGGAAACAGCTTCGGTCAGGAGCTAACAAAATATGTCGACCCAAATATCGGAACTGCCCATTCGCGCTGGTTCTTTTATACGCCGGCAGCGGTGCCGTTCGGAATGGCAAAACTGGCTCCGTCAACCAATGCACATTACGGGAATGAGCAGGGCTGGGAAGCCGTTGGTTACGACGACCGCGACAGCTCAATCGAAGGTTTTGCGAACCTGCACGAGTTTCAGGTGGGTGGAATTGTTTTTGCTCCAACAGTGGGTGAACTGCAAACTGTTCCCGGAGATCTTGAGAATCCTGACGGCGGATACCGCTCGCGTTTCGACCGCAAAAATGAATATGCAACAGCGGGTTATTATTCGGTTTGGCTCGACGATTATAAAGTTAAAGCCGAGCTGACTGCCACGAAACGTGTTGGATTTCATCGTTATACTTTCCCGGAATCAGAGTCGGCAAATATTCTTTTTGATATTGGCAACCAACAAGGTGAAAGCGGCAAAGTAAAAGATGCGGAAGCTGTTATAACAGCAGATGGGCGAATTGAAGGTTATGTGATTACCGAACCTGAGTACGTAAAAAAATACCAGAAAGGTGCTGACGTTAAAATGTATTTCACGGCTGTTTTAGACAAAAAACCAACAGCATACGGAACTTTTAAAGGAACTGATATTTTCAGAAACGAAAAGAAGATTAACGGTGTAGGAGCCGGAGTTTTCCTCACCTTTTCCACTAAAGAAAATGAAGCGGTTACCATTAAAGTTGGTTTGTCGTATACTTCTGTTGAAAATGCCAGACTTAACCTTGAAACGGAGGCAAAGAATCTGACTTTTGAAAAGGCAAAGAAAGCCAGTCTCAAAACCTGGGAGGATTACCTGGGCAGGGTTACTGTTGAAGGAAAAAATGAAGCCAATAAAGTAAAATTTTACACCGGGCTTTTCCATGCTCTGTTAGGGCGTGGTTTGGCCAGCGATGTGAATGGTGCCTATCCGAAAAATAACGGTGAAGTGGGACAAATTGAGTTGGACGGAAAGGGAAATCCTGTTCATAACCACTACAATACCGATGCCATTTGGGGAGCTTTCTGGAACCTGACACAATTGTGGGCCATTGCTTATCCTGAATATTATTCCGACTGGATTCAGAGTCAGTTGCTGGTGTACAAAGATGCCGGCTGGCTGGGCGACGGAATTGCGTGCAGTAAATATGTTTCGGGAGTGGGAACCAATTTTACCAGCCTGGCAATTGCTGCGGCTTACAATTGTGGAATTCGCGATTTTGATGTGGAGCTGGGTTACGAAGCAGCGTTGAAAAACGAAATCGAGTGGAAAGGCCGGATTGAAGGTGCCGGAAAGATGGATGTGCGTCAGTTTGTGGAACGCGGCTATAGCCCGTACGACGAACGTTATGCCTGGATAACCGTTGACGAAGGATCGGGATTCTCAGCTTCGCACACACTGGAATATTCGTTCAGCAGTTTTGCGGTAGCTCAATATGCCAAGCACCTTGGCAAAACCGACGATTATAAATTGTTATCCCGCCTGTCTGATGGATGGAAGTTGTTATTTGATGAAGAAACAAAACTGATCAGGCCAAGAGATCTTGACGGTAATTTTATTCAAAACTTTGATCCTTTGGCACCATGGATTGGCTTTCAGGAAGGGAACGCTATTCAATACACTTTTTATGTGCCGCACCAGCCTGAAGAGCTGGTGAAGAAGCTAGGACGGGAAACCTTTAATAATCGTCTCGACAGCATCTTTATTGCATCGCAAAAAAATATTTTCGGAGGCGGAAAAGAAGTGGATGCTTTTGCCGGACTGAAAGCTCTATACAACCACGGAAATCAACCGAATCTGCATATCTCATGGATGTTTAACTTTTCGGGAAGACCCGACCTGACCCAAAAATGGGTGCGTGCAATTTGCGACGAATTCTACGGAACAGAAGGAATTCACGGCTATGGTTACGGACAGGATGAAGACCAGGGGCAACTTGGTGCGTGGTATGTAATGGCCGGAATTGGTTTGTTCGACGTAAAAGGACTTACTGCAATTGATCCTGAAATGCAGATTGGCAGCCCGTTGTTTGATAAAATTACCATCCAGCTTAACCCCGATTATTACAAAGGAAAACAGTTTGTTATTGAAACTGAAAATAACTCGAAAGACAATGTTTATGTGCAGAAAATTGAGTTGGATGGAGAAGTTCAGGATTCACCATTTGTCAAATTTCAGGATATTGTAAATGGTGGCAAATTAAAACTGAAGATGTCGGGAACACCAAAAATCAATCAGTAATTAGTTGAACTCAATTCTCTCTTTGCGAAACAGTTCGCAGTAAAATATATTAGATAATGGAAAAACGGAAAACAACACAGTTTTTAATGCCTGTTGAAAAGGATGGCGCGGTGGTGAATGGCTACGATATATATCCCTCGTTAAAATTGGGGAGCGATGTAATTTCAACCGACTTATCGGCACTTGCCGAAAAGCTTAAAGGAGAAAGTACAATTATTATCAACGGCTATGTTGGAACGTACTTCGAAAACTTCAGGTTGTTATTTGATAATGCGCTCACCGCATCGGGAAAATCAACCAACTGGATAAATGTGGAAACAGCCTTAAAACCGGAAAATGAAATCGATGAGCTGATTTCTCCGTTTTTGGGCGACGAAGATTCGATATTCGGAACAAGAGCGACCATTAAACTGGAAGATTATTTTGATTCAGAAAAACTGAAAAATATAACAGCTGAAGCAAACGCAGATATTAACGTGATCTACGGTGCCGGAGCTTCTCTTGCAGGTTGGAATGGAAAGCTATTGTATATCGATTTGCCCAAAAACGAACTTCAGTTCAGAGCTCGTGCCGAAAGTATTAAAAACCTTGGTGCAAGCAAGGTGGCCGATATGAAGAAGATGTACAAACGGTATTATTTCGTTGATTGGGTGGTGTTGAATAAACACAAAAAAGAACTGCTAAACGACATTGATTTTATTATCGATGGTCAGCAGTTGGAAGTATGGCCGTGGATGACTGGAGATAAGTTTCGAGAAGCTTTAACAAAATTAAGCCAAAACTTTTTCAGGGTTCGCCCGTGGTTTGAGCCAGGAGTTTGGGGAGGAACCTGGATTAAAGACAATATCGAAGGTTTAAATACCGAAGCACAAAATTATGCATGGTCGTTCGAGTTGATTACTCCCGAGAACGGAATTGTTTTCGAGAGTTCGCAGAAACTGCTCGAAGTATCCTTCGATTTTCTGATGTTTGCCCAAAGAGATGCAATAATGGGAGTTGATGAGGATAAGTATGGTTACGAATTTCCGCTGCGTTTTGATTTTCTCGATACTTTCGATGGCGGAAACCTTTCGGTGCAGTGTCATCCGCGTCCGGAGTATTGTAAAGAGCATTTTGGCGAAGACATTACCCAGGAAGAAACCTATTATATTCTCGATCGGAAAAATGATGCCGTTGTATATATCGGATTTCAGGACGACATAGAGCCGAAGAAATTTGAGACGGCTTTGTGGGATAGTTACAATACCAATACCGCCATCGATATTACAAAATATGTGCAGGAGATACCTGCCAATAAACACGACCTGTTTCTTATTCCGCCGGGAACAATTCATGGTTCGGGAATCGATAATTTAGTGCTCGAAATCAGTACAACGCCCTACATTTTTACCTTTAAGATGTACGACTGGGTGCGTCCTGATTTGGATGGAAATCCGCGACCATTGAATATCGAACACGGAATGAAAAACCTGTATTTCGACCGCAAAGGGGAGAAGGTGACGAAAGAGTTAGTTTCTCACCCAAGGCTGATTCAGGAGGGCAACGACTGGCAGTTATACGAACTTCCAACGCATGAAAAACACAGTTACCGCGTAAAACGGTACCATTTCAATTCGGAAATTGAAGTTGAAACCGAAGGGAAATTTCACGTACTTAGCTTGGTTGAAGGAACTTCAATTGAAGTTGAATCGGAAAACGGACGAAAGGAAACTTTCAGGTTTGCTGAAACCTTTGTGGTGCCGGCTGCTGCAAAATCCTATACCATTCGCAATTTCTCGGGCGCTGAAGCTAAGGTTGTTGTGGCATTTATGAAATAATAACTATGGTTAAAAAATTTGCAATAGGAGTTGATGTGGGAGGAAGCCACATCAGCTCCGTATTGGTGGACATAAATTCCGGAAATATCGTAAAAGAAAGTTTGGCGGAAGTAAAGGTTGATAACCAGGCATCGGCAAATGAAATTCTCGATAAATGGGCGGTTGCAATTGTTGAAACGATGTTGTTTACCGATCGTGATAAACTGGTTGGAATTGGTTTTGCTATGCCCGGGCCTTTTGATTACAAAAAAGGCGTGGCCTTGTTAAAAAACGTTGCCAAGTACGACAGTTTGTATGGAATGAACATTGGCGACGAATTAAAGAAACGTCTGGAATTGCCGGCTGAAATGCCCTTCAGGTATTCGAACGATGCGCTGTCGTTTGCCATAGGCGAATGCTGGGGCGGCAAAGCTGCAAACTATAAAAACGTTATGGCTATTACGCTGGGAACGGGTTTCGGATCAGCTTTTCTTACCAACGGAGTTCCTGTAATCGATGGAGATTTGGTACCGGAGCAGGGCTATGTTTATAATATCCCTTATAAAAACGGCATTGCCGACGACCACTTTTCTACACGCTGGTTTGTAGATGAATATAAACGCCGAACCGGAAAAATATGTGCAGGGGTTAAAGAAATTGCAGATGCCGTTAACGAAGACGAGGCTGCAAAACTACTTTTCGAAGACTTTGGATGCAATCTGGCGAATTTCCTGTCTTCACTTCTTGCCACATTCAATGCTGAATGTCTTGTTATTGGCGGAAATATTTCCGGTGCCTATTCCTTGTTTGGTAACACTTTTCAGGAGGTTTTGAAAGAGGAGAAACTTAATGTTGATGTCGTAATTTCTGAACTGATGGAGTCGGCAGCAATGGTGGGAAGCGCCCGGCTTTTGGACGACGAATTTTGGACTAAAATGGAGCCTTTGGTGGCTAAAATCTAACGAGCAAAAAACTTATGAGCAAAAAATCGAATTTAGCCGTACTACCGGTTTTGTTTAGCTTCTTTATTATGGGCTTTGCCGATGTGGTCGGCATTTCATCCAGCTACGTAAAGCAGGATTTTGGTTTGAGTGATTCAATGGCCAACCTTTTACCCATGATGGTATTTCTATGGTTTGCCGTGTTTTCGGTACCAACTGGTGTGCTAATGAACAAACTGGGTCGAAAGAATACCGTTTTGCTGAGTATTGTTGTTACACTGCTGGCTTTGTTGGTTCCATTGGCTAGCTACAGTTATTCAATGGTGTTGATTGCCTTTGCTTTGCTGGGCATCGGAAACACAATATTGCAGGTTGCATTGAATCCGTTGTTGACCAATGTGGTTAGTGGCGAGAAATTAACCAGTAGCCTGACGCTTGGCCAGTTTGTAAAAGCCATTGCTTCATTTATAGGTCCTATTGTTGCAGGCGTGGCATCCGGCACATTTGGGAACTGGAAACTTATGTTCCCGTTTTTTGCTCTGATTACCTTATTGTCGGGTTTGTGGCTCATACTTACTCCAATTCAAAAAGAACAATCAAACAGTGAAACTGCCGGCTTTGCTGCAAGCTTTAACTTGTTGAAGGATCCGGTTATGCTGAGCTTCTTTTTTGCAATTGTGGTATTAGTCGGGATTGATGTTGGGTTGAACGTTACTTTACCTAAGTTTCTGATGGAACGTACCGTGATGCCGTTGGAGAAAGCCGGATTGGGCACGAGCTTATATTTTGCAGCCCGTACCATAGGTACTTTTATCGGCGCCATTTTACTGATGAAATATTCGGGGAGGAAATTTTACATCGGGAGTGCCGTTTTAGGAATTGTTGCATTGGCGGTTATGGTTGCTATTCCAGGTCCGGTTTCATTAATGTATACGATGATATTTTGCTCCGGTCTGGCAGTTGCCAATGTGTTTTCCATTGTTTTTTCGGCTGCATTGCGGCGAAAACCTGAGTATGCAAACGAAGTTTCGGGTTTGCTGATAATGGGAGTTGCAGGAGGGGCAATCGTGCCTCCAGTCATGGGATTGGTATCCGACGCTGTGGGACAAACCGGGGCAATGCTTGTTGTGCTTTTGCTGTTTGTTTATCTTCTGATAAACGCGTTAAAAATGAAATAGAGGGGCTTGCAAGAGCCTTTATTTGGAGTTGATAAACAGGTCGATAAAAAGCAGGGCCAGGAAACCAAGCTCAGTTAAATTCTTTTTTATGAATTTGCTTGCTTTGCTTAAATGATCTTCAACTGTTTTTACTGAAATACCGAGCTCCATTGCTATTGTGTTATTTGGTAAACCCTGTACTTTACTAAGTTGGTAGATTTTTTTTCGCTGCGGAGGAAGTTGTTCGATTAAGTTCTCCAGTTCTTTTGAAAGCTGGTTGTAGTTGAACTGCGATTCAGTATCAATACTATTAATAATTACCTTATGCTTTAAATGTTCGAGGTAGTCCTTTTCAGAAAGCTTTTTGCGAAAAACTGATATAATAGTGTTTTTGGTAACTGTAAACAAGTAAGCATCAAGATTAGAGTCTTTCTTTAATTTGTTGCGGTTGATCCATAGGTTCACAAATACTTCCTGTACGATGTCGAGAACCTCTGATTCTGATTTTAGGTAAGCCATTGCAAAGCGATAAAGCCTCGGACTATATTCTGCATATAAGTCATTAATAGCGGTTTTATCGCCACTAATAAACCTATTTATCAGTTTGTCTTTGTTCATCTGTATCTGTTTGCTTGCCAAAGCACAAATCTATAAAATGTTTTTAGATTCTGGTGGAACCATCAAAAGGGAGCAAAATTCGTTTGAAAATAAAATTGAAAAAAATGTAAAACCGAAGCAGGGGTTTTTTATACTTTACGCGTTTAACAAGTGACTACAAGAATATATGAAGGAATTTTATACGAAATATCTCGAAAACAACTGTACTGAAACTGAGTTTCAGAGTTTTGTTGAACTCTTTATTAAGCCGGACAAGAAACCGGTTTTAGATGCTAATATGCTGGAGCATTGGAAAAGCCAGAAGGCGAATGAAGGAGAGACTCCCGATTTATCGGATACACTGCATAAAATACATTTTGAAATAAATAACAAGGAAACAGGATCACGCAAAACCCGTAAATTATTTACTTATATAACACGTGTTGCGGCAGTCCTTCTTATTCCTTTGGCTATTGCTCTTTTTTTTACGCTCAATAAAACGGAGGTTTATACTGAGATGCAAACCATCTCAACGCCGCTGGCATCAAAAACTCATTTTGTATTGCCCGACAGCTCTGAAGTTTGGTTAAATTCAGGTTCTACCTTGCAATTCCCTCACAAATTTGACGGAAACAAGCGTTTGGTAAAACTTACAGGAGAAGCCTATTTTGATGTGAAAAAGAGCAAAACACCATTTGAAGTTCAGGCTAACAATGTAAGTGTAAATGTACTCGGTACAGCTTTTAATGTGATGAGCTATTCAAATACCAACCCTGAAGTAACCTTGGAAAGGGGAAAAGTACAATTGATTTCGAACTCCGGTGTACAGCAAATTCTGGAGCCAGGCGAGCATGCTGTTATCGACGCGTCAACATCAGCAATTCATGTTGAGAAAGTGGATACTGAAATATATTCATCGTGGATAAATAACAAGTTGATTTTCAAAAACGAATCGTTGAAAGATGTTGTTGAACGCCTGGAGCGATGGTATAATATTTCGATAGAAATTGATGATAAGTTTATTTCAGATAAGAAATTAACGGCAACGATAGAATATGAATCGATTACTGAAGTGATGGATTTGCTGGAGATAACAATGTCGCTGAAATATTCCTACGATAAGAATGAAAGAAAGCTAATAATTAAACCTGTAAAATAATAAATCTGCCTATGAAATAATCCAGTAAAACGAGCCCTCAAACAAGAAGAAGTAGGGAAGCCACGAACTTCCCCACCTCTGAAAAATAATTAATAAAATTATTAATCTTAATACGTCAAATCTATGAAAAAAAAGAGATTGAAGGAAATCCCTTTGGGGACTTTCTTCTTAAAACTTTTAAGACTTATGAAAGTAACTTTGTTTTTGTTATGTGTAAGTGTTTTTTCAGTACTGGCTAATGAAAGCTATTCACAGATAACCCGGTTATCGGTTGAGCTGAAAAATACAGATATAAAAAGTGTCCTCGAAGAAATTGAGAGTCAAAGTGAGTTTCATTTTTTCTACTCTGAGGATGCTATCGATGCAGAAAGAAAGGTGTCGGTAAATTTTAGAAATACGGACATTGAGCGAATTCTGGATCAGATTTTCGAAGGAACCGGTGTCGAATACAAAATTGTTGGCAGACAGGTCGCTTTATTTAAAGGCGATGATAACAGCATTGATTTATCGGCGATGCAACAACAATTTGTTAAAGGACAAGTTACCGGACCTGATGGTCAGCCAATTCCAGGGGTAACCGTGATTGTAAAAGGTACAACCCAGGGAACAGTTACCGACATTGATGGTAATTTCGAGGTAAGTAATGTGGAGCCTGATGCTGTGCTGGCATTCTCATTTGTTGGGATGCTTTCCCAGGAAATAGTTGTTGGCAATCAAACCAACATTTCGGTGGTGATGCAGGAAGATGCAATTGGCATTGAAGAGGTTGTTGTTATTGGCTATGGAACCATGCAAAAGAAAAACCTGATTGGTTCTGTCGATCAGGTTAATTCCGATCTGATTGAAGACCGTCCGGTTGCAAATGCAGTTCAGGCTTTACAAGGTGCTTCTGCCAACCTGATCATTCAGCAACGAAGCATGAACCCGAACGACAACAGTATGAATATTAACATTCGTGGGGTAAGCACCATGAATAACAATAACCCCTTAGTTGTAATTGATGGAATGATTACCGAGATGGGGAGTTTGAACAACCTGAATCCGGCCGATATTGAAAATGTATCGGTATTGAAGGATGCCGGTAGTGCTGCTATTTATGGATCGCGTTCATCAAATGGGGTTATCCTTGTAACCACAAAGAAAGGAGTAAAAAGCGGGAAGCCGGTTGTACGTCTGACTACAATGACAGGTTTTCAAAATCCGGAAGTATTATTCCAGCCTGTAAAAGGATATGAGAATGCTTTGTTAAAAAACCAGGCACTTTTGAATGTGGGATCATCGCCAAAATATACTCCTGCCGAAATCAGGGATTTCCAGGAAAATGGAGACGGAGAATGGTTTCTTGACGGAATTTTGCAAAGCGCTTTACAGCAAAATTATAATGCCAGCATTTCAGGTGGTTCCGAGAATTCAACCTACATGGTTTCAGCCGGATATTATAACCAGGAAAGCAACTTTGTAGGCAACTTTGGCATCGAGCGTTATAATTTCAGAACCAATTTAGTGAGCGATTACGGTAAATTGAAATTAAGTGCTTTAATGGCGTATAACCGCACCATGCAGAAAGCACCTAATGCCAGCACCGCATTTCTTATTGTTGATGGTTCGCGTATTCCGCCTTACTACAACTACAAAATGAAAGCTGATAATGGAAAGTACCTGATTAACGATGTACTTTCGCAGTTTAACCCGCTGGGACAATTGGAAGCAGGCGGTTTCCAGAAAAAAGATGAAGATAACTTTTTGGGTAGTCTGAACATGGAACTGGACCTGGCCAAAGGTTTAAAAGCAACAGGAATGGTTGGTTTGGATTTAGGAGCTAACCACCGTTTTATTCGGGGGCTGGAAGTTCCTTTCTACTCAAGCGAAACGGCTGAAAAGCCAAACTCGTATGCCAACGATACCAGACCTACCGAAGATTACAACGAGAAAAGGTACATTCTGAATACTCAATTTTTGTTGGAATACAACCGTACGTTCAAAGAAGATCATAATGTTTCGGGTTTGATAGGTGTTTCCAATGAATCGTACACCCGTCAGGCGAACGAAATAAGAATGAAATATACTGATCCCGATCTCGGGTTGCCGCAGTCGGATACCGAAATTGATCCGGGGAGCTACAACACACCTGCACAAACACAGGAAAGAAGTATTTATTCCGTTTTTGGTCGTGCAGGCTATAACTACAAAGACAAATATTATGGCGAATTCAGTTTCAGATACGATGGTTCGTCTAAATTTTCGAAAGATTACCGCTGGGGATTTTTCCCATCGTTTACAGCAGGTTGGCGTTTGTCTGAAGAAAGTTTCATGGACAACTACAAAAGCAATGTCGGTGACTTGAAATTGCGTAGTTCGTATGGTGTACTTGGTAACCAGAATGTTGATGATTACTCGTATTTTACAACCTACACAGTGTATAACAACAGTTACGGTTTCAATAACGAAGCTGTATCGGGCACAGGTTTCGACTTTGGAAACAGTATTCTTCAATGGGAACAGTCTGCCAATTTTAACATCGGAGCAGATGCTACATTCTTTGATTATAAACTGTCGGTTTCAGTCGATTATTTTAACAAACTCACTTCTCAAATTCTGTTGACACCGGTTGTTCCATCAGTGTTTGGTGGTGCGGTTGCTAAAGAAAATGCAGGCGAAATGAGAAACCGCGGATGGGAAGCTACTATTAATTATCACGCAAAAACTGGGGCGTTTGACCACAATGTGAGACTTAATGTGGCCGATGCAAAGAATGAAGTGGTTGATTTTGGTGGAAACGAACAAATTGATTCCAACGACCAGTTACGCAAATTAATTCGCGAAGGCGAAGCCTTGGGATCGTACTTTGGTTACAAAACCGATGGCTATTTCGGAAGTTACCAGGAGATTGAGAACAGTGCTTTACCAATTGGCGCAACTGTTGAACCGGGCGATGTAAAATATGTAGATTCAAATGACGACGGAGTGATTGACGATAAGGACCGCCAGGTTCTTGGAAACGCATTTCCTCGATATACTTTTGGCTTAAACTACGACCTTAGCTGGAAGGGATTTGACCTTGGTGTTTTAATTCAGGGAGTAGGTAAACGCGATATGTTCCTGCGTGGTGAATTGGTTGAGCCTTTCCATGCGAATTATTCGTATGTAATCTACCAGCATCAGTTAGATTTCTGGACGCCGGTAAATCCTGATGCAGAATGGCCACGACTGTCGGCTCCCGGATCATCATCGAACCAAAATAACTGGGGAAGAGCTTCTGATATTTATATTTTCAATGCGGCTTATGTGCGCTTGAAAAACATTCAGTTGGGCTATACTTTGCCAAAAGAACTCACTGCTAAAGTAGGTGTGCAAAAATTACGATTGAGCGTAAATGCACAGAATCTGTTCACGCTTTCAAACGTTTCTTTTATCGATCCTGAATCGACTGAGTTTGGAAGTAATATGGGAGGAACCGGGGGAACCGGAGCAAACAGCGGCCGGAATTATCCTACGCTTAAGTACTACGGTTTTGGTTTAGAGTTAGAATTTTAAAATTAAATGACATGAAGATGAAATTTCTAAAATATAGTACAGGCGTTGCAAGTTTAATTTTAATACTTTTTACTTCTTGTAACGAGTTGGATTTAGCTCCGACAAACAAGTTTACGGAAGCCAACTATTGGACCTCGCCCGAAAAAGCCAACATGGTTTTAAACATGGCCTACAGTCAAATGTATAATTCAGGCTATTTCTTCTCTACCGAAGCGCTCAGCGATAACATTTATGAAGGTCGTGGTGCCAGTTCAGAGAAAATAATTTCAGCCGGTCAGGCTGATGCATCCAACAACCGTTTTCAAAACGAATGGAGAGATTGTTATGCCGGAATTAAAACATGCCATACTTTTCTTGAAAACGTTGATCGTGTTGAAGGTATGAACGAAGACCTGAAAGCCAGGATGAATGCCGAAGCACGTTTTATCAGGGCTTACCTGTATTTCCGTTTAACTACCTGGTACGGCGATGTTCCATTATTTGAAACCGATATCACACTGGACGAATCGAAAGAGATTGCACGTACTTCGCACGCGGATGTATTGGCTTTCATAAGAAGCGAGCTTGATGCAGTTGCCGCTGTATTGCCAACAAACGAAGAATACAGCGAAGAAGATAACGGCAGAATTACTTCAGGTGCTGCTATTGCACTTAAAGCAAGAACTTACTTGTACAGTAACGACTGGCAAAATGTGGTAAGTACCTGCGAACAGTTGATTAATTCTGATCAGTATGGTTCATACAGTTTGTTCCCTTCATACGAAGGCATCTTTCTTCCTGAAAATGAGTACAACGAAGAGGTAATACTTGATTTGGGTTATGTACCGTCGTTGCGCACCTGGGGAGAATACTTTGATTACGCGCCGTTATCAGTAGGAGCCCGCGTAAACCAAATGTCACCAACACAGGAATTGGTTGATGATTATTTAATGACAAACGGAAGAACCATTAATGATGCAAATTCGGGATACGACGAAAATGATCCGTATGCACGTCGCGACCCGCGTTTGACAGCAACCGTGGTGTATCACGAATTTCCATGGCGCTTGCCCGACGGAACGATTCAGACCATTTACATTAAGCCGGGTACTGCACCCGACGAATCGGCCGCAGTGGATGAGTACAAAGGTCAGGGTACCAACTCAACATCAACAGGGTATTACATGCGTAAGCACTACGATCCACAAGCTTTGGCATCGTTTACTTCAGGCCTGAACCTGATTCTGATTCGTTATGCCGACGTACTGCTAATGTATGCCGAGGCTAAAAACGAACTGAACCAGATGGACGAGAATGTTTGGAACAGTACAATTAAAGCATTGCGCGAGCGTGCCGGATTTACTGATGCCAGCGCATTGAATTTCGATGCTTCGTTGAGCCAGGCTGATCTGCGTGAGACTATTCGCCGCGAACGTCGTGTGGAACTGGCTTTGGAGGGATTACGCGTTTTTGATATCCGTCGTTGGGAAATTGCAGAGAACGTCCTTAGCGGAAATCCTCACGGTGCCCGGTATGGCGATCCAAGTATCGACAACGGTTATATCAGGCTTGATGTTCGTTCATTTAATCCGGAAAGAGATTATTTGTGGGCGGTTCCTCAATCGCAAAAAGATTTAAATCCAAATCTCGGACAAAATCCGGGTTACTAATTTCAGGTGAATCAATAAATGAAAAATAAAAACAAACATATATCGATTATGAAAACTCTAATTATAAAATTAACCATTTTAACTTCTTTGCTTATCGCATTTGTAGGATGTGAAGATGAGGGATTAAGAGATACACGTGTAACTGCTGTTAAAACGTTATATGAACCTGCCGATAACAAAGTGATCGTACTGCAAACTTCGGCTTCGGCTTCTGAATATTTTGAGTGGGAGCCTGCAAAAGCTGAAGACAGCGGAATGGTACTTTACGAAGTGGCTTTTGATGTTGAAGGCGGCGATTTCTCAGCACCCATTTACAGAATGGCTTCTGATAATAACGGCGGATATAACCACGCTACAATCACCCACAAACAATTAAATAAAATTGGTGCACTGGCCGGAATCGGTTCGGCTGAAACCGGAAAAATCATCTGGACTGTTTTCTCTTCAAAAGGTATTAACGATTTGAAAGGAGAGGAAGTGCGCACAATGGAAATTACCCGCCTGGCAGGTTTTGCCGATGTGCCAGTTGATGTTTATGTTACCGGTGCCGGATCAGAAGGTGGCAGCAATTTGGCCAACGCAAGCATTATGAAAGGACTTGCTCCGGGCGAATTTGAGATTTACACCAAACTTACTGCCGGCGAAGCCTATTATTTTACCGATGCAAATTCAGGAGATACACGTCAGTTCTATATCGAGAATGGTGTAATAAAAGAAGGTGCTTCAACTGGTACAGTGGACAAAACAGCTGTTTACCGCATCAACATTGATTTTAACGTTGGTTCGGTAGTTATGACCGAAATTGTGGACTTCCAGTTGCATTTTGCGCCAACCGATGAGTTCCTGTTCTCGTTAGAGTACCAGGGCGGTGGTATTTTCAAAGCCAGCAACCAGGCGCTTGAATTCAAGCAGGAAGGTTGGGGACGCGATGAGCGTTACAAATTCAGAATGACCATAAAAGATGCCGATGGTAACGATGCTTACGAATGGTGGGGTACGCTGAATCCAACTGATGGCAGACCAACAGGAAATGAAGAATATTACTATATGACAGTTGTTCCTGAATCAAGATGGGACGACAAGTGGAAATTTGACGGAATTATGGATATGGCCTACATCGATGTAATTGCCTATTTCTGGGCAGAAGGACCATATACACACAATGTTATTAAAGTAGGTGATCAATAGAATAGAGTTAAGGTAGAACTGGGGCAGGGGCAACCCTGTCTCAGTTAATTTTTTTAGCAGGCGAAGAATGAATAAGAAACTGATTTTTTTAGTGATGGTAGGCCTGATTGTTTTTCAGGCATGTGAGAAGGATGAAACTGATCCTGGAAATGATGGAAAAGAAGAAACTGCAATAAACTGGGCGGCTGCCGCTGATAGCAGTAGTTCATCGTTTATTTATTCATACTGGAATCCGGCAGATGCATATTTTCATTACAATAACCTGAATAATACCGATTTTCATTACTGGCCGCAGGCTCATGCGCTGGATGTTGTCATTGATGCCTACGAAAGAACGGGGGATAATTTATACCTGACTACCATAAACGATTGGTACGAAGGTGTAAAAGCCAAAAACGGCAACACATTTTTCAATGTATATTACGACGATATGGAATGGAATGCCCTTGCCATGTTGCGCGCCTATAATGCAACCAACCAGGAGCGTTATAAAACAGCTGCCGTTTCGGTCTGGGATGATATAAAAACCGGTTGGAATGACAATGCTGGCGGTGGTATCTCCTGGAAAAAGGATCAGCCTTACAGCAAAAACGCCTGTTCAAACGGGCCGGCCTGTATTCTGGCCGCACGTCTTTATCAGCAGTTTAATGATGCAGCGGATAAAGATTGGGCATTAAAAATTTACAACTGGGAAAAGGAATACCTGTTTAATCCGGCCAACGGAGCAGTATACGATAACATTAACAGCCGCACCGGAGAAATACAAAAGGCTTGGATTTTTACCTATAACCAGGGAACTTTTCTGGGATCGGCACTGGAGCTTTATAACATCACGGGCGAAAAAAGTTATTTAAACGATGCCCAAAAAGCCGCCGATTATACGCTAAATACGCTTGTAAATAGCAACGATCGTTTATTAAAAGACGAAGGTGCCGGCGATGGTGGTTTGTTCAAGGGAATATTTGTACGCTATTTCACACAACTCATTCTCCATCCTGATTTATCAGACGGTACACGGAACCGCTACCTGCAATTTCTGAAATACAATGCAGAAAAACTGTGGCAGGAAGGAACCGATAAGAATAAATTGCTTTACGGTACTTACTGGAGAAACAAACCGGGAAGCACCAGCGATTTAACCACGCAAACCAGTGGTGCCATGTTAATTGAAGCCGCCGCTTTGCTTGAAGCCGAAGGATTGATAACTCCTTAAATGGATTTAGCTTGTAGAAAAGCAAGTTCAGATCAAGAAACCAGGCTCTTTTTACAACCCGGGGTAAGTGAATCGTTATAGCAGAGACTAAGTTTGAAGGCTGCGAAAGTATTGTTTGTTTATGTAATTTTAATTGCATTTTGTCAATCTGCAACTGCTCAAATTTAGTAAGAAAATATAATTGGAAATGATATCAAAAGATATGTTAAGGTCAGTAATGATTGGAATCGCGGCATTGGTATTTGTTTTATATTCAGGACATTCAAATGCTCAGTCATATGTTTTGAAATTCAATACCTCTGAGCCGGAAAGTTACATCGATTGCGGAACTTTTGATGAATATATTTCCGGTGATTTTACTATCGAAACCCGAATGTATATCGACAGTTGGGCAGGAAACTACATACTTGCCGATGAATCGTGGAGCACTGCTTCCGGGGCGGTTGGATTTGCTTTACGCTTTAATTCAAGCGGAAACGTGGAAATGAATGTGGGAACCGGAGAGTGGGAATCCGTTACAAGTACAGGAAACCAGCTCAAAACCGGCAGATGGCAACATGTAGCTGTTTCGGTGAGTACCGATAATAAAGTGAAAATTTTTATCGACGGTATTTTGGTTGGCAACGGAAACCTGAGTAAACCAATGATTGCATCGGGAACCCATATTTTTATGGGCGAAGGCTCGATGTGGAAAGACCGACGTTTGGATGGTAAATTATCCGATTTCAGAATTTGGAATACAGCACGAACAGCAGAAGAAATTAACTTAAATAAAGCCATTCAACTCAATGGCAACGAAGATGGCCTGGTAGCCAACTGGCTGTTGAATGAAGGACAGGGTGATTCCATTATGGATCTAACGTCACAGCATAATCTGAAAAGAGGGACCGGAACTGAATGGGGGCAAAAAGACAATATTCAGGTTGATGGAAGTCTGAAAATACTGGAAAGTGGAAAAGACTCTGTTTTGCTTAGTGTTGCCGGCGAAGTTGTAAGCAATTGGAGCGTGACTAATGCCGAAATCCCCGGCGAATTCTCATTCAGAAAAGTAGACGACCATTCTGCTTACCTGGTTTATAGAGCAGAAACTTCAGACTATCAGAACGATACAATTTCAATTAAAGCAACAACTGCTGATGCCACTGAAATTGAGGCGGTAGTGTTGGTTGATTTATACGATAACAAATACCAGTATTTTGGCGAAAAACTATTAGATAAAATTCATGATGAGTTTTATAATAAAAACAATGGTTTGTATGCCGAATCAATCGATGCTTCTTCGAATTTTGTTCAGGGAACAAGCTTTGTTTGGCCGGCTTCTCACATGTTACGGGCATTAACAAATGCATGGAAACTAAATCCTGAAAAATACGAAAGGCTTCTGTTTAATTACCTCTCGGCTATCGATACGTACAAAGTAACAAAGGCGGGAAGAACTGGTTATGCTGTTTTGCCGGGAAATACAGGAACGCGTTTTTACGACGATAACGGACAGCTTATGATGCCATTTACGATGATTTATGATCTGGATCAGAACAGCACAGTGCTTGGAAATCTGAAAGTAGCCTACGAGTTTAACAATGAAATTCGCGACAGTCGCTACGCCATTCCGCAACACGAAGATCAACTTGGCTTTGGAATGTTATTTTCCATGTCGGTTAATTATACCAGTTACGCCGCTGCCAAATTGTATCAGTATACAGACGAAACCCGATACCTGAACGAAGCGTTGACTTATTACGAGTTGGAGAATGATTTTTCGGTAAAAATTAAAGATTCGAACACAAAACTGTTTAACCAGGCCAGTTATTACCAAAACGGCAGCTGGTCGCTGAATGGTATTATAAATGGAAACACGGTTCGTGGTGGTGGTTACCGCGCCTACCAAACCACGGTTGTTATTCAAAATGCTATTCTTTTGTATCAGTTAACAAACGAACAAAAATACCTTGATGATGCCCACGAAATGATGAACAGTTGTATCAATCATTGGTACAAACAGGGACAAGGCTTAAGCGAGATTTCGTTTTGGGGTGGCGACGATATGATTGATGCTTTGCTGGATTTGTACCGCGAAACGGCGGATGATAGATTTTATACCATTGCGGCCGATATTATGGATTTTTTAAGTGCCTACAACAGAGATAAGAGTGGTTACTACGCAAGTAGCTATAACGATGTGGATGGAAAATGGAATCTGAACAGAATAAACGAAAATCCTTCAGAAATCGGTATGATGGGGCAGGCTGCTGCTGCTTCTTCGTTTTTAAATGTTGCTTACAGCACTTTAAATCCGGTTACTGATGTTGACGAAATTGAAATTCCCGAAAAAAGACAAATGCTAACTATATTTCCCAACCCGGTTTTGGCGGGCGAGGAAATCAGCATTCATTTGCCGGAAAAAACAGAGACCGAATGTGATCTGTATTTGTATAACCAGGCGGGGCAGCTGATGCAAGCATTCAAATCAAAAGATTTTTCAGATAGCGGGCAGATCTCTGTCTTACCGGAAATCAGGACTCCTGGAATTTATTTTATTCGAGTCATCACGGGAAGTAAGTCATATCAGGCAAAAGTAATTATGTACTGAAAATGGATTAATCTGATGATGACGACTCAATTACCTAAATCAACTATAAATGAAGCGATTAGATTTCAAACTAAAATTATTTAAGATTACGAAAGTATTTTTTGGCATTTTACTGGTTTGTCTGTTTTCCGGTTCTGCGATTGCCTGGGGAGGTATCGAAGAACTCACTTCTCCTGATAACAATATCAAGGTTCGAATTGAATTGGCCGACAGGATTTATTACTCGGTTAGTGCCAATAACTTTTTGTTGTTGGAAAAGAGCTACCTGGAGCTCCGGTTAAAAGATCAGATTTTGGGTGAAAACCCGAAACTTACCACAAAAAAACGTAGTACCATTCAAGAGCAGATCAACCGTGAAATTCCATTGAAGAATGCCGTTGTTGATAACCATTGCAATGTTCTTTTGTTAAAATTTAAAGGTGATTATTCTGTTGAATTCAGAGCTTACAATGATGGTGTTGCTTACCGTTTTATTACAAATAAGGACGACAAAGACATTGAAGTATTGGATGAAGCGGTTCATCTTCAGTTTCCTTCCACTTTCGATGCCGTGCTCTCACCGACACGTTCATTCAAAACTTCGTACGAAATATCGTATGTTGAATCGAATACAGCTGACGCTGAAGGTTTGGAAAAAAGCACACTCCCTATTCTGATTGACAGTAAACAGCGTTTCAAGATTTTATTTTCAGAAGCCGACCTGTTTGACTATCCATGTTTATTTATGAAAGGCGTTGAAGGAAATGCCATGAACAGTACATTCCCTAAATGTCCGATTGAATTTGGCGAAGATGGTGACCGTAGTTTGAAAATCGTAAAAGAAGCAGATTATATTGCAAAAACAACAGGCTCGCGTAGTTTCCCGTGGCGTGTTTTTATGATCAGTAGCGAAGACAAACAAATCTTCGAAAATGAAATGGTTTTCAAATTATCGCGGCCCAATGAATTGGGAAATGTTGATTGGATAAAACCAGGGCAGGTAAGTTGGGAATGGTGGCACGATGCACGTTTGTATAGGGTGGATTTTAAATCAGGATATAACCTGGATTCCTATAAATATTACATTGATTTTGCTTCTGATTTTGGCATTCCTTACATCATAATGGATGAAGGCTGGGCAAAATCTACCCGCGATCCCTATACTCCAAACCCCACAATCGATTTATTCAAGCTAATTGAATATGGAAAGACTAAAAATGTAAAAATTGTTTTGTGGTTAACATGGCTGACCGTTGAAAACAATATGGATTTATTTAAAACCTTCAGTGAATGGGGAATTGCCGGAGTTAAGATCGATTTTATGGACAGGAGCGATCAATGGATGGTAAACTACTACGAAAGAGTTGCACGTGAGGCTGCCAAATACCATCTTTTTGTTGATTATCACGGATCTTTTAAACCGGCGGGGATGGAACGTGCCTTGCCAAATATTCTTTCCTATGAAGGTATCGTTGGCATGGAACAAAATATTGGTGGCGGACGGGCAACCACTAAGAATAACGCGTATCTCCCATTTATAAGAAATGCTGTTGGGCCTGCCGATTTTACTCCCGGAGCAATGAATTCTGTTCATCCCGAAGATTATAAATCTACCCGGACAAACCCGGTTAGTATCGGTACACGTGCTTATCAACTGGCTTTGTACGTAACACTTGAAAGTGGAATTCAAATGCTGGCAGATAATCCATTTTATTATTATCGTGAGCGGGAATGTACCGAATTTATTACCAGTGTTCCTGTTGTTTGGGACGAAACCCGTGTTTTACAGGCGAAAGCCGGAGAGTACTTTGTGGTTGCCAGACGTAGTAAAAACAAATGGTTTATTGGTGCAATTACCGACACCAAAGAACGTAGCTTCAAATTAAATCTTGATTTTCTTAACGATGGAGCTACTTACAAAATGACAGCTTTTCAAGATGGTGTAAACGCCAATGTTCAGGCTATGGATTATAAAAAAGTAACTAAGAATGTGAGCAGCGGAGAAACGATTGAAATAGACCTGGCCAGAGACGGAGGTTGGGCTGCTGTAATTGAACAAGTAAAATAAATTGGAAATACATTATTTCATATTTGAACCAACTAAAATGATACGAACAATTCTTTTATTTACGCTCATTGTTACAATTTTCGGCTGTAATGAGGCAGGCAATAAAACCAGCCCCGAAAAATCTGAAAAGCTTACGGGGTACGTCAATACTTTTCTGGGAACTGCTCCTTTGCAAGACAGCATCGATTGTGGTTACACACCACCAAAAGACTGGCGCGTTTGGGCCGGATTAACTTATCCCGGGGCGTCATTGCCAAATGCCATGGTACAACTGAGCCCGATTACCGAATGGCACAGCGGAGCCGGCTACGAATACGAAGATGATGTTATCTTGGCATTCACACACACCAACAAAGGCCACTGGAATTTGTGTCACATACCGGTACTTCCGGTTACTGACGGTTATACCGCAAATGATTTTGGATCAAAATTCAGTCACGAAAACGAAGCTGCCGAACCGGGTTATTACCAGGTGAAACTCGATCGATACGGAATTAATGCAGAGCTGACAAGCACTTTACACTGTGGCTACCATAAATACCACTATCCCAAAGGTCAACCGCAAAACATGATACTGAACCTGTCGAAATCGAACGAGCGTGTGCGCGACTGGCATATTGAACAGGAAGGAACAAACGCTTTTAAAGGATTTCAGCAAACAGGAGAAAAAATATATTTCTATGCCGAAACCAACCGGACCATAGTAAACCTGGAAACAAGCGGCGATGAACGACGTGAAATCGCCCTTGTTTCTTTTAAAGAATCAGAAACGAACGAACCGCTGGAGCTTAAACTGGCGCTTTCGTTTGTAAGCATCGAAAATGCAAAGCAGAATCTGGAAGCCGAGTTAGCCGGCAAAAGTTTTGAAGATGTGAAAACCGAAGCTTCGCAAACCTGGGAAAATTTACTTGCAAAAATTAAGGTTGAAGGCGGTACCGAAAAAGAAAAGGAATTGTTTTATTCCTCGTTGTACCGTTCGTTTTTATGGCCTGCATTGCGCAGCGATGTAAACGGAGATTTTACCGATGCCAGCGGAGAAGTGGTCAACAAAGGATTTCGTTATTACACCAATCCTTCGCTTTGGGATACCTACCGCAATAAGTTGGTTTTGCTGGGTATGCTTTCACCCGATGTAACTGCCGATGTTATTCAGTCGCTGATTGATAAAGGCGAAAAAACAGGTTTTATGCCTACCTTTTTTCACGGTGATCATGCAGCACCGTTCATTTCAGGTTCTTACCTGCGCGGAATTAAAGACTATGATATTGAAAGCGCCTATCAGCTGTTGCTAAATAATGCAACAAAAGAAGGAGGTACACGTCCACACATTGCCGAGTATATCGAAAAAGGATACATTTCGACTCCTGAAGTTCAAAATCCACATGTGGAATCGAAAGCCAAAGCCGGTGTGACCAAAACGCTGGAGTTTGCTTATGATGATTATGCTGTGGCGCTTCTTGCAAAAGAACTGGACAAAACGGCTGACTATGAGATGCTGATGAAGCGCACTTCAAATTACAAAAACCTGTTCGATCCGTCAACCGGCTTAATGCGTGGTCGATTGGAAAACGGCGATTGGGTATCGGACTTTAACGCAGAATACCCGTATTACGAATACATGTACCGCGAAGCCAATGCCTGGCAGTCAACGTTTTTTGCACCACACGACACCAAAGGTTTGATCGGTTTGTATAATAGTGAAGATGAATTTGAGCAAAAGCTGGACTCGCTGTTTTCAATCCCGTGGAATGCCAATTATATTGCGCGCAATGTGTCCTCATTTATCGGGCAGTATTGCCACGGTAACCAGCCCGATCACAGCTTCCCGTATTTATACACCTTTATCGGCAAACAGGAAAAATCGCAAATGTACCTCGACAGTATCATGAACCGTTTTTACGGCATGGGCGAGTGGGGGAATGCGCTTTGCGGAATGGATGATGCAGGAGAAATGTCGGCGTGGTATGTATTTGCTGCCATGGGAATTTATCCTTACTCACCGGCCGATGCAGAATACATTGTTTCGGTTCCGATTTTTGATGCTGTTAAACTGGATTTGGGAGAAGAGTCACTAATTACCATAACAAAACGGAATGAGGGGAGAAAGATTAATGATATTACCATTGACGGAAACCGGCTTGACGGTTATTTTGTGTCGTACGATCAACTGAAAACAGGTAAAGAATTAATTATTTTAGCCGAATAAGACAAACATCGAAAAAGTTATAAAACCAATAATAATGAATTCAAGAAGAGATTTTTTAAAAGCAGGAGCATTAACAGTTGCCGGAATCGGAATTGCCGGAAGTTCGTCGGTTTGGGCAGCAACAGGAAGAAAAAACTATGTAAGCAATCGTCCTGCAGCCGGCGAACGTAATTTTGTGTCGAAGGCTGTGGAAGAAACAATTGCAGCAGCAAAAGCAAAAATTAAAGATCCGAAACTAGCCTGGATGTTCGAAAACTGTTTCCCGAACACTTTGGACACGACGGTAGAGCATGGAACGCTGAACGGTAAACCCGATACTTTTGTAATTACCGGCGATATTCACGCTATGTGGTTGCGCGATTCTACTGCTCAGGTTTGGCCATATATGCCACTTGCCAATCAGGATGAAAAATTGAAAACCTTGCTGGCCGGTGTAGTTCACCGTCAAACGCAATGTGTTTTACTAGATAGTTATGCTAACGCTTTCAACAAAACAAAGGAAGAAGAAGTGCACTGGATGAGCGATATGACGGACATGAAACCCGGTTTGCACGAACGCAAATGGGAAATCGACTCCTTGTGTTATACCGTTCGTTTGGCTTATAACTACTGGAAAACTACCGGCGATAAAAGTGTTTTTGATGCCGACTGGCAAAAAGCAGCAGCTCTGATTGTAAAAACATTTAAGGAACAGCAACGCAAGGATGGCCTGGGACCGTATAAATTTCAGCGCGAAACGCCTCAGCAATTAGATACCGTTGCCAATCATGGTTATGGCCGCCCGCTAAAACCTGTGGGATTGATTAACTCAACCTTCCGTCCATCGGATGATGCAACTACTTATGGTTTCCTGATTCCTTCAAACATATTTGCAGTTGTATCCTTAAATCAACTGGCAGAAATTAGCAATGAAATTACAGGCGATAAGGCATTTGCAAAAGAATGTTTGGCCTTGTCAAAAGAAGTGGATGCAGCAATTAAGGAATATGCTATTGTAGAGCATAAAAAATACGGAAAAGTTTATGCTTTTGAGGTAGATGGTTTTGGTAACCACACGTTTATGGACGATGCAAATGTGCCAAGCTTGCTGGCTTTACCTTACCTCGGACTGGTTGAAAAAGACGATAAAATTTACCAAAACACGCGCAAACTGGTTTGGAGCGAAGACAATCCATACTTTTTTAAAGGAAAAGCAGCAGAAGGAATTGGCGGCCCGCACGTTGGATACGACATGGTTTGGCCAATGAGTATTATTATGCGTGCCATGACGAGTTCAAGTGACAAAGAAATTGCATGGTGCATAAAAACATTGCGCGATACCGATGCCGATACCGGTTTTATGCACGAAACATTCCATAAAGACGATCCTAAAAACTTTACCCGTTCGTGGTTTGCATGGGCAAATACTTTGTTTGGCGAATTGGTGTTAAAGCTCGTTAACGAAGGAAAAGAGAACCTGTTGGAAGTTTAGATGCCAAAAATTAACCGTTAAATATTAATACTTAAACCAATTGAAATGAATTTAAAAGTAAGACGAACGTTTTGCCAGTTCGTGTTTTTGGCTTTTGCGGTTGCCGTATTCTATTCCTGCAGCCAACCATCAACAATACAGAAGGAAGAAGCAGGGGCGGAGTTTCGTGCACCTGCTTATCCATTAATTACTATCGATCCGTATACCAGTGCATGGTCCATGTCGGATCAGTTATTCGATACGCCCGTAAAACACTGGACAGGCAGAAACCATTCATTGATTGGCGCTGTTCGCGTTGATGGCGAAACATATCGTTTTATGGGTAAAGAAGAAATTCCGCTTCAACCGGTTGTAACGAGTGCGAAATTTGAAGCCTGGGAGGGAAAATTCCTCACTTCAGAGCCTGCCTCAGGTTGGGAAAAACCGGGCTTTAACGATGCTTCATGGAAAAGCGGAAAAGCAGCTTTTGGAACGCCAAACACCGGCGAAACAGCAACGCCCTGGAATACCGAACATATTTGGGTGCGCCGCGAATTTACCATGCCTGCAGTAAATAGCGAAAGCGACCTGTTCCTTATCTATTCGCACGACGATGATTTTGAATTGTACCTTAACGGAAAAGAAATTATAAATACCGGAAACCGTGCAAAAAGCAACGTGGTGATGAAGCTGGATAAAAGCCTGCTGAACCTTGGTGGCGAAAATACGATTGCAGCTCATTGCCGGGACCGCGGTGGTTTGGCCTATGTCGATTTCGGTATTTTCAGGGAAAGCGACATCCAGCCTGTTTTTGCACAAACAGCGGTTCAAAAAAGCGTTAAAATTACGGCAACGCAAACGAAATACAATTTTAGCTGCGGACCTGTAGATTTAAAAGTCGAGTTTGTTTCTCCGTTGTTGATGGATGATCTCGACCTGCTTTCGCGTCCGGTTAACTACATCAACTACGAAGTAGTTTCAACAGATGGAAAATCACACGAAGTGGAAGTATACTTTGAAGCTACGCCGGAATGGTCGGTAAACGAACTGAGCCAGGAAGTGGAAGTTACAAGTGGAAAAACAGGCAATATCAATTTCCTAAAAGCCGGAACAACGGAACAACCCGTGCTAGAAAGGAAAGGTGACAACGTGCGCATCGATTGGGGATATTTTTACCTGGCATCGCCTGAAACTGAAGATCAAACCCTGGCAATCGGCGATTTTGCAGCCATGAAAAAAGCTTTTGCTGAAAGCGGAAAAGTGAAAGAAGGAAAAGATAAAACCACAGCCGTTTTGTCGAAATCAATGCCTGTGCTGGCGTATACCGATGTCCTTGGTAAAGTTTCAGCAAAACCAGCATCAGGTTATTTAATGCTGGCTTACGATGATATTGAATCCATCCAGTATTTTGGCGATAATCTGAAAGCCTGGTGGACGAACAATGGTCAGGTAAGTTTTAATGAGGCCTTGACTGCCGCTGCGAATAACTACCAGAGTATCATGGATCGCTGCGATGCTGCCGACGCAAAAATATACGAAGAAGCACTGGCCGCCGGAGGCGAAAATTATGCCCGTCTGTGTTTGCTTGCTTACCGCCAGTCGATTGCGGCGCACAAACTGGTAAAAGACACCCAGGGAAATATCTTATTCCTGTCGAAAGAGAATTTTAGCAATGGTTCTATCGGAACGGTGGATGTTACTTATCCTTCGGCTCCGTTATTTCTGAAATACAATCCCGAACTGCTGAAAGGAATGCTAAACCCGATTTTCTACTATTCGGAAAGCGGAAAATGGACCAAGCCTTTTGCTGCGCACGATGTAGGTACTTATCCGAAAGCTAACGGACAAACCTACGGAGGTGATATGCCGGTAGAAGAGTGCGGGAACATGATTATTTTAACAACTGCTATTGCCGCTGCTGAAGGAAATGCTGATTACGCTGCCGAACATTGGGATGTGTTGACTACCTGGGCAAATTACCTGCTGGAAAACGGTCTCGATCCGGAAAACCAACTTTGTACCGATGATTTTGCCGGCCATTTTGCGCACAATGTAAACCTGTCGGCAAAAGCCATTATGGGAATTGCAGGCTATGGTAAATTGGCCGGAATGCTTGGTAAAAACGATGTGGCAGAGAAATATACGTCTGAGGCCAAAAGGATGGCGCAGGAGTGGATGAAAATGGCCGACGATGGCGACCACTACCGCTTGACATTTGATAAACCGGGAACCTGGAGTCAGAAATACAACCTGGTTTGGGACAAGCTGCTCAATCTTGGAATCTTCCCGGATGAAGTTGCCCAAACAGAAATTGCCTATTATCTGACGAAACAAAACAAATACGGTTTGCCATTGGATAACCGCAGAACCTACACCAAATCGGACTGGATCATTTGGACAGCGACTTTAGCTGATGATACGGAGACGTTCCGGAAATTTATTGATCCGCTTTACGGATTTGTTACTGAAACACCCGATCGTGTTCCGATGAGTGACTGGTACGAAACCCCTGATGCAAAACAGGTAGGATTCCAGGCGCGTTCGGTAGTTGGCGGGTATTTTATTAAGATGCTTGAAGATTAACAGCTGCCAATGTTGATAGGGGTGAAAAGAACTATCGGCTTTTCACTCCAATTCACAAAATGAGTAGTGAGTGCTTGCTGATGACGATTGAATTGGACGAATTTGTTTAAAATAAAAGGGCTGCTTTTAAAAAGCAGCCCTTTTATTTTACCCAGGTTTGAAATACGCTTTAAAGACGCTTACTCCTTCTTTAATCGTTTCCAAAACTTCTATATGTCGAATTTTAACAGGCTCAACAGCCAGCGGGTTGTCAGAAAGCACAAGTACTGCCTAACAATTGAATATGATTCACATTTTTCTTTTCTTAGACATTTTATTATGATTCGGATTTTTGTTTCTGGATTTGAAATTGCTAAACAAAAACTGCGACTTAATTGCGACACCGGCTAATAAAAAAGGAGTTAAGTTGATTCTTAACTCCTTGATATTAAATTGTCGGGATGACAAGATTTGAACTTGCGACCCCTCGCCCCCCAGACGATTTTAGTTATTAATTATCTGGGCTGATAATCAGTGATTTATAATTTTATTTTCCTTTTGGTTGACACTATGGTTTACACAGGTGTCTAAATCTGCGTTGATTAATAATTGTATGAATTTAATAAAAAAAATTGAATTTTTAAAACATAAGTATCAGTAAGTTAGTCAATTATGTGTATTTGCAAGAAGGATTTGCAAGTTAATATCCTACATGTATTGTTTTAACAAAAATTTATGTTGCTCTACCCATGAGAACCATCAGAATTTTAAGATTTTCAAAAGTGTCATAATTTGTTTGATTTTATATAGAGAATTTATTATGGTCTATCGAATGTGAATTTTATTTCCTGCTCTAAAGAGCTGGGGGTCAATTGGGAAACAGCTTAGTTCAGATCAATATAAAAATAAAAAATTTTTGAAAGTGATTTCGTTAACAAAACTGGTCAGGTTACATTTCCCGGTATAATAAACTTTGCGGTTTCTTCCTGCTCCGGTTCGGTATTTACATTCGTAGCAATATCTGCAAGAAAGATGTTATAATATTTTTCAAACTCCGGTTTAAGCTCCTTTAATGTTATCGTATATGGTCTTTTTGAGTTGCGGGGTATGATTTTATTGAAGTACAACTTCATGGTTTCATGCGTTACCTTACAGCTATTGTGTGTTATTTCATAAAATTGGTAAATCTCCTGTAATTTGGCTTTTATGAAGTCCCGGTCGATTGGTTTGTTTATCTCAATCTCATTGAAAATATCTAAAAGAACATCTTTATTTTTTCGGCGTTCGCATTGTTTCCAGACTTCCAGTTTCTCCTTTACTTTCTTGAAGTTATAGTTAACCTGTTCAAACATTATGCTGCCCATAGCAAAGTAAGCTTCAACAACAATATCGGTATCAACTTTGTATTTTTTTGATTGTTTTAAGTAACCCTCATCATGCCTGACAGAGTTTTGATAACTTTTAATTGCTCCAATATCATTTAATTTCACCATAGTTGAAACCATTTCTTCAATGATTGCTTTTCCAGAGCGGGCTTTGCTAATTGAGTAACTATCTACTTGCGAAAGATTATAATTTATTCTTCGTAGTAACGGAATATAAAAGTTAGTATCCCGGTAAGCTTGTTCCAATTCTTCTTTTGAAGTATAGTAGCGGTTAACCCGTTCTTCTGCTATCCAGTTATCGACTGCAAAATCATTAATATTATTCCGGTAATCGAGCAGGTTATAATATGGCGACTTCTTTATGGCTTTTTCTATTCCGCGCCTCCTGTCAACATCGTTCTCATGGCTTAATTGTTTTAGTTTTTCCTCGTAATCTTCCCTATAATAACTCAATTCGTTTAATATGGAGTTTTCTTCACGTCCGAGTAAATTCTCTTTGATGTTGGTAATATGTGTAATTGAGTTGTAGCGTTTACCATTAATAACCTGTCTAAACCTGCCTTGTATCTGTATTGCTTCTGTAAACGGGTCAATTACGGTGTGTTCCTTTTCATAAATATCGGTACATATAATAATATCGGGGCGTACTCTCAAATTAATATCCAGTGCAGAGAAGAAACGGGAAGTAAAAAAGTTGTATTTAGCCAGTTCGGTATCAAAGTCTGAACTAACGTTTTCAATCCCAAGATTTCTTAATATTCTGGCACTTTTGGCAGAACAGTACACTTTGTAATCCGATTTAATAGTGTTGTTTATTATCCGGTTTATTCCTTGCGTGGAACTATAAAAGATGCAGACACATTCGCTATCTTTAAAATTCTTTATCTGTTCTTCAAAACACTTGCTGAAATGGTTGGTAACAATTACCTCAATGTCCTGCTTGTAATCGTAATCCGGGACTACTTCCAACATTCGGAATTGTTTTCTGATTTCCGGGTGGCTGATATGTAAAGGGGTAGCAGAAACAAGGGCTTTGTCTTTAAATTTCAAAAAATCGTATATAGGTAACGTAATCTTATCCCGGTAGCCAACATCTTCCGTAATCTTTTCGCACTCATCAAATAAGCAGAAATAATCTTCGTAAAGTTGGATATTAAGTTCCGGTTCTTGGGCAACTTCTTTTATTTTAGAGAATCCCTCTGGCGTAGTAACAAATTTTTTGTACCGGATTGAATCGTTTAAAAAGTATCTGCGGATTTCCGGGGCTTTAATATCATCGAAAACAGGTTGAATAAATGAGTGCTGCCTACTCTTACCAATAATTACAGGGACATTCGGTTCAATTATTATCGAATTTCGTTTTGCTTTAATCTCCGTATAAGTTGCGCCTATTCCACAAAGTGTTTTGTTAAAAACAACATTAGGGGGAATATCCTTGCAGCTTTTTATTTGAACGTTTTTATTTCTTAATTCGTCATTTTTCCGTTTCAGGGCTTTAACCAGCCATTCATCTTTTTTTATTGGTAGCGTAATTTTCTTCATCACAAATCTTCACTTTTAGCTACGTTTTAAGTACCGTAGTATGAAAAATCGGTATTTTTTGTCATTAGATGGTCGGTGATAGAAATTTGTACTAAGCTTGATTTTTTAAGCAAAACAATTTTTAAGCACCTTCCTGACATTTTCTGAACGCTAAAATTATGAAAAATTAAGCAAATTGAAGTTTGCTAATGTGGTTAGATTAGTCGTGACTTGAAATAAATTTAAGCGGGTAAAATTGTCATTATTGTCTTAAAAGCAGACAGTTTATATCAGTCATTTTGTCAATAGCATATCAGCAGGAAAAAAATCTTGAAATGAGTAGGTAACAAGTAAATTAATGTAATAAGCCTTGTTCTATTAAGTTATGCTTAAAAATTCTAACTAATTGATTTGTAGGGTAAAGGTAAAATTTTCAATTCAAGAAAAATAATTCAACATGTCGAAAAATTTGTAATGCCCAAAAGCGTGGTATTGCCCTTTAATAGCATGAAAGATAAATGTATCGGAGCTTTAATAACGCTCAAAAGCAAGTATTCGTTCCTTATTATCGCTCGTTTGTTATGTAGTCGGATATTATTAACGGTTACTTGATAGAGATGAGTATTATTTAACTGCATTTGGCATGTGTTTTGACACTTTAAAAACCGGAGAATGGCATAAGTAATTTTTTACTTTAAACATTCTTAGCTACATTTTTAAATGTGGTTGTACAGGTGCAAATGGTTAAGCTTTTTATGTGTCTGTATTTAAGATGTAACTCGTTTCTCGAAAAGCAATAGAAGACCACGAGAGAAAGGGGGGTAGCCTGAACCCCGAAGTCAGGTAAACCATAAAAAATAATTTTTATGGAAAATTTAAACGTTCTTAACAATTCTGGAGAAAACAAAGTTGATTTAACAAACAAAGTAGAAAAAGCAGAAAAATCAACAAGTAGAAAACGCGCTGAATCGGATTATTTGAAGATTCGAAATAGAGCAGGAAATATTTTCAAGGTTCAACTTGATAAATCTGCCAAAACGAAAAAAGCTTCTGTTATTGAGGCTTATAATAAACTAAAGGGTACTGATTACACTTTAGACAGATTTAAAGCTGAATTTTATGAAAACATTGAACGGCTTTTAGACAGTAAGCGTTTTGAGAAAGCTTGTAAAGACAGTAGGTTAATTGCATTTAATGTTGCAACGCATGTTGCATTTGATGGTGCAAGCAAAATTAGCCTGGTGTTAAGAAATGGTTTAAAAGCAACCTACTCAACTCAACTTATTGAAATGGTTAATCCGATTTTTACAGAACAGGAGCTTAAATGTGCAACTGAACCAGAAAGTCCAGATTGTCCAGAAACAACAGAGTGATTAAGAAATTGAATTTATCTCCTTACATTGAAGGAGGATTTTTGAGAGTGTCCAATGTGGCACTCTCTTTTTTTACCACCTAATTAAGCCGGAAATAAAATTTACCTCATTCTTGAATTACGAGGTCAATATTTCTTTAAGAGATGAAAATGTTTAAGCTAATCTAAGTTTTCAATTGATCCACACGAGTACAAGAACGTAGTAGTTTCCCATCACAGATATTTCCTCTCCACTTATATTAATGCGGGTACAATTAAAATTCCCTTTGATACCATAAAGCATGATATCGCTATTTTCATCCAACTTTTCTATTTCCGTAATTGTATTTGTCCCACCATCTTTGACGCTGGTCAAATAATCTCCCTGAGTATAATCCTTGAATCTAACAACAGCTTCAAAATTGCATATGTTATTGATTGATAAGGAATTTCGAATGCTATAATTGCCTTTGTCAGCAGTAGTAAAATCATCTAAGTTTGTATAGTGCATAATATGTAGATCTAAGTAAAAGTCTGAGGTTTCAATTTCACCTACATTTACACGAGTACCACTTTTTTCGTCACAAGTTTCTGTATCAAAATTTGACCATTCCTCTGCGATGGCATCATATTTCTTCCCATTTACTACTATCTCAAGATATTCCTTTTTTAGTGGATCATCTTCTTCTTCACTACAAGAAAATAATGGGATAAATGAGACAATAATTAATAAGTTTAAGATAGATTTTTTCATGATTTATGTTTTACATAAAAATCCAAATATCGTGCCAGAGATTAGTTCGTTTGTTAAATAGTATCAATTGCGTCAAATCAACAATTTCATGGCCTCATTAAATTGCTTATTTTCAAAGCTATCCAAATAAATTTGAGTTGTAGAAAGCTCAGAATGTCCCAGAGCCTCACTGATTAATGCAATGTTTACACCTGAGTTTTTAAGAACGGTTGCAAAGCTGTGGCGTGCCACGTAGCTTGTTAGTTCAGTTTTTAATTTTAACTCGTTGCCAATTGCTTTGAGTTCCCGGTTGATGTGTTTCAGTACCTTTTTAACCCGGTCTCGTTTCTGTACCGGGGTTACATGGATGTTTGAATCTAATATTGGAAATAGGTACAAGCTATCTTTACATTGATCTTCATATTTATTTATGTAGTTGTTTGCTGTATCTGTTAAAGGTAGGTTTATTAATGTACTGGTCTTTTGCCTGTGGTAAGTAAGCCTCTCATTTATAATATTATCGGGTTTTAGATTTGCAATATCAACAAAAGAAATTCCACCACACAAATAGGAAAAGCAAAATATATCGTGGGCAAATTTCCGGTAGTAGGTTTTATCATTTGTATTGTAACTTAATATCTTCAAAATATCGGCTTTATTCAAAGCCCGTTTCATCGTTTTAGTGCTGAATTTGCTGACTTTAAAATCTGAAAACGGATTTTTATTTTTGTCAACAATCTTATTTTCAATTGCTTTGTTAAAGGCTGCTCTTAGTGTTCGGAAGTTGTAACTAACAGTTATTTCTTTGTTCCCGTTATTTCGGAGCCATGCCTCATATTTATTAAGGAACTGAATATCAATCATGTCGAATGTAAAAGTGAGCTTTTTACCTTTGTTAAAGTTTTTCAATGAATTGTATGAGTTTAGATAGGCATAACTGTTACCAACGTTTCCATTTTCTTTTAGTTTTGCAATTAGTTCAGTATAAAACAGTTCAACGGTTTGCGCTTTAATTTTCCGGGCTGATTCTTTTACCAGTGTTTCAGATGTGAAATTTTCTCCGTTTATCTTTGCTGATAGTAGTTTTTGCTGGTATTCAATTTTCGTTTTAAGAATCAACTGTTCAAGCTCGCTTTTATTCGGACACTCGGGTTTTGGTTCGTTTTTATCGAAGTTCCAGTAATCTGGATTGAGCGAAACGCCTAAGCTTTTCATACTTCGTTTACGGTTCTTGGTAACCCGTAACATTAAAGGACTTTCGCCATTAGAAAGCACCTTACTTTTGTAACAAATAACTGTAATAGTTGCATCCATTTTGATTTTCCGGTTTACACGCTGGTTTACACATTGTGCAACCCGGATATGAAATTCAACCAAAATTAGAAATGCTTAGGAAACAAAAAAGCCTGAGAATCTTTTGATTATCAAGCTTTAATTTCGGTCGGGATGACAAGATTTGAACTTGCGACCCCTCGCCCCCCAGACGAGTACGCTACCAGACTGCGCCACATCCCGTAAATTGTGCCTGCAAATGTAGTGTTAGAATTCTTTTTTACAAAGTCTTTTTTTCAATTTCCCAACAATTTAATTTCATAGAATTCATTTATCGCATATGTTTATAATCGATTGAATTATTCCTTGTGTAATCACTTTGTTTTGTATTTTTGTCGGCAAAAAATTAAGTACCATGTTTAAACCACTCGATATTAACGATAACAAAGAAAACAAAACTGGTGAAACAACTGCCAGTGAGCATCTTAAATGTTTGATCATCGGATCTGGTCCTGCCGGATATACCGCTGCAATTTATGCAGCAAGAGCTAATCTTTCGCCGGTTATGTATGAAGGATTGCAGCCCGGCGGACAGTTAACAACAACAACTGAAGTTGAAAATTACCCGGGTTATCCTGAAGGAGTTACAGGCCCTGTGATGATGGAAGACCTTAAAAAACAGGCTGAGCGTTTTGGTACCGATGTACGTTGGGGAATGGCTACAAGAGTTGATTTTTCGGGCGAAATTCACAAAGTTTGGATCGATGATGAAAAACTGATTGAAGCTGAAACGGTGATTATTGCTACCGGTGCAACTGCAAAATACCTGGGGCTGGAAGACGAGAAGAAATATGCCGGCGGTGGTGTTTCGGCCTGCGCTACCTGCGACGGATTCTTTTACAGAGGGAAAGACGTAGCCGTTGTTGGTGGGGGAGATACCGCTACCGAAGAAGCCATGTACCTGGCCGGTCTGTGTAATAAAGTTTATTTGATTGTTCGTCGCGATGAACTTCGTGCCTCAAAAGTTATGGCCGAGCGTACCATGAAAACGCCAAACATTGAAATACTCTGGAAACACCAGACAAAAGGATTATTTGGCGACGGAGTTGTTGAAGGTGCCACACTTGTTAAAAACCAGGGCGAAGCCGGTGAAGAAGAAGTTAAAATAAAAATTGATGGTTTCTTCCTTGGAATTGGTCACACACCAAACTCAGATATTTTCAAAGATTATGTCAACACCAACGAGGTTGGTTACATTAAAACGATTCCGGGAACTTCAAAAACAAATGTTCCAGGTGTATTTGCCTGTGGCGATGTTCAGGACGATCAGTACCGTCAGGCAGTTACTGCTGCCGGCAGTGGTTGTATGGCCGCGATTGATGCCGAACGTTACCTGTCAGAAAAGCACGGATAATATTTTAACCTACATAGCATTGAAAAAGCAGGAGTAATCCTGCTTTTTTGTTTTTGGGCCAATAAAACCGATACCACAGGATACCGGAAAACAGCAGAATTATTTAATTTGCAGCTTGAAAATCGGAACCTGAAACTGATATGAGCAAAAAGCATTTACTGGCATTCGATCTGGGTGCATCGAGCGGAAGAGCAATCCTTGGGACATTGGAAAACGGTAAACTTGAACTGACAGAGATCCACCGTTTTAAAAATCAAATGATCCGTATTCACGGAAGTTATTACTGGAATATTTACAGCTTGTTTGAAGAGTTGAAAACTGGATTAAAAAAATGTATTCTGGAGCACCGTGTTCAGCCCGATTCCATTGGCATTGACACCTGGGGAGTGGATTATTCGCTGGTTTCGGAATCCGGTCAGCTGGTTGGACTGCCTTTTGCCTATCGCGATCACAGAACCGATAATATCATGGACGAGTTTTTTAAGATTCTGCCTAAAAAGGAAACTTACCTCTTGTCAGGCATACAGTTCATGCAGTTTAATACTTTGTTTCAATTGTATGCCTCGAAAAAGGAAAGTCATTCAAGATTAAATATTGCCAAAAGCCTTTTATTTACGCCCGATACGCTGAATTACCTGTTTACCGGCGTGAAAAAGAATGAATACACCATTGCCAGCACATCGCAAATGGTTAAACCGGGCAAGGCCGAATGGGAAGAAAAGTTGCTGAAGGCAGCCGGAATTCAGCCAAATCTTGTTGAAGAATTGGTACAGCCGGGAACGATCGTAGGAACTATTCTACCCGAAATACAGGAAGATACCGGAAGCGAGGAAATTCCCTGTATTGCGGTAGCATCGCACGACACAGCTTCTGCAATTGCATCGGTTCCGGCAAGCGGTGGAAACTGGGCTTATTTGAGTTCAGGCACCTGGTCGCTGCTAGGCATTGAAAGTCATGAACCGTTGGTTTCGGAAGAAACACTGGACATGAACTTTACCAACGAAGGCGGAGTTGACGGAACCAGTCGTTTTCTCAAAAACATTATGGGAATGTGGCTGATTCAGGAGTGCAAACGTATTTGGGACGAAGAAAAGGAGTTGCAGTGGCAGGAAGTGGTGGACATGTGTATGGAAGCCGGGCATTTCAAGTGCTTTATTAATCCCGATAACCAGGTGTTCCTGAATCCGGGGAATATGCCGAAAGCTATTCAGGAATACTGCAAAAACACGGGGCAGGCCGTTCCCGAAACCAAAGGTGAGATTGCGCGGTGCATTTACGATAGTTTGGTCTTGAAATACAAGTTCACCATTGAACAGATTGAATCGGTAACAGGTAAAAAGATCGACAAACTTCACATCATCGGTGGAGGTGCCAACAACAGCATGATGAATCAATTGACAGCCGATGCGCTTGGCATTCCGGTTTTTGCCGGGCCAACAGAAGCTACAGCAATTGGTAACCTGATGCTTCAGGCGCGTGCACTGAAAGCGGTTGATACCCTCGATGAGATCAGGCAGGTAGTTAAGAATTCGTTTGAATTAATCGAACACCAGCCAAATCCTACTCTCGACTGGAATTCAGCTTATGAAAGGTTTAAAAGGTTAGTTTGATAGTAAAAGTTGAATCCTGGAAGCAGGTAAATCAGATTATTTATTAGAACGAATTTTACGTGCTGGTTGAGTACGGAAACAGATTGTTTATACTTTGCACCGGGTTTTAACACGGTGATCATTAGAAGAATTCAAGTTTGGCTTTAGCCGTTACTATTCAGAAGCTTAATGGCTAAAGCCTCAATTCTGATAGATCTTACTTATAAACCGGGCTAAAGCCACGGTGCAAAAATCGTAAAACTCAATACAATTGTGAACTACTTTATTTTAAACTATAAAGCACTGAGAAGAAGTGCATGATGCTGCCTGCCAAAACAAACAGGTGCCAGATACCGTGTCCGTATTTCAGGTTACGCCAGGCATAAAAAATTACCCCGATGGAATAACAGGCCCCTCCGATAAATAAAAAAGCAACGCTTGATGCCGGCAGGTTATTAACCATCGGGACAATGGCAAAAACAAACATCCAGCCCATTGCCAGGTAAATTCCAACCATCAATTTCCGGAAACGGGTGAGGTAAATTGAACGAATTACAACACCTGCAATTGCCAGGCTCCAGATAATTCCAAAAAGTGTCCAGCCCAGTGCTCCTCGAATTGTAGTAAGAACAAAAGGCGTGTAAGTTCCGGCGATGAGTAAAAATATGGCGGCATGATCGAATCGAACAAAAAGGTTTTTGATCTTTTCTTTGGTAAAGCTGTGGTACAATGTCGACGAGAGGTATAACAAAACCATAGTGGCCCCAAAAATACTAAAGCTTACAATGTGCCAGGCATTTCCTTTAGTCGATGCATATACCACCAGAAGCACCAGTGCAGCGATGCTTAACAAGGTGCCGATTCCGTGTGTAATACTGTTGAAAATCTCTTCTCCCAGACTGAGTGTTCTGTATCCTTCCTGAATTCGATTCTGCCTACTCATACTCCCATTCGCTTTATATTCGAATATTTTTCAAATATATTCGAAATATTAGAGAAACTGATGATCCGAATGTTAAGTTCGCAGTAATATAAATAATAATTCAAGCTATGAATTGATATTCAGTGTGTAATGCAGTTTTTGTTGCCGTTATTTAGAATCGGCCTTATTCAGGTCCAATGATTTCGATAAACGTTCCGTCGGGATCCTGAACGAGTAAGAATTTTCTATTCTCACCGATCGTTGAAGGCGCTTCACTCAGAATTTTTACCTGATGTTCTTTTACACGTTTCAGTATTGGATTAATATGATTAACGAACAAAGTGATGTACTGCATCCCGGTATCGTCGCTCATAAAATTTTGTTTGGGATGTTTCGCCTTGGTGCCCAAACTCATCAGTTTCCATTCGCTGGCCTGGTCGCTGTTTTCGAGCTTTAAAATGGTAACATCGAGTTGATAGCTATCGGTTAATCCTAGCTTCTTGCAGCTTGCTTTATCAACCGAAAACTCGCCGGTCTTTGTCATTCCAATAACATTGGTGTAAAAATCGATCGACTTTTCAAGGTCTTCAACCACTACACCAACACTGATGGCAGAACTCGAGAATTCGCTTTGTGCAAATGCATTTAAAACTACAAGGCCGATAACAAGGGTAAAAATGAATTTTTTCATAAGGCTAAGTTTATTTGATTTACAGGTAATGTAAATATACACTTTTATGGGTAGTGGTTACTTAAGTTGTATCTTTAGAAAAAATCTAAATTCATGGATTTTCCGCGTGTTAGTAACCAAAATGTAGAGGCTCTTCTCAATCGGGAAGAAATAGTTCGACAAACAGCCGAGCAGATCATGAAAGATTTCGGAATGTTTGGTGTTGAAATCACATTCTCCGGAAACATTGATCAGGCTTATCATGAATTGCATGAGCAATTGGTTGACCAGATCAGCACACTTATTGAACGCAATTACGACTTGTTGTTATCTGTTTTGTACCAGGTTGATATTACCGATCGTGAAATGGCAAAAGCACAGGCCGAATTACCACATTATACCCACATTGAAGTAATCGCGCACCAGGTGATTGCAAGAGATTTGAAAAAGGTCTTGCTTCGTCGTTATTTTAAAATGAAGGATGCTTCCAATGGATTTAACGATAATGAATTAATGGCATAAAAAAAGCGCCTTTCGGCGCTTTCGTATCTAACTTTAAGTTTCTTATTGTCCAAAAACATATCGAATGTTGAGTCCAAAACCGCCAAAGTGAAAATCAGTTTTTTCCACAATACTTAATGCCGGTCGCCAGTCGATACTCAACGAAATTGGAATGGAATTAAAGGTATAGGCTAAACCAAGTTCACCAACAGCACCAAACCAAAACGGATCGTCGATTTGAATATACGGACCTACACCGGCGTACCAGTTAAAAGCCTCGCCACCAAGCGGGCGATAAATGAAATCCCAAAGTAAATCAACACCAACACCATTTCCGAATGATACGTCGGCGTGTAACCTGCTGAATTGGCCGGTACTAAAAATCCCGTCGATGGCAACATTACCTCCGGATACATCGCCAAAACGAACTCCTAATTCTTGTGCATTTGAAGCCAGGATACTTCCCATAACAATTGCTAATACTAGCAATCCTTTTTTCATTGTGTTTTTCATAATATCTAATTTATGTATGGATGTTTCGATTCAAGTTACAAAATTACTCACAATATGTTCACCTAAATAACACGATTTTTGTAAAAAGGTTTTTGTTGAAAAGTAATCTTTTGTGCAGTTTTTTCCTAGATGGGGCGGGCTACCATAATTCCAATTGAGCTTTTCCCTGCCTTCAAAAAATCTTCAAGTGTGCTGTCCGAAATCACAACTTTTTCGCCGGATGAGGAGGCATGCATGAGGTGAATGCGGTTGTTTTGCTTAACGAGAATGCCAACATGAGAAATGTCAAGACCTTTAATCGAAGTACATATCCCTACAATGTCGCCGGATTTTAATTGAGCCTCGTATTTTGCAACTTCGTCTTCAGGAATAAAAAACATCTCACGTTTGTTGATCTCCTTTTCTTTTGCCGAAAGCATCTGAACAAATTCTTTATTTCCTTCGAGTTGTTTGTAACTCCCCGGGTGCGTGCTCATAAAGTCAAGCTCAAGCGGGTATTTTGTGTGCCCGGCTGCTTCGGATACCTGCTTGATGAAACCTTGTTTTTCGTTTTCAAAAATCCAGTCGCTAAAATAATGTAGCCTGGATGGATAGCCATTTATTATGCCGTTACGATATCTTATTTTCCGGAGTTCAGCAGTAAAGTTTTTAAAGGAAGTTTTACCCGATTTTACACAACGGGCAATGGCAAGGCAATTCTCGGCATAAGTTGTACAATCCAAACCACGTAAATTCACCACCAGCTGTTCAGGTTCGCTTTCAAGTGTATGGGCCACGTAAGGTGTTCCCATTAAGAATTCTCCGGCAAGAACAACTAGTTCAGCGGTTGTTTTATCCGATTGCTTTTCAAGTTTATCGAAGATTTCGGTTAAAATCGCTTTGTCCTCTTCCTCGTAAATAATTGCATTTTGAGCGGTACAGGAAGCAGTCAGCAAAATTGAAAGCAGGAGGATAATCTGAAATCTCATCGGATTTTATTTTTTGTCTTTTACACGCATAAAACGGAAAAGTTTCATGATGTAATTTGGCAGCGGCCGGTGACCACGTTTTCGGAGGTCGATGTACCATCCTATTTTTTTCAGAATAGGAATTTTATGCGTTTCCACAAATTCGATAAGTGTACCCTCCGGTGCCTGTATGTAGGCAAAATTACCGGCAGCTTCGCCCATATCGAACGATTCCATTGCTTTAGCGCTGTCAACCGTAAACGGGTGGCCCATGTTTTTTGCTTTTTCACGGAAGCCATCCATCCCGTTAATGTCGAAACAAAGGTGGATAAAGCCCGGATCTCCCCAAATTCGGCCTTCGTAAATATCACGGCCTTCGTAATCAATCGCTTCAATCAGTTCGATTACCGACTGACCAAAGAACGGACTAAATGCACCGCCTTTTACATCGGAATGTTTCAGTAATACACGTCGAAATTTGTGATCGCCTCCCGGCAGTCCTTTCAGATCTTCGAAAACACCGGTTTTATCGTATACAATTTGGTCGTACTGCAGAATCTCCTGGTAAATGGGCAGACTGTCTTCCATATTCTTAACGCCGATCAAGGCACCAAGAATTCCTCCGCTTACCGATTTCTCTTTTTTACGAAATACGCTCTTCTGATTTTTGATCTCCCACATATTCCCGTAAATATCCTTCATGTAGAAATGATCGTTACCGGCAGGATCTTTTGTAACAGGAGTAAGGATGTTCAAGCCTGAATCGGTGAATGTTTTATGCGCTTTGGCAACATTCTTGGTTTTAATCTTTCCAATGTTGATTCCCAGGTCGCCCAGCTGAATTTCAAAGGGGCAGGGGACAGGTTTTTTCCCGGTGTGCTGCCAGATCTCAAAACCACCGCCACCTTGCATGTTAAGTGCCAGTACTGCGTGACGACTTCTGGGTTTACCATCGGTATGTGCCAGCATCAGTTCAGCAGTCGCTTCTTCTTCAAACATTCTGATATCCATAGAGAAATGCTCGCGGTACCATTTCCAGGCTTCGTGTACATTTTCTACGCCTACTCCAAGTTGCTGTATTCCATTGATGTGATTCGTCATCTTTAGTCCTTAATTTTGAAATTACATTGGTTTAACTCGTGATGCGAGATGGTAATATATAGCAGGAATAAACCTGCGTATATGTACCATAACTTTATCTTTCTTTCCTACAAGAATTTCTTTTTTATCCTTTTTCAACTTCTTGCAAATAATTCGGGCACAAACATCGGCCGGCATTCCATTTGCCTGGTTGTCATCTAATTTTCCGTGCGCTTTCCCTTCTTTATCAACGGCGTTCACCGAAATATTAGTATTTATAAACCCGGGAATGATCATCGAAACCTTTATGTTATTCGCCTTGTTTTCGGCCAGTAAACTCTCGAAAAAACCATGCAGTGCATGTTTCGATGCCGAATACGACGACCGGTACGGAAATCCGAATTTTCCGACCAGGCTCGACGTTGCAGCTAAATGCCCGCCACCGTTTTTAATCATTTCGGGCAGAACAAGTTTTGTTAAAGCAATCGTTCCGAAATAATTTACCTCGAAAAGCTTACGATCTACAAACAAAGGAGTTTCACTTACCAGTGCACGTTGACTGATTCCTCCAAAATTATAGAGAGCATCTGTTTTAAGACCGGATTTTTGTATTTTTTTGAAGGCAGCTTCGATTGAATCAGTGTCGCCCAGATCGAAAGGCGCAACAGTGACTTTGCAGTTATTTTGTTCGCAGTTTACTTTTACTTCGTGAAGTGCCTCCTCGTTACGGCCTGAAAGGATCAGGTGACCGGCTTCCTTTGAAAGTTCAATAGCAACCGCTTTTCCAATACCCGAAGTTGCTCCGGTGATCCATATGGTTTTCCCTTTAAATTGCATCGTATTTTTGCAGAAAGCACGAAGATAATAGAATATTTAAGGGAGGAAACAAATCAAGCTTCAAAATTTACGCGATCAGGATTGTTCCTTTTTTTCGGGGAATATTAAACTGAAGATGACTGCCAGCGAGAAGGCCAGTACATAGCTTGCCAAACGTTCCGAGATTCCAGTAGCATCAAGCAACCAGGTCTTCCAGACAACCGCTGAAATGGTTCCTGTGATCAGGCTGGCAAAAACACCGGCCCGCGAAAGACGTTTCCAGAAAATAAGCAGAACAATGGCAGGGCCAAAAGATGCCCCGATACCGCTCCAGGCATAAGAAACTAATCCGTAAACCGTGTCTTCCATGGTAATGGCCAAAATAAAGCCGACAAGACCAACGGCCAGAGTCAGGATTTTATTCAGGAAAAGCATTCTTTTTTCCTCGATTTTCTTTTTTGTAATATGCAGGTAAAAATCTTCAGTCATCGACGAAGAAACTACCATTAATTGCGACGATGCGGTTGACATCATGGCTGAAACCGCGCCGGATAAAAGAATACCGGCAAGAATTGGATTGAGCAAAGTCATTACCATAATGGGCATAATTTTTTCAGAATCGGCTGCAACACTTGAAGCTGCTTCACCCAGCAAACCTCCCTGCACCAAACGATAACCGATAATTCCGATCAGAAATGCGCCGGTATAGGCCAAAAGTGTCCAGGCGATTGCCAGCCAACGGCTTTGTTGAGTTTCCTTGTTGCTGCGCATGGCCATCATTCTGGTAAGTAATTGTGGCTGGCCGGTGTAACCAAATGCCCAGCTCAATCCGTTCAGTATCAATAATCCGCCGGTGGCTTGTTTTACGGTGCCGATATTTAGCGGAACGGTGTAATTGGCCTGTGCTATAGCTTCTGCAATGTGGATATTATTTGTGGCAGCAATTCCCAGTGCAATAATTGGGAGTGCAACGCAGGTTATTACCATTAAAACCGCCTGAAATGCGTCGGTAGCAACTACGGTTATAAAACCTCCGAGCATGGTGTACAAGGTCACGAGCGACGAGCCGATTACCATTCCCCAGAAAGGATCGATTTTGAACGTGTCGTTAAATATTTTTCCTGCTCCGCTGAACTGCGCTGCAATGTAGAGTACAAAAAAGAAAATGATGATCAGCGACGAGAGTATTCCGAAACTTCGTTGCGTTCCTTTAAATTTTGCCGAGAATAACCCGGGGACTGTCAAAGCTCCCGTTTTTTCAGTAAGTTTTTGAAGTGGCTCAGCCAGAAAGATCCAGAGGAATAAAATTCCTGAAACACAACCAAGTGCCACCCAAATAGCAGCCATTCCTTCGGCATAAGCCAGACCGGTTAGCCCGAGTAGTAACCATGCCGATTCTCCGGTAGCCCGTTCTGATAAAGCCAGTGAAAAACCTGATATTTTTTTCCCTCCGAGTACAAAATCGTCGTTGGTTTTTGAACGACGCGCCGAATAAGTAACAATTCCGATGAGAATGACGATGTAGGCAATAAAAACGGTGATCATACTTCAGTGATGGTTTTGTTGAAAGCCACTAAAGATAGAAAGAATCCGTTAGGATGCAACCCGGATCAGCCTGCCTGTTTAACAATTTTCAAAGTAATAACACGAGCCTTGGTTTGTGAAATTCGCTTATTGGTTCAGGCTTTGAAAACCTTCTCCCAAAATTTCTTTCGTATCCATTACGGTTATAAAAGCGTCGGGATCGATGGTACTAATGTATTCTTTTAAAACAGCCACCTCGCGCCGGCTAACCACTGTATAAATAATTCTCTTTTCCTCGCCGGTATACAGGCCTTCTCCGCTCAGGTATGTTCCTCCGCGATCGAGGTCACTTAAGATTTTGTTCTTAATCAGTTCATGTTGTTTTGAAATGATCAGCAGAGCTTTATTGTAATCGGCTCCCTCGAGGGTAATGTCGATAACTTTTCCAACGATATAAATGACTATCCACGAGTAGAGAGGAATGGCCCAGTCGCCAAAAGCAAACAAGCCAAACAACACGATCACTGAATCGACATAAATTATTAAGCGGCCGATTTGAATGTGGGTGTATTTTGCAATGATCATGGCAATAATATCGGAGCCACCCGAAGTAGCGCGTGATTTGAAAATAAGCCCCAGTCCGAATCCTGCCAGTACCCCGGCAAAAATTACTGATAGTAGCACATCGTTAACAAGAGGCATATCAGCCGGCACCGGACGCAAAAAGGTGATCAGGTCGGTAAATACTGCAGTCAAAACCGAGCCAAAAATGGTTTTTACGCCAAAACGTGGTCCCAGAATTTTTATTCCGGCGATGATCAATGGAATATCCAGCAAAAGCGCAAAGAATCCGATAGGAATTCCATCGGGCCAAAACGAAAATACACCTTTGGTGAGGTAGTGTACAACGATGGAAATACCGTAAACACCACCCGGCACGATTTTGTGCGGTGTTATGAAGAACACAAACGAAGCTGCCAGGATAAATGATCCGGTGATAATGAAGGCATAATCAATTAGCCATTTCTTGCTGAAAATCTTGTCTTTAGTTAAGAAAGCCATGTCGTCAGAATTTTCAGCAAAAGACTAAAAATTGTTGGATATAAAACGTGATTGTTATCAGCGAATTCGTATTGGGAGTTCAGAGTTTAAAGTTCAGGGGTCAGAGTTTTTAGTCTCAGTCTCAGTTTCCAGTCGCAGTTTCCGGAAAATTTAAGCATTACAGCATTTACGCATAAAAGCATTCCTCCGATCCTTCAATCCTTCAGCATTCCTAATCCAGAACAAAACGATAAGTGATGGTTCCCTGCTGGAATGCCGGAGCATTGTTGTTGACGTTGAATTTAGCTTTTAATGCTGCTTCTTCGGCTGCCTTGTGAAAACGTTCATCCGAAATTGTTGTTCCCGGTGCACCGGCATCAGCATTCGTTACATTACCATTTCTGTCCACTGTAATTCGCACTACTACAGTACCGGCATCGTCACCCGGGTATTTGGGTTTTGGCCAGCTACCTCTAGCCGAACGGCCGTTCAGATCATAAGAAGGACCTGTTCCCTGGTTGCCACTTCCGCTGCCGCCTTGTCCGTATTGGTTGGCATTCGGATCGCCGGTAGGTACGCCTTGGTTTCCGCCCGGAAAAGTAACTCCCTGGCTTTTTCCATCACCGCTACCGGTTCCGCCGCTGCCATTGCCACTATTGGCAAATGCTCCCTGGGTTCGCGAATTGATTTCACTTATTTTGCGTTGCTCTTCTTCGCGTTGCTTCCGCTCAGCCTCTTCACGTGCTTTCCGTTCTGCTTCGGCCTTGGCTTTTGCTTCCGCTTCGGCTTTTGCTTTTGCCTCTGCCTCCGCTTTTCTCTTCGCTTCAGCATCAGCCAGTACCTTTGCCTGAGCCTCTTCTGCCTGTTTTTTCTTTAAGGCTTCCTGTTCTTTTTTGCGTTGTTCTGCTAATTCTTCCTGCTTTTTGCGATCCGCTTCTTCCCGTTTCTTTTTTTCAGCCGCATCAATAGCCGCGGTTTTTTCGTAATCCTGGGTCATGGTCACTTCTTTGGCCGGCTCTGGTTTCGATTGCTGAGCAGGCGGAGGTGTTGTTTGAGCAGGTGGCGTTGAAGCTTTTGGCTCTTGTTTTTGTGGAGGTGAAGGAGGAGTTTGCTGTTGTTGGCGACGTGCAGGTGCCGGTTCACGATCGCCCAGACCATTGTCGGTATTGCCAAAGTTCACAAGAATACCTTCTTCACCCGGTAAAGGTAGTGGGGTGAAAAATCCAAAAATCAGTAAAAGGATCAATACGATCGCGTGAAATATGATCGTTCCGACAAGTCCTTTTTTCTTTTCGCTATAGTATTCTGTTTCCTTCATAAATATCCGCTTGCAACTATTCCGGCGATGTGGCGGCTATCATTTTATACTTATTCTTGCGGCAGATGTTCATTATTTTTACCACTTCTTCCCAATCAACCGATTTATCGGCATGCAGCGAAATATAAATGTCGTCGTTTCCAACGCCATATTTGTTTCGCAGGAAAGGCTCGATTTCGCGGAATTGAACACGTTTCAAACTTCCGTCATCGTTAATGTAATATTTCAGATCTTTTGTGATTGAAATGGTGGTGATGGGTTTGGCTGCAGTTTGATTGTTACTTTGCGGAAGCAGCAACTTCAGCGCGTTTGGCGCGATTAAAGTCGATGTCACCATAAAGAAAATCAACAATAAAAAAACAATGTCGGTCATCGACGACATGCTAAAAGCTGCATTTATTTTATTTCGTTTTTTTAATGCCATACTTCGGTTTTAAGCCGGTTCGTTCAACAGATCCATAAAATCAGAAGTGGTTGCTTCCATTTTAAACACCACTTTCTCTACATTCGACACCAGAATGTTGTAGGCAAAATAAGCTATAATACCCACTGTCAGACCGGCTACGGTAGTTACCATTGCCTGGTAGATACCGGTTGAAAGTAAGGTTACATCGATGTTGTTTCCTGCGTTCGACATGTCGTAGAAAGCCTGGATCATTCCAATTACAGTTCCAAGAAAACCGATCATTGGTGCACCCCCGGCAACCGATGCCAGAACAGGAAGTCCCTTTTCCAGTTTCTGAATTTCGAGGTTGCCAACATTCTCAATGGCAGTGTTTACATCGGCAAGTGGCCGGCCGATGCGGCTGATTCCTTTCTCAAGCATTCGCGATGCCGGATTTGAATTACTGCGGCAAAGAGCAATTGCAGCATCAATTTTATTGGAAGTGATGTACACTTTTACTTTCTCCAATAATCCCGAATCAAATTTTCCAGCCTTTTTGATGGCGAAATAACGGTCGAAGAAAATATAAACCGCTACAAAAGAAAGTAAGATAATGGGTATCATAATCCAACCACCTTTCAGGGCCAGATCAATAAATTTTGTGGAGATTCCTTCCGGTTCGTTTACCAGTGCTTCCATTTCCTGCGGAAGATCTGTCTGGATCATCAATAAGTTTAACATGTGCACTTAATATTGTTCTAATTTCTTTAATAAAAAACGAGGTATAATATCAAATATTATACCCCGCTAAAGTAAGGAATATTTTTACTGTATTTTTTTCGGCAGATTGCTTGCGCCTCTTTAGTTATGAACAATCTGTATTTGATAGACTACAGGCCAAATTCGATGTAGTAAACTGCCGCACCGGAAAGATAACCAACTAAAGCAAGCCAGCTGATTCTTTTCAGGTACCAGATGAAATCGATCTTTTCGAGACCCATAGCAGCAACACCTGCAGCAGAACCAATAATCAACATACTACCACCTGTTCCGGCAGTGTATGCCAGGAATTCCCAGAAGGCGCCATCAACCGTGAAAAAGGCATTGTAACCCGTTGAAGCTGCATCGGTAATCGGGTACATTCCCATGGCACCAGCCACCAGCGGAACATTATCTACAATTGATGAAAGTACACCGATTGCAAGGTCGATAAGGAAAATGTTACCCAATTTTTCGTCGAGGAACCGTGAAAGCAGGCTCAGGTGACCGGCCGATTGTAAAGCGGCAACAGCTGAAAGAATTCCGAGGAAAAACAGAACCGTTGGTACGTCCACACGACGAAGAATGGCAATAACTTTAAGTTTATCTCTGATTTCTTTTGGTTTATCCTTATGAATGAGTTCACCAACAACCCAGAGAATACCCAATGAAAGCAACATACCCATGTACGGAGGAAGGTGCGTCAGTGTTTTGAAAACCGGTACAAATAACAGGCCCGAGATTCCCAGAACCAGAAACAGGATTTGTTCCGTTTTTGTGGTATAATCGATGTCGTCCTCTTCAACTTCGGGGCGGGTAACATTACCCTTCATCGTAAACGAAAGAATACCAAGCGGCACAACCATACATACTAAACTTGGAAGGAATACACCTTCGATGATTCGAAGTGCGGTTACTTGTCCGCCGATCCACAACATAATTGTGGTAACATCACCAATTGGCGACCAGGCTCCACCGGCATTAGCGGCAAGAACTACCATACTGGCAAAGAACCAGCGGGTTTGTTTATCGTCGATAAGTTTGCGCAACAAAGCTACCAGAACAATAGTTGTAGTAAGGTTATCGAGAAGTGCTGACATGAAGAATGTCAGGAAGCTCAATATCCACAGCAGTTTTACCTTGTTGGTGGTCTTTATTTTATCGGTTATGATCTTGAATCCTTCGTGCTGATCAACCACTTCCACGATTGTCATCGCTCCAAGCAGGAAGAAAAGGATTTCAGAAATTTCCCCGAGGTGGTGAATAATCTCACTCTCTACAATAAATTCGTGGACCGCATGCAGACCATGCGCATCAGGGTGTTCGGCCAGAAAGTTCGACCACGACGGGCTGAAGCCCAGATGCAATATCGACTCGGCCCCGAGCATATAAACGACCCAGGTTAAAGTACCGATAATTAAAGCCGAAGCTGCTTTGTCTACTTTTAGGGGATGTTCCAGGGCAATAGCAGTATACCCCAGAATGAAAATCACAACCATTAATATAAACATGACAAAAGATGATTAAGGTTTTAGTTTAAATTTTAAGATCACAAAAATATATGTTGCAGCTGACAATAACAGGAATTTTATCAGCAATTTTATTTTATTTATTTTTTCTGCTTACAATCCAACTTGATCGGTTTCAGTTTCTTTCTTCTTTCGGGTAAATAACTTACCCAGCTTTCTGAGCAGTTCGCCAAAGGTATTGTACTCTTCGGTAACCGATAAACCGATGCCCTGAGTATAAGGTGCAGTTTCGTAGATGAGGTTGTTATTTGAACGGTTGTAGGCTTTAAACTGAAGTTTGCCGCTTGGCACCAGTTTTACATTGATCTCGAAATCGCCAACTATTTGGCTGCTGTTTCCGGTGTACTGGTTAACGTTATTCCCGATATTTCCGTTCAGCGTTACACGGTCGTTAAAAATCTGGGTACTAAGTGCCAGCTCAATTTCATCGTCGGTTACATTGTTTCCGGGGCGGTAGTTAATACCCACATCCCAGTTTTCGTCGATCTGCGAAAGCCAGTTACTCAGTTGGTTTGAGAAAAGCTCACTCGCAGTTGTCCCGAACATGTTTGTGTTTTGGGCTTCATATATTCCTCGTTTGTATTCCGGAACATAAAATTTCCCCATCACAATTAACGACAGTATTTGTTTGTTGAGGTCATCTTCGGTGCTGAAATATTGCTGAACCACATCTTTTACCTGTGTTTCTATATTCGGGAGGTTAATGTCGAAACTAATGGTCGGATTCGCCAGTTCATCTTTGAGGTGAATAATACATTCTACCTGTACACGCTGGTTTTGACTAATGTTATTATAATCGTCATACATCAGGTCGTAAAGCGAGGCTTTTAATTTATACACCGCACTTAAATCGATATTGGCATTGTAAGGGTCGCCCGACCAAACTATGGATCCTCCCTGTTGAATGGTAAAACGTTTGTTGATCACATTCTGGAGTGTGAAAAGGTAATCACCTTTGGTGGGATGATAGTTACCCGACAAAAATATTTCACCTTCGGGATTCATTTCAAAAATAAGAATGCCTTCGCCTTGTGCTTTTATAATATCACCAATTTGTGAATTATAGATGAGTTGTACTTTTGCTTCAGGAGTAGCTTCAATGGCCATACTCATGTTTATCTCGCTCGAAGGGGAAGTTGAAATTTTATAAAAATCTGACTCTTCAGTGCTTTCGGGAGTTACAAAACTGATGAAATCGTATTTTTCAACTTCATTTTCACCTTCCATCGAAATGTTTACCTCTGTGCCCTGCAGGCTGGTAACCGACCCATTCAGGTTAACCACTGTCCCTTTTCCGGTAATGTCGAGTTGACCACTAACAACGGCAACTCCGTAAAATTGTTCGTTGTCGCGAGGCGAGGTGTTCATGGCTCTGATCTTATTTGAAGACATCTTAAGATCATAATTCATGTTGTTAAAGTTTTCGTGTACAATGGTCCCGTTAAATCGTCCGCGATTGTTCTTGTCGTCGAAAACAAGGATATTGTCGAATAAGATGGTATCGTTAATAAAGTATACACTGTCGCTAAAAGAATAAGGGATTTGAGTAACATCGATGGTCAATCCGGCATTCGTTCCCATTAATGCTCCGTTGAGCAGGACTTTATCAGTGGTTCCGCCAATGTTCACTTTTCCGCTTCCATAGCCATGGATGTTGCTGAAACTATTACCCATTACAGTTTCGAGAATAATCAGCGGGACACTGTCAAGATTGGCATCAAAATTCATGGTATTTGTCGATGGCTTGTACGATCCAAATGCCTGAAGGCGGGTGCGGTCTCCATCCAGTACTTTTAATTCCGAATCGATCCACGATTGCTGGCTGTTCCATTTACTCGTAAGAGAAATATTGCCCAGTTTACTATCTCTGTATCTTAGATCGCGAATATTCATGTCGGACAAAAACATGGGTTCGTCCATTAATCCTGAAAACCCTATGGTACCGTTGGCAATTCCTGTAAACTCAAGGTCGGTTTTCAGGTAAGTTCCCAAATGCTGCAGGTTAATGTTCATGAACTGCAGCCGTAACAAATCGCTTTGATTTTGCCTGACTGTTCCGCTGATTGCCAGCCTTTGATTATCGTTGAACAGGTTGAACCCTGAAACCAGAACATCGGTTGAATCGATGCTGATTTCAAATGGAGTAATGTTCCAAACGGTGTCGGCAATAAAAATCTTCGAGTCTTTTCCGCTGATCTGAATATGGGCATATTTATCGGTTTCCGACTTTGTGAATACTGTTTGCGTGCGAATGTCGCCGCTGTAGGTCACTTCGTCGTAGTTACTCCACGAAATGGCATTATCGATTACATTGTCGGTAACTTTTGAATCCACCTTGAAGTTGTACAAATTCATTTCGTTAGCCAGGTGGATTTCCCCAAAGCGGAATTTGGAGTTGTATGTGTTTTCGATGATTTTATTTCCGATAAAAATATCGCGCCCAATCAGGTTGTTGTAGCGGATTCCCGGAATACTGCCCTCCAGTTCGAAATTATTAGTTTCTGAATTAACCTTCCCGTAAAGCAAAAATGGTTTGTCGATTTTTAGCCCGGGAATTATAATATCTGCCAGGCTGTTAATTTCCTTTACACTTAACTTGTAACTAAAAGTATTGCCCAGTTCTTTTTGTTTGATATCGATCGGATACGAAGGAACGAAGCGGTTAAATGTTTGTGCGAGCGTAGTAAAGAGGCTTCTGAAGTGGTAGTCGCCTTCGATATCCACATCCAGAAAATCAGAACGAAAAGTCAGCGAGTCCTTATTATTTTGCTGGTTGGTCTTTAAAGTCATGCCTCCCAAATTTATTTCTCCGTTCCTGTTTTTGTAGTATCCTTCGCCGATCTCAATCGATCCGTCGATGTTGTCAACTTTATTTCCTCTGAAATTTGCATTCATATCGAATGCCATTTCAGCTTTTGGAAAAGTTTTGCTGAGGTTCAGGTTCCCGGGTAAGGCACGTTCAACGCTTAACATGAAATCGAAATCGGGCATTTCGTGGTTAAAATCAACCTGGCCAAGAAAGGAGAATTTCAAGTTTGGATCGTTCATGCTCAACAAACCGTCGAACATTTTATCGCGCAGAATGCCATCGAATTGAATATCGGTGTAGGCATAATTGTACAGGTCGATTCTTGAAATGTCGCCTTTGAAAATTCCTGAAACATTTTTGCTTTTCGTGTTATAGTTGCCATCAACCGAACCACTGAAGGTGAGTTCACCCAGGTAGTTTTTATTGAAAAGCTCGTCGAGTCGGAAGTTTTGTGTCGACAGGTTTCCGCGGTAATAGATGTTACCCGATTTTTCGGGAGTTACCAGAATGTCAGTTTTTAAAGTTCCCATTTGGCTTTCGAGCGTACCAAAGGTTACAAAGTCGCTTAAGAAACCACTAAAGTTTCCTGTGAAATTCAGCAAGCCGGCTTCGTAAAATCCTTCAGGAAAACTTAAGAAACGGTATTTGTAATCATCGGGAAGACGGATGTTGGCCAGATCGGAGAACGAGGTTTGCGACTCTTTCAGATCGAGGAAAAGGTACATGCTCTCCGGGTTACGCGGTTCGTTGATGTAAAAGTCGAGCACGGCACTGGTTTCCTGGCCTGTGTTCAGCTGAATGTTTTTTCCTTTTAAGTCGTTGATGTTTCCATATATCTGCCCCGAAATTTCAACCAGTTGGTCCATGCCTTTAAATCCGGGCAACAGCAGGCCAAGTTCCCTGAAACTCACTTTCGATTTTCCAATCTTAAAATCGAGGTTGAGCGGAGTTTGCACCGAATCGTTCTGCGTCGGTAATTCAAGGCGAATGGACGCATCATTAATTGCGGAATACCGGCTTTCGAGATTGCCGTTCTGAATATTTATTTCTTTGGCTTTAATGGAAACATCGGCATTCAGTTTGTCCAGTTCCAGGTTTTTCCCATCGTTCATCACCAGCTGATTGATTCGAAAGGATACGGAATCGGCTACACTTCTGAATCCCTGTACATCGAGATTAAGGTCTTCAACAAAAATGCTTTTAGCATCCTGTGCGTAATAATCGAAGTATTCGATGTCCATTCCTTCAAAATGAAAAGTATTGCACTGAATAAACCAGTTGTTCTGCTTATCGGAAGACTGGTTTCCCATCGCCTGAAAAATAAAGCTGAAGTTGAAATTGTCGGCAGTATCGCGGTTTAGTTTCAAGTGATTACCGCTAAACGAAAGTTCGTCGATCTGAAGGATTTGCTTTTTAAACCGAAAAGTATCGATGGTGGCGGTAAGCAACTCAGCATAAAGTAAAGTATCGCTGCTTTGGTCTTCAATAAGAATATCTTCGAAGTAAAGCTTTTTAAAAAAACGAATGTCAACGCGGCCAACCGAGATGTGGGTGTTCAGTTTTTCGGATAGTACATTAGCAATGTGGCGGGTGATACGGGTTTGTACCCAGCTGTTTTGAAGCGCCAGGTACGATGATCCCAGCAATGCGATAAACACTGCCAGAACAATGATGAGTATTTTCCAGCCTTTTTTGATAGTTTTGCAATTTTAAACGAACATATATCTTTTCATGGATTTTGAGCCACGGAAATTAAGGGACTTGTCAACCAGCCCTTATTAATAACGCAAAGATATAAACCAGTTCCGTTAATTCTTGTTTAATAAACGTAATTTACTTTGATAGTCATATGTCGGAAAAAAGGATAACAATATTGGGGATAGAATCGTCGTGTGACGATACTTCGGCGGCGGTAATTCAAAACGAACTGATCTTGTCGAATGTGGTGGCAAACCAGAAGGTTCATGAAGAATTCGGGGGAGTTGTTCCTGAACTTGCTTCACGCGCACATCAGCAAAATATAATTCCGGTAGTCGATTTGGCCATTAAACGGGCTGGAATTGATCGCACTGATATTGATGCCGTGGCATTTACCCGCGGTCCGGGTTTGCTGGGATCGTTGTTGGTTGGTACTTCGTTTGCCAAAGGTTTTTCGTTATCGTTGGATATCCCGTTGATTGAGGTAAATCATTTGCAGGGACACGTTCTGGCGCTGTTTATTCGTGAAAACGGGATTGAATACAATCCGCCCAAATTCCCGTTTCTATGTCTGCTGGTTTCCGGCGGTAATTCACAGATTATCCTGGTTCGCGATTACCTGAATATGGAGGTGATCGGGCAGACCATCGACGATGCTGCCGGCGAAGCTTTTGATAAATGTGCCAAAGTTATGGGTTTGCCATACCCCGGTGGTCCGCATGTCGACCGACTGGCCAAAGAAGGCGACCCGAATCGCTTTGAATTTTCACGTCCCAAAATTCCGGGACTCGATTACAGTTTTAGCGGCTTAAAAACCAATTTCCTTTATTTTCTGCGCGATCAAATAAAAGAGAACGAGAATTTTGTGGAAGAGAACAAAGCCGATCTTTGTGCATCGCTTCAACATACCATCATCGAGATTTTATTAAGCAAACTAAAACGGGCTGCCAAAGAAACCGGGATAAAAGAGATTACAATTGCCGGCGGTGTTTCGGCCAACTCAGGATTACGAAATGCCCTAAAAAATAATGCCGCTAAATATGGCTGGAACCTGATCATTCCAAAATTTGAATACACCATGGACAATGCGGCCATGATTGCGATCAGCGGCTATTATAAATACCTGAAACAGGAATTTACGGCGCAGGATACTGTTCCTTTTGCGCGTACGCAGCTGTAAGGAGTTGAATGATTGAAGGATAGAAGGATTGAAGGATTGAAGGATCGGGGGAATGCTTTAAGGCGGAAATGAGAGAAAGCTAAAATCTTCTGAGAACAGCGACTTCGGATGCGACTGACAACTGAATGGAATAAGTTCTAAGAAGTTGTAAACTTCTAAGAACTTTAATCTGTCAACTGAGACTGCGACTGAAAACTTTGAACGCCGAATTTCGATTAACGATTTAAGATTTTTGATCAGAAAACCAGGCTCGATAACTGCGACTGAATACTGAAATGGTTTTTAAAGAAAAACTTATTCACGGGAAACTTATCAAACGCTACAAACGTTTTCTGGCCGATGTAGAGCTGGATGATGGAACAGTGGTTGTGGCGCATTGTACCAACTCCGGTACCATGAAAAGCTGTTTGGAAAATGGGGCAGAAGTCTTTCTAACACCAGTTAATGATCCCAAACGAAAGACAAAATTCACCTGGGAGATGATCAAAATAAATAATGACTGGGTGGGCATTAACACAGGTATTCCAAACATCCTTGCTTATGAAGCCATTTTGAACAACGAGATTCCAGGTTTAGGTGTTTATACCACAGTTCAGCGGGAGGTAAAATTTGGCGATTCGCGTTTTGATGTATATGCCGAGAATGAGGATGAAAAGTGTTTCGTGGAGGTGAAGAATGTAACGCTGAAAGAAGGAAAATATGCCCTGTTCCCGGATGCTGTAACTACCCGTGGACAAAAGCACCTGAAAACATTGATGCAGGTAAAAAAGGAAGGAATGCGCGCGGTAATGCTCTATATTGTTCAACGTAGCGACGTTGAGGTTTTTGCGCCGGCAAAAGAAATAGATCCGGATTATGCGGCAGCATTAAAACTGGCAGTTGAAAATGGTGTAGAGGTCGTTGTAATGAAAGCCAAAATAAAACCGGAAGCAATCCGCTTAACGAATCCACTTCCGGTTGAAATTTAAGTTTTAATATCTTAAGAAAATCTTTACTTTTTTTCCTTTTTGGGAATCTCCTCAAGATCGCCATAATAAGAAATTGATTGTCGGTTGGTACTGATTACATTCAGCGATGACGAACCTGATTCCGAAATTGTGAACGTGAAATTAATAACATCGTTTTTGTTTTTAGCCCTGAACTTGACAATCCATCCTCCTTTTTTCCAGTCTTCTATAGAATATTCAGTGATGTCGGATATAAACTGCAAAGGCGAATCTGTTGATCCATAATCTGCCTGGTAGGCTTCTCCAAAGTATGGGAGGTAGGAATCTACTTTTTTGTCTTTTAGAATAACACTGTACGAAGTGGTTAGACTTCTGCTTCTTCCTTTTGCGGGAAGCATTTGGGTGGCACTAAACTGCCAGGCCTCAGCTTCAATCAGGGCTTTTGTTTTTTCGATCATTTCGGCCTTCTGAGCAGCTTTTTTTTCTTTCCTGCTCATTTTAGTTTCCTGAGCCTGCACAAGTACCGAAGCAACCAGGAACAAACTAACAATTAATATATGTCTCATGATGACTAGTTTTTATTTAACACTTCTAAATTTAAGCCGAAAAAATGTTAATATGAAATTTTGGACCTACTCCTTTCGGTGATCTCTGTAATTTATACCAAGTTTCGTTAATCGCAGGTAATCGTTTTCAAGTCGTTTGCTGAAATCAGCATAATCCTTTTCAGCTTTTGGTGACCAGCCAACTTCGGCTTGAGCCTGTAGTCTTGGAAGCAGCATGTATTCGGCTTTTTTTGTTGTAGCCACATATTCCGTCCACAAATTGGTTTGAACTCCCAAAATATGTTTTACTTCGTCGGCATTCAGTTCTTCGGGAACCGGTTCGTAGCTGTAAACCTTCTCAACCGGAAGGAATCCACCGATGGCAAGCGGTTCATCGTCCTTGTTTTTCGATTGGTAATAATCGATGTACATGTGCGAATTCGGACTCATTACCACATCGTGTTTTTGTTTTGCAGCTTCAATTCCGCCTTTGGTTCCGCGCCAGCTCATAACAGTGGCTTCCGGTGCAAGACCACCTTCGAGAATCTCGTCCCAGCCAATCAAACGACGGCCTTTTGAACTCAGGTAGTGATCGATTTGTGTAATAAACCAGCTTTGCAATTCGTGTTCGTTTTCCAGTCCATTGTCTTTGATTCGTTTCTGGCAGGCATCGCATTGTTCCCACGCATCTTTCGGGCATTCATCGCCACCAATATGAATGAACTCGGAAGGGAAAATGTCGAGCACTTCATCCAGAACGTTTTTCAGAAAATTGAAGGTTTCGTCTTTTCCGGCACAGTACACATCTTTATGAACTCCCCATGTTTCCTGGACTTTGTAGGGGCCACCGGTACAACCAAGGTTTGGGTAGGCAGCCAAAGCGGCGCTCGAGTGTCCCGGCATTTCAATTTCAGGAACAACAGTGATGTAACGTTCGGCTGCGTAGCGAACAATCTCGCGGCACTGGTCCTGGGTGTAAAAACCTCCGTAGCCGATTCCATCTTTTTCCTGACCACTTCGGAAATGTCCCAAAAGGGTTTCATCGCGCCAGTGTGAAATTTCGGTGAGCAAAGGATATTTTTTGATTTCGATGCGCCATCCCTGATCTTCGGTGAGGTGCCAGTGGAAGGTGTTGATTTTATACATGGCCAGAATATCGATGTAATTTTTTATGAAGCTCACCGGAAAATAGTGGCGGCCAACGTCCAACATATTTCCACGCCATGCAAAACGTGGTTTGTCTTTAATATCGATACATGGAATGGTTAAACTTCCGTTTTCTGTTTCAACAGGCAGCAGTTGTTTTAAGCTTTGTAAGCCGTAGAAAAGTCCTGCGGGATTGGATGCAGTGATTACGACCCCGTCTTTGTTTACTTTCAACAGGTATGCTTCCTGTCCCATGTCCAACGAGCTGATAATTTTCAAACTTACGGCATTTCCCGATGCGTTATTCGAGAGTTTGAATCCGTATAAATTGTCGAGGTAGTCGTTAAAAAATGCAGCAATACGTGCAGCATCTTTGTTATTCTCGTCGAATTCTAAGGTGCAATTCTTATCCATCTTGAACTGACCGTTCTGAACAGCCATTTCAGCGGGTTTTGGAATGATTGAAATTTCCTGAGCCATAAGTGGGAAGGCAAGAATAATTAAAAGGATAACTGAGAATAATCGATTCATTTTAATAGTTTTGATGTTTATTTTACGAAAATAGAAAGTTTTGTAAAAATTTTATAAGTTTTACAGCAGATGATAAAAAAATAAGTATTGTCATTCATGCAAAAAATTGAAATTTCGGAAATACTAAAGCAAAAAGTACCTGAGCTAAAGTTGTCGTGCATAGCCTGCACTGTTGAGGTAGAGGCTAACAATGCTGAGCTTTGGCAACAGATTGAAAAAAAGATTGGTGAACTTCATCAAAGCCTTAAGATTGAGGGAATAAGTCAACTTCCAGCAATTGCTGCTTCACGAAAAGCCTACAAAACTTGCGGGAAAGATCCGGCACGTTACCGTTTATCTGCCGAAGCTTTGCTGAGAAGGGCAGTGAACCGAAACGAAATTTACCAGGTGAACAATGTGGTTGATGCTCTGAACCTGGTTTCAGTTACCTCGGGATTTTCAATTGGTGGTTACGATGCTGATAAAATTCAGGGTCAGGTTAAATTTGGAATTGGTGAGAAAGATGAAGCCTACACTGGAATTGGTCGCGGTGAACTAAACATCGAATACATGCCGGTCTTTCGTGATGATCAGGGGGCTTTCGGAACACCGACCAGCGACTCTGTTCGAACCAGTGTAAGTGAAGAAACCAGGCGTTTTCTGATGATCATTATTGATTACGGAGCGCAGGAATTACTTGAAGGTGCAACGCAAATGGCAGTTGATTTATTGACACGTTTTGCAGGTGCAACAGATTTCGAGTTGAAAACTATTAGTGCTAATTAAAAATATTCAGGTAACTGCAAGTATATGAATATTCTGCTACTTACCAATAGAAAATTATAAAGATGAAAGCTTTTGCAAAATTAATGTTGCGATTACTGGGATGGACTCCTGTTTATGAGAAGATTCCGCAAGTAGATAAGTGTATAATTATTGGTGTTCCGCACACCAGTGCCTGGGATTTTGTGATCTCGTGGTTGTATTACGCTTCCGACGGAAGAACGGCGAACGTACTCATAAAAAAAGAATTCTTCTTTTGGCCGCTGGGGTATTTCATCAAAAAAATGGGTGGATTACCCATCGATCGTTCGCGCGGTGCCAACGTAATACGGCAAACCATTCAACACATTAATGAAAACGAACGCGTTCACCTGGCGCTTACTCCCGAAGGAACACGGAAGTTAACCAAAAAGTGGAAGGCTGGATTTCATATTATAGCCCGCGAAACCGGTATTCCGGTGTATTTAGGCAGTTTCGACTGGGGAAGAAAAGTAATCTCGACCGGCGACCGTTTTGAAATTACCGACGATGCTGATGCCGATATTAAACGCATGAAGGACCACTACCGCGAAATGGGCATTGTTGGTAAATATCCCGAGCTGTTTACTACCGATTATTGATGTAATTAATCAAACCTATACTTTATTTAGCCGGAAGTGCAAGTGGATTAACTTTTTTAGCTTTTGGTTTTTGAAACATTATCGATTGAGGTTCTTCTTTCGGAGCATTTGGCTTAACTGCTTTTGCGGCTGCTTGCAGTGATTTTGATATTTCCTGAGCTTCCCGATTAGTTGGATCAATTTCGACAGCTTGTTTCAGAAAATTTTCAGCCCCTTGTCTGTTGTTTTGAGTGAGTAAGAATCGTCCTCTTAACACATTTAAATCAGCGTTATTATTGATGTTTCTGGCCATGTTTAAATAGTAGGAAGCTGTGTTTAGATCATTTTTATCCAAGGCCATTCTACATTTTAAGGCAACAACTTCAATCCTGTTTTGTCGATTTGCAGGAATACGCTCCAGAATTTCTGTGGCGTTATTTTCATTTCCTGATAAGTATTGATTCCTGGCAATGTTTACGGTGGCAACAAAATCATCTTTTCTTTTGTCCAGGACTTTAGAATAAATCTCAATAGCTTTTTTATAGTTTTTATAATTGCTGAGAATCTCACCCATTAAATAGTATGATTGATAATAATCATTTTTAAAAGAGATGGCTTTCTGAAGTTCTTTTAAAGCATCATTCGGTTTATTCAATTGGTTTAAAGCATACCCCTTTTGATAATGGCCTTCGGCAAAGTCGTCTTTTATTTCAATCATGTTATCAGAAGCCGCGAGTGCAGCCTGGTAATCTTTTTTCGAATTTAAGGCAGAAGCTTTAAGTAACCAGGCACCAAGTTGCCTTGGATTATACTCTATGGATTTATCCGCATAAATTATGGTTGAATCCAAGTTACGTTCCATTAGAAATATTCTTGCATATCCTTCGAGAACTTCTTCATTCTCCGGATATAACTTCAGAAAGTTTCTAAAATGTTGTTTGGCTTCCGGTAGTCTTCTTTTATTCAAAGCCTCAAATCCTTCAAAATCTTCGTGTGAAATTCGTTTAACCACAGCTCCTATTGGCTTTCCATCAACATCCATCGTGTGAATAGTTTCCTTTGGAGGCCAATATCCTTTTTCTAACTGATAAGGGGTAATATGTTCATTGGCCCAAATGGCATAATCCCAGTCATCTTTACTTTTTTCATAATACCGAGAATAGATAACTTTTACCTGTGGGTAATTTCTAAAATAGTATGATGTTATACGTCTGTGATTGGTAGTAACTGTAAGTGTATCGTAGTTTGGCAATTCGTTTTCAATTATCCATTCGGCTCCTTCTCTTAAACTGTGGTAATAGTAATCCATTTCATATTTCCCATATGCTCCTTTTGTTCCACCCACAAGTTGATTGTAATATACATACTGATATGGGTGATTTTTAAAGGTATGAATAGCCGGTTTTAATAAAAGAATTGAAGCGATGACACCGGCTGCATATGGAATATATTTTTTTTGTTTTGAAATAAAGAATTCAAATCCACCAGCTGCTAAAATTGTTGCCGGTCCTAAAGTCCATAGAAGGTGCCTTATCCCTCCATATAAGTTTGAATCTTTATAGATGGTGTATCCAATTGGAAATCCAAAGGCAAAGAAAATTAAAAAGTAAAGTAGAAATTTGTTTTTAAGATTTTTTCTAAATGGAACTGTAATTAAAAACATTAAAATGCCAATCGCAATGATTAATGGTGATTTAATTAGTAGATATTTCAATCCATAGTACCAGGGAATATTTTTCGACATAATTATTTCACCGTCAAATAACTGATTAAGGCCTACCTGGAAATTCGTCATCTGGGATAAAGACTCAATTGGATTCTTCAGAGGATTTTCTATAGCATAAGGCCAAAATATCAGCCCGAGGAAATAACCTACGACGCTAATAATTAAAAGGATAGGTAATGTCTTAATTGCCTGTATAAGTCCTTTCTTAGAATAAAATGATTTTTGCAGTAAAAAATATAGCCCCGTAAACATGAAAATGTACGGAATAATGATCAGCCCCCCGATTCGAATGCTAATCGAAATCGCAATACTAACAGTCAATAAAAGGATGGTCCAAACTCGTTTGTGTGGTAATTCCTGAATAAATCTTACTAGAAAGTATAATGCCATTGAATACGAAAAAGCGAAGGGAATGTCTTTTGGATTATTCCATGAGTTTCCCAGCAAAACAGGTGAAAAGAACATCAGAAGAAGCGTAAGGATGCCCGCTTGCCATCCGAATATGATCGATGCTGTTAGCGCAGTAAATAGGAATAGCAGCCAACCAGTAGCTGCATTAAGGATGTGATTTGTTTGATAGAAATTGTCGATGTTAAAACATTTATTAATGACGAAGGCAACATTATCAAATGATTGCCCATAATATTTTTGAAGATCTACTGGAGGATGAACTGCAGAGGAATCCTTCCCAAATGTTTGAAAATAGTTATATACTCGTTCGGCTTGGTCTACTTGAAAATGTTCATCTCCGCTATTCCCTGAATTTAAGCTCATGAGGAACATCATAAAAAGCAAAATCAAAGATAATGTCCAAAATATTGATTTTGCAGAAAAGTTGAAAGGTTTGGTAAGCAAACTAATCATTTAGTCTAATTTGAATGTTAAAGGAAACCAATATAGGACCAGTCTCCACCAATTTTTTTGCACTGGTAATTTTCAATTCCCATAAGATTAATCAAGAAGCTGTCTTGTGGAAAGAAATTAATATGAAGATCGAAAGTGTATTTATAATAACGTTGGCAAGGGACGGTAATAATTATTTTCTTTTTTGCAATTCGTTTCAATTCTTCAACAGCTTTCGCAACATCAATTATATGCTCAAGTGTGTGATTACAAATTACAACGTCGAATTCATTTTCACTAAAAGGCAAGGATTCAATATCTCCTTGAACAAATGATAATCCTTTCTTAGATAAACCGACATCAACTAAATCACAGCCTACGATATTGTAACCCAATTTTGAAATTTTGTCTAACAAATATCCACTACCGCATCCAATTTCAATTAATTTGTCGCTTTTGTTCATTTGGATATTTCTTGTGATGAATTCAATACTTTTAGAACTTAGGTCAGTTTCCCGGGTTGAAATGTATTCATATTCATTATAGTAAGAATTATATTCTTCTTTAGATAGTTTGTGGAATACACTTTTAAATTCCATGTTCTTTAAAACATTTTTACCCTTAAACCAGATATAAAATGCAGGATACATAAAATATTTATTGTCTCTTAGTATAGGTGGCAAAAAGTTATCAAGTATGTAACTTATTGTATTTGTTATTTTTCTATTCATTCTAAAAAAAAATATTTTCTTCTAATTTTAAGCAATTCAATGGGAAATCTAAATATATCGGTTAGTTTTATTTTAGAACCACCAATTTCTTTCCATTCTTTTAAGGGGAATTCGTAAATTAAATTTTCTCCGTTCAGAATACCTTTCTTAATTCTAGCTAATACCTCTATATCGAATAACCATTTAGAAATAAATTTTTCCTTAAAAGCTAAAATAGCCATTTCCTTGGTCATTATTTTGGCCCCACATTGTGTGTCATAAACACCCATTTCAATTACATTTGCAGCAAATGTCGCAAATACCCTTCCAAAAAAATGTCTAAACTTTGACCTTTCAATTTTTGCGCCAAGTCTTTTAAATCTTGTCCCGATTACCACTTGATAACTCGTCGTTTCCAAAATTTGATATAGATCTTGAACCGTTGACAAGGGCATTGCCATGTCAGCATCAAAAAAACCAATAAACTTAAAGTCATGATTTGAAAAAGCATAATTTATCCCAGATCTTACTGCTTCTGCTTTGCCACGATTCTTATCTAAGTCCAGATGAAAAGCGTTTTGGTGGGATTTAGCTATTTCAAATATAATACTTGATGTATTGTCCATACTTCCATCATTAACAAACAATAGTGCATCATGAGGATAATTACTTAGATGGACGTGAAATGTCTCTATTGAAAGTCGTTTGCCCTCATTGTAACAAGGTATAACAGTTAGGCTTTTGAACATTATGCGTTATTGTATTTCAAAACATCAGTAGATTTGATGTAAATATAGGTTTAATGGCAAAATTTATTAAATAAATGCATTTATAATTTCATTTAAGGTAATTTAATTTTAATCTGATATCAATTTCCATTAAATACCTTTTTACCTTTACGTAAAATAATCAACAATTAACTTAAAATATGAACAATTATGTCTTTTAGTTTACCAAAACTTCCGTATTCCAACAATGGATTGGAACCGGTAATAAGCGAAAACACAATTAACTATCATTACGGAAAACATCATCAGGCTTATGTAAACAACCTGAACAACCTGATCCCTGGGACCGAGTTTGAAAATGCCAGTCTCGAAGAAATTATAATGAAAGCAGAGGGTGGAATTTTTAACAACGGCGCACAGGTTTGGAACCACACGTTTTATTTTATGCAGTTTAATCCCGATGGATGTCACGAACCAAAAGATGAACTGAAAGCAGCAGTGGAAGCTAAATTTGGCTCTTTCGACGCCTTTAAGGAAGCTTTCTCGAAAGCAGCAGCTACCTTGTTTGGCTCGGGTTGGGCCTGGTTGGTTGTTAACAAAAGCAATGAACTCGAAATTTTACAAACCAGCAATGCAGGCAACCCGATGCGCGACGGAATGAAGCCACTGCTTACCTGCGATGTTTGGGAACATGCGTACTACCTCGACAAACAGAATGCACGTCCGAAGTACATCGAAGATTTCTGGAAAATCGTGGACTGGAAAGTGGTGTCGGAGAGATTTGCTTAATAATTAAAATGATAAAACTATGAGTGCAGAAAAAGTGCTTGCAGCCATGAAGGCTGCAGGAGAACCAATGAGTGCTGGACAAATTGCTGAAGCTGCCGGCATAGATAGAAAAGAGGTTGATAAAGCAATGAAAGTGCTGAAAACCGAAGAAAAGATAGTTTCCCCGAAACGTTGTTACTGGGAACCGAAATAGGGTGTAAGTCCCAATTAACGGAAGAGGCTGTCGTTAATCGGCAGCCTCTTTTAGTATGTTGTTAGCTGTAATTATCTCCCAAATGACTCCCCAATTCTGAAATACAATCCCCAGTCGTCTTTTCCTTTTGCTACATCTATTCCAATGTTGATGCGTTCTTTTTCAATCATCAAGTAGCGTAACCCGACACCGGCCCCGGGAAGCACTTCGCTACTAAAAATATCTCCAAATTGTTTAACGGCAGAAGCCACTCCGGCAAATCCTACCATCCCGAATTTCTTATAGAAACGCCAGCGGTATTCGGCCTGAACGGCATATACCTGGTTATCGCGATACTTACCATTCGAGTATCCGCGTATATCATCGTGTCCCACCACACTTTGTCCCTGGAACGGCACATCGCCGGTAGCAACAATGGCCTTCATCCTTGTTGCCAGAATGTTCCTTTCATTCTTTAGCATGTAATAATGGTTGTATGTCAATTCCAATTTCTCGAAATTGTTACCACTGTTCAGCCACTCACGATAAAATTCATCCTTAATCTCAATATTGTAACCTCCATAAGGATTCATTTGGTGCTCGCGTTTATCGTAATTCAATATCAATCCGAGGTTATTCATGCTCCTCTTATCTGCTTTTATACTGTCGGGGACAAAGTCGGGCAGATCGAAATCGGTAACGGTTTTTGAAATAACTCCGCTAACCCCACCATACAATTCTTTATAGATTTGTCTTTCAACACGTGTAAAAGCAAACTTTGCTCCCGTACCGAAATCAATGAAAGTTCCGCCTAATAGCGGCAGATCCTGCAAGTACTGGTAGTTAAAATTACCAAAGCCAACAGCTGCAAGTATTCGCCAGCGATCTTCGTTCAGATACAGGCGCTGAAACGCTGCAAAAAAGTAACTCTTGTTGGTGGTATACAATCCCATTAATCCCGACGAGGAAGAAGGCGAAACGGTATCATTTCTATTTACCTTGTAAAAACCTTGAGTCATGGCACCAAAAGTTGTTCCGAGTGTTTTACTGTAATTCACAAAAGGAATAGCGGCAAGGTTCACCTTTTTTGTACTGTCCTGTTCCTGACTATGAGCCAGTATACCGAAAAGAGTCACAAAAACTGTAAGGAGTAATTTTAATTTCATAGCTTCCTGTTTATTGCGTCATGCGCCAGCGCAGGGTTTTAATTTCGCCGTTACGGAGTATTTTTACCTGGTATTCCTGACCTTTTTCAAGGTTATTCATGTATTCGTAAAATTTTTCTATGTTTTCAATAGAGTTCAAAGGAATATCGTCGAATTGTAATATTACATCGCCTCCTGACAGGAACTCCAGTTCGCCAATCTTCATGGTCAGGTAACCGCCTTTTAATCCCATAAAGTAGGCCGGCGAATTATCAACTACATTCAAAACCATTAATGCACCCTCCTGCGGAACATTAAAAATTTTGCAGAACTCTGGATTCATTGGCAGTATTTCGGTGCCAAACCATATGCGTCCCTGCTGACCAAGAATTTCAACAGCAATGTTTGAAGTTGCTGCAAAACCCAGTCCTTCGAATCCACCCGAAAACGACAAAATGGAACTAACTATCCCAATAACCTCTCCCTGCATGTTGAACATCGGTCCACCGCTGTTCCCTTTGTTAATCGAAGCATCTGTCTGGAAAAATTCCTGTATTTTACCTTCAATGGTTTCATGCATCTCGGAATGCTTCCCGCTTATTATTCCTTTCGAAACCGAGAAAGACAGCCCAAGCGGATTGCCAATTATAAAAATATCTTCACCTACACGCACCTTATCTGAATCGCCAATTTTTGCTGCCGGAAAATTGCTTGCCGGTCTTTCAAGCTCAATGAGTGCCACATCGGCGGTTTTGTCCAATCGACGGTTGACAGCACTTAACATAAAGCCGTCGGAAAATTCAACCTGAATTTTTGAAGCGTTGGCAACCACATGCGCTGCGGTTAATATGTAGTTATTACGCTTTCCGACCAACACCCCGGAACCAAATCCCTGTGCCGAAGTTTGCGTTGTTGGATTTCCAATGCCCGGATTCTTTTTTTCGAGCACATGAATTTTTACTACTGAAGGTTTAACTGAATCTACCAGATCGGCAAAGCTCTGCGATTTAACCTGCACCGAGAGAACAAGCAGTGCCAGGGCATAAAGGATTTTTTTCATATTGAATTCGTTTGGTTAAGTTCTGTTAATTGTAAAAATAAATTATAAATCGCAGGTATCAACCATTAATGATGAACGATTTCAAAAAAAAATGTGGAAGGACGGCTACGGATTACTTTTTTTTATTTCGTTTGCGCTTGAAGTAGAAAATCAAAATAATAACCGGAATTGCAATCAGCAGGATAATGTTAAACAAATCCCATTCAACCGGTTCCGGGTCTCCGTATGGAACACCACTCGGTGCCTGAGCATAGGTAGAAAAGAAGAATAAAAGGCTAAAAAACAGTGTACCTGTCGTTCTGATATAATAATATAGTTTTGTAGACTTCATACATTAAAAGCAATTAATTGAGTGTTTTTGTTCACTCTGTTTCAACGTTTAACCGCGTGCATAAAGTTGGGTAATGTCTCTGCTCAACGGAACGAGGAGTATTCTAATATTTCTTATCTTTAAGGTGTTCACCCGATTCGAACTATATGGCCTGTTCAAAACGAAATTGTACTCATCGAAACTTACTGATACTTTTGTTTCTGTTCGCCGGTTTTGGCTTGAAAGGGCAGGAGCCTGACACCGTCAGGATTCGCTTCGACCAGGTGCTGGTACTCCCTGATACTTCTTATTTCGGGGTGAACGATTCGATGATTATTGTTGAAAAAGGGACGGAATTTGAGCTGATTAAAAATTTCCTGGTTCGCAAACCTTCTTATTATGAGCGTAAACCACAGAAAGTGGAATCGGCCAGGCGACTGAATGATAAATACGGCCGGATTCTGATGGGGGAGATCATTGATAAAAAGGGTAATCTGCCTGAAGAGTTTAATCCTGCTGATAATTACTACGCCATTTACAAAGACCGCATAGTTAAATCAATTAAGATAGAGCGGGTTGCCGTTCTGGATGGTAATGTTTTTGATACCGCCAGTGTAAATACGTCGGCTGTTGGTCGCTTTCTGAATTCCACCTATGAACCTACCAGGGAGCGGATTGTGCGGAATAATCTGAAATTCAGGGAGAACGATCTGTTAAATCCGCGTATTTTTTCCGACAACGAAAGGCTGTTGCGCGATCTGTCGTACATCGAAGATGCCAGGATACAGGTAGTGCCGGTAGAAAACTCGGTAGATTCGGTTACTGTCCTGGTGGTAGTAAAGGACCGGTATCCAATTGGTTTTGGAGGAAAACTAAACGATTACAATGCGTTTGAAGTTGAACCTTATAGCCGCAATTTCCTGGGATTAGGGCATAACCTGGGGGCTATTTTTGAATTCAACGGAAGTACCGATGATAAATTTGGTTACGGTGGCTATTATGGAATTGATAATGTTGGCGGCACGTTTTTTAACGGAGAGATCAGCTACAGCCGGGGAGTTGATAAAGATTATTTTGGTATTAAGTTGTCGAAACCGTTTGTAACTACTTATACCCGGGTTGGTGGTGAATTACTGTATGAGAAAACTACCGAAAAGATAAAAGAGAAACGCTATACGAAAGATTCTCTGATTGACAGGAATTCCGATTACAGCATGAATTTAATTGATATGTGGTTGGGTTATTCTTTTCTGTTTCAACACGATAATAAACACCCCTTTCTGAATATTGCCGCCCGGTATTATTCCGAAAAATTCACCGAACGCCCCGATATTGATTACGAGAATAATTATCCTTTTCACGACAATCGGGTTATTCTTGCATCGCTGTCGTTTCAACAGGCTTCGTATATAAAAACTACCAAGTTGGTTCAATATGGTCCCATTGAAGATATTCCGGTAGGTATTAACGTGAGCATTACCGGAGGTTGGCATCATACTACCTTTGTTGATCGGCCTTACGCAGGTACACGCCTGAATTACGGTATCTATTTTCAGAATGCCGGTATTTTTTCTACTACGGCCGATTTCGGTTTATTCAGGTACAAATCGGAATTTGAGGATGTGATTGGCGTTTTGAAACTGGCTTATGCAAGCCCGCTTACCGAGGTCGGAAACCTTGAATTACGCAACCTGTTTCAGTTTGCATACAATGCCGTGTACAACCCGCGCTACATGATTCCCGTGCTTTACACCGATTATTTGATGGCCCGCGACAGCCGTGACGGATTCTACGGAAACCAGAATATTGCGGTGAATTATTACCCTATTTTTTATACCAATTACAATTTGTGGGGATTTCGTTTTTCTGTCGATCCTTTTATCAACTTTGGATGGGCCAACCAGGCCATTTACGAGGATAATAAATGGGACAGTTATACCCGGCTGGGATTGAATTTGAGCACCAAAAACGAAAGTTTGATTTTTCCGGCCTTGCACGTTCAACTGGCCTACTATGTAAACGCCTTACCGGAAGAGCCCCGTTTTAAGTTTAAACTGGTGTTTAAAGACATTAAACTGTTTAAGAAATTTACGGAACTTAAACCGCGTATTGCACAGGCAATCCGGTAGCATGTTGAGTTAACTACAGGCGCATTCTCAGAAACCCATCGCTGTTTTTATTACATTCATTTCTTCTTCCGAAGTCAGCATTTTTAGCAATTCAAATGCAACACATGGAGCAGTCTCCGGACAATACGAGGTTATAATATTGGCATCAACCACAACCGGTTCATTTACCACATTCACTCCAAATTCTTTCAGTTTGTTTTGATAAAAACCGTCTTTTAAGTGGTAGGTAGTGGCTTTACGGTTTTTTAGCACGCCGCTTTTTGCTACCGGAAATGCCCCGGAACAAACACTCGCAATGATTTTCCCTTTGGCATCAAATTCCCCGATCAATTTTAAAAAACGTTCGTGGTAGGCTTCCTCGTAATAACCAAATTCGCCAAACCCGCCGGGGATAGCCAGCGCGTCGTAGTCTTCAACGTTTATTTCGCCGATGGTTTTATCTACCAGAACCGGCACATTAAAGGTGCTGATAACTTTATCGGTAAAGCCACAGGTATCAACCAATATTGCATGTTTGTAATCAACCCTGGCCCAGCCAAGCACATCAATAAAAGCACTAAATTCCATCGTTTCAAAGGCTTTGGGCAGAAACAGTAATACTTTCTTGTTTTGCATATTTTTCGTAACTATCGATTTACTTGTATTTCTTTTGGTTTTGTTCGTCCTGGTTTAATGCTAACGATAAATTATAAGTTCAGCTTGCGTGTTAATCTCTTTCCCGTTTGCTACGGACGAGAGATTGAGTGAAAATAAGCAGCTCGAATACCACTAATGCCGCCTTGTATTTATAAAGTGTTACCAATTGTTAGTTAATCTCTATAAATGGTTCCTTGTTTAAAAATCCAAGCGATTGTAAAAACTTATCAGCTTCAGAAACTGTTTTTTTGTAGTATTCAAAATTTTTATAGTTAAAAAATCCATGCCCCTGACCATTGTACAAATACAGTTCACATTTACTTCCCACTTTCTTCATGACTGTCTGGTAATATTTGGCAGTTTCTTCAGGAATTAAAGCGTCATCTGTTCCCAGGAAAAAGATTGTGGGTGGTGCACTCTTTTTTATATTGTGCAGCGGTGAAAATTTTTTATACGCATCGCCAATTCTATCATATCCGTATCCTCCCGGACCATTGTCAATAACCGGATTAAAAAGTACCAACGCATTAGGAATGCAACTTATCGACAAGTTATCTGTATTCTCATTATAATCTTCAATTAATGCTGTTGCTGCTGCAAGATGCCCTCCGGCTGAACCTCCGGCTGCAATAATTTTTGAAGGATCAATATGAAATCTGTTCGCATGTTCTCGAATGTACCGAATAGCTGATTTTGCATCCATCAATGATTCGAAAGGTGTCGTATGCTGTCTTTGATTCACTCTGTAATCAACGAGAGAGCAAATTAACCCTCTTTGAGAAAAATAGCTGGCCTGTGGTTTAAATTGGTCGATTGAACCACCGTTCCAACCGCCTCCAAAAAAGAAAACCATTGCAGGATATTTTTTAGCCGGTTCAATTGTTTCAGGCTGATATACTTGCATAAATAATGCAGTTGAATCAATTTGCTTGTATTGGATTTGTTTCTGAGAATATCCAAATGAATAAGCAACAAGTACTATCAATAAAATCAAAATGTGTTTTCTACAGATCATTTTTTATTTTTTTAGAGTTGCCAGCACTACAAGTATGCCTGATGGAGGACTGCAAACGAGAATCCTCTCGAAACGCTAAAAGGTTGAAGCGGTCAATTGCCCGCCCGAAATGTTTTAATCACCGCCATTAAATATACATGATTTGTAACAAGTAAATCATTATTACGCTATTCCAAATCAATTTTTACCTTCCAGTGTTTGGCAACATCTTTTAGTTCATCCGGCGTTAAATAGGTTACCGCACCATGTTTAGGCCTCTCAAAATTTGTGGTTTTCATTATCCCTTCATTAAAATGACCGATATTTTTGTAGGTTTCAAAATCCGTAGTCTCGCTAAATCCCATATTATTCGGACGGGCACCGTATACATCGTACATTAACACATAGGTATCTGTGCCCAGGCGTTTAAAAACATTTGGTGCTTCGGTATTAACACTTTCCGGGTCAATGCGTTTTCCCTCCGTTTTGAACCCTCCGTTGATTTTATCAGAAACCGAATGCAACACTTTAGCACCATTCACATAAAACAGGTGATAGTTATCTCCGACTTTTGTAATGTCTCCGTCCAGTCCACCAATTTCGGTAATGCGTTTCGGAAGGGTTTCCAGTTTCGTAAAATCTTCGTTTGGATAGCAATAATACATATGACATTCCTTGTTATTATATCGAATGGTGAAATATACCATCATTTTATCCTCCTTTTCGTCGTAAACTGTTTGAGGTGCCCACGAACAGTCAATGTCTCCAAGTTCAGGAAATGCTTTGTCGACACGGAAATCAGAATGCGTCCAGTGAATCAGATCGTATGATTTCATCAATACAATAGCCCGGTTGTTTCCCCATCCGTATTTTTCAGCAGGGCGTTGCCAATCTGTACCGCGAAAACCGGCACGTTTACCAAAAATGTGAAGATCGGTCATAACCAGGTAAAAAGCTCCATCCGGACCACGAGTGATATGAGGGTCGCGCACCCCCTTTTGTTCAGCCAGATCTACTCCCCTGAACACAGGCTCACCATCATTCACATCAGTAAATGTGCAGCCATCGCTACTTATTGCAAAATATGCCGATTGGGTTTGATCTTTGAAATAGACCAGAAGGTAACCTCCGAAGTCGTTCTCATCCGGTTTTTGTTGTTTTTCTGGTTTCTTAAGTTCTGAAACAATTTCAGTACCGGTAGGTCTCATCGCATCCTGATCGGGATTTAATCGGGTTTGTGCGGCAATCGGAGCAAAAAAACTCAAAGCATAAATTAATTCGAACAATAACAATTTGTACATCATGATTTCTATTTTTTAAACTTCACGTTATCAATTTTGGGCCGGGACTAAATTCTTGTTCTGCAATTATAGCACAATTGGAATTTTCTGTTCGTATCGAATCATTTACTTGTCGGCCAGGGCAAAATTATTTATTGGAGATTCTCACCTCTTGCTAACTTTTCAATAATTTCTTTCATACGCTTTTCTCTTGTCTCTTGCTTTTTTGCGGTTTGCGTTCGAAACCCAATAGAGAAAAGATTCGTTTTATTAAGCCCTTTAAAAAACTCTTCTGCTTTCTTGTTCTTACTTAGTTCTTCTAGAAAGTCATCTGGTATGGTCATTTTGCTTGGGGGATCGTATGCCTTTTCCCAACGACCATCCTCTTTGGCTTTTTCGACAGCTTTTAATCCCGCAGGTCTCATTTTACCTTCTTTGATTAATCTTTCAACGTGCCCGGTATTTACTTTAGACCAAATACTTTTTGCGGTTCTCGGACTAAATTTTTGTAACCATGCTTGTTCGTCAAATGATTTTTTTTGACCATCTATCCAGCCATAACAAAGAGCCACATCAAGTGCCTCTGCATAATTAATGGTTTTTACCCCGGAGCCTTTTTTGAATATTTTTAACCAAAGTCCACTTGAATTGTCATGATTTTTTTCAAGCCAGGTTTCAAATGCTTTGGCTGTTTTGAATTCAATAATTGATAAAGTATTTAATTTATTCATATTTCTGTGGATTTTTCCGTCCTCTTTGCTTGCCGTTAGTGGTTGGTGTAAGTTCTTGTAGCGGATTTCGGAGAGCTTGCCCGTCAGGTAAGACGGACGGAACTGCCAAACGAGCCCCGAAGCCTCGGGACGTAGTTGACGTACCACCAAACCCCGCCCTGCAATATGTACTGTGTTATGTGGTGTTTTTTATTCAAAATTTACTATTAACCTTTCTGTCATTATTTTTCTCTCATCAAATTCAATTCCCAGTTTGTCGTGAAAATACATTAGTATCTTGTCTCTTTTTAGACTTGGGACTTTAAAAGAATAAAATTTTGAGTCCTTAATATTGTTTTCAAAAACCTGTCCTTTTACAGAAAAGTTGAATGCTTTAAAAACACCATCTAAATCATTTCCCATAAATTCAACATAGTCTTTTCCAAGTCTATATTTCCCATCATTTTCATTAACCTGTTTTTGTTCAAGTTTTTCTTTATCGACAAGTCTGGTTACATATTTTTGCAATTGAACACTGTCATAGTTGTATTTAAAATCAAATTCTCCACAGAGTTTATCCAGGATTTCGTTTTTGTGTAATTTATAATTTCCAATAGAGTCTTTTGGATAATAAGAAAAATTGAACCTTTTTTTAGGACTTTTCTCTGGATTGCTAAACTCGCTGCTGTTAATATTTTTTTGAGTTAGAAATAATAGAATATCATTTAGTTTATAATTGTAAATAATAATTGTGTCATGGTAAAAGTCAATTCCTGTTTTAACACAACCCTTTGATGAATTTATTGCCATCTCAATTTTGAAATCTTTCGTCTCATAGAATAATGATTCCTGTTCCCAATTTTTTGTAATTAATCTCAGTGCAAGATTCTTGAAGAGAAATATTGCCAGTATAGAGATTATTAGAATTATTAGTACTCGTTTGGTATTCATAAGTGTTTATCTATAATTTATGGGCTGCATTTTTCAAATACCACATAACAGTGGTGGTATGAGGTCGTGGCGGTCAGACGAGAGTCTGACCAGTCCGACCGAAACTGAGGTAGGCACGAGATTCGACTTGTCGCCCCGAAGCTTCGGGGCGCACAAACCCAGCCATGCCTTATACCACGTGTTAGCGGTAGTTATTATTTATTATTTCTAAATTTATCAATTATCTTCCTTATATAGTTTGAAATTGTTTGAAGGTCCTTTTTAATTGAATCTTTTTCGAACAGACTTGTAGAAGACCTTATAAATTTTATATCCTTTCTTATTGAATCTTTTTCGAATTGACTAACCTTGCTTTTTAATTCAAGAATTAGATTGGATGCCTGTATATTTATTTTTTCCGATTCAGGTTGATTATTCCAAATCTCCTTTAAATCTTGCCAAATATCGTTTTGTTCTTTACTCAACATAAAATTATAATTTATTGGTGATACAATTCAGTAATATTTTTCTTATTCTTTTCATTTTTACGGCGATATGATTTTCTGTCAAACCCGTAATTACTGCTATGTCTTTATAAGGTAATCCTTCTAAATAAAGAATAATTATGGATTTATTATTTTCCTCTAATAAGGATATGCAAGAAGCAAGAGCTTTATACTTTTCTTGTTGACTTTTATCCTGTGGAACCTCAACCGGAATAAATTCAATAGATTCTAATCGAACAAATTTTTTATTTTCAGTTACTGATTTTTGTTTCGAACGAAGGCAAACATTTAGGGTAATTTTATAAATCCAAGTATTGATGTTTGATTTCCCGTTGAAAGTTGAGAATGATTTCCAGATTTCGCTTACTACATCTTGAAAAAGGTCTTGCGGTTCTAATGGATGTAAGGAATATATTTTACAAATTCGGTAAATTCTATTTTTATTGAATTCAATTATCTGTTCAAATGTAACCGATGATTTGTTTTGCATTTAGTATATTTTTAACTCTTCACATGTATTAGTTACACGGTTTATTAAGATATGACGAAAAATCAAAATTAATTTCGGGATTTCTGGAAGAAATCCTGTCAGACCCGCAGGAAAGTTGGCGCAAGGTCTGACTTGTCAGACCGCTAAAACCCCCGCCTGCCATATACAAATTGTTACAAGCTGGTTTTTTATTTTTTATTTAATTTCCAATAGTCAAATCCAATTTTACTCTTATAAAAATCAAGACTCATCGAATCTCCTATATTTTCTTTTTCCCAAATTTTTCGATGACATCTTATCTCCACTGGTCTATTATTTATAACAAAATGAAGTTTATTATATCCAGCTGACATATATCGATATTGTCTTTCTGTCTTATTTGTTATTCTTGCTTTGTAAGTGTTTTGCAATGTTGCATTTAAAGAATTGAATTTTACTCCCATTAGAAGAAAGATTCCAATAAATCCCATCGCAAAAAACAATTTTAATTGAGAGTAATCTTTTACTTTTTTGTTCACTCTCAATACAATAGGTTTAAGTTTCGAAGAAATTAGATAACTTAAAACAACTCCGATTCCACCAAAAAGGAAACTAAATTTATATGGAGTCACGTAGTTCTCAATATCTCCAGCCCAAATTGCTAAAGCAATTCCATAGAATGGAGACAACATAAATATTATCCCAAAGATTATATATAGGACTTTGTCTTTCATTGTCTTTTTTTGCTTTTTAGGCATTTGCTGTAGACTTACTTAAAATTGAATATCATCTGCAATATTTCTAATATTGTCATTATGTTTTTTTCTTGCTTGCTCCTCTCGTTCTCTTTTTAATTTCTCTTGTAGCTTAATCTCTTTATATCTTTTGTTAACAGTCTCCACAACAAGTTTTAAAGTGTCTTTATGATATTTTTTAACTTCCTCAATTGTTGTCCCATCAAGAATAATTTTGTTACCACTAACATACCCGATTCCTGGTCTGTGCATACTTGTGCATGATGGAGGTCTGTCCCAAGTAAGTCTAAATAATTCAGACCATTGATAGTCAGGTCTTTTGTTTAATTCGAATGGAATTTTGTATAAAGCACTTCCCGGACTCCCGTCATTTAAAGGTTCTCCGACCTCATCCACTAAGATTCCTTTAATTCTAATTTCGTCCGTTTCTGGTTCCGGGATTTTCGTTGGTTGTTGTATTGTTTTTGTTGGCTTATATTGCCCAAGTGGAGGTGCTGTTTCTCGAATATTTAAAATTGTTGTAATTAAGTCTTTAAAGTTACTCTCTATATTTGCCAACTCACTTAAGTCAATATAGTATTTGCCAGAAATCCAAGTTGGTGCAGATTCTTTCCAATTTCCTTTTCTTAAGATTGGAATGAATTTTAGCTGGTTTTGGTTTTGAAAAACCTCTCCAGTAATAATATCTCCTTCATATCCGACACCGCCTTCTCTCTTGTCTGATTTACTTTTGTATTTTGGTGTACATATTATCAAAACATAATCGATTTCACGAATAGACTTCTCCATGAAGTTTGGTAATTGGTCTCCGGGTACAATTTCCCACTGGTCTAATTTTACATCAACTCCATTGTCACGGAGTCTTGATGCCAAGCTTTTTACCCAATTTTTGTGTTCATCATCTTCCCATGAATAGGAAATAAAAGCTGTCGGATATTCATTCATGTTTCTTTGTTTTAAACTTGCTGATAACGGTCACTTGCAAGTTGTCGTTGCGGATTTCGAAGAGCGTCAGTGTCCGACGGGACATGACGGTCAAGAAAGGAGCAGAGACAACGCACACCACTGCACCCGCAATGCAATTTGCAACTTGTTAACGGCTGGTTTTTTCTTTTTTTCTATTTTCTTTTATTTTCCTTATTCTCTCGACTTTATCATTAATAACTTTTATTTTGCTTGACAATGTCCAAGTTTTTGTTTTGTCAATCAACTCTTCAAGTTCAGACATATGGACATAAAAATCTCTAAAATGTGTTTTGTGCGGGCTTTCTATTAAGTCTTCTACTGCTTGTCCAATTTTTTCATAGACTTCAAACAATATGTCAATTTTAACAAAGTCTAATGATGAAATTTTTATTGATGTAGCATTATTTACGTCGGTGTTCTCAGAATTCAACGCCGCAGCCCATTGACCATGGGCGATTTTGTTTCTAATCTGGCTTGGTTCAATTATGAAGTTGTTTAAGTGCCTTTTTAATATTAGCTTTTTATTTTGAATTTCTCCTGAGTTGCTCATTTTATCAACACTAGAAAAAGCCAATTCGATACACTTCTGCCATTGCTGTTCAAGGTTTCTTTGTTTTACAATTTGATTTATATAGCTATCTGAAAATCCATAGGGTGTATGTATCATTTTTAGGAAACAAGTCTCTGCAAATGAAGAATACAGTAAAGCATAAAGTTTTGTTAGAACTTCAAATGAAGATTTATCACTATTAATTATGACTTTATTAAAAAGTCTTTTTAAGCTTTTCCTCTGTTTTTTTAGTTCTCTTACGTTTGAAACGCTTGCTTGATAAATTTTTAGCATAAAAAAAAGGCTTGTAATGCGTACCAATGGTTACGCATTACAAGCCCGGAGTCGAACCGGGAACTACCATTGCTGGTCGCTTTGCCTTATTAAGCTACAAGTTCATAGCAAAAATAGGCAAAATCAGTAAATGACAACCAAAGGAACAGTTAAATTATTTTATTCAATGTTACATCTTATCTCTTTGTTTTAAAATTCCGATAACGTTTTTTATTAACATGTCTTTCTAACAAAAATTCATAATGTATATATTCTACTCCGTCCTTTTTTAAACAGCATTCCGAATATTTTTTTGTCGAATTGCATGGACAATAGTCTTCGGGTTTTATGTCTTTATAATTTTCGTGGGGAGCATATTTCCTTCGTGTTACTAAATCCCACCTTTCAAAAGGATGTTTAATAGTTTCAAACAGATAATTTATAACTGTATAATCATAATGGTCAATGGTTTCACCATCGTCACTCTCCTTAATAAATGGGACAGTATATTTGTTTACAGGATTTTCTACAAACGCAATACCCAATATGTCTGATTTTGTTACGACTCGTAAACACATTTCTCCGAGGTAAATTTCTCCAACCTTATGAGGGCAAGGATTTCTGGGAGTTATTATTTTATCACAAATATTACACTTCACTTCTTTTTTTATCATTTCAATGCTAGTGAACATTCTGTATGGAAAAATAGCTTGCAAGTTTTTTACATTTCTTTCTATTTGTGATAATCTATATAAGTTATCTTTAAATGGAAAGTGTGGTTTCAAAAATTGAATACTGATTTCAATATTCTCGAGTTTGCACCAACCTTTGTAATACTCTTTATTTTGTATGAGTTTAAAAGCCTCTAGATAATTTTTATGTATTTTGACTATCTCCTCATAAATCCAATATTCCTTTGATTTGCTATCATCATTTTTAGCAACATAATTGTGTTTTAAAGAAGTTATTTCTGTTAAAAGAGAATCTAAATCGAGTGAAATATCTCCCAAACTAGCTAATTTTGAGACTACATTATTTTGCATCCCACAATTTTTTTATTGATTCAGTAATATTCTCTACTTGGTTAGCTGGACCTTCATAATTAAATTCTTTCGTAACCTTACTAGAATCTTCAACTATAATGGTAAACTTAACTTCAGGGATTTCTAAATATTTCTTTGGCGATTCCTTATCAGTATTTTCTATATAAACTTGATGTGCTTCATTTGTAGGTTTTATAATGGTATCGTAAACATATGATGATAAAACTGCTAGAAATACAGGAAGAGCAACTGATTTTACTATAAACTTTCCTAGTCTTTTATAATTGCTATGTAAGGCAAGTTCTTGATATAGTTCATCGGCAATACAAATATCAACTGAAAACTCCTTATCAATTTTTTCTTTAAAATAGGAATATATTGCTTCTGTTCCTGATGGAAAAGTTGCTTCATTTTCCCTTCGTTGACCGATAAATGGTAAAAATAAAATAGAAGCTTTATTTAGGTCTTCTTTAATTTCAGCAGAAACAAAATCACTGTTAATCCAATACTTAAAATCTTCCTTTGTTTCTTTTAATTGTATAAGAGATTCTATGTTCATATGCTTTAGTTTAAACTTGCCGTTAACGGTTGGTACATGTTGTCGGGGCGGATTTCGAAGAGCGTTCCTGTCCGTCAGCTGACGGACACGGAACTGCGAAACGAGCCCCGAAGCCTCGGGGCGCAGTTGGCGTACCACCGAACCCCGCCCTGCAATATGTACTGTGTTAGCAACTGTTTTTATTTTATTTTGAGTTTTAGTATGTCTCATACTCAACTGCATATAAGTCGAAACCACCTTTCCCTCCTGACCTGTTTGATGAGAAAATCATTAAGTTATGTCCTAATACATCGAATGTTATTGGTCGAAATTCATCTTTACTTGAATTTATTTCACTCCCGAAATTTTCAGGTTCTGTCCATGCTCCATTTATATAAAATGAATACCATAAATCGTAACCTCCATAACCTCCTTCTCTGTTTGATGCAAATACCATCATATTATCTTCGCCAATAAACGGACATTTATCGTCACCAGTACTTGATAAAGTTTCTATTTTAGTTATTGAATCTATATCTCCACTGACTAATGCTTCACTTGTAATTACAGAATTGAAGGAAGCATTAAAAATATTGAATACTCCGTCATTTTTATTACTGCAAAAAATTAAATTCTTTTTATCTGCCGTTAAAGTTGGATAAAGGTCATCGGCATATTCATTGATTTTAGGGATTGATTTTGGTATTGAATCATAATTTTCTCCTTGCTCATAATACCAACCTGTCATATCCATGAATTGGATGTCATAACTAGAGGAATTTTCTGTAGAATACATAAAGATTAAATTCCCTCCAGTGGCGGTAAAATATGGACCAAATTCATTTTTGTCGGAATTGATGTTACGAATGGCGACTTCAAAATCATAAGGAAGGTCAAAATTCAGTACCTCGCAAGTGAGATTACCGCTTGTTGAGTCTTCGATATAGTACAAATTTGCATAAACCAAATCAAAATTTTCGCCTTGGCTATTTCTGTTTGATGAAAAAATAATCCAGCCACCTCGTTCTCCATCTGGTTCCCAATTTGAATTGTAATCATCATATTTTGTATTAAGAGCACCCAAATTGGTTGGAGTTTGAGTTATAATTGCAGATTTTTCAATAACGTCTTCATCGTCATTCCAAAAACATCCCGTAAGTGAGATGGTCACAATTAGTAGGAAAATAATTTTTTTCATTTTGGTTTTTTTTGGTTGAAACATTAATTTTTAAAATATCATCGTTTTGTCTTTTTTAAACTTGGCGGTAACGGTTGGTACATGTTGTCGGGGCGGATTTCGGAGAGCGTTCCTGTCCGAAGGACACGGAACTGCGAAACGAGAATCCGCAGTTGGCGTACCACCGAACCCCGCCCTGCAATATGTACTTTGTTACCTGCTGGCTTTTAATTCTTTTGCATTGTTTTCAATTAAGTTTAACATATCTGAATCGAATCCAATAGGAATTCTTTCTAATCCAGACATTATTTCATTCTCGTCATTGATAATTACGAAAGGAGAATAATTTTCTTTTATCATGATTTTTCCCAATATCGCATATGAAACTAAGTTCTCATTTTGCGAAATACCGTAATCTTTTTTTGCTTGAAGCTTTTCTAATACCGTTTCAAGAATCTGTATTCTTTGATTTGAGTTCGTTTTATTCAACAACTCGTCCTGAAGCATAAAGAATTCAATTGTTTGAAAAGAAATTTGAATTGGAGTTTCTATTTCTCCGATAAATGGAGGATAATAATTTTTGTCGCAATTTAAAGACATTAGCTTATATCGTTCTGTAATAACATTAAAGAAATCCGTTCTGTCATAAAGTTCGTCAAATCCATTGTTTTCGGATTTAATTCTCTCAAATCCGTCCTGTTGTAGATTAAATGCACCATAGTCAAGTATTAGCGGATATGTCAATAAAGTTTCCAATAAACCCTCTGTCGAAATTGATTTTATTTTGCTACTTGGGATTTGGCAAGCCTGTACCTTTTCGGTTGATGATTTTAAGTCTGCCCATTCATCCGTTCCTGGAACAATTGGGTATTGGTAAGTGTCAGAAATGGAGAAAGGCATACACTCTCCTTGTTGAATAACAAGTTCGTCTTTATTACAACTAAGCAAACCAACTAAGACAATTGTGTAAATCAATGTTTGAATTTTTTTCATAATTTGGTTTTTTATTGATTTCTTTTCCCAATTAGATGATTTTCAATCCATAATGGTTGCTTTTTTTAAGCTTGCAGGTAACGTATGTGGAACCCAAAACTTTGGGTTATTTCGCTATTGTCAATTTGGGTTATACCCCCGATTTGGGTGTGTAACCCAAGTTTTTGTCTAAAGTAGCTCATCCAACGGATTTTTAAAATTCTTAAAATTATGTTCCGTAACATGGGTGTAACGTTGAGTGGTTTTTAAACTGTCGTGCCCAAGCCATGCTTGAATAAAACGGATATCCACGCCTTGTTCAAGCTGATGCGTGGCAAAACTGTGCCGCAACATATGCGGATGAACACGTTTTGTTATGCCTGCTTTTTGTGCGGCAGTTTTCAACAAGATAGAGATATTCTCGGGTGAATAAGGTCCACCCTTTTGTCCTTCAAATAACCAAAAACCAGGCTTGTACTCACGATGGTATTGTCTTAGTAATTTTAATAATCCCTCCGAAAGCTGCACATACCTGTCTTTCTTTCCTTTAGCACCTGAAATCTTTATCATCATTCGTTTCGAGTCAACGTCTTTAACTTTCAGATTAACCAGTTCACTTCTTCGTAATCCACACGAATAAATTGCCGATAGTAAAGTTTTGTGCTTCAGGTTTTCGGTGGCTTTTAAAATAGCTCCCACTTCTTCCTTACTCAATATGTCAGGTAAGATTTTTTCTTTTCTCGGACGCTCTATTTCATAAACCTGCCTCGCTTTTCGCAGGACTTTTTCATAATAAAACTTAATAGAGTTTATCCTTTGGTTTTGCTCGCTGGTAGTAATATCCCATTTATTTATGAGTGCCAGCAAGTAGGCATTGATTTCATCTCCGCTTACTTCGTTCAGATCTCTTTCACTAAAATAGTGCACGAAATCTTTGAAATAGGCAGAGTAGGTTTTTTGAGTGCTCTGGCTGTATCGTTTTTGTTTTAGCAGCTCAATATATCCTTTAGGCAATTCGGTGGACGATCGATGCGAATAATCCCGGCTGGCTTTTTGCAGAACCATCGGCTTTGTTTTGATTTTTAGCGCTGCATAATCAATATAAGCTAAATCCTTCAGTCCCTCGAAAAAACGTCCCAAGTTGAATTCATCTTTTGCAATAAACCAACACGCTAATGATTTACTCCACCTTGCCGGAAACAATTCTTTTAGCCGGTCGTTTATTGCCGGATGATATAAAAAGCGAACAAGAACAACCTCCTGCTGTTGGTGCTGACTATTTTCAAGCGTTATTTGCGGGCGTAGGGTCAATGTTTTTGGTTTTTGGTTCTGATGGTTACCGGAATAAAAATAAACATAATTTCTGAAAATGCAGCGATGGTAATCATTTGATGGCAAGGGGGGTACTTAATTTAAGGCACAAAAAAACCGCCCCGTCTGTTTGACGAAGCGGTTTTGCTATATCGTTAAGAAATAAGCTTACTTCTTGTAGATTTTTTTGTAACCGTAAATGGCACTTGCACCCAGTTCTTCTTCAATACGAAGCAGTTGGTTGTATTTAGCCATACGGTCAGAACGGCTCAACGAACCGGTTTTGATCTGGCCCGAGTTGGTAGCCACTGCAATGTCGGCAATGGTTGAATCTTCGGTTTCGCCCGAACGGTGCGAAGTTACTGAAGTGTAACCTGCGCGGTGAGCCATTTCAATAGCATCCAGCGTTTCGGTTAAAGTACCAATCTGGTTTACTTTAATCAGGATAGAGTTGGCTGCATTCAGTTCGATACCTTTTTGCAGGTACTCAACGTTTGTTACGAACAGGTCGTCGCCTACCAGCTGACATTTGTCGCCGATCAGTGCGTTTAGTTTTACCCAACCGTCCCAGTCGCCTTCGTCCATACCGTCTTCAATTGAATCGATAGGATATTTAGCGATCAGTTCTGCCAGGTAAGCGGCTTGCTCGTCGGAGTTACGTTTTACACCGTTTGGTTCGAAAATGCTGTAATCGTAAACGCCGTCTTTGTAGAACTCAGAAGAAGCACAGTCCATTGCAATTGATACATCGCCACCGTCTTCGGCACGACCCGGTTTGTAACCGGCATTTTTAATTGCAGTTAGGATTGATTCGATAGCTTCTTCGGTACCACCTAACATTGGAGCGAAACCACCTTCGTCGCCAACTGCGGTAGAAAGTCCTTTTGATTTTAATACTTTAGCCAGTGCGTGGAAAACTTCAGCTCCCATACGCAATCCTTCGCGGAAAGAAGTAGCTCCGATCGGACGGATCATGAATTCCTGGAAAGCAATTGTAGCATCAGAGTGAGATCCACCGTTGATGATGTTCATCATTGGAACGGGCAGAGTTTTTGCGTTAGCTCCACCAATGTAACGGTACAATGGCAGCTCTGAATATTCGGCAGCAGCTTTAGCTACAGCCAAAGAAACACCCAACATAGCGTTGGCACCTAAATTCGATTTTGTTTTCGTTCCGTCAAGTTCGAGTAGTTTTGTATCGATGGCAACCTGGTCAGTTGCGTCCATACCAATCAGTTCTTTGCAAATGATGGTATTTACGTTTTCAACAGCTTTCAAAACACCTTTACCCAGGTAACGGCCTTTGTCGCCATCACGAAGTTCGAGTGCTTCGTTTTCTCCGGTTGAGGCACCTGAAGGTACAGCTGCACGGCCAAAAGCACCGCTTTCGAGCAGTACTTCAACTTCTACGGTTGGGTTACCACGTGAATCTAAGATCTCTCTTGCTTTTACATCGCTAATTAACATCTTGAGTAGTTTTTATTGTTTAACTTGTAATTTGTTATTTGCAGTAAATCAGGTTATTAAGTCCTGTATTTTTTGGCAGTCCAAAGGTAGTAATTTCTTGCACACCAGAACAGGGGGAAAATACCTGAAACCGTTGATTTGACATTGGGTTAACTTAAAAAGTGTTAATATGACAAGCCGCAAGCCGCAAGCCACAAGCTTCGAGCTTTGAGCCGCGAGCTTCAAGCCTCAACTTCGGGCTTCCATCTTCCAACTTCTCGCTTTCTACCTGTACTTTTCGCCTTTTTCGTAGCGAACTACACTCAGTTCCTGGAAAGTTACCAGTCCGCCGCGTTTACTGGCTTGCATAATCTTGTTGATGGTTTCAATAAATTTGTCGAGCCGTTCAATGTTGTCGATGATCTCGACGATCACCGGCAGATCGTTCGATAGCGCAAATATTTTCATGGTATGAATGGAGTGACTGGCTCCGTAAGACATTATTCCCTTGTAAACAGTTGCCCCTGCCAATCCTGCATTCCGGGCTTCGAAAACGATTTCCTCGAACAGTACCCTGCCATTAATCTTGTCCGATTCGCCAACATAAATTTTTAAGATTCCGGTTTTTTCTGAAATGTTCATAGCGTTTGATTTTTTGTGGATGACAATCAAACTTGTTTACACAGTTCAGCGAACGGAAGTTTCAGAATTGAGTGAAATTTCTTCATGATTTGGTTGCATGATTTTTAGTCGAACCAATTCTGATGTGGGAGTAATATAGAACATCAATCCGAGTGCCGCAATGATAACCATCCGCATTTTCATCTTTCGGTTAAACAGGAATAATTCGGACTTTTTAACCAGGATTAGGCTAACCATCAAAACTACCAATATGGCAGTTGTTGAGCCAATAATCAAAAAAAGATCAGAATATTGCCAACGTTCAATTCTAAACAATATCCCAATTATTGTTACGCTTAAACTCCAGTAACCTATTTTAAACAGAAATAATTCCATTCTCAATGCCTTTTCCGGTTTTAGGTAGGCCATTAAGAAATATAAAAGAGCTAATGTGGAAAGAATCATGGTAATAAAAACTCCAACCTGAATATCTGATAAAATGCGTAATACGAAAGTTACAAGTAACAAAAGCGTTAATACAAGTTCATAGCGATCAATTTTCGGAATAATCCAACCGGCAATTTTTTCGAAGTGTTCATTTTGAATAGGAAGGTTCATAGTAGTGTTCTTAGATAGTTGGTTAATTAGACATGGTGTTAAATCGTTGGTAAATCCCTTTAAAATATGGCCTTTACCGCAATCATACCAAGATACACCGCCAGCAGACCAAAAAAGAGGCTTCCACCTACATTCAGGATTAACTGCCCGTAAACGCCTTCTTTTAGCATGGTGAGGTTGTTGTAAGCAAACGCTGAAAAAGTAGTAAAACCGCCACAAATACCCACTGCCAGGAACAATCGCCACTCGGCACTCAGCAAGTTGCCTTTTTGTGCCAGTGCGAAAACCACACCGATAATAAAGCTGCCAGCAACGTTAGCCACAAAAGTTCCCCAGGGAAAAGTGCTCGACATATCGCGCTCAACAATCAGCTGCACCAGGTAGCGCATTACGCTTCCGATAAAACCACCGGTACCAACTATCAGGAGTGTTCGCAACATATTTTACGTATTTTAGAAGCTCAAAAATAATAAAATGATCGCACGTTTCCTTTTTGTTTTGCTTTTTGCCTTTGGCCCGCTGTTAATTAGCGCCCAGCAAAGCTTTGAAAAATCGCTTCAAGACGTATTAAACAAACCGGAATACCAAAATGCTTCCGTTGGGATTTTAGTTAATGATCTGGAATCGGGGAAGGAGCTTTTTGACTTGAATGCCGAAAAGTTGTTGATCCCGGCTTCAACCATGAAACTGATCACTACCGCCAGCGCCATCCGCATTCTTGGTGACGATTATCGCTTTGAAACAAATATTGGATATACAGGAAAAGTAAACCGAAATAAGGTACTTAAAGGCGACTTGGTGTTAACAGGAGGTGCCGATCCTGCATTGGGATCAGAGTATTTTCAAAACCATTATTTTCATTTTTTGCAAAACTGGGCACAACAGGTAAAAAATGCGGGTATCGAAAAAATTGAAGGCAACCTCGTTCTGGATGCTTCGATTTATGATTCGGAAAAGATACCGGCTACCTGGATTTGGGAAGATATGGGAAATTATTACGGTGCCGGTGCCAGTGCTTTTACTGTTTACGATAACATGTTCCGGATCACGTTCCGGTCGCCGGCAACGGTTGGCAGCCCAACAAAAATTATTGCAACCTATCCAAAAATCGATGGAATGACAATCAAAAATGAAGTGCTTTCCGCAAATGATAAGCGCGATAATGCTTATGTTTTTGGCAGTCCGCTGGATAAAACACGGGTCATTCGTGGTACTATACCGGCCAACCGAAGAGCATTTACCATTAGAGCGGCCATGCAACATCCCGAAGTTGCACTGGCGGCCGATCTGCAACAGGCGCTGCTGGAGAAAGGTATTTTTATCAGTGGGGAAGTGTTGCTTGAATCTGTTGATCAGAAGAAAGTACAGAATATTTTTATCCAGGAATCTCCAACACTGGCAGAGATTACCAAGGTGCTGAATTACGAAAGTGTGAACCTGTTTGCCGAGCATTTCTTGAAACAACTTGCTGTTGAAAAATACGGCATCGGGAACCGGGAAAAGGGAATTGAATTGGTGAAGAAATACTGGCAGGACAAAGGTTTGTCTGCTGATGCTATTTTTATGGAAGACGGCAGCGGTTTGTCGCATTTCAATGCGGTTTCGCCTGCGTTTTTTGTTGATTTAATGACGAACATGGCCAATGATAAAGCCTTTGTAGCCTCGCTACCCGAAGCCGGTGAAGGCACCTTGTATTCGTTTTCGAAGGCCAATTTCCCAGGCAGAACTTTGCAGGCCAAAAGCGGCAGCATGACCCGTGTTCGTTGTTATTCCGGTTATTTGCAAGCCGATTCAGGAAAACAGATGGTATTTTCCATCATGTTCAACCACTTTTCGGGATCGCACTATAATCTGACTAAGGAAATCGAGGACTTATTGTTGGTGTTAAAGAAGCAGAATTAGTCGGTAACTGAAAGCATAAAAAAACAGGAACCCGATCCGGATCCCTGTTTAATGATTTAATGTGTGATTTATCGTCTGTTCAAAATAAGCTTTCGCATGTAATGTTGCCCGTCAACCTGAACGTTTACCAGGTACATTCCTGAAACCTGCTCGCTGAGGTTAAAGTTGATACGCTGACTTGCCAGGTATGACTTTTTCAGGATCTGTTTACCGCTAATGTCGGTCACCAGCACTTCAATGTCGCCTGTTACCTGCGCATCAAATTCGAGGGTCACCAATCCTTTCGAAGGATTCGGGAACAGGTTCAGGTTTAGTTCGTTTAAACTAATCTCGTTGGTGCCTACCATAAATCCGTCGACACAAATATTGAAAGTATCACTTACTGAAACACCGGAAGGATCGCTTGCAGTAATTACAACAGAAATACAACCGGTGTCTGCAATCGAAGGTGTTGCATAAAGCGTATCGTTCATAATTTCGAGCCAGGCAGGCAGCGTTGAATTTTCTTCCAATGCAATTTCAATCAGCAACGAGTCGCCGTCGTAATCAACAAATACCGAATCGTTGAAAGGTATTTTTATCACCTGTCCGGCATTTACTTCCTGGTCGGCAATGGCATTCATGACCATCGGCGCCTGGTTGGTGTAATTAACAGTAAGCATAAAACTTTGTGTCGTAATGCCACCTTCGCTGTCCTCAACGCTTACCGTGATGGTATCGCTGCCCATTGCATTAGGTGCCAGCGTTAACTGCAATTCTCCCACTGAAGCCGGCGAAGTGTAATTTACAGCAATGCCGCTCACAACATCAGAATTCAATCCTGAGGCGGTAACTGCAATACTTTGTTCGGCACAATCGGCACCATAAGAAATTCCGGTAAGCGGGATTGTTAGTTCTGACGGATGGCCTGTTGTATCTACATTCGCAATCATATCGAGAGTAGGACTGAGGTTTTCAGCAAAAACCGTAACAAAGAATGAGAATTCCAGCGAATCTCCTTGCGTATCTGTTAGCAGCCATTTTTCTTCGGTTGTACCTACCGGGAAAGCACCATCGGGACCGAGACCTGATATTTGGGTGAATTCGGAGCATAAATTGTTTGTTGCAAGTTCAGGGTAGGAAATTGAGATTGTAGTATCGCATACGCCAGCACCGACCATTACTTCAATATCATCGATTTCATTCACTACAAGTGGGAAAGTATCGATAACATTAATAAGACGGCTGCAGCTACCTTTGTTCCCTGCTTCGTCAACGGCAAAAACCTGCACTATTATTTGGTGTCCGAGTTCGTTGCAGTTGAATTCCTTTGGATAAGGAATCGCATAAATACTGAGATCTTCCTGAGCTGTTGCATTATCCCAGGTTCCTTTTGAAAGTGCAATAACATCATCGTCCGAAAGCGGATATTCACCGTTTTCATCTAGATATATGGTAATTGGATTACATTTTATATTGGGAACAGAATTGTCTTCAACAGACACTATAGCTGTGCAGCTATCTACATTTCCGCTTACATCTGAAACGTAAAGTGTTACCAGGTTATCCCCAACATCGGCACTATAATACATATAATTGTCAAGCCACATACTGTCGATACTGCAATTGTCGCTTGAACCGCCATCGATTTGAGCGGCGGTAATGCTCGCATTTCCGCCTTGATCGAGGTTGACGGCAATATTTTTACATACCGCCATTGGTTTTATGGTGTCTTCAACGGTAATTGTTGCAACACAGGAGTCAATGCTTCCACTGGCATCACTAACAAACAGCGTAACATTGTTGGTACCCAATTCACTACAGTTGAAATCATATTTGTCAAGCCACATGGAATCGATTGAACAATTATCAGTAGAGCCGTTATCAACTTCTGTGGCCGAGATCGTTGCTTGTCCGTAAGAATCGAGGAAAACTGAAAGGTCTTGACAAACGCTTTGCGGATTTACCGTATCAATTGTAATAACAGTAAACTTACAACTATCTATGTTTCCAGCTGCATCGCTCGCAAAGATCGTGACGTTAATCGAATCGGAAAACAGAGTTCCCGGCGTTGGTGATTGCGTAACAACAGGATTGGGATCGCAAAGGTCTGATACCGTTACAAGTGAGGTAAAATCGTCCAGCTTACCCTGGCAATTCTCATCAGAATAAACCATTTGGGTTCCCGGACATAATATCGTTGGAGGTTGATTGTCATCCACAACTACAATGGCAGATATGGTATCCTGGCAGCCAAATATGGTGTCGGTTACTGTCAATAACACTTTGTAAGTACCATATTGAGTGTAAGTATGGATAGGATTTTGCGCTGTTGATGTATTACCATCGCCAAAATCCCAAAACCATGTATCAGGGAGGATCGATTGGTCGGTAAAGAATACCGTGTGTGGTATTGAACATCCGGTTGAAGGAGCCAGAGTAAATTTGGCTTTGGGAGGATGGATGGTTATAAAGTCTTGTTTTACAATGGAGTCAATACAACCATTCGTATTTCCGACAATCAGTTTTACAGAATAAGTTCCGGGTGTTTCATACTTATGAACCGGATTCTGTAACGCTTCTGTTGGAGAACCATCGCCAAAATCCCACAACCAGGTGGTTCCTCCGTTGCTGTTATCAGTGAAACTAATTATTGAATTCACACATCCTTTGTCGATGTCAGATATGAAGTCAGCATTTACTCCGTCCAAAGAAATATTGAATGTGCAGCTTGTGCTTTTGGCGCCGCTAAATGCCGTAATGGTTACGAGAGTGTCGTTTAGTCCTAACGGAGTTCCGGCGGCCGGAACCTGCCTCAGCGAATCGATTCCGCAGGGATGCCAGGCAGTGGCCAGAGATCGGTAGTCTCCCAGAATGAATTCACAATTGTTGTCGATACTGACTACCTGGTCAGAAGGACAGGTCAATGCAATGTTAAGGTTCTCTTCGATTAAAACAGTTACCTCGCAGTAATCGCTGTTTCCGCTTGCGTCGTTTGCTGAAAGTTGAACAATGTTTGTTCCTAAGTCGTCACAAGTAAACACGGAATCAGATAGGGTATAAGTTACCGGTCCGCAGGCTTCAGTCGCAGGTGAGGCTAACAGGTCGGTGGCATAAACGGTGGCCGTTCCACTTGAGTCCAACTCAACAACCAAGCCATTGATACATATCGGTGCTGGAGGAATAGTGTCCAAAACGGTAACAGTAGCATTACAGGTGCTGGTATTGCCTACAGCATCGAATACAGTAAGCACAACGGTTCGGTCGCCTATACTGTCGCAGGTAAAATCGGTGGCTGAAGCAGCAAGCGAATCAGCCCCGCAAGCATCAAGTACGTTCAGTGAGATGTCGGACGGAACGATGGAGGCATTTCCTGTATTATCAAGATAAATTGAAATGTCTTTACAGAGCGCCGGTACGGTTACGTTGCCGGAAACCCGAATATTATCAAAAACGAGTTCTTCTGATCCGCCGTCCTGTTCTACCATGATCCGGATTTTCATCACATCGCCTGAACCTGTAAAATTGAAATCAAAATCGGAAACTGAACCGTTTGGAACAACATCTCCATATGGCCCGCCACCACCTAATGTGTCCGGGTCATTGTCCAGATCGACACGCAAATCGCCTCCAAATTCATCATCTCCTTCAAATAAGCCAAAAGTGTTCCACCCGGCTCCGTCGATATTGTACTGAAGGTAAATATTGTCTGTTTTTTCCCAACGCGTACCGTTGCTGTTACTGGTTCCCATTGAAATGGACACTGCAAATGAAGAATTACCGGTTATTGTCATCGGGGCAAATTCGATAATGCCCGGTGTTATTCCGTTCGAGCCGCTCATCACATCTTCGCTCGCCCAAAAATACGATCCATCAATTCCGGTAACTGATTCGGCATGTCCGGTAGGTTGGGTATTGGTTCTGAAAAAGAATTCAGGACTTGGGCTGTCATTAAACGTGTTAGAAACGTAGGTAATTCCTTCACCGTCGGTTTCAAAACTTTCGGCAAAAGGGATACAAACTTCATCATTGATCACATCCATAATGTTGATCGTTCGTGAAAGCGTGTTACTGTCGTCGGTGCCGTCGTTCACTGTAAAGCAGATCTCACGTGCAGAATTTGACGGGTTGGTTGTATTTGTATTTTGGTAGGCAACAGACCGTAATATACTCTGATAACTGGACAAAGATGCAGTACCCGTAAATGTTAGAATACCGGTTGACGGATCAAAAATGCCGCCAATTCCGGCTATCGGGCTGAACGATAAAACATCTTCAGAAGTATTGAATCCGCTGCAGATCGAAACAACTGCACTGTCAAGTTCGGTATCGTCAATGTCGCTCACGGTAATGGTATTACTCACTTGCAAGGGCCCGTCACCTTCAGTAAAAAGCAAATTTTCGCTTTCGATGGAAGCCAGAACAGGTGCATAATTTGATGGAGGCGTTGAACTTCCCTGAACCACGATTTGGTCGAAGGCAAATTCTTCGCTGCCGTCAAGGCCACATAACCTGACCCTGACCCTTAAGTTCGTACCGATTCCGGGAACATTAAAAGTAAAATTGGTAAATGTTGCCGGAATGTCTGAAGCTCCAGGATCAGCTACTCCATCCAGATTTATATCCTGACGGAGAAAACCTCCGAACTCTCCATCTCCCACAAACTGTCCGATGGTTGTATATGAACCTCCATCCCAACTTGTTTGGATTTTTATCGAATCACCCCATTCCCAGTGAGTACCTGTTCGCCCGGTTGCCATATACAATGAAACTGTGATACTGGAATACCCGGAAGCATTTAGTGGATTTAGTGTTAAGGTAGAAAAAGTTGCATTCGGATTGGCTGTAGACTCAATATCTTCAGCAACCCAGAACCAACTTCCCTGAACATTTAACAGCACGCCACCAAATGAACCACAACTAGTGAACGGACCATTATCGTTTGTCCTCAAAAAATAGTCGCTGCTCGTACAATCAGAGAAAGTTGTAGAAGTATATCTGCTCCCTTCTCCATCGGTTTCAAAGCCTTCGGTTAATAGTGTGGTTTGAGAAAAAGCCTGAACAAAAGACAGGAGCATTATGGCTGAAAGAAGTAAAAAATGTTTCATTGCTACTCGTTTTTAAATTTGGGATGGTTGTTCTATAGATCATTGTCAGTTGCGGGATGGATAAATTCCTTCGAGGGCAATGATGAAATTGACACATTGGTAAGGTTGGATATTGTTGTGTGGCAGATTACCACCACTGTTTCCAACAGTTACCTCAACGGCGTTAGCCTTCATCGTAGTATTGGGTGTTTCCGCATAGCCTTCGGTACCACCTGAAAGCGATGCCGGAACAGCATTCCCGGGATTGGATTCATCGGGTTGACCGTTTTTAGCCTGAATGGTTCCGTTTGCAGTATGATTGTGAGACGGCATCTCCGGTGTCGTCAGCGTAACTGTCTCAGTACCGCTCCTTTCACCCAGCCTACGTGTGCTTAGTCCGGGACCTGAGCCCGGATGCATAGCCAATCTTCCGCGAAGGTCAGGGAGGGCAAAGGTCGTTCGTCCATCTCCGCCGTATGTTGTTCCGAGAATTGAGAAAAGAGCCTGATAGTTGTTTATTGGTAAAATTTGCCCGTCGCATAAAGCCCAGCCACGTGGTGCAAAATTACCCCCAAACATTATTATTTGTCCGATAAAAGGTTCCATAGTTATTTGTTTTAATTACGTGATGGGAAAACTCCTTGTAAAGCGATAATGTAATTCACACAGTTGAAGGGCTGCACATTTGTATGTGGCAGGTTTCCTCCGTTGTTGCCTACGGTAATATCAACACCACCGCTTTTCATAGTTGTATTGGGTGTTTCAGCATAGCCTTCGGCACCACCGGTAAGCGATGCAGGTACCGTTCCTCCGGGATTGGATTCATCGGGTTGTCCGTTTTTTGCCTGAACAGTTCCGGTGGCAGCATGGTTATGGGACGGCATTTCCGACGTTGTTAATGTAACTGACTCAGTACCTCCTTTTTGACCTAAAATCCGTGAAGATAATCCCGGACCATGCCCCGGATGCATTGCTACCCGGCCACGTAGGTCCGGTAATGCAAAAGTTGTTCTGCCATCACCTCCATATGTTGTACCCAAAATAGAGAATAAGGCAGTATTGGAAGAAATAGGGAGTAAAGTGCCGTCGCAGAAAGCCCAGCCTCGGGGCGGAAAGTTGCCGGCAAACATCATAATTTGTCCTAAAAAGGGATCCATAATTTATAAGATTTAATGGTGAATAAAAATTTATCTATACAAACAGGTATGGATTTAGCCATCCTGAATGAATGTTTTCGTCTTCTCTTCTAAAACTTTCTTCGAAGTCTTTGGTGGTTTCGATTTGATCGATAACCGTATTTGCCGGTAACGAAAAGCTGCCTTGTGTAGTTTTACACAAATAAGCAACCTGCTCAATGAATCCGGTTTGAGTGTTAAGCACTGATTGGTCCGATGGAGAATTTTTTAGAAGGACCTGGGGTTTGCTAGATTCCTGGTAGCTTACACTTTGAATCTCAGCAGTCAATAGTCCGGTTTGATAGCCTAAAAAACTAAACTGATCCGGATCAGAAGAAAACTGATTGTGGTAAGCATTTACAAAATGAATATTGTTTCGATTATCGAGTTCTTTTATCCACGAGCTGACATGGTACAAGTTATTTGCAGCACTTCCGAGTTGTATTGCCAAACTTTTTTCGGTAACAAACGAAGTAGTAACAACCGGTATTTTTAGACCATTGTTATGGTAAGTTTGCAGAAATGCAGTCGCCTCGTGTTTATTCATTAAAAGAAACAGGGCATCACTCTTTCCCTTTTCCAGTTGTTGTATAGTTTGTTCAAAGAAATTGGGATCAGTCCGGTCATTTATAAATTTATTTGTGATTTCGCCGCCAGCCTGTTCTACTGCGCTTTGAAAACTGTAAATAGTGTCGTAACCACAGTCGTGTATATCGCTGACAATGCTTATGTTTTTTCCAAATTTGTTTACCATTAACTTACCTGAAAGCGCTGAATTGCGGCACAAATCAAGCGAGCTGTAAAACAAATATGGATTTTTTCGAATGGTTGCCGATGGAATGTTTTCGCCTGCATTTGCAACAACGACAGGTATCTTTGCAGCTTCTGTTATTTCGCTAATCCTGTCGCCGACATCGGTGTTTACAAGACTAATCAGGCTGTTAACCTGGTTATTTTGAATAAGGTGCTGCGTTTTTCTGATCGTTTGCGATTGATATCCAAACTTTACCATTTCTGTAATTGGCTCAAACCTTATGTTTTCGTTTGATATCCATTGAAATGCAAGGTGAACACCATTTAAAAAAGATTCAGAATATTCTGAGTTTGTCGAAGAAGTTGCCACTAAAATTCCAACACGGTGTACCCCTGATTTTGCTTTCGAAAACAGTGGAGATATCGAATTTGGACTCACAATTACTCCTGCGCCTAAAGTCAGATTTTTTAGAAAATTTCTTCTTGTATTCATTTTGAAAAGTTTCGGGTTGTAATGCAATACAATTTAAGACTAATTTATCTTAAATAAAAACTAAGTATGTAATTACCTGTATAATAATTTATGATTAGTGATTGTTTAAATCTGTGATCAGGGTTTATGTTTCAGACTGATAGTGTGTTATGGTACTATGTGCAATTATGCAGCAGTAAAATATTCATATTCTGAATACTTAATGAATTTTGATGTGGTGAATACTTAGCAATTCGGAGGCTAAGATTTAATCATTATTTTTTAAATAATATCAATTTGTCCATAAATCTTTTGTTAAATGAGTTGACAGCCAGCTTATTAATTTTAATCTCTTATTTAGAATCAGTAAAACTGTTGACTCGTATTGCCTAATTGTTGTAACTTGCATTTACTGTTAAATCACTTGAATTCTTTAAAGGATTCATTTTAGTACAGAAAAGACGCCAAAGCCCTTTTATCATTAGAATTTTATAGGTATCCCGCAGGGAGTTAACTCGTATGTAGGTCGTTTTAATACAAACCCTAATGAGAGAAAAATGATATTCGAGACCGTACAAATTCTAAAAGAACAACTTGAAAAATACTTTGACGAAGTAGGACTTGGCAAGACCCTGGTACTTGATAATGTCGCACTTTGGGAGTCGGGATCGAAAGATGCCGATCGAATCGAAGGAAAGGTTATAATCAGCCTGCTAAATATTGAGGAAGAAACCACGTTAAAGAACTTTTCTTCGACCCGCGTGGTAAATAATAAAACCGAATACCGAAATCCTCCCGTGAATCTTAATTTGTACCTGCTGGTTGCGGCTAACTGTTCAACATACGACATTTCGCTGAGTAGTATTTCGCGTACCATTGAATTTTTCCAGGGTAAAAAAATATTCACTTCATCAAACACAGTTTACAACCGATCGAACGCTTCGTTTGGAGTGCTCGACCATTTCAAATTTGTAGTTGAACTGTTCACGCCCGGATTTGAAGTATTGAATAACATCTGGGGAACTTTGGGTGGCCGGCAGTTGCCTTCAGTGATCTATAAAGTGCAGATCATTCAGATTGAACGCGATAAAAAACTGGCCAGTTCAGAAGTAATTACACACATTGGTGGCACCCTAAACGATATGAAACAATGACATTCGCAATTACATATAAACCCCTGTTCGAGGTAAAAATATTACACCTTTATTATTTGAATAAAGGCGACGTTGAGTTCTTCTCGATGAATGACAATGACAAGGAAAAGCAGCTTGCCGGATACGATATATCCACGTTTTTTAGAATTGTCCCCACATCTGTAACCCAAAACAAACTCGAAGGACACAAACTTGTTTTCAAGCGGCATACCAGCGGCTTTACAATATGGGTGAATGTTTCAGAAGTTGATGAATCAACTCCCCTGATCGCACTGGATGACACACTGGAACTGTCTTTTTTGTTAAAATTAAATGCACACACATTCTTTAATCTTACTCACCTGGATTTATCGAATGCCGGTAAGCTCTTTTTCTTTTCCAATAAACGTTTAAACACCGAATCTCCGGGGTTTCCGCTCGTCCCCTTAAGCAGTGGGAAATTGGCTGTCAACGATGATTTTATTGCAAGCAGCGATGGAGAGAAACAAGTTTTGAAGGAATTGACCAGCGCTGAAAAAAACGGTTTGTTCGGGGTGATTCGTGTTTCGATGAAGGGCGAAAATGCTTCGTTGAATGTAACCGATGCTCAACAAAAAATCAGCGAACCTTTTGCCTCTTTCCAGTTACTGTTCGAAAACCGAAAGACTTACTGGAGGTATTTTTTCAATACCGATCAGAAGGTGAAAAAGAATAAAGATGATGTAGACTTTGAAGATGGAAATCCGCGGCAACTGGTAACAAATGAAGAACATCCTCTCACCGAAAAAGGATTTGTATCGATTGAACTCGACGGGGCAGAACTCCCGAATCCGGACGCTAACATGATAAAGCCCAACGGGGCCGACAATAAAATATACTCAGAAATATACATGTAACATTAAATCAAAACAGTTATGGCAACAACGTACAAAACACCGGGCGTTTATGTGGAAGAAATCTCCATTTTTCCGCCTTCGGTCGCTCAGGTAGAGACCGCGATCCCCGCCTTTATTGGCTACACCGAAATGGCTGTAGTTGATGGCGTTGACTTTCATGCCGAAAGTATTCTTAAACCCATAAAAATAGGCTCGCTAAAAGAATACGAGTTCTTTTTTGGTGGAGCACCTGATCCTACTACCATTCAGATTGAATTAAAAGCCGATAATACGGTGAAATCTGCGGTAGTGAACGGTAAATTTCTTTTATACGATTCCTTGCGCATGTTTTTCTCAAATGGCGGCGGCGACTGCTACATTGTTTCCGTTGGCGCTTATTCACCCGATCCTTTTAGCGATTTATCAGCAGTAAAAACAGCTTTGCTTGCCGGATTGGCAACACTCGAAAAAGAAGACCTGCCAACACTGCTACTTATACCGGAATCCGTTCATCTGGCCGAAGCAAGCGCAGGCGAAGTTCACGCTGCCATGCTGGCTCAGTGCAACAAATTGCAGGACCGTTTTTCGGTACTCGATATTGTAAACGGCGATAAAGATGCAACACCAACTGCCGATCCGGTGGCCAAATTCAGGAATAACGTGGGCATGAATTACCTGAAATACGGAGCCACTTATTACCCCTGGATAAAGACCACGTTGCCGTTTAAAATCGATTACGATGCCATTGTAGCCGGAACATTCTCAAAAGGTGGTGCGCCGGTAAGTCCGGTAACTTCCTTGTTCAACAGCGATCTGGTGGCTATTATCGGACATCTGGATACCGATATTGCTGCCAAAGCCGCACCGGTCGCTTTAGGTCCAATTACCACCAGGCCGCAACTGGTTACGCAGGCAGGTGTTATTTATGACGCTTTTGAAGCATTCCACGACCTGACGTTTACCGACAGTGATACTGCTGATCCAAAATCAGCTGCCAGCCTGCATGCCAAGACTATTGCGGCAGATACGCCTTTTCATAAGTTGCTGAAAGTGTTGTACGATTACGTTTATTTCAGCGATGCTGCAAACGGCAGCGTACCGGCCGGTCCTCCGTGGGACGTTCCGATTTTAACCCTGGCCGATTTTGGCACTGATTTTACGGGCTACACTTTTGCAGCGCCTACCACCTCGTCTAACGACATATATTCCGATACCAGCACAGCCACGAAGGCTGCTCCGTTTTTCACCGCACTTTACGACAAGTTGAATGCCCTGATTAATGGATTCTACTCGGAGCTGGCAGCCACACGCAAAGTGAGGACCGAAACGCTGAAACAGATCGATCCGGTGTACAGCGGAATTGTTGCAGCAATTAATAAGCAAGGAGTTGTACTTCCACCAAGTGGAGCAATTGTTGGTGTTTATGCAGCAGTTGATGCCAATCGTGGCGTGTGGAAAGCCCCTGCAAATGTTTCCCTGACCGCAGTTAAAGGTCCGGCAGTAAACATTACGAGTGAAGATCAGGAAAGTCTGAATATCGATACCGAAGCCGGAAAATCAGTAAATGCCATCCGTGCTTTTACCGGAAAAGGCACCCTGATATGGGGAGCACGAACGCTGGCCGGAAACGACAACGAGTGGCGCTATGTTTCGGTACGTCGTTTCTTTAATATGGTCGAAGAATCGGTTAAAAAAGCCACCGGAATATTTGTATTCGAGCCTAACGATGCCAACACCTGGGTAAAAGTAAAAGCAATGATCGATAATTACCTGGTGAACCTGTGGAAAGCCGGAGCTCTGGCCGGGTCGACGCCTGACAAAGCTTTCTTCGTAAAAGTAGGCCTGGGTGAAACCATGACCGCACAGGACATTCTCAATGGCTATATGATTATAGAAATTGGTATGGCTGCCGTTCGGCCGGCTGAATTCATTGTTCTGAGATTTTCACACAAAATGCAGGAGGTTTAATCAACAAACTTTTAAAGAATAAATTATGGCAACTACATATCCATTACCAAAGTTTCATTTTAAAGTGAGCTTTGGAGACACAGAATTTAACTGCACCGAAGTTTCAGGGCTCGATTTCGAACGCGAAGTGATCGAATACCGCGCCGGTGCCGATGCTGAATACCACAAGGCCAAACAACCCGGTCTTTCGAAGTACAGCAACATTACACTCAAACGCGGAACCTTCGCCGACAAAGGACGCGAGTTCTACGAAAAATGGGTGAAAACGGTTTATTTTCAGGAAGGTGAAGAGAAATACCGTGGCGATCTGGTGATCAGCCTTTTAAACGAAAGTCACGAACCTGTTATCAGCTGGAAGGCGATAAACGCTTACATCACAAAAATTCAGGCCACCGATTTTAAAGCCGATGGAAATGAAATTGCGATCGAAACAGCCGAGTTTGTTCACGAAAAACTGACCATGATCGAATGACAAACTTTCATCCACCCATAGGATTTCATTTCAGTGTTGAGTTTCCGGATATCACTTCCAGCAGCAACGATCAGCGCTTTCAGTCGGTTTCAGGATTAACTGTTGACGTGGATACCGAAGAAATTGCGGAAGGAGGTGAGAACCGGTTCAAACACAAGGTGCCGGTGCGTACCAAGTACCCAAACCTGGTTTTAAAACGAGGTTTGCTGGTTGATTCGGAAGTGATTAAATGGTGTCGCGATGCCGTTGAAAACTTCAGTTTTAAACCAACGAACCTGATTGTGAAACTGCTGAATGAAAAACATGAGCCACTGATGAGCTGGAACGTGGTTCACGCCTATCCGGTGAAATGGAGCATGAGCGATTTTAACGCCGAAGAAAGCAAACTGGCCATCGAAACGCTGGAACTCACTTATAACTACTTCAACGTAATTTAATTATGCCGATAGAGATAAAGGAACTGAATATCAAGATCAATGTTTCCGGCCAATCCGAACGTCCGCAAGCAGGTGGAGGTGAACAGGAAAGCGCGCAGGAGAAGATCATTGAAGCCTGTGTGGAACAGGTGATGGAACTTTTGTCGAAAAAAGAAGAACGCTGATATGTCGGGAGAACTTACAAAACTGCAGATTAAAGCATACCGCGACGAACAGTTTAACAACGAAATTGCCAATGGCGAATTCAGAGCTTTACTGAATCCTGAAAAGTATGTTTTCAAATACAAGGTTGAACAGAACAGCCGGCAGGCTTCAGGGACCAGTTCTTCCTCGCCGCGTTACAACCGTACTCCGCCCGAAGATCTGGAGTTGGAATTTATTTTCGACCGAACCGGGGTGTTGGTGAACTATGGCGAGCCTTCAACGTCCGATGACGACGAATTGTCGGTTGATGAGGGAGTTGGCGTGGCCGACGATATCGACCTGTTCAAACGTGTGGTATTCGATTACAATGGCGATGAACACCGCCCGAATTACCTCATTATTTCGTGGGGAGCACTTTTGTTTAAAGGTGTTCTCACCGAAATGGACATTACTTTTAAATTATTCAAAGCCGACGGAACACCTTTACGTGCTTCCGCCACTGCAAAATTTAAAGGTTTTATCGAGGATAATCTTCGGGTGGCGATCGAAAACAATTCGTCGCCCGACCTTACGCATGTTCGCATTGTGAAGGAAGGGGATACTTTGCCATTGATGACCCACCGCATTTACGGCGATTCGAAATATTACCTCGAAGTAGCCCGTGCGAATAAGATCAGCAACTTCAGAAAATTAACCGTTGGACAGAAGATTTTCTTTCCACCCATTGAGAAAGTATCATAATTATGCCTGAAACTCGAGTCATACCAACCGCACGGTCGGCCGACCTTGTAACTTTCAAAATACTAATTGAAGGCGAAGAATTGTCTTCAATCTACCAGGTTTTGAGCATTGCCGTGCAAAAGGAGATCAACCGGATTCCCTGGGCAAAAATCGTTTTGCTCGATGGCGATCCTGCCCAACAGGATTTTGTACTAAGCAACGAAAGTTTTTTTGTACCGGGAAAAGAGATCGAGATTAAGGCCGGTTATCACAATGAAGACGAAACTATTTTCAAAGGCATCGTTATCAGGCACAATCTGAAGATACGTTCCGACAAGGCACAGCTTGAAATTGAATGCAAAGACAAAGCTGTGAAACTAAGCATCGGGCGGAAAAGCAAGTATTTCTACGACAGTAAAGACAGTGACATTCTGGAAGAGATCATCAGTGCACACAGTCTGGAAGCTGAAGTAGATGCAACCGAAGTGGACTATCCTGAAATGGTACAATACCGTGTAAGCGACTGGGATTTCTGTGTTACACGCGCTCAGGCCAATGGTAAAGTTTGCGTGGTTGATGATGGCAAATTTTCAGTGCTGTCACCTGATTATGCTCAAACCGAAAAAATGACTCTGGTGTATGGCGCTACCATTCTTGATTTTGATGCAGAAATGGATGCCCGGAACCAGTTTGCCAATGTCACCAGTTTTGGCTGGGATGTGGCCAACCAGGAAGTGTTGGAAAAGGAAGCAAATAATGCCGACGTTCAATTAAACGGAAATATTTCGGCCGGTGAGCTGGCTTCTGTAATTGAATTGGATAAGCTCGAATTACGCGATGGAAGTGCCAGTACCGATGCCGGTTTACAGGACTGGGCCAATGCGAAAAAGCTCTTTAACCAGCTGTCAAAAATCCGTGGGCGCGTTCGTTTTCAGGGCGTAGCCGATGTAAAGCCAAATACTACACTCGCGTTGTCGGGTGTGGGTGATCGTTTTAATGGGAAGGTTTATGTATCCGCTGTTCGTCACCAGGTTGCTGAAGGTATCTGGACAACCGATGCGCAATTTGGTATCGATCCGGTTTGGTTTTCGGAAACAGTTGATATTAACGAAATGCCGGCTGCCGGATTGCTTGGTGCGGTTAGCGGATTGCATGTGGCCAAAGTCACGCAAATTCACGACGACCCGAACGGAGAATACCGGGTTAAAGTTCGTATGCCGATTATCAACAACGACGAACAAGGCGTATGGGCGCGTGTAGCCACTCTCGATGCCGGTGATAGCCGCGGATCGTTTTTCAGACCTGAACCTGACGACGAGGTGATTGTAGGATTTTTGAACGACGATCCAAACGATCCGGTGATTCTTGGTATGCTGAACAGTAGTGCCCTTCCTGCACCGCTTGAACCAGAAGAACCTAACAACGAAAAAGGTTTTGTAACCCGAAGCGAACTGAAATTCCTTTTCAACGACGAAAAAAAATCGATCGTTATGGAAACTCCGGGAGGAAAAACCATTACGGTTGACGATGATTCGGGCACGATCAAGATCGAAGATGAATCAGGAAATGTGAGCACTTTCGATTCAAGCGGGATAACACTCGAAAGCAGTGGAGATATTTCAATAAAGGCAACGGGCGATGTAAAAATCGAAGGAACGAATGTAAGCCTTACTGCCAATGCCGAATTTAAAGCCGAAGGCGCTGCCGGTTCAGAACTGGCATCGTCGGCGATAACAAAAGTTTCAGGATCACTAGTACAAATAAACTGATATGCCACCTGCAGCACGAATAACAGATATGCACACCTGCCCGGCTTTTAACGGGCCTTCGTCCCATGTTGGAGGACCGATACTACCTCCGGGAGAAAGCACGGTTTTTATTGAAGGATTACCTGCAGCCCGGGTGGGAGACATGGCTACCTGTATGGGACCGCCCGACACCATTGCAATGGGATCGGGAACGGTGCTGATCGGAGGAATGCCGGCCGCTCGCGTAGGTGATCTTACCGCACACGGCGGAACAATAGTAATGGGTAGCGGAACAGTAATAATTGGAGGTTGATATGAGCGAATACAATTCATTTTTAGGACGCGGTTGGAGCTTCCCTCCGGAATTCGACAAGGGTACAAAAAGCGTAAAGCTGCTGGAAGATGAGGACGACATTAAAAGCAGCCTGGAGATTTTGTTGTCAACGCGGCTGGGTGAACGAATCATGGTTCCCGATTACGGCTGTAACCTCGATGAATTGTTGTTTAAGCCTTTGAACCTGACACTGAAAACCTTTGTAATCGACCTGATAAAAAAGGCGATCCTGTATCACGAACCACGGATAGATGTGAATAAGATCGCCATCGATCCGATCAACGAGCTGGAAGGAGAACTGCTGATCAATATCGACTATACCATTCGTTCAACAAACTCGCGGAAAAATATGGTTTTCCCATTCTATAAAACTGAAGGCAGCGAAACATAAACATCTACGAAATGGCGAATTGCGGAAAAGACATATTATTGCCTCGTGAAGGAACCGAACAACAACTTCGGTTTAATGAAGCGCTCAACCCGGCCTGGGTAAAACTCAACGATTTTGGCCTGGAAGAGTGGATGAAATTTGCCTGGGACTTTGCGGCTCACGTCAACTATTTCAATGTGAATAACGACAAGGTTCCGTCGGGTAACTGGCAGGATTTCTTCGTTTCGAAAGATGAACTGAGCAGCTTTTTGCAGGACCTTGAAAAAGGATCGGAAATAACACCTCACCTGGCTTTATTCATAAGTTTCATAAAACTGCTGGAAACCACGCAAAACCATTTTAACCGGCTCACCAAACGACACCTCGATTTTTACTACTCAACTATACTTCGGCTCGAAAAGCAGCCGGCAACACCTGATACCGTTCATGTACTTTTCGAACTGGCAAAAAATGCAGTTGCGGAAATAGTAAGTAAATCAACTGCGCTGGATGCCGGAAAAGATCCCGGTGGGAAAAAGCTGATCTACAAAACAAAAGATGAACTGGTAGCCAATCAGGCCAAAGTTGCTGCTTTGAAAAGCGTTTACAACGATCATGAATTTCAGAAAATAAAAGCGGCCGACGTAGCTAATTCTTACGATGGATTAGGTGCCGATTTTCCGGATAAAACTGTAAAATGGTGGCCGTTTGGTTATTATGACGTTCCGCCGGAAGGAGATGAACCCGATTTGCGGGAATATCCCGAACTGGCAGATGCTAAACTTGGATTTGCTGTTTCCGGGGAAATACTTGAGTTGCAGGAAGGCGAACGGTATGTCCAGCTCAGCCTTCAGTTTGATAGTGAGCTTTCAAAGGCATGGTCGCATGAAGAGTTAAGCGCAAACCTGAAAATACTTTGTACCGGAGAAAAAGGCTGGATTGAGGATTTGCAGATCATTGCTGCCTATTCGAACGAGAACAATGATTTCAGTTTTATCACAGGTTCCGATTCGAGTGACTTAAGCAAACTGAACATTCTTTTTCTGATTCCGAAAGATGAGAAAGCAGTGGTTGCTTACAATCAAAAAGTTCATGCTGAAAATTTTTCCACAACATTCCCTGTGTGCAGGATTCTGTTCAGAACTGAGAATGAAAGTGCGCATGAATTGTATCGCGATCTGGTTGGCCGGAAACTCAAAGAGCTGAACATTGACGTGGCCGTAAGCCGCATTGAAAACCTGAACCTTTATAATGATATTGGTGGCATTAAAGCCACAAAACCTTTCTATCCATTCGGAACACAGCCGGTAAAAAAATCGAAGTTTTATGTGGATTATGCCGAGCTTTTTAAGAAAAAGTGGAATAAGCTCAACATCAATATTGAATGGAAAAATACACCAGGCAATTTTGTTGATTGGTATTATGCTTACCGTACCAATGAAAACGCAAGATTCTCGGGTATCAATTACCTGAAAGGTATTTATGATATCTCGGAGGCAGTTTCGTCAGATTCCGGGGGGGATACTTCTACACCCAAAGTAGCGGCCAGTAAAAAAGGCAGGTTTACCGACTTTCTCACGCAATCGGCATTATCAGAGTTAGGCGATATTTCGCAATTTCCGTTCCTGACGAATACACTTATCGTTAAAAGTAATTCGCATTTCACGGCAGCGGTTGAACTCAACGAACACGAAGAATGGGTGACACAGAGCAGCCTCAATAACAAGTCGCTGTTTGAAGGTCCCGAAAACGACATTTTCACACTTTCGCTTGATGTTGCTAATCCTGATGATAAAAAGGAAAATATTGGACCCGTGCGTTTATCGCTGAATAAGCCTTTTCTGCATGATTTATATCCACGGTTGTATGCCCTGGCCATGGGCAGTGAGGACAAAAGTGTGTTGGTGCCCAACGAACCGTACACGCCTTTTATCGAAAAAATTACGCTTGATTATTATGCTTCGGCTCAGCTTAAACCATCAGAAAGTGATGATGCTGTAAAAGATTTCGATTTGTATCACGAGCATCCGTTTGGGCAGGCTTTGGAAGATACTGAGCAAAAGATTTCCAACAATATTTTACCAGCAGATGAAGCAAAAGTACTGAATGCAGTACCGACTTATTGCAACGGTGGAGAATTGTACATCGGGCTGGAAAATGCTTTGCCACAACAAAATGTGTCGCTGTTGATTCAGGTTCTCGAAGGAAGTGAAAATCCGGAAGTGGAATCGTTTGTCGGCAAACAAAAGGTGGAGTGGTGGATGCTGTGTAACAACGACTGGAAACGGCTGGAACGGTCCTCCATTATTTCCAACCAAACGGATAACCTGTTAAAATCCGGCATTTTCAAATTTAAAATACCAAAAGAAGCAAGCAGTACTAATACACTGCTTCCTGCCGGAATGATGTGGTTAAAAGCCCGCATTCATAAAAAATACAACGCCGTGTCGAAAGCAATCGGCATACATGCGCAGGCAATTGAGGCCATATTTGAAAACAATAACAACAAGCTGGATCATCTGAACGAAGGTTTGACTTCAAATACCATTAAAAAGATGATTGTGAGGCCGCCTAGAATTAAGTCGCTTTCGCAACCTTACAACTCATTCGGAGGCCAGCCAACGGAAAGTGATTCAGCTTTTTACCGACGTGTAAGCGAACGTCTTCGACATAAAAACCGGGCCATAACACTTTGGGATTACGAGCATTTGGTGCTGCAGGAGTTTCCTGAGATTCACAAAGTAAAGTGCCTGAATCACACCGCAACCAAGGTGGTAAACAACAAACGAAAAACCAGCTACCTGGCACCGGGAAATGTGGTGCTGGTGGTAATTCCCGACATAGTAAACAGAAACGTATTTGATATTTATAAGCCCAGGGTAAGTAAGGCAACACTAAATCGTATAGCCAATTACCTCCGGAAACTTAACTCTCCTTTGGTCAACATTCAAGTTATTAATCCGGAGTACGAGGAAGTGAGGGTCGATCTGAAGGTGCAATTTAATGAGGGATTTGACGAGGTTTTTTACAAAACAGTGCTTAAAGAGGACCTCACGCGTTTGCTTTCTCCCTGGGCTTTTGATACGAAGGCCGTCATCAGTTTTGGGCTTTCGCTGCACAAAAGCATCATCATCGATTATGTTGAAAAATTGAAGTATGTGGATTTTGTAAGCGATGTTAAGCTGTTTCAAACCAATGCTGCAACCGGAGCAGAAACAGAGGTGAAAATCGCTGTCCCGAACAGTCCTGAGGCCATTTTAGTATCCTCGAAAATTCACGTGGTAGGCGATGCCGAGAATAATTGTTCAAACACCATAACCGAACCTGCAGAATCATGTCAGAGTTAAACGAACATATTACCATACCCAAAAATGTGGCTTCGGGCGACGACCTCGATTATGCATTCCTGCGCCAAAAAGGGCAGGAGTACATCGAAAAACTGTCCGGGAATATTTGGACGGATTATAACGAGCACGATCCCGGAATAACGGTACTCGAAATGCTGAGCTATGCGATTACCGATCTGGGTGCGCGCATTTCAATGCCGATCGAGAACATACTCACTCCTTCGGGAAATACACCCATCAAAGATCAGTTTTTCGCGGCAACTCAAATTCTTCCATCAAAACCGGTGACTGAAGCCGATTACCGAAAGTTGTTTATCGACATTGAAGGGGTAAAAAACTGCTGGCTTAAAAAATATGAAAAAACAGTTCATGTAGATTGTAAAAACGACCTGCTGAGCTATGATCCTGCCGATTTTGAAGGTCTTGAAGAACAGGAGAAAAAGCAGTTCATCATTAACGGGCTTTACAAAATTGTAGTGGATTACGACGAACGAGTGCTCGAAAAAGCCAATGATAAGGATGAAAAGATTGAGGCAATTAACCAACAAATCATAAGCACTTACCACGATAACCGCAATCTTTGCGAAGATCTGGTTGAGGTTGAAGAGGTGAAAACGCATTCCATCCAGGTGTGTGCCAGCATTGAACTCGATCCCGAAGTCGACGAAGAAAAAGTTCATGCCCGGGTGTTGCGCGCCATCGATACTTATTTTTCTCCCAAACTCTGGTTTTATACGTTACAACAACAATTTGAAAAAGGGTATTCAACCGACCAGATCTTTGAAGGACCGTTGTTGGAACATGGTTTCATTGATCCGAATGAACTTGAAAATGCCCGTTTGAGGACTGAGATTCGCTTGTCGGATATTGTTCAGCTCATCATGAAAATTGAAGGTGTAAAACTCATCAAAGATATTTCGATTAGCGATTGTAAAAATCCCGGAGAAGATAAAGATGTTTGGCTGGTTTGCGTGGATGAGGGCAAAAAGCCGGTTCGCTGCGATTTGAGTGCATTTAGTTACTACAAAGGAGTACTTCCGGTAAACGTAAACAGTAAAAAGGTTAAGGAATACATTGCCGAACTGGAAGCCGAAGAAGAGGCAAAACAGGCGCTTGCCGGCCTCGATAATGAAATTCCGGTTCCCGCTGGTGAATACCTCGAAACCGGTGAAACAACAACAATCCAGAACGATTTTCCCGAAACCTACGGAATCGGGCAGGTGGGCTTGAATTCGCGGGCTTCGGTTGCGCGAAAAGCTCAGGCCAAACAACTAAAAGCCTACCTCTTGTTTTTCGACCAGATTTTTGCTTCCTACTTCGCGCATCTGGAAAAAGTTAAAGAGTTGCTTTCGGTTGACAATAATGCGGAGACCACGTATTTTACGCAGCTTGTAAACGATATTAAAGGTTTCAACGACCTGGTGGAAGATTATCCTGAAAACGATAAACTGCTGACCAAAAAATTGCTGTCGAAACTCGATGATAGTGTTACCCGAAAGAATCAGTTGCTCGATCATTTGCTGGCGCGCTTTGCCGAAAAATTCAGCCAGTATTCATTTTTAATGAAGGAATTGTATGGTAATTATGCCGATCAGACGGTTGTAGCTGCCAAACAGACTTTTCTTTCGGAATATGGCGAGAAATCAGAAATAGTTGACGGGAAGAAAAAAATTACCAACAAAGGAATAAGCAACTGGCGGGGTAGTGCCTTTAATTATTTTAATCAGGAGCCTGAAAATCTGTGGGATACGGATAACGTAGCCGGTGCACAGAAACGCATTGCGCGCCTGTGTGGAGTAAGGGATTTTACCCGGCGAAATCTTTCCACTTCGAATGTTGAAATATACAATCTTGAAGACATCGACGGTAAAACGGTTTACCGCTGGAGGATCAGGAATAATGAAGGAGAAGCTGTGCTTTCGGCAACCGTAAATTACAAGGCACCACGATTTGCACGCGAAGAGATGTATCAGTCGATCGTTAAGGTAGTAGAGACCGATCCCGAGATCATTGAGGAAGCATTTCTGAATCGTATTAACGATGAGGCTGAAGTTGGAAATTTTGAAATTCAGAAAGCAGAAAGCGGAAAATATTCCTTCGATGTAATCAACCTGAACGCTGATCCTGACAGCACCGACCGAATAATCGCTCGACAGTTTTTGTACCACGATACACAGGACGAACTGAAACAGGCTATTCTGGATTTAATCCATTTCCTGCGCAAAGAGTTTGGCGAAGAGGGAATGTATATGGTAGAGCACATCCTGTTGCGCCCCGATGTAACAGGCGACGCGGGTTTAAAAGATCAGTTTATGTCGGTTTGTACCGATAACTGCGAAAGCTGCGAACCGATCGATCCTTATTCCTATCGCGTAACTGTGGTTTTACCCGGATGGACCTACCGTTTCGGAAACATGGATTTCAGAAATTTCATGGAAGACCTGATCCGTCGTGAATTGCCGGCCCATGTTCTGGCGCGCGTTTGCTGGATTGGCGAACCAAAAGGTTGGGTGGATGATGATAAGAACGATATGGTTCAGTTTGAAGAAGCATACAAGGATTTTCTGCTTTCAAAAACAAAATCAGGACAGAAACAAGATGAGACTAAGCTTAATAAGCTGATTAAATCGCTCGAACAGCTGAATTCGATTTACCCTGCAGGCCGGTTGATCGATTGCGATGATGAGGAAGATTCATTGGAAGGCCGGATAATACTGGGCCGCACAAATATTGGAAACCTTTAATTACAGAAGTGATGGATTGGAAATTAACGGAAATCACAACAAAGTACCATACTTTCGTCGATAACCAGGTATTGACAGAAGGCCAGTTAAATGAGTTTATAACTTACTTCGACGACCAGGACCGGCTCTCCCGCGTTTTTCTAAACGGTGTAGGCATTGTTTGCGGATTTAAAGTCAGCAAAAGCGGTGCAACGATCACCATTTCGCAGGGTGTTGGAGTCACCACCGATGGCGACCTGATTCAGCTGAAGAAGGATAGCGACAGTTCGCCTCTGAAGAAACTGATAAGCGGTTCACTGAGCTACTCCTGGTATAAAAAGTTCAAGGACGATGCAGCTGGTTATACGCGTTTCCGTAAACTCACGGGAGGCGATGAACTGTCGTCTGAAGTGCTCGATTTATATGAACTCCATCCCCCGGGAGTTGAAAATTCAAAACCGCTTTCTGAGTTAGCTGATCTGAACAACATGGTGGTTTTGCTTTACCTGGAATCATTCGCCGATACCGGCGATCTTTGTACCGCTATCGACTGCGACAATCAGGGAGTAGCACAGATCAACCGTTTGCGGGTACTTCTGGTTTCGAAAGCCGATGCCGAATTTATCGCTTCCAACGATGTAGTTTACACCAACCACGACCGTTTTGAACAATATTTTAATTTACCGGAACTGGCAGTAAAACGTGTAGTCCTGAACCAGATCAATACTTCGAAATACGAAGAATTGAAACGTGCTTATTACGATGCTATAAAAGGAAGCGCGCTATTAACCAAAAACAATATTGTTTCTCAGCTCGGTTTGGGAATCAGTTTAATTGTAAAGAATTTTGGAAGCCTGTTGCAGGTTAAAATCTCTCCGGCAGCTTTGAATACCGAACTTTCGAAACTGAATGCGCATTATTCATTCAGCGCTTATAATGTTCCTTTCGATATTCAGTACCGTTACGATCTTTTAAAAGACCTGGTAGATACATACAACGAATTAAAAGATTTGTTGCTCGATCTCAAACAACTGTGTTTGCCCGATATTACCGCTTTTCCAAAACACCTGATGCTGGGTTTGCTGTCGGAATTAAACAGCGAACCCAAAGATCTGCGACACGATTTCTATCCTTCGCCCGCTACCGGTAGCGAGAATGGGAAAATCGAAAGAGCAAAAAGCCTGTTGCTGAAAATATTTGATCTGATCGACAATTACCTGGTAAAACCGGGAGAGATCAGGATCACACCATCCAATAAATTGCCTGAACTGAGCAAACGAAGCATTCCTTTTTATTACAAGCCCGGAACCAATTTTTTAAAGTCGTGGGATTTTACAAAAACAAAATTATTCCGGCACAATTACAACCTGAGTTACCATACCGAACAGCTGGCCTCTGCACCACAAATTCAGGAACCCTTAAGTTACAACACCGATACTTTCGATTTTTATAGAATTGAAGGCCACCAGGGAAAAGATTACCGCGATGTGTTGGAAGAACTCGACGACCAGAAAAAGCAATACGGACTTTCTTTCGATGTAAAAGCATTGTCGGTAAATATCAAGTCGGATGATCTGGACATTGACGATTACGAATGCGAATTCGAGGACTTGAAAGTGATGCTGAAAGCCTGGACAAAGGAACAGGATTGCGTGCTAGCTGAGGTCTCAAGTTTCTTTTCAAGCTTTAGTACGAAAATTCCCGGCGCCAATGTTAAAGAGGTTGAGCTCGACTTGAAAAGGCCTATGGCCCTAAATACCAATCTTGATGTAAATTATACGGCCAGGTTGTACCAGCCGGTTTATTACAAAACTACGCTTGGAACGGCTACCAAAACCTTATACGATGAGGTGGAGAAGGGAAAGGTGGTTGAGGAGAGTATGAGCAAAGTGCAGGATACCATTGGTGTTGAAATGATTAAGGCCATTGAAGAAACCAAAGGTGGATCGGTAAACGATATCATTGCAAATGCTTCACAAAAACTAAATAGAATAGTAGATACCGAAGAGTGGAATGCCGAACCTGATTTAAAAGAATTTGTGGTTGATAAATCGGTAGAATTAATGGCGCATACGTACATGCTGACACAACGAATGCCGCTGGCTGTTAACCTGGTTAATCTTTCGCGTGTCAACGATTATAAATTGTCGCTGACGCAATTGTGCAGCCTGGTTAAAAAGTTGAAGGCGAGGTACCAGTCCACCAAATTATCGGTGGGTTTGCAGGCTTTCACAGGTTTGCTGATCAACCAACTGTCGAATGTTTGCTGTTCGGGTAAAAAACTCGAAGTGCTGCTCGATGAAATAAATGCGCGAAAAGAACAAATCCTGCTGCGTTTGCAACTTTCAAAATTTATTGAACAACATCCCGGTCTGGAACACAAAGCCGGAGTTGTGCCCGGTGGAACTTTTGTACTGGTGTATAAAAACAGCGAGTCAACTACAACTGACGAAACTTCAACAAACAAATTTGTTGCAGCTGAGTCCTTAGCGGCTTCCAAAATGCTTATCACCGATAAGATCATGAACCTGGAGAAATTGTCGACAGCAGAAAGAACCACGGTATTAAAGAGTGCCACTGAACTGATTAAATACGAGGATTATTCAACACGCCTCAAGGAAATAAGTGCATTGGAACGGGTAATTCCGGCAACACAAATTGCTGATAATACTGTAGTAGCCGACTTTGCGCTGCCTTACATGTGTTGTTCCGATTGTGCCCCGATTAATTACATCATTTCAAAACCGCCGGCAACGTTGAGGTTGTCGCGCGACAGGTACTGCCTGTTAACCGATACCGAACCGATTTTGTATGAAGTAACGCCGGCTGACGGAACCATCGGAATGAATCCGGAAGTGGCAGGAGTGAGCATCGAGAATGGAAAAATTACGATTGCAGCAGATAATTTCCCGCAAGATATGTTGGGACAGGTCATTCATTTTACGGTGAATAACCAGGTCACGGATGCAGTGTTGACGGTTTACCAGGGAATTCAGGCCGATTTTAAAGTGCCTGAAGAACCGACCGACCTGGCTACCCATCGTTTTGTACCGACCGGAGATTTGGAAGGAGCAAGCTTCTTCTGGGATTTTGGGGATGGAGCAACTTCAAGCGAACAAAATCCATCGCATACCTACAAATTACCGGTAAACGATGAGAACAAAGTTACGGTTTTGTTGACTGTTACGGCGGCCAACAAAATTTGTAAAACCACTGTTGAACACGATATTATTTTTGCAGAAATTCAACCTGAGATCAGTTTAAAAACTGACACCTTCTGCGCTAACGATAAAACCGAATATCCGTTCACGGTTGTTCCCGAAAATGCTAAAGTTGAGATAACGGCTGATTCAGGAGTCGCTAAAAACGCGACAGGCCAGTTTGTCTTTATTCCGGCCGCTGCCAAACCGGGCCCGACAAGCATTTTATTGAACGGTGAAGACTCCGGTTTGACGGTCAACGTACTCGAACCACCGCTTGCTTCCTGCTCGCCAAAACAGGTAGAGAACCAGTTGATCATTACCAATACTTCGAAAAATGCATCAAGCTTCGAATGGATGATCAACGATACTACGCTTACGGGCAGCAACCTCGATCCGATCGTGATAAATCTGAAACCCGACAGCCCGACAAGTTGGAAAATAGTACTTGTAGCCATCGGGGCCGATGTTTGTCCGACAAGCCGGACGAGCACTTCCATTACCACACGCTTTATTGAGGAAACGCCGGTTAATACCTGCGTTGAAGAGACTAAGGTGGCAATCCTGACTGATGCCAAAATCCTTGCCGGCATTCAACCTGGAACATCAGAAGTACTCAGTAGTATACTGCAACAGACCAGAACTATTTATGGCGGTACCAGCGATTTCAGCAAAGGAGTTCTCGATCGTATCGACGAATTTTTGAACGGGAGTGCCAATGCCGAACTGGAAGTAATGTTCCCGAAACTATTAAATGAAACAGCTAAAACTGTGGTCGGGCTGGTTAATTCACCCGAATTGCAGAAACAGGCACTGACCTTACTTGAATTGCAGTTGCGACTTTTCTACAACATTCTGGGCTGTCAGGATAACGAAGTGATCAAGAAATTTGGAGACCTGATCGATTCCATTCTGAACCAGATTATCGGACTGTTGAAAATGTTCATGGAAAGAAAGATCATCTTCAGTGATACCATGAAAAAATTTGTTGACATGTACGCTAAAAAAGTGGCCGAACTGATTTTACTGGCCGACCATATGAAACTGATCATTGAAAGCAAACTGATATAAATTGAACAGCACACAGCAACATATTATCGACAAAGTATATCTCGAAATTGACCTGAAAGACGAGAAAAAGGCGTATTGGATCAAGGACAACATCAGTACGTTTTTGAATACCGATGTCTTTCCAGGGTTCGAAAAGCTGTTTAGCAAATGGAGCGATGCCGAAAGTATTTCGCGTTTTGAGCGAATCGATTTGGAAATTGAGGTTGATAATATGGATCAGCTTGCCGATTTGCGTTTTGAGCTGGAAAAACAGCTGCAGCAAAAACTCGCTTTTTCAGCCCTTGAAAAGCGTTATCCGGTAAATGGCGAGCAAAGTTTTAAAGATAGAAGCTTAAATTCCGCTGTTGCAAAAGGACTTTCGCCTGCTCAAAATACTCAGGCCATTTTCATGTTCTTTTTGCAACATGGTTATTTGCCCTGGTACGGTAAAAAATCCAACATCGACACGATAATTTCAGAAGAAGAGTGGACGAAACGGCTTCAGCAAGCTGATTTTATTGCGGAACTGAAACAACTGTTAATAGGCGATAGAAGCGCCTTAAAAAGGTTTGTTCTTCAAATGCCGTTAACAAACGTGCTTCAATTTATTGCTGCCGAAAAAATGACAGAAAATCAGCAGTTTACTTCTTTGAAGGAATATCTGTTGAACCTGGACTTAAACAACAGGAATCAATTTTTATCAGTGCTGGTTCAGATTTTTGTTGGCTATAAAAAGTCGGATTGGAAAGCTGAATTGCTCGATTTTATGGCGAATGCTATTCTGGAAAATCAGGATTCGGATAAGTCGTATACTGATCGCATTATTGAATTGGCAAAGCAACTACAAAATATTTCTCAACACACAACATTTGAGTTTACTCAAAATGACAGCGATACGATTCTGGCGATGCTGGAAAAGCAAAGCCGGAAGAATGTCGCGGAAAAGGGGGTAACACAAAAAAGGGGTAAAATTGAAAATGATCCTTCCATTATTTCGCATGGACTTAGTTTTACGAATGAAAAAGAACCGCTGTTTTTTGAAAAAGACGCCGGCGAAATCGCCGTTCAAAATGCAGGACAGGTTCTTTTTCACCCCTTTTTGAAAACTTTTTTACAGCAATTTCAGTGGCTTGATGATGCTGGACAGATCAGAGAAAAAGAGCGAATTAAAGCTGTTCAGGCGCTGCATTATTGTGCTACGGGCAGCGATCAGTTTTTTGAGGGAGATCTGGTACTGGAGAAATTTCTTTGTGGAGTGCCACTGAAAACGACGCTTCCTGCGACAAGCCTTCTGGACGAAATCGTAAGAACGGAAGCGGACAATATGCTCCGCGAATTGATAAAAAACTGGCCGGCGCTTAAAAATACCTCGCCTGATGGATTGAGGGAAATGTTTGTCAGCCGCAACGGAAAATTGATTCAAAAAGACCGGAATTTCAAGCTAATCATAGAACGGAAAACACAGGACATCCTACTGGAGAAATTGCAATGGAACATTTCCATTATTAAGCTGCCATGGCTCAACAATTTAATCTTTGTAGAATGGTAAAGTTATGAGGACAGGATTCATGAGAAGAAGTTACACTAAAAGTGGCCGCAGTTCCAACAGAGAAGGATCAGGCGAATCGCCATTTTTTGCTGTTCAACCAAAACTAAAAGTTGGCCGTTCCGGCGACAAATATGAACGCGAAGCTGATCAGATGGCCGATACTGTTGTAAATCAGGAAAATTCGAGTGTTGGTAACCAAATGATTTCCGGGAACAGTTTGTCTTCTTCCATTTCACCTTTGGTTCAACACGATCTGGAAGAAACCGGAGTGGCTCAGAACACGGCAAAGGAAGAGGAGGAGCCTATACAGGCGCAGCCAGAAGAGGAAGAAGAAGCTCTCCAGATGCAAGCAGAAGAGGAAGAAGAAGCCCTTCAGATACAGGCAGAGGAGGAAGAGGAAATCCTTCAGACGCAAATGGCAGAGGAGGAAGAAGAACCTGTACAGGCTCAGTCTGAAGAGGAGGAAGAAGAAGCCATGCCGAAAATGGAAGGAAATGCAAAGGCTCCTGATTCAGCAAATGTTGAAACAAGTTTAAACGCCCGGAAAAATTCAGGGCAGCCAATGGATAAAAATGTTCGGGCAGAAATGGAGCGTGGTTTTGGTGCCGATTTTAGCCAGGTTCGAATTCATACCGATGGAGAAGCCGAAAAAATGAATCGGCAAATGGGAGCCAAAGCTTTTACCAACGGAAAAGATATTTATTTCAATGAAGGAAATTACGATCCGCAATCAAAAGAAGGAAAACACCTGCTGGCTCACGAGCTGACGCATACTATTCAGCAAACCGGTTTTGCGGTGCCTGAGGTTCAAATGACCATGGATGATAACCGCGACCTGGTAGCCGACCGCTTTAGCGGAAACCGTACGCTGGAAGCCTGTTTGGATGGCGAAAGGACATTGCGTTACGGCTCTAACGGCCGACCGGTTTCTCTTATCCAACGGGCATTGGTTGATGCCGGTTTTCCGCTGCCAATTTATGGTGTTGACGGAATTTTTCAGGCTGAAACACAGGCAACAATTCAGAGTTTTCAGCGGTCGTCAACTTTACCTGTTACAGGCGTGATCGATGCACGTACCATGTCAGCACTCGATGGGCTGTTTTCGTGGGGAAGTCCGTCGTTGCCAACCGGTACTCCCGGCAAAGTCGCACCTTCGATAACTTCGGAGACAATAAACTTAGCACCGGATGGAACTGCAGATAATCGCACAGTTGTTGGAGTTGGTGAGTTTGTGCGTTTTACCGGAAATACCGAAGGAACCTGGTCGGCAACCAGCGGACGCATCATAGGATTGAATTCGGGTCAAAACATGGTTTGGGAAGCCCCTGCAGTACCTTCTGTAAGTGTCATTAGTTTGACCAACCAGGCGGGCACTGCCAATATTGTGTTTTCTACTATTCCTCCGCAGGCAATTGCTTTACGACGCTCTGCTATCTTGCCCATTCCAACGGGAACTCTGGGTGCAGCAATGGAAGCAGATATCACAGTGCTTCCATTGAACGTCAACCTCGGGCGTACACAGTGGCTGGAACAACCGGGGCCTGCGACAAATGTTACCGGGTATTTTACCCAGTATTCGGCGGCACAGCTATATCACAAACCCAACAAAAACTATTTGCCTTTCGATGACATGAATACAGGTTTGGTTGATGAGGCTGCCTGGCGTGGCGGAAATCCTCCGTTCGCAAATGGTTATCATGAGTGGGTAATTCCGAATAAATATAAAATTGATGGAGAATCGGATGCGCAGGGAAGAGTGTTTACGAATGTAACGCAATCGTTTTTTGTAACGGCTTCAGGCAATACAATGGTGCTAAAAGCAGGTGCCTTTATTTATCGAACGCTGAACAACTTTACTTTTTAAAACAAAATATGTAATCAGTATTTATTAGCAGTTTAAGCGAATGTCAGGAAACAGATCAGCAAAAGAATTTAAGCCTTCTGCAACAACCGGAAATCGCGCTCAGCCTTTTATTCAACCCAGTTTAAAGGTAGGGCAGCCCGGGGATAGGTACGAAAAGGAGGCTGATCAAATGGCTGATCAGATTATGATGAAAGGCAAGGCTCAGCAAGATACTGAGTCATCTTTTTTTTCACCTGTAAGCTCCGTTCAGTTAAAAACACATACTGCTTCAAACGATATATTTGATGCTACCAATCCTTCCGTTCAGGAAAAATCGGAGGATGAAGAAACAGCCTTCCAAAACAAACCGGAAGCCGATCTTCAAAACGATTCGGGACAAGCGACCGAAATTACCGCTAAGAATGTAAGTCCTGATATTCAGAATAAGACGGAACCTGAAGACTTATTGCAGAAAGAAGAGGAAGAGGAAGCCGTTCAGCCTAAGGAAATGCTGCAAAAAAGTGCCGATCTTCCTGATGAGTTGAATGAAGATGTGTTACAAACCAAATCGGATCAGCCTGGTGATGCCTCCAACATTGAATCGAAACTTAACTCAACTTCCGGAGGTGGAAGTTCGCTTGATACTACAACAAAATCGGATATGGAAGCCGGTTTTGGTGCCGACTTCAGCGGGGTAAATGTGCATACCGGCAGTGATGCTGTTCAGATGAGCGAGAACCTGAATGCACAGGCCTTTACCCATGGCAATGATATTTATTTTAACGAAGGGAAATACAATCCTGGGAGTCCATCGGGGAAGCATCTGCTGGCACACGAATTAACGCATACTTTGCAGCAGGGTGCTTCTATTCAGACTAAAATGATTCAGAAGGAGGAAGGTGAAGAAGATGCCGTTGAACCTGAAATGCAACTAACAACAGGTGTAGCCGACGATACTGCTCAAACCATCACTTTTGATAAAATTGGCATTCCGGGATTTAAATTACTTGATCACCGTGGTGTTTTATACAGCAGTAAGGCGCCGCTTAAGCGAAAAAGAAATTACGTTCGTGGAAATACCAATCAGCGCGAAGGCGTTTGGAAACAGGAGGTTAGCACTGAAACGATTTCAACCCGTTTAAATACCCTTTACGAAGAACATCATCATGCTCCGCCCGACAGCAGCACTGTTCATGTCTTTCAGGCCAATATTACAGGACGAAGCGTAAAGCCCTTGTTTATCGGAAGCATGGAAACCATCCTTCCGGCATTAACTGCACCAACTTGGGGGAAAGATAAGGAGTTTCGGAGTTTTGATGTGGATCACATAGTAGAATTGCAACTGGCAAACTGGTCGGAAGCCCAGTGGCCAAATACCATGGAAAACATGGAGTTGCTTGATTCGTCAAAAAACCGATCTAGCGGTTCATCGATAAAACAAAGCATCGATCAGAAACTGGAAGGTTTTAGAGAACTGCATGGTGATCAGGTTACGGGATCGGCCGAGCAAATAAAAAATACGTACACGCTGGTTTTCAATTCTGCCGAATCATCTGGTAGGGACGAGGCGATTACCGAGAACGAGTTCTGGACGCGCCGACAAATTGAAACAGGTGAACATCTGGATGCGATTGAAGCCGGAAACCTTGCAGATATCGGGCAGGAAGGCGAAGTTCGGATCTTTCCAAATGAATCGGGAGGTTTAGGAAAGACTTTTCGCTGGACAGGTGCCGATGACAGGGTGAGAAACACCGAAGCAACCTGGTTGGGGAATCCGTTTCGAATTGTGGGTAAACAGTTTAATACCCAGGGTGAAGGAGTGGAGAATACACCAAATTTAGGAACTGTTTCAGTAAATATTCCTGAGAACGACGATACCTGGCAACCCTGGCCCGAAGACAAGATTTTTAATGTTATCCGATTTCCCGGATCGAAATATGCCGGCTACCTGACCAAACAATCCATAACCTCAGGCTTGTACGGACTACGGATCAAAAAAGCAAGTCCGGTTGAAATTCTTGAACTGGAGCTGCGTCCCAATGGACTTCATGTCTATGGAATAATTAATCCTTCCATCCCTGTTTTTGAAGGTAATCCGATCGAATTCCGACTCGATGGTGGTGTTCTTGAGGTTTCGAAAACTTTCCCTCTGGACCAGATCAATGTACCTCCGCCATTTCAAATATCCGACTCGTCGCTAACGATTTTTGCCAATACCGAAACTGGTCTGGGCTTGCGTGGTTCAACTGATTTTGGTATCAACCATGTCGGTGAGGGACATATTGAAGCTACAGCTTCTACTTCAGGTGGCCTGGAACTGGAAGGCTCATTTAATTTCGATACGCAGCTTTTTGATCCCGCTGAAATCAATGTAGAATACCGCGAAAATACCTGGACAATCGGTGGTACAATTGGTATTCCACATGGAAAGGTTCGCGGAATTAAAAGTGCTACTATTACGGCAACTTACAGCGAAAATAATTTTTCGGCCTCGGGAGATGTGGAACTCGATATTCCCGGGATTGAGCAAGGTACCATGGTAGTTGAATACGGCGAGGAAGGTTTTTCAATTTCGGGTGAGTTCAACCTGAATTCGGATATTCCGGGTATTCAAAGCGGAACGGTTTCGGCTCGGGTAGCAAAAGAAGACGGTGCCGAAAACTACGATGTAATGGTAAGCGGAACTGCCCAGCCCGATATTCCCGGTATTGACTCTTCGCTTTCGGTGACTTACGAAAACGGTGCCATTACCATTGAAGGCAGCGCGGCTTACGAACGTGGTATGCTGAGTGGAAATGTGCGTGTAGGAGCTACCAACCGAGCAATTGGCGAGGATGGTCAGCCAACAGGTGAGCCCGACGACACCATGCGCGTGTATGGCGGCGGCGATCTTACGCTTCAACTTACTCCATGGCTTGAAGCCACTGCCGGAGTGGAATTTCTTCCTAATGGCGAAATGGAAGTTTCAGGAAGAATTGCCTTGCCAAGTACGGTTGAAGTTTTCGACCGCAGGGAATTCCGAAGAAACCTGTTTACGGTTCCAACTGTCGAGATTCCGATTTTTGCCATTCCGCTGGGGCCACGAAGCATTGGTTTGGTAGCGCAAATCAGCGGGGGATTGGATTTCTCTGCCGGGTTTGGCCCGGGGCAGTTGCGTGAGGTATACGCCGAAGTCACCTACAATCCTGATCATGAAGATGAAACCGAAATTCACGGTCATGGTGAATTTGCCATTCCTGCCGATGCCGGTCTTACGCTCCGTGGCGATCTTGGACTTGGAGTGAGCGTTGCCATTGCCAGCTTGTCAGGAGGAATTGAACTGGCCGGTACCCTGGGATTGGAAGGTGAAGCTTCTGCTGCGGTTGATCTTTCATGGAGTCCGCAAACCGGTGTTATTCTCGATGCCGAAGGACGCATCATGGTTAATCCGAAGTTTACGTTCGATGTAAATGCATTTGCACGTGCAAGTCTGGGAATTGGCTGGTTCTCGATTTCGGAAACCTGGAGGCATAATCTGGTTTCGTTTAGTTGGGGGCCTGATATTCAGTTTGGTGTGGTATTCCCGGTGCATTACCAGGAAGATCAGCCGTTCGACATATCATTCGAAGATATTGAAGTTATTTACCCCGATCTGGATGTTGTGAACATGGCTAAAGGTCTGGCACGCGATATAAAAAACGATATTTTTGACTAAATTAAGGTGAATGGAAAAAGTAATAGAGATCAATAACAAAGGAGTTGGGCATTTCCTGAATCAGGAGTTTGACCTGGCTGAAAAACGGTATATGCAGGCTTTGGAAATTGATAGTGCGAATGCAACAACCTTAAATAACCTGGGGCTGCTTTATCACCAGAAGAAAGAGTATAAGGTAGCGGAAGAATATTTTATGAAAGCCTTAAAAGTAAAGGAGAAGGCGACTTATTATCTTAATCTGGCCAATGCGCAGGTTTTTCTTCGAAAATTGAAAGATGCAGAGAAGAACTACAAAAAGGCACTTCAACTTGATCCGCAAAATGAGAATGCAAATATTAGTCTTGCTAAATTTTATGAAAGCCTGAAGTTGTATTCTGACGCCTGTCAGATTTGGGAAAAGCTGGTGCAGCAATCAGGCAATATCAATTATCAGGTTGAATGGGCAAAAAATTTAATGGCTCTTGGCCGCTTTGAGGCTGCACTTTCGATAATTGCCAGGCATGAGTGGCTGGAAAAAAGCGCAGTTCTTCAATTGTATGCCGGTATTTGTGAGTTTAACCTGAAAAATTACGGTTTGGCAGAAGAGGCTTTTAGAAGAAGTTTGGCAATTGAACCCGACAGCTTTCAAACCAGACACTACCTCGCAGTAAATTACCTGTCGAAGGGTGATTCTAAATCTGCATTAAAAGAATTTACTTTCCTAATGCGTCTGCATCCTGAAAATGAAAAGGTAAAGTTGGACGCCGTTTCTGTTTTACTTTCCTTACAGCAATGGAATGAAGCACGAAAACTGATTGAAGCGGTTTTGGAGCATAATCCAGCAAATGAAAAAGCAACAGGATACCTGGAGTTTCTTAATAAACAGGATTCAAAATAAAACAAAGTTTTATGGTTTCAAGTACTCACGTTTCTGAAGGTGTTTTAAATGTGGTTCAGCATTTTCTTGAATCGGCTATCAGGGCGCGTTTAAACCTTGATTTCGGCAAAGAGCAGACCCGGCCTTTGCAGGTACCCGATTTTTCCAAATTCTCGTCGTATTTGTCGGATTTTATTATTCAGAATAAACTCACCAAAGCCGAAATAGTTTGCTTAATTCTGGCGCTGGTGCCCTATATTTCTCCGGGTTTAATCTCAACTGTTGTTGGTGCTTATCTGCCCAACGGTGGCGAATTTCCTGACTTTGGTGGCGTAAAAGGAAAAAATCACCGGGGAATATTGCCGACAGGTGAAACTGTGCTGTATATTCTCGCCGGACGCGATCTGGATAAGCGGGTAAAACTTTCTGCCATGTTTGACGATGATCACCTTTTTGCCCGAAAGAATGTGATTTACATCGAACCGGTCCCGCCGGGAGAACCCAAAATGAGTGGCCGGCTCGTGCTCGATGACGAATATGTTGATTTGTTTCTCTCCGGAAAAATATCGCGGCCAAAACTCAGCAGCGATTTTCCGGCTCAGTTGATCACTACCGATCTGGAATGGAACGACCTGGTGCTCGACGATACTACTGTTGAAGAAATCAGGGAAATTGAGGTTTGGCTAAAACACAATACCCGCTTGCTTACCGACTGGAAATTAGCCGATAAAATCAAACCCGGTTACCGGGTGCTTTTTCACGGACCTCCGGGAACAGGAAAAACCATGACTGCCTGTTTGCTTGGGAAATATACCAAACGCGATGTGTTCCGAATCGACTTGTCGCTGGTGGTATCGAAATACATTGGCGAAACCGAAAAGAACCTCTCCAATCTTTTTGATAAAGCGGCTAATAAAGATTGGATCTTGTTTTTTGATGAGGCCGATTCGATTTTCGGGAAGCGTACCAATGTGCGCGATGCACACGACAAATATGCCAACCAGGAGGTTTCCTATCTTTTGCAACGCATTGAATCGCATGCCGGCCTGGTTATTCTGGCAACGAACATGAAAGCCAATATCGATCCGTCGTTTACCCGTCGTTTCAATTCATTTGTTGAATTCGATAATCCCGGAATTTCAGAACGCTTAAAATTGTGGGAGAATTATTTGCCCAAAAGTGTTAGCCTCGATAAACAGGTCAACTTAAAGGAAATTGCCCGGAATTATGAGCTTAGCGGCGCCAACATCGTTAATGTTATTCACTTTGCCGGTCTTCACACCCTGGAGCAAAACAAAACAGTTATTACCGCTGATATTCTTCAAAAAGGCATTGAAAAAGAATACCGTAAAGAAGGTAAAATGATCAGAAAGTCGTAAAGCGAAAAAGAAAATCATCAACCGTTTCAGATTGAAATATTGAATGGACCGATGACTAAATCAATCTACCTCAATCTGTATCAATCTGCTTTCAATCTATATTCAATCTTTTCCGGCATGTTTATTTATCAATTTTGGGAAATGCGATTAAAAGCTTAATTTCACAACACACGCAAAAGGGGAAGCGATGATACGTACTGTTTTTTTATTGCTGTTTGTTATTTCTTTCGGATTTGTGGCGGAAGCGCAGTGGAAGCCGAATTATGATGAAAGTAAAGTTCCTGAATTCAAATTGCCCGATCCTCTGAAAACCTTTTCAGGGAAGAAGGTACGTAGTGTAAAACAGTGGGAAAAAAAGCGCCGACCCGAAATCCTTGATTATTACCAGCAGAACATTTATGGCGAAGTGCCCGGAAAACTGGCAATAAGTTCGGTTGATGTTCTGGAGGAAAGTTCCAATGCTTATGGCGGCAAAGCCATCCGGAAACAGGTGGAATTATCATTCGAAAAAAATAAGCAATCGCTTCATTTTACTATTTTGATTTATTTGCCAAAAACCGATAAAAAAGTCCCTCTATTTTTGGGGTATAATTTTTACGGAAATCATACAGTTACCGATGATGTGAATGTGCTGATTTCTACGGCGTGGGTCGACAATAATCCCTCTTTTGGAATTGTAAATCACCAACTTACCGAGCAGTCGCGAGGCGTACGCACCAATCGTTGGGCCATTGAAAAGATGCTGGATGCAGGTTTTGGTTTTGCCACCATTTATTATGGCGAAGTAGATCCCGATACAAACGATTTGACGGATGGTGTACAACGGCTTTTTTATGTTGATGACCAGCAACAACCGGCCGACAACGAATGGGGATCGATTGCTGCCTGGGCATGGGGATTAAGCCGGGCTATGGATTATTTTGAGCAGGACGAGGATATTGATGCCTCGAAAGTGATTGTGTTTGGACATTCGCGACTCGGAAAAACATCGCTTTGGGCCGGGGCAAACGATCAGCGTTTTGCCGGAGTAATTGCCAATAATTCAGGATGTGGCGGAGCAGCTCTTTTTAAACGTCAGTTTGGTGAAACCATCTGGCGCATCAATAGAAGTTTCCCGCACTGGTTTTGCGATAATTTCAAAAACTTCAACAACGACGAAAAGAAATTGGTAGTTGATCAGCACGAACTGATTGCACTTGTTGCACCACGCCCGGTTTATGTGGCGAGTGCCGAGGAAGATCAGTGGGCCGATCCAAAAGGTGAGTTTCAGGGTGCTTATTATGCCGGTCCGGTTTATAAATTGTATGGAAAAAAAGGCATTCAGGATGACACTCAACCGCCCGTTAATAAGCCAATTATAAATACGGTGGCTTACCACATTCGCAGCGGTGTCCACGACGTCACTGATTTTGACTGGGAGCAATACATCAACTGGGCACAGAAATTTATTCAATAACCAACTAAAATTAACTAGTGTGAAAAAAACTATTTTGTTATTCGCCGTTGCAGGAATTATGGCCTGCACTAATGAAAAGGTGCCTGAAACAATTCATCTCTTCAATGGTACCGATTTAACAGGTTGGCATGCCGATGTTCCGGATGCCGATCAAAATCCCAATATAGAGAAGTCCTTTATTGTTAACGATTCCCTGCTTGTTAGTATGGGCGATCCGCGTGGCCATTTAATTACCGATTCGGTTTTTAGCAATTACCGCCTGGATGTGGAATATCGTTTTGCGGGCGATCCCGGAAACTGTGGCGTTTTGGTGCACGCTTCTACTCCACGGGCATTGTACGGCATGTTTCCAAAATCACTGGAGGTACAAATGCAAAGTGGCGATGCTGGCGACTTTTGGTGTATTGTTGAAGATATTAAGGTTCCAAATATGGTCGAACGGCGCGGACCGGAAGAAAGCTGGGGAATTACCGAAGGCAAAAACCGCCGCATTATTAACCTGACCGACGGTTCTGAACACCCGCTGGGAGAGTGGAATACAATGGTAATTGAATGTGTTGCCGATACGGTTAAAGTTTGGGTGAACAACGATTTGGTAAATTTTGGTTACGGTTGTACGGCTAACGAAGGTCAAATAGCTGTTCAGGCAGAAGGTGCAAAAGTTGAATTCAAAAAGATCGATTTAACTCCGATTACAAAAACAACTCCGATTAATTAATCTGTTCGAGAAATAACAATAAAAAAGGGAACCATAAGGCTCCCTTTTTCTATATCCTATTAATCGATATTATTTATCCACTTCAACTTTTGCAAGTTCTTCACTTTTGTATTCGCCTGCTTCCAGTTTTACTTTTACTTCCTTAAATGCTTTCAGCGTGTATTCAACATCCGAAAGACTGTGCATTGCAGTAGGAATTAAACGTAAAAGAATTTCACCTTTCGGAATAACCGGGTAAACCACCATCGAACAGAATATACCGTAGTTTTCGCGCAGGTCGTGAACCATTTGTGTGGCTTCGGCTTCTCCACCTTTCATATAAACAGGAGTAACCTGTGTATTGGTTTTTCCAAGGTCGAAACCAGCTTCTTTCAATCCGCTTTGCAGCGCATTAACAACCGACCACAATTTTTCGCGAAGTTCCGGCATGGTACGAATCATGTCCAGACGTTTCAAAGCACCAATTGTCATGGCCATTGGCAACGATTTTGCGAAAGTTTGCGAGCGCATGTTGTAACGCAGGATGTAGCAGATGTCGGTTTCGCAGGCAATAAACCCACCAATACCGGCCATTGCTTTTGCAAATGTTCCGAAGTAAAGGTCGATGCCGTCCTGAACACCGAAATGTTCGCCCGAACCGGCACCTGTTGGTCCCATGGTTCCAAAACCGTGAGCATCGTCAACAAATAAACGGAAATCGAATTCTTTTTTCAGGGCAACAATTTCATCCAGTTTACCAACCTGACCGGTCATTCCAAATACACCTTCGGTAACAACAAGTATGCCTCCTCCGGTTTCTTTGGCGATTTTAGTTGCAAAGCCAAGCATCTTGCGCAGCTTTTCCATGTTATTATGCTGGTATACAAAACTTTTTCCGCCTTTTGCTTTGTGAAGGAAAACACCATCCATGATGCAGGCATGCGATTCAGAATCGTACACGATAACATCTTTTCGGCTGGCTAGCACATCAATTGCAGAAACCATTCCCTGGTATCCGTAATTTAAAAGAAAGGCATCAGGTTTACTCACAAATGCAGCCAACTCGCGTTCAAGCTGTTCGTGTTTTACTGTTTGTCCCGACATCATTCGTGCGCCCATCGGATAAGCCATCCCGTATTGGGCAGCAGCTTCTGCATCGGCTTTTCTTACCTCCGGGTGATTCGCCAGGCCAAGGTAATTGTTCAAACTCCAGGTTAATACTTCTTTCCCACGGAAATTCATTCGTGCAGAAATTTCACCCTCTAACTTTGGAAATGCAAAGTAACCATGAATCTGGTCCATCCATTTTCCAATGTCTCCTTTATTCTCTCTGAATTTCGCAAATATATCCACCTTATTACTGTTTAAAGTTTTTAGTTTAGCTTGCAAATGTAATCTTTTTTAAAATCTGCGCAAATGTGTTAAATATTACTAAGAGCTGCATTTATTGTTAAAGCATACTTGTACATTCGTAAGCCTGATTTCAAAAAGCATTTGTGTATATTGCTAAAAATGAATGTAGTAAGTAAAAGGTTGTTTGTGTTTTTTGATTTAAATTTTGAGGCTGAATTAGTTTCACTTAATTAAAAAAAGTATATTTTTGCGCCATGTTTAAGAAAATGAGAATTCTGGGAATAAGTATCGTGTTGTTAGCCACGTTTTTAATCTCGTGTAGCGATTTTAATAAAGTGGTTAAAAGTTCCGATTACGAGTTCAAGTACAAAAAAGCAGTAGAATATTACGAAGACGGCGAATACGTGAGAGCGGGTACGCTTTTTAAGGAACTGGTAACTATTTTCAGGGGAACCAGCCGTGCCGACGAGATTTATTACTACTACGCAAAAAGTACTATGGGCCAGAAGGATTATTTAATGGCCGGGCATTATTTCAAATCGCTGGTAAATGAATTCCCATTAAGTGAATATGCCGAAGAGGCACAGTTTATGATTGGATACTGTTCGTACCTGCAATCACCAAAACCACGACTCGATCAACAGGTCACCCAGGAGGCTATTGATGCACTGCAACTTTATATCAACCTGTATCCGTTTAGCGAACGCGTGGATGAAGCCAATCGGTTAATCGACGAACTGGAAGATAAACTGGTGTATAAGTCGTATTTAAGTGCTAAATTGTACTACGATTTTGAACAGTATAAGGCGGCAGTTGTTGCATTGTCGAACAGTTTGGAGAAATTTCCTGACAGTAAATACCGCGAAGACCTGAAATACATGTTGTTAAAATCGAAGTATTTGCTGGCAACACGCAGTATCAGCGACAAGCAGGAAGACCGTTTTTCGAGTGCACTTGACGAGTATTTTGCATTTATCGATGAGTACCCAAACAGTAAGTACAATAAGGAAATAGAGAAGTATTACGAAAAAGCCACCGAATACTTGCATTATAAAGAAGAAACTACAATAGACGAATAAGAAATATGGATTACAAAAAAACAAAAGCGGCACCGTCAACCATTTCACGCGATTTGGATGTACTGACACGTGAAACCGGAAACATTTACGAAACAGTGATGGTTCTGGCTAAAAGAGCCAATCAGATCTCTTCGGAGCTGAAAGAAGAGCTGAACCAGAAACTGCAGGAGTTTGCCTCATACACTGATAACCTGGAGGAAATCTTTGAAAACCGCGAACAAATTGAGATTTCAAAATTCTACGAACGTTTACCAAAACCAACACTTATTGCTTTCGAAGAGCTGAAAAGCGGAGATATCTATCACCGTAACCCATCGCGCGAGAACAAGCAACGCATCTAATTTCACGCCTCATGAGGCTGAAAGGTAAAAATATTATTCTTGGAATAACCGGAAGTATTGCCGCTTATAAAGCAGCAGTACTTCTTCGGCTTTTAGTAAAAGAGGGAGCCGAAGTTCAGGTGGTTATTACACCTTCGGGAAAGGAGTTTATAACCCCTGTTACCTTATCAGCGCTTTCAGGCAAACCTGTAATCAGCGAATTTTTTGGTGCCAACGACGGAAGCTGGAACAGCCATGTTGATATTGGTCTCTGGGCCGATCTGATGCTGGTAGCTCCTGCCACTGCCACCTCCATCGGGAAGATGGCCAACGGCATTGCCGATAACATGCTGGTTACAACTTACCTGTCGACAAAATGCCCGGTAATGATTGCTCCGGCCATGGACCTCGACATGTTTGCTCACCCTTCCACACAACGAAACCTTTCCATTTTAAAGGACTACGGTAATACCATTGTTGAGCCCGCAAGTGGCGAACTGGCCAGTGGTCTGGAAGGCAAAGGGAGGATGGAAGAACCCGCGAACATTGTGGAAGAGGTGGTAAAACTTCTTTCACGAAAAAAAAAACTGCTGAATAAAACCTTCCTGGTAACAGCAGGTCCCACCTACGAAAAAATCGATCCCGTACGTTTTATCGGTAACTTTTCATCGGGTAAAATGGGGTACGCCATTGCCGAAGAACTGGCTGCTGAAGGAGCACGGGTCACGGTAGTTTCTGGTCCTGTAAATATAAAGGCACAGCATCGTAATATACGTGTAGTTCCGGTTGAATCGGCCCGGGAAATGTATGAAGCTTCGATTGAAGCTTTCTCAGGTTGCGACGGTGCTGTAATGTGTGCCGCAGTGGCCGATTTTACCCCGGTTGACAAATTAAACGAGAAGACAAAGCGCGGCAAAGAGAACTGGAGCATCGAATTGCAACCAACAAAAGACATTGCCGCTGAATTGGGAAAACGTAAAACACCACAGCAACTTTTGGTAGGATTTGCCCTGGAAACTACGAATGAAGAGTACAACGCCGAACGAAAGCTGCAGCAGAAAAATCTCGACTTTATTGTTCTGAACTCGCTGAACGACAAAGGCGCAGGCTTTGGTGTGGATACCAACAAAATAAGCATCCTGGAGAAAGGCAATAAAAAGCAGAATTTCGAGTTAAAATCTAAGCAGGAAGTTGCCCGCGATATAGTAGCAAAAATGATTGAATTGAAAGCGTAAGGTTATGAAGTCCAAAATATTTACCACCCTAATACTGGTTTTTCTGGTTGTATTTTCAGCATCAGCGCAAGAGTTGCGCTGCAACGTAACCGTTTCGGCACGTGGAATAAAAGGGGCCAATCAGAACCTGTTTCGCACCATGCAATCCGACTTGTACGAATTCATGAACAACCGGAAATGGACCGATCATGTGTACAGCTACGACGAAAAGATTAAGTGCAACATACTTATCCGGCTCGATGAACAGATTTCGGCCGATGAATTTAAAGGGTCCATCCAGGTTCAGTTAACACGGCCGATCTTTAATTCAAGCTATACATCAACCGTTTTGAACATCAAGGACAACGATTTTCATTGCAACTATGTGGAGTTTCAAACGCTCGAGTTTAATGAAACATCCAACCGGGATAACCTGACTAATATTCTGGCATACTATGCTTACGTTATTTTGGGTTTCGATTACGATACGTTTTCACCCGAAGGTGGAACCGAGTACTTTCAAAAAGCGCAGGCCATTGTAAACAACTCGCAAAACGCCCGGGAAAAAGGCTGGAAGGCATTTGAAAGCGAACGAAACCGTTACTGGCTGGTTGAGAATGTTTTAAATAAATCCTATTCTTCTTTCCGTAGTGCCATGTATACGTACCACCGTCTTGGTTTAGATGTAATGTCGGACCGGGTAGAAGAGGGAAGAGCCAATATTGCCGAGTCGCTGCGAGATATTCAGAAGGTATTTCGCCGCCGGCCATCCACCTACATTCTTCAAATGTTTTTCGATGCCAAATCCGATGAACTGGTAAAAGTATTTTCTAAATCGTATCCCGACGAGCGAAATCGTGTGCTGGCTATATTAAACGAGGTCGATCCTTCAAACGGCAGTAAATACGAAAAAATAGAAGAAAGCGAAGGCTTGTAAATCCGATTTAGTTTTGAACTTCCTGTAAACGGTACAAATCATACAGCTCTTTATTGTACACGTGTTCCCATCATCCCATACGGTGGAAGTGATTGCTGCCAAAGACTTTCTTGTATATATGTACCCCATGTAACGGATGCGAGCGATCTAAATTCGGGGCCGGGCCAAACATATCATATTCAGTGCATCCCTGTTCTTTAGCTAACTGTATCGATTCCCATTGAAGTGCAGAACTTACCATCAAATTGTTGGTCGCCGAAGTGGAGGTTCCGGACAAATAGCTGGCCCGCTTCCCGGACAAGATCAAAAACATGGAGGAAAGAAACTTGCAGTCAATATCCGCCATCAAAATTTAATGCTTACTCCTTTTTTATTGTTATCCCGGTTTTTCAGAATCGATGAAAAATATTCCTGGTTTTGTAATGTCATACTGTACTGCAGCCGTATCAAGGTATAATTTGTACCAGGCGCCAATGTGTTTAAATCAGTGAGACTACAATTTTAGGAATGATAGTGAACTGAAATTGTAAAGTCGAACTGATCCCGATGCGGAGCAATCGGGATCTCATGGGTCTTATTCCCCGCCCCTTGGGGCGAGTCGAAAAAGTAGTATTCCTATTGATACCCCGCTGCTCTGCGGCGGGGAAGTTCATTCTTATTTTTTTATAATACTCATGCTTTCGTCATAAACCGGGCTGTCTATTTTCAGTAAATCTAAAACACTGTGAAAAACATGGTGTTGAGATAACATATTACTATCCTTAAATTCCAGTGAATCATCCGACGCCCACACAAAAAATGGAATCTCATACTGCTCTTTAGGTGCAATACTTAGGGGTATTCCGTGCATGTATAAGCTTTTTTCGCCCAACGATTCGCCGTGGTCGGAAATAAAAATCATGGAAGTATTGTAGTCCTTTACCTGTTTTAATTCCTCAATCAGCGTAGCCAGAATGTGGTCGGTATAAAGAATCGTATTATCGTAGGCATTTATGAGTTCCTGTTGGGTGCACTTCGCCAACTCAACGCTTTTGCACACAGGCGTAAACTGATTGAATTCAGGCGGGTATTTTTTGTAATAGGCCGGTCCGTGACTGGTACTGGTATGCAGGACGATTAATATTTTATTGTTATCACTGTTCATTATCTCATCCTTCAATCCTTGCAGCAGAATTTCGTCGTACTCAAAACCCTCTTGATTATAGGCCTGTATAAGCTCGTCCTTTTTCTGATAGTTTTCTATTCGAACAGTAGGCTCACCCCAGTTTGTTGATCGCCAGATCACTTCAATGCCATTTCTATACAGATAGTTGGGTAGAATTTCATACAACTTACCGGTTTTTTTGTGTTCTAAAATCGCTTTAATTCCTTCGGTGGTATATGTTGCCGCCGATTCTGCCGGGTAAACGTGCAGGTTGTTAATCTTTGCCAGTTCAGGATTGGTATTTCTTTGATAACCGTAGAACGAGAAATTCGCGCTTCTCGCAGATTCGCCAATGACAAGCACAACTACTGATTTTGTACTGTCATTAACCGTCGCATCCGGCAGCAATATTTGTTCCTTGTTCTTTTTGTTCTTGCTATGATAATACCGGCTGGTATTTACAACATAAGACCATGGCATGACTAAAGCCCCTAATTTTTTCGAGTTTTTATCGATCCACAACCAGTTGGTAGAGTTGGCATAAATCAGGGCCAGTAAAAAAATCAAGGTTAAAGCTACCTGAATACCAAACCTTTTAAAATTCGTGAATTTGACTTTGATTTTTAGCAATACAACACTCGGAATAATTCCCAGGAATATCAGGTATATCAAAAAAGTAAGCGAAAAGAAACTGCTCGCTTCTTCATAGTTCGTATTCAGAACGTTACCAATCATTGATTTGTCGATGATAACACTGTAGGTGTTTATAAAGTATACCGCAACAGCATTGATAGTAAAAAACAGTACTAACAACCATTTACCAACTTTACGTAGCAGGAACACCGCGATATAAAAAACCAAAGCATTTAGGACGATAGTTAAAACCAGCAAACTAATAAGCAGCAGAACACCGTTTAAAGTTTTAATATCGATAATGCTGTAAACGAATTTATAGAAAGCGTAGTGATACAGTATCAGGTTTAAAAAACTAACTATTAACGCGTAATAGATGAGTTTAATTTTTTTCTTGAACATAGGATTTTAAAATTAAGTACAATGAAATCACTAAAGCAACTATTGAAAAATAAAATATCAGCAAATTATCAGCTACTATTTTTTGAATAATGGCAAAAATCCAGGCAGCAAAAAGTACCACAAAAACCGGGTAGAATTTTTTGTTCTTCATCCATACTAACCAATTTAGCCGGGCATTTATTCTGATTCCCAGCACAGCCACGATAAATCCGATCGTGCTGCCAATCAGCACATCAAAAGGGTAGTGAGCTCCAACTCCAACTCGCGAAAAGGCAATCATCAAACCCAGTGCAAGCATTAAAAAAGTCCAGATTATTTTATGCCTGTTCTTATTCGGCATAAAGGCAAACAGCAAGGTAGTTATTACCACAAAAGTTGCTATCGAATGCCCTGAAGGTAAGGATGTATTTCCGGTAAGTGTTCTGCCAATAATTACAAAGGTATCGTTGTCGAACATGGCCGCCGGCCTTGGTACATGAAATAGCTTTTTTAAGCCGGCCGATACAATTAACGAAAGAAGTGCAGATGTTATTAAGCCTTCCCAAAGTTTAGGCGAATACACCATAAAAACCGTTAAAAGCGGGAAAAATATAAGCACATCGCCCAACTGTGTAAGGTTAAACTGTAACACCGGAAATTTGGATAAATGACCATTGATCGTTAAGAACAAATCTTTTTGAATGTTAACGTATTCATCCACATAACTACCTCCTCCTTTTGAAAAAATAAAATAAATATAAAAAAGGAGTAGAATTAAAAACGGAGGAATGAGCGACCTGTAATTCACCCGACTAAAATTCTCCGTAACCTTACTGTTTAAGTGTGTGTTAACTAATTTTGACTGATTGTTTTTCAAAAGCTAAAAAATATATGGAAAATAAATAATTGCTGCTATAATTATAGTGAAAATTACTGCAAACGAAACAGCTCCCGCAGAAATATCCTTGATAAAGCCAATACGGCTGTGAAATTCCGGCTGGATATAATCGCACAGTTTTTCTATAGCAGTGTTTACGCTCTCAACAGCCAGTACCAGGCCCATTAGCAGGAGTTGAATAATCCACTCCATACGAGAAATTTCAAAGTAAAATCCAAGAACAATAAAAACCAAAGCGATGGAAAATTGTGAAATTACAGCATGCTCGGTTTTTAACAGTAAAATCATTCCCCGTAAGGCATATTTAAGGCTTTTTACCCGGCCAGTTAAAAAATTACTCATAGTGGTACTCTTTTTTTGTGTGATTTTAAAGGAAATACAAGTTCCGCGGAACCAAAAACAGCAGTTCGCAGCATCCATATCGTCTGTGATAATCACTCAAATTTTGCACGAAAGTAGTTCATTTTGTGGATTTTTAAAATTCGTAGTTCGATACAGAACTTGCCAATAACATTACCTAATTTAAAACTTATGTGAATGGCCGTTGTGGAATACAGCCAAAATTAATTCACGTTACATTCTGCTTTTGTTCAAATTATTTCGGTGTATTCTGATGAGGAAGTCGGTGATATTCTTGGCAGTTCGTTCCCATTAACAAAATAGTTACAAGCTTATGTCATGTTTCCTGCGCTACAGAATTTTTTATTGCGTGCAGGCGGTGCTTCTTCTGCTAATTTTGGTATTTTCGTTACTTCGTAATCCAACGTTATATGCTGTCGAAATTATACATTGCGAATTATGCTTTAATCAACGAATTACAGGTTGATTTCCACCGCAACCTGAACACGGTTACCGGGGAAACCGGTGCCGGAAAGTCGATTATTCTGGGCGCTTTGGGGTTGATCCTTGGTAGTCGCGCAGATTTATCGGTGTTGAAAGACAGCACCCAAAAATGTGTGGTGGAAGGCATGTTCGAAGTAAAGAATTACCGGCTGAAACCTTTTTTTGAGGCTAACGACCTCGATTACGACGATACCACCATTCTGCGTCGTGAAATAACACCGGCAGGTAAATCGCGGGCCTTTATAAACGATACACCGGTTAACCTGAAAGTGATCCGTGATCTTGGATTGCAATTGATAGACATTCATTCACAGCATCAGAACCTGGAGCTTAGCAACCAGAAATTTCAACTCGATCTGGTGGATGCTGTTGCTCAGTCGAAATCGTTGCTTTCCGAATATAAAACTCTTTTTTCGGCCTATAAACAGGCACAGAAAGCATTACTCGAACTCGAAGAAAAGGCAGGGAAAGAGAAAGCCGAACTCGATTATTTCGAGTTTCAGTTTAACCAGCTCGAGGAAGCCAACCTGCAGGAGAACGAGCAGGAAGAGCTGGAGCACGAGCTGGGGCTGTTGAATCATGCCGAAGAAATAAAAACAGCTTACTCGACTGTTGAAGACTTACTGGATTCTGAGCGTTTTTCGGTGATTCAGAACGTAAAAGCCGCAAAAAAAGCGCTTGAGAAAATCAGTGCATATTCCGGCGAGGCTGCTGAAATTGAAAAACGTTTGGAAAGTGCTGCCATCGAGCTTCGCGACCTGGTGGACGAAGCAGCAGCGCAAGCCGAACGTGTGGAGCACGACCCGGCGCGTATTGAGGAAGTAAACGACCGGCTAAACCTGTTGTACGGTCTCTTGCAAAAACACAATGTTGCATCGGTTGTAGAGTTGATTGAACTCCGAAACGAACTGGATGCCAAAATAAATACGGTAACAGGCTACGAAAACGAAATTGCAGCCCGGCAAAAAGCGCTGAACGATTTGCGAGACCAACTGCAAAAAAAGGCTGGTGAATTAAGTGCTGTGCGTAAAAAATCTTTTACCGGAATTGAAAAATCGGTTGTAGAAGACCTGAAGCAACTGGGTATGCCAAAAGCTAAATTCAAAATAGAACACCATACGCAGGACGATTTTCGAGAAGACGGACTGGATGCGGTGGCGCTCTTGTTTAGCGCCAATGCCGATGTGCCGGTCGACGATATCGCACGCATCGCTTCCGGAGGTGAAATGTCGCGGGTGATGCTGGCCATTAAAAACCTGCTACGGAATTCAAAGGCCCTGCCAACCATTATTTTTGATGAAATTGACACCGGTGTTTCTGGCGAAATTGCCATGAAAATGGGGAACATCATCAAAACATTTTCCGACACTACGCAGATCATTAACATTACCCATCTGCCACAAATTGCTGCCCGTGGCGATGCGCATTTCAGGGTGTACAAATACGAAGAAAAAGGAAAGACTTTTACCTCGATAAAAATCCTGACTGACGATGAACGTGTGGAAGAACTGGCAGTTATGGTAGGCGGTGAGAAACTCACAGATACCACTTTGCAGGCAGCACGCGAATTGCTGGCGAACTAAAGGCGAAGAGCGGAGAGCCAAGAGCTGAGGGCGGAGATTGACGGATTAAAGGACTGAGGGGTTGAGTGATTGAGTGACTGAGGGAAAAAGGAAGAACAACTGATAATAAATTGCACGAAATTTTTTCCCAATGACTAATGACAAGTGACCAATGACTTCTTGTTCAAAGATCTTACTTGCAATGTTAATCTTCGGTTTGAAATATAAACTTATAATTACGGTAGTAAATCATGACAGAAATAGGAAAAGTAAATACCCTGACCATTGTTCGGGAAACCGGCAACGGCGTGTACCTCGACGGCGGTGAACTGGGGGAGATTTTAATGCCTCAGAAATTTGTAACTGAAGCGCATAAAAATGCTGGAGAAGCCGAGGTTTTTGTATATACCGATTCGGAGGACCGTTTGGTGGCTACCACAGAAAAACCGTTGGCTACGGTGGGCGAGTTCGCCCGGCTGGAAGTAACGGCAGTGACCAAAGTAGGCGCTTTTTTGGATTGGGGCCTTCCAAAGGATCTTCTGGTGCCCTTTAGCGAGCAGAAACAAAAAATGGAAGTCGGCCGCTTTTACCTGGTGTATATCTACCTCGATTTGGTGACACAACGCATTGCAGCATCTTCGAAACTAAACAAGTACCTCGATAATACGCCACCCGAATACAAACCGGGAGAAGAAGTAACGATCATTATTACCGAAGAGACCGAAATTGGCTACAAGGCTGTGATCAATCGCGAACATACTGGGATTTTATACAGAAACCAGATATTTCGCCCGGTTAGTGTGGGGGAAGAGACGAAAGCTTATATCAATAAGGTGCGAGACGATGAAAAAATCGACCTGATTCTGGATAAACCCGGGTATCAAAAAGTGGATCCGGTTAGCGATGAGATCGTAAAGCAGTTGCGCGAGAATAACGGGTTTATGGCCATTTCGGATAAGTCTTCGCCTGAAATGATCAAGGCGATGTTTGGCATCAGTAAAAAAACATTTAAACAGGCGATTGGGGCCTTGTATAAAAAACGAATGATCCGTTTCGAATCTGATGGTATCCGCCTGATCAGCTAGGAGTAAACCTCTGATCTTATTTATTCAATATTAAATTGCTTGTTAAGAATGTTTCGGTCCTGTTTGCGTTGCGCCAGAATTCGAATGTACTCTTTGCAATTGGCAGCATGAATTTCATTGTTTTCACCAAAGAGGTAATATGATTTTACAGCCCAGTCGATTGCAGCATCCATCTCATCGTTCATTTCGCAGGCTACTGCCAGGTTAAACATCGACTTTGCGGCAATGTTCTTGTTCCCATTATCTACATTGGCTTTCCAGTATTTGGCAGCCTCCAACCAGTTTCCCTTTTCTACCATATCGCTGGTCTGCTTTAATTCTACGTGCCCCGATACGTAATACATCCGTTTTACCGTTGACCAGTGAGGAATCAGAAAATTTGCCGTATTGCCTCCTGCAATATCAGCCGCATTTAGTACAGCATCTTTGCGTGGCGGAAGTCTATGTATTGCTTCCTTTTTGCTTGTCGCCAACTTCGACCAGTAAATGGTATCGGTTTTTGAGAAATGAAAGGCCAGATTTTGCTTGTTCAGATCGTAAGCGGTCCAGAAATAGTGGATCAGTACCACTTCGTTAGCTGAAGCACTGTAATCGAAATAGCTTATGCCATTCTGCGTGTAGAAATGATCAAGTGACAGCAAGATATCGGCAGTACAGGTATCTGCAATGACCGCAATTTCCTCTTTTGAATACAAGCCAAATTGTGGATCGATGTATTTTTTATGCATGACCGGATTTGGAGAAGGTTTTGTTTTTTTGAGTTCGTTGGTTAAGGTGTGAACGCCCATAAAACTATTTAACTCATCCTGTGTAAGCGTTGAATCACCAAAAATTAATTCGGGTATGGCAAGCGTGTCGATAAATTGAGTAGTAGAATAATCTGCTGAATTCAGCGTGCTGACATTTTCGAAAAAGTGTTGCTCTTGTAGCGTTGCAGCAAATAAATCGAAATAAACTTCTGAAGCGATGCTGTCGAGGTTGGTTGAATCGACCATTTCTTTGCCATCAACATTATAGCTTGCACAGATTGGATTCCAGGCGACATTTGAATTGTTATAGCGCAGGGCCACATTTTGATAATCGTCGGGTAGTTTAACCTTCGCCGGCTGCAAAATATCTATGTCGATCATTCTTGAATTATAAAGCGTGTTACAGCCCTGAATTACCATTAGGATTGCGAGGATGGGAAGAATTAGGGCGGAGGTTTTTGGTTTCATTGGTCAGATTCGAAATTAGTATTCATTTTGGTTTAGTCGTTCAATATCCTTTTGCCGTTTTAAAAGTAGTTTTCGGTACTGCATAATCATTTTCAGATCTTCCTTGCTTTTGTAGTCCATGGCAATCTGCTGAGCTGCAATCAACCATTTTTGAGCGGTATCAAGGTCGTCTTTCATTTCGTAGCCCAGGGCCAGGTTGTAGCGGGCGTTAATGGCCATTTTCCCGTTGCTGTCGTCGGCATATCTTTTCCACAGCATAATGGCGTTGTCCCATTCACCTTTTTGTACGTATTCATCGGCAGCTGCAAAGTCGGGGAGAGGCGGAACTGAATACATGCGGTTGACGTTTTGCCACGAAGCAAAAAAGCGCTTCGAATAGTTTTCTCCAGCCATTTGTGCCGCAATTTTCAGTGCCGTAATACGGGGCGGAAGTTTCGTTTTTCGCTGGTAATTTCCCTGGTTGTCGTAACCGTTCCAGAAAATGGTGTCGATCATCGTTTTACGTTCGAGCAGTTTTTGCGTATTCGGATTGTAAACTGCCCAAACTGCAGCCGTGATCACTTCATTCGATTTGGTTGGCATGGCTTCTGTTGACGAGTATTCGGAATAAAAACAGGAAAAGGTTTCGAGCGAAATCAACAGGTCGGAATTCGTTGTTTCGCTTATTTTTTCGATAACATCAAAATCAAGCGCCGGAAGTTTATTTCCACGATGTTCCTTGAAAAGTTCGGGGAAAATATTAATGTTGGTAAAAGCGTTCTTTTCCTTCAGGTTTTTAGCCAGTTCCTGCATACTGATGTTTACCAGCACCGAGTCAAGGTTCTTCGGATCTTTTGCAGCTTTTTTCAGCCTGAAATCATCCTGGTAATAGTGCAGCAGGGTATCGTTGGTGTATTTGAAATTCCGGTATACAATGGCCACATTCTCGGCCTGCGGGGGTACGGCAATAACACCCGGCTGATAAATTTCAATAGGGTATTCCTTGTAAACAGTACACGCACTTAAAAGAAAAATGGATAAAATAAATAAGGCGACACGGTTCATCGGTTTTGTTTTTCGAGTTCTAGTTTTCGGTACTTTAATCGTTCCAGGTAATCGTAGGTTTGCTGGTTGAACTGGGTATTGTATGAATTCAGGCCAAGTGAGATGGCTTTTTCGAGATCTCCCTGGATTTCTGCCGCAACAGCCAGGTTATAGAGTGCTTTACTTTTTGTGCTTTTCGATGTTGACTCTTTTGCCAGTTTTTCCCACACTGCTACTGCTGAGGTCCAGTCTCCGCTGTCGATGTATTTGGCAGCCGTTTCCAGTTGATTGTCGCCGGTTGAAAAGAGTTTTCGTTGCTCGGCTATCCACGAAGTACTTATTTTCTCAGTAAAATCGAGGGAGAGCGCAATTGCGGCTTCAGTGAGTGCTTGTTTTACAGGTGTGAAATGCCTGAAAAGTTCCTGCGCCGATCCTGCCATGTCTTCCCAAATAATAGTATCACGCATAAATTCGCGAACCAGGACCTTCTCATTTTCCGGTTCATAAACTTTTAGCAGCGACTCGTAAACAACAGCCATGTGTGCTTCAGAGGCCGTATAAAATCCATTGTCTACGGGATTATAATACGATTCTTTATCGTATTTGCAGATCACTCGTGTGCTGAACATATCAACCGAAAGTATGGCATCGGTATTGAATTCTTCACACAAGGTTTTTACCTCGTCCCAGGGCATCGATTCGCTAAAAAATGCGTTGCTTTCATGGGCGATAAATCGATTTTCAGGTATCACAATATCATAGCGGCCCGATTCGAAGAGCAGATCGCCCAGGGCTTTCAGCATGGTATCGGCAGCCTGAATGTCTTTTATGATGGTGTCGGTACTAAAGCCTTTATCGAAAAATAGTTGCTGCAAAGTGTCACTTGGTACATCGGTATAACTTTCATCAACTGTCCGGTTGATCAGCAGCAGGCTTTGAATTTCTGCCGGCAATTCATTTTTTGCTTTTTTAGGCAGTTCTATTGTTACCGTTTTAAACGATGAGCAAGAACCTAAAAAGATCAGGAGGCTAATCCAAATAACATAATATTTTTTGATGGACAGATTCATTGGCAGTAACTCAACAAAATTGTTTTTAGTAAACACCCCAGTATTTTCTCAAAAACCATTCCACACTCAACAGGACTAATAAAACGAAGAAAAGCCATTTTAGGTTTAATAACTCGTTAATCATTTCCTGGTAATAACTCACAGCTTTTAATTTATTGCCGTTTTTTAGTTCGTCGATCAGGCTGTTTGTATTATTGGGAAGGTAGAACTGACCTCCGCTTAGGTTGGCCAGCTGATACAAAACATTGTGGTTGGCCCGGGTAACTACATTTTCAAGATTAACGGCAATAACCGTGAAATAACCGGTTTCGGTGAAGGTTTCGTCGCCAAGTGTTACCTCTGCTTCAAATGTATAATCGCCAACCGGAAGATGGCCGGTATTCAAATAGTAATTCTCGCCCTGCACATCGAAAGTAAAGCGATACTCTTCGTTATTCGAATTCCTGATCAGGATGTTTATTTCACCGCTGCTTACCTTCTCATAGGCGTCGTTATATACTTCGGCAGTCATGACCACATCATCAGTTTCGGCATAAACCGGTTGATGATCGATGATGAAATTATCTTCGTTTTCGCGTAAAGCCAGGTATTGGACAAGTTGATTAACGAGTTCGTTAAAGCGCTCGTGGCTCTGGTTTTGGTAGTAATCGAACAAACGCCAGCGCCAGATACCTTCACCGAAAATAAATCCAATTTTTCGTCCGTCGATCTTCCCGGTGGCCATCAAAGGTTTCCCGGTTTCAATGTTTTTAAGCTTTTGATAGAAAAGTGGTGTAAATCCTGCATCGAGGGTATAATCGGCAAAGTTTACCATCAAAGGAGGAAACTTAGGAAGTAATTCCTTAAAATCTTCCGACAGTTTAAAGGTGGCAAAACCCGGATTTAAAACAGGCTGTGCTTCTTCTCCCGATCCCGCCAGCGGCTGAATTGCGGCACCCTGTGCCAGAATATTAAATTGCGGAATAAAGGTTTTGCTTCCAACAATAAAGAGAACGGGCAGGCGGGCGGCTTTGGCTTTTTCAACGAGTTCGCCCATCGACTTGCCTGATGTTGGCAGCTGGTTCAGAATTAATAAATTGAATTCTTTCAGGTCGCTTGGATACGGTTCTTCAGTGAACACCGTAACATCGTAGCTTTTTTGCTCGTCGAGCGTGTTTTTTATAGCACCGATATCGGGATGCGAACCATCGGAAATGATCAGCACCTTCTGTTTGTTTTCCAGGATATTGATGACAAAATTAGCACTGTTGTTATCCGTATTGCGCTCGTTTTCTGTGCTTTCTATTATTGCTGTGTAATGTTGCAAACCCGGTTCGCTGGCTTCGAGTATAAATTCCTTGGTAATAATATAATTGTCGTTGGGCGGGGTGATCATCACACTCTCCAGTTCAACATCATTGTGAAAAATGGAAAGTTTCAGGGTTTTGTTTCGAATCCTCGAGAACTGTACATCCACCTCAACCGGGAATTTATTGCCCTGAAATGCGGTGCGGTTCATTCGCACATCCTGAATGCGGGCATCCTTAACAACTGTTGTATCGCCAAAACCAATGGTATACACCGGAAATCCAACATCACCAAGCAGGTTAACCGGATTTTTGCCACGATTGTAGATACCGTCTCCGGCAACGATCAATGCCCCGATGTTTTGGTTGAAGTGATTGTTGACTACCGTAGTCAGCATTTGGCTGTAGTCCGATCTTTTCTCAGAGAAATTTAATTCATCCGGTCCCGGTTCGTCGCCAAAGGTGTAGTTGACAAGTTCAAAATCGGCGGATAACTGCTTTTTTATTTCTTCCTGAACGGCCGTGATTTCATTGGCTGCTGAGGCAGAGTCGCCACTTAAAATCATTGATGAAGAGTTGTCCCAGGCAGTAATGATTACCGGATTCTGGGTGATCTTTTTCAGGTTCCGGATAAATGGCGACAGTAATAAAAATGCAATCAGAAAAAAGGATAGAAACCTCAATACCATTAAGGTACGTAATTGTATTTTCGAGAGCTCGCCGTTGGCTTTGTTCCTGAAATACAGTAAGAGGGAAATTCCGATTGCTGCAAGTATGAATGCCAGTATGATAACCGGCCAGTATGTTGTTCCGAATGAGATCAAATCTTCTGAATTTTAAAAGTCGTAAATATAAGCAACTCCTTTTTTATAATGATTAAACGAGCATTGTAATTTAAATTATAGGATTATGATTGTGTTTTATGCTAGTTACATGAGTTCCCAATTAAAATGATAAATTTGAACGAATGAATTATGGTTAATACTACGCGACCGTTTCAGCGATGCGGTAAGTGGTTAATGTTGTTAAAACCGATTCTGTAACAAATTGTTTCATTTGAAATTTTAAAAAGATGAAGTCTGTTTATTTTATACTGATTGTTTTGGTAGTTGCCGCCTGTGGCCCAAAGTATAATCCTGAGATTACAATTCCTGAGATACAGGAAAATATTGGCTATCTGGCGTCCGATTCATTAAAAGGAAGAATGTCGGGTGAAGCCGGTGATAAGTTGGCTGCTGAGTTTATACGTTCGAAATTCGAAAGTGCCGGGCTCGATTTGCTTTACGATAATGGATTTCAGTATTTCAACCTGGTAGCCTCTGCAGAAATGGGCGAAGGGAATAATTTACAGGTTGGTTCTGAGTCATTTGCTCCTGAAGTTGATTTTCAGCCTTACGCTTTTTCTGCCAATTCAACTGTTGAAGCCGGCGTAGTTTTTTGTGGCTATGGCCTGGAAGTGGATCAGGATTCACTAAAGTGGAATGATTTCTCCGGAACCGACGTTTCCGGAAAATGGATTCTGGCTTTGCAGGGCGATCCCGATTTAGATAATCCAAACAGTCCTTACCTTCAGTTTTCTACTAAACGCGCAAAAGGTCTTGTGGCATCCGATAAAAATGCTGCCGGTTTGATTCTGGTTGCCGGACCAAAATTTAATGATAAAGACGAGTTGTCGTCCTTATTTTTTGACAAAAACAGCAGTCGTTTTTCAATTCCTGTGTTGCAGGTTACCCGGAAAGTCGCCAACGAAATTCTGAAAGGAACAGGCGAAACCATTGCTTCGCTCGAGGCTAAAATGGAAGAAAATAATGCCGGTTTGAATTTGTCAACTGAGGCTACTGTAAAAGCTACTGTAAATGTTAATCTGAAAGAAAAAACAACAGAGAATGTGGTGGCAATGTTACCCGGAACCGATGAAACACTTAAAAATGAATATGTGGTTGTTGGTGCTCACTTCGATCATTTAGGAATGGGTGGACCGGGATCGGGCTCGCGTGCTTTGGATACCATTGCCGTTCACAACGGTGCTGATGACAATGCTTCTGGCGTTTCCGCGGTAATTCAACTGGCAGAAAAAATGGCCGGAGAAAAGAGCAACAAACGCAGCATCATTTTTATAGCTTTTGGTGCCGAAGAAATGGGTTTGGTAGGTTCGAAAGCTTTTACAAACGATCCGGCAGTTGGTTTAGACAGTGTTGTGTCCATGTTAAATTTCGATATGATTGGCCGGCTGGATACAACAACCAACGCTATCAGCATTGGCGGAACAAAAACATCGGTAGAAACCGAACAGATCCTTACCGATCTAAATCCCGGATTTGAACTGGCTTTTTCAGGCGAAGGTATCGGGCCATCGGATCATGCATCGTTTTACCTGCAGGATATTCCGGTTTTCTTTTTCTCAACCGGCGCTCATCCCGATTACCATACACCGCTCGATGATGCTGAACTGATTGATTACGAAGGTGCGCAAAAAGTGATGGAATACGGTGCCGCTGTACTGGAAGAACTGGCTAATCGCGATGAAAAACTCACCTTCCAGGAAGCCGGAAGTAAGTTTCAACGCAGCCGTGGCGGCCGTTTTAAAGTAACGTTCGGAATTATGCCCGATTATGCCGGACTGGAAAAACGCGGAATGCGCATCGACGGTGTTACCAAAGACAAGCCGGCGTACAAAGCGGGCATGAAAAAAGGCGATATTATTACCGCCATCGAAGGTAAACCCGTAAAAAACATTTACGATTATATGGCCCGTTTGCAAACACTCGAAGCCGGAACCCGCGTTTCGGTGGACATCATTCGTGGTGAAAAAGAAACGGTGCTGATTGTGGAACTGTAAAACACCATTAAATTTCAATAAATAGCTGAACGTATCCACCCATCCTCTTATCCTTCCCTCATACAGGGAAGGACGAATGGTCAGTGGTTTTAGACAAATACAGTGCAATTTGATCACATAAGATCATTTATTGCAGGGACTGATCGTCTCTCCATTTAAAAAGGGAGAGACAGGAGAGAGGGTACAGAAATCTCAAAATATTCTGACAAGTAATTCTCCTTCAGGGGAACTAGGGGTAAACGAGTAAGGATGTCATCCGTCAACTGACGGACGACATCCTTATTTTTTAGATCCAGCCCCTTAATTTGTAGTAGGAGAGAGCCAGCATTTCGCGAACGATCAGGATTTCGTACTTCAGGTGATTCCATACCTGGTAACGCACGTTCATGCTGTTCCCTACATCAGGCACGAGTAATTTATTTCCACCCAGTTCATCATCCTTAAAAGTAAAATCGGCTTCGGCTGCATTTTCAAAGGCAGGCACGGCATTTACCTTTTCAAATCCTGCTTTCCGAAAGCAAAGCACTGCACGCCGCATATGTTCGGGCGAAGTAACCAGCAGAATTGGCGTTTTATAATTCACCAGTCCGGCACAATTTAATGCCTGAGAACGCGTGTTGGTTCCTTCGCTTTCTAAAATTATACTCGATGCGTTAACGCCTCTTAACACTAACTCTTCTTTCATTTTTCGGGGAGTGCTGGTGCTGTCGGCTGCGTTGCCGGGCATGGACACAATTACCTTGGCTTCGGGGAAACTTTTGCAGGCCTGCGAAACATACCAGCTGCGCATCAGGTTACTCTGACTTGGCATTCCTCCGCCACCTAAAAGCACAATGAATTCAGGTTGCCAGCTCAATTCCGCTTTGCTTGTTCCCAGCCAGTGATAGCCCCAGTAGGGCCAGGTTGTGAAAGCTATCAACACACAAATGGTGAAAAACACGCCGGCAATCACAAAGAAATTTCTCAGTAGTTTCAAAAAATAGATACTTTTGACTTTCAGTTTGGTCATACTTGATCATTGATCGTATAAAAGTAAGTTAAAATTTAAAACACAGGCTTTTGAATACTTCAGAAAAAAACGAGATTCTTGAACTCTTTGAACATCAGTTTAATGAAACTGTTGACACGTTTGAAATGCTGCCGCAATCGGGTTCGTACAGAGAATATTGCCGGCTTGGAAATAAGAACCGCACCGTAATAGGTGCCCTAAACAGTGATGTAAAGGAAAACACTGCATTCTTGTCGTTTTCCAACCATTTGTACCACCTCGGAATCAAAGTTCCGAAGATTTACACGGTAAGTTCCGACCTGAAAAAATACTTACTGGAGGATCTTGGCGACACCACACTTTTTGCTTTTCTGAGTAAAACACGTGAGGAGGAAGGGTTCTCGGAAAATATTATTGCCGAGTACAAAAAAGTGCTGACGGCTTTACCAAAAATCCAGATCATTGGCGGAAAAGATATCGATTACTCGGTGTGCTACCCGCGCGAGGCTTTTGATAAGCAGTCGATGATGTGGGACCTGAATTACTTTAAATACTATTTTCTGAAGCTGGCCAAAATTTCGTTTGATGAGCAGGCGCTTGAAGATGATTTTCAGCAATTCAGCAATTACCTGCTGAGCGCAAGTTCCAACTTCTTCCTGTACCGCGATTTCCAGTCGCGCAATGTGATGTTGAAGGACGGCGAAGTGTATTTTATCGATTACCAGGGTGGTCGTCGCGGTGCCTTGCAATACGACCTGGCTTCGTTGTTGTACGACGGTAAAGCCGATATCCCGGAAAGTGTTCGTCAGGATTTGTTTCATTTCTACCTGAATGAACTAAAGAAATACATGAAGGTAGATGAGGAGCGCTTCACAGCCTACTTCAAAGGATTTGTGCTTATTCGTATTATGCAGGCCATGGGAGCCTATGGTTTCCGCGGTTTTTACGAGAAAAAAGAACACTTCCTGAAAAGTATTCCATATGCTTTGAAAAACCTGGATTTGCTGCTGAAAGATCTTGATCTGCCTGTGAAAATAACCGAGCTGGTTGCCGTTTTGAAAAAGCTTAGCAAGTCGGAAGTGCTTAAGGAAATTGGTAAATCCGATTCGAATCTGACCATAAGAATAACAAGTTTTTCCTATAAAAAAGGAATTCCAGACGACCCTTCAGGAAATGGCGGCGGTTATGTTTTCGACTGCAGGGCCATTAATAATCCGGGCCGTTACGAGGAATATAAAAAATTGAGTGGAAAAGATCTGGCAGTTCAGGAGTTTTTAGAACAGAAGTCGGAAATGGGATTGTTTCTCGACGCTGCCAAAAAACTGGTGGAGCAGTCGGTTAAAGTGTACCTCGAGCGCGGATTTTCGCACCTAACGGTAAATTTTGGTTGTACCGGCGGCCAGCACCGCTCTGTATATTCGGCCGAAAAATTGGGCGAATATTTGCAAAACAATTATCCTGTAAACGTTGTTTTAGTACACCGTGAACAGGATAGTTGGAGATGAGCAAAAAAGCATGTAAAAAGAAAGATTTTCAGAATAAAGAGCACGCAAAATACGCTTGTAAGAAATGCGGTGCACAGGTAAGCAAGAAAGAAAAGGTTTGTAAACCTGAAAAAATCGATTCGTATAAAACAGTTGATTAAGGTTGTTCGTATTTTCTGATTCATTTCGATGTAAATTGTAAATGTTTTTCGCCTTACCTTCTTGGTAATTAGGCGGGCAGTTTATATTTTCGCAGCAAATTTTAAAAACAGACTAACACATGGGAAGAGCATTTGAGTACCGCCGTGCAGCCAAAGAAAAGCGCTGGGATAAAATGTCGAGGGTTTTTCCAAAACTCGCCAAGAAAATAACCATTGCAGCTAAAGAAGGTGGTCCCGATCCGGATATGAACCCGTCGTTGCGTACGGCAATTCTGAATGCCAAGCATGAAAACATGCCGAAAACAAACATTGATGCGGCAATCAAACGGGCTTCAGGAAAAGATGCTACCGATTATGTGGAAGTGTTTTACGAAGGAAAAGGCCCGCATGGCGTATTGGTTTTTGTTGAATGCGCAACCGACAATACTACCCGTACAGTGGCCAACGTAAAAAGCTACTTTAATAAGGCCGGTGGTGGTCAGGTTCCGAACGGATCGCTTGAATTCATGTTTTCAAGAAAAGCTGTTTTTGAATTCGACCTGCCTGAAGGAATGGAAGTGGAAGAAATTGAACTGGAGCTGATCGATGCCGGATTGGAAGAGATCGAAGAAAACGAAGGTAAATATTATGCGTATGCCGATTATACCAGTTTTGGCGAGTTGGCATCAGCTTTCGAAGGCTTGAAAATTGAGCCCACCAAAGCTGAGTTAAAACGTATTCCAACTACGCCGGTTGAATTTACGGAAGAGCAAATGGAAGAGATTGAAAAAATGTTGGATAAGATGGAAGAAGACGACGATGTACAGGCGGTTTATACCAACATCGCATAAATTCTGATTACAACATTGCAACCATAATTAGAAAACGCATTCACTACAAAGTGGATGCGTTTTTTGTGTTTAAGCTGGTAGTTTTGGACCCCCTAAATCCCCGGAAGGGACAGTTCCTCTCCGCCAGCTGGCGGAAGGTTAGGAGTGGTGCTTATTTCGTAAATGTTTGCTTGCTTTGATTTTTCTACATTTTTATAATTTATTTCAACTTCTATTCTGTTTTATCACCGAAATTGCTGCATTAACCTCGAAAAAAGCATCGCTTATCTAAAAACTTCCTCCTTATTGGCGGCTTTCTCCTATATTCGAACAAAACAATACTTATGCTGCCAGTTCAGGAATACATTAAACATTTCAAACAAATCTGGGAATCGAGTCCCAATCATTTCCCGGAGTTTTCAAAGTTATATACTGAAGAAGAAAAACGCGAACGAGAAACGAATTACGAACATTTCCAGGCCAAAATAAAAAGCCTGCAAAACCACAGCAAAGTACAGAAGCTCAAAAATGATCCCGGAGGTTCTTTCTTTCCCATGTTCAAAGCTTTTCTTGAAACAGTTTTCGATTTCGAAAAAGATCATCTTAAAGTCATTCTTTCGGAAGAATTCAAGGATGTTTCGAAAGACTTTTTTTACAAGGCACGTGCTTTTGGCCCCGAGTTAAAGCCTGAAAATATATACCAGGGAATGCGAAATGTGTGGATCATGAACGGCATTCAGTTGATGCTGAATGTTCCGGTTCGCATTACACCATCTGTTTTTGCTTATTCAATGATCTATCCGTACAGCGATAATTTTCTCGATGATCCCGAAATTCTTGCAGGAGAGAAGGAGATTTTTTCGCGGCGCTTTAACCGGAGGTTGCATGGCGAGGAAGTAAATCCTGCCTCGTTTACCGAAGAGCAACTGTTTAAGCTGGTGCGTATGTTCGAAGATGAATTTCCACGAAAAAACTTTACTGAGGTGTATGAAAGTTTGTATGCCATACAAAAGGGACAAACTGATAGCCTGAAAATGGCCGCTGATAATGGTCTTTCGGATGACAGAATAGTGGAGATTTGTTTTGAAAAAGGTGGTGCATCGGTTTTAGCTGATGGTTACCTGGTTGCCGGAAAACTCACACGCGAACAGGAACAAGCCCTGTTTGGTTATGGCGTTTACCTGCAATTGCTTGACGATATCCAGGATGTAAAGGAAGATTCGCTGGCATTTACCAAAACCATATTTTCGTGCCTGCCCGAAGAAGATCTCGGAAGTTTTGTTAATCGCACCATTCATTTTGGCCGCGTTGCTTTGGAAGAGATGCGTTGTTTTGAGGGTGCCGGTAACCGTGATTTTATTGATTTGATGAACCGCAGCATCGAAACCATGGTGATCGAATCGGTTGGTATGAATAAAAAGTGGTATACAGCTGATTATCTGAACAAGATAGAACAGTATTCACCGCTTCATTTTGAGTTTGTTCGTCAAAAACGGGCACAGTCGAAATCGCAACGGTTTTCCATGTTTCAGAAGTATTTCAACAGTGCCCGACCTGAAAATGTGCCAATAAGCTTTTAATTTTTTATGGCTTCGATCAGGCGGTTGAGCTTGTCGCGGAGATCGATGATTTCATCAATATTTAATTCGCCGACATCCAGTTTTTCGGCCAGTTGCATGGGGACCAGAGCCGCCTGCTCACGAAGTTTCAAGCCTTTTTCTGTGAGGCTGATCGTACGGCTGCGTTCATCGGTTTCTGATCTTTTCCGCGTAATCAAACCCAGAACTTCCATTCTTTTTAAAAGGGGAGTAACTGTGTTGGTGTTCAGAATGAGTTTATCGGTGATTGTATTCACCGAAACCTGATCGTTTTCCCACAGCACCATCATTACGAGATACTGAGGGTAGGTCAAATCCAGTTGGTCGAGCAGCGGCTGGTACGCACGCGTAATCAGCCGTGATGCAGCGTAAATCGGGAAACAAACCTGGTTACCAAGTTTTAATTGCTCGTATTCCATATTAACGATCATTTAGTTTTTATTCTGCTCCAGTAACTTAATAATTTCAGGTTCCAGTTTTTCGGACTTGGTTGTCGGCGCAAAACGTTTCACAGGTTTCCCATGCTGGTCTATCAGAAATTTAGTAAAGTTCCATTTGATCTTTTTACCAAAAGTACCGCCCAGTTCATTCTTCAGGTAGTCGAATAGTGGGTGAGCGTTTTCACCGTTAACATCAACTTTCGAGAACATTTGAAACGTAACACCATAGTTGATCAGACAGCCTTCTGAAATCGATTTTTCATCGCCGGGCTCCTGGTTTCCAAACTGGTTACACGGAAATCCTAAAATGGCCAGGCCTTTATCTTTGTACTTTTTATTTAATTCCTCAAGACCTGCATATTGTGGCGTAAAACCACATTTGCTGGCCGTATTCACCACCAATACAGTTTTGCCTTTAAAGGCTTCCATATCGATCTCTTTTCCCTGTAAACTCTTTGCTGTGAATTGATAAAAATTGTTGTCCATTGTTTGATTCTTTTATGCTTTCCTATTTATGTCGTTCGCGACACAAATATAGTTAGTCTGATGAAATATCGCACGCGATATAAAATTGCAGACCTATGATTTAACAATTAATTCAATCAAATTTCACAAGGAAAAAATTGTACATCAGAAAACTGTTCGTATTTTTGCGAACAACGAACAATCTGTATTATGGATGTAAAAGTATTTTCAGATAATCAGGAAAAACTGGCACGGTACGCCAAGGCACTTGGGCACCCGGTACGCGTTTATGTGCTCGAATTACTGGGCAAACAATCCTGTTGTTACAGTGGCGACCTGAGCGAAGAGTTGCCCATTGCAAAATCAACTTTGTCGCAACACCTGAAAGAATTAAAAGATGCAGGCTTGATTCAGGGCGAAATTGAAGCGCCGAGAGTGAAGTACTGTATCAATAAGGAGAACTGGGAAGAAGCCAGTACATTATTTAAAGAATTAATGCAACGCTAAAAAAAATTATACTGCTTGTTCGCAGTTTTGCGAACAACGAACAATCGACGTTATGGAATACACTGATTTAAAACCAGGCAAAATGGATATTAAAGTTTTGGGAACAGGCTGTGCTAAATGCAAGGCACTGGAAAAAGCTGTAACGGCATCCGTTTCGGAACTAAAACTAGCTGCAGAGGTCAGCAAAGTGGAAGACATTATGGAAATCATGCAATTCGGAGTGATGAATACACCTGCCCTGGTCATCGATGGGAAGGTGGTTTTAAGTGGCCGCCTGCCGAACGACAAAGAACTAAAAAATCTATTAACCCAATAAAAATCTTCAACAATGAAAACTAAAATCAACTCGAAACTACTAAGCTTTGTATTCGCACTTTTAGTTAGTTTTAGCCTTTCGGCACAACAAAACGAAAAAACTCAGGAAGGTAAAAGCGCAAAAGTAGATGTTTACTATTTTCATTTAAACACACGCTGTGCAACCTGCAAAGCCATTGAATCGGAAGCAAAACAGGATGTAAAGGAACTTTTCGGAAGTGATGTGACTTTTGCTTCCTATAACCTCGACGAGCCGGCGGGCGAAGCGAAAGGCAAAGAACTGGGCGTGAACAGTCAGTCGCTGATCGTGGTAAAAGGCAATAAAAAAGTCGATCTCACCAACGAAGGATTTTTGTATGCACGCACCAATCCCGAGAAATTTAAAGAGGTAATCGAAAAAAAGATAAAACCGCTGTTATAGCATGGAAGGATTTTTAAGCGGACTGCTCGAAAACAGCTCACTGCCATTTGTTACTGCTTTGTTATTGGGACTGATGACAGCCATTAGTCCGTGTCCTTTGGCGACCAACATCACTGCAATTGGATTCATTGGCAGAGACATCGAAAACCGAAACCGTGTTTTTTATAACGGATTGGTTTATACACTGGGTCGGGCAGTGGCTTATACCGTTCTTGCTTTAATTATTTTTTTGGGTGCCGATCAGTTTTCACTGTCGGGAGTCTTTCAGCGTTATGGCGAAAAAATTATCGGTCCGCTGCTTCTAATCATCGGTTTGCTGATGCTCGATGTGTTGAATATTAAGTTTCCCGGAGTTAGCAGGCTGACTCAACGTTTCGAAAAAAACGGCATTAAGAATTACTGGGATGTGCTGGCACTCGGAATTTTGTTTGCGCTGGCTTTTTGCCCTTACAGCGGGGTGCTTTATTTTGGCATGCTGATCCCGATGACCATCAGCAGTGCATCCGGTTTGTACCTGCCGGTTGTTTTTGCCATTGCGACGGGTATTCCGGTTATCATTTTTGCCTGGCTGATTGCGTATACTCTTTCAGGAGTTGGCACAGTTTACAACAAGCTTAAAACTTTCGAAATCTGGTTCCGAAGGTTTATTTCTGTGGTTTTTATGCTGGTAGGAATTTACTACATCATCACGGTGTATTTCTAAAATATCGTTTAGGGGCGAATAAAGGAAGAGAGAAATGAACGAAAAAGTATTGACACTAAAAAGGATCAACACTACCTGGATTATCCCGGTTTTATTATTGCCGCTTTGGGTGCTGGTATTCATCAACCTCGAAAACATTACCGATTTTTTGATATACGATCTGCTTGGCCTCGAAGAAGGAAAACACCTCACCGAATCTATCTGGTTTTTTGTTTATGAAGTACCCAAAGTTATGCTCCTGCTGGTGTTGATTGTGTTTATTGTGGGCATCGTCAGAAGTTGGTTTTCACCCGAGAAAACAAGAAAAGCCCTCGAAGGAAAGTCGTTGTTTGCAGGAAATGTTATGGCATCGGGACTGGGCATATTAACACCGTTTTGTTCCTGTTCGGCCATTCCTCTGTTTTTGGGATTTGTAGAAGCCGGAATACCTATTGGCGTTACTTTTTCATTTCTAATCGCTGCGCCGCTGATCAACGAAGTTGCCTTAATTCTTCTGGCCGGATTATTTGGCTGGAAGGTCGCACTTATTTATGTGGCAACAGGTTTGGTGATTGCTACTTTTTCAGGATTCATTATAGAGAAACTAAAACTTCAAAAATACGTGGCCGACTGGGTGTTCCAGGTGAAGGCCAATCAACAGAATCAGTCCGAAGAACACCTGAATTTCTCCGACCGGATTAAAATTGGGATTGAAACCGTAAAAGATATCGTTGGAAAAATCTGGGTTTATATTCTGATTGGTATTGCCGTTGGAGCAGGTGCGCACGGTTATGTGCCAGAAGATGCACTGGCGCGGATTATGGGCGAGGGGAGTTGGTATGCTGTTCCACTGGCCATTATGCTGGGTATTCCGCTGTATTCGAATGCTGCCGGAATTATTCCCATTGTAGCTGTATTAATGGAAAAAGGAGTAAGTCTGGGAACCGCGCTCGCATTTATGATGTCGGTTATTGGTTTGTCGCTACCCGAGATCATCATCCTGAAAAAAGTACTGAAATGGCAGTTTATAGCCATTTTCGTTGGGATTGTTGCACTGGGAATTATCATTGTAGGATTCACCTTCAACTATATCATGTAAAACTATCAAACAACAAAATTATGAAATCAAAATCAATAGGATTTGTTGGCGGGGGAAGAATCACACGGATTTTTCTTCAAGGACTGACCAACAAAAATGCCTTACCCGAAACCGTAAAAGTTTTTGATCCGAATGCTGACACTGTAAAAGCATTGCATGCCGATTTTTCCGAAATAACTGTTGTTGATTCAGCAGCCGAAGTGGCTACGCAAAACCTTGTTTTTATTGCGGTTCACCCTCCGGTTGTTATGGAAACTTTGCAGGCAATAAAAGAATCAGTAACTACAAAAACCATTGTTATTTCACTGGCTCCAAAAATCACCCTCGAAAAAATGGCCGCGGTTCTGCCAACCCAGAAGCTGGCAAGAATGATTCCCAACGCCACATCGTTTATTAACAAGGGTTACAATCCGCTTACTTTTTCTGATGCTTTCGATGCGAAAGAGAAAAAACAGGTGTTGAAATTGCTGAAGAAATTGGGCAAAACCTTTGAAACTGAGGAATCGAAGCTGGAAGCTTATGCGATTGTTTCGGCCATGTTGCCTACTTACTTTTGGTTTCAGTGGCAGGAAATGCAACATATCGCACTCGAAACCGGCCTATCGGATCAGGAAGCTCAAAAGGCGGTTTCATCAACTTTGAAAAAAGCCTGGAAATTATACTACAAATCGGGATTGAATCCTGACGAGGTAATGGATTTGATTCCTGTAAAACCTATTGGAGAGAACGAAGACGAAATTAAGAACATACTGAATACGAAACTCTTGGGATTGTTTGGCAAAATTAAGCCCTAGTTTTTTAAAAGACTGTAGTTGTTTTAGAAAGACATTTTCGATGAATATAATAAAGAAACATGGCATTCTGATCGTTTTGATTCTAGTAGTAGCGGGTTTACTGGTTGCATTGGTATTCAAAAGCAAGATCTACGACTATATTGGGAGCGAGGTGAAGAAATCTATCACCGAAGAAACGCAGTTTGTTGCAAAGGAATACATTCAGAAGCATTTTAACTACCAGGCAAACAAACAGGATTTTCAGTTTACCATGCTTGAATTTAAGTCATCAGGTTGCACCATTTGTAAACAAATGGAGCCGGTTTTGGAATCATTAAAGAATTGGGAGGTGGCTAAAGTGAATGTTCAGGTCATTCAGATTTTGAATCCCGACAGCCAGGAATTGATGAAATTTTATGGCATTTCAGCAGTGCCAACACACCTAATACTCGATAAGCGGGGAACTGAGGTTTTTCGCAAATACGGATTTGTTTCAGAAGAAGAATTTAAAAATATTATTCAATCAAAAATTTAGAAAAGTAGCATGAAGGTACTTATACTTTGTACAGGTAACAGTTGCCGTAGTCAGATGGCGCACGGTTTTTTACAGTCGTTTGATGCGCGTATCCAGGTGGAATCAGCCGGGACCGAAGCCTCAGGAAAACTTAACCACAAAGCTGTGGAAGTGATGAAAGAAATTGGAATCGACATCAGTTCGCACACGTCCGATTCAGTAGAAAAATACCTGGATGAGGAATGGGATTATGTGATAACCGTTTGTGGTGGTGCCAACGAAAGTTGCCCTGCTTTTATCGGTAAAGTCAAACACCGATTGCACATGGGTTACGACGATCCATCGCATGCAGTAGGAACTCCTGAATTTATTCAGAGTGAATATTACCGTGTCCGCGATGAAATCAATGCCGGTTTCAGAAAATTATACGATGAAGAAATTAAACCGCAGTTGGGTTAGTTCAGAGCCCGCCTGAACGAATTCATTCGGGCAGGTTCAATGTTCAAAGTTTAGTGTTAAGAGAGAGGCACTTTGCAGTTGGCAAAACACAATTTCGGACTGCATTCTGACCTTCCAAAATTCTAATATTCAAATATTCGAAATATGCCGTCACAACCACGTCTCGAGTTTCTCGACAGGTATTTAACGCTTTGGATCTTTCTGGCTATGGCCGCAGGGGTGATCAGCGGATATTTATTTCCGGCAATCGCCGATTTCTGGGAATCGCTGAAACCATCGGAAGATAGTACCACCAATCTGCCAATTGCAATCGGTCTGATTTTAATGATGTATCCGCCACTGGCTAAAGTAAAATACGAGGAACTGGGCGATATTTTCAGAAATTACAAGGTGCTGAGCCTTTCGCTGATCCAAAACTGGGTGATCGGCCCGGTGTTGATGTTTGCACTGGCTATCTTGTTTTTCAAACTGTTTCCGGGCGAAAACAATGCCAACTTACCTTACATGTACGGAATCATCATGATCGGGCTGGCACGCTGCATCGCCATGGTAATCGTATGGAACGACCTGGCAAAAGGCGACACGCAATATGCCGCTGGTTTAGTAGCATTCAACTCCATTTTCCAGGTTTTGTTTTTCTCGGTTTATGCCTGGTTTTTTATAGCCATTTTACCCGGATGGTTTGGTGTGCCAACCAATACTGCGGTTGAAAATATTACCATCGGTCAGATCGCGGAAAGCGTACTGATCTATCTCGGAATTCCATTTGCTGCCGGTTTTCTGACGCGTTTTATCCTGATCAGGGTAAAAAGTAAAAAGTGGTACGAGCAGAAATTTATTCCCAAAATCAGCCCGGTTACGTTAATCGCACTGCTGTTCACAATTGTGGTGATGTTCTCGCTAAAAGGAGAATACATTGTAAAAATCCCAGGTGATGTAGTTTTGGTTGCAATACCTTTACTTATCTATTTTGTGGTGATGTTTTTCATTTCTTTTTACATGGGAAAAAAGGTGGGAGCGAACTACAAGCAAACTGTAACATTGTCGTTTACAGCTGCCAGCAACAATTTCGAACTGGCAATTGCTGTAGCCATCGCCATTTTCGGAATGAATTCGGGTGAAGCATTTGCGGCAGTTATTGGCCCGCTGGTTGAAGTTCCGGTAATGATAGCTTTGGTAAATGTTGCACTTCAGCTTAAGCGAAAATTCAGAGAAACAGAAAAGGCTGTTACCAATTAGTAGCAGCCTTTTCGTTTTATTCGATATTCAGTTAATGTGTTTTTATCAGTTGTTCGGTTTTTGTCCAGTCGTCCAGTTGAACGGTGATAAAGTAGCATCCCGGATTGAGTTGTAAATCCTGTATCGTGATTCTACCTTCTTTACCATAAACTTCCGTGTAAACCAATTTACCTGCAATGTCGTGGATATGAACGCTGGATTTCTCATATTCCCCTGTTCCGTTAATAAGTATATTAATTTCATCAACAAACGGATTCGGATAGACTTTAAACGACAATTCTTCTTCAATTAATATTGAAGGATTCATTGAAGCGCTTTTGGTTGATGCTGCTGGAGAAAGTTCGAAATCTTTCACATCTCCTTCAAAGTTGTCGTCGCAAGGCAAAGGCAATGCCAGATTTCGCATACTGATTCTCATTCGGGTATTTCTGGTGATTGCAGGAACTGAAATTTGTGCACTGATTGTTCCCTTTTTACTTGGTATAGAAAGAACTGTTTCGCTTAAATCATCAAAAACACCGTCGTAATCAGAGTCGATCCAGATTTTCCAGTAATTACGGTTCTTACTGTTCTCAGGAGTAAGTTCAACGGTGTTAGTTCCCGTGCTTAGTGAAACGATATTGTCGGTATAGTATTCATAGCCCGATCCTAAGCCGAAAGTTTCAGTAAAACTGCCAACCGTTACAGTCCGGATAAAATCACCGTTAATGATCATATTTTCAGGGACACAGTAATCCGAAGCTTCACAGGCATCTCCAATACCATCATTATTAGAATCTAACTGATCTGCATTCGCAACATTCGGACAGTTATCAATATCATCGCAAACACCATCTCCGTCTGAATCGATTGATACTCCGTTGTCATCTACAATATTTGGACACAGTGAATTTGGTTCTGCATCAATGCAATCACTAAATCCATCACCATCAGAATCAATCAAATCATTGCATGGATCACAGTCATCCGGAATACCATCGCCGTCTGTGTCAACAGTATCGTTAAATCCCGGGCAGATGTCACAACCATCCGGAACTCCGTCAGCATCGGTATCAAAATTATCATCATATCCGGAACAAATATCGTTTTCATCACAAATGCCATCGCCATCAGAATCTAATGATACTCCGTAGGCATCGACATTGCCGGGACAAGGTGAGTTGAGTTCCAAATCAATACAATTGCTTATACCATCTCCATCCGTATCGATCAGATCATTACAGGGATCGCAGCCGTCAGGGATTCCGTCCCCGTCTTCGTCAGCATAATCATCAAATCCGGGGCACTGGTCAACTTCGTTACATACTCCGTCGTTATCGTCGTCATTGCAGGGCTCAACATTCGCAACGCAGAAATTAACCGGACTGAAAGTGATACTCATCGTTGATGTTCCTGAATCACCATCTCCTCCATCTGTCAGGCTAACAGTAACAGATACTACCGTTTCTGGAATTTCGATAAGCACAGAGCTTACACTGGAATATGTTCCTAAGGTAGTATTCCCAAAACCATTGTCGTACTGTACTGTTACCCATTCGTCATAGCTTTTCGATGCTGGTCTGGTTTTTTCATCGATATTTGAAATTGTGAACGATACGTCCTGGCTATTGTTGGGAAGGATTAAGGTTGTTGAATTTGAACCAGTACCTGTGTGACTTAATGAATTATCGGTAAAACCGGTAGTTTGCGCAATACAGGGATCGATACAGTCGCTAATGCCATCGTTATCAGCGTCCGTATCTGCCACTCCACATCCACAATCTCCGGGCTCTGTTTTATTCGGATCGTTAGGACAGCCGTCAATACAATCGGCTATACCATCATTATCCGTATCCGTATCCGCAATTCCACAGCCACAGTCGCCCGGTGTCGTTTTGTTTGCATCATCAGGGCAACCATCCAAACAATCAGCAAGACCATCGCCGTCCGTATCAATAGAAACACCATAATCATTGACATCGTCAGGACAAGGTGAATTTAATTCCTGATCCAAACAATCAGCAATGCCGTCATTATCTGTGTCGAAAGAAACGCCATTTTCATCAACGTCCTGCGGACAGGGTGAATTCTCCTCAAGATCGTTGCAATCGGCAACACCATCATTGTCAGAATCGGTATCTGGCACACCGCATCCGCAAGCACCCGGCGTGGTTTTATTAGGGTCGTCAGGACAACCGTCGACACAATCGGCAAGTCCGTCGTTATCGGTGTCGACAGAAACTCCAAATTCATCCACATTGTCAGGACACGGTGAATTAATTTCATCATCATTGGAATCGCAAACACCATCGCCGTCGGTGTCGAGGCAATTAACACTAAACTGCTGCGCTGTGTTGTCGCTTGCATTGTCATTATCGAATACAATTAAGGTAACGGTATATGTTCCTGAAGAGGAATACGTATGAGTAGGATTCTGACTGGTTGATGTACTTCCATCCCCGAAATCCCATAACCATGCGGAAATTGTTCCATCACTGTCACTTGATTCATCCGTAAAATTAACTGTCAGATAATTAGCGTTGTGTGTAAATGCTGCTACAGGTGGGATATTTTGATCCCCAACAATATAATCAATAGTTAAAACGGCTGCCGAAGATGGTACTCCGTCATAGGCCATGGCAACTCTTTTGTTGGTTTCTGTACCGGTAATAAACAGCGATATGGCACTCGTAGCAGTGAATCCTGGCCGGTCGACAATTTCCTGTATAACAGTTGATAAATTGGGTGTTTGCTGATTTACACCGGCTTCGTTAACTGTGTTCCAGTCAGACGGGCTCCAACTTACCGTATTTGTAGTTCGGTTACGGTTGGAAAGCTCGTATGCTGAACTTGTAAATGCCGGCGAATCATCACAGGCATCTCCCGAAATGGTCAGCTCAACAGTTCCGGTTGAAGCTTCATCAACTGTAAATTGCACCCAGGCATTTGTGATTGTTGCTCCTTGCGGAATATTGAGGTCAGGAAAATGTAATCCGACGGTTTGCAAAAACTGGTCCATGTACGTATCATAAATCAATTCCAGGTCGGTACTGTTTGTGTAAATGGTTCCATTCTGGCCTTCCTCCACATCATCGTTGCTTGATGCAATCTGAACAGAGACTGTTTCTGTAAATGTTCCAACGGTAATGTTCACCGGATCAGAACTTGTTACCGCTCCAAGATTGTCAGTTGCCTTTGCAGTAATGGTGTAGGCTCCGTTCGCAGGAATTGTCCAGCTTACTTCGTAAGACGATGAGTTGTCGGTGCCAACCGAAACCTCATTAACAAAAAACTCAACCTGCGAAATAGTTCCATCTGAATCAGTAGCATCAGCCGAAAGAACTATGGATTGCGTTAAATCGTAATGCTGTCCGTCTTCGGGACCGGTAATTGCACAAAGCGGCGAAACATTCGAAATTCCACCTTCAATAAATATTGGTGAAGATATGGCTTCATCGCCATCTGCTTGTGTAACTTTTATGTAGTAATAATCACCATCAGAGGTACTTATATTTTCTACTATACTTACATCTGATGTCCCCGGCGACCAAGTGGAAAGCACAGTGCCATTTAGCAGCAACTGCACCGTGGTAAAAACCTCTCCATCGTCATCCGATGCGGTTATTTGAAGCGATTGCCCCGAATTGCCCTGAACGGTCGAGCCCATTTCCTGTCCATCAATTTGGAAGGACATTTTAAGGTTCTTATCAAGCGTGGTAAAAAATCGTTTATTCTTAATTGCATCATAAATATCGGCTCTGGTCAGGCTATTCGCGAGTACGGCTAGTCTGTTATCTGTGCGGGTTCCCCAATCTACTGTATGATTGTCTTCCGAACCGCCTGCACCAATTTTCCAGTCACGTATCAATGCTTCATCAAAATAGCCCAGGTTCCCGTCTGCAGAGTAATAACCGTCATTGTAGTAATACACATTAAAAATATCGGTCTTATTCCACAATTCCATGCCTACAAACTTTTCGGAAGGAGTGTTAAGAAATTGACCAAATTCCTGATCGGTTGAATTTTGTCGGCCGGGATGATTAAAAAAGGCAGCACATTCGCGCGAATTCACCCATGACAGTAAATTGCTGAAGTTAGGTTCTGAATTTGTTGTACAATAATCATCAGTGTTTATTATTGTAACGTGGCCCTGCGTGCTGTGCGACCATTCAAATCCCCAGAACGCAACAAATACACCGTCTTCGTTGTAAGTGTTGGCAGCATTTTTAATGGTGGTCCATTCAGTACTGCCAATGGCACTTGCATGGTCTGATAATCCAAAGAAATCGAGACCGGCAGTATTTTTTGCATAATTGTACGCATAATCAGGAGTTTCTGCTCCATCCGAAACGTTCGAGTGGTTATGCAGATGTCCGTAATAAACATTATAGCCTCCAATTGCCGCTGCAGTGCTGATAGCAGGCTTTGGCGTGTTCCGATCTTTTGCATCCGGTTTAGCATTTACCATTCCTGCTATAATCAACAAGATAAGTAATACACTAATTTTGAAAGTGATTGAAGCCTGGTTTTTCATGATTTAGTCGTTTTTTGTAATTGATTTTATAAAGGGCCTGAAAATAAGATCGATACAAAATACGATTTTTTGTTTCAAATAAAAAACTGAATTTCACAAATGCATCAATATGGGTTTATGTTCGATATTCTTTCGTCTTTCAAGCCGTAGCAAATCCTGTTTTTTTTTAATTGATGCAAATACTATTTGAAGGTATGAAATTGCTTCAGTTTTTTTCTCCCGCTGTATAAAAGCGTGTAGTTGGGTAAGCAAACTGAATGTCTTTTTCAGATTGAAAAGCCAACAGGATTTTTTGCCAAAGCGCATTTTCGCTGCCACGCCGGGTGCGTGGATTGCACAAATAACGAACCGTTAAACGAACACCAAATTCCTTAACCGATGTATAAACGATAGGAGTAAGGTGTTTGTAATAAATCATGTAATTTTTACTGGCTTCGCGAATTTCCTTTTGTGCCTTAATCGGAATGTCTTCTTCCAGTTCGTTGATGATTTGTTCCAGAAGTGATTTTGCTTTTTCCCAGTTACTTTCGAAAGTAATGTTCACGGCCACTTCATTCCAAATGTATTCGAAGCCCGAACTATAGTTGGCCTGTGGTTTTAAAAATACTTTTCCGTTTGGCAGGTGAATAATTCTTCCTGTGCTTTGGTCAGCATCCACCCAGTTACCAATTTCAAGCATAGTAAACTGAAAGGGACGGATATCGATAATATCTCCGGTATGATTGCCAACCTGAACACGGTCGCCAACCACAAAAGGCTTTCTGAAGATAATAAACAGCCAGCCGGCAAAGTTCGTGAGTGGATCTTTTAAGGCGATTGCAATACCGGCAGTGAAGAGCCCAAGGAAGGTGCCAAACTCTTCAAACGCCTTTACCCAAACAGCGCCGATAAGCAAAAAGCCAATTGTTGGAATGATAAACGACAAAGATCGTTTCCACTGATAACGGACTTTCACATTTTCGGTATTTCGCCAAACTAAGCGCAGTATGAGTATCCTTAAAAGCGACAGAAAAATAATGATGAGTGCAGTTACTGCCACTTTGCTCAGGGTTTCGGTATTCAAACCAACATGATGCGTAATAAATTCATTCAGCTGTTTCATGGGTTACTGCCTTTTCGAAATGACCCGAGTCCCTGGTTAAAGGGACGGGTTACATTTGTTACGATACAAAGAATCAATATTAAACAAATGAAATTTACGTATAATAGAGCAATTTGCAAATGTCGTTTTTAGTGAATGCTTTTCTGGTTTTTGGAATGAACAAAAAGTACCGTACCCAACTCATCGTAGCCCTCAAAAACTTCTTCCTTGCCATGCTTCACCATTTCTTCTCTTAAACCAATTAATGTCAGACCGGCTTTATCCGATTTTTCTGAGATAATCCTTCTTGCCGGAACTCCTTCAGGTTGAATGATGACCTTTATGTTCTTTTCATTAATTGGCAAACGTCCCAATATCACCAGGTTGCGTAATTCCTGTTTTATCGATGGTAATTCTTCCTCCTTGCAAAGAGCGAATATTTTGATTTCAGCTTTTTTCAGATCGGGGTGACCAAGAATAATAAAACTCAGCAGGATCATCAGGTTGGCATTTTCGGTATCGAGTGAATTTATCCATACATGAATGCCGTTTTTCATGTTCATCGGTTTTTCTGAACATGCCAGGATACAAATATCAAATTGCCCACTGTTAACAAGCGCAAAGTTATCGATCACTTTTTTGAGTTTATCCGGACTTTCCTTATCGTACTCAAAAATCACCATGTTGTTTTCCATTCCGGCAACTCCGGGTATTTGTATGGCTTGCGAAATAGCTGAAGTGTACGATGGCGAAATGATCGTATCGATGTACACATAATTGGTTACATGGCTGACGTTTTCGATGATCTCGTGTAATTTTTTCTCGGCCAGTTCCACCGTGTTTCTCGAATAATAATCTTCAATCAGGTGCAAATAAGTGCCAAATCCGTATTTGAACGAAATCCAGTTGAGCAGGTCGAATGCTTTATTCTGATGAATAGGCTTACTCGAAATACAAATTGCACTTGGTCGCCATTCCTGACGCGACACCTTATCTTTTCTTTTTTGTAGCATCACCTGCAAATCGCGGTTAAGCTGAAAGAGCGCATTGGCAAAAATAGAGGCAAATCCTTTTCGGTATTTATGGTAGTGATTAACGTACAAATACATCAGAGTCATTACAACAATGGCAAGCAATGCATACGGTGTACTTATTTTGAACATCACCCACACCGAAACCAGGAATCCAACCAGGGAAATGAACCACCTGGAGCGGAAGGTAGGCCGGTATGAAGGGGAGGAGCCAAAGTGATTCAGAAAAGAGATCAAACAAAGCGAACCGTAAGTAACCATAAAAAACATGGAAATGATGGACGCCACTGCGTTTACATTTCCGAGTGCGACAAAAACAAAAGCAATGATGGCTGTAACCAAGGAAGCATTTTGTGGCTCGTTATCGGCCGGGTTTACTGTAGAAAGCCATCGGTTAACCCGCTTCGACGGCAGAGCTTTATCCAATGCCAGTGCCTGCAAAGTACGCGGCGCTACCATAAACGATCCCAAAGCCGATGAAATGGTGGAGGCCGCAAGTCCGAGAGGTACAACAATCACCCCGGCAATGGCAATGTCGGCCATGATGAGCTGTTTGTTCAACAGGTCTTCAATCGGTGCCGATGATGCCAGTTTAAATACCACGAAAAAGTAAATGATCATACCCGAAACAGTGGCAAGGATTGTTCCCAGCGGAATTGATTTGGAAGGGCGTTTCAAATCGCCTGATAAGCCCACACCGGCTGTCATTCCAGTAAATGCAGGAAAAATGATGGCAAAAACAACAAAGAAACTTTGTGGATTCCGGAATGCACTGTCCGATAATGTATAGCTGGTTACTTCGGCATGGTCAGTGTGACCCAGGAAAAACATGATTAGCGAGATCAGCAAAATTCCAACAACAATATAGAGGGCCTTAACACCAAGATTGGCACCTTTTTTTATAATCAAAGCTGCTAAACCTATCATTACAGGCAGACTTATTACCTGACGCGGCAGAATAAAATCATAGGTTCGCGCAATCCAGTCGAAAAGAAATTCAAAAGCTTCGGTAAAGGCGATCACATAAAACGCAACGCTGATGGCTTGCGAAAAATACAGCGCCATACCAATGGTTGCTCCAATATTTAATCCGAATGATCGGGAAATGATGAAATACTCGCCGCCGCCTTCAACGCGTTTGTTTGTTGCGATTTCTGAAATTGCCAGCGCAGTTGGTATGGTTACAAGGTGTCCGAGAAGAATGATTAGAACTACTCCCCAAAGACCGAGTGTTCCGACTGCATAGCCAAAGCGTAAAAACAGAATGGCTCCTAAAATGGTTGAAATGGCTGTGAAAAAAACGGGCGCTGTCCCAAATTGCCTGATTTGCTTCGTCATAAAAAGTATAAAAATTGAACGTAGAAAAGATAAAACGATTTAATGGGAATACAAATTAAACAGCTTAGTATTCGGCATATTCTGCATAACCTTTTTCTACCAGTTCATCGTTTAGTGTTTGTTCAGCGTCGGCCAGTCGTATAATGCCAATGTAGCGGCCAAACTTGCCAACGTCTTTATCCGTTTCAACAATAACTTCGTTTTCATTGTCTTTAAGGCGCTCAATAACAAAAGCTTTGGCTTTGATTCCCTTTCTATATTCTTCAGAATCCTTTTTTACATTGTAGGTTTCGGGGGTATTGATTCCCCGCAGCCGTATGCGTTGAAACGTTGTTATTTTAAATCCAAGGTCAATTACCAGATCGATTGTATCGCCATCAACTACACGGTCTACCTTTGCTTTGTATGTAAACATTTGTATTGTGTTATAAATTCAAGTTAAGTTAACCAAAATGTGGCTTATAATCAAGATTCGTTGCCAGAGTAGTTCTGTTTATTTTTGTGTTCAAGGATGAGAGCAACTGCCATTCTTTTATTAAATTAGAAGGAAATAAACGCAAGCTGATGCCTAAACTTGAAAAAGCAAAATCTGGCTGGACCACAAAATTAGCATTGATTTTAGCGCCACTTATTTCTCTTTTTATCATGCTTTTTGCTGACCTGAAGCCCGGCAATCCGCAGGTTACGTATTGTTTTGCAATAGCCTTGCTGATGGCGGTTTGGTGGATCACCGAAGCCATTCCGCTGGCAGTTACGGCACTTCTTCCTGTGGCCTTGTTTCCTTTGTTCGGAGTGGTGGATGGTAAGACGGTTTCATCCATGTATTTTAATCACCTGATCTTTTTGTTTATTGGTGGTTTTTTAATGGCATTTGCCATGGAACGCTGGAACCTGCACCGCCGGATTGCATTACGTATACTTATCCTGTTTGGAATCAGTCCGGGAAGAATCCTGTTGGGATTTATGCTGGCAACCTCTTTTCTTTCGATGTGGATGTCGAACACAGCTACGGCGATGATGATGGTGCCGATTGCACTTTCAATAATTATGAAGCTTGAAGAATCGGTAGGAGTAAAGAATATGGCAAAGTACAATGTCGGACTTTTGCTGGGTATCGCTTATTCAGCATCAATCGGTGGTATTGCCACGTTGGTTGGTACCCCGCCCAATCTTTCATTTGCCCGGATTGTCAGTATTATTTTTCCCGAAATGACCGAAATATCGTTTGCCGACTGGTTTATTTATGCTTTGCCGGTAACCGTCCTTTTGTTTATCGCTGCCTGGCTTTTGTTGTATTTTATGTATCGTCCAAAAACGAGTTGGAAGCAACTTGAGATCAGCGATTTCAGAAAGGAATACATGGCGTTGGGTAAAGCCAAAACGGAAGAGAAAATTGTTTTGATTTTGTTTACGGTACTGGCATTTTTATGGATATTTCGATCCGGATTCAATATACAGTCATTTGTAGTTCCGGGTTGGGCGCAACTCTTCAAAAATCCTTCTTATATCAATGATGGAACGGTTGCCATTTTTATAGCCATTTTGCTTTTTATCATTCCTTCGAAATCAAAAAAAGGGGAGCGGATCATGAACTGGGAAACGGCCCGCAGAATTCCATGGAACATTGTTTTGTTATTTGGCGGAGGTTTTGCTTTGGCCCAGGGATTTGTCGAATCGGGATTATCAACCTGGTTTGGCGAACAACTGGCCGGCCTCGCGAATGTTGAGCCGTTAGTACTTACCCTAGCCAATGTTACCATGGTTTCGTTTCTAACTGAGCTTACGTCGAATGTAGCTACTACCGAGATGATCTTACCAATTCTGGCCGGTTTATCGGTTACCATTAAAATTAATCCGCTTTTGCTGATGATCCCGGCAACACTGGCAGCTTCGTTGGCTTTTATGTTACCCGTGGCTACACCGCCAAACGCCATTATTTTTGGCACCAACCGAATTCGGGTGAAAGACATGGTGCGAACGGGGATCCTTCTAAATTTAACAGGAATAATTATTGCCACCCTGATTATGTATTTCTGGGGTACTCTGGTTTTCGATATCGATGTGTCAGCTTTTCCAGACTGGGCAATCCCCAAATAGGTCTATCAAATCGTCCGACCGTATTCTGAGGGTCTGACCCCAAATAAACGTGTAAAGCAACGCGTAAAATAGTTTGGATCGTTAAAGCCTGTTTCGTAGGCAATTTCATTTATTTTATACTCACCAGTTACCAACAATTCGGCAGCCTTTTTCAATCGTGTATTCCGAATAAATTCCGAAATATTAAAGCCAGTAATTGATTTTATCTTTCTATAGCATTGCGATTGGCTCATTTGCAATTGATTACACAAACTTTCAACGTTAAAATCTGAATCACTCAGGTGTTGCTCTATAAAGCCTATTGCTTCTTTAATAAAAACCTGATCGGCATCGCCGGATACAATTGAGTTCATATTATTCGAATCAATAAGGCGGTACTTATTTTGCAACCGTTTTCTTCCTGAGATCATATTTTGAATACTCAATACCAAATGCCGGTTGTCGAAAGGTTTGGTAATAAAATCGTCGGCACCAACTTCAATCCCAGTAAAATGACTTTCCTGATCGGCCAGCGATGTGAGCAGGATAACAGGAATGTGACAGGTACTAAACTCTGATTTGATCTTGTTGCACAATTCAAAACCGCCCATGCCGGGCATCATTACGTCACTAACCACCACGTCCGGATTCCGTTCTTCTGCCAGCTGCAGACCGGATACTCCATTGCTGGCTTCAATTACTTGAAATTGCTGCACAAGGATTTCTTTCATAAAAGCACGCAGATCTTCGTCGTCTTCTACCAAAAGAACAGTATGCTTTTTATCCTGTTCCTGAATAGTTTCTTGCTCCAGCATTGGCAAATAATGCCGGATGGTCGATTTGAGTAGATCGGAATTGTCGATCGTTTCCTTTTCAAAAACGACATTGTCATCAAAATGATCTTTGCCCGTGAGCAAGGTTACAGTAAATACCGTCCCTTCGCCGGGCTCGCTTTTAACAGATACTTTCCCTTTATGCAATTCCATGAATTTGGCCACCAAAGCCAGTCCCAGCCCACTTCCTGCAATATTGATCTGTTGTGGAGTTTTTAACTGGTAAAACTGTTCGAAAATGAAGGGAAGTTTATCCTGTTCGATGCCTATTCCGGTGTCGTGTATGGAGATAGTGACGCTTTTACCATCGCTGGCCGGAAAGATACCAACAACGATTTTTCCACCGACATCGGTAAATTTAAAAGCATTCGACAGCAAATTGTAAATTACTTTTTCCAGTTTGTCGGAATCGGCCCAGATCGGAATGTTATCCGAAGGCGCATTGAAGCTGAAACTAAAATTCTTTTGTTTGGCAAGATCATCGAAGAGTAAAAAAGAATTGCGAACAAATGTTACCAGGTTGAAATGGCTCACATGAAGCTGCAGTTTTTCGGATTCTGCCTTCCTGAAATCAAGCAACTGGTTGACTATCAACAGCAGTTTTGAGGCATTGCTGTACATGTTACCCAGATTTCGTTTCAAATCGCCGGTTGAAGTTTTGTCGAAGTTATTCAGGATAGCCTTTAGCGGACTAATTATGAGTGTTAATGGAGTGCGGAGTTCGTGCGATACACTGGTGAAAAAGCGAATTCTGGCTTGATTGCTCTCTTCAACAGTCTCGGCCATTTTTAGCAATTTGTCGCGTTGTTCAGAAATTTGCTGGTGTTGGTCATACAGGTGTTTGTTCTTTTCTGCCATCTTCCTGTTAACCCTGAGCAGTTCAGCATTCTGCCTTTCAATTTGCTTGGCTTGCTCGGTAAGCTCAAGGGTTTTTTCCCGCACGAGTTGCTTTAATTTCTGCTGTTGGTTTCGTATCTGTTTCAGTCTGAAATAAACGAATGCATAAAATCCTGATCCAATAAGTAAAATGACGAGTATCCGGAATAACGAAGTTTGCCAAAATGGAGGTACGATGGTTATTTTTATTGTTGTGGGATCCGGATTCCAGACGCCGTCTGCATTCGATCCCATTACTTTAAACAGGTAATTTCCGGGTGGTACATTGGTATAGGTTGCGGTTCTGCTTAATTTGGCATCAATCCAGTTGTCATCCTGACCTTCTTCGGTAAGGCAAAACCGGTATTTGTTGCGTTGCGGAAGGCTGTAGCTCAATGCTGTAAATGTAAAACTAAAGGTATTTAATTTATGGTGTAGCTTTAGTGAACTCACCTCACTGATTTGTTTGTCAACAACATCTGGAAAATTTTCAGGACTTACCTCTTTGTACTGAATCTCCATTTCGGTAATAACCACCTTGGGCAGGTAATTGTTGGTTATTATATTCGAAGGGTTAAAAACGTTGAAGCCATCCGTTCCTCCAAGATAAATAAAACCCTTGTCGTCTTTTAAATATGCCCCTTCATTAAATTCAAATCCCTGAAGACCATCATCTTTGGAGTAGTTACTGAAGGTTTTGGTTTCGGTATCAAAGCAGGTAATTCCGAGATTGGTGCTGCACCAAACTTTTCGATCATTCTCGGGTACTACTGCATATACAATGTTGTTTGGGAGTCCGTCTTCAACATTGAATTTTGTTAGTTCATGGCTGTTATCATCAAGATGAAATAATCCCCGGTCGGTTCCCAGCCAAATATTTCCCGGACGTGTTTCGTTGATGGAGAATATCTTCGAAAATCCTCTGCCACCGTTCAATTTTATATCACTTAGTTTTGGTTCGAAGCTTTCTTTATGAATATCGAATACGTACAAAAAGGTATTGTGTGTACCAACCCACAGTTTTCCTGAATGATCGAAAAACAATGTACTCAGGTTGGGCGTTTTTTTCTCGTCTTCCGGAACCGGTGGCTTAAAAAGATTGAAGGTATCTTCTGTGGGATTGTATTTTAGCAATCCAAGACTGGTGGCAAGCCAGAGACAACCCTGGTCATCACTTACCGAATGTCTGAAGGCCGTGATCTCAACTCCCGTTTGCGCTAATATTTTAGCTGTGAAATTATGCCTTTGTCCACTGTGATCTATAAATTCGATAAATGATTCTGAACTTACAATTATTCCGTTTTTAATTGAACCCAGTGCACCTACATATTGGTTTTTGTTGTGCCAGGTAACTTTGCTGAATATTTCAGGCGATGTTGTGAGGTCATTCCGCGAGATTTCGTATAATCCGTTTGAAGTGCCTATCCAGACATGTTCTTGATCATCGATTTGAAATGACCTAATGTCCTGAAGCGAATAAGTATTTTCATCTTCAGTTTGTAAAACATGGTATATGGGAAAACGATACTGATGATAATCCAGTTTATTAATGCCGCCTGCGTAGGTCCCGGCCCAAAGAATACCTGAATCGTCTTTAAGCAGGCAATAAATTTGATTTGCACTAATCGACTCCGGATTATTTTTCTGGTTGCGAAAAATCTCGAACTCTTTGTTTTTTTGATTGAACTTATACAAGCCGTTAGCTGTGGCAATCCAGAATATTCCATCATCGTCACAAATGATGTCATTTATTTGATTCGACTTTAGCGCATTACGCTCATCACCGGCCAGATAGTGTTTATTGTAAGTTGATCTCGGGTGAATGCAAAACAAACCATCATTCTGTGTCCCGATCCACAAATATCCCTTTACATCAAAGGTTAAAACCCGCACGTTAGGGGAAGTTTTTGCTGCTGTATAATTTATTTTTTGCAGTTCTGCAGGATGATCCGCTGTAATCTGGCTCATCGTAAAAAGTCCGTTATTACAGCCTAACCACAAGGTTCCCGATTCATCTGAAGCAAGACTGTTTATTGCAGTCGGTTGATTTTCGCCGCCAAAGGAAACCGGGTAAAGTACCGAGTCTGAAATACTGTATCGAAACAATCCGTCTTTTAATGTAGCAATCCATATGGTTCCATTTGCATCCTCAAGAATGTCTTTGATGTGTAAACGCGATTGCTCAATTTTGGACGTAATACTTCGAAAATTGTCACGATCTCTGTTGTACAAAAAAAGACCCGCATCCTGTGTGCCAATAAATAAGTGGGTCCCATTCACACATTCGTAAATGCAGGAAATGTCGTTGCCTCCCACCGAGTTTTCTTTTTCCAGAATGTTGCGATATATATTAAACTCGTAACCATCGTAGCGATTCAGGCCATCGGCTGTTCCTGCCCAGATAAAGCCTTTCGAATCCTGGAAGAGGCTTTTTACACTTAGCTGCGATAGTCCATCCTGTATCGTCAGATGTGTAAACCTCACATTGGCATTCAACTGAATGGAAAGAAACAAAAACAGCAAAAGAAAAATCTTGTAAAAAAAGGTCTTCATACACACACTTTAATCGCGTGCTAAGTTAGATAAACGAATACAATAAGATTTGATTTTAATCATAAAGCATGGATATACATTACAAAAAATTAAAAAAGTAAGAAAAACCATTTCTTCATAAAAAAATAAGGATAACTGTGCGTAGAGTTTGTAATGCATTGAAAAATAGCATATTGGGAGTATTTTTTTATTGGAGGACAATTAGAAGATGCATGATGTGTGCGATACTGTGATTGATTTGTCTTTGTGTGTTGGTGATTTGTACGGTTTATTGGCGAATTCGTGCAGAACGTCCCATTTTCATTCATCTACTTTTAACGATCGGCGGGCCAAAGCCTGTTCAGGAAATCAAAACGTTTAATTTAACAAATCTAGTTGTATGAAAAAAACCTTGGTTTTTGCTCTGATGCTATTTTCCTTTTTTTGCCTCACGGTGGAAGGGGTAATGGCACAAACAAAGACGATCACGGGCGTAGTCCGGGATCCGGATGGTATCACTTTACCTGGTGCCAATGTTATTCAAAAAGGTACCACTAATGGTACTATTACTAATGTAAACGGCCAATTTACTCTGGCAGTACCGAACGATGCTGTAATAGTATTTTCGTTTGTAGGGCTCGAAACTGTTGAATTACCGGTGGCAGGACAAACGACCATCGATATTCAACTCGAGGCTAGCTCGCAAAGTATCGACGAAGTTGTTGCCATTGGTTATCAGACCGTTCACAAAAAGGACCTTACCGCTTCGGTTACCAGTATTGGTGCAGAAGATCTCGAAAACATTCCTGTTACGAGTGTTTCTTCGCTTTTGGCTTCGCAATCTACGGGTGTACAAAACATTACCTTAAGTGGTGCTCCCGGTGCACGTGGTGCTATTATGATTCGTGGTAATACCAGTATTTCTGGCGACCTGAATGCAAACACGGCATTTAGTAATCCTTTATATGTTGTTGACGGGGTACAGACTTCATTGGAAGACCTTGCAGGTTACAATGTTTCTAACCTCGACTTCCTGGCTTCATTGAACCCGGCTGATATCGAAAGTATCGACATTTTGAAAGATGCTTCGGCAGCTGCAATTTATGGTTCGCGTGGTGCCAATGGTGTTATTATTATTAATACCAAAAAAGGTAAAGCGATGGATAAACCGGAATTTACCTTTACAGCCAACTACGGTTTTCAGCCTAAGCCTGAATTGGTAGGCATGTTGGTAGGTGCAGCTGAACGTCGTGCTAAAATGGACATGATCAATACCTGGTGGACACCGGATTACCTGCAAACCGGTGAAGTGCCGATCATGCTTACCGATAGTTTGAACCCCGCGTTCAATAACAATATCGATTACCAGGGCTTGTTTTACCAAACAGGTGTACAGCAGCAATACAGTTTTAGTATGCGCGGTGGATCTGAAGCTTCCAACTACCGTATCTCGTTTGGTTACGACGATAATAAAGGTGTTGTGAAAGCTACCGGCCTCGATCGTTATACATTCTCAGCTAACCTGAATTCGAAAGTCGGTAAACTCTTCAGAAACCAACTTACAACACGTACGGTTTTTACCGATCAGCAAACCGGACAAGGAAACCCGTATCACGATGCAACTTCTTCGAATCCTGCACTGCCTGTAGATCCGGCTAGTTTGCAGTCTTCGTTGTTCTTCGTTGAGGACTCGCGTTTGCAAGGTCTTCAGGGCGAGTTGGAAGAAAAAATGAATACCGACCAAACCATTCAAACAACACTTTCGAACCTGGCTCAACTCGATGTCTTTAAAGGACTGACACTGAACTCGCAGCTTACGTTTGTATACAGCAGTAACAAAAAGAATTTCTACGAACCATCAATTACCCGTCAGGAAGGTGATGGTTTTGCCAGTTACGCATTGTACACCCGTAGAAACCTTTCTTCGGACACTTACCTGAGTTATTTCAAAGAATTTGGTGACCATGAAGTAACAGGTATCCTCGGTCAGAAAGTGGATTATAACCGTTACGAAGACATGGCGATGTATGCCGTTGGTTTTGGTAGTGATGCGATTAAAGTAATTAACGATCGTTACACTAAAGATGAAATCAGTGGTTATACTGATATCGCAGAAAATGCACTGCTTTCTTACTTTGCACGTTTCAGCTATAAATTCAAAGACCGCTACATTGTAGGTGGAAACTTCAGTCTTGATGGCTCTTCACGTTTTGGTGAAGATGTACGTTGGGCAAAATTCCCATCGCTTTCTGCGGCCTGGGTTATTTCCGACGAACCCTGGTTTGCCGGAGTAAAAGAAAGCTTTGTTGATTTTGCAAAAGTGAAATTCAGCTGGGGTATCAACGGTAAGCAGTTTACCGAGAATTACCTGCGCTATGGAAAATACAACCTGGGTTACGGTGGATCAGCATACTGGACCAACCAGATGAACGTATCAAGCTACGGTGGAACAACAGGTGTTGTTCCGAATTATGGCGCCATTGGTAACGATAAATTATCGTGGGAGAACTCACGTCAGTGGAACCTTGGTTTCGAGCTCGACATGTTCAAGCAGCGTTTGAGCGTTACTTTCGATGCTTATAACAAGCTTACCGACAAACTTTTCTTCGACATTACTTTCCCGGCTTATTCAGGGTATAACAGCGCCAAGGCTAACGTTGCCGGAATTTTGAACTACGGTTGGGAATCGATGGTGAAATGGCATGTATTCCCGCGTAACAATAAACTGCGCCTGGAATTAAGCTCGGGTTTGTCGAGAAACCAGAACTTCATCAGTAAACTTCCGAACGGGAACAAAGACTACACCGGTGGCGACTACGGATATGTGGTTGGTTTGCCAATCAACCTGTACAAAATGTTCATCAACGATTACATTATTGATGACCTGTCGCAACTACCTGTGAATCCATACACCGGACAGCCGCTTACTGGTAAAAGTGCGTGGGCAGCCATCCGTCCCGGATTCCCGATCTGGAAAGACCTTAACGGCGACTACATTCTGAATGAGACACATGATTTACAGTTGGCTCGTGAATATTCGCCAATCCCTGATATCATGGGATCATTCAATATCAACCTGCAATACAAAGGATGGTATCTGAGAGCGTACAGCCAGTTCTCTTTTGGAGCAGATATCATGAATACGGTATTAAACAGCTATATGGATGCATACGACCGCGGTGGAACAGGCTGGGCGAAGAATGGTTTGGCTGATCTTAGCCACCTCTCTTTCTGGGAAAAACCGGGCGACGGTGCTGCCGGAGTTCGTTTCCCTGCCATGTATCCTGCAGGTTCAGGACTGGGTGCCTTCTATGGATTTAGAGGTGTACAAACAATGTGGCTCGAAAGTGGCGATTACTGGAAAATCACCAATGCTTCAATCGGTTACACGTTCGAGAAAAACAGCTTTATAAGCAAGTTAGGGTTGAGCAGACTCCGTGTTTACTCAAGCGTACTTAATCCATACCAATGGCAGCGTTCGAAAACTGTTGTTGACGCCTCATTGGTTGATGCTAAAGGCCGTGTTTACGGAAACGGATATCCACAAGCTTCCACCATTTCGTTTGGTGTAGATGTTAGATTTTAACCGTGAAAATAAAACAGTAAAGAAATGAAGAAAATATTTTATAGTTTATTGATTACACTGGGCTTGCTCGGATCGCAAAGCTGTACCAGCTTACTCGATCAGGAGCCCATTACGATCACCCATCCCGATGTGTTTTGGGTGAGTCAGAGTAACGCCGAACAGGCATTGGCAGGTTCGTATAGTTTGCTTAAATATGCCATTACTTATCAGTCGAATTTCCTTTTCTGGGGCGAATTTACCGGTATGACTTTTATGGACAGCCAGAACTGGATTGTTGACTACATTGAAGGTAGCGGTAACTATGTATTGGCCTACCGTGATGGTTCACGAAACTGGAAAGATCTCTACCGTGCAGCCAACTGGGCAATGACCATCGAGTCGTATGTTGAAGGAATGACCGAAGACATGTTTGACTCACCCGAAGAGCAAAAAAGAATAATTGGTGAAGCAGCGTTTGTACGTGCATTAACCTACTTTTATATTGCTCGTATTTGGGGTGAAGCACCAATTGTAACAGAATCAATCGAGTCGTCAGACCAGTTGATTACCGATGATGGCTACGTAGTACGTATCCCACGTTCGTCGGAAAAAGAAGTTTTGGATTATGCCTTGAGTGCTGTGGAAAAAGCAATCGCTAACCTTGAGTATTCAAATCCTGGTGATCCAAGCTGGGCAATTCAGGCCAACAAAGCCAGTGCCGAAGCTTTAAAAGCCCACTTAACGCTGTGGTATTCGAGCCGCGACAACGACAACAGCGAAATGCTCCAGGCTTGTGTTGATGCCGCAACTTCGGTAATCAACAACAGTGGTGCTTCTCTGATTGATTATGTGACCGACAGTATCGATGGTTACGAAGACATGTGTTGGGGACAATCGAAAACCGGTTTGTTCGAGATTAATGTTGATGCAAGTATGAACGAATCATTTCGTATGAGTGACGCAGATGCTTACTACACCGGATTAACTCTGAATTACCCGATCTGGAAAAACAAGAACACGAACAAAGCGCCAAAAATGAATCCCGATTTCTACGGAAACGAGTTCATTGCCCAGAATCCGGATTATGCCAACGATGCCAGAAAAGCGCTGTTCTTTTATGAATACAGCAAGCCCAACGATTCGTTTTTAACGAAATACGCGCTGCAATCACCGGATCCAAACTCAGAAGATCCTTATGCACAGTTCTCGGAATCAAACATCCTGATTTTCCGTTTGGCAGATATGTACCTGCTCAGGGCTGAAGCTTTAGCCAAACAGGGAAAAGGTCCCCAGGCGGTTCAGGACCTGAACGAGATCAGAAGCAAAGCAGGTGTACTTCCTTACAGCGGAGCAACTGACCGCGCTAGCATGATCAAAGCCATTTTCGATGAGCGCGCGATTGAATTCGTTGGAGAAGGTCAGTCGGGTTTCGACCGCATCAGAATGGACTATTATTACGAAGGCGTGCCGTGGATGAACGTCGACCGTTTGTCGAAGAAGGGTTATTTCTGGCCTATTCACCCTAACGTAATTTCGGTGAATCCATCCATTGTTCAAACCGAATACTGGAGAGGTAAAGTATAATTTAAATGAAGAATATACCTGTTTCGGATTTCGAGACAGGTAAACGAAACAAGAAAAACAAATTACATGAAAAAGTTACTTTTCATAATCATGATAGCAGTTGCCTTTTTCGCATGCGAACAAGACGACTACCTGGTGGATGGAGGGCTCAGCGATCCGAATGTGTATATGAGCACGATGGCTTATCTGAAACAACATCCACAACTCGATACCTTTGCCATTCTTATTGAAAGGGCAGGGCTTGCTGATGAAGTCGACGGTGAAAGCACAGTATTTGTTGCCAATAACCTTTCGGTTAATAAATATCTGGATGAAGTATTAAGTGAACTTCGACAAGAAGATCCATTGGCAACTTACACCATCGATGACATTCCGCTTGATACCTTACAGAAATACATGGGTGCCTATGTTTTCGACACAAAAATCACTCGCGACGATATGTCCAAAGAAGGACAGATTTACACGGCCGTGAACGGAGAACAACGAAGAATTTCGCTCGAACCGGTATTATCGGGAGAGATTGCATATGGTAATAACCTGACAATCGCACCTGAATATGTTTATTACACCTATAAATATGGTACTTCGTGGGATGACTGGGATAACCTGAAAGACGATACAAAGATTATCGTTCGCACTTCAAACCTGATCTCTACAAATGGTGTGATTCACGTTTTACAGGGTTCGCATACACTTTTTGATTACGAGGGTGAATAACAAAAATTAATGCTTTTACCGGTGAACCTGTGATCCGGCATTTTATGCTGATAAGGAAAACCGGCAATTGAATAAAACAAAATGTATATGAAAAAATTACTTTATATATTCTCCATTCTGATAGCAGCAAGCTCGTGTGTACAACCCGAGGTGGGCTACATCAGCGACAATATTCATGCTCTGGAGGACACTGTTTTTGTTCCGAGGGGATCTTTTATGACATCGGCTGCTCCTGCTGCTGAAGGTTCAACTTATCCGCTGAAGTGGGTAATTACCGATGTACAGGATGAAAATGGAAACTCTACGAATGAGTTGTTCGAAGAACATGAAATTCTGATCTGGACTTCGGCATTTAATCCTGATACGGATACTACACTTGCTTTGGCCGAAGAAAAACTCGAACTGTCGATGCAACCAACACTGTTGATCAACGATGTAAGTGGTGAATTAGCATTTACACAGGCAAGTAAGTTTGTTGAGAACGATATTTTTAATATCGATGTAAACGTTTCAAATGTTCGTGGCGACCGCCAACTGGATAGTTTTGTAGTGGTTAAAATGATGCCTTTTGCACCGGTTGAATTCCCAACTGAAATGCGTTCGCGTAACAACTTAATCAAAACAAACGGCAGTAAATATGATTTAGCTACTGCTAAAATTATGAACGATTACGACGACGGTGTGCCGAGCGTACTGGATGGTACGCACCCGTATTTTAGCGTCACTAAAGCCAGTGACGAACCAAGTCTGGGTATTAAAGTCATCATGACCGTTACAGATAGTCACGATCAGCCAATTCCGGCTTCTAAAATCGCTTTTTATCCTTCGGGAGCAAGTTATTTACAGAATTTCCACGACAACTCAACTGAAACAGTTCAAAGCGAATTTAGTACTTCGTTTTCGTTGCCTGCTCCTCCGTTCCCACAGTTTGGAAGGAATTACTCTGGTAACTCTTCGTACCTGATGTACTACATAAGTACTCGCGATGCTTTTACAGTTGATAAAGAAGCATACGAAGCTGATAAAGGTGCGATGGACTGGAGCCAGTTCAAAGTTAATGAAACCACAGGAAACATTGTTTGCGAGGCATACATTCGCTGGGGTATCAAAATCAACGATTCGGGTACCTGGAACATTAAAATGCGTATTCCTTATTCAAAGGTTATTCAATAAACAGCAAATAGTTAAAAGGTTGCACCTTCGTGGGGCAACCTTTTATTTTTATTATTTTTCTGAATCGATAGATACCTAATAAATCTTTATTGTTTATCATGTTAAATACAGCAGCAAAAAAATCGATGCGCCATTTGCAGACTTATTTGGCATTAAGTCTGTTTCTTGTGTTCACATCGTTTTCGGTAATCGGGCAGCGATATCAACCGGCTCCCGATGTTATAAATCTGGTGAAACGTCCATCTCGTACAGAGGTAGTTGCGCCAATAAAAAAATCGGAATTTCGAAAGAATGACTATCCGCAACGTGTACAGGGAGGAAATCCTCGAACCGTTAACGGATATTTGCAATTTGATGGTTCTCAGGACGGTAATCGCCAGGTGGATCCGCAAATTGCGGTAGGTGGCGGTTATGTTTTTCACGCAACCAACTCCGGTTTGGTGATTTACGACAAGTCCGGAAATTTTGTTGACGGCGTTTCGCAAAAAGCCTTTGCCAATGGAATCGATCCCAAGTTGTTTTTCGATCCGCACAACCGTGTTTTTGGATTCGATCTGTGGGTGTATTGGGATAGCCTGAAAGTAAAGCCGGTAAATATCGCTGTTTCGGAAACCGATAATCCACTTGGTGCCTGGAACATTTATCCGGTTTCGGCTGCCGAAGGAAAAGATGGCGGTGGAATCGGTTTTAGTAAAAAATGGATTGGTTATTCCTTCCCGGGAGGAAAAGAGCAAACTTTTGTTTTGAAAATGAAAGATGCGATTAACGGCCAGCCGGCAACCGTATATCATTTCGAAGGCAGTCTTGGACACCCCGTTTTTACCCAGGACGATATTGAAGATCTCTACTTCTTTAAGATACAAGGCGAGAATTTTGTAATCACCAGGGTTTATGAAGATGAGAACGGGGCACCGCTGGCAAAGGTGGTGGCTGTTCAACCTCATGGCCTTAGTAACTACAGTTATCCGCCAAAGTCGCCGCAAAAAGGAACCGATCAGGTCACGTCATCCGGCGACAGAAATCCTAAGAACCTTGTTTTGCAAAGTAACTGTATCTGGTTTTCACATGCCGTAAATTACAACGAACGTTCGGCTGTGCAATGGCATCAGCTAAATCTCGATGGTACCCTTGTTCAAAGTGGAAGGATCAGCGATCCTAAAAGTAATTTTATTCAAACCACCATTGCGGTGAATAAGCACAACGATGTGTTGGTAGGGTTTCAGGAAACAAACGAAAATATGTACATCAGTCCCCGAATGGCGTTCCGGAAAGCGAGCGATCCAAAAGGAGAATTGCGCGAGATCGTTAAACTTGGCGAAGGAAAAGGCGCAACCGACGGCGTAGCCTGGGGCGATTACAGTGGAAGCACGATTGACGGGGACAACCTGACCGATTTGTGGACCATACAAAGTATTGCCAACGAAGAAGGGAAAGGCGAAACGGTAATTGTAAAAGTCCCCTTTAAATAGTAATATTAAAAATGAAGAGAGAACGAATTATATTCCTCTTGTCCTGTTTGTTGGTATTGTTGAGTTTTCAGCATACTTCGGCTCAAAATGTTAAATCGAATCGTGTACATGCAGTTACTGATTTGTCGCACGAATTTTCGTTTTATGCCGACCACCGTTTTCATCAGCAATATTTAAAAGGACATAAAGGCGTAACCAACTGGTGCGATTTGTACCATGTGGATTTTTCGAACGCCAACCTGTTGATTTTGCTGTCGTGTGATGATAGAATCGATTATACTCCTGAAGACCTGAAGACAATCAATGATTTTCTTAACGATGGTGGAGGTGTTGTGGTATTTGGCTCGGAGAAAACCAGGGCACAGAATACTTTACTAAAGAATTTCGGGACTCAATTCAGCGAAGCGGCAACTTTACCTTTTAAGGCTGAAGAACGCTTCTCCAATACTGAAATAGAAGCCGCAAATGGCGCAGTGCTCGATTTCAACCAGGCAAAAAGCTGGCAGGTAATTGTTAGCGATTCCGAAAATAAACCGGTGATGGCAAAAACAAAGGTCGGAGCAGGTACGCTACTTGTTGCATCGCGGTCGCTTGCAGGAAGTCATCCAAGTGCAAGGGATTCGATAAACGTGGAGCTTTGGAAAACGATTTTACCGGAGATCGCTAGCGGGAAAAAAGTGAATGCCAACCAACCTTTTAAAGGATGTGGCATTGAAAATCTGGAGTATAGTGAGGACATGGGATCCTTCGTTCTGACTTACAACGACTATATGAAACCTTATGCCGGTGCGATGGAGGAAGTGTACAAGCGAACTTTTCCATTTATCGAAACCCGGATGGGAGTGCCGCTGTCACCCGGAATGGCATCGAAAATTACATTGCTGGCTACCGGTGGCGGAGGTTTCTCGAGTGGAGCGGTTATCGCCCTGGCGGTTTGGTGGGGTGGTTTCCCTGAACGCGATGATTCCATGATTGAGTTTTTAACGCACGAATCAGTGCACTCGTGGGTACTTCCTTTTGCCGAAGTGTGGAACGAACCCATTGCAACCTATGTAGGGAACCTTGTTATGATGGACATGGGCTACAAGGAAGAAGCCGAAAAACGAATTGCCAAAACCATCGAACGTGCATTGAAATACGATGCCGACATGACTAATTACGACCTGCAGGGAAACTTAACAGGTGAAGGTGTGGAACTTGAAAAAGGAGCCCGCAATGATATTCACTGGGGAAAATCGTATTGGATTCTTGAACAACTTCGAAAGGAAAATCCAACACTATTGGCCGATTATTTCAAATTAAAAAGAACCTACGCTAAGCCGGAAAACATTTCGAGCTATGGAATGAATGAAACTGTGACCTTGTTAAGCATGGCCATGAAAAAAGACATGTTTACATGGTTTAATCAACATGGAATAAAGGTAAATAAATCAGATTCTTTAATAAAAGAAGATTTAAATCAAAAATAATTAAATTGCTGGGTGGATAATGAACTAGCGAATCAGACAGATAAATCTTTGAAAATACTTCAATAAGTTTAAAATAAATTGCTTTCATTCTAAATAATACAATAAAATGAGTACGAACCGTAGAACATTTCTGAAGCACATTGGCGTAGGAGCTGGTGTTGCTGCAAGCACCCCTTTAATGGGAGCCTGTGCACCCTCAACAAATGAGGATGAAAAAGTAAAATTTATTCGTGAGTCGGCTGAACGTGTTCCGGCTATGAATTTTAATATGTGTGGCTATGCTGCTCCAAAACTCGACAAAGTCCGTGTAGGTTTTGTTGGGATCGGCGACCGCGGATCGGGTGCGGTAAAACGCATGACTTTTATCGAAGGCGTTGAAATTGTTGCTTTATGTGATGTTCGTCAGGCTGCGGTTGACGGTGCACAGAAAATTCTGGAAGAAGCCGGTTTACCAAAAGCCAAAGAATATGTTGGTTCTGAAACTGAATTCAAGCGTTTGGCTGCCGATGGAATCTGCGACCTGATCTATACTGCTACACCGTGGGAATGGCACGTTCCGGTTGGAATTGCAGCTATGGAAGGTGGTGCACATGCCGCATTGGAAGTTTCTGCAGCAAAAACCATGGACGAATGCTGGCAAATGGTAGAAACATCAGAACGCACTAAGAAACACTGTGTGATTCTGGAGAACTGCTGTTACGACTTTTTCGAACTGTTAACACTGAACATGGTTCGTCAGGGAGTATTTGGCGATTTGATTCATGGCGAAGGTGCTTACATTCATGATTTGGATTACTGGCATTTCAATAAGCCTCAGGATGAAAAAATGACTGATGGAGCTTATTACAAAATGTGGCGTCTGCACGAGAACAAAAGAAAAGCAAACGTATATCCAACTCACGGTTTAGGCCCGATTTGTCAGGCAATGAACATCAACCGCGGTGATAAAATGGATTATCTGACTGCAATGATGGGCGATGATTTTACGCTGGCAAAACGTATTGAGGAAAAAGCAAAAGAAGATCCTTACTTCGAACAGTTTATTGGCTGGGATATGCGTGGTAACATGGATATGCAAATGATCCGTACCGCAAAAGGAAGAACGATCATGATTCAGCACGATGTTTCTTCACCTCGCCCGTATTCACGTATTCACCAATTGAGCGGAACCAAATGTTTTGCCCAGAAATACCCGATTGAGCAGATCGCATTCGGACACGCTGTGGCTGACGAAGCTAAAATGGAAGAACTAAAAGAAAAATATACTCCTGAGATTGTTCGCCGTGTGGGTGAGATGGCCAAACAAGTGGGTGGTCACGGTGGAATGGACTTTATCATGGACTGGCGTCTGATCGACTTATTGCGTAATGGCCTTCCAATGGATATGGATGTATACGATGCTGCCGCATGGAGCTCAATTACACCGTTGAGTGAATGGTCGATTGCAAACGGTTCGAAACCGATCGAAGTTCCTGACTTTACACGTGGTGCCTGGAAAACGAATAAGCCGCTTGACCTGCATATTACTGAAGGCGGAAATACAGGTGTTCGAAACCTTGTGGATGCCGATTCAAAAGGACAATTAAATGTACATTAAACAACAAATAGAATCGTAATCAAAATTAAGGTTGTTCCGAATGGAACAACCTTTTTTATTTCAAATTCGTGTTGAATAATTTCCTGTTTCCAATCATATCTCCCAACGAAGCCGGGCCGTTAATACAACCTCCTTCGCAACTCATTACTTCAATAAAATTAGCTGGTGCTTTTCCGCGCGAATAAGCTTTTAATAAACCGAGCGCTTTTTTGTCAATTCCGTTTATCACCAACTCGTTGATGTTTAATTCAGGTCGTTCGGCTTTTACAGCAGCAGCAACGCCACCGGATAGGGCGAACCCGCGGTCGAGTGTTTTGGTGTTATTTCTTTTTTCGTTATCTGGCAAGGTTCCCAAATCGATATCCAATGCAACAATCATCGCATTCAATTCCTCAAACGACATTACAAGGTCGACTTTATCATTCTTTTTGGCTTCCTTTCGTTTACCGATACAAGGACCAATAAACACAACCCTGGTATCCGGATTTTTTTCCCGGGCCATATCCGCCGCGTACATCATTGGTGAAGGCGTGTCGGAAACAAAGGGTTTAATTCCCGGAACATGCTTTTCAACCGTCTCTACATAACTCGGACAACAGCTGGTGGTCATGAATGCCTGTCCGCCTTCCAAACGCTCAACAAATTCAGCCGATTCGTGCTCTACGGTTTTACGTGCACCGTCGGCAACTTCAACAACTTCGTTAAAGCCAATTTCTTTTAAGAGGTTTTCGATCTGTCCGGTGGTCAAATTAAACTGCCCGTGAATTGAAGGGGCAAAAATTGCGGTGAGGTGTTCTTCCTTTCTAATAGCCATCATTACGTCAATAATCTGGCTTACTTCGAAAATACTTCCGAAAGGGCAGGCCATCAGGCATTTCCCGCAGTAGATGCATTTTTCATCGTCGATACGTTCCACACCGTTCTCGTCTTTCGAAATGGCGCCAACCGGACAGGCAGCTTCGCAGGGAATTGGTACATGAATGATGGCGTGATACTGGCACTGCTGTTTACAAATTCCACAATTTATACATTTTGTAGAATCGATTTTCGCTTGCCCGTTTTGCATGCTTACAGCATCTTTGGGGCAATTCATAATACAGGGACGTGCCACACACCCCCGGCATAAGTTGCTAACAACATATTGATCTTTTACGCAACTGGTACACGCTTCATCAACTACTGTAAGAATTTCGTTCTTTACTTTTTGGCGCGAAATGGCTGCGCTTGCATATTCATTTAGCGGTGTCAATTCATCTTTTTCATCGTCAACTGTGAAGCCAAGTAAAGGAAACATTTTGTATTTAATAACCGCGCGCTCTTTGTGGATACAACAGCGCAGTTGGGTTTCACGGTTCTTAGGGACCATTTTTAAAGGAATTCGATCGATCTTCTCCTCCAGTTCGCCATCAGCAAAAAGTTTTACGACATGGCGCAGCAGATCGCGTCGGATAATGTGTGTGTTACTTGTATAGCCCATAATTGCCTGTTATAATTGACGGCTCAAAATTACGTCTTTTAAAAATTGGGGAAGATAAGAACGACCTTTTGCAAAGCTGTATTAAGGTTGTTTTAATACAGAATAACGTACTGAAAAGTCTTTTAATAGGGCGATACAGAAGATTGAACAAATATTCCGTACAAATAAATTCTGAAATTCTTTTAGGAAAATCTGTGTTAAGTAAAACAGAAATAGTTGCGGTATAAAACAGAACGATTTCGTATATTTAATAAGCTGAAAATGATCCTTTAAGCCACTTTTGGCTGTTGACTTTAAAAAAACATACAATGCAAATTTTGTATCCCTTGATTATTTGAATGTGTTTAACATCGATTTGATTCTATGTCAGATCTTAAAAACATACTGTTTTTACTTTTCATTTTGATCTTGGTTAGTTCTGTAAGAGGACAGGAAATTGCAGATTCTTCCAAAAACGATGGCTGGTTTAATTATATGCAGGTTTCGTACTTACATGGTCATCATACCGATTTTGAGGGATACCGGCAATTGCTCGAAGGCAACTTCCATGGAGTTGGATTTCGTTTAGGGAAACAATCAACCGGACGACAGGCCTGGCAGGTAGTTCATGCTTATCCAAAGTATGGCATAGGGTTTTCTATCTATGATCTTGGCACCGAGAATGTTGATGAATTGTTTGGGAAACCGGTTTCTTATTATCTTTTTTACAGTGAACCGATTTTGTCTGTTTCGGAAAAATTTCGGTTAAACGCCGATTTAGAGATTGGCTTAGCAACGGCCTTTCATAAGTACGATCCCGATAATAATCCTGAACAAAATATAATTGCCGCAAAAACCAACCTGCATGCGAACATGTCGCTCGAATTGTATTACTTGTTAACCGAGCGAATAGATGTGGCAATGGGAATTTCGTTTCTTCATTTTAGCTGCGGACGGATGGCAACACCACAGAAAGGAATTAACATGTTGGGATTTAATTTGAGTTCAACTTATCATTACAACTCTCCCCGATACAAGCAGTTTGCCGAAAAACCTTATCGTCGTCCGGCATTAATAAAGCGTGAAAAACCTGAATTTAAGCCTTATTCCGAAATAAGCATTATGGCAGCCATCGGTAATGTGCAAGCCGAACCAGGCGACTGGAAACACAAAAATGGCGATATGGACAGCACCCAAAATGTGGGACCGCGTTATTTTACAAACAGTGTTACCGTTGATTATGCCTACCAGTTTAATCATAAACTAAAAATAATGGGTGGTGTCGATTTCTTCTACGATCGTTCAGTGGAAAATTATTATGGTACAACCAGTCCCGATGCATTAAACTTTAATGATAAAGCCTTTTACGGAGCACATGCAGGCTTACAATATGTAGTGGGTAAAATTGCCTTAATGTTTAATTACGGAAGGTACATTTACAAGCCCTTCGAGGAGAGAGGCAAATGGTATATGCGCGCCGGAGGAAGGTTTGAGATTTTACCAAAACTGGATGCTCAGATCTCCTTAAAAACCCGTGACGAACGTGTTGCCGACTGGATAGAGTGGGGGCTGGTGTATAAATACAGAAAAAGATGAAACAATCAATCCATTTGTTTTCAATAAAAACTCTACTTCTATTTTGTCGATTTATACTTCGATTATCCATTTAATACTACTTGTGAACCACTTTGTCGGAATTTAATAGATAAGTTCCTTAACATATTCTTCTTTTGAGGAACTATTAATTCTAATTTTATTGCGATGAAGAAATTACTAACCTTATTACCTCTTTACTTGATTGTTCTTGTTAGCAATGCCCTGCAACTTGAGAAATTCCCTGAAGTACCGTGGCGGGCAATTGTTGATATGCACGGAAAAGCACATTTCACGGAATGGACCGAAGATATTGAGATTAAACTTTTTGGAAATTATACTACTGTTGATTCGATTATAATTGAAAATTCAATGACTGAATTAAATGCATTGACAGAAACCATTCAATTAAAATTCTCAAACCGCGATAGGGGAAATCTTGAGATATATTTTTTAGACAGTATAAACAACAGGGATTATAAGAATATAATAACACTTGATAAAGATGGGGATGACCGATGGAGTTACAGTACTTTGCAGGATAATTACAAATTGTTCTCTCAGGCTATTAATATTAATCTGGTACCACTTCCAAAACGGCAAAATTACTTGACCAATACTTTAGCTTTTGCTTTGTTTCCGGTTTTTTGGAATGATGCCGAATATCTTGAATATCAGAATCGAGACAAAAAAGTAGAGGAAAGCATTTATCGGGCTCTTTCCATAGGAAACCGTAAAAGATTATATTTCGAAGACTTGCATGAATTTGATAAAAAATTGTTGAGTGAAGTATATTCCGCTGATTTTCAGAAGAAACTTGCAATGGCAACCGAGCAATTTAAACCTTTTATTTCCATTCCTAAATGGTTGAGAGATAACTCCTATGCCTTTCTTTTGCTTCCATTTGGTGTTTTATTACTTCTCTTAACAATGTTCTATTTATGGTTGATAAAAAAGACAAAACGCATTTCTTCTAATAATTTTCTACAGTTCAACATACATGGACTTATTGCAGTTGTTTTATTGGCTATCGTTGGTGCGCTCTATTTTTCTGTGGGTTTTGCCATTAAATATGATAATTTTACCTTTTATCGATATATAAAGAATCTTATTGCTGGGTTTTTTATGTTATCCGTGATGGGCCTACCCGCTGTCAACCTATTAAGGCTGGTTGAGAAACTTATTCATAAAAATACGCATAGAAAAACTTTAAAAATAGTGCTGATATTTTTGTCGACCGGATTAATTCCCTTTAGTGCATTTTTAGCGATGTTTTTGTACAGTATACGAAACAGACCACATGAGATTTTGCAATCCGACATTAGAACTTTATCGTACGTATTTCTTGGTTGTATTTTCGTTGCCTCATTGCGTGCTTTAATCAGCTATTTCATTTTCAAAGAGAAAGACTTAATTTTTGAATCAGAAACCAAACTTTCAAAATTACGCGAGCTAAAAACCAAGGCCGAATTAAATGCTTTACATTCAAGAGTAAATCCGCATTTTTTGTATAATTCATTAAACTCGATTGCCGGGCTGGCACACTCAAATGCCGATCAAACCGAACACATGGCGCTGTCCTTATCAAAGTTATTCCGGTACTCGATTAACAAAGAAAAATCGGACTGGACAACCATTAACGAAGAACTGGAAATGGTAAAAATTTACCTCGATGTGGAAAAAGTACGTTTTAACGATCGGCTGGTTTATTCGGTGGTAATTCCTGACGAATTGAAAGAACAGAAAATTCCACGCTTTATCATTCAACCGCTGGTTGAGAATGCAGTAAAACACGGCATCTCAAAATCAGTTGAAGGAGGAAATATAAAAGTTGAAATACAAAAAGATAAAAAGGGCATTGTAATTTCGGTTGCCGATTCGGGCAGGGAATTCCCAAAGGATTTGACACCGGGATTTGGTTTGCAAAGTATTTACGATAAACTCGAGATTTTATACAACGACCGTTTTGAATTGAGTTTCACCAACTCGCCAATAAAACAAGTAAGCCTTAAACTGAGATAAATGGAACGTTTTACAACCTTAATAATTGATGACGAGCAAATTGCCCGCGAGCGTTTGAAAAGACTTCTGCCAGAATTTGAGCCTGTTTTTCAGTTGATTGGCGAAGCCAAAAATGGAGAAGAAGGACTGGCAATGGTTGAGCATTTGAAACCTGATCTGATTTTTCTTGATATTCAAATGCCGGGGAAAACAGGCTTTGAAATGTTGCAGGAGATGAATCATTTACCGATTATTATTTTTTGTACCGCCTACGAAGAATATGCCTTAAAAGCATTCAATACCGTTGCACTCGATTACCTGGTGAAACCAGTTGAAAAAGAACGGTTAAAATTAACGGTTGAAAAGCTCGGTACGAAACAAGTAACTGGAAGCAGTAAACAAATAAAAGAGTTGCTCGAACTTATTCAACAGCAATCGAAACCCAAAACAATTCACTCTATTCCCCATAAAATTGGCGACCGCGTAATTCTTATAAAGCCTGAACAGATTACGCATTTTGTGGCCAACGAAAAGTATGTTGATTTTTACACAAAAGATGGCAAAAAATACATTAGCGACATCAGCCTTAAAAAGCTGGAAGATACATTACCCGGTAATTTTACTCGTATACAACGCAGTACCATTGTTAATGTGGAGCATATAAAAGAATTCCGGAAATATTTTCGAGGTAAATATGTGCTGGTTATCGATGATGTGAAGGCCACCAAGATTGAAACCGGGCGCTCGTATGCACAAAAGATACTGCAGTTAATTCAAATCGAATAATTTGCAGGGGAGGATGTATACTGGAACAAAACCATGTTTTTGTCGCAATCCGTCATTAGACATAATCAAAAGAATGTTAGCTAAATTTGAATTTTCTGTTTAAATCGCTACATTTAATTCCAAAATCGCAATGTACATTCTTCAAATTTCCAATATCATAAAATAACCACTCACTAAAGTATTTTTTCATTAAAACCTTTAAAAATGAACACACCTTTAAAAACCTTGTTAACAGCCTTAATTGTATTGATTCTTACAGGCTTTTGTTTTGCCCAAACCCAAAAATCAATTCCTGATAAACTACACGGATTTTGGCACTTCGATGTGGAAGAAAAAGGATACTGGGATGGAATCCTGGTTGGAGAAAATTATGTTGAATTTTTCTACCAGCTTTATTCGCTCACCGACATTAACCAGACACCGGATGGTTCATTTCAATTCAGTCTGGTTTCGGAGGGAGGAGAGAAGAAGGAAGTTACCATTTCAAATATTGATAACAACCAGGCTCTGTTCGAATTTTCAGGAGATGGACCTAAACAATGTACCCTATTAGATTTTCCTACCGATACCAAGCGGCTTACTTTCGATGAGTTACCTGCTCCTCTATTTAAAAAATGGACGACAGGGGATGGTAAGATTGCTTTTTACCTGCACGAAAATAACCAGCTTCGTTATAAAAACAAAAACTGGGAAGTAATCTGGGCAGGGTATTATCTCGATAAAGAATACCGGATGCTGATTAAGAACGACGATTTGTACAAACTCATTTATTTGAATAACATTTCGGAAAAAAGCCTGCGTTTTGTAAGCAATTTACAAGAAGAATTGTACGAACCTCTGGCCGATAATCCTGAGATTTATAAAATACTGGGCAACTGGGCCGATCCTTACGATAACAAATGGCGCTTTGGTTTTTTTGAAGACTTTGTAATCTTCGATGGTGAAGTTTATCCTTGTAAATCGTTTGATTACAAGCGCAACAAATTTCGCTTTGTTTTGGAAAAGGGAAATGAGCAAATTAACCTGCAGCTGGCGTTAAGCGACAGCTCAAACTGTAAAGTTACCCTCAACGAATCAGAGCCGATTACCCTGTTTAAGTGCGGGAAAACTTTGCCGGCCTATACAACAGCCGATACCCGAAAATTTAAAGATACCGGTTTCAGCAAAGCCGACACGGTTACCATTCGGGGATACCTGCGTCATAATCCTTTTGATAAACCTTTTAGTGTGACTATCCACGATCCGATAAAAGATGACCAGGTGGAGTTTTATGGCGATGTTGACGAAAACGGTTTTTTTACCCTGAAGTTCTCCTTGTTAAATACTACACAGGTATTTCTCGACTGGGGACGGATGACCAAAATGGATGTGGTGGAGCCGGGCGAAAGTTATTTTCTGTTTTATGATCTAAACAATAAACAGCATTTAATTGCCGGAGACAACGAACGTTTTCACAATGAGTTTGCTAGTTACGATGTTTATTATTCCAACCCTAGAATGACTCGTGAAGAATACGAACGCATACAAAAATTACCTCAATTGGAATACCTGGAAATCCAGAAGAAAGAACTCAAGGATAGTTACACGCATTTGGATAATTTCATTGAAAACAATCCTGCAGTATCCGACCGCTTTAAATATTTCTATAAAAATTATTACCGTTTTCAGACAGGAGGCAATCTAATGCAACGCTTTTTTACCCTTGACCGCAGGGCAGAAGAGAAGTTTCCGGAAACGTTTCTGAGCTATGTAAACGATACGCTGTATCAAAACAATCCACCGCAACCCTGTACACTGGTTCGCGATTTCTTCACATTTACGCGGGATCGCATCAATTATGAGCAATATAAGTTGGGAAGAAACTCCTGGTCGATAAAGCAAACTGATGCATTGTATTATATGGACGAAAAGGGCTTGATTACATTAACAGAAGAGCAGAAAATTGCCATCCCGGAATTGAACAAACAGTTGGATACGCTAATTGCGCTGAGCCGGGCAAAGGCAGATTCGCTGCAACTGGCAGCTGCCTTTGAAAAGTACAATAGTGTTGGAAAACCGATTATTGAACTTTTTGAAAAAGAACCGGTAAAAAGCTTTCTTGCCAACGACTGGCGCGATATTGCGTCCGAAATGATAGACAGTAAGCGGTATAAGAGTATGCTCGAAATTTGCGACCAGCTAATTACCGATGCCATTATAAAAGATGTTTTTGAAGCTCAGCTATTTTACCAGTATATCGACCATCAGCGATCAGCTTTACCGGAGTATATGAAGACAATGCTTAACGAATGTGTCACTAACGACCTGCTTAAAGCTGATATTAACAAACAGGATCAATACTACAATGATTTAGGTAAGCAGGATATTCTTTATGTTGAAAGCCTGAAAAATACCGACCACCTGAAAGATGCCAGCGATGCCGATTCGCTATTTGCTGCTTTAACTTCGCCTTATCGCGGAAAAGTGATTTACATCGATTTTTGGGGAAGCTGGTGCGGGCCTTGTAAAGATCAAATGAGATACGTTCGCGAAGTGAAAGAAGCTCTTAAAGATAAAGATGTAATATTTATGTACTTCGCCAATGGTTCGCCCGAGCAAGCCTGGAAAAACATTATTAAAGAAAACCACCTGTCGGGCGAGAATGCCGTTCACTACCGTTTACCCGAGCAACAACAATCAATGCTCGAACGACGGCTTTCGGTAAATTCCTTTCCAACTTATATATTAATGGATACCGAAGGAAATATTGTTAATATGAAAGCTCCGCGGCCTCAGCAAAAAGAACAATTAGTGAAAGAAATTAGCCAATTACTTTAATCGATAAATTCATTCAATAAAATGAGATCTAAAATAATACTCTCCTTAATCGTGATTTTGCTTGCCGCTGTAGTTGTCGGCAACAGTATTTACGGCAACAAATTAGCCAAAGAAATAGATGCCGAATTAAAAGCAAAAATTGCAGATAATGAACTTCCTGTAACTATTGATTATGCCAAAGTAAAGGTTAATCCACTTTTTTCGAAAGTGAAGATCCTTGGTGTTTCAGTAGCTAACCCGGATGGTGAGGAAAGGTTTAAATGCGAAATGTTCGATATTGATATTCCGTATAAAGAGGCGCAACGCTGGCTGGAGAGTACAGAATTCGAGGAGATTCACTCGGTGAAAATTAAGCTTGTTAAACCTGAATTTAGTGGGGAAGAGGCAATCGCCTTTGTTACTTTCAATAATCTGGTTATTGATTTTGATGGTCAGCTCACCAAAGCGGATTTCGAAAACCTGAAGACACGTTTCCCCGAAAAGAAGCAGGAATTGGTATTGTCGTTTTCGGGAATGCGCGTGAAATTACCTGAGAACATGTATTCTAATCCTCCAGTTTCGCAATTGCTCGAACAGTTTTCCAATGTTGATGCAGGAAGCTATGCGCTGGTTTATAATCCCGACTCAAAAGAAATTGATATTCAGAATTTTTCAATTGAATCGCCTGTAATCACCTATAAAGGCCATACTACCATTAAATATGAAGGTAAGGGATTAGAAGATTTTAAGCCTGAAAGCGCCTATATGGAAAGTAGTTTAAAGCTTGAACCAAAGAATTTTGAATGGGAAGATGAGAACGGCGGAAAGGGAGAATTTCAGCTGGATAAATTAGTTTTTCATAATAAATCAACCGTAACATTCAACAAGCAAAATTTTCCGCAGGGAGATATGACTTTAGAGCTTGTAAACCTCAAGGTTCGCTACGATAATGCCAACAACAACACGGGAAAATCGATGATGAATTTTTCACTTGATGATTTGGATGTGGATCGATTAAATATAAACTACCACCTCGACGAAGAGAAATTGAGCATTTCCGATAGCAGAATTGAAAGTTCACTATTAGATGCCGAACTCTATGCCGATGTTGATGTAACAGCATCAAATCTGTTAAATTCAAGTATAAATGAAGCGAAACTTACCGTAAAAAACCTGGCACCTGATCTGGAAAAGATGGTGAATGGTCTGGAACAACAATTGGGGAAAGAACTGCCACGCGAGAACGAAGCAATAGTTTTGGAGCTGAGTGGAAAACTGGCTCGGCCAACGATAAAAGGTTTCGAATTTTAGCGTATTTGAACGCTGTTATTTTCTGAATAATAGGAAGTTTTCAAGGAGTATGTTGCTTTTAGAAAACAAAAGTCAAAGCATAAAAAAAGTCCTGCCACCGGCAGGACTTTTCTTTTAAGCAATATAATAACTAAGCTAGTTTTACATTTACCGCGTTCAGACCTTTACGGCCTTCTTCCAAATCAAAAGTTACTTCGTCATTTTCCTGAATTTCATCTTTACATCCGCTTACATGTACGAAATACTCTTTTGTTGCTTCTGAATCTTTAATGAATCCAAATCCTTTGGAATCGTTAAAGAATTTTACTGTTCCTTTATTCATATTCTTTAAAAAAATTAATGGGTGCAAGCTACAACTAATTTTACAATAAATCGCAAAATTTATTTAAAGCATGGTTTTTTAGGCAAATCTCTCAAGTAATTGTTATGTGAATTTGCTTTATTTTATCCTGTACTATTGGCATCCTTTATACACAAATACAAGAAATGAGCGATTTTGATCACCTCCAGAAATTCGGCGCATTATAGGGTACCTTTTCAATGCTTTGCCGCAATTACGCCGATTTTGTAGGATCATTAACCCCGGGCGACACTCACCCCGAATGTTCGGGGTCGTTCTGCCCGGGGCTGAATGATTAAGAACTTTCAGCCCTGCAATTGGCAAAACTTGTTTTCGAGATTTGAAAAAACAGCACTGAAAGTGCGTTGTATTTTAGCCCAGACCAGAGTAATTCAAAGAATTACGGCGGCCTGGGTTACAATAGTATGATGTACCTCTTCCGGCGAAGAAGGCTGATCGAAACTGAACAATTGTTCCGGACGTAAATAGAGCAGAACCTCGCAAAGATGTGTATAAAGGGTAGGTACTATTGGAGAATGAATTTGTTTTCTGACGGTACATATGAAATAGAAAAGCCACCCCGTTTGCGCCGATTTACAAACGGTGTGCATCTCGGAAGCTTTGAGAATTTGAAATATACGGATTTTTCAGCTTTAGGGCTGAGGTCTGAATTGCAGATTCGAACCAGCGGTGAAATGAGGGTTAGAAAAAAGCCACTGTCCGTCAGGAAAGTGGCTTTGAAATATCTAAATACTTTTATACTCAGTACTCAATACTATTTACGATCCAAAGTCGTCGAACAATACGTTTTCGTTCGGAACGCCAAGATCATAAAGCATTTTCTGAACAGCGTCGTTCATCATTGGCGGGCCACACATGTAGAAGTCAATTTCTTCAGGTTCTTCATGCTGGCTCAGGTAATTATCGTATATCACCTGGTGAACAAATCCCGATTTATAACTTACTCCAGCTTCATCGGCTGCCGGATCAGGACGGTCGAGTGCCAGGTAGAACGTAAAGTTCGGGAAGTTCTTCTCAATTTCACGGAACTGATCGTAGTAAAATACCTCTTTCCATGAACGAGCTCCGTACCAGAATGTAACTTTCTTTTTACTTTCTTTTAAGGTGTGGAACAGGTGGAACAAATGCGAACGCATTGGCGCCATACCGGCACCACCACCAACAAACATCATTTCGCTGTCGTTGTCTTTCAGGAAGAATTCTCCGTAAGGGCCAGAAACCGTTACTTTATCGCCCGGTTTAAGGTTGAAGATGTACGAAGAACATATACCAGGATTGACTTTCTTAAATGAATTGGCAGCACGGTCCCATGGCGGAGTTGCAATACGGATATTCAGCATTACAATGTTACCCTCGGCAGGGTGGTTAGCCATAGAATATGCACGGAATGTTGGTTCCGGGTTTTTCATTTTCAGGTCGAACATGCCAAATTTTTCCCACTCGTCGCGGAATTTCTCATCGATGTCCATGTCTTTAAAATCAACGTCTATTTTAGGTACGTCAATCTGGATATATCCACCTGATTTGAAATCGAGGTTTTCACCTTCCGGCAATTTAACCACAAATTCCTTGATAAAAGTAGCCACGTTTTTGTTCGATACCACTTCGCATTCCCACTTCTTAACCCCAAGTACTTCCTGTGGAATTTTAATTTGCAGGTCTTCTTTTACTTTCACCTGACAAGCCAATCGCCAGTTTTCGTTCTGTTCTTTACGGGTAAAGAAACCGGTTTCGGTAGGAAGAATAGAACCTCCACCTTCTTCAACCTGGCAACGACACATGGCACAGGTACCACCACCACCACATGCTGATGGCAGCAGGATTTTGTTGTTACCAAGTGTTGATAGCAGGGTATTTCCGGGCTCAGTTTCCACTTCCAGGTCGCCACCGTTGATGCTCACCTTTACAGTTCCGGAAGGAGTAAGTTTCTTCTTCACGTAAAGTAACATGGCCACCAACAGTATAACAACGCCCAGGAACACGATCACACTGGCCAGAATTACAGTAGTTTGAGCTGATAATAAGATCATTATTCACTGATTTTTTTCGATTCTACAATTTTATTCCCATGAAACCCATAAAGGCCATACCCATTAAACCGGTAACGATAAACGTAATACCAAGTCCACGAAGCGGCGCAGGTACATTGGAATATTCAATTTTTTCGCGGATAGCGGCAATACCTACAATTGCGAGGAACCAGCCAACACCCGAACCTAAACCGTAAACAGTAGCTTCGCCAATGTTTACAAAGGCTTTTTGCTGCATAAACAGCGAGCCACCTAAGATGGCACAGTTTACTGCGATTAATGGCAGGAAAATACCCAGCTGGTTGTACAGTACCGGAGCAAATTTTTCAACTACCATTTCTACCAATTGCACCATTGATGCAATAACGGCAATGAACATGATAAACGAAAGGAAGCTCAGGTCAACATCGGCGAGCGATGGGCTTAACCATGCAAGGGCGCCTTCTTTTAATACGTAATTCTCGAGCAGGTAATCCACCGGAACCGTAATTCCCAGTACGAAAATAACAGCGATTCCAAGTCCGGCAGCAGTACTCACTTTTTTCGAAACAGCCAGGTACGAACACATGCCTAAGAAGTAGGCAAATACCATGTTTTCGATGAAAATCGACTTAACAAATATATTTATTAGATTTTCCATGATGATCTGTTTTCTACGGATTAGTCTTCAATTAATTTACGGTTACGGCTACGCTGTACCCAGATGATGATTCCTACCGTGATCAAAGCCATCGGGGGAAGGATCATCATACCGTTGTTGGCATAAAAACCACCGTTGGTAATGTACCAGCTTTCCGGAATAAGTTTGAATCCGAATATTGAACCCGATCCAAGTAATTCGCGGAAGAAACCTACGATAATAAGAATAACTGCATAACCGGCGCCGTTACCAATTCCGTCGAGGAACGACTGCCAGGGTTTATTTCCAAGCGCAAAAGCTTCAAGGCGACCCATGATAATACAGTTAGTAATAATCAGACCTACGAATACTGAAAGCTGCTTGCTTACATCGTAAACATAAGCTTTAAGAACCTGGTCGACCAAGATTACCAGAGAAGCAATTACAACGAGTTGCACGATAATTCTGATTCGGTTTGGTACAGTATTTCTTAATAAGGAAATAATTACGTTAGCAAATGCTAAAACCGCCATTACCGAGATCGACATTACCACAGCAGGCTTTAGCTGAGCTGTTACTGCCAGCGCCGAACAAATACCAAGCACCTGAACGGTGATCGGGTTGCTGCTGTTCAGCGGATCAGATAACAGCTTTAAATTTTTCTTTGAAAATAATGGTTCGCTCATCGCTTAAGATTTTTTCTTTTTTAAGAATTCTTCATATCTGGTAAAGTCGTCAAGAAGCATTTGCTCCAATCCCTTGCTGGTAATTGTACCACCCGAGATACCGTCAACTTTATGCTCTGCCGGTGCATCTTGTCCAACTTTGGCAACAATTATTGAATACAAAGTACCTTTGTCATCAAATAATTTCTTTCCGATAAATTGTTTTTCAAAAGGCACGGTAGATATTTCTGCTCCTAAACCGGGAGTTTCACCTTCGTGGTCGAAATTGGCACCGTAAATGGTGTTCATGTCATCATTCAACGAAATATAGCCCCAGATAGGTCCCCAAAGACCTGTTCCGCGAACGGGAAGAACATATTTTAATCCTTCGTCGGTTTTACATTCGAAAACCGGAAGATGCATTTCTGCATTGCTTTTTGCATGCTCTTTTTTCAGATCGATATTAAAGGCATCGCCTTCAACTTTATCGCCTTTTGTATTGATTACATACTGACTTACGATTTTCTCGCTGTAAATTTCGTCAGCATTTTCGGCTGTACTGGCAATGTTAACCGAAGCCAGGATACTCTGCTTTTTCTCTATCTCTTTGTTCCTGACCTGCTGTGGCTTAAGTGCCATTGAAACCGAGGCCAGAATTGCCGCAACAAGAGTTACCATTATTGCTGCGTATAAAACTGTATATGTATTACCGTTTCTGTTCATGATGTTTATATTTAAGCAGTTTGACCTTTAACGGTAGCACGTTTTAGTCTACGTTTAATATGAGCTCCTACCACATAGTGATCGATTAGCGGAGCAAAGGTGTTCATCAACAGAATTGCCAACATCATTCCCTCAGGATATGCAGGATTGATCACACGGATAAGAACAGCAATAATACCAATCAGGAAACCATAGATCCACTTTCCTTTCACGGTTTGTGCTGCCGAAACAGGATCGGTTGCCATAAAGATGGCTCCAAACATAAATCCGCCTAAAATAAGGTGATGCCAGAATGGAATTCCGAAGAATACCTGGTTGGCTTCAGAAAGTGCCGGGCTGCCTGCAAAGAAGTTAAGGATAAGTCCCATAACTGCACCGCCGGCAATGGTTGACAACATAATTCTCCAGCTTCCGATACCGGTAATTATTAAGATTACAGCACCGATCAAAAGTGCCAATGTTGATGTTTCGCCAATCGATCCGGGAATTAATCCGAAGAAAGCATCAGCAGCAGTGTAAGTGATACTACCGGATGCAGCATCTCCGAGCGGAGTAGCGCATGTAATCGCATCGGTTGCCTGACTGCCTGAAGCCACCCAAACTTTAATACCCGACATTTGAGCAGGATATGCAAAGAATAGGAATGCACGTGCAACGAGTGCCGGGTTCCAGATGTTCATTCCGGTTCCACCAAAAACCTCTTTACCGATAATTACAGCGAAAGCTGTAGCAACAGCGATCATCCATAGCGGCGTTTCGATTGGCATTACCAATGGAATTAGCATTCCTGATACCAGGAAGCCTTCCTGAATCTCGTGGCCTCGTATTTGGGCAAACACAAATTCGATACCCAAGCCAACACCATAAGAAACTACTACGATTGGTAATACTTTAAGCAGCCCAAACAGAAACAACTGGAAGAAACCGGTTGATGCCAGTTCTCCGATCGCTTTGTAATGCTGATAGCCTGTGTTGTACATTCCGAAAAGGAGTGCAGGCACAAGTGCCAGTACAACAAGACCCATCGTACGTTTCAAATCGATGTAATCGTGAATGTGCGTACCTGATTTTGAAGTGTTCTTCTGTACAAAGAACAATGTGAAGAAACCATCGTGTACTGAATGCAACCAATGAAACTTGGCGCCCTTCTGTACGTAGGGTTTCGTATTTTCAAAAATGTTTTTTATAAAATTCATCTTTAAAAGACTAAATTGATTACTTGTAAAAATTAACCAAGCTCTTTAATCATGGTATTGATTCCTTCGCGAAGGATTTTTTGTACTTCGATCTTCGAAGTACAAGCATATTCGCAAAGGGCAAGATCCTCTTCAATAACTTCGTAGATACCCAGTTGTTCCATTTTGTCGATGTCGTTCACCAAAACTGCTTTCAGCAGGTGAACCGGCAAAATATCCATTGGTACATACTTTTCGTATTGTTCTGTTACCACGAAAGCACGTTCTCCACCATGAAGGTTCGCGTTAAGCTTGTATTCCTTTTTGGGGAACAGTTTGCCCAAAAACGCTTTTGAAGCACTGAATTTACCAAAACCGGGATCGGCCCAGCCCATAAATTCATATTCGTCGCCTTCAGGAATAACCGATACCAATGAATCGTAATATCCGAGGAAAGTATTGGTGTTTACTTTAGTTCCGGTAAGTACGTTTCCGCTAATGATACGCTGGTTGTAATCAGCCTCAACCAATTTGTTATTTATTAAGGAAGCGACAGGTGCTCCTAAAACGGTTTGGTAATATTTTGGCGCTTTTACCTCTGACCCGGCAAGTGCAACGGTTTTGGTGAAATCTACTTCACCTGTTTCAAATAACCGGCCAATAAGTACAACATCCTGTACATTGATTGTCCACACTACATCGCCTTTGTTAATTGGCTTGGTATTGGCAATCTGGATACCTACATTTCCGGCAGGGTGTGGACCTTCGAAGGTGTTCTCTACCACATTCTTGATTCCGCTAAATGCAGAACCCGAATTTACTCCCAGATTTACTTTCCCGTCGGTTAATCGAGCCAATGCATTCACACCGGTCTGGAATGTATCCATTTGGCCTTCGAGTACAAAATTGTAATCCGGAGCCAACGGAGCAGTGTCGAATGTTGAAATATAGATCGATCCGGGTTTCTCAGTCGGAGAGGCAATTACTCCGTACGGACGTCGTTTGATAAATGGCCAAAGACCACTTTTCAGGATCTGCTCTTTCACCTCGTCTTCCGACAAACCGGCCGGATCAGCTTTTTTAAACTGAAGTTTTCCAGCACTTTCGTTTGTCTCGATAACTATTTCCAAAACCTTACGACGTTCGCCACGGTTAATAGAAAGTACTTTTCCGCCAACTGGGGCAGTGAAGACAATTTCTGGGTGGTATTTGTCGTAGAATAAGGCATCACCGGCTTTTACTTCGGCTTCAGCTTTTACACTTAATTTTGGAGTTAGTCCCGGGAAATCGGTTGGTTTCAGAGCTACTGTTGCCGGAATCGGCAATTTTTCGAGTACCTTCTCGGCACTTCCTTTCAGCTTAATATTCAGCCCTTTTTTTAACCTAATCACTTCTGACATATTGAATTAAGACTAATATTGATTTCAGGTGTGCAAAAGTAATAATTAATTGCTCTTTCACAATGATAAAGATTAAAGACTTAATATATAAATATAGTAGAATGTGTAGATGTTAAGTGCCATGAAAAACCTTTCAATTTATAAGGCCTTGATTTATTGAATAAAATATTCGCTTTCTCAGATTAATTTAACAATTTTGACGTTATTTTAGAAAGGTTATAAATTGCTATCCGGCAAATGATTGCCGTTGCACTGACAAACAATATGTAAGCATGAAACTACGAATTCTTTCCATTATTCTGTTTCTGGCATTTTTAACAGGATATGCTCAGGACGGAAATTTTTATTACGAAACTGCAGTCTACAAGGAAACCATAAAAACGGCACTCATGTACCGTACAGGTTTTGTTTTGTCGAATCCCGTAATGGGGCTGAATGAAAATCAGTCGCTTACTTTCAAATTCGATGACCTGGACTCGAATGTTAAGGATTACTACTATACCATCATTCATTGCGATGCAGACTGGAAGGAAAGTTATATACCGCAAACCGATTATCTGGATGGATTTGCTGATAATCCAATTACAGATTATGCCATGTCGTTCAATACAACTTTTGATTATGTGAATTACCAGATCGAGATTCCGAACGAAAATGTGAAGCCCAAATTTTCGGGTAATTATGTACTGGTTGTTTTTGAAGATAACGACAAAGAAAAAGTCGTTTTAACACAGCGGTTCCAGATTTACGAATCGGCCGTTACGATTGAAGGCACTGTGCGTCGTGCCACTTTCGATGCGTTTAAGGGCACCAGCCACGAAGTTGACTTTACCGTACGTCATCCAAAATTGAGCATCCTGAATCCGAGAGAAGAAGTTAAAGTGGTGATTATGCAAAACAGCCGCTGGGATAATGCGAAAACTGATTTAAAGCCGCAGTACGTTCGCGATGGTCAACTGATTTACGATTACGATAAGGAAAATGTTTTTAAGGCCGGGAATGAATTTCGGTATTTCGATAATCGTACTAACCGCATGAATGGCGAAAATGTTATTGCTACAGATTTTATGCGGCCCTATTATCATAAAACGCTGGCTACTGATGAAATAAGGGCCAATAAAAATTTCTTTCAATATAAGGAGATGAACGGTAAATACTCGGTTGAAAGTCAGGACCAGGAAGTGCGGGATTATGACACCGAATGCGATTATGTTTTTGTGCATTTCAACCTGCCGGTTGAATCACCGCTTTTAGGTGGTAGCGTAAATGTTTTTGGTGGACTCACCCAATGGAACGCCAACAAAGGCAACGAAATGACTTATAATTTTGACAAAGGAGAATACGAGCTTACGCTTTTGTTAAAGCAAGGGTATTACAACTATATTTACGTCTATGTTCCGCAAGGCTCAATGACTGCTGATCATACCAATATTGAAGGTAGTTTCTGGGAAACAGAGAACGATTATCAGATCTTTGTTTACTACCGCGATTTGGCAGCCCGATACGATCGTTTAGTAGGTTACAGAATTTTGAATTCAATAGAAAACAGGAATTAAAGGCATAAAAAAGGTTGTAGTAATTAGCTACAACCTTTTCATCATATTAGAAAAACTTAATTCCCTATTTTTAAGGCTAAACCACCTCCAATGTAAAATTGGTAAAATGTAGAGTAGGTTGAAATTCCCGCTCCTGAACCACCACCACCAAACCAAAAGCTTCCACCTGCTGCCTGAACGGCTGAGTTTAATCCGGTTTGAATTTTTAGCCCGACCATTTCACTGGCCCAGATGTTGAGCCCGGCTTTCAAACCCCAGGCAAATTTGGTGGCATTCCCCGATTTTCCGGTATCAGGATTGTCTATATTGAAAATAGCAACACCAATTTGAGCTCCTGCATATGGCTCGATGGCAGAACCAGTTGGAAAATAACGGTTTCCACCCACCAAAATATAATTGGTAGCCACATCGAAAATCGAATATTGCGGACCATTGTTATAATAATTCATTGGCGCTTCGGTATCGAGCCTGAGGTAACAAATTTCAATGCTTTGAACCGGAGCCAGCATGTATTCCAGTCCGCCTCCCCATTGAAAGCCACCTTTTATTTTTCCCTTAAAATAATCGCTGTTCGAGTAATACGAATCTACCTGGTCGTCGAACGCATAAAAAGTATAACCATTGATGCGTAGATGGGGCTCAAACGAACTTTGAATCATCATTACGCGTTGCGGTTCCTGTTTCGACTTTGTGTCAGCGGCACTTGAATAACCGTAACCTACAGTTAAAATAGCGGCTAGTAGTAAAAGTGTTTTGATTTTCATTTTTTATTGTTAGTTAAATACATTGGTTCAAACTATTGCAGGGATTACCATTCCCATCCAAAACCGGTATGAAAAACATAATCGCTTTTCGATGATCCTTCGGCTGGTTTATTGTCGTAATTAAGTGTGTAACCCAGTTTTACATAGAAATCGAGTGGGAGGTCGTATTTCATATCAAACTTGAAATCGGAACGCCAACGTCCTGATTCAGTAAAACTTGGATAAGCTGTTAACTGAGTAAGAAGGCTAAAATCGCCTATGTTGAACAAATTTAGTTCGGTCCCCAGAAAACCTTCCCAGCTCGAACGGTCAGCAGTTAAGTCACCAGAATATTTTTCGTCGTTGTAGTTGGCACCAGCCGAAAAACCCCAGTACAATTGGTTGGTATGCAGCACGTATTTTCCCATACCGAGTTTTGCCGTTGTCCGTAAATCAAGTTGCTGTTCGCTATTCGATAAAAGTGAAACGGCTACCAATGGATACCAGTCGTGCGGGAGAAAATATTTATAGGTTAACGAACCGTCGGTACGATGGATGTCGTCAACATCGTCTTGTTGGGTTTTAAGCAGGCTGTAATCGGCATCAAGCTGCCAGCGCTTGGCAATGTATCCCAGATTGCTTCGCATGGAATATTGCCTGAAATTATTGGCTTTTGTAATGTCCCAGCCAAAATCAACCGACGCGTAAACCTGGCTCCAAAAGCCCTGGTCGATGTCGTCCATTATCACTATTTCTTCCGGATTTACTTCTATCGTTTGACCGTCATCGGTTGATAAAACCAATTTGCCAGATCCTGACGAATTGATGTTTCCGTTGTACCTGCTTCCGTTTGACAGCGTGATCAGAAAAAATGTTTTGGTGTAAATTTCCTTAATTCCGTCCCATTCAATGGTAAAATCGTCGTCGCTGTAATCAGTTTCAATCGACAAAACATTACGGTCCATCGTTTTTACTTCACCAACAATATAATTACCGTTTTTAAAAATGATGGAATCGGGTGCCTGGGCCATTGCCACATATCCGGTTAACACTAAAAGTAAAATTGTAGTAATTAGATTTTTCATTTTCTATTGAATTGTTTGAGTTATACTAAATTAAATCTTTTCCCTTCGATTTTACAATTTAACAAATCATATCAGGTTTGGTTCTGATAATTGTCAGGTCTAATTGACATTCGTATCTTGGAAAAACTGATTCAATAGAAGCTAATTTACGTTTTTTGAAATAAGTGTGGAGGACAAATAATGTTAAAATTTACTTCACCACGGCCATATAACCTTTTCCTTCGGTAAAAGGCAAGGCAAACCAGAATTCACTTCCTTTGTCTACTTTTGAATCAAACTGTAGCTCACCACCCAACAAAGCAATATAGTGCTGGGCAATTGAAAGTCCGATTCCGGAGCCTGAGGTGCTTTGATTGATCGTATTTGGAATACGGTAAAAACGACTGAAAATATTTTCGAATTCATCTTTCGGAATTCCGATTCCGGTATCTGTGACGATAAATTTAACGTATTCATTTCTTACCATTTCGTAACCTATTGTTACAACACCTGCCGGTGTATATTTAACCGCATTGTCTACTATAATGGTTAGCGCTTCTTTTAGTAAGTCAATATCGGTACTAAAACCGAATTCGGGATTCATAACTTCCAGTTTTAACTGAATACGGAGGTCTTTCGAATCAGGTAGATTGGGCGAATAAGCGTTGTAAATGTCCCGAATAATCGAGTTCACCTTTCCGAACTGGTGTTTCACTTCAATGTTTTCGGTTTCTATTTTAGAAAGGTGAATGGTATTGTCGATCATGTTGATCAGCTGCTTCCCGTTTTCGGTGATGGCATCAGTTATTTCAACACGTTCGAACTGATTCATATCAGCATCGACTAACATTCGTGTGAAATTGGTGATGATATTCATTGGGGTGCGAATTTCGTGCGACAGGTTGGCAAGGAAAGCCGATTTCAGTCGGTCGGATTCTTCGGCGCGTTTCAGTGCTTTTTCAAGGCCGAATTCGGCTGTTTTTCGCTTGGTGATATCGCGGGCAACCGAAATTACCGAGTTGGCGTTTAATTTCGCCAAACGCATTTCAAAAAGGAAAGTACCATTGGGTGTATTCAGCGAATATTCAATAGTTTCAATGGAATTGGTTTTTAAACAGCTTTGTATACAACTGTAAATCTTGTTGGCCATTTTATCGGGAAAACCGGCATTAAAAATCGAGCTGCCGATGATGTTGGCATCTTCCATTTTAAATAAATCACTTTCCTTAATCACAAAATCTTCGTAAATGCCGTCTTTGTCAATTACAAAGAAGATGTCGGGAATAGCCTCAAGCAGAACTTTGTATCTGCGTTTGTTGGCTTCCAGTTCGGCAATCTTTTGTTTTATGGTTGTAATGTCTTCAAAAATCAAATAGTAGAGATTATATCCCGGATTAATCACATGCGTTTTAAACCATTTGTCCATGTTGGAGGCATGAAACTCTGTAGTTTTTCGCCGGTTAAAAAGCAGTGTTTTGTTCACATCCAGTTTACCTTTAAAAATAAGGTTGAAAACATAATCGGCCTCCTGACCCTGTATTTCGTATAAATTGCGTTTAAAAGTAGATTCAAACGCATGGTTTACTTTATCGACTACAAGTTTTACGATGTTTCCGTCTTCATCTCTTTCTGCAATTATCCGGCTGATCATGAAGGATGAATTTTGTAAAACTCGATTCAGATTTGCATTTTGATTTTGAATAGCCTCAACGAGTTTTTCATTTTCAGTGTTTTGACGTTTCCACAGGTAAAAGGTAGGCAGAAATACGGCCAGAAAAATAAAAAGCGGATGGATCAGAAATGGCTCGTATATTGAAAAGGAATCGCGCAGTTGATCGCCAAGATACAAATGGCCACCAATGGTAAGAAGGCTGAGAATGGAAAACAGGATGACCTTTATATCATCTTTGGTAAAGAAATACAGGTATATTAAACCGGCAATCATCCACCATGCCGAAAAATGAACGGTTTGAGCAGGGGGAAGGTGTGAACTGAATTCAGAAATGTAATAGCCATAAAGAAATACCGGAATCAGAAAAATCATATTTATGGCGCATGCCGATCTGCCATTCAGTGTACAAACAATAGTCAGGATAGAAACTGCCAATAGCAGGAAGTCGCAAATTAAACAAAGTACTGTTCCCGGAAATAGTAAGTGGCTGAACAATATAATTAACATGCTTACCCCAACCACAGTCCACACAGTGAGGAGTTGAAACAGCTGTCTTTGCTTTTCCTTTGGAAGATCAGCCCAAAACTGAGCGTTTATGATATGAAATAAACTTCTTAACAATAATGTAAATGTATCAAAAATGTATTAAAAGACACGTGGGTAGCTGCAATTTTACGAAAATAGGATTAATACCCGGCACGTCCGATTCTTTTTATTATAAAACCATTCGATTTGCTTGCAAATGCTCAATAAACAAACTTAATAAGCGTTGATTTGACGCGTTTAAAAACCTGATTTTTGTTTTGTTTTTACAGAAACATGTGTTAGGCGTCAGATATTCAGTGGTTTAAATAAAAGTGAAAAATTTCAAGCCCTGATTTTTGTTATGATTTGAACGGGCAGTAATCCTTAGTTTTGTAGCAATCGGATAAAAGCTTGTGAAGTGTTCCCGGAATGAATGATTTGATACAGAATCTGTATGATTTTGCCAGGATCATCTAACAAAGAAAAAAGTAGCTTAGTGTTTATGCTGTCAACATAGCATAACAATCTGATAGTTAAAAGGAAATTATTATTAATTAAAAGATTATATCATGCCAAAAGGAATTTTTAATGTGCCGGTTGCCAAAAATGAGCCGGTATTAACTTACGCTCCGGGCACTCCGGAACGCAAAGAATTAAAAGCTAAAATTGCAGAGTTAAGATCTCAGGAAATTGAGTTGCCAATGATTATCGGTGGAAAAGAAGTTTTTACCGATCGTAAGGTAAGAATGTTTCCTCCGCACGAGATCGCTCACACTTTGGGTTACTACAACCAGGGTGATGCCAGCCACGTTGAGATGGCTATTGATGCAGCATTGAGTGCTCGTGAAAAATGGGCCAATATGTCGTGGCAACATCGTGCATCAATATTTTTGAAAGCTGCCGATCTTTTGGCTGGTCCTTACCGTGCTAAAATCAATGCAGCCACAATGTTGGGGCAATCGAAGAATGCGTTCCAGGCTGAAATTGATGCTGCCTGTGAATTAGCTGATTTCTTCCGTTTTGGTGTTCAGGTAATGACTGATATCTACAAGATTCAACCTGAATCGGCTAAAGGAATGTGGAACTACAACGAATACCGTCCGTTGGAAGGTTTTATTTATGCACTTACTCCGTTCAATTTCACTTCAATTGCGGGTAACTTGCCTGCTGCACCTGCATTGATGGGTAACGTAGCTGTTTGGAAACCTTCGAAAACTGCGGTTTATTCAGCGGGAGTAATTATGGAAGTATTCCAGGAAGCTGGTCTGCCTGACGGGGTTATCAACCTGGTGTTTGCATCGGGTCCAATGACAGCTGACATCGTACTAACACATCCTGATTTTGCCGGTATCCATTTCACTGGTTCAACAGGCGTTTTCCAGAGTATCTGGAAAAAGATTGGTGAGAACATTTACAAATACAAATCATACCCACGTATTGTTGGCGAAACCGGTGGTAAAGACTTCATTTTTGCCGACAACACCGTTAACAAACGTGCGTTGGCAATTGCCATGTTACGGGGTGCTTTCGAGTACCAGGGACAGAAATGTTCTGCTGCTTCGCGTGTTTATGTTCCGGAAAGTATCTGGCCTGAAGTAAAAGAGATTTTTGGTGCCGAACTGGCAACCGTTAAAATGGGGCCACCTGAAGATTTCACAAACTTTGTAAATGCTGTTATTGACGAAGATTCTTTTGATAAACTGAAAGGCTTTATCGATAGGGCACGCGAAGATGAAGATGCAGAAGTGATCTTTGGCGGTAACTGTGATAAATCGGTTGGTTACTTTATCGAGCCAACAGTTATTCAGGCCAAAACGCCTGATTACATTACCATGCAGGAAGAGTTGTTCGGGCCGGTTCTGACCGTTTATGTATACGAAGATGAAAAAATGGATGAAACACTGGAAATCCTGGATAAAACATCGATTTATGCCTTAACAGGTGCTGTTATGTCACAAGACCGATACAACATCGAGAAAATTACAAAACGCCTCGAAAATGCAGCCGGTAACTTCTACATTAACGATAAACCAACCGGAGCTGTTGTAGGTCAGCAGCCATTTGGTGGTGCACGTGGTTCGGGTACCGACGACAAAGCAGGTTCAATTTTTAACTTCCTGCGCTGGACGGCCATTCGCACGATCAAGGAAACCTTTGTTTCGCCAACGGAATATACTTATCCGAATTTTCAGGCCGACGAAGAATAATAAATACCAACGATAGAATGTTCATAAAGAGGAGATGACTTTGTACATCTCCTCTTTTTTTTGAGCAAACAGAATTCTATTTTTGTGAGAAGATTTACAACGAATGAACAAGGAATTTTTTAATAGCAGTGCTTTCAAACTTCTGAAGAATAAATACTTCATTACTTCAGTGGCATTTGTTATTTGGATTCTTTTTTTTGATGAGAACAGTATTTCGCGCCATTTGAAGGACCGGCGTAAGCTCAGCGATCTGGTTGAACAGAAAGCTTACTACCAGGAACGTATTGCGATTGACAAGCAAAAGTACAAGGAGCTGAACCGGGGTAAAGAAGAACTCGAAAAATTTGCCCGCGAACAATACTACATGTCCAAGCCCGATGAAGATGTTTTTATCGTTGAAGAAGTAGAAGACTAAAAACATTTTTCCGCATTTTCCGTTTCCATACTGATGCCTTGTGCGCTATTTGACGTATAATTTTATTTTATTATATTGCTCATAGAATGGATCACAACAACGACATATTCAGAATACAAACAAACAATGTCGCGCCTAGAAAGGGTAGGATTTTGATTGCCGAGCCTTTTTTGTCGGGGAATTATTTTAACCGTTCGGTGGTGTTATTGGTTGCCTACAGCGATAAAGGAGCTGTGGGATTTATTTTGAATAAGAAAGTCGATTTCCCGATGCAGGAAGCGTTTCCCGATTTTCCGGCGTTCGATACAACGGTATATCTGGGAGGCCCGGTTTCTACCGATTCCATCTATTTTATACACAAGCTGGGAATGAAAATTCCCGGAAGTATTCACGTACTCGGAGATTTATATTGGGGAGGCGATTTTGATGCCATTAAACGCGAAATTCGTTTGGGAGGAATTCATCCTTCCGAAATTCGTTTCTTTTTAGGTTACTCGGGTTGGGATGCCGGTCAGTTGGAAGAGGAATTGAAAGACGATTCGTGGCTGGTTACCGATGTTGAGCAGGAAGCTGTAATGGATGATCTCAATCCCGAATCGTGGTTTGCTTTTGTAAAACGTGCAGGCCGCAGATACTCAGTTTGGGAAAATTTCCCTGAAAATCCCGCGATGAATTAATCACTTCAGTTTTATCCAAAAAAGAACCGGTCCATCATTTTGGATGAACCGGCTCAGGTGTCGAAATAAAAAAATGTTTTTGACAGAATGTATAAAATCCTGAATTCAGCTTAAATCGATTCGGTTTCTACAACTTTCGACAGGATTTCAGAATAAGGCAACAGCAGGTATCGTTTACCGTCGAAGTCAATTTCTGTTCCTACATACTTTTTGTAAAGAACCTCGTCACCAGGTGCTATTTCTGCATTTTCGATGTTACTGATTGCAACTACTTTTGCAACCTCTTGTTTCTCTTTTGCAGAATCAGGAATAATGATCCCTGCAGCAGTAGTCTGCTCCGATTTGTCTTCCGACAGCTCGAGCAACACATTTTGGTTAATAGGCTGTAATTCTTTCATTTTACATTTAAATTTTAAAGTTATACGCTAATTCTCTGTCAATAACAGTTTGTCAATATTGTCAGTGAACATTTTTTTAGTGTCTTCTTTTGTTCTGGCAATTCCCGAACTCATGGTTGGTTTACCTTCCATCGGAATGTACAAAAATGCAGGAATTCCCTGGATACCAAAAACAGATGCCAGTTCGCGTTCAACCTGTGTATCTATTTTATAAATGGTGATTTTGTCTTTATACTCCGTAGCAATTTCTTCCAGAATTGGTGCTGCAGTACGACATGGACCACACCAGTCGGCATAAAAGTCGATAAGTACAGGTTTATCGCCTTTAAATTTCCACTCCTGTGGAGAATTTTCGTAGTCCCACACTTTCTCAAGGAACAAAGCCTTGGTCAGTTTTACAGTCGCTTTTTCATTGGAGGAAACGCTTTTAACTGGGTTTTCACCAACCGATTTTTCTGCTTTTGCCTGGCAATTGCTGAATCCAAACATCAGGGCTCCTGCAACAACCAGTGTTAAAAATGTTCTTTTCATATGATTATAATTATTGTTTTTAATGGTATCATATGTAATTCGTCCCGACAAAAGTCGGGGCTCATTTCATATCATTACTTTTTAATTTATTCCTAACAGCGAATTTATTCTTGTTTTGTCAAATCCAACAACTATCTGGCCATTTATTTCAGTTTGCGGTACTCCTTGCTGGCCACTTTTCTTCACCATCGCCTCAGCTGCTTTTGCATCCGCAGCAACATTTATTTCGCGGTAACGCACTCCGTTCGCATCTAAATGACGTTTTACCGTGGTGCACCAGCTACAGGTTGGTGTAGTATAAACAACAACATTCTTTTGCGGTTTGTTCTCATCTTTTGAGGCTGATACAAAGGCATTTTCTGAAATCATAGCCTTGAATTGCTCAGCTTGATGACAACCTTTAATGATCTTCTTTACGGTTCCCTGTTCAAACTTTAAAAGGGTAGGGACACTTGTAATACCGTATTCCGGATGGATGTCGCGAACTTCTGCAACATTGGCATAAAACAGAGAAACGTCACTATTTTCAGCAGTAACTTTTTGGTAATTAGCGAAAGCACAATCACTCTGCTCCGATCCGTTTTTGTACATAAGAAGCCAAACCGTACTATTGGTTTTGAAAACCTCTTTTAGTTCACTTATTGAAATAATTCCCTTCATTTTGCAAATATATGTAAAAATATAGATATGTATATACAAAGCTCGTGCCAATACATTTGAACTGTATTCCTGTCAGTGTTCAATAAATTTTTGACAGATTAAAGTCTTCCACGCAACCCATTTCGGTTTGAACTAATCTATATAGAAGATTGTGTATAAATTTAGAGTAGGATTTAAATTGAAGAAAGATGAAGAAAATTGCATTTGTAGTATTGGCCGTTTTGAGTGTTGCTTTTTTTTCGTGCAACGATGACGACGGCTATTCGCTGGGAGATTACTGGCTGGGGTTTGGAATAATTAAAATTGAATCGGACAATTATTCGATTATTCTGGATGATGGTGATGAATTGCAGGCTGTTGCCTGGAATGTTCACCCCGATCACATTGATTGGCTGGAAGATGGCGGAAGAGTGTTGGTGAATTTTACAATTCTCGACGATGTGACTGACGAGAATGGCGATGTTACAAAATACCTGGTAAAAGTGAATGACATCAGCGACATTCTGATGAAGGGAATCCTTGATATTACTGAGGAAAATGCAGACAGCATTGGAAACGATCCGATAATTGTTCAGGAATACTGGATGACAGATAGTTTGCTGAATTTCAAATTGCGCTATGCCGGTTATTCCGAAACACATTTTCTGAACCTGGTTCAGGATCCGACTGATCCTGTGAACGATGACGGAGATATTAAACTGGAATTGCGACACAATGCAAACGATGATCAGGACGCCATTTATTTCACGGCTTATGTATCATTCAGCCTGAATCAGTTAAGACAGGAAGGAACAGATGTTGTTAAAATCGAAATTTCGTCAACCGATTACGAAGAAGTGACTCACACGTTTAGTGTTGATTTCGATTACAGTAACCTGGAATTGCCAAATCAATAATATTCACAAGAATGAATGTTTTGGGAGAAGGTGTCTGTTGAGGCACCTTTTCTTTTTTTCAGGATATTCGTTTGAATGCTCCTTGCAAATTAATTACTTTCATGCCGAACTTTTTAAAAGTAAAAAGATGAGAAAAATTGCACTTATTGTCATCGCGGCCATGCTTTTGGGCTGTCAACAAAAAGAAACGGTCATGAAAAAAACTGAAAATTATGTTCCCGAAACTCCGCAACTCGAATCGGACATAATGACACCTGAAGTTTTATGGAGCTTTGGTCGATTGGGAAGCGCACAACTTTCGCCCGACGGGGAAACAGTTTTATACACGGTAACTTATTACAATATCGAGGAGAATAAATCGTACCGCGATATTTATACCATCCCGGCATCGGGTGGCGAGGCAAAGAATATCACGAACACGCCTGTCAATGAGGCTAACGCGATTTGGCGCCCCGATGGAAAAAAGATCGGCTATTTGTCAGCCGTTTCCGGTAGTGCGCAACTTTGGGAAATGAATCCCGATGGCAGCGGTGCCAAACAGATTTCCGATATCGAAGGCGGAATCAGCGGATTTCAGTATTCACCTGATCAGTCGAAAATTTACTACCTGAAAAGCGTGAAGCTCGATGATGATATTCACGATCTTTTTCCCGATCTTCCAAAGGCAAATGCCCGGTTGGAAAATGATATCATGTACCGCCACTGGGACACCTGGCACGATTACACTTACAATCACATTTTTGTAGCCGATTATTCAAAAGGAAAAATCACCGGCGGTGTTGATATTCTGGAAGGCGAGCGTTTTGATTCGCCTATGAAACCATTCGGCGGTACCGAGCAAATTGCCTGGAGTCCGGATGGAAAGACACTTGCCTATACCTGTAAAAAGAAAGTGGGAAAAGCTTACGCTGTTTCCACCAATTCGGATATTTACCTGTACAATATTGAAACCGGAAAAACCATCAACTTTACGTCGGGAATGATGGGGTATGATCAGAATCCGGTGTTTTCGCCCGATGGAAAATTCATCGCCTGGGAAAGTATGGAACGCGATGGTTACGAGGCGGATAAAAACCGCTTGTTTGTTGCCGAACTTGAAACAGGTGAGAAAAAAGACTACACGGAGAATTTTGATCAGAATGCCGCCGGACTAAATTGGAGTGCCGATGGAAAATCGATTTATTTCATCAGCGATATTCATGCTACCGACGAGATCTATCGTCTCGATCTGGCAGACGGATCAATAGCCCGGTTAACTGATGGCGTCCACAACTATCTAAGTGTGAGCCCTGCCGGAGATAAATTACTGGCACAAAAGGTTTCGATGTCGCAACCGGCCGAACTGTACATGGTTGATCCAATTACAGGCGAAGATGAAGTGCTCACTTCGATTAACAAAGGTATTCTCGATCAGCTGACCATGGGAAAAGTGGAAAAACGCTGGATGAAAACAACCGACGACAAGGATATGGCAGTTTGGGTGATTTATCCGCCACACTTCGATCCATCGAAAAAATACCCGACGTTGTTGTACAATCAGGGAGGTCCGCAGGGAACGGTTAGCCAGTTTTGGTCGTACCGTTGGAACTTTCAAATGATGGCTGCTAACGATTATATTATTGTGGCGCCGAACCGCCGCGGTTTACCCGGATTTGGACAGGAATGGAACGAACAGATTTCGAAAGATTACGGCGGTCAGAATATAAAAGACCTTTTAACTGCCATCGACGAAATGGTCAAAGAACCTTTTGTTGACGAAAGCAAACTGGGTGCGGTTGGCGCAAGTTATGGCGGTTTCTCGGTCATGTATTTGGCAGGCCATCACGAAAAAAGGTTTAAAGCTTTTATCGCTCACGATGGTATTTTCAATTTCGAGCACATGTACACCACTACCGAAGAAATGTGGTTCGTAAATTGGGATTACGGCGGTGCGTATTGGGATGAAACAAATGCTGCAGCTCAGCGGTCTTATTCGTTCTCGCCCCACAAATTTGTTCAGAACTGGGATACTCCAATTCTTATCGTTCAGGGTGAAAAAGATTACCGTGTACCGGCAGAACAAGGCTTGGCTGCCTTTAATGCTGCTGTTTTACGCGATGTACCTGCTCAGCTTTTGTATTTGCCCGAAGAAAATCACTGGGTGCTGCAACCGCAAAACGGCATATTGTGGCAGCGTGTTTTCTTTAACTGGCTCGATAAGTGGCTGAAATAATGAAACCGGTAATCGATCATATTCAAATCACGGTTAAGGATCTCGATGTTGCTGAGAAATTCTATGATGCTTTTTTCCCGATTCTTGGCTTCGATATCAGTCGCAAGGTAAAAGCGTTCATTCCGGAACATGATTTTTATGTAATCGAATATTCGCATGAATTACTGGCTTTTGCAATTACTTCGCCGCGCGAAGCTTTTAAAAACGAGGAGGTACACCGGCGAAAACCGGGAGCATTGCATCACCTTGCATTTCGGGCTGAATCCCGCGAAGAGGTTGACGAGGCATACCGTAAGCTGTTGGAAATGAAAGCTGTGATCGTTACTCCTCCAAAATTGTATCCCGAATACAGCAAAACGTACTATGCCGTATTTTTTAAGGATTTCGAAAATATCAAATACGAGATCGTTTGCAATCAATAAATTCACCGGGTGAGTTTGGGATGAAATTCCTACTCACCCCGTGAATATTTTCTTAGGCATTTTAGTTCCTAAAATGTATTCAGCAGTCCAACTACGAAGAAAGCTAAGCCCCTAAGTTTGGATGATTTTAAAATTAAATTTTCTTCGTGTCCTTCGTACCTTAGTGGTTTTGTGTGGTTGTTCCACTGAGCATCAATTCCATCATACTTTCAGCTGTCAATTCACCTTTCTTTTTAATCAGTTCGCGTGGAGTATCGTCGCCCACTTCATAAGTCATTGCTTCGGCATGAAAGGAATGAAAAATGGAAACTGTTGAATTGATTCGCAGCGCATCTTTTTCGTTTGGTCGAATGTTTGGGTCGTAGCCCGGAATATGCTTAGCCATGGTTTTTATAATTTTCGGAACTAACCCGGGCATATTTCCTTTCAATTTGGGTGAAATGGTGTAGAAAATATCTTCAAAAGTTGAATGAAAATCAACGGCAAAATAAAAGGTGTGTTTTTGGAGGATTTTTTCCTGCATAAATTTTCTTACAGCCTGGGTTTCGGGCTGGTTAAAAGCTTCCCAGTCACGGTTCAGGTCAATTCCTGCCGAAGAATTTCGCCAGTGGCCATTATCCACACCGTCGGGATTCATACAGGGCACAACATAAATACAGTATTCATTTCTGAACAGGGATGCGAGCGAGTCTTCAGGAACACATAAACGTTCAACAAAAGCTTTCATGGCCAACCAGCCTGTAACCTCCGGCGGATGTTGCCGCGACAGTATCATCAGTAATTTTTTACTTTCCGGGTTGCCTATCTGCATGATTTTTATCGGGCGGCCTTCGCGGCTTTTCGCCAAATCAGACGTAACCACAAAAGAACTTTCGGAAAGTTGTTCAGCCCATTTGTAAATATCGGTTGAAACGATTAATTCCTGCGCGGCGATCCATAATGTATCCGAAGTAAGCGAAAGATCAAGCGTGCAGTATTTCGGGCTTTCTTTGGTGTTTAATGCAGCAGGATCGGGATGACAGGCACTGGAATCAATCCTTGTCCACGTTTTGCCATTGTTGCTGATTTTTGGGTAATAGCGATGCGAATATCCGGCAGTGTAGGTTAGTTTTAACTGAATCTCCTGCGGTGTATCCGACCAGATCTTAAATGCATACCAGGGACTTTCGTTGATGGGGGTGTTTTCGGGTGTAATCAAAACACTAACTTCGTTTTTCCCCGTGAGTGCAACTCCGTTCAAACGTGCTCCTTCGAATTCATTCGAAAGATAAATGCCATTGCCAACTGCGTATGTTTTTTTAAGCTGATATTGGATTGGGCGCGTGGCGGTTTCCACCCGTTCTAAAGGCGCCTGGCCTTTCCATTTTTTGTCTCTAATTCCGCAAGATGCCAGTAAAATAAGGCCAATCAGAAAAAAATAGCCTGGTAGAATCCGACGAATGTTTATTCCCATTGTTGCGTAAATTGGTTTTAGGTCTAAAATGTATTGTTAAATCTAAGCATTTTCGTTCAAAAGCGTAAATTTGGCATGTATTTCATTTTCTTATTATGCGAAATATTAATGTTGGTTTTATTGGAGCAGGGGGTATTGCCCGGGCACATGTGTATGCCATTGAGGCTCTGAAGTTTTATTACGACGAGGTTCCCGAAATCATACTCGAGTCGGTGACTTCGTCCCGAAAAGAAAGCAGGGAAAACTTTGCCGAAAAATACGGATTCCGGCAAGCCCAAACGTTAGATGAATTCGCTGCCAATCCGGCCATAAATGCGGTGTTTATACTTGGCCCCAATAAAGTTCATTTCGAACATTTTAAACTGGCACTTCAAATGCCGGGCGTGAAATACATTTATCTGGAAAAGCCGGTTTGCTCGTCGCTTGAAGAGGAGAAACAAATGCAAAGCTTGCTGGAAAAGGCCGGTGATGATATAAAAATTCAGGTTGGCTTTCAGTATTTGCAAACATCGGCGGTGCGTGAAGGATTGAATTTCTGGAAGTCGGGTATGTTGGGAAAACCCATTCATTTCGATTTAAAATATTACCATGGCGATTATTTACAGGAAAGCTACCGCGAAAAGCGTGTTACACGTTTAACACCGGCTCCCGATGGTGGTGCCATGGCCGATCTGGGTTCGCACGGAATTAGTTTGCTGATGGCGTTTATGGGCGAAGACCTGCAAATTACATCGGCACTGCAAGCCGGTGATTTTGATAAAGTTTCTGCAGGCTCCGATCTGTTTAGTTCGCTGGCTTTGTTTGAGCCAAAATCAGGGGCCGTTGGGAATTTGTCAGCCAGCCGCATCAGTTCGGGTTCGGGCGATTTGGTGTACCTGGAAATATATGCCGAAAAAGGGGCATTTCGCTACTCATCGCAGCATTCTGAATATTACGAGTATTACCTTGAAGGCAGTAACCAGTGGGTAAAACAAATAATCGGTAGTAATTACAAACCGGTGAGCAGTTTCCCGTCAGGGCATGTTCCTCCGGGTTGGTTACGATCGATGATACATGCGCATTACTTATTTTTTACAGAAGATGACCAGCAGGCAAATATTGCCGATTTGAAACACGGACTGGCTGTTCAGCGAATTGTAAGGGAAACAGCCGATCATTTAAAAACTTTCAGACAGACATTCAAAAATGAACAAGCGTAAAAGTGGTATTTTACTACATATAACTTCCTTACCCGGCAACGACGGGATAGGAACGTTGGGAACCGAGGCATACCGGTTTATCGACTTTCTGAAAGAATGCGGGCAAAAACTCTGGCAGATTCTGCCGCTGGGTCCTGCCGGTGCCGGGAATTCACCCTATCAGTGTTATTCGGCTTATGCGGGTAATCCGCTTTTAATCGATACGGAGGTGTTGATTGAAGAAGGCTTGTTGGCACAAGAAGTGCTCGACGATCGTCCTGCATTCATTAAAAAGAAGGTAGCTTTTAAGAAAGTGGAAGACTGGAAATATCCTGTTTTGAATGCGTCTTTTCAACATTTTCGCGGGAAGGAATTTCATCGTTATCAGGATGAATACTGGCGGTTCCTCGATGAACATTCGTGGTGGCTAAATGATTACGCCTTGTTTATGGCTGCCCGCAAACATTTCAAAGGCGTTGAATGGGGGAAATGGGATGAGTCGGTTAAATTCAGGGAAGAAAAGGCAATTCAACAATTGTCATCAGAACTTTCCGATGAAATTGATTTTCAGAAATACCTGCAGTTTGTGTTCTTCAGACAGTGGCACCGATTAAAAGCTTATGCCAACGAAAAAGGCGTTGATATTGTTGGCGATGTTCCGTTGTACGTAAGTGGCGATAGTGCTGATGTGTGGGCCAATACCGATATTTTTAAACTCGACGAACAATTAAAACCCATTGAAGTAGGAGGGGTACCACCTGATTATTTCTCGGAAACGGGCCAGTTGTGGGGTAACCCGGTTTTTGATTGGGAGCGGCTGCGTAAGCGCGATTATGACTGGTGGGTGGCCCGATTACATTTTAACCTGCGTATGTTTAATTGTGTGCGTATCGATCATTTCAGGGGGCTGGAGTCATTCTGGTCGATTCCGGCTACCGATACCACTGCCATGAACGGATCGTGGTTGCCTGCGCATGGAACCAACCTGCTTCAAATTTTAAAAGGACATCTCGGCGATCTTCCATTCATTGCCGAAGACCTGGGAATAATCACTCCCGAAGTGGATAAAATGCGCGATGATTTCGATCTTCCCGGAATGAAAGTACTCCAGTTTGCCTTTACCACCGATGCTGCCAATAAAGATCTTCCTCACAATTACGACAGTAATTTTGTTGTGTATACGGGCACTCACGATAACGATACTACATTGGGGTGGCTTCAAGCCTTAAAACCGGAAGAAAAGGCAATGCTCGGGAAATATGTTGAAAGCCCGGTTGAAAACAAGCTTCAGCAGATTGTGACTATGGCCTTTGCTTCTGTGGCAAATATTGCCATCGTACCCATGCAGGATGTCCTGGAGTTGGATTCCAAATCGAGGATGAATACACCCGGAACCGCAACCGGTAACTGGGAGTGGCGTTTTTTCTGGTCACAACTCAGGCAAAATCAAAAAAAGTACCTGAAGGATTTAACAGAAAAGTACAACAGGTAAGTCCTGCCGCCTTCAATATTTTGGAAGTTTTATAGGATTGATTCCCCAGGTTTTGTTCACGTCATACAATTTTGTTAAAATGGAAGTGAATGATGCATTTATTGTTAAATGGTAAGTGTATCACCGCTTTTTCACTTTCTTTTTTTTTGTAAAGTAATATGCATCATTTTTCTATATTCAGTTGGTTTAAAATGAACATATGACTTATAATCTGTATTCTAAACTAATTCAATAGTATTATTAAAATTGGAATGTAATGTGAAAATTTGTTCTAAAGTTTCGGGTCCAGAATATTCATTAGTTGCGGTTTTGAATTATGATTACAGTAAGAATAACGGAATCAGGCGTTCGGCAGAACTATGATTGACTTTTACATTTGACTTCAAGAGAGAAAAGTGATAACTTACATATAAGTATTACTCAGAAGTACCCAAATAAGCTAAATTGTGATATTGCCTTTTTGTTAAAAAACAGAGTTCACTTCATGAAAAATGTTATGAATACTTTGGTTATCTATCAAAAATCAATTAATATTATTCCCAATACGATGTCATACATATTATACACAATTAAATATTAGCTTATGAAAAAATTTACCTTATTCATTGTTATGTACTTAGTGGCCATCTCAATGTCGTATGCACAAATCGACATTTCAGGAATGGTAGGGTACTATACGTTTCAGGACGAAGCAGATCTTTTTAAGAATTATGCCACTGAAGCAGGTATTGGAACCGTAAAATGCGAAGGTGTTATGCAGTTCGATCCGACAGCTACCGATGCCAGTGCCGATGATAAAGCATCGACAAAAGACAGCGACTGGTCGGTGATCGATGGAGTTAGCGACAAAGCTATTTCACTAAAAGCGCACAACTGGTTTAAAGTTTGGCACGGTATCCCGGCCAACGGTGGTGGTAGTTACGTTAACGATTTTACAGTAATTGTGGATGTGCGTGTATCTGACACTGCACAAATCTATTCATTGCTCGAAGTTAATCCAACTCCATCAGCAAGTGGATATACTTCTGAGATGGAAATCGTAGGCGGAGCGGTTGGATCGATTGGTGCACCGGCATCGGGTGAAGATGCCTTTGGTTTTTCCGAGCCAATTATTAAAGAAAACACATGGTACAGGATTGCATATGTGGCCAAACTTGGTGAATACATTAAGGTATTTGTCGACGGCGTTCTGGTTCGCTCAATGGAAGGCAATTTTCTTGATGCACGTCCTGCACCATATGGCGCAGATACAAGCCCTGACGATGCGGCAATGAAAATAGGTGGTAATAACGAATCAGCACCTGCGAACGATCCGCCTCGCGATGGCGACAAGGACGTTGATATGATCGCCGTGTTTAACAGAGATCTTACTGATGCTGAAATTGCTGCACTGGGAGCTCCCGGATCAGCAGGTGAAACAGGTGGATTAATTGGAAGATACACTTTTGAAGATACTGATGATTTGTTTAAAAACTATGCAATTGAAGACGGTGTTGGTAAAGTTCAGTGCGATGGCGTAATGCAGTATGATCCGGCGGCAACCGACACAAATGCCGACGATAAAGCTTCGACTAAAGATGTAGACTGGTCGGTTGTTGAAGGAGCTAAAGACAACGCAATCTCCTTGAAAGCACACAACTGGCTTAAATTATGGCACGGCATCCCTGCTAACGGCGGAGGTAGTTATGTGAACGATTACGCAATTGTTATGGATGTTCGAGTGGCTGATACTTCTGCAATTTATTCGCTGTTCGAAGTAAATCCAACACCACATGTTAATGGTTATACATCTGAAATGGAAATTTCGGGCGGAAAAGTTGGTACCGTTGGAGCCCCTGCTTCCGGTGCTGATCCTTTCGGATTTTCTGATGTTGTGATTGAGGAAAATACCTGGCACAGGGTTGTTTACAACGCTAAGTTGGGCGAATACATAAAAATGTATGTCGACGGTGTGCTCGTTCGTTCAATGGAAGGCAATTTCCTCGACGCTCGTCCTGCACCATACGGAGCTGATACTGATCCGGCAGATGCGGCATTTAAAGTATGTGGAAACAACGAAGCTGCTCCTGCAAACAATCCTCCTCGCGATGGTGATAAGGATGTTGACATGATCCTGGTTTATAACCGTCCGCTTTCCGACCTTGAAATTCAGGCGCTTGGAAAACCTGAGATTGTTGAAGAAGAAGAAACCGGTTTAATCGGTCAATATACCTTCGAAGATTCAGAAGACCTGTTTAAAAACTACGCTACCGAAGTTGGAGTAGGTACTGTTCAGTGCGATGGCGTTATGCAATACGATCCTGAAGCAACCGATTCGAATGCCGATGATAAAGCATCGGAAAAAGACGTTGACTGGATGGTAATTCCCGGTGATCAGGAGAACGACAATGCTATTTCATTGAAAGCGCACAACTGGTTCAAAATCTGGCACGGAATACCGGCTAACGGTGGTGGCGGCTATGTAAACAATTTCTCCCTGGTAATGGATGTTCGCGTTGCCGATACTTCTAAAATTTACTCGCTATTTGAAGTAAATCCTACTCCGAGCAGAAACGGTTATACCTCGGAACTTGAAATTGTTGGTGGACGAGTTGGTAGTATTGGTGCCCCAAAATCAGGTGCTGAAGCTTTAGGATTTTCTGATGTGGTAATCGAAGAAAATAAATGGCATCGAATTGTTTATTCCGCCCAGTTAGGCGAATATATCAAGGTATATGTTGATGGCGTTCTGGCTTTATCAATGGAAGGCGACTTCACAGACGCACGTCCTGCGCCATACGGAGCCGATACCGATCCGGCTGATGCAGCCTTTAAAGTTTGTGGTAACAACGAAGCTGCACCTGCCAACGATCCTGCGCGCGACGGCGACAAGGATGTGGATATGATTTCGGTTTACAACAAGAGTTTATCTGCCGAAGAAGTGGCTGCGCTCGGTAAACCTGAAAATAAAGAGGAAGCCGGAATACTCATCGGCGTTTATACTTTTGAAGATACCAACGACCTGTTTAAAAACTTTGCCACCGAAGATGGAATTGGTAAAGTTCAGTGCGACGGAGTGATGCAGTTCGATCCGGAAGCAACTGAAACCAGTGCCGATGATAAACCATCGACCCAGGACGTTGACTGGACAGTTGTTGACGGTGTTGAGGACAATGCCATTTCGATGAATGCTCACAACTGGCTCAAATTCTGGCACGGAATTCCTGCCAACGGAGGTGGTAGTTACGTTAACGACTTTGCAATTGTAATGGATGTTATGATTCCGGATACTTCACTTATCTATTCACTTTTCGAAGTAAACCCAACGCCAAATGCAACAGGTTATACTTCAGAAATGGAAATTGTAGGTGGAAAAATTGGTACAATAGGTGCTCCAAAATCAAGTGCCGATGCCTTTGGTTTCTCCGATGTTGTAATCAAAGAAAATACCTGGCACAGGGTGGTATACAATGCCAAACTTGGCGAATACATTAAAATGTACGTCGACGGAGTTTTGGTTCGCTCAATGGAAGGTAATTTCCTCGATGCACGTCCTGCTCCATACGGCGCCGATCTGTCGCCTGACAACGCAGCATTTAAAGTAGGAGGAAATAACGAAGCAGCTCCTGCCAACGATCCTCCACGTGACGGTGCCAAAGTGATTGATAAAGTAATGATTTACAGCATAAGTCTTACCGATGCAGAAGTTGAGGCTTTGGGTGCACTTGGAATCGAAACCGCGGTTGAATCGGTAGTTGATGAAGCCACATTCAGGTTGTATCCGAATCCTGCCAGCGATGTGTTGCATTACACGGCTGAAAATGTTGAACGATTCGATATTGTTAACATGGCCGGACAAACTGTATTCAGCACATTGGTTGAAAGCAGCAGATCATCGGTTAACGTAAGCAATTTAGAAACTGGTATGTACATTGTTAGAGCTCTGAAAAACAATGGAAGTATCGAAACTCAGAAGCTGATTATTCAGAAATAATAGCCAATAAGAACATCAATCCCGGTGAAAGCCGGGATTTTTGTTTTTGCTGACCAAGCAGTGTTGAATTAAGTGGAAGAAAAACAGTGTATTATGGAATTTGAAAACAATAGAAATAAATAGAATTAAAACCAGGATTATGAGAAGAACATTATTTTTTGTTGCCCTGCTAATTCTCAATTTATCGGTATTCGCCCAGACAAGTATTACGGGGCGTGTTACTGATGATGCCTCAGGAGATCCAGTTCCCGGAGCTTCTGTGGTGGTAGAAGGGACAACCGTGGGAACCGTCACAGGACCGGATGGCGCTTATACAATTCAGGTGTCGACGGGAACCGACATTATTGTATTTAGCTTTTTAGGTTACAAAACCGAGAAAGTTACAGTTGGCTCTCAAACTGAGATCAACGTTAGTTTAAAAGAAGACATTGAACAACTGGAAGAAGTGGTTGTAACAGCAATGGGTATTAAGCGCGAAAAACGAGCGCTCGGTTATGGCGCCCAGGATGTTGGTGGCGACGAAGTAGCTGCTGCCAATCCAACCAACGTTGTTTCGGCACTGTCGGGAAAAGTTGCAGGTGTTAGCATACTTACTTCTTCCGGGCAGGTGGGAGCATCATCATCGGTGGTTATTCGTGGTATAAAAAGTATTCAGGGATCAAACCAGGCTTTGTTTGTGGTGGATGGAACACCGATCATGAACACGATCAACTCGGCCATGTCGTCGAGTACGTACACCGACTTTGGTAATGCCGCTATGGACATCGATCCTTCAGAAATAGAAAGTGTTTCGGTACTGCGAGGTGCCAGTGCATCTGCTTTGTACGGAAGCCGCGCTGCCAACGGTGTAATTCTTATCACTACAAAAAAAGGCAGCCAGAATAAAGGACTTGGTGTTGAGCTTTCATCATCGGTAGCTTTCGATAATGTTTACCTTCTGCCCAATTATCAGAATGAATACGGCCAAGGACGTAACGGAAGTGAATATGAATGGCAAAAAAACTATTCTGATCTGACTTACCAGGAGTTTCACGACCTGAGAGAATTCCGGTGGGGATTGGATGGAAGTGGTTACCGGATGGACTGGGACGAAAGCTGGGGATCGAGACTGGATGCCGGCCTGATGGTGGCTCAGATGGATTCACCGCTCGATGAAAACGGAAATGTGATCCCGACTCCATGGGTGTCGCAACCCGATAACGTAAAAGACTATTACGAAACCGGAATTTCAACGGTAAATAATATCGCTTTATCTGCCAGCAGCGAAAAGGCTAATGGCCGATTAACGCTGGGGCATAAAACACAAAAAGGTACAGCTCCGAATACCGATATGCGTCAAATTAATATTGGAATTAAATCGGAGTTTAAACTCACCGATAAATTGTCGTTCGATGTAAATGTAACCTACACCGACCTTCAGAACGATAACCTCCCTCAACAGGGTAACTCAATGAGGAATCCATTGTTGGAATTCAATTCATGGTTTGGCCGCCAGGTAAATACACAGTACCTGAAGGAACATTACGACGATATCATCATTTACAATGGTAAACCTACTGCTTTCAACTGGATGATGGATTACGATTCGCAACATCCAAACCCATACTGGAATGCGTATAAGAACACCATGTCGAGAGAAAGAAACCGTGTATTTGGTAATGCTGCCATTACCTGGAATGTTGCGAAGGGAATTGATTTGATTGGTAGAGTAGGGACCGACTTCTTTAACGAGCACCGTAAATTTAAGTATCATCAGTATTCCCGCGACTGGACCGATATGTATGAGTTCTCGACAAATGGAAATTTCTGGGAACAATACCGGATTGAAAAAGAAACCAATGCCGACTTATTGCTTGAGATAACAAAAGCAGTTGGCGATTTTGATATTTTGGCCACAATTGGTGGAAATTACCGACAGGCCTTTGACCGCTTTGCAACAACCTCGGGATCAAACCTGATTGTACCTGACTTTTTCTCAACTTCAAACTTCGAAGGGGAGCCAACCGTTAGTTTTACCGAATACAAGAAGGTAACTAACAGTGTTTTTGCTTCGGCCAATATTGGTTTTAAACGGTATTTATACCTTGATATGACCGTACGTGGCGACTGGAGTTCGACCCTGCCAAGCGACAACTGGAACTACTGGTACCCTTCGGCTAATCTGAGCTTTATTGTAACCGATGCTTTGGGACTTGAATCAAGCTGGTTGAATTATGCCAAAATACGTGGTGGTTATGCAGTTGTTGGTAACGATACCGGGCCGTACAATTTGTCGCCTGTTTTTTACTCTATCGGAACAACATTTAACGGCGTGAACCTTTTTGGTGCGCAATCAACACTGCCTTCCTACAACCTGAAACCAGAACTTACCAATAGTTTCGAGGTAGGTGGTGAAATGAAGTTTTTCAATAACCGATTGGGACTCGACCTGACATATTACAATGCCACTACCAAAAATCAGCTTTTGAGCGTTGATATTCCTGTTTCATCAGGTTATAGTTCATGGATGAAAAATGCCGGTGAGATCTTAAACAAAGGTTTCGAGGTTCAATTGTACGGAACTCCTGTAAAAACACGAGATTTTAGTTGGGATATAGTATTGAACTGGGCAACTAATACCGGCGAAGTAGTAGAACTCGCCGACGGACTCACCGAATTGCAACTTGCGTATTACTACTCTTACGGCGATGTGTCGCTAATGGCATTTCCCGGCGAACCAATTGGCGATTTGTACGGAACCACTTTTGCCCGTAACGACAATGGCGATATTCTGGTCGACAGAAACGGTATGCCTTTAACATCGACCGAATCAGAAATCCTTGGAAACATCAATCCCGATTACTTTGGAGGAATCCGGAATACTTTCACGTATAAAGGTTTTAGCCTGACTGCACTGATCGACTATCGAGTTGGTGGCGATGTGTTCAGTATGACAAAATCAGTAGGACAAAAAGCAGGTATTCTGCAATCAACCGTTGAAGGAGGTATTCGTGAAACAGGAATGATTGCTGAGGGCGTTTACGAAGATGGCACGATGCTCGATCTGAACAACGACGGAACAGCAGAAGATGTAAGCGGACAAGCCAATCAATCGGTGATTTCAGCACGCGATTACTGGCGAAATTCAAGAGACTGGGCCGAACTGGCTATCGTTGACGGAAGTTACGTGAAACTCAGAGAAGTGGTACTGGCATATCGTTTCCCGAAGAAAATCGTAAACAGCATCCTTTTGCAGGACCTTACCATGTCGGTTTACGGACGTAACCTGGCACTGCTTTATACCCACGAAAGCAACGATGTTAATATCGATCCTGAAGTAGCATCAGGTAGTACTCTGGCAGGAGCAGGACTGGAAGCTTATCAGCTGCCACCTTCTCGTACGATAGGATTTAAACTTAATGTGAAATTTTAAAACCGACTTACAATGAAAACAAAAATATTGATAACATTATTTAGCTCGGCAGTTCTTGTTTTATCCTCTTGTACACAGAACTTTGAAGAGATCAATACCAATCCGAACAACCCGGATATTGCTCCGTTGACTAACGTCTTCGCGAATGTGATTGAAGACATCACCGAGCGTTTTGGAACAACAGAAATGGAATATCCGGCCGCTTATGTCGGACATGTAACTAAAGGGACTTATACCACGGTTACCAACTACCAGGGAAGCCCAAGTACCGATATGTGGAACGGCACCTACCGGTCAACACTTTCGAATGTGAACTTTGTAATTGAAGGTGCACTGGAGAACGAGAATAACAATCTATGGGCGGCTGCTACGGTGTTAAAAACATACGCGATGCAAATGGTTACCGATGTGTATGGTAAAGTTCCGTATTTCGAAGCCGGTCAGGGAGCCGATGGTTTGATTCATCCAAAATATGACTCGGAAGAAGCCATTTATGCCGATTTGCTTAAAACGTTGGATGAAGCCAACGAGAAACTGGTTCCGGGAGCTGAGAATGGTTTGCTGGGAGCCGGCGACCTGCTGTATTATGGCGATATCACCAAATGGAAGAAATTTTGTAATTCGCTGCACCTGCGTGTTGCCATCCGGATGTCGAATGTGGATGAAACAACTGCAAAAGCAGAGATTTCGAAGATTCTCAGCAATCCCGATGTCTATCCGGTTTTTACCAGCAACGAGGATAACGCTTTTCTTGCTTACCCGGGCGATGAAGACTGGATTGAGCCATGGACAGCCCGTCACAGTTCAATTGGTGACGACTGGATGGCGAAACCGATCGTTGATGTTATGAACGATCTGGAAGATCCGCGTTTGGAATTCTACGCCGCACCTCTTACCGATGGTACGTACAGTGGTCTGGAAGTTGGTAAAGATGCCGATATCAAATACTCGCGCGTAAACGACCTTTTTGTAAATAATCCCGGTGGTTCTGTGTATTTCCTGAAATTTGCTGAAGTACAGTTTATCAGAACCGAAGCCATTATGCGCGGGTTCGTTAATGGCAGCGCCAAAGATGCCTACGAATCGGCCATTACAGCTTCTTGCGAGGAATATGGAATAGGCAGAAGGGACATTTCGAATTACATTGAAGGATTTGATGTAGAATTTGCAAACGATCTGAACCAGGTTTACCTGCAAAAATGGATTGCACTTTTCCGTCAGAGCTGGGAAGCCTGGGCAGAAATGCGACGGACTGATGTTCCGGCGCTTTCGCCTGCGGTAAACTCGGTTCACAGTGGCCATAATCGTCCGCCATTCCGTTTTTCTTATCCCGACTCCGAAAGGAAACTGAACAGTGCCAATGTTCCAGCCGACGTGAATGAAGTTCACGATTACTGGGGCTACCAGATTTGGTGGGATACACGTTCAGGTGTCCAATAAATAGCTAAAAACTTGAAAAGTAATAAGAAAGACAATCCAAAAGATTGTCTTTCTTTATAAAACCAAACGTATAAAAATGATCAGCCGAAGAAGATTTATTGAAAGTTCAGCAGCACTCACAGCTGTATCTGTAACGCCTTTATCAAAATTACTCGCCGGAGAAAACGAAGGATATTCGAACAAGTCGATACGGAATATTTTACCCCGGCGCTTGCAGAAAGGGGACACTATTGGCCTGGTAACGCCTGGAGGTCCGATCACAGAAGAACAACTCAAAAACACAGCGAGCAAACTCAAAGAATTCGGATTTAAAACCTACTATTTACCAAGTGTGCTATCGCAGTATGGTTATTTTGCAGGAACCGACACTGAAAGAGCGGATGAGTTGATGCACATGTTTGCCAACGACAAAGTGGATGCAATTTTGTGTGTTAGAGGCGGATATGGGGCCATTCGAATTCTCGATATGCTGGATTACGAACTGATTAAACAACATCCAAAGGCTTTGATTGGTTACAGCGATATTACAGCACTGCTTTCAGTGATTTTCGAACGCACCGGATTGGTGACTTTTCACGGGCCGGTTGGAGTTTCGTCGTTTAACAATTTTACGATGGAGGCCTTCGAAAACGTGTTGATGAAATCGCAGGGTAAATACAAGTATTCCTACGAACGGGAAGCGGAAACCGAAGAAAATCCTGAATATGATCTGTATGCCATATCGGAAGGAAAAGCTGAAGGAATACTGATTGGTGGAAACCTGAGTGTATTGGATTCAATGATCGGAAGCAAATTCGAGCCTGACTTTGAAAACAAGATCGTTTACCTGGAAGAAACTGATGAAAAGATCTACCGGATCGATAAAATGCTTTTTCACTTATTGTATGCTACAAATCTGAAAAAAGCTGCCGGAATTGCGCTTGGTATTTTTAACGGCTGCGATTATAACGAAGAAGAGCCTTCGCTTACCTTAAAACAGGCAATTACCGACCTCCTAAAGCCTTTAGGTATTCCCGTTGTTTACGGCTTACCTTTTGGTCATATCAGTTCAAAAATAACACTTCCTACGGGTGTTAAAGCCAGATTGAATGCGGGTAAAAAAACGTTGAAACTACTTGATAAGGCTGTTTCTTGATTCGTCTTACCTTTCCGCGAAAACAATTGATGAAACTGCCAAAAGGAAGCTATTCCGGTTACAAATTATCGCTTATTGTTTTATCAATTTCTGTCGGAAAAAGCCTTTTTCAGAACTGATTTCAACGATGTACATTCCTGATCTCAAGGTTGAAGCATCAATCGATTCATTCATACTACCAAGTATTTGTTCTAACACAAGAATTCCCCCGGCGTTATAAATACTTAGTTTCGAATCAGCTCCAATTTCGGACGTAATAACTGAAATTTCATCACTGAAAGGATTGGGGTAAACTTTGCAATCCAACAGACTATTGGTGTTCACCGAAGTTGGCGTTATTTTAGTCATCCCCAGGTTCTTATTCAGGATCTTATTTTCCGCGTCGATGTATATACTTTTAACTGCTTTATCCAAGGGAATTTCAAAGGTCTGATTTCTGCTTTCCTGAAACAGAACGATGGTACTGTCGCTTCCGTCTTCAAAATTGAGTTGATAGGGAACCTGCATTTTGAACAAGGAGGTTGTATTGGTGCTTGACGTTTGCTCCTTCACAATCATTGTTAGTTTCCCGTCTCTTTGATACCAGTCGCCGTAAAGCGTTGGAAAACCTTCGCCGTAGATCCACTGATCGAAGAAATAGGCAAAATCTTTTCCCGAAGTTTCTTCAACCACATGCTGAAAGTCACGTGTTCTGGCAAATCCTCCTTTAAATTTTTCGAGGTAATTCCGGAGCACCTGCCAAAACAATTCATCATCCTGAAGTTCGTTGCGAAGCATGCCCAAAACAGCACCGCCCTTGCAATACGACAGACTGTAATTGAAAATCCGGCTTTCGAGATGCGCCGCCGCATCCGGAACATAAACACTGCCATTCACATAATCCATTGCTTTTGAATGGTAATAATTCATTCTGTCTTTTCCGGCCTGCTCTGAAATAATGGTTTTAATAGCCAGGTAATCGAAATAGGTGGCAAAACCTTCATTCAGCCAGATATCCTGCCACGAGCCACAGGTTACCGAGTTGCCAAACCACTGGTGGCTGAGTTCGTGCGACAGCCGTCTGAAATCGATGTTATAAGGCATTGATGTCATGGTCTGGTGTTCCATTCCAAAACCTTTTCCCCAAATTGTGTGTCCGTATTTTTCGTCGCTGAAGGGATACATTCCGAAAAGATTACAGTACAGGTTCATTGCGTCGTGCGTGCGGTCGATCTCATCTTTCATGGCATTTACATGTGCCTGATCGACCAGAAAGTTCTGAATAAAAATGGAATCGCTGAATCCTTCGGGATGCGTGTAAAAATTGTATTCCGTATAATCGAAAATATTGAATGCCACCAGGTAGTAGGCTATCGGATATTTTGTTTTCCATTCGTAGCGTCGTTTGTTCCCTGGCAATTCAACAACGTTGGTCAAAACCCCGTTCGACGATACTTTTTCGCTGGCATAGGTGGTTACAAAAACATGAAGCGAATCGATTTTGTCATTCATTTTCTGCTTGCATGGAAACCACAGGTTAGCCCCAAAAGGTTGTGTAAAAGAATAGGTGAGGTGATCGTAATTGAAGGTGCTGCTTGCCGTATGGTGCAAGCCGCCTGCATAATCGGAATCGTCGTTTCCGTAACCACGATAATAAATGGTTGCCGAAAAGGCTTCCTCTTTAGAAAGTGGATTATTGATTCCGATATTGATTTCAGCTCCGCTCCGGCTATATTGAACTGTGTTCCCATTAAACTGAATAGAATCAATTCGCATATTCTGAGCCAGTTCTATTACAAAATTACTCAGCTGATCGGCAGTGACTTTAGCTTCTATGTAGGCATAACCCCGAATATAATCTGAACTGTTGCCGCTTTCAATATCGATTTTTGTGAAGGTAATATCGTAGGCATCGAGTAGGGGATTATCTGATTCAGCTTCTGCTGATTTAAGGCCGTCAATATGGTTGCAGATGTCGCTTTTTTCCTCCATTTCGGAATAAGGAATCAGCGACTGTGCTATACTGAAAACAGGAAGGAGGGTGAGCATTATAAAAAATAAGTTTCTGTACATTCTTACTTGTTTTGTTTGTCTGAATAATAGGCTTTTACCGGTGTGCGCAGGTTGTATTGGCTCGTCATAACCTGACCGTAAGCGCCGGCACTTTTTATTGCAATAATATCGTTGCGTTTTGTTCCTGCAAGTGTTACGTCTTTTCTGAAGAAGTCGGTCGATTCGCAAATCGGCCCAACTACATCGTATTTTTCTTCAGGAAGTGTGGAGGAAATATTTTCAATTTCATGGTAGGCCTGGTACAGTGCCGGCCTGATCAGTTCTGTAAAGCCGGCATCGACAATGGCAAATTGCTTTTGCACACCTTTTTTTACATACAACACTTTTGTAAGCAGCGAACCACACTGACCGACAATCGACCGGCCCAGTTCGAAATGCAACTGTTGATTTGGTCGCAGTTTCAAATGTTCTGCAAAAATTTTGAAATAACTCGCGAAATCGGGAACGCTGTTTTCGTCGGGATTTTGGTAATCGATGCCCAGTCCGCCGCCAGCGTTGATGTGTTCCAGCTTTATATCCTGTTCTTCGAACCAGTCCTGAATTTGATTGATCCGTTCGCACAATTTTTTAAAGTCATTCAAATCAGTTATTTGCGAACCTATGTGGAAATGAATGCCAGTGAGTTTGATGTGACTGAGTGTTTTCAAAACCTTCAGCACTTCCTCCATATCCATCATATTAATGCCAAACTTGTTTTCATTCAGTCCGGTTGTGATGTATTCGTGCGTATTTGCAGCCACATTTGGATTCAGACGAAGACTCACATTGGTGCTTTTACCAAGTTTTGCCGCAATCTCATTGATCACTTCCAGTTCAGGAATCGATTCTACATTAAACGAGAAGATGTCATTTTCGATGCCAATCGCAATTTCTTCATCGGTTTTTCCAACGCCTGCAAAAGCAATTTCTTTTGGTTTAAAACCGGCTTCCAGCGAGCGCAGCACTTCGTTGCCACTCACGCAATCAGTTCCAAAACCGTATTCTCGAATTTTTTCAAGAATGGGCAGATTGGCATTCGCTTTTACCGCATAATGAACATGAAATCCGTATTTATCGGCTTCTTGTTTAACGCTTATCAAAGTACGATCAAGTAAATCCATATCGTACCAGTAAAATGGGGTTTTGAGTGTGTTAAAAGTATCTAAGTAATTTTTCATACAATTTTATTTTTTCAATTCTGCCAGCGAAACCATCAGCTTTTCCAGCTGATCTCTGGCTTCCGATGATGAACAGCTATAATTATTTACCACCATCGAGAAAGCAATTTCGCGACCGGATTCCGATGTCACATAACCGGCATAGGCTTTTACTTTGTTAATTGTTCCACTTTTGGCACGCAATTGCCTTTCGGCTGCTGTTCCCTTAAACATATTTCTGATGGTTCCGGTTTCACCGGCATTTGCCATTGAGTGGAAAAAGGTTTCGAAGTAAGGACTTTCCTTTTTCATGTGAGTCAGCAGAGCCACCATTTGTCGTGGCGAAATGGCATTGTAATGCGATAGTCCGCTACCATCGAATATTTGCATTCCCCGGGTATCTACTCCATTTTTCTCCAGAAATGAAACCATAGAATCAGCAGCGATTTCTGTTTCGGGAGCTGCCCCCATTGCAACGCCGGCCTGTATCAGGCAATGTTCGGCAAATAAATTTACACTGTGTACATTGGTTTGTTCAATAATTTCTGAAAGCGTTGGCGAGTAGGTTGTGTAAAGGACTTTCGTGGCTTTTCCCGGATTCACTTTTTCCAATTCAACTGTAGTTGGAGCGCGCTCAGTGCCGACTCTCTCAAGTTTTAATGATGAATCTAGTGCAATGGCTGCTGTTAGCGCAGGATCTGGCAGCGAACCCTTTACTTCAAAACTGTTTCTGTGAATTGGCAGATGACCTCGAATGTACCTGTTGTAGGTATACGGAGCTCCGTAAATGTATGAATCATCGTAAATGATGGAGTCGGCAGTAATTGTATTGTCAAAGGTCAATCCTGCAATTTCGGGCTTAATTTTCGCAATCCGGACCGTGTCACCAAAATTGTTGGTATCGAAATACAAGGAATAGTAATTATCGAAAATCGACAATCCACACGGGCCTGCACCGTAATAATTTCCCATATCCGACCACGACCATCCCGGAGGAACTTCGTTGCTATATATGCGATCGTCAGCAATGATTCGGCCCGCTACGGAATCAATTCCGGCAGCTTTTATGGCAGTTACCCAATCGTTTAAAAACTGATGATCTTTTGTTGTGTCGAAATATTTTGAGCCAAGCGTTGGATCTCCGCCGCCTTTGATGATGATATCGCCGTGTAATATTTTATTTGTTCGGTCAATTTCGCCGGTATATTCAATGGTGGTTTCAAACCGGCAATCAGGCCCGAGTAATTCAAGAACAGTAGCTGTTGAAATTAGCTTTTGTGTGGAGGCCGGCTTCAGACATTTATCCGCGTTGTATTGAGCAACAACAGCACCTGAATTGATATCGATGGCAAGAAATGCAAAACCAGCAGTTGTAAATTCGGGGTATTCTACCACCTGTTTCAAAGTACGGTTAACGTTGTGTTTTTTCTTCGCTAATGCACGAAGTTGGGCAAATGCGGATGAGGCGAAAAGTACCAGTAAAACAATAACAGCAATTCTTTTCATAACAAACTAAAACTGATGGAAATTTGTATGACAAATATAATATTTCAATTGAATTTTGCTAGTTTTTCTCTACATTTTAAGATGTAGGACATTATTTAATAAAATGCAAATTGCCTCCTTTAAATAAAATTGCCCTGGAGCTATGGAAGGTTAAGAAATGCCTTAAAGGAGCTGGATTTTCAGGAAATGAACTTCCTCATTGCACTATCGAGTTTCTCTGTCAGTATGTTAATCTGCGTTTGAGTGTGAGTAGAGAAAACGACAATACGCAAAATGCCATCGTTTCCCGAACCCTTGTAATTTGCAAATTGGATGTAAACGCCTTTTTCCATCAATTCCTGGTGGATTTTTGTCATGGTTTCCATATTTCCCGGCGAAAAGGCCACAATGGGCAATTCATTGTCTTCGGTTTGAATTCCGATTGAGCGCATCTGTTCCTTCAGATAGCGGGCGTTCGCCCACAGTTTTTCCCGCATTTCGGGATGCTGCTGTACAATCTCGAGTCCCTTAATTCCCGCGGCGACGGCAGCATGCATGGGTGAGCTGGAACCGGTCATTACACTTCCCGATTTTATTTGCTGAATAAATCTGGCCGTTCCCGGAATGATACCACCGTAGGCGCCAAATGCTTTTGATAAAGTGGCTCCCATAAACAGCCGGGGAGATTTCAGTGCCAGGTGCTCGCATGTACCGCGACCGTTCTCACCGAGAATTCCAACACCGTGCGCGTCGTCAATCCATACCGTACCATTGTATATATCGGCGAGTTCCAGGTAAGTTTCAATCGGAGCAATTTTAGCACGAATCGGAAACAATCCGTCGGAAGCTATAAGCGGACGCTGCCCCGGTTGCAAATGCTGTTCGAGTTTTTGTTTCAGATCTTCTGTGTCGCAGTGGTTAAATAAGATTAAAGGCTTATCAACGGTTCTTGCTCCTTCGCAAAGGCTGTAATGTGCACCTTCATCGAGAAAAATAATATCGAACGTATTCAATTCATTTAGCGCCTGAAGTCCGGCGATGTTTGTGAGGTAGCCTGATGGAAGGTAAACGGCATCTTCGGTATTAAAAAAGTCGACGGCTTTTTTCTCTATTTCTATCAATAGGTGTGAGTTCCCGGTTATTGCACGCGAAGTGGCCGTGGCAATTCCGTACTTCAAAGTTGCATCACTGGCTGCTTTTATTAGCTCAGGATGTGCGTTTAGCTGAAAGTAGCCGGTGCCGGCGAAATACAAATATTTTTTACCATTTACGATCGTCTCTGTTCCCGTAACGCCATCGATAATATACTGCGGTTTCAAATTCAAGGTTGTAAAAGTGTACGGTTAAACAATAACTCGTTCCATGTTTTCCAGGTAGCTTTCGTCGAAACCGGCTCCGATGCCGGGCGTGTCACCAAGCTCCCATTTACCATTGCCTTTGTATTCAATTCCTCCGGTAACAGGATCTTCAGCCAGCATTAGCGAGGAATCGATGTCGTAATGGACAATGGATTTGCGGGCAGCCACAACATGCATCAACGCTGTAAGGGCATAGCGTGATTCGGACATGCAACCTACCTGGCATTTTATACCTGCTGATTCGGCAACGGCAACAATTTTCAATGCGTTGTAAATTCCACCGGATTTGGAGAACTTGATATTGAAATAGTCGCAGGCGCCCATACTTGCCAGGCGGAATGCGTCGTGATGATCAAAAACAGATTCATCGGCCATAATCGATATCGGGCTGTTTTCACGAACACGCACCAATTCTTTATTGTTCCAGTGCGGAATAGGTTCCTCGCAATGTTCAATGTTGTATTTATTCAGTTCGTTCAGCGTTTTTATGGCTGTAACCGGATCCCAGCCCTGGTTGGCATCGATCCTGATGGGGTAGTCCATACCCACGGCTTCGCGTATGGCTTTTACACGTGCTACATCGGCTTCAGTGGTGGTGCCCAATTTTAGTTTAATGGCAGGGAAACCTGCCTTCTTGAATTCCAAAGCATCATTGGCCATTTTTTCCGGCGATCCGATGCTGATGGTCATATCGGTGTAAATTTCACGGGTGTTGCTTCCACCCAATAGTTTGTATAGCGGAAGATTGGCCTGTTTGGCAAGCAGGTCATACAAAGCCATGTCGAAAGCACTTTTCATGGTTGGATTTCCCTGGACTGCCCGGTCGATTTCCGCCAGCCGGTCTTCAATTGCAAATGGATCTTTGCCTTTCAGCAGTTTTCCGATCTGTTGAGCCAGTTCGAAAACGGTTTCCTGCGTTTCTCCCACAATGAACACAAAGGGAGCACATTCGCCAATTCCGGTTAGCCCGGTGTTGGTGTTTATTTTAACCACCACATTGGTGGCAGAGGGTATAACTCCCAATGAAATTACAAATGGTTCTTTGTATGGAATGTTGAGTTTTATGACTTCAACACTGCTAATGACAGTTTCCTGCATATAAACATAATTTAGAAAGGTAAATGTAATAAATAAGGTCTGAATAATGAATGACGGAAATTATTTTGCTTAACTTTCGAAGGCTTGTTTCAGGCGATTTTCGAATGAAATTTTTACCTGGCCCGACTATTAGAGCTTGAAAACTAAATGAATGTATATGCCCAATAAAACATCGCAACATATTTTAGGTACAGCAGCAAATCTACTGGGATTTTGCCTCTTTATAATAACTTCCTTGCATTTAACCAATCACGCCGAAAATGTTTTGATCGATGAGCTAACTTCAGGAGTTGCTTTTCTGCTGATTATCTCATCCTTGTTTTCATCTGTATCGATCCGGACAAAAAGGAGTAAAAGAGCAGAAAACAGCGAACGAATTGCCGACTATTTCTTTGTAGCAGCTTTGGTGGGTATTTTTGTGATCATAGTATTTCTGCTGGCTAATTTCTGGTAAGTTCATTTTATTGCTACGCAACCTTTTTGACAGCATTTTGATCTTTAGTTTAAAACCTGAACTATGAAATACAAATACTTATTTCTTTTGTTGATTTTGAATCTGGCTTTTTTGTCCTGTGATGAAGACGAAAATCCGGAATGTTTTGATACCACAATTGACATTCAGACCGACTATGATTTATACAACACATGGGAGCTGTTAGGAAAAGTTAAAGAACGACCATACAAGAAAGAATGTGCGGATGGCGTTGGCGGTTATATTTCTTTTCATGAGGACGGGACTTTTGGGGGCTCATTTTCGTGTAACGGTATGGGAGGTGAATATGAGCTTTCGAATGGAAATGAATTGAAAATTCTTAAATGTCACCAAACCCTTAGAGGATGTGTGGGGAATGAATCGGCTTATTGGGAGGAAACGTTTTCTTCAGAGTTAAGAAAAACGAGGCGTTTCCAAATCAACGGTAACAAATTAACGCTGTATACATCGATCAATACAAGACTGATTTTTAAAATAATTGACTAATTCGGTTGGCTGCTTTAACAGCACAACATCACAGCTTTCATAAATTCTTTGGGACTCTCGGCATGCAACCAATGACCTGCATTTGGAATATCAACAATGTTGGCATCGGGGTAAATTTCCTTAATCAGGTCTTTGTCTTCATCCTGGATATACTTAGAAAGCAGCCCACGGATAAAAATAACCGGATAAGCCGTAATTGGAAGACGATCGTCGAGCCAGCTTTTATTTACGCCACCTACAATTTCTTCAAGGTAATCGTATAAAACTTCAGCGTTTACCCGCCACTGGTATCGTTTGCTTGTTTTGTTTTTCTCTACATTTTTTAGCAGAAATTGCCGGATTCGTGCATCATCAATTTTTTCAGCCATAAAATCATCCACATCGTTTCGTGATTTTACCTGCGAAAAATCGATTTCCTGCATGGCCAGCAAAATGTTTCGATGCAAATAGAACTGACTTTCATCTTTCAACTGAAGGTAGTCTTTTGGGGCTATATCGGCAATTACCAGTTTTTCTATACGTTCGGGGAAATCAGCAGCAAACCACATCGCTACTTTGCCTCCCATACTGTGCCCCAGTAAAGTTGCTTTTTCAATGTTGTGCTTAATAAAGAACTCTTCCAAATCGTCTCGCATATCGTCGTAAGTATGCGTTTCCGCAAATGGCGAACGGCCGTGGTTGCGCTGGTCGATCATATAAACCGTATGCTTTTCGGCCAATCGTTTCCCGATGTTCAGCCAGTTATCCGACGAGCCATACAATCCATGTACAACAACAAGCGGCGATCCGCTACCTTCTTTACGATAAAATAATTCCATGTTTTTAGTAATTAGCTGCGAGCTACGAGTTTCGTGTATCGAACATCGAGTACCCAGTATCCAAAATCGAGTATCCAGAAATTACTTCAAACAATCCAAGTATTTCTGAATGGTTGTTTCCAGCCCCAGGTAAAGCGCATCGGCAATTAAGGCGTGTCCGATTGAGACTTCTTTTAGATTGGGTATTTTGTGGTACATAAAATTCAAATTCTCCAGACTCAGGTCGTGACCGGCATTTACATCAATCCCGAGGTTCTCTGCAACTTTTGCTGCATGCACAAAAGCCTCTATTGCCTTGTTGCGGTCAATGGGGTAGAGTGTTGCATAAGGTTCGGTGTATAACTCAATGCGGTCGGTTTTAATCTCGGCAGCACCTTCAACCGCTTCTTCATCCGGATCAACAAAAATCGAAGTGCGTATACCGCTTTCTTTTAAACGGGCAATCACTTCTTTCAGAAAACCCATGTGTTTCCAGGTGTCCCAACCGTGGTCGCTGGTTAACTGTTTATCTGAGTCGGGAACAAGTGTTACCTGGTCGGGTAGCACTTCGGTGACCATGCGAAGAAAATCTTCGTTTGGATAACCTTCAATATTAAATTCTGTGGTAATCAGAGGTTTAATTTCGTAAACATCTTTGCGGGTAATGTGGCGCTCATCGGGGCGGGGGTGTACGGTAATTCCCTGTGCTCCAAATTCCTGACATTTTATGGTGGCCATTTTAACGCTTGGCACCTGACCTCCACGCGAGTTTCGCAGTGTTGCAATTTTATTTATATTTACACTAAGCCTGGTCATTTTATACTAATTTTGATTAGCGAAGTTACAATTTTCGGGCTGAACGAATAACGTTTAAACTAAAGTTTTGTTAGCAGAACAACTCATATCGGATGCCATTCCTTCGGTTAGAAGCGATGAAAAAGGGCGAAAAGCACTGAGTCACATGGATGTGTACCGGGTGTCGCATATTCCGGTAGTTGACGACTCGAAGTATTTAGGATTGGTTTCGGATAAGTTAATATACGACCTGAACCTGGTTGATGAACCTATCTCTAAAGAACTGGATAAACTGAACACCACCCACGCCCACGTCAGTCAGCATATTTTTGAACTGGCCGTAGTGATGTACAAGCTAAAAATTAGTGTGCTGCCTGTTCTCGATGATGATCATTATTACGTGGGTGCCATTACCTTGTACGATTTGGCCCGAAGGTTTGCCAGCCTATTCTCGTTGCAGGAAATTGGGGGAGTTATAGTTATTGAAACCACAGTTGGTGATTATTCCGTTTCCCAGGTTTGCCAGATTATTGAAAGTAACGATGTAAGGATACTAAGTTTCTTTATCGATCGTAAACCGGGGATCAGCAACATCGACCTGATTATGAAGTTAAACACAGTTGAGCTTTCGGGTGTGGTGCAGGCGCTGATGCGATACGATTACAATGTAAAAGCCGTTTACCAGGATGAGTCGATGTTAAATGACCTTTATAAAGACAGATACGATCAGTTCATGAAATTTATGAACATTTAAACCGCAATTCATGAAGGTAGCAGTTTTTGGCACCCAGGTTTCCGATGATTTTGTTCCGGTTCTTCAGGAGTTTTTTGGCTTTTTGCAGGCACGCGAAATCGAGGTGCAGTTGTACAAACCATTCTACAATTTTATTACCGAAGAATTACAGTCGAAAACATACTACACATCATTTTTTCATTCACATACCGATTTCGATCCGGATAACAGTTATATATTTAGTGTTGGCGGCGATGGAACCTTCTTGCAGTCGGTATTGCTGATCCGTAATTTTTCGATACCCGTAATTGGCGTGAACAGTGGCCGGCTTGGTTTTTTGGCCGACATTTCGGAAGATCAGGTGAACGATGCCCTCGTTAATATATTCAGTAAAAATTACAAAGTAGTTGAGCGTACCATGCTTGAAATTGAGTTTTCCGATCGCGAAAACCTCGACTTTAATTATGCGCTGAACGAAATGACGGTACTGAAAACCGACAACTCATCGATGTTGAACGTGGCAGCTTATATTGATGGCGAATTTCTGAACAATTACTGGGCCGACGGTTTGATTATTGCCACACCAACCGGATCAACAGCCTATTCGCTAAGTGTTGGCGGGCCGATATTGACTCCAAATTCCGAGAATATTATAATTACTCCAATGGCACCGCACAACCTGACCATTCGTCCGATTGTGGTTCCCGATAACTGCACCATCACCTTAAAAGTTGAAGGCCGTGGTTCGAACTACCTCACCTCGCTCGATTCACGTTCGGTAGCCGTTGAATTCTCAACCGTAATTACCGTAAAAAAAGCACGCTTTAAATTGAAGACTTTACAGCTTCCTGAACAGCCCTTTTTCTACACGCTCAGAAACAAGCTAATGTGGGGAATCGACCGTAGAAACTGAATTTCCGTGCCTACTTAACAATTTTTAATCTTTGTTTGTGTTTTATAATAGCATTGGGTTATGTTATTTTTAGAATTATATTACTTTTGTAGCTTTTATAAACAAAAAGAGTGTCGTTTTAAAACGATCAAATTTGCTGATATTCAATTGTTTATGAGAGTGGTTTTTGGGACCGAACCAAGCCTTGATTTGTGAAAAAACACGTAAAGATCAACAAGCGGGAGACACCTGAAAATTACCGGCGAAACAAAGCGGATAGAACGAGAAAATAACATGTCCAAAACCATTGTTAAAGAAACGAATTTGAATACCAAGATGAAGAAACTACTATTGGTGTTTGCAATAGTTTTGATAACCTTATCAGGACATGCACAAAAAACAGCGGATATCGGAATTTGGGGTGGGACAGGAACCGTATGGGGAGATATGGACGACAACACTCCGTTTGATAAACTAAATTTGAATTTTGGAGCTTACTTCAGATATAATTTTAACGCCCGTGTCGGGTTACGTGCCATGTTTTTAACTGGTTCAATGTCGCGGGACGGAATGGTCGAGAATGCTGAATGGAGCTTTGATAAAGGCGTTCAGGATCTTACCGTTCAGGCAGAAATCAATTACCTGAAATACGTGTTGGGATCAAAAAAAATGAAATTCAGTCCATACGTTACACTTGGTTTGGGAGTGTCGTACTACACCTATAACTTTAGGCCCGAAGATATTTATACGTTTAATCCCAATTACCCGGAAATAGATTACGATGCCACAGGCAAACCTGTAGCTAACGACAGGGAAGAGTCGCTGGTTGTGCCAACCCTGCCTTTTGGTATTGGTGTGAAATGGGCCATCGGGCAACGGCTTGGTGTTGGGGTTGAATACCAAATGAGAAAACACATGAGTGACAAACTGGATGACCTGGATGATCCCTTGTCGTTTGTGAATGATATCGGCGAAACGGTTAACTACACGTCGCAAAATCATAACAACGACTGGACAGGATACCTGGGAGTTCATGTTACCTATAAAGTTTATATCGGTAAAAAAGCTTGTCCTGCTTACCAAAGTAAAGATTAAGAATGATGTCGTTCAGAGACAGGATAGATAACAACAAGATACCAAAGCATGTTGCCATCATTATGGATGGTAACGGCAGATGGGCTGAGCGTCATGGCAAGATTCGTGTAGTTGGGCACGAACACGGTGTGGAATCGGTTCGCTCGGTGGTTGAAGGAGCCGGCGAAATTGGTGTTCAACACCTTACGCTTTATGCTTTTTCTACCGAAAACTGGGACCGTCCCAGGGAAGAAGTTGAAGCCTTAATGGGATTGCTGGTGCAGGCCATTGAAGCAGAAACCGATTCGTTGATGGAAAATAATGTGCGGCTGGATGCCATCGGGGACCTGGATCCCATGCCTGCTCACGTTCTTGAAAATTTGAATAAATGTAAAGACCGCTTAAAAAACAATACAGGCCTGAATTTGATTCTCGCCCTTAGTTACAGCGGACAATGGGACATTTTGAACGCTACAAAAAAGATAGCGCAGGATGTTGCCAGCCAGAAAATAGATATAGAAACCATTGATCATGACCTGTTCAGTAGCTATTTGTCGACAAGCGAAGTGCCTGAACCTGAATTGTTGATTAGGACCAGCGGTGAATACCGGATTAGTAATTTTCTTTTGTGGCAAATTGCTTATTCCGAATTGTATTTTACGCAAAAGTTATGGCCCGATTTCAGGAAAGAGGACCTTTTTGAGGCGATTGTAGATTACCAGAACAGAGAAAGAAGATTCGGAAAAACCAGAGAACAGTTAACGAGCTAGTTGTATGAGTAAATTTTTAAGATCGACGATAACCCTTTTATTGCTTTCAATATTCCTGGCTCCGCCATTGATGGCGCAGGAAGAGCTTGACAGCACAAATTTTTCTATTTATTATTCGAGCGCTCAGGAATATACCATTGCTGATATTCAGGTTTCCGGAATTCGCTACCTCGATAAAACTGTTCTGATCCAGTTATCAGGACTGAAAGTGGGGGACGAAATCATGGTTCCCGGCGACGAGATTACCCAAGCCATCAAAAAACTGTGGCAGCAGGGTTTGTTTTCCGATGTAAAAATCACAGCAACCAAAGTTATTGGCAACAACATTTGGCTCGATATTTATCTGCAGGAACGCCCGCGTCTGGCAGACGTTAATTTCTATGGCGTTTCGAAATCGGAAAAAGATGATATTACCGAAAAAGTACTTTTGTTGCGTGGTAGCCAGATCACCGATCACCAGGTGAACAGTGCCGAACGTACCATTATGGGTATTTTTCATGCCAAAGGATTCCTGAATACCGAAGTAAATATTGTGCAGCGCGACGATACCACGCAAAACAACAGCGTGATCCTCGATATCTATGTGGATAAAAAGGAAAAGGTAAAAGTTAATAACATCGAAATTGAGGGAAACGAGGCACTTAGCGACGTGACGCTCGAACGTGCCATGAAGAAAACCAACGAAAAATCGTTGCGCAATTTCTTCAAAACAAAGAAATTCCTGCAAGAAGAGTACGATAAGGATAAAATCAACCTGATTGATAAATACAACGAGAAAGGTTACCGCGACGCCGTAATTGTGGATGATTCGATTTCGCAGGTTCAGGTTGGACGGAAACAAAAAACACGTGTCGACATTGATATTGATGTTGAAGAAGGTGATAAATACTACTTCGGCGACATCAAATGGGTGGGAAATACGGTGTATCCTTCTGATTACTTAAGCATGCGTTTAGGTATTAAAAGAGGAGATGTATTCAACCAAAAAATACTCGATAAGCGTCTTTTCGATAACGACGAAGGTTTGAACAATGTGTACCTCGATAAAGGTTACCTGTTTTTCAACCTCGAACCGGTTGAGGTGAATATCGACAAGGATACCATCGATTACGAAATGCGTATTTACGAAGGCAAACAGGCCACCATCAACGAAGTGCGAATTGTGGGAAACACCAAAACTCACGAGCATGTGGCACGACGCGAATTACGAACATTTCCGGGCGACCTGTTCAGCAAAACCCTGCTCATGCGTTCGTACAGGGAATTGGCCCAGTTGGGACACTTCGATCCGGAAGCGATAAACCCCGATGTACAGCCACACCCCGAAGACGGGACTGTGGATATTGAATACCAGTTGCAGGAAAAAGCCAACGACCAGATCGAGCTTTCAGGTGGTTGGGGTGCCGGTATGTTTGTAGGATCGGTAGGTTTGAAATTTGCCAACTTCTCGGTGCGTAACATTTTTAACAAGGAAGCATGGCGCCCGCTGCCAACCGGCGATGGTCAAACCCTGAGTTTGCGTTATCAAACCAGCGGACGTTATTACCGTACCGTAAGTTTGTCGTTTATGGAGCCCTGGTTAGGAGGTAAGAAACCAAATTCATTCTCGGTTTCGCTTTCGCATTCACGAGTAAATTACAGTGCTAATAAATACTACCAGAATTACAACAATTACGGTTATGGCAACTCGTATTATGGCGGTAGTTATTATAATCCGTACAGTTCTTACGGTGGTGGTTACAATCCTTATGGCGGTTATGGCGGTTATGGTAGTTATTACCCAACGTATTCCTATAACTACGATTCGGAAAACGATGATAACAGCAAGGACCGGATCTGGGAAACTACAGCTTTGGCTTTAGGTTATGGTTACCGCCTGTCGTGGCCCGATGACTACTTTACGGTGTATCACGAACTCTCGTTCGAGCACTATAAGCTCCAGAATATGAGCAGCTATTTCCCGTTCTTGGCCGACGAAAACGGAGAAGTGAACGGAACAGCAAACAACTTCAATTTTAAAACCGTATTCGGAAGAAGTTCTGTAGATAATCCATTGTATTCGCGCAGCGGTTCGAGCTTTTCGCTGGCACTGAAACTTACGCCTCCTTACTCTTTGTTTAACGGGGTAGATTATTCGAGTCCCGATGTGTCGAATGCTGATAAATACAAATGGATTGAATACCACAAATGGTTGTTTAAAGGACAGTTGTATAATCCGCTAACTAAAAATACCAACCTGGTACTGCGTACTGCGTTCGAATTCGGATTCCTGGGTTACTACGATAAAAACAGGCAGTCGCCTTTTGAAGGATTTATCGTAGGTGGATCGGGTATGTCGGGTTACAACATGTACGGTACCGATTACGTTTCGCTGCGTGGTTACAAAGATTACAGTTTAAGTACCAATACCTATGGTTCGAACATGTATACCAAGTTTACCATGGAATTGCGTTACCCGATTACGCTGAAACCAAGTGCGACCATTTATGCACTCACCTTCCTCGAAGCAGGTAATGCAGGTATGGCGTTCCAGAACTATACACCTTTTAAATTGCACCGTTCGGCGGGTATGGGAGTTCGTATCTTCCTGCCAATGTTCGGATTGATGGGTATCGACTGGGGTTACGGTTTCGACCCGATTCCGGGAAGATCAAACGACAACTGGGGAAGCCAGTTCCATTTCGTAATCGGTCAGCAGTTCTAAAAAACAAAAAGAATGTTTTGGCATAAAATATGATAGATGATCATCAGTTTAACTAAAAAAGAATTTGCCATGAAGAAGATAATTTTAACGCTAATAGCAGTTTTTTCGATCGCTTTAGTTTCGAATGCACAGAAGTACGGCTTTATCGATTCGGAATACATAATGGATAATATTCCGGCATTTAATGCAGCACAGGAACAACTCGATCAGTTGTCGTCGCAGTACCAGAAAGAACTGGAATCGATGCATGCTGAAATCGAACAGATGTATAAAGATTTTCAGGCCGAAAGCGTGTTGTTGTCGGAAGACATGAAACGCAAACGCGAAGATGTGATCATTTCAAAAGAAAAAGATTATAAACAACTGCAACGTAAGTATTTCGGGCCAAGTGGCGACCTGTTTAAAAAGCGTCAGGGGCTGGTAAAACCTATCCAGGACGATATCTTTAATGCCGTGCAGGAAATTGCTACTGATGGCAGCTATGCTTTAATTTTCGACAAGGCCGGAGGTACCACTTTATTCTATACAAATCCGCGCTATGATTTAAGCGATCAGGTTTTGCAAAAACTCGGTTATAAATAGAGATATAATACTATATTTGCAAGCAAAAAATTAAGACCACGTTAATTATGAAGAATTTAATGAAACTACTGGCAGTACTTTTGATAACTGTATCGGCTGCTACTGTTAATGCACAAACTTTAAAGTTTGGTCATATCGATCTTCAGGCACTTGTTCAGGTAATGCCAGAAAGAACTGCGGCTGAAGCGGAATACAATAAATTTCAGGGCGAACTTGAAGAGATCCTGGGAGAAATGCAACAGGATTTACAGACCAAATATGGTGAATTTGAACAAATGGGACAGGAAGTATCTCAAATTAAAAGAGATGCAAAAGTTACCGAAATACAAGAGATTCAACAACGTATTCAAAATTACCAGGTAACCGCCCAGCAGCAGATGAACCAGAAACAAAACGAATTGTTAGGACCGGTTTTCGAAAAAGCTGAAAATGCCATTGCAGAAGTAGCTAAAGAAAAAGGTTTGATTTATGTTTTTGACTCAGGTCAGAACAACAGAACTATTCTGTACAAATCGAACCAAAGCCTTGACATACTGCCGCTGGTTAAAGCAAAACTCGGTATTCAGTAAGACTTTTTAAAGTAGAACATATTGAAAAGCCATTCGTCGTATTGACGGATGGCTTTTTTTGTTGCTGACTGCTCGTGAGCTTCGAATGAATAACTCCGGTCTTCAGACCGGGGACTTGAAGTCGCAGGAGGGTAGTGGGCTTAAGCCCTAGATTATTGTTATCATCTTGCATGTCCCCGGCATAAATGCCAGGGTTAGTCAGAGATCATGGGCGTAAGTTCAAGTAATTGAATAACTCCGGTCTTTAGACCGGAGCTCAGGAGCAGCCGACAGGAATGGGCTTTAGCCCTGTGCCGTATCAAAGCCATAATTCGAGATAAACTCCTGGTATTCCTCCTCCCAACTCTTGTTCCTGTGATGTATCTCTTGATTTCTAATGTATTCGCGAACCCGGTTAACCTGAGAGTCACTAACCGATACTGCAAAATATTCATCCGCCCACTCAAACTTCCCGCTGGTCAATCTCTGTTTATTAATCCAATATGATGATTCCCCTTTAATTAGTTGCAGGCATTTCGACACCATCTGATCGGCTTTTAACGAAATAAGGCAATGTATATGCTCCTCATGGCCATTAATAAAATCGATGTGGATGGATTTATCACGGGCATTTTCTTTAATATGATCGAGGATTGTCTGCTTATTTCTTGTGGTAATGAATGGAATTCTGTTCTTGGTTCCCCATACACAGTGGAGGTATATTTTAATGTAGGCCATTGAATCTGGTTTTGGGCTAAAGCCCGGTTCGTTCGGGTTGCTTCGTTGGTCCCCGGCATAAATGCCGGGGTTAGTGAGCCATCATTGGTGTATATTCAAGTTAATGAATAACTCCGGTCTTTAGACCGGAGATCAGGAGCAGCAGACAGGAATGGGCTTAAGCCCTTGATGATGCTGATTGGGCTAAAGCCCGGGTGGATATCGTGATGATAGCATCCCCATACTTCAGTCTGGGGTTAGTCATAAGGGATATTAACGCCGCTTATTCAACCACAGCCTCATCCTTTTTGCGGCGTTTTTTTACCACCTCGTTGTTTTCGGCGATAATGGTGGCCACGGTGCGGGCAAAGGCGCCATAGGCCGGCTCATCTACCAGTTCCATGGCACGCAGGTACACCACAATCTTATCGTTGATCAGCGATAGCACGTCAGCCTTCATTTTAGTGGCATTGGCCTGGGTGCTTTCTTCGGCTTTTTCCTGTTCGTAGGCAATGCGGGCAGCCTCGAATGCCACCTGTGCGGTTTGCAGTGCAGCTACGGTATCGGCGCAACCCGGAAGCAGGGCGATGGCATCCTGTATTTTCGGTTTACTCAGGTCGTCGAGCAGCGAGGCAATCAGCGACGATTCGGAGGCATAACTCTCATGTATAATGCGCAGGCCATATTTCTCGAAAACATCGTCAACCAATTCGGCAGCTGCCTGTACGGCCTGATCGGGGTGGTGGAGGTAGCCCACCAGCAGGTAACTTAACGAGCGAAGTGGCTGGTCGCGGGCTTCGTCTTTCTCTTCCAGGTCGCTTTCGGCTTTGCTACGCTTAATGGCTACTGTAAGTGCCGCTGAAAGGCTTTCAAGATCGATGAACATCTCGCTGAGGTGCGTGTCGGTACTCAGGCTCGTGGTTTTGTACGCGCCTATCATGCGCATACTCACGGCGTCAACTTCAGTGACGCGGCTTTTACTCATTAAAATTGGGATCATAATAAATCGGTTTTTTTTTGAATGGTTTACATTAGCATCGAAGAACAAAATTTGATGTTTTTAGACGCTTATAATTCTTGGTTAACTAAAATTATTGCAAAAGCAGCAGAATGTCAATCGATTACATACTGTTTTAGAGCATGGCAATCTGCCACGTTACCAATTCTAGCTTTCCGGAAGCGTGGCAATTTGCCACGGCCTGGTTTTTAGATTCTGCGTTAAATGGCAATTTGCCATTGCTAAACCTTTCGATAAAGTAAGTCGTGGCAACTTGCCACGTAGTCAAGTTTTCGATAAACAGCCTGTGGCAGAATGCCATGACAAAGAAAAATTGTTTATTTTTAGGAAACATAAAAAACCAAAGTACCAAATACAATGAACTCAACTTTTGCAAAACTCCAATGCCGAACAGACCGTATTTTGGCCGGGAGAATAAAGAATTACAGTTAGTTACGTAAGTGACGCCTAATACGATATATGTTACAGAGTAATATACACGTACGTTGTAGCCAATAATATGAGACGCATCAGACATATAATAGCATTGATTGTAATAGGGATAAATATATATCCTTGTATTCCTGATACTATAAAGATTTTCAGGACAGGTGGTGGTCCATTCGGATTTGGAATAATACTAATTCCGATTTTAATGATTATTCATCTGTCACTTATTCCAGCGATTTTGACTTTTACGAAAAAATATAATCGTAAAAACGGATTGATAGTTCTTAATGTAATCGGATTGGTTGTTGGGGTATTTTATGTTTATATGTGGCTTACAGTTGATACAAAGCCTATTGACAAAAAAGATACAAACAGATTTGTTTTAAACCCCAACTTGATTACAGAATTTCACCGTGATGACAGATTAAATCCAAATAACCCAGATTTTCAATTTTATACAATTGCTTCGTTTTGCGCTGATTTAAATAATAATGAAAAAGCGGATACGATAATTCTAAAAAGACTTAAAGGTTGGGAAAATGACCCTGGCGATTTTCAACAAATCCAAATTACGACAGATAATGGAACTATCTGGACTGAAACAAACTTTGATGGTTGGGTTCGCTTTGATAATAATTATTACGTCCCTGATTCAGTAAAAAGATTAAATCAACTTGATACAGATTTGCTTTTATTGACAGATTTTGAGAATACGAAAATCCTTGGATTATTCGGCTGGGTTTATGCGAGTGAATCTGGACTTTTAACAATAATTGATTTTAATACAAAACAACCAAGGATAATGATTAATAAAAATCTGGATTTAGTTGGTATTGATAATCAAAAAATCACCATCCAAGATTCAGAAGATAAGTGTTGGATTGAGAATATAAACAACAGATTAATAATGAATTGTGAATAAATTACTGGCTACAACACGCGGTATAAAACATTGGGGTTTAAGTGGTTATCAAACATTCTGCCACGCATTAAGTTCGGTGTAACTGGACAGGATAGTAGCCCGCAATCCCCAACGATTTCATACCGCCACCGTTAACGCCAAGTTTAAACTGAAATTCTACAAATATGAGAATCAGACACAATGATATAGAAATCAATAAAACAGACCCTTTCTCAAATTGCAAATTGGGAAGAAAAGAATATGCTCTCGTACTAACAGATATTGTAAAAAACTTCAATGACGGATTTGTATTAGCAATTGACAATGAATGGGGAACGGGAAAAACCACATTTGTAAAAATGTGGAAACAGTATTTGGACAATAACGACTTTAAAACTTTGTACTTTAATGCTTGGGAGAATGATTTCGAGCAAGATATTTTAGTTACATTGATTTCTGAATTAAAGGAACTTAAAACTTCCAAAAACGAAGAATCATTTAAAAAAGTAATTAATAAGGCTTTTCCACTAGCAAAAAGTTTGGCTTTGGGATTACTTAAAACTCAGATTGAAAAACATGTCGGCAATGAGTTTGTACAAGAATTCATAAATCAAACTTCAAACAGCGTGGCTGACGGATTGCAAGAACAAATTGAAATTTATGCGAGTAAGAAAAAAAGCATCGTTGAATTCAAAGAATCATTAGAAAAATTTGTTTCCCAAACAACGGAAAACAAACCTGTTGTTTTCATAATTGATGAATTAGACAGGTGTCGACCAAATTATGCAGTCGAATTACTGGAGCAGTTAAAACATCTATTTTCTGTTCCCGGAATAGTATTCGTATTATCAATTGATAAAATCCAATTAGGAAATGCAGTTCGGGGTGTTTATGGTAGTGATTTAATAGATTCAAATGAATATCTAAGAAGATTTATTGATATCGAATATTCTATTCCCGAGCCAAACATAAAAACTTTTACAAAATACTTGTACGAATATTTTGGATTTGATGAATTCTTTGCAGAAGAACAAAGAATTCAATATCGTGAATTACAACAAGACAATTCAACTTTTATAAAGTTTGCCGCCTCACTGTTTAACTATGAAAGATTAACATTAAGAGTTCAAGAAAAAATATTTGCGCATGCAAGATTAGCTTTAACACAATTTCCTGCGAATAATTATGTCGTACCAAGTTTATTCATATTTCTAATTTATATCAAGTTCAAGCACAACACTATTTATTGTAATCTGAAAAACGAAAGGTACTCTTTACAGGAATTAGTTAATCAAGTCGAGTCAATCTTACCTGAGAATGTGGGAGAAGATGATTCACACATATTTTTATATACTCTATCAATGCTATTGAGAAGCTATAATAACTCAAGAGAGTACCAAAATAAAGAGAAACTAACAGTACAAGACGAAAGTGACTCGAAACAAAAATTGACATTCACATCTCAGTTTGATAAATCTGAGAATAACGCGAAACTTTTGGGTTTCTTAGATTCATCACGAGGATACTATTCAAATATTCATGATTTAAAATTAAAATACTTAATAAAAAAAATAGATATAACTGAATCTATACTACTGAATTAATAAAAACCAGGCGTTAACAATTTGTATATGGCAAGCGGGGGTTTTAGCGGTCTGACAAGTCAGACCTTGCGCCCACTTTCCTGCGGGTCTGACAGGATTTCATCTCGAAATCCCGCCCGGCCACAAAGAAGTGACTGTTATGCATGCATTCTAAAATAAGAACCATGAAAAAACTAGTTAACCTTATTGCCGGAATACTAGCAGGAATTACCCCGCTAATTATTGCCGGAATTTTTGGATTATTAATTAACAACGAGCTTCAAAATATACTTGGGATTATTCTTTGTGTAATTCTTGAACTACTGGCAGCTTGGATTGGAATACAGATTTTTCAAAAAATTCAGCGTGTCGGAATTGTCGATTTTATGGCAGTTGTTTTTGCTTCTCCCGATTTAGACAACCTGGAACAAACCGCCAACAGTAAAACAAAAAAAAGAACTGCAAAAGAATTGACTGAACTAAACTATAAAAATCAAAGTATATTTCGGGGAGGGACACTGAAAATATTTGGAGACTGGCATGGAGAACCGTATCAAAACGCACTTAAAATATTGCGTATAGACTATGCCGAAGATAAAAAACAAATGGTAATACAATTCTCTCGGAATACGAGAATTATAATTGATGAACCGGGCCATATTCTCGAATCTCCATCGGTTTTGAAAATTTTATCAGCCCAAAGAGTAAAACTTGAATTTCAGCATAAAAAGAAAGGTTCAACGGAAGAAGGTAGCTATTTTAAAAATTATACTGTGGTAAACAACAAAATTGAAACAGAAACGAACATTGATTGGACTAAACAAAAAATTGATGCGGCAATTGGTCAGGATGCACTGATAATTTTCAACTAAAAAACGCATGATAACTAATTATTTTATGGCAGGCGGGGTTCGTGCGGTGCCTTGCCTCGACTCATCTCTTCTCCGTATCGACCTACCTGACGGTGACGCTCTTCGATCCCGCTCTTACAACTACTACCAACTATTCGCATGACTTTTAAACCGATGAACCACTTACACAGAATATTCATTTCACTGGCAATTCTTCTAAGCGCCTTAACGCTGAATGCTCAGGAAAATATTAGGATTGAAGATTCACCTGCAAAGCTGGAATCCTTTTTCACGTTTGATGTATTGTCATCCTTAAATACCTATAGCCCCAGGTGGCGAGTTGGATATATACGGGATATCGATCCAAAATGGAAAGTTGGACTCAATTTGGGCTGTGGAAATAAAAACATTTCTTACACCTATTTTGCAGATAAATTTGAAGAGGATTATAAATTATGGGAAATTCGACCGGAACTTTATTATGTGAGGAAGCGATCTCAAAAAGCAACAACATACGCTTCATTCGAACTTTATTACATCAATCATAAAGATGTTTTTCATAATTCAAGCTATATCCCGGTTGAAGGCGGGTGTTTTAGTTATGACCAGGCGGATTATCTCAGACAAAAATATGGTTTCAATGTCAACATTGGGACATTTAATAATTTGGGGCGAAAACTGGGACTGAATTTTTATACGGGCATAGGACTCAAGATCAGGAATAATTCATTTTCTGACATTATTAATCCTGAGCCAACCGAATGTTTTGAACGCGATATGTACGATGACTTCGAATACCGGCAAAAGGAAGGATTAAGGGCCGGTTTCAATTTTTCAATTGGATTAAAACTATTTGTAAAATAAACGCGAATGCCAATGCAATGATACGCTATGGTTGGCTGCTTTATGCCTGCGCCCTTAGAGCTTTAACTGCTCCAGCATTTCAATGTACTGCTGAATCCCGTTCAGAATTTCGCTTTTATAAATGTATTCATCAGCTGTGTGCGAGCGTGCCGAGTCGCCGGGGCCCATTTTTACCGAAGGGAAGGACATAATGGCCTGGTCGGAAGTGGTAGGCGAACCGTAAATTTTGATGCCTCGGTTTTTGGCGATCTGCGCAAAGGGATGCTCTTCGCTGATTCCCGAAGAATTTAAACGCACCGAGCGTGGTTTAACTTCCGAATCGAGCAACTCGTCGATAATACGGGCGGCTTCTTTGTTGGTGTAATATTCGTTGGTACGTACATCGGCCACAAAATGACAATTGTCGGGCACTACATTGTGCTGTGTTCCGGCTTCAATCTGCGTTACCGAAATCTTTACTTTACCCAGCACTTTCGAGACTTTTTCGAATTCAAAATTGCGGAGCTTTTCAATGTCGTCGAGGGCTTTGTACAAGGCATTTTCTCCCTCTTCGCGCGCAGCATGACCCGATTTTCCGTGTGCATAGCAATCGAGTACCAGTAAGCCTTTTTCGGCCATGGCCAGCTCCATTCGGGTGGGTTCGCCAACAATGGCAAAATTAACAGGTGCTATTTCAGGCAGCACGATTTCCAATCCTCTTCGGCCCGAAATTTCTTCTTCGGCAGTGGCGGCATAAACCAGGTTAAAAGGCAAGTCTTGGCGTTCGTAAAAATGAATATAGGTAGCCAGCAATGCAACCAGCGGACCTCCGGCATCGTTGCTTCCCAGGCCATAAAGCTTGTCGCCTTCCTCGATGGGTGAGAAGGGATCTTTGGTGTAACCTTTGGCGGGTTTTACCGTGTCGATGTGCGAATTCAGCAAAACAGTCGGTTTATCGGGCGTAAAATGCAGGCAGTGTGACCAGGTATTATTTTCCTTCGTTTTAAAAGGAATGCCTTCCTTGCTCAGAAAATCGCGCATCAGGTTAGCTGCATCCGACTCTTCTTTACTAAAGGAAGGTGTTGATATGAGGGACTTTAACAAATCAATGTACTTGCTCATAAATGTTTCAATTGAGTGTGCAAATGTGGTAAAATTTTGCAATTTCTGAAAAGGTTCTTACTTCAAGTTTATTTCATTTGGTACAGCCTGTAACATTCTGTCTGCTATATTTGTTGCTTCTTAAAAATTTTAAGCATGCACGAAATTCTGTTTTGGATCATTATTGGAATCCTTGTTGTCGATTTTTTATTCGAAAAATACCTCGATTACCTGAATACAACTCGTTGGAGCGACACCCTGCCCGACGAGGTTAAAGGCATTTACGACGAAGAGAAATACAAAAAGCAACAGGCTTACACCCGCGAGAACCATCGGTTCGGCATGCTGACAAGCAGCCTGAACATGGCAATCACACTGGCGATGTTCCTCTTATTCGGTTTTGCACTTGTCGACGGCTGGGTTTGGGATATTACATCCAGCGCGGTAATTGCAGCCTTGTTGTTTTTCGGAATTCTGATGTTTGCTTCCGACATTATTAATACACCTTTTTCGGTGTACGATACCTTTAAAATCGAACAGAAATACGGCTTTAACACCACAACTCCGAAAACTTTCATCTTCGATAAACTAAAAGGTTGGGTAGTGAGCGCTGTCATCGGCGGCGGTTTACTGGCGCTTGTTATTTTTATTTATCAGAAGACCGGAGATTTATTCTGGATTTATGCGTGGATCGTAATTTCAGCTTTCTCGATATTTATGGCCATGTTCTATTCCAACCTGATTGTGCCGCTGTTTAATAAACAAACGCCGCTTGAAGAAGGCGAATTGCGTGACGCCATCAGCGATTTTTCGAAGAAAGTGGGATTTAAACTCGATAATATTTTTGTGATCGATGGCTCAAAACGCTCCACCAAAGCGAATGCCTACTTCACCGGCCTGGGGGCTAAAAAACGAATTGTGCTTTACGATACGCTGATAAACGATCTGAGTACCGAAGAAATCGTTGCTGTGCTGGCTCACGAGATTGGCCACAACAAAAAGAAACACGTTGTTCAGGGATTGTTGATTGGCCTGGTGCAAACCGGTATTGTGCTGTTTATTTTCGGACTGTTCATTGGAAGTCCGGAACTCAGTAAAGCGCTTGGCGTTGATGAGCCGAATTTTCATATCGGCCTGATTGCTTTTGGAGTTTTGTATTCGCCCATTTCGTTTTTTACCGGCATTTTTATGAACATGCTATCGCGAAAAAATGAGTATGAAGCCGATCGTTTTGCTGCCGAGAATTACAAGCCCGAAGCACTTGGTTCAGCGCTTAAAAAGCTTTCGATAAATAATTTGAGCAACCTCACCCCGCATAAATTGTATGTGTTTTTCCATTATTCGCACCCGACTTTGTTGCAGCGGCTGGCACATTTAAAGCAGTTTGAAAAGTAGTCTGTTAGGCATTTCTTGCTTGCCAGGCTGAGCGAAGTCGAAGTCTGAACTACCGCTTTTTGCATAGTGAGTTGTAATCTGTGTTAATTCTGAATAAACTCATCGAGTCTTTAATTTCTGAAAATCGATTTTTCACTATCTTCCGGCATGGCCGGCATTAAAAAGAATACGCAGTATTACAAGTTCTCGATGTACGGGTTTTTGAAAAACCTGCGCTTTTTCGATGCCTTTTTTATTCTGTACCTGGTTGAAAAGGGATTGCCCTATACTCAGATTGGTATTTTGTACGCCGTTCGCGAAATCGTGATCAATGTATTGGAGGTGCCGTCGGGTTTTGCTGCCGATGTTTACGGCCGAAAAAATGCTTTGCTTGGCTCGTTTCTGGCTTACATTGCTTCATTTATTATTTTCTATTTCTCGGGAAGTTTTGCCTGGTTTCTGGCGGCTTTTGTTTTTTTCGGTATTGGTGATGCCTTCCGCTCAGGTACGCACAAAGCCATGATTATGGACTACCTCCGGATGAACAGCTGGGAACAAAGTAAGATCGCGTATTACGGGCACACACGTTCGTGGTCGCAAATGGGATCAGCAATATCCTCTTTGATTGCGGGTTTTATTGTGTTTTATAAGGGCAACTACGGAAATGTATTTTTGTATTCTATTATTCCTTACCTCATTAACCTGGTGAACATTTTTACCTATCCGAAAGAGCTGAATTACACCAAACGCCCCGAATCCAAAGAACGAAAGATAGATGTTAAAAGCACTTTTAAGTCGCTTTACACCGTGATGAAGCACAAAAACGTGCTTCGTATTCTCAATACCGCCGCCTTGCATTCAGCCTACTTAAAAGCCGTTAAAGATTACATCCAATTGTTAATGCTGAATGTTGTGGTTCTGGTTCCCTTGTTTGTCGGTTACGAAAACAAACAACGAAACGGCGTGCTCATCGGTATTTTTTATTTTGTGATTTACCTGCTTACATCCCGTGCCTCGCGAATGGCCTATGGAATTGCCTCGAGGTATAAAACCAACCTTGCACTGATCACCTTGTTAATTGGTTTTGGCTTCGGAACCTTGAGTGGCGTCTTCAACCTCCTTGATTTTAGGGTATTGGCGCTGGTGTTTTTTGCCGGAATCTACATGGTCGAAAACCTGAGGATGCCAATTCTTACAGGCTACATTACCGATCATGTTCCGAACGATATTCTGGCCTCGGTGATTTCGGCACAGGCACTCCTGAAAACCATTATGACCGCCGGCATTGCTGTTGTTTTTGGTTTTCTGGCCGATAGCTTCAACATCGGTGTTGCCTTTGTAACAGTTTCGTTTATTTTGATTGTACTTTCTGTGCTGTTTACTGTCTTGTTCAAAAAGGAAGTGACGAAAACTTCATCGAAATAAGTATCAGGCTAAATTGTTGATCTCTGCAAAAAAAATGTCACGATTTAAGCCGAACGTTGACCATCTAAATTTTGTAACTCACATTAACAAATTATTAAGTACTTGCAGGTATTTTATTTAGTTCGATTTCCTTATCTTGGGGAAAGGCGAAAACATTAAAAACAGACCTATGGAAGAAATTCACATCAATATTCTTAACATTTCGGCGGTATTATTGGCAGCATATCTCGGGGGTGTTGCCATTCGAAAAATCGGTTATCCGGCCATTCTTGGCGAATTGCTGATCGGCATCATTCTCGGACCTGCTGTATTAGGTTGGCTCGATTATACCGCATCAATCAAAATACTGGCCGAAATCGGCATTGTTTTGCTGATGGTTTATATCGGAATGGAAATTGATTTTCGCGACCTTAAAAAAGCTTCCTGGCCAGGATTGCTGGCTGCCTTTGGCGGTTTCTTTGTTCCATTTTTCCTGGGTTATTATGCCATTGTTTGGTCGGGTGGGACACCGATTTCAGGCTTGTTTGTTGCCATTGCAATCGGCGTAACTTCACTCGCCACCAAGAGTCGTATTCTCATTGATCTGAAGCTATTGAATACGCGAATTGCCTATGTACTTATGGCCGGGGCGCTGATTTCTGATACCCTGGCGCTGGTAATATTTTCAGGCATTACCAATTTTGCCGAAACCAGTGTGGTAAATGTTCGCGAGCTGCTGATCATTGGTAGCAAAATACTCGTGTTTTTTGGCCTTACCATATCGATTGGAGTGTTTGTTCTGCCGCGGCTTGGGAAATACATTTCACGTTCGGGGTTAAAAAACAGCACGGCTTATTTTACCCTGATTCTTATTGTTGCTTTTGGCTACAGCGAATTGGCCGAACTGGCCGGAATGCACAGTATTCTTGGGGCTTTCATGGCCGGTTTATTCATAAAGGATAACCTTTTCCCTAAAAACATATCGAAGGAACTGAATAAAGCGTTTTACGATGTTTCCATCGGTTTTATGGCACCCATCTTTTTTGTGTCGGCCGGATTCTTTGTTGATGTAACCGTATTTCAAACCGATCTCGGATTGTTGATTCTGATCACCGCACTGGCCATTGTTGGAAAAATTGTGGGAACAGCCTTATTTTACCTGCCTTCGAAAAATGGCTGGCGCGAAGGAATAACCATCGGAACAGGAATGAACGGCAGGGGAGCGGTGGAAATTATCATCGCTGAAATTGGTCTCGAAATGGGTATTATTGACAAAACCATTTTTTCGATCCTGGTGTTTATGGCCATTTTTACCACGCTAACTGTTCCGGTGTTGTTAAGCTGGACCACCAAATGGCTCCGGAAACGTGGAGAATTGGTGTACATCGAAGAACGGAAAGGATTCGTATTCCTTGGTGTTAATCCATTGAGCCTGATTTTGGCCCGGTATTTAAAAGATCAGGAGCCGGTTTTGCTAATCGACAATAACAAAGAATTAGCGGAAATGGCGGAGAAGGCAGGATTTAAAAGTATATACGGCAATGCGTTGACCGAAGAAATCTGGGACGAAATACATGCAGATAACCAAGCTGCTTTTGTAGGGATTACAACGAATAACGAAGTAAATATATCGGCTGCAAAAATGGCTAAAGAATCATTTCTCATTCCTGAAGTTTTGGTGGCATTGTCTTCCGCTAATACGAAAGAATACGATGCTTTGGAAACAGGAGAGAACCGGAATGTGCTGTTCTCAAAATCGATTAGCCTTGATAGTTGGTTCCAGCAAATTCAACAGGAAAACGTAGAAGAGGCGAGTAGCCCGGTATCATCAGATATGACATGTTTGCAATGGATGAATGAAAATGAACATCAGACAAATACTATGCTACCCTTATTAATTCAGAATACAGAAGGTAATTTCAGGTTATTTCATTCAGGGGAACAGCTAACCGCCGGCGAAAGTGTTATTGTTTTGACAGAAAAATGATAATTTAAAGCAAAAATTAGCTTTTATGCAGATTCAAGCCAATTCTCCCGGTGATTATATCTCGAAACTTCCCGAAGAACGACAGGAACCAATGCAAAAACTACGTGAGGTCATTCAGAAAAATCTTCCGGAAGGTTTTGAAGAAACGATGAGTTACGGGATGATCGGCTATGTCGTGCCTCACAGTCTTTATCCGGCCGGTTATCATGTCGATCCGAAACTGCCACTGCCTTTTGTACACATCGCCTCTCAAAAAAACTTTATCGCGGTTTATCATTCAGGAGTATATGCCGATAAAGCAATATATGATTGGTTTGTGGCTGAATATCCGAAATATTGCAAAACCCAACTGGATATGGGAAAAAGTTGTATACGTTTTAAAAAGCTGAATGAATTTCCGTACGATCTGATTGCGGAATTAATGAAAAAGTTAACACCACAGCAATGGATCGAAATTTATGAGCAAAATATAAACCGATAAACCAAAATCAACTAAACCAAAACTTCGACGTAATGAACGGTAATATAAAATTGATCCTGTTACTTTTCTTTCTGATCTGTTTGCAGGAATCGCTTTTCTCACAGGAACAAAAACGTCCCAACATTATTTTGATCATGACCGACGATCAAGGCTATGGTGATCTGGGATTTACGGGTAATCCGCATGTTAAAACAACGGTGCTCGATCGTTTTGCAGAAGAAAGTATTTGTTTCGATAATTTTTATGTATCCCCGGTTTGTGCACCAACCCGGTCGAGTTTAATGACGGGGCGTTTCAGTTTAAGAACCGGAGTAAGAGATACGTACAATGGTGGTGCAATTATGGCAAGCTCTGAAATTACCATTGCCGAAATGCTGAAAGATGCGGGATACACCACCGGCATTTTCGGCAAGTGGCATCTTGGTGACAACTATCCTTCGCGACCCGTCGATCAGGGATTCGATGAATCAGTTTATCACCTGTCGGGTGGAATGGGACAGGTTGGCGATATCACAACCTGGTTTCGTGGCGACAGCAGTTATTTCGATCCTGTTCTTTGGCACAATGGAACGCAGCAGGCGTATTCGGGATACTGTACTGATATTTTTACCGATGAGGCACTTCGCTTTATTAATGCCAATAAAGAAAAGCCGTTCTTCTGTTACCTGGCTTATAACGCGCCACACACTCCGCTGCAGGTTCCTGAAAAGTACTACAAAATGTATCAGGACATCGATCCTTCAACAGGCTTTGAAAATGATGACCGGCCATTCCCATCCATGAGCGAGAAGAATAAGGAAGATGCCCGGAAAGTTTATGCCATGATTTCGAATATCGATGATAATTTAGGTAAACTTTTGAGCCGGCTGGATGAATTACAGCTTTCAGATAATACCGTCGTAATTTTTATGACTGACAATGGCCCGCAACAACCGAGATATATTGCCGGAATGCGCGGAAGAAAGGGGAGCGTGTACCGGGGAGGAGTGAGGGTGCCTTTTTTTATGCATCATCCCCGATTTGCTGAAGCGAAACACATAAATGCTACAACTGCTCACATCGATATTTTACCAACCATTGCCGAAATGTGCAACATCCCACTGCCGCAAGACAGAACGATAGATGGCAAAAGTTTACAGCCATTGATTGAAAGCTCAAACACTGACTGGCCCGAGCGTTCGCTGTTTTTCTACTGGACGCGCCGCTATCCCGAATTATACAACAATATGGCACTACAAAAAGGTAAATACAAGTTGGTCGGTATAACTTCTTTCGATGCAAAGACAAGCGATTTCGAATTATTCAACATTGAAGCCGATCAGTACGAACAAATAAACATTATGGCGGAAAATGCAGAACTGGCAGCTGCTCTAAAATCTGAAATGGACAGTATGTACCGCGAATTGATAGCATCGGAACACATCCTGCACCAACCCTTGATTGAAATCGGTAATCCAAATGAAAATCCGGTAATCCTAAACCGAAACGATGCTGATGGAGAACGCGGAATTTGGGCACAGGAAGCGGTTTTTGGCAAATGGAATGTCAAAGTTAATAAGGGAACCTATTCGGTCAGGATAAAATTTATTCAGCCTGTGGAAGCAGGGGGCACTCTTTTGCTGGAGAACAATGGGATTGTATATCGGAAAGAAATTGGCGAAAATACTGACCTTATTGTGTTAAACGATGTTGTTTTACCTGATTCCGAGGGTGAATTAATCCCCACCTATCTTGTAAAAGACAAAAAGATTTTTCCTTTTTGGGTTGAAATGGAAAAACTGGATTAGTAGACTTATTTGGTCTTTAACAGAATAAATATGTTGGCTTCTTTTTCACGGCCTGCCCTGATTATGTTATTTTTGGTGGTTTAAACCATCAATACATGAAAGCAGAAATAATCACCATTGGCGATGAGATATTAATCGGACAGATTGTAGATACCAATTCGGCCTGGATAGGAGAGCAGTTTAACCTGAATGGCATTGAAATTTACCAGATCACTTCGGTTCACGACGATCATGATCATATCCTGGAAGCCATAGCAAATGCCGAAAAGAATGTCGACCTGGTGGTGATTACCGGTGGTTTGGGGCCAACAAAAGACGATATCACCAAACACGCGCTTTGCGAATATTTCAATACTGAACTCGAATTCCACCAGCCAACACTCGATCATATTATCCGTCGATTTAACCTGCGTGGTATCGACATGAATAAATTGAATCGCGATCAGGCATTGATTCCCGCCGCATGTACCATTCTGCACAACAAACTCGGAACCGCTCCCGGAATGTGGTTCGAGAAAAACGATACCATTTTTGTTTCGATGCCGGGTGTACCTTTCGAAATGAAATACCTGGTTGAATTTGAACTGTTGCCACGTTTACGCGAAACCGGCAAAACCAAAGCCATTTACCACAAAACAGTACTGACACAGGGAGTTCCTGAATCGATGCTGGCCGAACGAATTGCGCATTGGGAAGATGCACTGCCAAAACACATCAAACTGGCTTATTTGCCCAATCCAATGGCGGTGCGTTTGCGTTTGTCGGCCATGGGAACGGATGCGGGAACACTTGAAACGGAAGTTGAAAATGAAATTGCCAAACTGCAGCAGATCATTCCGGAGAGTATTTTTGGCTACAATACCGAAACGCTGGCCGAAGTTAGCGGAAGGATGCTCGTTGAAATGGGAAAAACCATGGCCGTTGCCGAAAGTTGTACAGGTGGTTATATTTCGCATTTAGTGACGGAGGTTGCGGGATGTTCTGAATATTACCAGGGAGGTGTAACCTCGTATTCAAACGAAGCCAAGCAAAATATTTTGGGAGTTAGAAAGGAATCGCTCGAAAACTACGGAGCAGTGAGCGAACAGGTGGCGCTTGAAATGGTGGAAGGCGTAAAACGTGTGTTGAATGCCGATTATGCCGTTGCCACAACCGGAATTGCCGGACCAACCGGAGGAACAGAAGAAAAACCCGTGGGCACTGTTTGGATCGCTATTTCGGGTCCATATAAAACTTTTGCCCAAAAATACGTGTTTGTGGGTGATCACCGCGAAAGGAATATTGTTCGTTCGAGCCAGACTGCGCTGCAGATGCTGCGAAGAATGTTGCTGGAAGACAGGGATGAAAGGTTGAAGGACTGAAGGATTGAAGGATTGAAGGACTGAGAGTCTGAGGGATTGAAATCCTGAATGCCTAAATACTTAAATGTACTATGCTGAGGTTTATTCTTCTGCGGCACGTTGAGAATTGGGTTTTGATGGTGTTCATTTCTGTGCCGCGAAATATTACCTTACTTTTGTCATTCCGAAGGAGAAACGACTGAGGAATCAGGCTCACAGCTCAAAGCTCGTGGCTATATTTCATTCTTTTAACAACTTCAAACAGCTTTTTGCGTTTCTATATTGTATTTTTGAATCAAACATTTATCCATGAAACGAGTAGTAACAATAGTTATTATAATAGTCGTAATTCTGATTGCTACAGTAGTGGCCCTGCCTTTATTTTTTAAGCAGAATTTACTGGATTACGCCCGAAATACATTGAACAAACAACTTAATGCACAGGTTGAAGTTGCCGATTTGAAGCTATCGCTTTTTCGTAGTTTTCCAAAAGTTAGTGTCGAATTGCAAGGTGTTGTCATCCAGGGAAAAGGGACTTTTGAAAACGACACTTTATTGCAACTGAACAGTCTGCGAACAACTACCGATTTTAAATCAGTTTTGCATCCATCGGATATGCATATCGAAGAAATTGTGGTTGACAATGCCAAAATAAATTTGCTCGTAGCTAAAAGTGGTGAAGCGAACTGGGACATTCAAAAAACAAGCACAGGCAGCGAAGTTAAAACGCAGGATACGCAGGATGCTGAAAGTGAATTTCACTTACAGCTTGATAAAATTGAAATTCGTGATGTATCGGTAATTTATGTTGATCAGGCAGCAGATATGCTGCTTCAACTCGATGACATCGATTTTGATGTTTCGGGTCAAATGTTTGGTTCGTCAACTCAGCTAAAAACAAGCGGAGGTGTAAATGAGTTTTCGTTTAGTTATGCCGGCGTAAATTATATTTCAAAAACAAAACTGAGCACCAATACATTGCTCAATGTTAATTTTGAAACAATGACCTTCACTATTGCCGAAAATGAGTTGTTGATCAATCGTTTGCCATTGCAACTGAACGGTGATGTAAGTATGCCGTCCGATTCTATATTTTTCGATCTGGGTATCCAAACCAATTCATCCGATTTCGAAAACTTCCTGGCGCTTGTTCCACCGGTTTACGAGTCGTACCTGAAAGATATTTCAACCAGTGGCTCGGCAACCATCAACGGAGCAATTAAAGGCTACTATTTTGGCGAAAGTTATCCGGGTTTCAACCTGAATGCAAGCATTGCCAACGGCCATTTTCAATATGCAGGAATGCCCGAAGACATTAAGAATATCAGGGCAAAAGTGAGTATTTCAAAACCGCAGGGCGATCTCGATCTCACCAAAATTGTTGTGGAAGATGCGCATGCAGAGATCCGAAATAATCCGGTTGATCTTTTGCTCAAACTAACACAGCCTGTCAGCGATCCTTATTTCGATGCTACTTTTGTTGGAAAAGTCAACCTTTTACACCTGAAAAATGCACTGCCGATCGACAGCGTGAACATGTCGGGAATTATTGATGCCAACATCATGGCTCAGGGAAGGTATTCGGCCATTGAAAAAGAGGAATACCAAAAGATAAAAACCGATGGTGCTGTTTTGTTGAATGATTTTGTTTACCAGTCACCGGAACTCACCAAAGAGATACGCGTTCCACAGGGACAGATGGATTTTTCACCTAAACAGATCAACCTGAGTAAGTTTCACATGCTGATAGGAGCAAGTGATTTTAATTTATCGGGAGCAGTCAGTGATTATCTATCCTACTTATTCAGCAATGGAACATTAAACGGCGACTTGCAGCTGAATTCGCAGCATGCCAATTTAAACGAACTGTTGCGTTTGCAGGTGGCCGAAACAAACGGTTCAAAACAAACCTCAGAAGAAGAGGTGCTTGCGTTTAATGTGCCTCCGCGTATCAATTTCAGGTTGAAATCGAACATTAAAACGGCGGTAATCAATCGTATTCCTATTCGAAATATTAACGGTGTTATTAAAGCTGCCGATGAAAAACTGACCCTTGAAAACCTGGATATGGACATGCTGGAAGGTCAGCTTAAAATGAACGGTTCGTACCAGAATACAGTTCAGAATGAGCCACTTTTTGATTTTGGTTTCAACATCTCTAAAATCGATATTCCGGCTATGTATAACACACTGGCAGGCATTCAGAAAATGATGCCGATGACCGGTAGTTCCACCGGAAAAATCAGTACCGACCTGGGGATAAAAGGCCGCTTAAATCCACAACTGGGGCTTATTGCATCATCATTAAACGGCAAAGGAACTTTTAGTACCAACAACCTCGAAATTGTGAATTCACCGGTGTTTAACCAGTTGAGTGGAATTCTGAAAAAAGAAAAACTCCGCGATATTAAGGTGGATGATTTTATGGCGCATGTTAATATTGAAAACGGAAATCTGCTACTCAAACCATTTACAACAAAAGTAATCGGGCAGGAAACCACTGTTGCCGGAAGTTTGAATACCGAAAACCTGATTGACATGCGACTGGATTTTATGGTACAGCGCGATGTGTTTGGCCCCGATATTCAAAAGGTGCTTGGTGTGATTCCGGGGAACGAGAAAATTAAAATTTTGCCTGCAGGCGTAAATATCAAAGGTCCGGTTGGCAATCCCGAGGTAAAGCCCGATCTCGCTCTTACCACCAAAGCCATCGCCGATGCGACAAAAGACGACCTGAAAAATTCGCTGGATAAACTCGGAAAGGGAGTGCTGAAATTGTTTGAAAAATAGTCAATTCTAGTTTAACACACTTTTCGAATTGTTCAACAATATATTTTTTATCCGCTGTACAAAAATAAAAATGCGTATTTTCGGGCAATAAGAACATGCAGCACTCGTCAGCCTTCTTAAATTTATGCAAAGAAAAGTAGTTGTTATAACAGGAGCTTCATCTGGGATTGGTAAAGCCTTAGCCGAAAAATATGCCTCAGAAGGTTTTAACCTTGTTTTAGCTGCGCGTCGTATCGAGCGGCTCGAAGAACTCAAAGCAAAGCTCAGCAATGTTGAAGTGTTGCCGGTTCAGACTGATGTTACGAAAGAAGCAGACTGCAAAAATCTGATTGACAAAGCCATTGAGAAATTTGGCAAGATCAATATTCTGATTAACAATGCCGGTATTTCCATGCGAGCTTCGTTCGATGAAGTTGAGATGGACGTTCTTCGCCAACTGATGGACGTTAATTACTGGGGAACTGTTTACTGCACCAAGTTTGCTTTGCCGCATATTCTCGAACAAAAAGGATCGATAGTAGGCGTGATTTCTACCGGAGGTTATATCGGACTTCCTGGTCGTACCGGTTATTCAGGATCGAAATTCGCAGTTCGTGGATTTTTGGATACCGTACGGATTGAATACCTGCGCTCGGGGCTCCATGTATTGGTAGCAGCACCAGGATTTACGGCCTCCGAAATCAGAAAAACGGCACTTACCAAAGACGGTAGTCAGCAGGGTGCCACACCACGAAATGAAAGCAAAATGATGTCGGCCGAACGTTGCGCCAGCATTATGTACCGGGCCATTAAACATCGTCGCAGGAAAATGATCATATCATTTTGGGATGGAAAAGTAGTGGTGCTTGTGGCCAAACTTTGGGCCTGGTTGGTTGATCAGGCACTGTACCAGGTTTTCAAAAACGAACCTGATTCACCGCTAAAATAAGCTCACTATTTATTTATAACGCCGCTACTTCCTTGTAGATGGTGTGCACCAGGAAAATGATCATAAAAATCACAATTCCTGCGCCGGCGAGCCGGTTAAACCATAACAAAAATTTCAGACTGAAACGGTTTCGCAGCCGGTCCATCAGCCAGGTAACGAATATCCACCATAGCACTTCACCAGTAAAAAAGCCCAACAGAATGAAGAATGCCATAATGGGTTTGTTAATACTTAGTGCAATACCAAAACCGGAAAAAATAGCCAGGAGCCAGAACATCACATATGGATTTGAAATGGCGACCATGAAGGTACCTCCGAGGTATTTGGCAGGAGTGGATGTTTTTCGGAGTTTCTTTGCTGTTTGACGTTCGGGGTGCGAAAGAAAAATTACAATGCCAAGAACGATTAAAATGAGTGCACCGGCCAGTTTAAACCACAATTCGTGCTGTCTGATGATCCCTAAAATCAAGGCCATTCCAAACCCGGTAACCGATGCGTAAATGGTATCGGACAAAACAATGCCAAGCGCCGAATAAAAACCTGTTTTACGGTTATGGATCAAGGTACGCTGAATAACCACGATTCCCAGTGGTCCCAGCGGAAGTATGGCCAAAATGCCAATAAGAATACCTATCGCCCAGTAGTGTAAAAACATGCTGCAAATATAAATCATTCATTCGAACGGCAAATTGCCGGATTATTAAAATATGGCTATCATTTTCACACTAGATACTTGTTTGTGGATACTGGATTTTCGATACAGCCTACATACAGATCCCTCAATGCGTTCGGGATGACAAAGAATGTATCATATCTGGCGGCGCAGAAGTAAAACAGAAGAAAATATATAGTATTTCGCCGCTCAAATATTTATCTAACTCCTTATTCCGAATCCGCCAGTTGGTGGGAGGAATTTGTTACAAAAGTTGTGAGCCCCGGGCTGCGAGTTTTTACCATCTAAATAGAATATTGGATACTTGTTAGCATATCTTAGCTATTAATTTTATTAGAGCATTCTCGCATTATGGCATTCATGCATTACAGCAGTCCCTCAATCCTTCAACCCTTCAATCCTTCAACCCTTCAATCCTTCCTTCCATATATTCTGGCAACATTGTCAGGCTTTCGGTTCGATTGTCAGCTACAATTACTAAAAAAGTTTTTTGGATTGTTTTTTGAGTTTCTCTGGGGAGTGACTTAATTTTGATTATATGACCGATAAGGAACAAAATATACAATACGCATTAATTTGTCGCCATTTAACCGAACGCAAATTAAAACCGGCTTTCGATCAACTGGAAACATTGATAAAGGAAAGCGAGCAACCTTTATTCTTGGATGAATGGCGCAACCTGGAGCAAACCTACAGTTTTATGCTGAAGTATACGGTGGAAGGAATCAAGGATCCGGAACGTCAAAGAATTTACCGGAGTCTGATTGTTTCAGCCTTTAGTTTGCTGGACAAGGTTTACGATGGTGTACGGCAGAAATATTCGTCGTCGCTGGAGTTTGAAAAGAAGCGGAGTTTCGAGAGCCGAATCGATTTTTCAGGGTATTTATCCGAGCTTGAAAGTTTTGAGCTGGAAGATGACCTGGAAAACCTGCTCAGCGAAGCGGATGTGGTACGCGACAAATCAACGGCGGATGCTTCGGAATTGCAGAACAAATATGTGCGTTTGTTTTACCACATCTGGTTCTCCAACAAATTAAGTGATGTTGAAAGTGATTTTCTTGGCAACTTTTACCAAAGCGAATTGATTCCTGTTCCTTATAAATCGTTTATCACCTCTTCGCTATTGATGAGTTTGTTACGCTATTTCGATACCGAAAAGTTTTCGGTTCTTTTTGATGCTTACGAAAACGAATTCCCCGAAATTAGTCAGCGTGCGATGATCGCATTGCTGGTTGCATTTTATCAGTACGACGATCGCATGGAATTTTACCCGGCGATTACCGGACGCTTAAAATTGCTGAACGAGAATCCCGATTTTAAGCGCAACCTTGAAACGGTGATCATTCAGTTCATCCGCAGTAAGGAAACCGAAAAAATACAAAAAAAGATCACCGACGAGATCATTCCTGAAATGATCAAAATAAGTCCGACTCTGAAGGATAAGATAAATCTCGACAGTTTGATGGACGAGAGTTTGGGTGAAGATAAAAATCCGGAGTGGGAGAAGATTTTTGAAGATTCCCCGGGCTTGATGAATAAAATGGAAGAGTTTTCAGAAATGCAGATGGAAGGAGCCGATGTTTTTATGAGCTCTTTTTCGATGCTGAAAATGTTCCCGTTTTTTAGTGAAGTAACAAACTGGTTCATGCCGTTTTTTGCTTCAAACCCGGAGATTAGCAATTCAATAGATATGAATGATGAGGTAAATTCACGCTTTATTAAAGCCATCGATTTTGCTCCGATACTTTGTAACTCCGATAAATATTCGTTCTGTTTTAGTTTGAAAAACCTGCCTGCCGAAAACCGTGAGTTTATGGCCGAAGGAATGAAAGCGGAAATGGATCAATTTAACGAGTTACAGGACGATGAAGAATTAACCGATCCGGGGAAAAAAGCCGGATTGATATCGAACCAGGTTATCCAGGATTTGTATCGTTTCTATAAACTGCATCCACGCAAAGCCGGATTTGAGGACATTTTTGCCTGGCGCTTCGATTTTCATAACAAAAAAACACTGGGCGAAATTTTAAAAGAAGACGATACCATTCTTCGGAATATTGCTGAATACTATTTTTCGAAGAATTATTATCGCGAGGCAGCAGAGGTTTTCGATTACCTGCTTAAACTTGAAAAGAGTGGTGAGTTGTATCAAAAGCTGGGTTATTGTTACCAGCAACTCAACGATTTTGGCGAAGCGCTTGAAACCTACAAAAAGGCTGAGTTATACGACCTGAACCGGAAGTGGAACCTCAATAAAATTGCCTTGTGTTACCGCAATCTGAAACAACCCGAAAAGGCGTTGGAATATTATCGCATGGCGGAAAAACTGGATGAAGATAACCTGAATATCCAGCTTAATATCGGGCATTGTTTGCTTGAGTTGGGGAAATTCGATGAGGCCTTAAAATCGTATTTTAAGGTGGAATACCTGGCTCCGGGCAACAAAAAAGTGTGGCGCCCCATTGGTTGGTGTTCTTTCCTGATTGGTAAAAAACAGCAAGCCGAAAAATATTTCCAAAAGCTGGTTGATGATGATCCCAATAAGCACGACCTGATGAATATGGGCCATGTGCAGTGGAGTCTTGGCAAGCGAAAAGTGGCGCTCGATTTTTACAAGCAGTCGATCAATCAGGCTGAGTTTACTGAAAGTGAGTTCTTCAAGGTATTTGAGGATGATCTTCCACACCTGATCGAACAGGGAATCGACAGCGACGACGTGCCAATTATGCTCGATCAGTTGCGGTATTTTGTAGAAGAGTAGGGGATAACTGCTACTCTGTTATAGATTTGTTGCGTTTCAAAGCCTTTTCAATCGCTTCGATCATGTTTCCGGCAATGTCTTTATTCGAGGCACCCTCAATCCCTTCGAGCCCCGGCGATGAGTTCACCTCCAGCAGCAAAGGACCGTTGTGACCACGAATAATATCCACGCCGGCAACTTTCAGGTTCATGGTTTTTGCCGCATGTATGGCAATGCGTCTTTCTTCAGGAGTAATCTTTACGCGTTTGGCAGTACCGCCCATGTGAATGTTCGCCCTGAATTCGCCGGGAGCAGCTGTTCGCATAATGCTTTCAACTACTTTGCCGTTTACCACGAAGCAACGAATGTCTTTCCCATCGGCCTCTTTGATGAATTCCTGCACCAGGATATTGGCCCGTAAACTCTTAAAGGCATTGATCAAACTTTCAGCAGCTTTTTTCGTTTCGGCCAAAACCACTCCCTTTCCCTGTGTTCCTTCCAGTAGTTTTACGATAAGCGGAGCCCCACCAACCATTTTAATAAGATCGGTGGTGTCGAGTGGCGAATTGGCAAAGCCTGTTGTTGGAATTGGCAGACCGTTGTTGATCAGCAACTGCAAGGCATACAATTTATCACGCGACTGGCGGATAGCTGTAGCCGAATTCAGTGTGTAAACACCCATGGCTTCGAAGTGTTGTGTGAGTGCACAGCCGTAAAAAGTCATGCTCGGACGGATACGGGGAATGATCGCATCAAAGTCATCAAGGATGCGGCCGCCACGGTAATGCATTTCAGGTGCCCGGGCATCCAGTTTGATGTAACAATCTTTCATGTTAAGGAACTCCATATCGTGTCCGCGTTCTTCGCCCGCTTCCATAATGCGCTTATTGCTGTATAATTCAGGATTACTGGCCAGTAAACCAATCCGTAATCCTGACGATTTTATTGTATGCGTTTTATAGTAATGATCGAGTGCACTTGCAGAAACTTCACCCAGTTTTAAAGAAACTTCGGGATCAACAAGAATTTTTCCCGACATGGCCTGGCGCCCCAGTAACATACGGTAACCCATGGAGTCGCGATTGGCAAGTGTAACTTCGATGTCCCAGGTAGTATTCGCCATTGTAAGGGCTGTACGAATAACATAACGAACCTCAACCAATCCGCTCGAACTTTTTACTTTTCGTTTGTCGATAACCGGCGATTCACAATGTATGGTTGTTTTGCCGTCGTCTTGTAAAGGGTGAACATCGTAGCGTACCCACTGGTTGCCGTCTTTCTTAAAAGGAGCAATGTTTACAGCGTGTAAAGCCGAGGTTTTGGCACCCGAATCCACACGTACTTTAATGGCGTCAATATTCAACTCGGGTAATGAACACCATTCTTCACTCCCTACAACTAATTTATTCGATATCATTTTAATAAAATCAAACTTAAATAACTGTTTGTTATGCTTTTCTGTTTTTAAAAATTGCGGCGCAAAGTAAATATTTAAACCACAATAAAAATCAAATCAGATAAAAAATAACGCAAGATTTTACAAGAAACAATCGGTGGCTCGAATGTGTTTAAACCAGCTGGAATTTAGTGGGTTGTAGAAAGGAATTGAATACACTTCCAAACGGGAACTTCTTCGTTGAAAGTCCTGCTTCACGTTAGTACCGACAATCAAAGTCCGGGAGTTCTGCCCACTCTATAAATATTTTTGAATCAGCTTTTTCAGATGGCTTGCATTGTAAGGTTTGGCAATATAATCGCAACAACCTGCTTCTATCGATCTGTTTTTATCCGAATCGGAAGCAAAAGCAGTTTGCGCAATGATCGGAACTTCGGTATTAACCTTTCTAATTCTTCTGGCTGCTTCCAATCCATCGAATTCGCCAGGCATTTTTATGTCCATCAATATCAGCGTAATCTCTGGATGATCAATATACATTTGAACTGCTTCAGTACCATTTTTCGCGAACAACAGCTTGTAATTACCTGCCAGTATACTTTCCAGTAAAAGGCAGTTTACTTCGTCGTCTTCGGCAATCAATATGGTTGTTGGACTTTCCACAGTTTTGATTTGTTCCTGGACTTCAACCAGCGGTTGTGTTGGTTGTGTTGGGTGGTAAGGAATACAGAATTTAAAAGTACTTCCTTTGCCCGGTTCTGATTTAACCTCTATACAACCATTTAAAATTTCAACATAAGCTTTTACGATTGACAAGCCAATTCCAGAGCCTTCGTACCCACGGGTAAGTCCTATTTCAGCCTGTACAAAACGATCAAAAATAGCTTCCTGCCTGTCTTCCGGAATTCCTTTACCGGTATCGCTAACATAAAACCAAAGCTTATCGTCTTTAATATAGTTTCCGATCTCGATTTTGCCGGTATCGGTAAATTTTACAGCGTTCTTTATCAGGTTCATTAAAATACCGTCCAGCTTGTATTTATCGGTTTTAACCTGTGCCGCAAAATCGCTGATTTCTTGGTTAATTTCAAGAGTCAATCCTTTTTCTTCGGTCTGGAGTTTAAAGAAATTGTAATAGTACTGCATCAAATCCAGCAGATTTACATCATCCTGTCGTATGGTAATGTCACCGATTTCAATTTTTGATATCTCTACAATGTCGTTAATGGTATTCATCAGGCGGTCGCCACTTTTATGGATGATATCGACAAAACCTGAGCGTTCCTGCTCATTAAGCCCCGGTTGGTTTAACAATTCAATGAATCCCAGGATACCATTCATCGGTGTTCTGATTTCATGCGAAACATTCAAGAGAAAAGCGGTTTTCAGGCGGTCGCTCTCTTCTGCTTTTTCTTTGGCGCTAATTAATTCCAGCTCGTACTCCTTTTGTTTTGTAATGTTCTCGATCTGTGAAACAAAGAATAAGGGTTCGTTTTTGCTGTTTCTAACCAGTGAAACATGAAGGTTAGCGTGAACAATATTCTCCGATTTGTTCATGTATCTTTTTACGATAAAATAGTTGGTCCTTTTTCCTTCGATGGTTTCGTTAAGCAGGTTTAAATCAAGCTGAAGGTCGTCGGGGTGGGTAATTTCCTGAAAGGTAAGATTCAGTAGCTCCTCCTCGGAATATCCAAGAATATTAGTGAGCGCCTTGTTAGTTTTTAGAAAATGTCCGGTAAGGCTAACCAGGCACATACCAACACCTGAATTCTCGAAAGCGCTGCGGAATTTGGTTTCGCTTTCTTCACTTTTTTCAATGGCTTTAAGCAGATCATCTTCATATTTTTTCTGGGCAGTTATATCGCGGCTAACTCCCCTGATGCCTTTTACATGTTTATTTTCATCAAACATCGGAGTAAGCATCACATCGTAATTTCTTATAGTACCGCCGGGCATCGGGGTGGTGGTTAGCGCTTTATATTCTTTCCCGGTTTCGATTACTTTCTGATGCATCAGTTGCCATTCTTTGGCAATTGCTTTGGGGAAGCCCAGATCCAGGTGGTTTTTGCCAATTATTTCTTCGGGCGGCATGTTCAGGGCAATACACACAGCCTTATTGACCATGGTATGACGGCATTCCAGGTCGAACGTGTAAATGAAATCCGGCGTATTATCGGCCAGATTTTTGTACTTCATTTCGCTTTCTTCCGATTTTTCTCGGGCCGCAATTAGTTCACTTTTATATTTTTCTTCTGATAGTTTCGACTGTAGCAGGGGAGATATATAGTTACATATTTCTTCGAGTAACTGCTGGTGTTCGACATTAAAATCGCCCGCTTTGTTGGCCAATACAATTTGTCCGATTAAAGTGTTGTGAAAAAGAATTGGGACAGCCAGTGCATTTTCGAGAATCAGATGCCCCATTGGAACTTCTAAATCCTTATTTTTAAATAAACTCTTTTTTTGTTTCAGACTTTCGCCCCAGACACCCAGCCATGACTTTTGGGGGAAGACTACCACTTTTCCGGGAGTTTGTTTATTGCCCCATACGCCCTGCGTCAATGTTGGGCAAACAAGTTTTTCTTCCTCGCCTTCACCTGATATATAACCGAAAAATCCAAATGTACAATCCAACGTTTCCAGAACAATATCGAGTATTGATTTATAAAATTCATCTTCGTTACTAAGGATCAAAGTATTTGATATCCGGTTCTTTAGCAGTATCTCTTCTTTCGATTTCTCCAATATTGCGTTATATTCCAGTAATTGGATTTCTGCTGTTTTTAACTCCGTAATCTCTTGTACTGTGCCAAAATATTCAATTGGGGCATTAGCTGAATCGAAGCGTAATTCACCTTCACTGCGCATCCAGATTGTCTGCCCTGTCAGCTTATGGATTATCCTGTACTCGTTGACTTGTGTTTCTTTTTTAGAAAGAATTTCTTGTGTAAGATAGCGTGACATTTTGTCCCGGTCTTCGGGATGTACCAGACTTATAAAGTCTTCCACGTTATAGGCTGATTCTCTGTTTACTCCAAAAATGCGGCTAATTTCAGGTGAAATTTCAAATATCCAGGTTTTGAGATCCAGGCTGAAATGCCCTATTCTTGCAACCCTTTGCGACTCGAGCAGTTTGCGTTCATTTTCTTCGGCTATTTCCTTTGCTTTTATCAGATTGTTTTCAACGTGAATTCGCTCCGTGATGTCCCTGTCAACACCGCGAAATCCAATGATTTCATTCTTTTCATTGGTAACAGGAACTGAATTACTTTCCAAAAATCTGACTGAGCCGTCTTTGTGTTTCCACCGCAGAACCAAATTTTGCCAGCCACAATTCTTATTGAAAGATTCCTGTAGAATATGTTCTGCTTTCTGAGCGTCGTCCTCGTGCAGTAAACGTAGTGCATCTGTACCTGCTACTTCCTCTTTCGGATATCCCAGAATGTGCTCGATGGCATCGTTGGAATAGGTGTGTACTCCTTTTAGATCGATCGCCCAAATCCAGTCTTTCGATGTTTCAACAATCGATCGTATGATGTTATTGCGTTCCCTGAGTTCGGTTTCTATTTTTTTCCTTTCCGTTATATCCCTGGCAATTCCAAGTGCAACCAACTCATTATTGATCGTTACAGGGAAGCCGGTTATTTCGAGAATTTTTTCGCCTTCGCTTGTATTTACGCGGTATTCAGTGGGGCCCGATTTTAGTCCCCTGGCATTTCGTTCCAGGTTTACTAAGGCCTTTTCCCTGTCTTCAGGAGCCAGTATTCCTTCAAAATAATTTTTCCCAACCAGCGCTTCACGTGGTGCACCAATAAGTTTTTCAGCGGCCAGGTTGCCATAAATTAAATGTCCGCTTAAATCGTTCAGGTACATAGCATCGGGAGCATTCTCAAAAATAATCTTAAAGCGTTCCTCCGACTCAGCCAGGTTTTGATGATTTTTTAGTTGATCTGAAATATCTCTGACAATGCCCTGAAAATGAATTGTATTATCAATTTTTAAAGGATTAAGGGTAACTTCCGCATCGAATACCGACTGGTCCATTCGTTTGTGTAACCAGTAAAATCGTTGCGGGATTCCCTTTTCTACTTCGCTGATGTATTGTTGTGCCTTTTCTTCCGAACTGCTTCCATCGGGTTGTTTTTCAGGAGAAAAATCAATTACCGATTTCCCGATGATATCGCTTTTGTCGCTGCATCCGAACATCTCTATGGCTTTAGCGTTGCATTCCACAAAACGCTGGTTCTGAACCAGAAAAATGGTGTCGTTTGCTGTTTCAAAAAGTGTTTGGTATTTCTTTTCGCTGGCATTTAGTAACACTTCTTTTCTTTCCAGGTACAATTCATTGCTTATCCTGATGGAAAAGAGTTGTAAATATGATTTTATCTTCGATGGTTTAGAAATGCTTTGTTGTGTATAGCAGTAGATTGCTCCAATTACTTCCTGATCTTCGTTTAGCAGAGGTAATCCTGCAAATCCGTCTAAGTTGTTTTGTTTTAGGAATTCGTATTGAGGAAATTTGTTTGCTACATTTGAGGTATAGTAGTAGAATTCTTTTCCTAAAATTTTATGTAATGGCGTATTGTAAATATCAATTGCTGTAGTTTCTGCTGGTTCGCCGTTCTCAATTCCGGCTTTAACCTGAAGTTTTTTTAATTCCTTATCAAAACTGGCAATGTACACGAATTTGACTTCCAGTAATTCAGCATAAAACGATACGAAAAAGTTTAAGAACTCGTGCCCCGAAAGACCATAATAGCCTGAAACAATTTGATTTAATCCGTTTTGTTCTACCTCTTTTATACTTTCATCAAGTAAAAGGTTAAGCGTCGAAATTTTTTTTGCCACACGTTTTAATTTCCGTGGCAATTTCGGGGAATATTTATTGGCATTCTTCTTCATACTGCTTCGGGTTAATGCCTAGTAAATTACAAAAATAACTTAAAGCCTTTATAGTCTTTGTGTTAGAATTGATTCTTTACCCTTGTATAAGGCGTAAAAATACATTTAGATTAAGCGTCTACTAATGGTTTGCAGTGCAAAACAAATAATATTTTTTGAAATACAAATACATTATAGACCTGCGATTGTTTTTTATTCGATTGTCTGGCTTCGGGGAAACGCATTTCTTCGGAACTGGTTGAGTACCAATAATGCCCGTATTTAGTTAAATAGAAAAAACAGTGTACGGCAATAACCAAAAGTTAACAGCCTGATCTAATTATTTGCTAAGCCCGCTCCTCTGATTTGAAGATTAATCGGACAGTTACTCCATCGGCATTGTTATTCAATAGAATAGTACCGCCGTGCACTTCTACTATCCAATTTCATACGTATCGTCTCGTTTATCAAGCTCGATATTAATACAGTTTCTTAATACGGTGTAATATTGAGGGAACTGTGAAACTTTTTCTAGCTGGTCAATTTCGAATTTCCTATCTATTGATGTTATTGAATTTTAAAAACAATAGGAGCAACTAAATCCATCTTTTCAGGAAGTGTAATGCTTAATCCTACTTCATCAAATTTATAAGAAACAATATCACCTCCAAGCATCTCAACTGTATCAAAATTTTCGCTGTAGTATTGGCTTTCTTTCGACAAAGATTTAACAAGTACATTCTGTCCCTTCTCAGGTAATTCCATGACTACAGCATAAAGAACATCCTCTTTTTTGGTAAACCTGATATCTTCTGAAGTATATGGACCACCTTTATTTTCATTAAACCCTTGTGCATTTATTGGATTTGCATTTTCAGCCTTGGGGCCCTCACCATAAATATGCCAGGGGCGGGTTTCGAAAATACATTCGTTATTAATATCCATCCATTTTGTAATATTTTCCACGACTTTTAATTCTTTTTCATCAATAGAACCGTCACCACGAACAGGAATATTCAGCAACAGATTACCGTTTTTACTCACAATATCTACCAATATCTGCATTACGGTTTTTGCCGACTTGTATCCGTTTCTGTTGTACACCCCACGGTCGTAATGCCAACCTCCAATGCACGTGCATGATTGCCATGGTTTTTCCTGAATATTATCAGGTGCACCCCGCTCAACATCCCAAATCATGCATTCTTTTTGCTCATCTGTAAGTATTTTACCAAAAAGAACAGCCTCTAATTTGCCGTCGTTCTGTTTCATATTTGAATTGTAAAAATGTGCGGCTATTTCCAGTCCTACATTGCTCACAGGCCATAAAGGTAAACCAGTGTCGTCAAAATAAACCAAATCGGGATTGAACTGGTTAATCATATCCACAGTACGGTTATAAAAATTTAAGCAATACTCTTCAGAAGGCATAGAAGCTCCATTATTCCAATCCCATTGTCCGTGAATGCTGCCTAAATCTTCGCTATTCGTGCTTAATGGGTGATTTTGAGCATACAGATTTTGAGGGTCAAGTCCTTCCCACCATTTACCCTTGCCATCGGCTCTTGTTAAACTCCCATCATACGGAATACCTTCATATTTGCCGTCCTTGTCAGCCATTTGCGCTGTTTCGTACCATCGCCAGGCATGTGCCGAATGGATACTCACTCCAAAGGGTAATTCATTATTTTTTGCAGCTTGAGCCCAACCTGCCAGTATATCTTTTTGGGGGCCAACTGCAACAGAATTCCACTCCTGATATTTACTGTTCCACATATCAAGATTATCGTGATGATTGCCCATTGCAAAAAAGTATTTTGCGCCTGCCCGTTTATATAAAGCAACTAATTCTTCAGGATCCCACTTTTCTGCTTTCCATTCATTTATTACGTCTTTAAACCCAAACTCGGATGGGTGACCATAGTGCTCTAAATGGTATTTGTACTGCCAATGTCCTTCGGAATACATGTGCCGTGCATACCAGTCACCTGCTTCGGGTTGACATTGGGGACCCCAGTGCGCCCAGATACCAAATTTGGCATCACGAAACCATTCCGGTACTTCATATTGTTTTAAAGAATTCCAGTTAGGTTCAAATATTCCTGTCTGCATTTTTTCCTTTGTATTCTCTTTACATGAAATCATTAAAATAATGCATGTAAATATTATAATTCCTTTCATTTGCATGATTCGTTCATTTTGTAATAATTAGTTGCCTTCTTAAATTATCTGCTTAGTTTTAGTTGTAAAGCCTCTACTCTGCATGTGCACAACGGTTGGTAAATTTTGTCGCGGTCCCAAGTACTCGGGAGAGAGTGTTCCTGTCCGCCAGGACGGAGTTGCGAAACGACCCCGAGCATTCGGGGGCAGTTGGCGTACCACCGAACCACGCCCTGCAATAAGTACTGTGTTAACGGCTGGTATTTAATATTTTTATAGCTCTGTATCGATTCCACGTATCCAGATTTTATTTGCTTCCTCAATATTTTCTTTGGTCTTAGTAACAAGTCGAATCACATTTGCATTTAATTTTTCTTTCTCAATTTTAATCACTTGACTTTCAATTTTAAGAATGTAGTTTTCATCTATAAGGAACTCATTGTAGTCACTTTTTACTACATCGTTGTCAATTATAAAAATTGTTGGAATTTGACTTGGTTTTAAATATTTTGATTTTAAATCAGTTAATGAAATTATTTTAGGTACATATTCTTTTTTCATTTTTATATGAATCTGACCATAATATGTCTTGTTCCCAAGCGTAACTTCCTCTTTGATCACAGTCACACTGTCGATAAATTGACGATTTAATGTTTTTAATATTGATTGGTTAAAATATTTTCCATCAATAAAATAAGCTGGTTGTCTCTCGGGTTTGTTTGTCTCTAAATGTACTACTTTAAGAGGTGAGTTAATGTCGACTTTCTCATGAGTTATGGATTTATTGTTGTTAGTCGATATTATAGCATTTTTGCTTTTCAGCTCTTTTTCTTGTCCGTTTAAGGATAAAGTCAAGACACAGATTGTAAATGTGATAATTCGCTTCATTGTCAGTTTATCGTCTGGTTTTTAAACTTGCTATTAACGTACGGTGTGCCTTATTCCGGTTTTATTTGCGGGCGCATTTTCAAGATTAATCGTTTATTGATTCAGACAACTACCGGAATAAAAATAGACATAATTACGAATTGGTGCTGCTTTAGGGAGCATGTTTTTGAGCGGGTGTGTTTGTTTCGTGGGGCGCAACTGAAGTTTTGATCGCTTTTTTGCCCGACAATGATTCAGTGTGCTGCTTTCGCTGTTCAATAAAAGAGGATGTCAAAATCTGACATCCTCTTTAAATAGCTCTGGCGCAAAGGCTATGAGAAATTTACATGTCGTTTGGTGAAATTGGGGCGGGTACCACGTTTCTAACCGGCGGGATGCTTTTGAGGTAAGCAAAAATGGCTTTCACATCCTGATCTTTTAAGTTTGTAAAGTTAAACCAGGGCATCGGCGGGAGGAGCGTTCGGCTGCCTTCAATGCCTTTGAATTTGCCTTCGGTAAGCGCCCGTTTGAACTGTTCTTCGGTCCAGGTGCCAATGCCGCTTACATCGGGGGTAATGTTGGCGGCATACGAAATACCCCACGGACCGGCTGCCGCTGTCAAATCGGGATTAAAAATACCGTACCCTTTATTGGTCAGCGAGGTGTCGGTGACCATCGGCGGATAATCGGACTGAAATCCCGATAGCATCAGTTCGGGAATGATTTCGGGTCCATTCGGGCCCATTTTCTTGGGCGAATGGCAATCGTGACATCCCATGCTGGTAACCAGGTACTCGCCGTGTTTTATCAGTTCGGCTTCTGAAAGTGTAGTTTCGGCACCCGTGTCTTCTTTTGTTGCTGAACCGGTGGTGCACGATGTGTTGAACAGGGCCGTACAAATGGCGCCTACTACAAAGAGATAAGTAACTTTCTTCATAAATGAATTTGTTAGATTTTATTATTTACGTATAAAAATTAATCTTTTACTTTTCGGCTGAGATAACTGGTTGATTTGTTGACATAACCCGCGAATTCCTGTTGCAATTTCTGCGCGGCTTCCTCAGAACCTTGCTGCTTTACAAAGGCATCCCACCATTTTACATCGTTGGGGGAGACTTTCCATTCCATATCAGCCGGGCCATTATCCAGTTTCCAGATGGCCATAGCATCGTATTCACCGGTCGACATCCAGTACAGTTCCGGGCCAGGTGTTCCGGCTTCTTTGCCGGCTGCCTCGTATTGCTTAATAATGTCCTGTACTTTGCCCACGGTACCTTGTTTAAAATCGATCAGCACCACCTGGTACCATTCTACATTTTCAAATTTTGAGGGTTTCACTTCGTCTTGTGCCATAGCGCTTGACGCTATCAAAAGACCTAACACGATTAACAAACACAACTTTTTCATAAACTCGTTTTTTAGTTATACATATTGTAATAATCACTTTACTAACTATTTCATAAAGCGAGTTGATTTTGGTGAAAAAAGTTTTGGGAGAATTATGTCAAAAAAAGTTACGACTTATTTAGACTAATTCAAAATACTTGTGTTGATTTTTGATATTGATAAACGTTGAAGGGGGAATTGGAGGAAACAACACCCCACCATATTTTGAGGTGTTGTTTATAAATTTTAAGCCAGTGTTGCTACCATTACGGCTTTAATGGTATGCATACGGTTTTCGGCTTGTTCGAATACTACCGAGGCCGGACTTTCAAATACTTCATCGGTCACTTCCATGGCTTCGAGGCCGAACTTCTGATAAATTTCTTCGCCAATTTTAGTTGAACGGTTGTGGAACGCCGGTAAACAATGCAGGAATTTTACCTCAGGATTTCCTGTTAACTCCATTGCTTTTTTGTTCACCCGGAAGGGAAGGAGTAGTTTTATACGTTCGGCCCACACTTCGTCGGGTTCACCCATCGACACCCACACATCAGTGTACAAAAAGTCGCAGTCTTTCACAGCTTCGGCCACATTATCCGTGATCGTTATTTTTGCTCCTGTTTCGGCTGCAATTTCGCGGCACTGTTCCTGCAATTCTGTTGATGGCTGGCATTCAGCCGGTGCTGCAGCCCTGAAATCCATACCGAGTTTGGCAGCGCCCACCATCAGCGAGTTGCCCATGTTGTTGCGTGCATCGCCCAGGTAACAGAATTTAATTTCTGAAAGTGGTTTATGGCAGTGTTCTTTCATTGTCAGGAAATCGGCCAGGATCTGTGTCGGGTGAAACTCGTTGGTGAGGCCGTTCCAAACCGGCACTTTTGAGTACTTGCCCAATTCTTCAACAATTTCCTGTCCGTATCCACGGTACTCAATGCCGTCGTACATGCCGGCCAGCACGCGGGCTGTATCTTTCATCGATTCTTTTTGTCCGATTTGTGAGCCTGTTGGTCCAAGGTAGGTAACATTTGCCCCCTGGTCGTAAGCAGCCACCTCAAAAGCACAGCGTGTACGCGTCGACGACTTTTCAAAGATCAAAGCAATGTTTTTACCTGTCAGGTTCTTTTGCTCGTTGTTGTTGTATTTGTCGCGTTTTAGTCTCTCCGACAGTTCCAGCAAATAACTGATCTCGTCGGGTGTAAAATCGAGGAGTTTCAAAAAGTTTCGGTTCTTTAAATTGGTCATTTTATCCGGTTTTTATAATGATTCAACGTTTTAATTGTCATATTCCAGCGTGATCTTCGATCCGTATGAGCGATCCTCAAGTTTGGTTGCTTCGGTGATCACACTCTTCATTCCACCCCGTTCAATAAAATTCAGACAGGCCCTGATTTTGGGTTCCATGGTGCCTTCAGCAAATGTACCATTTTCGAGGTGTTTTACCGTATCGGCATAGTTCAAAAACTCCAGTTTCTCCTGTGTAGGCAGTCCGTAATCTTTAAAAATGAATGGCACGTCGGTGAGAATATACAACTCGTCGGCCTTGATATTTGCCGCCAGCAGGCTCGATGCCATGTCTTTATCGATCACTGCATCGAGTGTACGAACTTCACCCGCTTCGTCGTAATACACCGGAATTCCGCCACCACCCGCAGCAATTACTATATTGCCGGCACGTACCAGCGTTTCAATCAGTTCTTTGTTAATAATATCAAGCGGAGCTGGAGAGGGAACAACCCGGCGAAATGCACCTGGAACTTTAGTAGTTGGTTTAAACATCCAGCCTTTATCGTTTGCGAGCTGATCGGCCTCCTCCTTTGTATATATTTTCCCGATCCGTTTCGACGGATTATTAAAAGCAGGATCGTTCTGATCGACCTCAACCAGCGTCACCAGCGTGATCACATTTTTAGTGATGCCGTGTTTTTTCAATACATTTCGCATCATGCGCTCAATCATGTAACCGATACCGCCCTGCGAATCGGCCACACAAATATCGAGTGGCATCGGTGCGATCTTGTACAGTTGTTCGCCGGCATCGTTTCGCATGAGGATGTTTCCCACCTGAGGCCCGTTGCCGTGCGTGATCACCAGGTTGTAACCGTCTTTAATCAGGTACACCAGGTTTTCGAGGGTGTCGGTCGCATTCTTTTCCTGTTGTTCTATCGTGCCTTCTTCCGAACCGCGCAAAATGGCATTGCCACCCAGCGCTACAACTGCCAGTTTTTCCGTTGTGATTTTATTCATTGCGCGTAAAAGTTAATAGCAATCAGTTGTTTATACGGATATAAATCTAAAATTTCCGGCGAAAAAAAGAACTGCGGAATATCTTGTTTTCTCGCTAAAACAACTATTTAAAAACAGCAAAGGAATGTGCCTGATTATCATTTGAATTACAGCTGTTTCGCAAACTTCCGGTTTTTAAGCCAAAAGGGTGTTTTTGTTAACACATTATTCTTAATAGCTTTTGAAACTCAAAAGAAATCAGCCCAAACAAGCTGACTTTTTTTAACTAAATTTGCGCCAATATAAAAACAGTTCAATGGCATTTAGACGAAAAAAGCCGGCAAAAACAAAATCAAAAGCGAAGAAAAAGCGGACTTCTATTTTTAAAAATGAAAAGTTCCGCTTCATTTTTGGAATTTTACTTCTGAGCATTTCTGCGTATTTACTCATTTCCTTTGTTTCGTTTCTGTTTTACGGAGCCGAAGACCAAAGTATTATGGATAATTCGTGGCGCGAATTTCTTTTCAATTCCGAAATAAATGTCAAGAATAACGGAATGAAACTGGGAGCCTTGCTCTCTGAAAAAATTATTAACGGAGGTTTTGGGCTGGCGTCGTTTATTTTCATTTACATGCTGGCTTTGACCGGCCTAAAGATCATTGGCCGAAACATCAACCGTTTTCGGCAAAGCATTATTTACAGCCTGATCTCGGTAATTTGGTTGTCGCTGGCTCTAGGGCTGATTTTTAATAAAACCACCTCCGATTCATTTATCTATCTTGGCGGCCATTACGGCTTTGTGCTTAGTAACTGGATGCGTTCGCTGATTGGCATGGTGGGGCTAATACTTTTACTGCTGATTACGGGTGTAATGATCATTGTCATTCGTTTTGATAAGGCATTTGCCTTTCTCAACAATCTGGTTCGGCCCGGACAAAAAGAAGCTGTTGCAGAAGTGGAAGACGACGAAGATGATGATGACGATCTGGAACCTTTCGAAGAGGAATTGGAAGATGATGATACCTTGATTGGTGAAGACGATATCACCAAAGTAATTGATGAAGACGACGTTGTACGTGCCATTTTTGAAGCAGATGGCGACGACGATTTTGAAGCTGCGGTAAATGAAGAGCCCGAGGATGAAATAGAGACTGTGAAACCCACAGCAGAGACGGAAGCGGAAGACGAAGACCTGAGCCTGGATGTGGAGCCAAAAGTTGAAGAAGAAGAAGCTGACGAGATCAATCCGGAGGAACTGGAGGATTATGATCCAACACTTGACCTTTCGAGCTATAAATTTCCAACACTCGATTTACTCGAAGATCATAAGTTTGGAGATGCCGAGGTGAAACAGGAAGAACTGGTAGCCAACAAAAACAGAATTGTTGAAACGCTCCGTCATTACAAGATCGAGATTACAAAAATTCGCGCTACAATTGGGCCAACCATCACTTTGTACGAGATTGTTCCGGCCCCGGGAGTTCGAATTTCGAAAATAAAAAACCTGGAAGACGATATTGCTTTAAGTTTGTCGGCGCTTGGAATTCGTATTATTGCACCAATCCCGGGACGCGGTACCATCGGTATCGAGGTGCCAAACCAGAATCCTGAGGTGGTTTCCATGCATTCGATAATTCGATCGAAGAAATTCCAGGAAAGTACAGCCGAATTGCCAATAGCTCTGGGTAAAACCATTTCGAATGAAACTTACCTGTTCGATTTGGCCAAGATGCCGCACATTCTGGTAGCCGGTGCTACCGGTCAGGGTAAATCGGTTGGGGTGAACGTGATCATCACTTCATTGCTGTACAAAAAACACCCGGCGCAGTTGAAGTTTGTTTTTATCGACCCGAAAAAAGTTGAGCTGAACATCTATTCGGTAATCGAGAAACACTACCTGGCAAAATTGCCTGATTCGGAAGAACCCGTGATCACTGACATTCAGAAAGTGAAAAATACACTGAATTCGGTGAACATTGAAATGGACACGCGTTACGACTTGCTGAAGGCGGCGCATGCCAGAAATATTAAGGAATACAACAAGAAATTTATCAGCCGGAAACTGAATCCGGAAAAAGGCCATAAATACATGCCTTACATTGTTGTGATCATCGACGAATTTGCCGACCTGATCATGACAGCCGGTAAAGAAATCGAACTTCCCATTGCCCGTATTGCACAGTTGGCGCGTGCCGTTGGTATTCATATGATCATTGCCACTCAGCGACCATCAACCAACATTATCACGGGTGTTATCAAAGCAAACTTCCCGGCCAGGATCGCATTTAAGGTGGCTTCTATGATCGACTCACGAACTATCCTCGATACTCCGGGAGCCAACCAGCTGATCGGAAAAGGAGATATGCTAATCGCTTCGGGAAGCGAAATTACACGTGTTCAGTGTGCCTTTGTTGATACGCCGGAAGTTGAAAAGATTTGCTCTTTTATTTCGGAACAGCGTGGCTACCCAACCGCCTTCCTGTTGCCGGAGTATGTTGGCGACGATGAGCCGGGACCGGGTGCTGTTGACCTGAACAACCGCGACGATCTGTTCGACGATGCAGCCCGTGTTGTGGTGGCCAATCAAATGGGATCGACTTCGATGATCCAGCGCCGTTTCTCGATTGGTTATAACCGCGCCGGTCGTTTGATGGATCAACTGGAAGCAGCCGGAATTGTAGGACCTAGCGAAGGCAGTAAAGCCCGCCAGGTGCTGATTTCGGATGAATACAGTTTGGAACAATTATTGAATAACTTATAGGCTAGAAATTATAAGATGAAGAGATTATTAGCAGTATTTGCAGTGTTACTGGCTGCAAACCTTGTTTGGGCCCAAAACGACAAAGCCAAACAAATTCTGGATGAAGTGAGCGCAAAAACGAAGACATTTAAAAGCATGTCGGCTGATTTTGTGTTTACAATGGATAACGATGAAATGGAAATTCACGAAAAAAATGAAGGAACCATTCATGTTAAAGGCCAGAAATACGTGGTTAAATTGCCCAAGCTTGGTGTTGAAGTTTATTCCGATGGAGAAACCATCTGGAATTACATGAAAGACGGAAACCAGGTAACCATCAGCAATCTGGAAGATGCGGAAAGTGAATTGATGGATCCGTCATCGATATTCAGTATTTACGAGCGTGGATTCAAATCGGAGTTTGTGGCTGAAATGAATGAAGGTGGAAAAACAGTTTACAAGATCAACCTCTTTCCGGATTCTGAAGAATACCAGGTTACAAAAATAGAGGTTTCTATCGATAAAGCCACTTTATTATTGAGTTCGGCGACATTGCACGCTACTGATGATAACACCTACAGTATTCTCGTGAAGAAAATGGAACCTAATAAAGACTTCTCCGATTCGGAGTTTGTGTTTGATAAGAGCAAGTACGGCGATGTGGAAGTGATCGACTTCAGGTAGTTTTAAGGATTTAAATGCAGCCGCAAACAAAGCCGTCGGCAAGGCTGTCGAGTACGATCTTTTCTTCTGCTTTTTCCTGTTCGCTTCCTTTGCAACCCGAGCAAACAGGCATATTCACAACCGGATTTACAGATGATGTTTCGGAGCTGATATCCTTCTTGCAAACAAAGCAGGTATTCTTGATGTTTTCCATTTGATGATCGAGTTTGTGGCAAAAATAGGAAAATATGTGGTGTGCGGATGTACCAATAATGGCAGGCTTTTTTAAGATACGCGGAAAACTTGTCTGAAATACAGCCGATGTGGCGTTTGGCACGATTATTATGAACTAGCCACACATTAGTGAAACAATAGTTTTTTTAGCCTGCACATTTAATTAAATTTGCGGTGCTTTTTTAAAACGTTCAATTTGAAACAAAATGGCATTTGTAACCAAAATTCTGGGGAAGATCCTCGGAGATAAATCAGAAAGAGACATTAAGGAGATTTCCCCGATAATTAATCAAATTAAAGAGGAATATAAGCGGGTGGTTGGTTTGTCGAACGACGAATTAAGAGCCGAGTCGGATAAACTTAAGCAGATAATTGCAGATAGAATAAAGCCTGAAGAGGAAGAAATCGCCGCATTAAAGCTTGAAGCCGAAGAAGTTGAAATCCAGAATTCGGAGAAAATATACGAGCGCATCGATAAACTCGAAGAAAAGATCGATGAAAAAATCGAGGAGGTTTTAAATGAAATTCTTCCTGTTGCTTTTGCGGTGGTAAAAGAAACGGCGCGTAGGTTTACCGAAAACGAAAAGGTTGAAGTTACGGCGAATGATTTCGATCGTAACCTGGCTGCTTCGCGCGATAGTATCAATATACAAGGTGATAAAGCCATTTGGAACAACACCTGGATGGCCGGTGGTAGTCCGGTAACCTGGAACATGGTGCATTACGATGTTCAGCTGATTGGTGGTGTGGTTCTGCACAAAGGAAACATTGCAGAGATGGCAACCGGTGAAGGTAAAACGCTGGTGGCTACTTTACCGGTATTCCTGAATGCACTTACCGGAAAAGGTGTGCATGTGGTTACGGTGAACGACTACCTTGCAAAACGTGACGCCGAATGGATGGGACCGATCTTCGAATTCCACGGGCTTTCGGTAGATTGTATCGACAAACATCAGCCGAACTCTGAAGCACGCCGAAATGCCTACAACGCTTCTATCACCTACGGTACCAACAACGAGTTCGGGTTCGACTACCTGCGCGACAACATGGCTATCAATCCTGAGGATCTGGTACAGCGTAAACATCAATATGCCATCGTGGATGAGGTAGACTCGGTTTTGGTGGATGATGCACGTACGCCGTTGATCATTTCGGGGCCGGTACCAAAAGGTGAAAATCAGCAGTTCGAAGAGCTTAAAGGATACGTTGAAAAACTGTACAAAGCTCAGCGCGACCTGATCAACAAGATCTTTATCGATGCCAAAAAGCTCCTTACAAAAGAGGATGCAACCAACGACGAGAAAAAAGAAGGTGGATTGTTACTGCTTCGTGCACACAAAGGTCTGCCTAAAAATAAATCGATTATAAAGTTCCTGAGCGAAGAAGGAATGAAAGGTGTTCTGCAAAAGACTGAAAACTTTTACATGCAGGAAAACAGCAAGAACATGCACATCGTAACCGATCCGTTGTACTTTATCATCGACGAGAAACAAAATTCTGTGGAGCTGACCGATAAAGGTATCGATCTGATTTCGCAGGGTATGGAAGATGCCGAGTTCTTTGTGTTGCCCGATATGGGGAGCAAAATGGCAGAACTCGATAATTCCGGTCTCGATCCCGAAAAACGTCAGGAAGAAAAAGACAGACTTTTACAGGATTACGCTATAAAATCGGAACGTGTTCATACCATCAATCAGTTGTTTAAAGCTTATACCATGTTCGAAAAAGACGTGGAATATGTGGTGATCGACAACAAGGTGAAAATTGTGGATGAGCAAACCGGCCGTATCATGGAAGGGCGTCGTTATTCCGACGGGCTTCACCAGGCTATTGAAGCAAAAGAACGGGTTAAAGTGGAGGCTGCAACCCAGACCTTCGCCACCATCACGCTTCAGAACTACTTCAGAATGTACCACAAGCTGTCGGGTATGACAGGTACTGCCGAAACCGAGGCAGGAGAATTCTGGGACATCTACAAATTGGAGGTGGTTGTTATTCCAACCAACAAACCAATTGTTCGCGACGACAGACAGGACCTGGTATATAAAACCAAACGCGAAAAATACAATGCCGTTATCGACGAAATTGTGAACCTGCACAATGCCGGAAGACCGGTGCTGGTAGGTACAACTTCGGTTGAAATTTCGGAATTGTTAAGCCGAATGCTAAAAATAAAAGGCATCAAACACAATGTATTGAACGCGAAATTACATGCGCGTGAAGCTGAAATTGTGGCTGAAGCCGGTCATTCAGGAACTGTGACCATCGCTACGAACATGGCTGGTCGTGGTACCGACATCAAACTTACGCCAGAAGTTAAAGAAGCAGGCGGTTTGGCCATTATCGGTACCGAGCGTCACGATTCACGACGCGTTGACCGTCAGTTACGTGGTCGTGCCGGTCGTCAGGGAGACCCGGGTTCTTCTCAGTTCTATGTATCGCTCGAAGATGATTTGATGCGTTTGTTCGGTTCGGATAGAATTTCCGGTGTTATGGACCGTCTTGGTTTGGAAGAGGGTGAAGTGATCCAGCATTCCATGATCTCGAAATCGATTGAGCGTGCTCAGAAAAAAGTGGAAGAGAACAACTTTGGTATTCGTAAACGACTGCTGGAATACGACGATGTGATGAACTCGCAGCGTGAAGTGGTTTACAAAAAACGCCGCCATGCTTTGTTTGGCGAACGTCTGGAAGTAGATCTTCTGAATATGATGTACGATTCAGTTGAAGAACTCGTAAATGAATATCACGGTTCAGATATGTTCGAAGATTTCAACATGGAACTGATGCGACTATTGTCAATGGAATCGCCGGTTGACCATGAAGAATTTAAAAAACTGAGTGCTTCTGAAATTTCAGAACGTATTTACGATAAAATGATCAACGGGTACAACCGTAAAGTGGATACCATTGCCAAGCAGGCGTATCCGGTGATCAAAAATGTTTACGAGACCAAAAAAGAGGTTTACAAAAACATCGTGGTTCCGATCACTGACGGAAAACGCATTTTCCAGATCATTTGTAACCTCGAAAAAGCATACAATAATAAAGGTAAAGAGCTGGTAAAATCGTACCAGAAGCAAATTGTACTGAATACCATCGATGAAGCCTGGAAGGAACAGCTGCGCGAAATGGACGATCTGAAACAATCGGTTCAGAATGCAACTTACGAGCAGAAAGATCCGCTTTTGATCTATAAATTCGAATCGTTTAACCTGTTCAAGGTGCTCATCAATAAAGTGAATAAGCAGGTGGTTTCAACGCTGATGAAGGGGCAAATTCCGATTCAGAATCCGGAACAGGTGCGTGAAGCAGAAACACGTCGTAAGATGGATATGAGCCGATTCAAAACTCAGAAATCGGAACTGCCCGGGGCTGAAAATGCCATGGAAGGCGCCAATACGCAAACACAGGAACGTTCGAAACCTCAACCAGTAACGGTTGAAAAAAGGGTAGGGCGAAACGATCCGTGTCCTTGCGGAAGTGGTAAGAAATACAAGCAGTGTCACGGTAAATAACTAAGCTTATTGCTAAAAAGATATAAGAATGATACACATCCTGAACTTTATCCATTGGAACGTTAATCCGGAGATCTTTCACATTGGCTCCTTGTCGGTTCGCTGGTACGGTTTGCTTTTTGCTTCCGGTTTCCTGATCGGGTATTACATTGGCGAGTACATGTTGAAATCGGAAAAGGTGAATCCCAAATGGATCGACAGTTTGTTCTTTTACCTGATTATTGCCACTGTAGTTGGCGCTCGGTTGGGGCATGTATTTTTTTATGGATGGGAGTATTATTCGCAGCACCCTGCCGAAATATTTAAAGTTTGGCATGGAGGTCTGGCCAGTCACGGCGGAGCCATAGGTATTTTGGTAGCCTTGTTTATCCATTCAAAAGTGGTAACCAAACGCACCATGCTTTGGACACTCGACAGGGTAGTGGTTCCTACTGCGCTGGTAGCTGCATTTATTCGCACTGGAAACCTTATGAACTCCGAGATTTACGGGATTCAAACCAGTTTGCCATGGGGATTTATTTTCGAAAGAAATGGTGAGACGCTTGCAAAACACCCGACGCAGATATACGAAGCACTTGCTTATTTACTTACTTTTGGGGTGTTGATGTACCTGTATTGGAAGACCAACTCTAAAAACCGTCCGGGATTATTAATGGGGGTTTTCTTTATAATGGTATTCGCTGCACGATTTTTTATTGAATTTATTAAGGAAGATCAGGAAGCCTTTGAAGCCGGCATGGCCTTGAACATGGGACAATGGCTGAGTATACCATTTGTACTTACCGGAATATTTTTAGTGATCAGGGCAATTAAAAAACCGGAGCAGATTTTTAACAATCGACAATAAATATTTGTTAATAATAGAAAAAATACTAATTAGTGTTTTGTTGCGGTTTTGAAAAACGTTTATTTTGTAAATTAATTTAGAATATTCAGGATTATGTTAGAGATAGGAAAATATAAAATGGTTACGTTGACGTACGATTTACGTATCGACGATGAAAATGGCGAAATGATCGAGCAGGCAACAGTTGAACAACCGCTTCAGTTTCTGTACGGAGCAGGCGTTATGCTGCCAAAGTTCGAAACGCATTTGGCCGGATTAAAGCAAGAAGATCCTTTTCAGATTAAACTGGAAAAATTAGATGCTTATGGTGAAGTGAATAACGACGCGATCGTTGAACTGCCCAAAAGCGTATTTCTGGTAAATGGAGAATTCGACAGTGAAATGATCAGCGTAGGAAATACAGTTCCTATGATGAGTAGCAATGGTCAGCGCATGAATGGTCTTGTTCTTGAAGTGACTGACGAAATCGTAAAAATGGACTTCAATCACCCGCTTGCCGGTGAAGACCTTTTCTTTTCAGGAAAAGTAATTGAAGTTCGCGAAGCATCAGACGAAGAAGTTGCCCAGATTCTGTCTGGCGGCGGTGGCGGCTGTGGTTGTGGTAGCCATGATGATGGCTGCAGTAGTGGTTCATGTGGAACAGATAGCCATGGCGGTTGTGGATGTGGATGCTAATTTAGTTTTAATAATTAGTACAATTTAATATCTTTAACCCTGTTTTCTATCCAGAAAACAGGGTTTTTTACTTTTATGAATACATTTGGACATATTTTTAGACTTACTTCTTTTGGCGAATCACACGGCAGAGGGATTGGTGGAATAATCGACGGTTGCCCGGCAGGACTTGAGATTGACATAGAACTCATTCAAAAAGACTTGTCGAGGAGAAAACCTGGCCAGTCGAAAATTACAACGCAACGGAAAGAACCGGATCAGGTTGAATTTCTGTCAGGAATTTTCGAGGGAAAAACGCAGGGTACTCCTATCGCCTTTGCAGTTTGGAACAAAGATCAGCATTCGAATGACTACAATGATCTGAAAGATATTTACCGCCCTTCGCATGCCGATTACACTTATATTCAGAAATACGGAACGCGTGATCATCGTGGAGGAGGTCGTTCTTCAGCCCGTGAAACCATTGCAAGAGTGGTTGCCGGTGCGATTGCCAAACAGGTACTGGCCCAGGTTGGAGTAACTGTTCAGGCCTTTGTTTCGCAGGTGGGTGAAATTGAACTGAAAAAATCGTACCTCGATCTCGATCTTTCGAAAACCGAAGATAACATTGTTCGGTGTCCCGATCCGGAAACTGCTGAGGCAATGATCGAACGCATTGTTCAGGCAGGAAAAGACCACGATACCGTTGGAGGAGTGATTACCGGGGTGGCCAGTGGCGTTCCGGCAGGTTGGGGTGAACCCGTTTTTAACAAGCTGCACGCCGATCTTGGTTTTGCCATGTTAGGCATTAATGCTGTAAAAGGATTTGAATACGGATCAGGCTTTTCCGGTACAAAACTTAGCGGTTCCGAACACAACGATGTATTTATAAATACTGAAAAAGGTGTTCGAACAAAAACGAATAACTCTGGTGGCATCCAGGGAGGAATTTCAAATGGCGAAGATGTGTATTTTAATGTGGCATTTAAGCCCATCGCTACTTTACTGAAAGAGCAACAGACCGTTGACAAAGAAAATAAAGAAGTAACAATAAACCCTAAAGGAAGACACGATCCTTGTGTATTGCCAAGAGCGGTTCCTATCGTAGAAGCTATGGCAGCCCTGGTGCTTGTCGACCATTATTTAATTAGTAAAATTAACTCGAAATAATTATGCCCAGAAGAAAAAGAAACAGAAGAATTCAGGTTCCTCCGGTGATCAAAGGAATGTCGGTTTTTGGTGTTCGTGGCCGAAAATCGAATGAAGTGATTCTTTTATTGGAAGAATACGAAGCCATTCGTTTGCTCGACTATCAAAATCTGACACAAGAGGAAGCAGCAGTGTATATGGATGTTTCTCGTCCGACACTGACCCGGATCTATGAAGAAGCCAGGAAAAAGGTGGCAACAGCCTTTGTTGAAGGACGTGATCTTATTTTCAGAGGAGGCGATATTTATTTCGATAAAAACTGGTACAAATGTAACGAATGTAAGGCCAGTTTTAGTGACTATTCAGAAGAGGTGAACAACTGCCCCGTGTGTACTTCTAAGGATGTAATGTCGTTAAATGATTATTACGCAGAATAAAAAAGAAAACCTCCGGCTCAATAGCCGGAGGTACCCAATTAAGTTGTGATAAAACCAGAGCCCTAGTACACTAGGATTGATGCAATTTACGGCGAAATTGAGTTCAAGTCAAGTGTAAATTCCCCCGATAACAATTTATTAACTCTTTCAAAATCAGAAGATCTTTCAAATCCCCCTGTTTTCCTAACTTATAGCAAATTTTTAACAGACTAATTTATCCGATATTTTTTTCGGATCACCACAATTTCGGAATTTGGATTTATCATATATATTTGTGCGTTAAACTAATATAACGAGATGAAAATCCGCAAATTACTACGAATCTTACACCGCGATTTTGGTTACTTTATTGTTGGAATGACCATTGTTTATGCGCTTTCCGGAATATTTTTGAACCACCGGCATGACTTCAATCCCGATTACAAGATTTATACTGATGATTTTATCGTACAAAAAGGGAATGCTGAGGATTTCGACGCAAATACGATCAAAAGTGTCATAAGCGAACTTCCGTACGATTTAAAATACAAGAAGCATTACATCAGCAGTGATAACCAGGTGCATGTATTCATCGAGAGTGGTGAAATGGTGATCGATCCGATAAAAGGAGAGGGCGTACTTCGTTTTCTGGAGCGGCGGCCACTAATTTTTGAGATGAATAAACTGCATAAAGCAACGCTCGGAACAACCTGGAAATGGGTTAGCGATATTATGGCGTTCATCCTTTTATTTGTTGCAATTTCCGGAATTTTCCTCTTAAAAGGAAAACGAGGTTTTGTTCGGTGGGGCTGGTGGTTGATGGTTGCCGGTTTTGTTGTACCTTTGGTTTTTGCACTGATATTCATTTAACCTTTATAAAATCTAAGTATGAAATGAGCATGTGGATGGGATTCATAAGAATGGAGATAATTATCCGTCAGCTGACGGACATGCGAATTCCATCTGATGCCAAAAAACAAATTAAAAATCTAATCAGATGAAAAAAATTGCATTATTAAGCGTAGCAGTCTTGTTTTTGTTCTCGTGTGGTCAGCAAGCCAAAAAAGCAGAAACAAAGTCCGAAGATACTCCAAAGGAGGTAGTTGTGTTGACTGTCGATCAGGTATTGGAACAGGCTTCTGATTTGGCTGATAAGGAGATTGTAGTTAAAGGCACGGTTATGCACGTGTGTCAACATGGCGGCCAACGTTGTTTCCTGATGGGAAGTAACGAGGATATTACCATTCGAATTGAAGCCGGTGAAAAAATCGGAGCTTTCTCGCAAGAGCAAATGGGAAGTGAACTGGAAATTTCAGGTGTTTTGAAAGAAGTACTGACTGAAGCTGATGCCCATAATCCGGGTGCTGAGCATGGTGAAGCAGAAGGTGAAGAAGATGCCGAAACTCAGGATGCGCATAAAATTTTGGCCGAAAATCAAGCAGCTGCTGAAAGGGTTTTCTTTATCGAGGGCCTTAAAGTAAAAGAATTATAGAATGAAATAAACGATAGAAAAAGGAGAACAAATTATTGTTCTCCTTTTTTTGTGTCATCAGCCGGAATAAATTCGATTGAAACCGAGTTCACACAGTGTCTGGTATCTTTATCGGTAAAACCTTCGCCATAAAAAACATGGCCCAAATGACCACCGCAATTCGTACAGGTTATTTCAGTTCTTCTGCCATCGGCATCTACCGATTTTAATACGGCCCCTTCAATTTCATCATCAAAGCTTGGCCAGCCACAATGCGAGTCGAACTTATCCGACGAGCGATAAAGCGGCGCCTGACATTGTTTGCAGACATAAATACCTTTTCCTTTGAAATCATAGTATTTCCCGGTGTAGGGACGTTCTGTTCCTTTTTCAATAATGACGTAATGTTCGAATTCTGTAAGCTGTTTGTAGTTCATTTCCTTTTCTTTCTGAGTCTTAGTTTCCTGTTTATTCTGCGCATTCGATGAAAATGCACAAAACACCATTAAAAATAGAATCATTGTTTTCATACCAGTTAAACACTTATCGACGTGGTCTGGTTTAACGCGGTATCAATTGAAATAAGACAAATAATTTTAACGATCTTTGTCGGCGATGGAAATAAAAGCAATATACCAGGACGAGCATTTAATTGTAGTAGACAAACCGGTTGATCTGCCGGTACATAAAAATGATTTTATGCCGAATGACGCCGCTTACCTCACCAAGTTGGTGGGCGACATGACCGGGAAATGGATTTATAATGTTCATCGGCTCGATTCAAAAACTTCTGGTGTAATTGTTTTGGTATTTTCTTCGGAAGTGGCGCACGAAATGACGCTGAAGTTTGAAAGGAAGGAAGTAGTGAAAACCTATCACGCGGTTGTTCAGGGAAATCCCGGTAACGGAATTTTCGATAAAAAAGTGGTAGTAAAGAAGAAATCGAAATTTAAAAAGCCGGCATCTACACGATACGAGACCTTGCGTACAGTTTCAACAAACCTTTCTTACAAAGAAAAAGAGCAGGTGGAGTTGAGCCTGGTAAAAGTGATGCCTGAAACCGGCCGCTGGCACCAGATCAGACAGCATTTTGCACAAAATCATAATGATATTCTGGGCGATTCGCATCATGGCGATTTTACTCTGAATAAACTGGTAAGTGCCGACACCGACATTCGAAGATTATTCCTCCACGCGAGTTCTCTCGAGTTTCAGCATCCGGTTTCCGGAGAAGCATTACGTTTTGAAGCGGAGTTGCCTCAGGAATTTAAAGTAGTGCTAGATCATTACTGTATTTCAACCGATACTACAACAGAAATATCCGGTTGAAATTAGATTTAACATCCTTTGTTTATCTTCTGCAGATCCCTGCTCGTCGAATAAATTACATCGATTCACAGCTTTTTCTGAGATTTGAGGTAACGAATTTTGCACTTGTTCGTCATAATGAAAATAAATCTTCAATTATGAAAAAGTTAGCGTTTCTCTGTGTTGCCTTTATTCTGGTTCTTACTTCGTGCAGTTACGAAGCAGGAGTATCTGAAGCTTTCACTAAATACCGTTTTCGCGAAGGTGTGGTAACTGTTTCTGTGCCAGGTTGGGCCATTCATTTGGCGGCAGGATTAGCCGATTTGGATGAGACTGAACGCGAATTACTCGAAAGTATCGATAAAGTAAAAGTTATTGCAGTTGATGACGATGAGTTAAATCGCCATATCGATCTCCATGAAGAGTTTTATCAGCGAATTCACGATAGGAAAGAGTATGAAGAATTACTAGTTGTTCGCGAGGATAACGAGAGTGTTACCATATTCGGAATCATAAATGATGAAAACGTGATCAGAGAAATGCTGATTTTGGTTGGCGGCGATGATAATGCACTGGTTTATATTAAAGGTGAAATCAGACCCGAAATTCTGAATGATAAGATTGACTTGACCAATCCGGATCGGTTTTTAAGTCTGAATTTTTGATTTTAGTTCTGAAACAGAATACAAAAGCCGGATTACTTTGATTAAGTAATCCGGCTTTTATTTTGCCTTTGAATTATTTTATTCTTCTGAGAAGAATTTTTGTTTGTGCTTTTCAGCAATAGCCATAAGCTTCTCAGCAATTTCCGGATGCTCGGCGATAACATTGGTCGTTTCGTATGGATCGTTAACCATATCGAACAACGACAAATCGATGTGAGCTTGTTTGTATTTACCTGGTATTCCGTCCTTACCTTTAATTTCGGTCATGGTGCGGTAATCGTGTGGCAAATGCAATTTCCATTTTCCATCGCCACTTAAAACAGCTTCAAAATTCTTGTTGTTGGTAAAAGCATAGTATTCATGAGGATTTACAGCATTTTCTTTGCCCGAAATAATATCCCACACATTTTTACCGTCAATTTCGGTTTCAGGAAGCGGAACGCCTGCCAGCTCACACAAAGTAGGAAGCAGGTCGATGGTCATCAATGCGCTTTCTGATTGTTGCCCTCCTTTTAACTCTTTAGGATATTTTATAATAGTTGCCGAACGAGTTCCTCCGTCGAAACTGGTTCCTTTTGCTTCGCGGAAAGGCGTAGTACCGGCATGGTTTCCGTATGCGATCCACGGACCGTTATCTGAAGTGAAGATAACGATGGTATTGTCGTCGATCCCATTATCTTTCAGTGCTTTGTTAATTTGTCCAACCGACCAGTCAACTTCCAGGGTAACATCACCGTACAAACCAACTCCTGATTTACCTTCAAATTCAGGACTAACAAATAACGGAACATGAAGCATGTTATGTGGTACGTACAATAAAAAAGGTTCGTTTTTGTGGCGATTAATAAAATCAACAGCGTGTTCGGTATACCATTTTGTCAGCATTTTTTGGTCGGACGAATCAACATCAGGAATGGTAACTTCGCCGTTTTCCCAAAATTGAAGCGGAAATCTTCCCCAATAATCCGGCGCTTCTGGATGGTGTTTCCACATGTCGTTGGAATACATCAGGCCGCAACTTTCATCAAATCCTCGACTTTGAGGACGTGTGTCGGGCTGGTCGCCAATGTGCCATTTCCCAAAAACTGCAGTGGCATAGCCGGCTCTTTTAAATACTTCGCCCATGGTAGGGAAAGCAGGATCCAGCCCGCGTTCATTTGGCCCGTGAGCGCCAAAAACCTTGGTTCGGCCCGGATAACAGCCTGATAACAACGCTGCCCTTGACGCTGAACATACAGCCTGCGGTACATAGAAGTTTTTAAACATGATTCCTTCCTGTGCCAGCGTATTCACATTTGGCGTTTCTATTTTTTGTTGGCCAAACGGTGAAAAATCGGAATATCCCGAATCATCCAGAAAGATGATCACAATATTGGGTTTTTGAGGCGTTTCGGTTTTTGTGCTACACCCACTCATTAATAAAACTGAAATGAGTATCAGCAGGATGGATTGAATCTTCATAATATTTTAAAAAAGTTATTTCGTACAAAAATAATAATTCTGTAAGTAAACAATCAGGATTTTGTTTCTCACTTACATCCATTCATACAATTTTTGAAGATTAGTTGTCTTGTTCTATTTTTAGAAAAAATTTCAGCAATGAACTTAAACTGGTGGACCTTGATCGTTCTATTGTTAGGCGGTCTGGCTTTGTTTCTTCACGGGATGAATGTGATGACCGACGGATTAAAAGCTGCTGCGGGTAGCAACATGAAAAGATTCCTAAAAGCCATGACCCGAAACCGTTGGACTTCGTTACTTGCTGGTACGGGAATTACGGCTATAATTCAGTCTTCATCGGTTACAACGGTTCTTGCTGTTGGGTTTGTTTCGGCCGGACTGCTGTCATTTCAAAGCACCCTTGGCGTAATTTTGGGTGCCAATTTAGGAACCACCATTACTGCTCAGATTATTGCTTTTAAAATTACCAGCGCTTCCTGGGTGATGATCGCCTTTGGTTATCTGTTCAAAGTACTATTTGCCAAAAAATCGTATAAAGAATTTGGTACCATCGTTCTGGGACTGGGAATGGTTTTTCTGGGCATGACCGTAATGAGCGAAGCTACAGAACCTTTGAAAACATATGAACCTTTCATTCATTTAATGAAAGGGCTTGATAACCATTTACTCGCAATTTTAATAGGAACAGCATTTACGGCAGCTGTTCAGAGTTCTTCGGCAACAACCGGTGTGGTCATTGTTCTTGCGTCACAGGGACTTGTTAGTATTGATGGAGGTATTGCATTGATACTTGGAGCAAACGTTGGAACCTGTGTAACAGCAGTTTTGTCGGCTCTTGGTAAACCTCGTGAAGCCATGCGTGTGGCAATGGCACATGTATTCTTCAATGTTGCAGGGGTAATGCTTTGGTTTGGATTTATCGAACAGTTAAAAGAAATAGTGCAGTTTATTTCGAACGACGAGGCCAGACAGATTGCGAATGCCCACACACTTTTTAATACGGCCAATACTGTTTTGTTTATTTGGCTTGTACATCCGGTGACTAAACTAATTTTATGGCTTGTTCCGGAGAAAAAGAGGGAAGAGAAGATTTTGTTTCCTGAACTGCACAGCTATTTTTTGGAAGACAAATCGATGGCCCTGGATCTTGCCAGTCAATCGATTGTGAAACTTGGGAAACGGACTTTAAAAATAATAGATAAGGGAATAATCATTGCGACAAGTGGTACTGCCACAGAATTAATCGGACTGCGAAAAAAAGATATATCGGTGGATAGGGGACATGCCGAAATCCTGCGATTCCTGCAGCAAATTCGCCGAATGACCTTAAGTAATGAAGAAGCCAAAAAGTTGGAACTTCAGGTTGAAGCAGTTAACGTATTGGAAACCGCAGCCGATCTGATCACAACAAACCTGGTTGAGGCTGCTGAACACCGAATTGATAAGGGATTCCAGCCGTCGGAAACTACACTTTCGATGTTGACAAAGTTGTATGATCTGGCAGCAAGTGCCTTTGCATCAGCTCTGGATGAATTCAGTGGCAAGGAAATTCCGGGAAACGATGCTTTAAATAAGGAAACTTTCAAAGCACAATTTCAGGAAGTCAGATCTTATCTTACGCAACGTCTTACAGAAGAAGATGAAATGCGCATTTCAATTTATCGTTTTGAATCGGAAATTCTGGAGGCCATTCGTCGATTGCACAGCCTTTCACGAAGATTAGAAAGGAAAGCAGGATGACGCTGAAGTTTCATAGCCCCCGCTTTCCTAAGTAGTTGATTTGTCAGCACTACTTCTTAGTAATCTTTTTGGTGCAATTGCATTCTTGTTTTAGGAAACAACCGGTTAAAATCCTGTTGGCTTTAGGAGAAGTAAAGAAGATTAGAAAGGAAAGCAGGATGACTTCTGTAGTTCCATAGCATCCCACTTTCCTAAGTAGTTGATTTGTCAGCACTACTTCTTAATAATCTTCTCAGTGTAATTGTTGCTCTGGCTATTTATCACAACAATATATAATCCTGACGGATGCATGCTTAAGTCTATGGTACTAAGCAGGTCCGTAATCGCACTCTCCAATATTTTCGATCCGCTGGCATTGTAAACAGCATAACTGTCATCAGAACCAAGCATCGATAATTTTATATGCACATTTTGTTCGGTCGGATTCGGATATACTTTTAAGAAGGTTTCATCCAATTCCTCGAATGGTGAAGCACTAGCCGCCATTTTATCTCCGTACGAAGCAGATGCTCCACCAAATGAAACTGTGTAGTCCTCAACCTCACCTTCAAAACCATCGTCGCAGGATGCAGGTGATTTTCCGGTTTTCATAGTTATCCGCATTCGTACATCGCCAGTGGCATAAGCCGGAATGGAAATTGCTGAATTTACACTTCCTTTGGAATTATTTGCGGTAAGAAGCGTCTCATCTGCATCATCAAAATCACCATCGTTATTGAAGTCGATCCAAATTCTCCAGAAATTTCTGGCACTTGAATTCGACGGTACAAGACCGACATTATAAGCAGCGCCAGGAACCAGGTTGATGGTTTCTGCAGAGTAATTTGTATAGCCTTCACTGGCACTTGTTCTGGAGAAACTACCAATGTCAACTTTGCTAATAAAATTAACGGCACTATTCAAATTCGATGGGAAACAGTAAGTTACATCTCCGACCTCTTTAACCGTAATGATCTGCGATTGAGTTTTTGTAGATGGATCAAAACCGGTTTTACTTACGGTCAGACTTACATCGTATACTCCGGCCGTACTATAGGTAATTGTTGGATTCTGATCAATACTTGTTTCTGTGTCAGCTCCCGGGAATGACCACTCATATGTCTCCGGATTGTTTGCTGAAAGATCAGAAAATTGTATGCTCTCGCCAACATAAATGGTATAAAGGTTAGCGGCAAAGTCTGCAACCGGTGCTTTTGCTTGTTCAGGAAGAATTTGAATGGTATAATCCTCTACATCTCCTGCAACTGAAAAGTCACAAGCTGTTGGATCCACACTTCCCATAGCAATTCTAATGCGCGTAGTTACTGTACTTGTAACTGTCGGTAAAGTAATTGTCCCGCTTACTGCCGATTTTGATTTTGATGAACTGAATACCTTTTCATCATCCGTAAAACTGAAGTCTGAATTGTAATCGATCCAAACGGCCCAATATTCAAATTTACTGCGAGGATTGAAGTCTGGTACAAGATTTATTGTATGACTCAATCCGCCTTCAAGTTCAAAAACGTTTCCGGTATTATCGGTATAACCGTTTGGTGTAGAGCTGTATGTAACAGAACCAATTTGAACTTGAGAAATCCACTCGTTGCTGGCAAGCGGGGAGGGGACACAATACTCCGGCTGAGCTTTTTCAACCTGAATATAATTTTCAACTGTTTTAGTGTTATTTCCCCCTTTGTTGGTAACGGTAAGAGAAACTTTATAGCTGTTCGGATTCTTGTACGTCACCTTCGGATTGCGTTCTGTTGAAGTAGCAGGTTCTCCTCCTTCAAATACCCAATACCAGGTTTCCGGAGTGTTGCTCGACTTGTCAGTAAAACCGATTTGTCCACCTTCTACAACTTGAGTATTGTCTGCACTGAAATCAGCAATTGGTGCCGGTGGATTTGAAACTGTAATACAAGATGTAACCAAAATTGTGTCTGATCCATCAGCATTGCTGGCAATTAAGCTAACGTCATAAATGCCTGCCGTATTAAATGTAACAACCGGATTTTGAACCGTTGATGTATAATTCTCACTTCCTGTAAACGTCCAGGCCCATGATGTTGGTGAATTCGATGACTGGTCGGTGAATGTAACTGATTTGCCAGTTTCAACAGTGGCAGCACTTTTAGTAAAATTAGCTACCGGAGGATTTAATACAACTTGTTGTTTCTCTGTTACGGTTACAAAACCGGTCATGGTTATATTGTCTGAGCCATCATCGTTTGTAACGGTAAGCGATACATCATATATCCCGGCAGCAGAGTAAGTGACACTTGGGTTCTTTATAGTCGTACTGTTAGCAGTTCCACCCGGGAAATTCCATTGCCATTCATACGGATTATTGTCTGAAAGATCAGTGAACTGAACCGAACTGCCTTCTTCAACAGAAGTAGTGGTAGCAGTAAAATTGGCAAGCGGTGGTGTTTTTGCAGTTACATTAATGTATTGTGTTGCTGTTTTGGTGCTAGAACCATCAGCATTTGTAGCTGTTAGCGATACAGTATATGAACCTGGAGTATTGTATGTGATGCTTGGATTTTTCTCAGTTGACAAATCCGGAGTTCCACCATTAAAACTCCAGCTCCAACTGTTTGGTGTATTGGTTGACAAATCAGTAAAAGAGACAGTTCCTCCTTCTTTTAAAGTGGTAATATCAGCTACAAAGTCAGCTACCGGAGGCGTAAGTATGCGGTTTACTGTAATATAACCAGAAATCGTTTTTGTATCTGAACCTCCTGAATTCGCAACGGTCAAACTTACTTCGTAATTTCCTGGAGTATCATAGGTTACTGTAGGATTTTGAGCCGTTGATGTTGCCGGATTTCCTCCTGTAAATGTCCACGACCAGGATGAAGGACCGTTTGTTGATGCATCGCTAAAGTTGACTTTATCTCCTTCTGTTATTTTAATTGCATCTGCTGTGAAATCTGCTACAGGACTTGCAACCGGACCTAATGGCATACAGTAGCCATATTGATCCAGCGGTCCTTTAGTTGGATCAGAATCATCACCATCAGCAAGATCCGGACCCGGACAGTTAGCTGGTTTCTCTCCAAGTCCCCACCAGTAATAACCATCGCCGTCGTTATCTTCGAAAACAACATCGTAATTGTTGACAACACTTGTGACAGGAGTTTTAATACCATGTGTCCAGCCAATATTAGAAATAGGAGTTTCTACATATACATATCCGGCATCACCAAATCGAAGTCCCCAACTGTTTTTAAAGATCCATACTGTTGTACCAATAAGTGGATCTCCTGCAAGAACTTCTTTCCAGTATCTTTGTAAACTTAAATCTCTGTAATAAATATAATCGCCTTCTTTTACAACCATATAACCTACAAGAACCATGGCATGGCTCCAATCATAGAGACCTCCACTTACAGGCCCCATCTCAATAAGCATTCTTTTAAGATCGTCTTCGGTTCTTGGGTATTCGGTTGAAGCAAAAGGAGTTCTGCCTGCTATTTTGATTAACTCCTGTGGCGAAGAGCCTTTATCAGTACAGGCAAGATCCGCCTGAGCATATGGGAATGTTGCTTCATCCACAATACCTGTGGTTGTCATATAATCAAGTGCAATTCTTGGATATCCACCAGAACATGATCCGGCTCCACTGCAAGATAATGCATCTTGTTCAGAAAGGTCTAAATTTAGTTGTTGGTTAAAGTAAAGATTCGTCATAGCCTCTACCGCACCTGTTGAAGCAAAGGCCCAACAAGAACCACAAGCTCCTTGATTGGTAACCGGTGATATCCAGTTTTTGCCATGACGATCACGCCAGTCCCACTGATCAACATAAGGACTCCCGCTGGTGGCCGACTTCAAATTTGTGTCGGTTGTCGTCGTTTCAGTGGTAATAACACCTCCGGCATAAAACTCAAATCCGGCCGGAAAAGTACTTTGTCCGTAAAGTTTTTTACGGTCGGCGTACGACAATTCTGAAACACTAGTTGGAGCTGCCACCCATTTTTGTCCGTTAGCCTTAAGATGCTGATTCAAACGGGTAACTTTATCTGCATTTTGTTCCTGTCGTGTTTCTTTCTGAACTTTTTTAATGTCAGAAATATCAGAACGACCGGCATAAGTAAGTTTGTGCAACTTAACCTTTGCATCAATTACTTTTACCTGAAGAGCATAGGGCTTAATGCCATCCAGCAAAGCTGTTTCTTCACAACTTTCCTCGATAGTAATTTTATTTGAACCTGCCAACAGAGGATAAGCCTCATAAATCAGGTGTTCATTAAAATACTCGTCGATCAATACAAAACGTACCTGGCTTTTGTCGGTAGCAAATTCAATTTCTGCATCAACTGCCAGACCGTAAATTTTATTGATACGATCCTCAAAGGGAGATATTTCTTTCGAATCCTCGAAGGTTTGTTCGATTTTAAGAATTCGTTTGTCTTCTCCCAGTAATCTAAATTTGGAGTTTTGGTTTTGTGCAAGTGCTGACAAATTTACAATTGCAAAAAACACTAACAACATTAACTCTGGTTTTCTCATTGTACTAGTGTTTATGATTTAATGGTATTAAAAATCCACTTTTATCTCAAAGTGTTTCATATTGATTAATAGCCTCAAAATGAAGCTTGTTAATCACTTGGATTCAACTAATGGGTTACGGTTCGAAAAAATGGATTAATACTTCCTTTACAACTTAATCGAGTTTCTTAAATCCATCACCAGGCTTAATTAATTAAGCATATGCAGTTTTGTTTAACTTATGAAGAGGGCAGACTAAATTCGGACTCTTTGCGATATGCAAAAAGGTGTATGAGCTTTAACATACCACTCCCGTTCTGTTTAGAATCAGGTGTGATGCAACTTTAATACGTACAACTTAATTGGTTCTTTTTCTACAAAATAAGCTATAGTCCTAATCTCTTTTCAGAAAATAGTATGACTTTGACTAAATGGAAAAAGAGTAGTTGCATAAACTAATATCCGCATAATCTTACCGGTAAAACCATTTGGTTAAACACAACAGACGAAATTTTTCGCCTTTATTAAGTGATGGATAAGTAAGCGTCATTCAAAGAACGGTTTTATATCTATGGGTTCGATGCCAAATATTGAAACTAATTCTGTAATTACCAACAAAAAAAATGAACATGGGGCTTTGATATCTAGTTGTTTAGGTGTTTAAAAGTCATGAAATGCCAGTATAATCAACTCTTGTAGAAACAATTTTCATTTTCATTTTTTTAAAAGAAATGAAAGAATTTGTAATTATTCTTAATTGACTGATTAACAGTTGCTTGTTTATGTAAAACAAGTGCTGGTTCTCAAATCAAAATATCAATATTGTTATTTAGCCTTGCAGAATAGATAAAGACTAAATTGTATTTTATGTCAGTAATTATCCGTGATTTTCGTATGTATTTTTACGGAGTAGGTTTTTACGTGAAATTATTGTAAATTGCTTAAGTAATTTTACAAATTCCCTTAACTTCATTTAATTAAGGACTCTTTTTGTTGAGTGGGCAGATGAAGATATCTTGAAATAATCAAGGTATTAGAGTAAATTAATTAATGATAAAAAATAAGGTTGTATGTGTAAAATTGCAATCCTTGAAAACTATTCGCTTTTTTGCTCGGGAATACGGCCGGTTCTGGAAAAAATTCTTGAATTTGAAGTAGTAACGGAAGCAAAACAATTAAAGGACTTTATTCCTTTAATTAATAAAAGTGATCCGGATGTTATTATAATCGATGTATTACATTGTGATCAGGATGGTATCGTTCCGGTAAAAAAGATAAGGGCTAAAGCCACGAAAACGCCTATTTTACTGATTGTTTCAAAAGAATACTCCGAACATTTCGAAAATTATATCGCTCTTGGAGTAAACGGATTGTTATCTAATTCTTCCAATTCGGCAGAACTGGTTGATGCCGTTAAAACCTTAAAAAGAGGAGGAGATTATTTTCCTCCTAACGTTTGGATATTATTAAAGGAATATTTACGATCGAGGCGCAAGGATATTGTACCGGAAAGAAAAACCAAAAAAGTGCTTTCCAGCCGCGAATTGGACATTTTAAAACTGTTTTGCAAAGGATATACCTACAAGGAAATTGCGAATAATTTAAACATTAGCCCACGTACAGTCGAAACACACAAAAAAAATATTACATCAAAAATTAATGTAAGGTCTACGGCAGAAATGGTGGAATATGCTATACAAAATAACCTTACTTAGTCGGCTAAATCAACAATAAAAACACCTAATATTTCCCCGAATATTTCCGTAAAAATCCTGATTGACTTCAGATTTGTATTATCGTAACTTGTAATATGAATTTGGTTCTAAACCAACCGAATGAAAAAATAAGGGTAGAGATCAAACCTTGCCCCGGGATGATTTCGAAAAATTAATCAGAATACTATAGGACGCGGAAAGTTTACGCTTTCGTTTTTGAAGATGGATTCGATAACGTAGTAGGAATCTTATTTTTTTTAAAGTAAGCCTTAAAAGTTTACCCACTTACTTTCAAACAAAACAAACAATTATGAAAGAAATTTACTGTAAAAGCAAAAGATGGCGCACGCATCTTTTGTTGTTATTTAGTGCAGTTATGATGAGCGTAGTGTCTTTCGCCCAAACTCCACCATGTGTTGATGGGGTATCAAATGATTGGGGCGACGGAGGATACATGGCTGGTCAGTCGACTTACGAACTTAATCATGATGTCTTTATTGGTAACAATGATGACATTTTTACAGGAGGTAAAGACTTCAAGGATTGGGGAATGCCTTCACCAACACCGGATTATAGTAACTGGACATTTAGTCCGATGCAGGCAAAAAGTGATATTATGAATGCATCGGCAGCTATTGTAACTGGGCTTCGACCCACGGATGGTTGCCCATTTGGTGATCCTCTTAACCCAACTTATTACGATCCCACGCACACTTATCTGTTTTTTGCCGGTGACAGGGAGAGTAATAAAGGAACCGGTTATATTGGATTTTGGTTCTGTTTAAATGGAACTGAACCAGTAGATATTGGTGGAGATAAATATTTTTACCCTGAGCATGCTATTGGTGATATATTGATTTTGGCCAATTTTGAAAATGGTGGACGAATTGCTGATGTTACCGTATTAAAATGGGTAGGCCCTGGTAATGGCACCGAAGGTAATAACCTTTCATTAGTTCCACTTGATCTTAACTCACAAGTAGGTACAAATAATGATACGCCAACTCCGGTTCCTCCGGGTTGGATAACTGACGGCCGGACAGAGTACGACTATTTCGAATTTTTTGAAGGTATAGTAGATCTTACACCAATCTTTGCAGAGGTAAACGATCCACAACTACTTTGTAAGGCTACCTGGATGCTGGAAACAAGGTCATCAAAAGAAATAACTGCTGATTCAAAAGACTTTGTTGGTGGTAACTTCAATATAGCACCTGTAGTTGAAGTAAGTGACGATGCAGTCTGTGAAAATGGTTCTGCCAGTTTAACGGCTACACTTAAGGATGCAAATGGCGATCCGGTTTCACCAGCGGGTTATACATTTACATGGTCTCCTAGCGGAAGTTATAGCGGTCAGGGTACATCAACCATTAGCTTTGCTTCTGCACAATTAGGCGATGCAGGAGACTATATCGTAACGGTTACAAGTGAAACAGAGTGCGAACCTAATGAACCTGACACAGCTACATTAACTGTATATGATAATCCAACCTGTACTGTAACAACTACTGATCAGTCAAATTTCTATGCTGCCGATGGTACAGCAAAAGTTACTGTTAATGGAGCAGATGGTGATACATATTATTGGACAGACGGCGATGGAAATGCAATTCCTGAAGCAAACGGACAAGGAACAGATAGTATTTGGGGATTGAGTATGGGACGTTACTATGTTCACGTTACCGATGTAAATGGCTGTGAGACCTCTTGTAATGATTCTCTTGGTTGGGCGCCAACAGCCCCAACTTGTTCAGTTACTGCTGTTGATGTGGAATGTTATGGTGCTGAAACCGGTATGGCATGGGCACAAGTAATCCCATCAGGGCCTGATAGCTTTCCTCCATTCACTTACATCTGGTTAAAAGATCTTGTGCCTTTTGATACAATAGTTTCTACCAGCATGACAGATACCATGTATAATTTGGGTGCTGGTATTTACGATGTCTACATAAAAAACAGTGCTGATCCGAATTATACTCAATGTTGGGATACAGTTTTCCAACCAGATCCTAATCCGGTTATGGTTGAATGTTCGAATATAACAATGGATGCCTGTTTAGGTCAGTCTGCTATTGATATTGCATTTGGTAATTGGCTAGATACAGTATTTATGGTAAGCGGAGGTACTGATCCTTTGGATATGGTTTACAAGATTAATGATGTTGAGATAGATATTGATACACTTAGTGCACCAGATGCATGTGGAGGATTTGTTACTGTTGAGATGGTTGTTACCGATTATTGTGGAACATCCGATAGTTGTTCAGCAACCTTTACGGTAACGGATGCACCGGCAATAGAAGCAACACCACCTGCAGATCTGACTTTGGGTTCATGTCTGACCCAGGATTCAGTGAATACGGCCTATGATGCATGGGTAGCCAGCGGCGTAGTAACCGGCGGCTGCGGCTTGGTAGTTGACATTGTTAAGCCAGATGCACCGGATGCCTGTGGCGGCAGTGTAGATGTGATGTGGATAGTAAGCAGTGACTGTGCTGATACGATACGAGCCACCCGGACCTTTACGGTAACGGATGCACCGGCAATAGAGGCAACACCACCTGCAGATCTGACTTTGGGTTCATGTCTGACCCAGGATTCAGTGAATACGGCCTATGATGCATGGGTAGCCAGCGGCGTAGTAACCGGCGGCTGCGGCTTGGTAGTTGACATTGTTAAGCCAGATGCACCGGATGCCTGTGGCGGCAGTGTAGATGTGATGTGGATAGTAAGCAGCGACTGTGCTGATACGATACGAGCCACCCGGACCTTTACGGTAACGGATGCACCGGCAATAGA
>NZ_WXUB01000005.1 GCF_011799805.1 Maribellus sediminis
CGGCGGGGTTCCACCTCTTCCCATTCCGAACAGAGAAGTTAAGCCCGCCAGCGCCGATGGTACTGCGTAACAGTGGGAGAGTAGGTCGCTGCCACCTTATCTAAAGCCCGTGTTCAATTGAGCACGGGCTTTTTTATTGGTGTTAATTATATTAAAAAGTGTTTATTCCATACCACTAACATCAATGCTTTTTTTAGTTTTGTGCTGAAAACTCTGTAATATATGCGGAAGCCCATTTTTTGTTTAATCTCATTCGTTGCGCTGTTTCTGGTATCATTAACTCTTGCTGCACAACCCGACAAGGAAATGCAGCGGATGAATGAAACTGAATCGCAAAATGAGAAGGATGTTAAAGAAGTAAAACCAGGTGTCAAACAATGGTACCTGGATGATTATGGTGCTTTTCTGGATTCAACAAAACTAGATACCCTTCAAGACTATTTCCATATTTTTCATCCGCTGTATAAAGATCCCAAAGTAATCACTGCAACTTATCTTGGGAACTACGGTACTCCCGGCATTGACAATAATTTCTTTAATCGAAAATATACCACAAATTACTTTTTCGCGCGTAGCAGAGAACCTTATCTGCTCACACCCTCGAAACTTAAATATTTTAATACGCACACTCCTTATACTCGCCTTGATTATTCACAGAGCGAGAATAAGTCGCGAAACAACGAAACCCGGTTCAACGTTATTCACTCGCAAAATGTAAATCCCTGGTGGAACTTTACATTTAGGGTTGATTTGTCAAAATCAGATGGACAATACGTAGCGCAGGAAACAAGAAATAATTCAGTAGCGCTTTACTCGAGTTACAATAAGGATTTTCTAAAAATTCATGCCGGATTTGTTACCAATTCGGCCCGGAATAACGAAAATGGTGGTTTAACCAACGACAGCCTGATGTTTGATCAAAAGGATGCCAGGTATTGGAATGTAAACCTAAACGGAAGTAAATCGAAATTCAGCAGCAATTATTTCTTTGCAAACGGCGAGTACCGCTTTGGTAAGTTTATAGCTACGGGCGATACCCTGGGCACCGAAAAGTTCCGGCCTATAATGGGATTCATCCTGTCGTCGGAAGTAAGTCTGGATAAACAGGATTTTATTGATGAAGAAGACGATGATGTTGATTTCTTCGATAATACTTATTACCCCGATTTTTATTCCAGCGACTCTATTCGCTTTAACAGGATCACGAATGTTCTTCAGCTAAAACAGTACGAGAATGCTGATAAAAAATACAGCTTTGGTAAGCGTGCATTTATCGGTTTTGAAATGGACAGGGGTGGAATGCCCGGTGAACTGGTACCTGATCCATCTAATCTGGATTATCCGGAATGGATATTGGGCCCAAGACCTGAAAACATGCCTCCGGATAGCATCGTGCTCAGAACAGATATAAAGTACACGAATTCGTTCGTTGGAGGTGGTATTTATAGAGAAACCGGCCGTTTCTGGAAATGGAACTTTGACGGGAAATTTTATTTTGCAGGAAGAAATGCAGGTCAAACCGAACTTACAGGATTGATCTATAAACCGTTTCCATTCCTTGGCGATTCTCTGGCATCCATCAGTTTCGATGGCAGCATCGAAAACAGGGTTCCCGATTATTTCCAGGAACATTTTTATTCGAACCATTACCGTTGGAACCACAATCTAAGTATGGAACAACGTTTGACGGTTGGCGGAACATTCAGAATGCCGGAGCGTAAATTTGAAGCTGGCGCAAAATATGCCATTATCAATAATTTTATTTACAACGACACACTTGGAATACCCAACCAGGCGAACAACCAGTTGTTAGTATTGTCGGCCTTTCTCGATAAAGATTTTAACTACCGGGGATTGCACCTTAGAACGCGTTTGCTGTGGCAGAAGGCTTCTAACGAGGATTACCTGCATTTGCCCGAGTGGTCGGCTTTTGTATCGGGATATTTTCAGTTTACCATTTCAAAGGTTATGCTCACTCAGATTGGATCGGATGTGCGTTACAACACCAAATATTACGCCGATGCCTATGCGCCTTCAACCGGATTATTTTACCTGCAAAACGAAAAGGAATACGGCAATTATCCGTACATCGATGTCTATGCCAGTCTGCGCTTGAAACGAACACGGGTATTTTTCAAATACATGAATGTGGGAACCCACTTCCTGAATGGCGAATACATGACGACGCCGGGTTATCCGATGAACCGGGCTACATACCGTTTAGGATTATCGTGGGCTTTTTATGATTAGGAGGACTGAACCTCACCGGCCTTTTGAAGTATATCGTAAAATTCGGAAAGGATCATTGCGGTAGCTCCCCAAATAATCTCCTTTGCAAATTTTACACAAGGTACGTCGAGCGTACCGGTTAAGGTGTCGATTTTTATTTCGTCGTAAGGCGGCTTGAATTTTTCGATTGGAAAGAATATGATCTTTTCAACTTCATCGGGATTAATACGAAATACCGGTTTCGACTCCAGCCATCCAACCACCGGCCAAATCTGAAATCGACTGACTTCAACATAAAAACCGGAAAGTTTTCCAAGTATTTCAATTTTATCTTCGCCAACACCTATTTCTTCATAAGTCTCGCGAAGCGCAGTTTCTATAGCAGTTTCGTTGGCTTCAACTCTTCCACCGGGTAAGGCAATCTGTCCGGCATGATGTTTCATATGAACCGCACGTTTAATCAGCAGTACCTTTAGTTCATTGTCTTCCTCGAATAATAATAACAATACACTGCTGTTCTTTACCCTGTCGTCGGCAGCGGCCTTTAAAACACGATTAGGAGGCAGTAGCTTGCTGTGAGATCTTTGCCCTGGTAATTCTCCCTGTAAAGCTTTACGTATATTTTCTTTACTGAACATCATCGACAAAAATAACGAAAAGGACTTATATAAATTACACGATGGCGGAATTGCTTAATCGAAGCGCATTGACTTGTCGGGCGATATTTTGCTGATTAACCAGCTCGGAACAATAAGCATGGCCGATGTAATTACAATTGTTCCGGCATTCAGCAAAAGCAAGTGAAGCAATGAGAAATTCATCGGTACGTATTCTACGTAGTAAGTTGCCGGATCGAGATGAATGATGAGAAACTGATTTTGCAGCACTACAATCACAATTCCAATCACGTTTCCCCACAACATGCCGCGACCGGTAAGAAAAACAGAAAGGTAAACAAAAATCTTGCGGATGCTCCAACCTGTAGTGCCCATGGCTTTTAGTACCCCGATCATTGAAGCACGTTCCAAAATCAACACCAAAAGGCCTGAAACCATATTGAAAGAGGCCACCATCACCATCAGTATAAGAATTACCCATACATTCATGTCGAGGATGCTCAACCAATCGAATATTTGTGGGTACATACGGGTAATACTTTCGGTGCGCAGTATCTCGGCATCTTTATCCCTGAACTGAATGATCGTGCTGCGGATTTCCTGCTCGATTTTTTCAATCTGGTTAAAATCGGAAACTACCACTTCAAATCCGGTAATCTGATCGTCTTTCCAGTCGTTTAAGCGCTGAATTTGTTTCAGGTCGCCCAATATAAAAAGCTTGTCGAATTCTTCGAATCCGGTGTGATAAATGCCGCATACCTCAAGCTGCAACATGCGGGGCATCAACTCATTTTCGTTAAGAAAATAGAATATGGCTTTATCATTTATCTTCAGCTGCAGCAGCCTCGAAATTTCTGCCGATATCAGAATCTGGCTAGTACGTGTGCTATCGTTAATATCCGGAATTGTCCCTTCCAGCAGGTTTTTGGCAAAAAAGTCCCAGTTATAGTTTTCATCAACGCCTTTAAAAACAATGCCCTGAATGTAATCGTCGGTTTTTATCATCCCGGGTTTCGTGGCAAAAGGTTGCAGGTAGTTTATTCCCGGTATTTGTTTTACCGTTGCAAGAAAGGGCTGTTCTTCCGAAACAGGTTGTGTTTCATACGAGCTGTTCGAGTCGTAATTGATGATTTGAATGTGCGAGCCAAATCCGATGACTTTGTTCCGAACTTCTTTTTTAAAGCCGGTAACAACAGCTACCGACACAATCATAACGGCCAATCCCAAAGCTATTCCGGTAAGCGCAATACGAATAATGCGCTGCGAAAGCAACTTCTTGTTTCCTTTGTCAAAAAACAACCTTCGTGATATAAATAGTTCGGTGTTCATTACGCCGGATTGTTGGTATCAAGTTAAAACGAAAAAGCTATTCGCTTATTTCCTCCGGCACAAGTTCGTTGCGTCGATTGATGAACGGAAGGATCAGCAAAGAGATAATTCCGATAATAATAATCATTAATGTCATTGACGAGTGGGCTACAAAAGCAAAAATAATTCCGTTTTCATTGGCCACTCCGTAGAGTGACAGCGCTTCTTTAGCCATAAAATGCCAGGCTCCTATTCCTCCCTGTACCGGGGCAACCATTCCGAAACTGGCCAGTACAAACGTGGTCAACCCTGCAATCGGGCTTAGGTGGCTGGTGAAATCGAAAGCAAAGAAAATGACATACAACATCACGTAATACATCAGCCAGATAAATACCGAATGGAAATAAAACCATCCTTTTCTTTTGATATTACGGATAGAAATAAAACCTACTTTAAAGTTGTGGATGATCTCCATAATTTTTACGAAAACCCTGGTGTGCTTGAATTTGTTTCTGAAAATGTAGAAAAGTACGAGCACTGCAACCAGGCCAATAATCAATCCTGGCGACGAAATTGCTGCAACAAGTTTATCTTTTATCTCGGGATTTTCGTTCATAAAATGAAGCATTTGCCCGAATTGCGACAGGATTGTAATTCCCAGTAAAATTAGCAGCGAGATCATGTCGACCAGTCGTTCGGCTACAACGGTACCCAGCAATTTGGTAAACGATATTTTTTCGTAACGGGCCAGGACACCGCAGCGCGATACTTCGCCCATTCGCGGAAATGCGAGGTTCATCAAATAACCCACCATTACCGCCATGAAAGTATTTATAAATCTTGGTTTATGACTGATCGGCTCGATCATCAGGCCCCAGCGAAGCGTGCGGCTGATATGACTCAGTAATCCGAGGAACAGCGATAGCAGTACCCACCAGTAGTTTACATCGTTTTTTAGAACCGATTTAATGTGTTCAATGTCCTGGTCTTTATAGATCAACCAAAAAATAAAGGCACCCACTGCAAAGAATGCCATAAATTGTAAAATCTTAATTGCCGTCTTTTTCAAAATTCAGATTTTTGCAGCTTTATTTTTGCCCCAGAGAATACTCCTTATTTTTTTACTACTTTTGGGGGGCAAAATACCAGCGGTTAAAAGCCATTCGTAGCGAACAAAAATATAAATTTGTTTTATTAATCGAACTAAAAAGGATAAGAAGTACCAACTGAAAAATGGAAGATCCGGATAGTAATGAGTTTTGTAAGACCCAAAAAGAAATTAGGCCAACACTTTTTGACCGATCAAAATATCGCGCGAAAAATTGTTGACAGCCTGGGAACCGATGTTCAGGATATTCTGGAAATCGGGCCGGGAATGGGAGTGCTGACTCAATATCTGCTTGAACGTCCTGAACTTAACGTCCATGTAGTTGAAATCGATAACGAATCGGTTGAATACCTCCGAAATCATTTTACGCAACTTGAGCACATTTGGTCGGAAGACTTTCTGAAGGCCGATATCGCTTCTCGTTTCAAAGGCAATTTCAATGTAATTGGTAACTTTCCTTACAACATTTCATCACAAATCTTTTTCAGGATACTTGAATTGCGAAACCGTATTCCCGAAACGGTGGGAATGGTACAGAAAGAAGTAGCCGAAAGGATTGCTGCCCCTCACGGTTCAAAAGTATATGGAATACTGAGTGTGTTACTTCAGGCATTTTTCGATATCGAATACCTTTTTACGGTTTCAGAAGGTGTGTTTAATCCGCCGCCAAAAGTAAAATCAGCTGTAATTCGCTTGCGCAGGAACCAGGTTGCCGAACTACCCTGCAGCGAGCAGCTTTTTGTGCAGGTTGTAAAAGCTGCCTTTAATCAGCGCCGTAAAATGTTGCGGAATTCACTTGGGAAAATCAGCGAAATGTTACCCGAAGCTTATGCCGAAAAAAGGCCTGAACAATTGTCTGTTAACGACTTTATATTGTTAACTTGTGAGATCGAAAACCTCAAAAATCAGGAAGTATGAACGTCGAGAACATCAAAGAAAATATTGAGCAGTTCAAAGAGCTGATTGCGAACGAAAATCAAAAAGAGGTTATTGCCATTCTGGACGAACTCCATTCGGCGGATATTGCCGAAATGATGGACGACCTGAGCATTGAAGAGGCCAAGTACGTTTATTTGCAGCTCGAAGGTGAAAAGGCATCCGATGTTCTTATTGAAATTGACGAAGACGACAGGAAACGCTTCCTGAAAGTTCTGCCGCCCGAAGTTATTGCCAGCAAGTTTATCGAACACATGGATTCCGACGATGCTGCCGACGTGGTAGCCGAGTTGGACGAAGATATGCAACGCGAGGTACTTAACGAGATCATCGACATTGAGCAGGCCGGCGATATTGTTGACTTGTTGGAGTACGAAGAGGATTCGGCGGGAGGTATCATGGCCAAAGAGCTGGTACAGGTGAACGAAAACTGGAATGTAGCCACCTGTTTGAAAGAAATTAGTAAGCAGGCAGAAGAGGTAGACGAGATCTTCTACATTTATGTAACCGACAATGACAATAAACTAAAAGGAGTGCTGTCCGTAAAACAGCTGATCCTAAATCATACCAACACTAAAATTGCTAATCTTTACGATCCCGATATCAAGAAAGTAACAACCGGAACACGGCAGGAAGAGGTGGCCGAACTCATGGACAAATACGACCTTGTTGCCGTTCCTGTTGTTGATGAAATCGGACGTCTGCAAGGCCGAATTACCTGGGATGATATCATCGATATTGTTCGTGAAGAAGCCGAGCGTGACTACCAGATGGTTTCGGGTATTACAGGTGATGTTGAGCCCGGCGACAAAGTCTGGCAGCGGGTGCGGGTGCGCTTCCCCTGGTTGATGGTGGGTTTACTTGGTGGAATTTTAAGTGCAACGGTACTTCGAACCCATTCAGCCGAGCTCTCAAAAATTACTCAGTTGGCTTTCTTTATTCCTCTGATTGCGGCTATGGCCGGTAATGTTGGAGTACAATCTTCATCCATCATCGTGCAAAGTATTGCCAGTGGGGTAAAAGACAAAGAAACCCCTTTGAAAAAGCTGTTAAAAGATACTTCGGTGGCCTTGTTAACTGCCGTGGTTTTTTCATCACTGCTGTTTCTCTACAATTTTTTTACGGCTGATAATCTGAATCTTACTTATTCGGTGTCCATATCCTTGTTTATTGTAATCATTTTTGCCTCCTTGTTTGGCACCGTAATACCATTAATACTGAATAGGTTCAAGATTGATCCGGCCCTGGCAACCGGGCCATTTATCACCACCATGAATGACATTGTTGGATTGCTGATCTACCTCAGCATTTCGAGTTTCTTTTTTAACCTGGCTTAAAGCGAATTGATTGCGATAACCGGATCGAGTCTGGCAGCTGCTCGTGCCGGCATAAATCCGGCAATAAATCCGATCACACTTGAAATAACCAGGCCTTTTACGATGTTTCCGGCAGTAAGTACAATGTTGAATTCGGTGGCAAAGCTTATAAACTGGGCTCCCATGAAAATCAGGATCAAGCCGACAATTCCGCCAATCACCGATAACACAATGGCTTCAAAAATAAACTGCAACAATATGAAGTAGCGTTTGGCTCCCAGCGATTTCTGGATGCCGATGATTTTTGTGCGTTCTTTTACCGAAACAAACATGATGTTGGCAATTCCAAATCCCCCAACAATTATTGAAAAACCACCGATAATTCCGCCGGCGAGGTTAATCAGGCTGAAAAGCTGTTCGAACTGCCCCGATATTTTGCTGGCTCTGTTCAGCGCAAAATTGTTTTCTTCCATGGGTTTTAATTGCCTTATGGTACGTAACAATTTTTCCAGCTCTGCCATCATGTAATCACTGTCGATACCCGATTTTGCTTTCACGCAAATCGTCTGGCCATAATTTCGGTTTCGTATATCCACCAACGAAAATGCTTTGACGTTGGAGATGTGGATGTACCGGTCCATGCTGGTTCCAAACATGTCCTGCCCGGTTTTTTCGTACACGCCAATTACACGAAATTTATGCCCTTGTATTTTTATGGTTTTCCCAAGCGGGTTGAGGCCTTCGAAAAGCTTTGTCGCAATCTGGTCTCCGATAACAGTAACCGGCGCACCAGTTTTCATCTCCATTTCGCTGAAATAACGGCCTTGCGAAAGTTCGAGATTCCAAACATCATATAATCCATAGGAAGTTGGAAGTATGATGGCATTGTCCAGTTTGTCGGAGCCCGACTGTACCGACCGGCTAAACGAAAAAAGGAAAGCTGCATTTTCAACTGAATTTGCCCGGCGTAAAATTTCAACAGTCTCCTCCGATGTTGCCAACGGACGTTTAATGTATTTCCACATCGGGTATTCGGTTTCGCCCTCCTCTAGTCCCCAGGGCATTTGCTGAACGTAAACAATCTCGCTCCCAAGTGAACTCAGACTGTCTTTAATGTACCGTTCCAGCGAATCGATTACCGTAAAAACCGAAATAATCGAGAAAATGCCAATTGTAATTCCGAGTAACGAAAGAAACGTACGCAGTTTGTTCGCTCTTAACGAATTAAAAGCAAAAGAAAGGCTTTCGTATATCAGGCGAACAAGTAACATGCGGTTTAAATAATCAGGTTAAAAATAGCACTAGTTTTTTAAGAATCGAATTTTGTTTGATATTCTTCTGATTATTAGTGTCGAAAATTGGTATCGATTACATGAAAAAAGGATAATTCCCGAAGGCATGATAATAATATTTTTAAAGCGCTGTTATATTAAGTATGTTAACTGTTTTTTTTATCTTTGCCTGCAAATCCGAAAAATCCAATAAATGGCTGATAATAAAAAAATTAAGACTGCTTTGGTTTCAGTCTTTCACAAAGAAAATTTAGATAAGATCATTTATAAACTGAACGACTTGGGTGTTAATATTTTAAGCACCGGGGGCACAAAAAGTTTCATTGAATCGCTAAATGTTGAGGTAACTTCGGTTGAAAGTCTTACCGGTTATCCATCAATTTTAGGTGGACGGGTAAAGACCCTTCATCCAAAAGTATTCGGAGGAATTTTGTCGCGTCGCGAAAATCAGGGCGATGTTAGTCAGTTGAATGAATTTGAAATACCGGAGATCGACCTTGTAATTGTTGATCTGTATCCGTTTGAAAAAACAGTAGCCTCAGGTGCTGAAGAACAGGATATTATCGAGAAAATAGATATTGGCGGAATTTCGCTGATTCGTGCGGCTGCCAAAAATTTCAAAGATGTGGTGATTGTACCGTCGCAAAACGAATATGAACCACTGTTGGGCCACCTCGAAAAAAATAACGGAGAATTTACACTGGCCGAACGGAAATGGTTTGCCAGTCGTGCATTTGGTGTTTCTTCACATTATGATGCCGCAATTTTCGGTTATTTTGCCGGCGGCGTTGAGGACAATGCTAAAGAACGCATTAGTTTGAATGATGGCCAGGTTTTACGTTACGGCGAAAATCCACACCAGGCAGCTACTTTTTACAAATTCAATAATTCGAAAGAAACAGTTACTCTGGCTGATGCCGAAGTTCTGCAGGGTAAAGCTCTTTCGTATAACAATATGCTCGATGCCGATGCAGCGTGGAAATCGGCCAGCGACGCTTATCACGCAGTAACACACCTCGAAAATAAAGTAGCCGTTTCGGTGATCAAACACCTGAACCCTTGTGGATTGGCGGTTACTGATAATATTCTTGAATCGCTTGAACTGGCCTGGGCCGGTGATCCGATCAGTGCTTTTGGCAGTATCATCTGTTTTACCGATACGGTTACCAAAGAAGTAGCTGAATGGTTCGGTAGCAAATTCGTTGAGATTCTTATTGCTCCGGCTTATTCTGATGAAGCACTTGAAGTGCTGGCTAAAAAGAAAAACCTTAGGGTGTTGGTTACTCCTATACGTGAGGCAGTTGCAGGTGAAACATTGTATCGCTCAATCAGTGGCGGAATGCTGGTTCAGGACGAAGATGAAGGTTTGGATACCGAATTCAACACGGTTACAAACAAAGAGTTTGAACCATCGAAAATGAACCTGGCCAAGTTTGGAACTGTAGCTTGCAAACACCTTAAAAGTAATGCAATTGCAGTGGTTACCGAGAATGAGAACGGTGCTTTCTGGTTAACCGGAGCCGGTATGGGGCAACCCAACCGTCTGGACAGTTTGCGTTACCTCACCATGCCGCGTTTTGAATTTAAAGGCGGACTCAATATCGAAAATTCGGTGTTGATCTCTGATGCATTCTTCCCGTTCCGCGATAGTATTGAAGCCGCCAACGAATATGGCGTAAAATACATCATCGAGCCGGGTGGCAGCATCCGCGACGAAGAAGTGATCGAAGCTTGTAACGAATTCGGTATTGCAATGGCCTTTACCGGAAGAAGGCATTTCAGACATTAATAAATATTATATCTTTATATCCTTAACAGAAGGTAAACAGGAACTTTAATGGGATTATTTTCATTCTTAACACAGGAGATTGCCATTGACCTTGGCACCGCAAATACCATTATCATTCATAACGATAAGATTGTGGTAGATGAGCCGTCGATTGTTGCTATCGACTTGAAAACCGAAAAAATGGTGGCTATTGGCGAAAAGGCCAGGCAAATGCAGGGCAAAACGCATGCAAACCTAAAAACTATACGTCCGTTGCGCGACGGTGTAATTGCCGACTTTAACGCTGCGGAACAAATGATCAGGGGCATGATCAAAATGATTAATCCCAAGTCGAAAATGTTCTCTCCTGCCCTGAAAATGGTTATTTGCATACCTTCCGGAAGTACCGAGGTGGAGATTCGTGCGGTGCGCGACTCTTCGGAACATGCCGGCGGGCGTGAGGTTTATATGATATACGAACCCTTGGCAGCTGCCATCGGAATCGGACTCGATGTTGAGGCTCCTGAAGGCAACATGGTAGTTGACATCGGTGGTGGAACAACCGAGATTGCGGTTATTTCGCTGGGCGGTATCGTAACCAATAAATCGATACGTATTGCCGGCGACGACCTCACTGCCGACATCATGGAATACATGCGCCATCAGCATAACATTAAAATTGGTGAACGCACTGCCGAAGAAATAAAAATTCACGTGGGATCGGCACTTTCGCAGTTACAGGACCCACCACAGGATTATGTGGTGCAGGGACCGAACCAAATGACAGCGCTTCCGATTGAGGTGCCGGTTTCGTACCAGGAAATTGCTCACTGTTTGGAAAAATCAATTTCGAAAATTGAAACTGCGGTATTGAGTGCACTTGAACAAACGCCGCCTGAATTGTATGCCGATATCGTTTCGAAAGGAATCTGGCTGGCAGGTGGCGGTGCCTTGTTAAAAGGCCTGGATAAACGTTTAACCGACAAAATCGGCATTCCGTTCCACATTGCAGAAGATCCATTACGGGCTGTGGTTCGCGGTACCGGTATTGCGCTAAAAAACGTAGATAATTTCTCATTCCTGATTCGATAAAAAGAACACCCGAAAGCGTAGATGCGAAGTTTATTTAGACTACTGATTAAAAACTATCCATTTCTTCTATTTCTTGTATTAGAAGTCATTTCAGTGGTTTTTATAGTAAACTACAACAGTTTTCAGCGGGCCAGTTTTCTGAACTCTTCGAATGCGGTTACAGCCGGAATTTATAATTCGTACAGTGGCGTTGTTCAGTATTTTCGCTTAGCGCGAGTAAACGCGGAATTGTCGGAAGAAAATGCCCGTTTGCTGAATATGCTTGAGAACTATCAGAATGCATTTTCCGATTCCATCAGGATAGCACATAAACAGGACTCTGCATTCCAATACATTCCGGCTCGCGTGATCAATAACTCGGTCAACAAACAGCAAAATTATATCACTTTAAATAAAGGCAGAAAGGACGGAATAAAGCCCGATCAGGGGATTGTTTCACCCAACGGAATTGTTGGAATTGTTACCAACGTTTCGGAATCGTATTCCATGGGGCTCTCGGTGTTAAATCCACGTTGGAGCGTTTCTGCTAAACTTCAGAAAAGTGGTTTTTATGGTTCGCTGGTGTGGGACGGCGAGGATTACCAACGGGCACAACTCAGCGAGATTCCTTTTCATGTCAACCTGCAGCTGGGCGATACTATCGTTACCAGTGGTTACTCATCGGTGTTTCCCGAAGGAATTCTGATTGGCACTATCGATGCTTTCGATCGCCCCGAAGGTGAAAATTACTACACGATAAGTGTGTTGTTGTCGGCCGATTTTAAGTCGATAACCTATGTTGAAGTGATCGGAAATAACAGAATAGAAGAGTTGCGGACTTTAAAAAGCGAGACAGAGAATGGGACGGCTGGCAATTAAATATTTTTCGATGTTTGTTGTGCTGGTTGCAGTGCAGGTGCTTGTTTTTAACCAGATTCAATTCAGTGGTTACATCAATCCATATGTCTATGTCCTCTTTATCATGTTGCTGCCGCTGAATGCACCTCGTTATGCGGTGCTCTTGCTTTCATTTCTGATAGGCCTGGCGGTTGATGTATTTTCCAACAGCCTGGGAATACACACCTTTGCCGCAGTTTTTATTGCTTATGTCAGGCCACTTGTAATTCGCGTGATCACTAACCGCGAAGAGGAACTCAACGATTACCCGGGATTGGCTCGAACCGGCCCCATTTGGTTTATCTCTTACACCTCAATCATGGTGGTGTTGCATCACTTTGTATTATTTTACATCGAGGTATTTACCTTTAGCGGTTTCTTTACAACTTTATATCGTGTATTTTTAAGTTCGATTTTTTCAATTTTTGTGATAGTTTTAAGCCAGTTTATCATTTTTAGAGATTAGGTAAGAGCGTGAAAGAATACACCAAGAGGAGTTACCTTATAGTTTTGATTTTTTTGCTGGTTGCCCTTGTTTTCCTTGTGAAACTGTTTCGTTTGCAGGTGCTCGATTCCACCTACAAACAATATGCAACCAACAATGTACTGCGTGAAGTGGTTCAGTACCCGGCACGTGGCCTCATTTATGACCGCAATGGCGAACTTCTGGTGTATAACCGAACGGCTTACGACTTGCTTATTACACCCCGCGAAGTGAAACAGTTTGATACTACGCTGCTGTGTAATTTGTTGGATGTCACCAGAATTGAACTTGAGGAAGGAATTAAGAAAGCCAAGAATTATTCCTGGTACAAACCATCGATACTTGTAAAACAGATTTCTCCGGAGAATTATGCGATCCTGCAGGAACAGCTTTATAAATTTGAAGGGTTTCATTCTCAGGCACGTACACTTCGCGAATATTCTTCAACAGCGGCAGCACATGCTCTGGGTTATGTTGGCGAGGTAACTTCAAACGACATCAGCAGAGATGCCTATTACAAACCGGGCGACTATATTGGCATTAGTGGCATAGAAAAAACATATGAACGCCAGCTGCGAGGGACAAAAGGCGTGAAGAAAAACCTGGTTGACGTGCATAACCGTATTCAGGGAAGTTACCGAAACGGCAGGGAGGATATTCCGGCACAGATTGGGCAGAACATTACCACAACCCTTGATCTTGATTTGCAGCTTTACGCCGAGCAACTTTTTCAGAATAAAAAAGGCGCGGTAGTGGCCATTGAACCCTCAACAGGCGAAGTATTGGCCATGCTTAGTGCTCCTGTTTACGATCCCGGACTGCTTGTGGGAAGAGTAAGAGGAGCGAATTATGCAAAGCTGCTGGCTGATACCTTAAAACCACTTTTTAACCGGGCTTTGCAGGCAAAGTATCCCCCCGGGTCAACATTTAAAACCGTAAACGCATTGATCGGTTTGCAGGAAGGGGCTATCAATACACATACACGTTTCACCTGTAACGGCCCTGGTTCATATCCAATTAAATGTACACACAACCATGTTACCCCGGCGAATGTAGTCGATGGTATTCGCGAGTCGTGCAATCCATTTATGTGGAACACTTTCAGGAACATCGTTGGAATGTATCCGACTGCTGCCGAAGGATTTCGGGAATGGAGAAATTATGTGCAAAATTTTGGCATTGGAACAATTTTAGGTGAAGATTTTTCGAATGCACTTAAAGGTGATTTGCCTTCCGAAGAACTTTATAACCGCATTTACGGTGCCGGGCACTGGAACGCCTTAACCGTGCGTTCACTGGCAATTGGTCAGGGTGAACTAGGCGTTACTCCACTTCAAATGGCCAATGTTGCATCGGTTGTTGCCAATCGTGGTTATTACTACGAACCGCATATTGTGAAAGAAATTGAGAATGATACAGTTCGAAGCAGTATAAATGATAAACATGAAGTGGGAATTGATGCCGTGCATTTCGAACCGATAATAGAAGGAATGCATCAATCGATAAAGGGACTATACTATCTTCCCGGAATAGATTACTGTGGAAAAACCGGTACCATTCAAAATAATCAGGGAATAGAACACGGTGCTTTTGAAGCTTTTGCTCCGCAGGACGATCCTAAAATAGCCGTTTTTGTTTATGTTGAAAACAGTAAATGGGGAGCCAGTTATGCGGCACCGATTGCCGGGCTGATGATCGAGAAATATTTGAATGATACCATTGCCAACAACCGCAAATGGATTGAAGAGCGAATGATGGATGCGAACCTTTTAGACAGCGGGGAACCTGAATAATATGCCGCAAAGAAGTAACATATGGGCAAACATGGACTGGGTAACGGTTGGACTGTACCTGGTACTCATTTTTATGGGGTGGTTTAATATTTATGCTGCTGTTTACAATGTCGACCATCAAAGTATTTTAGATACTTCGCAACAATACGGGAAACAATTGATCTGGATTGGAGCAGCCCTTACACTAGCCATTGTTATCATGGTTATCGAAACTAATTTTTATGTATTCTTTTCTTACATTATTTATGGCGTGACGGTGTTTCTTTTGATGCTTGTTTTGCTGGTAGGTAAAGAAATAAACGGCGCAAAATCCTGGTTTGCCTTTGGTGGTGTACTTATCCAACCTGCCGAATTTGCCAAGTTCGCTACCGGACTGGCTTTGGCTCGCTACATGAGTACTTTCGATTTCAACCTTAAAAAAATAAAATCGATAGCCGTAATTGGCCTTATCATTTTTATGCCGGCCACTTTTATTCTTTTACAGAATGATACAGGCTCAGCGCTGGTTTATTTTTCCTTTGTACTGGTGTTATTCCGCGAGGGTTTGTCGGGCTTGTTTTTATTCCTTGGAACACTGGTTGCCGTGCTGTTTATCCTGGCACTTATTCTGCCCAACATGACACTGATTTTAGTGTTGCTGGTCGCTGCAATTATTATGTACCTGATTCTTAATCCAAAGTTGAATCAGTTTGTGCGTGCAGCCGCAATGTTGGCAGGAGGTATTGCTTTGGCATTCTTATTAAATCTGATCATTGGAACTAAATGGGAACTTGCCGATGTTTTAATGGCCGGATCAGTTTTAGGCGCCCTGGTAATTTTTGGTTATTCGTTACAAAAAAGGTTTGGAAACTATATCATCATTTCGCTTTTCTTTGTCGGTTCTGTTTTGTTTACAAAAACCGTGGATTATGCTTTTGATAATTTACTGGAACCACATCAGCAAGTTAGAATAAACGAGTTGCTGGGTATCGAGTCGAATCCTTATGGAGCCGGATACCACGTAAATCAGAGTAAAATAGCTATCGGCTCAGGTGGCATGTGGGGAAAAGGTTACTTAAAAGGCACCCAGACCAAATACAATTTTGTGCCCGAACAAAGTACCGACTTTATTTTCTGCACGGTTGGAGAAGAATGGGGTTTTGCCGGAACGTTCCTGGTAATTGCACTTTTCATCGCCTTATTCATAAGATTGGTGTTGCTGGCCGAACGACAACGTTCCGTATTTTCGCGAATTTATGGCTACTCGGTGGCTGTTATTTTGTTCTTTCACTTTACGGTTAATATAGGGATGACGATCGGGATCATGCCCGTTATCGGTATCCCGTTGCCGTTCTTTAGCTATGGCGGATCTTCATTATGGTCATTCACCATATTGCTTTTTATTTTTATCCGGCTGGATGCTAGCCGCCTTGAAAACTTCCGTGATAGCCGGAATGCCTGAAAAGAATGTTATAATTTTTTAGGTTGATTTAACGCAATTCCAAATTCATCGCTTACATACTGAATGAGTTCACCCATAAATTCTTCGAAATTGGTCTGAAGAATTGGGTAATTATCCAATAGCGCCTGTTTTGCCAGTTCTGACTTAGCCGGCAACGAAGAATATTTGCCCATTACATTTAAGGCCTGTGTTATGCCTTCAATTGTGGCATACGATTCCAGTCTTCGATGCTGAATGAGAAAGGGCAAAAATCCCTGTACCCTAAGCGGGAGGTGTTTGAAATTAGCCAGCAGAACCGAATGTGACCATTTGGCAAACCAGCGCAGACTAATGTCGGAATAATTTTTCCAGTTACCGGCCAGAAAATGGTCGTACACCACATCCACTACAATTCCGGCATAATGCCCGAATTCGGCCCTGAAAAAATGCTTCGCCGCCCGATGCAGTTCATGCGCATCTGTAAAGCTGTCGATCCTGCGATGAAGCAATATGCCACGTGCAATCTCATCGGGGTAATGTTGGTATTGTTTCCCTTTTACATAATCACCAATAAAATTACCAACCAGTAATTTTTCCGATTCACCCGACAGGTATAGATGAGCTAAATAATTCATGTTTAAATTATTCAAACGCAGGCTTTCTGAAATTGTTTTATCGAGTCCCTAAGATGGATATCTTCAGAAAATATTATGTTTTTTTTAGGCTAAACAACAACCAGGAAATGTATTTTCAAATTAGCTTAACATTCAGCTTTGAATCCATATATTTATGATTATTTTTGGACGATATTTTTGAGGGATGGCAAAGAAAATAGTGGCATTTGGAGAAATTGTATGGGATATTTTACCGAACGGTAAAGTACTCGGAGGTACGCCTTCGAACCTGGTTTTCAGATGTAATTCACTGGGAGAGGAAGGACATTTATTGTCAAGAATTGGCGATGATGAACTTGGTCATGCAGCATTGAAACAGCTGGAAGAACTCAATATTTCGGATAAAAATGTCCAAATGGACTTTGAGTTTCCAACAGGCGAAGTTCAGGTAACGTTTGATGAGAACGGCGAAAGCCAGTACAAAGTAAAGGAAGACGTCGCTTTTGATCATATTGAATTCTCTCCTGAAGCCTTAAAACTGGCGCGTGAAGCCGACTGCCTCTTTTTTGGACTGCTGCCTCAACGCTACGGTTTATCGAAAAATACCATTCGTGAATTGATTAAGGAGTCGCCCGACTCGCTTCACTTTTTCGACCTGAAACTTTTTGAGCATTTCTTTGATGTTAAGGTTGTTACTCAGCTCCTGAATTCAGCTGATGTTGTTCGAATCAAAGAAAAAGAAATCGATTTTCTGGCTAATGAGTTGAATATTTCTTTTGATTCGCATGACGATTTTCTGAAGAAAGTATCTGAACAATACCAAATCGATCTTGTCATAATAACACTCGGTAAAAATGGTATTAAAGCTTATCACCGGGTTGAAGGTTTGATGTCAGATGCCGGTTATTTTGTTGAAATGGTGGATAACGTAGGTTCAGGGATGGCGTTTTCAGCCGGCTTTTTACATTATTATTTAAACGGAAATTCACTGATCGATTCACTTAGATTCGGTAATGCAGCCGGTGCACTTAACACAACCATGCGCGGAGCAACTGCCTATTTCAATAAAAAAGATGTGTTGCAGTTCATGAAAAGCACAAAGCAATTCAGCTAACTCTTTACAAAGTTTTTTTCTTATAAACAATATTTTTAAACATCTGCTTTTAAGTAACTTAAATGCCTGCTTGAAGGTTTAAATAAACAGGTAATCTGGGATTCGTTTTGTTAACGTAAGGATGGAACAGAACACAATTACCATTTTGCTTGTTAAGCATTTATTTAACTTAAATAACTGGAGATGAGACTTTCAACCAATGAGGTTACGGCACAACTTCTCGACCGTTTGTGGGAGGCGTATTTATTGCGGGTTCCCTATGCCAAAAAATATTCCGAACTGGTTATGCAAAAGGGTGGCGATGTTGTAAATGATCATATCGCATTCCGAACATTTAATACCCATACCGGGGAACAGCCCGAAGGAATTAGGGCCATAAAGCACCTGTTGAATTTTTTGGATTACAAACCGGTTGGTAAATACGAGTTCAAGAAAAAGAAATTGACAGCCGTACATTTTGAACACCCCGACGAACTTTTTCCAAAAATATTTGTGAGTCAGCTTGAGGTAGAGCAGTTGCCGGAGTGGGCGCAGCAGGAAATTCATCAGGCGGTTGTTGATACGCCTTATTTGGTATCGGACCAAAGTCTTGAGTTATTAGCGATGTTAAAAAACGACGGACACATTCCACGGGTTGCTGCTGAAGCTCTGGTTGTGGATCTGGCGCAGTATTTCAGAAGGCCGTGGGCGATTCCCAAAAAGGATGTTGTGTTGCGGATAAACGATGTTTCGCAATACGCTGCGTGGGTATTGTTGCATGGAAATTCAGTAAATCATTTTACTGCTTTTATTAATCACCAAAATGTAAAAGAATGGCCCGATCTTGAATCCACCTGTAAGGCATTGTCCGAGGCAGGAATCCCGATGAAAGAAAGTCTTGAAGGAGATAAAGGCAGTAAGTTGCAACAGTCGGCTACACAGGCCGTGAAGGAGGAGGTTGAAGTGATTGGCGAAGATGGCCTTGAACAAATGAGTTGGACGTATGCTTACTACGAACTTGCCCAACGAAACTTCATCGAAGAAAACGGCCAGAAGAAACTGTTCTCAGGATTTTTGGGCGATCAGGCGGCTCATTTGTTTGACATGACACGCACCCGCGACAATTAATAAACTGAAGGCACAAACGTCATTTCTTCGATAGGAGGCCGGACATAGCCTTTATAATCTTTTCTCTCGGATAATTCAATGGGCTGGTGTTCCAGTTCTTTATAAGGGATCATCGATAAGAGGTGGTGAATACAGTTCAGACGGGCTCGCTTTTTATCATCGGCGTCCACCACAAACCAGGGACTGATCTTCGTATCGGTATAAGCAAACATTTCATCTTTGGCTTTGGAATATTCAACAAATAATTCCATCGATTTCATGTCCATCGGACTTAGTTTCCAGCGTTTCGTTGGATCGTCTATTCGCGAACGAAATCTTTTCTCCTGCTCATCCTGGCTAACTGAAAACCAGTATTTGATGAGCACGATACCCGACCGTATCAGCATCCGTTCAAAGTTTGGACACGAACGTAAAAACTCCCAGTATTCGTCGTTGGTACAAAATCCCATTACTTTTTCTACTCCGGCACGGTTATACCAGCTCCGGTCGAAAAGTACCATTTCGCCGGCTGCCGGCAGGTGCGGGACATAGCGTTGAAAGTACCATTGTGTTTTTTCGCGTTCAGTTGGAGTCCCCAATGCCACAACTTTACATGTCCTCGGATTAAGGTATTGATTAATTCGGGCAATAGTTCCACCTTTTCCTGCTGCATCGCGACCTTCGAAAATCACAACAACTTTTAATTTCTTTACTTTGATCCACTCTTGTAATTTCACGAGTTCGATCTGCAGTTTGTTGAGTTCACTCTCGTAAAACCGTTTGTTGAGCTTTTTCTTTTTCTGAGGTACTGGTTTTTCCATAATGCCCGGTTTGTTAAAACGAAAGTTAGCAAAAATTGCTGAAAGACACTGGTTTGAAGGGAAAGCATTTTTATTATTCAGTCGCCGGATTTGTAATGATGAACAAAGAAATAGTTTATAGGAGCATGTAAGCTCCAAAAAGTTTTTCAGTAGCCGGTTCGGTGAGCGGCAGATAACCCGCTTTTATTTTCCCGTTTTGTAGTTGCAGTGGATGGGCATCTTGCATTTCCCGGGAAAAATCCATGAAATTGCTTCCCGGTTGGTACCAGGTTCTGAATATACCTTTTGAATCGGGTAGAAGTAGCTTTTCGAGTTGCAGCGATAACAAACCCATGTTTTGCCTGACATTGATTTCGAGGCAGGGATTTATTTTTAAACTTCCGGCGGAGTCTTTAAATATCAGGGTATCGACGCCGAAATTACCTTCATAGTTTTTAGCCAGCTCGCTTACCGATAAAACTTTGTGGAGGGCCGCAATTATTTTTTTGCTTACTTTTTTTACAAATTCACGTAAATCTTCATCCAGTTCGTCGGGTAATCCGTTCAAGTGATTTCCCTGGTACTGGCCTTTTTTGTCGGTAATAAAATTGCTGATACCTAAATATGAAATGTTACCTTTTTCCACTTCAAACTGAAAAGCGATATCCAGTTGCTTATCCAGATGAGGCTCAACAAGTGCGAATCCCTGCTCTTTGATAATCCCTAAAAGTTTTTCCCAAACTTTTTCGTGAACAGGTGTTTTGGTTACTGCTTGCAAACCTCTTCCCGAACTGCTCCATGGAGCTTTTACCATTATCTTGCCCCATTTAAGAAGTGCCTTTTCAAAATCGGATTTACTGCTGCAAACCTGTCCTGTTTTATCGGTATGGATATAATCTTCATCCGGAAATTCGGCTAGCAATTTGAGCAAAATGTCGCGACTAAATTTTTTGGAATAGTAGTTCCTGTACTCCTGTTGCCAATAAAAAACCGGCGAATTCTGAAAAGCCTCAGAACAGTGCACTTTCAGAGGCTGTAATAATTTGTGTGCGGCCGGACTCCAGCCCCATGGTTTTAGTTTACTGTACTTTAAGTCGGATGAGAAAGCAACATGCAGGGTTTTTCTTTCCATAAAATGAGGAACCTCAATTCCGCAGTTTTTCAAAAGCGCCAAATAGTTTTCTGATGGACGTTTTTCAACTAAAACATAATCTTTTGATCTGGCCAGAAATAAAGGAAGAACTTCAAGATCAGCCTCCATTTTTTGTAGCAGTCGATTAGGCTGCCACGATGCATTTCCGTTGGCAACCGCATATTCACATGTGGGATTAAATAAATAGATGTCGGCAAATTCTTCCACTATATCGCTCATTTACCTTGCAAATAAACGCTTTATTTTAGTAAAACTTCCGCTTATTATATTGTCGTAAATACACTAAGTGAGATGTAACAAATTTTTTTTATTGGCTGAAGTGTAATTATCCTGACAACTTGGAACTAATTTTAAACATTATTAAGATTTTGGCGTTTTTCTGTTAAAATTTGTATAAATTGTAAAGCGAGTTGCTTACGAAGGGGGTTGATAAATGCCATAAATCAATTATTGCCTGGTTGGCTGATGAGTATAATTTTAAAAGAGAGTAAATGCATATTGTGTTAGAGTTTGGTTCTAAACCGAATTCTACATATTGTGTATTGAATGCATGTTTAATATCTAATTAATCTTTTTGTTTATGAAAAAAATTGCATTGTTGATCTTAAGTGTTCTTTTACTAGGGACACAGTTTGCAAATGCGCAGATTAAAACCATTACCGGAACGGTTACCAGTTCCGAGGATGGAACTTCCATTCCGGGAGTATCTGTGCTTGTAAAAGGAACAACTGTCGGTACTATTACAAATATCGATGGGTTTTACGAACTACAGGTTCCGGATGATGCGGAGATGCTTACGTTTTCATTTGTTGGATTGAAAACTATTGATATTCGGATAACCGGTTCAGTAGTTAATGCAACTATGGCTCCGGATATTCTTGGTTTGGATGAGGTAATGGTGGTTGCTTATGGAACAGCAAAGAAAGAATCCTTAACAGGTTCTGCCGCAGTAATCGGAGAACAGCAGATTGAATCACGTTCTGTATCTAACGTTGCTCAGATCCTGACGGGATCAACAACAGGCGTTCAAACTACAGCAGGTTCAGGACAGCCTGGTAGTGGTCCGGCTATTCGAATTCGTGGAGTTGGAACATTGAATACATCGGCCGATCCGCTTATTATATTGGACGGAATTCAGTACGAAGGAAACATTTCCAGTATTAATCCCGGAGACATTGCTTCAATGACCGTGCTTAAAGATGCTTCTTCAACTGCGCTTTATGGTTCGCGTGCTGCAAACGGTGTAATAATCATTACTACCAAAAAAGGTACGAAGGGTAGCGAAAGTTTGAAATTGAACCTGAAAGCTCAGGCTGGTATAATTAATCAGGCACTTCCTTATTACGATGAAGTGGATGCTTACGATTACTACGAATTGCAGGCAGAGGCTTTTGCTCAGTCAAGATTCAACTCAGGTAATGCCAACTCCATTAGCGAAGCGAGAGCTTATGCTTATGAGAACATTTACCAGCAGTTAAGGTATAATCCGTTTGTTGGGACTCCTAATGATCAAATCGTTGGATCGGACGGGAAAATAAATCCAAACGCTGTGGCAAGTTTTCCTGATGTGGACTGGTATGATGCTGCCAAACAACAAGGTTATCGTCAAAACTACGACTTAAGCCTTTCGGGTGGTAGTGAAAAAACCAGTTATTTCTATTCTATAGGTTATCTGGACGAAAGAGGATACGTAATCAAATCGGATTATGAGCGTTTCAATACGCGTTTAAATATCGATTTTGACGTAAAGGATTGGTTACAGATTGGAACAAATCTTAGTGGATCTATCATTAATAGTAATATAGGATCTTCAAACTCGGCCACATATGCCAACCCATGGCGTAATGCCAGGATGACACCTCCGATATACCCGGTTTATTTGGTTGATCAGACTACCGGAGACTATATTTTAGATGGTGCAGGTGAAAAGCAATACGATGATGGTGGTACTTATTCCAGACCGATTAATACCGGTAGGAATGCCATTGCCGAATTGAATTGGAACAGCGACGATTACAAAAGAAACAATGTTGGTAACAGATCGTATGCCATATTCACATTGATGGATGGTCTTACTGCTACAATTAATGCCGGTGTCGATATTCAGAACTACCAGTACAAAGGTTTCGAGAATGCTGAAATTGGTGATGGTGCTCCAACCGGAAGGATGGATGAAACAAGATACACCAGGACTACCGTTAACTTCAACGAGCTTGTACAGTACGAAAGGACAATTAGTGACGTACATAATATCAGTGTTTTGGTTGGTCACGAATCTTACTCAAGAAAGTACACCTACCAAAGAGGTTTTAAAAACCAGTTTATTGTAAGCGGTATTTACGAATTGAATAACTTTGTAAATACTTCTACAAATACCAGTTACACTACCGATAAAACAGTTGAAGGTTATTTGGCTCGGCTAAAATACAACTATGCTGATAAATATTATATCGAAGGCTCTTATCGTCGGGATGGTTCTTCTGCTTTCCATAAGGACGTACGTTGGGGTAACTTCTATTCAGTTGGTGGAAGTTGGAGGATCGACCAGGAACAGTTCATGGCCGGTGCAGCTTGGGTTAACAGCTTAAAATTAAGAGCTTCATACGGTGAAGTTGGTAACGATAATATTGGATCATACGGTTACCAGGCGCTTTATGAAACGTACCCGAATGCTGAAGAACCGGGAATCCGTTGGTCTACCGTTGGTAATACAGCGCTTACCTGGGAAGTAAATAAGACTTTTGATTTGGCTGTTGATTTTGCTTTGTTCGACAGGTTAACCGGTAGTGTGGAATGGTACAACCGTAAATCGGACGACCTTTTATACAGCATGCCGTTACCTCCTACAATGGGTCTTATGGAGCAACCCCGAAATATTGCTGCCCTGGTAAACCAGGGATTGGAAATCAGTCTTAGCGGAGATATCGTGAGAAGTGGAGACTTCAGGTGGAACATGACACTGATGGGATCAACCATCAAGAATGAAATTACATCGATACCTGAGCCTTTTGTCAACGGAACGAAAAAGTGGTCAGAAGGACATTCTATATATGATTTCTGGTTAAGGAAATATTACGATATAGATCCTGAAGACGGAGCAACACGATTCCATGTTTGGGAAGATGTACTCGACGAAAACGGTGAGGCAACAGGCGAAACGCAATTGGCTTACGACGACAATGGCGACCCGGTATTGACGAAAGACTCGGATGAAGCTCAGTATGGATACGTAGGTTCTTCCGCATTTCCTAAATTACAGGGATCGATAGGTAATGAATTAACTTACAAAGGATTTACTTTAAGTGCATTGTTCACCTACTCTTTGGGGGGAGAAATGCTTGATGGTATTTACCAGGGCATGCTTAGTTCACTCAATGTTGGTGAATCATACCACCCGGATGTTAAGAATTCATGGATGAACCCGGGGGACATTGCCGAGTTACCACGTTTGCAATATGCTAACTCTGACTTATATGCAACATCTGACTACTTCCTGGTTTCTTCTGATTATTTGAATATCAGAAATGTGACGCTCAGCTACGAATTCTCAAGAGATATGTTGAGTAATTTGGGGCTGGGGCGACTGAGTGTATTTGTAACTGGAGAGAATCTGTACATGTTTAACGCACGTAAGGGTATGAACCCTGTTTATAACTTCTCTGGTACAACAGACGGTCAAGCATATAACCCAAGCAGGTCTTTCATGTTAGGCTTTAATTTACAGTTTTAATCATTAGAAAAAGTATACTACAATGAAGACAAAATATAAAATTTTAACATTCTCATTGGTCTTCGCATTTGCGTTGGGCTTAAGTTCCTGTAGCGAAGACTTTCTACAAACGGTTCCAACGGATTCGGTTTCTACCGATATTGCGCTGGGATCTACAGATAACATGATGCTGGCCATTAACGGTATCCACCGTACGCTGTATGCGCAGAATCCGGACATTGTTCGTTTCTATGCAGGACAGGAATATATGATACCCGCGGCTGATTTTGGGGCGAGTGATGCTTTGCATTCAGCAACAGGTAATGGCTGGTTTAGGAGTTTTATTCAATGGAATTCGCATACACAAGCTACCTCGAATGATGTACTTTATCCTTGGTGGTTTTATTACAACGTAATTGGCTCGGCCAATAATATTATCAACGCAGCAGCGGATTTGCAGGAGTCTGAAGACCTGAATAATATTTTAGGACAGGCTTACACCTACCGGGCCTGGGCACATTTCAACCTGGTTCGCTTTTTTGCCAAGCCATATATGGTCGGCAATCCATCTTCCGATCCGGGTGTGCCGATTATGCTTGCCACTGAACCTCCTTACGAAGGTTTAGCTCGCAATACAGTGAAAGAAGTTTATGACCAGATTACAGCTGATCTTGGCACTGCTATTTCACACTTTGCAAATGCTTCAGACCGACCTAACATCTCGCACTTGAATGTGGATGTAGCAAAAGGTGTTGCTGCAAGGGTTTATTTAACCATTGGCGATTGGGCAAATGCAGCAAAATATGCCAGAGAAGCTCGTCAGGGATATACTTTAATGGATGAGGCCGAATACAAGTCAGGCTTTAACTCAGTAGACAATCCTGAATGGATGTGGGGATCTAAAATGATCACTGATCAGACAGCATATTTTTGGTCCTATTTCTATTATACTTCGAACAACTTTAACGGTTCTCAGAACAGGAGTAATCCAAAATTTATGAACCACCAGCTATACGACATGATGTCAGAAACCGATTATCGCAGGGATCTTATCCTGAAAGATTGCCCAAGTACTTTTGATGACTGGAATAAAGGTGAGAATGCCGGAAGATATGCCAGTGAAGAGGAATACGAAGCTGCAATAGATGAATACAGGGTAATTGTAAACAATGGTAGCTCGCACAATATGGTACCTTACCTGCATATTAAGTTGTCGCAGTCAGATGGCCCTACCATCTCTCCAATGGATGTATTGCATATGCGTGCTGCTGAAATGTATTTGATTGAGGCAGAGGCTCAGGCCCGCCAAAACAAAAACACAGAAGCACAAAATGTATTGTTTGAGTTGGTTTCGGAAAGAGATGCCGGATATACAAAATCTACCAAAACAGGGCAGGCACTTGTTGATGAGATTTTAGTGCAGAGAAGAATTGAATTGTTCCTGGAAGGACACCGCCGTTTCGATATGCTTAGAAACGATGAGGAACTTGACCTTACCAACTCTGGCGCTAATCCTGATCTTTATCTGGGTGGTTTTAAACAAGCCAAACCAAGTGAAAATGACGATTGGTTGTTCCAAATCCCGCAAAGGGAAATTGATGCCAATCCAAACATGGTTCAAAATTAATAGTATTAGAAAATACTTTATAGCAAAAAAAAGCGGATTGAATTTTCAATCCGCTTTTTTTGTACATGTTTATTCTTTAATTATCCTTTGTAATAAGGAATACTATCTAATTCAACAGGTGGCTCAGCATAAATCTTATCGTTTTCTTCCAGACCAGAAATTATGGTAACTTCTGTGTCGTTATCCAATCCCGGAACTACCACTTTCTTCCATATTTTTCCCTCTTTTCTGATAAGTACATATTGCGTATCGTTTGTACCAAACAGGAATTCGCGGGGAATCTTAATGGTTTCATCGAGCTTTTTAAGAATGATTTTATTATCCGTTGTCATGGCCGGTTTAATGGCTTTGTCCTTTTCCTTCATGTCGATAAGAACACGAAATACCTTCATGTCGTATCCTGCCAGTTCCTGACCAATGTTGGCGATTTTGGAGATAACTCCGGTGTATTGTTTGCCAGGTAAGGCATCAATCGATATAATGGCCGAATCGCCAACGGCAATCTTAGTTATATCAATTTCCTGGACGTAGGTTTCCGAAACCAGAACCGACATGTCGGGCAGGGTTGCAATGGCCGGTCTCCAGATATCAACATTATCACCAACCTGCAGTTTTATTCCGTTCCAGCGTTTGGCGTAAAGCACTATTCCGTCTTTTGGAGCCATAACGCGGCAAGCCATCATACCTTGTTTCAGCATCCTGTCTTGTTCCGAATAGCGGTTAAACTGCGCTTCAACGCGCTGGAGCCTCATTTTCAAATTCAAGCGTCTCAATTCCAGGTCGCGTCTTTTCTGCTCCATCATCCGAAGCGTTTGGTTGTACTCCGTTTGCTTTTTTCGCTGATACGCAGTTGATTCATATTTCGACTGGTCCAACTCCAGTTTTTTGTATTCCAGGTCGTATTTAAACTCTTCCAGTTCCTCACGAAGTTTTGTTAACTGTATTGTTGAATCAATTTGAGCATCATTCAATTCTGCCCTGGCCCGATCCAAATCCTGATTATTGCTTTGAATACGCTGTGTAATGGTTGCAGCATCGAGCGTTGCCACCCAATCGCCTTTTTTTACCACCGTACCCTCGGCAACAAGGTCTTTTATCTGCAGTTGATAAATTCGCAGTTCTCTTTTGCGCAGAACATCGGGCATGTTGATGATCACTGCATTTTTACCCTGAATTTCGCCTTTTGTATTAAGCGCGAGTTCAAACGATCCCGAGCGCACAGTATGCACATTTTCATTACTCAACGTGTTGTTGGCTATGAAGATGCCTGCAACTACAATCAGAACAATTCCGGTAATAATTATAAAATATTTGTTTTTAAGTATTGCCATGAGTCAGGTCTTAGTAGTTTTCTACAAGTTGATCGAAATCTTCAGATAAGGTAACGTTCTTTTCAAAGTCGAAAAGGGTGAGGTACCTGATGTTGTAATAATAATTCCAGTACGTGCGCAGTGCTGCGATGTATGCTCTATGCGCCTGGTCTCTTTCTGTACGTGCGATGTTTAGTCGGGTAATGTCCTGTTTGCCAATCAAAAATCGTTGTTGGGTAACATCGTAACGCATTTTTGCAATGGTGTCGGCTTTTGCCGAGTTCTCAACCTGCATATCCTGAAGGTTAAATTCCATCACATTCATAATTATGTTTTGTTCGAAATCGATTTTTTCCTGGTTAATGCTCAGCCGAACTGCTTCACGGTTCGATTTTGCCATCAACAGTTGTCCTTTTCGTCTTCCCCAGTCGAGAATAGGAATATTTACCCCGATTCTTAATCGTTGCTGGTCGAGCGGATCTTTATAAACTCCGTCAAAATTTTCCGAGTTTTGGTTCAATCCGTAGAGTGCAAAAACATCGCCACTAATACCATTTTCGCTTTGTGCCCGTTTTACATTCTGATCCTGTGTGAGCAGCCGTTGTTGCTGATTTATTATGTCAGGATTATTTGTCATGGCTTTGTCAACTGCCTGTAAAGCATCTATCTGGAGTTGAGGTAGTTCTTCAGGGATGATACATTCCACCTGGGTGTTTTTGTCCAGCCCCAGAAATGAATTCAGTTGTGCTTCGGCACGGTCGAGTGCCAGCTTGGCTTTAGTTAAAGCAAGTTGTGCATTCATGTAACTGAGTTCCAGGTCGAGTAATTCATCCTGGGTTACAGTACCCACCTGAAAACGTCCTTTACCAATGTTGTACAAGGTATCGGCATTGGCCAGGTTGGTTTCAGAAATTTTTACTTCAATCTGAGCATCCAGCAAATCAAAGAACAAACGCGTGGCTTTTATCGACAGGTCTTCGTGGTCCTGAATGAATTGCTTTTTTGCCTTTTCAAATTTTACGGGTTCAATCCTCGATTTCCATTTCAATTGGTTGTATCCGTTTATGTTTTGCGAATAACCAATCATAAAAGGAGTAGAAGTGAAAGAGGACAGTTCATCGTTACCTAATTTTTGGGTCATACTCAGGTTCGATTGTACGAAGAAGGATCCACCCGTTAATCCGACGTTCTGGTTAAGCAGTAACGACAGATCAGAGTCGAACGATTCACGTTCCACAAATTCATCGCGGTTTTCGTCGTAGTTATATACTTTTTGTACCGAACGGTTGTAGTTAAAAGGAGTTGCGTCGAGTGTCAACGAAGGAAGTCGGTCGGCCTTGTAATACCTGAATTCCCAGTAACTCGACAGGTACATGTTTTTATTAATAAATGCATCAAGCGATTGTTGCGACGCCGTTTCGATGACCTCCTGAAGGGTCATAGTTTTTTTGGTCTGCGCCAGCAAACCACAGCTCAGCATCAGCATTAAAAGGAATGATATACTAATTCTTTTCATCTTATCAAAATTGTTTGTTTTCTAAGGTATAAGATGGAACTCGCATGCAATTTAATTATCCTTTTGGGTGTGACTATTTTACATGCTCGTTTCATTTTTCGTCGATTTGGTTTTTTAGTAGCGTAAAGAGTTAACGGGATCCTGTTCTGCTGCCCTTTTTGCCGGAATATATCCGAATATAACTCCAACAAGTACAGACACTCCGAAAGATATTATAATGGAGAAAGCAGAAACAATTGTGCCAATATCGAATACCGCGGTAATGGTTTTCGATAAAACAACCCCCAGAATGATGCCGATTATACCACCGGAAACACTAATAATAGTTGACTCGGACAGGAATTGCACGATAATGTCTTTTCGGGAAGCTCCGATGGCTTGCCGGACACCGATCTCGCGGATTCGTTCCATTACCGATGCCAGCATGATATTCATAATACCGATACCACCAACAATAAGCGAAATACCTGCAATAACGCCCAAAACAATATTGAAGATCTTTTTCGTACGCTGTTGTTGTTTCAGCAGCAATTCGGGTATGGTCACTTCAAAATCGTAAAGTCCGTTGTGGCGGCGTAACATCATCCGGCGAACAACTTCTGCGGTGCTGCTCAACTGCTCGGTTTCGGCAACCTGGATGATGATCTTATCCAACTGGTTCAGGTTTTCAGAGGCTGAATTGCCGCTTTCCTGGTTTCTTCTCGAAATCATTTCTTCCACTTCGTCGGCACGAATCAGTGAACGGTTTTTAAACCTCAGCAACATGGTTTTAGCCGGAATAAATATTTTGTTATCCGTACTCGATATACCCATTTCATCAGATGCAGAGGCGGTAAAATCGCGACGTTCAATAACTCCGACAACTTTTAGCCAGGTTTGACCGCACTTAATTTTTTGTCCGATAGGATCTTCCTGGTTAAAAAATACTTTCCGGATATTATCGCCAATTATACAAACCGGAAATCCGTCTTCGCTTTGCTCTGTGGTAAATAGTTCGCCAAAACTCAGGTTGATCTCAAACAGCTCGAAATAGGAGTTGGTGACCCCTTCGAGCACAACCGGTTTACTTTTTCCGTTAAGAATGGCCGAGTAGTTAAAATCGATTACCGGGCTAACCTTACTTACAGTTGGCAGAATTTGTTCGATGGCCTGGGCATCTAGCAATGTAAGTCCTTTCGAGAATTTTTTGGTACTTATTTGCGCTGCATCCGCTGAGGATTCATCCTGATCCTGATCGATGCTTGTTTCAGTTGGCGACACGATAATGTTGTTCACACCAACCATTTTTATCTGTTCCAGAATCTCCTGTTGCGCACCATTCCCAATGGCTAACATGCTGATAACTGCTGCAACACCAAAAATGATACCCAGGGCCGTGAGGAACGACTTTACTTTATTGGTAAAAATCGCCTCTAAACCCGATACCACATCGTGTCCATAACGTTGTACGTATGCTTTCATGAATTTCGTTTTAGCGGTTAACCAATAATAATCATCCCTCCCATAGGATTACCTTTTTGGTTGTTGTTCGGAATGTATGGTTTCTTTTTATCCTCCTCAATCTTTCGTTGCTCTTCCTGCTCTTCGCGAATCTTTCTTGCTTTAATTTCCTCGTAAATTTCAAGTCCTTCAAGCGCCAGATCCTCTGCATTTTCAGGTTCTGTGAGCAAAATTTCATCTCCTTCTTCCAATCCTTTTCGTATCAGAGTCAGGTTCTCGTTCTGGTCGCCAAGATCAATTACCTGTTTAACAACTTTCCCTTTTTTCAGGTATACAAACTGAAGGGAGTCGTTTTCGAAAATGGCTTCAGTTGGAATAAAAGTAGTATCGGTATAGGTAGCCGTGTAGATAACATTACTGGTGGTCATGGCTGGTTTCAGATCGCTTACATCGCCAAATACCCTAATCTTGACTTCAAAAACTTTTGCATCGCTTTTTGGCATAGGCTGACCAATGTTGGCAACAGAAACCACTTCGCCTTCCAATTCTTTTTCGGGAATGGCATCGATACCCAGAATTACCTTTTGTCCTTTTTTCAGTCGCGAAATGTCGATTTCGTTCACGTAGGTCAGCGAAAGCATCGACGACATGTCGGGGAGAGTTGCAATCATTGGCATCCAGGGGCTCACGGTCGATCCGGGTTGGATTTTTTCACCCGAATTGTCTTTTCCGTAAATGACCATACCGTGTTTAGGTGCGGTAATTACCAGCGAGTGGTAAATTTCTTCCAGTTTGTCTACACGTGTTTTTCTTTGCTGAACTTCGAGTTTCCTGCGTTCGACTTTGGCCTCGGCCTGGCGTTCCTTTAAAGCGTAACCGCTTTTTTCCTGTTCCAGTTTTCGGCGGGCTTTATCCAGGTCCATTTCTGCTTTCCGGATTACGGAAGGCGATTCATACACCGATTCGTCTAGTATGATTTGAAATTCTTCGACCTGTTCTTTGGCGTTGATGATCTGGTCGCGAACACCACTCAGCGTGAGGTTCGAGTCCATTTTAGCATCTTCAAATTCGTTGATAGCCGTTTCCAGTTCCTCCTTTGCCGTGTTCAGTACTTCTTCTACTGTTTTCTGGTCGAGAGTAGCTACATAATCGCCCGAATCTACTACAGTTCCTTCTTCGATCAGGTCGGTAATGTTAATCTCGTAAATTCGTACATCGCGATCCTGTAATTGTGCAGGAACAACAATGTTTTCTGAGTTTTGGGCTTCTAGTTGTCCGCTTGAGTATACGAGAATTTCAAACGGACCTTTCTGTACTTTTGCTGTGATTTCGGAGGTATCGCTTTTCGAACTTGGAAAAACTAAATACCCTACTAACAGAACTGCGACAGCAACAATTGAAGTTAGCCAGGTTTTTCGCTTCATAAAAATGATTTTTTTTTGAATGTTGGTGTTTATTTAACAAAAACTATGCCTCATCGAACATATTGTGGAAATATGAGAAAATCTTCTGAAAAACGAGGTTAAAAAATGTAAAAAGGAACTAAAATTATAGTTTGTTAACTGAAATTTCAGTTTGTTTATGTTTTGCGGAAGAATCCGGCCTTGGCGAGAGTCATTACCAAAACACCAATCACCGTTATTATTCCTCCGATAAATTGATGTTGGGCCGGGAAACTATGGAAGAACAGGTAAGCACCAATCAACACAAAAATTCCTTTCAAGCTCTGAACAATGGCCGACCGCGAGGCCTCGATATAAGTGTACGAGTAATACACCGAAACAATGGCCAGGAAAGGACCAAGAACGGAACCAATTGCAATGTTTTTAAGCGCCGATACCGGTATAATAAAAGATTGACCGTAGATGAAAAACATGATGAAGCTGTACACCAATAACCAGGCAGTGCGGTTGAGTCCCAGCAATTCGGGGCTTAGCTTTTTTACATGCACTTTAACCACCAGTGTGGCTGAGGTTGCCAGGATGGCGTTAATAAATACAATTCCGGTTCCTTTAATAAACAGCGTTTTTAGTGTGGTCCCACCAGTGTAGCTGATAATAAAAGCTCCGGCCAGGGCCAGGATAACACCAATGGCTTCTATCCAGTTAAATCGCTCGCTCAGCAGCACTACGCCACCCATTGTTACCATTACCGGGAACATATTTCCGAGGAAGGACGTGACAGATGGATCGGGAATAATGTTAACGGAAATAAAAAAGGTAGTGGTAGTAAGGATTTCAAGGATTCCGAGAATAACCAGAATTCGCACTTGTTTTTTTGTGAGTGTGCCAAGCTGCGAAAGCTTTTTGTTTTTCAGGGCAAATCCCAGGCTGACCAAAAATCCTATGGCAAACCAGTAAACACCAAATTGTGTGAGATGCACCTCGTTTAAAGCTGCTTTGCTGAAAATGTATACATTCGAGAAGGCCAGCGTAGCTACCAACGCAAAGAAATAGCCTTTAAAAACGTTTGATCTCATTGTTGCAAAGATAGAAAAAATGAGTTTCGGTAACGATGCAGCTTTATTTGTTGGTTTGGTAGATTATTTGCGAGGTATAACCATAAACAGCCGAAACGAACTGCAAAGTTTAACTGGTGCGGTTTTATCTTAATCCTCCATTAACCTTTGTTTCTGAACGATGAACAATAGTCATATTCCATTATCTTTGCAAACGTTAAAGAATTCATAAACGCCGGATGACCGAAGCACTTCAGTGCCGGTCTTCAGACTAAAAGCATAAATTATGTTGCCAAAAATTAATCCGATAGAAACAACTGCCTGGAAGAAACTTGAAGAACTGTATTTCGAGTTCGAAGGCACTCATATGAAAGAGCTCTTTGAGCAAGATGCCGATCGTTTTGAAAAATACTCGCTGAAATTTGGCGATATCCTTTTAGATTATTCAAAAAATATTCTGAGCGATGAGGTGAAAAAAGTGCTCTTCGAACTGGCTGAAGCGTGTGGCGTTAAAGGTGCCATTGAAAGCATGTTTACCGGTGAAAAAATAAATGCCACCGAGAACCGCGCCGTGCTTCACACTGCCTTAAGGAACAGAAGCAATACTCCTGTTGTGGTTGATGGCGAGGATGTAATGCCGGACGTGAACGCCGTGCTTAGCCAAATGAAAGCATTTTCAGAAAAAGTGATTTCGGGAGAATGGAAAGGTTACACCGGAAAATCGATTACTGATGTTGTAAACATTGGTATTGGTGGCTCTGATTTGGGCCCGCTGATGGTTACTGAAGCGCTGAAACCCTACAAAAATCATCTGACACTGCACTTTGTATCGAATGTTGATGGCACTCACATTGCCGAAACCTTAAAAGCGGTAGACCCGGAAACTACACTGTTTATTGTGGCTTCGAAAACGTTTACCACACAGGAAACAATGACCAACGCCAATTCGGCAAAAGACTGGTTCCTGGCTTCGGCGAACGAAATTGCACACGTAGCCAAACATTTTGTGGCGGTTTCTACCAATGCTGAAGCGGTTTCTGCCTTTGGTATCGACACGGCAAATATGTTCCGCTTCTGGAACTGGGTAGGAGGCCGTTATTCTTTGTGGTCGGCCATCGGTTTATCAATTGTTTTGGGAATTGGTTACGATAACTACATCGAGTTGCTTGAAGGTGCACACGCCATGGATAATCACTTCCGCAGCGAAGATTTCGACAAAAACCTGCCGGTAATCCTGGCGCTGATCGGCATTTGGTACAATAATTTTTATGGTGCCGAAACCGAAGCCATTCTTCCATACGATCAGTACATGCATCGTTTTTCTGCTTATTTCCAGCAGGGAAATATGGAAAGTAACGGAAAATACGTCGATCGCAATGGTGAGCAGGTCGATTACCAAACCGGCCCGATCATCTGGGGCGAACCCGGAACCAACGGACAACACGCTTTTTACCAGTTGATCCACCAGGGAACCAAACTTATTCCCTGCGATTTTATCGCATCGGCCATTAACCACAATCAATTGGGCGATCATCATAAAAAATTACTGGCCAACTTCTTTGCTCAAACCGAAGCGATGATGGTTGGAAAAACCGAAGAACAGGTAACAGCCGAATTAAAGGCTGCCGGTAAATCGGAAGCCGAAATTGCCGCTTTGTTGCCTTTTAAAGTGTTCCTCGGAAATATCCCGACCAACTCCATTTTGGTGAAGAAACTAACTCCTCATGTTCTGGGAGCTTTGATTGCCATGTATGAACACAAAATTTTTGTTCAGGGGGTGATCTGGAACATTTACAGTTTCGACCAGTGGGGAGTGGAACTCGGAAAGCAGCTGGCCAATGCCATCCTGCCTGAGTTGGAAGGTGACGGAAAAGTTACCGGCCACGATGCATCAACCAATGGCTTGATCAATGCCTGGAAGGAAATGAAATAGCATTTCGTAGCAAAATATTAGAAGTGCCACTTGTCTGTTGATGGGTGGCATTTTTTATTAATATGACCTGGTAAAATGTAACTATACCCATCGTCTTATCATTCCCTGCAAGCAACTACCCTTTATATACATCTTTGCGAGGTTCTGCTCCATTTTCGTCCGGGACAATCGTTCAGCTTCGATCATCCTTTTTCGCCGGACGAGGTACATCATGCTGTTTTAACCCAGGCCGCCGTAATTCGTTGAATTACTTTCACCTGGGCTAAAATATAACGCACTTTCAGTGCTGTTTTTTTAAATCTCGAAAGCAAGTTTTGCCAATTATAGGGCTGAAAGTCCTTAATCATTCAGCCCCGGGCAGAACGACCCCCGAACATTCGGGGTGAGTGCCGCCCGGGATTAACAATCCCACAAAATCGGCGCAAATGCGGCAAAGCATTGAAAAAGTACACTACAATGCGCCGAATTTCTGGAGGTGATCTAACCAGATCCTTCCTTGTATTTGTGTATAAAGAGTGGCTGCAAGCAAGGAAGGACGACTGAAAGTAGCAAAAAAGGAATAGTTAATTCACTACTTTTCAATCCTACTTATTTATGGAGCCTTATCGTCTTTTCCTTCCATGAAGGGAGATCCGCCCGGATGAACTAGTCGGACGGGGACAGGAGAGCGGGTAAATGAATGGCAAAATCATTAATTTTCATTCTTATTGGTAAGTTTCCCGAATCATCATGGATTTCTACATTATGCAGAATATCAATTAAAAAGATTAAATTTAAAACAACCAAAAATCGCTGGCAATGAAAGAGAAAGTTGTTAATGTACCCAATGCGTTAAGCCTTTACCGAATACTGGTTTTTCCATTTGTGCTTTATTTGCTGTTAACGGGGAACGAGCACTTATTTGCAATTTTCTTATGTATTAACCTGGTCACCGATTTCCTTGATGGATTTATTGCCCGGACTTTTAACATGGTTACACGCTTAGGCGCCCGCCTTGATTCGCTTGCCGATTACGGCACTTATTTTCTGGCCTTTTATGGCGTCCTTCTTTTTAAGCAAGACGATCTGGCGGGGAATGGCTGGATATTCTACCTCTTTATTGTGCTGATGGTTGTAACACAACTTGTCCATTTCTACCGTTTTGGCACTTTTTCAAGTTTTCACTTGTACTCGTTTAAAACCACCGGATACTTTCATGGCCTGCTTTTTATCCTTTGGTTCTTTGTTGGCTTTTTTCCGGCTTACTATTACTTCGCTATGGGATTTGGTATTATATCCGTAATTGAATCAATAATAATAAGTCTGCTGATCAGCCAACGACAGTCGAATGTAAAAGGACTTTACTGGATCGTTCAGAAACAGTCCGTGTGATTATTTCTGATTGGTAATGACAGGTGATTATGAATTCATACCCAGCTTTCGGGCCAGTTTTGCTACAGCCCTCAACGGAGAAGTATCTTCGTAAAGAATGGTGTAAACGGTGTCGGAAATGGGCATGCTAACTCCGTAATGTTCGTTTATAGCATGAATAGATTTTGCGGCATAATAGCCTTCAGCAATCATATTCATTTCCCATTGTGCAGCTTTTACCGAATACCCTTTCCCAATCATCGTTCCAAACATCCGGTTTCTGCTGAATTGCGAGTAGGCAGTTACTAACAGGTCGCCCAGATATGCCGGACTTTTTATGTCGCGATCGATAGGATGCACCGCATCAACAAAACGTTTAATTTCCTGAATGGCTCTTGAAATTAAAACGGCCTGAAAATTATCGCCGTAACGCAGTCCGTGTGCAATTCCCGCGGCTATGGAAATCACGTTCTTCAAAACGGCCGAATATTCAGTGCCCCAAATATCATCAGACAGGGTAGTATATATGTAGTCGCTCTCAACCAGTTGCGCAAATTTCGAAACCCGGTCTTCGTCCATTCCGGCAATGGTAAGGTACGATAGTTTCTCCTGGGCAACTTCTTCGGCATGGCAGGGACCCGAAATCACGCCAACCATATCGAAGGGAACATCAAAATGCCGGTTGAGGTATTCTACTACCAACAGATTTTCTTCTGACACAATCCCTTTGATGCCCGAAAGAATGTATTTGTTTTTTAAATCGGATTTTAGCTCGTTAAAAATTTTTGGTAAGAATGCAGATGGGACAGCCAGAACAAGAATGTCGGAATCTTCAACAATTTTGTTGATATCGTTATAAAAGGTTATTCGCGAAGTATCAAATTCAACATCACGCAAATAACGCGGATTATAGCCATCCTTTATAAACTGTTCAGTAATTTCCGGCTTACGGAAGAACCAGTTGATTTCGTTCACATTTTCCAGCAGCATTTTCGATATTGCTGTAGCCCAACTTCCACTTCCGATAACCCCTACTTTATCTGTTTTAATATTCATATTTTAGTTGAAAAAGCAACTTTGTATACCTAAAAAACAGTCCCTGTCTCCGATTCGACCTGCAAATATAAATAAAATCATGAAGTCGAAAGAATCATTCTGCCACCTTGCTGGTTTCTGCTTTGTCCAAATCTTTTGTAACGATTGTGTTCACGGCTCTTTTGAGTTGATTCAGAATTTCATATATTACAGAAAAATTACAACGATGCACGACAAGATTAGTGAAAGTTCAATGCGATTGAGAGAGATGATCGAGAAGGCTATTGAAGATCATAAGATTACCAGGGAAGAGTACGATAAAATCCTGAATATTGCTACCGAAGACGGATACATCGACAGGCACGAGCAAGCTTTACTTCGTGAACTGCAACGCATGATTGAAGAACGGGAGATTCGTTTTGTGATTTAATAGAAACGAAATTCTAAATTGAATTCCGGCACTGTGTTGTTTTCAGGGATCAATCACTTTAAAATATAAGCCACAATAACTCCCAGGTAATTGCCCACAGCGTAACCGGCAATTCCTACAAACATTCCGGTTAAAATTACTTCCCGGTTTTTTAGCGCCGAAGCCACAACCGGTACAAAGGGCGGTGAGCAGATAAGCGCACTTCCGGAAATGATCACAGTATCGGCATCGATCTTAAAGAAACGGGCGATAAAGGCATGCAGAATGTGCGATCCGAACATGGCAATTCCAACGTAATAAAACAGCGAAATTGAAATATTTGCCAATTTGCTGATGTCGGCCATTGAAGCTACGGAGACACAGAAAATTAGGATGAGGTACATCCCCAGTTGAAAGGTCTTTTTGATTCTTCTGATCCGCGGAACAAAAGACAAAGCGATTCCGAAAGTGGTTACAAAAATAACCACGGCTGCATTGGCAAAGTCTTCGCTAAAAAGTTTACTCAATAAAAAACTTGTACCAAGGATTAGCACCGAAAGCCCGAAAGCGCCCATTAGTGGCCAGATAATATCCTTTTTAAAAAAGCCGTCGTACGATTCGTACTCTTCCTTCAGATCGATGGTTGGAACTTCAATTTTTGGAGTGTCGTCGGTTGCTTCTTCAACTTTTGACTTATAAGGAGGCAAGAACCACAGAAAAACTTTTTGCCCTACCGAAAAAATAAAAACCAGGTAAAGCGCACCCAGTGTCATTTCGTAGGTGTGGGTGAGGATGTACACTTCCTGCGAAACATTCAGTGCCGTTTTTATGGCGGCCATGTTTGGCGTTCCCCCGGTATAAACACCAACCAGCATTCCCGAAACTTTCCAGATATCGTCGATGCTGCCTTTGAACATCCACCAGCCTAAAAAAATCATCAGCAAAACAGTGAATAATCCGATCAACAACGATTCCAGTGCGGCACGCGCATGCGACAGCCATTTTTTTACATCGAGCGAAAACAATATCAGCGGTAAACAAAGCAGTATTGTAATGTTGGTGAACATGTCCTGGATAAAGGCGATGGCGTTTCTCGAAGCATCCTGATCAGTTACCATACCCGCTGCCAAATACTCCTTCATTTTTGCAAAGGGAATAAAAACTTCACCGGCCAGCAGGTTGTGGTAAGTATCCGACATGGCAGGCAGAATACCAACATTCCCTATAAAAATGCCAAAACCGTAACAAATTAAAACGGCTCCGATTTTTTTAGCCAGCGAATATTTACTTTCGAGATAAATAATAACGATTGGGGCGATAACGAACAAAAAGACAATTACAAAGAATTGAGTATCCATCTTTCACAAGTTCGGTTTATACGAAAGTAAAGTTAGAATTATACCTTGAAAATGCAAGTAGAGCATCTTCTAACTTATTAACCACTGTGTTTTTCTGAAAACTATTTCAGCAGATAGGCCACCAGAATACCCAGGTAATTTCCAACCGCATAACCGGCAATTCCAACCACCAGTCCGGTTAGAATCACGTGGCGGTTTTTTAAAGCTCCGGCAACCACCGGAACAAATGGCGGCGAGCAAATGAGTGCACTTGTTGAAATAATTACAGTGTCGGCATCAACCTTAAAAATGCGGGCCAGCGCAATGTGGATGACATGCGACCCGATAACTGCCAGTGCCACATAATAAAAAAGCGAAAATGAAATATCAGACAATTTGCTGATGTCGGCCATGGAAGCTACAGTTAAACTAAAGATGAGGATGAGGTACATCCCCAACTGAAAAGTTTTTTTAATGGCTTTTATTTTAGGAATGAATGAGGCTGCAATTCCAAAAGAGGTGATCAGCAATATAATAACTGCAGTGGCATAATCTTTTGGAAACAGCAGGCTGATGGCGTAACTCAAACCCAGAATAGCTACAGATAATCCCATCGCGCCCATTAAAGGCACAACTATTTTCCGTTTAAAAATCCCGTCGTACGATTCGTAATCCTCTTCGAGGTTGATCATGCCTTCGGCGTCGGAATTTTCAAGGGGTTTAAAAGCCGGCAGAAACCATTGAAATACTTTCTGTCCAACCGAAAGAATGAAAACCAGGTACACCGCACTCAGGAACAGGTCGTAAGTGTGAGTCATTATATAGAGTTCCTGCGACACATTCAGAGCCGTTTTCATGGCGGCCAGGTTGGGTGTTCCACCGGTGTACACACCGACCAGCATTCCCGAAACCTGCCAGATATTATCGATGCTTCCCCTGAAAATATAGAATCCTGCAATAACGACAATCAACACCGAAATAATCCCGGTGATCAGAGCAGTGAAAGCTGAACGAACCATTTTAAACCAGGCTTTCACATCGATCGAAAAAAGAATCAGCGGAAGTGCCAGCGGAATGGTAACTTCGGTTATGGTATTCTGAATATCTCCGATTCCTTCGGGTAAAATATTCATGTTCCCGATAACCAGGCCAACACCGTAACAAACTAAAACAGCTCCTATTTTCTTAAGGATCGAGAACCGTCCTTCGAGGTAGATCACAATTACCGGGGTGAAAACAAATAGTAATATCAGTGCCAGAAACGGTGGATTCATAAACTTATCTCACTTAAATGGGGCGGTAAAGTTATTAAAAGTCCTCTAACTGTCAACCTTTACATCGATTCACCAAATCCTCCGCCTCCGGGTGTTTCAATAATAAAACGATCACCAGCTTCAATGTTGATATTTTGAATGGAATCCAGTTGAATTTCTTCTCCGTTTTTACGAATTACTTTTTGGCACCCGCGCTTTCCGTCATTTCCTCCTTTTAAACCGAACGGACCTGACTTTCTTCGTTGCGAAAGCACCGAAAGATTCACCGGTTCAAGAAACGTTAGTACCCGTTTTATGCCGTCGCCGCCCTGCCATTTGCCTTTGCCACCTGAGTTATGCCTGATGCTGAATTCTTCCAACCGGACCGGGTAGCGGTGTTCCATAATCTCCGGATCGGTAATGCGCGTGTTGGTCATGTGATGGTGAACGGCGCTGGCACCGTTAAACCCTTCGCCGGCACCGCATCCACCGCAAATGGTTTCGTAGTAGCCAAAATGCTCGTTCCCGAACAAGGTGTTATTCATGGTTCCCTGGCTGGCAGCTACCACGCCAAAAGCTTTTAGCAGCGTGTCCGTCAGTCGCATACTTATCTCTACATTTCCGCCAACTACCGCCGGGCAGTTTGCCGGGTCATCGTCAAAAACCGGATTCAGCAGACCGTTCGGAAGAACGAATTCTACCGGCTCCAGCAGTCCATCGTTCAACGGAATGGGCTCGTTCAAGAGTAAGCGCAACACATAAATCGTAACGCTTTTTACAATCGCTTCCGTAGCATTCATGTTACCGGGATGAACCTCCGAACTGCCGGTAAAATCGATTCGGCAATTGCCGTCTTTTAAGTCGATTTTTACTTTTAACGGTGAACCGTCGTCCAACAACTCCTCTGCGGAATAAATGCCGTTTTCGAATTTTTGTAAGGTAGCCCGCATTTTTGCCGCGGCATGTTCGCGCAGCAAATTCAGGTAGGTTTGCACCGTTTCTTTACCGTGAACATTAATGAGGCTGATCAGTGCTTCCGAACCGTTTTTATTGGCAGCCAGGGCCGCATTCAAATCGGCCAGGTTTTCTTCCTCCGAACGGGTCGGGTATTTTGCTGAAAGCAGAATGTTGCGCATTCCTTCCCAATCCGGCTGTCCGTTTTTTACCAGGTAGAAAGGCGAAATGGTTACTCCTTCTTCCTCCAGTTTCGTTGCATTGGGTGGCATCGATCCCGGACTGATTCCACCGATTTCGGAGTGGTGCGCCCGGTTTACCACAAAGCCCACTCGTTCACCTTCGTAAAAAACAGGAGTTACAAGCGTTACATCGGGCAGGTGAGAACCGCCGTATTTTGGGTGGTTGGTCACAATGGTATCACCATCCTCAAACCTGAAATGTTTGATGAGTTCGCGCACACACACGCCAAGTCCGCCCAAATGTACCGGAATATGCGGCGCATTGGCTACTAACCGTCCTTCAGCATCGAGCAGAGCACACGAAAAATCGAGCCGCTCTTTGATGTTTACCGACAGCGAGGTGCGCTGCAAAAGTGCCCCCATATTTTCGGCAATGGACATAAAACGGTTGGTGAACAGCTCCAACTCGGTTTCACGGGTTTGTTGATGTTGGGTTTCAGAACCTGTTCCGGTAAATTTTAAAGCAGCAGTGTTGTTTGAATCTATTTCCAGTCTCCAGCCCGGTTTTACATAGGTCGTGGAGAAACTGTCGGGAAAAAGTGCCGGGCCTTTAAAACCTGCTCCGGAACTTAATTCTTTCCGAATAAATACGGGAGTTCCATTCTCCATTTTATGTTCCGCTTCAGGGCGGTAGGCCATTGTAGTTTGGTCCGTTTTCTGTTTTGCGTGGTGTTCAATTGAGGCGATAACACGCAAAGCTTCCACTTCAATTTCACGGTTAGAAACGCGGTGACCGTATAATTTTTCGTATTGCTGATGAAAGTTATCCAACAGCTCTTCTAGAGGAGTAAAGGGAATTTCGAGGCTCGAATCCTGGCCCTTAAAACGCAGGAAAACCATTTGCTGGCGAATCCCAACGCGTTCTTGCCGAAATCCCTCGTTTACCAACTTTTGGGTCGCTGCTTGTCCCATTTCGTCGAACCAAACGGAAAGTTGATTTTTACAATTGTTCAAAGGCTGAAGTACCTGTTTTTCAGCAAAGCGTTCAACCGCCGCATTTCCAATACCAAAAGCACTCAACAAACCGGCATCTTCGGGCAACAGGATGGTTTCGATCCCCAGAATCTCTGCAATATCGCAGGCGTGTAATCCACCGGCACCACCAAATGCTACCAGTGCAAAATCGGTTGGATTGTATCCTTTTGATATGGAAATCTTTCGGATGGCACCCGCCATGATCTCGTTGGCAATGTCGATAAAACCATTCAGAATGATCTCCGGATCTTGCTTTTTACCCGTTGTTTGTTCGATTTGGGCAATCAGTTCATTCAGTCGATTTTCTGCAGCTCCCTTAAAAACAGGGATACCAAACTGGCTGGTGTCGAGCCGGTTCAAAAGCAGGTTAACATCGGTAATGGTAAGTGGACCACCTGCACCGTAACATGCCGGACCTGGATTTGCTCCCGCGCTTTCAGGGCCAACAAAAAGTTTGTAACCGTCGAAGCCACAAATGGAGCCGCCGCCCGCAGCTACGGTTTCAATGGCAATGGCCGGACTGTTGATTTTTGCATCGCCTACCTGCAGCTCGAAACGGTAATCGAATTCACCGTCAATGCGTGAAACATCGGTGCTGGTGCCGCCCATGTCGAAGGTGATGATTTTGGAAAATCCACTTCGCCCGCCAATTAGCTTAGCACCAACTACTCCGCCGGCCGGTCCACTCAGCAAACTGTCTTTGGGGTGGAACTTTTGAGCAGAAACCAGTCCGCCTGCCGAAGTCATAATCTGGAACGACTGCTTACCCACACTTTTCGAAATCCGGTTAACGTAATTGTGAATGATGGGAGAGAGGTAGGCATTTACCACCGTGGTTTCGGCGCGGTTCAGTATTTTAATCAGAGGAGACAATCCATTAGAAGTAGAAACAAATTCAAAACCCGACTCCGTCAAAACTTTTGCAATTTCTTGTTCAAGCACCGGGTTGATGTACGAGTTCATCAAGCTGATGGCCACGGATTCAATTTCGTTTTTATCAAGCGCCAAAACTTGTTTTTTGAAGGCTTCAGCATCAAAGGCTTTTAGTATATTTCCTTTGGCGTCGATACGTTCATCTACTTCAAGGATTTGATGGGTAAGCTGGCGCGGCTTTTCCACGTTCAGTGCAAAAATATCAGGACGTGCCTGGTTACCGATTTTCAGCAGATCGGCAAAACCTTTGGTGACAATGAAAAGTGTTTTAGCACCCTTGTTTTCAAGCAGTGCATTGGTGCCTTTTGTTGATCCCAGTTTTAATTGCAGGTCAGGGAAGGTTTCGTGCAAACCGGTTTGCGTAATAAGCCGGGCACCCAAAACCGGTGCTTCTTCGTGCGATGTCAGCTCGAAATTTTTACCCTCCATTTCGGTATGAAAAAAAGGAGACTCAACCTTTAATAAGTTTGATGTTACATCAAATGATGCTACGCTTATTTCCGAAGCATATTCTCCCAGCAAACGAAACGAAAATCCCTTAAAAATATCACGATCCAGGTTCCACGAATCTGCAATTTCACATTCTGTTTCCGAAATTATTTTAACGATCGTACTGCGCAGACTGCTGCTGCTCAATACTTTTTGCCGGTACTGTCGGCCGTTTTTATCGATGCCAATACAATCGGTAAATGTACCGCCAGTGTCTACAAATAGCTGGAAGGATTTGTTTTGCATACTTTTTGAAGTGATAACGCATTAAAGTCAGTGGTTAAAGATAAGGATGATTATATTTATAGCTTACTCTATCAGATTTGCTTTTTATGAATCATCGGCCGCTAAACGTAAATCTCTATGAAGAAGTGTTGTTTAATAGTAAGTTTTCTGCTGACCTTAGGAATTTTATTTCTATTGTGGTTAAGCAACAAAAAGGAGACAATTTATATTCGATTTGAGAATATTCCAGGTTACGAATATTCGTTTGGAACCATTAATCATTCTAACAAAATTGTATTGAGACCCCTTGGTAGATTCAGTTATCAGTTTTGGGATTTAGAAGTTGATACTACTAAAATAGAAGCAATAGGTTTTGAGGCTATTGAAAAAATCGATGTTGTTTCTCAGTATTGGATAATTAATAATATGAATGGATTTCAAATTGGTTTTGATTATGAGAAGTTGAAGAAGTATAAACTTCAAGTTATAAGGTTTGAGAATGATAAATTATGGATTTATCCAATTAGTGAGGTTCATTTTATAATTGAATAGTTCACCCAATAACTGTCCGGAATGAAAAGAGTAGTAGTAATTATGATGGTTGTTTTCGTACAGCTAAGTTGTAGCCAAAAGCAGGAAGAACCGAAAGAAAAGCCGACCTATTATTTTTTATTTGAAAAACCCTGGATACATAGCACCACCAGTGATTACCTGCACTATAAATATCCATACGTGGCAGATAGTATCCAAATAAAAGAACGGAAAGAAATGATAGAAGCATTCTGGCAACGAAAAGGTGCACCTGCAAAATTTATTGGTATAGATACGATTCCATATTACAGCGAGGTATATGATCTTAGACATAAGATAGGGATTGACACCGTTTTTGTAAAAGATACTTCGTATTTGGATTCAATTTCTTATTACAATGCACAGTTTTTTAAAGATACGGTGAAAGTGAGAAAATTCTGGGATGGCCATTTTAGAAGTAAGGACACATTGCAGATTTATTTAATTAAAAGGGAGGGCGATTCTTTGGTTTTCAGAAAAGTAAACAGGTTTGTGATGCCAATATTGTAACTTCAAATTGCACCATGATTGGAATTCAGGTACTTTAGAAACGAGATTTCAGAAAGAAAGGATAAATGCAATTGATGATAGAAGATGGCATCCAATTGGGTGCCATTTTACTTTTTGCTCCCTTTCATCCAAACCCAAACTGAAATCAGTACAGCCACTATCCCAATTCCCCAAAGCACGATATTACTCGGAGAGCTGTTTGGAAGAAACACACTGATGAAAGCTTTTGTTGCGCTGTTCAATCCCAGTATAAGCGTTACAAAAATAACGACGATCATCAGCAGATTCAGTAACAGCGGATTACTTTGATGACCGGTAATATTTTTATTGTTGATGACAATAAAGAGGAAAATACTCACAAAGGGCAGCAAGAATCCATTAAGTGCCTGTGCCAGAATAATGGCCGGAATCGGCTTTACATTTACCGCGGCAAAAGCGATCCCGATCAGCAAAACCGCCAGCCAGCCCAAACGAAAATTTGTTGAACCGATTTCCCATTTTTCGGGACTTTTATTTCCAAACAGGCTTTTTAAGGTGATGGCAGCTGCCAACGGAGCAGTTACCGATGAGGTAAATCCGGCAGCAAATAAACCAAAACCCAGCAGGTACTGCCCGGCCGGTCCGATTTTTTGTTGCAAGGCCAGCGAAAGGCTTTCAAAAGAAAATTCTGAGAGAACTGCAGTTCCTACAATCAATACCGCCATTGAAAACAAACCCCCCAGCAAAATCGCTACTGCCAGTCCGAAGCGCATATCGCCCACCGATTGTTTGTTGCTTGAAATACCTGAACCTAAAAAGAGGTTGTAGGGGACAATGGTGGTACCTATCAAACCCAGAACAAGGATGCCGGCTTCGGTGGATTTCGGAAACCGGGGGACAAATGTTCCTTTTAAAATGGCTGAAATTTCGGGTTTTATCAAAACGGCAACGATTAGAAAACCAAGTCCCATTAAAACCACGGCAAATCCCATAATGGTTGAAATGACTTTCAGGGAAGGAATACTTAAAATAAGGGCTGCCACGGCTCCGATGATCAAAACAAGTATCCAGGCAGGCAGATCAAGGATCAATCGAAATCCGGCAACTGCACCCAGCAGGTTGCCCATTTCGTAGGCAGCCGCACCAACAACGATGGCACCTAAAACCAATATAAGAATCGGTATTTTGGCTCTATTGTTTTCGAACTGCTGAACGATAGCCTGTCCAAGATTCTTCCCCGAAACGATGGTTAATCGGGCCGCGGCCTCCTGTAACAAGAGGCAGGCAAGTGTTGAAAAAAGCAGCGCCCACAGCAATTCGGTGCCAAATGCAGCTCCCGATTTTGCAGCAGTGGTGATGGTTCCCGGCCCGATAAATGCAGCCGAGACTACCGACCAAAATACGATATTGAGAAGGCGCTTTTTTGCTGACATGAAGATTAGTTAGACGTAGTTTTCAGTATCCAGTCTTTCATGGTTTTGAGCACTTCCGGATTGATGGTTTCTTCAATCTGCGAATATTCGGCAACCGCGCCGGTTTCACAGCGCTGAAATAAGTGGTTATGGTTGTTAAAACTGATGGTATCTACCTGCATGTTTCCGCCCGAATTTATAGCTTCAATTATATTTTCAAGATTTGAGACAGGTACCTGCAGGTCCTTCGTTCCGTTAATTGCCAGAACCGGACATTTTACTTTAGTAAGCGTTGGTTTTGGGTCGTATGTCAAAAAGTAGCGAAACCAAGGTGAATTGACGCCCTGGATTTTGGCATCTATCATTTTCTTCATGTCATCATTCATCCCGTCGTACATTCCCTGGGCCAAAATCTGGCGAAGTTTTTCTACCGTTTTGGCTGAATCCGGTTCGCTTTTTACAATGTCGAATATTTTTTGATTGGTTAATCTGCCCTGCTCGATGGCATATTCAGGAAGTCCATTTGCTTTCGAGATTAAAGCCGCTTGTTCCAGAATTATTTGTTCTCCGGTAACTCCCGGCCCCGCCATCATTACAATAAAAGCCACATCATCCGATTCAACCGCGGCAATCGGGGCAATCAGTCCGCCTTCACTCTGCCCGATCAAACCGATTTTTTTGGGATCAATCGCTTTCTGTTTTTTCAGAAATTCCACTTCAGCAAGCACATCACCTGCAAAATCCAGACTCGTTGACGAGTTAACATCGCCTTCGGAGCCACCCACGCCACGATCGTCGCAACGAAGTACTGCAATCCCGTTTCGGGTAAGGTAATCAGCGATCACCGCAAATGGTTTGTGTCCGAAAACGGTTTCATCGCGGTCTTCTGCCCCGGAGCCCGTGATCATTACAACGGCAGGGCAGCCTTTTGCATTTTTTGGCAGAGTAAGTGTACCCGCTAGTTTGAGGCCCGAATGTGGATTGGTAAATTCTACCTCTTCAGAAAGATAAGGAAAGGGAGGAACGGGATGCTGAGGACGTTTTACTTCTGCAACTTTATCTGTTTTATTAAGATTCACGTCGAATGACATCCCACTTTGACTCCATTTTCCGGAAACCGAATCCTTCGAGATAATTTTCCCGGCATAGTTACCGAGAATGGCCGGTACTGCAATTTTTAGGCTATCGCCGGTAACCACTACATCACCGACCGAAAGGTTTGCAGCTCCCTGTTTGGGCACATCGAGTTTGGCCTCGTATGCTCCATTGGTTAAGGAAATCTTAAAGATCATTTCGAGTGTTCCGCCTGGTATGGTTATTTTTCCCGACCAGTTGCCGGACATGTCGGGTTCCTGTGCAGAAGCATATCCTGAAAACAGAAGTGTCAGGCTTAGGGCAAACAATAAGTGAAATCGGCCTTGCATTTTCTTCAATTTAAATTATTGGTTGAGCGATTGAATTTCTTTCAGTAAAAGTTCCAGCGCCGGTGAAGCCATTCCGCCATGATCGAATCCATCGAGTTCCAGTAGTTTGGTTTGTTGGTTTCCCGCCACTTTCATCATGCGGTACATGTAGGCATTTTCTTCGTAGCGGCCCAGCATTTCCAGCTCACGGTCGCCGGTAATCAAAACAAGTGGAGGAGTTTTTGCTTTTACAAAATAGAGCGGAGCATATTCATCAATAATCGGCTGTGTCCCCGGGATTCCACGTTCTTCGCGAACCGTGAAATGCGTGATGGTATGTCCGCTAAAAGGCACCAGCATCGCAATGTCGTCAGCATCGATACCGAAGTCGGCCAGGTAATGTTTATCGAGTCCGATCATCGATGTGAGATAGCCACCGGCTGAATGCCCCGAAACCACAATCTTATCTTTATTTCCGCCGTAATTTTCAATGTTTTTGAAAGCCCAGGCAACGGCTGCGGCCGCATCTTCGATATAAACCGGGCACTTTACTTTTGGATAGAGCCGGTAATTTACCCCGATAACGGCGATGCCATTTTCTTTAAGTTTTTCAGGAATGAATTTTTCGCCACCGGTCAATCCTCCGCCATGAAACCAAACAACAGTGGTAAAATCCTTTGTATTCTCGGGATAATACAGGTCGAGCTTGCAACGTTCGGCGACGTATTCATCTGCAGCTTGTTCGGTTTCGGTTCGGTAAGGAATATCGGAAACAAGTTTGTAGTTGGTTTGAGCAATAACGATGTTCATGCCCGCTGATATCAGGATAAGAAAAGTGCTAAATACGAATTTCATATTATATGGTTTTTGTCGATCGAATAAAGATAAAGGAATTTGCAGTATTCAATAAAAAGATCGAATTCAAAATGCTTTCATGGCAGTATTTCTACTGTTCTTTTAACACCACATGTTGAAGAAAAGGTAAAGGATAACTATTGAGGTTACCGTAAACCTTTATATTTTGCAGTAAATTAGAGAAAACAAGATTTTTCGATGAATCTAAACATAAATTTTAACCGTCATATTCGAAAGCTCATTGTCGGAATAGCTGCATTTCTTTTAAGCCTCAATGCATTTTCGCAAAACGATACGGTTTATACGGTAACGGGCGATAGGATTGTTGGTGAGATTATTTCCATGAAACTTGGAGTTCTGACCTTTGACACAGACTATGCCGATAAAGAATTTCAAATTGAATGGCTGGAAGTGGAAGGTTTGGTGTCGTCGAGGTTTTTTGTGTTTTATACACTAGATGGACGACGTTTGATAGGAAATATAAAATATGTGGAAGGTTCCGAACGCATTGTAAGAGTACATACTTTTTCTGCGAGTATTTCTGTTTCGCTATACGAGATTGTTGAGATTAAGCCGGTGGAATCGAAGTTCAAGGACCGGATAAAAGTGCTGCTCGATGCCGGATATTCGTTTACAAAGTCGAACAGCACCCATCAGTTATCGATAAGTGCAAACGCGAATTATCAAACCGAAAAATGGCTTTGGGAAGCGGATTATAATAAAGTAGGAACCTATCAGGAACAAATTGATGCTTCAACAAGGACATCGGGCGGATCAAATTTTAACTATTTCCTAAAAGGGAAAATGTTTGTTTTTGCCGGCATGGAATTTCTAAGCAACAGTGAGCAAAAACTGGATTTGCGTCGCACTGCTAAAACCGGAATAGGTTATTATATCTTCCGGACCAACCGGTGGTACCTCGGAACAGGTGCAGGTATAGCCCGGTCGTTTGAAAAATTCGGTGGCGATGCGCCCGTTTCGGATCGAAACTTCGAAGGAATGGGAGTGATAGATTTAAATGCCTATGATATTGGCGATTTGAACCTGAAGGCGAAATTCAATCTTTATCCGGGGCTCACCGCAAAAGGTATTCGTGTGAATTCAGAATTTTCGATGAAGTACGACCTTCCGCTTGAGTTTTATGTGAAATTAAGCTTTATCCACGATTTCGACAGCGATCCGGCCATTGATGTTTCGAAATCTGACTTTGTTTTTCAAACCAGTATCGGATGGGAATGGGATTAATTCCTACCGGTTTATACCAGCATGGAGTGAAGCTAATTTTGTAATTTTAGTTAAAAATAGCAACCAGTACTATGAAGCTTTTTACGACCAAACAAATCGCCTTACTCGATCAATACACCATAAAGAACGAACCCATCGAAGATATCGATTTGATGGAACGTGCCGCTTTGCAGATCACCAACTGGATTATTCAGCGTTTTTCCAACGAGCGCAAATTCATCTTTTTTGCCGGCCCCGGAAATAATGGTGGCGATGCCTTAGCTGTTGCCCGGCAAATGGCCGAACTCGATTTTCAGTGCGAAGTTCGGTTGATGGATTTTGGCAAAGATCTAAAAGGTTCTCCGGCGATTAACTGGCAACGTTTGGAAGATCAGAATAAAGTTGAACTGAAAAAGATCAGCACGATTGATGCGTGCACTGATGTGGATGAAAACGATGTTTTTGTTGATGGTTTGTTTGGTTCAGGATTGAGCCGGCCATTGGAAGGACTTCCGGCACAGATCGTATCCTTCATGAATCAAACTACGAATACAATCATTGCCATTGATATTCCGAGTGGATTGATGGGGGAGGACAACACCGGGAATAATTTCGAAAATATTGTGCGAGCCGATTTCACGCTAACATTGCAGTTCCCAAAACTGAGCTTCTTTTTTGCCGAGAACGAACAGTTTGCAGGCGATTGGGAAGTGCTGCCAATTGGTTTGCATCCCGATGGAATAGAACAGGAACATTCTGATTTCCACTGGTTGGAAAAGGCGGATATCCGCAAAATTCTGCCTGTTCATTCAAAATTCGATCACAAAGGAACACTTGGTCATGCTTTGCTGGTTTCGGGTAGTTTTGGCAAAATGGGTGCAGCAGTTCTGGCTTCAAAAGCCTGTTTGCGGGCAGGGGTGGGTTTACTAACCACTCATGTTCCGCGATTGGGTTATACCATTCTTCAAACTTCGGTTCCGGAGGCTATGGCAAGCGTGGATCAACACGATTCTGTCATTACCGAATTTCCAAAACTCGATCCTTATTCGGCCATTGGAATCGGTCCGGGAATCGATCAGAAGCATAATACACGGAAAGCGCTGTGTGCGTTATTGGAATGTGCACGGGTTCCGCTGGTGCTCGACGCTGATGCGCTGAATATTCTATCGATGCAAAAAGAGTGGTTGGAAAAATTACCCGCAGGATCGGTTTTAACACCACATCCCGGTGAATTCCGGCGGATGGTTGGCGAGGCAGAAAATTCATATCAATACCTCCAAAAACAAATTCAGTTTTCAAAAGATCACAACTGCGTGGTAGTTCTGAAAGGGGCTTATACCAGCATTTCTTCTCCGTCAGGAAAGTTGTGGTTTAACTCAACCGGAAATCCGGGAATGGCCACCGGCGGCAGTGGGGATGCACTCACTGGTATTATCCTCGGGCTGCTGGCCCAGGGACTTTCGTCGGAAGAAGCTGCACAGATTGGCGTTTATATTCACGGACTTGCCGGGGATATTGCTGCAAAAGAACTTTCCGAATTTTCGATGCTCGCCGGCGATCTGATCAATCATCTTGGAAACGCTTTTAAAAAGCTGATTTAGACTCGCTGTTTAACTTGTATTTCAGGCTGTTTTATTTCCGCTTATTCAATTTTTCCGGATGTAATTTATATTGTCCTTTTCCGTATTTTTGATTCATGAAATCGGAATACATGAACACAACTTGTCAAATAGCAAAAATCCGTTCGGCTTCTTATAAGCAGGACCAGCTGCTGATGTTCATGTACATCTTTTCCGAACTCTAATTCCACCCGTAAATTTTCTTGTTTTCCCCCTTTAAATCATTGGTTTTACTATTAAGTTTTTGCCGAAATGGATGCTTATTTGAAATGGCAGAATTCGCTGGTGAATAAAAACAAGGCGGAAATTGCCGGATGGGAGGAGTTGAGTTGGCTGAATGGTTATAATTCAGGTGAAGCTCAGGAACAAAGAGATAAATTGATCAGGAAACTGAAAGGGAGTTTGTTATTTAAAGAAACCAAGCCTTATTACAATCAAATCTCGAATGGTTGTAAACTTTGTGGATTGGGGCAGTGGAGTTGTTTGTTCATCACCGGAAAATGTAATGCCTCGTGCTTTTATTGTCCGACCTCGCAGCTAAGCGACGATGTACCAACAACACAGAACCTTAGTTTTCCGGATGCGCGTGCCTACGCCGAATACGTGAATCATTTTAATTTTAAGGGAGTAAGTTTTAGCGGAGGTGAGCCGCTGTTGTTTTTCGAGCGGACGCTGGAGTATCTGAAGCAAGTCAGGAAACATTGTAATCCGGAAATTTATACCTGGATGTACACCAATGGTATTTTAGCTGACGAGCGGAAATTTCGTAAGCTGGCGGCAGCAGGTTTGAACGAGGTGCGGTTTGATATTGGAGCAACTGCTTATAAACTAGATAAAGTAAGGCTGGCCAAAGGGATTATTCCGAATGTAACCATTGAAATTCCGGCTGTTCCCGAGGAAAAGGAACGACTTAAAACACTCTTGCCTCAAATGATAGAAGCCGGAGTTACGAATTTGAACCTGCACCAGCTTCGGTTGACCAAACACAACTACCGAAACCTGTCGAAAAAGGACTACACCTATGTGTTTGCCGAACATCCACTCGTTTTGGAGTCGGAGCTGGCTGCGCTCGAAATTCTGGATTATGCGCGTGAGCATAACCTGAAGATAGGGGTTAACTACTGCTCGTTTTATTTTAAGAATCGATTTCAGAAAGCCGGTTTTCGAAGTCGCCTCGCACATTCACTGGCCGATCCCGATGATGTGTTCACACAAAACGGTTATATCCGCGAATTTACAGGTGATTCGATTGGCTACAAGTCCATCCGGATTTTTGACGCAAAACCAGAATTGTACTCAACACAGGAGTTCGCGATTCACAACAAAACCTTTTATTTTATGAAGGAACAGGTGATGAAAACTACCTTGCTTGATCCTGAATACCGGATAAAAGTGGAACAGTTGATCAACCGTGAACCTGTAGAAATTCCTTCCGATCCGCTTTTATTCCGCATCTGGCAACTGGAATACATCGAAAATGGATTACGGGAATATTAAACAATCTTGTTTGATGTCAGACCAGATCGGTCCATTTTCCCTGAAGTGTTTTTGAAGTAAGTGCTTTTTTCAATAATGCCAGAAATTCGGAACGTGGAATCTCCTCTGCCCCCAGACTTTTGAGATGACCGGTATTTTGCTGGGCATCGATAAAGGAAAAGTTGTGTTTTAGGGCAAATTGCACGAGGTGAAACAAAGCTACCTTGCTGGCATCGGTTTTGGTAAAAAACATCGATTCGCCAAAAAAGCAATTGCCGATGGAAAGACCATATAAACCACCTACCAGTTTACCTTCGAAATAGCTTTCGAAGGAATGCGCAAAACCCAGTTCGTGCAACTTAACGTAAGCCTCAATAATGTCTTTGGTGATCCACGTTTCATCCTGTGCAGGTCGCGGAATTTGGCTGCATGCGGTAATAACTTCGCGAAAAGCGGTATCCACCTTCAGCTCAAAAGTATTTCTTCGGATAACTTGTGCCAGGCTTTTTCGTAGTTTGAATTTATCAGGGAAAAGCAGCATTCTCGGGTTTGGCGACCACCAGAGAATCGGCTCTCCTTCACAAAACCAGGGATAGATGCCCTGACAATAAGCCGAAAGCAAAAATTCAGGCGAGAGTTGTCCTCCCTGTGCAAGCAGGCCCTCGTCGTCGGCTAAATTCGGATCGGGAAATTCTATCATTTCCTGCAAATATATTAAACCTGCTTTCAAATTCGTATCAGTAATGTTCAACTCAATGCATGCATTTTTCAATTTCATCAAAATAATTTTGATAATTTTGAGTCTTATATTTAAACACGATTCAGAATGAAGAAAAGAGATTTTATGAAGTTCATCGCAATTATAATTGGTTTAATGATTGTGCTGCCCAGTTACGGACAACGCAAGAAGAAAGAAGACGAAGAAGGAATAGTTCCGACCTATGTTGAAGGAATTGCCTATGCTTTGCCTCGCACGGGAATTAAAGTACATGTAGAAGCCATACGCGAAAAGTTTGAACCCGGGCCATATGCCGGTTTTGCCGAGCAATTGCTGGGAATTCAAAATGCAAAAACAAGACCTTCGGTAAAATGGTCGATTACGAATATGAAAATCGAGACCTTTGCTGAACCCGATCCGGAGCAAGTGCATAAAGCCATGGGTGAAGGTGCGTTTACGATCAGTCTGGCTGCCAATGGTTGTATTTCGGGCATAAATTCGCCTAAAACAACTGAGTTGCCGCTTCAAACTTCTTCGAATAAAACTTTTCAGAAACCTGATATCGACGACGGTTTTTCATTCGATTATTTCTCCGATACGCCATTTGTAATACCGGGTGATTCTACCAATAATTTCAGGCCAACACGTGTAAGCGTTGAGCAGAAAGCTGCAGAGGCTGCACAACGTGTGCTCGATTGCCGTATGAACCAATACGATCTGGCCGCACTTCGAATCGATGGCGAATATCCCGACGGGAAAGCTTACGAAGTGAGTTTGGAAGAATTAAAACGCACGGAGCAGAATTACATCAAATTATTTGTTGGACGCACGACGTACAAAACCGAAACTTATAGTTTTGATTACGTACCCGGATCGAAGGATAACAATACTGCAGTAATTTTCAGAATCTCGGAAGAAAATGGCGTTGTTCCTGCCACCGATCTTTCAGGAAAACCGGTGATGATAGAATTTGACGAAGTAAGCGGTTTGACCGACAAATATAAAAGTGAAGCGGTTTCAGAGAATCCGGAGGCCGGAAGTAGCGGAGTTTACTACCGCATGCCGGGAGTAGCCAACATAAAAATTACGTACGAGTTAAATACGCTGGCTACAGCACGTGCAACTATTGCACAGTTCGGTGTTATTGCCCCTTTCCCTGAAGATCTTCTGGGAGGTGCTTATGCTGTTGAATTTCATCCCGAAACCGGCGCGATTAAATCGGTTGAGTTGAAATAGAAGAACAAAATATACGAATGAAAGCCCGGCTGGTAAGCCGGGCTTTTTTGTGAGAATCTCTTATTCATAGTGGATAGAAAGTTCACGTGGAGCATGCAAAGATTTACGCAAAGCTCACAAAGCAAATGATATCAGTTGCTATTACCTCTGCGAATTTTGTGCTTCTTCTTTGCTTTGCGTGAAACAGTTGAGAGAAAAACATTTAACCATGAGTTACTTTTCAGGCTGTGTGGAGCTACTTTTTTGCATCTCTTAAGCCGGCATTCGGGTAAAAAAATACCCGACTTTATAAGCCGGGTATTTCCTGTATTTTTCAACGATGTAATTTCTTACTTAATTCCGTGCATCATTCGTTTCAACCAGGGAGAAAGCAAGATTAAAATCACTGCAATTATTGCTGATTGAATCGCAATCATCCAGAACACCTGGATCTCTGTATCAAGAGCAGTTTCCAGTTTAATGGAAATGGCTTTCATCTGTGACGCTACAAAGTTACCGGCTGCATACGATCCCATCCAGATCCCCATCATGGTTGACACCAGCTTTGGTGGCGATAGTTTGGTTACCATTGAAAGCCCGATTGGAGATAAACAAAGTTCCCCAAAAGTATGAAGCATATAAACCATTGCGAGCCACATCGGACTGATCAGTTTAACTTCGCTGCCTCCGGTCGACCTGGTGTAGGCGATGGCCATTACAACAAACCCAACTGCTAGCATTGTCATACCCCAGGCAAATTTCATCGGCGTGTTCGGATTCAGGTTTTTCTTATCGAGTTTTACCCAAAGAATACTAAACAGCGGCGCAAAGGCTACAATGTAAAAGGCATTGATACTTTGGAACCACGTAGCCGGGATTTCCCAGTTTCCGATCATACGGTTCGTATTGTCGCGGGCGAAAATATTAAAAGTTGTTCCGGCTTGTTCAAATCCACTCCAAAAGAAGATATTAAAAACTGCCAGCACAAGGATTACTCCAACGCGCGACCATTCTGTTTTTCCGTTTGTACCCCGGAAAATAGATGTAGCCAGGAATAAAATACCACCAATAGCCAGAATGTAAATAATAATTGTGCTAACGATTGATGGCATGGCACCCCATCCCAGGATAACGGCAAAAATAAGTCCAACAACACCGGCAACATAAGTTAAAATGTTAAACCAGTCTTTAACGGCCAGTCGAACTCGTTCTGCTTTAACTTTTGGTGGCATTCCAATGTGCCCGAGTGTGTGGCTGCGTACAAAGAACCATACGGTTCCGAGCACCATACCGGTACCTGCTGCCAGGAATCCGTATTGCCAGGCTACCTGCTCGCCAAGTTTTCCGGCAACCAGCGGCGAAAGGAAGGCACCAATGTTGATACCCATATAAAAGATGGTGAAACCACCGTCTTTTCTCGGGTCGTTATTATCGTACAACTCACCCACCATGGTCGAGATATTGGGTTTGAAAAACCCGTTACCGGATATCAGAATTCCTAATCCGGCGTAAAAAATGGTTTGGCGAAGTTCCATGCTGGCATCGGTTCCATGCAACCATGCACTGGTTGCCAAAAGGAATTGCCCGATGGCCATGGTCAAACCACCTATGTATATCGATTTCCGCTGGCCAAGTACTTTGTCAGCCAGCATCCCTCCAATAATCGGGGTAACATACACTAATCCGGTGAAAATACCGTAAATGGTAAATGCATCGAGTTCTGCCATTTCAAATCCACCCGAAGCAAAAGTTGCTGTAAGGAAAAGAACCAGCAAGGCCCGCATCCCGTAGTAACTAAAGCGTTCCCACATCTCACTGGCAAACAGTGTTGAAAGCCCGATCGGATGACCAAAGAAGGCTTTGTTTGAATCTCTACTCATAATAACTATAGGTTTTATTTTCTAAAGCTCGCTAAAATATCAATTATCTTCAAAGAATTCGGTGAAACATATCAGCTTTTGTATTCTTCTGCCTAATTTTATCGACTTTTATTAGAAAAATTTAGCCGAAATTGCACAAAATGTTTTTTCATGTGTTTCATATCAAGTCGGAAAAAATATTGAAGGGTAATAGTATTGAATCAAAAATATATAATTATGAGTGAAGAAATAAAAGTGCTGGAGCCCAAATTATTATGGGGTATATTTTCGGAGCTGACCCAAATTCCACGTCCTTCTGATCACGAAGAACAGGTTCAGGATTGGGCGGTTTCTTATGGCGAAAAACTGGGTCTGGAAACCGTAAAAGATGAAGCGGGAAACGTCATCATTAAAAAGCCCGCAACACCGGGAATGGAAAACCGCAAAACAGTTGTTATTCAGGGGCACCTCGATATGGTTCCGCAAAAGAACAGCGATAAGGAGCATAATTTCGAAACCGATCCGATTGAAGCATTTATTGAAGACGGATGGGTAACTGCCAACGGAACAACGCTTGGCGCCGACAATGGAATTGGTGTTTCTTCTGCACTTGCTGTTCTGGCTTCCGACGATTTGAAACACGGTCCGCTGGAGGTGCTGTTAACGGCCACCGAAGAAACCGGAATGGATGGAGCAATGGGCTTAAAAGCGGGTCTGCTCGATGGCGATATTCTGATCAACACCGACACAGAAGACGAAGGAACATTTAGTATCGGATGTGCGGGTGGAATTGATTTCTCCGCTACTTTTAAGAACAAGCAAAAAAAGGTAGATAAGAATTACGCCGCTTTCAAACTTAGTATAACAGGATTAAAAGGAGGACACTCAGGCGTTGATATTCATCTGGGAAGAGGAAATGCCAATAAACTATTTTTCAGAATTCTAAAAAGTGGGGCAGAAGAGTTGGGAGTGAAACTTTCCCATATTCAGGGCGGAAGTTTAAGAAATGCCATTCCGCGTGAAGCTTTTGGCACCGTGTTGGTGAAAAGAAAAAAGGCTGAAGCACTGGTAGAACTTGTTAACGAAATGGCTGCTACCATTAAAGAAGAACTTGAAAATGTTGAACCGGGATTAACGATCAGGCTCGAGGAAACAGAATTGCCAAAAACCAGAATGGCGGGCTCGTTGCAAAAGAAACTGACCTATGCCGTTTGGGCAGCACCTAACGATGTTGTTCGAATGAGCGACACCATGCCCGGAACCGTCGAAACTTCTTCCAACCTTGCCAATGTAAAAACGGTAGGGGATAAAATTGAGGTTTTATGCCTGGTGCGTAGCTTTTCTGAATCGGCAAAAATGGCCCTGGCATCCCGGCTTGAATCGGTATTTAAACTGGCCGAAGCGTCGGTAAAGCTTTCTGGAAGTTACCCGGGGTGGAAACCTGATGTGCATTCCGAAATTCTGGAGGTGATGACCAACCTTTACGCCGAGAAGTACGGTAATAAACCCAAATTACTGGCGATGCATGCCGGTTTGGAGTGTGGCATTTTAGGTGCCACCTATACCAACTGGGACATGATCTCTGTTGGACCAACCATCAAATTTCCGCATTCACCCGACGAGAAAGTGAACATTGAAACCGTTCAGAAATACTGGGATTTTCTGGTTACTACTTTGGAAAACATTCCGGAGAAATAGTCGATCGCTAGCTATTAAAAAGAATACCATCCGTCAACTGAAGGATGGTATTCTTTTTTGCTCACAACTCGTGGCTCGCGGCTTAAAGCATTAAACTTCCCTGTTCATCAAACTTCCAGAATGGTGCCCAGGCAATTTCCCACGAATGTCCGTCGGGATCGGCAAAATAAGCATCGTAACCACCCCAGAAAGTTTCGCGCGGGGCAACAAGTGCTTTGGCTCCATTTTTAATAACCTGTGTGTACAAAGTGTCCACTTTTTCTTTTGAATCGAGGTTGATGGCCAGCATCACACCTGAAAAACCACTTCGCTCGGGTGAAATTAAGGCATCTTCCGCTAATTTATCTATAGGGTACAAAGCAAGGATAATTCCCAGCTGGTTGAAAAATACAATGTTTTCATCACTGCCTTCAGCCGGTTCCCAATCGAGTGCTTTTTTATAAAAATCGCGTGAAACTTGAAGATCATTTACTCCAATCGTTACAATGTTTAATCGTGGATTCATTGTTTTAATATCTTGGTATCATTCTGATTGTTTCGCCTTCGGTTGTAAGATAGTGCCCCATTAAATTGGCGGTAAGGCACGAGTGAACAGGAATAACCTCTATAAGATCGCCAATATTTATCAAACGGAAATTGGCCGGAGTTACCTTGATGGTACCATGTTCCTGCGAAAGTTTCGAGAGGTAATTGTTGTTATCCAGCAAATGCTTTTCCCCGTCTTTTTGAATCACGATTCTTCCGAAAAGTGGTTTACCATCGGTGTTCAGAATGGTTTCTTTCGAGAAATGAATGGCACCTCCATAGATCACAATCTCGTTTCGTGAAGTGTGTTTCGCCACAACAGGACACATCATTTTTACTGCAATGTCGTCGATGCTGCACACACCGAGATTTTGTTGCATCAGGTCGTAAAACACAAAGTTACCGGGGCGCAGTTCATCTACTCCATCAAAATTGCCGCAAATGCTTGCGGAGGGAGTATCGCCCATACTGATCTCTACCTTTGGGTACGTTTTTTTATAGTGATTTTTTAATGATTTAAGTTTGAGGAGGGCATCGAAGTGACTGCTGAAAATTTCATTCGACGAGCGTGCCTGGTAAGTATGTCCGGTATGTGTAAGAAAGCCTTTAAATTCCAGTTTCTTACATTTTGCCAACTGTTCCAGAATGCCATCAATCAGATTTGTTCGCGAGGATGGAATACCAGTCCGTTGATAGCCGGTATCAATTTTAATATAAACCCCCAGCTTGTGTTTGACTTGCTTTGTAAGAATTTCGGCTACTTCAGCACTTTCAACCAACACATTCAGTTTTGCCGTGGCTGCAAGCCGGTTAATCAGACCGAGTTCCAGAACATTAACCGGAAAGGCGATTGTTACATCTTTCCATCCGTTGGTGATAAAATATTCCGCCATACGCACCGATGAAACGGTAATGGCATCAACACCAAACAAGCGGAACCATTCGCCAATTTCTGCCGACTGATGCGTTTTAAAGTGCGGACGGAAACGTAAATTGTACTTCGCTGCCTTTTGCGCCATACGTTCGATGTTGCGCAAACAAACTTCTTTGTCGAGTACTAAAGTGGGCCTGATAATTTCAATCATTTCAAACTAACTGGTGTAACGTTTAATTTTATTCGTCAAGGTATTTCTCGCGTTCAACAATTGGTCTGAGGTTCCAACTTTGTATATGTGAGGGCTTATAAATCGTTTGTGTTCATCGGGTAAAAGTGCCGCTCTGGTTTCGAGGTAAGCATGAATTTCAGGAGGCGTTTTTTTGTCGATCAGGATCTTCCCTTTTTCATAAACTTTCGAAAAGAGGCTTTCGCTTTGCAGTCCTTTTATTCCTGTATTCTTTTCAGGATAAACCGGATGATACAGCGTTTCAACCGCCATTGGATCTTCATTGTCGAGAAGGATTCCATCCCTGTAAAACTTGCCTTCTTCATCCAGGTAACGCACTACTTTCTTTTTCCCGGGCAAGGTAACTTTTTCAATGTTTTCGGAGAATTTCATTTTTGGTTCTCCGTCTATTTCTGCCAGTTTGTAAACTCCATCAAGTGCTGCGTTATCTTTCCCGGTAATCAATTCGGTGCCTACTCCAAAAGCGTCGATGCTGGCGTTTTGGTCTTTTAGAAGTGTTTTAATAACGTATTCGTTCAATTGGTTGGAGGCAATGATTTGTACCTTTTCAAAGCCGGCATTATCGAGCATTTTACGGGCTTTTTTACTTAAATAAGCCAGGTCGCCGCTGTCTAAACGAATGCCAATTAAGCGCTCTCCGTTTTGCTCCATTTCTTTTGCAACGGTAATGGCATTAGGTACTCCTGATTTTAGCGTGTCATAGGTATCTACTAAAAGAATGGTGTTTTTTGGATGTGTTTTGGCATAGGCCCTAAATGCTTCAAGCTCGTTGTCGAAACTTTGAATCCAACTGTGCGCCATGGTCCCGCTTATTGGTATGTTGAACAGTTTACCGGCCAATACATTCGACGTTGAAGAAGCACCACCAATACAAGCGGCACGACTGGCGTGCAAGGCTCCCAATCCCTGTGCACGTCGCAAACCGAAATCGGCAAATATTTTCTTTTCTGCCGCGAGTTTTATCCGGTAGGCTTTTGTGGCAATCAGCGACTCGAAGTTCAGAATATTCAGTAGCAAGCTTTCAATCAGCTGGCATTCAATAATGTTGCCTTCCACCCTTAATAAGGGTTCGTTAGGGAACACAATTTCACCTTCATTTACGCTGTGAATCGTTCCTCCGAAATGAAAATTTTTAAGGTAGTCGGTAAACTTAGCATCCACACCCTGATCTTGCAAAAACAGGAGATCGTCGTCGGAATATTGAAAATCCTGAAGCAGCTCGAGGAAATCATACAAACCGGCAAACACGGTAAATCCGCTTTTGTAAGGATTGGTCCGGAAATAATAATCGAATGTTACCTGCTGATCCTTTTTCCCACATTCAAAATAACCCTGCGCCATGGTCAGTTCGTAGAAATCGGTATAAAGACCCATGTATTGGTTATTGAGATGTCCCATCCGCTGCAATTTGAATTGCATTAAATATAACCAACAAAATCAGGATAGAAAACAAATTGCTTAACTACATTAAAAATATAGTCGAAACATTATGGATTTTTAATGTCCGCTTTCAATTTGCTACAAGGGGGGATTGAATGTAAACGGTATTTTATTCCTGCTCCAGAAAAATGGTTTGTTCACGATTTGGTCCAACAGAAGCTACGGTAACCGGAATACCCATTTCATCTTCAATGAAACTGATGTAATTGTTTAGTTCTTCAGGAAATTCATTCTGATTTTTGATCTTTGTCAGATCAGTTTTCCAACCCGGAAGATCAACATAAACCGGTTTTACGTCGTCGTTCAATTCGAACGGGAATTCCTCAACTACTTCGCCGTCAATTTCGTAACCAACGCAAACTTTAATAATGTCGAAATCGTCAAGCACATCGGCTTTCATCATGATGAGCTCTGTAACTCCATTCAGCATCACCGAATATTTCAGGGCTACCAGGTCGAGCCAGCCACAACGGCGCGGACGTCCGGTAGTTGATCCGAATTCGTGACCGGCATCGCGAAGTTTATCGCCGGTTTCATCGTGTAATTCAGTTGGGAAAGGCCCCATTCCAACACGGGTACAATAGGCTTTAAAAATGCCAAAAACCTTACCGATGGTCTGCGGCGCAATTCCAAGTCCGGTACAGGCACCTGCACAAATGGTATTTGAGCTGGTAACAAAGGGGTACGAACCAAAATCGATGTCGAGCAAAGTGCCTTGTGCTCCTTCTGCCAAAACCGATTTTCCTTCTTTTAACGCATTGTTGATCAGGTGCTCGCTGTCGACAATGTTGAATGATTTCAGTAGTTCAACGCCCTCGAACCAATCTTTCTCACATTCATTCAGCATTTCGGTGTAATCGAACTTAAAGAACTCGGTGAGCATTACCTTGTGGTTATTGATACGTTGCGTGTATTTCTCGTCAAAATTGTGCAGCAGGTCGCCAACACGCAAACCGTCGCGGCCAATTTTATCTTTATAAGTTGGGCCAATTCCTTTTAATGTTGATCCGATTTTTGTTTCACCTTTTTTCTGTTCCGACGCAGCATCGAGTATGCGGTGCGTTGGCAGGATCATGTGTGCCTTTTTCGAAATGTAAAGATTTTTCGAAATATCAACTCCGATCTTACTCAGCGATTCAATTTCTTTCTTGAAAACCACCGGATCGATCACCACGCCGTTTCCGATAACATTAATTTTGTTTTCGCGGAAAATACCCGACGGGATGGTGTGCAGTACGTGTTTAATATCGTTAAATTCCAATGTGTGGCCGGCGTTGGGTCCTCCCTGAAATCGGGAAATAACATCGTATTTCGGAGTAAAAACGTCAACTATTTTTCCTTTTCCTTCATCTCCCCACTGGAGACCCAATAATACATCTACCTTCATTTGAATTTTGATTTTATTTTACATGCAAAACCGTGAAAATTAATCGCTGCGACAAATTTCCACGGCTTTCAGTTTAAGCAGTTAAAAGTAGTAATTATTTCAATGCGCAGGCACAAAAAAATCCTCCCAAAAGGAAGGATCTTAGCTTTTATTTAAAACTTTGCTATTATTCCGGTTTTATATTTTCCCCGTAAATGTAAAGGGTGTGGTGCGAAAGTTTGAAGTTGTTTTTTCGGCACGCATCTTCAATAATCTCCCTGATTCGCGGATCATAAAATTCAACGACTTCTCCGTTGGTAATGTCGATGAGGTGATCGTGTTGCAGGGTTGCAAATGCCCGTTCAAACTGGGCAATGTTCTTTCCGAACTGGTGTTTAACCACCAGCTTGCAATCGAGTAACAGATCGATTGTGTTGTATAGTGTAGCACGACTGACGCGGTAGTTGTTGTTCTTCATCGAAATGTACAACGATTCGATGTCGAAATGCCCGTCGCGACAATAAATTTCATCTAGAATAGCAAACCTTTCGGGAGTCTTTCTGTGTCCGTTCTTCTCCAGATATTCGGTAAACATGTTCCTTACCGTTTCCCGTGTCTTCTGGTTATTCATAATTAAACCAATTTTAAATAGGACTCAAAAATAAAATTTTTTTTGATTCTTTTAGAATGGATATAAATTATTCATTCAGGTTTTCAACACGAGTTACGTTTTCTATTCCTTTTATCGTTTTTAAACGGGAAATTAATTCGTGTAAGTCGTCGGCATTGTGGATATAAAGAAACAGGTCGCCACTGAAAATGCCATCGTGGGTGTCGAATTTCACCGAACGCATGTTAATGTTGTGTCCTTTCGAGATCACATTAGTTACTTCGTTTACAATTCCAAGGCGATCGAAACCGTCGAGACTGAGCCGGGTGAGGTACGATTGGCGTTTGAATTTGGTCCACTCGGCCTGTATAATCTTGTCGCCTTGATTGGTAAGAAATTTAGCCACTTCGGGGCAACCGGTTTTGTGAATGGTAACGTGGTCGTCGGTACTCAGGTAGCCTACCACCGGATCGCCCGGGATGGGATTACAGCATCTGGCCAGCGAAAAACTGATGTTATCCTGGGTTTCTTTAAGCAGAAATGTTTTTTTCTTATCGATTTTCTGCAAAGTTACTTCTTCCTCCTCCTCTTCTACTTCCTTCTTCTTGCCGCCTCCGCCAAATGTAATGTTCCAGTACTTAACCAGTTTGTTTTCCGACTTTTTGCCAATAATCTCCTTAATGTTTTTTAAATCGATAAAGCCCATTCCTACCTCGGAATACAGCTGGTCCTTGTTGTTAAGGTTAAAGTGGGCAGTAATTTTTTTTAGGTTGTTCGAACTGAGCGGAGCATTTACCGATTGGAAAGCTTCTTCAATGATTTCTTTCCCTTTCTGAATATGTTTGCTTTTTTCGAGTTTGAAGGCGTTCTTGATTTTTCCGCGGGCTTTTGCCGTTGATGAGAACTTCAGCCATTCGGGTTTAGGAACCTGGTTTTCGGAAGTAAGAATTTCTACCTGGTCGCCATTTTGTAAAACATGGCTGAGTGGAACCAGTTTGAGGTTGATTTTTGCCCCGATGCACTTGTTCCCCAGATCGGTATGGATCTCGTACGCCAGATCCAATACTGTTGATCCCTGTGGCAACGAAAGCATGTCGCCCTTTGGGGTGAATACATTTATTTCGGTGGCGTAAAGGTTCAGTTTAAAATCATCCAAAAATTCAAAGGCATCGGCATCATCGCTTTGCAGGATTTCCCTGATCTGCTCGATCCACGGATCAAGTTCGTTTTCGAAAGTGCTGATGTCTTTATAGCGGTAATGTGCTGCAAATCCGTGTTCAGCAATGTCATCCATTCGGTCGGTTCGAATCTGAACCTCAACCCAGTTACCACGCGGGCCCATTACCGTTACGTGCAGCGATTCGTAGCCATTTGCCTTTGGCGTGGTTATCCAGTCGCGAATACGGTCGGGTTTGGGTTTATAAATGTCGGTAACAATGGAAAGTACATCGAAACACTGCCTCTTTTCCGAGATTTTCGGGTCGGATTTTATAATGATGCGAATGGCCAGAATGTCGTAAATTTCATTAAACGACACCGACTTCTTCTGCATTTTATGCCAGATGGAATAGGAGCTTTTTAAGCGGTGATTGACAACACAGTCAAAATCCTCGTTTTTTAATTTTTCGACAATGGGCTGAATGAATTCATTAACCAGGTACGTACGTTTTTGTTCCTGGTCGTGCAGCATCAGCTGAATTTTATTGTATTCCTCCGGATGTTTATGCTTGAAACTGAGTTCCTCCAGTTCGTTTTTAATGGCATGCAATCCCAGACGATGAGCCAGCGGCACATATAGAAACAGGGTTTCGCCGGCAATTTTAATTTTCTTTTGCGGTGCCATCGAATCCAGCGTCTGCATGTTGTGAAGCCGGTCGGCAATTTTAATGAGGATCACCCGCACATCGTCCGACAGCGTCATCAACATTTTTTTCAGTGTGAGCGCATGTCGTGAATCAAAATCGCCCGAAAGTTTGGTCAGGCCATCAACTATTCGGGCAACGCGTTCGCCAAACATATTTTCAATGTCGGAAAGCCGGTATTCGGTATCTTCAACTACATCGTGCAACAGGGCAGCAACAATTGAAGTGGCTCCAAGACCAAGATCAACGGCAACAATCCGCGCCACTGCGATGGGGTGAATAATAAATGGTTCCCCCGACTTGCGCTTAATCCCATCGTGTGCGGCATTCGAAAAACGAAAAGCTTTTTCGATACGTTCAAGCCGTCCTTCATCAAATTTCACTTCCAGAGTCTTTCTTAAATCCTGGTAGCGATCCTCAATCTGTCGTATTTCAGCTTTTGTGAAATGTTGCACTTTTGCCTGTATTAGTTATTCCCTGTTCTGTAAGCCCCTTTTTCTAAGAGGTTTTGAATATATAAATTCTTTCCAATTCCAGCCTTTTCACCGGCCACAATATCACGTTTTTTATCGCCGATCATTACCGAATTTTTAGCATCGATGGCATATTCATTTATTGCCTCAACAATCAAGCCCGGTTTTGGTTTTCGGCATTCGCATTCGCCTGTAAGCTCGGGCAGGTGAGGGCAATGGTAAACTTTCTCGATAGGAATCCCCTTTTTACGGAATTCATCCTTCATCCATTCGGTAAGTTGAAGGTAATCGTTTTCGGTATATAAACCACGTGCGATACCCGATTGATTGGTAATGATAAAAATTAAATAGCCTTGTGAGACATATTCCAGGACCAGCTCAAAAATTCCGGGTTGAAATTCAAAATCCTCGATCCTGAAAACATAGCCTTTATCGATGTTAATGGTGCCATCCCGATCGAGAAAAAGGGCTTTTTGTTGGTGTTTAGTTTTCATTGCCGAAAAGCGCTTGCTCAACATTTCCGCACAAAATATGGCCGATCAGCAAATGAATTTCCTGAATACGCGGAACATTTGTTGAAGGTACTTTGAAACAATAATCACTGAGTCCGGCCAGTTCTCCACCACTTTGGCCGGTTAAAGCAACCGTGACAAAGCCCATTTTACGGGCCATTTTAAAAGCTTCAACAATGTTGGCCGATGTGCCCGAGGTGGAAAGTCCGATCAAAACATCGCCATTTTGTCCGAAGCCTTCGATGTATCGCGAATAGATCCTTGAAAAATCGTAGTCGTTGGCTACAGCTGTTACAAACGACGAATTTACATGACAGGCTTCTGCCGGAATAGGTTTTCGTTCGAGATTAAATTTACCCGACAATTCTGCCGCCAGGTGTTGCGCTTCAGCAGAACTGCCTCCGTTACCGCAAAAAATGGTTTTCTTTCCGTTTTGATACGCTTCAATAATTTTTTCTGAAACCTCTTCAATAAGTTGTGCGAAAGTGCTGTCGTTCAAAATCTCAGCACTCAGATCGGCTAATTCTTTAATCTGCTCGAAGCTTGTTGGCATTTATTGTCTGTTTTAATTTCCCGACAACAAATTTATCAATCGGGAAAGTAATATCGGCTTCTTTTAGTGTATTTATTTTTACCCAACGGAAACTTTGTGTTTGTGATCCTCCTGTTTCGAAATCGAAAGCTTTATCAGAAATGGTGAATTTCAGCGGTTGTTTCAGGTCCACCAGATAGTAAACACTAATGAGTTGTGTGTTCTCGAAAAATAAGGCCGGCTGATGAAAATCGGTGGTGTAAAAATGCCGGATGTTTTCAATTTCCTGCCCACTGCATTCTTCGCGGAATTCCCGGATCAGTGCGTCGGTGATGCCTTCACCAAATTCTACGCCTCCGCCGGGGAACTTGGTCATTTTCATGTTCAGTTCAAATTCATCCGAAAGCAGGATTTCTTCTTTTTCATTAATTACAAGGCCATAAACCCGCAGCAGAAATCTTCCTTTTTTATCCATTTGTTTTAATCTGTTGGGTTATATGCTCAATTATTCTGGCTGTTTCATCCGGTGTAAACCAGGTCATTTCTTCATCGCGCCTGAACCAGGTGAGTTGTTTCCGGGCATAACGGCGCGAGTTTCTTTTTATCAGTTCAATGGCTTTTTCTTCGCTGATTTCGCCGTCGAACCAGGCAAATAATTCGCGATAGCCGACAGTGTTGAGCGCAGTCAGGTGTTTCTGCGGATACACTTTGCGGGCTTCATCAATCAGTCCGCTTTCTACCATCAGGTCAACACGCCGGTTAATACGGTCGTGAAGTAGTTCCCGGTCGGTATTCAACCCTATTTTAATGATTCTGAAAGGCCTTTCCTTTTTCGGATTGGTGCGAAACGATGAATACGGTTTTCCGGTCATCAGGCTGATTTCCAAAGCATGAATTATTCGCGCCGGATTTTTCAGATCGACGGTTTCATAATAAGCGGGATCCAGTTTTTTTAGCTGAAGTCGCAAACTTTCAAGCCCTTCATCTTCGAGTTGTTTCTTCAAGTCAGCGCGAATTTCGGGATCGGCGTCGGGCATGCTATCGATGCCATTGCACACTGCATCGATATAAAGCATGGAACCACCCACCATAAACAAAATATCGTGTTGCTGAAAAAGTTTGTCCAGCACACTTAGCGCTTCTGTTTCATAGCGGCTGGCATTATAATTCTCGTTGATGGAGTGGGTTTGTATAAAATGATGCGGGACTGCCTGTAGTTCCTCCTCCGAAGGTACTGCTGTGCCAATATGCAATTCTTTGAATAGCTGCCGCGAATCGCACGAAACAATTTCAGAATGAAAAGAACGTGCAAGTTCAATACTTACAGCCGTCTTTCCAATACCGGTTGGTCCGGTGAGCACCACAAGCGTTTTTGGCATAAATCAGTGTTTGCCACAAAATAATGACAAAAAAAAGACTGTTCAAAATGAATTGAACAGTCTTGGAATTTCTTAAGATTAATAACCATGTGTCGTTACGATGATCAGAAATCGTCCATTTCGCCGAAAATTTCTGTGTAATCATCAAGCTCGCCGAAATCCATATAGACCTCTTCCTGTAATTCCAGCTGCTCCAGTGGGGTAACGTTTTCGCCAAGCACTTGCACAGGTGCTTCACCTTGTTTGAGTGCGACTAATGGTTCATTAAGATTTTTTTCCATAATAATTCCAGTTAGTTCTATTAAAAAAGATCTGTCGTTCTCAAAATCGAAGGTATAAAGTAGCTGTTGTCCCTCGTCGTGCAGTAAGTCACCAATCCTTGTTTTCTGCATAATAAAAAAGGCAGCCCCGTTTATACCCAAATCAAGCATAGATATTTCAACCAGCTTTTTCCATCGTTTATCCGATACAAAAAAAGAGGCTAGCTGATGCGACTCAAAACCAACACTTTTCTGAATAATGGTGTGGAAATCGAAAAATGAGTGTTTGTCATCGAGAGCCACTTCCAGACGGAAGTTTTGGGATTCTTGTGAAACAATCTGAAATTTAAAAATCATAATTTTCACTTTGAATGACTCTCAAATTTTACAGGAATTTTTACAAATTCCAAGAAACATTTTGTTCGGATGTTCGAAAAAATCTATCAAGATATGTTTTTCGAGAAGCTTAATTGATGAGTGAAAATTTTGTGAATAGCTTGCTATCAAACCGTTTTAAACGCAAATTTTGAGTCTGTTTTTTTAGTGATATTTGTCAGAAATCGGGGCAAATTAAAAAATGTTAAAAAAGATTAACTTAATATTTTTATCGAACAATCGCACAATATGTTCAGATGGTGGCTTCTTGAAATTAGTCCAAACAGTGACAAAATGCTACGAAAGTTTTGTTCCGCGTAACATTTGTCTTTTTCCTGGTGGTCCTGGCAAACGTTCCATCACGAATCCTGTTGTAGCTAATTGCCTGCGGATTACGCCTTTGGCGCTGTAAGTGACAAATATTGCACCTTCGTTGCAGGCGTTGTATATTCGTTCGAAAATTTCAGGTTCCCAGAGTTGAGGTTGTTTGTCGGGAGCAAAGGCATCGAAATAAATCACATCAAAATGTTCGTAGTTATCGAAGGAAAGTAACTTTAGGTCAGCCTGAATTTTATGCAGTGTGAAGTAGTCTGAAATTTTTGTGGTTTCATTCCATGCAGCATCATGTAGTTTTTTGAAAAGGACATCCGCTTTCTCCGATATCTGTTTGCCATAATTCAGATTTTGTATCTCTGAAACTTCGATCGGGTATTTTTCGATGCTAATAAATTTAGTCGGGCGTTTTTGTTCTTCAGCTTTCAAAGCAGTGAGTAAAGCATTCAGTCCGGTGCCGAAACCTACTTCGAACACTACTACAGATTCTGATGAATGATGCAAATAACCCTGTTTGAGAAACACATATTCCGACTCGGTTCGTGCTCCATTCACCGAATGATACTGCTCGTTCATATCGGGAATGAACAGTGTTTTCGAGCCATCTGCCGTTTCTATTACCTGTCGTTTCATGGGTATATGTTCTGTAAAAGGTTTGAATTCAGACTTAAAAAAGTAATTTTGGGGGCAAAATTAGAAAATAATGCTGGTAAGGTTGTATAATGAGAATCCTAATCCCCGGGAAGTCAGAAAAATTGTAGATGTGCTTCGGGACGGTGGAGTGATCATTTATCCAACCGACACAGTTTATGGTTTGGGTTGCGACATAACGAATCAGAAAGCAGTGGAAAAGATCGCCCGCTTAAAAGGTATTCAAATCGAGAAGAACAACTTTTCGTTCATTTGCAGCGATTTTAGTCATCTTTCGCTTTACACCAAACCCATTTCAAACAGCCTGTTTAAACTGATTAGGAAAAATCTTCCGGGGCCATTTACATTTATCCTGGATGCCAATAACAATGTTCCAAAATATTTTAAAGGCAAAAAGAAAACAGTCGGGATCCGTATTCCTGATAATAATATTATTCGTGAGATAGTATCAGAGCTGGGAAATCCCATCCTTTCTTCATCGGTACACGACGATGATGAGGTGCTGGAATACACAGCCGACCCGGAACTGATTCACGAAAAGTACCAGGATTTTGCGGATATTGTTATTGATGGTGGGTATGGCGAACTTATTCCATCAACAATCGTTGATTGCTCCGGTGATCAGATCACCATTGTTCGCGAGGGCAAAGGTATTTTGACGTATTAAAAAATCTATTCCTTCCAGAATGAAGGCGAGAACAACACCAGTACTGTAAACAGTTCCAATCGTCCAAGCAACATCAGAAACGATAAAAACCATTTTCCAATGGGTTTGATGTGGAAGAAATTTTCTGCCGGACCAACACTGCCCAATCCCGGACCAATGTTTCCAAGGCTGGTTGCAACTGCTCCCATCGACGATTCCATGTCGGGTTCGATTAGCGTGAAAATTATGGTGCTAACAAAGAATATAACCATGTACAGCATAAAGAAAGCAAGTACGTTAGTAACGATTTTCGAATCGACCGAATGCCGGTTAAATTTTACAGGAATAATGGCGTGCGGATGGATCAGGCGTTTTAATTCGTAATATCCGTTTTTGGCCAGTACAACGATCCTCATGATTTTAATACCACCTCCGGTTGATCCCGCTGAACCTCCAAAAAAGAACAGTGCAAATATCAACATGGTCAGTATCGGTTTCCAAAGCAGGTAATCAGCAGTAGCATAACCGGTGGTTGTTACAATAGAAACCACCTGGAACAATGAATCGCGAAATGCCTGTTCTAATCCGAGTTGTGAGGTAAGAAACAATCCAAGTGTAATAAGTGCTGTAAAGCTGACGATAATAATCCAGTAGTACCTGAATTCTTCATCTTTAAAAACATAACTAAATCGTCCCCTTATGGCCATGTATGAAAGTGTGAAATTCATTCCGGCCAGGAACATAAAGAAAGTAATAACATATTGGATAAAAGGCGACGACCAATAGGCGATACTGGCTTGTTTGGTCGAAAATCCTCCGGTTGCCATTGTGGTAAAAGAGTGGCAAATGGCGTCGTAAAACGACATTCCGCCAATCCAAAGCAATAACGTTTCAACAATGGTGAAAAGCATGTAGATGCCCCAAAGTGTTTTTGCTGTTTGTGTGATTCTTGGGCTGATTTTATCGGGTGTTGGCCCCGGAACTTCAGCGATAAACAGCTGCATCCCACCGATCCCAAATACCGGGAGAATGGCCAGCGATAATACAATAATTCCCATTCCGCCGAGCCACTGCGTGATGCTGCGCCAGAATAAAATTCCGTGAGGCAGTGCTTCAATGTCGTTCAAAATGGATGAACCGGTTGTTGTAAAGCCTGAAATGGTTTCGAAAAAAGCATCGGTAAAGTTGGGGATGGATCCGCTGATCATGTAAGGGAAGCTGCCAAACAGCGAAAAGACTACCCACACCATGGTAACGATAATAAATCCTTCCCGTTTGCCTATGTCTTTTTTGGCTTTCCAGGTGAGTGCAGTAATCAAACCACCCACACCCAGATTTATGGCAGCAGAAATAAGAAAAGTAACAATGTCGCTTTCATTATAAATGATCGCAACCAGCATGGCCAGCAGCATGGCAACGCCTTCAACCAAAAGTAGTAAACCCAGTACCTTTAAAATAATCTTCAGATTCATCCTTTTGAGCGTTTATATTTGCTGTGGCTGATTCATCATTCTGTTCCCGGCTCGCTATTTAAAGAATTTTTCGATTTTTTTAATGCCCGAAGGTAGCGTAAATACTACAACTTTATCGCCTTCCTGAATGTGGGTGTAACCGTGTGCAATGTAGCCCATGTTGCCACGAATAATTCCACCGATTTTTGATTCGGACGGGAAATCGAGGTCTTTAATTGGTTTCTGGGTAATTCGTGCGCCCGGTTTTGCAATGAACTCGAAAACTTCGGCTTCCGAAGCCGTCAGACATTTTACTTTCGAGATTTCTGCATTCAGTGTAAACCGATAAATGTAACTGGCGGCAATTAGTTTTTTATTGATGATACTACCAATTCCGGTATTGTCGGCCAATTTCATGTAAGCCAGGTTTTCAACCTCGGCAACCGTACGGCGCACTCCCAACGTTTTGGCGAGGTTACAGCCCAGAATATTTGTTTCCGAATTTCCGGTGGTTGCCACAAATGCATCCATTTTCTCGATACCTTCTTCTTTTAACAGGTCGAGGTTTCTTCCGTCGCCATTGATGACCAGCACGTGACCAAATTTATCTGCAATTTGTTCGCATTTTTCGCGGTCGTTCTCAATGATTTTTATACGGTAGTGCTCACCCAGTTTTTCGCAGGCTTTTTGAGCAATGCGGCTACCCCCCATGAACATGATATTTTTTACGTCGAAATGCTTTTTCCCCAGCATCTCAAATACGTTGTTTTGTTCTGTGGGAGTAGTTACCACATAAACAATATCGCCGCTTTTTATAGAGTCGGTTCCTACCGGAATAATGGTTTCGTTGTTCCGCTTGATGGCTACCACCAGCAGGTGCTGGTGTTCAATCGCCAGTTCCTCGAATGTTTTGTCGAGCACGGTGGCATTGTCGCGAACTTTGATACCGAGCATCAGTAATTTTCCATTCGAAAATTCGATGAGCTGGCGGGTCATAGTTTGTTTTACAGAGGCAACAATTTCTTTGGCGGCCAGACTTTCAGGGTAAATCAATTCGTGAATACCCATGTTGTTCAACTTGGCACGGTATTTTTCCTGCAGGTATTCCTGGTTATTTATACGTGCTATGGTTCGGCCAACTCCAAGGTATGAAGCCATGGCGCAAGCCAGAACGTTTCGTTCTTCAAAGGGGGTTACCGCAATAAATAGATCCGCTTTTGCCAGGTCTGTCTTTTTCAGGTCGCTAAACGAGTGCGCCGATCCAACAATGGTCATCAAATCAACCTCGTTACTTATACGCGATAGTCGTTCGTGAGAGTCATCAAGCAAAACAATATCGTGATCTTCATTTGATAACATTCTGGCCAGATGTGTCCCCACTTCACCGGCACCGGCAATTACAACTTTCATAGTCTGCTGTCTTTAATTCAAAAAACGCAACAAAATAATGTATTAAGTTACAGAATACCATGTAAAAAGTACACTTTTAATTGTCTCGGTTCTGTAAATTTAACATTCTCAAAGTTCCGAAATAATCGTATTCCATTCAATCATAAAAGTATAAGAAGTTATTTTTTGTTTAAAAATCAGCGCTTAATAAAGTTTAAATTGAAGATTACAGTTTACCACTTCATGTAAAATGCACCTTTGCTTCGTAAAAAATGAATGTTTTGTGAGTCCGTTGGTTTTGGGTAGGCTGTGCTGACGACGGTAACATCAGAAAATCCACAGAGATTTTCAAACGTGCTTTTTGTTGAAACGACAAACGCCGGATTTAATTCCGCGGGAATTTTTTGTTGATTGTGATCGAACCAGATTATTTTACCTTCGAAATCAATAACATTTTTATGCAGAAATAATATGGAGTCGGAATAGTTATCACCCAAAGTAAGGTAAGTTGGCTGATCCAGTCGTTGTTTTTTTATCACGGTATTTATTTGCCGAAGAATGTAATTGGAAGAATCGATCGCCTGCTCCGAAAGCACATAATTTGTTTTACTGCTGATAAGTTGAATCACTGCATTTGGTGAGTTGTTGTAAACAATCAGCTCTGAGTTATGCAACTGTTTGTATTGAAAAGCCAGGTTCGATGCTGCGAGAATGATCAATGCCAGCAGCATTAGTTTTATGTGTCGAACACGTTTTCGTTCGATAAACAGGAATGTGAACAGCAAAAAGGAGATTACCAAAAACAAGGCGCTTTTTGTGAGGCTGATATTTTGCACGGCGTAGGGCAGATTCTCAATCCGCTCAAGAAAAACGTAAACCAATTTTACCGCCCATCCGGTTAAGAAAGCAACAATACCCGAAAGAATGGGGACCGAAGAAAGCAGCAAAAGCGCAATTCCCAGGGCGATGAGTACAAACACCGCAGGAATTACAACAAGGTTGCTTAGCCAGAAATAAAGCGGGAACTGGTTGAAATAATAGGCCGTTAAAGGGAAAGTTGCGATTTGTGCAGCTACTGAAACCGTTAGAAGCGCCCAGAAGAATTTGCCAACTTTGGTTTTTACTTCGATCAATCCTGCGATTTTTGGTTGCAGGTAAACAATCCCGAAAACTGCAGCATACGAAAGCTGGAACCCAACTTCGAACAGGTTATTCGGATTTAGCAGCAGCAGTAAAAATGCCGAAACGGTAAGAGTGTTGTAAATGTTGGTTTGGCGCTGAATATTGCCGGCTATGCAAACGAGCGAGAACATGGCAGCCGCCCGCATTACCGATGGAGACAATCCGGTGATAAAAGCATAGCCCCAAAGAACTGAAACAGCCAGAATCACATAAAAATATTTTCCGCGTTTTTGCTTTTGCAGGAATCCAAACAAAAAAGCAAAAATGCCAAAGATGATCCCGACATGCAGGCCGGAAACTGCCAAAACGTGCATGGCGCCGGCGGCAGAAAAGGTCTGTTTGGTTTCCGGATCGAGGCCGCGTTTATAACCAAGCGTGAGTGCCGAAAGAATTTCGGTTTCGCTTGTACCAAGATTCTTTTCGCGGTAGATATGAAGCAATTTCTCCCGGGCATTTTCAGCCACAGTTTTTACCGACCGTTTTTGTATCGGGGTCGCACTCCAGTCACTTTCCGCCAGGTAGGTTCTACGATGTATCTTTTTTCGCGACAGGTATTTTTTGTAATCGAATTCATAGGGATTGCCGTTGTTGCGTATCAGCTCCGGGACTCTTGAAAACAGGATGGTGCTGCCAGGTTTTAGTTTTGTGGCGGCTTCGCTCTTTTCAAAATAGACCAGTACTTTTTCGTTGGTTTTAAAAATGTGCCCCGAATCTTTTACTGCATCGATCTGCACCAGCGATTTATACGATTTTGGCTTCTCTTCGGGGGCTTCAAGGACAGTGCCCCAAAACACTCCGTCTTCATAAAACGTGGGAGTTTGATTGTTGAGGGTGTAAAACGAACTTCCTAGCAGCACAAAAAGCGCGGTAACCAGCCAGCCAAAAACAGTTTCGAATCTGAAACTGTAAAACCTGTTCAGGATTGCAATCAGAATCAGTATAACTGTTCCGGCAATCAGCAACGAAGTTACTGCAACAGCAAACTTGTTTGCGATGAGAATGCCCACTGCAAAAGCCAGGGTAATTCTTAACGAGGGTATTTTCTGTACAAGGTTTTTCAACAGAATGTTTGTTGGATTTTAATCCTCAAACGTGAAAAACCTTCTTAGGTTACTATTTTACAGGAATTTTTATGCGGTAATGTGGTTGCACCTTTCCTTTGGCAATATTGGCCAGTTTTCCTTTCAGCAATCTTTTTCGGAGTGGCGACAGGTAGTCGATAAACAGAATTCCATCTAAATGATCGTATTCGTGCTGAATAACACGCCCGGCAAATCCTTTAAAAGTTTCTTCGTATTCAACAAAATTTTCGTCGAAATAACGAATCTTCACTTCATCAGGGCGTTCAACATCCTCGCGGATTTCCGGCAAGCTCAAACAACCTTCGTTCATCACCCATTCTTCGCCGTCTTTATGAAGGATTTCAGGATTAATAAATACTTTTTTGAAGTTTTCCAATTCCGGTTCTTCGTCGGCGCCTGAGCTGGCATCAACCACAAACAAACGAATGGAAAGTCCTACCTGAGGCGCTGCCAAGCCAACTCCATCAGAATAGTACATGGTTTCCCACATGTTTTCGATTACCTCTTTCAGATTAGGGTAATCCTTAGTTATTTCTTTTGCTTTTTTGCGTAAAAGCGGATCGCCGTATACCGTAACCGGATATTTCATAAAATATATTACTTCTTTAAATTTCTTTGTTGTTCCAAAAAACCCTGCAAGATAATGGTGGCACTTACAGCATCAACCATGGCCTTGTCCTGTCGTTGCTTTTTTTTCAATCCTCCGTCGATCATGGTTTGAAAAGCCATTTTCGAGGTAAAACGCTCGTCGAAAAGTTCAAGCCTGATGTCGGGATAATCTTTCTGAAACTTTTTCAGAAACGGATTAATGTAACGAACAGATTCCGAAGCTTCATTGTTCATTTGTCGCGGATAACCTACGACCAATGTTTCAACTCTTTCTTTGGCAAAATATTCCTTCAGGAAATCCCATAAAGTATGCGTTGCAACCGTGGTTAAGCGATTGGCAATAATCTGCCCAGGATCGGTAACCGCAACCCCAACTCGCTTTCTGCCATAGTCTAAACACAGTATCCTCGCCATTATCTTTGTAATTTGGCTGCAAAAGTAGAGAGAATTGCCAAGAAAAAAAAGAGCCGGTCACTTGTCTCATTTTCAAGGCATAGTAGTTCAGTGTTAAATGGTGTTAACGATTTTGGCACAGCCTTTGCAAAGTGGAGAGTAATTACCGGTTAAAAAAGTTTTAGGCGCCTAAAGAGAGAAGCAAACAACTTTTTGAATTTTAAACTTTCGAGTCATGAAAACAACAAAATTCAGACTGTTTGCCACGATGATTACTCTGGCGGCAGTTATAATAGCAAGTTCATTTCCAGCGAATGCACAACGTCGATCTTCGGAGCGAGATACCAGAAGCAGTGAAACGCGCAGAAGCAGCGACAAACAAAATACAGTTCAGAAAAAAAGTACCTATAAAAACTACGATAAAGTAGATCGTTCGTCGGTAGACCGCCGTACGAGCATACCGCGGAACCAGGCACCAAAAGTTTCCACCAAATCGTCGCAATCATCGCAACGCGAAAGCCGGCCATCAACAAATGATTACCGGAAAAGCAGTTCTGAAAATATAAATGGTGATTTCAGGAAAAGTACTAATTTCGAAAATCAACGTACTAATTCTTCTGCACGTTCATCGGCAACGCGCCAGGATATTCGGAGTAAGGATAACCGAAACGCAAGCCGCAGCGAAACTGCCTATCGCGATAACAGGAACACTGAAACCCGCGTGACAGCAAACAACAACAGCCGTAGTAATTCTGGAAGAACTGTTAGTGATAACCGCGAGTTTTACCGTGTTGATAAATCTGATCGCCGTTATTCGCCCAACCGCGACTACCGTGGAAGCAGTAAATACTGGAACGACAAATACCGCCCTGCTGATATGAGGTACAACCATAAAAACAAAAATTACTACGCGCATTACAATTATTACAAACATAATCACTGGGACAGAAGATGGGAGCACTACCGCTGGAATTACAACAGCTGGTGCGATTATTACAACGGATATAATCCATACTCGTACCGCTACCACAAATATTATTACCATCACCCACATTACGGACACGTGATTCGCAGGTTCGATGTTCAGCCGGTGGTATTTTATCACGACCACAACCGTTACTACAGTTACAATGGGCATTTCTTTCGTTACCGTCCGGGAATTGGTTTTATCCTGGTTGATCTGCCTTACGGTTTTGCTTTCGACTATTTGCCCGACGGCTATTACGACAGAGTTTACATCAACGGATACCTGTATTTCAGAGTTGGGAATCTGTTCTTTGAATCATCGAATTACGGTTTCCGTCTGATCCATTATCCCGAAAGGTATTATGCTTACGACGATGCTTACGTAAGGCCGGGCGTTAGTTTCAATTTCGACATCGATTTTTATTAAGCCCATTTTTTGCAAGGTTAGACTAAACCTTCCCCTCATATAAAGTTTTTGCATCTACCCGTGAATGTTTTTGCGGGTAGATTTTTTTTGTTGAGAAACCAATCCTTCATCGGACTCAATATGCCAAAAGCAATCATTGCTTACTGAAAACACCACCTCCTCCTGACGCTCATCTCAATCGGTCAGGATACTCCTCCTTAACAAGGAGGAGAAATGATCGTACTTCAAAACTCATCTTTTGAAAATCACATTATGTATCGAATTCGGATTTCCCCTCCTTTTTGAGGAGGGGTACCCCGAGGTTTCGGGGTGGGGTGGTATAATTTCTATTTTGTAATTGAAATTATCATCAACTGTTTATGAAGACCGCCGGCATTTAAATAATAATTTTCGGCTCTATAATTCGCAGCATTAAGTGACATTCTTTAGTATCCCTTTCACCCAAACCAATTTTATGTTTAAGAATTTGTTTTTGGAAGTGATTTTTTGTCTATTTTTAAACCACCAAATGCTTGAATAAAATGACTAAAAAATTAAAAAGAGATCAGCTCCCTGCTGCAAAAGCCAAAAACTGGCGACAAAATTTTGAAGAAGAAAAAGATAAAACCTTCAATCTGAAAGTTCCCAAAATCATTTTGCAAAAAGCAACTTATCAGGCATTGGCTGGTGAGAACGAAAACCGCGTACGTGTTTACCTGGGCCTGGAAGCCAATAAAGAAGACGGAAAATATGTGCTGTGTGCTTTTGCCGTATCAGCCTTTTTACTGGGTAGCGGCGATGTTTATGCCGATTACGAAACACCCGTTTACAAGCTCGATAAAAAGAACATCGATTTTTCGAACAGTACCCAGGCTGCCATCGAAAGTATACACCTCTACCGTAAGTGGCGCAGTGGTGAACTCGATGCCGAAGATCCCGGTGCTGCTTACCGCCAGTATATTTATCCGAATGCCTATTTGCTGACAAAATTCGAATTGCACGAATTATTTGTTGCACAAAAAAAGGATGAGGCTGTAATTGATTTTGGCATTGAAAAAACCATGAGTATAATGATCAGCGGCGTATCGGCCAGTACTTTGACAGCAAGCACCGATGAAGAGCAGGAAGATTTTGATTTTGCTGTACCTTGTCCTCCATTTTGCGATGAACGAAGTATTTATAATTCTTAGTTTTTAATGCCAGACATTTATTATGTTTATTATGTTTTTTATGCGATAGAGTTAATCACATTTATAGTTGGAAGTTATTTTATTAAAAGAGTAAATAAGGATTTTCTTTTGCTTTACTTTTTTGTATTGGCTGGAGTCCTTTCAGATAGCGTGAATATTCTGCTGATTAAGCTTGGATTACATAATATGCCGGTTACACACTTTTACTTCCCTATCGAATTTACTTTACTGGCATTATTTTATAAACCATATTTAGCTCCAGTGTTAAAAGGGAAATGGATTTCTTTAATAATTGCGATATACATAACGTTTGCTTTGATTAATCCTCTTTTTATTCAAAGTTTACAACTATATTCTCAGATGAGGATTTATAGTAGTTTAATTTTGGTTGTTTTTTCGTTACTTTATTTCTACCGGTTATTAAATGAGCTTAATATTAGTAAGTTGTCGGCTGATCCCATGGTTTGGTTGAATTCCTCTATTTTGATTTTATATTCCGCAAATTTCTTTTACAATTTATTATTCAATTTGCTTCTTAGAGATCTGCATGTGCTTCTTTTAGTAGCTATTTTTATTGGATGCTTGGTTTCGCTTTTTTATGTAATAATCGTTATCAGTTTTTGGAAAGCCGCAAAGCAACAAAAAGCCATAGCGGACGGATAATGAAAGTACTTAGATTAGTCCCCGCTACCGCAAGTGCTTGCAATAAACTGCCACGATTTGATGTTTTTTCATAGCCTTTAAAATCATTTTAAAAAACAGCTCGCTACTTTCTGGCAATCTGAATAATAATTTATTGTGGATCAGCGTATTTTATTTTGATAAATTGACTAAAATCTGCCGATAGATTTCTATTTTCGTAATCCGAAAGTAATTGAGAAACTAACTTGGGAAATTCTGATGTAATACTGGTATACCTTTTGGGTACGGTCGGCATGTTGGTGCTGGCAGGTAGTTTGTTTTTCTTTTTTATTACCTACCAGAAACGATTGCTTCGGAAACAACTCGAACTGAACCAGGTAAAACAGGATCAGCAAAAAGAAATTTTACGCAACACCATTCAGGCGCAGGAAAAAGAACGGAAACGAATTGCGCAGGACCTTCACGACGAAGTGGGGGCCATGCTATCGGTTGTAAAACTGAATGTTGGCCGCATTGAAAAACAAAGCGAAGACAAAGCCCGCCAGGTAGCCGGCGAAACCAAATCGTACCTCGATGAAGTAATAACGCAGGTACGGGGAATATCACGTTCGTTATTACCACCCTCACTCGAAAAACTGGGACTCTTTAGTGCCATCGAAGACATGGCCAACTGGGTCAATAAAGCCGATGAAGTAAAAGTAGCATGCTGGAAAAGCGGAGAAGCTTACCGAATAGATGTAAAAACCGAACTGGCCATTTTCAGAGTGGTTCAGGAAATGGTGAACAACGCCATTAAACATGCCCAGGCCGAAACTATTTTTGTGAATGTAAGGTTTGCCGGCGGGATTTCAGTAGTTGTGTGCGATAACGGTAAAGGTTTCGACTTGAACGAAAAAATGGCAACCGGCCTTGGTTTGAAAAACCTGGAAAGCCGCACCGAACTTGTTGGGGCACGTTTTAAACTGAAGTCGAAACCCGGGAAAGGTACCTGCGCCATAATTTGTTGGAAGGATAATGGATAAGGCAAAATTAAATATTGTTGTAACCGACGATCACAAACTTTTCAGAAAAGGAATTTGTGCCCTGCTTTACGATTTCGATTTTACCAACGATGTGAAGGAAGCTGGCAACGGACAAGAGTTACTCGACCTTATTGATTCGTCGGGTGAAGTTCCCGACCTCGTGTTGCTCGATATTCAAATGCCGGTTATGGATGGGGTGGAAGCCACAGAGCGTTTGAAAGCCAAATATCCCGATTTGCGGATTATCATTATCAGCATGGAAGAGGATGTGCAATTGGTGACACACCTTGTAGATAAAGGCATTGACGGTTATTTGCTGAAAAATGCTGATCCTGAAGAACTTGAACTGGCCATCCGTATGACCATGAAAAATGAGTTTTATTTTTCGTCGAGTCTTACCGGTGCGTTTATGCGTGGCTCGAAAATCGTGTCTCCGGTGAAAGACGTAAACAATGCAGATTTGTTTTCGGAGCGTGAACTTCAGGTACTCGAACTGATCTGTAAAGAGCTTACAGCGTCCGAAATCGCCGATGAGTTGTCGCTAAGCGCCCGTACGGTGGAAGGCTACAAACGTGGCTTGTTATCAAAATCGAATACCCGCAATGTGGCCGGCCTGGTCATTTATGCCATCAAAAACCAGTTGGTGGAGGTTTAATTCGCTCACTCTTTTTTGTATTCAGAAATTATGCGATGACGCCGGAGGCGTCAAATATCAATAACCCGGAGTTTTAACTCCGGGCAAGGCAAGAACCATTATTCTCGTCCGGCGAAGTAGGTCGATCAAAGTTCGCAGCTTGTCCCGGACGAAAGTCACGTCGAATCATTAATATGAATAAAATGGCTGGCTGGACACGTGGTTATATAAAGACGAATAATTCTCAAAAAAGGCAAGAAAAAAGGGGCACTAATAAAAGTGGCCCCTGGTTGGAATATTGTACCTTATTTTTTATCACCGGGCTCAGGGAAGAGGGACAGTAATCGAGTGGGACAAAAAAGTTGAGTAATTCACGGAGATATTGCTAATATAAGGTACCCTAAGTGTTTTTGAGTTTACATTTAAATGGTGTGAAATGGTCGTAATATTTTGATGTAATGTTTTCATTTCTTTTGTAAAAAACCGTGAAACAAATATCGCGAAGATATACAGCACACACAAGCGTATTTCTACGCGAAATGCATACGTAGAACTACGTGAAGTTGAATGCGTATTTCTACGTTCAATATTGAGAAGTCCATAAAATACGTATGATTCAGACAAATTACCAACCGAAAAGGCAGTTACTGATTTTTATAATTAGTTTACCCTCACTCCGGTCCCCGTCCGACTGGTTGTCCGGGCAGATCTCCCTTCAAGGAAGGGAAAGACGATCAGCTTCCAGAAAGATGGAAGCTTGCAAAGAATTGATCTGATTTTGCTATGCAACGATGGCTGATCGTCCTTCCTTGCTTGAAGGTAAGGATGAGCGGATGGGTATTGATGAACTTATAACATGAAAACTTTTAGAAAAAAAAGAGCCACTCCGAAGAGCAGCTCTTAACTATTTTGCTTAAGTAATTTCTACTTAATATTTGCTTGTGCAGCAGCAACACGTGCAATTGGCACGCGGTATGGAGAACAACTTACGTAGTCCATTCCAACGCTGTCGCAGAACATAACTGATGATGGTTCACCACCATGCTCACCACAAATACCAACTTTCAGGTTTGGTTTTGTGCTGCGGCCTTTATCTACACCAATTTTTACCACCTGGCCAACACCTTCCTGGTCAAGAACCTGGAACGGATCGTTTTTCAAGATACCTTTTTCAATGTAGATTGGTAAAAATTTACCTGCATCATCACGCGAATAACCAAAGGTCATCTGTGTAAGGTCGTTTGTTCCGAATGAGAAGAACTCGGCATGCTCGGCTACTAAATCAGCAGTCATTGCAGCACGTGGAATCTCAATCATTGTTCCAACCAGGTAGTCACAAGTTGCTCCTTTTTCTTCAAAAACCTTTTTGGCAGTTGCATTAATAATATCGGCCTGCAATTTAAATTCTTTTACCGTACCAATAAGCGGAACCATAATTTCAGGTTTTGCGTCAACGCCCTTTTTCTTCAGGTTTACGGCAGCTTCAATAATTGCACGAGCCTGCATTTCAGTAATTTCAGGATATGTATTTCCTAAACGGCAACCACGGTGACCTAACATCGGGTTAAACTCATGTAAATCTTCTACCAATGCTTTAACATCTTCAACGGAAATTCCCATTTCATCAGCCATCTCTTTTTGGTTGGCTTCTTCATGTGGTACAAATTCGTGTAATGGCGGATCAAGTAAACGGATGGTTACACCATATCCGGCCATTGCTTCCAGAATTCCTTCGAAGTCTTCACGTTGGTAAGGCAATAATTTATCCAAAGCTTTACGGCGTTCAGTTTCAGTTTTAGCTAAAATCATTTCGCGCATTGCTTTAATTCTTTCACCTTCGAAGAACATGTGCTCTGTACGGCAAAGACCAATTCCCTGTGCACCAAAGTCGCGTGCAACTTTTGCATCAGCAGGTGAGTCGGCGTTGGTACGAACAGCCATACGAGTATATTTGTCGGCAAGTTCCATGATTTTTGCAAAGTTTCCGCTTAATTCAGGATCCATTGTTGCTACTTTACCTTCATAAACTTCACCTGTAGTTCCGTTTAACGAAATCCAGTCACCTTCGTGGAATTCTTTTCCATCGATGGTCATTACGCGGGTTTTGTAATTAATTTTTACAGCACCGGCACCCGACACACAGCATTTTCCCATTCCGCGGGCAACAACAGCAGCGTGAGAAGTCATACCACCACGAGCTGTTAAAATACCTTTGGCAATGTTCATTCCTTCCAAATCTTCAGGTGAAGTTTCAACACGTACCAGTAACGATTCGGGATATTTACTTGCCTCGTCAGCAAAGAATACAACCTGACCGGTTGCAGCACCCGGAGACGCTGGTAAACCTTTTGCCAAAACAGTAGCCGATTTCATTGCTGCTGTATCAAAAACAGGGTGTAGCAATTCATCTAATTTTGCAGCGTCGATTCTTTTCAGTGCAGTTTTTTCATCAATTCTACCTTCTTCCAACATGTCAATGGCAATATTTACCATCGCAGCACCGGTACGTTTACCGTTACGGGTTTGCAGCAACCATAATTTACCTTCCTGTATGGTGAATTCCATGTCTTGCATATCGCTGTAGTGATCTTCTAATTTCTGCTGAGTTTCATTCAGCTGGCGATACATTTCCGGCATAAACTCTTCCAGTGAAGGATATTTTGAAGCTCTTTCTTCTTCGCTAATTCCCTGAAGTGCAGCCCATCTTTTAGAGCCTTCCAGGGTAATTTCCTGTGGCGTACGAATACCTGCAACAACATCTTCTCCCTGTGCATCAATTAGATATTCACCGTTGAAAATATCTTCTCCGGTAGCGGCATCACGTGAGAAACAAACTCCGGTTCCTGAATTTTGGCCCATATTACCAAATACCATTGCCTGGCAGTTAACTGCAGTCCCCCACTCGTCAGGAATTTGTTCCATTCTGCGATAATAAATAGCACGTGGATTGTTCCAGCTACCAAATACTGCGGCAACAGATCCCCAAAGTTGTTCCCATGGATCGGTTGGGAAATCTTTTCCGGTTTGTGCTTTTACTGCTGCTTTAAAACGTCTTACTAATTCTTTTAAATCGTCTGTTGTAAAATCAGTATCAAGGTGTATTCCTTTTTCTTCTTTTAAATTTTCAATAATTTCTTCGAATGGATCAATTTCCTCTTTACTTTCAGGTTTCATTCCCATAACAACATCGCCGTACATTTGTACAAAACGACGGTATGAATCCCAGGCAAAACGAGAATTGCCTGATTTTTTTGCGATACCTTCAACAGCATCATCATTCATTCCAAGGTTTAACACGGTATCCATCATGCCAGGCATTGATGCACGTGCTCCTGAACGAACCGACATCAAACAAGGGTTTTCCTTGCTTCCGAATACTGTACCTGTAAGTTCTTCAACTAAAGCAACAGCTGCTTCAACTTCAGGTTTAATCAAGTCGAAAGTTGCTTGCTGGCCTTTTTCGTTGTACATGGTACAAACTTCGGTGGTAATAGTAAATCCCGGAGGAACGGGCACACCGATAAGGTTCATTTCTGCCAGGTTCGCACCTTTACCTCCCAGGAGGTTTTTCATGTCTGCTTTACCTTCTGCTTTTCCAGCCCCGAAGGTATATACATGCTTTGCCATAAAATGTATTTTTTAGTTATATAAATTAGAATTAGAATCGTTTTAAAAACGGGCAGCTAAAGTACTCTTATTTTTTAAAAATTGAAAGTTTTTAAGGGCTTAAGTGACTGAAGTATAGTGATAAATATTTCTATATGAAAGTAGTACAATATTTTCATATCTTGTTTTTAACATTTGCTCCTTATTCTCGAATTATTTGACTGATTGAATCAGGAGTTCGATGATTTTATTTGTAATCTTCACCAGAGAATTTCGTGCATTATTTTGCCGCATGTTTTTATTTTCGGGGCTTTCAGCCAAACCTTAAAAATAACCAATTTTGGACGTTAACATTCTTTAACTTACGTTGGTATGCGTTAACTAAATTCCACCGTATTTTTGTGAATATAAAATTTGAATAGTTTTAGTGTTTTTTCATAGAGAATAGATTTGGTTAGGTTAGGAAACAGGAGTGATATTGATCATTCCTGTTTTTTTGTGCTTTCAACTGCCATATTTACCTTCTTTTTATTCATTTTCTGAAATAGTTTCATTCTTTTTGTATTCTTCGAGACAAACTGTCATTCAGTAAGTTATGGCTTGAGTTTTGAATTGTGACTTGTCGAATTATTGAAAGGAATGCAGCTATGAATATGAACAATTTTACCATAAAGTCGCAGGAAGCCATTCAACAGGCTTTTCAAATTGCGCAGGCCAATAATCAACAAGCCATTGAAACCGGTCATATACTGCGGGGTGTAATGCATTCGGCGGAGAATGTGAGCGAATTTTTGCTTAAAAAACTGGGGGTGAACACTTCCATTTTTCAGCAAGCATTAAATAAAATCGTTGAATCGTATCCGAAAGTATCGGGTGGCGAAGCTTATTTATCATCGGGTGCCAACCAGGCTTTGCAAAAAGCATTGGGGCTTGCCCAGGAAATGGGCGACCAGTATGTTTCGGTTGAACACATTTTATTGGGTCTGCTTGAGGTTAAAGATTCTACCAGTCAGTTGATGAAAGACAATGGTATTACCAAAAAGGAATTAAAACTGGCGGTTGAAGAACTCAGAAAGGGATCGAAGGTGGACAGCCAGACTGCCGAAGACAAATTTAATTCGCTGAATCGTTTTGCCATTAACCTGAACGAACGTGCCAGGTTGGGTAAACTTGATCCGGTGATTGGCCGCGATGAAGAGATCCGCAGGATATTGCAGATACTTTCGCGTCGTACCAAAAATAATCCGATTCTTTTGGGCGAACCGGGAACAGGGAAAACAGCTATTGCCGAAGGTTTGGCACACCGGATTGTGCGAGGTGACGTTCCTGAAAACCTGAAATCGAAACAGGTTTTCTCGCTCGATATGGGTGCACTGATTGCAGGAGCCAAATACAAAGGTGAATTCGAAGAACGTTTGAAAGCAGTTGTAAATGAGGTCGTACAGTCAAATGACGAGGTGGTCTTGTTTATCGATGAGATACACACGTTGGTTGGGGCCGGGAAAAGCGAGGGTGCCATGGATGCGGCCAATATTCTGAAACCTGCTTTGGCAAGGGGAGAGTTGCGTGCCATTGGTGCAACCACTTTGGCCGAGTATCAAAAATACTTCGAAAAGGATAAAGCCCTGGAGCGTCGTTTTCAGATCGTTCATGTGGATGAACCGGATACCTTGAGCGCAATCTCCATTTTACGTGGAATTAAGGAAAAGTACGAAAACCACCACAAGGTGCAGATAAAAGATGATGCAATTATTGCCGCGGTTGAATTATCGCAGCGTTATATTTCCGATCGTTTTCTGCCCGATAAGGCAATCGACTTGATGGATGAGGCTGCTGCTAAACTTCGGCTTGAGATTGATTCTGTACCCGAGGAACTGGATGAGATTCAGCGCCGGGTAAAACAGCTCGAGATTGAACGCGAAGCTATTAAACGTGAAAACGATAAGAAAAAGCTGGAGGCTTTAAATGTGGAGATTTCGAACCTGAAAGAAGAGCAGTCGCGTTTGCGCGCCAAATGGGAATCGGAAAAAGCGGTAATCGAAGCTATTCAGAAAAGAAAAGAAGAGATCGACCAACTGAAGTTTGAAGCCGAGCAGGCCGAGCGTCAGGGAGATTACGGAAAGGTAGCAGAATTGCGCTATGGCAAAGTAAAAGAAGCCGAAGCCGATATCGAAAGGCTTCAGCAGGAATTCGAGGAGATGAAAAAAGGCGAGAGCCTGATTAAGGAAGAAGTGGATACCGAAGACATTGCTGAAGTGGTGGCCCGCTGGACCGGAATTCCGGTTACCAAAATGTTGCAGAGCGAGCGTGAAAAACTGTTGCACATGGAAGACGAACTGCACAAACGCGTTATCGGTCAGGATGAGGCCATTATTGCTGTTTCTGATGCTGTTCGCCGAAGCAGGGCAGGATTGCAGGATGACAAGCGTCCGATTGGTTCGTTTATTTTCCTCGGAACAACGGGAGTAGGTAAAACCGAGCTGGCAAAGTCACTGGCTGAATACCTGTTTAACGACGATAACATGATCACGCGTATCGATATGTCGGAATATCAGGAAAAATTCTCGGTGACCCGACTGATCGGATCGCCTCCTGGATACGTTGGTTACGACGAAGGTGGCCAGCTGACCGAAGCTGTTCGCCACAAACCTTACTCGGTAGTCCTTTTCGACGAGATTGAAAAAGCACATCCCGATGTGTTCAACGTACTGCTTCAGGTGCTCGATGACGGGCGTTTGACCGATAACAAAGGCCGGACGGTGAATTTCAAAAACACCATTATTATTATGACATCGAACCTCGGCTCGCACATCATTCAGGAGAATTATGAGACCATGAGCGATGAGAATGAACTGATGGTACTGGAGAAAACGCAAAATCAGTTGCTCGAACTGCTGCGAAAAACCATCAGACCGGAATTTTTGAACCGCATTGATGAAACGATCGTATTTACACCGCTGTCAAAAGACGCTATTCGTGAGATTGTGAAATTACAGTTCAACCAGGTTGTAAAACGCATGTCGGGAGCCGATATTAAAATTACCATCACACCAGAAGCCACCGATTACCTGGCAACGATTGGCTATGATCCGCATTTTGGAGCTCGTCCCGTAAAACGTGTGCTGCAGCGAAATGTGCTGAACGAACTTTCGAAACGGATTTTGGCGGGCACAGTCGACAAAGAAAAAGCAATTGTTGTTGATGTACAAAACGGACAACTGGTGTTCAAAAATTAATGAACCGGATATTTTTTAGGGTAGGTGTATTTGGCCCAGATCAGGTACAGCGCCATAAAAATATTCACCATATAATTAAAATAGAGTGGGAAATGGGCGATGCCTGTTTCCCAATCTCCTACTATAATGTAGACAAAAGTTAAGAGCTCGCCCAACAACCACAGCCACAAAAACAAGAGGCTCAAATCTTTTGCACTTTTGCTGCGGTAGGTTTTTATTACCTGCGGAATGCCACATACGGCGAATAAAATATTTCCGACCCAACCAATGGTTTCGTTTATCATTTTCAGATATAGTTAAAGCGATTTTTTGAATTGTTCCAGTTCGGGGACGGCACCTTCCAACTGTTCCACAGCATGTTTTACCATTTCGGGTACATGCTCCAATTCATTTTCCTCGCAGTTCAACTGAATTTTTTTTAAGAGCACGCCTGTTTCATCCATTCCAAAGGTCATGGCCGAAGATTTTGCTGTATGTGCTTCACGGGCCAGATTTAACCAGTTTTTTGCCTCCAGTTCAGTCTTCATTTTTGCCACAAAATCAGGTATTTGGGAAAGGAAGATGTCAACCAGTTCAATAAGAAATTCATTGTCGCCTGCTGAAATTTCTTCTACTTGTTTTGTGCGAATGTATTGAAAGCTGTCGTTCATTTTTGTACTTTCGGGCAAATTTGCAAAATTATGGAAGAATAATTCCAATTAATGACTGATAAATTTCATGTGAATGAACAGTCCTAATCTATAGTTTTGCACCTAATTTACTAAGCAAAAAATGAAGACTACAGCTTTTAATAAGATACACAAAAGCCTTGGGGCAAAAATGGTTGAATTTGCCGGATATGAGATGCCGATTGAATATTCGGGTATCAAAGATGAACACATGACCGTTCGTGAAGGAGTTGGTGTTTTTGATGTATCGCATATGGGCGAGATCTGGGTGAAAGGGCCAAAAGCCCTTGATTTGGTTGCAATGATCAATTCAAACGATCCTAGGCATCTTGCTCCCGGTCAGGCGCAATACAGCTGCATGCCAAACGGCAAAGGCGGTATCGTCGACGACCTCCTGGTGTATTGTTACAGTTCCGAAAAATACTTGTTGGTTGTTAATGCTTCCAACATCGAAAAAGACTGGAACTGGATTGTTCAGCAGAACGAGGAAATTGGAGCCGAGCTCGAAAATGCTTCCGACAGCATGAGCCAGCTTGCCATTCAGGGGCCACGTGCCATTGCCGTTTTGCAGAAACTTACCGATGTAAATCTTTCAGAAATAAAATTCTATACGTTTACTGTCGATCGTTTTGCGGGAGTCGACAATGTGATCATCTCGGCAACAGGATACACCGGTGCCGGTGGTTTCGAGCTGTATTTTAATAACGACACTGCCGAACACGTTTGGTATGCCATTTTCGATGCCGGTAAAGAATTGGGAATAAAGCCAATTGGTTTGGCCGCACGCGATACGCTTCGTTTGGAAATGGGGTACTGCCTCTACGGAAACGATATCGACGATACTACTTCGCCGATTGAAGCCGGTTTGGGCTGGATTACCAAATTCAACAACGGAAGAGAATTTATCGACCGCGAATTGCTGACCATGCAGAAAAACGAGGGAGTGACACGCCGCCTGCGTGGATTTAAGTTGCGGGGACGTGGAATTCCGCGCCACGGCTACGAGCTGGTAAATGCCGAAGATTCTGTTATCGGTCATGTTACATCGGGAACCATGTCGCCGGTACTGAACGAAGGAATTGGAATGGGCTACGTGGCAAAAGAATATTCGGCTTTTGGTACCGAAATTTTTGTAAAGATCAGGAATAAAAATATTCCTGCTGAAATCGTAAAATTGCCTTTTATCTAGATCAATAAAACGAATCAAAACTGAAGGGGCTGCTTTTAATAAGGCAGCCTTTTTTATTGGTATCCGGCTACGAAAGCCTCTTGAAATCTTGTTCTCAGCTCGAAGAAATCAAGAGAAATATATTCTTCTAAAATGGCGTAGGTGTTTCATTTTCAGTGTAATTTTGTGAGAGCGAAACGATAACATAAGTTGTTCATTTTAAAATTAGCAGCCATGTCGAAGTTCCATGAAGCACAACGAAGTGCGAAAAAATCTCCCAAAAAAAGCATGAAGGAAAAGCGGCTCGAAAAACGTGAAAAACGAGCCATGAAGAGTGACACCATTAACCTTCACAAAGTATTCGAAGAAAAGGAACACAAAATTTAAATGAGCAGTTATTCGAAGGTATTCAGACTGAGTAAAATATAAAAACGATGTTTCGAAGGGATAATTCATTTGGAATACAACTTTGATTCAGTAATTCTTCCATTTCAGAAAAAGGAAATGTGGAAATTTTTTTTGTAGTGCTGCTGTTGAATTTCATGTTTGCCTACCTCAGATCACAACGTAAAAATCACTTCAAATTAAATTCTGTTTAAATATCTCGAAAAAGTGATATTTCTCATGCCTTTGCTACCCATTAATAACAAGAATCCAATAAATTTGTACAAAACAACAGCTTGATTCCGAAAAACTTAAACTGTTGCTGACAGTATAAATGACATCTGTCAATTGATTCTGTGTTGTATATCAATGTTTTAAAACTCATAAGAATAGATATAAACTTGATTTTTCTCATCTGATAAACACCAATTTATCCTGAACTTTGAAGAGGTGTTTACAGGAACGGATTAAAAATTATTCACCTTAATTGTTGTATTTATGAAGAAGCACAATTTTTATGCAGGACCATCAATTCTGCCTGAATTCACAAAGGAAAAGACGGCCGAAGCTGTTATGAACTTTGCCGGTACCGGCCTTTCGGTTATGGAAGTGTCGCACCGCAGCAAAGAATTTGTGGCAGTTATGGACGAAGCAGTAGCGTTGGTAAAAGAACTGCTAAAAGTTCCGGAAGGCTACTCTGTACTTTTCTTACAGGGAGGTGCCAGTCTCCAGTTTTTAATGGCGCCCTACAATTTAATGGATAAAAAAGCCGCTTACCTGAACACCGGTGCGTGGTCGAAAAAAGCCATAAAAGAAGCCAAATTTTTTGGCGAAGTGGTGGAAGTTGCTTCGTCTGCCGACGCCAATTTTAACTACATCCCAAAACAATTCGAGGTGCCAGCCGATGCCAGCTACCTGCACTACACCAGCAACAATACCATTTTTGGTACTAAGGTGGATGCTCCGGAAGTAAGTCTTCCGTTGGTGGCTGATATGTCGTCTGATATTTTCTCGCGCCCGGTTGATGTGGCTAAATACGACCTCATTTATGCAGGAGCACAGAAAAACCTGGGACCATCGGGTGCAACACTGGTGATTGTTAAAGACGAAGCACTCGGGAAAATTGATCGTCCGATCCCAACAATGCTCGATTACCGTACGCACATCGGTAGCGAATCGATGTTTAATACACCATCAACACTTCCTGTTTTTGCCAGTTTACAAACCTTGCGCTGGTTAAAAGAACTTGGCGGTGTTGAAGCTATTGAAAAAGTGAACATCGAAAAAGCAGGAATGCTTTACGACGAAATCGATCGTAATAAACTTTTTGCGAGCACTGTGCCAAATAAAGAAGACCGTTCGCTAATGAACGTAACTTTTGTAATGGCTCCGGGCTACGAAGAAGCAGAAAAAGAATTCCTCGATTTTGCAACCGCGAGAGGAATGGTTGGAATAAAAGGCCACCGTTCGGTTGGAGGATTCAGGGCGTCGATTTACAATGCCATGCCGGTCGACAGTGTTAAGGCACTGATAGAGACCATGCAGGAATTTGAAAAAACGAAATAGTTCAAATAGTTCAGAAAATGCAGGGTGAAAGTCCTGCATTTTTTTCATCGGCAGTTTTTCAGGAGCTGCCAATCGTTCTCACTTTTATGAGTTTTTGTGAATCAAGTTTAATAAAAAGAAATCAATACGATGAGAAAAATCCTAATTGCTACCGAAAAACCCTTTGCTCCCGTAGCCATAAAAAAAATCAGTAAAATATTTGATAAGGAAAACTACGAGCTAGTTATGCTCGAGCGTTATGCGTCGAAACCGGAATTGCTTGACGCGGTTGCCGATGTGGAAGCCGCCATTATCCGTAGTGACAAGTTTGATGAGGAAGTCCTCGAAGCCGGAAAGAAATTAAAGATCGTTGTACGTGCAGGTGCCGGTTACGACAATGTTGATCTGGAAGCTGCCACGAAACGAAACATTGTTGTGATGAATACACCCGGACAAAATGCGAACGCGGTGGCCGAACTGGCTATCGGGTTGGCGATTTTTGGGTTACGCGAGTTGTATTCGGGAAAACCGGGTGGCGAAATGCGCGGACGAACACTTGGTTTGCATGGTTTTGGATATGTCGCCCGCAATGTTTTCCGTATTGCTCGCGCCATGGGAATGAAAGTGATCGTTTACACCCAATACAGTAAAGGAGCCGCTGCAGCAATTGGTCTGAAAGTAACCAACTCACTCGAGCAGTTATACGAAAAAAGCGACATTGTTTCCATTCATGTGCCTGCGCGGGGTGTGCATATTAAATCGGTAAGCTACGATATTCTGAAGCATCTGAAAGATGGAAGTATCATCGTAAACACTGCCCGCAAAGAAGTAATCAACGAGCCCGATCTCATTAAAATAATGGAAGAGAAACCGGGCATCAAATACATGTCGGACCTCACTCCGGATGCCGAAGCTGAGTTTGTTGAGAAATTCCCCGGAAGGTATTTCTTTACACCTAAAAAGGCCGGTGCACAAACGGCTGAAGCTAACCTCAACGCAGGTGTTGCTGCCGCCGAGCAAATTGTCGGCTATTTCGAAAACAATGATGCTACTCATCAGGTGAATAAGTAAGAATAGTGATTGGGTAAATGGGTGATTGAGTAAAGAGCTCAGTTTTTTGTAACTTTTGATTTCAATTAAAAATCAATTATTATGAAAAACTATCCTCATTCCACTTTCTTCGATTTTGAATCGTTGGAATTGTACAAAAAGTCACTCGATTACACTGACGTTGTTTACGATTTGGTAATGCTGTTTCCGAAAGAAGAACGCTTTGAATTAGGAAGCCAATTGAACCGGGCTGCAACTTCGATTTCGCTGAATATTGCAGAAGGTTATGGCGAGAGTATACCGTTAGCCATAAGATATTTGCGCATAGTTCGTGGCTCAATTCGAGAATGTTTGGCTTGTTCTACAATCGCATTCCGAAGAAATTATATGGATGAACAAAAATATGTAGAGTCAAGAACAAATTTGGTCGAATTATCGAAATTAGCTGCGGGGTACAAAAAATATTTAAATAGGAAACTGAATAAATAGCTATTTTTGCTTCAAAATCTGTGTTAGGTTACCGGGTGAAACTTACGCATTCACTCAAATACTCATTAACACAATAACTGTAAAAAATAATATGGCAATTATAAAACCTTTTAAAGGCCTTCGACCTGAAAGTGGAATTGTTGAAGAACTGGCTTGTTTACCTTACGATGTAATGAACTCGGAGGAAGCGGCGCAAATGGCTGAAGGAAAAGAAAAATCTTTGCTGCGCATTACCAAAGCCGAGATCGAATGTCCCGAAGTTGAGGACATTCATTCTGAAACGGTGTACAACAAAGCCGTGGAGAATTTCGTGGCTTTTCAGGAGAAAGGCTGGTTGAAGCAGGACGAACAGGCGAAGTATTACATTTACGCGCAAACCATGAATGGTATCACCCAATACGGTATCGTGGGGGCAGCTGCCTGTGCCGATTACGAAAACGGCATCATTAAAAAGCACGAGCTTACCCGCCCCGAAAAAGAGGAGGACCGCATGGTATTGACGCGTTACCTGAATGCCAACATCGAACCGGTATTTTTTGCCTACAAAGCCGTTCCTGAAATTGATGCGATTGTTGAATCAATCGTAAAAAATCAGGACGCAGATTACGATTTTACAGCCGAGGATGGTTTCGGACATCATTTCTGGACCATTAACGACGCTGAAACAAATACTAAACTCGAGCAGCTTTTTGCTGAAAAAGTTCCGTTTACCTATGTTGCCGACGGGCATCACCGTACGGCAGCTGCGGCTCGTATTGGCTTGGAAAAAACAGCTCAGAATCCAAGTCATACCGGTGATGAGGAATACAACTTTTTTATGGCGGTTCATTTTCCGGATAACCAGTTGCAGATCATTGACTATAACCGAGTGGTAGCTGATTTGAACGGACTGTCGGAAGTGGATTTTCTTGCTGAACTGTCGAAGGGTTTTGATGTGGAAAATATGGGCCCGGAAATTTACAAACCCGGCAAATTGCACGAGTTCAGCCTGTACCTTTCAGGAAACTGGTACAAACTCACAGCCAAAGAAGGCACGTTTGATGATTCAGACCCGATCGGAATTCTGGATGTAACCATCCTTTCGAAACAGGTACTCGATCCAATCCTCGACATTAAAGATTTACGTACTTCGAAACGTATCGATTTTGTTGGAGGAATCCGCGGTTTGGGCGAATTGAAACGCCGCGTTGATTCGGGTGAAATGAAAGCAGCTTTTGCCTTGTATCCGGTGTCAATGGATCAACTGATCAACATTGCCGACAGCGGAAATATTATGCCGCCAAAAACCACCTGGTTCGAGCCAAAACTTCGCTCGGGTTTGGTGATTCACAAATTAGACTAACCGTAAAAAGTAAAAGGATGTCATCTTTTTAAAAGATGACATCCTTACAGTATAAGTAGATTAGAGCATAGCAAGTCATCTGCTCACTTTCTGTTCAAACTGGGAGTGAGCTGATGACTAAGTATCTTAGATCCAGGAGAGCTTTCTTCTGGATTTTTTGTGTCCGGATTTCAGCAACAAAAACCAAAAATTGGCTAACTTCAAAATCTAAATTCGAACAGATGGATATCGACAATATTTCTTTGACTACCCTATATAAAAAGCGGAAAACCGACCGTGATATTTTTCAGGAACTGATGCCCACAAAAGTAAAGGAGGTACTGCTGATCGCGACTTTGTATGATTCGTATTCCATCGTTCGCGAGGGGCAGTTCAGTGATAAGATCTTTGGAGAATACCTGCAGCTGAATTTGTATGCGGCACCGCGTTTTACCAGTGTACACACCAAAGAAGATGCCTTGCTCACACTGGAACACCTTGATTTCGACCTGATCATTGTAATGGCGGGGGTGGATAAAGATTCGCCGGTTGACACGGCAAAGGCCATCAGGAATATGCGCCCGCGTGTTCCCTTGCTTTTACTCGTAAACAACAATGCCGATCTGCGTTATTTTCAGCTAGAGAAACGTAAGTTCGATTTCATCGACCGCATTTTTGTGTGGAACGGTAATTCGAATGTTTTTATGGCCATGATCAAATACATCGAAGACATAAAAAACGTGGCCCGCGATACACAAAACGGAAATGTCCGGGTCATTCTGCTGGTAGAGGACAGCATTCAGTATTATTCGCGTTACCTGCCGGTTTTGTTTACCACCGTGATGACCCAAACGCAGGTGCTGGTGAAAGAAGATGCCAAGGACGAGCTGCATAAGATCCTCAGGATGCGCGCGCGCCCAAAGGTTATTCTGGTGGATAATTACGAGGAAGCGGTAAAATTCATTAACAGTTACCGCCGTTATATGCTTTGTGTGATTTCGGATGTAAAATTCGAAAAAGATGGAAAGGAGAATGAAGACGCTGGTATCGAATTGTTGAAATATGCCAACCGAACGCGCAAGTTTCCGATCCCGTTGCTGTTGCAGTCGCACGATATAACCAATGCGCAACGTGCCAAAGAAATCGGTGCCGATTTTATAAATAAAAACTCGGAAAGTTTGTCGATGGACATTCTGAATTTCCTGTACCGCCGTTTGGGATTTGGTAATTTTGTGTTTAAAGGAATGGACGGCCTTCCGATTTCTGAAGCACGAAACCTGAGTGAATTCCAGGAGAAGTTGCGTGTAATTCCGGCAGGAGCATTGCAATACCATGGTAGCCGGAACTCCTTTTCGACCTGGCTGATGGCGCGTGGCGAGATCAACATGGCCGAACGTTTGCGCCCGGTTCAGTTATCGGATTTCGATTCGCCCGAATTGCTGCGCCAGTTCTGCCTCGATGTTTTCACGACAGTCAGGTTCGAGAAATTGCGGGGCACCATCGTGAATTTCGACAAAGAGGTAGTCAATTCAAACCGCTATATTGTGCGCATGGCCAAAGGCTCGCTGGGCGGAAAGGGGAGAGGTGTGGCTTTCATCTGTAATTTCATCGAAAATATCGATTTCCTGAAGTTCATACCCAACATGAACATTCGCATTCCGTCAACGGCAGTTATTGGCGCTCTGGAGTTCGATAAGTTTGTGGAGATGAACAACCTCTACGACGATATTTATTCGCTGAATGATTATGATGCCATCCGCGAACATTTCCTCGATTCGGAGTTTGACGACCGGATGCGGAAAAAACTCATGGATTACCTGGAGGTGATGACCAGTCCACTTGCCGTCCGTTCTTCCGGGCTGTTTGAAGATTCGCTGCTTCAACCTTTCTCCGGAGTATATGCAACTTACCTCATTCCGAATAATCATGAAGATATAAATGTGCGTTACCGACAGCTGGAAACCGCCATCAAACTGGTGTATTCGAGTATTTTTACCGACTCGGCACAAGCTTATTTCGATGCGGTGAATTACAAGATCGAAGAAGAAAAAATGGCTGTGATCATCCAGGAAGTAGTGGGTCACGATTACAATAACAAGTTTTACCCAACGCTTTCGGGGGTGGCACAATCATATAATTACTATCCCATTTCGTATATGGAACCGAACGACGGCTTTTCGGTTGCAGCCGTTGGACTGGGAATGTACGTGGTGGGTGGCGAGAATTCGTTTCGTTTTTGCCCACGGTATCCGAACCTGAATGCCTCGTCCTTAAAGGACCAGTTACGCGATACCCAAAAGCAGTTTTATGCCATCGATCTGGCAAAACCTGATTTTGATCTGGTTGGCGGTGGCGAGGATGCAGCCATCCAAAAATACCGCATAAAAGAGGCCGAAGAGGACGGAACACTGGAACATTCGGCATCCACTTATTCGATAGAGAACGACGACCTGATTCCCGGTATTCAGGGAAACGGGCCTAAAGTGATCGATTTTGCGAACATACTAAAATACAATCACCTGCCGCTGGCTGATGCTTTGCAACTCTTGTTGAAATTGTTTAAGGAAGCCATGGGATCGCCGGTGGAAATAGAATACGCCATCGATATTGAACCGGCCGAAAACGGATTGCCAACCTTGTATCTACTGCAGATAAAACCACTGATCAGGATTGAAGAGAAGGTAGAAGTTGACATCAATGCGATACCCGACGACAAGGTGTTTATGTATGCCGAACGCGGTATGGGCAACGGAATGATCCAAAACATCAGGGATGTGGTGTATGTTGACCCGGAAAAATTCGACCGGATGAAAACCAAACAAATAGCTGCGGAAATTAAGCAACTGAACGAGAAAATAGATGATCTGGGCAAGGGCTATATCCTTATCGGGCCGGGGCGTTGGGGGTCGCGCGATCCCTTTACCGGAATTCCGGTGTTATGGTCGGGTATTTCACGGGCGCGTATCATCATTGAAATGGGTTTGCCCGATTTTCCGCTCGATGGCTCGCTGGGTTCGCATTTCTTCCACAATGTTACTTCCATGAACGTGGGATATTTCTCGGTTCCGCACCAGTCGCAGAAATCGAAACTGAAATTGGAAGCCCTGGAACAACAGGAGGTGTTGCACGAAACCGAGTTTGTTAAGCATGTTCGTTTTAACAAACCGCTTTCGGTTTTGATGGACGGCCGCGAACGAAAAGCGCTGATTCATTGTTAAGCCATAACGAGATTCAAGAAACTATTCAATATTGATTTTTTAGAGTCGACGATCTCTAGTGTAAGTCTGGATTATTTCGTCCGGAAAGTCGAACCAGCTCTCATCAACTTTCGTCGCCGGACGAGGGCATTTTCGCCTCTGTGTCCCGGAGTTAAGACTCCGGACTATAAATATTTGACACTACCAGTGTCGTCGGAAACCCGGAGTACCGAAGCAGGCTACGTTTTGTTTTGTGGAAAAACTTAAAATGTTAGCTATTTATTGCAGCGTTTTCAAATCTCACTACTTAAGATTCACTACTCACTACTTTATCTAGTGAGGTATCCCAATCCCGTATTTTTCCAAGAGGTAGCGGTAGATCAGTTCCTCGTTATTCTGAAAATAATACTCGCCGTAGGAATCAAAATAGCTGAGATCGTCGTCGGAAGTGACTTCCGATTTTGGAATCACCAGGTTGGGGCAACTCTGGTTTTCTTCGCCTATCAGGTCGACCAACACTTTACGCGGACGTTCAAAATTGATATAAACCACTTCGAGCAGTTCCTTCAACCTGGGGTAATAGTTTAGTACACCCAGCATTTGTGCGGCATGCGGACAAAAGTAACGGATGTTGTCTTCGCGCTTTTTATCGATAAAATCGGGATTGAGTAAGAATAATTTTGCCATCAGATTTCTATTTCGGTTCCTTATATTTTAATAACAGCGAGTAAGCAAGAATCGTTCGAAGCTGCAGGGTGTTAAAATACTAATTTACGGGTTTAGCAGTGGAAAAAGGCTTGTAGTAGTGCGATATGTTAACTGTCGGTTTTATTAATCGACTATGCATAGGTTTTACAGCCTCACTCTCGCGCGATTGCATCGCGTGGTTAAACTAAACACCAGGCGAAACGATCCCGAAGCCTCGGGGCGCAGTTGGCGTACCACCAAACCCCGCCCTGCAATATGTACTGTGTTAGCGCTGACATTATTTTCTTATTTTTATAAATACGATTGTCAGTAAAACTAAATTCATTAAAGCGAGAAATGTTATCAAATAAATTTGTCTGTTTTCATTTCTTGTTTCGATTATTATATTGTGATCTCTCTTATATTTTCGAAGTTTTTCTAAGTCAGACAACCAATAATTTAACCCATCAATTTTTCTTTCAAGTGTATATATCTTCACTTTTAATGAGTCTGAAGTTTGGTTTTTAAACTCAGTAAATATTGAAGGTGGCGGAATCACGATATTTGTTCTTGTCAGAGAAATTGTCGGACTGCAATTGTTTATTTCAATTGTTGAATCATTTATTTGTGATGCATAAACTATCCAAAGTCCAGGTTCTCTAGGAATTTCGGAGCACATTCCTGTTATGCATCCATTAATTGTATCTCGCTGGTAGTCACCTTTGAAAAATTCATTGATTTTGAACTGATAAGCTTTAACAAATGGGTCATCGTATTCGCATGAAATTAATTCTCCAATGAAAATTAAGTCTGAATTGAGAATCGCTTTATGGACAGTACTGTCCCGTTCTTCTTTTGGGCATCTACATGCACTACAATTTATATAAAACAGTATTCCGATTAATAATAAACTAACTTTCATTAAATGCGATTATATTTTTGCTGCTAACGGTTGGTACATGTTGTCGGGGTCCCGAGGACTCGGGAGAGAGCCTGCCCGTCCGTTCAGGCGGGCGTTCCTGTCCGCCTTCTGGCGGACACGGAACTGCGAAACGATCCCGAAGTCTCGGGACGCAGTTTGCGTACCACCGAACCCCGCCCTGCAATATGTACCGTGTTAACTGCTGGTTTTTCATTTTTCTATTATTATTTCATACACGTTTTTATTAGGCTCTTTAGTTTTCTTGTCTTGAAATTTGTATGCAATTGCAATAATTAGAAATAGAATTGCGAAAGAAATCAAAGCATTTCTCAAAGTTTTCCTATTTGATTCAAATGGACCAGACATTTCTTCAGATAGACTACCTTTAAATCCTTTAAAAGCCCAAACAACAAAAGCCCCCACAATTTCTATAATAAAACTTGCAAAATTGCTTCTCATATACCTAATAATTTAGGGTTATAAAGTCAATGAATTTTCTTCCATTTTTAGAAACTCTGTCTCCAAGTAAATTCCATCCTTGACTTGCGGTCATTGTCCCAAATATTCCGCTATCAGTATTTAGAAATCCATAGTCATGCAAATCTTTAAAAGCGATTTTTATTGTCTCAATTGAAACATAGGGAATTACACTTGGGAAAAAATTGCTAAATCCACCATTTATACATGATTCAGGAAGTTCATTAAGTTTCAAATATTCATGAGGAAATGCCATGAACGATAAAATTTGAATATGCAAAGTCGACAAGTTTTCAACCAAGTTTAAGTAATACTCTTTCTCTGTTTGAGTAATATCAAATTCTATCAACGAGTTAATTAAGATTGCTTTAAACGCAATGATTTTCTCCTTTTGGTAATTTTCAACTGCTCCTTTAAAGCATTTTTCGAAAATAAATGCAAACTCGTCAGTCTTAATGTAGCTTTCATTTATTTTATCTTTTAGAGTCAATAAATCATTAGCTATATTTTCGGCAAATTCTTCGAGTCTAATTTGTCTTTGAGACGGAATATAATCTGAAATCAAAGAAGCGAGTCCACCAGCAAAAGGAACTGTTGATAGTGTTGCTTTTAAAATATTAATCACATGTTCTGTGACTTCAGATTTTTTTAGTTGATTCTCAATTCTCTCAATTTGCATTTTGGTCTTTTTTTAAACTTGCAGTTAACGGTCACTTGTATGTGGTCGGGCGGGATTTCGAAAAGAAATCCTGTCAGACCCGCAGGAAAGTGGGCACGAGGTCTGACTTGTCAGACCGCTAAAACCCCCGCCTGCCATATACAATTTGTTACCAACCGTATTTTTTTTCATTCCCATTTTCTAATTATGTCATCAACTGTATTTCTTACATTTTTATATATCGTGTCACCATTTGTCAGCACAAATTTTATTTCTCCATTTTCTGGTGAATTGTCCTGTCTGGGAAGTTGGAGTATTTGATAATTTGTGAGCGAATTTGGATGATACTTTTGATGGATTTCTGAGTCCTGCTTAAAAAATGAGAAGTCCGTCATTACTTTCGAATGTGTAGCAGGAGGTCTTAAAATTTCATTTATGAATGGTACAATATAATTTCGAGCAAGATTATCTAAATCAACTACATTTTGTTTTGGAGGCACAAACAGGACAATGATACTCAATGGAACTAGGAATGGGAAAAGAGCAGGCTTTTTCTTTTTAAATTCATTCAGCTGTTCTCTCAGTTGTGCTTTTAAAATTTTTGAGTCACCCTCATCTGAGGGAGCTTTACCTAAATCGAAGTAATCAGAAGCTAAGAAAACATAATTCTTTGTCGAATCCCAAATTTTTACAAAACGCTTATCGTCTTTGTATTTTCTGTTATCAGGAAACTCTGATTGAAATAAATGGACTAAATCATAAATATTGATTCGGTTAAAGCTTAGGTAGCGTTCTTGAATTTCCTTTTTATAAAGAAACTCGCGTGCTAAAAAATATTGTTCTCCAAATGTTTCTTTAATCTTGGCTTGGTTCTTTAATAAGTCATTGTAATCATGGTACACATCAGTATTATCGTCTAAATCTTCATCTTTTAAATATTCTTCAAATTTGTAATTATTAGAATAATCTTTATCACTAAAGTCATTTCTAATAATTCGATAAGCCAAAGAGATATCTTCGTAAAACGATTTGAGAGTACTTGTATTTATTCTTATTTGGGGATTATTATCACCATACTCATTCAGATGATAATTTGCTATTAATATTTTTATTTGACTATCGTCTTTAAATAGAATTCCTACAAGATTATCAATCTCGGGCATTGGTTTATGCAATAAATCAAGATAGTTTTTGGAAAGTGTTTGTAGTGGTGGAGGATTATTTTCTGTTGTATAATAGTCTATCTGTAGAATTATATCGCCTCTATATGCTCTTCTTTTATTTTTCTGAAGTTGTTTTTTAATTGCTTTCCTAAAATGTATCTTGTTCTCCTTTTTCAAGGACTTTTTTGTCTTAGGCTCTTGTTTTATTACAAAGTGCATTTCTCTTAAAAATCTTCTTAATCGAAGACTTTTTTGTCCATCCATAGTTTCGATATATTCTGTGCGTATCATTTATTCAATATGGTTGGTAACGTACAAGTATATTACACTGTAACATATATCTTTTTAGGCATCACTTGTGTAACTTATTGTAATGCTTTGTTTTATCGGATATAATAAGGCCTGTTTGGTATTTGATTTTTGCAAGAGTTGCTTTCATTGTATTTGGTTATTCATGGTTTTTATTCGAAAGGCTATTGCCATAAAAGTAAACATAAAAACAATTGAATTGGATCTAAATCGCATGTTTTTAAGTTGTTGGCGGCCTTAAGGGGGTACTTCAGAGGTACCCCTCCCCACTTCGGAAGTACCCCTCCCCACCTCAAACATTCAAATTTGATGCTCAGAGAAACTAATTTGATGCTTTTTGCTTCAAAGTTGAGCCTTTGAGGTACCCTGTTGAAGCTTTTAGATACTAATTTGTTTCTCTGAGGTTCTCGCTTGATTCTCCGGGAAACTAATTTGACTCTTTTTGCTTCAAAGTTGATTCTCTGAGGTACAAGTTTGATTCTTTTTACTTCAAATCAGACGTATTGAAGTACAGCCTTAATTAGAAAAAGGCCTTGACGGTTTTTCTTACCATCAAGGTCTTTGTTTGTTATGAGATGCATGATAATTTGCGTGGCGCAAGGGCTAAAGCCCGATTATACGTAGGATCATCCACATCCCCGGTCTGAAGACCGGGGTTAATCAAAAGCCACTGAAGACATGAATTGAATAATCCCGGCATTTATGCCGGGGGAGGTGCGACGAACCCAATAATACCCGGGCTTTAGCCCGTTACGCTCCCGCGCGATTGCATCGCGTGGTAAAACAGAAACACCCCGCTAAAAGATTCGCGGCAGTAAAACGGAGAATTTTATATTTCATCAAGATTTATATTTATTCCAGTAAGTTCTGTTTTTTCATTTACGGTTCTTGTTGAAAGTTTTATTGTTCCCTTCCCATTATCAAACATACATTTGAAGTAGAAGCTGAACCAGTCTGCGTCTTCTTCAAATCCCCTGTACTCATAATGAGAATATGCAGTGGACATTATATTTCCAGTGGCCGATTTAAGTTTTGGAAATTCTTGTTCTATATCCTTGATCCTTATTTGAGCTTTTGCATACTCTCCAAATATGTCATGAAGTTTGTTCCAATCCGAACTGTTCCAGTCAATTTTTATCTCATTTATAATTTTATTTAGAGAGTCAGTATTTATGTCAGGAGGCATTTCTTTTGAAATTTTTTCTTTTTCAATATTCTCATTAGATCCGGAGAAGGAAGCTAGATGTAAAAAAATACTCAGTAACGAGAATATCATCGTGATTATCACAAATACTTCAATTCTTGCTAGTCTTTTGTCCATATTTTTGTTATTTAAAAATGTATCATTATTCAAGTAATCCACGCTAGCGGGATTCAGAGTTTTTACTGAACTCGAAAGTGTGTGCAAGCTGGAACATTATTCATATTCGCTATGTAGCCGTGGGTATACACTCTCATTGGGGATTTACAATTATTTTGATTGTTAAAGGAGGGAGTAAGTTCATTAGTAAAAGTTTGAATTTTAGTTTCCACCGAAGATAATTATAAAAATGATTGATTCGGCTAATTAACAGTATGAATTTTGCCATGCTACCGCGCGATTGTATCGCGTGGTAAAACAAAACACCACACGAAAGGATTCGCGCGGTAGCAGGGGCTAAAGCCCGATTATACGTAAGGTCATCCAAATCTCCGGGCTGAAGTCCGGGGTTAATCAAAAGCCACTGAAGACATGAATTGAATAATCCCGGCATTTATGCCGGGGGAGGTGCAACGAACCCAATAATACCCGGGCTTTAGCCCGTTACGCGATTACGGGATTTGCTTTGTAGCAGTGTCTCGGGCAGGGATGGAAGTGGCAGCTTGCTGTTTTGGGGCCGATGGTTGAACGGTGCTTTACGGGCTGCCGGAGAAAGCCCCGGTAAAGCGCCTGTGAAACCCGGCAACAAACCGGCAACTACAACGTACAGCCCGTAGCACGCCTAATAATCAGAAGTAACCCGGAGAAACTGCAAATTTGCCCCCGGCACCCCGAAGTTTAAAGCCTATAATTTAGACCCAATTTATATAAGGCTGCATATCTCAATAAACTGAGTGTGGGTGTGTTAACAAATGCACAAAGTGTTGTGAAATAGGTCGGGCAGATTATTGTAATTCAGCAATAAATTTATCTTTGTTTACTCGAAGAATTTTAAACCGAAACGAAACCAGAGAGAAATATTAAATTCAATAAATCTAAACCGTAACTGAGGTTACACTAAAATTCAACATCTTATGAGCAGTATTTTTATTATAGTGCCAATTGCCTCGATTCTGGCGTTGGTGTTTGCCTGGATTTTCTTCAAATCGATGATGAAAAATTCGGAAGGTACTGACCGCATGAAAGAGATTGCGCAATACGTTCGCGATGGTGCAATGGCTTATCTGAAACGCCAGTACAAAGTAGTTGGAATCGTGTTTGTGGTTCTGTTTATACTACTGGCCATTATGGCATTTTTTAAAGTTCAAAACCCGTTTGTTCCGATCGCATTTATTACCGGAGGTTTCTTCTCTGGTTTGTGTGGTTACCTCGGAATGAAAACCGCAACCTTTGCATCGGCACGTACCGCACACGGTGCTTCGCAGTCGTTAAACAAAGGCTTGCAGGTAGCTTTCCGTAGTGGTGCCGTGATGGGAATGGTAGTTGTTGGTTTTGCACTTCTCGATATTGCAGCCTGGTACCTGTTTTTGAGCGAGGTAGTTTTTACACCCGCTCACATGGTAAACGGAGTTCATTTCCTTGGGCTCGATTTTGTGCATGCGGGAACAACTGAGGCTCAAAAACTGGTTGAAATTACTACAACCATGTTAACCTTTGGTATGGGTGCTTCTACCCAGGCTTTGTTTGCACGTGTTGGTGGTGGTATTTATACCAAAGCTGCCGACGTTGGTGCCGACCTTGTTGGTAAAGTTGAAGCCGGTATTCCTGAAGACGATCCGCGTAACCCTGCTACCATTGCCGATAACGTAGGTGATAACGTAGGTGATGTGGCTGGTATGGGTGCCGACCTTTACGAATCGTATGCAGGTTCAATCCTGGCAACTGCTGCTTTGGGTGCTGCACTTCCGGCGATTGCGTTGGAGAAAACAGGCATTAATGCGGTTCAGGCCGTTACTGCCCCGATGATTGTGGCTGCACTCGGTATTATACTTTCGATTGTTGGTATTTACATGGTTCGTACCAAAGAATCGGCTACACAAAAGAACTTGCTGAATGCCCTGCTTCTGGGAACCGGAGGTAGCTCGGTACTTATTCTTCTGGCCCTGGTAGGTCTTGCTTTCGCAGGATGGATTACCTGGGGTGTTTTTGGTGCTGTTGTTATTGGTTTGGCTGCCGGTGTAATCATTGGTCAGGCAACCGAATATTATACTTCTGATGAATACGGCCCAACAAAAGGGATTGCCAATCAGGCACAACAAGGCCCTGCAACAACCATCATCGACGGTATTGCTGTGGGTATGAGTTCAACCTGGATTCCGGTAGTAACCATCGTTTTGGGTATTATGGGTGCTTTTTGGGCAGCCGGTGGTGCCAACGAATTTGCAATGGGTGTTTACGGAATTGGATTTGCCGCTGTAGGTATGTTATCTACTTTGGGTATTACGTTGGCAACCGATGCTTTTGGACCGATTGCCGACAACGCAGGTGGTAACGCCGAAATGTCGGAACTAGATCCTGAAGTTCGCGAACGTACCGATGCTTTGGATATGCTTGGAAATACCACTGCTGCAACCGGAAAAGGTTTTGCCATTGGTTCGGCTGCACTTACTGCTATGGCGCTTATTTCGGCTTATATGGAAGAAGTTCGTCTGTGGTTTGGTAAAATTGCCAAAGGTGGCGAAGGCTTTATCACCAAAGGCGAATACATTTTTTATAACGATGTGGCTCCGGCCGTTCACGACGGAATGAAGGCGGTGAAAATTTCTACGGCTTCTGTTAAAGACCTTGCCGCTTCGTACGATATTACACTCTTTAACCCATTGTTCCTTGGTGGTTTGTTCCTTGGATCGATGATGGCCTTTTTGTTTAGTGCTTTAACAATGAAAGCAGTGGGCCGTGCAGCCGGTGCTATGGTTGATGAGGTTCGTCGTCAGTTCCGCGAGATCAAAGGTATCCTGGAAGGTACAGGTACACCTGAATATGCAAAATGTGTTGAAATTTCAACAAAAGGTGCACAGCGCGAAATGTTGCTGCCTTCGTTGGTAGCGATTATCGTTCCTATTGTAGTTGGTGCATCAATGGGCGTTGCAGGTGTTATTGGTCTGTTGGCCGGTGGATTAACTGCAGGTTTCACCCTGGCTGTTTTTATGAACAACGCCGGAGGAGCATGGGACAACGCGAAGAAATACATTGAAAAAGGAAACTTTGGCGGTAAAGGCAGCGAAGCACACAAAGCAGGTGTGGTTGGCGATACCGTTGGCGATCCTTTCAAAGATACTTCCGGCCCATCGTTAAACATCCTTATCAAACTGATGACCATGGTGTCGGTTGTAATGGCCGGTTTAACCGTTACATTGAGTTTGCTTTAGACTCCCCGGTCCCCTAAAGGGGATGGAGACAAACATATTTTTGAAAAGACCATCTGTCGTGAGGCAGGTGGTTTTTTTATGAGAGACTTGTCGAATGCAACAATGGATCGGATCATTCATCTAACAGGATGAAAAATAAAAGTCAGGAGAGAATACCACCTCCCGCCCCGAATGTTCGGGGTCGTTCTGCCCGGGGCTGAATGATTAAGGACTTTCAGCCCTACAATTGGCAAAACTTGCTTTTGAGATTTTAAAAAAAGCACTGAAAGTGCGTTGTATTTTAGCCCAGGCCAAAGTAATTCAAAGAATTACGGCGGCCTGGGTTAAAATAGCATGATGTACCTCGTCCGGCGAAGAAGGCTGATCGAAGCTGAACAATTGTTCCGGACGAAAATGGAGCAGAACCTCCCAAAGATGTGTATAAAGGGTAGCCTTCCAGGAGGGGTACCCCAAAGTTTCGGGGTGGGGTGGTGTAGTGTTTTATAATATGTTAATTCTGCTAAAGGTAACAAAGCGAAGTAAGCTCAATTCATAACCGAGCGCGATTAAAGAAGATTCTTTCGCTCCTCCGTCGACTGACGGATACACTCAGAATGACAAATGGTTCCCGAATCATGGGCAGGCAGGGGAATGTTGGGGGGCACAACCGCCCAACATTCCCCTGCCTGCTTGTCCCTCACAAACCTTGTCATTCCGAGCAGAGCGAGGAAACTTTAACAACCAATGTGGAAACTAATGTTAGATTTTATTTTCATTCTTGAACAAAAAACTCTAATTTCAGTTAAACTAGAAGAAAATCATAATCACTAAAAAACAATACACTATGGCAAATCTATCAACAACCTACATGGGAGTTCAGTTAAAGAACCCACTCATCCTTGGAGCCAGCAACCTGGTTTCGAAACCCGACGTTATTAAGCAAATCGAAGAAGCCGGAATCGGCGCAATTGTTTACCGTTCGCTATTCGAAGAACAAATTCAACTCGAGAATTTGCAGATGGACGAAATGCTTTCGGAATATGAAAACCGCAATGCCGAAATGACAAGTCTTTTTCCCGGACTGGAACATGCCGGGCCAAAAGAACATTTATACAATGTGGAGAAACTGGTGAAAAGTGTTGATGTACCGGTTTTTGCCAGCCTTAATGCCATTTACGAACCCACCTGGGTAGAATATGCAAAAGAGCTCGAAAAAACAGGAGTTGCAGGTTTGGAATTGAACCTCTATGCTGTTCCCGGTTATTTCGAAGTTACAGGTGAGTCGATCGAGGAAAAACAAGTTCAGATTGTTAAGGCGGTGAAAAAAGCCGTAAAAATTCCGGTGAGTGTGAAGATGAGTTTGTTTTACACCAATCCACTGAATTTTATTAAAAAGATAGATGAAGCCGGTGCCGATGCCTACGTTTTGTTCAACCGCTTCTTTCAGCCTGAAATCGATATTGAAAAAGAAGAGTACCACTATCCGTGGGAATTGAGCAACCCGAAAGACCATATGGTAGGCTTGCGTTTTGCCGGCTTGCTGCATGGTAACCTGGAAGGCAGCATTTGTATCAGTCGTGGGATTTACGATGCCAACGATGTTGTTAAAATGATCCTTGCCGGAGCCGATGTGGTGCAGATGGTAAGCACCATTTACCGCAATTCGCCTTCTGTTATTTCCGATATCCTGATGGATTTGAATAAATGGATGGACGACAAAGGCTACAAATCACTGGACGATTTCAGAGGCAAGCTTTCGCGCAAAAACATGAAAGATCCGTTTGCCTACCAGCGTGCCCAATACGTTGACATTCTGATGCACTCGGAAAGTATTTTTAAGAAATATCCAATGGTATAATCGAAGATTACTGAAAATTATAAAAAAGGCTGTCAATTTAATTTGACAGCCTTTTCTATTTCTGCTAAAGGTGGATGAAAACACCCGGTCTTTTACGAATCCGATTCCATTACTTCCTTAAGTTTCGAAACCTGTTCGCGATTACCCAGCACAAACAACTGGTCGTTTCGCGAGAGGATCATTTGCGGATCGGGATTAAAAACATAACGGGCGCCACTGATTTTGATCCCCACGATATTGGCACCTGTTTTTTCGCGCACTTTCAGTTCTCCGATCGATTTGCCAACAAAACGCTGAGCCAGGCTTTTGCACGAAACTTCTTCGAGGCTCACATCATTGGTTTTTTGTAACAGAATGTATTCGATAAATTCTACAACATCGGGCTGATGCACAAGTTTGGCCATGCGTTGTCCGCCAATGCGTTCGGGCATAATAACGTTGGTGGCGCCGGCACGCTTCAGTTTCATCTGACTTTCGAGCTCCGAAGCACGGCTGATTACCGTCAGCCCCGGATTCATACTGCGTGCAGTAAGTACCACAAAAACGTTATCAGCGTCGTTGGGAGTAGTGGCAATAAGTGCCCGGGCACGGTTCACACCGGCCTGTTCCAGCACATCTTCGTGCGTTGCATCGCCTTTAATGTAAAGGAGGTTTGGATTCTCACGCACACGCGAAATTACATTATCACGCTTGTCGAGAATCACAAATTCAACACCGTTTTCCTGCAGTTCCATCGCGGCCTGTTCGCCATTTCTGCCGTAACCTACAATGATTACGTGGTCTTTTAGTTTTTCAATTTTTTTGTCCACCCTGTACGTTTTTATGTAATTCGCCAATTCTCCGTCAAAAACAAATCGTGCCATGTTTGCACCAACATACGCCAAACTTCCTAAGCTGGTTATTATCAATCCAATCGTAAACCACTTTCCGTTGTCGCTAAGCGGGTGATCCACTTCCCTGAATCCAACCGTTGCAATGGTAATCACGGTCATGTAAATACTGTCGAGAAAGTTTAGGTTTTCGATGAAGTGGTAACCAGAGGTTCCAATGGCCAGGATGGAAACCAGCAACCCGATACCCACTTTTAGGGTTCGGCTCGATGCTTCCTGAAATTTATTGAAATGCTGGCCAGTTGTGTTCATAGTTTTTATTTGTTTTTACGAAGTAAGCAACTTTGCACCTATTTGGCAATTTAAGCATTTTTTTGTTTCACAGTAATTGTTTTTAAGCTGAAGTAAAGCCTGTGATTCGAAGGCCGAACGTGCATGAATCCCAAGTCCGGACCATTTTTCAATAATCGAATTCTTTTCAGCCGGAAGCTGTTCCAGAAAATCAAGAGCACGGTTTTTTAAGGCCGTTTTATTTTGTCGTTCGCCATAAACAAAGAGGAACGGAATAACCACATTGATAATCAGTAGCTGAGCCGAAGTGTTGCCCACTTCCTTGGTTACTTTTCTTTTTGAAGATTTGTTGAAATTGTAGTGCGTATCCCAGTAATCCGAAGCTTTTACTTTGAACAACCCCAACAGTGTTTTAAGATTGTCGACTTCCAGTATTTTTGAGAATAGTGCTTCCGAACCGTGAACAATGGCAGCCAGTTGCGCAATTCGCACGGTTGGAAAATTTACCGGCCGCAGGCGCAGGAATTTCCACAGGTGACCTTCAATAGGCTTCAGTTTGTATTTTTTATACAGAAAGGAATACTCTTCGCGAAGGCGGATGTAATAATCGTCGCCCAAAAGCTGAATATTTAGTAGGCCTGAGTTTCCAAACATCAAGGCTTCAAGCTGAAACTGGTTGTTTTTGTGTTTGGCAAGAATGCTAATTGGTAACGATTTGGCCAGTAACTCAAATGGCAGGGCATTCACTTTAAAACCCAGATAACGGGCCAGCACCTGGTAAAAAGTTTCATTCCAGTCGTTGTTGTTTTGTTCCAGCTTACTTAGTATTTCCCCGGTTTTACTTTCCAGTCGATCAATCATTAAACGGTTGAAACCGAGTTGCAACAGAACAGGATCGATTTTATGAAACTGGTCTTCACAGGGAATCCACGTTTGTGCATTGAGCAGATGTTGATAGTTGGCCGCGAGTTTTTCAGGATATTCAATTTGCAGTGTAGGAATTGGGTTACCATCAGTCCTGCTTACTCCCGTATCCAGCACTTCAACTACATGCAGAATGACATTGTCGTAAGCTTTATCTTTCTGATGACCGTGTTTTTGCCAGTCTGAAGCTTTTTGATGAATCTCGATGTTGCCGGCCCAGATTGTTTCCCCGATCTTCACTTTGGCGTTAAAAAAGTCGGGACCTGCGTCAATGTTACGTTTCCCCTGATCGATAATCACCAGTTTCTCGCCGGAGTCGGTTTTTAAATCTGCGGAATGGAATAACCTGTTCTCCCAGATGTAATGCAGAAACTCTTCGGGCATGTTAAATGGGGCATTCATAAAGTTTGATTTTCAATAAAAATAAGGAATTTTATTGAATTGAAAGAGGGTCAAATCTACACCTGCCTCAGCTTCTGAAAAATATCCCACAATACAATGCCGGCACTTACCGAAATATTAAAGGAATGCTTGGTGCCGTATTGCGGAATTTCAATGCTTCCATCACAAAGGTTTACTACTGATTGCTTAACACCTTTCACTTCGTTGCCAAAAACCAGTGCAACTTTTTCATCGGTTTCAGGCTGAAAATCGGGGAGCATAATGCTGTTGTGCACCTGCTCGATGGCGTACACTTTAAAGCCCTCATTTTGGAGTTTAGTAACCACTTCTTCGGTATGTTCGAAATATTCCCAGGCAACCGATTTTTCGGCGTCGAGTGCGGTTTTCCTGATTTCATTATTGGGTGGTGTAGCTGTAATGCCACACAAGTAGATCTTTTCAATCAACAAAGCGTCCGAAGTTCGGAATACCGAGCCGATATTATTGCAACTCCTGATATTATCCAGCACAACAACGAGGGGAGTTTTCTCTGTTTGTTTGAATTCTTCTACCGATAAACGGTTAAGTTCTATATTTCGTAGTTTTCGCATCGTTTCTTACCAGTTTACTTTAGCACGTCGAATCGGCTGTGTCATACAACGTGCACCGCCACCGCCGCGTGCCAGTTCCGATCCGGCAATGGTTATAACACATTTTTTGTAATCATCGGGCGATACTTTACCCGATATTACATCGGCTGCTGTCAGCACATCATAACCATTTTTATTAAGTTCTTCAATGGTGTGCACATTGCGTTTGTAGCCGATTATTTTGCCCGGCTCAAATGCCATGAAATTGGCGCCGCTGTGCCATTGTTCGCGTTCCTGTACCCACGGATCGCCATTACCGCCGCAGTAAATCGGTTTTAAATCCATTCCCAGTTTTTTTAGTGCAGCCGGAATATTCGGATGTTCTTCAATGCGACTTACTTCTCCGTTTTCAATTTCAAGATGAATTGTTCGGAAACGGCTCATACCGTAAATTACCGGGGCGTAAACCATGCATTCGTTGGTATTCAGGAACGTAAAAACCATATCGAGATGGATAAACGATTCAGGCGATTCGGGTAATTCCTGGACAATAATATGGTGTATTTCTTTTTTCAGTTGTTTGATGTTCTCGATGATAAAATCGATGCCCTGTGTGCTGGTTCGAATACCGGTTCCGATCACAAACACATCTTCTCGGCCAATTTGTACATCACCTCCTTCAATTGTTGATTTTGGATTTAACATGATGCCACGATTTGGTTTCGCAGGATTCAGAATCTGCGTATCGATTTCATGATGGTAGCGAAATATGGCATTCATGATCACCGACTCGCGTTCACGGACCGGATTGGCCATTTTGCCAACCAGCATGTGTTCGTTCATTCCCATCGCCGAATCGCGGGTAAAAAACAGGTTGTGCAGCGGCCGCAGCAAAAAGCGTTCGTTGCTCAGGTAATTGGTGAGGTTGTTTTTTTGCAGGGCAACACCCTCAACTAAAACATTGCTGAGTATATTCTCTGGCAAACCAAAGAGGTCGTCAGGTTGATCTACTTTTTCAATGGCACAAATTTCCTTCAGAAGTTCTTCTTTTACGCTTTCTGTTTTCAGGATATCATTCAGCAGTAATTTTACCTCGAAAACTTTCGATACTTTCCCCAAAACACCTTTCAACTGTTCGTACTCGGTTGAAGCGATCGACAAATTCAGAATGTCACTGTACAAGGCACGTTCCGCATTTTCCGGAGTCATATTTTCTACTTCCGAACCGGGAGTATGAATGATCACACCTTCCAGTTTTCCTATTTCCGATTGAACACAAGTCTTCATTTAACGTAGTTTATTTGAACGCTGTTCGTAGTTGAGCAAAAGCAAAGATATAAACTTTGAATGGCTATAATTGGATAAACAATTAAACGTTTTACATTTACGTATATGTTTAAAAAAAGGTGGTTTTGAGAAGAGGAGTATTCATATTTGTTCTGATGTTTTGGTTTATGGCAGTCGAAGCACAGGAGCGCGATACAACCGACATCCATATGGGAATTGTTCAGGATGGAGACACCTTGATATTTAAAAACATCAAGGAAGTAGTGGTTTTTCCCGAACGCGAATTCAAAAACAACAGGCAGTATCGCCGGTATACCCGTTATGTACAAAAGGTGAAAAAGGTATATCCTTTAGCGGTGGAGGCCCGTGAATTATTAAAAAAATACGAGCCACAGTACTATGCTTTGGAAGACCAGAAAGACAGGAGAAAGCTGATGAAGCAGCTGGAAAAAGAACTGCTTGACGAACACATGGACGAGCTTAAAAAATGGTCAATTTCAGATGGGCGTATCTTATTGAAGCTGATCAACCGCGAAACGGAACGTACGCCCTACGCTTTGATCAAAGATTTCAGAGGTGGTTTTAGTGCCACCTTCTGGCAAACTATGGCCAAAATTTTCAAGAACGACCTGAAAGCCGGATACGATCCGGAGGAAGAGGATAAGGTCTTGGAAGAAATTGTGACCTTAATTGAACTCGGCTACCTGTGATGCGAAACGAAATCAGAACATTTATAGCCATTAAAATTAATCCCGATCAAAAGTTGCTGGATCAGTTCAGAGTTTTTAAAAGGCTGTTTAATGCTGAACATATCAACTGGGTGCCCGAAGACAATTTTCACTTAACGCTGCGTTTTATCGGAAACACTACGCGCGAACAACTTTATAGTTTGGTCGATCGGCTGGAAGAAGTGGCAAACGATACCTCAAAATTCAGTTTTAAAATTCGAGGCGCCGGTTATTTTAAAAGCAAAGGCAATCCACATGTGCTTTTTGTTAGAATCACCAAAGAAGAAGCCATGTCGCAACTGGCAGGAAAAGTGGAGGACATTGTGACTTCCATTGGTTTTCTTCCCGAATTGAAACCTTTCAGACCGCATTTAACTTTAGGGCGCATAAAATTTCTTGAGAACCGAAATCGCTTTATGTCCGTTATCGACGAGTTACCCGATAAAGAATACCAGCAGGTTGAAGTTTCGGAGTTTATTCTTTATCAGAGTATTTTACGTCCGGAAGGTCCTGTTTACAAACCGATTCAAACATTCAAGTTACAATGATCGCAAAAACGCCAAAACCGCCTTATTTCGCCGTAATTTTTACTTCTGTTCGAACGGAAGGAGATAATGGCTATCAGGCAATGTCAGAAAAAATGCTGGAACTGGCTAACATTCAACCCGGTTTTCTGGGTGTTGAAAGTGCACGGAATGAGATTGGCATTACCGTTTCTTACTGGGAGTCGCTGGAGGCCATCAAAGCCTGGAAATCGAACATCGACCATTTGGAAGCTCAGAAACTGGGAAAGGAAAAATGGTATGAAGTTTACAAAGTAAGAATTGCAAAAGTTGAGCGAGACTATGGATTGAAGGACTGATGGATTGAAGGATTGAGGGACTGAAGGATTTTAAGAATAATGCATAAATGCGTAAATGCGGGAATGCTTTAATTACACTAGCTAAACTGCCAGATTGAGAAATTGCCAAAATTCAAACTCCCGGAACAAAACTGCCAACTGCATATTGCAAATTGCCAACTTGAACACTAAACTCTAAACTCACTTCCCGTTTCCTTTTATACTCACCAGAACCGTATAAATAAGAATTTTAAAATCGATGTAGAGCGAAATGTTTTTCAGGTACATCATATCGTAAGGGAGGCGTTCGAGCATCTCGTCAAGGTTTGAGGCATAACCGTATTTTACCTGTCCCCACGAAGTAATCCCCGGACGTAGTTTGTGCAGGTGGGTGTAATGTGGCGCTTTCTCAACTATTTTTTTAATGTAATATTCTCGCTCCGGACGTGGTCCAACCAGCGACATTTCACCGATCAATACATTGTAAAACTGCGGAATTTCGTCGAGGTGCGTTTTGCGCAGGAATCGTCCGATCGGAGTAATGCGCTCATCGTCATCCGACGAAAGTGCTGGTTTCCCATTTTCGGCGCCGTGCACCATACTCCTCAGTTTGATGATGTTAAAGGGTTTGCCATAACGCCCAACTCTTTCCTGCTTGTAGAAAACAGGTCCTTTTGATGTTGCTTTAATGATTATGGCCAAAACGATAAATACCGGTAAAAAAATGGCCATGGCAATCAGCGAAAACACCACATCGAGCAGGCGCTTTGTATTTTCCTGCCAGGCTGGCATTAGTCCGTTACTGATTTTAATAAGCGGACTGCCGTATATGGAATTGAATTTTACCGTTCCCGAAAGGAAATCATACAGATCGGGGATGCCCCAAATGGTTACCTGCCGGTTTTCGATTACGGTGAGAATATTACTTGCTTTCTCGTGTTCATGCGTTTCAATGGCCAGAATAACTTCTTCGATATTGTTCTTTTCAAGGATCTCCAGAATGGTGTCCAGTTCCCCCAGTTTGGGCAAAAACTCGCCCAACGGATCTTCAGTTTTGTTCTCGACAGAAACATAACCCACGAATTTATTTCCGGCCGGTCGAACCTGGCTTTCCATTTCATGAAACAGCTTTAGCGCTTTTTCGTTACTCCCGATTATCAGGGTGTTAAAACCTATTTTTCGCTGGTGGATCAGACTTGTGGTGCGGGCTGTTAGAACAAGCCTGAAGAAATAGGTTAACGAAAAATGCACACCGAACAAAACCAGTGCCGACTGGTAATAGTTTTTATACGATTGAATCCAGTCGTCGAGGATAAATACGAAGAACAACACTACAACACCGACCAGCGAGGTAGCAAAGGTTTGCCCCAGTTCAAGCAGACGCGAACGGCGGTAAATGTTCTTGTAAAATCCGGTAATATAATAAAAAAGAATCCAGAATATTGGGATGATCAGCAGTGCAAGGTAGAACTGCTTCGTGAATTCGAACGGCACATTCCAACCATTGAAATACTGCGGCTCAATCACTTCTTTACGATAAATGAAAAGAATGGTCCAGGAGAGGGCGGCTGCTAAAAAATCGAAAAACAAGTATTTGCCAACTTGCCACTTTTTATTCATCATGAAGGATTAAGTCAGGTTCTGTCGTACGCAATTCACGTTAAGAACGATTTCCCTGAAATTTTATTGCGGCAAAAATAGGTTTTTACAACGATTTATTCCGATGAAACAATCGCGATTTTTAAAGCCGGAAACCGCACATTTTTGCGTGGTGTCGTTTTGCTCTGAATAAGAGTTGATTATGGTGTTTTTCTGCAAAAACAACCTGAACTAGTACGATGAGAACAGTGTAAGCTTCTTATTAATTTTTTGAACCAAATGCATAGCGATCAGGTAATCCTCCAGGCTGCTGGTTTTCTCGCTTTTGTGTTCAACGGTATCCAGAAAACTCACAAACTCATCAATGTTTTTGTAAGGCTTGGTATCGATAGCTTTATTGTCGCAAACAAAAGTATTTTGAGTAAAATTGAACGTAACAAACTGGTTGTCGGCATAAATTCTGATCTTGAAATCGTTGAGCGATTCCAGCTTTCCAAAATTCAGACTGATCACCGATCCGTCGCTGAATTCGAGTCGCACATTCGAAAATTTAGAGTTATTGTAACCCGGAAAAGTAACCGCACCAATTTTTTTTGGGCTGATACCGGTAATTCCAAGCAACATTAGCAACATGGTATACAATGATTCGCTGGCAGTTCCGGCTTCAAAATTCGAATATTCGATAAATGCCGGTGTTTGAATGTTGGCATTCATCCACTGAATAGCCGGTGTAAAATAATACGGATTGGTTACCTGCACAATCGATCCCGACTCGTTGCAAAGTTTGGTCAGTTCGGTGCATTCGTCGATCGTTAAGTTTGGATGCTCTGTGCAAAAAATGTGTTTCGATTTCCGAATGATCTCCTGCATCATTTTAAACGGGAGGGGTGTTGAGTTGTCCATTAAAATCACATCGGCACGTTCAATCAATTCAACTTTGTTGAACTCGGGAATGGAATAATGAAAACTATTCAGTTGATTACTGCTTCCCACAGAAGCTTTACCAATAAGATTTACCCGCGTGTTTTCTTTTAAACGAAGTGCATGTGGTTCCAGAATCTTAGTGTTTCCTATTAAGCCGACACTGATCATTTGCATGGTATTTATGAGTTATCACTACAAATGTAGTTTTCGGCAATATAAAATAATTGCAAATAAAGATTTACTTATTAACGTTAAATGTTAATATTGAAAGCTGTTAACGATGCCATACCACGATTCAATTCGATTATTTTTGCTGATATTTAATTTCCATGGATAATAATGACACACTGCGGCACCAAGGGCTGCGAAAACGCCTTGTTGATGGTTTGAAAATCAAGGGAGTACGCGACGATCGTGTACTTGCTGCCATTGGCAAGGTACCTCGTCATTTGTTCATGGACAGTGGTTTCATTAATTTCGCCTACAAGGACCAGGCTTTTCCGATCGGAGCCGGACAGACGATTTCTCAGCCTTATACGGTGGCTTGTCAGACTCAGCTTTTGCAAATTGAAAAGAACGAAAAGGTTCTCGAGGTGGGAACAGGATCGGGTTATCAGGCTGCAGTGTTGCTCGAAATGGGAGCTAAAGTTTTTACCATCGAACGGCAAAAGGAATTGTATGCCAAAGTGCACAAATTTCTTCCATCAATAGGTTATTCCCCGGCCTGCTTTTTTGGAGATGGTTACAACGGCCTGCCTAATTTCGCACCTTTCGATAAAATAATCGTAACAGCCGGTGCATCGTCCATTCCTATAGAACTTAAAAACCAGCTGAAAATTGGTGGCCGCATGGTAATTCCGGTGGGCGACAACAATAAGCAGGAAATGTATGTTGTAACCCGTGTAGATGAAAACGAGTTTAAAACCGAGAAACACGGAAGGTTTCTTTTTGTTCCGATGTTAAAAGGAACAGTAAACAGTTGATTATGATTACAGTCGAAAAATTCATGGTAAATCCGCTGGGCGAAAATTCGTATATACTTTCCGACGAAAGTGGTGAGTGTATCTTTATAGATCCGGGATTTTATTACGAAGAAGAGTACAACGAAGTACGAACATACATTGACGAGAATAAGCTGAAACCGGTGAAGATTACCAACACGCATTGTCACTTCGATCATATTATGGGCGTTGAGTTTATCCGGAAAGAATACAACGTGCCGTTTTATGGCCACGCCGAAGATGCTTTTTTGATCGAACGATCGATGTCGCAAGCTCAAATGTTTGGGATGGAGATGGGAACAGTTGGCCCACTCGACCACTTGCTGAACGAAGGCGAAACGATTCAGTTTGGAAACAGCGAACTGGAAATTATTCATGTCCCCGGGCATTCTCCCGGTCATTTGGTTTTTTATTCGCCCAATGACAAATTTATTATTGCCGGCGATGTATTGTTTTACGGAAGTATTGGCCGCACTGATCTTCCGGGAGGAGATTACAATACCCTGATTTCAGGAATAAAAAACAAACTGTTTCAATTGCCCGACGATACAAAAGTTTACAGCGGACACGGACCTGAAACGACACTTGGTTTTGAAAAAAGCTCAAATCCGTTTCTAACGTAATAATTTCGTTGCACTTATTGGTTTAAAATCATTTTTTCATTTGAACACTGTTCATATACTTGCACAAAATTTAATCATCAAAATTAAAAAGCTATAAATGTCTCAGGATAGATTTGTAACACGCCACATTGGCCCGCGCGATCACGAGATTGCTGAAATGCTTAAAGCTGTTGGTGTTTCGTCGATGGATGAATTGCTGGAACAGACCATTCCGGCCAATATCCGGTTTAAGACCCCGCTTAAATTAAACGAGGGACTTTCGGAAAGAAAATATTACCGTCGGATTTTGGAGCTGGCCTCTAAAAACAAGGTGTTCAACACCTATATCGGAATGGGGTATTACGACACCATTACACCGGCAGTTATTCTTCGCAATGTGCTCGAGAATCCGGTTTGGTACACATCTTACACGCCATATCAGGCCGAAATTTCGCAGGGAAGGCTTGAAGCGTTGCTGAACTTCCAGACCATGATCTGCGAACTTACAGGGATGGAAATTGCCAATGCTTCGTTGCTCGATGAATCTACTGCAGCTGCCGAAGCCATGGTGATGATGTCTAACCTGCGTTCGAGGAAAATGCTGAAAGCCGGTGTGAACACTGTTCTGGTTGACGAAAAAATGTGGCCACAAACAATCGACGTACTAAAAACCCGTGCATTGCCGCTGGGTTTCGAACTGCTTGTTCAGCCAATGAGCGAATTTGAGCTGGACGAAACCGTTTTTGGTGTGCTCGTTCAATATCCGAATTCGGATGGTGAGATTGTTGATTATGCCGACCTGGTTGCCAAAGCTCACGAAAAAGAAATAAAAGTGGCGGTTGCAGCCGACTTGTTGTCGCTGGCTATTTTGACTCCTCCGGGAGAATGGGGAGCCGATATCGTATTCGGAAACACGCAGCGTTTTGGTGTTCCGATGGGTTATGGTGGTCCGCATGCAGCATTCTTCACCGCTCGCGAAGAATACAAGCGAAACATGCCGGGAAGGATCATCGGCGTAACAAAAGATATTCACGGAAACCGGGCTTTGCGCATGGCCCTGCAAACGCGTGAACAACATATTAAACGCGAGAAAGCAACTTCGAATATTTGTACTGCACAGGCATTGCTGGCTATTATGGCCGGATTTTTCGGGGTGTATCATGGCCCGGAGGGTATAACTGCAATTGCCACTCGTATTCATAACATTGCCGCTTTCCTGGCTTCAGAAATCGAAAAACTGGGCTACGAACAGGTGAATAAATTTTATTTCGATACCATTCGTTTTTCACTTCCAAAACATGTAATGCGGGAGGACATTGAGTGGCTGTCGCATGAGCTGGAAATGAACTTCCGTTATTTCGACAACGGCGATGTTGGTATCAGTATCGATGAAACCACTAACCCTGAAGATATTGGCTGGATTATAGAAGTATTTGCTAAAGCAGCCAACAAAAAATGGCAGGTAGCCAAAGAATATCCTTCAGGCGTTGAAATCGACAAGAAATTCCGACGTACCTCAACTTTCATGACTGAGGAAGTATTTAACAAATACCGCTCTGAAACTGAAATGTTGCGTTACATCAAGCGACTGGCTAAAAAGGATATTTCGCTGACACAGTCGATGATTTCACTTGGCTCGTGTACCATGAAACTGAACGCGGCCACCGAATTATTCCCATTGAGCTGGATCGAATTCAACGGTCTGCATCCATTTATTCCAAAAAATCAGGCACGGGGTTACCACGAAATGATGGAAGAATTGCGTCGCGATCTTTCAGAAATTACCGGAATGGCCGATGTTAGTTTGATGCCGAACTCGGGTGCAGCCGGAGAATACGCGGGATTGCTGGTGATTCAGGAATACCATAAAAGCAGGGGAGAAGGTCAGCGCGATGTGGTACTTATTCCTTCGTCGGCTCACGGTACCAACCCGGCAAGTGCTGTAATGGCCGGAATGAAAGTAGTGGTTGTTGCTTGCGACGAAAAAGGTAATATCGATGTTGAGGACCTTCGTTCGAAAGCCGAATTGCATAAGGATAATCTTTCAGCCTTTATGGTAACTTATCCGTCAACACATGGTGTGTTTGAAGCTTCTATCGTTGAAATGTGTGAGATCATTCACGACAACGGTGGTCAGGTTTACATGGACGGTGCGAACATGAACGCCCAGGTAGGTTTAACGAATCCACGTTTGATCGGAGCCGATGTTTGTCACCTGAATCTACATAAGACATTTGCCATTCCGCACGGTGGTGGTGGTCCTGGTGTTGGTCCTATTGGAGTAGCCAGTCATCTGGTTGACTTCCTGCCTTCGCACCCGGTAATGAATAATGGTCATGTTGGTATTACTGCTGTTTCGGGTGCTCCGTGGGGAAGTGCTTCTGTGCTGCCTATCACTTACGGTTACATTAAAATGATGGGTGCCGAAGGTTTAACAGAAGCTACAAAAGTTGCCATTCTGAATGCCAACTACATTGCCACTGCATTGAAAGACAATTACGGAATTTTATATACCGGTGAAAACGGAAGGGTGGCGCACGAGCTGATTCTCGAATGCCGTCACCTGAAAGCTTCTGCAGGAATCACGGAGGAAGACATCGCCAAGCGTTTGATGGATTACGGATTCCACGCGCCAACGCTTTCGTTCCCTGTTCACGGAACCCTGATGATTGAGCCAACCGAAAGTGAATCGAAAGAAGAACTCGATCGTTTTATCGGGGCCTTAAATTCAATTTTCGCTGAGGTGAAGGAAGTAGAAAGTGGTGTTGCCGATAAGACAGATAACGTGCTTAAAAATGCTCCTCACACCGATAAAGTTGTGTGTTCGGATGAATGGTCGCACAGTTACGGTCGCGAAAAAGCGGCTTATCCGCTTGAATGGATTCGCGAGAACAAATATTGGGTTCCGGTTGGCAGGGTGGATAACGCCTGGGGAGATAGAAACCTGATTTGTACCTGCGGTTCTCCGGAAGAATACGAGGCATTCACAAAAGAATAGAACGTTTCATATAAATAAATTGAAAGCCATCTGAGAATATCAGGTGGCTTTTTTTCTTCAAAGATCAGTTGAATTCTATAGTAAAATCGATTATTAATCGAAAGAACTCACCCTGATTGTGCCTGCGACACAGTCGTCCCTCTCTTTTCAGAAGAGAGGGAATGAGAGAGAGTAAAAAGCATTTGGGGGATTTTTCAATATCGTTAATGATTACAGAAGTCATGATTGTTACTATTTTTGTCCTATGATCTCGTTTCCGAATGCCAAAATAAATATCGGTTTAAATGTGGTTGAAAAACGACTTGATGGTTACCACAACCTGGAAACCATTTTTTACCCGGTAAAACTGGCCGATGCTTTGGAATTTGTTGAAGCGAATAACACAGCACTGACCATCTCAGGCATCCAGGTGGATGGCGATCCTGAGAATAACCTTATTATAAAAGCCTATCGCTTGTTAAGGCGAGATTTTCAGTTGCCCGAACTCCACTTTCATTTGCATAAGGTAGTTCCGTTTGGCGCCGGATTAGGTGGTGGTTCTTCAGATGCGGCATTTGCCCTGAAAATGCTGAATAAGCATTTCAACTTAAATCTCGATGATCAGACTTTGGAGCAGTATGCAACTGGTCTTGGTGCCGATTGCCCGTTTTTTATCCGGAACAAACCTACATTTGCCTACGGGATTGGCGATCAGTTTGAATCCATCGAACTCGATCTTTCGGAGTATTCAATTGTAATAATAAAACCGGATTGCTCGGTCAGTACCGTGGAGGCCTACCGAACTATTACACCGCAGAAACCCGATTTTGACCTGCGTAGAATCGCCTCTTTACCGGTAGAAGAATGGAGAAGGGTGATAAAAAACGATTTCGAAACGAGTGTCTTTCCTCAGTATCCGCAGATACGTGAATTAAAACATCAGCTGTACGATCTGGGTGCAGTGTATGCTGCCATGTCGGGAAGTGGTTCGGCAGTGTTTGGCATTTTTCGCCATTTACCGACAGATTTAGCTAATTCCCTACCAAAAGGTATTTTTATTTACCGATAGTTTTGTTCGTTTACCGATCTTAGGATTTCATTAACATTTTTTTTATTCTTTTTAACAAAAGGGTGTGTAACCTTTGTAGGCGTAAACAGTCTATTAGAGTGTAAACAGAAACAAACAATTAGAAAACAAAAAGACCTTAACGAAGGCAAAAACAGAAAACAATTTATCAAGTAGAAAGACAATTAAACAACAGAAAACATGAAAACAACAATTAAACAATTAGCAGCATTAGCAATTTTCTCTATAATATTATTAGCTGGAAATGTAAATGCAAAAGCACACGAATCGATTACTGCCTCAAGCCTTGAAACTACTGTAGAAACAACTTTGGAGATGGAAAGCTGGATGACCGATGAGGCCATTTGGAATACCGCGACAACTGAAATCGTTTTTGAAGAAGCCGACAGCGAACTGGAAATGGAAAGCTGGATGACGGATGCTTCAAATTGGACCGTTGCTCCAAAGCTGGTTGTGGAAACCGAAACCGGTTTAGAAATGGAAAACTGGATGGTTAATGAAAACAATTGGAAGATCTAAAGAAAGATAACAGCGCGATTAGTTTTATTTGAATTTTAGGGGTTGCCGGTAAAATGGCAACCTTTTTTTTTATAAATTTTTATCTGCGGTTTAGCTTGTTATAAAAATTTATATTTGTTTCTTCAATAAAACAACAACAATTGAGATTCCGTAGGCATTATTTAGTAGTATTTATATTCGCTATCGCCTTCTACAATTCTAAAGGGCAGGATGTTTCCTTTTCTCAATTTTATGCCAATCCGCTGTATTTAAATCCTGCGTTTGCCGGATCGAGTGGAGTTCCTCGTGTGTCAGTTCAGTATCGAAAACAATGGCATGCATTCAATAATGCATTTACTACGTACAGTACATCTATTGACTTCCCTGTTGAAAAATTGCGAGGAGGTATTGGTCTTTATCTTATGAACGACTTGCAGGCGGACGGTGCTTTAAATGCTTATCAGGTTAATGCCTTATATGCTGTGTCGGTTCAAATGACAGAAGAATTTAGAATGAATGCCGGAATTCAGGTTGGCTTTAATCAGAACACGTTAGGAATTAGTAGGCTTATTTTTGCTGATAATATAGATGTTAATTTTGGTAACCACGGAGTGTCGGGTGAACTGGCTTATCTTACTGATCCTGACTATTCCTATTTTGATTTAGGAACAGGATTTTTGATTTATAACGAGCGTTATTTTGGAGGTTTTTCGATTGATCACCTGGCCGAGCCATATCAATCCTATACTTCAAATAGTGAATCGGGAACAAAATTGAAACGGAAATATACCGCTCATTTAGGTGCCCGGCTTCCTGTATACCTCAATGGACATTACAGAAAAAAGTTTGATATTTCTCCACAGCTAATTGTACAATCACAAGGCGTTTTTCATCAGATTAATTATGGACTTCTTGCTGCGAAAAGAGGATTAGCTGTTGGAACCTGGTTTCGCCAGAATTTTGGACTGCGTTATGATGCTGTTATTTTATTGATTGGTTTTGTAAGAAACAAATGGCAGTTTACTTATAGTTATGATTTAGTGGTATCGGGATTATCAGGACAGTCCGGAGGAACCAGTGAAGTATCTCTGGTTTTTATGTTGAGCGGCAAAAAGAAAGCAAATGTGCTTCCGTTTTATGAACAATACAACGAGAAATTCGGTGAAATGTAGTTTTACCTTACCAGTACAACTTGTCCCTTTTGTTCATGTTCAAAGCCTTGAATATCAAAATAATTTGAAATCCAAACATAATTACCCATTGGGGCCTTATTACCGTTTTTGTCAGTTCCGTCCCAAGCATCGTGTGGTGAATTGGTCTCAAAAACGATCTGCCCCCAGCGGTCGAATATCTTTAGATTAAATCGATGATCGTCGGCACCGACTCCAAGGGGCATAAATGTTCGGTTCTCCGGAATTTCGCTGTCGGGCCTGAATGCATTAGGTGTAAATACTGAAAAAGGCAATATTTTTATCAGAATTGTCGAAGTATCCTTACAGGCATATTCTGATTCCACAATAAGTTGCGGGTAGAATTCTCCTAATTCAGTATATGTATGCGACGGGTTTTTTTCAACGGAAGTAAACTCATCGTCGAAATCCCAAAGATAATATTTGGCATTTTCAGATTCGTTGGTAAAAGTTATGGTCGAATGTTCGAGCAATGCAACCGGATAATCAACATCGAAGGCTGCAAGGGGTTTTGGATGTACCCAAATCCAGTCTTTCTTGGTAAGTGTATCAACACATCCTGTCTGCTGCGATGCTGCAATTAATGTAATATCTGCTCTTCCTGAATCGGGGAAGAAATAAATTGCAGCATCCCCGACAGGGTTAGGTACAGAATCGTTTACCCAGGTAAAGTATAAATCTTCGTCGTCGCCAGAAGCAAAAATTTCTGTGGTATAGGGTTGGCAGCCTTCTTCGTTATCGGTGGCGAAATCGAAGTGAGGTAACCTTTTTAAAGTAATTTCAGCGGGTAAACTTGTGCATCCGTATTCATTTACTGTGAGCACCGCTTTTGCCGTTGCATTGTCAAGAATCATGACGATCGAATCGTTGCCGAGCCCTGACTGATGTCCACCTTCGAAATCCCAGGTGCAAAACGACGAATCGATGGTGTTGGTGTAAATAAGTTCGACTGAGTCGGGGTAGCATATTGAAGGGTCTGCTGTAATTTCGGCTATTGGTGTAGGAAATACTTTAATCATACTGTCGATTTGATAGCCTATCTGACAACCGGATAACGTATTTGTAATGGTGAGGCTTACATCGTAGAATCCTGTTTGCGAATAGAAATGTTCTACCTGTTGTTGGTTGTTTATTGGAGATCCATCGCCAAAGTCCCATTCAAAAAGGAGTGCATCTTCAATCTTCAAGTCTCCTTTAAAAAGTACGTTTACCGAATCGCAGCCTCTTGCTTTACCCGTTTCCAGAACAAAGTCAGGATTAGCACCTAATAAAGATGATGTTGTATCGCTCCAACAACCATTCTCTTCAACAAAGAGCGATAAATAGGGTGCAGAGTTATAGGCACCAACAGAAACAATAAAGTGGTCCCAACTTATCGAATCCAACAGTTTTGCACCACCAAAATCCCAATAATAATTTGCTGCCTGGGTTGCGTTTCCGTTGTATTTTACTTCTCTGGAGTAACCCTTGCATTTATCATTTGGATCATCAACAAAAATAAAATCGGAGGTGGGAGTTGGTTGAAAAATTATTCGGAAGGTGTCGTATTTGGCACAACCATCGAGAGTTCTTAATTCGTAATAAATTTCAAATTCGCCCCATTCAGTTGTTTCAATGTTAGTGGTTTGGTGTGCTTCATTTGTAAAAATTATGCTACCGGTATTTGAACTCCAGGCGAAGCTGCCATCATAGTCCCAAAGCGATTCTGGTGCATCGGTGATACTAACTGTTAAACTGGCCTTTTTTGTTCCACAGTTTAATTCAATCCCTTCGATTTGTACATTTGGAACAGGAAAAACAACCAGGTTCATAGTATCTCGTGCAGGGCAATTGTATTCATTGTAGGCAGTTATGCGGTATTCACCTGTTGAGTTGGCTGTAAAATATTGGCTTGTGGATATTGTTTCGTTATTTTCGTTCTGCCAGACGTATTTTTCGAATCCATCGTTTCCGTTCAGTTCAATTGCGTATGGTTCGCAACCTTCATCGTATTCAATTCCCAGATCAACCTGAGGATGGCTCACAAATACAAAAATAGAATCTTCCAGTTCGCAACCGTCAATAGTTGTGGTTTTAACCTGGTACTTTCCGCCCTCGGTGATTGTAAGTTGTTGCGTTGTATCGCCAGTATTCCATTTATAGGTGTCGAAATATGGTCCTGCATCCAGGGTCCTTGATTCTCCGTAGCAGAGAAGGAGCGTATCGCCATTAAAATTAATGCTTTCGCCTAAATCGAGTACCAGGTTCAGGTTAAAACCAACACCATATCCATATGACTCGACCCCGCCATATCCGTAAACATATGCCAAAAAGCCACGGTCCTGGTTCAGGTTTTCAATCCGGTGATTTCCAGGGGATATATTTTTCTGGGTAAAAGAATATTCACTTTCAGGAAAAGCCTGAAATTCACTAGCAATTGGAGCGCCATCGAACCGAATATTGCCAACTTCTTCAGTTAGGCTAACAATATTTACATAATAGCTAGCAATTTGATTTGAGTTATACGCAACAAACGTTACATCGTTTTTTGCCTGGGTGGTCGAACTGAGAATGATCATAAATGGGTCGCCATTGCCGTTTGTATAGTTTCGATCAACATCTCTCGACTGACTAAACTGGGCAACCAATATGGGTTTGTCTCCAAAAATTCTTTTGGGTTCGTTATAGAAAAATACCAACTCTTTAAATTCACCGGCATTTAATTCAATGGGGTCTAGACCTGTGATGTAAACCGTTGTTTGATCTTGCGCTGCCATTATTCGGTAACGGTCTTGTTCTCTCGATTTCAAAGGAACGGCATAATATTCTTTTCCCCACGCCTGAATGGGCGGAATTTGTTCGTAAAGATGATCCCAGCAACATTCACCAACCGGTACCCGGGTACTAAGCGAGCCTGAATAGAAGGCAATGGGCTTGTCGGCAATAATATGGCTGCTTGTTAGATCTCCCTGCCCCGGTAAATTCGCTTCGTTTTCCGATTGTACCTGGTAAACCTGGCCTTTGTTTAATGTAATACAGAATGTGGAATCCTTTGGTTGCAGCTTATCTGTCACTTTTGAAGGGGTTATGTGAATTGTTGTGGAATCTTCAGAAGCAACTAATAAAAACTCGCTGTTTCTTCCATTTCCCGTTTGCGAATTATTTAGGTCAACATCGGGATCGTAACACATCGCGAAATACTCTTTTCCTAACGATTCTATAGGATAGATAACAGCAACATCTGCTGAATTGCGATCGTAGTTCAAGGCATATAAATTCACGGGTTTTTCCGACACTAAATGAATCCCTTTGTTTTCAACTTCCTCCGACCCAAGCGCCTCGACAATGTCCCAGGGTATTACGACTTGTTGTGAATTATTTGCGGCAACAGAAAAAGTGCCCTGAAAAGGAATTTCGTCGGGACCAACAGTGATTATGAAAGTTGTTGCTTCGCGGGCTGTAACTGTAATTTCAACATGGTGATTGCCTGTGTAGTTGCGACTTTCCATAAACCCAAACCAAAACTCTGTTCCCTCAGTCGATTTTCTGCAAGGATTGGTCTCTACTTGAGCGTTTAACAGCAATGAAAGGGCTACAAAAATAACGGTCAGGATAACTCCTCTTTTTACTGGGTGAAGCATGTTCAAAGCTAAAAATAAATTCACAAAAAAAACCGCACATGGTTCATGCGCGGTTTTTTTTCATATCAGTATTCAGCTTATGCTTTCTTTATCTCAAGCATTAAGTGGCGTTTCGGAATTACTTCATCCTTTTTAACGTAGATCTTAACGATCTGCCCGTCGAAAGGCATACGAACCTGGTTTTCCATTTTCATGGCTTCCAGCAGTAACAGCGTTTCGCCTTCTTTTACTTTTTGATTGGTCTTCACAAAAATATCGACAATCGTTCCCGGAATGAACGAATAAATCATGTTCTCGTTTGGAGTTTCATAATTTACCCTGTTTTCAAATTTCCAGGTGTATTGTGTTTTGTATATCGCCCCCTGAATAATCAGGTTTTTTAATTCTTTTTCTTCTGCCATAACTATAAGTTGATCTGTTAAAACGGAGGAATACCGTGCTTTTTAGCTGGCATTGAAGCAGTTTTATTCTCAGAAACCTGCAGTGCGTGTAAAATACGTGAGCGTGTTTCACTTGGTTCGATCACTTCGTCGATGTAACCCTGCGCTGCTGCAACATAAGGATTCGCAAATTTCTCTTTGTATTCCTGAATTTTCTGCTGACGCATTTCCTCAGGATTTTCAGCTTCCGAAATTTCCTTGCGGAAAACAATATTGGCGGCACCTTCAGGTCCCATAACAGCAATTTCGGCAGTAGGCCATGCAAACACAAAGTCGGCACGTAAGTGACGCGAGTTCATGGCAATGTAACCACCACCGTATGCCTTGCGGATAATTACTGTAACTTTTGGCACAGTAGCTTCACTGTAGGCATAAAGAATTTTTGCTCCGTGACGGATTACTCCGGCATGTTCTTGGTCAACTCCAGGCAAGTAGCCAGGAAGGTCTTCAAGGGTAACAATCGGAATATTGAATGCATCGCAGTAACGGATAAAACGTGCTGCTTTATCTGAACTGTCAATATCCAGTACTCCTGCCAATACCATAGGCTGGTTGGCAACAAAGCCTACTGTTTCACCATTCATGCGCCCAAATCCAATAATGATGTTCGGAGCAAAACGTTCCATAATTTCAAAGAATTCAGAACCATCGGTAATGCTTTTAATAACATCACGCATGTCGTAAGGAATTCTTGGATCAGCCGGAACAATGTCTTCAACTTTTGCGCCTTTTAGTGGTGCTTTTGGTTTGTGAGCAAGCGCTTTTTTCAGGTTACTACGTGGAATAAAACTGATCAGTGTTTTTATCTGGTCAAAGCATTCCATTTCGGTTTCAGCATAAAAGTGTGCATTACCGGTAACTTCGGCGTGCACTTTAGCACCACCTAATTCTTCCATTGTAACTTCTTCACCTAAAACCGATTTTACCACTGATGGTCCGGTGATAAACATTTTCGAAATGTTTTCAACCACGAAAACAAAGTCGGTTAGTGCCGGTGAATAAACAGCGCCACCTGCGCAAGGCCCCAATATTACTGAGATTTGTGGAATAACTCCCGAGGCCAGGGTATTACGGAAGAAGATCTCTCCGTAACCTGCAAGCGAGTTAACACCTTCCTGAATACGTGCACCACCCGAGTCGTTGATACCAATTAACGGAACTCTCATTTTCAGAGCATGGTCCATAATCTTGGTGATTTTACGGGCATGCATCAGTCCAAGCGAACCACCTGCCACGGTAAAGTCCTGGGCAAAAATACAAACCGGTTTGTCGTAAATGGTACCTGTACCGATGATAACACCGTCGCCATGCAAGGTTTTACCTTCCATGCCAAAATCTTTAGCCGCGTGTTCTACGAACAGGTCGTATTCGTGAAATGAGTTTTTATCGAGCAATGCCAGGATACGTTCCCTTGCGGTCATTTTCCCCATTGCAACTTGTTTCTCAATGGCTTTATCTCCACCACCTTTTTGTACTTCTTTCTTTCTTTTACGAAGATCGAGTACGTTACTTCTTAGTGACATAAAGTATTTTTTTAGTTATAAGTTTACCCGTGATAGCTGGGTATTTTAAAATTACGTGCTGGCAAAATTATAATTTTTTCCGGTTGCCATTCTTAAATGCATTTATGTGTTACGAATTTTAAGGAACATGGATACATTTCATTCGAATTATAGGATTCTTTGTTTGAAAAGTTCTTCGCAGGAAGTTCAAATCCAGCACTGACAGAAACCAGATTAGCGCGCTGCCCAACGATAAAGAAAGACGGCAATCACTGCGTACATTAAATTTGGTATCCAAACGGCCACGAATGGTGGCGTTGATCCGCTGACGGCAAACACCGTAGAGATTTGCATGAATAAAATGTAAGAGAAAGCCAGTAGCAGGCCTAGCCCGAGGTGAAATCCGAGACCACCTTTTACTTTTCGTGAGGCCAGGCTGACGCCGATAATGGTAAGAATAAAAGTGGAAAATGGATTGGCCATTCGCTTGTGTTTTTCGATTTCCCACTCCACATAGTTTACGCCCCGCATTTTCATCAGTTCAATTTCCTTAATGAGTTCGGGAGTTTTGTAGGTTTCCATCTCATCTTTCAGTACCATGAAATCTTTTGGCGACATATTCAATGTTGTGTCCATGTGGTAACCATTCTCCAACTCCTCGTAATCATCGTGAATTATTCGTTTCCAGTAAGAGTTGATGATCCATTTGTCGGTTTCTTCATCCCAGCGGATATTTTGTGCAGTAAGCTTTTCTGTAAGTTTGGCGCCATCGAAACGTTCGAGTGTAAAACGGTATCCGATATTGTTTTCGGTAAAACTTTGAAGGTAAATGTAAACACCCGGTTCAATTTGCCGGTGGACATTTCTTTCCGTTCCGGTTGTACGCGATTTGATGTACTTCTCCTTAAAATTGATCATCGTATTATTTGCCGGTGGAATAATAAAATTGCCAAGGAAAAAAGACAACAAGGTAATTATCGTAGCCGAAACCATGTAAGGCCGCATTAGCCGGGAATAGGAAACACCGCTGCTCAAAATGGCAATAATCTCGGTGTTATAGGCCATCTTCGAAGTAAAATAAATAACGGCAATAAATGTAAACAACGGGCTGAACAGGTTACCAAAATAAGGGATGAAGTTCATGTAATAATCCATCACGATGTCGCGCGTCGGAATATCTTTGGAGATAAACTCGTCGAGGTTTTCCGAAATATCGAAAACTATGGCAATGCTCAGAATCAGTGCGATGGCATAAAAGAAAGTTCCCAGGTATTTCTTTGTAATGTAAAAGTCTATGGTTTTATACCACTTCATGCTGTTACAATCTGTTTTTTAGTTTAATGACCATCTCGTTTTTCCAACTCACAAAATCGCCGTTTAGTATTTTTTCGCGGGCTGCTTTTACCAGCCACAGATAAAAAGCCAGGTTGTGCTGGCTGGCAATCTGGGCGCCCAGCATTTCTTTCGAAATAATCAGGTGCCGAAGATAAGCTTTAGAATACTGGTCGACAAACGATGTTCCGTTTTCATCGATCGGGCTGTGGTCGTTTTCCCATTTTTTATTTCGGATATTGATGATCCCCTCCGAAGTGAAAAGCATACCGTTGCGTCCGTTTCGTGTGGGCATTACACAATCGAACATATCAATTCCGCGGTGAATACCTTCGAGGATGTTTACAGGTGTACCAACTCCCATCAGGTAGCGCGGTTTATCTTCGGGTAAATCGGTGGTAACTACTTCCGTCATTTCATACATTTCTTCTTCGGTTTCGCCTACCGATAAACCACCAATCGCATAACCATCGGCATTGAAAGTTTTTACATGCGCCACGGCTTGTCTTCTTAAATCAGCAAATGTATTACCCTGAACAATGGGGAACAAAGTTTGCTTGTAACCATATTTTGGTTCGGTGCTGGTAAAGCGAACAAAACAACGATCGAGCCAGCGCTGCGTAAGTTCCAGCGATTTTTTTGCATAATCGTAATCGGCTCCACCGGGTGTGCATTCGTCGAAAGCCATAATGATATCGGCACCGATCGTTCGCTGAATATCCATTACGTTTTCGGGTGTGAACAGGTGGTACGAACCGTCGATGTGCGACTGAAACCGTGCGCCTTCCTCCGACAATTTGCGCAGGTCGCCCAGCGAAAATACCTGGAAGCCGCCGCTGTCGGTCAAAATTGGTTTGTCCCAGCGGTTGAATTTGTGCAGGCCGCCGGCTTTTTCAATTACATCGAGCCCGGGGCGCAAGTATAAATGATAGGTGTTGCCAAGAATAACTTCAGCTTTAATGTCCTCCTTTATGTCGCGGGTATGAATGCCTTTTACCGAACCGGCAGTCCCCACGGGCATAAAAATGGGTGTTTCGATCGTACCGTGATCGGTGGTTATTTTGCCGGCTCTTGCACGCGAGTCAGTAGCTGATTTTTGTAACTGAAAATCCATATACCCAAAATTGATGCGCAAATATAGCCAATTAACTCGAAAACAACCGGGCTGTATGGAACTGCGGCTTGTTAATAAAAACTAATTGATGTAAATAAAATTAGCACCTTCAAATCCATTCTTTCATTTTTTATTTACCACATTTGCCTACAGCTAAAAAGATCTCAAAATTGATTTTCGTCCTGAATGAATCACAACATTTTAGATAAACTGCAAGAACTGAATGCCGGGGAGTGGATCCTGATCGGGATTTTTCTTTTTCTCCTTGTCTTCAGGATGTATTATCTGTTGTTTTTTACTGGCAGGCAGCTTTTCAAAAGCAGAAAGGTTGTTATTGCCAACGAAAAAGCCGCCCAGCCCATTTCTGTATTTACCACGGTCAGGAACGAGGAAGAAAATTTGCGAAGAGTTTTGCCACAACTGCTCGAGATTAATAATGTAAAATATGAAGTTATAGCTGTTGACGATTATTCGCTCGATAATACGTTCACCGTGTTGGGGGCGTTTAAGCACCGTTATCCTCATTTCCGAATTTCGTCGTTAAATGAAGAAACACGTTTTTCGGTTAAACTGGCTCAGAATATTGCTTTAAAAGCAGCACAATACGACTGGGTGTTGCAATTCCCTATTTCGGGCGCCGGTGCCGGCAACGACTGGCTTAGTGGTTTTGCTTACAACACCACATCGCAAAATCGAAAATTGCTTTTGGGCTATACCGGAATCAAACCTAAAACTGGATTTTACAACCTGCTTTGCCGCATTGAGATGTTCATGCAGCAGGTAAAAAGTGCCGGTTTTATTCGCAATGGAATTCCTTTTGTTTATTTCGAAGACAATGTGGCTTTCAAACGCCAGGAATATTTTAAGCTTGGCGGCTACGGACAAAAAACGAGGGAAGCATATGCAAATCTTGAATTACTTATCAATAAATTCATCACGAAAAAGGAGACTACTGTTCTTTTCAACGAGACTACCCGGCTGACAATCGACATTCCTACCGAAAAGGATGATTTCCTCAACCTGATAAAAAGAAGTGAACGAATTGAGCGTTATTTGCCGGCCTGGAAGCGTTTTATGCTGGCTTTTGAAGCCGTTACTGAAATGCTCTATTTGCCTTTTCTGGTTTTTGTATTGGTGTATTTTTTCGAACTATGGTTGTTTATTGTTGTGTTAGCCGGTGTGAAATTACTGGCTCACTTAATCATAATTAAAATCGTTCAAAATCGTTTGAATGAACGTAAAATATTCATATCTTCGTTAGTATACGGTCTGTTGATGCCTTATTTTAAGCTGGTTTACAGGTGGCATTTTAAGCAGCAAAGCCGTAACAGAAATGGAAGATAAAGGTTTAATACTTTCGGAAAAAGCCCGTCAGGACTACGAACTTGTAAAGTCGGCCTTGCAAGGTGACGAAAAAGCTTTTGCCCGGTTGTTAAACAAATACAAGGATGCCATTTACTTTATGCTGCTAAAAATGGTGAACAACCGCAGCGATGCCGAAGACCTCACACTCGAAGCATTCGGAAAAGCCTTTAAAAGCCTTCATCAATATTCGCCAACCTACGCTTTTAGTACCTGGTTGTTTAAAATTGCCTCGAACAACTGCATCGATTTCCTTCGGAAAAAGAAGGGAGTTCATGTGTCGATTGAAGACAAGGAGGAGAATGAGAATACCGATTCGATTAAATTAAAATCGAAGGAACCCAATCCCGAAGAAAAACTGATCCGGAAACAAAAAGCGATATTGCTGCGAAATGTGGTTCGAAAACTTAAGCCGCGCTACCAGGTGTTGGTAGAGTTGCGTTATTTTAAAGAATTTTCGTACGAAGAAATTGCAAAAACCTTAGATTTGCCGCTCGGTACCGTTAAAGCGCAGTTATTCAGGGCGCGCGAGATGTTGTTTAAAATGATTGAAAGTACCGAGATCAATCCAAAAGACTAAGGTGTAAATGGAAATTATTCTGAAATACTTCCCCGGATTAAGTGAAAAGCAAATAGAATTGTTTGGTAAGCTGCAACCTTTGTATGCCGAATGGAATGCACAAATTAACGTGATTTCGCGTAAAGATTTTGCCGAGTTTTACGAGCGCCATGTGCTGCATTCGCTGGGCATTGCCAAATTTACACGGTTTACAAAAGGAAGCCGCATCCTGGATGTTGGAACGGGTGGGGGATTTCCCGGAATTCCGCTGGCCATTATGTTTCCTGATGTACAGTTTCACCTGGTCGATTCGATCGGCAAAAAAATAAAGGTGGTAAAAAATGTAGCCGAAGCACTTGGTTTGGAAAACCTTACTGCCGAACAGGTTCGCGCTGAACAACTCCGCGACAAATACGATTTTGTTGTCAGTCGCGCCGTTACTCGTTTGCCCGAATTTGTACAGTGGATCAACTTTAACATTTCAAAAAAACAAATCAATCCACTTCCCAACGGTATTTTATACCTGAAAGGCGGTGATCTGAAAGAGGAACTCAAGCCGTTCGGGAAACGGGTTTACGTGCAGGACCTTTCAGCTTACTTTAACGAGCCCTTCTTCGAAACCAAGAAAGTGGTGCATCTACCCTTATAAAATTGCATCCCAATATTGAATTAGTCAGCAGGAATAGAAGTAATTACGATTTGTAGATTACTTACCCTCTGTCCAGTACCCGTCCGAAAAGTTCATCAGGGCGGATCTCCCTTCTCGAATCTACCCTTTATACACCAATACAAGGAATGAGCGATTTTGATCTCCTCCAGAAATTCGGCGCATTATAGTGCACCTTTTCAATGCTTTGCCGCAATTGCGCCGATTTTGTAGGATCATTAACCCCGGGCGGCACTCACCCCGAATGTTCGGGGGCGTTCTGCCCGGGGCTGAATGATTAAGGACTTTCAGCCCTACAATTGGCAAAACTTGCTTTCGAGATTTAAAAAAACAGCACTGAAAGTGCGTTGTATTTTAGCCCAGGCCAAAGTAATTCAAAGAATTACGGCGGCCTGGGTTACAATAGCATGATGTACCTCGTCCGGCGAAGAAGGCTGATCGAAGCTGAACGATTGTTCCGGACGAAAATGGAGCAGAACCTCGCAAATATGTGTATAAAGGGTAGTTTTCGAATTGAGAAACGTTTAGTCTCCAAATCCCGCAATGTTCAACTCATTAATAGATCGAATTTGCAAAGATTCACTGGCCAATCGTCCTTCCTTGGGAGCAGGGAAGGATAAGAGGATGGGTGTAAAAAAAGCGTTCCCCGGTAATCCGAAGAACGCTGATATCATAAGTTTTACTATTGACTATTAACTGTTAAAGAAACTCGTCGCCAAACGAAACACCCATTTTTCGGGCTTTTTGAATGAGTCCATGGTCCGATTCAACCAGTCGAAGTTTTCCTCCTACTTCCTCCAGAGGTACTGTTGTAAGTTCATTGTCTTTAATGGCAACCATGGTTCCGAAATTTCCTTCTGCAATACATTGTGTAGCAAACGAGCCGTAACGCGTGGCCAGAATCCTGTCCATAGGAGTAGGCGATCCGCCACGTTGAATATATCCCAAAACCGTTTCGCGTGTTTCTATACCGGTGTAAGTTTGAATGGCTTCGGCAATGTGCGAAGCAGCTGATTTATCTTTCGGATGTTCGATGCCCTCGGCAACTACCACGATGGAGTATGGTTTATTGTCCTCGTAGCGGCTTTCAATTTTTTTGCAAACCGAGCGGATATTGTATTCCAATTCGGGTAAAAGAATGATATCGCCGCCGCCTGCCAAACCTGAATAAAGTGCCAGCCAACCTGCATGGTGCCCCATTATTTCGATGATCATTACCCGCTGGTGCGAGTTGGCAGTGGTATGCAGCCGGTCGATTGCATCGGTTGCGATCTGAACTGCAGAATCGAATCCAAAAGTAACGTCGGTTCCCCAAACGTCGTTATCGATTGTTTTTGGGATGCCAACCACGTTCAATCCTTCCTGAGCCAGCAACGATGCCGTCTTCATGGTTCCGTTACCGCCAATACAAACCACGGCATCGAGCCCAAGTTTTGCATAATTCTTTTTAATTTTTTCGGGTTTAAGGTTATCGCCGTTTTTCGCCATTTTAAACGGCTTTTCGCGTGAAGTGCCCAAAATTGTTCCTCCCAGTGTGAGAATACCCGATAAGGCCGATTCTTTAAGCACGTTATATTTCCCACTTATAAGCCCTGAATAACCTGCATGAAATCCGAGTACCTCCATTCCGTACTCCACTATGGCGGTTTTTCCAACTCCTCTGATAGCAGCGTTAAGCCCGGGACAGTCGCCTCCCGCGGTCAATATCCCAATTCGCTTGGGTTTTACTACGTCATTCATATCTTTTGTTTTGTGACTAAAATCCTGTTGATAGACCGAATTTACAAAAGATGAATTGATTTCCGTTAAATCAAGTCGTGTTATTGCGTCATTTATTAATAATTATCTTTTGCAGTTCGTGAAGAAAGGATGATAATATTTTTGTATTTTCGCTGGTCAGTCTAATAAACGACTTTTAATCTTTAACCAATTAAATAATATCTGATGAAAAGAATTTTCACTTATCTGATGGCTGTTGCCTTTGTTTTTACACTTTCATGTAAAAGCTCCAAAACAGGCGGATCGGCCGGATTAAATCAACTTACAAAACAGGAAAAAGCAGAAGGTTGGGTTTTGCTATTCGACGGAAAAACCAGTGAAGGCTGGAAAGGTTACAACAAAGATCATTTCCCGGGCGGATGGGAAATTGTTGACGGGACATTGCATTGCAAAGGTTCGGGGCAAGGTGAAGCCGGCGGAAGAGACGGTGGTGACATTGTAACGACTAAAGAATTCTCGAATTTCAGATTAAAACTGGAGTGGAAGATTTCTGAAGGGGGCAACTCCGGTATTTTCTACCTGGGAAAAGACAATACCAAGTGGCCTGCCATCTATTACACTGCGCCTGAAATGCAGGTGTTGGATAACGAACGTCATCCAGATGCGCGTGCCGGAAAAGATGGAAACCGCAAGGCAGGTTCACTTTACGACCTGATTCCTGCTGTTCCGCAAAATGCAAAACCTGTTGGCGAATGGAATGAAGTAGAAATTGAAGTTTACCGCGGCAGTGTTTGGCACCGTCAAAACGGTAAAACAGTTGTTGAATACCATTTGTGGACCGATGACTGGAACAAAATGGTAGCCGATTCAAAATTCCCTGGACTGAATCCTGATTGGGCAAACATTGCTAAATCGGGTGTTATCGCTCTGCAGGATCATGGCGACGATGTTTGGTACCGGAATATTAAAATTCTTGCTCAATAAGCTCGAATTACGCTAAATAATCTTCGAAAGGCCCGGTGGAAATTCTGCCGGGCTTTTTTCTTGCTTTCTACTCCGCCTTAGCCTAAGTCTGTGCCTTTCCTATCCCGGATCATATTCCGATTCATTAAGGATCTTCTGGAAATCATTGTTCTCCATCAGTTGTTGTAAGGTAACTTCCGGGTGTTTTTTCATGTATTGACGAACAATTTGCCAGCCGATCCAAACACCCGTTCTGCCAGGTGATTCCAAGGGAAAACCGCTTGTGGTCGGTGCGTCATTGATATAGCGCACAATGTCCATACGTTTGTTCGAATACAGCATTTTCTTTTCAATGAGGTAGGTCCACATTGGCACTTCATTCATTTCGCACCAGTTTAGTTGTTCTGTGGTATAACCAATTTTCAACGAATCTGATGTGGTGGGAAGCATAGCATCAACCAGGTACATAATTTTACCTTTTTGTATCATGTTGCCAAGTAGGTTAGTGGCAATGTCAGGATTTTCGAACTCAGTAATTCCCCAGGCGTACGCCATTTCCGGAATGATGCGTTCAGGCCGCATGTTCAGAATTTTGTATTGAGGCGTTGTATTTAGTTGCTGGTAATATTTGCAGTCGCGGCCGAGGTATTTATCAAGGCTGATCCCAACCAGGTTTTCAGCTGTTACTATCGATTGATTAAATCCCGAAATATAGGTGTAAACCGCAGGAATTTCTTTATCGGGGAAATGAAAGGCGAAATATTTAAAAGCCTTTTTAATTTGCTTCTCAAGTTTCTTCTGGTTGCCAAATACGGTTTCGGTTTTTAAGCGAACTTCCTGAATCGTGGTATCGGTCAGAAATAACTTTATCAGGTCTGGAAAGTTGTCTTCTCCAATGCCACCGATGTTAATGATCCGGTAGGTAAAAAGATTAAAAAAGTCGGGGTATTCGTTGCTTAAGTCAGCCATTGCAACCAGTGTGTCTTTTCCTTCGAAATTAAAAAGCTGGTCGCTGAAACGTACAAATTCAGCTTCCGTTTCAATGTTCGAAATATCTACTTTTAACGGATTTCTTTTACAGGCCGAAAACAATAGGATTACCAGCGACAATACAATTAAGCTACCAAAGCTTCTCTTCATTTTACAAGAATTTTAAATCAATACGTGTGCTCTCAATTAATATTGCGAAATTGAACTAAAAATTGAACTTTTGCAATTGTTATTCATTCAGGTTTCAAGCTTCGGAGCAACTCTGAACTTTAAACGCTGAACTTTAAACATTAGTGAATGAAAGTTGAACTCGCACAGTTAAATTATACCATAGGTGATTTTGAGGGTAATTCGAAGAAAATTATCGGGAAAATCGAAAGTGCAAAAGAACAGAATGTCGATTTGGTTTTGTTTTCCGAGTTGTCGGTAACAGGTTATTATCCGCACGATCTGCTCGAAAAAAAGGAGTTCATAAAAAAAGCAGAGGATGCTGTTGCTGAAATTGCAAAAGTGTGTGTGGGAATTGCTGCTTTGGTTGGAGCCCCGCGGATCAACGAAAACGAGCGTGGAAAAACCCTGTTCAATTCCGCTTTCTTTTTAAGCGACGGCAAAATTCAAAGTATTCACAATAAAACGCTGCTCCCCACTTACGATATTTTTGATGAATACCGCCATTTCGAACCAAACCGCGAATTTCACATTGTGGAATATAAAGGCGAACGCATTGCTGTAACCATTTGCGAAGATTTATGGGACGAACAACCCACTGCCAACGAGTTTGGGAAGGATAAGTTGTATTCCATTTCTCCGATGGAAGAGCTCGCCAAATTGAATCCCGATTTTGTAGTGAACCTGTCGGCGTCGCCATTTTCGTACAACCAGGAAGGCTGGCGCAAGGATGTGCTGGTAAAGAAAGCCAAAAACTACGGTATCCCGATTTTGTATTGTAATCAGGTTGGCGCACAAACCGAACTGATCTTCGATGGCGGCTCGGTTTTTATTGATCGCGATGGTGAAATTATAAAAGAGCTGAAGTATTTTGAGGAAGATGCGCTAATTCTGGATACAAAAAATATAGGCGAAAAATCGTTACAAAACGAAGCTGATTATATCGAAAAAATTCACGATGCACTGGTATTGGGTATTCGCGATTATTTTCAAAAAATGGGTTTCAAAAGGGCGACACTCGGGCTTTCTGGTGGAATTGATTCTGCAGTTGTAGCCGTGCTGGCTGTTCGCGCCCTTGGTCCTGAAAATGTGCGCGTTTTGCTGATGCCTTCAAAATACTCTTCCGATCACAGTGTGGAAGATGCCAGGATATTGGCCGAAAACCTTGGGATCCGTCACGACATTGTTCATATTCAAAAGGCGGTTGATGCATTCGAAAAAGAGTTGGCTCTGCTTTTCGAAGGTTGTTCGGCCGACGTTACAGAGGAAAATATTCAGGCGCGAACCCGGGGTATCTTTGTGATGGCCATTTCGAATAAATTTGGTCACATTTTGTTGAATACAACCAATAAAAGCGAAAGCGCCGTTGGATACGGAACATTGTATGGCGATATGAACGGCGGACTCGCAGTGTTGGGCGATGTGTACAAGCTCGATGTGTATAGATTGTCACGATTCATGAACCGTGACGGCGAGATCATTCCTGAAAATACCATTGTAAAACCACCGTCGGCAGAACTGCGCCCCGATCAGAAGGATACTGACTCGCTACCCGATTATGAAGATCTGGATGTGATGCTGTTCAACTACATCGAGCTCAATAAATCGCCACGCGAAATTGCCGACATGGGTTTTGATGAAGAAATTGTAAGAAAGGTGGTTAGGATGGTGAATATGAACGAGTATAAGCGTTTTCAGGCGGCTCCGATATTGAGGATAAGTTCAAAAGCATTTGGTTTTGGCCGAAAAATGCCATTGGTCGCCCGCTATTGATTAATTTCTGAAAAGTGTTCGAATTACAATTACAGATTTCATCCTATTTAGCAGAAAATAAAGGTTAAAAAAAATCTATTGTTAACAATTTTTTTTAGCTTTGATGCTGTAAAACATGCAGGTAGCAATATGTTAAATACGGAATTGGGAGTAAAGGATATAGTCGACAATCAAAAATCGATTTTTTATCTTTTAACTCAAGACGAAAAAGAGGAATTACAACACCATATTTCATTATCGCATTACAAAAAAAACGAGTTTGTTTTTAAAGAAGGTGATAAGCCTGCCGGCTTTATGATTTTGGTGAATGGGAAAGTCAAGATCTTTAAGGAAGGAGTTGGAGGTCGCGAACAGATTATTCGTATGACCAAACCTCTCGGATTAATCGGTTACCGTGCTTTGCTTGGCGAAGAAAACCACATTGGTTCAGCTGTGACCCTGGAAGAATCTTTGATCTGTACCATCAGTCCCGACTTTATTTTTAATCGCGCATTGAAGAACAGCGATTTTACGCACAAGATTATCCGTAAACTTTGCAAGGAGCTTGGTTTCTCAAACGCGCGAACAGTAACTTTAACGCAGAAGCACATTCGCGGACGTTTGGCCGAATCACTCATTTTGCTGAAAGATAAGTATGGTTTTGAACATGATGGCACTACTTTGAGAGCTTACCTTTCGCGTGAAGATATTGCCAACCTGTCAAACATGACTACCTCGAATGCCATTCGTACACTGTCGACTTTTGCCAGTGAAAAGGTAATAGCAATCGATGGGCGAAAAATCAAAATTCTGGACATCAATCGATTGGACAGGATCAGTAAATTAGGCTGAAATAGATAAATTTATATAGTTTTCGAAATGCCGCCTGAAGTTTTTGGGTGGCTTTTTTTTTCATGAAACTCAGATTTCAAAAACGAAGTGCATTGAAATCTGTAAGTTGAACGAATCCCGATAGCGCAGCTTATCGGGATAAATGAATACTATTGGTGATTTATATGCTTTTACTCGTCTGGCTATTCCTGTAAATAAACACGTTTAACCCGTTGCGAAATTCCCGTCAGTATTTCGTAAGGGATTGTGCCGGCTTTTTGCGCAACATCGTTTACTGAAATATGAGCGCCAAAAAATTCTACCCGGTCTCCCGGCTCAACATCAAGACCGCTAACATCGAGCATTAGCATATCCATGCAAACATTACCGATGATAGGCACTTTTTCCCCCTTAATAAAAGCGTTCCCGTTTCGGTTTCCGAGCTTCCGGTCAATTCCGTCGGCATAACCAATCGGCACAATGGCAATTTTACTTTTTTTGTCAACTTTCCCCTTACGGTTATAGCCCACGGTTTCGGTGGATGAAATTTCTTTTACCTGTGAAACAGTGCTTTTCAGTGTGCCAATGTTTTCAAGCGGAAGTCCGGTTTGAGAAACTCCGTACAATCCAATTCCAAGGCGTACCATTTCAAACTGTTTTTCAGGAAAGCGTTCAATTCCACCAGAGTTTAAAATATGGCGGTCGAACGAATACGGCAACATTTTGGCAATGAATTGTGTCGTCTGTTCAAATTTGTTGAATTGCTCCCGGGTGAATTCATCGAGCGCTTCTTCGTCGCTTCCGGCCAGGTGCGAAAACACCGATTGCAACTTCAGTTTATCCGTATTCTGAAGCAGTTTGACACAGGTTTTGATCTCTTCCTCTGATTTTAAACCAAGGCGGTTCATTCCGGTGTCAATTTTCAGGTGAACCGGAAAATCGCGAATGCCTGCATCCGAAATGCCTGCAGCAAATTCGCTAACCAGTTCGATACTGTATAAATTCGGTTCAAGCCGGTAATTGAGCATATTCTGAAAACTGTCGCGTTCAGGATTCATCACGATAATGGGCAGGTTGATCCCGGCATTTCGTAACTGAACACCTTCGTCGGCAACGGCAACGGCCAGGTAGTCGACTTTTTGAAATTGAAGTAAACGTGCAATTTCTACATCACCGCTTCCGTACGAAAAGGCTTTTACCATCACCATTATTTTGGTTTCAGGTTTTAAAAGCCCCCGAAAAACATTCAGGTTGTTTACCAGCGCATTCAGGTTGATCTCCAGCACGGTTTGATGTGCTTTTTGCTGGAGCATTCCCGAAATTCGTTCGAAACGGAACTTTCGGGCACCCTTGATCAAAATGGCTGAATCGCGAAACGCATGCTGATCGAAACGATTTTCAAAATCCTGAACGTCGGTATAGAATTCAGCGTGAACTAAAAACTGTTCGCGGTTGGTGCTGATGTCCGGTCCAATGCCAATTAGCCGGTCAATTCCTGATTCCTGTAGCAACTGATTTACCTTGCTGTAAAGTTGTGGCAACGACCATCCTGTTTGCTGAATGTCGGAAAGAATCAATACTTTTTTGTGGATTTCGCTGGCCTGTTGTTTTAGTACCGATAAGGCAATTGTCAGCGAATTCAGATCCGAGTTATAATAATCGTTGATCAGGATATTCTGGTTCGTGCCCTGCTTGATCTCCAAACGCATGGCAACGTGTTGCAGATTTGCAAAGTGCGTAGACAGCGAATCGGGATCTTTTCCAAGGGCAAGGATCGAAGCAAAACAATGACACGAATTTTCTATGGCCGAATCATCGGTAAACGGTATCTGAAAAACAGAATGTTTGCCGGAATAATGAGCAGTTATCTTGCAGTAGGCAGCATTCTTTTCAACACTAAAAGAAATTGTCGACTCCTCGGATTCAGTACTCCAGAATACAGGTTCAATCTTATTTTGCAGGCAAAATTCTTTTGCTTTTCGCGCGACCAAAGGATTATCAATTCGGCAAACCATTTTTTTTGCATCGCGGAACAGCAACAATTTTTCATCGAGTTTCTGCTCCAGTGAGGCAAAAAATTCCTGGTGAGCATCGCCGATATTGGTCAGAATTCCAATTTCGGGTTGGATGATGGAAGCGAGGCGCTGTATTTCGCCGGGTTGTGAAATACCCGCTTCAAATATTCCGAGGTTGTAACTTTCGTCCATCAGTAAAACCGAAAGCGGAACACCAACCTGCGAATTGTAGCTTTTCGGACTGCGAATGATTCGGTTCTCTTTCGAAAGCAAATCGTACAACCACTCTTTAACAATGGTTTTTCCGTTGCTTCCGGTGATTCCGATTACAGGATAAACGAACTGCTGGCGTACATAGCTTGCCAAATGCTGAAGCGCTTTTGTGGTGTCGTCAACCAAAATAAAAGCAGCGTTATCGCGGATAAATTTCTTGTCGGAGATCACAAAATACCTGACTCCTTTTGAAATCAGATCGTCAATAAAATGATGCCCGTTGTGTACCGGGCCTTTCAATGCAAAGAATAGTGGATTTTCTTCAATGTGATACGCCCGGCTGTCAGTAATTGCTCCTGTTATATTAACTGAGGTCAGTTCCTTCTCGGCATAAATTTCACCATCCAGTGCTTTGGCTATGTCTTGAAAAGGAATGTTCAGCATGATTATTTGGTGGCTTTAATATAACAGCTGCGGCACAGCGGTTCATAGGCTTCTTTTTCGCCTAGAAGTACCACTTGTTCCTGTTCGCTAAAGCGGTGCGAGAATTGGGCGATGCTTCCGCAGCGCACACATATGGCATGTACTTTTGTAACGTAATCGGCAATGGCCATTAACCCTGGAATGGGGCCAAATGGCACACCTTTAAAATCCATATCGAGACCGGCAATGATTACCCGGGTTCCCATATTGGCCAGTTTGGCCACTACTTCAATCAGGCCTTTATCAAAAAACTGGGCTTCGTCGATTCCAACCACATCAACATTTCCTGAAAGCAGTAAGATGTTGGCAGAATTTTCGACAGGAGTGGAACGAATGGAGTTTTCGTCGTGCGATACTACTTCGTTTTCCGAGTAACGAACATCAACCGTTGGCTTAAATATTTCCACCGACTGCCGGGCAAACTTTGCACGCTTCAACCGTCGGATAAGTTCCTCTGTTTTCCCCGAAAACATCGATCCTGCAATTACTTCAATGGTGCCAACTTTTTTATGGCTGTTTACATCCCTTTCAATAAACATTAAACGTTACTCTTATTTTACTACTTTTACAAAAGTATAATTTAAACGTTTTTTCTTCGCATAATGGAAAATAAAAAACTACTGAAGTTTCTTCTGAAAGATCTTGTTGAAATTGAGGAATTGTTCGCCGAAAAAGGCAGTACCGGGTTCGATGCTTATGAGCTCGAATTTCTGCAAACCCGCTTCAAGGGAGCCAAACAGATTATACAAATGCTGGAAGATAAAGAAGGTAAAAATTTGAATAATAGCACACCTGAAGAACCCGAGATTTCTGCTGTTGAAAAGGAAGAAGTAGTTGCTGAAATTCCGGTCGAAGCAGAAGTGCCCCAGGCTGTGGAAGTAGCAGAAGAAATTAGTGTTGAAGAAGAGGTCGAGCAGATTGAAGCGGGAACTGAAACAACCGCTGTTGTAGAAACAACCGAAACTGTTCAGGTAACTATCGAATCAGAAGTGGTGGAAGAAGTTGCAGAGGAGGAAATCGTTGCGGAGGAGCCAGCAACTTTAACAGATGAAACTGCGCCTGAAGTTAATGATGACCTGGAAATGGAAGATGAACCCGAAGAAACCGTTGGCCGCACATTGGGCGACAGCTTTTTGAAGGGACAATCGGTGAACGACTTGATGGCAAACGGCAACGGTAGCGGAAAACTGGAAAATAAACTATCGAATAGCCCGGTGGATAATTTGCAGAGAGCCATCGGTATAAACGACCGCTACCTGTATATCCGCGAATTGTTCAGCGGCGATGCAGAGGTTTTTGCGAAAACCGTAAGCGAGCTCGACAACCTGAACAATATTCAGGAGGCGGTTAGTTATCTGCAGCAAAACTACAAATGGAAGAAAAACGAAACCAGTTTGAAATTTGTGAACCTGGTAAAACGTCGTTTCCCAAATGGATAAAACAGGCAAATTAATACTGGTACCAACGCCAATCGGCAACTTGCAGGATATCACATTGCGGGCAATCGAAGCGCTGAAAAATGCCGATGTGATTCTGGCCGAAGACACCCGTGTATCATCAAAGCTTTTAAAACATCTCGAAATTGAAAAGCGCCTGGTGTCGCACCATAAATTTAACGAGCACAAAACCGTTAATACTATCGTTCAGCAAATCGAGATGGGCAGTTTGGTGGCGCTGATTTCTGATGCCGGTACACCTGCTATTTCCGATCCCGGGTTTTTGCTGGTGCGTGCCTGTGTTGAAAATAATATTGAAGTGGAATGTCTGCCCGGGCCGACGGCACTGATTCCGGCTTTGGCTGTTTCGGGATTACCAACAGAAAAGTTCGTATTTGAAGGTTTTTTGCCACAAAAAAAAGGACGACAGACCCGCCTGAAATTTTTGGCCGAAGAAGAACGAACAATCATTCTGTACGAATCACCTTTTCGCCTGGTAAAAGCATTAAACCAGTTGGCTACATTTTTGGGCGAAGACCGGCTGGCTTGTGTTTGCCGCGAACTCAGTAAACTGTTCGAAGAAGTGAAACGGGGCACTTTAAAAGAACTGGAAGATTATTACACGCAACATCCACCCAAAGGCGAGATTGTTATTGTGGTGGATGGAAAGAAATCGAAATAGTCCGGTTGATCCCCATTCAGGAAATTTTATACATGCAGAAAAAGTATACACATCTGTTTTTCGATCTCGACAATACTTTATGGGATTTTAAAAGCAATTCGAAGCTGGCTATGTGGTCAACATTCCAATTGCTTGGGCTCGATAATAAAACGGTTTCATTCGAAGATTTTTATGCCGTCTACGCCAAACACAACGAGCAACTGTGGAGGGCATACAGGAATAAACAGGTAAAAAAGAAGGACCTTACTTTTCAACGATTTCAACTTACCTTCGATGAGTTGGGAATTACGGGTATTGATGCCGCCCGAATGAACGATTTGTACCTGGACGAAATGCCCAAACAAAAAAATCTGATGCCCGGAGCGAAAGACCTTTTGGATTATTTAAAAGCCAAAAACTATCATTTGTATATCATAACGAATGGATTTAAAGAAGTTCAGCATAAAAAACTAAAAAGCTCGGGACTCGAACACTACTTCACCAAAATATTCATTTCCGAAGAACTCCGTACACCAAAACCTGATCCTGAGATTTTTGAACATGCGCTTAAATCGGCAAATGCCAAGAAAAGTAAAAGCCTGATGATCGGTGATGATTGGGAAGTTGATATTTTAGGTGCACTCCGCTTCGGGATCAATGCAGTTTATTTCAAGCCCTTATCATTGCCAAATGATAAAAGTCATAATCTTCTGGATCTGCCACCTGACAGGGCTTTTGTGATTAAAGAACTAAAAGACATAAATATCTTTCTTTAGTATCAGATTAGTAGTATAGTTAGCAATGTTTGATTATATTGTAACTTATTATGTCAAAAAAGTTACAATTTGCTTGGATAATTGATAGTTTATTCGATATTTGCATTCTGTAATTTTAACAATCTTTAAGAATTATGACATACGAGTAATTTGTGATGTAAAGGATTTGGGGGAATCCATTCGCAGATTAAAAAAATTGAGATTTACTATAAATGCTGTTTAATTGTTAATTTAAAACTATTTCTATGAAAAAATTAGTTTTGTTTTTTGTATTCCTATGTGTTATAGGTCTCTTTTCTGTTTTGGCACAAGTCAAAACGATAAGCGGGGTTGTAACATCGGGAGCTGACGATTCTCCGATTCCCGGAGTTTCGGTTATGCTAAAAGGAACAACATTGGGTACAATCACCAATATCGATGGTGAATATATCCTTAAGGTGCCGGAAGATGGTCAGATTCTGGTGGTTTCCTTTATCGGTATGAAAACTCAGGAAATAGCAATTGATGGTCAGAGCACTGTTAATATTGTTATGGAAGCTGACGTTTTTGGTATCGATGAAGTAGTTGTTACCGGTGTTGCCGGTGCTACTGAGAAAAAGAAACTTTCGGTTTCAGTTGCTTCGGTTTCAGCCGAAGATCTGGAGAAAGTTCCTGCAGGTTCTGCTGCAAGTGCTCTTCAGGGTAAAGTAGCCGGTGTTCAGGTTAATTCACTGGGACGTCCGGGTGCAGGTGCTACCATCTTATTGCGTGGTGCTGCCAACTTCTACGGATCGAACGCTCCGCTGGTAATGATGGATGGAGTATACGTTGAAGGCGGTTTGGCTGACATTAACGTAGACGACATTGCTTCTTTCGAAATTGTAAAAGGAGCTTCTGCTTCTTCATTATATGGATCGCGCGCAGGTAATGGTGTTATCGTTATTACTTCGAAACGTGGTGCCGTTGGTACGCCTCAGGTAACTGTTCGTTCAGAGATCGGTTTCTCTCAGGTTACAAATTTTATGGATGTAAACAAGTCGCACCAGTATGTACTGGCTGACGACTGGGAAAACTACAAAGGACAATACACCAAATTCGAAGGCATTACTTATCCTGATAATTGGGCAAGCGTATATGCTGCTTCCGGAGATCAGGCTACTTCAGGTGCCCGAATCGAGGAAGAGGATCATTATGCCGATAATCCCTTTGGTGTTTACTACGATTTTCAGGATCTGTTCTTTAAAAAAGGAACAAATGCAACTGAATATGTTTCAATCGCGGGCGGTACCGAAAAGTTTAAAACCTTCTTCTCAACTGAATACAATAAAGTTGACGGTGTTCAGAAGGAAATTGAAGGTTATTCGCGTAATACTTTCCGTTTCAATGTGGATTATTACATTAACGACTGGTTGAAATTCAGTGCAAGCAATAACTATATTAAACTTATTGACAACAGTACTTTTGGTGATTTCCGTACGATTACCAGGATTTCTCCGGATGCCAACGTAACCTTTCCCAACCCTGACGGACAGCCTTATTGGTACAAAGCTGACCCATGGGACAACGAGGTAAATAACCCGCTTTACAACGCTTATTCTATCGATGCTGCTACCAAACAGCAACGTTTCCTGGGAGGTTATAAACTGAATGTGAAATTCACCGACTTCCTGAATTTAGATGCTGAATATTCATTTGAAAACAACACAAGCCGTTATACCAGTAACTCAAAATACGAAACCTATGTAACTTCAGGTGATGAGATTGGTTTTGGTTACAGTAAAGGTGGTTTGTCGAAGAACAGCTCTCTTAATGTGGTTCAGAAAGCACAGGCTACGTTGAACTTTGTAAAACAATTTGGTGAACTGGATGTAAAAGCCAAGTTAAGCGGACTGGCAGAAGACCGTCGTTATGAGTATTTTAGTGCAAGTGGTAACGACTATTTGTATAAAGATATCGCATCGCTCGATAACTTTGATAAATCAAACATATCAGCTAGCTCGAATCAAACGGCTGAACGAGCACAAAACCTGTTTGCCATTGCCGGACTGGTTTATAAAGACCGTTACATTTTCGACGGTTTGTATCGTAAGGACGGTTCTTCTTTGTTTGGAGAAAATAACCGTTGGGCCGACTACTTCAGGGTATCGGGTGCTTACCGTATTACCCAGGACATCGATATTCCGGGTGTTCAGGAACTAAAACTGAGTGCTGCACATGGTACTGCAGGGCAGCGTCCGGGATTTACCTGGCAATATGAAATGACCAACCTGAGCGGAGGTTCTTTATCGACCAACCGTATTAAAGGTAATCCTGATCTGAAACCATCGAAAACTGCGGAAACAGAGATTGCAATAAGCGCTCAATTCCTCGACAGATTTAGCTTGGATGCAGCCTATTCGTTCCAGGAATCAACCGACCAGTTTATGCTGGTTAACCTGTTTGCTCCTGCAAATGCAGGTAAAAACCGTCAGTGGCAAAACGTTGGTAATCTCGAAACCAACACATTCGAACTTTCGTTGAACTCACAGATTGTTCGTTCGAACGACTGGAACTGGGATCTTACCGTAAACTTCACTAAAACAACTTCTTTAGTGACTAAACTGAATGCGGCTGAACAGTTTGTAGGTCCTTCGGATAACGTTCTTTGGAAACTGAAAGAAGGTACTGATTTTGGTGCCATGTACGGATATAAATTTGTACACGACCTGGAAACCATGGCTAACCAATTGCCTGATGGAAAAACCATTGATGAGTACAGCATTAACAGCGACGGTGTAGTGGTTGAAACAGCTACCATCGGAACGGTTGACGAAAAAGCAGTATTGGAAGTAGATGAGAACGGTGCTCCGTTGTCGCAGGAAATTGGTAATCAGAATGCCGATTGGTACGCCGGAATCGTATCGAACCTGTCGTATAAAAACTTCGATTTTTACATGTTGTGGGATTACAAACACGGTGGCGATATTTACAACCGTAACGTACAATGGAACGTAATTGCCGGTCGCTCGGCCATTGTTGACCAGGCGGGTAAACCTGAAGACGAAAAGAAAACCACGCTGTACTATCAGTCATTATACCAGGTGAATAACAATGTTGATTTCTGGGTTGAAGACGGAACATTTATGAAACTTAGAGAGATTTCTCTTTCGTATACCTTACGTAAAAACCAGCTTGACGGCTTCCTGAACGGCTTCTTTAAAGAATTCAAGTTCAGTGCTATCGGAAGAAACGTTCTTACATTTACCAAGTACTCGGGATGGGATCCTGAAGTTCAGGCCTACGATGGCAGCACTCAGCAATATTTTAGTGCCGACACAGGAGTTTATCCTAACCAGTCATCCTATTCATTTTCAGTACAGTTTAAGTTTTAATATAAAAAAGTCTAAAAATGAAATATTTAAGAAATTTATTAATGATAAGCGCTGTACTGCTATTTGCAGTATCGTGTGAAGACTTCTCGCTGGATCTTGAAGTGCCCAACTACGAGCATCCAAACGACGATATATTAACTTCCGATCCGGTGGCGTTAACAGCAACAGCCGGAGGTCTTTTGAACAACTGGTATATGACTGTTCATGATTATACCGGCCCATGTATGATGATGCAAACCATGGCTGACGTTTCAACCTGCTCGTGGGGTAACGTTGGTATGAATGATATGTCAAGTGAACCAAGAAAAGCATGGAATAACCTGCCTTCTTATGGTTATCAGGCTTCAACCAATACTTATTTCAATGCATTGTATTCTGTATTGTCGGATGCGAACACCATTGTTGCTGCAGCCGAAAAAGGTACTGAATTCGATGATCCGAACCTTGTGAAAATGATGGGAAAAGTAGGTCAGGCCTTTTCGATTGGTTACCTCGCACTGGTTTTCGACCGTGTTTGGTTGTCGGATGAAAGCGGTCCGATAAATGAAGATGGTACTTCAGCTGATTATAAAGAAGCTATGGCTTTTGCACTGCAAAAATTAGACGAGGCAATTGCTCTTGCTGATGGTGTTACGGTGCCTACTACATGGTTGCCGATTGGAGCAGCCAATACCAGTACATTTAAGCAATTTTTGAATAGTATGGGTGCCCGAATGATGGTAAGTAATGTTCGTAACAGTGCACAAAAAAGCGATATCGACTGGGATAAAGTAATAGCTTATACCGACAATGGTGTTACTTCTGACTATACCATATTTATGGACGATGTGGTTTGGTACGACCTTGCACCGAAAACTTACCTCGTTTATCCTGGATGGGGACGAACTGATTTGTATGTAATAAACATGATGGATCCGAATACTCCGGCCTACTGGCCTGAAGGAGAAACTGTGTTACCCGAATCAACTTCGGCTGATGCTCGTTTGGCTTCGGATTACGGTTACCTGTCGAGCCAGAATTTTAACCCGACAAGGGGGACTTATCATTACAGTTCATACCGTTATAAAGCACTCGACTACTACATTTCGGAATGGGTAACCGATGTGGTTGAATTTTCTGCTTCTGAAAACGAAATGTACATGGCTGAGGCTTACCTTCACAAAAACAATGTAGCCATGGCGGCTGAAATTGTTAATGCAGGAACTCGTGTAACCAGAGGTGGTTTGGCACCTGTTGCTGCCGATGCTTCTGCAGTTGCTGATGCTATTCATTACGAAAGATGTGTTGAATTTGCCTACACTGGTATGGCGCTTTCTTTCTTTGAAATGCGCAAGGAAGACCTGCTGCAAAAAGGTACACCATTGCATTTCCCGGTACCGGGTAAAGCTCTGGAAGCAATTCCTGAAGAAAACTACACTTATGGTGGAACTTCGGGTGTTGCCGGCGAAGACTACTCAACGGGTGGTTGGAGATAATACGATACAATTCGGGAGAATCAGAACTAAGAATTCTGGTTCTCCATTCTTAGCTTAATTTAAGTTTAAGAAAATTTTAAATACTCAAAACCGGGAGCTGCTCACTCTACATTTACTCACAATTACCCTTCGTAGAACTTTTTAGTCTCCCGGTTTTTCTTTTTTATGGCTTCCCAAACAGTTAATTCTGCCAGAATTTCGCTTAATTTAAATTTAATCTGAGTATTTTTTGCTGGTGTTATTTTTTAATCAGAGAGGCACTTGCACTTACTTTGTGTCATTAAATCAGAAAAAATAATTTCAGAATTTTTGGAGTTATGATTTTTTTTTACACATTTGTTACTGTTAATTTTTTTAACAAATGTTAGAGGGGTAATATGTGATATTTGATTTGGGGGAATCAAAAACATATCCATAAATTTTTATACGCTGTTTAATTATTAATCAAAAACTGTTTCTATGAGGGGTAGTATATGTAACATCCTTTTATATCCTGTATTTTTTTTCAATTTAAGTTGTGGCAGGTCAAAAGATATTGCCGGGGGGAATCTCACTCAACATATACTCACGATTACCCTTCGTAGAAATTTATTCCTCCCGGCTTACTTTTTTTTCAATTAGAAGGGAAAACAAGAATTTTAAAAAAAACCAGAAAGAAGATCAATTCATACAATGAATAAATTCTACATTTTTTATAGCTGTTTATTTAATAACTAAAAATTATTTCTATGAAAAAAATTGCGATTTTTTTATCGATGCTCCTTTTCATGGGTAATTTGGTTGCTTTTGCTCAGACAAAGACGATAACCGGTACGGTTACATCTTCTGAGGATAACATGCCAATTCCCGGGGTTTCGGTTGCGGTGAAAGGAACTACTTTAGGAACGATCACCAACATTGACGGTGTTTATGAACTTAAAGCACCTGAAGACGCTAAAACTTTGGTATTAAGTTTTGTGGGTATGAAAGCCCAGGAAATTACCATCGGTAGTTCTGCTACCATTGATGTAGTTATGGAACCTGATGTGCTTGGTTTGGATGAGGTAGTTGTTACTGCACTCGGACAATCACGCAAAAAGAAAAGTCTGGGTTACGCCGCTCAGGACATTCAGGGGGAAGAACTCATGACAGCCCGTGAACCTAACGTGGTGAACTCGCTGCAAGGTAAACTTTCTGGTGTACAGATTACCAATTCATCGGGTAACGTTGGTTCAGGTTCGCGTATCATCGTTCGTGGTATGAGTACCTTAACCGGAAACAACATGCCTCTTTTTGTGGTTGACGGAGTACCGATTATCAACTCTTACTCTGACGTTGGTGCTTACAGTGGTACTGACTACGGTAACTCATCAGCCGACATCAACCCTGCCGACATTGAAACCATTTCGGTTTTGAAAGGTGCCAACGCTGCTGCACTTTACGGATCGCGCGCCGTAAACGGTGTTGTACTTATTACCACTAAAAGCGGAAAATCGGGTAAAAAAGGAATTGGCGTTTCCATCCAGCAAAACATGGTATGGTCGAATCCGTTGAAATTGCCTGATTTCCAGGATTTGTACGGACAAGGTTACGACGGCGAATTTGAATACGTTGACGGAGACTGGGGTGGTGTAAACGACGGTATTGACGAATCGTGGGGACCACGTCTCGATGGTCGTTTGATTCCTCAGTTCGACAGCCCTTACGATCCTATTACTGGTGTTCGTACAGCAACTCCATGGATCGCACATCCTGATAACGTTAAAAACCTTTTCGATACCGGTTTAAACAGTACAACTTCGGTTGCTGTTAACCGTATGGAAGACGAATACAACTATCGTCTGTCTGTATCACACCAGGATCAAACTGGTATGATCCCGAATACAGACCAACGTAAAAATACATTCACTTTGAATGCCGGTTTGAACGTAACCGATAAAATTCGCGTTCAGGGTTCGGCTTCGTACATCCTGACAGAAAGTGACAACATCATGTCATCGGGTTATACTTCAGCCGGTATCTTCCAAAGTACCATGCAGTGGTTTGGCCGTCAGGTTGATACACAATGGTTGAAAGATCACTGGCAGGAAATCGATCCTGTGTCGAAACGTAACTACAACTGGAACCACAGTTACCACGATAACCCATACTGGACTTTGAATAAAAATACCAACTCGCTAAACCGCGAGCGTTTTATGGGTAACGTAAACATTTCTTACGACATTAACGAGTGGATGCAATTGAAAGCTATGGTGGGTACCGATGCTTACTCGCAACGCATTAAAGAAGTTCGTGCCAAAGAATCACACGACTGGATGGACGGACGTTTTGATAACTACGAATCAGTACGTAGCGAAACTACTGCCAATGTTGTATTGACATTTGATAAAAACTTTGGCGACTTTGACTTGTTAGGTACTGTTGGTTCTGAATACAATCACTATGATTATCGCAGTGAAGCAACTCATGTTTCAAGCTTAATCATTCCTGACTTGTATTCAGTAAGTAATGCTGCTTCTCCTGCAACAACAGGAATGTCAGAAACTCATACCGAACTTCAGAGTGTATTTGCAAGTGCAAACATTGGTTATAAGGACATGTTATTTCTTGACTTAACCGCCCGTAACGACTGGTCGTCTACATTACCGGTTAACAACAACTCTTATTTCTATCCTTCTGCATCATTGGGTTTCATCTTCACTGAAGCGTTGGGAATGGATTCAGGAATTCTTTCTTATGGTAAACTGAGAGCCAGTTACGCACAGGTTGGTGGTACTGCAGGAGCTTATGCACTGCAGGGAACTTTTGGTGCATCTGATCCATTCAATGGTCAGCCTTCGTTGACTTATACCAATACTTTGGCACCTCTTGGTTTGAAACCACAATCTAAAAATTCATTGGAATTTGGTGGTGAGTTCAAATTCTTTAACAATCGTTTGAGTGTTGATGCAACTTACTATGATGAAGTAACCGAGAACCAGATCATGAACATCGCGATCTCGAATACTACAGGTTTCAGTACTAAAACCATTAACGCCGGTAAAATTAGAAACAGAGGTTTAGAGATCACAGTTGGAGCAACTCCGGTTCAAACCAACGATTTCTCGTGGGACATTACAGCCAACTGGGCTACCAACAAAAACACAGTTGAAGAATTAACCGGTGATCTGGAATACATTAACCTGTACAATGGATCATGGGGTATGACTGTACGTGCTCAGTTAGGAGAAGCTTATGGTCAGATGTGGGGTTACGACATCGTTCGTGAACACGAGACTGAAGTATATAACTCAAAAGGTGAACTGGCTTATATTAAGTACAGCGGAAAACCTGTTGTTGGTACTAACGGACGTTACATTCGTTCGCCTAAACAAACTGAGATAGGTAACGTAACTCCCGACTGGTACGGAGGTGTAAACAACGCTTTCCACTACAAAAAATTCAACGTAAGCTTCCTGGTTGACTTCCGTTGGGGTGGCGACCAATACTCAATTACCGACTGGTTTGGTAGTTACTCGGGTGTAATGGCAGCTACTGCAGCTATCAACGACAATGGCATGAACGTTCGTGATGCCGTTGAAGATGGTGGTGGTGTTAAAGTTGACGGTGTTTACGGTAAATTGGTTGATGGTCGTGTTGTGTTAACTGATGCATCAGGTAACGAGACATCTACTCCGGTAGCCAACGGATCATATGTTGATGCACAAACTTTCTACGAAACTGATTATTGGGGAAAACCAAGTCTTTCGGTTTACGATGCTGGTTTTGTAAAACTGCGTGAGGTGATTGTTGGTTATACCTTTAATAATGTTCCTCTTTTGAGTGACATTGGCGTAAGAGACGTAAACCTGTCGTTTGTTGGTCGTAACCTTTGGATCATTTACGACAATATGCCACATGTTGACCCGGAAAACGGAATTTCTGCCGGTAATACTTCAGTAGGTATGAACTCTACTCCGGTTCCATCGGCCAGAACGCTTGGTTTCGACTTAAAAATTAATTTCTAATAAGGATGGTTTAACTTAAAAATTCAATGAACATGAAAAATATATTGAAAGATTTAAAATTAGTCCTGTTTACCGTCCTGATTTTTATGGCAGGATCGTGTACCGACGACTTTGAGGAGATGAACACCGACCCGAACTCTCCGGTTGATGTTCCCGCATTAAATATTTTTACCCATGCATTAGAGTCGCACATCAGCTACGAGATGGGTGGATGGATTCAGCACACATACCTTGGACCATGGTCGCAACAGTGGACCAAAGTACAGTACATTGATGAGGATAAATATCAGCCACGTAGCCTGGATGGAGATTTCCACGGACGTTATACCAATGCTTTACAAGATTTGGCTATCATCCTTGATAAAACAAATCCAGCCAATGAAGACGGTGGAGATCCTGCACTTTATGCTGCAGCAAAAATCTGGAAAGTGCTGATTTTTGATTTTCTGACTGACCTGTGGGGAGATGTTCCTTACAGCGAAGCAAACATGGGATTGGTTTCAGATAACGTAACTCCGGTTTACGACACTCAGGCAGATATCTATGCAGGTTTGTTGGCCGAATTGGATGAAGCTAACGATCTGTTGACTTCTTCTTTGTTAAATTTCGGAAGCGGTGATATCCTTTTCGGAGGTGATCCAATGGCCTGGAAAAAATTCGGAAACTCATTGCGTTTGAGAATTCTGAACCGTGCCGCTGGTACGCCATGGGATTTTACTTATGATATGGTTGGCGGAACTACCGTTACTACTACAGCCGGTGCAGCAGCGATGAGCGACGCCGATGCTAAGATTGCTGAAGTATTGGGTAACCCTTCAAAATACCCGATCTTCACGAGCAATGACGATAATGCAATGCTGGCTTATCCCGGATTACCTTACCGTAACCCGATTTACAATACCTTGTTTTCAAGGACTGACCAGGGAATCAGCCAAACAATGGTTGACTTCCTGAATGCCAGAACAGACCCAAGGGTACATGTTTATGCCCAGCCTATTCCTAAAAGTGTAGGAACTGATGCTGTTGTGTATAACGGTCACCAAAACGGTTTGGCACACGCCGCTGCAACTTTCCAGAACATCTCGTTATTGGGAACTGCAATTGCTTATACTGAAACGGCTCCATTGTATGTGCTTTGTTTGGATGAAGTTGAATTGATTCAGGCTGAATATTACCTGCGTAAAAACGACGAAACCAATGCGAAGGCGCATTACGAAGCCGGTATCAAAGCCAGTATGGACCGTTGGGGATGTGCTGACGGCGCAACCGTAACTCCATCGAATAAAGCTGGTGATGACTTCTCTGCATTTTCAGTTACTGTTGATCAGGCTGCTTACCTGGCTGATCCGTTAGTAGCATTTGGCGGAACCAAAGGCGAAAAATTCCAGAAAATTCTGGAACAAAAGTGGGCAGCTATGTTTGGTCAGGGTGTACAAGCCTGGATTGAAGTTCGTCGTACCGGTTTCCCGGCTCGTGCTTTCGAATACGAACTGGAAGGTGCTTACTATCCTAATCTGGGTATGCCAACACGATTGACTTATTCAACTGTTGAAGATACTTACAACGGAGTCAACCTCGACGCAGCTAAAGAACGTCAGGGCGTTCAGGATCTGAACGAAGGATTGTTCGGAAGCTGGGTATGGTGGAACACCAGGAGAAATCCGATTCCTACGGAAATCGATCCTCCTGCTGCTGACAAGCAATAAAATTTCATAGAAATACATGCAAAAGGTCCACTGTTTAGTGGACCTTTTCTTTTTTGGGATATAAGAAATTGATTCAATAATGTTTAACTTTAAAGAAAATTATCAATTATTCAACTATGACATCTAAGTTTTTATTCTTTTCGATAGCCATTGTGAGTGCGTTTTTGTTTTATTCAAATTCAGGCTTTGCTCAGGATTATAGTTTCACTCAAAATTACATTAACGAGTTGGATGATTATATTAATTATGCCAATATTGATCGTAATAGCAGTCAACCAACCACTTATGATAACATTGAAGGTTCTCCGTTTGTATATAAGGACTTTGTGGAGGGTGAATTGAAACTGAATACCGGGAAAACCTACAAAGGGCCTTTGCGTTACGATATTTATGCTGATGAAATTGAATTCGTAACTTCTGATAAGGTAATTTATACGGTAAAAAATCCGGAAGCCATTCAATTGGCAATTCTTGGTGAAACTAAATTTAATTACTTTCCACCGGGTGAATTTAAAGGAGTGAAGGGATATTATGAAGTTTTAGTTATTGGTGATTATTCATTATACGAAAAATACCAGATTGCATTGAAAGATCCACAGGCTGCAAGACCGTATGTTGAGGCAAAACCTGCAAAATTTCTTCGACAAGACAGCAAGTTCTTTATAATGGATCCCGATGCAAATTTTACTGAAATTGGCAATAAGAAAGATCTTCTATTAAATGATTTGGATAAGGATAAACTGGAGGCCTTTGTGAAAAAGAATAAAATAAAAATCTCTGACAGGGAAGATTTAAAAAGGTTTGTGCAGTTCCTTAATGATTCAAATTAGGTCTTCCTTTTCTTCTTTTTAGCAGCCGGAAATAATACGTTATTCAGAATCAGCCTGTATCCCGGAGAATTGGGGTGCAAACTCAGGTCGGTTGGCGGATCACCAATAAGGTGTCGGTAATCTTCAGGATCGTGACCGCCGTAAAAGGTCCAGAATCCCTTGCCTTTTTCACCATGAATATAACGGGCTTCGTTTGCCGGTTTGTTGTCGCCCATTACCAGTACATTCGATTTTAATACTTCTTTGCGGTAAGCGGTTGTTTGCCCCATAAAACCTTTGATAAGGTTGTTGTGGTTCTGGCACAACATGGTGGGAATCGGATCCCATTTAGCTGAGAAATCGAACAACGTAAAGTAGTCGTTTTCGCGGGCCACTCTGCGGGTTTCGGTGTCGTCGATATTCGAAAATTCGTATTGATTCGGATCTTTCACCAGTTTAAAATTTTCGAAGGCAAAAGTGCGGTGAAAATCCAGTTTGCTGTCCACATCTGGATCCATCGGGTCGCCATCGAACATGGGCTGACAAATGTCTATCCCGGTAGCAGCCAGCGAAATGTCGTAGGTGTCGGTTGCGGCACACATGGCAAACAAAAAGCCGCCATTCATTACATATTTCTCAATCTCACGTGTAACAAACGATTTCATTTCCGAAACCTTCATAAATCCCAGCTTTTTGGCCAGGTCGTTGTTGATCTTCACATCCTGCTGATACCAGGGCATGTGTTGGTACGAACGCCAGAATTTACCGTACTGGCCGGTAAAATCTTCGTGGTGCAGGTGCAGCCAGTCGTAATCTTTGAGTTTGCCGCTTAGTATTTCTTCGTCGTAAATTACGTCGTAATCTATTTCTGCGTAGGTGAGCACCAGTGTTACGGCGTCGTCCCAGGGTTGTTTATTTGGTGGAGAATATACAGCAATTTTTGGGGCCTTGTTCATGCTAATCGCATCCTGGTTAATATCGGGGCGTGCAATTTCAGAGAGGATGGCACTGGCCTGTGCATCCGCTATATTTTCATAACTCACACCACGCACCACACACTCGTTTTCAATTTCGGGGCGGTGTTCCATCAGGAAACTGCCACCGCGGTAATTCAACAACCATTTTACCTCCACATCGCGCTGAAGCGTCCAATAGGCAATGCCGTACGATTTCAGGTGATCTTTTTGCGCATCATCCATCGGAATGAGTATGTACATCGCTTTTGCGTGTACAAGAATGATCAGAAACAGTAATGAAAATATTGCTTTAAGCTTCATGGCATAACTTTTCCGAAAGATACAATTTTAGCCACAAAATGGTTCAAAAGGAATGAAGGGAATGTTTTTCAAATGCAGAAATGCTTACTGTCCGTCTAATTGGTTGAAGTAAATTGATTAAATCTGGAAATTAAAAAGCTGTGTGAATATAGCGTTTTTTGCACCGTGGCTTTAGCCCGGTGTGCAAAATGTGGCAACATAAAGAACTATGGCTTTAGCCATTAAACTGAAGGGAATTAACTGCTAAAGCCAATCAGGAATTCTTCTTACATTCACCGGGTTAAAACCCGGTGCAATAGAATACTAAATTTGTCATTGTTTTCAAACAGAATGTTTATTCCGGTCAATCTGAGAATCTCTGATTATTGGACGTTAGTCCTCTATATTCGGCTAGGGCTAAAGTCCGATTTCAATTTCGGTTCATGATTCCCTGACATGAATGTCAGGATTAATCAAGAAAACTGTCAGGAAGAAATCCTAGAAAGGTGCACTTGATCCCGGCGATTCCGAATCGAAACCGCGGTTGCTGCTAATGCCCTGTTCGTAGGCATCTTCATCAGCATTCATTGATGAACCAAAAGTTTGAACAGCACCAAAACCACCTGAATCGAACTGTGGATCCATGTCGGAGAATTTGGCCATTTCTTTTTTGAACCGGAGGTGTACATCGGCGGTAGCACCGTTACGGTGTTTTGCAATGATGATTTCAGCCACACCTAACAGCGAATTCCCCGATTCGTCTTCGGTAATTCCGAAATATTCTGGCCGGTGGATGAAACAAACAATATCGGCATCCTGCTCAATCGCACCCGATTCACGAAGGTCGGAAAGTTGCGGACGCTTGCCTTCGCGTGATTCAACCGCACGACTCAACTGCGACAGGGCAATAATTGGTACGTCCAGCTCTTTGGCAATGGCCTTGAGCGAGCGCGAAATCATACTTACTTCCTGTTCACGGTTTCCACGTGTTTCTGTTCCGGCAGTCATTAGCTGCAAATAGTCGACAATAATGATGTTGATGTCGTGCTGCATTTTCAAACGACGGCATTTTGCACGGAATTCAAAAATCGACAGGGCAGGAGTATCATCGATAAAGATCGGTGCTTCATCAAGCGTTTTTATTCGCTGGTTCAGCTGTGCCCATTCGTAGTCTTCCAGTTTACCGGTTTTAATTTTTTCACCACCCAATTCCGACTCTGCAGAAATTAAACGGTTAACCAGCTGTATCGAAGACATCTCGAGCGAAAAAATAGCAACCGCCTGACGGTGATCAACAGCCATATTCCGGGCCATGGATAATACAAATGCTGTTTTTCCCATCGCAGGACGTGCAGCTAAAATAATCAGCGCCGAACGTTCCCAACCTGAAGTGATTCGGTCGATTGCCGTAAATCCCGAAGGTACTCCACTTAATCCGTCTGGCCTGCTGCGTGCTTTCTCAATCTGCTCGATGGCCTGATTAAGAACCGGTTTAATCGGCACGGTTTCTTTTTTGATGTTGCCTTCCGACACCTTGAATAATTCCGATTCAGAGAAATCCATCAGGTCGTCAACATCTATCGTGTCGTCGTAAGCTTTTGTCTGGATCTCAGTGGATACACGAATCAGTTCGCGCTGCATAAATTTTTGGGCAATTATTCGCGCATGAAATTCAAGGTGGGCAGCTGATGCCACGCGCCGGGTTAACTGGGTAATGTAACCCGGGCCGCCAACTTCATCCAGTTGACCACGGTCTTTTAACTCCTGCGTAACCATCAAAAGGTCAACCGGCTTTTCTTTTCCCGAAAGTTTTTGAATGGCCTCAAAAATCTTTTTGTGCTCCTCTTTGTAAAAACTCCGTGCGTCGATAATATCGGCAACAGTTACATAGGCGTCACGTTCGAGCATAAGCGCACCAAGCACAGCTTCTTCAACATCAATGGCCTGAGGAGGAAGTTTTCCGTATTGTGCGTTAATCTGATCTATTGTGGAAGTGGTGTTGCTTTTTCTTCGTTCTGCCATGGTTTGTTTACTAAAGAATCGTCGTATTCTGAGTGCTCAAAAGTATAAATTACAAGTACAGCACCCAAGCCAAACCGGCAAGTTATTTCAACTTTGTGATTAAGTGTTTCAACCTCAGTTATTCACAATTGTTAATTGATTTTACCCGATCCGATCCTCAATAATTTGGCTGATAATTTCGGTGAGACTGCTGCCCATGGCAGCTATTTGTTGCGGAATAAAACTGGTTCCTGTCATCCCCGGGGTGGTGTTCACTTCGAGGAAATAAAAGGTTTCATCTTTTAAAATGAAATCCACACGGATAATGCCTGAACAGTTGCAATGATCGTAAATTTCGGACGTTAGTTGCTGGCATTTTTTGAACAGATTTTCCGGCAGTCGGGCAGGTGTGATTTCTTCGGTAACTCCCGGTGTATATTTGGCTTCGAAATCGAAATATTCGTTTTTTGGAATGACTTCAGTTATCGGGAAGACAATTTTTTCGCTTTTTATTTTTAATGCGCCACAGGTAAATTCGTGGCCGTCGATAAACTCTTCAACCAACGCCTCACTGCTTTCTTCCCAGGCTTTCAGAATGGCTGTTTCTACTTCTTCAACCTGTTTTACTTTGGTAATGCCAAAGCTTGAACCGCCGGCGTTCGGTTTCACAAAAATGGGCAGGCCAAGCTCGTCCACAATTTTTTGAGCATCGATTTTGTCGCCTTTCGTAAATAGCAACGATTTTGCCATGGTTACGTTCAGGCTGCGCAGGTAATTACTGCAAAACCATTTATTGAAAGTTAGCGACGAGGAATGAACACCACACGATGAATAGGGCAGGCCAATCAACTCGAAGTATGACTGCAGGATACCGTCCTCGCCGGGTGTGCCGTGAATGGTAATGTAAGCAAAATCGAATGTTACTTTTTCGCCATTTCGCTGAAAACTAAAATCAGCTTTGTCGATGTTGCTGATTTTCTCACCGTTTTGAAAAACTTCCCAGCGGTCGTTTTGTATTTCAACCAGCCAGGGATTGTATTTCTCTGTATCAACAGCTTTTAGTACGTTGGCGCCACTTTTTACCGACACCACAAATTCTGACGAGTTGCCACCTGCTACAACGGCAATATTGGGTTTGTTTGTGTTCATATTAGTCATTTCTGTTAGCTATGTAATTTTCCCAACGGTCAATGGCTTGCTGCATGTCGTCCGGAAGCTCGGAAGTGAATTGCATTTTTTCGCCGGTTGCGGGATGAATAAATCCAAGGGTTTTTGCGTGCAATGCCTGACGTGGCAGTATTTTGAAGCAATTTTGTACGAATTGCTTGTATTTGGTAAAGGTTGTTCCGCGCAGGATTTGATCGCCGCCGTAATTGGAGTCGTTAAACAGCGGGTGGTTAATGTATTTCATGTGCACCCTGATCTGGTGAGTTCGTCCGGTTTCGAGCCGGCATTCAACCAGCGTAACGTAACCGATGCGTCTCAGCACTTTGTAATGCGTAACAGCGTGCTTCCCAAAATCACCTTCAGGAAAAACAGTAAACACCTGCCGGTTTTTCAGGCTTCGTCCAATGTTTCCGGTTACCGTGCCTTCGTCTTCTTTTACGCTTCCCCATACCAGTGCCTGATAACGGCGCTCGGTAGTTTTCTCGAAAAACTGCAGTGCCAGCTTGTTTTTTGCCTGTTCGGTTTTGGCAACTACCAGCAGACCTGAAGTATCTTTGTCAATGCGGTGAACCAGTCCGGGGCGGGGATCTTCGCTGTTAAACAGGGGAAGATCTTTGAAATAATATGCCAGGGCATTTACCAGAGTGCCTGTATAATTTCCGTGACCGGGATGTACCACCAAACCCGGAGGTTTATTAATTACTACCAGGTGGTCATCTTCGTAAACAATGTCGAGTGGAATATCTTCGGCAACGATCTTCAGCTCGCGGCGCGGATAGTCCATTACGATCTGAACCTCGTCGTGCGGCTTTACTTTGTAATTCGATTTTACGGAATCGCCATTCACCAGAATATTTCCGGCATCGGCAGCTGCCTGTATCCGGCTGCGCGAAGCATTTTCAATGCGGTTCGAAAGAAACTTGTCGATTCGAATTGCTTTTTGCCCTGCATCCACCGCAACACGATAATGCTCGTAAAGATCACCTTCTTCCAGTTCGTCGTTATCTTCTATGTATTCGCTCATGAGCAGTTATTGCTGAATTTCGTTATTTATTAATTTTTCATCGTCAACGGTGAGCCAGATATCCACCGACGATCCAAGGTAGACTTTTCGCACCAGATCGGCGTCGGGCATTTGCTTCCAAACGCGTGCATTTAGCGAGTCGTCCTGCGTTGTTATCGATTTGTCGTAAAGAACTGCTCCAAGGTTGAGGCGTGCATCCGTAATTTTGGCTTTAGCATCGTCGATGAACATTCCTACCAATTGCGGAAGCATGGTTTCCATATTGCCTTTGCTTTGCCCGACAACCAGCCGAACAGAACTTCCGCGCAGTAGCCGGTCGCCTTCTTCTATTTCTGTCGAGTCCTGTTGAACGCTTAGCACCAAATCGTTGTATTCCGATGGCTGATAAATGATGCTGTCGATAAGCAGTCCGCTGTTTTCGAGTAGCACCTGTGCCTGCCGGAATGAAATATCGGTAAGTTTCGGAACTTTTACTTTTTCGGGTTCCATCGAGTTCATGGTCACAAAAATTACCCGGCCTTCTTTAACGCGTTTATTCCATTTTGGATTCTGATCGACAATCGTTCCCGGCGCGGCATTCTTATTATAAATCGAATCCATAACCTCAATTTTTAAAAACGTTTCTTCCGCTTTCGCGCCGGCTTCATCAAGAGTTAAACCACTTAAATCGGGCACATTGTATGCAATTCCGTGATGGGTGTAGCTCTTAATGCGATTCATTGTAAGGGCTAACGAGGCCGCCAGGATAACAATGGCCAGCAACAGGCTGATCAGAAAGGCACGGCTGGTTAAAAATTTTTTCAGACTCATAATAAAAGCTTGTCGATCTTTTTAATAAAGAAACAAAAATAAAGCAAAAAAAGTATGTGGAAAGCGTTAGGAGCGGAAACCTTCGTTAAAATTCCTGTTCGTTTAAATATGGCACCTGTTTGCTGGTAGTTCCTGAGTGCAGGAAGGGAACCACGAATTGTTTTACGTGAATTCGCCGCTTAGAAATACCCATAAACACAAAAAGGTAAAGAAATTGCTTTCTTTACCTTCCCGTGTACAATTTAGAAGATATATCTATCTTTTATGTCTTGGCTCGTCTGAAACCGTAAGTTTTTTACGGCCTTTAGCTCTACGGGCTTTTAAAACTTTACGTCCGTTTGCAGTGGACATTCTTTCTCTGAACCCGTGTTTATTTTTTCTTTTTCTGTTAGATGGCTGAAATGTACGTTTCATTTCTATACTATTTTATTTATTACTTCTTGAATTTTCGGACTGCAAAAATAGTGTTTTTTTTAATTCCTCCAAAACTTGTGTGTTTTTTAAAACAAAACAGTTAAATATTAATTCAACGTGGGTTAAGTTCATTTTCACGCAGATTACGCAAAGGTTTCACCGCAAGTAACGCAAAGTTATAGATTGTTTACCACGCGATGAATATTTTCTTTTAATGTTTTTGCATTGAAATTGATTAATAGGCCCAGCTTTAGTCCCGATAGCTTTAGATAGGTTAAAAGTTGGGAATAATGTACCGGAGCTAAAGCTTCAACAGCTTTAATTTCCAAAATAACCTTGTTCTCTACCAGCAAGTCAATTCTGTAACCGACTTCTTGTTTTACGTTTTTGTAAATAAAAGGCATAGGTACCTGCTGTCTGACATCAAGATCTAAACTTTTTAAATCGTATGCTAAGGCATTTTCGTATGCGGATTCAAGTAAGCCCGGACCAATGTTTTTATGGATTTCGATAGCTGCACCAATAACTTTATAAGAGATTTCGTTTTCAGTCATAGCTTAGCGAATTTTGCGGGTTCTTTGGCGTTTTTTGCGAGGAATAAAATTAGGAAGAAAATTTTAATCTCATTTTATCAGCTTCCGGGAACGGCTATTATTTCGAGAAGATCAGTTTAACGGCCATCACGATCATCAGTACTCCAAACAGGCGACGAAGCGTACGATCGGGAATGTTTAACGAGAATTGAGAACCCAGGTAGGCGCCAACTACAAAGGTAAGTGCGAGAACTAATGCAAATTTCCAGTTTACGTAGCCGGCTTTCCAGTAATTCCAGGCGGCCAGTATACCCACAGGTGGGATCATAAACGCCAAACTCGTACCCTGGGCTTCGTGTTGGGTAAGCCCAACGATAAAGATCAAAGCAGGAATTACGATGATCGCTCCACCAATTCCAAAAATTCCAGAAAGCAAACCGGAAACAAGCCCAATGATTATAAGAATGATGAGTTGTGATACGGTCATAATATCAGGTTTTACGGTTTATGCATTTTCTTTTTTCACTGAAAAGCGGAATCCGATACCGTGCAGGTTAATTATTTTTACCGAAGGATCGGCTTTAAAATATTTACGAAGGCGCGAAATAAAAACATCAAGACTTCGTCCCAGGAAATAGTCATCAGAACCCCAGACTTTTTCAAGAATTTCGTTACGGCTGAGCACTTTGTTCGGATGCTCGGCGAAAAAACGAATCAACTCGGCTTCCTTGAGTGTCAGGCTGCGTGTGCTGTCGTCAATGGTCAGCGACAGTTCCTCTGAATGAAACAGGAAACGACCTATCTTTATAAATCCGTTTCCCGCCTGGCTTTCTATCGGTAAGGACTGGCTTCGGCGCAGAAAGATCTTTATTTTCAGTAAAAGTTCTTCCATGCTGAATGGCTTTGGAATATAATCATCGCCACCAATGGTTAGTCCTTTGATCTTGTCTTCGGTCATGCTTCTTGCCGTGAGAAAAATAATGGGAACATGTTCGTTCGATTTCCTGATTTTTTCGGCCACCTGGAATCCGTCGATTTTGGGCAACATCACATCCAGAATAATCAGGTCGAATTTGTTTTGTTCAAAAAAATCGAGCGCAATCTGTCCGTCGGCAGCTGCTTCAACTTCGTAGCCGTTTTGTTCGAGGTTGTCTTTCACAATGAAACGCAGAGCTTCGTCGTCTTCAACCAGTAATATCTTCAAATTACTCTCATTCATAAGTTTTGGGTATGCTGATGGTAAATGTACTTCCTCCCAGTATGTTGTCTTCAACTTTTATTTTCCACTTGTGTGTTTTTACTATTTTGTAAACATAGTCGAGACCAAGCCCGAACCCTTTTACATTGTGGACATTGCCGGTGGGGACCCGGTAAAATTTCGTAAATATTTTTTTCCGGTGTTCTTTTGGTATTCCAATACCATTATCTGCAAAACTAACTAACCACATTGTATTTCCTGAAGTTAAGCTGATATTTATCTCCGGTTCCCGGTCGCAATATTTAACGGCATTTTCAAGTATGTTGCTCATCAGGTTCGAGAGGTGAAACTTATCGGCCAATATCATCGGATTTAAACCATTAAAATGAAAATGAATGATTGATTTTTGGCCGTTGTTGCTTTGTTTAAAAAGTTCGGCAGTATCCTCAATAAACTCGGCAAGTGGTATTTCCTCTTTATTCAAATGTATTCTGCTTTTTTCGAGTGAAGCCAGGTTTAGCACCTTTTCAACGTTTTTCGAAAGCCGCATGTTTTGATCCAGAATGATACGGGTATATTCGAAAAGCCGTTTCGGATTGTTAACGATGTCTTTATTATTGATGACCTGTGCTGCAAGCGCAATCGAAGAAATAGGTGTTTTTAATTCGTGAGTCAGGTTGTTAATGAAATTCTTTTGAACTTCTGAAAGTTGACGTTGGCGGATAATAACAGAAAGTGTGTAACCAAAAAAGAGCACCACAATTAACAATAATCCGGTTAAAAAGTACCAGATCGACAAACGTGAATTAAAATAGGCAGAACGATCGGGGAAGTGAAGTGCAAAATAGTTCGTATATGATTCATTTATCGGGAAATCGAAGGACGAAGTTTTCTCGTTTCCACTGGTAGTTACCAGTTTCCCTTCCTGCATTTGTTCCTCGGTATAATCATAAATGGCATACTCGTAATCGTAATACAAAACATGTCGTTTTAGCTGTTCGTCGAGAATGGGTTTTAACAATTCATCATCGAATGTTACACCAACATTTACCAGGTAGGTATTATCGTTTATCACTTCAACAGGCGTTATGCTATCGAAATTTCCGGTGGTGTTTGTGGCCAGCATTATTTGCCAGGCAACTTCCTTTAGCGCCACACTTGCACTCTCTGTAAACTGGTTTTCCGACAATCGATAGGAGTAACGTACAAAAGCAAATTGTATCAGAAAAACGCCGGTAACTGAAATAGTTGCCAGGAGTATAATGTATTTTAACGCCTTGTTTTTCATCGGATTCGTATGGAAGAGCGAAAGCTAAACTACGTATTTTTTAGTTTTATTGGCCCGGTTAACAACTCGTTAACAAAATATAGAGCTTGATTAACAGCCATTATCCGAATGCATCCTTACATTTGTTTATCAAATCTGATTATTACCAACAAATTTAAAATATTTATTATGAAACGTGTTCTACAATTAATGACAGTTTTCTCATTAGTAGTGGCCTTCGGTTTTGCGAATGCACAAGAGAAATCTAAGATTACATTTGAAGAAATGTCACACGATTTCGGTTCGTTTAAAGAATCGGATGGTTCGCAGTCTTTCACATTTTCATTTAAAAACGAAGGTACTGCACCTTTAGTACTCTCAAATGTTAGGGCATCCTGTGGATGTACTACTCCAAAATGGACCCGCGAACCGGTTGCTCCCGGAGCAGAAGGTTCAATCAGTGTGGCTTACAACCCGAAAAATCGTCCGGGCTCATTCAACAAAACAGTTACTGTAAGTTCAAATGCTGAAAACGGAACTGTTGTTCTGCGCATTTCAGGAAAAGTTGAACCGCGCGAGAAAACCCTGGCTGAAGAATATCCACGCCAGATTGGTCCACTTAGAGTTAAAACCAACTATTTGTCGTTCGGGAAAATTTCTATGGGAAAAACTGATACCCAGGAACTGGAACTGGTGAACGATACGGATGAACCGGTGGAAGTTGGTTTCAGAACAGTGCCAAAACACATGACAGCTAAAGTTGAGCCGGCTAAGATTCCTGCAAAAGGTCGTGGTAAACTTATCGTTACCTACAATTCAGATGAGGCAGGTACTTATGGTTTTGCTTCGCACCGGATTTACCTGTCGTTGAACGGTAGCAGCGATTACAAAAACTCAATTGGAGTTAGTGCTACCATCGAAGAAGATTTCTCGAACTTGACACCGGAACAGTTAGCCAACGCACCTGTTGCCAAATTCGAGCCAACTTCTTTTGATTTTGGTGATATGAACCAGGGCGAAAAAAAATCGCATACTTTTAATTTGACCAATAATGGTAAGACTGAGTTGTTGATCCGCCGTGTGCGTTCTTCATGTGGATGTACTGCTGTTGCTCCGTCAACAAAAGTTATCGCTCCGGGTGAATCAGCTCCTATCAATGTTACGTTCGACTCTCGTGGTAAAAGAGGTCGTCAGAGCAAATCGATTACTGTGATCACCAACGATCCGAAAACGCCAACAACAACATTGCGAATTTCGAGCAACGTGCTCACATCGGCAAGCTAGTAAGTTTAATGTCAATATTACTTTTGAAGGTGCTGGAGGGTAAAACCTGCAGCACCTTCTTTTTTTGTATTCAGGCGAAGTGTATATTTTATTTTAATTTTGAGGCATTAATGAAGACCAATGGCAGAAAATAAAAAAGCAGATCACCCGGAAAACAGCCCGGAATATAAAGCATTGATGGTAAATGCAGGAATTGATCAACCCGAATCGGTAAACCAGGATTCTGTAAAACGATTTCTGAATAAAAAGCGGGCAGTGCTTGCTCCTGAAGTATATATTAATGGTATTCTGGCGGGCGACATTACTTTGTTGAGTAAGGCCGTTACACTGGTCGAGAGTTCAAAAAAGGAGCATCAGCAGGTTGCCCAGGAAGTAATAAAAGCCTGTCTGCCACATTCCGGCAATTCAATAAGAATTGGTATTACTGGAGTTCCCGGTGTTGGTAAGAGTACATTTATCGAAGCTATGGGGCGCTACATTACTTCGAAAGGAGGCAAGCTTGCGGTACTGGCTATCGATCCCAGTAGCGAGCGTTCGAAAGGGAGCATACTTGGCGATAAAACACGAATGGAAGAACTGTCGGGCGATAAGAATGCTTATATACGTCCAAGTCCTTCTGCAGGTTCACTTGGCGGTGTAGCGCGTAAAACACGTGAAACCATAATTTTATGCGAAGCAGCCGGTTTCGATCATATTTTTATTGAAACCGTTGGAGTGGGGCAGAGCGAAACTGCCGTGCATTCGATGACCGACTTTTTTCTGTTGCTGATGCTGGCCGGTGCCGGCGACGAATTGCAGGGTATCAAACGCGGAATAATGGAAATGGCCGACCTTATTGCCATTAATAAAGCAGACGGAAATAATGTGGAGAAAGCAGATATCGCAAAGGCACAATATAAAAATGCGCTTCATCTTTTCCCTTTAAAAGAATCGGAGTGGATTCCGCAGGTGTTGACTTGTTCAGCCTATCATAAAATGGGCATCGAAGCCATTTGGGATCAAATTGAAAGATACCGGCAACAAACCCGCAATAACGATCACTTCTTCAGAAAAAGAAATGCGCAAGCCATTTATTGGATGCACGAAACCATCGAAGAACAATTGAAGCGAAGTTTCTACGATCGCCCTGAAATTAAGGAGAAACTGAAGATCATGGAGAATTATGTGATGCACGATACCATGAGTTCTTTTGTGGCTGCAGGCGAATTGCTCGACTTGTATGCCAGGCTCAGGTAATACCGTATTGTACAGGACAATGTTTTGCTTTAAAAGCCTTAATTTTGTAAAACCTTTCCGTAAAAAAGGTGTTATTATTACTTAAAATCAATTTATCAAAAACAATAAAATGACTTACGATTTAATAGTGATAGGTAGCGGTCCTGGCGGATATGTTGCCGCTATTCGTGCTACCCAGTTAGGCTTGAAAGTAGCCGTTGTTGAGAAAGAAAACCTGGGAGGAATTTGTTTGAATTGGGGATGTATTCCCACAAAATCGCTTTTAAAAAGCGCACAGGCATACGAATATGCCGTTCATGCAGCAGACTATGGAGTAAGCATCGAAGGCGATGTGAAACCTGATTTTGAGGCTATGGTTAAGCGTAGCCGCGGTGTGGCCGATGGAATGAGTAAAGGTATTCAGTACCTTTTCAAAAAGAATAAGGTTGAAACAATATTAGGCCATGGTAAACTGGCCGGTAAAAACAAAGTGGAAGTAACCGACGATAAGGGCAAGAAAACCACTTACGAAGCCAAAAACATTATTCTTGCTACGGGAGCACGTTCGCGCGAACTGCCGAATCTTCCGCAGGATGGTAAGAAAATTATCGGTTACCGGAAAGCACTCACCCTGGAGAAACAACCTGAAAGTATGGTAGTTGTCGGTTCGGGTGCTATTGGCAGCGAGTTTGCCTACTTCTATCACAGTATCGGAACAAAAGTTACTTTGGTTGAGTTTATGCCGACACTGGTACCGAATGAAGATGCCGATGTTGCCAAACAACTGGAACGCAACTTCAAAAAATCGAAGATGGACGTGATGGTAAGCTCATCGGTAGAAAAAGTCGATACTTCAGGCGATAAATGTAAAGTGACCATCAAAACCAAAAAAGGAGAGCAGGTTGTTGAAGCCGATGTTGTTCTTTCTGCGGTTGGAATTACCCCTAATACCGAAGGCATTGGCCTGGAAGAACTGGGCGTTAAAACCGAGAACGGAAAAGTACTGGTTGACGAATATTATAAAACAAATGTTGATGGCATTTATGCCATTGGCGATATTGTTGCAGGTCCTGCATTGGCACACGTAGCTTCAGCCGAAGGTATAGTTTGTGTTGAGAAGATTGCCGGAAAGAACCCTGAGCCTGTTGATTATGGTAACATTCCGGGATGTACTTATACCAATCCTGAAGTTTCTTCTGTAGGTCTTACCGAAGCTAAAGCCAAGGAAGCCGGTTATGAAATAAAAGTGGGTAAATTTCCATACTCAGCAAGTGGTAAAGCAAGTGCTGCAGGTCAGAAAGATGGTTTTGTAAAACTTATTTTCGATGCTAAATATGGCGAACTGCTGGGCGCGCACATGATCGGTGGTAATGTTACCGAAATGATCGCCGAACTGGTAGTGGCCAAAAAGCTTGAGATAACCGGTCACGAGTTGATCAAAACCATTCACCCACACCCAACCATGAGCGAAGCAGTAATGGAAGCTGCCGCAGCTGCCTACGACGAGGTTATTCATATTTAGAATGAATTAACATAAAATAGCTGAACCCGGGATTCTTCCCGGGTTTTTTGTTTGGTGTTTTTCGAACAATCGACAATATTGTTCAAAATGTCCGTAAGATGTTGTAGATCAGACAATATTCTTTTGTGATCACGGAATAAGTTATATATTTGTCGCCCAAAATCAGCTACATCAACCGTTTATTACCTAAGTGATAACAGGTTATTATTATCAGTTTCAAGAAATTAAATTTAGGTATATGTAATTAGCATAGGCATGGAATCTATCATGAAGAGAAGTTCTCTGTAGTGTGAAGGCTGTGCGGTGCTTACTAAAAAACAATTTTACTCGAATGAAAAAACTCAATTTAACCGTGGCATTTGTAATGCTGCTTCAACTTGCTTTTGCAGGTGGAATCTTAACTAACTACAACCAAAGTGCACAGTACACACGTATGCTGTCGCGCAACGCCTCGTTAGATATTGATGCTGTTTTTTACAATCCTGCCGGTTTGGTAAAACTGGAAGATGGCTGGCATTTTTATTTTTCGAGCCAAACAATCTGGCAAAACAGGGAAATTACATCCGGATTTCCGCTGTTGAACAACGACACTTACAAAGGAGAAACTTTTGCACCGGTTTTCCCCGATTTTTATGCGGCGTATAAAAAAGACAAATGGGCATTTTCTGTTGGTGTTGCTCCTGTAGGTGGTGGAGGTTCTGCCGAGTTCAAAAATGGATTACCTGCCTTTGAAATTCCAATTTCGCAGACCAAAACACTTTTATCAGGTCTTGGAGTTACCGGTTACGACGTTGACCTTTATTTCAACGGAAGTTCAATTATCTGGGGAATTCAATTGGGAGCTACTTATGCTATCAACGATAAATGGTCGGTTTATGGTGGTGTACGCTGGATGCCGGCGAGCAATGTTTATGAAGGTTACATTAAGAATATTCAATTACAGGCTGGTGGATCAATGGTACCTGCCGGAGCTTTCCTGAATACTGCTGCCGGTTCAATGCAGGCTTTGGCAAGCATGCCATCGTTGTTGAATCCTTACCTCGATGCAGCCGGAGCTTATACTTTAGCTCAGCTTGAAGGAGCAGGTCAGATTGATGCCACAATGCGTGCCGGAATTGAAGCCGGATTGCACTTGATGGGATTGCCTCAGGAACAAATTGACGCAATGAATTTAAACCAAATAAATGGCGCCTATGTTCAGGCACAGCCAACTTTCCAGGCGCAGGCAACTCAATTGGCTGCAACGGCCGACCAAATGCAGGATAGAATTGTAAATACCGAACAAAGCGGAAATGGTTTCATCCCGGTTGTTGGCATTAACTATTCGCCAAACGATGACTGGAATTTCGCGGTTAAATACGAAATGAAAACCTTCCTCACGCTTGATAATAAGCCAAAGTCGGATAATAACTATGACCTGTGGGGAGCAGAAGTAAACAGCGATATTCCTGCAAATCTCGCAATTGGAGTAGGTTATTCCGGTCTGGATTGGCTGGAAGCTCAGTTATCTTACAACCTGTATTTTGATAATGGTGTTGACTGGGGAAATAATGTAAACGACATCGCAGTTTGGGGAACGGTTGATCCATCGAAAGTGAGACACCGCGAAATTGATAACAATTACTATGAAATTGGTTTAGGTTTGCAATTTAACCTGGCCGATAATTTCGCCGTTAGTGTTGGCGGATTACGTTCAAAAACCGGTATCAATGAAAATTGGCAAACTGATATGAGTTACAGCAACTCATCGTACACTCTTGGTGGCGGTATTGTTTGGGGAATTACAGATAAGCTGAAACTCGACCTGGGTGTATCGAACACATTCTACGAAGACGATGAGGTTTCATTCGCTTATCCTGGCTATCCTGATATGAGCGGAAATCCGATCAGCAGCTACACCAATAATTATGCAAAGTCTGCTTTCATTGTTGCAGCAGGTATTTCGGTTAGCATTTTTTAAACCAATAGCAATATACTATCATAAGGGCGCAGTATTTTCTGCGTCCTTTTTTTATGCTTTCCATTTAAAGGATTCTGCATCTATTGCACGTTGCGTGGCCAGAATTCCATCCAAATGATCGTATTCATGTTGAATTAGTTCTGACATGTCATTTTCCAATTCCCACGTTTGTTCAACCCAATTCATATCGTAAAAGCGAACACTTATTTCTTTATGTCTCCTGACTTTTACCAGTAAGTTGGGGAAACTCATACAATCATCCCAGAGTTCGATCATTTCCTCGCTGCATGCAGTAATTTCCGGATTAATCATCACTAAAGGAGCATCCACATTCAATGCAATTATTCGTTTTGACAAGCCGATTTGAGGTGCCGCTATCGCCCTGCCAAATCCGTATGTTTTGCGAATATCGAGGATGCTTTCCCACATCAGTACTATTTTTGATAGTAATCCCGGGAGTTCTTCCTTCGTAACAGGCGCTGTAACTTTGTACAGTTCAGGATTGCCCAACAGTAGAATATCTTTGATGGCCATTTTATTGCTTTTCTCCAAAAATACAAAAGCTGCTTCTTTTTAATGAAACAGCTTTAAGAACAGCTATTAAATATTTTTTACAGCGGGCTGGCTTCAATGTGGAGGTCGAAATAAGTTGCAACCACGAAATTCATGGGAACTTTATTGGTTGTTCCGGAAACCGTCACCGTTAGTTGTTTCGTATAATACAATTCATTGGCCATCTGCACCAGAACCGAAGGATTAATGTCCGGAGTGAAATCCGAATTGGATGGACTCACATTCTCTAATGTGGCAATTGTTCCAACATTTTCAACCTCGAAAGTAATTGATTCAATTAGTTGATCGCCCACTAAACCACTGATTTCAATATTAACTTCGTTAACTTCTATTCTCTTCAGCAGATCCAAATAGTCTTTAACTTTATTATTTTCCTCCAGCGATTCGGTATGCGACTCGGTAAACGAATAGCTGACAAGCGCCGATTTCTCAGTTGTTGTAGTATCTACTGCAACTGGAATTTCAGCCGTCAAAGTGGTATTGATATCAACATATGCCGCCTCTTTTATTTTTTTGCAGGATGAAAATGCGAGCACGATAGAAATGAAAAGTGTGAATGTTAAAAAGCGTTTCATTTTGTATTTTTTCAGGTTTCTGTGTGCAATATAAGACAAAAAGCTATTCAATGAAAGTTCAAATTGCAATTCACTAATGTGATAGAGCGATTATCATAAAAAAAGCTGCCTCAAAAAGAAGCAGCTTTCAGAACTAACTGTGCAACAAAAATATAGGAATACCACTCCTAGTTCAGTTCAAATATTTCGTTATAAACTTCGTCGTTTAATAATTTGGCGGTCAGTACAAACTCGGTTTTACCTTCTTCAATCAAATCACTTAAGTCGAAACGTAATTCTTTTGTAAACCAACCTTCACAAAGATCGTCGTTGGCATTGTGCCTGATTTCAAAGGTTGGAACAGTGGAGCTGGAAGCTGTCCAGGGATGCATTCTGGCCAGGTCGATGGTGTGATCCTGGCAGCCACCGGGGTACGAAACTTTCATGTATAAACAAGTTCCGTCCATAAAGGCTTCATGCAGATGAACAGGATCGCGGGCCAGGCTGTCGTAGTTTTCAAAATACAGATCTACATATGGCGCACACGACAATTCTTCCACATAACTTACTTCGCAGGGGATTCCGCGGTCGCAGCTGTTTTTTATGTTGTTCATTTCAACATATTCCACTAAAACCCGCTGTCCCTGAGAGAATACAAAACCTTTGGGATAGTACATTGGCTGAATTCTGCTACCACCGTCGAGCTCAATTACGATTCCGCAATTGCCGGCTCCGGCATAGTCCACAACGGTACCGGTGTCGGTAAGAACCGGTTCGTTGTCGTCCTGGCACGAGGCCAATGCAAAAAGAATTACGCTAAATAATATGATAAAACGTTTCATGGCTAAAAATGGCTTTTTCCTATAACGCAAATTCCTGTAATTTATTCTTCATATTCAGGGTTTTGTACTTCGCCAATAAATAAAATGGCGCCGGTATCTTCCTCTGTAATTGCAAATACAAACGGCTTATCAACCGTAAAGTATATTTTTTCGGGTCCGGGTCCTGCACTGGTAACCTCAAAAACGATGGCAGTTACCGCCGCTGCTTCGGTTCCGGTTTCGTTTACATCAATGTAAGTTTTATGAATTACTTCGCTGATATACAGCTTTTCGTCTGATATTTTTGAGAAATCGGCATTGCTTGTAAAAGCCTGCTCCATACCCATTTGCTCGAGGATATTATTCAGCTGGCTTTTAAATCCGAACTTAAATCGGGGCATTGTTACCTGTACCTTTTGGGGCTCACTAAATTGCGAAGACCATTCCGTCCATTTCTCCATACTCAGCTCTTTAACCAGGTCGGTGGAGGTGTATCCATCCTCCGGACGCATCACTACCATCTGGTACTGACCGTTTCCATAAGGCAATTTTACGGCCGAAAAAAGCTCATTAGCAGTATATTCCAGTTCATCGGTTTTGCTCATCATCGGAATTTCGGTGATGGTGCCGTCGTTTTTTGTAAAACGGTTCATTTTTGTGCCGTCTTCATCAAATTCTTTTGTCCAGGTTCCGTAAAAATAAATGGCATTTAAAAGCACCATTCTTGCCTGTGGCGATAAGTCTTGAATGATCGTTTTAATTTTATCGTGAGTTTTATCGGCTACCCAGGCATTGATAATGTCAACGGCTGCCGGTCCGAATTGCAGGCTTTCCACTTCGGCTTTATAAACACTTTGGTTAATATCCAGGAAACTTTGATGAATGGGGAATCCCTCTTGGTAGTAAATAGCATTGGCGATTTCAAAAACCACCTCCTCGTCAAGCGACTGCAACGCATCTACCAGCATTTCGTAAGAATTATTGATCTGATCTACAGTCAAACCGTTCAGCTTCATGGCAGTTTCCATTTCTGTTTTGGTAGTGTTATCGGCCCCGTTGTATGCCATGGCAAGTGCCAGCGAAACACTAAGCGGCGAAATCATCAGGTTTTCTTCGTTGCTGGTAGCACGAATGCGTTGAAAAAGATCGAGGCCAAAGGCATTATCCGCTTCAATCAACTGTGCCGATTTATTGTCGAGCTTAATGTTTTTTTGTTCGTCTCCCTGGTCGTCATTTGCCATGCAGCCAAACAACATCAGGAAAAACAGGAAGGGTAAAAAGATATTGATTTTATGCATTTGTGTTTTGCTTTATTGATTTCTGCTTTGTTGAATTGTTTTCTTGCCAGCTTGTTTTACTCTTTTCAAAAACGCTTTGTTGCATTTTTTATTCAGATTTGATTTTACGCTTCTTTACAAAGATGATACCAAGTTGGAAATGGTTGCGTTGCATTGAATTTCTGGTTAAATCCAAATTCAGTCGTTTCTAATTTAAATTCACTTTTTTCCTACCGGAGGTCATACTCTTTGGCTTAATCCAAAGAGTATGCAGAAAAATCAAGGCTGCTTTTTATCTTCACCTTTCATCTTTACCCTGACTAAGTTCACGCGAGTGATCTCCTCATACCTTCGGAGCTTCTCGGGTTCACTAAGCCCGGGTTTCGATTCAAGGCTCGATTAAAAGAGGCCAACTCTTAGATGGAATGTCACCAAAAACTTTTTGAAGTTTGCAGTCCACATTTTCATTTCAGCTGGCTCAGAAATGCCTTCTTCGTGCTGAATTTTTTTTGCTGAAGAAAAAAGTCAGTCGCAGCTTAAAGAGAAAAGTATTTCTGTATTAATATGAGCTTCACAAAAACATTGTTCTTAATCCATGTGAAGGGGAAATTCTGAAGAGTTTTGTTTTGTTATTATATATTGAACGCAACCTTTTTATCGACAACAGCATCTATCCTCTGATTTTAGATTGATTAACCGTGCAACTGAAATGCAAATGTTGGAGGAGTGTTATTTACCAAATCGGTAATAATCGATACATTAGCGGCACATTTGCAATTGATTTTGGAAGACCTGAAACAAATAATAAAGGAGTGTGCCAAAGGGAATACGCGTGCTCAGGAACAACTTTACAAGTTGTTCGCGCCGAAGATGTATGGCGTTTGTCTTCGCTATTCCAAAGATAAAACCGAAGCAGAAGACAACCTGCAGGAGGGATTTATCAAGGTATTTACCGGCATAAAAAATTTCAGGCACGAGGGTTCTTTCGAAGGTTGGATGAGAAGAATAATGGTGAATGTTTCGCTGGAGAAATTCAGAAAGCAACAGTTGATGTATCCTGTAGAAGACATGGCGATGTACGAAGGGAACCAGGTTTCCGACGATATATTGGCGAATATTTCGGCGCAGGAAATTACAGGTTTAATTCAGGAACTGACTCCACGTTACAGGATGGTTTTTAACCTGTATGTGTTTGAAGGGATGAGCCACGAGGAGATCAGTAAAGAGATGAACATTTCTACCGGAACTTCGAAATCGAACCTGGCAAGAGCGCGGGATGTATTAAAAAATAGGGTAAGAGCACTTTACGGAGGGCTCGATAAAAACAATACGGCTTAATGAAGGACGACTTACATATGGATAACATGTTTCGTGAGAAATTTGAGGATTTCTCAGTGGAACCGCCTGCTCATGTGTGGAATAACATTCAGGAGCAAATGGTAAGCCGACGCAGGAAAAAACGAATGGCTTATATAGGCTGGATAAGTGCCGCAGCTGTGGTTGTGTTTGCTTTTATTGCTGGTTGGATGCTGAATGATAGCTCGAGCCGGATTACAGAAACCGTTGTGGAACAGCAAACTCAGCAGGTGAAACCAACACCAGAAACTAGCGAGCCGGAAACAGTTCAGGCAATAGAGCCAGCGTCTTCGGATAAACAGCTTCAGCAAACAGCATCTAAATTGAACGAAGAACGTGCCTTCTCAGCAAATGAAAATGCGTTTGTTGCCGAAGTCAAAACAACACGTGAAGTACAGCCTGCTATAACTACTGCTGACAGACAAATTGGTAACTATGAGTTGTTGGAAGCCAGAAATGAAATTCAGTTTGTGATCAAACAAAACGGGTTGGCAGAAATTAGAAGAGAAGAAGCAACTTTTGACAAGGTGGAAATATTACCTGAAAGTGATCGTGTATTGATCGCTGAAAATGTTCAACGGCTGAACAGCAAGAAAGAGAAAAACAACGCATGGATAGTTGGTGCACACGTATCGCCGGGCTACTCGGCACATTCTTCGAGTTATTCGAACGATTATGCACAGAATATGAACGAGGTGCAGAATGGCGGCGTGAGTAACGTGGGTGGCGGTATTTCAATTCAATATAAAACCAACAAGCGTTTGAGCATTGAAAGTGGCGTTTACTATGCACAAAATTCGCAAAGTACTGGTACTTCTAATTCATTGTTCTCGGCACCCATGTACGATTATGCCCCTGATATGAACCTGGCCGCCGACGCACCTTCATATGCCAACAATGTGAGTGTAACGCGGGACGGAATTGCAATGAACAGTACAGCAGGAGTTGTAAAAATGAAGGGGATGCCGGCAGGAGCCGAAATTAACGCAAAAACGGAATCGCTTTCCGACTCGTATGCAACAACTATGGTATCCGACGGTGAATTTTCGCAGGTTTTCGACTTTATCGAGATCCCGGTTTATCTGCGTTACAAATTACTCGACCATAAATTTGGTATCGACCTAATGGGTGGATTGAGCGCAGGGATGATTGTAGGAAATAACGCCTACATGGAGAATGATTATGGCCGGCAGAATATCGGAAGTACTGAAGATATTTCTTCGGTGAATATCTCCGGAACTTTGGGCTTAGGCTTTAATTACGATCTGGGACGACACTTTTCACTGGCCATGGAACCACGCGTAAATTATTTCCTTAATTCCATTAACACCAATCCCGACATTGATTATAAGCCATATCGTTTTGGTTGGTTTACAGGGGTTTACTATACTTTTTAAATTGAATTGTCAGGGAGCAAACCGACCAAGACTTCTGGATAGAAAAGTTGGTGCTCCGAACCTGTAGCCGGCAAAAACCTGGAAATTTACTCCTTCGTGTGTAATCGCATTCGAGGCTTTATCCTGGTTGTAATGCTCGCGATACCCCGCCATTTGTAATCCCGCAAAAAAGCGTTTCGAATTGTATCCGAGTGATGCTGCTGCTTCTGTTCTGAAAATTGGGGCATTTAAATGATCTGTATAGCTTTCGTCGTAAAATCGTGTCATCAATTTGGTAAAAATCATACCACCGCCCGTGGCAACTCCGGCAGCGGCATACCATCTTTGGTTGATCACAAAAGTGTAAAAATAGCCCAGTGAAAGGTTGAACTCAAAGTTGTTCGATTTCTGAGAACTGTTGTTTTCTGTTAGTTCGATCTTATTGTCAATCGTATAATACCTGTAAACAAGAATTGGCAATAAACTTCCCGCGCTTTTTAACTGTCGTTCGGTCTGGTTTTCCAACGAAAGGATGGAGTAATTGGGATTTACTTTATAGGCTGTGTAGCCATAAAATCCTTTGTACTGAAGCTCCGGAAATGTGAAATACTGATCATTTAAACCGGGGACATAATTCGGGTTTTCAGAATAAAATCCTTTGATTTTACTGTATGATAATCGTTGAAACCAATGTTCCATGTTAACATTTGTTGCAAACTCAAAGATGTCGGATTTCCCTTTATCCCGGTTGTCGTTGTTGCCGGGTAAGAATCCCGGCGCATACCCCACTGAAAACAGAATGGAACGATAGCTGAAAAAGAGCTTCATTTTAAGATCGGTATTGGGCTGGAGGGTGTAATTGAGGTCGCCACTATGTACCGAAAACGACTCGATGTTATTCGTAATTGCCAGTTTCAACGCCAGTTCTTGTTTATGGCGTTCGATGTACTGATTAGCTGATCGAATGGTATCAGCTTCCTGCCCCAAACTACGTTTACTTGCAAAACTAATAAGAGTCGTAATTGCGAGTAGGATGATGCTACCGTGAATATGCCGCAGGTTAAGTTTATACATTCAATTTTATTATTCTATTCCAACTAAACAGGCAGTTAATTTGTTTAAAAGATAAAAAAAGAAATAGCATGAAAGTAAATGTGTATTTAATTTTTGATGGAAATTGTGAGTCGGCTTTCAATTTCTACAAAGCAGCTTTTGGGAAAGAGTTTGCAATGATCAGTCGATTTAAAGAAATGCCGCCGCAGGAAGGACAACCGCCTTTAGCACCTGAAGATGCCGAAAAGATTATGCATGTTTCGCTGCCAATCGATGGCGACAGTGTACTGATGGGTAGCGATGGTGGCAGTAACTGGTCGGAATATCATAAGCCTGGAAATAATTTTAATGTTTCGGTGAGTACGGAAACCAGGGCTGAAGCTGATCGATTATTCGCGGCGTTATCCGAAGGAGGTGAAATTAATATGCCAATGACTGATGCCTTTTGGGGCGAATATTTTGGAATGTTTACCGATCAGTTCGGAATAAACTGGATGATCGGTTGCAGAGAACAGAATTAAGAACGAGGATCAGAAGGTGATAGTATTTTATAAGCATGGAATTGAGATACTTATTTCATTTTGAAGAAATCCTCTTAAACGATTTTTGGCTATTTGATTTATAACATAATACTACTATTTTTAATTCCGAAATTATTGGAATTACAGATACTAACTTAAACTACATGCAAAAAGTAATTCTGCTGTTGACCTTCTTGCTACTCGGAATTTATATTCATCTTTCAGCTCAGATTCCCCGTTACGAGGTGACTGTTGTAACAGCCATCGAGTCACTTATTCCTGATGGTTTGGGACGATCGCGTATGATCACCACACAGGTAAAGGTGGATTACCTCCATTTTACTTCGCAGCAAACGGAGGATAAAAAGGACAGAAATAAGAGTAACCGGAATGACATTCGATTAAAAGATTATGAAGAAACCAAGTTGTTGAACTTGTATAATGAAGGAGGAATACGGTTTCAGAATATTGCCACAAACGATGCCCTTGTAACATCGAAAATAAACGACATGCTGGCCAATGGCTGGGAGCTTTTTTTTGTTGGTACCGGCGTGGAAAGTAAAATGGTGAGCACTTCGGTAAAAAAGGAGTTACTTAAGATGGGCATTAAAGCACTAACCAATGATGATAGCGAAGAAAAAAGTAAGAATGATCCGAATGGGATTTTTATGACGCGTTATTATTTCCGAAAAATAGTTGACCAGGAAGCAGAGAACTAACAGCAAAAAATAAATCAAGAAATAGAAAGGGCAAACACTATATGAAACGAACAGTACTTTTAACAGCAATTGTTTTGATGATGAGCCTCATTTCCGAAGCACAGGAAAAACCGGTTTACGAGGTAAAAATTATCACCAGTATTGAATCAATTATCCCGAATGGCATTGGGCGTTCGCGTTTAATCTCAACCGATTCTGATGTTGATTACCGTGAATTTACCACTACCCAAACCGAAGAGTCCGGAGATCGGAATAAAAGTGATCGCGAAGAGATCAGAATCAAGGATTACGATGAGACCAAGTTGCTGAACTTTTTTAATGTGGGAGGAATTCGTTTTCAGAACATCGCTTCAAACGATGCATTGCTTACTTCAAAGATCAACCAAATGATGTTGGATGGCTGGGATCTTGCCTTTGTGAATACAGGTGTTGAAAGTTACGGCGGAACAGATGATACCAACGGAATCTTTATCACCCGCTATATTTTTAAACGTGAAAAACCGGCTGAAACCGCCGAAAAGCCAGCAGAAACGGAATCAGATTCTGAATCAAACTGATTGTTTAATTCTATTCCTTCAACAAGTCTGCCACAGTAATTACCCTGGCATAGCTTTTTAATGTTGCCAACGTTGATGCATGAACATCGGCTGCTTTAACGGTTTTGTCACCGAATTTCAGATCGCGGGTGGCACAGGCATCTCCCAGCACTGTGCACCGATAGCCCAGGTCGTGAGCGGCACGTGTACCTCCTTCAAGGCACATGTGGGTCTGCATTCCGGCCAACACCACATACTTTATCTGATTTTCCAGTAAGTAATCATTTAAGCCTGTTCCCAAAAAGCAGTTTACTTCTTTTTTGGTGAATACTTTTTCCGAAGGAAGTGGCTTTACCAATTCATGAATAGCTCCTCCCGGTTCAAAATCGTGTTTTACATGAACAACCAACCCATTGTTTTCCCGAAAATAATTCAATACTTGTTTGGCCTGAACAGCTGCCTTTTCGGGATCTACCAATTCATAAGCTCCTCCCGGAAAATAAAATTCCTGGATGTCGATCAGGATCAAAGCAGTAGAATCAAGTTTTTGTGCAAAACTGAATAAGTTAAGCCAGCTAAAAACGATTAGGATAAGCAGTTTTTTCATGAGGTAATTAAGTTTTCTGAAAAATAAGAAGAATTTCTTAATTCGGAATCAGGGGAATTAGTGTTCAATATCTGCTTCTGTAAATGAATTGCAATTTCAAAAAGCTTATCTGAATTCTGAACTGAATTTAAAGTCACGAACATTTATCAATAAATGGATCATTTTTCAGTCCGACAGTTTAATCCAGGCGGTTTTCTCTTCTATGTAGCTTTTCTTTTTATGCATCTTATACAATTAGCCTAACCCGGGGCGTCGTAATTCGTAGAATTACTTTGCCCCGGGCTATACTATGACGCACTTTCAGCGCTTATTCTAAATAAGTAGCATCAGTGTCCTTTTTAGGGCTGAAAGTCCGTAATATTTCAGCCCCGGGCAAACGATCCGACGTTAGACGGAGAGTGTCGCCCGGGGAAAATGAATTGTATTAAAATAGGCGCAATTGCACAAGTTGATTGGAAATGTGACCTGTAATGCGCCGCAAATCAAAGAGCTTCTTTGAAATGCTTCGGAAAAATATGCGTATTAAAGGGACGACAGGAAACTGAAAGACAATTCGACTAATTAAGTAAGTGGCTTACAAATTCATTGATTTATCCTTGCCGAGAACTACCGGCAAATTCTCCCTTCCTTCCGAAAAGGCCGGCTTTCTTACTTGCAGGGATGGATAAAACGATGAGTCACTGAACAACAAAAAAAGGGTGCTTCCTAAAAAGCACCCTTTCACTCAATTTAAATATTTTGCCAATTAAGCCAACATTTCTTTTACCTGTTGATAAACGTTTTCGCCATTGAAGCCGAGTTTTTCATCAAGCACGGTGTAAGGCGCCGAGAATCCGAAAGAATCAAGTCCCCAAACTTTTCCGTTTTCACCAACAAGACCTTCCAGTGTCACAGGCAATCCGGCAGTCATTCCAAAACGTGGAACTCCAACAGGAAGAACTGCATCCTGGTATTCTTTAGACTGATTTCTGAAAACTCCTTCCGAAGGAACAGAAACCACCTGAACTTTCAGTCCGTCTTTTTCGCGTAACAAAGCTGCACCGTCAACCAGGGTAGCTACTTCAGAGCCACTGGCCAAAAGCACAACGTCGGGAGTACCTGCAGCAGCCTCAACAATATAAGCTCCTTTTTCAGCCTGAAGTGCCGATTCGTAAGCGTCACCTTCAGCCGGAAGGCTTTTGATGTTCTGGCGCGATAAAATCAGTGCTGATGGGGTAGTGGTATTTTCAAGTGCCATTTTCCAGGCCACAGTTGTTTCTGCTGCGTCGGCCGGACGGAGAACCAGTGTACTGTTTGCTCCATGGTGATTTTTCAATTTCTCCATCAAACGGATCTGAGCTTCCTGCTCGACCGGCTGGTGAGTCGGTCCGTCTTCTCCAACGCGGAACGCGTCGTGTGTCCAAACAAATTTAACAGGCAACTGCATCAATGCCGACAAACGAACCGCAGGTTTCATGTAATCCGAGAATACGAAGAAAGTTCCGCAAACAGGAATTACACCACCGTGCAGCGCCATACCGTTCATAATTGCCGCCATGGTCAATTCGCTAACTCCGGCCTGCAGGAAAGATCCGCTGAAATCGCCTTTTGTAAAGGCTGTTGTTTTTTTCAGGAATCCGTCGGTTTTATCCGAGTTTGAAAGGTCGGCCGAAGCTACGATCATATTTTCGATCTCGCCTGCAAATGCTGCTAAAACTGTTGAAGACGCGGCACGTGTAGCCGAGTTTGCTTTTTGCTCAATTTTTGCAAAATCGAATTCCGGAGCTTCCGTAGAAAAGAACTTTTTCAATTTGGCAGCGAGTTCCGGATTTGCAGCTTCCCATTCGGCCTGTTCAGCTTTTTTGGCAGCTGCTGCTGCAATCAATTCAGCTTTACGCTTGGCATACAATTCCTGAACATCATCGAAAATTACAAATGGATTTCCAGGATTTCCGCCGAGGTTAGCGATTGATTTTTCGAAAGAAGCACCTGCTTCACCCAATGGCATTCCGTGGGTTGAAGTTTTGCGTTCGAAGTTGCTTCCATCAGCAGCAAGAGCACCTTTACCCATAATTGTTTTACCAATGATAATGGTTGGGCGTTCGGTTTCTGCATTGGCTGCTTTTAAAGCTGCACGGATTTGTTCTGTGTTGTTACCTTCGATGGTAATTACATTCCAGTTCCAGGCTTCGTATTTTTTTGCTGTATCTTCCAGCGATACAGCGTTTGTTTCGGTAGAAAGCTGAATGTCGTTTGAGTCGTAGAACATAACCAGGTTGCTCAGTCCAAGGAAGCCGGCAATACGTCCTGCACCTTGCGAAATCTCTTCCTGCACACCACCATCGGAAATAAAGGTATAGGTTTTATGTTCCATCCAATTGCCAAAGCGTTCAACAAGGAAACGTTCTGCAATAGCAGCTCCGACCGCCATTACGTGTCCCTGTCCCAGTGGACCGGAGGTATTTTCAACGCCTCTTTCAACGTCAACTTCGGGGTGCCCCGGTGTTACGCTGCCCCACTGACGGAAGTTTTTCAGGTCTTCCATACTGTAAAATCCTGCCAGCGATAAAACACTGTACAGCATTGGCGACATGTGTCCCGGATCGAGGAAAAAACGGTCGCGGTTGATCCAGCTCATATCCGATGGATCGTAATTTAAAAATTCGGTATAAAGGATGTTTACAAAATCGGCACCACCCATTGCTCCTCCGGGGTGACCTGATTTTGCTTTTTCAACCATTGATGCAGCCAGAATGCGAATATTATCGGCCGCTTTAACTTCAATACTTTTACTCATGTTTGTTATTTTAATTCATTCTTTTTCAGGTATGACAGGAATGTCAAAAGTATAAAAATTGAGGAAAACAGAAGGGGATTCAATTTCCAAATTAATGATTATTTATAAAACTTCACACGTACACTTTATTGTTCTGCCGAAAATAAAAAAGAGAAATCCGAATTTCGGATTTCTCTTTATAGTGTTTTTATTCAATGCTACTATTTGTTCAGGATTCGCACCATGAAGATGCCATCAACGGCAAGCAGTTCGTCTTTAACCGATGCATTAACGGTTGAGGTGGCCACATCGATAATGTTATAGGCAATGTCGTCACGTTTACGGTTCAGCATATTGTCGATGTTCAATCCGTTTGCGGCCAGGATGCTTGAGATCTGGCTTACCATATTTGGCACGTTTTTGTTGGCGATGATGATGCGGCAACCTCCGTTGCGCTCCATTTCGGCAGCAGGAAAGTTCACTGAATTAATGATGTTTCCGTTTTCGAGGTATTCGCGTGTTTGCTCAACCGCCATAATTGCACAGTTGGTTTCCGACTCTTTTGTTGAAGCTCCGAGGTGAGGGATCGAAATTACTTTGTCCATTTTCAGGCATTCTTCATCGGGGAAGTCGGTAACATATGATGCTACTTTTCCTGAATCAATTGCGTCTTTTAAGTCGGCATGGTTAACAAGTCCGCCACGGGCAAAATTCAGGATCTTCACACCGTCTTTCATCATGGCGAACTTATCTTTGTTGATGTAACCTTTTGTGTCAGGTGTAAGCGGAACATTAATAGTTACATAATCGGCTTGTTGCAAAAGCAACTGAATTCCTTCAACCCAGGTAACTTCACGACTCAGTTTTAAAGCGTGTTTTACCGACATATAGGGATCGTATCCAACAACTTTCATACGAAGTGCTGAAGCGGCGTTCGCCACCAGAACACCGATGGCACCCAATCCGATAACCGCCAGTGTTTTGCCTTTCAGTTCCTCTCCGGCAAAATTGCTTTTCCCTTTTTCAACCAGTGCAGGTACATTTTCGCCTTCACCTATAAGCGTTTTGCCCCAGTTCACTGCACCAATGTAATCGCGCGATGCCATTAACATTCCGGCAATTACAGCTTCTTTTACTGCGTTGGCATTGGCCCCCGGAGTGTTAAAAACAACGATGCCCTGTTCGGTACATTTCTCGATCGGGATATTGTTTACTCCTGCTCCTGCACGCGCAATCGATTTTACCGACGATGGTATTTCCATGTCGTGCATTTTAAAACTGCGCAGGATTATTGCATCAGGATTTGGAATCTCACTGGCTATCTCGTAATTATCTAAAGGAAATAATTTTAACCCGTCAGGGTCAATTTTATTCAACGTTTGAATTTTGAACATGTGGCTAATTTTTAATTTGATGAATCGTGTAGCTGATTGATGACAAATATCAGCATTATCTGATAAAATCGTAAGTAAAACGAGGGATAATTTTTTAATATGAAATTAACATTAAACACCACATAAAAAGAAAGCCACCCGTTCACTAACGGATGGCTTATCAACCTTCAACTACTAACCGATTTTATAACCCAAAAAATTATGAAACAATAGTTATGAACAATGTATTCTCATATTGTTTGATGCAAAGAAAATAAGTTGATTGGAGCAGGTCTGTAATCTAAGTCACAGAAGACCAGAATAATCTATAAAATTTCGTGAAATTTCTATTTTTCCTTCTTTTTCGAGCTTTTTAAGCAGCCGGGAAATAACCTCGCGCGACGAATTTAATTTTAATGCCAGCATCTGATGCGTGCCGGAATAGGTGTTGGATCCTGATTTTCGGTGCCGGTCGACAAAGTATTTTACGAGTCGCTCGTCGAGCTTCATAAAGGCCACCGCATCGAGGGTATCGATGAGCTCGCGAAAACGGTACTGAAAAGTTTGCATAACAAACTGTTTCCAAAGCGGGTATTTTGTTATCCAGGAATCGAGGTATTCAACAGGTATCAACAATACTTCCGATTCTATCTCGGCAACAGCATTTAAATCGCTGGTTTGTTGGGCCATACAGCAGGTGAGCGACATGGCGCAAACCTCGTCTTCTTTCAGGTAGTAAAGTAACAGTTCGTTACCATTATTACTGGTTCGCGAAACGCGTATCAATCCGCGCAAAACAAGCGGAAAGCTGGAAATAAACTGGCCTTCGCGAATGAGTGATTCGTTGGGCTGGAAAACTTTGGATACTCCAATTCGGAAAATTTCCTGCTGCAGTTCCGGCTCCAGAAAGCTGTATCGTTTGATAAAATCTCTCACAAGTAGTTGATCAGTGTCAACAAATTTAAGCTTGTCTATGAGTTTTGCAAAAAAAAGTAGGTGAGAGTTGCTTATTCAGAATTAATATAGAATCAGATCTCTGGCATACGTTCCTTCAAAAAAAAACTACGAGATTAATTTCCCGCAGTTTTCTTTTATCGTAATGTCGTATTTTACTTATTCGAACATGTCTCTCATTTTTGCAAAAAACGATTTTTCGGAATGCGAAGGACCATCCTGGAATCCGGGTGATTCCTGTAGTTTTTCAAGCATTCTTTTTTCTTCATTGCTTAATTTTTTCGGGATCCAAACATGGACACGAACCAGCAAGTCGCCACGTCCGTAACCGTTTACGTCGGGAATTCCTTTTCCACGTAAGCGTAATATTTTTTCGGGTTGAGTTCCCGGTTCAATCTTTACCTTTACTTTGCCATCAACCGTAGGTATTTCTGCAGTAGTGCCTAGTGTAATCTCAGGGAACGATACAAAAAGGTTGTGGATGAGGTTATTTCCATCGCGAACCAGTTCTTCGTGTTCCTCCTCGGTGATCACCACCAGCAAATCGCCATTAATTCCACTGCGACGTCCGGCATTTCCTTTTCCTGAAACATTCAGCTGCATGCCTTCGCCAACACCTGCAGGAATTTTTATGTTGATCACTTCTTCTCCATGAATGACACCTTCACCGGCACAGTGGTTACATTTATCAGTGATCATTTTACCATCACCCTGACAAGTTGGACAGGTGGATGTGGTTTGCATCTGTCCCAGTAAAGTGTTCTGGACACGGGTTACCTGGCCTCGTCCGCCACAGGTTCCGCAAGTAGTGTACGAGGAGGCATTTTTTGCTCCTGTTCCGCTACAAGGATCGCAGGTAACGTATTTTTTTACCTTAAGCTTTTTCTCAACTCCGTTAACGATCTCGCTCAGGTTGAGTTTTACCTTAACCCTAAGGTCGGAACCCCGGCTCACCCGGCGTCCGCCACGGCTTCTGCCGCCACCGCCGCCAAAACCGCCAAAGCCACCAAAGTGACCTCCAAAAATATCGCCGAAAGCCGAGAAGATATCTTCAATATCTGAGAATCCGGCTCCGCCGCCATAGCCACCGCCGGCAGCACTTCCGACACCTGCATGGCCAAACTGATCGTAGCGTTGTTTTTTCTCCGCATTACTTAAAACCTCATAGGCTTCAGCAGCTTCCTTAAACTTTTCTTCGGCCTCCGCATTACCGGGATTTTTATCGGGGTGATATTGAATGGCTTTTTTCCGGTAGGCTTTTTTTATTTCCTCCGGACTCGCGCTTTTGCTTACTTCCAGTATTTCGTAATAATCTCTTTTGGCCATTTTTTCCTCCAATTACTCTCCGATTACAACTTTGGCAAAACGGATCACTTTTTCGTTTAAGCAGTATCCTTTCTGAACAACATCAACAACTTTTCCTTTCAGATCTTCCGAAGGAGCCGGGATTTTAGTGATTGCCTCGTGCAGATCCACATCGAAATCCTGCTGCATGGCTTCAATTTCCTTAATGTTGTTTTGTTTCAGAAATTCCTTGAATTTATTGTAGATCAGCAATGTTCCCTGTTTTCCTGCATCTTCATCAGAAACAGCTTTCAGAGAATCGAGTGCACGTTCAAAATCGTCCACAACAGGAAGAACATTCACCAGAACAGACTCGCCCCCTGATTTAATCAAATCGGCTTTTTCCTTCATTGTGCGTCGTCTGAAATTGTCGAATTCAGCCTGCAAACGAAGGTGTTTGTCCTGCATTTCTTTCAGTTGATCTTCCAACTCTTCAATTTTTGCTTCCTTTTTATCTTTTTTCGATTTCTTCTTTTTATCTGAAGTTGCCTCCGCTGTCTCTTTTTCTTCAGTTGCCTGAACTTCCTGTTCCTGCTCTTCAGCGGTGTTTTCTGCTTCGTTTTTTACTTTTTCTTCTGCCATAGTTTCCAATTAATTTTGCAGTGCTGTCATTGCAAATATTTTGCCATGCAAATATAAACGACAAATTGACACCCAAACAAAATATTGAGTGTCAATTTGAATGATTTAGAATTATCTTAAAACAGTCTCTCTGTCAGACTATTTCACATATTTTTCAAGTGCTGCTTCCAGTGCCGGACCACGAAGATTCTTGGCCAGAATTACGCCATTTTCGTCAAGTAAAAAATTTGCGGGAATACTTCGAATACCATAAACCGCACCCAGTTTTGATTGCCAGCCTTTCAGATCGCTGATGTGATAAGGCCAGTCCAGTTTATCCTGGTTAATGGCGCCTTTCCACTGGTCGGCAGTGCGGTCAAGTGAAACATTGAAAACCACAAAGCCATCACCATTTTTAAATTTTTTGTCTTTGTAAGTGTTATAGGCTTTTACCACGTTTGGATTTTCACGGCGGCATGGTCCACACCAGCCTGCCCAAAAGTCGAGCAAAACAACTTTTCCTTTAGTGTCTGATAATTTTATGGTTTCTCCGTTTGGTCCCTGTCCGATCAACTCCGGAGCTTTGTTACCGATATTAATTCCCAGTTCCTGGGCGTGCAGGCTGATGCCGGCAAAAAATAAAACGATTGCGATAAAAACTAGTTTCTTCATGTTTTTTTGAAATTTCTGTTTGTCCAAAAATAAAATTTTCTGCAATAGTAACGAAAGGAAAGCGGATTTGTTTGTACGTATCTGTATAAATCGATATTTAGATTCGTTCGATTTTGGCACCAAGTGCATTTAACCGTCCATCGATGTTTTCGTAACCACGGTCGATCTGTTCAATGTTATCAATCGTACTTATTCCTTTTGCCGACATAGCCGCAATCAGCAGGGCAATACCTGCACGAATGTCGGGCGAGGTCATTTTTGTGCCACGCAGCGAATGTTTGCGGTCGAGCCCGATTACGGTTGCACGGTGCGGATCGCACAAGATGATCTGGGCGCCCATATCGATGAGTTTATCGACAAAGAAAAGTCGGCTTTCGAACATTTTTTGGTGAATCAAAACACTGCCTTTCGCCTGGGTGGCAATTACCAGAAAAACACTGAGCAAGTCGGGTGTAAGTCCCGGCCATGGCGCATCTGAAATGGTCATGATCGAACCATCGATGTAGGACTCAATTTCGTAATGTTCGGTGTCTTTTACCAACAGATCGTCGCCGGCTTGTTCCACATTTATTCCGAGCCTGCGGAAGGATTCAGGAATGATTCCAAGGTGCTCGATCCCAACATTTTTTAAGCGGATCTCGGAGGCAGTCATGGCAGCCAGGCCAATAAAACTACCAACCTCAATCATGTCGGGAAGTATTTTATGATTACATCCGCTTAGCGAAGTAACCCCTTCAATGGTCAGCATATTCGAACCTATGCCGCTGATTTTGGCGCCCATCGATACCAGCATTTTACTGAGCTGCTGCAAATACGGTTCGCAGGCCGCGTTGTAAATGGTGGTGGTTCCTTCTGCCAGAGCTGCTGCCATTAATATGTTGGCGGTTCCGGTTACCGAAGCCTCGTCGAGCAGCATGTATGCTCCTTTTAGTTTGCTGGCCGTAACCGAATACCAGTGGTTTTCCTTGTCGAAATAAAATTCGGCTCCCAGTTTCTGGAGTCCGATGAAGTGTGTGTCAACCCGTCGCCGGCCAATTTTGTCGCCCCCCGGTTGCGGTATAAAACCCAGCCCGAAACGAGCCAGCAGCGGCCCGATGATCATGATCGACCCACGCAGTCCGGCAGCTTTTTGTGCATATTCATCACTTTTCAGGTAGTCGATATCAATGGTGCCGGCGTCAAAACTAAAATGGCCTTTTGCAAGGCGTTCTGTTTTAACTCCCAGTCCGTTCAGGATATCAATGAGTTTTAGTACATCACGAATTTCAGGAATGTTTTCGATGGTGGTATTTCCAGGGCTTAGTAAGGTAGCGCAGATAACCTGAAGCGCTTCATTTTTTGCGCCTTGTGGTTCAAGGTCTCCTTTTAGTTTGTAGCCACCTTCAATTTGAAAAGTTGACATTGTCCGGTGAATGAAAGGGTTTATTTTTTCTTTTTCTTGTTGACTTTTTTGGGTTTACTCAGCAGTGTTTTAGTTTCAGATAATTGAAGCGACTCATTCGGAACAAGTTCACCGCGTGATAATTCTTCGAGGTCCTTAAAAATCTTTTCGTCTTCCACTGCGTCCTTATTCCAGGCCAGATACGATTTTTTCATCTGGTTGGCAATCTGCTCAATAATGATTTCGCGTTCCTCGCCCTCAAAGTTTTTGGCTTCCTCAATAATCAGTTCCATGGTACGGCCATAGTGGCGATACTTTATAAAGTGCTGGTTGTAAGGTACTCTGCCCGGTTTTTCGGTAAGAATATCCGGTGATGGCGGATCGTAGGGATAATCAATATCGAGTTTGAAATCGGCCATGATAGCCAGGTGATCCCACAATTTATGTTTGAATTCAGGCACATCGCGCAGGTAGGGGTACAAATTACCCATAACATCGATTACGCTTTGTGCGGATTTGTTTCGTTTGTCGCGATCTTCAATGGTCATTAAATAATCGACCATGTTCTGTACATTTCTTCCATATTCAGGAAGTGCCAGTTTTTTTCGTTTTGAATTATAATCCATCTAAAAATTCTTAAGTGATATCTTTTCTTCGTGCAGAACAGGATTTGTCTTCGAAGTGATGCTGCAAAACTAATGAATTCCTGTCAATTCACGAATAAAATTTATGTAAACCCTTGTTATCCTTTTATTTTCAGGCGGGCAAATTTCAGTAAAAGTTGTTTTTGACCTGCCCGCGGAAAATATACAGTTGCTTTTATATCCGGAGCGTTTCCTTCAACATTCAACACTTTTCCTTCGCCGAATCGCTGGTGTTCAACGGTCATTCCGGCTTGAATTTTTGACGGATCGTCGCCTTCGAAACTTTGCTGAACTCCGCTGTTTTGTTTTAGTGAAACGAGTTTTTTGTTGAAAATGTTTTGCGACTCGCGTGTTTTAAATGCCGATTGCGGCTGACGCTGCGTAAAGGGTCTTTGAGTAGTGGGTTGATGAAAAGCAGCTGTTGGCGAAGTTTGTTGCGAATTTCCTGAAAGATCGAGTGTGGTCTGGTTGTCGATGTATTTTTCATCCAGCTCCTCGAGGAAACGGCTCGGCGTACAAAAATCGAGCTGGCCCCAGCGGTAACGCTGATTGGCAAACGATAACCAGGCATTTTCTTCTGCACGTGTAATGGCCACATAAAACAGGCGGCGTTCTTCTTCCAGCGATTCCATAGTGGCTTTTTCGCCCTGACGCTGAGAAGGGAAGAGGTTCTCTTCCATTCCTACCACAAAAACATTTTTGAATTCCAGTCCTTTGGCTGAGTGAACGGTCATCATGGTCACCTTGTTTTTGTCTTCGTCCTTATCGCTGTCCTGATCGGTAAGCAAAGCCACATCTTCGAGGTAACGTTCCAGTTTGTCCGATTCGCCTTCTTCTTTGGCCGAAATGGTGAATTCCTGGATACCGTTCAGCAATTCCTGGATGTTTTCGTGCCGGCTAAGTCCTTCGGGCGATTTGTCGTTGTAAAGGTCTTTTAGTATCCCGGTTTGTTCGGCAATTGTTTTGGCTGTTTCAAAAGCATCGGCATCCTTTGCCAGTTGCTGAAAGCGTTCGATCAGTGTCACAAAGTTCATGACTTTGGCTGCTGTTCCGCGATTCAGGTCGGCATGGTTTACATTTGGCAGCGTGTTGATAATCCGCCATACCGAAGTTTCTTTTCCAATGGCAGCGCTTTCGAGTTTTGCCAATGTGGTTTGCCCGATTCCTCGCGCCGGGTAATTAATGATGCGCTTCAGCGCTTCATTATCATCAGGATTGATGGCCATTCTGAAGTAGCTCAGCAGATCCTTGATTTCTTTGCGTTGATAGAAACTCAGGCCACCATAAATTTTGTAGGGAATATTTCGTTTTCGCAGCGACTCTTCAAAGATTCTCGATTGTGCGTTTGTCCGGTACAAAATGGCGTAATCGAGGTATTGATAATGATCGCGCAACTGTGTTTGAGCAATTTCCTGGGCAACAAGAAATCCTTCTTCATTGTCGGTTAGTGCCGAGAGAATTTTTATCGGATTGCCGGTAGCATTTTCCGAGAAAACGTTTTTGGGAATTTGCTTTTTGTTTTTAGCAATTATGCTGTTTGCAGCATTTACAATAGTTTGTGTGGAACGGTAGTTTTGCTCGAGCTTAAAAATTTTGTGATCCGGGTAATCGCTTTTAAAATTCAGAATGTTCTCGATTCGCGCACCACGGAACGAATAAATACTTTGAGCATCGTCGCCAACCACGCAAATGTTGTTGTGTTTGGCAGCCAGTTTTTTAATGATCAGGTACTGCGCATAGTTGGTATCCTGGTACTCATCTACTAAAATGTATCCAAATTTTTCCTGGTATTTGGCCAATATCTCAGGCTTATCGCGAAACAGGAGGTTGGTGATCAAGAGCAGGTCGTCGAAATCCATGGATCCTGACAAACGACAGCGTTTGGTGTATTCTTTGTAAATCTCAGAAATAGCCGGCATGCGCATATTTTTGTCAATAGACCGAAGTTCCGATGAGTTGGCATATGCCATTGGTGTAATGAGGTTGTTTTTCGCCATCGATATCCGGCCGGCAACCACATTCGGTTTGTATACTTTATCGTCGAGCTGAAAACTTTTAATGATGGTTTTGATCAGGCTCTTACTGTCGGCACTGTCGTAAATCGTAAAATTCGAAGGGAAACCGATTGTTTCGTGTTCCACCCGAAGAATGCGGGCAAAGATGCTGTGAAAGGTTCCCATCCAAAGATAACGCGCAACATTTTCGCCGGCCACGCGGGCGATTCGTTCCTTCATTTCGCGGGCTGCCTTATTGGTAAAAGTAAGCGACAGGATGCTTGACGGGCGGGCTCCCTGTTTTAACAGGTGTGCAATTCGGTAAGTAAGTACCCTTGTTTTTCCCGATCCTGCACCGGCAATTACCAGCGAGGGGCCTTCGGTTCGTACAACCGCTTCATGTTGAGCTTCATTTAATTCTTTCAGATAATCCAGCACATTTCCTCCTTTCGTTCCGAAGCACAAAAATAGAAGTTGTATTAGCTTCGGCCATCATTTTAAAAAGCTTTTTTCAACAAATTGTTTAGATGAAGGATGCCAGGGTTTGCTTATTCCTTTCATGACTGCGGATTCAGGGAGAATTTTTGGAGGCGTGGGCAATTAAATAAAATTTATACGTTAATATTGTAGCTTAAAGAACGATGTTTATGAAGCGAAGTCTTTATTTGTTAGTATTCCTGTTTTTATTTTCTACGGTAACTTTTGCCCAGATCACTGCCCCTGATGCCGTTGGCAGCGATGTAACACAATATCCTGTTTTCCCGGAAACGGACAATATTTTTGTGTTTTGTAATGGTGATTCGTTGAGTGCAACAGGGAGTTTAACGGTTACAAGCACCTTGTCGGGAACCAAGACCTATTTGTGGGAAAAGTACAACGAGCAAAGCGGAGACTTCGAATTTTATTCACAGGAAAGCAGTGAAGTTAGTTCGTCGCAGATCAGTGATTTGACTGATGGTTGCTATCGTGCTACAGTAAGTTTGGGTGCTACTACCGACGTTTACCGGGCCTGGGTTTTTAATAACTGGATGAGTGCTGAAGCTTCAATTTCGGATTCCGATTGTGAATCGTTCAAATTGAATGGAAGTTATACCTCTGCAACCTTTATTTATTACGATCTGAGCAATAATTCAGCCATTGATCTCCCAAAGGAAATTAATGTTGAATGGATGGAAGGATCGGCTAAGCTGACCACTTTAATCAGTTTTGAAATATATAGCCCACCAACGGAGAATACTGATTACACCTTGCGTGTATTTGATAAATACGGTTGCGAGGGAACGTCGGAAATAACCTATGAATCGATTGTGACCAAGGCAAGTTTTACTGCCAGCCCGATGAGTGGAGAGGCACCACTGACGGTTACCTTTTCAAACAATTCGGAAAACGGAACACCGGGATATTACGAATGGCATTTCTACCGTGACATCAATGAAATAAAGAAGGAATTTGAGGAAACCGGTGGCCCGGTTGACAGTGTTTATTTGGTTGCCTACGACGATGCACCGGTTTATACTTACGAAAACTCGGGCAGTTACCTCGTTAAGCTGATAGCGAAACACATTAGTGAAGAATATACCTGTGTTGATACTTTTTTGCTTGATGAGTTTATCGTTGCTGATACTTCGTTTGTACTTGCGCCGAATGTATTTACTCCGAATGGTGACGGTGTAAACGATGAATTCATCATTAAGTTCTGGTCGATGAAAAGCATCGAGATAAACATCTATAACCGTTGGGGAAAACGCGTTCATCACTGGCAGAGCGGCGATGTGCAGGGCTTTGAAGAATCGCGCTCGGAAAGTGTTTGGGATGGCCGAATCGGTGGCAGGATGGCTAGTCCGGGTGTTTATTACTGGGATGTTGTTGGCCGTGGCCGCGATGATCGGAAGCGTACTGAACACGGATTCCTACATCTGTTTCGGGAAAAAGATTAATCGGATTTTTCCCATTTTCCAAAAATTTCTTCTAGCGCTAAGGTTCGATAATCAAAAATTGCTTGCAGTTTCTTGCGAATAATAAGTGTGTTGGCAAGATTTCCAATCCACCCAAAAGGTGGCTGATAAGAAACAATATCAGTCATTAATACACCTCCTTCAATTTTTTCGAGCTGGTGTTCGTGGTGCCACATTTTATATGGTCCAACTCGTTGTTCATCAATAAAATAAGTCTGAGGTTTAATGTGGGTAATCTCCGTAACCCAGGTAGTGTTAATGTTCAGTATCGGTCGCACACGGTAGCTGATGATCATTCCTTCGTACATCTCTTGATTATTTCCGCCTGATGTAATTTCAAACCCCATACTCGCCGGGGTGATCTTTTTCAGGTTCTCAGGTGCTGAAATAAAATCCCAAACCATATCCAGGTCTGCCGGTATTTTTTGTGTTCGAATGACTTGATAAAATCCCATTTGTTTATTGTTTATTTGTAAATGGTAAACAAAAAGAATGAAATTTGGTTCTGAAAGTTATTCCTCGGGTGAATCAACAAGCAGTCCTAATTCGTCTTTCGGAAATACATTGTATTTATCTCCAAACTGAGCCAGAAATTCAATGCTAAATGCCCTGAAAGTATAGCTAATGGGTAAAAGTACAACTGCTCCGATATAGGGAATGGCTATCAGAAGCAATCCAATGCAGCAGGTGATCAACGCAAAAAATATGACGCCAATGACAACTGCAATCCCAAGTACAAAAATGAAAAGCCCGTAAATCAGGAAGGTAAACAGTTTTTTACTTAACAAAGCAAGAAATTTTCCCCAGGCCTTCAATACTCCGATTCTGTATTTGTACATCAGTGGGACGACAAAATCTTTTTCGAAAAGACCGATATAGCCAAAAATGATCATGTAGCCGATAAAAAGCAAAACCATTTGAAGAATGGCCAGAAATATTGCCGGTTTTGTAAAATCGCCATAGTACAGTTCTTTGGCACTTACAAAAAAATAGGCAGCCAGCAGCACAAAAACAGCAAAAGCAAACCAGCCAAAAACGAAATCGAACCAAAACAGCGAATTACCTTCTTTGCGGTATTCGTGCCAGGGCTCACTGATTTCGGAGTTGTCGTGAACAACATTATGCAAAAACATAAATTTTCCACGCGCGCTTACCCAAATAATAACAGATATCAGGATGATGAGAAAGACCAGGCCTACAAGAATAAGGTTGGCCCAAAGCGGATTGTCGGTTAACCAGTTCCAGGCTGTTTGTGGAAATGAAAAGAAATTGTCCCACTCATTGTAGTGGTTTCCGCTGTTATTTCCGCTTCCGTTGCCATGGCAATCGGTAAGTCCGGCAAGAAAAGCGGTAAAGCCAATTCTGAACCATTTTGAAATATCAAAGGGTTGAAAAAGGGCTTTTTTCATTCGCTGATAGCCCATGGAAAGCGGACGGCTGTAGCTGATACTCATTTTTGTAGTTGTTGGTTTTATGCAAGTTACTTTATTTGTGAAAGAATTTCAAGGAAAGTGCTCATTTCGATTTGCCAGCTTGGATTGGATGACTTAACTTGGTGTGCAGCTTAGCTTTTTAGCTTTATTTGCAATTTAAGCAACAAGATTTATTTTTGCCCGTTATATAAGCTATTTAAGACGCATGAAGAAAATATTGACATTAATCGTTGTTTTAACCTCCTTTAGTTTAGTATTATACGCCAAAAAGGATATTAATGCCTGGAAGAGCGAGCAGAAGTTGGAAACCCAGTATGAAGTATTTAAAGAAAATCTCAATTTTTGGAGTGGTAACTATTTCCTGAGTGGCAATCAGCTCGACGCTTTTTTTGGCGCTATGACCGATACGATAAGCGGACTGGAAAAGCAACTGGCTCAAAGTGAAAATAAAATAAATCAGCAAAAACAAGAGTTGACAGGCAAACAACAGCTTATTGATGAAACTCAGAGAAAGCTCGATGAAAGTATAAAGTTGCAGAATTCAATTACAGTTCTGGGAATGAACATTAATAAAAGCGTTTATTCCACTGTAATGTATTTGTTGATTCTGGGGGTGCTGGTAGTAGCTGGCTTTGTTTATCTGCTGTTTAAGAAAAGCCATAAAGTAACGCAGCAAACCAGGAAGGAATACGAGGAACTTAAAACGGAATACGAAGAGCATAAAAAAACTGCGCTCGACCGCTATACCAAAATCAATATGGAATTGCACAAAACCCGGCTTGAACTGCAGAAAAAGTAGCTTAGGGATTATGCAATACGTATCCCATTACTAATCCAAGATACAAAGAGTCTTTTTTGCCTTCGCCATACATGGCAAAGTCGAAACCGATTTTCGATCGCTTACCGAAGTAATAGTCGTATCTTAATTTTACAGGATTGAACCAGACTGTATTCTGGTCTCTCATATCGGCCAGTTCCCGGGAGTCGCCATTAAACTTGCCCACTGTAATTCCTGGCCCGAGCATAACGCGATGTCGTTCGCCATTAACTACTACGTAGGAGATGAACGAAGAAGCAGCCAAAATATAGGCCTGGTTAATGATGCTAACTCCGAACTGTGAATACCGTAAATTTACTGAAAGGTCAATTCGGGGATAAATAAATTCGTAGTCTATACCCACTTCTGCATTTACGCCAAATGTTGAACCATGACTAATGTATCCGGTTGATAGGCTCGTAGATGCTTTCACTTGAGAATAAAGGCATAGCGATTCCAATAGGAACAACAATCCCAGTAAGGTTTTTTTCATTGTGTTTATAAAATTGATTAAGCGTCAAAAAAATCAATAATATCTACTTAAGAGGGGTATAAAAATTATTGGGTTCCCTCTGTATTCAGGTTTTCCTGATTTTGTGTTTTAGTGCCTTAAATGTAATAATAATTATGGTTCGAAATCTAGGTTTTGAAACTTCCGGTAAAATAAAAATCCCGATCTGTCCGTCGTGAGACGAACAAACCGGGAAATTTTAGTTTATAGTAAAATGGATTAGAAAATGGTCTATTCTTCCTCCTGCTCGGCTTCGTAAGCTTTCAGCAGTTCTTCCTGAACGTCGGACGGTACTTTTTCGTAACCATCGAACGCCATTGCAAAGACACCACGTCCACCGGTAATCGAACTCAATGAAGTAGTGTATTTGTTCATTTCCTTAAGCGGAACTTTGGCCGATATTTTTTCCAGGCCTTTTTCCGATCCCATCCCCATGATCATGGCACGACGACCCTGCAGGTCACTCATGGTATCACCCATACGATCTGATGGTACCCATACATCGAGGTTGTAGATTGGTTCCAGAATTTTCGGTCCGGCATTTTTAAAGGCCATGCTAAATGCATTACGTCCGGCAAGTTTAAACGAGATCTCGTTCGAGTCAACCGGGTGCATTTTACCATCGTAAACATACACGATAATATCGCGGGCATACGAACCTGTTAATGGGCCTTCATCCATCTTCTCCATAATTCCCTTAAGAATTGCGGGCAGGAAGCGTGCATCGATTGAACCTCCAACAATACAGTTGGCAAACACGAGCTTGCCACCCCAGGAAAGTTCGTGTTCTTCAACGGCACGAACCGAAAGTTTTTGCTCCTTATCGCCAAATTTGAACATCGATTTTGGAGAGGCTCCTTCTTCGTATGGTTCAATAATCAGGTGTACCTCACCAAATTGTCCGGCACCGCCCGATTGTTTTTTGTGTCGGTAATCGGCTTGTGCCGGCTTGGTTATGGTTTCGCGATATGGAATTTTTGGTGCCAGGAAATTCACTTCAATTTTGTGAATATGATCGAAATACCATTTCAATACATTCAGGTGATATTCTCCCTGACAATGCACCAGCAATTGTTTTAATTCTTTCGAGTACTCAACAATAAATGATGGGTCTTCGTATTTAATTTTACTTAGGATTTCACCTACTTTTTCGTCATCTGAATCGTTCTCAGCCTTCAGGGCTACAGTATGTCTTGACGAAGGGAACTTAATCGGGACAAATGTTGTTCCGGCCTCTTTAGTCGAAAGCGTTTGGTTGTACTTTGTTTCTTTCAGTTTTACGGTACAGCCCAGGTCACCGGCTTCGAGTTGGTCTACTTTTTCGCGGTTTTTGCCGGCCGATACAAATACCTGCGACAAACGTTCTTTGTTGCCTGATTTTGAGTTGATCAGGTCCATGCCTTCTTTTACAACCCCTGACATTACTTTGAAGAAAGTAATCTCGCCCACATGCGATTCAACTGACGTTTTAAACACAAAAATGCTTGGTGGTTCCGATGGACTCATTTGCACATCTTTTCCTTTTATAACTTCGCGGTGTTTCTTTTCAACCGGTGCAGGAGCAATATTTGTTATAAATTCGAGTAAGCGGCCAACGCCTATATTTTTTCTTGCGCAGGTACAGAAAACCGGATACAAGCTGCGTTCGAGCATTCCCAGTTTTATTCCTTTACGCATTTCGTCTTCCGACAATGTCCCTTTGTCGAAGTACAATTCCATTAATGCTTCTTCGTTTTCTGCTGCTTTTTCAACCAGTTCGTTGTGCAGTTCATCGGCGCGTTCTTTTTCCGAATCAGGAATATCCAGGATTTCAACTTTACCGTCTTCGCCTGAGTATTTATACATTTTCATTTTCAGCACGTCGATAATGGCTGAAAAATTTGTGCCGGCATCAACCGGGTATTGAACGATCGTGGTTTTTCCGCCAAAGCTTGTTTTACACTGTTCAAGCGTTGAGTCGAAATTTGAGTTATCGTGATCGAGTTGGTTAAAAACAAGGATAAGTGGAGTTTCCGCACTATCGGCGTGTCGAAGAGCGGCTTCGGTACCGGCTTCAATTCCGCTGGTAGCATTAATGGTAACCAGCCCAAGTGCTGTAACACTTAACGACGAAACAACGCTACCGCAAAGTTCATCCATCCCCGGAGTATCCAGAATGTTCACTTTTTTACCGTTGTATTCGGTGTACATTAAAGTAGAAAAAACAGAATTGCCATAATCCTGTTCTATCTGGTTGTAGTCTGATACTGTATTTTTTGAGGTTACATCACCTCTACGTTTTATAACTCCACCCTCGAAAAGCATAGCTTCCGCAAGGGTGGTTTTCCCACTGCCGGCATTACCAATTAAAGCAATGTTCCGGATCTCATCCGTTTTGTAGACCTTCATATAATTTGAGTTTTATTGATTTGTTTTTTCCCTTAGAACTTAGTCGTAAAGTAGAAAGGAAACCAAAAATAATAATAATTTATTAACAATCAAGTAGCATTGGTCAGCTGGAAGTTGAACGGCATTTTCAGGTGTTTTTTTCGTATGCTTAACGCAGCGTATTACAGTATTTTATGAGGCATATGTTAATAAATGTTATAGTGTAAACCCGCTCGAAATGAACTCAGTACATCTGTCGGGTTGAAGACATAAAAATGAAGGAAAAACATGTTGCGAAACAGGCAGCCTTGTGGGGACCCTCGTGTTAATTTTTATTTAGCCCAAATAAAAAAAGTAAATAAAAGTCTTTTTAGTCTGAATAATTCGTTTACATTTGCGCTATGTGACAAAAGTCACGAATTAGAAACGAAAAACAATATGAAGAAATATACTTCTGCAATAGGAATGACAATGATGCATATGATGTGTATGTGTTGTGCATTGTATATCAGGCAGAAGAATTAAACAGCAAGTGTAGGTAACTATCACCTTATTTATGGCTCTTCTGCAAATGCGGAAGAGCTTTTTTTATGGTTGAATATTCTCGAAAATAATAAGAATGGCAAGCAACGGAACAGGAAGAACAATAGAACGGAAAAGACGGAGTATCGTGAAAACGATTTCGTGGCGGGCGGTTGGTACGATCGATACCATTCTTATTTCGTGGCTGGTAGTGGGAAATTTCAATTTTGCGGTAACCATTGGCGGTGTTGAATTGTTTACAAAAATGACACTCTATTTTTTACACGAGCGAGCCTGGAACCGTTGCAATTACGGGCGCGAGAAAGAGGTCCCGATTGAATACGAAATATAGAATACGATGAATAAAAACTTTTTACCCATATCGATAGATATCGCCAACGAGAAAATACTCATCATCGGTGGCGGGCTGGATGCACTAAAAAAAATTCGCATTCTGCAACGTTTCGATGCACATGTTGAAGTACTGGCAAAGGATGTCTGTGACGAGATAAAAAACAGCGGGGTGAATTACATTGAAGCTGAGTATGATAAGCAATTTCTGAGAGACTACCTGATGGTGTATTCCTGTGCGAACAACGACGTGCTCGACCGGCAAATTGTTAAAGATGCAAAGGAAGCAGGTGTTCTTGTGAACATCCACGATAAACCTGCGTTGTGTCAGTTTGTATCGCCCGCAATTTATCGTCACGGAAAAATAACGGTGGCGGTTGGTTCGAATGGTGAAGATGTATATGAGTCAATTAGAATCAGAAATCTGATAAAAGAAAAAATAAATTTTAACTGATAATAGAAAATGAGTTTAAAGTTAAATCCGTTGAATGATCAACAGTTAGCAGCGTTGGATCAACTTACGCAAGGATTAACAAAAGAGCAAACCCTTTGGCTAAGTGGTTTTTTTGAAGGAAGGCTTTCTGCACTGGGCAGCAGCTTTGAGGGAGGATCATCACTTCCTGCGGCTGCACCAATTGCAAAGCCTGAAAGTATGATCAATCTGACCATTTTATATGGTACAGAAACCGGACATTCGCAGGGACTAGCCGAAAAACTTGGTGAAAAGGCTGCTTTCAAAAACATCAATGCAAAGGTGTTGAGCCTGTACGATTTTAATTATAAAAAGCTCCACGAAGAAGAAAACGTGGTAGTGGTTGTAAGCACGCACGGAGAAGGCGACCCGCCGGATATGGCCGAGGATTTCCATAAATATGTTACCGGCAACAGGGCGCCCGATTTAAAAGGCGTCAATTATTCGGTACTTGCCATGGGCGATAAAACCTACCGCAACTTTTGTAAAACCGGAGAGGATATTGATGAGGCGATGAAAGATTGCGGCGCCTACCGGATAACTCCGATGGTAAAATGCGATGTGGACTACGAGCAGAATGCCGAAATGTGGATGAACAACGTTTTGCTGAATCTTCAGCCCACAGAATCAGGTGCTGTAAATGCAACATCAAATTCTGCAGCTCCGGCCACCGGGGTAAACGGATCGGCATCGATGGGGAAAGCTTTCACAAAAACAAATCCATACATGGCTACGGTGATTGATAAAGTAAAAATTACCGGCCGCGATTCCGACAAGGAAGTGTATCACATTGAATTGTCGCTCGATGGTTCGGGAATTGAATACGAACCCGGCGACGCTGTTGGCATTTTTGCCCGCAACCCGGAAGACCTGGTCGAGAAGATTCTGGAAAATACAGGTTTCGAGCTGGATCAGCAGGTTGATTTCGAAGAAGAAAAGATCAGCATAAAAGATGCCTTGACCCATCATCTTGAAATAACAGTGATAACCTACGATCTGCTTGAGAAATACTACGAAGTAACAAAAGACGAGAAGCTGAACGATATTCTGGACGATGAGGACAAGTTGAGCGATTATTTATACGGTCACGATGTGCTCGACCTGCTGGAAGATTTCCCGTTTAAGTGGAATGCCAATAAACTGGTGAGTATTCTTCGTGCTATTCCACCGCGTTTGTATTCCATTTCATCGAGTATGGAATATGTTGGAGAGGAAGTTCACGCAACCGTATCGCTGGTGAGTTACGAACGCAAAAACCGTTTGCGCAAAGGCGCTTGTTCCAATTTCCTGAGCGACAGTGTGCAGGTGGACGATCAGCTGCCAATATTCATCGAGAAGAATCCGGCGTTTAAATTACCGCCAAACGGATCGAAAATTATAATGGTGGGAGCGGGAACAGGTGTTGCTCCATACCGCGCATTTATGCAGCAACGCGAAAGCCTCGATATGAAAGGCAACACCTGGCTGTTCTTTGGCGATCGTCGTTTTAAATCCGATTTCCTGTACCAGGCAGAATGGCAAAAGTTGCTCAAATCAGAGTATCTGGAACGAATGGATGTAGCTTTTTCGCGCGACCAGGAAGAAAAAGTTTATGTTCAGCATAAATTACTGGAGAACCAAAAAGAGGTGTTCGAATGGCTTGAGAACGGAGCACATTTCTACCTCTGTGGCGATATGAAACACATGGCAAAAGACGTGAATAAAGCCTTGCTCGAAATCATCAAAACCCAGGGTGGAATCAGTGTTGAAGAGGCCGAAAAATACGTCAAAAACCTGAAGCGTGAAAAACGTTTTCAGACCGATGTGTACTAACGATTTTTAAGAACAACTACTCAACGAAATAACCGATTTTATAACCTGAAATGAAACAATTCCCGATACTTCAACCGACCGGGGGATGTGTTTCATAATCTCGTTGAGCATAATATTAATGAGATGAAAGAAACAATTGACTGGAAAGAACTTTCGGAGGTAGAAAAGTTGAAATACGAGAGTAATTTCCTGCGTGGCACACTTGTCGAAAGTCTGGCCGACCCGATAACCGGGGCTATTTCTGATGGCGACACGCAGATCTCGAAATTTCATGGGATCTACCAGCAAACCGATCGCGATCTCGATAAGGAGCGAAAGCACCAAAAGCTGGAACCTGCTTATTCATTTTTAATTCGCCTGCGCATGCCCGGCGGAAAATTTACACCTGCACAGTGGCTTAAAATGGATGCTCTTTCGGATAAGTACGCCAACGGAACGCTGAAACTTACCACGCGGCAAACCTTTCAGTTGCATGGTGTGCTGAAAAAGGATCTGAAAAATACGATCAGCGAAATGAACGAAGAGCTGCTCGACACCATTGCAGCTTGTGGTGATGTGAACCGAAACGTGATGAGTCATGCCAACCCGGCGGAGTCGCCGTTTCATGCCGAGGTGATCCACCTGGCAACACAAATCAGTGAACACCTGATGCCAAGAACAACAGCGTATCACGAAATCTGGCTCGATAAAAAACTGGTGGCCAACAGTAAACAGGATGAGGAGCCGCTGTACGGCGTTCGTTACCTGCCGCGTAAATTCAAAATTGCCGTAATTATTCCGCCCAACAACGATTGCGATGTGTTTTCGCAGGATCTTGGTTTTATAGCCATTGTTGAAAAGGACAGGATTATTGGCTACAACGTTGTTGTTGGCGGCGGTTTGGGTTCAACGTTTGGCATGCCCGAAACCTACCCGCGAACAGGAACCGTAATCGGTTATTGCGAGGCTGAACAGGTGATTGAAGTGGCCGAAAAAGTGCTGCTGGTGCAACGCGATAACGGCGACCGTAAAAACCGAAAACAGGCGCGCTTAAAATATACCATCGACCGGATGGGGGTTAATGAATTCAAAACTGAAGTGGAAAAGCTGCTGGGCTACGAACTTCAAAAAGAAAAGCCTTATAAGCTTGAAAAGAACGGCGACGATTATGGCTGGAAGAAAGGAACCGACAACAAATGGCACCTTACCTATTTTGTTGAAGGTGGCCGCGTGCGCGATGCCGGCAAGCAACAACTAAAAACTGCTTTACGCGAGATCGCTCAAACGATTAAAGGTGATTTCATTCTTACCGGAAATCAGAACCTGATAATTGCCGGCGTGAATGCTGCCGAAAAGAAACAGGTGGATGGTATTTTCAAAAAGTATGGTGTTGCACCTGAGAAAATTTCAGGGCTTCGTAAGAATTCGATTGCCTGTGTGGCGCTGCCAACCTGCCCGCTGGCATTTGCCGAGGCCGAACGTTACCTTCCCGATCTGATCACCAAAATTGAAGGGATCCTGAATGAATTCGGTTTATTGAAAGAAGAAATCGTTATTCGAATGACCGGTTGTCCGAACGGTTGCGGCCGCCCTTACCTGGCAGAAATCGGGCTGATCGGGAAGTCGCCGGGTTATTACAACCTTTATTTGGGGGGTAACTTTAACGGTACCCGACTCAACAGCCTCTACAAAGCAACCATTTCAGAAGAAGAAATTCTGAGCGAACTGCGCACAATAATTGCCGATTTTGCCAAAAACAGAAATGCAAAGGAGCATTTTGGCGATTTTGTTATCCGAAAGGAATACGTCGAAGAGATCAGGGAAGGCAAAGAATTTAAACACTAGCCAAACCACTCTCAAAAGAAAATTGGAGGAAGCTCATGCTGCAAAAGTTTGGGCCGAAGAACGATCAACTTTACAAATCGAAAAACTGGAAGTTATGAGTAATACAATTTCAATACTTGGATGTGGATGGCTGGGAACGGCGCTCGGAAAATCGATGATCAGAAAAGGGTGGAAAGTAAAAGGTTCGAGCAGCTCGAATACCACCTACAACGAGCTGGAAAAGACAGGAATAAGTACGTTTTACATAAAAGTGAAGCCACGGTCGATCTCGATGGATTACAGCAGCTTTTTTAATACCGATGTTTTGGTGCTGAGTATTCCCCCAACCCGAACCGACTGTGTTGAAGAGTCTTATCCACAAAAAATTGAGCAGGTCATTAAAAAGATTGTGGAGATTGGCATTAAAAAAGTTTTGTTTATTTCATCAACTTCGGTTTACGAGGAGCAAAACCGCGAAGTACGGGAAGGAGACGAAGGAGCGCCCGGGAAAGCAGCCGGTAGGGCTTTGCTGGCTGCAGAAAAGTTGTTAACGGAAAATCCGGCTTTTCAAACTACGGTGCTTCGCTTTGGAGGACTGATCGGTTACGACCGGAATCCTGCACGGTTTGTTCAGCATCGAAATGCGGTAAACGGAAAAATTCCTGTCAACCTGATTCACCGCGACGATTGCGTCAATATTATTACTCAAATTGTAGAACAGGATATTTGGGGCGAAATTTTTAATGCCGTTTCACCTGAGCATCCGCTGAAGGAAGAGTTTTATACCAAGGCTGCAAAAATTAGCGAATTGCCGGTTCCCGTATTTACCGATGAACCTGCGGATTTCAAAATCGTGAACAGCGACAAACTGATTCAGGCACTCGACTATCGTTTTGCCTACAACAGTCCGATGGATTATTTGAAAGAAGTTGAGGAATGGACGTATCGCATCTGATATCGATTGTTGGTGGAGGGCCCGGAGATCCCGAGCTTTTAACGGTGAAGGCAATGAAGCGTTTGCAACAGGCCGATGTAGTGCTTTACGATGGTTTGCTGCGCGAAGAAGTGCTTGATTTGACCACTCCCGAATGTGAAAAAATATTTGTTGGGAAGTACCACAGCGACGGTCAAAACCAGGAGAAACGGCAGGAGGACATTCACCGTTGGTTTAAGTTTTATGCGGAACAAGGTAAAAAAGTGGTGCGCCTGAAAACCGGCGATCCCATGATTTTTGGCCGGGGACCCGAGGAGATCCGCTTTTGTGTGGAGCACCAATTGAACTACGAAGTCATTCCGGGAGTTACTGCTGCTCTTGCGGGTTCAGCGCAGTTTAACGTGCCACTGACCGAGCGGCATAAAGCCTGTATGGCACTGTTTTATACCGGTCACCGCACCAACGGTACTTTTTCTGATTTGGAAGCTTTGACAGCGGTTTTGAGTACCGGTTCTCCTGTGATGATTTATATGGGATTAAACAAGCTTGCAGAATTATCAAAAGCATTGCTCGAACGCGGAGTTGAAGCTTCAACAACAGTTCAGATCCTGAGTAAAATATCGCAACCGGAAGAGCAGCATTACGAAACCTCATTAGAAGACGTTGATAATTTTCTGGCTGAAAACAATCCACAAGCACCTACCGTGATTATTATTGGTGAACATGCTTTAAGTATTCAGTAATGTTTTTTACGAACGATTTTCAGTGAATCCCGGAAGTCATAAAGTACTGAGCTATTTTTATTGTGTTTTGTTATCTTGTGTGTATTCTGTTACTTTTATAACACAATAATTTTTGCTGCTATGGAACGTAATAAATGGTGTTGTCGAATATTTCCCGTTGTTTTAATTGCAATTTCTGCAGTTTTGGCCGCTGCAATCTGGTATTTCGATGAAGGTGCGCACAGCTTTAGTTTTCTCAAACAAAAGGATGAACTATTTAATTACCTGGGAACCGTGTTGTTTGTGGCAATCTTGCCGATTGGCCTGTTTTACTGGCTGAACGATAAAGAAAAGTACCTTGATAAAGCCCGGTCGCTGGCTTTGTTGGGTTTTATACCGGCTCTCTTGTTCCTTCTTTTAATTTGCTTTTTTTGAAAAGCATTCCAATCTCGTTTACATATATCTATATATTGTTGTCTGTTGAAAAATGAGTCCAGACCAGCCCTTCTTGTGCAAAAAACCTTGAATTGTAAGTGATTTCGATCCGTTTACTGACGGAGAAGCAATTGTGGAAATTAAACGGATACTACTGGCACTCAATAAGCGGCTGCTATTAAACATATTGATGCAATTTGTTTTTGTCTATTTTTAGGGAGCAGCTGTAGTTGATTCTAATGATTGATTGCCAAACAATTCAGCTTCCTTTTATTAATTCAGCTAACACGAAATCATTATTAAACCATAAATTATGAAAAACCAAAAAATCACATCAGCTATCATTATTTTAATGTCTGTAATTCTGCTCTCAGCCGGTGTTCCTGCAAAAAAACAAAAACTGCATGGAGTTTGGCGCATGGTTTCAGGAAAAACCAACGGAATTGAGAATCCTCCAATTAGTGTTGACCGTACCTGGGAATTTAAAGCCGACAATACTTTTGAAGGAAAAATATTTTTACCCGACGGAGTGAGAACCTATAATAAGGGAGTATTTATGCTCCCCGACGACACCACAATGGTTACCGTTCACAGCGATATATTATCGGGCAAGCTTTATCCGTTTTCATACAAATACAATTATCATATTAACAACGATACACTGCATTTTTACGGATTTTATCTATCCCAATCAAAAGATAATCCCCGCCTGCTTGCTCCTACATATTTAGATGAAATTTGGGTAAAAGTATTGCCCGAATAACACTATCAGGCCCGGGCATTAATTGAATTGTATACCAGTATAAACCAATATTTGGTATTTACATCAAACTGAACGGTTCATTCTGATTTAGCTTGTTAACAGGATAACCAAGGTTTTCCTCATTCAATAGTTTATAAGTCGGCTTTACAATGGTTCGGCTCTGAGCAATTTTTTTCTATCTTTCCGCAACAAAACTGAATTATGGCGAAGTTCCCGTTTTATCAACAGTTTGATGCGATGGATTGTGGCCCGTCGTGCCTGCGCATGGTGGCCAAATATTACGGGAAGCACTTCACAACCGAATCGCTCCGCGAAAAATCGTACATCACCCGCGAAGGAGTTTCTTTGCTCGGAATAAGCGATGCAGCCGAATATATCGGTATGCGCTCGATGGGGGTGAAAATCACTTTCGAACAGCTGAAGAAAGAAGCACCGCTGCCTTGTATCGTTCACTGGGGACAGGAGCATTTTGTGGTGGTTTTTAAAATTGCCAAAGGAAAAGTTCACGTGGCCGACCCGGCTTTCGGGCGACTGGAATATTCCGAGAAGGAATTTTGTGACAAGTGGTTGTCGACAGTCGATGGTGGCGAGGAAAAAGGCATTTGTTTGCTGCTTCAACCCACGCCCGATTTCTACAAAGAAAGCGACGAACGGGTTAGCCGCACCGGTTTCCGTTTTGTGCTGAATTACCTGAAGCCTTATCGAAAGCTGGTTATCCAGCTGCTGCTGGGATTCTTCCTCGGAAGTTTAATTCAGCTGGTGTTGCCATTCCTGACGCAAAGCGTGGTTGATATCGGTATCAATAACCAGGACATTGGTTTTATTTACCTCGTGTTGCTGGCACAATTGGTGTTGTTTATCAGCCGCATGTCGGTGGAGTTTATCCGTTCGTGGATCTTGCTGCACATCAGTACCCGGATCAATATTTCCATCATTTCCGATTTCCTCATCAAGCTGATGAAACTTCCGCTGGGATTCTTCGATTCAAAAATGATTGGCGATATCCTGCAGCGCATTGAGGACCACGACCGGATTGAGCGCTTTCTCACCTCACAATCCATCGGGGTATTGTTCTCGGTTTTTAGCCTGGTGGTTTTTGCTATTGTACTTGCCATTTACAGCATGAAGATCTTTTTCATTTTTATTGCTGGATCGGCCCTTTACTTTTTATGGATCTATGTTTTTATGAAGCGCCGGCGCGAGTTGGATTTCAAACGGTTTAAGAAACTCTCGGAAAACCAGAGTAAGCTGATTCAGATCATCAACGGCATGCAGGAAATAAAACTGAACAACTACGAAAAGCAAAAACGCTGGGAGTGGGAGCGTGTTCAGGCCGGGCTTTTCAAGGTAAGCGTAAAAAGTCTCACCCTGCAGCAATACCAGGACGCCGGTTCGGTGTTCATCAACGAAACCAAAAATATTCTGATCATAATTATAGCGGCAACCGCCGTTGTGAATGGCGAACTCACCCTCGGTATGATGCTGGCTATACAATATATAATAGGGCAATTGAATTCGCCGCTTCGCCAACTGATCGGTTTTATGCACAATGCACAGGATGCCAAGATCAGTCTGGAACGTCTGGCAGAAATTCACGATAAAAAGGATGAAAGCGATGACGCTGCCATTTACGTAAAAATGCTTCCCGAAAACAAAGGGGTAAGTATTTCGAACCTGGTGTTCCAGTACGAAGGCCCGCGTTCGCCAAAAGTATTGAATAATATCAACCTCGAAATTCCGGAGAAAAAAACAACTGCCATTGTAGGGACAAGTGGCAGTGGGAAAACAACGTTGATTAAACTGATGCTTGGATTTTATCCGCCAATTGCAGGCGATATAAAAATTGGAGGCACGCGCTTGGCAAACTTCTCGCCGCAAATGTGGCGCAACAACTGCGGCGTGGTAATGCAGGACGGATTTATTTTTTCCGACAGCATTGCAAAAAACATTGTGGTGAACGATGAAATAATCGACCGGGAACGACTAATAAATGCGGTGAAGCTGGCAAATATTCAGGATTATATTGAATCCTTACCGCTGAGCTACAATACAAAAATAGGGCAGGAAGGCGTTGGTTTGAGCCAGGGGCAAAAACAACGAATTCTGATTGCGCGTGCCATTTATAAATCGCCCGAGTACCTGTTCTTTGATGAGGCAACCAACGCCCTCGACGCCAACAACGAAAAGCTGATCATGGAAAACATGGAAAAAGTATCAGCCGGAAAAACTGTTGTTGTGGTAGCGCACAGACTTAGCACAGTTAAAAATGCCGACCAGATTGTGGTACTCGAAGCCGGTGAAATTGTAGAGCGCGGAACTCATGACGAGCTGATCAGCAAAAAAGGGAAATATTTTGAATTGGTAAGAAACCAGCTTGAATTAGGGAACTAATGACAAATGACCAGTGACCAATGACTGATGACAAACAAAATATAGAAATCCGATCCGGCGAAGTGCAGGAAATACTGGGCGGTGTTCCATCGCGGCTGGTTCGTTATGGTGTGCTGGTATTTGCGGCCATTTTTGCATTGATCATCATCTTTAGTTTTGTTTTTCATTACCCCGATATTTTGCGTTCGAAAATTGTGGTGACCACCGAAAATCCACCGGCTACACTGGTTGCCCGGGCCACCGGTAAAATCGATCAGTTATTTGTAAGCGACAAGGAAAAAGTGGAAGCCGGTCAGATCATTGCCTTAATAGAAAATCCGGCCAATTACATGGATGTGTTACAGCTCGAAACTCTGATCAACAAACTCCAGCCTAATTTCGATACCCTGAATTTTACACCCGTAGTTCACCTAAGCCGGGCACTGCAACTGGGGCCGGTTCAGGAATATTATTCGCAGTTTCTTACCAAGTTTCAGGAGCTGAAAGAATTCAGCGAACGAAACTATTATCTACTTCGTGAAGAATCGTATAAAGAACAGCTGAAAAATGCACGGATGCTGTACGACCGCATGTGGGAACAGAGAAATGCCGTTGACAAAGAATATAAGATCAAACAACGGAATTTCGAACGGCAACAAAAGCTGGTGGCCGGAGAAGTGATTGCAACAACCGAACTGGAAAAAGCAGAATCGGAGATGCTTTCCAAAAAATCGCAACTCGATGGTCTGCGATCCGATCTGTCTCAAAAACTGATCGACATTAGCCAACTCGATCAGAAGATCATTGAAAACGAAAAAGAGTATCACGACCTGAAAATTCAATACGAATCGGCCTTGCTTGAGGCTTTCAACAACCTGAAAAGTGCATCCAGCGACTGGTTCCTGACCTACCTTCTGCGATCGCCAATCGACGGCACGGTTTCGTTTAATAAGTTTTATGCCGAGAATCAGAATATCGAGCAGGGCGACCGCGCTTTTACCATCGTTCCCGACGATATGGGCGCCGTGATCGGGAAGGTTGAGCTGCCGGTGCGTGGTTCGGGTAAAGTAAACGAAGGCCTGAATGTAAATGTGAAATTCGACAATTACCCTTACATGGAATTTGGAATGGTGCGCGGCATTGTTAAGAATGTTTCGCTGGTGCCCGAAGACAACTTTTACATGGTTGAAGTGAACTTCCCCGATGGACTGACCACCAATTACGGCGACCAGCTGCAAATGCAAAACCAGCTCACCGGTCAGGCCGAAATCATCACCGAAGACCTGCGCCTGATCCAGCGATTCTTTAATCCGCTGAAAGCACTTTGGAAAGAGCGGGTGAAGTGAGTTCGGGGTTCAGAGCCCGCCTGCCAGCCCGGCAGGATCATTCTGGCGGGAACGAATTTCATTCGGGTAGGTTCAGAGTTCAAAGTAGTTCTGCAATCTTCAATCGGTAATCTTCAATCTACATTTATATTTGACTTGAGGAGTTTGAATTAATGTTTGCGATTTGCTTTGTAGATATTTGAAATGCACTATGATCGTGCAATAATTGTCAGAAAATGCACCGTGAGAGTGCAAAATCGCATTTGTTTGGAGTAATTATGAGGTAGTGTTCAGCGATTGTACAGCCACTATTGTTGTACGTTGATTTTTAATCGCTTTCTTAATTCCGAAAGTATCTCAATGTCCTTATCCCTTATTTGTCCTTCGCGATTTGGTGGACAGTTCAAAATCAAAATATTATCCTGTGCCGTTGCTACTTTATATAATTCAACCAGTTCATCAATTGGTTTAAAAACAGTATCGGTGGTATTGTAAAACCATCGGCGGCTAATACACACTGTCGATTCCCAGAGCATATAATATTCTTCTCCGTTATGGGTGAATAATTTCGGATCATTTTTTACAGGCAAATAAGGGTCGCCCAGTCTGAAATCGCTGGGGAAATACCTTATAGGATATCCTTCTTTTTGGTCTTTGGGCAATACCGGATGGTGGTCGGGTTCTCCCGGCAAACCAATTGACCAGTTCACACCAATCTGACAATCAGGCTCTCTTGATTTTATGGTTTGATATATTTCTTTAATTGGCCATTGATTATTTTTCTTTACCCAACCTCCATCAAACCAAAATTCCACTATATCGGTATATTCCTGAGTGATGTCCATTAATTCATCCAGTTGCTTAATCATATAGGAATTGTAGGCACTGTCAAGTTCAGTATTTTCAACATCACTGTTTCTGTTTCTGTCCCATAACGAATAATACAAGCCTAAGCCAATATTATACTTTTTACATGCTTTTGCTACGGCTTCAACAACATTGGTGGTATTCCCCGAATTTGCAACATCATATGCTGTAAACTGACTATCCCAAAGGCAGAACCCATCGTGGTGTTTGGTAACTAAAATAACATATTTCATACCGGCATCTTTAGCTGTTTTAATCCATTGTTCGGCATCGATAGTTGCAGGTGTGTAAGATGAAGCGGGTTTCGAGCCATCAGTCCATTCCATGTCATGAAATGTGTTTATTCCAAAATGGATAAACATTCCGTATTTACGTTCAATCTGTTTTAATTGTGCTTTACTAGGAGTTTTTGAAGGTACAGGAAGTATCTCTTTTTCTGTATTAATAAGGGAGAAGAATATGTTACCAATGATGAGTAGTAAAATTAAACTTTTCATTCTGCTTGTTTTCTATAATAAATTTCGCTGGCGCGAATTTGTATCCCTGCCATTTTTGAACCAACGCTAAAGTTAGGACAATAAATATACAGCACAAGTGGTAAGCGAATATTGCCTGTCTTGCCGGCCGGGGTACTGATTGCCTTAAGCACCAGCTAGGGTGTAGAGTGTTTTACAACAATCCAATGAGAATTCCATTTGTAATTATTATGTTAAAATTATACATTTGAACCCTAACATTAAGCCATTTGCGTGAAAACTTTGACACTATTAGTAGCCTCCCTTTTAGTTACCTCAATTTTGTTAGGTAAAAATTCAGTGATTTTGTGTGATAAGGAGAATGTAGTTCTGAAGTCGGAGTTGGATATTCCGGGCGATTTAGTATGTACAGTTGTAATTGATACATTGAACAAACAAAAATCAGGCACAACAGAACCAACTTTCTATTTTGACGACAACGGAGTGACCATTAAATGCATGGATTGTGTCGCCGGTGACAAAGGCATTGTCAATGGTATCGAGTATGAAGCAGTTGATAGAGAGCTGCTAATGCAAAGGAGAGATGAAGGAGCAGATTTATCCAAGTTATGTACAAGCTTAGTCACCGACATGTCTTTTTTGTTTCATGATGCTTCTTCGTTTAATGAAGATATTAGTTCGTGGGATGTAAGTAATGTTGCAGATATGACTGCAATGTTTTTGGGAGCAACATCCTTTAACCAGAATATTGGATATTGGGATGTAGGTGCGCTAAATTCCGCAGCTGTTTTGTTTAATGGAGCTACAGCATTTAACCAAAATATCGGTTCATGGAATGTTAGTAACGTAATTTCTATGAGTTGTTTATTTAAAGAAGCGGTTTCTTTTAATCAGGACATTAGCTCATGGAATGTCGGAAATGTAATTGACATGGACAGCATGTTTGCGGGTGCTAGCGCTTTTAACCAAAACATTAGTTCTTGGGATGTTGGGAACGTAATGTCGATGCCAGCTATGTTTTTTGAGGCCTCTTCGTTTGATCAGGATTTGAGTTCATGGAATGTTAACGCCGTGTTTGATATGTATGTTATGTTTTATTCTTCTGGATTAAGCACAGAGAATTATTCAAAGATATTAATTGGATGGGCAAGTCAAAGCCTTCAGAAAAGTGTTTATTTAGATGCCGGAAATATCAAATATAACGCCTCGGCACAAGAATCACGGCAATACATTATCGATACATATGAATGGACAATAGTTGACGGGGGGCTTGATGCATCAGGTACTGACAGTACAAATACAGGTATTGGAGATACGCATATAGATAATAGCATCTTTGTTTATCCTAATCCCGCAAATGACAAATTATATATCGAAACCAACTCATCGGGAGAAGTAAAATTATTTGATTTGAATGGGAAAATAGTTTTGAATCAACGGATTGAGAATGGTAAAAATGAGTTAGATATATCTGATTTTATGAAAGGCTCTTATTTTTTAAGATGTGAATTTAAAGATGGTATTCATATTGTACAGTTTGTAAAGAATTAGACAATAAAATCTTCACCAGACTCTCGTATTATTGAAATCTGACTTTTTTATTAGATCGGATTTTCTAATCTAACGCCCAATTGAATCAGTGATGCTCCCGATTGGAGCTTAACATTCAATTAATAACTGGATGTTCTTTTTTAGCGAACAAATCTGCTCCTCATTCACTAATCCACAATCCGCCTTACTTCTTCCTTCATCGCGCTTCCGGCTTCCAACTTCCCGCCGCTCTTCAATCTTCTCTCTCTCAATTCATTTCAACCTTAAATTTTTGAAAAAAAAGCTTAAAAGGCATTGCAGATTGATAATAATTCGTACTTTTGCGAGCCGTTTTTAGGGGAAAAGTGTGCTTTTACCCCTCGAAACTATTGATAATTAAGGATTTTTGCATACTTTTGCAGTCCGTTTTTTTGAGAATTTATTATTAACTATATAAAAAACAGGTATTTATGCCAACTATTCAACAGTTAGTTCGAAAAGGAAGACAGAGCAAGGTTGAGAAGAGTAAATCTCCTGCCTTGGATTCATGCCCGCAACGTCGTGGCGTGTGTGTTCGTGTTTATACCACTACTCCGAAGAAACCTAACTCGGCAATGCGTAAAGTTGCAAGGGTAAGGTTAACCAACGGAAAAGAGGTGAATGCTTATATTCCCGGTGAAGGCCACAATCTCCAGGAGCACTCAATTGTGCTTGTACGCGGAGGTAGGGTAAAAGACCTTCCTGGTGTTCGTTACCACTTAATTCGTGGTGCTCTGGATACCGCAGGTGTTGAAGGACGTTTGCAACGTCGTTCGAAATATGGTGCTAAAAGACCGAAGAAATAAGAAGTAAAAACAAGTAATTAACACTGTTATTTATTAGTGGTTTGGTTGAGTAAGGAATTCTCTTCAATGTCTTCCGGAGATGAACTGAAGACCGCCTACGGGCAACCAATTTAGATAACACTAAAGAAGTTTTAAAATGAGAAAGTCAAAACCAAAGAAGAGACAGGTACTACCGGATCCGAAATTCAACGATGTTTTGGTAACCCGGTTTGTCAACGACCTTATGGTGGATGGTAAGAAATCTACAGCTTATACTATTTTCTACGATACAATGGAATTGGTAGAAAAACGTATGAAAGATTCAGAAGTTGCCCCACTTGATGTTTGGAAAAAAGCATTGGAGAACATTACTCCGGCTGTTGAGGTAAAAAGCCGCCGTGTTGGTGGTGCTACTTTCCAGGTTCCGATGGAAATTCGTCCGGAAAGAAAAACCTCTATCAGTATCAAAAATATGATATCGTTTGCCCGTAAACGTTCAGGCAAATCAATGGCCGACAAGTTGTCTGCAGAAATTGTAGCTGCATTTAACGAAGAGGGTGGTGCTTACAAGAAAAAAGAAGACACCCACAGAATGGCTGAAGCAAACCGCGCATTCGCACATTTCAGATTCTAGTTTAGAGAGATTGATAGTATAGTTTGGTAAAAGGAAAAGAAAATTGGTTTAAAAAATGGCTAAACAAGATCTGAAATATACAAGAAACATCGGTATTATGGCGCATATCGACGCCGGAAAAACTACCGTTACAGAACGTATTTTATTTTACACCGGTTTAACTCACCGTATTGGTGAAGTACACGACGGTGCTGCTACTATGGACTGGATGGAGCAGGAGCAGGAAAGAGGTATTACCATTACTTCGGCTGCTACTACTACCTTCTGGAAACATAACGATATTGAGCATAAAATTAACATTATCGATACTCCCGGACACGTTGACTTCACAGTTGAGGTTGAACGTTCGTTAAGGATTTTGGACGGAACAGTTGCCCTGTTCTGTGCTGTAGGTGGTGTTGAAGCTCAGTCGGAAACAGTATGGCGCCAGGCTGAAAAATACGGTGTACCACGTATCGCTTTCGTAAACAAAATGGACCGTCAGGGTGCCGATTTCTTCAATGTATACAACGACATTAAAGAAAAATTAGGCGCTAACCCGGTTCCAATGCAGATTCCAATCGGAGCTGAAGAGAAATTCGAAGGTGTTATCGACCTGGTTGAAATGAAAGCAATCCGCTGGGAAGATGACGAAGCAATGGGAACTAAATATGTTCTGGATGAAATTCCTGCCGATTTAGTTGCACAAGCCGAAGAGTGGAAAGAAAAACTGGTTGAATCGGTAGCTGAAGTTGACGACCACATTATGGAACGTTACTTCGAAGATCCGAATTCAATTACCAAAGAAGAAATGTTGGCGGTAATCCGTCGCGCTACACTCGAAGGAGTAATTATCCCGATGATGTGTGGTTCGGCATTTAAAAACAAAGGTGTTCAGCGTTTGCTGGATGCAGTTTGTGAATTCCTGCCAAGCCCGCTCGATAAAGGCGAAATTAAAGGAGTTAATCCTACTACCGATAAAGAAGTAACCCGTACTGCTGATGCTAATGAGCCACTGGCTGCATTGGCATTTAAAATTGCTACCGATCCATTCGTAGGTCGTTTGGCTTATGTACGTGTTTACTCGGGTACACTTAACGCCGGCGACAGCGTGTATAACTCACGTACCGGTAAAAAAGAACGTATCTCGCGTCTGTACCAGATGCACTCTAATAAACAAAATGCGAAAGATTCAATCGAAGCCGGAGATATCTGTGCAGCGGTTGGTTTCAAAGATATTCGCACCGGTGATACATTAGGTGATCTTAAAAACCCAATTACACTGGAAAGTATGGACTTCCCGGAACCGGTAATCGGTATCGCGGTTGAGCCAAAATCGCAGAAAGACATTGATAAACTGTCGAACGGTTTGGCTAAACTGGCCGAAGAAGATCCAACTTTTGTTGTTAACACCGATCCCGATTCAGGTCAGACTGTAATCCGTGGTATGGGTGAGTTGCACCTCGAAATTCTGGTTGACCGTTTGAAACGCGAATTCAAAGTGGAATGTAACCAGGGAGCTCCTCAGGTTGCCTACAAAGAAGCGATTACTCAGGAAGTTGAACTTCGTGAGGTATTCAAGAAGCAGACCGGTGGTCGTGGTAAATTTGCCGATATCATCGTTAAAGTTGAACCTGCTGAAGAAGGAAAAGTTGGATTGGAATTTGTCGACGCTGTAAAAGGTGGTCGTATTCCACGCGAATTCATTCCTTCGGTTGAAAAAGGTTTCAAAGATGCATTGTCGAATGGTCCGTTGGCCGGTTTCCCGGTTGATGCACTGAAAGTAACCCTGATTGATGGATCTTTCCACCCGGTTGACTCCGATCAGCTGTCGTTCGAGATCTGTGCGCGTCAGGCGTTCAAAAGCGCTGCATCGAAAGCAAAACCAGTTCTTTTAGAGCCGATCATGAAACTTGAGATCGTTACTCCGGAAGAATATATGGGAGATATTATTGGTGACCTTAACCGTCGTCGCGGTGAAGTAGCCGGTATGATTTCAAAAGGAAATGCAAAAGTTGTTACTGCCCGTGTTCCACTTTCGGAACAATTTGGTTATGTAACCGTATTGCGTACACTTTCTTCGGGAAGGGCAACTTCGTCAATGGAGTTCAGCCACTACCAGGAAGTACCACGAAGTCTGGCAGAGAAAGTGCTGGCAGATGTACAGGGAAGAGTTGATTTATTAAAATAATTATATAACAATTTTCTCTTATGAGTCAAAAGATCAGGATTAAGCTGAAATCGTACGATCACAACTTAGTTGACAAGAGTGCTGAGAAAATCGTTAAAACGGTAAAAACTACAGGCGCTGTAGTAAGTGGTCCTATTCCACTTCCAACTCACCGCAGAGTTTTCACTGTTTTGCGTTCTACCTTCGTAAATAAAAAATCGAGGGAGCAGTTTCAGTTGTCTTCATACAAACGTTTGATCGACATTTACAGCTCAACCGCTAAAACCATTGACGCATTGATGAAGCTGGAGCTTCCAAGTGGCGTCGAAGTAGAAATTAAAGTTTGATAATTTAAAGTAGTCGAAAAAAATGGCTGGTATTATTGGAAAAAAAATCGGAATGACATCCGTATTCAGTGTTGAGGGGAAAAATATCCCATGCACTGTGATTGAGGCCGGACCTTGTGTTGTTACACAAGTGAAGACCCAAGAGACCGACGGCTACGAAGCGCTTCAATTAGCTTATGGCGACAAGAAAGACAAGCACGCCACCAAAGCTGAAGTTGGCCACTTTAAAAAGGCCGGAACTTCACCAAAGCGTAAAGTAGTAGAGTTTCATAACACCTATCAGGAAGAGTTTGAATTGGGACAGCAAATCGATGTTTCAATTTTCCACGAAAAAGATTACGTTGACGTAATTGGTGTTTCAAAAGGAAAAGGCTTCCAGGGCGTAGTTAAAAGACACAACTTCCGTGGGGTAAACGATGCCACACACGGACAGCACAACAGGCTTAGAGCACCGGGTTCTATCGGAGCTTCATCATGGCCTTCACGTGTTTTTAAAGGTATGCGCATGGCCGGTAGAGATGGTGGTAAAACCATTACTATCGAAAACCTGGAAGTAGTGAAAATTATTCCTGAAAAGAATTTGTTAGTGGTAAAAGGTTCAGTACCTGGAGCCAGAGGTTCATACTTAATTATTAGAAAGCAATGGAACTAAGTGTACTGAATATTGAAGGAAAAGAAACCGGAAGAAAGGTTACATTAAGCGACCAGATCTTCGGAATTGAGCCCAGCGACCACGCCATTTATTTGGATGTAAAACAATACATGGCCAACCAACGCCAGGGAACAAGTAAGAGTAAAGAGCGTGCTGAAATTGCAGGAAGTACACGTAAAATTAAGCGTCAGAAAGGTACCGGTACAGCTCGTGCAGGTAGCATCAAGTCGCCGGTTTTCCGTGGCGGTGGTACAGTTTTTGGCCCACGTCCGCGCAATTATGGCTTCAAGCTGAACAAAAAAGTGAAGCAATTAGCCCGTAAATCAGCTTTAACATATAAAGCAAACGAAAAAAGTATTGTTGTTTTGGAAGACTTCAATTTCGAAGGTCCAAAGACCAAAGAAATGGTAGCCTTGAAAAACAATTTGCAAATCGCTGAAAAAAAGGCACTTTTCGTTTTACCGGCTGAAAATAATAACATATATTTGTCCTCGCGAAATTTACAGGACGTATCTGTTGTAACCGCTTCTGAATTAAGTACTTATCAGATTTTGAATGCAAAAGCACTCGTGCTTTGCGAGGGATCTGTTGCGAAAATTGAAGAGGCATTTAAACTTTAACGGAGGATAAAAAATGGAAATTTTAGTAAAACCATTGGTTACAGAGAAGATGACCGACCAGTCGGAACGATTCAACCGTTACGGTTTTGTGGTAGATCGCAGAGCAAGTAAACCTGAAATTAAAAAGGCTGTTGAAGCCCTTTACAATGTTACGGTTGAAAGCGTAAACACCATGGTATATGGTGGAAAAGCTAAATCGAGATACACCAAAGGCGGTATCATTTCCGGAAAAACTGCTTCTTACAAAAAAGCAGTTGTTACTTTGGTAGAAGGAGATAGTATAGACTTTTATAGTAATATATAATAACAAATGGCAGTAAGAAAATTAAAACCAGTAACTCCGGGTCAGAGGCACAAGATTATTGGCGCTTTTGATACCATTACTGCATCTACGCCTGAGAAATCATTGTTGGAGCCCATTAAAAAGTCCGGTGGTCGTAACAACCAGGGACGAATGACAATGAGATATATAGGCGGGGGACATAAACGCAAATACCGTATTATCGACTTTTTACGCGATAAAGACGGTGTTGCAGCTGTTGTCGATTCCATTCAGTACGACCCGAATCGTACTGCACGTATCGCACTTCTTCAATACGAAGATGGTGAGAAACGTTACATCGTTGCACCTAACGGGTTGCAAGTTGGTCAAACGGTGATGAGTGGAACCGGTGCAGATCCTGAAGTAGGAAATGCACTTCCCCTGGCTGAAATACCTCTTGGTACTTTGGTTCACAACATTGAACTCCATCCTGGCCAGGGTGGTATCATGGCACGTAGTGCAGGCACTTACGCACAATTGACCTCACGTGATGGCAAATTCGCAATTTTGAAATTGCCATCAGGCGAAACTCGTATGGTACTTACGTCCTGTAGGGCTACAGTAGGTACAGTTGGAAATACTGAACACAACATCGAGAAATCGGGTAAAGCCGGTCGCTCTCGTTGGTTAGGAAGAAGACCTCGTGTTCGTGGTGTTGTTATGAACCCTGTTGATCACCCAATGGGTGGTGGCGAAGGCCGTTCATCAGGAGGACATCCAAGATCACGCAAAGGCTTGCTTGCGAAAGGGTACAAAACCCGTTCGAAGAAAAAAGCTTCCAACAAGTATATTGTAGAACGTAGGAAAAAATAGTAAAGAGGAATAATTATGAGTCGTTCATTAAAAAAAGGTCCTTTTATCGATTTTAAGCTTGAAAGAAAAGTGTTGGCGATGAATGATACCAACAAAAAATCGGTTGTTAAAACATGGGCCAGAGCATCAGTAATTTCTCCTGATTTTGTAGGACATACTATTGCAGTACATAACGGAAACAAATTCATCCCGGTATACGTGACCGAAAACATGGTAGGACACCGTTTGGGCGAATTTGCTCCAACCCGTACATTCAGGGGGCATGCTGGTAATAAGAAAAGATAAGGCATTTAAAATTTAAAAAGTAAGTACAATGGGTGCCAGAAAAAGACTAGCAGCTGAAAAAAGAAAAGAAGAAAAAAAGCAACAATATTTTGCTGTTTTAAGAAACTGCCCAACATCACCTCGTAAAATGAGACTGGTGGCTGATATGATCCGTGGTATGGAAGTAAACAAAGCGCTCGACGTTTTGAAATACTCCTCTAAGGAAGCTTCAGGAAGGGTAGAAAAACTTCTTCTTTCGGCCATTGCCAATTGGCAGGCTAAAAACGAAGGTGTTCGTTTAGAAGAAAGTGAACTTTACGTATCTCAAATCATGGTTGATTCAGGCCGTATTCTGAAAAGGTTACGTCCGGCTCCCCAGGGTCGTGCACACCGAATCAGAAAACGTTCGAACCATGTTACGATTTATGTAGACAGTAAAGAAAATGTTGTTGAAGAAAACCTTAATTAGTAGTAATACATGGGACAGAAAGTAAATCCAATAGCAAATCGTTTAGGTTTCATCAAAGGATGGGATTCTAACTGGTTTGGTGGTGATAACTACGGCGATAAGCTGGTTGAAGACCAAAAGATCAGGAAATACCTGAACGCTCGTTTGGCCAAAGCCAGTATTTCAAGAATCGTTATTGAACGTACCTTGAAGCTGATCACCATCACTGTTCATACTTCTCGCCCCGGTATTATTATCGGTAAAGGTGGACAAGAAGTAGATAAACTGAAAGAAGAGTTGAAAAAACTGACCAGTAAAGAGGTTCAGATCAACATTTTCGAGATCAAACGTCCTGAACTCGATGCAAAGATCGTTGCAACTAACATTGCACGTCAGATCGAGGGTAAGATTGCTTACCGTAGGGCAGTAAAAATGGCCATTGCTTCAACCATGAGAATGGGAGCCGAAGGAATCAAAGTATTGGTTTCAGGACGCTTGAACGGAGCAGAAATGGCTCGTGCAGAGATGTATAAAGATGGCCGTACGCCGCTTCATACTTTGCGTGCCGATATCGACTACGCACTGGCTGAAGCCCTGACTAAAACCGGTTTAATCGGTGTGAAAGTCTGGATTTGTAAAGGTATGGTTTATGGTAATCGCGACCTTTCGCCTAATGTAGGACAAAAATCCGGAGGTCGTCCGGGTCCGGGTCCGAAAGGCGGCGGCGGTGGCCGTGGTAGAGGTAGAAGAAAATAGAGGTTTAACACTCACAATCAATTAAAAGAATGTTACAGCCGAAAAAAGTAAAATTTAGAAGAGTACAGAAGGGCCGAATGAAAGGTAACGCGCAACGCGGAAACCAATTGGCATTCGGTTCATTTGGAATAAAATCGTTGGAAGAATCGTGGATTACCGGTCGCCAGATCGAGGCAGCAAGGGTTGCGGTAACACGTCATATGCAACGTCGTGGTCAAATTTGGATCAGAATATTTCCCGATAAACCTATTACCAAAAAGCCAGCCGAAGTAAGGATGGGTAAAGGTAAAGGTGCTCCTGAAGGATTTGTTGCGCCGATAGCACCAGGCCGCATAATCATTGAAGCAGAAGGTGTGCCATTTGAAATGGCCAAAGAAGCTTTAAGATTGGCAGCCCAGAAACTACCGGTTAAAACAAAGTTTGTCGTAAGACGCGATTATGTTGAAGAATAAAATTAGGTGAATCATGAAAATCAGTGAAATCAAAGAATTGACGGAAAAAGAAATCGTCGAACGCTTACAGATTGAGAAAGAAAATCTTGTTCGCCTAAGATTGAACCATGCAGTATCGCCGCTTGATAACACTAACAAGCTTAGAGAAAGCAAGCGTAACATTGCAAGGTTACAAACAATTCTTCGCGAAAGAGAATTAAATGAAAAACAGAATTAATTCAGCGATGGAAGAGAATAACGCAAGAAATCTCAGGAAAGAGAGAATCGGGGTTGTTGTTAGTGATAAAATGGACAAATCTATCGTGGTTGCTGAAAAACGTAAAGTGAAGCACCCTATCTATGGTAAGTTCGTTAACAAAACAACCAAGTTCCATGTCCATGATGAGAAAAATGATTGTCATGTTGGAGATACTGTAAGGATTATGGAAACACGTCCTTTAAGTAAAACCAAATGTTGGCGAGTAGTTGAAGTAATTGAAAGAGCGAAGTAATCATGATACAACAAGAATCAAGATGTTCGGTAGCCGATAACAGTGGAGCAAAAGAAGTTCTGTGTATCCGTGTATTAGGCGGAACAAGAAAACGCTATGCTTCTCTGGGCGACACTGTAGTGGTTACTGTTAAAAATGCGCTGCCAGGCGGCGATGTGAAAAAAGGTACTGTTTCGAAAGCAATTGTAGTTCGTACAAAAAAAGAAGTTCGTCGTCAGGACGGATCTTACATCCGCTTCGATGACAATGCTGTAGTACTGTTGAACAACGCTGGTGAAATGCGTGGAACACGTATTTTCGGGCCTGTTGCAAGAGAATTGCGCGAGCATAATATGAAAATTATTTCACTCGCACCAGAAGTACTGTAATAAGAAAAAAGCTCAAAATGCAGAAAAAGTTACACATAAAAAAAGGTGACACTGTGGTGGTGATCGCTGGAAACAACAAGGGCGCTAAAGGCCGAGTGTTGGAGGTGATCCGTAAAACCGACAGAGCAATTGTAGAAGGTGTAAATATGATTAAGAAACATACCAAACCTAACGCGGAAGCTCCGCAAGGTGGTATTGTTGAAAAAGAAGCACCGGTGCACATTTCTAACCTTATGCTGGTTGATCCTAAAACAGGAGCAGCTACCCGCGTGGGAAGGAAATTGAATGACGATGGTAAATTAGTTCGTATTTCGAAAAAATCAGGAGAGGAGATTAAGTAATGGCTTACGTACCAACTCTTAAAAAGAAATATCAGGAAGAAATTATCCCTGCACTGAAGAAGGAGTTCGATTACTCTTCTGTAATGCAGGTTCCGAAATTAGAAAAAATTGTCCTTAACCAGGGAGTAGGAGCAGCAATCGCCGATAAAAAGCTGATTGAAGTTGCCCAAACCGAAATGACGAAAATCGCCGGCCAAAAGGCCGTACAAACTGCGTCAAAAAAGGACATCTCAAACTTCAAGTTGAGAAAGAAAATGCCAATTGGCGTGCGCGTTACATTGCGTCGCGACCAAATGTATGAATTCCTCGATCGTCTGATCGCTGTAGCCCTGCCACGTATTCGTGACTTCAAAGGGATTGAAAGCAAAATGGACGGCCGTGGTAACTACACATTAGGCGTTCCGGAACAGATTATTTTTCCTGAGATCGTGCTCGACCAGGTCAGCAAGATCAACGGAATGAATATTACCTTTGTCACTTCTGCAAATACCGATGAAGAAGGTTTTGCTTTGTTAAGAGAATTAGGTTTACCATTTAAAAACGTTAAAAAGAACTAGTAATGGCTAAAGAATCAATGAAAGCACGCGAAGTGAAACGTGCAAGATTAGTTGAGAAATATGCCGAGAAACGTGCCAGGCTGAAAGAAGAAGGCGACTACGTAGGTTTGCAGAAACTTCCTAAAAATTCGTCGAAAGTACGTTTACACAACCGTTGTAAACTTACAGGACGTCCGAAAGGATACATGCGCCAGTTTGGAATCAGCAGGATTGATTTTAGGGAAATGGCCTCAAACGGTTTAATCCCTGGAGTTAAAAAGGCAAGTTGGTAATCGTTTAAACAATTGGAAAAATGAGTAAAGTAACAGATCCAATAGCAGATTATCTGACAAGGGTAAGAAATGCAATTATGGCGAAACACCGCGTGGTTGATATTCCTGCTTCAAACCTTAAAAAAGAAATAACCAAACTGTTGAAAGACAAAGGTTATATCTTAAACTACAAGTTTGAAGACGAAGCAGGCCACCAGGGTAACATTAAAATTGCATTGAAATACAATCCAGAGACTAAAGTATCTGCAATAAAATCGCTTGAGCGAATAAGTAAACCAGGTTTACGTCAATACTGTGATAGCACAAGTATTCCACGTGTACTAAATGGTTTAGGCATAGCAATTATCTCTACCTCAAAAGGTGTTATCACCGATAAAGAAGCTCGTGAGCTGAACGTAGGCGGAGAAGTTTTATGTTACGTATATTAATAGGAGGAACGGTCAATGTCAAGAATAGGTAAATTACCCATAGCAATTCCGTCAGGAGTAGAAATTAAAGTTAACGACGAAAACGTAGTTAGCGTTAAAGGTCCTCTTGGAGAATTGACACAACAAGTAGACCCTTCTATTGAAGTTGCTGTTGAAGACGGTAACATTGAAGTGAAGAGGTCGGGTGAATCGAAAAAAGAAAAATCGATGCACGGACTGTACCGCTCTTTGGTTAATAACATGGTTGAAGGTGTTTCCAAAGGGTACGAATTAAAGTTGGAATTAGTAGGTGTTGGTTACCGTGCTGAAGTTATGCCGGACAACGTACTCGACCTTGTGTTGGGTTACTCGCACCACACATACATCCAGCTTCCTCCTGAAGTGAAAGTTGAGGCATTATCTGATAAGCGTAGCAACCCGGTGGTTACATTGAAAAGTCACGACAAGCAATTGATCGGACAGGTAGCTGCAAAAATCAGATCATTCCGTAAACCTGAGCCATATAAAGGTAAAGGTATTAAGTTTGTTGGCGAAGTATTGAGGCGTAAAGCTGGTAAGGCCGCCGGTAAATAATTTTAAAGAATTAATTATTATGGCATTAACAAAAGTACAAAGGCGAGCAAGAATTAAAAGTCGCGTGCGCACCGTTGTTTCAGGCACCGCCGAACGTCCAAGACTGAGCGTTTTCAGAAGCAACAAACAAATTTACGCTCAACTTATCGACGATGTGCAGGGAACTACATTGGTTGCTGCATCTTCTTCAGACAAAGCTATCGCCGGTTCTGAAGGATCGAAATCAGAGAAAGCTGCAATGGTAGGTAAAGCAGTAGCTGAAAAAGCAGTAGCTGCAGGAATTACCGAAGTTGTATTCGATAGAAATGGTTATTTATACCATGGTAGAGTAAAACAATTAGCTGACGCTGCCCGCGAAGGTGGCCTTAAATTCTAATCATTATGGCGAAAATCACTAATAAAGTAAAAACCAGCGACCTGGAATTGAAAGACAGGTTGGTAGCCATTAATCGTGTAACCAAAGTAACAAAAGGTGGACGTACATTCAGTTTCTCTGCCATTGTTGTGGTTGGCGACGAAAAAGGAATCGTAGGCTGGGGTCTTGGTAAAGCAAGCGAAGTTACCACTGCAATTGCAAAAGGTGTTGACGCAGCTAAGAAGAACCTGGTAAAAATACCGGTAATTAACGGAACTATTCCTCACGAACAGGCTGCCAAATTCGGCGGCGCTAACGTGTTACTTAAGCCTGCATCATCAGGTACCGGGGTAAAAGCCGGTGGTGCGATGCGTGCAGTACTCGAAAGTGTTGGTGTTCACGATATCCTTGCAAAATCAAAAGGATCATCGAACCCACACAACCTGGTAAAAGCAACAATGTCTGCTTTGCTTGAGCTGAGAGATGCGTATACCGTAGCTGAACACAGAGGTGTTTCATTGGAAAAAGTTTTTAAAGGATAACACGTTATGGCAAAGCTAAAAATTACACAAGTAAAAAGTACAATCGGTTCAACAAAACGCCAGAAAGCAATTATGGCGGCTTTAGGTCTGAAAAAAATGAATCAGACAGTTGAGCACGAAGCTACTCCTCAGATTGTTGGAATGGTTAACAAAATGAGGCATTTGATTAGTGTTGAGGAAGTGAATTAATATTTCAAAGTAAGGATGTTGGGGATTTCAATTTTGAAAATACCTGGCATCCGAAACATTTGAAACTAAAAAATATTAATAAGATGAACTTAAATAACTTACAACCTGCTGAAGGATCGACAAAAACAGGAAAGCGCATAGGTCGCGGACAGGGCTCAGGTCGCGGTGGTACATCAACCCGTGGTCACAAAGGCCAGAAGTCGAGATCAGGTTATTCAAGGAAGATCGGTTTCGAAGGCGGACAGATGCCTTTGCAACGTGTCGTTCCTAAAATGGGTTTCAAAAACATCAACCGTGTTGAATTCAAAGCAATCAACCTCGATGTATTGGAAGCCGTTGCAGCAAAGAATAACTTATCTGTTATCGACAAAGATTCGTTGGTGCAGGCAGGAATCGCATCGAAAAACGACAAGATCAAAATTCTTGGCGGCGGAACTTTAACTAAAAAATTAGAAGTTAAAGCCGACGCATTTTCGAAAAGCGCGAAAGAAGCAATAGAAAAATTAGAAGGAACAACTGAAATAGCTTAAACCGTAATGAAACGATTTATTGAGACCCTAAAGAATATCTATAAGATTGAAGACTTACGATTCAGAATTGGAACAACACTTTTCTTCCTGTTAATTTACAGGTTAGGTTCGTTTGTTTCGCTTCCTGGAATCGATCCGGCACAGTTACAAAACCTGGAACAGCAAACCTCTGATGGCTTGCTGGGCTTGATTAACATGTTCTCGGGAGGTGCTTTTGCACAGGCTTCTGTCTTTGCTTTGGGAATCATGCCATACATTTCTGCCTCAATCGTTATCCAGTTAATGGGTATCGCAGTTCCCTACTTCCAGAGGTTGCAGAAGGAGGGAGAGTCAGGAAGGAGGAAAATCAATCAGATCACACGTTATTTAACTGTGTTGATCCTGATTCCTCAGGCGTCGGCTTATCTTACGAACCTTCATTATCAGTTACCCGAAACGGCTTTTGCAATGAAAGGGCTTTGGTTCAATGCTCCTTCCATCGTGATTCTAACAGCCGGTTCGATGTTTGTTCTTTGGTTAGGTGAGCGTATTACCGATAAAGGTATCGGTAATGGTATTTCACTGATAATCATGATTGGTATTATAGCTCGTTTGCCGCAATCAGTAGCACAAGAATTTGTGTCGCGCTTTGCAGCAGGCGGCCTGGTAGTGTTCCTTGTAGAGTTTGTTATCCTGTTTATCGTATTTATGGCATCCATCGCCCTGGTTCAGGGAACAAGAAGGATTCCGGTACAATACGCCAAACGGATTGTGGGTAACAAGCAATATGGCGGTGTACGTCAGTACATCCCTCTGAAAGTAAATGCCGCAGGCGTAATGCCTATCATTTTTGCCCAGGCAATTATGATGGTGCCTATTACAATTGTTGGTGTTGCTAACTCTGAGAACCTTCGCGGTGTTGCGGCTGCTTTGTCTAACATCACAGGGTTCTGGTACAATTTTACACAATTTTTATTAGTGGTAGCTTTTACGTATTTTTACACCGCTATTACTATTAACCCTACCCAAATGGCCGAAGACATGAAGAAAAACGGCGGTTTTATTCCGGGTGTTAAACCAGGAAAGAAAACGGTTGAATTTCTTGATACCGTAATGAGTAGAATAACACTTCCCGGATCTATTTTCCTGGGATTGGTAACTATTCTTCCGGCTTTTGCTATGATGGCAGGAATGAGTCAGGGATTCGCGTATTTTTACGGCGGAACTTCACTGCTTATCCTCGTGGGTGTTGTGTTAGATACCTTACAGCAAATCGAAAGTCACCTGTTGATGCGTCACTACGACGGACTGATGAAATCAGGACGTATTAAGGGCCGTCCGGGTATGGGAATGTAAGACTAGTAAACGAGATTTTGATTTTTAACTTTAACAAGAATTATATTTAATTTATGGCAAAACAACCTTCCATAGAACAAGATGGAACAATAATAGAAGCATTATCGAACGCAATGTTCAGAGTTGAATTGGAAAATGGGCATGTTATTACAGGTCACATTTCCGGTAAAATGAGAATGCACTATATTAAAATTTTGCCTGGTGATAAAGTTAAAGTCGAGATGTCTCCTTACGACCTTACAAAAGGTAGGATTACATTCCGTTATAAAAACTAAGATTGAATAATTAGAGAAACGAGTCACGGTATAACCGGGGTGAGTTATCCCGCCAAAAGAAGCGGGTCATCGTATACCAAAAATTAAAACAAGTAAAAATGAAAACTCGTGTTTCAGTAAAAAAACGTAGCGACGACTGCAAAATTATTCGCAGGAAGGGACGTTTGTATGTGATTAATAAGAAGAACCCGAAGTTTAAACAACGTCAAGGGTAACATTAATCTGTAAAAATTAAATTTTATGGCACGTATTGCAGGTGTTGATATTCCAAATAATAAAAGAGGTGAGATTGCTCTTACCTACATTTATGGTATTGGCCGTAGCAGGGCACAAAGAATTCTGGCGGAAGCCGGAGTAGACAAAGACCAAAAGGTACAGGAATGGAACGACGATCAGTTTGCCGCCATTCGTCAGGTAATTGGCGACAACTTCAAAGTTGAAGGTGAACTGCGCTCTGAAATCCAGTTAAACATCAAGCGATTGATGGATATTGGTTGTTACCGTGGTGTTCGTCACCGTATCGGTTTACCGGTACGCGGACAAAGTACCAAAAACAACGCACGTACCCGTAAAGGAAAACGTAAAACTGTTGCCAACAAAAAAATGGCCACTAAATAAGGAATTTGAGTTATGGCAAAAAAAACAGGTACAAGTACTAGAAAGAGAAAAGTGGTTGTTGAAGCCAATGGTATGGCCCATATCCACTCGTCTTTCAACAATATCATTGTAACGCTGACAAATATGAACGGAGAGGTGATCTCCTGGTCGTCAGCGGGTAAAAAAGGATTCCGTGGTTCTAAAAAGAACACTCCGTATGCAGCTCAGGTAGCTTCTGAGGAGTGTGCTAAAACTGCTTATGACCTTGGACTTCGTAAAGTTAAGGTATTCGTTAAAGGACCTGGTAACGGTCGTGAATCAGCAATCAGAGCACTGTCTACCATTGGTATTCAGGTAACCGAGATCGTTGACGTAACACCGCTTCCACATAATGGTTGCAGGCCTCCTAAAAGACGTAGAGTTTAATTTTAAAACGAAAAGGAAATGGCAAGATATAGAGGACCAAAATCTAAAATCGCTCGTAAATTCGGCGAACCTATCTTCGGACCGGATAAAGTGTTCGAACACAAAAACTATCCTCCGGGGATGCACGGTTTAGCCGCTAAGAGAAGAAAGAAATCGGAGTACGGGCTACAGTTGAAAGAAAAGCAAAAAGCTAAATATACCTATGGTGTATTGGAAAAACAATTCCGTAACCTCTTCGAAAAAGCTTCGGCTGCAAAAGGGGTAACCGGTGAAGTTCTGCTTCAGTTGCTCGAGTCGCGTCTCGACAACGTTGTTTTCCGCATGAGTATTGCTAAAACAAGGGCTGCGGCCCGCCAGTTTGTGACACACAAACACATTACTGTAAACGGAAACGTAGTAAATATTCCATCGTACACGGTTAAACCGGGCGACGTTATCGGCGTTCGTGAAAAATCAAAATCGCTGGAAGAAATTACGAGCTCATTGCATTCGCGTAGAAGTTCGCAATACGAATGGATCGAGTGGGATAGCGACAAAATGGTCGGTAAATTCCTGAATCGTCCGGAACGCGAAGAAATTCCAGAAAACATCAAAGAACAACTGATCGTAGAGTTGTATTCAAAATAATAAATTTACTAAAGTTATTATGGCAATATTAGCATTCCAAAAGCCTGACAAGGTGATAATGTTAGAGTCCGACGATAAAGTCGGCAAATTCGAATTTCGTCCCTTAGAACCGGGATACGGTATTACTGTTGGTAATGCGCTTCGTCGAATTCTGTTATCGTCGTTGGAAGGCTATGCAATTACAACTGTTAAAATTGAAGGTGTTGACCATGAGTTTTCTACGATAAAAGGGGTTATCGAAGATGTTACTGATATTATCCTGAATCTGAAACAAGTGCGTTTTAAAAACGAGGTGGAAGATTTTGACAGTGAAAAAGTATCGATCTCTATTACCGGTCAGGAAGAATTGACTGCCGGCGATATCAACAAGTTCATGACCGGTTTCCGGGTATTGAATCCGGAGTTGGTGATCTGCAGAATGGAACCAGACGTTAAGATCCAGATGGAATTAACCATCAACAAAGGTCGTGGTTATGTTCCGGCTGTTGAGAACACACCGGTTGAAGAAGAATTCGGATTAATTCCGATCGATTCTATTTTTACTCCAATCAAAAAAGTTCAGTACGCCGTTGAAAACTACCGTGTAGAACAAAAAACCGACTACGAAAAGCTGGTTTTGGATATTCATACCGATGGTTCAATTCACCCTAAAGACGCGTTGAAAGAAGCAGCCAAAATTCTTATCTATCACTTCATGCTGTTCTCGGATGAAAAGATTACTCTTGACACCGACGAGAAATTTGCAAACGAAGAGTTCGACGAAGAAGTACTGCACATGCGTCAGTTGTTGAAAACCAAATTGGTCGACATGGATCTTTCAGTGCGTGCATTGAACTGTTTGAAAGCCGCCGATGTGGATACACTGGGTGACCTGGTTACTTACAACCGTAATGACTTGTTGAAATTCAGAAACTTCGGTAAAAAATCGTTAACAGAATTGGATGACCTGCTGGATAACATGGGACTGAATTTTGGAATGGATATTACCAAGTACAAATTGGATAAGGAGTAATAAGCAATGAGACACAATAAGAAATTCAATCATTTAGGCCGTAAGTCAGCGCATCGTAAAGCGATGTTGGCAAACATGGCAAATTCACTTATCGAGCATAAGCGAATTACAACTACTGTTGCTAAAGCCAAAGCTTTACGTATGTATGTTGAGCCGCTGATTACTAAAGCAAAAGATGATACTACACACTCTCGCAGGGTAGTTTTCAGCTACCTTCAGAATAAAGATGCTGTATCTGAACTGTTCAGAGACGTAGCTGCAAAAGTTGCCGATCGCCCGGGAGGATACACCCGTATCTTGAAAACCGGTAACCGTATTGGTGACAATGCCGAGATGTGCATCATCGAACTGGTAGACTACAACGAAGCAATGTTGGCTGCAAAAGAAGAAGCTGCAAAACCAAAATCACGTCGTTCACGTCGTGGTGGAGCAAAAAAATCTGATGCACCTGTAGCTGAAACTAAAGTTGCAAAAACTAAGGAAGAAGCTCCAAAAGCTGCAGTAGTTGAAGAAACTAAAGTGGAAGAAGCTCCGGCTGCTGAAGCTGAAGTTAAAGCGGAAGAGCCAAAAGCTGAAGCAGAATCTACTGAAGAAGCTGCTGACGAAGAGGAAAAGAAAGAAGAATAGAGTATTTCTTTATGATACTGAAAAGCCGGTTTGTTTTATACAGACCGGCTTTTTCATTTTCGAGGTAATTCTTTTACGGCTGGCGGCCGGGCTTTCCGCTAAAGTTGCCTTGCGCCTGGCTGTTCCACCAAAGTTAGTTGGGCAGCTTCCTGAGGTCGCTTCCAACTAACAGGTGTCATTAGCCAGGCGCGGCGGCAAGCTACCGCTGCAATCCCTGCCAGAGGGGCAGTGGTTCTTTAGAAGCGGGCATAAAAAATGGCATCCCCCGGAATGCCCTTTTCCAAATGTTAATCATCTGCTATTCAACAACAGGATCAACCTGACTGTCCTCGTCCCCTGAGCTTGCACGTCCGGCACGGGCGGTCAATGTATCGTCGCAGTATTTTATGCGTTGGTTCAGTGGCGGCTAAATGTTTAATTGCGAAACCCTGCCACCGGTGCGCGGCACCACTTTATATTCGTTACAAATCTGTGCTCCCGATGCACGACACCAATTTATATCAGTTACAAACCTATGCCGCCGATCCACGGCAACCTTATGTTCACGTACGAAACCTCCCCACGGGTGTGTGGCAAGGCTTTGTAAGCCTTACAGACCTATGCCGCCAATGCGCGGCAATACTTTGCAAGTGTTACAAAGTGTTGCCTCTGGCCGGTGGCGGACTCTCTTTATCAGTGAGTTAGGTTGTTTTTTGCGACCGTGGTTTTCTGGATCCCACAGCTGGCGCGGAAACCGGGCTAAAGCCCCTGTACTATGTGGTATTCACTAACCCCAGGCTTAAGCCCGGGGTTAATCATAGTATACTTAACTTGGCTTTAGCCCTCAATATGTTTTTGCCGATTTCTGTGTATTCAACATTATTGTTTTGTTTAACAGGATTGCTAACTTTAAAACAGAATTTAATGCCATTGAATACACACTTAAACATAAGACTTTAGACAAGAAGTTGGGTTACCCACCCCAATTGGGCGTATAACCCAACCCGATAATAGAGATATAACCCAACTGGTTGGGTTATACATACGTTGGCAACAATTTTGACAATCCAATTAAAAAGAATACAACAAAATGAAACATATTTTCCAAACGCTGACATTGATAATATTTGTGGTTATAATAGGAATTTTCAATGTAAATGCTCAAAAACAAAAAGGACTTGAAATAGGAACGAATATAGGTATAAGTCTGGCAGGTGTAGTTGCACCAGGAGAAAACAACACTGGGACTAGAGTAACCTATAACAATGGTGTATCTGGTGAATACTATTTCTCTGACAGATGGGGCGTTAAGTTGAAAGTTATTTGGGATAACAAAGGTTATTCTAACGGTACAATTATAGACAAGAACGATAATACCTTAATAACTGATATTAATCTGAATTATATTACTATTCCTTTTATGGCAAATTGGCATTTTAGTAAACATAGGAGATGGTATTTAAGCTTTGGTCCTTATCTGGGACTATTAACCAGTGCAAAAGATTCAGAATTAGGTGAAGATATAAAAAATCAAATGAACGGTTCCGATTATGGCTATGCGTTCTGTTTGGGGTACAAATATGAAATAACTAATAACACGAAACTATTTCTTGAATGTGATGGTCAATATGGTCTTAAAAATATAATAGCTGGAGACTATAGGGTTTGGAGTACCAGAGGTGCTTATAATTTTGGAGTATTGATTAATTTATAGTGTATAAAAAACAAGAAAAAAACTGTTGCCAACAAATTGTAAATTGCATTGCGGGGTTCGTGCGGTGCGTTGTCTCCGCTCCTTTCTCGACCGTCATGTCCTACCGGACACTGACGCTCTTCGAAATCCGCAACGACAACATACAATTTCCCGTTGTGGGTAATCTAAAAGAACCATTCTGCATATGAACAAACTGATTAAGAGACTTTCATCAACAACTGAACTGATTATAGTATTGTTAATCGGATTTGGATTATTTATATATTCATCGACCCGCTCATTTTTTATAGTAAACTCGGATTATACACACTCATGGATTTAGCAACTTGATTGCGTTTTTAGGAATGCAATTTCATTGGCATGAGAAACTTCAAAATTTTAGAGATAGTTTACAATAAAATCTACGCTAAACAATAAATATAGGTCATTTGGCGGATAGCGCTAATTTTGGGCATGGTAACATTTAATAAAATGTATTGCGGTTTGATACGGAGGTGCTTTGAAATGCCAAACGCCCCATTGGGGCATCTCTACCCCCGCACCTAATTTGGGGCGTTTCTACCTAAAACCGATCTCCCCACCATCTTTTCAGGCGTTCGAGAATTTTAATTTCAGATTGATTGTTTTGAGGCTGGTAAAATCGTTCCTTTTTAATGGCTTCAGGTAAAAAGTCCTGCTCTACAAAATTGCCGTCGTAGGCGTGGGCATATTTATAATCCTTACCGTAACCGATTTCCTTCATTAGCTTGGTTGGTGCATTTCTAATGTGTAGTGGAACCGGTAGGTCTCCGGTACGACGAACCATTGCAATAGCGGCATCAATGGCTTCGTAAGCCGAATTGCTTTTTGGTGAGGTGGCCAGGTAGATAGTGCACTCCGAAAGGATGATCCTTGATTCGGGTGGACCGATTTTATGTACGGCGTCGAAAGTACTTTGAGCCAGCAGCAAAGCATTCGGATTAGCCAATCCAACATCTTCGGCAGCCAGAATTAGTAAGCGGCGGGCAATGAATTTTACGTCTTCGCCACCTTCCAACATACGCGCCAGCCAGTAAACGGCAGCATCGGGATCGCCACCACGAATACTTTTTATAAAGGCTGAAATAATGTCGTAATGCATTTCGCCTTTTTTATCGTAAATGGCCAGGTTCTTTTGCAGACGGTCAGTCACCTTTTTATCGGTAATAACAATGTTGTCGCTTTCTTCGCCAAGAACAACCAATTCTACAACATTCAGTAGTTTTCGTGCATCGCCTCCCGAAAAACGCAGCAGTGCCTGATCTTCGCGTATCGTAATTTTTTTCTGCTTGAGAAGAGTATCCTTTTTTGTAGCCTGTTTTATTATGGCAAGCAAAGCTTCTTTATCCAGGTGATTCAAAATGTAAACCTGGCAACGCGATAGCAGGGGAGAGATCACCTCAAACGAAGGGTTCTCGGTGGTAGCACCAATTAAAGTAATGGTACCGTCTTCAACTGCACCCAGTAACGAATCCTGCTGCGATTTACTAAAGCGGTGAATTTCGTCGATGAAAAGTATTGGGTTGGGACGGCTAAAAAACTGTTGCTTTTTCGCTTTCTCAATTACCTCTCGAATGTCCTTCACTCCCGAATTGATAGCGCTTAACACGAAAAAAGGCCGATCCAAAGTGTTTGCAATAATCTTAGCCAGCGTGGTTTTACCAACTCCGGGGGGCCCCCATAAAATCAGCGAGGTTATATTGCCCGACTCTATCATTTTTCGCAGCACGGCACCTTTACCCACCAGGTGTTCCTGCCCGATGTAGTCATCCAGTGTTTTGGGTCGAAGTCGTTCTGCAAGTGGTTGATTCATGTCTGCTCTTAACTTGCCTGCACTGGAATTCTTCCATTCTGCCGGCTATTTTTACGAGCTCTAAAAGTAAAGAATTTATTTTATTGGATGACGATCTTCGACGTATTCACAGTGCCTTTATTTCTGACAGAAACGATATAAATACCTTCTTTCTGTAGACCGGTAAGTTCAATAAAGCTCTTTTGCGTGACTGTGTGATGAAGGATTTTTCCGGTTAAATCATATATGCTTATATTTTTGTCGCCAGTCATATCATTTAATTCAATTCTTACCTTTTCTCCCCTAAGAACGGGATTCGGATAAACCCTGATTTGAGCTTTCTTTTCAACAGGTAGCGGGGCACTTGTAAGAATACTCGTATCTGTTTTATAGATCCGTTCGTCAAGCATTTGAATCATGTAGATTTTTCCGTTTTCGGTTTCCACAAAAAATTGTTCGCTGTGCCAACCGAATTTGTCAAGTCCCAGGCCATATTCCAATATTTCCCAATTGTTCCCTTCTTTTGAAAAACAGGTCCCTGAGTTATTAATGTGACCATCGACAGAACTGTACCAGTTGCCATTTTGAGCTCTGTGTATATTATTTAGCAGTTTGTCCATGCCCCAGTTACTATTACTCTTCATCAGAAGCATCCAGCTCCAGTTACTGGAAGCTAAAATGTCGTTAATGCTTTTGTAAATGTTTAATTGAAGGGCATGATTGCCTCCGCTGCCATGAAAACTAAGGTAGACAGAGTCATTGGGTAATATCGTCAGATTCGTTGTAATTCCAATTCTGACATTATTCCCAATTGAGTCGATATTTATTGCAACTTTTTTCCACTGCAAGCCACTGTTTTCTGATATAAAAAGTCCGCCAAATCCTAATTTGTCGGGATCCGACATTGCCAGATACATTCGGTCATTCTTATCGATTGCAATCTTGTCGCATCCGAGGTATGAACTGAGGCCGTTATTTCTTTTGTCCCAGCTTTTGCCTCCATCCCCGGAAAAGAATACACCGTCTCCATCTTCGTAAATACCGGTTATTGCCATTAATTCGCCATAACTGTTTTCAATAATTTGTTTAATGGGGAAGGTTGTGTTTAACCAGATTGAGTCCCAACTCATGCCTAAGTCATCAGAAATAAATACCTTACCAATTCCGCCGGCTAACACTTTTCCCTGTTTTGTTGAGAAAAGAGAATAAATGGCTGAAGCATCCAAAACCTTATCCAATTTTTGGAATTGGTTTGTTGTTCTCATTACAGAATTGGTTGTACTCACAAACATCATCGAATCGTTTAACCGGATGATGCCTGTTTTGGGGCCACCCCAGAATTCATTGGTAGTAAGCCAGAATTGTTGTGCTGTGCTTTTTGTTCCGGATATTAAGAACAAAAGCATCAGAATAATGGTACTGATATAAATGTTTTTCATGACTTTTAATTTGAGGATATAATAAATACTAATTTAAACTTGCCGGATATCAGATCGGCTGGTTAAATCCATCAATTCCAGCCAAGGTATGACGTGAAAATCATAAAAGAATTACACGCCCGAGCTGTTTTTTTTGATCCATGATTCGGCCTGTGAAATGGTTTCGCAAAGTATAGTTGCGACCTTATTGTTGCTTCGTTTTTTGAGTTCTACCGACGACAGCTTCGAAAAAATATCAGGCGAAATGATGCTGAGATTATAACGCAAACCATACTCGTAATTCATGGGGAAAAAGTAGTTCGCGATCCAATCGACAAGGCCGGCCCAGGCACCTTCAATTTCTTTGGTGTCGTGTACATGGTAGCGGCACTTGTTTTTCATTCCGGTTCTTTTTTGCCACTCAAACATGCGCATCGAAGCTGCTTTAACTTCTTCTTCTGAGCACGGGCCGATCCATTTCATTAATAAATAGTTCAGCTGTGGTTCGTAAGTGAGTTTGCCGTATAACTCACCGGAAGCATTTCTGATAAGGTCAACAACTATCATTTTACATTAGAAAGATGCGTAATAAGTTACTCAATTTTCCATTATCTCAGGCAGCACAAACTGAACATTATGTTCGGGCGCATGATTAAATGCACGGGAAATGTCGATACTTGAAATATCCGGAATCCGGCTTAAATCCGGTATGTCGGATTCAGCTTCTACTTTGTTTCCTATTACCCTGAAATAATCCAGCAAGGTTCCCGGACTCAGAATAACTACCATTTTTCCCGCAGTGCTACCCACATTTTTAAAAGTGTGCACTGCGTTCGAAGGTACATGAATCACACTTCCCGGAAGCGCCTTAAACGGATTCTGAAGATCATTCAAAATAAACTCGAATTCACCTTCAACAACGTAAAAAATTTCTTCATCGGGATGGGTGTGTGGTGGCGGACCGCCGAGTGGCGGAACCCGTTCTTCGAATACGGCATATCCATTTCCATTTTCCGTGTTGCCTGAAAGTACCGTAATCAAGTCAGTTAGAACGATCAGTTGTTCGTTTTTTACTTCTGTTTTCATTTCTTAAAATTTAATTGTTTTCAATTGTTTACTGATTCATGAATCTTATGAAAACAAAGTAAGAGCATGCAAAACAGAAAATACTTGATTCAAATCAAGAAGCTTATATCAGAAAACGGGAGCGGTAGCGGCTGAGTGTTTCGGGTGTAATGTTCAGGTAACTGGCTACAAAATGAAGCGGAATCCGCTTAAAAATTTTTGGGTGCTCTTCCAGCAACTTTTTAAAGCGGTCTTCGGGCGATAATTTAAGTAAAACCTCCTCGCGTTTCTCGGCCCGGATTAGGTGTTCGCTTAAAATAAAATCAGTGAGTTTGCGAATGGATGGATAGTGGTGAATCAGGTCGAAAACATCGGAATGCCGAAAACTGATGACCTCACATTCTTCGATGGCGACAATGTTTACTATGGACGGAGTTTGTGCCATAAAACTGGCCAGCGAGCCGATCACCGAGTTTTCGAAGAAGAAATCGTTACAGGCTTCCTTGTCAGGCGATGAATAAAACAAACGCATGCTCCCTTTTTCCAGAAATCCCATGGAACTGCATGTTTCGCCTTCGCGTAAGTAAAAATCGTTCTTTTTGAGATGGATAGCCGTAGCACTGCTTCTTAGTTTTTCAAAAGCCTCGTCGCCAAGAGGAAAAGTCTTTTGAATGTTATAGAAGATTTTTTTCATCCAAGGGTTAGTTTAAGTCAATAATGTCAGTTAAGAATATATACTATCAGTTACAATACCGCTTAATAATATTGTAAGCACCTTCAATTCCCAATTCTCCGGCCCGGCTTAAATCGAGTGCTCCACCTTCAATGTCGTTCAGGTAAATTTTGGTAAGGCCCCTGTTAAAAAAGGCTTCAGCAAACTCCGGCTCCAGATCAATGGCCCGATTCAGGTCTTCAATGGCACCGCGGTAATCGTTTAAGCGAAGTTTTATGTAGGCCCGGTTATAATAACCAAAAAAGAAATTTGGATTCAGAAATAATGCAATCTGATAATCTTCCAGTATCTGGTTATAATCAAGCGCTGAAGCTTCCGAGACTTCATCGCCTTTTGTCGGTGTTTTACGGTCAATCGAAATAGAAACGCTGTTACTTTGCGTTCCGCTGATCAGTTCAATCTGTTCGTGCATTTTAAACACACAGTTGGCCCTCGAAAAATACGCGACTCCCAATCGATCGTCGAGTGAAATAGCCTTATTCATGTCTTCAAGCGCACTGTTGTAATCTCCCGTAAGGCTGTAAAATATTCCACGGTTCAGGTAGTTGGACGCGTTGGGCTGAACGTCGATTTTCTCGTTAAAGAACAGGATGAAATTCTCGAATACCGACTGGTAACTAACAACCGGTTTGTTGGTAATCGAGAGCAAAGGATTGTAATTGTTCTTGGCGTTCAAATCATCGATGGCCAGGTTGTAATATTGGAAACGGTCGTAATCCACTGCATTTTTTTCAAAGGCTGAAATAAAAAATAAAGGCTGCAGTTCGATTGCAATGTTTTTATTCTGAATTCGCCCGTCATCCACTTCTGCTTCTTCGGGCAAATCGCGGGTGTCCTCAACCACCAGATCGCGAACAATTTGTCTTCTCCGGCGCTCCTCCTCACGTTCCTTTTCAGCACGGGCCGCCACTTCTTCCTGCGCTTTTTCGGTATCATTTGCAGCATCAATTTGCGTGCTTGACTGACCGGGCTGAGCATTTGAATTTTGTTGCTGATTGTTTGTGTTTTGTTGCTGATTGTTTGTGTTTTGCTGCTGCTGCTGTGTGTTGCCCGATTGCTGTTTTTGTTGCTGAGCCAGTTGTTCCGAGTCAATTCTTCTTTTGCTCAAATCGAACTGTGGATTAAGCCGGGCGGCAATTCTGTAGTCGTTTTCATAGCCTGGCATATTCAGGATCTCGCGAGCCATGGCGCGGTTAAAATACGCACTTGCCATTTCCGGATTCAGTTTGATCGCCATGTCGTAATCCATAATGGCTCCTTCGTAATCCTCAAGCTTGTGTTTTACGATGGCCCGGTTGTTAAAGGCCAGGGCGTTTTCCGGATCGAAACGAATAGCCTGATCGTAATCGCGCAAGGCAGAAGCATAATCTTCGAGTTCGAAACGTGCCAATCCGCGATTCAGATAAGCTGCTGCATAATGCGGACGGATAATAATCACCTGGTTCAAATCTTTTATCGCTCCTTCGATATCGCCACTTACAATTTTTGCATTGCTTCGATTCATCAAAGCATGTGTCGATTTTGGGTTGATTTCGAGTGCCTTATTGTAATCTTCTATCGCTCCTTCGAGGTTTTTAAGTGCCAGTTTGGCAATACCTCTGTTGTTGTAAATTGTCTCGTCATCCGGATCAAATTCCAGCGCCCGGTTGTAGTCTTCAATGGCTTTGTCGTAACGCCGGAGGTTGTGATATGCCATTCCCCGGTTGTTGTAGGCCATCGGATAATAGGGCTTTATTTCAATAGCTTTGTCGTAATCCTCGATGGCGCCGCGGTAATCTTCGAGTGAATGTTTGGCAATACCACGATACAAATATGCTTCCGGCAGATAAGGTTTAAATTCAATAACAATATTGAAATATTCAATGGCACCGGTGTAATTCCCAATTGAAATCCGGGTTCGTCCTACCCGTATAAAATGGTTGATATTGAGTTGTGCTTCTGCCACAAAGCTGAAGGACAGTAGCATTATGAAAATGATCGTTAACTTCTTCATTCTGTTTTTTACTGAACAAACAAAAATAACATTTTAGGGGCTCCACTGTTGTTCTGCTTAATTTTATTTAACTTTTGGCAAAAATGTTTTTATGTGTGAAAGATGTAACTGGTCAACCAGTAACGAATTGATGATTAAATACCACGACGAAGAGTGGGGAGCACCGCTGCACGACGATCAAAAATTGTTCGAGTTTTTTGTGCTGGAAGGATTTCAGGCCGGATTAAGCTGGCAGATTGTGCTGAACAAACGCGAGAATTTCCGTCGCGCTTTCGATCATTTCGACCCGGAAGTGGTGGCTCGGTACGACGATAAAAAACTCGAAGAACTGGTTGAGGACAAGTCGATCATCCGAAACAAACAAAAAATTGCTGCCTGTGTAAACAATGCGCAACGTTTTCTCGAAATTCAAAAAGAGTTCGGGAGTTTCGATCGATACATTTGGGGATTTGTTGACCATAAACCAATCATAAATAAGTTTAAATCGTTAAAGGAACTTCCGGCCAAAACCGAACTGTCGGATCGCATTTCAGCCGATCTGAAAAAGCGGGGATTTAAGTTTGTTGGCTCAACAGTAATTTATGCACACATGCAGGCCACCGGAATGGTAAATGACCACCTCGTGCATTGCTTTCGGTATCGCGAAGTGCAGGTAGGGTAGTATAGATTTCAGGAATCAAAGTCAAAAGTAGAAAGTCAAAAGTTGCGGACTGTTTCTTTTGTTTTTTTCAATTCCCCCTTCGAAGGGGGATTTAGGGGGATGACCATCTTGTCCAGTGTTTTCGGTATTCGGAGGTTCAGTAAGTAATTAACTGAAATTTAGTATATTGTTAATAATTAATTTAGACTTCTTTCATATTGTAAGCAAATTTTTCAACTTTCAGATAAATTATTATTTTTGAGAACTATTTCATGTTAGAGGGGTAATTTTTATGAAGAATTTGCGTTGTTTGTTAACCGTAGTTCTTACGGTCATCACACTAAGTTTATTTGCCGAAAACGAAGGGGATAATAAGAAGAAGGAAAGCGAAGGATACGTTTTCACAGACGAGATTGACCTTCCGGCAACTTCTGTAAAAGACCAGTACCGTTCGGGTACTTGTTGGTCGTTTTCAGCTTTATCGTTTTTAGAATCGGAAATGATTCGAATGGGTAAGCCCAGTGTCGATCTTTCTGAAATGTTCGTGGTTTGGCACACTTATTCTGAAAAAGCCAGAAAACACATTCGCGTTCACGGTAACCTGAATTTTTCGGCCGGTGGCGCATTTCACGATGTAACCAACATGATAAAACAGTTCGGAATTGTGCCTGAATCGGTTTACGATGGTTTGGAGTATGGTGAAGAAAAACACGTTCACGGAGAAATGGATCGCGTATTGAAACAGCATGTTGATGCGGTGGTTGAAAATTCAAACAGAAAACTCAGCACTGCCTGGCATCATTCAATCGAAGAAACGCTGAATTCATATTTGGGCGAACTTCCCGAGAAATTTGAATACGAAGGAAAACAATATACACCACAAAGTTTTGCCAGCGATTATGTTGGTTTAAACATGGATGATTATGTGGAGATCACTTCATACACGCATCATCCGTTTTACTCGAAGTTTATCCTCGAAGTTCCGGATAACTGGTCGTGGGATCAGGTTTATAATGTTCCGCTCGATGAACTGGATGCGATTATCGATTACTCGTTGAAGAACGGTTTTACAGTTGCATGGGCAGCCGATGTAAGCGAAAAAGGTTTCGCTACCAGTAATAAGGGAGTAGCAGTTTTACCTGCAGCACCAAGCGAAAATATGGACGATGCAGAAATTGCACGTTGGGAATCGCTTCCTGAAAAGGAAAAAGAAAAGGAACTGTACAAGTTGGAACAACCGGTTCCGGAGTTGAATGTTACCCAGGCCATGCGTCAAACTGCATTCGACAATTACCAAACAACTGACGATCACGGTATGCATATAGTAGGGATGGCCAAAGACCAGGAAGGTGATGTTTTTTACAAAGTGAAAAACTCGTGGGGCGACTACAATAAATATAATGGATATTTCTACGCCTCGAAACCTTATGTTACTTACAAAACCATGTGCATTATGGTGCACAAGGACGGCATACCACAAAGTATAAGAGAAAAACTTGAGCTTTAGTACACTCAAAAGGCCCTTCAGAATTTCTGAAGGGTTTTTTTATCTTTGGAGCTCAATTCGTCACGATGAAGTACATCATTTCTATTTTACTTTTATTAATTGCTTCCGGCACTTTAAAAGCACAGGAGGATTATACCTGGTGGAACGAAATTCACCATTGGGAACCGGGTATGCCCGGCTGGCGAAACTGGCTGACCATTTCACCGGCTTATCTCGGGCCGAATGCGCTGCCTGTTCCTGAAGTGAAGCGAGGTTTTCTTACCAATAAATCGGAAATAGAACTTACGGCTTCCAATCATTTTCACAGTGGCGATCCAACGCAGGACTTGTCGGGCAGAGCTTACATTCCTTTTGCCAAAGGTAAAATTGCCATTGAGATGTACGGAGTACTTCTCGAACATTATAATTATACCACGGAAATACGCGACGAACGTGTTTCGCGCGATAAAGATGGAACCGGATATGCGATCGGAGATTTTTATTTTAGCACGCTCATCCAGCTGGTGAAGGACCGTAAATTTCCAAATACCATGTTCCGGGCCGCATTAAAAACAGCTTCGGGAACCAATCTGGAGGCGGTGCGTTATGCCGATTCGCCGGGCTATTTTTTCGATGTGAGTATTTCAGAAGATTTGGGAAATGCTGAACATGTTCTATTCAGACCCTACGGAATGCTCGGCTTTTACAGCTGGCAAACCAACGATGAACTGAATTTGCAAAACGATGCATTTTTGTATGGACTAGGTGCCGATATCGAGAAAAATAACTGGAGAGTAGGAGCGTCGTGGTCGGGATATTATGGTTATAAGGATAACGGCGACCGGCCAATGCAACTGAATGCCGAAGTACGAAAGGATTACGGGAAGAAAGCTTTCAGACTACAATATCAGCATGGATTGCACGACTGGATGTACCGAACCGTGCGATTCTCTTTTATCTGGAAGTTAAATCCAGTTGAATAGTCCTTATTTTCAGGCAGGAATGTTTAAGTTTGCACAAAATTCGTTTTTACGGAGATAGAAACAGAAAAATTAGCTACAAATTATAACGGAATCATGAAGAAGCTATCCCTCGTTATTTGTGTTTGGAACGAAGAACCAAACATCAAACCACTTTCAGAACAGATTAAAGCAGCCTTAAAAGACATCGATTTTGAAGCCATTTTTGTTGACGATGGTTCAACCGACAACACGCGCGAGGAGATCAGGAAAATCAACGACGAACGTTTTATCCTTGTTGAACTGAAGCGCAATTACGGACAAAGTTCTGCACTGCAGGCAGGAATCGATCAGGCTGAAGGAGAATATGTGGCATTAATTGACGGTGACCTTCAGAACGATCCGGCTGACGTTCCGGGAATGCTTAACATGATTCAATCAGAAGGCTGGGACATGGTTGCAGGAATACGTGCCAACCGTAAAGATGGAATGTTCCTTCGGAAGGTTCCATCAAAAATCGCCAACTATATGATTCGCAGAGCCACGGGGATTCATATGAAGGATTTAGGTTGCACGCTTAAAATTTTCACAAACGAAACCATTAAGAGCATTCACATTTACGGAGAACTTCACCGTTATATTCCGGCTTTAATTACGCTTGAAGGAGCTACAAAAATCACTCAGGTCGATGTGAATCACAGGCCAAGAGAATTTGGTAGTTCAAAATATAATTTGAGTCGCACCACGCGTGTAATGAGCGACCTCATTCTCATGGTGTTCTTCAAAAAATACATGCAGCGCCCAATGCACTTCTTCGGAAACATAGGTATCATTACCCTGGGAATCGGCGTACTTATCAATATTTATTTGCTGGTGCTTAAAATTCTCGGGAACGATATTTGGGGCAAACCGCTGTTACTTTTAGGTATTTTGCTGGTACTGGGAGGTATTCAGTTTATTACAACAGGTATTATTGCCGAAGTTCAAATGCGAACTTATTTCGAATCGCAGAAAAAGAAACCTTACCGGGTTAAGCGTGTAGGTCCGGCAGTAGTTAAATAAAAACTGCCCGTCGGACTTGGATAGGGAAGGCTTTAAAGAATTCGAAGATGAATTACTTTGGAGCATGGATTAAGGGTATGATTCTTGTGGATTGTCGTATTGTAAAGACTTCAAATCGAATAAAAACTATTAATCTTAGTCAAATGAAACTATTCAGGTCGATTTTTTTTGTGGTGATATTTCTGGGTACGGTGATCCAAACCGTGGCTCAGGATCGGATAATCCAGGGCATTGTAACCACTTTCGATAGTATTCCGCTGATCGGTGCCGAAATCAAAGTACAAAGTACGAAACAGGTAGTTGTTACCGATACGCTGGGGCGTTTTATTGTTCAGGCTGAAGACGGTGACAAACTAAAAGTGACCGCCAAAGGTTTTTATGATGAGAAGTTTAAGCTCGAAGATAAGACCAAGTTGGTTATGATTAACCTGAGATTAAAACCTACCGAGCAGGCCAGAGAATATGCTATCGGTTATGGCTATGTAAAAGATGCCGACAAGCTAAACGCATTGGCACAACTTAACAGAAAAGATTTGGATTTCTCGCAGTATTCCAACATGTACGACCTCATCAGGGGCCGTTTCGCAGGTGTGACGGTCGATGCCAGCGGCGATATAATCATTAGAGGAACCAGTTCTCTCAACCTTAGCAGTGCTGCCTTAATTGTGGTGGACGGCATTCCGGTGGACAATAGTGTTTTTAATGCACTGTCACCGTCTAATGTTCAGAGTATTAATATTATCAAAGACGGAAGTGCTGCTATTTACGGTTCTCGAGGTGCCAATGGAGTAGTTATTATAGAAACCCGTAAAGGTGGCGATGAATAGCTTCTGAAATCACGGTCATTCAATTTTAAATGAAACCTGTAATTATAACCCAGACTTTTGAAGCAAGCGCAGAAAAGGTGTGGAAAGCCATCACCGATCTGAACGAAATGAAGTTATGGTATTTCGGGAATATCGATGTATTTCGTGCTGAGCCCGGCTGCAAATCGAAGTTTGAGGTACAATCGGGGGAACGTGTTTTCACGCATTTATGGGAAGTGATTGAAGTTGATGCCCGTAAAAGGCTTGTGGTAAACTGGAAATATGCTGAATACCCCGGCGATTCTGTTGTTGTTTTTGAACTAAAAGAAACGGCGAACAAAACAGAATTGATGCTGACCATGAAAGTGCTTGAAGATTTCCCTGATGATATTCCCGAATTTAAACGCGAGAGTTGTCAGGCAGGCTGGGAATTCTTTATTCAACAACGTTTAAAGTCGTATCTCGAAATAAATCAGTAAATTGGGATTCTAACACATTAAAAAAACAAAAATGAGCAAGCCTGTTACAATAGCATCATTTACCAGCAATTTCGATATGAAATACATTCTTTTTAAGGAGATGCTGGATGAAGCCGGGATTCGTTATATGCTGGTCAATGAAATAACCAGCACCGTTGATGGAATTTACCGCGGGAGCCCAACCAATATAGGTATCGAACTTCGCGTTATGGAAGAAGATGTTGCCGAAGCAATTGAAATATTCAACTCGATAAAATAAAAAAGGATTCCGATTGGAATCCTTTTCTGTTTTGATTATCAGGCTAATTTATTCTTCAAGTTCATAACCCATTTCCAAACCTTTTTTTGTGGCCGGTACACCTTTCTTCATCCAAACGGGCATCGGAGCATCTTTTAAATAGTGATCGAAAAATTGCGCCATCCTGATCTGGAAATCGTGTTTGTCGCGCACTTTTAGCGGCCAGTGGTCAGCTTCGTTGTAATTTAACATCCACGAAGGTTTTCCCATTCTTCGGAGTGCAATAAAAAACTCAATTCCCTGGTACCATGGCACTGCTCCGTCATCGTCGTTGTGCATGATCAGTATCGGAGTTTCAATTTTATCAGCAGTAAACAATGGCGAATTCTCGAGGTAACGCAACGGTGCATCCCATATCGATTTGCCAATACGGCTTTGCGTATGTTCGTACTGGAACGAGCGGTTCAACCCGGAACCCCAGCGAATTCCACCGTAAGCGCTAAACATATTTACCACCGGCGCACCCGATTCAATTGCGGCGAACATGTTGGTTCGTGTGGCGAGGTAAGCCACCTGGTAGCCGCCCCAACTGTGTCCCTGCGCCCCGATTCTGGCCGGATCAACAAAACCCATTTCAACCACTTTGTTAATTCCGGGCATTACACAATTAAAAGCCGATTCGCCGGGATATCCTTCCCGGTAAACTACATCGGGATTGAAAATTACATAGCCGTTGCTGGTGTAATAGTGATAGTCCACGGTTGAACGGTTATTTTCAGGCATTCGGTAGCTTAGTAATCCTTGCGAACTCCGTTCATAAAAATTCACGATCATCGGATATTTCTTATTCGGATCGAAATTGGCCGGTTTATGCAAAGTCCCTTCAAGCACAAGGCCATCCAGCGATCGCCAGCTTACCAACTCTGCGGTTCCCCAAATAAATTCTCCCTGTTGTGGCGCAGCATCAGAAATCTGTGTTTGTTTTTTGAAACTCAGATCGGTGCTAATAAGGTTGGGGTAGGTCTCAAAATCTTCTTTTGTGAAAACGATCAGTTCCGCGTCCCTGGCTTTTTGTGGAGTACCCAGTTTCATGTTTTCAGCAAACAACACTTTTTGCTTTCCGGGTTTTTCCATATCGAAAGTAAAATAGGAATCAGCGCGTGTTACTTCGTTATGTGCTTCCAGAATCATTGTTTCATCAGGACTGATTCCTTCATTGGGCTCGGGATTAAAACGTACAACACGGTAACTCACTTTTGAATCCCTTCCGTTTTGTGTTAGGTTATCCGGTTCGCCTGAATTTGTTGGATCCACTTTCCAGATGTCAAAACGGTCGTAGATCAGCAAGGCTGCATCATTTTCAAGCCATCCGGCTAAGCGGTATGAGTTAGGTGGATTGGGAATATCATTCAATTCGTCGGCCACCTGAATTGTTGCAGGTGTTGTAATGCAATATTCTTTTCCGCTTGCAATTTCATAGGTATTCCAGGTCGTATCCATGGCATCGTACCAGTAAACAAACTTACCTTCAGGCGAAACCATCGGCCGTGCACGACAATCCTGCTTAAACAGTTCTGCCTTACCGGTGTAAATGTCCACCAGGTAAAAATCCAGATGATCAGGGCTGCCTTCCCACATCGATTGCACAGCATACGGGCGGTTGGAGTATGCCAGCAGTTGATCGGCATCGCCTTCTTTAATCTGGCGAATTCCCGTAAACTGCTCGGTTTCGAGTTGAACTACGTTTTCAGCGTCGATGTGAAATACGGCCAGGTAGCTTCTCTTTTCGTCGCGGCTTTTGTTTTTCAGCTGAACGGTATGTAACTCTTCTTCGTTCCAGTGCCAAATGTCCAGAACCGGAATTTCTTCTTCAAGAATGGTAGTATCCTTCGGCGCTGTAGCAGGAGCCGTAGCAAAAAACAAGCGCTTGTTGTTTTCGGAAAAAGTAAGACCGCCGTTTTCACTGATCACCCAATCTTCAGGGAGCGCATCATTATTGTTTGCGACAACAATCTCAGCCAATTCATCTCCGGCTGATAAATACAAAGCGAATTCCGGTTCATCAGCATCAGTAGTATCGGCAAGGAAGGCCAGCTGCTCACCGGTTTTATTCAGTGTTAATTGTTTGAACTTTCCTTTTCCATCGAGTACTTGTTTTGGTGCATTATTGTTCAGGTTAAATACGTAAACACCTGAGGCAAATGTGCTGTCGCCTTCCGAAACAAAAGCAAGTACTTCTTTCTCTTCGGCCAGTTTGTAATCACTTACCGCAGGTATTTCGATCGTTTCGTTTGTGGTCAGGTTTTTTATGATCAACGGTAACGCTGCGTCTTTATCTTTCTTTTTATCCGATTTCGGAACACTGTCAGGTTCTGCCTGGTAGGCGATCCATCCCGACCATTTTTCAGGAACATTCACTGATTTCAGATTTGGAATCATTTCTGAATTATTCTTCTGAAGATCATAGATCACCAACACATCTTTCGGAAGATCATCCTTTTTGGTTTTTTTCAGCTTCAGAGTTCTCACTGAATCTTCAGGCGCTTTCAGAGTATAGATCAGAAATTTTGAGTCGGCTGTGATCTTGGCGTCCGTACCGCAGGCAATTGATGCCTGTTCTTCGGCTTTGGGTGTGGTAACTTTTAGTACAGGATCACCTTTCCACGGTTCTTCTTTGTAAACAATGTACTTGCCATTGTTCGACAGTTTTGTTTCGGTAATGCGATTCCATTTCAGAATTTCTTCAAACGTTAAAGGTCGCTTTTCGGTTTGAGCAAAGAGCAGGTTCCCGAAAAGCAGGAATAGTAACAGTGCAGTAATTTTTTTCATTTTCAAACTATGTATTGAATTTTCTATTTTATTTTGCTTCCCTCTTCAATTTTATAAATCACATTTCTTTCTTCAAGGTATTTTAAAATGTAAGTGAGGTTGCCGGGGCCTGCTCCCAGCAATTCCGGTGCATGAACACCATAATCGTTAAAGCCGCCATCGAGCAGAAGATTGGCAGCTGCCGTACAGGTGTATCCCGTTGTGCGCGCCATCGAAATGATCTTGTTTTCCCGATCGAAACGGTCGAATAAATTGTAAGTGTAAGTTTTTTCGGTGCCGTTCTCGGTACCTTTTATCGTTATCCGCATGATGGTAAAATCTTCTTCGCCATCTTTCAACTGCCATTTCGGAAACAAGAGTTTGGCAGTAACATCTATCGGGCGGATTTTAGTGCCGTTCACTTCTATTTCGTCGTAGGAAAAGAATCCCGACTCGCGTAATACCCGCAGGTATTCGACGCATCCCGGGTAACGCAGCGTTTTTTCAATCATGTCGGGTACGTTTTTCATGGTTTGCATCAGCGAACGCAAACCGTCGGAGTTCCACGATTCCAGCGTTCCAACTTCGTCGAATTGCACCAGTTCCGGATCCGACAAGGCTTCACGTGTCACCATTTCGTAATTCTGAATGAAGCGAGCCGGACGTGTGTATTCTTCAATTACATCGATGGGAGAAAATACAGCTTTGTATTCGTAGGGCCATTCGCGTTTAAATGGCAAACCCCCAACCAGGCACTCGTATGATATAACATGCATATTTTTGTTGTGATGCCCCAGAATAATGTTCCCCATCCCCGGAGCAACGCCACAATCGGCAACAACCGTAACTTTATGTTTTTGTGCCAGCCCGTTTAGTTGCAGAAAATCCTCCGGCATAAACGAAATATCCACCATGTTTTTACCGGCTTCAATAACTGCTTTCATGGTCTGGTAGCCCATAAAACCAGGCACGGCTCCAATTACCATGTCGAATGCGGCTACAGTATTTCTTATTATTTCCGGAATGCTCAAATCCGCTACCATCGTTTTAATTTGCGGATGGTCCTTAAACTTTTGAAAAGAATTCGAATCGATATCGACGCTGGTAACATCGTAATTCTTTGAAAGATCTTTGGCAATAACACTTCCTACCAGACCGGCTCCAAGTACAACAATTTTTTTATTCATTTAAATCGATTTAGGACATGCTATTACTGCTTTGAATTTTACCACAATGAGTAAGAACATGAAATATTAACGACGCATGAATCTAGCAAAAGAAAATAAAACAAGCAGAACAGATGGTTTGAAAAATACCTTCTGCTAACTAAATCAGGTGTGCGATAGTGGTACGAACCTCAAATTTTACTTAATCGAGTTGAATAAGTCCTTTTTTGAGGGCGTATTTTACTACCTCTGAGCTGTTCTTAAGTTCCAGTTTTTCGAGAATGTTTTGTTTGTGTGTTCCAACCGTTTTTACACTGATAAAAAGCGTTTCTCCAATTTCTCGCGTTGATACTCCTTCCGCAAGTAGTAAGAAGATTTCTTTTTCACGTTCCGAAAGCTGATCGTATTTGTCATCGGCTGTATCCGGCCCGTCGAGATAGCCCGAAATTACCAGTTCTGTAATGTCCTGGCTTAAATATTTTTTTCCGCAGTAAACTGTGTGCACAGCTTCCAGTAATTGCTTGTGCGTACAGTTTTTAAGGAGGTAGGCGTCGGTTCCTGCCTCTAGCATTCCTTTTACAAATTGCTTATCAGAATGCATGGATAGGGCAACTATTTTAAGATCGGGAAATTGTTTCTTCAGTTTGCGGGTTGCTTCCATGCCGTTCATTTCGGGCATGGCTATATCTGTCAGTAAAATATCGGGTTTTAATTCTTTAACCTTTTCAATCGCAATTTGTCCGTTTTCAGCCTGTCCGATTACCTCGATCGCATCGTCATTTTCCAGCAAATTTGCAATCCCTTCCCTGAAAAGCTGGTGATCATCGGCCACTACTATTTTTATCTTCATGTTTTTTCGGTTTAGTGTTTGTTTCTATTTATGTTGTACTTCGGTTGTACAAAGGCAAAACAATTTCTGCAACAGTACCTTTCTCCGCGGGTTGAATATGAAACGATCCGTTAATGTTTTCCATTCTTTCGCTAATGCTGAATAATCCAAATCCCCCGTTCTTAATTCTTGTATCCTTTATTTTGTTGGTGTCTATTCCACACCCGTTGTCAGTAACAGTCATTTTAAATAAATTGTTCTCCGACTCAATTCTAACCTCAACATTGCTGGCTTTTGCGTGCTTAACAATATTGTTGAGCAATTCAACCACTATACGAAACAGAAAAATGGTGAATTCTTTTTTGATTTCAGGATTTTTATCGTCAAAATAAAGCTGTGTTTGAATTTTATGCTTGCTTTCAAATTCTTCGAGTTTCCATTTTACGGCTGGTATAAGGCCGAGTTCATAAAGAATGGGCGGGCTGAGGTCGTAAGTTAACGAACGTGATTCTTTTACTGCTTTGTTTATTAATTCAGTTGTAAAATCGAAAGTCTTTTTCACCTTTGGCGCACATCCGTTAATGTCAATTGAAGTAAGGTTCATATAAGCCAGCGACAAGGTTTGGCCGAGGCAGTCGTGAAGGTTTTCAGCAATTCTTCTGCGCTCGCGTTCCTCTGCAAGCAAGAGCTCCGCATTCAGCGATTTCAGTCGTTCCTGATAGTCTTTGATCCGAAGGGCCACGTTAATCTGTGCACGCAACTCAACTTTATCGAAAGGTTTTGAAAGAAAAGAATCGGCTCCTGCATCCAGGCCTTTAATGCGCTCATTGCTGTCGTGCCCCAAAGCTGAAACCATTATTATCGGGATGTGTTTCGTTTTCGGGTCTTTCTTTAGTTCTTTACAGGTATCGTAACCATTCAGGCCGGGCATCATAATATCCAGCAAAATCAAATCCGGCTGAAACTCGATGGCACGAGTAATCCCTTCTTCGCCCGATTTAGCACCAAGGAACTCAAAACCCGGATAAAAGATCTTAATAATCTGTTCCAATAAATCCAGGTTAATAGGATGATCGTCTACGGCTAAAATTTTCCTCATATGCGTCACTGAACATTACACAGGTGTCAGCCTGATCCTGATCTCTGTGGAACCTAAGCTACAAAAAAAAAATCAACTTTTAAGAAACACGTATGCAAACTTTTGATCGGAAAAAATTCAAAAGCCATATTACTATTTACATGAATATAAGGAAGTGTATGGAGAGATTTTTACGGAGGGTGCTAATTTTTACCCAGAATTCCATACATCAAACCGATTCCGGCACCGAAGTAGTGCTCGCTTTCATTAAAGATAACCATTGGCCCTGCAGAAAGTCCGAGGGTTGCAAATAATGGCATTTCAATTTTAGGTTGCAACACCAGGCTAATGCTTTTGGTGGCTTCGGTTTGGTAGTCGTAAGTATTTGATTTTACGGTAAAGGATGGTTCGCGCGTGGTATAAATACCTGGGCCACCCTGCAGCAAAAGTCGGACGGTACCTTCGCGGTTAACATTTATTACCCGGCCTACCAGAATGCGAATGTTCTCTGAGTTGGAGAAGGGATCTGTAGAAAAAGCAGGAACCAGGTTTTCTGTCGATTTCAGGATTTCTGCAGGTAAATCGGCACTTGTTTTCACAGTAGCTGAGTAACCAATATTTACCGTTAATTTATTATTGTAAATGTAGTTTACACTGATGCCCCCGCCGTTTTGTTTACCCATGACAAAATCGCCCGATGAATATACGAAGTGTTTTTCTTTCGATAAAAATTTATACGACCACTGTGCCTGGCTGGTCAGTGCGAATAAACTTACTAAGATGAAAAGCAAAAGGGTTTTCATTGCTGAGACTTAGGGTTTGTCTTTAAATCGTTACTTCAATTTTGTAGTATAGTACAGGAAGTGTTCTTCCTCAGTGTCCGGATACAAAATTACATTGCCGATGAAGTAAAAAGAAAAATCCAATGCCCAAACCGGGGGTTATAAATTCCTATTTTGGAGTCAGATATTTTGAAGACAGTACATGACTCGAACTCTTAAAAAGCAAAATAAGCGGCTACATATTATTTGACTTATTAATTTGACAGACTCCTTTTTCCCTGTTATTTTCTAACTATCTTTGTCCTTCACTCAAATAAAAATATGACGGAAAAACCATTAATATTAGTTACCAACGACGATGGCATTCATGCCAGGGGATTACGCGAGTTGGTTGAAGTGATGCAATTTTTTGGAGAGGTCATTGTAATTTCGTCGGAAGTTTCAATGTCAGGGAAAGCCTGTGGAATTACGGTTGATCACCCGCTTCGTGCTACTCCGGTTGAAGAAATTCATGGTGCACCTACCTACAAATGCAACGGAACCCCGGTTGACAGTGTCAAGCTAAGTTTTAACAGTTTGCTCGACAGGACACCGGACTACGTGGTTTCCGGAATCAATCACGGATCGAATGCATCGGTAAGCGTAATTTACAGCGGTACCATGGGAGCAGCAATTGAAGGCAGTTTACACGGTGTGCCTTCTGTTGGATTTTCGCTCGACGATTACAGTCCTGATGCCGACTTCTCGAAAGCCAAGTTAATTGTGGCGAAGGTTTTTCAAAATGTCATCGAAAATGGAATTCCGGAATTTACCTGCCTCAATGTGAATATTCCGAAGGGAAAACCCAAGGGTATTAAATTGTGTCGGCAGGCGCATGGAAAATGGGTGGAAGAGTTTGAAAAACGTACCGATCCACACGGACGTGAATACCACTGGTTGGCGGGCTACTTCAAAAATTTTGAGGAGGAAGCCACCGAAACCGACTTGTTTGCTCTTAAAAACAATTTTGCATCCATCGTTCCCGTTTCTGTTGATATGACCAGCTACCAATCGATGGAAGAACTCAAAAAATGGGGATTTTAAGATGCAACGAAATCGCGGAAATAAACTCGACAAACTCGGGATTGGCCTCCTTGCCGGGATGCTTTTGCCGCTTTTCATTTTTGTTATCGTTTACCTGGTAAACGACAGTTCGCTGACATTTTCCGATTATATAAAAAGCCTCTGGAAAATTCATGTACTCTTAAAAGTGGGTAGTCTGTGTATTTTTGCCAACCTGGCCATTTTCTGGGGATTTCTGCATTTAAAATACGAAAAAGCGGCGCGTGGTGTTCTTGCAGCCACACTGCTTTATGCCTTTGTTGTGTTAATTTCAAGAGCGATTTAATATGCGCTATTACCTAATTGCAGGCGAGGCATCGGGAGATTTACACGGTTCAAACCTAATGAAGGAATTACAGCTTGCCGATAAGGAAGCCGAATTTCGCTTTTTTGGTGGCGACCTGATGCAAAATGTTGGTGGCGAGTTGGTAAAACACTACCGCGAAATGGCATTTATGGGAATCGTAAATGTTGTTTTAAACCTGAGGACAATCGGTAAAAACCTGGAGCTGTGTAAAAAGGACATACTCGAATTTCAACCCGACGTTCTGATCTTGATCGATTACCCGGGATTTAACCTGAGAATTGCTGAATTTGCCAAACAACATAAGCTGAAAGTTTTCTATTACATTTCGCCAAAACTCTGGGCCTGGAAAGAATACCGGGTGAAGAAAATCAGGGAGTTTGTTGATGAAATATTCACCATTTTTCCTTTCGAGACCGAGTTTTACAAAAAGCATTCGATTGATGTGCATTATGTTGGGAATCCGCTGATGGATTCGCTGAAGAGTTTTCGGGAGAAGGCATTGTCGGAAACAGAATTTCGCAGCAAAAATAATCTGGGAGAAATGCCTTTGGTGGCTTTGCTCGCCGGAAGCCGGGTACAGGAAATTAAACGCACTTTGCCACTGATGGCCAAGATTGCTAGTGAATTTCCCGATTTTAAATTTGTGGTAGCCGGTGTAAAAAGTGTGAAAAGCGAATTGTACATAAATTTGTTAAAAGGATCAGAAGTCGAAATCATTTACGACCAGACCTACGATTTGCTGAATAATGCACATACCGCCCTGGTAGCTTCGGGTACGGCAGCGCTCGAAACGGCTTTGTTACGTGTTCCGCAAACGGTAATTTATAAAGTTGAAGGCGGCTGGCTGACGGATTTTGTATTTCGCAACATAATTTTTAAAATGGCAGGTGTTTCGCTACCCAACATCATCATGGATCGCGAAATCGTGAAGGAATATGTTCAGAAGAAAATGACTTTCAGCAATGTAAAATGCGAAATGCAACAACTGCTTTACGATGAAAACTACCGGTCCGGAATTTTGACTGATTACGAAAGCCTGGCAAAAATGATGGGTGAACCGGGTTGTTCGAAACGTGCTGCAGAAAAAATGGTTTCATTACTTCGATGAAAAAATTGTTTTACCTAAATAAGAGTTGGAGCAATGCTGTTCGGTTTTACATCGTAAATTTTTTAGTGGTGTTGCTGCTGATGGGGAGTTTAACGGCATCTGCAAAAAACTTGTCTCATCCATACATTTGGACATCATCAATTTTTTTGTTGTTCTTGTTTTTAGTATTCGTTTTCTTAGTTGTGGGAAAAACGTTGGTAAAGGAGCTTGAAATTGAAAAGGACAGTTTCACGCTTAAGTTTTTTCTGTTTGAATCAAAAAAATACAGCCCTGATCAGCTAAAACAATATGCCACTGCATTGTATGGAGGGTATCGCTATTCAAGGTCCCATTCCGTAATTTTAGAATTTGAAGATGGGAAACGTTACCAGGTTGCTGATCCGATAATTGATAATTACAGCGAATTCTATGAGTTTATAAGAACTAGTGAATTTGAATGTTTTGGATATATTGGACAAAACAGTTGGAGACGAAAACATAAAGCCTTGTCGAAAAAATGGGTCGTAGAGCGTGATGAGAAAGAGTTAATTGAAAAAATCGGCAAGAAAAAAGGTGTGATAATCTTATATCTTTATGGTTTAATTGCGTTGGGAATGAGTCTTGGAATGATTCGATATTTAATTGTATTTCAGTAAAATATACGAAAGTGTTTAGTCTTTTTAAGAAAGAAATAAAATCGTTTTTAGGATCGCTGATCGGCTACCTGGCCGTGTTTGTGTTTCTGCTGGTAAGCGCTTTGTTTTTGTGGGTGTTTCCGGGCAATTACAACATCCCCGACAGTGGTTATGCCACACTTGAGCCGCTATTTCTGTTGGCGCCGTGGTTGTATCTATTTTTGGTGCCGGCCATTACCATGCGCTTTTTTGCCGACGAAAAACGAAGCGGAACCATCGAAATTCTGTTAACCCGTCCCATTTCCGATTTTCAACTTGTGCTGGCCAAATTTTTGGCCGGAATGGTGCTGGTTGTATTTTCGCTGGCGCCAACGCTCTTGTATTTCCTGTCGGTTTATTACCTGGGAAATCCGGTAGGAAGTATCGATACCGGAGCAACATGGGGATCGTTTTTTGGTTTGTTTTTTCTTGCGACGATTTATGTGGCCATCGGTGTTTTTTCTTCATCGATCACCGATAACCAAATTGTGAGTTTTATACTTGCAATGGCTCTTTCTTTTATATTTTATCTTGGCTTCGAATTTATTGCCTCATCTGAAATTCCTTACCTGCTTGAGCAAATCTTGCTTTGGTTCAGCATCAACGAACATTACCTTTCGGCGTCGCGTGGGGTAATCGATCTACAGGATGTTGTCTATTTTCTGGGCATGGCTTTCCTGTTTTTATACGCCACTTCACTGCTGCTTCGGAAAGGAAAATTACGGTCGAAAAAACACAGAAGAAGCGCGATTTTTGTCGGATTGGCAGCGCTGATCGTATTTTTTGGATCCACAAACTTTTTATTTCGAATCGACCTTACAGTCGACAAACGCTACTCGCTTTCGCCCGTCAGCAAACAAATTGCTTCTGAAATTCCGGAGCCTGTCTCTGTCGAATTTTTTCTGGAAGGCGAACTCGAACCCGGATTAAAAAAATTGCAGCGCGAAGTATTCGAAAAAATTGCTGTACTGAACAGTTACGCCGATCAACCTATTCGGATAACGATTACCGATCCTTACCGGATTGGCAACAAGGAAAAACGAGAGGAACTGATTGAGCAGCTGTACCAAAAAGGAATCCAACCTACCAGTTTCCGACATAAAAACGAGCAGGGAATTAGCTCAAAACTCATTTTCCCCGGAGCGTTGATTCGCATGGGAGGAAAAGAAGTTGCCGTGAATTTCCTGAAAAATAACCAGGATTTTTCGGGTTTGTACAACATTAATCATTCGATTGAAAGTGTGGAATACGAGCTGATAAACGCTTTTCAGCAACTTTCGCGCACAAAACGCTCCACTGTTGCTTTTCTCGAGGGTCACGGCGAATTTGATATGTACCAGGTGATGGATTTTGCCAACTCGCTGTCGGGCGATTTCGATGTAAAACGCATTAACACTGATATACTCGGAAAATATGCCGATAATTTTGATATCCTGATTGTTGCCGGACCAAAAGAGTCATTTGCTGAAGCCGATAAGTTCATCATCGATCAGTACATTATGAACGGAGGTAAAGTGGTTTGGCTGATTGATCCGGTGCAAGTAAATACCGACAGCCTTTCGCGCGGCTTCCGTACATTTGCTTTTCCGCACGATATTAACCTCGGCGATCAGTTATTTAAATATGGTGTTCGGTTGAATTACGAATTGCTTCAGGATGTTATTTGTGCGCAGATCGCTGTTAATACCGCTCCTGCAGGTGCACAGCCCCAATATACCTTGCATCCGTGGTACTATTCTCCGCTTTTGATTCCTAGCGATAATCATCCGCTTAGCCGAAACCTGAACAAGGTTTTTAGTGAATATGTATCCTCAATCGATACGGTTTCGGGCAATGGCAAATTGCAAAAATCCGTTATTTTATCCACCTCGCCATACGCGCGCCGTGTGAAATCACCTTCGTCGGTGAGTTTGCAGAATATCGATAATCCGCCGGCGCGTGAACTGTTTACCGAAGCATTTATCCCCGTTGGAGTTTTGATTGAAGGAACCTTCACTTCGCTTTACCAGAACCGGATGGTTGAGCAACTTGGATTTTCTTCGGCCTCGGTGCTCAACGAAAGTAAACCCACTAAAATGGTTGTTATTGCCGATGCCGGTTTAATTGCCAATAAGGTGGATTACTCAGGCACATCGCCGCAATTTCAGCAACTGGGTTACGACCGGGTGTCGAATCGCGTTTGGGGAAACAAGGAATTTTTAATGAACACCATTTTCTACCTGAACGACGACAGGGGAGTGATGCAATTGCGCAACCGGACACTTAAATTGCGCTTGCTTGATGAGGTGCGCTTACGCGAAGAAAAAGCCTTGTGGCAGTGGTTGAATGTGTTAGCGCCAATTCTCTTCTTAAGCGTTTTCGGAGTGTTGTACAATTTCATCAGAAGACGCCGTTATGCACGTTCATAAAATCGGGGTAAATTCAATAAATTCGTGGTAGGTAATATCATTAAAGTTTGTATATTCGTGTACTAGGATTAGTAATTAATTCAGGCTAAGCCGAAAGTAAAAATCAAATAGCAACAATACAAAATGAAATAAGCCTGCAAATGAAATTCGCTCTAAGCGTGGTATTTAACTGTAGCCTGATTTCATTTTCTGCTTTAATAAAATTAAAAATTAACAGATGAAGTTTGTAGTTTCCAGCACCGAATTACTGAGTCACCTGGCAGCAATCAGCAAGGTTATCAGCAGTAAAAGTACGATGCCAATTCTTGATAATTTCCTGTTTCAGATTAGCGAAACAGAATTAACGATCACTGCATCCGACCTCGAATCAACGTTGATCACAAGTCTCGAGCTGGATAATATTGAGGGCGAAGGAGCGGTAGCAGTACCCGCAAAATTGATCACCGATACTTTGAAGGAATTTCCGGAACAGCCGCTGACATTTCAGATCGATTCTGAATCGTTCCAGGTGGAGATATTCTCCGATAACGGTAAGTTCAGTATCATGGGGCAGGACGCAGAAGATTTTCCTGAACAACCTGAACTGGATGAAGATGCTGCTTCGTCGATCGATGTAAGTCACGTGGTGCTGCAAAAGGGGATAGAAAAAACTTTATTTGCTACTGCCGACGATGAATTACGTCCGGTAATGAACGGTATTTATGTAGAGTTAACGCCTGACTTTATGAGTTTTGTGGCGTCGGACGCACATAAACTGGTGCGTTACAGAAGAATGGATGCCAAAGCTGAATTCGAATCATCATTCATTCTTCCCAAAAAGCCGGCCAGCTTGTTGAAAAGCCTGTTGCCCAAAGAGGAATTCGATGTTAAAATGGAATTCGACGATAAAAATGCGTTTTTCACTTTAAGCAATTATAAGCTGATCTGTCGGTTGGTTGAAGGAAATTACCCAAGTTACAATTCGGTGATTCCAACCAACAATCCAAACAAAATGATCATCGACCGTTTGAATTTCTTCAATACCGTGAAACGTGTTTCGGTATTCTCGAACCAGGCCAGTAACCTGATCAAACTGAACATTAACGAAGGCCAGCTTGTGGTTTCTGCGCAGGACATCGACTTCTCGATTTCTGCAGTTGAAAAACTGGGCTGCGAATACGAAGGTGATGAAATCGAAATTGGATTCAAATCGACCTTCCTGCAGGAAATTCTTACCAATATTTCAGCGGGCGACGTTAAGGTTGAACTAAGCGACCCAACACGAGCCGGATTGTTGTTGCCGGCCGAAACCGACGACGAAGATGAAGACATGTTGATGCTCTTAATGCCGATGATGATTAATGCATAATCATAAATAAGAAACAAAGAAAAGGTATCCGGGAATCAGCAGGTTTTAGGGTACCTTTTTTAATTCATACCAACTCATGCAGTTAAATTTAAAAAATCCGATTGTTTTTCTCGACCTCGAAACTACGGGGATCAATATTGTTACCGACCGTATTGTGGAGATTGCACTTATTAAAGTAAATGTCGACGGTAGCGAAGAAGAAAAACTACTCCGCTTAAATCCTGAAATGCCTATTCCCGAAGAAGCATCATTAATTCACGGAATTTACGACGAGGATGTAAAGGATGCTCCAACGTTTAAAGAAGTGGCCAAAACACTGGCTCAGTTTCTTGAAGGCTGCGATTTGGGAGGATTCAACTCCAACCGTTTTGATATTCCTTTGCTGGCCGAAGAATTTTTACGGGCCGATGTTGATATTGATCTGAAGAAAAGGAAGTTTATTGATGTTCAGGCCATCTTCCATAAAATGGAAAAGCGAACCCTGGCGGCTGCCTATAAGTTTTACTGCGGACAGGAACTTATTGATGCGCACAGTGCTATGGCCGATACCAAAGCAACTTACGAAGTGTTGAAGTCGCAGCTTGATGTGTACAAAGATGTTGATTACGAAGACAATCGTGGCGTTAAATCGAAACCCATTGTAAACGATGTGGATAAACTGAGTGAGTTTTCTTCGTACGACCGAAACATCGATTTTGTGGGCCGAATTGTTTACGACGACGACGGAGTTCCGGTTTTCAATTTTGGTAAAAATAAAGGAGTTCCGGTTGAAAAGGTGCTGGAGGAACAACCCGGTTATTTTGGCTGGATACTCAACAGTGAATTTCCGCTGTACACCAAAAAGGTGCTAACACAGTTAAAATTAAAAATGATGAGCAAGTAGAGCCCGTGGCTTGAGCTTGCGCCAGAAGCTTAATATCATGAAGATTATTTGCATAGGACGAAATTATGTGGAACATGCCCGGGAGTTGGGCAATGATCTTCCCGAAGAACCCATATTTTTTATGAAGCCCGATTCGTCGCTGCTTCGTAACAACGATCCGTTTTATATTCCCGACTGGACGAAGGATCTGCATCACGAGATTGAACTGGTGATCAAGATCAACCGTATCGGGAAGAATATCGAGAAACGATTTGCACACCGCTATTACGACGATATCGGCCTGGGAATCGACTTCACCGCACGCGACGTGCAGGAACAGTTGCGAAAAAAAGGATTACCCTGGGAAAAGGCAAAGGCTTTCGATAGTTCGGCCGTTATCAGCACTAACTTCCTGTCGAAAAGTATTTTCCCGGATGATGAATCCATTCAGTTTAAATTGAACATTAATGGTAAACCGGTTCAGGAAGGCGACTCGGGTTTGATGATCTTTGGCTTTGATGAAATTATTGCGCATGTTTCGAAGTATGTGACGCTAAAAATTGGCGACCTGATCTATACCGGAACGCCGGCAGGAGTTGGACCGGTGCAAATAGGCGATCGTCTTGAAGGTTACCTCGAAAACAAAAAACTGCTTGACTTTGAGGTGAAGTAAAGGGAGAGTGATTGAAAGTGATTTGTAGTGATTTATTGTAATTGAAAGCTACAATCTCCTTCAATCCCATCAATCTTATTCAATCTTCATCAAGCTGTTTTCAGTTACCATCAATCTCAATAAATCACAACAAATTACCTTTTACCAATGTCCGATCATCATTTCGAAATAGAACTCCAGGTACGCGATTACGAATGCGATTTGCAGGGAATAGTAAACAACTCGGTTTACCAGAATTACCTGGAACATTGCCGGCATAAATTTTTGCACCATGTAGGTTTGGATTTTGCCCAGCTGCACAACGATGGCATCGATGCTGTGGTGATCCGTGCCGAACTGGATTATAAGTTCCCGCTTCGCCCGGCTGACGATTTTCTGGTGCGCTTGAAAATGGGCAAACAAGGTAGGTTACGTATTATTTTCCAGCAGCAGGTTATTCGAAAGAGCGATGAAAAACTAATGGTTGATGCAAAGATCACCACTGTTCTCACCCGGAACGGAAGACCTGTTTCACCCGAGGTCTTGGAAGATAAATTCAGGGAAGCTGGTATCGAAATGGAGGAACTATAGAAAGAATCCCTGATTGTTCTTATTAACCTAATTTTCCAGTTCGTTAGTGAATAGCATATTCCAACCCTTACAGGGTTGCTGAACCAAATGAATCTATCTGCTATGATAAGCCAACTCATACTGAGTTGTGGCTTGAGGCCTGATAATCCGGTACGGATTAGATTTTAGTAAAAGGAATCAACCTGAAAAGGAAAAGAACCCGGTACGGGTTCGATTATAAAATGGCGTAGTTTACTTTAGTTTTTCTTCAATTCTAAATTCCTCAACATTAATGTTATTCGCTTTTAGCGCTGCCCGAAATCCTTCGTTCAGTATTCTGCCTGCCCGCATCGGAAAATCAAGCAGGGCAGGGTAGTTGTTTTTATCATCAGGAACCTTGAAAAACTGAAGGCAAGTTTCAACACTCGACGACAGGTAAATCCGGCAGGCCATCGGACGTGCTTCGTAAGCCATGCAGGCTCCGTCTTTGAGCAAGGGGCAAGGATGTTTGGCGTTCAACAAAGCATCGCCTTTCAGCGGTTTTAGTTTTTCATCTTTTTGAGCCGCTCGCTTTTTTATTTGTGTCTGATCTTCCGGATTTATCTTATTTTCAATGTAGTTTTTCAGGTATGAAAGCTCATAATCCATGGCAAAAACGGGTTGGTGGCAACACCACTCACATCCTTTTTTGCAGGCAATAGTTTGTCCCTGCTGTATGGCAAATTCATGCAACGAATGCGTTAAAGCATCGATAGCCGCATACATTTCAGCCAGTGCCGAAAATAGTTTTTCGTCGGTCATTTCGGGTGAAGAGGCTTTCATTCCCAACTGAAAACCGTCGTGGTAAAATGCTTTTTCGAGTTTATCCATATCAAGTTTTACTGTTACTGTACTAATTTACTGAAACAAAAAGAATCTTCGCATTAATGAGAAGATTCTTCTGAGTTTTTGAACATTGTTTTTTGTTGTCGGATGAGCAAACTAAATTAGGCTGACAATTTTTGATCGATAATTTTGAGTCGAAAAATAAACCAAATAATTACGGTAACCAGAAACAACAAAAGCGAATATAACGGGGCTACCAATGATGTTTTAAATCCGCCGGCAACCAGTGTTGGAGAGATGTCACTGGTAGTTTCCAGAACCGAGAACGCACTGTACAAACCCATGATACGATAGAATAAGGAGAACAGCAATCCAAATCCACCAATAAAGAGGATTGTAGTGTTTAATTTTTCCAGTTTTTTGTAATCGTTATTCGCTGAGCGAATGATCTTTGCAGCGCGAAAGGTGAAAATTATTACCAACACCCACATCAGGTAATGGAGTGTCATAAAAAACGGACCTCCATCAATAAAGTTTTGTTTTAATAAATCGGCTAGTGACATTGTTTTTGTTTTTAAATGAATGATATAGTTTATTGTTCATTGCTTTTTGCAAGAGATACAAGCCCTCCCATTGCCCCCAAATTCATGGAGTCTAATGCGGAGCTGGGAACGATAACCATCGATCCTTTTTCTTTTAGTCCTTCAAAAAGCATATTCATACCACGCAGTTGGAGAGCAACCGGATTGTTGATGTAACGTTTACTGGCTTCTTCAAATTTTACTGCAATTTCAGTCTCGGCTGTTCCGAGAATAACGCGTGCCTGTCTTTCACGTTCGGCCTGTGCCTGCTTACTCATGGCATCGGCTAAAGCGGCCGGAATTACCACATCTTTTATCCCAACTGTTTGACAGGTAATTCCCCAAGGATTGGTATGTTCGTCTAAGGCTACCTGCATCGATTCAGCAATTTTCTCGCGGTGTTGCAAGAGGTCGGCCAGTTCGTGTTTTCCAATTATCTCGCGTAAACCGGTTTGTGCAATGTAACCAACGGCTTTAATGTAGTCCTGAACCTCCAGAGCGGATTTTTCCACATCCCAAACTGTCCAGTACACAACTGCATCAACATTCACCGGCACCGTATCTTTAGTAAGTGTTTGTTCCGCTTTAAAATCTGTAACCCGGATTCGCTGGTCGATGTAGCTGTCTACTTTGTCAATAATCGGGATGATCATAAACGGGCCGGGACCGCGCAGTCCGGTAAATTTTCCCATTCGCAACACAACTGCCTTTTCCCATTGATCTGCAATGTGAATGGATGTGGCAATCAGAAACGAAAATAACACTGCAACAACAAGTGTTACTACATTGATTTGTTCGAAATAGAACAGCAGGCCGGTTACACTTAACAGAACCAGCAAAATAGTTGTGGAGATGGGATTAAAAACCCGGAGGTTTCGAGATACATATTTCATGACTTAAGTTTTAAAGGTTTTTATTGATTTGTTTTTGATTGCATGGTATTCAATTCTGCTATCATATCGTTCAAACTGAAGCCGTAACTGGAGGCAATGGTCAAAAACTCGCGACAGATTCCCTGGAGTTTTTCCTTTTTTTCTTTTGGTGACACTTTTACCTCGATGTTGCCGATAAATGTACCCGATCCCAACTGGGTTTCAAGAATATTCTGAATCTCCAGTTCCTTGTATGCTTTCGATACGGTGTTTAAGTTCACCTTGAGTTCAACGGCAAGCGATCTGACTGTTGGTAGCTGTTCTCCAACCTTCAGATTCCCGGTAGCAATCCCGTATTTAATCTGATCAATTATTTGTCGGTAAAATGGGACTCCCGCTTTTGGATCGAGTTTAAAATCTATCATTTTGAAATAATATTATAGAGCTATATTGTAATACAACAATATTACAATAAAACAATAGAACTCACAAGGCGTAAATTGATGTTTTTCAGCAGCTATAACTTTTCTGCCTTCAGACGTGTAAAATAATCCTTTGCTGCCCTCTTCACATGTGGCGAAAGAAGAATGGTAGTAATAACGGTTGGAAAGGCCATCAGTGCAAAGGAAATATCGATTAATCCGATTATAACCCTTAAGTTAGAAACAGCTCCGATAATGATGACCAGTACAAAAATGTAATTGTAAAGGTGCTGGTATTTTACTCCGGCAACAAAACCCAGGCATTTTACCCCGTAATACGGGAAGGCAAACATGGTTGACATGGAGAAAAATATGGCGCAAACCGAGAGGATATATTTGCCGTAAATGGGTATTGCCGTATCAAAAGCATGAGCAGTTAATGTAATACCATCGGCGTTACTTTCAATCCAGGTATCGGTAACAATAATGGCTAAAGCAGTCATAGTACATACTACTATGGTATCAATGATTGGTCCGAGCATAGCTACCAATCCTTCGCGAATGGGCTCGTTGGTTTTAGCCGCACCGTGTGCCATTGGGGCAGTTCCCAATCCGGCTTCGTTTGAAAACGCGGCGCGACGAACACCGGTAATTATTATTGCTCCGAGCGAACCACCGAGAACTGCATTGCCGGTAAATGCGTCGGCAAAAATGGTTTTAAAGGCAGGAATGATTTCGGCAGGATGTGAAAAAATGATATATAGAACAGTAACCGAATAGAGCACAACCATAGTTGGTACCAAACTGCCGGTTACTTTTCCAATTCGTTTTATACCGCCAATAACCACCAGCCCAACTATAATTGCAAGAAAGATACCCGTAACAAGATTGGTGGTGAACGAACCGCCAATATTGTTAGGAACCAATAATACGTCGCGAATCATTTGTGTTAACTGGTTGGCCTGAAAAAGGGGAGAGACGCCGATCATAGCCATTATCGAAAAAAAGATGGCTACCGGCTTCCAGTTTTTCCCCAATCCTTCGGTGATGTAATACATGGGGCCACCCTGGATTTCGCCGGCTGAATCTTTCCCGCGAAACATAACGGCCAGCGAACAGGTAAAAAATTTGGTACTCACTCCGAGAAGTGCTGAAACCCACATCCAGAAAATAGCGCCCGGACCTCCCATGGTAATGGCAACAGCAACACCGCTGATGTTTCCCATGCCCACGGTTCCGGCAAGTGCCGTAGAAAGCGCCTGGTAATGCCGCAGCTGACCCGCTTCATTCGGATCATCATATTTTCCGCTAAGAATTTGAATGGCATGACCGATGTATCGCAAGGGTGCCAGGCGGGAGTACACCAAAAAATAAAATCCGCCACCGAGCAGCAGGATCAGAATGGGAGCACCCCAGATTCCATCGGAGATTGTTATAATGAGTTCACCTAGTTTTTCAAACATTATGCTAAGAAATAAGAAAAGCGGCAGAATTGCAATTTTATTTCAACTGCACCTCCACAAACAGTGGTAAATGATCCGAAGGTGATCGGTTTTCTTTTGTATCGCTGATTGCGGCGTATTTTAGCACTTTTACTTTATCATTTACAAATATGTAGTCGATGCGATTGTTGCCTTCCGAACCGGGTTTAAAACCATTGTACGTGCCAACAGGTCCGTACGGTGGCTCTTCACTGATTTCGCGGCTGTCGGATAAATACTTTTTAATCATTCCGATGGGTTGTGTTTCGGGTGTGAGGTTAAAATCACCGGTCAGAATAACCGGAAAGCCGTTTCCTGCGGTTAATTCATTTATCTTTTCGTGAATAAGCTTTGCTGAGTTTTTGCGTGCTTCGTCACCCATGTGGTCAAAATGTGTATTGAATACGAAAAACTTCTTCCCGGTAACTTTAGACTGGAATTTCCCCCAGGTGGTTATTCGGTTGCAGGCGGCATCCCAGCCCAAACCGGGTTTGTTGCAATCTTCCGATAACCAAAAATGGCCACTTTCGATAAGGATAAACTTCTTGGTGTTATAAAAGATAGGAATAAATTCTCCCGCTTTGTCACCATCATCGCGACCAACACCAAACCACTTGTAATCCGGCAATCCTTTTTCTATGTCCAAAATCTGGTCATAAAGTGCCTCCTGAAGTCCAAAAATACCGGGTTCGTAAAAGTTAAGCAGGCCATTCACCAAAGCAATACGATTGGGCCACGCGTTGATACCGTCGCCGGGATTGTTGTACCGGATATTGAAACTGATAACACTGAATTGCTGAGCAAACAAAGTAAATGGCATGATAGCGAGTGTCAATAATATTAGCTTCTTCATTCTTCGCAGAAATTATAGGGTGAATATTTTGCTGTATCTTGTTTGCCTTCAACGATGGTGCGTCTGTCCTCGCCATCACCTTTTAAAACGTAGGTATAGCAAAAATCAACTATAACATCTAAATATTCTTTCATTGGCTTACTGGCCATTTCGTGGCCTCCTCCGCAGGTCGTGTGCAACCAGTAGGGCACATGCAGTTTTTCCAGCTTTTCGGCAATGGTATACGATCCGTGAAGGATCAAATATCCGGGTTGATCTTTATCGCAATAATGATGAGGCGCCGTTGCATACGGAACCAGGTTGTCGTCGCTGCCATGAAATAATAAAGAAGGAACCGCTGATTCATCGTAAATAACGGTGGTGTCAGGAATAGCGCCTGCCATCCCGATAACGCCGGCAAACGAAACCGGACCAGAATCAAGTCCGTAACAATAAGGTGGCTGATAAGCCGTATTCAGCACTGTTTCGGCTCCGGCACTGCTTCCGGCCAGAATTATTTTTTGTGGATTGATGCCAAACTGTTCCCTGTTTTCAATCAGAAAGAACGTGGCGTCCTGAACGTCTTCAACAGCTGCATTAAACGTGTTCAATTTATCGGTAACCGGACAATCGCATCCAAAACCTGTTGGTTCGCCTTTCCTGGTCAGGCGGTACGAAACTGAGGCTACTACATAACCGTAATTGGCCATCCGGTTGCAGAATTCTTTAACGTCATCAAAGTCGCGTGCGCCACCGCTAAAACCACCACCATGAACATAAATAATGGTGGCACGTTCGGTTTCGTTGTCACCTTGCGGGATGTAAATGTCCAAATCCAGGTTTTCTCCATCCTTAGTGGAGTAGGTGTAGGTTTCAACGCTTATTTCATCAAACCAATCGCTCTGGTAGCGTTCCTGTGCCTGCAGTGTAAATGCGAACAGGAATATAAAACTGAATATGAAGTATTGCCGGATCATATTTTTTTTCGTGAATATAGTGCTTACCACGAAAGTGTGCAAAATAAAAATGGAACTCGTATGAGTTCCATTTCCAGGGTGTTTTAAACTTCCCTATTTTTTACCTTTTTATCTTCCTGATTTCGCTTTCTACAGGCCAAAATCCGGGCCATAATTGAACGCGTGCTGATAATCAGCAGAATAAAAGAATTGGAAGTGTTTTAACGTTTCTGTAATGGGAAATTTTTCCCGATGTGGGACTAGAAGAGTAAGTCGGAATGCGCAGAATGTTGTTGTTCGTGCAAAAGCAACCAGCGTTTTCGTTCCAGACCGCCGGCATAACCAGTAAGTTTTCCGTTCGAGCCAATTACCCGGTGACAGGGAATGATGATTGGGATTGGATTTTTGCCATTGGCGAGTCCAACTGCACGTGTATTTTTTTCGGAACCCGATTGAATGGAAATATCAAGATAACTCGCCGTCTGCCCGTATTTCACGTTTTCGACCAGCTTCCATATTTTTTGCTGAAAGTCGGTACCTTCAGGGGCTAGTTTCAGCTTGAATTCTTTTCGGGTGCCTTTGAAATATTCATCCAATTGCTGAATACTTTCCTTTAGAATTTGTGGAATTTCAGACGAATTTTCATTTTGCATTTCTTCAAAGGAGACCGACCATAAAGAATCCGGAGTGCTGGTTAGTTTCAGCCAACCAACAGGAGAATTGTAATACGTGTAAAATATAGCTTCCATAAAAAAATCCGATACCACTAAGATACCGGATTTTTACTAACTCAACAGAAAAAATTAATAGCGTTCGCGTTTTGTATATTTTGTGTGTAACAGGTGATGCGATACTTCTCCCAGCGGTTCTTTCAGGAAATCTTTGTATAATTTCTGTACTTCCGGGTTTTCATGCGATTTCCGCATTGGCAGTCCTTCATCTTCGGCATAAATGGCTTCGGCGCGTTTTTGCCTGATTTCGGGGTTGGTTGGAATGGGTTGACCACCACCACCTAAACAACCTCCGGGACAGGCCATGAATTCGATAAAATGATAATCGGCGGTACCTGCCTTTACTGCATCCATTACCGTTTTGGCGTTTATCAGGCCATGGGCAATAGCGCATTTCAACTCAACACCGTCGAGGAAAGCCCAGTCATCCAATGGTTTTTCAATTTTGATTGTCGCTTCCCGAACACCTTCCATGCCTCGAACAGCCGTTATATTTAGGTTCTCGAACGGAACTTCTCTGCCAGTAACAATTTCGTAAGCCGTTCGCAAAGCAGCTTCCATTACGCCTCCGGTGGCTCCAAAAATCACTGCAGCCCCGGTTGATTCTCCCATTAAACGATCGAATTTCACAGGTTCGAGTTTATTAAAGTCAAGTCCGGCCTGTTTGATCAGGATCGCCAATTCGCGGGTTGTCAATACATAATCCACATCGCGGTAACCACTATCGTACATTTCGGGGCGGTAAGCCTCAAACTTTTTAGCCGTACATGGCATAATCGATACCGATACAATGTTTTCAGGCTCCAAATTCCGGGCTTTTGCATAATAGGTCTTTGCCAGCGCACCAAACATTTGCTGCGGCGATTTACAGGTCGACAAATGTTTGAGGTGCTCCGGATACATGTGTTCAATGTATTTTATCCATCCCGGAGAACAGGATGTCGCCATCGGGAGCGATACATTTTCGTCCTTGTCAACCAGGGCTTTTTTCAGGCGGGTAAGCAGCTCTGTACCTTCTTCCATAATGGTAAGGTCGGCCGTAAAGTCGGTGTCCAAAACCGAATCGAAACCCAAACGTCGCAATGCGGCTACCATTTTACCGGTAACCCGGGTTCCTGGTTCCATTCCCAGTTCTTCGCCAAGTCCAACACGAACAGCCGGTGCTGTTTGTACAACAACATGTTTATTAGGATCGGCCAAAGCTTCCCAAACTTCTTCTATATAATTCTTTTCAACCAAAGCGCCGGTAGGGCAGTGATTCACACATTGTCCGCAATTGGTACAAACCACGTCACGCATCGCCTTCTCAAAAAAGGTAGTGATTTTCATCTGGTCGCCTTTATGCGCAACTGTGAGCGCATTTACACCCTGTAATTCAGCGCAGGTACGCACGCAGCGCTGGCATCGAATGCATTTGCTGTCGTCTTTCATAATCGACGGTGAATACATATCGATGGAATACTTTTTCAGCGGAACCAATTCCAGAAAATCCTGGGTCATTATTTTGTATTCCGACGAAAGTGTTTGCAGCTCGCAATTGCCATTTTTATAGCATTTGGTGCAATCGGCATTGTGCTCCGAAAGCAATAATTCAATAATCTGTTTTCGTGAATTACGAACTTTGAGGCTGTTTGTAAGAATTTCCATGCCTTCTTCGCAAGGGGTTGCACAGGCGGCAGACAAGCGGCGCTGCCCTGCGACTTCCACCACGCAAACACGGCAGTTTCCGGCTACGCATAAATCTTTATGAAAACAAAGTGTTGGTATGGTAATTCCTTCGGCTTCGGCGGCTTCGAGTATTGTTTTGCCGGGTTCAAGCTCAACCGGGATTCCATTTATGGTGATATTTATATTTTTACTCATGATTTTCTTTTTTTCCGGTTCTTTAATAGATCATTTCTTCTCTAAAATTCTCAACGATCGACGAAAATGAATTAGCCACCGACTGTCCCAAACCACACTTGGCAGTTAGCTGCATGGTTTCTGTTAGCCGAAGTAATTTATCGAGGTATGACGCCGGTTTATCTCCGCGCTTTACCGCCTTAATGCCAAGCAGTAATTGCTGACAGCCAACGCGGCACGGAGTGCATTGTCCACAGGATTCTTCCCTGAAAAATTCAAGGTAATTATCCATTACGTTATACATTGAACGGGAACTATTGAAAAGCATCATAGAACCACCGGTAGGCAATGAAATTCCGGTGAGTTTTCCTTTAAAACCGATGGCGGCATCTTTGAATTTTTTCCTGGGAACAAGAAACCCTGAAGCCCCTCCAACCTGCACAGCTTTGGTGTCGCCATCACCGAATTCATAAACAAAATCCTGGAGACTCATACCAAGTTCCAATTCATAAATGCCCGGTTTCGGAGTATCGCCTGAAACTGAGAATAGCTTGGTTCCGCGGGAATATTGTACTCCCAGATCGTAAAATTTTTTGGCACCGTATTTAAAAATGGTGAAACTGTGTACCAACGTTTCAACATTATTAATCACCGTGGGTTTGCCCAGGTAACCGGCTTGCGTGGGAAATGGAGGTTTGTTACGTGGCTCTCCGCGTCTTCCTTCCATCGATTCCATCAGGGCCGTTTCTTCGCCGCAAATGTAGGCGCCGCTTCCCATGAAAATCTTAATGCTGAAATCGAGTTTGATTTCGTTGCAGTAATAATGGAACTCATCGATTGTTTTCTGGAGTTCCGACTGTAAAAATTTATACTCACCACGCAGGTAAATAAAGCCTTCAGTAGCGCCTGTAATGTAGCCGCAAATGGCCATTGCAGTTAGTACTTTGTACGGCACCCGCGACAGGATCTCGCGATCCTTGAAAGTTCCGGGTTCGCCTTCATCGGCATTGCAGATCACATATTTTTTATCCGATTCTGCTTCTGCTGTCAGTTTCCATTTTAATCCGGTCGGAAAACCGGCGCCTCCTCGTCCTTTTAATTCCGAACTGATGAGTTCGTTGATCAGATCCTTAGGTTGCTTTTTTATGTTCGTGGACAATACTTTTTCCCAGTCGTTTTCATTTCTGAATATGAAATCGACACGCTTTAATTGATGCGAATTTGACATAGCTGCTTGTTTTAGAAGTGATTAACATCTTTTTTCATGTAGTCCGATAAAATTTCGCGCACCTTTTCGGGTGTTAAATCGGTGTAAACATCGTCGTTGATCAGCATGGCCGGCGCTTTGTGGCACCAGCCCAGGCAGTTGGTTTCAAGCAGCGTAAAGCGTTTATCGGGTGTAGTTTCGCCCAACTTGATTTTTAGCATCTCAATGATGGCAAACAAAACCTGGTTCTTTCCTTTCATCGAACAGGTAATGGTTTTACATACCCTGATGATGTACTTGCCCGTTTGTTTTGTTTCCAGAAACGAATAAAACGAGGCTGTACCATACACATCGGCAGCAGGTAAGTCAACTTCTTTTGCAATTTCGATCATCGACCGTTCTGAAAGATAGTTTTCCTTTTCCACTACTCCCTGAATGATCGGCAAGAGACTCTCGCGTTGCCGGCCGTGTTTATCAGCCAGGTCTTTGATTAAAGTTTGAATTGGATCCATGAGAGGTACGGATTAATAAAATGGTTAATAGTTGTTATTGTTAAATAGAACGATGATTTGCCACCGTTCAATCGGTTGATAAGCGGCATACAATTTTGGTTATTTTGTTGAATCGGTCAGTAACAAAAATAAGTACATAAAGCATAAAAAAACAGAGTTGATGTTTGTTAACATCATGTTATTCAGCAGTTTTGATGTATGTTTTTGTGTTGTCGTTGAATGGCAGCATCAGAAGCTAACTTTTGTCATGTGAACTTATGTTATACAAAAGGTTTTGAAGGATGGGTTTCGGGTACAATCTAAATAAGAAATCAGAAAATTAAGGATTATTTAATCTTTATTATGAGTTGAAGCAACCTTTTGCACCTTTTTTTTGTCTATATTTATATAGCCAGAAAACGATATACAATTTGATCATGAAAACACTTATACTCACCAACACTTTTATTTTGCTTTGCTTAATTCCGGGCATGACCTGGGGGCAGTTTGTTACCATTTCAGGTTATGTTAACGACAGCAGTAACGGGAAGGCCCTGGAAAACGTTAGTATCTTCGAATCGAATAGCGGAATAGGAACTATTTCGAACCAAAATGGCTTTTACCGGCTGGTACTAAACGATAGTTTGGTCAATCTTCAAATCGCCAATAAAGGGTTCAAAGATTTTTCGCAAGTAATGGAAATAGCGTCAGATACTACACTGGTTGTAAAACTCGAGCCACAACTGATTGAACGTAAAAATCAGAAAAACGATGAAGTGGAACTACAGGCAGGTATTCAACCTGAAGAAAAGAAAGCCGAACGACGTAAACCGGAATTCAAATAGTTGCTTATTCTTCTACATTCAATAATTCTTTTATTATTTGCCCCTGACATTTATCCGGAGCCTGGATATTTAATAATTCAGATAGTGTAGGAACCAAATCAACTGCGTGGTATTTTTCCTTAATTACCTGGGGTCGGATATTTGCTCCGTAAAACACCAGCGGAATGTGCGACTGATCGGAGTAATTCACTTTCTTAAATTTATAGGAAGGTTGCCAGCCTTCTTTCAGGAGGTACAGAAAATCGCCTGAGCGATTTTTGTAATACGATGTGTAAAGTGGTTCGAGCAAGCCGTTGGCCGAGCTTCCCTGTTCGAGTTGCTGCGAGGGCATAGCCAGTTGCACACCTTCAAACTGATTGATAAAATTTGATGCTGCATTTCGAATCTCGTTCAAATCAAGACCTTTCTGTTTGATGAGGTCGTGGTCGAGATAAACCTGCAGGTCGGTGTAATGTTCTATCCAGTTTGCATCGCCATAGGTGTTGTTCAGAAACAGAGTCAATAGTGCGATGGCCCTTTCCACGTTGAAATTATCCACCGGCATGTGGAACTCGTTTTTAAGGTACTCAACCGGGTAGGCTGCTGAAGTATTGGCCGTAAGAAAAAACAAAACATTATCTTTCCCATAGCGTTCCTCAACACCGCTTATGAATTCAGCCAGGTACTGATCGAGATACAGGTACGAATCCATCATTTCGAGCGATGCCGGCCCGAACGAGCCATTTTCGTAGTCCATTGATGAAAATACCACGCTAACAAAATCGGTTACATCATCCTGACCGATGTTTTCATTGTCCATCAGTTGCAAGGCAAAATCTTTGATCATCAGATTAGCGGAAGGCGTAGTTTTGAAAGGCTTAAAATTTTCGGTGCGTTTCAGGTATTTGCTGATGGTGTGCGGATAAGTATTGAATTCGCCAAAATAACCGCTTTCCAGTAGGTAGTCGTCACGAAGCGCTTCGGTGTATTCCACTTCCGGCAGCAAGGTTACCCAGTTGCGGTAGCTGTAACGAGCCGCATAATTTTCGCTGTTAAACAAACGAACCCAGTCGGGGAACGTACTGACGTAAAACGAACTCGAGATCATTCTTCCCGACACAACATCGAACCAATAAGCACCGTCGGCAGCATGTCCGGCCGAGAAAATGGCCGATTCGCGGTTGATGGCGGCACTAAATATTTTCGATTTTCCCTGCGTGAGGATTTTCAGGTTATTGGTAATGGTATTCGACAACAGTTGAACCGGTGAAGCATTTCCTTCTTCGGTGTCGGCACCAACCGTGATGTAATAATCGTCTTCAGTACATTCCACTTCTTTCTTTTTAAGCCGGTCGTACCAGGTATTGTTAACTATGCCGTGAATCGAGGGATGTACACCCGTAAATAATGTTGCGGTCCCGCTGGCATAATTTTGCGAATGAAGTGTAAGTTTCACATTGGTACAAACGGCACCTTGCGAATACAGTTTTTTAAAACCACCATCCTGGAACTTATTCCAAAAACGTTGCACGTAGTCGGGACGCATATTTTCAACTACTATACCCACAACTACTTTGGGTTTTGTTTCACCGTTACCTCCCTGCTGAGCCTTCACCATTTGCGTTGAAAACGTAAACGCCAAAATAAAAATTCCAAAAAAAATTGCCTTCATAAAAACTATACGATTAAGCCGCTAAAAATACGAAATGAAACGGTGTCAGCAAAAATTGTGCTGAATACTGCAAATAAATTAATTTTTATAAGGAGTTGTTAGTCAGATTCTTTTGAAGAAATGTGTTTGCACTGATCAAAAAAAGATGTTTTTGGGGTAGGGTGTAGTTCGTTTGGTGCGGAGTACAGGTAAATCGATTAAAACAAAAAAATGTCATGAAAGGAATTATTGGAATTTTAGCTTTGATTTTAACGCTTGGATTGTTTTCGTGTAATAACACCTCAGATGATGTGTTGACTACGAATGATAAAGTGAGTGAAAAATCGGCACAGGTTACGTTAAACGAGGTAAAAATGGAAGCTGCGGCAACAGAGTCGGAATACGAAGTTGAATTCTATGCCAATATGGAAGGACTGTTGTGGCGCTGGTGGAAAATAGGAAAACACTTTCAGTGGTCGCAAAACCTGCGTTACCGCATGAATCACTGTCCCGATGTTCGCCTGCAAGGGGGTGATGAAGACGGATATCCAAAGGTAATAACACTGGATTACGGCGATAGTACAGTTCTGCATAACGGTACGGTTTTAAGCGGTGTTATTGAAATTACGATTACTGCACCACGCAGCAGCCAGGATTTTGAGCGCACGGTAGTTTACAGCGAATTTGGTGTCGATTCAATGACCATCGACGGCTACGCGACTATCATCGTTGATAAGGTAGATAGCATGTATCGTCAATACACTTTGGATCTGACTTTTACCCTGGCTGACGGAACAGTGATCAACCGAACTTCGGAAAGGGTGTGGCAATGGCTCGAAGGCATGGAAACCATGTTCGATCAAAGCGACGATGTGTTTGTAATCAACGAACTTTCGCAAGCTGTGATGACTGTTGACGGAACAACCGACACCTACAAAAAGGAAACCACAGTTCCGTTGAAACGACTGGGAGATTGCAAGTACATTGTTGAAGGAGTAGTGCAGATAACTTTGAATGGAGTTGTAATCAGCGAAATCAATTATGGCGACGGAACCTGTGATGAGCTTGCTGTAATGACCGATGCTGAAGGAGTAGAAACAGAAATCGATCTGTCGGCACGGAAATTTAAGGGCAAAGTGGAGCAAAACCAAAATTCAGGAAAAAATCAATCTGGCAAGTAGGGATAATAAAAGAGAAAGTGCCCGGAGTATCAATCCTGCGGGTGCTTCTCTTTTCGAAAAAACTGGATTATCTTTGTTTGATAATTAAATGATTGACCCGGATTTTGACCCAGCAGGAATTTAAAGAGCTATTCGATGCAAATTTTGCGCAAGTGCGAAATTATTTGTTGTTCCGTTCAGGAAATACTGAGCTGGCAACCGATTTGGCACAGGAAACATTTCTGAAAATCTGGGAAAAGCAGGCCGACATTAACATTCCGCAAGTAAAAGGCCTGTTGTACAAAATTGCCAACGACCTTTTTATTTCAAACTACCGCAAAGAACAACGTTCATTCAACTTTTTTAATTCGTATCAGGTAAACGGCAAAACATTGTCGCCCGAAGAGGAACTGATGTTCGAACAGTTGAAACAGAAATACAGTAAAGTTCTTGAAGCAATGCCCGAAAAACAACGGACCGTTTTTCTAATGAGCCGCGTGGATAACCTGAAATACAACGAAATTGCCGAAATAAGCGGAATAAGCGTTAAGGCAGTTGAAAAAAGGATGAATAAAGCATTGGAATTTCTAAAGTTGAACTTAAAAGTTAATGAGTGAAAAAAATATACATAACAAGCATTTAAACGATCCGGAAAAATTCCTTTTTGGAAAGGGACAAATCAGCTGGAAAAAATCGCAGGACGAGGTTTGGAACGAACTCAGCCTAAAAATGAACCGGCAACCAAAAACCGAAGTGATTTCACTGCGGGCACGCATCCTGCAATGGAGTGCTGCTGCTGTACTTATTTTACTGGTAGGGTTGCTTGGAGTTGTTTCATCTTACCATAAAACGGTTGAAACTATGCCCGGAGAACACAGAATGGTTCAACTGAGAGATGGTTCTACTGTGGAACTCAATGCAGCATCGAAACTGAGTTACTACCCCCTGAAATGGAAACTGGAACGAAAAGTAAAGCTTGAAGGTGAAGCTTATTTCAATGTTTCAAAAGGAAAGAAATTTTATGTGGTTTCAAAAGAGGGAACCACACTTGTACTGGGGACTTCGTTTAATGTATACGCCCGCGACGAGCAGTACCGGGTTACCTGCCTAACCGGAAAAGTGAAAGTTAGCACGGGTAGTGACGAAAATGTAATTTTGCTTCCAAACAACCATGCCGAACTCGAGAAGGGAAAACTGGTGGTTAAAAAAATGTTTGAGGTGGAAAAAGCCATTGGTTGGAAAAACAGCCAGTTCTTTTTTGCCGGGCAACCTCTGAAAGAAGTGATTGATGAGATTGAACGTCAGTATGCCGTTACCATTCAGTTGGATCCGAAACTGAATAATCGCAACTTTGGAAGCAATTTTTCGAAGAAACACAGCGTTGAAGAGGTGCTGGATTATGTTTGCAAACCGATGAACCTGAAGTTTGTAAAACAATCGGAAAATGTATATTTAGTTGTCGAAAAAAGTTAATGTTGAGGTATTTAGTACCGGTGCTTCTTTTGTTACTTGCTTTTCAGGTAGCAGCGCAAACACCGGAGAAAATAACAGTAAGTGTACGAAAAACAGCCTTAAATCAGGTACTGCTTGATTTAAAGGAAAACTATGGCTTTCAGTTTGCTTACGACAGCGATTTACTTTCGAAATATACGGTTACCGTTAACCGCACATTTTCGACGAAAGAAGAAACGCTGAAATACCTGGTTAAAAACCTTCCCCTTGACGTAGAACGGTCGAACGATGTATTCCTGATTATTCCGCAACAGAAAGAGGAACCTGGAAATTATGTAACAACTATTTCGGGGCAGGTGCTCGAAGCTTTTACTGAAGAGCCACTGCCATATTCTTACATTCTGATCAACCGAAAATCGGTTCAGGCTGATCAGCAGGGACATTTCAATTTTATAGCATCGGCTGATACATCGTTTAATCTTCAGATCTCGCACCTTGGTTTTTTTATATACGACACCTTGCTTACACGGAGCATCAATCGAAAATTTTACCTCACGCCGCAACTTGAACGAATCGATGAAGTTGAAGTGATCAGCAACCCGATCGAAAAATCAACGCTGATTGGCGACCGTGCCGGCCGCATGAAAATAAACCACCAGATTGCTCCAATTTTACCGGGACATGGCGATAATTCGGTATTCACTTTGTTGCGTTTAATGCCCGGAATACTGGCTGCAGGCGAACAATCGAACGACCTGATGATCTGGGGTGCCTACGAAAGTCACAGCAAAATTCAGTTTGATGGTTTTATCTTATTCGGCTTGAAAAATTTTAACGATAATATTTCTGTAGTCAATCCACAAATGGTAAAAAATATTGAAGTGATGAAGGGTGGCTACGATGCGAGGTATGGTGGCCGTGTTGGTGGTATTGTTGATATTGCCGGAAAGGACGGCACTATGTTGAAGCCTACCTTATCAGTTACTTTGAATTCCACTACGGTGAATTCTATGCTTCAACTGCCGCTTTCAAAAAAATCGTCATTGATGGCGGCCTACCGTCAAACGTATTACCAACTTTATGATCCTACAGAACTTTCGCTTTTCAGAAAAAGAGACAATGGAAATCCCGGAGCCGGCAACGGAAACACTGGTTCAGGAGTACAAACATTTAACTACGCAGTAAAACCCGATTATTTTTTTCGTGATGCGAATCTGAAATATACGTTTCGGGGAGATGATGGCAGTCGATTTGCCGTGAGTTTGTATGGCGGAGGTGATGAATTTAAGTACAACGCCGAGCGGGAGGTTTCGAAATTTTTGATTATCCGAACAGAAAAAGAAGAGAACCGGCAGTACGGCGGATCAATACAGCTAAGCCAGCCCTGGGACAACGGCGATGTTACCAATTTTATGGTGGCTTATTCTGCTTTCGAACAAATATCGTTTGAGCTGGATTCTGCAGGGCGTTCCCAAGGTGGAATTGGCGGAACATCGCGCCGGATAAATTCAGATAACAGTGTTAATGAAATACGTTTAAAGGCAGAACACTCGCTCAATTTCGAAAAGGGCCATAAACTATTGCTTGCTGCTGGTGTTACCGATAACCGGGTGCAATTATCTCGGGAAATTCAGGATGAAAATAGTTTGAATCTTGATAATAAAATGCCACGGTTATTTGCTTATGTGCAGGATGAAATTCCGCTTTTTGATTTGCTGGAGCTAAAAACCGGCATCAGGGCCACATATGCAAGTAAGCTCGATAAGATATATTTTGAGCCCCGGGTTTCGGCTTCTGTTGATATTGCGGAAGGTGTAAAATTTAATGCTGCATGGGGACTCTACAACCAGTTTACTTCAAAAACAACTTTATTGGACAGCTCCGGTAATTTTGCAACATTTTGGATGAATGCCGACGGCGAACAAATTGAAGTATTGAATTCGGAACATATTGTGGCAGGAGTTTCATACAACAAAGATGGTTTTACTGCAAGTGCGGAATCCTTCTATAAAACCACCGACGGATTAAATCGATACTTTAGCAGTAACCGAAAATTCGATGAAGGATTTTACCAGGGGAATGCAAAAAGTTACGGCATCGATATCTTTGTGAAAAAGGAATACAAAAGGCACATGGCCTGGATCTCGTACACGTTGAGCGAAACAAAGGAACATTTTCCATTTTACGTAAACGAATACTATCAACCGGCTCCGCAGCAACAGAAGCACGAATTAAAAGTTGCCGGGATAGTAAATTACAAGCGTTTTTATTTTTCGGCAAACTATGTGTATGGGTCTGGATTCGAACGGTTTGATATTGAAACACAAGAGGGGGTAAAACTAAATCAGCCATACAATAGGGCAGATGCTTCGTTGGTATACAAATTCAAGCCGGGAAAGGTGAGGGCCGAAGCAGGCATCTCGGTTCTGAATGTTTTTAACACCGATAACATCAAGTATTCAAATCTGCGCATTTCAACAATCGATGAAATCAGCCTCGTTGGAATTTATGCCGACGCAGTTCCGTTTACTCCGGCATTGTTTGTAAAAATTGAACTTTAAGCTGCAACTCAGGCCAGCTGTTCTTTTTCGAGGTAATTACCCATTTTAAAAGCCCCGTAACTGGTAAGTTTAAAGCGCCATCCCAAATTCAGCGGTATCACAGCTTTTAATAGGGTTTCAGGCGATAAATAGCTGAATGCTTTCGACATCCTTCTTGAAATACTAGGATAGCTGTAAAACTCGCGTTGCAACCAGGCAGTTCCTTCATGTAAGGTGGCTGCACTCAGTTGTTTGGGTTGGTGAACAACATGAAAAAAGTCGTAGTGGCTCCAGTCTTTATCCAGAATACGGCCTTCTTCATCCATGCGGTTAAAAAGCGGAGTTCCCGGGAAGGGAGTCAGACGCGTGGATTGCAAAGCATCCATGTTCGATTTTTGCAGAAATTCCAGCGTATTTTCAAAAACATCGGGCCCGTCTTCATCGCTTCCAAATACAAAACCGGCGCAAATTCCAATTCCTGCAGCATGAATCCGTTTTACAATATCCAGGTAATCTTTCTGGCGGTTACAATGTTTTTGATAGGCGCTAAGCGTTTGTTCCGACAACGATTCAAATCCGATAAAGAGTCCACGGCAACCGCTTTGAAAAGCGAGGCGCAGCAGTTCTTCATCTTCTGCAATACCAATCCCGCACTGGCTGAACCACCGTTTATTCAGTGGGATCATCGCTTTAAACAATTCTTTTGCGTAGGCTTTGTTCAGAATAATATTATCGTCCATAAAAAGTACATAGCGCCCAAGTGTGCCGAGTTCTTTGACTACGTCACCAATGGGACGAGTTCTTATTTTGTAGCGGTTAAACGAGGCCACCGAACAGAATTCGCAATGATGCACACAACCTCGGGTGGCCTGCATGGCGTTTGGAGTAACATAGGCATTTCTTTTTATCAGATTTCGGTTGAGGTGAGGTAGGTCGGCCAGATCAACCAACTCGCTTTTATAAAATTGTTGCAGTCCGCCATTCTGGAAATCAGCGATCATGTTTGGGATGTTGTATTCTGCCTCGCCAATGCAAACCGCATCGGAATGTTGAATAGCTTCTTCAGGCATAAAAGATGGGTGATAACCGCCAAAGATCACCGCTTTTCCTTTCGCTCTGAAACGATCTCCAATTTCGTAGGCGCGCGGTGCGTTGTAAGTCATAAATGAGACTCCGATGATGTCAGCGTCTGTATCAAAATCAATGGGCTCCACATCTTCGTCAATAATCTGAGTTTGAACATGGCGTGGCAAAGACGCAGCGACGTACAAACTGGGAAGCATTGAAAAACGAAAGACACTGTGATTTACGGGTTTTTGGTTGGAATTAACACGCCAGAGTGGGGAGGTCGGATTGATCAGAACAAACTTCAGTGGCCGCTTTTCCATGATCAAAGATTTTTGGTTTTTAGTCCGATGGAAGTATCAATCCGGTACTTTTACCGAAAGTATGCAGAGCCTATACTTAAAGTTACGGCAAAACATTTGGAAATGCTAAGCTAACACCGGCAGATTCTGTTCAACAATATGGTCGGGAGTGTGTTATGAAAATGCGATAATTGAGTGGATTTAACTTGAACACCAAACGAAATATCAATGAATACCTACATCTGTATTCTGCGCGGAATTAATGTTAGTGGTCAGAAGATCATAAAAATGGAAGCTTTAAGAAACAGTTTGTCGCAACTGAGTTTTAGGAGAGTTCTTACATATATACAAAGCGGGAACATTGTATTTCAATATAAAACGGAAGAAACAAAAGTGTTGGAAGAGCTGATTCATGAAAAGATCAAAGCCGATTTTGGTTTCGATGTTCCGGTTCTGGTTATCACCGGTGAAAAACTCAGGAACATTATTTCAGCGAATACATTTACCAGCGAACCAGAAAAAGACACGAGCTTTCTCCACGTTACTTTTCTGGCTCAAAAACCGGTTTCATTTGATGAAGCAGCAATTCGGGCAAAGAAAACGGAGCAGGAAGAAATTGTATTTTCCGATGAGGCGGTTTATTTGTATTGTCTAAAAGGTTATGGTAAAACCAAGCTCAACAATAATTTTATTGAAAGCCAGCTAAAAGTTACGGCCACTACCCGAAACTGGAAAACCACCCTGAAACTAATGGAGCTGGCGTCAGTCAACGAACCTTGAAAATAGAGCTTCGAGCGAAGTATGCATAGTTGCTACTGCGATTGAAAACAGCAATTAGCTTGTTTTCCTGTACCTCCAGATAGCCAGACTTAAGAATGTCAGCCCCAGAATCAGTAATGAAATAAATTCTTCAATCAGGTCGAAAAAGCCGGAGCCTTTTAATACGACATGCCGCATGATCTTCATGAAATAGTACATCGGATTGGCCCGGTCGAGAACTTGTGCCCAATGAGGCATACTTTCAACCGGCGTAAAAATACCCCCCATCATGATAAACACCATCATAAAAAAGAAACTGATCAGCATTACCTGTTGCTGCGTATCGCTAACGGTTGAAATAAACAGGCCCAACCCCAGTGCACCAAGCAGAAAAACGCTGGCAAAAGCAAACAAAACAAGCAAGTTCCCTACAATTTCCAAATCGAACACCATCCAGGCGATAAACAATCCGAACGAAAGGTCGAACAAGGCAATGACCCAGAAGGGAACCAGTTTGCCAATTATAAACTGGTATTTTTTTATCGGCGTAACATTCAGTTGTTCGATGGTGCCAATTTCCTTTTCGCGCACCAGGTTCATTCCCGACAGGAACATTCCGATTACCGTGACCAGAACCGCCAGAATGCCCGGTGCCATAAACCAGTGGTAATCGAGTTCGGGATTGTACCAGTAGCTTTCGCTGATTTGTACTTCGGTAGGTGGAGTAAATTCTGGTAATCCCTTCCATTCGGCAATCAGGTGTTGGTTGAAATTACCAATTATTCGCGAGGAGTAGGAATAGATCAGTTGCGCGGAGTTACCGTCAATGGCATCAATCAGGAGTTGAAGTTGAGCTTCATCGTCGCGAACAAGATTTCGTTCCATGTTGGGCGGAATTACCAGAATAACATCGGCATCGCCGCTAAGCAGCATGTCTTCCCCTATCGTTTCATCCGGGACGGCAAGTTCGAGATTGTAAAAAGGGATGGCATCAAACTTAGCCACCAGTTCGCGCGAAGTTTCCGAAAGGTCCTTGTCTACCACTACCATATCGATTGATTTCATCTCGAATGTAGCAGCAAAAACCAGTATCAGCAATTGCAGCAGTGGCATACCGAAGATCATCGGCAGCATGGTTTTGTTCCGGAATATCTGCCGGAATTCTTTTTGAAGTATGTAGAGTATTGTTCGCATAAATTAGCTTCAAGTTTTAGTCACGAGTCACGAGCCACGAGCCGCGAGCCGCGTGTTAAGATTTCTACTTCAGACTTTTTTGTAATCCAATGATCATTTTTTGCTCCGAATCTATCTGGTCATTTAGCAGTCTGAAATTTTCATCATTCAAGAATTTCAATCTGTTTGCAATTATTAATTGAGTTTCGAGTTCAAAAGATGAACCAAGAGCAACATCGAGAAACCGATTAAAATCTTTATTACTACCTCGTCCTGAACCTTCAGCGATGTTGGAGGGTATTGAAACTGCCGAACGTTTGATTTGGCTCGTAATACCGTAAATTTCTTCATTTGGAAAGGATTCCGTTTTCTTATATACATCAACTACCAACTCAATTCCATTCTGCCAAATTTCGAGATTTTTGAAATTTTTCATGATTCTATTTTTATTGAGTAATAAATTTCATCCCTTAACTAATAGCTCGTAACTCGTGACTCGCGGCTTATGTCTATTCCAATCTTATTTTAAATTTCTTCACACTCAGGGCAATAAAAAACAGGGTCATTCCTATTAGAGTCAATGTTTCTTTCCATACAAATAAAATACCTACACCTTTTAACATGATGGCCCGGATAATGGTAACAAAGTACCTGGCTGGCATAACATGACTAAGAATCTGCAAGGCAGTCGGCATATTTTCGATGGGGTAGATAAATCCGGACAGGATAATGGTTGGAAGCATTAATCCGATCATTGAGATAAACATGGCCACCATCTGGTTTTTGGCAACGGTTGAGATGAGGATACCCAGGCAAAGCGCCATCAAAATAAAAAGTATGGTTTCGAACATCAGCAAAATAAAGCTTCCCATAATGGGTACTTTAAAAATGAAGTGCCCGATGAGTACAATAACAAACGCATTGGCAATGGACAGCAAAAGGTAGGGAATTACTTTGCCTACGATGATCTGTGCAGGTCGCAGTGGTGAAACCAGGAGAATTTCCATGGTCCCCATTTCTTTCTCGCGGGTGATTGAAATAGAGGTCATCATGGCCGATATCAACATCAGGATCAATGCCATAACGCCCGGTACAAACAGGTAGGCACTTTGCATTTCTTCGTTAAAAAACATACGTATCTCAGGTTCTATCTGCATGGGCAACTTCAAGTTCGGGTACATTTTTTTAATGTAGTCGTTTATAATTCCAGTAGTATAGGAATTTACCAGGCGCGCCACGTTAGGATCCGACGCATCGGCGATCAGTTGTACTCCGGCTTTGCCTTCCTTAATGAGTTTTTCTCCGAATTTACTCTCGAAAACAATTACCTGTCTTACTTTCCCTTTTTTGAAAATCGTTTCAATATCCTTGGTGTTTTCAAGGTTTTCGTCGAGTAGAAAGTAGCCCGATGACAAAATTTTATTAGTGATCTCAAGGGTGGTTTCATCTTTCGACTGGTCGAAAATGGCAATGTGCACATCCTTGATTTCGTTCTTGATCACGGTCCCGAATATCAGTAACTGAGCGATCGGAATTCCAAACAAAATGATCATCGTCCGCGGGTCGCGGAAAATGTGAAAGAATTCCTTTTTTATAAATGATCTGAGTTGTTTCATTTTTAATGTTTTTAGCTTCGAGCTACGAGTGGCGAGCTTTTTAGGCTCGTAGCTCGTGGCTCAATGCTCGCAGCTAGCGAGCTATTTTCAAAAACACTTCATCCATATTTTTGGCATTGTACCTTTTCTTAAGTTCTTCCGGCGTATCCAGCGCCTCAATTTTCCCGGCGTTCATAATCGATACGCGGTCGCAGTATTCGGCTTCATCCATGTAGTGAGTGGTAACAAAAACCGTAATTCCGTTATTCGCGGCTTCGTAAATCAGGTCCCAGAATTTGCGACGCGTCACCGGATCGACACCGCCGGTTGGTTCATCAAGAAAAACAATTTTAGGCTCATGAAAAATGGCCACGGAAAAAGCCAGTTTCTGCTTCCAACCTAATGGCAATCCGGCAATCAACTTATTCTTTGCACTTTCCATTTCCAGCTTCTGCAGCAGTTCTGCCATTTTTTCCTTTCGCTTTTTTGGCGAAATCCCGTAAATGCCGGCATACAACCTGATGTTCTCGGCAACGGTCAGGTCTTCGTACAGCGAAAATTTCTGACTCATATAACCAATGTTTTTTTTGATCTTTTCGGTTTCACGATAAATATCGAATCCTGCCACCTTTACTTCACCGGAAGTGGGGGAGGACAAACCACATAAAATCCTGATCGCCGTAGTTTTACCGGCTCCGTTGGCACCCAGAAATCCAAAGATCTCACCCTTGTACACATCGAAAGTAAGGTTGTCGTTGGCGGTAAAAGAGCCAAACTTTTTTACCAGGTTGTTTACGGTTATAATTTTCTCCATCTAAATAGTTTTCAGTCTCAGTCTCAGTTTTCAGTCCAGCACTTTGCTACTTCCGAATTTCTCCGGGTGGTTCATCATATAGTTTAAAAGTTTCCCGATTTCCACACATTCATTATAGAATTTCTGGTGAGTATCATTGTCAATATATTTACACGCATATGCAAAATCGAGCCATGAAGCTGTTTCGCTATTTTCACCATCAGAGTCGGTAAGCTTGCTAAGAAAGTGTTTCGGATATCGTCTTTTTCTGTATGCTTCAGCAGTGTTGGTACATGTTGATCTTGAAGATCTACGAATCTGATCTGTGAGTGAATATCGCTCTTCTTTCGGGAAAGTTTTCGATATCTCAAAAATATCCATGGCGAGTTTAAACGCTTTTTGATAGACTATCAATTCTTTAAAATCCATAATGATTATTTTATTTTACTATTCATGTTTTATGAAGTAGAATCCACTGCTCACTGAGACTGCTCACTGAGACTGTTCCTGCATGCTCATAAATACATCTTCAATATCCGGTTCTACTTCTTCAGCAAGAATGCTTTTGTGGTTTAGCTTTTCAAGGTATTCTTTCAGTTCAGCGCTTTCAACCGCATTGTTTTTCCCGGTGAAATGCACAAACTGTCCAAATGCAAATGCAGATTCAGTTTTTTCAAAAGCACGCAGATCGTTAATCAAACGAAACATTTCCTGTGAGCGAACCCGAATAATTTTTTTTGGGAATTTCGAAGTGATATTCTGCGGACTATCTACATCGAGGATTTGTCCGTTTTGTATCAATGCCACCCGGTCGCAGAGGTTGGCTTCGTCCATGTAGGGCGTTGAAACCATTATCGTAATGTCCTGCTTCTGGAGCTTTTTCAGCATTTCCCAGAATTCCTTTCGCGAAACTGCATCGACACCGGTGGTTGGTTCGTCGAGAACAAGAATCTTTGGCTTATGAATAAGTGCGCAGGATAAAGCCAGTTTTTGTTTCATTCCACCTGAAAGTTTCCCGGCACGACGGGTCTTAAAAGGTTCTATCTGGTAATAAATATCGCGGATGAGTTCGTAATTTTCTTCAACGGTGGTGCCAAAAACAGTAGCAAAAAAGTTGAGGTTCTCCTCTACACTCAAATCCTGGTACAACGAAAAACGCCCGGGCATGTAACCCACAATGTTTCGTATCTTTTTGAAATTCTTTACCACATCCAGCCCGTCCATTTTGGCTTCGCCGGAGTCTGCCAGTAATAAGGTCATCAGGATGCGCATCAGTGTGGTTTTTCCTGCCCCGTCCGGGCCAATCAGTCCGAAGAGCTCACCTCTCTCCACGTGTAGCGAAACATTTTTTAATGCTTCCGTTTCGTCGTAATGTTTTGATATATTTTTGACTTGTATCATGCCTATAGTTTACAGTCTCAGTCTCAGTTTTCAGTCAAGTACTTTGCTGCTTCCAAATTTTTCTGGATTGTTCATCATGTAGTTTAAAAGTTTCCCTATTTCTACACATTCATTGTAAAATTTTTGGTGAGTGTCATCAGTAATATAATTACATGCGTGCGCGAAATCCAGCCACGATGCGGTTTCGCTATTTTCACCATCGGAGTCAGAAAGCTTGCTAATAAAGTGTTTCGGATATCGTCTTTTTCTGTACGCTTCAGCAGTGTTGGTACATGTTGAACGTGAAGATCTTCGAATTTGATCAGTCAAGGAATATTTTTCTTCTTTTGGAAATGATTTTGAAACCTCGAAAATATCCATGGCCAATTTAAAAGCCTTTTGATATACTATTAATTCTTTAAAATCCATTTCGAAATTTTTATTTTGGTTCTTACTACTGAAACTTGTCAACTGCGACTGTGACTGTTCACTGTGACTGTTCACTGTGACTGTCAACTGCGACTGTTCACTGCCAACTAATTTCTCCCGGCATTCCGATTTTTAAGGTGCCGTCGTTTTTAACAAGCACTTTAACCGCATACACCAGTTTTACACGTTCTTCCTTGGTTTGAATAATTTTGGGCGTGAATTCAGCTTCTGAAGAAATCCAGTCGACTTTCCCGGAGAGTGTCTGATTTTCAGTAGCCGATTTATCGATCAGAACAATAACTTCCTGACCAATTTTTACCTTGGGAAGTTGCGCTCCGCTCACATAAACTTTCAGGGTCAGATGTTCCAAATCTGCAATTTTGAACAACGGTTTTCCGGGACTTGCCATTTCGCCCTGTTCAATATAGGTTTCCAGAATTGTACCATTAACCGGAGCTACAATCGTACAACGGTTAAGCAGATCTTTTGTGGCATCCTGTTGTGCATCAAGTACCTCCAATTCTTTATTGACCGAAATATATTGCGTGCGTGTATTTTCGATCTGGCGTTCCAGCACGCTTATTTGTCCGGTTATATCGTCGAGTTGCTTTTGCGTGGCGGCACCATCTTTAAGCATTCGCCGGATGCGATCTTCGTTGGTCCGCAGGTTTTTAATCTGTTCTTCAAAAACGCTCACCTGCGATTGTATCGATTGTCGCTTCGCAACAACAGCAGCTTTTTGAGCATCAATCTGCTTCAGTTTTAAACTCATCTGAACGGTATCGATCAGAGCAGCCTTAGTCCCTTTTTCGATGGTTTGTCCTTTATCGATGTTTAGTTCAAGCACTCTTCCGGCTGATTCGGATGAGATGATCACAGGATCAGCTTCGAAATTTCCGAAGGCATCTGATTTTTCTTCGGTGTTGCTGCAACTGAACAGCAGCAACGACAGTATTACCATAATTAAATTTTGTTTCATCGTATCGTGTTTTATCAATTTTTCGTGTTATTCATTTGGAAGTAGTTCAGCCACGCCGTCGATTATTTTTCCCTGGATGAGCTGGTATTTTTCACGTGCTTCATTCAATTGAATCCGGTGGATCTCCCGGTTCAATTTCGCAATGGTTTCTGCCTGAACATCACGGATGTAATCGGCCGTGGTGATCATGTCGTTTTCCAGCTTTGAGGACGAACTGCTGACGATGTCGCTTCTGAGTGCCAGCATTTTATTATCGGTTTCCACCAGTTTTTCCAGTTTGCTGATTTGTTCGCTTTGCTGAGCCAGCAGAAGTTCGATGTTCTGGTTAAATGTTTCTTCCTGTCGGTCGACCATTTCCGATTGCAATTGCAGCATTTGTTTTTCGCGGCTGGTTTTTTTCCAGTCGAATGCATTCCACGACACGCCAACTCCAACCAGGTAGTAGGTATCGAAATTGTCATTCAGCATGTTCAACCCGGGACGTCCGTAACCTGCCTGGCCAAATCCAAAGAGCTTTGGATTACGACTTTTTCCAAGCACATCAGCCTGTTTTTCAAGCTGCGTGCGTTGTGTGGAAAACAATGCCATCTCAGGCCGGTGAAGAATGGACGGTTCGCTGGCCTTTTTTTCAGAAAAAGTAAGTTCCGAGGTATTCGAGATAGGTCTTCCGGTGAGGATCGATAGTACGTTTAAGGCTGTCGATTCGCTGGCCTGTAACTGCACCTCGCTCTGTTCGAGTTGAAGTATTTCTGCTTCCATTTCCCAGGCGGCCGATTTTTCTGTAACCTGGTTCTCGATTCCGGAATTTACCGACTTCAATTTTTCGCGAAGTACTTCTATTTGGGCTGCTATTACCAGCTGCTGTTGGCGGATGGCAAGAGCAGTGAAAAAGGCTTGAGAAACTTGCTCGTTCAGTTTGTAAACTTCAACTTCAAGCTGCGAAAGGTTGTTTTGTAAAATAACTTCTTCCAGTTCGGAACTGGCTTTCGAAATGCCGCCATCCCAAATACTTTGCTGCAATTCGGCATAGGCTTTATACTGGTCCTTCGAAATGGGAGGAATGCCAATCGGAAGGTTTTGTGCTTCCACTTTGGTAACATCCGATTGATAGGTTGCTTGCCCTTTCAATGTTATTTGCGGATAGTAAGCTGTTTTCAGGTTGTCCTTTTTCAGGCTTGAAATCTGTTCCCAAATGCCCGATTTTTTTAGGTTGGGATAATTGTTTCGGGTCCAGACGTAGCAGGAGTCGAGTGAAACCTGCTGTGCTGTCACCGCTCCTGAAAGGAACAATCCGCATAGTATAAGTAATCTTCTCATGGCTTAATTGAATTAAGAATGAACTCTTTAACTGTTTTTTTTCGGTTCGAAATAAAGGTGCTGTATTCAGCTGAATTGCTGTCGAAGAACATGATGGAAAGCAGTGGTTTGGCCGCGATAGGGAAAATGCTCATCGACAGGATATTTACCAGCAGATCGCGCGGATCCATTTTGCGGATATTTCCGGCCTCCATTTCGCGTTTGAACATGGCAATAATTTCATCGGGCCTGATCCCGCTGCCTTGAATTGTGGTGGCCAAAAACTGCGGATCGCGATTCATTTCTTTGAGTATGAAAGTCGGAACGAAAGGATTCTTCCAAAGCATGTCGATGTAACCTTCGATAAAACGTTCCAGTTTAGTTTCGATGGGTAAATCCGAGTACACCATTTCCATCAGGTTGGGCAGAATATTGCGAAAAACCATTTTAAAAATCGCTTCGAACAACTTTTGTTTGGTTCTGAAATAGTAGTGCAACAGTGCCTTATTTATACCAGCTTCATTCGCAATCTCCTGCATGCGTGCTCCGTCCATGCCTTTTTCGATGAACACCTTCTGAGCGGCAACCAGGATTTTTTCTTCTGTATTGTCTTTTTTTATATCGTTCATTTTTTGTGAAATTAACTTATTGGTTTAACCAGATGGTCAAAATTATGACAATAGAAATTAACATGCAAGGAAATTGACTAAAAAGTTTAACCAAATGGTTAAATTAAATTTTGATGAAAAATATTTTACCTTTACCGGAGTACAACTAAATCGAATAAACATTATGAAATTTCTAAGAAACAACATTTTAATTCTGGTAATGGCTATTAGCCTGCTTGGCTGTCAGGTAAAAGTAAAGCAAAAGCAAACCGAAGAAAAATCTTTCGAAGCCTGGATTCAGCTTTTTAATGGTAAGGACCTAAACAATTGGGATATCAAATTTAAAGGAGAAGAATTGGGCGTGAATTATAACAACACTTTTCGGGTTGAAGATGGCTTGCTGCGTGTTTCGTACGATAACTGGGAAGAATGGAACGGAAAATTCGGCCACATGTTTTATGATCGAATGTTTTCGCATTACAAGTTGCGTGTAGAGTACCGTTTTGTAGGTGAGCAGGTAGCCAATGGCCCGGGTTGGGCATACCGGAATAACGGACTTATGTTGCACGGGCAAAGTGCCCAATCGATGGAACTCAATCAGGATTTTCCAACTTCAATTGAAGTGCAACTGCTTGGAGGAAATGGAACTGATGACCGACCAACGATGAATGTGTGCACACCGGGAACTAACATTGTTATGGATGGCGTTTTGACCGAACAACATTGTATGAGCTCGGATTCTAAGACTTTTCATGGAGATCAGTGGGTGACAGTTGAAGTGGAGGTACATGGAGGAGAGGTAGTTCGTCATTTTGTGAATGGTGAAGAAGTATTATCATATACTGAACCACAGTATGATCCTCGCGATGAATATGCAAAGAAACTGATTCCGGAAGACGGGAATCTGATTATTTCGAAAGGAACTATTTCTATTCAGGCGGAAAGCTCACCAACCGATTTCAGAAAAATTGAATTGCTGGTGCTGGAAGAATAAATACTAAAAAGAGATAAAATAGTTGAACCGGTTACTTTGTAGCCGGTTTTTCTTTTAGTGCCTTTCGGTTGGCATAGTTCAGGCTCAACAACGAAAGCGCAATTATACCCATTCCGATTAATGAGGGCACATCCGGTTTTTCGTCGGCAATTAATAACCAGCTTAAGGCTGCACCCGAAACAGGGATCAGAAATTTCCACACATTCAGCAATGAAACTTTAACGCCCGGGCGTTTTAAAATGGTGTTCCATATTGTAAAAGCCGCAGCCGATAAGAAACTTAGCCAAGCCAGCGCATACCAGTATTTTGGCGGGAAGGGGCCAAGGTGAACTCCTTCAATCGGTACAGAAATTATGGACAATACAAAACCTCCGATCATCAGTGAGGTGGAGCTAAGAACAGCGGGCGAAATTCCTTTTGAGTATTTAGCTACCATAACGTTGGTGGTTCCGGCAACCAGGTTATTAACCAGCAGCAAGCCAATCCCGATCCACTCGAGGGCACCTTTCATTTCCACTTGCGAACGCCCGATTGTGATCACTGCAATGCCGGCTACACCGATGAGGATGCTTCCGGTTTTCATTAGTGTCATTTTATCGTTGCTGAAAGTATAGTGCGCTACCAGTGCAATGAAAAGTGGTTGGGAACCAATGATCATAGCTGCCAGCGAACCGGGTACCAGGTTCAGCCCCGAATAAAAAAGCGAATATTGAATGACTGTCTGAACCAGCGAAAGGAGCAAAATAAACCTGATGTTCGCTTTTAACTGGGCAAAGTAGCGGGCCGGTTTCCCGAAATAGAGGAAAATAAGAATTCCCGAAATAAAGAATCGAATACCTGCAAACTGGAGTGGTGTGTGATAGGTTAATCCGATTTTTACCCCAACAAAGGCGGTTGACCACAACCAGCAAGCGAGTATCGCCAGAAAAGTGGTGCTTTTCAGAAAATTTCTCATAATCGTTTATCTGGCGCAAAGGTTAAAAATATATTCGACTATTTTTTATCCTTCTAAATTTAGAACACAACGGCTTAAAATTCTATTAATAACGAGGAAGGCTTTTTAAAAACTTGCAATCTTTAAAAGAAATGCAGCTCATTACCTTCAAAAAGGCTTAACTTGGCGCATCAATTTTCAATTTTATGTCAAAGCGAATTATTAACAGTTACGAAGAGTTTGAAGCCCTCAAAGGAGAAATTATTGGCGTGTCTGATTATGTTCAGATCACACAGGAGCAAATCAACAAGTTTGCTGAAGCCACTATGGACCACCAGTGGATACACACTGATCCGGAGCGTGCAGCCAAAGAATCGCCATTCGGTACAACCATTGCACATGGTTACCTTTCGTTGTCGATGCTGACTTATTTGTGGTACAACGTAGTTGAGGTGAACAATGTGAAAATGATTGTGAATTACGGGATCGAAAACCTGCGTTTCCAGGCACCGGTGAAGGTGAACGACCGGATTCGTGCGACTGTTTCGCTAAACGATATCAAAAACCTCAGGGGAATTGCACGTGTTCAGGTTAAAATTGTTGTGGATATTGAAGGCGAAAAGAAACCGGCTTACGACGCACTGGTGAATTTCCTGTATCATTTCGAGTAAAACAATAAAGAACTTGATATCAACTATTTATTGTGCCGTACTTTAGTGCGGCGTTGATGAACAAGTTATATTTCGTTTGATTTTTCGGAAATTGTGTAAACTGCAAACTACAAAATTTCCGAAAAATCATTGAAAGGTTATAATTCTACCACCGCACTAAAGTACGGTGTAATATGCTATTCAAATTTCCTTACTCTCAATCTTTTCCAACAGCCCCTCGCAGGCATCTTCCAGCAGGTCGAGCACCAGTTCGAAACCTTCAGACCCGCCATAATAAGGATCGGGAACTTCATCGTAATTAAACTCACGGCTAAAATCCGTCATTTTGCAGATCTTGTCGAGATCGGCTGCTGAACGTGCCATTTGTTTCAGGTTTTGCACATTGGAATCGTCCATCCCGATAATCATGTCGAAGTGATCAAAGTCGGAATGCGGATTGAATTTACGGCTGATACTGGTCAGGTTGTAGCCTCGTTTAACCGCGTGCGTTTGCATGCGCCGGTCGGCTGGTTCGCCGGCATGCCAGCCGGATGTTCCGGCCGAATCGATCTCAAATCCATTCGATTTACCGTGCTTTTTTACAACACCGGTAAAAACTGCTTCGGCACTGGGCGAGCGACAAATGTTACCCAAACAAACGAAAAGTATCTTTTTTTTCTCCATAGATATTAGCTGCAAACTGCAAGTCTCAAGCTACAAATGAAACACTAAATACTGCGACTTTTAACTTTAATATGTAAAGTTTAATGTATTTTTCATCCCCGCTCCTTCGTCGCTTCCCCCTTCGAAGGGGGATTTAGGGGGATGAAATTTCACTGAAATTTGAACGAACATTACACTACTATTCTTCGCTATTCCAGATTTCGTAAGCTTTTAAAGCCTGGTTCAGCAACATTTCGTAACCGTTTTTCACGGTTGCTCCATGGGCTTTTCCTTTGGCCATAAACTGTGTCTCTTCCGGATTGTAAACAAGGTCGAACAGCAAATGTTTTTTTGTGATGTATTCGTAAGGTATGTTCGGGAATGTATCCACTTTGGGATAAGTTCCCAGCGGTGTGGCGTTGATAATCAGCAAACGCTCTTTCATCATTTGTTTGTCGATGTCCTCGTAACGTATCTCATTTTCATGCAATTCTTCTATTGAAGCTGAAATATATTCGATACCAAGATTATTCAGTACAAACTTCAGAGCCTTTGACGCACCACCTGTTCCAAGTATCAAGGCCTTGGTGTGGTATTCTTTTAACAAGGGACGTAATGAAGTTTCAAAACCGTGTGTGTCGGTATTGAATCCTTTCAGGTAAATATTTTCGCCCGAGCGATTCACACGAATGGTGTTCACGGCACCAATCTCGCGTGCTGAATCGTTTAGCTCGTTGAGAAACCTTATTACCTGCTCTTTATACGGAATGGTCACATTAAAGCCAACTACCTCCGGATTGTTTTTTACTACATCGGGAAATTTATCGATGCTGTCGATCTCAAAGTTCTCGTAGGTTGAATCGATCTTCTCCGTTTCAAATTTTTCAGTAAAAAACCGTTTCGAAAACGAGTGGGTCAGTGGATAGCCCAGTAATCCGTATTTTTTCATCTTTTTAGTATTGAGTCGTGAGTTTCAAGTATTCGTTTACTTCGACAGTTTCTTTCCGATTCCTTCAACTACAAATATAAGCACAAAACCAACAACAGCCAGTGCAATGGCACCAAGCAGCCAGGCTTCGTGTCCGGTGATTTGTTCGTAAGGTCCGGGCATAATATTGCGTTCGGCAATCGGTTTTAATTCACCATGACGATCGATAATTGTTTCGGTAACTTCTTTCCAGGGCCAAACTTTGTTAAGCGAGCCCACCATAAAACCTGCCAGCATGGCAATTGTAAGGTTGTGGTATTTTTTTAGCAACCACGACAGTACATTTGAAAAAGCGATGATTCCGATGGCAGCTCCAACCATGAAAGTCAGAATAACAGCGATGTTCAGATCGCCAACGGCTCCAAGTATGAATTTGTACATGCCTAACAAAACCAGGATGAAACTTCCCGAAATGCCCGGCAATATCATGGCGCAAATAGCAATCATTCCTGAAACAAACACAAACCAGTAAGCGGTGTTGGCTTCGGCCGGACTCAGAACTGTAATGGCATAAGCGATGGCAATTCCGGCAATTCCTGAAATAATGGTACCAACGTTCCAGTTCTTAATCGAGCGTGCTACGTAAATAGCAGATGCGACGATCAAACCAAAAAAGAACGACCACACCAAAATAGGGTAGTGGTGGAGCAGGTATTCCAATCCTTTGGCCAGCGAAAATACGCTGATGCCAATGCCGATAAACACACTCAGCAGAAAGGTTCCGTTTATGGCTTTCCAGAATTCGGCCAGTTTAAAACTGAGTAAAAGTTTTATCGCAGCGAGGTTGATCGATTTTATGGAGTTGATCAATTCTTCGTAAATACCGGTGATAAAAGCGATAGTCCCGCCCGAAACGCCCGGCACAACATCGGCTGCACCCATTCCCATTCCTTTCAGAGTAAGTAGTGCGTAATCTTTAAATGTTCTGTTCATATTCTAATTTTGGAAGGTCGAAAATAACAAATAATGTTTGATTTTGTGGTCTTGACAGTCTGGTCTTCTTAAAACTTACCGACTACCAAGGGTGATCAGTAAGATTCCTGCTAAAATTCCCACCAGGTAAATACCTTTCTTTTTCAGGTTTTGTTCTTTAAACAGGATGGCGCCAAGTCCAAATGCAATCAACACACTGCTTCTGCGTAAAGCTGAAAGCATGGAGATCATCGATCCTTCGATGCTGAGTGCATAAAAGTAGAGGAAGTCGGCTATAATCAGGCTGATCCCTATAGTAGCAATTGTCAAGCGCCATTGAAAGGACGTCGTGTTTTTGCGGTTTGGATACCAAAAAACGGCCAGAACCGGAAGCAAAATTACCACCTGGTAAAACGAAAACCAGGCCTGAACAGCAATCCGGTCGATACGTGAAATAATGAACTTATCGTATAGTCCGCTGATCGACCCGATGATGGTTGCCCCGATAATCAGAAAAATCCATTTGTTGCGACGGAATTCAATGCCTTCGAGCTTTCCTGCAGTTGAAAACAGGTAGAAAAAAATGAGGGTGAGTGAAACGCCTATCCACTGCAAGCTGTTCAGCCGTTCGTGAAAAATAATGATGGCGCCAATCAAAGTCCACAGTGGGCCGGTGGCACGGATAGGTGCGAAAATGGTAACGGGCAAATGTTTCAGCGCAAAAAAGGCAAGTATCCAACTCGAAACAACAATAAACGATTTTAGCAAGACCTGCAAATGTTCTGCAACTGTTAGTTGTGGTGAATACAAACCAATTTGGTTAAAAATATCAGGGAAATACCTGGAGCCAATCACCACCGGCAAAAACACAAGTGAACTGGTTACGGTGGAAAAAAACAACACCGGCATAACGGCATTTTCGTTCAACGATGTTTTCTTAAAAATGTCGTAAATGCCCAGAAAGAATGCAGAAAGTAGTCCGGCAATTGCCCACATATTCTTTTTTTAGCAAAAGTAGAGCTTGCAATGAAGCGCGAAGAATTTTTACTCTCTCGAGAGAATTTGGAGATGATTATTTAAACTAGACTATAAGCTTATTAAATATTGTGATCTCTTCTAAAATCGTCGACAACCTTTTTCAGGCGTTTGCTTTTTAGCGATTTTGGGTAAATATCAAACAGGTAGTTGATGTTTTCAAAATCCTGTTTCATCGCCGACCGCAGCCATTCGAAAGCCACTTTTTGCTTTTTGTCTTCGAGCAGGAACGACACCAGGCGGTATTTTAACATCGAATCATCGTTCTTATCGATGGCCTTTTCCAGCAGTTTCACCGCTTTATCGTTCTGATCCATTGATCGCAGCGTTTCGGCCCAGGTTAGCCACAGTTCGGTATTTTCGGAATCCACTTTGGCGCCTTGTTTAAAAGCTTTTATTGCTTCTTCCATACGGCCGGCATCTTTGTAAACCTTGCCCATGGTGAGCCAGTATTCCGAATTTTCTTTGTCGAGTTTCGCGGCCTTTTTAATAAATACAAGGCTTTCGTCGAATTTACGCTCAATCCACATTAGCAAGCCCAGTCCAAACCAGGCTGTGTCGTTATCCGAATTTATCTGGATGGCTTTCTGATAACTGGCTTCCGCTTTAAAGCTTTCTTCCAGGTTCAGGTAACACTCGCCGATGTAACAATATGCATCGTCGTTATCGGGATCCAATTCCAGGTATTCGTTGTATTTCTCAATCGCCTTTTCAAATTTGCCCGAGTTGGCCAGAGCATTTCCAATATTGAAAAGTGCCATGTGGAAGTTCTCGTTAATAGCCAGCGCATATTCGTAGGCTTCAATGGCTTTTTTATGCTTTTCTGCCTTGTTGTACACAATTCCCAGGTTGAACCAGGCTGTGTAATTATATACATCGTTATCGATAAAGCGATTGTAATAGGCGATACTTTTTTTGTAATCGCCCATCTGATCGGAGAAAAACGCCAAATCGTACAACACCAGATCATTTTCGGGATTGATCTCGTGGGCCTGACGCAGGTACGAAAATGCTTTTTTTATCTCTCCTATCTGAATATGCGCTGAAGCAATGTGATACAGAATTTCATCGGCATCACCATCGGCATATTTAACGGCTTTACCAAACGCAAAGCGCGCTTCGGTTTCCTGACCCATGATCAGGTAGGCCGATCCTTTCAGCAAATAAACATCCGGATTGCGTTCTTCCACCCGTTCGGCAAAATCGAGGTACTTCTGTGCCTGATTGTATTTGCCCTGGCTAATAAGAATCTGTGCATATTTCAACTGAAGCGCTACCGCGTTGGGGTGTATCTGGATGCCTTGTTTGGCCGCAATTTCAGAAGCGTTTAAATCGCCTTCTTCCATTAGCTGGTCAACAATACCTTCAAATTCAGAAACATCAAAGTACCTTTTTCTACCAGATATCAGCGAGCTTTTAAATTGCTTTAATGCCTCACTCCAATCCTCTTCACTAAAATTATCTCTTTCCTCGTTCATTGGCAAAAATGAGTTCGCGAAATTAATAATTAAACGGCAAAGAAAAAAACCGGTTAAAGATGCTGATCTCTAAGCAGATCGTTTACCGTTTTAACAGGGTTAAAGGTCTCGATCGGAACTTCAACAAATAGCGTATTCCAGTCGCTCATAGCGCCGTTCCACAGACCAGGTAATTCCTGTGCTTTTAGTTCTTTTCCGTCTTTTGATTTTTTTGAAATAAAACCCGTCGCCGGATCCGTATATTTTGTCAAATCGTATTTTTCGTGCCTGTAATTTTTTACACCACAAACCAAATCAACCGGGTTGAAGTGCGTGGCGTGTTTGGCAATGGTCTGTTGCTGAACGCTGTCGGGATCGATCTGCGAACTTTCAACAACCTGCAGCGAAACAGTGCCGTCGGCATTTTGTGCCCAGAATGGCCCTCCACCGGGTTCGCCTTCGTTTCTTACCATTCCGCAAACGCGCAAAGGGCGGTTCAGCTTTTCTTTCAGGTAGTGGTAGAGTTCTTCTTTTTCAGTATAATACTGACTTTCGGCCGGTTTTGTATTCAGCGTATTTTCCAAAAAGTTAGCTACCTCGGCCAGAAAGGCACTTTCCAACGCTACATAATGCTTCTCATTCAGCTCTTTCTGATAGATAAAAAGTTTTGCCTGGTGTTTCAATAGAACTCCGGCTAGTGCTTTTTTATAATCGATGGTTGCCAGCTTCAAATGATCGGGCACCACATTGTCAATGTTCTTGATAAAAATAATGTCGGCATTCAGATCGTTCAGGTTCTCGATGAGCGCACCGTGTCCTCCCGGGCGGAACAACAACGAGTCGTCATCGTTTCTGAACGGTTCATTGTTCATATCAACAGCAATGGTATCGGTTGATGGTTTTTGCTGACTAAAGCTCACATCGAATTTTACGTCGAGTTCTCTCTCGTATTTTTCTCTAACGGAGGCAAAAAGTGTTTCAAAACCTGCCTGATGTTCCGGCGAAACAGTAAAATGTATGCGTACATTTCTGTCCCTGTCGCAGGCATATTTGGCTCCTTCTACCAGGTGCTCTTCGAATGGTGTACGCGCGCCGTGTTTGTATGAGTGGAACTTCAGCAAACCCTTTGGTTTACTGCCGTATCCCAGACCTGAATCACCCAGTAAAAAATCGATTTTGTTTTTTACGGTGGCTTCCATCCCTGCTTTTTCTATACTTGCTTTCAGCTCGTCGGCAAAAGCAAATTTGTCGAGTTCTGCAATGTACTGGGCAGCGTCTTTATTTGCACTCAGCACTTCATCTTCCGGTTTTGTTTCGCAGGCTTCCGAAGCTTCAAACAATGCTTTAAACATACGACTGGCAGCACCCGATGCAGGTACAAACTTCAGTGGTTTTGTTCCCCCGGCTACTTTCTCGTCGTAAAGCGCCATGCGTTTTTGCAGCGTCTCTTCGTTTAATTTAATGATGCCGTTTCCAACGGACGCGGCTTCTTCTATGGGTAAGTATGGAAATCCTTTTTTGAAATTTTCGATCTGTGTCAGAACGGTCTTTGTCTCACTCCCTCTTTGTTTTATCAGTAACTTATCCTTTTCTGAGAACATATTGTATCGTTTAAGATCAGTTTAAAATTAGGTATTTGATTCCTGAATTGAAACCGATTTCAGGTCTGATTGTGCCGAAAGTTTTCAATATTTGTTGATAAGTTTTTGTAACCCTGAGAGCTACTGATTTTTATCTATTTTTGTGACCTTAAATTAAAGTTAATGAATTTGGGGATTTATAGCTGGGGACACGAACGACGTTACAATGATTTTCCGACCTATTTCAGGAACCTGTTTTCGGAGCGGGTGCAAAAGGTTTCAATTGATGCCGGATTCACCTGCCCGAACCGCGATGGCTCGAAGGGTGTTGGAGGATGCACCTATTGTAATAACAAAACGTTTAAACCCACCTATTGTAATCTCGAAAACAGTGTAAGTAGCCAGGTGCAAAAAGGCATCGATTTTTTTGCGAAGAAATACAAGTCGATGAAATTTCTGGCCTACTTTCAGGCCTACACTAATACTTATGCGCCCCTCGACGATTTGAGACTTTTGTACGAAGAGGCGCTGGAACACCCCAAGATTGTTGGCCTCGTTATTTCTACACGTCCCGATGCGGTGTATCCCGAGCTGCTGGATTACCTGGCCGAATTGAGTAAAAAAGTATATGTTATGGTAGAATTCGGTGTTGAATCGCACCTTGACCGAACGCTGGAAAGCATTAACCGCGGACATACTTTTGCTGAATCGGTTTGGGCAATGGAAGAAACGGCGAAACGTGGGATCAACAATTGCGCGCACATGATTCTGGGATTGCCGGGTGAAAGCCACGAAGATTTGATGGAGCAGGCCCGGGTTATTTCACAACTGCCTGTTAAAAACCTGAAACTGCACCAACTGCAAATTCATAAACGCACAGTGCTGGAAAAGCAATTTAGCGAGAGCCCGGAACGATTTAGATTGTACACAGCAGAAGAATACACCGACCTGGTGGTTGATTACCTCGAATTGCTGAATCCGGCGATTATTGTTGAGCGTTTTATAAGTCAGGCGCCATACGATATGCTGATCGCACCAAAGTGGGGACTCAAAAACTTTGAATTTGTAGCCAAAGTTGAGAAGCGTCTTTCCGAAAGAGATACGTGGCAAGGGAGGTTATTTTAATAAGCAAATGTTACGAAACCAATCGTTTTTCTGTTCTCAATTCTCCCCTTGAGGGGAATCAGAGGGCTGATTTTGTGATCTAGAAGAAAATCTAAGTTTGAAAACACTGTGGTACTTAGAACTTCTTCGTGGCTCTTTGTGTACCGTTTTTTTGTTACAATAAGAACCACAAAGTAGACACTAAGAACCTCAAAAGTCTTAAATCTTTGGTTTGTCACTCATGTAAAATTTCAACTCACCACCATTAATAATATAGCTGTGTTTGATCGACAGTGAATTCAAAACCTCACCGTTCAACTCCACTTTTTCGACGTACACATTTTCCGGACTTTGATTCACAGCCTCAATTTTTAATGTTTTTCCGTTATCAAGCTTTAGGGTTGCCGATTTTACCATTGGGCTTCCCAAAGCGTATTCATCAGAGCCGGGAAGGACAGGATAGAATCCCAGCGAACTGAAAATATACCAGGCACTCATCTGGCCGGCATCGTCGTTTCCGCAAAGACCATCTACTTTGTTTTTATACATGGTGTCGAGGATCATCCGCACCCGTTCCTGTGTTTTCCACGGCTGGTTGGTCCAGTTGTATAAATACGGAATATGATGCCCCGGTTCGTTACCGTGTACATAATTTCCGATCATTCCATCGCGGGTAATGTCTTCGTTCTTTTCAATGTATTTATCGGCCACCTCGGTAGAAAAAAGCTCATCAAGTTGAGCTGCAAATTTGTCTTTTCCGCCCATCAGAGCCACCATCGTGTCGATCTGCTGAGGTACATAAAGCCCGTAGTTCCACGCATTTCCTTCAATAAAACCCTGGCCGTGAGTATCCATCGGATCAAATTCTGCGCGCCAGGACCCATCTTCGTGTTTGGGCCGCATAAAACCAATTTGGCTGTCGTAAACATTTCTGTACGATTCCGAACGCTTCATGTATTCAACGTAGACATCGGTTTTTCCGAGTTTTTTCGCTAGCTGGGCAATGCACCAGTCGTTGTAGGCATACTCGAGTGTAAGCGAAACCGAGTACGGACTGCCTTCTTCCGAAACATAGCCTTGTTCCATATACTCCCCAATTCCGTTAAAATATGCCACTTTTGAAGTACTGATGCAGGCATCAAGTGCTTTTTCAAGATCGGCATCGGTAGTTTCTTTGGCAAAAGCATCGGCAATTACCGAAACCGAATGGTAACCGATCATACACCAGTTTTCGTTGGCATAGTGGCTCCAGATCGGAAGCATGTGGTGTACGCTTTGCTCCTGGTGGGCCAGCATTGATTTTACCATGTCGCTGTTGCGCTGCGGATCCAGAATATTAAAAAGCGGATGCAGTGCCCGGTAGGTATCCCAAAGCGAGAAAATGGTGTAGTTGGTAAAACCGTCGCTTTGATGAATATTCTGGTCGAGACCGAGGTATTGCCCGTCGACATCTTCGTAAATAATGGGGCTGAGTTTCGAGTGGTAAAGAGCCGTGTAAAAGGAATACAATTCTTCCTCCGTAGAAGTTACCACATCCACTTTTGCGAGTTCCTCGTTCCACTTTTGGCGTGCTTCCGTTTTTACAGCTTCAAAATCCCAATCGGGTATTTCAGCCTCCATATTTTTCAGTGCACCTTCGGTACTCACCGATGAAAGTGCAAATTTTATCTTGATTTTTTCATTCTGTTGAGCGTCGAAATTAAAGTAGGCACGAATATTTCTTCCGGCCATTTCAGGGAAATTCTCATCTTCCGAAAAGCGGCGGTAAAATCCGTTGTAGCTTGCCGGGTCGTATTTTTTGTGCCCGTAACTTTCGAAGGGTTTCGAGAATGCCATCGCGAAATAAACCTTGCGGTTGCGTGCCCAGCCCTTTGTTTGCCGGAATCCTGTCACCAGCGAATCGTTTTCAACACGAATAAAGGTCCACACGTTTTTCTCGGGATAATTGTAGATGTTATATACAAGATCGAGCAGAATGTGCGCATCGCCCGGTTCTTCAAACGTGTATTGGTGAAAACCAACACGATCGCTGGCCGTAAGTTCGGCTTTAATATTGTAATCGTCGAGATGAACCTTGTAATAACCCGGTTCGGCAGTTTCTGTGTCGTGTGAAAATTGCGAGTGATAGCCACTTCCCGGCTGATCGGCTTTTCCCGGCTCAAGGTTTAGTTGTCCGGTGGTTGGCATCACCAGAAAATCGCCCAGGTCGGAATGACCGACACCGCTAAAATGTGTATGGCTAAATCCAAAGATCGTATTATCGTCGTATTGGTAACCCGAACAATAACGGTATGTTTCTCCGTTGTACTGACCGTCGATTGAATAGGGTTCCTCGTTGGTGTCCGGACTAAGCTGAACACCTCCAAAAGGCGTGGTGGCGCCGGGGTAGGTATGCCCCATATTTTTAGTGCCCACCATCGGGTTGACATATTTTGCAAGATCGGGTACGGTCGTATTTTCTTTTTTAGAAGGTGTTTGGGTAGGTTGGCACGAAAACAAGGTAAGTGCTGAAACGGTCAGCAGCGCAATTTTCTTAATCATAAGGCTTGTTGTAACAGGTTAATCGTCCGAAGTTTTTTCGAAACGCCTGTAAAGCTATCAAATTTAGGGGAAACGAATAAAGCGAAGAATTAAAAAATACCGGAGATTTGATCCTGAATTACGATTTAATCTATTTTATGTTTCATCGTTCGGTCATCGATAACCACCAGACGGTATTTATGGCCGTCCATCACAACCCGGTGCGAATCGATGTGCAGGTGTTTTGTCTTCACCTTGTTGTTAATCACAAAATCGCGAATCAGTTCCATTTCCGAAATGTTACCCGAAAGCAACTCGCGCAACTGGCAATGTTTACAGAATCCATTGTCTGATACATCGAACTTTTCACGTTGTGTACAGCCCATAACTTCGCAGAACTCGTGATCGATGATATCACCCTTGTCGCTTTTAGTTAATTCCTGAAAAGGCTTGTTAAAGTATCGTACTTTAAAATCGTGATCGGTAAGAAATATGGCTTGCGGGTGGTGTTCTATCAGTTGGTTGACCAGGTCGTTGGCCTCTTCAACTCTGCAAAATTCTAATCTCATGACGCTCAAGTTTTACAGGTTAGTAACTGTTGGCTGATCTGCAGCAATGAAAATTGAGTAAATTGAAATTAGGCATTATTCGCCAATAATTCAATCAAACATGTTTAAGAAGCTAAAAAAATGCTGATTGCAAGAAGTCGGAAGACAGATGCCGAGGTAATAAGGAACTGTTCTTTAAAAGAGAGAACAGTTCCCTAGAACTAGGATCCCTGATCCTCGCTGCTTCATAATTCTAAATCTTCAATCCCTGCCCGTCCATTCAGGCGGGTCAAACAACGTTTATAATTCTGGATTAGAATGTTGGTTGGTGAATGTAGTTTGGAAAATGAGATACCTCTCCGTCAATTGCCGGATCGGGATGACAATTGCTAAATTTGATTCGCGGCACCAGATAATTCACATACTAATTACAGATCATTTAGCGCCGCGAGTTCAGAACATACATTGTCATTCCGAAGGAGGTACGACTGAGGAATCTAATACACGAAGCTCAAAGCTCAAAGCTCAGAGCTTTCTTATTTATCCACCGAACCAAACACACGTTTCAGCAGCGTTGTTACCCGTGCTGCAGGATTTTCGCGGATCTGTTTTTCTTCGGCTGCAATTTTCAAAAATAAACCGTCCAGCGCTTTTTGTGTCAGGTAATCTTCCAGTTCAGTATCCACCGGTTTTAATCCGGCAAATTGTCCGGCCACGCTGTTGGCTATTTTGTTGTATTTCCCTGTAAGTGAATCCCAGCTTTCTTTTGTTGAAATGTTGCCAACCAGGTCTTTCTCAACCGATGCTTTAATTTTGGGTTGATACAATTGAAACAACTGGTCGTAGGTGGTTGTGTACAGATACTTGGTTGCTGCATTTTCGTTACCATTTAAAATTCCCATGGCATCAGAAAAAGACATGCTTTTAATGCTGTTCACAAAAATAGGAGCGGCTTCTTTGGCAGCATCCTCGGCTGCCCGGTTAATGTGTAGCAGTACGTCTTCAACCAGGTCCTCGCCGCCGGGTATTTTTTTGATGTTATCAACGATAATATCCGCTTCGGGTGGTAGCATTATTTTTACCAGTTCATCCTTGTAATACGCGTCAACCGTGCCCAATAGGTCTGCTGAATTATTTGCTCCGGTGATCAGGGCTTCTTTTAAACCGGCAATTATTTCGTTTTGACTTAAAGGTGCATTCATGTCGAGTGTTTGTTGTGCCAGTTGTGTTAACTCAGCACAACTACTCAGGAAAATGGCAAGCAGCAAAGGAAGAACTCTTTTAACGATCATAACTTAACAGGGTTTTATGTCTTATTTTTTGAATAGTTTTTTCACCAGGTCGCTGCGTCCTTTTCGTTCCAGGTCGTTTTTAATCGAATTTCTGAATTCGTTTTTGTACCAGAAAAAGAACTTTCGCTGATTTTCCTTATCGTGCTTGTTTTTGGCAGTATAAATTTTCTCCATGGTGTAGGGGTGATAACCAGAATAATACACGACGGTTGCCAAAGTCATTGGTGTTGGGGTAAAATCCTGAACCTGTTCAAGCTTGAAATTCATTTGCTTCGTTTTTATGGCCAGGTCGGCCATGTCCTCCGACTTGCTGCCGGGATGACTCGAAATGAAATAAGGGATCAGTTGTTGGTTCAGGTTTTCCTCCTCGTTTATTTTTTTGAATTCTTCATTCAGCTCCTCAAACAATTTGAACGAAGGTTTTCGCATAAACTTCAATACCTCGTCGGATGAATGTTCGGGTGCCACTTTTAAGCGCCCCGAAACATGATGTTTGATCACTTCGCGCAGGTATTCTTTGTTTACCTGGTTTACTTCTTCGTCCCTTGTTTTTTCAAGGATCATATCGTAACGGATTCCGCTGCCAATAAAGGCTTTTTTTACTTTCGGGTGCTGGCGAACTTTTCGGTACAGATCGAGCATGGGTTTGTGGCTTACATCGAGGTTTTTGCAAACCGTTGGAAAAATACAGGAAGGGCGTTTGCACTTTTTGCAAATTTCCTCGTGGATGCCCTTCATTTTGTACATGTTCGCCGACGGTCCGCCAAGGTCGGAAATGTAGCCTTTGAAATCGGGCATTTGCGTTACTTGCTCAACTTCTTTCAGAACCGATTTTTCGGAACGGCTGGCAATGAATTTCCCCTGGTGTGCCGAAATGGTGCAAAAAGTACAGCCCCCAAAACAGCCGCGGTGGATGTTTATTGAGTGCCGTATCATTTCGTAAGCAGGTATGGTTTCCTTGTTGTGGTAACGCGGGTGAGGAAGCCGGGTATACGGCAGATCGTAAATGCGGTCAATCTCGTTTTCCTTAAAAGTTGGCCACGGCGGATTTACCACGATCTTTTTATTTCCGATGCGCTGAATCAGCTTTTTGGCCTCCATCTTGTTCGATTCCTCTTCAATGTGCATGAAATTTCGTGCATATTCCTTTTTATCGAGAAGACAGGTTTCGTGCGAAGCCAGTTCCAGTTCGTCCCAGTTCTTTTTGGTGGCGTAACTTTCGTTTTCGTCAACCAGGAAAACGGTTTGCGGAATGCTGGTTAAAGTATTGATTGGGATGCCACGTTTAACTAACCGGGCAAATTCAAGAATCGATTTTTCGCCCATGCCGTAAAAAAGCAGATCGGCCTGTGTATCCACCAATATCGATGGCATCAGTTTATCCGACCAGTAATCGTAATGAGTTACACGGCGCAGCGATGCTTCAATTCCGCCAATTACGATCGGAACTTCGGGATACAATTCTTTTAATATTTTCGAATAGGTGATGGTGGCATAATCGGGCCTTTGTCCCGACCGTCCGCCCGGTGTGTATGCATCGTTGTGGCGTTTGCGTTTCCCGGCGGTGTAGTGGTTTACCATGGAGTCCATGTTTCCGCCGGTAACGGCAAAAAACAGGTTGGGTTTTCCCAGTTTTTTGAAATCGCGAAGATCGTCTTTCCAGTTGGGTTGTGGTACAATGGCAACTCGCAGCCCCTCGTGTTCAAGCACGCGCCCGATAACGGCAGCGCCAAATGAGGGATGATCGATGTAGGCATCGCCGGTAAACAATATCACATCGATGTCGCTCCACCCCAGTTGTTCAACTTCTTTTTTCGATGTGGGTAGCCAAAGGCTTTTATCTAAATTAATATCCAATGTTCAAGCTTTTATTCAACTATAACAAACTCGCGACAAATATGATCAAAAAAATGCAGGCAAACGTACTATCTTGCTGTAATTCTGTCCGCTACATGCAGTTTTTAAAGGCATTTGAAAAATATGGCAGTAAAAATTTATAATCCAAAAAACATTCTATTTTTGTACAGGAACTAAACTTGATTGTTACCGTAAGCAGCAATAAATGGAATTACTTAATCCGAAGGATTTATTCAGGGATCGTCCGGCCGCACACACCAGTGGTGATTATTTTGCCAAATTCCTAATGTATATTTTACGCTATAACAAGTTAAATAAGTTGTATAGCCAGATTGCTGAAAAGAGTGGCGTCAGTTTTATCGATGAATTGATTAAGACCCTTGAATTCAATATTGAATTTGATGAAAGTCAGCTTAAAAAAATTCCAAAAGAAGGCCCGCTAATTATTGTTGCCAATCACCCGCTAGGTGGTTTCGACGGACTTCTGCTGATAAAATATATTTCGATGGTTCGGAGCGATGTAAAAGTGCTGGCGAACTTTCTGCTCCGGAGGATCGAGCCTGTTGCTAATTATTTCTTATCTGAAAATTCATTTGAAGATGGTAATGGAGCCGGTGGCTGGGAAGAAGCGTTGGAGCATCTTCAGAACAATGGTGTTTTGTGCTTGTTTCCTGCGATCGATCTGAATTCAAAAGATACTTTTGATGGTGTTAGCGACCGCGTCTGGCAGTTTCCATTTGTAAAGTTTATTCGAAAAGCTAATGTGCCGGTGGTACCGGTTTTATTCCAGGGAACGAACAGCCGTTTGTTGCATTTTTTTGCCAAGATCCATCCAACCTTGCAAAATGCACGCATGCCTTCAGAGCTGTTAAGCAAGAAGCATAAAAATATTAAAATACGCATCGGCAGTGCTATTCCGATAGACGAACAAGAAAGGTTTTGCGACATCTATCAATTTGGACGTTATTTGCGCGCCAGGACTTATGGCATGGAATCGGACATCGAGGTGAAACGTTTCTTTAATTATTCGATGAAACCGTCGGGAAAGCCACAACCGATAATAGATCCGGTTCCGTTGGAAAAAATATTGAAAGAGATCCAGGCGATTAAGGCCGACGGAACCTTGTTCAAACTTAAAAATTACATTGCATATTGTGCTCCTTCAAACCGTATTCCGAATATCCTGAATGAGATCGGCCGCCTGCGCGAAGTTACTTTTCGTGAGGTAGGTGAGGGCACCAATAACAGCATCGATATTGATGAGTTTGATTTGTATTATTACCAGTTGTTTATCTGGGATGAGGATGAACAACGCCTGGTTGGCGCCTACCGTTTGGGGAAAGGACTCGATATAATGGAACAGTACGGGCGACGCGGATTTTATTTACATACCTTGTTCCGGATCGACGAGAAATTTAAGCCGGTTTTAAAGGAGAGTATCGAACTGGGGCGCTCGTTTGTAATTCGCGAATACCAGAAGAAACCTATGCCGTTGTTCCTGTTGTGGAAAGGAATTTTGTATTTTCTGCTAAAGAATCCCGAGTATCGCTACCTGATCGGGCCGGTGAGCATCAGCAATAATTATTCAAAAGTCTCCAAAGATCTGATCATTCGCTTTATCATGCGAAATCACCTTGACTGGAAACTGGCGCAGAACATTAAACCAAGAAACAGCTACAAATTTAAAAGCGATAATACCGATCTGAACCTGCTGATGGAGAACATGGATCGCGACATCAACCGGCTCGACAAAACCATTGGCGATCTGGATGAGCTCAATTCAGGCTTGCCTGTTTTGCTGAAAAAATACATTAAGCTGAATGCCAAGATAATAGGATTCAATGTGGATCCGAAATTCAATAATTGCCTCGACGGACTGATCGTACTTGATGTTTACGATGTACCGAAAAGTACCATCGAGTCCTTATCAAAAGAAGCTAACGACGGATCGATCCTCGATCGTTTTTACGGAAACCGGGAATAGGAGGGAGTGAGCAGTTCTCAGTGTTCAGTCTCAGAATACAGTTTTCTTTTGGGAGTTTGCAATCCGACAATTTTTAAGTTTTTCCAACCATACCGGGTTGTTGATTTGTTGCTTGTGTCGATATTACTATAATCAAATCCATACCGGATTGCATCATGAATCAACGCAGTATGCGTTCGATTTTTATAGCAGAAGACATATGAAAAAATCTTAAAATCCTGTAGGGGTTTGGTAAGTAGATTTAATGATTGACGCATTATCGCATTGAATCAATTCTTCGTCCGTCAATCCTTCAAATTAGCTCGTAGAAAGAGCAGTAAGAAAGAAGCTGGGAGCTATTCATAAAAAAATGGCACCTGGTTCTGAATTGTCTCAGAAACGGATGCCATCCTTATTTTGCTGAAGGTAGTTATTCTTCCTCCAGAATGTTTTTTACCCTTCCAACCTGGCCATCCTCGAGCATTACTTTTATGCCATGCGGGTGAATGGTTGATTTGGTGAGAATTCTTTTAACCACGCCCTCGGTGAGTTCACCGCTTCGTTGGTCTTTTTTTAATACAATTTCTACCAGTAGTCCCGGTTTAATGTTTCTACGCTGTTTTCCGTCCATATTATGAATACATTTTTTCGCGCAGTTCATGAATGCGCTCGTCTGTAATATAATCGTCGTAGTTCATTAGTTTGTCAATAATTCCGTTTGGCGTTAGTTCGATTACACGGTCGCACACCGATGAAATAAAAGTGTGGTCGTGCGACGACATAAAAATGTTACCCGGATAAGTGATCAGGTTATTGTTGAATGCCTGAATCGATTCCAGGTCGAGGTGGTTGGTAGGTGTATCAAGTATCAGTGCATTGGCTTCCTGCAGCTGCATTCTGGCAATCATACATCGCATTTTTTCACCTCCCGACAGTACTTTCACTTTCTTGTAAATTTCTTCGCCGGCAAACAACATCCGGCCCAGGTATTGGCGAACAAATACTTCGGTAGTATCGTTGGTGAACTGGCAAAACCAGTCGAATAGTGTTTTTTCACTTTGGAAAAAACCAGAATTATCGATTGGTAAATAGGCCGTGGTAATGGTTTGTCCCCATTGGTAAGTTCCCGAATCAGCTTTGCGATTTCCGTTAATGATCTCGAACAGCGCAGTCATGGCACGGTGGTCACGCGACAGGAAAATGATTTTCTCTCCTTTTTCGGCGGTAAAAGTCACGTCTTTAAAAAGTGTCACTCCGTCAATACTTGCACTCAGATCTTCCACATCCAGAATACGGTCGCCTGCTTCACGTTCCGGTCTAAAAATAATGCCCGGATATTTACGGGTCGATGGCTGAATGTCTTCCACATTCAGTTTTTCCAGCATCTTTTTACGGCTAGTGGTTTGTTTCGACTTGGCTACGTTGGCGCTAAAACGGGCAATAAATTCCTGAAGTTCTTTCTTTTTCTCTTCGGCTTTCTTATTCTGAGCCGATTGCTGACGCAGCGCAAGCTGGCTACTTTCGTACCAGAAACTGTAGTTTCCGGCAAACATTTTAATTTGGCCAAAATCGATGTCGATGGTTTGCGTACTTACGGCATCCAAAAAGTGACGGTCGTGCGATACAACCAAAACCGTGTTTTCGTAATTCGCCAGGTAATTCTCGAGCCAAATTACGGTTTCCAGGTCAAGGTCGTTGGTAGGCTCATCGAGCAGCAGGTTGTCGGGATTACCAAACAAAGCCTGCGCCAACAGCACACGTACTTTCTGGTTACCGCTCATGTCCTTCATTTGGGTATAGTGGTATTCTTCTTTAATCCCCAGGTTGCTAAGCAGTGTAGCTGCGTCGTTCTCGGCATTCCAACCTCCCATATCGCCAAATTGTTCTTCCAGTTCGGCTGCTTTAATTCCGTCTTCTTCCGAAAAATCGGGTTTGTTGTACAGGTCGTTCTTTTCCTGCATCAGGTCCCAGAGTTCGGTATGACCTTTCATTACAGTATCGAGTACCGTAAAATCATCAAACGCGAAGTGATCCTGACGCAACACTGAAAGACGTTCACCCGAGCCAAGCATTACCTTCCCCGAAGTGGCATCGATATCGCCCGATATTGCCTTTAAAAATGTTGATTTTCCGGCGCCGTTGGCACCAATCACACCATAGCAGTTACCGGGTGTAAATTTCAGATTCACATCCTGAAACAAAACACGCTTTCCAAATTGAATACTTAAATTCGATACTGTAATCATTTTCTAATCCTTTTTATCATTTACCCCTCTAAAAGGGCGCGCAAAGCTAAGGAATTATTTCAGTACCAAAACAAGTTAAACCCATATAGGTTTATCTTAAATCTAAACTTAATACTCAGTTGATGTAGATTTAAAATGTTGTATTTCAATTAAATGAATATTGCCGGAAACCGAATCAGAGAATCTTCTTCAGCAGTTTGAAATACTTAAACGGAACGTACTTAAAAGGCAGGTCGATCCAGGTTGGTGTGGTGATAACGGAGCGTTGGTTACTGAAAGCCAGAAAACTTTGTTTACCGTGATACTTTCCGTTACCACTGGTGCCAACACCTCCAAAAGGCAGGTCGTGGTTGGCGATGTGCAAAATAGTATCGTTAACGCAGGCACCTCCCGAAGTGGTTTTCCGCAAAACCTCCTTTGCTTTTTTATTCTTTCCGAAATAATAAAAAGCAAGCGGTTTATCCTGCGAATTGATGTAGGAAACTGCTTCGTCAATCTTTTCAAAAGTCAGTGCCGGCAGGATCGGGCCAAAAATTTCTTCCTGCATTACCGGGTGATGGGGATGGACATTGTCGAGAATTGTGGGAGAAATAAAGCGTTCTTCTTCGATTACTTCGCCTCCCGAATGCACTGTTCCGCTGTCGAGCAAGGTTTTTAGCCTGTCTACTGCCCGGTCGCTGACAATGCGCGGATAAAAGCGGCTTTCGCGGATATTCTCGCCGTACATTTTACGAATGTTGGCTTCAATTTTATCGAGCAGTTCCGATTTCACACTTTTATGCACAAGCAGGTAATCGGGCGCAATACAGGTCTGTCCGGCATTAATTTTTTTCCCCCAGGCAATTCGTTTGGCGGCAACATCGATGTTGGCGTTTTCATCTACAATACACGGGCTTTTGCCACCCAGCTCAAGGATCACAGGGGTGAGGTGTTCGGCAGCTGCCTTCATCACTATCTTACCCAGCATCGGGCTGCCGGTGAAAAAGATAAGGTCGAAACGTTGTTTAAATAAGGCAGTGTTGGTATCGCGGCCTCCCTGAACCAACGAAACATAACCGGGATCGAACGTTTCGGCTACCAGTTCTTCCATTACTTTGGCAATGTTTGGCGCATCGGGAGAAGGTTTTAGCAGGGTGCAGCCTCCTGCCGATATCGATCCAACGAGCGGAGTCATCAGCAACTGGAAAGGATAATTCCAAGGGGCCACCACCAGGGAAACACCAAGTGGTTCGAACATAATTTTGCTCGACGACGGCAGCAAGGGCAGCGGTGTATCTACCCTTTGCGGACGCGCCCAGTACCTTAAATTTCGGAGGTGCTGGTCGATTTCCTGTATGACGATGCTAATCTCGGTAATAAAGGTTTCTTCCGGAGATTTATGCAAGTCGGTCCATAAAGCATCTTCAATTTTTTTCTGATTTTTAAGAATGGCCTTCTTGAAATTCCGAAGTTGTGTAAGTCTGAAACTTATGTCTTTTGTGATGTGGGTAGCAAAAAAACTGCGTTGTTTTTCGAGCTTTTCTATAATGATTGATTCCGGTGTGTCCTTCATTGGTAATGGATACTGTTTTTAGCCGATCTGTTTTTAAAGTCGGTTTTAAAATTAGAAAATATCAGTTGAAAAATGTTGCCCAAACTGTAGTTTTAACAAAATACCGGAGCAATTATTTCAGGTACAAATTACTGTCGCCATAACTCAGAAAACGGAAATTGTTCGACAGTGCATAATCGTAAACCTTTTTCCAGTTGTTGCCCAAAAAGGCACTAATCAGCAATAAAAGCGTGCTTTGAGGCTGGTGGAAGTTGGTGAACATCCCGCTTATCAGTTTGAATTGATAGCCGGGAAGTATGATGATCTGCGTTGAAAAACGAATGGCTTTTTCGTTGTTTTCAACCAAAAAATAAATGATGTTCTGCAAGGCCTTTTCCAGTGAAATACTGGCCTTATTTTCGTAGGGCTCCCATTGTTTTACTTCCGGATGGAACAGATCGAAGCGCTTTTCTTCCAGTTGCAGCCCGATCCAGTACAAACTTTCCACCGAACGTACCGAGGTGGTACCAACCGCAATAATGTTTTTTGGTTCTTCAAGAAAAGCCCGGAGGATATCGATCGAAATTTCAACCTGTTCGTGGTGCATGGTATGCCCCTCAATGGTTTCCGATTTTACCGGCTGAAAAGTACCGGCCCCTACATGCAAGGTAATTTCGCGAGTGGCTATTTTTTTTGCTTTGAGTTGATCAAAAACCTTATCGGTAAAATGTAATCCTGCCGTTGGTGCGGCCACTGAACCATCTATTTTGGCGTAAACCGTTTGGTAAGTTTCTTCGTCCGACTCTTCGGTTTCGCGATTGAGGTAGGGTGGAATGGGCAACTGACCAATATGTTGAATGATCTCTGAAAAATGAAGACCACCGCTCCACACAAAACGTATATGAAACGAATTGCCTTCCTGTGCAATTTTTGCGGCTGTCAGCTCAACCGTTTTTCCATCGATTTCGAAAGTATTAATCAGAAATCCTTCTTTCCATTTTTTCGAATTGCCCACCATACATTTCCAGGTCACCTCTTCGGTTTGCTGAAATGCCACTTGGTAATCGGCTGGCTCCACAGGTTCCAGACAGAATATCTCGATTTTTGCACCGGTTTCTTTTCTGAAAAACAGGCGGGCATGAATTACTCTTGTGTTATTAAAAACCAGCTGTGCATTTTCGGGTAGGTAGTTGGTGCAGTTTTCAAATACATCCTCTCCGATCTTGCCATTTTGCCAGGTCAGCAGTTTCGATTTATCGCGCTGCGAAAGCGGATATTTTGCAATCCGTTCGTCGGGCAATTCGTAGGTGAAATCGCTGATCTTTATGTTTTTATGTGATATCGTCGTTTCCATTCGCGCTGCAAAAGTAATACTTTCCTTGTGTTTCTCTGTGTCTGCTTTGTGGTTCTTTGTGTGATTTGTAACCACAAAGTTTCACTAACTTTCCACAAAGCTTCACAAAGGATTTTTAAATTGTACTTTTGCACAAAACATGAAAACATGATTAAAGTAGGCGACCGGGTAAAATTTTTAAATGATGTTGGAGGCGGTGTGGTAACCGGATTCCTGAGCAAGAACATGGTGAATGTGGAAGGTGACGATGGTTTCGAGGTACCTTATCCGATCAATCAGCTGGTAAACGTGAGTGCGCCCGAACTCAACGTGCGAGGCAACGTTCCTGAACCGGTTCAGGCCGAAGAAAATTCTGCAGCGGCACCCGTTTTTGTGGAATCCGACGGAGAAGTAATAAATGGCAAGGATGCTCCGGAATTTTATTTCTGCATTGTACCGAGTGATGCAAAAAATCCTTTGAATGGCGAAATTGAGGTGTTTCTTGTGAACGACAGTAATTTCAAATTGCTATACACATATTCCTACTTAACAGAGCAGGGAGTGGAATTAGTAGAAAGTGGCGCTGTTAAATCAAACGCACGTGTAAAAATCGATTCGCTGACCCAGGAAGACCTGAGTACACTGCCCGATTTTGGCTTTCAGTTGCTGCGTTTCCGCGGCGAAAGCAATGAATGGTTTCCGCCGGTTGTAAAGCGTTTTCGTGTTAATCCTGTGAGGTTTTACAAAGCTTCTTCCTTTCAGCCGAATTCTTACTTTAAGCGACCGGCCATGATTTTGAAAATAGCAGCGGAGCTTTCGCCCGATAACCTCGATGTGATGACTGAAGCCGATTTTAAACAACTGGTTAAAGAAAAAACACAGAGCGACAATCCTGCAAAACCTGCGCGTAAAAGAACAACCGATGAGGTGGTGATCGATCTGCATATTACCGAATTACTTGATAACTCCGAAGGTTTGAGTAACCGCGAGATTCTGGAGATTCAGATGGATAGAGTAGAGTCGGAAATGAATGCCGCCATACGCGATCACGTAAAACGGATTGTTTTCATACATGGAGTAGGTCAGGGAGTGTTGAAACAGGAAGTAGCCAAGCTTCTTCAATCAAAATTCAAAAAGTATTACCACCAGGACGCCTCCTTTAAGGAATATGGTTACGGAGCAACGATGGTAATTCTAAGGCGATAATCTGTGACACTTGAACTGAATTCAGACTTGTTAATTTTAAACCATTGCTTTTCTTTTTTGCAACAGGCCAATAACGAGTACTACCAGTCCATAAATAGCTATAGGAAATCCAAAAATTAAGGTCATATCACCATCTACCCATACCCATAATACAAGAGTCCATTGAATTACATGCCAGAGTATGCAGATAATTCCTGCTGCTATGAGATTTCTCCAGAGTGTAAGAATACCAATTAGGTAGATTACAAAAAGAAGGTAAACGCTAACTTCGGCAAAGGAAACGTTCTTAAAAAGCGGCACCTTTTCTTCCAGCAGAAACAAAACATATAGCACGACTCCAAAGATGCCGACTATTTTTAAGGCTATGTTGGATGAAGTCTTTTTTGTTATCATATCCTGAGCATATATTAACGCATTACAAAAGGTACCACAATGGCAATTATCCCGGTGAGTACCACCACCATCATAAATAAATTGTACCGGGTATTATAGTTGCTTAAAAGGGACTGGTCGTAATATTTGGCCACATTCTCATCTTCGTACATTTTTATCAGGCCATTTATCAGTTTCGATCGCGTTTGTTTGCCTTTTAATAATCCGAAAATAACCACCAGGTTAAGCAGAATGAGTAAGGTCACAAATAGGAACATTATCAGCAACGAAGTATCTGGCTTTTTCTGATTGTTTGCGAAGCCTGAGTTTACTGCCAGGATAATCAGGTTCAGTACAATGGCCGACAGAATAAAAATAATGTCGGTTTTTGTGTTTTGCTGTAATTCGGAAGTGATGTGATTGTGTACATGTTCGATCATGGTATGGTTCCTCTTTTAAATTGATTTATTTGCGATTTAAAATTGTCCTCATTTAAAATAATTTTCAATCTCTTCAACAATTAATTCATATTCCGATTCATCACGAATGTTCATCCGCACAATTTTTCCACCTGGACTAATTAAAAAGGAAGTTGGGAATTGAGTAATTCCATACTTTGCCAGTATCTCATTCGAGGCCATTGCGTTGGGATACTCGATTTGTAAATCTTCAATAAAAGCTCTGGCCTTCGACTCATCATCTTGAATAAGTCCGATTACCTCAAGTTTATCGTGTGAAACTGAGCTATAAAGTTTTTTTATATTAGGAATTTCCTGCCGGCAGGGTGGACACCACGAACCCCAAAAATCGATGAACACAAATTTATCCTTGAAGTCATCTAGATCAAAAGTATTTCCATTTAGTTGTGTTATTGAAAACAGGGGAGCCGTTTTCCCGATTTTTACAGTAAGTTTTGCCAGCATCGACTCGATGGCAAGTGGATTGGTGTAATTGCTGTAATCGGGATTCGTTTTTAAATTATTGAGTATCGCAATCGCTTTTTCAGGATCGCTATATTGTTTGTGGTTGGCTTCCAGTAATAATATTTCGAAACAGAATTTTTTATTGCTCGATTCCTTAATAAAACGATCAATATACTTGCTGATGGAATTTGGGGGGAGATTCAGTGTTTCCGTTAAATAAGGGTTTTGCGTTAGGAAATCATTTAAATAGAATAAGTAGGCAAATGTTTCTAAGCTTAACAGATATGAATTTGGTGATAACATATTTAATTCTGCAAATAATTCAGAAAATTGCTTAACAAATGTATCTCCCGTTTTTTTTGATTGAATAGCCAGCAAGGATCTTATGGTCATCAGGTTAACTTCTTGGTCGTAAACCATTTGAGCGAGTTTCGGATCTTTTGTTTTAATCTCCGAACAATTGGCAAGCAATGTATCGATACTATTCTGGAGAATTTCATCGGAAGGCGGACGGTTTTGCAATAATTTGTCTTTTCTTTCGTCCCACTTGTTGATGGCTGCTACCAACTCGTTAAACTCTAATTGCAGTTCGGGATCGGAAGTTTTAAGCTCAGATTCTGTATAGGTTAAGGAATACAATGAAGGGTCAAAAATAAGGTCATTATTTGAATAGATGTTTTTCAACAAAAGCCATTGTGTGAGGGGATATACTTTTGGGTTTAAAAGATCAGAAGTTTCCATCCCGTTGATAAAAAAAGCATAGGCCTTACCTTCTTCCAAAACACTTGGTTTTTCTTTGAGTATCCATTTATTGCCGTTTTTTTGCATTGGAATTTCTCCAACATCGCTAAAACTATTGAAGTCTCCGCGCAAGGTAACTTCTGATATCTTATCAAAGCTGGTTATACCGCTCCATCCAATGATGGCCGGATTAAATGTGACGTCGATTTTAAAATGTTCAACCGGTGGAATATAAATTCGTTTCATTAAAGGTTTCGAGCCAAAAGCTAAAGCCCCAAAGGTATAGGCTCCGGGATATACCTTGATTTTTTCAGTTTTATTGTGAAGGGTAAACTGGTATTCCGGATTTGGCAGCATTTGACCGGGGCTAATACTTGTTGTCGGATAAAAAAACAGATAAATTGAATCGGCCTTCGTATTGCTGTTGAATTTTACTTTTACTTCAAGTGTTACATCTTGAGCATAACTGGCAAAGATTAAAAAGAAGACGGAGAAAAGAAGAAAGGCATATTTTTTCATGGGGTGCTGATTTTTGGTTTAATTAAATTTAAGGAATAAATCGTTGAAATACAATGTTGTAGGAGCTGTATGTGTATTCGTCGGCGAATAGGATGAGCTTTTACAAAGTCAATTAACTTTTGGCTATTATCAATTGCACCCGCTTTATCGCCTCGATAGCTAAAAGGGAGAAAAGTCAGGTAAACACCGGGCACCGTATTTTCAGGAGGGGAGGTCTTTGGATTAGGACAGCAACGTAACAGAAAAATGCCTCCCGGTGACGTGTTTACTACAGTAGATAATACAATAATGAATAAAAGAAAATACATTGCTCATACCAATAAAAAGTCACTTACTTCGAATAAACCTGTGAGGGTGAAAACTTTAGCAAAGCCTGCAGGTGTCAGTCATTCCCAAAAATCAGGTTTTTGTATTTGTTATACATAAATGAAACGATCAGTAAAATAGCTCCAATCGAAATAAATACAATGGTTTTTGGTACTGTTGCCAGGTTGCTTAGGTCGAAGAAAAACAATTTCAGAATGGTTCCGCCAAACAGAATAATGGCTGTAATACGCAGGTGCTTTTTCTTTTTCCAGATACCGAACCCGATTAGCAGAAAAGAGAGGATTCCCCATAAAATGCTCAATCCGTGTTTATAAACTTCGCTCGATCCGGTGAGGTTGAGCCAGTGAATCAATTCGCTGCTGCATATCCAGATAATGGAAATGCTGATCACCATCTCAAGGATTTTGCTGAAGTTTTTATTGGTAAGAAATGGCAAAGAAAAACGATAAACAGCATACAAAAGCAAAGCAAAAAACAGGTAGGCCACATAGCGAATAAGAAGGTGAAAAATATTGACCGAATAATTATTTGGCAGCGAGTCGGATGTATAACTGTCGCGTAGTCCGCTTAGTATCGACAAGGAATTCAGCAAAAAAATGAGGGTGAATACACTAACTGCAACCAGCAGAAAACCATTTAACAGGTTGTTTTTGATCCAGCGAAAATTAGTGTAAATCAGCAAAGAAATAAACAGTAAACTATAGTTGATCAGCCAAATGGCTTTGTAAGCGAAAATATCGGTATTAAGCTTTTCATACATTTTTATCCAAACACCGGTATTGTCTTGCTCGTAAGATGCTTGAATCTGAAGATTGTTCCAGAACAGATCGATTTCTGAATAGAAGGTGAAGTACAGCGTAAATGCAAAAATAAGGTTGAAGAAGATGTCGAAAATTTCGATCCAGTTCTTTTCTTCCTGTCTGCAGAAGGCAATCTTTCGGTTAAAAAATGATACAAATGAAAAAGCCCCGATCAGAACCAGTGATGAAATAAATGAGCCATTCAGAACAGAGGTATGGAACTGTTCGATTGTTGAGCTGTGAAATGAATAGGACATCGACAGCCAGTTGGAAATCGCACCAAAAAAGCTGATACAAAGTACGGCAAAGGCCAGGTAATCGAATAATTTAATCTCACGTTTTCGTCCGATCCAAAACAGAAGCGCACCTTCTACTGCCCAGATAGCTGCAGCCAGATAGCTGCTAAACTGTAAGCCAATGGCACCAGTAAAAAATGTAATAGCAATACTGCCCGTCCAGAAAAGCAGGTTTTTGTTTTCAGCTTCTGATTTGAAGATAAAATAAAATGCAGCGCCGTGCACCACTACATTCGCAAAGGTAAAAAGTCCCTGAAGCTTGTCGCTGTCCATATAATCGGTGATGGCTTGCAGGCCTACCAGATAGAAAATGACTGAGTTTATGAGCAGAAAAAAGATATCGTCGATACGCGACTTTTCTTTAAGAATGAGTTTATACGATAAAAAGACGAAGTAAAACAGAACAAAGAAGAAACTTGAGAAGGGAAGTGAAAGCTCCAATCGGTTGTTGTAATCTTTGGAAACAAACCACCAGATAAAAATGACCCAGGTAGCTACAAATGCCAGGTAATACAACGGCACCCATCGTTTTTTTGTTGCTATAAACAATATTCCAAGGTTAATGATAGCCATGTAGCTGAAGAGAACGAGAGCGCTGGATTCAGGAGCGTACAAAATAAACGGAACAATGTATGAGCCGGCCAAAGCAAAATGAGCAATCACCTGCCTGTCGTAGTAAAGTGCCAGACTCACCGTAAATACCGTAAAAATTACCATTAATATGAAGGCTACCGGGTAGGAGTATAGCTGGTAATAGGTATAAGCCGCATACGAAATAAAGTAGAAAATGGCCATGGCTCCACTCGCAAGTACCGCGCTAAAATTGTAGTAATCTTTTTTGAGACGATAGGCAAAAAATCCCAGGATGACGCCAACCAGGTAACCTAAAACTATTCTCATAAGGGGCGAGATCAGATTGTTGTCGATGGCATATTTCGCACCTATTCCAACACCTATGATTACCACGATCATTCCAATTTTATTGATCAGGTTGGTGCCGATGAATTGTTCGATTTCTGAGGACATGCCGGTTTGTTCCCAAAATCCCGGTTGTTTTTTGTAATCTTTTCGAACATAAGGTTTTTGTACAGGTATCTTTTTAACAGTTGTTTCTTCCTTTTGAACTATGGGCGATTCTTGTTTTACCGCAACCTTTTCAGGACTCATTTGCGGTTTTGACACTGCAATGCTCAGTTGTGTGATCTGACGTTGTAATTCGTTGATCTCCTGCTGAAACAATGTTTGTTTTTGTCGCAATTCATTCAGTTTTTCGAGGAGTTCTTGTTTTTCGGACCTGTTGACGCTCATAGTTTAGGTTTCTAATTGATTTTAGTATAGATTGTTGTTTCTTCTTTATCGTCGAAATCGCCATCGCCGTTAAAATCATCCTGTACTTTCAACGTATTTCCTTCAATCCGAAAGAAATGACTTTCTTGTTTCGGATACCTGTCAAATTTGGGATCACCTACTGAAAACCATTTTATCTCTTCGTAAAATTCAAGTTTTGCATCCACCTGTTGCGAGCCGGTGGTGAAAGTAGAAAGTGTAAAAACATTGTTTTCGACGATGAGATTTCCCTTTACCACAAATACAGTGATATACTCCTTGTCTTCTGTTCGTTTAAACAACCAGTGGAATTCGGCGATATCGTTTCCCGTTTCGTTGGTAAAAAAGATCCATTTAAATATCTGGCTCGGAATTTCACCTTCGCCCGGGACTTTTAGTTCCCAGGTGCCGGCCAGCTCTTCAGGAATTGTGGTTTGGAAATGTAGGATGGGAGTTATCAGCAAGAATAGAATTACGAGAAGTTTCATTTTGCTGAATTTTGACATTTTATCTCCTTATACACGAATTAATTATCATAAGTTTCATTGTATTCGTTTTTAGATAATTTGGCGAAGACAGATTGGTTTAGGAACAATTCATGCAGAACTTTCAACTAATTGCCTAATTTTGCAGCGGCAAACCGCTTTATCGCCCTGACGTTACAGTCGGGGAGGAAAGTCCGGGCAACACAGGGCACCGTGCTTCTTAGCGGGAAGATCTTTGAAAGGGGATAGCAACGTAACAGAAAATAACCACTCCGACATTGCGTGACAATCGTCGGAGAACGGGTGAAAAGGTGCGGTAAAAGCGCACCGGTGGTGGTGGCAACATCATCAGCCGTATGTCTCACGGGTTGCAAAGCCATGTATATCCCGGTTGTATGCCGCTGTTGCGGTACAGCAGAATTGCCCGTTTTGTTCTCAACGCACAAGAGAACCGGGAGGGGTAGGCTGCAGGACTCAGGTAGTGATACCTGGGCAAGATAAATGATAAAGGTTCTCCGTCAGCTGACGGAGGATACAGGACCCGGCTTACAGGTTTGCCTTTTTAAAAGGTTGAGGCGCAAAAAATATTTTTGTTCTTCAACCCTTTTTTTTTATAAATCGAATACAAAAAAAGTAAGAAGAATACGATTTTATTCCACTTGAAAATAGAGAGCAATAATCCTTTTTTCATTCCAGTCTATAATCTGGTATTTTGTTAATTTGTCAAGATTATAGTATGTTTCGCCAACTCGCACAACAGGTCCATCAAAACGAAAATTAGTAGTAGCATCTTCATCTACGTATTTTGTTGAATAGCCATCTATAATTCTGGTATAATAAGTTTTGATGCTGTGAATATTTTGCTCATCCATAAGTTGTTGTATCTGTTCGCCGATGAGCTGTCCGTCGGTTTTTAATTCTTCTTCTGTACAAGAACTAACAAGTAAAACTGCTAATAAAAGAAATGTAAGTTGTTTCAGTGGATTCATTCAGGTTATAATTTTAGTGTTAAAGCGATTTAGTCAAAGAATATGCCAAGTGATGGTGGATTAATTCCAAATAAGAAAGAAACAGATGTATAAAACCACGGGGTGACTCTGAGAACAATCAGAAAGTCACCCCGTGAATTATTTTAAGAAGTTTTTGCTCCTATTTGAAATAAGAAGTATACCACTTCACAAATTCCCCGATTCCTTTTACTAGCGGAGTGTCGGGCGAATAAGCAAAATCATTTTCCAATGCACTTACATCGGCAAAGGTTTTGTACACATCGCCGGGTTGCATATCGTGGTATTCTTTTATGGCCTCCTTGTTAAGCGCTTTTTCAATGGTTTCAATAAAATCCATCAGTTTTACCGGTGCTGAATTCCCGATATTGTAAACTTTGTAAGGTGCAACCACCTCCCCCTCCTGAGAGGAGGAGAAAACTGTTCGCTCTACTGAGGAATTTAAGATCTTCACAATTCCATCAACAATATCATCAATGTAAGTGAAATCGCGGTACAGGTCGCCGTAGTTGAACACTTTTATCGGTGTGGCTTCCAGAATGTTTTTAGTAAACGAAAAGTAAGCCATATCAGGGCGACCCCACGGACCGTAAACGGTAAAAAAGCGCAGCCCTGTTGTTGGTATTCCATACAAATGACTGTAGGTATAAGCCATCAACTCGTTGCTCTTTTTTGTGGCGGCATACAAACTGATTGGGTTATCAACCCGGTCGTCGACCGACAATGGCATTTTTTTGCTGTTGCCATACACACTCGATGAACTGGCGTAAACCAAATGCTGAATGTTATTGTGGCGACAGGCTTCCAGAATGTTGATGAATCCGACAATGTTGCTGTTGATATAAGCCTGTGGGTTTTCGATGCTGTAACGTACACCGGCCTGTGCAGCCAGGTTACAAACCACATCAAATTTTTCTTCCTTGAAAAGCTGGTCGATCTGGCCGCGGTCTTCCAGGTTCATTCTTACAAAAGAATAATTGGAAAATTTCGAGCTGCTTATTTTTTGATTAAAGTTTTTGGCTTCCTCCGAAATACCGGCGTCAGCTAAACGGGCAAACTTGAGGTCGGGGGAATAATAATCGTTTATATTGTCTATTCCAACAACTTCAACGGCCTCATTCACCAGTTTATTTACCAGGTGAAAACCTATGAATCCTGCTGAGCCTGTTATCAGAATCTTCATACAATAATCTTAATGTGCCGGGAAAATTTTGTTTGCCGCCAGGTAATCCAGAAGAGCATCGAGGTTCTTTTCGTTTTCTTCGGGCCTGAAAATCATTTTTGCATTTGCCGGTGTTTCATAGTCCATGTCAACACCAGGCAAGTTCTCAATTTCACCATTTTCTGCTTTTTTGTACAACTCAGGTTTATTGCTTTTGCAATAGTCCAGTGTTGCATCCATATAAAACAGGTGGAAACGATCTTCGCCAATAATTTCGGCTACCTGGCCACGCAGTGACTCATTCCGCGAAATAAACGAACAGATGGTAATGATTCCCTGGTCGTTCAGCATTTTGCAAATGTGAGCTACCCTGCGAACATGTTCGGCACGGTCGGCAGGCGAGAAATCGAGCTCGCGGTTCAATCCCGAGCGTAAAGAACTTCCATCGATCAGAACGGCTGTGGCATCGTTTTCAAACAGCTTTCTTTCCAAACTAAAAGCCAGTTCGTTTTTACCCGAACCATGTAATCCGGTGATCCAGATAGTTTCACCTTTTTGATTGTATTTGTCCTGGTATTCTTTTGTTTTGATCAGCGGTTCACCTTTGGCAATTTTTTCCTTGTCCACATCGGTAATACGCGATGGCAGGTTTTTGCTACTCAGTTTGTCGATGATCATTCCAACAGCGCAAGTATTGTGTGTAACCGGATCGATCAGAATAAAGGAACCGGTTTGTTTGTTCTTTTTGTACGGATCGAAAAACAAAGGCTTGGTGGTGGTAATTACCACGCGGCCAATTTCATTCAGCTTGAATTTCTCGATATTCGATTTTTCCAGCGTATTTACATCCACCTTATATTGAATGGCGTCGATACGAGCTTTTGTATTGTTGTTGGCGTGTTTGATGTAGAACTGCGTCGACAGGTTCATGTCGTTTTCGTCCATCCAAACCAGCATGGCTTCAAACTGACGTTCCACGCGTGGCAGGTTATCCGGGTGAACCAGCATATCGCCTCGTGAAATATCAATTTCGTCTTCCAGAGTAACCGTTACCGATTGTGGTGGGAAAGCGTAATCCAGTTCCTTGTCGTAAGTTACAATCGACTGCACTTTCGATTTTTTCATCGATGGCAGCACCATTACTTCGTCGCCTTTTTTTATGATTCCCGAAGCCACAGAAGTTGAGAATCCGCGGAATTTAATGTCGGGACGCAGCACATACTGCACCGGGTAGCGCAGGTCGTCGAAATTGCGGTCGCTGCTTACATGCACATTTTCGAGGAATTCCAACAGGCTTGGTCCGTGATACCACGGCATTCTATTCGAAGTTTCAACCACGTTGTCGCCTTTTAAAGCCGAAAGCGGAATAAAGTTTACATCCGGTACATCAAGCTGTGTTACGAATGATTCGTACGATTCGCGAATTTCTTCGTAGCGTTCCTGGCTGAAATCCACCAAATCCATTTTGTTGATGGCCACAACCACGTGTTTTATACCCAAAAGATTGGCCAGGTAAGTGTGGCGCTTGGTTTGAGTGATCACTCCGTGGCGAGCGTCAATAAGAATGATCGCCAGGTTGGCAGTCGATCCCCCGGTGATCATGTTTCGGGTGTACTGCTCGTGTCCGGGTGTATCGGCGATGATGAATTTACGTTTCGCCGTTGAGAAATAGCGATACGCTACATCAATGGTAATTCCCTGTTCGCGTTCGGCTTTCAAACCATCGAGCAAAAGGGCATAATCGATCTCTTCACCGGCGTGACCAACACGTTTACTGTCGCGCTCGAGCGCTGCCAGCTGGTCTTCGTACAGTTGTTTACTGTCGAACATCAAACGTCCGATCAGCGTCGATTTTCCGTCGTCCACCGATCCGGCAGTCAACAAACGCAATAAGTCTTTCTTCTGGTCCTGATCAAGGAACTCTTGTATATTTAGTTTTTTACTGGTCATCTTATTTTTTGCTTTTAGCCTGCATTTTTTAATTTTAGATCCCTCTCCCGAGTTCTCGGGATCGGGATGACAGATATAGGTAATATCAAGCGGCGCATAATAATTATAGTTTGAATAATATTTTAGCAGCGCCGCGGATGAAAACCTCCTTTTCACTGTCATCCCGAAGGAGGAACGACTGAGGAATCTGCTTCATGCAGCCTTGCGGTTTCATACTAAAAATAACCCTCCCTTTTCTTTTGCTCCATCGATGCTTCCTGGTCGAAGTCGATCACACGAGTAGTTCTTTCCGAAACCGTAACGGTCATCATTTCTTCAACAATTTTCTCGATGGTATCGGCCTCCGATTCAATGGCCCCGGTTAGCGGATAGCAACCGAGCGTGCGGAAACGAACCTTGCGCATTTCAGCTTTGTCGCGCAATTCCTTTGGCATACGTTCGTCGTCCACCATTATTAGTGTGCCGTCCATTTCAACAACGGGGCGTTCTTTGGCATAATACAGCGGAACGATCGGGATGTTTTCCAAACGGATGTACTGCCAGATATCTAATTCGGTCCAGTTCGAGATAGGAAATACACGAATCGATTCGCCTTTCTGAACGCGCGAGTTGTAAATGTTCCACAACTCCGGACGTTGGTTTTTGGGATCCCACTGGTGAAATTTATCACGGAAAGAGAATATCCTTTCTTTAGCTCTTGATTTTTCTTCGTCGCGACGGGCGCCACCAAAAGCGGCGTCAAATTTATATTTGTTCAGGCCAGCCAAAAGCGCCTGTGTTTTCATGATGTCGGTGTGTACTTTACTTCCGTGAGTAAAAGGTCCAACACCACTTTCGAATCCTTCCTTGTTGTAATGCACGATCAGGTCCCAGCCTTTTTCTTTGGCGTAGCTATCGCGGAATTCGATCATTTCCTGGAATTTCCATTTCGAGTCGATATGCATTAATGGGAACGGAACTTTACCCGGATAAAAAGCTTTTTCTGCCAGGCGTACCATCACCGACGAATCTTTCCCGATAGAGTATAACATCACCGGGTTTTCGAATTCGGCGGCTACTTCACGGATGATATGAATGGCTTCAGCCTCAAGTTCGCGAAGGTTTGTTAACGAATATTCATTCATTTTATTCAAGTTAAAGACTTACAGTTCTACAATTGAAATTGCACTTCGAAGAAGTTTCTGCTGATTGTAGCCGTAATAAATTTTACTGTTTTATTTCAGAGTCCACAAAGATAAAATTTTATTCTATCTGCTAAATTTTAGTTGGAAGTATCGCTTTAAAAGAAGACTAAAAACTCCAAAAATAAGGTATGAGTAACATTGATAAAATAAAGGCCAGAATGTTCAAAGGAAGCCCGATTTTTACATAATCCTTGAATTTATAGTTCCCGATAGCCTGCACAATTAGATTGGTTTGGTAGCCGACCGGAGTTGAAAAACTTGCAGAAGCAGCAATGGCTATGGCCACAAAAAATGGTTTTGGATTCACTCCCAGTTGATGCGACGCAGCCAATGCAATCGGGAACACCAGAGCTGCCGCGGCATTGTTGGTAATAATTTCGGTGAATATGGTTGTAATGATGTAGATAGCTGCCAAAACACCCAACGGCCCGAAGGCTTTTGAAAAGTTGATGGTAGTTCGTGCGATGGCTTCAGCTGCCCCTGAATTTTGCATAGCTTTACTGATGGCAAAAGCACAGGCAATTGTAATGAGCACATCCCAGCTTATGGCTTTGGTATATTTTTGATGGGGCATAATTTTTAACCAGATTAGCAGGATAGCAGCAATCGACGAGAAATAGAACATGTCGAACTCGATGCCTGACGGCGAATAAATGAATTTGCCAACGGTGGATCCCACGATCATCAGCAAAAGAATAATAAATGCCAGCCATTTTTTCCCAAAAGTTCCTGTGGTGCGGTAATCGCGGATATAGGAAGTGAGGTAGAAAATCTTTGATTCGCCCCAGTTCTTGATAAATTTCTCGGTAGTTAAAAGTACCAGGTTGTCTCCGGCTTTCAGCTTCAGTTTATCCATGTTGTGGGTAATGCGTTCACCATTGCGGTGAATGGCAATTACCACGGCCTGGTAATGCTCGTAGAAATTAAATTCGTGTATGGTTTTTCCAACTGCAGGGAAACGCGGAGCGATTACGGCTTCGTACTGTTTTAACTGGTCTTTTGGGATCCCTTTTATCAAATCGATTCCGCTGAGTTTTAGATTGTCGTTCGATAGTATGTAGTTCAAACGGTCCGACTTTCCTGCAACCAGAAGCTTGTCTTCGGGCAGGATCAGAAAGTTGCCTTTTCGGGTTTCAATCGTATCGCCATTTCGGTTGATACACTGAATAAACATCCCTTTCAGTTCTTTCATCCGGCCATTTTTTATTTCCAGCCCAACAAGGTTGCTGTTTTCGGGGATGATGACATCGTAGTAATAGTCTTTGTATTCGGCTGAACTTTTGCTGTTAAGTAATATTTTTTTGCCGGGAAGCAGCATGTTCCCAAATATGGTCATGTAAAGTGTTCCGAAGAAAGCGATAAATCCGCCAACTTTTGCCAGTTCGAACATGCCAAATCCTTCGTGGCCGTTTTCCAGAATCAAACCATGTACCACGAGGTTGGTCGATGTTCCGATAAGTGTACACATTCCGCCCAGAATAGTAGCATATGATAGTGGAATCAGGAATTTTTTATACGACAGGTTCAACGTTTCCGACCACTTTTTAATAATTGGCGCAAAAATTATAACAACCGGAGTGTTATTTAAAAACGCCGAAAGTAAAGATACCGGCAGCATAATTTGCGGGATCATCGATACCATTTTGCGCCGCTTTCGTGGAAGGTAGCCTTGTGCCAGTCGGTTCAGTACTCCCGATTGCCGTACTCCTTCGCTTACCAGAAAAAGAATTCCAACCGTGAGCATTCCTTTGTTGGAAAATCCTGCCAGCATTTCTTTGTCGGAAATGATGCCCAATGCTAAAAGTAAGATGGAAGCTGAAAAGAAAATCAAGCCGGGGCGCATTAGTTCTTTTGCCAGTGCAGCAATGGTTAATAGAACTACTGCCAAAACGATATATCCTTCGGTACCGATCAAATTGTTGAAGTAATTTCAGATTTTGTATTGGTAAAAGCCCGGTTTCTGAAGAACCAAATCTACTACTAAAATTTTTTTCCTTCAAATAAATTATCCGAATTTCATTACTGCTACAAAGTGCGAATGAAAGCTTTTATAAGTGAACATTCTGTTTATTTGGTGGTTGTATAGAAATCAAAAAATGTAAAAGCAGTTTATCTAGCCGGAGGAAATTGGTCTGAAATAAATTTTTTTCAAAAAAATTCTCCGATGGTTTGTCTGAAAAAAAATAAATACTACTTTTGCACCCGCCTTTGAGAAACAAAGGCACTACAAGGATGACTCAGTAGCTCAGTTGGTAGAGCACATCCCTTTTAAGGATGGGGTCCTGGGTTCGAGCCCCAGCTGAGTCACAACCTACAAAAGCAGTTCGCAAGAGCTGCTTTTTTTGTTTCCGGTTGTTTGTTTATTCAGCAAAAACATCTTACGAAAGCTTAACTTGAATTCTTATTTCGATCCGAAATCGAACGAACCAATGTGAATTGATGACGGTTTTCTGCCAAATCAATAGAAAAGACCGATGTTCTGGAGGGTATTGATTGTGATGCCAGAATTGTATATTAATTTTAACGGATACTAAAAAAAGGCAAACTAATTTTTAGAAATTGATCGGGATTTGGACTGTTTCCTTATCTCAATATCTGAATGATGAACCATAAAGAACGATTTTTAGCAACCATAGCGAATGCTCCTGTCGACCGGCCGGCTTCCTGGATAGGTTTGCCGGATCCGTCAGCAATTCCGGGTCTTACAAGGCATTTTGGGCTGAATACCATGGAGGAAGTAAAAATATTACTCGACGACGATATTTATCCCATTGAAGTGCCATATTATTCTTCGCATTCAAATCACATAGCCGGTGCTTTCGATTTTGCCAAACGCGATCAGTTGAAATTACCCGGCGAACGCACTTTAACTACCCCCGGTTTTTTTGAAGATTACGACGATCCCGCTGATGTAGCCAAATTCAACTGGCCCGATCCTGCAAAATACCTCGATGGGGAAGAAACGTACAGGAGAGTAAATACTGTGGGTAGTGATTATGCCAGTATGGGTATTTTGTGGAGCTCTCATTTCCATGATTCGTGTTCGGCATTTGGAATGGAAACGGCGTTGACTACAATGCTTACGAATCCTGAAATGTACCGTGCCGTTTTAACGAAGATCACTAATTTCTACCTGAAAGCCAATGAGATTTTTTACGAAGCCACGAAAGGTAAACTGGATGCAGTGTTGTTGGGCGACGATTTTGGCAGTCAAACAGGTTTGATGCTCGATCCCGAACTCATTCGTCAATATATTTTTCCGGGAACAAAATTATTGATCGATCAGGCAAAAAGTTACGGATTAAAGGTGATGTACCATTCCTGCGGATCGATTTTCCCGTTAATTGAGGATATTTTCGGATTAGGTGCGGATATTATTCACCCGCTGCAGGCACGCGCTACCGATATGAGTGTAGAAAATATTCACAAACATTTTTCGGGCAAAGGCGCTTTTTGCGGGGGTATCGATGCCCAGTATTTAATGGTGGAAGGAACTTCTGAGGATGTAAAAAAGCGGGTGCATGAAGTGATCGATTTTTTTCCGACAGGACTGATTGTTTCGCCCAGTTATGAAGCACTTTTACCCGATATTCCACCTGAAAATATCGAGGCGCTGTTTAAAACTGTTGCGAATAGAAAATTGTAAAATATTCTCCGGAGTCCAGCCGCCTTTGCGAAAAACTAGGCTGGTTTGGGCAGTCTTACATTGAAATGGTTTTTCAACGATTTGGGAGGAACGGGATGTACTAAAAAACAGTTGCGTACAAAAAAGTTAAGATCGGGCCTCATTAAGTTATGAAATAAAAAATTCTTATGCTTCGTTTGAGTCTCCCTACGTAAAAATTATATCTTCGTGGACGAATAAGAAAGATGCTTTTATTCTGGTAACGAACATGCCGGTGAATACAACTGCGATAATTGTTTTACCGGCAAATAAGCAAAACAAAATTATTGAAGACGGTATTATTCTGGAAAATCAGAATATAAACTATCAAAACAATTAGGCTTATTTTCAAGTCGGTTCGGGAAGTTATTGATTCTAGGTTTAAAAGGAATTAAAGGATAAGTTGGAAAAAATCAAACATATAGCCGGTCAGTTTCAGGGTATTTCACTGGAGGATTCGTCAGAAGTAAAACTGATGGACAGGTTCGACTGTAAGTACTGGTTTCCGCTTGATAAACTTGACGGACTGATGAGCCAACTTATCGATGATTATTTTATCCTGGAGATTAATGGCGAACGATTAATGGAATACAGGAATGATTATTTCGATACCACCGATGATTTGTTTTACCTGAAACACCACAATAAGCGTGTAAACCGGCACAAGGTACGATACCGCCAATACCAGGTAAACCGCAGGAGTTTTTTGGAGGTGAAACTAAAGAACAATAAAAAGCGCGTCAAAAAAGAAAGGATAGAAAGCGATATCAGTACAAACGGTTTTTATAAAAAAGAAACTGAATTTCTGGATGAGAAATTACCTTTGCCTTCAAATTCTCTGGAGAAAAAGTTACACGTCCGATATACCCGTATGACACTGATCAATAAGCAGATGAAAGACCGGTGTACGATCGATATTGTTCCCGAATTCAGAAATGAGAAGGGTACGAAGGCATATCCAGGCCTGGTGATATTCGAATTGAAAAGAAGCCGAAGCATGAAACTTTCGCCCTTGTATAAAGTGCTGAGAGAAATGCAAATTCGCCAGGAAGGACTCTCAAAATACTGTACAGGACGTGCACTGCTCGATGAAAATTTAAAACAAAACCGATTTAAAAGAAAACTCTTATTTTTGAAACGTGAACTAACCAATTAAACAAAAACTTTAACTATGGATTTTCTGCATCTCGAAATTTTTCCCTTACTTATAATTAGGTTTCTATTTAACCTTGTGTCAGCTGCGCTGGTAGTTTTATTGTACGCCCGAATCAGCCGGAAAAAGGAATTTTACTTTAGCTATTTCGCAATCAGTGTTGCCGTGTTTTTGCTGGTTTATTTGCTCGAAAATGTAAAACTCGAGCTGGGGTTTGCCCTGGGGCTTTTTGCCATTTTTGGCATTATCCGTTACCGCACCGATGCCATTCCGCCCAAGGAAATGACTTATTTGTTTGTGATCATAGCCGTATCTGTAATCAATGCTTTGTCGAAAGACTATATCGGGTATTTTGAACTGGGGCTGGTAAATGTTTTGCTGATTGGTGTCCTTTGGATTCTCGAAAAAGCTTTGATGTTAAAACAGGTGGATTCGCTGCTTGTTGTATACGAAAACATCGAAAACCTGCATCAGAAGAAAGAAGATGACCTGTTGGCTGACCTCGAAATACGAACCGGAATACGAATTAAAAGGTACCAGATTGAAAAACTCGATTTTCTGCGTGATGTGGCCATGATAACCATCTTTTTCGACGTTCGTGAGCAAAATTCAAAACGCGAGATTAATCAATAATCAGATCAATCGCACTTCAGATTCCCCCAACATTTTTGTACTCCTTACTTAAAAACTAAGCAAATTGCATTTTGCTTAACTTAATCCCTTTACAATTTTTTAATTTAATCAATCCCTTCCTTATCTTTAACTGAACAAAAAGTAAAGGTGAAGCCCGTAATTCTTATCATAGCTGTTTTGTTGTTTTCCCTGCTGGTATCCGGGCAGGAAGACCTGGTTATTGATAAAGTCAGTTTCGAAGGAAACAGCAGTATTTCCGCCTCAAGGTTGCGCGACCAGATGATTATGGAATCAAGTTCCTGGTTCAAAGAAAAAATACTGGGAAAACAACCGGTTCTTTTCACACAGAGTTTGTACAAAGAAGACATAAAACGGGCGAAGATTTTTTACCAGAAAGAGGGTTTTTTAGATGTTGAATTTTCGGAACCTGAAATTTTGGTAAACAAGAAAAATAAAGTTGAAGTTACCATTCATATTACTGAAAACAATCCTGTAACCATTTCAGAAATACGTTTTGAGGTCGACTCGGCACATCAGCTTAATGAAGTGCTTAAGAAGCGCGAGGTTAGGAAGATTATTTTGCAGACAAAGGCAAGCGAGGAGAAGGTATTTCGCGACGAAACAATGCAACGCGATAAACTGGTAATTGCCGAAGTATTTTACGATTCGGGTTATCCATACACGAAAGTTACATCCGACCTGAACGTTGATACACTAAAAAAGACTACGAGCATCGACTGGTCGATCGATCGCGGACCACTTTCCTATTTCGGAAAAACTTCGGTTTCCGGCAATGTCAGGGTGCCTGATAAAAGCATTTTGCGCCAGGTTAATTATAAGGAGGGGGATGTGTGGTCGAAAAAGAAAATAGATCAGACACAGGACCTGATTTACAACCAGGGCAATTACCGGGTTGCATCGGTACGTACGCAATTGGGAACTTCACCGTCAGATACGCTTCCGATCACCGTTAATATCAGAGAAGCACCGCGCTGGTCCACACGTTTCGGGGTGGGATACGGACGCGAAGATCAATTCCGTACTTTTGCTGATATCCAGTACCTGGGCTTTTTTACCAACACCGGCCGCCTGAATTTTTATGCCAAGCATTCAGGCCTTGAACCCTACAATGTGTACTTAAAATTTTCGCAGCCTTCGTTTCTTTTTTCCTTCAATACATTAACGCTTTATCCCTACATTTTAAGGCAGAACGAACCCGGCTACAAACTCGATAAAAACGGTTACAGCATTACTTTTCTGCAAAATTTTTCAGAAGAGCTAAGTACTTCCATCGGCTACATTTTTGAGGATGTTCAATTGGATACAACAAATTTTGCTGGTATTGACAATGTTCCGGATGAAGAAACTTACTATAGGAAATCGGGATTGGTGTTTGGTTTTACCTACAACAATTCAGAGCCGATTCTCGATCCGGTTCAGGGACTCGTTGTTTCGTTCGGTACAAAAACCAACGATGTGATCTGGAAAAATGAAATTCCTTTTGTACGCATGCTGGCCGATGTAAGAACTTATGCCGGAATTTCAAAGGGAATTGTATTGGCATTAAAAGCAAAAATGGGCGGAATTGTGAGAACAGACGATAATGATTTTATTCCGGTTGAAGAACGCTTTTATGCCGGGGGTAGTTATTCGGTCAGGGGCTGGTCGCGAAGTGATCTGGGACCAAAAGACGAAAGTGGGACGCCCATTGGAGGTAACAGTTTGTTTGAAGCCAGTGCTGAATTTCGCTTTAACGTTGGCCGGCGGCTTAAGTTTTCGGTTTTTACCGATGCCGGAAATGTGTGGCACGATTCCTTTAGTTATCATTTCAACGATCTTCATTATTCTTCGGGAGCTGGAATATACATCAATACACCAATTGGGCCGGCAGGGCTGGATTTTGCCCGACCCGTTTTTGATACTGAAAGTAAATGGCAGATTCATTTTAACATAGGTCATACCTTTTAAACAGATGCGGAAAGTAGTAAAATACATATCGATTGCGTTAGCGGGATTGCTCCTGTTGATCGTGATTGCATTATTACTTACGCAAACCGCCATTATTAAGGATAAAGTAAGAGAACAGCTTCTAATTGTGGCCGAAAATCAATTGAATCTGCATTTCGAATTGGAAGAACTGAACGGTAATTTTTACAATCACCTGGAGCTGAGGAATATTGAAGCATGGGATAAAGAAAAAGAAGTTGCGAAGATTTCTTCGTTGCGAATACATTATAAGTTAATACCGCTGTTGTCAGGCCAGGTTCTTATTGATTCGCTTGTGATTGAGCACCCGGAAATTCAACTTTGGCAGAAAGAAGACAGCAGCTGGAATTTAGCTTCGTACCTAGTTGCGAAGGAAAAAGAAAGCACTGAAAAGAAACCGCTCCGTTTAAAAATTAACCTTAATTCTGTGGTGATCGATGAAGGTAGTTTTAATGTTGATGCCTTTACCGAGCTTATTCCCGCTCAGGTGAATGATTTTAATCTTTCGTTGGGTGCTGTTGTATCAGCCCCGGATGTAAGTGTGGATTTGAAGAAACTGAATTTCAGCACCGTTGAACCTGCCCTGGCTCTGAACGAACTAAGCGGGATTTTTCAACTGAGTGATCAGGGCATCAGTATCGATAGCTTAAAGATTAGAACACAACAATCCATGATCGACGCAAACGGAAACTACCAGACCGTTGAAAACATGGATGCTGTTGTAAATGCCGGCCGAATTGATAAGGACGAGCTGGTGATCTTTGTTCCGGGAATAAAACTATTGTGTTCGCCAAGTTTAAAGGCAAACGTGAAAACTGTTGATGACGTATTGACTGCTTCTGTAGAAATGAAGCACGAGAACGAAGAAGTGATTGCCGAATTAAATATCAGTTCCGTTACAAAACTCCTGGAGAAGGATGTTCCCGTTCCGTATACCACAAGGTTGTTGTTTCACAAGTTTAGCGTTGAACACTGGCTCGAAATTGAAAATATTGAAACACGCCTGGAAGGTACTGTGGAACTGGAAGGAAAAGATGTCCGCGATCCCGATTTATCGACCAATATAAATGCCAATCTTAAAAACTCTTCCTACAATTCGGTTACCTTCAATACTTTCAGAATGAACGGAAACTGGAAGGATAATACGATTAGCGGAAAGCTGAATCTGAGTTCGGGTTTTGGAAACTTGGCACTTGAGGGAAGGATACAGAATTTTTCTTCAAGCCGCGATTATTCGTTGGATGTATATGCCGATCAATTTAACCTCACTGCATTTTTCCCGAAAATCGACCAAACTGTAATTAATGGTCATGTTAAAGCCGACGGACATGGTTTCAATCCGAAAACAATGTCATCAAAAGCCAGTCTTGAGTTTACGGGCAGCCAAATTTATGCATTCCGGCTTGATAGCCTTTCTTCTGCCTTGTTCTGGAAAAATAACAACATTTTAGTCGATACTATCCACCTGTATGTACCGGGTGCCGAGGCACAGGGGAACGGTAGATTTAATATCGATTCGCTTTTTCTTTTTACCAAAGTGAATGTACGTATCGATTCATTATCGGTTATTGATCATCTTGTTGAACTCCCTGTTACTTTTGATTCTGCTTCTGCAGTGTCGATCATTAGCGGGCCGGTAAGCACACTTGACATTCAGGGTGATGTGGAACTTTTTAATGCCGAAGGTTACAATGCAACAGTAAATAAAACCATTGCGAACTATTTGGTTAATGTTCGACCTGATTCTTTAAAAGTAACCGTACATTCAGAAAGTAGCGAAGTTAGTTATTCCGAAATTCCCTTTGATTCACTGCGAGTAGAATTGGAATACATGAACCAAAAACTGGATGTGACCGGCCACGTTGTTATAACTGATACTTTGGATGTGAAGCTAAAAACGGCGATGCTTTTGGGTGACACGATGCAATTCAGTGTGCCGAAATTCGAGGTTAGCACGCTGCTTTCCGACTATTACCTGAAAGATACACTCAAGGCCACGGTAATTGGAACTGATAAGTTGATACTAAAAGATTTGAACCTTGTCGACGCCGCTGATTCCAGTTTTTTACTAAGTGCTAATGGGATAATTTCTGCAGTGGATACAAATGCATTTCACATTCTCATTAACCAGGTTGATCTCGAACAATTCAACCGTTTTATTTCAGGCGGAGACAGTATTCGTGGCATTCTTGATGCCGATGTCGCACTAAAAGGAAAAGCCAGCAATCCGTATCTCGATGGAAGTATTGAGATACTTGAACCTGCTTATGGGAAATACGGTTTCTCATCGTTGATCGGATCCTTCGCGTACAAAGACCAGGTGGCAAATGCCAGTCTCAATATTCCCGATTTTGGCGAATCGTTTAAAGCCAGTGCTTCTGCTGCTTTTGATGCGCATATCGATTCATTCCGATTTGTTTATTCTGAACCTGATACATTTAATGCAAGTCTGAATTTCAATGATGTCAGAATTTCGCAGCACATCAGCGATTTTATCGACAACGATAGTATTAGTGGAGTGCTGAATGCCCAAGTTACGGCGAGAGGTGAATTTGCAAGACCGCAAATCTACGGTCACCTTGATGTGGACAAGGCCCGGTATTTAAATAAAAGCCTTGGACTCGATTTTAACGACCTGAAAACTTCGCTGTTTTTTGATGGAAACAAGGTGAGCATCGATACCGTTTTTATTCGCCAGAAAAAAGGTTTCATCTCGATTACAGGTGATCTGGAATTTGATTCAACCATTATAACCGGAAACATTATTTCTTCGACGCTGGTGGCAGATGCCGATAATTTTCTGATAGCCAAAAACCGTAGCTACGAAATTCTTTTTGACGCGAATACTTTCTTAAAAACCGGAAATCAGAATCCTGAATTCGGCGGACAAATTAAAGTGCTGCGTTCCGATGTATTTCTACCGGCAATTCTATCGCGAGAAATACAGGATGACGAAGAAGATGTGCCAATGCTGGTTGAAGCACTGCATCTGGAAAAAGATACTTTGCTGCTTGACGATGCTTTGGGGAATGAAAAAGAAAAGGACACGAAATCGATTCTTGATAATATTACGGGTAGGATGAATGTGGAAATCCCGCGAAACACCTGGTTGCGCAGCAACGATATGCGGGTGGAATTGAGTGGTGACGTTGATATCGTGAAAAGCGGCCCTTACTTCGAACTATTTGGAACGATAGATTTAATTCGCGGACATTATATCCTTTACGGAAAGAAGTTAAATATAAAAAGGAGTAGCATCATTTTCAACGGTGGTGAAGAGTTGAATCCCACTCTCGATTTTACTGCCGAGTATGTTTATCGGAGTCAGGATCGCGAAAAACGTTACCTCGAGTTGCTGGTCACCGGAACGCTCGAAGATCCCGAAATCAGTTTTAAACTCGATGATGCTGAAGTTACAGAGAACGATGGTGTTTCTGTTCTGCTTTTTGGCAGCACGGCCGATGAGATCGGTTTTGGCGAACAAAACGGCATTATCAATTCGATTGGTTCGAATGCCGTGGCCAGTTTGATTACCTCGCAACTCAGCAAAACTATTGGCACGCAGTTAAACCTCGATATGATTGAAGTAACTGCAACAGAGAACTGGAAAAGCGCGGCATTTGTGGTGGGTAAATACATTACCAACGATATTTTTGTTATTTACGAACGCGGCTTTGGCGAGGTTGAAGGCGACGAGATCGTGCCTGAAACCTTTACCGTGGAATATGAATTGAACGACAAATTATTCCTGCGCCTGCAAAGCGGGAGTTCAATTACATCAGGCATCGACGTTATTTTGAAGTTTGAACAGGAAACCAGAAAGAATAAGTAGTTTCTTTCTGGATAAGGCAGAGTAATGCAAAAAAATTATCGTTTTATTGATTTTTGTTAAAGGTTGGTTCGTCCGAGATCAGTACTTTTATTGGGATAAATCAATTGTGAAATGAAAAAACTTATTCTGCTCCCACTCTGCATTTTGCTGCTCTTCTCTTGTTCACAAGAAAAAAAAGCAGATCCCTGGATCGCTACTGCTCCGGCCGGAAGTCGTTTTGTAGAAATTAATCACGCGGATGAAACCGTTATTCCCAATGGAAGAATACTAACGCCTGCCGGTAAAACTATTGTGGTGGCGCCCCATCCGTTTGGGCTCACGCTCAGTCCCGACGGAAACACAGTGGTAACGGCCAATTCCGGAACCAATCCGCTGTCAATAACCATCGTAAGAAATATACTTTCCGAAAATCCAGAGGTTCAGCAGGTACCTCCTGGGCCTTCAACCGATAAGGGAGTTTTGGCTTCGGTTTTTATGGGACTTGCCATATCGAACGATAACAGCGTGGTATACGTTGCGGGAGGACAGGAAAACTGCATTTATGTTTTCGACCTGAACACAGGAGAGAAAAAAAGTAGAATCGATTGCTCATTTGTTAGCGAACAGGCCGATTATTCCGATGGATACATCGGCGATCTAACCTTGTCGAACGACGGCAAGAAAATTTTTGCTGTCGACCAGATTGGCTTCCGCATGGTGGTTGTTGATACCGAATCAGAGAAAATTGATTATAACATTCCGGTGGGGCGTTATCCCTTTGGAATTTGTCTTTCGCCCGATGAGAAAAAGGTGTATGTGGCTAATGTTGGAATGTTCCAGTACAGCATGCTCGAAGGAATTACAGCCGAAAATGTCAGCGAAAAAGCTCGAAAGTACCCGACTTCGGCTTACGGAAGTGAGGAAATGAAGGAAGGTTATGTTACCGAGGACAGTTTAACCGTGCCCGGGCTGGGAGAAATGAATTCGCCTGAAGCGTTCTCTGTATTCACCATCGACATTGAAAATCCGGATAAACCGGAAGTTATCGCCAAAACAAAAACCGGCCACCTGGTGGGGGCAATGGTCGAAGGAATTCCTGCAGTGGGAGGTGCCAGTCCGAATTCGCTGGTGGCTACCGATGATTACGTATTTGTGACCAACGGAACCAACGACAATATTTCGGTGATCTCCATTGAAAAAGACACCGTGGTCAGTACCATTTACCTGAAACCTGATTCCCGGATGAAACAATTCCGCGGTGTTATTCCTTTTGGCCTGGCACTTTCGCCCGATCAGGAGAAGCTATTTGTGGCTTGTTCCGGGATCAATGCTGTGGCTGTGGTCGACACGAAGAAACTGGAAGTTTTGGGATACATTCCTACCGGCTGGTTCCCGGCAAAACTAAAAGTAAGCAACGATGGCAAGAAACTGATTGTTTCAAATGCCAAGGGATTTGGTAGTGGTCCGAACGGAGGCTCCACTTTCGAGAGAGGCCCGGAAGGAAGTTACATCGGTTCGCTGATGAAGGGAACGGTTCAGGTACTGGATATTCCGGATGATGCTGAACTCAAAACCATGACAGAGCAGGTGGTTGCCAATAATTTCAATTTTAGAAAGGCATCATCAGTCGATTTCGACTGGCGCAAAAACAATCCGGTACCGCTTTATCCGGGCGAAAAAGAAAGTCAGATAAAACACATTGTTTTCATCTCAAAAGAAAACCGTACGTACGATGAGGTTTTTGGTCAGGTTGAAAAAGGAAATGGTGAGGCCGGTTTGGCCCGCTACGGGAAAGGTGTTTCATTCCGAAATGCCAAACAGACCGCTTCAGTGGAAAATGCCGATGTTATGGTGAATCACCTGAAAATAAGCTCCGATTTTGCCATGTCCGATAACTTTTATGTGGATTCGGATGTAAGTGCCGACGGACATCGCTGGCTGGTAAATACTTATCCCAATGAGTGGACAGAAACCTGCACGGCTGCCAGTTACGGAGGCAACCGCAGTTTCAAATTCAACTCAAAAGCTCCCGGAATATACGGTATGAATGGAGCCGCGGGTGCCATTTATCCTGAGGATTATAACGAGGCAGGTTCCATGTGGGACCACCTGGAACGTAACGAAGTTGATTTCTACAATTTTGGTTTTAGCATTATGTTCGAGCCGGGAATATACGAGCAGCAATACAAAAACGAAGGAATAAGGCACTACATCAATTATCCTTTGCCGCAGCCCATTTGGGACCGTACTTCAAAGCAATATCCAACATACAACACCGCTATTCCCGATCAGTTTCGGATCGATCAGTTTAAAAAGGAATTCGAAGCGAAATGGATGAACGGACAGGATACGATGCCTGCTTTCATGACTGTGATTATTCCCAACGACCACGGTGCCGGCGATCGTCCGGATGCGGGTTATCCTTTCCGCGAAAGTTATATGGCCGATAATGACCTGGCAGTTGGACGGATTGTGGAATACCTGTCGCATACTCCATACTGGAAGAATATGTTGATTGTAGTTACCGAAGATGATGCGCAAAACGGAGTAGATCATGTTGATGCGCACCGCAGTATTTTAATGCTGATTTCGCCATGGGTAAAACGCGATTACGTAAGCCATGTACATTACAGTTTTGGGAGTATTTTTAAAACTTTCTGGAATATTCTGGGTTTGCCTTACCTGAACCAGTACGACGCAGGTGCCAACGATATGGCCGATTTCTTTACCGATGAGCCGGATTTTACACCTTACCGGGCAGTTGCCGTAGATTCAAGGATTTTCGAGCCTCAAAAGGCACTCGATCCTTTCGACGAGAACTTCGATTGGAAAGCCCTGGAAGAATCTCCGGTAATGGACGATAAAGAAGATATGATTCGCGAAAGTAAGGAACGCGATGAATACCGTTTGGAGAATCGGGAGAAGGACGAAGATTAGAACTCATTTAGAATTTTAGAAGAGGGAGCCTGCCACTTGTTCAGGTTCCCTCTTTTTATTTATAACGGACTTTTTAAAATTATTAATTTCTGTAAGAAAATCCATCATTTATTAAATTGACGGAACTATCTTTGGTTGGTTTCACCAATAAAATTAGACTATGCATATCGAACCAAAAATAGTAATCTTTCTTTTCTTGTTTATTCAACTTCAAACAAGTGCTCAGGAATATTTGCCTTTGAATGAAATGGATGTTTCGCTTGGGCAGCAGACTTACGGAGCGCCGGTAATCAACCGTTCAGTTACAGGTGAACCACTTTCAGTAGCAGGTGAAACTTTCGTTAGTGGAGTTGGAGTTCATGCGTTTTCAACCATTAAAATAAACTTAAACAAGACCAATCGATTTACAGCAAAAATTGGGGTGAACGATTCTGATATTGATTATTCTACTCCGGTTATTCAATCTGTGCCACTAACGGATGGAAAACGTATTTTTTACCGTGTAAGCGATTCGGAAAAGCAGTTTGCGGGAGTTGAAGGCGAAAACGGCAAGGTGGCTGCCGGAAGCGTAATATTTAAAATTCTGCACAACGAAAAGGAGATCTATAACAGTGGAGTCATGCACAAAGGTGATGCTGCCAAAGAAGTTGATCTGCCGTTACGGAAAGGCGTGTTGGAATTGATTGTTGAAGATGCCGGAGATGGAGAAAGTGGCGATCACGCCGTGTGGCTCGATCCGGTTTTTGAATATTTCGAGATAGCACCAGTGGTTGTGGAAAGTGAATATACTGGACAACTAGTGCAGCAGTCTGATGAGTTGAAAGCAAAGCTTGATAAACAGTTGGCTGCCTTACCTAAAATCGAATATCCACTGGGGCAGCCCGATTTCGACTGGCTGATTGATAACACAAAAGTAAAAGCCGTTGTTTATAGCTCTTTAAACGGAAAAGACCTTATAATTTCGAACGGATTGGTGGCACGGGTTTTTCGTGTGTCGCCTAACCTGGCAACCATCGATTACATCAACCAGATGACCGGTGAAAGCTTATTGCGGGCTGTGTCAAACGAAGGCACAATCACAATCGACGGTAAAACTTACACGGTTGGCGGACTTAGCCAGCAAGTGGAATATGGATATACGAAGTTGGACTGGGTGGATCAACTTCAGCTTACTGCCGATGCTTTTCAGGTGCAAAGTTTCGAGGTGAAGGACATTACTGACCGGATGATCTGGAAAAGGGTGCGCTGGTCAGGCACTACTAAAATGCCCACCGGAAAGGAATTGATTTTTACCTTGAAAAAAGATGCGATCGAAGCAAAAGTACATTTCGAAATTTATGATGGAATCCCGACCATTTCAAAATGGATAGAGGTAACTAACCGTGGCGATATTTTGATCCAGTTAAATAAATTCAGGCTCGAACAATTGGCAATGGTTGAAGGAGAAAGCCTGGTGGGTGTCCCTCAGGAGTGGGTAAAACCAAACATCCACATTGAAACCGATTATGCATTTGGTGGCATGCAACAAAGGAATTCGGATGTAACTACCTATTGGGAACCCGATCCGCGTTATACATCACAAGCCAATTATCCTTTGCAAACGCCATGTTTGCTTGAGGTACGCCCACCACTTGGACCGGAAACTATTCTAAAGCCCGGAGAATCATTAAAAACCTTTCGTGTGTGGGAAACGCCGATGGATAGTTACGATAAGGAACGCCGTGGAATGTTCATCCGCAAATTCTACCGTACAATTGCCCCCTGGACCACTGAAAATCCAATATTTCTGCACCTGACTTATTCCGATGAAAAAACGGTTAAAGCAGCGATCGACCAGTGTGCCGAAGTAGGTTACGAAATGGTGATCCTGAGTTTTGGAAGTGGCGTTAACATGGAAGATGAATCGCCTGAGAATTATGCCAAATTTCATAAAATGCGCGAGTATGCCAATTCAAAAGGAATAGAACTTGGTGGTTACTCCTTGTTGTCGAGCCGATGGATCAGTGACGAGGTGGATGTGATCAACCCAAAAACAGGGAAACGCGGAGGAATGATCTTTGGATCGTCACCCTGCTTATGCAGCGAGTGGGGCTACGATTATTTCCGAAAAATAAAAGCTTTTTTTGAGGAAACAGGAATGAGTGTTTTCGAGAACGACGGCTCCTATCCCGGAAATGTGTGTGCTTCAACAAGTCATGCTTATCACAATGGTTTGGGCGATTCGCAATGGAAACAGTATGCGCAGATTCAGAATCTTTACAAGTGGATGCGCAGCGAAGGAATTTATATGAATATCCCCGACTTTTATGTGCTTTCAGGATCGAATAAAACGGGCATCGGTTACCGCGAAGTAAACTGGTCGCTGCCACGCGAACGTCAGCTCATTTTGGGGCGTCAGAATATTTACGACGGATTGTGGGACAGAAATCCGGGTATGTGCTGGACCTTTACACCGCTTACACAGTACCATGGCGGAGGGGCTGCTGCTACTATCGAGCCTTTGAAAGATCACCTGGATGCGTATGAAAATCAGATGATGCAGAATTACGGATCGGGTATTCAATCGTGTTACCGCGGTCCGCGTTTGTACGATGCCCCTGAAACGAAGGAACTGGTGATGCGTGTAATTGACTGGTACAAAAAGTACCGCATGATTCTGAACAGCGATCTCATTCATTTGAGGCGTCCGTCGGGAAAAGACTGGGACGGCTTTTTGCATGTGAATCCTGAACTGAGAGAAAAAGGACTGGCTATGTTTTTTAATCCTACAAATGAAACCTTGGTGCGTGAAATTGAATTGCCGCTGTATTACACCGGGCTATCGGAAACGGCGAAAATCAGAGTGAAAGAGGGAACAGCCAAGGAATACAAAATTAGCCGCGATTATAAGGTTAAAATAAACGTTACAATCCCGGCTAATTCTTATAACTGGATCGTTATTGAAGAATAGGTTTTTGCCTGCTAATCTTTGTCCTTGTCTTTATCTTTATTCTTCTTACCATAGATCTCAACTTTGGCTCTTTTGTTGGTAACGATCGTTCCCATCGAGTCGTATTCGAGTTCCAAATCGGTAAGCTTGTTGTCTTTTCCGGGCAAATCAAACGCCATGGTCGACATGCCTTTGTTTAGTACACCGGCAGCAGGATCGAAATCTTTCTTTTCTCCGTCGGACATTTTAACATGAATCTTCTTAATTTTTACTGCCCCCTGTACGCAAGTGATCTTGATTTTGGAAACATCCTTTTCTTTGCCACTTAAAGTGACCTTGTCTTTATCGGCTTTAAAAGCTACCATTTTTTCACCCAGCTTTATCCAACCATCGTCGGATTGTGCCATCGATTGAAGGGCAAATGCCAAAACAATCGTAAATATCAAAACAACTGTCTTTTTCATTGTACTATTTTTTAATTGGTTAACAATCTTGCTTTTAAGCTGGTTCATTTTTAGATACCAAATCGGTAGTTGTACGACAAAAGCAGCGACTTCCGGTTTCCGATAATTCCACCTTCTGCCCGGAACTGGTGATGCTTGTTCAATTGGTACTGACCGCCGATAATTACATTCCATTTTTGTTTGGGTTCTTTTCTCAACCGATATTTTATCGTTCCCGATCCATCGGCAGCTTCCAGGCGTTCAACGATTGGTGTCAATACTTTGTCTGCAATAATTTTCTGGGGCAGTGTTGCATCGTTTTCGTACCAATAATAGTAATCGCTAACAATCTGATCGCGACGAGCCCAGGTTTCGTCGGGTAAAATATCATTCAATAAAATTGAACCTTCAGTAACTCCGCCCATTTTAATACGCATGCCTCCAATCCATGGGGCGATGTTCGAATCAGGATTTTTCCCAACTTTAAAAGCACGTCCCAGTCGGCCGGAAAAAGTGTAGGAACGCACCGGAGCTTCAAAATTCGACATCATGGTCCAGATCCAGTTTCCGTCGAGTACAAAAAAATACTTCCCCAATCCACCGGCACCTGTTACACCAAAACCAAGACTGGTACCTTCTAAATCGGCTTTTGCTTTTATCGATACCGGATACGTGAGCTCGACTTGAGTTTGTGCCCAGGCTTTTCCGAAAATGCCATAGACATTGAAAAAGGGAAGTACCCATAAATCGGGCCGAACATTGATTGATGTCGCTTGTGCATTCACCGTACCAAATTCCAATAGCTCCGTCAGGTCGACCATTTCGCTGTTATTAAAACCAATAGCTATTTCCGGAATAACAACATCCTGTTTGGCTATAAAGTAGTTCAGCATTCCTCCGGCAGGGTAGGGAATATTAAATCCTTTTTCGAATGCCTTGTTTCCGAGAATGGGAAAGGTGTATGGATATTCGGCTGTGGTTGTATCGTTTTTTTGAAACTGAGAGTACTGGCTGTACGCACTGAGTTTCATGAGAATGAAAACAAACAAAAGTGAGTATTTAGTCGGAGATCCTAAGTTTGATAACATGCTTAAAATACTTCGTTAATTCCAAAATAGAAACCGTGGGCACCATACTTTCCAAAGGCATAATCGAGCGATAAATTGGCCCGAGATTTTTTATTAATCATTATTCTCAGGCCGGCTCCATAGGCGTAATCCAGGTATTTAAAAAGCTGAATATCGGCGTCGCGGTTACTCGCTGTTGTTGTGTTAACGAATACTACACCGCCAAAAGTTTCTTTGGTTTTCTGAAGTGGGAAACGGTATTCAACCTCTCCGTACAAAAGATCCTCTCCACGAAAACGTCCCTGCGTATAGGCGCGTCCCGACCGTCCAAACTGATCCCATCCCACCGCCGGCAGATCCATATAAGGCACCTTGCCTGAGGTTACAAACCAACCGTAGGTCCAAAAGCCAATCAGGTGGCGAGGCCTGTTCTTGTCAACATGCAGATAATCGCGGTATTCGAGCCAAAGAACAGATGAACTTTTATTGCTGCCCAGAAATTCAGGATTGATCCTGATGTTGGCAAAGGCGTAACGTCCGCTGTACGGATTGATGGCATTATCGCGGCTATCGAGTAAAGCGTTAAAAGAAAGGCCTGATAAAGTATATTTGTCGGTTGAAAATCCATTTAATGTTTGATAGCCGTAATGACTTGTTACTACAGGTTGTTCTGCCCCGAGATCCAGTAAATTATCCTGAATTTTAGAATGAATGTCGAGGTGATAACCAACGCCTACAAAATAGCGGGTATCACCAATGCGTTTAAGAACCGTTTCGTGAAAACGCAGGTAGTTGAACTCCATCATTTGTGCATCGGGTATCGGTTGGGTAAACAAACCGTCTTCGTATTCAACACCCGTTCCCACCGGTTTTCCTGACTGGGGGCCGGTTCCTAAACCATATGTAGGCTGCGAAGAAATAAAATAACGCCAGTCGCCCAACAAGTTCCAGCTGTCGCCGGAAAGAAAAACATTGGTCTTGGCAGTAAAAAGAAACTGCTTTTTTGTGGTGTAAATCAGAGTGCCTAATCCTGATGAGATACTTGTATTCACAGGATCACCCATGAACCAACTGGCTCCGGGAGCTACCCCCAGAAGCCATCCACCGGTTGGATTATATGCAATTGCAGGTAAGGGAATGATTGAAAAGTTCTTATCCTTTTTTTCTTTCTTATCTTCTTTCTCTGTGGCAAAAACAGTACAGCTTACCAGAATTAGAATTACTAAAATTGCTGTTTTTCTCATTGACTTTTATTGAAAATAGCTAATACAACATCGATTAATCTGTTTTCTTCAGAATGGCCAAAACTTCGCCTTTTTCATCGAGTAAAGTAAGTTTTAGGTTGGCAATTTTATAGGCACGGACCTTCGGAATCAGCTTATTGAATTTATCAGGAATGTTCATATCCATACACATTTTCTTAGTTCCGGCCAGCGTGCCAAAAACAAGTTCGGTGTTGGTCAGGGTGGTAATTTCCCCGGTAATGTTATTGCATCCATCCGTTCCTGCAACCGTTAATTCGGTGCTGTTGATTTCGAGCCGGGGAGCGTTATCCTGATCAGATACAGCTACGCCGTCAACCACTTCGGCTACCCAAATATCATTCAGCAAAATTTTGGCTTCCGTACCTTTTGTAAACTCCAAAAGCTCAGCGTCGTTTTCATCCATAAACGTCAACGTGTTTTCCGAGAGTTTATATTGCTTTACAGCTTGAAGTGCTTTATTAAATGCGGTGGCAATTGCCATGTCGGGGCACATTTTCTGAGTGGCCGCGAGCGGACCCAGTTCGATGGTGCTTTCACCCAGTTTGCTGATACTTCCGGTGAAATTATTGCAATTATCGATCCCGCTGATCTGCATTTTTGTGATGTCGATAAAAAGTTGCGGCAGAACTCCGGCTCCGCGCGTACGGGGCAGTTTTATTACCGAGCCGTTTATTTTCAGGGCTTCCCAGCTTCCGTTCAGGCTTAACCTGGCGTCTTCTCTTTTCTCAAGTACTTCAACAAGTATATATTTTATGGACGAAGCATCGGCCGGAACGTTTTCCAACTGTTCTTCTTTTACTTTGAGTTTGTAAATGAACCCGGGTTCGTATTCAAAACCTTCAATTTTTGAATAGAAGTTTTGCCATGCTCCATCTTCGAGCGCTTCTCCTTTCTGGATCAACATACATTTCATTGGGCCAACACCAACACAATCTACCTTGTAACTGTTTACCCAATATATTTCTGCCTTTTCTTTGGGACTACATGCAAACAGCATCAGAATAATCCCGAAAACTACTGTGTTTTTCATCTTATTAAAATTGTTGTTTCAAATTATTGAACTGAACAAACTACATTCTTCCTCCGCTGTACATATCAAGACTTACGTGAGGATCGAGTCTGGGGCCATTCGGGCCAAAGCGAACATCAACTCCGGCATTGGCTCCCCAATGCATATTTGCACAGCCTGACAAGGCAAAACCGGCTGCCAATAGCACTAAAACGGCTACTATTTTTATTTTCTTTTTCATGACATTTTTATCTTAAAATCCATTGTTGTATTGTAAACTGTGCTCCCGTTGGATCCATTAAAACGGCCACGGTACCCTTTCGAATCGATGGATCGGGTTCCATCATAACATGAGCTCCTGCAGCTTTGGCTTTTGCCAGCGTTGCCTTTACATCTTTCACTTTTATATAAGGCATCCACGAACTTCGGGCACCTTCAACCGGATTTCCAATGGCTCCGGACAGCGTTTTATTGTCTTTTTGAAAGAGGAAGTACGGAACTTTTGAATCTTTCACTTCAGAGCTTTCACAGGTGGTAAGTCCCTTGTAATAATCGATCGACGCTTGCAAGTCGGTGGTCCATAGTTCGTTCCACAACCATGAATTCATTTTTATATCACCGGCTCGTTGTGGTTGCGGATCTCCGCTTTCTGATTTCAGAAAAGCAACGAAAGCTCCCTGGGGATCCTGAACCAGTGCAGTTTCACCTCTTCCTGCAAATGTTGCTTTTTTAAAGATGGTTTTGCCACCCGCCGATGAGTTGTATTTAATGGCAGCGTTAACATCCGGAACCGACATAGAACTGAGCCATTCTGCCGACTTACCGTATTGATCGGCCAGTTTAAAAATACCGCCAATTGGCGTTCCTTCATTCTTAATAACGAAATAGGTATTCTCGCCATAGCCAAGCGTTTCATATTCCCATCCGAAAACTTCGGAGTAGAAATCTCGCGCGGCTATTGGATTATAGGTGGCCAGGTCGTGCCATACAAACTGCCCCTGGTTGTGGGCATTGGTTGCGGTTTGCGACACCGGTGGAAAAGTAATGGGTGGAGTACAACCCATTAAAATTATTGCCGAGACAATAATTGTGGAGATAACGTTCAATTTTCGTTTCATTGCATTTTAATATTGGTGTTTGTTCGTATTCATTTCTGGGAGATCAATACAATTTAATTCGGATGCTGATGGATTAAGTTTGTCCTTTAAAAGCATCTTTCCCCAAGTTACTTAAGTATAATGTTAAGTGCAATACTTGAGCAGCTCTATTTTTCAAAACATTTTATCCGTTTTTTTTGTTCGAGCCTGACTATTACGCAAAAATTTCTTTAAAATCATTTTTCATGCTTACTACGTAACAGCCTTTTTCTGCTGTATCTCCAACCGCTTTTTCAGTACCGTGCATGTAACCGTATTCACGTGCTTCATCGTCATGATTCACTAAAATGGCCATCGATGGTCCATTAACTGAAAGCGTGTATTCTTTTGTTTCCCAAACAAGTAATGGATAAAGAAGTTTAATATTGTTTATCTGATATTAATAAGAATTAAACAAAAAAGGGCAGTTTGAATATGAATTAAATGCGTAATAATTTATCATTTAACCGATGCGTAAATGAGTAAGGGTAGTTCGTGGCATAATACTATTACTAATTTATGTCTTTCACACAGCGAAATCCAGTGTGGCTCATTCCGGTATAGATCTCACCGGGCATTCGGGCAGCAACGCGATAACTCGAGCAGTAACTGTCGTTGCACAGGAAAGAACCGCCACGAATGGTTTTTCGCTGGTCGTACGGATTTCGTGCATCGTTGCTTTTATCGGGGCCTTTGGGATCTGTAGTTAATTTATCAGTTGGAAGACTTTTGTAATAATCCATGTCGTACCAGTCGGCTGTCCATTCCCAAACATTACCGGCCATATCGTACAAGCCATAAGGATTTGGGGCATATGATTTAACGGGCGAAGTAGCGTAAAAGCCATCGGTTTGTGTATTCATATTCGGGAAATGTCCGTTCCAGGAATTGGCTTTTGGGGCACCTTCTTCGATGTGCTCATTTCCCCAGGGGTAAATGTTATTTTGCAGACCACCGCGGGCGGCAAATTCCCACTCGGCTTCGGTAGGCAATCGTTTACCTGCCCATTTGCAATAGGCCACAGCATCGTTCCAGCAGATGTGCACCACCGGATTATTTTCCCTGCCGTTTATGTTGCTGTCAGGCCCTTCAGGGTGTTTCCAGCTGGCGCCAACTACCCACGACCACCATTGCGAATAATCGTTTAACGGAACCGATTGTGCTGGGGGAGTGAACACCATAGAACCGGCTTTTAACATCTCAGCTGAAGGCTTTGGCGTACCCGGCGGAACCTGCGTTTTCATAAGCTCCCAGTCAATATCTTTTTCGGCCTCGGTAATATAGCCGGTCTCTTCAACAAACTTTGCAAACTGAGCATTGGTTACTTCATGGATATCCATCCAAAAACTGCCTACTTTAACCGGATGTTTGGGGAATTCATCGGGCCGGGCCTGATCGTTGTCGGCGCCCATTTCAAAGGTTCCTCCTTCGATAAAAGCCATGTCCTCATAACCGGCCGGATTTGCCTTAATTTCACTGGTGTCGGTTCCGGTCAGAAAGCGCGATTTCGAATTTACCTGGCAGCAACTCAATTCCATGTTTGGTGTCTGCATTGTGTCGGATTGAACAGCAACTTGTTCTGCTTTTTTACTTTTCGATGGCGAGCAGGAGAAGAAGATGAATGCAATTATGAGGACCTGTAGTAGTGATTTTATCATTTCATGAATATTTGTGTCAATGATAATAACTCAATTCGCAATGAAAGGTTTAAAGGTATTTTATTGGCAGAATAAAAAAGTGGAATAGTACCGATTCTGGTTATTTGCAAAGGCGAAAAGGCCTTGAAGCTTTAACCAGCCGATCAAAACGAGTTGCCGTTAAAAACCTGCTTTCTATCTGCATTTTCCTTTAAAAAGTTAGATTTAAAACTAAATTTGCCTGAAATTGATAGTGATGAAACGAGCACTTATACTTCTGCTATTTAGCATCGCAAGTTCATTGGTAATTGCACAAGACTGGCCCGATTGGCGTGGAACTAACCGCGATGCCGTCTGGAATGAATCCGGAATTCTGAACGCATTTGAATCAGATACGATTCCGGTAAAATGGTCGGTAACCATTGGCCCGGGCTATTCAGGACCGACAGTAGCAAATGGCAAAGTTTATGTAAGCGACCGGATTGAAAAACCCGTACAGCAAGAACGAGTGCTTTGTTTCGATGAGAAAAACGGAGCTAAACTTTGGGAATTTGCATATGATTGCGAATACCTCGGTATTGGTTACCCTGCCGGACCGAGAGCTTCTGTTGTTATTAATGACGGAAAAGCCTATTCGCTGGGAACCATGGGGCATTTATTTTGTTTCGATGCGGCTTCAGGAGAGGTGGTATGGAAAAAGGATCTAAATACAGCATACGAAATTGTAATGCCGATTTGGGGAATTGCAGCAACTCCTTTGCTTGTTGACGATAAGATTATTGTCCATGTAAGTGGCAGTAATAATGCATGTATTGTAGCCTTTAATAAAAATACCGGCAAAGAAATCTGGCGCAATTTAGATGACAGAGCCGGCTACTCCGCACCCCTGTTAATCGAAAAAAGCGGTAAGCGGGTAGTGGTCAACTGGACCGAACACAGTTTGTCGGGTTTAAACCCTGAAAACGGTGAAGTGTATTGGCGCTTTCCATGGGAAACGGGTTCGGGGATGAGTATTGCCACACCAGTTTTAGCAAACGATCATATTTTTGTTAGTGCTTTTTACAGCGGCTCGATGTTGGTAAAACTGGGCGATGATTATACCAGCGCCGAAAAAATTTGGCAGCGGAGTGGCGAAAGCGAGCGTAAAACCGACGCCTTACATTGTGTGATGAACACCCCGGTAATTTTAGGTAAATACATTTATGGTGTCGACAGTTACGGCGAGTTGCGCTGTCTTGACTTTTTCACAGGCGACCGCATTTGGGAAGATCAAACTGCAGTGAAAAGAAATCGCTGGGCAAACATCCATTTTATTCAACACAACGATAAAATTTGGATGTTTAATGAACAGGGAGAATTGCTTATTACTGAATTATCACCCAAAGGATTTACCGAAATCAGCCGGGCAAAATTAATTGAACCCACAAAAAAGCAATTGCCTCGCGGCGTAACCTGGACACATCCTGCCTTTGCCAATAAGCATGTATTTATACGCAACGATAATAAATTGATATGTGCCGATTTATCGGAAAAGTAAGTGAGAAAACCAAAGCCTGTTTTATCCGGGGAATAGTAATTGCCTGGGGAAGAAGATACCAGATTGTTGTTATCGATCGATAAGTGTAATTCAACCTTTTGGTCACTAAAATTCTACGCGAATAATTGTTTAATGCGATTACCGCATTAATAGTATATTTAAGGCACAAATCAGTTATCCGTTTGTTTTTGGTATTCAGCATACAAAAATCAATTGCCATGAATAAAATTACATCATTCCTGATCTTACTTTTTATTGTTTCGAATCTTCGGGCTGAAGTATACAATGTAGTTAAGCTGGGAGCCGATGCCAGCGGTAAGGAAAAATCAACAGATATTATTAATGGAGCCATTCAAAAAGCTGCAGAGAATGGCGGAGGCACTATTTATTTCCCGGCCGGAAATTACCAGACCGGGCCGATTCACCTGGAAAGTAATATAACTCTTGATCTGGAAGCCGGTGCACACATTCAGTTTTCCGACGATTTCGATGACTTCTTGCCCTATACAAGGGTGCGTTTCGAAGGATATTTTATGAATACCTTTTCGCCACTAATCTATGCTGTTGGGGCCAAAAATATTGCCATTAAGGGCGAAGGAACGATGGATGGAAACGGTAAATACTGGTGGGCAGCCCAGCGCCAGACGATGGGTTTTAAACACGAAGGCGACCGGGTGGTTGATCTGACTCCGTACCAGGAATTCTGGGCAGCAGAAAATGCAGAACTGGTTGGAACCAAGTATGAAAAAGAGCATTTCTTTCGTCCGCCGTTTATCCAGTTTATCGAATGCGAAAATGTAGATATCGAAGGAATAACCATTATGAACTCGCCATTCTGGACCGTGAATCCGGTTGCTTGTAATGATGTTCGCGTGCATGGAATTACCATTTCGAATCCACACGACGGTTACAATACCGACGGTATCAATCCATCATCCTGTAGTAATGTGCGCATTTCGGATTGCTTTATCAGCGTGGGCGACGACTGTGTAACGATCAAGTCGGGGAGAGACGAGTTCGGCAGAAATTATGGTAAACCCTCTGAAAATATTACCGTTACCAATTGTGTGATGTTGTCGGGGCACGGTGGAGTGGTCATTGGAAGCGAAATGTCGGGTGGAGTAAAAAACGTGACGATTTCGAATTGCGTTTTCGATGGAACCGACAACGGCATTCGCCTGAAATCGGCCCGTGGTCGTGGCGGTGTTGTTGAGAATATCCGCGTGAATAACATTGTGATGCGCGATATCAAAAATACGGCCTTCATCTTTAACCTGTTTTACGATAAGGGAACCAGTGTGGAACCGGTTACCGAGCGCACACCTATTTTCAGAAATATTCATATCAGCGATGTTACCGGAGTGGATATAAACCAGGCCGGCGCATTAACCGGAATTGAAGAAATGCCGGTGGAGGAAATTTCCTTAACCAACATCAACCTTAAAGCAGAACGGGGATTTATCGCTCAAACCGGCAAGAATCTGTATTTCTCCAACATCGATATTGCTACCGAGATCGGTCCGTCAATGTCGTTTACCGATTGTCACGAACTGGTGCTCGATAACGTGCGCTCGGGAAAGCCAATAGCAGGAGAAGCCATTGTTGAAATAAATTCTTCAACCCAGGTACTTATCAATAATTGTTTCCAAATGGTGCCCGCTGATGTATTTGCAAAAATTTCGGGCAGTAAAGTCACAAAAGGAACCAATTATTTGGGACAGGTAAAACAGCCGTTTATCCAGAAATAGTAACATCAATAATTCATTACGAAATATAAATTAATGTGGAATAGTGGACATGCCGCAAATCTGAATTCATGAGAACAAAAAGTACATTACTGTTAATTAGTCTGTGGTTGTTTGTAACCGCAGGTGCACAGGATTTTAAGTCGCTCACACCAACTCCTCCAATGGGATGGAACAGCTGGAATTATTTTGGAAAAAATGACATTAACGAGACGATCATAAGAGAATGTATCGACGCCATTGTCGAAAGCGGATTAAAAGATGCCGGTTACGAATACGTGGTGGTCGATGGAGGTTGGCGGGATACTGAACTGGATGCTGACGGCCGCCTAAAATCACATCCCGTAAAATTTCCCCACGGCATAAAACCTTTGGTTGATTATGCTCATTCAAAAGGCTTAAAGTTTGGCGTACACACTGTTCCGGGCACCCACGATTGCGGTGGCGATAAAGTTGGTGCCTATAATATCGAAGAGGTTCATATCAACCAATTTATCGAATGGGGATTAGATTTTATTAAAGTTGATAAATGCAAGCTGGATTTAGATTGCGAAGCGAATTGCTGGACAGAGGAAAAAACGGAAGAGGTTTACCGAAAATGGCGGAAAATTCTCGACGAAAAGAAAAGCACTATGGTTTTGAGCATTAGCGCTTATAAATTCCGGGATTGGAATTCTGAAGTCTGTAACATGTCGAGAACCACCGGAGATATTAGTGCCAGAGTTTCGGGCGGAGCATTTTTTACACACAAAAGCGGAGATAAGCCATCAGATTATGCACCACGTTCGGTAATGGGGATTGCCCATAAAAATAACCTATGCGCTGATTTTGCCGGCTCCGGATACTGGAACGACCCCGATATGCTGGCAAACGGCGATAACGGCCTGTCGGTAGCGGAGCAGGAATCGCATTTTGCATTGTGGTGTGTAATGTCGGCACCGCTTTTTCTGGGAAATGATCCTCGGTACATGCTGGATTCGGATAAAAAGATAATAACAAACAAACTTGCAATTGCCATCGATCAGGATCCAACAGAGCAGGGGAGGTATATTTATTCCGAAAATGCGGTTGAAGTATGGAAGAAAAATCTGGACAATGGAAAATCCGCGATACTGATCATAAACGCCGGTGAGGAAGCTGTCACGAATTTTAGCCCAAAACTTGAGCAACTTGGCATTGAAGATGGTGCGAAAGTTCAGGACGTGTATAGCGGTGAAAAGTATAAATTAAGGGGAACAACTGAGTTTTCACTAAAACCGGGCGCCTGCAAATTCATTCTTGTTAACTAATTGAATAAAATTGAGTTGCGTTAAATCAAACCAAAAAAAATACCGATCAATAAAATGAAGAAATTCAAAACACTTTTTTACACTGCATTTGCAGGAGCTACACTAATTTTTGTTGGATGTTCATCCGGTACGCAATCGAAACAAGAAACGTCATCGCAGGAAACAAAACCCAATATCGTGATTATTTACCTCGATGATTTGGGCTATGGCGATGTGGGGGCTTACGGGGCAACGGAAATTAAGACCCCAAATATGGACAGACTGGCCAACGAAGGAGTTTTGTTTACCGACGGTCATGCTTCGTCCTCAACCTGCACTCCCAGCCGTTACGCATTGTTGACCGGTGTTTATCCCTGGCGAAACAAAGATGCTAAAATACTGCCGGGTACGGCGCCGCTTATTATTGATACCGCACAGATAACCATCCCGAAAATGCTTAAAGCGCAGGGCTATCGCACCGGAGTTGTCGGCAAATGGCACCTTGGTTTGGGATCGGGACATGTTGACTGGAACCAGGCAATAGCGCCAGGGCCAAATGAAGTAGGATTCGATTATTCGTACATCATGGCAGCAACACAGGACCGGGTTCCTACTGTTTATATCGAAAATGGTTTGGTTGACGGGCTCGATCCGGATGATCCGATTCAGGTAGATCAATACAAGAATTTCGAAGGCGAACCAACCGGAATAGATAATCCTGAACTGCTGACCATGCGTTGGCACTTCGGACATAACCATTCGATCGTGAACGGAATTCCCCGTATTGGTTACATGAAAGGTGGCGAAAAAGCCAAATGGAGCGATGTGGATATGGCCGATCATTTCCTGGGAAAAGCTCAGGATTTTGTTTTGAAGCACAAAGACGAACCCTTCTTTTTGTACTACGCACTGCAGCAACCGCACGTACCACGCACGCCAAATCCGCGATTTGTAGGGAGTACCGATTTGGGGCCACGTGGCGATGTAATTGTGGAAGCCGATTGGTGCATTGGTGAGTTTTTAAAAACGCTGGAAGAAGAAGGTCTCCTGGAAAACACACTGATCATTTTCTCGAGTGATAATGGGCCTGTTTTAGACGATGGTTATTACGACGATGCCGTTGAAAGGCTTGGCGATCACAATCCAAAAGGTGGCTTGCGCGGAGGAAAATACAGTTTATTTGAAGCCGGAACACGCGTGCCTTTTGTTACTTACTGGAAAGGTAAAATTGCCCCGAAAAAATCTGACGCTTTAATCAGTCAAATCGATATTCTGGCGTCGCTGGCACAACTTACAGGAGCGGTTGAAAAGGCTACTGACAGTCAGGAAATGCTGGATGTTCTGCTTGGAAAATCAGAAAAAGGCAGAGACGACCTGGTTTTGGAGGCCACCTCGCGCACCGCCTATCGAAAAGGACAATGGCTGATGATTCCACCTTACAATGAGCCGCGAGTGGCAGTGCGGGAAAATATCGAATTAGGTAATGATCCCGGATATCAACTTTATGACTTAGGTGCCGACATCGGGCAGCAGAAAAATGTTGCAGAAAGCAATCCCGAAAAATTAAAGGAAATGGTATCTGATTACGAAGGTATTGTTGGAGGTCGTAATTTGGGAGCCGAAGAAGTAAATCCTTAAAATATTAATTCCGGGCAATCAGTTCATGGATGAAGATTGCCGGCTGATTTGTAATTTTCATCATAAAAAGTGGGTACAGTTCAATTTAGAGCTGTACCCACTTTTATATTCCAGGTTGCGCGATTCTTTATGCTTTTCCTTACCTGAATAAGTTTGTAATCTCGTCGGATGTTAACTCCATTTGCGGTTTGAATTTATCGCCCTTCATGTATTTTTCGAGACTATATTTCAACTGACGTGCTTCAGGCCTGTTCTGCAAATCGGTAGTAAGATCAATTCCCGAAACCAGTAATTTTCCCTTTCCGATGCGTGCCTCAAAAAGCAGTCCGAGCGGGCGGTTAGAAACCCAGTCGTCAATTACCCGAACAATGGGTTTAACCGGCTTCGAAAAGGCATCCAACCGAAGGGCGTTGGAATGGCTCATGGCATCCCACCACTGCCAGTTCGAGTGGTATTCGGTCGGGAATTGTTCCAATGCAGGATGGTGCGGATCACATAAAATTCCTAAGGTGTGTGGCTTTTGGCCGTTTGTCCAGGCGGTATTCCAGAAAATGCTTGAAAAACCGATCCCAACTTCTCCGCCATAACCATCTTTAATCGTTCCCTTTTTTGTTGAAAGCAATACTTTTGCACCGCTTTCAAGCGCCTCAACAGTATTTTTATCCAGTTTGTTAACCACTAATATTTCATCAGAATTAGCGGGAAGTTGAGCCGGATAAATCCAGCAGTCCCAGCTATTGGAAAAATCATTCACGTTTACTTGAAGCGTTACTTTTCGTGGTCGGTTTTCAGCTTGAGTTTTATAGGCAATTTTTCCGAGTTGAATACAGTTTCCGACAGGTATTTTTTGTTGCCCCAGTGTACCTTCTGCAATTACTTTATCTCCTTCGGTAAGTTTCCACGAAGGATTTGCATCCGGTATTGGATTCTCGCCAAAGTGCGCCACTTCGATTTCCGCCAGGAGCGAATCACCTTCGTTAAAAATTCGTTTCTGAAGTCGGGCCAGCGGAACAGTTTGGTTACAAAATCTGCTGTATTCTTCAGGTGTGATGTATCCTTTTTCTTCCCAAAACGGATCGAGAACACCAACAAGCGCCGTTCCCTGACCCGGGAAGTCGTGCAGATCGAGCAACTGAAATCCTGCAAATCCGGGCGTTCTTAAAGCTGCTTCAATATCAGCTTTGTAACACAGCGCCTGTAATTTTCCGGAGGCCAGTAAAAAGCTGTCTGCCAACTCTCCCATTTGATGCGCTTCCAGACTTTCCTGAAATAATTCGAAGTTTTTAGCCTTCAGAACACCCGTGTATTTTTCTTTTTCCTTAAGGTTTGGATAAACACACCACTGACCTATTTCATGGCTCACTACCGGCAGGTCATCGCCGGGGAGTTTATTAGCCCAGTCGTAATCTGTTCTCGGCGCTTGTGCATTAATAATGCTTTTTAATTGTTGTCCCCAGCCCTGAATACGCGGAGCCGGTAAATTGTGATACTGGTTTACAGGAAGTGCCGGCCAGCCGGCTGCACTGGTGTACACGCGCCGGTTATCGTTTGCTTTCCAGTAATTCACAAATTCGGTAAGAAATTCCTTGTAATTTGGACCACCGGGTTCATTTCCGTAGGCCAGCATCACAAACGACGGGTGATTTCCATATGCTTTTACAATGCGTTTGCTCTCGTCCCAAATGTATTCATCGATTGGCAGCCCGCTTCCCAGTTTTGTACTCTGATTGGCCCACGACGAACATTCAACCTGCAGGTAAACACCCATTTCGTCGGCAACCTCGAATGCCGCTTCGGGCGGACACCAGGAGTGGAAGCGCACATGATTTAATCCATGAGATTGTACGGCTGTGTACAATTTTCTCCAGTATTCTGTTTGGGTGGGAGGGTAGCCGGTTAAGGGGAAAATCGCACATTCCAGCGTTCCGCGCAAAAATACAGGGCGGCCGTTAATTGCAAACCGTGTGCCTTCGGGTTTAAACTCACGCAGCCCGAAATCAACTGTTCTGCTGTCGCTTTCCCGTCCTGTTTTCAGATTTACAGTTAATGCATAAACATTCGGATTGAATTCGTCCCAAAGCAGTGCATTTTCACCTAGTGGATAGATCATCTCGATTTCGTTTTCTCCGGGATTCAGCTCAAAGCTTTGCGACTTTGCTGCATTTTTGGTTCCGGTACTTTTTAGGGAAGCAACTGCACCGATTTCAGATTTCTGTGTTTCATCTCCGGTGTTGATCACCGTAGCTTTTATTGTTACGTTTTTATTCTTTGCATCGGGTAATAGAAGAATATCGTCGATGTAAATCTTATCGAAAGCCCGGAGTGAAATATCGCCCACAATGCCGTTCCAGTTACTTTGAGTATGGTCGGTAATACTGTGTGAATTTATGCCGGGATCAACATCTTTTATGCGGTTGTCGATGCAGATAGTGATGCTGTTTTCACCGGTTTTCAAAAAAGAATTTATTGTATAAATATGCGGTGTTGCCAGACTGTTCTGAGTGCCAACAAACACCCCGTTAATCCAGATTTTTGACTCCCAGTGCGGACGCTCGAGATTCAATTTTATGATTTTCCCTTCCCAGTTTTCAGGGAGTGTTACCATTTTTTGATACCAGGCAGCGCCCGTGTATTTCTTGTCGGGTTGAAGCCAAAACGGGAATCGTACATTTTCAGGATCGGTATACGGTGCATAGTTCGGATCCTTGTACCAATCCGGATTCTGAATGCCGCCGGTCCATTTGGTATCCAGCGTAATGTCATTCCCTTTCCCGTTTTCAACCATTGAGCCCGGCAGCCGGACTGTTTCCGGTAGATTTGTAGTATACCATTTTTCAGGTTCACCACGATCGTTCGGATCGGTTTGGAACATCCACTCTCCCGAAAGGTCGATTTGGGTAACTTCCCGGTTTGAGCAAGCCCAGATTGAAGCTGCACAAACAAAAATTAGGATTAGTTTAGTTTTCATTTCGTTGGTTTATATAGTTCTAAAATACAGGTTTTACGGAATTTACTTATTCTTTGAGTAAAATGATTTCCGAAATCATCAGGTTAGGCCCGGTCAGTGCACTGGTTTTTAGTTTTAACCTGCCGTCGTTGCTGTCTTCACGCATAACATGGAATTTTACCCATTGGCCGTCTCCGGTATGCTTTTCGAGTTTTGTTTTGCGGCCTTCAAATTCCAGTATTCCGGTTCGTCCATTGTTGTTCCAGTCGCTGAAATGTACCAGCAAAGTTCCAAGAATCCCGTCGGGACACTTTAGGTTCACTTCCATTTCTTTTCCGTGCCAAGCCGAAACGTGATCATCTTTCCAGATTCCGTCGGCTTTCACCGTGTAGCTAACATCGTTGGCTACAATAACCTGGTCTTCATTTCCTGACCACGGCAGGTTTTCATTTTTGCTATCCAACTTAGCCGCTGCTTTCAGGTGGAAAATGGCATTTTCAAAATCGCTGTCAACCTGTGCATTTTCGGCTGTCGGTATTCTCGGAAACAAGCTTTGCAGCCATTCTTTACTTACAGCTTGTTTTGGATCGAAGGCATCCGACTGCATATACGTCAGCAAACTGTATTTCAATTGCCGGGCAACCGGGAGTTCCGTGCCCAGGTCGTAGCCGCAAACCAGCAATTTCCCTTTTCCTACTTTTAGTTCGAATATCGATCCTATTTTGTTATTACGGTGGAAATCATCAACAGGCTGCGCGATTGGAGCGTACTTAGCCGGCAGATCGTTCAGGATAAATCCTTTGCTGTTTTTACTGATGCTTTCCCATTGCCAGTCGGAATGATAGGATGTTGGGAATTCCGAAAAAGCGGGATGGTATTCGTCGACTGCGAGGCCGATATTTGTTTTTCCCTGCCCCGGGAAAAAGGTGAGCGACCAGTAAAGCGGGTAAAAATCTGCCGCAACCGAGTTTTCTTCAGTACCCAGTTTGTTGGCGTTCAGCAGCACCATTTTCCCGTCGTTTAACTGTTGCAGTGCTTCGCCCGTGAGTTCGGAACAAATCAGTATTTCGTCGGAATTTTTCACCTCGGATAATGCTTCGGGATACACCCAGATGTTCCAGCTATTCCGGAATCCGGTATTTTCAACTTCGATGCTAATCACCAATTCCTGGGCGGATTTTAGTTGGTTCAGGTTATATTCGATTTTACCAAGGACCGACAATGATCCCTGCTCAAATAGCTCTTGCTTAAAGTTTCCTTTTGCCAAAGCATTTCCTGAATTATCGGTAATTGTCCAGCTGCATTTTTCATTTAAATCGGTTTCGCCGTAGTGAGCCAGTTGAGCTTCAGCAGTAAAAAATTCGTTGCTTTGCCACACCATTTTTTCCATTCTCAGAAGCGGAACTGTGGTTGTAAAATGTTGTCTGAATTTTTCAGGTGTTGTAATTTCTTTGCTATCCCAGAAACAATCGAGCCAGCCGATCAGCGCCTCACCCTGTCCCTGGTAATCCTGCATGCTAAGCAGCTGAACACCGGCACAACTTTCTGTCCGCAAAAAAGATTCGGTTTCGTATTTGTACATGATCTGGTTGAGTGCTCCGGAAGCCTGTACCAGTTTTTCGTTTTGACCGGCAATGCCATTTTTTTCGGCCTGCACTTTCATTTCCTGCAGGTTTCTGGCGATTTGCGTTCCGGTGTATTTGTCAATCTCGGTCCAACGCGGATATACCGGCCACTGGCCAATTTCGTGCGCAACAATCGGGATATCCATTTTACCATAGTTTTCTTCAAAATCCCAGTTGGTGCGCGGTCCGTTTAGCCCGCGTGTGCGGCCAATACCGTGTAAACTGTGTGTAGCTGAATAATCGTCAACCTCAGTTATTTTTCGTGCGGTAGATACGGCATACAAGCGGCGCGGATCTTTTTCTTTCAGATCAGCCACCCATTCTTTCATCACATCGAAATCGGAATTGCCCAGTTCGTTGCCGATACAGAACATCGTAAATGAAGGATTATTTCCATAAAAATCAACCACCCGGTTCATCTCTTCCACAACAAAACTGTCGCGTGAAGCATTATATCCCAGTCCTTTAGGAAATCCTTTGGTATTCATTTCGGGGCGTCCGCGTTCGGTGTTATCAACGCTCATCCACCAATCGATCCAGATGGAGGCTTCAGCCTGAATATAAATTCCAACACGGTTGGCAGCTTTAAAAGCTGCATCGGGCGGACACCACGAATGAAAGCGAACGTGGTTCAAACCATAATCTTTGTAGATATTGAAAATCCGTTCCCAGTCTTCAATATTGCAAGACGGATAACCGGTTATTGGAAAATGCACACAATCGAGGTTGCCTCGAAGAAAAACGGGTTTTCCGTTGATGAGAACCTTATGGTTGCTTTTGCTCACTTCGTAATAACCAAACTCGGTAGCATGTGTATCCAAATTTTTGCCGGTGCTCAGTTTTACTTCGAGTTCATAAACTTCAGGCGAAAATTCACTCCATTTCTTTAGTTTTCCTTCAACCGGTATTTCAAGTACGAACTGCTGTTGTTCCTGTGTTGGCCGAAAGGTTTTTTCTCCATGTAAAATGTCCGAATTCTCATTGAGCGGTTTAATGCTATAGCTGAATACGACTGCTTTTTTAGCTGCTGAGTTCAGGTTCACTTCCAGTGTCAGCAGATCTTCATTAAGGTTCGGGAAAGTGCGGACAGCGGTGATATGAACGGGATCAAAAGCTTTCATTTCCATTCGTCCAACGATTCCGTTCCAAATGCTTTGGGTGTATTCGCCATAGCCGTGTCCTTTGTCGCCAATGTTGTGGATCATTTCATTGTCTACCAAAACAGTCAGCTGATGTACCCCCGATTTTAGCTCACCAAGTTGATGTACGTGTGCGGTACCCAGTGCATCATTCCGGCTCAGTTCTGTACCATCAATAAACACGCGCGATTCCCAAAGCACGCGTTCAAGATGCACTTCAATTTGCTTGTTCTTCCAGCTTGAAGGAATTTCTATTTCGCGCGAATACCATGCTTTGCCAATGTATTTGTAAGAAGGGGTCAGGATGCCAAAATCTGAAGAGTCGGTTTTAAAACCATAAGCAAATTCGGCGAGCGAAGCAGGCAGGTTTATGTTGCCTTCGCTTTTGCAATTTCCTTTTTTTAACCATTCATTTTCAGGATCGAGTTTTACTTCCCATGTTCCGGAAAGATCAATTTGATTGGATTGTGCAACCACTGAAATATGAAAAATCAGCGCTATCAGAAGGCCTGGAATTTTATATGTAATAATACTTTTCAATGCGTAATGATTAAATTTTCTTGTCGTGTTCATACCCTTTCGATTTCAAAGAAGCTTGTTGAATTAAGTTTTTAGTGATTAATACTTTCCTAGATTTTCGGAACACCAGTTGTTGTATGAATTCTGTAATTCTTCCACTTTTCCGGGCATTTCTTCAGCCAGATTTACCCTTTCACCGGGATCGTTTTCGAGGTTGAAAAGTTTCAGGCTTAGGTCATTCGAAATAGGTTTGATGTACTGAGCCGAGGGACGACCTTTTCCCCATGATTCGTTGGTGTTGGTCAGTTTCCACGGGCCTTTGCGAACCGCCCAGGTGTTTCCCCATTTCCAAACCATAAGGCGTTTCTGATCGGTTTCCGGTTTCAAAAGACTTTTCCCGTCAATCGTTTGGTCGGTGAGGGTAATGCCGGCCGCATCGGTAATGGTTGGTAAAATATCGGTGGCAGAAACATAATTCGTTTGAACTTTTCCAGCTTCTACTTTTCCCGGCCAGGAAATTGCCATTGGCACACGAATTCCTCCTTCCCACAGCGAATATTTTCCGGCTGAAAGCGGAGCATTTAAAGCACCGGTGATTGGCGAGCCACCGTTATCGGAAATGTATATGATAAGCGTATTCTTATCCAGTCCTTCTGCTTTTAGCGCATCCAAAACACGTCCGATATTATCATCGAGGCAGTTGAGGTTGGCCAGGTAATATTTTCGCATGTCCTCATCCTGAATAGCTCCAAGTCGGGTATATTTTTCGTAGTACGCAGCGTACGAACCGGGCTGTTGATTTCCGAAAGTTTCAATGCTGTCGGGATCGTAATTGTGAATGGGTTTCACCTCGTATTTGTCGAGGTATTTTTGCGGAACCTCATGAATCACATGATGTACCGAATTGTATGCCAGGGTGAGGAAAAAAGGCTGATCTTTTTTCGTTTTAAAATAACTGATGGCCTCGTCGGTGAAAATATCGGTGAGGTAGCCTTCATCGTAGCTTTTATACTCCCGATCCCACATCAAAGGCCCCAGATGCGCACTGGTTCCATTTGGATCTGGTGTGCGTTTGGCACTTTCCTCAGAGTTCAGCCAATAGTCGTGTGCATGTGCGCTAAATCCAAGGAAATGATCATATCCGTGATTCAGAGGATACTCTCTGACATTGAACTTGTGGTAATTTGTTCCGTAATCACTTTTCCCGATTCTGGCTGTTGCGTAACCGGCAGCTTTCAGGTATTCGGCGATGGTAAGTACACTGTCTGGCAGTCCTGGTCCCCAGCTGGCTTTTTCATCCCAACGAAATTGAAATTTTCCGGTATTCAAGCCCGCTCTCGACGGACTGCAAACAGGTGCCGTTGTGTAGGCTTGAGTGAATATCATTCCACTCTCTGCCAGCCGATTCATGTTGGGGGTCGAAATTTCTGCCGAGTGATTTTCAAAGGGTGAAAAGTCGGCATAACCCTGATCGTCGGAAATGATCAACAGGATATTTGGCTGTTTCTGTTCGGCCTTATCGTTTGATTGAGAACAGGAAAGAAGAAGAAGTGCTGCAAATACAGCTGGAATGATTCTTAGTGATTTATGCATGATTAGTTCTTTTGGGTTAATTGAATGTTTTCTCCTGGCTTAGTATTGATATAGATGATGTTGTCTTTTACTGAATATTCCCGATTGACCTTGAAATCGCCTTTAAAAGGATTCGCAATAGCTAAAATTCCACCTTTTTCTGAGGTAATGCTGACATTATCTGTTCTTCCGTCTTTCAGTTCTGCAGACACAACAAATGCTCCGTTGGCTCTTAATTTGGTGAAGCTGGCTGTTTCCCAGTCAGCAGGAATAGCCGGAAATACTCCAATAACTCCTGTGTGACTTTGCAGCAACATTTCCTGAATACCCGAGGCAAAGGCAAAATTTCCTTCGAGCGTAAACGGACGATAAGTAAAGTTAGAATGTCCGGCTTTGCACTGGTCGCCATTCAGGTGAAATGAATTTTTTGAGCAGAAGCATTCAGCAAAAGTGCGCAATGCCTCGGCTGCTTTTTCGCCGTCGAAGGCCCGGGCATAAAGGTTACCCTGCCAGCTAAACGAATAGCCAACCCATGCTGAAGAGCCTTGTTCCGCCAGGTTTTTGAGTGTATTTTCAATTTTTGTTTTATCTGCTTCTCCGTTAGAAATATCTACCAAACCTAACGGATGAAAGGCCATCAGGTGAGAAAAATGCCTGTGCGACTGATCATATGGGAAGCCCGGAGCAAACATAAAGCCCGTTTCCGGATCGATGGCATAATCCGGCCAAAGTTCCAATTCTTTTTTCCACCTTTCAGCATCCTCCTTCAAACCAAGTTCGAGAGCACATTCCTGCGCTTTTGAAAAAGTCCAGCGGATGAGTGCCAGATCGAAATTGGTGGTTTCAGGAAACCAGGCTTTTGCCGAGTTATTGTAAATCTCGGGGCTTGAACTCATCCTAAGTTTATGACTCCCTGATTCAGAAGTTACCGCTATGTTTTCGAAAAAGGTGGCAACGTCTTTTAGCCATGGATAGGTTCGTGTTTCCAGAAAATCCCTGTCCATACTGTATCGCCAGTGTTGGTAGAAATTGTGTCCCAGCCAGGCAGCAACAGTTTGTCCCATCGAATACTGAATCCAGCCACCCATAGCTTCTCCATCCAGTGTGGTAACTCCGGGAACATTCAAGCCTTCAACCTCAAAATAATCGCGTGTATACTTTTTAAACGCCGGGCGGTTATTCCATAACCAGTCAACAAATCCTTTTTCCAGCTGAAGCTGGTTGCCTGCGTACGAAGGCCAGTAACTTAATTGGGTGTTCAGGTCGTGGTGGAAATCGCCTTTCCATGGCGGTATCTGGCCATTGTCCGCGGTCCACACAGCCTGCAACGAAATAGGAGGGGTGTTTTCGCGGGCGGCGGCTCCAAACTTGTACATTTCGAGGAAATACTGCTTTTCCAAAAGCGGATCGGGGATGATGATCGAAGAATGTGCCCAGTAATTCTTCCACCAGGCAAGGTGTTGTTTAAATGATTGGTCGAAACCTTTTGACCGTTCATTTGATACGAGTTCGGTTGCCGGAACGCTTATTTGATTGTGATCCTTCTGAGATGAAATCGACCAGCATCCTTCCAGTACCTTTCCTTTGTTTTGCCATTCAACATGCACCTCGTACGTAAATTCGTTCCATCCTTTCTGTTGGTAGGTTATGCTGTTGGCCTCATTTTTTATTGTACCTGCGGGGTATCCTAATTGACTAAGCGATTGTTTTCCCTGCTCTTTTTCCTTTTCTCCCTGGTAATCGGGGGCGATCAGTTCGGTAGTTAATTCTTCCGGAATATTTTCGAAACAGTACCATCCGATTGATTGATCGGCCTGAATAAAAGTTTTAAGTATGGCACCATTTTCCCACTCAACGGTGCTGCTGGCCGTTGCCAGATCAAGTGTTACCTGTTTTACTTCTCCCAGCCTTTCAACGTCGAATTCGAGTGCCGCTGCCGGAATTTTGGTCGGTGCCGCATAATCATTCGACGGGCGGTCGAACTCTTTATGCACGGTTTGATAATCTCCCGATTTCCAGTATTTATATACATCATTGAATTTCCATTCGTCGAAGTTGATGTTTTCTTTTGGGCGCAGATCCCAAAGATCGGCCCGGTCGAGCGATATGCGAAGTTTTCCGTCTTTTTCCCAAATCAGGCAGCCCAGCATACCGTTACCAAGCGGAACGGCTTCATCCCACTTATCGGCAAGCTGATCGAAAACTAAATTGTGTTGTTCCGATGGCATATTTTGACTCCGTGTGGTAATGGCTATTGTGGATAAGAAGGAAACTAATAAAATGGTGAGGAATTTATTCTTCATTTCGTTTTACTGATTATTAGATGCTCAAAATATTTGATATTGATTGGACGAATGTAAGCATCTGCTTGCTTTCTTTCAATGGATAATTTAATTATTCTATGTACAATATTATTCTGATGATCGGATTTTATTATTATTTGTAAGATGTTTTTAAGACTTGTGAATTAGTTTTTTAGTATTATAGTTTTGGTTGAATTAACAATAAGTGAGAGTTGCTTAAATGGATAATACTGTTTAATTTAATAAAATTAAAAACTCTGATAAGCCAAAGGCAACCGAACAGATATTCCCTTTCTTTTGTGGGTGATTGTATCACCGGTTGTGCACTGGACCACGCTTCTCTTTATTCTGAAAATTACAGGAAGTAATATATGGTTCATGACGACGGCATGCCGTCGGGTGGAAAAACCTGTTTATGCTGTATGAAGCTATGGAGCTGGTATACAATGAAGACGGCAGTATTCAAAACATGGAAGATCAGGTGTAATTTGCTTTTTATACCAACACTAAATGAAGAACAAAAGGCTGCAGTCTTGTTAAAGATGCAGCCTTTTTGTTTGGTGATCCCCACGGAATTAAAACCTTATAGTTGATGAGATAAGATAAAGTAAGCTGTATGCCGCTTGTAGCAGTGTTTTATGCATTTGAGAAAAAGTAAGTATCTAATAAAAATAAGTAAATGTTGTTACAAATGTTGTTACAATGTCTATCTTAGTCGTGTAAATTAAAACTTAAAACATGGCAACCATTCGGTTAATGCTTTCGGGTAACTCCATTGTAGCACGTTTAACGGTCGGACGAGAAGCGAACTTTAGAAAAAGTACTGGTTATAAGGTCGAAGATTCTAACGACTGGATTAAAAGCTCGCAGACTATTTCAGCAGGTCGTGATAAGACAAAACGCGAACTTAAAAACAACGTGGATACTTTAAAAACATTACTTAATAAGCGGTTGCTTAACGAAGTTAATCCTGACGCTAAGTGGTTAGCCGATAACATTGCTGAAATCACAGGAAGAAAGAAGGCTACAGATGAAACTGTTTTGACGAACTATTTTGACTTGTTTATTGAAAAAGCGGGGAATAGAAAGGGCCGAAATGGGAAAGCGGTTTCAACAGGTAGAAAAAGACACTATGCTACTGCAAAAAACAAGGTTCTAATTTTTGACAATCACATAAAGCAAAAAACCCACATCAAAGATGTTGGAAAAGTATGGGGAGAGAGATTTATTGCATATTTAGAAAAGGAGCAGAGATTATCAAAAAGCACTATCGGAAATATGCTTAAAGTTGTTAAAGCTGTTTGCAATGAGGCAGCCCTATCCGGTTTCGAAGTTAATCCAACTTTAAAACATGTTTCAGTAATTCGCGAAGAAACCAAATTCGTTTATTTGAGCTTTAAAGAACTGGATAAAATCGAAGCAAAGGAATTGAAGCAAGACTATTTAGACAATGCTCGTGATTGGCTGTTAATTGGCTGTAATATCGGACAACGAGTAAGTGACTTGCTTGACCTTACTGCGGATAGTATCAAACAAGTTGGTGGAATCGATGTGATCGAGCTACAGCAGAAGAAAACAGGGGAACTTGTTTCTATCCCTATTTCAGATACAGTTCAAAGGATTATTGATAAGCATTCGGGCTTTCCCCGATGTATTTCGGCACAGAAGTTTAATACATATATCAAAAAAGTAGTTGAACTTACTGGAATTAAAGAAAAGGTTGAAGGAACTAAGCTCGATAATGTGGGTACCGAAAAAAATCCGATATATCGAAAAGTGTCGGGAAGGTTTGAAAAACATGAGTTAGTTACTTCTCACATATGTAGGAGATCATTTGCATCCAATTACTATGAAACGGAGATGCCTACGGAGTTAATAATGGCGATTACAGGTCACAAGACAGAAACTCAATTCAGAGAATATATCGGGCTTCCACCTCGTTCACATATCGGAAGAACATTTGACTATATGAAGCAGATTGAGCAGAAGCGGAAAAAGGAACCTGTTATGAATGTTAAAAGAGCTATGTAGTATGGGATTTATAGCGAAAGCCAACAATTTTTTCATGCAACTCCAATATGACTTCGCAATTTCTGATGGATTCTATGAGGTTGAATTAGGATTTCAGAAAGCTTACCAACCTACTCCTGAGCAGTTTGTTGAGATAATCGAAAAGTACGGAATTGATTATCCATTTCTTGCGGGAGCAAAGATTGTCGAATTAAAGAATTTAGCAAAGAAAGATGGTTTTACAAATCAGGAAGCCATTAATCTGTTTAATGAGCTTAAGACAACTTACTGGACGGCAAATGGAGTAGTTCAACTTTATAGCCCCTCTGGGGTAGATGTATTACGATATCTACAAGAAACTCGTCAAGATATATTTGAGCAACTTGTAGAATCGTTCGGAAGAAAGGGAGCTAAGATAGAACTTCGTCATGTAAAGCTGTTCTGCGAACTATGTAACGCTTCTGGTTTGGTAAGTCTTAATGATTTTAGTTCAGTTGAGAAATATTGTGAATTCGTGCTGCAGAAATACAATATTGATTTTACCATAAGGCGAGTTAAATATTTTGCGGAAAGGGTAAACGAGATAGACGATATTGGATTGGCGGAAGAAGTTAAGGAATTAATTCTCCCAAAAATTCCAGAACCTGATCGAATGAAAATTCAAGAAAAGATTAAACAAGCCGGCAACTTTATTTAGCCGGTTTTTTTTGTCTTTTTTTTGTCCCGGACATTCAAAAGGACACTTATCAAAGTGGGCTAAACTTGCTTGCAGAAACTACAAAAATTACGAATATGCAAGCAGTAACTATCGTTCAAATTACAATTGATGAACTCGAAGAAAGAATTAGTAAAGCAGTTCAGTCAAGTTTAAAAACTCCTAAAGAAGCAGAGGAGTTCATTCCACGAAAAGAGTTGGCCGCTAAACTCGGAGTAACACTACCTACCATTGATCAATGGAGGCGCGAAGGCAGAATTAAAGCCTATGCGATTGACAGAAAAGTTTATTTCAAACGCTCCGAAATTGAACAGGCTATGAAGCCTGTTTAATAGGGTTCTAATCCTTGCAGAACTAATAAAGTGTGTGTTAAGTACTTGGAGCATAGGTGTTATGCAAAGAGTGGTAACAACATTCTGTACAACATGAGCGTGGGCAACGAAAAATATAAGTATTCTCAACTGATTCCTTGGCGAATTTTCGAAGACATTCAAGAGATTGAAAATCATGTCAAGCCGAAAATAAAAGGTTATAAACGGGAGTATCTTTTTGAAGTTATTTCATTAGTTGCCTCAAAAATCAGAAAAGAAGAAAATGGTGATGAATCAGGTCAACTGCAAATAAAATACCTTAAAGATTTAGTGCCCCAAGGTCATCTCTATTTGTATGAACTGATTGACCTTGGTATAATAATTCGCACTGGTCGCTATTTGGTTGGAGATAGAAGCTTTAGTTATAAGTTCTCTGAAAACTTCAATGGTAAGTACAAACGAATTGAACTTAGCAATATGAAGTTGTTAAGACGAATTGAGAAAGTCCATCAATCCAGTAGGCAAAAACTGAAATCTTCGACGAGAGGTAGGTCGGAACAGATTAAGAATTTACGGAAACTAAAAATAGAGGATGCGGTTTTCGATGAAATTGAAAGGTTGTATCCAGATGGAGAAAATCAAAAATATAACTATGCTTTGAGTGTGGCAGTAGGTATCAAAAACGGAGCAATCAGGTACAATGTCGACAAAACATCACAGAGATTTCATTCAAACGTCACGAATTTGCCAAGTGCATTGGTTCCATTCTTGCGAATAGATGGTAAAGAACTTTCAGAGGTTGATATTAAAAATTCACAACCGTTTCTAAGTTCCATCTTATTTACAAATCCATCAAAATTTTCTTTTCTCGCAGATGAAGAATTTGCAATGATTCTACAGTCTCTGCAAGTGAATGTTAGCGAGGATGTTATGCGTTATCTTTCACTTGTAACGTCAGGACATATTTACGAGTTTGTTCAAGATGAGGCTGTGAAATACAACCTGGTTCTTGATAGAGATTCGGCTAAGTCGCATGTATTTAGATTTCTTTTCGGTGCGATTTACACTCCAAAACAACATGAAAAGAAAAGTGTGAATGAAATCTTCTATAATAATTTCCCAACCGTTTGCTCTGTCCTAACTCAGCTAAAGAAATGTCACTACAAGAGTCTTGCGATTTTCCTTCAAAGAATTGAATCATACCTAATGCTTGAAATTATCGGCAAGCGGATTGATTCGGAAATTGGAGTTTTTCTTACGAAGCATGATTCTATTCTTCTGACCGATAATGTTGAAGGTGCAAAAAAAATTGTAAACGAAGTTTTTTCTGACTTTCTGAGTATCACACCTAAGTTAAAAGTAAAGAAGGGATAGGGAGGGAGGGGGAGTATACTAACTAATATGAATCCACGAATCTTATAAATTACTGATAATTAAACTCATAAATCAAAAATTACATAAATATGAAGACGGAAGAATTAGTTGAACTGGCTCGGTCAGATAGTTTTTACCACAAACAGACTGCAGTACTTGAAATGTATAAGCGTGGGTGGACGGTTAGCAAGATAATTGAAGAAACTGGAATACGGGAGTTTGAAATAAGGTACTTTTTAAGTTTAAATTGAATGCCTACCCGTTAATTGCCATTTTTGCCGATCTCTACCGTTAAAATAATTTTTAAATAGATTTCCTTGTTTAGTGCAATAATAAGCGTTTAAACGGCTAAAAATAGCGTGTGGCGGAAGCATAGAATATTTGATGTCTTGCGTGCTTTTTTGTAACCATTACGGTTAAAGTAGATCTGCTCCTGTTTTACTTGATTCTGCTTCTTGTTTTTTTCGGGCTTGGTATTCTTGTTCTGCAATATCAGTACGGTTAATATTCAGTAATAGATTATATTCAACTCCGTTGCATCTTACAATTACATCTATATCCTTGTTCCCTAATTCCCAACTTGAACATGATGCTATGTCTCCTTTGTTTAACTCATTCCATTTTGGCAGACCTTTCTCGCTTTTAGGCTCTCCATATTTTTCTTTAAGGACTGACATTAATGAATTGTACTGCTGTTGCATTCTGCTATCGTAATCATCATATTTAATGTCGTTGCCCCATAAAGAAACATAATAAAGTTTGTTGTCGTAAAAACTTCCATAAATGTCGGAAAAACCATATTGCCCGATGTGGTAAGAAGGGTACGGACTTGAGTCTAATCTTTTCAAATATTGAGATTTTTGGGTGTTAAACTCCTTTTTGGAGATTTCAAAATTAATATTTGCGATTGCTATTTTTTCCTCAACTCTGTTTATACTATCCCTTTTGGCTTGTTCTGCTATCAGTCTGGATTCCTCAGCTTGCTTAGTGGCTAATTGAATTGAATCCTGAAATTGTTGTTGTCTTAATTGTTCTTGTTTTTTTGTTTGTAATCCACAGCCTGCAAAAAGAATTGTAATCATTAATAACAAGGTTGAAAGTTTCATTTGGTTTTTACAATGGTTGCTTAGGGTTCCAATAAGCAGATTAAAAAAAAGATGGCGTGAACCCATGCTACAAACTGAAGGTATCGCCAAACACCCAAAGAGAATAACACAAGGACACGCCAATACTGGCGTGATACTCTTGTTTTATCTCTTTGAAAGAATTGGCGATTTTTCAGTTTTAAAACAATAGCATCGCTATCTGATATTTTTATTTTCTGTATGCTAATATAATCTATTTACTATAATTCTATATTAATATTTCTACTAATGTCAATGGCATTACTACTGCTAAACATTTAGTATGGTGATTTTGCAAAAATGTTAGATAGTTGTAGTGGTAGCCTGAGATCTAACCAGTGCGCTGCTGGAATTATTCAACGTTGAGTTTTGGAAGCAACCATTCTCCTATTTCAGCAATCATTTTATATTCTGCTTCGGTAACCTTTTCTCTTTCTGGATGAGAAAATTTTTGTCGCACTGTGTTCAGTCGATTTATCCATTCAATTCTTTTGGCAATTTTAACGCTTTCTAATCCCGGAGGAGTGAAGACATTGAGGAAAAGCTCTGTGTTGTCCATTATGATTTTTTGATAATGGATAGTCAATAGATAATTTTCATCTGGTTCTTTATTGCCTTGATCAATAGCAGTATTGCTACAGTATTTCCGAATATCCTTGTGAACTCCTTCAATCCACCAGTTTTTTAATCCATAGTGTTTTTTTAGTTCCGCAAATATATATTCTCTCATGCCCAACTGTATCTGATCACCAAGTAGTTTTGTGGGATTATTAAATTGTCCAGAAGTATCTTTAATCCATTGTTGGAGGCCAGGAGGGTCATAGTCCTCATGATCTTTGTGTACTGCATGTTGAAATTCTGGAAGTATTTTTTTCACTGCGCCAGTACCATAATAACCTCTGAGTTTTTTTAGCTCGCTTGGATTAAGGCTATTGAGAAAAATGGCCACAGAGTCAATGTAGGGTTTTATCTGTTTAAAGATTCCCTCAGCATTTTCCTTATGGACTTCAAATCCGTCGTTAACTTCGTGTTTCAATAAATCGTCAAGTAATCTTAAGAAGGATGAGATCCCGACATTCATTGCAATAAATCCTCCTTCTCCACTGCCTTTATCCCATTGTTCTGAACATTCTGACTCTAAAACATTAAGAGATAGTACGATAAACTTAAAGCATTTTTCCAGAGTTTCTTCGAAGTCTCCAGTCCAGAAATACCCAGTTTTGGTCAGCTTTCTTTTTTGTATTAATCCTAAAAACAGTGTTGGATTTATACCCCAGCTTAATAGTTGTTCAAGAGTAAGGCACCTTAAAGTATTTTTGGACTCTTCACTTAAAATAATTCGCTTATATAATGGAGAATTATCATCTGTTCCTAATTTGTGGATTAGTCTGGTTTTTAATGCGTCAAACGCTTCGTCTTGACTTGCTGAACCCCAATTAAATTCCGACATCATTGTTCTAAGTAAATTTCGAGGGACTGATTTTTGCGTATTATTTATGTCTATGAAAATTTTGGTCTGATCTTCAGCAGGTAGATCTTCAAATGCTACTACGGGAAGCTCGTCCGTGTATCTGTTTTTAATGCCACCATAACCAAATATCCTGTGTTGTCCATCAACAATAAATGCTGACCTATAATAGTTAGGTAGGGTTAAGATTCCAAGTTCCGTGTATCCATCATGTTCCATTGAGCTTGAGAGCGGACTAAAATTTAATCCCTTCGAATTTCCATTATTGTCTAACGTTTTGAAATTGATAATTACAGAATTAGGAAAGAATCCTTGTTTTTCACTTACATACTTGCTGATATCCCTAACTCGTGAACCTTTAATCATCCTTTGATAGCTTTCAAAAGCTTCTGCTGAAGTGTCGGTTCTATGCAGAACAAAACCAATATTTAGCAAGGTTTCAGGTTTGACCGAGAAGGAATAATAAGTATGTCCCCCCATGGTTCCTTTAATTGCGGGTATATTTGTCGGATCTCCTGGGATCTTTTCCTGCTCATATAGTTTTCCGAACATTTGGTACTTTGTGGCATGGTCAAGGTTTTTAGCTATTTCCCACCAATAATCAATTTCATCTTGGTTCATATGGAAGATGCCAATATCTTGCATACGTGCCTTATCATTGTCACTTACAACGTAATTGTTGGTTGCGAATATCCACGCAATTCGGATTTGTTTTTCAAGAGATTCATTCAGAGTTTTCTGGATTCCAGACATCATTTGGCCGATTTCTGCAATGTCTTTTTGAAAACTCTTTGATTTTCTCGACTGTGCACTTTTGCACTCAATAATAACGGCAGTGTCCTCATCGATTGCAATAACATCAATTTGCTTGGGTGGAACTAAGCTACTTTTGCTGTGCGTTATTTTAAAATTTCTATCGGAATTTAACCACGTGAAGCCTGCCTTTGCAAACACTGCCCAAACTTTGTCCTCGAATGCTTCGTTATGTGGTTTTTTCTTCTGGTATTTATTAGAACTTTTTAATGACTTGGCCAATGTCCATCCTTCGTTGAGATATTCTTCTTTTCTTATCTTTTTGTCTACTTTGGTAATGAATTCAGAATATTTCGAATTAATTCTTCTTGCCGAAATTTCCGAGATGTGATCCAGACCTTTTAAAGGAGGATTGGGAATTATAAAGTCTTCGTCCTGATCTGTGTTAAAGTTTAAGATAGGTTGTCCTCCAATCCATTCATTGAATTGCGATTTATTTAATCCTAAAACTTTATCAAATCCTACCTCTTGGCATTTTTCGAATAAATTTGAATTTATCTCATCATCACTGATGCCAATAAGTTTTAAACGATCTTCAAGTACGTTTCTAAACAAAGCTCCAAGGTCGCCATCCGCATAGAGTGGTGAGATGTCATATTCCACAACCTTTGAAAGTCTTTGGTTGGATTTAGCTGCTTTGCCTGCTATTAAAACACTTCTAATATTCGTTTGGACTTTCCTATTTAGTGAACCAGGTTTATTGTATAGAAATACTCCTTTAAAATTCTTTTTCATATAGAATTGCTTAAAATCATCAACAATATCTATATGAGTTAATAGGGCAGCCATTAAAGCAAAATAACTTCTGGTTTCTCTGTGCTTCACAACTTCCAGCCAATATTCAGGAATATTGTCTAAATCAGTTGTGCCGAGAAGTGCCTTAATTACGGGTTGATCGACTTGGCCTGCGATTACCTGAGATAAATCACCATCAGCGATTAATTCAACAGCATGGACAATTGAGTATCTTGTCCAAGAAGTTTTAAGTTTAGCGGTGTTTAGATTATTCATTTATTGATTATTTTGGGACAACAAAAACTAAAATTTCATTAACGTTTCTACTTTTATCTTTGGCTCTACCCATTGTGCTGTGAGTGTAATTCTTCTCTTTTTCGTAGATATCATAATAATTTGTTGAATTTTCAGCAATCTCTTTTACCTTTTGTAGATTAATCATTCCAGTGTTGCTATAACTCAAAACCAATTTGAGTTTTTTCTGTGATGTAATCGTGAAAAGGTTTTTGAATGCATTTTCAACATTAGCACTTTGGCAAAAAGGTGATTGATGTCTTTCATTGCGATATCTCCCCTTGTGAGCGATCTCAGGATAATCGTATTTTACCAGAGTTTCAAACGCATGGTAAAATCTTGAGTAATGGACAAAATTATATGGAGGATCAGCATAGACCAGAGAACCATCTGGAATCTGCTCTAAGCATTCCATATAATCAAGAGATGTGAATACGTGTTCTTTATCGTGAATACTACTGTAGTTTAACAACTCGGAGAACTTTTTTTCAAAATAAGGTTGAATATTTTTTCTTCGATATATCAAAATATCCATCATTGATGATGCCTTATTCGCATCTCTGTACTGTGCAAAATGGCCTGTGCTTTGTGCATTGTATGCCATCGCATGCATAAGTGCAGAAATTATAAGAGGATAAATAGTTTCCTTTGCGTAAAAATCTGCAGCTTTTCTATATGCATCTATCCAAACGCACTGCTCAAATGACCAATATGTGCCGGAATAATACTTGGTAAATAGGTGAAAATCTTGTCCGTCAAAATTATGATTAATTAGTGCTTGCTGGCTTTTTTCCAGTTCTTGAAACTCAGATAGAGTAATGCCAGATTTATAGATAAATCGAAATGAAGATAAGTTGGTTTTTATGCTCTTAACGTGCTCTTCGGCAATATATGTTATTTGCTGTAAGATTCCTTGAAATTTGTTCTGGTTTATTGGAGAGAGATATGTTTTGGAAAGTATTTCAGAATATTCTTGAATATCATTTGACCAAATTCTAGCATCATCTTTAAGAGTAGCACCAATTACTCCAGAGCCTGCAAAAAGATCGCAAATCAGTTCTCCATTATGGACAGATCTAATTCCATCTATAACGAACTTTAATAGCTCTCTTTTTGATCCCATGTATTTGATAATTGGGGGAGGAGGAGATATTTTATTGCTCTTAACTTTCAAATTTATTTTATCGGTAATCATTAATTTGTACAGTGGTCTTACATAAAGGAAGTTCTTAATTTATTTTGCTTACAACAAAGAAAGTGATTATTTGGAGCTCCACAATAAAAGTTTTGAACGATAAAAATTGCTTTGTGCTGAATTACTTTGTTGTACTTTTAATGGCATTCATAGGTCTATTTTATGTGTTTAGATTATTCCCGTTGTTATAGTTGTTGTTACGGAAATAAAATAGACAGCCATAAGTAGCTGTCTATTAGGTCATTGTGAGTTTGCTTAGTGATCCCCACGGGACTCGAACCCATATCGTCAGAACCGGAATCTGAAATTCTATCCATTGAACTAGGGGACCGGATTCGGCTGCAAAAATAGCAAAATTCCACAATCTCTGAACTTTATTTCCATTTCATTCCTTTTCGCAATTGGGGCCGGCTTTCAGTAGAAAATTAAAAATCGTATTTGTTAAGATGTTGATAATTTTCGGTCGCCGATATTAAGCCTTGAAGCATATTCAACTACATTTGCGCAATATTAAGAGGATAAGATGGAGGAAAGGGTAACCCGCGCACAATCGGATTTCACAGTCTATTACGAATCGTTTAAAGGCCTGACGGCGCAACAAAAGGACAATTTTGCCATAAAATACGATCATTCGATACGGGTGGCAGAACTGTGTTTTTCGCTGGCACTAAAACTCGGTTGGACAGAAGAACAGCAGTCGCTGGCTTATTGTACGGGATTGTTTCACGATATTGGCCGCTTTAGCCAGTTGTTAGAGTTTGATACTTTTCACGACTCAAAATCAGTTGACCATGCCGAATACTCGGTAAAGGTTTTAAGTGAAGAAGCATACCTGGCCGCGTTTACTGAAGAACAACAAACAGCAATTCTGGAAGCCATTCGGTACCATAATAAACGCGAACTTCCGCGCGAACTTTCAGCAAGTGGGGCAGAGCTGGCAAAATTGCTTCGCGATGCCGATAAACTCGATATTCTGAAAGTGCTCACCGATTATTATACCCAGCCCCGATCGACACCCAATCATACTTTAACCTGGGAAATGCCTGCCGGAACAGCGGTTACAAAAGCGGTCGCAAAACAGGTATTGGCAGGTGAACTGGTGAATAAGGAGCTGGTGGCAAATCAGATGGATATAAAAATAATGCAACTTTCGTGGGTGTTCGACTTGAACTTTAAACCGTCTTTTAAGTTACTTATGGAAAAGCGTTTTACCGAAAAGATCTACGGAACCTTGCCAAAAAACGATACGGTTATCCAGATCTATCGTACTGTAAAAGTTTATTCAGAGAACAAAGTACTGAGTTAATGCAGGAAATTCTAAAAGTAGCCACAAATAAAAGCAACACTTTAGTAGACGTAAGCGAGCAGGTACGAGATATTGTTCGTCGTTCGAATGTGAGCACCGGTCTTGTGAATGTTTATGTTCAGGGAGCCACTGCAGGAATAATGATCCAAGAAAACTGGGACGATTCGGTGCAGAATGATGTCGTTACCCTGTTTCGCAAACTGATCCCGGCAGGAGTTTGGGAACACGATGCCCAGGATAACAACGGCGATTCGCATTTAAAAGCCGGTATTGTTGGCCCCGGTGAAACGATCCCGATTGTTGAGGGAAAGTTGGGACTTTCAACCTGGCAAAATATATTTTTGTGCGAATTCGATGGCCCCCGCGAAGAACGAAGTATAGTAGTAACCATTATAAATGCTGAAAAATAATGGCTAGAAAACTGGTTTGTATTTGTAACCTGGTGTTAGAAAGCGAGATTGAGGAAGTGCTCGAAAAAGGTGCTGATACCACGCAGCAGATTCAGGATCATACACGTGCCGGAACTTCTTGCGGGCGTTGCCTGATGGAAATCGATGTTCTTGTTGAGGAGCATAAAAAAAAGAAACCCGAAAGCCATCAATCTAGATTGGAATTCGGGTTCGAATAATACACAACATCAAATATTTTTATCAGAAGTATCTGTGGATCACTTCATCTGCGATTTTGCTTATTTCGTATGAAACCATGATTTCGTGTGTCCCATTTTGGTAACCGCCAATTTCACCGAAGGCAAAATCAACCGAATAACCAATCCGTAGCTTGTTATTGATTACCCATTGAGCAAGGAATCCATACGCAGCGCCGGTTCTGTACATGCCACCCAACCATACTTTTTCAGCAATCAGGAAATTGGCTGATAAGTCGAGCTGAGCAGGAGCACCTTTCACCATTTTAGCCAGCGCTGTAGGTTTGAATTTTACTTTTTCCGACAGGTCGAAAACATATCCACCCATAACGTAATAGTGGCGCAATTCAGCCTGGCTCGAATAGTTGTTGTAGTTGTTATTGAATTCGTTGTTCACGATCTTAGGAATAGAAATACCGGCATAAAATTTATCATCGTACATGAACAATCCGATACCAAAGTTAGGCATGAATTTGTAATCGACTTCTCCCTGGAAAAACGGGTCGTCAGGTGTAAGTACCTGGTAATCGCTCAGGTTGTTCGAATAAGCCGAGAATCCGGCTTTTAATCCCATCCGAAGTTTAACGTCGTTGGTCAGCTGCACCATGTGCGAGTAATCAGCAAATACCGAAAAACGTTTTTCCTTACCGTATTTATCGTTGATCAGGTTTAAACCATAACCTGTTCTTCCGTTTTTGTGCAGATCCTGGAACGAAAAGGTCTGGGTCGATGGAGCTCCATCGATACCCACCCATTGTTCGCGTGCCAGTAACATAAATCCCATGGCATTCCATGTTCCGGCATAAGCCGGGTTAATGGTTTGTGTATTGAACATGTATTGCGTGTAGGTTGGTTCCTGTTGCGCATATACATTTGTTGAAACCAGTACCATGAATACGATAATCCATTGTACACAATTTTTCAAACTCACGATTTGTTTTTTGTTATTTAAAGCTTTCATCGTCTTGTGTTTTTAAATGGATTAGTAATTAATAAACAAGGTTCCTTTTTCAACGGTATTACCGTCCAGTATCAGAATGTAGATGTAGGTTGCCGGAGGCACTTTACCGCTACCAACGGTGAGTGAATTATCCGATCGGCCATCCCACCATGCATCTGCCTTGTTACTTCCCCATATTGCATAGTTTCCGTAGTGTTCTTTTTCGAAGATCAGGTTACCCCAACGGTTGTAAATGTACAAGTGTGCATCAGGATATTCTTCTCCGAACAATGTATTATTTGTGTCGTCCGGATTCAGCTGAATTTCGAAATAATCATTTTTGTTATCCGTATTCGGTGAGAAACCTTCTGGAATCACCAGACCTATTGGACGAACCGGGCGTGTAGTGTCAGGATCTTCTGGTTTAACATAGTCATCGCGCCAGTCACGAACACCATTTATGGTGTCGCCTGCCATATCCTGCAGCGGAGCATTGCTTCCGATTGCATTCAGTCCGGTCAACCATTGTGTTGTGGTGTTGTATGTATCATAAGCATCATCCAGACCGTCTTTATCAGTGTCATTTCCAGTAGGTTGTACATCAGCAATAGTATCATGTGGCATTGCATCCCATCCTTCAACAGCGTCTTCAATTCCGTCGCCATCTGTATCTGTATCCAGGTAGTCAGGAGTACCATCAAGATCAGTATCCCATGGAGAATAAGAATAACCACCGTTTTCTGAGTCGTAAGCATCATCCCATCCATCACCGTTGGTGTCATTTCCTGTTGGTTGAACGTAGTCTTCAGTACCCCCTTCTGCAATGGTTGACTGCCATTCAATGTTGTCAACAATACCGTCGTTGTCGGAGTCGATGTCCAGACGGTCAACAATACCGTCACCATCTGAATCTAAAGTTGACTGATTCAATGCGTTTTCCTCTTCAATTACATCAAGTATTCCGTCATCGTCATCGTCAATATCAGTTACATCCGGAACTCCGTCGCAATCTGAGTCAAGTTGAACATAGATTGTTGCTTCGGCAGATGAACAATTTTCTCCGTCGGTGTTGCTACAGATGGTATAGGTAAACTGGATTACCGCTTCTGATAATTCTTCGTTGGCATAAAGTACCTGACCATCGGTTAAACTTACCTGAACATTTTCTGGAAGGTTATCAGCTGTAAGTGTTACTCCTGAAGCACCAATACCTTCGTCGTTAGCCAGCAGGTTGAACTCTCCGTTAACAATTCCACCCGGACAAACAACCAGGGTAAGAACGTCGGGTTCAGCCAGTACTCTAACTTGTCCGCAGTCTGCATCGCCGGCTTCTACTGTAACAATAGCAGTATCGGTTGCTACATTTCCGTTTGCATCGATAACGGTAAGGATAACTTCGTTTGTACCTACGTTGGCACAAGTGAAATCAGTTTTGTCGATAAACATGGTATCAATCGAACAGTTGTCGGTTGAACCGTTATTAATGTCCTCAACAGTGATTGTTGCAGTACCATTGGCATCAAGAGCGATGATGGTGTCCTTGCTAACGGCGATCGGTGCACTGTCGTCGCCAACAGTTAAGTTGATGGTAAGAATACTGTCGCAACCAACTGAATTGGTCAGAGTCTGCCTATAAATACCTGTTTCAGTATATGTTTCATCATTGATGGTAAATGCAGAACATGTACTTGCAATAATGGTTTCTTGAGAACTTTCAAGAACAGTTGCGATGATGGTTAAAGTGCTATCGCAACCGGCAGCATTTGTAAGCGTCTGTGTATATGTTCCTGAAGTGGTGTATTCAACATCGTTTACAGTTACTACATCACAATCAGAAATTTCGATAGTTTCCTCAGAGCTTTCAAGAACGGTTGCTATAATTGTCAGTGTACTGTCGCATCCGGCTGCGTTAGTCAGGTTCTGAGTGTAAGTTCCTGAAATTGTATAAACGGAATCGTTAACAGTAACCGAACCACATCCTTCAACTTCAATGGTTTCAGCTGTCGGCTCCAGAATAGTAACATTGATGGTAAGCGTACTGTCGCAACCTGCAGCATTTTCCAAATTCTGAGTATATGTACCCGATTCTGTGTAAACTTCATTATTTACAGTTACAGAGTTACAATCGCTAACATCGATGTTTTCTTCTGTACTTTCCAGAATTGTGAGGTTCAATGTAATTGTCAGACCGCAACCGTTACTTGTTGTCAGGCCTTGGACATAACGTCCGCTTTGCCTGTATACCCGACCGTTCAGTTCGTATGATCCGCAGGCAGTTCTGGTCAAAGTTTGTTCAGCACTTTCATTAACGGTTAAATTAATTGTCAAAATGCTGTCACATCCTTCGGAATTAGTTAAAGTTTGTGTGTAAACTCCGCTTTCAGTATATGTGATGCCATTTAAGGTTAACTGGTCGCATACTATTCTTTCAATAGTTTCTTCAGTCGGCTCGAGGATGGTAACATCAACAGTAAGAGTTGAGTCACAACCTGCAGCGTTTTTCAGCATTTGTGTGTAAACACCTGTAGCAGTATAAACTGAATCGTTCACGGTAACAGTTTCGCAACCGTCAACATAAATGGTTTCAGTAGTTGGTTCCAGAATGGTAACATCAACAGTCAGCGTTGAGTCACAACCTGCAGCATTTTTCAGCATTTGTGTGTAAACACCTGTAGCAGTATAAACTGAATCGTTTACAGTA
>NZ_WXUB01000006.1 GCF_011799805.1 Maribellus sediminis
GTCGCCGGTTGCAATATCTACAACTGTTTCAGGACGCAGGTCGGGAAGTATCACCGTGTCGATAACGTGTACCACTCCGTTTTGCGCTTCAACATCAACAGCTGTAATGTTGCTCATTCGTCCGTTCGGATCGCTGATTGAGGCTCCGCCAACGAGATGGAAAGTAATTTCTTCGCCCAAAACTGTCGGGGCCATCATTCCGTCACTTAAATCGGTGCTCATTACCTCGCCTGCTACCACGTGCATTTTAAGCACGGCATCCAAAGTTTCAACCGGAATGTCGTTTAACGAAGCTAATCCCAGTTCGTTGAGTAAGGCAGCGAATGCATCGTTGGTTGGTGCAAATACTGTAAAGGGGCCTTCGCCACTTAAAATGCCTACAAAATCAGTAGTAAGGTCGCTGCGGGTTAATGCTGCAACAAGACTTGAGAAAGTGCTGTCGCCGGTTGCAATATCTACAACTGTTTCAGGACGCAGGTCGGGAAGTATCACCGTGTCGATTACGTGTACCACTCCGTTTTGCGCTTCAACATCAACAGCTGTAATGTTGCTCATCCGTCCGTTCGGATCGCTGATTGAGGCTCCGCCATCGAGGTGGAAGGTAATTTCTTCGCCCAAAACTGTTGGGGCCATCATTCCGTCACTTAGGTCGGTACTCATTACCTTGCCTGCTACTACGTGCATTTTAAGCACGGCATCCAAAGTTTCAACCGGAATGTCGTTTAACGAAGCTAATCCCAGTTCGTTGAGCAAGGCAGCAAATGCATCGTTGGTTGGTGCAAATACTGTAAAGGGGCCTTCGCCACTTAAAATGCCTACAAAATCAGTCGTAAGGTCGCTGCGGATTAATGCTGCAACAAGACTTGAGAAAGTGCTGTCGCCGGTTGCAATATCTACAACCGTTTCAGGAATTGAATCATTGGTCTGTGCCTTACCATTAGTCCAGGCCAGTAACATAAATAAAATTCCAAAAGTAAATTTGAGTAAATTCTGCTTCATAGTGTTTAACTTTTATCGTTTAAACATTAAACACTAAAAAATATTTTTTGTTTATTCTTTTGATTTATTTATTAAACATTTTTGAATTATCATATCATAATAAACTCATTTTATGACACTTAAAAAAATATATCTCTTACAAAAAAAAGCCCGCTCCTTAAATGGAACAGGCTTCAAGAGTAGTTATATGTAAGTCTGTTTTTTCTTCTACTTTTTCACGCCTCCGGCTCACCTGAGACGGAGAATCGAAGAATGAAACTTGAACGCAGAAAACAAACGTTCTTCGTTCTTATTTAAATGATCGACTTCATTGCACCCATCGCTTCACGCAATTCGGCTCCAATGATTTCCACGTCGTGGTAGCGAATCTCGTCGTTGATGTCAATCAACTCTTTGTTATCCACATGCGCATCTTTACCTTCGTTAAAGTTTTTACCGATCACATTGGTTTCAATTTTTGCCATAAAATCGGCCAGTAAAGGTTTGCATGCATGATCGAACAAATAACAACCATATTCGGCAGTATCCGAAATGGTACGGTTCATTTCAAACAGTTTTTTACGTGCAATGGTATTGGCGATAAGTGGCGTTTCGTGCAACGATTCGTAGTAAGCCGATTCTTCTTTAATTCCTGATTCGGTCATCACTTCGAAAGCCAGTTCAACACCTGCCTTAACAAAAGCTACCATCAGTGTTCCGTTGTCGAAGTATTCCTGTTCACTGATTTCAACATCGCCGGCAGGAGTTTTTTCAAAGGCAGTCTCACCGGTTGCAGCTCGCCATGTCAGCAGTTTTACGTCGTCATTTCCCCAGTCTTCCATCATGGTCGACGAGAATGCACCACTCATAATATCATCCATGTGCTTTTCGAAAAGCGGACGCATAATTTCTTTCAACTCAGCTGCCAGTTTATACGCTTCAACTTTTGCAGGATTCGACAAACGGTCCATCATATGCGTGATACCTCCCAGTTTCAAAGCTTCGGTAATGGTTTCCCATCCGTATTGAACCAGTTTTGAAGCATAACCTGCATCGATTCCTTTTTCCACCATTTTATCGAAACTCAGGATTGAGCCGGTTTGCAGCAATCCGCAAAGAATGGTTTGCTCGCCCATCAAATCCGATTTCACCTCGGCAATAAACGACGAATGCAAAACACCTGCTTTGTGACCACCTGTTCCGGCAGCATAAGCTTTTGCAATTTCAAGTCCGTCGCCATTCGGGTCGTTTTCGCGGTGAACAGCAATTAGGGTTGGAACACCAAAACCACGTTCGTATTCTGCACGCACTTCCGATCCCGGAGATTTTGGAGCTACCATAACAACGGTAATATCATCGCGGATTTGCATGCCTTCTTCCACAATATTGAAACCGTGTGAATAAGCCAGGCAAGCACCTTTTTTCATCAATGGCACTACTTTATTTACTACCGGAGTATGTTGTTTATCGGGAGTAAGGTTTAACACCAGATCAGCTTTTGGAACCAGCTCCTCAAAAGTACCTACTTCAAAACCGTTTGAAGTTGCATTTACATACGATGCACGTTTTTGCTCGATGGCTTCCTGACGAAGGGCATAGGCCACATTCAATCCACTGTCGCGCAGGTTCAGTCCCTGGTTTAATCCCTGGGCACCACAACCCAACACTACTATTTGTTTTCCTTTCAGTTTTTCAACACCGTTTGCGAATTCAGTTTCTTCCATGAAATCGCATTTTCCCAGTTGCTCCAGCTGAAGACGCAAAGGGAGAGAATTAAAATAATTTGCCATCTGATCTATTTTTAATTGAAAATAAACTTTATATGAACTCCATCCAATGAAATATTATAGCGGATGAAGAAGTATTTTACAAAGCAACAAAATTCCTGATAAAACGAAGTGTAAAATTACGTGTTTTTTAGGTAATTTTCATGGATTCAACTTTAAGCCTGTATTACATCATTCAAAACAGACGACTGTTTTTCAATGCGTTAAATCCATAACAAATTAGCACATTTTTAAGGATCATACTGCTTTCGAACGGTATTGAAGCGGAGAAATGCCGGTTTCGCGTTTAAAGAATTTGGCGAAATAACTTTGGTCGGGGAAATTCAGGCGGGAAGCGATCTCTGTTACACTGAGGTTTGTGTGCACCAAGAGGCGTTTGATCTCCAAAATCTGTTTGGCCTTTATGATTTGCGACGAAGACTTTCCGGTAAGCCGTGACACTGTTTGGGTAAGGTGATTGGGAGTAATGGCCATCAAATCGGCGTATTGCGCCACACTCAGGTTCTTCTCGTAATTCTCTTCCACTTTCTGATAAAACTGTTTAACAATCATGTGTCCTTTTCCGCTCAACACATTCTCCTCACTTTTATAGCGGGCGGCACAGTACGCTAAAATCAGATTAAGCAGCGATCGCAAAAAATTGATCGAGTAGTTCTCCCCTTTTTGCAGTTCAGCAATTCCGCTTTTAAAAAGGCTTTCAAGAAATTCCACATCATTTTTATCGCTCAGCAATAGTGGTGGATTATCCTGTCGAATGGTGAAGAAAAACGGAAACTCGATCAGCCGGTTCTGGTTGTTGTAATCGATGAGGTAAAACTCGGGAGTAAATATAAAAATGAAACCTTCGATATCGTGCGAAACCTCTATTTTATGTGCCTGCCCCGGCGACATAAAAAACACACACGGCGGTTTAATCTCGTATTTATTTCCGTCGATTACATGAAAACCCGAACCGCGCGCCAGGTACAAGACTTCAAAAAAATCGTGACGGTGCGGATACTGCACAGCAAAATGCCGGTTAGCATCAAAAACTTCAACCTGGAACTGCTGGCTTTCGCGATCGCCGCTGCTAAAGCTGCGAAGGCTGTAAACCGGTATGTTCTCAGCTGATTTCATTCTACTTTGTGGTGAGGTCTAATCCACTAAACTAAAGTGGTAGCCAACCGATAAACGCATCACGCGGCTTTTCATTTCAATGTTATCGCCCATTGACGCGATGTTTGGAATACCGTAATCGTATGAAACTGAGATGTCAAGTCCTCCAGGCGACAAGAAACCAAGCCGGCCGGTTAAGCCGTAATCCAGTCGTTTCATATCGTGTTGAGTTTCGTCGCTTCCCCATCTGATTTTAGCTTTTTCTTCAGCAGAAGCGCCTTCGATGGTTTGCATCGTTGTCCTGTTACCGAAAAGTCCGACTCCAACAAAAGGCCCTACACCAATGTAAACCTTATTCAAAGAGCGAAAACGGTAACGGTATTTCAGGTATAATGGAATATCAGCGTAATACAAATTAATGTTGTTTTCTACCGAAAGTGTTGATACCGCAACTTCCTGTTTTGCGCCTTTCGTGTCGAAAAGCAGGCCGGTTTCAACAACAAGTTCATTGCTTTTGTCTTTCGAAAGCACATAATCGAGGTAAGCGCCTACATGAAAACCAAATTTACCTGAATAAGTATCTTCGGCTGCCGAAGCTACGCTGCCCTGTTTGTAATCGACTTCGGTGTAATTACCACCACCTACAATACTTAAACTTTGTGCGAAAATGGTTCCTGAGAATAAAAGTAACAAAATAACAGTGAGGAGTTTGAATTGGATTTGCATTGTTGGTCATATTTTTAGTTGTTCAGCCAAGATAATCATAATTTGTAAAATTTAATCTTTACCGAAAAAAACGGGCAAGAAAATTACGGGTAGCGGCATAGCTCTATTTTCTTATTTTTGATGCATGAAACAAAAAACCGGATTTGTTACAATCACCATATTTTCGATGATTTTCAGCCTATCCACGTACGCCGGGAATCCGCTTCGAACGCTGGATCCTGCCTTGAATTGTTCGCTGGAAAAAGTGAGTTTGTTTCATAACGATTCTATTCATAACCTGAATTTCAAATACACCGACCGAAAGCGGGGATTTAAGCCATACATTGCTCCCACCGTTTTGATTGCAAGTGGAACGGCTCTTCATTTTTCAGATGCCAAGTACCAGTTTAACGACTGGGTGCAGGAAAACTTTCGCTACGAGGGTAGTTTGGATGATTACCTGCGTTTTGCACCGCTGGCTGCGGTTTATTCGTTGAATGCAGTCGGAGTAAAAGGGAAAAATAATTTTGGTAACCTGACGGCAATTTCAATAAAAAGTTTTGTATTGAATGACCTGATCGTGTACAGTTTGAAAAAGGCAGTAAATGAGGAGCGACCATCAGGAGGGACACACTCCTTCCCGTCAGGACACACTTCGGTGGTATTTGCTTTTGCGCAGATTATGCATCACGAATATGGCGAACAGAGTGTCTGGTACAGCGTTGGTGCTTATTCCTGTGCCGCAACTGTTGGCGTAATGCGAATTGCCAAAGGTGCCCACTGGGCGTCAGACGTGCTGGCAGGTGCCGGAATCGGCATGTTATCAACCGAACTCGTTTACCTCACCCATCAGTACAAATGGGACTGGGCACACATAAAACAGTTCGATATTTTCCCGTTTTCAGTTGGGCCGCAAAAAGGATTGACGGTGGTTTATAATTTTTAGCCGCGAGCTATTAGCCACGAGCTTCTAGCAGGTGGATGATGAATGATGAATAAGCTCGCATGAACGCACGGGCAGGAATTTTTGATTGCAGATGTTTTCTTGCAAAATCAATCTTTCAGTTAGAAGTTGGCAGTAGGCAAAATTGCAGTAGGCAAAAGCGATTTAAGCATTCTTGCATTAAAGCATTCAATCCTTCAATCCCTCAATCCTTTTTTAAAACTGTGCCTTTACCGCTACTTCAAAAAATCTTCGCGGACAGGATTAAAACTATCAACCAAACGCGCGGTTTTGCTCAGCAACTTAATGCTGTGCATTTTATAGGGAGGAACCGCAAACATATCGCCGGCTTTCATAGCTTGATCGGGCTCACCTTCGCAATAAAAAACGATTTCACCTTCGGCAATGTAACTGGTTTGTTCGTGCGGATGATTATGTGGCGGATCGGCATCAGGCCATGGTCCACCTTCAAAATCTACGATCACCGTCATTAAATTTTCGGTGTGAATAAGCTTGCGTTTAACCCGCTCGTTCACGTGTTCGTAGGGTACTTCATCAAATTTCAAAATCGACATATTTGTTGTTTTCGGCTAAAATATGAAAATGGAAGGGAATCTAAATCTTCAAAGCCATTTAAATAAGGTTGGTGTTAGCAGTAAAGAAATTCTACTAAGGTTAAAAGGAAAAATAAGGTTTTGAAGCATCCTTCACAAAACCTTATTTTCAAAGAAAACCTTAGTAATGCTAAAAAGAAATGAATCCAACCTTATTAAAACAATTCTTTACAATCTTGTTAAAACCGATGCAATGATATTGTCTAAGAAGTGGTAATTATTTTTCTGATCCGTTCATCCAGTTCAGCCTGATCGGCAGTAAAACTTGCCAGTCCGGCTAAGTTCAGCAATGTATCAATCGCCAGTTCACCACTTTCTATCCGGTGTGCCCAGCGTTCGTGTTTTGGTATTTTACCATCATCGGCAATAAACTTCAAGTCGCGCTCGCTAAGATACGGGAACATGTCGCCGCATCCAGCCTGATGAACCCGATCGATGAGTTCATTGCCTGATTTAGGACAATCCTTGTCCAGACTTTTAGCCAGTTCAAGTTCCTTGTCAGTCACATTCCATATCTTTTCGGGAGCATAAACCACTGCCTCATCTGTTAAATCAACCGGGTAAACCACACCCACCTTTGACGAAAACTTACCGCTGAGATTCAATTTACCTTCCGATGCCACTTTTGTTGGCATAGTAAAAACATCGGTTCCGGCCAGGGCATCCAGCTGATCGAAATTGCGCAAACTTGCTGCGATCAGTTTTGTAGGTTCGGCGTTCGTTTTGGTTAATTCGGTAATATAACGTTGTGATGAGATTACGGCACGTTCACCACCGCCTTCACCACTTCCAAGGCTATTATCTTTTATGTAGGCTCCGATCCTCCCAAGAAAAACATTGCAGTAATTGGGTTTGGTTATCGCCGCCACCATCACATTTTGCCGCGCTGAAAATTCGAGCGTAAAATTGATTTTTACACCCAGTTCGCGCAAACGGCGCGCTCCCAGCAATCCAACTGCGGTGTAAGGCACCTTCACAATAAATTGCTCCGGATTAATATCGTGATACCGCAGGCCATAATCGATGATCGCATCAAAATTATGGGCAGTATTGGTGTGCAACTCCACGCTAACCTTGCCTCCAAATTTCTTTGCCAGCCGCATTCCGTGGCGCGCATTCAGGATAAAAGCAATTTCAACGATCTGTTCTTCCAGTGGCAATTCACTTACGATGACTTTCGCCTTCTCAATAAAATCGTCGTAAATACCTTTTTGGATTTCTTTGTTAACGAGCGTATTATTCGTTGTCAACGCCGTCATTTCAACCGACCAGTTTTTCTCTGCTTCGTCCATATCTCCGGTATCGAGCCAGAGTTCGGTACCTGCATTGCGAAGTCCCTGCCAAAACGGATCAGGCACAGCAGCTGCTTTCTCTTCATTAATTCCGGTCAGCACAAATTGTTTGATTTTTTGTTTCAACGAATCGTTCATGATGCCTGTTTTTAATTTCTTTTGAATTTACTGAATTCAAAATGCTACTCCAAGAAAGGATGAGAATTTTATAGCACGGAACTTAAATTCATCGTAAGCATTGAAAAAGGATGGCATCTGTAATTGAATCAACTCATATGGATGCCATCCAAAAAAAAGAACCGTTCCCTGGGAAAGGAACGGTTCTCTAATATTATGTCAGAATAGTTTTAAATTCCAAGCAACAACTCGCCGGCATCTTTTCCGTTGGTAAACATGCGTTCCGGGTTTTCGATCATTTCCTTCACTTTTACCAGGAAGCCTACCGAATCTTTACCATCGATAATGCGGTGATCGTAAGAAAGTGCCACGTACATCATCGGGCGGATGACCACCTGGCCGTTTACGGCTACCGGGCGCTCAACAATGTTGTGCATGCCCAAAATAGCGGATTGCGGCGGGTTGATAATTGGAGTTGAAAGCAGCGAACCAAACACGCCACCGTTTGTGATGGTAAATGTTCCGCCAGACAATTCGTCCACTGATATTTTTTTTGTTCGGGCTTTTTCAGCCAGTTCTTTTATTTCAAGTTCAATTTCCGGAATCGATTTACTTTCGGCATTACGAACGATCGGCACCATTAATCCTTTTGGTGTAGAAACCGCGATACCAACGTCAACAAACTGCGGCATTACAATTTCGTCGCCATCGATCTGTGCATTTACCATCGGGTGAAATTCAGCAGCAACAGCAACGGCTTTGGTAAAGAAAGACATAAAACCGAGTTTGAAACCGTGCTTATCGATGAATTTCTGCTGATAGGTTTTGCGCATGTCCATCACAAAACTCATATCGATTTCGTTGAAGGTTGTGAGCATCGCTGTTTCATTCTTCACCGAAACCAAACGGGCACTCAGTTTCCTTCGCAGGCTCGACATCCGTTCACGGTCTTCATCGCGGCTCGCCACTTTCTTCGGCATAAAAGTTTCAGCCGATTTTGGTGCTTCCATCGCAGCTTCCACCTCTTTCTTACCCAAACGTTTCAGGCCACTGATCACATCGTCGACCGAAAGACCGTGCTCCTTCATCATTTCTTTGGCCACTGAAGTGACTTTCACTTTGTCAAACTCTTCCGAAGCTTTTACTTCAGTTGCAGGTGCAACTTCTTTCTTTTCCTCTGGCTGTGCCTCTTCCTCAGCCTTCGCCTCAGCCTGTGCCGCTTCCTTTTTAGGTGCCGGAGCAACGCTGGTATCGATGGTACAAACAACGGCACCTACTTCAACACTCTCGCCTTCGGCCGCTTTGTGAGCAATTTTTCCGGCTTCGCTGGCAACAATGGTAAGTGTGGCCTTATCCGATTCAACCTCGGCAATTTCCTGGTCTTTTCTAACAACAGCACCGTCTTCAACAAGCCAGCTGCCTATTTCTACTTCGGTTATTGATTCTCCCGGACTGGGAACTTTAATTTCAACGATCATGGTTTTATTTTTTCGCTATAAGCGTTTTTGTCTAAAAAACTGAGCTCGATTAAATAACGACTTCCTTTGGAATAAAAATGCTTTCGATGATTTTATCCAGGCTTTGTTTGTGTTTTTCCATTAAACCTGCTGCCGGACTGGCACTTTCAGGTCGGGAAACCACTTTTAAACCAAGCTCCGGAAGTTTTCTGTTGATAAACGGCCAGGCTCCCATATTTTGTGGTTCGTCCTGCGCCCATATCAACTCATCGGCTTTCTTGTATTTTTTCAGGATATTTTCAATCTCTGTAACCGGAACCGGATTGATCTGCTCAATTCGCACAATGGCAATATTATTTATCGCATTTTCGGTTTGATGTTTGGCCAGATCGTAATACAAGCGGCCACTGGTAAACACAACCTTTTCAACCAAATCGGGTTCAGCAGTAGCATCATCTATCACCTGGCGGAAACCACCTTCGGCAAATTCACTGAGTTTTGAAACCACCATCGGGTGTCGCAACAAACTTTTTGGGGTGAATACAACCAGTGGCAAACGCACATCCATTTTTACCTGGCGGCGCAGCAGGTGGAACATATTTGCCGGTGTAGAAGGCACTACCACCTGGATATTTGTATTGGTGGAAAGTTCGAGGAAACGTTCAATTCGTGCACTCGAGTGCTCAGGTCCCTGTCCTTCGTAACCATGTGGCAGGAACAAAGTCAGCCCGTTCATCAGTCCCCACTTTTCGAAAGCCGAAGTGATGTACTGGTCGATAATTACCTGCGCCACATTGTGGAAATCGCCAAACTGTGCCTCCCAAATGGTTAAACCGTTTGGCTGTGCCAGTGCATAACCATATTCAAAGCCCATCACACCATATTCCGAAAGCAGCGAATTGTAAACATTAAAAGCTGCCTGATCTTCGGAAACATGTTTTAACGGATAATATTTTTCTTCGGTTCCTTCAATTACAAATGCTGCGTGCCGGTGTGCAAAAGTACCACGTTCGCTATCCTGCCCGCTCACACGAACCGGATGACCCTCGGCTACCAGCGTTCCGTAAGCCAGCAACTCACCCATTGCCCAATCCAGCCGATCATCGTGGATCATCATTTTACGATCGGAAATTATGCGGTCTACTTTTTTAAAGAAAGGCAGATCATTCGGCAGGGTATAAATCTTCTCTGCGATGGCTTTCAGGAACTTTTTATCGACACCTGTTTCAATCGTTTCAGCAAATAATGCCTTTGATGGCATTTGATATTTATCATATTCGCTGACAAGGAATTGTCGAATTTTCAATTTATCGATCTTTTCAGAAGCCTTGTATTTTTCTTCCAGAAACTGATCGAATTCTTTTACTTTTTGCTTCGATTCTTCCTGTGTCATCACACCCATTTTTGCGAGTTTATCGGCATAAATATCACGCGGATTTTTATGCTTTGCGATGGCTTTGTACAACATGGGTTGTGTGAAACGGGGCTCGTCGCCTTCGTTGTGTCCGTATTTACGGTAACATAAAATATCGATAAATACATCAGAATGAAACTTCTGACGGAATTCCATGGCCAGTTTTATCGTGAAAACCAGGGCTTCCACATCGTCGCCGTTCACATGAAAAACGGGTGAACGGGTAACTTTGGCAACGTCGGTACAATAGGTACTCGATCGTGCTTCGAGGTAGGGCGTGGTAAATCCAACCTGGTTGTTAATCACCAGGTGAATTGTTCCTCCGGTTTTGTAGCCCGGTAGCTGCGACATTTGGATGGTTTCGTAAACCACTCCCTGCGCAGCAATTGCAGCATCGCCATGAATGATGATGGCCGCTGCCTTATCGTAATCTCCTTTAAAAGTGGCTTCAATCTGCGAACGCACCATGCCTTCCACAATCGGGCCAACAGTTTCGAGGTGCGACGGATTGGGCAACATTTTCAGTTTCACCTGTTTTTTAAAGTCGGTGGTAACCACATTTTCGTAGCCCAAATGGTATTTCACATCGCCCTGAGCGATATCGTCTTCAAATTCTTTTCCATAGAATTCCTTAAAAATATTCTCGTAAGGTTTTTCCAGAATATTGGCCAGTACATTTAAGCGGCCACGGTGAGCCATCCCGATCACAAACTCTTCAATTCCAAGTTCCGAACCACGTTCGATCACCGAATCAAGAGCAGGAATCAGTGCTTCGGCACCTTCGAGCGAAAATCGTTTTTGTCCCACAAACTTTTTATGAATGAAGTTCTCGAACCCAACAGCCAGTTTCAGGTGGTAAAAAAAGTGCTTCCGCTTTTCGTCGGTATACGATTCCTTATTTTTGGTGCTCTCCATCTTTTCGCGCAACCACTGAACCACTTCGGGGTGACGCATGTAAACGTACTCCACACCCACCGATTCACAATAGGTTTCTTCGAGATGCGCTAGAATATCTTTCAATTTAGCCGGACCAATGCCAATCTCGTTACCTGCCTGAAAAGTGGTTTCCAAATCCTTTTCTTCGAGGCCAAAGTTCTCAATTGCCAGCGTTGGCAGGTATTGCCTTCGCGCACGAACAGGGTTTGTTTTGGTAAACAGGTGCCCGCGTTGACGGTAACCAAGTATCAGATTAAGAATTGCAAATTCTTTGTCGATATTATCGAGTTTTACTGCGGTAGGTTTTTCGGGATAATTTTTACGGGCGAGTTCAAAGCCTTGGAAAAAATGCTGCCAGCTAATGTCAACCGAATTCGGGTCTGCCAAATACGATTGGTAAAGGTCCTCGACCGCCTCTAATTCCTGATTTCCCAAAGAAGAAAATTTATCCATTATTGATTTTCAATTAACATTTGATTGATATTGAGAAAAACAAAGCTTGGTTTTTATTGTTTAGCCGAATAATCAAATTTTACAGCTAAAATAGCGGTTTATTCGCTTTTTTTCTAATCGGCATATTATTTGGTTTTGAGAAAGATTTGGATTGGCTATTTTTGCTCAAAATTTGAAAACATGATACAAAGAATTCAAACTGTTTATATTTTGCTTGCCGGCATCCTGGTAGCTACACTTTTAAAATTGAAATTGGCAGATATTTCAGTGAATGACGAGCTCATGCAGTTTTTCGCGAAAGGCATTACAAAAGGAGAGGAAATTGTATTCAGTGGCCTCCCCATCCTGATATTTATCGCACTTATTACTGTTCTGCACCTGGCCGTGCTGTTTCTATACAAAAAAAGAATTCTGCAAATCAGGATACTGGTATTCACTATTATTCTTTTACTCGGACTATTTGGGATGTTCTTTTACTTTACCTATACGGGTTTCGACAGCCCCAAAGTAGCTTTTAAGATTCCGGTGGCATTTCCGCTGGTAGCAGTTGTCCTCGATTGGATGGCCATCCGCGCAATTGGTAAAGACGAAGCATTGATCAGAAGCCTTAACCGCATTCGATAATCCGGATTCGAAATTTCAACTCATTAAAACCTACACCATGGAAGCCATGATTTTTGCTGCAGGACTTGGCACCCGCTTACAAAGCGAGACTTCCGATAAGCCCAAAGCGCTGGTTGAAGTAGGTGGAAAACCGTTGATCAGGCATGCCATAGAAAAAGTGGTGAATGCCGGGGCAACAAAAATTGTGGTGAATGTGCACCATTTTGCGGAATTGGTGAGCGACTACCTGAAAAGTGAGGATTTTGGGGTTGAGGTTTTGATATCGGACGAAACCGGACGTTTACTGGAAACCGGTGGCGGACTGAAAAAAGCAGCTCCGCTTTTTTCGGGGAATGATCCCATACTGATTTATAATGTGGACATCCTGAGCGATCTGGATTTGAAGCAGGTTCTGAAAACGCATCTGGAAAATGAGTCACTGGCTACTTTAGTGGTCAGGGAACGGGAAACCAGCCGCTACCTGAAATTCGACGATGAAATGCAATTGTCGGGTTGGATCAATAAAAAAAGCGGAGAAACCAAAGTTTCAAGGCCAGAAGCTTTTTCAGCATCAAGAGAACTGGCATTTAGTGGTATCCACATTGTGCAGCCCGAAATTTTTAATTACATCCCCCAGGAAGAGCGTTTTTCAATTATTGACTGGTACCTGGAACTGGCAAAAACCAAAACGATTAAAGGTTATTTCGACCAATCGAAACTGTGGATGGACGTTGGTAAACCAGCAGAGCTGGAGGCAGCGAGAAGGTTGTTTAGCGTTTAGAGTTCAGTGATCAGTCGCAGTCACAGTTGCAGTCATAGTTTGCAGTCGCAGCTGACAGAATCGATTTAAGCGTTAAAGCATTTTCGCATTCAGTCCTTCAATCCGTCAGTCCTTCAGTTGGCAGTTGGCAAAGTTGCAGTTGGCAATCGCAGTCGCAGTTTTCAGTCACAGTTGGCAGAAGGGAGTTAAGCATTGCGGCAATACAGCATTTACGCATTCTAGCACTCAAACCGTCAATCCCTCAGTCAATCAATCTGTAATTCCTGTACTCAAACAAGCGCACTCCAAACCACTTTTCAATGCGGTATAAAATCCGGTATTTCAATTTCATATTTATTTTACTGAGTTCGGGTTGAAAGTCCCAGTTTAAACGCTTAATACGTTCTTGCATGATTTCAGGATGTGCGCCTTCGAAGCGCGCCAATGCATCGTATTCAGCTCCGTAATCAAATTCCTGCTCGGCCGCTTTTTTACGGGCTTCTTCCTCCGAAATACCATCGTAGAATGCCTTAACTGCTGCTACTTTTTGTTGCATTTCTCGCGGATGGCGTACCCAACCATAGTGGTAAATTTCGGCAGGCACCTGAACAACACTCAGTTTCTCACCTGCTTTTCGAAATCCCTGGGCATCTTTATATGAACGAATGGTTTTATCATTTCTGATCACGCGAATTTCTTTTCTGTACCAGTGCCGGCAATCGCCAACATAATCATACGAGCCAAAGAAGTGACGGTAATCAAAAAGCAGTCCTTCCACTTCATTTCGCCCCAGGTTATCCTCCATGGCTTTTTGTACAGCGGGCAGGTATTTTTCATGCAGAACTTCATCGCCCTGAATGTAAAAACACCAGTCGTATTCAGCAGGGATTGCGTCCAGAGCCTTGTTGGTTTCGTCGGCATAAACACGGCCGCCTTCTTTTAAAGTTTCATCCCAAATAGTATCAACAATCGAAATTTTTTCGGGAGCAATCGACCCAATCAGCTGGCGGGTTTCATCGTCGGATTTACCAACAGCCACCACAAAATGGTCGCACACAGGAAGCACCGATGAAATGGCTTCCACAACCGGGAAATCAAATTTAACGGCATTTCTTATAAAAGTAAATCCACAGACCTTCATGCTTGCGCTTTTTTCTTCACTAAATAATAGTAGAGAAGAAACTCGATGGCGGAAATAAACATCAGGGTATCGCCCAAAAGTTCGAGTCCTTCTTCGGTAGCAGCTTTTGCCAGGCGGTAATTTTCGTCGTTGTACAAAATGCGCCAGAATTTGGAACGCCCCATCAAACGACTAAAGACCAGTGTTATCAGTAATCCCGATAAAAACCAATGTGCCGCCGGGTTCCTGAAAAAAGCGATACACGACTGCTTTATCTTTTTGAAATCGCGAATAAACAAGAGGACAAAAATTACCAGCACCATTAATACCGGATAGATCCATTTATCGATAAGAAAGTTGAATTCGCGGATAAAAGCCATCAGAAAAAACAGGGATACAAAATTGCTGGTCACGCGAATCTCGGTCCATTTATAACCAATAAAAATATAAATCACGAAAAGCAGGAATAGTAAGGTTTCCTGCCCGATCTCGGTAAAAGTAAGTTCGCCGAAGAAACCTTCTTCCATGGGATGGATGGCATCGAAATAAATTCCTTGTGCCATGCCATACAAAAGAAGTCCGTAAACGAGAATTCGTAAGACAACAAAAAATGGTGAATAGATCTTCATATGTTCGATTTCGAGCACCTAAATTATAATTTTTATAGCACAAAAAAAGCCGGAGAACCTGAATTCTCCGGCTTTACTATCTTTCAAACTATTTTACTCAGCAGGTGCCAGTGCAACACTGATAACGTTTTTAAAATCGAAATACTCGTTAAACGCTTTTATTGTCGACTCAACACTTAAATTTTCAACGAGTTGATTATAGTTTCCAAATTGCGAAAAATCACCATTCTTTATGTAATAGGTGTTACTTAAAATATTCATCCAAAACCTGTTCTCGCGTAATTGCACTTCACGCTCGCGAAGTAATTTTTCCTTAGCCGTGGCAATTTCCTTTTCAGTAGGCCCGTTTTTAGCATAATCTTGGATGATTTTGAATACCGCCTGCTTTACTTCATCTAACCTATCGGGAGCAGTTCCATAAAAGATCGAGAAAGTATATTCTGAATCAGGGAATTTTGCAGTTGAAGCCGATGCTCCAGGACTATAAACGCTACTCATTTCTTCCCGAATTACTTCATTCAATTTGGCTTCCATAATTTTATTCACTGCATTCAATTGAATCTGGTTCTGAGCATTGTAATCGAAATCGCCATGAAATATGATATACTGAATACCTTTGTCTTCCTGCCCTTTGTGAACTACTTTGTTTACAACTCCTTCAGGTTTTTCGATTCCAAGATCCACCCAGTTCTCCTGCGTATTCAATGTTGGAATTCCTCCGATGTATTTTTCAACCAGCGGTTTAAAAGTTTCCAAATCGATATTTCCTACGAAGAAGAATTTAAAATCGGATGCATTCTTAAAACGCTCTTTACCAATTTGCTTGATACGATCGAACGATACTTCATCCAAACGTTCAACCGATAACGGTTTTTCCCGTTCGTTGTAGTTTGACATAACCACATTTAAGGTGTCGCGGAAATTGGCTTCAGGCGACATGGATTTGTTCTCAAGAACAGTAGCATATTGTGTCATCAATGATTGAAAGCTCACATCGTCGAAACGTGGTTCTGTAAAGTAAAGGTACAACATCTGCAAAAGCGTTTCGGCATCTTTTACTGAAGATGAACCGTTAAATCCTTCGCGCAATTCGCTGATATAGGGCGACAAACTGAACACTTTATCCGAAAGCATTTTATTCAGTGTGATCTCATCGAAATCGGCAATTCCACTCTCACCCATCACATCGGTGGTAAAATCAACCGATACAACATCATTGTTCGGATACAAGGAACTTCCACCCAAACTCCAGGCGTTGAACAGAATTTCGTCGTCTTTAAAATCGGTGGTTTTTACAACGATTGTTGCACCATTTTCCAGTTTCCATTCAACAGCATCCACCTTATCCAGTTTGTTCTCAGCTGTAACTTTACTTCCAAATGGCTCGTCGGATAACAACGGAACATTGGCAACTGCATCAACATAAGGCTCAACCGCTGTATTTTCAACTTCATCGAGTAAGGCAAGAACCTCTTCTTTAGTCGGAACAATTGTTTTTTCGTTATCAGGAGCAGTGATAACCACCACCCGATTGTCCTTGGTTACCCAGTCTTTTGCCAGTTGATTGATCTCTTCAACTGTAATGCCCGGAACAAATTCCTTGTAATAGGCATACTCATTTTCCATGCCCGGAAAATATTCTTTGGTCATCAGGAAATTGCGCAAATATTCGTTGGCATAACTAATCGATTTGGTATTGTTACGCTCGTTATAGGCTTTTTCAATATTATTCAAAACGGCCGTTTTCTGACGCTCAAGCTCTGTTTCGGTAAATCCGAATTTTTTCACGCGCTCGTTTTCAAGTAAAACTTCTTTTATGCCGGTAGTAATTTTATCGCCTTGTGTTACAGCAACCGAAGTATAGGTGCTCAATGGGCCAATCTGATGTGAATAGGCCGACTGTCCGGCCAAAAATGGAGGATCTGCCTGCTGTGTTTTTTCCGCCAGTCGATTGTTAATCATGCCTGTATAAAGGTTCTCCATGATTCGTTTACGATAATCAGCCAGGGTACTTGCAGTTTCAAGCTTGTGTTTATAATACACATAGGCAATCGGATACTGTGCTTCTTTATCGGTAACAATGCTTACCAAATCTTCTTCATTACCCGGAATGTCAAAATATTTCTTTTGCCTTGGATTTTCTTTTGGAGGAATTGCCGAAAACTTTTCCTTTATTTCAGCTACCATAGCTTCCTGGTCGAAATCACCAACCACGATCAACGCCTGCAAATCCGGACGATACCAATCGTTTCTGAACCTTCTTAAAACTTCAGGCTCAAAGTTTTTAAGAATATCAAGCTGACCAATGGGTAAACGGTTGGCATATTTCGAATCTTTCAGAAATACGGGCAACCATTCTTTACGCATTCGGTCGTTCGCACCTCTTCCCAAACGTTCTTCTTCTATAATAACACCGCGTTCGGCGTTAATTTCTTCATCTGAATCAGTTACCTGACAGGACCAATCATACAAAACCTGCAGTCCCTTTTCAATATATTCAGGCTCGTCGAGAGGCACTTTCAGCATGTAAACCGTTTCGTCGAAACTGGTGTAAGCATTAATTTCCGGACCAAATTCCATTCCGATCGATTCGAAATAGTTGATCAACTCATGTTTCGGGAAGTTTTTTGTACCATTAAACGACATGTGCTCGCAAAAGTGCGCCAGTCCCTGCTGGTCGTCATCTTCATCTACCGAACCGGCCTTAACCACCAGCATCAGCTCTGCGCGGTTTTCCGGTTCGCTGTTGGCACGAACATAATAGGTCATCCCATTGTCAAGAACACCTGTACTAACTGCCGGATCTTCAGGCAGCTTGTCACTTAATTTAAAATCAGGCTGAGCAGCCAGCATCAGCGAACTCAGCAGTAAAAATGTGCTAAATAAAAATTTCATGTTTCTATAATTGTAAATTTTGTATTGTGTAATGTGAAAACCGATTGAGAATAAAATCTTACGACATAATGTGAGTTTTAATTCACAAACACTTTTCATTGTAGATGGTTCTATTGAAATTTAATAATGTGTCTGAATTCTTATCGAAAGTTACAATTTATTTTAGTAATGATTGAACTAGTATTGCAAATGCATCCTTTTGGTTACTCGGAACCAACGGATAACGGTCTTTTATTTCTTCGGGCGAATTGGCGGTAAGAAACGAATGGCGTGTTGTTTCGAGCAGATCGAAATCGTTGTAGTCGTTCCCAACTCCCAAAGTTTGCTCCGAAGTAATGCCATGACGCCGGCAAATTTCCAAAACACCATTCCCTTTTGAAACTGAACGATGAAAAACTTCGAGCCAGATGTAGCCTTTTGTGATGGGCGATGAAGCGCGAATCACCCGGATCTCGGGACAAAGCGCTTCAATATTGCTTTTTAGTTGCCGGAAATGATCTTCATTCTCTTTCAGAATTACCAGAAACTGGCACAATTGTCCGTTGGGCAAAGTGTTCACTTCCAGTTCGGTGGCATGGGCCTTATTAAACTCGAAATAACGTTCGAATTCTTCACAAGGCTGTGCACCCCTGAAATAAAAATGCTTGTGGTTATCAGGTACAGGGTAAAAAGCGTGAAAATTCAACTGCTCCTGAACGAAATAGTTAAGCAATTTAGTGGCCGATGATTCAATGATATTCTGGCTGTAAATGTGTTCCTGTTTTTGCCAATTATAAACTCCGGCTCCTGATGAAAAAACGATGTAATCGAAAGGTACCTCCGGATTCAAGACATCCATTACCTTTTTAAGGTTTCTTCCGGTTGCTGCTACCCGTATTATTTGTTGTTCACCGAGTTGTTCCAAAGCGAGTAAATTTGCCTTGCTAACACTACGGTCGTCGCGCAGAAAAGTACCGTCCAAATCGGTTGCTACCAGTTTAACGTTTTCCATGTCTGTCTGAATTCGCTGCAAAAATAGCTTTTTTACAACCATTCTGAATGCGTATTGGATAAATTTAGAGTTAAGGTGTTTGACAGAAAAAACGCTGTGTTTATCGAAATCTTTTTAAGTTTGAAACCGAGGTTCTTAGATTTGTGTATTATTATATCTTTGTGACTTATTTTTAAAAAAGACAAGAGATTATTAGTATCAGGTATTGAGACAAAAATTCGAAGTGACAGGAAAAAGTGGACGGACAGATAGCACCGTTATTCTTCTCAATACGCTGTACTCACAACTCACAATCAGAATTTAAAATGAAAATTGCACTAATTGGTTACGGAAGAATGGGAAAGGAAATCGAAAAAATCGCCCTCGACCGCGGCCATGAGATCAGCTTAAAAATCGATGTCGACAATCAGTCGGATCTTACCCTGGAAAACTTAAAAAAATGTGATGTGGCCATCGAATTTACGATTCCAACATCAGCTATTAACAACTATAATTTGTGTTTCGAAGCCGGTGTGCCTGTAGTTAGCGGAACAACCGGCTGGCTCGACCGGAAAGAAGAAGTTTACAACAGCTGCCTCGCGAAAGATGGCACTTTTTTCTACGCCAGTAATTTCTCGGTAGGTGTAAACCTGTTTTTCGAACTGAACCGAAAACTGGCCACCTTAATGGCCGGGCGCAGTGAATACGGCGTTGAGATGACCGAAGTACATCACACGCAAAAGCTGGATGCACCAAGCGGAACAGCAATCAGCCTTGCTGACGATATTTTGGAAGTGTTGCCTTCGAAAAATGCCTGGGTAAACGACATAACTCCGGCTGAAAACGAATTGAATATTAAATCGGAACGCGAAGGACAGGTTCCGGGAATACATACCGTTAAGTACGAATCGGATGTGGATTACATAGAAATTACCCACAGTGCAAAAAGCCGGAAAGGTTTTGCATTTGGGGCAGTTCTGGCCGCCGAATTCAGTAAAGAAAACAAGGGTATTCTTAGTATGAAAGACTTACTTAAAATTTAAAATCAGAGTAAATGATACGTTCTGTAATTTCAAACAAGTGGTTCAAGTTTATTACCGTTGGAACACTTTATGCTTTGTGGGTGATCTGGCTGGGCAGCTACCTTTGGTTTCTGGGCCTTGCTGTTATTTTTGATATTTACATCACCGGAAAAGTACATTGGGCTTTTTGGAAAAAGAAAAACCCGCCAAACGGTAAACAAACCAAAGTTGTGGAATGGGTGGATGCCATTATTTTTGCGGTTATCGCAGCCACATTCATCCGCATGTTTTTTATCGAAGCTTATACCATCCCTACCTCATCGATGGAAAAATCGATGTTGGTTGGCGACTATCTGTTTGTAAGCAAAACGGCCTATGGCCCGAAAACACCAAATACTCCGCTTTCGTTTCCGTTTGTGCACAATACCATGCCGATAATTGGCGGAAAATCGTATTCCGAAGCCATTGAAAGGCCATATCATCGGTTGGCAGGTTTTACTCATGTGAAGAACAACGATGTGGTGGTATTTCATTTTCCCGAAGGTGATACTGTTGCCCTGGGAATGCCAACACAAAGCTACTACCAGTTAGTGCGTCATTACGGAAAAGCACGGGTAACCTCGGACACACGAAATTTTGGTGACATTATTTCACGCCCGGTAGATAAACGCGAAAACTACATTAAACGCTGCATCGGGATTGCAGGAGATAAAATCGAGATCAAAAAAGGCCAGGTTTTCGTTAACGACAAACCACAGCAGCATTTCGACGGTATGCAGTATAATTACATTGTTGAAACCAACGGAACTTCGATTAATCCGAAAGCACTTGATAAACTCCATATCTCGGAGGCCGACCGCGGAGTTTTCTCCAGCGAACGCTACATGTTCCCGCTTACCGACGAAGCTGCTGAAACGCTGCGTGGTTTTGCGAACGTAAAATCGGTTACCAAAATTCTGGAAGAACCCGAAGCATGGGAACCTGATATTTTCCCTTCAGACAAACGTTTCCCCTGGAATGTCGATAATTTTGGGCCTATCACGATTCCTGCCAAGGGAGCCAGGATTGACCTCACAGTCGACAATCTTCCACTGTACCGCCGCGTCATCGATATCTATGAAGACAACGACCTTGAAGTTGACGGCGATGTTATTAAAATTAACGGAGAAGTAGCCACCAGCTACACCTTCAAAATGGATTACTACTGGATGATGGGTGACAACCGCCACAATTCGGCCGACTCGCGTTACTGGGGTTTTGTTCCTGAAGACCACGTGGTTGGAAAAGCCAAATTTATTTGGCTATCACTCGATAAAGACAAAAGCTTCCCATCGAATATTCGTCTGCGGAGAATGTTCAGTGGCGTGAAATAAGTAAAAAAGACATTAAGAAAATAAGCAGGCCTCACAATTGGCTTGTAAGATCTTCGTTTAAAGGATAATAGGCAACTGTTATCCTTTACTTATATTTGTAAAAACATGTAATTATGCAGGCCATCGTCATCCTTCTTCTTATCCTTGCGGTATTGCTGGTTATCTTTACGCTTCAAAATCAGACCGACCTTACCATTCAGGTCTTTTTTTGGGAAATAAAGGAAGCGCCGCTGGTTTTGGTTTTGCTGGCCTGCATTCTGTTGGGTTACATTTTGGCCACTATTTATTTCCTTCCCAGAATATGGAAAGTGAAAAAGGACTACAAAAAACTGATCCGTTTTAACGACGAACTAAAAAAGCTGCATGATCTTGATCACCCGGAAAAACCTAAAGATGAAATTATCGACCCGGAAGGAATGGAATTCGATGACGACGACGATGATGATTCTTTTTTTAAAGATTAAAACTTCCAGACCACAAGTCTGTGAATAACTACGGCATTTATGCCGGGGGGTCTTACCATCTCTGTGATTATTGGACTTTAGTCCTTAATTGTCAAATTTATTAGGGCTAAAGCCCGGATATATCTTAACTTCCAAATCCTGGGCATAAATGCCAGAGTTAGTCAATTTGAACCCTTCATTTCAGAAGATGCAAAAAAAAGCTACAGCATAATTGTAGCTCTTGTACATTTAATAATTTTGAATCGGTTATTTTTATTGAATGAATTTGAATCCATTACTTTTAAGCACGGCCTATTTTGCCCCTGTTCATTTTTATGCGCGTTATTTGCAGCACGAGCCGGTTTACATTGAACAATTCGAGCATTTTCCGAAACAAACCTATCGCAACCGCTGCGTCATTTCGGGAGGAAACGGCCCCATTTCGCTGGTGGTTCCGGTGGTAAAAGGTCGTGGCCCGAAAGTGCTGATGAAAGACCTGCAGATTTCGTATGATACCGAATGGCAGCGAAACCACTGGCAAACCATCGTTTCCGCCTATAATTCGTCGCCTTATTTCGAATATTACCAGGATGATCTGGTTCCGTTTTTTCAGCAAAAAACACAGTTCTTACTCGATTACAACCAGAAAATCCACGCCACCATTTGCGATGCCCTGGATATTGAAAATAAAGTGATACTCACCAATGATTTTGAAGCCGTGCCTATAAACACGTTCAATTTACGTGAAGGAATTTCACCTAAAGTTAAGGATAATCCGGATCCCGGATTTCAACCCAAAACTTACACGCAGGTATTTAGCGATAAATTTGGCTTTCTGCCTGATTTAAGTATTCTCGATCTGCTGTTTAACGAAGGGCCGAATGCATTTACCTTGCTCATTCAGAGCATTAACAGTAACATCAAATGAAAAATCGGGACAACAAACAAATAAAGCTGGGTATTTTTCTGATGGTTTTCTCGGGAGTGTTCTTTGCTGCCACTATCATCATTCCGTTTTTCGATTTGCCTGCAAAAACCAAGGTAGTTGCTTCAACCACCAGTTTCATTTTAATGGAAGTTGTTTTCTGGCTGGGCGGATTGCTGGTAGGAAAAGAATTATTTACCCGCTACAAACAAAAGCTGGATCCGCGAAACTGGTTCAAAAAGAAAAACGATACAGAATCAACTTCAGATTAAAGAATACGAAATCCGACCGACACCATGAACGTTGCATTTTTGCCACTGAAAGTTGGTGCCTCGTAGATTTTATTGGCATGTTCCATCTTAAAATCCACGGTCATAAATAAAACATCGATACCGGCGCCATATTGCAAACCAACATAATGGTCGTTAAAATATTCCTTGTTGAACTGTGCGTCGTCGATATCGCCTTTTAGAGTTTTATCGGTTACAAAACCGAAAACCGGTCCGGCCAGCAGGTGCATTTCAATTAATTTCGCATCAAATAAACGAACGCCCAAAAGCAGCGGAACATCAACCGCGCTGTAATCGAACTCACCGGCAAAGCTAAGTGGATTATATGAAAAGTCACCACCCTTTTTTGTGAAATACACTTCGGGCTGTACAAAAACCTTACTCACTCCTATTCGCCCAAAGGCACCAATATGCATTTTCGTGATTGCATCCTCGTTGTAATCTTCAAGGTCCAGACTCACTTTCGAGAAGTTTACTCCGCCTTTCAATCCCAGATCGAAAATAAGTTGTGCTTTCGAAGTAAGTGCGAAAAAGCCTAAAACTGCAATAAGAATAATCCGTTTCATACCATTTAAATAAATTGTTTTCAATGATTTCGCATATAATACGTTCCAAACTTCCGGGACTCGTTTCATAGTCCTGTTTGTTATAAACGTCAATTTTAAATTTTGAGTATCAATTTACGCAACATTGACAGGATTTTTGAACTCAAAACCCCGTCATTCGATTTTTTTAAGCTAAACCCGCAATTTTTATTTTGACTGAATCAAAATACCGAAGTAAGCCAAATCCCTGAATCCTACTTCACATAAAACATTAATTATCTATCTGTTAGACACATATCTTAACCATTCTTCGAAGAAGTTCAGCGTTTCAATTCTGAGTTCACCGATTTACTTTGAATGCTGCTTCAGGCGTTCACGTGGCCTGAAGGGCGCTGTTCAATCTATGACCTTTCCTATTTTATTCTTAACTTCTAGTAAATAAATACGAATAGCTCAATTAACTGATAAGATCCTTCTACAACCATTTTATACGCCTCATTGCATAACTAACCTAAAATTCAGCGATTATGAAGTACCTCGGTTCTGATATCGGCTCCATCTCGGTTAACACTGTTCTAGTCAATGAAAACAAAGAAATAATTGAAGAATTTTACGATTACAGTCGTGGTCGTCCATTCAATACATTGAAAAACCGCCTGTCGGAAATTCTGGAGAAACACGACGACATTTCAGGAACAATTGCGCTGACAGGCACAGGTAGTAAAGTGGCTTCGGAACTGCTCAACGGTATTGCTGTAAACGAAATTGTGGCCCAATCGAAAGCAGTGATGGAACTTTACCCCGAAGTAAGAACCGTGATAGAAATGGGCGGCGAAGACTCGAAGCTGATTTTTCTTGAAAAGAATGAGGTGAAGGAAGGAATGAAACTTTCCGATTTTACGATGAACAGTTTGTGTGCTGCAGGAACGGGCTCTTTCCTCGATCAGCAGGCCAAACGCATTGGTGTTTCTATCGAGAAGGAATTTGGCGAAATGGCACTTCAATCGGAAAAACCACCTCGTATTGCCGGACGCTGTTCGGTGTTTGCAAAAAGTGATATGATCCACCTGCAGCAAGTTGCCACACCTGTTCACGACATTGTTGCCGGACTGTGTTTTGCAGTGGCCCGGAATTTCAAAAGCACACTTGGAAAAGGAAAACCGCTTGTAAAACCAATCATTTTTCAGGGAGGAGTTGCTGCCAATCAGGGCATGATTCGGGCATTTACCGAAACTTACAACCTTCAGCCCGGTGAGCTGATTATCCCAAAACATTTTGCATCGATGGGTGCAATTGGCGCGGTATTGTTCGCCCTCGAAACCAATAGTTTTTCGCAAGGAAAAATTTCATTACAGAAATTAACACACTACCTGGAAGTCGGCTCAAACGGTTCGGAGACCTTGCTGAAATTAGCCGACAGAAAACATGAACTGATCAAAGATACCTTCTCGCTAAACGGCGAAAAAAACATTGATGCTTATCTCGGAATCGATGTAGGCTCGCTAAGTACAAATGTTGTGATTATCGATAAAAACAACAATGTGCTTTCGCGCAGGTACCTGCCAACTGCCAGCCGGCCTTTGGAAGCCATTAAACGAGGATTAGCGGAAGTTGGAGAAGAAATTGGAAGCAAAGTAGTGATCAGGGCCGTGGGAACAACCGGATCAGGACGCTACCTGACAGGTGATTTTGTAGGCGCCGATTCCATTCAGAATGAAATTACGGCCCAGGCTACTGCGGCCATTCAGATCGACCCGGAAGTTGATACCATTTTCGAGATCGGTGGACAGGATTCAAAATACATCAGCATTTCAAACGGTGTAATTGTCGATTTCGAAATGAATAAGGTTTGCGCTGCCGGAACGGGTTCCTTTCTGGAAGAACAGGCCGATAAACTCGGAATTAATATCATTAATGAATTTGGAGAAAAAGGATTGTCGGCCGAACACCCGGCAAAACTGGGCGAACGTTGCACCGTGTTTATGGAAAGCGACCTGAACTCGCATCAGCAAAACGGCACACAAAAAGACAACCTGATTGCAGGGTTGGCCTATTCCATCGTTCACAATTACCTCAACCGTGTTGTTCGCGATAAGCCCGTTGGGAATAAAATCTTTTTCCAGGGAGGCGTAACCAATAACAAGGCTGTTTTGGCGGCTTTCGAAGAAGTTACCGGGAAAGCGATCCACGTTCCACCTCACTTCGATATTACCGGTGCTATCGGTGCTGCTATCCTGGCACGCCAGTCAATTAACGGAGATGCCAGCCGTTTCAAAGGATTCGAGATCAGTAAAACGAACTACGAAACCGACAATTTTGTTTGTAAATCCTGCGCCAATCACTGCGAAATAAAACGGGTAAAAATTGAAGGAGAAACAAAGCCGCTGTTCTATGGCGGCATTTGCGACAAATATGAAATTGACGAACGTAAAAAAGCCGGCGCCGACCTTCCTAATTATTTTGAAGAACGCGAAGCTTTGCTCACTGAAGGATTTCAAAATAAGAAGGAAACTGACAAGATCTCGATTGGAATCCCCCGTGCCTTAATGAATTATTACCAGCTTTTCGCCTTCTGGAAAACCTTCTTCTCTGAACTGAATTTTAACCTAGTCGTTTCCGATGAATCTGACAAAAAGATCATTACTGACGCGCTCGAAACCATGGTTTCCGAAACCTGTCTTCCTGTGGAAATGGTACATGGGCATGTGTTGAACCTGATAGAAAAAAAGGTTGATTACGTTTTTCTGCCTTTTGTTGTGAATGTGCAGGGCGACCAGGATAATCCCACCAATAATTGCAATTGCCCGTGGGTGCAATCGCATCCGTATTTGGTAAAAGCTGCTTTTACCGACGAAAAAATCAGGGAAAAACTATTGATCCCATCGCTTCATTTCAGATATTTCGAAAGAGCGCTGAAAAAAGAACTGCAGCAGTTCTTTTCTGAAAAGTTTGATCTTCCGAAAGCCAAAATAATCAAAGCAATTGATAAGGCAAATGAAAAGCAAAAATTATTCGAAAAGAACATCAAATTAAAAGGCAGGGATGTACTCAGTAACCTGGATGAAAACACCTGGAACTTTATCATCATCGGACGGCCGTACAACACCGGCGATCCGCTGTTAAACCTTCGACTGGTTAAAAAGCTTCAGAACATGAATGTTCGGGCCATTCCTATGGATTTCCTGCCTTTGGAAGAAGAAAACATTTTTGAAGATTATCCGGGGATGTACTGGCCAAACGGACAGAAAATTTTACAGGCCAGCCGGATTATTGCCCGTACAAAAAACCTGTTTGCCATTTACCTCAGTAATTTCCGTTGCGGTCCCGATTCATTTCTCCTTCACTTTGTAAAAAACGAAATGAAGGGGAAACCATTTATGCACCTCGAGGTGGACGAACACAGCGCCGATGCCGGAATGATCACGCGAATTGAAGCTTTTGTTGATAGTTTGAAAGGCTGGAAAATAAACAATGAAGCTAAGCCGGTGGAAGAACAGTCGGAACTGAAGGACACAAGTAAAAAAGTAAGCTTTAACGAACGAACCATTTACTTTCCTTATGCGCGGGATGCCGTACATTTTATATCGGCAGCCTGTCGCAGTTGCGATATTCCGAGCGAAGTACTCCCCATGGCCGACAAAAAAGATCTGGAATTGGGAAGAAAATATACCGATGGACAGGAATGTTTTCCATTTATCTGCACACTTGGAAGCTTTCTTAAAAAGCTGAAGCAACCGGGCCTGGATCCGGCAAAAAGCAGCTTTTTCATGCCCGATCATAACGGTCCCTGTCGTTTTGGGGAATACAATAAACTACACCGGCAGGTATTTGATAAACTTGGATATACTGAGGCAAAAATAGTACATCCGAGTAACGAAGATGCTTATGCCAGCATCGCACCCGGACAATCAACCCGCTGGCGCAAAAATACCTGGCAGGGAATCGTAGCCGGCGATCTTCTGCGCAAAATGCAGGAACAAACCCGTCCCTATGAAATTGAAAAAGGTGAAACCAATAGGGTATATGAAAAATACCTACAGAAAGCCATTGCTTCGGTTGAAAATAACTGTAATGGATTAACCAAAACACTGGAAGAAGCAGCAAGAGCATTCAAAGCCATTCCTGTCAATAATCCGGGGAGTAAACCGCTGGTTGCCATTGTTGGGGAGATTTTTATGCGCGATAATCCGTATTGTTCCAACTTTCTGGTCGACCGCCTCGAAAAACTCGGAGCAGAAACCGTGATGGCGCCTTTTGGCGAATGGATCAATTATTCCACCATTCGTTTTGTTCGCGACAGCCGCTGGAAAGGAAACATGAAAAACCTGATCAAAGCCAAAATCCAGTTGTTCTTTCAAAAAACACTGGAGAAAAAACTCACCGATAGTTTGGGTGGAATTTTCAACCTGGCCCGTGAAGTGGAAGTGGAAGAAATGCTCGAAAATTGTGGCGAATTTATTCATAAGGATTACGACGGTGATCCGCCACTTGCCATTGGTTCGGCAGTTTTGCTGGCCGGTAAAAGCATTTCGGGTGTTGTAAATATTCTGCCATTTACCTGCATGCCGGGAACGATTAATTGTACCGTTTCGCAAAACCTCCGGCAAAAATACCATGGTCTTCCGTGGGAGAATTTTGCCTACGACGGAAACGACAACATTGGCGTTGATACCCGATTTGAGGCTTTTATGTTTCAGGTAAAAGAATTTCACGAAAGGCAAAAGCAGCTAAACCAGAACTAATACGTAAATTTGACGTACTCAATTTCAGTTATTGGCTTATATTACAACAAACTCTAAATGCGAAAAAAAGGCTTGGTGTGATAAAATTCAGGCATGAAAATTGTTTAAAGTTTTGAAACGAATTGCCATGAAACCTTATTTTACCTATACTGCTTTTATTGTTGGGATGCTTCTGCTGTTCAGCTGCTCATCTCCGCAATATTTCCACGACACTTCCAGTTTCGAACGCCAGAAAGATTTGCAAAACGCCCGGGCTGGAAATGTTTTTGGTGAAATCTTAATGGGAGTATCTTCAGTTTGTGTCGCAGCTGCCTTCGATGGCGAAGTTGAATATTATCCGAGTGAACAACAATTCAAAAAACTCAAATTGGTGAATCCTACTGCGGATACCATGTACGTGAACATGTTAACTGATCTGTATTGGGATAAAGAGAACTACTGTGATTTTATGGACATCAGGATTCCTCCTTTGCAAGAATGCAAAGTGTTGGTTCCAATGAATGCAAATTACAACCTCTACTTCAGTAACACTCCGCAAAGCGATGACGATGAAATGCTGGAAATTTTCACCACAAAAATAAAACGCATCTCCTTAAAACCGAACATGACGATCCTTGGAGAAAATGATAACTAAAGAAACGGAGCACTACTTCACAAACCTTTTATTTACCTCTTGTTAAAGACCTTATTCATTGCTTTTAAGGCCGTTTTTTCATAACTTTAATTAACTCCACCAGCCGAAAACCCGGTTTCTCGTGATGACCAGAGCAGAAAAATCAAAAAATCAACATCATGAAGAAACAAGAATTTATCGCATTTGCCCGGGACCATCCGATTTATTGATCACCATTACGAAAATCAACTAAATGTTCCCGTCTTTCTGATCTTATTGATGATTTGCAGGCATACCAAAGGCAAATCGCGAACCGAAACCGGAACATCCTACATTCAGAAAAGTACACTAAAGAATCCCCTGTCACCACTCAACAAAAAAATGTATCAGGTACTAAAAAACATATATTATGAAAAATGTGAAAAACTTATCCGGAATCCTAACTCTTGTGTTGTTGACCATGTTTTGTTTAAGCAGCTGTGACCAGCAACCAAAAGATGTAACCGAACAAATTAAACAAGCTAATGCTACTTTTATGGAAGCCTACAGCAACGGCGATGCTCACGCTTTGGCCATGTGCTATACTGTTGATGGGAAAGTCTTTCCAGCCAATAGTGAAGCAATTGAAGGTCAGGAAGCTATAGAAGCTTTTTGGAACGGTGCATTAGGAATGGGAATAGCAAAAGCCGACCTGCAAACCGAAAGTGCCGATGCAATTGGTAATATGGCTGTAGAAATTGGAAAATATAAGCTGTATGCCAAAAACGGACAATTGATTGACCATGGAAAATATATGGTAAACTGGACAAAGGTTGACGGAAAATGGAAACTACACCAGGATATCTGGAATACAAGCATACCTGAGCCGCCAATGAAAGGAGCCTGGAAACTCGTTAGCTACAAAAACATCGCTAACGGTTCAGTGGCTAATAATTTTCCTGATGGACAACTCGAAATGCACCAGATTAAAATCTGGACGAGCGGTCATTTTGCTTTTTCCGGAACCTACACCGTGAATAATCAATTGAACGATAATTATGGTGGAGGAAGCTACACGCTGAAATCGGGAAATGTCTTTTCAGAAAACATTGAATATCATTCGGCGAAACAAATGGTTGGAACTTCTGTAAAAATGTTGATAGAAGTTCAGGGAAATATTCTTACCCAAATTTACCCGGCAGACGACCAGGGCAACTATGACGAAGATAATTACTCTGTCGAGAAATATGAAAGATTAGATTGAAGTGTAGGATTTGCGTCAGATTAAGCAAATAAAAATAGCAGCCAACAAAGCAGTTGATCGTCCTAAAACCATCACGCTGGTTTGTTGGTTGCAACGTTTTACGGCAAATACTCCTTCCCGATCGTTTCGAAAAATAGCTTTGCGAAAGAAATATAAGTACAAATTAAATTTCATCGATTCTTCTGCTTTTCAGGTTATTCTCAATCATACAGACTTTTATTTTTCATTTCAACAGGAACCAAAAACAGTTATCCATATTCAGAGTCAATTGCCTGTTCATAACCTACTTTTTAATTAACAATTTGACTACCATGTATTGATTGGTATCCACTTATTCCTTAAATTGTTTAGAGGACAAAAACGAGTAGAGGGGGGACTGACATCATGAAAGCTCAGAGGTACAATATCTGGATCATTATTTCCATAATTCTATTGTGTGTAACTGCGGTTTTATTTTTTCCGATGGCATTTGATAACAAAGAAGTTTACAAGGCAATTATCTATCTGTCAATCGGTGTAATACTACTTTTGCTGCTGTTCCTTATAAAGGCTCACGTTTTCCAGATCGATAAAGGAGAATAAATCCCGTTCCACATTATCTGAAATGTAATACTTATTCATTTCAGCATTTCTTTCTGTTTCTCCGCTTAATTTCCGGATCGTTTTATTTTATTATCGCTATTATTATGTCATTTTTGTAGAAATAATTTTATCACGATGAAACAAAATCTCGTACTATTTTTTCTTGCATTGATTTTTACTGCCACCACAACATTTGCCCAGGAGAAGTATGTAATTGTCATTCACGGTGGAGCGGGTGTAATGTCGCGCGATAAAATGAATGAAGAACTTCGGGCCGAATACAAAGCCAAACTCGATGAAGCGCTTACTTTAGGCGAACAGCTTTTAAAGGACGGGGCCGACGCTACCGAGGTGGTTGTAAAAGTGATTAATGTAATGGAAGACTCTCCCCTGTTTAATGCCGGTAAAGGTGCGGTATTTACGCACGATGGATTTAACGAACTTGATGCATCGATCATGGAAGGAAAAACCCTGAACGCCGGAGCTGTTTCAGGTGTTCGCGACATCAAAAATCCGATTTGTGCTGCGCGTGCTGTTATGGAAAATTCGGAGCATGTGATGCTCAGCGGAACCGGTGCTTCGGAATTTGCAAAACTTCAGGGCCTCGAAATTGTTCCTAATAAATATTTTTATACTGAGCGGAGGTATGAATCCTTGCAACAGCTTTTGAAAAAAGAACGCGAAAGAACATCAAAAGATAATATGGGAACTGTGGGTTGTGTAGTGCTCGATACAAAAGGAAACCTGTGTGCAGGTACATCCACCGGAGGAATGACCAACAAAAAATATGGCCGAATCGGCGATTCTCCAATCATCGGCGCCGGAACTTATGCCAACAATAAAACTTGTGCAGTTTCGTGCACGGGCCATGGCGAGTATTACATCCGGCTGGGTTTTGCCCGCGATATTTCGGCTTTGGTTGAATATAAAAACCTGAGTGTTGATGAAGCCTGCCGCGCAGAAATCGACAAACTTTCGAAAATGGGCGGAACCGGCGGTGTGATCGGGCTCGATGCAAAAGGAAACATTGCCATGGAGTTCAACACCAGTGGAATGTTCCGGGGCTACATCAAATCAACAGGCGAAAAAGATATTGCCATTTTTAAAGACGAAAACTAATTTATAGCGAAAGATTTCCGACTTCGGACTTCCAGCTTCAGACAAAACATTATGAAGTTTCTTTTTCCAACGTTTCTTTTTGCACTTTTTGCGATCGCCATTCCGGTGATCATTCACCTGTTTAGTTTCAAGCGGCATAAAACCGTGTATTTTAGCAATGTTGAGTTTTTAAAAGACATTAAAAAAGAATCGAAAAAACAGTCGCGCTTAAAACAGTTGCTCATTCTGGCCGCACGAATTCTCACCATCATATTTTTGGTTTTCGCTTTTGCCCAGCCTTACATTCCGACCAACAGCGACACAAAAAAGCAAGCCAACCAACTGGTAGCGGTTTATGTTGATAATTCGTTTAGTATGAACGCCCTGTCGGAACAGGGACAATTGCTTGAAGTGGCCCGAAACAAAGCGCTTGAAATTTGTCTGGCCTACCCTGCTGGCACAAAATTCCGGCTGTTCACCAACGACCTGAAACCCATCCATCAGCATGAGCTGAACAAGGAACAGTTTATTCAGCAGGTCTCTGAAATACAGGCGACTCCCACAGTGGTTCCGCTTTCGATCATCTACAACCGTTTTGCCGGACAAACCGATATTGGCGACAACACCGATAAAAACCTGTACTTTATTTCCGATTTTCAACGCGCCGTTACCGATCCCGATAATTTTGAGACTGCCGACATTTTTAGCTACTACCTGCCACTGGTTCCAAACGAAGTGGCGAATCTGTATATCGATTCGTGCTGGGTGGAGGTTCCGGCTCACCGACTTGGTCAGGAAGAAACGGTTTATGTGAGCATTAAGAACAGTTCGAACCAGGACTACCAAAACCTGCCCATTAAAATGTTTCTGAACGATTCGCTGAAATCAATCACCAACTTTTCGGTGGAAGCTCAAAAAAATATTGTGGCTGAACTGAAATACAACAACAATTCCAGCGGATTACAACTTGGTCGGCTCGAAATTACCGATTACCCGTTTACACACGACAACAACTGGTACATCAGCTACAAAGTGGATAAAAACCTGAAAGTGCTGGCCATTTACAGCAACTCCGAAAGTTCGAAGGAAGGCCTGAAATACATCGACGCCTTGTTCGAAAACGACGATTATGTTTTGCTTGACGAAATGAACGAGCAGAACCTGCAGGTAAACAGGTTGAGCGAATACAATACCATTTTCCTGGTGAACCTCGAGAATTTCTCCAGCGGTTTTCTGAATGAACTGGAAACGGTTGTAAAAGAAGGGACTTCTGTGGTCATCTTCCCCGAAACAGGTAACAACTTATCCTTTCTCAATAATCTTTATTCACGTTTCAATGCAAATCGTGTGATCGGAATTGATTCCACGACCCAGAAAATTGCCGGAATAGAATACGACAACGATTTCTACAAAAACGTATTTAAAAAACGGGAGCAAAATCCGATACTGCCCGAAATAAAAAATCACCTGCGTTTTGAAACTGCAACGCGAAGTGATGAAACTAAGCTGCTGGCTTTTCAAAATGGCGACAAGGCACTTTCGCAGCTCAGTTTTGGCGACGGGAAGATCTGGACCTTCAGCTTTCCGCTTAACACGGCCAACGAGGCATTTGCCAACGATGTCCTCTTTGTTCCCACGCTTTACAATTTTGTGCTGAACAGTCTGCCCAAGCAGGAGATTTCATTTATTGTGGGTAAGAACAACTTTTACGATCTTCCGGGAAATATCAACTACAGGCTCAGCGCTAATTTTGAAATTGAGAACCTGAAAACCGGTGAAAAGATTGTTCCGAATAACACCACTGCAGGGCGAAAAACCCGACTCGACTTTGCCGGACAAATCGTTAGCGACGGACACTACCTCATTGAAAACGACGGCAATGTTATTGCATCGATGGCCTTTAATTACAACCGTCAGGAATCCGACCTTCGGTATTTCAGTGAAGAAGAACTTAAAAACCGACTGGAGGAACTGCAACTAAAGAATGCCACCGTAGTTTCCGGAATCGAACGCAACTTCTCAGAAGTGCTGGACGAACTCCAAAACGGCAAACAACTCTGGAAACTGATGCTCCTGCTGGCATTGTTCTTTATTCTTTGTGAGGTGTTGATTGCACGTTTTTGGAAGTGAACTTGATTCTGGATGCTGGATCCTTGTTACTTGAATTAGATCCCTCTTCGTCAGTCGACGGATCGGGATGACAATTTATCGGTTTATCTGGCGGCGCCGAATAATACTCCTATGCATTACAATCATCCTGGCGCCGCGGATGAATTATATTTCTGTCATTCCGAAGGAGGTACGACTGAGGAATCTTTTATTAATACTCGATACTGATATTCTAAAAACTGAGACTGAGACCGAATACTGCAACCATGATTGCCAACTGCAACTTTGCCAACTGCCAATTGAAGGACTGAAGGATTGAAGGACTGAATTCGAAAATGCGTAAATACTTTAATGCCAAAATGCTCAAATCGCTTCTGAAAACTGCGACTGCAAACTGTGACTGCGACTGATCTCTGAACTCTAAACTCTGAACCTGCCCGAATGAATTCGTTCAGGCGGTCTCTGAACTAACTTCCCTGATCTTTCTCACTGCTTTTTAACACTAACAACACCGTTGTTTTTTCATCCTAAAAATTGTAATTCTGCATAAACTTAAAACAGAAAAAATGACACAGTTGACTTCGAAGGATTTCATGGCCAAAGAGGACCAGTTTGGCGCACATAACTACCATCCGCTACCCGTTGTTCTGGCGAAGGGCGAAGGTGTTTTTGTTTGGGACGTGGAAGGAAAAAAATATTTCGATTTTCTGGCTGCCTATTCTGCGGTTAACCAGGGACACTGTCACCCGAAAATAGTAAAAGCGCTCACCGATCAGGCTGCAACGCTGACCCTCACGTCGCGGGCCTTTTACAACAACGTGCTTGGCGATTGGGAAGAGTACATGACCAAACTGTTTGGTTACGATAAAATGCTGCCGATGAATTCGGGTGCCGAAGCCGATGAAACAGCCTTAAAACTCATTCGAAAATGGGCCTACAAAGTAAAAGGAATTCCTGAAAATCAGGCCAAAATAGTAGTCTGCGACGGTAATTTCCACGGGCGCACGATCACCATTATTTCGATGTCATCCGATCCTGACGCTTACAGCGACTACGGCCCGTACACTCCGGGTTTTGTAAATATTCCCTACAACGATATCGATCGTTTGGAAAAAGAACTTCAGGATAAAAATGTAGCAGGATTTCTGGTCGAACCGATTCAGGCCGAAGCAGGTGTTTATGTTCCCGAAGACGGTTACCTGAAAAAAGCTGCTGATCTGTGCAAAAAATACAATGTGTTGTTTGTTGCCGACGAAGTGCAAACAGGTTTGGCCCGCACCGGCAAAATGCTGGCCTGCGACCACGAAGAAGTTCGCCCTGATATATTGGTGTTGGGCAAAGCGCTTTCAGGCGGAATGTACCCGGTGTCGTGTGTGCTTGCCGACGACGAGATCATGCTCACCATTAAACCCGGTGAACACGGAAGTACCTATGGCGGAAACCCGATTGCAGGAAAAGTAGCCATTGCTGCCCTCGATGTTTTGCAGGAAGAAAAGCTGGTGGAAAATTCAGAGCGGCTGGGTGAATTGTTCCGGAAAGAAATGAAAGCGATCGATTCGCCACTTATCGAGATCGTACGTGGGAAAGGCCTGTTGAACGCCGTGGCCATTAACCCTACCAATGGCAAAACAGCCTGGGATGTTTGTCTGGCTCTAAAAGAAAACGGACTGATTGCCAAACCCACACACGAGCACATTATCCGCTTTACACCGCCGCTGGTGATCACCGAAGAACAAATGATGGAAGCAATTGATATCATCAAAAAGACGATTAAAGAATTTGAGGTTTAAACCTCCTTGTTTTGTATTTACATAAATGCCATTTGTGAAAACATCTGGCATTTTTTATGCCCGCAAGTGATCTTCATACCAAACTCCTTTCCAAAGTTTTCCGTACAAACCAGAAGTCACTCGATATTGTGCATCGAAAAAAAGAGTAATAAATCTGTTGTTTTAGCTTGACAAAGTCTGTTGAAGTTCATAAATTTACTTATAACACACTCATTTTAAACGCTTAATTCGGGACGCAGACAGTATTTTTTCAAAATAAAAAATGAAACCACAACATAAAAATTAAACAATGGAACAAAAACTAGACCTGATAATAGAACCCGCAAGCAGCCGGTTCGATGAGAACGACGAACGATGGTCGGACCAGGTAAATGAACTTTTGGAAGATTGTAAAGCCGAAGTTGGCGAAGTGCGCAAAGAAGTAACGGCAATTGAAGGACAAAAAGGAGGGTTTGAAGAGATTTTTCTGTTGATCAGCTCTTCGAAAGCGCTCGAACTGGCTTTCGATGTGTTCAAAACCTGGTTGTTCAGGGATAAAACACGAAGCCTGAACATTAAGGTAAAAAAAGGCGAAGAAGTGATTGAATTCGATCTTTCGGGCCAGGGCTATAAAAAAGAAGAACTGGAAAAATATTTAATGATGGCCATGAAAATGCAAGCCGATAAAAATGGGTGAAGTCAAATATAAAGCTTTGTTGATTGGTAATAATGTTTTCGAGGTCGATCCGCATCAGTTGCCCGAATTAAAAGGGCCGCCCAACGACATTCGGGGAATGGAAGACGCCTTAAAACATCCCCAGGTTGGGCTGCATCATCCCGATGACATTACAACGCTGTTGAATGCCACTCACTCCGAGATCATTGAAAAAGTGGAAGACTTTTTTTTAAGCGCCACTCCCGATGATCAGTTGTTGTTTTATTACAGCGGCCATGGCTACCTCGACCTCTACGGCAACCTCTACCTCTGTGCGCGAAACTCGAACACCGACCGGCTAACCGGCACAGCAGTGCCCGACTACATGATCAACAGCATCATCCAAAACTCGAGCAGTAAACGCGTGATTGTTATCCTCGATTGCTGTAACAGCGGTAAATTCAAGGGAAGCATGGACATTCCGAAACACCTTTTGGGTGAAGGCCGTTTTGTAATTACCAGTTCGCGCGCCAAAGAATTATCGGTTGATGCCGACGAAAAAGACGGCTACAGCGCATTCACAAAGCACCTGATTCTTGCGCTCCTGTCGAACGAAATTGACACCAACAAGGACGGTTATATTTCGCTGAATGAAGTGTACGATTATATTATTCCAAGACTTGAAAAGGAAACCAAACAAAAGCCCAAACGAAACTTTAGCGGTTCAGGCGGAGAAGTGGCCATTGGAAGATCAAGTGAAGCAGCACCCGGTTCGAAACTCATTGCACCCGGCTCAGTGGAACCGGGCGCTCAGAAACCGATCCTGGCTATTTCATCATCCGAAATTGAAATAAAGGATGTATCGCCTGACGAGGTGCTGCCCGAAGAGATCATCGATGTGTACAACCAGGGCGGCGGCATTCTGAACTGGCTGGTAGAGTGCAGCGACGAATGGATAAAAATTGAAAAAGCAAACACCTACTTCAAAATAAATTTCGAGCCCAAACCGGGCAAAAACAGGGGCCGAATTTATGTGCGCGACCAAAATGGCGGCGGCACCAAACGCATCCAGGTTTTGGTTCAGATGAATGAGCAGATTGAAAAACCGCGGCTTGAATTATCGGAATACCGCATCGATTTCGGGCAGCTGGTTGTAAACTCCGATGTTCCGAAAAAAATGATCCGCCTGATCAATACCGGCGATGGACAACTTAATGCCAACATTTCCTGTACTAACCCGGATTTCCAGGTACAAAGTTCAGGCGATTTTGTTGAGGTGCTGCCAAACGTAAGCCGCGAAGCCGTTCTCGAAGGCCAGCTTATTATTCGTTCGGCCGGCGGAAACGAAAACATTCCCCTGAGTGCAGTAGTTGTGCAGGGGCCTATTCTGGGTGTTCAGCCCGCTCAGATCGATTTCGGAACGGTAACCGAAGGCGAAAACCTGACTAAAACGATTCATGTCAGCAACGAAGGAAGTTCAGACCTGATCTGGCATTTTGAACAGCAGGGCGCTTTCTTTTACACCGACAAAAAGAATAACCGCCTTGAACTCACGCTCGATGCCCGTCCGGGAAGCTACCACGGATCGGTTGTGATAAAAAGTAACGGCGGCGACAAAACCATCGACATTAAAGGCACGGTTGAACCCAAACCGATAAAGAAAACCGCTCCCCCACCCGTTGACCTGAATGGCTACTGGAACCTCATGAACCAGGGCTACCTGCTGATCAGCAACTTCGGAAGCGGCTACACCTACCAGGAATTCAACTTAATGGGAGTTGCCGTAGGCCAGGGAAATGTGATGCTCGACAACAACCGGGTATTTTTTAACGGTTCGAATATTTTTAGTGGTCCGGTGTCGGGCGAATTTATTTATTCCGGCAACCAGATGAGTGGCTACTTTTTTGTTCTGGGCCAGCAAATGAACATGATACTGTCCCGCCAGTAAGCTGATGCTGAATCTGTTTCAGGTCCATTCGTTTCCGAATCGCTTCAAATTCATTTTGAAAAAAATTCCGAAAAATGTAACTTAACAAGCCAACTAAAAAACCTGATATCATGACCAAAACGCTGGTTACCTATTACTCGAATACCGGGAATAACCGCTTCCTGGCAAACGAGATCGCCAAACGATTGAACTGCGAGATCGAAGAAATTAAGCCTGTTTTAAACATGCATTTGCTGCTCTTATCAGGAATCGGTTTCGGCAACAAAAGCATAACCAGGAACCTGGCCGATTACGACCGGGTAATTCTTTGCGGCCCGGTGTGGATGGGAAGCTTTATTTATCCACTGCGGAAATTCATCGAAAAACACCAAAACGAAGTTAAAGAGTGGCTTTTTGTTACCTGCTGCGGCAGCAGTTACAAATTGAAGGAAGACAAATACGGGCACGAAATGGTGTTTAGAAAAGTACGTGAGGCATTTCCCGATCTGAATATCACCTGTACCGCGCTCCCCATTACCATGACCATGCCCGACGAGCAGCAGGAAGACACAAAAGCCATGATGGAAACCCGCCTGAGCGAAGCCAATTTCGATGGCCTGTTTCTCGAGAAGTTTGATGCTTTGATGGAGGAGATCGCTTAATTAAACAGGTTCCAAATTACACACTGAACTAGTTTTTCTACTGATTAACATATAATTTTAAAGCACTAATCTAGGTGACACCCGAAACGAAAAGCAGCGAATGATTTTTCACCCTGGGATTTGTAGGTTTTATTCAGTTTTTACATGCATACAATTAATTACAAACTACCACACTGATAATAGACTTGTTTAATATACAATAAAAGCGCTGCGAAAAACGAAATAATCATATACATAAGCTGCAATTTTGAAAAAACACCCACTATGAGTAAAATTATATCAATTACAATTTTGTTATTTATTTCACATGCTCTTTATAGTCAGGAAAACACGGGATGTGATACTGTAGTATATTTTGTTGTTGAACAAATGCCATTATATCTTGGTGACTACAACACATTTTTGGAGAATGTATCTAATCAAATTGACGCAGAAACCAATTCCCTGTTGAAGAATAACAACACAAATGTTAATTTCCAAATAACATGCAAAGGTGAAGCTGTTATTACTTCAACAAATTCTGAATTGACGCAGTTTTATAATGTACTTGAAAATGAATTGAACAAGCTTCAATGGATTCCAGCGCGTCATAATTTTAAAAATGTAACTGTTCAATCAATACTTCCTGTAAGAATGATAAATAACAAATTGAATATCCCAATAAATTTTAAAGGTGTGAGGGGGGAATTGGTTAAATGTAAAATTACAGATGAGAGCTCAGGAATTCCGGTTTCAAACGTTCGGTTAATAACAAAATACAATGATTGCTCCTACTTTTCTAATCAATATGGAGAAGTCGAATTTTATTGTGAGGAAAAAGATGAAATAGAAATTTCTCATATAAATTATCAATCATTTAGTTTTAGTGCCCCTGAAAATGCAAGTTCGTTTCAGATTAAATTAACAAATATTGTATATGAACTTGAACCCGTCGATTTAACAAAATATTCCCCAAATAAACTTCCATATAAGAAAAGCACTTGCAGTTTCGAAAGTTGGCACGAAACGAAACAAAATCAATTTATGATTCTTGGAATGGGAGATTTTTATGCTCCCGAGTTGGCAGTTTTCAATGGTGGTTATGAATGTCTTGACAATTATATTGTACTTGAATTTGTATTGCCTAAAACTGCTTCTGAAGATAACTATACTGATACCGTTGATATCTCATTTACTATTGCTGAAGATGGAACGTTAAAAAACATAGTACTTTCAAAGACATTAAATTATGATATTGATACCATTGTAAGAAATATTTTTGTCGAAATGCCGAAATGGAAACCAGCAACCCAAGCCAGACAAAAGACAAAACAATCTTTTGTACTTAAGTTAATAATCGGAAATAACAAATATTGGGAAAAATACTACGGTTAAAACACCTGCCCAAGGGCATGGCTGGGTTTGGCTCTCCCCGCACGTGCCTCCCGATCTGTCAGCAGAGAATTATTATTCTGCCACGTAAAACGAATTGAAGAAGGAGAAGTAACATCGTCCGCTAACTAATAATCTGTCTGAATTAAGGTGTCGGCTTCGTTTGATGAACAGCTAAAATTCAACAGGTTTATCCAAAACATAAACGCGGACACTCCCATCAACGACGCCATTTTCCTTTTGTAGTTGCTGAATCCGCTCTGAATTTATAGTCGCCAGAAACTGATCCAGATCTTTTACCTCTGCTGAATAAGCAAAGCTGCTATCCCCGGTGTTTATTCCCAGATTTATCGGGCTGACAAAAATAGAACTTAACACGGCCGTCAGGGACCGAAATCCTGCTTCCCACGCTGCTGTATCCTTAACCTTTGCTGTAACAATAACTTTAGCCATAACGGTCTCCTTTCTTATTAGTGAAGTACAAGTACTAAACACCCGGGAGCAATGCAATGTTCAGGTGACTTATTTTGAGCAAGATCAGCAGATCAGTTTGAAGGTGTCGCTAACTAAGAACACAATTTTAAAAGAACGGGGAATCGCAAATCATCAATTTTTCGAACTTCATGTAAAACACTCACATTTCTTGTATTTTTGTGCCGAAAACAAAAAAAGAAAATGACACAGGATTCAACTGCAAAAGCTACTCGCCGTCTGCCTGCCGAATGGGAGCCGCAGTCGTTTTTGCAACTCACTTTTCCACATGCCAACAGCGACTGGGAATACATGCTCGACGGAGCTACCCGGTGTTTTGTCGATATAATAAATGCTGCGCGACCTTATCAGCAAGTGCTGGTGGTTTGCGATGATATTAAGCGTGTACGTTCCTTTTTCAACGTTACTGAAAACCTCTATTTTACTGAAGCCCCTTCAAACGACACCTGGGCACGCGATCACGGTGGCATCACCGTTTTGGAGGCCGGGAAAGCCATTGTCCAGGATTATATTTTTAACGGTTGGGGAAACAAATTTGAAGCCGGGCTCGACAACCAGATCACTCCGCAACTATTCGAACAGAAGGTGTTGCAGAATTGCAGCCTTGAAAGTTTCGATTTTGTGCTGGAAGGTGGCTCCATTGAAAGCGATGGTAAAGGAACGATCCTGACCACCTCTGATTGTTTGCTGGAGAAAAACCGAAATCCGCACTACTCGAAACAGGAAATCGAAAACATCCTGCTCACCAATTTTGGCGCTGAACGTATTTTGTGGCTCGATAACGGATACCTTGTCGGCGATGATACCGATTCACACATCGATACACTGGCACGCTTGTGCAACGAGGATACCATTGCTTACGTGGGCTGTAACCATCCTGAAGATGAGCATTACCACGCACTCCATAAAATGAAACAGGAATTGCAGCAAATCCAAAAGGCTGACGGAACACCTTATCGTTTGGTGGAACTGCCTTTCCCTGATGCTTGTTTCGATAGCGAAGGAAACCGGCTCCCGGCTACTTACGCCAATTTCACCATCATCAACAAAGCAGTATTGGTACCTGTTTACGGGGTGTCGCAGGATGAAGATGCATTGGAAATTTTAGCAAGCTGTTTCCCGGAAAGAAAAATAATACCTGTAAATTGCAGGGTATTGATCGAGCAACACGGATCACTGCATTGTGTGACCATGCAGTATCCTGAGGCTGTAAAATTGAAAAGTTAAGGAAAAGAAATTTTTAAAATATTTTTGCACCGTTCTTTAGGGCGGTGACCATAACAAACATGGAGAATGTGTTTTTTAAGAATTATGTAATTTACCAAACTACAAAAATCTTAAAAAACGGCTTATCTTCGATAAGATAGCAACACCGCTCTAAAGAACGGAGCAAAGGATAAATTCATCTAAGATTGAATTATCAAAAACAGTATCAAAATGGACAAACTAAAAGTAGGAATCATACAACAAAAGCGTTCAGCAAACAAAGCTGAGAACATGCAAAAAAGTCTGGAAGCAATTGCTAAAGCAGCTTCTAAGGGAGCCGAGTTGGTGGTACTGCAGGAACTGCATGCCAGCCTGTATTTCTGCCAAATTGAAGATACCTCGTTGTTCGATCTTGCTGAACCGATTCCGGGTCCTGATTCCGATTTTTTTGCCCGGGCGGCCAAAGAAGCAGGTGTTGTTTTGGTGACCTCACTTTTTGAAAAGCGTGCTCCCGGTTTGTACCACAACACTGCCGTAGTTTTTGAAAAAGACGGATCGCTGGCCGGGAAATACCGGAAAATGCACATTCCGGATGATCCCGGTTTTTATGAAAAGTTTTATTTCACGCCCGGCGACATGGGATTTGAGCCGATTGAGACTTCTGTCGGTAAACTTGGCCTGCTGGTTTGCTGGGACCAATGGTATCCTGAAGCTGCCCGTTTAATGGCACTGGCCGGAGCTGAAATGCTGATCTACCCTACCGCTATTGGATGGGACCCGAACGATACTGAAGATGAACAAATCCGCCAATTGGATGCCTGGACAATTTCTCAACGCGGTCATGCCGTTGCCAATGGCTTGCCGGTGATCAGTGTGAACCGCATCGGTTTTGAAGCCGATCCTTCGGGGCATTCTGCCGGAATACAATTCTGGGGAAACTCTTTTGTTGCCGGGCCTCAGGGCGAGATCATCAAAAAATTTGATACAGACAAAGAGCAAATCGAGGTAGTTGAAATCGACAGGAAACGCACGGAAGATGTCCGCCGGATCTGGCCTTTCCTTCGTGATCGCCGCATCGATGCCTACGACGAGCTGCTAAAACGTTACCGCGATTAGGGCTTTTTCACACTGTTCATCGATGAAATAAATAAAGTATGGCAAAATTGTTTTGTACCCCAACTAATTGTCACGAAAAAAATAAGATTTCAGGTTAAATAAACGTCTGCAGAAAAAAAGCGGATTCTAAATAACAATTTAGAAGAATAGCTATTAACTTTAGGCTCAAACCAACTCAACGCTACCGAAGCGTAACCATAAACCGTAAATTAAGTTAGTATGTTTATTTCAATTCTGATTTTTGGATTTTTGTTTGGGCTCATTTTGCAATACGCCAGCCTGAACAAGTACAATACAATTGGTGGCATGGCCACTTTAGATGACCTCACAGTTGCCAAAGCCATTGCCGTTGCAATTGGTTTGGGAGCCATTTTACTCAACATTGAAATTGGCCTCGGCTTTGCTTCATTTCATGTAAAACCGTTGATTCTGGGTGGAATAGTGATAGGCGGTATTCTGTTTGGTACCGGAATGGCTATTTTAGGCTACTGCCCCGGTACGCTTGCCATTTCGCTGGGAGAAGGATCGCTGGATGCACTGGCCGGAATTATCGGCGGATTATTGGGGGGATTGGTTTTTACACTGGTACTACCTTCGATTAAAAGTATTCTGGGTCCCGATCTTGGAGCTATTTCACTGCAAACACTGATTCCTTCGAAAGTAGCTTTTTACGTTGTATTGATCATTATTGGAGTGGTGTTTATCGCCGCAGCTTTCTGGCTGCACGGTTTCGAAAAACAAAAAAACTACCGTTGGCTGATTGCCGGTGCACTACTCGCCATTCTGAATACCATCGTTTTCTCACAGTTTGGTTCCGACCGCCCCATCGGCGCTTCCACTACTTATCCCTATCTCTCGGATGTACTGGCCGGACTTACCCAAAACGATTATTTCGCCAAAATACAAAAGCCGGGACACTGGGAACTGATCTTCCTGGGGGGGGCTTTTCTGGCCGGATTGATCGGATCGCTGGTCACTAAAACATTCAAACTAAAAATGGTGTACGAGAACTGGGAAAAATACCGCGGAGCCTCGAATGTACAACGTGCAATCTGGGCATTTATCGGCGGCTTTATCCTGATCTTTGGTGCACGCATGGCCGGAGGATGTACCAGCGGACACGTGATTTCAGGCGGGATGCAAATGGCTGTCAGCAGCTTGCTCTTTGCCGTGGTTGTTTTTGGCAGCCTCTTACTAACCGGAAAATTATTCTATAAAAGCTAATCCATTTTCTGAAGTTCGAATAACTCACTTAATAAAATCGTAGCCATTTTTATTGTTAATCCCTGAATATTTGCCAAATTAGGAGCACCAATAAAACCTGAGATCCTGCTAATTTTCAAATTAATAGTTGAAGCATGAGAAAAATTACTGCAAGTCTGATTGTATTACTGTTGTTTTTTGTGAGCTCGGCACAGGAGAAAATGGATTATTTTCTACCGGGCGATGTTAGCTACAACCCGGAGATACCAACGCCTGAAGCCTTTTTTAATCAACAAATGGGCGAATGGCACCTCACACATGACCAGGTTCTGAACTATATAAAAACAATTAATGAATTGTCGGACCGTGCCATCATGTACGAATATGCCCGAACTTATGAAAACCGGCCGCTGGTGCACCTGGTTTTTACTTCGGTTGAAAATCAGCAAAACCTCGATGAACTGAAGAAAAAACATTATGACTACTCGGAACCCGGCAGCGAGCTTGCAAAAGATGGTGTTCCGCTGGTGGTAAGTCTCACGTACGGTGTGCACGGTAACGAATCGAGCGGTACAAACTCATCGGTGCTCACTGCGTATTACCTGGCAGCCGCTGAAGGCGAAAAAATCGACAAGCTTTTAGCCAACACGATTATCATTGTTGATCCTTGTCTGAATCCCGACGGATTTACCCGCCACAGTACCTGGGCAAACATGCACCAGAGTGCAGCAGCCAACGGTAATCCCGATTCGCGCCAGTTTGATGAAGTGTGGCCCGGCGGACGTACCAACCATTACTGGTTCGACCTGAACCGCGACTATTTACTGTTGGTACATCCCGAAAGCAAGGGTCGTGTAGAAAAGTTTCATGAGTGGAAACCCAATATTGTAACCGATCATCACGAAATGGGTGCCAATTCATCTTTCTTCTTTCAACCCGGTGTACCAAGCCGGAACAATCCGCTTACCCCTGAAAAAAACTACGAGCTCACGCACGAGATTGCAAAATATCATGCACAGTTCCTCGATAAAATTGGTTCATTCTATTTCAGTGAGGAATCGTTTGATGATTATTACTTCGGAAAAGGCTCTTCCTATCCCGACATAAACGGTTCAGTCGGTATTCTTTTTGAACAAGCCGGTTTCAGAGGACGGATCAGGCAAACGGAAAACGGTGTGCGAAAGTTGGCTTTTGGTATTAAAAACCAGTTTACAACATCGCTCTCAACACTTGAAGCAGCCATGAATCTGCACGATGATTTACTCGATATGCAGAAAGAGTTTTATGCTACTGCAGCCGATGTTGCTGATGCAAGTACGGTAAAAGCCTATGTTTTTGGCAGTGAAACCGACAAAGTAAAAACCCAACTGTTTATTGATCTCTTACGACGTCACCAGATTGAAGTTTATAAAAACGAAAAGGATCTAACTTGTGACGGTAAAGAATTTAGAAGCGAAAGCAGCTACATTGTACCGGTAAAACAAAAGCAGGCACGTTTGATCCTATCACTATTTGAAGAAGTTACTTCCTTTTCCGATACCACATTTTACGATGTTTCTACCTGGACCATGCCACTGGCTTTCGACCTGAACTATGCCAAACTGACCAATGCCAAACAAATGGCGCAAGGCGATGCGGTAGAGGCAGAAAAAATTGAAGGTCAGGTAATCGGAGGAAAAAGCTCGCTGGCTTATGTTTTCCGCTGGAATGAATACTCCTGCCCCACTGCTTTGTATTCGCTTCAGGCAGCCGGTTTGCGTACGAGAGTGGCTACCGAGAAATTTTCATTCAACATTGATAATAAGAACGAAGCTTTTACCTACGGCTCCATCCTTGTTCCTGTCAGCGACCAAAAACTAAGCGAGGCCGATATTTTCAAGCTGATTACAAGTGTTGCAAAAAATACGGGAGTTGATTTCTACGGACTTTCCACCGGATTGTCACCGGAAGGAATAGATGCGGGAAGTAACAATTTTGCACTGTTGACCAGGCCCGAAGTTTTATTATTTGTTGGCGGTGATGTGCGCAGCAGCGATGCCGGCGAGATCTGGCACCTCTTCGATCAAAGGTTCCATATTCCTGTTACACTGGTGGAATCAGGAATTTTATCGCGTACCAATTTAAACCGCTACACTACCATTATTTTGGCCGGTAATTTCCGCTCGTGGGATAATACTGAAGAACAGAAACTAAAAACCTGGGCAGAGCAGGGTGGTACTTTAATTGGCTACAAAAGCGGAGCACAGTGGGCTGCAAAAAGTGGATTTGGAAAAAATACCTATAAAAAACAAGTTGATCCCGACACAACAAAATACCAAAGTTATGCCGAGCGCGGAAAAGAGCGCACCTTAAATCTTGTTAGCGGAGCGATCTTTAATGCCCAAATGGATATCACACATCCGCTGTGTTACGGTTATACCGATGGTGAAATTTCAATTTTCAAATCGGATAACTCGGTAGCCAATTCACTCGAAAAGAAATTTGCAGAACCGGTTAAATACACCGCATCTCCTTATAAAAGCGGATGGGCTTCGGAACCAAATATCGAACGTATAAAGGATGCACCCGTGGTAAGTGTTGAGTCGCTGGGACGTGGAAAACTGATCAGCTACGAGGACAACATGAATTTCCGGGGCATTTGGTTGGGCACCTCGAAGTTGTTTACCAACGCTGTTTTCTTTGGAAATCTAATTGAATAAGTTCAACTAATAAAATGAAAACTACTAAACTAAACCAACTGATCTGCTTAATTTGTTTTGTCGCTTTATCCGGCACAACTTTAAGTAGCTGTAATCAAACAAAAGAACCTGAAAGACCAAATATCCTTTTCTGTATTGCCGACGACTGGGGCTGGCCGCATGCCTCGTTTTACGGCGACCAGGTGGTAAAAACACCGGCATTCGACAGGCTGGTCAATGAGGGAGTGGTTTTCGAGAATGCCTTTGTGGCAAGTCCGTCGTGCACGCCCAGCAGAAATGCAATCCTGACCGGACAGCACATCTGGAGGTTGGATGAGGGCGCCAATTTATGGTCAACCCTCGACAAAGATATACCTGTCTATCCGCTCCTTTTGCAGCAAGCCGGATATTTTACAGGATCGTGGCGTAAATCATGGGGGCCCGGCGATCTTTCAGCCGGAGGTTACGATACCATTCACCCTGCAGGGAAAGTATACAACAAAGGATTTAAAGCCTTTCTTGATGACCGGCCCGCCGGCAGTCCGTTTTGCTTCTGGCTTGGAGCATCAGATCCGCACCGGCCTTACAAAAAAGACAGTGGCCGGGAATCGGGAATCGATCCGAACAGCATTTCAGTTCCTCCTTTTCTGCCTGATGTGGATGAAATACGAAGTGACTTTGCCGATTATTATTACGAAGTACAACGCTTTGACGCTGATGTTGCAGAGGCCATCCGCTTGCTCGACAGCATTGGAGAACTGGAGAATACCATCATTGTGATGACCGGTGACAACGGGACTCCATTTCCGCGTTGCAAGGCCAACCTCTACGACATGGGGGCCCACGTTCCATTAGCGGTAAGATGGGGGAAACACATCAAACATGGTGTGGCTAAACAACCCGTCACACTGGTTGATCTCGCTCCAACCTTTCTGGATTTTGCAGGAGTGGAAGTTCCAACTGAAATGACTGGAAAATCATTGAAACCCTTATTGTTGGAGCAAAACCGAAATAACCAGGAGGATTCGTTTGTGGTGTATGGTCGTGAAAGACACACTCCGGCACAGGCCATTCCTTCGATGGATGGTTACCCGGGCAGGGCAATCCGGACAGAGGAGTTTCTTTACATCATTAATCTGTTCCCAGATCGCTGGCCGGCCGGAGTTGCTGACGGAGCTACCCATCCGATGACCAACTTTTCCGACTGCGACAACGGTCCAACCAAATCGTTTTTGATGGATAATTACAGCAATCCAAAGTACCATCTTTATTATGACCTTTGTTTCGCGAAAAGGCCACAGGAAGAATTATTCGATGTAATTGCCGATCCCTATCAGATGCATAATCTGGCCGCTGATCCCGATTACCAAAATCTTAAGGACAGTTTAGCAACACTGCTGATTAATGAACTCAAGCGGACAGAAGATCCAAGGATTCTGAATAACGGGATCGATTTTGATAAATTCCCTTACAGGGCATCTTACAAGCTGAATACAAAAGAAGTCAAGTAAAAAAATTACCATATCCAAGAGGACTAAACAATAAACAATAAGACAGTTAAAATGAGAACGATTCTAAACGGATTATTAATTCTTACGATATTGAGTGCCGGGTTCGGTCGGGCAACAGCACAACAATCCCCGAGGTGGAACTTGAATGACAATGGAGGAATCGTGTGGAAGGTGGAAGCAAATGATTCACACATGGACCACATTGAAATGAGCGGATTCTATGTATCCTCGATTGTGCATTACGGAGTAACAAACGGATCGTTGACTCAAAAAGTGCATCTGGTATTTCCAATGTTACGCACCATCCCAAATGACACGCATGCCAGTCTTGCCCATGAAATCGATTATAAAAATCTGGGCCAGATAAAAATAAACGGACAGGGTATTGAAGAAAAACCCGACCATTTCTATATCGATGGATTATTGGGCTACCATTCAAAAACACCGGGTGGTATTGAGATCAAGCATGTTCTGTTCCCTTCAACAGATGATGCTGTTTTTCTGGATAAAATTGAGATCAGCAATTCAGGCGCTCAAGCTGTTTCAGTTGAAATACCAAAGGTTGAATACTCGCATATTACCGATGCAGACAAGGGTGTTTACGGAGCGTATAAAATAAGTGTCCGGTCGACTAAAAGTGGTCAATTTCAGTTAAAACCGAACGAATCGTTGAACTATGCTTTGGTTTACACCGGCCGAAAAGCCGGCTTTGAGGAAATTTATATTTCACCTGAATATGAGTTGAACAAAAGAGAAAAACTGATCAAAGAAACCTTTGCCGATTTGCATTTCGAATCTCCGGATAAGGTATTGAACCAAACTTTTGCTTTTGCCAAATTAAGGGCCGTGGAAAGTATTTTCCACACCAAAGGCGGCTTATTGCATGCTCCGGGCGGTGGACGTTATTATGCAGCCATTTGGGCAAACGATCAGGCAGAATATGCCAATCCTTTCTTTCCCTTTTTAGGCAACCTGGCCGGGAATGAGTCGGCAATGAATTCATTCAGGCATTTTGCCCGTTACATAAATGACGATTTCAAACCAATTCCGAGTTCAATAATTGCCGAAGGTACTGATTACTGGAACGGTGCCGGCGACCGCGGAGATATGGCGATGATCGCCTATGGCGCCGGCCGGTTTGCGCTGGCATGTGGTAATAAAACCGATGCAAAAGAATTGTGGCCGCTTATTGAATGGTGCCTCGAATATAGCAGGAGAAAGATTAACAGCGACGGTGTTGTTAGCTCCGACAGCGACGAGCTTGAAGGTCGCTTCCCTGCCGGGAAAGCCAACCTGAATACTTCATCGTTGTATTACGACGCACTGAAATCAGCCGTTTTACTCGGGAAGGAATTGAACATTGATGAAGACCAATTAAACGAATACGCGAATCAGGCTGAAAGGCTTGAAGTTGCCATAGAGAATTATTTCGGAAGTAAGCTTGACGGATTTGAAACCTACCGCTACTACAAGGAAAACGACGTACTACGTGCCTGGATTTGCACGCCTTTAACCGTTGATATTTTCAACCGAAGTGAAGGAACAATTGATGCACTTTTTTCAGATAAACTATGGACCGATGATGGACTGGCCTCGGCCTCGGGAAGCACTACATTCTGGGACAGAGCTACTTTGTATGCGCTGCGTGGAGTATTTGCTGCCGGAGAAACTAAAAAAGCGATGCCATTTCTGAGCTACTATTCCAAGCGTCGTTTGCTTGGCGAACATGTTCCCTATCCGGTTGAGGCTTATCCCGAAGGAAATCAGAGGCATTTATCGGCCGAAAGTGCGCTTTACTGCCGTATTATTACTGAAGGCGTTTTTGGAATTCGTCCAACAGGATTCTCGGAGTTTAAACTGACACCACAATTACCTGAAGATTGGAATTCGATGGCACTGAAAAATATAAAAGCCTTTAATCAGGATTTTAACATTGAAGTGATTAGGAAAGGATCCAAACTGGCTGTCAAAGTTTCAAACAGCGAAAAAGTGTTTATTGAGTCACTCATCGAAAATGGTGAATCAATATCCGTGAAACTTTAGCCAGGGGACAAAAGGATTTCAACTCTAAAATTTAATTGCCGGCCAGTATCAGTTTGGGCTGACCTTTTACACGTTCGCGCTTTACTTCGTAATCGCGGGTGTAACTGATCACCGAAACTCCCTGGTTCATGTATCCGCCAAATTGCGAGAATTTTTCGAAATGATAATTCCCCTGTATCAGATCGATGTGGAAATAGGACAGGCAATCAGTAAAGTTCTTACCAAAACCTGAAATGGCTTTTAGAAAATACAAGGAAACATCGTAACCCTGAAATCCGAAATTATCAGGCTCGGTGCCAAAGTTGGTTCTAAAATCTTCCACAAAATTAATGGTCGGAGGAGCTGAATAATCCACCCAGTATGGAGCAATGTATTTCAATTTCAGGTTATGAAAATGATCGATCTGAATACTCTGATAATTCGGAAAACGATGCGTTCCGATGAGCGTAATGGAATAATCGCTTGCCAGGTTATTAACGTTTGAAATGGCAATGCTTAAACTACCTTCGTCGGAAGACGGAATATAAACCACATTTTCTTTGGCTTTCGACATGATGCGACGTAAGCCAAAGGGGCCTTCTGCTTTGAAATCGTAAATCGTAAAATTCACGCCTTCACGCTGGCTCATCAAACCAGCATTAACAAATTTTTCCTGTAACAATTCTACCAAACGTCCTTCGGGAGTACGGCTGTAATCTTCCGTTTTCAGAATAATAAAATTACTGTTGTAATATTCCTCGGCAACCATTTCCGCAGTTTCAGCGGCCAGGTATTCTCTCGAGGGATTTACCTGAAAGTAATAAGGATTCGACTGAATAAGTGCCGATTGAGAAGCCAGCGGCGAAACCATCGGAATGCCGTTTTTTGCCGACAATTGAGAAACTTCGGCCTGAACATCAGGGTAAATCGGGCCGATAATCAGGTCGGTACTTAAGAAGTCGGGATTATAAATATATTGACGAACAGAGTCGGCGTTATGCTGGGTATCGAACACTTTCAACTTTATATCCATTCCTTCGCGTTGGAGACGATCGAGCGCCAGCAACACTCCTTCGTAAAACTGAACAAAATTCTCGGTGTTGCCATAAAACTTTTTAAATACTTCAATTTTCTCCACCTCAATGGTAGTATCCTGCAACGAAGTATCATTCAGGAAGTCCGGATTCTCAGGAATTACATCGCTGCCTTCAGCAAGAAGTGTTGAATCCACTACGGCTGCTTCCTGGTTCAGCGTGTCATTTGCTTCGAGGAATAATGGCAGAAACAGCACAACATTATAGGTTTGCTGATCGAAAAGTCCGCTGTGATCAGGCTGACAACCTTCCGGAATCTCCAGAACCATGTCCACTTTATAGAAATCGTCAGCAGGTTTTGCTTCAACCACCGGCTGGTCCGAAATCACAACATTATCACTTTCGGTTTGTGGTTCTTCTTCTTTATGCGGAATCAAAATCGTTTCTCCTTCAACCAAACCACGCTGTTCCAAAACCGGATTGTATTTTTTCAGGTCAAGAATCGTTACTGAAAATTTATGCGACAAACCGTATAAAGTTTCGCCTTTCTCCACGTAATGCTTGTCGAAAGCCTCTTCGTTAACCGGCTTAACAACTGCTATTTCTTCTTCTCTGACAGGAATTCTAATAACCGCCCCTGCCGGGAAACCGGTATTCAGGATCGGGTTGAGCGCTTTCAACTGCTCTTCTGAAACACCATAGCGACGGGTGGTTCCCCACAAGGTTTCGCCCGATTCGATGATGTGTTCAAAATATTTATCCGAAAAATCGTTGGTAGCCGGCGTAATTGCGTCACTAACGTTTTCTTCCTTAGCTTTCGGAATATATAACACCGACCCCGCCTTTAAATTATTGGCGTTGGGATTTAAACTCAGTATCTCACTTTCAGAAACTTTGTATTTTTTTGATAAGGAATAAAGTGTTTCACCCGAAACCACCTGATGGGCTATTACTTCCGGGGTTTCATCTTTTGGGGTGGTTTCTGCTACCGCTTCAACCGGTTTATTCCAATATGGAATTTTCAGAATGGTGCCGCGTTTAAATTTCTTTTTATCTGAATTGTAGGCGTATAATTCTTCTACGGTAATTCCATTTTCTCTAGCAATAAAATAGGCGGTCTCTTTTTTCGATTGAATTTTGTATGGTTTAAATCCGTCAGGCTCTCCTTTTACCTGCGGTTCATCCACTGAAAGATCGGCACCTTCTTTAAATGGAATTTTCAAAATCTCGCCAATGCTAAGACCATCGGCCGCTTTCGGATTGTACTTTTCCAACTCCGCACGTTCCAGCTTATATTTTTTGGAGAGCGAATAAATGGTTTCACCCGTTTTTACCTCGTGCAGGATAAATTTTTCGCCACTAATAACTACAATCTCGTTTTCGTGCAGGTTTTGCCCGGAGAGCGGTTCAATTCCGACGAAGAGTAACGAAACGAATAGGACGCTAAGAATAAACTTCATGAACTAAGTACTTAAATAATTGGCCAAAATTAACAAATAATACCCAACACAAAAGGTAAACGAGCCATTTTGAAATTAATTTCGCCAAATACCGTAAGCCATCCAAAAAACTTAGCTACGCGTTAATAACGCCCTCTTTTTGTACTAAAAAGCACCTTTTTTGAGACTATATTTATACTTTTGTCGTTTCACCACTTTAAAGGAAATTTAGATGCAAGAAAAGATTTTGATCCTTGACTTTGGATCTCAATATACTCAGTTGATCGGACGCAAAATCCGCGAGTTAAATGTTTATTGCGAAATTCATCCGTTCAACCATTACCCGGAAATCGACGAAAGTGTAAAAGGAGTTGTGCTTTCGGGTAGTCCGTACTCTGTCCGCGATGAAGATGCACCACGCCCCGACCTTACCGCAATAAAAGGAAAAATGCCGGTATTGGGAGTTTGCTACGGCGCACAGTACATGGCTCATTTTTATGGAGGTGAAGTGGCTCCGTCGAATACCCGTGAATATGGCCGCGCCAATCTTGGATTTATCGATCACGACAACATTTTATTTAAGGATATTAGTTTGCATTCGCAGGTTTGGATGTCGCATGGCGATACCATCGTTCGTCTACCAAAAAATTATAAGGTGATCGCGTCAACCGAAGACGTGAATTATGCCGCTTATAAAGTAGATGACGAAGCTACCTGGGCCATTCAGTTCCACCCCGAGGTTTACCACACCACCGAAGGAAAGCAATTGCTGCAAAATTTTGTTTCCGACATTTGCGGTTGCGAACAAAACTGGACACCCGCTTCGTTTGTAGAAACTACTGTTAACGAATTAAAAGCACAATTGGGTAACGATAAAGTGGTACTTGGCTTGTCGGGCGGTGTTGACTCATCGGTTGCAGGTGTTTTGCTGAATAAGGCAATTGGCAAAAACCTAACCTGTATTTTTGTGGATAACGGATTGCTCCGCAAAAATGAGTTCGAAGACGTACTGCATTCTTACAAAGACATGGGACTGAATGTAATTGGCGTTGACGCCCGGAAAAAATTCTGGGACGATTTGGCCGGTGTTACCGATCCTGAAACAAAAAGAAAAATTATCGGCCGGAATTTCATTGAAGTTTTCGACGAAGAAGCGCACAAAATACAGGACGTTAAATGGCTGGCTCAGGGAACAATTTATCCCGATGTTATCGAGTCGGTTTCTGTAAATGGTCCGTCGGCTACCATTAAATCGCACCACAACGTTGGTGGTCTTCCTGAAAAAATGAAGTTAAAAGTGGTGGAACCACTCAAACTTTTATTTAAAGATGAAGTACGTCGTGTTGGTAAAGCCATGAACATCAAGCAGGAACTTCTGGGGCGTCATCCTTTCCCCGGTCCCGGTTTGGGTATCCGGATTTTGGGTGATATCACTCCTGAAAAAGTGACGATGCTGCAGGAAGCCGATGCTATTTTTATCAACGGACTAAAAAACTGGGGCTTGTACGACGAAGTATGGCAAGCCGGTGTAATGCTTTTACCGGTTCAATCGGTAGGTGTTATGGGCGACGAACGAACTTACGAAAACACCGTTGCCTTGCGTGCAGTAACTTCAACTGACGGTATGACTGCAGACTGGGTGCACCTTCCTTATGATTTTCTGGCAAAAATGTCGAACGAAATTATCAATAAAGTTCGCGGGATCAATCGCGTAGTTTACGATATCAGTTCGAAACCGCCGGCAACAATCGAGTGGGAATAATTGTTACGATTTACACGCAGGCTGTAAAGTGGCAGTCTTCAGCATAAAAAAACGAATCATGAGACAGATTACAGTAAGACAACTCAGAAGATCAGGATTAAATATTTTATTGGCGCTTGTGCTGATAATTCCTACCATAAATACCTCCGCGCAGGAATCGGTGCAGGAAAGCCAGCTCAAATTTGCGCGTTTGTTGCGCCTGATCGACGGCTACTACGTTGATTCGGCTAATGTTAGCAAATTAACTGAAGATGCCATCGTTCATCTTTTGGGTGAGTTAGACCCACACTCTACCTACATTTCGAAGGAAGAAGTGGATAAAATGAACGAACCATTGAAAGGTAACTTCGAGGGGATCGGGATTTCATTCACCATTTACAAAGATACTTTGATGGTTACCACAACCATTCCAGGAGGACCGTCGGAAAAAGTTGGTTTGCGTGCCGGGGACCGGATTGTTGATGTTGACGAAAAAAACATTGCCGGAATCGGACTGAAAAATTCGGATGTTTTTGACATGCTCCGTGGCGATAAGGGAACTGAAGTTAACCTTAAAGTGTATCGCAAATCGGAACCGGAGTTACTGGATTTTAAGATTATTCGAGACAAGATACCTATCTTCAGTCTTGATGCTTCGTACATGATTAATGAATCTACAGGTTACATCAAACTGAATAAATTTGCGGCGACTACCAACGAGGAATTCGAAACAGCAATAAAAGAGCTGAAGCAAGACAATCTTCAAAATCTTATTCTCGATTTGAGAGGAAATGGCGGAGGTTACCTGAGAACGGCCATAGAGCTTTCTGACCAGTTTTTAAAAGACGATCAGATGGTTGTGTATACCGATGGACTAAACGATCCTAAAAGGGATTACAAGGCCACAGCCAAAGGTTATTTCGAAAAGGGTAACCTGATTGTTCTGGTGGATGAAGGTTCGGCATCGGCCAGTGAAATTGTTTCAGGAGCTATTCAGGACTGGGATCGTGGATTAATTATTGGTCGCCGTTCGTTTGGAAAAGGACTGGTTCAGAAACCATTCTTTTTAACCGATGGATCGATGGTGCGTTTAACAACAGCTCATTATTATACACCAAGTGGCCGCTGCATTCAGAAACCTTATGAAGAAGGATTAAGCGAATACAGAAAAGATTATGCGAGCCGTTTATCAAATGGTGAAATGTTTAGCGCCGACAGCATTCATTTCGACGATAAACTAAAACACCACACACTCGTGAATGGCAGAAATGTTTATGGTGGCGGTGGTATTATGCCTGATATTTTTGTTCCGCTCGATACGTCAAGTCATTACGCCTACCTCAATAAATTGCGCAGAAAAAATGTGACTTACAATTATGTGCTCGATTATGTTGACAGTAACCGTGAGTCGCTTCAAAAAGAATATCCTGATTTTGAGGCATTCAATTCGAAATTTAAGGTTTCGGATGAAGCCATTGAAGAAATAGTGGCGCGTGGAGAAAAAGAAGATGTTGAAAAGGATGAGAAAAGCCTGGAATGGGGAATTTCGAAATTAAAAGAGGAATTAAAGGCATACATTGCACGAGACATGTATTCACGAAACGATATGTTTAAAATTTTGAACCGCGATGACGATGCCATTAACAAAGCCCTTGATGTTTTGAAAAACCAGAATGAATACAACAACCTGTTAGTAACAACCGAATATTAATCAATGATCGACATCATACAGGAATGGCTCCTCAGTAACAAAATTGAATTACTCGGAGCCATTCTTGGTATTATATACATTTACTTTTCAATCAGGCAGAACATCCTCACCTGGCCTACCGGATTGCTGACCTCGGCATTGTATGTCGTGGTGTTTTTTCAAGCCAAACTTTATGCCGACATGGGGCTGCAGGCCTATTATGTCGTCATCAGTTTATACGGTTGGTATTTCTGGCTGAAAGGGAAAAAACCACAGGAACAAGAACAGGTTCCGGTACGTCTCAGTTCAAAACGACTTCGGTACATCCTGATTCTGGCCTCAGTTGTTTTGTATGCTATTATCCTTTACATTCTCATAAACTTTACCGATTCCGATGTTCCGCATATGGACGCAATGACCACTGCATTAAGCATTGTGGCAACCTGGATGCTGGCAAAAAAATACATTGGGCACTGGCTCATCTGGATTTTTGTGGATGCATTCTCTGCCGGATTGTACGTTTATAAAGGACTTTGGCCAACCGTAATCTTATTTGTAATTTACACTGTGATGGCCGTGCTGGGTTACCTTGAATGGAAAAAAGATTTAAAAACCGATTGAGAACTTCACCCAAAATAATAGCAATAACGGGAGCCGAATCAACAGGAAAGAGTTCACTTACCGAAGCACTTGCGCAGCATTACAAGGTGCCTTTCGAAGCTGAATTTGCCCGCGAATATATACTGGAGCTGGGCAGGCCTTATACTTTTGAAGATGTTGAATTCATCGCAAAAAAACAGGTTGAAGGGTATAACAGTCTAATTCGTTCGGATTATCCTTTCGTAATTCTGGATACCTGGCTGTTAATTACGAAAATCTGGTTTGAAGTGGTTTACAATAAAGTACCTGCCTGGATTGAACAGGAAATACAAAAACTGAACATCGATTTATTCCTGGTGTGCGATACCGACCTTCCCTGGATTGCTGATAATGTACGTGAAAATGGAGGAGAAAACAGGGCCAAACTTCAAAAAAGGTACATTGAGGAAATTGAAAAATACAATTTTCAGTATAAAATTATTAGTGGAGTTGGAGAAAAGCGTATCAAAAATGCCATCCATATTTTGAACCAATTGATCGGTTAAATCAACAAAAGAGAAATAATTTCGTTCTAAGGTTAAATTGTCGAGCAATTGTATTTAGCTTTGCACAACACATTACTACTATGACCACAAAAGATTTTGATACCAGAATAATCAAAACTATTGAACAGTTAAGTAATCCCGATTCATATAAGCTGGTTTGTCACGAGCATATGAAAGGTGAGCCACTACCTTCGAACAAAAACATCTCGAGAATCATTGAACTGGTTCGGGAGATTTTGTTCCCCGGTTATTTTGCAAGCACAACCTTGCGTGAAGGAACAACGATACATTACATGGGAGTTTATGTTGACGAACTCTGTACACTTCTAAGTGGAGAGATATTGGCCGGAATGTGTTTTGAATGTGAAGATGACACAGCAAATAAAGTGTTAAAACATACCGAACGCGCCGAAGCCAATACTATTGAATTGATTGAGTTTCTGCCCGAGCTCCGACGTTTATTGGTAAAAGATGTTGAGGCAACTTTTTTGAACGACCCTGCAGCCAAAAATTTTGGCGAAGTGATTTTCAGTTATCCCGGAATTCGGGCCATTACAAATTATCGTTTGGCGCATAAACTACTTCAGTTACAGGTACCGCTAATTCCGCGAATTATTTCGGAAATGGCACACAGCGAAACAGGAATTGATATTCATCCTCGCGCTCAAATCGGCGAAAGTTTTACCATCGACCATGGAACCGGAGTAGTGATCGGTTCAACCTGTATTTTGGGAAACAATGTAAAAATATATCAGGGCGTAACACTTGGTGCGAAAAGTTTCCCGATTGATGAAAAGGGCAATCCAATCAAAGGAATTCCGCGACATCCGATTGTAGAAGATAATGTGGTGATATACGCAGGCGCTACTATTTTAGGTCGCGTCACAATTGGAAAAGACTCAGTGATTGGTGGAAACGTTTGGGTGACAAATGACCTTCCGGCCAATTCGCGCGTTATTCAGAAACGAGCAAAAGATATCCCTTTCACCGATGGTGCAGGTATTTAATTCTAATTCTATTTAAATTGAAAGATTTTAAACTTATTGCAAAAACCCTGGCCGGGCTTGAAGATGTGTTGGCCAAGGAGGTTAAAAATTTGGGCGGAAAAAACGTTCGACGAGGAAACCGAGCTGTCTTTTATGAAGGCAATCTCGAACTCATTTACAAATCGAATTATCATTTACGAACCGCACTTCGCGTTTTAAAAGAGATTGAATATTTTTCATTTAAAGATGTCGACCAGTTTTATTTGAAATGCAAAAAAATTGATTGGACAAAATATTTTTCACTGGAACAAAACTTCAGGATTGACAGTGTAGTGGTGAATTCGCGTGATTTTAGGAATTCCATGTTTGCATCCTTAAAAGTAAAAGATGCCATTGCCGATTACTTTCGCGAAAAAACAGGAAAACGTCCTAACGTTGATACTGACAAACCGGATGTTATTATTAATGTTCACATTTTTAATAATAGCTGCACGCTTTCGATTGATAGTTCAGGCGAATCGCTGCATAAACGCGGCTATCGTGTAAAACAGGGTGAAGCTCCCCTTAGTGAGGTTTTGGCTGCCGGCATGATTTTACTGGCAGGTTGGTATGGCAATTCCGATTTTATGGATCCGATGTGTGGTTCGGGCACGCTGGCAATTGAAGCTGCTATGATCGCTCAAAATATTCCACCGGCAAAATTTAGAAAAGAATTTGCCTTTCAGCTTTGGAATGACTTCGACCAGTTACTGTGGGATAAAATTACAGAACCGGCTCCTAAAAGAGAGTTCCGGCACACCATATACGCTTCTGATATTTCGGGAAGTAATTTATTAAACGCGCAAACCAATGCACGAAGAGCATTAGTATTTAATAAAATACAATTTCAGAAATCCGATTTTAAGGATCTTAAGTGTGAGTTTAAAAATGGTACGATTGTGACCAATCCACCGTATGGCGAGCGATTAATACCAGAGGATCTTAATGGTTTGTATCGTATGATCGGCGATAAACTAAAACAAGACTATGCCGGCAGCGAAGCCTGGATTTTGAGTTCATCGGTAGAAAGCATGAAACAAATTGGATTAAGACCAGACAAAAAGCTGGAATTAATGAACGGTGCTCTACCTTGTAAATTTGATAATTATAAATTATTTAGCGGAAAGCGAAATAATTAAAGAATGAACAGCTTAAAAATTAACCAAAAGGGAATTAAAACGCGTCCCGTCTTAACCCCCTGTACTAACAACTTAATTGGTTCTGTATATAGGCTACTCTTCTTCCAAGTCAAAAATTTCTCTGGGACGGGTTGTTGGTCTTGTATCTGCTCCACCTTTGATGGTGTTCATTTCTGCAGTTGTTAAAACGTCAAAACCTAGACTTTTAAAAGTATTTTCTGTTGATTGTCCCTGTACCCTTTTCATCGTAATATAGATTGATTTGTTAAACTTTATAAATACACATTCACTTATATATTCTGAAAAGGGCAAAAAGGTAACCCCCTGTTTTTGAAAAAAATTAAAAAACTTCTATTTTGGCGTAAAATTCACTCATTACGATGTCTAAATCAGGGATTTTTATTTCGCTTTTTCTTTTTCTTTTTTTTCCTCACAATCTTTTTTCTCAAGAGAAGGATTCAACATGGTATGCAGATAAGTCGGAGCAGCTGTATCTACAGGGAATTCAATTATTTAGAAACGGTGATGAAAATGAGGCATTAGACACCTTTCTGCTCTGTTTAAAATATAAAATACAGATTTACGGACAAGAAGATTATGAGCTTGGAAAAGTGTATAATGCTTTGGGTATAGTTAACAGAAATTTAAATAGAAACGACAAAGCAATTCAATATTACAAACTCACCGAGAGTAACTACAAGTTGAATCCGGAGTTAAGACCATCCGTTCTCGCTGGATTATATACGAATATTGGAGCTGTATACCGTTCAAAACTGGATTACGTAAATGCTCTCAATTACTACGAACGAGGTTTAAATATCTTACTAAAACAGGAAACTCCCAATCCAGATAGAATAGACATTGCATATTATTCCATCGCAGAATTAAATTTCCTTATTGAAAACTATGAAAAGGCAATGTCTATAGCTGAACAATTTAAAAATACCAGTGATACTATTTCTAAAATATACTGGTATACTCTTCTTGCCAATATAGAACAAGAACTTGACAACTTGGATAAAGCGAGGATTTATCATCAGCACACTATAGACCTGGCTCGACAATATTATGGGGAGAATGATATTGAAACAGCAATCGCATATTTGAATTTCGCTGTTTTTGAATCTTCTACTAACAATTATACAGAAGGAACGAGAGCACTTGAGAAAGCTTATAATATCATACGTATAATTCAACCACACAAAGGCCTCAAACTGTCTAATTATTATGAATTCAAAGGTAATTTACTAAAATCAAAACCTGTTGAGAGCTCTGATATATACTCTTTTAAATCTCAAAAGATAAAAAACCTCGAAGAGGCAATAAGTTGGTATAAAAAAAGTTTAAATGCACTTTTTGTAGGAGAGGGTGAGGCTAAGATTGAAGAATTAACAATCGATAATTGCTTGTCGTTTACCGACTGTATGATTCTGCTAAAAACCATTGCCGACACCCACAATGAGATGGCTTTGCTTGACAAGGAGGAAAAAAGTGCGTTTTATACCGAATCACTGGATGAAGCTTTACGCTACTATAAAGTGATCGGAAATTTGATTTCAAGAGCTCGAATGGAAATCTCGGGCGATGAAAGTAAGATCCAACTCGCTCAACTGGAATATGAAACCTTCACCAAAACCATTGAAACCGCCTATCTGGCCTACGAAGCAAATAATAATGATGACTACCTGGAGTTGGCATTTAACAATTCGGAACAACTAAAAAGCAGTGCCGTATTTGATAAAATATCCAACGATATTGCCCAGGAAAACAGCTTGATTCCCGATAGCCTGCTCGAACTGGAAAGCAATCTGAATAATACAATCTCCATATACAATGAGAGGCTTTTTACAGAAAACAGTGAGGATGAGCCGGATACCGCATTACTTGCTGATTATAATACCAAAATTTTTGAGGCCAGCCGTCAGCGGGACGAGCTTAACCGTTTTCTGGAACAGCAATATCCTGACTATTATGACCTGAAGTATTCCAAATCAATGTTGTCCATCGAGGATGCTCAAAATATGATGGATAAAAAGGATGCCATCCTGGAATATGTACTTACCGAAAACGATTCAATTAGTGAACTTTTTACTTTTCTGATCACTGCAGACAGCAAAAAGTTTCTGCGACAAGCTATCGACAAGGAAACTGCAGTATCTATGGAGTACATGTATAATTTCATGACGACTCCTGATTATTTATTTACACAAAACGATGATATCAAGCAATTTTGTGTATCAGCCCATAACATGTACAAGCTCCTGGTGCAGCCCATTTCCGAAGATTTAATCAATAAAAACCTGACCATTATTCCTGATGGGAAACTAAACTATATCGCTTTCGATGGATTAATTAAAACTATGCCTGATACAAGTGCTTTCATCGACTTTTCGCGGCTGGATTACCTGGTTCGCCACTTTAATGTGAACTATGCCAATTCGATGAATATTTTAATGAAACATCGTGCCAAGAAACGGAATCTGAAGAACCAGATTCTGGCTTTTGCTCCTGTATACAATAACGAAAAGGTTGTGCTTTCGAATGCAAACTACACACTTTTACCATTACCTGGAGTTCAAAGCGAAGTCGATGCCATTTCCAATACGGTTAAAACCGATATTTTCCGTGGAACTGATGCAACAGAAGAAGAATTCAGAGCTTTGTGTCAGAACTACGAAATTCTACATTTGGCTATGCACGCGTATATAAACGATTCGCTACCAGCATTTTCGAGGCTGGCGTTTTCTCCCGTACAGAATGAAAATGATCTGCAAAAAGACGGATGGTTAAACACGGCGGATATCTACAACCTCAATCTTCGAAATGCCCGTCTTACCGTTCTCAGTGCCTGTAATACGGGGGTTGGTAAAATGCAAAAAGGTGAAGGTTTAATGAGTTTGGCACGTGGATTTCTTTATGCAGGCTGTCCTTCAATTATCATGTCGTTATGGGAAGTTGAAGACAACGCCGGCACACAAATTATGACCTCGTTCTACAAGTACCTGAAAAACGGAAAAACAAAGGACGAAGCACTCCGTCTGGCTAAAATCGATTACCTCGATAAATCCAATTCACGTTTGGCACATCCGCATTACTGGATGAGTTTTAAGGCTATCGGCGATCCTTCGCCTATCTATACCAGCAACGACATTTACTTCTTTGGCCTTTTAATTATTTTGATTGTTGCGTTTGCCATCGACCAGGGATTGAGAATGAAAAAAGCCCGTCGTAAACAACGGGCTTCGTGAATGTGTATGCAAATCAATCTATTTTTCTTTTGAATGTGTATCTTTTTTAGTTGAATCAGTCTATTGAAAAAGGTGAATGTGTATTTATAAACCGAATCAATCTATATCGAATTTGCTTATTTAATGTTATACCTTAACTTCCGTATGATCGCTTTAGCATCATTTTCGTAGTGTCCTTTTCTATCTATCACAGCCAGCAGTTCTTGTTTTGCTTCCAGCTTGCGATTCATTTTAAGGTAACACAATGCTTTGTACCATTCAGCTTCTTCCACGAACAGGTTATTTCCCTGATCTATCACTTTTGAATATTCCTGAATGGCCTTATCAATTTGATTTAAGTTCTGATAACTCATCCCTTTGTAAAACTGTGCTACAAATGCTTCATCCGAACTATCAGGAACTTTATTCAGTACTTCTATTGTCGACTGGTAATTATCGTTCTGATAAGCTAATTTGGCTTGCTGAAAGACATCGATATTGCTTTCTGCGGAACGTTCAGACGCCCATGTAGACGTTTCGAAGTAATTATCGTATGTTCGGTCAACCGATTGCATATTGTTGAACAAAACGCCCGACAAGCCCAGAAGAACGATGATCATAGCCACGCTGTTTCTCCAAAAACGGGTTGAATTCAGGTTGAATTGTGGCATCACTATCGATTTCACTTCTTTCTTCTCTGCAGATTTGCGTGCATCGCCTAAACTGGCTCGCAGCGATTGAATGTCTTTTTCGCCGATGGCATTGTTTATTTGCTCGCGAAGCGAAACTTCTGCCATCAGGTCGGTATTCTCTTTTAATTCGGCACTGAATTCTTCGAGTAAGTCTTCTTCCAACATGCCGTCTATAAAGTCTTCGATGCTTTGCTCACTAACGTTCCATGAAGTTTCCGCTTCCATGATATTACGCATTTCATCGCGTAACTTCATAATATCCGATTCTTCTATGGCACTCTCAATATCTTTGTGCATGCTCACTTCTTCAAGTAAAGCACCATTTTGCTTCAGTTCGGTTTCAAATTCGGCAAGAATATCGTCGCCCATTTCTCCATTCAGGTAGGCATCAATCTCTTCAACCGAATACTGAGGTTCAACAGATTTGGCAACCTGCTTCAAGGTATCGCGAAGATTTAGAATATCGGCTTCCATTATGGCTTCTTCCAGACCATCGAGGCCTTCCATATCGAATCCGTTTAATTCTTCTTCCTCAATACCGTTTGCTTCGGTACCATCAATTTGTTCCTCGTAGAAACGGTGTACATTTTCGTTTGAAGTCTTTTCATGCTGATATACATGAACTTTGGGTAGAGAATCGAAGCTGTTGATGAGTTCCTCGAAAGTCAACTCTTCTTTTAATGCTTCAATTTCGTCCAGCTCTTCGAGTAATTCGAATGAGCCATTCTTTGATTGAGGTACTACGTTTTCCTGGTAGATTTCGTCGAGGGCTCCTTTAAGGGTTTGAACATCCATTTCCAGCACGGCGGCCTGAATGTCTTTATGAAGCTGTACTTCTTCTCTTAACTCTTCGTTTGTGGTTAACTCTCGTTCAAATTCTTGTTTTTCTTTTGCGTCCAGTAAATTGAGACAGTAGTCATCAATGCGTCCAAAAAATTCTGCTTTAGGTGTCATCTTCAAGTATCTTTTTAAATTCTGTATCTTGTTTTATACGCTTGATAAGCAGTTCTTTACACTTATATTTCCGGGTTTTTGCGTATTTTTCTGTTTTGTAGCCCATAATTTTGGCTATATCTTTTAATGGTACCTTCTCGAAAAACAGTTGCAATAACTTCTGGCAATCAGAACTAAGGGTTTTAAAATGTTTCTGATACAATCCGTATTTTTCGTTTTTATCTACTATCTCTACCAGGTTATCGTCATATAAATCTTCCTGGTAAGGTAACGAATCGTTCAGTCTTTCTCTTTCTATTCGCCGTTTCTCGAGTTGCTTTAACCATAAAAATCTGCAAACCGAAAATAAATAACCTTGAAAAGAACTCTTTTCGAAAATTAAATCGTTTTCCTTTAACTTTCTATAAATTACGATAATAGCTTCCTGAAATACATCACTGGCATCATCTTCACTTCCTTGGTTTTTCTTAATGAAATAATTTACTTTATAGTAGTACTGTTTATATATGTACTGTAAAATTAAATTATCATGTCTTAAGATTCCTTTCAGGATTTGCGCATCCGTATAACTTATCATGTTCTACTATATTATTCGATTAATTGGCAAAAGGTAACCCTTTATTTAAAATTATTCTATCCACAACTTTATTAACAGGCTGTTAAAAAACAGTAACAACGCTAATTATTAATGCTTTACATTAATTGCTAAAGATAGAAATTATATTAAAAAGAAGAAAAAATCTGAAAAATATTTGGGGACTGGATGAAAAACAAAAAGGACGGATTCAACAATCCATCCTTTTCTCATTAAACTAACTAACCTAACTAAACCTAAACTTATGAAAATAAACGTGCTGCAAATATAAGGGCGCGATTGAAATGTGGCAAGCAAATGTTGTTAAATCATGTTAAAGCGGAAATTAATTTAACATGAACTTTACTGAGCTACGAAAGTATAATGGATGGTTCCTTGTTGAAGAGCAGGTGCGTTACTATCGCTGTTAAACAGTGTGCGTGAAGCTGCTTCCTGGGCATACAAAAAAATCTGTTTATCACGAATGGATCTGTTATCTCGTGCTTTGGCCGTGACAACCCTGCCACTTCGATCGACTTCAATATCAACAATAACAGTTCCGCCTCCCTGAGCAAGATACACCGGAATGGGAAGGCGAACATGATACCGGTTATCGAGGTAATATTTAATATTACTCTCCCCTGCATAAATTACATTTTTTATCGAGTCGCGATCCATACCTTCCGTTGTTTCAACCGGCATTTCAATATCCTTCAGGTCGGTAACCTCTTTTGATAAATTATTGGAAACACTCGAACGTAACTGTTTGGCAGCTTCAAGCTCTTTCATGTATTCACTATCGAAAAATTCATCGGTTGAAGTGGTCGTATTTTCGGTGGCCCGCTGATTGGAAGCCATATTGCTTTGCGTGTTGGGTTGCACCGGCACAGATTCTTCCGGCTGGCTTTCCTCCGTGTTTTCCTCTTCCGGCAGCTCAGGCTCGGGTATTAAATCAGGAAATTCAATTACAATCGGCTCTTCCTTCACATTCCCCTTCATATCAACATCAGCTAAGAGAAATGCCAGAAACAGCAGAATATGAAATACCAGGGTGCCCATCACACCATAAATGTTCCGCTTGTATATTTTGTACCAGTTTCGCACCTCACAAAAGTAAAAAATTAACGCTTAAAACCGTTGTTTCAACTACCCGCCCACAGTATTGTATCTAAATAATTGACTTTAACTAAACTAAGTATTCGGGCATAAAAAAAGTGCCGGATTAGACTTCCGGCACTTTCATATTTCACTGAAATTTGATTTCTATTTTGTTGCAACAAGCATCGCACGGAAATAACCGATCGATTCGGCAATACCCATAAAAGGATCATCCATATTACGCTCGTGCTCCAGGCTGATAACCCCTGTATAATTTACTTTACGCATCATTTTCACCAATGCAGGGAAATCGATAATACCGCGTCCTACTTCCACTGAATATCCGAGTTTGGTCGGACCTGTTACATCCTTTAAATGCATGTCGAATACCCGGGTGTGATACTTCTTCAAATCAGCCACCGGGTCTTTTCCGTTTCGGGTATCATGACCAATGTCCAGACACATTCCGATTCTTGGATCTAAATCTTTTGTATGTTCCCACACGTCTTCGGCATCCGGATAAATTTTAATGTCCGGTCCATGCAGGTGAATGGCATAATTAAAATCGTATTCTTTTACCTTCTGATCAACATATGGCAACAACTCGTAATCAGGAACACCAACAATTAGTTTCACTCCCACTCGTTTGGCATAGTCGAAATATTTATCGACATCTTCCTTCGATTTCATATATAGCGGACCAACTGCATAGCCTTTTACACCATAGTCGGCGCATTTTTTGTGAAAAGCTGCAATCTCTTCATCGGTGCTCGCTACTGGCAAATGAAAATCTTTGATACACAAATAATGCACATCGCAACGCTGTAGTGTTTTAAGTGTAGTTTCCAGATCGAATTTAACGAACGTGTAACCGGCCATTCCCAGTCGGAAGGATTCGCTGTTTTCAGGAGCAGGTTGCGGATCGGGCCTTTTTTGTTCCTGTGCCTGGCTGACGGTAAGTGTGAACAGCGCAAGCGCTATCACTACAAGTTTCTTCATATTTATTAGATTTTGTTGTTTGCCCTAAAGGTAGCAAATATGGCTATACACGCTACTTTTCACTAAAAAAACAATCAGTATGTACTTATCGAATAATAAAAAAGAATTCACCGATTTTGCGTTTATACTTTTGTGAATGAATGAAATAATTTATCGCAAAATGATCTTATGAACGAAAATCAGTTTTTAATGCGAAGCTTCCTTTTTCTGCCGCATCACATCTTCAGAAACCAAAAATACGACCGGCTTTCCCGACACCGGATTTGTTCGTGTGATGACAACTGTTTTGTACACCTCTTCAATATCCTGGTAGTTTAACACCTCGGCCGGCTCACCTTTTTTTCGCAATGTACCATTGTCCATCATAATCAGAGAATCGCAATATTCTCCGGCAAGGTTTAAGTCGTGGATGATCATCAGAACGGTTAGTTTCAGATCGTAACTAAGCCTGCGGATGAGGTTCAGAATTTGTACCTGGTGCGATATATCGAGATGTGAGGTAGGCTCGTCTAACAAAAGAAGTTGCGGTTCCTGGGTAAGTGCACGGGCAATTCCGGCCAGTTGCTGCTCTCCCCCACTCAGCGCATTCATGTATTTGTTTCGTAAGCGATCGACACCGGTGAGTTTCATGTATTTTTCAGCGATCTCCACATCTTCCTCATTCTCGAAAAACTGGAACTGGCCACGGTAGGGCATTCGCCCCATCAAAACATAATCTTCCACCGTCATCGCACCGGCTTCGATTACCTGTGTAACAATGGCCAGGTTTTGCGCCCGTTTTTTGATGCTCATTTTATGAACCGGTTCGCCCTTCAAAATAGTTTTACCGCTTAAAGCAGGCAGTTCAGCAGTAATCCCTTTAAAAAGCGTGGTCTTTCCTGAGCCGTTTGGCCCGATAATCCCCACAAAATCGCCTTTCGGAATTTCCAGGTCAATATCCTGCACTACAAATTTACCGGGATACCCGCAAGAAAACTTATCTATTTTTAAAAACGATTCCATTCAATTCTCATTTACGCCTGTTCTAATTCAACCTGAATTTTGAACGCGACCGACTTAAAATTACAATAAACACTATACCTCCTATCAATCCGGTTATTACTCCGATTGGTAGTTCGTTGGGTGCAATTATCGTGCGGGCGATCGTGTCGCTCAGTACCAGGAAAACTGCTCCTCCCAGGAACGACCCGCCAAGCAAAACTCTATAATCATTTCCTATAATTAAGCGGATAAGGTGTGGAATTACCAGGCCCACGAAACCAATTACACCTGCAATTGCAACGGCAATACCAGTTAGCAAGGAAGCCAGAAAAAACAGGATGCGCACCGTCAGTGCGGTGTTTATTCCCAGGTGTTTGGCTTTTGTCTGTCCTAAACGCAAAGCATTCAGTGGCTGAGCAAAAAAATAGGTCAGAATCAATCCGAAGAGCGAAGAAAACAAAGCAATTTTTATGAGCATTTCGTTCGGTTCATCCAGCGATCCCATCACCCAAAAAACAATATTCTGAACATTATCGGTAGTAGTGGTCGACATTAAAAACATCATGGCCGACGACGACACAAAACTGATCATCACCCCAATCAGCAACATGCTGTTAATGTTCAGCCCGTCGCGTTTAATGCTCAGGAAATACACCAGAAACAAGGTGACAATTGCACCGGCAAATCCAAACAGCGGAAGGACCAGAAACGAGAGTGCATTCAGGCCAAAAACAATGGCAATTGACACGCCAAGCGCAGCACCTCCCGAAATTCCAAGGGTGTAAGGCTCAACCAGCGGATTGCGGTAAATGCCCTGAAGAATGGCACCCGACAAACTCAGTCCGCCTCCAACGGCAACGGCAAGTAAAATGCGTGGCAGTCGTATTTTTGTGAGCACGGCATATTCAACACCCGATTTCTGTTCCAGGATTGTTGGCAGGTCGACAAGTTTTAAATCGATTTCGCCGCTTAACAAAGCCACCGCAACCGACACCAACAGCAGGAGCAGTAGTGCCAGCAGGAAGAGCAGCCATTTTATGTTTCTGATTCTCATAATTCAGGTTCGCAAAATTTACTGGCTTACGAATTTATACACATCCTCCAGCGCACTCACAAAACTGGTGGGCGTTGGATTACACGAGGTTTCGGAACTGATCAGAAATACCTTGTTGTTTTTTACAGCTTCAATTTCTGGATAAGTCTTCCAAACCTTCATTTCCTCTTCGCCAAAACCACCCATTGTAGCCACGATTATCACATCAGGATTCTTTATCAGAACACTTTCGCGGGTAACGGTTCCTTTCGTAAGGCCGGCGGCAATATTCTCTCCGTTGCAAATGGTAATGTAATCGTTCATAAAAGTGTTGTCGAGGACCGAGAAAATAGGATTGGCCCCCAATTGAAAAAAGATCTTCCGGTGCTTCTGATTTTTAGCCAGCCGGCTGATTTCGGCAACACGCTGTCTGGTAGAAGCTACCAACTTTTCAGCTTCAGCCGCTTTCCCAAGCAAGCCGGCAATATGCAGGGTCTGTTCACAGATTTCCTCAAAATTTCGGGGCGATTTCATCAGCTCCACTTTTATACCCAGTTTTTTCATGGCTGAAATATCCTGCTGTTTGGTGAGTTCCATGGCCAGAACCAGGTCGGGCTGCAAGGCAAACAAAGCTTCCATATTTACATCGATGGCATTTCCTACAACGGGCACCGAGTCGTTGGCGGCTATGGTGCAGTACGAGGTGCATCCCACCAGCTGGTCCTGTGCACCCACCAGGTAAATGATTTCGGAAACCGAAGGCGCCAGCGAAACCACACGTTTACTTTCACGGGCTTGTCCGCTCAGCACAAAAAACAAAAGTGCGACAGCAACTACAAAGCTTTTAAAACTCATTTCGTTTAAAATTAACCCGGAAAGTGCAGAATCAGCAGTGTGATTCCCGAAACTCAAATCCCGGAGTTCGTTCATCTAAAAATTCCGACTGGCAGGTTTTCTGGCTTGTTCTCTGACTTATACCTTCTCATCCTTTATTTTTCGGATAATGGCGTAAGAAAAGTCAGTTTATTCGGAACAGATCCCGACGAAAAATTTCTTTTAAATCAATTTTTGCCGGGATTCTGTATTTCTAAGAATTTGTTCTTAAAATCACAAATTATAAGAAAAACTAGAACGTACAGCTGCGGGTACAGCTCCCGACTTTAACGGGATTCCCTCTGAATGCTTGTGCATCACCAATCGCCAACAAAGGTAGAAAAAACTTTGTTTGAACGGCTGTATATATAGATTCGTTAAGATCAATCCTGTTTTTCTGAAAATCATACTGCCAGGCATCAAAAAATCTATAACTTATTCCCACGCTGGTACGGAGTTGTAATCGCTCTTCGGCCATAGGCTGATACTTTTATTTTCAATCGTTGTAGATTGTATGCCGATTGCAGCCCGATAAATAGATAAGCGCGAGGGGAATTACCCAATAAAACTTATGAGGATGGGGATGTAAATCCTGCACCAGAAGGATTTCAGATTCGAACGTTATATAAAGGTGATAAAAAAGCAGATTCATAAACTAAATATTCATGAAACAACAACTAACCTTAATTTTCTTTATTCTGATAGGATTTTCATTTCAGAATAAAAACAGTCTGGCTCAATCCAGAAATTTCACTGCCATCCGGGCAGGTGTTTATTTTGATCAACCGATTCGTGAATGGGATGGTTTTGGTTTTAATTATGTGGAAAGCGCTCACTTTGTCGATAAAAACATAAGTAAAGAAGCGGAAAGGGCGAAGCGCTGGTGGAATGAGCAGCATCCCGGGAAGGATTTTTTTATTCAGGAATATGGCGGATTCAGCCTGCTCGACGAGAAAGAGAAAGATGAAGTTATAGAGTTGGTATTTGGCGAAGACGGACTAAAGCCGGGAGTTGTGAAAATGTTTCTCGATGCACATCATCAAAAAGAACCGGGTGGCCCGTTTGATCATGAAACTTCAACAAGCTACATGCGCGAGTTTGTAAAAAGAGGACTGAAAGTTACCCGCGACCGGGGTGCCGATTTTCAGATTATAACTACGTTGTACGGCCCTCCGGGGTTTATGACCAAACAAAAAGTTGACCGGGGCCGCGATCTGGATCCTGCAATGAAAGAAGACCTGGCATTGTATATGATCGATTGGGTGAGGTTCCTCAAAGAAAAGGATGGGTTACCGGTGAGATATTTGTCGTTACATAACGAAGGCGAAGACTGGACACGTTGGAACCAGGAAGGCCACACCGATTGGTTTGGCCATGATTTCAACCTTTACTGGCCACCGGCTCAAGTCAATGAATTTGTAAAATACATGCCAAAAATGATGAAGAAATATGGATTGGAAGATGTTGGAATTACAAATGGCGAACCATCAAATTGGTATCGCTTTGTAGGCTGGGGGTACGCTGATTTTCTTGCTAATGATAAGGAAGCCGTTAAAAACCTGGGGCTGATTACTACGCACGGATTTTATAACGGAATTTACGGAACCTGGTTTGGTGAACACAACAGTTATCCAAATGATATTTTACGTAAACAGCGCCCGGAACTGCACACATGGGTCACTTCAACAAGTTGGGCCAATATGGATGCAAGTTTTGTAAAGCAAATTCATGGAAACATTTACACTTCGAAGGTGAACGCCATTATTCCCTGGGCAGGAATCCAGCGACCGGCCCACTGGGTAGGTGGCGATCCAAATCCAGGCAATGCCATTCAGGTAAATGAAGACGGAAATTACCAGGTTAGAAAAGGATACTATTTTTATAAACAGGCTTCGTGTGCCGGACAACCGGGTATGAAAGTGGTGCGAACTTTTGCCATGAATTCTGAAATTGCTGTAATTGGATTTGCGCAGGATCGGACAAAAAATACTGATTCCTTTATCGTTGTAAATACATCAGGCGAAAAAGTAAAGAAAGTTACTGTTGAAATACATGGCTCAAAGTACAAGCAGTTTGAAGCTTTTCGTACGGTTGATGCAGAAGGATATGACGCGGACCGCTACAAGGCTATTGGCACGTTTAATGTAAGCGACGGTGCTGTTGATATTGAAATGCTTCCGGGATCGGTAGTAACATTTTTCGGAAAATAATTACAAAATGTCCTTTTGATTTGGAGCAAGCTCGCCGGTGCGTCCTGATAGCAATCGGGAGAACTGCGAAACGAGAATTGACCAAAGGGAAATCGACCAGGTCATTCCGCAGTTGGCGTACCACCGAACCCCGCCCTGCAATATGTACTTCCTAAGTTTACATTTTCTTTGTTAGCGGTTCGGTTTTTATTCCTTTTTAAACTCGTTTAAATACCAGTTATTAATCTTTTTTATCGATTTTTCGTCTGTCCTTGGATTACTATTTAGTCCCAAATTTATTTTTTTATTATTGATGAATGAGTTTAAAAAAATAATTGCAAACCCTCCAACCTCTGCATAATCAGAAGAAATGTAAGATGAGTAATAATGTTTATACGAACAACATTTTTTTTTCGAATGTATAATGGAAATTAAATATTCTATATCTTCTTTCTTTATCCAATTGAGAGGAAATTCTCCTTTAAATGTCACAAAATTTAATTTTGAATTTGCATGATAATTTTCTGTCATTATTTTTATAAATGACCTCACATCCAAGTTTTCTATTTTCTCAACTTTGGCTTGAGTCAATTCATTTAGAGTATGTTCCTTTTCCACGTCATAATGCAGTAGTTCGGATGCATCTCCCATAGAATAAGAGAAGAATATTAAAATACTAATAAGTAGAATGTTTTTTATCATTTCATTTATTCTTTATGCATTGGTTTTTTAGATTGTTTATTGTTTCATATTTCTTTTAAATAAGATGACTAATTTTTGGTCAACCTATTTCAGTAATTTATATGCGTCAAACTGGCCGCTAACGGTAATTGCATGTCTCGTAGCTTTGGTTTTGGCGTTGGCTTTTTACGGCTATGATGATATGCAATGTGTTATGTTTACGTTTTTTATTTTTTAAAAGTCAGGAATTAGGCCCGAGGGACTTTTAATATTTGCAAGAGCGGTTTTCAATGTATTGGGTTCCAATTCGATTTTTGTTTTCTAAAATAAACATAATTTCTAATCCTTGTTTTTATTTCATTAAAAGATTTTACAGGCGGGTAGTCGTTTGGGGCGCAGTACATTGCAAAAAGCCGCGAAAATGGTTTTCTGCCTTGTTGCCGCAGGAAATTGCCTGTAAAAATACTTTTTCATGTTATTGCCACGGGCAATGGCCTGCCCAAACACTTTTTCGCCCCGTTGCCGCGGGCAAAAGCACGGAAAAATGATTTTTCGTTTAAATGCCGGGGTCAATGGCCTCAATTTCCAATAAAGGATGTCATCTTTTCGAAAGATGACATCCTTTACTACGACTTCGGGCTAAAGCCCATTTCTGATCGGCGGATCAGCGCCCCCGGTCTGAAGACCGGGGTTATTCAACACCCAAGATTAGGCTGCAGACTTATCTCTTCACAATCCGGTAGGAAGACCGGGGTTATTCAACACCCAAGATCAGGCGAAGGCTTATCTCTTCACAATCCGGCAGGAAGACCGGGGCTAGTCAATTCAGGAGTCTCGCTGAAGGTTGAAATATCAAAATAAAATGTGATCGGATTAAACCTTTTGTCCTGCAGAACATCCAAGTTTTCTAAACTTGACGGAGCATCAATTGGTGCTCGTACTATTCAATAAATCAAACTTTAAAAATAATTCAAATGAGCAGAATCGTTTTTTTATTACTGGTGTTTGTAATCACCCTGTCGACAGGCTGCGACCGAATCAGCAATCGTAACTCATCGCAGCAAAACTTTGGCTCCGGGAACGGAATGGGACCCGGCAATTTTGATCCGGAAGCCATGGTCGATCGCCAGATTGAACGCATGAACGAAACGCTCGATCTGAGCAGCGACCAGGAGAAGCAGGTGCGTCAAATTCTGATGGATAACTTCGAGAAAATGGGTAAAATGCGCGAGGAAGGCAGGCAAGGCGGCGAAGGCGACTTTGAAGCTATGCGCGAACAGTGGCAGAAGATGCGTGAAGAACAGAACGAAAAAATGAAAGAAGTGCTTTCGGAGGAACAGTGGGAAAAATACCAGGTTTACCAGGAAGAAATGAGAGCGAGAAGAGGCCAGGGCGGTCAAGGCGGACCGGGTATGCCTCGTCAGTAATTTGGTTTCGGTTGCTTCTTATTCAAGAAACGGCCTCAAAAGTGGAGCAAATGAATTTTCCTCTTTCAATTTTTAAGTAGCTGCCTCCTATTAGCCTCCCCGAAGAAGAGAAACCTTCCCCCTGCGGGGGGTTAGGGGGTCAGGAATAAGTTAGTTTACAAATTGTAAGTTCAACTTCAATTTATTTTCAGACAGATTAGTGAAGTGGGCTTACTAACCCCAGCCTTCAGGCTGGGGCTGCTGCAATCCCCGATCGTACACAGGGGCTTTAGCCCATTCATCATACACCATGGGCTAAAGCCCGCCATCCATCTATGTTCTCCACGATCCCCGGCATAAATGCCGGGGTTATTCATTAGTTTGCAGATCAATATTTTTCCGCTAGAAAAACATATTCTTATCGCGGTTGCCAAAGAAAATGCCGGCATCAATCCGAATCCGGTCGAGCAGATCGATCAGATCCTGGCTCAGTTTCCAGGTCATCTTCGGGCTTTCGATCAATCCCTTGTCAAGACATTCCATCACGTGTTCGGCTTCGTACTGGTAGCCCCAGCCTTCGCGGTGTTGCTTCGGAAGTGTTTTGGGCTCCTCGCCTTCCTTCATTATGGTTATGTTGGTTGGCGTAAACCAGCGCGGATTCAGTACCAGGTACCCTTTTTCGCACAAATATTCGGTTTGTGTGGGCGAATGTGCCGCAAAACTCGAAGTAAGGCTGGCCATAGCGCCATCGGTATATTTAAAAATCATGTTGATGCTTTCTTCCGATCCGGTTGGGCTGAAGTCGGCAAAGGTTTTTACGGTTTTTGGAACACCCAGCGAAGTGAGTGCCGCAAATACCGGGTAAATACCAATATCGAGCAGCGAACCGCCACCGAGCTCAACATTGTACAAACGTTTGTCTTCGATGAAGGGAGCATTAAAGGCAAAATCGGAACGAACGATTTTTAGTTTTCCCAATTCGCCTGATTGCAGGATCTCCATCGCCTGCTGAAAACTGGGTTGAAACATGGTCCAGAAAGCTTCCATCAGAAAAGTATTGGTGGCTTTTGCGGTATCGATCATTTCCTTCACCTCTTTCCCATTCAGCGAGAAAGCCTTTTCGCACAAAACCGCTTTTTTATGCTTGAGGCAAAGCAGGGTATGTTCGTGGTGGTGCGAATGCGGCGTGGCAATATAAACTACGTCCACCCCGGGATCGTTTACCATCTCCTCGTAACTGCCATAAGCTTTTTCGAAACCCCACTCGCTGGCGAAACTTTGTGCCCGGTCGAGATCGCGCGATGCCGCAGCATATAAATTGGCATTTGGAAGTAACTTCAGATCGCTGATGAATTTGTGGGCAATTTTCCCACAGCCCAGAACGGCCCAGTTGTATTTTTTCATATGAGATATCCTATTTAATGTTTTTTTTCTGTGAAGGTAAAAGAATTTATTGACTAACCCCGGCATTCATGCCGGGGAAAAACACGACTTAAGCGAATGGGCTTTAGCCCTAAAATTGAAGAATAAAGGACTAAAGTCCAAAGTAAAGTGGAATCCAGTTCACGGGCATAAATGCCCGTGTTAGTCAGCTTCGCACGTACATGTATTCATCGGATGACTATTTGATACAACAACGAGTTATCCGATGAGTCTCGACAATGATTGCAGGACTAATACCAGCCCTCGTTTTTATCGATAAGCTGATTGATGGTTTGTACGCTTGTTGCCGAGCGCAAGCCATCTTCAGGCGTGTTCAGGCAGTAGTCGATCAACTGATCAACCGTAGTGCTTGCCACGTGCATGCGTGTATCCGACGATCCGTAGTAAATAAACACCTCATCGTTTTCGTTACGAATCCAGCCATTGGCAAACAGTACATTCGATACATCGCCTATCCTCTCCTCACCTTCGGGCGCCATAAAATAGCCACCGGGCCGGGCAATCACTTTCGATGGATCTTCCAGAGCTGTCATAAACATAAACAGGGTGTAGCGCAAACCGACTGCGCAATTTCTAACGCCGTGAGCCAGATGTAACCAACCTTTTTCTGTTTTAATGGGTGCCGGCCCCTGACCGTTTTTTAATTCTTTTATGGTGTGGTAGATCTTCTCGTCGATAATGATTTCTTCGGGCGCTTCAGCTTTTGTAATGTCATCAACCAGTGCCCAGCCGATGCCGCCACCGCCGCCAACTTCAATAAAGCCATCCTGCGGGCGGGTGTAAAAAGCGTATTTTCCATCCACAAATTCGGGATGCAAAACCAGGTTGCGTTGTTGTCCGTGGTGCGAAATAAAATCGGGCAAACGTTCCCAGCTTACCAGGTCTTTTGTGCGCGCTATTCCACCGCTTGCTGTTGCCTGCGAAGTATCGCCGGCAGGTGCCGTTTTATCTTTTCGTTCGGAACAAAACACGCCGTAGATCCAACCGTCTTCGTGTTTCGTGAGGCGCATATCGTACACGTTGGTTTCCGGATCTTCGGTTTCGGGCATCGTTACCGGGCGGTCCCAGAACCGCCAGTTATCGATCCCGTTCGGACTTTCGGCAACAGCAAAAAACGATTTGCGGTCCCAGCCTTCGGTACGAACCATCAGCAGGTATTTGCCGTCGAGATAAATTGCACCGCTGTTAAACGTAGCATTCATACCAATGCGCTGCATCAGGTACGGATTACTGTCGAAATTCAGATCGTAGCGCCAGTGCAGTGGCGTATGCGCCGCCGTTACAATCGGGCGCTTATAGCGGTAGTAAATACCGTTGTAGTTTTTTATATCTTTTTTATTCGCCTTGGTCAATAATTTTTCGTGCTCTTTTTTAAGCTGAGCCAGGCGATCTTCAAATTGTTCGTATGTCGGTTTCATAAATGTTATTAGTTTTCAGGAAGTTTATCCCACCATGTCTTTTTCAGAATAAATAAGCACACCACAGTAATCGCTATCGTTATCCAAATCGGGATGGCATCCTGCAATACCACATAAATCGGGAGAGCCACCAATGCCGTTTGTGCGATGGTACCAATTACCACGTTAAACATGTCGCGTTTAAATGTTTTATTCGGAACAAAATCAGGATCTTCGGCCATCACTTTTTCGCGGATCGGCCCCCAGAATCCCCAGGGATTTACTGTTTTATAGAAATCCTTTAATGTAGCCTCATCGGTAGGTTTGGTAAGGAAAGTCCCCAGAATTGCACCTGCGGTTGAAATGAGCAACAACCAGGGGAAATAATATAAATCAAGTGTTTCGGAGAAAACATACGGGAAGATTAGTGCAGGAATCAGGCCAAACACCATTCCCCAGAAATAGCCATAGCCGTTGAAACGCCACCAGTACCATTTCAACACATTCGACACCACGTAGCTTCCGTAAAGCGCCGAAACAATCCACTGCAGCACGCTGTTAACATCCTGCGCAAAAACTCCAAAAATGATACTTACGATCACTACCAGAATACCGGTGAGGTAGTTCATATTTTTAAGTTGGCGGTTATCGGCATCGGGGCGTACATAGCGCAAGTAAATATCGTTTACAATGTAAGCCTGGGCAGCGTTCAGTGTTCCGGCAAAGGTTGAGTTAAAAGCTGCAAGCAATCCGGCCAGCAGCAGCCCCATAAAACCAACCGGCACGAACTCGGCAATGGCAGAAGGAAGAATTTGTTCGAAGTCGATTTGCCCGGCTACTAAAAGGTTCAACTTGTCGTAATATAAAATGGCCAAAACAGCAAAACCGGCGATCATAAAGTAACGGATCGGCATCAACACCACCGACACGAAACCACTCATTTTCGCAGCTTCCTTTGGCGATTTGGTCGACAGGATCTTCTGCATATCGTAAGTTGGTGCCGGCCCGGCAATTGAAACCAGCACACCTTTAAACACCATCATCATAAAGAAGATAGAGAATAGTGAATAACCGTCGCTGGCAATTTTTGCATTCACTTCGTCGATAATTCCGGTCCAGTTCAAATCATTAAGCTTCCAGCCAAAAAACGGAGAAGCCCAGCCCTCCGGCACATTCAACGTTTCAACGGCAAGCGCTTTCATTGCCAGAACACCAATCAGAATAGCCGAAATAGTCATGATGATGTATTGAAGCACATCGGCCCAAACAATACTGGTCATACCGCCCAAAACGGCATAAAACACAGCAAACATGGTAAACATGATTCCGTAAATGTGCGGAACGTATTCTATTGGAACATTAAAAGGTATATAAGGCGCAACAATGTCCCAGGGGATAAATATCATTACAAATTTTCCGAGCCCTATAAAACCATAGGCCAGGTAGCCTAAACACATAATGAGTGCAAACACAACAACAACACCATGCGAAAGGTTACTGTCGCGCGAGCGACCAAAACGGGTGTTGATCCATTCGGCTCCGGTTGTTACTTTTGAGCGCCGCAACCAGATACTCAGAAACACCATCAAAAAAACCTGGTTGAAAACCGGCCACAGCCAGGGGATCCAGATACTTTTTAGTCCGTAAACAAAAAGCAACGTTACCAGCCACATGGTTCCCGAAATATCAAACATCCCGGATGCATTCGACAAGCCAAGCATGTACCAGGGCAATTTGTTCCCTCCCAGCAAATAGTTCGACTTACTTTTCTGCGCAACTTTTTTAAGAACCAGGCCAATTACAACCGTGGCAATCAGATAGGTAAAAATGATGAGAATATCAATAAAATTCAGTTTCATTGAGTGTTGATTTGTGTTTTGATTTAGCAATTTTCCCGGACTTGTCTTTTGCCCGTACTTTATGGTCGTAATATTACAGAAAACTACTTACAGAAACAACAAAACATTTCTTTTATGTACAAAATACAATATCCTCGATTATTGATTTGTAGATTTATTGAACGAGGACGGTAATCAAGCATTAAAAGCGAAAATAAAACCTTGTTCTATCACGAATTTTATAATTTCGCTGGAAATATGTAAGTGATGAAGATTCCTTCTGTACAATTCATTGTTTTAGCGCTGCTTATTGCACTCGGTGCCTGTAATCCAGGCAGCCCAAAATATGTTGCCAACAACGGTTCGGTTTACGGCACCTATTACAACATTAAATACGAAAGCCCCGACGGCTCCGACTTTCAAAAGCAGATTGACGAGGAGTTTCATCGATTAACACTTATTTTTTCGCATTACGAAAAGGAGGCTACCATCACAAAAATAAATCGCAACATTGACGTTACGCCTGAACCGGAATTCATAAACTGCTTTAATCGTGCTGAAGAAATTTCGGAAATCACCGGTGGTGCTTTTGACATTACTGCCGGACCGCTGATAAACGCCTGGGGCTTTGGGCCGGATGACCGTAAACGAATGACACCCGAAATTGTAGATTCGCTAAAAGCTTTTACCGGCTACCACAAGGTTAACTTAATCGATGGAAAGATCGTAAAAGGCAACCCGGCCATGCAACTCAATATGAGCGCCATCGCAAAAGGTTATACCTGCGATCTGATAGGTGAATTGCTTGCGGCGAAGGGATGCGAAAATTACATGATTGATATTGGCGGAGAAGTGGTTGCCAAAGGTAAAAACGAAAAAGGAAAAGTGTGGACAATCGGTATTCGCGAACCGAACGAAGATCCGTTCAACACCAGTTTAAATGCGGCCATTATGCTGCCCGATCATGCGCTGGCAACTTCAGGGAATTACCTTAATTTTTATGAAGAAAACGGAAAAAAATACGCGCATACAATCGACCCTGGTTCAGGTTATCCGGTGCAACACAGCCTGCTTAGCGCCACCGTTCTGGCCAGCGACTGTATGACTGCTGATGCATTTGCCACCTCATTTATGGTGCTTGGAAAAGACGAAGGAATTAAAATTGCTGAACAAATACCCGATATGGAGATCTACTTTATTTATGCTGATGAAAACGGGGATAACCAGGTTTACATGTCAGATGGATTTAAAAAGTACCTCAGAAAGTAGGAAAGTGTTCAGTTGGCAGTAGCAGTTGGCAGTCTCAGTATTCCGAGGATTGTAGCTTCCTTACATTCAATCCTTCAGTCCCTCAATCCTTCAATTGGCAATAGGCAAAGTTACAGTTGGCAGTACAGTTGGCAGTCTCAGTATTCCGAGGATTGTAGCTTCCTTACATTCAATCCTTCAGTCCCTCAATCCTTCAATTGGCAATAGGCAATAGGCAATAGGCAAAGTTACAGTTGGCAGTACAGTTGACAGTCTCAGTATTCCGAGGAATGTAACTTCCATGCGTTCAATCCTTCAATCCTTCAGTCCTTCAATTGGCAATAGGCAAAGTTGCAGTTGGCAGTAGTAGTTGGCATTCTCAGTATTCAGAGGATTGTAGCTTCCATGCGTTCAATCCTTCAGTCCCTCAGTCCTTCAATCCTTCAATTGGCAATAAGCAAAGTCGAAGTTAACAGTTTAGCAGTTTTACAATTTGACAATTCCTCAATTTTGAGCATAAAAAAAGCCGGTTACTTACCGACTTTTATATCTGATGCAATAGTTGCGTTATTAAATTTGACTTTGCGCCAGGCATCACGCTGCTCCATTTTATCCTGGGTCTGCGCACAATGTATTTTCTGGCGTTTCAAGTATTTGTTACCTCCAACATGGGTATTCACAAATTTTCCACCTTTCAGAAATACAATTCGAACTGCTATTCCAAAGATCCCAACTGCTAACACTGCAAAGGCAAACAAAATCACTTTTAAAATTTCCATTTTACTCCTCCTCTCAAAATTATCGTTGCAAAATTATATTTTTCAATTGATTAATCCCTACCAGAATAACTAATTTAACGACGATTTGTTGTGGTTCATCTAAAACTTTACAGAATACGCAGGAGTTTTTGTAAATTCAAAACACAAACAAAAAACAATACGTCATGGAAAAACACATTAACATTGTTGCAGCACTTCAAATCGGGCTAAGTATCTTAAGATTAATCATTATCGGAATTGTCTTCGCTATTCTCCATTTTGTAGGCGATTTCAGTGGCGATCACGATGCACAAATGGTTCTCTCAATCATTGCGAATGTAATGATCGTAGTTTGTACCATCCTCAGTTTACCATCCATCCTGGCCGGAATCGGATTGTTTAAACGTAAAGAATGGGCCCGCATTTTAACACTTATAATTTCAGTACTTGAACTGATTAACTTTCCGATCGGAACAGCTGTTGGAGTTTATTCCATTTGGGCGCTGTCGCAAAACGAAACCGTTGAGTTTTTTAAAAACAAACAAGATGACTAGGATACATTTAATCATACCCATAGTGCTGGTACTGTTTACAACTAACCTGTTTGCTCAGCTTGTAAAACCAGAACTTCCCGGTGCGTCAGATAAACAAGAATGGGTGGTCTACAATAGAGAGATTGCTTGTATTATGGCGGAACTTGGCAAGATCGAGAGTATTTTGTTGAATTCAAACGAAGGAGACGGATTGGTGGTTTATCAGAATCTTGAATTTGAAAATGGAACGATCGAAGTGGATTTAAAAGGGAAAGATGTGTTGCAGCGCAGTTTTCTTGGCATTGCCTTTCATATCCAGGATGAAAACAGTTATAATGCCGTATACTTCCGCCCCTTTAACTTTAAAAAGCCGGAGCGGGCCGGTCACTCGGTTCAATACATCAGTCATCCCGAATTCGCATGGCATAAACTTCGGTCCGATTTTCCTGAACAATTCGAAAATCCGGTCACGCCGATCCCTGATCCGAATGACTGGTTTCATGCTAAAATAGAAGTTAGCTGGCCAAATGTGAAAGTTTATGTTGATGATGCAGAAGAACCATCTTTAGCGGTTAAAATGAAAAGTGCGTTTCAAACAGGAAAAGTTGGTTTCTGGGTAGGTAACGGCTCCGATGGCAGTTTCAGGAATCTTACCATTGTAAAAAAGTAATAGAATTGTTTGGCACTTTATACGGTTTAAAATGCTTCAATACGAAATTAAGATAAGTGGTCGGGTTCAAGGCGTTGGATTCAGATATTTCACGCAGAAACAAGCCACCATTTTCGATTTAACCGGTTGGGTAAGAAACACACCAAGCGGTGGAGTTGTAGTTATGGTTCAGGGCGAAAAAGCGGTCCTGGATACTTTTGTCGATTACCTTCGTATCGGCCCTCCCCTTTCCCGCGTAACTACCGTTTCGGTTGTTGAAATGAAAATCACAGAGAACTTTTCGGATTTTCGTGTGAAATACTGAAACTTCATTTCTTTCTTAATGAAGAAATCCTGTTTTCTTTTCTGTACTTATAAGTAGCCAATTTGAGATTCAGCATTCCACATAATTGGTATATTTACGGTTAAATAAAACCGAATAACGTTGGAAAACCAAAACTACCACATGAGCCCCGAGCAGTTCAGAACAGAGGGCAAAAAAATTATCGACTGGATTGCCGATTATTACGAGAACATTGAAAAATACCCTGTACTGTCGCAGGTAAAACCTGGTGAAATCATTTCATCACTGCCCAACCATCCGCCACAAAAAGGTGAATCGATGGAGCAGATGATGCAGGATATCGATGAGAAAATCATGCCCGGGATCACCCACTGGCAGTCACCCAACTTTTTTGCTTATTTCCCTTCAAATACTTCATTCCCGTCCATTTTAGGCGATTTGGTTTCTTCGGGACTGGGAGTTCAGGGAATGATCTGGGCAACCGGCCCGGCAGCTACCGAGGTGGAGACCCGCGTTCTGGATTGGCTGGCCGAAATGATGGGCATGCCAGAGAAATTCAAATCCACTTCAAGTGGCGGCGGAGTGATTCAGGATACAGCTTCAACATCGGCACTTACAGCTGTTATTGCAGCACGCGAAAGAGCCACTCAATATGAATCGAATAAAACGGGCGTTCGCCAAAAACTGGTCGCTTACATTTCAACTCAAACCCACTCATCGCTCGAAAAAGCCATAAAAATGGCGGGGATTGGCAAAGACAACCTTCGACTGATTGCTGTGGATGAAACATTTGCGATGCGTCCGGAAGTGCTCGAATCTCAAATTCAGAAAGATAAGGACGCCGGATTACAACCTTTCTTTATCTGCGGAGCACTAGGAACAACTTCTTCAAATGCCATGGATCCGCTGCGAGAAATTGGGGAAATTGCCAATAAGGAAAATTGCTGGTTTCATATCGATGCGGCTATGTCGGGAACCGCAATGCTTTGTCCCGAGTTCCGTCATTTTATGGACGGTGTTGAACTGGCCGACAGCTATTGCTTTAATCCACATAAATGGATGTTTACCAATTTCGATTGCGATGTTTTTTGGGTAGCCAACCGCAACGAACTCATTAATACCTTCTCCATTCTTCCTGAATACCTGAAGAACAAAGCCACCGAATCGGGTGCTGTATTTGATTACCGCGACTGGCACGTACAACTTGGACGGCGCTTCCGTTCGCTCAAACTTTGGTTTGTTATCCGCCACTACGGAGTTGAAGGACTGCAATTCCACATCAGGAAACACGTTGAACTCACTCGCACATTTACCAACTGGATTAACGAATCAGATGATTTTGAATTGGTAGTGGAGCCACCTTTAAACCTGGTGTGTTTCAGGCACAAAAAGGGCGACGATTTCAATATGAAATTAATGAATGCCATTAACGAAACAGGTAAACTATTCTTCACTCATACTAAATTAAACGATCAGGTTGTATTGCGAATGAGCATTGGGCAAACTAATACGGAAGAAGAACATGTAAAAGCTGCATGGGAAATGATCAGCAATACAGCTTCATTACTATCGTAAAATACTTTTGAACGTTTCAGAACGGGCAGTTTTATACTTCCGGAATAATTAACTATTTTTAAAAGTGTAATTTTTACGTTTATTGGATTTTTTATTACTTTAGCGACAAAATAAATCAATAACAGATGACAGACATTAAAGATATGAAAGTTTGGTTCGTGACTGGTAGCCAGCACTTATACGGACCTAAAACCTTACAACAGGTTGACGTAGATTCTTCAAAAATTGTTGACGGATTAAACGCTTCAGGTAAACTTCCGGTTGAAGTTGTTTTTAAACCGGTTGTAAAAACTCCCGACGAAATTCTGAATATTTGTGTTGAGGCAAGTGCTGATAAAAACTGTATCGGTATTATCACCTGGATGCACACTTTCTCTCCCGCTAAAATGTGGATTGGTGGTCTGAAAGCACTGAGCAAACCATACATGCACCTGCATACTCAATTTAACCGCGATCTTCCATGGAGCGAAATCGACATGGATTACATGAACCTTCACCAGAGTGCACACGGTGGCCGCGAATACGGTTTCATTAACGCCCGCATGCGTAAAAACCGTAAAGTAGTTGTTGGTCACTGGCAGGACGAAAATGTTCAGACTCAGGTTGGAAACTGGGTACGAACTGCAATTGGATGGGCCGATTCTCAAGGACTGAAAGTTGCACGTTTTGGTGACAACATGCGCGAAGTGGCCGTTACGGAAGGAGATAAAGTTGAAGCTCAAATTAAATTTGGCTGGCAGATTAATGCTTATGGTCTTGGCGATTTGGTAAAATACATTGATAAAGTCACCGATGCCGAAGTTGATGAACTTTACAAAGAATACGAACAAGAATATGCAGTTGCTGAAAACTGCAAACCAGGTGGCGAATATCACGAAAATGTACGTGTTCAGGCACGTTACGAAATCGCTTTGAAACGCTTCATGGTAGATGGTAATTTTAAAGCCTTCACTACAAACTTCGAGAACCTTACCGGTTTAAGTCAGTTGCCTGGATTGGCTTCGCAACGTTTGATGGCTGCCGGTTATGGTTTTGGTGCCGAAGGTGACTGGAAACAGGCTGCATTGCTTCGCATTGTTAAAACCATGTCGGAAGGCATGAAAGGTGGTAGCTCGTTTATGGAAGATTACACTTATCACCTTGATCCGGCGAACGAAGCTGTTTTGGGAGCTCATATGTTGGAAATTTGTCCTTCGATTGCCGCTAAAAAACCACGTCTCGAAGTTCAGCCACTTGGAATCGGTGGAAAAGATGCTCCTGCCCGTTTGATTTTCGAAAGCGAAACCGGCGACGCCATGAATGTTACCATGATCGATATGGGTAACCGTTTCCGTATAATTGTGAATACTTTGGATGTGATCGAACCACTTGATACCATGCCAAAATTACCGGTAGCATCGGCATTCTGGAAAACGCATCCGAACCTTGCCGACGGCGCTGCAGCCTGGATTTACGCTGGTGGAACACACCACTCTGTATTTACGCTTGCATTGACGCCTGATTTTATTGAAACATTTGCAGAATATGCCGATATTGAATTTGTGATTATTGGTAAAGACACCAAGGTTCCTGAATTCAAAAAAGAATTAAAATGGAACGAAGTGTATTACATGCTGGCAAAAGGATTATAGATTAGTATTGATAATAGTAGTAAAAACACCTGGTGGAATATGTTCTGTCGGGTGTTTTTTTTTTACTACTGTAATCCTTTTCGTATTGAAGAAGAATCACTGGATTCTGGTTAAATAAGAGATTACTTCAATGCATGTTGGCGGTTTGCATTGACAGTGGTGGTCTGTTCCGGATTGAACTTTAATTCACGTCCTTTTCATCTCTTTCTTGTAGAATTTGCAAACTTGGGTCAAACCACATTTTTCGCATTTTGGTTTGCGGGCCAGGCAAGTGTAGCGGCCATGCAAAATCAGCCAGTGATGCGCTTTGGGCACCAATTCTTCCGGTATGTATTTCATCAGTTGCATTTCGGTGGCCAGCGGCGTTTTTGCATTGGTGCTTAACCCAATACGTGCAGCTACCCTAAAAACATGCGTATCAACTGCCAATGCCGGTTTATTATACACAACCGAAGCAATAACGTTAGCCGTCTTTCTTCCTACTCCCGGTAATTTCTGCAAATCATCCACATCACTGGGAACCACACCGTCGTACAATTCGATAAGTTTCTGCGCCATTCCCACCAAATGCCTGGCTTTATTATTCGGATACGAACAACTTCTAATGTAGTCAAACACCTCCATCGGTTCGGCCTCAGCCATTTTTTCGGGTGTCGGAAAACGTTTTAACAAATCCGGGGTAATTTGATTTACTCGCTTGTCAGTGCATTGAGCAGATAGTATTACCGCAACAATTAATTGAAAAGGATCTTCATAATCCAGTTCGGTCTCCGCAATTGGCATCGCCTCCTCGAAATATTGAATGACATATTCGAATAATTCCCGTTTTTGCATAATTATTCAGTTTTGCTCAAAAATAATTGATTTTTTTTTACTCCTCTTGTAACAATTTTCCATTATTGGTGTCTATATAAGTGTAACGCTTAAGCACCATTTCTCCCCTTTATAGAAATGGTTTTAAGTTAATAATTAAACAGACGTATAAAAAGCCGGTGTTGACCGGCTTTTTTATTAGCTGTCTTTGATATTAATACTAAATGGTTTATAATTATTTAATCTTCATTACCCGCATCACTTTCATTTAGTCGATAAAGTTTTATTTTTGTGAGAAATGCGGAAGGAATTATAGTTAGATGAGGAAGAAAAGATACTACTTTGTTGTTATTCTGGCAGTACTACTGCTGATTGCTTTTAAGATGCAATCCTTCAAAAGTCAACCTGTTGAAGTAGCACAGGTTGAAGAACCTACTCCACCACCCTACAATCCTGTTATAGAAATTCAAAATCCCCTGGCCCGTTTCGACAGCATACTTGATGCTAATGTAAAAGCATCGGGAGTGGTTGGAGCTGCAGCAGTGGTTACCTATAAAGGCAAAATTGCCCTTATGAAATGTTATGGCGTTCGCAAAGCCGGAAGCAACGAACCAATCGATAAAAACACCATCTTCAGATTAGCTTCCGTCTCAAAATCAATTACCGGTGTTTTGGCCGGCATTCTCGATGATGAGGATATTGTTGATCTCGATGACAGAGTCATTGATTACATTCCCGATTTTTCGCTTAAAACTCAAAAAAGCACCAACGAACTGCGGATTCGTCATATACTGAGCCACACTTCAGGATTGATCCCGCATGCTTACGACCTGATGGTTGAAGATCATGTTCCGCTTGATAAAATAATAGAAAGGCTTGATGAAGTTGACGTCACTGCAGCACCCGGACAACTTTATGGTTATCAAAATGTGGTGTACAGCATTTACGATCCAATCACGAAAGCAAAAACCAAAAAAAACTACGATGCCTTGATGCAGGAAAAAGTTTTTGGACCTTTTGGGATGCATGACGCATCCGTAGGTTTTGACGCTTTTGAGAACGATGATAATAAAGCCTGGCCACATTTCAACAAGGGGCATAATCGATTTAGTCCGATGCGACTGAATGACCGCTATTACAACACTGCACCGGCTGCCGGCGTAAATGCCAGTATTTCTGATCTTGGAAATTTGCTTGCGCAGCTTACCGATCCGGAATCGAAAGCCTTATCGAAACATGCGCGTGAGACCATTTTTACCCCGCAGGTAAAATCGCCATTAAGCAGAAATTATTTCAGGAGCTGGGGACGTGGCATTCAGTCGAAACAATATTCCATAGGCTGGCGCATTGTTGATTACAAAGGCCGACGCGTAGCCTACCATGGTGGTTTTGTATCGGGCTATAAAGCCGAAATTGCCTATTGCGAAGACGATGAAATCGGTATAGCATTTTTATGCAACTCTCCGGCCAGCGAAACCGCTAAAAATATTCCTGCATTCCTCAATATCTTGTTTGAAGAACAAGACAGGCTGGCAGAAAATAAAGCAGCAGAATCGGCTGCCGACAAATCTTAAAAATACATATGAAACCATATCTGCAAGCCGAAAACCTCTCGAAGCGTTGGGGTGAGCTCATGCTTTTCGAGAATATTTCATTCACAATTTTCGAAGGCCAAAAAGTGGCTCTGATTGCCAAAAACGGAACCGGGAAATCTTCATTATTGAATATTCTGGCGGAAAAAGATACAGCTGATGCCGGCGATGTAACACTCACGAACGATGTAAAAGTGGGGTATTTTGAACAGATCCCCGATTTGAATCCTTCGCACACCGTTATTGAAGAAATTTTTACCAGCGACAACGAGAAAATAAAAACGGTTAAAGCATTTGAGCTGGCAGTAACCAAAAACAACCAGGATGAAATTGCCAGTATTTCGGCTAAAATGGATGAACTAAATGCCTGGGCAATTGAAGTGGAGATCAAACAGATTCTCAGCCAACTCAAAATTAATTTCCTTGATCAGTTGGTTTCGCAACTTTCAGGCGGGCAACAAAAAAGGCTTGCGCTGGCCAAAGTGTTGATAGACCAACCTGATCTGCTGATCCTCGACGAGCCCACCAACCACCTCGATCTGGAAATGATTGAATGGCTGGAAGGTTACCTCGAAAAAACTAAGTCGACACTATTGATGGTGACACACGACCGTTATTTTCTCGATCGCGTGTGTAACGAGATCATCGAAATGGAAGACAACCAGATTTACCGCTACCAGGGAAACTACTCCTATTTTCTTGAAAAGCGCGAAGAAAGGATCCAAATCCAGCAGGCCACGGTAGCTAAAGCGAAAAACCTGTTGCGCACTGAAATCGAATGGATGCGTCGGATGCCACAGGCCCGCAGCCACAAAGCCAAATACCGTATAAATGCTTTCTACGATCTGAAGGAAACCGCCTCGCAAAGAATGAGGGATGACAAGGTGGAACTAAACGTAAAATCGTCACGGCTGGGGAAAAAGATCGTGGAACTGCATCACATTTCGAAATCATACCCCGGTGTCAAACTAATAGAAGATTTTTCGTATAAATTCCAGCGTTTCGAAAAAGTGGGCATCATCGGGAAGAACGGAACCGGGAAATCCACATTTCTGAACCTGGTTACACAAACCATAACTCCGGATTCGGGAACACTTGAAATAGGAAGTACCATAAAATTTGGTTACTATCGCCAGGAAGGAATTTCATTCGATCCAAAAGAAAAGGTAATTGAAGCCGTCCAGAAGATTGCCGAATTCATCCATTTCGAAGATGGTTCGAAAATGAGTGCTACTCAAATGCTGACACGCTTTCTGTTTCCGCCCGAAACACAATACAACTATATCGAAAAACTAAGTGGTGGCGAGCAACGGCGTTTGTACCTGTGCACGGTGTTGATGCAGAATCCGAATTTCCTGATCCTCGATGAGCCCACTAACGACCTCGACATCATGACCCTGAATGTGCTCGAAGATTACCTTCAGGCTTTTGCCGGTTGCGTTGTTATTGTTTCGCACGATCGCTTTTTTATGGACAAGATCGTCGATCATCTTTTTGTATTCGAAGGAGAAGGCACTGTCATCGATTTCCCCGGGAACTACACCATCTATCGCAACAAAGTTGAAGAAGATCAGGAGAAAGAAAAGGCAAAGGAACAGGCGAATAACAGGGCGCAGAATCAGGCAAAGGCTCAGGATCAGGCGAAGGGAAAGTCAGAAGAAAAGGGACAAAGTAAACGCAAACTTTCGTTTAACGAAAAACGTGAGTTCGAGCAGCTTGAGAAAGAAATCCCGGAGCTGGAACAGCAAAAAACTGAACTTGAAGATCTGATGAATTCAGGCGAACTGCCTCACGATGAACTCTATGAAAAATCGCTGGAACTGGACAAAATAAAAACTCTTCTCGATGAGAAAGAGTTTCGGTGGTTGGAATTAAGCGAATTGAATTAAGCGACCAAATCGATTCTAAATATCGTCGAATTCAACGTTGGTGTAATCTTTGGCCGGCTCTTTTTCTTCATATACCACCTCTTCCTTAGTCTCGTCGTTCTGGTCAACAACACCTTCCGGCTGATTATTGTGAATGTAACCAACAACCTCATTCAGGCTGTCCATAAACTTTTCGAAATCTTCCTGGTATAAAAAGATTTTGTGCTTTTCGTAAGTAAACTTACCATTGTCGCCAAAACGCTTTTTACTTTCGGTAATGGTTAAATAATACTCGTCGTTCCTGGTACTTTTTACATCGAAGAAATAAGTACGTTTTCCTGCTCGAATTACTTTTGAATGAATTTCCTGTTTGAATTTACTATCCGGCTTCTTTGCTCCCTCCTTATTGTCAACACTTTCCATTCCTAATTCTTTTGATTTTTGATTTAGTTCAACTCAAAAATAGAAAAATATTTTAGAAATGTAAGCAAATGGCCATAAAGCTGACATTTTGAAAGATTTTAATCAGAAGCTGCAAACACAAAAAAAGGGAATCATAGAGACTCCCTTTCTAAATATAAAATTGTGTAATAAAACTTATTTGTAAATCTCTTTTTTAGCCGAAAGCAACGTATTCAGCAAAAGTGAGGTTCGGGTCATTGGCCCTACTCCACCCGGAACCGGAGTGATGTATGAACATTTCGGTGCTACCTCATCGAAAAGTACATCACCTTTCAATTTCCAGCCCGATTTGGTTTGATCGGATTTTACGCGCGTAGTTCCAACATCAATAACCACGGCGCCTTCTTTCACCATGTCGCCTTTTACAAACTCCGGCACTCCCATCGCGACGATCAGAATATCAGCATTCCTGCAAACCTCTTTCAGGTTAGCGGTACGACTGTGAGCAACTGTTACGGTGGCGTTCATTTCCTTTTGCGACATCAGCACGCTCATCGGGCGGCCAACAATGTTGCTTCGTCCCAGCACCACGCAGTTTTTACCGCTGGTTTCAATGTTGTATCGTTTCAGTAACTCAACAATTCCGTATGGTGTGGCCGAAACAAACGATGGCAAACCAATTACCATCCGGCCTACATTGATCGGGTGAAAACCATCAACATCCTTTTTCGGATCGATGGCTTCAATAATTTTTTGTTCCGAAATATGCTTTGGCAAAGGCAACTGAACGATAAAACCATCCAGGTCTTCATCCTTGTTTAGCTCATCAACTTTTGCCAGCAATTCTTCTTCTGTAACATCGTCTTCGTAACGGATTAACGACGACTTAAAACCAACGGCTTCACAGTCTTTAATCTTGTATGCTACGTATGTTTCACTTCCACCATCGTGACCAACCAAAACAGCAGCCAGGTGCGGTTGTTTACCTCCGCTTTCAACAATCTTTTTTACTTCTTCCGCAATTTCCTGCTTGATTTCGGCAGCTACTTTGTTCCCGTCAATAAGGTTCATATTTTTCTTCTTAGAAGTTTATTCTCGTGTATTGTACTTTATCTTCTTCCACGCTGTTGCATGCCCGACATCATCCGCTGAACGTTTTTGCCCTGCGAAACCATGCGCATCATTTTGCGGGTTTCAGCAAATTGTTTCAACAGTCGGTTTACTTCCTGAACATCGGTTCCCGATCCATCTGCAATACGTTTTCTGCGCGATCCGCTGATAATGGAAGGATCCTCACGCTCCATAGGAGTCATCGAATAAATAATGGCTTCAATGTGTTTAAAGGCATCATCATCGATATCCATGTTCTTCATGGCTTTTCCCATTCCCGGGATCATTCCAACCACATCCTTCAGGTTACCCATTTTTTTGATCTGGTTGATCTGCTTCAGGAAGTCGTTAAAATCGAAAGTATTTTTTGCCAGTTTTTTCTGAAGTCGCTTGGCTTCTTCCTCATCAAACTGTTCCTGTGCTTTTTCAACCAGCGAAACAATGTCACCCATACCGAGAATACGGTCGGCCATACGGTCGGGGTGGAAAATGTCAAGCGCATCCACTTTTTCGCCGGTACCCACAAACTTGATCGGTTTTTCAACTACCGAACGGATTGAAAGTGCGGCACCACCACGGGTATCACCATCGAGTTTGGTAAGAATAACACCGTCGAAGTCGAGTCGGTCGTTAAATTCCTTGGCTGTGTTCACAGCATCCTGACCGGTCATCGAGTCCACAACAAAGAGAATTTCATCGGGATTGATGGCGGCTTTGATAGCTGAGATCTCGTTCATCATCTGCTCGTCAACAGCCAAACGACCTGCGGTATCCACAATTACTACATCGTGTCCTTTTGCTTTGGCTTCCTGGATAGCGGCTTTGGCAATCTTAACCGGATCCATGTTTCCTTCTTCGGTATAAACCGGAACACCGATCTGTTCACCCAAAACTTTCAGCTGATCGATCGCAGCGGGACGGTAAACGTCGCCTGCAACCAATAAAGGATGACGGCCTTGTTTCTTTTTCAGGAGGTTGGCCAGTTTGCCCGAGAAAGTGGTTTTACCCGAACCCTGCAGACCTGCCATCAGAATCACTGCTGGTTTGCTTTTTAGCTCGATTTCGGCGGCTTTTCCGCCCATCAGTTCAGCCAGTTCGTCTTTAACGATCTTTACCATCAACTGCCCGGGTTTAACAGCGGTAAGTACCTGCTGTCCCAGCGCTTTATCTTTTACATCGTCGGTAAATTTCTTGGCAATTTTATAGTTAACGTCAGCATCAAGCAATGCACGACGGATATCTTTTAAAGTTTCAGCAACGTTGATCTCAGTAATCGTCCCCTGGCCTTTTAACAGTTTAAAGGACCGTTCCAGCCTGTCACTTAAATTCTCGAACATGCGTTTAATTCTTTTGAAATGAGGTGCAAAAATAGAAAAAAAAAGCTAAAGCTCTAAGCTCAGCTCATCCAAATACTTTTTTAAATATTGCGGGTTTAATCTTAATTTTATTCCTCGCAATAGCCGCAAAATAACCCGCAAAAATCGCTAAGACAAAAACTAAAAGTGACTCCCTCTTAATTAAATAGTGCAGTCCTTTTTAGTTAATGGGATATCAATTACACCGGGTTAAAGCCACGGTGAAAAACAGTTAGCTACCCAGCCTATAAATGGCGGTGAAAAATATGACGCAAAAAAACCGTTCCGTAAACTTGGAAATTCACAGAACGGTTCTTTGTATTTTGTTGATTTACCGCTTATTCCGGCAGATCGTTTTCGCCTTTTACATAACCAAAGTTGGCCAAGATACCTCCGTCAACATACAACACGTGTCCGTTTACAAAGTCGCTGGCTTTCGATGCAAGGAAAAGTGCCGCATTACCAACATCTTCAGGTTCTCCCCATCTTCCTGCCGGTGTACGAGTCATAACCAGGTCGTTGAACGGGTGACCACCTTCGCGGATTGGTGCCGTTTGCGAGGTTGCAATGTAACCCGGTCCAATTCCGTTGATTTGTACATTGTATTTCGCCCATTCGCAAGTCATGTTAGCCGTAAGCAGTTTTAAACCTCCTTTTGCAGCCGCATAAGCAGAAACCGAATTACGTCCGTAAACACTCATCATCGAACACATGTTGATGATCTTTCCTGAACGTTTTGCAATCATTTTTGGAGCAACACGTTTTGAAACAATGAGCGGTGCCACCAGGTCAATATCGATTACCTGTTTGAAATCGGCTACCGGCATATCGAGAATCGGAATGCGTTTGATGATTCCGGCATTGTTCACCAGAATATCAATATCACCAACTTCTGCCTCAATTTTCGAGATTCCGGCATCAACATCTGCTTCGTTTGTAACGTCGAATTTCAGCGTATAAACATCAATACCAAATTCAGCATATTCAGCTTTGCAGCTCTCGAGTTTTTCTTCCGAAATATCGTTCACACATATTTTAGCGCCAGCCTGGCCAAGCACTTTTCCAATGGCCATTCCAATTCCGTGAGTTCCCCCTGTAATCAGGGCAACTTTTCCGGTAAGGTTAAATAATTCCTGTATCATAATTTTGATTTTTTATTAGCGTAAATCAGTTGGAGCGATCACATCCATATCCGTGTAATCGAGATTTTCACCTGCCATTCCCCAGATAAAAATATAGTTTGAAGTTCCGGCAGCAGAGTGGATCGACCACTCAGGCGAAATTACAGCCTGTTCGTTGGCCATCCAGATGTGACGTGTTTCGTTTGGCTGGCCCATAAAATGACAAATAGCTTGCCCTTCGGGTACGTTGAAGTAGAAATATACTTCGTTACGGCGACTGTGCTGGTGAGGTGGCATGGTATTCCAAACGCTACCAGTTTTCAACTCCGTCATTCCCATTTGCAGCTGGCAGGTTTCAACCACACCGTTAATCAGCAACTGGTTGATGTTACGCTCGTTTGAAGTCTCAAGCGCTCCGAGGTGCAGCACATTGGCATCGCCCATGGTTACGTGTTTTGTTGGATATGCTTTGTGAGCAGGTGCCGAATTGATGTAGAAATGCGCAGGATTTGATGCATCATCCGATTTGAACAACACTTCTTTACTTCCCTGTCCGATATAAATGGCATCTTTAAAATCCATTTTAAATTCGGTTCCGTCAACCACGATTGAACCAGGTCCGGCAACATTGATCACTCCCACCTCGCGACGCTGACAGAAAAATTCAGCTTTTAACGGATCGATTGCTTCCAGCGGCAAAGCCTCTTCAACCGGAACAGCACCACCAACAATGTAGCGCTCGATCGATGAATAGACCAAACGGATATTTCCGGGATCCATTAATTTTTCTACCAAAAATTCTTTTCTTATTCGCTCAGTTCCGTACGATTTAAAATCCTCGGGATGATAAGCAAATCTTTCCTCATAAATTGTAGCCATATTATACTGTCTTTAATTGTTTTTGATTTAACTGACCTATTCAGGATCAGACAACCGCTTTCGGTTTTATAAAAGTGTTCCAACAAAAATAGGAAGAAAATCACAAAAATGCAATCGATTGCATAACTTGCGAAATATTCTTAACTTTACCGTCAAATTAAAAGGCGATGACCCAAAAACCTGAGACAACAATTCACGATATTGCCAGGGCGCTCAACATTTCTGCATCCACCGTTTCGCGTGCCTTAAAAGATAATCCGCTGATTAGCGAGGCCACGCGAGCCAAGATCAAGAAAGCCGCGCAGGAAATGGGATATCGCCCCAATACTTTAGCTGCGAATTTCAGAACCAAAAGAACAAATACGATTGGCGTCATCGTTCCGCTGATCAACCGTCACTTTTTTTCTTCGGTGATCAGTGGAATTGAAGATATAGCCTACCAGCAGGGATTTACGGTGACCATTTCGCAGTCGAACGACGATTTTGAAAAGGAAAGTAAAATAGCACAGACCCTGTTTACCAACCGTGTTGACGGGTTGATTCTTTCAATCGGGATGAATACCACAACTTACGATCATTTAAAACTTTTTTCTGACCGGAACATTCCGCTGGTATTTTTCGACCGGGTTGTGGAAGGAATCAAAGCGCATAAAATTGTAGTCGATGATTTTGAAGGTGGTTATATTGCCGCCAAACACCTCATCGATCAGGGACGGAAAAAGATTGCAATGATTGGCGGACCGCAGAATTTGAGAATCTATCAGAACCGGCAGAAAGGCTATATGAAAGCGCTGAATGATGGGCAAATTCCGTTTGATGAATCCATGATCATTCACAACAGTTTATCGCGCGCCGAAGGAAAATTGGCGGTAAAAAAACTACTTCAGAATCCAACACTACCCGACGCCATTTTTTGTGCCAACGACACCACCGCACTGAGCGCTGTGCTGTTTTTAAGAGAGCTGAATATAAAAGTTCCGGAGGATATTGCCATTGTTGGCTTTAGTAACGAGCCCTTTTCGGAAGTGGTTACGCCTTCGATCACTACTTTGCAGCAACCCGGATTTGAAATGGGACAAAAGGCTGCCGAGTTGATTATTCAGCAGATCCTGCACAAGGATAAGAATCTAAAATTTGAAACGATAAAAATGCCGATCGAACTGATCGTTCGGGAATCTTCGGTTTGCCGGTAATCAGGACTACGCCGGCATCAGTCCGCGCAAAATTACCCGGTAATGCCCCTTTACAATCCATTCTTCATCAATATTGTAAATATGCAGAATGTCCTTTCGAACCGAAAGCGTGTTCAGAATACCCAATAACTGCGACCATAAAATAGTTACCAATTCGTAGGTATCGATGTCGTCGCGCAAAGTGCCGTCACTTTTGCCTTTTTTCAAAATATCTTTTAAAATCTCCAGAACAGGCTCAACAAGCAGACTGCGTTCTCCTGTTTCCTCATCTGTAATTACAGTTTGTTCGTATTTCAACAGCAATTGCGAATAGAACGGTTTGTCTCTCAGAAATTCGACAAAAATATCGCCACTATCAGATATCTGCTCAATTCCGGTTTTTGCATCATCCAGTGAACGGTTCAACCGCTTCCGAAGCAGGCCAACACCTTTTCCGGCAAGGGCCAGCAAAATGCTTTCCTTATTCGGAAAATACAAATACAAAGTTCCCTTCCCCAGTTCGGTAAGTTCAGCCAAATCGTCCATTGTGGCATCCATACCTTTTTTACCCGAAAATAATTTTCCGGCTGCATCGAGTATGTCTTTTCTCCGATTCTCTTTTTCCCTAAGTTTTCGTTCTTTAATTCCCATTTTTATGACTTACGGTCATTTTACAAACTAAATTCACAAATACTTTAAAATCTCTTTTTCAATATGTTACAAAATAACATTTTTCTCAAAAAACAAATTTAATTCAATTTATTTGAAAATCAATTTATATGATTTAAATTCGTCGTAAAACGAATACCAACAAATATGGGAAACAATTTTGCCATTTCAGAATACCACGATGTTCAGGAAATTTATACCCGGGTTGAGAAGCTCCTGGCGCTGCCCGTTTACCGGGTAAAACGAGATAAAATGCAGGAATACCTCGATCGTTTCGACAGCAATTGTGCCAAGTCGAAAGCAATGATCGACGAAGCCAAACAATATATTCCGGGTGGAGTTCAGCACAACCTCGCGTTCAACTATCCATTCCCGCTGGTATTTACCAAAGCGGAGGATGCCTGGCTCTATGATCTGGATGGCAACCGTTACATCGATTTTTTGCAGGCCGGCGGACCGACTGTACTTGGTAGCAATCCTCCTGCCATCAAAGAAAAAGTGAAAAACCTGCTGGATACCTGCGGTCCGGTTACCGGCTTGTTTCATGAATATGAAATGAAAATTGCCGAGTTTATTTGTAAACGTTATCCCGGTGTCGATAAATTCAGGATGCTTGGCAGTGGAACCGAGGGAGTAATGGCGGCCATTCGTGTTGCTCGTTTATCTACCGGAAAGAAAAAGATCATAAAACTTGGTGGCGCATATCACGGCTGGAGCGATCAAATGGTTTACGGCATGCGTATTCCCGGAACCGGGCGCTTTGAAGCCCATGGAATTCCGGCGTCTTGCTCGAAACACACCCAGGAAGCTTTTCCAAATAAAATTAAAGCCATTGAAAAACTACTCAAAAGAAATCGCTTAGTTGGTGGAACGGCTGCTGTAATTGTGGAACCGGTGGGTCCTGAAAGCGGAACACGTCCGATTGATCAAGATTACAACAAAAAAATACGGGAGCTTTGCGATAAATACGGAGCCTTGCTTATTTTTGATGAAGTGGTAACGGCTTTCAGAATTGGACTGAACGGTGCCCAGGGCTATTTTGGCGTGGTTCCCGATTTAACGGTTTTTGGTAAAGTAGTTGCCGGAGGTTATCCTTCTGCCGGAGGCTTGGGCGGACTCGATAAACACATGGATTACTTAACCGCCGGTTTGGGTGGCACGAAAAAGAAAGCCATGGTTGGCGGAACTTTAGCGGCCAATCCCTTGAGTTCGGCCGCCGGTTATTATACTTTGGTTGAAATTGAAAAACAAAATGCCTGTGCATTTGCCGGGAAAGCCGGCGATCGGTTGACTAAAGGTCTTCAGGCTTTGATTGAAAAATACGAGCTGCCTTATGTAGCCTACAACCAGGGATCGATCTGTCATTTGGAAACGGCGGGGACCATGTTTGTAGATGTAAACATTAAGCGACCGTGGACCATACCAAAGTCGCTGAAACAAATTAAGGTCAGGAAAAAGAACATGGAAGAAATGGGCGCGGCGTATATGGCAGAAGGGTTGGTAACACTGGCCGGAAGCCGGATGTACACAAGTATGGCCGACACCGATGAGATCATTGACGAAGCACTGCAGCGATTTGAAAGGGTGTTTCAACACATTGAAAGATCGGAGTAATTTTCAAATCACGATATAGAATAACAACGAATGGCAACAGAAATTGTAATCGCACATGATGTAGGAACCAGCGGAGTGAAATCGGCGCTTGTAAACAGCAAGGGCGAGATAATTTGCCACGCAACACATCCCTACCCCATGTTTACGCCACAACCCGGTTGGGTGGAGCAGGATCCGCTAGATTACTGGAATGCGATTGTTGCCAATACCAAAATCTTATTAAAAGCTACTAATCCCGATGAAATTGCCGGTTTGGTTTTTACCACCCAGTCGATGGGAATTATTCCGGTTGATGAAATTGGCACAGTTCTGCGCCGAAATATTACCTGGGTTGACGGCCGTGCCGAAGAACAGGCCCGCTGGCTGATGAACCTTTTTGGTGGCCGGACGGCATTCAAATCCTTTTTGGGTATCGAGATTACCGGAAAAGATGTGATTCCAAAGTTGCGCTGGCTAAAACAAAACGAGCCGGACATTTATAGCAAAACGTACAAAGTCCTCGATGTGAACGGCTACCTCAGATTTAAAGCCACCGGAAATATGGCTGCTGAATGGTCGGGCGCAAGTTCGTGGGGATTCAATGTAAAAAAGAAAGACTGGGAACACCTGTTTTTTATGGCTGCCGGTTTCGACCGTCAAAAATTGCCGGAACTGATCCGCTCAACCGACATTGCCGGTGCACTCACAAAAGAAGCAGCAAAAGAAATGGGATTGAACCAAGGAATTCCGGTATTTGGTGGCTGCGACGATTCGCAAAGTGCCGCTGTTGGAGCCGGTTGTGTTGCTGAAGGATCGGTTTTTGCCTACCTCGGCACTGCGGCTCAACTGGGCGTAACCACAGCAAAAGCAGTAAAATTCAAAAATGGTGCAGCTTGTATTCAGGGGGCCGATCCGAAAATGAACCTGCTGATAGGCGTAACCGAAACGGCCGGTAATAATGTGGAATGGCTCATTCAGAATTTCTACAAAAAGGAACTCGAGGAATTCGGGAAAGAAAAGATGTACGAACTACTCACAGAAGAGGTGAAAGTTGTTCAGGCAGGTGCAGATGAACTGATCTTTACGCCCTGGTTTCTTGGAGAACGTTGCCCGGTAAGCACCACCACCACCCGCGGAACAATGTTCAACCTTGGAATGGAACACACCCGCGGACACATTGCCCGGGCTTTGTTCGAAGGAATCGGCTACAACCTGCGCTGGATAATTGAGAACTATGAAAAAGATTTCAGGCTGAACATTCCCGAATTTCGCTTTATTGGCGGCGGTTCGCAGAACAAAACCTGGATGCAGGCAGTTGCCGACATCACAGGAAGAAAGATCATTACCACCAATTATCCCACCATGGCGGGTGCGCTTGGAGCGGCGATGTGTGCATTTGTTGGTGCCGGAATCTATGCCGATTTCTCGGAAATCGACCGAATCGTCATAACAAAAGAAACCTTTCTGCCAAATGCTGAAAACAAAGCTACGTACGACAAGCTGTTCGTGAATTACAAAAATGTATACCGAAGTCTGAAAGCTACGTACCACAAAGCAAATTACGATCGGTTTAATACTGCAAACTGAACATTAGCACATCGGTAAACACCCGATTATTTTCGAAATCAATAAAACAAATTCAATACAAAAAATGCAATTACACTATCAACAAGAACGGGAAGCACTGGTACAGGCAGGATTGAAACTGGTGGAACAGGGGCTGGTTGCTCGCACCTGGGGCAATATCAGTGTGAAGTTAAATGAGGAAGAAATGCTGATAACTCCAAGCGGTAAATTTTACGAAGACCTCACTCCCGCTGATATGGTAATTATCAAATTCAAAACGAATGATTACGATAAAACAGGAATAAAACCGTCGTCGGAGTTTAAACTGCATTCGGGAATTTATAACGACAGGAAAGAATTCAGTGCCATTATTCACACCCACCAAATGAATGCTTCAACCTGCGCTGCAGCCCGCGTTGAGGTTCCTGCAGTTTTGGACGACCTTGCTCAAATAGTGGGTCCATCGGTGCGTTGCGCCGACTATGCACTGCCATCAACTAAAAAAATTGTTCGCGAAACAGTAAAGGCCATGCGTGGTAGAAACGCAGCTTTAATGGCGAATCACGGAGCGGTTTGTGCCGGTCGCGACCTCGACGAAGCTTTTGCAGTGTGCCAGGTACTCGAAAAAGGGTGCAAAGCATTTATTGAAGCACAGTTTCTGGGCGGTGCAAAACACATCAGTAAATTTGAGGCCTGGGCTATGCACCAGGTTTACCTGAAGAAGTATTCGAAAATAGCCAAAAAGAAAAAGTGAATTTTTCTCACACATTCTAACCGCATAACGAAAAACGAAAAAGCAGGTCATTTTCATGACCTGCTTTTTTGAATTTACTACCTGATAGAACTAAGTAGCCGATCAGCTTTTGTTAATAGTAAATTCTTTCCCCGAGGTTAAATGTATTTTAAAGCGCAAAGTGCGTTTCATTGGCTTTCCCAAAGGCGATACCAATAATCTGCCTCCGCCCGAATCTTCGCAATGTTCAAACACGATCTGGTCGGCTGCAGGGCTGGTTGCAATGTCCTCTTCGGTTAAATTCGACAACACCGGAACATAGATAACACTCGGCTCCTGCTCCTTACCGCTTTCTTCCCAAACAAAGGTAAACTCCCCTGTTTCGAAGTTATAATCGTAAAAGTCGAGCTTGCCCGAAATGCGTTGCGGATAAGGTCGAACTATCGCCTGCTGAAAAAACGGATATTCGTCGATATTACCGTAATACGCCCAGAAAGTATTACTGAACTTGTGAGCTTCAATAATGCCAACCAGGTGTTGGGCGGTTTCCACCATTTTATCCGACTTGCTGTGAAGTGCTCCCCACTCGCCCAGCAAAACGGGCATATTCATTCTTTTGCCGCTTTCAGCCACCCGGTCGAAAATAAATTCTACACGCTCGCGGCTTTGGTTCTCATTCTCTTTGGTATCTACCACCAAATCGTAACCATGAGCGCCGTAAGCCACCTGCGGGTCGCGACTTCCATCGGGTAATTTTGTGGCTTCAAGCGCTGTTGAAACACCGGTATTCACAAAGTAATTGTGATTATAGATCAGGATGTGGTGCATATCCACTTCGCGGATCGCATCAGCTACTTTTTGATAAAAAGGCTGAAGTTTATTCTTTTCGAAAGCTGCGCTCACTTCGTAAACGGCATCCACTACTTTCGAATACCTGTCGCGGGTTGAAATCATATTCAAAGCCTCCATCCGGGAAGCTTCACTTCCCCACATGGCAGCCAGTTCTTCTACCGAAGGAGGCGCTTGGCCGGTTACTTCAACGTAAACCTGTGCATAGGCACCGAGCATCATAGGCAGTACATTTTGCGCCTCGCTACCCATAAATGGCTCGTTCATTACATCGTAACCAATTACGGTTGCATTTTTGGAATAACGTTCAGCAATCAGCTTCCACAAATTAGCGTAATGGTCCTGCAAGCCAATTCCATCGGGAGCCGGAGCATTGTTCCAGAAATTATCGAAAGCAGTTTGAACGGCCGGACTGATCAGGTAAGAATCACTCCAGACTTCGCCCTTGTAATGCGGCTGATCGTTGGTGATGGTGGCCCAATCGGGTGCACCGTCCGAAAATTGGGCGCCATACAAATCCTGGTGCATATCGAGAAAAACATACAGATCGTTTTTCTCGGCCCATTTTATTCGCTTATCAATTTCCTGCAGATAAGCCTCGTTGTATTTGCCGGGTTCCGGTTCCAATCCGTCCCAGATAATTCCCAGACGAATACAATTGAATCCCCAGGCTTTAAATTGTTTAAAGGTTTCCTCACCTTGTGCCGGCATGTATTTTTCTGACGGTTCCTTGCTGATAAAATTAATTCCGCTGAGAATCACTTCGCGCCCTTCAGCATCAACAAAATTTTGCCCTTCAACCTTCAGAAACTCATTGGATGAATCCTTTGGATTTCCGGGATTGCAGGAATAAACGAAAAACAGGATGATCAGAAAAACTGAGTATCGTACTATCATTTGATGTTACATTTTATCTGGTTAGCCATTTTCTTTCTGCGATTCGGAGTAGGCTTTTTAAGCTTTTCCCGAAACAGAATTGAAAATTACCGGGAAACAATTCCCGGTAGTTTTTGGCTTATCATTTTTATATTTTATTTGGCGTCGAACGAAACAGTAATCAATGCCGATGGTTTATCAGGAGCACCGTAAACACTATTTAAGAAAATGGCAACCACCATTCGATCTGAGCTAATATCACGAATAAGTGCGTTAGCCGAGAAATCCTGAATTCCGATGAAACCACCGTTTCCAAAAGTCAGGTAATCGGCACCTGTGAAGGTCACGGTTTTGGGTGTGAAAGCTCCCTCAGCACCTTCGTCCACTGCATCAACAACCAGATCAGTGTTTTCGGTCAGGCTCCAGGTTGCATTTGTTGAAGGTGTGTTTGTAACCGAGAAAATACCAACCGCTGTTGGAATTACAATATTTTCTTCTCCGATTTGCGAGTAACTGTAAATCCAGCCGGCCATGTTATTTCCGTCTTTATTGTTTATCGAATAACTACCGTCGGCATAGAAGGTAAATTCGTTGTCGTATTCAGCTCCCAAACCAATTGCGTCGAGTAAATTGTCGGTACCGGGCATAATTCCTGTTGGGAAAGAAGGATCAACTGAGCCTGCACCATCAACACCCGGAGTAGCAGTCCGGCTAAGCACCCATGTTTTACCGCTGGCGGTTCCGCCACTCAGCAATTCTGCCATACTGGCAACAATTGTAACCGATTTTGAAGAAGTGGCTGTACCGCCGTCGCCGGTTGCTGTAACAGTTATGGTGTATTCTCCAGAAAGTTCATAGGTATGACTGGCTGAAGCTCCTGTTCCGGTTTCGCCATCGCCAAAATCCCAGGTAAAAGAGGTGGCATTGGTTGAATTGGTGGTGCAGTTCACCATGTACGAATTGCTTCCGTCAACTTCGGCAAACATTTCTACAACCGGAGGTTCAGGATCGTCTTTACTACATGATGAAAAAAGCAAAGCCACAACGGCTAACATTGTCAGTACAGAATAAAATGATCTTTTCATAATTCTAACTTTTAGTATTTAATTAATTGATTAATGAAGTCGTTAATTTCTCACATCCCACCAAAGTGGTGTTGTTATTTCATCCGGTCCTTGTTCGTTAAGGGCATCCAAATAATTTTTATTATTGATGTTTACTTCCGAGGCCGGGTAACGGCAGCGTGTTGGCAGTTTACCTTCAGTAACACCAAGATCGAAAGCAGGTGCAGTACGTCTTGGCAAGATCGGATAACCAGTCCGGCGAATATTCGTCCAGCCTTCCATGGTATTCGGCAACACCGAGATCCACAGTTGCGTGCTGATCTGCCTGAATTGCTCTTCGCGGCTTCCACTCAATGTTGCTACCGGGTTACTTGCCACGTAATCCTGAGCAACGCTGTCGACTACTCCCCACTGTGTCATCGATTTTTGAATAGCGGTTTGGTACATAGTGTTGGCATCGCCATCGGTTATTCCAAACAAGGCAGCTTCGGCGCGTAACAGCCAGACTTCGGCAGCCGACATGTAATAAATTGAAGCAGCTTTCCCAACCAGTTTCTCCCCTGGATCAGAAACTTCAGACATTTTCCATTTCGAAAGTTCGGTATCGCTCAACCCGTTGGGTAAACCCACATAATTTCCCTGCTCGTTGGGCTTGGCAAATTCGAACAAACGCGGATCGCCGTTTGCATCCAGCAAATCAACCAGGAATTCACTCATTTTCCATTTCCAGTATCCGTAGTGTATGAAAATCGGGTTTCTGAATTCGTCGATATCCGAATCCTGGTTTTTATTTTCCACGTTCTGATCGTTCTCTTCAATCAGCGGCAAAGCCATACATTCTTTGATAATTCCGTTCGCGGTATTTTCATCGGCAAAACGAATGCGCATGGCCAAACGTAAACGCAGCGAATTGGCAAATCGGGCCCATTTATCCAAATCGTTATTGTAAAACGGATCGGCACCGGGATAGCCCATAGCTGCATCTGCTGAACTTAGAATCGGAACAACGTTTCCTAATTTTTGAAGTGCATCTTTATAAATATCCTCCACTGAATCGAATTTGGGATAGAGATAACCTTCCTGTCCCACACCTCCATCGGAATAAGGAATACTGCCAAAGGCATCGGCTAGCTGAACAAAATTCATGACTGACACCACCTCGGCCATTGCATGGCGCACCTCGTTTTCGTTTTCTCCTCCAGGCTCCGTCATACGCAACACTTCCTGTATGTGACGAATCGGGCCGTAATAGAAGGTTTTAAACAGGTAATCGTATTCGTGATTGGTAAAATTATCGTAATAGCGATCGATGTAAATCGTTGTGCTTTGACCGCAATAAACATGTGCATACTGCGATGCAAAAGGGAACTGTACCTGTTTATTGTTATCGCCGCGTAGTGTCAGTAATACTGCGTTGGCAAATAAGTATTCGTCATTAATTTCGGTTACCGCGTTCGGGTTCGTATTTATTTCTTCAAATTTATCATCACAACCAAAGGTAAATCCTATCAAAAGAATAAGAAGAACCCATGCTTTATTTAATTTCATCGTTTTCATTTTTGTAGCGGTTAAAAGTTGATTTTCAGGTTTGCACCATAGCTCGAAGTCGAAGGCAACGAAAAGTGCTCAATTCCGTTTCCGGTGTTTCCGCTGCTGTACCCCGATTCAGGATCGAAATGATCCATCGCACGGTACAGGAAGAACAAGTTCCTTCCAACCAACGAAACATTCACATTTTCGAAAGGCAATTTGGTGAGTAATTTAGAAGGCAGTTTGTAGCCAAGTACCAATTCGCGCATTCTTACATTAGTAGCGTCCTGTACCCATTCGGCGCCAATTTGCTTGTTGTAAATATTGTACCAGCGTAACGTCGGATCAACAGCAATGGCATTAGGCTGACCATTTACTTCACTCACGCCTTTTTCAACAAAACCTCCTGTTCCTGCAATCCATTCGGCGCGCCCTTCAAGGGTTTCCTTACTTGTTCCGAACAAAGCCATATAAGCCTTTCCCCAGGAATAAATATCCCCTCCCATCTGAACGTCGATCAGGAAACTCAGACTAAGATTTTTATACTTCAACTGGTTGGTAATACCACCAATCCAGTCGGGATTGATATTGCCCATGGCTTTCCAGTCGCCTGCAATTGCAAAGCCGTTTTTATCGATCAGTTTATTACCAAAAGCATCGTATTTGTAATCGGTGGTATAAATCTCGCCATAAGGACGGCCGGCATGTGCCTGGATACTCATATGAAATTCCTCAGCCAGTGGCAGGTATTCCATGTCGCCATACAATTCTTTAACTTCCGACTGGTTTTTCGACCAGGTAAGAATTACATCCCAGCTAAAACCATCCGGCGTTGAAACCGGATTGGCATTTAACTGTACCTCAAAACCGGTGTTCTGAATTTTTCCGGCATTCATTTTCTTCGTCTCATAACCCGTTGAAGGAGTCAGATCGACGCTCATGATCTGATTATCTGACATACTGTTGTAGTAGGTAAGATCAAGCACCAGGCGGTTTTCGAGAAAACCGAGATTGGTTCCCACTTCCCACGATGCTGTTTGTTCGGGTTGCAGGTCGAAATGTGGCAACTGCCCTCCTATCGATGCCAGCGGATAATCAGTCTGGGTTTGAGAAATGCTGTAATACTGTGCTATTTCGTAGGCTCCGGTATCGTTACCAACCTTGGCGTACGAAGCACGAAGTTTTCCAATGTTCAGCCAATCCCAATTCAATTTGAAAGCCTCGGTAAACAAAAAGCTAAGGTTTTCGGAATGATAGAAGTAAGAATTATTTTGCAGTGGAAGTGTCGACGACCAGTCGTTACGCGCAGTTACATCGAGATATAGGAAGTTCTGATACGAGAACGAACCGAGTAAATACAGTGAATAAACCGATTTTTCGGAAAACCATTCGCCGGTACTGTAATTCTGGTAATTCGAAATATGGTACAAACCAGGAACCCGCATCACACTTCCCGACTGCGAAATAGAGCTGTATTTGTTGTAACGGTAATTTCCGCCAAGACTAAAATTCAGGCTCACCTGATCGAACGATTTGTTGTAATTAGCCAGGAAATCGGAGTTCCATTCCAAACTGTTACTCATTCCGTTTCCAACATTACCCTGCCCGGTTGCAACTGAAGGCTTTCCGGGATTTTCATGAGATCTTGAATGTGAATTGGTCAAATCCATTCCCGAACGAACCATAACATTAAAACTCTTACTCATGTTCCATTTCGTTGAAAACATCGCCTGTAAACGGTTCTTTTCGTCTTCGTTGTATTTGTTGTTCAGAATCCAGTACGGGTTTGGGAAAGTATTGTCAGTGTTCCATTTCAGCATATTCCCAGCGGCATCAGCAGTATTGTCTTTTAACGACTGAAGCGATATATTTCGGGGTAAAAGACCGATGGATTGAACGACATTTGCACCATCTTCAGCTAAATACGGACGGTTCTCAACTTTCGAATGGACGTAAGTCATCTTAGAATCGAATTCAATGTTCTCGCCCAGTTTTGAGAAACCACGCAAATTTACTGTTTGCCGCAACAGGTTGTTATTCGGCATAATGCCTTTCGAATCCTGGTTCGTGAGCGATGCATGGAAAGTGGTTGTTTCGTTCCCACCGTCTAACGCAATGGTATTCGAAAACGAACTTCCGGTTCTGAAAAATTCATCGTAAGGATTTTTCTGCGTACTCATCACTTCTTCCTGACCAATCCAGTTCACCCGTGTTTGTCCTTCAATTTTTTCGCCATAACTCCATATCCAGGGATAGTCAGGAATCGGTCGTGCCGGGTTTCCGGTTAGTTGCGGATATTGTCCGAAAGCTCCCTGCGTATAATCGTACTGAAAATCGGGAGTCACCATTGGATTTTCCATCGTATAACCTGAAGAAATGGAGATTCCGATTCCTTTTTTGTTCTTTCCTCGCTTTGTTGTGATGAGTATTACGCCGTTGGCTCCTCGCGAACCATAAGCTGCTGCTGCACCTGCACCTTTCAAAACACTCATCGATTCGATGTCTTCGGGATTCAAATCGGCCAAAGCATCGCCACTGTCGCTTCCTCCCCAGCGACCTCCGCCGCCGTAACCGGCATCCATCGGAATACCATCGATTACAAATAACGGTCGGTTGTTACCCAGCATCGATGCAACGCCCCGCAAAACCACCCGCGATGATCCATCAACACCGGTTGGTGCTTTAGTAATCTGTAAGCCTGAAACTTTTCCGGCCAGCGAGTTGATCGGATTGTTTTCCTTGGCCTGGTTAATGTCGTCGCTGCCAACCTGGGTTATGGAATATCCCAGCGAGTTCTTATTTCGTTCGATACTTAAGGCAGTAACCACAACCTCATCGATCGATTGCACATCTTCATTAAGTACAACATCCAGGTTTGTTTTGCCATTCAGCGCTACATCCTGACTTTGAAAACCAATAAATGAAAACGTTAGTATGGCATAATTGTCAGGGACTTCAATGGTATAATTCCCATCAAAATCGGTAATCACACCTTGGGTTGTGCCCTTTATAACGACGTTTACGCCGGGTAAACCATCGGGCTCGTTTACCGAAGTAACTTTACCGCGAATGATCGATTGCTGTTGCGTTTCAGAATCGGGAACCACCACAATCAACTTTTCTTCCATCACCCGGAATTTAAGATTCGTTTGTTCCTGCAACTTATCGATGATGTCCTGTATATCGGCATCTCGCACGTCAATAGAAATAAGATTATCCAGATCCACCAGGTCGTCGTTATAAAAAAAGCGGTACCCGCTTTCTTCCTGAATGGTGTTAAAAACACTCTTCAGGGGTTTATTTTCAACCTTAAGTGAAATGTTGTCTTGAGCAAAGACAGATAGCGTTGCCGAAAAAAATATGGCAATCAGAAAGAGTTTAAAATTCATAAATTTTAAAAGTTTAGTATTCAATTGTTAGCTTGTTTTAGCCAGATGTCGCGATCCTCGATTTCGTAGTCGATTTGTGCGGCGATGCGTATAGCCTCCATAACCTGCTCCACGGTTTCGTTTTCGAGCGATCCGGTAAATTTCAGGTTCTTGAGCGCTTCATCCCGGAAGTGGATCTTCACGTCGTATTTCCGTTCCAGCTTCACTGCAAGTCGTTCGAGTGTTTCGCTGGAAATGAAAAGCGTTCCGTCTTTCCATGAAGTAAAATTGTGAGGATCTATTCCTTTTGAAATCAAATAGGTTAGCTTTTGTTCGGGGCGTTCAATTGCCTCAACCGGATTTTCTGTTTCGTCGTTTTCGGAAGTAACTTCAGGAATTTCCGGCATTTTACGATAGTAAACTACCCGTTGGTTGGGCTCCATCACCACTTCGTCGCTCTTCCTGTTTTCCAGTTCTTTTCGGGTTACCCCGATCTTTCCTTCGAGCAAGGTGGTTTCAATGGTATTTTCTTCGGGATACGATTTTACATTAAAAACGGTACCGTATGCCTTTACATCAATTTCGGATGTTCGTACAATAAAAACCTTCGACGGATTGGTTTCCACATCAAAAAAAGCTTCACCTTCCAATTCAACAATACGGTTTTTAGCGCCGTATTCGCTCGAATATTTTATGTGACTTTTTGCATTCAGCCAAACGTTGGTCCCATCGGGTAAGGTGATTTGCGATTTTGCCCCGGCCGGAGTGGTAATTTCCTGGTAAGTGATTTGCTGATTGGGCCGGATCAGCAAAAGATAGGAAACAAAGAACGACATCACAGCTCCCAAAAGGAATACAGCTGCAATTCTGCTGATCCAGTAATAAGGACTTCGAATTGTTCGTTGTTTTACAAGCGGTGCCGATTCAATTTTACGGCACAATTCTTTCCACTCCAGTTCCAATTCGCGGTTATCGAGTTTTCCTGCCATCATCGACATGTTCCACAACCTGCGGAATTCGTTAAAATTGCGTATCGATTCCGGATTCCTTTTTAACCAATCCAGTAGAAATTGCTCATCTTCCGGCGAGATCCTTCCTTCGAGGTAGGCCAGAAACAAGGTTTCAATTTTTTTACCCATTTTCTTCGGTTCTTTATTACAAGGAAAACGGGAAAGAAAAATCACGTACAGCAAACTCGGGAATTTTTCATGCTGTACAACACAAAGCAATAAATTCGAATAAAATTGGGAGAAATGGCAGTTAGAGGTAATGTTTTAGCCGCTCGCGTAAAAACTGTAGAGCTCTGAAAATCTGGGTTTCCACTGTTCTGGGAGATATTCCGAGTGCTTCCGCAATATCTTTGTGTTTCATTTGCTCGAAACGACTCATTCTGAAGATTTTTCGACGTTGTTCGGGTAGTTCATCGATTGCAGCTTCCAGGTCATCCATCAACGAATCCAGCGCCATAAAATTCTCAACGCTTTCATCATCTCTGGTTGAAAGCTCCGCATTAAATTCCTCAAAAAAGGTATCGAGTGGCGATTTGCGTGCTTCTCTTTTTTTATAATTAAGTGCCTTATGTTTTACTGCCTTAAAAAGGTAAGGTTTTACCAGATCCTTGTTTTTAAGCTTTTCATTTTCAGCCCAGAAAGTAGTAAGCACCTCCTGTACGACGTCTTTTGACGCTTCTTTATCGTTTAAATAACCTGAAGCATAAACACACAGGGATGGATACATTTCCAAAAAGATCTTTCGGAATTCCTCAACGCTGAGTCCTCCTTCTTTGCCGGAAACGTATAGACTTAAGAACCACACTCTAGTTTATGCTATCAGATTTTGTGACGGTAAAGTAATATTTATTCGGGAAATATTGCAATGACCAATTACAGTCCAGCAACTTAGAACCAAACGAAAATAAATTAGCATTATCGGGATTACCTTTGCTCGAAAAACCGAATATTATTATGAAGGAAGGACGTCGCAAACCCCTTCGACCATTAAATCATAAACAGCATCAAGAAAGAAATTACAGGGAGGTATTACCTCCCTTTCTTGTTTACATCCGTTCGGGCATTTCGATTCCGAGTAAATTCATTCCGCTTTTTACTACCTTACCAACTGCAGTAGCAATTACCAGGCGGAAATTCATAACAGCAGCGTCGTCGACTCCTAAAATAGAATGATCGTGGTAAAACTGGTTAAACTCTTTTACCAGTTCATAACAGTAGTTGGCAATAATTGCCGGACTGTAATTATCGCCTGCTTCCTGCACCACCGATGGAAACAACGACAAACGTTTTAACAGCTCTTTTTCTTTTTCTGAAATGCTGTCGATTTTCAAATTACTGCTGATAGCTATTTGTTTATCGGCCGCTTTGCGCAGCACCGACTGAATACGAGCATAAGTATATTGAATGAATGGTCCCGTATTTCCGTTAAAATCAATAGAGTCTTCAGGATTGAACATCATGTTTTTACGTGGATCCACCTTCAATATAAAGTACTTCAGTGCACCCAAAGCAATCATTCTGAATGTCTTTTCGGCTTCATCGCCCGACAGTGTTTCCAGTTTCCCAAGTTCTTCCGACATTTTGCGGGCCACTTCAGTCATCTGGTCCATCAAATCGTCGGCATCAACAACGGTACCTTCCCTCGATTTCATTTTTCCCGATGGCAGTTCAACCATTCCATACGAGAAATGATAGAGGTCTTTTCCCCAGCTAAATCCGAGTTTATCCAGTAACTGAGCCAGCACCTGGAAGTGGTAATTTTGCTCATTACCCACCACGTAAACCATTTTATCGATGGTATAATCGTTAAAACGCATTTTGGCGGTACCGATATCCTGAGTCATGTAAACCGAAGTACCGTCGCTGCGTAACAGGATCTTCTGATCCAGTCCGTCGGCACTCAAATCGGCCCAAACCGAATTATCGTCTTTTTGATAAAAAATGCCTTCTCGTAATCCGCGAAGTACCTCTTCTTTTCCTACCAGATAAGTATCCGACTCGTAGTAGATCTTATCGAAATCAACACCCAGGCTTTTATAGGTAACGTCGAAACCTTCATAAACCCAATTATTCATGGTTTTCCAAAGCTCCACGGTTTCGTGGTCTTTTGCTTCCCATTTCCGAAGTAATTCGCGGGCGGCTAAAATCGATGGCGCCTGGTTTTCCGCTTCTTCCTTCGACAAACCTTTTTCAACCAGTTCGGCTATTTCTGCTTTGTAATGTTTGTCGAATTCCACGTAAAACTCACCGACCAGGTGGTCGCCTTTCATGCCGGAATTTTCGGGTGTTTTACCATTTCCCCATTGTTGCCAGGCATACATCGATTTACAAATGTGGATACCACGGTCGTTTACAATGTTGGTTTTTACCACTTGTTTGCCATTGGCTTTTGCAATTTCGGCAATGGAAAAACCAAGCAGGTTATTTCTTATATGGCCAAGATGCAATGGTTTATTTGTGTTTGGAGAAGAGTATTCCACCATAAGCAGTTCTGAATTTTCATCAGCAGCCTTCAAACCAAAGTTTTCATCAGAATAAACTTCACTCAGAATATTCAGCCAGTAATTTTTATCGATAACCAGGTTTAGAAATCCTTTTATAACATTAAACGATTCAACCAGGTCGACATTTTCCTGCAAAAACGTCCCGATTTCTTCGGCTGTGATTTCAGGCGATTTCTTCGAAAGACGTAAAAATGGAAATACAACGAGTGTAATATCACCTTCAAAGTCCTTGCGGGTATTTTGCAGCTGTACCTGCGCCGCGTTCACCTCTGATTCGTACAACGATTTAATGGCCTGCAATACTGCATCCTGTATATTATTTTCAATTCTCATCTCTAATCGATTTTAGGAGCGCAAAGATAATACTTTACGCCTAAACAAGCCGATACATTAAGACACAAAAAAAGCCCTGCCAAACGACAGAGCTTTTTCTTATTTAATGCGATCTTTTATTTTCTGATCTTAGCTACTTCAAATTCTGCTCTCCTGTTTTCTTTTCTATGTGTCATAGAATCGTTAGGAACTGCAGGTTTTGTTTCACCGTAGTTATTAGAACCTACATATGCATTGTTAACACCTTTTTGCAACAGGTATTTAACAACTGCCTGGGCACGTCTTTCAGAAAGACCCATGTTGTAAGATTCTGTACCGATATTACAAGTGTGACCACCGATAACGATATCGAATTCTTTAGCTGCAGTAAGTTGTTCTGCCAGTTTATCCAGTTCAGCTTTAGCTTCAGGTTTCAATGTTGCTTTATCGAAATCGAAGTAAATAGTTGGGAGACTAAGCTCTACCCAGTCAGGACAACCATTGTTTGAAGCAGGACCAACTTCCTGTGGACAATTATCCTGGCAGTCGATTACGCCGTCGCCATCTGAATCAAGCGGACAACCATCGGCATCAACAGGACATCCTTTTGGAGTGTCAGGACATTTGTCTTTTGGATCCGGCACGCCATCTTCGTCAGAATCAGGACAACCGTTGAATTTAGCCAAACCTGCTACATCAGGACAAGCATCATCTTTATCGGCAATTCCGTCACCGTCTCTGTCAGGACATCCTGCAAGTGAAGCAGGACCTGCTTCATCAGGACATTCGTCTTTGTAATCAGGAACTCCGTCACCGTCACGATCAAGCGGACAACCTTTTTCATCTACCTGAACTCCTGGAGGTGTATCAGGACACTCGTCTTTTTTATCTTTTACACCGTCACCATCTGAATCTTTAGCTGCTCCCAAAGCAAACTCAAGAATACTGGTAACCATAATATGGTCATCGGTAACTTTTGGTTCACCTGCTCTCTCTCCTTCAATTCCCGTCACGTATGATCCTGAAACGAATAAAGAAGTGCTCGGGCTAACCGGGAATTTAAGACCTACACCTCCATCGAAGTTTACTCCGGTTGACTGATTGTCCCACATGTATCCAACACCACCAAACAGGTAAGGCTGAATTGCCATGTCCTCATTGAACAATTTCAAACGAAGGTTCAGTAATGTATTGAAAACGTCAATTCCAGGCTCATCGAATGACATTCTGTTGTCTAACATCAAATCGAATCTGGGGCTTAAATAGCGGCTAATATAGAAATCACCGAGAATACCGGTATTTTCACTTTCCAGATTGTAGTCAATACCAGGTCCGAGACCTATTGCCCACTTTTTATCTGAATTTTGCGCCATTGCAGTTCCTACTGCTAACACCAAGGCGAAAAAGAAAAGAGTAAATTTTCTCATAATGTAAAGTTTATTATTGTTTTTTTAGATTCTTCAGGCAATTTAAAAATTAATTTCCATCTTTCAAAACTGCTTTATCAGCGGAAAACGTAATTTTATTAAATCTTTTTTTAACAAAATTAAACAATTATAATATATAAAATCAATTTACTAAAATATTTGTTTTCAATAATTGACATAGAAACGACGGGTAATCGTTACAAATTCGGAAAAATCACTGAAATAGCGATATACCAGCACAATGGGCAACGAATTACCGGTTCCTATTCCACGCTAATCAACCCTGAGATGGATATCCCATATTTCATTACCGAGCTTACCGGGATTAACAATGAAATGGTAAAAGACGCCCCAAAGTTTTATGAAGTTGCGAAAACAATTGTAGAAATGACCATGGGCCGTACTTTTGTAGCGCATAATGTGCAGTTCGACTATAAATTCATTCGTGAAGAATTTGAGCGTTTGGGTTACGATTTTAACCGGAAAACCGTGTGTACCGTTCAACTTTCCAGAAAACTGTTGCCCGGTCACCGATCGTATTCGCTGGGCCGGCTTTGCACCGACCTTGGAATTACAATAAATGGCAGGCACCGCGCTGCCGGCGATGCACTGGCCACTGTAAAACTCTTTGAAATTCTTTTGAAAAAAAATGAAATAATCGGTCATCCACAGAACAGGGATAACCTCAAATTATTTTAGTCTATTTTTCAGTCTCTTCTGTTGATTCTTCCGATGCCTCTTCCTCTTCCGAGAAATCAAGCATAGCGTTTTCCTGAAGCGTATTGTACCACAACAACACTTTTTTGATATCAGAAACATACACCCTTTCCTGATCGAAATCAGGCACCACTTTTTCGAAGTAGGTTTTTAATTCACTACCCGATGCTTTAGGCGAAAGAGCCGGACCACCGTTTTCTACTTCTGAAATGGCTTTAAAAATGTCTTTCAGCGGCGTATCGCCTTCATAAGTATAAATGGCAATGTCTTCCAGAGCTGAAACTTTTGCTGTAGAATATACCGGTATTCTTTTCTTTGTTTCAATTGATTCTACAATGATGTTGTTTTTGCTTTCTGCAACTAATTTAAAAAGGCCCGACTGACCTGAAATTGATAATATTCCTTTTAACATGACTTAATTCGAATGTGTGATAAATCTTAAAATATCTGTACTCACTTTATACTCGAAATCCCATCAAGGTGGGTTTCTAAACGCGAAGATACAACTTTTGCAGATACTAAAAAGCCGGAGGTAAAAACACTATCCTCTCGCTTTGGTTTAAGTCTTTCCCTCCGGCTGCTTATGCTGTTAATAAAATTATTCTGAAAATATCAAGCTAATTATCAAATGCCAGTTCCCACGAGATTCCGGCTTTTAGCCATCTGCCGGGTTGAATAACATTCCCGATATCGTTGTAACGAACATTAAAAATATTATTTACCGATGCAAAAAGGCTCATTCCCTTACTTTTATAAGAAAGCTTTCCATCGACCAGCCAAAACGGATCATAAGGAACTTCTCCAACCGGAGCCGTATCTTCAAATTCCGTATAGCTTCCTTCGCGATCCTGAAATACAAATTTCAAATCGAAAAACAGGCGACGAATAATTTGTTGATTGGCCGAAATTACGAGTTTATGCTTTAAATTATCGAGCACATAATTCGAAATAAAATCGGATGCACCTTTCTCCACATTATTATAAAGATAACTCGCTTGCAGGTTTGGATAATACTTCCCATAATTACTACGAAGCAGAAGCTGCGCCTGTCCTTCGAAACCAACGCTGTTTATTTCTGTAAGGTTTTGAGGTTGCCACACTTCATCATTCTCATCTGTTTTTACCCAGTCGATAATATCCGTTCCGTGACGGTAAAAAGTTACCAGATGACCTCGAAACACAGAACCGTTGAATTTCACGCCACCTTCCAGTGTTGCTGATTTCTCAGGTTTGAGGTCAGGATTTCCGATATTGGTTGGCCCCTGGTAATACAGGTCGGTAAAACTGGGCATGCGAAGCGAAGTGTTGTAGCTGGTAAATAGTTTTGCATGGTCAAGCAGCTGGTAACTCACTTCAACTCCCGGAAAGACATTAAGTCCTAAATTGCTGTTTGAAATGGAGTTCGCCATCAGCCCTGCAGTTACCGTCCAGTCGTTTAAGTAGACAGCATGTTCAAGAAAACCCGAAAAAATATTCCTGTTGTCGGATTTTGTGAACTGGGCATCCTCTCCCGGAACATCCTTGGGCTCAGCCATTGGCACACCAAGTACGTTGCTTAGAATATTTTCCGAGCGGTATTCAACACCAAAAGCTGTTCTCCCCCAGCCCCATTTAAACCATGAATTTACACTGGCACCGTACACATTGGTTAAATGATAATTATGTCCGGAATACCACGAAGCAGGATCACTCCGAAATAACTCAAAACGGTCCTGATGACGGCGGTAATACACCACCGGAGTGATGTGCATCGTTCCGTTCTCTTCCCATTTAACAGAGGTAAACAGTGTTTTTGTTGCCTCGTACTGGTTCGGATACTTAGGCGTGTAAAAACTATTGGCGCCAAATCCTTTTTCCGAAGCTCCCAACTGAAACTTTAATTTCCCACTTTCTGTTTCAAGTTCGTTGGAATAATAGCCATTAATTTCCTTGAAGTCGGTGTTGGTAGTGTACCCATCCGAGCGTTTTCCGTTAAAGGCCAGTAAATGATTCACTTTACCGGTTTTCATTGTACCTGCCAGGTTTCCGTCGAAATAGCCAAAACTACCATCTGAAGCAGCAACACTCAGCGAATTTTTCTGAACCTGCCTGGTTACAATGTTGATGGCCCCCGAAAATGCATTCGGACCATAAACGCGCGCTGCAGGTCCTTCAAGCACCTCGATTCGTTCGATCTGGGCTAAACTAACAGGAAGATTTAAATTGTGATGACCGGTTTGAGGATCGGTGATGTTGATTCCGTTTAACAGGATCAGGGTTTGATCGAAGGTTCCGCCGCGAATACTAACATCGGCCTGAACACCTTCGTCGCCTCTTTGTCGTACATCAACTCCGGCGATGTATTCCAAAAGGTCTTGTACACTCTGAGCCGCAACCGCCTCAATTTCTTTTCTCTCGATCACGGATAAAATCCGTGCCACCTGCGAATAAATTACAGGTGATCGTTGTGCACTAACCTCGATCTCATCAAGGTCGTACTCCATTTTAACTTCAGAAGTATCCTGTTCAATTGCGAGTGAAATTACGGGTGTTGAAAGAAAATACACCACGCTCAGCACGCCAATTATTACAGTTTTTCGTAAGGCAAGAAACAAGGAATAATTTTTCCTGCCCCACTTTCTGAAAGTTAAAACAGATTGTGCATCGTGTTTAAACTTTACTGATTTCATAATAAAAATAACTGGAGACAAAGATAACATTACTACTCAATTTGAGCCCCTGTCTCATACAAACGAGTGGTAGCAAGGGCTCCAAAAAAAATGGCCTAACAAGTGTAAAATCAACGCCATACGCCTATAAAGAATTTTTATAGTGCATAGATAAAATCAACTGACAATTGTCATGATTTATTTGCTTTTGGGGCAAGGTTTAGCTTACATTTGTTTAGACAAATTAAAAATAAGCGCCATGACTCAAGTCCAATTTACCAACGCCTTACTCGGTCTGAGTGACAAATTGCATTATTATGCACTGAGTTTGACATCCGATTCTGAACGTGCAGATGACCTACTTCAGGAGACTTTTCTGAAAGCGTTAACTTATCGTGAAAAATTTACGCAGAATACCAATTTCAAAGCGTGGATCTACACCATCATGAAAAACACGTTCATTAACGATTATCGCAGGAAGGTTAAAACAAAAAATACATTCGAAGGTTCAAACAACGATTTTCACCTGATGTTCACCAAGGACAAAGTTTATCCGGCACCCGATTCATTTTACAGTTCAAAAGAGATCAACAAAAGCATCGATGCACTGGAAGACGAATACAAAGTTCCCTTCACCATGTTTTTGGAAGGATACAAATACAAGGAGATTGCCGAAGAGCTTGATCTTCCTTTAGGAACAGTGAAAAGCAGAATCTTCTTCACACGTAAAAAACTCGAAAAAGCGTTACATGAGTACGCCGAGAATTAATGATAAAAAAAGATTAGGTATTAAAAAGGTTTTCATTTTTTGAAGACCTTTTTTTATTTTTAGTCAAAAGTAAATCATGAAATGAGACCCGACTATTGTCGGGACGAATTCCATGTGATACCGCTGAAAACAAATAATCTTAATCATATGAAAAACATAGCTGTACACCTTGCGGAAGGATTTGAAGAAATAGAAGCAATCAGCATTATCGATGTATTGCGTCGTGCAGGTTTTGAGGTACTTGTTGTCTCTGTTAGTGATGAATTGGTTGTTACCGGTTCGCATCAAATTAAAACAACGGCCGACTACCTTTTCGATGAAGTGGATTATGCAACGGTGGATATGATCGTGTTGCCCGGCGGAATGCCAGGGGCAGAAAACCTGAAAGCACACAGTGGTTTGCGTGAACAGATCTTAAACTTCAACGACAGTAATAAACCACTGGGAGCAATTTGTGCGGCGCCAATGGTACTTGGAAATCTTGGCCTGTTAAAAGATAAAAATGCAACCTGCTACCCGGGATTCGAAGATGAATTGCACGGCGCAATCATAACCGGGAATAATGTGGAAGCAGTGGATAACATTATTACCGGAAAAGGAGCAGGTGTAGCTATTGAATTTGCTTTAAAAATTGTTGAAACATATAAAGGCAAGGTCCAAGCAAAACTCCTCGCAGAAAAAATGATCGCAAACTAAGTAGCAAATTGAACGCAATAAAAAGCCGCCTTTCAATATTGAAAGGCGGCTTTCTGCTTTATAAATAGTATCTCTATTTCGTTTTCTCAGCAATCCAGTTCCGTGCATTCACAAAGGCCTGTATCCACGGTGCCAGTTCATCGGCTTTCCGCTCGGCCGGATAAACACCCCAATGCCATGGTTTAAACGCACGTTCGAGGTGAGGCATCATCACCAGGTGACGGCCATCATCAGAACAAAGCGAAGCTGCCCCAAAGTGCGAACCATTCGGATTCCCCGGATATCCTTCGTAGGAATATTTCATAGGGATATTATACTGGTTTTCGTTAAATGGCAAATAGAATTTACCTTCACCGTGTGCCACCCAGATGCCCAGACGCATACCTCCCATATTTCCAAGCATCACTGAATCGTTCTCAAGAATATCTACATTCAGGAACGAAGACTCGAATTTATGCGATTCGTTGTGCAACATTTTGGGCTGAATACTATGTTCGGGATAAACTACCCCAAGTTCAACCATTACCTGGCAACCGTTACAAACCCCCAGACTCAGTGTATCTTCCCGGCGATAGAACTTTTCGAGTGCAATGCGGGCTTTGTCGTTGAATTTAAACGCACCGGCCCATCCTTTTGCCGAACCAAGCACATCGGAATTGGAGAAACCTCCAACAAATACGATCATATTCACATCTTCCAGCGTTTCACGTCCGGCGATCAGGTCGGTCATATGAACGTCCTTAACATCCATTCCGGCAAGGTACATGGCATAAGCCATTTCGCGGTCGCCATTTACTCCTTTTTCGCGGATAATGGCAGCTTTGATTCCAGATGAAGTACGACGTTTCAGGTCGATTCCCAAATCTTCTGCTTTACCGGAGAAGTCTTTGAAATCAAACTTCAGATCGTAGTTTTTATAATTCTGATAACGTTCCAGCGCTTTCTTTTCGCCACTCTGTTTCCTGTCGAGCAAGTACGACGTTTTGAACCACATATCGCGCAACGAGTTGATGTCGAAATCGGCTTCAACTGTGTTGTTCACGACTCTCACTTTTCGGTACGGAACAGGGAATCCAAGTGCGATATAATCAACACCGGCTGCCTCCAATTGCTTTTTAACTTCGGCACTGTCGGCACACTGGATTACAATACCCGGATTCTCTGCCAACAGGATTTTTGCGAGGTCTTCCTCACCGAAAGCAGTAACATCGACTTTCATTCCACCTTTGGTATTGCTGAAACACATTTCCAGCAGGCTGGTAATCAAACCTCCTGAACCTATATCGTGTCCGGCCAGAATCAGATCCTGTTCAATCAGCTTCTGAACGGTATTAAATGCAGTAATGAATTTCTCAGGATCGGCAACTGTTGGCGATGTTCTGCCAATTTTGTTGATGGATTGTGCAAAAGCACTACCACCAAGAGCACGCTCCATAAACGACATGTCGATAAAAAGAATCTCTTTGCTTTCGTCGTTTACCAGAACCGGCTCAACTACCTTTTTCACATCCGAAACTTCGCCTGAAGCGGAAATGATTACGGTACCCGGAGCAAACACCACATCATCCTTGTATTTCTGTGTCATCGACATGGAATCTTTTCCGGTAGGAATGTTGATTCCCAATGCGCAGGCAAAATCGCTTGCAGCTTTCACCGCGTTGTAAATGCGGGCGTTCTCTCCGGCATTTTTGGCCGGCCACATCCAGTTGGCACTTAACGAAACACTTCGGATATGATCGGCTAAAGGAGCCCAGATAATATTGGTCAGCGATTCGGCAATTGAAAGTACAGAACCTCTTTCAGCATCGATAAGCGACGCAATTGGTGCATGACCAATCGATGTTGCTATACCGGCTTTTCCCTGGTAATCGAGGGTGATCACCCCAACATTATTTAATGGTAACTGCAAAGGTCCTGCAGTTTGTTGTTTGGCAATACGTCCGGTTACTGAACGGTCAACCTTGTTGGTTAACCAGTCTTTACTGGCTACCGACTCCAATTGTATGGTTTGTTCAACCAGGTCGTAAATTTCTTCCCAGTTGTATTCCAGTTCGTCAAAATCAGGCTCAACAGTTTCATCTTCCAAAACTGTTTTTGGTGGATTTCCGAACATGTAGCCTAACTGCCAGTCGATCGTTTTTTCCCCGGTTTCCGAGTTTTGGAAAGTAAACTGCATATCGCCGGTGGTTTCACCGATCTCGTATATTGGTGCACGTTCGCGTTCGGCAATTTTCCGAAGCAGCTCAACATGTTCCTGTTTCATTACGAGTCCCATTCTTTCCTGCGACTCGTTACCAATTATTTCTTTTTGCGAAAGTGTTGGATCGCCAACGGGTAATTTCGAGGTATCTATTTTTCCACCGGTTGTCTCAACCAGCTCCGACAGACAATTCAGGTGACCGCCTGCACCATGGTCGTGAATAGATATAATCGGATTATCATCCACCTCGCTCAAGGCACGAATGGCATTGTATACCCTTTTTTGCATTTCAGGATTGGCACGTTGTACAGCGTTTAATTCAATGGCATTTTCGAATTCGCCGGTTGCCACCGATGAAACAGCTCCACCACCCATTCCGATGCGGTAATTATCTCCACCCAGCAACACAACTTTGTCTCCTATTCCCGGGTCGTCTTTCAGACTGTGTTTTTTGTTACCAAAACCGATACCTCCGGCCAACATGATTACTTTGTCGTAACCGTATTTCATGAAATTCTCGAAGTGCTCGAAAGTCAGCACCGAACCGGTAATCAACGGTTGTCCGAATTTGTTACCAAAGTCGCTGGCCCCGTTAGAAGCTTTTATCAGAATTTCTTCGGGAGTCTGGTACAACCAGTCACGTTCTTCGGTGGCTTGTTCCCACGAACGTTGCGCTTCGGTACGCGGATAAGAAGTCATGTAAACTGCTGTTCCGGCAATTGGCAACGCACCTTTTCCTCCGGCAATCCTGTCGCGAATTTCGCCACCGGTACCAGTTGATGCACCGTTAAAAGGCTCAACGGTTGTAGGGAAGTTGTGCGTTTCGGCTTTAAGCGAAAGCACAGTTTCAATATCTTTTACTTCGAAATAATCGGGTTTATCCTGTGTTTTTGGCGCGAACTGTTCAACAACCGGCCCCTGAACAAACGAGCAGTTATCTTTATAAGCCGATACAATTTTGTTAGGATTTTGCTGCGATGTTTTTTTGATCATCTGGAAAAGTGACGATTCCATTTCTTTTCCGTCGATTACAAAGCTACCGTTGAAAATCTTATGACGGCAGTGTTCCGAATTCACCTGGGCAAAACCATACACTTCACTGTCGGTCAACGGTCGACCCATTTCTTTGGCCACCCAGTTCAGGTATCCGATTTCATCTTCACTCAAAGCCAGTCCTTCCTGCTCGTTATAGGCTGCAACATCTTCAATATTCTTTATCGGTTCCGGCTCTTTATCGATAGCAAAAACCTGTTGATTCAAACCTTCGTAAATGGCCTGAAGCATCGGATCGTATTTTGCATTTTCGTCGTCTACCTCAAAAAACTCTTCCATCCGGCGTATGCCTTCAATACCCATATTCTGGGTTATTTCAACGGCATTTGTACTCCAGGGAGTAAGCATTTCCTTGCGGGGGCCTACAAACCAACCGTCGAGAGTTTGAGCTTTCAGATATTCGGCTTCGGAAAACAACCATACCAATTTCTCGATGTTTTCGTCACCAAGCGGTTTTGCAGAATAAACTGCGATAATACTTTTACTTTGAGTTTTAAAGAATTGAATCATTTTGCAGTGAAATTATTTTAACGAGCATGTTTTAAAACACGCCACAAAGATAAAAAATAATATGTGGAGCTAGGTATTAGTTTTCACCATAGATACGGAGTTTTCAACATGAAAAAAGTTAAAGAGACCAAATTCATGAACGATTTCAAATATTCTGATTTACTTTGGCAAAAAATACCATAGATGCATCGTTTAATTTTACTCCTGCTTTTAATACTTGTTTTCGGATGCAGTTCGCAAAAGAAACTTCAGCGAACTTTTGTTGGCAAACCGTTGTCGGCCTTTGAAAAAGCATATGGCAAGCCAGTTGCCTTGTTGGATCGGTCGGAAGGGAAAGTGTATGTTTTTGAAAAGACCGAAGTGTTGAAAAGCACCGAAATTGGTCAGGCAAAACTTACGCTCGACCCCATGATGACACCAACAGTAACCAAAACAGATAAGTATTACGTTACTGTTAAAAATGACGTGGTGACAAAGGTGAAGCAGGAAACCGAATACGAACGCTAATGATATTTTAATGAAAAGTATGCAGGTTAAAAAAAATTTATAGTTTTGCACTCACAAATTTTCGGGGTCACCTGAAAACGTTCTAAAAAATAAGCCCAGGTGGTGGAATTGGTAGACACGCAAGGTTGAGGGCCTTGTGGGAGAATTTTCCCGTGCAAGTTCGAGTCTTGTTCTGGGCACCAATCAAAAAAGCAACGATCTTATTTTCAGATCGTTGCTTTTTTATTTTCCCTTTAAATATAAATAATCCCTCCATTTCAATCTGGATACTCAGATTTCATTATCATGATGTCGGCGGTTCAAGCAAGCCTCTTGCAACCAATAAACAAAGGAGTTCGCAACCGAATTACGAAATGCCACTATTATTGATGCGTTAAACAAGCGACTTTTCCTTGTAATTTGTGTCGGCATTATACTTTTAAGATTATCTCCTGAAAATCCCCGGGATTTTAAAAATTAAACTGTCTTTTAATGATATATTTATTGAAATTTACGGGAACTTACAACCGAATCAAATCAAATTCATGAACAAACCTTTATTCTTTGTTTTTTTTATTGGTTGGGGAATAACCTTTTTTACATCTGCTCAGAATAAGGACTTCTCAGTAAACATTGATAACAAGGAATTTGATCCGGCAACCCTGTTATGGTATAACTCACCTGCAATAGCATGGGAAGAAGCTCTTCCTGTAGGAAATGGAAGGTTGGGTGCAATGGTTTTTGGAAAATATAATGAAGAACGCATACAGCTAAATGAAGATACCTACTGGACCGGCGGGCCTTATTCAACAGTGGTAGAGGGAGGTGCAGAGTTTTTACCTCAAATTCAGAAATATGTTTTTGATGGTGAGCCGATAAAAGCACATAAATTATTTGGAAGGCATTTAATGGGTTATCCGGTCGAACAACAGAAATATCAATCGCTGGCTAACCTCATCCTTTTTTTTGAAGACCTGACAGAAGTAAGCGGATACAAACGATGGCTGGACCTCAACACAGGAATTACCGGCGTAGAATATACTACAGATGGAGTTACTTATCGCAGAGAGGTTCTTTCTTCAGTTCCCGACCAGGTAATACTTGTGCGCTTAACAACCAGCAAGCCAGGCAGCCTTTCATTTAAGGCTCAGTTGCGCGGAGTTCGCAACGCCGCCCACTCCAATTATGCTACAGATTATTTTACCATGGACGAGGTTGACGAAGATGGTTTGATGTTGAACGGGAAATCGGCAGATTACCTGGGAATTGAAGGCAAGTTAAAGTACAAAGTTCAGCTCAAAGCCTTTTCTGAAGGTGGTACCATAAGAACTGAAGACGACTATTTAATTATAAAAAATGCCAATGCTGTTACTTTGTGCATTGCGGCGGCAACCAATTTTGTAAATTATAAAGATGTAAGTGCCGATCAGAATAAACGGGTTGCTAATTTTCTGGAAGGGATGAAAGGCAAAACTTATAATGAAATAGCAATTGCTTCGGTGGCTGATTATCAGAAATATTTCAACCGGGTTTCTCTGGAACTTCCGGTGTCGAGTAACTCCTACCTGCCAACAGATAAAAGAATGGCTGCATTAAATTCGGATGTTGATGCCAGTCTTGCGTCTCTTTGTTACAATTTTGCCCGTTATGTGCTGATCAGTTCATCACGACCTGGCACACAACCTGCCAATCTGCAGGGAATCTGGAATGAATACATGAATCCGCCATGGGATTCGAAATATACCACCAACATTAACACTGAAATGAATTACTGGCCGGCAGAATCGGGCAATCTTTCTGAGTTTGTGGAACCACTAACCAAAATGGTGAAGGAGTTAACCGACCAGGGTTCACAGGTGGCAAAAGAGCATTATGGCGCCGGCGGTTGGGTATTTCATCAAAATACCGATTTGTGGCGGGTCGCCGCCCCGATGGATGGACCTTGCTGGGGTACATTTACTGTTGGAGGCGCCTGGCTGACTAACCAATTGTACGATCACTACCTTTATACTCAGGATAAAGACTACCTTCAAGAACTTTATCCGGTGATGAAAGGTGCTGTTCAATTTTTTATGGATTTTCTGATTGAAGATCCGCAAGGAAAATACCTGGTAACCAACCCTTCCACTTCGCCTGAAAATCCGCCCAAAGGACCTGGTTATGAATATTTTTACGACGAGGTAACCGGAATGTACTATTTTACCACCATTTGTTATGGTTCTTCTATTGATATTCAAATCCTGACCGACCTGTTCGGATATTATATTGAATCATCAAAAATATTAGGTCTGGATGCCGAGTTTGCTGAAAAAGTAGCCAAAGCTCGCCAAAAACTGTCGCCACCAAAAGTCGGGAAAGATGGTACTTTGCAGGAGTGGGCTGAAGATTATGAACAACTGGAGGATAAGCACAGGCATTTCTCTCACATGTATGGGTTATATCCGGGGAATGTAATTTCAGCAAAACGAACCCCTCAGTACATCGAGGCATGCAAGGCGTTACTGGAGCAACGGGGAGATGGCGGAACAGGATTTTCGAGAGGATGGAAAATGGCACTTTGGGCGCGACTTTTTGACGGAAACAGGGCAAATACCATTTTTAAGGGCTATATACAGGAACAGTGCTATCCTCAATTGTTTGCCAAATGTGGGAAACCGCTTCAAATTGACGGAACAATGGGAGTTGCCGCTGGCATTACAGAAATGCTGGTTCAATCGCATGAAGGTGCTATTGATCTGCTACCAGCATTGCCGGATGAATGGACCGAAGGACATTTTGATGGTGTTTGTGTCCGGGGAGGATTCGAACTGGATATGAGTTGGGAAGATAAAATTATTACCAAAGTTGAAATCAAATCAAAAGCAGGAAAAATTTGCCGTATTGATGACGGTGCCAATTTTCGTATCACCAAAGACAGGAAAAAAGTTGCTGTAACAACCCATAAGGACGGTTCTGTTGAATTTCAAACAATAAGGGGAGAAGTTTACCAATTGACCCAAAAATAAGATCATGAGAAAACCTGTTCGGATAATTAAGGCTGCTGAAATAAAACAAAATTATTCCATGAAGAAAGCAATTGATGCTATGGAACAGGCATTTTCTTCTTTATCTTCCGGCGAAAGTTTTGTTCCTGCACGCTATGTATCAAGTCTTCCCTCAAAACAACTTTTAATGTTGTTTAAACCTGCTCACGTTGAAAAAGATAATCGTGTATCCGTTAAAATCATTACCCAGCGCGAAAAAAGTTGCATACAGGGAATTCCAACCATTCAGGGAATTATTCTGGTGATTGATTCGGTGACCGGTGAAATCCTTTCGATAATGGATGGTGAGTACATCACCGCACTGCGAACCGGTGCTGCCAGCGGACTGGCAACCCGCTATTTTTCGCGAAAGGACGCCCAAACTTTGGCTCTTTTCGGCTGCGGTTCACAGGGTCGAACCCAACTTGAAGCCGTGCTTTGTGAGCGGAACATCAAAAAAGTTTTTCTGTTTGATAAGAACAAAAACCGGGCAAGCAGACTTATCGAAGAGATGGGTAAACAAATAAAAACTGAAATGATATTTACCAGGGACACTTCCGTATTATCTGAAGCCGATATTATTTGTACAGCTACTAATTCCACAAAACCCTTATTCAAAAGAGAAGATGTTAAAATGGGCGTCCACATAAATGCCATAGGATCTTTTCAGCCTCATATGCAGGAAATCGATCCCTTTTTAATCAGGGATGCAAAGGTTTACGTCGATCAGGCAGAGCCTTGCCTCAAAGAAAGCGGAGATCTGATAAAACCTATATTCGAAGGAGTAATTTCTGAAAAACATATTGTCGGGGAAATCGGAGATTTCTGTTTAAACAAAATAAAAGGAAGGGAATCTGATGATGAGATTACGCTATTCAAAAGCGTTGGGGTCGCCATTCAGGATTACGCCGTGGCAACCGATATTTACAATGCTTCGCTTACAGAAAACTTTGGACAGGAAATTAAGCTTTTTGAATCATGAAAAAATTACCCGGTATATTTAACGATGTGATCGGCCCTGTAATGAGAGGACCATCCAGTTCGCATACGGCGGCTTCCTGGCGAATTGCCAGAATCGGACTTGATATTTTGAATGCCCCCCTGCAAAAGGCACTTGTCGAATTTGATCGGGAAGGTGCCTGGGCGCCGAATTATCGCGAGCAAGGAACAACAATGGGGATGAACGGCGGTCTTTTGGGGCTTGATATTACCGATGAACGCATGAAAGATACCGAAAGCTATGCACAGAAAAAAGGAATTACCATCGAATACAAAATAAGTTCCTTCGAGACCAACCATGCCAATACAGTGCGGCTTACCCTGTGGGGAAAGTCACAAAAGAAAGTACAAATAATCGCTGTTTCACTTGGAGGTGGTAGTTTTGAAATCAGGTCTGTTGACGGTTTCCCGGTGCAACTAAACGGTGATTTGTATTCTATGCTAATTTTCACCAAAAATAACCCTGACCAGTCGGAAGAATTAAAATCTGTTCTACTTTCAGGTATTGAGCTTTCTTCTGAAAATAAAGAAGAAACAATAAAATATGAATTAAAATCTTCGCATTCCTTTCCGTCTGAATTGGTAACGCAGCTTCAAGAACATCCGGTTGTCGATGAGATCGCGCTTATCGATCCAATAATGCCGGTTATCGGAGGCAGAGAATCGGAGATGCCATTTAAATCAGTGCAATCCTTAATCGATTATGCCGAAGAAAACAGCGCTGATTTGGGAGACATGGGATTAATTTATGAAAAATGTATAAGTGGATTACCCGAACAGGAGTTGATTCAGAAAATGGAGGAAATCATTCAAATCATTCATAAAAGTATAGTTACCGGATTGACAGGAACATCATACGAGGACCGGATACTACAGCAACAGTCGCATTTGATTGAAAAAGCAGAGAAAGAAGGCAAAATAAAAGACTCGGTAATAAATCGGATAATCGCCAATGTGTCGGCGATAATGGAGTCTAAAAGTTCCATGGAAGTAGTTGTGGCAGTGCCCACGGCAGGTTCCTGTGGAACGGTTGGTGGTTCCCTGAAGACAATTTCTGAAAATCTGGGATCTTCCAAAGATGAACTGATTAAAGCCTATTTCGCTGCCGGAATTGTAGGCGCTCATTTTGCCCAGGGACCGGGATTTTCCGCCGAAGAACATGGTTGTCAGGTGGAATGCGGAGCTGCCTCGGGAATGGCGGCTGCAGGAATTGCTCAGTTGATGGGAGGAACAGCAAAACAGGCAATAGGTGCGGCATCGATGGCCATTCAGAATATGATTGGTCTGGTATGTGATCCGGTAGCTGACAGGGTTGAAGTACCGTGCCTGGGGAAAAACATAAGTGCTGCTGTAAATGCGTACGCTTCCGCCATTATGGCCGTGTCAGGGTACGATTTTGTTATTCCGCTAGATCAGGTAATAAAAACGGTTTCAAGGGTGAGTAAAACAATGCCAAACTGCGTAAAATGCACTGGGAAAGGAGGTCTTGCAATTACCGAAGAAGCTGTTAAACTAAAACTGAAACTCGCACAAAAGTAAATCACATCCAATTGTTAAATCATACAAATAGAAAGTACTCTTTTCAATGCATGTAGTATTTCGCTGCATTTTCTATTACCTGTACAATTTTTGCAATTTAATTTCCTGTTGAAACTGTAATGATATAACTCCCCTCGCTTAATTTAAAGTTTCCGGTCTGAAGACCTTCAATCTCCTCATTATCAAAATTCATATCGTCTTTCTTAATAGAGATGGATTGAGAATCAGCAACCTTAAGTTTTACGTCAGCCGTGCTTCCGGACGGTATTTTCATTTCGTATAAATATGAATTCTCGTCTGTCTTTTCCCAATTCGATACAATTTCTCCATGAGGAGAATGATAGACGCATTTAACAAAGTCGAGTCCTTCAGGAGTTGAAGGAGCCAAAGTAAACTTTCTAAATCCGGGATTTTGAGCTTGAGGCCGAATTCCACCAAGCCAACGGTAATACCATTCGGTTACTGTCCCAAACATGGGATGGCAATTGGAATAAGTATTATCGCTCTCTTTCCATGTTTCCCAGAGTGTAGTTGCCCCGTTATCGATCATAAATCCCCACCCCGGGAATTCTGTGCTGTTTACAATTTCAAATACTTTTTCGGGGGTTAGGTATTGTGAAAGCGCTTCTAAAACATATTTTGTTCCGAATATTCCAGTATTAAAGTGGCCGGAAGGGCCATTATGAACAGCCATTAGCAACGAATCCGATGCAGCATCCAATTCCTTTTCAGGAATAATGCCGTGATAAAGTAAGGTAGAAAACAATGTCTGTCGGTTAATTTTTCCCTCAACCGGTTTATCCCAGAATTCTGTCCTTATTTGATTTTTCAGCTTTTCAGCCAGCCTTTCATATTTCTGTTCCTTCTCTTTGTCATCCATTATACGCGCAAATACTTGCATAATCCGCGCACATTGCAGGTAATGAGCAGTCCCCGTTAATTGTACAGGTACAGGTTCCATCGATTCATGATCGCTGAGCCCATTATCAACAATGCCATTCGGATGAATACGTGCTACTTTGTCCATCCATTTATTATCCAATTCATACAGCTCTTTAATTAATTCTGTATCAGCATAATATAAATAGAGATAATACTGTGTAATAAGAAACGCTGACTCCCAGCTGATTCCGCAATATTTTATTCCTGTGTACGGCGCGGTGTCAACAAAAATAGAATCATTCATCGCATCTATCCAATCGTAAATTGTTTTGCGGTAAAAAGCCTGCATATCAAAATTGTAAATAAACGACTCACTTGTTGCATTCAAATCGCCACCATAACCAAATTTTTCCCTTGCCGGGCAATCAGACTGAACACTTATAATGTTGGCCAGGAATGTTCTTTCAGTGGCTTCCTGAATTGAATTAAGCAGATTGGAAGAGCAGGAAAAACTGTTTTGATTCATAACATTTGAATGTATAAACAGTCCTTTAATATCAGAATTCTGAGGTATCTCATCAAGTCCCGTTATTTCCATATACCGGTAAACGTGATAGGTAAATTCCGGAGTAAACCAGGTTTTTGCAGTATCTCCAACAATATAACTATCGGTTTGCCAGGCAATATCCGGGGCACCGGGGCCACCTACACCTTTACGTTTAATTTGTCCCGCAACTGTGGTCATCGGATTCAGTGTCCCATCTTCATATACACGTTCACCAAACCTGAAAGTAATGGTATCACCCACATTCCCTGATAATTTTATTTTGTAGGTGCCGGTAAAATTCGCTCCCATATCAACAATGAAAGTTTTATTTACAGGTGAATAAATTTTAACTGGTGTAAATTCTTTTACAATCTGCACAGGTGGGAAAAATGCTTTTTGCATTTCTCTGCCAGGGCTTTCAGCTTTTTGTGCAAAATTCCATGAAGTATCATCATAAACGGGTGTATTCCAACCCACTATTTTTTTTCGGGCATCATAAACATCACCAATATAAACATCGTTTTGCAAAAGTGCACCTAATGCAAATTTCCAGGTGCTATCTGATACAATTTCCTGTGTTTTTCCATTTTTATATGCTATTATAAGTTTTGAAATAAAAGCAGGCTTCCCAACTTTATTTAGGTCTTTTCTTAAATTTCTCCGCCCCCACTTTTGCAACGGGAGTGGATTATAAAATCCGTTGCCCAGAGATACTCCCAAACAATTGGTTCCGTTAATCAATGAAGAAGTAACATCGTATTCAGAATAATAAATCCGTTTGCTGTAATCGGTCCATGCGGGATCAAGAACATTTTTCCCAATGGTTTGACCGTTTAGAGTTGCCTTGTAATATCCGGCAGCCGTAATATAAAGTGTTGCACTTTTTATCTCATTATCCAGGACAAATTCTTTTCGAAACAGTGGAGCCGGCCGGTCAGAGTAGAAAAGTGAATCGTGTTGCGGTAGTTCCCTGGTATCTGTAATCCAGTTTGCTTTGACATTTTCATCAAATATTAGAATATCAGTTTGTTCTGAAGTTTGGGAGCAGGATATTAGAATAAACAGAAAAAAAAGAATTGTGTATGATTTCATTTCGGCCATTTAAAGTCCTGTAAAGCAAGTAAATTTAATTAAAACTTATTCTGTCCGGCAATAAGCTCATTACGACCAAATCACTTTTCTGACGTAAACTTTTCACCAGCTCAGAATATTTTGGCTGAAAAGCCAGGTTGTTGACTTTATTCACATCCTCTTTAAGATTGTATAATTCGACAAAATCAGGATGTGCTTCATATCTTATGAATTACCAGTTTCATCACGGAAACATTCTGTTTTAGGAAATAGTGGATTTGTTTCCCAAAGATTTTCGCAAAAAATAGAACTTCTTAAGTTCTCATTAGATGCTTTGTAAAATACTCACAGGCTTTCAACCTGATACTTTTCAGGATTAGGCATATCTGCATTAGCAATACTAACACATTACAAAGGCCCAAAATATTGTTCTTTGGTTCCAGTATCGGCATGTGGCGACTGTAAGGAAAGGTTTTACGTCCAAATTAAGTTGTGAGCCTTTCTTTTTTGCAACTATATTTGCACTGTTGTATTTTGCTTTTAACCAATAGTTTTACCTTGACAAGCCAACATATTTCAATAAAACAATTTCTCAATCATTTAAATCGAAATACAAATATGACCTTCAATACTAAATCACATAAAACACTGATAGCTATCCTATTAAGTGTATTATCATTTACATTCGTTCATGCGCAGGAAGCTAAACCATTGAACCTTAATAAGCCTGAACGAGAACAATGGTTTACGGACCTGGGATTTGGAATGTTCATCCACTGGAGCATGGATGTCCAGTTGGGCATGGTAATAAGTCATAGTATGGTGGGTGCATCGGAAGACTATCTTGACCGATATATTCATGAACTTCCGAAAACATTTAATCCCGTTAATTTTGATGCAAAACAGTGGGCAAAAGCCGCCAAACTGGCAGGTATGAAATACCTTGTTTTCACCACAAAACATCATAACGGCTATTGCATGTTTGAAACAGAATCAACCGATTTTAGCATAATGAAAAGCCCCTATGGCAAAGATGTCACAAGAATGATCGTAGACGCTTGTCGCGAGGAAGGATTGGCTGTAGGCCTGTATTTTTCACCTGATGATTTCTATTTTCTGCACCACCAGGGTATTATCATATCGCGGACACGAAAGGAAGCCCTGGCCAGTGAGAATCCGGAGTTAAACGAGTATGTAAAGATGCAAATGAGGGAGCTTATGACCAATTACGGCAAAATCGATATTGTGTTTTTAGACGGGATGGAACAATTTGCCAAAACAGAGCTGGCAAAGGTATGCTGGGAAATAAATCCTGATGTGGTAGTTACCAGAGGAGCAATTGAAACACCCGAGCAGAAAACACCCGAAACCCCAATTCCTTCACCATGGGAGGCATGTTATACTTTTGGAGACCAGTGGCAATACCGTCCAACAAACGAACATTACAAAACGGCCAAAGATGCCATTCTTGAACTCATTGACATAAAAGCAAAAGGAGGCAATTTTTTATTGAATTTTGGCCCCGACGCCTTAGGGAGCTTTCCTCCTGAACAGGCAGGAGTGTTGAGTGAGATTTCTTTGTGGATGTTCATTAATCAGGAGGCATTCAATAAAACGATCCCTCACAATATTATTAAGGAAAATAACTTGTGGTATTTAACATCGAATGACAAAAGAACTGCTTACATATTTATAAATGAAGAAAACTGGCGACTTGGTGAACGCAAGGAATACAGTATTAGCGCATTTAAGATCACCAACGCAAGCCAAATATCTGTTCTCGGACAAAATGGATTAGTCTTGGAATACGATGCGAAAGCCAATCCTGCGCCAACTATCAAACAAACTAATAATGGGATGGAGATATCGGTAATGCGATCTCAAAGAATCTATAACGACCGAAAATGGAATAATCCCGTTGTGGTAAAAGTTACGGGCTTAGATATGAATGAATAATACCTGTTGGACACAGTTTCATTTTTGGATGAAATGAAAATACTGGCACAATTCGCTATCAGCGGCAACTCAGTAATTCAATTATTATTGGGATGAAAAATGGTTCGAATCCTGATATTCCAACATTTAATATGATTAACTAGTTGAATATGTTTTCCCGGGATTTTTCAGTTTCAATTTATAGGCAAATATGTAATCGAAACCACTATTTGTTAAATCGAATGATAAACGCTCCGCGAGGTGCAAAAGTGTACGACCATCGAGAGGTTACCGGTATAGTCTTAACTGAGAAATCCATTAGCGGATCATCCCCTTCCGAAATCAGCGTACAATTAGAAAAGCTACTGTACTTTTCAAAATTTAACTTTACCGGCAATTCTTTATCTGTTCCGTTAATACCTACGACATATGATCGTGCATTTTTTTGTCGGGCAAGAACAATTACTTTTCCGGGTTCTGCCATCAGACTTTCGGTGTGGTCCCATGTGGCCGGAATTTCCTTTAAAAGGGTTTTGATTTCGTCAGGCAGCGATTCGAATGACTTTTTGGAGTCGGCAAAATGAATAACACCGGAAGTATATACCAGAGCTGTAGCCAGTTCATGAACCGCAGTGTTTAATCGCGGGAATTTTCTGATTGTAAGCGCAACCGGGGTATAATCTGTTGGTCCGGCAACGTTTCTGGTAAACGGCAGAACCGTATTTTGTTCAGCAGCTGTGGCCGGAAAACGGGGTTCATACAAGTATGATTCGGTGCCTAATACGGCTTCGGCGGTTACAAAATTTGGCCACGTCCTGTGCCATCCTCTGGGCACCGTACAACCATGAATATTTACAAGTAATTTTTGTTCTGCCGCATCCTTAAAAAGTGCGTGAATTGTTTTTATGGCTTCCTGTCTGTCGGAACACCAAAAATCAATTTTCACACCGGCAACACCCATCTCTTTAAAAGTTTTTAAAGTATTTCTTCTGTTCTCAGGCTTATAGTAGTCGCCCGAATAACCCCACACAAATGGCTTTATTCCCCTTGCGTTAGCATAATCCAGTGTAGCACTGTCTCTGTTCGAGGCTTCCCATTTGGCATCAAAAAGTGTATATTCCCAGTTAAAATCAGCCGCTAAATCGGTAAACTTATTGTATGTCGAAGCCAGCCCGTCGCAATCGTGCGACCACCATGCCCATGAAGCTTTACCTGAAGATATCCATGATGTATCTTCAATTTTTGAAGCTGGTGCCAGATCGGTGATCATTGTAGAAAGCAGAATCTCCCCTGCATCGTCCCCTATAATTATCGTTCTCCATGGCATTGTCCACGGTAATGTATAACGTGGCTTTGCATTGTTTTTTATTTCTGCTTTAAGGGTTACAACTTCGTTGTCGTTGGCAAACTCTACTTTGTAAATACCATCTTCGGAGTTTGGATTTAAGTGACAACCACAAAAAGAGCCATCTGTACCCGATTCGGCTATTAGTAACCAGTTGCTTTTATTGTTTACATTAAACAGTGCCGGCATACACCAACCCACCGATTTATTTCGGGGATTTTCAATTGTATCTCCAATGCTTACATTGAAGTAAAAATCTTCGTAAGCCGGAGTGTAGTTGCCTGCGCTATTGTAGGGTTGCAGCCATGCTTTTGCACTTTTCTCTATCCTGAAGCCGGTGAGTTCCTTCTCAACTACACGCATTTCTTTTCTTTCTTCCGAAAATCTGTAACGAAAAGCTACTCCCTCATCGCCGGCAATTAAATCGATTGTAAGAAATGCACCGGTGCCATTTTTAAGAATAACGCTTCTCCTATTAAAAACATGGTCAACGTTTTTCTGATGCCCGACAATCAGTTCATACTTCTCCCGCTGTCCTGCAACCGGAGTAATTTCAGTTATCGTTAATCCCCGCGAAAAATCCTCATCATCGCATATCAGTCCCAACGGCGAATGCTCGATTACGATTTCATTATCATGTTTCACATCGTAAAACAATTCGCCCTGTTTGTTTAATGACAACACTATCTCGTTTAAGCCGTCTTTCGAAGTTACACCCGGTATCTTCCGGGCATCGGAACAGCTTACCAGCAATACAAATGGAATAAAAGCCACCACGATAAGTCGTTGATAAAGAAAGAGTTTCATTCAGAAAGGTTTAATTTTTTGTTTCTAATGATAATTTTATTCTTGAATTATTACAAACTTATGGGATAAACATACTTATAATTTCACCCCTGAGGTACCATATATTACCTTTAATATCCCCTCTTTTGAGCTGTTCTCTTTCAGATTAAATTTGTCTGACTCCATGTAATCGAGAATTGACTTTTTAAGGTTTGAGCTACGATGTCATTTCCGTCGTCTAAGTCGGACGAGCATACAAAGAGTTTCACCTCGCCCACTGCAAATTCAAACATTAATCCTAATTTTGAACAACGCTCAAAATTATCCAATAAAGCGGGAAAGACTCTTCATCATCCAGACCTCTGTTGCTTTTGTTCGCTCTAAAAACAGGTGAATTCTTTTCGTTTTCCAATTTTCAGGAATATCAACCTCTCTCTGATACCACGCTTTCCCCTCGAACATGTATTTTCTGGTTAGGGTATACCATTCAATTTTATCGCTTTTCTGCCCTTTTTGATTTTCATCGGTGGTACCCGGTAAAACGACAGATTCGCCGAAGGCCTGTGTATAGCAATGCTCCTGAACCCCAACATTCGCAATGTCGATTCTGAAGCCCCATTTTCCTGATAAGTCTATTTTTCAAAACTATTCGGTCAATTTCGTTTGATAATTTGTTTTGCTTAGCCTTTTGTAATCTTATGCTATCACAATTGGTTACCAGGCGCCTCCTGAACAGTACAATAATTTGTATTCAAGTCAATCTCCTGCTGAAACGCAACTATTTTGGTTTCAGGGCTATTTAAACGTTCGTCCTGTCTATTTTCAGTCCAGCATTACTGTCGTTCAATTTCAGTTTTCGCCCAGAGATTTGACACTGACAATTCAACAGCTTTCCTAAGATCTTCTTCAGCCTGATTCATTTTCCCAAGACCTTTGTAGCCCAATCCCCTTAAAGTATAAGCTCTCGATTTTCTTGTATTTTCGGCATCACGCTCTCCAAATATGGCGAACAAATTTCCTGTGTTTTCATTTTCAGGATCAATTTGGCTTTCTCCTTCGGCTACAAGAGACTTAAAAATTTCATTTGCCTTTTTATCTTCTTTCAGACTCCTGTAACTTAATCCTTTATAATAGTTCATTATTCCTGATTTGTCCGACGATTCCGCTTCAGCTGCCAAAGTGTAATGTGTTTTTGCATCCTTGTTATTCTTCAATGCGTCAAAGGCTAGTCCTATAAAATAATTCACCTGAATATCGCGGTTTCCGGACCGGGCACTGCCTGCCTCTTCATCAGGAATCTGTGCCAATTGAAAATGAGCTAGTGCATTTTTGTAATCACCTTCGGAAAAATACTTTAACCCTAATGAAAGCTGTGCATCGATAATCATCTCCCTAACCATTGAATTTCCTTCGCGGTAGCTAAACTTTTTGCCCTCCATGTATTCGAGCGATTTTTCGGGCTGGCCGGCAAGTGTCAGCACTTTTGTTTGGCGTACAAAAGCATCATCTCGATTTCGGACCACTTCGTTTTTACCATCAAACAAGGCCAGTCTTTTGGCAATCGGACTATTATTCAATTCATACAAATTATCCAGCTCTGCATAGAAAATGGCATCCTGATCATTCAATTCAACTGCCTTTTCATAATAGAAAATTGCCTGATCCAAATCTTTCAAATAACGGTAATTCCCCCATCCCAAATTCCGGTATGCCATTGCCAAACCGGGTTCTGCATCAACTGCTTTTTTCCAGTATTCCATAGCCAGATCAGCTTGTTTCCCGAACAAAATATTACCAAGATAATAATAGGCTTTGCCATCATTTTCGTTGTATTTGAGGGCGGTTTTCAGCACATTAATCGTCTCCAGCCGGTAAGGGAAACAATAATCTTCCGGTAACTGCTGCGCTTCTGCGAATAACTCACCAGCTTCAGCTGTATTTCCTTTTTTGTGCTGAATAAACCCGAGGTAATAATGAATTATTGGGTTGGTTGTTTCTATTCTTCGCAAAACGTCATCAGCTTCCGAAAACATTCCTTCGTTCACATAACCCACTGCCAACTCAAGGTAATTGTTATCAAAATCCCTCATTTTGGTTTTTAAAGCACTAAGCTCACTTTCGGCTTTTTGATTGTTGCCTGATTCTTTGGCTGCCAGATAAAGTTCATGGCCAATCCTAAAATTCAGAGGATCGAATACAGCAGCATTTTCAAGCATTGAAATGGCGGCGGAATAATCGCCCAGTTTTCTTTGAATGGCAGCTTTTAAACCAATCGCCCGGGTGTTTTTTGTGTTAGTCGATAAGGATTCATTGATTTGATGGAGCGCCTTTTCGAAATCACCTTTTATACATGAAATTTGAGCCAGTTCGAAATAAGCCGCCGAATGCCAGGCATAATCCCAGGTGGCACGGTACAGGGTATCTATGGCCTCGTCGTACAAGCCCAGTGCCTTTAAGGTTAATCCCTGTAAATAAAGCGCTTCACAATTCGACGGGCGGGTATAATCGTGGGTAATTCTTTTGATTGCTTTACTAAAATAACTTCTTGCAGAAAGGTAGTCACCATTTTTAAGTGCGATGTTTCCCAATGCTGTATTCGTTCGAATATCGTTCGAATCACGTTTTAAGGCTTCCCGATAGTAATCCATCGATCCGCCTTTCCCATTTTTATAGAACTGTTCCATCCGGTTGCCGGTAACAAAAAGTTCTTCAACCGTCTCAATTTCCTCAGGCATCGGTGGTGTGTCAAAAGCCTCAGGCAGCTCTTCTATCCATTCCTTTTTTAGGGGTTGATAGGAAACCAGAATTTCTCCGGTATTTGTATCAACAATTTCTGTATACAACTCATAAAAGTTATATTCACCTTCCATGTCTATTAGTTTGGTAAATGCATTTTTAGGCGAAATTTCAATGTCTTTTTCAAAGATTATTTCTTCCCCGTTCTTCAGAATAACTTTTGCATTCTCAACCAGTTTGGTGAGGTGATAGCCCAAAAACACTTTGCTATCTTCGCGCTGTTCAAGGTTTACAGCTCCGTCCAAATTTGCATTTTTAAAACCTTCAATATCTTTTACGGGATACCAGTATTGCTTCCACCGTTTGGTTTCGTAAGGTTTTATCCACGAATAGTCGGGCTGATTATCGGAATAAGCACCAACCATGATTTCAACATAAGGGCCGCTTGTTTCGGTTAGTCGTCCTTCTGTAGCCTGACCACGCACACCGGAACCCCATTCCCATAATTTTGCCCCTTTTACAATATTATGATCGCCAATATGAACTGTTCCGCTGTTTGATCCGTGATCGTAGCCACCCATAAAATCTTCTTTCAAATCGTATGAAAAAAACGAGGCTGATGATTTTACATTTTTCCACCAGCTGATATCAACCCCTTCAGTAAAATCCTGCCCCATATACTCTTCGGTTGAAATTGGCCAGTGCGTAAAATCTACTTTTGAATGGAAAGTTGCGAAATCGACACTTGGCGGGAAAATGACCTGGTAGTTCTCGTTGGTATGTGCGGCAACATTGGCCCAGTACAAAAAAGTGTGGGTAAAAGGGGTTGGATTGTATATGGACACCTCCGCTTCAAAATACGAGCGTTCGAGAAACATAGTCACACCAACCGTCCATCGCATGCCATGCCTCGGTTCTGTTTCGCCAATAAAAATGGTTTTGCTGTTATCTGCATTCTCCCTTAAAGTATAATCCATGGGCAAAAAAGTGGAAGCCCGGTGATGGTGCAACACGCACCACTCGATACCACCCGACACCCAGGCACCGGTCATTCCAAGGTTTCCGGGTTTTACTTCGTTGTTTTTATATACAAAATTGTATTGGTTTGATTTATCGGTTGCATGATACAATTTGCCACCAATTTCAGGAGTAATACACAATTCAATGTATTCGTTTTCGAGTTTAAGCGCTTTCCAGCTGTGCATTTCCTTATCATTCGAAATCACGTCGTTGAGTGCATAGGGATAGGTATGGCGGGCTGCCCCCTGATAATTTTCATCGGTAAAAAACACCGGCGCCTTTTCGGGTGACAATACTTTGTAGGTTGGAAGCACCCAGGCTTCCTCGCTCATTTTTACCTGAGCAGAAAGTTTTAAGCTCAAAAGGGTGGAAAAAATGATGCTGTACAAATAAAGTTTTCGGGTCATTGTATTAAAGTTTTCGGTTCTGTAATAGATTTATTTTTGGGTAATTGATTTTCTTTCTACCGAATATATTTTTGATGAATGAATTCCAGAGCACCAAATATGACAGTCAATTTCGCTTTTCCTGGTGCTCATTCTAATTCTTCCTTTTTTCTATAGGCATATTAATAGTTCAAAGTGTCAATTCGCCTAATATCCAGAAAAAAAACCGATAAGGAAATTGACTATCAAATCAAATGATGGACTATTCTCTTATCACAAATGGAAAACCAGCTATTCTATCATTTTAGCATTCTTCATACCAGGTTTTCGAGAATCTATGTCAATTCTCCTTTCCCGTTCCCGAACATTTTTATCATCCTATAATGCCTGTTGAATTCACCGTATTTCAATTTTCTGCCGGCTTAAAAGTAAAACTATAACTGTAACTGCCCGGATGAATTTGATACTGGTCCAGAACCGGTAATCCCCACGCGTTGTCTCCTCCCACGCCCATTTGCTTACAATCAACATTAACAATCATATTTTGTCCTTTAACGATTTCATGATTGTGTTGAGCCTTCTCCAGGGCTTCCTGTTTGTAAGGCCAAGCGCTAACAGAAAGTAAATTTTCAGTATTCGCAGAAAACTCAAAAACTCCAATACCTTCACTGGCAAAGTTCACCCACCTCACATCGCAACGATTGGCATTTTCCTGTGGCCGCACATAAGGAGTAATCCAATTATTTATATTGGACTTATATATTCCAACCGGCGCAGAGGTTTTACGATCAATATAATTCTCATGTGGCCCTCTGCCATACCACTCAATTTCAGTCAGGTTTTTATTTAATTGAAACTGTAATCCAACCCTTGGTATATTTGGAGCCTCCTCTGGAATATTAATTTCTACATCAAAAGATATTTGTCCACCCGGATAAAAAGTATGTTTTACGGTAGCCTGAGTTTGAGTTCCATTAAAAATCAGTTGGCTTTCAATGGAAACCTGATTCTCCAGCGAATCTATTTTTATTGATTGAAGTGAATAGTTTTGGCCTTCCGTTTCCCAAATCCCCATCTTTTCATCTACTTTCCACCCTTCATCATTGTCGGTCAGCGCTCTCCAAAAATTAAACTGCACACCATTCAAAATCACTTCTTCGCCATGATACTGAGCACCTGAAATCATACCGGTTGATTTACTAAGATTAGCTTTGAAAGCCTGATCCAAGATTAAGTACTCATCATTATTTTCAGTTACCATTACACGGCCTTCGAATGCCTCTTGTTGAGTCTTCATTCCGTCGGCAAGTTTAAACTGTTCCCATGCTACCACATCACCTTTTTTAGCCCAAATACAATCCTCTTTCAAAGTGAAATAAAAAGTAGCAAAGGTTTCATTGGCATCATCAATATTCAGATCATCAATTACAATTTGTACACTTTTACCTGCATCACAATTCACCTCAGCTAATTTACTTTGCCTGGTAAGTTTGCCATTTTCAATCACCTTATAACCAAAGGTATATTCATTGGTATTGGCTCTCAGGTTGTGATTGATCACTTCGATCGTTAGCGGTTCCGATTTTACAAGTTTTATATAGACAGGTTGATATACTTTTTGCAATTCATAGTAATGAGGATGAGGAATCAAATCAGCTCCTATGAGACCAGTAATATTGAAGTTTGAGTTATTCGGAAAATCTCCAAAATCACCTCCGTAAGCCCACCCATCCTGTGGTTTCAAAGGATTTTTATACAACGCCTGATCAATCCAGTCCCAAACAAAACCGCCGGCAAGCATATCGTTGGCATAAATCTGTTCCCAGTAATCGCTGAAATTTCCCAAACTATTACCCATTGCATGACTATACTCATTCATCACAAATGGTCTTCCCGACGGGTATTTCCCATGTTGATGTTCAAAAGAGGTTTCGCCATGTTCTCCTTTCCGTATTGCTTTTCCCTGCAAATGTTCGTCTATCCATTCGATGGTTGGATAGGTCTGACTATCAAAATCAGCCACCAGGTTCATATCGGCATATTGAATCAATCGATGCTCGGGATCATTTTCATGAGTTATCTTACGCATTTCTTCAAAGGCACTACCAAAGCCTGCCTCGTTTCCAAAAGACCACATGATCACGCTTGGATGCTGACGATCACGCCTGACCATACGTTTCATACGCTCAGTACAACCATAAGTCCACTCGGGCTTATCGCCGGGTAATATTCTTTTATGGTAACTCAGGCCATGAGTCTCCACATTGGCCTCATCCATTACCATCATTCCGTATTTATCACACAGCTTATACCATCGGGGATCGTTGGGATAATGAGATGTACGTACAAAATTTATATTGGCCTTTTTCATTAATTCCAATTCCTTTATCATCTGTTGTTCAGAAACCACATAGCCTTGATCCGGTGAAAATTCATGACGATTGACTCCCCGTATTTTTAAAGGTTTTCCGTTAAAAAGCAATAGCTCTCCAACCACCTCAGACTTTCTGAATCCAACAGGAAGACGATAGGCTTCAATCACTTTTTCCCTGTTCTTTAATACTACCTGAACAGTATATTGTTCGGGCCTGTCAGGCCACCACAATTCAACATTGCCTAATGTGATTTCCGGCAACGATACAGCTTTGTTATATCCTTTTTCTATATCCTGTATTCTATATTCCTTTTTTGTCAATAGCTCATTAGCCGGAGACCATACAGAAACATCGATGCTATGCGAATTACTCTTGCTTTTGGTGAAATTTGCGGCTTCATAGTGAACCGTAATTTTGCCTTGTTTGGATTTTATATCCACTTCGGGTTCTGCATAAACATCCCATAGTGTAGATTTGGGAACGGCTCTTAAAAACACATCGCGAAAAATACCACTTAAGCGCCAAAAATCCTGGTCTTCGAGGTAAGAGCCATCGCAATACTTGTACACTTCAGCAGCAATCACATTTTCTCCTTCAACAAGATAAGAGGTGATATCGAACTCTGAAGGCAGCCTAGAACCTTGCGTATATCCCACCTTTTGTCCGTTTACCCATACAAAAGCTGCCGAACTTATTCCTGCAAAATGTATAATTATTTGTTTGTCCGACCAATCATCAGGCACAGAGAATGTTTTGAGATAAGAGCTAACAGGATTTCGTTGACTGTAACTGGTAAACCGGGAATCCGGATCATCCATTACCCTTGGAGGATTTACTTTGAACGGGTATCGAACATTTACGTACAAAGGCACTCCATAGCCCTGCCTTTCAACAATAGACGGCACCGGAATTGTTGCCCATTCTGTGCTATTGAAGTCCAATCTGTAAAAATCCAAGGGCCTAACATACGGATCAGGTGACCAATGAAATTTCCAATCGCCATTTAAGGATTTTACCCAGGTGGAATTCTCATAGGTTGTTCGCCGGGCATCTTCAATACTTTCGGCCGGCCAAAAAGCCGTTCTGGCCGGTAGTTTATTAATTCCTATAACCATTGGATCCTGAATTTCGTCAGGAACCTGTCCTTTAATATGAAAAGGCCCCAGAATACAAGCTAATAATAGTACAAATGTTAGTCTCATGGATTTCTTTTTAATGGTCAGCAACAATCATAAGTTAAAATTGAGCACATTTTCATGGATATGATCTCAGATTATTTTCTCATTCGCAGATTATCTTTTAATACACCGTGCGTGCAAACAAGATATCAAATCAAATTATTTGATCTTAGTAAAATATGGTAACCTCTCAATCGGAGCATCTACTTTTATTGTTTTTCCTCCTTTAACAACCGTACCATCGTCCGCTTTCCATTTCCCTTTTGGCAACACCACATTCCGCGCGTACTCACCTTTCTTTACAACAGGAGCCACCAAAATATCATCGCCCAACATAAACTGATCTTTTATGGTTTCGTATCCTGCATCGGGAAATGCTAAAGCCATTGGCTTTGCAATGGGCTCGCCTGTTTTTGAGGCATTATTCGCCAGTTCAAGAATTTTATCAGCCATTTTTAAATGCAGATTTGCCGCTTCAACGCATAGTTTTGAATTCTTCTCCGACAATATGCGCCAGGGAGCCACCGAAAATTGCATCATGGGCATTAAAGCATGTACTTGTGCCGAACGAACGACCAATTCTTCATCAATTTTGGCACCCGGAAGAAAAGACAGGTATTGTCCGCCACCAATCATATCGGGGCAGGTATAAGAATATCCCATCAAACTGAGTGACATCATATCGGGAATAAGCTTTTGCAAATCAGTCCAGTTGTGGCTTTTATCGCGCAGACGTTGCGCCAGAGGCAGACCTGCCATTTTCCATGAAGCACGGTATTCGTTCAACGAATAGTTTAATCCAAACTCAGCAAAATAAGTTGTGTGGTCGTTGGGTGTTGAAGGTTTGTATGAAACCATCGCCTGAGTATAAAAACCCGCATCACCTGCATCAAATTTATAACCATCAACCCCATATTCTTCCTGCAAATAGTCTAACCTTTCTTTAAACCATGCCTGTGTCTTCGGATTGCTTAAGTCTAAACAAGCACTGGCACCATTCCACCACCGAATAATAGCCGCCTTATTTCTCGAGTCAGCCCATAAAATATCCTGTTCCTGCTCTTTTTCAAGCAAAAGCATTTTTTCTTTCTGCAAATACCTGAATTCCCTTGAATCAGCACTTATAAAAGGACATATCCAAAGCATCACCTTAAAACCCATTGCATGGAGCGTGTCCATCATGGCTTTGGGATCATTAAACTGACGAGGATCGAAATCCCATACACCATAGTCTTGTTGCCAGGTGTCGTCAATCATTATTATTCCCGGAGGAAATCCATTATCAATTATGGCATGCGCATACTTTAAAATATCCTCCTGATTTTGATCATACTGTAACTCTATCCAGGTGTTAAACTGTGGTTTTGTAAACAGCTGTTCATCGGGGATCACACCATTTGGAGGGAAGAAATTTGTAACACAATAATGGTATGCATCCTTAAGATTATTGCCTGCCACCCCCAACTGAATTTTGCCGTCACGGGTTGTTACCGTTAAGTTACCACTTTCGAATACGTATTTTATCGGATTCTCACTCCAGATATATCTTCCTTTACTTGAAAGAAGTAAGGGTTGCGCCTGGTTTCCGGCATTATCTCCCCACAAATCATGGCTTACCTTTGAATTTGCATCATAGGGCATTTTGTAGCCTTGTGAACTTAAACCACCCCACCAATATTCAGCTTCCAGTATTTGCAAACATAGAGTATCAGGGTTTTGCGAATTGGCACTTAATGATAAGACGAACAACACCACACCAAACAATAATCTTCTTTTCATCTGAATACTTCTTATTAATTTCTTCTAGTTTTATAATCCAGTTCCTTAAAATAGAACACCAGCATTTTTCTCGTTTAAATACCTTTATTTGAATGGACCAAAATGTTTGTTTTCCGGAATGCGATTTTCGTTTAGCACCTGAATGGTAGTTGATGGCCCTAAATTTGGCTTTTCCCACGATTGTACAATCCAAACTACTTCTTTGTCGGGTGTAACTTCTATGGCCTGAATGGGTGGTTTTTTTATATCCAATGTGTCGCCCCAATCGCTAAACCAATCGTTAATAATGGTATTTCCGTTTTCAAGGCGTGTAGCAATCTGTGGTTTTGTCATGTTATACTGCGGGTAGTCGTCTAACTTGAAATCCCATACAACATCACCCTCCTTGTTTACTTCCCGAATCCAACGATCGTTGCCGCAAAGTAAAATATTTCCATTTTCAAGGGGTTCTGCCGACCATATCTTTGGTGTATCCATTGACCACAACTGATTTCCGTCAATATCATACTCAATAACTTTTCCCAAATCCATATGTGCTATCAGGTAAGTTCCATCTTTTGTAAGCCGGGCATGTCTGAAATGGCCGTGGGAATTCTTCGGATTTTTTACAGGGACCTCAAAACTTTTTACTGTTTCCCCATTCTTTATATTCACTACAAAAACCTGTGCCGGATTACCATTCTGCACAAACACCACATAATTTTCTCCAATGGGCTGAGCTGTGTGTGTTTCATATCCTTCAGGCGTATCGTAATGCCATAGCACCTCTCTTTCAGGCGTTATAAGTGTAATGCCGCGTTGATGTGCAAACAGAATGTTACCGTTGTTCATTAATACTGCATCGCTTATCTCACCCATGTATCCCTGGTCTCTTGGCCCTTTGTATTCCCAGGCTATCTTTCCGTTTTTAAGGATGTACATATCCTGTACTTTTGCTTCGCCGGCATATAAAAAATCATGCCTCGACAGATCCCTCAATGCAATGCTATCAGTAATTCCAGCTTTTTCTGTTTCCCCGGTTTTACCGGATTTTTTACTTCCCTGAGAACAGGATATGATACTGATTATGAAAACCAGCAACAATGCTGCGTTTGAGATCTGAATTCTAATTCGGTTACGGTTCATGTTATTTTGGTTTTAGTTATTACAACAATTCAGCCTTTCTATTTCAAAAAAGCCATTGCCGTCCACAATACAGGTGCCTGTCCGTGCAGATCGCCGGTATCGCGGTCTCGGCCAATGTAAAATTCCAGTTGTTTATCCAGATCAGGACCAACTTCTTTAAAGGCTTTGTTGGTTCCCACACACACATCCTGAACGTTTCCTTCTTCATCAATTCGGCTGACAAGGGCAAGCCATGCTTTGCGTGCTGCAGGTCCATATACATCGGCTTCCAACCAGCCATTTTTTACTCCGGTTACCATCGCAAAAGCAAACATGCCGGTTCCCGAGGTCTCGAGCCACGACTCCGGTTTATCAACCAGCTGCCGCCACAAACCTTCTTCACTCTGGTATTTTAAAAGCGACTCCATCATGGTTAGGTAGCCACTCATTATCCGGTCGTAATATTTATTGTCTTCCGGCAATTCGCTTAACAATTCGGCCATTCCGGCTGCGTACCAACCATTGCCTCGTCCCCAAAAGAAAGGAGAATCTTCGGCGTGATGAAACAGTCCGTTTGGTTCTTGTAATTTATCCAAATAAGTTGCGGTTGTAAGTGCGGCACGGTCGAGGTATTTTAATTCTCCTGTTGCCCTGTAAGCTTCAACCTGCAACGATGATATCATGTAAATGTCATCTACCCAATAACGCGCTTCTTTTGTAATACCGTCCTCTGTTGGTTCGTCCCACTGCGCATCGGCCCAGCGGATGCCATCATTGAGGTATTTCTCATCCTTCGTTTGAATATAAATTTCAAGAGGCACAACACCGGTGACCCGATAATCCACATGCGCTCTTTCAACAATATATTTACTTCCTTCGGGTGTTAAAAAAAGATCGTAATGGCGAATCAGCTTTTCACGAAGTGCAGCGTCATTTGTTAAGTGTACCACTTCCAGTGCCCCGTACCAGGCGCAAACTTCGGGGTAAATTAAACGGCCAAACTGTCCTTCCTGAAAACGAAATTTACGGGTCAGGAAGTTTTCAGATAGCTTTTTGCCCACTTCTTCAGGTGATGCCCCTTCGGGCCAATCGCTAAAGTATTTTGAACCGGAGTTCCCTCCACATGAAACAAGCATTACGCTTAGAAAAATGGCGAATAATACCGGCAAATTAAATGTTTTCATATTTATTCATTTTAAGTTATTGTTATTCTAATGGACCAAAATCTTATTCTTTTTTACTCTCTCTTTCCGATGAAATGGAAACAGATAAACAGACAAAATACAGACCTAAGTTTCATTATCACCCTCCAAGTTATCAGTCTGTGATTTCTGAAAACTGCATAAATACAACACCATTGGCTGGTATCGTAAATTCATGCGCGCCACCCATTTTGTATTCTTTTCCTTCCCAAATATCTTTTAACTTGAAATCATTATGATTCTCAATCGCACCATAGTTTTTGTCATACTCTATCAAACCGATGTCTTTTTTTGTAAGTGTAACTTTCACATCGAACTTTTTTCTGTTAAAAACACCAAACCATCCTTTGGTTGGTGATTCATTATCAAATGAAAGAAAGATATCGAGGGTGTCGGTGCTGAACGTATTTAGGCCCATCACTCCATTTTGGTTACAGGCCAGCATATCCTTGTTGGTGAGCAGTGAATACGAATAATCATCCATAGTCAGAAGGTCGCCACCTATGAAAATTGGTGAAGCAGCCAGCGCTCTTTGTGTTATGTATGTTTTCATTTGGTCGTTTGAAAGCAAGCTGACCCTGCTTCGGTACTTTTCAGGCATGTCGGGTACAATGGTGCTGTCAGGAGAATTGATCCTTAACCTTCCAAAAGGAACCATATCCAAATCCATCCATGTACCTTTCCCTTCAAAACCGGTGCATACTTTCCAAACTCTGAATCCCACATCGATGCTTGGCTGGTTGTCCCAAAAATCACCGGATATCCGATGCATTGTGGTCTTTTTAAAATAGGGTAAAAAGCTTTCGTATTGATTGCGGTTATTTCCCGGCGAAAGGCTTAATGCGATTTTATGCCCACCGTTCTCAATTGCATGTACAACAGCCATAATTTCTTTAGGATAAGGAGCAATATCATCAGCTTTAATAAAATCAACACCCCATGAAGCCAGTTTGTCGATCAATGCGTTGTAATATTCCTGAGCTCCGGGTTTGCTCATATCAATTCCAAAATTCTGCTCTTTCCATGAACACACACTGGTTGTGTCGGCAATATCGCGGGCATGATAATTTGTACCTTTAATTGGGAGGTTTTGTTCCACTGCAATCCGGGGTATGCCCCTGATGATCCAAAGTCCGAACTTCAATCCTTTTTGATGTGCATAGTCGGCAATAGCTGCCATTCCGTTCGGAAAATACGTTTTACTTGGCTCCAGCAAACCAAATTCGTCCAACGCTACTCCAATTTCTTTTTTTGGATATGTGGTGCCTTCGAATAACTCGGCTTCCACCTGCCAGCCATCGTCAATTACAAAATAGTTATACCCGAAAGGCAGGTATTTTTCTGCCATCACATCAATGGTTTTGATGGCTTCGGTTTCGTGCATATATGTTTGATAACTCTGATAGCTATTATATCCCAATGGCGGGGTAGGCGCCAAACTGGTAATGGTTGTTTTCGTGTTCTTTTCGGATTGCTCAACGCCACATGCCGAAACAATCAATAGTAGCAGAGCCAGGATTCTAAAGTTTTTTTTATTATTCATTTTTACACGATTTTGAGCTGTTGATTTTTGTGTTGGATCACTATTTTATCCAATGTCATTTTCTGAAATAACCTGTTTAATTAAAATCCAGTACCACCGACCTTGTCCCTTTTTGGATATGCACTACACCACTGTTCCATTCGGCTTTTAAGAAAGGGCTGTCATAAGCTTTTTCCGGAGCATAATTTACAGTTTCGCCATTTATCTCAGGAGATTTTGAGTAATCCGTATAAAAGGTAAATTCATCTTTGTAAAGCCCTTTGTATTTCAATACTCCATTTTTAAAAGTGAGGTGATTATTTGCCACCTTTTCACGAAACTCTTCAAATGATTTGTAGTTTGACTTCTGATCCACTTCAAGGATAACCGGAGAATATTCCTTCTCACAAACCAACCATTTCCCTTTGGTTCGCCCGGTTTCCTCTTCCCAGGTAAATCCACCGTCCACAACGCATACAGCAGCATAAGCTCCCTCCGATTCTGTAAAAATCCAATTTCCCTCTTCAATCGGGTTTCCAAGTCCCTCTCCCGAAAACCAAACCACGGATCGTCCTGCCCGCTGATTGGTTTCCAGTTTCTGGCATATAAGCGTTCCTTTTTGTTGAACCGACCATTGCGAATTGTACGCCCTGTTGCTGGCTGTTTTTTCACACTGCGGAAGTATAGCAGCATTTTCATGTCCGGCAAAAATCACCCCATGCGAACGGTTTTGCGAACTGATCAAAGTCCAGTCTTCACGCGGCCGGACTTCATACATGCAGGTTCCGATCACAAAATCGGGAGTACAGTACGAATAACGCAAAATGCCACCATAATCCGTCCGCATGTGGTAAACGGGCGGCCCGTATTCCCCGTCTTTTGCCAGTCCCAGCGGATGTTGTTTCACTTCATAAACGCCACGTCCTTTTCGGTCGCATACAATATCGACCACAACCAACGGAGGACGATAGGTAGTTGTCATCGCACTTAGCAAAACACTTTGGAAATGTGGCTTTTCGCCAATTCCAAAAAACAAATATCCGTATTCCGAAGTTCCCTGATTGATGTCCTGATACAATCTTGATTTTGCCCCTCCGGCAATGCCGTCAATTTGTTCCTGCCCCCAATAGGTAAAATACAAATTGATGTAATATTCTGCTTTTCTTTTCAGTTCCGGATCGGTTGTAAAATCGTAAACATTAAACATTCCCTTTACCGATTTGTGGTTGTAGTCGCGGCTCATGATTTCCACGTAAATGCCCTTTTTAGCGCGTTCGGCAAAATAGATTTTGAGGTACTCGTTCCAACTTTCAAAATGCTCCCGGGCCGTTCTTCCATCGTCGTACTTGCGGTCTTTAAAACCAGGGCGGTCTTTTACTAATTTCGAAAAGTGCCATAGCGTGGTAAAGCTTTGTGCATGGTGGTTTTCCGACTCGTAAATATACCAGGTATTTGAGATTTTATGATCGGCCTCAGCTTTGGTATTGGCTCCCACCTGATCTTCCTGCCGGCGTTTTGCATAAAGCCACACAGCTTCAAATATTTTGTTTTCAGTTTCAGGTTTTATCAAACCTACTGTTTTGATTCCACTTGTACCAAAAAATTCAATTAAACGAAGTGCCATTTCCGAATGCCAGTGAAAATGGTCTCTGTGCAAAATCTTTTCGGGGTCGTTTATAAAATAATCGGCATATTCCACCAGTGCTGTATTCGCAGAATCGATATTCTGATGAAACATTAAATTTACGGTGGCATATTCAATGAGTGGATACGAATGGCGTTGAGGCTCATTCCAACCCGAACTTTTCCACTTTGAAAGTGGAATATCCTTTTGTTCTTCAAAATATTCGGCTACCCGGGTATCAAATCCGTCACGAATGGTAATTAATGTTGAGTCGGGAAGTTGTGCTTCGTTTTCATTTTCCGCAGTGAAATTGCAGGAAAAGGACAGTAAACATATAAAGCCAAGGATAATAAAAAGGGGACAGGTATGTCTTGAATTACGCATTGATTTGGATAATTGTTTATTCATATTTGTTTTGCCTGTTTTACATTCGACATTTTTTATTTCATTTCGTTGTTATTCTTACAGCACAACAAATTTTGTTGTGTAAGATTTTCCGCTTTTCTCCATCACCTTGGCAAAATAAATTCCGGGTATATCGGGTTTATTTAACTCCATTTTCAGAATTCTTTCGCTATTGTGAATCATTTTATGCGATATTTTTACTCCAGTGAGATTAAAAATCATTACTTCACTGGCTTGTATATTATTTAATTCCAGATTGAATTTTTCATGTACAACCGGATCGGGATATATTCTTATCGCGTAATTATCACTTTCATATCCAATATCAACCATTTCAATAGCCGTAGCCAGAGGATCATTTAGTTCATATTGAAAGCTTGAATAACAACCGGAAGGATCAGTAAATGATACCGTATATGTGCCGTATTGATTCGATTTGAAATTACTAATCAGAAGTCCTCTATTGGTTTCAACCATGCCATTTGGTCCTTCCCAAGACCAGCCCAGCACATCGGCACCTCCCGAAATTGTTGACTGCGGGCCAAACCAAACTTCATCCCCAATATTTACCTCGGCACCAGATACACTATTCCATCCCTCATTATTAATATTTAGGTAAGGAATAATCCCACACTCGTTCACTTCAATCGTAAAATCAAGTGAGGATGCGCACAAATTTTGATCAAAATTAGTAACCGTGTAAACACCTGCCTGAGTATATTGGATGTCTCTTATTACTGGCTCTCGACCTTCGGCGAAATAATTATTTGGCCCCGACCAACTCCATGTTCCACCTTTCCATTTAAATTCTTCCGACCACGGTCCAAATGAGATATCATCACCTTCAACCACCACTATTGAAGCCTTAGGTACCCAGTCCCTTTCGTTTATCTTGTACCATGGAATAATTGAACACTCTCCTTTTATGCCAACTAAAATCTTTTGTGATATCGGAAATGTAGATTCTGAACTAAATGTGACAACATATTCTCCAACCTGACTATTTTGAAAGTTTGTTAAGTTAATTTCGCGGGTTGAGGCGCTAAAACCATTAGGCCCCGTCCAACTCCAGTTGCCAACATTGGCGGTCCCATATAAATCGGATTCGGGAGTAAGACGAACTTTGCCTCCTAAGGGTACTGCTGCAATTGTGCCCCCTTGCACCGCATCATCATTAATTTTAAACTTAGGCAGAATCTCGCATCTAACTTTATTGCTACGAGTTAATGAGAAATCAATTGACGCAGCACACCAATTCTCATCAATATTCGTAAAGGTATACGTCCCCATCTCTTCTTCATTAATACTTGAGATCAGGACATCTCTTTTATTTAATTCCACACCATCAGGCCCGGACACATACCAGCCATTGCCCCAATCACCGCCATAATCCCTTGATTGCGGGCCAAAATTAACCCGGTCAGCTAAAGCCAGTTCAACGTCTGATTTAATCATCCAGTCATCGTCCGCTATCTTGATGTAAGGTAATATTTCGCAATCTCCATTTATGGCCAGGGTATACTCCAAGGTAACAAGCGCACCATCCGGAGCAGTAAATGTTGCTGTATAAACTCCTGCCTGAGTGTTTTCAAAGCTTGTAAGTACTATTTCTCTTTCCGTTGAAGTAAATTTATCAGGTCCTGTCCATGCCCATTCACCATCTGCTGAATCATACAAATTTGTCGCAGGCGTTAAACGCACTTGATCTCCAATGGCTGCAGGCACAATTCTTCCACTATCTAAAGGATTTGTATTAATTTGATATTTGGGAATAATATGGCAGTTTTCTCTGAAATTTCGAATTCTGTGAAAGGTTAGCATATTGGCATCGTGCCAACGCTGGGCTTGTCCTCGATCATTCTCCCAGGCAGTTCTAAGCACAAAAACAACATCGTCGCCGTCAATTTCCATAAAAGGATAGTTGAATCCATGAAAAGCACCTGATTTTCCTTCAAATACTTGCCTTTCTTTTGTCCAGCTTTTTAAATTAGATGAACTCCATAAAGCAATACCGGCTCTGTTATAATTAAAATGAGAGTAGCTGGTTAATGCCCAGTATTTGTTGGTAACAGAATCGTACTTTGCAGTATATTTTGAACCACTACCCGGAAGATTAAATAAATCTTGCGAAAACATTTGATGAGCCTCTGACTCGCTACTTGCTACAATTGGAGGCCCGCCTTTGGGCAATGCAATTGGCCATCCATCCGGCCCCATAACCATATCAGTTTCGTTACCTGTTGGGTCGTAATCTTCCCTTTCAGTAGTAACCCAGCTGGCAGCACTCATTAAATTACTGGAGGTTGACGCGGATGCAATATTCACCCGGTGAGAACTTCCGGCCAGTTCATATGCCATCCATATTCTACCTTGACTTATTTCGACATGTGCCGGGGCATTTCGCAAATCAAAATTAAGATTAACCGGTGTTTCCCATGTTTGGCCACCGTTAGTTGATCTGGTAATAGCCCCTACTTCATTTGATAACATATTTGCGTCACCAATAATATAGTATGCCCCGTCGTGATAAAAGGTTGATGAATGTTCGATTTTGTAATCCGTAGCCCAATATTCCCAGGTTAAGCCTTTATCTTTAGAAATAAACCGGTATCCGTTCCGTCCTGCAATATAATCCCCTTCGGGTGTAATCATTATATGAGGATCAACGATATAACTCCCCCTGTTGTAATAATCCCATGAATCCACTATAACCACTCCCTCAGCCAAATCAGAAATTGGAAGAGGGTTATCAAACTTAAGATGTTCGGCATCACCAAAAACCATAGTGGGAATATGCGGATCAAAATATGGAATCTTTACCCACGTGTTTGGTTCAGTATAGTTATAGACATACAAGGTAAAAGTTGAAATGGAAGAACTAAAAGTTACGCCCGTATTTGTCCAACCATCGGCAACCATATTGTTTATAGGCACAGCAATAGTAATTATACAGGCAGCATCCGCAGTTACACTATCTATGGAGCAATTGCGCTCATCCTCGGTATCCAAAGGTGTCGATGCAAAATCCTTATTTATAACTTGCGAAGGTCGCTCATTCCAGAGATGAAACTCACCGGGTTTGTAATAACGTTCTTCCCAAGTAGTTCGAACACCTTTAGGATACATTAAATGATATCCTGAAGAACCCACGTTTCCTATGTCAATCCCCACACCACGTAAACGAATATTTGGTTGGGCATTCGCCATTGCCGATGCCAAAAGTAACAGCGCAATAGCAATCCATTCTTTTTTAAAATTTATTTTTAGCTTATACCTCAAAACACTTTGTTTTAACATCTTCACGAGTTTCATCATCAAATTACTTAATTGGATTTATATCCTCCCTGTTATAATACATTAAGGTTCCTTTTTCCCGGGCAACAACCAGATCCATTACTCCACGACCTAAATCAACAGGGGCAGGTGAACAACTATGTGTCCCGAGTTTAATGGCTTCATCTTTGTATTTTATTCTTGCAGGATATTCGAATACAGGTTTGGCGTTTGTGCCAACATTTCGCATAAACAAAACACTGGCTTGTCGTTCATCTCCGTCCAGATTGTCTGGCATGCCACCCGGACCGGGTATCGACTGCGCTCTGCTTGTGCCTACCATCAGGTCTATCTTTCCATCTAAATCCCAGTCAACCGGAACAATTTTAGAACGTCCCCACTGGCCAACAAAGCGTTTATCGTGCGCCCGTATTGCTTCGCCGGTTTCCAGCCTTAATACTTCGCCCCGAACTACGTTCTGGATGTCGATTTGGTAAAAACACCGGAATTCGTTGTTCTCGTCGTTAGCAATAATGCAGGGCTCTGTTTCGCCCCCCCAGGTTGTTATGCCGGGTTGTGTGCGCCACGATAAATGCAAATCCAGGCCTTCACAGAATATTTTTTTCATTTCGGAAAAAGCGGGGCGGTCTCCTTCACTTTCTATTTGAATAAAAGTTACGATATCGCCCAAAATACTGTTCATAACAATATCCAGCTTCCCGTCATTATTCCAGTCGTAAAGTGTTGGGCAGGTATATCCCCAGTTGGCTTCGGGAGGCCCCTGAATTGATCCCTGGTAACCGGCGCGGATTTGAAAGGTTTTTCCGTCCACGAGAATTGGAACCGGGTTGGCAAATTCAGGTGCTTTCTTCGAGCCAATATTTTTCACAAAAAGCAATTCGCCGGCATCGTTTCCCACCAGAAGATCTACCAAACCATCATTATCAACATCTCCGGGAGAAACCACGGGCAGCCTTCCACATACAATATCGGCGGATTTGCACAAAACAAGTTTTGGTTCGCCATAAATGGGCGTGTTGTCTTTCAGCATCCCCTTTAGAGGGTAAAACCACAAACGCCCGGTGTCGCCAATCAATAAATCGGAAAGTCCGTTTTTTGGATTTGTAATGGTCTTTACATTGGGATGAATAACCGGGTGACGCAAAATAACATGATCGGGAGTGTCAACGGCATATCGTACTTCGTTAATGTCTACCCCATCAGCTGAAATATTTTGGAATACCCGTGTGAGCCCTGTTTGATTCGCTCCTACTACCTGTGGAATTTTTGTTTCGCTGTTGTAAATGGCCATTGTAAGACCTCTGCTTCCAAACTTGAAATAACAATTTCGGCTATTCACATCAACAGGTTCATTTTTCTCCAGCGTAGTCATTTTTATATCGGAGAATTGAGCATGAAAAAGCCGTGGCCCGCGGGAATACCAGGATGGATTTTTGGCAAGTCCGGCCCCATCATAAGCGTTGTATTCTTTCTGATGGTGATAGGGAACATCATCTTTATTCCGGGAACTGCGCGAACTGGGAAAAGGAGACCGGTCACCTGCATCGGTTATTTCTGTATCGTCATTGCTCACGTGAAACACATGGAGCTTGCCTTGTTTGTCGATAAAACCGGCTAGGCTGCCACTCATTTTGTTAACTTTATGACTGGCAAATGTTTTGAATTCCAACAAATTCCGGTCAAAGGATAGCAGCTGAACTTGACCATTCGAATACGACAGTGCATAAATTTCCCCGTTGGTGTGCCGAAAGACATAGCCTCCCGAATTGGGAGAGCTGATCGTTACCTTTTCTCCGTAAACAGGCGTGCCATAATCATCAAAACGTTCGAACGGGTAAAGTGTACGTAAGCCCACGAACAGGTCATATGGTCCATTTCCATAAACATCGGCTGTTCCGCTGGCGGCTCCGTCAATAACGCCGTAATTACCTTCTCCACCGGCGGAAATAGCACTTCCTCCAATCAACTGAGCAGAAGCCTGCAACGAAAATAAACCCAGAGAAAACAGAATAACGAAAGTTTTGAGTGCTCCACTCCAAGGGTTTCTTTTTTTCGTGTAAACTTTTTGAATCTGCTGTTCGGACAAGCCCTGCTGCGAAAATCGGTTTCCCGAAATACCGGTAGCAGTTGATAGTGACAGACAATTATTTTTAGAGTTTGTTCCCATTTTAATTTTGATTTGATAGTTCTAAAATTTTCACCGGTCCAAATAAACCGGATGGTTGCAAGGGGTTGTCTACTTTTAATGTATTATAAGACATCCATATTTTGCGCTCTTCCTCTGGAAGATTTAAATCACCAATAATCCGATTCATCCAGGTGTTCACTATTTCAATCTTTAGTTGGTTTTCACCCTGCACTATTAAATCGGTTATATCAAGTTGATAAGGTGCAGTCCAAAGACCTCCTGCATATTTGTCGTTCACATATACTTTGGCCATGGCAGTAAAGCTTCCAAGATCGATTACAACCTTTTCGTTTTCGGGTAATTTATCGAGGTTGAAACTGGTATTGTAAAACGCCGTTCCTGAAAAGTATTTAATTCTATTGTCGTTTGAAATTGTCCAATCCTGCAGGGTATCAAACACGACAGGCTCATTTGGTCCTCTCATGGTTGAATCAAAATTGACAGTCCAGGGATTTGTAATATTTGTCAGTAATGTCGGATTCGGATAATTAGCCTCAAGTTTTGTAAGCGAAGCTTTTCCTGCTTTGTTACGAAAAACAATAAACACACTTTCGTAGGCTTCCAGTTTCAAAGGTATAGCCGTTGTATTTTCATTCTGTTCGTATGCCGGAAGATTTCGAATAGAACCGGTTGTTGCTTCCCAAAGTTCGGGTTGCAAACCTGTCACTCTGAATTCGGGAGTAATAATTTTGGTTTCATCTGTTTGGTTTGTCACAAAATAAATATCACCATCTTCCAATGTTCGGTGCCCGTAATGAATCGTGTTATCCTCGGGTAATTTGCAATCAGGAACACAATTGATGATCTCAAAAGCTTCAGCCATTTCCAGTCCATTCATGATCGTACCCTTTCCGAACTTTCTGTATTTTACATTCACGCCATCCACATCGCCCCATAAATCAGAGGCCAACTGTTGAACCTGTTTATCAGCCTCAGGTTGGTTTTGCAAACTTGGTGAGTGAGTTGGTGCAGGCCCCATTACAACAGCTCCGTCCTCCACCAGTTGTTTGATTTTGGCAAGGAGCTCCGGCCGAATGGTTTCCAATTTGGGTAGCACTAAAATGCGGTACTGTGTTCCATGCGGTAAAGTGATCAAGCCATCCTCAACGGTCATGTTATTTAAAATCACTTCCGCATTCATGTAGTCAAACTGATAGCCCACAGGAAGCGCAGGATCAGTAATGCCAGTCATTTTTGGGGCGTCTTCACCAATAAAATAAGCCACATCGGCTACATTTAAACCTTGCTGGAGCATAAAATTACAACGCTTCAGGTATTCAATGTAAACATCAATTTGCGAGAACCAGGTGTTTTTACGGTGAAACTCATTGCCAAACCAGGCATTCATTCCCGGATTTTTATCTTCGTAAGGTTGCTGGATGTAGACATGTAACAAGGTATTATTGATTCCTTCGGCAGAAAACCTATCCCCTCGTTGTTTAATAACTCCCGGATACCTTGCGTAATGCGGTCCACCCGAAGTGTTAGATTCTGCAGAGATTTTTGTTTTTCCATATATGTGGCCACAAGAAGTGGCAGCCCTGTTTTCAATATCTCCAAGACTACCGGTACTCCAAAACTCCCCAGCGATTTCATCCGATTGACCACCATACTGTAAAAACTCGCCGGGAAATCCCCAGTGACCGTAATTCTCTAGCCAGGTGGTAAGTCCGTTTTCATGGCATACTACTCTCAATCCAGCCACGTAATCATAGGCAACTTTATCAGCCACCAATCGGCGAACGTCCCATAAAAATCTGTCCGAAGCTTTTTGGCTTTCCACAACCATCCCCTGGTAAACCGGTAAAAAAGGAAGCGGGTCATATCCATAGGTTTGTTGAAAATCATCTAAAAAGCCATCGGTAAAGTTTTGGCTTCCTTTTTCCCAACTGTCCTGCACTGCCACTTTAAATGTTTTTCTATCCTCGGCCGGAATGCGTTCCAATATCTTCCCAAGAAAAGAGTCAAAATGAAACCGGATATGCTCTTTACTCATCTTATCTATTTCGAGTCCAACACCTTCGCGTGAGGCCGGTCCGTTTTCAACACCTGTTGGCTTCATCCCGGTTCTTAAAATAATCCAATCGCCTTCAGGTGCATCCCATGTAAGTTTTCCATCGCTATCCATAAACGCTGAAATGTCGATTACTTTTGTAGGATCAATAACCGTTTCTGTATCATCCACTTCTGCCTGATCTTCCCATTGATACTCATTCCAATACGGAAGCGGTGCCGAGAACATTTTCGCCAGCGTTTTTTCTGCATAATTCTCCACCCTTGGCGCAGTTGAGAAAATTACTTCTGTCAGGCCGTCTTTTTCGTTTAGCCCGCTAAATTTTCTGTAGGAGGGTTGAGTACTATTAAAAATCAAACGGAAATTACTTGAAGTGGTGGCCGGAAACGAGGCAACAACCGGAGCATACGGAATAAACCCAACCTGAGTAGAAGCATTGGTTCTGTTGAGTTCAAATTCTTTTATGGTTGTATATTCTCCGTTTGCCCTTTTGGCCTGAATGGTTACCAAAGCAAACATGATATTTTGGGTAGTTTGAATGGTAAGGCTTCGGGCTGTAAATTCTTTTTTTGCATTAAAATCCAAGGTAAATTGATCTCCTTCAGGAAAAGTAAATCCGGTGGCAACATCTCCATCTATTAATTTTGAAAGACCTGAAATATTATCTGAAGAAGAAACGGTGCAGTTTTGCTTGTCCAGGATCAATTGATTATACTTTGGTGCAGGGTAAGCAATCACTTTTACGTCCTGAAAATCACCTTCGGGTTTATCTAATAATTGAGAGATTTTACCCGGCCCTTTAACTTTAGTTTCAGAATTGGCTAAATAACGCATTGCGATTTCCGGCTTCACCCAGGGCCCACCAGACTGGCTCCATCCGGCAGAATTAAATATCCCGATTTCAATATCCAGTTCAGAAGCTCTTTTTAAGGCCGCATGTGTCACTTCATACCACTCATCGCTTAAAAATTTAACATCGCCATAGGGTATGTTATAGTAACCGATATTACCAATAAAAGCCCTGTTAATCCCGACTTTTTTCATGGCTTCGAGATCTTTAACTACACCCTCCTTGGAGATGTTATCGGACAACCAATACCAATAAACTGAAGTTTGAATGGAATCGGGAATGGTTTTGAAACCTGACTCAATCTGGCTAAATGCGGATTGCTTTTTACACGAAACACAAATGTTCAGCCCCATTACGGCAAGTAGTAATATTGCTATCAGTATATTTTTTTTCATTCTCATCGTTGATGTTTACTTTTTTTCAGTGTCACAAATCGCAATAAGATTTAATTAAAATCCAGCACTTTGTTTCTCGTCCCTTTCCGAATGTTCACTATTCCAGTATTCCAATCCGACTGAAGAAATGGGCTGTCGTATACTTTCTCCGGGGCATAATTAACAGTTTCGCCATTAATTTCAGGCGATTTTGAATAGTTGGCATAAAAGGCAAATTTGTCTCCATAAATACCGGTATATTTCAGGATATTGTTCTGAAAAGACAATTGATTCCCAAGCACTTTTTCCCGGAATGCTTCAAATGATTTGTAGTTTGACTTTTGATCCACTTCAAGAATTAACGGGGAATATTCATTTTCACAAACCAACCATTTCCCTTTGGTTTGCCCGGTTTCCTCTTCCCAACTATATGCTCCATCGACAACTTTAAGAGCAGCAAATGCACCCTTCGTTTCGGTAAAAATCCAACCACCATCTTCAATTGGATTATGAAGTCCTTCCGCCGAGAACCACACCATTGTGCGCCCGGCGCCCCTGCTGGTATGCAACTTCTGGCTAATTTGTGTTCCTTTTTCCTGAACCGACCACATGGAGTTGTACAACCTGTTATTTTTGATTTTCTCACATTGCGGGAGGATCCCTGCTTCCGTATTGTCGGCAAAGATTACCCCGCGTGACTGATTTTGTGAACTGATCATAACCCAGTCGGTATCAGGGCGTGCCTCAAACATTGACGTGCCGATAATAAAATCAGGGGTACAATACGAATACCTGACAATACCCCCATAATCGGTTCGCAAATGATATACAGGAGGGGAGTTATGCCCCGGTTCAGCCAAACCCATTGCACGTTGCCTGACTTCGTAAATCCCCCGGCCCTTCAGGTCACAAACGATATCGTAAACAACCAACGGCGGCCGATAACTTGTTGTCATTGCTGATATGATCGTGGTTTCAAACCGGGGTTTTTCACCCATACCAAAAAACAGGTAACCATATTCCGAAGTGCCGGGAGACTGATCCTGGTACAACCTTGATTTTCCTCCGCCGGAGACCCCTTTGAGCTGCTCTTCGCCCCAATACGCAAAATAGAGGTCAAGATAATTGCCTGCCTTTCGTTTCAGTTCAGGGTCGTGAGAGAAATCATAAATATTGAACATTCCCTTTAACGTTTTATGGTTGTAATCCCTGCTCATCATTTCAATGAACAAACCTTTTTTGGCACGTTCTGTAAAGTACATTTTCAGGTACTCGGTCCATTTCTCATAATGCCACGAAGCATTGTGTCCGTCGTTGTATTTGCGGTCTTTAAAATCAGGCATGTCTTTGGCCAGCAATGCGAAATTCCATTTTGTAGTAAAGCTTTGTGCATGCAGGTTTTCTGATGAATTAATATACCAGGTTTCAGATTCCTTCGTATAATTTACGGTCATGGTATTAATTTGTTCGGGGTCTTGTCCCATCCCTCCTTTCACATTGGTCCATATCCCTTCCATTATTTTCTTTTCGGCTTCCGGCTTTAAAAGACCTGGAGACTTTCTCCCCTTTGACCCATACATTTCAATTAAACGAAGAGCCATCTCGGTATGCCAGCCAACATTCATGCGGTTCTCGTCGGGTTTATCGATAAAATACTGGCCATATTCCTGAAGAGCGATATTCGCTGAGTCGATATTTTCATTCAACCAAAATTGCACGGCGGCATATGTTGTACGAGGATAGGAATGTGCCAGGCTTTCATTCCAGTTAACCCTGAATGTTTCATCAAGCGTTTTTCCTTTCTGGTCATTGAATAAATCAGCTACCCGCGTGTCAAATCCATCGCGGATGGTAATTAATGTTGAGTCGGGAAGTTGTCCTTCCGAAAATTCACTTTTAGGCTCGCTACATGACGTAAGAAATAAAAGCAGGATCAAAACAGGATTAAGAATTATTTTCATTTTTAAGAAGATAGATTTAGCGGTTCGCTTATGTTATATTTCCTTCGTTACAGCATTACGTATTTCCACCGGTCCAATCAACCCCGATTCCAACAGTGGTGAATCTTTATCGAAATGCCGCCAGGTAGTAAAAGTTACCCTTCCACCTGCCGGTTTTGGTTTTCCCTGCCTGAACCAATCGGGGAAATCAACAATTCCCGAACCCTTAGGACCATATTTTTTGAATTCATTTTCTACCGGCAACTGTTCATCGCCAATTAGCCTATTTGGCCATTGATTGGTTACTTTTACCTGAAGTTCGTTTTCGCCTTCTTTTACAATTTCTGTGATATCGTAGCGGTACGGAGGTTTCCAGACAATACCCAGTTCTTTACCGTTCAGCACCACTTCGGCAATAACAGCAATCCTTCCCAAATCAAGGTAGACGAGCTTTTCACCGGCAATTAATGACGGGTCGGCTACAAAAGTTTTGTGATAAGTTGCCGTACCCGAAAAATATTTTACTCCTTCCTCGGGATGAGTGTGCAGCGACATGAGCTCTGGTAAAACGATTTGATTCGGCGCTCCCCTGTCCTTCTGGAAACTTACTGTCCAATCGCCACTCAGCTCAAGTGGTTTGTTTATTTCATCAACTACTATTTTTGATGTTCCACCGGATGCAGGCTGCAACACATATTCGCCATTCTCCCAAAACAAGAAGCCGGGTTCTTCGCCAAAATCGGGTTCAAGCACTTTATCGCTTTTTTCAAAGGGAACGCCTTTTTCAAAAAGTTCTTCTATTTCTGATTTTGATATCGGATAGTCGAATACTTTAGGAGGAGTTAAGTCTCCATCGTAATAAAATAATTTATCGTTATTTTGGTAATCAACAATTACCGGGTGCACAATTAGTTCCGATTTCTCCCCCTCTTTAATAAACGCCCCGTTTACATATAAAGCAGGTTGACCATCCGCATACACAACCGTAAAATGTGTCCACGACGAAATGGGCATATTGGCAATTAAAACTGCCTTTAAATTCTCGTCGGCCTTTTCAAATACTGCCACACCATTACGGGCCGCCAGTAATACAAAGGTAGCATGCCCATCACCAAAGAGTTGCTTTCCTGAAGGTGCGAAAACCGGGTAACTCGAAGTGTAGCGGGTTGTTTCCACATACCTGCCTAAATCGTCAGGTATTACCTCATCAGTTTCAGGTTTTACCCACAGGCTCACCGAAAAATTATTGCTTATTTGTTTATAGTCGTTTTTACCGTTTTGACTAAAATGCTTCGTACTTAAGAGAGTTTCGCCATTTTTAGCAATTGCCAGCAGTCTTTTTACAGAATCAGTTTTTTTGAAAACCACGAACACAGAACCACCGGGGTCAAGTTGCAGGGGAAGTGTAGTAATACCTTTTTCGGATGAATAGACAGCCACAGACTTCCGCTCTCCGGTGTTGGCATCCCACAACTCAGGTTGATACCCTTCGAGCCTGAAACTGCAAACCAGCTCTTCACTAAATCTCCGGCGGTTGGCAACAAAGTAAAGATGCCCATCAGACAGTTTACGGTGAATATAGTTTACGGGTGCATCACCCGATTGGGAAGTAAATTCAAAATCAGGTTTCAGGCTTAGTTTTTGGAATACCTGCTTCACCGGCAAGTTACTAAAAACACGCCCAGCCCCTACTTTTCTGTCAACAGGTGATTTTGTTTCAGCACCCCATAATTCTTCAACAATCGATTTAAATTCGGTTTCAGCAGTTGAGAAATTGCTGAGAGATGGTATGGTTTGTGGTCGCGGCCCCGACAATATCATTCCCTGCTGGACCAGTTCCTTTAGTTTACGAGCCAGTTCTACAGTCAGAAAGTCTTTTTCAGGTAACAGCAACATGGTAAAACTCAAACCATCGGGCAAGGTTATGCGCCCGTCCTTAACAGTTACTTTATGAAGCAGAATATCCCTGTTGGCAAATTGAAAATCGTAACCCGTCGGTAAATCGGGATACAAGGCGCCCATTGTAATATCGTCTCCCGGAGCTTCCTCTCCTGTAAAATATATTACATCTCCCACAAAAGTTCCCTGTTGCAACATATACTGGCAACGGGTGGCGTATTCCAGCCATTTCTTTCCCTGATAGAACCAGGTGTTTGTTCGTTCAAAATGAAAACCCCATTGCCCCATTGTCATTCCGGGAACGGCTGTAGGATGAGGCTGATGTGCATAACGATGAAAAATAAATCGATTCAACCCCATGGTGTACATAAAATCGCCCTGCGTTTTCATCGAGAAAGGATATTCCTGCCACTTGGAATAAAAGGGCCTTCCGGTAAACGCCTCGGCACCCACTATTTTTTTGCCGTTCATGCTTTGTATGGAAGCAGCCACTTTTACCGAATGCGAAAAATGACCTGTTTTCATCCAGAATTCACCGAGGTTTACATCCATGTTTTCACCGGCACGCATTTCATCGAAAGGTCCTTTATTGTATGGTTCTGTAGAGGAAATGATGTTATTTTGCCTGCAAAGCTCCACAAAACGGTCCTGATAATTCTCGGCCATTAAATCAGCACAGGCTTTTCTGAAATCCCATAGGAAACGTTCCGAAGTATTGATGTCACCAACTATTCTTCCCGCGAGTACCGGCATAAATTTATAGATCTTGTAACCGCTTCTGTTTTCAAATTCCTGTGGCATATTTATGGTCCAGTTCTGAAGGTTAACTTCATAGCTGTCGATTAACATGCCAAACGTACCGTTTTCAGCAATGGGTTTCAACGCGGGCAAAAGCTTCTCCATCATGTAATTAAAATGGAAATCGAGCGCTTCGCTGCTAAATTTATCGCACTCCAACCCTTGTCCGTTACCCGACGAAGGCCTGTTTTTTATTCCTGTGGTGGTATGTCCAAAACGTATGATGGTCCAGTTACCTACCGGAGCTTCCCAATTTAGCATTCCGCTTTCATCCATAAAGGAAGATATATCAATTACAGAGTCAGGTATTATCGCCGACTCTGAAATTTCGTCATTACTAATCAGCGTATCCAACTCAATTTGCGGATGAAAACCTGAATTGGGATAATTTGCTTTCTGTTCCCAATTATTAATCGTTTTGGTAGCTGAAACAGAAGGGAATGCAACAACAATAGCATCACGGTAATAATCCAGTCGTTTAAAAGGCTGTTCCAATTGAAGTTTTACAGTTTTACCACCTTCAACAGAAGCCTCGCTCCAAACCAATTGTTGCATCGAAAGTTCTGGTGGAATCCAACTACCACCACTTGAGCTCCAGCCCATGCAGTTATGCATGTCAAACTCAAGACCGAGCCGCAGGCATTCACTGGCTGCATGTTGCATCAAATCAATCCACAGAGGGCTTAAATAATCGGCATCGCCATGTGGCATGTCCATGTAGGCCGAAAAAGCCTGCACGCCACCAATTCCAACTTCGGCCATCGCTTCCAAATCGCGGGTAATGCCGTCTTTGGTCACAAAACCATTAATCCAGTGCCACCAGGTAAAAGGTTTTGCTGATGATGGAGGATTCAGAAATGATCCTTCGATAGTGTCACTAACGTTTTTTTTACACGAATAAAGCAAACCGGAGGGTGTAATCATTGTTACCAATCCGGCTGCTGCTGAAGTTTTTAGAAATTGTCTGCGTTTCATAAATTATTGATTTGCTGAATTTAATCTTGAACGATTGATAAATACTCCTCCCAAAAACCCTACAATAAAAATGGCGGTTGTTCCGAATACAATGGACAGGTAACTGTGGAAAGGACTGGCGTATGGTTGTAATGCATCGCTGGTAAAAAACAAAGGTGATAAACTCATCCACCCGATAATCAGAACACCGGCCAGAACACCAATAACAGCTGCTTTGCTTTTCACTTTTTTTGAGAAATACCCCAAAAGGAACAGTCCCAACATTCCACCGCTGAAAATAGATGCCAGTTTCCACCAGGCTTCCAGTGCGCTTTGTACATTAATCATGGCAATGGCAATGCCGATGCTCAAAACACCGAATAAAAACGATGAACTGTACAGAATCTTCATCGACTTTTTATCGCTGTCTTTATCATCTGATGAAAGCTTAAAATAGTCGTTTAGAATTACGGTAGCCGAACTGTTCACGCTTGTTGATATGGTACTCATTCCGGCGGCAAATACCGATGCAATTAATAACCCGGTCAGACCTGTCGGCAGTCCATTCACAATAAAATAGGGGAATACCTTATCGGCAGGAGTATCGGCAGGCAAAAGCCCCGGATTAGCTGTGTAATAAGTAAACAGTGCCGTTCCGATAAATAGAAACAACAATGAAACGGGCACATAAAGCAGCCCTCCGTAAAGTGCCGACTTTTTAGCCTCCTTCTCCGAACTGGCGGTCATATAACGTTGTATATAGTTCTGATCGATACCGTAATTCTGCACATTAATAAACAGGCCATAAATCAGCACCACCCAAAATGTTGAACTGGTGAGTTCGAGTTTAAAACTTCCCAAACTAAATTTGTCATGCTCCATGGCAATTGAGAAAAACTGTCCGGGTCCCTCGGGCATAGAAAACAAAAGCAAACCAGCACAAACAACAGCACCCAAAACCAATATTATTCCCTGAATGGCATCTGTCCAAACAACGGCCTGGATTCCCCCAAGCAAGGAATAAATCATGACACTTAATCCGGTAACAATGATAATTGCAACGATGCTCCAACCTGTTATTACGTTTACGGTTAAGGCTAGCAGGAAAAGAATGGTTCCGGCTCGCATAAGCTGGGTTAGCAGGTACATCACCGAAACATATGTTTTAGCCCAGGGACCGAATCTTTTTTCGAGATAAGTATAGGCTGACGGGCTGTTTACTGATCGGTAAAGCGGAACAAAAAAACGAACAGCCAAAAGTGTTGCAAACGGAATGGACAGACTAAAAACAAAGACATTCCAGTTGGTAAGGTAGGCCTGCCCCGGCAACGCGAGATAACTGATGCTGCTTACAAAAGTTGCAAAAATAGACATGGAAATTACCCAGGTAGGGATGTTGTTATTTCCAACTGTAAACGATTTGGATGATTTATTTTTGCGGTAAAAAGAGCTGCCAAATACAACTACTCCCAGTAAATAAGCTACAAAAATTGCGATATCGATAAAGCTCATGTTTAGTTTTTTATATTATTCTATATTAATTCACAAAAATTCGAGTAATCCCTTTTATTTCAAATTCTATATATCTGTCTATCCTAAATTTTTTCTATTCTTCGTTAAATATTTCAATCACCATTTCATTTTCTGTCACATACATACCATAATATACACCATTGTCATCCACTGCTGCGGTTGTTTCACGATGCTTTGAATCGGAATAACTCCATTCGGTAACAAAATCCCCATTGTTGTTAAACTTTATAACGCTAATTGGATGTTCAGGTCCACCATCAAGTCTAGCTTGTTCTGCGCCTCCTTCTGGCCTGGCCATCACATACACATTCCCCCACTTATCTCCGGTTAAATTATGGAAATAGACTGAACCTTCGGGGGGATTACCATGGCAAAACTCAGCTAGGCTTTCCCCTCTGGGAGTAAATTTATGTGTTGGTCCATAATAACTGTTCACAAATACATCGCCGTTTTGATCAACAAATATCCCGTGACAGGCATTCATTTCTCCGGGGTTCATCCCTTTATACGCATTCCAGGATCCAAAATCATAAAGGAATTCTCCTATTGGCCTTTTGTAAGTTTTTACCCGCATATTGTCAACATCGACAATTGATACCGTTTGGTCCGGTCCGAAACCAAAACCATGTGCCCTAAGTATTTGACTAGGTCCCCTGCCCTTGTCGGCAAAAGTGTGGAGTAATTCCCCCCCATGGCTAAAAACCTGGATACGTGGATCATCACCCTTGCTATCTGACACATAAATCTCCCCTTCCGGGCTGCATCTTACCTCACGGGGCCACTTAAATTCACCGGGGCTTTCACCCTGACCTTTACCTATATCATTTAAATATTTTCCATCCGGTGAAAAGCGATACACACGGTCAGCACTCTCATCAGCCATTAAAATATTACCATCTTTGTCCAAACCAAATCCATGTGGTGATTTTATTTTGAGCACCTCATCATTTAATGGCTTGCTCCATATCTTCACCGACTTATACTGAAGGGGAGCTTTCCCGATGATCACTGTTGCATATAGCTGTTTGTTTTGGGCTTCTTCCGTATAGCCTCCAATATGGATTTCACGTGGATGAGGCATTTTATCAGGTACATAATAGACCCCCTCCTTGCTTATTACTCCATATTCCTGATTTCCACCTTCAATATCATTAACAGACCATATGATCCCTTCCGGATTCCTTGTTGGATTTAGGCGGGTTGCTTTCAATACAATTTTGAATCTTTGTTTTTCACCTGGTTCCAAATGAATTATGGAGGGACGTATCATTGCCCTGTCCTGAACCTGGATAGATTGGGCCTGAGACTTAATAAGCATTACTCCTAAAATTAGGACCACCATAAAAAGTATTCTGACTATTAGTGATTTTGCTTTAAGAGTTTCCTTTGTTTTCATTATTATGACATTAGTTAATTAATAGTTTTGAAATGTGGGAAGAAACACCGTTAAAAGTTCTTATAAAATAAAATCCAGGTATCATCCATTCCTGATTTGAAATTACAAGTTTACTTTTCAGATTTTTCTTACTAAAAACTTCACTACCGTTCAAATTGTAGATCATAACTTCAGCCATTTCAGCACCAACAAACTCGATATTAAACAGACCAGTGGCCGGATTTGGGTACACCAACACACTAAATTGGTCATTGAGTGCAATATCGTTGCTTAAGGAGGTAGGCGTATTTAAAGTAATACTTTTTGCGAGTGGCGATGCTCCCGGAAAGGCAGTTATGTTTGGGATATCGACCGTTTCATCTTCTACAACAGCTTTTTGATAGATTGCAAGTGATGTTTGCCCGCCATCGCTGTAATTGCATTGCGAATTAGGCACAAGATCCCAGCCGGAAATTCCGCTCGCAGGCGCAATAATATAAATGAAACCATCTTCTTCCGCAGTAATCGTACCTGAATTGGCTACTTTACCATCGCTGGCTAAAAACTCGAAGCCAATAAAATCCTGCGGAGCATTTAAAATAGTATATGTCCGGTTGGTAAAAATCTCCGCGCCGTTATCAAATATTCTTTTTGTAAACCCTTCGCCCTGAACACTGATACTAATTGCGCTGGCCCCATCGCCAACCTGAAAGTTCCGTGTGATGGTAACATTCTCATTATCGGTGCTGTAGGCTATTGCTTTTAGGGTGTAATAACCGGCACTCATATTTTCCAGAAGTGTATCGTTTTGCCCGGCAATCCCCCACTGATAAGGAGACGCAGAATCGGAACGTACTAACACTTCATTCAGATACAAATCTACTTTTACAATTGTCGCATTTGAATCCACGGCATTAACAAGCACTTCCAGATTACCTCCTGTCGGAATTCTGGTATCTTCTGCCGGTTTTTCAAAATGTGCTTCAGGAGATTTTATATCCCTGAAATTCCGGATGCGGTGAAAGGTTAATGAATTGGCATCGTGCCAGCGCTGAGCCTGCCCCTTTTCGTACTCCCATGCTGTTCGCAATACGAAAATTATATCATCGCCGTCTATTTGCATCGACGGATAATTAAAGCCATGACAATGCTGCGATTTTCCCTGAAAAGCCACTTTTACTTTTGTCCACGTCTTCAAATCAACAGAACTCCAGAGGGTTATTCCTAACCTGCGATCCTCGTACGGATAAATTTCAGAATTGCTGGTTAGCGCATAATATTTATCAGATATTGAATCGTATTTGGCAGTATATTTCGAGTTGCTTCCTGGAAGTGTAAATTTGTCTGAGGCACGAGCAGTGGCACTTGTTGCACTTGTAGCCTTTACTGGCGGACCTCCGGATTTTGGCATTGCAATTGGCCAGCCATCCCTGCCCAATACCATATCGGTCTCATTACCAGTGCCAACATTATCCGTCCTTGTTGTTTTGATCCAACTGCTTGCTTGCATTAAATCACTGTTCACCGATGCTGATAAAAAATTCACGATGTGCGGATTTGGCAGATTTTCAAACGCAATCCATATTCTTCCCTGGGTGACTTCCACGTGAGAAGGAGAATTACGAAAATCATCAAGCAAAATTGTTGGTTCCCCCCATGTTTTTCCTCCATCCGTTGATTTATTAATTGCTCCCCTTCCCGCAGAATTACCCACTTCATCTCCAATAATATACAATGCTCCGTTGTGTTCGAAAGTAGAGGCATGCTCTATGTTGTATGAACTGCTTAGTAGATCCCAGGTTTGTCCTTTATCTGTTGAAATGTACCTGCGGTTTTTTTCTCCGGCTATATAATCTCCATTCGAGGTAATGTATAAATCCGGGTCGTAAGTATAATCGCCGCGGTAGTATTCATTCGTACTTTTGTCAATAAGTACACCTTCGGCAAGGCTCGACAAGGGGATCGGATTATCGAACACAACATGTCCCCGGTCGGCAAACAAAACAGTGCGGGCAGTACTTACTCCGGGAATATCAATCCACGTACCGGGAGTGGTATAATTATAGGTATATAAGGTAAATGTTGATACTGTTGAGCTAAATGAAGTGGATGTTTTTGTCCAGCCGCTTGTACTAAGGGTATCAGATGGCACTGCAATAGTCACTACACCGGCAGCATCAGCTGAGAAACTGTCGATTGAATAATCTTTCCGTTTATCAGAGGGATCGCCTCCGGCAGTTGTTGCAAAATCTTTGTTTACAATAGCAGCGGGGCGGGTACCGTTAAATAAATGGTATTGACCCGGTATCCAGAAATTGTCTTCCCAATCTATTTTTGTACCGGGCGAATACATTTGTTTGTATCCTGAAGAACCTACATTGTCGATATCAATTCCGTTTCCCCGGACCCGGAGATTCATTTGGGCAGTGGTTTCATGCGCTGCTGTCAGCCCTGAAACCAGAAGGATAAACAAGAGTATTCGATTGAGATTTCTTTGCAAAATGGTTGTTGTATGTTGTCTCCTATTCATATCTATTTCTTTGTGAAAAGTTTATTTTAAGATTCAATTACCTGATGAACCTGTTGTTTCTGTTAGTTTTTCAATTATAAACTCAGGAAAATCCTGGTGGATAATATTTGGTTTTTCGGGGTAAGCAAGCTCACACTCAACTCCTAATTCCTCACAATGTTCCTGGAGTTTCACCCCAAAATTGGCCGTATGCGTCGGGTCTTTTTGCTCCTTCCCGATGGCAGGTGCCGACCGATAAAGCATATAAATTGGCGGATCGTCCTTACTCACATGTTCATAAGGCGAATACATTTTGATCCACTTTAATACAGCATCACGTTTTTCCAAAAATTCAGTAAAACTTTTATCGCGCGATTTTAGATCATTGGGGTCCATAAAACCAAAAGCATGACCGCCATATTTGCTGTTGGGAGTCCACTCAATCATCTGCTGCGGATCGAGCGAAGTTTGCGGATGCCGAACCCCGGCACACCAAAGCCGGGTAGATTCACGGGCTACCGGATCGGCATTATCCGGATCAGCCATATCATCGTGAAAAGCCAGATACAAACTCGAAGTCGCCCCGGCCGAACTGCCGCTTGCCGCAATCTTTTTCTTATCGATGTTCCATTCAGTTGCCATACTCCGAACAAACTGCAGGGCGCGAACAGCATCGTCGATGGGCCATTTTACGGGTGGTTCAATTCCAGCGAGCTGAGCCTGCCAGGAATAACGATAATTGATTGAAACAACCGAAATACCGGCTTCCAAGTAGCTTTCGAGGCCGTGAACATTTTTTTTATCGCCACTCACCCAGCCACCACCGTGAATCCAAATTACAAGGGGTGTTGGTTTATCGGAATCGGCTTTGTAAAAATCTAAAACCTGCCGCTCATGCGATCCATAATGTACATTTGCTTTAGTGGGCAAGATTCCGGAACCTGGCTTATTCCTGGACGCTTTGACTTCGCTAATTGGATTCGGTTTGTCCCTGTATTTCCTTGCTTCGTCAATGCCCATTAGTCTTAACTCATCACCTGGTAAAAGATAAAGCCTTCCCACCTCGTTTCCAACCAACAAATTTGGCTGATTACCACCTCCTAATAATGTTCCCACAGCACCGCTTTCGTGCGAACCACCTGGTTGAAGAAGTCCTACTCCTTCAAGATCAAATGGAAAAGGATGCTCGAACATCGGATTATTTTCAGTTCCCACATTTTTCATAAACAAAGGCGTACCCAGAGTCTTATCTCCAAGTATTGGAAGAGGATAACCTGTATTCATATTAGGAATTGCAGATCGCCTTCCATTACCAATAATCAAATCTAGCTTCCCGTCACTATCGTAATCGAAAAAATCCAACTTACAACGACCTGTGCCACCAGCCGGCTGTGCACTTGTTATTATCTTCGAGCCATCATCAAGTAATATTTTACCTCCATCTTCAACATTGAAATCATCAATTTTCCAGTACAAATGAAAATGGTCGTCACCATCAATAATCGCCATAGCCATCCGATCACCAAATTTTCCGACAGCTGCACGCGAACGCCACATCCCATGTAATTCCAAACCATCGCAAAACATTGATTGAGCAACATCCAAAACAGGAGTGGTGCGGGTTCCCTTGTTAATATATATGGTGTAATTTCCCGTAATATCGCCCATAATAATATCGGGCAAACCGTCTTCCGTCCAATCCACAACATTTGGAGAAACATATCCCCATCGGGCCTCACCGGTACCCTGTACACTTCCGGAATAGCCCGCTTGAATTCGAATTTCTTTTCCTCCGGCTTTAATTCGTTCCCCCGGAAGAAATTCTGGTTGTTTGTTGCTTCCCACATTTTTGAAAAACAGAACAAATCCTTCTGAGTTACCGGCAATAATATCCAAAACGTTGTCACCATCCCAATCGATGGTTGTTGGCGAAGGCAGCGTTCCGGCATAAAAATCTGCATTTTGTTGCAATACAGGTACCGGTTTCTTAAAAATGGGATCACCTTTCAATGTAAATTCGCCGGTGAACTGATAAAAATAAACCGCTCCCTCGCCTCCTGCAATTATATTGGATAATTTCCCATTCAACTGAGGATAAGCACAAACAGATGCCGACACACTTGGATGACGGAGTATGTTTCCATCTTCGCCAACCATATAATTACGATGACCAAAAGTCAGTGGTGTCCCATTGTTTTGTTGGTAAAATGTAAAGGTTCCCAATTTCGATCCGCAAACCAAATCTTTTGATTGTCTATTTCCAAAATCAACCGGAGTAGAATTCTCCATCCTGTAAAGAACCTCTTTATTCGTAGGTGTTGCCTGGGTTGTCGCCCGACCTTCACCTTCCAGCAATTTGGGGTAATTAACCACATAAAGACAAGAGTAACTTATTCCTGATGAAGAGATTCCTGCCTCATCGTAGGGCCTCCAGTTTTCGGAAGATGCATTTTGATTGCTATATTTTCCAGGCTTTCTGAATCCGCTGATTTCCAAAACAAGATCAACGCTCCCGTTGGAATTCAGGAATGCTGAAATGCTTCTTGGCGATCCCGGCAAATCCGGAAGTTTTACTTTGTTTTTTACGAAAAAAGACAAGGAAGGAAGGTCAAAAATAGTATGGATAACACTATCCCCGTTCAGCCAAAGTCCATGTATCACTCCATCGTTTGCCTGAAAAACAGTTCCATTTGAAGTAAAATAACTTTCTATTTGAACCGGCTCATCAAATACGGGCACTCCTTCCTGATTATTTCTCAACCAAGGGAACAAGAACAAATCGCTGGATCTGGTATTTCCACTTACAAATAAATCGGGCTGTTGAGATCCGAAAACGGACGCGCTGCCCACCATTTTATTTCTTAAATACGGCAATGTCATCGGGCCTACGCTATTTGGTGTTGCCAATTTTAAAGGTTCGTACAACTGTTGTGCTTTGCTGTTTTTTGCTGTTAAGTAAGCTCGCTTTGCCAATTCTTGATTTTTCGATTTTTGCTGACCAACAATCTCCTGAGAAAATCCATCGAAAAAAAACGATACCAGCAATACTGTAAGTAAACCTGTAAAACACGACCTTATGTCACTCAGAACAATCATCCTGTATCAATTACTAATTCTGTTTCAAATCAAACATTACATCATCGGTTCTGAAAGGAGCTACGGGCAATCCCGAGGCATCGAACAAGTTCCCGATAACCCCATTCCCAAAGGCATACCGAACGTAAAGCGGTTTTTTCACTTCGTTTGATTTTACGATCAGCGTATTCGTTTTTGCATCGATTTTCCCCTCCGCCGGATGAAACACTTTATCGGCCGCAGCAATCTCAAGACCTTCAATATTTTTATCTTTAGCCACAATACCATTGGCTGCATCGTTAAAAATTACTCTGATACGATCCTTCTCAATCTCTTGTTTATCAAGTGTCGCAAATTTGTATTTTGGCACATCACGGCCATAAGTTTCGCCTAGTGCATAATTTGCCAGGCGGTAACCTACCTGCTTTTTATATTTTGGGTGAATGTTATTCAAATCATCCACCTGGTCGGAAATAACAACCATCCCGGTTTTTTCCACGAGATCCTGCACCTTTTCCTGTTGTTCGCGAATAAGCGCTGCGCTGAATGGAATCGGATATCGTTGAAAAGGGGCGATTTGTACATAGTAAAATGGCAATTCTGTTTGAAATTTATCCCTCCACGCTTCTATCATATTTGCCAGCAAGCCGGAGTATGAATAGGCATTCGGACAATTGGCTTCACCCTGGTACCAAATTGCACCGGCCATCTTCATATTAATCAAAGGATGGATCATGGCGTTGTAGGTAGAACTTACGGTGTTATCCCAACCCGTACTTTTTTTCAAAACACTGGTTTCCTTCATCACCTTTTCAGGATTTTCAATTTTGTCGATAGGAGTCCAGGTTTCAACCGGTGTTCCTCCCCAATTCGAATTGATCAGTCCAATCGGAATGCCGAGGTTCTCATATAATTTCTGCCCAAAAAAGTAGCCCACTGAACTAAACCATTGCATACTTTCAGCATTACAAACTTTCCAGTAACCCGTGCAATCATCCTGCGGATATTCAGCAGTTGCCTTTTTTACAAAAAAGAAACGTACCTGATTATTCTCGCAATCAGCCAGAGCCTCTTTGGCATCGGCAACACCTTTATTAACATTGTATTCCATATTCGACTGCCCGGAACAAAGCCACAGTTCACCAATTAATACATCATTGATGGTAATATTTTTGTCGTCAGACAACACCTGAATGGTATAAGGGCCGCCACTTTCCGGTGTTTGTATTGTGGTTTCCCATTTTGCTTTTTCGCTGGCGGTTACAAGCGTTGTGTCTTTACTCCATTCAGGAATGATTTTGATTGTCGTGCGCGGGTCAGCCCAGCCCCAAAACTTTACTTCTGAATTTTGTTGTAGAAGCATGTGGTCGCTCAGTATAGCTGGTAAGCGAAGTGAATGCTGCGCAAAAACGATAGATGGAATAAAAAACAGGGCAAATAATAGTTTTTTCATTTTTAGTTTTTTAGTGCTGAACAAATACTTTTTCAATGTATAATTTTCCTTCAGAATAAACCTTTACAAGATATATTCCCGGTTGCCAGCCATTTGTGGAAATACTTTTGTTGAACCGGTTTTAAAGAATTTTGTCCTTCCTATAATATCATATACTGAACTTCCAATTTGACTTGGTTGGGCATATAATACATTTCCCGACAGAAATACAATTAAACAGAATACTACAAATCTCATGTAAGTGAACAAGTTTCAATCGTTTTCGATATTTTTTTGTTTACGAATTTAGCTATTCGGTTATCGTGATTCGAAAAATCATCCTGCCTTATCAGGTAAGGCAGGATGAAGTTTCGAAATAAATTGTTGTTTTAGCTAATCATATTATTTCACAAATTTTCGGGCAATAAACTTGCCGTTTTCAGTACTGAACCGTGCAATATAAATACCACCCCTAAGTTCCTGAACAGAGATTTCGCCGGAATATGCACGAACAACTTGCTCTTTCATTATTGCTCCGGTGATTGAATAAATACGTACACTATTAATTACATCGTCTGATGAAAATTTCAGATAATCATACGAGCGGTACATAATAAACTCATTCCTTTCTATCTCCGAAACTGCTGTGCCAAAGGTGGCAGATACCGATAGATCATCAATGGCCAGAATATGGTCGCCACTTGGGTCGTTCGGCTGGAACCATTTTAAAGTAATCATTTCGCCAACCGGAATATCCACATTTATTACCATTGTTATTCCCACGGTTTTGTTCTCAGCCAAATTTCCATTCAGCATTGTTGAACTGGTTCCGTTAGTCCCTATCTGCAAACTGGTAAACGACAATTCATCAACTTTAATAAAGTCGGTATCAAAATGGCTTGATGCACCCACTTTATAATAGAAATCCAGGCTCTGGGCTTCCAAACCTACGGCAGCCCATTGTTCTCCGGTATACGTTACTTCAATTGCCTTGATTGTTTGCGATGAATTATTCATAATATCCAGAAATAAACCAACATCGCCGGCGGAATTATTAATTCTGTAACCCAGTGCCCTTTCGGTTGCAACGATTGGTTCGGCAGCAGTACCTTCAGCATATCCCAGAGAATTTGGATTTCCTGCACTTGGAAAATCCTGCGTACCATCGCCTTTATTATCACAACCAACTCCGTAGGAGGTTGCCTCAGCAGGTGTGCCATCCAAAGTTTTATAAGCAAACCAACCTTGCAAAGGATCTAATCCATTACTCCAGGGTTGAGATGAATTGTATTCACTACTCAAACCATCAAAATTCTGATAATAAGTTCTTTTGTTATCAGTGAATTCGGCATAAGGTATTGTGTTTGCACCCAACTCAGCTTTCACAGTTAAATCGTCGATGGCTAAAATGTGTTCGCCATCCGCGACATTCGCCTGAAACCATTTCAAAGTGATAATTGCTCCAACAGGAATATCAACAGCAATAACTGCTGTTATACCAACTACTTTGTTCGAATCGAGATTACCATTTAACATGGTTGAACTTGTACCGTTTGTACCAATCTGAAGACTTGTGAAAGTTAACTCATCTACTTTTGTAAAAGTGCTGTCGAAATGGTTTTCAGCATCCACTTTATAATAAAAATCAAGTGATTGTGGCTCTAATCCCACGGCTGCCCATTGCTCGCCGGTAAATGTTACTTCAATAGATGTAATTGGTCTTGAAGTATTATTCATAATATCCAAAAACATACCTATATCGCCTGCAGAACTATTAATTCTGTACCCCAATGCCCTTTCGGTAGCTACAATAGGCCCTTCGGCTGTACCTTCGGTATAACCCAAGGAATTTGGATAACCTGCACCCGGGAAGTCCTGTGAGCCGTCACCTTTATTATCACATCCAACACCATATTTTGTAGGTGCTTCAGGCACATCATTCAGTTTTTTGTAAGCATACCACCCCTCTAATGGTTCTGTTCCATTTGTCCAGGGCTGATAAGAATTGTATTCATTACTTAAACCATTAAAATTCTGTTCATAAAGTAGCTTATCGTCGGTAAACTCCGCGTAAGGCTTATTAGCTTCAAGATTGGCTTTTACCGTTAAATCGTCAATAGCTAAAATATGTTCGCCATCAGGTGCATTTGCCTGAAACCATTTGAGTGTAATAATCGCTCCAACCGGAATATCAACATCAAAAATTGCTGTAATACCAACTACTTTGTTCGAATCGAGGTTACCATTTAACATGGTTGAACTGGTTCCATTGGTTCCTATTTGAAGACTGGTAAATGTCAGATCTTCTACTTTCGTGAATGTAGAATCAAAATGATTATCTGCACTTACCTTGTAATAGAAATCCAGTGTTTGAGGCTCTAAACCTACTGCTGCCCATTGTTCACCAGTATAAGTTACTTCGATCGATTTAATCGGTTTTGATGTATTATTCATAATATCCAGGAACATTCCGATATCTCCTGACGAGCTGTTTATCCGGTATCCCAAAGCCCTTTCGGTAGCTACAATAGGTCCTTCGGCTGTTCCTTCAGCATAACCCAATGAGTTTGGATAACCTGCACCTGGAAAATCCTGTGAGCCGTCTCCCTTGTTATCGCACCCAACTCCGTATTTTGTTGCTTCTTCGGGTGTTCCGTCTAATTTTCGATACGCATACCATCCTTCCAAAGGTTCTATTCCATTTGTCCAGGGCTGATATGAATTGTATTCATTACTCAGTCCGTTGAAATCCTGATCATAGATTAGTTCTTCGTCAGTAAATTCGGCATACGGTTTATTGTCGGGAGCTAATTGTGCCTTAACCGTTAAATCATCGATGGCCAAAATATGTTCGCCATCGGCAACATTTGCCTGAAACCATTTTAAAGTGATGGTAGCCCCAACCGGTAGTTCAACGTCGATAACGGCAGTAATCCCCACCACTTTATTCGAATCGAGATTACCGTTTAGCATCGTAGAACTTGTTCCGTTGGTTCCAATTTGAAGGCTTGTAAAAGTTAATTCATCAACTTTTGTAAAGGTGGAATCGAAATGAGTATCGGCATTTACTTTGTAATAAAAGTCAATTGTTTGCGGATCAAGCCCAACGGCAGCCCACTGTTCGCCGGTATAAGTCACTTCGATAGACTTTATTTCCCGGGATGTGTTATTTTTTATATCAAAGAACAAACCAACATCGCCTGCCGAACTATTTATTCTGTAGCCTAAAGCCCTTTCGGTTGCAACGATTGGCCCCTCGGCAGTACCTTCAGCATAACCCAGTGAATTTGGATAACCTGCTCCAGGAAAATCCTGCGAACCATCACCCTTGTTATCACATCCAACGCCATATTTTGTTGGCGCTTCCGGTACCTCATTCAATTTTTTGTAAGCATACCATCCTTCAAGCGGATCGGTACCATTGGTCCAGGGTTGATAAGAATTGTACTCATTGCTTAGCTCATCAAAATTCTGCTCGTAAATTAAAGTCGAATCAGTAAATTCTGCAAAAGGGTCGTTTGGAGGAACAACACCTGCTTCAATAGTCAGATCGTCGATGGCCAGCAAATGATCCATTGCCGCATCATTTTTATCCTGCCACTTTATAAAGATATGCTCACCAACCGGTATTTGTACTTTAAAATAGAATGAAATTCCGGCAACCTTGTTTGCATCATCATTTCCATCAATCATATTAATGTCGGTGACACTCTCGGTACGCGGAGATGTAAAAGTTAATTTCGGCACGGCAACAAAATCCGAGTCGGTAAGCGCTTCGGCATTTAATTTATAAAACACTTCCAGTGCCTGCTGAGCCGCATCGGCATAAGCCCATTGTTCACCAGTATAAGTTATTGTTAACGAAGTGATAAGCGTAGAGCTGTTATTCATAATCTTCAATCCATAAGCTGCATCACCCGTTTCATCGTTTACATAATAACCAAGTGCCTTATCGTCGGTTGTTGATCCAAACGAGACCACACCTGGTGACGGTACTTCACCGTCTATTCCACCTTCGGTAAATGCATCTGCCCCAACCGGAGTTGTTTCCATATTCTGAAAAGCATACCAGCCTTCAAGTGGATCTGTTCCGTTTTTCCATTCCGGGTCTTCCGCCAACAAATTAAAATCCTGCTGGTAAATTAAAGATCCATCCGAAAACTGTGCATACGGCATATGTGGATCAGGCGCATAAGCTGTAATCGTCAAATCATCGATTGCCAACATATGGTCTACATCAGAATCGTTAACATCCGACCATTTCAAGTAAATGGTCTCTCCCACCTTAATTTTTAATTTAAGCTTAAACGTAATTCCAGTTACCCTGTTTGAAGCTTGGTTCCCGTCGATCATATTCGTTTCGGTAACTGCACTTGTTACTGGCGAAGTAAAAGTTAAATCCGGGATTTCAACAAATCCGGTATCGGTTAAAGCTGTTGCATTTTTTTTATACGATACTTTAAGAGACTGGGGATTTATACTGGCATAGGACCATTGTTCCCCGGTATAAGTTATGGTTAGCGACTTTATATCGTTTGACGTACTGTTCTTTAACTGTATGCCGAAAGCTGCATCGCCCACAAAGTCGGAAACCCTGTATCCCAGAGCCCTATCGAGTGTATCTGTTCCGTAGGAAACCAGTTTGGTAAGGGGGAAATCGCCATCTTGTCCGCCGGTGGAATATGAAGTTGCAAACTCGGGAGTAGCGTCCATATTACTAAATGCATACCAGCCTTCCAAAGGATCAATTCCATTGTCCCAGGGAATTCCCCTGGCGTTGTAAGTTCCGTCTAAAGTATTAAAATCCTGATGATAGGTCTTGCGCGTATCAAAAAATTGTACAAAAGCTTTTGGTCCTGAAAGCCCCGCAGAAATGGTAAGGTCATCAATCGCGAGAATATGGTCAACACCGTCATCATTAATGTCCAGCCACTTAATAACAATAAAACTTCCTATTGGAATATCAACCTCCAATACGTGCGTAATTCCTTCAACACGGTTTGCGGGTTCAGTCCCGTCTATCATGTTGGTACCCGAAACGTCCGCGGTTATTGGAGAGGTAAAAGTTAGTTCGGGAATTGCTACAAAACCCGGATCGGTAAGCGACGAAGCATTTAGTTTATAGGATACTTCAAGCGATTGTGTTTGATTGCTTGCATAAGACCATTGTTCTCCTGTATAAGTTATTGTGATAGAGCCAATATCTTTTGAGGTATTGTTCATTATTTTAATACCGTTCGCGGCATCGCCTACGGCATTTGAAATTCTGAATCCCAGCGCTCTATCGCTGCCGACACCAAGAGAAGCAGTTCCATTAGAGGGCACGTCGCCTCCTTCTCCTCCTGTAGAGTATGAAGTAGCAGCAGCCGGTGATGTTTCCAAATTACTAAAGGAAAACCAGCCTTGTAAGGGATTGGTACCATTTTCCCAGGGGATACCTCCCTTGTCGAGTGTCCCATCCAGGCTGTTAAAATCCTGAGCATATTCCAGTTGTGTATTGGTTAACTCCACATAATCCTGCGCATATAAACTAAACGTCAGGATAAATGCTAAGAATGTAAAAATTTTTTTCATAATAAATGATTGTTTTATTTGGTTTAGACCATCTCTTGCACCGATATTGTTCGAGTAACCTTTTTGTGCGATTACCCGGGCACCACATTTGCCCGGGCAATCAATAACTAATTAACCAAATCAAATCTATGCGAAATGTCTTTTCATTGCCTTTAATATTCTGATTACCATAGTTCCAGACTTAACATATCATCCCTAAAGGATAGCGTGTCGTTCATTACATTTTTAATATTATCAATGGTATATTGGTAATTCAGATAATATACCTTGTTTTCACTATCGTAACTCGATCCCAAATCTGTTACTCCGGTTATTACCGAATTCATACCTGCTTCAATTGATATTTGATCATTTTCCGGATGATTGATTTTCAATGAATAGTCGTTATCATCACCATTTTTCGGAAACTCGGCGATTCCGTTTGTATGCAATGAGTTTGCATCATTAGTTTGTATCTTCCAGGCTATATCCGGTTCATAAATATTATGACCTGCCGGGATATAGCTTATTACTGTATCGATGGTAGAACCATCGGCTTTGTATTGTGTCCTGTTTCCCCGGTGATAATACACGCCATGTGTTTTATGGTGGTACTTCACTACAACAATCGAATAATCTTTTCGGGGGATACTTAACTCCTCTGAGCCAACTAGTATTGAATCGAGCGTAGTTTCCTTAATTAAAAAAGGCAGGGCGTAGTTCTTGTCCAGGCACAAGGAGTCGGCCAAAAACAGCTCCCTGTTCAGGTCAACAGTGACAAAACCAACAATCTCGCCTCTTTCAATAGTTATATTGTTGGCACTGCTTAATGTATAATAGTTTGACGGAAGCATGGTGAAATTGTTGTCGCCAACAATATCCGGGTCGTTTAATAACTCCGGTGCTAGCTCAAAAGTAACCTGCTCATCCACATTATTCGTCCTTTTTCCACCCATCACTACCCCGACTTTAAAACTGAGATCATCGGTTAAAACAGTCCTCACCGGATTTTGATAGGCAAAATAGACGTTTGAATATTCGTAATCGTTCGTAAAATCCTCGTATTTCTCGCATGCTGCAAAAACCAAAGCTATCAATGCGATTGTATAAATTTTTATTTTCATTTCATTCTCATTTTAAATATTAAATGATGCCTGTTACCATCCCTTGTTTTGAGTGATTGCACTTTTTGATGCATAAATCACCTGCTCGGGTAATGGATTATAATACATGTAGCTTTCAAATTTTCGGCTTTCTACGTTTATCCCGTATTCGAATGAGAAATTATTATCGCCGTTTTTCGTAATCTTCACACCTTTAACACCTTCATTCAGAACATCCAGCGGAAGCATCCACCTTCTCACATCAAAAAACCTGTGGTTTTCAAAACACAGTTCAATTCTGCGTTCGTTCTGTACCAAAGTCCTGAAGCTTTCCTTACCGGCATCAGCCTGTTCGGTCAGGTACGTATCGCCCGAAATTCCAGCGCGTGACCGTAATTCGGCCAAAGTTGTTTCGGCAGATCTTCCCAAACCTAAAATGTCCTCGGTTGGTCCCCAGGCTTCGTTGGCTGCCTCGGCATAATTCAGCCAGATTTCGGCACAGCGGAAAAAGGCATAATAGTGTTTTTCGGATGAATAATCTTCACCCGGAACAACGTTCACATTGTCGTTTATAAACTTCCGAAGATAATACCCGGTGCGTGTAGCCCGTGGTTGTGCGCTCGATGCGTAGTCGTTACCTCCCTCATAAATCTCGGCTACTTTTCCACCAAAGCTGGCAGTATTGTATATTACACTTAGTGCAAAGCGCTTGTCCCTTGACTTATACGGATCAGCCGGATCATACAAGGGAGATTCTGTAATTGGGTACCCGTCCTGCATAGGAAATGCATCTACCAGTTGTTGCGATGGATTTGTACGTCCATTTCCCCATAAGGAAGGCATAAAATTTTCGCGCTCGGGAGTGTTGCTGTCCCCCTGAAAACTCCTCCAGATAATTTCGGAATGATTAGGATCTTTGTATAAACTTCCGTTTGTATTGATTGATGGCAGGTTGCCAATATTCTGAATGGCTTCATTAGCTGCCATGGCTGCCTTAACCCAAAGGTCCTTAATTTCCGAATCGGTTTTCTCTAACGTATACGCCGGACTGGCGGCGTATAACAACACTCTTGATTTCAGGCTCAGTGCTGCAAGTTTATAGGCCCGGCCTACCTGCTGTTCGCCAAAAACCACATCGTTTGATGAATACTGATCATCGGGTAGGTATTTTAACGATTCATCGATATCTGCTACGATTTGATCCATACATTCGTCAAAAGAGTTTCTCGTTATGCCGGCAAGTTCGTCTTCTGAAAGCGGCTTCAACACAATGGGGTAACCCATTAATTCCCCGCTCTCATCAACGCCTGCAAAACGGCTAAGCAATTCGAACTGATACCAGGCCCTGAGAAAATAAGCCTCGCCGGTTGACCGTTTTGTCACCTGTTCATTCAATGCCGGATCAATGGCCAGATCGATGTTTGGCAAAATTTCGAGGAATTGGTTTAAGGTTCGGATTTGCCGGTAAGCATTTTCCCAACTGTTCAGTGGATTATTCATTTGCGAAATACCTGCTATTCCTGCAGGAATCAAGTTGGAGTTAAAATCGTTTGTTACAGCATTGTCAGTGGCACAATCCAGGAATCCGCCAAACTCATCGGTGTAAAATGCCGGTAATTGATCGTAGGCTTCGGTGATTGCCGCCAGTGTAAAATCCTTGTCAGACCACAGTTGTTCATCGGTAAGCGACCTGTCGAATTCCGGCTCCAGATTATCGCAACCATAGATGAATAAGCCTAAGATTGCAATGAAATAATATATTTTAATCGTCTTCATCATTAAAAGTTTAAGTTCATTCCTATTGTAAATGTTCTCATATAGGGATATGTGGTATAACCAGCGTTGATGTATTCGGGATCAACATCATCTATTCCCGACATAGTCACCAGGTTATTTCCTCGTACATAAAACCTCAAAGTTTCTAAACCAATCGGTTTGATCCAGGTATCGGGGAGCGACACTCCTAATTCCAGTTCTTTTATTTTGAAGTAGTTGCCGTTTTCGAGCCAGAAATCAGAAGGTTGATAATTATTGTCTGCATTGTTTACCGTTAAAGCAGGATATTGGCCTTTGCCCGTTTCCGGATTATAGGTTTCTTTAACAATTTGAGAGTATGCCATTTCGGGTTGTGGCCGGTAATACGAGTTGTTCAAGTACAAATCGTACATTGCTGCTCCATAACCGCTTACCTTTAGGTCAACCTTTTTATAGGCGATTCGAAGGTTGGCGCCAAATTGCAGACTTGGAAACAAATTCCCTAGTTCAACCTGGTCTTTCTCATCAACTCTTCCATCTCCGTTTTTATCGTTATAAGCCAAATCCCCCACTCGTACTTCGCCAAAACGTTGGTTAAGGCTGCTCAGTTCCGATTCGTTTTTTATAATCCCTTTCGACTCGTATCCCATAAAGGCATCAACCGCTTTGCCGTCCATGTTTCGGGCCGTTGGCAAATCTACCGACTGAGATTCATCGTACATGGCCTTCGAATAATTGGCATTAACACTGGCAAGGATGCGCCAGTTTCTGAAGTTTTTTTCGTAGGTCAGGGTTCCGTCGATACCATTATTTTTAATGGAGACAAAATTTATTTGCCGGTTGTACAAACCCGATACCTGGTTGGTAAGCCAGTGCTCATAAATCGGAATATTTGTGCGGTTCATGTTGTAATAATCAACATTTAGCGACAAGTTATTAAAGAATATGGCCTCAAATCCAATGTTCAACTCTGCTGATTTCTCCCAATCGATTTGTTCGTTTGCAACCGTGATGCGATCAGCGGTACGGATGCTGTTACTTGCCTCAATCCCAAATCTTGTACTGTTCGAACCTTCGGCATAATTCCAGCGGGTTGTATATCCAAAGAAGTTAAGCGACTCGTCGGTTCCCGACAAGCCATAACTTGCTTTAAGTTTCAGGAAATTGATTTTTTCGCTGTTAGCGAGAAAATTCTCTTTCGATAATACCCAACCTGCACCAACTGCGGGGAAAAAGCCGTAGTTATTGTCATTGGGTAACCTTGAACTTCCAATATAAGATAGGTTCAGATCGAATACATACTTGTCATTTACAATGTAATTGGTAAGCAAGGTATTCGACTGGGTACTTCTCGGCGAAAATGAATAAATGGTTTGGCTTTTATCTTTAAAAATGGCCAGGTGCATATTTAATTCACTGGCGGCAAACTCCTTGTGATAATCTAACTGCCCCATTGCCGTAAACCGTTTTGTTTCGCGGGTTGCCAATCTGCTAAGGCCGGAGTTCTTTTTTCCCCGAGTCATTGTGTGCAAACTTGCAATTTCGCCATTTTCGAAAGCAGGCAGATAGGAGTAAAAATCATCGTTCTTTCCGAGGGCGATAAAATTTTCACTGTCGAAATGAACAGAGAACTTTCCACTCAGTCCGTTTACAACATTTGATAAATTAAACTTAGTGCCCAGGTTAACCTGTCCTACCCGGTTTACATTTTCACGGATACCGCCCAGTAACATTTCTGCATAAAGGTTTTGGTAATCGGCAGAATTGGAGAAACGACCTGCTCCGAACAATACCGAATCCTGATAACTGCTGTTCCGGAGGATATGCGTATACTCGTTGGGGCGTTGAGTGTTCATTCTGTCAAACAAATCATTGCCATATAAATAATTGGTATTGTTTTGCTCGAGATAAGCATTAACGTCAACAAAAAAGCTTATGTACTGATTCAAATCAAAATCTAAATTAGACCTAATGCTGAAGCGGTTGCTGGAGTTGGCATCGCCGACACCCTCTAAACCTCCATCGTGTAAATAGTTAGCATTAATGCTGTATTGTACGCTCTTATTCCCTCCGCTAAAACTGGTGAGAACCCTTGTATAATTTTTTGAATCATTAAGCAAGTCGTCGTAATAATTATTCGACGGAAACTGAATATTCGGGTTTTTATACCCATCGATTTCCGCCTGGCTGTAGAGGTTTCCTAAACCTGAATTTCTCCGCGCCAGGTTATAGTATTCAACGTATTCTGATGAACTTAGCGGATCGGGCAATAAACCTGGTGTTGATATTCCGGTTTCAACAGAAACTTTTCCCTCATTTTTATAAGGAATTCCCCTCTTGGTAGTAATCAACAGTATGCCATTGGCAGCTTTTCCTTTATAAAATGATTTTGAGACTGCATCTTTAAGCACAGTAACCGATGCTATGTCGGAAGACTGCACATAATCAATGTTCCTTTCCACTCCATCGACTAAAATGAGCGGATCGTTTTGCAGACCGCTAATTCCCCTGATATTAATTTCGTAGGTTCCTCCATGGTCTTCGGGCCTTTCTTTTATATAAAGGCCGGCAGCTTTACCTTTTAAAGCAGCGGCTACATTTACATCTAAGCTGCTGTTTATCTGTTCGGCAGTTATTACAGAAGCAGCCCCGGTAAATTGTTCTCTTGCTATATTTCTATACGGTAAATTTATATTAGAACTTCCGCCAGGCGGAATTTTCACCAATTCAACAGTGCTTTCGTTAAGATCCATTACCTGAATGAATTTAGTGTCATATCCGTTCAACTCGAACAAAAGCACATCGGTGGTAGAAGCTTCGATGGAAAAGTTGCCATTTGCATCGCTTGTGGTGGCTTTATCGCCCGACTTTACGATCACATTTTCAAGTGGCTTATCTTTTTCGCCAACTATTTTCGCCTGAATTAATTTTTCCTGGGCATAAACATTCGCCGTAAAGACAAATGTTATTATTCCGAGTAATATATATATTCTTTTTTTCATTGGTATTTCATTGTTTTATTAATGAGTAATAATGATTACCACCCAGGATTTTGAGTGAAATTGGACAAAATGTCCATCTGATCGATAGGGATTGGATACCAATAATGCTTCTCTTCAAAGTTCTTTGCATAAAACGTTGAAATAGGTTCGTATGCATAGGTATATTGGTCGGGGCCCACCCGTGTAATCACTGCAGTCCACAAATCGTTCATTACCACATGGGCAATGCGCCATCTGCGTATGTCGTGCCAACGTTGATTCTCGAAACAAAGCTCTACGCTACGTTCGTTCCATATTCTTTCCCGGAATGTTTCTTTGGAGCCGGTAAATTGTGGCAATACATCAACAGCACCCACCCTATTGCGAATAATATTTATAGCTTCCACGGCGGTTAGACTGGTACCAGGTACCGTTCCGTTTGGCCCGTAAGCTTCATTTGCTGCTTCGGCAAAATCAAGATACAACTGGGCTACCCTGATATGAATGGATTGCATGTAGTAATTAAAATCATTTTCCCAGATGTTAGCAGATTCAGGCCACCATTTGCGGATTGCATATGGCGTTCCCGGATAATTATCCCTGATGGCTGTACCATCGTGTGATTTCTGGTTCAAATAAGTATCGTAACGCCAGAATTCCATTGGTTTTCGGTTTCCGGGAGTTTCGAAATTCCAGGGAGTTCCATTGGTAAGAATATCATAATAGAAACGGGGATCACGGTTGCTGTAAGGATCCTGGTCGTTGTACCCGCTACCCGAGGCATGAATTGGTAAACCATTTGCCATTTCAAATAAATCAACAAAATTCTGCGTAGGAGAAGCCATGTGCAAATTGGTTGCACCACGAGTCCTTGGTACAAAAGAGGCTAACCATTGTCGACTCCTGGGTTTTCCAGGTCCATCAGTGTAATCCTGGGTAACAGTGTAAAGAATAGCTTCATCGCTTGCCAATTGTGTTTTACTGTAAAAAATCTTTGCATATTCTTCGGCAGTGCTGCCAGGCATTAAGCGATAAAGATTTTTTGAATTTACATAAGCGATTGCCTCAGCTGCTGCCTGAGCTGCTAATTTGCAATATTCGATGTTGTATTGCTTGTTATCGTTCATGTTTGGGCTTGCTGCATAAAGCAGTGCCATCGATTTCAGTGCCAGACAAGCTGTTTTTGTAGCACGTCCTTTTTCGGCATCCGGCCATTTATCAGGTAGCAATTCGAAAGCTTTGTCCAAATCACTAACCAACCAGTCTGTAGATTCCTGGTAGCTCAATCGTGGAAGATCCATATCATCGTCGGAAGCAAATGCTTTATCAAATTTGAAGAAGCCCCCGAAACGACGAATCAACTGGAAGTAATTCCATGCCCTTTTAAAATAGGCCTGCCCCTCAAGCTCTTGCAGTTGTTGTGGTGTTGCATCTTCAATATCCCCAAGGCGCTCCAGGCAAATATTGATTGTTCTCAAATTTCTAAAACACATGTCGGGAATCCCCAACCTTCTGATATCTGTATAATCGGATGCTTTTAAACCCCAATCGGTTTCCACTGAAGTTCCATCCATATAGTTACCGGTATTAATAGATTTGGCTGGATCTCCCGAAGCTGTGGTCACTCCTTCATCGCCCAATGAAAAAATGTATCCGTTCCAACCATCAATAAAGAATTCCTGATCCTGATAATAAACCTTATCAAATGCTCCCTTAAAAGATTGGTATCGTGAATAAACCTGGGCATCGGTAACTCCCATTTCAGGAGATTTATCCAGATAATCTTCGCAAGCTGATGTAAAAAACACAGCGACTGCAAGTATTGTATATTTTATATATTTCATAGTTTCAAATTTTTTCATGATGAATCACTAAAAAGATAAGCGAAAGCCAATATTGTATCTTTTTAACAAGGGATAAGCTTGTGTATTGGCCGCTTCCGGATCAACCCTGCTATCAAAATTGGTAAACGTAAACAGATTGTTCCCGTTCACAAATATGGTACATGCAGATGCCCCAAACCTTTCGAGAAAGGCTTTGTGCACATTGTATGAGAACTCGGCGGATTTTAACCTTAAAAATGCTGCGTTCTGAATTCCATAGGTTGAATTTTGACGGTTGTGTTTCTGAATGGTTCCGTCATTTCGCGGCCGATCAGCTATTTCGGCAGTTTCCGGCGTCCATCTGTCAAGCGATTCAGGCCAGTCGGTTCCCCACAATATAGCTCCATTCAATCTTTTTCGGGTCCCCCAAACTCCATTAAAATTGGCCGCCAGACTAAAATTCTTGTAAGTAACACCAAGGTTGGTGGTTGCACTGTATGCAGGAATTTCATCCAGCCGGACAGGTGCATAATCGATCTCATCGATCAAGCCGTCGGCATTAAAATCGATATAGGCCAAATCTCCCGGCATGCGTGAAGTGTTTTCCCACGACGATGCCGTGTACGCGTAAACATCGTCCCACGACCGTTGCAGGTCGGGATTCAGCAGATAATAATTTGTACTGATTGGTTTTCCTTCAGCTCTTTGATAATCCACACGGTTGGGTGGGTCGTCACGGAAGACCACTCTGTTTTCGTTGAAGGTGACGAAAGTGCTTACAAAATAGCTAAAGTCAGGGCCAACATTATCCCTCCATTTCAGCAATATTTCGTAACCGTGGCTTTTGGTTTCACCAATATTTGCATCTGGTGCCTGTTGTCCGAACCACTTTGGAGTTGTGTTTCCGCGGGTCATCAGGATGCCAGTACGGCGCTCCTTAAATAAGTCAATTTCGATGTTCAACTTATTAATAACTTTAAACTCAAAAGCCAGGTTTTCTTTGGTAGCCGTTTCCCAGGTTGCGTTAACATTGGCGGCCTTCCCTTCATAATATAGTGGACCATAGGTGTAAGCCTGTGTATGACCAAAAGTTACACTTTCTTTGGTAGTATAATCAGAAATATAGGTAAAAGGAGACGCTCCCCTGTCGCTACCAACTTCACCATAAGTGTACTTTATTTTGGCATAATTCAGGATATTTGAAAAATTGCTTTCCTTATAAAAACTCTCTTCTGAGAGGACCCATCCAAGACCAAATGCAGGAAAAAATCCAAAGCGTTGTCCACGTGCAAATTTCTCCGAACCGGTATAACCTCCCGTAAATTCGGCGAGGTATTTACTTGCATAAGCGTAAGTTGCCCTGCTTGCCCACGATTCTTCGTAGCTTGGGAAGTTCGACCTGTAATTATTTTTCCTCCGGTTAAATAAAATTAATCCTGTTACATCGTGATTTCCCCAGGAATTGGCATAATTTGCAGACAATTCGTAATACAAATCGCGTTGGTAATCAGATGTGCTAATGTCGTCGTACTCTGCCGGTTTTTCTACCCATTCCTGAGCAGGTTGATAGGTAGAATGCAGGATCGGATCCGAATCCTCCGACATTTGATACATCCCGATAATATCTTTGTAGGTTACTTGTTGCGTTTCTAAATACGAGTTGTATGAAATTTTTCCTTTGGCAGAAAGTCCTTTCAACAAAAAGCCCAAATCCTGTTTCAGGTTTATATCGGTAAAAAGCCGTGTTGATTTTTCCATTCCGGCTCCCTGATAGTTTAAATTGTAAATGATATTTGCTCCGCGCTGCACAGCATCTGTTCCCAGATAACCATTGGGATAGTATACGGGAAACACTGTGTTTGGCGCCTGGTAAAACAACTCGTTAAACATGGTAACGTTGGCACCGTTTAAAGGATCGCGCCCCAGCCATGATAATGGTCGTTGTCGAACACCAATTTCACCGGCCAGATTGATACCGAGGTCAGTGGTTTTTGTTAATTTATAATCAATGTTGCTTCGGTAATTGTAGCGCTCGTATTTAAACCTCGGATCGTATTCCGCTTGTTTTTCGGTTTTATAAATGTCGCCATCATTCAAATAGCCTACCGACACAAAATACTTGGCACGTTCGGTTCCACCATCAACGTTAACATTATAATTCTGTGTGAATCCAAAATCTTTCAAAACCAGATCTTTCCACTCGTAATTTGGATGATAAATGGGGTCGGTGCCATTAACATATATATCTATCTCCTCCTGAGATAACACAGATCCCCAGTTTCTCTCTCTGTATTGAGTCTCGTTGTTTAGCATGAAAATGGTTCCCACATCCAAATGATCGTAATCGTTTGTTTGCTGTTTAACACCAAAGTTTGTATTAATTGAAACTGTGGGTGCTTTTACCGAGCCCCTTTTGGTGGTAATAAGAATTACGCCATTTGCACCTTTCACACCAAAAACGGCGGTTGCCGATGCATCTTTTAGCACCGAAACCGATTCTACTTCGTTGGGATCAACACCAACCATTGTTCTTTCAATTCCATCTACCAGAATCAATGGGGCGTTGGAACCATTCCATGTAGACCGTCCCCTGATGAGTAAATCAGCCTGGTCGAGCCCGGGTTCTCCTGTTTTGTTTAAGGCAGTTACCCCTGGAAGCATTCCGGCCAAAGCCGAACTGATATTAGTAACTGCTCCTACCTTAATCAATTCTTCTCCTTTTGTTTGGGCAATGGAGCCCACACTGGATGCCTTCTTTTGAGTACCATATCCCACTACAAGTACATCTTGCAGTTCTTGCATTTGTTCTGTCAGTTCTACTGTTAGGTTTTCTGAATTGATGTTCGCAATCTCCTGTTTTGCAAATCCAATCATTGAAAAAACCAGAACGTCTGAGCCCTTATCAATGTCAATCTTAAAAGATCCATCACCGTTCGTGACAGTTCCGATTGTGGTTCCCTTAATAATAATACTAACTCCGGGCAAGCCCATGCCGTCAGCAGCGGAAACTACTTTTCCTGTTACCGTAAAATTTCTTTGCGCCATTACCGAGAGGCTCGTCATGAACATCAAAAAAATCAACATTAAAATTTTAGTTTTATTCATACTTGTTTGATTAAGTAATAGTTTAATAGTTCATACATATCTTCTTAATGTCCGGCAAAATAACCGGACCGGCAGGATGTTTTAATTCGCTTTTGAATTGTTTGCTCTTTTTCATACATATTTATTTTAAGTGTTACTAAATATCAGTTGACTTGTATTTTAAAGACAATCTTTCGGACAATACTCGCTTCGTTAACCTGAATACAAGGCCTGTGAATATCTTCTGGAAAAAAAATAAAGTATGTAGATGGCGAGGCTAAAAGCATGTCCCCACCGTCAAATTCAAAAAATGCTATATCTTTCTCTTCATCATAAGGAGAAATTACATCAAGATCTTTACGATGGGTTAATCCGATGTATTCTTCGCCGGAAATAATATATTGTAAATCAATAAATTTCCTATGCGACTCATACTTTGCATCCAAAGGGTTTTTAGTCTCGTATTCACTCACAACTGCGTAAACATTTTCATTTATATCTATTCGCCCGGGTTCAAGGCTTTTCAGATCAGTCTCAACCAGCAACTTAAAAACACTGTTCCATCTTTCAGGATATTTATCAAAATGTTTCTTTAGTTGTTTAATATTTATCGATGTGTCCGGCTTAGCCATAAAATCACTTCGAATTGTATTTGCTGTAATATGAACCGACTTCATTTGTGTACGTTTTCCAGTTGAGGAGCATCCCACAGAAAACAGGAAGTACACCGCAACCACTGTTATTGATAAAACTCTTTTTCTCTTCATATTTTTACACATATTTGCTTAATCGTTTTAGCTATGTGGCAAATGATTTATTTATGAGCTTCTTTGAACTTTTGTTTTAATGAGTTGTAAATCCTCTATTGCTTGAATCACTTCTGCCTGTTCTTTCGAACTAAAATTCATTAAAGGTTGCTCCAGAATGTTGTTGCAAATACCTAATACCGATAGCGCACATTTTACACTCATCAAAAAGCTGGATCCATATTTTCCCACGTTGTATATTGTTGAAGACACCTGCATTACTTTTTCCTGCAATCTCCTGACTTCTGTTATGTTTCCTTCAAATGCTGAATTGTACAAATCCACATATAATTTTGGAAAGATATTTGCACCACCGTTCACACCGCCATCGGCTCCCATCATCACCACCTCGGCCATCATCTCTTCGGGTCCTATAAAAAATGAAAAATCGCTGCGATCGCGCATGGCATGCATTACCGACTGAAAATAGGTACCGTTTCCCGAACTGTCTTTAAAACCAATCACTTTGGGATTCTCGGCAATTCTTCGGATGGTTGATGGTGCAAAAGAAACTTTCGTCATACCCGGCATATTGTAGAGGTAAAGCGGCAATTCCAGCGAACGCACCAGGTTTTCGTAAAACATGGCCAGCTCAGTTTGTTCCAACGGGAAATAATAAGGCGGCGCAGAAACCACCGCATCGGCGCCTGCTTCGTAAGCCACCTGCGAAAGCCGAATACTTTCAACTATGGATGTATGCGAAATGCCTACCAAAAGAGGTACACGCCCGTTTAAAATCCGGCTCGATTCCTGTATCATCTTGGTTTGAAGGTTGAAACTCAGACTGGGGCCTTCTCCAGTAGTTCCGAGAATGAATATACCGTGTACACCTCCTTCAATAACATGCTCAATCAGTCTTTCCAGACCTTCAATGTCAAGGGTATCGTTATCCAATAAAGGCGTGATCAAGGGAGGTACTATTCCCCGTAATTTTTGTTTCATTAATGTTCTTATTTAAAGGTTTTATTTTTTAAGAAATAGAAATGTCCATCTTCAGCTCCCAGGAGGATGTCATACTTTCCGTCATTGTTCCAATCTATTGGAGTCGGACTTGTGGTATGGCCTGATAAAATGATGTCACTAATGTTTCCTTTGTTTTCAAAATATGCGCTGTTGCCTTTTTGCCTTGTGTTTTCGTAGTATCCGGCATTTCCGTTGTTGGTGTTCACTATTAAATCCATTCTGCCATCATTGTTCCAGTCCACAAAACACAGCTTTCTGCGCCCCGATCGTCCACCGATTCCGTCAGTTAATCGCAGCAGTTCTTCCTTATTGCCGGAATCTTCTTTTTCATTCACCAGGTAGAAGATTCGTTTGCCCGGTTTTAACCACAACTGTCCGTCCTTTTTAAAACGCTCGTAAAAACTCAAATATCCTTCATGGTCGAGCATGACCAGATCATTCAAACCATCACCGTTCCAGTCGATGGCGTAAGGCGTAGTTCTCCATTGCGTTACCAGTTCGGTTGGTTCAGGATCCCACCAGTTCCAGGCCGGTTTTAAAGGTTCTCCCTCCCAATTTACTTTTACCGAATACGGACCTTCAAGATTTAAAAGATCACCGGTGTTTTTATACCAGATAACTTTCCCGAAAATCGAATTGGCAATTATGTCCTTCTTTCCATCATTGTCCCAATCGGCAACACTTAACGTCATGTATCCCCATTTTTCTTCGGCCGGCCCCTGAATGGAACCATTTTTACCGGCTAAAATCCGAATGTCTTTACCATTTGTTTTGAGCAAGACCGGGGCATTCCATTTGGGATTTTTACCTCCGCCCAGGTTTTCAATAAAACAGATGTTCCCGGCTGAGTTCCCGCAAATTATATCTTCATCGCCATCGTTGTCCCAATCAACTGAATAAGGTGTTGAAAGCGCTCCAAACTTTAAATTGTCCGCCTTTTGTTTCAGATAAACCAGCGGCTCGAAAACCGGTGCGTTGTTTTTTGTCTTTCCTGTGTTTTTCAGGTAAGCAACACTGCCGTCTTCGTCACCCACCAATAAATCGACAAAACCATCATTATTAAAGTCTATTGAAGTTGGTGTAATCATTTGAACGTGCAGACGGATGGTATCTCCCTTTTTATCTATTAAGATCTGTCCCTTCCGGAATTCAGGATTTGAGGGCGATCCAATGTTTTTATACCAGGTGAGTTTATCAACGAACTCTCCGCAAATCAGATCGGCTTTTCCATCGTTATCAAAGTCGGCCATGTTGGCACCGGGCGCACCATAGGTTTCAATGGGCTGATTGGCTGCCACAATTTTCCCTTTGCTTACATATTTACCGTTCTTGTTTTCGATGAAATATACAAAACCACGAAGCGGTCCGTTTTTCCAAATGCCGTTTTCATCGTAAGCATTGTCCCAGCCGTACTCAAACCAATCGTCAATTCCGTTAATGAGGTCCAAATCGCCGTCGTTGTCAAAATCAACATAGCTCCACATGTTGCTTCTCACTTTTTTAAAGTCGCTTGCCGGCAGAACATCAACTCTTACTGTATCCGGCTGAGAATAAATATTTTCTTTGAAATTTTTGAATTCGATTTCCTGACGGAACACATGTAACTCGCCGTTTGCATACGATGCCTGAATATTCTTAAAAGCCCTGTCCGAAAGCTTTTTTGAGACGTCGAAAAGTGGCTTTTCCGCTGTGCCAATGTTCTGATAATAATATAAGCCTTTGTAAGGAGTATCGGGGCACGACATGATGATATCGATAAGCCCGTCATTGTTATAATCAAGCGGAATGGGTGTTCCCCAGAGTCCTGTACCTAAATTCACCACAAGGTCCGGATTATTATACTTTACCCGAATATCATCTGCCGTTTGTGCGGTGCTGCAAAACGCGAAAACAATAAAAATAAGCAGGTTCAAAAATTTAAAGTTTTTCATTGATATATAGTATCAGTTTAGCTTAATCGTTTTAGCTATTTATTGTAAAAATATTAATCAAGTCTGCTAAGCACCTTCTTTTTAGGAGTCGAACTTTGAATTACGAGTTCTGGCTCAGCAATAAACCCTTTTCCGCGGGTATTGTCATTATTTATCTTATCTACTAAAATATTAACCGCTTCAATGGCAATTCTTTCAAGAGGTTGTTTAATATAAGTGATGGGATTTTCAAGTAAATTAAAAACATCACTTCGGTTAAACCCAACAAAAGCGAGGTCTTCCGGAATTCTCACTTTCATTTCCTTCAAACAATAGATCCCATTTACGGATAGCATATTGGTTAAACAGACCACAGCATCGGTTTTCGCTTTCAACAATCGTTTTAAGGTATCGTGCATTTCCGATCGCGGATTGGATAAATTTATTCGGTTGACGTTCAAATATTCTGTAAAACCGGCTTTACGCATGGTTTCTTCATAGCCGGCAACACGTTCTTTAATGTGGTTCATTTCAGTTTCATAAGAAATAACTGATATCCTGCTGTAACCATTTTCAATTAAATGTCGGGTAATGAGTTCCGTTGCTTTGAAATTGTCCAAAACAGAGTAACCCACTTTTACATCCGGGAAATGCCTGTCGACAAGTACAAGTGGCACCTCGTCATGGCAAAGTTCTTCAATGACTTCTTTGGAACCATCACAAGGCACAACAATTAAGCCCTCCACACCTTTGTTAACCAAAACTCTTATGAGTCTTTTGGTACTTTCCAGGTCCTCGTCCGAACTACTGAACAAAACCGTATAGTCGAGTTCGCTCGCCCGGTCTTCAATAATTCTGGATATCGTTGAGTAAAAAGGATTGGATATATCGGTAACCAAAACACCAATAAGCTGTGACTTTCCTCCACGTAGGTTCTTTGCAACCAGGTTGGGAGAATAATTCATCTCCTTCGCTTTTTTTATGACACGCTGTGCCATTTCCTCACTTATCCTGTGTTGCTTAGCTTTACCATTTAACACAAAAGAAACCAATGCAGTAGACACGCCCAATGAGGCCGCCAGATCTTTTATTGAAGTTCTTTTTTCGTTTGACATTTTGGTTTAACATTCAACAGCTTATCTGCTAATTCGATTTAGCTACAAATATATGCTAATTCGTTTTAGCAAACAAGCATTTTGTATTTTTTTTTTGTGATATTTTCGAATTTACATCGTTAATGGCAACATTGATATAGCCAAAAGAATGTTTTGTTATTCCGGAAAAGGAAAACGACAGAGGGGATTAACTGCATTTTTTTTGATGATCCTACCTGATAACACAGGTAATAAAAGGATTTTAAAATTCAACGAATGGTGGCACATTCCGAAAAGACATTACACGCGGTTATCCTTCAACTTTCACCTATAATGCCTACCAATCCAAAAGCTTCTTTTCGCCTGTGAGTTGTTGGATTCCGGTAATCTCCTGAGATACTTCCACAACACCTTTATAAGTCCCGGAATCATCGCGAATGGCAAAATATTGAATCAAGAGCATTTCTCCGTTCATCGTTATCCAAAAACTGGCATCATCCTTTTCTCCTGCTTTAAATGACCGGATAATTTTTTCCACTACATGCACACTTTCTTTTGGGTGACAATTGTGAACATCACGACCGATGATCGCTTTGGTGCGGGGGAAAATTCGTTTTTTTGGTGCTGAAAAATATTGAACCGTATCATTCTCGTCGACAAATGTCAGATCAACCGGCAAATGATTAAATAGTAATCTCACCTGTTCAACTGTTAGATTTCCTGTCCCGAGATTCATGTTTTGATCCGGGGTTGAATCAATTTGCGACTCGTTTGCAAGCAGGTCAGGTTCATAAAACGGAAAACCAATTTCCAGAGCTTCGACTAAAAGAGTGTCCAATTCTTTTTCAGGAACTTTTTCTTCAACCAGTGGAAATAATATCCGTTCCTCTCTGAATTTAACTGCATTCATATTAAAATAGATCTCTCCAATCAATCGGTTAAACTCCGTTTGGTCGGAAATACCTTTTTCCGCTATTTCAATGCACCTTTTTAAATTCCGTTTGATGTCGTCATGAAAAGACCACATTACCGACAAACAGCGAAATTCGGGTACATGTTTCTCGATGACCGGAAAAAGCAGATTTTCTTTAATCAGGTAGTACTTTGAGAAGCTCTCTAATTCAACCAGTTTTTCAACTGCCGATTTACTTAAACCGTCTGAATTATTCTTCCTGTTTAATTCTTTTATGACAGGTTTCAGCTCAGTCAATTTTTGCAACATCAGGCGGTTATTTTCCACACATACCCATAAAAAGCTTTTTTCGCGAGGTGGAAAATAAGGATATTCGGCTATGGTTTTATAAAGTAAATTCAATAGTTTATTGATTCCCTTCTTAAGCTCGGGCATTGGAATTTCCATCTTCACCAGTTCATCCACCAGATACACAATATCAGTTGGCACGCACAAACCGATAATTCCCTTATATTTTTCGTAAAGCTCTTTTACGTTATCACTCCTCAAAATAGCTGAAAACAATTCCTTTAGTTTTTCAAGGCGCTGACTTCGATGATTGCTTAATTCCGACATGTTTCTATTTTCGGTTTAATATAATGTCAAACGCAGAACTGTTGTTATCGGCTAAATTCTGAATGGTTTCTTCATTCACCAATTGGTTCAGGGCATTACGTATAGGTGCATATGATGTATGAAGTGGACAAGGATTTTGTTCGTCACATTGCTTTAAGCCAAATCCACATCCGTTAAACAAGCCGTCACCTTCAATACTTACAATGACTTCTTTCAATGTGAGATCGGGCTTATCGGGATTGAAAGAATAGCCTCCGTTTTTACCTTTTGATGATTGAATGAACCCCAATCGCACAAGACGTTGTAAAATTTTTGCCATGTAATGCAACGGTGTTTCAACTTCAGTTGAGATCTCTGAAATTCCAGGACTTCTTCCCTCCTGGTTTTGCCGGCTGATATAAACCAGTCCTCTTAAAGCATATTCTGTTTCTTTCTTAAACACTTTAATTCTTTTGCTTGTAAAAATAAACATTTTTTCAATCGACTAATGGACCTTTTGGTCCATATTAAAAAAATATATTTATATTTGGCAAAGATTAAAGTTAAAATACAATGAATCAGATAGAATTTAAGCAACGGCAGATCGGCGAAATTGTAGCTGACGACTTCAGAACATCCCGAGTATTTACAGAGGTTGGTATTGATTTCTGTTGTGGTGGAAAACAAACGGTGGGACAAGCATGTGAAGAATTGGGAATTGACGTTTCGACCTTAGAAATTAAGGTTGAAGAAATAAAGCAGGAAGAGTTTAATGCGAATATGAATTTCAAGGACTGGAGCTTGAATTTTTTGATCGACTATATTCAAAACGTCCATCATACCTATGTAAAAAACACCTTGCCCGAGTTGCTGTTTTATACCGGGAAAATAGCAAATGTACATGGCGAAAGACATCCTGAGCTGATTCAAATAGCGCACGATGTCAAGAATGTAAGTGAAGAGTTGACCTTGCATTTAGAAATGGAAGAGAACGTTTTGTTTCCTGCCATTCTTTCCTATCTGGCAAACCCTGGTAATGATACTAAATCGACTATTGTTTCAGAAATAACACGGATGTTGGGAGAACATGATTTTGCCGGCGGAGTTTTTGACAAAATCAACAAAACAACAGAAGGTTACAAAACTCCTGTAGACGCTTGCAGTACTTATGAGGTTGCATTCAAAACCATGAAACAATTTGAGGACGACTTGCATGTTCATGTGCATCTCGAAAACAATATTTTATTCCCAAAGGCACTAAAACTATAAAACTAAATCAAATTCTAATCAGCTAATTATGAAAGCAAAAAAATTATGGTTGGGCTTTATTGCCGTGATGGTTATTTCCTTTAGTGTATTGTTATTTTACGGAAATGAAATTTACCGTAAAGCACCACCCATTCCTGAGAAAGTAATGACAACATCCGGCGAAGTTCTGTTTTTGGGGCAGGATATAAAGGATGGACAAAATGTTTGGCAATCAATGGGCGGACAAGAGTTAGGCACAGTGTGGGGACATGGTGCCTACCAGGCTCCCGACTGGAGTGCCGACTGGCTGCACAAAGAAGCGGTTTTTATGCTGAACGAACTCGCGAATGAAAGCGAAGGAATTCCTTACGATCAGTTAAGTGAAGAGAAACAGGCTTCTTTAAAAATTATCCTGCAAAAAGACCTGCGCAAAAATACCTATGATCCTGAATCAAAGGTTTTGACTATTTCCGACTTGCGGGCAAAAGCCATTCAAAGCAACAGTGAGTTCTATGCAGGGCTGTTCACCGATAATCCTGACATGGCTGATCTTCGTGATGCCTACAGCATTCCGGAGAACACTTTAAAAACGGAAGAGCGAGTTCGATTACTCAACAGTTTTTTCTTTTGGATCTCATGGGCCTGTGTTACAGAACGGCCGAATAAGGATATAACCTATACAAATAACTGGCCTGCAGAAGAGCTGGTAGGAAACAGACCTACGGGAGAATTGCACTTATGGACCGGTTTCAGTGTGATAATTCTTTTGGCCGGAATTGGATTAATGTCAATTTATTATGCCCGCCGTCGCAATGAAGAGGAAGTGGCACCAAAAATATTTCCGTTGAAAGGTGAAAAACAAACGCCATCTCAAAAAGCAACCGTCAAGTATTTCTGGGTGGTTTCTGCACTCCTTTTGGTACAGGTTATAATGGGCGTAATCACTGCTCACTACGGCGTTGAAGGGCAAGCCTTGTACGGTATTCCTTTATCCGATTGGCTTCCCTACTCTGTTTCAAGAACCTGGCACGTTCAGATTGCCATTTTCTGGATCGCCACCTCGTGGTTGGCCACCGGATTATATTATGCCCCGGCCATATCGGGTATAGAACCAAAATTTCAGAAACTCGGTGTTAACTTTCTGTTCCTGGCTTTGCTTGTCATCGTTGTAGGATCATTGGCAGGTCAGTGGATGGGCGTAATGCAAAAACTAGGTTTGGTAACTAATTTTTGGTTTGGTCACCAGGGCTACGAATACGTTGATTTGGGGCGTTTCTGGCAAATATTCCTTTTTGTCGGTTTAATTATCTGGTTACTGTTAATGGGGCGGGCCATCTATCCGGCACTCAAACAAAAATCAGAAAACAGAAACCTGCTGATCTTATTTTTGATCTCAACCATAGCCATCGCAGCTTTTTACGGCGCCGGATTAATGTGGGGAAGACAAACTAACCTGGCCATAGCTGAATACTGGAGATGGTGGGTTGTGCACCTTTGGGTAGAAGGATTTTTCGAGGTATTTGCTGCTGTGGTTGTGGCTTTTCTTTTTGTTCGGTTGGAAATTATTAAAGCGGGTACGGCTACTTTGGCGGTATTGTTTTCTACCATAATCTTTTTGTCGGGAGGAATACTCGGCACATTTCACCATTTGTATTTTACGGGTACGCCAACCGCAGTAATGGCGCTCGGAGCAACTTTCAGTGCGCTTGAGGTAGTGCCACTTGTATTAATGGGTTTCGAAGCCTTCGATAATTTGAAAGTAAGCCGAAGTTCGGAATGGATTAAAGCCTATAAATGGCCTATTTACAGCTTTATCGCCGTGGCTTTCTGGAACCTGGTTGGTGCAGGTATTTTTGGATTCCTCATTAATCCACCCACAGCCTTGTATTATATGCAGGGATTGAATACGACTCCTGTGCACGGACACACTGCCTTATTTGGGGTGTATGGAATGCTGGGAATAGGTCTTATGCTGTTTGTATTACGCGATATGAACAAAGATGTGGTTTGGAAAGACCGCTGGATAAAATTTGCCTTTTGGAGCATCAATATTGGTTTAGCCGCAATGGTTTTGATCAGTGTGCTCCCAATTGGTCTGGCACAAACCGTTGCCAGTGTAAAAGAAGGATTATGGTGGGCACGTTCAGCAGAATTTATGCAACAGCCTTACCTGATCACTTTTAAATGGTTGCGTGTAATTGGCGATACCATTTTTGCACTGGGAACTGTAGCGCTGGCCTGGTTCATTTTCGGGCTGAAATTCGGATGGAGCCTGAAGAATCAGGAATAAGAATTAAACGGGGGAGTCTGGGTGAGAGGTATGCGGATGTACTGTGTCCGGATTTTGGGCGCAGTATATCCCTCCTTTTTCATGTTTTGAAAACTTTTATTTCCGTAGACTCGTTACGCAGAATGATAATCAACATAAATTAGAATGAGCGAATTCATCGACAACTCGAAGCACAGAAAAGCCAGACTTAAAGAATCAATTTTGAGGCTGCATGCCGGAGATTCTACCGATGATGTCAGGCAGGAATTATTGGAAAACCTAAGCAACATACCCTACGGCGAAGTTGTGGAAGTGGAACAGGAACTGATTGCAGAAGGCTTGCCGGAAGAAGAGGTGCTTAAGCTTTGTGATGCCCATTCAGCCGTTCTGCATGGTGCCGTCGATCTGTCGGCTTCTAAATCAATTCCCGAGGGCCATCCGGTTGACGTCATGCTGCAGGAAAACAAAATGCTGAAACGTTTATCCGACAATACAACCGAGGAATTGCTGGCAATCAAATACCGTAAAGGAGAAGACTTTAAACAGGCCGTATTGAAAATCCGAGGTGCTTTCAACCAGTTAATGGATGTCGACAAACATTATCAGCGAAAAGAATATTTACTATTCCCCTATCTTGAAAAGGCCGGCATAACTGGGCCACCAAAAGTAATGTGGGGCAAACACGATGAAATTCGTGAACAATTAAAAGGAAGTACCGAAATTCTTCAGCTTGACGAAATTGAAAGCGAAGATTTGACTGCATCTGCTGAGATCATATTATTACCGGCATTGAAAGGTGTTTACGAAATGACCATTAAAGAAGAAGAAATTCTTTTCCCGATGATGATGGATACACTTTCGGATGCTGATTGGTACGAAATACAAAAACAATCGCTTGAAATTGGCTACTGCCTTTACGATCCACAGATTGAATGGAAACCTGAAGGAGTAGAGCCCGAAAGCATTAATGCTGCGCAAAAGGAGGGCAAGAACATTCAACTTCCGTCAGGAAACTTTACCGCCGAAGAGCTTTTATCCATTTTAAACACCATCCCGGTTGACATGACATTTGTTGACCGCAACGATAAAGTAAAATATTTTACCCAGAGTAAAGATCGTATTTTTCAACGCAACCGGGCCATTTTGAACCGCGATGTACGCCACTGTCATCCTCCGGCAAGCGCTCATATCGTCGATAAAATTCTGGAAAATTTTAAAAGCGGCAAACAAAACCGTGCTCCGTTTTGGATAAATATGGGTGGCCGTTTTATCCATATCGAATACTTTGCTTTGCATAACGACGCCGGCGAATATTTGGGAACTTTGGAGGTTTCTCGCGACTTAACACATGATCGCTCACTGGAAGGAGAACAACGAATATTATCATACAAATAAAAAATGGAAGCTAAAGAGATACTTATCATCACACCAAAAACAAAGGTGCTGCAATTGATTGAGGCCTATCCACAACTGGAGGATGTGTTAATCGATTATGTTCCGGCATTCAAAAAACTGAAGAATCCGGTTCTGCGAAAAACGGTCGCCAAAATCGCTACACTGCAACAAGCAGCTGCGGTTGGTGGCGTAAAAGTTGAAGATTTAATCAACGTTCTGCGTAAAGAAGTGGGACAGGATATTCTTTCGCAGGAAAGCGGTAGCAACTATAATACTATTGTTCCGGGGTGGTTTATTGAAGAAAAAGTCGTTCAGGAGTTGGATGTTCGGGAAATGCTGGCAGCAGGAGAACATCCGGTTAACCAGGTTATCGCCGACCTGAGGCGTTTGCCCGACAACAAAATCTATAAACTAATAGCTCCTTTTGTGCCGGCTCCATTGATCGACAAAGCCAGTAGTCTGGGATTTGACCACTGGGTAAAACAGGAAAATCAAGAACTGTTTTTGGTGTACTTTTATAAGTAAAAACGAATGTTGTGATTACACCATTCTTACTGTCTCGTCACATCCTTCCTTACAATTATACAACTAACCTAAGTCGATTCAATTTATACACGTAGAATCCGGTTACATGCTGTAAATACGATTATTACCTTATTAACCCAAAATCAAATGTTACGAACCGGTGCCGCCAATTATCCCTGATGTTCTTTCTTTAAAAGATCGAGAACGGTTTTTACTGGATTAAAGGTAGTTATCGGTACTTCTACAAATACGGTATTCCAGTCGCTCATGGCGCCGTTCCATAAACCGGGTAGTTCCATCGCTTTTAAGACTTTTCCGCCTGCTGATTTTTCGGCAATAAATCCGGTATCGGGATCACGAAACTGCAGCAAATCAAACGGCTCTCCCTTGTAGTTTTTTACGCCACAAACAAGGTCAGTAATATTGGCATAACACGAGGCATTCAAAATAGCAACCTGATCTGCCTTTTCAAGATTTACCTGTGCTGTTTCCACCAGTTGCAGGGTTTGCGTTCCATCATTGTGGCTTACCCAAAACGGGCCGCCACCTGTACCCGAGCTCTCAACAACGCCGCAAATACGAATCGGCCGGTTCAGTATCTTAAACAATAATTCAAGCTTCTCCTCCGATGTTTTTTTCGTAAATGAATCCGGCAGTTTATAACCTAATTTTTCTGAAAGAAACACACTAATCTCGTATTCAAGCTCCTCTTCAGGTTCGGTAAAATTTTCGAGTTGATTACAGTATTCAAAAACCTTGTTTTGAAGGTCAACCAAAATTCCGCCCAGCGCTTTTTTATAATCGACGGTGTCTTTTATGAGCCATTGTGCCGCCACATTATCAACATTCTTGATGAAAACAATGTCGCCTTCAATAGCATCGAGGTTCTTCAGCAAAGCTCCATGACCTCCCGGACGAAAAAGTAGTTCACCATTTTCTTTGCGAAACGGAACGTTATTCAAGTCCACTGCCAGTGTATCTGTAGCTTTATCCTGAACCGAATAAGATATATCATAGGTTTTATCGAATTCTGACTCATAAACCGGTTTTACCCTGGCAATGTGTGCCTTAATCAAATCCATATGTTCGGCTGAAACCGTAAAATGAAGCTTCACTACTCCATTTTCATCCGCTGCATAAGCAGCCCCTTCAACCAAATGCTCGTCAATTGCTTTGGTTACTTTCCCGGCTTCGTATCTATGAAAGGCTAAAAGCGCTTTAGGCAAAAAACCATAGTTCAAACCATTCTCGGTCAGCAAAGCTTCAACAACTTTTTTATCTCTCGCTTCAATTGCAAAGTTTGCATCCACACCTAAAACTTCAACCAACTCGTCGTAAAACGCAAAATTCTTTAGTCCGTTAAAAAATTGCTGCACGTCAGAATCTTCAGCCGAAATTGCTCCATCCAGAAAATTGTACAACATCTTGAACATCCGGCTGGCTGCACCGGAAGCCGGCACAAATTTCACCAGTTCATTTTTAATGCCTTGTTTTTCGAATAGGTCGATAAATGCGCCTAATTCTTCCGGACTTAGCTTTTTCAGGCCATTTCCCGGTTCAACCGGAGCAAATAAATTCAAATCGGGGAAGCCGTTTTTAAAGCGGCTTATTTGCTGTTCTACTTCTTCAGGCGAAATTCCAAGTGCTGCTATTTGGTCTAAATCTTTTTGGTTGAAATCCATTGGTTTTTGATTTTGAACTGCAAAAATACAATTTTGAATCACATCCCTTTACGAAAAACCTAAATCACTTAAGAGGATTTAAACTAACCGGCCCCAGTAATCCTGATGGAAGCGGAGACCATTTTGCAGCCGTAAACAGTCCATCCGGACCTACATTCTCGCGCTTGTTAGCCGCAAAGTTTATGTTGTAGAATTTTTTGTAAACCTCCCCGTTTTTATCCATTTCGATAATCCGGTTGGCCATCAGGTTCGACACTTTTACTTCCAGTTCATTCGTCTGTTTTAGACTTTCTGCCTTGATTTCGATGCCATAAACCGGGCCGATTAAAGTCCCTAATTTTTCACCGTTCAGGTATACAGAAGCCGATTCATGCACCTCGCCCAAATCCAAAAGATAGGCTGTTGCTTCTCCGTTCGGCATTTCAAAAGTTGTTTTATAGCTGGCCGTTCCTGAAAATTTCGCCAACTCTTCCGATTGTTCTGTCCAGGATTTTAATTCTGAAGTTTTAAAAGATGCCGGCAGTGTTGGTCCGCCTTTTTCAAAAGCGACTGTCCACTCGCCATTCAAGGCAGATTTTTCACCAGTCGAATTCCGGACAGGATAATCCTCAAGATTAATTACACCGTCGTAGAATTGCAAAATCATGCTTTGCCCCGGCTGTAATTGCAGGTAAACTTCCGTCTGATTTTTATTTTCAGCTGTCATTTTTGCCTTTCCTTTTTCACGGTTCATCGGATTAAACCAGGCTGCACTTTTCCCGGTGCTTTGCAGGCTTATCCATTGATCGACAGGTGCATCGCTCCAGTTGCTGATAAAATAACAGGTTCCCTCTGCGCGATTTACTCTATTAAACCAAAGGCCTGATTCTGCCAGAGCTTCAGGAAAAACATTCACTTTTACCAGCATCTCTTCAACATTCTCACCTACCAGTATTTTTTCATTTTTGGTTTGAATGGCTGCAAGCAAGTTCTGAAATTTCTGCTGACGTTCTTCCATATCAAACATTCCCGGAACGCTTTCCGGTAGTTGATCCTCGAAAATTACTGTCGCTCCTTTTTCTGACAGGTGCACCAGCTTTTCCATTGTTTCCAAAGGAATAAAGGTACAAGCCGGAACTAAGATTGTTTTGTAATTTCCTCCGGGTGCAATTATCGCTTCTCCTTTGTTTTCAAGCTGCTGAATTTGCCTGTCGGAAATATAGTCGTAAGTGTATCCTTTGCTCAAAAGTTGTTCGCTGATTTCTTTGGTCAGGCTTTCGGTGTGCCCTCCAAAATGGCGCAACATTTCTCTTCCCCGTTCCGACCAGGCATCATAGATCGGGAAGTAAAGTAAAACGTCATTATCGGGGGTTGAATGCTGCATAAACGACTGGCAGTTCGCCACGTAATCGTTTAATGCTTTCATATCGGGCCACAAACTGTTGGTGGGTGCAAAATGAACTGCCGCGTAAAACATCCAACCCGGCCACTCAGCATCCTGCGGTGAATAAGGTGTTCCATGATAAACGATATGATTGACACCGTTTGCAAGGTATCGATCGAAATTTTGTTTTGCGTCAGCCAGGTTAGCCCTGAAATGCTCGTTCAGCCAGGTAGCAGCTTCGCAGGCGATCAGCGGCTTGCCACTTACATGACCCGCCGAAGTGGCCATTTTTATCCGCATAGGGTCGGTACCTTCGGTTTCAGGGATATGGCTGGCACTGTACAAATCGAGAATATTTGCCGGCGAACCGTGCGCCTGGTTACGTATTATTGCACAGTGCGATTCTGACCATTCAGCCCAAACCCTGGTGAATTTCTCCAACAGCAAGTCTGAGATCGTCTCACGGTAATCGCACAACACACGGTTATTTGTTTCCTGGTCGGTTTCACCAAACAAAGCAGGCAGGTACTTTTTCAGGTCGTAGCCCCGGCGCGTTTCAAATTCTTCAAAAAACAGTGGTGTCCAGTCGGCCTGACCTGATGCATCGTCTACTTCATATGAATCGTTAAAAAACGCTCTTAACCCCGACAGGTCAATATTTCCGGCGTTATCGTCAAAGTCTTTTAGAAAGCTTCTTGTCGCTTCTTCCGAAAAATGGTCAATCACATTTCCTTCTCCCCCGTCGCCGGCACGTTCCACCATTTTCCCGTGCCAACCTTCAAACAGTGCATACAACTGCCAGTTCCCTTCAGGAGCTTCCCAGTTAAGTATTCCGTTTTCATCTACCTTGTCAGTCAATTCCAGACTTTCTCCATTTTCGTTGTAGGCCATTAAAGTCTGCAGTGGCAGCGGTTTTTCAAAACGTACCTGATCGAGCGCCAACTCGCGCAGGTTGGTATTGCTGCTGATCGGGAATTTCACCTCCGAAATATCCACCCGGTGACCAACTGCCCTAACCAGTGGTCGTTGAATAAATTCAATTTTTTCATTTAGTCGTTCGCCACCTTTTAATGAATACGTTTTGTATTGAACATTTTTACAAGCCTCATCGGCACCTATCCACGGACCACCAAACGGCCAGCCTGATGCATTGGCCAGGTCAATCCCAAGATCGAGCCGCTTCCCTTCCTGCAGTGTAAACTCAAACGCTTTCATCCAATCTGCCGACTGAAATTTCAGCGCTTCGTTTTCGTGGCCTTTTACCCCGTAAATGGGTGTTATTTCCAAACCGCCAAAACCGGCTTCTTCCAGGGCTTCCATATTTGCTGTCAGATCTTTTGAATTAACAGCACTATCGTGCCACCACCAACGTGTCCATGGTTTGGTTTGGTTTGTTATTTCGGGCCAGTCAGCTGATGCTGTCTTTTGTTTCGAATCAGTACATGACTGACCAATAAATAGAAATGCGAGTAGTATAAGTAGATGAATTCTGTTCATGATTATTGCAATTTATAAACTTCGGAACCTGCGAGTAAAAAACATCCCAAACCGTAATCTTCAAAATCTGGTTTGCTGGTGTAAGTCACAGGCTGGCCGTCTTTGGGTTCTTTTCCGGTTCCCTGCACATAGCCTAAATATCCGTTATCATGAACTGCTTCATTCGCCAAAGCATTCCAGCCTTTAGTAATCGCAGGAAGATATGTTTTTGATTTAAGAATACCTCTATTCACACCCCAGGCCATGCCATAAATAAATAAAGCAGTTCCGGTAGTTTCCTTTCCTCCAAAGTGACCGGGATCGTGTAAACTCACGTTCCAGAATCCGTCTTCGCGTTGAAGCGGCAACAAAGCTTTCATCATTTCTTTGTAGGTTTTCAGGTATTCTTTTTGGTGCGGATCATCTTCGGGTAAAATATCCATTACACGGACAAGTGCAGCTACCACCCAACCATTTCCACGGCTCCAGTAACAATCCTCGCCATTGGGCTCTTTGTAAGGCGGCAGAAAGTCGGCATCGCGCCACCATAAACCGTCTTTTTTATTGTAAAGGCCCTGTGTTACCTTAGTATCCATGTACATTTCGTACATTCTTTCCGAATATTTTTTATCACCTGTAATTACTGCCAGTTTAGCAAAAACAGGCATTGCCATTTGCAGGGCATCAATCCAGTTCCAGTCGTCGATTTTATCGGTCGCCAGCATCCCGTCAACCGATGTCTGAATATCTTTAATTATTTCCGGTTTCGGATCGATTTGATAAATAGCAAGATACGTTTGCCCTGCACACTGGTTATCGGCATGTCGTGTTTGATTTCCATTTCGCAGGCCCCACTTGTGCGCCTGCCCCCAGTCCATTGCATATTGGAGGTACGCTTTATCCGGCTTAATCGAATACAAAGCAATTAATCCTTCGTAATAAACCCCACGCGTCCAAAGGTTACTCGGTCGTTCCCTGTTTGTAATTACATTCACTCCCGGGTCCGGCCATTTCTTCATCAGGTAGGCGTTAGTCAGCACCATCTTATCAATAACTTCCTGTTTTGAAGGCAGTTGTTGTGCCACTGACAAGAATGACAATGCAAGCATACAGCATATCAGAAAATTAAGTTTGATTTTCATTCGTTTATAGTTTTTAATTATTCTCCTAAATAGTAGCTGGTTACAGGTGGCTGAAAATAGCCCATCGACCGGTGTACAACATCGGAACGATAGAGCGGATCCTGCATCAGGCAAGTGCGCCGATCGGAAGCCGCAATAGTTGTTGAGTAAACCCTGAGTTCTCCCGGCAAAACAGTAACTAGCTCTTCACGCCAGTCGCCATATATATCCGCCATCATCATGATCGCTCCCTGAATTTGGGTTGTTAAAGTATCTGTTGGATATTTTACAATAGAAAGGCCACGAGAGCTCCTCCTTCCAAAACCCGATCCTTCGATGGATTCACGAAGCTTGTCGGCATCCCAGAAAATCCAGTTCGTGCATTGCGGTACACCCAGGTTACGGGCCAAATATTCGCCCGATGCCGATAACATATACTTATCGCGAAGCCCGGCTTTTGAATCTTCAGAGGCAAAACATTCCAATCCCGGAATTTCGGGCATAATGTCTGCAACCATTCCGTTGCCAACATGACGGGTGTAGTGATTGATGTTCCAGATCTGTTCACCGGTAGCGGCGTCAACCATGGAAACTCCCGCCGTATCGTGCCATACTTCATTGGCAAAGAATATTTCCATTCCCGGTCGATTCGGATCGATATCGGTAACAAAACATTTGTCGGAATGACCAACGCCGGCAGAGAACAGAAGTGTTCCATCGTCGTCGATTACAGCAGAACCCAACACAATTTCATCCCTGCCATCTTTATCCACATCAACAGTATGCAAGCTGTGTGCACCCTGCGAACGAATCACCGGATTTTCCTCATCGCCATCCCAACGCCATAATTTCTCCAACTTGTTACCTTTCAATTGGTATGCATCTACCATCATTAAACGGTAGGTTCCGCGGGCAACAAGTAAAGCCGGAGTTTTTCCATCGAGGTAAGCCATTCCCATCTGGTTACGGTTATTGCGGTTGTAACGGCCAAAACGGGGATTGCGGGCCGGCCAGTCAACACGGTCGATCTCTTCACCTGTCATTCCATCAAGTACCGAACAATACTCGGGACCATCGAAAACACGTCCGTCTTCGTCTCTGTAATCCGCATCGGTTGGTGCGCTTTTTAGTGCTACTTCCGCTTTTCCGTCACCATTGAAATCATATACAACAAAGGGCGAATACCAGATTCCTTGCTCAATATTCCACCCCAGGTCTTTGCGCCATAAAAATGTTCCGTCGCTTAAATACGCTTCCAGTTTAAATGTGTCGGGGCTTTTTCGCCAAACCCCGGGATCGACTCTCCCACCCGGCTGTTTAATCACAAAATCATATTCTCCGTCTCCATTCAGGTCTCCAACAGCCACCCGGTCGGGCATATATTCTCCCTGAAAAGGTATAGTTTTGTAGGACAAATTACTGACTTTTGCGACTTTCGAAGGTTCATCTGTTCCTACTGCCGTAACATAAAACTGAGAAGTAGTGTCAGCGTTGTCAACAAAAAAATCAGTGGTCGAAATAAGTGGTTCCGAATTTATTTTGCGGGCTTGTTGTCCATCCTTTTTCTCATAAATATCGAAAGCAACATTTTCGGCATCAGTATTCAACAAACGCCAGCTTAAATAAATGCCATCGTTGACTTTAAATGCTACCAGTCCCCGGTCTATTTTTTCAGAGATCCTGGTTTCGGCCCAGCCTTTAACTTTGGGTTTTGGAACATGATTGGGTTGCAATACGGCATAATTATACAACCGCTCGCGCGCATCCTGGGCTTTCGAATTATACGAAACGGTCAACGTAACTACTACTATCAGCATCATCAACCGGAATCTTTTATTCATTTCAAGCGCTTTCATATTCTCCTGGGTTTTGAAGATGGACAATGCCATCTAATTTCTTATTTCAAATATCTTCTTAGCGAACATGTTCGAAGCTTACGAACTTCTTCAGCAAGTGTTTTTGCATTGAATTTTGCCCCATCGGCATTGGTATGCGTATGATCGCCCGGGAAAAAAGCCTTCACTTTCTCCGGTCCCATTTGCTCGTATTTATCTGCAACCACATTGTTCAGGTCGATAAAAAATGCTTCGTTTTTCTCAGCCGCTTCCTTGGCCCAGCCACCGTAACTATCGTCCACACGTTCCACTTTTCCATCGTGCCAGATGTTTCTTGGGATCATCGAGACCACAATCACCGAAACGCCTTTTTCTTTTGCCTGCGTTATATACGTTGTCATGTACCAGCCGTAGGTATGAACAGTTTCAGGAATGGAGTCGTTTCTGAGTATCTCCTGCGTCTCGTCTCCCATTCCTTTTAGCGAGCCACGGTATTTGGCTTTATCGATATTTCCGCCATCGTTGTGTCCAAACTGAATCAGCAGGAAATCGCCTTCATTCAATTGCGCAAGTACTTCGTCCCAAAGTCCTTCGTACATATAGGTGCGGCTACTTCTGCCTCCACGGGCTTTGTTGATCACTTCAATGCGGCTGGTATCCAAAAATGCCCCCAACTCGCGTCCCCAGCCAATAATGTTGTCTTTTCCATTGGCAACCGTTGAGTCGCCAATGATGAATACTTTCTTTTTTACCGGGAAAGAGATTTTTGGATTCTCCAACAAATAATTTTTCAACTTGCATTTGTCCAATTCTTTCAATCCTTCAACAATTAGTGAGGCTGCCAGAACAGCTCCTTTTGCAGAGGTATGTGTATGGTCGCGGCTAAAAAACAGGACTTCGGTAACGTTCTCCTCGCCACGCTGTTCCATTCTCGAGGCCATTTTTTCATTCAGATCGATAAAAAAAGCACCTTCTTCTTCGGCAACTGTTTTAGCCCATCCGCCATAGGAATCCTTGTTGCGCGGTACTTTTCCATCTTTCCAGTTGTTTCGCGGAATGGGTGACATAACAACCGGAATCGCTCCTTTTTCTTTCGCCTCCCTTATAAATTGCCGCATGTACCAACCATAGGTATGAACGATTTCATGTTTACCGATGAGCAGGTTATCAATCTCCTCGGTTTCATCGCCTGTTCCCTGTATCGTGCCACGAGCACGGATAGTATCGTTTACAGGACCTGCATCGTTGTGGCCGAACTGCATCAGAACATAATCACCGGGTTTGAGTTTATCGAGAACTGGCTGCCACAAACCCTTGTCGCGGTAGGTCCGGCTGCTGGTTCCGCCAAGTGCGTGATTTTCGAGATTGATTGTGGCAGTATCGAAATACTGAACCAGTGGATCGCCCCAGCCCCACAAACCACCGGCACCGTCGCCTTGTCCGTTTTTAACAGTTGAATCGCCAATGGTATAAATGGTTATCTTTTTATTGTCCTCCCTCTTACTCTGACAAGCAAAAAACAGAGCTATAACAATTATAACGGCGGCTATTTTCCTTAATCTCATTCCACTTAATTATTTATTCGTTAACGAATTACTGAAGTAATCCAAAATAAAAATACAAAGTACGTTTTACCGGTTCTTCCATCACATTCAGCTTTCCTTCGGGACCAAGGTTCCAGGTATCGTTGCTGATGCCCATTGCCAGTTTGGTTCCAACCGGCGGAATTCCGTCCAGGAAGGAAATGTTTCCGGCAGGCAGTTCCGGGTAATTTTTTGGACCTGAGATTCCCCAGAAATCAAAAAGTCGTACAAAAAGATCATCTTCCTGCGCCACCATGGTGAATTTTCCATCCACTGTATTGAATTCCATCCACGACACATCGGCAAAATAACCTTTAAACTGCGGATAATCCCAGGTATTTGTGCCCGGCAAAACATTGTTATACAAGCGTTCGAACACATCAAGCGTACCACCTTTCGAGCGGTTTTTCCATACGTGCGACGGTCCATCACCCAGCCATTTCGCGCCGATCACATCGGACTCCGGGAAATCGAAACTGATTCCGGTAAAATACTGTTCGCCTTCCACCTGGTATTCATAATCCAGCTGCAGCCAGCCGCTGTTGTACATGGTCCATTTTACAAATTTCAAATCGCCATCGTATGTGAAAAGAAGTTCGTAACCATCGTCTTTACCGGTTTTTGAAACATCAGTCAGTTTTGATTCGCCACTCACCAATACCGGTCCGTTATTCAGCGGAATCGGTAATCCAAAATCGTTAAAGATTTTTAAGATCGTTCCGTTTTCTTTGCTGAAAACAACAGTTATTCCGGAAGCTTTTAATGAAATACTTTCGTCATTTTCTTTCTCTTCAACTTCAGAACTGATCGAAGTGTCGCCTTTTTTAGCGCTAATGGGTAGAATATTGTCTTCTTCAATACCCTGTGCTTTTAGCTTTTTCAGTTGCTCCTGCTCCTCATCTGAAAGGCTTTTCTCAACCAAACCAAGGACCTGATTGGTGTTTTCGTTTGTTTTCCAGCTCCAGCAAAAAATTTCGTCGCCGGCCGGATCAACTGCACGTAGATAAAGTGCATCGTAATTTTTATAGTTTGAAGGAAGTTCAACCTTTAATTCCCCTTTTTGTCCCGGTGCAACATCGGGGCTTTGGATCGTTTCTGATTTCATCACCTTATGTCCGGCACCGCGCTGTTGCGGCCACATAAACGAAACCAGTTCCCAGGTAAATCTAATTTTGTTAAGGTTGGTAAAATGATAACGGTTTTCAAGTTCGATGGTACCATCAAAATCATCCGGAAGCTTTTCCATGAAAATTTTAACCGGCGAGTAAATCTCTCGCATGGCATAAAAGCTGCCTTCCTTTTCGCGGTGTGGCCCCAAAACTCCATCGGGAGCATTCACACGGTTCACATCGATGATATTGTTCAAATCGGTTCGTACGATTCCTTCATCGGAAAATACCCAGGTAAATCCACCTGCTGATCGCTCCGATTTCCAGAATAACTCCCAGATATCGCTCAATCCGGCTGCCCCACCACCATCGTCCTGGGAATGCAGGAATTCGGTGGGCATGTAGATCAAACCTCCATTGAGTATTTTTTCTGAGCTGTAATAGTTCTCGTAGTGGTTGCAATCGATGCCGTTAAAATCATTTCCCGGGCGGTGATGTGCATGAATAACCGGGCGTTTCGACGGATCGTAAATACCATAATCGTCGTCGAGTTCTTTGTTGGTACCTCCTTCGTTTCCGTTGCTCCAGAAAATAATGGACGGATGATTTACATCGCGGATCACCATTTCGCGCACCAGCTTTTCTCCCGACTCAGTATCGTAAGAATTTTGCCAGCCGGCCAGTTCATCCAGCACATACAGGCCCAGTGAATCGCACAGATCAAGGAACGACTGATCGGGTGGATAATGCGAACAACGAACGGCATTCATGTTCATTTCCTTGATTAGTTTTACATCCTGAAGATCGAGCGAAGGATTAACACATCTGCCGGTTTCGGGCCAGAAAACGTGCCGGTTGATGCCCTTCATTTTGATTTTTACACCATTCAGATAAACTCCGTCGCCCTGACGTATTTCGATGGTTCGGAAACCAAATTTCTGCGAAAGTTCAAACACCGAATTTCTCCCGTTTTCTAGTTGAACTTTTGCGCTGTACAAATTTGGAGTTTCGGCCGTCCATTGTTTAGGATCGTCCACTTTGCACGACATGCGCACCAGCGAATCGCCCTTGTTTACAACTGCTTCACAGGTCTCAACTACATTTCCTGCAGCATCCAGAATTTGAGCCTTTATGGTTTGCTTCTTATTTATTCCAAACGCGAAGACATCCATTTCGAAGGTTCCGTCGGCTTGGGCGTTGATGGCTACACGATCGATGCTTTGTTGCGGAATCGCCTCGAGGTAAACCGGTCTGAAAATCCCTCCAAAAATCCAGTAGTCGGCATAGCGTTCGGCACGATTTACTGATTGATTGGCCGACCACTTATTCACTGTTACTTCAAGAACATTCTTTTCCCCGAAATTCAGTTTATCGGAAATATCGTAGCGGAAACGGTAAAAAGATCCCTGGTGAAGCGGACCAGCCAGTTGACCGTTGATTTTCACCTCGGTATCGGTCATTGAGCCTTCAAAAACGATAAAAACCGCCTTGTTTTTCCAGTCCCCCGGCACCTCGAAATTGTGTTTATACTTTCCGCTCTCTTCTGAAAACCTGAATTTTTTACCATAGGTTCGGTAATCGCGACCGTAATCGTATTCACCAAATCCCTGTTGTTCCCAATGCGAGGGCACTTCAATTGAGGACCAGAATCCACTGTTTCTGCCTGCGGTGCAAAAGAAATCCCAGGTTACGGTGTTCTCATTATCGGTCCCCGACAGGTACTGTATCTGCTTTGTCTCGGGTTGTGCTTCTCCGTGAAAAGCAATCAAACTAAAAAAAAGTACTGCCAGTATTAATCGAATCCTAGTCATAGTCAAGATGGTTTTTAAAATTTAGTTAAGCTGTAAAATAAAGGATTTTCCTTTTTTATCAATCGTAATCTGCTGCCGGTCGTTGTCGTATTTCCACGAATCGGCTCCTTCAATGTTTTCGGGTTTCTTGTCGTAGTTAACACTAAAAGTGTAGCGGTGTTCCTTCTGCCCTTTTATTTCGATCGTTCTGCCGCTGTTTGTAACAGCAACTTCCACCGGAGTGTAGTAGAATCCATCACCAAGGGGCTCATAATAGCTCAGGGCTGCATCCTCATTTTTTAATACATACACCTGTATATTTTCTGAAAACTCCGTGGTATCGCCATTAGCCAGTGCCTGATTTGCGCTTGGATTAACGGGGATAATAACCACATCGGCATTTTTATTGATACTACCAATCTGTTCATCCAAAGTCAACTCCCTTTTTTCTTCCGGTTGTGGCTTTTCAGTTTTCACGATTTCAGGTTGCTCAATATTTTCACAATTCTTTAATTCAACAGGCTTTCCGGTTCCGCTTTTCAACAGAACATTCTCCATGGTCCAGTTACTGGCATAGGTCAACTTTCCGCTTTCTTTGGCTTCAACAGAAACGTTTTTCCAATGGATATCATGAATCGGTTTTTCGGGATAGGCATTGGCATAAAAAGCCCGTTCGGCATTCTCCACTTTTATGTCGCTCAGCGTAATATTTCTGAATTCAGGAATGCCTTTCTCTTCAGGTTCTACGCGCTGGCTCAGTACCCGCCACCGGTCTTTAATTTCTTCTTCAGGAATATTATCGGGAATGGTGCAATAACTGTATTCAGGGTACCAATTCAGTTCGAAATGAAAAGGATTCGCCACATCTTTCATTTCAATGTCGTGGAAATAGATGTTCTCGATCAATCCGCCGCGTACTTTTGCCGATTTAAAACGGATGCCAATATTGGTTCCAATGGCTTTCAATCCATAAACCTCGATGTTTCGCATTCCTCCTGATGTTTCGCTACCAAGCGTGATTAAGCCGTGGCCTGAGCGTGTAATACAGTTGCGGTAAACTATGTTTTCTGCCGGGCGGTTAACGCGTAGTCCATCGGCATCTTTCCCTGCTTTTATACACAGGTTATCATCGTTGCAATCAATGTCGCAGTTTTCCACCAAAATATCTTTCGACGAGTCGGTATCGATCCCGTCGGAACTTGGTCCGTGGCCTCCAATATTGTTGCGTACAATCACGCCGTCAACATGAACCCTTGTACTATATGTCAGTGAAACGGTCCAGAACCCAGCGCGTTTAACTGTAAAATCTTTTAGCAACACATCTTCCGATTCCCAAATAACCACCGGGCGCACGCGTTCGCAATCGTAATCCACGGCCCAGCGAATGCCTTTGTCTTTGTATTCGCCCCACATTCCGCCGGTATATTTCGGATCGCCCCAAAATTTATCCCACCAGTATTTTCCATTGCCATCGATCACGCCTTTACCGGTAATACGTACATTGCTTTCGTCGTAAACATTGATAAGCGCTGCCGGCCATTTCATTTCAATTCCTGCAATGCGGGTCCATAATCTCGGATATTCGTTGTTATCCTGGACAGCCTGAATTACCACACCTTCACCGATGTTCAATTCTACATTCGATTTGACGAAAAGGGCCCCCGACAAATAAGTTCCTGCCGGAAAAATAACTTTACCTCCGCCTGCGTCTGCAGCGGCATCAATTGTCTTTTGAATGGCTTCGGTTGTCAATGTTTTCCCGTCGGCAACCGCACCAAAATCTGCCACATTGAAAACGGCATCAGGAGTTTTCGCAAAAGAATCGCTGTAAAATATTGCTTCAAGTCGTTGTACCAGTTCACTTTTCTTTTCGGTAGAACATGAAAACAACAAGCCGACCAGCATAATTGAAAGAAATAGTTTGTGTTTATTCATACTATTAAAATTGTTTGTTCTCAAAGGTATAGTATGGAACTCGCATGTATTTTATTATCCTTTGGGGCATAACTATTTTACATGCTTGTTTCATAAGTTAAGTTTTTACAAAATTAGTTACCGTCCGGTTTTAGCAACTCAAGTGACGGACTATCGGGCCACAAGAAACTTTCAAACGGATCGGGTTCTGAGGGATCAAATTTACCAAAATCATCTAAAACATATTTTTCCATATCCGGATTCTGGCTTAAAATTCCCTGCACCACACATTTCGCAAGTTCATAAGCTCCGTATGGATTGAAGTGCGTATTGTCGGCCAAAGGTTCTGTTTGGTTTGGAAATGTGTTGGCAGGATAATGCACAAAAGCCTTTTTCGAGCCCTCAACACCTAACGCTTCGTAAAAATCCTTACTCATTGCATTTAAGTCGATTAACGGAACATTTTCTTCTTTTGCCAGTTGTCGCATGGCATCAGGATACGCTTCAAGTGTATTCTCTATTTTTCCTTCAGCATCAAATTTTCGCCGGTTTGTTGAGGTCACCAAAACAGGTTTACCACCCCTCTTTCTCGCTTCGTTAATAAAGTACATTAATTCTTCCTGGTAAGTCGAAAAAGGATCAACATGATTTCCCCCCGGTTTCTGATCGTTATGCGCAAATTCCATAAACAGGTAATCGCCCGGCTTCATCACGCTCAGAATTTTCTTCAGGCGATTTTCTCTTCTGAATGCTTTTAGTGTTTCACCTGATTCAGCATAATTAGCAACAACAATTTCAGGTTTCAGAAAACGCGGAAACATTTGTCCCCACGAAGCCCAGGGCTCGTTTTCCTGATCGGTTACCGTTGAGTTACCCGCCAGAAAAATTACCGGCAAGTCATCGGCTTTTTCAATTTGAATAGATCGAACGGAAGGATTTTTGCCATTAAATTCCAAACTCAAACTTTTATCCCAATTCTTATAAGGCAACTCCCGCGATTTTAGCCGAATACTTTCAGTTGCATTTATTTGGGGCGAACGCACATCCACAACCATTGTTTTTGTAAGCGTTTCACCTTTATCAATTTCAATATTTTCAAGCATCAAACGACGTGATTCAGCTTTTACGGTGATTGCCGATTCATCGTCGGAGCTACCAAGTGCAAGGGTAATTTTGTATCGCCCCTCGGGAAGGTCGAGCTGAAAATAAAAGGGTGCTTCCGAACTTAATCCGTCACTCAAAAGTTCATCGTCAATGTTTTTTTGTTCGAAGGAATTGATTTCTCCAAAAGAAACGATTCCAAAACCTGTTTTATCCGAGTAGATCGTCTCAGTAGTAACCTGTGTGAATCCTTGTTTAACTTTTCCTTTTCCAAAATCGAAGTTCCAGGATTGAGACTTGGTTTCCTTATACAGCATGGTAGCGCTGTCGTTTATACGAATGTCGTTCGAATTTACCAGTTCCATCATTTCGGCTCCGGCCAGTAGAACGGGACCGTAACCATGAGCAGCAAACACGTTTACCGGACGGTAGTAATAGAACGCCGGATCGAAACCCATTCCGGTACCTACGCAGGTTCCTTCCACCTGTCCTTTTTCGTTCACTTTACTGGCCACGGCATTCCAGGCAAGGCACACCATTGGTCCGTAAACCTTAGCATCAACATAGCCACGATTAATCGCCCGGGCTATGGAATAGGTATAAATGGCAGTTGCCGAAGTTTCGAGGTAGCTGTCGTTTCTGTCGATCAGCTGGTGCCAGAAACCGGTTCCATCCTGGTAATTGGCAAGTCCTCGAATGTGCCTCTTCAACAAATCCAATACTTGATCGCGTCCCGGATGATCAGCCGGCAATACTTCCAGTAATTCCACCATCGTCATTACTGCCCAGCCGTTAGCCCGTGCCCAGTGAAACTGCGGGTGCTCCTCCATTTCCTGAATCCAACCATGCATAAACAGGCCTTTATCGTAGTTAAACATGCGTTTCCCGAATTGCAGCACCTGTTTCACCGCATCGTCGAAATACTTGGGATCATCGCTGTAGCTTCCCATTTGAGCCAGGGCCGGAACACTCATAAAGAGGTCATCGAGCCAAATTGAATTGGGCTGTGGCCGGTTACGTGCCAACGTTCCATCTTTCAAACGAAATTCCTTATTGCTGATGTAATCGATGTAATTGTTGATCAGCCAGTCTGTTCCTTCAACTTTTCCGGCTCGCGTTGCCTTTATTATAGCTGCACAAATGGCCCCGCAATCGTCCAAAGCATGCGGGTGAAGCGAACGTTCAAGCTGGAATTTGACATCCGGATTTTCCTTTTCGAATTTGGAAAAGGCTGCCAGTGCTTTCGATAAAAACTCCAGTCGCTCGCTTACATATTCCGAATACTTTTCATCACCGGTTTGTTGGGCAGCTAAAAGCATTCCCGCATAAGTTACACCCCACTCATAACTGTTCAGGCGAAAATCGCCCTGCTTCATAATACTATTCTGATCAGCTTTCGAGAAATCCGAAATCACTTCGCCTGATGTTCGATCAACCAGTTGCGCCGGAGTAACTTCGTCGAGATAAGCGTAAATCCTGGATATTACCTGTTCAATGTCCTTGGTTTGAGGTGCTCCGTAAGCATGCGGATAATCGGGCTGCATGAGATGCAGCGGAGTTGTTACATCATTTACTTTTTGTGCAAAGCCTCTATTCCAGGCCATTGTAACAATAAGGCAGCATAGAATAAGGTAGTTCGTTTTCATAGTTAAAGGTTTTTAGCTAACTAATGCGTATAAAAATAAAGATTCAGGAGTAATAACCCCTGAATCTTTACTAAAACTATCATTTTAATAATCAATAACCCGGATTTTGCATAGATCGATTAATTTTTTGACGATAATTTTCGAATGGTTGTTTTAATCCGTTTACACTGAGAACACGGCTTCGCAATAGCCTGCCTACAGCAATCACAGAGAATATGACTAATCCTTAGTAACGAAACAGAACTTCCTGTTTCAGACTTTTTAAATAGATTCAGTGGTATTCAAAAATGAGACGGATAAAAATTCGGTGACCGGTCAGAGAATGCGGCCTCTCCTTAAGACTCTTATTCGTTACGAAGTGGTATTTCTTCCGGAGCGTGCAGCACAATGAATCAATATTCAAATCGATATCTCAGCGATGATCGGACTGAAAGCAGTAGTGTCGGTTAAGGTTCGGTGCCAGCATTTCGAGCAGAATGACCGTCGGATCTTCTTCAACGTGGCCTCCGTTTCATTTTTTGGGGCTCCAAAATATTCTTTCCCCACGGAACTTCATGGAATTTCCGCTTTATTCGGTTTTTACGTCGGATGACCGATGTGAGAAAACCGGCTCTTTAGCGATTCCCGGCTCTTCAACTTCGAGCGATTTAAAAGAAGCGCCCTTTACATCATCCAGTACAATTGCAGTTCTGTAATCTTCTTTTTCGCAGATCAGTTGAACATTGTCGAATTCAATATTCTGAGCATGCCGAATGTAAAAGCCCCAGGCCGGTAGTTCCTTAAACATCGAAAACTCGGGGTATTTTTCAGCCAGTTCGGGAACCTTATCCAACTCATCGAGCCCAACTTTGGCATACAGCGGATTACCACCTCCCGGATAATGAATTTCTACATTTTCGAGCCGAACATTTTTAATCGCGACATCTGGCATGCCAACAATCGCAGCCGGCGAGATATTTCTGGGCAGATCTTCAACCGGCCCTTCGTAATTGTAACCTGCATCGGGTTTGGTGGCCGGAACTTCAGCATAAACATTCTTAATGCTGATGTTTTCCATCCTCCCCTTTTTCCCCGGTTTGCGTTCGCCAATGCGCAGAAAGATCACATTTCCGGTATGCAGCGATTTCAAACTATCAACTTCAATATTTTCTACAAAACCACCATCGACAGCCGCAAAAGTGATTGCCGAACGGTAGGTGTCGAAAACCGTGTTGTTGATGATGCGGATATTTTTGAATCCTCCGTTTGACGCGGTTCCGAATTTAATACCGTTGGCACTTGTTCTGACGGTATTATTGTGAATAAAAACATTTTGGCAAATATGATCGGCACTGTGCGATTTCAGGCATATTCCGTCGTCGGCTGCATCAAAATATGAATCCCGGACAATAACACTGTCGCAATCCACAATATCAACACCGTCGTTGTTCCAATACGATTTACTGTCGACTGTAATATTTTCGATCAACACATTTGTACACTGATCGTATTGCTGATTCCAACTAGCCGGATCCTTTAAAAAAATCCCACTGATCGTTACGTTCCGGCAACCTTTAAAATAGATATTCTGCGGGCGTATTCCTTCCCTCGGACGATCATACAACAAATCGTTGGGATCTTTAATTACTCCACGGTGAATCATCGACAAAACATTGTTGGCCACTTTATAACCCTGCCCGTCGATAACCCCTTTGCCGGTAATCCCGATGTTTTGCTGATCAAAAGCGAAGATCAACGAAGTCCAGTAGCCGTGCCGATCATAATCAAAAGGATTGGTTGATCCAACAAGAATTGCACCTTCTTCCAACTGGATTGTCACATCCGACTTCAGATAAACCGTTCCGGTGAGGTACCTGCCCACATAAAAAACAAGCCGGCCACCACCATTCTCATGAATGTAATCAATTGCTTTTTGAATGGAACGCGTGTTCAATGTTGTGCCATTGGATTCGATTCCGAAAAATGAAGCTTTATAATCTTTGGCCTGCAAAGCAAAGCCACAAAAAATAAATACGAGCAGAAAACAGATTTTTGGTTTCATAGGTTGTCAGGCTGGTGTTTTGTTTAAACTATTAGAATTCAATAAAATTAGAGGAAGTTATTCTTAAACCAAAACATTTATAATCAGAATATCAAAAACCATAAAAAAGAGCCTTTTCTCTATTTGAAACTGCCTGAAATAATTTCCGGGAATTACTTTTAAATGCAAGGAGGAAAAATTAGCTTTAAGAACTTATATCCGGAAACCGCTTAAAAAATCGCTAAAGCGATCCAATCCGGATTTTGTAATAAACTGACTTAAACTAAACAACGTGGGCAAATTCATTTCTGCATATCTTGCATTTTTCATTTGTTTTAGTCCCCTTTTCACCCATGCTCAGCACCTGCAAAAACTGAATTTTGATTCGGATAAAAATGAACGGTTTGTTCAGCTAACAGATTCAAATGGGAACACAATCGATTTAAACGAAGTTACTCCACTATTTTCGTACGAAGTCTGTTCACCGGGCCAACCCGGCCAGAAACAGATGTTTCGTGCAGGCACTGATAATGGCAACTCTCCTTTTTCTACGCAAATAAAGTTTCAGGAATACGAATTCGGGGCCAAAGGAACGATCAATTTTAAGAACAAGAGTTCCGACACCTTGTGGCTGACCAATGTGTTGCCTTTTGGCCCGGATGAAAAATCGGTATACATCACAGGAAAAGGCGATCACGGTCTTTCCCGGACCTATTTATTCCGTCCCGGTTATGAAGCGGTGAATGTGATCGTACCCGACAATGCCTGGGAACTTGGTTACAACGAACGAGAACTGAAAGATGGCAGAAAGATTTGTGCTCTGACGCGCAGGGACCGGGAAAGCATTACAAACGGCAGCAGGCGACGGTTTGAAACAGTTCTGTACCCGGGGGGCAGTGTCGCTTATACTTTTTATGCTGATTTGTTTGAAGGAGACTGGCAGGAAGGTCTGCGGCTGACGTTTCAGAACAGGATGCTGTACGATGTTGAACCGGGAACTTTTAACAACACACTTTTTGAACGCGATGACCTGGCCTGGATCAGGCATTCCTACCTAAATCAGGCGATGATGGCCTGGGATCATAATTTTTACGATGCCGAAGCCGGGAAATACACGCTCCCTAATTTTATTGAGATGAACAACAAAGTATTGGGCGGAGCAGAAATTTATGGCTTATGGCCCACCTGGCCAACTTTAGGACTTGATCAACGCAATCAGTGGGACCTGTTTCGTACCATGCCCGGTGGAATAAATAAACTCAACAGCCTGGCCACGCTAACTCACCAAAATAACTCGCATTTATTTATCGCATTTAATCCCTGGGATACCTCTACACGTAGCGAAGATCCTTATGACGGAATGAGCAAAATGGTGAAGGAAATTGATGCTGATGGTGTTGTTTTGGATTGTTCGGGAGCGTCAAGTGAGCAACTGCGAAATGCTGCCGACAAAGGCAAAAAAGGAGTGGTTATGTACAGCGAAGGAATGGCCGTTCCGAAAGATATGCAGGGAATTGTAAGCGGACGTGTGCACAATGCACTTTACTATTGCCCCATGCTCAACCTGAATAAACTGATCAAACCCGATTTTGCGATTTTTCGAGTAGTTGAAGTTGGCAAAGAACGCATAAAAAGGGAATACAACCTTTCGCTGTTTAACGGTTACGGAACCGAAAATAACCTCTATTCTCCCGGCCGTCCTTACTGGCTCGATGAACAATGGGAGAATCTTGCGCAAATCCTGATGATCCAACGCGAAAATGCCTTCAATTTTACAGATTTTGATTTCACTCCGCTAATACCAACCTTGCTCGACAATGTTTATGTAAATAAGTGGCCGTACAAGGATAAAACCATTTATACGATTTACAACCTTCGACCTGAAGGAGTATTCGATCCACTTTTTGAAGTCAGTCCGGACGATGATTTTCATTTTGTAGATCTTTGGAGTCATGAAGAAGCCGATTTGGCGAAGATAGATGGCAAACACTTTGTCAAAGCTGATGTGGATGCCTTTTCTAAAAAATGGCTGGGAAGTAACAACGAGGGCTCAGTAGGTGTGGTTGCACGGTTTAAAAAGCAATTGAATACTTCATTTAATCTGCCCGCCGATGAACTCCGTTTTAGTGCCAACTCCGGTAAATACATTCGTGTTTGGGCGGGGATACCGTCTTATCAGGGAACTTTCAAAGATTATTCAACACACCAGCAAATCCTTCACTTATTAAGTGAATTTGGTCGCTCGGAAGGAAAATTTGTTGTTCAGCTTTTCGATAATGAAAACCAATTAATTGATGAAAATGTAATCAACTTTCCGGCGGCTTCTGCGCGGCTGATCAGTACTGTTCATGCAACCGAAAAGTCGAAATCGGTTCCTGAAGGCATGGTAAAAATACCGGCCGGTACATTACTGTTAAAAGAGAAACTGGGTGATTCGTTTATTCCATATCCAGAAAAATTATATTCCGATTCGATTCAGGTAAATGCGTTTCTGATGGACATTCATCCGGTGACTAACGCTCAATTCAAAACCTTTTTAGATGAAACTAGGTACAAACCTGCCGACTCTGAACAGTTCCTGAAACACTGGAAGGATGGAAAAATAAAATCAGGTGACGAAAACAAGCCGGTGATAAATGTAAGTTACGAAGATGCACAGGCCTATGCCCGTTGGGCAGGGAAACGGCTCCCAACAGAAACAGAATGGCAGTATGCTGCACAGGCCGGTGAGCCGGATCGTGAGTGGCCCTGGGGGAAGGATAACAACATTCAGAAAGAATCGGTATTTGTAACCAACACGCTCACCGTGGAAAACCTGCAGGGAGTTGACAGCACACTTTGTAATCCGGGAGACGGAAAATACGAAGCTGTTGGCCAGTACCCCAAAGGAACCAATCCATGGGGATTGGAAGATCTTGTGGGTTCAGTTTGGCAACTTACCAACGATGTTTATGATAACGGCAGTTACAATTTCATCATGATAAAAGGCGGAAGTTATTTTAAAGCCAAAGACAGTTGGTGGTATGTGCAGGGAGGTCCGCAACCTTTGACTTACCGACAAAAGTTATTGCGAGTTTCACAGGGTTTTGAACGCAATGCCACTGTTGGTTTCCGCTGTGTAAGAGATGTAAAAGAATTAACAAGATAAATGTGGCTAAAGCCTTATCTTCAAAGCAAATATCGATTCCGTTCACTGAAGTGAACGGGAATAAAAATTGCCGTCGGTTTTAACCGACGGATAAAAAGATCAAGATTCAATATGGCTTCAGCCACATGCCAAATATTAAAATTGAAGCAATTATGAGCTGGGTAAGAATTTGGGTACATTTAGTTTTTTCAACGAAAAACAGTGTTCCATATTTAACTTCATTAGCAGTCAGACAGAAGGTATTTACACATATCTCTGAAAATGCAAAAGAAAAAGGAATATGGCTTGATGCTGTTAACGGGTACCAGGACCATATCCATTGTTTAATTTCTCTCGGTAAAGAACAATCGATAAGTAAAATAACACAACTGATAAAAGGAGAATCTTCCTTTTGGATGAACAAACAAAGACTAACCACTCAAAAATTTATGTGGCAGGATGATTTTTGGGCAGTTGGTGTTAGTGAAAGTCATGTTGAAGCAGTTAAAAAATACATTGAAAATCAAGAAGGACACCACAGGAAGAGATCATTCAATGAAGAAGTAGAAGAATTTATGCAAAAATATGGATGGAGATTTATTTCATAAATTGATAAAAACGCACCTGGCTAAACTATAAGAAATGAGTATAACTACTTTAAATAACTAACAATGAAAAAGAATCTTACCACTGTTTTTGCAGTCATTTTTCTGTCTTGCTTTTCCGGCTTAATCCAGGCTCAAACACACGACGGCATCGGAAACAATATGAACAACCTTTACCGCATGTCGAAGGCAAAAACACGATCGATCAGTGCAGAAAATTTTACCGGGGAAAAAGGGAAAGGCGGCATGGCCATCAATGGAACGCACCAGTCGGCAGCACGCGACCTGGGACAGGGCTGGAAAGTGAGTCCGGCAATAAGCATTCAAGCTGAATCTACCTTTGTTTTGGCTGACGTTGAGGGACAGGGAGCCATTCAGCACATTTGGATGACACCAACCGGAAACTGGCGCAACCTGATTGTACGTATGTACTGGGACGGTGAAGACGAGCCTTCAGTGGAAGTGCCACTGGGCGATTTCTTCTGTTCAGGCTGGGGAAAATCGAAACAGATCTCTTCGCTGGCGGTGTGTGTGAATCCGCACAACGGCTTTAATTCGTATTGGACAATGCCCTTCAGAAAAGGCTATAAAGTGACCGTTGAAAACCTCAGCCTCAAAGATGTGACATTGTTTTTCCAAATTGATTACTGCCTGACAGAAGTGGAAGACGATGCTGCGTATTTTCATGCTCAGTTCCGCCGGAGTAATCCGCATCCTTACAAGGAAGATTTTTTAATGATCGATAACATTAACGGTCGTGGTCAGTATGTTGGAGCTTACATGAGTTGGGGCACCAACAACAGCGGCTGGTGGGGCGAAGGTGAAATTAAATTCTTTATCGACGACGATGCGCAATTCCCGACCATCTGTGGCACCGGCACCGAAGACTATTTTTGTGGCGCTTACTGCTTTGTGGAAGACAACGAGTACAAGGATTTCTCGACACCCTACACCGGGTTTTATGCACTAACGCCCGACAAGCTTTGGAATTCGCAAATGCGTTTCGGGCTCTACCGCTGGCATGTTACTGATCCGATTCGTTTTGAAAAGAACCTGAGAGTGACCATTCAGGCTCTGGGATGGCGCGAAGATGGCAGATATTTACCATTGCAGGGAGAAGACCTTTCGTCGGTTGTGTTCTGGTACCAGGCAGAGCCACATTCAGCATTTCCTGAACTGCCCGGAAAAGATGAGTTGACTGTCTATTAATAAAAGAAGTCAATCATCTGAATAAATGTATGATATAAGTGTCAGGATAATTCACATAAATTCTAAACTTAATTAGTTAAGTTTCAATTAGACTAGACTTTTTTGAGGGCTTCAAGCACCCGTTTGGGAGTCATAGCCATTTCCAAAAGCCGTGCTCCTGTTTGGTCGTATATGGCATTGGCGATAACCGCTCCCATGCAAACAATAGCAGGTTCGCCTCCACCCTGTGGCGGTGTGTGCCGATCCAGAATTTTAGTTTCCATTTCCGGGATCCAGGAGAAGCGGGGAATCTGGTAAGTATCGAAATTTTTGGTGTTCACCTGTCCTCCTTCAAAATCAACCACTTCCTTTAAGGCATACCCCATTCCCATATTAATGCAGCCTTCCATTTGTATAGTTGCACCCTGCGGATTCACACAAAAACCCATTTCCTGGGCCACCCATACTTTTAACACTTTTACTTCACCGGTTTTGCTATCCACATCCACCTTGGCAATGTGCGCCACGTATGTCCCGGCATCAGCACCAATGGCAACTCCGTATCCTCTTCCGCTGTGCGATTTTGCAGGTTTCCAGTCAGCCATTTCAGCAACGGCTTCCAACACATCGATTGCACGTTGATCCGTGAGGTTTTTCAAGCGAAACTCCACCGGATCCATTCCGGCTTTAGCCGCCATGATATCCACCTGGACCTCGCGAGCAAAAGTGTTGGTACTGTTTCCCGGGCCACGCCATGCTCCAGTCGGGAAAGGATGAACACCAGGAGCTGTCCAGCCACGCCCGTAAACCGTACGTTTCTGGTGAGGTACATTGTACATGGTTTCCCCTCCGCGATCGCCGGCATAATACACATGATAATCCCAGAATTTTATTTTGCCATCGTCATCAATTCCGGAATTGATCTTAACTACCGCAGCCGGTCGGAAGGTATCGTAAAAGAATTCTTCCTCGCGGTTCCAGTCAACCATTACAGGTTTGCCTGTAAGTTTGGCCAGGCGGGCTGCTTCCACCGCCTGCTGATGTGCCGATTTACCACCAAAGCCACCACCAAGATAAGGTGGTATAACACGCACCTTCTCCTCATCCATCCCAAGAGTTCTGGCGATATTGCTTTGTGCAGGGAAAGGCGTTTGTGTACCCGCATAAACCGTCATTTTATCACCGTCGAAATGTGCCATGGCGGTGTGTGGTTCCATAGGCGAATGCGCCACATAACCATCGTGAAATTCGTTTTCAAAAATGATTGCCGACTCATTTCTTCCGGAATCCAGATTGCCTTCATCGATATTTACATTCCCATTGGGAGCACGATCGAGCAGGTATGAGAATACGTTTGAATTATTAACGTCCTTTTCTTCTTCCACTTCGAAATTCGCTTTAAAAAGTTGGCGTGCTTTCTCAGCCATTTCCGGATCTTTGTGCAGTGCCGCTACCAGGTCATTATCTTTTACAATTTGTACACCTTCCACTTTTTCAGCTTCCGAAGTATCTACCGAAACCAATTTGGCAGCATGAGACGGTGGCCTCAATATTCGGGCATACAACATCCCAGGCATACGCAGATCGCCTGAATATTTTGCTTTTCCGGTAACTTTCTCAACACTGTCGACACGCATTTTGGGCGTACCCATTATTTTGTACTTCGAATAGTCTTTCACCTTGGCTTCCTTATCCAGCACCCTGACAATCTTTTTGCCTTCAGTTAACTGCTGATAAGAAATATTTTCCGACTTGTTCCTGCGGTTGAACACCACTCCTTCATTCACTTCAAGGTAATCGAGTTCAACATCGAGTTCCTCCGAAGCCATTTCAAGAAGAACCGTTCGTGCTTTGGCTGCGGCAGCCAGCATCGATGGCCCGAACATGCGGGTGGAAAGCGAACCAAAAGTTCCCATATCCCAGGGACACAGATCGGTGTCGCCCATTACCATCAGAACACTTTCAAAAGCAACATCCAGTTCATCGGCCAGCATCATCGCCAGACCGGTGACCACTCCCTGCCCCATTTCAATCTTTCCGGTGTAGCACGACACTTTTCCATCTTCGTGTATCCTCAGAAATGCATTAAAATCGTCGGGTAACTGTCGGCGTTGATCGCCTTCCGATGCCAGTGCTTCAATAACGGCCCCCGCGTGGAAGAAAACAAATAATCCACCACCCATAAGGCGCATAAAATCACGTCGCTTAAGTCCCGATCGAAAATCGCTGCCGTTAATAAATTCCTGATATTCTTTTAATTCATCCATGATTTACGTTTTTACAGTTGCAGTAAGCATTTAATTGCCGGAATTTTTCATCGCTGAAGCGGCATCTTCAATGGCATCGAGTATGCGGTTATGGGCTCCGCACCTGCAGAGGTTATCTTCCATACCCGAAATAATATCTTCACGCGAAGGATCGGAAATGTCATTCAGCAAACCAACCGCATTCATGATCATACCGGGCGTACAATAACCACATTGCAACGCATCGTGATCGACAAAAGCCTGTTGCACCGGATGCAGTTTATCGCCATCGGCTAATCCTTCGATGGTTACCACACTTTTGCCGGCTACCTCACCAATTGTAGTGGCACACGAACGCACTGCCGAATTATCAATCAGCACGGTGCAGGCTCCGCAGTAACCTTCACCACATCCGTATTTTGTACCGGTAAGTTCGAAGTGTGTCCGGAGTACCCAAAGCAAGGTTTTCGATTGCTCCATTTCAACCGAAACCTTCTTTCCGTTTAAAGTAAATGCGACTGTTTTTTGCATGATTAGTTTTTTTCAGTATTAAATTAGTTCACGCATCGAATTTGGAGATATAGCCACCAACAGATCCCGATTGCGTTGCATCGGGATTAGTTCGATTAAGCAATTTCAATTCTCCGTTAGTTGACGGATTCTGAAATTACAGTCTCACTAAATTAAAAATAAAAACCTGATTTTCCCACCGCTAAGGAAAACCAGGTTCTCATTTTTTCTTTGTTGACCACAGAAATTATTGCAAAGTTTCGGCGACAATGCAAATGAAAGTTGGTGTCGCAAATTCTTCCGATGCAAGTATCAGGTTATTTTCGGTTACTGCTCAATATAACAACAAACCGGTACCACCCAAAAGATGATACCGGTTCAACTAAATAAACTTTACACTTACTATTTGAGTGAAACTTTCTTGTTCAGTTTGATATCGCCGGCTGAAGCTCCAACCAGCAATTCTATGTCACAAAGGTCGTTTTCCCAGCTGTGCGTTTCTTCATTCCAGTAACGCAGGTTTTTCACCGGAATTTCGAGCGAAACCGTTTTTTGTTCGCCGGCTTCAAGTGTCGTTCTAGAAAAACCTTTTAGTTCTTTATAAGGCCATTCCACCGATGGATTGATGCGGTGAACGTATACCTGCGGCACCTCATCGGCAACAACCGATCCACTGTTTTTCAGCGTAAACGAAAGCGTGATCACATCATCTGCACCGTATTCTTCCTTATCGCTTGCGAGTCCATCGTATTCAAATTTGGTATAAGTCAATCCGTAGCCGAAAGGATACATCACGGGTAATTCTTTTGTATCGAACCAGCGATAACCTACCAAAGAACCTTCGCTGTAATAAGCTTTATTCGGATCGTTTTTATTATCTCCGGTATTCTCTCCCGTTATGTCTTTATCGGTTTCTTCCACCAATCCTACGAATACATCACCCTTTTTCTGTCCCTGCGGATAATTTCCAAGTGCATAAGCAGGCGAATCTTCCAGTTTAATAGGTAAAGTGAAAGGCAATCTTCCGCTGGGCGAGATATTTCCAAGCAGTACATCGGCCAGTGCATTTCCTCCTTCGGTTCCATTAAACCACGATAATAATAATGCTTTTGAAGCGGGCTTCACTGTATTAAGATCGTTTGGAGCACCACTTACAAGAACGGTAATAACATTCGGATTCACGGCAGCGATTTCCCTTATCAGTTCATCCTGACCGGAAGGAAGAAATATATTTTCGCGGTCGTTGGCCTCGGTTTCCACCGCTCGGTTATTGCCACCAAAAAACAACACAACATTGGCCTTTTTAGCCAGTTCTACAGCTTCCGCGTTCAGCTTCTTGTTCAGAATGGCCTTTTCGCGATCTTCCTTTTCGATCTGTTCTTTGGGCTTGTTTCCAAAAATCCGGGCATAATCCAATTCAACCGGTACATATCCTTGAGAATAAACAAGCTCAGCTTTGTCGCCAATTTTACTTTTAAGCCCTTCAAGGGGAGTAATTTCGTAGAGGGTTTTCACACCGGCACCAATTCCTCCCGATCCCATAATACGAGTTGCATTGTCACCAATAACTGCGATTGTAGGTTTCCCGGAAAGATCGAGTGGAAGTACACCTTCATTTTTTAGCAACACGATTGATTTACATGCCACTTCATAAGCAATTTGCTGTTGTTCGGGTTGAGATGTCATAACCTGGTTGGCCTCTTCTTCAGGAACCGGGGCGATTGCTTTGCGCACCCGTAATATTTCTCTAACTCTTTTATTGATGACTTCTTCGGAAACTGCTCCTGAATTTACAGAATCCAGCAAAGCCGGCCCCATAAATTTATCATCGGGCATTTCCACGTTAAGCCCGTGGGTTACCGATTCTACGGTAGAGTGTGTTCCGCCCCAGTCGGAAATTACCATACCGCCAAAGCCCCATTCATCGCGTAAAATCTGGTTGAGCAGCACATCGTTCTCGGCACACCACCAGCCGTTTACTTTATTGTAGGCCGACATTACTCCATACGCATCTGCTTCCTGAACCGCAGCTTTAAAAGGAGGCAGGTAAATCTCGCGCATGGTACGTTCATCAACAATTACATCCACGGTCCCTCTATTATTTTCCTGGTTATTCAGGGCATAATGTTTTAAACAAACAGCAGCTCCGTTGTCCTGAACGCCTTTGGTATAACCAACCGAGAGCTGTGAACTCAAGAACGGATCTTCACTCAGGTATTCGTATGTACGGCCTCCCGTTGGAATACGCTGAATATTAATCGCCGGCCCCAGGATCATGTCTTTTCCACGAAGCCTGGCTTCACGTGCCATACCTGTTCCGTATTTGTAAGCAATTTCCTTGCTCCACGTAGCTGCCAGAGCCGACCCTGTTGGAAAAAAAGTTGCTTTATCCAATTCCCATCCAAGGGGCATCCAACCATGAGGCTGAAGTTCTTCGCGAATGCCAAACGGACCATCAGCGTACTTCAGGTCGGCAATACCCAGTCGTTCGACACCTGCTGATGTAAACATAGTTTTACCGTGTAACATATCTACCTTTTCCTCCAAAGTCATTTGCTCTATAATGCCATCAATTTCAGCATCGTACTGAAACAATGAGGATTTAAAGGGAGTTTCTTCAGGGCTTCTGGTAGTGCACCCAAAAATTAAAATAAAAAGTGCGAATGCACTTAAGATCCTGTAATTCATAGTCGATATTTTATTTTTATTTGTTCAATCAATTTCCTTTCAAGGCTACATTAAAGCATTCAATTACAACACAAAAGCTGCCCCTCATCCGGAATTACTCCCCAAAAATAAAACTTACTTTGTAAAATGTACAATTAGAAATGAAATTCTTTCTATTTTGAATTCATTCCATACACTCAAAATGATTCTCTACACCTTCAAAAAAAGTATTTTTAACTGAGGTCGAACCATTGTATATTTGATGCTATGAAAATCAAAAACAACCACATCCTTTGTTTTGGCGAAGTGCTTTGGGATCGCTTGCCATCGGGAGCTAAACCCGGAGGAGCACCAATGAACGTGGCATTACACTTACATGCAGCAGGTATGAATGCCTCAATAGCAAGTTGTGTTGGCAATGATGAAGCAGGCAATCAACTACTTTCCTTTTTACAAAAATCAGGATTGCAAACAGATCTGATTCAAATTGATAAAAACCTGCCAACAAGCGAAGTGTTGGTGCATTTAGATGCTAAAAATAATGCTACCTACGAAATTTGCGAACCGGTTGCCTGGGATAATATAATACTAAGTAAAGCTCTTCGCAACAAAGTTGAGCATTCGGGATTACTGGTTTATGGTTCGTTGGCATCGCGAAATTCCAGCACACGTAAAACATTGTTAAACCTTTTGGATACCGACATAGTAAAATTAATGGATGTAAATCTCCGACCTCCTTATGACATGCCAGAAGTTGTTGAGCTCTTACTCCGTAAATCGGACATTGTAAAACTGAATGACGATGAACTTAAAAGAATAGCTTCATGGAATAAAGTAAAAGGAAGCGAAGCAGAACTGGTTGAATGGCTGACGAAGCACTATGATTTAAAATTGCTGTGTGTAACGCGGGGAGCTAATGGTGCTTTGTTGTATTCCAACAATACTTTTTACAATCATTCGGGTTATAAAATCAAAACCGTTGATACGGTTGGTGCCGGCGATGCATTTCTTTCCGGCTTGATTGCTGCCCTCCTGAAGGAGCTTGAACCGTCAAACGCGTTGGAACTGGCCTGTGCCACCGGAGCTTTTGTTGCATCGAAAGCAGGCGCCACTCCAAAATACGAGACGGACGAAATTGAACAGATCATGAAACAGGATTACGAAAAATAATCGGACAATTAGTTCTTTTTTTAATTTCTTTGTTGTAAATTGAGTGACTATAACAAAAATGATAAATCTTAAGGGGTAGAACTCTGTATCTTGATTGGTTTTGTGTTTAGGGGTTTGTAAATTATCAATCATCTTCAAAAAGCGTCCATTGGTTCTACCCTTTTTTCTTTGCCTTTAACCCAAGCAGCTTCACTCCACAAAAATATTTCATGAATTCTTAAAAGGTCAATCAGCAAAAATGAATACTTATTATTCAGATTCTGATACGTTTTAAAATTTTCAGGAGTGAGTATATGAAACGGTCAATTCTTAAATTGGAAAATCAGTGAATAGAAAACCGCGTCCGAATGACTTATTCGGAAAACAACTGATTATTAAAAAGTAACTAAAATGATCTCATTTCGAAAAAAAGTCTACAGAATTTCTCTCGATGCGTATCCAAGAAAATTCAATAAGGCTGTGATTAGAAATGCAGCTAAGATCAAACCGATAAAATACAAATCTGCAAATATCAAGTGATCACTTAACCATTCAAGGTATTCTGTGAAGTACAGTGCTTCCATAACTTAATGTTTTTCTCTTATTCAAGTTACGTCAAAATATTTAAATATTTACGGGTATTTATATGTTTTTATATCAATCAATTATAAAATTATCAGGACACTGACTTACTTCGACTGAAATACTACCAAAAGAAAATATATATTTTGGGATTGTACCGAAAACAAAAAAGGCCGTTCGTCATACGACGAATCGACCTTTTAAGTGGGCGATGACGGATTCGAACCGCCGACCCTCTGGGTGTAAACCAGATGCTCTGAACCAACTGAGCTAATCGCCCGAAATGTTTCCTTTTTTCTCTGAACGTGCCCCCTTTTTCAGAAAGGCGCTGCAAATATATAAGCTATTTTTAGTTCTGCAAAAAATATTTCAAAAAAATCATCATAAAATTTCAGCTACCACAAAAGTGCTTCCTCCAACAAATACCAGGTCGTGTTTTCCCGCGTTTTCCCTGGCTTTCCGGAAGCCCTCATTCACAGAATTGTAGCACTCCCCTTTCAACCCGAAAGCGTGAGCCTGACACTGAAGTTCGGTCTCATCCATGGCCCTTTCAATATTTGCCCGAACAAAATAATATTCGGCATTTTTAGGTAGCAAAGCCAAAACTTTGTCGGCGCTTTTATCGCCAACGGCACCGAAAACGAAATGCAATTTCTGATGAGCAGTATTTTCAATCTGTGCAACCACGGCACGAATTCCGTCTTCATTATGCCCGGTGTCGCAAACAATCAACGGATTATTTCCTATTATTTGCCATCGTCCCAGTAAACCGGTTGAGCCGACCACATTCGCCAAACCGTTTCGAAGTGCCGTTTCCGGTATTTCAAATCCCTTTTCGCGAAGCAGATCTACTGCTTTTAAAACGGCCGGAAGATTCCGGTGCTGATACACTCCCAATAAATCCAGTTTTAATTCGGGCAAAACAACCTCTCCATCTTTTTCTACATGCACATTTTGTTTGCCATCAAGTGCTAATGTTGCATACGTCACCTTGTATGCTTTATCGGCGAAATAAAGGGGTGCCTTTTCCTCTTCAGCTTTCCGTATAAAAACCGGGGCAGTTTCTTTCTGACTGGTACCGATTACTGCCGGAACCTCAGGTTTAATAATGCCGGCTTTTTCCGCAGCGATCTTCTCCAAAGTATCACCCAGTAAATTAACATGATCGAGCCCGATGTTTGTAATTACGCTCAGTTCGGGAGTAATAATATTGGTTGAATCGAGCCGTCCGCCCAAACCAACTTCCATAATGGCAACATCCACGTTCTGCCGGGCAAAATAATCAAATGTCAAAGCCACGGTTAGTTCGAAAAAAGAAGGTTCAATTTTCCACACTTCATTGTTAGTACGATAGTGTTCAACCCACTCAACCACATCTTGTTCTGCGATCATTTCGCCATCGATTTTGATACGCTCTCTGAAATCTTTTAAATGCGGCGAGGTGTACAATCCCGTTTTATAACCGGCGCTCTGAAGAATGGCTGCCAGCATGTGCGAAACCGATCCCTTACCATTGGTGCCGGCTACGTGAATTGTTTTATACCTCCGATGCGGATGATCGTATAACTCATCCAGCCTCAAAGTATTATCGAGGTTGTTTTTATACGCTGCCGGTCCACTGCGCTGAAACATGGGCAAACGCGTAAACAAATAATCCAAAGTATCCCTATAGTCCACGTAAAATAAATATTTATTAACGGCTACAAGTTTATTAATTTTTGAGCGATCAATCCCATTATCTCACCGATTAATCTATATTTAAAAAAATCAATTTTTATATGCTAAGTAAGACTAAAAAGAGTAAAATTTTCGTTCTTGACACCAACGTAATTTTACACGATTACACGTGTATTTACCAGTTCCAGGATAACGATGTTATCCTTCCGATTACAGTACTCGAGGAGCTGGACAAATTTAAACGAGGAAACGATCTGATCAACTTTCAGGCACGCGAATTTACCCGCCTGCTCGATGAAATTGTTGGTGACGAGCTTTTTAACGGTGGCAAATCTTTGGGTCAAGGAAAAGGCAACTTGCGCATTGAAACGGGCAAACCTTTTTCTGACGAACTGAAAGCTTCTTTTAAGGAAGATATTCCCGACCACCGTATACTTTCTATAGCGGATTACATTGCAAAATCGTACCCCAAACGCAAAACGGTTCTTATCAGTAAAGACATCAACCTCCGGATGAAAGCCAAGTCGCTGGGCATTCAATCGGAAGACTACAAAACCGACCAGGTAACCGATGAAAACATTCTGGATAAAACCGTTACTACTTTTGACAATTTTAACGATGGCCTGATCGACAGTCTCTATAACCAGGGATCGATCACCATCAAAGATGTTGGTTCTACGTTCGCCCCGGAAGCCAACGAATGTTACATTTTTAAAGGCACCACTTCCAGTGCACTGGCACGCTACGATTCCAAATCGGAACGTATTTACCGGGTTGAAAAGAAATCGGCCTACGGAATAAAACCACGAAATGCCGAACAAACATTTAGTTTGAATATGCTGATGGATCCGGAGGTTCGACTGATTGCGCTCACAGGTAAAGCCGGAACCGGAAAAACCCTGCTGGCACTGGCAGCTGCCATTGAACAGCACCGTTTGTATGAACAGATCTTACTGGCGCGCCCAATCGTTGCACTCAGTAACCGCGACCTTGGTTACCTGCCGGGCGACGCTTCTGAAAAGATCAGTCCTTACATGCAGCCTTTGTTTGACAACCTGTCGGTGATCAAACATACTTTCAACCCGAGAAGTAACGAATACCAACTTATCGAGGAAATGGTGAAAGAAGAACGGCTGAACATTACTCCCCTCGCCTACATTCGCGGACGGAGTTTGTCGAATGCGTTTTTCATCATCGACGAAGCACAAAACCTGACACCGCACGAAATAAAAACGATTATTACACGTGCAGGCGAAGGAACAAAAATGGTATTTACCGGCGACCTGCAACAAATCGATTCACCTTATTTAGATATGAAATCTAACGGTCTGGCGTACATGACCGACCGCATGCGGAACCAGGATCTGTTTGCACATATCAACCTTGTAAAAGGTGAACGTAGTTACCTGGCAGAACTGGCCAGCAACTTGTTATAAGCGAAAATTACCGATAAAAATCCTGATAGCAATCGGGAAAGAAAGACAAATAAAAAGAATAATCAGTTCAAAAAGAACTATTTGCATTAAGCAGCTTTTTTCTACCTTTGCAGCCTATTTAGAAAGATTACAGATTAGAGATGGATTACAAAGGGAAGAAAGCTGCTTTTTATACGTTGGGTTGCAAACTCAATTTTTCGGAAACATCAACCATTGCTGCCTCTTTTAAAGAGGTAGGATTCGATCGTGTTGATTTTGAAGAAAATGCCGATGTGTATGTGATCAACACCTGCTCGGTGACCAACCAGGGCGACAAAGCCAGCCGCAACATTATCCGTAAGGCAGTGCGCCAGAATCCGAATGCAATGGTTATTGTTGTTGGATGCTACTCACAGCTAAAACCCGAGGAAGTGGGGCACATCGAAGGCGTTGACCTGGTGCTTGGAACCCAGGAGAAATTCCACATCCCGGCATACCTTGGCGACTTGCACAAAAACAGCACTACCCAGATCCAGACTACCCGCTTAGCCAATATAAAAAGCTACCACAAAGCATTTTCGTGGGGCGACCGTACCCGCAGTTTCCTGAAAATTCAGGACGGATGCGACTATTACTGTTCGTTTTGCACCATTCCGTATGCAAGGGGGAAAAGCCGGAACGACAGCATTGCCAACACCGTTGCCGAGGCGCAAAAAGCCGTGGATAAAGGTTTTAAAGAAATCATTATGACTGGTGTCAACATTGGCGACTTTGGAAAATCGACCGGTGAGAATTTCCTCGATCTGCTAAAAGGACTCGAAAAAGTAGACGGACTGGAAAGGCTTCGACTGGGGTCCATCGAACCAAACCTGTTAAAAGACGAGGTCATCGAACTGGTAGCCGGATCGAAAGTGATTATGCCGCATTTTCATATGCCGCTGCAGTCAGGCTCCGATGAAATTCTGTCGTTGATGAAGCGAAAATATTCAACCGATCTGTATCGTAAGCGTGTTGAACGCATTCGTGAGATTGTGCCACATGCTTTTATCGGTGTTGATGTGATTGCCGGAACAAATGGCGAAACCGAGCAATATTTCCAGGAATCGTATGATTTCCTCAACGATTTGGAGATTTCGCAACTGCATGCTTTCACTTATTCTGAAAGAAGCGGAACTCAGGCCTTGAAAATACCGTGGAAAGTAGATGTGGAAGACCGCAAACGCCGGACCCAGATGTACATCAACTTATCGGAGAAAAAGCTTCGCGCCTTTTACGAACAACATCTCGGGAGCGAACAGACCGTTCTTTTTGAAGAGCAGCAGAAAAAAGATAAGATGTTAGGTTTTACCGAAAACTACATCAAAGTTGAAGTTCCTTACGAGGAAGGGCTGGTTAATCAACTGGGTTCGGTAAAATTAAAGTCAATTCTGCCCAACGGACATGTTGCCGTAGAAATTGCTTGATATTCCTTTTCTACTATTTAATGGGAAAGATTCCTCCCCCGAGACTTTGGGGTCGGAATGACAAGCATATGCTAATTAATGGGCAAAGAGGCTGGCGGTAATGCCGCCAGCCTCTTTGCTTCTCTCTCACTATGCTTGTCATTCCGAAGGAGTCCAGCGACTGAGGAATCTTATAATTTTTTAGTTAATTACATTTCCTTACCCGAAGTAATCTATACAATCTTTTTACCATTATTGTACATTTACTCTCTCAAGTCAGATATAATCATGAATCAAAACACCTATTTCATATATTTTCTGACCAATTGGAATAAAAATGTACTTTATGTTGGTGTTACAAACAATCTTTCACGAAGATTAACTGAACATTTAACAGGCAAATTTTCAGGTTTTACAAAAAAATATAATTGTAACATTTTAGTCTATTACGAAGAGTTTGAATACATCAACAATGCTATTCTGAGAGAAAAAGAAATAAAATCGTGGAGGAGAGAAAAGAAGAATGCATTGATTGAGAATTTTAATCCAAAGTGGGAGCCATTAAATCATCGATTTCTTAGAGAATAAAAGATTAAATGAAATACAAATGGATTACAAAAAACTTTGTTTCCAGGTTCAGGATATTGCCCGCGAAGTGGGTGGATTTATCCGCGATGAACAAAAAAAATTGTCGGCCGAAAATATCGAGGTAAAAAGTGTTGCCAGCCTGGTAACTTACGTTGACAAAACTGCCGAACAACGCATTATTACAGCGCTACGTGAACTTATTCCGGATTCAGGATTTGTGGCAGAAGAAGGTACCGCCGATTCAAAAAATGAGAAATACACCTGGTTTGTAGATCCACTCGACGGAACCACAAATTACCTTTTCGGTGTTTCGCCACACTCGGTAAGTATTGCCCTGGCCGAAGACAACAGAATGGTTCTTGGGGTGGTTTATGAAATTGGCGCCGACGAACTCTTTTATGCGTGGAAAGGCAGTGCGGCCTATTGCAACGGGAAAGAAATAAAAACAGCCACCCGCTCAAAATCGGAAGAAACACTGATCGGCACCGGTTTCCCATATTACGATTTCGACCGTGTTGATGATTATATCGAAGCCATGCGCTACCTGATGAAAAACACGCTCGGTCTGCGCAGATTCGGCTCGGCTGCCGTTGATCTTTGCTATGTTGCCTGTGGACGTTTCGATGCCTTTTACGAGCATGCCCTGCACGCCTGGGACGTGGCGGCCGGAGTTTTCATACTTCAACAGGCAGGTGGAAAAATTACCGATTTCAATGGTGGCGATAACTGGCTTTTTGGGGGCCAACTGATCTCGGCAAGCGGCAGTTACTTCAATGAGTTCTACAGCATAATTAACGGCTATTTGGGAGAAAAGCAGTAAAAAAATTGTATTTTGCTGTATTAAAACTACTGCCATGGCCGAGAAAGAAATTGCACTGCTCAAAGAACAACTTGCACGCCTCGATGAATCAAAATTCGATTTGGAAGCCTGGAAAAATCACACCCTGATTTTTTTGGAACGCATTTTCGGGAAAGACAATTCCAAGCTTAAACTGATCAGGGAACTGCGTTACGACTATTCGAGCTGGAACCTGCGCGACACCGCCGCTGCCGGCAAAACAAAGGACAAAGACCCGGTTAAAATGCAGGCGCGCGAAATACTGGAGGCTACCATTACCGAACTGGAACATCTTGGGCTGCCTTCTAATGCCCCCGATTCACAGAAAATATGGGAACTCTTGCAGGACGAGCTTACCGGCAAACAGGTAAAAGAAATTGATGCTATTCTGAAATCGGACGACAAGGAGAAAGAACAAAAAATTAGCGAGAAGCTGGAAAGCCTTGGCAGCGAAAACCTGGCTTCCATAATCGCGAAACTTTTACTGAACTAAATCGAATGACGACATCGCCAAAGATTGCCATTGTACTATTAAACTGGAACGGGGAAAAGTTGTTCCCCGATTTTTTACCCTCCATCATCAAGCACTCTCAAACTGAAAATACCGAAGTTATCGTTGCGGATAACGGCTCTACCGATAATTCACTGGAGGTCCTGAAAAAAGATTACCCTGAAGTTACGCTGCTCGATCTGAAAACCAACTACGGTTTTGCCAAAGGCTACAATGTGGCTCTCGAACAAATTGAAGCCGACTATTTTGTGTTTGTGAATTCGGACGTAAAAGTGACCGAAGGCTGGATTGAACCCTGTATTCAGCAAATGGAGAACGATCGGAAAGTGGCTGCTGTTCAGCCTAAAGTACTAAGCTACAACGAACCTGAGTTGTTTGAATATGCAGGTGCCGCAGGTGGTTTTATCGATACCTATGGTTACCCTTTCTGTCGCGGAAGAATTCTCGACCGTGTAGAGAGGGATGAACATCAATACGACGACGCTGGAGAAATTTTCTGGGCAACAGGGGCCTGTATGTTTGTGCGCGCCGAAAGCTTTAAAAACAGTGGTGGACTGGATGCCGATTTTTGGGCACACATGGAGGAAATTGATTTGTGCTGGCGGCTAAAAAACCAGGGATTCAAAATCGTTTACGAACCACAAAGCGTAATCTACCACCTCGGTGGCGGAAGCTTGGAATACGGTAATCCGCGCAAAGTATTTCTAAATTTCAGGAATAACCTGTACATGTTGTACAAGAACCTGCCGAAAGACAAATTCAAACGTACGATGTTTATTCGTATGATTCTGGATGGTGTGGCAGCGGCAAAATTCCTGGTAGGTTTTGAATGGAAGGCTTTTGTTGCTGTAGCTAAAGCGCATTCTTACTTTTACCGAAATCTTTCAGGTTTACGAAAAAAACGAAAAACCTTAAAACCACTGGTTGTAAAAAGCGAACATGCCGAAGTGTACTCAAAAAGTATTATGTGGAAATTTTTTGTTCAGAAAAAAACCAAATTCTCAGATCTCGATTTTAAAGTGAATTAGTATGCAGAAACTTATTTTTAACGAACCTATTTATACTTACCATATTGATTTTGTGGGTCATGTAAACAACATTATTTACGTGCAATGGCTCGAAAATGCCCGTGTAAAACTGATTGAAGCCATGGATCTGAATATCCAGAACCTTGCACAGGAAGATCAGATTTTGCCAATAATTACCGAAACGATCATTCAGTATAAAAAACCATTTTTTCTGAACGACACGGTTCAGGTTGAGGTTTGGGTTTCCGAAATGTTTAACGTTTCAGCCAATTTTAAATTCCGCTTTTTAAACGGCAAAGGCGATGTCTGTTCCACCGCTCAGCAAAAAGTATTGTTTATTGACAACGCCACACAAAAACCATCGCGGAAAATTGCGAAATACCGCAATGATTTTGAGAAATTTCTGATTACCGAATAAGCTACAATAATTCAAGTACATAACTTCCTGCCTGAAGCTTACACTTTCCATTTTCATCAGCAACAAGTTCAATTTTGTTGCCTGAAATTGTGTCGTTTGCCTTTTTAATTTTATAACCCGCCGGTATGTAAAAGTCTGCGGTTGAATTGGCAGGAATTGTTATCGAGTAGAGCACTGATTTACGATCATGTTTCCATGCTGACTTTATTTCACCGTATGGCGATTGATGTGAAACTTCTACCCCATCAAGTGTTGAAATAAAAGAAGGTTTGAGCAGTACATTTTTAAATCCCGGTTGGTTTTGATCGGGATAAATTCCGCCCAAACCTTTGTACAGCCAGGCACCAATTTCGCCAAACATAATGTGGTTCATCGAAATATCGTTTTGTGCGTCAATGTCCCAGTTCTCAAATAAAGTAGTTGCTCCGTTTACCATCCACCAGCCCCAGGATGGATACGTTTCCTGTGCAGCAACTTTGTACGCCACCTCGGCATAGCCATTTTCGCTCAGGGCGTTTAGTATCGCTTTCTGCCCCAACAATCCCACATCCAGGTGGAAGTTGTCAGCTTCAACTCTTTCGGCCAGCTTGGCAGCAACTCGTCCCTTATCCTGCTCCGGAACAAGTCCCCAATACAAGGGAGCACTCAATTCCGTTTGAGTGCCGCTGGCATAAATTCCGGTTTCAGCATGAAAGAACTTGTCGTTAAACGCCTTTTTTATTGTTTGGGCTAAAGTGACATATTTTTCGGCGTCTGCAGCTTTGTTAAATAACTTTGCGGCTTTGGCCAGAATAAGGGCATCGGCATAATAATAACAGGTTGAAGTCAACTCAACCGGTGACTTCGATTTGACGGGCACCCAGTCGCCCAGCCCCCAGGTTGTTGTTCCCGAAGGACTAATTTCGGTAATATGGTCAACATATCGTTTGATGTTTTCGTAACAGACTTCCAACAACGAAGCATCACCGTAAAACAGATAGATATTCCAGGGGATCAAAGCGATTGTACTCGTCCAGTCCGGGCCATTTCCCCATTCATAGCCCCAACCATCAGTTGGAATGATCGATGGCAAAACTCCGTTAGGCTGCTGTTCGTCGCGGTGGTCAGCCAGCCATTTTTCGTAAATCGTAATCCCGTCGAAGCTATACAAACCCGTTTCTATTGCGATGTGCGCATCACCCGTCCAGCCGTTTTTCTCGCGCTGAGGACAGTCGGTAGGATAACCAAACAGATTCGACAAATAGGAATTGTTTGTTGCCGCCCATATTCTATTGATTGTTGGGTTTGTTGTCTCCAGTTTACCTGCCACAGGAACATCGCTGTGCATAAAATAAGCTGTCAAACTTTCTTTGCTAAGTTGAAGTGCTTTATTCGAAGTGACTTCAACATATTGAAATCCCTTGTAATTGAACCGTGGCATAAAGGTTTCAGTGCCTGAGCCGTTCAAAATGTAAATATCAGTCTGAAACGGATCAGAATCACCGGTAGGTCGGTAATGCACATCGATGTTGGAAATATCAACGTGACCATCATCGTACAAACGTTCGCCGTGTTTCAATCGCAAAATTGTTCCTTCTCCACCGGCTACTGTAATTTGAGAAACTCCGGCTATGTTTCTTCCGATATCAAAAACGTAGGTTGTATCATTCAACTTTGTAATGCTTTTTGCTTCAATTTTCTGTACATGCCGAATCGGATGCAGCATTTGCGAAACAATATTTTGTGAAGGCGCCGAGCGGTAAATCACATTATTCCATTTTGAATCGTCGAAATCAGGTTCACACCATCCGGGTTGTTCCAGGCGGGCATCGTAATGCTCGGCCGTGTAAATGCTGTTAAAAATTACGGGGCTAAGCGAAGTCTTCCAATCCTTGCCAGAGTTGATAACCTCAGTTGTACCGTCCTCGTAGTTAATACGCAAATCCAGACAAAACGCCGGGCGGTTGCGCCATGGAGCTTTGTGAAAATACCAAACAGCAGTCGACTGATGATTGTACCAGCCATTACCAAGTAAAATTCCTATCGCATTATTACCATTTTCCAATTGGTGCGTTACGTCAAAAGTGACGTATAAATTTCGTCGATCGAAGCGTGTATAAACCGGATCAAGCACATGGTCGCCGACCCTTTCTCCATTCAAATACAACTCGTGCAAACCGGCGGCTGCGACATAAACCCGGGCCGATTTGATTGTTTTATCCGTCGTGAATTCCTTTCTGAAGTATGGCGCTGCTTTTTCATGAATATCCTTATCGTCGCTTATCCACGAGCCTGTCCAGTTCTCCATTCCCATCATGCCGGTTTCAAAAGAAGCTACCGACGACACTGCTTTTTCGTTGCTGTTATTCCAAACCGAAACCGACCAGAAATATTTGGTGAACGGCTGTAGTTTTTCTCCGGAATACGATGTCAAAATCCGGTCAGAATTCACTTTTCCGGAGTTCCATGAATCGCCAATTCCCTTTGCAACTTTCAATGAATCGGTAGAAACAAGTAGTTGATAAGCTTCCTGTTTTGCTCCTAAGGTATTGTCAATGAGCATCCATGAAAAACGCGGATTAGAAACATCCACACCAAGCGGATTCTCCAAATATTCGCAGCGGAGATTGGTAACCGACGTACTTCCGGATTGAGCTTGTACAGCGTAACTTATTATGAGTAGTATCAGTATGAATGCAAATTTATTTCTCATTGTTTTGTTGATTGTCAAGGTTTAAAATAATTGTATTATCCTCCGGTTGAATTCGAAAAACAACCTGATCCGAAGGTTTAAGAAATGATCCCTGTTCAGCTTTTACAGAGTAGTTCATGCCTTCAAACTCACATTCCAACCGTGAAGAACTGATTGATAAAAATGGCAACTCAACATCGCTTTTTGCAGTAAGTTCCCAATACCAGTCTACTGAATCGCTCCCTTCTATTTTCAATTTAATTTGCCGTTCGTCCAGCTCAGCAATTAAAGTTCCTTTCATCGTTTCCAGGGGCCACGAAACGTGCAAAACTCCGGGTTGTGGATTTGTTATTTCAGGGATGCCTCCTTTTATTGCGATCTCTTTACCATCTATTGTAGCTTTTAAGCTCAAACCGGCTCTTTCATCGGGCGAACTCCACACATGGCCATCAACCAGCGGCAAGGTATTAAAGAAACACTCGTTGGAATAAACCCGCTCGTTCAGGTATTTCGACGGAAGGTTTTCATTAAACAAATGAATATCGCGAAACCGCAGTGATCCATTCTCCCAAAACAGGTTGGCGCGGTAAAACCGACTGTTAAACCAAACCGTTTTCACATCCTCCCGCACCAAATCAGTATTGATGGTAAGAGATGTTGCCGGCGTTACTTTATAATGTTCTTTGAACCAAAGCCCCGATTCGGCAAGCGTTTCAACTTTCACTTTGTTTTCATCGCGCAGTTTGGCAATTAGTGGCATTTGTATTGTAAACCCCATTTCCACGGATTTCCAGATAAATGAATTTTCCTGACCGGCCTGCACGTAAGCGTACTCCATGCATTCGCCAGTAACAAATTCCTGAAAATACCAGTTTACCCAGGTTGAATCGCCGCCGGATTCAGGATAAACAGGCTCAAGCGAAATAACTCCCTGGTGCGTATGCCCGATCCCGGTATCGTACTGACGTACCGGATCGCTTCCCAGCATCCTGAAAATCGGAACAGGAATCTGCTTTTCCTCATTTTGAGCTGGCATGTAAGCATTTTCGGTGCTTGGATAATAGGCCTGATTCCAGTAGCCGCCCCAAAGGTTGTATCCGTCGGTCCCGATCTGATCCTTGCAGTTACAGGAAGCTACAATTCCGTAATTCTGATACATGTAATTAAGGGTGTGGGCATCGATAAACCACGAACCAACTGATTTTGGATAGTAGCCATAAATTTCCCTGAAATCCTTCATATAAACATCAACAAGCTTTTCGCGCTCTTCCGGTGTGTAACCGGTTGAAAAACCTACATCGGCATGCCAGTCCCATGGGAAACGGCCTCTCCATTTCATCCCTGCGTTTTCAACCAGCGGTTGCGGTATTTCCCACCAGGCACCAATTTCAAAGGAATCGGCAGGCAATCCTTTTAACAATTCCTGGTAGCGGGAATCCATCAACGCATCGTATTGTAACAGAAACGTACCGCCAAGTTTGTACTGCGTCATAATCTGAACTTGTTTGGCAGTGGTTTCAAAAAGTACGTCCTCTGTTATCTTCTCATCCCTTGGCTCAAGCAATCGAATAAAATTGATAATGTTAACGATCTTTGGTTTTCCGTCGTTATTAAGTGGTTGAGCAGATTGATCTTTTGTACTCGTACAAGATTGAATGAGCAACACATAAAAAGTGAATGCTAACAGAGAAGTTCGCCGTAATCGTAATAATGGAATTTTCATAATCGATCAGGTTTATAGCTTAGGTTTACAAGAAAATATTTAATCAGCTAAATTTAATTATTTCGGCTGAAGTACTGAGCGAAATCATCAAAATCGTTTCCACTCGATCGAATCTGATTTTTCAATTTATCCGTCGAATCTACCATGCTGGTTACCGGATTAACAAAATACTAAATTCACCTTTTCTTCAGCAGTAATTTTGTTGTTCACAAAAACCGTCCTAACTTAGCGCCGATATTTACGCAATGGGGTGTCCCGAGTACTCGGGACTGAGATTATACTCAAAGAACCTGATCCGGTTAGTACCGGCGTAGGGAGAGCGAAAGGAACATTTCCTGCCTCATTGGTTATTTTTAACCAATTCAATCAAAAAATGAAAAAATTTAGTTTTTGGATGCTGCTTCAATTGTTGGCAGTAGTGTCGTTTGGGCAAATCAAGTTAAGTGGAATCGTAACAGGAGACGGTGAACCACTGCCCGGAGCGAGTGTAGTTATTGAAAACAGCTATTATGGTGTTTCAACTTCACCCGAAGGTATTTTTCACATGAACAACCTCGGCGAAGGCGATTATACCCTGAAAGTGTCGTACATCGGTTACGAATCCAAAGAAATTCAACTCAAGCTGACTTCGGATAAAAACATTGAAGTGGACTTGCAGGCTGATGTAATTATGACCGACGAAATTCTTATTTCGGCCACCCGCGCAAAAAACAAGACTCCAATGGCCTACTCCAACATTTCGGCCGAAGAGATTGCCGGCAGAAACATGGGACAGGATATCCCATACCTGCTGCAGCTGACTCCAAGTTTTGTGACTACCTCCGATGCCGGTGCCGGCGTGGGCTACACCAATTTCCGGATTCGGGGAACCGACCTCAACCGCATCAATGTCAGCATTAACGGCATTCCGCTGAATGACCCTGAATCGCATGGAACCTGGTTTGTAGATCAGCCTGACCTGGCCTCATCGCTCGCCAATGTGCAGATTCAGCGTGGTGTGGGAACATCAACCAACGGAGCCGCAGCTTTTGGTGCCAGCATCAACCTGCAAACCAACACCCTGAAAAAAGATGCTTATGGCGAATTTAAAACCGCTGCGGGTTCTTTTAACACCTTTAAAAACACCTTGGAAGCCGGAACGGGATTGATCAACGATCATTTTTCGGTAGATGTTCGCCTGTCGAAAGTTACTTCCGACGGCTTTGTCGATCGCGCTTTTTCCGACCTGAAATCGTTTTTTATTTCGGGCGGTTACTATTCTGAAAATATGGTGCTAAAACTCAATGTATTCTCAGGCTTTGAAGAAACTTACCAGGCCTGGTGGGGCGTTCCAAAAGTCCGCCTCGAAAACGATCAGGCAGGAATGCAGCGCTACGAAGACCACTGGTTGTACACGCCTGAAGAAACACAGCACATGATCAATTCCGACAGTCGCACATATAATTATTACACCTACGATAACCAGGTTGATAACTACCAACAGGATCATTATCAGTTGCATTTCTCGCACAAATTCAGTCGTTACCTCAACCTGAATGCGTCGGCACATTACACTTACGGACGCGGTTATTACGAGAATTATAAGGCGGATGAAGATCTGGCAGATTACTTGCTTGATCCGATAACGCTGGGTGGCGAAACCATTGAGACCACTGACCTGGTGAACCGCAAATGGCTGGATAATGATTTTTACGGATTGACTTTTTCCTTAAATCATGCGCAAAACATGCACGATTTTACCTTTGGCGGAGCTTACAGTGTGTACGATGGTAATCACTTTGGAAATGTGATCTGGGCACAATATTTAGGAAATGCCGAACCAAACCATGAATGGTACCGAAGTACAGGGCTGAAAAAGGATTTCAATGTGTATGCAAAATACAACCTTCAAGTTGCTGATAAACTCAATCTTTATGCCGACCTGCAGTTTCGTCACATCAATTACGAAATCGATGGCATTGATGATGATTTGAGGAACATTACACAGGATCATCAGTTTAACTTTTTCAATCCGAAACTGGGATTATTTTACCAGATAGCAGACAACCATGAGTTGTACCTTTCGTATGCCGTGGCCAACCGCGAACCTAACCGTTCGGCTTTTGTGGACTACCCGGCCGGTTACGATTCGCCCACGCACGAAACACTGCACGACTGGGAAATGGGTTATAATTTCGCTTCATCGCCTTTCTCGTTTGGTGCCAACCTGTATTATATGAATTACAAAGATCAGTTGGTGCTAACCGGCCAGATCAACGATGTGGGTGCGGCCATTATGGTGAATGTGGATAATAGTTACCGTGCAGGAATTGAGTTGCAGGCCGGAGTTCAAATCGCGAAAGGTTTTAACTGGAATGGTAATGCGACATTCAGCACAAATAAAATTAAAGATTTTACGGAATACGTTGACAACTGGGATACCTGGGGACAGGATGAGTTTAACCTGGGAACTGTCGACCTTGCTTTCTCTCCAAATGTTGTAGGTAACAGTCAGTTTGTATATTCTCCGGTTAAAAACCTTAGCCTGTCGTTTATTTCGAATTATGTGAGTAAACAATACATCGACAATACCAGCAGCGACGCACGTAAACTCGATGCGTACTTTGTAAATAATCTGAAAGCCGATTATAGTTTCAAAACCGGATTATTCGAAGAGATTACGCTGCATTTAATGGTAAATAACCTGTTTAACGAGGAATACGAATCGAACGCCTGGGTGTATTCTTACCTACTGGGTGGCGAACGCTATGAAATGGATGGTTACTTCCCACAAGCCGGAACACATTTTATGTTCGGGATAGATTTTAAGTTCTAGCTGTGAGCCACGAGCTTTGAGCTTTGAGCAAAAAACGGTTGTACTTGAAAGTACAACCGTTTTTTTTGTGGTTTACCAAAATATTCACCGGGTGACTTTTTGTTACAACTCATAGTCACCCGGTGAATTTATTTCGATTCTATTCCAACACCACTTTCCCTTCTATCTCCACCAGCAGATCTTTGCGGCAAATGTCGGCAATGATATAAACTACCGGAAGGTTGGCAAAATGTGCCTTAAATGTTTTGCGGATCACACTGAAATCTTTTCGGTTTTTCACATAAACACGTGCATGACCGTATTTGGGTTTCAGGTTTTCGTCGGATAATTTTTTTAGCACCTCTTCAGAATAAAGGTTCTTAATGTTCTCGATGGTCACTTCGGTTTGCAAAGCGGGATCGTCTACACCAATTGTATTTTCACCTCTAATGGATGCCGTGCCTGAAATAAATATCTGCTTCATATCCTTGTAAGCAAAATAACGTGCCCGTTCAAACTTCGGTGTAGTTTTCAAAATACACTCATCGCCAATCAATACTTTTTCGCTGTAATTGTGGGCCGATATCTGTTCCGGATTATCTACTGCTTCGCTTACAAAACCACGGCCTTTAACGGCCACAAATTCAATAATAACACCGCCGCGATTCATGCCGATACCCGTTGCTGCCGGGTATCCCGTTCCGTTAAAAGAGGTGCTATACACTTCGGAACGCACATTATTAAATTCCTGGTAGCGCTGCTCTTCACCATCAAATCCCAGTATATTTTCGAGGTAATTCCATTGCCGGATGATGTGCCTGATTTCAAATCCGCTTTCAGAAAAAATGGAATTCAAATCGGCAAAGGCCAGTTCAGAATCTGTTTTACACGAAGCTCCTGATTTTGATTGTACGTTTCCGATTAAGATCTGCTCTTCGCCATTTTTGAAGACGGCAGCACAATCACCATTTCCAACAGGCTTTTTCTCCCAAACGGAAGGATCGTAATAAAAAGCTTCAACTACTATTTTGCAGGTTAAGGGAGGTTGTGCGATGAAAGTCTGGATGATTTTGTCAGGGAACAGTTCAGACACCCGCTTCGTCACCTTTTCCTGAAGTTCCAGATAATCGCTTTGCGAAGTTGTATCTACAAAATAATTCAGCTTGAAAATCTGCTTCCCCGAATTGATCTCCAGCAATTTTAGCAAACAACTTTCGATCTGTTCTTCGAGGGTACCACAACCATGCTCAGGTTTTATATATATCCGGTCTCCGTTTAAAAAATACATTCCTTCGCTAATTCATAAAATCAGAAGCACAAATATGCTTGTTTTTTAGGGTGAAAAAAAATGACATTAGTAAATTCTGATGTATTGGAAGAAATTCAATTTTCCTTCGATACAAATAGTCCTATTCCGGAACATTCAAACCGAATAAGAAATTTTGACTTTATTGCCGCTCAAGCCGCTGGGCTTTTCATTTTGCCTTAATGCAAAACGAAACAAAAAATCAAGGCTGCTTGAAAACTAACTACCTTTTCTTGCTTAACCTAAGTGCGGCCAGGCGATCTTCGAACAAGTTCTCAGCTTCCTGGTCTTACTAAGGTTAATCTTCGAAATGAAAGCCACTTTTCAAAAGGCCGATCACCGGACAACCAATCGCCTAATCACATGGATTTAATAGTCGCCAGCGGCTTTTGCACCGTTTAATACCGCTTCCGTTGAACCAATTCCCAAACGATGTGCTCCCTGCTCGAGGAAAGCCACTGCAGTTTCCCAGTCGCGAATACCACCGGAAGGTTTTACCTGTGCTTTGCCAGCAACGGTTTTCAGCATGATATTGATGTATTCAGGTTTAGCTCCTCCGGGCCCGAATCCGGTAGATGTTTTTACAAAATCGGCTCCGGCTTCCAAAGAAAGTTCGCACGCTTTTGCAATTTGCTCCGGTGTCAGGAAACCACTTTCCTGAATCACTTTTACCAATTTCCCATGCTGATGTGCAACTTCCACAACTGCTTTAATATCGTTTAGCACATATTCGTAATCACCCGACAGAAAACGGCCAATGTTCATTACCATGTCGATTTCATCGGTACCATCTTCAATAGCCTGTTTCGCCTGGAAAGCTTTTGCCGGAGTGGCATCGGCGCCATGCGGAAAGCTCAGCACACAAGATACTTTTACATCGCTGCCGGCCAGCAGTTCTTTTGCAAGCTGTATATCGCAGGGTTTTACACACATACTAAATACCCCGTATTTGATGCACATTTCAGCATTGGCCTTCAAATCGTCCAAAGTTTGATCGGGCTTTAGTACCGCATGATCGATGGTTTTTGCAACTTGCTCCTTTATATACATTTTATTCCTGTGTTATGGCCTGAACAATTTCCAGCGCCCTTTCCAAATCACTTTCTTTTACAAACAAATCGATGGCCGACGGAACACTTTCGCCAAAACCGGCGATCAATCCCTGCTTAAATCCATCTTTAACAAGGCAGTAGATTCCTTCCTGCTCCAGTTCCTGTTTTATCCGGTTGATGATCACTTCGCCACCGGTATAAATATTTAGAATATTGTCCGACATAATATTTCGATTAATCTTCCATTTCTTTTAAGATCTCCTCCACCTGCTCGTTGGTTTTGGTGAGTTTATCCTTACAGGTTTTTAGCAATACCGAAACCCGTTTTACCTTCTCGGCCAGCTCATCCACATCCAGTTCGTCGCTTTCAATTTTTTCAAGTATTTCTTCTATTTCGGCCATGGCCTCGCTGTACGATATTTTTTTAGTTGCCATTTTTTGACTTTTTAGTGATTTTACTTTCTACCTGTCCATCGGCAAATCGGGTTGTGAGTTCCTCGCCTGCCTGCAGGTCATTCACCGATTTTATAATTTTTCCTTCTTTCAAAGTTAATGTAAATCCGCGTTTCAGCACATTCTCCGGATTCAATAATCTGACTGTGTTCTCGTTCAGTTTGATGCGTTCGCGCTCCTTAAACAGTTGTTTTTGTGTTTCCGAAATCAACAAATCCTGAACATGTTGCAGCTCGCCTTTCTTTTTCAGAATGGCTTCGCCCGCCACACGCTTCAAAACACGTCGCTGCCGGTTAATGTGGTTTTTTGTTTCCACAAACCACACCGAAAGCTCTGAATCGATCCGGTGTTTTACCTTGCCGAGTTCATCCTGCTTTTTATAAGAATAAGTACTAACGTTACGTTGCAGCTGGTTTCCGGCTTTTGTAATTCCACGTTGTTTTTGCTGAATAAAAGCGGAAACCGAATACGACAGGTTTTCAACCATACGTTCGAGCCGGCTTTTTTGAGTATCCAGAACATCGCGGGTATAATTCACCACTCCATTTTCAATCTCAAGCAAATGCGAATAAAAACGTTCCATTCCGTTGAGCAGAAATTCGGCTACGGCTGTTGGCGTTTTCAGCCGGGTATGTGCCACCAGGTCAATAATGGTATCATCTTTTTCGTGGCCAATACCGGTAATTACAGGCAAGGGAAACTGTGTAATATTTATAGCCAGATCGTAAGAATCGAAACTGCTGAGATCGGCTGTAGCTCCCCCGCCGCGAATGATCACCACCGCATCGAAGAAATCTTCGTATTGAAAAATACGCTCCAGCGCGTGAATGATGGAAGGCACCGCTTCTGCACCCTGCATGTAGGCTTCGAAAAGTTTGGTGTAGAACACAAAACCGTATTCGTTGCTTTCCAGCTGATTCATAAAATCCTGGTAACCCGCTGCTGTTGCCGACGATATAACGGCAATTTTTTGCGGCACCAGAGGCAGGTCCAATTCCTTGTTCATTTCGAAAACGCCTTCCTTTTGAAGCCGTTCGATAATTTCCTTGCGCTGCAAAGCCATATCGCCCACGGTGTAGGTTGGATCGATATCCTTTATATTCAGGCTCATTCCGTAAGCAGGATGAAATTCCACGGTGGCCTGCACCAACACTTTTATTCCCTGCGTAAAAAGCTGTCCGGTGGTGGTTTCGAAATAAGGTTTTAGCATGCGGTAGCTGTACGACCAGATCGTTGCCCGTGACCGTGCCACAATATCACTGCCTTGCTTTTCGACCAGTTCGAGGTAGCAATGCCCGCTTCGGTTTTCCTTGAGTTCGCTCACCTCGGCCACTACCCACACTGCTCCCGGAAAGGCGTCGAGTAAGGCGCCTTTTATCTGCTCATTCAGTTCGGAAAGTGTGAGTTGCTGAACCATTCGTTACTGTTTACTAAGCTTTATAGTTTCACTGAGTTCACCACTGCTGATTCTCAAAAAATACATTCCCCGACTCAAATCAGGAATATCGTTGAGCTCTATTTTAGGTGAATAACTTTTGTTCCACCTTTTAACCAGAGCACCGTCCATGGTTAACCATTCCAAAACAATATCACCAATTACCGGCTCTCTTGTAATTACGTTTATACGGTCGCTGAACGGATTTGGATAAACCTGCCAGTTCGAATTGCTGTCAACGGTGGTTACCGACAGTGGATCGAGTATGACAGAAGCCGTGCGCATGTTCGGAATACCATACCCAAGAAGCGAATCCGGAGAAAAATACCGGTCACCCGATTTTTGAAGAGCGACTTTAATTTCAACAGCCGTTTTGTTGGGATAGCGTTGCCACAAACAGGCTGCCATTCCGGCCAGTATCGGTGATGAAAAGGAAGTACCGTTTATTTGTCCGATTGATCCGGAAGAAAGTTGGGCAATCGACCGTACTCCCATTGCTGCCAGATTCGGCTTCACATCACCATCGGAAGCAGGGCCTGCTGAAGTAAAAGAAGCAGGTTGAAGGTCCTTATCTACCGCTCCCACCCCAATGACCTTGTCACCGTCGGAAGGTGCAATAATCCGGAACCAGGGATCACGGCGCTCGTTTCCGGCGCTGGTAAACACCAGCATTCCTTTTGAAGCAGCAATGTTAGCTCCCCTTGTTACCCGGGTGGTGTGGCCGTCCATATCGGCATAAGTATGGTTTGCAGATGGATCGTCAAACTCGTAATAGCCAAGCGACGAATTGATGATGTCGGCCCCGACACTGTCGGCAAATTCGGCAGCTACCACCCAATTGTCTTCTTCAATAATGTATTCGGTTGGTGCATCTTCCGAACGCAACAACCAGTATTTTGCATGTGGAGCGGTACCAATCAACTGTCCGGGCATATTTCCGCCCATTGTCGACAGAACACTCATGCCGTGGTAATTTTCAGCAAAAATGTCGGAATTCGGGTTTACAAAATCGCGGGTACCCAGAATTTGCCCGTTGGCCCATAAACTGTCAAAAGCCGGCAATTCGTCGGCTTTGTAAAAACCGGCATCAAGCACCGCAATGTGCAACCCTTCGCCTTTGTAGCCACTATTGTGTAAGAATTCACCTTCCATCATTCCCACCTGGTGAACCGATTCTCCGTAATAGGAAGTATCAATATTAGTGAGTTCAAATTCGCTTTCCCCGCCAAATTTGTTCGAGACACTTTTTAGTGTGCGGTTCGGTTTTGTACGCTGCACTTCTCTTACAAAAGCCAGTTCAGGAAACTGGATCTCCACCGAATCGACGCGACTTTTTACCGTAATTCCGTTCAGCCATTTGGATGCGTGAACGAGTTCAACATCCGCCACTTTCAGAATAGAATCGATGTAAATGCTGTTAACCGGAAGATCTAGTGAATCGATGGGAATATTTTGTTTTTCGCGCCGTTGAATGGCTCTTTCGGAAAGGTAGTCGTCGGGAGCATCGAGCGAGTAGGCGCTGTGGTTTTTATCGGCAAATCCAATCCAGTAATAATTTTGTGCCTTCGACGAAAACATTAAAACCAAAGCAAAAATCAAGAGAACAAAACCCTTCATAATTCTGTGTTCGTTTATACCCGCCAATTTAACTAAATCGGGGGAATGTTCACCGGAACATTTTGCTTTTTCTCATGTATTCCGATGGATCATCCATGAATTTTTCGGGATCGGTAAGCAAATCCTTATTTTTTTCGAGCTCCTGCATCTTCAAGTTATCAATGCTGTCGCGCACCAGTGGATTCAGTATTTTCCCCTCGTTGTAGAAAAGTGAATACTGGTGGTTCCCCTCCGAATCGTAGAATTTCCACTCGCCATCGCGCAAACCGTTTTTATAGGCTGCTTCGCGCTCCAGTTGTCCGTTTTCGTAATAAACCAGGAAAAGCCCGTGACGCTGATCGTCCTTCATTTTACATTGCAGGTAAGGTTTCCCGTTTTTGTAAAACATCTCGTAATCACCATCCTTTTTACCGTTAAGCCAGTGACTTTTTTCCATCACTTCGCCGGTATCGAAATACTGGTGGGCCACACCGTTTTTCACACCGTCGACATATTCCTCGTCGGCAGTAACAAAATTCTCTTTAAAGATCTTCCAAACTCCCTGTTTCTTCTGATTCACGTAGTCGCCCTCGGTGAGTTTCTTTCGCCACACGTCATAAAGTTCGGTGTGCGCCGTGTCGCCACGGTAAACGATCAAAGCCTTTAATTGCCCGCCCGGATGATAGCGTTTCCACTCGCCGACCGGTTTGTCATCTTTAAATTCGCCTTCGTAAATCAAACGTCCGTTATCCTGGCGCTTTTCCCAGTGTCCCTGCCGCAGCCCGTTTGCATCGGTTTGGTTGATCTGTGAAAAAGCAATGCCGGGGAGTAGTATTAATAGCAGTATCAGAATTCGCATGATGTTTTTTTTATTAAAACGCGAATTTAGGGTTTTATTTTGCAACTAATGTGCTCATTATTTACCTTTACCGAACTTTCAAAAAAGTATAGTACATATTAAACACCCGATTCCGGGAATAAGTAAAACGCGACAACCGTAATCTACTGTTGTATCGTGCTATTACATTTTATTATCACACACTTTTATAATTTAGAAATGCTGGAGTTCAGCAAACAAAACATACTTTACAATGAATATCACAAATATAATTACAACTGCTGCAAAACCCGGTCTTTACGAAAAAGGAACTTCGTTTATGTGGACCGACGAATACATTTCGAAACAACTGTTAAAAATTCATTTAAATCCTGATATCGATCTTGGGAGCAGAAAGTTTTCAACGATCAAAAAGACAGCCAACTGGCTCCTGGATTCTGCTCCCTCTGAGCATCCGCTCCATATTCTGGACCTGGGTTGCGGTCCCGGGCTTTATACCGAGCTGTTCGCCGAAAAAGGGCACATAGTTACCGGCATCGATATTTCGAAGACATCAATTGAATACGCCGTGAATTCAGCAAAAGAAAAAGGACTGAAAATTGAATACATTAATGAAAGTTATCTTGATATTGAACTTCCAAAAGAACAGTTCGATCTGATTGTTTTGATTTTTACCGACCTTGGAGTCTTACTTCCCGCAGAAAGGGAGCAATTGTTAGGTAAAATTCACAGGGCCCTTAAACCCGGAGGATTATTCATTTTCGATGTTTTGAATGACAATGATTTGGCGGAAAAAACGGCACCCAAAAACTGGGAGGCAGCAAATGGTGGATTTTGGGAAAGCAGACCTTACCTGGCACTCAGCGAATCGCATTTATATCAAGAACAAAAGGTGATTCTGTACCAACACCTGGTAAGCAACGATGCCGACGAGCTAAAAATCTATCGTTTCTGGACGCATTTCTTTTCCGAAACCGATGTTAAAGATATGTTATCGCCTTATGGATTCTCAAACGTGCGGATCGAAAAAGATGTACTTCCCAGAGGCGACCGGTGGAACGGCGAGAATGTACTGTTTTGTAAAGCCAGAAAATAATAATTAGATATGGCCGGTTCTTATGGGATCGGCCTTTTTGTTTCATAAAATTTTAGATCGGTTCCATATTATATTCACCCCTAAACCCCCTACTCTGCGATGCAATCTCCTGAAAACTATGCGTTTCTTAAACTAGTTTATTTTTTGCCGCTATCGTATTCTATATTTTTGTCCTATAAGATCTTTTCATCTTATTTTCCCTTTTGGGGAAACAAAAGGCATAAAAAAAGAAGTTGTGCCCTTGAATTGAAAATAACATTAAACAACAAAAAGTTAAGAACATGGAAGCAACAACAAAAACAGTTTGGACACTTGATCCGACACACAGCGAAATTACTTTCAAAGTAAAACACCTGATGATTTCGAACGTAAAAGGCGAATTCAAAAACTTTAGCGCCACCGTTGAAGGCGAAGATCTTGAAAAAGCCAAAATTAAAGCTTCGATCGATTCTTCTTCAGTTTTTACGAATAACGAAGACCGCGACAACCACCTGAAAAGCGCCGATTTTTTTGATGCTGAAAATCACAAAGAACTGGCTTTTGAAAGCACTTCGTTCAAAAAGGTAGATGACGACGAATACAAACTCACAGGAATTCTGACCATAAAAGGTGTGAGCAAAGAAGTGACTTTCGATGTTGAATTTGGCGGAACCAACAAAGATCCGTGGGGAAATGAAAAAGCCGGTTTTTCGCTCGATGGAAAAATTAACCGCAAAGAATGGGGATTAAACTGGAACGCGGCCCTCGAATCGGGAGGTGTACTGGTTAGCGAAGACGTAAAAATTCAGGCCGAAGTACAGTTTGTAAAGCAAACAGCATAAAGCAGGTATAATGAAACGGAATCAGTTTTTGAAAACCGTATCTTTATTACCCTTTACAGGAACTGCCATGAAATTAAATGCCTTGAATAAGTTTAGCTCCGATTTGCCCGCCACCGATGCGCTGCCCGTGCTTTTTCTGGGGCATGGCAGCCCGATGAACGCCATCGTAGACAACGAGTTCACGCGCGGATTTAAGGACATCAGTTCCCGCTTCGAAAAGCCACGTGCTATCCTGTGTGTTTCGGCGCACTGGGAAACACGCGGCACCTTTTTAACGGCCAACGAACACCCGCCCACCATTCACGATTTTGGCGGTTTTCCGCAGGCACTTTACGATGTGCAGTACCCGGCACCCGGAGCACCCGACGTTGCTGAGGCGACACAACAACTGATTACAAAAACAGAGGTGGGGCTCACCGATAAATGGGGCCTCGACCACGGCGCCTGGAGTGTGATCCGGCATATGTACCCCGATGCCGATATCCCGGTTTTCCAGATGAGTTTGAACTACCTCGAAAGTCCGCAATACCATTTCGAATTGGGGCAGGAACTGGCAGCACTTCGCCGTAAAGGCGTGCTGATTGTTGGCAGCGGAAACCTGGTGCACAACCTGCGTCTGGTGGCCTGGAACAAAATCGATACAGCCGGTTATGCCTTCGACTGGGCACAGGAAGCCCGGACCAAAATGAACCAGTGGATTATGGATGGGAATTACAAGGCGCTTATCGACTACAAAAAACAAGGCCGTGCCTTCGAACTGGCCGTACCTACACCCGATCATTTTCTGCCACTGCTTTATATTCTGGCTTTGATTGAAGGCAACGACGCTGTTTCGCTTTTCAACGACCAGGCGGTAGCCGGTTCGCTTACCATGACATCGGTATTTGCCAGCCAGGGCTAGTTGGACAATATCATCTCAACACACTCACATACTGCCCTTTACAACATTCTTCATTTCTGTTTCAAACTAAAAAAACAGGTTAAAAATATTTTTTTCGGAAGCAGAATCAGCAATCATTCTTTGCAATAAATTTGGGTGCTATTTTAGTGACGAGAATGAATATACAGCAAAAAGTTCGGGCGGTAGAGAAACTCTATAAGATGCTCGATAAAGATGTTCAGAAACTACAGGATGCAACCGGCATTCATTGCATCGAAAACTGTATTAACTGTTGTACCACTCCCCGCATTCAGGCTACATCGCTCGAGTTTTTTCCACTGGCTTACCATTTGTTTAAAACAGGCCAGGCCGAAACTATTTTGAATGTCATCGGACAAATCGACAATCCAAGCATTTGCCCGCTGCTAAATGCGCTTTCTGTTGAAGGAAGCCGGCGCGGTTGCACACAATACCAGCACCGCGGATTGATTTGCCGCTTGTTTTCGTACAACCATACCACCGATAAATATGGCCGGTGCCGCATTAGTGCGTGCAAACCCATTCGCCTGGCACAGCCGCATGAACTCGAAAAAACAAACCAGATACTTCAGAAAAAAGTGATAGGCCCCAAGGCGAGTAACTATTATTCGCGCTTACAGTTTATCGACTTTAGCGAAGCCCAAAAGTTTTACCCCATCGGCGATGCCATTAAAATTGCACTCGAAACCATTGTTACTTATTATCACTACAAGGGCAAACGGGCCATTTAGCATTCATATTTAGATGGTAGAAGCAGAATCAAATTTAAATCCCATAAGCACAGTTCTGTAGAATCCTTCAGTTTTCAAAGGCTGAATCCAGGGCTTCCCCACTCTGCCAGTGCATGTTACCGAACACCTATTTTCATTTAACACAATAATTTATATTGTTTGTAGTTTTACTTATAAACCACAAAAACATGAACTTATGCTAACCTTCTGCAAAACATCTTGTTTCGCAATAAATTCAATAAAAAGAACCGGCCGGCACGTACCATCTGCTTGCTTGCCTGAGACTATCGGAAACAATTAAAAGAACCAATACCAACAAGATAGAACTGTACAACGCTCTTACAAATCGGTTATGTCAAGTTGAAATAAATCAAACATTATGAAATTTCCTTTATTACTATTCTTATTGCTGATTATTCTGGGATGCAAACATGAAGCTAATAATCAACATGACAATTTATCTCCATCTGACACTTTAATACTTACTACCAAAAAGCACAAAGGTTATGGATCATTTGGAAATAAATCAACATTCCTAAGTGAGTCTAAATCGGATCAAAATTCCCCCTGGAATAAAATGATGCCAACATATAAAGGAATTCCTGATAGTTTGAAGAATTTAAAAGTTTCGTTGAATCCTGTAGATATCGGGCAGTATGTATTTCAATCATATAAAGCGGGGAAAGTTGATCGTTCATTCCTTGTAAACACTTTTAATTCCTGGGGATTGGATACATGCTCTTTTTATGATCAGGAATTAAAATCTTTTTTTTCGGTCGCCATAGGACAAAATTCACATAATGAATGGGTTTATGTTATTGATAAAAACAACAACCTTGATTTTAGCGATGATAAATTATACAGACTAAAAAAAGAAACTGGCGATTTAAAATTGAATAGCCGCACAATACCAAGACAACCAGTAAGTTTTGAATATGAATATTTTGATGGGAAGAAGGTACTGAGGGATTCTTCCTGGGTGTATTTATTCGATTATTTTTCATACGGAACCGATTATACCAATTTTGAATATCGGGTGGCGAATTTTACTTTTAATAATATTGATTACGAGATTGAATTAAAATGTAATGTAACGAACAGAGATTACAGCTCTAAAAGCACAACTCTTGGAATAACCAAAATGGGAGAATTCGTCAAACAATCTTTAAAAAGTAAAAACCTTTTAAAGATCGGTGACTACCTCATATTAGACAAAACCTATTTTAAAATTGAAAAAATTACTTACTCCGGCGATTCAATTTATTTGCGAAGAGATAAAAATGCCGAGAAAACAGGAGGTACACAACTCGGTATGAAGGCAATTGATTTTAATTCTCAAACCTTAGAAGGTGAACATTTTAAATTAAGTGATCATAGAGGAAAATATGTATTGCTGGATTTCTGGGGAACATGGTGTGCTCCGTGCAGGAAAGAACTAACAACACTAAAAGAAGCTTCCGATTTGTTTAAGGATTATAATCTGGTTATTGTTGGAATCGCCAAAGATTCAAAGCAAACGCTTTCTCAGTATCTTGCAACTAATCCACTTCCATGGATTCAGATTCCACAACATCAAACAGAAGATGACTCGATTCTCAATTTGTATCATGTAACGAGTTATCCAACAACATTTCTGATTGACCCCGATGGTAAAATTATAGACAAAAATTTAAGAGGCGAGCCACTAATCCATAAGCTAAGGCAATTTCTTTATCCCACCGACTACCTAAAACAATTTGTGTTAAACGGTAATACAACATTTACACTTAAAGAATATGAAGATGCTGATTTTATTACTGTTACGGTTTATTCTGAGGACAAACCGGATGATAATTGGAATGTAATGATGTATCGGTTAAATGGAGAATGGATTGGAAGTTTAGGTTTAAAACCTGGAAATTATACTTATGAGTTTGTTGTTGATGGATACAGAATTATCGATCCGCAAAACAATGATAGTAAGTACAAACAACTTGTTGACAGGCAAGTCTCTGTACTTAAGGTTAGCGACGAAAGTAACCTTTTATAAGAATCTATTGTTTTTAGCATGAATAACTTAACTCAACTTATGGCTTCTTAAGCCCCCGCTCGCGCCTCCCGATCCGTCAGCAGTGCGAATAAGCTATAAGTTGCAACAACATACACTTACCTTACAACAATTTTAAAATAGTGCGAAAACAAAAAATTAATCTTTGGACTTTGGGAGTTCTATTTGGTTCGATACTGGCCTATACTGGTTGGACCGGATTTGGAACACAAACGTTTTTAATGGGAAAAACCGGCGCGGTTTCGGGAAAAGTAATAGAGGTATTCCCAAATAAAAAGGTACAAAATTACAGCCGACGAATTAAATATGTTTACTCGGTAGGTAACAACTATTATGTTGACTTTGCAAAGCTCGGAACAGAAGACGACAGGCAGGAAATAGGGAACGATTTAAAACTTATTTATTCGATTAAGAATCCGGAAAAGAATAAAGTTGCGCAACTTTCTTCGAGCTATGACAATTCTGTCGGGAAGAAATATTATTCGGCCAAAGAAAATGGTTATATCGAATTGCGGCTGATTAACGGAATCTTCAAATACAAGGAATTTGCAGAAGGAGGTAAACTAATTCACGACTTTGTTGGAGCATATAAAATCATCAACGATTCACTGAAATTCGAGAATTATGTATTCGAGACTGATATTGAGGATAAAAACCGGCCTGAGCTGTTTGTGTTTTCAGCTGACAATGCCCGCCAGTTGGTTGATTTAAACACAAAAAGAACTTTTAAAAGATTTTAATAGTGGCGATTAAATCGTGGAAAACAAAAAACAGTTTATCACGAAAAGCTTAACAAAAGTTATGACATATTAAGTCGACTTAACATCGTATTATTTTTTCTTTGTTACTGTAAAAACCAATAAAATGAAAACCAAACTAACATTCTTCTTCTTACTACTTTGCTTCATTGTAAATGCACAGAGCCCACAGGTACAGGAGCTGGGTAAACTTTACATGTCGGGAGAATATGACCAGGCCATTAAAAAGGCAAATGAATATTTAAAAAGTGACCCTGAAAACCTGGATTATAAGTTGATTCTGGGGCGGGCACTGACAGATATCGGTAAGTACAAAGAAGCAATGCCACACCTCCAATTTGCTGTTGACAGAGACAACTCCTGGAGAAAAGCGTGGGGACTTTCCTATTTGGGTATTTGCAATTATATGCTTTCCGACTTTGAAAAATCGGAGTCGGCATTACAGTCGTGCATTAATTTAAATGCCACAAAAAATGCGACGAACTTCGCTGCTGCCAGAATTGGGATTTTTGGATACGACAGCTTCTACAGCAACTGGACAATTATAGAATCGGAAAATATTCGTTTTCATTTTCAAAACATGAATGAGCAGCAAATGAAGCTTTATGTTGAATCAAGAGAAAGTGCTTTCGAAGAAATCAATACCTTTTTTGAAAGTTCATTACCCAAAAAGATCGACTTTTTTGTATGGGATTCAAGAGACGATGCAAAACGAATTCTTCATGCTGATCTGGGTTTTTCAAGACCTTCGTATTGTATTATACACTCTTATTTTCAACAAACTAAAGGCCACGAGCTAACCCATGTATTATCACATTACACCTCGGCTATTTCTGAAAAAACCAGGTTTATAAATGAAGGTGCGGCTGTTTGTTTCGACCTTGAGCAATCCAATCATTATAAATTAAACAAGGTAAAAGACTGGATCAGAAAAAATGACACTCAAATTGAGATTAAAGACATTTGGATTAATGGAGGAGAATATGCTGAAGAAATAGTATATCCTTTATCCGGACTATTTGTGCAAGAGCTTATAGCGCAGTTTGGAAAGGAAAAGTTTCTGGAATTCTTTGCGAATCAGACTTATGAAAATGCCCAACTGGTTTATGGCATGGAACTTTCGATGTTTATAAAAGAATTTGAAAATAAAATAAATACATAAGGCCGGTAAGTGTCTCCTTGCAATCCTTCTTTCGAAGCCCTAACTTTAATACTCAGCATCAATTCATAGCTTATGAAAGCGTGGGTAATAGAAAAAATAAGCGAATTAAATAAGGTTAGCGAACCATTATCACTTGTCGATCTTCCAAGGCCCGAAGCCAAAGCCGGTGAAGTACTGCTGAAAGTAAAGGCGTGTGGCGTGTGCCATACCGAGATCGATGAAATTGAAGGCCGCACTCCCCCACCTACATTTCCGATGGTCCCCGGACACCAGGTAGTTGGAATTGTAGAAGCAACCAAAGCCACCGGAGCAATTAAAGTTGGCAACCGCGTGGGTGTTGCGTGGATATTTTCAGCGTGCGGTAAGTGCGAATTCTGTCTCTCAGGACAGGAGAATTTATGTCCTGAGTTTCTTGCCACCGGCCGCGATCGCAATGGTGGTTATGTCGAATATGTTGCAGTTCCCGAAAAATTTGTTTATCCCATCCCCGATTATTTCAGCGATGCCGAAGCAGCACCACTGCTTTGTGCAGGTGCTATTGGTTACCGTTCGCTGGAGTTGTGCCAGCCTGAAAACGGGCAAAACATCGGTTTGACCGGATTTGGAGCTTCAGCTCATTTGGTGTTAAAACTGATCCGCTTCCTCTACCCCGAAAGTAAAGTATATGTTTTTGCGCGCAGTGAGCATGAACGCCGGTTTGCCCTTGAACTTGGTGCCGCCTGGTCGGGCGATACCACTGATCGTCCTCCGGTTTTGCTGCATTCCATTATCGATACCACACCGGTTTGGAAACCTGTTATTTACGCCCTCGAATGCCTGAAACCGGGTGGCCGGCTGGTGATCAACGCCATACGGAAAGAAGCGCACGATACGGATTACCTCGCAAAACTGGACTATCCCACTCACCTGTGGATGGAAAAAGAAATAAAGAGTGTTGCCAACGTTACCCGCCACGATGTGCAGGAATTTATACGTCTGGCTGCTGAAATGCAGTTCAAACCGGAAGTACAGACCTATCCTTTTAGCGAAGCCAACCGCGCTATTCTGGACATAAAAAACCGGAATATTAAAGGGGCAAAAGTGCTGGTGCTATAGATCAGCATATTACAATTTCAAACGTTTACTGAGTTTTGCACCTTACTTCAGTGCGGTGTTTGAAACCAGGTGTACACACAATGATTTTTGAAAATTTTTGTATCATCGATTGTACAAAAATTTTCAAAAATCTCTTCAAATCATATACTCTCCATTCACCGCACTAAAGTACGGTGCAAAGAATCAAGAATTTTAATTAATGTTCATCTGTAGATATCAGATCAAAAGTCATATAAAGTATTAATAATCCATTCCCCACCGTTCGCTGGGGTCGTTGGGCATGCTCACCGTTTTCCACGCAAATTTTAATACCTGCGGCTGTACCATTCGGTGGAAATCGGCGTATTGCATCTGAATGAGTTCGGTGTGCGTACCTGCGTTAAAAGCGATTGTTTCGTCTTCGGCAAGTGTCTGCGCAACATAAACTTCCATATCATAAAGATTTCCAAATGGCGGCATCGCTCCTACTTCGCAATCGGGGAAAAAGTACTTGAATTCTTCCTCTGTGGCCAGTGAAATTTTACGTGTGCCAAAAGCCTGTTCCAATTGTTTAAAATCAATCTGATACGAAGCCGGCAGTACGGCCATAGCTAATTTACCTTCAATTTTAATAATGATGGTTTTAGCCAGTTCTTTGCCCGAAATGTGTGCTTTCGATGCGATTTCCTGTGCGGTATAAGCACTGGAATGCCTGATGGTGATGTACCTGACTTTATACTCGTCGAGTACAGCTTTTAATTTTTTGGCTGGCATGGTGATGTTGTTTTAATTGATTAAACGTTTTAGTTCTCTTCCGGATTAAATTGTACAGCTTTCGCTGTCGGAAAGTTTCAGAAAAGAAGAAAATAATACGTAGCCGCGAGGTGAAAGTGACGGTAATAATAAAATCATTATTTGAACTGTTTATAAAAGAAAACCCCGCCAAATGGCAGGGCTTCAGGTGAATTGATTTTTAGAATATAATGCTTATGCCAGATAGGATTCCAGCATCCAGATGCGTTTTTCGGTATGACCGATCCAGTCGCTCATCATGGCAGCAGTGACCTCATCGTTATTTTCGCCGGCAATTTCAAGCAATTCTTTAAAGCTCTCCAGGAAAAAGAGGTCTGCTTTTAATACTGCTTCTACTGCTTTTCTGCCTTCCGAAACATTTTTTACTTCTTCGAGCGTTGCTACATCAAGGTATTCGCCAAACGAGTGCAAGGGTTGTCCGCCCAGCATTAAAATGCGCTCGGCTATTTCGTCAACTACTTCGGCTGCCCCGTTGTAGAATTCTTCGAATTTTTCGTGCAAGGCAAAAAACATGGTGCCTTTAATATTCCAGTGCAGGCCTCTCAGGTTCTGATAAAAGATCTGGTAATCTGCCAGTAACTTGTTTAATTTCTCAATGGTGTTTTGATTTGTAGTCTTCATACTATTCAATTTTTTATGTTTTTACTTTTGTTGTTCTTATAGCTTATTTTGATAGTTCAAAGGTACCATAACCAATATTTATTACTTTTATATCGACATTACTATTGATTATACTATGAACTTCTCGCAACTCGAATATTTCAGGGAAATTTACATCACCGGCAGCTTCTCGGCTGCTGCCAAAAAACTTGGAATTACACAACCGGCCTTAAGTCTTCAGATTCAGAAACTGGAAGATGAACTCGATTTCAAATTGCTCGACCGTAACTTCCGGCCTTTGAAACTTACACAGGAAGGTGAAGCTTTTTACCAAAAATCGGTGGAGATATTGCAGCAGATCGAACAACTGAAAGATGTGGCGCTCGATTTGGTGGAGGAAGTGAAAGGAACGTTGAGAATCGGCATCATTCCAACGCTGGCGCCTTACCTGGTTCCGCTTTATGCCGGCCTGCTGAAAAAGGAATTCCCGAAATTGCAGAATGAGGTTTTTGAATTAAAAACCGAGGATATTATTAGCGAATTAAAAATGGGACAGCTTGATGCAGGCATTATCTCCACACCCGTCTCAGAAACAAATCTGAAAATTGAGCCGCTGTTTTATGAATTGTTTTTTGCCTATGTTTCGGAAAAACACGAATGGTATAAAGACACTTCGATCGACATTAATGAGCTCGATGAAAACGACATTTGGTACCTCGAAGAAGGAAACTGTTTTCAGAACCAGGTGAATTCAATTTGTAACATCGTACCTAAAAAACAAAACGAAAGAAGCCTGCTTTACCGCTGCAGTTCGATTGATTCGCTAAGAAGGATCGTAGAAAACGAAAGAGGTATCACTTTTATACCCGAACTGGCTACCATTAACATTCCGGCAGAACAGGAGGATATGATCAAGGATTTTAAATGCGTTCAGCCGGTGCGTGAGATCAGCATTATTACCCTGAAGAAACATACAAAAGAGCGCCAGATTGAGGCATTAAAGTCTGCAATCTCAGCAAGCATCCCAAAACGAATGCTTGAAAAACCGGATGCCTGGATCGTTGATACACAATTATAAAAAAGCCCCTCCATCCATTATTTCAGAACAGAGAGGCTCACTTAAATATTTTTAAAGTATTGCTGCTGCTAATAAATTTCCTTGGTCATTCGTTCGGTGGCTGTCATGTAATAACGCGCAAAGTTTTCGTCTTCCATAAAACCTGTCAGTTCTTTCTGCCAGCTTTCAGCTTCTTCCGACAGTTCGGCGATGCGTTTTTGTGCTACCGAATCGTTTGGATTGGCCCGGAAGTCTTTAATAACCGGAATAAATTCGTCCATCCAGTTTTCGTATCGGTCCATTAGTTTTTGCTGATCGCTGGTCAACGGAAATTCAGCTTTGCTGTTCAGCACCTTAGCCGAAAGTTTTTCTCCGGCTACCACACCTGCTCCAATTGTCATCCCCAGTTTGGTCAAAAAGCTTCTTCTTGATTCTTCGTATTCATTCATTGCAATGCGTTTTATTCCACTTTTCACAAACACAGTTTGGCAGATAAAGTTTAAGCTAAAACAAAAAAAGCCCCTCCTTAATGGAGAGGCTCGTATATATTGTATCTCTGTCAGAGATTATTTGACTTCTTCAAAGTCTACGTCGGTTACTTCGCCGTCGTCTTTTGCCTGCCCTTGAGCACCTGCATCAGGTCCCGGCTGCTGGTTTCCATCCGGTCCCGGCTGGCCACCCTGTGCCTGCGAAGCATTGTACATTTCCTGCGAAGCTGCCTGGAACACTGTGTTCAGTTCGTTCATTGCGGCATCGATTGCTGCCAAATCTTTGCTGGCGTGTGCTTCTTTCAGTTTTTTCAATGCATCCTCAATTGGTTGCTTTTTGTCGGCCGGAATCTTGTCGCCGTATTCTTTCAACTGCTTTTCAGTCTGGAAAATCAAACTGTCAGCCTGGTTGATCTTATCGGCAGTTTCTTTGGCTTTTTTGTCAGCTTCAGCATTAGCTTCGGCTTCAGCTTTCATTTTTTGGATTTCATCATCACTCAAACCTGAAGAAGCTTCAATACGGATCGACTGCGATTTTCCTGTTGCTTTATCTTTTGCATGTACATGCAGAATACCGTTGGCATCGATATCGAAAGTTACTTCGATTTGTGGAATACCACGTGGTGACGGCGGAATACCGTCGAGGTGGAAACGACCAATGGTTTTGTTTCCTGATGCGATCGGACGTTCGCCCTGTAGTACGTGAATTTCAACCGAAGGCTGGTTATCAGCAGCAGTTGTAAATGTTTCCGATTTTTTGGTCGGAATAGTTGTGTTCGACTCAATCAACTTGGTCATTACACCACCCATGGTTTCAATACCCAGTGAAAGCGGAGTAACATCGAGCAGCAATACGTCTTTAACCTCACCGGTTAAAACACCACCCTGAATAGCAGCACCAACTGCTACAACCTCATCCGGGTTAACTCCTTTTGAAGGCTCTTTTCCGAACAGTTCTTTCACTTTTGCCTGGATTGCAGGAATACGGGTTGAACCACCAACCAGGATCACCTCATCAACATCGCTTGCTGACATTCCGGCATTTTTTAACGCCTTGTTACACGGATCGACAACAGCAGAAATTAATTTATCAGCCAACTGCTCGAATTTCGCGCGTGTCAGTGTTTTTACAAGGTGTTTTGGAATTCCGTTAACCGGCATAATGTATGGCAGGTTGATCTCGGTCTGGCTTGAGCTCGACAATTCGATTTTAGCTTTTTCAGCAGCTTCTTTCAAACGTTGCAGCGCCATTGGATCTTTACGCAGGTTGATGCCTTCTTCACTTTTGAACTCATCAGCCAACCAGTCGATGATCACTTGATCGAAGTCGTCGCCACCAAGGTGAGTGTCACCGTCGGTCGATTTTACTTCGAAAACACCGTCACCCAGTTCAAGAATTGAAATATCGAAAGTACCGCCACCAAGGTCGAATACTGCGATTTTCATGTCTTTGTCCATTTTGTCCAAACCGTAAGCCAACGAAGCAGCTGTTGGTTCGTTAATGATACGACGAACACTTAAACCTGCAATTTCGCCGGCTTCTTTGGTAGCCTGACGTTGTGAATCGCTGAAGTATGCAGGAACGGTAATTACCGCTTCTGTTACTTCCTGTCCCAGGTAATCTTCAGCTGTTTTCTTCATTTTTTGAAGTACCATAGCCGAAATTTCCTGTGGCGAATATTTACGGTCGTCGATTTCAACACGTGGAGTATTGTTGTCGCCTTTTACTACTTTATAAGGTACGCGGTTTACTTCTTTGTTAACCTGATCGAATGTTTCACCCATAAAACGCTTGATCGAGAAGATCGTTTTTGTTGGGTTGGTAATGGCCTGACGTTTTGCAGGATCACCAATTTTGCGTTCGCCGTTTTCAACAAATGCTACGATAGAAGGTGTTGTACGTTTTCCCTCGCTGTTAGGGATAACTACAGGTTCGTTACCTTCCATTACAGAAACGCACGAGTTTGTGGTTCCTAAGTCAATTCCGATAATTTTTCCCATTGTTATATGTTTTAATTTTTTATTGTTTCTAAAAATTTACGCTGACAACTAATCAATGACTGTGCCATTGAGAAATGCGGAAAAATGAGCGAAAAACTGACACATAATTACCGGAAGCCGTTAGAGATTCTGTCAAATCCGGTGACAAAACGACAGAATATGAACCAATTTTGATGATTGAATGACGGTTTATGTTTTTAGAAGATGGCGTAGTTAAGACTGGCGCTACTAATAAATCGAAACAGCTTGTTATACGATGAATCCTCATTCTGATTCCAGGTGTAATCGGAACGTACCCGTATACCAGCCCTTAGTCTGGGTGAAAAATAATAATTCAAACTTCCCGAAATACCTGTATTAAAACTATTGGCATCATAGTGATTCGTTTCTTCTTCATCATAGTCAAACCTCGCATAATGCCCATTCACCCCAAACGAGGCATATGTACGAGTATTTAAGAACCAGTCGTAACCATAACTAATACTTCCAGAAAAGGTGTTTAAATCCGCGGCCCATTCATAAACATTGGCATCATTAAAATATTTACTGCCGTTAGCCTGAACAAACAAATAACGTTGCCATTTCAGTCCGATCGGTTTGTATGAATCAAGTGCCAAAGTGAACTGAAGATTTTCGTTATAATCATTATTATCATCTTCGACGGTAATTGTCGAGTGGTCGTAATCTTCGGTTTCGGTCTTTTCTTTAACAAAACGGTAATCCAACTGACCTCCAATTTCCGCTTGTAATCGCGTTCCGGAATACCTTGATTCGTGACCATACGACCACATATCGTTTAATGAGGTAAAATAGCCAATATCATTATCCGAAACCAGATCCATTGCATTCAACAACGAATCCAAACTTTCCATTTCATAAATATGCCGTAATCGTGCATCGAAAAATCGTTGATTACGAAGTTCTGCCACCCTGTTGGCGATAACGATTAGTTCGTCTTCATGCGGCAGTCGGTTCAACTTATCCTTTTTATACAAATCTTCAACGATGTAAATGGCTCTCATTGCATCACTGGTCTGCTCGATTCGTCCAAATCCACCTCCCACACTTAACCCTGGTCGAACATTAAGATAACGAGTCTTATTCTTTTCAATTAAACTATTGTCGTAATCCCAAAAATCCTGATTTCGATTCAAAGAGTTGCTGACGTTAAGTTTTGTTGACCATAACAAGAACCACCTGTCGTCATTTTTGGTATAGCTACGCTTCAGAAAACCAGCGTCAATTCCAAAATTGTAATAGTCATTTTTAACTCTATCCCTCTCTTCATATTTTTCGCGATCCAAAGTCATCGTCGAAGATATGCTTCCCCAACCATTCGATTGAATTCTTGAGGTATTCCGGTAATAAGTGTAATCAAATCCCAAATCATTATCCAGTTCAAAATTTGAACGATCCGGTGTTTCATCATAATAATTCTTCCGATTGTTGCTATTGTAACTAAAGTTAAAATCTAACTGGTGCCGCTTAATTTCCGGTAACTTATACTTCGAAAGGTCGAAGTTTTCGTACTGTGCAAAAGAAAAATAACTGATAAACAGAAATGCGATAAAAGGGTAAATTCGTTTCATGGCTTTTGGTTTTTATTAGTAATAAGCCGACTTTTACAACAACCGTACCATTTAACAAAATAGAAAATATCCTATCATTTGAACCACTCAAATAAACCTCCCAGCTGTTTTATCAATCAGAATGTTTGCTACTTTTAGAAGACGAAACTTAATCAACTTATGACGACTAAATCTTTACGAACTGAACCACAAAAAAGACTTCAATCATTAGACGTATTGCGCGGATTCGACATGTTCTGGATAACCGGCGGAGGTTACCTGACCGTGGTACTTTCAAAACTTACCGGGGCCGAGTGGTTGGCCGGGCAAATGGAACACGCTGAATGGGCAGGATTTCATTTCGAAGACCTTATCTTTCCACTGTTTATGTTTATTGCCGGTGTGGCCATCCCTTTTGCCATAGGCAGCAAATTAGAGAAAAATGTTCCGGCTAAAAAATTAGTGGGCAAAGCCTTTAAACGCATGCTGATTCTGATCGTTCTCGGAATTCTGTACAACGGTACATTCAAAAACGGTTTTGCCGACGGACGAATTGCCAGTGTGCTAGGTCAAATCGGCATTGGCTACTTTCTTGCTTCGCTTATCACTATTTATTTTCCAGGCTTAAAAAGCCGGATTTTCTGGCTGGCCGGGATACTCACTGGTTTCGGAATTCTGCAACTGCTTGTTCCGGTGCCCGGTTTTGGTGCCGGAGTTTTAACACCCGAAGGCTGTATAAACGGATATATCGACCGACTGTTTCTTCCGGGCAGATTGCATGGCGGCACCTTCGATCCCGAAGGAATTATGTGCAGTTTGTCGGCAACAGGAATAACACTTATGGGAACTTTTGCAGGCAGCATTCTGCGTAAACGCCAAACTACCGACTGGCAAAAAATCGGTTACATGGCGGCCACAGGAGTTGGATTTATACTATTGGCACTGCTGTTAGCTACCTTTTACCCGATCATAAAAAAATGCTGGACTTCTACTTTCAACTTGTTTGCCGGAGGAATCGGTTTTCTTTTAATGGCACTTTTCTACCTCATCATCGACCACTGGAAAATACAGGGCTGGGCCTTTTATTTCAGGGTGATCGGAATGAACTCGATCTTTGTGTATCTGTTTGTACGGATTGTTGATATGCAAAGTGTTACAGAATTCTTTTTTGGCTGGCTCGCCAAACCCCTTGGCGATGCAGGCAGTTTGTTTTTGATCATCTGCAGTCTGGCACTAATATGGCTGTTGCTTTACTATATGTACAAGAAAAAGATTTTCCTGCGGGTTTAATACCTGCTTCGGTAAACCGCCACCGAAAATTTCGGGCCTGGTACAACAAATTGTTCGTTATCGGCAAAGCGCCAGGCAAAATCCAGTCGCACCCTGGCCTTTGAGTTTAATTGCGTGAAATAGCCAAAATAAGGAATGAAATTATGGCTCAATGAACCAATTTCTTCAAAGCTGTTAAGCTCCAATCCCGGAAGGTACTTTAACCCAAAGTCGAACCTGCTTCGTAAATCGGAATAATAACTCCAGCCGAGATCGAATTCTCCCAACACCCAGTCGCGGTGCGAAAGACTCATGCCAAGCGATAAATCATCGTCTTCAGTTTCTGAATCTGAAGTCGAATCATCCGGCTTTTTATAGCGGCTGTAGGTAATACTTGCGCTTATGTTCCGGTTCCATTTTACGCTTTGGTATTTGTGCCAGTCGAATTGCATAAAACCACCGTACACAAAATCAGGTTCCTGGTTGTAATAATTAAAGAATGGCCCAAGTTCAAAACGCTTGCCTTCGTAACGTGGATCGAACTCGCCATATTGCCAGTCTTCAGCCATTAACTCAGGCGATTCGAGCAGGAAGGTTTTACTCACAAAACCTGCAATCGACTCCATTTCTTTTTCGGGCAAATGAATGATGTCAAGTTCGCGATCGTGTTTTAAGGTGGCTATTACCTGCGCGAACTGTGCAATCTCGGAATCCGAAAAAATCCGACCCGGATAATATTTTTCCAATAAATAATGGGCAGTCATCAGGTGGTTCATCGGACTTAAACGACCGTATCCCCAGCCTGCCTTTGCATTAAAACCAAAACGAAATTTACTTTTCAAATCTCCTTCATCAATTGGCGTTTCAACACCCAGCGAATCGACTGAAGTGCCATCAAGGTTCCGCTGATACAGATCGTAACGGCCCCAGCCATCGATTTTAACAAGCGTATAGCTTTTGGGATCGTAATAGTAACGGTTCAAATATGAAGCGCTTAATGCAGTGCGTATTCCATAAAAGTTTTCATCGGCATTGTTATTGGCAATTCCCGTACTATCGATCCAGTTACCAAAGCCACCAAAAGGACCAACATCAAAAGAGAACAGTAATTCCTCCTGCATGTAATCCTGGAGATTCCAAAGTTTGTTGCTCCAGTTAAAAGCTCCGGTTAACGATGTTTTTTCTTCGAAATAACGACTGGCATCGGTACGCAATTCTTCGCGTTCTCTACCAAGATCGAACAACAAACCTTTTGTTATTTCATTTTTTCTGAACGATACAACTTCGTTATTAATTTTAGGTGCCTGGGCAAAACTGACAATAGTTAAAAAAAACAGGATTTGACTTAGAAATATTATCCTGATTCTATGGCTCCGATTTCTCATTTTCTGTGCGACTTAATAAACCGCAAAGAAAGTAAACCTGATGAAATATATTGCGTTGCAGCGGTTAATATTCGTTAACGGATGTATCCGGCTCAGCTAAAAGACTTATGTTTTTGGGCATCACAAAAGCTTTATCTAATTTTGCTGTATCATTTAGAACGAAAAAATATGTCAGTTCATAACGAAGTACGTAAAGTAACCACGCACCGTTTATCGGAAATGAAACTGCGCGGCGAAAAAATTGCCATGCTCACCGCATACGATTACAGCATGGCGCAGTTAGTAGATGAAGCAGGAATTGATGTGATATTGGTTGGCGATTCGGCATCGAATGTTATGGCCGGCCACACCACGACACTGCCAATTACGCTGAATGAAATGATCTACCACGGAGCCTCGGTGGTTCGGGCAGTAAACCGTGCCCTGGTAGTGGTCGATCTTCCTTTCGGAACTTACCAGGGGAACTCAAGAGAAGCATTAAGTTCAGCTATCCGGATAATGAAAGAAACGGCTGCCGACGCGGTGAAGCTGGAAGGAGGTGAAGAAGTCCTGGAATCGGTAAAACGCATCCTTTCAGCAGGGATCCCAATTATGGGTCACCTTGGCCTGATGCCGCAATCGATACATAAATTTGGTACGTACTCGGTAAGAGCAAAAGAAGACGCCGAAGCAGAAAAACTGATCAGTGATGCCAGGTTGCTGGAAGAAGCCGGATGTTTCGCTCTCGTTCTGGAGAAAATTCCTGCCGAGCTTGGCAAACGCGTTGCCGACGAAGTAAAAATTCCGGTAATTGGTATTGGGGCCGGTGGTGGTGTCGACGGACAGGTACTTGTAATTCACGACATGCTCGGAATCACCCAACAGTTTTCACCACGATTTTTACGTCGCTACCACAACCTGGCAGCTGAGATAAAAGGTTCGGTAGGCAATTACATAAACGATGTAAAAGCACAGGATTTTCCGAACGAAAAAGAGCAGTATTAAAATTCAAGGCAAAAGGTAAAGGTTGAAAGGCAAAAGTACGAAGATTAATGTTTGAATTAAATGTTCTTACTTGCGGCTTGCGGCTAACAACTTGCAGCTATTTGAGATGAAAGTTATATACGAAGACAACCATATTATTGCCATAAACAAGGCGTGCGGTGAAGTCGTTCAAAGCGATAAAACCGGCGATGAAACTGTTATGGACATGGTTAAACATTACCTGAAGGAGAAATACAACAAACCGGGTAATGTTTACCTTGGTCTTCCCCACCGGCTCGACCGCCCCACAAGTGGGATTCTTATCCTGGCCAAAACCAGCAAGGTATTGCCGCGGCTTAACAAGCTGTTTCAAACCAAGGGTGAAGTGCATAAAACTTACTGGGCAGTGGTTGATCACCGTCCACCGAAATACTCCGACACCCTGAATCACTACCTGAAGAAAAACGAAGAACGCAACCGCAGCTACGCTTATACCGAGCCTGTAGAAGATGGAAAATTTGCCAGTCTTACCTATCGTCATGTGGCCAGCATCGATCGCTATCACCTGCTTGAGATTGAATTGCATACCGGCCGTCATCACCAGATAAGGGTGCAACTGCGCCAAATAAAATTGCATATTAAAGGTGATCTGAAATATGGGTTCCCGCGTTCAAATAAGGATAAAGGCATTCATCTTCACGCGAGAAAAATTGAACTGATGCATCCAGTGAAAAAAGAACTGCTTACCATTGTTGCCGATCCACCCAAAGATCCTGTTTGGGATGAATTCATGAAACTGTTCCATACCGGTAAATTCAGCCCGGTGGAGGTTTAATTATGAGCTTTGAGCTTTAGGAAACATCTTCCACAGCACCTTTCAAAATCAACTTTGAACTTTGAACCCTGAATTTTGAACGCTGAACTACCGCAGTGCTTTGGGTTTAAATGCCAGTGGCAGCAAACTTTCTGCTCCATCAAGAATGTGAATACTGTCACTTCCGTCAAGGATTATTCGAATTGGTTTTTGAAAACGAACTTCGGTTTCCACCATCACCTGGCGGCATGATCCACAAGGCTGAGCCGGTTCTTTTAACAGACCGTTATGATTTTTTGCACTAACCGCAATGGCGACAACCGAAACTTTTGGGAATTTGGCATGTGCATAAAACAGTGCCACACGTTCAGCACAAAGACCATCGGTAAAATCGGCATTTTCCTGATTATTTCCTTCAACTATTTCGCCATTCTCCAAAAGCAGGGCCGCTCCAACATGAAAGTGTGAATAAGGTGCATATGCATTATTTGAAGCAACGCGTGCTGCTTCTACCAGCTTTTTATCTGTTGCTGATAGCTCTTCAAGCTTATCGAATTCCTGAAAGGCTATTATTATTTCGCGGGTACGCATTTGTTCCGTTTTGTTCAAATGTACAATTTTAAAGGGAAAATGCGTTTCACAGCACATATATTCAAATAATATGGGCTTACTCACGTTGTTTTGTTTATAAAAAAAGAATCTGGACGTATTCAAAAACAGGTGAAGCATCTATTTTTGAGATCGTATTGAAGCAGTTAAACATGAGACTACTAATTATAACGACTTTCCTTTTATTTCTAAGCACAATTAGCAAGGCACAAATTTCCAGGCAGGAGTACATCAAACGCTACCAGTTGCTGGCTATCGATGAAATGAACCGCAGCGGGATTCCGGCAAGTATTACCATGGCGCAGGGGTGTCTGGAATCGGGAAACGGGAACAGTGAATTGTCGCGAAAATCGAATAATCACTTTGGAATAAAATGTAAAAAAGGCTGGAAAGGCAAAAAAGTATATTACGACGACGATCACAAAAATGAATGTTTCCGGAGTTATACTTCGGTTGAAGAATCGTACATCGACCACACCAACTTCCTGATGGACAATCCGCGTTATGCCGAGTTGTTCAAACTCGAGCATACGGATTACAAAGGCTGGGCAAAAGGCTTAAAAAAGGCGGGATATGCCACAGCTCACGACTACGATAAACGATTGATAAAAATAATTGAAGAGAACAAACTTCACCGCCTCGACCTGCGAATGACCGTTAATGAAATGAGTTCGTTCGAGCAAAAAAGCATGGGGCGAAATGTTTCTTCCTCGTTAACTATTAATCCGTACAAATCGCACGAGGTAGTTAAAATGAACCGCATAAAAGCCGTTGTGGCGAAAAAAGGCGACACCTTCGAAATGATTGCGCAGGAACTGGGACTTAATGACTGGGAACTTTATAACTACAACGACCGTGGTCCGGGGTACAAACCCGTGGCAAACGAGGTAATTTACATTCAACCAAAAAAGAATAAATCGAAAGCGCGGGCAACTCACCGGGTTCAGGAGGGCGAATCGATGCATTTTATATCGCAGATGTACGGGATTAAACTGAGTTCGCTTTATCGAAAAAATAACATGGATCCAGGGCAGCAACCGGTTCCCGGGCAAATAATTAGCCTTCAAAAAAAGAAAAGATAGCAGTTCTTATTTTATTCCTCCCTAAACAATTGGTTTGTAAACCAATTTAATTGGTGGCGTCCACTTGTTTTCTCCGGTTTTAACTCAGTTTACGGCTGCATTTTATATATTTGCGCAAATTTTAACAAACGATTTTTTCCGATGAATTTTGTAGAAGAGCTGAAATGGAGGGGGATGTTACACGATATCATGCCCGGAACTGAAGAACAATTGCAAAAAGAAATGACAACAGCCTATGTTGGTTTCGATCCAACTGCCGAGTCGTTGCATATTGGAAGTTTAGCTCCGATTATTTTGCTAAAGCGCTTCCAGCTTGCCGGCCACAAACCGGTAGCGCTTGTTGGCGGAGCAACCGGTATGATTGGAGATCCTTCAGGCAAATCGCAGGAACGTAATTTATTGAACGAAGAAACACTGGAACGTAACCTGAATGGCATAAAAAAGCAGCTTTCGAAATTTATTGATTTTGAAAGTGACAGTGAGAACAAGGCCCTGATGGTAAACAATTACGACTGGATGAAGGACCTTACTTTCCTGGAATTCATTCGTGATATTGGCAAACACATCACCGTAAATTACATGATGGCAAAAGAATCGGTTAAGAAACGATTGAATCCGGATGCAAAAGCCGGTATGTCGTTCACCGAGTTTACCTACCAGCTGGTTCAGGGATACGATTTCTACTGGTTAAATCAGAACCTCGATTGCAAACTGCAAATGGGTGGCTCCGACCAGTGGGGAAATATCACAACCGGAACCGAACTGATCCGACGCAAATCGAATGGTGAAGCTTTTGCATTGACCATTCCACTGATTAAAAAAGCTGACGGAACAAAATTCGGCAAAACCGAATCGGGTAATGTTTGGCTCGATCCAAACCTGACTTCGCCATACAAATTCTACCAGTTCTGGCTGAATACCACCGACGAAGATGCTGAAAACTACGTCAAAATTTTTACTTTCCTGAGCAAGGAAGAAACTGAAAATCTGATTGCAGAACACAAGGAAGCACCGCATGCTCGCGTGCTTCAGAAAAAACTTGCCGAAGAAGTTACAACTATGGTTCATTCGCGTGAAGAATATGAAATGGCTGTTGAAGCTTCTCAAATTCTTTTCGGAAGAGGAACTGCCGAGCAACTCCGGAAACTGAATGAAAGCACCTTTCTGGCTGTTTTTGAAGGTGTTCCCCAGTTTCAGATTAGCAAAGCTGAGTTGGAAGAAGGCATTAATGTGATCGATTTTCTGGCCGATAAAACCGGTGTTTTTCCTTCGAAAGGTGAACTCCGCAGAACAATTCAGGGAAATGGATTAAGCATCAACAAGGAAAAGATATCCGATCCGGATCTTACAATCGGAAAAGATCACCTGATTGGCGACAAATACATCCTGGCTCAGAAAGGAAAGAAAAACTACTTTCTTATCATTGCAGAATAGGCTTTTTATCAATAATAGCAATACTAAAAATCAATCGTTTTCGTTGAAGTAACACGATCGAATTGAAACCACATTCTATGGAAAACTTTTTTGACAACAGGCGTATTCTGGAAATGATCTGGAAACGCAAATTTCACTTTGTAATTATCGGGCTTATTGCAATAGTTTTATCGGCTATTTTTTCGGGTCCCGCTTTTATTACACCGAAATATAAGTCAACGGCGCGCATCTATCCGTCAAATATCTGGACAATGAGTAATGAATCGGAAACTGAGCAAATGCTGGAAGTACTGAATTCCAATGATATTAAATTTCGAATGTTTGAAGCGTTCGACCTTGACCAGGTTTATAAAATTAACAAGGAAGACCCGAACTACATTACCTACATGCTCGATGCCTACAATACCAATGTAAGCGTTAACAAAACGGAATACGAAACAGCAGAGATAAAAGTAATGGATTACGAACCGAACCGGGCTGCTAACATGTGCGATTCCATCATCCATTTTTACAACCAGAAAGTTCGAGAAATCCATAAGGCAAAGGACAAGGAAATGGTTGACCTATCGATGAAATCGCTTACCAAGAAAAAGGAAGAATTGAAAGGACTTGAATCGAGTCTGGATAGCTTAAGAGAAGCAACCGGGATAATCAGTTTTAGCCGGCAAGTACCCGAGCTAACTCGTGGATACGTTACAGCACTGGCCAACGGAAGAGGAAATTCGGCAGATACGAAAAAGATCGAAAAACTCTATGACAACTTTAGTGAAACCGGAAGCCAGGCAATGATCCTGGAAAATAAATTCAATCGCACAGCTAGCACAATCGACTCGTTAACTGACGTTTACGAACGCTACCTCGTGGAATACGAGAAAGACATTACTTACAGTCACATTGTGGAATATCCTTTCGCGACCGATAAGAAATCTTACCCGGTACGTTGGCTGATCGTAATGCTTTCAACTGTTTCAGCAGTATTTGTTGGATTACTTGTATTTCTTGTTCTCGACTACAAAAAAGCGTAGAACACCCGGTGCTTCAAAACATTTACATACGCCTTTCGTTATTCTACCTTTTGTCGGTAGGATTTATTGCTCTGAATCTTTGGTTCGTTGTGCAAAAGGATATGATGGTGTTAAATGCACTTCCCGTATTATTGGCCATTCTTCTGGTCGCTATTTACTCGTTTGACAAGATTATTTACCTGGTAGCTTTTTTCGCACCACTGTCAATACAGCTGCACGAAGTATTGCCGGGTTTGGGATTCGATATGTATCTCCCTACAGAACCACTTCTGTTTGGGGTGCTTATATTATTTATTTTGAAAGTAATTCACGAGCGCAGATTTGATAAAAAAATACTACTCCATCCTGTTTCCATAGCCATTTACATCAACTTGTTCTGGCTACTTATTACCAGCTTCACAAGTTCGATGCCTTTGGTTTCATTTAAGTTTGTGGTGGCACGCATTTGGTTTGTGGTGGCACTATACTTTTTAACTGCCAAGTTATTTTCCGAAGGTAAAAATATGGAAAAATATGTGTGGCTTTATGTGGCTGCATTCATGATCGTGGTTTTTTATGCCACCTTCCGACACCTTGGATACGGGCTCTGGGACAAACAGGCAGCGCATTTTGTAGTGTCGCCGTTTTATACCGACCATACTTCATATGGGGCAGCTTCTGCTTTATTCCTGCCTTTTATGGTAGTGTTTATGTTTCATCCGAATTTTTCAAAGCGTTTCAAAATCATCTCGGCGTTTGGATTCTCCATAGTACTGCTCGGATTTATACTATCATATAGCCGTGCTGCCTGGTTAAGCATTGTAGTTACTCTGGTAGTTTGGGTAATTCTTTTGTTGAAGATTCGCTTTAAACCACTTTTTATTACTTTCCTTGCACTTCTTGCCTTGTTCTTCACCTTTCAAACGCAAATTTTCATGAAGTTGGAGAACAATTCAAAACAGTCGTCGGCTAATATGATGACACATATTTCGTCAATGTCGAACATTACAACTGATGCATCGAACCTCGAACGAATTAACCGGTGGAGTTGCGCCATCAGGATGTTTGCCGATAAACCTGTTTTTGGCTATGGTCCGGGTACCTACATGTTTCAGTATGCTCCTTACCAACTTACAAAGGACAGAACCATTATCAGCACCAACGCCGGTGACGGAGGAAATGCGCACAGCGAATACCTGGGCCCCTTGTCGGAGTCGGGAGTGTTGGGATTGCTTACATTCTTATTAATAATAACTGTGGTAATTTACACTGGAGTTAATGCTTACACCCGCATTCGTGACCAACGGCTGAAGCAACTTGTATTGGCTGCCCTCTTAGGTTTAATCACCTACTATATCCATGGGTTCTTAAATAATTTCCTTGACACCGATAAGCTGTCTGTGCCATTTTGGGGATTTACAGCCATGATAGTTGCCATCGATATTATATCCAAAAATCAGGATAAAAAAGAGGATCTTTTGCCGGAATAAACTTCAACTAATTTACAACAGCATTTATTCGGTTCATCATCTCGATCATTGCCCGTGTGTTGTGATACGGACATTTCCAAAATCCGGCCTTATCTTCGGTTTCGTAGGGTTCTCCGTTTTTATTTACACGTCCAAACCATTCACCGTTTTCGTAATCGATCATATTTTCCTTAATGAATGTCCAAACCTGTTTAACTTCTGCTAAATACTTTTCAGCTCCACTTATTTGCCAGGCGTCCATCGCACCAACCATTGCTTCGGCCTGTGGCCACCAATGTTTGTCAGTATCCGTAAGGTTTTCTTCAGTTTCATAAAAAAGAGAACCATCAGCATCTCTACCGTCTTTTAACGTTGAATCTACCAGCAAAAGAGCCGATTTTTGAGCACCGGCGATCACCTGCTCATCTCCTGTTTCAATGGCCGCTTCGTGAATTAACCACGCTCCTTCAATATCGTGTCCGTACGAAACAAGTGTACTTTTACAGGTCCAGTCCATTTCGAAGAACAGGTTGAAATGACCTGTTTCCTGATCAATAATATGCTGCTGAAAGACATCGATCAGATGAAGTATTGAAGACTTTAATCGCTCATTGGGCCAAACACGATAAAGATTGGTATAGGGCTCTAAAATGTGTAGGTGCGTATTCATCGACTTTGGATAATTGGCATCTTTCTCACTGAGGCGCATATCCTTCAGCGGATTCCAGTTTACATCCAGAGCTTCGATATATCCTCCGTCCTTTTTATCCAAATAATTATTTTCGAGAAGTTGATATAGTTTTTTTGCGTATTCCAGGCTTTCCGCATTTCCTGTAGCACGATAATATTCAGAAAACGCATAAATCCCAAAGCCCTGTGCATAGGCCTGCTTCCGGGTATTTAACCCTTGTCCGAGATGATTGACTTCCCAAATGAGTCCACCATTCTCCTTATCCCAAAAGTAAGTTATTAAATAATCGAATGCTCTGTCGGCCAGTCTCGAAAGTTTCTCTGAACCAATCAGATTATAGGCAGCCGAAAAAGTCCACAGCAAACGCGTATTTAAAACAGCCCCCTTCGATTCCCGAGGTTTCACTTCGCCAAAATGATCGATTCGTCCAACAAATCCACCAAATTGTCCATCAACAGCCTGACTGCTCCAAAACTCAAGAATATTATTCAATTCGTCCAGTAATTCTTCTTGCAAATACTCAAAATCGATGTTGCTATTCATGATTATTTTTTGGCTTAATAAGAGGTTATTGTGTCGTTCTTTGTTAATTGTAATTTTTACAGTTTCACTTAAGCTGGAAAGGTACAAAGATAAGTTGAAAAGTTGTTCGCAAAACTGGCGTCTACATCAATGTCAAACCGATTGTAAAGTTATTTATGGAGGTTGAAGAAGATCAGGTGTCAGAAAAGAAGAAGGGCAGTTCAACAACTGCCCCCTTAAATGTTAACCCCCAAACACACAATAGGTCTGAACGACCTATGACACAAATCTAAATAAAAAATTAATCGACACAAATTTTTTTCACTTTTAATTCCTATTGAATATCAAAGAATTGCTAATTTATATTGAATTTAAGCCGAGCCTTATAGTTTCGACACAAAACAGAAAGGACAGCTCCTAAAAACTGTCCTTTGATGTTATAAAAAGCTGCTACCTTCAAATTGATGGTCAGATCATCTCAAGTGTACGTTGGCTCCTTCCATTTTTTAGCAAAGTGCCGGTTCAAGAATCCGTTCATTGGCTCCGTGAAGCAAATGATCAACCGCTTCGTCGTAAGATTTTACCTCTCTGTTGATTTTCAAGATGTGAAACACAGGATTGGGTTTATCCACCATTTCACAATAAACGGGATAACGCGTCATAATTTTTGGAATCAATTTCCCGTTCGGATAATCAAAGGAAAACTCTTCGTGTTCAGCCAGTACAAATTCCAGATCCGTTTTATCAGACTTCTGCTTAAAAAAACGGGCGTAAACCATATACACCTTCCCATCAGGCATACCGTAGAAACGAACCGGAAGTCCCGTTGGGATGTACGTCATACTTGATTGGTGGATTAACTTGGCAATAACATTCATATTGAACAAGTTATATTGGTTTGTAATGCCTACTAAATTAAACAAAAAAGTTAAAACAACACATATATCAATATTTCTAAATGTTAAATTATGTTATAATTGATGTTTTATAGCAGCGAATTACTGAAAATCATGGCATTTTGCTAACAGAATAATCGTGTCGCCGTGCAATTTGGTTACAAATCGCTTTGGGATTAAACCTCAGTAACAAATTATGTTGATAAAGAGGGCATTTAACAATTTGAAACAGAACTGCTCACCGGGGTTACTTTTTTGCCAAATAATGAATGGCCTGGAATAACAACTTCCTGTAGTCTTTCTCAACGTAGGTGCGCTTATCATGCCCGGGTTGAATGTATAAAACAGTTGAATTTCGGAAATGATTTTCCCAGGCTACGTAAGGCATGCTATTCGGGTGAGTTGTGCTTAGCAATGGTTTTACCTTGTCGGAAATCTGAACATTCCCGTAAACTTCATCAAAAAAGCGAAGTTCCCTGAATCCATTTGTAACAGGCGTATAGTTTTCTATCCGGCAATACACCCAAACATCGTGTTCATAGGTCGAAAGCAGATCTTCTTCCACATTTTTGCCTTCCTGCACATATTTTCCACCAATAATTGATTCAAATTCGGGCCAGGCCTGATACGATACCAAGGCATGATGTAAAAACAAAAATGGTTTTCCTTCCTGCGCCAAACGAAGATATGCCGTGCGCTCTTCGAGACTAATGTTTTGCCACATGTCGTAAAAAACCAAAACATCAAATTCGTCGGCTTTACCGAGGGCAATCTGTCGGTTAGCCTCCGGCTGTGCAAAATGCTCGTATTCTATTCCATCAAACTCATCGAATAGTTGAAAAAACTGCAGCGTATCGAACGAGTGACCTCCTGTTACCAACATCACTTTAATTGTTTCTGCTTTTACAGATAGACTGAAAACACAGAGCGCTATAAGAAGTAGAAGTTTTTGCATAAGGCTATTTTAGTTTCTTTAAAGTACGTTGCTAAAGTTATGTTTTTAAAACAATATGTTTATCAAAAACGTTATGGTCCTTTCAACATCACCTGTTCATATTTTTGAAACATATTGTTGACGCATAGAAAAACTCACAATAAAATACCATAAATTTGGTTTTAACTTATTGAAAATACATTGCCATGGAAAATTTTTTACGACGCTTAATTTATTTTTTCGCCTTTATAATTGTATTTGCATCTTGCGACGATTTTGAGGATGTACCACCGCAAAATAACGATGAATATTTAAGCAACTATTCAAAAATAGCCAGCAGCTCAAGATCGCTGGATCAAATTCAATTCTTTATCACTCTGGCATCGCTGCAATATCCCGAACTGGCTGCGATAAAAGACAAGTTTACCTCTGGAGTTGATGTTTATAAAATTACCTACAAAACAACTTTTGATGATGGTGAACGTTCGGCCTCCGGATTGGTTTGTTTACCAACTGAAAGTGGAACCTACCCGATTATGAGCTACCAAAATGGGACCAACACGCTTCACAGTGCGGCCCCCTCAGTGGATCCGGGAAATGAACTTTTTCAAATGCTTGAAGTAATGGCTTCAACAGGTTTTGTAGTTGTTATACCCGATTATTTGGGTTTTGGAGCTGCCGATGACATGTTTCATCCTTACCTGGATAAAACCTCTACCGTACAAAGTATTGTTGACATGTTACATGCAGTTGAGGAACTGGTTGCCAAAATTGAATCCGTCGACTTAAATAACGATTTGTACCTCAACGGTTATTCGCAAGGTGGCTGGGCAACCATGGCGCTTCAGCGTACTATTGAAACACAATATGGTTCTAAATTCAACCTGAAGGCCAGTGCCTGTGGTGGCGGGCCGCACGATCTTGTTGCATTTACAGATTTTCTGGTTAGCCAGGAAACATATCCTATGCCTTATTTCCTTGCCTATTTAATTAACAGCTACGCAAACCTGGGCATGACAACACCAATGGATTCGATTTTTCAGGAACCATATGCCGGCAGAATTCCAAATTTGTTTGACGGAAGTAAAGATGGCGGTGCAATTAACGCGCAGCTTACAACAACCATCAGCGAATTATTACACCCAGGATTTATTGAAAACTGGAATAAAGGAGGAATTTACGAATCGCTTTATACCATGCTCGAAGACAATACCAATTCAGGCTATTCAACTACTACGCCCACTTTGTTAATTCATGGAATGAGCGATACCTATGTTCCTTCGTTTTTGAGTGAAAACCTTTACACTGATTTCACCGTAACAAACGGCGTCAGTACTGATTTAGTCACTCTTATCGAACTTCCGGGATTGGATCACACTGGTGCTATTGTTCCGTCAGGATTGACTTCAATAACCTGGTTTATTGATATTAAAGACGGAAATTAGAAGTTTCTAGATCAAATACATTTCTTTTAAAGTAGCTTTCAATCGATTGTGAAAGTTGTTGAAATTGGTTTCCAGCCGTGAGAATGTTCGGCGGTAACCGCGTTCTTTACGCACATCATCTAATGCCGGGTCCAGCTGGATAAAAGGAATGGTCCAGTAGTAAAACTGCTCTTCGTGTGAGAACAACTCCAGATAAGAATAGGCTTTTTTCGGATCGCCGGTAGCTGCATAATACATACACAGATTAAGATTTTTATAGATCGAATCATCGTTAACAGTGTAGTTTTTAAAGGCTTCCAGAAACTTTTCTGCCTCTTCTTTTTTCCCGAGTTGCAAACAGGTGTAAGCGATTTTGATATCCTCCTGCGGGTAAATGTCCAAACCAGCAGCCTTTTTTATGGACAGATAATGCTGATAATAATCGTAAGCCGCCTGGTAGTCGCGCTGAAAATAACAGATTTTAGCCAGCTCCTGGGCAATGTCCAAACGGTTTGTGTCCTTTTCAAGTGCTGCAGTTAGCGATTTTCTGAGTTGATTCAGGTCCCCGTTTTCCGCAAAAATAATATAGGCCTTCAGGTATTCCGAGTATAAGTTACCCGACCAATACACCATCGATTTATTGACGTATTTTAAGGCCTGCTCTTTAAATCCCGCCTGAACTAAAGCATTACTGATGTGTAGGTAATTTACACCATTTGTTATCGAATCGAAAGCCGCCGGATCGACCTGTAGTCCACGCAAGGCATATTCCAGGTATTTCTCGGTATCGGGAATATACTTGGCATACAAATCAACCATAAAATACAACACCAGATCGTAGTTCGGATTGTAATCAAGCGCCTTTTCAAAATACGGAACTGCCAGTTCGTATTCGTTATGTGCCATGTAAAACAGTGCCTTTGCAATTAAACTCTGCGGCAATTTCGAATCGTGAAATAAAGCCTGATCGGCATAATAATTTATCGAGTCGGTATATTCACGCATCGTCTTATTGGCTTCCAGAAAATAAAAGGCCATAGCTGTTCCGGCATAAGCACGGGCAAAATTCTCGTCGAGTTCGAACGCTTTGTGAAAATGCCCAATTGCCGCCCATAGATTTTCCGGCTGAAGAATGCGAAGTAAATCGAGTCCTTTTAGAAATTCGTCGTAGGCGGCTACATTCCCGGTAGGAGCTTTCTCCATTCTTTCCTGTTCTTCAGGAGTAAGGATCACTTCAATCTCATCGGTAATATTCTTTGCAATTTCGCTCTGCAGCGCAAAAATATCGCTGATCTCGCGTTCGTATTGCCGGCTCCAGATATGACTGTCGCTTGTAGCTTCTATCAACTGAATATTCAGCAAAATCCGGTCGCCTATCTTTTGTCCACTGCCTTCTACTAAATAACCAACATTTAATTCTTTAGCAATCTCCGGAATCGTTTTAGGTTGCATCCGGTATTTTTCAACCGAAGTACGGCTAATCACACGCAAATCTTCAACAGCCTGCAATTTATTGAGCGTCGACTCCATTATTCCGTTAATGATATAGATGTTGGTTGAATCGTTACTATCGTTTATAAACGGAAGGACAGCTATTGATTTGGGTGGCAACTTGTTTTTAGTGTTTCGTTGAAAGACAAAAATCACAGCCACAATAATGAGTGCAAGGAAAAACAGAGTAACAGGAAGCACCGGGAGCTTTTTCCTTTTAACCGGTTTCGGATCACTTTCTTCTTCAATTTCTTCCGGAGTTGAACTTTCCGGCATACTACCGGGGGGATAGCCAAAGTGCTCGCGAAAACATTTAATAAAATAGGATACGCTTCCAAAGCCAACTTTATACGAAATCTCAGAAACCGTATAAGTTTCGGTTTTTAGCATCTCAGCGGCATGCTCCAAACGAATGTTCCTGATAAACTGACTAACCGAAAGCCCACTTGCTTTTGAAACTTTCCGCAAAAGGTTTGAGCGACTCATCCCAATTTTATCAGCCAATTCGCTGACTCCAAACTGTTCATTCGAAAGCTGCTCCTCGACAATTTGCCGAAGCCGGGCTAAAAATTCGGTATCGCGGAAATTGGATGCTGGCATAACAACTTTAATTGTGATCGAAATTAAGTTTTTTTTCAGACATATGCGAACCCGGATTAAAACCCTTGTTTCAAGGGCTAAATTCACGTTTGCGTCATAATTTATATCCGTGCATCATTTGTTTTATCACCCGGTGCAAAGCTTATGCAAACAGCAGCATAGTTGATTGTAGCTGCATCGAGCTTTATCGGAACTTTACATTATCAAAATCGAAGCAAATTTTTTAGCCAAAACGAATGCAAATGCTGGAAAAAGCAAAACATCAAAATAGTAACATCATGAAAACAAGAATCTATTTTCTCGACAATCTAAGAACCTTCCTTATTTTACTGGTTGTGGTTCTTCACTCCGGACTGGTTTACGAAGCCGTTCTGCAAAATTCATGGATTGTAGTCGATCCGGTTAAAAACAATAATATTGGACTCATTCGCATGTACCTCGACCTGTTTGTCATGTTCAGTATCTTTTTTATCTCGGGTTATTTTGTGCCGTCTTCGGCAAAAAAGCAAAATAGCTTTAGTTACCTGAAATCGAAATTTAAAAGAATCATGATCCCCTGGGTTATTGCCGTACTTACTCTGATCCCGGCATACAAATTCATCTTTTTATACTCGCGCGGGTTGCCTCAGGAAGAATGGTTCACGTATTTCCATTGGTTCGAAAGAGCAGGTACCGACCTGTCGTTTTATGCCAATAATCCAATACAAAACTGGTTGTGGTTCCTGCCTGTGCTGTTTATTTTCCAGGCGATTTATCTTGGCTTGTACAAAGCGAAATTGCTGAATTTCAATATTTCGCTAAAAACTGCCGTGATTGCCACTTTAATTCTAGGTTCGGCTTATGGTGTCTTCATTTCATCGGTAGGACTAAATGGATGGTACCACTCAGCTTTGCTACATTTTCAGCGCGAACGTTTACTGGTTTATTTCCTCTCGTTCTTACTCGGAACATTGTGTTACAAACTCAAAGTTTTTACAGGCGAAAAAATGAATCGTAAAATGTACATTGTATCCAATATTGTGGTTACTTTTTCGCTCGGAATATTTACCGCCGCAGCATTAAACACCTTTTTTAATATTATCGATCCGCAGCGGCAGTATTATTTTATTTCTGAATTCGCCGACCGGGTCGTTTACTATACTTCAGGTCTGATATCGATGCTTGCACTACTTCATGTGCTAACCTATGCATTCAGAAAAAGTCTGAACAAAACCAATGCACTGTTAAACGAACTCAGCAAAAACTCCTACGCAGTTTATATTATACATGTGATAGTAATGGGCGTAATCGCCGTTACACTGCTTGATTTCCCGGCACCTGCCTTTTTGAAATTTGCTATTTTATCCATATTAACTTTTGTCCTTTCGAACATGATGATTTACTCGTGGCGAATGGCTACACAAAAACAATTTAACATGAAAACAATTGCAACGACTTTGATGGTAATTTTTATTCTCGGAGCTGCCTTTCGCGGGTATCCCGGTACTTCAGGAAATGAAACGAAAACAGAAACAACAAAACAACAGCCTCAATGCCAAAAAAGCTTACACGCTGCAGTAATAAGTAACGATCTTGCTTCAGTAAAAGAAATTATCGCTTCGGGTGTCGATATTAACGAAAAAGAACCGGCCAGCGGTTCGAGCCCTCTGTTAACTGCTGCCATGTTTGGCCACACCGAAATAGCGGCTACCTTATTGAAAGCAGGAGCTGATATTAATTTTACAAATAACGATGGTTCCACAGCTTTACATACAGCAGCATTTCTTTGTAACACAGAAACCGTAGAATTACTGCTTCAAGAAGGCGCCGATAAAACGGTAAGAAACAACGGTGGAGCAACTGCACTTGAATCGGTCCAGGCTCCCTTCGAAATGGTAAAACCAATTTATGATTACTTAGCGAGTGTTTACGAACCGCTTGGAATTAAAATCGATCAGGAACGGATAAAAGAAACCCGCCCGAAAATTGCGAATTTGCTTGCTAACTAAAATCCTTTTTAAAATGTTTCTCGTAATAATGATCGGGGAAGGATGAAACAGTTTACTATAACTGTTGAGTGAGGATGAAAGGAGGTAATATTTACCTCCTTTCTTTATATCAGTTTTTCAAGGTCTGCCTTAAGCAACTACTTCAACCTCAGTCTTTACCAATTCCCCTTCCATCGAGAAGTCGGAAGCCGAAGTGATTTTTACATCCACAAATTGGCCGATCAGCTTTTCATTTTCAGCTGCAAAACGAACAATCAGCTTGCCTTCAGTGTGGCCCGATAAATAACCTTCTTTTCGATCGGTACCACGCACAAGAATGCGTTTGGTCTGCCCCACTAAATTAGAATTGAAAGGTAAATTGTGTTTCCTTAATTCTTCTGTCAGCACATGCAAACGACGTTTCTTTTCTTCCTGCGGAACATCATCAATCCAACGGTGACTGGTTGCTCCCGGCCGAGGCGAATAAATGGCCGTATACGACATGTTGAACTTGAATTCTTCCATGGCTTTACGGGTGTTGTCGAACTGCTCATCGGTCTCACCGGTAAATCCAACAATAATATCAGTAAATATGGTGGCCTGTGGAATCACCCTGCGAATGGTTTCAATGATGTGGCGGTATTTTTCCATATTGTGTTTCCGATTCATTCGCATCAGCACTTTATCGTCGCCACTTTGCATAGGCAGGTGAATCTGTTTCGCCAGCACCGGATATTGTCCGATTACTTCAATCACTTCATCGGTCATGTCGCGTGGATGTGGCGAGGTAAAATACAACCAGAATTCTTTTTTCAGGCGATTTCCCAATTCACCAATTTCGCGTAATAACTGCGGAAAGTTGATTTCCTCCCCTTTTTTATCAAGACCATAGGAATTCACATTCTGCCCCAGAAGTGTTATCGATTTGTAGCCCTGAGCGACAAGCAAGGCCACTTCGGTAATTATGTCTTTCGATGGTCGCGAAACTTCTCGTCCACGTGTGTAAGGAACGGCACAGAAGGTACAGAACTTATCACACCCGTTCTGGATCGGAATAAAAGCCTCGAATCCCGATTGATAGTTTGGCTTAACATTCCAGAATTCTTCGATATTCTCGTTATGCGGATCGATACCCACTTTCAGGTGAGTTGGTGTAGCTATACCGTATTGACTGATCATCTCAGGCAATTTCGGCAGATCTTTCATTTGGAATGTTATATCGAAAAGCTTCAAAAACTTCTCGTGATCGTCGGGCAATACACAACCCGAAATAAAAGTCACGAGGTTCTTAGTATTTTTCCACTTGTTCCATTTATGTATCCTGGAATATACCTTGTCGATGGCTTTCTGACGCACTGAACACGCCAGAATTCCAATCAAACCTGCTTCCTCTTCATTGTCGGTCCATTCGTAACCTGCTTCATTCAAAACAGCGTTCACCCGCTCTCCATCCGACAAATTCATCTGACACCCTAAGGTTATTACGTGGTATTTCATGCAAAAAGTTCAAAGTTTGAAGTTCAAAGTTTAAAGTGAACTTTGAGCTCCTGAATAAAAAAATCATCAACGTTTAAAAATAAACTTCCGAAAAAATATTCGACACCGGAATTCCCTTTCCTGTTAAGATATCGAATACTTCATAAATCATTTCGCTGTTTCCACACAGGAAACAGTTGGTATCCTTCTCAATATTCTGTTCGGCAAGATAAGTGGTTACCCTGCCGTAAAAATCTCCTTTCGTTTCGCCGCTGGTACAAAGCGTAAGCCTGTCCGGATCGAAATCCCGGTGATCGTAAGCTTCTTCTGCAAAACGAACACCATGGACCAACCGGTAATCCATTTCGGAATGTGTGCGCACAAAACTATGAAACGGACTGATACCGGTTCCGGTTGCCACAAACAGAAACTTTTTTACTGCATACATGTCGGGCGAAAACTTAAAAAAGCCAAAAGGACCGTCAACCTGTACAGTATCACCAGCTTTTAAACGTTTTAGTTTGGCCGAAACTTTTCCGCCTTCAACTTCGCGAACCAGTACTTCAATAAAATCATCCTTCTCGCCACTGTAAACTGAATATTCCCTGCGATCGATTCCGTTGAATCCAAGCAAAATAAACTGCCCCGTCTGAAAAATCATTTCATTTCGTTCCAAACGGATAACAAAGGTTGATTCCGTTAACTGTCTTGTTTGTATGACTTTATGCTCCTTCAATTATTAAGACTTTTTCTAAATAATCGAGCGCAAAACTACAAAATTTAATCGGGGTGGCAATAAATGAGAATCAGTACCTTAAATAATTTCAACCGGGTGGTTGCGAAATCAGAATTTTTTGACACAAAAAAAGGGACCTCACACCGAAATCCCTTTTGATAAATTAGCAAATTGCTATTTGTAAACTTCCTCCTCCGTTTGATAGCCCTCGGAAATTACAGTAAGTTTAAGATTTTCCTTGTTTACGATCATTCCGTTAAAGAATACGGTTGGCACTAATTTCGCTCCATTACTAACGGTCTGGAAAGTGTTTTCGTGTTCTCCACTTTTGGCTAGTTTAACCGCAAGTTCTGCGGTTGCAGCTGCCATTTTTTCATACGGTTTGTAAATGGTACATGTTTGTTTTCCGGCAACAATAAGTTGAAGATTTGGTAGGTCTGCATCCATTCCGGCTACAAGAACTCCTTCCTTGTCTTTTTCTTCCAACGCTCTGATAACGCCACGTGCAATGGCATCGTTGGCCGAAATTATTGCATCAACATTCTGATTACCATTCAACAATTTTTTTGCATTTGCATACCCTTCTTCCTCGCTCCAGTCATTTGTAAATTCGTTGTAAATGATGTTAATGTCGCCACGTTCAACCAAAGGTTGAAGTACATTACGCTGACCAAGATATAATAACTGACTGTTGTTATCATTCAAGGCCCCACCAATAAGTGCGTAGTTACCTGTTGGCTTGATTTGAGTAAGGTATGAAGCCTGTAAATCGCCGATCTCAACGTTATCGGTCGAGACATAATAATCCAACTTACAATTCTTAATTAACCTGTCGTACGAAATTACCTTGATATCATTTTTGTGCGCTTCTTCTACTATACTGGCAGCTGCAAATTGGTCAACGGGTACAACTACCAGCACGTCAACACCGTTGGCGAGCAGTTCTTTTGCCTGTTTCAATTGCGTGTCAGCATTGTTTTCGGCAATTTTAACAATTACGGTCCCTCCTAGTTCGCTGACTTTCTCTTCCAGAAAATCGCGATCTTTTTCCCACCTTTCACGATCGAGTGCATGCAGAAGTAATCCGACTTCAACTTTTTCATTTTTCTGCAAGGCACATCCACCGACAAAAAAGACGGAAACAAATAAAAACGTCAGTAATTTAATCGGATAATTCATAATATAGAAATTTGATCTAAATCGGCCTTTCTATTCAATTTACGAATTATCCGTGAAATATGTTAAGCACAGTTTTCGATTTAATCCTCTGTTATGCAACACACTAATTATTGTAACCTTTTTAGTTGAAGGATTAAAATCTTTGAATTTGTTCGTATAATTTTTGAATGGGCAATCCCATGACGTTATAAAATGAGCCTTCGATTGAAGTTATTCCGATGGCGCCAATCCATTCCTGGATTCCGTAAGCCCCGGCTTTATCGTAAGGTTCGTAAGCCTGAATGTAATATTCTATTTCTTCGAGTGTTAGCTTTTTGAAAACCACGTTGGTTAGCGATGAAAATGATTTTGATTTTTGATTCGTAGTAAGACAAACACCGGTAATCACCTGGTGTTCTTTTCCACTAAGGTTTTGAATCATTTCGAGAGCATCCTGAAATGTTTCGGGTTTACCAAGAATTTCGTCTCCTAAACAAACAATTGTATCGGCTGTAATAAGTAAATCCTTATCGGCTAATTCTTTTATAAATGGCTGCGCTTTAAGTTCGGCCAGGAAAACCGGAACTTGTTCTTTTGACATTCCAGCCGGATAAACCTCTTCCACTTCTTTTGTTTGAACTGTAAAATCGATGTCGAGTGATTTTAACAATTGTTGTCTCCGGGGCGATTTTGAAGCCAGTATGAAATTATATTCAGGAAACCACTTCATACTAAAAAGCTCTTGAGTTCAACATTTCCGGAGTAAACCACTTACCCTGCGCCTTTAGTGTTTGTTCGATAACATCACGAACGCAGCCATCGCCACCATTTTTATCAGAAATATATTTCGAAAGCTCTTTAATTTCCGGAACTGCATCGTTTGGACAGGTTGCGACACCAACTGCCTGCATCACATTAAAATCAACAAGGTCGTCGCCCATAAAAAGAATCTCGTTGGCATTTAACTTTGTTTTGGCCAAAAAATCGTTCAGGCATTCTACTTTGTTTCGTGCCTTATCGTAATAATGTTCCACGCCAAGCTTTGTATAACGCAACTTCACGCGTTCAATATATCCGCCAGTAATAACCGCAACAGGATATCCCATTTTTATGGCACTACGAATTGCAAAACCATCTTTTACATTGGCTGTTCGAATCGGATCTCCATCTTCGTTAAGTGGTGAAGTATCTCGCGACAGCACACCATCAACATCAAATACAAATCCTTTTACATTGCATAACTCGTCTTTAAAAAATGCCATTATTCTTTTGTTTGATGAAGTTCAAAAATACTCCTTGAAATTGAATTGTACAATTCTTTTAATTCGGGGTACTCCATTAAGCTTTCAAGGTGATTGTTAATTATGTTTTCGTCGAATCGAATGGCCGGTCCGGTCTGTGCCTGTTTAGGCTGCATTTCAGTTGCCTTATTGGCTGTTTCCTCAATGAGGGGATGTAATACTTCGAATGGAATTTCCTGATCGGCCAGGTAGTTGGCTGCCAGCGTGTAGAAATGATTCACAAAATTACAGGCGAAAACGGCAGCGATGTGCAGGCTTTTTCTTTTGGCAGAATCCAGCACTGCAACTTTGCACGAGATTTTTTCTGCAATCTCAATCAACCTGTTTTCATTCCTTTCGGAATTTGCTTCGATAAAAACCGGAATCAGTGAAAAATCAACCTCTCTGCTTTTTGAGAAAGTCTGAAGCGGATAAAGCACGCCGGTGTTTTCGGAATAAACATTAAGTACAGAAAGTGGCAAACTTCCCGAACAGTGTACAAGCAGTTTATTCTGAAAATCAATTTTCGATAAAACTTCATGCACTACTGCGTCTTTTAAGGCTACGAAATAAATATCAGCATCAGCTACAATTTCTGAAGTTGAGTTGGTAGAATCTGCATCAAGTTGTTCAGCCAATACTTCTGCCGAGCTCAAACTTCGGCTATAAACCTGAACCACTTCTCCGGCTTTTGTGTGAAGTGCACGGGCTAAATGTGTTGCCAGGTTACCTGCTCCGATGAAACAAAATTTAAGGCCCATAATTTTCTTGAATTTTTGTAAAAATAATGGGCCTTTGTTTATGTACCAAACTCCTGTGATTAAACTTTTGAACTTACCAATCGGTTGTTGACAACATTCCAATTAACAATGTTCCAGAAATTGTCGACGTAATCGGCACGTTTATTCTGATAATGCAGGTAATAAGCATGTTCCCACACGTCGAGACCTAGCAGCGGTGTTCCCTTTGTACTTACTATATCCATCAACGGATTATCCTGATTTGGAGTACTGGTTACAGCCAGTTTTCCGTCTTTATCAGCAATCAACCATGCCCAACCGCTTCCGAACTGCGTTTTAGCTGCTTTTCCGAATTGCTCTTTGAAAGCATCAACTGTACCAAAATCAGTCTCAATGGCTTGCTTCAAGTCTGCAGGAATTTCGCCCTGCTCAGGAGTCATATTCTCCCAGAAAAGTGCGTGATTGTAAAATCCTCCACCGTTATTTCTGATTGAAGCATCCTGTTTACTTATGCTTGCAAAAATCTCTTCCATTGGCATATTCAGAAGTTCAGTCCCCTCTGCCGCTGCCATGAATTTGTTAAAGTATCCGTTGTGGTGCTTGGTGTAATGCAGTTCCATTGTTTGGGCATCGATATAAGGTTCCAATGCATCGAATGCATAAGGTAACTCGGGAAATTTGTGTCCTTCAAAGCTTTTAGTTTCTGACGCACACGATGCCAGTGTTCCAATAAATGGCGTGGCAGCTGCAACCACTCCTACTGTTCCTATAAATTGTCTTCTTTCCATAATGCAATTTAACTTTTACTAGACAAACACTATGAAAGCCAAATTGTTTGAAAATTAACGACTGACCTGTATTTATTTTACGTTTGAAGGTTTGTTTAGCCTTAAGTAGACGGCAGGCCCGGTCAGAAAAAAGCAATAAAAAAAGAAAAAGAATGAGCTGCCCATATGCGATTCCAGGTTAGAATCTGAAAAATTAACAAAGAACATAAACGTGAGGAAAAGCAAAAATAATGGATCGCGATAACGCCTTGTTTTTATAACCGGAAAAGCCAGCAGGAATATAATCAGTATAAAGCCTGGAATCCCGAATTTTACCATATAATTTAAATACTGGTTGTGCGATGAAGCATACCGACTTTCATCCAATTGTGCATGATTTGCTTCGAAAGCATTAGCAAATGCCGTGCGCCAATTACCAGTTCCCACACCGAATAACCAATTCGATTTTATGATCGAAAATGCAGCTTTTACATATTCAATCCGTTGAGAGAAAGATTTGTTATTGGAATTACCCGTTTTAGTGTAAACATAATATTCCCAAATGGTTTGATAAATTCTGGGATAAAGTGAATATTTTTTTGCAAATACGACGTTTGCTATTCCTTTCTCCACATTGGCAACATCAGCATCAGTTAAAGCCTGCACCCCCTCGGCGTCTTTTCTGAGTCCTTTAGAAGTAATGTAACGTATTAAGGTTGAAGAAACCGGGTAGCCATTCTCGCCAAGCGAATCGTACTTTAATTCCGATCGTTTATTCCATTCCTCACGCATTTCCTCTGCACAGACATATAGATACACATAATGACCATTTTCAACCAGGCTATCCTTATAATTATGATAATATGCATTTCCCTGGGCTGTTACCTTATCAATGGTTTCAGTATTGATCTCTTCAATATCATAAAAATCATTGACCACCTTATTTAAATAGATAATCGGTACCGTAACCAACAAAACAAAAACTACAGCCAAAGGTATTTTTGCCTCAGGATTACTTAACCTTGAAAATAGGTAAAGTGAAAAAAACAGGCCGCCGGCTCCAAAAGCAATCAAACCTGTTAACGATTGTTGTAGCGCCAAAAATGCTGCATATATTCCTAAAAGTATAACTAACGTAAGTACAGTTTTTTTTTGAATCCCTGAATAATTGTAAAAAAGAAAAAAGACAAGAAACCAAATCACCAGGTTTAACTGAAAACTGAACCGTATATGTGAAATGAGGCTTATATTATGTATGCTGAACGTATCTTCTTCAAAATGTCCGTACTTCCAACGAAATAAAGAAATAATAATGGCAGTAAGAACAGAAAAAGCAAAAGCAAATAAAATAAAACGTTTCTGCCTGCTATTGATCTCTTTTCCCATACTGAAAGCAAAAGGAAACACGAGGTAGAACATGGTCTTTTGTACATCGTAAAACGATTTATCATGTTTTAATGTGAATAGAGTACTTACAACATATAAAATGAAAATAATCGGCACCAGCAAATTCACTTTCCGCCTTTTTAGGCGTAACCATTTATTTTGCCAGGTATCTTCGAATAATGCAGCTAATAAAACTAAACCACCGGCGACAGAAACCAAAGCCTCAGATAATGGAAGAACAAGTACAAATAGTACAAGTGTTACAAAAAAGTAGTTGGAATTGAAAAGTTCGGTCAAGTATTTCTTCATTCTTCGAAGCGGTTAAAACAATTGAATAACGAAGTTCAAATATAGATATTGTACAAAGAAGCCCTTGCTTAGCTGAACACGGGTCCGTTGGTTGACGGAGTGGCAGCGACCACTGCTGACGACACCTGTGATTGGCAGGATTGTCCGTCACCTCCGGCAGAGTTTGATCCTCGTCAGATTCGTCCAACCCGAATCAGATACCTGTCATCGGGGCTGCCCCGTTTTATTCCATAAAAAAACCTGACTCCTTTACAGGAATCAGGTTCTAATTAAGGTGGCAGCGACCTACTCTCCCACTGTTACGCAGTACCATCGGCGCTGGCGGGCTTAACTTCTCTGTTCGGAATGGGAAGAGGTGGAACCCCGCCG
>NZ_WXUB01000007.1 GCF_011799805.1 Maribellus sediminis
CGTTAACCAAGCCCGTTTCCATTCCAAAAATCCCCTTCATCATCTCTTAGAACTTCGCCTCTATTCAAAAGCGGCTGCAAAGGTAAAGATCATTTTTAATAATCCAAATTTTATTTCGATTTTTTTGAAGTTTTTTTATTCGTTGAAAATCTCATCAAATATATAATCCACCTCAAAGCATCGTCTCCTTTGCTATGTTCCGTGTTTCAATCCCTCAGTGAACTTCGCTGTAAAAGCGGGTGCAAAAGTAAACAAGGATTTTATATTTCCAAACATGTTCTACAAAATAATTAAAGAAATATTTCGTCCATACATACAATGAACTGAAGATCAAATACAAGCCAATTGAAAATTATTCAAACATTTTTAGGGCCGCCGATTTGAAGAGGCAGTATACCGTAGTACCCACGTTCAGATTCATATTCTTTTTCGACGCCTCGGTGATTTCGACCAGCACCTTTTCTCCTGCATCAACCAGGCAGAATGCAAGTCCATTCCTTGAAAATATCTTTTCGATAGTACCCGGAATCTGGTTTCGGAGCGAAATTTGGTCAACCGGTTTTAGTGCAATGGAAATATCTTCGGGCCGAATCAGCACTTTAATTCTCTGTTCAACTTCGATATTCGGATTTAAAAAGGATTGCAAAAGCACCTGTACCTGAAATTCGCTTGCGGGACTATGCAGCAATACCATGTTCTTTTGAGGCAACGTGGCAAAAACACAAAGATCAAAAACATTGTAGAGTCCGGCATCGCGCATTAATTCAATGTTGTTTTCATCAACTATCAGATCCTGAAACTTTCCAAAGGCACTTATTGCCCCATTCTTTAATAATAATAAATGGTCGGTAAGACTAAGCAGATCGGGCAGATCGTGACTTACTATTAATATTGGAATCCGGAAACGTTTGTTGAGGGCAGTCAGAAAAGGAATAATGGTACTGCGCAGTTGCACATCGACAGCCGAGAACGGCTCGTCCATCATTAACACCTGCGCACCACTTAACAGTGCGCGCCCAATAGAAATCCGCTGCTTCTCTCCTCCCGAACACTCATCGGGCTTTTTATCCAGCAGATGCTTTATCTTTAATATGTCGGTTACTTCATCAACACTAATGTTGCTTTCGGTATTTCTGTTGATACCGTATTCCAGGTTTTTCAAAATTGAAAGGTGTGGGAAAAGCCTGATATCCTGAAAAACGTAACCTACTTTTCGCTTGCGGACCGGCATATTAATCCGTTCTTTCGAATCGAAAACCGGGGTTTCGTTTAATATTACATAACCCGACTCTGGTTTAACCAACCCGGCAATTGCATTTAGCATACTTGTTTTGCCATGTCCCGACGGACCGTAGATACCCGTAATGCCTTCCGAGATTTCGGCTTTTACATTCAGGAAAAACTCCTTCCGTCGTAATTGTATATCGAATTTGATTACCGCACTCATCTTTTCCGATTTAAAATTCGACGGTTCAGGTATTCGGCTCCAATCATGGCAGCCAGCGAAAGCAGCACCGACACAATTACCAGCTTTAAGGTTGAAGCTTCCTGACCCGGTACCTGCATACTGGAAAAAATAGCAAGCGGCAAGGTCTGTGTTTCGCCGGCAATGTTACCGGCAAAAGAAATGGTGGCACCAAACTCGCCCAGGCTTCGGGCAAATGCAAGGATGGCCCCACTCAATACTCCCGGCAGTGCCAGCGGAAGTGTAATGGTGAAAAATACTCTCAGGTTGGAAGCTCCCAAAGTCCGGGCAGCATCTTCGTAGTTTTTGTCAACCAGTTCAACCGACAATCGGATTGAACGGGTAACCAGTGGAAAGGCTACAACAATTGCAGCGATGACCGCTGCCGGAAATGAAAAAGCGATCTGGACTCCCCAATGCTCGTAAAAGAAACTTCCAAGCCAGCCATTTCTACCAAATACTATTAATAATATATAGCCAACTGTAACAGGAGGAAGTACAAGTGGTAAGTGAACGATACCTTCGATGATGGATTTTCCGAAAAATGCTTTCCGGGCCAGGCCCCATCCGACGAGAATGGCTATGGGTAAAATAAAGATGGTGCAAAGTACGGCGACTTTGAGCGACAGCCGAATTGCATCCCACTCGGCCGGAGAATATGTGAAAAGGTCAATCAATACTGTTTAGCGTTTGAAACCGTATTTTTCCCAAACCGGCGTCATTTTTTCGGATACAATATAATTATATAGTTGGAGCGAACGATCATTTTCGGCTCCTTTTATACTACACATATAATATCCTACCGGCTGGTGCAGCGAATCGGGAAACTCGGCCAGCACTTTTACCTTCCCCGATTTCAGTGCATCGGTTTTATATACGATGCCGGCTTCAACCTCGCCCAGTTCAACAACCATGAGTGCCGAACGCACATCTTTTGCAGGAAGGAAGCGCGGCTTCAATTCATCAGCATAGCCAAGGTTCTCCAGAATCTGCGTGGCATACGCTCCGGCCGGCACATGTTGCGGGTCTCCGATGGACAGGCGGCCGTCGAACAATTCAGGCAAATTAGTGGTATCGGAAAATTGAAAAGCTTGCAAAGAGGATTTTAAAGGCGTCACCAAAACCATCCGGTTCCCGGCAATCCGGTTTGACAATGTTGAATCGGCAATTCCTTTTTCAATTAAATAATCGAGCCACTTTTTATTAGCCGAAATAAAAAGATCGGGTTGAGCACCATTTTCTATCTGACGCGCCAAAGTTCCTGAAGACGCCAGGTTAAGTTTTACATCAATTTTTGTTGTTTCTTCAAAAGAGGAAGTAATATCGGTAATCACATCGGTTAAACTGGCAGCACAAAAAACCAGCAGTTCCTGTTTCTGTGGCGACTTCTTCGAGCTGCACGCTGAAAACAGAACTACCAGTACTATTAAATATGTAATTGTCCGTACTACTCTCATATTATCCTGAAAAATCAAATTTGCTATGACTGAACATTCAGAATTTCTTCGGTAAAACCTTTCACATCTTCCGTAAAACTCAACATTCTTTCCAGTGCAGACGAATCAGGTTCCGGTGTTTCCATTATATCCAGGGAACAAAAATTCATAAATTTATTCATAAAGCGTGCTTCTCCAAAGAAAGTTTCCGGAACTTCCACCTGTTTTTTTAATAATGCCAGCATAGAACCAACGCTGCTGTGTTCGGGCAGCATATTCATGCTCATACAAACTGCTGTGAGGTAATTCTCAATGGCCAGCCCAATCAGGTTATATATAACATGTGCACCAAGGCGTTTTTTTCTAAACGCTCCGGAAGCTGCTTTCGAATAACTGGCTGCCTCATCGTAATATTTTTTCCACTCTTCCATGATGTCTGTTGTTAAGTTTATATTGAAAGTCGAACCTGATGTTCAGGTATCAATGTTTTAATTTCACTAAAGTTGAGGTCTCGTTTAAGCTTGGATGACTTTGCTTTTATCCTCGATACAAGGTCAGTCAAGTCAGTTTTTGAAAGGAAAATGTTTCTTTTTTCGAGAAAATCGGAAAGCGCCCCTGTGCCGGAATGTTTGCCGATAACAAATAACATATCGCGGCCAATCTCTTCAGGATTAATAGGCTGGTAACTTAAAGGATTTTCTTTCAAACTACGGCAGTGAATGCCCGACTCGTGCGAAAATGCCATGGCGCCTGTTACCGGTTTCGACAATGGAAGCTGCCGTTTTGAGATAGTTTCCACTAAAGCAGAAAGTCTGTTCAACAGATTTCCGTTGTAACCAAGATCGATCCCGTACGAATATTTCAACGCATAAATCACTTCTTCCAGCGCTCCGTTGCCGGCACGCTCACCCAAACCATTAACCGTTAAACTCGCTGATGAAGCTCCTGAAGTCAACGCAACTGCATGGTTGGCCGTAGCCATTCCAAAATCGTTGTGGCCGTGAAATTCAAAATCAATTTGCGGAAATGCAAAACTAAGGTCTTCGAAAAGTTCTTTTGTACTTTGTGGATTAAGGATGCCAACCGTATCTGCAATCCGGATGCGTTGGGCGCCATAATAGTGTGCTGCGGCAATGTATTCTTTCAGCAGGTTTCTGTCGGCTCGTGAAGCGTCCTGCGCACCGACGGCTACAAACGAAAAATGGTCGGTAGCCATTTTCATTATTTCGGGAAGTTCGCTAAACACCCAATCAGTAGATTTCCCAAGTGCCATTAACTGAATATCGGAAACCGGAAAACTCAGATTTACGCGATCGGCCCCGGTATTCAGCACAGCATTCAAATCATGACGGGTGGCGCGTGCCCAGCAAGTTGATTTAAACGCAAATCCCTGGTTCAGCAAACACCGAATGTCGTTTTGTTCCGAGCGGCTTATGGCCGGTGTGCCGATTTCGAGCTCAGGTATTCCCAACCGATCCAGCCACCCGGCTATCTCAATTTTTTCCTTCAGCGAAAAAACCACTCCCGGAGCCTGTTCCCCGTCGCGGAGGGTAGTATCAATAATATATGGATTCCTCTTATTCATCATAACTTCCATTTTTATGAGCATGAGCCCGACAAAACAATTAATTGAATCCCCGGATTAAATCCGGGGATTATTCAGGTTTGATTCGATTTATGGAAAAAGAGGAGGTAAACTGTTGGTATAAACAGTTTAACTTTTCTAATCGCTTATGAGATACTCTTCAACAGCTTCCCCCTCTTCAAGTGCATCTAAAATGTCATCAATTCTTTCTTCGGTCAATCCTCCGTACCAAAAGTTATTGGGGTGGATCACCATCACCGGACCCTGCGAACACACATTTAAACAGGCAGTAGATGAAACTGCGACGTCTAATCCGCGGTCGTTGCATTCTTCCATTATATATTGTATAAAATCGGCTCCCCCGTTTTTGTTACAGTAGCCTTTGGCATCGCCGGCAACCCGGTACGAGTTGCACACAAGAATGTGATAATCTGGTTTTTTCATCTCATTATTATTTAAAGTTTTTATTTGTATTCGATGTAACTCGCCAGGAATAATTTTTCTATAAAAGAATTGTATTATTCGCTCGTTTCATGATTGATTTCTTTAGTCGGAAGTTCAACTTCACCCCTCTCCCGGGACCCGGGATCTCCCCTCTAGGGGAGATTTGAAGAATCAACAGACTTCCGAAGATTTATACTTTGTTGATTTGTTATTTACAGTTTCCGCTGCATCCGGGAATTTTATTTACGTCGCAGGTGCAGGTTTGCACGGCAATCCCGATGATGTCGAATTGCGATTTTGGTGTTTCGCCAATCTGAACGGTGTACAATTTGTCGCAGTCATGTAACTTTTCTTTTACCACTGAAAACCGATCGGGCGAGAATTTGTGAGCCGGATCAGCGGGTACATCTTTTTCACAATCGCAATATGATGTCACATCGCGCGATTCGACTAATGTCATTTCAGTGCCTTCTACATCGTACACATCAAATCGGGTAGCTTTACCAAAGTGCTGATCCACTTTCTTCCCATCGGTTGTTGTTACTGCTATTCTCATAACTTATAAATATTATTAGAATTCTTTCTTTTTTGAACTGCTCTTACTTGCGCTCCAAATAACTTTTCCTCTTTTATCTACTCCGCAACGTGGAGCGTGATTTCGTACTTTATTTCTCTCTCTGGGTGTTGCCCCGGGCTATAATGTTTTCGCCCTTTCAGGGCTTTTATCCGCAGCCGGTTCCTTTGCCCGAACAATCGGCACCGCATTTGAATACATCGGCTTTTTTCAGGGTTTTCAGTTCTTTTCCTTTATAGACGGCGTCGAGTCCCTCATCGATTAAACCGGTCATTTCCACTATTTTTATTCCCGAACGACCGATAATTGAAGATGGTGACGGCCCGATTCCTCCCACCAGCAAAGCACGACAGTCACTGATCACTCCACCCAGCTCTTCCCAGCGCGAGTTGCCTGCACCCGGTTTTGGTGTCGGACGTTGTTCAACCAACTTATAACCGTTTGGTGTTTCGCGGAAAATAAATAGCTGCTGAGCCTCTCCCAGGTGCTGATTCACCAGCAAACCTTCGTAACTGGCCACGGCTACATTCGGACGCGACTCATCGAGATTAACCGAAAGATTGGAAACTTCAGAAAGAATACGTTTTGCTTCCGCATCATCTTGTCCGAGCAACCCAACAGCATCTGCACGACAGCGTGCACAGTGTGTCATTGGCGGCAGATATTCTTTTATCTCCTGACGCAGTTCCTTCATCATTTTTGGAGAAGGCTCTTCAAAATCTTCGAAAGGAGTTCCTTCAACCGGGTAAAGCGGGATAGTATTCATCAGGTCAACACCAAGTTCCTGCATTTTTTTAGCCACTTCAATCACTTTGCCGTCGTTAATTCCCGGAACCACAATTGTATTTGCCTTCACGGTAATTCGGGCACGTTTTAAGGCCCTTATTGCTTCCAACTGGTTTTTTAGCAGAATCTCAGCTGCCTGTTTTCCGAAATATCCACGCTTCTCGAAACGCACCCATTTATACAGTTGCGATAACGTTTCGGCTTCAGTAGCATTTATAGTTATTGTTACATGGCTGACTTTCAATTCGGCCAGTTCATCGACATAGGGCAACACATTCAGCCCGTTTGAAGAAAGGCAAAGAATCATTTCCGGAAATTCTTTACGGATCAGGCGAAGCGTGGTCATGGTTTGAATCGGGTTGGCAAACGGATCGCCGGGACCTGCAATTCCCACCACCGATAAATTCGGCATTTTCTCTTTCAACCTGATCGTATAAGCCAAAGCCTGTTCAGGAGAAAGTACTTCGCTTGTAACACCGGGACGACTTTCGTTCACGCAGTCGAAATCGCGTTTACAATAATTACAATGAATATTGCATTGCGGAGCAACCGGAAGATGTACCCTGGCATATTTGCCTTTGGCTTCTTTATTGAAACATGGATGTGTTTTAATGTCAATCATAACTTATCTTTTTTAGCTGTGAGCTTCGAGCTGTGAGCTTTGAGCCAACCTCACTCCTCATTACTAGCTACTCACTACTTGTTACTACATATATTTATATCCTACCGGTGATGAATCTTGTTTGTACTCGATCAGCGCATTAACTATTTTGTCAAATAGTTCCTGGGTTCCGGCGTAGCCCAGGTGTTTAATGCGCTGTCCGCCGATACGGTCGTGAATTGGAAATCCAACACGGATAATCGGGATACCCAGTTCGCGGGCGATGTAATATCCTTTGCTGTGCCCGATCAGAATATCAGGTTTGTTACTTTGGCACCATTCTTTTATCGACTCGAAATCGTAGCCTTCACGAACAGTGATTTTATTCCCGTTCTCGGGACAGTATTTCAAAATTTCCTGTTCGAGCAAACCACTTTCGCCACCTGAAGCTGCCAGTGCAATTTCAATCCCGATCTCGTCGAGGAAGGCACACATGCCTACCACAAAATCTTCTTCGCCGTAAACCACGGCTTTCTTTCCGAATACATATTTGTGGGCATCGACGTAGGCATCAATCAGGCGGCCACGTTGTTTGGTGTATTTTTCTGGCGTTTTCTTTCCCGAAAGTTTTTCGAGTTCTTCAAAAAAGCTGTCGGTTTGAGTGATCCCGATTGGCATAGGCAAACGTACAAGCGGCACATCCATTTGCTTTTCAAGGTACTGTGCCCCGGTTTTTGTGACATTCAGATTTTTTACCCGGCCACTCAGTTTTCCAAGATTCAGCACGGTACCGAATTCGATGGAAGCTTTGGCAGAACCGCTTTTTTCAACTTCCTCTATTGTGGTTCCGCCTTCGGGAATACGTTTGTAAGTATCCCAAACCGGGTTATCCAGACTCTCGGAATAATCAGGAAGAATGGCCGTTTCAAGACCAAAATCAGCAACTATTTCTTTTAAAAGACGAATATCTTCTGTTGAAATAAAGCCCGGGAAAAGGTTGATATGGTTTCCGGGAGCAGCTTTTTTAGCAAACTTGCGAACTACCGACGCAACAGCTTCATGAAAACCGTCGATGTGCGTGCCCTGGTAACTGGGTGTTGAAGCCACAACAAATTCTGTTTTGCCATCAAAATCCTCACTTTTCAGCTCATGAAGAAAAAGCGTTACATCATCACCGATGGTTTCACTGAGGCAGGTGGTAGAAATTCCAATAATTTTGGGCTTGTATTGATTGATAATATTCTGAGCCGCAAGTTTAAAATTTCTGTCACCTCCGAAAATAGTGGAATCCTGGGTGAAATTTGATGAAGCAATATCGATGGGTTCTTTATAATGGCTGATCAGGTAGCGGCGAATGTACGTGGCACAGCCCTGCGAGCCGTGAATAAGCGGAACACAGCCTTCAAAACCTTTGTAAGCCACGCTGGCACCAAGCGGCGAACACAATTTACATGCGTTTTGTGTGGCTTTGTAATCTGTACCTTTATGTAATACTTTATTTGTTTCGAACATGGCTGTCTATTTTATGAATTTCCAAACCGGGCTGGTTACCGACGCATACACTTCTTTTGCAAAGTTCATCATACCGACATAGCCGGCGAGTGCTTCCTTGCGTTCGTGGTTGTGGTCGCAGAACCCGAGACCGAGTTTGTGTGCAATCGGGCGTTCTTTAACACCACCGATGAACAGGTTTGCCCCGGTGAGTTTTACAAATTCCGAAAGTTCATTCGGATTTGAGTCATCAACGATTATGGTTCCATCGTCGCAAAGTTCTTTCAGCAGTTTGTAATCGTCGGTATTACCGGTTTGCGATCCAACCACCACTGTTTTCATTCCGATCAGTCGCAGCGCTTTCACCAGCGAAATGGCTTTAAATGCACCGCCAACATAAATGGCTGCTTTCTTTCCTTCCAGTTTCTGACGGTAAGGTTGCAGTGCCGGAAGTAATTTTGAGATTTCATCGCGAACCAGTGTACGGGCTTTTTCCATCATCTCCTCATCTTTGAAATAACGGGCCACTTCGTACAAAGCATCCGACATGTCTTCGATTCCGAAGTAGGAAACTTTCATAAACGGGATCCCGTATTTTTCTTTCATGTCTTTGGCAAGATGGACCATCGATCCGGAACATTGTACCACATTGAGTGTGGCCTTGTGTGCGCGGCGAATTTCGGCTACACGACCATCTCCGGTCATGCACGAAACCAGCTCAACTCCAAGCTTTCTGTAATATTCAGCAAGAATCCAGAGTTCACCGGCGAGGTTAAAATCCCCCAAAATGTTGATGGAGTATTTCGAAGGTGTGTAAGAATCGTCGGTTCCCACCAGTTTTGAAATGGCATCGCAGGCAATTTTGTAGCCATCCTTTTTGGTTCCGTTAAAACCTTCCGACATTACCGGAATAACATCGATTCCTTTTTCACGAGTCACCTGGCGGCAAACGGCTTCCACATCATCACCGATAACACCAATTATACAGGTTGAAAAAACAAAGGCAGCTTTGGGTTGATGTTTGTCGATTAACTCGCAGAGGGAATGATATAATTTTTTCTCACCTCCAAACACCACATCTTTTTCTTTTAAATCGGTGGTAAAACTCAGGCGGTGAAGTTGCGGTCCTGATGAAAGCGCACCACGGATATCCCAGGTGTATGAAGCACAACCTACGGGGCCGTGAATGACGTGAAGTGCATCGGCTATCGGGTATAATACCACCCTCGAACCACAAAACACACACGCACGCTGGCTAACTGAACCGGCCAGACTATTCTTTTCACAGGCAACTTCTGCGCTGTTTTTCCCTTTGGTTACAATTTGAGTTTCGCGGTCTTTTAAAAAACTGTTCATGATGCACTTGTTTTAAAGATGACCTCCCGGGAAAACGAGCTCCCCGGGAGGAGAGGTAGTTATTGTTGTTTAGTTACATAACCAACTCGAAAGACTCTTCCGGAGCAGTGGCATCCTGTTGGTCCATGATCACTCCGAGCATTTTCTCGAGAATACGAATGGCTCCCTGGTAACCAACTGTAGGGAAGTAGCTGTGACCAATGCGGTCGAGGATCGGGAATCCCATGCGAACAAAAGGAATACCTTCGTCGCGAGAAATGTATTTACCGTAAGTGTTACCGATCAACAGATCCACCGGCTCTTCCTTGATCCACTGATGCATCAGGAACATATCGGCCTGCGGGCCGTTTTTGTATTTGGCTTCCGGTACTTTTTCGCTCAGAATCGAGGCCATGCGTTTATCGAAAACTTTACCCGGAGTTCCTGAAACAATGTAAACCGGTTTCATATCCAGGTCAACCAGGAATTCAGTCAATGGGATCAGTGTATCAGGATCGCCGAAAAGAGCTACACGCTTACCATATAAATACTGGTGCATGTCGGTGATCACGTCAACCAGGCGTCCGCGTTCTTCTGTAATGACTTCAGGAATAGAAATTTTGCCGGCCAGCGACAATTCCTGAATGAAACGGTCGGTAGCTTTTAATCCGATTGGCACTTCAGTAAGGCTGAACGGCACTTTGCATTTGTTGTCGAGCATTACAGCAGCGCTTTTAGCACCCCACTCGCCCATGGCAACGGTTTTCATGCTGTTTCCCATGCTTGCAATTTCTTCCACGGTGGTTCCACCTTTGGGATACATTTTATATTCACCGGTCATTGGCGTATCAAGCACATCGGAAGTATCAGGCAAAAGCACGGTTTTAATATCCATTAAACCTGCAATTCTTTTCAATTCGCGCATATCAGAAGGCTCCACCCAACCTGAAAGCAGGTTTACCTGACGGATTTTTTCTTCGGTGTTGTAGGCGAAATACTTCACAAAAGCCTCCAGCATGTTGGCATATCCGGTTACGTGAGAACCAACATAACTAGGTGTTGATGCCTGAACCACGTGTTTTCCTTCCGGAATTTTACCATCGTCGAGTGCTTTTTTTACAATCTGTCCAAGGTCGTCACCGATGGTTTCTGAAAGACAGGTTGAGTGCACTGCGATGATATCAGGTTCGTAAATGGTAAAAATATTATCGATCGCCTGCAAAAGGTTGGCCTGACCGCCGAATACCGAAGAACCTTCAGTAAACGAACTGGTTGCAGCCATTACCGGTTCTTTGTAGTGGCGTGTCAAAGCGCTACGGTGATACGAACAGCAGCCCTGTGAACCGTGGCTGTGTGGTAAACATCCGTGCACTCCGAGTGCTGCGTACATTGCACCAACCGGCTGGCAGGTTTTTGCCGGGTTTACTGTTAATGCTTTTCTCTCTTTTACGTTGCTTGTTGTATGTCGTAATAACATGATAATTTCATTCGTTTAAATTATTAACTTAAAAAGGCAACTCATGTAACTCCCATTAATTCTTCATCCTTGTACAATATCAGATCGGATATAATGGTCGTTTCCTCCTAATTTTATGAGTCATAAGTAACACTTCCCACTATTTCCGGCTCATGTTTCCAGGGAGCATCAACCAGTTTCCAGATATCGGTACCAAGCATGCGCTCCATTTCTTTGTAGAAATTAATTGCACCGCCAAAAGCAGCGTATGGGCCACCGTAATCGTAAGAGTGAAGCTGTTTTAACGGAATTCCGTATTTCTGAACCACATACTTTTCTTTAATACCCGCACAGAAAATGTCGGGTTTGTAGAACTCAATCAGTTTTTCAGTTTCCCAGTGGTTTACATCGTCGATTACCAGTGAATTCTTTGACATATCAGGCATCATACCTTTGTAATCTCTGAATTCATAACCGCTCTCTTCGAGTTGGGCTTTTTTAGCCACGAGGTCGTCGCGGTAATTTTCATCGTCTTTCGTTACACTCAGGTCTTCGATATTACGGGTATCGGCGTCAATTTTGATGTTAGGAATTACCTCGCGGCCTTCGTAGTCGTCGCGGTGAGCAAACTCGTAACCTGCAGAAACCACGCGAACTCCAAGTTCGGTAAACAATTCCTGGTAGTGGTGAGCACGTGATCCACCTACAAACATCATGGCCAGTTTTCCTTCCACTTTAGGTTTAACAAGGTCGGCAACAGCTTTTACTTTAGCCGATTCGCGGGCGATAACCACTTCCACTTTTTCTGATAATTCTTTATCTCCAAAGTAATCGGCAATTTTTCGCAGTGTTTTAGCCGTAGCATCAGCTCCAATAAAGTTCACTTTGATCCATGGAATACCGTATTTTTCTTCCATCATCTCAGCAATGTAGTTGATGGAACGGTGACACATTACCATGTTCAGGTCGGCGGTGTGCGAGTAAGCAAAACTTTCGACAGTTGAGTTACCGCTATAAGTTGAAAGCAGTGTAAGACCGCACTCTTCGAATATTCTTTCAATTTCGAAAGCATCACCACCAATGTTGTATTCACCCAAAAGGTTCACCTGAAATTTTCCGGTGCGCGGACGATCTGTGTTACCCACAACATGTTTAAAGATTCCGTTATTGGCAATGTGGTGACCGGCCGACTGCGAAACTCCGCGGTAACCTTCGCAGCTAAAACCAAAGATGTTGATTCCAAGCTCCGCCTTCATTTCACGTGCTACCGAGTGAACGTCGTCACCGATCAAACCAACCGGACAGGTTGAAAAGATACCAATTGAACTTGGATTAAATATTTCAAAAGCTTCGCGGATGGCGTTTTTCAGTTTTTCTTCTCCACCGAATACAATGTTTTCGTCCTGCATATCGGTAGAAAAAGCATAGGTCATAAAATTGGGATCGCCCTTTTCGGCACGCGTTTGGTTACGCCTTGTCAACCAGGCATAAAAACTACATCCGATCGGTCCGTGAACCAGGTTTATAATGTCGCGTGTTGGCCCGAGAACCACACCTTTACACCCTGCATAAGTACATCCTCTCTGTGTAATAATCCCAGGAATGGTACGAACGTTGGCAAGAATTTCCTGACCTTCGGCAGGATCGTTTATGATCATTGCCTTGTCTCTTTTCTTTGCCACTTTTCGCGGGTATTTCTTCAGCATCTCCTCTTTAAATTCCGAGGGATCCGGTAATCCGTTTATATAATTTTTTTTGTTCGGCATAATATTGTCTTTACTAATTAAAGAATAGTCGTTCCTGTTTCGCCGGTACGAACACGGAATGCATCGTCCAGTGGAAGTACAAAGATTTTTCCGTCGCCGGGAGCAGGTGTTTGATTAACCTCGATAATTGTATCGATTGTTAATTGCACATTGTGGTCGGAAACCGCAATATTGAGTACACGCTGAGGTCTGAGCCTGGGTTCTTTTCCGAGATGGGTAAGTGCTTCAGGCATATCCTGCTTGGCACCTTCCATCACTTTGGCATCCCAAAAACCTTTTCCGCGTCCGAAAACTTTTCCGGTTGCAGTCATCGATGTGATGCCGGCTTCAGTCAAAGCCTTTTTTGTTTCGTTCATTTTATCGATGCGGATAATCGCTAATATCATCTTCATAATCGTCTGATTTTAGGATTATAATTCTTTTGTTCCGCGGCTGATGGTATAGGCCTCTTCAACTGAGGTTACAAAAATTTTCCCATCGCCGAATGCACCTTTAGGCTCGGTGCGCGCAGCTTCCATAATGGTGCTAATTGCGAAGTCTTTGTCCTCGTCTTTTATCACCATGATCAACATTTCTTTTGGAAGTTCATCGTAGGTTATATCTCCGATTTTAATCCCGCGTTGTTTTCCACGTCCCACAACAGGGATTTTGGTTACTGCAATGTAACCGGCTTCGAATAACGCCTTCAAAACTTTACTTGATTTTTCAGGGCGAATTATGGCTCTTATCATTAACATGGTTAGTCCTCCTTTTAAGTTGATTTTTAAAATTATTAGCTGGCAATTCCGAAATCGATCAATAATTTCTCGAGCTCTTCAATTTCAAGTGGCTCAGGAATGACAAACAATTCGTTTTGATCAATCGCTTTTGCCAAAGCGCGGTACTCATCAGCCTGAGAATGTTCAGGATCGTATTCGATTACCGTTTTTCGGTTGATTTCGGCGCGTTGAACCATGTTGTCGCGAGGAACAAAGTGAATCATTTGAGTTCCCAAACGTTTAGCCAACTCTTCGATCATTTGAGATTCGTTGTCAACCTTTCGTGAGTTACAGATCAAACCGCCTAAACGAACACCACCGGCTTGAGCATATTTTTTAATACCCTTGCAGATATTGTTGGCAGCATACATGGCCATCATTTCACCCGAAACAACGATATAAATCTCTTCGGCTTTACCTTCGCGGATCGGCATAGCGAAACCACCACAAACAACGTCACCTAATACATCGTAGAAGGTATAGTCGATTTTGAAGCTTTCGTCCCATGCACCAAGTTGTTCCAACAGGTTAATTGAGGTGATAATACCACGACCGGCACAACCAACTCCTGGTTCCGGACCTCCTGATTCAACACAACGTACACCGCCGTATCCTACTTTTACAATGTCGTCGAGATCTACATCTTCGCCTTCTTCACGAAGCGTATCCAAAACAGTTTTTTGTGCCAAGCCACCAAGTAACAAGCGTGTTGAGTCAGCTTTTGGATCACATCCTACTACTTTTACATTTTTTCCGGCTTCAACAAGCCCTGCAACTGTGTTTTGCGTTGTGGTTGATTTCCCAATACCACCTTTTCCGTAAATAGCAATCTTTCTCATCGTTCTTAGTTTTAAAATTTATTTTTCGTTTGGCAGACCTTTAACGATAGCTGTGCCAAAAAACATGTTAAAGAACACGTAGACCAAAAACTTCAATTCTATCACATTGAATATCTGTCGATTAAAAATTCAAAATTTTAATTGCGGGAGAAAAAACTTATTGTAAATCCTACAAATATGTAGGATCGTCGAACCAACAGCACATTTAGGTGACACATTACACCAAGCACTGAATACCAAGCACATAACCTCACTTAACATAGGCTTAACCTACAATTTGGTAGGAAAAAAATTTACAGGATGATAGCGCATCAAAAGACGGTAAATCGTGTGAGGGAGTCGGAATACGGAAGATGTTTATGTTTTCAGACGATTAGGTTTTCCCAGAAATAATTGTTGGGATCGCATTCTTTGAATCCGGCCTTTTTATAAAGATTTTGGGCTTTGTAGTTGTCTTGCCGAACTTCGAGATTGATACGGCAATAGCCATTCTCTATGGCATAATTCTCTATGGCTTTTAAAAGAAATAAGCCTACTCCCCTTTCCCGGAATTCAGGAGAAACAATAAAATCGTGAATATTTATCAGCGGTTTGGCTTTCCAGGTCGAAAAGTTCAGGTTACAATTGGCAAGTGCCGCATATTTACCTTTTATTTCAACCAGAAAACCGAGATAAGCCTTGTGACGCCTCAGACCGCTAATTATTTTTGGTCCAAGCCCGTGAGGCATTTCTTCACCAATTCCCATATCATCGAGCATGTAGTCGTTCAGCAAACTTACTACTGCCACACAGTGATTGTCATTATTTAAGTCGACTTGTACGAGATGCATGGTATTGAAATCTATAAGGATATAAAAGTAAACAGATTTTGTAAAATCGACATGAAGAAGCTCTAAACTTTATAGCGCCACGCTTCTATCCGGTATTTTTTCAGGCGTGTCCCCAACATCCGCTCGGTAACTTTCAGGCTTTCGGCAGCTTTTACAATATTGCCTTTCGAGGTAGTCAGTGCTTCTCTGATCAATTGTTTTTCAACCTGCTCAACGGTGTACATCATTCCTCCTTTGGCCGATGTATTGGTAGAATCAGCCGTTTGCAGCGATGGCGGTAAATGGTAGCTGTGAATTACATTGTCGGTACTCAAAATACACGAACGTTCAATGCAATTTTCAAGCTCTCGAATATTGCCCGGCCACGAATAAACCATCAGCATATTCAGGGCCGAAGTGGTTATTCGTTTTATTTTTGAATTATTCTGTTTATTGAATTTTTCGATGAAGTGATCCACCAACAGCGGAATATCGTTCCGACGTTCGCGCAACGAAGGAATAAAAATCGGGAATACGTTGATCCGGTAATACAGGTCCTCGCGGAACTCTCCGTTCTTAATCATTTCTTCGAGGTTACGGTTGGTGGCAGCAATAATCCGAACGTCACTGCTTATTGTTTCAGTGCCTCCCAAACGCTCGAATTGCCGCTGCTGAATGATACGCAGAATTTTCACCTGGGCCGAAAGTGGAATATCACCAATCTCATCGAGAAATATGGTTCCTTTATCGGCCAGTTCGAAACGGCCTTTGCGTTGCGAATCGGCACCTGTATAAGCTCCTTTTTCGTGACCAAATAATTCGCTTTCGATGAGCGACTCGGGCAAAGCCGAACAGTTTACCTTTACAAAAGGCTTGCCTGCACGGGTGCTGGCCATGTGCAGGGCATCGGCTACCAGCTCTTTACCTACCCCGCTTTCTCCGCGAATAAGCACGGTGGAATTGGTTTTGCCAACCATTTGAACCAACGAAAAAACATCGCGCATTTTCGATGAATTGCCGATCATATTCAGGTTTTTTACCCCCGAAAGTTTGCTCTCGAGTTCCAGGTTCTTCTGCTTCAAAAGTTCCATTTCTTCCAGACGCTCCTGTTTCGAACGGACTACCTGACCAATCAGTGAACCGATGATGGTAAGCATTCTGATGTCTTCATCGAAACTGATGCGGGGATTGAAAACACGAACTACGCTTAATGTGCCAACTACCTTTGCGTTATCAACGATGGGTACGCAAATAATCGACAATTCCTTTCCGTCTTTGTACGTTTCCTGATTGGTTTTATTCAGAAACAAACTTGATTTAGAGATTTTTTCAATCACCACCGGCCGCGCCATTTCCACCACTTTTCCGGTAATTCCTTCGCCCAGGTCGTATTTTCCCTTTGCCTGCTGAGCCGAACTTAATCCATAAGCCGCCTCAATATAAATTTTTGAATTTTCGCGATTAAATATGCTCAAAAAACTGCGTTCTGCTTCCAGGTATTCAACAATCATACGCAGAACGGTTGGCAGGTCATCTTTTAGCTGACGGGTTTGGATCAAGCGTTGACTGATGTCGAAAAGCAAGATCATCTCGCGTAATCCGTAACATTCATTCCCGACTTTTTTGCAGTTTATCTCCATCTTCAAACAATATTACAACTACCCGTTGTCACAAAAATGAACATTTATCGTGTATTTTGTCATATTATGTCACATTTTCAAAACAATACTACACTTTTTTAACCTGAATTTTAAAAACAAGATTAATTGACAATAAAGAACAAAGAGGTAAGATAGGTGAAAACGATTCTGATTCGCGAAAAATTAGAATACTTATTCAGAACCGAAAATTCACAAAGAAGTGAAGGTCAGCGATTGCGCTTTAGCAAGGTTCTATCAAGATGCTGTGTGCCGCCAAAATTGAAAGGGCTACTAGAATTTGAATTTATAGGAAAGCCCCAGTATTTTTACACTTTCATCGTCGTTAACCAGGTAGTCGTTTAAACGGAAGTAGGCACCTACATGATGATGTTTATTGATTTTGTACTGCAAACCACCTTCCCAGCGGGCTTTTGTAAATTCACCTTGAGCAAGGTTACGGTAAAGTTCATATAAGGCATAGGGTTTCAGATCGAGTTTTTTGATGTCGTATTCCAATTGGAATTTCATGCGCAGGTAATTGCTACGATCGCTGTCGTCGCCACCAAAATCGTCGAAATTGGTGTACCTCAAACGAAACTGTGCTTCCAGCTTTTTCCAGTCGTAACCGGTTTTTGCTTCTACGGCGTAACGCCCAAACCATTGTGCATTACCATCTTTATCAGGGTTGTTTCCAAAACGATAATTTGCACCCAGCGAAAAATACTTGTTAAAATCGTATTCTATTTTTGGCTCGAAAAAATATTCGTGCAGTTCAAAATTTTCCCTGAAGCGAATCTCAGGAGCCAGACTGATCTCCAGTTTTTTGGTCAATTCTTTTGAAATTTCAAACTCAAGCCAGGTTCGTTGAGCATTTACAGAAATGAATCCAATCAATACCAGTACTAAAGTGCAAATCCATTTTATCATAATAACCTAATAACTATTTTACATACCGATCAACGCATCGATAATCTGTTCTTACTTTTCAAGCCAAAAACACAACCAATTAATCGGCTGTTCCTCCCTGTTTCAATCCGCTCTCATGAAGCGAAGCGTAAATATAGCAACTCAAACGGCAAAAACATCGAAATCAAAAACCTTTCGGAAATACTATCAAAATATTGTACATTCGCTTCATTAATTTAAATGTAGAAACCGTGTCAAAGAATCTGGTAATAATTCCCACTTATAACGAAAAGGAAAATGTTGAGAAGATGATCCGTAAGGTTTTTTCGTTGGAAAAGCCCTTTGATTTATTGATCGTTGAAGACAATTCGCCCGATGGAACGGCAGCAATTGTAAAAACGCTAATGAAAGAATTTCCGGAACAACTTCACATCCTTGAAAGAAAAGGAAAACTGGGTTTGGGAACGGCCTACATTGCCGGTTTTAAATGGGCACTGGAAAGGGATTACACAGCAGTTTGCGAAATGGATTGCGATTTTTCGCACAATCCCGATGACTTGCTAAAACTTTTTGCTGCTATTGAAAACGGAGCCGACGTTGCTATTGGTTCACGCTATGTAAGCGGTATCAATGTAGTTAACTGGCCGCTTGGACGTGTGCTGATGTCGTATTTTGCATCCATTTACGTGAAAGTTGTTACCGGCATGAAAATTCACGACACAACTGCAGGTTTTGTATGTTGGAGCCGCGAGGTACTGGAAACCATCAACCTCGACAAAATAAAACTGATTGGTTACGGATTCCAGATCGAAATGAAATTTACTGCTTTCAAATTCGGTTTTAATATTCAGGAAGTTTCCATCGTGTTCACCGACCGCCAGGAAGGAACCTCGAAAATGAGCGGTGGTATTTTTAACGAAGCTTTATGGGGCGTGCTCAAAATGAAACTTCGAAGCCTGACAACGAAATACGAGCGAAAACAATAACCTTTTAAATCAAATTCCATACCCTCAGAAAACACTGACAATTTAATGCTTCCTGATGAGATAATTATGAGTAAGATATTTTTCATCAGAAATCAAAAAGTAATGCTCGACAGTGATCTCGCAGAATTGTATGGAGTTGAAACACGACGTTTAAACGAGCAGGTAAAAAGAAATTCCTCAAGATTTCCTGAAGATTTTATGTTTCAATTGTCACAAGTTGAATATGAAAACTTGAAATCGCAATTTGCGACATCAAGTTGGGGAGGACGTCGCAAACTTCCTTTTGTTTTCACGGAGCATGGCGCATTGATGCTTTCCAGCGTGCTAAATAGTGAAAAAGCAATCAAAGTAAACATCCAGATCATGCGAATATTTACAAGAATTCGTGAAATGCGGACCAATAACTTAAGCATAAAACTTGAATTGGAAGAAATCAAGAAGAAACTGACTAACCATGATAAAAACATAGAATTGGTGTCTAACTACCTTGATGAATTAATCGAGAAACAAGACAATCCCAAACCAAGAAAACAGATTGGATACAAAAGGAAAAACGAATGATGATTAACGATTTGAGACGGAAGTAAATGTTGTTTCACAAAATCTGAAATCAAAAATCGTTAAACGATATTCGCAAATCAAAAAATGCAGGGTTGCCGGGTGCAGCCTTTTTTTGTGTTTGTTTGTAACAAATTAATCTTTGTTTGTCTATGTAGGTAGAAAGACAAAAAATGACCGAACAGGAAATAAAATTCAGAAGCTTATTTGAAGAAAACAAAGACCGCGTTTTCAGAATTTGCTGTGCCTACGTCCGCAGTGACCAAAACCGTCAGGATCTTTTCCAGGAGATATTTATAAATGTATGGAAGAACCTTTCAACCTTTAGAAACGAAAGCCATATCAATACCTGGATATACCGGATTTCAATTAACACTTCAATTAATTTTTGCCGCTTGCAAAGTGCCAGCGACAAACGTTGCGAGGAAATCAAAAAAGACGTTTTGTCCGTCAGTGAAAAAGAACTACAGCAAAAGTTCCAACAGGAAAAGGAACTCGAGAGAATGTTTGATGCCATAAACAAGCTCCCATTGCTTGAAAAAACCATTATGAGTTTACAGCTTGAAGGAATCGATCATGCAGGTATTGCTGAAGTTTGCGGATTAAGCGAAGTGAATGTGCGTGTTCGTTTTCACCGCATAAAAAAGAAACTTAAACAAATGATGGAGGAACAGGAAAATGGATTTTGAACAGTTATCAAAAAAATACAGAACAATAAAATCGCCCGATGAATCATTGGCAACTTCAACAAATGATTCGGTTACTGCAAACAGTTTATTTGAAAAGATAGAACAACACAATGCCTATTCAAAAAAACAGTCTAAGCAGTTTTATATCATTACTTCAATTGCAGCAATAGTTTATGTTGTTGTATTTATTATCAATCCCGATCCTGATTTGACATTAGAGAACAGACTGGCAGGCAGTGCCTATATTTTGGCATCAATAATACTTGCAATTTTATTTAGAAAAAAACATAAGAAAATCAAGAATAGCATGTACATATCTACTCCTAAAAGCTTTTTGGAGGAAGCCCAAAAAAGGTTCCGCTTCTGGAATAGGAATCAGTTGTGGCTCGTTGTGGTTGTACTGCTGGTTGATGTTGCAAGTATGTTTTCAATTTCAAAATACTTCGATTTCATAAACAACGCATCCGCACTAATTATTTCTCAACTCTTATATTTTGGCTTACTCGCTTTTGGTTTTTTTATGGGGAAAAAATCGTGGACAAAAAAGAAAAAACCAATCTTACTGAAAATCGATGAAATGTTGGCAGGGTTTGATGAGCATTGACTAACTTTGCTAAAAATGTAGGGAAGATGAAGACTTTGATCAAGGATGCAACGATAGTAAATGAGGGATTAAAATTTAAGGGAAGTGTTTTAATTGATGGCGAAACCATTGAAAAGATATTTCCTCAATTAGTTCCGGCTGATTTTAATTTGGAAGGAACCGAAGTAATTGACGCAAGCGGATTATTGCTGATCCCCGGAGCAATCGACGACCAGGTACATTTCCGCGAACCGGGACTTACACACAAAGGCGAGATTGCTACCGAAAGCCGTGCAGCTGCCGCAGGTGGTGTTACCACATACATGGAAATGCCCAATACCAATCCGCAAGCTGTTACCCAGGAAGAGCTGCAAAAGAAATACGACCGTGCCGCTGAAGTTTCGGCTGTGAACTATTCGTTTTTCATGGGTGCCACCAACACCAACCTCGATGAAGTTTTGAAAACCGATCCGACTCAGGTTTGCGGCATTAAAGTTTTTATGGGCTCATCAACCGGAAATATGCTGGTTGACGACGAACAAACTTTATCCGAAATCTTCAAACATGCACCAACACTTGTTGCAACACACTGCGAAGACGAAGCTACCATTAAAAAAAATACCGAAATTGCCCGTCAGCGTTATGGCGAAAATGTACCAATTTCGCGCCACTGCCACATTCGCAGCGACGAAGCCTGTTACATTTCCTCATCAAAAGCGGTAGAACTGGCTTCGAAATTCGATACCCGTTTACACATACTCCATCTTTCTTCGGCAAAAGAAATGAGCCTTTTCTCGCCGGGAAAAGTAAGCGACAAAAAAATTACAGCCGAGGTTTGCGTGCACCATCTTTGGTTCGATGAACGCGATTACATTGAGAAAGGCACGCTTATAAAATGGAATCCATCGATAAAATGTACAACAGATAAAGAAGCGCTGTGGGAAGCTTTGCTGACTGATAAAATTGATGTGATTGCTACCGACCACGCGCCGCACACACTGGAAGAAAAAAGCAACACCTATTTTAAAGCGCCGTCCGGCGGACCGCTGGTACAACACTCGCTGGTGGCCATGCTCGAAATGAGTAAGAAAGGATTTATCAGCATCGAAAAAGTAATCCAAAAAATGTGTCACGCACCTGCCGATCTGTTCCGGATTAACAAACGAGGTTACATTCGTGAGGGTTATTTTGCCGACCTTGTTTTAGTCGATCCGAATGACAGCTGGATCGTAAGCCCGGCAAACATTCTTTACAAATGTGGCTGGTCGCCATTTGACGGAACCAAATTCTCGCACAAGGTGGTTTCAACTTTTGTAAACGGGCAACTGGTTTACGATCAGGACAAAATCAAGAACGACATTCGCGGAAAACGTATCACCTTTCAATAAAAACACATCCCTCCAGGGACTTGGAAGGATGTGCAATTATAGCTTGTTGAGGGAAATCTAAGAGGGCTTAATATGCTACCAAATTCAGGCATTCGGTTTTCAAGAGGTACGTTCAAATTGGTATTATTAAAACGTTGGCCGCTTAGATCTTAGCTTAAAAATATCAAAGCAGAATACACCTCGCAACAATTAATTGAGTTATTGTATAAAGCTTAGCCTGAGTTGTATAAACAATAAGCGATCGTGTATAAAATCAGTCGAAAAAAATCTTAGGAGAATAACTTAATGTTACTTTTTGCGCACCGTTCTGCAGCAAACACTGGTGTTTTCCCCGATCTACTTCGCGAAGAAATTTCTCGTTTATGGCATGAAAACGGCTGATTCGTTTAAATGAGTTTCCGGGAAGTTGTGCAAACAGTGTCCTCAAATTGTAGCTGATAAGCTTTTTACTGTTATCCTGAAGGAATAATTCGGTGTAGTTTCCATCAGCCTGACAATAAACAATCTCATCCGGATTTACCAAAATATAACCATTTCGTGTATTAAACCGCAGTTTCGACGGAGCTTTCCCGATCAATCTTTGGATGTATTCCAGATCAACCTGATTCTTTGAAAATCCTGCATATTTTTTCACAGCTCTTACGAGCTCATCTTTCTCTACCGGTTTCAGTAAATAATCGGTTGCATTGGCCTTAAAAGCTTCAACTGCATACCGATCGTATGCGGTTACAAAAATTATGTGAGGTTCCTGGTTCTGAGGTTTTATTTCTTTCACCACATCAAATCCGTTTCTGTGGTCGATCTGAATATCCATAAAAACAAGGTCAGGTTGGTACATGTCAATTCTGCGTACGGCATCATCCGAATTCGTACAGGTTGCCAGCAACTCTACATGCGGGCAGTTTTCTTTTAGCAAAATCGAGAGATAATCAATCGCCTCCTGCTCATCGTCAACAATTATTGCATTGATCTTATCCGGCATGGTTTTAAGTTTTATCAGTTAATTTAATTGGAATGAACAGTTCGATTCTAGTTCCTGTCGCATTTCCTGAACCGTCTTTCAAATCATGAATTTCCTGTACAATAATATGTTTTCCTTTGGCATTTATTTCATCAATAACGCTCTGTATTGTCTTAATACCCAATCCTTTTGAATCGCGCTGCATTTTCGACGACTGTTCGCGTCCAATTCCGTTATCTTCAATCGTAATTCTCAAAGCTTCGCCATCCAGGCGGGCATTTACTTTTAATAAGCCATTGCCTCCTTTGGAAATTAAACCGTGATTAACAGCATTTTCAACATGCACCTGAACCATCATCCGCGGAATCTGAATTTCATTTAGTTTATGGTCTGAAACCTTTATTTCGTAATCAAACAACTGTTTAAACCTAAATTTTTGGAGTTCTAAATAGTTCACTACCAAATCCATTTCCTGTTCAAACGGAATAAGTGTGTCGTCAAAATTATCGAGCAGCGTTCTGGTCATTTTCGAGAAACGCATAAAAACCTCATAAGCCTGTTCGGTATCTCCTTTTTTGATTACAGAAGCCACTCCGTTAAAAGTATTAAAAATAAAATGTGGATTTAACTGATTACGAAACGATTTCAAACGCAAATCGCGCACCTGGTTTTGCAATTCATATTTCTCTGTGAGTTGCCTCGATCTGGCATTTTGCCACATCCAGATAATGTATGCTATCACAAAATAAACCAACAAATAAAAAGGATATTTTAGCCAAAAAAATGGATTCGAGTTCAGCGTATAGTATTGAACATTATCAGAATTAATTACCATAAACTGATTTTGAACGGGACTAGGTGCAATCATTGCAGAGTTATCGATACCAAGATCCGGTTTCAGGATAATTTCATCGTTTAAATCTTCAAGAAATAAATGAATTTGGTTCTTAAGGTCAATGGTAAAATACACCAACCCGGTATTTCCTGTTAAATCGAAAGCAGCACGGATCAGATTTTCTGATATGAATCCTAAATTCCGTGTTTTACTGATCTTCAAATCACGATCGAAATAAAAAACTCTTCCTCCACTGGAAAAGAGTATAAAATCGTTTTCACTTAAACGGTAGAATTGTACGGCTTTCCCCAAATCGCCTTCGAAAAACAGCGTATCTCTATCGCCTCCGTTGCCATCCAAAGAAACCTTTGTGGCAAAGGTCAGATTATTCTCGCTTGAATAGCTGTGATATAGCGCCAGTATTTCACCTCTACTCTCATCGAGAAAGTAATAATAAATGTGCGAAGCAATCCCGGGAGGAAACTCAACCGGTGGGTAAACAGGTTCCAGATTAGAATTAAAAACAAAGAGGCGCGGCCGATCATCGTGGTATTTCACATCGGTTTCAGGAGTAATATTATCGGCGGATGAACCTACACACAGCAATTCTTTATTCCCATCGGCACCCAAATCAAAAGGAGTCAAAGCAGAAAAATGCACACCAAATTCTTCAGAAGTGTCCAGTTTCTCAGTGTCAGGATGAAAAACAAACAATTTTCTTGGGAACCAGTTATATCCAACTAATACAGAAAAAACCAATTCTTTATTTCCGTCACCATCAAAGTCAAAGAATTCCATTTGCGCAACCGAAACATCAAAATTAGAACGACGTGTGTCGATGGTGGTAACAAAAAAAGTGTGAAATTCCGTATCAGTATCGTAGGGCTCGTTCCAACTCATAAACAGCGAGTCCTCTTTCATTGTGAAACCATAAACATCTGTTAATCCGTCCCGGTCAGCATCAACAAAAAAAAGCCGGGACAGACCATTGTTGTAAAAATATGGGAAGTTAAATTGGTTATACAATTTATTCTCAGTGTAACAATGAAACGCCAGTAGATTTTGCTCGGCTCCGAATGATTCAACACGTTCTAACAGCCCGTCATTTTGTAGATCATGAAAGTAAACAGTGCCATTTACTCCTGCTTTTCGTTCTATGGAATCCAGTGTGATTTTGTATTTGCTGAACACCGGCGGTAACATCGCAATTATCGGAATTGTGATGAGAAGAGCGAGAAACCATATGGATGTCAGAATACGTTTCATTAAATATTATTCGTCCAACATATTCCGGGGCAATTCCTTGGTGGCTTTTGCTCCCAGTTTTTTAATGTTTTCGGCCCGGCGAACCAGGTTTCCGGCTCCTATATGTAATTTATTTAGAGCCGAATCGTAAGTTTTTCGGGTTGTATCGAGGTTCTTGCCAATGTTCTCCATGTCGGCAATAAAACCCACAAACTTGTCGTAGAGCGCACCGCCCTGCTTGGCAATTTCAATGGCGTTTCGGGTTTGGTTTTCCTGTTGCCAAATGGATGAAATGGTACGCAATGTAGCCAGTAAAGTTGATGGGCTAACCAACACCACCTTCTGGTCCCAGGCAAAAGAAAACAGTTCCTGGTCTTCCTGAATGGCCACACTGAATGAGGATTCAATCGGAATGAACAACAGCACAAAATCAGGTGAATTCAGTTTGCTGGCCGACTGGTAATGTTTTTCGCTCAAGCCTTTGATGTGGGTTTTCAAACTCAGCAAATGTTCTTTCAGGTGTTTCTGACGTTCTTCTTCCGCTTCGGCATTTACTGCTCTTTCATAAGCAATTAACGAAACTTTCGAGTCGACAATAATGTGCTTGTTATCGGGCAGGTTGATCACAATATCAGGCTGAACACGTCTGCCGTCTTCAGTGGTATCGCTGAATTGTTTCTGATAGCCTTCCTCGCCTTCATTCAATCCCGACCGTTCGAGAATGCGCTCAAGTACCACTTCACCCCAGTTACCCTGTTTTTTCACATCACCTTTTAAGGCTTTGGTCAGGTTGCTGGCTTCTTCGCTGATCTTATTGTTCAGGTCGTATAATTTCAGGAGCTCTGCCCGAAGTTGTGTTTGGTCCTTTAAGCCCTTCTGGTAAGTATCTTCCACTTTTTGTTCGAAAAGCAGGATCTTTTCCTTGAGCGGGTTCAATACATCGCCAATATTCTTTTGATTGACTTCAGTAAATTTTTTGCTGTTTGTTTCGAGTATTTTATTGGCCACATTTTCAAATTCGGTTGTAAATTTCTTTTGCAGCTCTTCCATCTCCTGTTTTTGGGTGGTCAGCTTTTCGCGAAGGTTTACAAACTCCACCTCGGCCTTTGCCAAACGCTGTAAATTAACTTCATTCTGGCTCTCAAGTGTTTTTATTTCTTCCTTTAAATTTTCGTTTTCAGTAGTAAGAAACGACAGCCTTTCGCTGAGCTGGGCCTGTTTAATTTCGAATTCGCTTTTCTGTTCCAGCCAGACCGTATTCTTTGTTTTCGATTTTAACTGACTCCATAAAAATACAACAACAGCCCCCAACACAAGACCAACAACAAGGTAGATGATTTCCATAAATTGATTATTTGAAACTTAAAAATACAAAATAGAAGCTACGCACTGATGATTCGGGCAAAAAACTAATGAACGAATTTTCAGCCCCCTGATATTTTGTTATTTTAGACCGCCAAAATACCCGACTATGGATGTTAAAATCGAAGCCGGCTGGAAAAGTCAACTGGCCACTGAATTTGAAAAAGACTACTTCTCGCAACTCATCACTTTTGTGCATGAGGAATACAAAACCAAACGGATTTATCCTCCCGGCAAACTTATTTTTAATGCTTTTGACCAGTGTCCTTTCGCAGATCTGAAAGTGGTTATTATCGGGCAGGATCCATACCACGGTCCTGGACAAGCGCACGGCCTTTGTTTTTCGGTGAACGATGGCATTCCTTTTCCGCCAAGTTTGCGCAATATTTTTAAGGAACTGAAAGACGATGTAGGCAAAGAAATTCCAAAGAGCGGTGATCTTACCGACTGGGCGAAGCAGGGCGTTTTGTTGCTGAATGCTACTTTAACGGTTCGTGCACACCAGGCGGGTTCGCACCAGAAAAAAGGCTGGGAAGAATTTACCGATGCGGCCATCCACACAGCCAGCGAACAAAAAGAGCACCTGGTATTTTTGTTGTGGGGAAATTATGCTATCAGCAAACGAAGATTGATCGATGAAAATAAACATTTGGTTCTGACATCAGTTCATCCTTCGCCACTATCTGCCAGCCGGGGATTTTTCGGGAACAAACATTTCAGCCGGGCAAATGAGTTTTTAGTTAGCAAAGGATTGAAACCAATAAACTGGTAACAAAAAAGCCGAAACAAAACTGCTCCGGCTTTCCAATATTTTATTCTACTTTGAACTTTAAACCCTGAACTCTAAACTAAAGTTACCACTTGTAAACGATCGAGTTGATATTCATTCCGGCTCCTACTGAACAGAGAATCGTGTAATCACCTTCGTTTACTTCCTGTCCTTCCATTTTTCCTTTTAGTACTAAATCGAGCAGCGTTGGTACGGTAGCTGTTGATGAGTTACCAAGTTTACGGATACTCATTGGCATAATTCCTTCCGGAATTTCTTTCTCACCGTAAGCTTTAAAAACACCGGCAAGAATAGCCTCGTCCATTTTTTCGTTGGCCTGGTGAATAAAAACCTTTTTCACATCGCTCAATTCAATACCGGCTTTTTCGATGCTGTCTTTCACAACTCCGGGAACGGTAGTAATGGCGTAAATGTACAATTTGTGACCGGTCATTTTTATAAACAGCTCGTCGCCTTCAAAATCGGGATTACTTGATGGTCCCAGGGTCAGCAAACTGGCGTACTGAACAGAATCAGAACGGCTTGAATGAGCAATGATACCAATTGGTTCTTCGCTTTCAACAGCCTCAACAACAGTAGCTCCGGCGCCATCGGCGTAAATCATCGAATCGCGGTCGTGCGGATCGGAAATACGCGACAAAACATCGGCACCAACAACCACTCCACGTTTCCAGAATCCACTTTTAATGTAGGCATCGGCAACAATCATCGCCTGTGTCCATCCCGGACAACCCGATACCACATCATGACATATACAAGCCGGATTCTTAATCTTGAGCTTCATTTTCACTTTGTTGGCCAATCCCGGCAAAATATCGGTACGAACATTACCCTCAGTGATATCGCCAAAATTATGACCGAGTATAATAAAGTCGAGGCTTTCCTTTGAAATACCAGCATCCTTGCAGGCTTCATCGATGGCAAAAGCAGCAATATCAGAAGTTACCTGATCTTCTGCCACATACCTTCTCTCCTCGATATTTGTGATCTCCCTGAATTTTTGGATGATCTCCTCATTGGTTTTGTCTTCAATTTTTTTTCCTGAAGGTGTAAAAAACTCATGCTTCAAAAAGTAGCTGTTTTTTACTATTTGAGGAGGAAGGTAACTTCCTGTTCCAATAATTCTGGTATATGTCTTTTTTGTCATAATCCTCTGCTAAGCCTATGCTTCAATTGTATTGTTTTAATTCAAAATCCTCGCCATCGAAAACACCGTAGGAAAAACTGTTTATCCAGTCGCCAAGTAAAATAAAGGTGGCATTTCCGTCCATTTTATGTTTTACCATCCGGTGCCTGTGTCCCATTACAAAATAATCTACCGGCGTGTTTTTCAAAAAATCAGCGGCAAATTTATACATTCCATCCTGAACTACCATGAAATCATCATCAATATCAGATTTTGATAACCTACTGGACGCAGACCATTTATGTGCGAGCCAAAATGCAAAATTCGGATGTAATCTCGAAAAAAGCCATTGCATAGGTTTGTTGGTAAAAACCTTCTTTAGCAACAGGTAACCTTTATCCGAAGCATCCAGGCCGTCGCCATGTGCTAAAAAGAATTTTTTACCCCTGATTTCGGTAATAAATTCTTCGTGATGAACGACCACGCCGGTTTCTTCAGCCAGGTAATCATACACCCAAACATCATGATTGCCCGTAAAAAAATGTACAGGAATTCCGCGGTCGGTAAGATCTGCGATCCGTCCCAGAACCCGGGTAAAACCACGCGGGGCAACTTTTTTGTATTCGTACCAGAAATCGAAAATGTCGCCCATCAGGTACAATTCGGCAACATCGTCTTTTATTTCGTCGAGCCAACGGGTAAAACGTAATTCTCGCTCCCGGTTATTTTTGAGCGCTGGTGCTCCAAGGTGAACATCGGAAACGAAATATATTGAGCCTTTTTCAGCCAAAACGAGGTAGTTTTTTATTTATTTCAGCAGGTTTGCCACAGCTTTTTCCAAGCCTGGTCCCTGAAGATTCTTAGCAGCAATAGAGCCGTCTTTATCGAGCAGATAGTTCGACGGCACCGACTGGATGTTGTATATACGGGAAGCCAGAACGCTACCCTGCATATCGCCAACATTAATCCAGCTCAGTTTATCCTGGTCGATGGCATCCACCCATTCGGCACGGTTCTGATCGATACTTACCTGGTAAATTTCGAAACCTTTATTTTTGTACTTCTTATACAATTCAACCAATACCGGATTTTGAATGCGTGAACCCCGGTCGACTGCCGACCAGAAATGCACCAGCACCACTTTCCCTCGTAAAGACGAGAGTGATATTTCATTTCCATCAGGATCGGGCAAAACGATGTCAGGACTGTTTTCGCCTTGTTCCTGTATAAATTTTTTCATCCGGTCAGCTTGTTCCTGACGCACAAATTGCAAGGTGTTATTGTATAAAGCCTGCACCTGTTCCGATTGCGGGTAAATTGAATTAAGCGCCGAGGCAGCTGTTTTCATCAACTGCAAATCGCGAACAATATAATTACGGTCCTGAGGATTGAATTTCTGGTACAATGCAAGTACGCTGGCCATCGAAAAGGGATTTTCGCGCACGAAATTGGTTGAAAACTCAATCTGCTCTTCCACAATCCTGTCATACTCAGCGGCCCATTTCGGACGAACCGCATCGTAGTCGGGATTTCCTTCGTATAAGTCATTCAGCGACTGCAGCGAATCAAGTTTATTTTGTGTCTGCTTCAACTTTGAATCAAGCATGTGCACCTGTTCCGAACCGGTTGAGCCACTTACGCTGTATTCCCTGTGAAAATTTGCTGCATCGGCACTAACCACTACATTTTCAGCAGAATCAACTAACAAGGTAATAAAATTGCGCTCATTCAGTTTCAACAAATAATAGGTTGGAATACTGGTCTGTCCTTCAAATTTAAACTCGCCTTTTTTGTTGATCTTAACTTTCCCGAGTGACTTTAGCGAACTGGTATGCAATTCTTCCAAATATATGGTATCGCCTTCGGCATGCGTGATTACACCACTAATGGTAAACTGATTTTCATTTTTTGAGCAGCTAACCAAAATAACTGCTATAAGTAGTACGAAATATGAGATTTTCTTAGCCATTGCGTTGAATTAAAGGGCGTAAAATTAATAAATTTGAATAGAGGAAAAATAGCAAAACACCATTTATAACATATTTTAATTCTTCAATCCCTTTATCAGGCTCTATATTTTAGACTTACAGGCATTTACCTACAAGAATTGCTGATAATAACCAAGGATACTGCGGTAATTTTAGGCTGCGATAAATGAAAACCTAAATACTGATTTTCTGTGGCATGAAAATTTTCAATAGGTTTGTAGCAAATTTAGTTGAGCTGAACGCTTAAAAAAATGAAGATTCATTATTCGCTTGATAATTTCGACGCCCGTTCACCTGTGGTTACCATCGGTACTTTCGACGGCTTGCACAAAGGTCATCAACTTATTCTGAATAAGTTGAAAGCTCTGGCCGCTGAAAAAAACGGAGAAACCGTTGTTTTTACTTTTTACCCACACCCGCGGGTTGTAACGGCGCCCGATGAAAGCAGCCTGCGTTTGCTTACCACTAAGGATGAAAAAACCGAGCTTTTCAGAAAACAGGGAATCGATCACCTGGTTATTTACCCCTTCGATAAAGCCTTTGCAGCATTAAGCTACGCTGAATTTGTGAAACAGATTCTGGTAGATAAAATGCACACCAAATGTTTGGTTGTAGGCTACGATCATAAGTTCGGAAAAAACCGTGAAGGTGGTTTTGAGTACCTACAAGCCTGTGCTGAAAAATATGGTTTCGAAATTGAAAAACTGGACGCATTGAGCGTTGAAGGGGAAAATATCAGCTCTACCCTGATCAGGGCGGCACTTCAAAGCGGTGATATTAAAAAAGCGAACCATTATTTTGGCCATGAATTTACCTTGCACGGTACCGTTGTTGAAGGCAAACAGGTGGGCCGGAAAATGGGTTTCCCAACTGCAAATATTGAAGCTTCAGATAAATACAAAATTATACCGGGCTACGGAGTTTATGCCGTTAAGGTTGAATTGGATGGCAGAAAACATAAAGGAATGCTGAACATCGGTACCCGGCCTACTTTTAATAAAAATGCCGACAACCGAAGTATCGAGGTCAATATCTTTGACCTTTCAGAAGACATTTACGGCAAAAAGATTACCATTAGTTTTGTTGCAAAAATCAGGGAAGAACAGAAATTTCCGGGAATTAATGCGCTTATCGAACAGTTGAAACTGGATAGGGAAAGTGCTTTGGAAATTCTGAAAAATTCCTAGTTTATCTATTGCATTGCTTCTTCACTATAGTTCCCGACTGGAACGGCCTTTTTTAATCAAGCCTTGAATCAAAGCAAAACCATAGAGAAAAGGAGAAGCTTCGAGTAAGCGAGAAGATCACTCCTTTGAACTAAGGTTATGCGAAGATGAAGGGTAAAGATTAAAAGCAGCCTTGAATTTTCTGCTTCGTCTTTGCTTCAAGGCAAAGATGAAGGCCTCCGGCAGGAAAAATCGATATATTAAACTTCAATTGAGATTTTCAAATCTCAATCGTCGTTCAAAGCCAGATCGCATACAATAGGCAGGTGATCCGAGAATTTGAAATCCAGGGTTTCAAAATTGTAAGACTTCAGCGATTTACTGTGCATAATGTAATCGATGCGAAACGATGGCAGTTCGCCTACATAAGTTCGCCCAAATCCCTTTCCTGAATTTACAAATGCGTCCGACAAATCTTCGCTTATCGTGTGGTACGAATAAGATGTAGGAGTATCGTTAAAATCGCCACAAACAATCACTTTGTAGGGGCATTCATCAATGTGCTTTCGTATCTCATTGGCCTGGTAGGCACGTCGCTCGAAAGCATCTTTCATCAACACACCAACTTTCCGGTAAACCTCCCTGTTTTTCTCTTCCTGAATATCCATACTTTCAAGAGCTGCATAATCTTTGGGCTCGATGTGGTACGATTGCAAATGCAGGTTGTACACCCGAATTGTATCTTTACCGATGAGCATATCGGTGAAAATGGTAATGTTTCGCGATTCTTCAAAGCGGATCTCCCCCATGTTAATGATGGGGAATTTGGTCATTGTAACCGAACCAAAAGTACTGCTCGACCGGGCAAACTGGTAATGTTTAATGTTTTCAAGATCGTTAACCGTTTTTGCCAGGTTGAAAATATTGTTTTTCCGGAGCCGGCTTTCCTGAAGACAGATGATATCAGCGTTTTGCGAATCGAGCATTGAAATAATCTGCTCGGCGTTTTCTTTTTTGTCGCGTTTGTCGCCGTCACCGGTAAACGACCGGACATTGTACGATAATACCTTTACATCCGTATCATCCGAATTTTCGCCACTAAACTGCAGGAAACGGGTAAAAAAGCCAAAACCGATAAGAATCGCAATCAGCGATAAAAAGACATTGCGAAACCGAACGATCAGCCAAAAGCCAATAAACAAAACATTAACGCCCAAAATGATGGGATACGACAAGCCGATAAATGCCGGAACCCAAAATTTATCGGGCGGAATATAAACCGACACATAAGCTGCCAGCAAACTAATGACAGCCAAAATATTAAGGGCAAATAATATGCTTTGTAGGGCTTTTCTCACCTCTTTGTTTTTCTAAAAGCAATATATGAAATTCTGTTTTTGCAAAAACGTAAAAATATTGAAATACTTATCCGGTAAAGTTAATTTGGCTAACATTTTCCTGAATTTATTTTGAGCCGCAGATCATGCGGTCGCGGCCCTGCAGGTCTTTCCGAAGCTCAATTGATTTAAAACCAAATCCTTCCAGCAAGGCCTTCATCTCCTTTCCCAGGTACTCATTTATTTCAAAAAACAAACTGCCATTTTGGTTGAGATTTGCCTGAGCAAATTCGGCTATCGCCCGGTAAAAAATCAATGGATCCTCATCGCTGACAAAAAGCGCACCGGTAGGTTCGTGTTTCAATACATTGGCTTCCATCAACTGTTTTTCACTTTCGCGTACATACGGCGGATTGCTAACAATCAGGTCGAATTTTTCCCATTCAGTCGCTTTCCAATCCAAAATATTTTGTTGAATAAATTGCACTTCGAGCTGGCTTAAAGCAGCATTTTCGCCGGCCGTTTCCAGTGCTGGTGCGGAAACATCGACACCAAAAACCTGTGCTGCGGGCAGCTTCGATTTTAAAGCCAGTGCAATACACCCACTTCCGGTTCCAATATCCAGTACGCGGGCGCCCGGTTCCCACTCAGTTTCAAGCATCCAGGCAACAAGTTCTTCAGTTTCGGGCCGTGGAATCAAAACTGCAGGGTTGACTTTTAACATCAGATCGTAAAACTCCGTCTCGCCCAAAATGTACTGAATGGGCTCGAACTGCTTTAAACGTGCAACAATACCCTCAACATCCTGAAATTTATTGCCATCCAGCTTTTCGTGCTTCAGTATTACCTGTTCCGTATAACTCAATCCGTAAACCTTTTCCAGTATCAGACGAATAAAACTGCTGATTTCGCTGGCCGGATAAAGTGGCATCAATTCGTTTTCGATGTATTGAATAGTTGTTTGCATTGCTTACTTTTGCAGTACAAAGGTAATTTTTCCGGCAACATGAACACCCACGAAAAATACATGAGCCGCTGTATAGAGCTGGCAAAAAAAGGCGCAATGGAGGTTTCGCCAAATCCAATGGTGGGCTGTGTTTTGGTGCATAACAATGAAATTATTGGTGAAGGTTATCACGAAAAATATGGTGAAGCCCATGCTGAAGTGAATGCCATAAAATCGGTAAAAAATAAGGATTTATTGTGCGAATGTACGCTTTATGTTTCGCTCGAACCTTGTGCACATCACGGAAAAACACCACCCTGTTCCGATCTCATTGTAAGAAAACAAATTCCGAAGGTAGTTATTGGTACTGTTGACCCATTTGCCGAAGTGGCCGGGAAAGGCATTGAAAAACTAAAAAACAACGGTATCGAGGTTACAGTTGACGTGCTAAAAAAAGAGTGCCTCGAACTGAATAAACGCTTTTTTACTTTCCACGAAAAGAAAAGGCCGTTTATCATTTTAAAATGGGCACAAACTTCGGATGGGTTTATCGACGTGGACCGGAACGCCGAGAGTTACGGCGAACCAACCTGGATTACCGGCTCCGATGCCCTGGTTCGGGTACACCAAATGCGGGCAATGGAAGATGCCATTCTGGTTGGCACCGGAACCGCCGAAAAAGATAATCCCTCGCTTACGGTTCGATTGGTGGAAGGTAAAAATCCATTACGTATCATCCTCGACCGAAAATTAAAACTTTCGCCCCGCTTAAACCTCTTCGATAATTCAACGGAAACATTGGTGATTAATTCCTTAAAAAGCGAAAAGAGGGGAAATACCGAGCTGGTTCAGGTGGATTATAGTCTGGATATTCTGCCTCAAATCCTCGAAATCTTATACAAAAAAGAAAAACTTTCGCTGATAGTTGAGGGCGGCAGAAAGTTGCTGCAAAGTTTTATCGACCAGAATTTGTGGGATGAAGCACACATTTTCAACGGATCGAAAACATTTAACGGCGGCGTGCCAGCGCCAAAACTAAGTGGAGAAGTGGTTGCGAACGAAATCATCGGGAGAGACTTTTTGCAAATATTTCGCAATCCTGTTCAGGGATCATAAATGGTCGGCCCGTTTGGAATGATCTTTATCTTCAGCACATTTTCAACATACATGAAATAGTAAAACAGTTTATGGTTCATTTCAAAACCATAATCTTCACTAGGATTGTAGCCAACCACCGGCTCAAAATGCCAGTCTTTTCCGGCTCTTGCACATTTGGCATTCCAGGCAATTACATATTCCCGGTTCCAGCGTTCATAATAATCCTGCGAACGATATGTCGAAGGTTTATTGTTAAACTGGTACCAGCTTTCAAATTTCTGGTCGAAAGTTTCAACATCGTACTCGGTTGAATCTGCAGCACCTTCCTCAACATCATTTTTTGTAACATTCACCGCCGACTTCTGTGTGGAACAGGCAGCTACAAAAACAACAAGTGCTACAACAAAAAGGAACTGTCTCATTTTTATCTGTTTTGTTCTGATAGCTATACGAATTAACGACAAATATTGTTTTTATTGTTCAAAATTCAGACATTTATTGTCAGTCAAATTTCGGAAAAATGTTCGATTGGTACCAATTTACAGGCTGGTTTTACCTCATCTTTCTGCTAACTGCTATTCCGGTGGCATTTATGATCCTGCTCGAAAAGCGATCGCCATACAAAACAGCAGCCTGGATTATGGTGCTCATTCTTATTCCGATATTCGGTGTACTGTTTTACCTGATTTTTGGACAGGAATACCGCAAACGAAAAATGTTCTCCGTGCGCGGATTAAAAATGCTGAAAATCCTGCGGCTAAACAGTTCCAGACAATTACGCGAGTTTGAAGAATCGCCGTATAACGAAGAAACAAAGGCTCACGAAAATGTGATTCGCCTGCTATTAAATAACTCAAATTCGCTGTTAACCTCGGGCAACGAACTCGAAATTTTAAAAGATGGTGAGGCCACTTTTGCATCGATTTTTGAAGCTGTTAAAAAGGCAAAGCATCACATTCACCTTGAATATTATATTTACGATAACGACGACATTGGCAAGCAACTTACTGAATTGCTGCTGAAAAAACGTAAGGAAGGGGTTGAGGTACGCATAATTGTTGATGATGTAGGAAGCTGGAATCTCAAGAAGAAATTTTTCAGGCGGCTGCGTGAAAACGGAATCGAGATTTATCCCTTTATGGAAGTACGTTTTCCACGTCTGACTTCGCGGGTGAACTACCGTAACCACCGTAAAATTATTGTCATCGATGGAAAAACCGGTTTTGTAGGCGGGATAAACATTGCCGACCGCTACATTCACGGCCTTAAAAAACTGGGCCCCTGGCGCGATACGCACCTTAAAATAGTAGGTGATGCAGCTACCAGTCTTCAACTTATTTTTACTGCCGACTGGTATTTTGTTTCCGGACAAAAGCTGGAACAAAAACAGTATTTACCTCCATTTTCGGAAGCACCGGGAACTCCGGTTCAGATTTGTGCCGGCGGACCCGATTACGACTGGGAAGCGATTGCGCAGGCTTATTTTGCATCGATTGCTGGTGCCCGCAAAAAAGTGTACATCGCAACGCCCTACCTGATGCCACCGCCAGCCTTACTGCAAGCCCTAAAAACTGCGGCACTCAGCCAGGTTGATGTACGTATTATCATCCCCGAAAAATCGGATGCAAAAGTTTCGATGTGGGGTTCTTTTTCTTACGTTGAAGAATTACTGGAATCAGGAGTGAAAGTTTATTTTTACCAAAAAGGATTCCTGCACAGCAAGTACATGGTGGTGGATGATTGTCTGGCAACAATCGGCACCAGTAATTTCGATTTCCGGAGCTTTGAAACCAATTTCGAAGCCAACGCCTTTGTTTACTGCCGAGATTTTGCCACTCAACTCGAGGAACATTTTCTGGAAGATCAGAAAAACAGCCGGCGAATAAAATTGAGTCAATGGCGAAAACGCGGGTGGTTTTTTAAACTGCGCGAATCGCTGGCACACATTATTAGTCCGATGTATTAGTTGAAGGACTGAGGGATTGAGGGATTGAGGGATTGAGGGATTGAGGGATTGAAGGACTGAAGGATTGAAGGACTGAAGGATTGAATTAAAAAGGCAGTTTACCTAAATCAAGATTTCCACCCGAAAGAATGGTACCTACTTTTTTATTCTGAACATCCACTTTCTTTTCGAGAATAGCAGCCAGTGGCACTGCTGATGATGGTTCGATGATGATCTTCATGCGTTCCCAAATCAGTCGCATGGCAGCGACAATGCTTTCTTCTGAAACCGTAACAATTGCATCCACTTTATCGAGAATGATGGCAAAATTGCGCTCCCCGAGTGAAGTCAGCAAACCATCGGCAATAGTCTTTGGCTGAACCGAAGGCACCAGGGTTTTGGAATAAAACGAACGGTACGCATCATCTGCTCCGGCCGGTTCAGCAGCAATAACTTTACATGTTGGCAATAAATGTTTTGTTGAAATAGCTGTTCCGCTTAACAAACCTCCACCTCCTACAGGTGCCATTATTATTTCAAAATCACCCGAATCTTCAATCAGTTCTTTAGCTGCAGTCCCCTGTCCTGCAATCACATAAAAATTATTGTATGGATGAACTTCGGTCGCTCCGGTTTCTTCAATAACCTTTGCGAGTGTGCTTTCGCGGGCCTGCAAAGTAGGTTCGCAAAACGTAATACTTGCACCATAACCGGCCACCGCTTTTTTCTTGATCTCAGGCGAATTCGATGGCATAACAATATGCGCAGCAACACCCCGCATTCGGGCTGCCAGTGCCAGCGCCGCCGCATGATTACCTGAAGAATGCGTTGCCACTCCTTTTTGTGCATCTGCTTCCGATAATGAAAAAACCGCGTTACAGGCTCCCCTGAATTTAAACGCACCTACTTTCTGCAAATTCTCGCACTTAAAATACAGTTCTCCCCCAACAATGGAGTTGATACCAGAAGAACTAAACACCGGCGTATAATGGGCATATTTTTTAATCAATTGATGTGCATTTTCGATATCAGAAAAAACTGGGATGTTTAGCATTCTGTATAATAATCTTTTATTAAACTTTTTCTTCTATAGCAGGTAACTATTTTTCACTTCCAAGCTTCATAATCAATTTTTCATAGGATAACTCTGTGCTCAGCTTTAAACAAAGTTTATTACTGAACATATTTTGCTCAAGTCGTCCAATTCTTACTGTTTTCTATCAATCAGATCAACAATACCACAAATCAAATATAACTCAAAAAATTGCTTTTTAACCATCGAAATTGAGAGATTGAACCAATTCTAAAGCCACTCTGTAAAATCATTTTCCGAATGCAATATTTGCTTTCTGAAAATCAGTTCTGATTCGGGATATAAAAACTTATTTTAAATAGAATATAAAATGGTTGAACTACTGATTCAATAGTGCTTTTAGAATATTCAGATAAGGTTGATTGAGTGATTCTTTTTGTATTTAAAATATTTCTTACTACAAACTCCACACTTGCATTTGGCTTGTTCAGAGCGTACTTTGTCGAGAAGTCCAAGAATGTAAATAATTTACTGTTCTTTTCATATTGATAAAAATTTGTATTCAGTAATGACATAAATCTCTGGCTATAATCAAGCCTAATTCCAATCTCTCCGTGAATGGAATTAGTTCTATTTTGTTCATTTTCTTCACTATAATGGTGAGTGCTATAATTTAACCCTAACTCCATATTAAAAGGGTTCTCAAAATTTGTGACCAATTTCGAACCATAAGTGTGAGAAAAATTTTGAAACTCTTGAAAAGGGAGCTCGTTTATTTGCTTGTAAAGGCTCAAGCTAGAAAGATTATAGCTTAAGCTAAGCTTGCTATTAATTAATGGGATGAATTTATCCAAACGTGTATTGATAAACAATGCGTTGTCAGAAGGAGTTTGGATTGTTTTGTAGAATTTAAACTCGTCTTCAATTAAAATATTAGTTCCCGTTCCTGGAGTCTGATAATTATATAAGGCATTAAAAAAGAATGTAGTACTTTGAAATAAATTGAAATAGGTATAATTCACTAAAATCCTGTGAGATTTAATCAAAAACATATCACCTCCTTTGTAATATACTCTTGGGGCTTTAATATAAAATTCCGATGTAATATCCTGAATTTTCGACTGTGAATAATCTAGGCCGTAATACAGCAATGCATTATAATTTAATTTCTTTTTTGACAGTGAAAAAAAAGTTTCAAGAAACAGATGATTAGTCGAAACTGATGACTCATTTTCCTCCATTAGATCATCTGACAGGTTCATTAAAACCGGTCTAAGCTCAAATGCAAGTTTAAAAATAGGAAATGAATGTTTATACTTACCTGCGACAAATAATTTTGTTTTATTAAAGCCAATATTATTTGTTAACAGATGGCTCTGAAGCAATTCATCCTGTAATTCTGTTTTCAAGTTTTGACGTAGGTAGGTAAAACCACCAGTCAATTTCAAAGTATTATTTAATCTATTATTTTTAAGTAAGTAATTCACTGCTCCTGAAAAGAAGATCATATTTGTGTTTGAAATCTGAGATGTAGAATCAACAGAATACAGTGCATTTTTTTCATACTCCCTGTTTATTAGTTCAAGATTCTGCGGGTGCTGGTTTAATGCCAAACTTGAATTAATCAGTAAAATTTTGGATTTATCGATGGATAAAGTATAGTCTAATGAACTATAAAACTCTGTTAGTCTGCCATCATTATTTCCCTCCAGGTTTGCTTGCGAATTTTCTAAGCTCACATTTTCCATAAAGGAATTAGATTCATTTCCAGATGTAAACTTAATGGTAGAGGTTAAATTTGAGTTCTCCTTTAGGCTGTTTGAATATTGTAAATCCATTTCTCCATGGCGATTTCTTTTTCTTATGTCGCTAGTAAATGAATATGAAAACGGATCTTGAGGAAAAGTGTAATTTATTTTCTGGTAATCAGTGAAATCATTTATATCCCAATAACCTTGAAAACTCCCTTTTAAACTCTGTTTTTTGTTTAATCGATGATTAAAATTATAGTTCCCCAGTGTTAACTTATTAAAATTTCCCAAATCATTTAAAAAATCCAGGCCCCGATAATTATAAGAGAAAATATCGACTGGTGGTAAGTTTTCTAATTTGTGCATGTTATCGTCACTTTTATCAGAAATACCAATCATGTTAATAGTTTCTCCGGTATTATTATGATTGAGAAGAAAGACATTCCCCGATTTATTATTTAATGCATATAGATTTATTTGCGAGTTTAACCGGGCTCTGGATCCAACTCCGGGTTGTATCTTTGTAAAAACACTTGTTAATCCTTTCCTAAATTTTAGGTTAATAACACTTTCTTTATCTTCATCAAATTCTTTTAATAATACATTTTCTGTAAAATTTTCAATAATCTGTATAGTATCTATCAGTTCAGCACCTATATTCCGAGAGGCAATTTTTATATTTTTATCAAAGACATCCATGTTGTTGATAAAAACTCTACTTATCATTTTTCCCTTAAAAAAAATGTCTCCCTGTTTGGTAACAATAACACCTGGTAACTTTTTCAAGAGATCTTCAACATTAATATCTTTAGCATCGATATAAGAATTTACATCGTAACTAATAGTATCTTTCTTTATAGAATACGGTAATCTTTTTTTGTTGATGGTAACCTCTTCTATTAAAAAATCTTTATCGTCGAGAATAATCTGAAGAAATGGAGAATTATAATCAATTGAATCAGATATTTTTGATTTGTATACGACTTTTCCTATTGATGAAACGAACAAATAAGAATCTGATAAAGTGGTGTCCAATTGCAAATGAAACTCTCCATTATAATCGGTGAAAGTATAACTGATTATGTTGTCGGTAATGGAAGGACCACCAGAAAGTATAACATTTGCTCTTTCAACCGGATCGTTCTTATTATCAACAACTTTCCCAACCAGTGCAGTAATATTCTGACCATAATGCTTGTTAGAAACAACTAAAAATAGTAGAATAAAAATATACCTCAATACTTTTACTTTAATGGTTCTTTAGAATATAATTTTCTCGCACTAAAAAATGACTTTTAATAAAAGAGGCTATTTACATTTTTCAATACGAAATACTTGGCTGTTGATTTGTAAATCATTTAACTCAGCACTTAGAAAATCATTCAGGTTTTCTGCTTTTTTATCCCAAAGATCAAAATACTGATCGAAAGTTATTTTACGTCCTTGTTGGGGTTCCCGAATTCGTTTTAATTCATTTTTTGAAAGTCCCAGGCTGATTTTCGTTAAATTAAATTTAACTTCATTACTGGTATCAGTAATTTCAAATATTAAACCTGGCAAACCGCCAAATTTCCAAGGTCCATTATTTACAGGTATGTTTGGTGCATACCATGCAACGTATTCTCGTCCTCTAAAATGTCCTAATGCTTTTAAACACGTAATTCCCGCAATCTCTTTTTTATTTGATGTTAATGACCAATTAATAGAAGGAATTGGTTCACAAACTCGAAATAATTTGTCAAGAACAAATCCCTGCGATACCATCTCATTGGTCTTAAAATTCTTATATACAGGGAGGTTACTATTATTTGACAGGTCAGTAAAAGTGTTTAACCCTCCATTATTTTCTTTTGTTAAAGAAATACCATCATCTTCTGTTACTGACTCTAAATCAGAAAAATAAAGTATACTGCTATAAACATTGGGATCCAATGAAGATTTTCTATCTAGTTTAAGCTCAACAACATATTCTGCCTTTCCTGAATTTACTTGTCCGATTGCCAAAACATACAAACTCACAAGAGTAAAAGTCAATATTGTAATTTTAATAGTCCGCATGGTTAGTTAAATTTTAAACGAGGGGAATGATAATCTCCCCTCGTTTGAATTAAACATTATCTTATCCATTCTTTAATCTGTTCTACTGTATCCATTACTACTTCTAATGCTTCAATACAAGTATCTGCGGTAACCGTAAAGGTGATTCTTACATAGGTGTTGTTATATCCCAAACTCACTTCCGCAGTCATTTCACAGGTACCACCATCACCAGTTGCTGAGTAAATTGTAATACTTTCTAGTACAACTTCATTTCCCGATTGGACTACAGTCTGCTCATTCAAATCATTATCAATTTTTGAATAATTAGTAAATGCTGTAGTTCCAATTAGAATGAACAAGCATGCTAAAATGAATATTTTCTTCATTTGTCAAAATTTAAATACTTTGGCAAAGCCCCACTTTTACAGTTGCCAATTTGTAAAAGTGCGTCCCGGATGGTAGTTTTGTATAGGCGGTTTACAAAAACTGCCTGCCTCCCCGGGCCGGGAACAAATATTGTGAGTGCTTGCCCCCGGGGAGGCTTACTCGCTAAACTTGTTTTTTCCTATTTGGGCTAAATATGTCATTTGTTTTTTGGGTCCTGCCTGTGTTCAAGACAAGGGTCACATTAATTTTGGTAGTTCAAATTTTAAGAAAAAAAAAGGAAAAAAGCAAAAAAAGAATATCCCAACTAGTTTCAAAAATCAACAGAAAAGCCTATATGCCAGCAAATTGAGAAAAATATAGGCGAAATTAATTGTTATAAAACACAAGAAATTATTACGCCTGAAAAGGTTACTTTATCAAAGAAAACGGAAAATACTTACAATGGGCTAATGTTTATATATTAAACTAATTGAGCCATCTAAAATATCTTTCAAACTATAAATATTCCCAAGAAATTAATCGTGTTTTGAAAATTTTTCGTTCAGCAAACGATAATCGGTATTGTATATGGAAACACTTGAAAGTTCTTTGATTCGCTTCAACCCGGAAATGTACAGGAAAACTACGAAAGCGATAAAAACCACGGTAAGCCAGGCAAGCCCGGTAAAGAGAATAAAATCGTAAATGCCGTGGAGCAGTATCGGGATTAAAAGTGCCTTGCGTTTCAATGCTGCGCTTTCACGCTCGTAAAACCGGGCAAGTCCGAAATAAAATCCCATGGTAACGCCGAAAATGGCATGCGCGGGCACAGCCGTTATCGCTCGCGAAATACCGGTTACCAGTCCGCCATTTACCACATAAAGTATATTTTCAACAGCAGCAAATCCCAGCGACACATAAACGGCATACACAATGCCATCGAACTTTTCGTTAAACTCGGGGCTTTTCCAGATGAGTACATAAAGCGCCAGGTACTTGAATAGTTCTTCCGAAAAAGCAGCAACCACAAAAGCCTGGTACGCCGCCGATACATATCGCGGAAACAGAGAGGTATAGCGGCTCAAAAACATTTCAACAAATACAATCGGAAGAACAGTCACCGCACCGGCAAGCAAAGCAAAAAGCAGCATACGAATCGGCTCTTTTTCGTACTTATCGCGAAAATAAATGTAGGCTGCAATAACAAAAACGGGTGCCAGCGAAAGGATCAATAGACTCATAGTTATTTAGAATCAGGATCGTTAAAAAAGAATGCTTTTACTCCGTGAACTCCGGGTCGCACTTTAAAAACACCACCGGCATGCGGAAATTTTGTCAACTCTTCATCGCTGGTTGATTCGCGGGCAGTGGTAATGTACAAGGTTCCAAGGTCGTCGTCGCCAAAAGCGCAGGAAGTAACATTTTTTGCCGGCACATCAATTTTACGAATCAGTTCGCCGCTTTCAGGATTAAAACAACCCACTGCAGAACCACCCCAAAGTGCCACCCAAAGGTTTCCATCGGAATCAATGGTCATCCCGTCGGGCGCCCCTATTCCGGCCGGTACTTCAACCGCAACTTTCGGATTCGATATTTCGCCGCTGGCATCATCGTAATCGTACCTCATCACCTTCATGGTTGGCGTATCAACATAATACATTTTTGTTTTGTCGGCCGACCACACAATTCCATTGGAAATGCTCACTTTATCAATCATTTTATGAATGCTGTTATCGGGATCGAGCCGGTAAAGCGCTCCAACTTTTCCACCTCCAACGGTACTCATGGTACCTGCCCAAAACCTTCCCGACGGATCGCATTTGCCATCGTTAAAACGGTTATCGGGCTTGTCGGCCTCCGGATCCACAATCAACTGTTTTGAACCTGATTCAGGATCAAAAGCATAAATACCATTTTGCAGTGCCACCAAAACGCCGCCCGATTCTTTGGGAACCACCGTTCCGATCATTTGCCCGGTAAACATCTCCTTGTTGTTGCCCGTAGCCGGATTGTAAAAATTCAGGATTTCACCTTTGATGTTGATCCACATCAGTTCGCCGCTTTTGTAATTCCAGAGTGCTCCTTCGCCCAATGTCGATTTCGAATCGATGACCAGTTGAACTTCGCTTGACTTCTGAGTTGAGCAACTGAACAAAACGATGAAAACTGAAAGCGTAAAAAATATTCTTTGTACCATAATAATTTGAATTAACACCTTGCTTTACATTTCCTTTCTGAACAACTTTTATGTTTTTCGGCGCAGTTTAGCCGGTAATTCTATCTGCTTTTTCGGTGCGCCGATTTTTCAACTCCACTTTCTTCCCCGGGTTAAAACCCGGGTTATTATAATCAAACCCTTACAGAGTTTTTATCATTGATCTTCAAGCTCTGAACCTTGAACTCTGAACTCTAAATACTTCTGATCAATTCCTTCATGATCTTGGTCATTTTGGGTTCGGCTTTCATCGCCACTTCCTGTACTTCTTCGTGCGAGATCTCTACTATTTCACCCGGCACGCCGCTGTCGGTTACAATCGAGATACCAAACACTTTCATGTCCATGTGAACGGCAACAATCACTTCCGGAACAGTTGACATGCCCACAACGTCGCCACCCAAAATACGAAACATTTTGTACTCTGCCGGCGTTTCGAAAGTTGGCCCTGAAACACCCACATACACTCCCTCTTTAATATCGATGTTGTGTTCGAGCGCAATAAGTTTGGCCTTATTTCGCAGCCGTTTATCGTAGCACTTGCTCATATCGGGGAAACGTGGTCCCAGTTCGTTGTTGTTTTTGCCCCGCAAGGGATGTTCCGGGAAAAAATTAATGTGATCGTTGATCACCACAATCTCTCCCACTTTCCAGTCAGGATTTAGCCCTCCACTGGCATTGGAAACAAACAGGTGCGAAACTCCAACGTATTTCATCACCCGTACCGGGAAGGTTACTTCTTTCATATCGTAGCCTTCATAAAAATGAAAGCGGCCCTGCATAGCCAGCACTTCGCGGTCGCCCAGTTTACCGTAGATCAAACGCCCGGCATGACCGTCAACCGTCGATACAGGGAAATCAGGAATTTCGGTATAAGGTATCGAATCGATTATTTCGATCTCCTTCACCAGTCCGCCAAGACCGGTTCCCAAAATAATCCCCACCTCAGGACTTGCCTGAATTCTTTCTTTTATGTAATTCGCGGTTGCTTTTATTTTCTCCAACATAGTTTAAAATTTTCTTGTTAAACGATTTTTGATCGTCGTCGAGAAACTGAACGGTCACCGGCAAATAATACATTGCCTTTTTCAGTTCTTCACTCAGATTATTGCAATTCTTCAAACGCATCAGATCTTTTTCGGTTGTAACGATAATCTTTTTTTCGGCCTGAAGCGCTTCAAATTTTTGCTTGATGGTATTAATATCTTCCTCAGAATAGGCATGATGATCCGGAAAAGACAAGGTCTTCATCCGATCGGTATACTGTTGCAAGTGTTTGTAAACAGGACCGGGCGAGGCAATTCCGGTAAGCACCAACTGCGCATATTTTTTATCCTCGTAGAATAACTTACCCAGCCTTTTCCCATCAAATGCCGGCACCAGCTTATCGTAGGCAAAACGCGTTAAATACAGTTTCTGATAAGGCAGTAAATGCACATCGTTTTGCAGAATTCGGCGCATGATTGGCGTCACGACATCGGGGCATTTTGTGAAAATAATGATGTTGGCCCGGCGCACCTGGTAAGTTCCTTCGCGCAAGCGCCCCAGGGGTAACAGCTTATCATCTTTGATTTGCCGGTTGTAGTCGATCAACAGAATATTTATCCCCGGAGTGATCCGCCGGTGCTGAAAGGCATCGTCGAGCAAAACCACGTCGGGCGTTGGTTCATTCTTTGCATCGAGTAGTTTTTCAACACCATCCACCCTGTTTTCGCAAACCGAAACCGTAACTTCCGGAAATTTGTTTTTGATCTGCAAAGGCTCGTCGCCGGCTTCCTCTGCAGTTGAATCGGTCTCCACCAAGCGAAATCCCTTTGTTTTTCGCTTGTAACCGCGGCTTAAAGTAGCCACATTGTACTTCTCTTTTAAAAGCTGAACAAGGTATTCGGTGTGTGGTGTTTTGCCGGTACCACCAACGGTGATGTTGCCAATAGAAATCAGCGGCACTTCAAATTCACGCGATTTTAAGATATCCAGATCGTAAGCACGGTTACGTACGAACACAACCATTCCGTACAACAAGGAAAGAGGATAAAGTAAAATCTTGAGCATGGAAAACTGATTTCTATAAAAAGCTAAGATAATAAAAAAGGATGCACTACGGAATGATGCTAACAAAAGATGGCATCCGTTTGAGTTGAATCAAATACGGATGCCATCTCTGAAAGTTTGCAAAGATTAGTTTACATAAATATCGTAAGGCAGGCGGGCATAAATGCCGTTCATGCTGCTAACTTTCTTGAAATATTCGTAGTAGCGGTACTTTTCGCCGAGTTCGTTTTTCAGCAAGTTGATTCGAACACTGTTGCCACCCATTTTAAAGATTTCTTCGAACGGACTTGGTAAGGATGGCAGCGCCACGGTGCGGTAATCTTCCAGCCCTTCCATTTCGGCGGCCAGTGCGATCGCATCCTGGATGCCTCCAAATTCGTCGACCAAACCAATTTCTTTGGCCTGTTCAGCAGTCCAGACACGGCCCTGTCCAATTTCGTCAACAGCTTCTTTTGTCATTCCACGTCCTTCGGCAACATGCGAGATAAAGGTGTCGTAGGCATTTTCAACACTTTTTTGCCTCATTTCCTTTTCAAAGCCATTCATTGGGCGTGTAAATGTTGGAATTACCGTGTTTTTATTCGTTTTAACTTCATCAGTAGAAATGCCGAGTTTATCATGAATCAACTCTCCGGCGTTGGGAAGCAGACCAAAAACTCCAATCGAACCGGTGATGGTATTCGGACTGGCTACAATTTTATCAGCCGGACAAGAAAAATAATAACCGCCGGAAGCAGCTACATCACCAAATGATACAACCAAAGTTTTAGTTTCAGCAGCCAGTTTTACTTCGCGCCAAATGGTTTCAGAATCAAAGGTCAGCCCTCCCGGAGAATTTACCCGAAGTACAATAGCTTTATAAGAACTATCCTGACGCACCTTTCGAATTTCTCTTCCCAGTTTATCTCCTTCAATTATTTCATCTCCTGATATTGACATGCCGATCTCACCGGTGGCATAAATCACCGCAATTTTATTACGGCTGTATTTTTTAGTCTTGCCTTTTACAGGAGCGTTGGCATAATCTTTCACCCCGATCATTGGAATTCCTTCGGTTCCTTTTATTCCTGCAATCTCACGCAGGTCGTCGAGTACCTGATCTTTGTATTCCACCGCATCAATCAAGCCGTTTTCAACAGCAGTTTCGGCCATCTTAAAAGTTTGAACTTCATCAGCAATTTGGTTTAGTTCTTCTACAGAAAGTCCCCGTTCTTCAGAAATTCCGTTTAACATTTGGTTCCATAAACTATTCAGGTAACTCATGGTTTGCTCACGGTTTTCCTCACTCATTTTATCCAACAGAAAGGGCTCGACGGCAGCTTTAAATTTACCATGCCGTACAACTTCCACTTCAACACCAATTTTCTTGAGTGCATCTTTGTAGAACATCATTTCGCCACCCAAACCTCTGAAATCGATTGCAACTTCTGGGTGCACTACAATTTTATCGGCTACCGTGGCAAGGTAATATGCTTTTTGTCCGAGCATCAATTTATCGGCACAGGCATAAACCGGCTTGTCGCAACTGTCTTTAAATGCGATCAATGCATTTCTGATCTCTTCAACAGAGGCCATTCCGCCACTGATTGCAGACAGATCAAGGTAAACACCTTTAATCCGATCGTCGTAAACGGCTTTTTCGAGTGAAGTCAAAATCTGATCTAGACCAATCGTTTTTGCACTCGCAAACATGGCCGGTAGCTCGAGATCTTCAAACGGATCGTTCTTCGACCGGTCGACCAGTGAACGATTGAGGTCGATGAGCAACATGGAATTATTCTCCACAACCACCTCTTTTTCGGTTGAGGCCACAATTGCTCCGATAACCATAAACATCAGCAAGGTACCTACAATCGAAATTGCAATAATTCCGACGATGGTGGCCAAAACATATTTAAAAAATTCTTTCATATTATTATTCTTTGATTTTATTTTTCGAAGCTGATTCCGCTAAATTCATTCCTGTTTCGGACAAATTCTCGTATCCGTTTTCTAATTTTGTTTGTTGTAATGTTATCTGTTCTGAATTCGTAGGGCATTTAAATACATAATTACAAAGATAAACTACAATGCACAAGGTTTTTCTGGGAATTGGCGGAAATATAGGAGATAAACTTAACAATTTTCAAAAAGTTCAGGAGATCATCTCCAGAAAACTGGGAAAAATATCAGCCACTTCATCCATTTATGAAACGCCACCCTGGGGTTTTCATTCCGAGAATGTATTCTGGAACCAGGTGATCAGTATTGAAACCATTCTTGAACCCATCGAACTGTTGTGGCGCATTAAAGAAATAGAAGAATCGTTTGGAATAAAATCAGGTGACGAACGCTACACCGACCGCCAAATGGATATCGATATTTTGTATGTTGACCAGGAGTATTTTGAAAACAAAAACCTCATAATTCCACATCCACGGATTCACGAACGCAAATTTGTATTGGTCCCGCTGGCAGAAATTGCTCCTGATTTTAAGCACCCGCTTTTGCGCATGACCAACCTTACCATGCTTGAAAACTGCAAAGATGAATCGATCATCAGGAAGGTAGAAATCCCCCCGGAATCGCCCTTGCAGTAAACTTTAATTTTATCACTTTTCTAAACTATCTGACTATGAACAAATCACTGACTATACTCTTCTTCATGGTTGTGATACTTCTTTCGTGTACACACAGAAATGAACTTACTTTGATTAAAAACGGGCAAAGCTTTTATGAAATTCAGGTTCCGGATGATGCCGGAGAGAAACTTGTTAAAGCTGCCACCGAACTTCAACATTACCTGCAAAAAATCACTTCGGTAAGCATTCCTGTGGTATCGGAAACGAATGCCGACGAAACAAAATCAACAATCCTTGTTACATCTGATAAAAACCTGGCTGCAAATACTGTCACCTATTTTTGCGAAACCAATAAGCTCATCATTTCGGGTTCCGATGAGCAAAGCACGCTGTTCGCAGTTTACGAGTTTTTGGGAAATGAGCTGAATTGCAGGTGGTTCGCACCAAATGCTGAGAAAATACCGGTATCAACAAATATTACTATTCCCAGAAATACCAATTACATATACACTCCTGAAATCAGCACACGAACCGTTCACTCTAAACTGTTTTATGATAATCCGGATTTTGCGAATAAACTAAAAGTGAGTCATGATGCCTTTCCAAATTATGTACCTATTGCCCGTGTACACACTTTTCATCGATTGATTCCGGCAGAAAAATATTTTAGTAGTCATCCTGAATATTATGCACTCAGAAGTGGCAAACGAAGACATACTCAACTGTGTTTGAGCAACACCGACGTTTTGAACATTGTGACAGACTCTGTTAGAACCTGGTTTGAAAGGTACCCGGACGAGCAGGTAATTTCGGTAAGTCAGGACGATAATACCCAGTATTGCCAGTGTGAGGAATGCAGTAAAATTGATGAAGAGGAAGGATCGCCAAGTGGTTCGATGATCCGCTTTGTAAATGAAGTTGCCAGGGAATTTCCCGGCAAAACCATATCAACCCTGGCCTACCAGCACACCCGTAAACCCTGCAAAACCAAACCTTTGGAAAATGTTCTCGTCACGCTGTGTTCGATTGAATGCGACCGCAGTGCACCGATTGAAGAAAAATGCACCGACTTTGCTGAAGACCTGATCGGCTGGAAAGCGCTTACCCAAAATATCAGGATTTGGGATTACACAACACAGTTTACAAACTTTCTGGCACCTTTCCCGAATATTCAGACCCTGCAACCCAATATCCGTTTTTTCAGGGATAATAATGCCACCTGGATCTTTGAACAACACAGTCATAATCCAAGTGAATTATTCGAATTACGTTCGTGGTTAACAGCAAAATTGTTGTGGAATCCTGACCTAAATACGGATGACCTGATCACCGAATTTGTAAACGGATATTACGACGAAGCCGGAGTTTACATCAAAAAATACATCGACAAGATACACGAGGAACTGGCAAAACACCCCGATTTTTTTCTGTATTTGTATGGCGATCCGTCGCAGGCGTTTAATTCGTTTTTAGCACCTGAACTTTTGAAATCCTACATGACCTTTTTTGATGAAGCAGAAAATGCGGTAGCCGGGAAACCGGAAATTCTGCAACGAGTTAGAACGGCACGAATCAGCACTGATTATGCGATGCTGGAAATGGCGAGAAACGGTATGTCACCTGATTTTCAGTTGCTGGATGACGATGAAATTTCTGCGAAAGTACAAAGCACCCTGAATCGTTTCAATAAAAGTTGTAGTAACGCCGGAATAACCATGATGAATGAAATGGGCTATACGACCGATGAATACCTAGCGGCTTATAACGATCTATTGGAAAGAGCAGCTCAACCAAATCTGGCCAAAGGGAAAAAGGTAACCCTGCTCACTGCTCCTAAAAAATATGCCAATGAAGATCCGCAGGTACTCACCGACGGTGCTTATGGCGGAAGCAGCTTTTTTGCCAACTGGCTGGGTTTTGAAGGCAATAACATGGAAGTGGTTATCGATTTGGGGGAGGAAAAAAAGTTCAGCAATATTTCGGTGGCCTTTCTCCAGGTGACCAACCACATCGTATTTTTCCCGGAACAGGTTACTTTTTCATCCTCAGAAAATGGGGAAACCTATTCGCTGCTGAAATCCGTTTCAACACAACATCCGATCACGCCCGAAAGCACAAAAAATGACATTGAACTGTTTGAGATGGTAAACCGGCCCACAACGGCGCGCTACATCAAAATAGTTGCAAAGAATGTTTCAAAAGCTCCGGAATGGCACAATGCCTCGGGATTGCCGGTGTGGATATTTGCCGATGAAGTGATCGTTAACTAAAGCTCACGAAGTAACCCGATGTACCGCTGTTCTGATGTACTAAAGAAATCAGACAGATTTGGATTGAGTTCAGCCAGGTTTTTATCCTGAATTTGGCGGACAAGTTTTTTACATTGCCTGATGTCATCTACACTCAAATCATAGATCTCGCGACTAATTTCTTTGATAAAAATATACCAGTCGTGGTCGTCGCCGAGTTGATCGGTGATGTTGTGCAATTTTTCCAGAACGGTACCCGGAACTTCTGTCTGGCCGGGTGCCTCAATTTCGGATTGATACCACAGGGTTTTCATTAATTTTCGGAGGTTATGGTACAACTCGGCATCGTAACTTTCGGCAATAAAACGGTACCAGTCTTTGCCTTTGGTAAATGTCTCCCTGATTTCATCAAAAATCTGAACCCGGTAGTTTTCAGCTACTAAAACAGGCATGAGCATGTCGCGGCCGTAGGTCATCAGCTGCAAAATATCGTCGAGTACTTTTTCCTTTACAACCAGCTCATCCAGACTTTCTTCGTTTGTTTGAACAAGCCTGTCTCTTAGTCTTGCATTAGCGGCTTCATTCAAGCCACCGGTTTCAATAACCAACCGATCAAACAATTGCAGATTCACGGTAGATTCGCGTCCAAGTGTAAGCCGGCGTGCAATAATGCGCATGGGCTTTCTGAACTTATCCACTTCAGGCTGAAGTTCGGCCGGAAATAATTTCAGCAAGGCATTTAAGCGTTTAAATGCTTTTCGTATTTCGTGTACCTTGATTTCGGACGACACATCGCCAGCCACACAAAACTCTGTCACTTTACTGATTTGCAGTTGAACTGCAGCAATTAACTCCTTCCGGTGAACCTCTTCCATATGCTTTGTTAATAGTAAAATACCAGGTGTATAGATACAAAAAAAGCTGTCATTTCCGACAGATTTCATTGTAAGAATATCATTTTTCGAACCTATTTATTATCAGGTCGAAGCCAAAGATTGCTTCGCTATACTCGCAATGACTGGTATTCTAAGTGTATGTAAAGAGGGGAGTTAAATGGCGACATTACCGCCATTAAACTCCCCTCTTTCTTATTTAAATCCTATTGTGGTCATTGCGAACGAAGTGAAGCAATCTCTCCGTTAATAACTCTTCTTTTGTCAGTTATTAACTAATCATATCGAATCCGGTGAACGGAACCAGCGCTTCAGGAATTTTAATTCCTTCGGGTGTTTGGTTGTTTTCGAGCAAGGCAGCCACAATTCGCGGCAATGCCAGTGCACTTCCGTTCAAAGTATGTGCAATTTGCGGTTTTTTAACGCCTTCTTCGCGGAAACGCAATTTCAAGCGGTTGGCCTGGAAAGCTTCAAAATTAGAAACCGAACTCACCTCGAGCCATTTTTCCTGGGCTGCCGAGAACACTTCAAAATCGAAAGTCAAGGCAGAAGCAAAGCTCATATCGCCGCCACACAAACGCAAAATACGGTATGGCAATCCAAGCTTTTGCACCAGTCCTTCAACGTGAGCCACCATTTGATCGAGTGTTTCGTACGATTTTTCGGGGTGAGCGATCTGTACAATTTCCACTTTATCGAATTGGTGCAAACGGTTCAAACCACGAACATCTTTGCCGTATGAACCGGCCTCTCTTCGAAAACAGGCGCTGTAAGCCGTGTTTTTAAAAGGCAGGTCTTTCGCATCAAGAATCATGTCGCGGTAAATATTTGTTACCGGTACTTCAGCAGTCGGGATCAGGTATAAATTGTCTTCGGTTACGTGATACATTTGTCCTTCTTTGTCGGGCAACTGTCCGGTGCCAAAACCTGAATCCTCGTTAACCATCAATGGGGGTTGCACTTCTTCGTAACCTGCTTTGGCTGCTTCGGCCAGGAAGAAATTAATCAAGGCGCGTTGCAACTGAGCGCCTTTTCCACGGTAAACCGGGAATCCTGCTCCGGTAAGTTTAACTCCCAGTTCAAAATCGATGAGCTTGTATTTTGCGGCCAGTTCCCAGTGAGGCAAAGCACCTGTTTCCATTTGTGGCATTTCGCCACCGGTTTTTACCAGCTCGTTATCGTCGGCACCTTTTCCAAACGGAACTATTTCAGCCGGAAGATTAGGCAGCAATACATGCAGCTCATAAACTTTTTCCTCGATGGCCGAAAAATCAGCATCGTATTGTTTGATGTTTTCTTTTAAAACAGATGTACGCTCTTTGGCTGCTTCGGCCTCTTCTTTTTTACCCTCGCGAAATAAAAGTCCAATCTCTTTCGAAATTTGATTCATTTCAGCTTTGGCATTGTCGGCCTGCGCCTGAAGACTATTTTTTTGCTTGTATAAATCGATTATTTCGGAGACAATGGATGATGCGTCGAAATTCTTTTTCTTCAGTTTTTCTACCACCAATTCCGGATTGTCCTGAATAAACTTTAAGTTGAGCATGTTTCAATCTTTTAATGAGCTGCAAATTTAATAAATGTTGTGGCACAGCACCATTTTCTGAAACGGAATTTAAATTGCCCCGAAAAAGTTTAATAAAAGCACCCTGGCAAATTAAACTTCAGTTGAAATTGAATATCTAAGCTTCGAATTATCTTTGTATTCCGATATAAAAATCAAATCGAAACCAAATGAAAAAATACTTTTCTTCTTTACTCACATTAAGCTTTTTGATTGTTTTCCAAATCCATTCTTTTTCTCAAAACCAGGCAGGAGAACGAAAGGGAATTCCCGGAATGGGCGGTTTGCTAATGCCAACGGAAATAAGACCTTGCGACAACAGCACCAGCATTGTGCTCGAAAATATATCGACCGAAAACCGCTTTATTCGGGAGGTTCCTGAAGATTTGGTTTTGACTGCCGACCTTGTTTATCATGAATCAAGCAATTCGGAAGGACAGCCTCTGAATTTAAAAATGGATGTGGTACGCCCAAAAGATGAAAAGAAATACCCGGCTGTGTTATTTCTTACAGGGGGAGGTTTTATGTGGGCACCAAAAAACAGCAACCTGTATAACCGGTGCGAGATTGTCAAGGCTGGGTATGTGGTAGGAAGCATTGAATACCACGTTGTTTCGAATGGGTTATACAGCGATGCAGTGAAAGATGTTAAAGCTGCAATACGCTACCTTCGGGCCAATGCCGAAAAATTTGGTATCGATGCGAAAAACATTGCAGTTTGGGGAGAATCGGCAGGTGGCTATTTAACCGCAATGACGGGAACCACCAATGGCGTCGAGGAGTTTGAAACAGGAGAAAACCTCGATCAAAGCAGCAGTGTACAGGCGGCCATTGATTGTTACGGTTTATCTGATCTGACAAAAATTGGTGCCGATTACGACAAGGCAGCAGAAGAGGCCCATTTTAATACTGCGGCGCCAGAAGCAGGTTATGTTCACGGGAAAAACAGCGGCTTGACAATTCTCGATCAACCGGAAGTAGTGGCAAAATCGAACCCGGTAAATTATGTCGACAAAAACGATCCTCCGTTCCTTTTTATTCACGGATCAGTAGATCAGCTTGTTTCTCCCAGCCAGACACTTTTGGTGCACAATGCACTTCGTAACGCCGGAGCCGAATCAAGCCGATACGTAATTTCAGGAGCTAACCATGGAGGGCCTCAGTTTTCCGATCCGAAAGTGATACGGATCATGATTGAGTTTTTGGATAAAGCATTGAAGTAAACGAAAACAATGCGCGATGCGGGAAACTTCTTCCGCTAGAATCAGAATATCCGACCAAAATGGTGATCAAATAAAAAAGCTCTTGCCGAGACCGACAAGAGCTTTTAATATCTTCTTCAGGATTTAAACCTGTAGCTATTCAAGATTAAGCCAAACCTTTAGCTTCTTCGATCCATGGTTGCGGATCTTTTGAAGCATAGCGGCTTCCGGCAGCTTCCAGAACTTTCTGAATATCTTCAACTGAAGCAGCAGCTACAGCGGCATAAGATGCAAAACCACCTTCTACCAGGATTTCAGCCAATTTTGGACCAACACCTGTTAATTTTGTAAGATCGTCACCTGCAACTTCCGCTTTTGGAGCTTCAGCCTTAGGAGCTTCTTTCTTAACCTCTTCTTTTGCTTCAACCTTTGCTTTTTTCACAGGAGCTTCAGCAACTGCTACTTCAACAACCGGGTCAACTGAAACATATGAGCGGTTATTTTTTTTCTTTCTGAACACAACAGTTCCGTCGATCAATGCAAAAAGAGTATGGTCTTTACCTATTCCTACATTTTCTCCCGGGTGATGTGCTGTACCACGCTGGCGAACTAAAATATTACCAGCTTTTGCAAACTGACCTCCGTAGATTTTTACACCAAGTCGTTTACTTTCCGATTCGCGTCCGTTTTTCGAACTACCTACACCTTTCTTATGAGCCATGGTAAATTTTCTTTATTTAATTATCCAACTATGGTTTCAACCTGAATTTGTGTGAACTGCTGACGGTGACCGTTCATTTTCTGGTAAGTCTTACGACGTTTCTTTTTGAAAACAATCACTTTTTCGCCTTTTACATGTTCCAGCACTTTAGCTGTTACTTTCGCACCTTTAACGGTGGGGGTCCCAACGGCTACTTTACCGTTGTTGTCAACCAACAGAACTTTCTCGAAATCAACTGATGTTCCTTCTTCAACATCCAGGTGATGTACGAAAAGTTTCTTGTCTTTTTCAACCTTGAATTGCTGTCCAGCAATTTCAACAATCGCGTACATAATTTTTCTTTTAAAGTTTACACCGTCAGGCGGATTTCCCGCTGGAATTCACTTATTTGAGCCTGATCGATTCAAAATTCGGACTGCAAAAGTAGTTAAATTTGGATAACTAGCAAATATTTCAAAGAATTTACTGCCTGATTTTTAAAGCTTTTCGACGATTAAAAGAAAATTTACTTTGGCTGTTGCTCCCATCGGTCGAAAAATTGGCGTTACGTTCGGTACAATGGAAACGACTTCGCCTCTTAAGCTGTTTAAAAACTGTTCCAGTTTCACCTGATCTCTGTCCATTTTAATTTCGAAATGATGCACTTTATATTTCATGACATTTACATTTAAATTTCTGTTTGTTTTGGCATGTATAAATTGATGGAAATGATCATTCGAATGACGCTTCCATCCCCATCCTTCACAAATTCAATTTCTTTCGACTTCGATTCATCTATCCAAACTCCCTCATCATTTTGATGCGGTAACTTAATGACCTGATTCGCCAGTGGATTGTTAAAGGCAAGCATGCCGTCTTTGTAAAATACTTCAAACTCAGATTGTGGCTGTGGGAAAAGGTAAACGCCCAACAATGTTCTTAATTCTTCTGGAACATTCTCGTCGATGCTTTCCGGTTCCGATTTTTTGGGGAGAAGAAAGACCTGCTGCAGCTTCATCTTCGCTATGTTTCCATACAAATCTTCGTTGAACGAGAAATTGATTTCCCGCGTTAGTTTGGGATACATGATCCCTTTTTCATCGGGTGGATAGAGCGCTAAAACCTGAGAACCCGGAATATTAACAGCAAGGCTTCCGTCCCGGTAAAGAATCTCGAAAATGCTGTTTTTTTCTTCGAAAAGGTATTTTCCAATATATTTCGCCAATTCTTTGGGAACTAGATCAGCAACCTCACCACTGCCCATTTTGTATTCCAGAATCTTCATTGCTTTTGGATTAAAAGAAGCAGCTTCTCCCAGCCGAATGTGCCCGGCATCAACAAAGTCAAATTCCCTTGCAGTGGCGTCCACTGCTACCCAGCCGGCATCACCCATGTATACTTCGGTCCAGGCGTGCTGACCGAAACTTCCTCCCAAATAAGGTGTGTACATGCAGCCGACAGAAAGCCTCGCCGGTATTCCAACCGCCCGGCAAAAAGCGGTCAGGAGACGCGAGTGTGAACCACATTCTCCTTCACGTGTGTTGTAAGTATTTATGGCTGATGTTCCGCCCGGAACTGCCCCTCGAATATTATCTGACACCCACTTGCTCAAACGCACAGCTGCGTCCCACGAGTTCTCGGAACCGCTTGTAATTTTCTTTGCTTCGGCGATCAAAACCGGATTATCCGATTCAATCAGTTTTTCCTGTCCGAGGTATCTTTTCAGACTTTCATCAGTAAATGAAGGTGGAAAAGAGGGGGCATTTTCGCCCCGGTACCGAAATGGTTCAATTTCGAAAACACCCTCGATCAAATTATTGGTAACAGTCCCCGAGAATTTCTGCCCGGGGAAATTGAGGTTTTCCTGAGTTATCCATTCTCCTCCTGACAAAATGGATGCTTCCACTTTCATATAAGAAATGTCGGGGATATTGGGAATCATTTTGTTGACCCTGGCAAACAACATCGACTCCATGTCAACGGTTTGGATGTCCTTTTTCACCGATTCGTCGGCGAGGTAAATAAGCCTGCCCGCCACCTCAAGTTTTAAAAGTTCGCTGTTCGCATCGTTCAACCAAAGTTTTGTGGTGGTACCCACTTCCCGGTTCACTTCTTCGAGCAACGTTGTCTGCCACTTTTCCCCGTTCAATTCAAGAACTTCTTTTCCAAGCAATCTGTAACTTTTGGTGGCAACAAGGCCTTTCATATCATCAAAAACACGGTAACTTTTTTCACTGTCTTTGCCCTTGATAAAATCCTTCATCAAGTGAGGATAGCTTACCGAATTCTCAACTATCACGTCTTCATCCAACTCTATTTCCCGAAATTCTCCATTCCTTGAATCGGTGAAGAAAGCTTTGCCATTTTCAAATTTGGTATAAGTATAAATCTCGGCTGAAGTAGCAACTACATGTTCGATCGAAACAGGTTTATCCGTTTCAGGATCGAATAGAAATTTATTCTGAATTGTCATATCAACTCCCCCTCCCAGCGCAGAAAGTTTGGCCAGAATATTTCTTTTCAGCACAAGGAATTCCTGACCATCAACCTGAGTTGTGGTAATTTTCGATTCGGCATAACCGCAGAGTACACCGCTGATTTCAACGGCAAAAGTTTCAGATTTTGGCAGGCCTTTTAATGACTGCCCGGCTGCTGTTGTCCATAAGAATGCAGACAAAGCCAGCGCATACGAAAGTTTAAAGATTGTTTTCATTTCATTCCAGTTTTTTGATTTCTATTGTATCCGATGTAACTCGCACGATAAAATCGTTGCTCGTTTCATGGCTTTAAATTGTTAGTTGTTTCCAAATTAAACCACTCAATAAATCAGGACTTGTTTCATCGCTTTTTATATAAAATTGATTCTATTCAGATCATAGCATTACTTCGTTTTTTTGTTGATCTCTTTTATGGCTTGCCGCGCATAAAACCTGACATCCCAGTCATCATCGTCGGTGACTTTTTCAAGATAAGGAACCGCATCGGTTGGTAATGAATCAAGCAGCATGTACACCACTTCGCGGCGAACATTCGGATCTTCATCTTCCAAATGCTGATACAGGTAGGGCTTGGCTCTTTCAAAGTCAATTCTCATCATTGACTTCAAGGCTGATGCCCGATAATACCAGAAATCATCGTCAAGACTTTCCCCGAGATAAGGCATGATCTCTTCGCAACCAATACTCGATAGCGTTTCAAGCAAAACATTTGCCTTGACCTTTTCACTCCCATTAATTAGCATACTGAGTAATTCATCCTCTGCCTGCACTGCTTTTAAACTCCCTAAACTTCTGACAGCCGCTTCCACTATACCGGAAACAGAATCATTCAGGGCATTTATTAGAATTGGGATTGCTTCCGGAATGGTGTAGGCACCGGCAGCCTGAATTGCATATCCCCTGACATCAGGATCAGAAGACTCCATTAGTTCATAAAATGCGGGGTACGTTTCGGATCCCATCGACAAAAGCTCTGCAAATGGCTGCAACGTTCGGTTCCTGCGCGACTGCTCCCTGGTAATTTCAGAAATCAGCAAATCCGCTCGTTCTCTGTCATATGGTTTAGCTGATAATGCATTTGGATCTCCAGCCGGCTGCAGATCGACCCAGAAAAGGGAAAACGCCATCAAAAGAACAGCATAAACTGTAAGCGTCAACCCGATTTCCTTTCGGTTTTCAGGACGATTTTTACGAATAAGCAAATACATTGGAAATTGGATGACTCTCTTCAGAAAAACTGGTGCCGGAAATAAAAACGGCGTTCTTTTACGGTATTCATCATAGTCATCGCCTGCAGTTTCACTCATCTTTAATTCTTCCAGGAAACAGATTCCGATAATCACCAGTGTTGACAAAAGCCACGGAAGTGTTCCGTACCACCCCCAGCTTTTTTTCATATCGTTAACCGTTGGACCAAAAAGCATTAAGCCATAACTCCAGATTATCCATCCCAAATACTGCGGGTGCCGTGAATATTTATAAATCCAGTGTTTGGCAACCTTGTTGTTGGCAAAACGGACTTTGATCCAGGCGTAAACTCCCAATACGAAAATGAGCGTGCCGGAAATCATAAACAAATAGATTAGAAATTGATGTGCATTCCAGTTGAAGAGCCCGGCAATCCACAATAATATCCAATAAGGAATCAGCACCACTTTCCCCAGATCGATCATCGAAAGCGAAATTTCCTGTAGCGGGAAGAAAATCACATTCAGCAATCCTAGGCCGGCCAGGTAGAACATGCTGTAAGCAAATGTGGCAAAAACAGGAAGGAAGAGAGCAATTCCTCCAACCCAAATAAAACTGTTCTTTTTGGTGACAAAACCCAAAATAATCATCAGGAAGATTAATCCGAGGCAGATGTATCCGATCCAGCGAATTTTAACAACTTCGAAAAACAACTCAATTTTCGCATTATTGTAGCCAGGATCAGATTGAGGAGTGCCGACGTTGGATTGAAGAAATTTATCAAGCATTTGCGGGATTTCGATAAAAGCAAACATCAATCCTATTGAAAATACCAGCGCCAGTAAAAATAACCCGAAGTTTTGTAAAATCTTCTTTGGTTCTTTTGGTTTCATGGCTTTGATTTTATGATTTTTATATCTGAAAACTCAAATCCATTTCCGGCCGATTTCCGGTTGTTACATACCGAATTTCTTCAGCAAGATGGCAAAAAGTGTAAATCCAAATGCGAGTATCAGCATCAATAACAATTTGTTTATACGGTCCTGCTTTCGTTGTTGTTCGATAAGTTCACTTACTACAAGCATGTTGTTGTCATTCAGGTCCGACAGACATGCTTCCAGGTGTTTAACGTGGTAGCGTATCTGCGCACGGAAGGTGAAAAAGTTAAACCCGAGCCCAATCAGAATAAAGGTCAGAAATACTACAATGTCGATCCAGTCGAGTGTGCGAACCTTACCGTAAACGGCGAAAAAATATGCCAGTGATCCTGAGACAAATACAAATAGGTATGTAATTGACATTGAAATCAAAGTACTGGTGAAGCGAGTTTTCAGGTACGTTAACATTGATACCAACTTATCCCGGGTTGTTTGTCCCAGATCGGCAATTTCGGAAAAACGCTTTAGCATTTTCAACTGAAAATACATCAATCCGGCCAGCAACACCACACCGCCTGCGCACGCTGACACTACCTTGCTTGTTCCGGCATAAAGAATGCTATCGACTACAAGTGCTATAATTACAAGGCTTTTCATTACGAGGTCCATGTAAATCATTTTCCTGACATACTGGCCCGTGCTGTGCGATCTCCCCGATAAAAATCGTTCAATATTTGAACTGTCGTATCCCGAAGATCCGATCAGATTCTCAGTTTTACTCCACATGGCTTTTAATTTTTCGTCGTTCATGATAATTCCTTTTCTGAATCGTTAACCAGCTCTTCGAGCTTTCGTTTTATGCGCACCAGCTTTACGCTTACATTGTCCTTCGATGTTCCCATGATCGATGCGATCTCGTCGTAACTTTTGCCTTCGAGCCACAACAGGATGATGGCTTTGTCAATACTGTTGAGTTTCGAAATGGCAGAGTACAACAGTTTCACCTGCTCTGCTTCTTCAGGATTCTCGTCTGTTGCAAGGTCATACGCCCCGAGGCTTTCGAATCCCGGTCTGTTTCTGTTTTTCCGAACAGTGCTAATTGCCGTATTCAGCGCCACCCGGTACATCCAGGTTGTGAGTTTTGCTTCGGCCCTGAAATTCGGGTAAGCTTTCCATAGCTGGAGGCAGATCTCCTGAAAAAGGTCTTCACGGTCGGCCGGTCCGTTGGTATAAACCAATGTCACTTTATGAATGATCGCCTGGTGTTTTTCGATCAACTGACTAAATTCCTTTTTCGATGGTCGTTGCACGTTCTGTTTTTTGTTTCACTTAGTTGGTCGTACGAAGTCGGAAAAAACTACAAAAAATCCCAATTTTCTTTCTTCAAGCTGAATTTACAACATATTCAATAAAAGGCTTCCAATTTCGGTGTGATACCAAAATGATTGTTATATTTGTTTTCACTGAAAATCAGGCCAGGCTGAATATGCAGAAAATTCGACTGAACATTTTGGGACTCTCAGTAAGTCAGACACAATCAGGGGCTTACGCATTGGTATTAGCAGAGGAAGAAGGAGATCGCAGAATTCCCATCATCATTGGGCCGGTTGAAGCGCAAGCCATTGCCATTCAACTCGAAGGTCTGAAACCACCCCGTCCGCTTACCCACGATTTAATAAAAAACATGGCACTTGCATTTGAAATTGCCTTGCTGGAAGTGACTATTTACAAGCTCGAGGAAGGTATTTTCTATTCGGAATTGTTGTGCGAAATGGGTGGAAAGGAAATTCGCATCGATTCCAGGACTTCGGATGCTGTTGCGCTGGCACTGCGTTTTCGTTGTCCGATTTATACTTCAGAAGAAATTCTGAAAAAAGCCGGCATCGTTCTGGAACATGAAGATGAAAATTCGCCGGTTCGCAGTATGCTCGACGACGACTATGACGAGCCCGAAGTTTCTTCTTATGCACAGTACTCACTTGATGAGTTACAGGAACTGCTCGACGATGCCATACAGAACGAAGACTACGAAAAGGCGTCGATTATTCGCGATGAACTGAACAAAAGAGAGAAAAAATAATATTTACCGCCCAAACGAAAGGGCATTCAACAAATGACATAATCATAAAATGAAGCAAATCCTGATATTGCTGGTAATACTTACCGGCTTTTTATTTGTTCCGGAAGTACAGGCTCAAAACAACGATTCCACAACAACCGAACAGGTGCAGATACAGGAAAAAAGCACGGATACTTCAGTAATATTATTATCGCAAAAGCGGGAGAAACCATTTTCGCTGACCACCATTTTCAGGGGATTACTGGGAATGACAGTGCTCATTTTTATTGGTTGGCTATTTAGTAGCAATCGCCGGAATATCCCCTGGCGAACTGTAATCATTGGATTAACGATCCAAATAATACTGGCAATTAGCGTTTTATACATCCCTTTTGTACGAATCGCGTTTGAGTTTTTTGGCAGGATCTTCGTTAAAATTCTCGATTTTACCAAGGAAGGCAGCACCTTTTTGCTGGGCGACCTTATGGATGCAAACACCTATGGTTATATCTTTCTGTTCCAGGTACTGCCTACCATTATATTCTTTTCGGCGCTTACCAGCTTGCTCTTTTACTGGGGGATCATTCAAAAAGTAGTTTACGGACTGGCATGGGTATTTACCAAAGCCCTGAAAATTTCGGGTGCCGAAGCCTTGTCCGTAGCCGGAAATATTTTCCTTGGGCAAACCGAATCTCCATTGATGATCAAGGCTTATCTCAATAAAATGAGCAAATCGGAAATTCTTTTGGTAATGACCGGAGGAATGGCCACGCTGGCGGGAGGTGTTTTAGCTGCTTACATTGCCCTGCTTGGCGGAGACGATCCGCGGATGCGCCTCGAATTTGCCAAACACCTGCTCACAGCATCTGTAATGGCAGCACCGGCAGCTATCATTTTCTCGAAAATGCTGGTACCTCCTACCGAAGAAATAAACAAACAGATAGAAGTTAGCCGCGACAAAATCGGAAGTAATATGCTCGACGCCATTACCAACGGAACCAGCGAAGGTGTAAAACTGGCTGTTAACGTTGCTGCCATGTTGCTTGCGTTTATTGCTTTTATCGCCATGTTCAATTTTATTGTAGGTAAAATCGGGCAATGGACCACACTGAACGAAATTATAGCTGAAGGAACAAACGGAAGGTACGACGGACTTTCGCTGCAGTTTATTCTGGGCTACACTTTTGCACCGCTCATGTGGCTGATCGGCATCAGTCCCGACGACATCATCACTGTGGGGCGTTTATTGGGTGAAAAACTTATTCTTACCGAATTTATCGGGTACATCAGCCTGGCCGACCTGAAAGCCGCCGGCGCTTTTTCCGATACCAAATCGGTGATTATGGCTACTTATATCTTATGTGGATTTGCTAATTTTTCGTCTATCGGAATTCAAATCGGAGGTATTGGAGCACTTGCACCTTCACGTCGCGTTCTGTTGTCGCAATACGGAATGCGCGCGCTGCTGGCCGGAACACTGGCATCACTGATGAGTGCAACAATTATTGGAATGATACTGGGCTAATGCCTAAAGAATAATAATTATATATTGTACTATGGAAGGAGACTATTGAGTCTCCTTCTCTCTTTCTGTATTTCAAACATCGAATTGTTCAACCGTGCCAATATGCAATATTCAACTGATTGCAATTAAGGGTGATATTTAGTAACTTATATTCTCAAAAACCAAATATCATGAAACAGCTAATAGTATTATTTATCTTCGTTTTTCTCTCAGAATTTGCGCTTGCTGATTTATATCAAAAAAGTATTGATGAAAATGTTTTTGGTAAATACAAAATAACTGCACTTGAATCTCCTAGAGGTGACATCAAAACAACTCTCAAAATCTGGAAAGACGACAATGGGGAAGTTAAAGCAGAGTTTGTTGAAAATGGAGAGAAAATGCCAGCTGATAAAGTTGAAATTACTGGTAATGAAATATACATTGAAAGATATTCAGAACAGGGAATGTATAATGAGGAATGGAAGCTGAAAGTTGAAGAGGATAAGATCTCTGGATATGCGAATGCTCAGTTCAGAGTATTTGGGAACCGCATTAAACAGAATCTCCAAGATCCATTTTAAATTAGAACCTAATAAAACTTATTCTTTGTCCAAAGAAAAATGTTAACCAGGTTGCAATAGTAGATATGATTTTGGACTAACAAATGGTACTACAAAAATTTCTTTATTTCTGTTTCGAGTTCTTTTTTCATTTTTACAAATGAATCAAGCGCGCAATCGGGCACGCAGGGCGTGGGATCGACCCAAACATCATTCCAGTTACCCGACCAATAGCCCTCTTTCCCGCTGATGCTTTCATCAACAATCGCCAGAATGCACTGGAGATTCTCCTGCATTTTTCGAAGATTCTTAGACTTCCTGGCATTATCGGCATATCTCCTCGCAATATTGAGGTACCCATAAAGTTCAACCGGAAAATGCCAGAAAGAATGCATTTGGCAGCCGGCAGTTTGTGCCTCCGCTTCAGCAATTATCGTCTCAACAACATCAAGTTTCTCGTTGATTTTACTGTTACCGGGATCATCGACTGCAAGCAGCGAAAGAGGAGTAAACAGCAGGCCAAGAATCATACTTTTTACAATCATGACAATAGACTTTTAGTGGATTCCCTGCCTACAAGAACCAATTAAAGTCTGTTCAAATCAATAGTACGTATAAAAGTAGAATAAGCGTCGTCTATTATAATATTCTGAAAATCAGCAAAAGGTAATCTATCAATGGCTCCTTAAATTTGTTATCGCCTTTATTTGTTGATGCTATTATGCTGATCAAATAATAAAAAAAGTGGCCGTACAAAACTGCACAGCCACCTCCCTTATCTCAAAACAGAATCTGCTATTTCTTTAACAGAATCAGCTTTTTAGTTTCTACAAAATCGTTTGTTTTTAAGGTACAATAATAAATTCCGTCGGCCAGATCGCGTGCTTCAAACACGTAAGTGTAATGCCCGGCTGTTTGCTTCACATCAACAATACGCTGAATTTCTTTACCAACAGCATTGGTAATCGTCAGCAGAACATGCATATCTTCAGGAATATTGTACTGTAAATTGGTTTCATTCCTGAACGGATTCGGATAACTGTTGAAATGATAAAGCCCCTCATCAGTACCCGGCAATTCATCGTCGGCAACGGCAAGAACAATCGGATTATCCACTGTACCATTAATCTTATCCACTGTGAAATTCATTTCAGGCGACACCAGTTCAATCTGCCGCTGGTTGTATTCATCCCATAGTACAGTTTTCACCTGTTCACCAATATCCGAACGGTCGCCATATACCATCGCGAATGTCATGTACTCTTCCATGTTATTCAAATAGGTCAGTGGTGCATCTCCACGAAGTTGTTCATTGATATAAGTTTGAATCCGGTAATTCTCCGACGAAGGCAAATTACCAAAATCTACGGTGGCAGTCAGCGTCATATTGTATTCGTGTTTCAGGAAGAGGTCATCGGTACTTCCCGATTTCTGAATAGTAATGTTATCGCTGTTGGCCACAAACAACTTATATCCAAGGCCAGGATGGAAAAATTTCAGATCGCCGATCCACGAATCGGTACCCTGATTGTATTCTCCGTATTCGAACTGACTTTTAATGATGTCGCCCGCACCGGATGTCAACTGGCCGAGAATATCATCGACAGGTAATATTTCGGATTTTGGATAACCGATCCAGTTCCATTTCGGATTTAGAGGAATGGCAACATCATTTTCAGGCACCATGCCAATCAAACTCAGTGTATCGCCATGAGCGCTCAAAAAGATCATGTATCCCAATTTAATATCGATATCCGAGAGCGTTCCCAGCCATCCGGCATTTTGACTGAATTGTGAATATCCGGTTTGCGATTTCAAGGTGATATCGTTTAGAGAAGTTGGCGGTGTAAGACTTTCAAACACCTTAGCAACGCTCATATCTGCACTTTCCTTATTCACCGAAATCCAGTTCCATCCTTTTGCCAGCGCCATTTCCTGGATTCCTCCGGCCGGATGAAGAATAAACGGCTCTTCAGCGTTTCCTACCACACCATCGCTAAAGAAGGTAAGTTCTTCAATGGCACCGTATTCAATTCCATTCAATCCATCCCACATCCTGAACTTAATAACTTCAGTAGTATGCTGGTTTCGCACGTGATATTCGGGGAAGTTGAACCAGTCGAGATCGAACTCGGCATCATTCGATAAAATGCGCAAAGTATGCGAGCCGGCCGGAACCTCCAGCTGTGTTGTGAATACAGTATAAGTAGCTGTACTACCGGTATTCGGAACAGCGAAGGTAGTTTTTAACGCTCCGTCGATATAAAGTTCAACATCACCGGGTTTGGTACTGGCTACTTTAAATTCAACATCAAAGACGCCGGATTTGGTAGCATAAATGTCAAAATCAGTCCAGTTACTTTTCTTATACCGCGTGGCATCATTAGTTTTGCCATCTTCTGTAAAAGTGATATCCTGAACACTCAAATCATTGATATAATCTTCAGCTTCAATCAAGCTACCGTTTTCACCGGCAAGGTTGCCCGAAACATTCATAAAAGCGGCATACTTATCAATTTCAGGAACATAAATAATACTGCCAATGCCCCGCAATTCGCCGTCAACATAAGCCGCAATTTTATCGCGTAATCCGGTTGACAGGTTCTCATCGCCACTATCGGAACTAAATTGTGCAACAATGTTCATCGAGTATTGGAAATCAGGGTGATTCACACTCCAGTCAATTTCTTCGGCATACAATTCAAGTGAAACGTGTAGAACTTCGGCAGTGCCATCTACCATGGCCACAACATCACCGTCGTAATATCCGGGTTCCAGGCCATCAGCCACCTGTAACTGCACCGTGAAACTATTACCCGATAAAATTGAAGCGGAAGTAACCGAAGGCACCAACCAGGCGGGCCATTCATCAATAGTAAAGGCTTTGGTGATGCTCGCACTGTTGTCGAGATTGGCACTCAGGATTACATTGTCTGTTTCCACTGCCGTTCTGTGTACCTCTTCCGGATTCCATGAAACCGGGCTCACGTTTACAAGGAACGACCATTCAGTCTTGTATTTCTGTACGTTGCCATTAATATCCTGAATTCCTTCTACCACAGCGTAAACCCGTTTCCCTTCGAGCCATGGTTGTGCGAAAAGATCGTTGTCAGGAACCAGAATAATTCCATCCTCATTCTGAGAACACTGAACCGTTATTGGAATTTCAGTAGAGTCTTCAAGAAATAAATGAATGCTGGGCGCTGCCCCTGAATAACTATCAAAATTACAGTTGATGTCCTTGTCGAAAACAACACTTATCTCCTGGCCGAAACGCAGGTAGCCATCTGACGGCGAAGGTGTTCCGTAAGGAGCGATTGACGAACGGTCGATTATCCCGCTCTGCTCCGAAGAATAAGATATTCCGCCCTCAATTCCGCAAAATGCTTTGGCCCGCAGACTATATTTCCCGTCGGTCAGACCTGATACATCAAATTCGTAATCATAAAAATTTTCTACCAGCAATTCGCGATCAATGATAACGTCATCAACCCATCCTTCCCCCTGGCGTTTATACTGAAGTGTTATGCTTTGCAGGTTTTCGTTATTCCGGTCGTAGCCAGTAAAAGCCACGTCCAGTTTATCATTGTTATTGCTGTTTACCAACCAATTGTCGCCTGGCAAAAACAAAGCAACGTTCGAGCATTCACTCTGGAAGTCAACAAATATCCAGGCCGTATCACCGCTTGTAATATTGCCATTATCTTCCCACAATGAATACTCACAAGGTGGGTACATCATTATACCAATAGAATCGTAAGTGGATGCCATCGGGCCGCGTTCAACGGTCAACGCGATGTTAGCAGTTTGGTTATACTGTAAAAAATAGGAAGCCCCACCGTTGGTAATTAAGGTACCGCCCAGTTTTACAATTGCGCCGTCGGGGTTAGTGGTTGAAATTACCTTGACATGGTACTCGCGTGTTTCGCGGCTTTGACTTTCGTTTAACAGGTTAGCTGTAAACACGGCCTGACCACCGATCGGTACGTTATTTATCTGCGGCGGATACACTGTAATCCGGGCATCGTCGCGAGGCTGTGTTCCCGGCTCATGCGGACAGCTCGTTGTCCCCAGTTTTAAATCGAACGCCGGAACGCCATATGCTCTATCTTCTTTAATATCAACACTGAAAAAGTCGCCAATATCGTTGTCAGAAAGAATATATCCAACCGTTCGGGTATACGAAGTATCGTTTCCCTGGTTAAATGTATTCGCCCACCTGAACTTTGCCATTACTCCAAGTTCACTATCGAACCAGGCCCCGGTTTCATTGTCAATTTTTATTCCTACGGCCAATTCCGTGTTAATAAAAGCGGTGTATTCGTAGGATGCAGAATTTGTTGTATCCGTGGTATATTCATTGGTATAAGGGGCTCCCGCACTAAACGAAATGTTTTCCTTAAATACAGCATCTTCTCCCCTGTTTTTAGCATTCTGAGCCAACACATCTTCCCAGTGTAAGCTATCAGCCAGCAACTGGTTGGCCTGCATCTTTTCTTCAGGAGAAAGCAAACTGGTATCGCGACCGGCAATTATAGCACTCCGAAGTACTCCTAAGGTAGGAAGAAGCGTACTTTTAATATGCTTTTCGGTATAAACAAAGGTGGTTGCAAAACCTGTTACATCGATGGTTGGAACTGTTTTAATCTCGGCCTGACAGGTCGTGGTATTAAAGCTAAGTTCGTCGCCCAATGCATATTCCTGGTTGAATGAGGCACCAATATAAACGTCACCGTCATTTCCGGTAAGGTTTTCCATATCGGACGTGGAAAAGGTTTCATTAAATGTAATTGTTGTTTCTACACCACTACGGTTAAAATTATCCCTTCCGGCCACTGCACTAAATTTGATTTGTGTTCCAAAGCCGTTACTGGAGAAGGGTGTTAGCACTTTAGCCCCGATTAAGAGGTTAGCATAAACGCCTGCTTCACCCCCCACAAGCATTTCGAATGTATTAAAGCTTTTATACGATTTACCTTCCTGAACATAGGAATAACTGTTATCGCCCGGAGGATCGTGCAAAACCAGCATCGGCATTTCGGGTGACTTTGTAATAAATGACGGAGCCTGTGTTTTCACACCGGTAACCATAATCCAGTACTCCTCGGGATCTGCATCAAGAAAACCAACTTCAGGAATAACATAGAGTAATTTTTCGTGATTATGTTCGGCACTTTCTGCAATTTCAGGTAAACCTGCTGCAACGGTATAAACTGCAAAACCATTCACAATTGGAATCTCAATGGGCTCATCTCCCCGGTCGCTCACAAAATCAAAAATTCTTAAGTACCCTTCATTTACAGGGCAGTCCCCCAACGATTCATTTACTTCAAATACCAAAGTATAAGTTTGATTTTGTTCCATTATCGTTGTTGTGGAACTGCTACAATTGTATTGCATGGCTCCTGCATCAGCAAAGTCCACCTGAATATCAAGCGGCGAATGGTATATAAAATTCGCCTCGGGAACTACCTCTCCGCGTGTTGTATCAGCAACGGGAATAATGGTTGTATCGGCTGGTGTGATGCGTACTGTATTGTTGGGCAAGAAAACAGTATCGGCGGGTGTAATAACCAGACTATCACGCTCAACGACCATGTCTGCGGTATCGCGAACTGTAAGGTCAATTCGGATTGGTTTATTACCTATCTGATCAAATATATTCGAATTTGTAGGATGTAACTGAACCACCTGTACATCATACTCCCGCGCCGGAAGATCAGGAACAGTCAGCAAACCATTCGCATCAGTATAATAATTGGTATTAAAGCAATTACCGGGTGAAGTAATCTGCACTTTAACAGAATCTGCTACCGGAGTCCCGCAACCCGTTTGAACTTTTACAAAAATAGTATCGGTTTGCGTATCGGTGAAGTTGATGTTCAAAGAATCGCCCGCAACAAAAAATGAAGTAGAAGGTTGTCCGGCAGGATTCTCAAAAGTATGGTGTAAAAACTCGGGGGTAAAGGAATAATCACCTTCTTCCTGGATGGCATAACTCCATTCTCCGTTTGCATCTGTAAATATTCCTCTACTCTCGCCGTTGATTAAAATCTCCACATCCGGAACACCGCATTCAGCAGAAGTTGACTTTGGATAAAATACGCTACCCGCTACAGAGAACACACTTTCGTCGGTAAAATTAGCTCCCGAACTTAACTTCGAATTCAGATCGAGCACGCGGGTAATCGTATCCGGCGTAAAAATATGTGGTCCGTTTGGTCCTTCTTTGTATGGTATTACAATAAACTCGGCCTCGTCGTAATAATAAATGTTGCGTATTTCGTAGTAACCATCCACATCGGTGGTGGTACAATATCCGCCGGAAGGAACGGCAACTGCACCGGCCGGCAAATTAGGCGTTATTGGAATTGCGCATACCTGAACACCTTCCACTCCAACACTCAACAGCGACTTTACGGTACCTTTAATTGTTCCGTTCGGTTTCGAATACCCCTGATCGGAAATGGTAGGAAAATTTCTTGTTTCGTGAATAGGCGTTACATAATACGTATGCCTGTAACCGGGTATGGCACCATCATCGCTGTATGCCTGGGCATTTTTACTCAAAATAGCAAGTTCTTCTTTCTGGGTGCTTTCCGGCACACTGCGTTCGATACGAAGCTCTTCTGCGAAATCAGAAAGATCTTCCCATTCTACTTTAACACGATTAGTATAAGTGCCGTCTGATGCATTAACCGTAAAAGTTTTTGCTTTACCAAGTACGGCATTTGAACCGTTTCTAGGGGACTCGTGATTTCCCCAATCATCAGTAAATGTAGTGACCCAGTAATAATATTCATCGTTCGGAACGATTGTATTATCAGTCCAGGTGCGAATATCTCCCGCCACTTGAGCTATCAGCGTACCATTTGTTGTTGTGGTTCCCCGATAAATATTATATCCGGTATTTGCATCCGGAATATTAGTGCCTTTTCCCCAGGTTAAGATGATTTGATCAAAATACTCCTCACTGGACGCGGTAATATTTGTTGGAGATTTAATTGCAGCAGTAGCGGCGTAGGTTAAAACGCTGTAGCCGGCACCTCTGTCATCCGAATTATTCGCCCGGGGATAACCACTCCATACCCACTCCACACAGTTACACCAGGCCCAGCTACAATCTTCTGATTCCTGGTAACGTAAGCCCCAGTAACCTGAATTACCCGGGCCTGCAATGTGAGTAACGGTTCCACTCGATAAGCTGCCACTACCTGTCTGGTGTTGAACGCTGTTGCCATCCGAATTTTTATAAACATCAATTCTGTGAACAACAGATTCACTACAACCAACTACTCCGGCACCGCTGTAGTTAAAGGTAATTGTGTAATCTGATCCTCCTGATGAAACTGAAACTGACATATCAGGATATTTTCGCTCCCCATTCGCCAGTATTGGCATAATGAAAGCAAACAATAACAGCCATAGAAATTTACAGCATTTGTTTGTGATTAATAGATAGGTTGGAATCACTTCCGAATAAGTAAATTTTTTCATATTGGTATGTATTAAGTGATAAGTTTCATGTTTGGCGCAACCGCAAACACGCATTACTGCAGGGCAATCAAACCATTGCAATAATGAATCAAGGGAGTTGCGAAGTCCATATTATTATTGTTTACATCTAAAGGGGAAGAAACAGGGTACAATTTGATTTAATGGTATTCCTTTCCTTTAAACTTTGTTTATTGTTAAACAAGTTATGAAATATATAATTAAGATAAAATAGTATTTTGTTTCAGATCATCATTTTAACCCGTTTTCTTGAACAAGAAATAAAGTCTGATAATTGAAAATAAAGGGATAGAGAAGAAAATTGAGCTACTAAAAAAATATTTATTTTTTTTCGAAGGAGAAGATTCTATCAAACAGAATAACCGTGGACAAGTAATGTTTACTTATTTCTTTTCTGACTGAAAATTCCCTTAATAATAAAATACAACAGTAGCAGAATTACCGCAATGATCATTACGCGAAGGAATAAGTACATAAGGCAATGTTTTTGTTCTCCTTCAAAAATAAACTTTTTTAAATCATGTTAGTGTTTTAAATAATTTGAATTAGGGATATTTTCTTCTTCTGTATTTACCATAGTGTAAACTGTGAACGCTAAACGTTGAACTCTGAACATTTAATATTACTTTTGCACCTCAAAATTTTAGGTAGATATTTCAAGATGAGCAAATTGGAAATTCCGAGCAAATACAACCCGGCAGAGGTTGAAGATAAGTGGTACAAATACTGGATGGACAATAAATATTTCCATTCAACACCCGACGAGCGCGAGCCTTACACGATTGTAATTCCGCCACCAAATGTTACCGGCGTTTTACACATGGGGCACATGCTCAATAATACCATCCAGGATATTCTGGTGCGTCGTGCACGCATGACCGGGAAAAATGCCTGCTGGGTTCCGGGTACCGACCACGCATCAATTGCTACCGAAGCCAAAGTGGTAAACAAACTGAATGCTGAAGGAATTGACAAATATGACCTGTCGCGCGAGGAATTTCTGAAACATGCCTGGGAATGGACCGATAAACACGGCGGAATCATTCTCGAGCAGCTGAAAAAGCTGGGTGCATCCTGCGACTGGGACCGCACCGCATTTACAATGGATGAAGCCCGCAGCGAATCGGTGATCAAGGTTTTCGTCGACCTGTTTAACAAAGGAATGATCTACCGCGGTGTGCGCATGGTAAACTGGGACCCGGCTGCCAAAACAGCACTGTCCGATGAAGAAGTGAACTACAAGGAAATGCAGGGAAAACTGTATTACCTCAACTATAAAATTGAAGGCGAAGATGGCGTTGTAACCATCGCCACTACGCGTCCTGAAACCATCCTTGGTGATACCGCAGTATGTGTGAATCCGGCTGACGAGCGTTTTACTCACCTGAAAGGGAAGCGGGTGCTTGTGCCGCTTTTGAATCGTTCCATCCCAATCATTGAAGATGAATATGTTGACATGGAATTTGGTACCGGTTGTTTGAAAATTACACCGGCGCACGACATCAATGACTACGAAATCGGAATGAAACACAACCTGCCATCGATTGATATTTTTAACGACGACGGAACGTTGAGTGAAAAAGCCGAATTATTTATCGGTGAAGACCGATTCGAGGTTAGAAAAAAAATAGTTCCTGAACTGGAAAAAGCGGGCAACCTGGCAAAAGTTGAAGACTACACCAACAAAGTTGGGTTCTCGGAACGTACTGACGTGGTGATTGAGCCAAAACTTTCGGCACAGTGGTTTCTGAAAATGGAGGAGTTGGTGAAACCGGCACTCGAAAACGTGATGAACGATACCATTCAGTTCCACCCGCCGAAATTCAAAAATATTTACAAACACTGGATGGGCAACATCAAGGACTGGTGTATCAGCCGACAGTTGTGGTGGGGACACCAGATTCCGGTGTACTACCTGCCCGACGGAACATTCGTTTGTGCCGAAACAGCTGAACAGGCCTTGGAACTGGCCAAGGAAAAGTCGGGAAATGCTGCCTTGACAGCTGCCGATCTGACTCAGGATGAAGATGCTTTGGACACCTGGTTCTCAAGCTGGTTGTGGCCGATTTCGGTTTTCGACGGCATCCGCGAGCCTAATAATGAAGAAGTAAATTACTACTATCCAAGTTCCGACCTGGTAACAGCACCCGATATTATTTTCTTCTGGGTAGCACGAATGATCATCGCCGGTTACGAATACCGCGACGATTTCCCGTTCAAGAACGTGTATTTTACAGGAATGGTGCGCGATGCACAACGCCGCAAAATGTCGAAATCGCTGGGTAACTCACCCGATCCGCTCGACCTGATCGCCAAATACGGTGCCGACGGTGTGCGCGTGGGTATGTTGTTGTGCTCGCCTGCCGGTGGCGACTTGCTGTTCGACGAAAGCCTGCCACAACAGGGAGCCGGCTTCTCGACAAAAATATGGAACGCTTTCCGACTGGTGAAAAACTGGGAAATTTCAGCAGAAATTGAACAGCCGGAACACTCAAAACTGGCCATCGAATGGTTCAAAAACAAACTGGGCGAAGTGGTTAAAACACTGAACAGCCAGTTCGACAGTTTCCGTATTTCGGAAGCGCTGATGACGGTTTATACCAGTGTTCGCGATGAATTCTCGGGCTGGTTGCTCGAAATGGTAAAACCACCTTATCAGCAAGCTATCGATGCTAAAACTTATGCCGAGGTGCTTGAGTTGTTCGACCAGATGCTGCGACTGATGCATCCGTTTATGCCGTTTATTACCGAAGAGATCTGGCAATTGCTGGAAGAACGAAACGAAGGCGAAAGTATCATGATCAATCAAATGCCCGAAGCTTTTGATTTTGATGCAGCCTTGCTAGCTGCTTTCGAGGATGTGAAAGAAGCCGTTTCGGGAATTCGCAAGATCAGAAAAGAAAAGAACATTGCTTTTAAAGATACCATCGAACTTTCGGTACAACAGGGCGACAAAGGATTCGATCCGAAATACAACAGCATTTTGGTGAAGCTCGGAAATCTTTCAGCCTTAAATACGGTAACAGAAGAAGCGAAAGGTGCTGCTTCTTTCCTTGTAAAATCAACCAACTTCTACATTCCGCTTGAAGGTTTTGTTGATGCAGAGGAAGAACTGAAGAAACTCGAAGAAGAGTTGAACTACACAAAAGGGTTCCTGAATTCGGTGATGAAAAAGCTAAGTAACGAGCGTTTTGTGAACAATGCGCCGGAAGCTGTGGTGGCCAACGAAAAAGCCAAACAGGCCGACGCCGAAGCCAAAATTAAAGTTTTGGAAGAACGCATCGCTTCAATGAGATAATTTTATTGAACGGGTGACTTTGAGTCACCCGTTCAATTTCTTCATCAATTTCTTTCACCCCCTTAATATCTGTTAAAAGCCGGTTAAAATTTGTTATTTCTTCAACTAAATCAATCTTTTGCATAGTTTTGTAAATGTTTCGAAAATGTTGACATGCGAAATATACTGACCATACTGATTTTCCTGTTTATTTTATCCGGAGTTAAAGCCCAGGACACTTCGGTGGACCCTATGCTGATTGAGCTGAAAGCTAAAATCTTAAGCGCTGCCGATAGCTCAGCAATTCCGTATGCCAACATCATCCTTCACCGCACACACAGTGGAACAATTACCAACAACGACGGCTATTTTACACTCGAAATGCTGAATATCGACAGTCTGGAAGTAACTTCTGTAGGTTACAAAAAGACCGTTCTGAAAATTCCGTCATATTATACCGGTTTCGAAATGCTAACCTTTTACATGGAACCCATACTTTACAACGTTGGCGAGGTTACGGTTGAAGGAGAAGCCAAACAACTCGATTATTTCGAGCACGGCGAACCAACAGCCATCGATCCGGAATTGCGCGGCGATGCCTTTAATGAAAAGCCACCGGTTCTGGCTGCCTTTTTTAACCCGGCATCGTATATGCAATACTATTTCAGTAAACGCGAAAAGCGCAAACGGGAAGTCCGCAGGGACATGGCCATCATGAAGAACTGGGAAATGCATTCGAAAAACTACAACAAGGAAATGGTGATGAAACTTACCGGATTGAACGAAGCGTACGCCGATACTTTTATGGTTTGGTTCAATGCCCACGATGTGCTTCCTTACACCGCCAACGAATACCAGGTTCGATCGTCGATTGTTGAGTATGGAAAATTATTTAAACTCGATTACGGGTTAAACTAATTACGAATTCCAAACTAATTCGGACAAAAGTCGAAAATAAAACCATAAAATTTATTAAATAAATACTTTTTAGTGTTATTTTATTTCATCCATTTGGTTTAATAGTTATACTCAAAATTCAATATTTTACTATTTTAGTTATATTGCCACACTAATTCTTTCAATTCGTTATCATATTCAACTATTTGCTTCTCAATTGTAAGCGAGTAGCAATTTTTGTTCAATCTATAAATGTTTTACAGCATGTTATTTGAACTCAAATCGTCTTAACTTCTTTCTGCATTTAAACAATTTAAACAGAAAAGTCATGAAACGATTAATGTTAGCCTTAGTGGCCGTAATTTTTATTGCCTCCGGCACATGGGGGCAGAGTGATCAGATTCCTTTAATTGGATCTAAAGCCCCCAGCTTCACAGCTAAATCTACTAACGGGAAAATTACTTTCCCAAACGATTTTGGTGATCAATGGAAAGTTTTGTTTAGTCATCCCGCCGATTTTACCCCGGTATGTTCTTCCGAACTTCTTGAGCTTGCAGAGTTACAACCCAAGTTTAAAAAATTAGGAGTACAAATCGCAATTGTTTCTACCGACGATGTAGAAACACATAAACTATGGGTGGAATACCTGGAAGATTTGGACTACAAAAACCATGGAAAGAAAAAAATTGATTTTCCGCTATTTGCCGACACCGATTTAAACGCCTCGAAAAAGTACGGTATGCTTCACAGGCCAACCAGTACAAATCGCGACATAAGAGGTGTATTTGTAATTGACGGAGATAACATAGTACGATCGATTAATTTTTACCCTTTACAAGTTGGTCGTAACATGAACGAGATTATTCGACTTGTTGAAGCACTTCAGACTACGGAAGAAGCTCTGGTTTACACCCCGGCAAATTGGGAAAAAGGAGATGATGTGATTATTCCTTACTATCCGTTTGATAAAGCTGAATCCGAAGTAAGTCCTGACGAACTTCAGGCTTACTATAAAGTTGGAAATCGTGTATGGTTTAAAAGGGTAGGTGAAGAAGATAACAAATAATTTTTTTCATAGAAACAGCAGAAGCGTTGGTCTCCCACCAACAAAAAAGTCCTGAGATTATCAGGACTTTTTCTTTATGTGATTTCACTAACCTTAACTTCCAATTTCTTTTTTGAGCAGATTTACCTGGTTTTGTAACTTGGCAATCTCGGCTTCCTTTTGTTTCAGGTCTTCCATCAACTTCGAAGTTTCAGCTTTTGCTTTATCAAGTTCGCCTTGCTGCTTTTCAAGTGCACTCTGACCTGATTTTATTTGTCCTTCAAGCAACTTTGCCTGGTCATTTAACTTCGAAATCTCAAAGTTTCGCTCTTCAATTTCACTATCTTTTTCGCTGAGTTGTTCTTCCAGACTCTCATTTTCAGCCTGAAGTTTAATGATATTCTGATCTTTCGCTTCAAGCGCATTGGTCAACCGCTGTTTTTCGAAATCGAGCGTGAAACTTGTTTCTTCCAGCGAACGTTCCTTTTTATTCAGATCGGCAAAAAGCTGGTTCAATTCTGTTTTTAACGAATCGATGTGCTGCTCCTTCATGGCATTACTTTCCATCAATTCATTTTTCATCGACTCGAAATCGGCAATCAAAGCTTCAATTCGAGCTGCTTTATCACGATTCTCTCCATCCAGTTTCCGTGATAGTTCCTCTGCCTTTAAACGACCGGCTTCCATTTCGAGGTATTTCTTTTTAGAAACACACGAAGACATCCCAAGCACTAAAAAACCAATAAAAATGATCAGATATTTTTTATTCATAATTGTCTGTTTTGATTTTAACAAAGATATACAATAATATTCCCTGATTAAAACGTTCATATAAACAGGTCTGGTATTAATTTGTTATTTTTATTTAAAAATAGAACAGGCCAATTTCTCTGAAAAATTTGGACAGGCAAGTAAAAAATAGAAAACGAATGAAGACAGTTACAATAATTACCCTCATCTTAATTACCTCTTTGGCTTCTTTTGCACAAAATGGCAGCAAAGTGGTTCATACCATAAAAGGAAAGGTAGTAAATGCCGACACCAACGAACCGATCTCATACACTAACATCGGGCTCGAAGGTACGTTTTACGGTACCGCCAGTAACGAAGAAGGTAATTTCGAATTGAAAATTCCGGAAGAGCTGTCGGATAAGAACATTTTCTTTTCGGCAGTAGGTTTTAAGAATCGTCAGTTTCCGGTAAAACAATTGTTTACCACAGAGAACACAATTATTAAATTGCAACCGCAATCGTACGATGTTGACCGGGTTGACATCGAGGCGCAAAACCTGGTGCTGATCCGTATTTTGAGAATGGCGTCTGAAAACATCCGCTACAACAACGGAGCCGGGCCATTTAACCTGCATTGCAGTTACACCCGCGAAACCACTAAAAACGACTCGAGTTACACCACAAACGCCGATGTGCTGATCTACGATAAAACAGGCTACTCGCAACCATCGGTTCTGGATGCTTACCGCTCGCGAAAATACAGGGTGAGCAAAGCTGGCGACGACTATTCTTTTACTTCGAATATGTTGAAACTGGATGAGTTGCTCGCTTTCGACTGGGTACGGTCGGCTTCCGAAATTCTGAATCCGGCTTTATTGCGCGATTACTCGCTGAGCTTGAAGGACCAGCCAAACATCAACGGTAAAGAATACTGGGTGATCGCCTACAAACAGGTGCTTCCCACCCTGGAAGGATCGGGCGATTTTTATGCCACTGCATTTGAAGGAACCATTACCATTTCGAAAGAAAATTATGCTGTCAGGAACATTAGCGCTAAAGTAACGTCGCCAAAAAACAACCGTCAGGACCGCTCGCTGGCCATCGCAGTCGGCAATACCGATTTTCTGAAAGATGTATCGTACGAGTTCACTGTGGATTACAAGGATCTGCTCCTTAACAAAATCACACTATCAAAAGATTATGCTTACAAAAATGACACTTACAGTGAGCAAACGGTATTGCAGGTAAACCGCGCCCATGCCAATGGCTTAACGACACTCACTTCGCGCGATTATTTTCCGGGTAAATAAAATCAGTTTTTAAAAAGCCATTATTAATCTGAAAGCACCAGCATTGAAAACAAAAAACGGAAACAACCATTAGCTGTTCCCGTTTTAACAATTATATAAATTGAATTGTTAGGTTTACTTTTCTGCTTTGAACAGGTCTTCTTCTTTAACAACCTTCACCAGCATACTGTCCTTTAAAGTCCGGTTAATGGCATTGTAAGGTGCCGTAACAATTTCGTCGCCTTCTTTTATACCTTTCAGAATTTCAATGCTTGTATTATCCTGAATACCGGTTTCAACTTCTACCTTTTTTACCCGGTCGCCATTAATTAAAAACACCACTTCCTGCTTTTCGTCGCGTTCGGTAGCTTCCTCATTATCCGATGCGTTTTCGCCTTCCTCTTTCACCTCTTCTGTTCCACCGTCTTCTTTTTTAATACGTGTTGTAACAGCAGCAATTGGCACCGAAATAACACCTTCGCGGGTTTCTGTGAGAATATCTACCGTTGCCGACATTCCCGGCCGGAAAGGATAAAGGTTTCCGTTGGCCGGATCAATCAGATCTTTATACGAATCTTTCAGCAACAATACCTTTACATCGAAATTGGTAACCTGGTCGGCAGTGGTACCGGAGATACTTGCCGAGTTGGCAATTTCGGTTACAATTCCTTTAAACTGGCGCCCCAGGTAAGCATCAACTTCAACAAGCGCGGTATCGCTTTTCATTACTTTCACAATGTCGTTCTCATTCACCTCCACCTGTACTTCCATGCGTTCCAGGTCAGCTACAGTCATCATATCGGTTCCAACCATCATGCTGGTTCCAACCACGCGCTCACCTTTTTCAACCTCAAGCGCTGAAATGGTACCCGAAATAGGTGCATAAATTTTGGTCTTGGTGAGTTGCTCTTCTGCCTCCGACAACGAAGCTTCAGCACTGCGTACCGAATACTGGGCAGCCATTACTTCCGATTCAGCCACTTTATAGGCCGCTTCAGCAGTTTCGAATTCGGCCACCGGAATGGTTCCTTTATCGTATAATTCTTTCGAACGTTTGTACGAAAGTTCGCGTTCGATCATTTGTGCCTGTGCCTGTGCCAGTCTTGCCTTGGATGAATTAAGTGCAGCCTCTGCCCGGTTAACTGCCGAAACATAAATTTCAGGCTTGATGATGCAAAGCAACTTTCCTTTTTCCACCTGATCGCCTTCTTCCACGTACAATTCTACGATCTCGCCTGCCACGTCGGGGCTGATTTTTACCTCAGTTTCGGGTTGAATTTTTCCATTGGCTGTAATGAATTCCGTAATGGTTTTGCTTTCCACTTTTTCAGTGGCCACATTTATGGTAAAGTCATTGCCAAACCAGCCCTTCTTTTTACCGATAACCAATACAATAATTACAATTACAACGAGAGCGATTGCATAAGGCAGGATTTTCTTTTGCTTCATATTGAAGTAGTTTTTTTATAGGTCAGTTTTCAACCCTTAAAATTACAAGAAAAAACCGTTTAGCATAAGTTTAAATCATTTTAGACCTCCAACTTATTCTTTTATTAGCATCCTTGCAGTGAGTCGGCTGTGTTGTTCCAGGTAAATATCCTTTTCTTTTACCATCCAGTCGAGCACCTCCTCGGTATAATGCCTGATAGTGACCAGTGTTAAACCGGTGTTGTAACGTATTTTGTAATGTTCTGAAAGTTCACCGAAAACTTCTTCCAGGTCTTCGTCCCAAGCATCGGCTACAATGTTGAGGTCGATGGCCGACTGTTGCATCAGCGTCACTTTTATCAGTCTACCTAACAGGAAATTCACCACCCGGTCGATATCGTTGATCGAAATAATCGAGAAATCCTTGGCAGAAAGTGTGATCAGTACCTGGTTTTCCTTAAGGATAAAAATCGGTGGCAATTCAATTTTATGATCTATTTTATGAATTACTGTTCCCGGATCCTGCGGCAAAACAAAGGATTTCACCAACAGCGGAATGCCTTTATTGTGCAGTGGTTGCATGGTTTTCGGGTGAATGACTTTCGCTCCGGAATGTGTCATTTCCACCGCTTCTTTGTACGAAAGTTCACCAATTTTTACTGTGTCTTTCATTTTCTTCGGATCGGCACTTAAAATCCCCGGGACATCTTTCCAGATCGAAACACTTTCGGCTTCCAGAATACTACCAATAATAGCCGCAGTAAAATCAGAACCTTCACGCCCCAGTGTAGTTGTCAGGTTAGCAGTAGTCGATCCCATAAATCCCTGAGTGATGTACAAATTGGTATCCGAGAAATTAAATTCTTCCTTTATCAGTTCATCGGTCCATTCCCAGTCAACCTTCGCATCGCGGAAAGTATCGTCGGTTTTCAGGCTGTTGCGAATATCGACCCAAACATTGGCGTGACCGGCTGCATTCAGATAATCGCTTACAATTCTAGTGGAAATCAGCTCACCAAAACAGATAATCTGGTCGTATTCAAAATTGTAGTCGTACGATGGACGGGTACGTAGTTTATGTTCCAGGTCGGTAAACAGCTGATAAACACCTTGCGGCATTCCCTGTTCGCCAAACAAATCGCTAATAATTTCCTGGTGATATCCGCGAAAAGCATTGAATATCTCCCACTTCTTATCGTCATTATCCGAAAAAGACCTTACCAGCAATTCCAACAGGTTAGTACTTTCGCCCATGGCTGAAATAACCACTGCCAGTGGCCCCGACTCACTTTTGATAATCTCGTAAACGTTTTTTACCGCCGATGCATTTTTTACCGATGCACCCCCAAATTTGTAAACCTTCATTTTCTGAGTTGCTTCTATTGTTTTGAGTTTTTAACCGAAATACAAAACTAGTTTTTTTTAGTTCTGACATGCAACTTTTTATTCAAATGAAATGAATAGTCCAACAATCCGGAATATGTATATTAACATAAATAAATTGCTGCTGCCTATAGCATTGATACTCGCTAAAAATGGCTAATTTAGACAGCCTCAAAAAAAAAATTAATTATGGACATTACATCGACAGCAATACTGAATAACGGCGTAAAAATGCCCTGGCTCGGCTTGGGTGTTTTTCAGTCGAAAGACGGAGAAGAAGTAATTACCGCAGTAAAAACAGCACTGGAAAATGGCTACAAAAGTATTGATACCGCAGCCATATACCAGAACGAACGCGGCGTTGGAACCGCCATTCTTGAAAGTGGAGTCGCACGCGAAGATATTTTTCTGACCTCGAAAGTGTGGAACACCGATCAGGGCTATACCACCACTATGGCAGCTTTTGAAGAAAGCCTGGAAAAACTGCAAACCGACTACCTCGATCTGTACCTCATCCATTGGCCCAAAGGCGACCGTTCGGTGGAAACCTGGAAAGCGCTGGAAGAAATCTATGCCAAGGGACAGGCAAAAGCCATTGGCATCAGCAACTTTTTGGTGCACCACCTCGAAGATTTCCTGCCCCATTGTAAAGTTATGCCGGTAGTTAACCAGGTGGAGTTTCATCCTGAACTGATTCAGCCCGACCTGCTGGAGTTCTGTCAGAATAAAGGTATTCAACTCGAAGCCTGGTCGCCGATTATGAAAGGAAGAGTGAACGACATCCCAATACTTCAGGAGCTGGCTGCGAAATACGGTAAAACACCGGTTCAGATCACCCTGCGCTGGGACATCCAGAAAGGTGTGGTAACTATCCCGAAATCGGTAACGCCGGAGCGAATTATTGCGAATGCCGATATTTTCGACTTTGAACTTTCGCCGGAAGACATGGCCAAAATCGACAGCCTCGACAAAAACGGCCGCATTGGCGGGCACCCGGATTATATAAGTTTCTAAATGTTCAACAAAATTAATTTTCACAATACCACCACCCCGAGGCTAAAGCCGCACCCCTCCTCGGATAGAAGAGGAAAAGTTCTTGCTGAAATCATTCAATTTGTTTCAATATTGTATATTGGAAAAAGAACGATTCTCCTCCTTGCCAGGAGGAGTACCCCTGACCATAAAGTCAGGGGGGAGGTGGTAGCTCGCTAAAGTTTTATTTTAAAAAAACATCTTAAATATCTAAAATCAACAAAATATCTCTTCATGAAAAAACTGCTCACTATTCTGTTAACCGCCTTTGTTGTTACGGCTTTTGCCCAAATTGAAAAAAACAACCGGAGTTCGCTCAGCATTGCACAAATTATGCAGGACGAAGCAACGTGGATCGGCACCTCTCCTTCCGATATCCGGTGGAGCGATTCGGGCAATAAAATTTATTTCGATTGGAATCCGGATCAGGATACACTTTCGTCGTTGTATGCTTATTCGCTAACTACCAAAAAAATCGAAAAAGTATCGCTGGAAGAAAAGCAACAATTCCCGGGACGCGTCTCCGATGTAAGCAGCGACGGTAGCAAAAAAGTGTTTGTCCGCGGTGGTAACATTATTTTGAAAGACCTGAAAAAAGATACTGAAAAGCAACTCACAAGTTGGCTTGAACGGGTGTCGTCGCCGGAGTTTGTAATGAATGATTCGAAGATTGCTTTTACCATGGAAAGCAACCTGTTCACCATAGACATTGCAAGTGGGATGATCAGCCAGATCACCAATTTCACCACGGAGAACAAACGTCCCGAGCCACGTAAAAGCGAACAGGACAAGTGGCTGGAGCAGCAACAAAAAGATCTTTTCGTAGTACTAAATGAACGCGACGCCAAAAACAAGGCCCGCGAAAACCAGCGTAAAGCCGAAGAAACTGAAAAGCTGTTGGAGATCAACACCGGGAAAAACCGTGTTAGCCGGATTTCAATGAGCCCGAGTGGAAATTTTGTGAGTTATATGATTATGGATCGTGGAAACAGCAAGAACACTTCGGTTACACATTTTGTAACTGAATCGGGGTACACCGAAGATCAAAACGCTCGCGCCAAAGTTGGTGCTGAGGAAGGCAGTACCGAAATGGGCATTTTCGATGTGAAGAATAACAAAACCATCAGCATCGATAAATCGCAGATACCGGGTTTGAAAGACCTGCCCGACTACCTGAGTGATTACCCCGAAAGGATGCCAAAAGACAGCACGGAGATGAAAGACCGCGCGGTTAATATCACCGGAATTTTGTGGAACGAAAAAGAAGACCTGGCTGTGCTCACGGTGTTGTCCATCGACAATAAAGACCGCTGGATCATGTTATTGGATCCGGCAACCGGCAACCTTGAACTGCTCGACCGCCAGCGCGACGAAGCCTGGATCGGTGGCCCGGGAATCGGTGGCTGGAGTTTCTCGGGAGGCACCATGGGTTGGATGCCCGACGGTAAATCTGTATGGTTCCACTCCGAAGCAAGTGGCTACTCGCATTTATATGCCGTAGATATTCACAGTAAAAAGAAGACGCAGCTCACCAGTGGTAAATTTGAGGTTTCTAGCGCTTCCATTTCCAGGGATAAAAAATACTTCTACTTCACGGCCAACAAGGTACACCCAGGTGTAACGCATTTTTACCAAATGCCGGTGTGGGGTGGCGAACTTACACAAATCACCTCGATGGAAGGCGGTAACGAAGTAACACTTTCGCCCGACGAAAAATATTTGGCTATTCGCCATTCAACAGGGAATAAGCCGTGGGAACTCTACCTTCAAGCCAACAAAGCCGGAGCAGCAGCCGAACAACTCACCCACTCCACCACAAAAGAATTTAATGCTTACCCCTGGCGAATGCCGGAGTACATCACTTTTAAAGCTGCTGACGGCGCCGAAGTGTATGCACGTTTATACCGACCCGAATCGCCGGAGAAACAAGGCCCGGCCGTGATTTTTGTACACGGTGCCGGTTATCTGCAAAATGCCCACAAGTGGTGGAGCGACTATTACCACGAGTACCAGTTCCATAATATTCTGGCCGATAACGGCTACACGGTGCTCGACATCGACTACCGCGGAAGTGCGGGTTATGGTCGCGACTGGCGAACCGGAATCTACCGCCATATGGGTGGCCTCGATCTTTCGGACCAGGTGGATGGCGCCAAAATGCTGGTGGACAAATACGATGTTTCGCCCGGTAGAATCGGTCTTTACGGTGGTTCTTATGGCGGATTTATTACGCTGATGGCCATGTTTAACGAACCGGATGTATTCACTGCCGGAGCCGGACTGCGATCGGTAACCGACTGGGCGCATTACAACCACGGATACACCTCCAACATCCTGAATACTCCGGTGGAAGACAGCATTGCCTATGCACAAAGTTCGCCCATTAATTTTGCCGACGGACTGCAAGGTGCACTGCTAATGTGCCATGGCATGGTGGACGACAATGTACAGTTTCAGGACATTATCAGGCTTACTCAGCGCCTCATCGAATTGGGCAAGGAAAACTGGGAACTGGCCGTTTACCCGGTCGAGCGACACGGTTTTGTTGAGCCCAGCAGTTGGACCGATGAATACAAACGTATATTTAAACTGTTTGAGGATAATCTGAAATAACCGGAAACACACTTTGTTGTGTAATATCAAACCGATGCAGCCAATGTTGGGGATCAAGATAGACTATGAAAAACGAATATACGGCTTTGACCTTCTTAGGGCATTTGCTATTTTTTGTGTGATTCACGGCCACGGAAAACACCTGCTCACTGGAACGATGCTTGAAGGTTTTCCATGGGTCCCCCTCCCACGCGGTGTCGACATTTTTTTTGTTCTGAGCGGATTCCTGATAGGCTACAGTTTCATATCGGGCGCTGCTAAAACCAACGGGCAATTAAAATTTGGCAAAGCCATGAACTTCTGGGAAAGATCAGCACTTCGAATTCTGCCCAATTACTACCTTTTGCTGGCTGTCAATTATTTTCTGGTGAAAAGTGAAATACTGAATGGTTCAGTGGCTAAATTCAGTCCCTGGCTTTTCGCAACCTTCACACAAAATTTGTGGTATCCTTTTTACGATTTTTTCTGGGAATCCTGGAGCCTGGCCACACAGGAGTGGTTTTACCTCTTATTCCCACTTTTGCTTTTGTTTTTCACCCGCAACAACCGACTCAAACAAAGCATAGTAATCATTTCGGGCTTCTTTATTACAATTGCAATTATTTACCGGATTAATATTTCCGGAACAGTTTACGACACTTTTTGGTGGGACGTAAATTTCAGGAAAGTTGCACTGTCCAGAATCGATTCAATTTTCTTTGGAGTACTCGCTGCCTGGGTTCGGTTCTTCTATGCCGAAAGTTGGAAAAAATTTGCACTACCTGCCTTTATCAGCGGAATTGTTATTTTCCTGATCATGTCGTCAATTCCAAAAAACACCGAATCTATTTATTACAATATCATTTACCTGAGCCTCTCTCCCATATTTATCGCACTTTTATTTCCGCTAATAGACAGATTAAAAGACAGCCGGTCTGTTGTGGGACGTTTTATTACCGTGATCAGCTTTTTATCTTACAGTATGTATTTGTTGAATCTCTTGTTCATCCAGCTGATTGACAAGCATTACCCCAATCTGCTTGCAAATCATGCAACATTCAAATATTTGTTATTTCTTTTGGTCACTTTTACGGGCTCTTACCTGCTGTATCAACTCTACGAGCACCCAATTGCTACCCTCGGCAACAAAATACTGCATACTTCAAAAATGATGTACAAAAGAATGGACAATGGCAGAAGTTCAGGTAAAACCCCGGAAAAATGAGCAGTGAGCAGTGAGCCTTGAGCTTCGAGCTTTTTGAAGAACCGTTCTTTCTCTCCGCAAACGAAGAAAGAACGGTTCTCCTTTTAAACCTGAACATCTGCAACATTTCAGTTTCCGCCGTGTTTTATTCAATAAAATCCTGACGATGAATAAAACTGTATTTTTTGTAATTGTTCTGATGGTGGCGGCAACATTGCCAGGCTGTATTGAAAAATCCCCAATCGAAGGCCTATGGGTGGTGCAGCAGGTTACAGCAGGCGGGCAGGAAATGACCCCAAACGCACGCTGGATGCGTTTTAATGCTGATGGCACTCAACAGTCAGGTAACGGCTGGTTCCAGCATTCGGTGGGAACTTGGAGCATCGACGACAATACGCAGGAATTAACAGTGGACAACACAAACGGGTTGATTGATCCCAGCGGACCATTCACCATTAGCATGGAAAAGGATGTAATGACCTGGAACCGTAGCGAAGAGGGTGAAAAAGTGATTGTAACACTGAAGCGTTCAGACGAACTTCCGCAAACCTTTGGTGATAAAATCCTTGGTTTATGGCAACTGGAGAAAGCCACAGGCAACTGCAACTATTTTGCCCCAGCCGGCAAATCCCCATTAACGGCTTATATCCTCTTCCGCTGGGACAAACGCTTTGTTATTCAATCCGAAAAAGGAAGGATCAACGGTGTTTACAATGTTCACGGCCACAAACCGGAAGTGGAACTGATTCCTTATGGAGATAACCTGAACAGGGACTTCTGGCAAATCGATTTCGAGGAAAATGTTATCACTTTAACCTTGCTAAATTCTGAAGACTCCGTTTCGCGCAAATTTGTGCGCATTCATGAGTTTCCCGAATGATAAACTAACTGATTCGTTACAAAAAAGGAATGCGCTCTCCCTTAAAAAAGAAACCGGGGAATGATTTCACATCCCCCATTATTTCTGCCTAAAGTTTCTTCCCTATGTAAAATACATACCCGTAATACGCCTTATACTTCATGTACAACTGCTCCTCGTGCCTTTGGTTGGCAATAAAATCTGCTGCGTTTTTGTTAGCTGCATACTTTTTCAGAAAAACCTCCTGTGCCTCTGCCTGCGGGGTATAAAAATGCTCGATCCAACAGTTTTCCGGAAGAACAAAACTTGCGATAGGAACATATCCTGCCTTTTGCAGTTGCGCTACTTTATTTGGAATCGTATCAATTCCGGGGTAGGCATCCTGCCAGAAAGTTTCTATTTCTGCGGGTCGTTCGGTAGTAAACCACGATGCTTCAGAAACTGCAACATAACCTCCCTTTTTCAGAAAATTACGCCAATAGCTTAATCCCCTTTCAAAACCAATGTTGTAGATCGCTCCTTCCGACCAGATCAAATCCAGTTCTTCAGGCTGAAAGGGAAGATCATCCATTGATCCGCTAATCCCTTGTACCCGGTCCTGAATTTTTAACTGCTCTGCCTGCTTGTTAAACTGATCGATAAAAAGAGGAAACAGATCGATGCCGGCAATTTTTCCAGGGGTGTATTGCGCCAGTACCATAGTCTGACCTCCGCTTCCGCAACCAAGATCGGCAATGCGCGAATCGGTACTAAGTCCTTCAATAAAACTTAGGGCCTTAATGGTCACCTCAGGGCTTCCGGGCCCCTGACGTTGAAGGTTCGAGAAATATTCTGCGATTAGACTAAAATCGAATTCGTGAATGGATTTATTTTCTTTTTCCATGATGTTTATAATTAAAAGTATTCCGACCGGATTCAAACATTACAAGTTTTCCGGCCATAAATTAAAGGTAACCTATAGTTGTAAAAATAACCCGGGCACGAATATGCCTGAGTTCATCAAATGGACAACCAGAGACAAAACGTCAAAGGCTGCTTACTTCACCAAATCCTTCTTAACTTTAAACATCCAAAAATTTTAGTACCTCAAATATAGGTCATTCTCACGAAATCATTCTAATCCTTTGATAAATAGTACCCACCTCTTTTTAACAGACACCAAACAATATGTCCCGGCTTATCTCTTTCGGGGAAAATTGCAGAACCTATCAAATTGAATTTTCGTTTAAACCGGTATGACACCTGTTGGAGAATTAAGAAATGGATACAAAAAAAACACAAGCAACATCACCCAACCAATGGGAAGATTTTATAAGAAAATCGGCCCGTTACCAACATCCGGATCGTTTAAAAAGTATATGGCAAATTGTTAACACGTTTGTTCCGTATATTGGCATTTGGATCCTGCTTGTTTATAGTTTATCGGTTTCGCTTGTACTCACTGTTTTCCTTTTAATAATAGCTGCCGGATTGCTGGTACGTCTGTTTATTATTTTCCATGATTGTGGTCATGGCTCGTTTTTTAAATCGCAAAAAGCCAACAGGTACACCGGAATGGTTTTTGGAATTTTGGCATTCACACCTTACGACAAATGGCACAGTTCTCATATGAAACACCATGCTACAGTTGGGAATCTCGATAAGCGCGGTGCCGGAGATGTATGGACGATGACAAAGGAAGAGTACCTTGCCAGTTCGAAAAAGAAACGGCTGTATTACAGACTGTACAGACACCCTATTACGATGTTTGGCATTGGATCGCTTTACGTATTCCTAATTCAAAACAGGCTGACTGGCGAATGGATGACCAGGAAGCAGAAAAACAATGTGTATTTAACCAACATTACCTTGCTCCTCATCTTTGTTGGCATGGGTTTGTCAATTGGATTTCTCACTTACCTGGTTCTTCAGCTGTTGATTTTATACCTGGCCGCGATAGTCGGATTATGGTTGTTTTACCTGCAACATCAGTACGAGAATGTTACCTGGGTAAGAGATAAAGACTGGAATTTCATAAAACTGGCTTTGGAAGGAAGTTCGTTTGTAAAATTTCCGAGGCTACTTCAGTGGTTTTCGGGCAACATTGGATTTCATCATATCCATCATATCAATGCACGCATACCTAACTACAATTTACCAAAGTGTTATGCCGAGAATCAAATTTTCAAAGAAGTTACTCCCGTCACGTTTATTTCAAGCCTCAGAACCCTGCGTCTTCGTTTATGGGACGAAAAACTTCAAAAATTAATAGGATTTCAGGAAATTTAACCCCGGCATTGTTGTTTGGAAAGGCATAATAAATTCCTATGAACTGAGATACTAATTCTGGTTTCTACATTTGTTCAGATTCTATTTTCTCAAAAAAATACCTATTTTGGGCGAACAGATTTATAAATGACAGATCATGAAAATCAGAATATTTTTAGTCCTGATAGCAGTTATTATGCTATACCAAAACAGCTTTTCCCAAACCTTTCAGTACAATAATCCCATTGCAAACAAACGTGCTGATCCATGGGTAACCAAAACCGATGATGGTACCTATTACCTGATTGCCACTGTTCCTGAATACGACCGGATTGTGATCAGGAAAGCCAACAGCATAAACGGATTAAAAAACGCCGAAGAAAAAGAGGTGTGGCACAAACACGAAACAGGCGTTATGGGGCACCACATTTGGGCACCCGAATTACACCGGATCGACGGGAAATGGTACATCTATTTTGCTGCCGGTGAAGCCGAAGACATCTGGAAGATCAGGATGTGGGCCTTGTCTAATTCGTCAAACGACCCGACAGAGGGCGAATGGAAAGAAGAAGGACAGATAAAAACAAAAAGAGAGAGCTTTTCGCTCGATGCCACTACCTTCGAACACAAGGGTAAACGCTACCTGATCTGGGCACAAAATGTGCGGGAAGGCGACAATACTGCCCTGGTACTGTCGGAAATGAAAGACCCGACAACACTGACCGGACCTGAAATTGTGATCACCGAACCACAGTTCGCGTGGGAACGGGTAAAATACCATGTGAACGAAGGACCCGCAGTTATAAAAAGAAACGGAAAGATTTTTGTGAGCTATTCGGCCAGCGCCACCAACCATAACTATTGTATGGGTTTGTTGTGGATCGATGAAGATGCTGATCTGCTGGAAGCCTCAAGCTGGAATAAATCGCCGGGGCCGGTTTTCTTTACCAACGAAGAGGTAAAAAGATACGGACCCGGGCACAATTCGTTTACAACTGCCGAAGATGGTGAAACAGTAATCATGATTTACCACGCACGCGATTACAAGGAAATACGCGGACACGAATTATCCGATCCCAACCGGGCAACACGTGCCAGGGTGGTGCGATGGACAGCAAACGGATTCCCCGATTTTATGCAAACCATAGGTGATTAGCTCGCTGCCACTTTCATTAGTTTTGCACCGTAATATCGTGCTTCAATTGTTGAAATTGCCTGTCGTACTTTGATTTTTCCGTATTTTTAAATCCTTTCAACATTTATTTGTATTTTTCGCAGCTAAAAATATTTTTAATCGGCTTTAATCGTTTTAACAACTAACCATTTTTACCAAGAATATTCAAATGAAATATATAGTACCCGTCCTGTTTTTTTCCCTTGTTTTGGGATTAAGCTCATGTAACAAGAATGATGATGAAGTGGAGATTCCCGCTGTAGTGATTAACGAACTGCTGCCAAAAAATTCGCAAAATGGTTCTGATCAGGATGGAGAGTACGACGACTGGATTGAGCTGTACAATCCTTCAGAAATCGACCAGGATATTTCAGGATATTATCTTTCCGACAGTAAAAAAGAGCCCGGAAAATGGAAGTTCCCGGAAGGAACCGTTATTGGCAAACTCGGTTACCTGATTGTTTGGTGCGATGGCGATACACTTCAGGCCGGATTACATACAAACTACAGATTGTCAGCCGATGGCGAGAATGTGGTTTTTCTCGATCCTGAGCTGAATGTAATTGACCTGGCAGAATATCCGGTAACTGTTGTTGAACAATCGTGGGCGCGTAAACCCAATGGTTCGGGTGATTTCGCATGGTCGGCACCAACTTTTAACCGATCGAATGAATAAGTCGAACGGCAGCAAATATCTCTGGTAACTACTCCAAATACCTGGCAAACTCGCTGCGATTTACAGCGAAGTGTTTGCCGGATCGAAATGTTCACTTCTTATGAATTCCCCTCCTTTGGATGTTTTAATATGAATCAGGGAAAGTCAATCTCCCGTATTTTTGCCTTGTGCCCCTGAGGGATTGCTATTCGACCTTGAGGGATCATTATTTGCCCCACGGGGATGATGTTGAGAAAACAGGGTCTTGCTATACGCTCAATGTGGACTACCTCCCGAAAACAGGGGATTAGCTTGTGCCCCCGTGGGATTAACTTTCGAAAACGCGTGCTTGCTTTGTGCCCCAAGGGGATTGACCTGCGAAATCCGGAAATTGCTTTGTGCCCCCACACCCGTAAAAAGAGCATCCCATACAAATTGAATTAGGAAACCATTCAGCGGTGATGGGTGTTATGTATGGTACATAGCACAAAGCAATGCCTATTGGTGACTGCAAGTTCATCGAGCCGACCGTGAAGGCGTTTAAATTAGCATGGTCACTATAGGATTGTGGAACGAAATGGGAATAATTTGTAGAAACATTAAAATATTAAAGTAAATGAAAATAGGAGTAACAGGAGCAACAGGGCAGCTAGGTCGTCTTGTTGTTGAACAGCTAAAAGCAAAAACCGGAAGTGAACATATTGTAGCCCTTGTGCGCACACCTGAAAAAGCTGAAGGACTGGGAGTGGAAGTCCGGGCATTTGATTACGAAAAACCCGACGTTTTAACTGCGTCCCTTTCAGGTATCGATCGTTTAGTGCTGATTTCAAGCAGCGAAGTTGGGCAGCGTGCGCGCCAACACGGCAATGTTATTGAGGCAGCAAAACAGGCAGGTGTTAACTGGATCGTTTATACCAGTCTGCTTCACGCCGATACTACTTCGCTGAATTTGGCTGGAGAGCACCTGGCCACCGAACAAACACTTAAAGCATCGGGCATCGATAATACCATTTTGCGTAATGGCTGGTACACCGAAAACTATACTGGTTCGATTAAAGGAGCTTTGGCAGCCGGAGCATTTATTGGAAGCGCCGGGGATGGTAAGATTTCATCAGCCGCTCGCGCCGATTTTGCAGAAGCCGCTGCGGCAGCTATTACCGATGAAAGCAACAAAGGACAGGTTTACGAACTGGCCGGCGAAAATGCGTACACCTTGAGCGACCTCGCTGCCGAAATCTCGAAACAAACCGGGAAGGATATCCCCTATAACAACCTACCGGAATCGGAATATGCGTCGATCTTAAAAAGCTTTGGCTTACCCGAGTTTTTTGCCGATGCCATTGCAAGTTGGGATGTATCTGCATCAAAAGGCGATTTGTTCGACGAATCAAAACAGCTCTCAAAACTGATCGGAAGGCCAACAACGCCTTTAGCTGATTCCATTGCAGCTGTTCTTTAATCTAATTCCGGAGTGCAGAAAGACCATTCTCCTTGGAATCATAGAGATTCTCATTAGCAGCAAAGTAATTCCATAGAGAATTCCTATGATTCTCATTCGAAAATAGATAATTCCACATAGAATGATAGGGATTCTCTTTAGCAGTATAGCAATTCGTTAGAGAATCTCTATCATTCTGTAGCGCAGCAGGATAATTCCATACAGAATGAGGACATCGCATGAGGGAATAGTTTTTCCTCGTCGCTCCAGTAGAGGGGGAATCAAAGGGGAATGACCACCCAATTTCGCTGTTAACCGTTTCGGGCAATAAAAAAGGCCAGGCCATTCACGACCTGCTTGTTAAATCGGTAGTGATTTACAAAGCATAAAAACGTTTGCCGATCCTAATAAAAAACATCCGCGAATACTTCTTTAATTTTCTCAGCTTTAGGTTGCGCTACCATCAGTTCAACTGAACAAAACGCATTCAAATTCTTTTTGTATTTTGGCTGATCTAATTTTGAGATCAATTAATAGCCAAAATGCGTTTTCACCAAATTCTCACCCTTGTTGCAGTTTCTCAAGCATTATTCTTTGGAGTTCTGTTTTACAAATACCTCAACAAGGCCTTAAAAGTTGTTTTTGCTTTTGTATCCATGGCCGTTATATCTGAATTTTCTGCTCAAATAATCATCCATCTCTTTAAAGGAACAACTATCTGGAAAACCCACTTTTATGTAATGTTTGAATTCTTTTTCTGGGCCTTGTTTTTCTGGTATTTGATGAAACCATTCGTAAATAAAAATTTATACTGGCTGGTAGTAACTGTATTTGAAATTTACTGCATTGTGAATATAATTTTTATTCAGGGTTTAAATGAATATCCAACAACACGGGCAATTGAAAGTATCCTAATGATCGTGTTGTCCATTCTTACTTTTTACAGAATCATGGTAGAAGGCAAAATAGACAAGCTAAGAAACGAACCTGTTATTTGGATCAACTCAGCTGTACTGCTTTATTTCGCGAGTAGCATATTTTTTCATTTAGTGTTTAATGTGCTTTTAGTTAAAGATGTTGAGTTTCTCAAAAAATCGGGGTACCTGTTTATAGCTGTCAATGTTGCATTTTATGCGCTGCTTTCAATTAGTTTTTACCTGCAAAAAGTAAAGGCACCGGAAGCACAAAAACCACGATAATTTCCACTTTCCTCACACAATGTCTCCATTCGGTTTTGCGGACTTCCATACTTCATATATATTTACTTCCGGCTAAGAACACCTGAAAATATGAAACCAAAACTACTACTGTACCTGCTTGTTTTTGCTTTTACTGCATGCCACCAGGTTGATCCGCCACAACCTTACGGCGCCCTTCCATCGGTAGCCCAGCTGGCCTGGCACGAAATGGAATATTTTAGCCTGGTTTGTTACGGTTTGAATACGTATACCGAAGAAGAATGGGCCTACGGAGATGTAGATCCCGGTTTGTTCAACCCTTCGGATCTGAATACCGACCAGTGGGCACAAACTGCCAGCGAAGCCGGAATGAAAGGACTGATTCTGGTAGCCAAGCACCACGACGGCTTTTGCCTCTGGCCAAGCCAATACACCGATTATTCGGTAAAAGCTACACCGTGGAAAAACGGAGCAGGCGATGTCTTGGGCGACCTGGCGCAATCGTGTAAAAAATACGGTCTCAAACTCGGTGTTTATCTTTCGCCCTGGGACCGAAACCATGCCGAATACGGCCGCCCGGAATATGTGAATTATTACTACAGGCAACTGGAGGAACTGCTGACGAGTTACGGTGATATTTTTGAATTCTGGATTGACGGAGCCAACGGGGGAACCGGTTATTACGGCGGAGCCAACGAGCGCCGGAACATCGATGCAAAAAACTATTACGGCTACGATTCCATTTTTTCGATTGTAGAAAAGTACCAGCCTAATGCGGTTATTTTTAGCGACATCGGTCCGGGGACGCGCTGGGTAGGAAATGAAGATGGCATTGGCGGCGAAACCAACTGGAACACGATCAGTCCGGGAGATAAAGTTCCGGGAGTGTCCGACAGCGAATATGTTAAAAAGCTATCGACCGGCGAAGAGGGCGGCGCAAAGTGGATACCGGCCGAAGTGAACACCACGCTGTTGTGGCCCAAAGCCTGGTATTACCACACCGGTCAGCCGGTGCGCAGTCTGGGCAACCTGATGGACCTTTATTACACCTCGGTGGGACGTGGTTCGCCTCTGAATCTTGGCCTGGCCATTGCACCCAGCGGTCTTGTTCGCAAAGCCGACAGACGAGCCTTGCTGAAATTCGGAGAACAGGTAAAACGCGAGTTTGACAGCAACCTGCTCGAACAGGCCAGAATCAAAGCAGATAATGACCGTGGCACTAAATTCAACTCCGGTTTGATCGCCGACAAGAATAATGAAACGTATTGGGCAACTTCTGACGGCGTAAACTCTGCCACGCTTGAATTTGATTTTGGAAAACCTACCGTATTTAACCGATTACTGCTACAGGAATACATCGCCCTCGGACAGCGGGTGGATAGTTTTTCCTTAGAAATTGAGAAAGACGGAAAGTTTGTGGAGATTGCCCATGGAACAACGATTGGCTACAAACGGCTGCTGCGGTTTGATGAAGTAAGCACCCAAAAGGCAAGGCTGAAACTCAGCACAAAAGCTCCCTGTTTGATGCTTTCGAATGCAGGAATTTACCATGCACCTGCTTTGGTACCCGATCCGCTTCCCGAAGTTGACCTGCAGGGGAATCTGAGCTTTGCGTCAACCGATGGCATTTCCATATACTATGCTTTAGGAGAAGATCCCGACTCAGCGGATTTCAAAAAATATACACCACCGCTTGCAATTCCTGAAGGAGGAAAACTGCACTGCTTTGCACAAGATGATAAAACAGGATTTCGAACCGAAGTAATTACACAAGAATTTGGTGTTGCACGCAAGAACTGGAAGGTAATTTCTGTTGACGGGCAAATCCCTCAGGAAAGTAAACTCGCCATTGATAACGATACAAAAAGCTTTCTGATCAGCGAGGAAGAAAAGTCGAAACATCCGCACGAAATAGTCATCGACATGGCAAGGCCGACCAACATTAGCGCATTTTCGTATTTGGCCCGGCAGGACGGTGAAAAGGAAGGGATCATTTACGAATACGAATTCCTGTGCAGTGCAGATGGCAGCAACTGGAATTTAATGGCCTCGGGAACTTTCAGTAATATTGAAAACAATCCGAACAGACGAATTGTAAGGTTTGATGAAAAAGTGACTGCCCGCTACCTGAAAATGCGATCATTGTCGGATGTGAGACAAAGCGGCAAAGCAAGCTGGGCAGAAGTGGAAGTTTTTGCAGATTAATAAAAGGGATGACAATCTAAATAGAGGACACCTGGAGTTAAAAGAAAAAGCCGAAAAATAACACGAGTCCATTTACCGGTAAATCGAGAAAGGCTAATTTTACAGGATGAATTCCAACTCCAACACCATCACTATCTCCGCCGCTTCTGCAATGGATGTGGAAGCCATCCTCGCCTTATTTGTCGACACCATCAATACCGTGTGCGCCAAAGATTACACGCCCGAACAGCGTGCTGTCTGGACCGCCGGAGCACAAAACACCGAGCGCTGGTTAAAGAAACTCGAACAACACTATTTTATAGTTGCACGGCTGGAAGAAACGCTCGTCGGTTTTGCCTCGCTCGAAAATAACTACATCGATTTTCTTTTTGTGCACAAGGATTTTCAGAACCGTGGGATTGCCAGAAATTTATATAAGGGACTACTGCAAAAAGCCTTCGAAACGAATGTAGAAACACTAACTTCGGATGTAAGTCTCACTGCCCGCCCCTTTTTCGAAAAAATGGGTTTTGTAGTCATCCGCAAACAGGACAATCCCACACGCGGTGTAAATCTTACCAATTTCAGAATGGAGTTGAAGCTGTGAACTGAGAGACGAAAGTGAGGTATGAGACGTTTGCCGTTTCGCCCAAACAAATTTCTTTTACTTTTGTTTCAGGTGACAATGGTACGCAAACAAGCATATTTTCGATGGGTCAAACACCTTACACTGGTGTTGCTGGCGTTATTTTCACTGGCTTCGTGCTCGGTGAAAGAACCTGTTTTTCGGGCCATCGGTGTTGATTACCTAAAGCCATTAAACAAAACAAAGGTCTCGCAGAATTTCGAACACAACTGCAATACTTCGCCTGACGATTACCTGCAAAGCGGCACCGTTCAGCATCCCGACAATAAGTTGTTAGCTGCAACAAACATGGTAAACGATGTGGCTGAGCCAGCAGTTTCCGGCTTTGAACCCGTGTTTTCGGGCGAGCTTGTTTCCAGTAAAAACATACCGTTTTACATCCTTTACAAACGATTAAAATTCGACATGGTGTAACCAAAACACCACCACTCAGCACACACTTTTGTCAATTTTAATAACCGTAAAATCATTTTCAGAATGAATATTCATGCGAATAAACCGGCAGGTATGGCCGGACTTTTCACCTTATCGCTCCGGCTGGTAGTTGGCTGGACCTATTTTTCAGCCTTCTGGCGCCGGGTAATTCTTGTCGATAAATTAAACCCGGATGCAGCCGGCTATATCGGCGAGAAATTCAACCACTTTTTACCCAACGCACTGGGGATAAAACCTATTATTGAGCACCTCGTCACCCACCCCGAACAATTGTGGCTAGCCATGGTGATTTTTACCATAATCGAAGCCATCGTGGGGCTTTTTATCATGCTGGGCTTTTTTACCCGCCTGATGAGCATTGGCGTTTTTGGCCTGGCCGCCGGAATCCTGCTCGGTTCGGGCTGGATCGGTACCACCTGCCTCGACGAATGGCAAATCGGAGTACTTGGAATTGCCGCCGGATTTACCTTGTTTTTTAGCGGTAGCGGTGCTTTTTCATTCGATCAGTGGCTGATAAACAAAAAGCTAAAATTCACCCAAAGTAAATGGTTTGTCTGGCTCGGATCGGGCGAACTTCCAATTAAAAATATCAAGCTGCCTGTACTTGCCGGTTCACTGGCAATTTTACTGCTGACACTTTTCACCAACCAGGTTTTTCACGGTGGTGTTTTTGGAAAACTTCATAACAAATCGGTAAAACCAAAGATCGAAATCAGCAATGCCGGGATTGAAAACAACATCCTGCAATTTCAGATTTACCGTACCGAAGGCGTGGATGTTTACGGCTCGTTTTTAATCGGAATTCAGCTGAGCGATGCGGAAGGAAACATTCTGTTTAAACGAAACGGAGACCAGCTGGCCGGCTTTCCTGTCGATCAAATCAACAATTATTATGTGGCAATAGTGAAACCGGGCAAACACAGTTTGGTGGTTCCGCTGGGTGCAAAAGCCGATCTGGCTATCGAATTAGGAGGAGTCAATTTGAAAAACAATCAGCAATACACCTTAAAACTCGTTGATATCAGCGGATTGGAATGGGTGACTGCGATTAACCTGCACTAAATACAACAGGGGAGGCTGTTCCAAAAGTTGGATTCAACTTTTAATCCGGCCTCCCCTGAATTACGGTTTTAAACAAGCTTGTTATTCCAGGGGCAGGTCGAAAATTTCAAGTGCCCATACATTCATCTCCAAATCACGTTCAACATTTTTCAATGCCAGCAGCTTTGTTCCTTCCTGATTGCTGAATACATAGTGCACATCCATTCCGGGATTGTAACGGTTATTCACATAACCCGGATAAGTACCCACCTTCAGCGAGCGTTCGGCCGAATAACTGATCTCGTTCACCTGGTAAATGTTATCGGCATTTTCGGCACCCCAGTAATAATCGGAACAAGCTACAAAGTAGCAATGCAGCGCTGCGTTGTAATCGAGGCTGGTTATGTAGTTTCTCGGAACTTCGAAAGTACCTATCCGGGGCAGATCAAGGTGATACGTTTCGGTGGTGTATTCCGGAGTGGAATGAACGTCTTTGTCGCCGGCAATAATTTTCGAGCCGTCGGGCGACAGCCAGATATTAGAGCCGGTTTCTTCGTGCCATCCCGGAACAGTGTCGTTGGGTATACTGTCTGCGATATTGACAATTTGGATACCACCGGGTGTCAGTTGTGGCCGGGTGATGTAGATCAGTGGTTTACCGGGCATTTTTCGCAGGATCGATTTTTCATAAAAATTAGCCGACTGCGTTCTGAATGTAACCCCGCTGGTCAGGTTCAGGCTGTATAAAGAAACCCACTGGTCATCGTCGGGCGAAAGGTAACACCATTCGTTCTCGCCAAATACAAGATCGAAGGGAACACAATCGGTTTCGTAGAGTTTGATCCGCTCGCAGGTAGCTGCATTGCGCAAATCGACATAGGCCTGGTTGTAACCGATGGCCATGGTTTTTCCATCGGCAGTAACATCAATACAATTCGGAATACGGTCGAGCGGATAAGCGATCAGTGAATCAACATCCGGAGTCTTTACCAGCAAGGCATTGGGCGAAGCGGTTAAAACATAAAAATAATCGGTGACCTTGCAGTAATAAGCATCTTTTACAGTTCCCGATATCCACTTCAGTGACGCTGAATTTACGGGTTCGCCCGGATCTTCAACCAGCATTTCCATAAGTATCCCGGCCGAGAGTTGCGGGCGATCCGATTCAATATTAATGATCTGAGAATAGCTTCCGGGAACAAGTCCATCGCGAACCACAGTGCATTCGATGGTCAGCGACTCACCGGGCTCCAGATAACCCGCTGTGCTTGACAACTGCAGCCACTCCGGAATATTCTGTATGAACCAGTTCTTCCCAACTTCTCCGGGATTTTCGATGGTAAACGAACTGCTTACACCATAAGCAAAATCGATGGCAGCCGTACTCACATTCATGTATTCCTCGCCTGTAATATCCGGGTCTTCTGTTTTCTCTTTTCCGTAACTCACCAAAAAGCGAAAAATGCCTTCATTACCAATCCGGATGTACACAAAACCTTCCACACGGCCATTCTGCATAAAGCTTTCGGGATTTTTAAAGTAGATCGGGATAAAGGCATTTCCATTGTCCAGCTTTCCTTCAGGATTATCAACACCCATCCAAATCGGGTAAACAATCACCTGGTATGCTGCATTTCCCAACTCGCTGATTTGAAAGCTTAGCGCAGCACCTGAAGTACCTGTATTAAAGTGATAGTCAAGATCGGTGGAATAAGTGTCTTCCAGTCTTTCTTCAGGGTAATTAAAATTACAGGCAAACAGCAGCAATACAGCCAAAACATTTAAGGCTGCAAAACGTGTTGCTTTGCGTGCATTTCCCCGGGACAAAACCGGATATTGCGTAAATAGTTGTTTCATCATCATTCAGCTTTAAAGGTTACCAATAATAAACTAAACCCACTGCCACATCAATGCGGCCAAGATTCTCCCAATTGTCTTTATCGAGTTCCATATCCTGCGATGAATCGGAAGTTGTTACGGTCATTTTTTTCACTTTACCCGAGAAAACCGATGTTTCGAAGTTCAGGCTGATATTGGGTTTGATGAAGTATTCCACGCCCAGCGAAACATCCATTCCAAGTGTTGTGCCCTGAACAAGTATCTCCTGGTTGTACATCTCCACTTCGTCGCGGTAAAAAGCCGGTCCCACCGAAAACGACGAGTTCAGCCCGATCTGCTTGTTTTTTCCGTACCGTTCGGCGCCAAAAAACGAAGCGCCGGCAAAATTCACAAAGTACCTTTCGCCCAGTTTTCCGTAATACATGTTCAGGTCGTCCATTTGCAGCGCTGTCATCACATCGGAAGATGTATAAAAACCCTTGTAAACCAAACCGAACGAATATTCGCCAAAAGCATGGTAATATGCAGAAGCCTTTCCCTGGATACCTGTTTTCAGTCCCTTGTAATATTTTTTGGCGTTATCCGAGCTTACTCCCTGTGTTACCAGCGATTCCTCGGCCGTTTTGGTGTCGCCCAGAAGAAAACCCAATCCACCATTCACAGCCACTCTTAAACGTGATCCGTAAGTTGGCAACGCCTCCTTTTCAACTTCAGGCTCTACCGCTATTTCCGTCTTGACTTCAGGCATAAAAGATGTCGCATTCGTTTCGGGGTTCATGCGATACGACCACTCCGCTATTTTGTCGCGGGGCACTTTCCCTTTGGCCGAAACGCCATTAAAATTCTGGCTGTAAACCAGGTAGCTTTTGTTTACTTTGATGATGGTGCAGGTGATTGTATCGCCCGAAGTCAAAACAATACGGTCCTGCGAATACACGGTGCTGCTGTACAATAAAAAAAGCATTGACAGCAGAAAAAAGGTCTTCAGATTTTTCATTTAAAAGAGTCTGTTGATATTGGTTTGTGCTGTATTTGTAAAACATTAATAACAACGCAAATTTAACAGAAACTTCAGGAGTTCATCACAAGATTAACTGATTCTTCAGCAAATTTAAAATGTTTCAAAACAGTACTTATTCGACCTGAAATATGGTAGTATATTATGGCCAGATAGAGCGAAAAACAAAACGTGCATTAAGCATTTCTCAAAAACAACAATTTGCGACACCTTAAAGTATCATGTTAAATTATGTGTCGTAAATTTAGGTTCCCGAAGTGAGTAAAAGTTGACAAACACGTATTTTGCTTTATGTTTAAACTGCTCAAAAACATCGACCGTAAAGGCTATAAGGCCCGATATGGTGGGCTTGAGATCTTTAAGTTTATAGGTCCTGGTTTGCTGGTAACCGTTGGATTTATCGATCCAGGTAACTGGGCCTCGAACCTTGCTGCCGGTGCCAATTACGGTTATGCCCTGCTTTGGATGGTCACACTGTCGACCGTCATGCTCATACTATTGCAGCACAATGTTGCGCACCTTGGCATTGCTACCGGGCTGTGTTTGTCGGAGGCGGCAGCCATTTATGTAAAACCCAAATATGCGCGGCTTTTGCTTTCGTCAGCCATGCTGGCATCCATTTCCACCTCGCTGGCCGAGATACTGGGTGGCGCCATCGCGCTGAATATGCTGCTGGATATCCCGATACGGGCAGCGGCTGTGCTGGTTACCATTTTTGTGATGATCATGCTGTACACCAACTCCTACCGGATGATCGAAAAATGGATCATCGCTTTTGTTTCGGTTATCGGGTTGTCGTTTCTATACGAACTCTCGCTGGTAAACATCGACTGGAACACCGCCATCAGCAGCTGGGTTACTCCCTCGTTTCCTAAAGGATCGATGATCGTGATCATGAGTGTGTTGGGCGCGGTTGTTATGCCGCATAATTTGTTCCTGCATTCAGAAATTATTCAAAGCCGGCAGTGGAACCGGGAAAACGACAAAGTCATAAAAAAGCAACTGAAGTACGAGTTTTTCGATACCCTTTTTTCGATGGTTATTGGCTGGGCGATCAACAGTGCCATGATACTCCTGGCAGCTGCCACCTTTTTCAAAACGAAAACCGAGGTTACCGAATTGCAGCAAGCCAATAAACTGCTGGCCCCACTGCTCGGACATCACGCGTCGTTTGTGTTTGCCATTGCACTCTTGTTTGCCGGGATTGCTTCAACCATTACTTCGGGAATGGCGGCGGGTTCAATTTTCTCGGGTATGTTTAAAGAACCCTACGACATCAAGGATAACCACTCGCGCCTGGGAGTTGCCATTTCGCTGGTACTTGCCCTTGGCATCATATTTCTTATTTCGAATCCGTTTAACGGCCTGATCATTTCTCAGATGTTTCTGAGTATTCAACTGCCCTTCACCATCTTCTTACAGGTGTACCTTACCTCATCGGAAAAAGTAATGGGGAAATACAAAAATTCGCTGTTTTCGAAAATTCTGCTCTATGTTTTGGGCGGAATTGTGACCTTGCTCAACATCGCTTTGTTTGTAAGCATGTTCTAAGCAACGAAAACCTGTACCGGCAAAACCAGTCAACCGGATCTCCGGGAATATAGGAATACCTGTCAGTATTTTTGCAGTCATCAGGAAGAACCTTTGAGCTCCGGTCATTTTTATTACATTTGATGGGATTGAAACTGTAAAAAATGTCCGAAACATCCGTTTTCAAGAACAGAAACCTCTTTATTATTTTTGGCGTCACGCTGATCGCCATGATGGGAGTAGCCAGTATTACACCGGCTTTCCCCGATATTATTCGCTATTTCGATATCAGTCCTCAACAAGTGGGTGGTTTGATCGTGGCTTTTACACTACCGGGAATTTTTCTTACACCGTTCACGGGTATTTTGGCCGATCGTTATGGCAGAAAGATCGTGCTGGTTCCTTCGTTATTTTTATTCGGGTTGGCTGGATTTGCCTGTATGTTTACCAAAGATTTTTACTGGCTGCTGGTGCTGCGCTTTTTCCAGGGAATTGGCGCCAGCTCGCTTTCGAGCATGAATATTACGCTTGTAGGCGATTTGTTTGAAGGAAAACAGCGTACCGCGGTAATGGGATATAACGCTAGTGTGCTGAGTATTGCTACTGCTTCGTATCCGGCGCTGGGTGGCGTAATCGCAATTTTGGGTTGGCAATACATTTTTGCGTTACCGATTTTGGCTATCCCGCTTGGATTATGTGTGATCAGGTGTTTAAACAACCCGGAACCAAAGAACAAATCCAATTTACGTTCCTATTTTGGCAAAGTGTGGAAAACCATCAACCGGAAAACGGTATGGGGCTTACTCATCATCAACTTCATAATCTTTTTGATCCTTTACGGAAGTTACCTCACTTATTTCCCGTTGATGCTGGAAAACCGATTGGGCGCTGAATCGTACCAGATTGGGCTGATGATGTCGTTGATGTCGATTACAACGGCAGGAGTCAGTTCGCAGCTCGGCCGGATAAATCAGTGGTTGGGATTAAAAAAACAACTGATTTTTGGCAGTTCGGCATACCTGATTGCTACACTTATTATGATGATAGCCGGAGATTATGCTGTTATAGGTCTGGCTGTGATAATTTTTGGACTGGGACACGGCGTAATCATTCCTTCGATTCAGAATATGATGGTTGGTTTTGCAGGCATCAGTGAACGTGCTGCTTTTATGTCGCTGAATTCGATGGTGCTGCGTGGAGGCCAGACTTTTGGCCCCTTAATGGTGGGATTATTTTATGCACTAAAAGGGCTTGAAGCAGCCTTTCTTTCGGGTGCGATACTGGCAGGAATCATGTTGATTATTATCTTTTCAATGGTAGGTAACGAGGATCACAAAACAGGTCATTGAACGATCGGACACAAAAGGCTGTCACACCTTTTATCTACATATTTCACCCCTTTTAAAAAAATGTATTGTGTGGAGCTAACATTTTTTCTGAATTGAATATTTAATTCAAAATATATCTATATTCACCCTTAAAATAAAAGACTTATTATAAGTTACTATAACATTGTCTTTCAGCACATAAACGAACAAAATACAATTAAAACAACCCGTTTATTCAATTTTGCGTAATCACGTTCATGAAACCATTGAATATCCAAATCAGGAAAGCCGGGACCGATGATCTCGAATTCCTGGTAAAACTGGAACAAAACTGCTTCGAGCCTTTCCAGCAAAACTCGCGGCAAAATATCAGGCATAGCCTGCTTAGCGATTTTCAAAGAGTGCTGATTGCCGAAACCAGCGCTAAAAATAAAAAAGCTATAGGTTCACTCACCTTGTTTTTGTACCAGCATACGGTTCGAATTTATTCGGTGGCCATCCTTCCCGAATTTCAAAATAAAGGATTTGGCGAATTGCTCTTAAAGCATGTCTTCGAATTGGCCCGGCGAAACAAGTATGAGAAAATTGCTATTGAAGTCAGCGAGAAGAACGAGGCTTTGATCAACTGGTATCGAAAAAGAGGATTCCGAACCATAAAAACTATTCCCGACTATTACGAGGAAGGTGAGCATGCCTTAAAAATGGAATGCAGGATTAAAGCCGAATCCAGCGGAAAAACCACGAACGTAATTGTGATAAACCAGCCATTCAAGTGGTCGTTTACCGAGGTAGATGCGAATATCATCACGGTTAAAGAATACATCAACAATCCGGTATACCAAAACAGTACCGACTTCAGGATTTTCAACCTGTGCAGTTCGTACAAGTACCAGAGTTACGGTTACTATGTGTCGCTGCTGGCAACGGCGCGCAGCCAGCGGGTAATCCCAAGCATCGCCACCATCCGCGATTTCAGGTTATTGAATGTGGTAAATTCGGCGGCATTCGATATCGAAGAAGAGATCAACCGTTCGCTTACTCGTGAAAAAAGCAGCAACTTTTCGTTAAAAGTCTTTTTTGGGCAAACCTCAACACGGGGGTTTAAAGCGCTGGCCATGAAACTGTACCAATTGTTCGAGGCCCCGCTGTTTAAAGTTGATTTTGTAAAACACGACAAATGGCTGATCAAGGACATTCAGGTATTGACATTGCCAAAACTGGGCGGCGATGAACTGGAAAACATGTACGAGTTTGCCCGGAAATATTTTAGCAGAAAACGCTTTAGTAAACCCAAACTCACCAATTTCAAATACGACATTGCGGTACTGGTGAATCCCGAAGAAGAAACACCGCCATCGAATACTGCTGCACTTCAGAAACTAAAAAATGCAGCCACCAAAAAGAACGTTTTTCTGGAATTTATTACCCGCAAAAATATGGACAAGATCAACGAGTTTGATGCGCTGTTCATACGAGAGACCACCAATGTAAACGATTATACTTACGAATTTTCGCGAATGGCCTATGCCGAAGGGCTGGTGGTGATCGACGATCCGTGGTCGATCCTGAAATGTTCGAATAAAATTTACCAGAACGAGATTTTCAGAAAACATAAAATACCAACACCACAAACCATTGTCTTCACCAAAAACCTGTTCAACAAAAAATTACTGAACGAGGTGAACTATCCTATCGTGCTGAAGCAGCCCGACAGCGCATTTTCGCTGGGTGTATTCAAAGTCGACAACGAAGAAGAGGCATTGACGGCACTCGATCGTTTGTTTAAAAAATCGGATATGGTGGTTTGCCAGGAATTTGTTTATTCCGATTTCGACTGGCGGATTGGGATTCTCGATAACAAAGCTTTGTTTGCCTGCAAGTATTACATGAGCGAAAACCACTGGCAGATATACAACTGGAAAGAAATAGGTGACGAATATGCCGGCGATTCAGAAACATTGCCGGTTGAAGAAGTGCCTGAACTGGTATTGAAAACAGCATTAAAAGCCGCGGCACTCATCGGCGACGGACTGTATGGAGTTGACCTGAAAATGATTGATGATAAGGTTTATGTCGTGGAAGTGAACGATAATCCCAACATCGATAGCGGAATTGAGGATCTCGTGCTGGGCGATAAGCTATACGACACGCTGATCGATTCGCTGATTAACAGGATAGAAATTGCCAAGAACGTACAGAAGATTGAATTGACGGTGAGATAAGTACAGAATTACCGCTTTTCTTTTATTTCACCCCCGAACAAAATGTGCAATAAAGACCACAAAAAAACAATAATGATCTGTCGTTAAAACCGTAAGTTCCGATTGTTGTTTATACTATAAATTCATAACTTGGATTCACTTTCAGTAATAGAATTTCTTTAGTTGACCAGCACAATATGGGAAGTACAGAAGCCATTCATAAAAAAAATAAACGCCGGCAAATTTTTATTACCGCCTCAGTAATTCTTGTGGTACTTATTGCAATTGCGCTGGCCGTTGCGCCAGGCATAATCAGAAACTACATCAACAAGAACGGAACTGAACTTACCGGTCGCACACTTTCTGTCGAAAAGCTGAAATACAATTATTTTACGTCAACTTTAAGTATAAGCAAGGCGAAAATGTACGAACAGAATGATACCGATATTTTTGTTGGTTTCGATTCCCTTCTGATTAATCTGAAACCTTTGCGATTGCTAAAAAACGAATTTAATGTGCAGCAATTCAAGGTGGTGAACCTGAAGGCACAGGTCGTACAAAATGATACGATTTTCAATTTCACCGACCTGATTGAATTTTTCACTACAGGTGTAGAAGCGCCTGTTGATACGATAGTAAAGGAACCGTATAAACTCAACCTGAACCAGATTGAAATAAAAAACGGGCAGCTGAGTTACACCGACAAGCAACTGGATCACACCATCGCGATGGAAAATATCAGCTTCCTCATTCCGCAAATATATTGGGGAGGTGCCGAAAGTACAGCCGATGTGGCTTTTAACATCGGCGATGGCGGAAGTATCAGTAGTTCGTTTGATTACAATTCAAAAACTCATGAATATTCAGGAGAAGCGGACTTTAAGAACCTGAATCTCGAAATAATTCTTCCTTACATTCAGCAATACATGAGTTTTTCTGACATTGAAGGATTGTTGGATGCCGATATTTTCTTTAGTGGTCTGGTTTCCGACCTCAACCAGTTTACCTTGAAAGGAACGGCTGAAGTCACTGATCTGGTGTTGGATGATCAGAATAATGAAAAGGTACTCGGAGTAAAACATGCAGCGGCCGATTTAATTGCGATGAAACCCTTGTTGTACAAAGCCGAGTTGGGAACGGTCAGACTCGATCAACCCTATATGAACCTGGTGCTGATCGATTCGGTTTTTAACCTTGAAACACTGATTGTTGAACAAAACGAAGTACAGGAAGTAAAGCAGCAGGAAGAGGAAAGCACTCCTTACGATGTTTTCGTAAATAATTTTGTGATCGACAGCGGGTTGATCGATTTTAGCGACCAGCGACTTCTGGAACCATTCAACTACGAGCTTTCAGCAGTAAGTGTCGATATGGATTCTGTTTCGCTAAGCAGCGACTGGCTGGAAATCAATACCACAATGAAACTCAACAAACGAGGAAATCTGGAAGCCAACCTGGGCGTTAATCCACACGATCCCTTTAGTCATATCGAGCTGGATTATGTTCTGTCCGATTTCCAGTTGCCCGATGTAAATATTTACTCGAAACACTACATGGGCCTGCCAATTTTGTTTGGGGAAATGTACTATGTAAACAAAACCACCATTATCAACCGCCAGCTCGAAAGCAGCAACGAATTGCTTATCCGCAATGTTGAAATGGGCCGCAAAACAGGTGGTTTGTATGATGTTCCCATTAAACTGGCACTGTTTATTCTGAAAGATATTAATGGCGATGTAAAACTCGATATTCCGGTGAGTGGTGATCTATCCGATCCCAAAACAAATATCAACAAGATTGTATGGGAAACATTCAAGGGGTTCATGTTCAAGATTGTAGCCTCGCCATTTAAGGCTCTCGGAAATTTGCTGGGTGCCCAACCCGATGAAATTGAGGAGATCACCTTGGTGTATAGCGACACAACGCTGACAGGTAAACAGCGTCGCAGCCTCGATCTTTTGCTCGAACTTGAAAAAATGAAGCCCGAACTGGCCATTGAAATGCAATATTTAAACGACCGAAAACTGGAACGTATCGATGCTGCTTCTCAAATCGTGCAGGATTCATACAAAGAAAAACACAATAACAATCCGCTCACCCATCAGAAAGAATACCTCAAATACCTGCAAGCAGAAAGTGGTCGCGATTCGCTTGTCATTCAGGATTACGAACGACTTCTGGCACCCGAAGCGGCAAAGGACTCAGTGATTCAATACCGCGAACAACAGCGACTCAGGATGGTGAAGGAATACCTGCACATGCAAAATGATTCCACAACAATAAGAGTTTTGGATTACGATCCCGAAAATGTATTGAACATCGGAAGCCGGCCTCGTTTTGTGATTAGCTACAAATTGGCCGAAGACCTGCCTGATGCTGAATCCGGCAACTGATCAGTCATTTTTTAAGCTCACGCAACCATTTTTGTTTTCTTCTCATCATCATTATAGTTCAGCTAAATTAAAACGCCAACTATTATGAAGAGAAACACCACAATTTTGCTTTTTGGAATGCTACTTTACTTGCTGTTACCTGCTTGTGATCAAATCGTATCGGATGATTTGGCCAAAGACGCAGACTACTTGAAATACGGCACCTCGTTTGGCATGTGCATCGGTTACTGTACACACGAAATACAGGTTACATCCAATAAAATCGATTTCAAAAAAAACGGACACAACATGGAAGGCCTGCTTCCGGAAGTAAGTTTATCAGCTGAAATTGATCAAAACTACTGGCTGCCACTTGTTGAGAACATCGACTTTGACGCCTTCAAGCAACTCGACTCCATTATTGGTTGTCCTGATTGTGCCGATGGCGGTGCCGAATGGATCGAAATAAAACACGGCGGGGAGGTGTATAAAGTTATTTTTGAGTACATGAACGAGCCCGACGCAGTAAGATCATTCATCGGCTATTTGCGTACTTATACTGATGCTTTTAAAATTGAGGAAAACGAAGAAGTAAATTTCGGCGACAGAACTTTAATCGATCAAGCAGGGATAATCAGAAACTCGCTTTGTCCCAACGACTGTAACGAATTCGTAATTGGTATAATTGACGGCACCGACACCAGCTACTTTTATGACGAATACTTACCCGAAGACCTCAATCTGGATTACACTGAAATTGAATTCAACGGCGTATTGAAATACGATTCAACGAGTATTCATCAGCAAAACGGTAATGACGAAGCGGTTGAGGTTTTTAAGGCCCGTAACATCCGGACGTTTAATGTTCGTTCCAATCTTGATTAAACCATAAACAATGTTCATATACAAGGCGTGGCAAAATTAAATTGCTGCGCCTTTGTTTTATCCCGGGATTAAAAGTCCGGATCATTCATATTTGCCGCCTGCAACGTCAGGCAAAAAGTCCGTTTTATAATCCAATCTCGAAACGTGCCAGAATGCCAAACTGCGGAACATCGAGTTTTGATTTGGGTTGAATCCGCCAGATGGCTTCAATCCGTGCAATACTGAGTATATTTTCAACACCGGCTCCCAGTTCGATGTATGGTTTTTCCATATCGCTTACAGTTGTGGGGAAGCTCAAAATATCCTCGTGTTTATGACTGACGGAACCTACCAGCACCTTCGCAGATAACACTTCTCTCAGATTGGCTTTTCGGAATGCAGGTACCCTCCTGAAAATAAAGCCATTCAAATGATATTCAAGGTAGGCATGAAAATATTTATCGTGCACATATTCCAGGTAGTTCAGCAGGTTGAAATCGTAACTGTACAAGCCAAACGTTTCATTACCTCGCGGAATATCAAGCAAAGTGTAGGGCAATTTGCCCATCCAGGCACCGGCTTCAAGTGCATAATCAAAACGCGTCATACCCAGGTAAACATTGTCTTTTACTGTAGCTGCAACTCTTCCATAGTAGTTTGTAGTATTCCCGGAATACACCTGCCCTGCCCCCACTGTGAAATGAAAAATCGGGTAATCGGTTCCCATGTATAAACGCAGAAAACCGTCATCAATCACTTTCTCCTCGCGCGAAAAACGGGTATCTAAACTAATTTCTGTTGCCGAAACCGAATTCGCAGGCTCACCATTTCGCATAAAAGGATAAAATTCAGGCGAATAGTGTTTGAAATAATTCACCGATAGTTTATTCGATAATCCGGGATACCATTCATGCTCGTATCGACCAGTGATCTTTGTTTCACGAAACATTTCATCGAGCGGATTACGTTTGAAAATCTCTGAAACAAGGTTATTCTCGGTTGGACTAAATGCATTTTCGTAGAGGTAAAGAATTTTTTCATTTTCGCCGGTACGAATCATTTTATCGTCGAACGAAAAGCTAAGTACCCGCCGCTGAATGGTTTGAAACTTATACCCGATTCCCCCCATTCCGGATAAATCCTGTGTGCGCGTGCTGTAGCCGAGTCCTCCCCACAACATCCAGTTTTCGCTGATTTCGGTACTTGTTCTGGCGCCAAAAAAGAAGCGATGTCCTTCTACTTCATTGGTATTGAAAAAGCTGGCATACGGACCGATCTCGAATTTCCCGACATCGAAATAACTGGTCATCATCATACGCGCCAGGTTGTTTACAAAATTGATTTGCCGGATGCTGCTGATCGAGTCGATCGTATGTTCGAGCATCAACTGTTTTTGCGTCAGCGGCTCCATTCGGATATTACTCCAATAGGCCGAATCGCGACTGTAGGAACCCGGCAATTTTATTGTTTCGTATTTTGCCCGAGGTGTCAGCAGTTTTATTTCCTCAGGCGGATCAATAGTCACTTCGTCGATGGTAGCGGCCTGTGTGTAAAACAGCGACAGCCGGTTTGCCTTTTTATTCCGTGTCTCGAAGGGGATATAATCAAAAAGGGCATCAATCTGGTTTCGTTTGTAAAACGGTGTGGAATCGTTTACAAAATAGTAATTGCTACGGAGGTGCAGTTTTTTCAGGAAGTTCAGATTACTGGTCGACGAAAGATCAGCATCGATCTCCACGATCGAATAATATTTGTTCTCGGTAATAAAATATCCTTTAAAAGTATTCTCTCCATTTCGCCGGGGTTGAAAATGAACACGGTAGTGCATCACACCATCAACCAGCGAACTATCGGCCAGGAAATATTTGTAATAATACCAGCCGCCGTTTGAAAGTGGGCTGATAAAATTCTGTGTGAACAGGAGAATATGATTGTCGTAGAAATTAACTTCCATATCCAGCGCACTGGTATAGCCCGAAATCTCCAGTTCATCGAGAATTCCCACACCGCTGGTGCGGTCGGCCAAAACGGTTGACTTTGCTTTTTGAGGATCGCGTTGAACCTCGTTAAAAACCAGCTGTTCAGAAAAATACAGCGGAAGGAAACGGGTTCCGTCTTCCTCTGTCTTGATCAAATTAGCATTTTCCTGCAATACTTTCGAATCGAGCAGTTTATCGGTAATGTTATTGATCTGGTACTGCCACTGGGTGTATTTTTTATACGAAAATTTATTGTATTGATCCGGGTTGTTGGCTTCCTTCCGATCCATGATGTGGCCGAACAACGCCCGCATCGGACCTTCATCGGGAGCCACCTCCACTTCGCCGATATCAAACACTTCGGGCAACATCACCACGCTCAGCGAAACCATGTCCTCGCGCGGCAACAACTTGATCACCGGCTTGTAACCAATAGCCGAAAACGAAAGTGTATCGGTAAGTTTTGGGAACGGCATTCTGAAATTTCCCAAAGTATCAGTAGTTGTACCTGTAGTAGTATGTTTAATTGAAATGTTTACAAACGGTATGGCTTCACCGGTTTGCATGTCGGTTACCGTTCCGCTTAGTATTTTTTTCTGACCGAAAGCTGTTCCGGTACTCAGCAACAAAAAATAAATAAAAGCAACGATAATTCGATACCTCAAACGGGTTTTATACTCTGGCATATATCTGTTTTCTGTTTCCTAAATCGAGGCTTCTTTTGTGAAAAATCCTCTGCGTAAAGGTGTTCAAAAAATCAGTATTCCGGATCGGCTATCGATTATTTTTCGCTTTTATTCGATAAACCTTAAAATCATATCGGTGACAAAAAGAAAAAACCGGTTGAAATACAACCGGTTTCTTATCTTACATTAAAAATTTGTTCTTTTTATGAATGCCGCGAGCCCAGTACACAAAAGGAGTATCGGCGGCTGCCACAATCCATTTCAGGAAGTACGTTGTAAGAAAAATCTCGAAAAGCACAACACCTTCGTAGACTCCCCAGAACGCAATAAGTACAAAAACCACACTGTCGATCAACTGCGAAACCATAGTACTAAGGTTATTGCGTAACCAGATTTGATGGTCCTTTGAAAAACGCTTTCTCCAGAAATGATAGGCCCAAACATCGTGGCGTTGCGAAAGCAGGTAGGCACTTAAACTGGCAATCGCGATGCGTGGCATCAAACTAAAAATAGTACTTGTTGCCTCGTGAGCTACCGGAGCAAAATCGTCGCCGGCGAACGGGATAAATTGCAGGGCCAGGTTCATCAATAAGGTCATTGAAATCAGGCTAAAAAAGCCGATCCAGACTGCTTTCTTGGCTTCCTGCTTTCCGTAATTCTCGGAAAGAATGTCGGTTACCAGAAACGACGTAGCATAAACAATGTTACCCAGCGTTGCAGCCAAACCAAATAACTTTACGGTTTGAATCACCTGGATATTGGCAATGATCACCGAGATCGGGATCCACATAATGAGCCCCCATTTACCAAACAGGCGATAAGCCAGAATAATTAACAGAAAATTGGCCAGCAGCATAACCAGCCACAGTAGTTCGTTTTGCATTTTTTTAATTTTTAGTTGTCGCAGGGTGATGCCACCTGCAAAAGTTTAACATTTCAATTCGGGCAGCAAATGTAGAATAAAAAGGCAAAATGAAAAAGCAAAAAGGCAAAAGTGTTTGTCTGCCAGCAATTTATTAAGCCTAAGCCTTTTTCAGGATTCCCAGCACACGCTCGTCCACCTTGCCGAAAAGCGATACACCCGAAGCACCATTTTTCATGGCATAACGAATTCCCTGTTCCAATTCTTCATCCGTTTTAAAATCGGGGATGAACAAACCCGCGTACACAGGGAACTTGCCGCTCAAAAAATGAAGGCCTTCTTCCACAGCGTCGCCAATCCATTTTACAGGTTCGCGATAAAAACCATGATAAATCATTGGAGCAACTCCATCAAGGTTCCAGTTGGTCCAGTCCTGCCGAACGATGCGGCGTGCTACTTCCGGCGTTGGAAAAACAGCGGCGGTAATCGGCTTTTTATAGGAATGTGTCAGATCGGCCAAATGGTTCACAATGTTGTTCACCTGCTCGTAACGAAACTTACGCCACGAGGGACTTTGATCGGGAAACTCCATTTCAAGCGGGTCGGTGCCGTACTCTGCTTTATATTTTGAACGACACGAATCGCAATAACAAAAATCGTATTCGGGCAATTCTTTGGTTTGATCAATATCATATTTGTCCCAAAGGTTTACCGGCAGGATAACATCACAATAACGCACATAATCCAGGTGCAGGCCATCCACATAATCCTTCTCCAGAATGGTTTTCGATTGTTGTGTCAGAAATTCCAGAGTTTCAGGCTTTGTCGGACACAACCAGCGGTAATAACCCACATAAGGAGGATCGGTAGCGCATGATTTCCCATTTCTGCTTACGGCATAAATCTCCGGCTTATTTTCCAAAAGATCTTTGTCTCCGCGATTCATGGTCCACATCCAGCGGTGAGTTTCGAGCCCTGCTTTTTTGGCAATGCGAAAGTGACGTTCGCTGTCGGCTTCAAAGAACATTCCACGAATACCGGCTGCATAAAAACTTTCATACTTTGTCTTCAGTTCCTCATCACCTGCAGTTCGGTTAGGATTTTCCCATACCCAGTGTTTTGTTTTGGCAGTCTTTTTTTCTGCTTTCGACTCACCGGCCGATGCTCCCAAAACGGTCATGCCCATTCCGGCCAAAACCGACGACTTAATGAAATCACGTTTGTTCATCATCCTGTTATTTAGTTGCTTGTAGTATTAATCCTTCCTGATCGATGACCAAAATCAATCCGTTTTGTGCGGTTAAAGTAACCTGATATGCAGTAGAATCAGACTTTAAGTTAAGTTGAAACGACTGCCCGGCATCCTCACCCCTTTCAGCAATATTCAGTTCGTTAAGCGAAGTTGCATATCTTTCGTGCACTTTTCTGAATTGTTGCTGCCTGTAATAAATTTCCCACAGGTATTTTCGTAGAACTTCATCCGCCGGCAAATTGAAATCCACTTTCTTACCCGCCGGTTTTTCTGAGAACATAACCAGTCCCCAGCGTTCGGGATAATGCATATTGATGACGCCTTGCGGACTCCAAACCCAATTATTTTCAGGCAGATCGCGACCGGTTTGCTGATTCTTTCTCTTTACGTATTTTCCGTCAACAAGGTCGGTTTGCCACTGCACCCTCGAGAAGTTAAGCTTCCATAAACTTCCGTCTTCAGGCTGAACAAATTCGCCGTTTGTGCTTAACGAGCTGAAAGGAACTTTCATTTCCACGCTCCACATCTCATCTTTGTCATTCGGATTATTCAGCGTTCCCTTGATGCAAACGGCACTCTCAAAACCTTCAGCATTCCACTTTATGTCGGGTTTGCCTCCGTTTCTGTATGGTTTATTCAGCACCAGGTCGAACAAGGTGTTTTGGGCATTTACTTCAAATTCGTAATAATTGTGCGTGTCGCGATCGGGATCGATAAACAGCTCAATGTCGTTTTCGTGGAAAACCACCATGTCGTGTTTATCATAGTAGGCCCAAATATTGGGTTCTTCAAGTTCAACATAAACATAGAGATTGTCTTTGTCCCAAAGCAATTTAAATCGTGTTTGAAATAAGGGAGCCGGTTTTAAATCACCTTCAATATCAACAAATTCATCGGACCATTGAGCCCGATCCCATGCCTTTTCAAGCGGCTTTCCGTCAAGAGTAATTTCTTCTGTTGACCGCTGAATCACGTAACTTTTGGGTAAAGTCAGTAAATGGTCGTTCCCGCGAAAAGTGTTTTGGGCTATAGAAGTATAAGCAAAGCTAAGTCCGATTAATAGAAAAACAATTCGATTCCTCCACTGCATATCTCAATATTTTTGTTTCCTACCGAAACAAAAATATTAAAATAATCACAATTCAAGACTGGCTTTATAAAATTATTACAAAAGTCACCTATGTCATATCCACATCACGTGTAATGTATTCGGCGTAGTCTTTAATGGTAGGTTCATAATCCTCGTGAAACAGGTGCGAGCTTACCATAAAATCGGCAGTCGACCGGTTCGAGGCAGTTGGAATGTTGTAAAGAACAGTGATTCGCAACAAAGCTTTCACGTCTACATCGTGCGGTTGTGGTTGCATCGGATCCCAGAAAAAGATGAGCAGATCAACATTTCCCTCGCAAATCAACGCACCAAGTTGCTGATCTCCGCCAAGCGGTCCCGACTTTAAACGTAATACTGTCGGAGGAACAGCTCCATGCTCTTCGCACTTTGCTCTCAATGTGTCGTCAACCAGTTTCCCGGTAGTTCCTGTGCAAATTAAATCGTGCTGGGCTAACTCTTTCCAGTTAAATCCCACCCACTCCATAATGTCTTTTTTTCTATTATCGTGGGCAACTATAGCAATATTCTTTTTCTTCTTCATGGCTAATTAATTGTTTAATTTAACAATACTAAAGTAGAGTTCTTAAATGTGGGAGATTAGTGAGGTGGTTTTTCTCAGTAGCATTTTTTATTCAGCTCCGGCATGCCGGGAATGATCTAAATACCTTTCGCTACAAAGGTATATCCATTTCACCCACAATTTGACAATAAGATTCGCGATAGATGAACTTATTTATCTTAATTTAATCTACCGCAGCTAAAGAAATAAATACCAATCAGATAGAACTATATGATTGATTTTATTTTATCGATAATGCTTGTTGCCAGTTGTGCGGCCGCTTCCATTGTTTTGGCTTCGGCATAAATGCGGATAATAGGCTCGGTGTTCGATTTACGTAAATGCACCCAGGAATCCGCAAAGTCTATTTTCACACCATCGATATCTGTTACTTGCTCGTTGGAATACAGTTCTTTGATTTTAACTAAAATTCCGTCGACATCGATATCAGGCGTCAGTTCAATTTTATTTTTCGAGATAAAATAATCAGGATATGTCTTTCTCAGCTCCGAACATTTCAAACCGCTTTTTGCCAGGTGAGTAAGGAACAAAGCAGCTCCTACCAGGGCGTCGCGTCCGCTGTGACTTGTTGGGTAAATAATTCCGCCGTTTCCTTCGCCACCGATAATTGCATTGGTTTCGCGGATTTTTGCCACCACATTCACCTCGCCAACAGCTGCCGCACTGTAAGTGTATCCGTGTTTTTCAGTAACATCGCGCAATGCCCGGCTCGACGACAGGTTGGAAACTGTATTACCCGGTGTCTGACCCAAAATATAATCGGCCACCGCCACCAGCGTATATTCTTCGTTGAACATTCTGCCATCTTCGTTAATGATCACCAGGCGGTCAACATCCGGATCGACAACAAAACCAACATCAACTCCACTGTTTTTAATGATCTCGGCAGTTTCAAGCAGGTTCTCGGGAATTGGCTCGGGAGTATGTGCAAAATGACCGGTGGCTTCGCAGTTGATCTCCACAACTTTTTTAATGTCGAGTGCCTTAAATAAAGCCGGCATAGCAATTCCGCCCACCGAATTTACAGCATCAATAGCAACCGAAAAATTGGCTTTTTTGATCGCTTCAACGTCAACCAAATCAAGATTTAATACATGCTGAACGTGAAAATCGGTATAATCTTTTTCGGTGATGGCACCAAGATCATCTACTTCGGCAAAGCTAAAATCCTCAGCCTCGGCAATTTCAAGAATACGTGCTCCTTCCTCGGCATTCAGAAACTCGCCAGATGCGTTCAGCAATTTCAAGGCGTTCCACTGTTTCGGATTATGACTGGCAGTTAAGATAATTCCACCATCCGCTTTTTCTTCGGTAACGGCTATTTCTGTAGTTGGCGTGGTAGCCAAACCAATGTTAACCACTGCGCATCCCATTCCGCTAAGCGTGGCTACAACCAGCGAGCTTACCATTTCGCCGGAAATACGGGCATCGCGCCCAACCACAACCGTTATGGCTGCCTTACCCGACTTTTCCTTTGCCCAGGTAGCATACGAAGCCGTAAATTTCACAACATCAAGCGGACTTAATCCTTCGCCCGGTTTTCCTCCAATGGTTCCGCGAATTCCAGAAATAGATTTTATTAAGGTCATTATGTTCGATTATTTTGGGCTCAAATATACAAATCGGGGCAGGATAATTAGCAAACGAAAATCATATGTAGCAGAATTGATCAAAATGCAACAATTGCATAACAAAAGCACATACCTAACTAATAATCAAATAAATGCACAAATAAAAACGCAGCAGGCAGAATAAAAAACCTTAGTCTTCATCCAGATTTTCGAGTTCTTTAAGGGTGGTTTTCAGCTTCTTAATGTAGTTGCCGTATAATTTTCGAAACCCCCAGCGCAGAACCAGGAATATACCGCCAACGATTAGCGACAGTGCAATAATTCCAAGCACAACTACCAAAACAAGTTGCCGGGTATTTACATCGGCAAGTTCAGCGCCCGAATTTTCAAATTGTAATCTTCCTCCTTCGTAAACTCCGGAAACAAAGGCCAAACCAATGGCTACCATAAATGTTGCCAGCGCGAGGTAAAACAAACGCTGGTACAATAACAGCGTTTCAATTATTTTTTTGAGGGTTTCGTGAAGTTCGCAAGTAACGTCGCAGGTACGTTTTACCCGGTAATATTTTATTACAAAGTACACAAATGTTGTTAGGATTAAGACATTGGAAAATACGCCCAGAAATACTAACCAATCAGGCATACTTACGCCTTGTGTCATATCTTTCAGTAATTGGGGCGACAGCAGGAAATCGTCGAAAGCAAATAGCAGGATGAGCACAAAAAGTACCGCAAAACCAATTTTGATGTTGCGGTCAATCCGCTCGATCAGGCTTTTGGTCCTTTTGTGTAACATCTCCCGCAACTGAGTTTCATCCAACTCTTTTACGGCCGACATTTTTTCCCAGGTTTTTTTCAACTTGTCTAATTCCATACTCTTATTCTTCAGTGTCCATCAATTTTTTCAGTTTCTTTTTTATCCGGTTCATTTTTACACGTACATAATTTTGAGTGATCCCCGTTATCTCGGCAATCTCTTCGTACTTCTTATTCTCGAGAAACAACAGAACAATTGATTTTTCAACACCCGTCAGATGATTGACAGCCTTATGCAGGCTTTTTATCTGCTCCTCAACTTCGGCATCGTAGGTTTCGTCCTCAATCTGAAAATTCTCGAATGTCAATCGATTTTGGTCAGGTCTTCTTTTGCTCTTCTTAAATGTGGTGATGGCCGTATTCAGTGCCACTCTGTACATCCAGGTCGAAACCTTCGACTCTTTCCGGAATGTTGGAAATGAGCGCCATAACTGGGCTACAATTTCCTGGAAAAGGTCATGACGATCTTCTTCGGTATCGCAATAAATATTGCAAACCTTGTGAACAATGCCCTGGTTCTTCTGAATTATTTGTAAGAATTCCTTTTCCAAAATCGGTTTATTAGTCTTTGATCGGGCGAAAAATTACAGGAGGCGAGGCTGGATCGATAACTTTTCCAAAGTTAAGCACCTTGGAAAAGTTACCAGATTATAACATTTTCAGGAATTTCACTTCCTTCTCAGACAGGATACGCCATTTCCCGCGTGGCAGATTTTTCTTGGTAAGACCGGCAAAAAATACACGGTCGAGTTTTTTTACACGGTAACCAAAGTGTTCAAAAATCCGGCGAACGATGCGATTCTTTCCCGAATGAATTTCGATGCCTATTTCGGTTTTTGCCTCGCGATCGATGTAGCTAATCGCATCGGCAGCAATAAAACCATCCTCCAGTTCAATTCCTTCGGCAATGGCTTCAATGTGTGCTTTTATCACCGGTTTATCAAGGGAAACCTGGTAGATTTTTTTCTTCTGATGACTGGGGTGAGTCAGCTTTTTCGATAGCTCGCCATCGTTGGTAAACAACAACAAACCGGTTGTTTGTTTATCCAGGCGACCTACCGGATAGATGCGCTCTTCGCAGGCATCTTTTATCAGTTCCATCACCGTTCTTTCGGCATGCGGATCGTCGGTTGTCGTCACAAAATCCTTGGGTTTGTTCAACAAAAGGTATACTTTCTTTTCAGCCGAAAGTCGTCGCCCGTCGAAACGCACTTCATCGCCTGGCATCACCCGGGTTCCCAACTGGGTCACCAGTTTACCATTGATGGTTACAAGGCCTGTTTCGATGTAGGTATCTGCTTCGCGTCGCGAGCAAACACCGGCGTTGGCAATAAACCGATTCAGACGCATTCCTTCAGCAGGTGCACTTTCCTCCTTTTTGGCACGCACACGTTTTACAGCCGGTTTTGGCCGGTCTTTATCGAATCGTCGCTGGGGGGCAGCAGGTTGACTTGCTCCAAATTCTTTTCGGGGTGATTTCTTTTCAACAGGACGTGACTTCCCTGTTCTTTTACCCGTACCTTTTGATGTCACTCTTTTTGAAGGTCCGGCTGTTTCTTTTCTGCCACTTGCACCGCTTTTTCCGGTGCTGTTTCGTCTTTGCATTTTTTAATTTATTTCTGCAAAGATCGATAAAAATTCCGATTTCAGATTTATTTAGGCCAAATCCCTTAATTTAGGTCGGAAATTAAATTTTTTAATGTTATGCGATCACATGAAATAGACTACGAAATTAAAGGACACGATGTGCAATTGGTAGAAATAGAGCTCGATCCGGCAGAAACGGTAATTGCCGAAGCCGGCGCCATGTTGTACATGGAAGATGGTATTCAGTTTGAAGCCAAAATGGGCGACGGAAGCAATCCCGGCTCAGGATTTTTTGACAAATTATTGTCTGCCGGTTCACGCCTGATTACGGGAGAATCATTATTCCTTACCCATTTCACCAACCAGGGCTGGGGAAAAAAACGCGTAGCTTTTTCTGCTCCTTATCCGGGAACGATCATTCCGTTAAACCTGCCTGATTTCGGTGGGCGGGTGATTGTGCAGAAAGACGCCTTTTTGTGTGCTGCACTCGGTACCAAAATATCCATTACTTTCAGTAAAAAACTGGGTGCCGGATTTTTTGGTGGCGAAGGTTTTATTCTTCAGCAACTTGATGGCGACGGAAAAGCATTTATCCATGCCGGAGGAACTGTGATTGAGAAACATTTGCACAACGAAACACTTCGGGTAGACACCGGTTGTATCGTTGGTTTTGAACCCTCGATTGAATACAGCATTGAACAGGCAGGAGGCTTGCGTTCGATGGTGTTTGGCGGCGAAGGAATTTTCCTGGCAACTTTACGCGGAACCGGAAAAGTATGGCTCCAAAGTATGCCCATCCGAAAATTGATTGCTGAGCTCTCACCACGTGGAGGAAATACGCGGAAAGAAGGACGTTCCGGCATACTGGATCAACTTTTGGAAGGATAGATTTAGTGATCAGTGTTCAGTCGCAGTGATCAGAAAAAGAATCCTGCGACTGAACGCTTTCCTAAATAACTCCCAGTCAATTTATTCTATTTTATCGGACGATTTTTACAAGTGGAAAGTATCTTACTTCTTTCTCATCATTTATTCGCATGGTATTCGTTACAATTTGAATAATATTATACAGATATAATCCTCCGATAGCAAGTAGCTTGTAAACAGGATTTCCTACCACAGAAAGAGAAATATCGCCTGATTGGTTTATCCGGTAGTATGCACTTGCTATAAAGTAGATGTACACCAACAACAACACGACGACCCACAGAATCTGAAAATTGAGAATACTTTTAGCCAGTTTATCCAAATCCCTTACTTTGCCTTTTTTGCTAATCCAGATGACCATTGGAATAATAATTCCGAGCAAGGGAAATACGATAAATCCCAACGCCGATAAATTCAGTGTCATCAATGCACTTTTATCTTCGGTCAGCTTCCAGTCGCTCAAATTTTCCGGAGCTGTATCAAGGGCTTCAGCAAGCCGAACGAGTGTATCTCCGCGTGGCTCTGTTTCACCATTTTCAATGCGTTGAACAGTTCTTAAACTAACGCCCGATTTTTCCGCCAGTAACTCCTGTGAAATTCCTTTTCTGTTGCGTAACTCTTTAATGTTTTTCGCCAGATTTTGATTACTCATTTTTCAAGTTTTTAAATTGTACCGGCAAAATTATTTTGAGTATGTATTGTTGATAGCGTCATGCTTGCGTCATTATTACGTCATCAATGTCCGGACTCCCAAACCTCAATTTTGGAATGGTTAATATTGAAAACTGCTACTGAAAACTGATCACTTTCCTAAACCACTCCCGGCAAACTTATTCCTTTGATTTTTCGGTAGAGATCGAGTGCGAAAACATCGGTCATTCCGGCCACAAAATCAACTACCGACTGAATTTTGTGATACGTTGTTTCTTCCGTGCTTATATATTGTTCGGGTAACAACGACAGGATTTTTTTGCTGTATTTGTCTTGTGGATTCATCATGGCGTCCACAAACTCTTCGAGCAGGGTACCGATGATTTTATAACCTGCAATCTCGATTTCAACCACCGAACGTGAAGCATAAACTTCCCGGAACGAAATTTCCTGAACAGTTTTCATGGCTTCTGCAGGAACATCAGCCAGCCGGTCGATCAAACTTCCCTTGAACTCGCCGGCCATTATTTCAGACTCATTTTCTTCAAAAATCCGAATGCTTTCGTAAATAAGCTTCCCGATAACACCGGCCCGCAGATAACTAATCTGTTCGTTTTTATCGGTTACTTTTCCAAGGGTATCTTCAATGCGTTTAAGCGTTTTTGCTTCAGCCTGATTATCGTAAAAATCGAGAAACAGCTTTTTTATCCGGTCGTAACTTAATATCCCCAGTTTGAACGCATCTTCCAGGTCCATGATCTGGTAGCAAATATCGTCGGCAGCCTCCACCAGGTATACCAGCGGATGGCGGCAAAAACTACCGTCTTCCTTTTTCCTGATCCCCAATGCTTCGGCAATGCGCTGATAATTGTTCTTGTCCGACTGAAAAAAACCAAACTTTTGTTTCGTGGCCTGAACCGATTCGAAAGGATACTTCACAATACTCGCCAGGCTTGAATAAGTCAGTGCATAACCACCGCTTCGCTTTCCGTTAAACTGATGTGTCAATGTTCTAAAGGCATTGGCATTACCGTCAAAATGCGTAAAATCCTTCCATTCTCCTGCGCTTAATTCTGCTTCGAAACGTTTGCCATTTCCTTTTAAAAAAAAGTTGGCGATGGCGGCTTCTCCCGAATGTCCGAAAGGCGGATTTCCCATGTCGTGTGCCAGACAGGCGGTGGAAACAATGGTTCCGATTTCCTGGATAAACGGATTGTCGGGATTACGAGGCGCCAGCTTTTCTGCCAGCAGATTTCCGAGCGAACGTCCAACACTGGCCACTTCCAGGCTATGTGTCAGCCGGTTGTGTACAAAAATGTGTTCGGGCAAAGGAAATACCTGGGTTTTGTTTTGCATCCTGCGGAAAGGCGACGAAAAAATGATCCGGTCGTAATCGCGCTGAAATTGTGTGCGGTCTTCGTGCGAAGCTAACGACTGGTGGTCTTCCATGCCCAGCCTTTTTGTAGAAATCAGTTTATCCCAATTCATGCTAAAAGTTTGTTCCACGAAAATAAATGAATTCTTCGAGCCCGAAAGAACAAAGCAGAATAATTAAAGTGAACACCCGGTTAATCGCGCCAGAAAGTGCGTGAGAATATGACTAAAACAGCATAGATTTCCAGTCGACCGATCAACATCAGAAAAGTAAGGAAATACTTAGCACCGCCGGGCAAATGCAGGAAGTTGCTTACCGGGCCTACCGTACCAAATCCCGGACCGATTCCGGCCATGCTGGTGGCTACAGCACCAAAAGAAGTAGGCAGATCGCGGGTCCAGAACATCATGATGATGGTACCAATAAACAGGAACATGTAGTACACGAAAATATAGGTCATTATCTGACGCAGGAACTCATCCTTAATACTTTGTTTATTGTAACGAATTATCGTTACCCGGTTCGGATAAAGAATTTCGAGGAAAGTCTGTTTTAATCGTTTGTAAGCAATCACATGCCGAATAACTTTAACACCGCCACCCGTCGATCCGGCCGAAGCACCGATCAGCATCAGCAAAACGATTAACCCAATGGCCTGCTCGGGCCACTGCAGATAATCGGCTGTTGCAAAACCTGTTGCGGTAATGATCGACACTACTTGGAAAAAAGCGTTTCGCATCGAGTGCTCGAACTTGTACTCCGGATGCTGGTAAAACAAAATAAGGCTCAGCGCAACAGTAATTATAAAAATAACTGCAAGGTAAACCCTGAATTCCTCGTTTCGGAAAGCGTCCCTGATCCGGCCTTTGATCATTAGAAAGTGTACCGCAAAATTGGTCCCCGACAATAACATAAACAGGATGATCACATACTGGATATAAGGAGAATACCCGGCGATGCTGTCGTTTTTTGTTGAGAAACCTCCGGTTGCTACCGTTGCAAAAGCATGGCAAACACTATCAAAAAGCGGCATGCCGCCAAGAACCAGCATTATTACTTCCACCGCAGTCAGCCCCAGGTAAATAAACCAAAGGTTACGGGCCACTTTTGTAATTCGCGTTGAAATACGGTCGTTATCCAAACTTGAAGCTTCGGAATAAAACAGGTAAATCCCGTGTATTTTCAGAAAAGGCATAATAGCGATCACCAGCACAATAATTCCCATACCACCAATCCAGTGTGTTTCGGCACGCCAGAACAGTACACTTTTGGGCAGGGCTTCAATATCGGCAAGAATAGAAGAACCCGTTGTTGTAAAACCGGAGAACGATTCGAAAAAAGCATTGGTAAACGTCGGTATACTTCCTGTTAACAGGTATGGGATAGTGCCAACAAGCCCCATGACAATCCACCCCAGACTAACAATGATAAAACTTTCGCGGATATTTGGCTCCTGGTGTCGCGTTTTATGAGTCAGTACATTCAGCAGAATTCCGCTTACAGCAGTTATACCGAATGCCAGCAACATTTTATGCGCAACTGTTTCGCGGTAATAGTACGAAAGGATGACGGCGATCAGCATAAAAATGCTTTCGAAAACCATTACAATTGAAACAAAATGAATCAGGAGTACGCTATTTATTTTTGATTTGTTCATCATATAACGCGGGAATTACCCGCTTCAATTCAGTGTTTTTTACAAATAACTGAAACGACAAAATTGAATTCTAAAATCCTAATTTACGAAACCTATCGTTATGCAGAAACAGGTGGAGGCAGGTTCGTGTAGAATATTGGTACCGGACATTGCTTAAAACAATCCGTTAAATCGGGTATTCCGTGCAAATTGGTATTCCTGTTGTTGAAAAGAGTAGAAAAAAGATCGGAGAAACCATAAACATCAAACCTGTCATCCTCGTTTTCGCAGGCACTCAGCATTTCAAGATCGGCAGAAAAAGCCAACTCCTGCATGTACTGCTCACATTCAATGCCGTTTGTTTCAAAAGACAAAGGCGCTACCTGGGTACCGGCATTCAAAAACACGGCCGAAACGAGGCTAAAAAATAATATGAAGATTTTACTCAATGCTTTCGATCAATTTTCCCGCGAACAAAAGTAACACCTCTTCGCTTTCACTGCAATTTTTGACGCCCAAAGTAAAGGTGTTTTGAGGATTTATTAATCATTGTCTCTTAAACTGCAGACAATCAAAGGCATTACAAGGTGTAGGTTGAATATTTCCGTACCTGACGCGAAAGTTCTTTTGCCTGATTGTCAGTCACCTCATCCAAACGACTCCAGAATTTGGCACTGTGGTCTTTTATTTCGGTGTGTACCAGCTCGTGCAACAAAATGTAATCGATGAGTTTATCGGGTAATTTCATCATTTGCAGGTTTAAGCTGATGTTATTTTGCGACGAACAGCTTCCCCAGTTTCTCCGATTATCACGAATGGTAACTCTCTGAAAAGCAAAACCATGTTTTTCGGCCAATGATTTCAAACGACCTGGCAAAATTTGTTTGGCTTCAAAACGGTAAACTTCAGTCAGGCACTTTTCGATGTAGGCTTGTGCGTCTTCAGCATCAAAATCGGGCACCCAGATTGTAAGTTCCCTGCCCATTTTACTTACCCTGTTAGCCGGACCATTGGCAAACGTAATCGAATAAATTTTACTCTTGATCACCGTACCGGCATCCACCCGCGTTTTTCGCTCCTCCATTTTGCCCTGTTGCTGCCTTATCCACTCCTGATTTTCGAGAAGAAAGTTGAGTACTCTCTTTTTTGAAACATAATAAGGGAAGGAAACCCGCACAGTTTTATCGGGCTTTACACTTAATTTTATATTTTTAGAACGGCGATTCTTTGAAAAAGTCACCATTCCAATAGCTTTTAAGTGAACTACTTGTTCCGGCATGTGTTATTGAATATTGATAACAAAGACCAAATATATCAAACATGGCAAATAAAAAAATGGAAGTATTTGTTAACCTTACCAAAAAAGACACAGTACAAGCTCTCGAACAAAAAATCTTACCGGGTAGCCTGGTTTTCGACTCGCTAAATCCTTTTCCGGGATATTATCACGAATTACCTACTGATGCCGATTCGATTTATCTTTACATGATCCTCGACAGTCAGTATCCTCTGGAAGAAATTCTGCGGGCAACACAAAACATTGAAAAACAGTACGACTGGAATTTTGATGCAGGAAAGGCCTATATCACAATCGGCACTACCAGCCTGGATGCCATTCGATTGCGGCACCTTCCCACCCTCGACCTGGTAGAAAAAATACAGGAAGCCTATGTTAAACAAGGCATCAAATTCCTGATGAATAAAAAACTGAAAGGCAAGCTCGAGGCCCGTACCAAAATTGTAAAATTCCTTAACCTGGAAGAATTGGAGCCTGGAATTTATCTGAATTCCGATGACACAACTTTTGCCTACATCGTGATTTCCAAATACCTCGATGCCGAAGAATTTATCAAGGTTTCGATGGATGTGAAATACAACTGGGATGGACATGAATTCGACGCGGCAAGTGCATCGTTCTATAAAGAAGGAACACTTTACGAAGTTGTACGTATCCGTTCGGATAAAATGGATGCCAATTATCTGAAAGCAATTCAAAAGCTTTACGAAGCAAAAATCAATAAATAAATTGCAAAGCATATAAACAAAAGGTGGTACACAGGTGCCACCTTTTTTGTTTTCATGGCTTTATCCAATAAAATAACTGATCGGCCGTATTTCCACAAAAGGTGACAATTACTTCCATTCGGGGAGGTCAGAAGGGTTCAAAACAGTTTGAATTCTGTTTGCAACTGCGAACATCGGGAATATTTTTTGTGCCTTTTAGTGTCTGATTTTTTTTACCTTTGAACAAATAGTCATTCAACCAAAACCAGTGCTTTCTATGGGAAAAAACACCAGGTTAATCTTTATCATAGCCGCTGTTTCAGGTCTTTTCATTTTATTGGCCATACTCCTGCTCCAGAAAAACAAACCTGCAGGCGAAGTTTCAAACGAATCGTATACTGTTGAGGCAGTGAGCATGGGGCCGGTAATATCGTCCTTACAAGCTTCGGGAGTAATTGAATCCGACGACGAGATCATCATCCGGTCGCCTGAGCGGAGTATCATCAAAAAGGTTTATAAGAATGCAGGTTCGCTGGTAAAAAAGGGCGATCTGCTGATTGAACTCGACGAAAAAAGCGTGCAGAAAGAAATTGAGCGCATGCAGAACCAACTGGATATCAAACACAACTCTCTGGAAAAATCAAGACTGAATGCGCAAAACACACGACTGAGCCTCGACCGGAACGAAGAAGTAAAAAAACTCAGAATACTAACGCTGAAATCGAACCTGACAGAACAGGAAAAAATGTTGGAAGCCGGGACTATTGCCGAAGAAAGAGTTAATCGTACCAGGCAAGAGGTGGAAGCAGCCGAAACAGATCTTCAAAGCCAAATTGAGAAGAATGCAATACGAATCCAGCAAATGGAAGCCGACGAAAGAGGATTGTTACTTCAAATCAACAGCCAGGAAAAAAACCTGAAAGAAAAACAGGCAATGCTCAGTAAATTACGTGTAACAGCACCGGCTGAAGGTGTAATTCTGGCCATCAACAACAGCGAAGGACAGCGCATTGAAGAAGACGCCATGTTGCTCCGCATGTCGGATATGTCGTCGTTTAAAGTGGTGGGCTGGGTAAACGAAAAGTATGCATCGCGTGTACAAACCGGCAACCGTGTGCTGGTGAACCTCGAAAACGAAAAGCTGGAAGGTGTAGTTGGTGAGATCACGCCAATGATTGAAGACCAGATGATCCATTTCAATGTTCACCTGGCCGACAAAAAACACCAGGGGCTGGAAATTAACCAGAGTGTTTCTCTTGAAATCATCAGCCGCAACCACGATAATGTTTTGCGTATAAAGAAATTCCCCGAATTCGAATACAGTAATCGTCAATACCTGTATGTACTCCATGACCGGGAAGCCGTAAAAACAGAAGTAATATTCGGTACCATCGGTAACGAATGGTGTGAAATTGTTTCCGGATTAAGTGAAGGAGACCAGATTCTGATCGGTACCGGTGATGCAGAAAGCGGCCCTGCCAGGTTTCATGTAAAAAAGAGCCAGTTGAATTAAATCCTTTACTTTTTCATTTTAATAAACTCCCAAAGCCTGCTCAGCGACTGACAATTAATTTAAGTTGAGGTACCGCATATTTCGTCAAATTGTTTTAAATTGATTGAAATTCACCATACTACATGTAGTACTAAATGCTTAAATCACAATTATGAAAAAATTAGTTGCAGAATTTTTTGGCACCGCCTGGTTAGTGATTGGCGGGTGTGGAAGCGCAGTATTTGCCGCCGCTTATCCTGAGTTGGGTATTGGCTTTGCGGGAGTTGCGCTTGCTTTTGGATTAACTGTTCTGACCATGGTTTATGCCATCGGCCATATTTCGGGTTGTCACCTCAACCCGGCAGTATCAATCGGCTTATGGGCCGGTGGTCGTTTCGATGCCAAGGACCTGATACCCTACATTATTTCGCAGGTTTTGGGAGCTACTTTTGGCGCGCTGATTCTTTACCTCATCGTTTCAGGAAAACCGGGTGCAGAGATCGGAACTTTTGCTGCCAATGGCTACGGCGAACATTCTCCCGATGGTTATGGCATGGTTTCAGGATTGATTGCAGAAATTGTGCTGACCTTCTTTTTCCTGTTTGTAATTTTGGGTGCTACACATTCGAAAGCACCTCAAGGTCTTGCAGGTGTGGCAATTGGTTTGTCGCTTACACTCATCCACCTCATCAGCATTCCAATTACCAATACATCGGTTAACCCGGCACGTAGTACCAGCCAGGCATTGTTTGTTGGCGATTGGGCACTTGGTCAGCTTTGGCTGTTCTGGGTAGCTCCGATTATTGGCGCACTCATCGCCGGCTTTGTTTACAAAATGCTTGCTCCGGAAAATGAATAATCTGACTTATATACTATAGGGAAAGAGTTGTCTGTGGGCAACTCTTTTTTTTTGTTGAATACCACAACACTAAGACACCCGACCAACATAATTTGTGGCTTTTATTTCCTTATTGTGTCATACACACACAGAAATACTATTTTTGTTTAAATCAATTAACAAATATCAACGAATGAAAAGTATTTTAATATTTTTAATGGGAATGACGCTGCTAGTAACAAATATCAGTGCCCAGCAGGCATTATGGGGAGGACAAGCAATCGTTTCGCCTGAGATAAACAGTGATAATACCGTAACTTTTCGCCTGATGGCACCTGGTGCCGATTCGGTATTTGTAACAGGAGATTTTTTACCTACCGAAAAAATTAAAACTCCAATGGGCGAATTCGATGGCCCGGGAAAAGCTGCTCTCACCAAAGATGACAAAGGTGTGTGGAGTTTTACCTCACAGACCTTGAGTCCGGAATTGTACAGCTATTCCTTCATCATCGATGGTTTTTCAACCACCGATCCAAGTAATCCCTTTCTCATTCGCGATGTAGCTTCAATTACCAACATTTTTATTGTTGGAGGTGGTCGTGCCGATTTGTACAAAGTTAACGACATTCCACACGGCTCGGTAACACGCCGTTGGTACGAATCGCCAGGTTTGGAAATGGACCGCCGAGTGACTATTTACACGCCTCCGGGTTACGAAACTTCATCAGACAAATATCCTGTTTTGTACTTGCTACATGGAGCAGGAGGTGATGAAGAAGCGTGGATCTCGCTGGGACGTACAGCTCAGATTATGGATAACCTGATTGCTCAGGGCAAAGCCAAACCAATGATTGTTGTAATGCCTAATGGCAATGTGATTCAGGATGCAGCTCCCGGCGAAGGCCACGAAGGTTTTTACAAACCTCAGTTTATGGTACCCAAAACCATGGACGGCACCTATGAAGCCAACTTTATGGACATCATTAAATTTGTGGAAAGCAATTACCGTGTAAAGGCTGATAAAGCCGATCGCGCAGTCGCCGGTCTTTCAATGGGCGGCTTCCATTCGTTCCATATTTCAAGGTATTATCCCAATACATTCGATTATGTAGGATTATTCTCGGCAGCAATAATGCCTCGTGAAGATGCTACCAGTAAAGTTTATGACGACATTGACGGCACACTTAAAAAACAAATGGAGAACGGCTATGAATTATACTGGATAGCAATCGGAAAAACCGATTTTCTCTACCAGGCGAATGCCGACCTACGCAAGCAAATGGATGCCATGGGCATGAAATATTCATACACCGAAACCGAAGGCGGACACATATGGCGAAACTGGAGGGTTTACCTTTCCGATTTCGTGCCACTGCTATTTAAATAAAATCATCCTGAACTTATTCATCACCGGAACCTGTTTCTCCGGTGATGAATAAGCTGGGTACAAACAAACTATAAACCGATAGTCCTTACTTATGAAAAACTTAATTTTATTCATTGGAGTGCTGTTTTGCAGTCAACTTGGTTATTCGCAGGTTTTTTCCAACAACGACCTAAGCATTACCCAGCTTGAAAAAGGCATTTGGGTGGTTGAAACTTCAGATAACACTACCATGTACATTATTGAAGGCGATAAAAAAGCCATGTTAATTGATGTGGGCACCAAATGCAAGGACCTGGACAAGGTGGTAAAAAAGATTACCGATAAACCGCTGGAGGTGGTTCTTACGCATTTTCATCCCGATCATGCAGGGAATATTGCCTATTTCGATACGGTTTATATGCATGAAGGTGATACCGCACTTATTAGAATGCTGAAAATTCCTTACAACGGAGAAATTGAATATGTGCTTGATGGTGATGAAATTGACCTTGGAAACCGAAAGATTGAAGTGATCCATACGCCGGGACACACGCCCGGGTCCATTGTTTTGCTTGACACAAAAACCTCCAGTTGTTTTACGGGCGATGCGTTTGGCTCAGGACAGGTTTGGCTGCAACTTGAGCCTCATTCTTCTATTGATACCTACATTCGGTCGTGCAAAATAATGCTGGCTAAAATGAACAGTGAGGGAATCACAAAAATCTATTGCGGACATTATCCATATGTAAAAACAGCATTTGATAAAAGTTATTTAACCGATATGCAAAATTTAGCGGAAGGATTAAAAAATGGCACGGCACCCGAAGCCAGACCATACGAGGTGAAAGTTTCTATTGGTTCGCAAAATCCGATGATCGCCACCCTGGGGCAGGCCAGCATTGTTTTTGATCCGGAACATCTTAAATAAAGCAATAAATCTAAATCACCTAAATCGAATTCGATGAAAACCAACAGAAGAGATTTTTTTCAAACCATGGGAGCCGGAGCCGCCGGATTTGGACTGGCGACCACCCTTCCATTAGCTTCGTGTGCAGCTCCTGCAACGATGAAAGATACTGATGATGAACAAATCCTGTTCATTGGCGACGACATTGCCATTGCCGAAACTGTTTACGGTAAAGTAAAAGGATTCATTCTCCGCGGAATTACCCAGTTTCGCGGAATTCCATACGGCGCTGACACCGGCGGTAAAAACCGTTTTATGCCACCGCAAAAACCCGAAAGCTGGGATCATATTCGCCCGGCAGTCTGGTGGGGAAACTCGGCACCACAGATCATGGATAATCGCTATGCCAATGCTTATGCTTCGTTTGTCGATCACTGGAATTACGACGATGTAAGCGAAGACTGTCTGAGGCTAAATGTCTGGACACCGGCCATCGACGCTAATAAACGCCCGGTTATGGTGTGGTACCACGGCGGTGGCTATACCAACGGAAACGGAATTGAACAGGACGGTTATATGGGCGAAAACCTCAGCCGCAAAGGAGATGTGGTTTTTGTTTCGATCAACCATCGTTTAGGCCCGATCGGATTTTCAGATCTTTCGGGAGTAGGTGGCGATAAGTATAAGCACTCCGGGAATGTTGGCGCGCTCGATATGGTAGCCGCGCTGGAATGGGTAAAAGAGAATATTGCCAATTTTGGTGGCGATCCGGATAATGTAACCATCATGGGGCAATCGGGCGGAGGTGCAAAAGTGTGCACACTGGCTGCCATGCCGGCCGCACAGGGCTTGGTACATAAAGTTGTTCCACTAAGCGGTTCAAGCATTAAAGCGATGGATCAGGAAATGTCGCAAAAACTGGGTGCTTATGTATTAAAAGAAGCGGGACTGAAACCTGATGAAATCGATAAGTTACAGGAACTGCCCTGGAAAGAATACATCCTGATCGCGAATAGAGCCAATCAGAAACTGCGCGAGGAGCTTGAATCTGCCGACTATTCCCGCGTTGGATTTAGCCCGGTGGCGGATGGAATAAATATTCCGAAAGAAGAATTTTACAGCGATCCACACGGCATTTCTTCGGATGTTCCGATGATGATCTGTACCACTTTCCACGAATGGGGAATGGCGCGTAACATGCCCGAAATGGAAGAGATAACGGCAGATCAGGCAAAAGAAATGCTAAAACAACGTGCCGGCTTCAGAGGCGGGTTAGGCGACAAGGCACCGGCAGTTTACGATGCTTATGCCAAAGCTTTCCCCGATGCCAAACCTATCGAGATTATGACGCTGGCTGCCAGCAACCGTAAAAGTGTTATAGAAACAGCTACTGCAAAAAGCAATCAGCAAGCGCCTGTTTATTTGGCCTGGTTCGGATGGGAACCGCCTTTGTTTGACAATCGCATGCGGGCTTTCCACTGCCTCGATATTTGTTTCTGGTTTTACAATACCGACCTCATGCTGACACATACAGGAGGAGGTGCGAGGCCACGTAACCTTTCCGAAAAAATGTCGGATGCTTTGCTGAACTTTATGCGCACCGGCGATCCGAATTGCGAAGCACTACCCGAGTGGCCAAAATTCACTATCGAAAATGGCGAGACCATGATTTTGAATGATGTGTGTGAGGTGAAAAATGATCCGGATCGCGAAGCACGCGAAATGTTATAGAAATATATTAGGATAACCAAAAGGATCGGCTGGAAACCGGTCCTTTTTCATGCACTGATGAAAACATCATCTAAAGCTTACTTATAATTAGCAAATTTAAATTCGGACAAAAACAGTGTTCCCAGTGGCAAAGGGTTTCCACCCTGAAAAGCTTCTGCACCGGACATGCTGAAGGCATTGCATATTAACGCGACATCGGGATCCAGCGATCTCGCAAAAGCAGAATGCGAGAAATTTTTAGACGACGTTATTCGAACGAATACCTATTTCTTAAATAAACAAAGGAGAAACAAAGGATACAAAAAAGGAGCAACTCTTTCGAACTACTCCTTTTGTGGAGAATATCGCCCCGATAAATATTCGGGGGAACCGATGACCTCCCCGAAAAGCCTTCGGGCGCTCTAGCCAACTGAGCCTATTAGAAACTCTATATACTTTCTACTTTTCTTTCGTTTGATTTCATATTCCCGTTGAATTGCCAGAGACCGGTCAGAAAATTCCTCGGTATAGACCAATTTCCACGGGATTCCAGATTTTGTTGAAGGTGTCCTGCTCCAATTGTGTTGTTGCAAACGTTCGTTCACATTCTGCGTACTACCAACATAGTACCTACCATTTTTTTCACTTTGTAAGATATACAGGTAATAAGTCATGGCTTGCAAATGAGAACAATAAGATACAAAAAAAGGAGCAATCCTTTCGAACTGCTCCTTTTGGTGGAGATTACCGGAATCGAACCGGTGACCTTTTGACTGCCAGTCAAACGCTCTAGCCAACTGAGCTAAACCCCCTTTTTTCAATTATCATGTTGAGAACAACGAGGACCTCCCCGAAAGCCTTCGGGGCGCTCTAGCCAACTGAGCTAATCCCCCAAATGCGCTGCAAATATAAAAATATTTTCTTTGATTACTCAAATAAAATTTTGGTAAAGTTTTTGTTGTATAACAAATAGAATTTGATGCGCCTAAAGCCATGAACAGTGTTCATAACGGAGACTTCTCCGGTATCTTAAATTTAAATCGAATAGACTTGGATATAAAGAATATTTCTTATCTTTAAGCCCCAATTTTAGGGACAAAAATTCGAATAAAACTTAAAATAATAGCTTAGTATGGAACTTAAAAAATCGCCAAAAGTCGATCTTGAAGGCAAAAGGAATACCTTTCTGCTAGTAGGATTGGTGCTTGCATTAGGCATTACACTGCTGGCCTTTGAATGGACAACCAAGCCTAAAAAAGTAGAAGGTTTGGGACAAATTCAAACCCAGGAAGTGGAAGAAGAGATTATTCCGATCACTCGCGAGCAACAGGTTCAACCACCGCCACCACCTCCACCACCAAAAGTTGTTGAGGTTTTGAACATTGTGGACGACGATGTTGAGATCGAAGATGAGTTGGAAATTGAAGATTCAGAAGCCGATGAAACTACCGTTATCGATGTAGCTCCGGTTATTGAAACTGCTGAAGAAGAAGAAGCTTCGGATACTGAGGTTTTCTTTATTGTAGAAGACATGCCTGAGTTCCCTGGTGGTGACCTTGCACTTCGTAAATACCTGGCCAGCCAGATTAAATATCCGGTTATTGCGCAGGAAAACGGAATCCAGGGTAAAGTTTATGTAACCTTTGTTGTTGGTAAAGATGGAAAAGTTAGCAACGCCCGCATTGCAAGGGGAGTTGACCCATCGCTCGACAAAGAAGCATTGCGCGTGGTTAACAGCCTTCCGACCTGGAAACCTGGAAAACAACGTGGCAAGCCGGTTAATGTATCTTACACGGTACCAATTAACTTCGTATTGCAGTAAAGTATAAAAACAATATTTTTGCACTCCTGTTTCAATATGAAGCAGGAGTTTTTTTGTGAAAAATAATAAGCAATGATAGAGACAGCAGCAATAACAGAAAAAGCCGTAATAGTTGGTTTGATTAACCAGGATCAGGATGAAAATCAGGTAAAGGAATACCTCGATGAACTTGAGTTTCTGGCTGATACTGCCGGTGCCGTCGTGCTTAAACGTTTTACGCAAAAGCTTGACGTCCCGAACAAAGCAACTTTTGTTGGCCCCGGTAAACTCGAAGAAATTGGCAACTATATAAAAGTGGTGGAAGCCGACACCGTAATTTTCGACGATGAATTGTCGCCAACACAACTTCGTAACCTCGAACGTCAGTTGGAGTGCAAGATACTTGACAGAACCAACCTGATCCTCGATATTTTTGCAAAGCGCGCTCAAACGGCTCACGCAAAAACACAGGTTGAACTGGCTCAATATCAGTACCTGTTGCCACGACTCACACGAATGTGGACCCACCTCGAACGTCAGCGGGGAGGTATCGGAATGCGTGGTCCGGGTGAAACCCAGATCGAGACCGACCGCAGGATCATCCTCGATAAAATCGCGCGACTAAAAACACAGTTGGTTAAGATTGATAAGCAAAAAGCCACACAGCGTAAAAACCGGGGTAAATTGGTACGAGTAGCCCTTGTAGGGTATACCAACGTTGGTAAATCCACCATTATGAACATGATGGCTAAGTCGGAGGTTTTTGCCGAAAACAAGCTTTTTGCAACACTCGATACCACAGTTCGAAAAGTGGTGATTGGCAACCTGCCTTTCCTGCTTGCCGATACCGTTGGATTTATACGCAAACTGCCACACGGTTTGGTCGAGTCGTTTAAATCGACACTCGACGAGGTGCGCGAAGCCGATGTTTTGCTGCATATTGTTGACATCTCACATCCCGGTTTCGAGGAACAGATTGAAACAGTTGACGGCACCTTAAAAGAAATTGAAGCCGGCGATAAGCCCACTATTTATATCTTTAATAAAATAGATGCCTTTTCGTACGACGAAAAAGACGAAGATGACCTGACTCCAAAAACCAAGGCTAACTTCACGCTCGACGAATGGAAAAATTCGTGGATGGGCAAACACAATACACCGGCATTATTTATTTCGGCAATCGAAAAAGAAAACATCGAGGATTTCAAAGAGAAATTGTACGAAGCAGTGAAAGAAATTCACTCGCAACGTTTCCCCTACAACGATTACCTGTACGAGACCAGCTGGACAGAGGAAGATTAACTCTTTTTCCCGTTGTTCAGGCAAACCGAATACAAATCAGTGCGCCGGTCTTTTAAATTACGTACAGCACCAAAAGTGTGTAATTCCTTTAGTAGATCAAGGTCTGCATCAGCTACCAGGATCATCTCGGTATTTGCAGTTGCTTCGGCCTTTATCCCGTTAGCCGGAAAAGAAAAATCGCTGGGAGTAAATACAACCGACTGCGCAAACTGAATATCCATATTCTCAACTTTCGGCAAGTTACCCACCGATCCGGCAATGGCCACGTAACACTCATTTTCGATGGCACGGGCACGGGCACAGTAGCGAACCCTTGAATAACCGTTCTGAGTATCGGTAAGAAATGGCACAAAGAGGATATTCATCCCCTGCTGCGCAAGAATTCGCGGCAATTCCGGAAACTCCACATCGTAGCAAATTAAAACCCCGACAGGCCCGCAATCGGTTTCAAACACCTCAATGGTATCGCCACCCGATAATCCCCAGGCTTTTGATTCATCGGGAGTTACATGAATTTTTTCGTAGGTTTCATAGGTCCCGTTTCTGCGGCATAAAAACCCAACATTGTAGAGCTTCTCTTCCTTCAAAAGCGGCATACTTCCGGTAATGATATTAATATTGTATGAAATGGCCAGTTTCATAAACCGTTCCCTGATGTCATCGGTGTATTCAGCGAGTTTCCTGATTGCTTTTGCCTCTGTCAAGTGATTATAATCGGCCATCAAAGGAGCATTAAAAAACTCCGGAAAGAGTACAAAATCACTTTTATAGCTCGCCACAGCGTCCACAAAATATTCCACTTGTGTAAACAGTTCGTCAATGTCTTTGTACAGCCTCATCTGCCATTGAATCAACCCCAGCCGCACAACCGATTTGTAGGCACTTGCTTTATCCGAAACCTTCTGATAATAAATGTTATCCCATTGTAACAACACGGCAAACTCCTTCGATTCTTTGTCGCCCGGCATATATCCGCGCAGCACTTTCTTCACGTGAAAATCGTTCGACAGCTGAAAGGTAAGCGTGGGATCGTATAACTCCTTCAATTTTACTTTCTGAATAAATTCCTTTGGAGTCATTTCCGAGGCGTGCAGGTGGTAATTTGGGATACGTCCGCCAAAAACAATCGCTTTCAAATTTAAGTTTTCACACAACTCTTTCCGGGCATCGTATAAGCGGCGTCCTATGCGCAGACCACGGTAATCCGGACGAATAAAAACATCGATCCCGTACATGGTATTGCCTTTCGGATTGTGTGTATTAAAAGTGTAGTTACCGGTAATTTCCTGGTAGGTATGGTCGTCGCCAAACAACTCGTATTTCACAATGATGGAAAGGGCGCACCCAACCACCACATCGTTCACCAAAACTGCCAGCTGCCCTTCCGGAAAAATCTTGAGTAACTTCATAAAATGACTCTCCTTCCAGTAGGCACCCGGCCAGTTGGAGTATGCTTCAATCATCGATTTCTTTAACTCTTCGTAATCGCCGGCATTTAGCTGCCTTAATTCAACCATATCAATTTGTTCCATACACGCTTAATTTTGTCTTTTATAAGATAACAAAATTCATAGGAAAATGGCACAAAAAAAGCCCGGACACCCGAGCTTTTCAGTATTAATAATATTGTAGATTATTTTACTTCACCATTTGCAATTAGCCATTCGGCAATTTGAACTGCATTTAGCGCAGCTCCTTTTTTAATCTGATCGCCAACACACCAGAAAGTGATGCTGTTCGGATCGGTAACATCCTGACGGATCCTTCCAACATAAACATCATCTTTTCCCGACACAAACAACGGCATCGGATATTCGTTTTTCTTTGGATTATCGATTACAGTCAGCCCTTCAAAATTTTCGAAAGCCTCTTTAACCGCAGCTACCGAAACGGGTGCTTCCGTTTCAACCCAAATAGCTTCAGAGTGAGCACGGGCTACCGGAATGCGTACACAGGTTGCACTTACTTCTGCATCGGTGTGCATAATTTTCTTGGTTTCCCAGTTCATCTTCATTTCTTCCTTGGTATAATCGTTATCCAGGAAAACATCGATGTGCGGGATGATATTCATAGCCAGCTGATGCGCAAACTTTTCAACTTTTGCCGGTTTACCCTGAGCCACATCCAGCACTTGTTCTTCCAATTCTGCAATTCCCTGTGCACCGGCACCACTGGCAGCCTGGTAGGTTGCAACGCGAACACGTTTAATTTTCGACATATTATCGATTGGTTTCAGTGCCACTACCATTTGAATGGTAGAACAGTTTGGATTGGCAATAATGTTTCTCGGGCGAACACGCGAATCTTCCGGATTCACTTCAGGTACGACCAACGGCACGTCGTCGTCGTAACGAAACGCACTGGAGTTATCGATCATAATTGCACCGTGCTTCGTAATGGTTTCAGCATATTCCTTCGATACACCTGCTCCCGCCGAAGTTAGAGCAATATCTATATCTTTAAAATCGTCGCCGTGCTTCAGTTCCTTAACCGTTAGCTGTTTTCCCTTGAATTCATAGGTTTTACCGGCACTTCTTGCCGATCCAAAAATTACCAACTCATCCATCGGGAAATTACGCTCGGCCAATACCTGCAGGAACTCCTGTCCTACAGCGCCGCTCACACCAACAATTGCAACTTTCATTTTTAATAATTTTAATTTTAAAGTCCTTGCTATCAAATAAGTGCGTCAAAGTTAGTATTTTGCACTAAATTGCTAATAAGGTGGCACCCAATCTTCCGAAAATATTAACATTCTTGTTGTGCTGTTTGTCTTTGGTTTCGTCCGCCCAGGAAGTGTGGCGCGAAAGCTTTAACATGCCCGAAAAAGGAGTATGGGGCGATGATACAACTTCGGAAATCATTAGCGATTTTGATGGAATTACTAGCTGGACCTTAGAATATTCCGCTGTAGAACTCTCGAATTCTGACGATTATGCTAAAACAGTAGCTACTTCAGGTGGCCGGTTTGAATGCCGCGATATTAATGCTGAAGTCATCTGGACTTCTGAACTCATCGACATTTCAGCCAATAAAAACATTACCGTAACACTTGAAGCCTCTGAAACCGGCAGTGGTGCGAACGAAGCCACCAAATACCTGAAAGCTTTTTCCAAACTCGACAATGGTGAAGAAATTCTTTTTGAAACGAAAGGCGAAAACGCAGGAAACTGGGGCACCGATACTGCAACTCAAACCGGGCTGAATGGCAACATTCTTCAGATTGTAGTTTATATGAACAACCATTACGCATCAGACAAAGTCATTCTGGATGAAGTTGTAGTTTCCGGGGAAGAGAAAAATCCGGTGTTTATTGAATCCGGCGATCTGCTGATCAATGAAGTGTTGTTCAATCCCGTTCCTGATGGCGAAGATTTTGTGGAGATCTACAACTATTCCGAAAAAAAAATTCCTTTAAATAAACTCTACCTGGCATCACGCGACAAGGAGAACGAGCTAACACAAGTCTATTCACTAACTTCAGAAAAAATCACATTCGAACCCAATTCCTACCTCGCACTTACAAATGACACAAACGGTGTTTTCCCCTGGTTTTACGTTGAGTGTCCCGATTGCTTTCTGCAAATGGAGAAGTTTCCATCCTTCAATAACGATGAAGACGTGGTGGTTTTATTGAATAAGGAACTGGAAATCATAGATGAATTCGCTTACACCGAAGAGCTGCACCTTCCTGTTTTTCATGATCGCGAAGGCGTTTCGCTCGAACGCATTTCGTTTGAAGCCCCAACCAATGATCCTGACAACTGGCATTCTGCCTCATCGTTTGCAGGCTACGCAACACCGGGCTATAAAAATTCGCAGGCCGATATTCAAGGCAACGAAAAAGTATCAGTCACTTTCGAACCGGAATCATTTTCACCAAACAACGACGGTTATCACGATAACTATTCCATTCATTTCGAGCTCGACAAACCCGGCTACCTGTGTACCATAAAAGTCTTCGATTCAGCCGGCCGCTTGGTAAATACCCTGGCCCGAAACATTGTGATAGGAACTTCTGAAACTGTTGATTGGGATGGAACAAATGAAAACGGACAACGACAAAACCTCGGTGTGTATGTGGTGCTGGTTGAACTCTACGATTTAAAAGGAAATATTAAACAATTTAAAGACGGCGTAGTATTGACAGATGTTTTAGAATAATTTCACATACCCAAGTTTCTTAGGTATATATTTTTTACTTATTTTTATTACATGCAAAAAAACCAATTGTACAAAGGGAGCCTTTCAACCATCGTTTTGAAATTACTGAATGATAAAGGCAAAATGTATGGCTACCAAATTACCCGCGAAGTAGAGAAGATTACTACCGGCGAACTGGTGATTACCGAAGGCGCACTCTACCCCACCCTGCATAAACTGGAAGCGAAAGGCCTGCTGAGCGTTGAAATAAAAACGGTAAATAACCGCCCGCGCAAATATTATTTTCTAACCGAAAACGGAAAAAGGGAAACCGTTAACCTGCTAAACGAAATGAAAACATTTATCCAGCATATGGATGTTTTGTTGAACCCAAAATTGGCATAAATGAACCGAACCGTAACACAAGAAGAAACTACCGAACTTTTCAAGGTTTGCGAAAATTATGGTGTGTTTTTCTACGATGTGCAAATCGAAATTGTTGATCATCTTGCTTCAATAATTGAAGAGCAATGGAAGAAAAACCCTGAACTGGAATTTAAGCAGGCTCAAAAAAATGCAATATCCAGCTTTGGCAAAAACAACTTCACAAAGATGGTTCGCACAAAAGAAAAAGAAGTTAACCGGAAGTACAACTTACTGCTTTGGAAATATTTACTGGAGTTTTACAAATGGCCCAAAATACTGCTGACGTTTGTGCTTACGCTCGGTGTATTTATCGTATTCCAAACCACTTCGCAAACCAAAAGCATTCTTCTGATCTACTCAGGAATAATTTTAGTTTTATTTACCATCTATCTCTTTTTTATTTTTCCAAAGATTAAAATATCGGGTAAAACCGGAAAAATGTTTCTGCTGGCTAGCCGGCAAAGCCAATCAATGTACTTGATAATAATATTGCTACAACTACCCAATCTTATTCATTCGCTTTTTAATTGGATAAAAATTGAATCCGTTGAAAACAAAATGCTACTTGCTGCATTGTCTTTCTTTTTAGTTGGAGCCAGCATTTTACTGTACGCCAATATGTTTTTTCTACCAAAAAAAATCAAGCAACATTTTACTGAACAATTTCCCGAATTTGTAAAATAACCACCTATGAACCGCACCATCACAAACAACGAAACCCAATTTCTCTTTGAGTTCTGCCGAAAGCATTACGTTTATCATTACGATTTGCAGGTTGAACTGGTCGATCACCTCGCCTCATCGATCGAGGAGCAGTGGCAGGAGAAGCCTGAACTTTCATTTGAAAATGCGTTAAGGAATTCTTTCAGGAAATTCGGTATTCACGGCTTCAGCAAAATAAAAGAACAAAAGCAACGCGAACTCCGAAAAAAATACAACCGGCTTTTGTGGAAGTATTTGTTTGAGTTTTTTAGCTGGCCAAAAATTGTGATGACTTTTGCTTTTACAATAGTTCTTGCAACACTTTTCAAAGTAATAAAGAATGACCTGTTGATCCTTGTCCCATATTTTGGAGGCATAATCATCTTCCTGGTATATTACTACTACCGAATTTTTCCGAAAAGATTTCAAGTAACTAAAATAAAAGGCAAAAAGTTTATGCTGCTCGATCGCTTAAAAGACACTCAGTTTATGATTATCTTCTTTAGCCAGATTCCCTTCCAAGCTTTTCATTTTTGGAATATCTTAAACTTATCTTCTTTACAAAATACTGCCGGAATATTTGCTGTCTCACTTGTAATTGTCGGCATTTCTATAGGTATTTATGGAGAACTATTTTATGTTCCCGAAAAGATAAAAGAACACTTCAGCCAACAATTTCCTGAATTTGCTTTGTAACTTTAGCGTTTTGCGCATTACTAACAAATAAACCAAAGTCTCAGTAGTAAAATCAAAAATTTCACAACAATACAATGAAACGTAATTTCTTTTATTTTGCCTGGCGCGAATTTGTGCGTTCGGCTTCCATGAGTAAAAACATGGCGACCAAAGGCATCCTGATTTTCCTGGCGCTGTATTTCAGTTTAGTCGGCATTTTTTTTGGGTTTCAACTCACCGAGCAACTGGCAGAAGTACCAAATAAAATGCAGGCTTTTAATGCACTAATTTTTATCTATGTGGGTTTCGACCTCATTTTCAGGGTAATGATGCAAAATCTGCCAACCTTTGGTTATCAGCCATTTCTTATCACACCGGTGAGGCGAAAACGCATCGCCCGCTACATGTTGAATAAATCGTTGTTGCATTTTTTTAACGTATTGCCCTTCTTTTTAATGTTGCCTTTCACGTTCAGAATAGCCGTTACCGAATTGGAAACTCCGGTATTGACTGTCTGGCTGGCATCATTAATCCTGATGATATTTGTGAATCATTTTCTGGCCATTTATATCAAGTGGCGAACCAACGAATCGAATGCCTTATTTTACGGTTTTCTGGCCCTGGCAGCCGGCGTTTTTGCCATCGATTACTTTGGCATTTTCGATTTTAGCATACAATTCGGAAAACTATTCGACCTGGTAATAGCACAACCAATCACGGCTTTGTTGTTCCCGGCACTAATCGTTCTGCTGTATCTGCTTAACCAGCAATACCTGTGGAGCCGGTTTTACATCGACGAACTCACGCAAAAGAAAAAAGAAGGCACCACGCACGATTTTTCGTGGCTGAACCAGGTTGGCGAATACGGAAAAATGTTGTCGCTCGAAGTAAAAATGATCGCCCGCAACAAACGTCCGCGACAATCGGCTATGATGTCGGTCCTGTTTATTTTTTATGGCCTGCTGATTTACCGCGACTATAAACCCGACGGGCCGGAATTTATCATCGTTCTTGGCGGTATGTTTATGACCGGCGTTTTCAGTATGATGTACGGTCAGTTCTTCCCGGCCTGGCACAGTCGCTATTACCCGCTGTTGATGGCCCAAAATATGAAAATGAAACAGGTGCTGCAGTCGGCTTTTTTCCTGATGGCGGTCACCAACATTATATTTTACCTGCTTTCGCTGGGTTACATGTACATCACGCCCAAAGTGCTTTACATACACTTTGTGGTAATGCTGTACAATATTGGGGTAAATACCTGGGTAATTTTTGCTTTGGGGCTGAACAGCCGAAAGTCAATCGACCTCGACCAACGGGCAACCTTCAACTACCAGGGAATGAGTGCCACTAATTGGCTGATTACCTTCCCCATAATATTCGGTCCTCTTGCCGTTTACGGACTATTAACCCTGGCCTTCGGAAATATTGCCGCATACGTGATACTCGGTGTGCTTGGTTTGATCGGCATCATCCTTCACCCAAAACTGATCGATTATTTTACCGGTCAATACCTGAAACGCAAACACAAAATGCTGGCGGGGTATAAGTCCACTTAGGCAACTAAAATGGTAAATGAAGAATTAAAATTTAAAACGAAAATTAAAACATCATGATACAAGTAATCAACTTACAAAAAGAATACAACGGAACCACCGTATTAAACATCCCCGAACTGAGTATTGAAAAAGGTGAAATTTTTGGACTGGTTGGCAACAACGGCGCCGGTAAAACTACTTTCTTCTCGCTCGTTCTTGATTTGATTCGCGCCAGCCGCGGAAAAGTACTGATCAACGAAATTCCCGTGGCAAAATCGGAAGACTGGAAAGAACTGGTAGCAGCTTATATCGACGAAAGTTTTACAATCGGGTACCTCACTCCCGATGAGTATTTCAGTTTTATTGGCGAACTCCGTACTATGAACGACACCGATGTTAGCGCATTTCTCAGCAGGTTCAATGATTTCTTTAAGGATGAAATTCTGGGGAAAAAGAAATTCATTCGCAACCTTTCAAAAGGAAATCAGAAGAAAGTGGGTGTGGTTGGCGCCTTTATGGGAAACACCGAGGTTATTGTCCTCGACGAACCTTTTGCCAACCTCGATCCTTCGTCGCAGTACCAGCTTCGCAACATCATTAAGGAAATTGGAAAGCAGCAAAACAAAACCATTCTGATTTCGAGTCACGACCTGGACCATGTTGCCGATGTGTGCTCCCGAATTGTAATTCTGGAGAAAGGAGAAATAGTGCGCGACGTACAAAAAACCGAAACCACACTGGCCGAACTCGAAGAATTCTTTACGGGTGTGAAGGTGGAAACTTCTTTTCACGAAGAGTTGTAAAAGCATCAAAATACGGAGGATTAAAACGTTAGGTCAGCACCTGTTTTTTCTGTAATTTTAACAGAAATTTTCGCTTCATGGAAAATCACGATCAGAATATAAAACAGGCTTATTCAAAAATGGCACAGCTTTGCAGCCGTTCTGAACAGTGTTCGGCTGATATCAGAAAAAAAATCATGGCTTACGAGATCGTGGATGAAATTGTGGACGAAATCATCGATAAATTGATCGACGAGAAATACATCGACGACGAGCGCTATGTGCGGGCTTATGTGAAAGACAAATTTAAATTCAATAAGTGGGGCAAAATCAAGATGCGTTATTACCTGAAATCGAAAGGATTGTCGGATGATGTAATCGAACGCGGCATGGAAGTGATCGACGATGACAAATACAAAGATGTGCTGGTGAAGACGATGAAAGAAAAGGCTAAAACCATTAAAAAGAAAAACAAGTTCGAAAAAATGGGACAGGTCATCCGCTTTGCGCAAAGTCGTGGTTTCGAACCTGAATTGATTCACCGTTATATGAACCTGGCACTGGAATAGAGTTCAGTCGCAGTTTTCAGTTGGTTGACGGAAAATAATTCAGTAATGAATCTCCAATTTTCCATACGAAAAATATTCAAAAGTTTCAGATTTGCTTTCTCCGGATTAAGAATCCTGTTAAAAGAAGAACCAAACGCACGGATTCATGTAATAGCGTGTGTTTTCGCAGTAGCTGCCGGAGTCGCTCTCAAAATCTCAACCTTCGAATGGATCGCAATTATTTTCGCGTGTGGCCTGGTTATTACCGCTGAAATCATAAACACTTCCATCGAAAACATCGCCGATTTTGTTTCATCTGAAAAACACCATCAAATAAAAAAAGTAAAAGACCTTGCTGCGGCCAGTGTACTGGTGGCTGCCATCGCAGCTTTCGTAATTGGAGTAATTATATTTTTACCTAAGGTTTTTATTTTACTCAGATAAGATTATGAAAACTGAGACTGCGACTACTTACTAATTCTTTAAACTTTGAACATGAAACTCTAAACTTTTCCGATTACCTTTGCGTTCCAACAAAAAATAAAACAAAAACATGATTTTAAAGGAACAGGTTAAAGACCTTGTTGAGCGCCGGGATGCGCTGAGGAGGCATCTTTGACTACGATGCAAGAATAATTCAACTCGAAGAGGAAGAACTCAAAACACAGGATCCCGATTTCTGGAACAATCCCAAAGAAGCTGAAGCCCAAATGAAAACCATCCGCACCATCAAGGTGTGGACCGATGGATTCAAAGAAGTAAACCAGGCCACTGAAGATTTTCTGGTATTGTACGAATTCTTCGAAATGGAAGAAGCCAGCGAAGAAGAAGTGGATCAGGCTTTTGCCGACACAGAAAAACTGGTGGAAGAGCTTGAAGCCAAAAACATGCTCCGAAACGAGGAAGACCGTTTGGGAGCAGTACTTCGTATAAATGCCGGAGCCGGCGGAACCGAAAGTAACGACTGGGCCGACATGCTTTTCCGCATGTACACCCGTTGGATTGAAAAGAACGGCTACAAAATGAAAATTGCCGACATGCAGGCTGGCGACGAAGCAGGGATAAAAAGCTGTACCATAGAAATTGAAGGCGATTTTGCCTACGGTTATCTGAAAAGCGAAAACGGCGTGCATCGCCTCGTTCGACTTTCGCCTTTTAATGCGCAGAACAAACGAATGACTTCGTTCACTTCGGTGTATGTTGCTCCGTTGGTCGACGACTCAATTGAAATTGAGATCAATCCGGCAGACATTTCGTGGGATACTTTCAGAAGTGGAGGCGCCGGCGGACAGAACGTAAACAAGGTGGAAACAGGTGTGCGGCTGAAACACGCCCCCACCGGAATCACCATTGAAAACACCGAAAGCCGGTCTCAACTGGGCAACAAGGAAAACGCGCTACGTTTATTGAAATCGCAGTTGTATGAACTGGAACTGCGCAAACGCCGCGAAAAAACTGCCGAAATTGAGGCCTCGAAAAAGAAAATCGAATGGGGCTCACAAATCCGTTCGTACGTGTTGCAGCCTTACAAAATGGTGAAGGACGTACGCACAGGTTATGAAACCGGCAATGTAAACGCTGTTCTCGATGGCGAACTCGATGGTTTTATAAAAGCCTACCTGATGGAATTCGGTGGCGAATAAGCCGAAAACAACCGTTTTCTACTTGCAAATTACGCAGGCTTTTATCATCTTGTAAAAGTTGTTCTCAACCAGTAAATAAGGCCTCACATGTATACAAACGAAAAATTCATAAACAGGGAAATCAGTTGGTTGTCGTTTAACGAGCGGGTGCTCCAGGAAGCGGAAGATCCGGAGACTCCCCTATTCGAGCGAATTCGGTTTATCGGTATTTTCTCGAACAACCTCGACGAATTTTTCCGGGTGAGGGTGGCTACCGTTCGCAGAATGGTCGACATTGGTAAAGACGAAGAAAACCTGCTGGGTGAAATGACTCCAACGGAACTGCACAACAAGATTTATGCAACCGTCCATCAGCAACAGGAAAAAGTACAGGAGATCTTCAAGGACATCATTACAGAACTGAAGGCCAACGACATATTCATGATCGATGAAACGGAGCTTAGCGAGAGTCAGGGTGAATTCGTGCGGAAATACTTTTACGATAAAGTGCTTCCCAACCTGGTGCCGATCATGTTGGGCAAGAACAAATTCCCTTACCTGCGCGATCGCTCGGTGTACCTGGCCATCAAATTATGGAAAGAAGAAGCGCCCGAGGACAAAGCTTATTCACTGATCCGAATTCCGGGTCGTTCGGTACCACGATTCCTGGTCATTCCCGGAGATGAAGGAAAGCAATTTGTAATCATGCTCGACGATATCATTCGTTATTGCATGGCCGACATCTTCTTCTACTTTGATTACGACCGATACGACGCGTTTACCATTAAAATTACACGCGACGCTGAACTTGACCTGGATGATGACATCTCGAAAAGCTTTATCGAGAAAATGAGCACCAGTCTGAAAAGACGCAAAAAAGGTAAGCCTGTGCGTTTGCTTTACGACCGTTACATGCCCGATGATCTGCTTTCGTTTTTACTTAAAAAGATGAAGTTGGCAAAAGGTGATGCAGTACCCGGCGGGCGCTACCATAATCACAAAGACTTTATGAATTTCCCCGAAATTGGGAAAAAAGAACATTATTATACCAACCTTCCTCCTTCGCGACATAAGGATTTGCCGCCTTTTACCAGTGTGCTGAAAATGATGCGGCAAAAGGACATCATGTTGCATTTCCCGTATCACACTTTTAACCATGTACTCGATTTTCTTCGTGAAGCGGCCATCGACCCGCAGGTGAAAGAAATCGGGCTGACAATTTACCGTGTTGCTGCCGATTCGAAAGTGGTAAATGCACTGCTGAATGCAGTAAGAAACGGAAAAGTGGTTACTGTGGTCGTCGAACTTCAGGCGCGATTCGATGAAGAAGCCAATATTTACTGGTCGAATAAATTACAGGAAGAAGGTGCAAATGTGATCAACGGAGTACCCGGGATGAAAGTACACAGCAAATTGGCGTGGGTACAACGTAAAGAAAATGGTAAAATGCGTAACTACGCGTACATCGGCACCGGTAACTTTCACGAAGGAACAGCACGGGTTTATACCGACAAAGGCCTGCTTACCGCCGATCCGCGACTGGCAGACGAAGTGGAAAAAGTATTCAACTTCTTCAAACAAAACTATCTGCATTTTAACTACGAGCACCTGGTGGTGAGCCCCTTCTCGATGCGAAAACACTTTGTAAAAAACATCGATCACGAAATAAAGCTGGCCAAACAGGGAAAACCCGCCTGGATGATTTTGAAGATGAACAGTTTGATCGATCCGGGAATGATGATCAAACTGTATGAAGCGGCACAGGCCGGAGTGAAAATACAGCTGATCATTCGTGGGATTTTCGGGATGCAAATCGGGCTCAATGGTTACAGCGAAAACATAACTGCCATCAGCATTGTTGACAAGTACCTCGAACACACGCGGCTTTTCCTCTTCGGTGCCGGTGGCGAAGAAAAAATGTACATCTCATCGGCCGACTGGATGTCGCGTAACCTGAACCGCAGAATTGAGGTAGCCTGCCCTATTTACGATGAATCGATCAAAGCTGAATTAAAAGAACAGCTCTTTATCCAGTTACGCGATAATTCGAAAGCCCGTATACTCGATCCGCAACTCTTAAACGAATATTCAGACGGAAACACGGATAAAAAATACCGTGCACAGGAAGACTTCTACAATTACATTAAGGAAATTAATACTGTAAACGACGAGACAATTGATACAACGAAATAACACTCTGACCCATGAAAATCTACCATAATCCACGTTGCTCGAAAAGCCGAAACGGGCTCAAATATCTTGAAACAAAAGGCTGTGATTTTGAAGAAGTACGATACCTTGAAGATGGCATCAGTGAAAAAGAATTGAGTGACCTGATTGCCAAAACAGGAAGACCGGCGTTTGATTTTGTTCGCACCCAGGAACAGGTTTATAAAGATGAATTCAAAGGCAAAACGTTGAGCGATAAGGAATGGATAAAAGTATTGGTAGAAAATCCAAAATTGTTGCAACGTCCGATTGTGGTAAATGGAGATAAAGCTGTATTGGGGAATCCGCCTGAAAATATTGACAGCATCCTTTAAGACAAAAACAGCAGATTGACCAGATTATAGGCGAACCTACAAATCTGTGAAATTGTTATATATTTGCGCCCGCATTAACAACGTGTGCTTGATAACCACGTAAAAAACAAGTAAATGAAAACAAAAGTATCCGTAACTTTTATGTTGGCGGGCATTCTGTTTGCTGCCTGCCTTATCCTTTCCAACATTCTTGCAATAAAAATCATGATGATCGGACCGTGGTCAGCTCCGGCAGGAGTGCTGATTTTTCCGTTGGCCTACATTATCAACGATGTGATCGCAGAAGTCTGGGGCTACCAAAAAGCAAGACTGATCATCTGGGCCGGATTCGGTGTAAATATTCTAGCAGCTTTGTTCTTCACACTAGCCATTGCCGCACCTTCAGCTCCGTTCTGGGAAGGACAGGATGCATTCGCCACTACTCTGGGCAATGCTCCGCGAATTGTTGCCGCCAGTATGGCCGCTTACCTGGTGGGTTCATTTCTGAACGCTTACGTAATGAGTCGCTTTAAAATCATGAGTAAAGGGAAGAATTTTTCCCTGCGTGCCATTGTCTCCACACTGGCCGGAGAAGGAGCAGATTCGCTTATTTTTATTACTGTGGCTTTTGCCGGGATCTTCCCATTACAGGTGATGTTGACCATGATACTTACTCAGGCGCTCATCAAAACTGTTTACGAAATTCTTGTGCTTCCGCTTACAATATTGATCGTGAACAAGGTCAAAAAGATCGAGGGCATCGACACGTTCGATTACAATGTTTCTTACAATCCGTTCAGCTTAAAACAAGTTTGATATGATCGCCGATAAAGCACTGGTGGTGTTCTCGGGAGGACAGGATTCAACAACCTGTCTTTTTTGGGCAAAGCAAAACTTTGCAGCGGTACAGGCTATCGCATTCGACTACGGACAGCGGCACAAAATTGAACTGGAAGCAGCTCAAAAAATTGCAAATAAAGCCGGCATTCCGCTTTCCGTTTTCAAGATCGATCTGTTGGGACAACTCACGCAAAATGCACTGACAAGCCAGGAAATGAATGTGGAAGAAGTAAAACCTGAAAACCGTCCGCCCAATACACTGGTGGAAGGACGGAACATGCTTTTTCTCACCTACGCTGCCATCTTCGCAAAAGCAAACGAAATTCACCACCTCATCACCGGTGTGGGACAGGCTGATTTCAGTGGTTATCCCGATTGCCGAAACGATTTTATCCAGTCGTTGAACGGAACGCTAAAACTCTCGATGGATTTCGATTACACCATTCACACCCCGCTGATGTGGAAAAACAAAGCGGAGATATGGCAGCTCGCCAATGAACTGGGTGTGATGGAAATTATTCAAAATGAAACCGTAACCTGTTACAACGGCGTAAAAGGAAGCGGTTGCGGACACTGCCCTGCCTGCATGTTGCGTAACCGTGGTTTGGAGAATTACTTAAAATCAAAACGATCATGAGCGAATTACAACACCTTGGAAAAGATACAAACTACCTCTTCGATTACACGCCCGGCGTGCTCGAAAGTTTCGACAACAAACACCCCGAAAACGATTACTGGGTGAAATTTAATGCACCCGAATTTACCAGCCTGTGCCCGATCACCGGCCAGCCCGACTTTGCAACAATCTACATCAGCTATATTCCAGATGGGAAACTGGTAGAAAGTAAAAGTCTGGAATTGTACCTGTTCAGTTTTCGAAACCATGGTGCTTTCCACGAAGATTGCATTAACATTATTATGAAAGACCTGGTGAAACTGATGGAGCCAAAATATATTGAAGTGTGGGGTAAATTTCTTCCGCGTGGTGGCCTGAGTATCGATCCGTACTGCAATTACGGAAAACCAGGAACCCGTTATGAAGAACTGGCCTGGTACCGCTTGCAAAACCACGACCTGAATCCGGAAAAGATTGATAATCGTTAACACAGGCTGATTCGTAAAGAACAATTTCAACTGTAAAATCTTTTCCGGAACCCCTGAATATTGCAAAACCAGGTTTTTGTGATTTTTTACTAAATTGAAGATAATAAAACCCTTGTTAATTCATTCACACCTAAAAACCGGAAATAGCCAACGAATTGTTAATCGAAGAACGAATTACCAAATCTATTTATCGGATTCGTGATCAAAAAGTAATGCTGGATGCTGATCTTGCAGAAATGTATGGCATTGAAACGAAGATATTAAAGCGTGCAGTGCGAAGAAATTCCGAACGTTTCCCAAATGATTTTATGTTTGAACTCTCGAAAGAATAGTGGGATAACTTGAGGTTCCAATTTGGCACCTCAAGTAAATGGGAGGAACAAGATATCCCCCTTTTGTTTTTACCGAGCAGGGAGTTGCCATGCTTTCTTCTGTACTGAATAGCCCACAAGCGATAGAAGTAAAAATATCCATCATGCGGGTATTTGTGAAAATGCGGCAATGGGCAAGCAACTACACCGAATTGATAAAAAAGATTGAAGAACTCCAGCAATCGGAATCAGAACAAAATAAGCACATCGCCAACATCTATCGCATTATTGAAGAATTGGTCAAACCTCAGTTTAAAGAACGCAAGCCAATCGGCTATAAAACAAAGTAATAATATTTAATAAAAAGCCGGCTACTTTTCAGCAACCGGCTATATAAAATTGTCCTCTTCCTGAAGCAAAAGACAATCTATTTTCCTAATTTTTCTTTGATCAGCCCGGGTATTTCCGAAGGTTCTTTCGCAACCGGAACACCAGCAGCATTAAAGGCTTTAACCTTTTCTTCGGCCGTTCCTGCTCCACTCGAAATAATCGCTCCGGCGTGTCCCATTCGTTTTCCCGGAGGAGCCGATTGACCGGCAATGAAGGCAACCACCGGTTTGGTCATTTTTTCCTTGATGAATTTTGCAGCCTGCTCTTCGGCGTCGCCACCAATTTCACCGATAACAACTACGGCATCGGTTTTTGGATCGTTCTCGTACATTTCGAGCAGATCGATAAAATACAGACCCGATACAGAGTCACCACCAATTCCAACGCAGGTTGTTTGTCCCAAACCACTTTCAGTTAGCATGTTTACCACCTCGTAAGTCAATGTCCCCGAACGCGAGATCAGACCAACGTTTCCGGGCTTAAAAATCATGGAAGGAAGAATCCCGATCAGACATTCGCCCGGAGTAATTAATCCGGGACAGTTGGCACCGATCAGTTTCGTACCGTGTTTTTCCAACACCGGCATTACGCGAATCATATCCTGAACAGGAACATGTTCGGTAATACAAACCACCAGTTCGATGCCGGCGTAACTGGCTTCCATAATAGCATCTCCTGCAAAAGGTGCCGGAACAAAAATTACTGAAGCATTTGCTCCCGTTGCTTTTACAGCATCTTCAACGGTGTTAAATACAGGTATACCTTCGACCTGTTGACCCGCTTTGCCGGGTGAAATTCCTCCAACAATGTTGGTTCCGTAAGCTTTCATTTTACTGGTGTGAAAAGCACCATCGCGACCGGTAATTCCCTGAACAATTACCTTTGTATCTTTATTAATAAGTATACTCATTACTCTAACTTTTTACTTTCAACTTTTTACTTTTTACTTAACTCGATGGCTTTCTTAGCAGCTTCACTCATGGTTTTTACCACCGGCAAACCGGTTTGTTCAATAATTTCCAACCCTTCCTTCGCATTGGTTCCTGAAAGTCGGATTACGATCGGAATATCAGTTTTTATCTCCTGAAGTGCAGCTACCAAACCACGGGCAACATCGTCGCAACGGGTAATTCCACCAAAAATGTTGATCATTACTGATTTCACATTTTTGTCGCTCAGTAAAATATTCATGGCGTCGATCACTTTTTGTGGATTCGACGAACCACCGATATCGAGGAAGTTGGCCGGATCTCCGCCATACAATTTAATCATGTCCATGGTTGCCATTGCCAGACCGGCTCCATTAACCATACAACCGATATTTCCGTCGAGTTTAATGTACGACAAACCTTTTGCATTGGCTTCCAGTTCTTTTTTCTCGTTCTCGTCAGCCTCGCGCATGGCAATAATTTCTCTCTGACGGAACAATGCATTGTCGTCGAAATTCATTTTACCGTCAATCGCCAGAACCTGTTTATCCGGAGTAAGAACCAGCGGATTAATTTCTGCCAGCGATGAATCGGTTTCAATATAAAGTTGGTACAACTTCACCAAAATTGCGGCTGCCTGACGCACCTGTTTTGGATCGCCAAATAACTGAAGCGCCACTTTCCGGGCTTGCCAGTCCATTAAACCCATGGTAGGATCGATCGGCATTTTTATGATCTTCTCGGGCGAAGTCTTGGCCACTTCTTCAATTTCAACACCACCTTCGGCACTTGCCATAAGCATTACCGACTTGGTGTTACGGTCGTTGATCAAACCAACATAGAATTCCTTTTCAATGTCAACCGCATCGGCAACAAGGATTTTTTCAACGGTAATTCCCTTGATTTCCATCCCAAGTATTTGCTTGGCTTTTTCAATGGCTTCTGCTTTTGTGGTAGCCAGTTTTACACCACCTGCCTTACCGCGGCCGCCAACCAAAACCTGTGCTTTTACTACTCTCAATTTGTCTTTGTCAGAGATTTTCTTTTTAACCTCATCAACCGAATGGCACAACTCACCTTCCGGAACAGGAATCCCGTACTTCCTGAATAAATCTCGGGCTTGATATTCGTGAATCTTCATATGATATTATTATTTAGATCATCAGCAATTGATGATTTTTTAAAGAATTTGCGTTGGATATGTCTGGAGCTTGTGTTGAACAATTTTCCTGATTTATCAAAATGCCAAATTATTTCTTAAAAATATTAATTATTTAACTCTAAGCAGCACTAAATTGTTTTGATTTTTTATGACCTATAACACATTTCTACCGTAACTAAAATCACAGTTTTCTTAATTCAGCTGAAATGCCAAACAATAGTCCTAGCGGAAATATTTTTTTGAGTAGTTTTGCAAGCTAAATGAGTTTTATGAAGGACACAATTAAAAAGGTAATCGAACACGAGGCGCAGGCAATTCTGAACATCCCGGTTGAAGATGGAATGATCGAGGCTATCAATCTCATTCACCGCCAGGTTCACATAAAAAAAGGAAAACTGGTAACCAGCGGAATGGGAAAAGCCGGACAAATAGCACTGAACATTGCAACCACTTTTAGTTCAACCGGAACTCCGGCAGTGTTTCTCCACCCGAGCGAATCGCAACATGGCGATTTGGGCGTTCTGCAGGAAAACGACGTGTTGCTGGTGATCTCCAACTCAGGAAAAACCCGTGAGATTATCGAACTGATCGACCTGGCAGAAAACCTGCACAAAGGACTGCCGCTGATCGTTATTTCGAGCAATCCGGAAGGAGTTCTGGCGCAGGAAGCCGACGCCTTTATTTACACCGGAAATCCCAAAGAAGTGTGTCCGCTCGGACTTTCGCCAACTACGTCAACAACGGTAATGACTGTGATTGGTGACGCGCTGGTGGTTTCGATGATGAACAAAATAGGTTTTAGCAACGAAGATTACGCCAAACGTCACCATGGTGGTTACCTTGGCGACAAATCCCGTTCACAGGCAAGAACAGAAAGCAAGAAGTAGTTGTTAGTGTTGTATTAGAGCATACAACATAAACCGAAAAATTCAAAAGAATGCGAATTACAAAAGAAAATACAATTGGATTGGTTATCGACATTCAGGAACGTTTGTTCCCGGTAATGAATGAAAAAGAAACCCTCCTGAAAAATTGCAAAATATTAATCGAAGGCCTGAATACGCTAAATATCCCAATGCTGGTTAGCCAGCAATACACAAAAGGCTTAGGCGAAACACTGCCCGAAATTAAAGCTGTAATGCCCGATTTCGAATACATCGAGAAAACCGCCTTTAGCTGTTACGAACTGCCCGAAATCAATGCCAAGCTCCAGCAGTTGAACGCCCGGAACGTAATTATCTGCGGAATTGAATCGCATGTATGTGTATTGCAAACCGCGGTTGACATGAAGGAGGCCGGACTCAACCCGATTGTGGTGATGGATTGCGTTTCGTCGCGCACAAAAGAAAACTACGAGATCGCTAAAGAACGCTTCAGAAACGAAGGAATTATGATGACTTCGTATGAATCGATTCTTTTTGAACTGACCCGTGCTGCAGGTACAACTGAGTTCAAAGCCATTTCGAAACTGGTTAAATAATAGTATGCTCGAAATCTGCGCCATCGCTTCAGGAAGTAACGGAAATTGCTATTACATCGGGAACAACACCGATGCAATTTTGATTGACGCCGGTATTTCAACCAAACAGATTTTAATTCGCATGGCGGAACGTGAGCTTGATCCCGGAAAACTGAAAGCCCTCTTTATCACACACGAACACGGCGACCACATGCGCGGTGCACGGGTCTTGGCCAAGCGCTTGCAAATTCCGGTATACATCACGGCAAAAACTTACAACAGTGCGTATAAAAACCTGCGCCCCGATTATCCGCGTTTTTTCAAACCGGAAGACGTGATTGAGGTAGGTGGATTTTCGGTTTACCCGGTGTTGAAAAATCACGACGCTGCCGAACCCTGTTCCTTCAGGGTGAAATATCACGATAAAAACATCGGAGTTTTTACTGACATTGGCGAAGCCTGCGACAACGTAAAAACGCATTTCAGCCAATGCGACAGTGTGTTCCTTGAATCGAATTACGATGAAAAAATGCTGTGGGACGGACATTATCCATGGCCTCTAAAAAAACGCGTGGCTTCTGACCTGGGACACCTTTCCAACGATCAGGCTTTCCAATTACTTGACGAACATGGTTCGGAGAAATTACAGTGTGTGTTCTTAAGTCACTTGTCGAAAGACAACAACTCGCCCGAAAAAGCCTTTGAAACCATGCAGCCGCTTTCTGAAAGATTCAATATTAAACTGGCTTACCGCTACGAAGCCAGCGAAATATTCACATTGCAGTAGACAAAAAAATCCCGGACCAACATTGTTAATCCGGGACACTATCAATAATGAATTAGATTCTCTAATTATTCAACAGGTTTTTACTTAAGGCAACCAATGTCTCCTTTTTACGTGATTCTGGCACCAGAATAGAAATATTGTGGCGACTTCCTCCGTACGATATCATTCGGATCGGGATGCCATCCAGAGCGTTGAAAACCTTCGATGCAAAACCTTTTTCTTCTTCAATAATATCGCCAACGATACAAACAATCGACATATCGTAATCCACTTCAACTGTTCCGAATTGGCTTAATTCTTCCAGAATAGTATCCAGTTGTTTTGTGTCGTCGATGGTTAATGAAACAGCCACCTCCGACGTCGAGATCATATCAATTGAAGTACGGTGTTTTTCGAAAATGGCAAACACATTTTTCAGAAAACCATAGGCCATCAGCATTCGGCCAGAGCGAATTTTTATAGCTGTAATGCCATCTTTGGCGGCAACTGCTTTTATGCCTTTACCATCCGACTCTGCGGTGATCAAAGTTCCTCCATCCGATGGATTCATGGTATTTTTCAGTCGCACCGGAATATTCTGAACACGTGCCGGCAAAACGGTTTGCGGGTGCAGGATCTTGGCACCAAAATACGCCAGCTCAGCAGCTTCATTAAACGAAAGCTGTTCTATTTTCTTCGTGTTCTCCACAAAACGCGGGTCATTATTATGGAATCCGTCAATGTCAGTCCAAATCTGAATTTCTTCTGCATCGATAGCAGCACCGATCAACGATGCGGTATAATCGCTACCACCACGTTGCAGGTTATTGATGTCGCCGTTAACATCGCGGCAAATAAATCCCTGCGTAATGTAATAGTCGGCCTCTCCCACCGCTTCAATAACCGGAGTAATGTGCTCGCGAATAAAATTCAGGTCCGCAGCTTTGTCCTCATCAATTTTCATAAAATCGAGCGCCGGCAATAACTTGGTATTGTAACCACTTTCATTCATTAAAATGGTAACCAGGTTGGTAGAAATAATCTCGCCCTGCGCCAGAATGGTATTCTCGCCAACCAGCGAAAAGTTACCGGTTGTAAACGATTTAAGGGTGTCGAAACTTTCCTTTACGATTTCCAGTCCCTTTTGTTTGTTTTCATCAGAAGTGAACAATTCTGCCACTACTTCCTTATACTTTGCCTCCAGTTTCCCGATTGCGATTCTGGCGCTGTCTTTATTTTTCTTGTGCAGGAAATTCGAAATTTCAACCAGCGAATTTGTAGTTCCCGACATGGCCGAAAGTACAATTATCTTTTTCTCGCCATCGGCTACCAAATTCATTACAGCCCGCATATTTTCAGGCGATCCAACCGATGTTCCTCCAAATTTTAAAACTCTCATTTTCAGTTTATAGCTTTGAAATTAATTAGACGGCAAATATGACTATTTTTAGGAAATTATAAAAGATATCAAACCAAACTGCATTTACTTTCACAGCGAATGTTTAAACCTCATTCTAATCTCTGAACTTTTCCAACAAAAATTCGACAAGATCTTTTCCCGATTCATCAATCAGACTGATAGAAGGCGCATAAACAACAGCTTCCAGTCCGACTTCATCAGCCCGGTCTTTTAGCGCCTTGGCGTGCAGGGGATGGTGCTGAAGTTCATCTTCATTTGTCGGTATTCCGGCTTCCTTGTCGTTGTACACAAAGATTGGAGCACCATCGGCGCTCATTTTCTTGAGGAAATCGAGGTTATTTCTGATATCGGTTTGTGCATACAGATCCACTCCTTTTGCTGAATTCAGGCCAAAAGCACGGGCAATCATCTGCAATTCCTGTTGGCTTTTTTCAGCAGGAAGACCGATTATCTCCGACCAGCGCAAAATATCGTACGTGGATTGAGCTACAAATGCCCCGGCAGCCACAATTTTTGTTGATTCGCGCAATACCGGATCTTCGCTTTCGGGCTCGGCCATATCATCCGAAAAAGCCAGCCAAAGAGCGGTTCCAGCTCCTGCCGATCCTCCGGAACAGGCAATTTTTTCTTTATCTATATTGAATTTTTCAGCGTTGTTGCGAATGTATTGCAGGCAACGTTTCGAATCGTTCATACTGCTCAGAATTCCGTACGGCGGCTCGTTCATATACCGGTAATTGATACTGGCCACCGAAACTCCTGCTTCCAAAAGTCGGGGCCAGTCTTCCGATTCGTAATACCTCGATTTATCGCCTCCAATAAAACCACCTCCGTGAATAAATATTACCAGCGGTGTTGGCTCCTGCGAGTCTGCCAGCCAAATATCAAAAGTATTTCGTTCGTGAGGTCCGTAAGTTTCGTTGCAATATGTTGCTCTTACACCGGCTGCGTTTACTGCTTCCGGAAGTTGCTGTTGCTGTTCCATTTCAAATTTGATTGTGACACAAAAGTAGGAATATTGAAATGGCTCTCAAAAACTGCACAGCGTTTTTACCGCAGTGTTAATATTGAATTGCTAAAAACTGCCAAAAATGGCGTGTTTCTCCGAATTAAAATAAATGGTGGAATAGATGTTGAAATGCTCCTTATTGGTGGTGAGTTTTCGTTCCATATAAAGCACCGGCTGCCCGGGTTTCAAATGCAACAACTGCCGAACCTGAACCGTTGGTTTTACTGCTTTCAGTTTTTGCTCGCCTCCCAGAATCTCAATCTGATAATTCTTACGCAGCACTTCAAAAAGTGATTTGTTTTCGAAGGAGCGTTGCGTGAAACGCGGAAGATTAATATTTGGAAGGTGGTTCACGTCGTAAAAAACCGGTTCGTTTTCTACGTATCGCAAGCGTTCCATATAAATACAACCCGATTCCTGTTCCAGGTCAGAAAGTTCGAAAGGAAAGTCGCCAGGCCAGGTTTGCACAACAGGTTTTTGCAGAATGTCGGTTTTCAGATAGCGAACACCAACGGCCGAAGCGGTACCCGCTATGGATAAAATTCCAATGTTCTGTGGCGGCTTTCTTACGATGCTGCCTTTTCCCTGTTTTTTTAGAATAAGTCCGTCTTTTACCAGTGTCTCCAGCGCATGACGCACAGTTGGTCGCGTCATTTCGTGGGCCGAACACAATTCATTTTCAGAGGGTAACAAATCGCCTTCCCTGTACACACCATTAATTATGTGCTTGCGAAGCAATTCGTAGAGTTTTCGGTATTGCGGTACGTTGTCCATTGTGACTTCAAAGTTAAACTAATTTCAAAAAGTACAAAACAACTTGTAAATACAAGTTATAAAATATATTTTTACTCCGAAAATTTAATATTATATTTATATTTTTGAATTTCAATCATTTACAAATTATTAGTTTTTAAATTTGTACCAACAAGTTAAAAGAAAACTACAAACTTATACTATATGGCAGTACCAGTAATGATGCCACGGCAAGGACAATCAGTTGAATCATGCATCCTTGGTCAATGGTTTAAAGAGGTAGGCGAAGAGGTAAACGAAGGCGACATCCTTTTCTCCTACGAAACCGATAAGGCGTCTTTTGAAGAAGAAGCAAAAGAAGCCGGAGTTCTACTCGCAACCTTTTTTGAAGAAGGCGATGAAATTCCGGTACTCACCAATGTCGCCGTCGTCGGGAAAAAAGGAGAATCGGTTGACGAATTCAGACCGGGAGCCGAAGCTGCAGCCGAGGAAATTCCGGCGAGCGAATCGACAGTAGAAACAGCTGATGAAGCTCCAAAAGTTTTTGAATTTGAAGTGGATGAAAGTGAAACAGGTTCACGGATCAGAATCTCGCCACTGGCACGCAACATGGCCGCCAAATTGGGTGTTGATATCAGCTCAGTAAAAGGAACCGGCCCACACGGACGAATAATCGCACGCGATATTGAAACGGCCGCTGCAGCTCCCAAAGTTGAAAAAGCAGCAGCTCCTGTCAAAGCTGCACCGGCCGCCAAACCGGCTCCGGCAGCAATCATCGAATCAGGTGACGATTTTGAAGTAAAATCCATCCCAAATATTCGAAAACTGATCGCAACGGCCATGCACCAGTCGCTGCAAAATTCGGCCCAGTTAACTCACCACATGAGCGCTGATGCGCGCCAGGTAATGAAACTGCGCAAGAAATTCAAGAAGCAACTCGAAGCCGGAGAGATCAAGCAAAATGTGACCATCAACGACCTGGTTTGTTTTGCTGTAATCCGCGCTCTGGAGAAATTCCCTCAGGTTAATACACATTACCTGGGCGATAAAATGAAATGGTTTAATAAAGTCCACCTTGGTCTGGCAGTTGATACTGAAAGAGGATTAATGGTTCCTGCGCTCAGAAATGCCGACGATCTTTCGATATCCGGTCTTTCAAGCCAGTTAAAAGAACTCTCAACAGCTGCCCGCAACGGTAATGTAAACCCAGATTTACTGAATCCTGCTGCTGCAACATTTACAGTTTCGAACCTTGGAAATTACGGTGTGGAAATGTTTACTCCGGTGATCAACCTGCCGCAAACCGCGATACTTGGTGTTTGTACCATTGTTCCTCGTCCGAAAGAACTGGAAGAAGGTGTTTATGGTTTTGTTCCTATGATGGGACTTTCGCTCACCTACGATCACCAGGCGTTGGACGGCGGTGAAGCAACACTTTTCCTGGCTGAAATCAAAAACCAGATAGAAAATTTACAAGTTTAGAGTTCAGCGTTCAAAGTTCAAAGTGCTTTACTCTGAACACTGAACTTCAAACTCTAAACTATCAGACAAATAACTTTGAATAACAAATAAACTAAGATAAGATGCCAAAAGTACAATATATAAATCCTGACGAGGTACGTAAACCAGGTCAGTTGGAGTTCAAGCCGATCCCGGTAAACCAGTACTCCAAAACCGTTGAGGAAGAAAAAGAAAACTTCACCAACGAAGAGCTTGTTAAAATCTATCACGACATGGTGGTAATTCGCGAGTTCGAAACCATGTTGAACCTGATAAAAACACGTGGCGAGTACAACGAAGTACCTTACAATCACCCCGGCCCTGCTCACCTTTCAATTGGTCAGGAAGCAGCTGCCGTTGGTATGGCCTACACCCTGGATGTTGAAGATTTTATCTTTGGATCGCACCGCAGTCACGGCGAAATTCTTGCCAAAGGACTTTCCGCCATTGGTAAACTCAGCGATGAAACGCTTGAAAAAATCATGGATTCGCATTTTAACGGCGTTACTGCGGCTCCGGTAAAAGAAGGACATACCGGCACAACAAAAGAGCTGGCTGTCAAATTTCTGATTTACGGAACTCTGGCCGAAGTTTTTGCTCGCGAAACCGGATTCAACAAAGGTTTGGGTGGATCGATGCATGCTTTCTTCACACCATTTGGAGTATATCCGAACAATGCCATTGTGGGTGGTTCGGGCGATATTTCGGTTGGTGCAGCATTATATAAAAAGGTAAACCGCAAACCCGGAATAGTGGTTGCCAATATAGGTGACGCTTCAATGGCCTGCGGCCCGGTTTGGGAAGGTTTGGCTTTTGCTTCAATGGATCAGTTCACGCAACTTTGGGAAGGTGATATGAAAGGCGGACTGCCGTTGATCATCAACATCATGAACAACCAGTACGGAATGGGTGGACAGACCACTGGCGAAACCATGGGCTACGACGTGGCAGCACGTATCGGTGCCGGCGTAAACCGCGACCAAATGCATGCCGAACGTGTGGATGGTTATAATCCGCTGGCTGTTATTGATGCTTACAAACGTAAACGCAAAATTCTGGAAGAAAAACGCGGACCGGTACTGCTCGACGTACTCACTTACCGCTACAGTGGCCACTCTCCCTCTGATGCATCATCATACCGAACTAAAGAAGAAGTGGAAGCCTGGGAAGCACAGGATTCGATCATCTGGTTTGGAAAAGAACTGGTAAAAACCGGTGTTGCAACTGAAGAGCAACTCGAAAAAATTAAAGTTGAAACTACCGACCTGATCACTTACGCGCTGAAACTGGCCATCGACGATGAGGTTTCGCCGCACATGGATATGAAAAAGTATCCGAACCTGATTGGTGATATGATGTTCAGCAACGAGTCGGTGGATAAAATGGAAGACCGTCCGGTGGAAGTGAACCATCCGATGGAAGAAAATCCACGTGTTCAGCAATTGGCAAAAAAAGAGCGCTTCATGTTCGATGCCAATGGAAAAGCTCATTCAAAAATAAAAACCTACGGTTTGCGCGACGGACTTTTCGAAGCCATCGTCGATCGTTTTTATAAAGATCCAACCTTGATCGCTTATGGTGAAGAAAACCGCGACTGGGGAGGCGCTTTTGCCGTTTACCGCGGACTGACTGAAGCACTGCCTTATCACCGCCTGTTCAACTCGCCTATTTCTGAAGCATCTATCGTTGGAACCGCCATCGGTTATGCCATGTGTGGCGGCCGTGCAATTCCCGAGATCATGTATTGCGATTTCCTGGGACGCGCCGGTGACGAGGTATTTAACCAGCTTCCTAAATGGCAGGCAATGAGTGGAAATGTGATTAAAATGCCGGTAACGATCCGCGTTTCGGTAGGTTCGAAATATGGTGCTCAGCACTCGCAGGACTGGACAGCACTTGCGGCACATATTCCGGGATTAAAAGTGGTTTTCCCGGTATCTCCTTACGATGCCAAAGGTTTGATGAACACTGCGCTTCAGGGAACCGATCCGGTAATTTTCTTTGAAAGCCAGCGTTTGTACGACATTGGTGAGCAGTTCCACGAAGGTGGTGTTCCCGAAGGATACTACGAAATTCCGTTTGGCGAGCCGGATGTGAAGAAAGCAGGTAGCGACATTACCATTCTTACAATTGGCGCTACTTTATACCGTGCACTGGATGCAGCAAAAACACTGGAAGAAAAATACAGTATCTCAGCCGAAGTGATCGATGCACGCTCGCTGGTTCCGTTTAACTACGAAGCCGTGATAGAATCGGTGAAAAAGACCGGACGCATTGTAATTTCGGGTGACGCATCTGCAAGAGGCTCGTTCTTACGCGACCTGGCTTCAAACATTACCGAACTTGCGTTCGATTACCTTGATGCACCTCCGGTTGTTGTGGGTTCGCGTAACTGGATCACACCGGCTCACGAACTGGAAGATTATTTCTTCCCGCAGCCTGAGTGGATCATTGATGTTATTCATGAGCGCATTCTTCCTTTGGAAGGCCATGTTGCCGTGAATGACTTTACTGAGGCAGAACAACTGGACAGAAATGCCAGAGGTATATAATATTGCGAACTACGGTTTGTAACCGCAGTTTCTCCCGGAAGTTTTGAACTTCCGGTCCCGAAAAATCCGGTTTCAAACGAGACCGGATTTTTTTATGTTTAATGCATCTTTTTTCGACAAAAATGTTATTTTTGAGAAACTAACTCTTTAACACCGTTCAACATTATGAAAAAGAGCCACCGAACCGTAATTATCCTAATAAGCATTCTTTTCTCTGTATTTTTAATTTCAGCTTCCTTTGCAAAACTGCAACACTTCCACCCAAAATTAACGATAGCGCTTTATGCTGCTGCCGGTATAACATTTATCGTCGAACTGATTTATATATACGTAATACTGTCAAGGCTGAAATAAGGAATCCAGAACAACTACTCTTAGCTCAAAGCCCAAGGCTCTCAGCTCCTTTAATACATTTTCAAGGGTTGTCCGATTTGCAACACGGTATTTTCCGAGATTTTATTCAGGCGGCAGATTTCCTGTATAGGCGTTTTATACCGGCGCGAGATAACCCACAGCGAATCGCCCGAACGCACCTTGTAGTATTCAGGAACAGCCAGGTTGGTAGAATATCCTTGTGGTTTCAGAGTTCGATGCAGGGCTATGAGTGTTTCAAAATTTTGAGCTATCGGCCTTACTTGCTGCTGCGAGAAATCGTAAACCAACTCCGGATCAAAAGCCCGGCCTTCTTCGTGCATTTCGAAATGTAAATGCGGACCCCGCGCACGACCTGTGCTCCCGGCCAAAGCAATCGGTTCGCCTTTCTTCACCCATTCCCCTTTTGTTTTCAGGAATTTCGATAAGTGCGCGTAATAGGTCTCAATGTTGTTATCGTGTTGAATAATAATGATATTTCCAAAGCCACTGCCCCAGCCCGAACGTGTGAGGTAACCATCCTGAACGGCACGAACGGTATCACCTTTTGCCATTTTTATGTCGGTTCCGTAGTGCATTCTACCCGAACGCGGCCCATAGCGGCTGATGATGTAGCCACCAGCTCCCGGCACCCGGAACTGCGACAAATAACTTTGATATTCACTTAGTTCCTGCTCCCTTATCAACTCGTAATCCTTCAAACCAACAGGTTCTTCTATACCCGGCACAACCATAAGTTCATCAGTATTTACGTACTGAGCAAAACCACTAAATACCAATACAATTAGAAAAACAAAAGCTAATAAAATGCCCTTCATCTTTTCAATAAATTTGGTCGCAATACTAAGGAAAAAACAAATCCGTCATCCCGATATGGACTAAATTTGATTATCGTTAACATTTCAGAATATACAACGTGCAACTGAACCTATTATTTCCTCCAGATTGTTATCAACAAAATTAACCAACCTGCAATAAAACACAAACCCCCAATCGGAGTAATTGCACCAAGGGTTTTTATCCCACTCAACGCCATTGTATATAAACTTCCTGAAAATAAAAGGATACCTGCAAACAAGAAAATACCCGGCCACTTGAAATTTACATCGGGCATAACAAATGCCAGCACCCCTATCAACAAAAGTCCAAGTGCATGATAAAAGTGATAATCCACGGCGGTTTTCCACGTTTGTAACATTTCTGCCGAGAGATGCGTTTTTAAGGCATGTGCGCCAAAAGCACCTGCTGCAACAGCCATTGCCAGCAGAACAGATGCGGTCATTAGGATTGTTTTGCCCATGATTCCAGTTTTTATTCAATTAGCACAACAAGAAAGTAGTTTGAATGTTTGATTTCATTCAGCAAAAACAGGATACCAAAGGACACCTAAAAAACAGCAGATTTGTTTCTTTGCATGTACATTCAGATTAAAGCATATGACAGACTCAAAAAGCATATTTACAACCTTCCCGCAACCGGAAGAATTACTGGCATGGTTTAAGGAACAAGCAACTAGCGCAATGCCCGACATCAACGGTCACATTCACACGCCACATTCGTTTAGTGCGTTCTCAGAGGTTGAACAACCTTTTTTACTTGCAAAATCGGAAGGCGTGTCGGTGCTCGGCATCAACGATTTTTACACCACCGACGGGTACAATGAGTTTGCTGAGATGGCAGAAAAGCACAGGATCTTTCCTTTGTTCAACATCGAATTCATGGCACTGCAGAATGATTTGCAGGAAGCCGGCATTCGTGTGAATGATCCCAGCAATCCCGGACGTACTTATTTTAGTGGAAAGGGGCTGAGACAACCGGCTAAATTGAGTGCGGAGTCAGCTCAAAAAATAAAAGACTTGCAGGAAGAAAGCAACCGCCAAACTTTTCAGATGGTGGAGAAACTGAATGCTTTCTTAGCTGAAAACGATATTTACCTCCAGTTCGACGCTGAAGAATTGCAAAACCGACTGGCAAAAAACCTTTTCCGCGAGCGCCACATTGCACAGGCCATCCGGATTGCTGTTTTCGAAAAAGAGGAGACAGATCTTGGCAGAGCAGTTCTGTTCAATGCCATATTTGGTGGGAAGGATGTAAAATCGGCTATCGACGATGTGGCAGGTCTTGAAAACGAGATCCGCAATAATTTGCTGAAAGCCGGCGGTGCTGCCTTTGTACCGGAAGATCCGAAAGCCTTTCTTTCGCTGGAAGAAGTGCAGGAACTGATCATCGATGCAGGCGGAATTCCTTGTTATCCAGTATTACTCGATTTCGGCAATGAGAACTACACGGACTACGAAGAAGACAAGGAAAAATTACTGGCCGAGTTGAAAAGCAAAAATGTGTACAGTATTGAATTGATTCCGGGAAGAAACAAATTCCACATCCTGAAAGATTTTGTGAAGTTTTTCAACGAAAACGGATTTGTGATCACTTTTGGAAGCGAACACAATACACCAAAACTTGACCCGATGAAACTGAGCGCCGGAGGTGGCATTGATTTGGATGATGAATTGAAACAAATCAACTACGAAGGAACCGCAGTGATTGCAGCACATCAATATCTGCTGGCCAACGGCAAAGAAGGTTACCTGAAAAACGGTATTGCCAAAACAGATGAAAAAGCTGATTTTATTGAATTGGGCAAAGCTGTAATTTCTAAATTTCTTGCTTTATAAATTGAACCGTCCTATAGAGCGGTGCAAAAAATAACAACCATGAACCAGGGAGTAAAAGAATTAATTGAAATATCGAGAGCATACGGAAGTAAGAAAGAATATGTGATTGCCGGTGGCGGTAATACTTCGTTTAAAACCGAAAATCAGCTTTGGATCAAAGCAAGTGGATTCGCTTTGGCTACGATAAGTGAAGAAGGTTTTGGGGTGATGGATCGCAGCAAGCTGGATAAAATTTCTGAAAACGAATACAGCTCGGATTCTTTCGAACGCGAAAGTCAGATTAAGGATGATTTGGCAGCGGCAACGATAACAAAAGACAAACGTCCGTCGGTGGAAACATCGTTCCACAACGCCATCAATTATAAGTTCGTTATCCACCTGCACCCGACTGCGGTAAACGGAATCATGTGTAGCAACAAAGCTGAAGAGTTGGTGAAACCTGTATTTGGTGACGAAGCCGTTTACATTCCTTACATCGATCCGGGTTACATTTTATTTAAAGCGGTTGAAGCTAAAATCCTTGCATTCAGAGCAGAAAAAGGATACGACCCGAAAGTTATTTTACTACAAAATCACGGGATTTTTGTAAGTGCCGACACCACGCAGGAGGTGATTGACATCTACGACGAAATCATCGCCAACATCGAAAAAGCAGTCGCAACTCCGGTTGACGAAACAGTACTTCCCGTTGCTGAACATGTTACTGCTGTGGTTCCGGCCATTCGTGCGATTGTTTCGCAGGATGGATTGAAAACAATCAAAGTAACCAACTCGGCATTGGTTGAGAAATTCAATGCAAGTGCCGAAGCTTTCGAGAAAGTGAATTACCCGTTCACTCCCGACCTGATCGTTTATTGCAAATCGAAATACATTTATGTTGATGAAGTAGCATCGCCGGAATCAACGATCGAAGCCTTTAAAACAAAATATGAAGCCTTTGTTGCTGACTACGGTTTCGCACCAAAAGTAGTATTTATCAAAGGCATCGGAATGCTGTCGATTGGCGACAATGCAGCTCAATCAAACATCATAAAAGAGGTTTTTGAAGATGCCATGAAAATTTCGTGGTTATCTGAATCCTTCGGCGGCCAGCATTTCATGACGCCGGAGCAGATCAATTTCATCGATACCTGGGAAGTGGAGAATTACCGTCGTAAAGTTTCTGCCGGAGCCTCTGCCGGACGTGTTGAAAACAAAATCTCGATCGTAACCGGAGCAGCCCAGGGATTTGGCGAAGGCATTGCGCGCGTAATGAAAGAAAACGGATCGAACATCGTCGTCGCCGACCTCAACGAAACAGTTGGTAAAACCACTGCTAACTCGTTCAATGCAATAAAAAACAGCAGCCGCGCTATCTTCGTTCAAACCAATGTTGCTGACCAGGATTCACTAAAGAACCTGATGCACCAAACCGTTTGTGAATTTGGGGGACTGGATGTATTTGTCAGCAATGCGGGTATTTTACGCGCCGGCGGACTGGAAGAAATGACTCCTGAGAATTTCGACCTGGTTACAAAAATCAATTATAACGCCTATTTCTATTGCACTAAGGCGGCTACTCCAATCATGAAATTGCAGAATAAATACAATGCGAAGTTGTATGCCGATGTGATTCAGATCAACTCCAAATCAGGACTGGCCGGAAGCAAGAAAAACTTTGCTTACGCCGGTGGAAAATTTGGTGGCATTGGTTTAACCCAGTCGTTTGCACTGGAGTTGGCACCCGATAGAATTAAAGTGAATTCCATTTGCCCGGGTAACTTTTACGAAGGTCCGTTATGGAGCGATCCTGAAAATGGGTTGTTTGTTCAATACTTAAATGCAGGAAAAGTGCCGGGAGCCAAAACCATTGACGATGTGAAAGCGTTTTACCTGGCACAGGTTCCGCTCGGAAAAGGATGCTCCCCGGTTGATGTTGCCAAGGCGGTTTTCTATGCCATCGATCAGGAAAATGAAACAGGACAGGCCATTCCGGTAAGTGGCGGACAGATAATGTTGAATTAGACACAAGCTTCAAGCTACAAGCTTTAAGTTTTTTTGTGGCATAGATGAGCTTATCAATTAAAAAATAACAGGCTAGCAGCTTGAAGCTAGCAGCTAACAGCTATAAAGATGAAGACAAAAGCAGTACGATTATACGGCAAAAAAGATTTGCGTTTGGAAGAATTTGAACTTCCGCAGATAAAAGATGACGAAATTTTGGCAAAGGTAGTGAGCGACAGCATTTGTATGTCGAGCTACAAAGCTGCCACGCAGGCAACCGACCACAAACGAGTTCCAAATAATATTGCAGAAAATCCGATCATGATCGGACACGAATTTTCAGGAGAAATTGTGGAAGTAGGTGCAAAATGGCAACATAAATTCAAGCCCGGTCAGAAATATTCGATCCAGCCGGCCATTTATTACAAAGACGGCCCAGTAGGGATTTTAAGTGCACCCGGTTATTCGTACCAATACATTGGTGGTGACGCAACTTATGTAATCATTCCGAAAGATGTGTTGGAACAGGATTGTTTGCTGGCCTACGACGGTCCCGGATTTTACCCGGCATCGCTTTCGGAGCCACTGAGCTGCGTAATTGGTGCAATGCATGCCAACTACCACACTACACCGGGTTCGTATGTTCACGAAATGGAAATTGTGGAAGGTGGCAAAATGGCCATCCTCGCAGGTGTTGGCCCGATGGGTCTGGCAGCCATTAATTATGTGATCAGTCGCGAAGACCGCAAACCGTCGTTGTTGGTAGTAACTGATATTGCACAGGATCGTTTGGACCGAGCTGCCGAAATTTTCCCGGTTGAATGGGCCAAAGAAAAAGGCATTGAGTTGATTTACCTGAATACAGGAAATGTTGAAGATCCGGTTGCTAAGTTGAAGGAAGTTTCGGGCGGAGAAGGATACAACGATGTATTTGTATTTGCCCCTGTAGCTCCTGTTGTTGAACAGGGCGATGCAATTCTCGCACACGACGGCTGTCTGAACTTTTTTGCAGGACCGTCGAATACTGAGTTCTCAGCAAAACTGAATTTCTACAACGTTCACTATGCTTACACACACATTGTTGGAACTTCCGGCGGAAACAACGACGACATGGTGGAAGCACTTGATGTGATGAGCAAAGGTCTTGATCCGGCAGGTTTGATCACGCATATTGGCGGATTAAATGCCGTGGCAGAAACCACATTGAACCTACCCAATATTCCGGGAGGAAAAAAATTGATTTACACACACAAGAATCTTCCGTTGGTTGCTATTTCTGATTTTGCAGAATTGGGTAAAAACGATCCGTTCTATGCAGAACTGGCTAAACTGGTAGCCGAAACCAAAGGTTTGTGGAACATAAAAGCTGAAGAATATCTGCTGGCGAACGCACCTGAGATTTAATTTTCAGAAAATGAACGCAAAGGTACAAAGACACTAAAAAACCATTTCGTAGAGACTTTGTTTCTTCGTGACTTTGTGTCTTCGTGTTTAATATCATAAGCTATTGAACAGAACTATTTAGCAAGGTCTGCCTGTCCCCCATTACAATCATCGGATGGGAATCAGGATCGAGCCACTTTAAAACCTGAAGCATATCCTTTTCAGAAACCGCCACACAGCCTGAAGTCGTTTCGGTATCGCTTTCCCGGAGATGAAAAAAGATGGCACTTCCTTTTCCTTTTACAACCGGATCGGTATTGTATTCAATTACCATGCAGTATTTGTAAGCATCGCTGCTCAGCTTCAAATTCTCATACGATTTTGCTGAAGTTTCTCCCCGTACATGCCGGTTGTAATCCGCTGAATCCGGATCATCAATCCACTTGTCTTCGGACGTGGATTGTGTAAACGGCATTTTTGTATCTACCAGATTTTCGTAAGTGAATAATTGATCGAGTTTAAACATTCCTGTTGGAGATTTACCATCGCCTTCCACTTTTTGCCTGGGATCAGCAAATCCCTTATCACCAATTCCGGCGGCAACAGGACCGATTCTGATCTTCCATTCTCCATCCAATTTTTCCATAGCAAAAAGGCTCACCTGAGTATTTCCGGGCTGTTCAGCAATTGCAACCAACAACTGACTTACATTTGCCGGAATGGAAGATTCCTGCACTTGTATAATTTGGTTAATCTGTTCCTTTTCTGATTTGGGAGAGGAGCACGCCAAAAGAAGCAGGAAAGCAAAACTGATGTATTTCAAATATTTCATGGGATCATTTCGCATACCGCGAAAGATAATGAATCTCAAAAACAATCTTTACTATTGAAGTACAACTTGCAAAAGGATGAAATTATCAAACGCAAAAGATAACGTTCAATTACTTTTTCACTTCCAGCTCACGTAAGTGCTCCATCTTTTTGCGCTCCAAAAACTCGCGGATACTTTCTTCGTATTCTTTCACACGTTTATTTCCGAACTCATACACTTTGTGTACCAGCCCGTCGAGGAAATCACGGTCGTGCGACACGAGTATCAAGGTTCCGTCGAATTCCATCAAAGCTTGCTTCAGGATGTCTTTGGTACGAATATCCAAATGATTGGTCGGCTCATCAAGAATCAGCAGATTCACCGGTTCCAGCAGCAATTTGATCATGGCCAGACGGGTTCGTTCTCCTCCGGAAAGCACGCTTACCTGTTTGTCCCAGCTATCGCCCCCAAACATAAAAGCACCTAAAATATCTTTAATCTTGGTGCGAATATCACCTTTTGCAACATCGTCGATGGTTTGAAAAACCGTTAACTTTTCATCCAGCAGTGAAGCTTCGTTTTGCGAAAAATAACCGATCATCGAATTGTGACCAAGTGATAAGGTTCCGCCGTGTTCTATCTCGCCCATGATGGCTTTTACCAGTGTGGTTTTTCCTTCACCGTTTTTCCCGACAAAAGCCACTTTATCCCCCCGGTGGATTGTAAAGGTCGCCCCCGAGAACACCAGGTGATCGCCGTACGATTTTTCCACCTGATCGGCAATTACCGGGAAATTACCCGAACGTGGCGACGGAGGAAAGCGAAGTTTCAGGTGGGAGGTGTCCATTTCGTCCACTTCAACCAACTCGAGCTTTTCAAGCATCTTTACCCGTGATTGCACCTGCAATGTTTTCGAGTAAGTGCCTTTGAACCGCTCAATAAACTGCTCGGTTTCCGCAATCATTTTTTGTTGTTCGTCGTAAGCTTTCTGCTGTTGGTCGCGGCGTTCCTTACGAAGTTCCAGGTATTTGGAATAATTCACCTTGTAATCGTAAATACGTCCCATGGTGACTTCAATTGTGCGGGTGGTAATGTTATCGACAAAAGCACGGTCGTGCGAAATAACGATAACTGCCCTGGCTTCGTTCACCAGAAATTCTTCGAGCCATTGCACCGATTCGATGTCGAGGTGGTTGGTTGGCTCATCGAGCAAAATTAAATCGGGCTTTTTCAGTAGAATTTTGGCAAGTTCGATCCGCATACGCCAGCCCCCGCTAAAATCGGAAGTTGGCCGCTGAAAATCTTCCCGCAAAAATCCCAGACCCAGCAAAATCTTTTCAACTTCAGCATCAAAATTTATTTCGCCCTGGCTGTATAATTTCTCGCTTAAATCCGATACTTCTTCAATAATCTTGCTGTATTCATCCGATTCGTAGTCGGTTCTGACTGTGAGTTCGTGGTTTAACTTATCCAGTTTCTGCTGCATTTCGAGCACATCGGCAAAAGCCTGCGAAGCCTCGTCGAATAAACTGCGGCTGTTATCCACCAGCAAATGCTGCGGAAGGTAAGCGATCACCGCATCACCGGGTGCCGAAACTCTTCCTGCTGAAGGAGTTTGAACCCCTGCCAAAATTTTCAGCAGTGTGGATTTCCCAGCCCCGTTTTTCCCCATCAATGCAATGCGGTCCTTTTCGTTCACCACAAAGTTGATGTCTTTAAATAAAGTTGTACCGCTAAAAGTAACCGCCAGTCCGTCAACCGAAATCATAATTATCTTCTGAAAAATTAGGCGGCAAAGATAATCATCTGAAGTAGATAACTGAACACAAAGATACTAAGTCACCAAGGATTTTACTTAGAGCTTAATGTTTAACTTTGTAATGACTCCAGGTAACTCAGCCCCATGCGCAAATCGCCGTAAGTAAAGGCTGCTCCCAAAGCTTCGCGGGCAGATCCCAGGTTTCTGTCTTCGGTACTTTTGAAATAGTCCACGATTTTATCGAGCTTCTCTTTCTCTACGAACTGAAGCACATCCAATTCGCCCACTTTTACAAAGTGCGCCAGATGACTTATTATTGTAGTCTCCACCAGACCGCGTTCTTTTGCAATTTCTTCAACGGTTTTTCCTGATTGGAACATTTCAAAACTTACCTTTTTTGTATCCACTTTGGGTTTCTTTTCCTTCTTCGGATTGTCTTTTAAGGGAATTTCTCCACGATCAATAGTATTCGCTTCACAATACTCCCTGATCAAATCGATTATATCTTCACCAAACTGATCGATTTTTCGTTTTCCCAGTCCGTTGATCAGTTTCAGCTCTGCTGAGCTGACCGGTAAATAAGTTACCAATTCGACCAAAGATTTCTGCGAGAAAATCATATATGCAGGCTGGCCAAGTTCCTGTGATTTCTCATATCGCCACGAACGCAGCAGATTATATACTTCCGGATGCGGAATATTTGTATAGCTCTCCAACTCACGTGCTTTTTTCTTTTTGGATTTTGAGCTGCCGGTATCGATCAGTGCTAAGGCCCGTGCATCCATAATTTCTTTGACCGAGAAATGCTCGCGACAGACCTCGAAAGCCGCTTGTTTGGTTTTGGCTTCTTCGGCAATGTCATCCAGGCGCTGTTGAATCTGTTTTTTTACTGCCCGGTTATCAACCTCCCAATCGGCATGTTCCAGCGGCTCCAGCAAAATGGCATTTGTTTTCTCGTAGAAATAATCGGCTGCTTTCTTAATGCGCTCTTGAAGCTCCGTGTTTTTGCCCACATCCGGCTCTTGCTTCAGGTAGCGAACAATTTGCTGCTGAAATTTATCGCCCACATCGGCCAGTTCATTTTTCAGGCCATCTCTCATGTTTCGAAATTGCTGAACAAAAACCTCGGTAAAACTCCCCGGATTCTCATCCATGATTTTTCCAATTGAGTTCACCAGGTAAACCATCCGGTTAAAGCGAAACAGTTCGATAAGCAACTCGCGCTGAAAAGCCAGTTTTGCGTCGTTCAGCTCTTTTTCTCCCGGCTGGTTTTCTTCTACGTGGTGAATAAATCCATCCACCGTTTCGTCGGTAATAATGCTGGTAAGCTGAATCGGAGTTTTTAGCACCATTCCTTCCAGCGTTTTGCATCGGCTAAGTGCCACATACACCTGCCCGTGAGCAAACGAAGACTGCGCATCTATAATGGCCCGCTCGAAGGTCAGTCCCTGGCTTTTATGAATCGTAATCGCCCAGGCCAGCTTTAAGGGGATCTGGCTGAACGAGCCCTCCACTTCCTCGGTAATTTCCGCCGTGTTTTTATCGATGGTGTATTTAATATTCTCCCATATCAGATTCGACACTACTATTTCATCATCGTCGCCGGGACATTGTACATAAATCGAATTGCCGTCAATGGTTGTAATTTTACTAATTTTCCCGTTAAAAAAACGCTTCTCCGGATCGGGATCGTTTTTTACAAACATTACCTGCGCCCCTACTTTCAGGTGCAGTTCATGTTCAGTGGGGAAGGCATATTCCGGGAAATTCCCTTCAACACGTGCCTTAAATATTTTTTCTTTTGCAGAAAGCTCTTTTAGTTTCGAATCGTTTATACGTTGAGCCTGTGCATTGTGGGTACAAAGTGTAATGTATCCCTCGTCGTCGCATGGTTTAAAGTTGGGATCGAAACGCGAATTCAGTTCCTTTCGTGTAGCCTCATCAAGAATGTTATCACGCACTTTGTTCAGGATCGAAATAAACCTGTCATCCTGTTGCCGGAACACCTGTGTCAATTCGATACTTACATAAGGCGTTTCGCGCAGTGCTTTACTGCTGAAAAAATACGCAGTTTGGTATTCACTTTTCAGCAAAGCCCACTCTTCGCGCTTTACAATTGGCGCCAGCTGCTGTAAATCGCCAATCATCAGCAATTGCGCCCCGCCAAAGGCTTTTGTACGGTCTTTAAAACGCCGCATCACCCGGTCGATGGCATCCAATACATCGGCGCGCACCATACTAATTTCGTCAATCACCAACAAGTCGAGGCTTCGAATAATGCTGATCTTCGTTTTCGTGAAACGCATTTGACGGTTCTTTTCGTTTTCGGTCCCTACCTGGGGGCCAAACGACAGCTGGAAAAAAGAGTGAATAGTCACCCCGCCGGCATTGATAGCCGCTACACCTGTTGGCGCAACCACGATCATCCGTTTTGGCGAACGTTCCCTTAAATTTTTCAGGAAAGTGGTTTTCCCGGTTCCTGCCTTTCCGGTAAGAAAAACATTTTGCCCCGTAAAGCGGATGAAATTATAAGCAAGATCGAGTTGTTTGTTGGATTGCATTAGAACTATTTTTTAAATTTTAAAGATATTAATTCCTGTAAAAATTAAGACCATTTACACCGAACCAAACAAAACAGTATCCAAAAGATAATAGTCAGATCGCAACTCAACAAAGCGACGAGCAACAATCTAATCATTTGCTAAAGGCAACAGGAATCCAAATTCACTGCCTTCTCCAATATTGCTATTAACCCAGATTTTACCTTCGTGTTTTTCAACAAACTCCTTGCACAAAACCAAACCCAAACCGGTACCTTTTTCGCCCTCGGTGCCCCTTGTGGTAATGTCACTGTCAATCCTGAATATTTTATCTATGTGTTCAGGCGGAATACCTACACCGGAATCTTTTACAGTAATCTCACACTGTTGTCCATTCTTTTTTAGGTGAATGGATATCTCGCCATCCCTGGGTGTGAATTTCAATGCATTTGCCAGCATGTTTCTTATGATGAGCGAAAACATATTCTCATCGGCTAAAACCTCGATATGTTCTTTGGCCAAAACTTCAACAAGAATGTTCTTTTTGAATGCCAATTCTTCCTGAAATCCAATCCATTCTCTCACTTTTTCCACTGCATTTATTTTTTCAGGCCTGTATTCAATCGCATTTCGTTGGAGGCGCGCCCAGGTAAGCAGATTACCCAAAAGATCGTTGGCATGTTTAGACGATTTATTAATGTTACCCAAATGATAAGCCAGTTTTTTGGCATCCATTTTTCTAAAATCTGAAAGCAACAGTTCAGAAAACCCGACTATAATATTGAAATGATTGCCCAGATCGTGTCCGATGATGGAAAAGAATTTATCTTTTGTCCGGTTCAGTTCATTTAACTCCTCGTTTTTTATAGTGATAATGCGGTTTTGCTCTTCAATTTGAAGCGTCCGCTCCGCCACCTTCTTTTCCAACAGGATTTTTTCATGTTTTAAACGGCGTTCACGTAATTTTACATAGAATACTACTCCCAATATGACAATTAACAAATAGAGGAAATACGCCAGCTTACTCCGCCACCAAGGTGGTAATACAGTAATGGATAATCCAATTGGCTGGTCATTCCAAAGCCCGTCGTTATTAGAGCCTTTGATCCGGAAAGTATACTCTCCGGGTGGCAATGCAAAAAATGGCACAAATGAACGGGTTCCGATTTCAATCCACTTATCCGAAACACCTTCCATCTGATACTGGTAGTGATTATTTTCCGGATTAGTAAACTCCAGTGCAGCAAATTCTATGGTAAACGACTGCACTCCGTGGTTTAAAACCAATTTACTGCCGTTTTCTATGTTTACCTTCTCTTGTACCCCATCGGTAACTTTTGAAAACGAGGTAAATACAAGATCCGGAATATTGGGATTACCGGTAATCGAATCGGGATAAAAAGTATTAAAACCATTCATTCCTCCAAACAACAATTCGCCATCGGCACAGGCACACGAAGCTCTCAGGTTAAATTCCATACTTTGCAGCCCATCTTCCAAGGTATATATTTCAAGTTGTTTTTGTTCTGTATCGAACCGGCACAAACCATTTCCTGTTGCAAGCCAGATATTGTTGTTTTTATCTGTTTGCATTTCGTAAATGTAATTGCTCGGAAGTCCTTGTTCCTGATCCATGAAACTAAATTCACCTGTTTTCTTGTCGAATATATTGATGTAGGCATTGGAACCGATCCAAATATTACCGTCGGTATTTTCGGCCAAAGAAATCAAAAAGTCGCTGCTAATGTTCGCATTGGCCTTGTTATAGTGATGCATTTTTTTGCTGTGGGGATCATACATATCCAAACCATTAATGGTGGCTGCCCATATCAATCCATCCGAATCTTCCAAAATACTGTAAATAAGATTAGCACCCAGCCTGTGTTCAGGTTCGGCATCTACATGAAACCATTCCTGTGTGGATGTTGCAAGATTAAATTTGTACAAACCGTTTGAACTCGCAATCCAGATATTTCCTTTCATATCCTGGATAATGTGATAAATGCGTATACTTTCAAATGTTGGAAAATCAGGAAGTTCAAAAAAATCAGTCCACAATACAAATTGCCCGTTTGTAGTATCATAAACAAATACTCCATCCCGCGTTCCCAACCACATATTTTTGTCATTATCCTTAAAAATCACATGTACAAAATCGTTAGGCAAATAGTGATTTCCGGTTTGTTGAGTCGAAAAATGTTCTACTTCGTTGGTCAAAGGATTCACCAGGTTGAGTCCCTGTCCCCAATTCCCCACCCAGATTATACCATCCTCATTCTTGTACAATCCGGCTATTACATTACCCAAAAGATCGGTAGAGCCCGGTAAGTTTGTATTCCTGAATAAGCTGAATTTCTTCTGTTTTAAATCGGTTTTGCTGATCCCCGATAAGGTGCCCACCCAAAGGTTATCCGACTTATCGATCAACATGGGCTGAACAATATCATGGCCAATACCGCTGTTTACCTGCGTGAGGATTCTTATGCTGTATTTATCCTTGCCTGTTGGTGAAATGATATATACCCCGGAGCCTTCAGTCCCGATAATAAGATTATTGTTTTTATCCTGAAGTATGCTGCGTACACAAGATTGAAATCTAAAATCTTCGCCTGAAACGAGTGGAAAACTGACTTCTTTAAATTCAGTACTTTCTGGTCCACAACGGTATAATCCGGTGGACGTACCAGCCCAAACCAACTCATTTTTATCCTGAAACAAGGCCGTAATATTTTCCTCACCATGACTTGCAGCAGTATTATTTATGAAGGAGGCATAAACAAATTCTCCCTTATCAGGAGAAAATAGTGCGAGACCGTTTGTGCTTCCAATCCAAACTTCTCCACTTTTATCTTCCAAAACCGGAATTCGTACATCCTGAACGGTTGCTTCGTATTTTAATTCGCTGGTAAAATGCGAGAAGCTGTTCTTCTGAATATCATATACAGAGATTATTGGAGGAGTATTTATAAGGATTTTACCGTTGTGCAAACAAATGTTATCGTAACTGTAATTGGTAACATCAAAGGGGTATCCGGTCTGGTAACGATTCCGCTCAAATCTGTTTTCAGTTCTGATGTATTGGTGCAATCCGCCTTTTGTTCCTATCCAGAGATTTCCTTCCGGATCTTCGGAGATGGCATAGATCCAATTGTTTGAAATGGAATTTGTATCCTTGGGATTATAGCGAAACCGGTTAAAATTCCGGCCATCAAAACGATCGAGGCCATTTTGTGTGCCCAGCCAAATGTATCCTTTTGAATCCTGAAAAATGCAATTTACCACACTTTGGGAAAGGCCTTCATTTATTGAATAAGTGGTAAAACTGTATTGTTGCGAATAACTACTGTAGATTAGCAACAAACTGAAAATCAAAATTCCGGCTAATTGTTTCATGGTTTTAAATTCATTAGAAAATTACTGAATATTCCTGCATTTGGCAAATTCAGGATCATTCCCATTTTCAAGAATGAGGGAAAAGAAATCCCTCAATTCTTTTTATTGGTTCTCAAATCCACTTCTTCATTACTAAGCATTTTTTTTTAGCTGTCCAACAGATTTAAATGCACCTGGTATGCTGGTAAAAGAAGGAGGCCGGCGCTGACAGCCGGCCTCCTTTTAAAGTCCGTTGAGGAGTAGACCTCAACCCAAAGCCCGAAGCTTTGGTTATTTGATAAAAAATAAGGGCCAATTTATTCTTTGTAAATAATTCTTCCTACCTGGCGTTCTCCATCCAGATCTAAACGATAGATATACATTCCGGATACTTTGTGTTCCGGGGTGTATTCTACCCGGTTCATAACTCCGGCCTCAACCGGACGATCAAGTATTCTGGCTATTTTCTGACCAGTAATGTTGTAGAGTTCAAGTACTCCGTATGCATCTCTGCCTGAAACAAACTCGAAGGTTACCTTATCCGTAAATGGATTCGGGTAAACTCTCAGAGCACTTTCTTCAAGCGTTGGATTTTGAATTTCGGCAGATTTTGGGACATCACGTGGTAATCTTGGTCCGCAATAAACACCGTGAACAATGATGTATAATTCTCCTGAGAAGGGACCAAAAGCTTCACCGTTCGCAACATATGGCCATTGTCCAGGAGCAATTTTATCCGGGAATATATCATCTTCTCCTACCCAAATATGGCTGGCACTCAAATAATAACCTTCCCCTATAAACAGTTCAGGAAGATCGACAGTTATCATACCACCTGCAGTAACTGTTACATATGCAGTATCCACTACATGACCAGCATATTCTTCACCCGGATCACATACCGGTGTACTTGCATACATTGGGAATTTATACGTTCCTTCAGAAATTGCGATTGACCAACCCCAATTATCCCATAAACCACCATCAGGACAATCATCATCAAACGAGTAACTAGGATCAGGTCCACCATATCCATAAGCGGTTTCGCAAACGTCGCATGGATCTTGGTAGATAGTAACATCACATTCATGGGTACAATTATTGGCATCCTTAACATCAACTGTATGAAGTGTACCAAGAGTACTCCCGCTTAATCCGCCAATAACATAATATCCTGCAGCATCCCAGGTTAAAGTTGTAACATCAACAAAGGCACCTCCATCTAAACTAACTAGAATCGGAGGTGTTCCACCAGAAACTGTTAATTCAGTCCAACCATTGGATAATGAGAATCCGCTGGCATCGCAAGTAGAATTGTGGCCAACTGTTGAACAAGTAAGTTCAGGTGGTTGGCCAACAGTTCCGTCACAATCGCCAATTGCATCATCACCCGTTAGAGCGCTTCCAAGATCCTCTACTTTTGCAATATAATAACCAGCGTAGAGACCGGAAACAGGTTCCATAGTTTCTGCGTCATCTCCTTCTCCTACTTTATTGCGCTGTACAGGTCCATAGATAACCTTAACAGTTGGTGGTGTAGTCGAATTATCCACGGAATCAAGCTCAAACACAAACGGTCCAGCTCCTTTAGCATAAATTTCCAGGCTACCTGTATTATCACCAAAACATAAAGCATCTTGTGTTTCTATTCTACATTCCGGAGCTTTTGGTATCTGCATAATATATACGCAGCATTCATGTGAACAAATAATTTGATCTCCATGATCTTCTTTTACTATCAAACAATACTGTAATCCTGGTTCTTCTAGTCCACCACTAAGACCGGTAACCTGTATCCCGGGAGTTTGGTCATCTTCATCCAATGGTAAACTTTGTGGAGTTGTTGCACCCGGTGGGTACCATTCATAAGTACGACTTAAAACATTTACATCAGTTTCTGTGATTGTAATTGTTAAAGCACCATTATTATTATCATAATTTGTGGCGTCTGCATCCTTCGTTATATTGCAACTTGGAGAACCATAAACTGTTATGGTTACTGGCATTTTTGTATAACAATCAAGAGCTTCACCATCGTCCGGGTTCGTACTGCGAATCCAGAACACAGAATCTCCTATGGCTACTATGACATCTTTACTGATTGTGGGTGTTCCGGCAATAGCGGCTGCCTCAGTGGCATGATAACTCAATGTACCACCATCGGCATTCGTTACTGCATCGAATAAATCAAAGCCCCCAACACCTGACGTACCAACTTCACATGATGCCAAATCCTGTACTTCCAAATCTGGATTGTCAAATACTGTCATAGTAACCATTTCTACAGTATAACAATCTAGAATCTCTCCGTCGTCCGGGTTCGTACTGCGAATCCAGAATACTGAATCTCCTAAAGCTACTGTGACATCTTTACTGATTGTGGGTGTTCCGGCAATAGCGGCTGCCTCAGTGGCATGATAACTCAATGTACCGCCATCGGCATTCGTTACTGCATTGAACAAATCAAAGCCCGCAACGCCTGATGTACCTACCTCACAAGCTTCCAAATCCTGTACTTCCAAATCTGGATTGTCAAATACTGTCATAGTAACCATTTCTACAGTATAA
>NZ_WXUB01000008.1 GCF_011799805.1 Maribellus sediminis
CGTGCCGGTTGTACTAACAGTCACTGATGTAAACGGAAACGTACAGGCCGCACCGGCGACAGTTACCGTGATCGACACCGTGAAACCGGTCGTTCAAACCAAAGACATTACGGTTTATTTGGATGCCAGTGGGAACATGAGCATTGCAGCCGATTCGATCGATGACGGTTCAAGTGATGCCTGTGGAATCCTGACTTATGAAACCGATATCACCGACTTTGATTGCAGCGATGTTGGCGATGTTCCGGTAATACTGACTGTCACTGATGTGAATGGAAACGTACAAACTGCTCCTGCTACTGTAACGGTTATCGACACAGTGAAACCGTTAGTAATCACCAAAGACATCACAGTTTACCTGGATGCCACCGGCAATATGAGTATTGCAGCCGATTCGATCGATGACGGTTCAAGTGATGCCTGCGGAATCCAAACTTATGCAACAGATATCACAGACTTTGATTGCAGCGATGTTGGCGATGTTCCGGTAATACTGACTGTCACTGATGTGAATGGAAACGTACAAACTGCTCCTGCTACTGTCACAGTAATTGACACGGTAAAACCGGTAGTTGAAACCAAAGACATCACAGTTTACCTGGATGCCACCGGCAACATGAGCATTGCAGCAGATTCGATCGATGACGGTTCAAGTGATGCCTGCGGAATACAAACTTATGAAACCGATATCACAGACTTTGATTGCAGCGATGTTGGCGATGTTCCGGTAATACTGACTGTCACTGATGTGAATGGAAACGTACAAACCGCTCCGGCTACAGTAACGGTTATCGACACAGTGAAGCCGTTAGTAATCACCAAAGACATCACAGTTTACCTGGATGCCACCGGCAACATGAGTATCGCAGCCGATTCGATCGATGATGGTTCAACGGATGCCTGCGGAATCCAAACTTATGCAACTGACATCACGGACTTCGACTGTAGCGATGTTGGAGCTGTTCCGGTAATACTGACTGTCACTGATGTGAATGGAAACATACAAACTGCTCCTGCTACAGTAACGGTTATCGACACAGTGAAACCGTTAGTAATCACCAAAGACATCACAGTTTACCTGGATGCCACCGGCAACATGAGTATCGCAGCAGATTCGATCGATGACGGTTCAAGTGATGCCTGCGGAATCCTGACTTATGAAACCGATATCACCGACTTTGATTGCAGTGATGTTGGAGCCGTGCCGGTAGTTCTCACCGTTACCGATGTGAACGGAAACGTACAAACCGCTCCGGCTAGAGTAACGGTTATCGACACGGTAAAACCGGTAGTTCAAACCAAAGACATCACAGTTTACCTGGATGCCAGTGGGAACATGAGCATTGCAGCAGATTCGATCGATGACGGTTCAAATGATGCCTGTGGAATCCTGACTTATGAAACCGATATCACAGACTTTGATTGCAGCGATGTTGGAGCCGTGCCGGTAGTTCTCACCGTTAGCGATGTGAACGGAAACGTACAAACCGCTCCGGCTACTGTCACAGTAATTGACACAGTAAAACCGGTAGTTGAAACCAAAGACATCACAGTTTACCTGGATGCCAGTGGCAACATGAGCATTGCAGCCGATTCGATCGATGACGGTTCAAGTGATGCCTGCGGAATACAAACTTATGAAACCGATATCACAGACTTTGATTGCAGCGATGTTGGCGATGTTCCGGTAATACTGACTGTCACTGATGTGAATGGAAACGTACAAACTGCTCCTGCTACTGTTACAGTAATTGACACGGTAAAGCCGGTCGTAATCACTCAGGACATTTCTATCTACCTCGATCAACAGGGAAACACAGCTATAGTTGCTTCTGACATTGATATTGGTTCATCGGATGCCTGTGGTATTGCAACCATGAGTGTAGATCCGAACAGCTTTGATTGTGACAACCTGGGAGACAATACAGTTACCTTAACCGTAATTGATGTGAACGGAAACGTGAATACAAAAGAGGCGACTGTATCGATCTTGTTGAGACCGACCACACTGGCTATTTCAGGGGTGTTCTCCGGTCAGTATTCCGACCAGGTAACCTTAACGGCAACGCTGACGGATGACTTGTCGGGAAATAGAATGGCTGGTAAAAAAATCCTTTTTACAGTGGGAACACAAAACGTTTCAGCCGTAACTGACGGATCAGGTGAAGCTTCTACGACCCTAATCCTGAATCAGGCACCGGGTGATGTAAGTTTCACTGCTAACTATGAACTGGATTGTCCTTTTGCTGCTACGTCGGATAATCAGACCTTCACCATCAAAGCAGAAGATGCTTGTTACGAGTACACCGGGCCACTGTTCTCCGCCACTTCAGGTGCAAACAGCAGCCAGGTGGAAGTATTGTTGACAGCTACCATTTACGAAATGGATGATTTGTTCCCGGGAAATATCGAAAATGCAACTGTGCAGTTTTACGAAGACGGAACTTCAATTGGCGGCCTATTGGTTCCGGTAGCCGATCCAAATGATTCAACTATTGGATATGTATCACTCCTGCATACCTTCGATATTGGAAATGCGGAAGCAGAAAACTTTGAGATATCGCTACAGGTTGGAGGTCGGCATATGAATAACCAAGCCTGTGAAGATGTTTCGGTCGTAAATGTCTACCTGCCTGCCGGTGACTTTATAACAGGTGGTGGTTATCTCATTAACGAAGAATCAGGCGGTGCCTATGCCGGGGATTTGGGACGAAAGACCAATTTTGGTTTCAATGTCAAGTTCAATAAAAAAGGCAAAAACTTGCAGGGTAAAATGACACTGATTGTACGTCGTTTAGAGCCAGATGGAATTGTGCATCTGTACAAATTTAAAACCAACGCTACTAACTCACTGGGTGTGAATCTGGGGGCTGAAGGCGAATGCGATGTGGCTGAATTTACTTCCAAGGCTAACCTGACCGATATAACCGATCCGTTAAGCCCGATCAGTTTGGGAGGAAATCTGGAGATCCGGGCAACCCTGACCGATTGCGGAGAGCCGGGTGAAAACGATCAATTAGGAATTACCGTTTGGGATGGAAACACCTTACTTTTCTCTAGCAACTGGAGCGGCACTGAAACCTATGAACAGAGCCTTGGAGGTGGTAATCTGAAAGTACAGTCGGGATTCAGTCTGGGTACAGCAAGTACTGCGAATAAATCGGCAGAGATTGCTACAGCCATTGAACCCTCATTGGATGTTCAGGATTTTGGACTCACCTTGTATCCAAATCCATCAAAAGGAGATGTGTTTGTTGAGTTTGACTCGAGTGCTGACCTTAGTGGCGAGATCAGGATTAAAGCAATTAACGGACAGGAAGTGCTGAGAAAAGAGTTCCGCCAAACGAAACGTGTGGAACTCGACTTGAGCAGCCACGTTAGTGGGGTCTACCTGATACAGATTGAAACAAACGAGCAGGTTTATACACGAAAACTAATTCTGAAACACGAATAGTATTTGAGATCCGGGAGGCGGCAACTTTGGTTGTCGCCTCTTTTTTATCTTGTCCGCGTCATATCCTCATCCACACAAATCGTAAAATCAGCCAGACCGGTGTTTTCTTCTTTCAATTCCGAAACATCTTTTTGCATCACCGAGTGAATCGTGGCGATTTTAAGGTTTGGGTTTTCATGTTTAAGGTACCAGTAAATGCTTTCGAAATTTTGACTGTGATAAGCACCATGGTAGTGCAACAGCATTTTTCCGGGCTTCCAGTTTTTAAGAATGAAATGTGCCATGGTAGCATCTTTTGTGGCTTGAGCTTTTGGGAAATTAGAAGTTACGTGACTGCCCATTCCTTCCATGTTCATCATGCTGGCATAGCAATTCAATGTTGAATCGTAAGCGGGTGGCAGTGGTGGCAAAAAGACTTTTGCTTCGTCCGATAATCCTTCAAGTCCTTCGAAACCTTTGCTATTGACCAGCGAAGCATAGCGTCGCGGAACATTGGTGGCCACAAAATACAAGCCGCTGTCTTTGGCAAACTCAACCAGTGGTTTATAATCGGTTTTATAGTTGGGCCACAGTCGGATTTCGTCCTCAAAGTAACGTTGCGAAATTTCGCCCGACAGGTATTCATCCATAATCAGCTGATTGTCGCTTTCAAACATTTCAGCACCCAACACCAGGTCCTTGCCTTTTAGTTTGTACAGGTCTTTTGTGAGTTCCAGCTGCAGCCAGTGCGAGATCGGATTGTCGTGCAATTCGCCGAACAAAACAATGTCGGCATCTTCCAGTTGCTTCAGCATTTTCTCATATTTCTCGGGCTTCCCTTTTTGGTCGAACAGGAAATACGCAGGTTTGTCGGATTTAAAAGCGGTAAATAGGATAAGCAGAAGGATGAAAAGTGCTGATGATTTATTCATTGTAATAATTTTATAATGTTGAGCTAAACAACAAAGAAAGCATTTTCGGGTTTAAAAAGAAGAAGAAAAACCAGTATGAAGCACATCTTTTTCATCATTTTTCTGATTTTTACAGGTAGTTAAGTTATTACCCAGGCTGGGAGGCGAAGGCGAATTTAGATAATACGTATTGATTTATCCATTGTATCATCGACAGTAATAACAAAATGTATGTTGGAAACCGGATTTGTATACAGCAAACTGATCGATCCCTTGTTGCAAGGACTCCGAAAAAGGGTGGCCCTGGAAATAGAACAGGGAGATCATGTAATTGATATCGCCTGCGGAACCGGTGTTCAGCTTTTTGAAGTGGCCGGCAAGGCAGCCACTGTAACCGGTGTCGATTTATCGGAGTCGATGGTGAACCATGCAATAAAAAATGCAGCAAAAAGAAACATCACCAATGCATCATTTGTGGTTTGCAATGCTACTGATCTAAGCATGTTTTATTCCCGTAAATTTGATGTGGCCATACTTTCCATGGCTCTGCACTAGTTTGCTCCGGAGTTGCAGAGTCCCATTCTTTCAGAAATAAAAAAGATAGCAAAACGAATTGTTATTCTGGATTATGCGGTTCCCTTACCTGCAAATTATGTAGGAGTAAGCAGCAAGATTGCAGAGTTTCTGGCGGGGGTTGAACACAACCGAAATTTTAAACAGTATTCCGCAGCAGGTGGATTAAACACGATTTTACCCGAAAACGGATTTACCATTAACAAAACGAAGCTGATTGGGAAAGGCGCATTTCAACTGGTGGTAGCACACAATCCTAACATTTGAAGCAGTATCAATAATTTAACATATTTAACATTGTTCAATTTTGTTTAACAATAATTTACTAGTGTTAAGTCGAGTTAACACATTCTGAACTTACCTTTGAAAAAGTAATTCCATAATAAAGCTGTGTGCGAATAAGGCACTGTTCAAAAAACGTCGGATTTTTAAAGGGATTCCAGAAAAAGGAGTCCCTTTTTTACAGTTTACTCATTTCCTCTTTTAACCATTTTGGGCGGTTGGTAGTGATTCCTTTAACGCCAATAGCTGTCAGCCGTTTTGCTTCGGCCGGTTCATCGATGGTCCAGCTTAGTACTTCCAGATTTAATTTTTTGGCCTCATCCATTACAGCTTCATCAATAATCGAGTATTTCAGGTTAACACCGGTAAGGCCCAATTCGGCACTTTCTTCCATTTTCCTGTTTAGTCCCTGTTTTACCGAACTAAGCCAGTAGCATTTATTATCAGGGAATTCCCTGTGGGTATTGATGATAGTTTCCCAGCCAAAACTAATAAATACAATCTGATCGATTTTACCGCTTTTATCAATTACCCTGCGCAGTGCCGGAATAATCTCTTCACCACCTGCTTTAATCTCAACAACCAGCGTTTTACCTTCAGGCACAGTTTCAATAATCTCGCCGAGATAAGGTAATTTTTCACCCTTGAACTCCTTACCTTTCCAAACACCGGCATCCAGATCGCGTAAAAGCACCGACGGCGCTTTGGCGATAACCAGGTTTTTCTTTCCGCTGCAGGTTCTTTTAGTATCCTTGTCGTGAATAACAATTACCCGGTTGTCTTTTGTCAGGTGAACATCAACTTCAACTGCATCGGCTCCAAGTTCCCAGGCCAGTTTAGCCGAAGCTACTGTGTTTTCGGGTGCCAGGTACGATGCCCCGCGATGAGCGATAAATGTATTTTGTGCGATCAAACTGCTTGCTAATAATGTGATGATAAAAGAAATTACAATTGTCTTCATGCTTCTGTTTTGTTTCGAATATAGAAATAAATTTAGCTAATGTTAGCTTAAAAATGTAGTTTTGGTTTTGCTTTTCGGCAGAAATAAAACAGAAAAGATATTTCTTTAACAAAGGCTTTTTTCAATACATGCAGAAGAAGAAAGAAAACACAGTTGGCTTTTTTGAGAATTTGGGTAACCATGCTGTGGTTCTTATCCTTAAATTTTTTGCCCTGCTACCTTTAAGCTTTCTGTATCTGTTGGCCGATTTTATCCATTTTTTACTTCGGAATGTTGTGAACTACCGCAGTGCGGTGATAATTGATAACCTGAAACATGCCTTCCCCGAAAAATCGGATGAAGAGATTTTAGCTATTCGAAATAAATTCTACCGTCATTTTGCCGACCTTTTTATTGAGTCGATGAAAATGTACGGGATGTCGGAAAAGGAGATGAGTCGACGTGTTCGTTTTAAGGGGCTCGATATGCTGAATAATTATGCCGAAAAGGGACAAAGTATAATTGTACTGGCTTATCATCATCACAACTGGGAATGGGCAAGTTTTATTCAAACTGTCGCCAAACACAGAATTTTGATGGTGTACAACAAAATGCGCAAGAACCAGCCAATGGACGATTTCCTGCTCAAGTCGCGCGAAAAATGGGGTGGTTTGGGTGTTCAGATGGGACGGTCGGCAAAGGTGATGTTCGATCTTCAAAAGAAGAATATTCCCACATTAACGTGGTTGGCAGCCGATCAGAGTGCATTGCCCGACCAGGGAATGTGGGCCAACTTTTTTAATCGCGAAGCTGCTTTTTTTGCCGGCCCTGAAAAGATAGCCCGAAAAACCAATCAACCGGTGTTGATTCAACGCGTGCATCGCCTGGGCAGAGGAAAATACGAATACGAATTCACACTTTTATGCGAGGAGCCTGCAAAAGCGAAACCGTATGAAGTGCTGCTTTCCTATATTCAAAAGATGGAAGAAGTGCTGAAAGAAGAACCGGAGTATTATCTTTGGAGCCACAGAAGATGGAAGCACAAACGACCGGAAAATCTTCCACTGATTCAATAAAAAAGTTACGAATGGTAGATCAGGAATTGGCCAAACGCGATAAACGTTTTCATGAAAGTCCGCTCAAAAAGTTATTGAACGGCACGTTGGTGTTGTTTTTAAAGGGCATCTCAAAGCTTCCTTTTTTGGTGATCTATGGCATTTCGGATGTATTTTATTTTTTGCTGAAGAATGTTGTGAAGTACCGTAAAAAGGTGATTCTCGAAAACCTGACCTACGCTTTCCCCGAAAAATCAGAGGAGGAGAAAACACAGATATTGAACAAGTTCTACCGTCATTTCTGCGATTTTGCCCTCGAAACAGTGAAGTTGTACAGCATGAGCGACAGCGAGATGAAAAAGCGGCTGTCGGTGAAAGGCCTGGAGCTGACGGAAAAATATACACGCGAAGGAAAAAGCATCATCCTGCTCGGATTTCATTACAATAACTGGGAGTGGTGTTCTTCCATTCAAAGCCGGTGGAACTACAAATTGCTGATGATCGTGAATCCGCTTCGTGGCAATTATGCCATGGATCGCTTTGTTGCACACTCTCGCGAGAAATGGGGAGGCGAATCGGTTCCGGTTCACAAATCGGCGCGTGTGGCCATCGATGCTGTACGCAAAAAAGATCCGATTGCGCTTTGGCTGGCAGCCGACCAAACCCCGGCGGCCAATTCACCATTCTGGACCATGTTTCTAAACCGTGAAGCTCCGTTTTTTAGCGGCCCCGAAAAAATTGCTGCAAAAACCAATCAGCCGGTCTTTTTTCTTCACCTAAAAAAATTGCGACGGGGACATTACGAAGCCGGTCTTTCCCTGCTTTTTGAAGAGCCCTGCAAAGTGGAATCGAAAGATATACTGCTGACCTACATTCGCCGGATGGAAGAAATCATTGGCGAAACACCGGAATATTATTTGTGGTCGCACCGCCGTTGGAAACACAAACGGCCGGAAGGTATTGAGCTGACTTTATAAAATGTTATTCCCGGCTTAATGAATAAGGACGGTCTTTCTGCGCAGTTCCCCAGTCTTTATTCGGAGTGCTTCCCATTTCAAACTCCAGTTTTCCACCCTTTAACAAGTCGAAGTGATTAAGGTAGTTTTTGGTGTAAATCTTGCCGTCTAGTTTTGCATTTTGAATGTAATTCTTCCCGGATGAGGCGCCTGGTGCTTCAATGATTAAATTGGTGTTGTTAAGTTGTATGCTTATCCGGTCGAAATGCGGGCCCGAAATTACATACTCAGGCACTGAAGGACTCACCGGGTAAAAACCAAGTGCTGCAAAAACATACCAGGCCGACATCTGGCCTGCATCGTCGTTGCCACTTAAGCCACCAACGCCGGCATCGTATTCATTTAGCATGATCTCCGAAACCAGAGCCTGAGTTTTCCAGGGTTGGCCGCAGTAATTGTACAGAAACGGAATTTGGTGTCCCGGTTCGTTGCCATGCCAGTACTGGCCACTTACGTGAAAACGATCGAGTTGCTCAGCAAAATCTTTTTCTCCTCCCATCAGCTCCTTTAGTCCGTTAATATCATGTGGAACATACCAGGTATATTGCCACGGCGTTCCTTCGGTGATGTAGGACATGCGCTTCAGTTTATCAAAATCAGGTGTAAAGCTTCCATCGGCAAAACGCCCGCGAACACAGGTATCAGCTTTGCTGTATACATTTTTATAATTCAGTGCACGTTGCAGCAATTCCTCGGCATTTTGGGTGTCGTTTCTTTTTAGTGCAATTCTACTCAGGGCAAAATCGTCGAAGGCATATTCCAGCGTGCGCGAAACCTGCTCGTTTTTATGAAACGATTCTCTTACCCCGTCTTCCAACGGAACGTAACCATATTTTAAGTACGAACTTAAAGCCCGGCGGCCTTTGCCGTTTTTGTAATCTTCGAAATTGGCAGGTGTTTCGAATGCGTTTTTAATCAGGTACTGATATTCCTCGTCACTGATATCGATGATATTTTTGATACTGGCGTCGGCGAGGGTTGTTATTACATGGTCGCCAATCATGGCAGAAGTGTAGCTGTTCCAGCATGGAAAAATGGGAAGCCAGTCTCCGTTTTTTGCTTTATCGAGCAAACTCCACATCATGTTGGCATTTGCTTCGGGCATAAGCAGGTTAAATAAAGGATGCGAGGCACGGTAGGTGTCCCACATCGAAAAATCAACATAGTAATCTTTGTCGCCTGAATTCAGTACCTGTTTGCCACCGGAAAAACTTAAATAAGTTCCATCTGCATCGTTAAAGGTTCGTGGATGCAAAAGACTGTGATAAAGTGCGGTATAAAATTTTGTCTTGTCGGTGGTACTGCCACCCTCCACCTGAACCTTGTTCAGCACTTTTTCCCAGGTGGCTTTTAGTTCGGCTTCCACGTGTTCGAAATTCCTATTAGCCAGCTCGGCATCCAGGTTTTTACGTGCCTGTTCAATGCTGGTAAACGAAGTGCCAATTTGCACTTCAATACTTTCCCCTGATTGAACCAGAAAAGTCGCATAGCCGCCAAGGTCCTGCACATTTCGAATTGCCGTATCCCGCTCCATAATATCTTCTCCCTGAAAAACGCCAAAGCTGTCGAAATCGCGGTTGAACCGTGCTACAAAATAGCCGCTAAAACCGGCTGCTTCGCCCCAGCCCTGATAAATGCGGTGCACCGGATTGTAGCCAACAATTTCATTTTGTTCGTTTATGATTGCAGTAAATCCCTGGCCTTCGTCGCTGTTCGGATTTAAAATAATATGTGCAGACCCGGCATTTTCAAAGGTAAAACGAAGCATACCGCAGCGTTTGGTGGCAGTCATTTCTGTTTTTATGTTGTAGTCATCCAGATAAACGGTGTAGTTGTATGGAGTTGAAGTTTCTTTTTGGTGCGAAAATCCGGAGCCTCTTTTCTCTGTCGAACAAATCAGGTCTCCTGAAACTGGCATAATGCTCATGCTGCCGTAGTCTTGCACACACGATCCGCTTAACCAGTGACTTCCCCTGAATCCGTTAATGATGGAGTCGTTATAATAATAGGGCGCAATACACTTTGTTTCAGTGGCCCTGGTCTGCGGTGTCCAGTTGGTCATGGCAAAGGGTGTGGTAACATACGGCACTACCTGGGCATTGTTCTCTGATCCTTTCCCGTGACTTAATGCGTTTAAAGTACAGGCCGGAGCGGTTCCGATCAAAGGATTTACATAGTCAACCAGCGGGGTGGAGTCAGATTTGCGCGAGCAACTTTGAAGCGTGAGCAGAACTACAATTATCAGGATAGCGGTTTTCATTTGAACGAGTTGGTTTAAATAAAATATCCACAAGGTAATTAATAAATTCTCTTCACGCTGTAGACGCAGCTGCAGAATTTGGGGATGAATTCGGGAAATTAGGGCAGAAAAAAAGGAGGACAGGATGTAATCACGTTCAAATGGTCAAGGGAAAGTGATTAGTTAGGAAATTTCCTTATCCGCCCTCCTGAAAAAACTGCACTATTGTTAATTCAAATCTTTTCTGGTTTTTACTTACCGTTCCTGAGGTATGCGTCAACATTCTCAGCAACAACTTTACCGGCCTGAATGGCGTGTACCACCAAACTGGCTCCTTTTTCAATATCTCCTGCAGCAAAAATCCTGTCAACAGAAGTTTGTTTTTTATCGTCTACTTTTACATTTCCTCTTGGATCGTATTCCACACCCAGACTATCGAGCAGTCCGTTATGAACCGGCTGAGTGAAGCCCATTGAAAGCAGTGCCAAATCAACATCGATGATTTCAGTTGTGCCCTCCACTTCGTTCATTACCCAACGTCCGTTTTCGCTGGTCCATTCAACCTGAACAATTTCGGCCTGTTTCAGCACACCGTTTTCTCCGATGAAGCGTTTGGTGTTAAGGCTCCAGCGACGGGTACAACCTTCCTGGTGCGAACTTGAAGTACGCAAGGTGTTTGGCCAGTAAGGCCATGGATTATTATCCACTCTTTTTTCCGGAGGTTTTGGAAGAATCTCGATTTGTGTTACCGATTTTGCTTTTTGGCGAACCGAAGTTCCCACACAGTCGGAGCCGGTATCACCACCACCGATAACAAGAACGTTTTTGTCTTCTGCCAGAATGCGAACATTTTCAGGAATAGTCTGACCTGAAACCACTTTGTTTTGTTGGGTCAGAAAATCCATTGCATAATGAACGCCATCCAAATCGCGACCTTCAACTTCGAGGTCACGTGGCTGCTCGGCACCCATTGCTAAAACAACGGCATCGTAGTCTTTGAGCAATTCTTTTTTTGTGATATCAACACCAACATTTACGTTGGTTTTGAATTCAATTCCTTCGTCAACAAAGAGTGCTAAACGGCGGTCGATAACTCGTTTGTTCAATTTAAAATCGGGGATACCGTAACGCAGTAATCCACCGATCGCATCATTCTTTTCGAATACGGTTACCGTGTGACCGGCCCTGTTCAGCAAGTCGGCAGCCGATAAACCGGCAGGCCCTGACCCAATAACCGCCACTTTTTTACCGGTACGCGATTTTGGCGGATTGGCCACCACAATTCCGGCTTCAAAAGCCTGTTCAACAGTTGCACATTCGTTTTCGCGAATGGTTACAGCTTCATCGTGAATGGCCAGCACACACGATTTTTCGCAGGGTGCCGGGCAAATTCTACCGGTTATTTCCGGGAAACTGTTGGTAGAATGTAAAATATAGTAAGCTTCTGCTTTGTTTCCTTTGTAAACGGCATCCTGCCATTCCGGAATTTTACTTCCTACAGGGCATCCCCAGTGACAAAATGGTATGCCGCAATCCATACAGCGCGAAGCCTGTAATTTACGGTCCTTTTCATTCAGTGTCTGCTCTACTTCCCCGTAGTCAAAAATCCTTTCCTCTTTCGGGCGGTAGCCGGCATCAATTCGGCCTACTGTCATGAATCCTCTTGGATCTCCCATATCTTGTTTTCTTTTTTTCGATTAACTAATACTGCAGGTAACGTTTATTCGTGACGTGAAGGATCATCTTCAGTCAACTGTAACTTCTTCTGCAACTCTTTCAACTTCTGTTCCTGCAGAACTTTTTTGTATTCGAACGGAATCACCTTCACAAATTTTGGCAGGTAAGCTTCCCAGTTAGTAAGGATTTTGGAAGCCACCGCACTCTGTGTATAAGTAAGGTGTTTGCTGATCATTTCCTGCAGTTCCTTAATGTCGGCTTTGTCTTCAACAGGTGAAAGTTCAACCAGACCTGTATTACAGAAATAATCGAAGTTTCCAACCTCGTCGAGCACATAGGCAATACCGCCGCTCATACCCGCTGCGAAGTTACGTCCGGTTCTACCAAGAACTGCAACGCGACCTCCGGTCATGTATTCGCAACAGTGGTCACCGGTACCTTCAATAACTGCTTTTGCACCCGAGTTTCTCACGCAGAAACGTTCGCCTGCCACACCTCGGAAGTAGGCCTCGCCGCTTGTTGCTCCGTAAAGCGAAGTATTCCCGATTAGGATGTTTTCTTCAGGTTTGAATGTAGAACCAATTGGCGGAACAACGATGATTTTACCTCCCGAAAGTCCTTTCCCGATGTAGTCGTTCGAATCGCCTTCCAAACGGAATGTTACTCCTTTGGTAAGGAAAGCACCAAAACTCTGTCCGGCAGTACCGTGGAAAGTACAGTTAATTGTGTCATCCGGCAAGCCTGATTCGCCATAACGTTTTGATATTTGTCCGGATAACATGGCGCCCACCGTACGGTCAACGTTCACGATATTGCGTTGTATCCAAACTTTCTCAGCACCGTTTAATGCTTTTTTCGAATCGCGGATCAACTGGTTATCCATGTGTTGCGAGATATCCTGATGATTCGGATGCGTATTATGAATGTCAACATCTTCTGCTTCTTTTGGTAAATACAGCAGTTTCGAGAAGTCAACAGTTTTCATTTTCCAGTTGGTAACATTTTGATTTACCTCCAGCAGATCGGTACGTCCAACAATTTCACTGAACCTGCGGAATCCCATTTCTGCCAGGTATTCGCGAATTTCCTCAGCAATAAAGCGGAAGAAGTTAATGGTGTACTCCGATTTACCGATAAAACGTTTTCTGAGTTCTTTATCCTGGGTAGCGATACCGGCAGGGCAGGTGTTCATGTGGCATTTACGCATCATGATACAACCCAGAACGATCAGTGCAGAAGTTGAGAATCCGAATTCTTCACCACCCAGACAGGCCAGAGTTACTACATCGCGACCGGTTTTCAACTGACCGTCGACCTGTAATTTAACACGTCCGCGAAGGTTGTTCAGAACCAGTGTCTGTTGCGTTTCTGCAATTCCCAATTCAACCGGTAATCCGGCATGTTTGATCGAACTTGCAGGACTTGCTCCGGTTCCACCGTCGGCACCCGCAATGATAATTACATCGGAGAATGCTTTGGCCACACCGGCTGCAATGGTACCAACACCGTCTTCAGACACCAGTTTCACCGAAACTTTAGCTCTTGGGTTGGTTACTTTTAAATCGTAGATCAGCTGTGCTAAATCTTCAATCGAATAAATATCGTGGTGCGGAGGTGGCGAAATCAGCGTAATTCCAGGCGTTGAGTTACGGGTTTTTGCAATGATCTTGTTCACCTTAAACCCGGGTAACTGTCCACCTTCTCCTGGTTTTGCTCCCTGTGCAATTTTAATCTGAAGTTCGTCGGCATTGGTCAGGTAGTTGTTGGTAACACCAAAACGTCCCGACGCGATTTGTTTGATCTTACTGTTTTTCAGCGTACCAAAACGTGCAGGATCTTCACCGCCTTCACCGGTGTTGCTTCGTCCGCCAATGGTGTTCATGGTAACCGCCAAAGCTTCGTGTGCTTCTTTACTGATCGAACCGTACGACATGGCACCTGTTACGAATCGCTTCATGATTTCCTCGATCGGTTCAACCTGATCAATCGGAATAGGATTTCGTTTCAGGTTGAAACAGCCACGAATAAAGGCCGGCCGTTGGTTTTGTTTGTCAACCAGTGCGCTGTATTCTTTGTATTTGCCGTAATCGTTGGTGCGGGTTGCCCACTGCAGTAAGCCAATGGTTTCCGGGTTCCAGGCGTGGTGTTCACCGTATTTTCTCCAGGCGTAATTGCCCGAGTTTTCAAAACGGAAAGGTTCCGGAGCATTGTCAGGCTTGTAGGCTGCTTCGTGAAACATTGAAGTTTCCTTGCAAATTTCCTCCAGGCCAACACCTCCTATTTTCGAAGTTGTTCCGGTAAAATATTTGTTGATTACATCATTGCTTACACCTATTGCTTCGAAAATCTGGGCGCCATGGTAGCTGCGCAGGGTTGAAATTCCCATTTTAGAGAATACTTTCAACAATCCTTTGCCAACAGCCTTGATGTAATTTTTACGGGCTTCCTTGTATTCAATATCAATCTTGCCTTCCTTCACCATGTGATCGATGGCAGCATAGGCCAGGTAAGGATTAATTACACTGGCACCATAACCCAGCAGTAACGCAAAGTGGTTCACTTCGCGGGCTTCAGCAGTTTCCACAATGATACCAACCTGCATCCTTTTCTTGCTGCGGATCAGGTGGTGGTGAACGGCTGCAACGGCCAGTAACGATGGGATCGGAGCCATATCTTCCGAAATATTCCGGTCGGTTAGAATGATGTAATTCTTTTTATCGTCAACGGCTTTTTCGGCCTCAGCCAACAGTTCGTCAAGTGCCTTTTTAAAACCTTCAGCGCCGTCTTTTACCGGGAACACCATCGGGATGGTTTTGTGCGAAAACATTTCATCCTTCAGATCCTTGATCTTTCCAAGGTCGGTGTTGGTAATAAGCGGCTCGTTAAATTTGATCAGTTTGCAATGATCCGGATTTTCGTCCAGGATGTTTGAATGCAATGATCCGATATAATTGGTGAGTGCCATAACCAAACCTTCGCGAATCGGGTCGATAGGCGGGTTGGTGACCTGTGCAAAGCTCTGTTTAAAGTAGTCGAACAGGCGTTTTGGTTGATCTGAGAAAACAGCCGGAGGTGCATCGTTACCCATCGAACTGGTAGGTTCGGCACCGACGACACTCATGGGCTGGATCAACTCGTACATGTCTTCCTTGGTGTATCCGAATACTTTCGAATAGGTCTCGAAATTATCAATGGAAGAAGGAACACGTTGTTTTACCGTGATATCCTTCATCATCATGCGGTTTTCTTTTAACCACATTTGATACGGATTGCGACGACTCAACTGTTCTTTAACTTCCTGGTCAGGAATTATGATTCCGAGTTGCGTATCGACCAGTAATATTTTACCCGGACGCAAACGTCCTTTTTCTTTGATCTCTTCAGCCGGGAATGTTTGAACACCAACCTCTGAACCCATAACAATCAGGTTGTTTTTGGTGATCACGTAACGCGACGGGCGTAACCCGTTTCTGTCGAGTGTTCCTCCAATGTAACGTCCGTCGGAGAAAACCATCGACGCCGGTCCGTCCCACGGCTCCATTATGGTAGAGTGGTACTCATAGAAAGCTTTTAAGCTTTCGGGTATCGGGTTTTTCTGGTTGAACGATTCCGGAATCATCATACACAAGGAGTGCGGCAACGAACGGCCGGTCATGTGCAGGAATTCCAGTACGTTATCAAACGAAGCTGAATCCGATTTTCCGGGTTCAATCACCGGAAGCAGTTTTTTAAGGTCTTCCCCAAAAACTTCCGATTTCATAAGTGCCTCGCGGGCTTGCATCCACAAGCGGTTGCCTTTTACGGTGTTGATTTCGCCGTTGTGTGCAACAATACGGAATGGCTGCGCCAAATCCCAGGTTGGGAAGGTATTGGTACTAAAACGCGAGTGAACCAAGGCAATGGCACTTTTAAACTTCTCGTTTTTAAAGTCAAGGTAATATGCCTTCAGCTGATCGGGCGTAAACATTCCCTTGTAAACAATTATTTTGGCCGATAAACTGGGCTGGTAGAAACTGTCTTTGTATTTCAGGTTCGAATCGCGAACTTCCTTCTCAGCCAGTTTACGTACAATGTATAACTTACGCTCCAGCGCATCTTTTTCAAGATCGGCTTTTACAAATATTTGCTTAATGAATGGCTCTGTTGTTTTGGCGATCTCGCCAGGAGCCGAACTGTCGACGGGTACGTCGCGGTATCCCAGCAATGTCAGGCCTTCTGCCTCAACATGTTTGCTCAGGATCTCGGTACAGATATTGGCTTCTATTTCATCCTTTGGAAGGAAGACCAATCCTGTTCCGTATTTTCCCTGCGGACCAACATTCAATTTCAAAACGTCGGTGATAAACTCGTGCGGGATCTGCATTAGCAATCCGGCACCGTCACCGGTTGAATTATCGGCGCTAGTAGCACCCCGGTGATCCATGTTCCGCAGTACCTCCAATCCACGGTTTACAATGTCGTGCGACGGTTTGCCCTTAATATGGGCTACAAAACCAATCCCACAGTTATCGTGTTCGTTCACAGGGTTATAAAGACCCTGTGCATCCGGTAGTCTCTTCTGCATCATCTTTTCTTCTGTTTAAATTTCCCCTTATACGCAATAATTAACCGCTGTCAAAAATCAATTATTGCAAAAATGTAAGCTATTCTCAAATAAAACTTACGAAGTGAAACCAAAAATAAATAATGAAGTGAGAATTTACAATCAAATAATCACTTTTGTCTGTTAAATAACATACAATTAACCTTTCATTTCTTGAGAAAAGTCATTATTAAGGAGTCGAAAAATATGTAGTAACGTGACATTTGTCACGTTTTCAGATACTTAACCTGCCGTATTCAGCATGTTTTGCCTGGCTTCTTCCAAGGTAAGGAAATTGAAGCTTTTTAAGGTCTTTTCCTTTTTGGTTTGAATTTTATCCAACGCCAAATTTCCAATGCTGCCTTCGTGAACATGATTCACCATTTTTTCAGGTGAGAAAGTGTTGCTTTCTATCTGGCCGCCAACTATTTTGTAGGCCTCACGGAAAGGTACTCCTTGCAGTACAAGCTTGTTAACTTCCTCAACACTGAACAGGTAGTCGTATTTCGGATCGTCCAGGATTTTGGTATTAACCGTCATGTTCTTCAAGGCAAGTCCTGCGATGTTCAGGCAGTCATTCAGTTCTTTAAATGAAGGAAGAAAAACTTCTTTCACCATTTGCAGGTCGCGGAAATAACCACTTGGCAGGTTGTTGATGATCAACCCGATTTGTGCAGGCACTCCCTGCAATTTGTTGCAACGGGCACGCGTCAGCTCAAAAACATCGGGGTTCTTTTTGTGTGGCATGATGCTCGAACCCGTAGTGAATTCAGCTGGCAGACTTACAAAATTGAAATTCTGACTCATGTACAAACAAACATCGTAAGCCATTTTCGAAATGGTGGCTGCCAGGTTGGCAAGAGCAAACGAAACAATCTTTTCAACTTTGCCTCGTCCCATTTGGGCATAAACCACGTTGTAGTTCATGTTTTCGAATCCCAGAAGATCAGTAGTCATCTGACGGTTGAGCGGAAACGATGAACCGTATCCTGCAGCCGATCCCAGTGGATTTTGGTTGGTAATTTTATAAGCCGATCGCAGCAATTCCAGGTCATCAGTCAGGCTTTCGGCATAAGCGCTAAACCACAGTCCAAAAGATGAAGGCATGGCTACCTGCAGGTGGGTGTAACCCGGCAGCAGCACATCTTTCAGCTCCTCTGCACGTTCGAGCAAAATATCGATTAGAGCTACGGTACTTTCGGTAATTTCCTTTATGGCATCGCGCGTAAATAATTTGAGGTCGAGTAGTACCTGGTCGTTACGCGAACGTCCGCTGTGGATTTTTTTACCCAGATCGCCAAGCGTTTCGGTCAGCATAAATTCTACCTGCGAGTGAACATCTTCTACACCGTCTTCGATTTTAAAAGCGCCTGATTCAGCAATTTTATACAAGCGCTTCAATTCTTTCAGAAGCACAGGTAATTCTTCTTTGCCGATCAGTCCAACCGATTCGAGCATGGTTACATGCGCCATCGATCCAAGTATATCGTGAGTCGCCAAAAGGAGGTCCAGCTCGCGGTCGCGGCCAACGGTAAAATCTTCAATCGCTTTATTGACGGGTGTTCCCTTGTCCCAGAGTTTCATATTGTTCTATTTATGCATTGCCTGAATGTATAGTACCGAAGGATGTTGAATAATCCTGAATTCAAGCTTCACAAAGATAAGGTTTCCATTTTAAACATTTTGCTATGTCTGTTGGCTTTGCTTGCTGTTGCCTGAATTTGTGTCGGTACTTGTACACTTAGCTTTTCTATTTTTGCGACAGGAGGTGGCATTCGTGCCTAATTTTCAGCAGACAATTAGTAATATTATATAAATTTGCATCGCTTATTAAAATTGAGTGAACAATATTTTATTACTCAGTAAATGGCACATTTTAAAGATTAGTATGGAAAAGATTATAAAAATTGTAGTGTACGTTTTACTAGCCGCCTCGTTTTTAGGCGCAACCTCATTTTATTATACCGATGAATTTTATCACAGCCTGGTAGCTGAAGATGGAATTTTCGAAAATATTACGGCACTGGTGCTGCTTTCGATTTCAGTACTGTTTTTGATTCGTTACATCAAAGAACACAAAACGCGTGGTCGCTGGTGGAAGGTTCTGAATATTCTGATAGTTGTTGGAGCATTCTTCGGATTTGGAGAAGAGATCTCGTGGGGGCAGCGTATTTTCTCCATTCAGTCGGGTGAATTTTTTGCCGCCAATAATATTCAGCAGGAAACCAATCTGCACAACCTGGAAGTGGGGGGTGTTAATATTAATAAGCTGATCTTTTCGCAGGGTCTGGTTATTATTTTCGGTTTCTATTTTGTGCTGGCACAACTGCTTTACCGTAAATGGGATAAATTTCAGGCCCTGATCGATAATTTCGGCGTACAACTTCCGAAAATAAAGCAATCGGTGGTGATGTTGCTGGCAACAGGGTTGGTTTTAATGGTTCCCGACAAACGTATTTGGGAGCTTTGGGAAGCCATGTTTGTGACTATTCTTTTGTGGGTATTTATCGAGCCCTGGAACTCAGACGAAAAAATACTTAAAAGCTAAAACGGTTTTATTCTTCCTTTTTTAGTTCAATATTAAACACCTTTTTTGCCGGATTCAGAAACACTAGAAACAGAATTCCGGTGAGTGCCAACTCGTGCAATTCGCTTTCTTTTTTCATGCCAATTAATAAGGGCACCGAAATGTTGGTGACCAGCAGTAAAATAATGTGGTGAAGTCGGGGGAGCGGAACACCAAAATCAATGACCAGTTTCCGGATGAATTTTACTTTCCACACCAATAAAGGAAGGATGATGAAGTAAAAAGCCAGTGCGATGAACATCAGGTTCGAGAAAATCAGGATGTTGAGGTCGACACCACCTATTTTTAAATTATGCAGATTGGTTTCGCCCTGGTAGTTGTGTTCCATAAAATACTCGCTGGTGTGAATGCCAAATATTCTTTGTCCCCACGAAATTTCTTCGCCCGCGCCAAAAATGAAAACGAGGCTGGCCAGCGTAAAAAACAGGAGCTGCTTCTTGTCGTTTTGTCTCATTGATTTAATGGCATTGCTTCCGAGCACAATCGCTCCCAGTAAAAGGAACAATGCCGTGAGGTATTCTACCCATCCGTCTTCGCGAACCACAACACGAAATGCTTCGTAACTTTCAATGCTTTTGAATTTTGCAAAAGCAATGAACCAAATAATGATTCCGTAAACCAGAATGTCGGTGATTAAAATTGGCGTAACCTTTCTACTCATATCAGTGTTTAATGCTAAATTGCGCCAAATTTAAGTTTTTTATTGTTTTTAAGCTATTTGAACTTACCGATATGTTGAAGGATCGTAATTTTATTTTTACCGTTGTTATAGTTATTCTTTTGGTTATAATCGCTTCGCTTCCGGTGCCTTTGTTGGTAAACGCTGCGAAGTATGCACAAGTTGGTCGCGAAATATTGCATAATGGCGACTGGATTAACCTGACAATAGGCGGTGAGCCTTACGATCAGAAACCGCCAATGTTGTTCTGGTTGGCAGCCATAACCTTTAATATCTTCGGAGTTTCGACCATCGGCTATAAAGTAGCCGTTATCCTGGTTTCGTTTTTAGGAGTTTATTCCACTTACCGTTTGGGAAAACTGTTTTACGGAAAAGAAACCGGGCTGCTTGCAGCCATTTTCTGGGCTTCCTCGCTCAGTTACCTGCATTTTCACAATGATATTCATACTGACACGATGTTGGTTTCGTTCGTGGTGTTCGCCGTTTGGCAGTTTATGACTTTTTTCCGCGAAAAAAAATGGTATCAGTTTATACTTGGAGCCGTTGGTGTTGGTTTGTCGATGCTGACAAAGGGGCCGGTAGGAATGCTGATTCCTGCATTCGCCGTTGGTGCCAATCTTTTAGTGCATAAACAGTGGCGCGAAATTTTTAACCTGCGCTGGATTGTTGCTGCCGTTATTGTAGGCATTATTATTATACCGGCTTTGTTAGGTCTTTTTCAGCAGTTTGGGCTCGAAGGCATCAAATTCTATTTCTGGACCAATAATATGGGGCGCGTTACGGGCTCATACCAGGGAACCAATACCGATTACTTTTTCTACCTGCACACCTCGATGTACATGTTGCTGCCCTGGTCGGTATTTATGCTGGTTGCCATGTTCAGTGAAATCAAAAGCCTGATCAGCTTAAAAAAATCAGAGATTAAAACGATTGAGGTAGCTAATCTGGCTGCAGTTGTATTTTTTCTTGGTATTCTGAGTGTGGCGAAACAAAAAAATCCGCACTACATGTTAAGCGCCGTACCATTTCTTTTTATCATCACTTCGAAGTGGACGATCCGGTTTTTTACTGAAGAACAATATGCGAAACTGAAAAAAGTGCTTTCCATTATTCATAAAGTGATTGCCGTTTTGTTGATGGCCATGATCCCGTTTATGTCAGGATTCTTTTTCCCCGAAACCCGAATTATTTACTGGGTGCTTTTAATTTTGATGGCGGGAGGATCGATTTACCTTGTTTTCAGAAAAGCAGATCTGAAAAAACAGGTATTGATGTTGGTTTTGGCATCTTCGGCATTGTTGTTTACCATTAATTACAACATGCTGCCCAATATGTGTAAATACGAAACTTCGATAGAAGCCGCCGAAATTTTTAATGAAAAAGCCGAATCGGGAGCTACGCTAAATATCTACGGCGAAAAAGCCCGTTTATGGGAATTGCTGTTTTATTCCGATTCGTACGGCACCTATTTGCAAACGCAGGAGATGCTTGAAGACTTCCTGCCACATCCCGGCGCCTGGATTTATACCACCGAAGCCGGTTACGAGGAAATGCAGGAAATGGGAATAACCATGGAGGTGGCTCATGAATTTACTCAGCATAAGAAAGTGACCAGCCAGTCGATCAATTTCCTGAATCCGAACAAACGAGCTTCCCGGTTTCAGAAAATGTACCTCTTAATTTTGCGCTAACTTTTTGTAAGATCCCGCTTTTTAACATTTCCCCTTCTTTATCCGGGCCATAACCTGGTCTGTATTTCTTTTTTGTTTCCCAAACAGTAAGAAAGGTTGTAAACTTCAGTTTTACTTCACTTTAGCAGTCTTTTTTTTTCCTTTTGTTTCGATGCCATAGACAACAATCTGTGTCATGTTGTATAAAATAGTCACGTTATGAGGTTGAAATGTATCAAAATGGACAAAAAATGTTTCAAATATTAATAATTTGTTAAGCGAAGTGATTTGATATGTCGAAATGGGGGGTGTCCTCACAAAAAATACATTTTTTTGAACCAGAAAAGAAAAAATAAGGGGTAAAGGTTCGATAAAATATAAAAAACCGAAAACAGGCCTCATTTTAAAGAGGGGTTTATTTGAAAAACCGAACAAAATATAAAAGACAGTTTAACACTTTAAATTTAACTATTATGAAAAAGACACTACTGGTTGCTGCTAGTATGTTACTATTGGTAACATTGTTTTCCCCCAATGCAAAAGCTCAGGAATGGGACACTGGACTTGACATTTACTCAAGCTACATTTGGCGTGGTGCCAAATTTGGTTCAGGCCCTGCTTTCCAGCCTTATGTTGAAATGAGTGCAGGTGGTTTTGCCATCGGTGCCTGGGGATCTGTCAGCTCATCAGATCTTGAAGGTTTTGAAATGGACTTATACGCCGGATACGAATTTGCGTTGGGCGAGAATTCAACTTTGGGTCTTACCCTGACCGACTATTATTTCGGTGGCGACTGGACCAAGTTTAGCAAAGATGACGGTATCCATTTCTTTGAACCAATGGTTTCACTTGGATTGGGTGACTTCTCACTTACAGGTGCATACATGTTTTATGAAGGAGCCGGAACTGGCGATGATTCAGGAGACTTATACCTGGAAGCCGGTTATTCATTCGGTTCAGTAGATTTAACTCTTGGTGGCGGAACCGGTCAGTACACCGACGATGGTGAATTCAATATCTGTAACATCGCTGTTGGTACTTCAAAAGAAATTGCCATCACTGAATCGTTCTCATTGCCTGTTTCAGGTGCTGTAATTCTCAATCCATCTACCGGCGGATTCTTTATCACAGTTGGAATTTCTCTCTAAAAAAATGAAAAGTAAGGTGTAGTCTGCTACACCTTACTATAAACTAAAAAAATACAGATAATGAAAAAAGTTGAAGCAATCATACGCAAAACCAAATTCGATGAGGTGACTGAAGCACTTTACGAAGCTGGTATTGAATTCTTCTCTTACTGGGATGTAAGAGGTGTTGGTCAGGCACGCGAAGGCCGTGTTTACCGTGGTGTGGTTTACGACACCAGTTCGATCGAACGTACCAAACTTGAAATTATAGTTCGTGACAAGAACGTAGAGAAAACAGTTTCTGCAATCCTTGGTGCAGCGAGATCCGGCGAGATCGGTGACGGTAAGATCTTTATTCTTCCTATCGAAGAATCGTACCGAATCAGAACCGGTGAAGTGGGTGACGAGTCGCTATTCATTAAAGGAAAAGAAGAATAATTAATAACTGCAAAAAAATTAGATTATCATGGAAGAAACTTTACAAGGCCTACAAATAGGTATCGACAATATGTGGTTGTTAGTTGCTGCATTTCTGGTAATGTTTATGCAACCCGGTTTTGCGATGGTGGAAGCTGGTTTTACCCGCTCGAAAAACACCGCAAACATCCTGATGAAAAACTTAATGGACTTCTCAATCGGTTCATTACTATATTGGATTATCGGATTCACCATTATGTATGGTGATTCAATTGGTGGATTTATCGGAATGCCTGACCTGTTCTTTATGAGCGATGGTTTTGGCGACAATTATTCTGATTATGCCGACCTGTTCTTCCAAACAGTATTTGCTGCTACTGCCGCTACCATCGTATCGGGAGCCATGGCAGAAAGAACAGAATTCAAATCTTATTTAATATTTAGTATCGTTATTACCGTAGTGATTTACCCGATCTCAGGTCACTGGACATGGGGTGGCGGATGGTTAAGCCAGCTTGGTTTCCACGATTTCGCCGGTTCATCTATCGTACACTCGGTTGGTGCATGGGTAGGTTTGGCAGGTGCTGCACTTATCGGCCCGCGTATCGGTAAATACGGAAAAGATGGAAAAGCAAAAGCAATACCGGGTCACAACCTGGCATTGGGAGCACTGGGTGTATTCATCCTGTGGTTCGGATGGTTCGGATTTAACCCTGGTTCGCAGTTAGCTGCTGCCGGTACCGACAACGCTGTTGCTATTGGTCACATTGCAGTTACCACTAACCTGGCTGCTGCTGCAGGTGCTGTTACGGCTATGCTGGTATCGTGGTTCCGTTATAAGCGCCCTGCGCTGTCGATTTCGTTGAACGGTGCACTTGCCGGTTTGGTGGCCATTACTGCAGGTTGTGATGCTGTAAACCCAATGGGTGCGCTTTTTATCGGTATCATCGCCGGATTTGTATTGCCATTCGCAGTTGAGTTTATCGATAAAGTATTAAAAGTTGACGACCCTGTAGGTGCTATCTCTGTTCACGGAGTGAGCGGTGCACTGGGTACTTTGGCAGTAGGTTTATTCTCTACTTCTGAAGGCTTGTTCTACGGCGGTGGTGCAAAATTACTGGGTATCCAGGCAATTGGCGTTCTTGCCTTTTTTGTTTGGGCATTCGGTCTTGGTTTGATCTTGTTCTTCATCTTGAAGAAACTAAATATATTGCGCGTTTCTAAGCGCATTGAAGAAGAAGGCCTCGATGTTTACGAACATGGTGAAAGTGCCTATAATTAATAATCTTCTTCAGCTTTTAAGTCTGTAGCTGTCTGTTTTATGGCCCCGCCAGTGGGCGGGGCCTTTCTTCAAAAGCTGCAGGTGTTGAGCGAAACTAATTAACTTGTTATTATAGATTTAACTTCAATTAAGGTCAAGGGTAGTTTACGTTAGTTTAGTTAGATTAGAAAAACACGAAACCGGTTGTCGAAAGGCGACTGGTTTTTTTGTTGATAACTAAACGGATTATTTCGATCGTGAAAACCAGCGATCGTTATTTTTGCTGACTCTAAAATTTGATGATCATGATGCAGACCTGGTTCGAAAGTAAAGTAAAATATTCAAAGGTTTCTCAAACCGGTAAGGAACAAATGGTAACCGAGAGTTTCCTGCTCGACGCAGTATCGTATACCGATGCTGAAACGCGTATTATTCGCAAAATGCAGGAAATGGTGCGGGGTGGCGAGTTCCAGATCGTGGATATCAAAAAATCGAAAATAGCCGAAGTATTTCCTTTCGAAAACGGCGAGTGGTGGTTTAAAGCTACCATTAACCTGGTAACGGTTGACGAAGACGCCGGCAAGGAAAAAAAGATGCGTACTTACTACATGATCATGGCCGACGACCTGAAAGAAGCTTTACTGCGCTTGGAAGAAAGCCTCGAATTTCTGGTTATTCCTTACGTGGTTTCGGCGCTTACAGTGAGCACTATTGTTGATGTTTTCCCGTATGAAGCATCCGAATCAGGAATACCATCAGGATACGTTCCTCTGGATAAAGAAAGCCGCAAAGACAACCCGATTTTTACAGATGGTAAAAATCCGTTTGAAGATGAAGAAAAGCCTGAAGGAAACCCGATTGAAGAAGATATTGACGAGGCTCAGGAACCTGAATTTTCAGTAGAATAAGTTTGTTGCAATTCTTTTAACAATCCCTGGTCAATTTATTTCTTTATTCCTTGTCGGGTGAAAATGAAGCTATTTATATTTTTTTATAATTAGAATATTCAGAAGTAAATTTTACAGGCACTGTTTGTCCAAGCATTTTTGCATTCATGTTTATTTCTTCCTTTTCTACCTGGTATACTTTTTCTGTTTCGTTAAATATATAGTCTACAACCAGAGAATACTTATCAACGTTGAAAGGTTTGATCTTTGTTGGTTTGACATTTACATATTCAACTTTTTCAAGCTGTTTGGTAGTTTTATTTAAGAAGGCTTTGCCTTTAATATCTGCCAGATACTTATATCGCCATTTTAAGGTAGAACTATCGTATCTAAAATTAACCACCAGGTAATCGTTATTGTCGGATTCTATATCCCAGGAAGAATCGTCGATTTTCGCTTTAATCTCCTCTTCTTTCATATTGTGATCCTTTTTGAACTGTTTAATCTCCTTTTTTGAAGGATCTTTTCCGTTATAAGACAACAGAATCCATTGTTCACCCTTTTTTTGCGTTGGGTCATACTTTGCCTCTTCAACAATGATCTCAGCATCTATATCAGCAGTCGTTGTTAAGTTAAAGGAATGATCTCCATCAGTATCTGCACCTCCAATACTTTTCGCAAGTAATTCGGCCGGAAAATTAAATTCCTTAAGTTTATCAAGTACTGCATTGTCCTGAGCAGTAGCTGCCACGGACAAGAATAGTGTAATGCAAAAAATTAACTTTTTCATTTTTTAATCAATTATTATTCATCAATGTGATTTCTGTATATCGTTTTTATTTATTCAATACTTCTACCAGGGGTTGTCCGGCAGCGGCCGATGGTATTTTTATTTTTATGTAATTGGATAATGTTAATGCGATATCAACTGTTTCTACATTCCGAAAAACAGTATGATGAGTCAAACCATTTCCTGCAAAAATTATCGGAACAGAAGTGTCATATTTCCAGGGTGAGCCATGTGTACTGGCCACTTCTAAACCATCGAAATCATTGATGTACCAATAGGGTTCATTTACAATGTATATTTCACCTGATCTTTTAGGATTATAGTTCCTCAATACCGACCTGTTCAGTTCAGTGTCTGCAAGTTTGCCTTCCAGCAAATCAATAGAAGGAATGGCAAAAGCAATGCCTTCCTGGTTTTGTAATTCATACGCCAGCGTCCGGGAAACTTCATCGATATCTAATCTATTCTTTTCAATGATATCGCGGTTTAAATAAACGTAAGGATGGAAATAGCCGGAAACAATTTTCTCGGTGAGATTGAACTTCTTTTTAAATACCTGGCTAATGGCTGATGTGTCAACCGTATTTATATCGAAATAGCCAGCGTCAATGCCAAACTTCTTCAGGCGGTCAGGAACATCAGGCCCTCCGTGATCGGCAGCAAGAACAATGAGTACATTATCCAGTCCAACTTTTTCATCCACAAAACTGATTAGCTCAGCCAGTGTTCTATCCAGCTTTATCAGGTTGTCTTCGCTTTCCAGGCTTGCCGGGCCAAAAGCATGTCCGATATAATCGGTTGATGAAAAGCTGACAGATAGATAATCGGTAATATTATCTGTACCCAATTGTTCGGCAACGATTAATTCTTTTGCAAAATCCAATGTCAGTTCATCTCCTGCCGGACTAAGCGTCAAAAATGTTGTAAAATAGCCATTATCCGTATCTCCAAAATTATGGGGAAATACTACTCCATACCCGGGCAGATTTGTTTCATAAGGCACGTCGTCCTCTTCTCCATGCATATAGGTTGAAATGTCGTAGGTTAACTCCCAGCTTGTATTGGCATAGGCTTTAAACTTTTCTTTTCCGTTCCATTTGTTCACCCAATCCGGATAGTTGTCGTAATAGTAAGTACTGCTTATAAATCCACCGGTGGCTTTACTAAACCAGAATGCTTTGCCGGCATGCCCAGCCATGGGAATTGCGCCACGATCCTTTACCGAAACACCAAATACTTTTGACTTGCCATTGGTAAACATGGCTAATTCATCGGAAAATGTGGTTGAAACTATTGCTGAAGGTGATCTTCCATCGGTAGAAGCAGCCGCCTGAGTTGGATCAATCTCTGTGTTTTTGTCAACACCTAAACCTGAACCAATCAACGGATAACGGTAATCCTCCACATTATAAACGGTACGTTTCAATTCTTTATCGTACCATAAATTACTAATCATTCCATGTTCTGAAGGATCGGCGCCTGTTGCTAAAGTTGTATGCCCAACAACCGTTTCGGTGTTGGCGTGGCGATGGTGGGCATTTTCGTAAACAACTCCCTGCTGATATAAATATTTAAATCCTCCTTCGGGCAAACGGTCATAAACGGTTCGTGGCATATCGGCTCTTAATTGATCAACAGTTATTTGTAATATCAATTTAGGATTTGAGCCGTTTTGAGAAAAAGTGTCTGGCAAGTAAATAAAGAAAAAGATACATAGAAGTACAATTGATTTAATTATCGTTTTTGTTTTCATTTTTTTGGATTTCTAATATTTCAAAAATTGCTACGCTTCATTTAAAATGTAGTTCAATCAAGACAATCAAAATGTCCTTTCCGTATTAAATTCCCTCACTTTCCCTTTGCCGGAATGAAACTGGCCCATAGCGGCATTGATATGTATACTTTGATCAACATCCTGCCCCTTCAATTCTGCCGGTTCTTTTTTACTGAATAAAGTCTTAATACTTTTTAATGCCTTTTTATCGTCAGGGGAAATCTGAAACAGGTTAACCCCTGCACTTACTACCCGTTGAAAAGGTCGTACCTCAATAACATAAGTACAATTTGGCTTGAAATTTCCTTTGATGAACTCCTGGTTTTCTGCTAAAACCCAGAATACATGTTCCCCAGGATCGCATTCGTAGAGAACGTAATTATTCCCACTGACTCTTCCGAGGTACTTTTCTCCATCGAAATATTTAAAGTCAATTAAGGCCACCGAACCCTGATACCGGACGAAATAAACCAAAGTTTTTCCTTCTGACGGTTTTTGAAATTGCTGACCGAATAAGCTAATACTCATTAGAAAAATTAGAACTGAGAAAATTGATGCTTTTTTCATAAATAGCCGTATTGAAATTCTTTGTTCCTTTTTATTGTTAAACGAATTCTCTTTTTTTGAAAACTGTTTCTTCAAAGCTTTTCAAATGTACTACACGATAATACAAATTTTGAATGCCTAGCCATTGTTTTCCTTTAATAGGATAAGTAAAAAAGTCTCCCCGCATTCTGTTGTTGATCAGGGAAACTTTGCATTATCACTATTGTTATTTCACTTCCAATATTTCACTCGGTCTCCAGGTTTTTTCAATCCAGGGTTCCAATGGGCCGTATAGACGAAGCGCAACAAACCAGCTTTTTCCTGGTATGGTTTGCAACCAGTTGTTTTCATAGCCTTCGGGAGCCTCCGGTGCAAAATATATATCAAAAGAGCCATCTTCGTTTTGCACCAACCCTTCGTCCTGGCTTCCCACCGTAGGATAAACCTGATCGGTTTGAAGCATAGAACGGGTTTGTGGATCATAAATGGTTAATGCCCAAAAATCTTTTGCAGGAGGATTAGCCGGTATGTGGATTTTATAGGTCTTCGATCCATCCATTGGTAATTTGTTCTCATCAACATATGCAATGCCATAATCGGAACCTACACCGGGGATAGTCACCGCCATTGCAGGAGTTACCGCAGTATAAGGATAATGGAACATTACCCGTGCATCGGAGTTCATGGTTTTTCCATCTTTTCCGTTAAAGAAAACATTCTTATCCAAAAATCCCATTATCCAAGCGCTATTTGTATCCGGATATATTTCTATACCTTTCATGTTATCCACACTACCACTGGTGCGGGGATACCAAACAATGCTCCGTGCAGTAGCATTTGCAATGGCTACGGCATCGGTCAATATTCGCTTCATTCTCTCATCCGGATTAAAGGGTTTTCCTTTTTCAATTCCAATTGAAGCAAGTAATCCACGGGTTTCGGCATCAATAAGGTCTAAAGGTTCTTCCTGTATAACATCATTTAAGTGAACATAGAAATTGAAATCGTTATCATGAATGGTATTAAACTCTTTCCCACTACCATTAATAAATTCCATTGCCGGGGGATTATCTTTTTGGCTCAATGGATAAACCTTCATATTATCTTTGATATTTTTAACTGCTACGTCAAGTCCATTGGCAACAGAAGCTCTCATGAACGTAAAAATTCTATAGGATGGCGACTTAACTATAAAATATTCATCAGGTAGCTCTCCTTCATAATCCGGAGGAACAACCAGGTAATTACCTCCCTGTCCTTTATCCGGTCCCATTGGACCTATATCACATAAATATCTAAACCAGGCATCATTAAATGCACCTAACATGCCAGCCGGAATTTCAAGAACAACCGGCCCTGTTTCTTTTAAATTTAGGTAAGGTGTTACATAAAGCGTTGAAGTATTTGCGGTAAGAAATAAAGGCTTTGAATCCAGCAGGTCTTCTGTCATGATAACTTTATTGACAGCATTCACGCCCAATACTTCGGGCCCCACCATTAACTGATGCGCTGATGCCGCAGGTATACCTTTTAAGAATACATCAATGCCACGCATTCTGTCCAGATTATCATAAACCAATTCAGCGGTTTCAGGCAATGGTGCACCGTCCAGGAATTTTAATTCACCAATAGAGGTGGATACATTATCCGGAGTAGTTATCCCCTCCGGGATATCTGTTGTTTGTTTGTATGTTGGTATGGCTTGCTGTTTCGTCGAGGTTTCGGTACACGACGAAAGAATAAAAGCACCAACAACTGTTATTGCGAAAATCTTTTTTAACATAACTGTGATTTTTTATTTACTTTTTACCATTTGCGGTCTTACCCAATCTCCTGATAAGGTCTCAGGTTTCGGCAAATACAATCGCATTACAACTGAAAATGGTCCTTTGGGTGCAGGTAACCAATTGGATTCTTTTTCTTTTCCCGGAGATTCATTTTGAAAATAAAGGGTAAGTCCTCCGTCATCGTCAAAAACAAAATCATCCATCATGGGTGAATTGAGCAGATATCGGTTTAGTGAGTTCTCCACGAGAAGGCTCGCCGGAAGCTCATACATGGTTAAAGACCAAAAGGCATCTACAGGAGGTAATTGTCCCGGTTCAAAACGAAGGGTGTAGGTATTGGCACCGTTAAGGGGTTCATTTTCCGAATCGACATAATAGCTTGGGTAAATTGCTTCTTCGGCACTCGCTCCCCATATTCCCACCATAGCAGCTATCATCCTGTAGCTGTAGTTGTTGTTAAGGTGTTGCCTGGTGCCAAATATTTCTGCAGACCCTAATTTCCCGGCTTCTGCTTGCTTTTTAAGAGCCTCAAAATCAGCCCATGAATCTGCAATCCCTTGTTTTATTGCATTTTGAATTTCCGGAGAAAAAGAGTCCCATTTGAATTCTTTTCCAGCTCCAATTCCTAGTTTAGCAAAGCGTTTCATTAATTCTTTTTCTGAAGGATGGGTAGGACAGAATTGCAGGAGATAGTTCAACTGCTCAAATACCTTTGGAGACGCTTTGATTTCATCCTGCGTTAAAGGTTCAATGAATTGAATATCCGGTGCTGCCTCCGGGGCGGGTAAATCAAGAAAAGAAGATAGCGGTTGAAGCTTATACTCCGACTGAGTTTGCTTCACATTGTCGAGATCCTCAGGATTGAAAAGTTGTGTTCTGTAAACTGCCAACACCCATTCTGTTTCAGCTTGAATCAACTTTTCGATACCATCTGGTATTTCACCTTCCCATCCGGGGCCGGCAATAAGAAAATGACCGCCGTTATTGCCCACGGTTCGGGTACCGATAAATTCAAAGTTATGGGTGTACATATCAATAAGCTGCACACTGAAATAACGTCCTTCTTCAATTTCAGGAACTGTAAGAACCATGGGTTCTGAACGCAGATCCAAGGAAGTAAAGCTATACGGTGTATCGGAATTTGCAGTCTGTATCGTACGGTCTTCATGGGTATATACCCTTGCCATATTGATGACTTTATTCCAGGGACCTTTGTAGTCTGAATTGTTTGTGTCGATGAAGTAATTGTAAAGCCCCCGATAATGGTCGACCATTGGATTGGCATAAGTATAAGCCTCTTTAGCAATTTGCCTGGCTTCGCCGGGTGTGAGTTTTGGTTGGCTGCAAGACATAAGAAAGATGCAGACTGAGATGGTTAGTAGAAGTTTAAATTTCATTTTGATCGTTTTTGAAGTTGAATTTTTTTACTTTTAAATTGGTCTTTTTGAATAATATGTTTTTGGTTGTCGTTTAAGTTACAATATTTTTGACACTCCGTTTTTTTTAGTATAAAAAATATTATTGATGCAATCCTTTTCCAAACCGAAATGACAAGCCCACTCCAATGTTCACCGAATTAATTGTGTAACTTTTCTGCGTATCAGTAATTTCAAAAGTATCGTAACTAAATAACAAACTCCGCTCATCATCTTCCACAAAGGAGCTAGCATCGTATTCTGCCGAAAAAAAGAATCCAAAATGTTTCCAAACATTCCAGTTCAATTTTAAACCCGGTGAGTAGCTGAATCCCAAATAGGCCTGAGATTTGGTTTTATATTGAAAGGTTGTATTATCCTGCGAGAAAATGATTTCACTTCCCGGAGATATTAAACCTTTGTAACCCAAATATATGTATGGTTCCAGTTGTAATTTTTCAGAAATATTCATTTGGTATGATATTCCGATGTCGGAGCCAAAAGCCCAAAAAGAATATGATTGTGTTAAATCATAGTGGTCATTCGTAATTCCCAACATGTCCAGCAGGTCAGATTGGTACGTATCAGTATTACGTTCATATTCGCTACTTGTCCACCTTAATCCCAGCCCAATTTTGTTATTAAAGTAATAGTTTAGCTCAATGCCGCCAACAAATCCGTAGTCAACGTAACCAGCGTTTTTGCTGTTGATTTCCCTTTTTGCAAAATCTCCTGTGATAATACCATTCTGTCCAAATGCAGAGATTTTGAATAACTGTGCACTAACCAAGTTGGTAATAAACAACATAATAACAGTGCTCAGGATAATGATTCTTTTCTTTTTCATAATTGTATTAGTAGTTACTAGTTTTCTTTCTTTTCAGTTTACTTCCGGATTATCTTTTGAAAACCAGTTTTTTCCACGAATCCCAAACCGATAATTTAGTGAGAACAAACCCGCTGTGCGATCGCCCAGAAATTGAGCTTCGGCCCTAACTTGCCATCTGTAGTTTATTTGCCACTGTGCTCCAACGAGCATATTCCAGGGTTTTTCGATGGCTTTATTGAAGGAGTAACGAATGTAACCGTTTGAAATGCCATTTTTAAGATTTGTTAGCCCATCGTTTAATTTAGTATATGGCAGGTAGTATTTGATTTTATCGGCAGGACTCAAATCCTCATACCAACCATCTAAATTTCCAATCATTTTATCTATTTCAGCTGGTGCATCGGGTGCTAGTTCTATTGCCTTGATTGATCCTAAGGTATTGCTGTTAAATGAACTGTACATTGCACCGGTCCAAACCGAAATATTCATTTTAGGATTGTTTTTGAATTTGAATACCGGCCCTGTTCGTAGTCCCGCGATTAAGACTTTTGCCGGATTATCCAAGCGGGGATTATAGTTATAGGTTCGGTTTACATCGAGCGAGATAAATAGCGGGCCCAAGGCACCAGCTGCCATTGCTCCATAACCAATGTATGTCCCACTTACTTCAGTTGATACACTCAACGGGATGGGCTTAATCAGGTTAACATTGATATCAGCCTTTTTTGTTTGACCAACAATTCCGTAAAGATTTAAGAAAGGTAATATCCAGGCATCAATCCTCATATTAAAGGTTGCCGTTTGAGCAGTAATATCATCAAAACTCACGATATCACTTAAATCTATCATCTCAGGCGGGGTTGGATTATTAACATTCCCAAATCCCAGCTGCATATTATTTAAGCCTAAGTTTTGTTGACCTGTGAGTGTATTAAACATCAGTCCGACAGGGAACGGCAGTCTAATATTTGCCTGATGCACTTTACTCCCGAGAATGGGTAAAATATAAGGATACGGATTACTGAAATAAATTGAATCGTGTCCGGTTTTTATCGATGGTAATTGTTGTGTATAACCATGTTTAACTCCGGTAAGAATAATAAACAGATAGAGTAATTTGTATATTTCTTTTCTCATTGCTGAGATAAAAGTAAACAAGAATAAAAGCTTATGTTAGACAAGCCTGTACAGCAAATGGTCTGGCATTTTACTGCTTAGGCAATCTGGTTCAGCGAGAGGTACAATTTGGAGTTCTTCAAACGGGTAACAGTTTGCAGAATTTCTCTGGCGTGTTCCTGCATGGTTGATGCAGACAAATCATTGGGATCGAGCCGTGAGTACCAGGCTTCGCCAACAGTTACCCACAGATCAAATACCCCGGGATACGATGGATTCAGATCTAAGGCATCAGCAAAAAGTTGCAGGGCAAAAGCCTTGGCAATGGCAGCGTATGATTTAATAAATATAAGATTAAAGTCAGGCACATTTCGGTTATGAAAAAGTTGCAGATTGAATTGCAGTGGAACGGGATATTTTGCCAGCAAGTTGTACAGGTCAGGTAAAAGATTTTGACACTCCATTTTACCGGCTGTAATAAATGTGTCAATTATGCCCCAGTGCATAGTTAGTAATTCATCCAAAAAAATATCGGATTCACCAAAGTGATGATAGAAAGATGCCCTGGACGATCCTATTTCATGACTTATTTTGTTAATGCTAAAATTATTGGGACCATACATGGCAAAGTGCCTGTAACCCGTTTCCAGCCATTTTTCTTTTCCCATATCGTGTTTTATCGGTGCAACAGTGCAATAAATGTACTCCTCCTAAAATACAAAAATCTATGGTTTTGAAACAGGTAAAAGCTTTTAGGCTTTGACAAAAGCTTTTCATTTTAAACTAAATTTACACTGAAGCGCGATTGTTGCGCTTACCGTCCGGTTTCAGCTGCCAATAATTCCAGAATACGGTTCAAATCTTCCATGAGTGGCTGGTAATGCGAGATTTCGGTGGCCCGGCAGCTGATCACAAAATGCAGGACGTTGTTTTCGAAGGTGGTCGAGTTCAACAGTTTCAGGTTGCTGATGTGATGACTTACCGGTTTTAACCCGATTTCGCCCTCAGAAACACCTGAGAGATCCATAACGGTTCTCAAACTGCTTTCGTCCGACCGGAATATGTCAATTACCTTTTCGCGCTGAAGCCCCAGATCGTTTTCCTGTTTGACAATGTCTTCCAGTGTCGAGATCCAGTTGGTGAGTTGAATACGCAGTTCGGCATTTCTGATATCCTTTACGCTTCCCGAGTTGATCATTTCGCTGAGCAACGAATTGTTCGGATTAAAAGCAACGTCGAAAGCAAAAGTACCAAACAACAATTCAGAAAACGTTTTTTCGTCGGGCAGTTCACTGTCTCCCGACATGTATTGCAAAATCTGTTTGGCACCCTCGTAATTCTGATGGTTCACAGCAATCAGTTCCGCCAGTTTTCGTTGGCTGGTTTTAAATTCCTGGTAGAGGCCGGCAAGGTACTTTTGTTCTTTTTCGCGGATGATGCGTTTTTCGTTGCTGTTGTTGATGCCCAGGGCGATTAGGATTCCAACTACAACCAGCAGTATCTCACCGGCTGCATATGCCAGGTATTTTCTGATCTTATTTTCTTCGAGCAACTTGACTCTGAGGTTTCGAAATACTTTCATTTTGTATGTTTGATTTCAGGTTTTCAAGATACTAAGATTCGGACAACCTGTGTCATTTTTCCATGGCCCGGGCTTTTAGATCGGCCGGCATTTTTTCAATGGCATATCGCAGAGCGGTCCGAGGCATAAGGCTTTTGTGTTTCATTACATATTCAAACACCTCCTGTTCATGTTTGTTGGCTGCAACTTTCAGCATCCAGCCATAGCCTTTTTGAACCAGGTCGTCAGCATCGGTGAGCAACAGATCGGCAATCTCAAAAATGTCAGCCAAGAATTTACCATTTCGGGCCGGAATGATCAGGCTGACGGCAGCCGCCCGCCGCATCCAGCGGTTTTCCGATTGTGTGAATTTCTTTAAGTGCGCAATAAATTCAGGGTACATTTAAACAATGGCTCCAACGGTGTGGTTGCACAAGGTATCGCAGGTGGCCCAGTTATCCACGTATTTCGAAATCCAACGCTCAAAGGTTTCGAAGTCGGCAGGCTCGTATTGTTTGTTGATGTAGTACGACCAGTTGCAGGCTACAATGGCCGCCTCAAAATAACCCGATTGCCAGAGCAGCTCGCAGGCATCAAAAAGTTCCTGCTTGGTATTAAAGTTGAAAGCTTTGTAAAGCTCTTTGCTGAGCTTGTGCACAACAGGGGTTTTTACACCATAGGTATTTATCTCTTCCTTAAAGAAACGTTGACTGCTGATGCGAACTTTTTCGTCAGCATGCTTCTGCAGTTCGGTTTTTACTTTGTCGGGAATGTTATTCATCAACAGCATTTTTTATAATTCTCTTTTTAAATATTAGCAATAATAAAAGTATCACGAAGGATAAAACCGTCAATCCCATAAATACTTCTAATTGTATTGATAAATCCTTTCCACTTAAACCCGAAATGCTACTATTCCCATCAGTCTCATATTTGAAACTAACCAATGTGTCAAGAATCCAATAAAAGAAATATGGAATACCTAAAAATGAAACCAGTAAAAGGAAGTAGTAGAGATATTTATTCATTATTGAAAGTTTTAATATTGTTCGCAACGGTTAATAAATGTTGTCGGGGCGGATTTTCGTTTCGCAGTTGCGAACCACTATACCAGCGCAGCAATATGTACTGTGTTAGCACCAGTTAATTTATTATTTCTGTTTGTATCTTTCCATTTTCGTAAAAGTATTTTATTAAAACTTGCCCCTTTACATTTTCCCCGCAGAAGACTGTTGGAGTCCAGTTATTAATCATTTTTGTAATCCTCACAGCTTCTTTCTGAAAGTCTGTCAAACATTCCACTTCAGGATTTAAATACTGGATTTTTTCATAAATTAAACTGGTAGTTTCATGTTCAAAATCTTTAGGGTAATAAAATAGATTTGCTTTAGTTAATAAACCATTTAGGTCAATATTACATAGTACAAATGCCCAGGTGCCATTAATTAAAATAGTATCAACTGTTGTTGTGTTAAAATTTTCTTGGATAATAGAATTTATATGATTCGGTTTTGGAGCTATATCATATTCATTCCAATTCCAATAGAAATCTGTCACTTTAACATTTATACTGTCCAGCCATTCAAAGTCCTTAGGGTGATACCTTACGATGTTACTTATTTGATTTGAACGAGATTCTTGCCCTCCTGTACAATATTTCTCATTTTCCTTTTTCGAATAAATCAACCATTTTTCATTCGGTTTCATATAAACATCACAATCTGACATTATTCGTCCATGCTCATGATAGCTGTGAACTGTTAATTGCAGAGTGTCTTTTGTTTTTCCTTTATAAACTTTGTCAATTAAAATTTGAACGTCATAAGATGCTGAATCACTCTTAAACACCTTAATTATGTTGCCTGTAAAAATTAAATCACTCTTGAAATACCACCACAAAAATGACATTTCTTCATAATCACATGCAAATGTTTGTGCGAAAGTGAAAATCAAAACTAAAAACGTTACTATCTTTTTCATAATTGGTTGCTAACCAAGCTGGCGCGGATTTGCAATCCGTGCCATTGCCAAAGGCTCTACTATTTAATAATACTATCCATTAACTCTTTGCTGGTTATTAGCCATATTTAAATCACAGTAAATTACACTTTCCTGGTCTGTTTGATCAGAGCACGGATTACAAATCCGCGCTAGCGGCGAAACGAGAATTGACCGAAGGGAAATCGACCCAAGTCAATCCGCAGTTGGCGTACCACCAAACCCCGCCCTGCAATAGGTACTGTGTCAGCACCAGTTTTTTAATAAATTTAGTTTTTCACTATCTTTTTTGTCAAGCAGATTGATTTGAACTGTGTACTTAACTTTTCCTACAAGCACTCCCTGGTATTTTATTACGATTGAGTTCCAACTCGTAGTTTTCAGGCTATCTGGAATTACAACGTTATTCAAACTTAATTCATTCATTATATTTTCATCTTTGGCAAAAGCAGCAAGTACGTTAGGAGCATTCATTCCATCAAAGTTTCCCTTTTTTCTGGGAGTAATTAATATGAAATTATCAGTCATATACATTTGTGCTTTTATCGGTATTCCTCCAACCATACTTGCTTTTCCTACATATGACCTTAAGAACCTAATGCTTATTCCTTCTAATTCATAATTTTTAAACTTAATTAGATTGTCTCCTTTTGATTTCTCTTGAGTGGAAGAATAGTAAATAACAATTGATATAATAATCAAAATAAATCCAAGCGGTATTATTAGAGAAATGATACTCATTTTAAATTGGTGCTAAAATATGTGTATATCACACCGTGACATACATCTTATTAGAGGTTCTTGTTTTAAACTGCAGTATATCTGCTTTTTAGAAGAACGAATTTGGGCTAATTGGCTATTGATATTTACAAGAGTAAGGTTCAAAGTATCTGGTATCCTGGTTAATAGTTTCGGTAGCTACCGGAATAAAAATAAACATAATTTTTGAAAGAAGGTCATGGGTAAAGCTCTAAAGGCTCACCGAAGGCTTAGTAAGGCGTGGAGCTTTGTATAAACGTTCTCCAATCAAAAGGTGAGGGCATGGAGCTTTGGTTACAGCCCATAACAAACCAGTTCTTCGCGGTTGTTGCCAACCACCACACAAAACTCGCCGGGTTTTAATTCCCCAATGCTAAAGGGGCTGCTGCCGCGTAATGGAAAACCACCTGCTTGTTTACCATCGGGTCCGAAAAGGTAAATGCGGTTGCCTTCGGCATCGTTGATTCCTACCATTTTTTCGCGTGGCGAAAAGGTATAAATGGCCGGCTGATCCTGTACCGGGTTGTCCAGTTTTTCGCTGAAAAGGGTTTTCCCGTTTTCGTCGGATACTTCCAGCTTGTTGCCATCGGCAAAAACAAAGTCGGGCGTGTTATCGCCATTCAGGTCTTCCGCGGTAAAGAAATGATTTTTACCAAAACCACCTCCCGGTTTTTCGGTCACGTTTCCGTCGAAATAAATGTAAAATACCTTCCCGTTAACATCGCTCGCCACAATTTTTGGTGTTCCATCGAGGTTCAGAACGAGCGGACTCTGCGAGTTTTCGAATTGCGTGTTTACTTCCACACGCGTTGCTCCCTGCCGGTTCTGAATGTAAACCTGTGCTTCGTCTTTAAAAACTATGTAGTCTTTGTTGTTTACTCTGAAATGTTGCACCGGTGTGGTAACAGCGCTTTTGGTTCTTCCAAACAGCCAGCCGCTTATTATCTTTCCGTCTTTGTCGTATGCCGGCACACTGCGGTTTTCGCAAGCCACAAAATAGCGGTAATTGTGGTTGTTGTCGTAATCGAAAACGCTTACCCCGTTTGTGGCCGGCGAAGCAAATTCCACCGGAAAACTGCCCACATTGTTCCCGTTCCGGTCGATCAGGTATAACTTTTCGCGGGTGTTGAACAGGTATTGGAGGTTCCCGTTCCGGAAAAGATCAACCTGGTGAATTTCGCTGAGTATTCTGCCACTTATCGGGATGGTCCAGATGATTTTTCCTTCGGCCGAAACCAGGTGCAGGCGGTTTTCTTCGTCCTGAACGATCACCTCTTTCTCGTTTTTATTGGTATGGTTCACCACTATTTGCGGCTTCGTTGCCACATCGGCTCCCAGATCGCACGACCACAATTCATCACCATCATTTTTTATTCTTTCGGGCATGCCCAGGTTAATCGAATTGAAAAAGACACCGTTCTCGCAAAGCAACTGCCAGCTTAAGGCTTCAAACTGATTCAGTATTTCGCTCTTTGCGGCAACGCTTTTACTGAATTCGCTGTTGAACAGTGTTTCAGAAAGCGGTAAAATGCGATTGATGTTGGCATATACATTTACGTTCGATTTACTTTCTGTTTCGCGTTTAAAAGCAGCGTAAGTGCGGTCTTCACGGAGTGTATAGTTCAACTCCATATCCGAAAGGTATTCCTGCATTGTTTTTTCTGAGCTGGCAAATACCAGGAAATCGTCGTAGAAGGCGGCATACCGGGCTTTTGCAAAACGAAAGGTTTCACCCAGCCAAATCCCCGGTAACGAAGGGTAGGGGAAGCGGTAAACACGGTAAGTTTTTCCGTTTTCAACCGGTACTTTTGAATACAGTGAATCGAAGGCTGTTTTTTTACTCCTGGCATAACGTTGCAGCATTTCCTCAAACGCTTCCTGGCTGTCTTTTCGCGAATGCACATTCATTACAAAAAGGGTACTCAGTTCTTTCGACGGAGAGATATCGGTAATGGCAGCCACTGCCTGGTTTTTTGCCATGTTGCGGAAGGTGGTGCGACTTTCGCTGCCCAATCCTTTTTCTATTTTTTTGAGGAGTTCTTCGCGTTCGTAGAAGGTATTCGAGTGCCGGAAATAATCGATCAGGTTCTGAAAAAACTGATCGCGGTCGGAAAAGCTGAATCCGAAAAAGAAGGCGGTGTTTCGCGGCAGCGCTTTATCGGCCTGAAAAGTCTCGGGCTGCTGGCCGTTGAAAATGGTAACAAAGTGATTCAGCGAGTCGTCGGCAGCAGTAATGCCGTTCAACGAAATGCGGTTGTCGTGAAATGTCATATCGAGTTCGCTCCAGCCGGCATAGTTTTTCAATCCGGCCGCTTTACGTCGCAGGTTATGTCGTTCGGTTTCTCCAAATTCGTTCACTTCCGTGTTCGTGGTTCCGTTCAGGAACTGGCTCCAGAGTTCTGGCAATCGCTGATGATTGATGTACCACGCCACATCAGATTGCGAGGTTACCGATTTGTTTACCCGCATGAAGTTCCGCATGTCGGTCAGGTTCTCCGAATTCAACTGACGGATGCTTTTGTCGATCAGGATCGATTCGGGGCTGATGATGACCAAGCCTCCCGCGGCACAGAAATGCACACTTTTCCCTTCGGTGTTGGTCAGGCTGAAAACCTTGTGCCCGCTGTATTTTCGTTCATGCGGAGATGTTCCGGTGGTGTGGGTGAGTTGCATCAGCAGGTTTTGCAGTCCGGCGAGTTCTTCCCCGCTTTTTATTTTGCTGATGATAACCGGCCGAAGTTTATCTTCGCCTACCAGGTCGAAAGCCAGAATTACCGGACGTTTAAACCATTGGTTTTGTATGTCCTTACTCGAATTGATATCAGTGATGGTTTCTTCCAGCTTTTGCATGGCCCAACCCAAATCGCCAACGCCCGAGAGCTGCATCAGTACCGGATTTTCGGTGGGAATGGCTTTTAACGAACTTGCTTCAACAAATACCGGCGCGGTTACCGGAACCGCCTTGTACAAAGAAGTTTCCCGTGAAAATACTTGCTTGTCTTTTGTGAAATATAAGAAGGCTGCCACCGCGGCAACCAGTGCTGCAATGATTATAATGATGAGGCTCCGCTTCATAGTAAACTATTTGGTTTCAAAAGTACTAATAAGCAAACGTGCGACATCAGTATTTTCGTTTATAGTATGAAAAGAAGGTTGTTAATAAATGCCTGATTCTTGATCATTGATTCGGGATTAGGGATGCTTGATCCGGGATTCTGGATGCTTGATACTTGTAGCTTGCTGCTTTCAGCTTGCAGCCAGTAAAACAAAACAATCATGATTTAAGAGAATCACCAACAGAGATGAAGGTGATTTTTATTAAGGCTTATTTACCCTCTCTCTTATCCCCGTTCGACAGGTTCATCCGGGCGAATCTCCCTTTTGGAATCTACTCATTATACACAAATACAAGGAATGAACGATTTTGATCACCTCCAGAGATTCGGCGCATTGTAGTGTGCCTATTCAATGCTTTGCCACAATTGCGCCGATTTTGTATGGACATTAACCCCGGGCGATATTCTCCCGACGTCTCGGGATCATTCTGCCCGGGGCTGAATGATTAAGGACTTTCAGCCCTGTAATTGGCAAAACTTGCTTCTGAGATTTTAAATAAACAGCACTGAAAGTGCGTTATATTTTAGCCCAGGCCAAAGTAATTCAAAGAATTACGGCGGCCTGGGTTAAAACAGCATGATGTACCTCGTCCGGCGAAGAAGGCTGATAGAAGCTGAACGATTGTTCCGGACGAAAATGGAGCAGAACCTCGTAAAGATGTGTATAAAGGGTAGCTGCAAGCAGGGAAGGATAAGAGGATGAGTGTAAATGAAATAAGAATGGATAGACTTTCAGAAAACAATCATGATTCCAGGGAATCACCAACAGGAATGAAAACCATACAATTTTATGCAGACTCTCCCTCATTCCCTCTCTGCTCGCAGAGAGGGACGATTGTGTCGTAGGCACAATCAGGGTGAGTTAATAATAAATGATTCTATCCCTGATAACCAATTATTGCACTACGAGACTTTCAGAAAAAAAAAGGCCGGCATTTGCCGACCTCTTTCCTATCCTGTTCTGGTTCTTTTTTTACAATGATTTTGCAACTTCAATTTCGTGGAAGGCCTCAATCTGGTCGCCCACTTTAATGTCGTTGAAGTTCTCGATATTCAAACCACACTCGTAACCGTTTTTCACTTCTTTTACGTCGTCTTTAAAACGTTTCAGCGAACCAAGTGTTCCGGTGTAGATTACGATACCGTCGCGGATAACGCGTATTCTCGAGTTACGGTTGATCTTTCCGTCGCGAACAATACATCCGGCAATGGTACCCACTTTTGTAATTTTGAAGGTTTCGAGTACTTCAGTGGTTCCAAGAATTTCTTCCTTGATATCCGGTGAAAGCATACCTTCCATTGCAGCCTTAATTTCGTTAATGGCATCGTAAATGATCGAGTACAGTCGGATGTCGATCTCTTCTTTTTCGGCCAGTTTACGTGCATTTAACGACGGGCGTACCTGGAATCCGATAACGATAGCCTCGGATGCGGCAGCCAGCAGAATGTCTGATTCAGAAATCTGACCTACTGCCTTGTGTTTTACGTTCACCTGAATTTCTTCGGTTGAAAGTTTGATCAGCGAGTCGGATAAAGCTTCGATAGAACCGTCAACGTCACCTTTAATGATCAGGTTCAGTTCCTGGAAGTTTCCGATAGCGATCCTTCTACCGATCTCATCGAGTGTAATATGTTTTTGTGTACGCAATCCTTGTTCGCGTGCAAGCTGTTCACGTTTATTGGTAATGTTGCGCGCTTCGCGTTCGCTATCCATTACGTTGAATTTGTCACCAGCCTGCGGTGCACCGTTCAATCCGAGTATGATGGCCGGTTGTGCAGGCCCTACTTCTTTAACGCGTTGGTTACGCTCGTTGAACATGGCTTTTACGTGACCAAAATACTGGCCTGCAATAATTACATCGCCAACTTTTAAGGTGCCGCTTTCGATCAGCACTGTTGATACATAACCACGGCCTTTGTCAAGTTCCGATTCAATGACTGTTCCCAGCGCTTTTTTATTCGGATTAGCTTTCAATTCAAGCATCTCGGCTTCGAGCAGCACTTTTTCCATCAGTTCTTCGATACCTACACCGTTTTTCGCCGAAATATCCTGCGACTGGTATTTACCACCCCATTCTTCAACCAGGTAGTTCATGTTGGCCAGCTCTTCCTTAATCCTTTCAGGATTGGCTCCCGGCTTGTCGATTTTATTGATGGCGAAAATAATCGGTACTCCGGCAGCAGCGGCGTGGTTGATCGCCTCAACGGTCTGTGGCATCACATTATCGTCGGCCGCCACAATAATAATGGCGATGTCGGTTACCTGGGCACCACGGGCACGCATTGCGGTAAACGCTTCGTGACCCGGAGTATCAAGGAAAGTAATGTCTTTTCCGTTGTCGAGATCGACGTGATATGCACCAATGTGCTGAGTAATACCACCGGCCTCACCGGCAATTACGTTGGTATCTCGAATATAGTCGAGCAGTGAAGTTTTACCGTGGTCAACGTGTCCCATTACGGTTACAATGGGTGAACGTGGTAACAAATCTTCCTCACGGTCTTCTTCTTCTTCGATGGCTTCAGCAATATCAACACTTACAAATTCAACTTTAAAGCCAAATTCTTCGGCAACTACCGAAAGTGTTTCAGCATCGAGACGCTGGTTGATCGAAACAAAAAGTCCGAGCGACATACATGAAGCAATAATCTCGTTAACGCCAACATCCATCATGGTTGCCAGTTCTGCTACAGTAACAAACTCGGTAACCTTCAGGATTTTTTGGTCGAGCATTTGTTGTTCCATATCGGCCTGCATTCTTTCGCTGGCCAATGCTCTTTTCTCGCGACGGTGTTTCGACCCTTTCGATTTTCCTTTAGTGGTTAATCGTGCGAGTGTATCTTTAATTTGCTTTTGTACGTCTTCTTCGTTAACCTCTTTTTTTAGTGGTCGTTTCTTTTTGCCTCCGGGAACCTGTTTGTTAACCTGGAATTTTCCTTTTGGCCTGTCGCCTTGTTGCTGGTTGTCCACATTAACACGTCCGGTATCTTTTGGAATTCGTTTACGACGTTTTTTATTTCGGTTGCGATCCGAATCTGACTCTTTTTTCTCAGGAAGATCGATCTTGCCAAGTACAGTAGGTCCGTTGAGTTTTTCAGATTTTGCACGAATCACGTGGTCATCGTCCGATTTTTTCACTTCGTTCCGTACAGCTTGTTTCTGAGCTTCGGCTTGTTTCTGGCGTGCCTTGCGCTCTTTTTCTTTTTCTTCCTTAGTCTTTTTGTCGGGGCGTGTTTTCTGGTTGATGTTGCTCAGGTCGATCTTGCCAACCACTTTAACCTCATCCACTTTTGGAACGTCGGTTTCTATCATTTCTTCTTTTTGAACTTCTTTTTCTTTGGGCTGAGCAACAGTTTCTTCTTTTTTTACCTCTGCTTTTTCTTCTGCTTTAACTTCAGTTTTAACTTCTGTTTTTTCCACAGTTTTTTCAGGAGCTTTTTCAGCAGCTTTAACCGGTTCCTCTTTGGGTTGTTCTTTTTCAACTTCCTTTTCCGGTTCTTTCTTTTTAGGCTTGCCCACTCCTTCCAGATCTATTTTACCCAATACTTTGGGTTGATGGCTGGTAACAGGTTTTCTCACTTCAACTTCAGGCTCTTTCTTCGCAACCGGAGCTTCCTCTTCCTTCTTTTCCTCAACAGCCGGTTCCTCTTCACCTTCCATGGTAAGCACCTCTTTCTTTGGTCGTTGACTTTTCAGACTGATTTTTTCAGACTCTTTCTTGAGCGATACATCAATTTTGTATTCTTGCTCAAGCAGTTGAACGGCCTCAGGTGTAACTTTTGTGTTGGGATTCGAATCGATATCAAATCCTTTTTTATGCAAGAACTCAACAATAGTGTGAATTCCCACATTAAATTCTCTTGCAAGTTTACTTAGCCTAATTGTGTTACCTGCTACCATAAATTATTCTTTTCTATTCTATTTTTTAAATGTTAGCCCCCAAATTTAAAGGAACTTCATTTTTATTCAAATTCCGAGTTCAGAATCTTCAGTACCTCGTCAATTGTTTCTTCCTCGAGGTCGGTACGTTTGATCAGATCTGCACGCGAAATATTCAATACGTTTTTAGCTGTATCGCAACCAATTCCTTTCAGGGCATCAATTACCCAGTCGGCGATTTCATCAGCGAACTCATCCAGGTTCACGTCTTCGTCGTCTTCTTCCATTTCGCGATACACATCAATTTCGTAACCCGTTAACTGGCTGGCTAAACGTATGTTTAACCCTCCTTTACCAATGGCCAGCGAAACTTCTTCGGGTCTCAGATATACTTCGGCTTTTTTCTGCTCTTCCAATATTTTGATAGAGTTGATTTTAGCCGGGTTTAATGCTCTTTTAATGTACAACTGCAGGTTCGATGAGTAGTTGATCACATCGATGTTCTCGTTACGCAACTCGCGAACAATACCATGGATACGCGATCCTTTCATTCCCACACAAGCTCCAACCGGGTCGATACGTTCGTCGTACGATTCCACGGCTACTTTTGCTCTTTCGCCCGGAACACGAACGATCTTTTTAATGGTGATCAATCCGTCGAAAATCTCAGGAATTTCCAATTCGAACAATCTTTCGAGGAATGCCGGAGCAGTTCTTGAAAGAATGATCAGCGGATTGTTGTTGCGCAGTTCCACTTTATAAACAATGGCGCGAACGTTGTCACCTTTTCTGAAATAATCAGAAGGGATCTGTTCCGATTTTGGAAGGATCAATTCATTGCCCTCGTCGTCGAGAATAAGGATTTCCTTTTTCCAAACCTGGTAAACTTCACCGGTAACAATGTCGCCGATTTTGTTTTTATATTTCCCGTAGATATGGTCTTTTTCCAGTTCAAGGATCTTGCTGGCCAGGTTCTGACGCAGGTTAAGAATGGCACGTCGTCCGAAATCGGCAAGTTTTACTTCGTCGGTAACATCTTCGCCAACTTCATAATCCGAGTCAATTTTTAAAGCATTCGAAAGCGTAATCTGAAGGTTTGGATCTTCCAGTTCATCGTCTTCAACAACCACACGATTTCTCCAGATCTCAAAGTCACCTTTATCGATGTTAATGATCACATCGAAGTTTTCATCAGTACCATATTGACGAATGAGGACGCTACGGAACACGTCTTCCAGAACACTCATCATTGTAACCCTGTCAATGTTCTTCAGCTCCTTAAATTCGGCAAAAGTATCTATCAGGTTAATATTTTCCATTGTCAACTCTATTTAAATGAAATTACCGCTTTCGCACTTTTTATTTCGTTGTACTTAAATTTATAATCTTTTACTACCAACTGTTTCTTTTTATGGCCTTCTACTTTTTCTCGTTTCGATGTTTCGAGTACGATGCCATTTTCGTCGGCCACTTTCAACAATCCCGTAAGTTTTTCTCCTTCTTCAGGAAGTACTTCAATTTCGCGGCCGGTGTATTTAATGTACTGCTCGAGTACCTTAAAACTTTCGGTTAATCCGGGCGATGAAACTTCCAGTTCAAAATCTTCTTCCTCACGGTCGAGGTTGTGTTCAACATTTCTGCTGATGGCAATACATTGTTCAATGGTAATTCCATCGAAGCCGTCAACATAAACGCGTATCGCGTTGCTTTTGCTGACGCTTATCTCAACGATGAACATTTTTTCGTCGAGTCTTTCTCTTACCAGTTTCTCAATTGTTGTTATTGCAATCATAAACTTTCCAGCCAATAAAATAGGGAACCAGAGGTCCCCTAAAAACAGTTTTTAGAAAATTCTCCGCAAAAATAGTAAAATAATTGTATAATGACAAATAACTTGCTCGGGCATAAATAATTGATTTAAAGGTAAAAAATCTTTAACATCGGTACTCGCAACTCCATTTATAAATTGTAATTCTTAATAGGTTGATTGGCTTGGAAGCCAGTGGTTTTGCTATTGGTCAAAGTTTTGTATTTTTAGGCGGTCACAAATTATGCTTTGGTGAGCAAAACCCAGCTAAATAAGAAGAAGATCATTAACGACCCCGTCTTTGGATTTATTAATCTTCAGTCGGAGATTGTTTTCGACCTGCTTGAACATCCCTTTTTTCAACGCTTACGGCGTATAAAGCAGCTTGGATTATCCTTTATGGTGTTTCCCGGAGCCAACCATACCCGTTTTGAACATGCGTTGGGAGCTTCGCATTTAATGCGCCAGGCCATTAATACATTGCGTATAAAAGGGCATCAGATCAGTGATAAGGAAGCCGAAGCAGTTACCATTGCTATTTTGCTTCATGATATTGGCCATGCGCCTTTTTCGCATGTGCTCGAAAATACGCTGGTAAACATTTCGCATGAAGAAATTTCGTTGCTGATCATGCAGGAACTGAATCGCGAATTCGATGGCAAACTCGATCTGGCCATTCAGATATTCACCAACAATTATAAAAAGCAATTTTTACACCAGCTGGTTGCCAGCCAGCTCGATATGGACCGGCTTGACTACCTGAGTCGCGATAGTTTTTTTACCGGAGTTGCCGAAGGAACAGTGGGTATCGAACGCATTATAAAAATGCTGAATGTTTACGAGGACCAGCTGGTTGTGGATGTAAAAGGTATTTATTCGATAGAGAAATTCCTCATTTCGCGACGGCTGATGTACTGGCAGGTTTACCTGCATAAAACGGTGGTAGCAGCCGAGTTCCTGTTAATAAATGTATTAAAGCGTGCCCGTGAATTAATTCTTCAGGGGCACGAACTGTATGCCACCCCAACATTATCGGTGTTTTTGAATAACAATTTTAATCCTGAAGACTTTCTGAATAATATTGAAGTTGACGGGAAGCAGGTTTTAACATGGTACACGCTGCTCGACGATAACGATGTGCTGATATCGATAAAAGAGTGGCAGGAGCATTCCGATCCGGTGCTTTCGGCGCTGGCCCGTGGCCTGACCAACAGAAAATTGCTTCGGATCAAACTTCGCGATAAGCCACTTTCGGATGCCGCACAAGAGAAGTATCTGAAGAGAATTCAGGAGACCATTATTCCCGATCCTGAACTTGCAAAATATTTCCTGATGACCGGTGTGATCACCAACAGCGCTTACAACCGGCACGACGAAAATATCTATGTTTTAAATAAGGATCAGACCATAAAAGAACTGAACCAGGCATCCGATATAAACTTGTCTGCACTGTCGAAGGCTGTGCGCAAGTATTTTGTGTGTTATCCTAAAGAATTGGACATTTAGGAGTTAAAAACTATATTTGCATCGCAAAAAAACAGAGAATGGATTTTAAAGCTACGGACATTGCTGCCTTTTTAAACGGGGAAATCGTTGGAGATGGTGATGTAAAAGTATCGGATGTCTCGAAGATTGAGGAGGGAAGAGAAGGCACATTAGCGTTCCTGGCAAATCCAAAATACGAGCACCATATTTATGAAACCAAAGCATCAATCGTTTTGGTGAATAAATCATTTGAACCAAGAAAAGAAATTTCGGCAACGCTTGTAAAAGTAGACGATGCCTACCAGGCATTCGCTGCTTTACTCGACCTCTATGTTCAGGCGCGTCAAAATCTGAAAAAAGGCATTGAGCAGCCAAGTTATATAGCTGATTCCGCCGAGGTTGGCGAAGATGTTTATGTGGGTGCATTTTCCTATATCAGTTCAAACGCCAGAATTGGAAAGAACGTAAAAATTTATCCGCAGGTACACATCGGCGATAATGTAAAAATCGGTGACGATTGCATTCTTTATGCCGGTGCAAAAATTTATGCCGATACCATAATTGGTAACCGTTGTATCATTCATTCAGGTGCTGTTATCGGCTCCGATGGATTTGGATTTGCTCCAACCGAAACGGGCGTCTACAAAAAGATTCCGCAAATCGGCAATGCCATTCTCGAAGACGATGTCGAAATAGGAGCCAACACCACGGTGGATTGCGGTACGATGGGGCCTACAATAATAAGGAAGGGTACCAAACTCGATAATCTTATTCAGATTGCTCATAATGTTGAGATTGGCGAAAACAATGTTTTTGCAGCGCAGGTTGGTGTCTCCGGTTCAACAAAAGTTGGTAACAACTGTATGTTTGGCGGTCAGGTTGGACTGGCCGGACATATTACTGTTGGCGATAAAGTTACATTGGGTGCACAATCTGGTGTAGCTCAAAACATAAAAAGCAATCAGATCCTTCTGGGATCGCCGGCTATCGATATTAAGGTAGCTATGAAAGCCTATGTTTTATTAAGGAGGTTACCTGAGATCAGAAATGAGGTACTTCAGCTCAAAAAGGATCTCGAAGAAATAAAGAACAAATAAGGAAAGCTAAAAGCTCTATATATTTATGCTTGAGAAACAAAAAACCCTGGCTCAATCGTTCAAGATTGAAGGGAAAGGTTTGCACACCGGTGTGCTGACAACCATGACCTTTCTTCCTGCGCCAGTTAATCACGGTTTTAAATTTAAAAGGGTCGACCTTGACGGGCAACCCGTAATTGATGCTGACGTTGATTTGGTTGTTGATACCTCGCGAGGTACTTTACTTGAAAAAGACGGAGCACGAATCGGTACGATCGAACATGCTTTGGCCGCTTTGGTTGGGATGGATCTCGACAATGTGATGATCGAAGTAAATAACGAAGAAGCACCGATTATCGACGGCAGTTCGAAATATTTTGTAGAGGCCATCGAACAGGCCGGAGTTGTTGAACAGGAGGCTGATCGTGATTATTTTGAAATCACCGAAAAAGTTGAAATGTTCGACCCGAAATCCGGATCGCATATCGTGGCACTGCCCGATACCGATTACTGCCTGAATGTGATGATCTCGTTTCCGTCGGCTGTTTTGAACAATCAGTATGCAACACTCGATTCTATACACGATTTCAGAAAAGAAGTTGCTGAATGCCGAACCTTTGTGTTTGTGCGCGAAATTGAATTTTTGCTGAATCATAACCTGATAAAAGGCGGCGATCTGAACAATGCTATCGTAATTATCGATCGCGAAATCAGCCAGGAAGCACTTGACCGTTTGGCCGATCTTACCAATCATCCCAGAGTTGAGGTAAAACCACAGGGTATTTTAAATAACCTGGAACTGCACTTCGATAATGAGTGTGCACGCCACAAACTGCTCGATGTTATCGGCGATCTGGCATTATTTGGTAAGCGGATTAAAGGCCGCATTATAGCCACCAAACCGGGACACGGACCGAATACGCTTTTTGCCAAAGAGCTTAAAAAAGTTTGGAAGAAAAGCATTGCCGGTGCTCCAAAGTACGATTTGACGGCCAAACCATTGATGGACATTGCGCGCATTCAGGAACTGTTGCCGCACCGCTATCCGTTCTTGCTGATCGACAAGGTAATGTCGATTGAAGAGAATGAAATTGTTGGTGTGAAAAATATTTCGATCAACGAGCCGTTTTTTCAGGGACACTTTCCTGAAGAGCCGGTTATGCCGGGTGTTTTGCTGATTGAAGCCATGGCACAATGTGGCGGTTTGTTGGTTTTGAATCAGAAGGTGGAAAAATATTCTACCTATTTTATACGTGTCGACAACGTTAAATTCAGGCAGAAAGTAGTGCCGGGAGATACCTTGCTGTTTAAGCTGACATTAACTTCGCCGATCAGAAGAGGGATTGCCAATATGAAAGGTTTAACTTATGTTGGCGACAAGATAGTAGCCGAAGGAGAGTTTATGGCTCAAATAGTTAAGAAAGCAGATTCATAAATAATAGTATATTTACGCCGTGAAAACCAGTCGGATTTTCCAGACCGGTTTTTTTCTGACCAAAAAATTCAACGGCAGAAAACACTGAAATTAAAGATTGAAAGATAGATGAAACAACCATTAGCTTATGTTCATCCGGATGCAAAAATAGCCGACAACGTGGTTATCGAACCGTTTGTTTCCATTGATCACGATGTTGAGATTGGTGAAGGAACAAGAATTGGTTCAAGTGTGACTATTTTACCCGGAACAAGAATCGGTAAAAACTGTAAGATTTTCCCGGGAGCAGTTATCGGAGCAACTCCGCAAGACCTTAAATTCAAGGGAGAGTATACAACTGTCGAGATTGGTGACAACAACACTATTCGCGAATTTGTAACCATTAACAGGGGTACCGCAGCAAGGGGCAAAACAGTGATTGGCGATAACAATCTTCTGATGGCTTATGTGCATGTGGCGCACGACTGTAAAGTTGGAAGCAACATTATTTTGGTGAACAATGTTCAGTTAGCCGGTGAAGTTGTCGTTGACGATTGGGCAATTCTTGGCGGAATGACAGCCATACACCAGTTTTGCCACATTGGTACACATGTAATGATCTCGGGTGGGTCGCTGGTTCGTAAAGATGTTCCGCCGTTTATTAAAGCAGGTCGTGAGCCGTTGTCGTATGTGGGTATCAATTCAATTGGTTTACGTCGCAGGAATTTCAATAACGACAAAATCCGCGAAGTACAGGAGATTTACCGTTACATTTACCAGAAAGGATTGAACACAGCGCAGGCTGTTGAAATCATCGAAGCGGAAATGCCGGCAACTCCGGAACGCGACGAAGTACTACTTTTTGTAAAAGATTCGAAACGTGGAATTATTCGAGGATATTTCCCCGATTAATTTGTAGATAAGAAATAAAAAAATGCCAATCGCTTATGCGGTTGGCATTTTTTATGAATCTGATTCAGATTATTATTATCGCTATTTTCCGTGGTTCCAGCCCTGCGCCTGTAAAGCAATTGCCGAACCGGCAGCAGTTATCAGGTTGGTGCCTTCAGCGGCTTCGGTCATGTGGCCGATAATGGTAAAGTCGGGATCATTCTTAATTTTTTCGTAATCGTCGAGCGAAAGCGTAAAAAGCAACTCGTAATCTTCTCCACCGTTTAATGCCGCAACCAGTGGATTGATATTTAATTCTTCAGCCATTTGTTTGGTCTGGTTGTCCATCGGGATTTTATCCTCGAACAACGAACAGCCCGTACCCGAATTTTTGCACAGGTGCATAATTTCCGAAGAAAGTCCGTCGGAAATATCAATCATCGAAGTAGGTTTAATGCCCAGTTTCTTAAAGGCAGCAACAATATCAACACGTGCTTCAGGTTTAAGTTGACGCTCAAGAATATAATCGTAGCCATCGAGCTGAGGTTGCACATTTGGATTTACTTTATAAACTTCGTTTTCGCGTTCAAGCAGTTGAAGCCCCATGTATGCACCACCCAAATCACCCGAAACACAAAGCAGGTCGTTCGCTTGTGCACCACTTCTCATCACAATGTCTTCTTTACGTGCTTCACCAATCGCGGTAATGCAAATTGTTAGCCCGGTTAGCGAGCTTGTTGTATCTCCTCCAACCAGGTCGACATTGTATTTTTCGCATGCCAGGTGAATTCCTGAATATAGTTCATCGATGGCTTCAACCGAGAATTTGCCCGATATTGCAATGCTCACTGTAATCTGTTTTGGGGTGGCATTCATCGCATAAATATCCGACAGGTTGACTACCACAGACTTATATCCAAGGTGTTTTAAGGGGACGTACATTAAATTAAAGTGAATTCCTTCAGTTAGCAAATCTGTGGAAACAACCACCTGTTTGTCACCAAATTCCATCACCGCGGCATCGTCGCCAACACCTTTTATTGTACTGGAGTTCTTTAGCTCGATCCCCTTTGTTAATCGGTCAATCAGGCCAAATTCACCCAATTCTGATATGCTCGTTTGTTTGATTTCTTTGCTCATCGTAAATAAAAGACAAAAAAGTATTTATATGTGTGTTTCAATGGGCAAAAATACCCATAGTTTTATATCTTTGCAATTTTATTTAAACAGTCTTAATTAAGCTTTGTTATTAGCTTAAAAGTAAACATTTGAGATGGAAGAACAAGATAAAATATTGAGCGAAGTAACTCAGAGCGAATATAAATACGGTTTCACTACCGAAATTGAAACTGATATTCTGGAGAAAGGATTGAATGAGGACGTTATTCGCCTGATTTCTGCCAAGAAAGAAGAACCTGAATTTATGTTGAATTTCAGGTTGGATGCCTACCGGAAATGGCTTAAAATGAAAATGCCGAATTGGGCCTATTTGAATATTCCGGCCATCGATTACCAGGAGATAAGTTATTATGCGGCACCAAAGCAACAGGCAAAATACAGCAGCCTCGATGAGGTTGACCCGGAATTGCTGGATACCTTCAACAAGTTGGGCATTCCGCTCGACGAGCAAAAGCAACTTGCCGGTGTTGCGGTTGATGCGGTTATCGACAGTGTTTCGGTAAAAACTACTTTTAAGGAAACACTGGCTGAAAAAGGAATTATTTTTTGTTCGTTTTCAGAAGCGGTAAAAGAACACCCTGAATTGGTAAAAAAATACCTGGGACAGGCAGTTCCGGTTGCAGATAACTATTTCGCAGCTTTAAATTCAGCTGTGTTTAGCGATGGTTCATTCTGTTACATTCCGAAAGGTGTGCGTTGCCCGATGGAATTGTCTACCTATTTCAGGATTAATGCGGCAAATACAGGTCAGTTTGAACGTACCCTGATTGTGGCCGACGACGATAGTTATGTAAGTTACCTCGAAGGATGTACCGCTCCGATGCGCGACGAAAACCAGTTGCACGCTGCGGTGGTTGAGATTATTGCGTTGGACCGTGCAGAAGTAAAATATTCAACGGTTCAGAACTGGTATCCCGGAGATAAAAACGGAAAAGGCGGTATTTACAACTTCGTGACCAAACGTGGTATTTGCCGTGGAGTTTCGTCAAAAATCAGCTGGACACAGGTTGAAACCGGTTCGGCAATTACCTGGAAATACCCAAGCTGTATTTTGATGGGTGATAATTCGGTTGGCGAGTTCAACTCGGTTGCCGTAACCAACAATCACCAGCAGGCCGACACCGGATCGAAAATGATCCACATTGGTAAAAACACCAAATCGACCATTGTTTCAAAAGGTATTTCAGCCGGTAAAAGTGATAATTCATACCGTGGTTTGGTTAAGATTTTGCCTAAAGCCACCAATTCAAGAAACTTCTCGCAATGTGATTCGTTGTTGTTGAACGACACCTGCGGGGCACATACTTTCCCGTACATCGAAGTTCAGAATAAATCTTCGGTGGTTGAACACGAAGCAACAACTTCAAAAATTGGGGAAGACCAGATTTTCTACTGTAACCAGCGTGGTATCGACACCGAAACGGCGATTGGAATGATTGTTAACGGTTACGCAAAAGAGGTACTGAACAAGTTGCCGATGGAGTTTGCAGTGGAAGCGCAAAAACTGCTTCAGATTAGCCTTGAAGGCAGTGTAGGATAAAAAAACAGATTATTAACTAAAAAGAATGAACCGATAATCATTCTTGGATTTCAATATTCAATTAACATGCTAAAAATAAAAGATTTATATGTTTCCGTTGAGGGAATGGAAATTCTGAAGGGAATAAACCTGGAAGTAAAACCCGGTGAGATCCACGCCATCATGGGACCAAACGGATCGGGAAAAAGTACCCTGGCCAGTGTATTGGCGGGAAAAGAAGAATATGAAGTAACTTCAGGCGAAGTGATTTACGACGGCGAAAATTTGCTCGATAAATCACCGGAAGACCGTGCAAAAGACGGTTTATTTCTGAGTTTTCAGTACCCGGTTGAAATTCCCGGAGTACCTATGGTCAACTTCCTGAAATCGTCGGTAAACGAACACCGTAAACATCAGGGTTTAAAAGAACTTACTGCAGGTGAGTTCCTGAAGCTGATGCGCGAGAAAATGGACATGGTTGACATGCATCCGAACCTGACCAACCGCTCGGTAAACGAAGGTTTCTCGGGAGGTGAGAAAAAGAAAAACGAAATTTTCCAGATGGCACTTCTCGAGCCAAAACTCGCTATTCTGGATGAAACCGATTCAGGCCTTGATATCGATGCACTGAAAACGGTTGCAAATGGTGTGAATGCATTGCGTTCGCCTGAACGCTCAGCAATTGTGGTTACGCACTACCAGCGTTTGCTCGATTACATTGTACCCGATTACGTTCATATCCTCTACAAAGGAAAGATTGTAAAAACTGCAGGAAAAGAGCTGGCCCTGGAGCTGGAAGAAAAAGGATACGACTGGATTAAAACAGAAATGGCAGGTTAACATGAGTGTAGTAACAGATCAAGTAGATTTATCGTTAAAGTACACTGCTCACTACAACGAGGTTAAGAATGCTCTTTTTGAGGATTCTGCCGAGGTACTGAACGCTCAACGAAAAAAGGCGTTTCAGGATTTTGTGAAGCAGGGTATCCCCACGAGAAAAGACGAAAATTATAAATACACCAACTTACAGCCGTCGTTTGCCACCGATTTCGAGTTTGTTCACGAAAAAACGGTGTTGGCAACTGCGAATGAAGAGGTGTTTAAATGCGATGTTCCTAACCTGAATACCAACCTTGCTTTGATCCAAAACGGTTGGTTCAGAAAAGATGGAAAAGGAGATCTGCCAGCTGGTGTAATTTTCGACAGTCTGGAGAAAATTGCGAATGAAAAGCCGGAATTGCTGGCAGCATACGGCAGCATTGCAAATACAGAAGAAGATCCGATGGTGGCGCTGAATACTGCGTTTGCCAAAGACGGATTTTTCCTGTATGTGCCGAAAGGCGTAATTGTTGAAAGTCCGATTCAGATCATCAATATCCTGAAAAACGATGTGGATACTTATGCAACGCAGCGTAATTATATTTACGTTGAAGCAGGTGCTAAAGCCCAGGTATTGTGGTGTGATCATACACTGAATTCGAATCAATATTTAAGCAATTCGGTTACGGAGATTTTTGTTGGCGACAATGCTGAAATGGAGTTTTATACGGTACAAAATCAGCACAATAAGGCAACAAACCTGAATTCTGTTTTTGTAAAACAGGGACGCGATTCGCGGGCAACAACGCATACTACCACTTTGCATGGTGGAATGATCAGGAATAACCTGAAATTTATGCTCGACGGCGAGAATGCTGAAGCGCACATGTACGGAATGGCTTTTATGGACCGCAAACAACATGTGGATAATTTCACACAGGTGATTCATGCCGTGCCACATTGCGAAAGTAACCAGTTGTACAAAAATGTGCTCGATGAGCAATCTTCAGGTGCATTTTCGGGAAGGATTCATGTAGTGCGCGATGCACAGAAAACAAATGCTTTCCAAAGGAACAATAACCTGCTGCTTACCGACGAAGCGACTATGCAAACAAAACCTCAGCTGATCATTGATGCTGACGATGTGAAATGTAGTCACGGAGCCACAATTGGGCAGATCGACGAGGAAGCCTTGTTCTACCTGCGTGCGAGGGGAATCGACGAAGATAAGGCGCGACTGATGATGATGAATGCTTTTACACACGAAGTGGTGAACGAAATCAAAATCGAAGCACTGCGCGATCGTATCGATGATTTGGTTGACAAACGGCTGAGTGGAGATCTAGCCCGTTGTCACGAATGCGATTATCAATGCGAATGTGATTAAAAGATAAATGATACACAGGCGGAACTGCTTAGTTTTCCGTTAGATTAAGGAACCGTTCTTCGACCCGAGGAGCGGTTCCTTATTTTATAAAACTTTCGCACCTTTGTAACTGTTCCAAAATAGACGGTTTTAACCGAAAGCAATAAAATGAATTACGATATCGACAAAATAAGATCCTGGTTTCCGGTTCTGAAAAACGACGTTTACAATAAACCTCTGATTTATCTCGACAGTGCAGCTTCGGCACAAAAACCTGTTCAGGTGCTCATGAAGGAAGAGGAGTTGCACAACCAGTATTACGGGAATATCCATCGTGGAGCGCATTTTATGGCCGACAAAGCCACCAACGAATATGAAGGAGTGCGTGAGAAAATACGGGCTTTTGTTAATGCGGCAACGATCAGGGAGATCATTTTTACAAAAGGAACCACCGAGAGCATTAACCTGGTGGCGAGTTCGTTTTGTGAACGCTATGTTGGAGCAGGCGATGAAATTATTGTTTCCGAAATGGAACATCATGCCAATATTGTTCCCTGGCAACTGGCGGCCGAACGCAAAGGAGCAAAAATTGTGAAACTTCCTTTTAACGATTCGGGAATCCTAGAGATTGAATTGCTGGTTGATTTGATAAACGAAAACACCAAACTCATTGCCGTTGCTCATGTTTCCAATGTGTTGGGGACGATCAACCCGGTAAAGGAGATTATTGATATTGCGCATAAAAGCAATGTGCCTGTTTTAGTAGATGGCGCTCAGGCAGCACCGCACGTTAAAATTGATGTGCAGGACATTGATGCCGATTTTTATGTGTTTTCGGCGCATAAAATGTACGGGCCAAATGGTGTTGGTGTGTTGTTTGGTAAAGAAAAATGGCTGAACGAGATGCCACCGTACCAGGGTGGTGGAGAAATGATTTCAGAGGTGTCGTTTGAAGGAACAACCTTTAATGAATTACCTTACAAATTTGAGGCAGGTACACCGCACATTACCGGTGTTATTGCCTTTGGTGCCGCCATTGATTTGATGAACGAGATCGGTCTGGATAATATGGCAGCCTGGGAACACTCGCTGCTGGAATATGCCACAGAAAAACTTAAGGAAATTGATGGCCTGCGAATTTATGGCGAGGCGCCAAGAAAATCAGGGGTAATTTCTTTTAATATTGAAGGTGTTCACTCATACGACCTGGCGATGTTGCTCGATAAAATGGGAATTGCCTTGCGCACCGGCCATCTTTGCGCCGACACGGTAATGGCACACTACAACATTCCCGGTTGTGTACGTATTTCGTTTGGGATGTACAATACAAAAGCTGAAATTGATGCTTTTATAGTGGCCTTGAACAGGGTAAGAATGATGTTCTAAAAGAAAACCCTAAGGGTCGTGAAGCTCCCTTAGGGTTTTTTATGCCACTAATAATTTGTAGCCTGCAATTCAAAATATGCTTGCTCGTGTTTACAGGCCGGACACTGTTTCGGTGCAACACGACCTTCGTGAATAAAACCACATTTGCGGCATTTCCAGATCACTTTGTCCTCACGTTTGAATACTTTACCTGCTTCAAGGTTATCGAATAAAGTACGGTAGCGGTTTTCGTGTTCCTTTTCAACTTTGGCGATCAGGCTGAATGCCTGTGCAATTTCCTTAAATCCTTCTTCTTCGGCCACCTTGGCAAATTCAGGATAAAGCTCAGTCCACTCTTCGTTTTCACCATCAGCAGCTGCTTTCAGGTTTTCGAGCGTTGTACCTACTTTCCCTGCCGGATACGAGGCGGTGATCTCAGTCATGCCACCTTCGAGAAATGAAAAGAAACGTTTGGCGTGTTCGTATTCATTCTCAGCTGTTTCGGTGAAAATGGCTGCTATTTGTTCCAGTCCTTCTTTTTTAGCCTGTTTGGCAAAATAATCGTAACGCATGCGGGCCTGAGATTCGCCTGCAAATGCCTTCAATAAATTCTGTTCGGTCTTTGTTCCTTGAATGGTTGACATGGTTAATAAATTTTTGATTTTGATATGTAAATTTAGTTAAATGGAGACAGAACGCAGGCTGCTGTTATCAATTTTGAAACTTTCTTAATAACCCGAATTTTGCTATTGTCAGAAAATAAAAAATTACGACCTTTACATCCTATTTTAAAGGACTTAGGTATGACCATTGAGCAAGTTCAGGAGGAAATAGTACAGGAGTTTTCGATGTTTGAAGACTGGATGGACAAGTATTCCTACCTGATTGAACTGGGAAACGATTTGCAGGAACTCGATCCGAAAGATAAGAACGACCAGAACCTGATTAAAGGATGCCAGTCGCGTGTGTGGTTGGTGGCTGATATCGAAGACGGAAAAATTAATTTCAGAGGCGAAAGCGATGCCGTAATCGTAAAAGGTTTGGTGGCCTTATTATTACGTGTGGTTTCCGGGCGCACGCCAAAGGAATTGCTGGAGACTGATCTGCATTTTATCGACGATATCGGACTGAAACAACACTTGTCGCCAACACGCTCGAACGGATTGCTGGCCATGGTAAAACAAATTCGATTGTATGCTGTTGCTTATAGCAAAATAGAAGGATAGGGAGGAGTTGAAATGGATAAACGAATAGACTTAATAATAAATAACCTGAAAGAAGTGTACGATCCGGAGATCCCGGTGAATATCTACGATTTGGGACTGATTTATAATGTTGATGTTGATGAAAGCAACAATGCCAACATTATTATGACACTTACCGCACCTGGTTGCCCGGTGGTGGATGTACTGATTGACGATGTTACTCAGGCAGCTCAGGCGGTTGAAGGCGTTGAAACCGTTAACGTTGAACTGACTTTTGAACCGCCCTGGGATAAATCGATGATGAGTGAAGAGGCCCGGTTGGAACTCGGCTTCTTTTAAGAAGAAAACCCTTAGGGTCGCGAAGCTCCTAAGGGTTTTTTCTTTTTAGGTGATTACAATTACTACTTCAAGCACATTCGAATTTCCGAAGTAATAGCTGATTTTGCATATTTAATCGATTAAAAGTTGATTAACTGCGTAAAATTAGCTATTTTTGTTTTGGAGGAATAAAGATGGCATCAGGTGTATCATATCGAAATGTCCCTATGGAAATGCCGGTGGTGAGGGAATTGATTGGCGAGTATCGTTCACCAAACAGCAAAATAAGCAACCTTGAAAGATCAGGTGAACTGATTCGTTTGAGGCGTGGTTTGTATATTGCTGATCCCGGTTTTAGCGGGCAGGAAATATCGCGGGAACTTGTTGCCAATAATCTATACGGCCCGTCGTATGTTTCCTGCGAAAGCGCTCTCTCGTATCATGGATTAACACCCGAACGGGTAAATACGGTTGTTTCTTCCACCTTTAAAAGAGCCAAAAGTTATTCCAATCCGCTGGGAATATTTGAATACATTACCGTTCCCGAAGACTATTATCCTATTGGAATTGATCAGGTTATTGTAGGAGAGGAATATGCATTTTTGATTGCATCGCCCGAGAAAGCGCTTTGCGATTTAATAATTTCCACATCGGGTTTAAGGTTTCAATCGGTACGGGCAGCTCGCGACTATATTTTGGATGATCTGCGAATTGACTTGGAAGAGCATTCTGCCTGGGATGTGACGATTATTTCGGATTGTGCTCAGCACGGAAGAAAAAGCAGGGAGTTAAATTTTTTACAGGAGGTTTTGCGAAATGGCTGATGTTTTTAATCAAATGTTGTCGCACTATGACATAAAAACGAAGGAAGACAGGTTAAATGCCATGCACGAAGTAATGCAGCAGGTGTGTCTTGCGGGATTAAACCGGGCTGGATTTTTTGAGAGTGCGGCCTTTTATGGTGGCACCTGTCTGCGCATTTTTCATAAGCTTCCCCGTTTTTCAGAAGACATGGATTTTTCTCTTATGGAAACTTCTCCTGACTTTAAACTTGAAAATTATTTCGATGCGATTCAGTCTGAATTTGTAGCTGTGGGACGAAATATCAGCATCGAAAAAAAGGAGAAAAAACTTGACACTCACATCGAATCGGCCTTTTTAAAGGATACTACCGATATCGTAAATATTCGTTTTAACACCGAGCCGGGTGTAAAAATCAAAATAGAAGTCGACAAGAATCCACCGCTAAATTTTAAAACAGAATATAAACTGCTATTGCTGCCATTTTCGTTTATGACACGCTGTTTTACACTTCCCGGATTGTTTGCAGGGAAAATGCATGCGCTGCTTTTTCGTAATTGGCGAAACCGGGTAAAAGGAAGGGATTGGTATGATTTTGAGTGGTACATCCGCAACAATATCCCGCTCGATTTTAATCACTTTAAAGAACGTGCGGTACAAAGCGAAGGCCCCGATTTTCGAGATTTGTCACATGAACAGTTCGTGGAGATGCTAAAAAACAAATTAAATACAACTAAAATTGAACAGGTTATTGAAGATGTTCGTCGATTTGTTGTGCATCCCCGGGAACTAGAGATTTGGTCGACAGAATATTTTTTACAACTACTGGATTTATTAAGATTTGAGGAAAAATAGAAAAACCCTTAGGGTCGCGAAGCTCCTAAGGGTTTTTTTATGCACTGACGCTTAAAGTTAAGGCGTCTTTTTTATTACGAAATCTTCAATGGCTTATCCACTTTTGTCTTTAACAAGGCAATTTCCAACACATCCATAATGGTGTTTACAAAGTGGAAATTTACTCCTTTAATGTAAGCCTCTTTTATATCTTCCAGGTTTTTCCTGTTTTGTTCCGACAGGATGATCTCAGTAATACCAGCCCGTTTGGCAGCCAGAATTTTTTCTTTGATTCCACCCACCGGCAAAACTTTCCCGCGTAAAGTAATTTCTCCGGTCATGGCCAGGTTTTTCTTCACTTTGCGTTGTGTGAATGCTGAAGCCAGCGAAGTTACCATGGTAACACCTGCCGACGGGCCATCTTTTGGTATGGCGCCTTCAGGTACGTGAACGTGAACATTCCAGTTACCGAAAACTTCGGGTGATAATCCCAGTTCCTCGGCATGCGATTTTAAATATTCGTGTGCCAGCATCGCTGATTCCTTCATTACATCGCCAAGATTACCGGTAAGCGTAAGAGCTCCTTTTCCTTTGCTAAGGCTGGTTTCAACAAACAGAATTTCTCCACCAACTGCCGTCCAGGCCAAACCGGTAACTACACCGGCGAAATCGTTGCCCTGGTATTTATCCTTGGTGTATTCAGTAACACCCAGGTATTCACGGATATCAGCTTTTGTGAGCTTTTTGTTGTAAGGCTCTTCAAATGCAATCTTTTTTGCAATGCGACGAACCACTTTGGCAATCTTTTTATCCAGTTCTCGAACACCCGATTCACGGCTGTACCCGTCAATGATCAGTTCGATCACTTCTTTCGGGAATGTTACATCCGACTTTTTCAGACCATGGTTTTTTAACTGCTTTGGAATCAGGTGACGTTTGGCGATCTCTACTTTTTCTTCCAGCAGGTAGCCACTTACATCAATCAGTTCCAACCGGTCGCGCAAAGGCGGTGCAATCGTACTCAGCGAGTTGGCTGTGGCAATAAACATGACTTTCGAAAGGTCGAAATCCTGCTCAATATAATTGTCGTGGAATTCGCTGTTTTGTTCCGGGTCGAGCACTTCCAGTAAGGCTGAAGCCGGATCGCCGTGAAAATGTTTCGATACCTTGTCGATTTCATCCAGAATAAATACGGGATTCGACGACTTAGCCTTTTTTATATTTTGAATGATCCTACCAGGCATCGCACCGATGTAGGTTTTCCGGTGTCCACGAATTTCCGATTCATCGTGCAAACCACCAAGACTCATTCGGGCATATTTTCTGCCCAAGGCACGCGCTACTGATTTCCCCAACGATGTTTTTCCAACTCCGGGAGGGCCGTACAGACACAGGATCGGCGACTTCATGTCGTTCTTGAGTTTAAGGACGGCGAGGTGTTCCAGTATTCTTTCCTTTACTTTTTCCAGTCCGTAATGATCTTCGTCCAGTACCTTGTTAGCATGTTTCAGATCGAAATTATCTTCGGTATATTCGTTCCACGGAAGATCGAGTAGTGTTTGGCAATAGGTGAATTGCACTGAATATTCGCCGGCTGCCGGATTGAGTCTTCCGAGTTTCTCCACTTCTCTGTCGAAAAACTTACCAACTTCTTTGCTCCATTTTTTCTGTTTTGCTTTTTCTTTCAGTGCTTTTATTTCCTGCTCAACAGGGTTACCACCCAATTCGTCCTGAATGGTTTTCATTTGCTGGTTAAGCATGAACTCGCGCTGCTGGCGATCGATACCGGTTTTTACCTTTTTCTGAATGTCATGCTTCAGTTCAAGCATCTGCACTTCCTTCACCAAAAAACTGATGGCCTGAACACCTCGATCCTTCAGGTTTGCAGTCTCGAGCAACATTTGTTTGTCTTCAACTTTAAGATCGGTGTTAGAACAAATAAAGTTGATGAGGAAGGTTGAATTCTCAATATTCTTTACTGCAAAAGTTGCTTCCGGCGGTACGTTTGACGAAAACTGTGCAATTTTAATCGACAGGTCTTTCAGCGAGCCAACAATGGCGTTGAACTCGTTGTCATTCTCAGTAGTCACGTCGTTCAGCGGTTCCACTTTCGCCTTCAGATAAGGTTCCTCACTTACAAATTCACTGATCTGGTACCTTCTTTTTCCTTGAATAATTACCGAAGTTGAACCATCGGGCATTTCAAGTACCTTCAGAATTTCGGCTACTGTACCGATTGAATAAAGGTCTTCTTTCTCCGGGCGATCAATCGAGTGATCTTTTTGCGCCACGGTACCCAGTAACTTTGCTCCCCGGTTAACATCACGAATCAGTTTCAGTGAACGTTCTCTGCCTACCGTGATTGGCAGCACAACTCCCGGGAACAAAACCGTGTTCCTCAACGGCAAAATAGGAAGCACGGAAGGTATGTCGGTATTCTTTAATTCTTTATCATCGCCATCGGCAATAATCGGAATGAATTCGGATTCTTCATCCATGATTCCCGATCCTAAAATTGCCTGAAGCGTTGTATTCTTTTTTAATTTTCCCATTTTCTCTTTCTATAAGTGACAGTTTGTCGCAAGTAAGCGTCCTAATTATACAGCAGGGTTATTTTGCAATTGCCGTGCCAATAAATAATAATGAAATATACCGGTCTTATTGAGCAAATATGTTGATAATACCGACAAAATTGCAGCGTGGGAGCAAAAAAAAACACCCGTCAGCCGACGGGTGTTTTTCAAAAATATCGTAAAGAAAAATTACTTTTTCCTGTTTTCCATGTGCTTACCGTAACGGTTCATGAATTTATCTACACGTCCTGCAGTATCCACCAGTTTGGTTTTACCTGTATAGAACGGGTGAGAAGTATTCGAGATTTCCAATTTGTAAACTGGATACTCAACTCCGTCAACAACTTCAGTTTCTTTAGTGTCAACAGTTGAACGGGTGATAAAGGTATGTCCGTTCGACATATCTTTGAATGCCACCAATCTGTATGATTCCGGGTGAATGTCTTTTCTCATTTTGTTATATTTTTAATGAATGGTTGCATATCTTCTCGCTACAATCCATTCTTTTAGTTATTACTTATACTAATTTCGGGCTGCAAAGATAAATATAGTTTGTAATAATCCAAAAAATCTTTGCATCATTTATATGCTTAAAACAGAGTTTGTTATTCCTAATTAATTACCGGGGCTTTTTTTACCTTTTTACTGCGGTCGAACAAGTAACGCATGGTGTAATGTGTTTTTGCCCGTTTAGCTCCGGTTGCTTCATATATTGCAATCACTTTTGGGTTGAAATCGCCGGCCCACGAAAATTCAAGTTCGGTGTAATGGCGGTGCGATTTCTGTTTCATTATCTGTTCCTGCTGCCAGAAAATACCCGATTCGATGCCTGATCGCTGGTATTTCGGATCGATACCCATGATCAGGATTCGCGTGCGATTGATCGTCTTGGTATTTTTGTAGTACAGGAATTTCAAAATTCCCAACAGGTTAAGTTTGCCGTTTAATTTCAGTAAAATCTGGTTGATATCGGGAATCATAACAAACAAGGCAATCGGACGATCTTCGTGATAGGCAAACCAGATCATTTTCGGATCGAGAATGGCTTTCGATTCGTTGATGAAATCGTAAATATCATCGGGGTCGAGTGGTTTGTAGTGCTCGTGAAACGACCAGGCCGCATCGTACACCGTGCAAAAATCCTTCACAAATTCTTCGGTCTGGCTATAATCGAAATGTTTAAAATTGTATTGCGGCTTTTTGGCCACCCACTCAGCAATTTTCCAAAAACGTTCAGGGAAAGGTTTGGTATAATCCAGGTGGTAAGAATACTGCTCAAAATAAATTTCGAAACCGAAATTCCGGAAGAGCTGTTCGTAGTATTCTGGATTGTAGGGCATACCATATCCCTGCGGCATAAATCCTTTTACAAGCAGTCCCCAATTCACATAATTCTCTCCGAAATTGATGGGGCCGTCCATGGCTTCCATGCCGTTTTGTTTGTTCCACTCAGCGGCAGCATTAAAAAGCATGTTCGCAGCATCCTGGTTGTTAATGCATTCAAAAAAGCCACATCCACCGGTAGGCTGTTCATACGTTTTTGCCAGGTTGAAATTAATGAAAGCCGCAATTCTGCCCAGTAATTCTCCGTTTTCGTCAAGCAGTACCCAGCGAATGGCTTTTCCGTTGCGGAAAGTTTTATTTTTTTTCGGATCAAAAATGCCTTCAACCATTCCCTGCAGTGGTGCCGCCCAGTTTTTATCATCTTTATAAATCAGGTGCGGAACTTTATGAAAAAGTTTCTGTGTGTTCTTGTCTTTAACCTCAATTAACTGCATAAAAATCTGTTCTTCCTAATTACACTAAAAACGCAAATGAAGTATTTATTAGTGAATTATTGGTGCTTTTTTAAATTCTTTTTCGCGGTCGAATAAGTAACGGAGCGTGTGGTGGGTAAGTTTCTTTTCAGCTCCAAATGATTTGAAAAGTGCGTTCATTTTTGGATTGAAATCGCCGACCCAGCTCATTTCCATGTCGTTATACCACGATTTTTTTAGCATTACTTTTTTCAGGTGATGAAAAATCCCCGATTCAATTCCCTTTCCCTGGTAAGCGGGGATTACTCCCAAAACGATCACCCTGCAGCGTGTTATCACTTTTCTGCTTTTGTAATACAGCAGCTTAACGATGTTCCAGAGAGTGAGGTCGCCACTTTTTATTTTTTGCAGGATCTGATTCAGATCAAGAATCTGCATAAAAAATGCAATAGGTTTGCCGTCGTGGTAAACATACCAGATAAATTCTTCGTCGATTAGGATTTTGGCATTGTTCAACGTGGCTTTTAATACATCAAAATCAAGTGGTTTGTAATTTCCGTGATTGCCCCAGGCTTTTTGGTGAATCTCTATAAAATCGTCGATGTACTTTTTCTGATCCTTATACGTAAAATGCTCAAAACTATAGCCAGGTTTTTTAGCCACCCAATCGGCAATCTTCCAGAAACGTTCTGGCAGATCGGGATCGGTAATGTCGAGCGAGTAACTGTATTGTTCGTAATAGGTCTTAAATCCGTAGTTTTCGAATAAGTAAAAATAGTACGCCGGATTGTAATTCATGCCAAACGTTTGTGGCTGGAAACCTTCGTTCAGCAAGCCCCAGAAAAAGAAATTTTCGTCGAAATTAACAGGACCGTCCATGGCTTCCATCCCGTGTTGCTGCAACCAGTTTTTAGCCGTACCAAATAAAATATTGGCAGCCTCCTGGTTGTTTATGCATTCGAAATAGCCACAGCAACCTGTGGGCTGATCGTAGCCAGAAGCATAATTCTGATCGTAAAAAGCAGCAATCCTTCCAATGTAATTTCCTTCAGATTTTAAAATCCAGCGTCGGGCGTCTCCTCTTTTGAATCGCGCATTTTTAGCCGGATCGAAAGTGTTTTCAATCATTCGTTTTAACGGAGGAATATGGTTGGGGTCGTTTTTGTAAATCGATTCGGGAACACGATGAAACGCATTTACCAGTTCACTGTTGGTAACCTCGATTACTTCCATTTACGATACTGTTACTTGATTTCTGTATGATCGAAAATAACATTTTTGAAAGGAAATAAAAAGGATCCACCTCTTTCGAAATGAATCCAGACCGTTTTATATTCAATATTTATTTACAGATTGCCCGGTATTGTGATTTAACCTACTTATAATTAACCTGAAACAGTTATTCAATCCCTAATTCACTTTTTAAGTCAGAATGCGATTTCCAGGTTTTGTTTTTAGATTTTGTTTCCAAGGCCGAAAAATAGTCATTGTAATCTTCCTCTATTTCTTTCAGACGCTTGTATTCGTTTACATCGATAATAACAGCAATGGGTTTTTCTCCTTCTTTTATGATCTGTGTTTTAATCATTTGTATGCCTCCTTTCGGTGTTTTACTTCGTAAATGTTCAGAATGTTGAACTGTTCATCAAAAATTACCCGGTAATTTCCAATTCTCAGTCTTTTGAAGTCAGCTAAACGTCCCTTTAGTACTTTTACATCAAAATTTCCGGAAGGATTGTTTGCATAATCTTCAATTTTTCCGATGATTAATTTTGCAGAGTTTTTATCCGACCGATTGATCTTTTTCAATTGTTTAACCGCCTTTTCAGAATACCGTATCTGCATTACCAGTTTTCCTCAAATTTAAAGATTTTTGTAAAAAAGGATGGCATCCTATTGTGTTTTAAATTTTGTGATGCCATTCTCTCAGCTGCGGTATTTTGAAACTGATTTAATCGCGGCTCGCTAATTTGGATAGTAAACGCAGGATTTCGAGGTACAGCCAAACCAGGGTTACCATCAATCCGAAAGCGCCGTACCACTCCATGTATTTTGGCGCACCAGAATCGGAAGCCCGCTCGATAAAGGCAAAATCAAGTACCAGGTTTAAAGCTGCAATGGCTACAACAACCAGGCTGAATCCAATGCTGAAGTTCGAATTCCCGTAAAGAAAGCCTAGGTTGGCACCAAACATCCCGGCAATAAAACTGACAAAATAAACGAGTGCAATTCCTGCAGTTGCTGCAAAAATACCCATCATTAACTTGTTCGTGACTTTAATGATCCCGGAACGATAGAGGAACAACATGGCTGCAAATACGGCCAGTGTCAATGCTACTGCACGCATAACAATTCCTGCGTATTGCATTTCAAGCATAGCTGAGATTCCGCCCAGCAAGAGCCCTTCGAAAATGGCATAAATGGGCGCCGAAATTCCGGAGCTTTGTGGCCTGAACACAGTAACTAAAACGGTGATAAAACCGCCAATTCCGCCAACCAGTAACCATGGTGCAACTGCCGAAGCTGCGGCTTCAGGATTACTGGCTGCCACCTCGAAAAATTTATTCCAGGTAAATACAGCACCGGCAACAACCAGCAAAAGCAATAATGCAGTTTTGTTCATGGTGCCATTTACTGTCATTACATCCGAGGCGGTGGTGTAATCTTTTGCAAATACCCGCTCTTTAAAAACCGGATTCGAAGATTTTGTGATATTCATATTCTATGTATTTTAATTTCAATTTTGTCGATCGTACCTTAACGATAACCGAATGCGTAAGTAAACAAACTCCCTGCCATGAAAGTTTTTCCTGACAGCTTTACAGTTAAAAAAGTTTAACGGATCAGTCTTCCAGCATTTCCTGAACATATTCGCTGGTGAGTTCTTCATACAATTGCTCGCCAAGCTGAATGGCATTTTCAGATTCACTAAGCTGAAATATTTTGGAGAGTTCGCAGCATTGTTCGTTCAATAGTTTCGAACGGGTTCCTAAGGCGATGATGGTTCGGTAAAGTGGCGTAAACAGTTTTTTATCTTTAGCCAGTGTTGGCAGTTCTTCAAAAAACGGTTCAAACATTTCGTCGATGGCACTTTTATCGGTTATGGCCAGGCGCCCCAGTAAATGAATCCCGGTAAAATGGACGATGTGTTTTTTGCCGCGGCACCATTCCAGCGCTTTTACAAAGGCAAACTTGCTTTTTACCCAAAGGTTGGTGGAAGCCTGCTCGGCAATCTCTGTGTTTTCAAACGATTTTGTCCAGAAATCCATTTGCTCCTCGGTAACTTCTTTCGGATCATCGAGCAAAGTGGCCAGGATCATGGTTTCGCGCCACTGCTTGTTCCATAGTTTCAGCGCCAGCAAATGATCGGGAGTGTATTGTTTGGCCAGATCGCGCAAATCGAGGATCGAAACGCCCCAGTTGAGTTTGTAGTTAAAGCCCTTTTGGTTCATGCTGTCGGCCACTTCGCCACTTTTCCTCAATTTAATGGCTTTTAGCAATGCCTGGTACTTTTGTTCGCTTTCGTTATTGTCGAGAATAAAATCCATTTACTAGAGTTTGTACAAAATTAAAATAAATGCAATTATCCCGTCAAAAGTTTATTTTTGTGCAAGCTTAACAAGACATTGCTTTCAAAAATAAACATAACCAATATTTCCGGTCTTCAGTTTTTTCAGTTGCTGAGGTTTGGTACGCTGCTGCTAATCAGCATTGTATTTACAAAAAGTAGTTTAAGCACCGAAGCCATTGGTAATTACGAATACTTTCTTTTTGTTGCCGCGCTGGCCTGTTCCTTTTGGATCAACGGGATCATTCAGTCGTTTTTACCTTTGTTTAAAAGCAACAATAGCTTTCAAAATAAGCGTGATAAATCGCCGGAGTTTTTTAACGTTTTTCTGCTAATCAGTTCTTTGAGTGTTGGAGTAGTATTGGTTTTAGGCGCTTTTCATTTTTTGTATTCCGACCTTCCTTATTTCTATTACCTGCTTTTGTATATTCTGTTCAGCAGTCCGGCTTTTTTGGTAGAGTACGTGTATTTGCTTAAGAATAAAGTAGGGTGGATCATCAAATACGGCTTATTCACTTTTGCAGTGCAATTGGTTTTCGTGGCCGGTCCCGCAATTCTCGGGCTCGAAATGAAATACAGTATCGTCGGGCTGGTCGCCATTTCCATTATCCGATATGTGTGGTTGCTGACCATTTTAAAGAAATATGCACAATTTTCAATTTCAAAAGCATTTTTGAAAGAACACATGGTGCTTGCCTTGCCGCTTATTGTAAGCAGCCTGCTGGGAGCGTCGGCCCAATATGTCGACGGATTCCTGGTGCTCAATAAATTCGACTCTGCCACTTTTGCCATATTCCGCTACGGAGCAAAGGAATTTCCGCTGGTGTTATTAATGGCCAATGCTTTGAGTACGGCACTGATCCCTGAATTTACCTCGAAAGAAAAACTGGCTGATTCATTGCAGTTGCTAAAAGACAAATCGGCCCGCTTAATGCACTTGCTTTTCCCTGTTACGATCTTTTTTATTGTATTTAGTAAATGGTTGTATCCACGCGTTTTCAATCCCGATTTTACTGAAAGTGCGGTCATTTTTAATATTTATTTACTGCTGATCATCAGCCGGCTGGTTTTTCCGCATACGATGTTAATAGGATTAAAAAAGACAAAGGTTGTGATGCATGCATCACTTGCCGAACTGGTTGTGAATATTGCACTAAGTGTAATTTTTATTGGATATTGGGGAATTGAAGGAGTGGCATTTGCAACCTTAATCGCCTTCGGAGTTCAGAAAATTATCTGGATCGTTTACAACAAAATGGCGTTAAAAATTTCGCCACGGCAGTATATCCCGATATCGATATGGAGTATTTATTCGTTACTTACATTGTTGGCATTTATTATAGTTTATTGAAGAAAAAATCAGAAGAGAATTAAATGAATCTTACGGCACTTTCAGAAATAGTCCACTGTCAGAATTGCGGAGAAGCTTTATTGAAAGCTAATGATGAAATTACTGAGTTGACGTGCGAAAATTGTGAGCAGAGTTACCCGGTAAAGAAAGGAGTTCCGGTTTTTATTTCGGAAACGGACTATGAAAAATCCGCAGAAACAGCTATTCATAAAGAACAGGGATCGGTATTCAATTACGTCGATCATTATCAGAAGGATGGTGTGGAAAGTGATTATTTCAGAGAGCGCGATGCCGGAACAGCACACCTTGACAAGCGGGTTCATCAGACGATATTTTCGCACATCGAAAAAAAATCGGGTAGGGTTCTGGATGTTGGTTGTGGCCGCGCCTGGGTGGCGAAGAAATTGTGTCCCCTAAATTTTGAGGTGGTATCGATGGATATTTCGCTTGAAAATACAACGGGAGCATTAGAGCGATACCCTTATCCGAATCATGCAGCGGTGGTAGCCGATGTTTTTTCACTACCGTTTAATGAAGGTGTTTTTGATTATATTATTGCTTCCGAGATCATCGAACATGTGGTTGATCCGGTGAAGTTTGTTGCTAATCTCATCAAGGTGCTCAAGCCGGGCGGGAAACTGATCATCACCACACCGTATAAAGAAAAGCTTAGTTATTCCTTGTGTATACATTGTAATAAACTCACTCCGCTGCATGCGCACATTCATTCATTCGATGAAAATATCCTGACCTCCCTGTATAAAGGAGATGACCTGAAATCGTGCACGTATCACACGTTTGCCAATAAACTTCCGATTCACCTGAGAATGCATTCCGTACTGCGTTTTTTCAATTTCTGGTGCTGGAAAACTTTCGATGGATTGTTAAACCTAATGATCAAAAAACCTATCCGTATTTTGGTGAAATGGGAAAAGGCGGAATTTTGATATTCCGGCTTTAAACTCGTTTTACTGCCGCTTTGAGATAGCTGATTTATAAGTTATATTTGTTTAAAATCGGCTATACTTATGATTCAACTCAAAGGCTGGACCCGCAATGTTTTATTGATCATCGGATTTTTGTTCGTCGTTTTTCTTGTGTGGTACTTCAGCAATATTGTGGCCTATATTCTTATTTCAGTTGTTTTGTCATTTATTGGGCGGCCGGTTGTTCGCTGGCTAACAAAACTCCGTTATAAAAAGCTTAAAATCCCTGTTGGTTTGGCTGCATTTGCAACACTGATAGTTTTGTGGGTAGTTTTCATTTCTTTTTTCAGGTTCATGGTTCCGCTGCTGGTCAGCGAACTGGAGACCTTGTCGCAGATTGATTTTACGATTGTACTCGATTCTATTGAAGAACCGGTGTTAAAAGTTATTGGTTTTTTTAGCAACAATGCACCCGATCTGGCTGATAAAAATTTCCTCGATATTGTTTCAGAGGGACTAGGAGCACAAATCGATTTCTCAAAAGTGTCGAACTGGTTTGGATTTATTGCCGGCACCATTGGTGAATTACTGATTGGTTTTTTTTCGGTTTCGTTTATAACTTTTTTCTTCCTGAAAGAACAGGACATGTTTCGCGATTTCATCATTTTGCTGGTGCCGCGTAATATGGAAGAAAAAGTGGCTCACATTCTCGATTCCATTTCTTTTTTGCTTCGCCGCTACTTTATCGGCTTGCTTTTCGAAGTATTCATGGTGATGTTGCTCGATACCATTGGCCTTACGATCGTTGGGATCGAATTTCAACATGCGGTGGTTATCGGCTTATTCTGCGGAACTTTTAATGTTATTCCATATTTGGGGCCATGGATGGGTGCTGCATTGGGTCTGTTGATCGGAGCTGCTTTGCATATTCACGCCGATTTTATGTCGGTTACCCTGCCTTTGATGGGGTGGATGACGCTTGTGTTTGCCTTGGTTCAGGTGGCCGACAATGTATTGTTTCAACCATTAATTTATTCCAGCAGTGTAAAAGCCCATCCACTGGAGATCTTCCTGGTCATCCTGGCAGCAGGTACTTTTGCCGGAATTTTAGGTATGATTCTGGCCATTCCTGTGTATACTATTTTAAGGGTGATCGCCAAAGAGTTTTTTGTTAATATGAAACTGGTTCAGAAAATGACGAGGAACCTGGAAAAAGAGGGTAAACGGTTGTAAATACCTTGCTGGTAAAGGCCGGAGTTATGATCAAAAAGAGACTAAAGGAACTTTTTGTTTGTCGCAAAAGTCAGGTTTTCAGATTCTTTTGATTTTTTTTAAATTTATAAGGAACATTCGAGCTACTCTATTGTTAATATAGATGATTTACCAAAACGGGCCTTTTTTTTATTGCTAAACTTAACAGAATGAGCAGGAACTTCTATGTGAAATTGCGTCTGAAACAAGTACATGTTTTCGTATTCACTTTTTTATCATTTTTAATTCTTACAACTAATCTATTTGCCGAGTCTGTCGTAACCGATGGTCATTCGAATGAAGAAGTTAAGCGAGGAGAACGATTTTTTAAAGGATTGTTGCCCTTTAAACGCGATTATTCTTCCTGTGTTTCGTGCCACAACCTTCAACTCACGGATACGCTAAACTGGAATCCTTCAGCCATGGATATTGCACTGAAATATGCCGATAAGGATTTTGAAAGTTTTAAGGCAGTGGTAATGAATCCGGTTGGTGTGAAAATGGAAGCTTCGCACGTTAATTTTACGCTTCCCGAAGAAGATCTGAAAACGGTTAAAGCTTATCTCGATAACCTGGCACACAGTGGTGTTCCGCCTGCAAAACCTACGCATTTCAATTTAATTTTATTTCTGTTCCTGGGAGTTCTGTTAACCTGGGCGCTGGCCGATCTTATCTTTTTACACAAGATTAAACTGAAAATTATACCAATGATCATTTTTCTTGGAGCATTTGGCTGGCAGGTAAAAATGATTATTACCGACGCAATAAAGCTGGGACGCCAGGAGAATTATGCTCCCGATCAACCCGTGAAATTTTCGCACAAAGTTCATGTGGGGGAGAATGGTATTGACTGTATGTATTGTCATACTACCGTTGAACAGGGAAAATCTGCCGGAATACCCGCCACCAACCTGTGTATGAATTGCCATATAATTATTCGTGAAGGTACCAACAGCGGTAAGTTCGAAATTGCTAAAGTGGTGGAAGCAAACGAAACCGGAAAACCGATTGAATGGACACGGATTCATAATTTACCCGATCATGTATTTTTTAGTCACGCGGTGCATGTTGGTTCCGGAAAGCTGGACTGTAAACAATGTCACGGACCGGTTGAGGAAATGGACATTATGGAACAGTACAGCGACCTTTCGATGGGTTTCTGTGTGAATTGCCACCGCGATACAAAAGTCGATTTTGGCAACAATGGCTATTACGAACACTTTGTTAAAATGCACGAAGACCTGAAATCAGGAGCTATCGATTCCGTTACCGCGGCAGATATCGGTGCGAACGACTGTATGCGTTGCCATTATTAGTTTAGAGTTCAAAGTTTAGCGTTCAGTGAAATTACTGACAAAGGATAAAATGTTGAATACTAATTATTACCAAAAGAAGAAAGAGCTAGTGGTTTGAAGCCAGCAGCTAACAGCTAATACACTATGACACAATATTGGAGAAGTTTAGAAGAGTTAAATAATCCGGTTGAGTTTAAAAAGAACGAGGTAAAACTGGAAATCGACGCCAAACGCGCCGTTGCAAAAAAGGCATCGGGTTCCTCGAGAAGAGACTTTTTAAAAGTGCTTGGATTTAGTGTGGCTACTGCTGCAGTGGTAGCCAGTTGTAAGCGTCCGGTAAATAAAGCTATTCCTTTTTTGGTTAAGCCGGAAGAGGTAACTCCGGGAATGGCAAACTACTATGCTTCTTCCTATTTTCAAGGGAATGAGTATTGCAGTATTTTGGTAAAAGTACGCGATGGCCGGCCGATAAAAATTGAAGGAAATGACCTGTCATCGGTATCGCAGCGCGGAACTTCAGCACGTGTTCAGGCATCTGTTCTCGATTTGTATGACGATGCCCGGTTTAAAACACCGCTAAAAAGGGGCGACGAAACATCGTGGGCGGAAGCCGACGAATACATTCAGGTTAAACTCGATCAACTTAAAAAAGACAATAAAAAGGTAGTTTTACTTACATCTACTATTATTTCCCCAACTACCAAAAAGGTTATTCAGGAATTTCAGCAGTTCTACCCAAATGTTGAGTGGCTGCAGTACGATGCGGTTTCGGCAAAAGGAATTTTAAAGGCCAGTGAGCTGAGTTTCGGTAAAGCATTTGTTCCTGATTATCGCTTTGACAAGGCCAAAGTGATTGTAAGTTTTGGAGCCGATTTTCTGGGAACCTGGTTGTCGTCAGTGGAATACACCAAAGCGTATTCAGCCGGTCGTAAACTGATGGACAAAGGCGATGAAATGAACCGCCACTACCAGTTTGAAACCGGCATGTCGCTTACCGGCTCGAATGCTGATGTACGTTTCCCGATAAAACCTTCGGAAGAAAAAACGATTCTTACTGCTTTGTATTACCAGTTGATGCAGGCCAAGGACTTTATTACAATTGCTGCTCCGGCAAGTCCGGTTGACATTACCGGTTTGGCTGAAGATCTTTTGGACAACGAAGGAAGTTCGCTGGTTGTTTCTGGAAGTAACGATGCCGACACGCAGGTTTTAGTAAATGCTATCAATAATTTATTGGGCAATTACGGCAAAACAATACTAACCGAAAGTGCGCTTAATACCCACGCCGGAAATGATGAGAATTTTGAGCAGTTTTTAGCTGAATTAAAAGATAAAAAAGTTGCTGCGGTGTTGTGCTGGGGTGCCAATCCGGTGTACAACCACCCCAAAGGCAGTGAATTAAAAACCCTGATCGAAGCGGCTGAACTTTCGGTTTCTTTTTCCGACCGGAAAGATGAAACAACAGCAGCTTGTCACTGGGTGCTTCCCGAACCGCATTATTTGGAAGCCTGGAACGATGCCGAGCCAAAATCAGGCGTTTACAGTTTGGCACAGCCCACCATTTCAAAATTATTCGACAGCCGTCAGGGACAGGAAACCTTGATGAAATGGGCCGGAGTTGAAGCTCCGAATTATTACGAATACCTGAAAAAGAACTGGAGTGATGAGTTCTACCAACTCCAGACAAAATATGCCGATCCGCGCTTATTCTGGAACGATGTACTGCAAAAAGGAGTTTTTGAGCCTGAAGTAAAATCGGGTGAAGCGCTTAGTTATACAGAAAATGGATTAGAAAAAGCGGTACAAATTTCAGAAGCTTCAACCGACGGATGGGAAGTAGCACTTTATCAGAGTGTGGCGCTGAAAGACGGAGCTTCGGGAAATAATCCCTGGTTACAGGAATTGCCCGACCCGATCGCGAAGATCAGCTGGGATAATTTTGCAGCTGTTCCGGTTAAATGGGCCGAAGAAAACGGCGTGCAGAATGAGTCGGTGATCACACTTAACGGAATGGAATTGCCGGTGTTTGTTCAGCCCGGACAGGCTGCCGGAACTATTTCGGTTGCATTGGGTTACGGACGCGAAGTGGCGGGTAAAGTTGGCGACAACGTCGGAAAAAATATGTATGCGCATGTTCAGGTAAAAGACGGAGCCAAACAATTCTGGTTCTCAGGCGCAAAAGTTGAGACCACCGAAAAAACATTCGAACTGGCACTTTCGCAAACGCACCATTCCATGGAAGGGCGTCCGATTGTGCGTGAAACCAATTTTAACGAGTGGCAACTCGATCCGACATCGGGCAACGAATTGCAGGAAGAACACGAAGAACATGCTGTTACACTTTATCCCGAACAGGAATTCAAAGGACACCATTGGGGAATGGCTGTCGATTTGTCGTCGTGCGTTGGATGTGGAAACTGTGCCATTTCGTGCCAGGCGGAAAATAATGTTCAGGTGATTGGAAAAGAGCAGGTGCGCAACCGCAGGATCATGCACTGGATCCGTGTCGACCGCTATTTCTCGAACGAACCTGAGAATCCAAAAGTATTTCACCAGCCGGTAATGTGTCAGCATTGCGACAATGCTCCGTGCGAGAATGTTTGTCCGGTTTCGGCAACTCCTCACAGCGATGAGGGCCTCAACCAGATGGCATACAACCGTTGTGTGGGAACAAAATATTGTGTGAACAACTGCCCGTATAAAGTGCGGCGTTTTAACTGGTTCAAATATGTGGGCAACGATGAATTCGATTATGCATCGAACAGCGATCTGGGGCGCATGGTACTGAATCCTGATGTAACGGTTCGCTCGCGCGGGGTAGTAGAGAAATGTTCGTTCTGTGTGCAACGTATTCAGGAGAAAAAAGCTGAGGCAAAAGTAGCCGGACGAATGTTGGAAGATGGAGAGATTCAACCGGCATGTGTTCAATCGTGTCCGGCCAATGCACTGGTGTTTGGCGATCTGAATGATCCGAACAGCAAGATCTCGAAACATTTCAAAAACGAACGAAACTACCACCTGCTGGAAGAGCTGCATACCTTGCCATCGGTAGGATATTTAACTAAAGTAAGAAACAAAAAAGCATAACAACCTATGTACAATTCAAAGGTAAGGGGAAGGCTGATTCAGGGCGATAAGTCGTTTGGGCAGATATCGCGCGAGATTCTGGCTCCTATTGACAAAACACCCATCTGGTGGTACTTTGCTTTCCTGGTTAGTCTGGGAATGTTTGGATTTGGTTTGTACGCCAAATACATTACGGTTTCTACCGGTATCGGAACATGGGGTGTGAATAATTCAAGTGCCTGGGGCTGGGCCATTATCAACTTTGTGTGGTGGATTGGTATCGGACACGCCGGCACTGCATTTTCCATCTTCCTGTTAATCTTGCGACAGAAATGGAGAACAGCCATTAACCGCGCAGCAGAAGCCATGACAGTTGTTGCTGTATTCTGTGCGAGTTTGTTCCCCTTGTTGCACATGGGGCGCCCCTGGTTGTTTTTCTTTATTTTCCCTTATCCGAATACGCGCGGCCCGCTTTGGGTGAACTTTAACTCACCACTTTTCTGGGACTTTGTGGCCATTTCGGCATACCTGCTTATTTCGGCCAGTTTCTGGTATTTTGGTATGGTGCCCGATTTTGCAACCATCCGCGACACCGCCAAATCGAAGATCAAAAAAGCCGTTTACGGTTTCTTCTCGTTTGGCTGGACCGGTTCAAGTAAAGAATGGTTACGCTTTGAAGCCTTGAGTTTTGTACTTGGTGGAATTGCTGCCGTACTGGTAGTTTCGGTGCACTCGATTGTTTCGACCGACTTTGCAGTATCTGTAGTTCCGGGATGGCACACCACTATCTTCCCACCTTACTTTGTGATTGGGGCGATCTTCTCGGGATTTGCCATGGTTTTAACGCTGGTAATTACAATGCGCGGCCTTTACAAAATGAATGATTTTATTACCGATTCACACGTTGATGCGGTGTGTCGGGTACTGATATTTATTTCGCTGATTATGGGAACTGCCTATACCACCGAAATTTTTATGGCGTGGTATTCGGGTTCCGACTACGAAATGTACATGTTCTTCCAAAACCGCTTATTTGGCGACTATGCCTTTGAATTCTGGGCGATGTTTGTATCCAATGCTGTGATACCGCAATTGTTTTGGTTCAAAGCAGTTCGTCGTAGAATGTGGATGGTGTTTGTAATTTCCATCATCATCAATATCGGAATGTGGTTCGAACGTTTCAATATTGTGATTACTTCAACAAGCCGCGATTTTCTGCCCGCCAGCTGGGCCAACTATTCGCCAACCTGGGTTGAAGTAGGATTTTTTGTGGGTACACTGGGGATGTTCCTGGCAGGAGTTCTGTTGTTCTTCCGCTTCATCCCGATGATCGCAATTTCGGAATTGAAAAGTGTGGCCAAATTTGATAAGCCTAATAACGGACAATTAAAACCTGCTAGCCATGAGTAAAAATTATATCCTTGGAGTTTTTGACGATGAGGCAACGCTGGTTGATGCTTTTGAAAAGATAAAAGCCAAAGGAATTCTTCCGGTTGAGGTTTACTCGCCTTACCCAGTGCATGAAATTCTAATCGGCATGGGCAAGAAGACAAGAATTACACATGCAGCTTTTTTTTATGGTTTGTTTGCAGCAATTGGGATTCTTGGATTCCTGACTTATGCTGCAGTGATCGACTGGCCACTTCGTTATGGTGGAAAACCGTTTAATTCCTTCCCTTCGTTTATCGTGGTTACGATTGTAGCTACCATCTTGTCAATTACACTTTTGACGCTGTTTACTTTTTCGGCACGCGCTAAAATATTTCCGGGTAAGAAAGCCGAGATCTATCACCATCGTGCCACCGACGATAAGTTTGTAATGGTAATCAGCAAGGAAAGCATTGAGAAAAATGAAAAAGACATTCAATCCATTATTAAAGAACATGGCGAAATTGAATAAAAGACATGAGATTAAGAGATATGAGTATTGAGAAAAAAAACGATAATATGAAAGGAAGAAAAAGCATAAAGCAAGTTTTGACTTTTGCGTTTTTGCTTTTAACTTTTGCCTTGATTTCATCGTGCGATTACAATCGCCGCAGTACCGGCTGGCAGTATTTCGACGATATGGTAAACTCGCCGGCCTACGAAAGCTACACACCCAATCCAAATTTCGGCGACGGAAAAACCATGCAGCCACCTGTTGCCGGAACTATCCCGCGTGGCATGGTACCATATCCTTACGAAAAAACTGACGAGGACAGGGCACTGGCAGCAAAAACACTGATTAATGATGTTGAAATGACCACTCTAAACCTCGATCGTGGGGAACGCATGTATGGAATTTACTGCATGCAGTGCCATGGCGAAAAGGGTGACGGACAGGGAAGTTTATTCACCAGTAAAAAATATCCGTATCCGCCGGCCAGTTTGCTGAGTGAGAAAATGATGGCGAATCCTGAAGCGGATATTTACCATGTGATCACGGTAGGACATGGTGTTATGGGAGCCCATGGTTCGATGATCAATCCCGACGACCGCTGGAGAATTGCGATGTACATAAAAGAAGAATTACAGAAATAGTTTCAAACTACCTGCTATGGAAGAGAGATTTGTAGTTTCAAATAGATTTAAACTGATCACTTATGCCTTGATGGGCATTGGCGTAGTTTCTTTTGCACTCGGATTTATTTTCGATGCCGAACGAACCTGGGCCAATTACTTGCTCAACAACTATTACTTTGTGTCGCTGGCGGTAGGTGCTGCCTTTTTTGGCGCCATTCAGTACATCACACAATCGGGTTGGTCAGCTATGTTCAAACGTGTGCCCGAAGCCATGGCAGCCTATTTCCCAATAGCGGCAGTGCTTTTTCTTATCATGTTCTTCGGGATGCACTCCATTTTTGAATGGACACACGAAGACGTGGTGCAACACGATCATTTGTTGCAACACAAATCGCCCTACCTCAACATTCCATTCTTTTTCATCCGTGTGGTCATCTTTTTTGCCGTGTGGATTATCATGTCGAAACTGCTTCGGAAACTATCGTTACAGGAAGACGAAGTTGGCGGAATGGTCTATTTCGAGAAGTCAGAGTTATATTCCAAGATATTTATTTTCATCATTGCATTTTCGTTCAGTCTGTTCTCGGTTGATATGCTGATGTCGCTCGATCCGCACTGGTTTAGCACATTGTTTGCCGGGAAAAGCTTCATTGCCGGGTTTATGCACGCCAATTCCATTATTGCCCTGATCGTGATCCTGCTTTCTCGAAACGGATATTTTAAACAGATGAACCGAAGCCACCTGCACGACTTTACCCGCTACATTTTTATGGCGAGCATTGTTTGGGGCTACTTTAATTTTGCCGAATTCATGCTTATCTGGTACGGGAACATTCCCGAAGAAACATCGTGGTTTGTGCACCGCTGGCACGGAGCTTACAAAGTATTATTTTTTGCCAACATCATACTGAATTGGGGAATTCCTTTTCTGGCACTGATGCCACGCAAAACATCACGCGGGAAACGGTACATGTTCCCGGTCATCCTCCTGTTAATAATCGGACAGTACACCGAGTTGTATTATATTATCTGGCCGTCAACAGTGCATGAGGCTAAATTCGGTTTACTCGAAATTGGTACTTTCCTTGGTTTTGCAGGATTATTCTCGTGGGTTGTCGGAACTACGCTGGCTAAAGCGAGTTTGGTTCCTAAAAATCACCCTTACCTCGAGGAAAGTATCCATCACCACTTTTAGAAAGTTTCTTTATATCATACACATTTATAAGGATTCAGCACGTTCCGGTAAGCCGGGATGTGCTTTTTATTTTTAGGGTTGCCAGGGTCCGAGAACAACTAATTTATCTCCCGATAAATCAACTTCGAACAAATGCGGAACCCTGATATAACGACCGTTTACGTTTTTATGACTGTGAACCGACATCAGATCTTTCCCTTCAAAAGTCCGGAAAAGCATTCCGTGTCCGAAGTTGGGCGGAGTTATTGGTTCTTCCTGCTGAATCCATGGACCGTCCAGTGTTCCGCTTTCAGAATAGGCAACACCTTGAGTGTAGTCACCAAATACCCAGCTTGTCCATATCATACCCAGTTTGCCTGTCTGCGTTTTGAATAACCAGGGGCCATCAGTTACCTTATTGGGTCTGATGTTACCATTTTCATCCTTTTCGCGGCTCCACGGAGAATCGCTGGCGCGGAATAGTACTTTCCCTTCAACAATGCTTCCCGATAAATCAGGTTTTAATTCAATCTTCTCGATGGTGCCATTCCAGTTTTGCAACCACTCGTAACAATAGACCATGTAAGGCTTCCCATCCTCGTCGACCCAGAATGTGCCGTCGAGCGTGGGTTTTTCGGGAGGTAAATATACAGAGTCTTGCATCGGAACATAGGGGCCGTCAGGCTGATCGCTGACCAAAACATGGCTGGCTCTTCGGTTTATTTCGTTTCCCTTCACCGTATCGATAACCATATTTCTGTTGGTGAATGTTGCGAAATAGTAATACTTCCCTTTATATTGATGCAACTCAGCTGCCCAGATCATCGGGCGCGGTCCCATCCATGAATCCGGATCAGTTTTAGTAACAATAAAAGGACCTGTCCAAAATTTCAGGTCTTTGCTTTTCCAAAGCAATCCACCGGTTCCTGTCATGTAATAAGTTTGCGACAGTTGATCGGCAAGGATGCAGGGGTCGCTCAGCCGGATCGAGTCGAGTGGTATGTTTTCTTTTACTTCAGGTTTCCAACGCTGTGCCGATACAAACACAAAACTCAACACCAGATACAGAAGAGTTATAAGCTTTTTCATTTGTCTAAATTTTAGGGCAATCCTGGTAACTATTGTGAGAATTCGCATGTCCGTCAATTGACGGATAATTATGTTGTTTGTTGTGAATTCCATTCTCATGCTCATTTCATGTCTTAAAATGTTAGTTCCATTCCCCAATGTTCAGCTAATTTCTGAGCTTCATCCTTTGTGAGCGAAATAACCGAACCATGTTTGGGCGAGGTGAAGTTGGTGGTCTTCATTACTCCTTCATTAAAATGACCGAGGTTGCTAAAATTCACAAAGTCGGTGGTTTCAACAAAACCAAAATTGTGTGGTCTGATACTGAAAATGTCATACATCAGCACCCAGGTGTCGCTGTCGTTCCGTTTCCAAACAGTTGGAGCCTCGCACGATCCTGGTTCCTTATCGATCCATTCCGGAGAGTACACATATCCTTTGTTGATGAAATCGGAAAAAGCCATTTTGATACCGACCGGATTTTCCTGCGATGCATACATCAAACAGTAGCGTCCATCCGGTAGTTTTGTAATATCGGCATCCAGTATCTGTATTGTAGAATCAGGGTGGTCAAAAAGTCGTTCCGGGAAAGTGGTTAGTTTGGTATAATCATCATCGGTGTAGGCATAATACAATTTAGTAAGTCCGTGTCCGATGCGCATTGTAAAATAGATCATCATCTTTTTTTCTATCGGATCATAAATGCTTTCCGGAGCCCAGGCGCAACCGATATTCTTTAATTCATCGAAGGCTTCATCAAAAAGAAAATTGTTGTGCGTCCAGCGAATCAGGTCATACGATTTCATTAGTACAAAACCACGGTTATTTCCCCAGTCGTATTCTTCCGATGGCCTTTCCCAGTCGGTTGTTCGATAACCAAGCTGCTTTGCAAAAAGATGGAGATCGGTCATACACAAGTAAAATGCACCATCCGGTCCTCTCGAAATGTGTGGATCGCGAATACCTTTCTGAGTGGCGATCGTATCACCGCCAACCACCGGATTCCCCTCGTTCACATCGGTGAAGGTATACCCGTCGGTACTCAATGCAAAATGAAGGCTGTGGGTGTTATCCTTGAAGTAAACCAGTAAATAGGCTTCTTTCTTTTCGTCTGCATTGCTTTTGGAGTTGTTGCAGGAGATGAAAGACAGTGAGAAGATCAGCACGAATGACAGAAGTATATTCCTTTTCATACATTTGAATTTTTAGGTTAGTGGATATCGATGGTTTTCAATATTATAAAATATAGCTTGTATTTCCTATTTCTGATGTTTGATTATTGTGAATGAAGCATACTTTCAATTTTATCATAATTTTTTCTTCGTGTTCTGCATGAATTATTAAATGTTATTCCTGATTCATTCAGGTAAATTGGTGTTTTGCAACATTTTTCATTCTTTCCCGGCACCTCAGTTTTGGAAATATTTTTTGTTAAGTTAATTTAGCCTGAAACAAGTAACCTTTTTCCCATGACAATTATTTCTATACTCCCTGATTGGTCGACAATAGGATTGTTTGAACGGATATTCTGGTACATGGCCATTCCAACAACTTTAATCCTTGTATTGCTAATGGTGCTCGCCATTTTTGGTGGAGACACAGATACTGATGTTGATACTGACGTGGATGCTGATATATCGGATGGCGATTCCATTCCTTTCCAGTTTATATCGCTGAAAAATATCGTGGCTTTTTTTGCTGTTTTTGGATGGTCGGGAGTTGGTTTTATCCGTGCAGGAATGACACCCGGGCTGGTAATCTTACTGGCCTTCTTATGTGGTTTATTGATGATGTCACTAATGGCTACCTTGTTTTACCTGATGTCGAGGCTAGCCGAAAACGGGACGCTGAAAATGAGCAATGCCATTGGGAAACTGGGCGAAGTGTACCTTAAAATTTCTGCTAAACGAGGCGGAATGGGAAAAGTCCAGATCAGTGTGCAGGGGTCGGTTCGTACGCTCGATGCCATTACCGATGATTTGGAAGATATCCCTACTTCCTCGATTGTTCAGGTTGTGGATGTGATCGACGACAGTATTTTACTGGTGAAAAAACAAGGAAATTAGAAACACATATTAAAACTAAAAATCAATGGTAGACTTTTTTGTAATTCTGATTAGTGTAGCCGCTATTTTTCTTTTTATAATCGTAGTGGCAATGATGAGGCGGTACAAACGATGCCCCTCCGACCGCATTCTGGTAGTGTATGGTAAAATTGGCCGGGGAGCCGACCGCGAATCGCGTTCTTCCAAGTGTATTCACGGGGGTGCCGCATTTATCTGGCCGGTCATTCATTCGTATGCCTTTCTTGATTTAACACCTATTTCCATTGAAATCAACCTCACCAATGCACTGAGTAAACAAAACATTCGAGTTGATGTGCCATCCCGTTTCACGGTTGGTATTTCTACCGAGCCCAATGTGATGAATAATGCAGCTGAACGACTTTTGGGGCTTTCCCAGGAATCGATCAGTAACCTGGCAAAAGACATTATATTCGGTCAGTTGCGTTTGGTGGTGGCCACTATGGAAATTGAAGAGATCAACAGTAACCGCGATCTTTTCCTGGCTGCCGTTTCATCGAATGTTGAGGCTGAATTGAAGAAAATCGGGTTAAAACTGATTAACGTAAACGTTACGGACATTAACGATGAATCGGGTTATATTGAAGCGTTGGGTAAAGAAGCTGCTGCCAAAGCCATTAACGATGCCAAGAAAAGCGTGGCCGAGAAAAACCGTGATGGTGAAATTGGTCAGGCTATGGCGCATCGCGAACAACGTGTTCAGGTTGCAAGTGCCGATGCAACGGCTGTAGAAGGAGAAAACGTTGCCAAGGTAACTATTGCCAATTCCGATGCCGATCGTCGGGAAAAAGAAGCTGAGGCCAACCGTCGTGCAGTGGCTGCCGAAAAGGTAACCGAAGCCCGCGCTCTTGAAGAAGCATATGCTGCTCAGAAACTTGCAGAACAAGTCAGGGCCGATAGAGATAAAGCAACGCAGACCGCTAATATTGTTGTTCCGGCCGAAATTGATAAACAAAAAGTTGAAATTGATGCAGAAGCAGTTGCTGAACAAAAACGCAGGATTGCGAAAGGAGAGGCTGATGCAATTTATATGAAAATGGCCGCCGAAGGTAAAGGTATGTACGAGATTCTCAGTAAACAGGCTGAAGGTTTCGATAAACTGGTTCAAGCTGCCGGTGGCGATGCACAAAGTGCCGTGATGATGATGATCACCGACAAGTTACCCGAGTTGGTGAAAACGCAGGTGGAGGCCATCAAAAACATTAAGATCGACAAAGTTACGGTTTGGGAAACAGGCTCAGGGAAAGATGGAAAAACTTCAACAGCCAATTTCATGCAGGGCATGTTTGGTGCTATCCCGCCTTTGGACGATGTGTTTAAATCAGCCGGAATGGAACTGCCTAACTACCTGAAAGGACAGAATAAGGATGAAGTTCCGGAAGTGGAAGAACAAGCAACTTTTGATAAAGTGGAAGAAGAAAAACCTGAAAAGGACGATTCAAAATAGGCTTAAACTATGAGTTAAAAAGTAAACGAAGGAAAGCACGCTCTGAATTGGAGCGTGCTTTTTATTTACCTCTGCTTCAATTTTCGTTGAGTTTATTGGCGATCAGCATAGCCTTAAAGCTCGTATCTTGAAACACATTCCCGTTCATCCTGCAAATTTCTCCATTCACCGAATTTTCTTTCGGTCTTTGTTTTTTTCCGTCTTTCTTTATTTAAAGAAACCAAAACCGTAATTTGCACGGTCTTATTCATACTATTTCAATAAACAACAATATGGAATTATTCGAAGCGCGCAATGTGAATAAGGTTTTTGCCTCCACACAGGCATTAACCGATGTGAGCATTTCGGTAAAGGAACAAAGCATTTTTGGCTTGCTGGGACCAAACGGTGCAGGCAAAACTACGCTGATCCGCATCATCAACCAGATAACCGCCCCCGATACCGGCGAGATTTTTTTGGCCGGGAAACAAATGACCCGGGCCGATATTTCAAAAATCGGTTACCTGCCCGAAGAACGGGGTTTGTACAAAAAGATGAAGATTGGCGAGCAAGCCATTTACCTGGCACAGTTGAAAGGCATGTCGCGTGGCGATGCTGTTCGTAACCTGAAACTTTGGTTCGAGAAATTCGACATTATGACCTGGTGGAACAAAAAAGTAGAAGAACTATCGAAAGGAATGCAGCAAAAAGTGCAGTTTGTTACTACCGTGGTACACCGGCCAAAACTGCTGATCTTCGACGAACCGTTTAGCGGCTTCGATCCAATAAACGCGAACCTCCTGAAAAGCGAAATACTAAAGTTGCGCGAGGACGGGGCCACCATCATATTTTCTACCCACAACATGGGCTCGGTAGAAGAATTGTGCGATAACATTGCGCTGATCAACAAATCAGTAAAAATTGAGGATGGCCCGACTGATGCTATCCGTGAGAAATACAAATCGAACATTTTCGACATTAGTTATTCCGGAAATTATGCAGAAGTAGATCGGGTTTTAGGCAGCCAGTATAAAATTATTGAACACGCTGAAAGCGAAAAAGGTAACACGCTGAAAGTGCAGTACCTGAATGGTAACTCAAACAACGATCTGATAAAGGCCTTAATGCCTGTTGCAGAGATCCGTGCTTTTGAAGAGCTCATTCCGAGTATGAACGATGTGTTCATTAAAGCTGTGGAAGAAGCAAATAGAAGCTAAATCAATTCATCCTGAAAAAAACGATCATGAACAATACATTTCTGATTTTAAAACAAGAGTACCTCAAGCGGGTCAAAAAGAAATCTTTCATCATTCTAACAATTCTGTTGCCCTTTCTGGTTGCGGGAGTTTACGGACTGGTGATTTATTTCTCGATAAAGGACGATACAGAAGAGCGAAAAATTGCCGTTTACGATGAATCGACTCTCTTTCTTGGGCAGTTCGACGATACGGGAGCTACGAAATATTATTTTATTCCTGAAGATAAATACACGGAATTGAAGACCAACCTGAAGGGAAGTGGCTATTACGGACTGCTTTATATTCCACGCGATATTTACAGCAATAACCAGGCACAGCTGATCTCAGAAAAACAGCTGCCTATAGAACTGGCCGAGCAGATGGAGCGCAAACTCAGCCGCTTTATCGAAAACGATAAACGCCAGAAAATCATTGATGAATCGGGAATTCCTGACCTTGACGAAAAACTGGCACAAACACGCACTTCGGTTAGGTTAAGTACGCTGAAGTTATCCGAATCGGGAGAAACAACAGAAAGCTCTTCCATTGTCGCTTTTATCGCCAGTTATGCCATGGGGCTCATCATTTATTTCTTTGTGTTTATGTACGGTGCCATGGTGATGCGCAGTGTAATGGAAGAGAAGAAAAACCGCATTATCGAAGTGATCATTTCGTCGGTTAAACCGAGTCAGCTGATGGCCGGAAAGGTAATCGGAACGGCGTTAGTGGGCTTAACTCAGGTGGCCATTTGGGTAACTCTGGGAGGAATTGGCCTGGTAGTGGTTTCCAGTCTTTTTGCCCCCGAATCGGCTCAGCAAATGGGACAGAGTTTAATGGAAGCCCAGGGTGGAATGAATCCTGCAGCAGCACAGGCAGTTGACAGCAACCAGTTCACCGAAGTTATGGGAATGATTTCGAACCTGAACCTGCCCCTGATTTTGTTCTCCTTTGTGTTTTATTTTCTTGCAGGTTATCTGTTGTACAGTGCCTTGCTCGGTGCTGTAGGTGCAGCTGTTGACAACGATGAAGATTCGCAGCAAATGGTTTTTCCGGTTACTTTTCCACTGATACTTTCAATTATGCTGCTGTTTCCGATTGCCAAAAATCCGGAAGGACAACTGGCATTCTGGACTTCGATTATTCCTTTTACTTCGCCGGTAGCCATGATGGCAAGGATTCCTTACGGCCTGCCTGCCTGGGAATTATTGCTTTCTATGTTTATGTTGGTGCTGACTACTGTCGGGGCCATTTATGCGGCTGCGAAGATTTATCGGGTTGGTTTGCTCATGTATGGCAAAAAGGTAAACCTAAAGGAATTGGTTAAGTGGTTGCGCTATAAGAATTAATAAAGTATTGTTCAAAATGAATTTTCTGAAAACATTTCAGCATTACTGTTGTTTTGTTATTTAGAATAAGTAAAAATTACATATATTGCAGCTATGATGAACACCAGTAACAATATGATGATGTGTTGTTGTTTCCTAAATAAAGGAAAGGTGTTGTCGTAGTTTAAATTGAACTTGATACAGAATTATACGAGGCCTTTCCTGAATATGGGGAAGGCCTTTTTATTTAAATAGCAACGAGAGACAAACAATTATTATAAGAAAATAACCTTTTTAATTACTACAAAAATGAAAGCAAACAGCATTCTCGAGACTATTGGCAACACGCCACATGTACGATTAAGCAGACTATTTCCTGGAGATTATGAAGTATGGGTAAAAGTTGAAAAGACAAATCCGGGCGGAAGTATCAAAGACCGAATTGCCTTGCAAATGATTGAAGATGCAGAAGCAAAAGGAATTATCAAAGAAGGATCGGTAATTATTGAGCCCACATCAGGGAATACCGGTATTGGTCTGGCACTGGTTGCTGCGGTGAAAGGTTACCGCTTAATATTGACCATGCCCGAGTCGATGTCGCTGGAACGTAGAAAAGTTTTACTGGCGCTGGGAGCCGAGTTGGAATTAACACCCAAAGAAAAAGGGATGAAGGGATCGATTGCCAAAGCTGAAGAACTGGCAGCAGAAATTCCTAACTCTTGGATTCCGCTTCAGTTTGCCAATCCGTCGAATGTAGAAGCCCACCGAAAATTTACGGCTCAGGAAATTCTAAAGGATTTCCCGGAAGGATTTGATTACCTGATCACCGGCGTGGGAACCGGAGGACATATAACGGGTGTAGCTGAAGTGTTGAAAGAAAAATTCCCGAACCTGAAAGTATTTGCAGTTGAACCCGACACCAGCCCGGTTATCGGAGGAAAAGATCCGGGACCTCATGGGATACAGGGGATTGGAGCAGGTTTTATTCCTGATAACCTGAATACAGGGTTACTCGACGGAACCATCGAAATAGGAAAAGATGAAGCTTTTGAATATGCGCAAAAAGCAGCTAAAGAAGAAGGCTTGTTTGTTGGTATTTCATCGGGAGCCTCATTGGCGGCGGTGGCTAAAAAAATTAAGGAATTACCAAAAGGATCGCGAATTCTTACTTTTAGTTACGATCATGGCGAGCGTTACCTGAGTATTGAAGGCCTGTATTAACAGATACTAAAACATAAAATATAGACCAAGAAGGATCCTGTATGTCAGTTGACAAGCAGGATCCTTTGTTGTTTATAATCAGTGGATTCATCGAATTAGTATCGAAAAAACTGATAGAACAAAAGCGAAATAAAGTTGTTCTAAAGGGTGAATTTTAAATGTAATACGATGAAGAAAAGCATAGTAATGTTTATTGTTGGATTAGTTTTGGGGCTGGTTCTGTCTGCTGTTATCACAGTTTCAGTACTTTCGAAGAACATGTTTGTTGTGCACGAAAGTAAATATGGATTCAACGAAACCATTGAACAACTTGAAAAATCTGCTGCCGAAAAGCAGTGGGGAATTCCGCACCGTTACGACCTTCAGAAAACCTTAAAAGTTAAAGGTGGTTATGATGTTGATCCTGTAAATGTTTTTTCGCTTTGTAAACCGGAACATGCCTACGGTATTCTGGGAAGCGATGATCAACGTTTGGTTTCAGCTTTGATGCCCTGCCGGGTTGCTGTTTATGAGAAAGACGGGAAAACCTATTTTTCGATGTTGAACGCCGGGTTGTTTTCGCGTTTCATGGGCAAGGAAGTACAGGAAGTTATGGGAGCTGCCAGTTCCGAAAATCTGGAAATATTAGAGCCCCTGATAAATTAAAAAGAGATAAACCACGTTTTAAAGAATATCAAATCAAAAAATCAAAAAAATGAAAAATTTACTAGCCTTATTACTTGCCATTACTTTTTTTGCCTGTAGTTCAGGAGAGAAAAAGACGGAAGAAAAAACAGCAGCTCCGGCTGAAATTGTTGAAGCCTCATTAAGTATCGGAGGAATGACCTGCGAACATTGTGTAATGTCGGTTACCAAAGGAATTGAAGGTGTTGAAGGTGTTGAATCGGTTGTGGTTACTCTGGAAGATTCAACTGCCGTAGTAAAATACGATGCGTCAGTGGTTGCTTCCGGCGACCTGGAAAAAGCCGTTGAAAAACGCGGTTATCGGGTAAAAACTTCAGAATAAGAGATATAAACAGTTAGGTGTTCTCAAATTCTTTGTAAACATTTGGGTATAATATTTGTAGAAGTCGTATATTGCTTTTGAAGCCTGATGTGATAACTTAAGAACAAAAAAATGAAAGAGAACAACGAAAAACTGGAAATGCAGGAGCGGGGACCTGTTTGGAAACCCAAAATTGGTATTCACTCCGGGATTTCGGAAAACACAATTCTGGTTTTCAGGAAATCGAAAAAATGGAAAATAAATGTGATCTTAAACTAAAATAAAAGCTCCGGTCGTAAGACCGGAGCTTTTTTATTTCACTTTCCAAATAGTCTATTTGTACTCATCCCAACTCTTCACCTTAATATCCTCAAGTGTGTATTTGCATATTCCAGAAAGGAATGCGCTGGCAACACGGGCATTGGTGATTAGTGGAATGTTATAGTCGATCGAGCTTCTGCGGATCGTGTATCCATTTTTCAATTCTCGCTGTGTGTGGTTCTTCGGAATATTGATCACCAGGTCGATCTGTTTTTCGCGGATCATATCCAAAGTATTTGGCGACTGCCCTTCTTCGTCAGGCCAGTAGATCAATGTATTTTCAACGCCGTTATCGCGGAAGAATTTATGGGTTCCTTCGGTGGCAAAAATGTTGTAGCCTTTCTCAACCAGTAACCTGGCACTGTTCAGCAATTCAACTTTGCCGCGTGAAGGACCGGACGAAATCAGGATGTTCTTTTTAGGGTAAGTATAACCCACCGAGAACATGGCTTTCAGAATCGCTTCGTAATACGATTCTCCGATACAGCCCACTTCACCGGTCGACGACATATCAACGCCCAGAACCGGGTCGGCTTTCAGCAAGCGGGCGAACGAGAATTGCGGGGCTTTAACACCCACATAATCCAATTCGAACAGTGATTTATCCGGTTTCGGAACATCGATTCCCAGCATTACTTTCGTAGCAATTTCAATCAGGTTGAGCTTCATTACTTTCGAAACAAAGGGGAAACTCCTCGATGCACGAAGGTTACACTCAATCACTTTAATATCGTTGTCTTTCGCCAGGAACTGCATGTTGAATGGCCCGGTAATTTCCAGTCCTTTTGCAATCTGGCGTGCAATTTTCTTGATTCTGCGAATCGTTTCCACATACAATTTCTGCGGTGGGAAAACGATGGTGGCGTCACCCGAGTGAACACCTGCAAACTCCACGTGTTCTGAAATGGCGTAAGCGATCATTTCACCGTTGTTGGCCACTGCGTCAATTTCTATTTCCTTGGCATTTTCGATAAACTCGGTAACAACCACCGGGTGTTCTTTCGAAACGTTGGCGGCCATTTCCAGGAAATGCTCCAACTGGTCAGGGTTCGAAACCACATTCATTGCCGCACCAGAAAGTACGTAAGAAGGACGAATCAGAACCGGGTAACCGACTGTGTCAACAAATTTGTGAATTTCTTCTATGGTTGAAAGTCGTGCCCAGCGTGGCTGGTCAACATTCAAAGTATCGAGTAATGATGAGAATTTCTCGCGGTCCTCGGCATTGTCGATCTTCACCGGCGATGTTCCCAGTACCGGAACATTCTGACCGTGCAATTTCATTGCCAGGTTATTCGGGATCTGACCACCCATTGAAACCACAACACCGTGCGGATTCTCCAGGTCGTAAACATCCATTACGCGCTCAAAAGTCAGCTCATCAAAGTACAGCCTGTCACAAGTATCGTAGTCGGTACTTACCGTTTCGGGGTTGTAGTTGATCATTACCGAGCGGTAGCCCTGCTCTTTAATGGTGTTGATCGTGTTTACGCTACACCAGTCAAATTCTACCGAACTTCCGATTCGATAAGCTCCTGAACCAAGTACCATCACCGATCGGTGATCTCCTAAATAATGAACGTCATTTTCTGTTCCGTTATAAGTCAGGTACAGGTAGTTGGTTTGTGCGGGATATTCTCCGGCAAGCGTATCAATCTGTTTTACCACCGGCACAATACCGTTGGCTTTACGGAATGCCCGAACTTTTAGAATGTCATCATTCATATTGACATTCTTGCTGTTCAGAACCAAACGGGCAATCTGGAAATCGGAATAACCGGCTTGTTTTGATGCTTTTAACAGTGGAAGTGGCAATTCCTCCAAAGTGTTTATCGTTAACAGCTCCAGTTTTATTTTGTAGATATTGTTCAGCTTTTGCAGGAACCAGCGATCGATTTTTGTTTTATCGTGAATCTCATCGATCGAAAATCCTTTGTTGAATGCTTCTGCAATTGCAAAGATTCGGCGGTCGGTTGGATTGGTCAACTCTTCCTCAATTTCAGGAATGTTGATCTCTTCGCGGTTTCCGACAAAGCCGTGCATGCCGAGTCCAACCATTCGGATACCTTTTTGGATGGCTTCCTCAAAAGTACGGCCGATGGCCATGATCTCGCCAACCGATTTCATCGAGCTGCCGATGTTTTTCGAAACACCTACAAACTTACTCAAATCCCAGCGTGGAATTTTTACCACACAATAGTCAAGTGCAGGTTCAAACGCGGCAGTGGTAACTTTGGTAACCGAGTTTTTCAACTGGTGCAAACCGTAACCCAATCCGAGTTTCGCAGCTACAAAAGCCAGCGGATAACCGGTAGCTTTCGATGCCAGTGCCGATGAACGCGATAAACGGGCGTTCACTTCGATCACCCGGTAATCTTCCGAATACGGGTCGAGTGCGAACTGAACGTTACATTCTCCAACCACACCAACACGGCGGATAATTTTTATGGAGATTGCTCTTAGTTTGTGGTATTCCGAGTTTGACAAAGTTTGCGATGGAGCAACTACGATACTTTCACCGGTATGAATTCCCAGCGGGTCGAAGTTTTCCATGTTACACACTGTGATACAGTTGTCGTATTTGTCGCGCACCACTTCGTATTCAACTTCTTTCCAGCCTTTGATCGATTCTTCAACCAGAATTTGCGGAGAGTATGAAAAGGCACTTCCGGCCAGTTTCTCCAGTTCTTCTTCGTTTTCGCAGAAACCTGAACCCAATCCTCCAAGCGTGTAAGCTGCGCGGATGATGATCGGAAAACCAACTTCTTTTGCAGCGGCTTTTGCTTCGGCCATGGTTGCGGCTGCGATACTTTTGGGTGTTTTAACACCAATTTCGCCAAGCATTTTGGCAAAAATGTCGCGGTCTTCGGTATCGATGATCGATTGAACCGGTGTACCAACAACTTCTACATTGTATTTCTCGAGTACTCCCGATTTGAAAAGTGCAACACCGCAGTTCAGTGCTGTTTGACCTCCAAATGCCAAGAGGATACCTTGTGGTTTCTCCTTCTTGATCACTTCTTCCACAAAATGTGGGGTAACCGGGAGGAAATAAATTTTATCGGCAATGTCATCCGAAGTCTGAATCGTTGCAATGTTCGGATTGATCAGAACAGTTTCAACTCCTTCTTCTTTCAGGGCTTTCAAGGCCTGTGACCCGGAATAATCGAATTCACCTGCTTCCCCGATTTTAAGGGCTCCCGACCCAAGAACGATTGCTTTTTTAATATGTGTTTCTATCATGGTAAATATTGATTTTCGAATGATGATTAACGATTGAAGATTTTTGATTGAGTGGTTTCAATGTAACCTTAATCGTTTTGTTCTACGCTTTAATTCTTTTTTGCTGTTTCTACACTCTTTACAAAAATGGAAATCAGTTCGTTGTTCTCATTATAGCACTCCTCAAGCAAAACAATCTGCTTCGTTAAATCGGAGTATTTTAAAATTTTCAATGCAACAAATGTTTCCCTAAGTTCCTTAAGGCAAACGCTCATTTTATGAATGAAATCTTTTTTTGATTCAGCACTCTGAGCTTCACCATAATTTAGAGCAGGAGATGTTCCTGAACGGACAATTTGACCTTTCATATGATTGCCCACAGGAGAATTGGGTAAAGTTTCTGCCAGCTTAATAATCAAAGCTGCAAACTTTATCAATCTTTCCTCTAAGTCAAATCGGTTCATCTCTTTTCTTCGTTCGTAATTCTTAAATCGTTAATCGATATTCTGAGATCTGTTTTTATTTTTTGCTTTCAACAATATTTTTAATGAATTCGTCGAATAAAAACTCGGTATCTGTCGGGCCGCTTGATGCTTCCGGGTGAAACTGAGTAGAGAAGAAAGGTTTGGTTTTATGACGGATTCCTTCGTTGGTATTGTCGTTTACGTTGGTAAACAATGGCTCCCAATCGGAAGGTAGCGATTCGGTTTGTACAGCGAAACCATGATTTTGAGAAGTTATGTAACATTTATTTGTGCCTTCCAAAAGAACAGGCTGGTTGTGACTGCGGTGACCGTATTTCAGTTTGTAAGTATCGGCTCCGGCTGCTCGGGCGAGTAACTGGTTGCCGAGGCAAATTCCCATAATCGGTTTTTCATCGCCAATTACCGTTTTAATGTGCTCAACCGTTGCGTCGCACATGGCAGGGTCGCCAGGTCCGTTAGAAATAAATAATCCGTCGAATTCTTCTGATCTGAAATCGTAGTCCCATGGCACGCGGATAACAGTAGTATTTCGGTTTAACAGGCAACGGATGATGTTGTTTTTTACTCCGCAATCAATCAAAACAACCTTGTGTTCTCCGTCGCCATAAACTTCGCGCTCGGTGCAGCTGGCAATGGCAACCAGGTTTTCTTTGTTCGGATCGTAGAAATCAATTTCTTCTTCAAATTCAATTTTGCCAAGCATCGAACCTTTTTCACGTAAAATTTTTGTTAAGGCTCTCGTGTCGATGTCGAATAATCCCGGAACTTCGTATTCTTTCAACCAATCCGACAAACTTTTTTCGGCATTCCAGTGACTGAATTCAAAGGAGTAATCAGAAATGATCAGTCCGGTAATGTGTAACTTATGCGATTCATAATGCTTATGAATGCCGTTTTCTTTGTTACCAACCGGAACTCCGTAATTTCCGATCATCGGGTAGGTCGATACCAGTATCTGGCCGGTGTAAGAAGGGTCGGTTAAACTTTCAGGATAACCGGTCATAGCGGTGTAGAACACAACTTCGCCGGCTACTGCCTTCTCGCTTCCAAAAGATTTCCCGATAAAAACGGTACCATCTTCTAATGTTAATTTTGCCTGTTTTACTTTAAACATATTGAACTGCGTAATTAAAAAAAATGCGTTTGCCTTAAACACAAACGCATTTCAGTTATCTTCTCTCTTGTATTTTCAAATAAGTATTGTTGCCCATAAATAAAGACCGTAACCTTAAGCTAAAATCAATATCGCTGCAAAAATAACAAATATTCTGAACTTTAAGTTTGAAAAATCATTGAAATGCATAAATTTGCATTCAAAATGAATATTTATTCAGTGAAGAATAAAGTACAACGGCAATTAGAGATCAGAAAAATCATCCAGGAGGGAAATGTTCATAGTCAGGATGAACTGTTGGCGGCCTTAAAGGATAACGGGTACGAGCTGACCCAGGCAACTTTGTCGCGCGATTTGAAAGTATTGCAGGTGGCTAAAGTTCCGCATCCGGTAAAAGGTTATGTGTATTCGATTCCTGCAGGTGGCGAACAGATGGTGAGTAGCGCTGAGCAAATCAGAGTGAATTACCTGGCCGACGGTTTTAAAGGTCTGCAGTTCTCGGGAAACCTGGCGGTGTTACGCACCCTGCCCGGTTATGCCAGCAGTATTGCAGCGGTTATCGATCAGTCGAATACCTGGGAGATTATTGGTACAGTTGCCGGCGACGACACCATTTTAATTATACAGAGAGAGGGGATATCAAAAAACGATTTGATGCAGGCATTAATAAGAATAATGCCTAAGCTGAGAGAAAAGTTATAACAGGAAACATGAAAAGTCTCAAAAATATTACAGTTGAAATAGCCACAGAGAAGCATCTGAAATTCATCGATGATATTAATGATGCTATCGATCTGGCATCGAAACAAAGAGGTACCGGTATCGCACGCCGAACCAACGAATACCTCACCATGAAAATGAATGAGGGAAAAGCCATCATTGCTACCGACGGCGACACCTTTGCCGGTTTTTGTTACATTGAAGAGTGGCAGGAGAAGGGTTTTGTGGCCAACTCCGGATTGATCGTTGTGGATGAATACCGTGGTATGGGTTTGGCAAAAGAGATCAAAAAGAAAGCTTTCGAGCTATCCCGGAAGAAATATCCGAATTCGAAAATATTTGGTCTTACAACCGGCTTGGCGGTTATGAAAATTAACCACGAATTGGGTTATCGTCCCGTAACTTTTTCCGAACTTACATTGGACGACCAGTTCTGGAAAGGTTGCCAGGGTTGTGTGAATCATGATATTCTGGAAAGGACCGGCCGAAGCAAGTGTTTGTGTACCGGAATGTTGTATGATCCGGCATGGGAAAAACCGAATTTCAAAAGCGTAAACGGAATCAAAAAAAGAAGCCTGCTCGATCTTATTCCACGATTGAGACCGGCGATGGCAGGTAAGAAAAATACATTAAAAAAAGATTAAGAGAGGGGCAGCTTCGAGAATAAGACAGTCAGCTACAGGTAACATTTTTTCATAGAAGGATTAATGCTGCCACTCTCTTTAAGACATTATAATTATGAGCAAGAAATTAGTTTTGGCATTTAGCGGTGGTTTGGATACCTCGTTTTGTGTAAAGTATTTAAAAGAAGAAAAAGGCTTTGAAGTTTATACGGCCATTGCAAATACAGGTGGTTTTTCCGACAAGGAACTAAAAGCGATTGAAGAAAGAGCGCTCGCACTGGGAGCCGTTCAACACGTTACGCTAGATGTAACCAACGAATACTACGAAAAGTGTATCCGTTACATGGTATTCGGAAATGTTTTGAGAAACAATACTTACCCGATTTCGGTGAGTTCGGAGCGCGTCTTTCAGGCCATTGCAACCATCGAATATGCCAAAGAAATTGGTGCCGCGTACATTGCCCACGGAAGTACAGGCGCCGGAAACGACCAGATTCGTTTCGACCTGACCTTCCAGGTACTGGCTCCCGATATCGAAATTATAACGCCAACACGCGACTTGATGTTAAGCCGTCAGCAAGAGATCGATTACCTGAAGAAATTTGGTTTCGAAGCCGATTTTACAAAAATGGCTTATTCGATCAACCAGGGACTTTGGGGAACCAGTGTTGGTGGTAAAGAAACGCTCACTACCAACAAAAATTTACCCGAAGAAGCTTATCCAAGCCAGTTGGAGGCCACCGGTGAAAAAGTCATTGAACTGGGTTTTGAAAAAGGCGAACTGGTTTCGCTGGATGGAGAGTTCTACGAAGACGGTCCTGAAATTATTCGTGCACTGGAAGAAGTGGCATCGAAATATGCGATCGGCCGCGATACCCATGTTGGCGATACCATCATCGGGATTAAAGGACGTGTTGGTTTTGAAGCTGCTGCTCCGATGATTACCATCAAAGCACATCATTTGCTCGAAAAACATACGCTTACCAAGTGGCAATCGTACTGGAAAGAACAACTCGGTAACTGGTATGGCATGTTTCTGCACGAAGCTATGTATCACGAGCCGGTAATGCGAAACATCGAAGATTTCCTTGAATCGAGCCAGGAAAAAGTAACAGGTAAAGTCATCGTAAAACTTAAACCTTATCATTTCGAACTCGTAGGAATTGAGTCGGAACACGACCTCATGAATTCGGGTTTCGGAGAATATGGCGAGACGGTGGAAGCCTGGACAGCAGACGACATCAAAGGATTTACAAAAATCATGTCGAATTCGCTGAAGATCTATAACAAAGTGAACGGAGATCTGTAAAATGTTGAATGATGATTAACGAATGATGATTTAAGAGGGAAATCTGAAATCAAGAATCGTTAATCTGCAATCGTTAATCTAATGATTAAAGTTGGAATTATAGGAGGAGCCGGTTATACGGCCGGAGAGTTGCTAAGGATTTTAATCAATCATCCGCAAGCGGAAATTGCCTTTGTTCAAAGTTCAAGCAATGCCGGAAATCCCGTTACCGATGTTCACGTTGATTTGCTGGGCGAAACCGATCTGATATTTACTGATGAAATGCCTTTCGAAAAAGCGGATGTGCTTTTCCTGTGTATGGGCCATGGTAAATCAGTGGAGTTTATGGAAAATCATTCTTTTCCTAAATATTTGAAGATAATCGATCTGAGCCACGATTTCAGATTGAAAAGAGAAGGTAATGATTTTGTGTACGGTTTGCCTGAACTAAACCGGGATGAAATTGAATCGTCGGAAAGGATTGCTAATCCCGGTTGTTTTGCTACTGGAATTCAGTTGGCGCTGTTGCCTTTGGCTGCTAACGGATTGCTAAACGACGAGGTACATGTTCAGGCGATTACGGGATCTACCGGCGCCGGACAAAAACCAACAGAAACTTCGCATTTTAGCTGGCGGAACAATAATTTGTCAGCATATAAAATTTTTGAGCATCAGCACGAGGGCGAGATTTTGCAAAGTTTAAAGCAGCTTCAGTCGAGTTATACAAGCGACTTTAATTTTGTGCCGATCCGTGGAAATCATACCCGCGGGATTTTTGTGGCAGCCTATACCAAATATTCGGGTTCGCTTGAAGAAGCGCAAAAATTGTATAATGACTATTATACCGGTCACCCGTTTGTTTTTGTAGTTGAGAATAATCCATCGGTTAAGCAGGTTGTAAATACCAACAAAGCGGTGGTTTACCTCGAAATACACGGAAATAAACTGGTAATAATAAGTGTTACCGATAACTTGATAAAAGGAGCTTCGGGGCAGGCAGTTCAAAATATGAACCTGATGTTCGGGCTCGATGAAAAAGCCGGATTGAACTTGAAGCCGGTGGCTTTTTAATTCAAAAATAAAAAATGGAATGAAGGAAGGTTTTTAGCTTCATGCTTCCTGCTTCTGACTTCCGACTATAAAATATGAAACTATTTGACGTATATCCACTTTTTGATATCACTCCTGTAAAGGCAGAAGGCTGTTATGTTTGGGATGATCAGGGAAGAAAATACCTCGATTTATATGGAGGGCATGCCGTAATTTCAATCGGGCACAGCCACCCTGATTATGTGCAGAAGATTTCCGGTCAGCTGAGTCAAATCGGATTTTATTCCAATTCGGTTCAAAATCCATTGCAGCACGAACTGGCCGAGAAGCTGGGCAAACTTTCAGGTTGCGACGACTACCAGCTTTTTCTGTGTAATTCAGGAGCCGAGGCCAACGAAAATGCGTTGAAACTGGCTTCGTTTATTACCGGAAAGAAAAAGATCATCAGTTATAAGAAAGGATTCCACGGACGAACTTCAGCAGCGGTTTCGATTACTGATAATCCAAAGATCATTGCGCCGGTAAACGAAAGCGACAATGCCATTATTCTTCCTTTTAACGATATTGAAGCCACTGAAGAAGCCCTGAAAAACGGGAATGTGGCAGCCGTTATTGTTGAAGGAATTCAGGGAATCGGCGGAATTCATGTTCCCGATGCAGAATTCCTGGTTCAGCTTAAAAAGCTCACCGAAAAATATGTGGCAGCCCTGATTCTAGACGAAATACAATCGGGGTACGGACGTAGTGGAAAATTCTTTGCCTTTCAACATACCGATGTTAAGCCCGATATTATTACCATGGCAAAAGGAATGGGCAACGGATTTCCGGTTGGCGGAGTGTTAATTCAATCCGAAATTGAGCCCTGGTACGGAATGTTGGGAACCACATTTGGTGGAAATCACTTAGCTTGCGCTGCAGCTATTTCGGTACTCGATGTTATGAGCAATGAAAAGCTGGTGGAAAATGCCGATAAAGTTGGGAACTACCTGATGGAAAAACTGTCGGAGATGGATGCCGATTTCGAATTAAGAGGTAAAGGATTGATGATCGGAATAGAATTCAAATTCCCGATCAATGACATCCGCCAGCGTTTATTGTTCGATTATGGAATTTTTACCGGTGTATCCGGACAGAATATAATTCGTTTGCTGCCACCGCTTAGTTTGACAATTCAACAGGCTAATGATTTTTTAGCTGCTTTTGAAGCTGTTTATGCCGAAGTTGCTGAAACGTTGGCAAAAGATTAATACTAATTGAGAAAGAGACTAAAATCCTGCTTATGGAAACAAAAAAAATAGCCATTATCGGAGTAGGAAATATGGGTGGAGCCATTGTTCATGGCTTACTAAAGTCGGGTTTTGTGCCGGCTGCCGATATTTACGCTTCCGATAGAAAAGAAGCCAGTTTGGAAGAACTAAAGACATTAGGTGTTAATGTTTATACCGATAACCTGGAGGCAGCTAAAAATGCCGATGTAGTTATTACAGCGGTAAAACCCTACCATATCGAAGGTGTGATCAATAACATTAAACCGGCACTCAGCCCAGATAAAATTTTTATTTCGATAGTGGCCGGAGTTGGTATTACTGCTCTGGGAGAAATGGCAGGACGCGACATTCCGATTTTCAGAGTGATGCCAAACACAGCTATCGCCTTGCAGGAATCGTTAACCTGTATTTCGGCCAACGAAAACACCGCCCCTTATCGCGATTACGTGGTTGAGCTTTTCAATAAAATGGGTAAGACGGTTGAAATTGCTGAAGAGTTGATGGCAGCGGCTACCGTACTTTCTTCCTGTGGAATTGCTTATGCACTGCGTTACATCAGGGCAGCAATGCAGGGTGGAATTGAAATCGGTTTTGGCGCCGAGATGGCTCAATTCATCACCGCTCAAACCGTTAAAGGAGCCACCGAATTGTTGTTGCAATCGGGTAATCACCCCGAGCGCGAAATAGATAAAGTGACCACCCCGATGGGCGTAACCATAACCGGATTGAACGAAATGGAGCATCGTGGATTCAGTTCATCGCTGATTCAGGGATTGATGGCATCGTACAAAAAAATAGGAAACTCGAAATAATAAGGTGCAGTTCAGGTACAAAAAAATAACCGTTAAAGTAGGCAGCAATGTGTTGGCAAAAGCCGATGGAACGCTGAATGTTTCGCGCATTGCCCATCTGGTTGATCAAATCGCTTTACTTCACAAAAATGGAGTGGAAGTGGTGTTGGTTTCGTCGGGTGCGGTGGCTGCCGGTAGAGCGGTAATGCAACCTGCTAAAAAGACCGATGCCGTTTCTCAGCGTCAGTTGTGGGCAGCATTGGGGCAGGTAAAACTCATTTCGCGTTATTCCGATTTTTTCCAGGAAGATGGATTAACTTGTGCACAGGTGCTTACAACCAAGGAAAATTTTTCGAGCCGCGGTCATTACCTGAACATGAAAAACTGCATCACGACTTTGCTCGAAAATAAGGTAATTCCGATTGTTAATGAAAACGATACGATCTCGGTAACAGAACTCATGTTTACCGATAACGACGAGCTTTCAGGACTGATTGCTTCGATGGTCGATTCAGAGGCGCTGATAATCCTTTCGAACGTCGACGGAGTTTTTAGCGCTCATCCAAACAGTGAAAATGCTGAGTTGATCGAACGGATTGAGGTTAACGAGAAAGAACCGGCTGATGCGATTTCTTCTGAACAATCGAATTTTGGAAGAGGTGGTATGCACACAAAATTCAGAATTGCTAAGAAAGTGGCCAGCGATGGAATTGCCGTTCATGTGGCTAACGGAACCACGGAGAATGTGCTGGTCGATTTGCTGAATGAAGAAAAGAATCTGAAGCACACCTATTTTGTTCCGGCCACAAAACCATCGAGCGGTGTTAAAAAATGGATCGCTTATTCCGACGGATTTGCAAAGGGCGAAGTGGTTATAAACGAAGGTGCCGAAAAAGCGTTGACTTCAGAAAAAGCTGTGAGTTTATTGCCGGTTGGAGTTATCAGCGTAGAAGGTTTCTTTAAGCGTGGAGATCTTATTAAGATCAGAAGCGAAAAGGGAAACGTCATCGGCTTAGGAAAAGCGGCGTATAATTCAGATCGGATTGAGAAGGAAAAACTGTCGGAGAAGCAGAAACCGGTGGTTCATTACGATTATTTATACCTGGAACACAAAAACGGAAATTGAAAAGATAGATACTTAAAATAAAGAATAGCTCAGGGTATGCATACTAACGCCTGTTACAGGCAACTACCCATTATCCCTTTTATTAGCCTTAATTAGAACTTATTCTGAGCTCCCTCTCCCTCCCCCGGGAGAGGGTTTTACTTTGAAAGAATAACATTTTGACCTAAAAGTCAGACAAAATGAAAATAGAACAACAGCTGCAAAAAACACTGGAAGCGTCACAGAAGCTCAATTTGGTTGAGCACGATCGAATTGTGGCATTTCTTAAGGAATTAGCTGCACAGGCGCGGTCGAACACCGATTTAATTCTGGACGAAAACAAAAAGGATCTTGAGCGGATGGACCCTGAAGATACGAAATACGACCGTTTAAAACTCACAAAAGAACGTATTGAAGGAATCGCTTCGGATATTGAAAATGTTGCCGGCCTGGAAAATCCGGTAGGTAAAATTCTTAAGGAAACAGTGCGCCCGAATGGTTTACAGATTCAAAAAATAACCGTACCCTTTGGCGTGATTGGCATTATTTACGAGGCACGTCCAAATGTAACTTTCGATGTTTTTGCTCTTTGTCTGAAATCAGGAAATGCCTGTGTGTTGAAAGGTGGCAGCGACGCCATTTATTCGAATACAGTCATCGTTTCTATTATTCAGCAGGTATTAAAACAATTCAATATCGACGAAAATACCGTGACTTTGTTGCCGGCAGGCCGCGAAGAAACCAATGAAATGTTGCGTGCCCGTGCTTACATCGATCTGATCATACCAAGAGGGAGTCAGGGACTCATCAACTTTGTGCGCGACAATGCAACAATCCCTGTTATTGAAACAGGCGCCGGTATTTGCCATACTTATTTCGATGAATTTGGCGATGCCGAAAAAGGAACAGAGATCATTTTCAATGCTAAAACTCGACGTCCTTCGGTATGCAATGCGCTCGATTGTTTGGTGATTCACAGTAGTCGTCTCAACGAGCTGCCAAAATTCGCGGAAAAGCTTCTGGAAGAAAATGTGGTAATATATGCCGATGAACGTTCGATGCCCGAAATCAGTAACGTTTATCCCGAAGACCTGCTTTTTGAAGCGACAGAAGAAAGTTTCGGGACAGAATTCCTCTCGCTGAAAATGTCGGTAAAAACCGTGGATTCTTTTGAAGAGGCCATTAAACAGATCAACACGCATAGCTCGAAACACAGCGAGGCAATCATCACCGAGGACAATGCTCGCATTGAAATTTTCCGGAAAGTGATCGACGCTTCATCTGTGTATTCCAACGCATCAACGGCTTTCACCGACGGAGCACAATTCGGACTGGGAGCCGAAATTGGGATCAGTACGCAAAAGCTACACGCCCGCGGGCCAATGGCACTCGAAGAATTAACCAGCTATAAATGGATCATTGAAGGAAACGGACAAACAAGACCAAAATAAACACTGCAGAATGAAAAAATTTATATCAGTAAAAGACATACCAAGCATTGACGAAGCCATTAAAACGGCTTTCGAAGTCAAGCAAAACAAATTTGGTTTTCAGCACCTCGGAAAGAATAAAACGATGGTTCTGGTATTTTTTAACTCAAGTTTGCGTACCCGACTGAGTACTCAAAAGGCGGCCATGAACCTGGGCATGAATACCATGGTGATGAACGTGAACGAAGACAGCTGGCAGCTGGAATCGGAAATGGGAGTTGTTATGGACGGTACCAATGCCGAACATTTGCGCGAGGCCATTCCGGTAATCGGTAAATACTGCGATGTGATCGGAGTTCGTGCGTTTGCCAAATTCGAAAAACGCGAAGATGACTATTCCGAAAAAATTCTGAGCCAGTTTGTGGAGTATGCCGGTGTTCCGGTGGTTAGCATGGAAGGAGCAACACGCCATCCACTTCAGAGTTATGCCGATTTGCTGACCATAGAAGAACACAAAAAAGTGGATCGTCCGAAAGTAGTGCTAACCTGGGCACCTCACCCGCGTGCTTTGCCACAGGCAGTGGCGAATTCGTTTGTTGAATGGATGCGCGAAACCGACTACGAACTGGTGGTTACTCATCCCGAAGGTTATGAATTGGCTCCGGAATTTATGGGCGATGTGAAGGTGGAATACGATCAGAAGAAAGCTTTTGAAGGGGCGGATTTCGTTTATGCCAAAAACTGGGCTTCCTACACCCACTACGGACAAATTCTTTCAAAAGATTTCGGCTGGACAGTTGATGAAGCAAAAATGGCGCTTACCAACGATGCCAAATTCATGCACTGTTTGCCGGTACGCAGAAACGTTGTAGTAACTGATGGTGTGATTGACAGCCCGAATTCAATTGTTGTTGATGAAGCATACAACCGCGAAATTACTGCACAGGCTGTATTAAAAATGATTTTGGAGAATTCATAATGATTAATTTTGTGGCCGGACGGACACAGAACATAAGTAAATGAGTAAAAAAATCGAAATAATTCCGGCCATTGACTTGATCGACGGCAAATGCGTGCGCCTTTCGCAGGGCGATTATAACCAGAAAACGGTTTACAACGAGAATCCGCTGGAAGTGGCAAAGATGTTTGAGACTGCAGGAATTCAGCGCCTGCATTTGGTGGATCTTGACGGAGCAAAGGCAAAACACATCGTAAATTATAAGGTTCTTGAAGCGATCGCCACAAAAACTGATCTGGTAATTGATTTTGGTGGTGGTTTGAAATCGGATAAGGACCTTGAAATTGCATTCAGTTCCGGGGCGGCCATGGTTACGGGAGGAAGTATCGCTGTTAAAGAAAGAGATATATTCCTGGCCTGGCTCGAAAAATACGGGAACGGTAAAATCATCCTCGGAGCCGATGCAAAAGACGGAAAAATTGCCGTGAGTGGCTGGCTGGAAACCACTGAATTGGCTGTGATAGATTTTATTTCAGAGTATTTTACGAAGGGAATTCAAAAGGTAATTTCTACAGATATCAGCCGCGACGGTATGCTCAGCGGACCTGCTTTTGAGCTTTACTCCGAAATAATGGAAAAGCTTCCGAAGGTTGAAATTATCGCCAGTGGAGGTATCGCTTCGATGGACGACATATTAAAATTAGATGAAATGGGAGTTCCGGGTGTAATTACCGGTAAAGCTATTTACGAAAATCGGATAACTTTGAAAGAAATAGAGAAGTTCATACTTTAAACTCAGGAATGCTGGCAAAAAGAATTATACCGTGTCTCGATATTAAAGACGGCCAAACCGTCAAGGGAATTAACTTTGTAAATATTCAGGAAGTTGGCGACCCGGTTGAACTGGGCGCAAAATACGCTGCTGAAGGCGCCGATGAATTGTGTTTTCTTGACATCACAGCAACCCACGAAGGCAGAAAAACATTTGTTGAGCTGGTAAAACGTATTGCGGCACATTTAAATATTCCGTTTACCGTTGGTGGTGGAATCAGCGAATTGAGTGATGCCGAAAAGTTGCTCAGTGCCGGTGCTGATAAGATTTCCATCAATTCTTCAGCTGTGCGAAATCCAAAGTTGATCGACGATCTGGCGCTGCATTTCGGAAGCCAGTTTGTGGTGGTAGCAATTGATGCACGTGGCGATGAAAATAACCACTGGACAGTTACCGTGAATGGTGGGCGCATCCCGACCGACAAAGAACTTTTTTCCTGGGCAAAAGAAGCCGAAGACCGCGGCGCAGGTGAGATTCTTTTTACATCGATGAACCACGACGGTACCAAAAATGGTTTTGCCAACGAGCAACTTTCGAAGATGGCGGATATGTTGAAGATCCCAATAATCGCTTCGGGCGGAGCCGGTGCAACAGAGCATTTTGTTGATGTTTTTACCAAGGGGAAAGCTGATGCCGGTCTGGCAGCCAGCATCTTTCATTACAACGAGATTCAAATTCCGGTACTTAAGAATTACTTAAAACAAAACGGTATAGTTGTCCGTTAATTGATGCTTTGTTATACCTTCGCGTCTGGTTGAGTCAAGAAAAAAGGCTGTTTTATTCTGAAAATGAATAAAATCAGGCCTGAACGGTGTGGTTCTTCCCGTTCGGAAACAGTAGAAAAAAAGAGGAACGAAATAGTTGAAAGCATGAAGATTTTAAAAGAAATATCGCAACTTGATTTTGAAAAAGGAGATGGATTAATTCCTGCCATCATTCAGGATGCAGAAACAAACAATGTATTAATGCTGGGCTACATGAACAGCGAAGCGTTGGCAAAAACCCAGGTTAGCGGAAAAGTAACCTTTTTTAGCCGCTCGAAAAACCGTTTGTGGACAAAAGGCGAAGAGTCGGGTAACTTTTTGCATGTTATCTCAATAGGTGTTGATTGCGACAACGATACCCTTTTAATCAAGGTTCATCCGGCGGGTCCGGTTTGCCACACCGGTACAGATACTTGTTTCGAAGAAGTAAATGCATCCAACGAAATATTGTTCCTGAGTTACCTTCAGGATTTTATCGACAACCGTAAGATTGATATGCCCGAAGGTTCTTACACTACTTCCTTATTTCAAAAAGGAACACGTAAAATCACACAAAAAGTTGGCGAGGAAGCGGTTGAAACCATTATTGGTGCAATGGCAAACGATGACGAAAACTTTATTTACGAAGCCGGAGATCTTTTGTATCATCTGATTGTTTTGCTGGCACATAAAGGATACCGCATCGAAGACATTGTTCGCGAACTGCGCAAACGCCACAAATAAATATCCGGAAAAGATCAGGATAAATGCTTTGGCTTTATTGTTGAATAAAAGCCTATGTTCAAAAAGCTTTTCTATAACATAGTTAAGTAACATAGTTGTAAAACATTGCCAATTAATGTGTTGCACGCTGGTTTTTCTGTGTTGGAGTCCTTAGTTTTGTATTAACTGCTAATCGATAAAATCCGTATTATGGAAACTCTAACCGTTTGTTCAACCAGTGTGGCCACTGTTTTGGCTTGTCAGAAAATTGCCCGGACGTTTAAGGAGAACATTTTTGAGCTATCGAGTGTGCGTTCGGAATGGGATATGGAATATGCCATTTCGTTAAATGTATGGATCGATGACACCATTGAAAAGCATTATGCCGATTCTTTGGATGCTTTGGAAAATGAGCGTTACAGGCAATGGCACGAAATTATGGTTGCCGCATTACAGCACCTGAAAGTTTTACGCGCTTCAGTTAAAATCGATTTCAAGAACGATAAGGAGTTTTTAAGAGACTTCTTTGAAAGAACAGGTTATAACGCCTATTTCAGCGATGCAAAAAATGGTGATCACCTCGGTCTGTTCAATTTTCTGAAAACTTTTGCCGCCAATATCGATGAGAATACGCGTCAGAAAATTGTTGAACGTGGTACTGTAGACGCACTATTCGACAAAATATTGGCTTGTGCTAACCGTGTAAATGAATTCAGAGATTGCTTTGTTGCCCTCGAAGGCGACGCCGTTCTCGATAATTATGGAAAGAAAGAGGTGGCCAGCATTTACACTACCATTCAGGATATTTGTCGGGTGGCTATTGCCTATTATCAATTCGATCCCGATAAAAGATGCGGATTTAGCTATTACAAAGTACTCGTGAACCTGTAGTTTTTTATACCTAATAATTAACATGATTTGAATCAGTCTGGCTGTATATCGGCCGGGCTGATTTTTTTAAAAGAAAAAGCCGTTAAAGTTCAACTTTAACGGCTTTTTCTTTTTTTGTCGTTCTGGCTCTATATAATCAGCATAGCATCGCCATAAGTACCAAATCGGTAGTTTTCTTTTATGGCGGAGTGGTATGCTTCCATCACGAAGTCGTAACCGCCAAAAGCAGCAACCATCATCAAAAGGGTTGAGTAGGGGAGGTGGAAGTTGGTGATCATGGAGTTCGCAACACTGAATTCGTAAGGAGGGAAAATAAATTTATTGGTCCATCCTTCAAACGGCTTCAGGAATCCCTGGGTTGAAACAGAACTTTCGAGCGTACGCATTACAGTAGTTCCAACTGCGCAAACGTTTCTTTTACTCTCTTTTGCACTGTTTACCATGTTGCAGGCTTCGTCTCTGATCCAAATCTGTTCCGAATCCATTTTGTGTTTTGTAAGGTCTTCCACATCTACGCTACGGAAGTTACCCAAACCAACATGAAGGGTGATGTAAGCAAAATCAACTCCTTTTATTTCCAGACGCTTTAGCAACTCGCGGCTAAAGTGCAAACCTGCAGTTGGTGCAGCAACGGCTCCTTCGTGTTTTGCGAAAATAGTCTGGTAACGGTCTTTGTCTTCAGGTTGAACCTGACGATTGATAAATTTTGGAAGCGGTGTTTCTCCAAGGCTGTACAAAGTATCTTTAAATTCGTCGTAAGGGCCGTCGAACAAAAAGCGCAGTGTTCGTCCACGCGATGTAGTGTTGTCGATTACCTCGGCAACCAGTAAATCATCGTCGCCAAAATACAGTTTGTTTCCAATACGTATTTTACGAGCAGGATCAACCAGAACGTCCCAAAGCCGCTGTTCGCGGTTTAGTTCACGAAGCAGGAACACTTCGATTTCGGCACCCGTTTTTTCCTTGTTCCCGTATAAACGAGCCGGAAATACTTTTGTATCGTTAAAAACGAAAACGTCTTTATCATCAAAATAATCAAGCACATCTTTAAACAGTCGATGCTCGATGGTACGGTTTGCTCTGTTCAAAACCATCAATCTCGATTCGTCGCGGTTGTCGGCCGGATGTAAAGCAATTTTCTCCGGGCTAAGTTCATACTTGAATTTTGATAACTTCATCTCGTTAATTTTTTAATTTCTTTGTTTACTCGATGCCTGCCATTTAAAGGCAGGTAATTTGCCGCGACCGATCGTTTTACTCATCTGGAAAACTTTCAATCCCGGCTTTTCTATTTTATTTTTTTCGAATTCAGGTTATTTGCAAAAATAATACAGATCTGTGGTTTTTGTTCAAAGTTCTCTGTCTACGAAATAAAATTCGTTAGGATACATCAATTTTCAAATTTTCAAGAAAATAATCTACTTTAAACGCATTATCCAGATCGAATTCGCCAACCCTGGTTCGTTCTAATCCTGTTAAATAGGCTCCGCAGTTTAAGGCTTCACCAATATCACGTGCCAGTGCACGAATATAGGTGCCTTTTCCACACGTAACCCGCAGTTTTATAAATGGTAGATCGAAATTTTCAATTTCAACCTCATGTATAACAATTTTTTTGGCTTGAAGTTTTACCTCTTCGCCACTCCTTGCGTAATCAAAAGCACGTTTGCCTTTCACTTTTACCGCCGAAAATACCGGTGGTACCTGTTCAATTTCTCCAATAAATCCTGAAAGAACATCCTTCAAGAGCTCTTTGGTCACATGCGAATAATCCTGAGTCGAGTCCTCTTCCGTCTCAAGATCGAACGAAGGAGTTGTCGCACCAACTTTCAGTGTGGCCACATATTCTTTTTCAGTAGCCTGAATGCTCTCTATTCTTTTGGTAGCTTTGCCTGTGCACAACACGATTACTCCTGTTGCCAGCGGATCGAGGGTGCCTGCATGTCCTACCTTAAGTTTTTTAACGCCCATCATTCTGCAAAGTTCGTAACGTACTTTATTGACAACATCAAACGAAGTCCAGTTCAAATCTTTGTGAAACACTAAAATCTCTCCGGCGGGAAAGTCGTATTTTTTTTTGAACTCGGGCATATATAAGGCTCTGTTATTCAGAGTATTGTAAAAATTTTCAAAAATCAGGCTGCAAAGATAGCAATTAGGCCGATAACCGCGCAATAAATGGCGAAATAAATGAGTTTACCCCGCTTCACAATTTTTATCATCCACGAGCATGCAGCCAGTCCGGTCAGGAAGGCTGCAACAAAACCGGCCAGTAAATTAACCACATTGGCATGCTGGGTTGTAAGCTCTCCTCTAAAAATATCGAGCACTGCAGCACCAATTATCGGAATCAGCACCATTAGAAATGAGAATCGTGCTACTTCTTCTTTCTTTATTTTCAATAATATACCCGTGGCGATTGTCGATCCGCTTCTGGAAATACCAGGTAAAACGGCCATAGTTTGAGCGATGCCAATAATAAATGCTTTAGCAAACGTGATTTCTTTATTGCTCTGCTTTACATAGACGGTTAGTGTGAGCAGTGTAGCCGTAAAGAGCAACATTATGCCTACAAAAAACAGGTTGCCTGTAAACAAACTCTCTATTTCTTCTTTAAATAGAAGCCCCACAATAACGATTGGCACGGATGAAAACAGCAACATGGCAACGTATTTTGTTGAAGCGTTCCATTCAAACTTATACAGATCTTTTAACAAAGCGCCAATATCCTTTCGGAACACTACAATTGTACTAAGCACCGTTGCCACGTGTACATCGAGTACAAAAAGCAGGTTGTTTTCATTTTTTATTCCCAAAAGCGAATGACCAATTTCAAGGTGTCCGCTCGAGCTGATAGGTAAAAATTCGGTAAGTCCCTGGATAATTCCTAGAAGAAACGCCTGGAATACATTCATTCGTTTGCGGGGGTATTACTGTTCTTCTTTTGGTTTTTTCATGATGGCGTAAATCTCGAAAACAAAGCCAATAAATAACAGTATAGGGGCTAAGGTAATTCTGCGGAAACTGAAAATGTCTTCACTGAACACATTCGGATCGTCGCTGCCGCCACCAGCCATTAAAATAAAACCCAGCACGATAATGGCGAAGCCGATAGCCAGTAGTTTATAGTTTTCTTTTCCCAGCGCAAATCCACTGGTCTCTTTTATTTCTTTCGATTTTTTTGCCATTGTTTCTGATATAGATGGGGTAAAGATAATTAATAAAATAATTCATCAAATTTAAGCCGGAGGAATTTGTTCAGCACGAGCCAGGTTGATAACAGCGAGATAACGAAGCCCAGAGTAAATACCGTAATAACAACAACAGCTACAATTTGAAGTTCTGTAGTGTTTATGTTGCCAAATAATTCGGTTTGATAAAAATAGATACCAGAAAGTAATATCAGATTTGCCAATACGCCACCAATACCTCCCAGCCATAAACTGCGTTTTAAGAACGGTTTTCTGATGTAGCTTTTACTTGCGCCTACCATTTGCATGGTGTTGATGATAAACCGTTGCGAATAAATGAGCAGGCGGATGGTATTATTTATCAGGCCAAAAAAGATGAAAGTTAGCAATCCGCTGACGATCAGTAACAACAAGCTTATTTTCCTGACATTCTCGTTAATTAAAGTGGCCAGGTTTTTCTGAAAATACACTTCTTCCACTTGTGGGTAGTTGAGGAACTTTTGTTCCAGCATTTTCAAACTGTCGCTATTTGTATAGGCGGCATAAAGTTTTAATTCGATGGATGAGAACAAGGGATTTTGCCCCAGAAATCCGGTGAAATCCTCGCCCAGTTCTTCGCTCAATTCCCGGGCTGCGGTTTCTTTGTCGATGTACCGGGTTGATTTTACGTAGTTGCTCAGCGACAGTACTTTTTCGAGCCGGATGATTTCCACTTCTTTCAGGTCGTCTTTTAAAACCAGTGTCAATCCGATTTGCTCTCGGACATATTCTGATAAACGGCGGGCGTTAATAAGCACAAAACTAAGCATGCCTAGCAAAACGAGGATCAGTGTGATGTTCACCAGCGAGGTGATCCACGAGTTGCGGAAACGTTTTTTAATTTTTTTGGGTTTGTGCTGTTGCATATTTCCTTGTATAGCCGAGCTTAGCAAATGTAAGTAATTATATAGAATGCCCGTGGAAGAACCCGAAAATGATTTTCGATCCTGGTTGGCATGTAGTTACAGGTTTGTTAATTCTGGTTTAATGGAATCGTATCAATCGCATCCATATATTCTTTGTTGTAATGATAAGATTGATATGATTGGGTGGATGGATGAGATTGAATAAAACTGCATCAATCTGTTTCAATCTTATAATCAATCTTCTCTGGCTGGTTCAGTTAATAAAACTGCTATTCAATAAGTATCCTTGGCTCTTTTTTTACAATAGAATTTAACCTCTTGAAACAACCACGTTAACTTATTGAAAATTTGAAGGTTATTTCTTTGGAATTACAAAAAAAGAAAATACTTTTGCAGTCCCGATTATTATCCTTAGAGATAAGGAGTGTAAATAGTTGATTTTCTTGAGGTAAGCTTGTCTGATGATAAAATTCCGTTGAGTCAGAAATTAGCAGCCGATGGTAAATCATTTGTGTTGAATACATAAAAAATAGAAAAAAGTGGACACACTTAGTTATAAAACGATTTCGGCAAACAAAGAAACTGCTAGTAAAGAGTGGGTTTTGGTTGATGCTGAAGGACTTGTTTTGGGAAGAATGGCAAGTGAAGTTGCCAAAATCCTGAAAGGGAAAAACAAAGCAAATTTTACTCCGCATGCCGATTGTGGAGATTACGTAATTGTGATTAATGCTGAGAAAGTAGTTTTGACCGGTAAAAAAATGGCTGACAAACAATATGTTCGTCACTCAGGTTACCCGGGAGGACAAACTTTCCAAAATCCTCAGGACATTTTAGCTAAATATCCTGAGCGTCTGGTTGAAAAAGCTGTTAAAGGTATGTTGCCTAAAAACAAATTGGGCCGTCAGCTTTTCAGAAATTTACATGTAGTTATTGGTGCTGAGCACAAATACGAAGCTCAGAAACCAAAAGTTGTTGACTTAAAAAGTAAATAAACAAGATGGAAGTAGTAAATACATTAGGACGTAGAAAATCAGCAGTAGCCCGCATTTACGTTAGCGAAGGTAAAGGAAACATTACCATCAATAAAAGAGAACTTAAAGAATACTTCCCTTCAGAAATTCTGCAGTACATTGTATTGCAGCCTCTGAATTTGCTGGAAGTTTCTGAGAAGTACGACATCAAAATTAACCTCGACGGAGGTGGCCCAAAAGGACAGGCAGAAGCCGTACGTTTGGCCATCACACGTGCGTTAATTGAAATCGATGCGGAAGCAAGACCACAGCTGAAAGCTGCAGGATTCGTAACAAGGGATCCACGTGAGGTTGAACGTAAAAAACCTGGACAGCCAAAAGCAAGGAAACGTTTCCAATTCTCAAAACGTTAATATTATTATTCACTTATATGGATCTAAAACGGCTGAGATCTCCGGAATACCGGGGCTACTGAGCGGTTGCTTTTAGGACATAGAAAAAGTAAAAAGATGCCAAGAACAAATTTTCAGGAATTATTGGATGCAGGTGCACATTTTGGTCACCTGAAAAGAAAGTGGAACCCGAACATGGAGCCTTATATCTTCATGGAAAAAAACGGTATCCACATTATCGATCTTCAAAAAACAGTTGTTAAGATCGACGAGTCGGCAGCTGCCATCAAGCAGATTGCAAAATCAGGCCGCAAAATCTTATTTGTAGCAACTAAAAAACAAGCCAAAGAACTTGTTTCCGATTTAGTTAAAAGCGTGGGAATGCCTTACGTTACTGAGCGTTGGCCTGGAGGTATGCTTACTAACTTCCCAACCATCCGTAAAGCGGTGAAGAAAATGATCTCCATCGACAAAATGATGAAGGATACCAGCTGGGATAACCTTTCAAAACGCGAAAAACTGCAAATCACTCGTCAGCGTGCAAAACTGGAAAAAGTGTTGGGTTCAATTTCCGACCTTACCCGTTTGCCTGCTGCATTGTTCGTAGTTGACGTACTGAAAGAAAAAATCGCAGTTCGCGAAGCTAAGAAACTTGGAATCCCTGTATTTGCTATCGTTGATACCAACTCGAATCCGGACGATGTAGATTTCGTAATTCCTGCCAACGACGATGCTTCACAATCAATCCGTTTAATTGTAAGCGAAATGGTAGAAGCCATTCGCGAAGGATTGAGCGAACGCAAAGTTGAAAAGGATAAAGAAGAAGCTGAAGCTGGCGATTCGAAGAAAAAAGCAAAAGCTAAAGTAGCCGACGACGAGGACGAAGATTCTGAAGAAGAATAAAGATTATTAAGAATAAAAATTTAAAAAAGATTTTAATATGTCTTTTACAACAGCCGACGTAGTAAAACTGCGTAAAGTATCAGGAGCAGGGATGATGGATTGCAAAAATGCCCTGAAAGAAGCCGATGGTAACTTCGAGAGAGCACTGGAAATTATCCGTGAAAAGGGAAAACTTATTGCTAACAAACGTGCCGACAGAGACGCTGCTGAAGGTGTTGCACTGGCAAAAGTTACCGAAGACGGTAAATTTGGTGCCCTGGTTGTACTGAATTGCGAAACAGACTTTGTGGCTAAAAACGAAAGCTTTGTTGCATTTGCTGAAAGAATTCTGGATGCAGCTATCGATAATAAAGTTGAAAGTTTGGAAGCGCTTAAAGCAATCGAACTCGACGGAACCGCTATTGAAGCTCTTGTTACTGAACAAACCGGTGTTACAGGTGAGAAACTTGATCTTTCTTACTTCAAATGTTTAGCCGACGAAACTGTTGTGCCTTACATTCACCCGGGTAACAAACTGGCTACTTTGGTAAGTTTCAACAAAGCAGCTGTTGCCGAAAACGTTGCTAAAGACGTTGCAATGCAAGTTGCTGCAATGGCTCCAATCGCTGTCGACGAATCTTCTATTCCACAGTCAGAAATTGATAAAGAGCTTGAATTCGCCAAAGAGAAATACCGTAAGGAAGGAAAACCTGAAGATATGATTGAAAAAATCGCTTTGGGTTCACTCAACAAATGGTACAAAGACGTTACGCTTTTGAACCAAACTTACGTGAAAGACGGAAAAATTTCTATCAAAGATTTCTTGAAGCAAAACGATGCTGGTTTAACAGTTACAGCTTTCGATCGCTACACTTTGAATGCGTAATTAAAAGCTGAATAAGAAATACGAAATGGCCGTTCATTTGAACGGCCTTTTTTTTTGCCATTAAAAAAGCCACCCGCTTATGAAAGCGAATGGCTTTGAAATATGTAATTCGAAAGGTTCTCTAGCGATTAATGATCAGACGTTTTACATTGCTTACTTCGCCATTTTTAATGAACCTGCAAAGGTAAATGCCGGTAGTTGCCTGCGAACCACTTTGGAGGTTGCCCGACCAGCGCACTTTGTGCTTACCTTTTGGCAGTTCTCCGTCGACAAGTACTTTTACCTGCTGCCCGAACATATTGTAGATCATTAACTGGACATCGGAATTCTGATCGAGATAGAATTCGATATTGGTTGCGGCGCTAAACGGATTCGGATAAACATTGAAGTAATTATCATCTTCCGGCTCCAGGTCCTCAACCTGTGTTGTCGCTTTTGCTTCTTTTACAACAATGGTACTAAAGTGTTCTATTGATGCATATATTCTGTGACGAGCAGTGTCAACCATAGCAACTCCACCGTTAACGTCAACAAAACCGGTATTGTCGGCAAAGAAAACATCCAAATCAGCGGGATCAACACCCAGCGAATCCAGAAGGTCTTGTTTGTAGACCAGTTTCAGTTCAACAGGAATGTTAAAGTAGTATGGTTCAACAATGGTATCCGATCCGGAAGGAACAACACTGAATTTTACTCCTGTAATGATGTCTTCAGTAAAGCTCACTTCAGTACTGTCGTCGTCCATTTCGGCATATTTTTCAGGAATGAACATAAAAATGTCCACGTCTTCGCTTATGCATCCGTATGGGAAATGCAGCATTCCGGCATTCAGAATATTCAAGGGATAAGGAAGACCGCCAATTTTATACGATTCTCCTTCTTTGAAATATTTTGGGTGAAGTTCGTTTCCATTGGGCAGAACACGACGGATTGATATGGTATTTACATCCATGTCGACAGTTGAGTCAACAACGAGTAATTCCACGGCTGCTTCAAAACTGCTATAAGCGGCTTCAACCAACGTCATTCCGGTTTCGCCGGTTAGGGTAAGTAAGCCGTTTTCGTCGATACTGGCTACAGTGGTGTCAGTAACACTCCACATAAATTCGGCACCCTGGTGTTTGTTACCATTGGTTTTGTACATGGCCGAATACTGGATCGGCTCATTTCCGGTGTAAACCATCATGTCGCCGGGTTCAATGGTTAACTGCTTCCCTTTATTATTTTCTTTTTCCTTCTCTTTCTTAATTTTTTCTCTTTTTTCCCGGGTTTCGTAAACCGATATTTTTGCTGTGTCGGCCAATTCTCCCAGTGTTGCAATGATAATTCCGCTCCCAGCCGTATCGGCAGAGTAGAACATGCTTACACTAGAGTCGGGAAACATACCTATTTCCATTGGCTCAACTGACCACGTAAAAGTTGTGTCGATTTTGTAACCCATTGAATCGATATAAAAGGCACGCAGTTCTACCGAATCGCTGATTTCAACCCGTATACTGGAAGGAACGATCTTTACTTTTGGGTACTCATCTTCCATGTCACCCATGTCATCGTCGTCGTCATTTTTAGGGGTCCCGTTAACTGTGAGCATTACAGAGTCGCGATAGTCCTTGTACTTTGCAATAAGGTAACCTTCTCCCGGATGATTTGGTATTAACCATCCTTCTTTGGTTACTTTTCCAAGATAACCCGGCTCAGTGTTCCACTGGATTTTCGCGTCCGTAATGGCTTCGCCTGAAGTATCAGTAACTGTAGCCGTCACCATAACTGATGAGTCGGGATCTGTAATGATATCTCCTGATATAATTTCCAGGATCTGGCTTGTTGCATTCATTGTCAGAAAGAATCCGACTGTGAACAATACTAATTTTGAAAAAATGTAAAAATTCTTCATATGATTTAAGATTGGTTGTGTTATCACTTAATTTGTTTTGTTGTTTTTGACAAACAGCACATCAAGTTACGCAAAGTGTTACTAAAATGCAAGATGCTGTTTCTGAGTTATATGTCAGAATCTTGTGGCCGTATCGTGTCATTATTTTAAAAGCGTCGTCACTAATACATTCCGAAAACGATGAATAGGTAACCCTAAGTATTTTTCATAATCGGTGTGATTGATTAATAAAATTCGATTATATTTATCCTACTAACAACTCCGTCAGACTTCCCGCACATACAGTATAACATTGAAATAGGAATTTATTGGGTAAGCGTTTTGGGTTCTGCATCATGGTACTTAAAGGCGTAATTTTTTATTTTATGGACGTAATATTTTTATACATATGCCTTCGCAATGGAGGCTCGTGAATTACAAACCCTAATTATTTTACCATGAAGAAATTATTTTTTCTTATTCTGATCGCCGTAGGATTTGCGGCTTGTGACAAATCGTTCGAAGAACCTGTTCAAGACGACCTGGTGTTAAAAGGTGCTAAAAAAAGTGAAACAGGTTGTGTGAGTCTGAAGGATGGATCGTTGGTGTATGCTGACGGTCATTACCTGGAAGGACAAGCAATTCCGGTTTGTTTCGACATGTATGGCTACAACTACCAGGCACACATGTTCAACGGATCTTATTTTAATGCTTACGCCGGACGCCCGGGAACAGCTTTGCCTCCGTATGAAGGTGATGATGAAGCGTATCTCGCAGAAAATCCCGAAGCTGAGAGTAACTCGTTATGGCCTTATCGTAACGATGTACTTATTATGAAGTGGAACGATGCCTGGCTGGCAAATTCAGATTGCGACTCCGATGGTGTTCTGGATCGCCATTATGGTTTTGATAGCTACATTGGTTCAGGAGCCTGGTTAACCAATCACATTTCGGGTGTCACAGTAAATGAAGATGGTTCAGAATGCAAATGGAATTATTTTACCAAAATTATTGCGGTTCCTGAAGACGCTCAAAAAGTAGATGGAATTTGGTACACTGCAGAAGGTACTGAAATTGGCCCTGTTATCTGGGGGCAGTTTGCAACCATTCAGGAAGTTTCAAACGATCCTTGTACCGGTGATAATGGTTTGTTATACAAGAGTATGGATCATACCGGCTTTGGTGGTTGGTAGCTAAAACCAAATAGAAATTCAAGATAAGCCATCCGTTTTCGGGTGGCTTTTTTTATTGACAACATTACTATTGTCCCGGTTTCAACCAAATGAGCTGGTTTACGTATACGAAGTCGGTAAAAGTTCTGAAAAATAGCAACAATGATTGGAATTGGAGAGATAGTATTTAATAATGCGGGACGATTTCAACGCTCGGCACGTATTATTTCAGTTACAGGTCGTATTAAAATAAATGGTCATGATTATTCTATTGGCATATGCGATCCTGATGCTTATTGTTATTTCAGTGATGATGTATTTAAGTTATCGGGATCTGAAACATCATGAATAACCGAGCGACGGCGATTGCCGAAACATAACTCAGGTTGTTAAATGAGACGGAAGTTTTGTAGAGGGGGGAATGTGTCGCTTTCAGATCTTAAGTCAAGTACTTATTTCTTTTCATCAGCATTTTTGTGATTTTCCAGGTAGGCCATAAATTCCAGGTTATACAGCAAACAATATTTTTCAAGCAACCTAAAGCCATCTCCGGTCAGGTCAAATACTTGAGGGAAATATTTGACTAAAAGTGCTTTGGCTTTCAGGTGTAACCGTTCCGAATATTCAGAGATCGTGTATTCCTGTAATCTTGCATTTACTACACGTTCCATTGCGCTAACTTCATCCTTGAGTCTTATTTCGGTGTAGTTGTTATCTTTGTCTATAACCGATTCGGCACTTCCCCATATTTGAGTGGCATAATTCTGAAGTTGATGATTAAGCACTTCCTCATTTTTAAATTCCTGTTGTGAGTTAGCCTTAATCTCAGACAGTTCATGCGTGAAATCAACACGAAATCGTTTTAGAAATTTGTCAATCTTCTGAAATTCGGTACTTAACCTAAACTGAAAGTCGCTGTTAAAATCCTGATTCTCCATGTTACTACAACAAACTTAAACCAGAAAAGGTTAATGAAGCAGTGCAATGAGCACATAATTAGATGTTTAAGGATGTGTTAGGCAGGTATCTTGAGCCTCTCACGGGACTCGAACCCGCGACCTGCTCATTACGAATGAGCTGCTCTACCAACTGAGCTAAAGAGGCAATTTTGTTACACTAAATAAATTAATTTCCATGGATTTCGCAATAGGCGACTTAAGCACAAAACAGCTGTCAATAAAAATGCAAAAGCCTTCTGGCTAAACAGAAGGCTTATAAGATTCAATTTAAAAGAAATGTTTTATCACACCTTAATTGGATAGTTGAGGGAGGCGTTGTCTACTTTAAGTAAACCAATCATTTTTGAACAGCGACGTTCAATCTAAAAGACCCTTATTTTTTATCTCAAAGTCGTAATTTCAATGATAACGCGGTTATCGTGCAACTCTTTACGAGTTAAGGTCTGTATCTTCAAAACGGATAGTAAGTATCCAAAGCTGTTTAAAGTTTTGCAAACATAGTGCCATGTTTGTCAAGTGTCATTAAATGAGTTGTTTATGGGTCTTTCTGAGTTTCGTGAGTGTACCAGATATGGAATAATCCCACTCAATTTTTAATTTCGGGACAGCTCCGGAAGCTACTTTCAAGTGTATTTCAGATTACTTCAAAATTCACTTTTAGTGCGCCGAATTTCCAATCGCTTTTGTTGCTATGTGGCTACATATGAACAATTTGTGTTTGATAAGTTTTTTAGGGCCAGGGATTTAGCAAGCCTTTATTCTTGTAACTTTAAAACATACTAATATCGATGTCATTGTTGTGTATCGAACTAAAATCGGAATTATGACAGCAATTATTACTTACATGATCCTGTTGCTAATGGTGGTTTCAGTTGTAATGTACCTGAGTTACCGCGATTTGAAACAGAATCACTAGAGAGGTTCGGCCAGTCTAACCCCCTGTTTTACCGGATCGGAATAAACAAATCTCCGTTCTGAATATATCCTGCACCGCCAAAAATTCCCTTCTATTTTGTATTAAATTTAGTAGTTCTTCTTCTCCAAATACTCTATTTGACTGAGGTGAATTATTAATGGGTTTAATAATCAGCTACTTAGGGTTTATTGTGAACATAAATATTTCAATTTGTATATACATTGATTTCCTGTTGGTCAGCGCCTGGGCTGCTTTCGTCAACCAATGGGTATTTTATGTTTAACATATGTGTAGCAAAACGTGCTGTAAATCAAGCATATGGATGTCTTAAAAGTGAACAAATAGTTGGTTTTTAGGATCAAAGGTTGTAACTTTTTTCTCCCTTATAAAAAACTATTTGAATACAGAATTAGCCAAATAATAAACAAAATGCTAGCAGTTGACGATAAAACCTTGCTCAAAAGAGTTGTGCGATAACCGTGTTATCAAAAGCTATCCATGCTACTGTTTGACGAACGTTCAAATGAACCTGTTATTAATGATGCCTTCAACCTTCTAATTAAAAACGAAAATCAAAAAAATTATGAAAAAACTTTTTTTGTTGTTAATGATTGCTGCATTTTTTGCGGCCTGTGAAAAAACTGATCCTGTCGCCGATATGGAAGGCGACGTTCTTCTAAAATCAACTGCCGATGACGGTGTAAAACTCGTTGGTGAGCACTTTAATCTTAACATTATCGGTGTTAAGGAGAAAACTATGGACGATGACATTGCTGCCGGTAATGTGATATTTGTTCATCTGTTAGGCGAGACTCAAATTGGACTAGTTCATGGCGATGATTATGCCGTGCTCGACAAAAACGGAACAGATGAAGATGGAGCTTTGTTCCAGCTTCCCGATCCCGGATTTGAGCCTTACGTTACAGAGCTTCCATGGGGATTCGATACTGAAACAGATTATTCGGTTTATGCCCGTCCCCTCGGAAAGCCTATGACCGGTGCGACAATAACTACCATGGCCGAACTTTCAGAAATTGCTGACCTGATTGCAGCGACCGAAGATAAAAAAACAGTTAGGTTGTGGGAGAATCTGGTTGACAATTACGGAGAGACTTTGCTTATTACATGGGGTGAGTTTATTCCCAATCCTATTAGTTTTGAACGTTTAAAAGGAAAGCAAACTTTCCAGAATGTTACAGCTGAATTACTATCAGTAGTGTATGAAATAGATGTGACTTACGATTCTGACGGCGACGGTGTGATCACTGACGCAGATGTGACATTGACATTTCATGTACGCATTCCAATATTTAACGAACTTTTGGAAGGCGAATACTGGAAATATGACAACGATGGTTTGAAACTTCTTCAATTACGTTTCTATCCATGGGGAACAGATATGACCATGGAAGACATTGAAGACGGCTGGGATACACTGTAGTTAGCTTGATAAAAAACTAAGGGCAGCATTTCAATGTTGCCCTTTTTCATGTGATAAGGCGCAGAACGACAACCTATTCAAATAGTCAATGACTATTTTACATTTTCTTTCAAAACTAAAAAGCCCCTCCATCAAGCGATGAAGAGGCTCTTATATAATCTGGTTTTATTTTTACTATGATAGTGTGACTGTCAAACCTGCATCGGTATTATCAACTTTGGCAACATTCTTTTTGGTGAGTCCTTTTATGGCTTTGTCCCATTTTTTGTTGCTGAGTTCCGATTTCGTTTTCAATACATTCAAATCAACCGGAGATTCAGTTTTCAGGAGTTCGAAAACCACTTTTTCGTCGTCGGTTAATTCCACTGCTTTTTTCTCAGGTTTCATTTGCGGGAAGAACAACACATCCTGTATTGACGGACTGTTGGTCATAAACATGGTCAGTCGGTCCATGCCGATTCCCATTCCCGATGTTGGTGGCATTCCGTATTCCAAAGCGCGCAGAAAATCCTGGTCGATAAACATCGCTTCATCGTCACCTTTTTCCGAAAGTTTTAACTGATCCTGGAAACGTTCGCGCTGATCGATTGGATCGTTCAACTCAGAATAGGCATTTGCCAACTCTTTACCGGATACCATCAACTCGAAACGCTCGGTGAGTTCCGGATTATCGCGGTGCTTTTTAGTCAACGGCGACATCTCAACCGGGTAATCGATAATAAATGTTGGCTGGATATAATGGTGTTCACATTTCTCTCCGAATATTTCATCGATCAGTTTGCCTTTGCCCATGGTTTCATCATTCTCGATGTCGAGCTTGTCGCAAATCTCACGAAGTTCGGCTTCCGTTCTTCCGTTGATATCGTAACCGGTGTGCTCCTTAATGGCTTCGGCCATGGTTACACGCGGATAAGGGGCTTTATAATCAATAACGTGTTCGCCCAGTTGTACTTTAGTTGTTCCGTGCAAAGCCATGGCAACGCGTTCACAAATTTCTTCGGTGAACGACATCATCCATTTATAGTCTTTGTACGCCACGTAAATTTCCATCACGGTAAACTCAGGATTATGTGTGCGGTCCATTCCTTCGTTGCGGAAATCTTTCGAGAATTCATACACGCCTTCAAAACCACCAACAATCAAACGCTTCAGGTAAAGTTCGTTGGCAATACGCATGTAAAGCGGCATGTTCAGCGCATTGTGGTGCGTGATGAACGGACGTGCCGCTGCTCCACCCGGAATCGGTTGAAGAATTGGTGTTTCTACCTCGTGATAACCATATTCGTTGAACATCTGGCGCATGGTATTGTAAATCTTCGTGCGCTTGATGAATGTGTCTTTTACCTGCGGATTAACAATCAGGTCGACATAACGCTGGCGGTAACGTTGTTCGGCATCGGTAAAAGCGTCGAAAGTTTTACCTTCTTTTTCTTTTACGATTGGCAGCGGACGCAGCGATTTACTTAGCACCGTAACTTCCTTTGCATGAACAGTAAGTTCGCCCATCTGAGTAATAAAAGCAAAGCCTTTTACGCCAATGATGTCACCAATGTCGAGCAGTTTCTTGAATACTTCGTTATAAAGTGTTTTGTCTTCGCCGGGGCAAATTTCATCGCGGTTCACGTAGATCTGAATACGACCTTCGTGATCCTGAATTTCAGCAAACGCAGCTTTACCCATTATCCTGCGACTCATAAGTCGGCCGGCAATTACCACTTCCTGAAAATTGTTTTCTTCTTCCTTATAATTCTCCTTTATTTCTACTGAAGTAGTATTTACATGAAACTGTGCAGCGGGGTAGGGCTCAATTCCAAGTTCTCGCATTTTTTGAAGCGAATTCCTTCTGATAATTTCTTGTTCGCTTAATTCCTGATGACTCATTTTAACTTCACTTTTATAATTGTCGGTGCTCAGATCAGAACTTCAAATTGCAATGTTGCCTTTTGTTTGAACTGTCTGTTGAAAAATCGGGGCAAAGATAATAAAACTAGTTGCTTATGAATTCTAAGTTAGGCGAAACCAAAAATTTATAGTGCGATTTTATGATTTGTTTCGATATGAACGGGCATTTTGTATCTTTGCACATTCATTGGAAAAATATTCACAAGCGCGGCATGGACAAAATTTGGGACTTAAAGAAACAAGGCGACCAAAACGAGGTAAAACACCTCTCTGCGGCGTTGAATGTTAACATGGTGATCGCCAGGCTACTGGTTCAGCGTGGCATAAAAACCTATAACGAAGCAAAAGCCTTTTTTCGACCCCGACTCAGCGATCTTCACGATCCGTTCCTGATGAAGGACATGGACAAGGCGGTTGAACGTTTACAGCGAGCTGTTGACAACCAGGAAAAAGTGATTGTTTATGGCGACTACGATGTGGATGGAACAACATCGGTAGCGCTGATGTACCAGTTCCTGAAACAGCGAATTAAAGAAATTGAATATTATATTCCCGATCGATACAGCGAGGGCTACGGTATTTCGCCCAAGAGTATTGATTATGCCGTAGAAAACGGATTTACACTGGTGGTAGCGCTTGACTGCGGTATAAAAGCAGTTGAAAAAATCGGGAAAGCCAAGGAGCGCGGTCTCGATTTTATTATTTGCGATCACCACAATCCGGGGGATCAAATACCGCCGGCAGCGGCAGTACTCGATCCAAAACAACCGGAATGTAACTATCCTTATAAAGAACTTTCGGGTTGTGGCGTAGGTTTCAAATTGCTTCAAGCCTACTCGAAACATAACGATATTGATTACGAGGAAATATACGATCTGCTCGATCTGGTAGCTGTGAGTATTGCTGCCGACATTGTGCCTATTACCGGGGAAAACAGGGTGCTGGCTTATTACGGATTGAAGAAACTGAATTCGAATCCGGGAGTTGGCCTGCAAACCATCATCAATTTTGCCGGTATCAACGGAAGCGAGATCACCATCAGTGACATTGTTTTTAAAATTGGTCCGCGTTTGAATGCTTCAGGAAGGATTGAACACGGAAAAAAATCGGTGCAGATCCTGGTGTCCGACGACGAAGATAAATCAGATCTTTTGGGTGAAGAAATCGACTCGTTTAACGAGATCCGTAAAACCCTCGATCGCGATATTACCCAGGAAGCCCTGGACATGATTGAAGGCAACGAAGAGTTGAAAGACATGAACAGTACGGTGTTGTACAATCGCGACTGGCACAAAGGTGTGGTTGGTATTGTGGCATCACGCGTTACCGAGCAGTATTACCGGCCAACGGTTATTTTAACTGAATCGAATGGCATGGCAACAGGTTCGGCACGTTCGGTACGCGACTTCGATTTGTATGAAGCGATCGGGCAATGCAGCGATCTGCTCGAATCGTATGGCGGGCACATGTATGCTGCCGGTCTTACGATGAGGATTGAAAATATTCCGGCGTTCAAACAACGTTTCGAAGAAATTGTGACCCGTCAGATTACCGATCAGCAACAAATACAGACCGTTGAGGTAGACGCCAAAATCACGCTGAGCGAGATCACACCACGTTTTTTCAGAATATTAAAACAGTTTGCACCTTTTGGACCACATAATATGACCCCGGTTTTTGTTACCGAAGATGTTTTCGATGCAGGTACCAGCCGTTTGGTTGGTAAAAATAAAGAGCACCTAAAACTCGACTTGGTGGAACCTGATGTCAACTCGGGAATTTTTCCCGGAATTGCGTTTAACCAATCGGATGCTTACGATCTGATCACCTCAGGATCGCCTTTCGATATTTGTTATTCGATTACGGAAAATGAATACCGGGGGAAAACCAACCTGCAGCTGTTTATCCGCGATATCAAGAAAAGGGATATTTTCTAAACCCAACCGTTTTTTAGTAATTCCCCAAGATTATCCAGTACGGGAGCTCCGGTGCTTTTCAGGCGTCTTGCCGATTGATGCCCGTCGGCGATTAAAATACATTTTATGCCAAGTTGTTCGGCTACTTCATAATCATGAATGGTGTCGCCGATCATCACCGCATTGTCTTTGCTGATTTTGTTTTGCTCAATCAGTTGTTCCCCGCGTTCGATCTTTGATGTGGCATAATGGTGATTGAGTCCGGCAATAGCATCGAAATAGTCGAAAATTCCTTGTTGTTTCAGCGTTTTTTCAAGCATATCTTCCTGCATGGCAGATAAAACAAATTGCTTGTTGCCTTTATTTTGAAGATGAGCCAAAACTGCATTTGCAGCGGGATGTAGCGAGCAGTGTTCTACTTTATCGTTGTACAGGTCAATGAATTCGCGTGCCGGTATTGCAAAATCTTCTTTGCTAAAATCGAATCCTATTGCGGCATAATAATCTTTAACCGGAAAGGAGAACACTTCTTTGTAATGGTTATGGCTCAACAGTGGTAACTGTCTTTTTTCAAGTAAAACATTAATCGAGGCAATGCAATGATCGAGGTCGTTGAGCAATGTACCGTTCCAATCCCAAATAACCGACTTCATTAAGCTTCGGTGACTTTTAATTTATTAATGACCGGATTCGCGTAAACTTTTAGGAAGCGCTCCTGTAAATCGGTAATTGGATAATCGATGTTAACCATCGCTTGCTCAACCATTATTTCAAATTTCTTCTGCTCTTCTGCCGTGTACTTGTCTTTAAAGCGGTGTTCCTGCATCAGCATATCGTAAGCCACGTAATTGCTTGGCCACAGTTTGAAGTTTTTGTAGATCTGTGTATCGATCATTTCCGCAATGCTGCGGATGTATTTATTGCGTTGTTCGTTATTTTCGGCCAGTGCAAAGTTGGTTTTAATAGGATCTCCAAATGCAAACCGGATGTTTCCTTTTGGCGCAAACATTCCCATCGACATACTTTTCAAATCGTCTTTATTGGTTTTTAGTTCGCCGTAATGTTCAACTTTTATCAGCTCTTTCAGCTTTGTTAAACCACAGGGTTCAATTTCGTAGGAGATAGAAACCGGAACAATGTTAAGTTCGTTGAATCCATCGGAAATACCACCTTTGTTGCTCATGTTCAGCATCTTCAAAACGCTGTCCTGTGTTTTGTCGAAGCCGTCTTTGGTGCGTCCTTCACGCTGTGCTATCCAAATCGACATTTTATCCTCGGTGATCGATTTACGTATGAACTGCGAAACTTTTTTTGAAGCCATCATCAGCTCACGTGGTGGCAAGCTCCGTTTTATAATGAAAGAGCGGTTCAGCTTTACGGTATGCTCTATCCATTCATACAATAACAGATTGTCGCCGATGGCTATTTGCGTGGTGTTCATCCCATTCTCGAAAATCAGGAAATTGAGCAAAGCCGCATCCAGAATAATGTCGCGGTGATTGGAAATGAACAGGTAGGGTGTTTTTTTATCCAGTTTGTCTATTCCGGTACACTGTAACCCTCGCGAGGTTTTATCGACCAGCCAGTGAAGCAGGTCGTAAATGAACACACCCTGCAATTGCTTTACACTGCGCACACGGCGAAGCTGAAATTTTACCATTTGTACTTTTGGGCGGTTTTTGAACAAATGCAGCAACACCTCGTCAAAGGTTTTGTCCTTCAGCAGGACGCGCATTTTTTCTTTTACCTCCGAGTCGTAGTAGGGGCGAATATCATCGAAATCGTAGCTTACCATGCACAATTAATTTTAGCACAACAAAGTAACACATTCGCGTTTAGAATTTCAACCTTAACTGCATTTTTAGTTCGGTTTTGTTGTTCCCTTCTATTTCGTTGTAGCCCGAGCTGATTACATCCCTGTCGGTCCAGTGAGTATTGGCGAACTTTAGCCAGCATTCCAGGTTCTTGCTGAATCCGTATTTCAGGTTCAGATAAGTTCGAAAACCTTTCCCGTAGTACGCCGGCACCGAGAAGGTGTAAAGCAGGTCGTTTTCGTAGGCGTAAATTCTCGAGTCGTAGCTTTCAGTGGAAAACCAGGCAAAACGTGCATTTAAATTCAAGGGCAGTTTTTCCGGTGAGTACTGGATGTCCTGAAAAATCATAACACCATTTTCTGAATTTTCTTCGGTGTAGAAAACATGTTCCAGTCTCGTTTTTAGGTTGAATTTATCGGAAAGCCGGTAGTCAAGATGCAGCCGGAGTTTTTGAGTACGTTCAGGAATATCGATATAGATTTTATCGGCTTTGAATTTGTTGTTTTTCTCTTCGTTTTTAAAACGCAGGTAAAAGCTGAAGCTGTCGGAAATGCGAACATCGGCTTGCGCAAAAATGTCCCAACCGTTTGATGGACCCGCTGTGGAATAATCGATCCATTTCGATTCGTAAACGTCGGAATAGACCGAAAGCGTCACAAATTTTACAGGAAGTATTCGGGTGCCGAAATATAAGCCCGATTCATTACTGGTGTTGGTGCCATCTGCAAAAGTGTTGGCCCACAAAGCGTGGTAATTTTTATCGAAATGACGAAACAGGGCCGAAAAACTGAGTTGATCGTTCACCCGTGCAACGACTCCCTGAATAACTGCCTTCCCTTTCGATTTCGACATTGCTGCTTCCCCAAAAAGCTGGTATTTTCCTTTGCTGAACAGGTAATCGATACTGCCGGTGTAATTTTCATCGCCCGAAAAACGAAACTGATTATAAAGCTGATCGCTACGCATATAGGGCATATCGAAATGCTGGTACACCAGGTTGGCTCCAATTTTCAAATGATCAAAATGCAGCGAAAGAACACTCCCTGCATCGCTTGTTCTTACTGATTTTTCATCGTCAATTTCACTTTGTGTGCGGTGGTAGCCCGAAGTTTGCAGGCTGGTAAAATGTTCAATTCCGTTTACATTGGATTCAATGTTTCCGTCGGCTTTTTTATGCGATCCAAAAATACTAAGTGTAAGTTTGCCAAAATCCAGTGTTGCGGCAGCACCCCTGAAAAATGCATTTTCGTTAACCGAAGTGTAGGGTCGTATGCCCTGTCCGGTTTTTGAAATTGAAAGAATGTCGGATGATTTACCGGTAGTATAGCCCTGCCATAAAGTGAGTCCTTGCCCGGCGCGTACCAGAAAATCGCCAACAACAAACTGCCGGACAGTTTTTCCGGGTTTTATGCTAATGTGAGCCGAATAATAATCAAATCCCTGTTTGTTCGATCCCTGAAAAAAGGCTTCCCCGGGATCTTTCTCTGCCGTAAAACCTGCCGAAAATTTTTCTCTCGTTTGGTAATGGTAACGGGCGTAGTAACGATAGCGGTTACCTTCGTAGGGTGTGGTTCCGTCTTCTTTTTCCTGATATCCTCTGGCTTTCTGCAAAGTGCCGAGTCCGCGCAGGATGGCTTCGTGTCTTCCGTTTTTAAGTTCTTGTTTCAAGGTAGGCTTTTGTTCTTCGACGGGACCGAATTCAACAAACGGTTCCATTTTTTGTAAGATATCCGGCGTTAATCCATCAATTACATTCAATTCATAAATGCTGTAAACGGGGCCAAAAGACTTTACGTATTCCAGCAAATTATTGATTTGAACAGGATTCAAAAGGTATAGTCGGGATAATTCTTCGGCAGTGGTAGAGTTAATATTGATCGGATGTTCGAGCAAGCTTTCCAAATCTTCGATGATCAAGGCAACATCAGTTCCTTCTTCAATATTTTCGAGGTGCGATTCGATGATGGCCTCGATCATTTGCTGCGGATTATTTTCCTGGGCGGCAACCGAAAAGGATAAAGTGATTGCTAAAAGCGCGACAATATTTTTTAGTAGCGCCTTCATCACAATTTGTAATTTATGGAAACCGAAGGTGTGAAACCTAGATTGCCGTGGTAGCTAAAAGCAATATCTGTGCTAAATTTCCCAAATGAATAACCCAGACCGGAGGAAATTTGTACCGGCCTTCCTGAAACCCCAAACCGTAAAGCCAGGTTTTTAACGAGGTAAAATTCAAGTCCTGCTTTTACTTGTGCGTCGCTATTGGTGTTCTTTTGAATTTCAAAAGAAACCAGGCTTTTATCTGCAAACTGATAATGGCCACCGATTCTTAAAATAAGCGGCAACTTTTGTTTGCCAAATGCAGTTTCGAAACCGTTCATTACCGGATTGAAAACATGCATGGCCAGTGTAAGTTCTTTTGTGGTTTGATAACTGGCTCCGGCTTCAAAAGTTGGAAATCCTTTAGCGCCATCATTTTCAGGGAAACGGTATAGGAAATAATCGAGTTGCAACGCGGCACTTAATCGCTGCGAAAGCTTTTTGGAATAAGCCAGTCCCAGCTTGCTTTCTTTGTAAGTGCCTTTTCCGAGTTGATAAAAACTGAATCCGACAGTGCCCCGAATGGCGGGCATGTTAACGGTTCCGGCAGCCAGTGAAAGTTCATCAACAAGGTATCTCGATTCGTAAAAAACACCTGCCGAAAAAGCTTCAAGTTGGGATAATGTTGCCTGATTGTGAAAGGTGCTCCACACATCGCTTACCGAAACAAAGGCATTGGATAAAGCCACTGCACGAGCACCCGCCGGATAATTTTCGGTTCCACAAACAGAAAGGTAGCTGAATACCGTAATAATGAGTATTTGAAAGGGCTTTCTCATGAAAAACCGTGTTCAAAAGGTGGCTACATAAGTTACAAAAACAAAAAAGAGGTATGTTGTTAAAACACACCTCTTTAAAGGTACAAAATATTTTGTTCAATCTAGTTTGTCTTGAACTTGTATTTTACTTCCGACAGGTCCTGATTGGCTTTTACGATCTTTTTCTTCAATGATTCTTTATAACTGACCATTTTCTGCATCAGTTCCTCGTCGCCGGTTGCCATCATTTGAACAGCCAGAATAGCGGCGTTCATGGCGCCGTCAACCGCAACTGTTGCTACCGGAATTCCCGGAGGCATTTGCAGAATGGCAAGGATCGAATCGAAGCCGGCAAGACTGGCATTGATCGGAACTCCGATAACTGGTAGCGGAGTCATTGCTGCGATTACTCCCGGTAAATGTGCTGCCATTCCGGCACCTGCAATTATTACTTTAATTCCTCTGTCTTTGGCACCTTTGGCGAAAGTTTCAACCGCTTCAGGTGTACGATGAGCCGACAGTGCGTTAATCTCAAACGGAATTTCGAACTCATCGAATAATTTGGCAGCTTTTTCCATCACACTCAGGTCGGATGTGCTACCCATGATAATGCTAACTTTTGGTGTCATATTTAAATTATTGTTTCTGTTAGTCCAATTGTTTTTGTTATTTTGTAGCTCATTGTGCAGGCAAATTTAAGTCAATTTGAGAATTAATAAAAATCAATCGAATATATGAAGCAGGTCAGGATACATGATAAAGAGTTCAAACTATTTATTTCGCACGAAAAGATTCAGTCGGTGATAGATGATATGGCGGAAAAAATGAATCAGGAACTTGCCGGAAAAGATCCGTTATTCTTGTGTATTTTGAATGGATCTTTTGTGTTTGCAGCCGATCTTTTTAAGCGTATTAAATTTGTTGAGGCTGAAATTTCATTTGTAAAACTTGCTTCGTATGCTGGCGACCACACCACCGGGACAGTGAAACAACTTATCGGGTTGAACGAAAATATTGAAGGAAGAACGGTAGTGGTGCTCGAGGATATTGTTGATACCGGTATCACCATTGAAAATATCCACCAGCAACTTGATGGAATGAATCCTAAGGAAGTGCAGGTTGCAACTTTGCTATTGAAGCCTGATGCGCTTCAACGTGAAGTTAACCTGAAATACGTAGGCATTGAAATTCCCAACGATTTTATTGTAGGCTATGGTTTGGATTACGACGGGCTGGGACGAAATTTGATCGACATTTATACCGTGATAAAATAACCAAAATCAAATTCAACATGTTAAATCTTGTACTGTTTGGGCCGCCGGGTGCCGGAAAAGGTACACAGGCCGAATTTCTGATCAATACTTTTAACCTGATTCACATTTCTACCGGGGAGTTGCTGCGTAGCGAAATTGCTGCCGGTACCGAATTGGGGAAAATTGCCAACCAATTTATGGCTAAAGGCGAGTTGGTGTCGGATGATGTGGTGATAGAAATGATAAAAGGAAAAATCAACGATAATCCGGAAGCCAAAGGATTTATTTTTGATGGCTTTCCCCGGACTGTCGATCAGGCTGTTGCGCTTGATCGTTTGCTGAATGAAAAGGGAACTCCTGTTTCAGCAATGTTGTGTCTCGAGGTTGAAAAGGAAGAACTGATTAATCGTTTGTTGGGCCGTGGTAAAATTTCGGGTAGGGCAGACGATCAAAGCCAGAAAATCATTGAAAACCGCATCGAGGTTTATCGAAATAAAACAGAACCCATTATTGAATATTACAGCGAGCAAAACAAGCATCACGATATAAAGGGAATGGGAACGATAGAGGAGATTGCTGAAAGACTTATTAAGAAGGTCGAGAGCTTGTATAATAAACAGATGTAAGCGGGGAATTTGAAATGCGGGTATAATTTGCCCAAGATTAAAAATCGAATAACAGGAATATGGCCGAGACGAATTTTGTGGATTATGTACGGATTCATTGTAAATCCGGAATGGGGGGAGCAGGTTCAGCGCATCTGCGAAGGGAGAAATACATCCCTAAAGGAGGACCTGATGGTGGAGATGGTGGCCGTGGAGGACATATTATCCTGGAAGGAAACCAGCACATGTGGACTTTGCTGCACCTGAAATATAAGAAGCACATTAAAGCCGGAAACGGCGAATCAGGGGGGAAACAAAGAAGTACCGGTGCCGACGGCGAAGATGTTATTCTGGAAGTGCCGCTGGGAACTATAGCCCGCGATGGGGAAACAGGAGAGTTTTTGTTTGAAATTACCTCACACGGCGAAAGCAAAGTGCTGATGAAGGGTGGCCGTGGCGGTTTGGGAAACGATCATTTTAAATCATCTACCAATCAAACACCACGTTTCGCACAACCCGGAGAAGAAGGAGAAGAAGGCTGGAAAATTCTGGAATTGAAAGTGCTGGCCGATGTTGGCCTGGTAGGCTTTCCGAGTTCTGGTAAGTCGACCTTACTTTCGGTGGTTACCGCAGCAAAACCAAAAATTGCAGAATACCACTTTACTACGCTGGTACCCAACCTTGGGATTGTTGGACACCGCGAACAACGGTCGTTCATCATGGCCGATATTCCCGGAATTATTGAAGGTGCGCACGAAGGAAAAGGTCTTGGCCTGCGCTTTTTAAGACACATAGAGCGAAACTCGATGCTGTTGTTCATGGTTCCGGCTGATAGCAAGGATCACTTAAAAGAATATAAAATTTTGTTGAGCGAGCTTGAAAAGTTTAATCCTGAGTTACTCGATAAACAGCGCTTCCTGGCAATTAGTAAGGCTGATATGCTCGATGAAGATCTGATGAAGGAGATCAGTGCAGAACTAAAAGGCATTCCGCACATGTATTTCTCTTCGGTAACAGGGATGAATATTCAGGTTTTAAAAGATAAAATTTGGGAGATATTAAATAGCTAATGGCGGTTTTGCAAAATATTCTTGAATGGGATAAAGAGTTGTTCCTGTATTTAAACAGTTTTCACAGCGATTTTTGGGATACCATTATGTTGATGGTTACCCGCAAGGAAACCTGGATCCCGCTTTATGTAATCATTCTCTGGTATTTCATACGAAATTACCGGACAAAATCCATTCTTATAATTGTCGGACTTGCTTTGCTGGTGCTGGGTAGCGATCAACTGGCCGGCTTGCTTAAAATCACCATTCAGCGGCTTCGTCCGGTGCACGATCCGGGTATTGAAAGCATGGTGCACAATGTGTTGCGAAAAGGTGGTTTGTATGGTTTTGTGTCGGCACACGCTGCCAATTCTGTAGCCATCCTGGTTTTTACTTCGCGCATATTTAAAAGCCGCGGTTATTATTTTTTAATGCTGGTGTGGACCCTGATGTTTTGTTATTCGCGCATCTATTCCGGCGTCCACTATCCGCTCGATTTGCTTGGTGGAGCGTTGTTGGGATGGGGAGTCGGCTATGCGATTTTTAAGCTGGTGATGTTTATTGAAAACCACTTCTTTTACACGCGCTCACCAAAAATCGAAAAGACAGCGCTGCATTCCGATCAGTCAGGAATAATCTGGTTGGTTTTTAGTGTGCTGTTGGTCACCGTGTTTATCGTTTCTTACCTGCTTCATCATTACAACTACTTGTAAATGACAAAGCCGCTTGATTTTTATCGAAAAAAACTCGACGAATATTCATCCGAATCATCGCGTTTAACAGTAAGCATTAGAAGATTCGCCTGGTATCGGTTTCTGGCATTTGTTCTGATTTTTGTTCCGGTAATTGTTTTTGGTCTTAGCTGGATCAACGGAGCGATCAGTTTGCTTTTCCTGGTACTGTTTTTCTACCTTATAAAAGTGAATATTGAACTGGATAAACGCCGAAAAAGAGCAGCTGTTCTGAAGGAAATGGTTGAAGCTGAATTGAAGGCACTCGATCATTCGTTTTTGCATTTTAACAGCGGTAGCGAGTTTTTGGATGCCGATCACTTTTATGCGTACGACCTCGATCTTTTTGGAGACGGTTCGGTGTTTCAGTTTTTAAATCGCACATCAACTTTTGGCGGTAAAAACCGGCTGGCTAACTACTTGCTTCGGCCTGATAAAGATGCCGCCGAAATCAGGCAGCGACAGGCAGCAGTTGCTGAGTTGTCAAAAATGCCACAGTGGCGTTTAGACTTTCTTGCCGATGGGAATTTGTTTGATGAAAGCGAGCAAATGACCGCTGAGTTGCAGGCCTGGTCGGAGACAGAATTGGATTTAAACGGACCGGAAACGATAAAATGGCTGATTCGTGTAGTTCCCTTTTTTACGGTGATTGCGGTTCTTCCTGCAGTGTTCGGAATGTCGAATTTATACCTCTCGGTTTTTGTTTTGCTGCAGTGGTCGCTCATGTCGGTGTACTGGAAGCGAATCTCGTATTTCTATCGCTTTTTCGGACGAAAATCAGAATTGCTGGCCAAGTACATGAACCTGCTTGCCAGAATTGAGCAGACCGATTTCAAGTCAGAAAAACTCTTCGACCTGCAAAAACAAATTAAAGAACCTTCAGCAGGAAAGGCCTTTCAAGAGCTGAAGAATCTGGTAAAGCAATTCGAATACCGCGGGAATCTGCTCGTCGGATTTTTTCTGAATTCATTTTTTACCTGGGATATTCGTTGTGTTTACCGGCTTTGGAAGTGGCACGGCCTGCATCATAAACACCTGGCAAAATGGCTGGAAGTCGTCGCCGAATTCGATGCCTTAATCAGCCTTTCGAATTATGCGAATAATCATCCGGCATCTATTTTTCCTGAAGTGGTAGAAGACGAATTTCTTTATTCAGCCAAAGATCTGGGGCATCCGTTGCTGAACCCTTCCAAAATGGTTCGTAATGATCTGGAGATAAACGGTTATTCAAAGGTGTTAATCGTTACCGGTGCAAACATGGCCGGGAAAAGTACATTTTTGCGTACGGTTGGCGTTAATCTTGTGCTGGCCGAAGCAGGAGCACCGGTTTGTGCCACGGAAATGCAGTTCACGCCAATCGATATTTATACCAACATGCGAACAACCGATTCGTTGCTGAAAGATGAATCGTACTTTTTTGCTGAATTGAAGCGCATAAAAACCATTCTCGACCACCTTAAAAACGGTGAGCGCTATTTTGTGATTCTCGACGAGATGTTAAAAGGAACAAATTCCGTCGACAAACTGAACGGCTCCAAAGAGTTGATTCGCAAGCTTGTACAGCTGTATTCGGTTTCCCTGATTGCCACCCACGACCTGAAACTGAGTGAACTGGAGCAGGAGTTTCCCGGGAAGGTTTCCAACACCTGTTTCGAGATCAGGATTGAAAACAACGAGCTGATTTTCGATTATAAGTTATCAGCCGGTGTGACCAAAACAATGAACGCCACTTTCCTGATGAGAAAGATTGGGATAATTTAGTTTAAAGTTCAGAGTTCGTAGTTTAGAGTCAGGGATTAAAAGTATTGAAATCGCCTTCGCTTTTTCCGCTATTTAAAGCCATTTTAGCGGCGTACTTATTCACTATTTTTCAACTATGAATTGTTAGTTAATGAACCCCCGGAAACGGTGGAAAACATCATGATTTAATTATATTTGTGGCAAGCCGGTGAATTCCGCAGTTATTTGAAATAGACGACACCCCAAACTTTTCAATTTCATATAATAGTTGGCGTTCACTTAGTATAAGGCAGGATTCAGGAGAAAAAATATGAGCGCAAATTACGACGAAGGAACTATTAAGACCTTAGATTGGCAGGAGCATATCCGGAGGCGTCCGGGAATGTACATCGGTAAACTTGGCGATGGAACTTCAGCTGACGATGGTATTTATGTTTTGTTAAAGGAAGTGATGGACAACTGTATCGACGAATTTATGATGGGTCATGGAAAAAAGATCATTGTAAAGGTCGATCAGGAGACTGTTTCTATCCGTGACTTCGGACGTGGCATTCCGCTGGGCAAACTGGTGGACGTAGCCAGTAAAATGAACACCGGAGCCAAATACGACAACAAGGTTTTCAAAAAATCGGTTGGTTTGAATGGTGTGGGTATTAAAGCCGTAAATGCACTGTCTTCCAATTTTGTTATTCGTGCCATTCGTGAGGGTGTCGCCAAGGAAGTTACTTTCAGCAAAGGAATAATATCCGATGAACAGGATTTTACCAACGTGCAGGAAGAAAACGGAACCGAAGTGTCGTTTGTGCCCGATGCAGAAGTGTTTAAGAAGTATCGTTACCTGAACGACTACATCGAGAACATGATAAAAAACTACACCTTCCTGAATGCCGGTCTTACAATCGAATTCAACGGCGAGCGCTTCTATTCGCGAAACGGTTTGCGCGACCTGCTGGAAGAGAACATGGATCACGACCCAATTTACCCAATTATACATCTGAAAGGTGAGGATATTGAGGTGGCCATCACGCATGGAAACCAATATGGCGAAGATTATTATTCATTCGTTAACGGTCAACACACGACACAAGGTGGTACTCATTTACAGGCTTTTCGGGAAGTTTTGGTGAAAACGATCAGAGATTTTTACAAGAAGGAGTTTGACCCGTCCGATATTCGGGCGTCCATTGTGGCGGCCATCAGTATCAAGGTTGAAGAGCCTGTATTTGAGTCCCAAACAAAAACCAAGTTAGGATCGAAAGATATAGGCCCCGACGGACCTTCCGTGAGGGCTCATGTTGGAAATTTCCTGCAAAAAGAACTGGACAATTTCCTGCACAAAAATCCCGATACTGCTGAAGTTCTGCTTCGGCGCATTACCGAATCGGAGCGCGAACGCAAGGCTATTTCAGGAATTAAAAAACTGGCGAAGCAGCGTGCAAAAAAAGCAAGTTTGCACAATAAAAAACTACGCGATTGCAGGATCCACTTCAACAGTAACGACGAACGAAAAGAGGAATCGAGCATTTTTATAACCGAGGGTGACTCGGCAAGTGGTTCGATTACCAAATCGCGCGATGTGAATACGCAGGCGGTGTTCAGTTTAAAGGGGAAACCACTGAATACCTATGGGCTTACAAAAAAGGTGGTTTACGAAAACGAAGAATTCAACCTGCTGCAGGCAGCGCTGAATATTGAGGAGAGCATGGAAGACCTGCGTTACCACAAGGTGATTATCGCAACCGATGCCGACGTTGACGGTATGCACATTCGTTTGTTGCTAATCACTTTCTTTTTGCAGTTCTTTCCCGAACTGATCAGAAAAGGGCATGTACATATTTTGCAAACGCCATTGTTCAGGGTACGTAACAAACAAAAAACCTTTTACTGTTATTCCGAGGAGGAAAAACAAAAGGCAATAAATAAACTCAAAGGCAAACCTGAGATCACCCGTTTCAAAGGTTTAGGTGAAATATCGCCGGATGAATTCAAACATTTTATTGGAAAAGATATGCGTCTTGACCCGGTTCTAATGAAAAAGCACGAATCGGTGGCTCAAATGCTTGAATTTTATATGGGAAAAAATACACCTGAACGACAGGATTTTATCATCGATAACCTCTATGTTGAGAAGGACGAGGTGGCTTAACATAAAACTCATTGCCCAAGTGGCATTACGCAAACCTGAAAAGTAAGAATGTCAGAAGAGAACATCAATAATAGCGAAGAAATACAGGACGATCAGCTAAAAGATGAAATAACCTATTTGTCGGGGATGTACCGCGATTGGTTTTTGGATTATGCTTCGTATGTTATCCTTGAGCGTGCTGTTCCGTACATCAACGATGGATTGAAGCCTGTACAGCGCCGTATTTTGCACGCCATGCGCGAAATGGACGACGGGCGCTACAACAAGGTAGCCAACGTTATCGGGCAAACCATGCAGTATCACCCGCACGGCGATGCTTCTATCGGCGATGCCATGGTTCAGCTGGGACAGAAGGATCTGCTGATCGATACCCAGGGAAACTGGGGAAATATTTTAACCGGTGATGGTGCCGCAGCTCCACGTTATATCGAAGCACGTCTTTCGAAGTTTGCCCTCGAAGTTCTTTTCAACCCGAAAACTACCGAGTGGAAACTTTCATACGATGGACGTAAAAAAGAGCCTGTTACACTTCCGGTAAAATTCCCGTTGTTGCTGGCGCAGGGAGTTGAAGGTATTGCGGTTGGTCTGGCCTCAAAAATGTTTCCGCACAACTTTAACGAGTTGCTCGATGCTTCCATCGATTACCTTAAAGGACGGGATTTTGAGTTGTATCCGGATTTCCCGACCGGTGGTTCGGCCGATTTCAGTAAATACAACGACGGACTTAGGGGCGGTACCGTAAAAGTTCGTGCTAAAATAGAAAAGCGCGATAACAAAACTTTGGTGATTACGGAGTTGCCTTTTAGTAAGACTACTACAACGCTCATCGAATCCATAATTAAGGCCAACGACAAGGGCAAAATTAAGGTGAAGAAAATCGATGACAATACTGCCGAACATGTCGAGATTTTGGTGCACCTCGCACCGGGCGTATCATCGGATAAAACCATCGATGCACTTTATGCCTTCACCGATTGTGAAGTTTCCTTGTCGCCCAACTCGTGTATTATCGAGAATGACAAGCCTTTGTTTATTGGCGTAAAAGAAATTCTGAAACGTTCGGCCGACAGCACACTGGATCTGCTGAAACTCGAGCTTGAAATCAGAAAAAGTGAGTTGGAAGAACAGTGGCATTATTCTTCACTCGAAAAGATATTTATTGAAGAGCGTATTTATAAGGATAAGAAGTTTGAGGATTCGGAGAACATGGATCAGGCCGTGGCGCATATCGACAAGCGACTCGATCCGTGGAAACCCAAACTCAAAAGAGAGATCACACGCGAAGACATCATGAAACTGATGGAGATTCGCATGGCTCGCATCCTGAAATTCAACAAAGACAAGGCGGACGAACACCTGAGATCCATCGAGGATGAAATTGCAGAAGTGGTTCATAACATCGAAAATATCGTTCCGTTCACCATAAAATGGTTCCAGCATTTGAAAGCGAAATTTGGTAAAGGCCGCTACCGGAAAACCGAAATTCGCAGTTTCGAAAATATTGTGGCTACCAAGGTGGTGGTTAAAAACGAGAAGCTATATGTCGATCGTAAAGAAGGTTTTATGGGAACCACCTTGCGAAAAGCAGAGTACATCTGCGATTGTTCCGATATCGACGATGTCATCGTTTTCCACCGCGACGGAACTTATTTTGTTACCAAAGTTTCGGATAAGGCATTTATCGGAAAGAATCCGATGCACATTGCCGTTTTCAAGAAAAACGATAAACGCACGATTTACAACGTCGTTTACAAAGACGGCGAATCAGGCTTTGCTTACATGAAACGTTTCTCGGTAACGGGAGTAACGCGCGATAAAGAATACAATCTGACCAAAGAAACCAAAGGATCGAGGATTATGTATTTCTCGGCCAATCCGAATGGCGAAGCCGAAACATTACGCATTGTATTAAAGCCGAAACCACGCATTAAAAAACTCACGTTCGAAGAAGATATGGGTGAACTGGCAATTAAAGGCCGCCAGTCGATGGGAAACATTCTTACCAAACACGAGGTGCATAAAATCTCGTTGAAGGAAAAAGGAGTTTCTACCCTTGGAGGTCGAAAAATATGGTTCGATCCGGATGTGCTTCGTTTGAATGCCGATAGCCGTGGAACCTATCTGGGCGAATTTTCGGGTGAAGATAAAATTCTGGTACTTTACAAAGATGGAAGCTATCAATTGTATAATTACGACCTTAGCAATCACTTCGAACCCAATATCCTGGCCATCGAGAAATTCGATAAATCGAAGGTGTTATCGGCTGTTTATTTCGATGCCGAGCAGCAATTCTACTACGTAAAACGTTTCGAAATTGAGGAAGTTGAAGGTAAACTGATCCGCTTTATTGGCGAAAATCCGGACAATAAGCTGTTAAGCATTACCTGGGTTCATTACCCGCGCCTTGAGATTACTTTTGGAGGTAAAAGCTCTGAGCGTGAAAATGAGATTGTTGAAGTTGCAGAATTTATCGGTGTAAAATCCTGGAAAGCAAAAGGAAAGCGTCTTACTAACTACGAAGTAAAAAACATAAAGGAAATTGAGCCTGTTGTAAAAGATGAGGATGACCGGGAGCCGGAAGAACAGGCTGATGAAAAACCGGATGTAGACGATATTCCTTTCGAAATTACCCGTCCGAAAAGGGATGATGATGATTCCGGGAATCAAATGTCACTATTTTAGTTCAAAGTATGATTGAAATTCATCGCTCTTGGTTCTGTTTTGAGCTCATCCCCCTGAATCCCCCTTCGAAGGGGGAATCGCGACGAAGGAGCGAGGGGATGAATTAGTAGCATGAAATAAACTCGTTTGCATGAGAATTTATTTAATAGGATATATGGGGTGTGGCAAATCTACTTTAGGCAGAAAGCTGTCGAAGCATTTAGATTTGCAGTTTGTGGATATGGATCATTATATTGAAGAAAGAAACTGTAAGACCATACCTCAGATTTTTGAAGAAGAGGGGGAAGCCGAATTCAGAAAAAAGGAGCGAAAAGCCCTCGAAGAATTGTCGGAGTTTACTGATATCGTAATTGCCACCGGAGGCGGTGCTCCTTGTTTTTTTGATAACATCGACCTGATGAATAAAACGGGGCAGACCATTTATCTGAATATCAATCCGGATATTCTTGCCGATCGTTTGTTGAAATCGAAAACTGAACGACCACTGATTAAAGGCAAATCGCGAGAAGAGTTGATTGCTTTCATCGATGAAACCCTTCATAAAAGAAACGAATTCTACATGCAGGCCCGGCATTATATTACTGAGCCTGATATGCCATTGGAGCTGATTGAAGAAATGATTTCCTAAAAATACTATGTCTACCGTTGCCCGACAATTTGCTCACACCCTTCGCGAAATTGGTGTTCGCTATGTGTTCGGTGTACCCAGTGGTAACATGATCGATTACATCGAGGCTTTGAGGCTCGAAGACGGTATTGAATTCGTATTGGTTGGCCACGAAGCAACGGCAGCAATAATGGCCGATGTCTGTGGCCGATTTAGCGGAATTCCGGGTGCCTGTTTTGCTACTTTTGGCCCCGGAGCTACCAACCTGAGTACAGGTGTCGGAGAAGCATTTCTCGATCGTTCCCCCATGTTGGCTTTTACAGATGAAATGCCCGATCACCTGCTTAGTCGAACGGTTCAGATGAACATTAATCACCGCCAACTCTTTTTCGCGATTACAAAACATACTACCCGCTTTCATTCCGGCAATGCAGCAGAAGTGATTTTGAAAGCAGCAGGAATAGCAACTTCGGATGTTCCAGGTCCGGTGCATATCGGGGTTCCGGCCGGAATTGGCAGGGACTTGACTGTTGTTGAAAACACGGAAGTTGAATATTTAAGGGTTGAGAAAAAACGCTGGTCACCAATGATGCATCAGCAGATTAAGAAAGTAGAAACCCTATTCGCCAAAAGCAAAAAACCTATACTCGCTGTTGGTTTAAGCGCCGTACGTGAAGGTGTCCGGAATCTGTTACTGGCTGTGGCCGAAAAGTTTCAGTTACCTGTGGTTTTGACACCGATGGCAAAAGGCATGTTTCCCGAGAATCATCCTTTGTATACAGGAGTTTTGTTTCACGCTTTGTCAAACATGGTTGCCGAAACCTACAGTAAGGCCGATCTGGTAATCGGAGTGGGTTACGATCCGGTTGAGTTCAATTACGAAGAATGGATGCCGGCAGTGCCATTGATTCACATCGATTCAAAAGAAGCCGATGTAGATACCGGGCAAATTCCCGAAGTCTTAAATGTAATTGGCGATTTAGGAACTGCACTTACAGAACTTAGAAACTTAAAAACAGCCACTAAATCGTGGGATTTAGATCAACTGGTTAAAAGACGAGAAAAGCTATTCGCCAAATTGAAGCCTCAACCCGATAGTTTCGGCCCGCTTGCAGTTTTGCACGAATTGCGACAGGCCATACCCGACGAAGGAATTCTGACCGTAGATGTCGGCGCACATCTTCATCTGGCAGGACAGCAATGGCGAACTCTGGCACCACAAAAATTGCTGATGACAAACGGCTGGTCGGGAATGGGATTTGCACTACCCGCCGCAATGGCTGCAAAAATGTGTTATCCCGATTTGCCTGTGGTAGCTTTAATGGGTGATGGCGGCTTTTACATGACCGTAGGTGAACTGGCTACTGCAAAACGATTAAATCTCGATATCGTTATTGTGGTGATTTATGATAGCAGCCTTTCTTTGATCAACATCAAGCAACAAAAGAAAGGATACGATTCCCATTACGGAACGGATTTGAATACGCCCGCGGATAAACCTACTAATCATTATTTTGGGGTACCTGTAATTTCATGCTCCAGCCTCGGTGAGTACCGAATGGCACTTAATGACGCATTCTCATGCAAGGGACCGGTTGTGGTTGAAGTGCGAGTAAACTCAGTTGAATACGGGAATTTGGTTTTACAACGTGTTTGATTTAAAGAATTCACCTATTCTTATAAACTCAATATTTCATCCAAAGGTGACTTTTAAGGTGATAAAATCTTGTTTATTATCACTGATAATTTGCTGTGTAAACAAAAAAATGAAAGAATTGATCCCTTAACAGAACATGGAGATTTGGCCTTTTCATACGTAATCTTCGGATAAGTTATACGGGATTTTACGTATAAAAGAATTTATAATTTCAATTTTGAAAATATGAACAGTTACCCCTTTAATCCCATGTTGTGGAATCTATTTTGAGATTTCCAACTAGCAGATTTCTTGCAAAAGTAAACAAATAGAGAGTTTATAATTTAATTAAGAAAAGTTGAGAGAAATACTTAATCCTAAAACTCAATAAAAGACATGTAAGTATTTTAATATCAATGTTATTTTGATAAATACTTTTCAGGAAACAATGTTAGTCAACTAAGTAAAATGCTTCTTTTGGATGATCCCATGTTTCTTTTTTTTTATTAAATATAGAGCAAAGGTTTATTATAATTTTGTTGTCCTTGCAGGAGAAATCTTTTGTCTGTCCATAATTGAAATCAGGATTTATTGAGAAACTGAAAGTCTGATTAAAAGAAGAATAAAATACTAAAAAGTATATAAATATCAATTCTCAAATCCGTATTAAACCCGATTGACTTCGGCTTATTGATTGACGTAACTTGTAAATGAAATTTTGAACGAAAGCAGAAACTTAACGTGCAACCCCGCGAAGTACTCACAAAATTTCGGTTAAAAGATACAGGTATTAGACATTTGCTGAATGATGATTTGATAAGTAGAAGACATTATTTACTTACTTAAATTATCAGATTATGGGAAAATTTTACAATGTACTCGCAGGGAATAAAAAATTTGCTGCGCCGGCGAGGTTGAGTTATCGTTTATGGTGGCGATGTCTCGCTGTGGTATTTATGCTGTGTTGTACAATGCAGTTTGCAAGTAGTCAGATTGTCACCGAAGGGCCGGCCGTAAGGGCCAACTTTGGAATTGATGCTGACGTTTATACTAATTATTTACTGGCTCCTGAACTTGATACTATCGATCCTTTTGGGACCGACGATTGGTTTGGAGGTTTATATTCAGGCGATGGAACAGCGGTATTCAACCCATCTCCGGCATTCATCACATATATTAACAATAGGCTTGCAATTGACGAGAATCTCAGTTTTGTGATAAGGATGGGTGATAATGGATGGATATCACGAAATTCAGAATTGGAGATTCCTTCATCCCCTGGTGATACAATTGTATGGGTAGATGGCGTGTATGCAAGAGATAACAATACTGCCGGAAATGGTAAAGACAGTACTGCTTTTGGGGGTACTTCCGATAAAAACTTTCAGGATCCTTCAACGTGGGATGCTGGAATTAAAGATCCTTATCAAAAAGGAGACTTGATCGATGTTTATGGGCATATGAGAGAGGATCCCGATGGAGATCTTTGGGGAATTGGTGCTTTCTCCACCCGCTCAACTTCAGGATCCGTTCATGCTGATTTTGAATTTTTTGCCAACCAGGTTGGATTTGACGGATCGCATTTTTCAAATACCGGAACCGACCACGGACATACTTCATGGACGTTCGACTCTGCCGGTGTTGTTTTAACAGCCGGGGACCTGATCGTAAGTATAGATTACGAAAAAGGGGGTGATCTTCCCGTAGCAAGTATACGTGTATGGGTGAGTGAAGCCGACTATATTTATGGACTAGCCAATTGGGGTGGCAGCGCTTCCTTTAATTTTACAGGTGCGTTTACTGCAGAATCAGGCGTTGGTTTTGGTTATGCTGAAATTGAGCCGGCAGTAGGAAATACAGACCCTGCGGCCTGGGCGGTGGTAAATGTAGATAGTGTTTCACCGGCACCACCATGGGGAACTTTAGAAGGACCACAGGCAGCAAATGATTCGGTATACCTACCCCTTCAGTTCGCAGAATTTGCCATTAATATGTCATTTTTAGGTCTGGACGCATTTGGGGGAGATGCCTGTAACAAAACTCTTGGAAGCCTCTTGGTAAAGACCAGAAGTTCACCAAGTTTTGAATCGGAAATGCACGATTTTGTTGGGCCATTGCTTTTTGGATATGATTTGGAAACCAAAATTGTGACCACGGATCTGGATTCCTGTGACGATGGTGTGAATCAATTTGATTTAACAACTGCAGTAGACAGTACCGGAGACGGAGTGGTAACTTTCTATGCAACGAGTGCTGATGCTTTTGCAAATCCTCCCGTAAATGCGATTTCTTCAATCCAAACTCTACCTGTGGGAGATACCATGTTCTGGGCCAGAAGTTCAAATCCAGATGATCAGGGATGTTTTGCGGTTGATTCTTTCCATGTAATTGTACATGATCTTCCTGTCTGTAATGTTACCATACAGGATGAATCCTATTTTAATGCAGACAACGGATATGCTGTTGTTAATGTAACCGGAGGAAGTGGGTCTTATACTTATTTATGGGGAACTGATGGTGGATCAATTGGAGGCGGACAGGGAACCGACAGTATTTATGGATTAAGTGATGGAATCTATTTTGTTACTGTAACAGATAGTTTTGGTTGTGAGACAAGCTGTGTAGATACAATAAGATGGACACCTACCGCACCTACATGTGAAGTCTTTACTGAAGATGTTGAATGTTACGGCGCCGAAACCGGGATTGCATGGGCAGAAGTAACACCTTCTGATACGATTGGATATCCACCATACAAATATATTTGGTACAAAGATGCTGTACCGTTTGATACAACGATTACAGCAAGTTTGGTCGATACCATGTTTAACCTTGGTGCCGGAATTTATGATGTTGAAATATTCAACAACGTTGATCCTAATTCAACATTTTGTAGCGATACGATATTCCAACCGGATCCAAATCCTGTTTATGTTGAATGTTCAAGTTTGACAGTTGATGAATGTCTTGGTCAGGATTCGATTAATACTGCCTTTGGAAATTGGTTAGATACAGTATTTATGGTAAGTGGCGGTACAGATCCTTTGGATACTATTTATAAAATTAATGGTGTTGAGGTGGATATCGACACGGTGAGCGCACCTTATTTCTGCGGTGATTCAAAAACAATCCAAATGATTGTAAGTGATTATTGCGGATTAGCCGATACCTGCGACGCAACATTTGCGGTAAACACTCCAGTTCCGGTCAGTCTAACTCCACCTGCCAATGATACGTTGGATGCCTGTTCAACGGGAGCAGAAATTGCATCAGCTTTCAGTGAATGGTTAGGCAGTGTATCGTATGACGGAGGATGTAATGCCACGATCGACAATGGAAATCCCACAGCACCCGACAGCTGTGGCGGCGAAATAACAGTAGTTTGGACTGTAAGCAGCGACTGTGAATCGGATGTAATGGACAGTGCAGTGTTTGTGGTAACAGCAGCACCGGCAGTCAGTCTTACTCCACCTGCCAATGATACATTGGATGCCTGTTCAACGGGAGCAGAAATTGCATCAGCTTTCAGTGAATGGTTAGGCAGTGTATCGTATGACGGAGGATGTAATGCCACGATCGACAATGGAAATCCAACAGCACCCGACAGCTGTGGCGGCGAAATAACAGTAGTTTGGACTGTAAGCAGCGACTGTGAATCGGATGTAATGGACAGTGCAGTGTTTGTGGTAACAG
>NZ_WXUB01000009.1 GCF_011799805.1 Maribellus sediminis
AATGTACCGCCATCGGCATTCGTTACTGCATTGAACAAATCAAAACCCGCAACGCCTGATGTACCTACCTCACAAGCTTCCAAATCCTGTACTTCCAAATCTGGATTGTCAAATACTGTCAGGGTTACCATCTCTTTATCAAAGCAAGTTGGATCGTCTGTATTTGAACTGCGAATCCAGAAGACAGAATCACCTATTGCGACTGTTACATTCTGATTGATTGTTGGAGTTCCTGCAACAGCGGCTGCTTCGGTAGCATGATAACTCAATGTGCCGCCATCGGCATCGGTTACTGCATTAAACAAATCAAAGCCCGCAACACCTGATGTGCCTACCTCACAAGCTTCCAAATCCTGTACCGTCAGATCTGGTGTATCGTATACCGTCAACGTTCCAAAATCGTCATCTGAACACCCTGTTCTTTGATGTGTGGCAACAACTTTAATGTTATCTACTCCCCCCATATCAAGAGAAACGCCATTAATGGTTAAAGTACTTACACCGTTAACTGTTGTAATAGTAGTATCACCTCCATCTGTTAACAAATTACCATTATGGTACCATTTAAAATCAATGACCTGTGTATTAAAATCAAGAGTCTCGGATGTTGCTGTTGCAGTAAAGCTAACGTTACCATCTTCGCATGCTTCATCATCAGTAACAGCTACATTAATATCAACCGTATTACCAAAACGAAGTGGACCAACAAAGTCCTTCTGTTCGGATGTAAATGTCCCTGATGAACGCGTTTTAACTATTAAGTTTCCTAAAAGATTAACACAGGGACTGTGATTTGGATCAAGTTCGATATCCAAACCCATAGCAGTCATATTAATACAAATCTCTGTCAACTGATATTGAAGAATATTATCCAATGAAACTTTACTTTTGGCCTCCAAACTGCCCCAAGGTGCAGCCTCAGTATCAGTAATATTAACTGTTGCCCACATATAATCATCTACACTACCTGATTTTGGTTCAATTTCGGCGTAACCGTATACAGTAGTTTCTTTTCCACCATCATCGTATATACCTGATAATTTAAAGGGAACATTTGGCAGCGTATTGAAATAAAGTCTAAATGCTTCAAAATCTGCAAAAGGCATCCCATCAAATACAATGTTCTGCGTTTGCATCCAAACGCGTACAGTATATACGGGATGAGTTCCACCCTGGTTAAAATCGATGGAAACAATAAGGTCGCCAGAAACATTAAAGGTGCCATCCGGATCAAACATCCATGCAACATGGCCGTCTTCGTCTCCTGAGTTAGTTAATCCAGAACCATCGTAACTCAATTCGTTACTTCGGTAAAATTCAAAATCGGTATGTGATGTTCCATCTGCCGAAATTGTTGAGGCGGCGCCATATGCAAATAACTCTTCGGTATTTAAATCCCTTCTTAAATAACCAAAAACATCAACGATATCATTTTTAGGTGGAGTTCCTCCAATTCCGAGGTTCCAGGAATAAGGGCTATCGTAGTTTTTATCCCTTGTTCCTGTAAATACTGAAGAATCTCTAAGGCTACCTTCAGAAATATTGTCGCGTGCATATACTGCATCTACCCATTCATAGTCACCAACCTCTGTCCACCGTGGTTCCGCCATCCTAAGTTCAAAAAAACTGTGCGCATTAACCCAGCTGTTTATGGTCGCCAAACCAGGTCCACCTTCTGATTCATGCCAGGCAATAACTCCTCGGCCACTGCCAGTATATGGAGGCGTGAATCCATCTACTGGTCCAAACCAGTCATCAATATTAGAATCATCAACATCCCCTTGAAGTTGAAAGTTTGCCCATACATCTGCGTCAACGCCAAAATGCGCTACTACAGCAGCATCAGCTTCGTACAGCGGTTGTGCGTACACAGAATTATTTACCATTAATAATGTTAATATTACTAATGGTGTAAGAAAGCATAGGCGCCAATATCGGAGCCAACGCTTTTTTTGTACAACGGATTGCATCTTTATGTAATCCGCAGGTTCATCGTAATTTTTTCTCATAATCTGATAATTAAGATTAATAAATGCCTTTAACACTTCATTATCAAATCATCCGAAAAACGACCATCTACGTCTCTGTTACAGGATTGGGATACAGGGTTTCCCCCCGGGGTACAAGTTCTCGCTAGTTGTCCTTTATTTTTAGGAAAAGTTACGGCGACTTTAACAGGAAGTCAATCGGTATTATTACGCATTTCTGCAAGGCAGAAGATGAAGATTACGTCCTGTTTTTCTAAAAGAAAACTTCTTAAGAATCAATAACAAAATACAGTTTTAATATTCAAACTCACCCTGATCCCGGGTGCTCGGGATTATCCCAATCTGCAAATAGCTACCCTTCTATACACAAATATTTTACGGGCAATCATTTCATCTCCAGGATTGCGGCGCAAAGAACTTGAAATCTCTGAACTGCGGGTAGATTGCGCCTTTCCATTGTACTGATCAATCCCACGGGTTGCAATCTCTATGTTCGTTTACCCGCGGTTATTATTGCATCACCCTTTCAGGGTGATTCTTTAAATGACACTGAAAGTGTCGAATGTGAATAACCCGGTGCGTCTGCCTGACGATAGTCAGGGAGCGCCGGGGTAAGTAACAGCCAACATCTCGTCCGGCGAAGAAAGTTGATTCGGGATTGTTGGTAATCCCGGACGAAACAATATTGACTATCATTTTATCAGACAATCAAAAAGATGTGTATAAAGGGTAGCTGCAAATAGAGAGGGAAATAAGGAAGAGTTAACTATAGGTGCAAATGTTACTTTCCTTTCTGTTGGTGATTGACCTGAATCATGATTGTTTTATTCTAATGCATTACACAAGCATATGATTTCGATAAGCATATCGGACCATGGCTGCCGTAGAGTCAATTTTTAGTTTTGCCAGGATATTTCGTTTATGGCTTTCTACCGTGCGTGCGCTAATGTTTAACCGGGTCCCGATCTCCTTGTAAGTCAATCCTTTTGAAAATAATTTCAGGACAATAACCTCCCTGTCGGAAAGTTTTTGTTCTTTTCTGGTTTGGCTTTTCCCATTTTGAATGGAAGCCTTAAAGATTTCCCATACTTTTTCACTAAAAAACTCACCTCCGTCTTTTAATGCTTTAATGGCACCAACCAGATCTTTACCGCTTGCATCGTTAAACACAAAACCTTTTACACCTAACCGTATATATTCTTCAAAACAATCGGAGTAATACTGACTCAGGATCAGCAAAACAGGAATTTTGGGGTAAGTACGTCTGATCTTTTTCAGCGATCGCATCCCCGAATTATCCCCGTGAATAACATCCAGAATAATAACATCGGGTTTATCATCTTTTATCTGTTTGAAAAGATGGTCGCAATCAGCGGCATGTATGATGATATCAAAACCGTTTGAATCCTTTAATAAGGACTGAATTCCATAAGCGAACAGGGCATACTTCTCTAATATGGCAATTCTACACATGGCGGTACATTTAAGGTTAGGTGAAATATGTTGATTCAAGAATTTCTCTTTTGAACCAACAATATTTCAACAAGCTTTCTTGCAATTCAAATAAAGTAAACTATACAATTTACTTTACCTGCAAATCAAACATCTTGAAAAGCGTTTCCGACTGTTGGTTTTTATAGAAAGGGACTCATTTTGACTTTGGATATACAAGTTACAACAATATCCCGCTCAGCGCAATACGTAATATCCCTTATCGCATGATCGGATACTACGTAAATAAACTGATATAATCGATTTTTGATTCATTTTTAAGAATGTCATTTTTTGAGTTGAGAGAAGAAAAAACCGTTGGAATTACAGCCCACCTAAATGCGAAAAAATCGCTCTGCGAAAACGTAAAAAACAACTTTGGAGGTATGGAAAGTTTGTAAGTAAGCTTACATTCCTTCACCCCTAAATCCCCTGAAGGGGACTTAAGCCCTTCGTCATCTGAAGTAAAGTAATCTCAAATTCTGAGTTTGGGAGAAGTCAGAAGAAGCGAATATCCAATAATTAATGCTCAATATCCAATATCCAACAGTTCTTCTTAATTGGAAATTCTACATTACGTTCCGTATCAGGTATCAAGGATCAATTATCGAGTAACGAGGAACAAGATGGCTTCGGTCTCCGTCAGCTGACGGATCCCTCGCCACAACAACGGTAGGGGGTGTAACCGGCAGCGGACAGAGACATTTTCCTTTAAAGGTGTTATTCATTGTCCGCTGCCATATAATTTTAACAGGAAAGGTCATTGCGAACGGAGTGAAGCAATCTCTTATAAGGCCGCCTTAGAATTTTTATCATGTATAAACTAAAAATTTGTAAGTAACCACACACAGTTTCTCACCCCTAAATCCCCTGAAGGGGACTTAAGCCCTTCGTCATCTGAAGTCAAGCAATCTCAAATTCTGATTTTGGGAGAACTCAGAAGAAGCGAATATCCAATAATTAATGCTCAATATCCAATATCCAACAGTTCTTCTTAATTGGAAATTCTACATTACGTTCCGTATCAGGTAGCAGGGATCAATTATCGAGGAACGAGGAACAAGATGGCTTCAGTCTCCGTCAGCTGAAGGATCCCTCGCCATGACAACTATAGGCATTATAACCTGCAGCGGACAGAGACAGTCTCTTCAAAAGATAAAACTCATTGTCCGCTGCCACACATTTCTCATCTCAAGAGTCATTTCGATCCCGAGTACTCGGGAGAAGCAATCTGTTATACTCATAAGTTTAGTCATTACAATCCCGTCTTGAGGACTTCAGACCGGAGTGAAGCAATTTCATATATCTATAAGTATCAATCCATTCGTTCACATATCGAGAACCTGGGATTGGGAGAGGCAGGCCGAACTGGCACAGTTATCCCTCTTCTTGCCAAAAATGTTGTTTTATCTGAACATAATGTCTTTACATAAGAAAGCAACTGTTCACAACTATTCTGTTTATCAGCCGATTATGGAAATTAATGAAAATATTTTTAGCGTCTATTTGGAATATCAAACTACCAGTAAATACTAATACTTTACAACTTTTTAAACAGTCCTGATCGTTTCTAAATCATTGTGTGTTAAAAAAATGGCTTGTTTATAAAAAAACGAACATCTACTTTGGTCTCCTGAACCCGTAATATAAAATCGATCAAGAGTTCATGGACGATTCAATTCCTGTATTCTTGTCGACTGAGAGAGTTAAATAGTTTAGTTTATTAATTAATTAAGTTGTGAGTAGAATTTAATTAAGGACATTTGTTTTACAGACAAACCCGCTGATTGTTTTTGAATAATCAGAATACAACAAAACAGGACCATTAAATCAAATTCTAGAGTTTTGTTATGAAAAAATCAGAGTTATTGGCATTGCTGATGCTAATGTTCATCGGTAGTGCGTTGTACGGTCAAACATCCGACAACAAATTCAAAATGGCAGGAACCAATCCGGTTTCCGTTTCAATCGATCAAACTTTTTCGAAGTCTGTTGAAATTTTTCCTTTTAGTAAAAATGAAAATTTTATCTACGGGCTCGATATCAGTGCAAATATTGAACTAAAGGACGATAATTCCCTGGTTCGGTTGGTATTAATCGATAGTAATTTTGATGAGTACCTGATCTATGAGAGTTACAACCTGCTGTTAGAAGAGGCAAGTTCGTTCTCAATAATAAATATTTGTGAGGAAACAGCTGTTCTGGATCGTGTAAAACCATACGCCATAAACATTGAGCTTGAGAATGCAAGTCTTGAACTTACAGGAATCAGTTATGCGACAGCAGTTGCTCCGGGCCTCGATGTAGCAAGTGTAAAAAAGGAAAAGAAAAAAGATCAGAACGAGGCGAAGATCAGGAAAATAAACAATAACCTGAAAAAGAAAGGTAGACATTGGGTGGCCGGAGAAACCAGTGTTTCGGAGCTTAGCTATGGCGAACGAAAAAATTTATACGGACAAAGCACCTTCCCAAATGGTTTTGAATTCTATTCCGGTGGTGTAATACAGGTTGGAAGTGAGGAATCAACCAGTACCACCGATGGCACGTTAAAATCAGCCACAACTGCAACTTCAAGTCCGTATGTTGATGAATGGGACTGGCGCGACCGGCATGGAAAGAACTGGATCACTTCTATTAAAAGTCAGTCAACATGTGGATCCTGCTGGGCATTTGCAGCTACAGGAGCTACAGAAGCTATGGCAAACCTTTACTATAATCAGCAACTAAATCTGGATCTTTCAGAACAGGATCTTGTATCATGCAGCGGTGCAGGAGATTGTGGAGGTGGGTACCCCAGCTATGCACTTGATTATATTAAGAATAATGGAATCGTTGATGAGGCAACATTTCCATATTCGGCCAGTGAGCAACCATGCACTGATAAAGGTAACAATGCGCAGGAAACCATAAAAATTGGAGGCAGAATAGATTTTGGATCGGATGCTTATCCTAAAACTGAAGATGTATTAAAAGACATGTTAATTAAAATGGGCCCACTAAGTAGTGGACAAGCTAATTGGGCACACGCTATGGTACTTGTTGGCTATAAAACCGTAAAAGAAGGTGATATTCTTTATTACAGGGATTTAGATTCAAATCGTGATTGGGTAGTTGTTGAAGCAGGAGATCCTTTAATCGGGAAAATAGTATGGATATATAAAAATAGCTGGGGCGACTATTTTGGGGATAACGGCTATGTATATACAGAAACGACTATGAATAATGTTGGTTGGACACATGCATTAATGACTCCTTTTTCCAGTATCAATAATTATCAAGTTAAGTGTGAAGACAGAGATGGTGATGGTTATTACTGGTGGGGACTTGGTCCCAAACCTGCTACATGTACAGGACCTGATACACCAGATGGGAATGATGCAGATCCAACTCTTGGCCCCCTGGATGATTTTGGGCATTGCATTGTAATTGGAGGTCAACCCCTGGCAAATTTTTCTTCTGATAATACCTCCGTTGTTGAGGGGGAATCAGTACAATTTACAGATTTTTCGGAAAATGCCTTAACCCGGGAATGGACTTTTAATGGGGGAACACCTGCCACATCTACCTCTAGTAGTCCTTCTGTTCAGTACAATGCTCCCGGAATATATGATGTAAGTTTGACTGTTTACAATAATGATAAATCTGACACGAAAACAATCTCAGGATACATAATAGTTGAAGAATACGGTTCTCATTACTGTGAATCAAATGGCGAGGCTTCGACCCAATGGATCGAATCTGTACAGTTCGGTTCACAGATTAATACTTCAGGTTCTTCAGGAACAGCAGGTTACCAGGATCTAACGAACTATACATACAATGTTGATCCGGGATCGGTTGTTACGTTTACTCTAACCCCGAATTTCTCAGGAAGGGAATATCTGGAAGTATGGAAAATCTGGATTGATTATAATGGAGACCTAGACTTTGATGACTCAGGTGAACTTATATATACAAGCCCTGTTACAAGTTATCCTGTTTCAAAAAGCACAACTATACCATCCAATTTAAATATCAAAACGCGTATGCGTGTTTCGATGAAACGAAACGAAAGTCCAACAGCATGCGAAATATTCTCAGAAGGTGAGGTAGAAGACTATACTATCCAAATTGGTACACCGAATGGTAATTCTCCAATTGCCAATTTCACTTCAACTTCAACTACTGTTGATCAAGGAGAAACTGTCTCTTTTACTGATGCATCCAGCAATAATCCAACATCTTGGTCTTGGACTTTTGAAGGAGGAACTCCGGCTACATCAACGGCTCAAAATCCAACGGTTACATACAGTACCGCAGGTAGATATAACGTAACGTTAACCGCAGGCAATGCCGATGGATCGGACACAAAAACAGTGACTGATTATATCCGGGTGAATGCTCCGGTTATTGCACCTGTTGCCAATTTCTCTGCAAATCAAAGCACGATTACAGAAGGTGAATCGGTTACATTTTCTGATTTGTCCACCAACTCTCCGACTTCCTGGAGTTGGACCTTTGGAGGCGGTACTCCGGCAACTTCAACTGTGCAAAATCCGGTAGTAAAATTTAATACACCGGGAACCTATAGTGTAAGCCTGACCGCAACAAATTCAGGCGGTTCAGATACTAAAACTGCGACAGGATTTATTACGGTGAATCGTATTCCTACACCTCCTGTAGCAGCTTTTACAGCGGACATAACCAGCATAAAAGAAGGAGAAAGCGTTTCGTTTACCGATCATTCGACCAATACACCTACCAGCTGGAACTGGACTTTTGCCGGTGGCAGCCCATCAACTTCAAGTGCACAAAATCCCTCAATTACCTATAACACAGCCGGTACATACGCAGTAACACTTACCGCTATAAATGGAGACGGATCAGATACAAAAACGATTACTTCTTACATTACCGTGGCTGCACCTGCTCCGCCAGTTGTACATTTCACGGCCAGCCAGAGATCGGTTCCCGAAGGAAACAGTATCAACTTTACTGATCTTTCGACCAACAATCCGGATGAATGGTACTGGGAATTCCCGGGTGGAACACCAGGCAGTTCGAATGAGCAGTATCCTGCGGTTGTTTATAATACGACCGGAACTTATAATGTGACCTTAACTGCCACCAATGCCGACGGAACTGGTACGCTGACATTAAATGGCTTTATTGAGGTTACCACACAACCGGTAATTACCTATCCTCCGGTTGCAGCATTCTCGTACAGTGCACAGACAATTGATGCCGGTGAGTCGATCTCTTTCACAGATGAATCGACAAATTCTCCGACAACGTGGTCGTGGACTTTCGAAGGTGGAACGCCAGCTGTATCAACCGCACAAAATCCAACAATTACTTACAACGCTGCCGGAACCTATGGAGTTAGCTTAACGGTTACAAATGACGACGGTTCCAATACCAAATCGCTAAGCGGAGTTATTACTGTAAATGAATCTGTAAATGTACCGGTAGCAGATTTCAGTTCGGATAAAATAAAAGTAAACGAAGGTGAATCAGTAAACTTTAGTGATAAATCGTTGAACAATCCGGCATCCTGGAAATGGGATTTTGAAGGTGGTAATCCGTCTACATCAAACGAACGCAATCCAAAAGTAACCTATAGCAATGCCAATAGTTACAAGGTATCATTAACTGTAACGAATGCAGCCGGCCAGGATATCAAGGTAATAGACAATTACATCCAGGTTGAACAAGTCGTGCCGGAATACTGTATCCCATCGCCTCTTGCAAGCGAAGAATGGATAACAAAGGTCTCGATTGGAAATACTGTAAAGACTTCGGGATCGAACGGAGGATATGCCGACTTTACGAGTACGGTATTTATGCTGGAATCAGGATCAAAAAATGCTATTGAGTTGGTGCCAGGATTTAGTTCACGCGATAAATTTGAATATTGGTCCGTCTGGATCGACTATGATCAAAATATGGATTTCACCGACGATGAGAAAGTATTCATTGCCTCAAAAAGCAAATCGTCGGTTAGCGGGTCAATCACAATTCCTGCCAATCTGGAACTGACAACCCGAATGCGGGTTGCTATGGGAAAATTGGATCCAACGGCATGTGGTTACACTGACCTTGGTGAAGTGGAAGATTATACTGTTCAGATTATGGCACCACAGCCTCTGGCACCGGTGGCCGAATATGCAGCCAATCTTTATACCATTAATGTTGGAGAGAGCATACAGTTTTCAGATATTTCAGCCAATAATCCAACATCCTGGGCCTGGTCATTTTCAGGAGGAAATCCGGCAACATCAACCAACCAGAATCCGACCGTAACTTATGCAAGTGCCGGGACTTACAATGTAACTTTCACCGCAACAAACAGTTATGGCTCAGACACTAAAACTGGTGTAATTAACGTGCTTGATCAGGGAAACGCTTCTTACTGTACACCTGTTAATATAAACAGTACGAGAAACTACATTGAAAGCGTTACGATCAATAGTACAGGTTATGAATCATTGACAAATGATGGGTACTCTTTATCGAATGTGACCATCGATATGATGCCCGGGCAAAGCCATGATATCACGCTCATACCATCACTTTATGACTCGCGTAATTTCTGGAGAATCTGGATCGATTTTAACAATGATGGAGATTTTGATGATTCAGATGAAACAATTTTGGCAGTTAATAATAGTAAAGGCGATGTGATTTCCAGTATCCTGATTCCTGACTATGCATATGGCATAGCCAGAATGCGCGTGAGTATGAAAACCGGAAAAACTCCTGCTGCCTGTGATGATGATTTTGAGGGTGAAGTGGAAGATTATGAGGTCTCCTTTGGAGGAGCTGCTCCGGGCTCATCAATGCCGGGCTCAAGCGCAGATCAGTTTGAGCCGGAGGATAAAACCTTCTTATCTGTTTATCCAAATCCGACTGAAAATAACGTAACCCTGCAGATTTCTGTTCTTGGAGATACGGATTCCTATGCGGTCTATAATTCAACAGGTGCAAAGATTATCGAAGACTTAATTACAAGTACAATGAGCACAATTGAACTAAGTAGTCAGCCTTCTGGCTTCTACTTTGTGGTAATAAACTCCGGAGGTCACCAATATTCTGAAAAAATAATTAAGAAGTAACAGTAGTAAGGGCACTTATTTATAAAGCAGGATTGTCTGAATATTTAAGACACATCCTGCTTTTTTATTTTCTTATCATAGTTGTCCGCTCCAAATCAATTAATGAAGAAAATTCATTCACACGAATGTCCGGGAAATGAATGTCCACTAGTTACTTTAAGACTATTGGTGAAGATATTCTAAATAAGAATATTATTCCGATAAGCGTACTTAACCATATCGGCTGTTGAATTAATTTTAAGTTTTGATAGAATGTTCCGTTTATGGGTTTCCACAGTGCGCGGACTTATACTTAATTCCGACCCTATTTCTTTGTAAGTCAATCCACTGGAAAAAAGCTTTAGCACAGCAACCTCCCTATCCGTTAGTTTTTGATGAACAGGTTTGTGCTTTCTCGTTTGGATTGAACTTTTAAAAATTTTCCAGACTTTATCTGTAAAGTATTCTCCTCCATTCATCAACTTTTTAATGGCGCGACGCAATTCATCCCTGTCGGAACTATTAAAAATAAATCCTTTAACACCTAACCGGATGTATTCTTCGAAACAGTCGGCATAACTTGCGCTTACAATCAGCAACACTGGAACATGCGGATAGATTCTTCGAAATCTTTTTATGGGTTTGAAACCGGAATTTTCATTGTGAATTATATCAATTACGATCACATCGGGTATGGAGTCATCAAGCTTTCTTACCAATTCTTCCTTGGTTTTCGCTAACACTACTTCGCACTCTTTTTCATTGCTCAGAATTGATGCTATTCCTGATCCAAGTAGAGTAAATCTTTCTAAAACTGCAATTTTACACATGACGATTGATATTAAAATGTTATAACACATTTACATCAATCTACCTAACTTTTGATATCCCTTATTTTAAATCACTACATCTGAATATACTGGATATAACCGTTAAACAGATTGTACATCTCACCAATCAACCCAATAAACCATCCATAAAATTGTTTTGTGATAGAAAGTGCTTTATATACGCAATTTACGTATAAAAGTTCATATAAGTCAATAAGTAATTCACGGTATATTTATTTGATGCAATTACGTAATAACTATTTTTTTCTCTATTAAGAAATAGATAAAACCTGTCTTATTTATACGTTCTCTGAATTTTTTTTGATTCTGAAAAGTAAGCTGAATATGTGAAATTGGGATGAATTCGTTGGATGAGCATACTGCTGCACTTTATAAAAGGAAGAGGCCGACGCTGACAGCCGGCCTCTTCTAAATTCCACTGAGGTATTATCCTCAACCTAAAGCAGAACACTTTAGTTATTTGATAAAAAATAAGGGTCAAATTATTATTTGTAAATAATTCTTCCAACCTGAACATCTCCATCCAAATCAAGACGGTAGAGGTATACACCTGAAACATCGTGATCCGGTTCGTAGAATACCTTGTTCATTTCACCAGCTATTACCTGGCGATCCAGTATCCGTGCAACACGCTGTCCGGTTAAGCTGTAAATATCAAGCGTTCCGTATGCATCTTTAGCAGATACAAATTCGAATGTTACTTTTTCAGTGAATGGATTCGGGAATACTTTCAGTTCTCCTACCTCTAATTCACCAACATCAGTGGTGATTTCAGCATTTTTCTTACCATTTCCTTTCGCTGCATATAACAATTCTACATTTTCAGATGATAGATTTGCTATTAAAGTTCTGTCTGTTTCAGGACAATCACAAGTAGGTATACAGACTACTGAATGGACAATTACAAAAATGTAATCGCCATCACTTACACCTGTCAAATCTACTACAAGTCCGGCCGAAGGAATCGCATTTTCCCAGACAACAGAATACTGACCAGGTGCAACTGTATATTCACCTTTATGCTTACCGTTTGTCCTCACTGGATACATTTCATAGCCAGCATAAATATGTGCTTCACTGATTACATAACCGTCCTCCAGATCATAAAAAACATGCATCGTGCTACCGTCAAAAGATAAGGTTACTGTTCCAACCCAGGTTCCTTTGCTCAAATCGCACTGCCCGGCACCTGCGTACACATCCATAACGTATACTGAATCCTGACCAACTTTAATTCTATTGGTCCATCCCCAACGGTTAAAAATGGCTGTATCCGGCTCATCCAGGAAGCATCTTGATCCAATGTCATCTGTCCATGGTGCATCACCAAGATCAGGTTCAGGCAATCGTCCAAATGCAGTTTCACAATCTCCTTCTGATTCTGTGAACCTGAATAAGGTATCCGTTGCCGTTGCAGAGTTTCCACAGCTATCTTCTGCATAGAAGGTGTAAATCCAGAGTTCATCACACTGATTCGGATCTGACGGATCCACCGCAACTTTATTCAATGACTGCAATGATGCATCACCGGTTCCTAAACAATCGTCGTAATAGGTTGCCGTAGCCTCCGGATCGGAGTTACAGGTAGAATCCTGAACAATGGTAATGGTAATAACAGGTGAGGTTGTATCAGGTTGTACAACAAAGGTTGCACTGTCAACTACATCAGCTTCACAGTCACTGCTTACGGTCCAGTATACTGTTACTTCACCACCACACTCATCCGGTGCTGTTGGATTTCCATCATCTATCGATGAATTACACCCACCGTCATAATCTACCTCTGCTAACCATCCGGCAAACGCAGATGCAACTTCTGATTCAGTAGCACAGGCGTCAATTGTATCATTGGCAGGTGGTGTAAGCGTTACAACTGGTGCTGCTGTTACCACAAACACTGCACTGTCCATTACATCCGATTCACAGTCGCTGCTTACAGTCCAAACTACTGTTATTTCGCCGCCACAGCTGTCGGGTGCTGATGGATTTCCATTGTCGATCGTGGAATTACATCCTCCGTCATACGATACACTGCCTAACCATTCACTAAAAGCTGATGCAATTTCTGCTCCCGTTGTACAGGCATCCAATGTATCATTGGCAGGTGGAGTAAGACTGACGGCAGGTGCTGCTGTTACTACAAACACTGCACTGTCCATTACATCCGTTTCACAGTCGCTGCTTACAGTCCAAACTACTGTTACTTCGCCGCCACAGCTGTCGGGTGCTGATGGATTTCCATTGTCGATCGTGGAATTACATCCTCCGTCATACGATACACCGTCTAACCATTCGCTAAAGGCTGATGCAATTTCTGCTCCCGTTGAACAGGCATCCAATGTATCATTGGCAGGTGGAGTTAGACTGACCGCCGGTGCTGCTGTTACTACAAACACTGCACTGTCCATTACATCCGATTCACAGTCGCTGCTTACAGTCCAAACTACTGTTATTTCGCCGCCACAGCTGTCGGGTGCTGTTGGATTTCCATTGTCGATCGTGGCATTACATCCTCCGTCATACGATACACTGCCTAACCATTCACTGAAAGCTGATGCAATTTCTGCTCCCGTTGAACAG